>CAXXTN010000001.1:0-40674 GCA_963666175.2 Candidatus Poribacteria bacterium
GGGGTAATAATACTGAGAGTATTCACCAAGGTCAATAGTTTCGGAGTCTTTGGTGTCTCGATGTTCATCTGCCGCGTTACCATCGGGGGCAGGGTATTCATGCGTTCGGAACCACGGCAAAACTGTAAGCGGGAACTTCTTGAGGTCCCCCGCCTTCGGGTTATTGCTTGGGTTATAGGCACGGGCGTAAGAATCCATAATTATATGCGAACCGTCATAGTAGAAACGTGAGATTCCTACATAGCCCTTGGCACCTGTGTGTTCGCCTACTTGACTCAAGTAGATCCCTTTATAGGCACGGATCGTAGACGAATCGGTATCCGATACACAATTATCACCATCCCAAAACCAAGCTTCTGCGGTTATTGTTAACTTTACACCTTTAATGTCCCCTGGGTAATAGCCGAGGTTCACAGTGACATCTCTTGTGCCATTACCATGTTCACTTGTATGGTTAAATTCGTCGTTAACAAACCATGTTATACAGGATATATCTTCATCTGCTGTCAAAGATGCGTAGCAGCCAGAGGCTCCGTTCGAAACAGACAGCGACGTTATTTCAAAAGCGCCACTATTATTGACCATTCCGAACAAGCACAGGAAACAAAGCATCGCTATTGCGATACCGATTCATCGTAATCTTGACATTATTCTTCACCATAATGTTCATGTTGACATGCTTTTGTAGCATATCTGAAAGTTAATCGGAGTCTCTATCCTTTTTCGGTAGACCATCTACCATAGGCAATAAAGGGTGGGGCCTCCAGGCTACGAAATCAGAAACTCTCCAAATTAATGTTGAGAAGGGCCTATCTTGCGGTTTCTGTTTTAGGAGTTAGTTGTATTATACACACAGTTTATTTTTTGTGCAATACTTTTTATATTTATCAGGGTAATTTATAGTGGAATTTACAATTAATAGGACACGTCTCAGAGGGCGAGGAAACCTCGCCCCTACGGGACTTGTGGTGCTTGCAAGTGCATTGAAATGTCTTCTTAATTCTAAACTTTACTATAGTTTTAAAAATCTTCAATTGAAGCGTAAGGTGCCAAATACTTTACACAATCTAAATCAATATTCTAATTGTATGATGTCCGAAAAGATGCTATGATATAGTTCAAATAGGCATTCAAGTTTCTTAAAATATTCACAGAAAGGAACGAAACACTCTATGGCAAAGAAACCTAATATTCTATATTTGATGACAGATCAGCAGCGTTTTGATACGGTAGGTGCACTTGGAAACCCTGTTATACAAACACCCGCACTTGACAGGCTTGTTCAGGAGGGGACAAGTTTTACATCTGCATACTGTCCTTCACCAGTGTGTGTTGCTTCTCGTTGTAGTTTTCTGCTTGGACAGTGGCCTCACGAAACAGGCTGTGCTACCAATTCTGCGATGCCACAGGACCGGTCATCTGTCATGGATATACTTAATGAAGATGGATATCAGACACACGGTATCGGTAAAATGCACTTTACGCCGCAAGGTCGCAAGTTATGGGGATTTGAGACCAGAGATTTCTCTGAAGAGGGTGCTGGACCAGATGATTTCACGGAATCTTTACATGAAAATGGATATGACCATATCATTGCTCCCCACGGTGAAAGAAGTGAGTATTATTATATACCTCAGCAATCGCAACTCCCAGCACGACTTCACCACACACAATGGGTTGGTGATAAAACATTGCAGTTCCTTTCTGAACGTGATTCTGACAGACCGTTTTTGTGCTGGTCTAGTTTTATAAAACCACATCCTCCTTTTGAATCTCCAGTTCCTTGGAACAGACTTTACCGCTCTGTAGAAATGCCACTTCCGTTCCTACCACCAGATTTTGAGCAACTCCATACACATTGGAATCGACATCAAAATCGGTATAAATACCGTGACCAAGGAAGAGATTTAAACCTCATTAGGACGATGCGTGCTGCATATTATGCTGCTATATCGTTCATTGATTATCAAGTTGGACGAATCTTAGACTATCTTGAATCTGAAGGGGAACTTGACAATACATTGATACTGTTCACATCTGATCACGGAGAACTGCTTGGAGACTATGATTGTTATGGCAAACGTTCTTGGCTTGATGCCGCCGCACGTATACCGCTCCTTGTTCGGTATCCTGAACGATTTGAAGCCAACGTTCAGTGTGATACACCTACAAGTCTTGTTGATGTGTTCCCAACGAGTCTAAATGCAACAGGGTTGACACCAGATGCAGACCGAAGTGGGATAGATTTGGCAGAGATCGCTAATGGAAATGCTGATCGTGATGCGATTATTGGACAATTAGCCGGTGAGAGTAGAGGATTATATATGTATTTGACAGATGATTACAAGTACATCTATTCTGCCGCGGATAGAAAAGAATGGTTGTTCAGAAGACTTGCTGGTAGACTTGATGAACGGAATCTTGCTGGCAATCATGCTTATGGTGGTACTCTCAGAGAATACCGTGATAGGTTGATCAACTGGTTCAAAAATGATGGGTATGAGCAGCCGCTTGATGGTAATAATTGGCGCGAATTCCCTCAGCCTTATGAACCTGATAATCCTGACGCGGACCAACTATTTCAAGATGGTCGTTCTTCCAGTGACCAATTACCACCTGGATATGTTCCACATATTGACCCAATAAGAAGACGTAGTTGAATATATAGCAAAATGTGTCTAAATGTCTAAGATAGATTAGACATTTAGACAAAATAGAATTGAAAACATGGCGATTCATCGTTCAACCAAAGTGTTGTTCTCAAAAGCTGCTTGGTGTACATATAATTCCTACCGTAAGGGTCTATCCTTCCCCTCCCAATTCTCTAAAACAAAGATTTTTTTCAATTCCTCTCGTGATACTATCTTGGAATATCAGAAGACTCGCGTCCGACAACTCATTCAGCATGCTGTCCAAACAACTCCTTATTACCGCGATCTGTTCAAAGAAATTGGATTGAAACACGATGACTTGACACAATTATTTTCTGTGGATTCAACTGACATATCAATAATTCCACCACTTGAGAAGCAGACTGTCCGGAAACAACTGTCTAATCTTCAATCGGAGTTAATTCCATTACATAAACGAATTGAGAATGCTACAGGTGGTTCTACAGGCACACCGTTGAAGTTCTATCAGGATAGAACCTATTGGAATCAAAGGAACTTGAGTGTTTATTACTTTGATAGATGGGGAGGATGGGATTTTGGAGAACCGCAGTTAGTTATTTGGGGTGCACCTGCAGATGTGAACACAGGTAATCGTTGGAAACAGAAACTGAACCGTTATTGGAGAAATCAGTTCTGGCTTGATGGATTTCAACTTACAGAAACAGCAATGCAAACAACATTTGAGAAGATGCGACAGTGGCAACCCAAGACAATTCTGGCATATCCTTCATCACTATTTCAATTTGCAAAATACCTCAATGAACAGAATCTTGAACCTAACTGGGATTTGAAAGGTATTATTTCTTCTGCGGAGATGTTGTATCCACATTATAGGTCGTTAGCAGAATCTACCTTTGGCACGAAGATATATAATAGATATGGTGGAAGAGAGGTAGGATTAATTGCGATGGAATGTTGTGAGGGAAAGATGCATATCAACTGCCGCGACCTTTTTCTTGAGATAGATAGTGATGATCCATACAACATTCCTGGCGATATACTCATCACACAACTAAACAACTATTCAATGCCTTTTATTCGTTATCGCATTGGTGATATTGGAAGATTGTCTAACGAAAGATGTCATTGTGGCAATCAGTTGCCAGTATTAACTGAACTTCTGGGTCGTAGTACTGCAACCTTTCGCACGAAGAGTGGAATGTTGGTGCATGGTGGGTATTTCACACAACAGTTCTATAACATTGCAGGTGTTTCGCAGTTTCAATTAATCCAAGAGACTATTGAAAAGTGTACATTGAAACTTGTGATAAATGAAGAATGGACAGAGAAGACTTGTGATGAAATTGTGCTGAAGATTCAAGAAAAAATGGGGACAGATGTGTCTGTTGATGTGAAGTATGTGGAAGAAATCCCTCTTTCAAGGTCCGGGAAAAGGGAATTTACGATTTCAAGACTTACATAGATCGCACAAGGGTGCATCCCTTTTTGTTCCTGCTGGTAGATATGCTAAAATAAGACCATCTACTGGCAGACTCCTATCAGCAACAACACCCGTTGTTCTTTCTGCTGTCAATCCTTTTGACATTAGGAGATAGAAAGTATCCATCTTCCATCCGGGTGTTGTAAAGAAATTGCCTTGACCTTTTGAGATTACCAAGTCGGTGTGTAACAGTTCATTTACAAATTCTGGTGTTGCATTATATAGGTTTGTGCCAATCGTCTTTGCTCCTGAAGAAATAATGGTAACAACTCCATCCTGTAATGCTTGTTTTATTGATGTAAATTGAGGGTAGCACGTAATGTCATGCAAATCTGCTAAAGTAACATCGTTGCTTGCGTTGTCTGCTTTGCCAACTATACAGATCCGATGACCGCATTTTAACAAGTCTTGAATCAATGCCATATCAAATATGATTTCCCCATCATTGTCTGCAAGCAACATAATTTGCTTGGGTTTCCCTTCAATGACTTTCTCCATAAACATATCATAGCAGTCTATAGCAAAAGGTGTTTCAACTGCTGCGCGGAGTGCCTGAGAGAAATAATTTGGATTTGCATTTACTTTTTCAACAACCCGTGCACTGCTGTAATCGATGACATTTCCTGAGACTACAAGTTTTAACCTTGTCAACCATTGCTCATTCCAGAACTCAGGTAATAGAGAGAGTGCCGTTTGTCGTGCTTTTAGTTTATCGTGAACATAAGGATTAGGATTGCCTGTATATAACTGAACCAACTCAAATATTGTTCCCCACAATTCTTCGGCTGTGAGCGGTTCAATTAGATAGTCTCCGTTAACACGAAGCATGTCCAACAATGTATTTACAGCATTGGATAGGTCTTGTTGTAATTGTGGGTCTTGGGTAGCACGCGGAATTAACTCCGATGCACTATGTGAACTGACATGATTGCGTAGATTATTCCAGTCGGGTAAATCTTTTTTTTCACCAAAGGTGTAGACACCAGGTCTGTAATTAACAGGTATAATTTGGTTGAAGAGTTGTGCTGAAACTCCATGAGGTGTTTTAGCATAAGGTACACCAATTGTTTGGTTCTTCAGTCTAATCCCAGAAGGGATTACTGTTATATGTGCCTTAATGTCTGTCAATTCAACAGCTGCACCGATCGTCACACCGTCAAATGTGCTATTGAGAATATAACTTGTAGTTGAGAGACCAGTGATCGGTTCTGCCAACGCTGTTGGTAAAACATTTGATTGAATTGTTGTATCTTTTGCAGTCACATTCTGTAGACCTACTGAGTCTCCTATATTAGAAGTTCCAGTCAATGTAACATCTTCAAGTCTACAGTAATCACCTATTTTTACATCCTTACCAATATGAACTCTACCAATTAAGTGGCATACTGAACCAATTTCAATATCATCACTACCCAAAGTTATCTGTGCTGCAGGATCGACACGAATTCCTCGCTGCACAAGGAGATTGCGATTTCTTGTATAGATGTGAGTCTCACCAGACAGGACATTTGACCAGCGATTCACGCCAGACAAAACTTCTTCGCGATAGATAAAGGCATTCGTCTTTAATCCATCCTCAGAACAGAGACAAATTAGATCAACATGGTGAAGTTCGTCTTTTCGGTTTGTATGTGGCTGTAAACGATGCATCCGTTCAATTAATGCACTTTTGCGAATTATTGTTATACCAGTATTTGTATATGCTTCACCATATTTCAACCTTTCCCACATTTTGTCTTTTTCAGACGCTGTCATATCGTACCATTCTTTTGTTCCAAGGAATTTCCCTTCTCGGTCAAAGAATAGTCCACCTTTGTCCTCAACAGTATCGGGAATTTTTCCACATAAAGTAACATCCGCCCCTGACATGAAATGTGATAGCCATGTTTGAGCAAAGATGGTTCTATCCAAAAAAGGTTCGTCACCAAATGAAACACCAATCCATTCAGCGTCTGACTTTTGGATTTCAGGGAGGGCAGCTTGTAATGCACCCCCTGTTCCATTCATTTCTTCTTGAATGCATGTGATTGTATTTGGACCCAATAAGTTTTCAACAGAATTGCTATTGGTAAGACGATTTGCCGTTTGTGGGTTGATGACGATAATATGTGGGAGATTTCCCGGTAGATATTGACGTGATAGCTGCAACACATTCTTTTCGCCAAGCATAATATCTAATGTTTTGCTAAAACGTCCTGTTGGATCAATACGTGTACCTTTGCCTGCAGCAAGAACAACCCATTGAGGGGACAGGTATGTTTCAAGACTATCCGATGGTAATGAATTAAGAAAGGTATGTAATGTATCTGGATTGACATCCATTCCTTCTGTGATGACTTCAAGTTTGTAATCAAGGATGTTTTCAATGAGTTCAGAGGTATTCATATATAGAAGTATATGGCATGCACGTAGTTCAGAGGTATTCATATATAGAAGTATATGGCATGCACGTGTATCGGTATAAAATATGAAAGCGTTTAATATCTTTTGAGAAATGTATCAGTGGGGAAGACATTTCCCCACTGATACGGTATCAAGTCAACCTAAAATCTCATTTTCTTCTGTAGTGCCCAAGTCGTAGCCAATTTATCTTTGGCTTCAACAGGAAGGACACCGGTAGATAACTCTTCTATCTCATCCATATCCAAAACTCTGTCGTAAATACGAACTTCGTCGATGAGACCGGTCCATGATGTGCCATTGTTATCTTTTGCACCTTTTCCAACGATGAATTTGGTAGCACCGGAGATTGCTCCTTCTTTGGCTGCATCATTGTGTGTAGGATTATCGTCAAGCTCACCATCAATATAAAGTGCAAGTTGTTCACCACTTTTCCAAGTAAACACAAGGTGTTGCCACTCAGTGGTTTGCATATCGTCTTGACCTTCATACGCCTGACCGCCACCAGTTGTTGTGATGGCACCTTTGAGAAGATTAATTCCACCTTTCGTTGACCAACTTGCGGCATCGTACCGTAAACCGAATACATTGTCTCCGCCATCCGGATCTACTGCGAAGACAATTCCTCTGTCGTGTCCAACAGAATCAGATTTTACCCAGACAGAAATTGAAAAGGCTTCAAGTCCGTTGATATAATCTGCTCCGTTATCGTCAACGACAGAACCTTCAGTGCCATCGAATCTTGCCGCACCTTCAATTCTACCTTCATTTGGTGCCCAAGCTGCTGAACCCATCAGTTCTCCATCGTTGTTGTTTTTGCTTTCGTCAGATGCAGTTTTTCCTGCGGCTTCATCAAATGGATAATAGACGATTAAGCCGTTCTGCAAAGTTGCTAATGCAATAGAACTGAATGCTACTGCAATAATGAGTGTGATTAGTGTTAGTTTGGTGTTGATACGCATTTTAATATCCTCCTTAGGTTTTGTATAAATGCGAACTTTAGTTTTCAGACTTTCCTAATCCGAACCAGAAGGTGTTTTGGATTATGTATGGATTTGCAGTTAACTCTCTATGACAAAGAGATTGAGATTTAGTAGATATGTAAGTAGTTCAACTTATTCTTCGTACCTGACTCCATACATCTGGGAGTATATTACAGAAGTTCCATAGTTTTTGAAGGATTGTTTCTGATTCGTTTGACATTATCTTACCTCAATGTATTATTTCAGAAGGCAAACAAATTTTGCTTGCTCAAAGTGATGATCTGCAGTTAATGCTTCTGTCATTTTGTGCTCTTGCATTACAACAAAACTAACTGCGTCAACGAGACTCCAATCTTTATCCAATCGATTTGCAAGCAATAGCCATGCTTTCTCGTCAAGTGATTCATTTATATGAACAATTTCAACCCAATCGCTTGTGCGAAGGACTTCAATATAATTTAGACCACTTTTACGCGGTACTCCCATACGAACGAATAAGGAAACAAGCTCACTTAGAACATAGTTTGTCGTAACAACTCGCCTGTTCTGTTGTTTCCTTTGTGTCAGCAATGTAGAGGCTGTTATATGATAGGGTTCTGTCTTCACAAAAGCATTCGCCCACCCTGATGTATCAACAAATACCTCATTCATCCTCATCTCCCCACAATTCATCTAATAATGCGTCACCAATATAGTCATCGTGACGTTCACCGATATCAGTGACATCACATTCCAACGTTCCAAACAATGCGATTAGTGGATCAGGATGATCTTCGTAAGGTCCTTTAACCATGCGTGTCTTTGGACTGACAGTATTCTTGAGCCGTTTTTTTATTTCTGCGACATCTAAATCCACCGTTCCTGCAAGTGTGAGGAGTGGATCAGATTCCTGTGTTTCTTCATCTCTATTCGCTGAATCTCGTTTTTCGTCTTCAGATTCTCGCGGGTCTTCCAACTTATTTCGCATTGTTGACACTTGTTGCTGTAAATCATCGATAACATCAAGCTTTTTGTTCACATCCTGCATCCACTGTTCTGACTTAGCAATAAAGGTTAAGATATGTTCGCGGAATGACTGTTCGTTCATCAGATTCTCCTTTGTAATACAATTCTATTTAAGAACCCTTTTTATTCACCACAAGCGAGGAGAGCGGAACTGAAGTAGTTGAAATGTTCAAGTAAACCTAAAGTATACTATAGAAAGAAGTTATTCACGAGTCAACTTTACATCAGGAGGAACTTTCATATCAAGTCCGATTCCGCCATCCATCAACCAGCCAATATCAGGCATAGGTACATCATTATAAAAAAGTATCTCAAATAAAAAAGTGGTATCATGATAAGTTGAATCTGAAACAGGACTAATCTCGTTATTTAAGACATAAGCCTCCTTAACTTCTTGTCGGATTTCGTCTAATTCGCGTTGCCCCTGTTTCCGAGACAGCAATTTATCAGCTGGCAGTATAAGGAGATCATGTTCCTTTTGTGATTTTTCCATAGAGTATCTCCTATCTAAGTTAGAGATAAGTCCCATAATATTTCCATATTTTAGCACAAAAGCAAACTAAATGCAAATTTGAAGAAGACACATTTTAGTCAAGTGGTAGCAACAATTGCTGTGCCGAAGTGGTATTTTCACTTTTGTTTTAGTCTTATGCTTCGGTGGCAGTGATCTTTCGAATATCGGGTTTCTCTAACAACACGCTTGTCAATTCATCCATTGGTCATGCGGAACAAGTTTGACAGAAAACGCATGTCTAAAAATAGACTGCGGCAAACGTTCCGCGCGTTTTAGTTCTGCATCAATGGTTGCTTCTATTTCATCAACGACTCAAAGGTGCTGCTCATGTTCAGTCACAATCTGTTCCTGTTCGGTTAGTGGCGTAAGATGCGTGTGGTGCTAATCGCTCCTCAAAGTGATTATATAGTGTGACGGTGGTGTGTTGAGCTGTCTCGTAAGTTGGTGCGGGTAAACCGAGGTCCTCCATTTCTTGACGCATTTTCCTTGTGCCTTCACTTAAAGCACGTACAATAGGTTCACCTTTTTCATCTTTCATAAACCGCATCCACTCAACAATCTTCTGATTGCGCAGCACGGAACTAAGCACTGTATCCGCAAGATTAAAGCGTCGTGGGACTTCCTGAGGAATACCACCCGGATTTTCCACTACCAAACCATTTCTATATGCAATACAATGAATCGGTGCGTTGGCTCCATAATCTCTATGAATGACTGCATTCACAACTGCTTCATCAACAGCAAAGAGTGGATATTCAGGGTCTTCAATGAATCCACCGTTAGAACTCCGTCTTATCATTGTGCGGAAAAGTGCAGACTCTCTGAAAAAGGTTCGCAACTTACGAATTATGTTCGGGAGTGCTCCATCAAACTCTTTATCAAAGGTTGTCGCGCCACGGTAACCTGATTCTTCAACGTCAACTTCAAAACGTAAAACTCTAACATGGGCAGTTGGAAACCTCTTTCGAGGATTTGAAGCAAAAAAGAGGTAGCCGGCGTTAGTAAAAGAGCATTTTTCACCCTCAATTTGCTTAATGGCATCTATTGTCAATAGAAATGCCTCTGTGGTATATTCATATTGAGCATCCCTTGTCTCAAGGAACACACTTTTAAACTCCTCAACTACCTCTTTATCAAGTTCTTCGGGATCGTAGGGGCAGCAGTAGGAGGTTTCAAAATCAACTATCCTTTTATCACGTTTAAGTTGTTCACGGTCTTGTTCCGTCAAATTGAGAGACTGGGCACCAAACCTTTTCCACGCTTTTGGAAAATCTGAGAAGGTGTCACAAATTCCATTTGGTGTCCACGGGACATAAAGAAGATGTAACCTTGCTGCATTTGAATCCGATAGTACAACTTCTTTTAACTGCGTAGCATGGTTACTTAAGTCTCGTGCGACCTGCAGGATACCATTTATAGTTTGCTCGTCAACATGCTGTGTGCCGATAATCTTACCATCATCTGCAATACCGAGTGCTAAGAGTCCACCTGATCTATTGCTATTCGCGAAAGCAGAAATACACTGCTTGATCTTATCCTTCAATGTATTGATCTGATTGTTGGTTTCAATGCGGACCTCTTTTCGTTCAAAATATTGTCCTTCAAAATCAGTAGACTGAAGGAAATCAAGATACTGAAGCGGATTATCAAAAACATCTTTTGGGTTTGGCATTTATAGATACCTATTTGACTTTCTCAAAACTTTCTATTTAACAATCATCAAACTATTCAAATTTTAGCAGAAACTTGCTAAGGCTGCAAGCATTAAGAAAAATGAAACCGAATTATACCATCTCAAGGACTTGTGTAGAGAAACTTTCAGTATTTACCGAGAATAAGTAAAGGAATTGGGTGGAAAGAATTATAAAGCCTTGGTGGGAGGGAAGTATATCAATGCACAAGAATTCGTAAAGAATCCTAAATTTGGATACAGGAAAATGGGCAGGCAAATTTACCTACCCATTTCTATCAGAGTTAATTAAACATTACACACATCATAGGCGTGTTGCATTGCGTCAAATGCATCACCCTTCGGACTAAACTCATGTCCAACATACAAGTCGTAGTCAGTGTTTGCAATGGCACGCATCACAGCAGGATAATAGATTTCCTGTTCATCATCAAGGTCACGGCGACCCGGGTTTCCTGCCGTATGGAAGTGTCCAATATATTCAATATAATCGGTGATATTGCGAATGAGGTCACCTTCCATAATTTGCATGTGATAGATATCATATAGCAACAAGGCACGCGGTGAATCGACACCTTTACACACCTCAACACCCCACTCTGTCTTATCGCACTGATAGTCAGGGTGATTAACTTTACTGTTGAGCAGTTCAACGCAGAGGTTAACACCCTTCTCTTCTGCAGCCTTTGTAACGCGCGACAGACCAGCTATCGTGTTATCACGACCTTCCTCTTCGGATCTGCCTTCTCTATTCCCAGAGAAACAGATAAGACCTGGAATGTCGTTTTCTGCTGCTATATCAATGTTTTTAAGCAATTCATCTTCTATTCTGTCGTGATTGCTTGGGTCATTCAATCCTGATGGAAGGGATGAATGTCCAACAATGATTGCAACCCGCATCCCGTTGTCTTGAACAACGGACCAGAGATCAGCAGGCAGCATCTCAATAGATTTATAGCCGATTTCAGCGGCTTTCTTAATAACATCTTCCGGCTCTCTGTCACGCCGGAAACCACCAAAGGTGATTGACTGATTAATTGGCATAATTTATCTCTCTAAATAATAGTCAAAAAGTGTATGAATATATATATAGAAACCAGGGCTAAAAATCGTGTAAATGATTACACTAAGTGTTGCTGTAACCGTTTATAGATCAATAGCTTTACCTGTTCTAAACGACGTACTCGCGGCAAGCATAATGCGTAGTGTCTGCAATGCATCGCTATATGGTGAAAGGATTTCGGAGTCATCTCCACTCTTGACAGCGTCAATAAAGACACGGTCGCGATCTTGTCCACCTCCACCTGAAAGTGGTTCAGTTTCTCCTTTTCGGTTTGCATTATTGGGACCACCTACAGTGACGACGAGGCCACGTGTGAATACTTCAAGATGTACCCGTCCAAAACCTTCCAATGCACAGGCAGAAACGATGTTTGCAACAGCACCGTTTTCAAATTCGATGTTTACCATGCTGATATCATCAACATCATAGTTTTCGATATGAGTCATGCTTCCACTGTTCGCAACACCGTGTACTGTTTTGCCATCGCTGCCAACAAGAAAACGACAAAGATCAAAAATATGTGTTGTTTGTTCAACGTGCTGTCCACCGGATTGTGCTCGGACTCTCCACCAAGGAGTTCCGGGCATACCACCCATCCAATATCCGAGTGCACCGAGTACTTGTGGTTGCTCTTCCAGCATTTTCTTTGCACTTTGAGCATTGCCACCATACCGCCAGTGATAACCAACACTGGTTATGACACCAGTTTCATTAATGTAGTCATTGATTATAATCGCTGGTTCAATTTCCGAATGGATTGGTTTCTCAATGAACATTGCGATACCTTTTTCACAGGCAATTCGTTCCTGTTCACCGTGTGCAAAAGGTGGTGTGCAGATATAAACTGCATCCAAGTCTTCTTTATCATACATCACGCGATAATCGGAATATGCATTCCCACCGAACTCTTCGGCGCGTGATTTCGCGCGATCTTCTGAAATATCACACATGGCACAAAATTGAACATCTTCAAAATTGTCCTTAAGGTTGCGCATATGCGCACCTGCCATGCCACCAGTTCCTATAAAACCAAGTTTAACTTGATCCATAATTTCTCCTTAATTCTGAGTAGTTACGGAAAATCCTTAAGTTGTATATTATCAATTTAGTTTAGCAAAAATGAACATTTATTGCAAGTGATATAAAATTCTGATATAATTTGAACTGACTTTATATTTAACTTGAGTTCGAATATAAAAGATTGGTTCATCATGTGAATTCAATAGAAAGAAAGCAGCTCCAACATACCCAAAACACCGTCTTTGCTCCAGCGGAGCAATATGTTTATAGTATTCTTCTGAACGAGTGTTTCCGCTCCAGCGGAGCGGTATGTGAGATTATCACACATAGCACTCCGCTGGAGTGCAAGAACTTTGTGTTTGGATTTTCTATAGACATAGCACTCCGCTGGAGTGCAATCACATGCCTGTCATCAAATCTGTGATAAATGTGATATATTGTATCGGTTTTTCTAACCTCTATATCAAACTCACGTTATTTACTTAGAAATAAAAGAGAAAAGGAGAGAACTTGATGGGTTTCAAATTTGGATATAGTACTTTACGATGGCAAGAACCAGATTTTGAAGAACTATTGGCACAACTGAAGGAAGCAGGTTGGGATGGTTGGGAAATGCGGCAATCTTTAGACTGGGCGGGTACACCGCGTCGAATTCGCCGGATGTGTGAAAATGCTGATATGCCAGTTTGTGCTGTAACAGCACGTGGATTACCGATTGATAAGAATTACGAACAGATGGAACTCAATTTGCGTAGAATCGACTTCGCCGCAGAAGTAGGAGCGGATTGTTTTATGTTTATGGGGGCAGGAAAACCAAAAGATAGACCCGTAAACAACGATGACCTTTCAAGACTTGCTGATGTTTCTGAGGAATGGGCTGACTACGGTTCACGTTATGGCTTAGATGTCTGCTATCATATCCATACCAATACAACAGTGGATTCTATTGAAGATTGGGCAAAATATATGAGTTTACTCCGTAAGTGCAAACTGTGTATCGATGTTTCCCATTCTGCCCTATGGGGATTTGATCCAATTGAATCCATACGTAGATACAGTGATCTACTTGTATATGTACACCTACAGGACTATGCAGGTTACTCAGGCGGTGATGGGAGTTCTTATGAAGTAGATTGGGTAGATGTTGGTGGTGGAGATGCGATGGACTTTCCCGCTATAATGTCAACTCTGGAAGAACTCAATTTTGACAGATGGATTACTGCGTGTCCTGGGATGGTTGAAGATCGCACAGATGAAGAACGGATGACAGTCAACCGCGAATATCTGCGACAATTAGGATATTAGTTTTCTTAGAATGGAGTTCTCAAATGTTAGGAACAACTATTTCTTAAAAAATCGACTTGATAAAGATACACATGTCTTCTGTTTAGGAGAAAAAATCTATGAATGAATCGGGAAGAGGAATCCGTTCTATTCTTGCTACGGATTGTGGTAGTACTACCACAAAAGCAATACTAATTGAGAAACGTGGTGATGAATATCAACTTATCGTTCGCGGTGAAGCACCGACAACAGTAGAAGCACCTGTTGAAGATGTCACTGCTGGTGTAATCAATGCAATTACAGAAGTAGAGGAACTTGCTGGACGTAAACTGTTAGATGATGGAATTATCATCAAACCACAGAATGGAGATGAAGGTGTTGATATATATATATCAACGAGTAGTGCGGGTGGTGGACTGCAAATGATGGTAGCAGGAGTTGTACGTAATATGACTGCAGAGAGTGCGGAACGAGCGGCACTCGGTGCAGGTGCTATCGTGATGGATGTGATTGCATCCAATGACAAACGTCTGCCTCATGAAAAAATTGAACGTATCAGACACCTGCGTCCCGACATGCTTCTCCTTTCGGGTGGAATTGATGGTGGCACAACTTCACATGTTGTTGAATTAGCTGAGATTATAGCAGCAGCCCGACCCCAACCGCGTCTTGGCATTGCCTATGAACTTCCTATTATTTATGCAGGAAACAAAGATGCACGCGAACTTATTCGTGAACGTTTAGAGGATGTGATGTCTTTAGAGATCGTTGATAATCTTCGTCCTATATTAGAACGTGAAGAATTGATGCCAACACGACACAAGATTCAAGAGCAATTCCTTGAGCATGTGATGGCACATGCCCCCGGTTACAAAAGACTTCTTGAATGGACAGATACACCCGTTATGCCGACTCCAGGTGCAGTTGGAGAAATAATCCAAACCGTTTCTGAACAGCATGATATGCAGGTTGTTGGTGTTGACATCGGTGGTGCAACGACTGATGTGTTTTCTGTGTTCAAGAACCGAGAAGATGAAGCTATCTTTAACCGGACTGTGAGTGCGAACCTGGGTATGAGTTATAGTGTTTCAAATGTACTCGCTGAAGCGGGGATAGATAATGTCTTACGTTGGGTGCCTTTTGATATAGAGGAAGGGGACCTTCGTAATCGCGTGAAAAACAAGATGATCCGTCCGACGACCATTCCTCAAACACTACAAGAATTAGTATTAGAGCAAGCAATTGCCCGTGAAGCACTTCGATTGGCATTTGTACAACATAAACAGTTAGCAGTGGAATTGAGTGGTGTTCAACAACAACGCACAATCTCAGAAGCTTTTGATCAGGGAGAGAGTGGTCAAACTCTTGTGAATATGCTTTCGTTAGATATGTTAGTCGGTAGTGGTGGTGTTCTGTCACACGCGCCGAGACGACAGCAATCCATGCTTATGATGATCGACGCTTTCCAACCAGAAGGAATAACACATCTTGCTGTTGATAGTATCTTTATGATGCCTCAACTTGGTGTATTAGCGCAAGTTAATGCTGAAGCAGCAACGCATGTATTTGAACGTGATTGTCTGATTCATCTCGGCACTTGTGTATCACCGATTGGTGTTGGAAAAGAGGGGGAATCATGTCTCTCAATAGAGATAAGTGTTCAAGACAAAGCAGTTATCACTGAAGACGTTCCTTATGGTGAGATTCGACTATATCCACTTGACATTGGTGAAACCGCATCAGTGAAGCTCCAACCTTCAAGGAAATTTGATGTCGGAGCAGGCAGAGGCTCACCCTTGGAAGCAGAAGCAATGGGTGGTGTTGTTGGCTTAGTTGTTGATACCCGCGGAAGACCTCTTGAAATTCCATTAGACCCCACAGAACGTGTTGAACAACTAAATAAGTGGCAGACAGCATTGAATATTTATCCTGCTGAATAAATACGAATAACGCGAGTTTGAAAATTAATTCAATAACCTACAATCTAATTGAATTCTCTCAAACCGAGTCCAGAGAAGTCATCAGGTGATCATTCCTTTGGTAACTTCTGCTTTTCTCTCCATCGCGGGTACTCATGTGTGAGGAGATTGGCTGCCCAACCACCATAGTAGGCATATCCGGTACGACGTTCCTGTCCAATCTCAGAAAACACATAACGGACAACTGAGTCCCGATCGAGAAAAATTGGACGGTTTGTGCCGATCTCGTAGAAACGCGCCCAGAGTGGTCCCGCCTCCGGATCCGATACAATCCGTTTATCGGCCTGTCCCTCAGGGTTAGTGAACTCTTCTAAACGCATGCCTTGGATCGCGACACTTCGGAACCATGCAACAGCTCCCTCAACAGCCGCAATGATCTGTGGTGTAGGCTCATCAATTGACATCAGGAAACGCACAACACCGACACTTTCCGCACCTGAGATTGATGGCGGCTCATAGGAACGCGCCCACGCAGGTTCAAACGTTTTTTCATCATGCTGGGCACACCAAGCTGTGAGTTTGCCATTCTGTTTGATCTGTGTTCGGAGGATGCAGTCTATACCCTTGGTTACAGCAGTTTTAGCTTTAGCAATGTACTCTGTATTCAAGAACCTATAGTCTGAAGATTCAGTGACATCACGTAGTAATTCAAGTATTCGCTCCATAACTCCATCATTGAATGTAATATGCCGATGGTAGTTTTTGCTTAGTGGATAATACTGAGGCCACCCACCGGTCGAGTATTGTGCTTCAAAGATATGTGAAAGACCTTTGAGGAATGCTCTTTCGTAGCGCGGTTCGTTTGTCGCAAGAAACGCACGCGCAACAAACCTTAGCTCATTAGTAGTCGCACCGTTGTCAAACGTTCCTCGTAGATCATCCTTACTATCACCATCAAACGGCTTAGAGGCAGTGTCTTTATTCTTTGGCCAACTACCGTGTGATGTTTGCCACGTAAGGACGTTGTCGGCAATGCGACGACCTTCCACCCCTTGAAACCATTCGGTGGATTGTTTCGCGTATTGAGAAGGAACGGTTGCCTCGGATAATGAAAGAAGTAAGAGGCATGATGCACAAATGAGAGTCAGTTGTAACTTCATAAAGGTATCCTTTCATTAGTTTCTGGATTATTCATCTTATGCTTATATTTTATGCCGAACTCATGATTAATTCAATAAATACGTTCGATCTTCAGGACTATTTAGTTTTCGGTTTTTTGTTGCGTTTTTTCACAAATGCTAAATGTCCCAAGCCGGTATGTGTGGTTAGGAAACCGAACCATAGGCGTCAATTTCGTGGGTAAAGTTTGTGCTTATAATACACCTGTCGCCCCGCTGGGGCTTATGTCTGTGTAGATATTACGTGCTATACACCTCATGCAGCATGCCACACGCGCATGCTGCCTCTCCGAGGCTTTTATAAATCAAATATCAGCACCAGCGGTGCGAAAGGTGTATAGAAAATGTCCACCACAAGAAACTAAGCACCAGCGGTGCGAAAGGTGTGTATGATAAAAACAGACTTCCAAAATCCTTCACAAGTAAATATATTCTTAAATTGACGCCTATGGCAGAATACGCGTGTGGTATTTTGCATTGGTTCGGAAACCGTACCTACCGGGTCTATGAGAGTAATATTTAGGAAAAATGAAGTTCATATACCTATTATCAAACTCACGTTCAATAAACTTTTAATCCTGTAAATTTCCTTTCCATAAGTCATTTAAATGTGGTATGATATTATAAATACATGGTAAGTTAAATTACCAATTACTTTAAAACTTTCAAGCATAATCTTATTATTTTTATTAAGGGTGTAAAAATGAAACATACAAATTTTGTTCTTCTGACAATCGCATTCAGTCTATGTTTGATGTTAAATTTAACAAACTCTACCTCAGCTCAAGGTGAAGTCAATCTTGATGGCGGTCCTTTGAAAGAAGCTGATTTTTTCGAAAAACCACCAGGTACAGTAGACGAAGACCATTCTGGCTATAACACTTGGATCAGCAAGTGGTATGGACCTGATGGAAATTACACAAACACTGGTGGTCCAGGAAATGTTATAAGAAGAGATCTTATTGACGAAGGCACTAATGGCAAACTGACACAGGTTACACTATCTACACTCGCCGGTTTGCAGAAAACAAAAAATATGGATGAGATTGAATGGGGAGATGCAAACGGAGGACCTAGAAACTGGAATGTCTTTGAATTAGATACTAATAGTGATAATAATATGAATAGGAATGGACCTGCCGATAACATTGACATCTACGGTATCCTTGTAATTGATGCACCGAAGGCGATGACATCTGTAATGTCACCCGCCCACGATAATAATGCACAAATCTGGATTAACGGCGAAAAATGGTATTATCACCCTGATTGGACCGGCGGTGCAAAAAGGGTTCATTACAATGTTGAAATCAAACTACTGAAAGGTGCTAACGTGCTGCTATTCCGCGTAAGTGAAGGTGGAGGAGGTGCTTATATGAACCTACATTTTGACGATGACACACATGATACCGTTGAAATCTATCCAGATGCAGCTACAAACAAAGATGAATTCTTCAAAGAAATTGATGGAGTCTTAAGCGTAGAACCAGTTGGTAAGTTGACGACCATTTGGGCAGATATTAAACGGAATTAACTTGCACTATAGCCTGTAGAATTCATTGTAATCCATATAACTTGGTGAATAGGTCTAACATACAATACCTATTCACCATTTTTCTTAATTCGTAAACATTCGTAAGAATACATGATATTCTGATTGTTCAATCAAGCAGTCATTCTGAATATGATTGTTAACATATTCTTGATAATTGCACAATTTATCGTTATAATTGTTATATGCTATACAGAATTTTTCAAGTTTTTCTTCTAATGCTACTTTTACCTATTCTTATCGGATGGATTGGTAATTGGAATCGTCTGATGAAAAGTGGCCACGAGGCTTATGTGTTTCAGGATTATGACGCAGCGGTGTCTGCATTTCAAGAAGCAGCAATAGATAGACCTAACAACCTTGTCGTCCATCATAATCTGGGAACGGCATTATATAAAAAAGGTAAATTTCGACAAGCTGCAAACGCCTTTCAAACAGCACTTCTCAAAGTAAATGTCTCAAATAAAGCTGCTGTTTATTACAACTTAGGGAATGCTCAGTTTCAGATGCGCGATCTTTCTGCAGCAATCGAATCGTATAGATCATCACTCCGTTTGAATCCACATGATGTCGATGCAAAACATAATCTAGCTTTGGCACTTCAACTATTGACAGCAGAAAAACCCAACATCACACCAAAACAAAATGAGAACCCTTCAATGCAAGATTCTGCAAAGACAGAACCGAATAATCTTTCTGAAAGTGAAATAAACCAACTCCTTGAGAATTTGAGATTGAATGAAAGCAGACAACGTCAAAAGATTCTTAAAAAACAGCTCAATACCGGTATTAGACGTGCTAAAGATTGGTAACATACAAATCCTTCTAACAAATCTATTATATGGTGTTATTACTCTTATTATACCACTGATACTTTTCGCTACTGTCGTGGAATGTAAGGATATTGAAGTTACAGCCGTTGTTTCTCCTCGCTACATTCAATATAACGAAAAAGCAACTTTAGAACTTACAATATCCGGTAAGACACAGTTAAACCATATCGGTTCACCACAATTCAACTTACTCCCCAATTTCCTCGCTGTGCCACTTGATTCAGGTACCATTCCTCGCTTGGTAGACGACAAAGTTACAGTTACAATGGGTTGGGTCTATGAACTTATACCACAAAAGATCGGTGAGATTGCTCTACCAGATATCAGCTTCTTATATCAAGGTGTACCTTATATAGCCAATCCAGGGAAGATAATCGTTGCATCGACAGATACATATCACAACACATCTACCGGCGGAATTCATAAAGTCGTTGCTGAAGTAGAAAATCAGAAACCTTATATACATGAAGGTATAGAATATCGATTTCGTTATTTGTATACGACTATTTTGCCAACAGTGGAATCACCCACGCCATCATTACCTAACTTCAATGGATTTGTCGTTGAGAAACTAAATGATGAAAAGAACACAACTACAAAGGTAGGTAGTAAAACATTCTATGTTCAAGAATATGTAAGACGCTTGTATCCACAGAACATTGGAAAAATCCTGATTGACTCTTCTGAATTAAAACTGCCCTTAAAGAATAATCCAAAGACTTTGAAAACGGAAGCAATTCCGCTCAATGTACAACCACTCCCTGAGAATGGTAGACCTACAAACTTTAGTGGGGCTGTAGGTAATTTCAGTATTACCGCTCAAGTAGACCGGAAGAAGCTTAAGGTCAAAAATGCCATAACTTTATCTCTGAGAATTTTAGGTCAAGGGTATCTTAAGAATCTGACTCTTCCCAATATTTCATCTATTCGAAATCTTAGAGTTGAGCCACCTACCCAAGTCAAAGAAGGTACCGGAGATAATTTTCTTTTCAACTATGTTGTTGTACCCATAAAGTCTGGTATTTTGCAGATTCCTGCTATTGAGTTTTCATTCTTCAATCCGACCACAAAAACATATCAGACGACATATACAGAACCAATACAAATCACTGTGATACCAACTACATCGGTTACTCTTGATTCTGCTTCAAGTTTCCCATACTGGACTCTTTGGTTGTTATCGGTCTTGATTGTCGGAATGCTAATTGCTGCAGGAATTCTGTTTTATCGTTCTAATAGAAAAATAGGAAGTTTTTCCTCATCATCAGATGCGAGTCAATCCCATATTGAAAGTATCTCTGTCTCAATAGATTCTTTAGAGGATGCAACGATAGATATGAATTCAACGTCATTTGGAGAGGAATTGACTCGCATTCTACATCAATTTCTATGTAATATGATTGATGAACCATATCGTCAGTTAACTATTGCAGAAGTCCGAGAAATATGTAATCATGTGGAAGTGCCTCAGCCAACTATAGAGGAAATTATTGAAATCCTCACTAAAGGTGATTATCACAAGTTTGCACCTGTTTCACTTTCCACTGTAGACAGTGAAAATTTAATCTCTCGTTTAAAGGCTGTGTTGAAACATCTGGAAACTATTAAAGATCAAAGAATTTAGAGATTTTAATAATTATTTCACATATCAATTTTACAAGGACTACACAAAATGCCAGAGATATTGAATCTATTGATCAGATGGTTACATGTTATTGCAGCCGTTGTATGGATTGGAGGTAATCTTGTTTTAGCAATGGTTATTGTCCCATATTTTCGTCAGAACTTGCCACCTGTGCAACGGATAAAACTACTGACACAAATTGGAAAACGATTTGAACCAATTGTATGGGGTTGTGTTGCTATATTATTCTTTACTGGACTAATTAATGTTTTCAATGCAATTGGATTATCTCAATCGGCTGACACTACTATCATGACTTCGTTTATGAGAACATTATTTATTAAATTGATGCTGTTTGTTGTACTCGTTATACTTACTACGCTCCACAGTTTTGTGTTTGGTCCAAAATTGGCTAAAGCAATTGAAACACTAGACGAATCATTGGAAGAACTACCTCCTGAAATCCAACCCATCCGAAAGCAGATGTCTATAGTGTCAAGCCTAATGGGAGTTGTATCAATACTTATATTACTTGCTGCGGTAGCTTTAGTAATGGGTATATAACGAAGGGTGTGTAAATATTTTGTCACTAACTTCTCACCATGAATTGTAGGGACGGGTCTCTGTGCCCGCCCGTTGCCTTACGGGACAAGGAATGGCGGGGCACAGAGACCCGGGGAATCATGGCGAATACCAAACGCGTATTCGTCTAAGCGCATTCATACCCGCCAAATGCCACACGCGCATTTGGCGTTGATTTGGACAAATGCCACACGGGGAATGCCTCAATGGCATTCATACCCGGGGAACGCCAAAAGGCGTTCATACCGTTGATTTCTTGATTTGGCGCATTTGGCGTTGATTTGGGGGAACGCCTAATGAGGATTAATTTATTAAACGGGTAATTATAATCACGCCAAAACTGGTAGTAGGAGTGCTTTGTAAGGGCGATTGTCAAACCCGTAGGCGCGCTTTGTAAGCGCGCTGGACTTTGATCTCAAATTACCCAATTTATTTCTTAATATTCATCAGGCGTTCATACCGTTGATTACTTGATTTCGCCCTACAATAGATCACAGGTTTTTCACATGAATTGACTCTACGGTGACAAAAACTTTACACTCCATAGGCGTCAATTTATAGTGACATTTAGAATTATTGATACATTTTTTGTTTTTTGTTAGAATATGTTTCCCATGGCACATTCACCAGATTTACGAAAACGCATTTTAGATTTTGTTGTAGCTGGCGGGAAAAAATCTGATGCTTCCCGTCTGTTTTCCGTTGCCCGCTCAACTATTGATAGATGGTTAGCAGCTGACGACCCGTTTGCCATTAGAAAAACGGGACCCAAAAAATGAGAGTGATTGATGAGGAGGCACTCAGAAAACATGTCGCTGATTGGGTGTGTAAAGTTTTTGGCATGAACATCATGCTGCTTTTGTGTTTGGATACCAATATTTGTCCCAAGCCTTATTCTTTGATAAACATCTCCACTTTAGCACAGCATTGATGCCCGGTCTCTCCCATCTCATAGCTGCTTGTTTACACCTTTCTCCGACAACATGTTTACACGCACTTTCAATCACACCACTTCCAATCATATACCCTTTTTCTCTAAACGCTTTATACTGCATGCGGTTTGCATGTTTTTCAAAATATCTCGCTTCTCTTTCTAACACCTCTGACACTTCAGGGTGCTGTGTGGCTAAGGCACGAATGTTTGAGGCAACTGCTATGATATTGCCATGATAAAGAAGTGGCTCCGTTTCTTTTATCCAAGTGTCAATAGCTTCTGTCTCCGTCTCACCAAAGGCAACTTTAGCAACATTATAGAGATGAGATGTGGCGTGCATGTGATCCACAATCTGAACGGCATTCGGAAAGTATTCTTTACAAAGGTTCCAAATCCACGCAGCACCATCTCCGATAAATACAATCACTTGTGTATTTATATCTTTTTGATAGATGCCACTTTTTAGTGCTAACGCATACAACTTCTTACCAAAAGCGGCGGCATTTTGACGACCCGCAACATACCGAATACTTTCTGTTCGCACACTCGGGGTCCCACCCGAAACAGGTTGTGGATAATCTCTGTAAATACACCCCACTTTCACCTCTTTCCACCCATCCGGAGAGTTCGTGTGGCACCCATCGCAACTCACATACCAACGCTGATTTTCCTTAAGTTCTTGAGCCTCTACTTGTTCACATACATCCAAATCTTCTGCCCACTTACACACATTTTGATGAAGTCTCGTGTGACTCACTTCTATACCTTGATGAGACAACTCCTCTGATGCTTCCCTATAGTCAAGCCGCGCAGACAAACGACACATCGCTTCAGCGACACGATGCGTGTATTGATCCGATAACTTCTGTTTGACTTCCCACGGGGCATGCCTATGTCCGTGTTCACAACAATACACCCAACGCCTTATACTTATTTTGCCACAAAGAGTTGTTAGATGTTTCGCACGCTTGCGTAATGGACGACAAGGTGCTTTACACTCTGGACATTCAACAGGTTCACTCTCTTTCTTACCTGCCTTTTTAGAGACACACATTTCTAAAAACTTTTGTTCAAGAGAACGAAATGCTTCAAAAACACGAACTTCAACATCATCTAAAGATAAACTCTCGTCAACATTGATGTCTCCATAGAGATCGTTTACTTCTTTGACAATCTTTCTAAAATCATCTTCGTAATCGTTGCTTTCATGAACACTTAATGATATACTTGACATTGGTATCCTCTCCTAAAATTGTGATTTATTTATTAGGTTAGGATACCATGTGTATACATTCTGAGCAAGAACTCCATTCAAGGCAATTTCATGCCAAAAACTTTACACACCCTCGCTGATTTCCCAGACTTGACACAAAAAGAGCGTGCTGCACACTTTGATGTTTCAGAGTTTTGTATCGGTTATGGACTACGAAAACTCGGTATCACGCGAAAAAAAGACACTCGGATACAGGGAAAGGTGCGACGAGAAACGACAAGTCTACCTGCAGGCACTCGCCGAGAAACACGACGCTGGGAAAAAGATAGTTTGTGTTGATGAATGCGGTTTTCGCGCTGAGAGTTATAGACGGCATGGGTATGCTCCAAAAGGTGAAACTGTTTTAGATTTGATCTCAGGCACTAGAACACGAACAACGACGCTGGTCGCTGCGCGTATCGATTCCAATTTTACGGCACCCTGTTTGTTTGATGGTAGCTGCGATGCTGCGTGTTTCAATGCTTGGCTTGAAACCTATTTATGTCCAAGGTTGTCTGTCTCAGACGTGGTGGTTCTTGATAATGCTAAAATACACAAGACGCATCGCACTTGTGAGCTGATAGAAGCATCGGGAGCAGAGGTGTTGTTTTTGCCACCTTATTCACCTGACTACAATCCGATTGAACATGACTTTGCCAATATCAAACGACTTAGAGAATACAAGGCAGATGGAACCATTGATGAAGTTATAAACATGTATCATAAAATCTAAAGTTTACTATAAATGGTAGATCGGAAGTCATAGGCGTTTCATACGCTAGTCGCAGAGATAGGCAAAATCTCAACTTTGTAATTCCCTCCAACTATCTAACAATACTTCTGTCAAAACCTATGAACTTCATTCCTTTGTTTCAAACTAAATATGAAGGCGTAACATGGATTACAAAACCTTGACTTGGAATGGGACCGCAACCTATACATTTTCTTTACAAAACAAGCACCGCTGGGCGAGTCAAAGAAGTTCATTGCCTAGTACTGTTTAATGATGAATTAAAAAGATAGATCGGTTGGGATATAGTAAAGAGAACAGAGATAATACAGCTGGAAGAACTGTTGATATAACTCGCCCCAGTATTTTTGATATCTCACATCTTCAAAACATGAATTTTAGTGAGTACAGTGTGGCTGATAAAATAACGTTTTTCATTTTTAATATTAACGTGAGTTTGATAAATAATTCAGATATTTTGTCTAAAGAGAACTCTTTTGGTATAATAAAGTCATTATACTTACTTTCCAAAGGAGTTCTCTAATGCGTATTTTAACACTTTTTTGCAAAATTGACGACTTTTTTAGCTTATAAGGCATTTCTGGAATCGCGATCACTTCAGAACGATAAACCGGTTGAAACACGCGGGCGTCCGCGCAATCTACACGACAGTGAGGTAATGACCATAATCATTGCCTTCCATCAAAGTGGGTATCGTACGTTCAAACATTTTTATGAAAAACATGTCTGCGTCTATTGGTGTGCTGAGTTTCCAAATCTTGTCAGTTATTCTCGGATCGTGCAGCTCAAAAAAGAGGTGCTGTACCTCTTGACGATTTTTCTTGATGTGCACCTCGGAGAATGTAGTGGCACCTCTTTTGTAGATTCCACGCGTCTGCGCGTGTGTGATAACAAACGGATTTCAGCACATCGTGTCTTTGCTGAATATGCGGGGCGTTCAAAAACCTCTATGGGCTGGTTCTTTGGCTTTAAACTTCACCTGATCATCAATGAGAAAGGCGAACTTTTAGGTATTCAACTCACACCGGGCAACACAGATGACCGAAAACCCTTACCCGATTTAGTGGTGGGACTGCAGGGTTCCCTCTATGGAGATAAGGGATATATCTCTAAAGACCTGCGGGAAACGCTTCGCCAGCAAGGTATCAACTTGATCTACAAAGTCCGTAAGAATATGAAACCCGAACCGCTGTCTACTTCCGAGGCGGAGTGGTTGAGAAAACGTGTGATTATTGAATCTGTGATTAAGGAACTGAAAACACAGACACAGCTGGAACACAGCCGACATAGAAGTATTGTCAACTTTCAAGTGAATGTGGTTACTGCCCTGATTGCTTATCAACTTTTAGAGCACAAACCCTCGGTGAACCTGCGAAACTTCAGGAAATCAACGATTTACCTATGCTTTTTAACTTCTAAACTATTTTCAAACTCACGTTCTGTAGGTATCTTCCAATATTTTGTTAATGATAAAAACGCAAGTAAACTACAGACAAAATAATCTGCTGCAGTTGAAAATATTCTTGATGAATCTCAATATTCATGATATACTTTACTCTATTGGTCTTACAATACTAAAATGCAGTATTTGTCTTGATAGAAACTAATATGTAACTATATAAAGGATGTAAGAAATTGAGTATACTACGTATCTATGTAATTATGCTATTTGTTGTATGTTTCATAATCCTTCCCACACATGCGGCGTTTGATGCCGACAACATTATGGGAATGTGGCTCTTTAATGAGGGCAAAGGGAACACAGCAAAAGATTCGTCAGTTAACGGTAACGATGGTAAAATTGTCGGTGGTGCAAAATGGGTTGATGGTAAATTTGGTAAAGCACTTGAATTTGATGGTACGGATGACTGGGTTGAAGTTCAACACTCGGATACTGTTGCGTTTGAAAAAGGAACTTCTTTCTCTATTACACTTCATTACAATGGATCAGCAGTAGGAGGTTCTCTTGTCGGCAAAGGTTATGAAGATCAAACCCAAGTCAAACCTTGGTATTTGTTATGGAATGGTGGTGGTGATGCAAATGTATCTTTTTTTCTTCGCACGTCAGCAGATCAGAATTTAAAAATAGATAGTACAGTGCCAGTCTCAGATGAAAAATGGCATTTTATTGCAGCTGTTGCTGATGCAGATGCAAAGAAAATTTCCTTGTGGATAGATGGAAAAAAGAATGTTGAAGGAAACTTAGATGTTTCTGAAGGTTACGGCACAAATGATAGCGTTTTTCATATCGCACGCCACTTTGACCGTTATACAAGAGGTATAATTGATGATGTTGGGCTCTTTAATGTTGCATTGACCGAAGATGATATGGACACTATTATGGACAATGGTTTAGAAGAGGCTGCAGCAGTAGACGCGGTAGGGAAACTCACAACAACATGGGCTAATATTAAGCGAAATATAAAATAAAATTAGGAGATATATATGATGAAAAATTTTGGATTTACGTTAACTTTGTTTATTAGTCTCGTTTTGCTTATAGCATATCCAAGTTATGCAGAATTCAGTTATGAAAACATCACCGGATTGTGGCTTTTTGATGAAGGTGAAGGCACTGTAGCAAGCGATTCATCAAGTCAAAACAGTGAAGGTCAAATTCACGGAGCAACTTGGGTAGATGGTCAATTTGGTAAAGCACTCCAATTTGATGGAACAGATGACTGGGTCGAAGTTCAACATTCTGAAAATGTTGCTTTTGAAGCTGGAACATCCTTTTCACTCACAGCTCATTTCAAAGGAACAGTGGTCGGTGGTTCACTTGCAGGAAAGAATTATGAAGATACATCACAAGCAACGCCTTGGTACATGATCTGGAACGGAGGTGGCAACAACAAAGTGACTTTCTTCTTGCGTGATAGTGCAAATGCAAGTTTCAGACCAGAAAGTACAACTGAGATTGGTGATGATCAGTGGCATTTCATTGCGGGTGTGGCAAACACAGATACTGGTAAAGCATCCATTTGGATTGATGGAAATATGGAAGCTGAAGTTGATTTCAATACTGAAGATGGATATGGTACTGCTGAAGGTGTGTTCCATATCGGTCGGCACTTTGACAGATACACAAATGGAATCATCGATGAAGTTGCACTTTTTAATGTAGCATTAACTGAAGATGACATAAGTTCTATCATGTCTGATGGTCTTGTGAATTCTACTGCTGTTGAAGCACAAGGGAAACTTGCTACGACTTGGGGGACAATCAAAGAACGTACTTCAAAATAATGTGTAATAAGTTTAGGGAACGTTCTCTATCGCTACTACACTATCTACATGTATGTTACAGAACATTCGTTCAAACGGTAGGCGCGCTTAGTAAGCGCGCCGTCAAATTCAGAATACCATTGAATTAACAACATTTTAGTCTCAGTTGTAGAAAAACGTGGAAACTGTGTAAATCATATACCAAAAATACTGAAGTTTTCATTTTGTAAAGGAAACAAATAGTCATGAAAAAGTCATTACCACTCTTTGCATTAGCACTGTTGATGTTGATTGGATTCGGTTGTGGTTCAACGGAAGACCCAATCGACAAACCTGGAGAGGTCCAATTAGAACTTGGCAAACTTCAGATGCAGATTGAATCAATTGAAGGAGTTACTATTCATGTCCGTCTATTGAAAGATGGTCAACTCATCGCACAAACAGATTCTGATGCAGATTATGACCTCGGAGATATAGAAGAGGGGCAATATACTGTTGAGATTTCTGCAAAAGGATATGAAACAACAGAATTAAATGTAGAAATTGAGTCTGGTGAAACCAACGTGTTAGATAAAGTAACACTGACACCTTTAGATGTACCTGTTTCTCATTTGAATGGCATATTAACAGATGAAAAAACTGGGAATGTATTAGTTGATGTTCTCGTCCAACTTACCGATGAATCAGGCGAAGAATATGAAACATTGACTTCTGATGAAGGTGCTTTTACCTTTGAAAATCTACCGGTTGATCAATCATTCACTCTAACAATTAATCATGTAGGATACGAAGATCAAGAAGTCTCTATAGATGCTATCGGTGCAGATGAGACCCTTGAAATAGATGTAGAACTAACGGCTATTCCCGAACCAGAAATATTGGGTCCAGGTGAAGGTTTAAGTGTCGGCAGCCAAGCACCTGATTTTGAGTTGCCTGACAGCAATAATCAACTACGGTCACTTGCCGATTTTATTGGCAACAAGAAGGCAGTGATTGTCTTTTACCGTGGGGGTTGGTGACCGTTTTGCGTTGACCAACTCGGAGAGTTGCAAGATGGTTATGACAACATAAAAGCTAAAGGGGCAGAACTCGTCGTTATCAGTTCCGATACCGTCGCAGCATCAAAACAGACTGTTGATAAAAAAGGACTCAAGTTCGCTGTACTCGCTGATAGTGAAAAGGAGACGATTGCAGATTACAATGTCGTTGATCCAAACAACAAGCATATTGCACGTCCTGCCACATATATAATTGATCCGAATGGTATAGTTACCTGGACATTCCTTGATGCACGTTTAGGTCATCGCATTCCAAATGCTGAAATTATTGAACAGTTAGGTAAATAGTTTTGTGAGATTTGTCTTGGTTGTGAACTGATTTCTCAGAATCGAACACTAATAACCGCGAAAGGTTCGGTTTTACAACTGCACTGATTGTGAATATACATTACAAAGAGAACGCATTATAATACATAAATGGAATGCTTGTTTAATGTTATACCGTTTCTAAGAGAATCAATCTCTTTCTTGTAGCACAAACTGCTAGTTTGTGCTGTACTTCGTTTCATTTCTTTTTGTATCACAAACTGCTAGTTTGTGCCGTATGTCGTTTCATTTCTGACAACGAATAATGAGACATAAACTAATAGAAATGGCATTATTTCAAACAAGTCGAATAAACTCGTAAATATAGATTTTCTATGAAATAAACACAATTGGAGAATAAAATGATGCGATTTTTTTCAATCATCATAATTCCACTACTACTTCTTGTTATTTTAGGCTGTGAGACTACAGAAAATCCTGTCAGTGAAATACCAGATGTAGAAACTACAACCGGTGTTCTGCATGGAAAAGTGTCAACAAGTGTTGATGAGACATTCCAAATCCGTTTACTTAAGGATGGTGAAATTGTTGCACAGATGGAAGGTGAAAGTGGCTTCACACTCAGGAAAATTGAAGCTGGAGAGTATACCTTACACATTTCAGCTAAAGGATTCCAAGATACTGAACTCAAAGTTACAGTCATAGCAGGTGAAACAGTTACTTTGGATACTATCACACTTGAAGAATTGTCAGGACCTGTCTCACACATTATCGGACTTATACGGAACAATAGGACTGGAATTCGTCTGCCTGAGATACGCGTTCAACTTACAGATCAGGATGGAAAACAATACGAGACTATCTCCTCTGATGAAGGAATATTCAACTTTGATAATCTTCCTACTCAGCAGAAGTTTACTTTGACTATTGAAAATGCAGACTATGAATTACATGAAATATCAGTAGATTCAATATCTGCCGATGAAACTGAGAAATTGAATGTAAAGTTAACACCAATTGGAATAGGAGACAGGGAAATTGAACCTGAGGAACCTGGAGAAGGGTTACCTATTTTTACAAAAGCACCTGAGTTTGAATTGCCAGACGGTGATAGGAAAAGACATTCATTGTACGATGTTCTTGATGAAGGCAAAAATGTCATTCTTGTCTTTTACATACATGGTGCCTGACCTGCATGTTTAACGCAGCTCGGTGAGTTGCAAGAAAATTACGATAGAATAAAATTGGATAACGCTGAATTATTTGCTATTAGTGTTGAAGATATACCAACAACAAAAAGGACAGTTGTTAGTGAAAAGTTACAGTTTCCAGTCCTCTCCGATGAAGATCTTGAAGCGGTTATACCTTACAATGTAGAAGATCAAGAATTTCCTGGTGTTGCACGGGCAGCCACATTTCTTCTTGAATCTGATGGTACAATCGTTTGGAAATCGCTTGATACTTTTGATAGACGAGTGTCAACAGCAAAAATCCTGAAAGAATTAGGAAAACTTTGGTAGCTCTTCTGTCATTAATGGAAATGGATACTCCATAAGAAAGGATTATATATATGAGACAAACTTGTATGCACCTTGTATTAGCACTTTTGATATTTAGTGTTTTTAGTTGTGGTTCAACTGACAATCCAGTAGATAGTTCTAACAAAATAGATACTATTACAGTGCCAGAAACAGAAGCAGAAGCGGAATTAGGTGAAGGTTTAGTAATTGGCACAGGCGCACCTGATTTTCAGTTATCCGATGGAGATGGTAATATACACACACTCTCAGAACATCTTGATAATGGCAAACATGTGGTAATCGTCTTTTACAGAACGGGTGGCTGAACGTTATGCACAACGCAACTCGTTGAGTTGCAAGAAAATTACGAAGAAATTAAAAACAATAATGCAGAACTATTTGCTATCAGTTCTGAAAATGTGAGTATTACAAAGGAAACTACTGAGAATGAAGGACTCACGTACCCTGTTCTTGCAGACACCTACAAAGATGCTATCAACGCATATAATGTCTTGGATCAGACTAACGAAACAATAGCAAGACCAGCAGCGTATATTATTGCTCAGGATGGAACAATTGCGTGGAAGTCGCTCGATTCTTTTTCTAATCGTGTGCCTACCGCTACCATTCTAACGGAATTAGGTAAACTTTGATGAATACTACCGACAAAGTAATTGCTAACATTATGTCTGACTGTGAAGAGACAGCACAAGAACGCAATAAGTTAGACCGCCGTGAATTCCTTACGGCAATGGGTGCTGTTAGTGGTGCTGCCCTTAGCACTTTTCCAGCATTTGCACAAATTGGGGGTCGTGTACTCTCCACGCCTCAACAGAAGGAAAACCTAACTCCTGTCATAGAAGTTCTTGGCAAACAAGTGTGGGAAGATGATAGACTGGATGAAGATGCTGTAGGTGAGATGCTCGATCAGGCTATGGTAAAACTCACAGGACGCGAAACAGCAAAAGAAGCGTGGAGAGATTTTGTTTTACCTGCAAACATTGTTGGGATTAAAATCAATCCACTTGCCGGACCAAAATTAAGCACACATGCTGCTTTAGTGAATAAAATAGTTGATTCATTGAACAATGCGGGAGTTCTCAGAAAACAGATCATTATATGGGATCGGTTTGAAGACCATCTTTTGAGTGCGGGATTTCCCATTATCACAGACCAAAGCGATGTCCGCACATTGGCAACCAACTTAAACGACATCGGTTACGACGACAAAGTTATCTACGAAACCGAAAAGGACAGCATCACTCGCCGCGAAAATGAAAGCACCCGCTCACTTTATTCCCGCATCATAACTGAAATGGTGGATGTCGTAATAAATGTCCCTGTTCTGAAACAACACGAAATGTCGGGAATCAGTGGATGTCTCAAAAACATGGCTTTCGGTAGTGTGGACAATACAAGGAGATTTCATGGTAGACCGCTCTATTGCAATCCTGCAATCGCTGAGATTTATGAGAACAAGGTGATTAAGGATAAAGTCGTCCTTAACATCGTTGATGGGTTGCAGGCTTCCTATGACAAAGGTCCTACATATCACGCAGAAAGTATATGGCAATTTGGTGGGATGTTTGTAAGTGCGGATCCTGTTATCCTTGATGTGCTAATCCTTCAAACTGTCAATCAAAAGCGTGAAGAGATTGGACTAAGTTCTATGTCAAAATATGCTAACCATATTACATCAGCAAGCGGACTTGAAATTGGAAGCAACTCTCTTGACCAAGTGAACCTACAAAAAATAGAGGTGTAATTTATGAAATCCAAATACATATTTGCACTCACACTCTTGTGTGTATTTCTTTTTTCCATGCTATACGCTGGATGTACATATACTCTGACTACAAACGATTCTTTACAGATAAATCTTACAAAACCTGCAGAAAAAACTGAGTTATTAGTATCGGAATTTGAACAAGGAGAAGAGAACAGTGTAGCGGGTGATGTTACTCAGAAAGCAGGAAGCGTCTGTGTCGGTGGTGCGTGCATCATTTATTGATTTGTTATTCAGCATCTTCTTGTCTTTTAGATATTTTCTCCCAATCCCACAACAGCACGGTCCCATCAAAACTTCCACTGGCAAGTATTTTCCCATCATGTGAAAAAGTAAGTGCTTCTATAAGTTCAGTGTGTCCAGACAAAGTTCTAATTTCTTGACCTGTTTCCACATCCCACAATTTCATTCTGATATTCGATATTAGCTCAACAAATCCAGTAACGACAAGGATTTTACTATCGGGAGAGAAGATCATTTTAATTATATGTCCGTGTAGGTCTGCATAAATTTCTTTAGGTTCGTCAGATTCGAACGTTTCTAAATCATGTAGGAAAATATTCTCACCGCTTAAGACTGCAATTCTATTACCATCTGGAGAGAATGCCATAGATTTGACACGCGTTTTAGTTTGTATTGGAGGATCTTCTGGTTTTTCTATTTTCCATATGAATGGTTTGCCAGAGGATTCGTAGATAGCAAGGTATTTACCGTCAGGTGACATTATCATGTTTTCAATGAACGATATATCCTCAGTTGATAGATTAAACGATTCTTCTGCAGAATTAATATTCCATCCCAACACATCTTCTGATCCATATATGGCAAGTTTTTCTTTATCAGGTGAAAATGTAAGTATATTACATGAATGATCATTCCAATGACCTAATACTTCTTCACCAGTGGTTATATACCACATTCGTATAGGGAGTACTTCAAAGTTGTCATCTGTATCTCCAGAATATCCGAAACTGTATGGTTCGAATGTAATTGAATAATTGTTTAACCCTTGACAGACAAAACGTTTAGCATCATTGGTAAATGCAACTGAAGAAACATAATCGCTTTCACTCTTAGTAAATGTGCCTATTTCTTCATAACCATTCAAACTCCAAACATCAACTGTCCCAGTCATGTTAGCACTTACAAATGTTGACCCATTCTCAGAAAAGGCAATAGCCTTTATCCATTTCGTATGTCCTGTAGCAAAGGTGACAAGTTCTTCACCTGTATCAGGATTCCAAAATCGGATTGTGCCATCAAGACTACCACTTGCAAGACATCCGCTATATTTACTTGCACCTTCAGGTGAAAAAGTTAGAGCATTAATGGTGTTCTTGTGTCCTGTTAATGTTCTAAGTCTTTTAGGATTTTCAACATCCCAGAGGATAATTTCTTTATTAGCATCTCCACTTGCGAATATTTTGTCATCTGGTGATATGGCAACAGAAGTGATTGTGGACTTATGTCCAATCAAAGATGTTGTCAGTCTCCGTTCTGCAATATCCCAAATTCTAACAGAATTGTCCGCAACAGCACTTAGCATTGTTTCATTATTCGATGTAATGGATAAGGCAAAAATACCATCCTTTATATCATCGTCTTGAAAGACAAGATGCTTATCGCTCAAGGATGTATCATATATATGTATTTTGTGTTGAATATCCGTTACAGCAATATACTTGCCTGTATGCGAAAACGTAACAGCTTGATTTGGATTCACCCTTCCCAATTCTGATAAAATTTCACCGGCATTTATATTCCAATAGATGATTCTTCCACTTCTGTCATAACTGATAAGTGTATTACCCAAAAAAACCAATGCAACAACAGTCTTAGATCCTCTATTAAAAAACAAAGTAGAATGGGGAGTATCGTTCTCTAAATACCACAGTTGTATGGTAGGATTTCCGTATCCACCACTTGCGAGTATTCTTCCATCATCTGAAAATGCAAGTGCGTAGACTTTTTTGGAATGGTCTGTAAATAATGCAGTTGCCTTCCCATCTGGAACATCGTAAAGCCACAGACCAACATCAGTACCAACGGCAAGTCGCGTTCCATCTGGTGAGAACCGCATGATATTGATCCCACCTTTACCAAGTCGTGCGATTGCACCGTCGGGTAATCCGAGTTGTGCATTGTCTTGTGCAAGAACATCAGATGTCATTCCCACAAACATGAGAATTAATGCAAAGATGCGATACTTTAATTTCATGGTTGTTCCTAAGTAATGAAAGTAATCTTTCTCTCTAATATCGGGGACAAATAGTGCAGGCGTTCACACCTTTTTATGGCAGATGATTGCGGAAATCCAACAGAAACGTTTTAGATAAGGTATCAGTCGTAAGAGCATTTTATCTATTACTTTGAGAAATTGAAGGGTCCATTGATAGAAGATAGGGATTGGCACGGCTTTTTTCCAAAAGAGTGCGCCTATTGAAAGGAAATGGAATTCTCTGTGATTCACCTCATCAAATTTTACATCTAATGCCTCAATATCGCCAAGTGAGAAATAATGCAACTCTTGTGAGTATTTCAAGAAGATTTTGCGATAAAGCCAAACTATCGGATGATGACGCATATTCTCCATGAATATCGCCTTGCCACCCGGTTTAAGAACGCGGTGACACTCTTGTGCTGTTTGCGCGTGTTCAGTGAACACTAACACGGATTTTGAGATAACGAAATCAAACGTGTTATCTGGAAAGGCGAGTTGCGTGGCATCCATGAGTGAAAAGTCAACCGCATTTGAGACATCGTGGTGTTTGACCCTATCCCTCGCTTCATCTAAACGAAAGGGTAAAAGGTCTATGCCAATGACTGATGCACCTTTCTTGGCAAGAAGTGTTGCAGTACCACCTGTACCAGTGCCTAACTCAAGCACCCTTTTACCTTGTAGGTCACCCATTTTGGGGAGGATATATTCAAATACAGGTAAATAATAATCCTCCCACCAGAGTAAAAGATCCGTCTCAACGGTGACTGATTGACCGTTCGGTCGCGATGCATCCGGTTCACTCAAACCTATATTTTTCCCATTTTTCTTAGAGCTTCAAGACAACGTTTAGCACATTCAAGCGGAGGATAAGGGTAACTTTCTTGCTCAACGATGTACCATTCAGTGCCGCCGACCGTTTCAAATGCATCAAAGACTTCCTCCCATGCCAAGTCACCTTCTCCGATGAGTGCTTTGTCATTGGTTGCGGAGAACTCTTTAATATGCACGATCTTGTATCTGCCGGGGTATCGTTCAATGAATGGGACGTTGTCTTGACCTGCGCGTAGGACATGACCCGTATCTATCTGTAATACGACTTCTTCACGGGTGTTGCTGGCAAAAGTGTCCCAAGGGATTTTTCCCTCCAAAGGTTTGAACTCACCTGCATGATTGTGATAGCCAGTATATAGACCTTGGTCAGAGATTTTATCTGCAATATCGTTGAAGATTTTAGCAGTATCTTTCCAAGCATCTTGTGAATTGGTATATTCTCCACCTAAGCCTGGAACGATTAGATAGGGGTTACCAAGTGTTTTATTGAACTCCACGGTTTTCTCAAGTTGATCACCAAGAAGTGTGTTCAATCCTGTATGCGTGCCAACTATCTTAAGTTCAAGATCATCACACATACCGCGTAATTCTTCTGCAGATCGGTCATAATATCCAGCAAATTCAACCCCTTCATACCCCATCTGTGCAACTGCTTGTAGGGTAAGAGATAAGTCTTTTGCACAATCATCTCTGACAGAATATAACTGTAATGCTATAGGTATTCTTTCGCTCAATTAGATTCTCCTTATTTTAAATAATGCTAATATTAACTCAAACTTATGCCATTTCTATGAATGAAAGTATGATATAGAATAAATGTAAGAGGCACAATGAATTGCGCGACTACAAACATGCTATGTCCTTAATGGTATTATTTCATTGGCAAGTTGACTGCTTTGCCACTATCAGAAGAAACAAGTCCTGCTTCTAAGATTTCTTGTGCATCACGACTGACTTTTGGACAGCACAAACCTTCTATCGCTTCACCCGATTCCAAGCAGTGAATTAAGTATTCAGGGGCATTTCTTCTGCCTTCAGGTATGGGATCAGGTTCTATGGATTGAACGTCACTGCCAGCAGGTGTAAGATTGACTTGATTTCCCGATATTGACAATGCACCCTCAGTGCCATAAACAACAGGATTTGGTGTGATATAACCCGTCTTTTGAGTCCAAGATGCTTCTGTTATACCGAAAGCGTTAGCATACTTCATCAGGATGATTGCGTTATCGTCAGGAACAGGATAGTCTTTGACAAAAGTGCCGCGGAATGCAGTAACTTGTTCGGGTAGTCCGAGCAGATATGCACACATATCGGCACAGTAGCAACAGTAGTCCATCAATGCACCAGCACCGTTTTTCTCCTCATCGTATAACCATTCGTAGAAATAACGTGAGCAGCCGATTTCTTTTGGACCATTGTGGGCTGACCGCCATTTGAAATGTAATACATTGCCGATCGCGCCTTCTTGAATGAGTTGCATCGCTTTGTTCAAAGCTGGACTCCACGCAGTCGGCCAATTAATCATCAAGAGAGTTTTTGCAGCTTCCGCTGACTTTAGCATCTGATCAGCTTGTGATAATCGTGCTGCCATAGGTTTTTCAGATACGACGTGAATTCCTTTTGCTGCAGCTGCCGCAACGATTCCGGGTCCGGTACTGTTTTCAGCAGATGCTTGAACGATATCTAATTCCTCTTTGTCTATCATCTCCTGCCATGAATCATATACGTTTTCAACACCTGTCTCTGATTTGAATTGGTCGCGTAATTCAGCGTTGACATCACCTGCTGCGACGATCTCAACTTGGGGATGTTCCTTCCAGCGATTCAATTCACCCCAAACATGGTCGTGAACTAACGAAGCAAAGCCAACGCGATAGGTTTTTGACATAAGTTACTTCTCCTGCCTTGTCAATTTTGTGTAATTATTCTTGTGCCCGAATAGCAATCTTTATTGCTGTTTCACCATTTATACGGTATCCACCATCAAGTGCCTTAAATCCATCTTCTACTTGTGTGAGTGGGAGTTGATGACTGATCATATCAGCGAAAGGTAAATCGCTTTTCTCAAGCAGTGGCAATCCCCGAACAAAGTGTTCGTATTGACTACCCCATATTGCTTCAAGTCGTAGGTTTTTACGCATGAGGAGTTGATTGATATTGAAGTCAATTGAACCCATATCAACAAAGTGTCCAACTTCCACGAATGTTCCACTACGTCTTGTATAGCCTAAACCTTCTGGCGTAGCAGGGAGAAAACCTGCACATTCAAAGACTACATCTGCCCCTTCATTTCGTGGTGTTTCAGATTTCACCAATTCAGTTCGTTCTTCTACAGTGGTAACTTCCTCAATGTCAATCGTAACATCTGCCCCGAATCGTTTTGCGAGTTCCAACCGTCCCGCTGGACCACCAACCATAATTATCTTTCCTGCCCCACTCATTTTTGCACAAGCGAGTGTTACCAAACCGATTGCTCCTGACCCCTGTACCACAACTGTATCTCCAAATTTTATTTCTCCTCGCATAACAGCGTGGACACCCACAGTGAAAGGTTCAGTCAGAACAGCAATCTCTGGTGAAGTATCAGTTTTCATAAAACAGGTATTCGGATAGGTAAGATACATGTAATCTGCAAAACCACCACGAAAGTGAGGAGCTTCATCAGGATTCCATTGAAATCCATACCCACCATAGTTTGTGCCTGGTGCGAAGATAAGTCTATCACCTTCTTTGACCGGTTTACCTACATAATCAGTTTTCACATCTTTGCCAATTGCTTCTACGATACCGACATTTTCATGTCCCAAAAGTATCTCAGTTTGGAATCCGTTTTGCCAATTATGTAGGTCAGTTCCGCAAATCCCGGCTAACTCTTGACGAAGCAATATCGTATCAGGTTCAGGTTCAGGAACTGGATATTCTCGAATCTCAAAATCTTGTCCGAAAGCAACAACTGCTCTACCTGTTCGGGGCATAGTATTCTCCTATCATCCTGTAAGGACCTTTACCATCTAATCTGATACCTCACACCAATCTTTATCCGTATCTTCGTTTCTTTCTTTTCATTATTATATAGAGTACAATTATTGTACCTATTGAAATCCACAACCAATTTGCTTGAAAAATCTCAAAAAAGATATTAAATGCTATCCATAAACCAACTTCAATACCGATTATGGATAATGCTTTAGGCCATGGAAAATCAGCATTATGTTGTTTTTGTAATCTATTAGCGAATACGAATGAAATAACTACAGTACCTAATACGACGACAAAGAAGAGTAAGTTTACTGTTCCTTGAATGCTCTCAAAAATGAAATCTATCATTTTTAACTCCTATTTATCAAGAATCTACGTATACACTAACGCAGACGCTATCTATTGTTTTTTGCTTATATAGAGACGCTATTACATAAAAAGATAGTATTTCTTAATGAAACCCATTGTCCTGTAATTATTCGCAAAATATTCGTTCAGGATGGCTATAAACTACCATACGATTTTCACGCATAAAACCTATTAAAGTGGTATTACCTTCTACTGCTAAATCAACAGCAAGTGTTGATGCAGCAGAGACTGCGGCAACGATCGGAATTCTGGCAAAAAGAGCTTTCTGAACTATTTCAAAACTTGCGCGACCACTGACCATCAAGATATGGTTGTCAAGTGGTATCATTTCTGACAATAGTGCTTGTCCAATAACCTTGTCAACAGCATTATGTCTACCAATATCTTCTCTAACAATAAGGAGTTCACCGTTATCATTGAAAAGTCCTGCAGCGTGTAATCCACCCGTTTTTTCAAATACAGATTGTGCTGCAAGTAATTGAGTATTGAGTTGATAACACACTTTATGATTCAAGCGGAATTCAACATCCAACGGATCTATTTGATGTTTCACCGAATCAATTGTCATTTTTCCACAGAGACCGCAGCTTGCATTCGCGTGGAAATTTCGTTGCCATCCTGCTTCTTCAAGGAGAATCTTGTCTTTTAGATGAACATTGACGATGTTTTGAAATGAATCTATGTCCGTATATTCATTGTTGTATTTTTTGGGTGAGCTGCCATCTTCACAATAGGAAATTATTACAATATCATCTGCTGATTTGATAAGGTTCTCTGTAAATAGGAATCCCGCAGCAAGTTCAAAATCATGTCCCGGTGTCCGCATGACTACGATTAAACTTTGCTGTCCTACCCGAATTTCAAGAGGTTCTTCAACCACCAAATCATCTATAATATGTGATTGTTTTGACTGATTCCAGCGGACGACCTGTTTTGTATTTGTCTGTTGCATGTTTCAGTGGGTTTTACGGACATTGATCAAATTTGTTATTCTGTGAGTTGTATGATCTTATCTTTTTCTATTGTTAACATGCCTTTTGATGTCCCGATCCATACTCGATTCTTGTCGACTGTGATGCATTGGACCGATAAGTCTTCAAGAACTATATTTGGGTATCCAATACTTCCAGCATATTCATCATTACTTGGGTAGTATATTGTCACAAATTCATTGTCAGCAATCCAAAGAACCTGATAGTCTGATGGTTCAATGTTATCTGCATTCAACAGACTTCTATCAACATATCCAGTAACAAAGATATTGACTAAATCTTCCTTATGTTCAGCTCCCTCAAATATTGATGAGGACCGTCCATTTTTTCCATCCCAGTTGACATGGAAAAACCCGTTATTTCTATCTGCTTCGTTATACCATGAAAATAACATTTTTCCTTCAATTACATCAAACTTCACGACTTGAGTTTCCTGTTTGATGTCAATAAATAAACTTGGGTTCCATATTTCTTCTTTCCGATTGAATGCAGCGATGTCTTCACCTGATGTGCCAACCCATACTGTATCAGGGGACAGTGCAATTGAATAAATATCATCGGGAACTGGATCGTTACCATAGTATCGGAACTGTTCACCCGTTTCAATTATCTTCCTAATGACCCCTTTGTCTGTAGCGAACCATATCTCCTCAGCATCCAACTCTATGTCTCTTATCCACGTCGGCCCATCTGCAATTGGATAATTCTTGACTTTATTTGTTATTT
>CAXXTN010000002.1:0-29621 GCA_963666175.2 Candidatus Poribacteria bacterium
AAACCGAACCTACCGTATTGTGTAAATAATTATAGTAATTTCTATAAGATATGAAATAGACCGTTTGTAGTCGCGCAATTCATTGCGCACCTTACATGCCAACACTAAAGTTGAGAATATTTTGAATTGGCTTCTACCTTTTAAGTTTAGGAGAAAAAATGAAAAGAAACATCACATCTATATCTCTCTTTACAACCATACTTACCTTGACTTGTGTTGCTATAGCAAGTGCACAGATCTATTATCCAACAGATCTTGGCAACGAGTGGGTTTTGGAAAGCGAAGATAGAGCTGAAAGAATTACTTACACAATTGAAGCATCTGAAGAAACCATCAACGATATTAATCTCTCACTACTGAAAATTCAGCATGAGACTGTAGGTACAGATTCAATCACGGCTGAGAGATATTTTGTGGATTTTGACGAGGAAGGTATTAAACTGTATAAATATGAAGTGGAACTCGGTGACCCTTTCGGAGTCGCAACTGGCTTATTATACCCACCGATCCTCTTTTACCCGTTGACTCTGGAAGTCGGTGACACATGGGAATTCTCAACTGAAACAGAAGTCATCTTAGTTGGACCGGTCCTATTCACAAGTATCAGTAAAGTTGTTGACAAAGAAGATGTTGAAACACCTGCGGGAATATTTAAAGATTGTCTAAAAATTACGATACGCACAATAAGTGAGATCGCCTTATCAAGAACGCGTTCTACATCTTATCTGTGGCTTGCTCCGGACTTCGGTCCAGTCAAATTTGAGAACAGTCAAGATATCGTTTATACATTGGTTAGTTCCAACCTGCTGCCAAATATCTCAGACTATGATGTTACAGGAGATGGTGTCATCAACATATTAGACCTTGTATATGTAGCTGCTCGCTTCGGTGAGGATACCGATGAAGGGGATGTTAACAACGATGGGAAGGTTAATATTCTGGATTTAACGCTTGTCGCAAAGTATTTCGGAATAGAAGTCAATGCAGAATCAGACTAAAACAAGACTTTGGTATGCGCGCGTTGAGGAGATGAAATTATTAATTGGGTAATTCTCATTTACTGCAAACCCCGTATGCGCGCTTTGGAAGCGCGCTGAAATAACAAACCCTTGAAGTGTGCAAGCTCTAATTCTATATTTTGCGCTGTTGCATTTCGTTCGCTTCAAGCGTCTCCTCAAACCATTGACTGTCTTCAATAGTCTTGCATTCTACATCAAACTGTAAATGTGCTTGCCAAGAGAAGTTTAGCGGTGAATCACCACTATTATAGAAGATTACTTCTGCTTTCTCTTCCCCATCTACTATAGGTCTTACCAAAGAAAGCAGAGCTGATGGAATCTGATGCGTCCCATCCGCTTTTCTAATTGTAATGAGTGAGGAAACTTTACCCAAAATCTCGCGTGTCCCAAGAACCAGAGGACCATAACAAGCGGTGACTGCACCTTGTCCCCAATTACGACCATGTCCCGCTGCAACGGAACAAACCGCACCACCCATATCCGCATGTTCTCTGCCACCTCGTAGAACCCGCCGCGCCATATTCAGACGCGTTGCAGCATTTTGCAATGCACGTAATGCATATCCAATCTCACCTGTAATCTGATAAGCAAGCGTTAGTGTCGCAGTTGTTGGTTCCTGAATCGGTTTCACAGAACCATCATCCGACCATTCACCCCAATATGCCATATCCGCGCGCTTACCGACACCCGGTTCTCTGCGGCGGTATTGCTCAGGAAATACAAGAGCAAGCAGTTCAGGTGGAGTAGATGGAAGCTGTTGCAAACCTTCTATTATCGCATCATCAAAGCAGGTATCGTTAAATGTCCAACGATAGTAACTCATGGCAGCGGCAGCGGGATCGTTAAACGGATCGTCCAGTGATGGGATGAGTGGTTCAACAATACGTTTCGCAGCAGATTGAAAAATCTCATCTCCCGACAAGAGATACAAGTCACCCAATGCATAGATGGCACCAGATGCAAGTAGAACTTCAATCCCCGCCAATGGATCTCCCGGTATGTGATGGGAACTCGCAACTAACCTGTGCAGATTCTTTGTATTCACCTCTTCTTCGTTGAGTCCGTTTCCATCCAAATCCCACAACAACGGCATCGGATTCGGTGCTTCAATAATACGTTCAGCACGTTTTCGTCCATAACGCAATCCCCACTCCATGTATCGTTTTTCTCCTGAATAACGATATGCAGCAAGGGCAATGTGAATAAAACGGAAGTGTTCGGCAAGTTCATACGCGTTTCTGTCATCGTTCTCAACATATTCCGTGCCGATATTATACCCGATAAAGACATCACGTGTATAATCATACCACGGTGGTACTTCCGACACCCAATTACCGATATGTTCGGCAGCATCAATTAGGAGTGCTACTGCTTCAGCATCATCAGGTTTGAGACCGATATAACGAGGTAGGAAAAGAAGGAATGGTTCAGGTCCGTGATGTGCTTCTGCTTTCGGCTCATACCCATGCACACAATCACGTTCTATCCAACCAGCAAGTTCAGATTTGAGCACATCAAAGTGTCGTAGAACGGTCACATCACCAGTGATTAAATAATGTGGAAACCAAGAGAGTGCGTAGTTTGCCTCATCTTCACCACCTTTGTTTGGACCAGGCGGGTCGAGAAGCATGCTCTGTCTAAGCCAACGTCCCATCTCAGATCTCAGGGAATCAAAAGCGTTGTAACATTCGTGGATTTCAGATTTCATAATAGAGAATTCAAAAAGTCAATGCTCTTACTTGCGATGGTTTTCGGATCTGGTTTGAAATCAAACACCTCTGTTGAGAGATAACCGCTATAATCAATTTCTTTTAATGCGTCAATTATCGGTGGGTAATCCACATTTCCAGAACCGGGAAGGTATCCATTATCGTCATTGGAATGGAAATGAGCAACGTGCTTGGCACAGTTGCGAATCTGTGTCGGCATATCCAACCCTTCTTTAGCCGTACTACACACATCCAAAATCATCTGAAAGTTAGGATGATTCACTGCCTCTACCATTTCAACCGCCTTGTCAGGATGTGTAATAAAATCGGTTTGATCACTGGATAACGGTTCCATGCACAATACGACACCTCTTTCACCAGCAAGTTCCGCGCCTGCCGTAAAGGTATCCTGGGCATAATCCCATGCCTGTTCAAAACTGAGGGGTTCCATAACATTCCGTTGTTGCGGAGAACCAAAAACCAATATCTTCCCATCCAAATCCGCACAGAGATTGATAAGTGCAAGCAAGTAGTCTCTCGTTTCGTTTCGAATCTCCTCCTCAGGATGGTTGATGTAGAGTCCTGGTGGCGACACAAGCAACCAATGCAGCCCTGCGATCTCTATCTTAGTATCCTTAGCAGCCTTTCGTATCCGAGTTCGTTCTGCTTCACTGATATCCAAAACAGAATCTGCCAAAGTAAAAGGTGCTATTTCAACCGCATCATAACCCAATTCTGCAGCGTAAGTGAATACATCTTCTATCTTCCAATTTTCAAACATTTCGTTGCATATCGCAAGTTTCATTCTTTTCTCCGTTCAAGTTTTTTTTAATTCTACTTGATTATTGGAATTTTGTCAAGCTCTTGCTGTCACTATTATAGATTCTATAGGAGTTGCCGGAAGGCTAAATTTGTAATTCTAATGCTAATCTGATATACTTATATTATCTGGTTTTAGACCATATCCAATTACTTCTTTTAACTCAAAGATATCAAGAGATGAACACTGCAGTTGGTGCGGGAACAATCATGGATACAGACACATTAACTAATACAATTATCGTTGCAGATGCAACGAATGTATTACCCAAACTCATTAAGGCAAAAAAGCAATACGATGTGATTATTGCCGATCCACCATACAACATTGGTAAAGATTTTGGGGATCACACTGAAGTCATGCCGATTGACGATTATGTTCAGTGGACAGAGGCATGGATAAAGGAATGTCTTCAACTATTGACAGATGACGGTTTGCTTTACTTGTATGGATTTCCAGAAATTATTGCAAGAATATCGGTGCATTTCCCTATTCACGAGCAACGCTGGCTGGTATGGCACTATACTAATAAAACGGTACCTTCATTGAAATTCTGGCAAAGGTCACACGAAACGATATTATGTCTTTGGAAACCAAATACACCTCGCACTGATTTGGAAATAGACCAAATCAGGGAACCTTATACCAAGAGTTTCCTAAAGAACGCAGCAGGTAAAGAACGAAAGGATACGCCTTCGCGGTACGGATCAGTTGGAAAAACGACAATCTATAATGCACACAAGAACGGTGCCTTACCGACAATACCTTCGCCAATAATAGACATTCTGTTAGATTGTGCGTTTTGTAGCACATTCTGCTAGATTGTGCGTCCACTCTATTCAGCCAGATTGCTGTCCAACCATTTCTATTGTCAAATCTATGATGACGCAAGTTGCCACCTAAACTATATAACGAGTCGTTTTGCCAGTGAAGGGTTTTTTCACATACCGCTCCGCTGGAGCGGAAGATTGGATATCTTAAGGAGAACGAAGTTGCTCGGATTTTGATAGGTAGCAACTTGAGTTATGATAATTAGAAATACTTCAACAAAAACCTGAAGTTATTTTTATTCATACTATCGGACATTATCACAGATCGATGATAGATCAACACAGTATTCCGATTCAATTGAAGCATGTAAAAATGGCGAAGGTATTGTTACCGAGAGATGTTATAAAAATTCCTGCCTTAGCAGGTGGGGCAGCTCGATCTGAAAGATGGTTTCTTTGTAAGACGTGCGGTTCTCAGGTTTATCCTCCTGCCGATTTATCCGAACATCGAGAACACGATATATTAAAGCATCCTACACAAAAACCGATGGAATTAACGAGACGACTCATCTTGTCTCGTATCAATGGAAATAACGGTAAGGTACTTATTCCATTTGCAGGCTCTGGTTCAGAGTGTGTTGTAGCACAGACATTGGGGATTGAATTTCTTGGTATAGAGATAAACCCTGAGTTTTCAGACTTTGCTGAAAAATGGATTGAATATGAACGTGAACATTCACCAAAGATGTTGCTCTTTGGAGACATAAAACAACTTGATTCCAACGAAATCTAAACTAATCCATCAATGCCCCACCCGCAACAGGAATAGACAACCCTGTCAGATACGCTGATTCTTCCGAAGCAAGAAACGCTGCCATCTTCGCAACATCTGCACCTGTAGCGAGACGACCTAAAGGGACAGACTGCTCGGATCGCTCAACAAATTCAGCACGTTGTTCCTCAGCAGAAAGGTCGTTTGGCATAAGGGCTGATGCCAGATGGGATACACGTTCTGTATCTACAAGACTCGGACACAACGCATTGACATTAATTTGATAAGGCGCAAGTTCGTGTGCTAAGGATTGCGTCAATCCGATGACTGCGAATTTTGATGCACTATATGCACCATAGTTTGCCGCACCTTGTTTCCCTCGAAGTGATGAAAGATTAATTATTTTTCCACCAGTTCCTTGTGCAATAAGATGTCGCGCCACCGCTCGGCAGCAGAGAAACACACCTTTCACATTTACACGCTGCACCCTATCCCAATCCTCTTCGGTAAGGTCAACCACAGGTACACGATCCTTTCCGGCTTTTGTTCCAGCATTGTTGACAAGGATATCAATGCTACCGAAATGAGAAACGGTCTTATGAACCATCTTCTCAACCTGATTTGCATCCGAAACATCAGCAACAACACTGATTGCACGACGGTTCATCGCTTCTATTTCTGCAACAACATCCGACAAACCACCCCAAGCCGTATCATCAGCACCATAAGGATTTTCTGCGATATCGTTGACTGCAACATCTGCACCTTCCTTAGCTAAACGCAATGCGATAGCACGACCGATACCGTTCTTGCCTCCCGACCCCGTAATCAATGCCACTTTGCCGTTTAGATTATACATCGGGAGAGCAACTCCTTATCATTAAACCGTTTCTACATGATTACCTTTAGATGCCATAAAACTGGTTCGTAGTCGCGCAATTCATTGCGCCTCTTGCATTCAGGTTCAAATGAGAAAATCATTAATAGAATTGGTATCACATAGAAGTAGAGGGGAATACGGATAGGAAAACAAATGATTTAGATCGACTGCTTGAGTGCACCCCATGTCAACGCAAGTTTGCCGGCAGGTTCAACATCCAAGAACTCTTTGTCAAAAGTCAGGTCACCAAACGCCACTGGATCCCATGCCTGACCCGGCATCCATCCAGCCTGAAGTTCACGACTGCCATTTTCACAATCATTGTAATGGAAACTCAGACCGATGGTCAACTTGTGTTCTGCTTTAAAGTCCTTACCCTTTTCCGCGTTACCCGGATTTGGACCACGTGCAGCTGATGCGTCTACTGCAATCTCATAAGTGTAATTATTACCATCCACAACCAATTCCCATTCTGTATTCGCCTTTGATGCAGCCGCAGAAAGATCTTCACCATTCGCACCAAGTGTCCACTGAACAAGTGAATCTCTTATAATATCGTTGTCAAAATCAAACATCAATTCAACACTATCGTCCTGCCACCAGTTACTGTCCGGTGGGTTGATGTCCTGTAGTTTATCATCTGTGATTTCAACAAGAAAATAGATACGAGTCGGGTCGGATGCACTCCAAGCGACGCGTCCTTGTCCCTCAAAATCTTTGGCATTGGGTAATCCACCACCCACATCTTTCACTTCGTCAAATGCAACTATCTCTGCACGCTCCCATTCACCAATGTTACCATCTATTTTGAGATTAGAAATCTGTTTTGCCACATATTCTTTATCACGTTTTGCAGCAGAAGTAAATTCAAAACTACTAAACATCAATAACAATACCGCAATAACCGCACATATATTGCTAAGAGACTTGAGTAATTTTACATATTGTTTCATTAGATACCTCAATATTTTCTACTATCAGATATGAAGATGGATCAATGTCCACCTCCATATCCGATAGAGAACTTGTGTCTGGAATAATTTGCGAATGTCTTATTTTTTTAAGCTTCCCCAAGTGACAGCAATTTTCTCCTTTGGGTCAACAGCGAGACCACTTGCCAACCCATCGTTCTTGACAGAATTTATGTCATCTTCACTCAATACTGTATTGAAGATAATGAATTCGTCAAAGAGACCTTGCCAGTAACGTTGATTGTCCCATGCACCAATTTTGCCGGGATCAAGAACTCCTGGATTTCCACCCCAATCGCTCTCAGCGTTTAGTTCACCATTGATATAAAATCTGATCTTTTTTTCTATAGCACTGTAAGCAGTTGCGATATGAATCCACTTATTCAATTCACCACCTGTTACCTTGAAAGTAGCAAATTGATCGCTTCCACCAGTGTTACCGTTGATGGAAAATTCTACTCTATTGTCATGATGCAATTGGTAGTGAATATCACCACCTTTCCAACCAGCAACATTGTAGAATGTCCGCCAATCACTATCTCTACCAGTGCATTTGACCCAATGCGCGAACGTAATCTCTTCAAATGACCCCATTTTTTTACTAATGGTAACCCATTCGTTTGTTCCGTTGAGTTCAATCGCTTGACCAATCTGGCCCTCAACATATTTTCCACCTTGAGCTTCACCATCAAAACCATTTGCAGACATATCCTTTGCATCGCCATCAAAGAGCCATGCAGCGACAATAGAATCTTCTGAGATCTCCGCCACCCCGGACATATTCAGACACAGTATTAGCAGCAGAACCATCGCATAAGTTAATATTCTTAACAAAATGGACCTCCTGTGTAAAAACAGAAAATAGAGAACAGAAAAGCTCTCTTACTTTTGAATTTTTATGCTTAAACCTACGTATATTTTTATATTATCACGAAAGCAGATTAAATACAACAAACAGTGTTAGGGTGTGTAAAGTTTTGGCCACAGAAATATAAACTTCTGTATCTTTAGTTCCGTAGGGACCGAATGTTTATAGAAAACGAACAACCTACAACTCTTCAGTCCCGTAGGGACGATATGTTTATAGAAAGACGGTATCACAACCCTTCTTGAGTTCCGTAGGAACGGAATGTTTATCCTTGTTCGGGTTATCCACATTCCGTTCCTACGGAACTCAAGAGATTCATTACTCTATTTTCTATAAACATAGCGTCCCTACGGGACTAAAGACATTAATAAATGGATTGATCTTCTTAAATTGACACCAATGGTGCGGTTTCATAAACGTAACATAGGAGTCAATTTAGCGGAAAATACATCCAGCCTTTGTAGAACGGGGTCTCCGTACCACGCAATTGTTGGAAAGATGGCGGGGCACGGAGACCCCGAGAGACAATTCCTTACGGTATTTTCCGTTAAATTGACCTATGTTTAGCCACACCACGTGGGTTTTCAAACGCATCCACCCACAGATGACACCATTCCGCGTGATCCTTCAATACAGAATCAGGATTCTTACGACTGCGAACAACAAAATCAGGATGAGAAGTTCTGCCAGTATGATGTCCTGTCGTTTGGAAACGCAAGTCTAATGACCAACGACATCTATCTGACTTATTCGGTTGTGAACGGTGTGGGGCAAAACGACTGAATAAGATAATATCCCCACGATAACACTCAAGCATTAGCGGTTCAAAATCAGGCATCAAATCAGGTACTATCATGGTACCACCCTCTTTCTGATGTGTCAGGTATCCAATATCCTCGGTAACACCGGGTAACGCTTCCAGACACCCCATTTCAATCGTGCTATCACCCAACGGCAACCAACATGTAACTACATTTGAACATTCAGCCTCTTCCATCATTACACCCGCATCCTGATGCCACGGCACACCACCAGCCCAACTTGCATTCCCATCAATTACGGGAGGTTTTGCACGCACGTGTTGAATCGGATTGCATGTGATTTCTGGTCCAACAACTCCTTCAATAACATCCAACAGGTTATCGTTTCTCATGAACTCAAAAATTGCCGTACCTCGATAGTGCATAATGTCCATTCCACCCCCAATCTCTCCCGATTGAGCAAGGAGTTTGCCAAAACGTCTATCAAAAGGTTCATCCTCATACAAGTTCTCAATCTTACCATGCTGATATAATTCATCCGCACGTTCTGAGATCCAATCTGATATTTCATCAATGACAGGTTGGGTATCTTCATCTGTCAAAGCATCATTGACAATCAGAACACCCTGTGTTCGATATGTTTCCTTCTGTTCAGGTGTAAGTTGCATGTACCTTCTCCTAAAATCTCAAGTTAGCATTTATAATATCATTAACCCAAGTTATAGACAAGTGGAAATGATATGAATGGGTGTGTAAAGTTTTTGCACAGAGGTACAAACTTTTGTTCTCTTTAGTCCCGTAGGGACGATATGTCTATAGAAAGACGTTATCACCCTCTCTTGAGTTCCATAGGAACGACATAGAAGAATAAACATATCGTCCCTACGGGACTAAAAAGGCATGGGAACTCTTTTTCTATAAACATATCGTCCCTACGGGACTGAAGAGTATGGTTCATATTAACAATATTTCCTTATGTTGACAACACCTATGTGTCCTGTTCCCGCAATCTCTTATGTAATCAGTTGCGGCGGGGCACAGAGACCCCGCCCTACAATGGAGAATGAGCAGTTTGTGCAAAAACTTTATACACCCATAGAGTATCTGATACATTGAAAAAGAAATCAGGTATATTCTTTGTTTATGAAATACTTCTATTCCGTGCAGCGACTTCCCATGTCTCTCGGTAATATCCATCTGAATCTATGACATAGTAGAATGGATGTAACGCTACAGAAGGACATATATGGGTTGGACAGACATATACCTCTTGTCCAATATGAATTTGTGAAGTGTCAGGAACATTTACTACCCAATGTTCCTCATGTTGCATGTCAACCTCGGTATTGTCAATATTCAGTATCGTGCCACGAACACCATCAGGATCGGCTGCGATAGCTTTGTGTCCCAAATCAAGTGTGAAGCGGGTTGAAGAAGGTATACTAATGACACGGCTTAACAGCAAGGCAGCAGGAATGAAACCGAGGTCAGGAAAATGTGTTGCATAACCGTAGTCGTGGAAGACAAATGTACCGGGTGATGCTTCTACACCTGGAGTCTTGGCGTAGATTGGAAAAGTTGGTGTGCCTCCCATAATGACAAGAGGTACGGGGAGTCCTATCTTTGACAACATGTCTTGAATCTTTTTGACTTGTGAAAGACTTTTCTTGCATGCATTCGTACGTGCAATTACTTCTACATCATGAATATGTCCATCGTAGACATGCAAACCCCATGGTTGTAAACCATCGGACTGATCAATAACTTCGTAAATCTTGACAGCATCATCAAGCACAAGTACCCCTGTTCGATTCATTCCAACATCAAGATCAAGCATGACTTTTACATTTAAACCGAGTTTCTTTGCCGCTTCAGATAGATGTGTGACTGCATCTATATGATCAACAATTACCTTGAAATCTACATCTGGGTATTGTTGCTGTAGAGATAAAAATCTCTCGATATTTGGACCTACCATCTGATATGCAATTACTACATCCTCAATACCGTTGTGTGCAAGCATTTCTGCTTCTCGCAAAGTTGCACATTTATGTTTGAGGATACCCGCTTCCCGTTCCATTTCAATGACCTCGGCAGTCTTGTGGGTCTTTGCATGCGGTCTTAGTTTGGATACATCACCATCAACCGTATTAATAGCATGTTCTATATTCTTTTGAACCAAATCACGATATACCACAAGAACAGGACTTGGTATGTCATTTACATTCTGTATATAGTATTTCTTATCCATTTCTTACTCCTCAGAAGTGTCAGACATTGATGTCATCAAACGACCATTATACTTATTCATTGCAGTCTGGATTCCTTCATTTAGGTAAATTACAATCGCTTCTACTGATCGATCCACGGTTTGTTCAATTGTTATTTCTTCGTCTTTGGAGAATTCTGATAGCACATAGTCTACGATGTCATCTGTGGGTTCACCAATACCGACTCGTAAACGCGGAAAATCTATAGTGCCTAAGTGCTGAATAATAGACTGCATACCTTTTTGACCACCGTCACTTCCGCTCCTTCTTATTCTTATCATACCTATATCCAAATGTACATCGTCATAAATAATCATCAGGTCTGAAAGTTGTATATCAAATTTACGAACCAGAGCAGAGACTGCAGAACCACTATTGTTCATATAGGTCATTGGCTTAGCAAAAATAATAGGTGTATCTTGCAGATTCGTTTGTATGAGCAGTGAATTACATGTTGATGTTGCACGTTTGGTATGAGTAAAGCCACCAGATTGAGTTGAGAGAAACTTGTCGTAGAATCCATCTATTACTCTAAATCCAATATTGTGTTTCGTATTCTGATAGCGAAGACCTGGATTACCGAGTCCAACAATAAGTTTCACGATTTAACCTATCTATTCTTAATATTACTGTAATTTGGACAGTTTTTATAGACTTGAATAATAGTCTGGACAAGGAGAATCACAGTCATCATTCCTATTTCTTCAATGATACACATTTCGCCCCGCTGGGACTATAGATCGTTTATTCACGATGTGCTATACACATTTCGCCCGCTGGGACTATAGATCGTCTATTCACGATGTGCTATACACATTTCGCCCCGCTGGGGCTATAGATCGTTTGTTCACGATGTGCTATACACATTTCGCCCCGCTGGGGCTGCTCATTTTGATATTCTAACCTAAGTTGCTACCTACACAATATTAATCATCAATTACTTTATTGAACGAAGAAACAAAGGATTTCTGCATATTTTGGTGCCACTTCATAACAATCGTGGTTGGAAACCACTCCAACAAATGAAAGGTGGCAACTTAGGTTATTCTAACACTTTTTCGTCAAGTTATTATCCTATTGAAAACTCATAAAATATTGAAAATACTAGAAATATCAGTAGGCAACTGAGAGAAATTGTCCAAACTATAGTTAATATTACTTATAACTAAAACCGTAATGGTTGAGAAATGTTAATATGACCTGAAAGTGTCTCTTGTTCTTTTCCATCTATAAGAATCTGAATATGTAGAACTTCTTGAGGAAAGGCATCAAAAACAGTTTTTAGAATTGCAGATATTGTCATGAATTCAGCGGTTGTCCCTCCTATTTGTCCAGATGCAAGATGGTGAGAAAAATCCATATACGCAGTCTTCTGATTGTCTATGTAAACTTGGTTTAGGATTGTTCCCCGTGGAATAGGATTACGATAACTTGGTGGTGTTTCCTTAATGAGTGCGGAGATTATCTGTTGTAAACGTTCTGTCGTATCAAGGAACAGCCGTAATTCGACTTTTTTTGGAACGAGTTCAGTACCATCAGTTTCCAATAGAAATAGGTTGATCTGTTGTGGTTCTGGTAAAGTATCTGTGGGATTTGCTATGTCGGGAAGTTTCGGTGGAGCATCCTGTATTATTGTTCGTTTTGAATGTGAAATTAGCAAGAGCGATATGGAAAGACATATTATGATGACGACTAATGTAATACACCATGTAATAAATAGTCTTGCATGTAGGATTTTCCTCATTATGTTCATGCTTTTTGCCTAAACACTCTTTAATAATTCTATTTTTAACATTAATTCATAGACAATGTTCAGTTTAAGACATGGTTCATCAATGTGAATCAGAAGTATCTTCTGTAGATGTATCATTTGGTACTGAAGATGTATAAATAGAGACTGAATATTTTTGTATTGCTTGGACAATTGCATTGGATAATTGTGTAATATGGTCCGAGTTTGAAAGACGGGTAACATCATCAAGATTTGAAAGGTAACCAAGTTCTATTTGAACTGCTGGCATATATACATCTGATAGAGAAATGAGGGGTAACTCTAATATTTCAACGGGTTCTTCTGAATGAAAGTTTAATTCTTTCTGCAAGACTTCGGCAAACCCTTTGCTCTGTTTGATGAAATCGTCCTGAGTTAGGATATTTAGACTTTCCTTGCCTAACAACGGAATTGGTCTCTGTTTGAACCTAATCAATCCGTTTGGATTGTTAAGATAAATTCGAATTCCATTCTGTGTTGGGGAATAAGATGCATTGCAGTGCAAACTCAGAAAAAGTTGTCCTTGATTCTGGTTCGAGATTTGGACTCGTCGAATACGTTTTGTTAATGTATCTTCGTTTCGTGTGAGAATAATTGAAAACCCATCTTGTTTTCCTTGCTGTAGTATATTCTTGGCAACAGTAAGAACAATATCTTTTTCAAGTACACCATTCTGACTTTGATATCCTACATCTTCACCACCATGACCTGGATCGATAATGATTGTCAATTCATTAATTTCATCGGTTGACTTTTTTACCCATACAGTCTTGGGTAAAATTCTTATACGCTGCAGGTTGGCATTAAATTGCACCTCAACATCATCTATTTTGGGAAGTATTTCAGTAAAAAAAGCAATTGGCAACATAGGTTGACGTTGGAGTAATCTCGGTGGATGTGAAATTGTATATGTCTGTTTTCCCGGGTCAATTGTGATAGACGTTTTGCCGATGACAATTTGGATTAATTTGCCTTTAGTTTTTAAGGTAAGTTGTTTGCGTGGTCGATGGTATTCTGATTTTAAATTTGGATCAAGTACAGATTTAAGTATATCAACAGGTAGGTAAGTTATTTTTTCATGTTGAATGGATTCCTCCTCTGCAATTGTTTCCCCTTGTGCATCAACAAAACGCACGGTTGATGCTTGTGCAAAACCGTGCGTTACGAATAATACAGCAATAATGAATTGGAGGAGGGATAGTGAACTAAGAAAGCGTACCCACATTTTAAAATTTATTCATCGTCGTCTTTACGTCGTCTGCGTGAAATTAGCTCAGGTTCAGTCCGTTCTTCTTCGGCATCATCAGATGTAGTATCTTCACCTTCTGCGCGTTCTTCACCTTCTTCGCCTTCCTCACCTTCTTCGCCTTCTTCACCTTCTTCTACTTCAACAACTTCTTCTACAATTACGCGTGGTTGGCTAACGGAAACGATCATACGTTGAAGTTCATCCAAAACCTCGATTTCCTCATCAAGTTCAATATCTTGAACATAGATTATATCACCAATATCCATATTAGCAATATCAACAGTGATTTCGTTAGGCATTATAGCAGGTAAACAATTAAGAGTGAGTACACGGAGTGGGAATTCAACAACACCACCTTCTTGCAAACCAACAGGGGTGCCGACTAATATTATTGGGACAGATGAGGTGACAGGTTCATCTAAAGATATACGGAGAAAATCTGCATGTAGTACCATCTGTTTTTCAACAGGGTCACGTTGTATTTCTTTAATGACAACTGGTTCCGCATCACCTTCAGTAACTTCAATATTAATGATGACGTTTTCACCATAAGCTCGTAGGAACTTCTTCAATGCGCGTTCATTAATTTTTAGTGGGATTGTCTCCTGTTTACGACCGTATACAACTGCGGGTACATCACCCGCACGTCGTATTGCTCGTGCGCTCTGTTTTCCAAAAGTGTCTCTTTGTTGAACTTCTAAATTTGCTTGTTGCATCTTGTTCTTTTAAACCTTTTTTGAAAAATAAACAGGGCGGGTAGGATTCGAACCTACGCATGCAGATTCCAAAGACCTGTGCCTTACCGCTTGGCTACCGCCCTTCAATTATCAATACGAACACCAATTGGATTTGTAGTAGTAATTGTACAAAAACTGACTATGTTTTTGAAGTGTGACCTACATCGTTGTGCAGTTTCAATGTCACGCAGAATTGCAAATATCGTAGCACCACTACCAGACATCAATGCTCCACAGCAACCAGTCTGCGTAGATAACTGTGTTTTCAAATCTGCTAATTCAGGGTGTATATGAAACACTTGTGATTCCAAAAAGTTATACAAGTAGTTCGCGACACCAAATATATCAGTCTTTTCAACATATTTCTTGATAATTATACTTCCATTTTCTCGTTTTGTCAAGGGAATATGCAAATTATTGAATATGTTTGCGGTTGAGACAGTTATACCTGGGTTAATGAGAAGAAGAGGTAGTTCAACGAGGGGTGATAGGGGTGTTAGGATATCTCCAATACCTGATCCAAAAGCTGCTCCACCTTTTATACAGAACGGAACATCTGCCCCTAATTTTGCGGCTATTTCTAACAACATTTGATAAGATAATCCCAATTGGAATAATTCATTTACTCCGTATAGGACCGCGGCAGCGTCTGCACTGCCCCCTGCGAGTCCTGCGGCAACAGGGATTCGCTTGTCTATCTGTATCTCTAAACCTCCTATGCCACCAACGACATCGCGGATATATTCCGCAGCACGATATGCAATGTTTCTTGAGTCATTTGGGACATCAGGATGATTACAAGAGATGGTAATACCTGTCTTAGATCGTTCGCGTAGAATTAGCTCGTCGTGCAAACCGATTGAATGAAAAACAGTTTCAATGTTGTGATATCCATCCTCTCGTTTACTTAGAACATCCAGATATAGGTTGATTTTTGCATGAGCGTGGGTTCTAAGTTCCTTCAGTTTTTTCATTCTGGATCATGGTCGTTTGAAATGGTTATAATTTCAAAATCGTCGGATAAGAATGGATCTAAGTTAAATTTGCTGTCATTTATATCTATGTGATGCTGAACTTGTTCCATTCTGACAACGACATGTGTCTGTTCTGGTGGACGGATTATTTCAACCTTGTTTGCCCGTAAGATACCATCGACATCCCTATAATCAGCAAATATAACTCGTTGTAGTAACTCGTTTTCGTTCTCAATTTTCCATTCTGTTACGCGTGGTTCGTCTTCTTGAATTTTGAGCAAAATCGTCTCTTTGTAATCGGTTCCAACCCCCGGTCTAGTGACACGGATTATTTTTCCGTATTTCTCTAACTCTAGTGATGCATTTCGTCCATCAAGAAAAGGATTTGCAAAGATAGCACTAAGAACGTCTGAAACACGTAGGTCTACACCAAAGATCTCTCTTAATATTCCATCGTTTAATTCACCGATGTATGTTTTCTGTTCATCAAGGAGCGTCAGGAGAAATTGTTCTCTATTGGCGATTGCTAATCCCTTGGTATCGTTGAATGCTCCTAATACATTGATTCTGAGTAGTTCCCCACCATCTGATGTCTTTTTATACCATAACAGTTCGCGGAGTTCTTCAGGACTATTGTCAGCTTCCCGAATAGTTACCATCATCTTAGTGGATTTCAACGTTTCAGTTAGGTCATATCGTGCTTGTAGTGTTGCTAAATGTGGTTCAAAGTCGGACATCTCCATAGGGGACCATCTGACGTTTGTGTTCTTTATACTACAACCAAGATTGAATGTACATATATATAGGACCGAGATACCTAACAATATTAGAATTCCACTATTTTGATGGTTTCTCATTTAGTAGACCTCAGACATGGATTTTTCAACGAGGTTCACTGCTTCCTCAACATGTGAATTATTGATATTAAGTGGCGGTAGAAAACGGAGGACATAGTCGTTGGTACATATTGTTACTAAGCCGTTTTCAATGCATTTCGCTGCGAGTGGTTTTGCGTCCTCTTCCATTACAAGACCACGTAGCAATCCTTTCCCACGAACCTCTGTTATCGGATACTTATCTTTGAGTTCCATGAGACCACCTGCGAGATAGTTCCCCATTTTCACGGCATTTACTGCAAGGTTCTCTTCTAATATAGTTCTTACTGTCGCAACTGCAGCAGCAGAGGATAGAAAATTACCACCGAAAGTTGCTGCGTGTGTGCCAGGAACGAAACTCTCTGCAACATCGCGTTTGGCTAACATTGCACCGATAGGAACTCCGCTACCAAGTGCTTTTGCCATCGTAATTACGTCAGGTACTACTCCATAACTTTGATAACCGAAGAATGTTCCTAATCTTCCCATCGCTGTTTGGACTTCGTCAAATATCAGCAGCAGGTTATTTTTATCACAGAGTTCACGTAATCCGTGTAGATATCCATCACTTGGGATATTAACGCCACCCTCTGACTGGATCGGTTCTACTAAAATAGCGCAGGTTTTGTCGTTAATGGCAGATTCAGTTGCTTCCAGATCATCAAAAGGAACATAGGTGAAACCTTCAAGCATCGGTTCAAATCCAATGTGATATTTTGTCTGTGCTGTGGCAGTAATGGTAGCCATTGTTCGTCCATGGAACGAATTGTCCATTGTAATGATTTCATAGGCATCATCTCTACCCTTGTCTTTCGTATATTTCCGTGCCAATTTGATCGCTGCTTCATTCGCCTCAGCACCACTATTACAGAAGAAACATTGATCCATATCAGAATTATCAATGAGTAGTTTTGCTAATTCTGCTTGTGGTTGTATGTAATAAAGGTTGGAGGTGTGGAGGATATTTCCGGCTTGTTCGCGTATTGCTGCAACAACCTTTGGATGTGCATGTCCTAGACCGTTGACTGCTAAGCCACCTAAGAAATCCAAGTATTTCTTACCTTCGGCATCCCATAGGTATGGTCCTTCACCTTTGACGAAGGCAAGACTTCTGTCTCCATAAGTGTTAATAATATACTCGGTTGCCATTTCTTTAATATCTGTTGTTGTCATTTATTTTCTCCATTAAATTATGTTGTACGAATAGTCGTTTACAAAAAAATCAATGTTAACCTAAATTCTTTACCAATTTGTATAGGAACCATCCTCTCTTTGATAGCCGTGTGGAGGACTGAAATCCAATGTTGATACATTAGTAAGCGCGTCCTCGTTAAATTCAATGCCGAGTCCGGGGGATTCTGGAGGTAATAGGTAACCAGATTCAAAAGGCACTTGAACGGGAAAAACATCGGTAAGAGTGGACATTGGCGCACGAGGAAGTTCCTGCACACCTACAAGTGATGATGCTAAACAGAGTTGTAGACAGGCTGCGGTAGAAACAGGTCCGAGTGGATTATGTGGTGCTAAATGAATGTAATGCGTTTCACACCATCCTGCGATCTTACGAGCTTCTGTCAATCCACCAGCAATACATAGGTCAACACGACAATAATCTAATAGGTCTTCTTCAATGACTTCTCTGAATTTCCACTTACTGTCGTATTGTTCACCGACCGCAATGGGTACAGATGTTTGTTGTCTTAACCTTCTGAGACTTGCAGTGTTTTCACTTCGGAGAGGATCTTCAATGAAAAAGGGATTATACTGTTCAACTTGGGAGCAAAAGTCAAGGCTATCTGCGGGATCCAGACGTGTATGTACATCTACGAGGATATTAACATCCTCTCCTAATGCTTCACGAACTGCTTGTGCTTCTTCCAATCCAAATTGCACAGCACGTCGAGGTTCATAAGTGCCTGAACCTGTTCTATCAGCTAAACCCCATCGAACGAATTTCCATCCTGCTTCATAGGTTTTTCTACAACTTTCAACAAGTGCATCTAAATTTCCACCACCATTATGTGGATAACAGACGACTTTGTCTCTTGTTCGCCCCCCTAAGAGTTCATAGACAGGTACATTAAGTGCTTTTCCTTTGATGTCCCACAGTGCGATGTCAACAGCACTGACTGCTGCGGATTGAACAACACCACCAGGGAAAAATCCACCCCTGAACATAACTTGCCATAGGTGTTCAATCTGAAACGGATCTGATCCGATGAGAATAGGATCAAAAGAACGGACGACTTCAGCTAATGCGATTGCCCGTCGTCTAATACCACCTTCACCGACACCGTATATTCCGGCATCAGTTTCCACTTTGACGAAAAAATGTCCAGATGAAGAAACAAACGTTTTGACATTGGTTATTTTCATAGAGAACTCTTTATTTTACCCTAAGTTGCTACCTACTGAATATTAATCATCAAATGACTTTTTCAAACGACAAAACAAATGAATTTTGCATAATTTGGTGCCACTTCTTATAAATCGGGGTTAGAAACCCCTCCAACAATGACAAGTGGCAACTTAGGTTGTTTTCCTTTTAAAGATTATTAACTAACTCACACAGCATCTAACGTTGGTGTATTATCTTGGCAATACACCGGTCTGAATAGTGTCTTGCGTTTAAATGGCATCTCTTCAACATGTTTTGGATGTGGTTCCCATCTGTGCCATTTGTTGCCAACCGTATTATAGCAGTTGAAAATAGCTACACGGTCTAATTCCTCATCAGTCCATTTTGCACCAGTGTGTGTAATTGCTTCAGTGAAAATCAGAACTGATCCTGCAGGACAGGTATAATCCTCCCATAGCGGAGAATTTCGGTCTGCTGTGGACTTTGGTGCTGGAAATGCCCCTTTATGGCTACCCGTTAGAAACATCGTTCCACCACCACCTTCCTTTACAGGGTTGAGTTCCCATACAACGCGGGTCAAACCACTATGTGCTTTATCATGGTGTAGATGATAAGTGTGTGAATTTCCGGGAAAGTTTAGCATTCCTCGTCCACCGTGAGGTCGGAAGTTATCGTGTCCATTCCCCCGTATTGTCAGGAATGTGCCCTCAAAGCGAAAACCGTAACAATTATCATTAGCATAACCAGATGTTAAAAATTCATTCATAAAACCGAGAACTACTGGATGATCGGTCAACTTTTCCAGTGGTCCTCCGATAGATGAACGATGGTGTGCTGGAATGGAATCAGGTTCTTGTTGAAGTTGATAACAGAATTCACGCATCTCTTTAGCTTCCGATTCATTTAACACACCGGGAAATAGCAACCAACCTCTTGTATCAAAAAGAAATCGTTGATCTTCTGTCAGTGGCACAGGTGGAAAATTGTCAGCATTTGTCGTTGGATTTGGCATAAGATATTCTCGCTAAAAAATTAAACAATGGTAAATGATTGAATTAATTCTATACATTGCTGAGGCGAGGTTAGGAAACCTCGCCTAGCGTTGATAGAAAGTGTAGATATAATTATATGCTTCACCATAAAATATGTGAGTTCAGCGCGTTTACAAAGTGCTATTACAAAGTCTGGGTTAAAATTTATTACTTATTTTGTCCATATAAACGTTCGTCTTCCATTGATAACCATGAACCGTAATCACGTGGCATTTCTTTAAGTGGACCGAGACCGTTTTCTTCGCGCCATCGGATTAAGGGGTGTTCACGATTCTGCTGCGGTAATTTTACACGCGTTCCATAAACTGCAGACTCAAAAACTCCCATTAAAATCTCCATAACATGACGGCCTTCTTCGCCACTGCATTCATGTTCTCGATTTTCGTCCAAAGCTTTAACATATTCATCTACCATGCAATAATCGTCAGCATCTGCCCCTTTGTCACTATCAAAATGATCAGGACAGATCGGCGTGAGTCTCTCCCATTTGTCGTGTGTGCCATCAGGAACAAAGTGAGGGGTCGGTAACCACCATGCCCCTTTCAATTCAGACCAGAACAATCTTCCTTCGGTTCCATAGAGTTCTAAAACGTACGCATCACTGCTGACGATAGGAAACCTTTGTTGAATGAGAGTACCAGTTACATTACCATCAAATTGTAGTGTTGAGGTAGTGTATTCTGCAGTGACTGTACCCATACCTGCGGGTGATTGTAGGACATCTTCAGGTATAAGTTCGCGTCCACCTGCTGTCGCTTGGGTAACAACACTTTTGCAATGACCACCAAATCGGAGCATATTGTTGACTACATGTGTTCCGATATTCATCAATCCGTAGCCAGCATAATATCCTTTTCCACAAGCATACATATACCGTAGTTCCCCAATTTTACCTTCGTCAAGGGCCTTGGCAACTGCTTGTATTGTAGGACTTACACGTCTTTGATGATGGACAACAACACGTGCATTTTTCTGCTTCGCTTTTGCGATAACTGCATCCGCTTGAACTAAGTCTGCACATAAGGGTTTTTCGACTTCAATGTTTACGCCATGTTCAAGTACACGCATACAGAGCGGATAGTGCATTTCAGTTGCTGTGGGAATAGCAACGATGTCCGGCTTTGTCTGTGTAATCATCTCATCCAAATCTGTGAAATGAGTAGATACATTGACAATTTTACCGAGTGCATCTAACCTGTCCTGAACGAGATCACAAAGTGCTACAATCTCTGTGCGGGGGTGTGCATGATATGCCTTTGCCGCGGATGTGCCACGACTTCGACAGCCGAGTATTGCTACGTGATAGTTTTTCATTGGATTCTCCAATGTTCCTTGTTTTAAGTCAGTTTATTAAACCTGAACACATCTAAGAAACGTATGCTCATTGAATCGGTGAATTAATTACTCAAAAGTCAGTCAGAGATACTACACACCATAGAAGTTGTGCTAATTCTCAAGTGAAAACAGTTGCTGCCTTGATCGCTTATACCTATTTGAAGAAGAGACCTTCATTCAAACAGAATGCCTTACTGGAGAAAGATTGTTAAATACTTCAGATAACCTAAGTTGCTAGGGACTGAATATTAATCATCAAATTACTTTATCATACGAAGAAGCAAAGGAAATCTGCATATTTTGGTACCACTTCTTATAAATCGTGGTTACAAACCACTCCTACAAATGATAAGTGACAACTTGCGTTAAGATATGTAACTTTTAAGAATATCTATGAAACTCACTTTATTTAAGTATTATACGATATTGTTGACATCATGTCAAATCACGGGTAGATTTGTCAGGGAAATTTAGTTTTAGGTATTTCTGATGCAATTTTTCACAGGTGTTAAGGGAGTTCAAAATTGGTTGGTTGTTTTTTTGGTTGTTTTTCTTGATTTTTTGTGAGTCGCTCTCTTGCTTGTTGTGGTAAGGGTTTGTTAGGGATTTTGCTGTCGGTGGTTTTTTTTGAAAAAAACAACCAATGTCGCTTTTTCTGATTGTCTCTACTTGCTTTTTCATTGTCTTTAGTGTGAGTGGTGCGATCTGTTTTTGGTTTTATCTTTCGGTTGTCAACAGAGCGCTGTCTGCTGTTTGCTTGAGTGGATTTCATGAATATTAGTAGTAGATTTAAGAATTAATTTGGCACTTTGAACAGACGAGGTTCGGAGACCTCCTCTACCAGTGTATGTAAGAGGCGCAATGAATTGCGCGCCTACGAACACCTGTTTTTAATAATGACAAGTTCTCTTTTAGAAATGGTATTATAATTGACTATTGCTGGGTTTTGTTGTTATTTTGGTGTTTGAAACAATAAGATACATGTATATTTGGGGTAGTGTTTGTATGATTTTTTGTTTTTGGTGGTCTAAATCCCTATGGCAGTACAGTTTCTGATCATTATCCTAAGGAAGAGCATACACACCCCATCGGACCTTAGTAATCTCACCAGTCTTGAGTAGTCGTGCGAGTTCATTATTTATAGATGTTGGGTTGCCTTCAATAGCAGCTGTTATATCAGATGCCTTTTTCTCTCCCTCTGTAAGGAGTGATAGTATTTGCTCACGATAGGTTATGTGCGGTATATTTCCACCACGAAGTTGTTGTAAGATACGGTTCGCTTGTCTGGAGGAACAACCGATAATCCGTTCGACTTTTTCTCTGCTGCAGTCTGCAGTTAGGTTGGCACGTTCTGTTTCAAACTTTTGTCGTATAGCGATTGTATCAGCGAGTTTGTCAAGATTACCTGCAATCTCGTAATCTTCCCAATCGAATCTATGCTATCAGATAATATGATTATTTGCAAGGATGCTGTATAGTGGTGGTGTGTAAAGTTTTTGTCACTAACTTCTCACCATGAATTGTAGGGGTGGGTCTCTGTGCCCGCCCGTTACCTTACAGGAAAAGGAATGATGGGCACAGAGACCCGGGGAATCATGGCGAATACCAAACGTGTATTCGTCTAAGTGCGTTCATACCGTTGATTACTTGATTTGGCCTTACAATAGATTACAAGTTTTGCACTTGAATTGACGTCTACAGTGAAAAAACTTTACACATCCCGTGAAATTAAAAGATCGTCACAAACCGTATATACTGCTACAATAACCTAAGTTGCCACCTATCATTTGTTGGAGGGGTTTGTAACCACGATTTATAAGAAGTGGCACTAAAATATGCAGATTTCCTTTGTTTCTTCGTTTGATACAGCAAATTGATGATTAATATTCAGTAGGTAGCAACTTAGATTACAATAGTTAATTCCATGGGTTTCTCCTTGTAAAATAATGTTAAACATTATAGAGAAAATTCCATGGATATAAAATCAATTTATAGGTAGCAACTTAGGTTAAAGTATCAAAATAGATATAGATACATACAATATATAATGGAGGAACAATCAATGTTATTTAAAGTTAACAACAACCATCATCAGTCAGTAAGAGAAATAAGTATTCCTGTAATAATTTTACTTTCATTGATAGTGATTTGTGGGTGTACTCAAACTCAAAGCGGAGATTTTGTTAAATTGGATGCTCCACTTGATGAGGTATTACCAAAACTAACTTTGGTTGCTCCTGGTGAAAATGATGAAAACGGAAAACCGATAGAATTTACGGTTGGTGATGACTATAGTGGAACAAGAGAGTTCTCAATAGGTAATGGTGAGTCACACGAGTTTCAGTATAATTTCTTCAAACAGCATGTAGTTGAAGGCAATAGGTATATATTTGCTGTGGTTTCTTATAATTGGGGTGGATCTGGAACTTTTTATTATCTAACTGCATTTGACAAAACTACACTCAAGAATGTTGATTCGGTCTTACTTGGGGATCGAATTGAAATTAGTAGTGTTTCGTTGCCTGATCGGAATACAGATCATGTATCTATAATCTATATGGATAGAGAATCTGGAACAAGTATGAGTGAGAATCCTGATAAGAAAGTGGATACAGGATTTGCTATGCATGACGGTAAATTATATATAGCGGTAATTAGATAGAGTAAATATAAGATCTGGATGAAATATTGTTAATCTAATATTTGAGTTTGTTTGGATTAGTCTATACTTTCAATAGATTAACCTATTCACTTTATGGATAAAACTGATACATCGTTGTGTTTAGTATTACGTTCAAAATGCTCCAAGTTGTACCCATAAGAAAATCACCGAGAACTAATCCAAGAAAGAATGGAACGACCTTCCTATAACTCTTTACCCCTCCGTGACGTAAAATCAACCATTTGAGAGTCAGTGCTATAGCTAACGGAATCCATAGGTCAGACATCTCTTGGTTACTTGCCATTACATATCCGAGGGGGTGTAATGGCAACCAAAAAAATTTGACACGTAGGTACGTCAATACCATCATGACAGAAAACCCAATACCGATGAAGATTACGCCAATCCAATCTGTGTCAAGTGGATATGTAATCCAATTCGTTAGTCTGCTGAAGTATTGTCTTCCATATCCGAGTGCCCACGGACCGTAATAACCTGAATCTGCACCGAATCGATAGTATAGGTGCAGCTGCACCCAAAATGCAACAAGACCACCAACAATAGTTGCTATTAGAATGGTATACAACATTCTTCGTGGGTTAATGTGTGCTACCTCAGCTATTTTAAACGCTTCAAGTTGATGTGGCATCATCTGTGGACGGTAATCACGGTTGAAAAAGCAGACTGACATTGCTGTTAGGTTCTTAGCACCGAGACGGTGTGTACCGATAAATGTGTTTAGTATGTATCGTGGAGCTTGCCAGTGATAGGCGTGGACAAAGATACCAGATTCTGCACGGATGCGCGTTGTGACCAATGGTGTGATGAGAAACAACACTGCGAAAGTAATAGCCAACCAAACTGCCATTCCGGCTTTGTATAGTAAGAAAGCGAATAGCAGGATTCCTCCCACAAATCCCCATACTGCTACTCGATATGGCATGGGTTGATCAGATGATTGACCGGGTGGATCTCGTCCAAATCTAATTGCGTTATGTATCACTGCCTTGAAATGTCTTTTGCCTGTCCACCAGAAGAAAAAGCATAAACCGATAAATGCTCCGATAGTTTGTTCGTTGAGATACGGGAAACGCGGAATGCTTTTCCACCCCACTGCATCAGCCAATGCAACTTCATTTCGGTATATAAAATAGAAAAATGCAGTGGAGAACAGGACATCCAAAGGCATGAGGAACATAATGCCAATGGCAAATGGGTAGAAAGCTGTGATGATTGTTCCGTATAGGCTTAAGGGTGGTTCGCTGAAGCGGAAAAAACGACGTGTTACTGGTATATGTGGAATTACAGGATATAGATGGCTCAACCCGTTGAATAGACTTATTCCTGCAGCGATTGAGAATCCTATCCACATCCGTTTGTTCCTAAAGAAAGCAGAAGTCGGATCTGCTAAAGCAAGTGGAAGTTGAATCACAGGAAAAGTCAATCGCTCGCGTTGTGTCCATTGCTGCCGTAAGATTGTGTTCAAGCATAGATAAATAAAGGCTATCACTGTAAACAGCAATAGCCATGCCCCAACAACTGGCAACCAAACACGTAAATGATGAAAAATATAAAGTGAAGAATCTCCTTGATAATACCCTTGTAATGCTTTTTTATCTGAGACTGTTAGCCATTGAGGTATGTGATGCCAGAAAAGTGTTTGCCATTCATTTTCTTCTGAAGCAAACCAGAAACCGTGTCCAAGCACAGAGAGGACAGCCTGCAGTATATCACATCCCGCAAGGGTTGTTGCGAAACTCAGTGATACATAAAGAAATAATAGTTCACCTTGTTCAAGTGCATAATTGATTTTCAGGATACGAACCAATTGATTGAATATTAGAATTGCAATGAGAACAAAGATGACATTAGAGAAAGGAACCACCCAAGTAGGAAAGGTATATCGTACCAATTCCATTTGGATAAGGAAATAGCAGTTGATTGGAGCGATAACAACGAAAATGAGGACTGCGCGCCATGTAAGAACACGCTGTTGTGTATGGGACATCAATCCAACTTATCTAATTCACATACAATTTTCTCAACCTACCATTGGGCATGTACAGGTTTCTCTAATGCTTTCTCATATAGATCTGACCACTCCTTTGTGCCATCGTCAAAGGTCAGTTCAAGTCTTGCTCCTTCAACATAAGCATCACCATTCCCTGCATTGAAATAACTCAAACCGTCACCAACCATGTGGATACAACTTCCGTTAGGATAGGCTGCGGTTTTTATAATCCGTGGATGTGGATGAATGGTATATCCATCATCATCTAAATCTTCATCTGGGACGCGGTGTTTTTCAATCGCAGCTTCATCCACGACAACACCTAATCCTGGCGTATCAGGAACAGTATGACATCCTTCTGATACTTCTATCGGTTTTGTAATCAGATGATCACTGTAAAGGTTTAGACATGTGATAGCTGGCCATGTGGCATGCGTTAGGACACAACCGAGATGTGCAGCCCATGTGGATGTTAATCCGTTGCCAACAATTTGGAGCCAGAAAGGCATGTCTGCTGCAGCACTAAGATATCCATCGTACATCGTCCGAGATTTACCACCACCGATCACAAATCCATCGCAGACCTCTTCCTTGATGCATGTAGTATAAGGAGGAGACCCAAAATGCATTGCAATTGGACAATCAACTTCCTGTCGTATCTGTTTGTTTCCCTCAACATCATTCTGTGGAATGGGTGATTCGAAAATTGCAACATTTGGATGTGCTGCGAGATTCTGTAACAAAGGAATTGCTGTCTCTGCATCACGTAAGCAGGCATTTGGATCAAGATCCAAATTGTAGTCGTTTGGAACAACTTCTGCGACTGCCTTAACTTGCTGAACAATATCCCACCATGGACGCGGTTTATTCTTGAAACTGGTGTAACCTTTTGCGACAGAATCTGCTGCCTCTGCTGCCCAATTTTCTGGTGATGAGTCAATGCTCCACCAAGAGATTGGTACTTCGTCACGACATTTAGTTCCAAGGAGTTTGTGGACAGGCACTTCCAAGATTTTACCGACAACGTCAAAAAGTGCTATTTGTAGTCCAGCACCGAGAGAGTCATCATTCATATATTCTGCTGGACTTTGTCCAAGCACACGTTCCACACTACCATCACTTACGCGGCTATATGTGTAGTGGATTACGGTTTCACCCCACCCAATGTGTCCCGTATCTGTAGTAACTTTACACAATTCAAGGAGAGACCAATTGTAAACTGTTGAGACACTGGTAGTAGTTATTTCTTGTTGGCGCGGTGTGAATGGAACATCAACGAGAATGCGATCAATATCTGTTACTTTCATGGGTTACTCCTATGACAGTAGTAGATCGGATTGAAAGATTGGATTTAAAACGTCTTATAAATGTATCAATATTTCATACAAGTGCAAGCTTATGGACTAGACGGGTGTGTAAAACAATATTGACTTAGATGTCTAATGTTGTTATGTTAATGCATTAGATTGAGAAAGTGTAGTGTTGTTGATTGAAACTGTAACAAAAATAGGGGCAAGATATAAAGCCTGCCCCACAATTGGATGTACAAACCTAAGAAATTAGTTGTTTTCCGCACCTTCGTTGATCCAATCTACAAAGAGTTGGATTTGGTCTGCATTTAGCGGATTTCCACCGATGGGCATTTGCGGTTGCTTTTCACCTTTAATATATTTTATAACAAGGCTATTGTCTGCATCCTCTGCTGCAAAGGCAAGTCCACTTTTTCCACCTTTCTTGAAGTTGTCATAAGAAGTAAGGTTCAGACCAGCAGAAGCAACATTGTCGTGGCAATTAGCAATTGCACAACTCTCCGCAAGGATAGGATTAATATCCTCATTATAGGAAACTCCAGGTGCTGGAGGTGGATCAACAACAGGATCCACGGGATCAGGATCGGGTTCTGTGACTTGATCACCATCCCCGTTCATCATATCAGTAACAGGATCACCTTCGTCACCACAACCGGAAATTAATGCAGCAGAAACTAAGAGACTGATTGCAAATATCGCAAATAATATCGTACGACTATGAATTATTTTTTTGTTTTCCAAACTATTTTCCTCCTTAGAAAAACGCTTGTCATAATAATGTAATTAGCATACCAAGAATTGGAGAAGATTTCAACATGAAAATATTGATAAACTCAGAGATCACACCTGAACAGAAACAACAGATAGAATCGATTTCTGATACGTTGAATATAGTAACTCCCAAGAATTCCACTGAAGCGTTAGAAGAAATCGCTGACACTGACATTGTATTCGGTGGATTCAATCAAACACTTTTTGAAAAAACAACACAATTGAAGTGGGTACAAGTTTGGGCAGCAGGCGTAGACGGAATCTTGTTTCCAGATTTTGTTGAAAGCGATGTCGTTCTGACAAGTGCAAAGGGATATGTTGGGACACATCTTGCCGATCAGGCGTGGGCATTGATTTTGGGTCTACTTCGTGGTATTGGTCGATCAGTACGTGAACGGACGTGGGACAATAAAATGTCAATACGTTTAGCAGCATGGGAACTTGGGGAGCGGACATTGGGTCTTGTTGGTCTGGGTGGGACAGGAATAGAAGTTGCGCGTCGTGCCCAAGGTTTTGAAACGCGGGTTATCGCTGTTGACCCAGAATCCGTAGATGCACCAACATTTGTTGATGAAGTATGGAAAATGGACAGATTTGATGATTTGCTATCTCAATCCGATATAGTTTGTATCTGTGCACCATTGACACCTGAAACAGAATGTATGTTTAACGATGGTGCGTTTGGTAAAATGCAATCACACGCATTACTGATTAACGTTACTCGTGGTAAGATAGTTGATGGTCCAGCCCTTATTCGCGCGTTGGATGAAGGACAAATAGGTGGTGCGGGTTTGGATGTTACGCCTGTTGAACCGCTTCCTGATGATAATCCTTTGTGGGATATGCCGAATGTAATTATTACACCCCACGTCGCGGGCGGTTCACCGATTCGGATGGATCGGACTGTATCACTATTTTGTGATAACTTAGAACGATTTCTTGTTGGCAAACCGCTGCTTAGTGTGATAGACAAACGAAAAGGATATTAGGTTTTATAGCGGTTTAACTTGGCTCAGAGATTTTTACCAGTTGTTTTCCGATATTACCACCTTTGAGCATGCTTATAAACGCAGCTGGAGCATTTTCTATGCCGCCTTCAGCAATTGTTTCACGATATTTTAATTTACCTTGCTGCAGCCATTCTGCCATTTGAGTCAGTGCCTCAGTTTGTTTGTCAAAATAATCTGAGACAAGGAAACCTTCAATACGCGCTCGTTTTGTAATCATATACCATAGGAAACGCGGACCTGTTTCCGGACTTTCTAAATTGTATTGTGAAATCTGTCCACAGATAACAACGCGTCCTTTTAACCTTAAGTTTGGAAATACAGCGTCTGTAATTTCACCACCGACATTATCAAAATACACATCAATTCCATCAGGACATAGTTCTGCTAACTTCGCAGGATAATCATTGACATTCTTATAGTTGAAGGCTTCATCAAAACCGAGTTCGTTTGTGATATAAGCAATCTTTTCGTCTGAACCTGCTGCCCCGATGACGCGACATCCTTTTATTTTTGCGATCTGTCCGACAACAGAACCTACAGCACCTGCAGCACCTGAGACGAATACAGTTTCTCCATCTTGAAGTTGACCTACTTCAAGCAATCCGAAATATGCCGTTAATCCAGGCATACCGAGAATGCCAATTCCCGTTGAGATCGGTGCGATT
>CAXXTN010000003.1:0-1746867 GCA_963666175.2 Candidatus Poribacteria bacterium
ATTAAAAATGGTAATCAGGAAAAAATATTCTGATCAATTCATCATATCTCCGGATTGGTCACCGAATGGAAAACAAATTGTATACCTAATACATGATGTGCCTTTTATCGGTACAGGTGGGAATCTTTATGTCATGGATTCCGATGGAGGTAATAAACGGAGATTGGTCCCCGAAGTTCCACAAGGTGAATTGGCTATAGAACGGCACAATCCACGATGGTCCCCGAACGGTAAACAGATACTTTATACACAAAGGGAGTTTACTCTGGAGAAAAGAGATGCGAAGCCTACAACGCATATTCCCAAAGGCATTTCGGTATTTATATGTGATCTGAATGGTGACACTGTCGATCAGTTGGATATACCAATCGACTGGAAGCCTGGAAGCATTGACTGGATAGAGAACGGTAAGTCGGTTGTTTTCAGTGCACAACAGGTAAAGTTAAATGAGCAACCACCAAAGGATGCATTTTTTAGCAACATATATAGATATCATATTGCTACCAAGGTAATTACACCCTTGTTGGATCGTCCCGTACCTGATTACGCTGTGGACTGGGTACCGGATAGTCCTTATCTTGTATCACCTAAGGAGAAACTCACGCTTCAGTGGGGATTACTCAAGCAAGCAGATTAATCTGTGAAACATGCATGAGCGGTCACATGAAGAGGTAGGAAGAAAGGTCTTTTTGATAATAACACCTCTGCCCGAAGTCTTTCCGCTAATGTTTCTATACCGACCTCTTCCGTTGTTGCAATCTCATATTTCTCAATGAGTGGCAGCAGACTCTGAAAGATAGTTGCCATATATCGGTATCCACGCCATTTTTCTTCCGCCCCTATCGGAGACTGAAGATGCAGCTGCGGTGCAGGCAGTCCCGCATCTATAAATGTCCGATACATACCCATGCCTTGGTCAAGATGTGCTCCTGAATGTTCAAATACTTCTACAATCCACTGATAAAGTTGATTCATAAGGGGTGTATCTGGACGCTGATACGCAGGATAGAGTGTATATTCTGGCTCCTGAAACGCTACAATGCCACCAGATTTCAAGTGGGTGATAAGTTGTTTCAAAGCTGCCACAGGGTCAGCCATATACATTAACACAAACCGACCAACAAGTGCGTCAAACTTCTCATCAAAATCGATCGCACGTGCATCACCTGCGATGAATTCCACATTTGTCATCCCTGTATCAGCAGCTCTTTGTCTTGCTGTTTCAAGTATTGTAGGATTGACATCAATACCTACGACATGTCCCGATTCACCAACAAGTTCTGCGACTGTGAGGGCAACATCTCCAGCACCACTTCCGATATCAAGTACACGCATCCCTGTCGTAATTCCAGCGCGAATACAAAGATGACGAGTTACCTCACCATAAATTTTTGACTGCTCAATAAGACGCGTCGTTTCGTGAGAGGTGCGTCCCAAAGCATAGTTTGTATCGCTATTTAAGGTACGCATGTTATCAGAACTATTTTTCATCATGCCTAAATGTATTAACTTGGCAGGGCTGCATGTCCCTCGGTATGCGAGGTTTCCTAACCTCGCCGATGCCGTGTTCAATCATAGTTAAAACCATAATTATTTACACACTACGGTAGGTTCGGTTTCCTAACCGAACCGGTGTTTGTTCAGTCTCATAGATGCGGTTACGAAACCGCATCTACCGGGGAGTGTGCATGTATCTTTACATTTCACTATAATTTCAAAATCTACTTCAACTTGGAAGGGTTGCATGTGCTGTGATATGCGGCGGTAACATGACGGGACGTTTTGATGCAGCGACCTCTGCTTGTATTCGGGAGGCTAAAGTGTCTACATCTACCTCTTCAGCAGTAGCGATCTCGTAAGCCTCAATTAATGGCAAAATACTTCGGAAACTGTTCGCAAGGTATTCAAATCCTGGCCAATCATCGGGACCACCCATAGGTGCTTCAAAATGCAATGAGGGTTCTGGCAAACCAGCATCAACAAAGGCTTTATAAAGTTCCATCCCCATTTCAACATGCGCGCCTGAACGTTCAAAGGCAGTACGTCCCCATTTAATTAAATCGTTTATCAAGGGTGTATCTGGATGAACAGCAACATTATAAGGTGAAAAATCTACTTCCTGAAATGCCGCAATTCCACCGGGACGTAAATGTGCTGCTAAATGTTTGAGGGCATCTCCAGGGTCTGCCATATACATCAAGACGAGTCTACCGACTACAGCATCAAAATCGCTCGGAAGTTCAAGAGTTCGGGTATCCCCTGCAATGAATTCAATGTTAGTGTATCCTGCTGCATCGGCACGCGCTCTCGCCGTTTCAAGTATTTCTGCGTTGACATCCACACCAACCACAGTGCCATCAGAACCAACAAACTCAGCAAGTGTGAGTGCAACATCGCCAGCACCACTGCCAACATCAAGCACTTTCATCCCTTTTGATATACCACTTCTTAGGAAAAATCGCCGGGTAACATCATCATAGAGTTGTGATTGTTCAATCAATCGATCCGTTTCTGACTTGCTCCTACCCATTGTATATTCAGCATCTCTGCTTTGATTGCTCATAGCAAATAACCTCCCTTTCAAAAATATGCGAAGTACACAAACCTCGCGTTCTAATACCATTTCTAAAATAACCTATCATTATCAAAATAGGTGTTTGTAGTCGCGCAATTCATTGCGTCTCGGACATTCATAGTAGTAGGCACTCTCCGATTGCCGTTCTTCCTTATTCAATCTGACATTCATAGTAGTAGGCACTCTCCGATTGCCGTTCTTTATTGTTCAATCTGACATTCATAGTAGTAGGCACTCTCCGATTGCCGTTCTTTATTGTTCAATCTGACATTCATAGTAGTAGGCACTCTCCGATTGCCGTTCTTTATTGTTCAATCTGACATTCATAGTAGTATACACTCTCCGATTGCCGTTCTTTATTGTTCAATCTGACATTCATAGGTAGACGAGGTTTCCTAACCTCGTCTACGCAGAGCGTTCAGGTAATTTCAAAATCTAATATAACGTGAGTTTGATAATAGGTATATGAACTTCATTTTTCCTAAATATTACTCTCATAGACCCGGCAGATACGGTTTCCTAACTGCACCATAGGCATCAATTTTAAGAGATATTTACCTGTGAAGGATTTTGGAAGTCTATTTTTTTCATACACACCTTTCGCACCGCTGGTGCTTGGTTTCTTGTGGCGGACATTTTCTATACACCTTTCGCACCGCTGGTGCTGATATGTGATTTATGAAGCCTCGGAGAGGCGAAAGGTGTATAGCACGTAATATCAATACAGACGAAAGCCCCAGCGGGGCGAAAGGTGTATAAAATGCACAAACTTTACTCACGAAATTGACGCCTATGGTGCGGTTTCCGAACCAATTCAGAATACCAAACGCGTATTCTGATGGAATACAAAAATTTGATTTATCAAACTCACGTTAATATATTATGCATTAAGGGGCAATAGATTGGTGGAATTGTACCTTTCCATCTTTAACTGTATTGATAACTAAATTCTTGACTGCATTCCGATTTTCATCAAAACGAAATATCATCAGCGCGCCATTGTAGTTTTCTGTTGCCTCAATTTCGTCTCGGATTACTGCAGGTGTCAGGTCTGTTGCTCTGTGCATAGCTTCAACCACAATATTCGTAGCATCAAAGCCAAGGGCAGCGGGGCCGTTCGGAGCAACACCGAATTTCTCGGTATACAAACTAACAAAACGATTCCCAAGTTCACTCAAATCAGCATCGGGTGAAAAGTGATTTGCAAAAAAACTACCCTCAAGTGCCATCCCACCGATCTCAACTAAGTCAGGACGATCCCATCCATCTCCACCGAGAAATGTTGCCTTAATACCAAACTCCTCAGACTTCGCTTGTTTCACTGCTAATGGAAATTCAGAACCTAAACCTGCGAGAAAAACGATGTCTACGGCAGGTTCCACTTCATTAATTGCTGTCAATTGTTCCGTATAATCTATCGTTCCCATTTCGTAAAATTGCTGTGTAGTAACCATCCCACCTTGTGATTTAAAGTCTTCAATAAACGCTGTTGACAGTTCTTCCGAATAACTATCACCTATCTCTGTGAGGACAGCAGCAGTCATTGCTTCCAATTCTTCTACAGCAAACTTAGCCATTATAGTCGCTTGGTCAGGATCAAGGATAGCACCTTGGAATGAGAAATTACCATTTCTGGTAACCTTCGGATTCGTTGGATAGGTTGTCATCATCGGGACACCCTTTTCTTGTGCAACGGCACCCACTTCTACTACTTCATCACTGTAATCTGGACCTAAGATCACTAACACATCTTCAGTGATCAAATCTTTGGCATGTTGAACGCTTCGTGAAGGTTCTCTGTTACTTTCTCTTAGAAGAAGTTCAATCTGTTTGCCGTTGATCCCACCCGCTTCATTGGCAAGCGTAACGGCTAACTCTACACCGTTACGAGTGGTGCCAGGGTCAGTTGGACTATAAATTAAACCGATTTTGATTGTTGTATCTTTATCTTCTGGCGGGATCATAGGTTGAATCCGTTCACAACCTGAAAAGAGTAGACTTGTTACAAAAACTGATAATACAAAGTAAAATGTAAATAGAATACATTTATTGTTAATAAATGTACCTTTCATGATTAATTCACCCCTTACATGAAACATACTTTTGATATAAACAGGACTGACAAGGAAAGGTAGACGTGATATTTCCGCTCTTATAAAGCAAAAACAACACGTCTACCTGATTTATAGAGAATTAAAAATATGTTAACACTTTCGTCCCATGGTAGGCGAGATCTCCCAACCACACCTATGCAGAGTGTTCAAATAATTTCATATTCTACTATAATTGTAAAATCCACTCTTGGATACATGTTTAGAAACTATAGCCAACTTTGGCATACCAGTATGCGCCATCAAAACCAAACGGACTGAACTGACCGTATGTGTTACCAATATCGGGAGGATTATAAGCATCACCCTTAGTCGCTGCCGTGTCATTCGAATACGCTGGGTTTTCATCCGGATAGGTGTCTAATATATTATTTCCACCTAATGTAAATGTTATGCCACTATCAGCTGTATAACTTACTTCAAGGTCAACAATAAGCTTACCGGTATAGGTTGCATTATCTTCAGAATCGAACCAATTACCCCAGTATCCACCACGAGCGAGGACACCAAAATTATCCATGAATGGTTGGATGACTGTCAGACTTGCACGATGTTTCGGTAAGTTTTCTTCCAATTCCTTAATACGAAGGTCATCAAGCGTAACCGGATTGTGGTCTGTAACAGTGGTCTGCGTATAATTATACACAGCGATGACAGTTCCATCCAAGACTGGAACAGTAACAACCGCATCAATACCTTGGGTTGTTGTATCAAAGTCATTGGTAAAGAAACGGAATTCTTGTAAATTAGCTGCGCTGGTCACACCCTCAGCAATAAGATCTTCCTTTTGTTCTTCTGTGAGTGCAAAATCTTGTGACAGTGCTAAACGATCTTTCATCCGTATATCAAAAAAGTCCATTGTGAAGTTTACGTCTAAAATCTTGACAGTAAATCCACCGGTAAAGTTTTGTGATGTTTCCGGATCAAGAGCGTTGTCTTCTTTCCCTGTTACAACAGCAACAGCTGGATTGGTTGACGGAATTGTACCATTGTTAACCAAATCATTCTTTTCAAAATTGAATTCAGTGGTAACATTAAACGTATTTTGCTGACCGGGTGTTGGCGCACGGAAACCACTACTAAAACTACCACGAAGTTTCATGGTCTCAGTAATTCCGTAGTTCGTAGCAACTTTATAATTGGCTGTAGAACCGAAATCTTCAAAGTTTTCACCACGCACGGCAAGTGCAACAAGCCAATTGTCAAGAGGTGTGATTTCACCTTCAACATAGGCGGCAATATTTGCGCGATTCCACGCTCCGGCTGCGATAGGACTGAAACCGGAAAAACCGTTGGAAGCAGCAGTGTACCCTTGTGCAGCTAAAGGACCGATCTGGTAAGATTGTCTTTGCCCTTCAACGACCTCAAATCCTTCGTTACGATATTCTAATCCGGCGGCAACATCTACCATTTCGTGAACTGGATATGTCAAATCAAAGTTGATGTTATAGTCGGTTTGAACGTAATCACCGGGATTGAAGAATGTCGGGGTATCTGGTCCAAGGGATGCGTTGACAGTGTTAAAGATAAAGAAATCCGCATAGTGCCGTCCAAAATACGCACTCAAATCCCAATTAAGTGGATTTCCTAACGATTCTTCAAAAGCAGCACCTTTGATACCCAAAAGAATTGAACTATCAGCAGTATCTGCACCGAACCGAGGTGTGAAACCACCTGGAAACATCTCTTGGTATGAGAATAAGTTCGGATCATCAAGTACGGCTTGCATTTTGTCAGGATCCGCGGGTACTCCGTTTGCGATAGCTAACCGGCTTGCAGCATCTGTAGCCACTGTTTCACCAGTTTCGGGATGTGCTAATTGAATATCATCAGCGTCCTTATCTTCACCTTCACCTAACCCTTGCAAATTTCCAACGAGAAGATAGAATTCGTCAGGATTATCGTCATCATCTAAATCTACATTACGTCCAAACACACCACTACGTGTATTCGGATTTCTGAAGTAGAATCCACCTTCAACACGTTTGCTGGCATAATTGGCATGTCCATAGAATTCCATAGAATCTGTTAACTGACTACCGTAGTTAGCAAAGAATTTGAAATCACCGTCTACAATCGGTTGGCCCCAAATTTGGGCAGGATCTCTGACATCAAAATTCCCAGCATCAGTCAACGCGGTTGCGTCATATCGTTGAACAGATCTGATAGTAGGATCTGCACCACCGTATTCTATACTCAGGTTTGTCCAAGTCTCTGGCGTACCTAGACCGATGTTACCTGCTATAGCATACTGACGACCATCGCCAAATTGATAGATACCCGGCTTAAATTCAAAACTTCCACCTTGAAAGTCATCTTTCAATTGGAAGTTCATCACGCCAGCAATTGCATCTGAACCGTATTGTGCTGATGCACCATCACGTAGCACTTCAACTTGTTTCAAGGCAATGGATGGAATAGGTGACAAATCGGGTCCCTGAGCACCATCAGCTAATCCATTTCCAAGCCAGTGAATCACAGCAGCACGGTGCCGCCTTTTGTTGTTCACCAACACAAGCGTGTGGTCAGGTGCTAATCCACGCAGGTTTGCAGGACGCACGATGGTACCCGCATCACTAATTGGTTGGGTGTTGACATTGTAAGATGGTACTAACGTTCTTAACAGATTCGGTAAATCTGCACCACCCTGTTTCGCGAAATCCTCTTGTGAAACTATATCAATAGGCACCGCAGATTCAAGAACCGAACGCGGTTTCAAACGGTTACCTACCACCACGACACTTGTAAGTTCTGCTACATCTGCTTCAACGGTCGTATCAGTTGTTTCAGCTTCCTCTGAACTCTCTTCTTCCTGAGCTATTGAGATAGGAATTGAAACCATTCCTACAGCAAAGGCAATAAGTAGCATAATCAGAATTGGCTTACTAATCAATGTGACATTCATAAAAATATTAACTCCTTAGGTGTTCTTATTTAGAAATACTTATCTGTCAAAAACGGATAATACTTCAGGTTAAGACTCAATATTGGTAAGAAAGGTTTAACGAAAGACCAATATGTTAAATACACAAGAATGTGTGCATGTAGTATAATACAATATTCACTTGAATTCAAAAGAAATTATTGTTATAGTTATTTTATGCTAATATTATATTTAGTGATTGCATCGGTAACAGTGGTATGCGGAGCAGGAATTGCAATCATTTTTCAGGACAAACAGGTCGAATTCCGTATTATATTCGGTTTTACTGCCGGTGCTGTGCTCGGTTTCGTGTTGTATCTGATGGTCCATCTCTTCACTGAGGTAGGTTATCCTACAGTTTTGGTGATGTGGGGTGGTTTTCTTTTTATATGGTTGTTAGAGTATCTTACACATCGAATACGGAAAAAGATAAATACGAATGCAGATACACACAAGCAAAATATCTGGGGAGTCAACATCACACTGATCGGCTTATCCATCCACTCAATCGCTGATGGATTCAATCTCAGTATTGCCGCGGAGGAAGGAACATTCGGTATTGCACTTGCACTCGGCGTTCTACTTCACCGATTGCCAGTCGCGACAGTTTTAACAACAGCGTTGCACCGAGTTTATGGCGTTGGACGCACAGCATTATGGCTTGCTCCGTTTATAATCGCCCCATTTATCGGAGCATTTATGGGAGAACAGTTACTGCATGGGGTCTTTGAAGAGTTTGTTGACTATTTATTCGCATTCGCAGCAGGGACATTATTGCACGTTGTGATGGATGGTATGAAGGGTGGTTGTGTGGCATCAGAAGAAAAGGTGAGTAATACTACGAAAATAGCATTCGTTATTGGATTGATTATAACCCTATGTGCATTTTATCTCATTCCGGGTTTAGAGCATGACCATGCACACTGATACTTCTACCAAACTGCCCATGGGATCAGGGTTGTTTAACGTCCTTGCAGTGCCGGTAGGTTCGGTTTCTTGACATCAGTATAGGCATCAATTTAAGGATATCAATTTGTTTTTTCTGAAGTCTTCAGTCCCGTAGGGACGATATGTCTATAGATAAATGTTGTCCACTCATGTTGAGTTCCGTAGGAACGGCATATAAGAATAAACATATCGTCCGTATTGGACTAAGAGTTGGGATGGCAACGTTTATCTATAAACATCTTCCTGACCTCAGCATAGGCATCAATTTGAGGATATGTGCTATTGTTGGATGGTTTCTAACCCGATTGTTTGAGCCAAAACCTGCAACTCGTGGTTAGAAACCACTCCAACAATGTGAATTGGGGTCGGGTAACCGCTACATTGACAGATAAGATTTGGTTTGGAAACTGCACCTTATCTGTCAATTTAAGGATATCAATTTGTTTTTTTTGAAGTTTTCAGTCCCGTAGGGACGATATGTCTATAGAAAAAAGTTGTCCACTCATGTTGAGTTCCGTAGGAACGGCATATAAGAATAAACATATCGTCCGTATTGGACTAAGAGTTGGGATGGCAACGTTTATCTATAAACATCTTCCTGACCTCAGCATAGGCATCAATTTGAGGATATGTGCTATTGTTGGATGGTTTCTAACCCCGATTGTTTGAGCCAAAACCTGCAACTCGTGGTTAGAAACCACTCCAACAATGTGAATTGGGGTCGGGTAACCGCTACATTGACAGATAAGATTTGGTTTGGAAACTGCACCTTATCTGTCCATTTAAGGATGTCAATTTGTTTTTTTTGAAGTCTTCAGTCCCGTAGGGACGATATGTCTATAGAAAAAAGTTGTCCACTCATGTTGAGTTCCGTAGGAACGGCATATAAGAATAAACATATCGTCCGTATTGGACTAAGAGTTGGGATGGCAACTTATCTATAAACATCTTCCTGACCTCAGCATAGGCATCAATTTGAGGATATGTGCTATTGCTGGATGGTTTCTAACCCGATTGTTTGAGCCAAAACCTGCAACTCGTGGTTAGAAACCACTCCAACAATGTGAATTGGGGTCGGGTAACCGCTACATTGACAGATAAGATTTGGTTTGGAAACTGCACCTTATCTGTCAATTTAAGGATATCAATTTGTTTTTTTTGAAGTTTTCAGTCCCGTAGGGACGATATGTCTATAGAAAAAAGTTGTCCACTCATGTTGAGTTCCGTAGGAACGGCATATAAGAATAAACATATCGTCCGTATTGGACTAAGAGTTGGGATGGCAACGTTATCTATAAACATCTTCCTGACCTCAGCATAGGCATCAATTTGAGGATATGTGCTATTGTTGGATGGTTTCTAACCCGATTGTTTGAGCCAAAACCTGCAACTCGTGGTTAGAAACCACTCCAACAATGTGAATTGGGGTCGGGTAACCGCTACATTGACAGATAAGATTTGGTTTGGAAACTGCACCTTATCTGTCAATTTAAGGATATCAATTTGTTTTTTTTGAAGTTTTCAGTCCCGTAGGGACGATATGTCTATAGAAAAAAGTTGTCCACTCATGTTGAGTTCCGTAGGAACGGCATATAAGAATAAACATATCGTCCGTATTGGACTAAGAGTTGGGATGGCAACTGTACTGCCATCGGAAATTCGGGCCACTCTCTAAGACAAGATTATGGTATAATATCTATCTACTGGAAAGGAGTATCCGATGGCGAAACGAAAACGAAGAAACTTCACTCCCGAGTTCAAAGCCGAAGTTGTTCTTGAGGCACTTACGGGTGAAAGTTCACAAGCGGAACTGTGTCGGAGACACAACCTCAGCGATGAACAACTCTCAAAGTGGAAGCGACAACTTCTTGAAAATGCAGCGACCCTCTTTGAACCCGCTGATAAGCAGTCTGATGCCAATATAGAACGGATCGCACACCTTGAACGACTCGTTGGGCGGTTGACCGTGGCACTTGATATCTAAAAAAAAGCCTCGACTTGGTTGAGCTAACTCCAATGGAGCAGCGAGAAATGGTTCAAGAACTACAGACAGACTATTCGGTTCGGCAGATATGTGAGACACTCGGTTTCAACCGAAGCAATCTTTATTATCACCCGAAAAGCGACCCTTCTGAAGCGGGTCTCAGAGAGGAAATAGAGGCACTATCTCTACGATACCCGACATACGGTTATAGGCGTATCACAGCGTTACTGGTGTCTAAAGGATACTCTATCGGTTATAGGCGTGTCGCTCGCTTGATGAAAGCTGCGAACCTCTCAGTCGTAGTCAAGCGTGTCTGTCAAACTACGAACTCCATTGAAGGTGTACGTCCCTGGGGTAATCGCCTTGAAAACCTTCAGGTCTCCCGATGTGATCAGGTCTGGGTAGGCGATATTACTTACGTCTGTCTCAAGGGACACTTCATCTATGTTTGTCTGCTTATGGATGTCTTCACGCGCATGATCAGAGCTTGGCATATCAGTCAGCACTTGACGCAATCTCTGACTTTGAAACCGTTAGAGACAGCATTGCGTCAAAGTGTTCCAGAGATCCATCATTCTGATCAAGGCGTTCAATATCTTTCAAATGCTTACGTCTCAATGTTGAAGCATCATAGGATTGAGATTTCGGTTGCCCGTAGAGGGCATCCTTGGGAGAACGGATATGCTGAAAGACTAATCCGCACTCTCAAAGAAGAAGAAGTTCACCTCAATGACTACGAGGACATCCACGAAGCGAAAGCCCGAATTGGGCATTTTATCACACAGGTGTATAACCAGAAACGCCCACACTCGGCGTTAGGCTATCTGACACCTATGGAATTTCAACGAAAAAACTTGTCTTAACTTTGCTGATTTTTTGGTCTGAATTACCGTTGGCACTTCAAACCGTTTATCTATAAACATCCCGTCCCTACGAGACTAAAGAACATTACCACCTTGGACTAAAGAGCATCTTAAAAAAAAATGTGGACAAAATTACCTGAATTTGAAAAGAAATACTTAATAATTAGTTATTTAGCACAAGTCGTTATACTGCTAACAGTGTGCTGTCTATATATTAATGTAACACAAGTATTCGCCGCAGATATTCCAATCGTTGTGTCAGGTGTACCTCAAGCGACTATTCAAATCGGTGCAAACGCGTCAATCCAAGAACAATTTGCCGCAGAAGAAATCCAGACATTCATTGAAAAATGGACAAGTGCGAAACTTGAAATACTTACCAACCAACAACCAACCACAACCCGTACAGTCATTATATTAGGCACATTCACCTCCAACCCAACAGTCCGTTCACTACAAACGGAGGTCGGATTAGATTTACCCGAAAATATTGGCGATGAAGGGTACCAGATAAAATCCGCTGATCTCGGTTCTGAAATCATTATTATTATAAGTGCACACACACCACGCGGTGTAATCTATGGGACTTACGGCTTCATTGAAGCTTGTATTACTGCATTGACAGGTCTCCTCAATCCTGTCCATCCCAATATTGCGGTAGAACGAACACCAACGTTACGAATACCCTCACTTGACGAAACTTCACGTCCATTTTACCCGGTCCGTGCTGTCCTTGAAATAGACGACCCCGATTGGCTCGCAAGGCAACGCGTCAATATGAGTGGGGGTGAAGGTATATGGACAGGCACCGGTATTGAAGATGGATTCGGAACTGCATTCAAATATGTAGACTCCCCTGCATTCGTTTCCTTCCAAGATGAACCACGCACACAACGATTGAGAAGAATTGAAACGCTCCAAAGCCGTTTTTCCGCACTAAATAAACGTGGCATTGACGCATATCTATTCATGTATCTGACAGGTGAACCAACAGAAGCACTCATAAAAGCACGACCAGACCTATTAGGACCAGAGGTGTTGTATGGGGCATCAAGAAACGAAGTATCCTATAGACCTTTCTGTTGGACAAATCCTGAATTCCACACACTTGCACGCCAATTAACGCAAGAGATAGTCAAAACATATCCTGCACTTGCTGGATTCCATCTACGTTCTTGGGGACATGAAACGCGCGCATGCAACTGTCCCGATTGCGGTGACCGATCTCCGCAAGGACAAGCAAAACTCTGGGATGTCTACTTCACCATTATCAAGGCTGCACAAGACATCAGACCTGATTTCAAATTTTATTTGTCGGGATATAACAGAAGTTGGCTACAGGATCCAGATGGCACCTATGCACGTCAATTGCCAAAAGGCACTATCTTCTCACAAAAATGGGGTGCGGACGGTGAACCAGTCGTTGATCCAAATATCTCTTTTGCACAGATGAACGTACTGGGAGAGATGGGACACCGATTTATTGTCCTCTCGCATGACGTTGAAGAGGTGATGCCGTTTTGGATGATTGAAAGCGATATCTTTGTACAAGGTGTCCGACAACTTGCTAACTCCCGTGAAGCAGTCGGATTGAGTGGGTTTACTATCCAAGGTGCATCAGAAGGTTTGGGATACCTCGACCGACTCGTGAGTGCTCGCATAAATTGGAATACTAACATAGACCACCTACAATTAATACGTAATGAATTGATGACAAAATACAGAGACAAACAGGCGGTTGACTTAATCGTCAGTGCGTTGCGTATCAACGGTTTCACCTTAGCCAGTTATTTCTCCGATTATGCAAGTTCCATATCCATCGGTGGGAGTTACGGCACTGGATCTGCCGGGTTAGCAACACGGTTTTGGAACCTTATCGGTAGCAAAGCAGTTGAGAACACCTTGTTAATACCAGAACTAAAGATAGCACAAACATCAGTCAACCGATTCACAGCACTTCTACCACCACAACTACGCGCAGCAAACGAAATGTGGCAGGCACGCGAAGTGGCTCAACCGATAGACCCCGAAGCATCACAAGACCTAACTGATGCCGTGCATCTGATGCAGCTATGGATGTTGCTCTTTCAAAGCAGAGAAAAACTGGTGGAAGCAATCGCACTCGGTTATGAAAGAAACACTGGGAGTGCTATCAAATCAAAACTTTCAAGTGCCACAGAGTTCTCAAAAGCAATGCAACCGTTGATGAAGGAATTTCACGAATTTGGTCCGCTTTTCGGGTATTCACACCAGACCAATGAAGTTGAACTGACGAATACTTTGAAAGATGAAGCTGCATGGCTTGCACGATTCGACTATCGCTCGCTACAAAAACATGATGAAACTTTCACACCAGATGAGACCGCATTCCGTATCTCCGATGTACATAACTATCCTAATCCTCTCAAACGTAAAACCACATTTACTTATATCTTGACACTTGATGCGGATGAGGTGCAAATTACGATTTACACCTCTGCAGGAAGACGTATTCAAACGTTAAAAGATGTTACCGCGAAAGAGGGATACAACGAAACCACATGGAACGCACATGATGCTGATGGTAGACCGCTTGCAAATGGGGTCTATTTCTACAAAATACGTGCTGTTCACGATGACAAAAAGATTGAAAGCATCCACCGTATGGCTGTGATTAGGTAATTCTATATATTATCCAGTGTTTCCTAACCGCACCATAGGCGTCAATTTAGTGAGATCAATCTGTTTTTTTGATGTCTTCAGTCCCAGCGGGACGAAAGGTATATAGGATGGCGACACCATAGGCGTCAATTTAGCGATTACCCAACCCCTCTTCCATTGTTGGAGTGGTTTCTAACCACGATTATGTGGCTCTTCCATTGTTGGAGGGGTTTGTAACCCCGATTTTCAGGTTTTTGCTCAAAAAATCGGGGTTACAAACCCCTCCAACAAATGCGGTTATCCTTAAATTGACGCCTATGGGTATATAGGATGGCGACACCTACCCATCACACAAGCCCCAGAGGGGCGACAGGTGTCCGTATATATAATTAAGGATGCACCTTTCGCACCGCTGGTGCTTGCTTATAGGTCCGATACATTTTCTATACACCTTCCGCACCGCTGGTGCTGCTGTCTTCAAATACCATAGGCGTCAATTTAGTTATTTTTTTCTTGTTAGATGCATCTGAGATAGTCCAAAACTGCCATCCCTATTGTAGCGCGGGGTCTCCGTGCCCCGCCTAAACCTGCTACATTCAAACAACGTGCGGGGCACGGAGACCCGGGGAATCATGGCGAATACCAAACGCGTATTCGTCTAAGCGCATTCATACCCGGGGAACGCCAAAAGGCGTTCATACCGTTGATTTCTTGATTTGGCGCTACAATGACAGGCGTAATTTAAGAAGATCAATCCATTCTATTAGTGTCCTCAGTCCCGTAGGGACGATATGTCTATAGCACAACGTTCAACCCCCATTTCTTAGTCCCGTATGAGGATTAAAAAATAAATTGGGTAATTTGAGATCAAAGTCCAGCGCGCTTCCAAAGCGCGCCTACGGGTTTGACAATCGCGCTTACAAAGCGCTCCAACAAGTCTTGGGGTGATTAAGATTACCCGATTAATAAATTAATCTTCATTAGGGACGATATGTTTATACGTTTCGGTTGTTACAAACATATCGTCCCTACGGGACTAAAAGCTGTGATGATGGCGTTTAGCTATAAACATCCCGTCCCTACGGGACTAAAGAACGTTATCGCCATGTAAATAAATCCTTAAATTGACGGCTATGGTGCTGCTGTCTTCAAATACCAGCACTAATATCAACGCATCTTCTCTTATCAATAGCACTCTCAAACTTCACACTCATAATCCTGAAAATCTACAAATCCTGAAAATCCTGGTTCAGACAAAATTGTTTTTACCTATCACTCATCCTGCGAAAGAGCATAAACCCCACGCCGCAAGCGCACAATCTTCTCCTCATCCAAAAGACGTTTCAACTCATTGCCTATCGCCTGAGGACTACTATCAATCGCAGCAACCAATGAGGCAGTCGTTCTCTCGCGTGTCGAAGATAACAGAAACAGTATCTGCTCTCGATAACTCACGCGAGGGATGTTGCCGCCACGCAGTTTGTTCAACACACGATTCGCTTGCCTTGAAGAACAGCCTAAAACACGTTCTACCTCTTTTCGCGGGGTGTCTGCATTGAGATTTGCTCGTTCTGCTTCAAAACGTTCGCGTGTCCGAATCGTCTCCTCAAGTTTATCTAACCCACCTGCAATCTCAAAATCTTCCCAGTCAAAAAGCAACGTTTCCGGTCTATCAGTTATGTCCGGTAGGTCAAAGTTGTTCAACAATACCACCGTCTTACCACTATTTCGATTCATACATAACTTGCCAACAACCTGGGACAGTAATCCCGACACACTTTCATCAAATATCTCTTGTATTCGTTCATCATTATATTGTTCTGACCATATCTCTTCGCCATAATTAATCGGTTTTTCGTCGTTACCATATAACATCTGGGCTTGCTGCCAAATGTCGCGTTGTCTGAATCTTGGAGTACCCACAAGCCATAACACATCCACTGCATCCAAATTTATCTCAACAGAGAGAAAAGACTTGAAACTTCCTATAGAACAGACATTTGACATCTCAGAAATGTCCGATAACTTTTTGACAATATTGAGATTTGAAAAAATCGCATGATTGATACTTAAGTCCCTTTCAATTTCTGTCCGGATACCCCAATAATAACGTTCACCTATTTTTGAAAAGCGCCTATCCTCTGGCGGACTATTCGGATTTAATGCTTCATTTAAGGTTTTGCTATCTGTGCGTACCTGATAGACTCTGTTTTCCGGTAGCCAAGCTGTCGGTTCAATGCGAACGACTTCCAATTCTTCCTCAGGAAAAATTCTGCTAATCTGTCGCTCATTGAGGAATGGTGATATAATTAGCAGACGATTGATGGTCGGATGGAGCCTCGGTGGCAACCAAAACGTCAGGCTTTCATCCCACTGCATCGGGGCATCCGCATCGCGAGTGTAGTGGTCAAAGAAGAGTTTCAACTGATGCCAATACGTCCACTCAGGATCTGAACAGACGGTGGGCAATAACCCAATGTTCGCTACGGTGTCAGCATCAAGAATACCATCAGCGATTGCATCATCCATCCGAATCGGAATAGATATTTCCTCATTCGGAGAAAAGGCATCAACTGAAAGTGGTGGCATTCCAAGGGTCTGCAACCTATCTTGTACACTCTCATCCAAAGGGATGTAAACGGTTTCACCGTTCTGTCCATCAATATTGAACCCATCAATGTTGTGCCAATTCTTATTTTGAAAGGCAATAACGTAATGTGACAATTCCGCACCTGATTCCGGATCAACAGTTTCACGTTCCAGAACGCGTCCTTGTACATTAATGTAACACATCTGCTCAATAATCTCATCAGCATGTTGTGCAAAAGCTTCCACCGCAGTACGAATCTGTCCAATAGGATTTCTATATTGACCAGAGTGTGTTTCAAGCGCATGCATTAAAGCAACTGCAAAGTTACCTAAGGCATATCCCTGCCAATTGACGACCCACTGTTTTATAACCTTTTTTGAAATCACACACTGAAGAAATAGGTCCCTTATTAATGTTTTACGTTCATCAATGATACAGATACTTTGCTGTTCACCTGTGTTTCTTATTATCTGTTGTACCACGTCTGTATATCGTGGGTCCAGAAACAGTTCTCCGACTGGGGATATCTTTGCATAAGTACTTTGCATAGCCATGTTTTGTGATAAATACCCGCGTTCTTGGCATTCACTATAAACAGGACACTTAGGACAGATACATTCATCTGGATTGCCACCTTTTTTCAGCAGTGCCATACATGGCTCGGGGTTCTCACACACATTGCCGTGTTCAAAAGGATTTGCCATACGAATGTCTGCTGGTATATCCTTCACCTGATCCCAACGATACAATCTGGATCGCCAACGCGCAACAGAAGACAAGCATTTTGTGGCGTACCGTTCTACCGCAGCATCGGCTAATGCGCGACTCGAAATGTTTAGGCAGGTAGGATATGTATTAAGAAGATGTGTTTCGGCATCCGTGTTGTTCAAAATGCCTTCATCGGAAGTTGTTAAAGCAAGTATACGTGTGTTGTGTGCTATTATCTCCTGTAGCTGCGCTGACTGTTCATCTATAGATTGATATGACTTCTGTCCCGACTGAGGTTTGTGAAGTTTTGCAGGTGGACGTTTTATTGCCAACGGACTTAAGTTCCCCTCACGAATTGCCAGTAATGTTTCACTAATAGGCTGCTGCTGCAAAATACCTGTGTCGTCCCATATATCTGTTATCGCAACAGCACGCGTAGGTATATCTGCATGTGGCACCGTTGCACTGACCCATACAATCCCTTGATCCTCCCAGAACGATGCCTCCGTGACAGTGCCGTTTTCAGCACGAAATATCCAACACTGAGCACCCTCCTTTTCCCAGAGATAAGAAAAACCGCGTTTCAAAAAAGCAGTTTTCGCACGTTCAAGATTCGCTGAACCGAAAGCCGGAATCCCCGCATCTAATGCCTTTGAATAATTTTCTGTTGATGATTCAGGTTCGTGAAGGATAGCACGAAGTCTGTCTACTGACGCGAATAATACCTCTTTTGTTATGACAGGCGGCTCCAACAGATTACCCATTAGAATCTCATACCGCAAATCCCATTGACTATAACCTTCGTTCCCAAGAACTTCCAAGTAGACAACACGACGGTTCGGATCATCTTCCGTTGCTTGATCCTTATAGATATAAAATCGCTCTTCATCAGTATTGGCATGTAAATATTCCTGAATTCGACAAGAGAAGCGAAGTCCGCCTGATTTTGTCAACGTCAACAAGGGGGTTGCATGAGCGTTCAGAAGCGTTTCTAAACAGGAAGAAACAGCATCAGGGGCATCACAGATAGACTCATATTTAAACTCAAAGTCGTGCCAGTGAGCACCATCACGTGCTGATGGCATGCCTGTATATATTTGAATACCCCAAGAGTTGTACCACTGCCTAATTTGCCAACTTCTTGCCCTTTGTGGTGTCAAGAACCGTTCGCCACCACAATCGGGTGGCACTTGATCATTTGCAGATGCGTGACCTATCGGCATAAAGGAAATATCCGCACTCTCAAGTTCTTCAAGCATGAATGGATTGCCACGCACACAATGCACCTTGATGTGAAACGGCGGACGTTTATATAACGCAGGGGTCACCACCGTTTTCCGTTGACGCAACGACTCTCTTTCAGCATGCCGTTCATGACAAAGTCGGATAATATCTTCTAACATTTTCGTCACCTATATTTGTTGATACAGAATCTACGTTCAATAAACGTGATGTATCCACATGATATGGATATCTCGCATCACACCGTGCGCATCACGATGGACGCAACCCGATTCGCGGCAATCAGCAGGGAATTTCTAATCATCCCTTCACCGTTAATTGTGCAAAAGTGCAAAATTAACACTGATCCCCTAATTAATTAAAATGTAATAAAATATTGGATTCCCGATTGTTCCAATAACCTATCCCTGTTGATCAGTACGATTGGATATATGCACCAACCAACTTATACATTAATATATTAGCACAGTACAGATTTTTCTACAAGTCAGAGAACATCTTACCATCTTACCATGAATTGTAGTGCGGTTACCCAACCCTTTTCCATTGTTGGAGTGGTTTCCAACCACGATATTTTTCGGATCGGCTTCCAACCACTGTTGGAGTGGTTTCCAACCACGATTGTTGGAGTGGTTTCCAACCACGATTGTTGGAGTGGTTTCCAACCACGATTGTTGGATTGGTTTCCAACCACGATTACGCCTTTGTTACATTATAGGAGTGTGGTTTCTCCGTTCCCCGCCATTGTAAGCATGACCATGAATTGTAGGGCGGGGTCTGTGTGCCCCGCAATTGTTGGGAGACGGTAGGTGCGGTTTCCTAACCGCACTATAGGCGTCAATTTAAGGAAATATTGCTATATTTCAGCACCAGCGGTGCGGAATGTGTATCCCCTTAATTCCATATACGGACACCTGTCGCCCCTCTGGGGCTTGTGTGATGGGTAGGTGTCATCTTCCTATACACCCATAGGCGTCAATTTAGCGGTTTTTTTCTTGTTGGACGCATTTGAGATAGTCCAAAACTACCATCCCTATTGTAGGAGCGGGTCTCTGTGCCCGCCCGTTGCCTTACAGGACAAGGAATGGCGGGGCACAGAGACCCCGCACTACAATAGGTTACAGGTTTTTCACTTGAATTAGTGTCTACGGTGACAAAAACTTTACATGCCCCATTACACACCCTATGTTGTGTTTTGGGTTGAAAATATTGTATGCTCAAGAATATTTTGCATTAATTGCATTATAATTTGGTGTTTTTGGAAAAAATGACAATAAAAACCTTCGCGAAAAAGGAGGGTTGAATGCGGTTGTAACAAGAGGTTATTGCTGATCTGGTCGTGTTGCTAAGGCGCACTTCTGTGAGTTTAGCATGTGAAGAAGGAGTATGAGTGTTGGTTCGTATTATCGTTGGCATTGGGAGTCTCGTAAGCTTTCGCGCAGGTGTGTTCCGAATGCTGTTGATACACCTTATGAATGTTTGCTTCGTGAGTTCGGCAGGTGGACTCGTGCGTCTCGTAAGCATTATTTGGCGTGAAGTGCGTGGGGAGAAAGGAGTGGTACGAAAACGTACAGCGTATCTCATAAATATTTTAATCGCATACGTATGCCTGCCAGAAGTACAAAATCTAAATACAATTCAGCATAATATTCTCAACGAACTACTAACCGTCGGAAGTCTTCTAACCAACTGAAAAATCGTTCTACTTTGAAACGACGCTTATATCGTCGTAATGAAGATTAAAAAATAAATTGGGTAATTTGAGATCAAAGTCCAGCGCGCTTCCAAAGCGCCAAATCAACGGTATGAATGCCTTTTGGCATTCCCCGCCTACGGGTTTGACAATCGCGCTTCCAAAGCGCTCCAACAAGTTTTGGGGTGATTAAGATTACCCGATTAATAAATTAATCTTCATCAAAGCGCGCCTACGGGTTTGACAATCGCGCTTCCAAAGTGCTCCAACAAGTTTTGGGGTGATTAAGATTACCCGATTAATAAATTAATCTTCATCAAAGCGCGCCTACGGGTTTGACAATCGCGCTTCCAAAGTGCTCCAACAAGTTTTGGGGTGATTAAGATTACCCGATTAATAAATTAATCTTCATCAGGCGTTCATACCGTTGATTTCTTGATTTGGCGTATTCTGGCATAAGCGTCAATTCAGCACCCACAACCCCAATTCCATTGTTGGAGTGGTTTTCAACCACAATTACGCACCAGATACATTATAAGAACTGGGTTTCCAACCCCCATATTACGGGTCTTGACTCAAATCATCTTCATCACAAACCCTTACAACATCGGAGCAGCTTATCTTAACAATGGCACTTCGAAACGCCAAACTCATAATCCTGCAAATCTACTAATCCTGAAAATCCTGGTTCAGACAATACCAAAAACCCACAATTCTCACAAAAATTCACACAATTCTCAAAAAAATGCATTTTTCTTGTAATTTTTTCTTGACTTATAACGTATATTTATATACAATATGTCACATACTTCATATTAAGACCTATAAAAAGTATAAATAAATATAAAATTAACTTGCTTAAGTTTATATTTTATGTTATCATTATTATATGTTGAATATATGATTTCAATTTTCGTAAAGCAAACCGATACCTTGCAAACAGAATAGAAAGGTATTGGCAAGTGAGGACACCAGAGAAAAAGATATAATTTCCATAACGGAGTCCCATTTCTGTAATTTAATAATAAGACAATATAATTTTAATTTGACATTATATTAATTTTATCTTATAATTAATATACTAAACTTTGAAAACCTTGCAAACTGGCGCGAATTATTGGGATAGATAGAAAACAAATTCGCAAATGCCACATGCAAGGAAAAGCATCAATAACCCCGATGTAGGTAAAAATAGATGGATAGATTAGGTGCGTTATTGATTGAGATAGGTAAACAGGTTCCCCCTGTTTGAACACAATATTAATAAATATTATTAATATTTACGATTGGAAGATTAGATTAACAGGATTAATCCCTGAATCTTAACTTGAATTTAATATTTCTAAAAGGAGAAATAAGTAATGCGATTGTCAAATAAATCGACATTTTCCTTAGTATGTTTTATTTTGATCCTTGCACTTGCCTTTACGGCGATGCCAGCAATGGCACAGACAATCGAAGCTGTATGGTCAACAGATCGAAATAATGATAATGCTGCTACCGATCCGGGTTGGAGAATTACACTTGGTGGTCTTGCTGCGGACGATACCGTAACAGTTACTGCTGTAGTGCCAGGTGGAGCAGCAGTAGATGCTGGTGATATTGGTACTTTTAACGCAGTTGCAACAGATGCCACAACAACCACAGGTGATATTGCTGCTACGATCGGTACTGTCATTGCAGTGCGAGTCGCAAAAACAACCGCAGGAGTTACATCAACGTATCAGCGTGTAACTTTTCCGGCAGGTGGTGCTGGTGCTACACTTGCATCAGCAAACTTAACTTTGATTCCAAAGTTGGCAAAACTCACCACTCCCAAATATTACGTAAATTTTGCAAACAACATGGCAACTGTGGTGTTTAATTTTGAAGCTGTTGAAGCGGATAGTCATGGTGCCCCAGGTGCTCCACTTCATATAAGTGATGTGACGGTTAATCCCACTACGAACTGGCAAATAGTAAGTGTAACTGGAAACAATATGGTAAATGTTCGTGCAACTCATGCCACTAGTGCTGACTCGGATCCTACTATTGTTAGTCTTAATGCCGCTTATGCTTTAGCTGCTGATGCTGATGATCCTGTTAATGTTCCAGGAAATGGGACAGCACAGGTTATTTATGATAATATGCCACCAACAGCAACTATTGGTGCTAATCCTGTGAGAGCTGTAACTTTATCCAGTGATTTCGCAACCCCAGAAGTAGATGAGAATACCGTATGGGATGAAGCTTTCTTTCTCACTGTTTCTATTGATGATAATAGTGCTAGCGATACTAATAGTGTAGGTGCAGAACTTAAAGTGGCTAATATTAGTGTTGATACGGCAAAACTCAGAGTGGTGCAAGTCGGTGAGGCTGCAACTCAGAATGATGCTGTTGTTGGCACTGAATATCTAATTCATATTATGCCGTTGCCTGGTCGAGTAACAACTGCGGGTGAAGAAGTTGAGATTCTCGTCACGCCTGTTGATAGAGCGGGTAACGCAGCATCTACTCCTGCAAGACACACGGTGAAATTGGCAGAGAAAAAAGCTCCACCGCCAGGACCTGCGACGATTCCGACACCAGCTCTTGGAAGCACAACGGCAGGTGGAATGCTCACTGTGGTCTTTAGTAAAAATCCTGGAACTGTAACTGCTACTGGATACACCATCACTGGCACCGGTACAACACGCATGATCGCGGTTCCTGCTGCTCAAGCAGCCGGTAATCATAGTATTGCGCTCGCGTGGACCGGTCCCCCCAGTGGTTCCGGCACGGTTACTTTTACAGTTACTGTTGATTTAACTGAAGTTGAAACAGAAACCAGCAGTGCTGTTTTCACAATTCAGCCAGAGAGTTTCGTTGTTATCGTGAGAGACGTAGACGCGATGGATGCTGAAGGTATAAACTTTCGTACAGATGTTACCGTTCTTCAATGGTCAAGCATGCCTGATTTAGAACGACTCTTCTATAGAGGCAATCAAGGCATTATTCTCGGTAATGGTGGCGGTGGTGCACTTATATTGAATGAATCCGCAATACAAACAAAAGATCGTCGTGTGGGTTCTGTTGGTATTAGTGAAATCATGTGGGGTATTAACAAAGGATTACTTGGTACCCTTGACGCCGAAAGCGAACCCAGAGAACACAGATCGCAATGGATTGAACTTCACAACCTCAATGCTGTTGTTGAAGATAATGCTGATACAATGGACGTTAATGAGGCTGATGATGGTGTAGCGAAAGTTTTTCTATCTTGGAAAACAGGTCGTGATATTAGCAGTGATTCCGCATTAACAGGTAATCTTGCATCACCTACGCTTGATGTCGTTACAAACTTTTTCAACAACCGTCCTGGCAGTGCTGCTTGGGATGTAAAAGGTAGCAGCGGTGATAGTATTTCAGGTGAAGACTTTGCCTCAATGGCACGGATTCTACCAGACAAAAAAGCCGCTTATGCAAATGCTGATGGCGCAAGATACGATAACCGTGACGGCAGAAACGCAGGTCATTGGAGCGCATCCTCATCTGCATACCTAAATGCACGCACAACAAGAGCGGATACTACCGATGTTGTATATCAGTATAAAGGCACACCTGGTCGTGTGAATAACGTATCTGTTGATTCACAGCCACATATCAAAGCAGGTCGCACAGGTATACCGAGTAATGATGTTACTATCAACGAAGTTGGAAACAGCGACAATGATAGTTATGATTGGATTGAACTGAAAGGTGCTGCGGGTAAAAACCTGCGGAATTACATGATTTCAATCGTGACAAGTAATAGTTCGGATGTGCCATTGGTTCAGTTTGCTGCAAACGATAACGCCAAAATTGCTGATAACGGTGTATTTCTTATACTCCGAACCGATCCTGCAGACAATCCTGATCATCCGATTGCTGCTACTGGATACAATGTAGATAAATCTGCCGAAGAACAACAACCGGGTACACCAAATAGTCCTGTTCGTTATAAGGTGTTTAGCGGTTTGAACTTACCGAACGATGGTAAATTCGTGTTGATTCTACGTAAACCGGACAACCATGAAGGACATCGTTCTGGTGCACATAACGACAAAGGTGTTGCTGAAACCGGAAACGCCGATCTGAATAGAATCGTGGATATCGCTGGATGGGACGATAATTTGAGTAAAGATCCATATCCAAATCCAGTTTCTTCAACCAGTTTATGGCCGCTTCACGGTTTTGCTGGACCATTTACAAATAGAAATGCGTTCTTCCAAAACACAGTCCATCGTCGTCAGTATGTAACAACAAACGACGGTCGTAGTGGTGTCGGTGCCCATGAGAATAAGAATCAGGACGACAGAGCCGCTTTCCGAGATATAGGATGGACAGGTGTTGGTTATAGACGCGGTGCTGCAGACACAGCAGCAAATGGCGGAACACCTGGATATGATAACGGCTCACTCCACGGTGCTGGTGGAACTATCACAGCTGCTGTTTATATCAGTGAAATTATGTATGCTGATGCCAGAAACGGTTCATTACCACAGTGGATTGAACTACGTAATCCTTCTAATACTGTCGGTGCTAATTTACATAACTGGCGTTTGACCATCATAAACCACGTGGATGCAGAAACGCATGAAGATGGACTATGGGATGGTAAAGTTGAAGCAAGTGTTCTCTTGAGAAACTTGAAAATCAAACCGAATGGTGTCGTACTGATTACATCACGTAGGGGACCTCGGAGTGAAGTTCATCTTGCTACAGACGATATCTTTAGTTTATTCCCAACCCATAGAAGTGCTTTTGGTATGACAAATGCGAATTCTGATGTGATTAATCAATTCGGATTCAGAATTACCTTACACGCCAATGGTCACGAAGGTGATCGTAATAAATGGCAACTCGTTGACGATGTTGGTAACCTTGTCGCACCAGATGCGAATGATCGTCGTGGTAATAATGAACGGTTTGATGAACCACGTTGGTCATGGCCCGATGCAAATACTGCAGACGATGCTCGTATCTCAGTTGTGCGTAAAGTGAAAAGTAAAGATACACTTGAACCCACTGACGGTTCCAAACTGTGGTCTTGGCTTCTCGCCGATGCGGATCCCAGAACAACTTTGATTGACCATGTCTACTATGGACATACGGATGATACAAGCACACCGGGTCAAACCGTTGGTTCACCACTACCTGTCTCATTGTCATTCTTCCGTCCGACTTTAGAAGACGGTAAAGTTGTTATCCGTTGGACTACCGAATCTGAACTCGACAACGCTGGATTTAATATCTATCGTAGTGAAGACCGTAATGGTGAGTTCACAAAGGTCAACGACCAGTTGATCCAAGGTAAAGGTACCACAGCGGAACGTAGTACATATAAATGGGTAGATACTTCAGCCAAACCAGGTGCAGTATACTACTATCAAATTGAAGACGTATCCTTCGCTGGTGAGCGTCAAACGCTTACGACTACTAAGTTGAAAGGCTTGATTTCTGCAAAAGATAAGCTGACAACGAAGTGGGGCGAATTGAAAGAGGTACAATAGGGTTAAATTCAGGGATATTTAACCAGTTCTCCTAACAATAAGGAAACTGCAGAATCCTTATTTGAGAGAATTTTCTAAAATACACCCATTGTAGGAAACTATTGTTACTTCCCGATGCAATAGTTTCCTTATTGGGCTAAGTTTAACTAACCTAACCTATCCAACTAACCTATCAAAATAGAGACTTGCACCCCCTGCAAGTCTCTATTTTTGTTTTAATTTGTCTGAACCAGGATTTTCAGGATTAGTAGATTTGCGGGAAATGTCTGAACCAGGATTTTCAGGATTAGTAGATTTGCGGGAAATGTCTGAACCAGGATTTTCAGGATTAGTAGATTTGCGGGAAATGTCTGAACCAGGATTTTCAGGATTAGTAGATTTTCAGGATTAGTAGATTTACAGGATAAGAGAATGTAAGAGGCGCAATGAATTGCGCGACTACGAACTAAGAAAAATCGAGGCGTGTCGGGTTTCGTTCCTCTACCCGACCTACAGATTAGACTTCAATCCGCTGCCCGTAAGAATGGAAACCGTCACATCATCCTTTTGGATAACACCGTCATGTCGAAACTTCTCATAACCGCTAATAACAACAGCAGAGGTCGGTTCAACATAGATACCTTGTTCAGCAAGCGCACTCATACCAGCAAGGATGTCAGCATCATCCACAGTCGCAAATGCACCGTCAGAGAAACGGATAGCATCCATAAGCATCTCACTACGGACAGGAAGTTCAGCGGTAATACCTTCCGCAAACGTCTGAGCGGTTTGAGGCATTCTTGAGATAGTAGTAGCAGTCTTATCTCGATAGGCGTTGTAGATAGGGCAACAGGTAGTAGGTTGAACCCCAAGCAGACGCGGAACACGATCAATCACACCCGCATCATAGAGTTCAGAAAAACCGAGGTATAAACCAAGATAGATGCTACCAAATCCCACAGGACAGATAATATGCTGTGGCAAAGAGTCACCAAATTGTTCAGTGATTTCAAAAGCGAGTGTCTTCGTGCCTTCTAAGAAGAAAGGATTCCAATTGTGAGAAGCGTAGCAAGTGTTATCAGCAGCGTGTTGAACTGCCTCCGTTGTTGCCATCCGATTTCCCGGCACCAGTTTTAACGAAGCACCGTAAGCAGAAATCTGTTTCAACTTGCCTTCTGAAGTGGAGTCAGGACAGTAGATCGTGCAGTGAATGCCTGCCCGCGCACTATACGCAGCGATGGCAGCACCCGCATTGCCAGAAGAGTCCTCAACCACTGCATCAACACCCATTGCCTTCAGATGTGTCAACAGCACAGAAGCACCACGGTCTTTATACGACCCAGTTGGACAGAGGTAGTCTAATTTAACGAAGTGTTTTGGTTTATCTATAGGATATAAAGGAACAATAGGCGTTATCCCTTCCCCAAGCGTAACGATGTCTGCGTCTGCAGGAATAGGCAATGCATCACGATAACGCCAGAGGGATGGTGTTGAATTGTCCCATTGATATGAATAGGAGGTGTCTTTTTTGAGAGTTAACGGCGAACCGCAATCGCATTTGTAACGTAAGGGAGAGATGATGTAGGCAATGTTACATTTACTGCATAGGTATTGCATAAAATGTCTGAACCAGGATTTTCAGGATTGGTAGATATAAATGTCTGAACCAGGATTTTCAGGATTAGTAGATTTCCAGGATTATCTCTATCAGTGGTATCTGTCAATATTATACCAATTCTATTATAACTATAGTTTGGACAATTTTTTGAGGACTTGAAGAGTGCTCTGGACAAGGAGCATCACAGTCATCATACCTATTTCTTGAATGATACACATTTCGCCCCGCTGGGGCTTGCATTGGTCGGGGCACATTTTTCTATACACCATAGGCGTCAATTTAAGGATAACCGCTTTTGTTGGAGGGGTTTGTAACCCCGATTTTTTGAGCAAGAACCTGAAAATCGTGGTTAGAAACCACTCCAACAATGGAAAAGCCACATAATCGTGGTTAGAAACCACTCCAACAATGGAAACGGGGTTGGGTAATCGCTAAATTGACGCCTATAGTGCGGTTTCCTAACCGCACTATAGGCGTCAATTTAAGGATATATTTACCTGTGAAGGATTTTGGATGTCTATTTTTATCATACACACCTTTCGCACCGCTGGTGCTGAGTTTCTTGTGGTGGACATTTTCTATATACCTTTCGCACCGCTGGTGCTGATATGCGATTTATAAAAGTCTCTGAGAGGCGACAGGTGTATAGCACGTAATATCAACACGGACGAAAGCCCCAGCGGGGCAGCATGCGCGTGTGGCATGCTGCATGAGGTGTATAAAATGCTCAAACTTTACTCACTAAATTGACGCCTATGGGGCACATTTTTCTATACACCATAGGCGTCAATTTAAGGATAACCGCTTTTGTTGGAGGGGTTTGTAACCCCGATTTTTTGAGCAAGAACCTGAAAATCGGGGTTAGAAACCCCTCCAACAATGGAAAAGCCACATAATCGTGGTTAGAAACCACTCCAACAATGGAAACGGGGTTGGGTAATCGCTAAATTGACGCCTATGGGGCACATTTTTCTATACACATTCCGCCCCGCTGGGGCTGCTCATTTTGATATTCTAACACATTTTCGTCAAGTTATTATCCCATTGAAAACTTACAAAATATTGCAAATGCCAGCAATATCAGTATGTAACCAGGAGAAATTGTCCAAACTATAGTATTATAACCCAAGTTGCTACCTATAAGTTTTTAGTGAAAAGGACTGATAATTAGCCAATATTTTGTAGCGTAAACTTTTAGTTTGCGCCCTTATGACACAAACTGAAAGTTTGTGCTACATAGGTGGCAACTTGGGTTATTATAAGGATTGCAAAATAGTGAGTTTAGGACTTCAAACGCTACTATTCAAAGATTGACCTTTATTTTATGAATGGCACTTTGAAATCCCATTCTCTTATCCTGAAAATCCTTGAATCCTGAAAATCCTTGAATCCTGAAAATCCTGGTTCAGACAATTATTTTAATATCACGAGCTGTCGCATTTGCTGAAAAGATGACGTTTCTAATCGGTAGAAATAAACACCGCTTGCAACCCGTTCACCCAATGCATTTCTACCATCCCAATACGCAGCACGTCCGCGATTATGGTAGAAACCTTCGGACTGATGCCCGATAGTAAACGTCCGAACAAGTCCACCTGTCGCATCAAAAATTGATATGGATACAGGGGATGCCTCCGAGAGTTGATACGGAATCCACGTCTCTGGATTGAAAGGATTAGGATAGTTCTGCAACAACTGATCTTTGTTCGGTTGACCGATGCTATCAAGTTGGACAGATAGCAAAGCATTCGCTAAGTTATCAGGTGTTACCTTAAAGATGTATCTCTCAGAAGCAACGTTTCCTGTTGTATCAGTGACGGTCACTTCAAGCGTATCACCAACGTTCACAACACTTCGATAGGTCAGGTCTGCCGTAGCAGCAGCGAAGTAGTTATCACTCACTTCTGCTGTCATGAGGGTGTTTGTCCGTGTGTTTCGGACAGAGATGAGATAGCCATCATATTGTTGTGTGCCATCTAATTGTCCACTCACCACAAATGCCCAAGCCTCGCGTGCTGTTATATTTGGTGCAATTGGTGCTGCCGCACTGTCTTGTCGTGGGTTTGTCCAACCTGCACCGACGAATGCGAATTCACGTGCTTGTGGTACATTGACGATATACCCTTGTCCGCCTTCAATAGCGAATCCATCGTTAGGTGCGTTCGGTGTCCACCCGACGAAAGTCTGATTTTCTGCATCCAGTGCTATAACAACCGTCGCACCTGTCAATCCAGCAAATGATTTTGCGTTCATCGGTGTGCGGGAAGCTAAAGGCACAGAAAGCATGTTCAAACCTTTCGTCAACTTCACACTGTAAGCGTTACCAAAAAAGTCGCTTATCGCCTCGGTAGTAGGTTTAGCAATAAACCCGTGTCTACGTCCATCCGCTGACACATAGTTCCCAACAATAGATCCATCCTGATTGATATTCCAACCCTCAGTGCTAACGCTACCCGGAAATTCCAATTCTTTGAGTCCGTGCTGGAATGAACCGGTTACGGTACCCACAACACCTCCATACCTTTTGGCTCTACCGACAAGAGTCCCTACATCGTTGATACCATGCACAAAAAAGAATTCAAACGTTGCTGCTCGTGGCAATTCAAGAGATATAAACCTTTCATCAGGGTCAAGCACATAAGGATGATATACCCCATCGGCATCCACATAACTACCCACCAGACGACCACTCGCGTTTACAAAATCTGCATAAGTTGCAGAAGCATCGGGAATTTCCACGATGTCGTCTCCTGTGAACCCACGACGAACACCGGTTTCATCAATATAATTGCCTGTCAGTGCGCCCGTCGCATCACTGATTCCGTATATCTCCGTTTGCACAGCACCCGGGAAATCGTATTGCTGCAGCTCACCATTTTCCAAAACAACACCATGATAGTTGCCATCGCTATCCATGTAGTGTCCAGCAGCATTCCCATTATTATCCAGTGCATAGAAATGCGTTTTCTGTGAATCGGGGAAATCATATCGCTCAAACTCACCATCAATTATGGTAAACGCAACTTCTTTTTCACCATCAGCACTCAGTGTGTAACCCGCGTAATCCTCAAAGTTGCTACTTGCAGTCAACGCTAAGAAATCCACACCCGGTACATTGATACTCTCAAAAGTAAAGTTGAATTCGGTAGGCGTAGCAACAACAGGTTCGTCATCAACTTCTGGAGCGATTCTGGCGATAAAGCCGTGTCTGTTACCATCTTCCGTGTCATAATGTCCGACAATAGAACTATCCTGATTGATATTCCACCCTTCCGTACTCACACTGTCTGGTACCATAAACGGCTGTAGTCCTTCCTGAAATGTACCGACAAGTGTACTCGGAACACCGTCTATACGTTTAGTGCGTGCAACGATAACCCTTGCATCATTGATACCGTGCACAAAGAAGTATTCCAGAAATGGTGCTTGTGGAAGGTCAAGAGATACAAATCTGCCATCGGGTGTACGAATATAAGGATGATATAGACCTTCAGCATCAACGTAGCTACCCACCATACCACCACTGGAATTCACAAAGTAAGCAAAAGTTTCCTTCGCTCCCTCAACTTCAATTATTTCGTCTCCTGAGAAGCCACGGCGAACCCCAGCTGCATCTGTATAGTTACCTGTCAAAGCACCCGTTGCATCGCTAATACCGTAGATTTCAGTTTGAACGGAATCCGGAAAGTCGTATTGCTGCAATTCGCCATTTTCATCCAAGACAACACCGTGTGTTAGACCTTCACTGTCCTCGTAGTGTCCAGCAGCTTGACCATTATTACCGAGTGCAAAGAAATAGGTGTTTTGCGAATCCGGAAAATCATACGTTGTAAAAACACCATCAATGAGTGTGAAGGCAACATTTTTTTCACCATCAGCACTTTTCGTGTAGCCAGCGAAATTGCCAAAATCGCTACTTGCTGTCAACGCCAAAAAATCTATACCCGGAACATCTATCGTCTCAAATGTATAGTTGTCACTGGCAGATTCAGTGTCATCTTGAGCAACAGTGTTCAATACGAAGATCGCATTCAAGCACATAAACAATGTGAGCATGTAAAAGAAAGGATTCGTCTTAATCCATTTAGACATAAAAAACTCCCCAATATTTTCTATAAATCTCACGAACAATGTATTTTGTCTGAACCAGGATTTTCAGGATTTTTAGATTTTCAGGATTATGAGTTTGGCTCTGCAAAGTTCCTATTCCCAGGTTGACGTTTATTTTCTGGATGGCACTTTGATGTTTCAGATTCTTATCCTGAAAATCCTAGTTCAGACAAGAATCAATGTATCCAATAAATATCCCAGTCAAACAAAGTGTCTCATATTTGATTTGTAAATATACTAACAGTGTCTAATATTTTCAAGAAAAACTCAAGTTAAATCGTCTGTATTCAGGGTTATTTCGTTTTAGGATTTTTGTTTGTCTGAACCAGGATTTTCAGGATTTTTAGATTTTCAGGATTATGCGTTTGGCTCTGCAAAGTTCCTATTCCCAGTTTATTGCGAATCCTTAAAACTATGGTAGATTATTGAATTAATTCTACATATTGCTAAGGTGAGGTTAGGAAACCGCACCATAGGCGTCAATTTAGTGTAGGTTGTTTGACAAAAGGTCCTGATATGTGAACAGCACAGCCCCAGATGAAGATTAAAAAATAAATTGGGTAATTTGAGATCAAAGTCCAGCGCGCTTCCAAAGCACCAAATCAACGGTATGAATGCCTTTTGGCATTCCCCGCCTACGGGTTTGACAATCGCGCTTCCAAAGTGCTCCAACAAGTCTTGGGGTGATTAAGATTACCCGATTAATAAATTAATCTTCATGAGGGGCGGAATGTGTATAGTCCAAATGTTGCCACCATCACCTAAGCCCCAGAGGGGCGACAGGTATCTATCTCTGTTGTGTCACCCCTCTGGGGTTCGGTTCGGTCTTGAGACTTGCGTGCTATATACATTCCGCACCTCTGGTGCTGAAATATAAGCAATATTTCCTTAAATTGACGCCTATGGTTCGGTTAGGAAACCGCACCATAGGCGTCAATTTAAGGATAACCGCATTTGTTGGAGGGGTTTGTAACCCCGAATTTTTGAGCAAAAACCTGAAAATCGTGGTTAGAAACCCCTCCAACAATGGAAAAGCCACATAATCGTGGTTAGAAACCACTCCAACAATGGAAGCGGGGTTGGGTAATTGCTAAATTGACGGCTATGGTTCGGTTAGGAAACCGCACCATAGGCGTCAATTTAAGGATAACCGCATTTGTTGGAGGGGTTTGTAACCCCGAATTTTTGAGCAAAAACCTGAAAATCGTGGTTAGAAACCACTCCAACAATGGAAGAGCCACATAATCGTGGTTAGAAACCCCTCCAACAATGGAAGAGCCACATAATCGGGGTTACAAACCCCTCCAACAATGGAAGCGGGGTTGGGTAATTGCTAAATTGACGGCTATGGTTCGGTTAGGAAACCGAACCTACCGGTATTTGGCAGGACGCTAAATTGACACATAAGGTTCGGTTAGGAAACCGAACCTACCGTCGTGTGTAATAATTATGGTTTTTAGTTGCTTACAGAAAGGGAGGATTTATCTGTAACACACCGCACTTTGTTCTTGATGCTGAGAACACGGGCGGGCAGGGGGACCCTGCCCCTACGATTTAGGTTAATTTGGTATTATTCATCCCACGGCAGCGGAACACCGAGACGTTCACTTGCTGAACGTGCTGATGACTGTTCCATTTCACCGTAACGTAGCCCCTCACGTCGATGTATTTCTGTGCGTTTTTCTTCAATTGCTCCCGGAAGTAGTGCCTCGTCTGTCCCCGGTATCGGTTCATAAGTTTCGCGCACATCACGCACTAAACGATCAACTTCAGCGTGAAACAGATCAGTTGGCACAACGGATTCAATGTCTATAGCGAGTACCATACCGCCATGCCTGGCACCGCTCCATTTTGCTGTGTCTTCCGATGGTGCTTCAGTAAAACCTGTCAACGCACCACCCAGCAGACATGCAACAGCGGTATACCCAATACTCTTAAAGAATGCTGCTGGAATCGTTGAAAGCAGTTCATCAAATTCTGGACCGCGTTGATAGTCTGCCATAATACACGTTGCCGCATCTAACACGACCGGGGGTTCATCGTCAGACGTTATGGCGAAACAGATAGGTGGATTGCCGTAATAACCCAGTTGGGGTTTAGGATCACGACCACCTGCGTTTCCATGGTTCTGATACCCTTGTACAGAAAATCCAATGCAACCTGCTTCATTACACAACCGAGCATAATGTCCCGCGGAACCGTAGTGTCCAATATACCGGACGAGTCCCATACCGATGCCAACCTCTTTTGCTTTTGAGATAGCATGCTCCGTGGCACGTACCATCGGAAGATATCCGAGTGTGCCATTTCCATCAAGCACAACAGCAGTTGGGGTTTCACGGATGATTCGTATATTAGGCTTGGGATTCAGGCTGCCGTTTTCAAAACCGCCGCAGTAACCGCTTAACGTCCGTGTCCCGTGACTACGGACACCACGCAAATCAGAATTGACAAGCAAACGGCTGATCAATGCGGCATGTTCGTGTGTTATACCTGCTTTTTCAAAACAAGCTGTGCTAAACTTGAGAAGTTTCTCTTCATCTACACGAATAAATTCTTCTGGTGGTCTATTCATATTGTTTCTCCTCTATGCTGATGATATGATTGTCAACATGTTCTTATTTTGATTATTATATCACAATCTTGGTTTAGACCGTGGTCTAAATTTTGATGACAGTACAGAAACTGTGGTGAAGCATAGAATTATATCTACACTTTCTATCAAAGGTAGGCGAGGTTAGGAAACCGAACCAACAATGGAAGAGCCACATCATCGTGGTTAGAAACCCCTCCAACAATGGAAGAGCCACATCATCGTGGTTAGAAACCCCTCCAACAATGGAAGAGCCACATCATCGTGGTTAGAAACCACTCCAACAATAGAAGAGCCACATCATCGTGGTTAGAAACCACTCCAACAATAGAAGAGCCACATCATCGTGGTTAGAAACCACTCCAACAATGGAAGAGCCACATCATCGTGGTTAGAAACCCCTCCAACAATGGAAGAGCCACATCATCGTGGTTAGAAACCACTCCAACAATAGAAGAGCCACATCATCGTGGTTAGAAACCCCTCCAACAATAGAAGAGCCACATCATCGTGGTTAGAAACCACTCCAACAATGGAAGAGCCACATCATCGTGGTTAGAAACCCCTCCAACAATGGAAGAGCCACATCATCGTGGTTAGAAACCCCTCCAACAATGGAAGAGCCACATCATCGTGGTTAGAAACCCCTCCAACAATGGAAGAGCCACATCATCGTGGTTAGAAACCCCTCCAACAATGGAAGAGCCACATCATCGTGGTTAGAAACCCCTCCAACAATGGAAGAGCCACATCATCGTGGTTAGAAACCCCTCCAACAATGGAAGAGCCACATCATCGTGGTTAGAAACCACTCCAACAATAGAAGAGCCACATCATCGTGGTTAGAAACCCCTCCAACAATGGAAGAGCCACATCATCGTGGTTAGAAACCACTCCAACAATAGAAGAGCCACATCATCGTGGTTAGAAACCACTCCAACAATGGAAGAGGGGTTGGGTAATCGCTAAATTGACGCCTATGGTTCGGTTAGGAAACCGAACCTACCGTATTGTGTAAATAATTATGATTTTTACTATGAGATAAAACGCGTTTGTAGTCGCGCAATTGATTGCGCCTCTTGCATTCACTGGTAGGACTGGTTTCTCTCCCGATTGTCCCATTCTTGCCAACATCAAGTTCAGTCTATTCCACCAATGGTACTTTGAAACATCAGACTCATAATCCTGTAAATCTACTAATCCTGTAAATCTTGGTTCAGACAAAAAGGAATACAAACCCATAACAAGATTAACGTTAGAGAATAATATTGAACAAGAATCCTTAAAACTAAATACCCCTGATCATCCAATGACATGTATGGATAATATTAAGACGATATGTTATCCTATAATGAGGAGGGATAACATGAAACATTTGTGGATAAAACGCACTATACAGATTATAGGGTGTGTTGTGCTTTTTAGCATCATTGCATGGGCACAAAAGGATGAAGCACTCGTGCAGGAAGGTCTTACCTTGACGGATCTCGGTGTGACAGCGGAACAGAAGACCCAAATTGAAGTCATGTGGAAACTAAAACGTCAGAAACATTTAGATGCAGTCAAAGAGCTCAAGACACTGAATCGACTTGTTAAGGATTCGCTAATTGGAGATGAGGAGATTCGGAAAACATTGGAGAATTTTCGATCGAAACGGAAGGAATTACAGACGCAAATTGATAAGTCAGAGACAAAGTTAATAGAAGTTTTATCCCCACGTGCACAACTTCATCTGACGGTATTAGGTGTTTTAGAAAACGGTTTACCACGTAGAATTCTCAAGACTCAAAAAGACAAATCAGCACCAGAAAAAAGCAGTGATGCTGCATCTCCTACTGAAAAACCTGCCCAATAAAAATGGTGGAGGATACCAGACTTGAACTGGTGACCTCTTGCATGCCATGCAAGCGCTCTCCCAGCTGAGCTAATCCCCCACCTGCTTCAACTGATTTAATGATAACACATTGGGGCATGAAAAGCAAATTATTTTCTTCTGTGCAATTATCTGCGTGACACGATGAAACAGATGTCATTGCCCACAACTCTGAGGTGTGTAAAGTTTTTGTCACCGTAGGTGTCAATTCAAGTGAAAAACCTGTAATCTATTGTAGGGCGTGGTCTCTGTGCCCCGCCATTCCTTGTCCTGTAAGGCACCGGGCGGGCACAGAGACCCGCCCCTACAATTCATGGTGAGAAGTTAGTGCCAAAAACTTTACACACCATGGGCGTCAATTTAAGGATAACCGCATTTGTTGGAGGGGTTTGTAACCCCGAATTTTTGAGCAAAAACCTGAAAATCGGGGTTACAAACCCCTCCAACAATGGAAAAGCCACATAATCGTGGTTAGAAACCACTCCAACAATGGAAGCGGGGTTGGGTAATTGCTAAATTGACGCCTATAGTGCCAAAAACTTTACACACCCACAACTCTGTTTCACCTTGACATTATTTATGCTACGATATATAATCCATTCATTGCACATACGTCAAGAGTGGTTTCTTATTTCAACAATTTTAAGGAAACTCTATATGTAAAACAATAATAAGTTGAATATAATCTCTTGACATATAGTTAACTCAATATAGGATAAACCATAATGGAACCATTAGTTAATTTCTTTCTTATAAGTATCACTCTTATATTCCAATTAGTATTTATGGCGTGTTTTCTGTTTTTATACATTAAAACAAAGTCTAAGGGAGTCATCCTGATTTGGATAACACTGCTTATTGGGAAAACCCTCCATTGGTTAACTTTCAAACTATACTTAAATGTTTTCAGTAATAATTCTGGTATTGGTAGTTTAAGTGCTATTGAGTTGTTCTCCATAGCAAACCATATTATTGGTTGGTTAATTCTGTTACTATCTGCGTGTGGGATCATAATTATCTATAATGAATGGAAGCAAGGTAAGTTTCAGAATACTTTGCCTATACACAAACCTGGAATTGATTTACGTTAGAATCATATCAAACACAGAATTACCAATTGACCTTGAATGAAAATCTTAGGTATTGACACCTCAACTCCTATCGGCAGTGTTGCTCTCATAGACGATGAGAACATAGTGGCCGAACATACCCTCAATATCAAACAAGCCCACTCCTCCCGATTGATGCCCGCCATTGATACCGTTCTAAAATGGGGAGAGATTACACCACACGAATTACATGGATGTGCAGTTGGTATCGGACCTGGTTCGTTTACTGGCATCCGTATCGGCGTTGCAACAGCGAAATCACTCTGCTACGCAGCAGACAAACCGATTGTCGGTGTATCAACATTAGAAGCAATTGCATATAATCTCCGATGGACTGATGGTCTTATCTGTCCGATTCTTGATGCACGACGTAGTGAAATCTACGGCAGTATCTTTCAAGGTGGCGAAAAATGGCAACGTCTTGCTGACGATCTCTGTTTATCTATTGATGCATTTTTGGATGAACTTCAAAGTCATATCTCATCGGATGCTACTCCCATTTTTGTAGGAGATGGACTTGCTACTTATGGAGATGTAATTCGTGAGCGACTTGGTGAAACGGAACCGTTTGCAGATCCGATCTTTAATGTGCCACGTGGGTCAACTGTTGCAATACTCAGCGCGCAACGTCTGAAACAAGGGGACACTGATAGTTATTGGACTTTAGTACCAAACTATGTTAGAATTGGATTGTATTGATTCTGGATACAAACCTACATTCATATTAATCTTGGATAGCCTACCTGTTTTTTCTTTTCATTCTACCATAAAATGAACCGTATTCTAAAAAATACATCTACGTTGTTCGGTGCACACCTCCTCGGTGGCCTTAGTTCGCTCATATTAACACTCTGGTTGATGCCTCAGTTTTTTACGGAGAACGAATTAGGTGGCTACTTTGTTGCAATTGCCTTAACCAATCTGATCGCAAGCCTAACAGAACTCGGCATACAAAACCCATTAATCCGTGAAATGACACTCAATCTATCCCAAACGCGTCATTTTCTCGGTAACGCACTTCTTGTCCGACTTGTCTTGTCTGTAATCGCATACACGCTCATGATTGTCATCGGTATCATTTTATGGTCTACCTCGGCAATCGTTACAATGGTCGTTTATTTAGGGTTAGCAGAGATTATCAATTCCATCGCACAACTCTATAGATCCGTCTTCCGAGCGCATGAAGAGATGAAATATGAAGCGTTGACAGTACTGGCAGAACGTGGAACACTATTTCTCGTGGGTGGTGGGGCAATCCTACTCGGATATAACATTGTAAATGTATGTCAAGTTTGGTTATTTGCAGCTTGTCTTAACCTTGTTCTGAGTATAGCATTTGCGCGATTCCGCTTCACACCGCTAAGTTTTAAACCGAGTCGGAAGGTGATAGTAGTGCTGATGCGGCAAGCACTCCCCTTTGCAGTTGGCAATTTGTTCAATTTAGTCTATTTTCGGATTGATGCAATCATGCTGTCAAAACTTAGTCCGGATGGCGTAGATGCGAACACTTGGTATGGATTAGCATATACGTTAGTCAACGCTTTAACAATCTTACCGGGGGCATTTCTGATGGGAGCAATGTTTCCTGTGCTATCTCGTGTGTATGTAAATGAACGCGATAGGTTACCGCAAGCATACACATTCGCTGTGCGGTGGATGGTGATATGTGGGATACCATTAACAATTGGACTTGCCACACTCTCACACGAAATTCCAAAACTGCTGTTTTCTTCTCGGTATACACCAGATACTATAGAGAAGATTTCCTCTGCATTATTATGGTTAAGTGCAACAGGTGGCATGGTTTTCTTGTCAACTGTCGTTATAACAATGCTTCGCGCTGCGGATAAACGCCGTGTGTTTTCAATACTTATGGGAACAACGGCACTTCTGAACATCATTTTGAACTTTATACTAATTCCGCGACTCAACCACATAGGTGCAGCAATTGCAATGGTAATCAGTGAGATATATCTGTTGATCATTGGGTTTAGCTACATTTCCAAACGGATTGCAAAACTGACTGAGTTCAGTTTTATTTTCAAGGTTGTTATCATTTCTGCTGTGATGGGAATAGGTTTGGTGTTGTTGAAAGGGGTTCTGTCTATATGGATTTTGATTCCGTTGGCGATGATCTTTTATTTCGGTGGAATCGTACTTTGGGGTGAGTTTTGGATTGGGTTTGAATCTGACTAAAAATCGCCTATGCAAACCCTGTCTTGTCCTGCGTAAAGCTATCTCCAACAAGTCATCCAAACTGGCATGGTGTTCCTTGACATACTCACCGAGCTAAAGCTCTGGTGATTCTTTTGAATGAATCACACAAGCGATTGTGGTATCAACGACTTTGTTTAGAAAACCTAACAGGCATTCCAGTGACAAAAGCCTACTCCAACAGTTGATGCCCCAACTGCACCTCCAAAGGAGGTCTTAAGAAACATTTTCACGTGTGAATATCAATGGGATGAGTTTTGAAACTTCTTTCCCTAACACGCAACAGATGTTTTGAAAACTTTAGCAGTATTGAATAGCAAGGCTTTTACGTGATTGTTTCACTGCTGAGCTATCTGCCGTAGCATCAATCACAACCAATGCCGATTGCTAAAGACATTGTAGCAAAGGTTCCTGAAATTGGCAAGACTTTTTACAAAATAATTCAAAGGACGGTGTCTACATCCCCGTGCTAAAGCAACGGGGTTTTGACACCGAAGGTATGATAACGAAAAATATCAATGGAGTTCCCACAACGTTTTTGCCTAATACGAACCTTTTAGAAATCAAGTATCCTAACCTAAGTTGGTACCTACAGAGTGTGTAAAGTTTTTGTCACCGTAGGCATCAATCCAAGTGAAAAACCTGCAACCTATTGTATGGCGGGGTCTCTGTGCCCCGCCATACCTGTCCTGTAAGGTGACGTGCGGGCACAGAGACCCGGGGAATGCCATAAGCGCATTCATACCCGGGGAACGCCTAATGAAGATTGATTTATTAAACGGGTAATTATAATCACGCCAAAACTGGTAGTAGGCGCGCTTTGTAAGCGCGCTGGACTTTGATCTCAAATTACCCAATTTATTTCTTAATCTTCATTAGGGACACTATGTTTGTAGAAAACATTACAATGAATCTCTTGAGTTCCGTAGGAACGGAATGTGGATACCCCAAACAAAGTCCAAACATTCCGTTCCTACGGAACTCAAGAAGGGATTGTATAACCTGATCTATAAACATAGCGTCCCTATGGGACTGAAGACATCAATATCAGGCAACCATAAGCCACATAATTGATGCCATACGCGTATTCGTCAAAGGCATTCATACCGTTGATTTCTTGATTTGGCGCTTTGTAAGCGCTCTGGACTTTGATCTCAAATTACCCGATTTATTTTTTAATCTTCATTAGGAACTCAAGAAGGGATTGTATAACCTGATCTATAAACATAGCGTCCCTATGGGACTGAAGACATCAATATCAGGCAACCATAAGCCACATAATTGATGCCATACGCGTATTCGTCAAAGGCATTCATACCCGGGGAACGCCAAAAGGCGTTCATACCGTTGATTTCTTGATTTGGAGGTTTCCTAACCTCGTCTATGCAGAGTGTTCAAGTAATGTCAAAATTTACTATAAATTCTGACCTTTCCTGTGTAAAATGTAAAAATGATTCTGAAATCTATCATAGTATCATCTCCAAAGTCATTCAAAATTGTGCAACAATTTCTGTAATACTCGCGTCTTTATATACGAATGAATACAGACACGTTTTATGGAGTTATTTATGAAAAACGGTGACGTTAAGTTGATCCAACGTATTCTTGCGGGAGATCAAACTGCTTTTGAGAGTTTGCTTACTAAATATCGGAAGCAGGTTCACGCGCATGCATGGCGGAGGACAGGTGATTTTCATATCGCTGAAGACATTACACAGGAGACCTTCCTGCAAGTTTATCAGAAACTGGAAACTCTTGAAGAACCAACTCAGTTTTCAAGATGGCTCCATGCAATTGTGAATCGTCTCTGTATTGCGTGGTATCGGAAAAACCCTATACATACTGAATCCCTTGAAGAAACCGATTGCTCAGAGATCGAGATTGATGCTTATTCTCGCTATGTTGCTGAAGAACAGGTGAAAACAACTGCTATAGTGCAAAGCGACGTTGTGCATGAACTTCTCACTAAGTTAAAGGAAAGCGACAGGCAAGTTGTCACGCTACACTACTTTAAAGAAATGACATATTCTGAGATTGGTTCGTATTTGGGTGTATCAGAAAGTACGATTAAAAGTCGGTTGCACCGTGCTCGCAAACGTTTGCAAAAGTATGAGTTCATGATTCAAGAAGCGTTAGACATAACAATGGAAGAGGGACATCACTCCCACAGAGAAATAAATGGAGGTATTGGAATGAATTTAACATTTGAAAGAGACGACCTTTTATATTCGCTACAAGTGCTGCAGGATATTGGAAATGGAGAGGATACTTCTCCGATTCTCTCAAATATATTTATCCACGCAGCTGGTGATACTATTGAGTGTATGGCAACAGACACTGAAATCGGTATCAGAATGAAGGTAGAAGGGACAGTTAGAGAAGAAGGGAGAATTGTTGTTTCTGCCCAGAAGTTAGCAGACATTGTTAAAGGGTGGCAATCAGAGAAACCGATCAACTTAGCTACGACGGCATCAGGTCGCATTGAAATCAGTGGTGGAAATGGCGTTCACAAAAACGTCAAGATCTCCGATGAAGAGTTTCCCAACCTCCCTGCTGTTGATGATAAAGCGATTGCGATTGATGGGGATAGCCTACGTTCTGTGCTGGACAAAACTAAATATGCAGTTCCCACAGATGAGGAAAAGATCAAGCGTTTACCAAAAGGTCTATACTTTAATCTATTTAATGACAGAACAGAAGTTGTCGCGACCGACGGATTACAACTTGCCCTTGCGCACTGTGAACCGTTCAATTTATCTGATGATAGTGATGGATTTATCGTTCCACTCAAAGCTGTCCAAGAAATCGAACGCACATTTGGGAATTCACCTGAGATAAAGATTGCGCGCATTGAAAATCAGATTCTCTTTGCGGATGAACATGTTACGTTGACGACGAAATTGATAAATGCTGACTACCCACAGTATCAACAAATCTTACGAAGTTCTTATGATGGGAGAGTCGTAGTAAAGAAAGAGCCTTTTTTGAACGTCGTCCGTGAAGTTGCCTTGCTTTCAAATCCGAAATTTCCGTCGGTGTTTTTAGATATAGATGAACAGAAGATACGGATTTCGCCTAAACTCTCCGCACCGGATGAGGAATGTGAGACTGTCGCGGTGGATTCAGGTGTTGGGAGTGTCAATATCCGTCTGATTTCGAGAATGCTGACAGAGGCGTTAGAGCACATTGAAACGGAGACTTTTTCTCTGGAGTTCTCAAGTACAGTGCTTCCTGTAGTTATTAAACCGATTGATGAGGATGAAGAAGCACAAATCTGCATAATGGCACCGATGCGTTTGGATGCTTAAGTAATAATCTAATCGTATATGCACCTATTTATAGTGAATTATAAATATAAGTTGACACTTTCGTCCCACGGTAGGCGAGGTTTCCTAACCTCGCCGATGCAGAGTGTTCAAGTAATTTCAAAATCTACTATAACAGTTATAGGTTAGTGTGAAGCGATACCATTGGCATCAACAACTTATAGAATCGGGGTTACAAACTCCTATTTTACAAGAGCTGAGGAACTGAATTGATAGTTATGAGTTTTGCTTCACTCTACCCTACGAACATCAATCAGACAGAAATGCAGGATACAACGGCATCTCCTGAACTTCTGAGGGCCATATTGCACTAAATTTGTCACGTATTTTCTTTGCTGTTGCACCAATTGCTTGTAAATATCCATACGTCTCTGTTAACTGTGACAACACATCCAAACGATAGAATACACGCCTACGAACAGCAGGCAAACCCCAATGATTGTAGTTCGGGTTAGTCCTCAATGCCTTATAATCTCCGGCAGGACGATCATTGATGACATTGCTAAACACACTACCTTGGGAGGCTCAAAAAACCTATAAATACAGCGTATCGTTTCATAGACACACGCCTCTATGACGCGTCTATAATACCAATGGTCGTCTTCTGCCTCTGGACAATTTTTAGCAAGTTCTGTTCGGTAGGTGTTTTCCATCAGTTGCATTACATCGTCAGGAAGTCGACAGACCTCTGCCCACATATCAAGATGCACACGAATCTGAAACCCGCCAATAAGCACATGTTGAAAGTGTCCAAATTCATAGTCAAATACATACGTCTTTGATTTGGATGTAGAGTGGTAGATATTTACGGGATATAGGTCTCCGTGGATTAACACGTGAAAACGATTAGTAGCATCCAGGAATTCAGTCAATGCTTTCAATTCGGTAAGAGATTCTTGGTTGGGTTGGACATCTGCGGCACTACATATCTCCTCCCATTTCTGTGCATAAATACTATCCAAGTCTTCACGACTGTTGTCAAGCGTAACAATTGAGTCCCGTATTTTGAGGAACTTTTCCACCTCACCGATTGAGTGTGCATGTATCTGTCCAAGACATTTAGCACCTTCAATCAAGACGTGTTTTGCAGTTTCGCTATCGTCATTGATCAGTATTGCTCTAAGATTCTGTCCATCTCCCATATCTTCCATCACGAGAAGTGGAACGTTATTTTTCCCCGAATACCCACCACCATAAAGACAGGGAGTGACACTATTTGTCCCCATCTGATCGTTTAGGAATTGCAAACACGTCCATTCAACACGAATCCTTCGTGCGCGTTTACATTTAACGAAAACAGTATCAGGAATTCCATCCGGTCCCGATAGGATTTTGTAACGATATAGGCTTTGCGGATGTATATTTTCAGGTTTATCAATGCAAATTTCACCACCGAATTTCTGTGCTAATATCCCTTGTACTGCTGAGTATAGATTTTTGAATGAGACGTTTTGTTGTGTTGGCATAGTATCTTACCTGTCATTTTCAAGATGTTGGTTTTGCATAGAGAATATTACTGATTCTAATAGAGGATATAAGAGGCGAAATGAATTGCGCGACGACGAACACCTGTTTTGGTAATGATCAGTTGCTATTTAGACCTGATACAATTTTCCATATTCTACTTGGTTAACGTCAGAAAATAAAAAAGAATTACGTCATTGTCAGGGATCAATAAAGGTTAGTTGGGTTCTGTAACCCAGAATGTGTAAAGTTTTTGGCACAGATATAGACAGTTCTGCTTTCTTTTATCCTGTATGAAGATTGGGAAATAAGTTGGTTAATTTCCTTGAGATGTCAGGTGCAGTTAGGAAACCGAACCATAGGTGTCAAATTAGTGAGTAAAGTTTGTGTATTTATACACCTTTCGCCCCGTTGGGGCTTTCGTCTGTATTGATATTACGTGCTATACACCTTTCGCCTCTCCGAGGCTTTCATAAATCACATATCAGCACCAGCGGTGCGAAAGGTGTGTAGAAAATGTCCGTCACAAGAAACCAAGCACCAGCGGTGCGAAAGGTGTGTATGATAATAAGAGACTTCCAAATCCTTCACAGGTAAATATATCCTTAAATTGACGCCAATAGTGCGGTTTCCTAACCGCACCATAGGCGTCAATTTAGTGATTACCCAACCCCTCTTCCATTGTTGGAGTGGTTTCTAACCACGATTATGTGGCTCTTCCATTGTTGGAGGGGTTTGTAACCCCGATTTTCAGGTTTTTGCTCAAAAAATCGGGGTTACAAACCCCTCCAACAAAAGCAGTTATCCTTAAATTGACGCCTATGGTGCGGTTTCCTAACCGCACCTACCGCCTTAAGGCATTTAGCATTTGTGAAAAAATACAAGAAAAACTGAAAACTATAGTAAGACTTACAATTAATGAAACATATTGTCCCAATTACAAATTTATAGAATGTAAGAGGCGCAATGAATTGCGCGACTACAAACGCGTTAATCTAAATGTAAAATGTATTGTTAATTTCAGATTTTACTATAAATAACCCTGAGTGACAATTGAATGTCTCTGATTTTGTTAATCTTTTCTTGTTTATTCAGAATTATTCTGCTAATATGTCTTGTTAGGAATTTCAACAATTATCGAGAATAACGTGAGTTTGATAATACTATATCCATAAATATTAACGTTGGAGGAAAAATGAAATTCAGAAGTCAGACTACGATGAAAATTGTCCTATTGAGTTCTATCGTATTTACACTGTTGATTCCTTTTATCAGTTTTGCGGCAACGATTGATGTGGGTACCGTTGAGGTGGCTTATCTATTAGACGAAAATGATGGCAACGTCGCCAAAGATATTTCTGGGAATGAGCGACATGGTGAAATCACTGGTGCAAAACGTGTGGAAGGGGTGTTCGGAAAAGCATTAGAATACGATGGCACTGATGATAATCTCATTGTTACAGGATATAACGGCATAGGCGGTACAGACCCAAGAACAACTGTATTCTGGTTTAAATCTGATGTAGTTCGCGACCATTCTTGGGTTAAGTGGGGAGTGAATGTCTCTACTCAAAAATACTACATCCGATCGCATGTCCGGGGTAATGAATGCAATTTGCGTGTTGAAGTCAACGGTGGTAACAATTTCGGAACAGATAATGTCTGTGATGGTGAGTGGCATCATTGTGCCGTTGTTTTCCCTAAAGGATCGGATGCAGTGGAAGATCATGATCTCTATGTAGATGGTAAACTTCAGGCAAAAGAGGGAACCAAATTTGCAATGAACACCAACATTGACACCCAAGTAGTCAATATCGGGGCAAAGTTGGCTAACCACACTTTTATGTCCGGTTCAATGGATGAAGTTGCTATCTTTAATGTGGAGTTGAGTTTAAAGCAGATTAATTCGATTCGTAATGTCGGATTAAAAAGTGCCCTTGGCATTGACCCACAAGACAAATTAACCACCAGATGGGGTATGATTAAGAAATACTAATCCCACAAATCAAGACCTAAAAGTTTTCGTCCTAAAGGTGTCAATTCTGGTGATCCGTAGTTTTTCGCTTCCCACCCGCGTGGGTCACCAGGATAGGGACCGTGCCCTAATGCTCTGCGTTCTCTCCATAAGGTTATTCTTTCTTGACGGCGTTCTTCATTCATAGGATTCGGTGCGCGGTAATAGTTCATATATTGTGCCAGTCTGGGTTTATCTGAAGTGTTACGGCCGTTCCCGTGTGGAAGTGCTATATGCCAAATTAACAATGAGCCGGCCTTCGCTGGTACTTGGACAAATTTTTCTCTATATATCTCTGGTGTCAATTCAGGCACCCACGGATTCTCTTCATCTATTAGCGACTTATGTGCTCCGGGCCAACAAACAAAAGACCCTTGATTTTCTGCGGTATCTCTTAGAAACAAAACTCCTTGCGTGCTGAAGTGCACCGGTAGTTTTGATGTGTCCGCATCCCAGTGATACATCCCTTTGTGATCCCATTCAGGATAGTCAGGATGTTTCGGAGGTTTCATGTTGACTCTATCTATGTGCACCCAAATACGTTCAGTGCCATATACTTCGGTATAGATTTGATAAATCGGTGGATGTTGGTATACGTTCCACATCGCCTGATGAAAGTACATTTCAATCATACCTGCACCGGGTTTGTGAGGCGCGTGATACCAGTCATTCGGGTCGGATGAATCCATCTCCAAGAATGCAAAAATTCCATCTACGACTGCTTCACACAACTCAATCGGAACAGCATTTTCAATTACCATATATCCGTATTCATCAAAATGTTCACGGTGTGCGTCTGTTAATATTGCCATTCACTTCTCTTTGATTAATGTTCCTTCTATTTAATTTAATACTCATACGTCCATTTTCTGTTGTATATCCATGACCAGAACAGTAGATGGAATTGTTGGCGAAAGTAGTGGAATTGGTATTACAACACACACGAAAATCATGACAACATCCCAATATTAACACATCCAAGGAATAAGATCAATCATAGATATTTAGCTTCAGGATTATTTAGTTTTCGGTAATTCTGATACATTTGTTCACAAATCAATATAAAGCAATGCATAGTAGTAGGCACACTCCGTGTGCCGCAACCCAATCTGTGTGGACGGCACGCGGATGAAGATAAGGAAATAAAATTGGGTGTTTTGACACCAAAGTCCAGCGCGCTTACAAAGCGCCAAATCAAGAAATCAACGGTATGAACGCCTTTTGGCGTTCCCCGGGTATGAATGCCTTTTGGCATTCCCCGCCTACGGGTTTTGAGAAGAGCGTTTACAAAGCACCAAATCAAATGAGTATGTCATTTTCAAGAATGGTATATGAAAGATGTGTATTGACATACTCACCGAGCTAAAGCTCTGGTGATTCTTTTGAATGAATCACACAAGCGATTGTGGTATCAACGACTTTGTTTAGAAAACCTAACAGGCATTCCAGTGACAAAAGCCTACTCCAACAGTTGATGCCCCAACTGCACCTCCAAAGGAGGTCTTAAGAAACATTTTCACGTGTGAATATCAATGGGATGAGTTTTGAAACTTCTTTCCCTAACACGCAACAGATGTTTTGAAAACTTTAGCAGTATTGAATAGCAAGGCTTTTACGTGATTGTTTCACTGCTGAACTATCTGCCGTAGCATCAATCACAACCAATGCCGATTGCTAAAGACATTGTAGCAAAGGTTCCTGAAATTGGCAAGACTTTTTACAAAATAATTCAAAGGACGGTGTCTACATCCCCGTGCTAAAGCAACGGGGTTTTGACACCGAAGGTATGATAAGGTGCACAACTGCAACGTATATTTAACGTGAGTTCGAATATAAGAGATTGGTTCATCAGGGGAATTCAATTGAACAAAAGCAGTTCCAACGTAACCCAAACACCTTCTTTGCTCCAGCGGAGCAATATGTTTATAGTATTCATCCGAACCAGTGTTTCCGCTCCAGCGGAGCGGTATGTGAGACTATCACACATAGCACTCCACTGGAGTGCAAGAACTTTGTGTTTTGATTTTCTATAGACATAGCACTCCGCATGAAGATTAAAAAATACATTGGGTAATTTGAGATCAAAGTCCAGCGCGCTTCCAAAGCGCGCCTACGGGTTTGACAATCGCGCTTACAAAGCGCTCCAACAAGTTTTGGCGTGATTATAATTACCCGTTTAATAAATTAATCCTCATCTGGAGTGCAAGAACATGTCCGTCATCAAATCTGTGATAAATGTGATATATTGTATCGGTTTTTCTAACCTTTATATCGAACTCACGTTATATTTACGTTAAATGAGAATCGTCAAAAGAGGAGGATATTTTCTGTGAAACCGTGTGTATCATATCTGCTTTGTGCGACACCGCGTTGTGGTGGCTACTTGCTTTTTGAGGCACTGGAGAATACTGGACTTGCTGGTATACCTGGAGAGTATTTTTGGGACGATAAGGAATGGACAAAGAAATTTGGTGCAATGGATTATGCGGATTTTCTCAACAAAGTAATAGAGAATAGCACAACCCCAAATGGTGTTTTTGGCACAAAACTCATGTGGGGGTACTTCGAAAACTTTATCGGCAAAGTGCGGCAAACACCAGCGTTTATTCGCCGTGACCTATCTCCAAATACCGTACTATCAGAACTATTTCCTAATCTGAATTATATCTGGATTATGCGTAGAGATAAGGTGCGACAAGCAGTCTCTTTTTGGAAAGGACTTCAGACATGCATTTGGTGGAAAAGGGTTGGAGAGCCTGTACCAAAACTGGGGAAAGAACCTGAATACAACTTTGATGCAATAGATTATCTTGTCCAGGAGATTGTTTTTCATGAGGCAGCATGGCAGGCGTATTTTTCACAATACGAGATTACACCGTTTACGGTGATTTATGAGGATTTGGTGCAACATTATGAGAAGACTGCGATCAGAATTTTGGATTGGCTCAAAATCTCTTATCCTGATAACCTTGTGTTTGGAGAAAGGCGTTTACTGAAACAAGCAGATAGTGTATCGGAGGATTGGGTTGAGAGATATCGTGTTGAAAAAGAGGATAAAGAGAGGACTACGAAGGGGTGTTCACCGTTTTCAATGTCATCTTGGCAGTTTAATGCGGTTGATGTCTGTAAATAAATGGACTGACGTAAATGGAATTCGGGACGCGGAGACCTCTTACAAAGTAAAGAGGCGCGCTTACAAAGCGCGCCTACAGGATTTAGTAAATTAACATTACACAATTAGTGAATTAGGCTAATACTTTTTAATTCTTGCCCAGTTTGTTGCTAATTTGCCTTTCGGGTCAACACTGACAGAACCATGCAAGCCATTTTCTTTTACCTCATTTACTTGATCTGCATCCAAGCCAGTGCTTAGAATTGCGAGTTCATCCATAATACCGTGTAAAAAATGGTGTCCAGTGAGACGGGCACCAATGTTCACAACTTGTTCTTGACCACCCGTGTCCATCACATGATCATTACCAATCTTTTCTTGAAGATTACCATCAACATATAGGTGGTGGTCTTGGACAGAATCTGAACCGTTGGGAAAAACCAATGCACAATGATGCCATTCGCCGTCACAGACATTATCGTTCCCGTAATTTTGTCCACCGTTGACCTCAATTCTCAAGAAGCATTCTTCACCTGTTGGGTGTGCTCGGATGTAATATTTTGCCCCAGCAGTATTCGGTCCCCATTTGACCCATGAATGTTGTCTTGTGGAGTCTGATTTAAACCAGAAAAGGATAGTCCGTGGGTCTGTACCCCCTACCCCGGCATATCCATCAATAATCAGGTTATCATCTTCGCCATCATACTGTAGTCCGGTTCCATAAACAGCATCTACCCATTGTGCACCTATGATTGTTCCATCGCGTCCGTTTGGAGATGAATCATAAGCGACATCACCTTCTCCTTCGTCAAATAGGTAGATAACTTCAACATTTGCATCTTCAATGACACGGGCATGGGTGATAGCCGTGACAGACAACACAAATATGAGGACCCCAAAACATAGTAGTAAAGTATTACTCTGATTTCTAACTTTCATCTTCGTTTCCTCCATAATGGAAGTTTGGTTCAGGAATATAGTTTTTGTGCCTTTTGCATTGGCACAATTCTTTTCAATACATTCACCATTAAACAATAATCGGTGTTACATAATTTATTTAACGACAGTTTATCTCATGTATTTTCAACCTATCTATAACATTAGTATATTAACAATATTTGTAAAATTATACAACAAGAAAATGGATTTCAACGGTAATTTGGTTTTATAGTGAAATGTAAATACGTGCACACTCCTCGGTAGATGCGGTTTCCTAACCGAATCTATGAGACTGAACCATAGGCGTCAATTTAAGGATTTATTTGCATGGCGATAACGTTCTTTAGTCCCGTAGGGACGGGATGTTTATAGCTAAACGCCGTCATCACATTTCTTAGTCCCATAGGGACGATATGTTTGTAATAACGGAAACGTATAAACATATCGTCCCTATGGGACTAAGAAATGGGTGTTGAACGTTGTGCTATAGACATATCGTCCCTACGGGACTGAGGACACTAATAAAATGGCTTGATATTCTTAAATTACGCCAGCCATTGTAGCGCGGGGTCTCCGTGCCCCGCCCATTGTTTGAATGTAGCAGGTTTCGGTGGGACACGGAGACCCGGGGAATGCCATAAGCGCATTCATACCCAGGGAACGCCAAAAGGCGTTCATACCGTTGATTCTTGATTTGGTGCTACAATAGGAATAGTAGTTTTGGACTATCTCAAATGCGTCCAACAAGAAAAAACCACTAAATTGACGCCTATAGTTCGGTTAGGAAACTGAACCTACCGTAGTACGTAAATAATTATGGTTTTTACTATAAAGTAAGTTTGGTATAAGAGAAACGAAGTAAATTGTAGGTTAGGTTAAGGCAGAGAATGTAAGAGGCACAATGAATTGCGCGACTACTAACCAGCAATTGCTTTAGAATGCTATGTTCTTAATTAACGTGAGTTCGAATATAAGAGATTGGTTCATCAGGGGAATTCAATTGAACAAAAGCAGTTCCAACGTAACCCAAAACACCTTCTTTGCTCCAGCGGAGCAATATGTTTATAGTATTCATCCGAACCAGTGTTTCCGCTCCAGCGGAGCGGTATGTGAGATTATCACACATAGCACTCCGCTGGAGTGCAAGAACTTTGTGTTTTGATTTTCTATAGACATAGCACTCCACTGGAGTGCAAGAACATGCCCGTCATCAAATCTGTGATAAATGTGATATATTGTATCGGTTTTTCTAACCTTTATATCGAACTCACGTTAATTAGAAATGGTATAATAGCACTAGATTACCCTGGCAGTGCATTCTGATAGTTCACCCCCGTGAACATTCCCAACACCATCCACGCGCCGACGATGCCAAATTCACCGACTATCAATCCCATAAATAGTGGTCGGCATCGACGATAATATCCTATTCCACCTGATTTTAGGATTAAGAACTTCACAAACCATCCGACAAAGATACATGACCAGAGGAAATATGAGGAATAGACTGCTCCCATCACATAACCGATCGGGTGCAGCTGCCACCACATAAATTGTCGTTGCATGATGAGTAAAAATGATGTGATACCAACACCTAATAACATGCTGTATGCTTCACCTAATTTCATATCCCTGGGATATTGGATTAGGGAAACGATATGATTGAAGTATCTTGGTGCCCCGATGAATGGACCGCTTTGCAGATTTACGCCACCTTTGTCATATATCAGTGGTAGGGATGCAGCGAAGGAAACACCGATTGCGACTACGATTGCAAGCATCATTGCTCCGAGAATTCTTTTGCGATTTACTCCGACAGGGTCTGCTGCTTTGAATCCATGGAGAACACTCGGCATTAAAATGCCACCCCAATCGCGCATCATGACGCGTTGAAACCCTAAGAGTGCTAAACTGTTGGCGTTGATGATTCTTGAACCTGTAACAATCTCAAAGTATTCTACGGGATACATCGGAGCTTGAATAAGTAGCATACCACCATTGACCACCATCCACGATAAAGCGGTGGAAACAGTCAGGAACAGGATAATGATACTACATGCGACCCATAACGACATCCCCGCATACGCGCATAGCATGATAAGCAGAAGAAAACTGATACCACCTCCGAAAACTGCCCATCTATAGGGGAGTACTTCATTCGAATCGTCAATATTTGTCGAGGAGGATTTAGTGAATGTACGTTTCAGAATGTCTATGATGTGTGCACGACTGTTTATGAGAAAGGCGATTATCATTACAACATAAGCTGCCATCGTCTGACCTCTGGCGCAAATCCAAGGACTGATAGGGATTGCAAATGCGTTGATCATGATGTATTGCAACTTGAAAACCAAAAAGAAAAACCAACAACTAAACGACACGTCCATTGCAAGAAAATAGGTTATTCCGATAACGGAGAAATAGAGGAAAAACCGAAATTGAGGCCACCATCGCATTACAATCCAAGGACGTTCGGTGAATGGTGCGTATAGGTCGTAGCGATTTGGAATGGAGGGGAGTGCGGGAATATATTCGTGCAGTCCGTTGAGTAGATGAAATGCTGCAGCGATACCAAACCCTATCCAGACGAGTTTCTTGTTGAAAAGAGAACCTAATTTGGCTTGCGTTGCGGATTGCTGAACTAACTCTACAGGGACAGTCACAAGCGGAAATATAAATCTTTCGCGTTCTACCCACTGTTTTCGTAGAACAATTGAGACACAGATAGTTAGAAAATAGAGGAGTAGAATGAAAACGGACCACACGATTATCGGTTTTATCCAGAGTAGCCATGGAACGACCGACTCTCCTTCGTAGAAATTGGTAACGGCACTTTTGTCCCACACGATTAGCCATTCAGGTAGGTGTGGATGGAGTGTTTCTGCCCATTCGTTTTCAGATGTGGCAAAATAGACAGGTGCTGCTAAATATGGAAGCAAGAATCCGATCATTCCTTTGGAGGGGATCGCTGAACTGACACACATCATCACCCAAATGACTATGAGTTCTGCCGGATTGAGCATCGCTTTTGGTAATATCTTTTTAAAGACAGAATTGATGACGAATGTCAGGAAAATGAGCGTGAATACTGCACCTAAAGGGAAGTGGTTACCAGAGATGTCTGTCCCTTGAAGGTAGTAGTCATTGTATGGCGTGATTGCTGTTTGAACGATGACGAGTGCTAACCCGATGAGAACGGCTCTTGGGGTCATCTATTTTCTACCTCGCGATATATGAAGAAGATAAGAGGCGCAATGATGAAGATTAGTAACTATGGTGAAGCATATAAATTATATCTACACTTTCTATCAACGGTAGGCGAGGTTTCCAACCTCGCCTCAGCAATGTGGAGAATTAATTCAATAAATAAATTGGGTAATTTGACTCCAAAGTCCGACTCGCTTCCAAACCGCCAAATCAAGAAATCAACGGTATGAACGCCTTTTGGCGTTCCCCGGGTATGAATGCCTTTTGGCATTCCCCGCCTACAGGGTTTGTGAAGTTTATAGTTACCCGTTTAATAACTATAGTTTGGACAATTTCTTTTGGTTACATACTGAGATTTCAAGCATTTACTAAATAATGTGAGTTTTCAATAGGATAATAACTTGACGAAAATGTGTTAGAATAACCTAAGTTGCTACCTACTGAATATTAATCATCGAATTACTTTGTCAAACGAAGAAACAAAGGAATTCTGCATATTTTAGTGCCACTTCATAACAATCGTGGTTGGAAACCACTCCAACTAATGATAGGTGGCAACTTGCGTTAGAATATCAAAATTAGTAGCCCCAGCGGGGCGAAATGTGTATTGAAGAAATAGGTATCATGACTGTGATGCTCTTTGTCTAGACTATTATTCAAGCCTATAAAAAAACTGTCCAAACTATAGTTTAATAACGTGAGTTTGATAATAGGTATATGAACTTCATTTTCCTAAATATTACTCTCATAGACCCGGTAGGTGCGGTTTCCTAACCAATGCAGAATACCAAACGCGTATTCTGGCATAGGCATCAATTTAGCTATTTTTTTCTTGTTAGATGCATCTGAGATAGTCCAAAACTGCCATTCCTATTGTAGCACCAAATCAACGGTATGAATGCGCTTATGGCATTCCCCGGGTCTCCGTGCCCCGCCTAAACCTGCTACATTCAAACAACGTGCGGGGCACGGAGACCCCGCGCTACAATGGCAGGAGTAATTTAAGAAGATCAATCCGTTTTATTAGTGTGCTCAGTCCCGTAGGGACGATATGTCTATAGCACAACGTTCAATACCCATTTCTTAGTCCCGTAGGGACGCTATGTTTATACGTGTCGGTTGGTACAAACATATCGTCCCTACGGGACTAAAAGCTGTGATGATGGCGTTTAGCTATAAACATCCCGTCCCTACGGGACTAAAGAACGTTATCGCCATGCAAATAAATCCTTAAATTGATGCCTAAGGTGCGGTTTCCTAACCAATTCAGAATACCAAACGCGTATTCTGATGGAATACAAATATTTGATTTATCAAACTCACGTTTAATAAGTTAATCTCCATTATTGCGCGACTACCTGCATTTTATGGTAGAGATACTGAGTCATTAGACACTTGCACAAGCGAGGTCAGGAACTTCGCCTGTCATTTTGTCGGTTTGCCCCATACACTAATGTGAAGCGACACGAGGTATCATCTGCGGATGTGCGTAGACAGTGGCATCAAAACTCTTTTGGAACAGTTCCCACTTGATATCTTGGTAATCGGTATGTTCGGAAAGATCGTTGTGTTCCCACGGGTCATTTTCAAGGTCGTATAATTCGCATATACCTTTCTGATGATAGGTGACGAGTTTCCATCGTCTGTCTCGGTACATTGTAGCGTGTGTCTGGTCTTCAGTTGAGAGTGCTCCGAAAAACTCAGAACGTACTGCCTCTCGATGCTCTGAGACAGGTGCTTCGCCACACAACAATGGAGCAAGTGATTTGCCTTGGACGTAATAAGGGACATCTATTCCTAATATGTCGTATAGTGTGGGGACAATATCAAGCAGTTCTACAAGTGCTTCAGTTTGAACGTTTTCCAAGAATTGAGTTGGATATGAAATGATGAGTGGCACCCTTGCCAATCCTTCATAGAAACGGCATCCTTTATGTGCTAAACCGTGGTCTCCAAGTGATTCTCCGTGATCAGAAGTAAAGATGACGATGGTGTTTTCTCGCTGTCCCTCAGCATCAAGGTGGTCAAGTATCCGTCCGAATTCGTGGTCAAGTTGTTCAATCATGCCGTAATAAGAAGCCTGCATCTTTTTATGGTTCCACTCTTCGGGTGGTTTTGCCTGTGATTGAAAATCGATGCCTGCGTTTGTTAATTTGTTTTGAAAAGCGATATCGCTTTCTTGATAGTGACAGCCGGGTAATGTTTCTGGGTCGTAGCGACGGTAATATTCCCAAGGTGCATCAAAACCGGGATGGGGGTCGAATGGATTTATGTTTAGCATCCAAGGTTGATCTTTCTTTCGGTTTTTGTTGATAAATTCAATTGTTTTTTCGGTGCACCAGAAGGTTTGATGTAGATGCGGCGGTATATTATCGCAATCTGGTGTGGGTTCAGGAAATTGTCCTGTCTTTTTCTTCGGTTTCTGATTGACGACTCGTTGCTGTAATAATTTCCCAAGGTCTTCACCTTGTTCGCGTAACCAATCCGCGTATTCATGTCCATAAGCCTTCGGTTTACCGTGGTCGTGACTATATTGGAAGTAGCGATAGCCATCGTTGACACGGTTTTCTTGTCCATCAAAGGCACTTGCAAGATGGAGTTTCCCGATCAAACCGCAGTCATAACCGTTATCTGCAAGCACATGTGAGATTAACCTGTCTTCATAATATTCAGGGAAAACTGGGTTGCCGTTGCCGGTGACGCTAATGGCTGAAGGATACATACCAGTCATGAAACTTGCACGAGAGGGTGTGCAGATAGGTGATTGGCAATAGGCGTGTGTAAATGACGTTGATTGGCTAACAAATTCGTCCAGCCGCGGTGTGTGGATGTGCGGGTTGCCTAATGCTCCAATGGTGTCAAATCGTTGTTGGTCTGTGCAGTACCACAAGATATTTGGTCGGTTTTCCATTTCTATTGTTGTTCCTTTATCGGTTTCTGATTTTTAGTGGTGAATTGACTGTTATTTTACCAAATCTTTGTGTTTTGATATAGGAAATTCTGTTTCCTAATTTGGACTTGAAGGATAATTAATGTGTTGCTATACTGCGGTATAGTCTCTAATCATATAGACACTATTGATGATACGCCTAAATACCACAATACTCTATCCTAAACTCTTTTTTCACCAGAATATTATCTCCTTTTAAGAATCATGCAACCGTTTTCCTCCTAATTTGCGACATTATAGTGAATAACAAATATAAGTTGACACTTTCGTTCCACGGTAGGCGAGGTTTCCTAACCTCGCCGATGCAGAGTGTTCAGGTAATTTCAAAATCTACTATATAATTTGATATATGATAAATCAAACTATTGCTTTTTGGAGATAGCAAATGAAAAATGACGATGTTGAACTCATCCGACGAATTCTTAATGATGATCAAACAGCATTCGCAGAACTTGTAGAAAAGCATCAAAAATCGGTTCACGCACTTGCTTGGCGAAAATTAGGGGATTTTCACACTGCTGAAGATATTACCCAAGATGTTTTTCTTACCATATATCAAAGCCTTCATACCCTGAAAGATCCAAAAATGTTTTCTGGGTGGATGTATGTAATCACAACACGTCTTTGTGCCACATGGATCCGCAAGAATCGGATAAAAACGCAACCTTTAGAGGAGACTGAGACAACGATGCTACAGAAAGACGCTTATTCACAACATGTCGCAGAAGAGCGCGCAAAAACTGCGAATCAGACACAACGCGATATTGTGAAAAAACTGCTTGCGAAGTTGAAAGAGAGTGAACGCACAGTAATGACGCTCCATTATCTTGGTGAAATGACGGTTGAGGAGATTAGTCGATTTTTAGGTGTGTCTGCGGGCACAATCAAAAGTCGATTGCAACGTGCGCGGAACCGTCTACAAAAGGAGGAGACGATGATTAGAGAAGCACTTGACCATTTTCAGATTTCACCGAACCTGACAGGTAATATCATGGAGAAGGTATCGAGGCTAAGACCGGGAGCACCCACTGGGAGCAAACCTATAATGCCGTGGACAATTGCTGTATCAAGTATAGTAATGGTTATTTTGATGTTCGGCATTGGCAACCAATACTTAGCACGTTTCCAAAAACCTTATAGTTTAGATGCTCAGGCTGAAATGACAGTAGAAATTGTTGACGCGTCTATTGTTCAGAATGTAGATGCAAAGCAGGATGAATTAAATCAACCTGGTAATCCAAATGTCCTTAGTGTAAGCGATAGTCTCGGTAAGAAATCCGAGGAAGTTCTATTGGCTGCTGCAGAAGCGGAAGGAGAAGACAATTCTGTTTCTAAGCAAGTGTGGATACCGTCTAAACCGATGTTTGGTAGTTCCGCACATAGTTTTCTTGCATCGCCTGATGGTGATCTGTATACGGTTATTCCGTCTTCTGGGAAGATCTATAAATTACCTGCCAACGGGAAAGGGTGGCAAGACTTCTCTAACATTGAATCTTTGTATCAAATCCCATCGGGACAACAACAACCGCTTGGGACGTGGAACAGGACTTTGTATTTTTTCCCCTCTTCTGAACTTTACGAGTCTACAGATGATGGAAAGACATGGAATTTACTTTACTCTTGGAAGGAAAAGCATCAGGATCCTATTGGGTTGATTCTAAAGGACCACGCATTCTATATTGCTTTTGACAGTGGTGTTTATAGTTCCGAAGATTGGGGTAAGACTTGGCAAAGTATTAGTAATGGATTCTCCGGAATTAATTCTTTAGTTGAAGTTAAAAACACACTTTTTGCCGGAACAGTAGACGGATTCTATCGTTTGGACGATAACGGGTGGAAACGCATGAAATTACCAGAATCAATCAAACAGGTGTATTCAGTTACAACCAATAAAGAGTATGTTTATGTATTGGCAGAACTTAGTGAGGGTTGGGATGTTCCTGCGAAAGTAGCGCGAGGACATGAACGAGGTTGGGGTGTATTTCGCGGAAGTAAACTCGGAGATATGTGGCATGACATAACCCCTATAAACGCTTGGCCAGTAAATGGTTTTATACCTGATGCAAAACTAATTGCTGCCGGAGAGACACTCTTATTGATGGAGAGAGGCATGGTACGATCTCTCGATGGTGGATACACATGGTTATCTCCACAATTAGCAGATTCCTCACCTCTTATGGATAGTATAAGTCCTGCTGTCGTAGTGAATTCAGATACTATTTATGTCGGTAGTAACGATGGTCTTTATCGTTCAACTGATAGCGGTAAATCGTGGAACATGGTGAACATCACTCCAGATAAGGATAAGGGATTTCTATATGATCTCGTCGTGGATAGGGGTAACGCTAATGAACAAAACGAAGTGACAACTCTGTATGGAAGACTCGGAGCAGATGTGATAAAAACTGCGGACAATGGTAAGTCTTGGATGAACGTTCCTGTTGAAATACTCATGTCGAAACCGCATAGAGAATCATCCCCATATATTAATCATATAGTCAAATCTGATGGCGTAATTTATGCAAGTGTAAATTATCACGGCGAAAGCGGGGATAGAGTCAGTCCATATCACCTATCTGCAAAGGGTAGAACGTTCGTGCGGATTCAGGATATTCCACTTTTTGACTCAGACCACTTTGAACCACTGGATGTTGCACTGTTTAGGAAACAACCTGTTGAACATTTACAAAATAACTTTTCAGGGGCAGACCAATTCTTTAAGCAATTGGTTAAAGTGGATAATCGGAGACAAAGGAGCCTAATGCGGGAGGGGTTAAGTGGTGCGTTTGCTGTCAGTGGTGGAACATTTTATCTGGAATACAATTTTAAACTCTTCCGATGGGAACATGGCGATTCAGAATGGTACGATACCGAACAAGAAGAAACTGTTGAATTGTCATTGGATATAGCAAAGAGAGATCTTAAACTTGCAGCATCAGGAAATACTCTTTATGTCGGGAAACGTGATGGTCACCTTGTCGCATCGTTTGATAAGGGAACAAATTGGCTTGATTTCACACCGGTTCTGCCGTTTCCTGTTAACGTTTTCAATGAGATTGTGTTTGTGGGTTCCACCGTGTATGTGGCAACAGATGCAGGTGTAACTTCATCAGATGGCGGGAAAAAGTGGCTTGCTGTCACCGATGCAGATGGTACAAATCTCATCATGGAGTACATGGCTGTTGATGGAGCGACTCTCTACGGAATCACCAAAACCACAGGTGTTTATCGCTTGGAAAGCGGTAGTTGGAAACAGATTGTCTCGGAGATACCTAATCACATTACCTCTCTTGCAATTGAGGGTAACACCCTTTACGTTGGCACGGCAAACAACGGTATGCTTCATTTTAACCTTGAAAAATAAGGTCGTAAAGACTATAATTACTTGAACATTATTGAAAGCAGTCTTACAAAATGTACCTTTATCGGAATTTCAACCATATTAGATAACTGGTACAATCCGTTTGCCAACTAAACCTAAGTAACGTGAGTTCGAATATAAGAGATTGGTTCATCAGGTGAATTCAATTGAACAAAAGCAGTTCCAACGTAACCCAAACACCTTCTTTGCTCCAGCGGAGCGATATGTGAGATTATCACACATAGCACTCCGCTGGAGTGCAAGAACTTTGTGTTTTGATTTTCTATAGACATAGCACTCCACTGGAGTGCAAGAACATGCCTGTCATCAAATCTGTGATAAATGTGATATATTGTGTCGGTTTTTCTAACCTTTATATCGAACTCATGTTAAATAAGAAACATACAACATACACATAAATGGAGACCTATGGTGTCTGCAGCAATTCAAACCCAACTCTCCCCTGAGGAGTACCTCACTCGGGAACGAAAAGCAATTGCCAAGAGTGAATTTGTGCGCGGTAAGATCGTCGCAATGGCAGGAGCAAGTTACCAACATACTGTCATTACTATGAACATATCGGGAGAACTATACATACAACTGAAGGGGCGAGAATGTACAGTTCATACGAATGATATGCGTGTGAAAGCCACCTCTACAAGCTCCTATTTCTATCCTTATATTGTTATCGTGTGCGACAAACCGCGCTTTGAAGATGATACCTTTGACACACTGCTCAATCCGATTGTCATTATTGAAGTACTTTCACCATCAACAGAAGACTATGACCGAATAGATAAATTCTCACATTATCAGCAACTTGCATCGCTGCAAGAATACATCCTTGTTTCACAAGACGAAGTGCACGTTGAACACTATATGCGCCATGGAACGTTGTGGAAACCTACCGAATTCCGATCGCTTGAAAATATGTTATCTCTAACTTCTATAGAATGTAAGTTATCTCTGAGAGATATTTATAGACGTATTGAATTTACTGAGACACAGTAATACGCGCTATTCATCCACTGTATATTAATGTGAGTTTGATAAAAACACGTTGTAGCGCGAACTTTTAGTTTGCGCCCATTCGACACAAACTGGAAAGTTTGTGCTACAAGGTGTGCCTCGGGATAAAATACCGTTTATAGAACGGACATCACTCATTATCAAACTCACGTTATATTATATTTATTGATCTTGAAATCAGAAATTGTTTTTGTTAAAGGAGGCGTTCATGCCGATTGTATCTCATGTTGTTTTGAGGGAGTTTGTATATGAAATTTATCGTGGTGCAGGAGGCACCGAAGAAGATGCCCGTATCGTTAGCGACCATGTGGTAGATTCTAATCTGGCAGGTCATGATTCACACGGTGTCATCAATGCACCGAACTACATCGGTGGGATGGCAGGTGGTCCATCAACAGATAAGATGGAGATTGTCAGAGAGAGTGGAGCAGCGACGGTTATCAATGTCAACGGTGCGCTTGGTATGGTAGCAGCGCGGAAAGCAATGGAGATGGCAGTAGAAAAAGCGAAGGCTTGTACTATCGGGGCAGTCGGTCTACATCGGTGTGGACATGCTGGACGTATGGGAGAATATCCACCGATTGCCGCGCGTGCTGGCATGATCGGTATCGTATTGCTAAATGGTGGTGGGAGGTTTATGCATCCGCATGGTGGAACATCCCGTAGACTGCCTCCGAATCCGATTGCGATATCTGTGCCTCGTGCAAATGGTGAACCGCTTCTACTTGATATGACGTTGAGTGTGGTTGCTGGTGGTAAGTTTCTTGTGAAAATTGCACGTGGTGAACCGATTCCAGAGGGTTGGATGATTGATGCCGAGGGCAATCCTTTGACGGATCCAGATGCATTTCGTGAACGCGGAGCGGATACTGCAGTTATGCCACTTGGTGGCTTTCAGTTCGGACACAAAGGTTTTGGTCTCGGGGTGATGATAGATGCTATAGCGGGTGGACTTTCTTGGGCAGGATGTAGTCGAGAGCAACCGACACGTGGTGCAAGTGGAATCGTGATGTTTGCGATAAAAATTGAAGACTTTATCGACTTAGTTGACTATGAACAGGAGATTGAACATCTTGTGGAATGGGTAAAATCATCTGCAAAGATGCCCGGTGTTGATGAAATATATGTACCAGGTGAGTTTGAAGAACGTAGTCGTGAAAAACGTATAAAAGAAGGGATACCGATAGAAGAACCAACGTGGGATCGTCTTGTGGAAGCAGCTGAACGTTATGGTGTTGATGTTCCTAATCAGATTAATAAAGATACCTGATGAGATTTATTTATTCTAATTGAAATGAAGAATATAAGTCGCGCAAATAAATTGCGCGGCTACAAACGGGCATAGGTTTAATGATAACCTATAAATGGTATTACATATCTAAGGAGAAGACCGATGAGAAATTTATGCGTTTTGTCCGTTCTGCTTATTGGTGTTTTAGGGTGTGCTGTCCTAAACCAATCCACTATTGAGTTAGAGCCATCACGACTTTCTAGTCTAACTAATCCTGAACTTGTAGATGGAAATTTGGATACTGCCAGCACATTCAAAATTGATGGGTATGTTGAGAAAGGTTACGAGGTACAAAGGGGTTTGACAACACGTGGGGATAATTCGGGTGAATTGAGATATGTTACAAGTATTAAGGGCGGTTTTAGAACAGAAGCTGTGATAAAATTAGATTCCCCGACTTACATAACGTATATTGAGATATATCCTGAATCTCGTATTCCAAGGTTAGCCTTGGTGACAACTTTGGACGATCCTCCAAAGTTTGCGACTTCCTTTGAAGTGGTACGTGATAAACAACATACCAACATAGACAGCAAGCAACCTGTCAAGATTCAGATTAATCGTGAAGTCCTTTACTTACGCCTGACTGCTGATGGCATTCAAGATAAAAAGAATTCTGTGCGAGTGAAAGATGAGACAAGTCCATTTGGTAACAAAAGCAAAAAAACAACACGGAATAAGGATACTCGTATTCAAATTCCATTAAAAGGTGCTTCAATCCGGGAGGTAAAATTTTATGCGCGTGAGAAATTGTGATTCCAGCATAATCTGCAACATAATCGGGTTAATGTTATTACATTTGGTTATTCAGGGATGTGCTGTGCTTCAAAATACCCCTGTCGTTGAACTCACTCCTTCGCGTCTCACGTGTGACGCAAATCCCGAAATGGTAGATGGCGATTTACAAACGGTAGGAACCTTTAGGTCAAAGGGTTCTATTCGTAAGTTGTATCACAAGTCTGCGAAACCAGGTGCTGCTACCAATGTCGGAGATACTCAGACGACACATAGCGGTTCTTTAAAGACAGATACACTGATTAAACTGGATAAACCAACTTATGTTGCTTATATAGAAATACATGCGGGTTCTGATATACGCAAAATTGCTGTTGACTTGACAGCAGAAGAGAAATCACCGACTTGGAATAATTCGTTTGTTCCTGTAGCAGATAAACGCCACACGGACATAAAAAATCGGCAGGTTGTTAGGTTCTATATTAGACAAAAGGTGTTATATTTTCGGATAACTGCCGATGGAATTGAGGATCGTAAAAATAGAGAGAATATTACAAGTGACGATCCTAACTATTCTCATGAAATCGTTACACCTTTGAAAGGGTCTGAAATTCGTGAAGTCAAAATTTACGAACGGTTGTGAGAAACCGCTTGAATTTTGTTTAACATTATTATATAATAACCTAAGTTACTACTTACTGAATATTAATCATCAAATAACTTTATTGAATGAAGAAACAAAGAATTTCTGCATATTTTGGTGCCACTTCGTATAAATCGGGGTTACAAACCCCTCCAACAAATGATAGGTGGCAACTTGCTTTATCAATCTTCGGTGTCAAGACCCCGATGCTTTAGCACGGGGATGTAGACACCACTAAGGACTAAAACATGTGCGGGGTATCACTGACTGCCCAACGAAAGATTAGATGTAATACGACATCGTTAACTATGCAAGTTGGTGGAGAGCATCCATATCATGCCAGTCGAATGTGAACTGGAATACGTGAGCGGGTTGATATGCAGCACATATCTGCGATATGCGTTACCAAAGTCGCTAAATAGCGAACTCTCAAAAGGAGCGAGTAAACATATTGTATAAAAGACCCCCAAGAGAAGTAAGTCATCTCTTGTTGTGTCGGGGTGTCTGGTAGGAAGGACAACAATGAACTGTTTCGGGTGAAGCAGTGCCACTTCACAAAAAAGAATCTTGCCATCTAAAGCAGGTGAAAATCTGTGACAGGTGAATGGGCGGGGCATCGTCCAGTGCAGTAGGTGATGGAAGATGGATAAAGGTAATATATTTTGCTGGCATTCGCATTCACTGTAGATCGCAGAATTTACCCAGTGCAGAGGGACAAAAGAATCCCCCTGCTTTAGTTGGGGGAGTATGTCAAGATATGGAAATTAAACCAATGCCAGAGGAAAATCGTTTAGTTCATTCTATAAAACCGTGTTAAGTTTAGCACATAACCTTCTTGGAGGATCAAAACCCGATTGGAAAAACAAACATTGAAGGGTGTTCCTATACAGAATAATGCTGAGGTACAAGCTCTCTTTGGTCAAAGTGATGCCTTCTTAAAAATGATTGAAGAAGATTTTGATGTACGCGTTGTTTTGAAAAGCGATAGTATCGCTGTCCTTGGTGAAAACCAGAAAAAGGTCGAAAAAGTTGTGACAGTGTTGGAATCGTTACTTCACCGTATCCGAAAAGGTGAGCGCATCCAGGCAACCGATGTTAACTATGAGATTCGGGCATCGGAAGCAGATGTATCCAGCATTGATAATTATAGTCCAGCAGAATCCATACCTGTATTTTCAAAACGTGGTGTCATCCGTCCGAAAACAGCCGGACAAAAGCGGTATGTTGAAGCGATCAAACATAATGACCTTGTCTTTGGCATCGGTCCGGCAGGGACAGGCAAAACATATCTTGCTATGGCGATGGCTGTTTCTGCCCTTAAAAACGGACAGGTAAGTCGAATCATCTTGACTCGACCTGCAGTTGAAGCGGGTGAACGACTTGGATTTTTACCTGGTGATATTGCTGCGAAGGTGCATCCATATTTGCGACCATTATACGATGCGTTGTATGATATGATGCCACCTGATGCACTTGATAAATATATTGAACGGAATATCATTGAAGTAGCACCGATTGCATTCATGCGCGGAAGAACACTCAATAATTCTTTTGTTGTTCTTGATGAAGCACAAAATGCTACTATTGAACAGATGAAGATGTTCCTGACACGACTCGGGTTTGATTCAAAAGCCGTTATAACGGGTGACATAACGCAAACAGATTTGCCTACGCATAAAGTTTCTGGACTCGAAGATGCACAAAAGGTGCTTGACGGTATCAAAGGGATTGAATTCGTATACTTCTCCAAAGTTGATGTAGTTCGGCATGAGTTGGTACAACGCATCATTGAGGCTTATGAACAGTCAACACATCCACATCCTAAACAGATATTAGAAGAAGCAAAAGAGATCGAGGAATAAAGGTTTTGACCGATATTACTAATATCAGTAGCAATACAACTTTTGATGTAGAAAAAGTTGAACGGGCAGTGTCAGAAACGCTCATAGCACATAATTCAGAAGATGCTGAGGTAAGCGTTTTATTGACAGACGATCCCCACATGACCCAACTCAATCGTAAATATAGAGAGATAGATGGTTCAACAGATGTATTGGCATTTGCGATGCAAGAAGGTGAGGATAACAACCACCTGAATGCTAATATTCTTGGAGATGTAGTAATCTCGTTGGAAACTGCAGAACGCCAAGCGAAAGATGAAACCCATTCACTTGAAGAAGAGGTAGCATACCTCGCAGTTCATGGTGTACTTCATTTGCTTGGATATGACCATCAAAGCCAAAATGAAGCCTGTGTAATGTTTGAAAAACAGGACATTATTTTGCAGCGTCTTCATTTGAAGTCGTCTACGAAATCAGACAATAAAATCACATAGAGATAGTATTGGAAACACAACGGAGGTGTTATTTTAGGCTTGGATGACCTACATATAGTTACAAGATTAGTTCTTTTAGGTATTCTGTTAATTTTAAATGCGTTGTTTTCAGCTGCAGAAGCATTGCTTGCCCGTTTAACGAGGTCAGATATTCTTGATTTTGCAGAGGAAGGTGGCAAACGTTATGAGGTACTCACCTCGCTTTTACGCCATCCGAGACGTTATTCGTTGACCATTATCACGGTCAAGATTCTACTGATAGTTGGAAGTGTTGTCTTGTTTACGACATTTTGGAACAACCGCATACTGAGTGGTGGTCTTGCTGCGTTGTGCCTTGTCGTTTTCACAGAATTGTTTCCTAAGAACTATGTTCAAAATAGCTCCAGCGGAACGACTATTCATGCGTTACGGGCTTTGCGGGTGGTCTATTGGTGTGGTTTTCTTATATTAACCCCGTTAAATTTTCTCGTAAATCTCATCGTGCGTATCTTTGGTGGTAAGATGACATCAGCACAAGATAGTCTTGTTTCTCCAGAGGTATTAGAAACACTTGATAATGTTGCCGACATCCGAGATATTTTAGAGCCAGATGACCGTGAAATGATTTCTCGGATTTTAGACTTGCCAGATAAAGTTGCGAGGGAAATTTTGGTTGCGCGAACTGATGTGGTATGGCTTGAAGTTGGAACGTCTGCTGATGAAGTTCTACAAACGACGATAGCATGTAGACACACGCGGATCCCTATATATGAAGAGACGATAGATAATATCATCGGAATTTTACACGTGAAAGACATGTTGGATTGTTGGGCAGAAAACAAACCGATCAACCTTCGTGAACTGATAGTTGGACGTCCCGCCTTTTTCACGCCAGAAAGTAAGAAGATATCTGACCTATTCCGAGAACTTAGAGAACATAAACAACACATTTCCATTGTGGTAGATGAATACGGTGGCACAGCGGGGATTATAACACTTGAAAACATAATTGAAGAAATCGTCGGTGAAATTCATGACGAAGATGAAGCAGATGAGCAGGATGCCTTCATTCAGATAGATGTGAACACCTATTCCGTTGATGCCAGATTAAACCTCGCAGAATTAAATGAAAAACTTGAGACAGAACTTGATGCGGAGAATATAGATACAATCGGTGGATTTGTTGTTGACCACATGGGACGCGTTCCTGAAGTAGGTGCAATCTTCACATACCGTGGCATTGAATTTACGATATTAGAAGCAGACGACCGTAGGATCCAACGTATTCAAATTCAGATGCCAAAAAACGCAGCTGAGGATGTTAATTCAGAGTAAGTTCAGGGTAATTTTGTTCTATAAATTACCAGTTGATGAGTCTTACTATGAGTTAGGTCTGGGTTTTAGTGATGCATAGTAGTAGGCACACTCAGGGGAATGCCTGAGAAGCATGCGCGTGTGGCATGCTCCATGATTCATACCGTTGATTTGGTGTGCCGTAACCCGTTCGCGTTTGGACGGCACGCGGAGCGTGACTACTACCATGTCGTATTCACAAACAAAACCGTATCTCACATCAATTGACGTTTGTAATGAAGGACATCAGAAAATCCGAAAACTAAATAACCTTAGAGTGAGTTAAAAGATTTGACAAAGACGATTAGGGTGGGGTATAATTAGAGTGAAACGGGGCGTAGCGCAGCCCGGCTAGCGCGCCTGCTTCGGGAGCAGGAGGTCGGAGGTTCAAATCCTCTCGCCCCGATTTATCCCGCCTTATATCACACAGATACACATAAAACTATGCCTGCTCAAAAAACACAAGCGATCGTAATTCGCGCCTTTACTTTACAAGAAACGAATAAGATCATCACTTTCTATACACCCGATTTTGGGAAAGTTAAAGTTGTGGCATACGGTGTAAAGAGCCCAAAAAGCAAGCTGAGTGGTAGTTTAGAACTACTCAACCACGGCATGCTTCTTTTTAACTATCGCGAAAACAAGGACTTACAGAGTCTTACAGGATTTGATCTGATTGAAGGTTTTGATGGTATTCGCGCAGATTTTACACGGATAACTTATGGTTGCTATTTAGCGGAATTAGTTGATGCTATTGCATCAGAAGGTGATGCTAATCCCGAAGTTTTCGAACTCTTACGAAATACCTACTCTTTCTTAACAGATACCAAAGATGTGCCGTTACTGGTTCGTGTCTTTGAAATAAAGTTCCTTGATCTTGCCGGTTACGCACCCCAACTTTCTCAGTGTGCGAATTGTGGTTCAATCGTGACACCATCCCCTCTTCAAAATTCACAAAACCCCATGTTAGTTATGCTTTTCAGCGTTCGCCTCGGTGGACTGCTCTGTGGTATGTGTCAACACAGAGATACCTCAGCATTTTCAATTGCACCTGGAAGTTGCGAATTGCTAAAGAACTTACGGAAATCAGAGTTCAGTAAATTGAATAGAATTCGCGCATCTGAACGTAATCATCGTGAACTGAAACTCATACTTGGTAGTTTTATCCAATACCATACGGAACGTAGTCTAAAAAGTCTGAAATTCATTGAAAGTGTATTAGAAGCGTAAAGTCTGATTAACAACTTCGGCACACTTGAGTCGTGTGCTATAGAAGAAAAGGAGTCGTCCATTGAAAGTAGATAATATCTTTAGAACAGCTCTTTTCATTTTGAGTATTTCCACATCATTTGTTATTTTTGGTGCTCAAGAGATTGATGCTGCCACGATCGGTAAAATCTCCGGTATTGTCACGACTGAATCATCAAAACAACCCTTAGCGAATGTCAAGGTTGCGATTGTCGGCACAAGCACCTCTACGACAACAAACGAATCTGGCTACTATGTCATGACAAACATTGATCCTGGTGGATATGACGTTCGTGCTGAATTATCGGGATACCTATCCAAGACCGTTGCATCAACAACAGTATTTGCGGGGCTCACCACCACTATAAACTTTGCCTTGGAAGCTACAGAGGTAATGGAACTTGAAGGTATAACGGTGACAGCGACCAAACCGTTGATAAAAAAGGATGTCACACAGACCACACGTATTATTGAAGCGGATGAAATTGCATCTATGCCGCGCGATACCGTGAACGGCATTCTCCAAACACAAGCGGGTGTTGCTGTGCTTAATTCATCTGGATCGCTACATATACGCGGTGGTAGGTCAATGGAGATTAAATACCTGATTGATGGTATTCCAGTGAATGATCCGATATTTAGAGGTATGGGATTGCAGATTAGCACAAACGCGCTTGAACAGATGGAGGTTATCACTGGTGGTTTCAATGCGGAACACGGTGATGCCCAATCTGGTGTGATTAATTTGATTACGAAAGCTGGAACAAATAAATTCTCTGGTAGGATTAGATATCGAGTAGGACAATGGGGACAGCACCATGGTGATCCCTATTACGGATCTTGGTTAGACCCAGACAACGGTTTCCGACCAGTAGCCCTTGAACCTTTCAGAGGTATATTTATCGGTAAGCCTTACGAATATCAAACACCCTATCGCGGGAACCCTGTTACAGTTGGTGAATTGGCTGAACGAGAAGGTGATGATCAGATCATCTTCAAAGAAATATCTCCAGGTTCTAACGTATATGCGGATAGGACCGAAAACCCATTACAACCCGTGGATGATCCAGAAACGGGTGAAGACAAGGTGAATGAAGAAACGGGTGAAGTCATTATGGAACGTCAACCATTCATGGACGCTGATGGCACAGTGATTGACTATGAGAAAAAACAGGTTACGCTGATAGATGGTTACATTGTGGATTTGGAGCAATATAGCGGATTATTCAACAACACCAAAAAATATGGGTTATCCCCAAGTCACATCGGAGAGTTCGCGCTGAGTGGACCGATATTGGGTAATCGTTTGACATTCTCCTTTGCCAGTCAGTTGCGTAGAGATGAAAGTTATCTGCCTAATAGTAATAGCGGTGGACACACACTACAAGGTAAACTCAAGTTTGAAGTGACACCGCAAATTAGACTGACTGCAAGTGGACTATATGACATACGTGAATTTAACAACTCTGGTGGAAGTCTCCGTTTCATACCTAATGCAATTGAAGTGGATAATAGAGATGGTCGGAGCCTTTCCGTTCAACTCTCACACAATATCAACTCAGGGACATTTTATACCTTAACGTTTGGACAATTCCACCGTTCTTACGATAGTCATCAACCTGATAAACTGTGGGATCCGTTGAACAAAACATTCGAAGATAACGCGTACGATCCTGAAAAATCTTTTGAGCAGAATCAAGAAGAAGGTCGAATTAGAAACCCCGCACAACAAGCGTATAATGACACAACTTATGATGTTGCTGGAGATAACAACTTCTGGGTTACCCGCAATTCCACGACATCCATTCTCAAAGGAGTTTTTGCAAGTCAAGTTAATGAAAACCATCAAATCCAGACAGGTATTGAATTCTCAGCGAACCATCTCTACAATCTCGGCACAACGAATTATGGTAGTTCAAACCTGTATATGGAGTATTACGATGTAACACCTACATCTGTCAGTCTTTATGCTCAAGATAAGATGGAATATGAGGGTATGATTGTCAATGCTGGATTGCGGTATGACATATATAATCCAGACGGTATCTCACCCGAAGATCCGAAAGATCCACTCGTCCTAAACGAAGAGGATGGCACAATAAAATTGGACGAAAGTACCTATTCGGTTGGACTGCCAATTATCAATAATCCAGTTGAGGCATCAACGAAACACATGGTCGCACCACGGCTTGGTATTTCGTTCCCGATTACAGAAAGGGCAAAGTTGCACTTCACCTACGGACATTACTATCAAATCCCACGCGGTGATGACCTTTATGAAAATCTTAGTTTTGATATGCGAGGGGCAATCCGTAGAAGAGGTAACCCTGATTTGGAACCTGAAAGGACTATCGCTTATGAAGTTGGCATTGCACAGCAATTCATGGATGATTTGACAGTCGACATCACAGGATTTACCAAAGACATTCAAAACCTTGTCAACAGTATCCATGTAGATATATCCAACGATTATAGTTATTTCTTCAATGATATTTACGGACGCGTGCAAGGATTTGAACTCACAATTCGTAAATGGCGGACAGGAGGAAGCCCGGTTTCTGGTATGCTGAGTTATACTTATTCCGTTGCCAAAGGTAAAGGTTCCAGTCGAAATCTGGGGTACTTACTTTATTACCGTCAGCAACCTGAAGTGACCGAAAGTCATCCGTTGTCTTGGGATCAACGTCACATTGTTTCCGCAGCGTTAGACATACAGTTGCCTTTTACTTCTGCTGTTAACTTTGTCGGTAGATATGCCAGCGGTTTACCCTACACACCAAATCCAAGAGCACCAGTTAAACCGGCGATTAACTCAAAACGGTATCCTGCGACTTACAATGTTGATGCGCTGGTTAGCAAACGGAGTCGGCTTGGTGGGGTAACGTATACCTTCTTTGCGGATATTCGGAATATCTTCAACACGAAAAACTTATATAACATACTTGATGCAGTTACGTATGATCGTTATGGTATTCCGTTGACTGCACAGAAGCATTCCAATCCGGCTTCGTGGAGTTCCCCGCGTCTGATTATGATGGGTGTGAGTTTGGATTTTTAGGGTAATTTAAAATGAAGGAAATCACTATTGCAGAGTCCGATATTGATGCTGTAGTAGCATGGATTGCGGAACACGCAGAGCATCTTTCCAATAAAACGAGAGATGAAGAAGAGTCGCTACCTCCTGCTATTAAAGTTATCAGGTGCGTTTTGTCACTCCGTACAAGTTATGACAGAGTCGTGCGCCGTCGAGAGAAAACTTTTCAAGAGGCACACCCAAATTTAAAACAGGTTACCGCTTTAGAGGCTCTTATAGCAAGTTATCCAAATCCCTATGAGTTCATGAAACAAGAACTTGAATTCTACTCTGAACGAAAGGCAATAATGCTTCAGCAAGTAGTACAATATGTTTGCAAGATTGTTCAGAAAACACCAAGTATCCCTGAAGGAGAAAGTTTGAAAATATGGGCAATCCAAGCAACCCCTCAGGATTGCTACTCTCTGGATATAAAGTACTTTAAAGTTGCAGGTTTTCAGTATCTCCGCATGCTCTTTGGTGCTGATACCACAAAACCTGACATGCATATTATCAACTTATTATCAGATCTCTTATGTCGAGATGTTTCAGCAATAGAATCAATTCTCTTGTTGGAAGAATCTTCAAAACGCGTTGGACTTTCTGTTCGAGATGTTGACGCTTACATTTGGGAAATTGGTGCAAGACCACAGCAGAATAATTTTGACAAGAATCTTGTCCGTCTGGATCCAGATGTTGCTGCTGCATTTCCAAACGAAGAAGCGGTTAATGAAGTCTTACGATCTTTATTGAAAGAGAGAAACAAGGAGAAATAACCATGTCAACAACGATTGAAGGCATATACCTCAATGGGAGAATTGAACTTTCTGAAACACCAAATGATGTATGTGAAGGCACCCGCGTGATAGTAACTTTTCTTTCACCGGGTTCTATAGATTTGCGTGAACGTGGTATTGACGAAACCCAAGCTGCAGATTTACGTGCACGTTTTTCAACCTTTGTTGAGGATTGGGAAAGCCCTGAGATGAGTGTCTATGACAACATGGATAAAAGAACCGAACTTAATGAAGAATTGCGTCCTGAGTATGATCAAACTGTGTTGAAGAACGGTATCCGTGGTAAATATGCAGAACGTTATGCTGCAGGTACAAATATTATCAAACTTGATCCAGATGTTGCCGCTGCTTTTCCAAATGAAAAAGCGGTTAATGAAGCGTTACGATTTGTATTGAAAGTCATGGATGACACGAAACAACTAATCATTCAACAAGAGCAATAATAAATATGGTTCTGTAGCAGGAAATTCAATGAACCTTCAAAAAACAAAATCACTATCAGAAATCTACACACGAGAAGAGGAGTTCTCTGCTGATCTTGCCAATACACTTGATGCGCTCAATGTTGGTAAATTTGAAGACGCAGAAACTGAAGCCAACGTTGGCACGCGCAGAGCAGATATCGTTGCTACTGGTGAAGATGGGACACTTGTGATTGAAAACCAATTTGGCAAAGCAGATTGGGATCATTGGGGTAGACTTGAGGCTTACGCACGGTTGAAAAAAGCCGATGTAGCTGTGTTAGTCGCTGAAGACTTTGAGGAATTGATGATCGTTACATGCAATTTCCGCAATGAAGATAGTAACGTCAACTGGTTTTTAATTCAAGCACAAGCGAATTCACACAGTGAACTATCCTTTCATCACGTCGCCAGACCCGCAATAGATATCCAAACCGAAAAGCATTCCCAAGTAGGTTATAGTGAATTCTGGGCACCGATCCGTAATGGTGAATTCGGAGAACTATTTTCTGGGAAACCTGTACCTTTAAGTAACGAAGGTTGGATATCGAAGGCTATTAGGAATATTAGTGTGGTCCTATTCATTACTAACCAACGATGCTATACTCAATTGTACTTCCAAGGAGAAAATCCTTTAGAACGTAGAGATAAGGTAATGGAATTATTCCCGGAATCCGACTACTCTTACGAATATAACGATTCACCGAAGCAGATAAGAGTACAATTTCCAGTCCTTGATAAAGGCAAAAATGACCAAGAAGATTGGGATGAAATCCGAAAAGAATTAGTCGAACTTGGCACTGACATCTATAACAAAATTAGCGAATCTGACTTATAGTAACGAAAGGAACTTACAATGGATAAGATATATAATGTTGCGATCATCGGATGCGGCGGAATTTCACACATGCACGCTGGGTGGTATGTGAATGAACCGCGGGCAAAAATAGCTGCTATTGCAGATATTGATGAAGAACGGCTTAATGCCTATGGCGAAAAGTATGAAGTAGAAGGACGATACACAGACTTCATTGAAATGCTGAAAACAGAAGATATAGATCTGGTGTCTGTCTGCACACGTCCGAAACACCATGCGCCGCTTGTGATTGAAACAGCAAAACACGGTGTGAAAGGTATTCTGTCAGAAAAACCGATGGCGGAGAACCTCGGACAAGCAAAAGGAATGCTTGAGTCGTGTTCAGAGAACGGTGTGAAGTTGGCTATTGACCATCAGGTGCGTTTTAGCACACCTTATCAGCATGCAAGACAGATGATTACTGACGGTGCTATCGGTGACATCTTCCGCATACACGGCATCTGTGGCGGGGGTGATCTGAAGGATAACGCTACACATACCGTTGATCTGATGTTGTATCTTCACGGAGACACTCCTGTCAGTTGGGTGATTGGGCAAATTGAACGTATCGGCACACCCACAAAATATGATTTGCACTCTGAAGACTTTGCAGTCGGTTACTTCAAGTTTGAAGACAACGTGCGAGGTATCATTGAATCAGGAAACGATACTGCTCCTGGTTATCATCATATCTACTGCTATGGCACTGAAGGTGAAATAGAACTTGCAGCTCCCGGTGGACCGGGAATCCGATACCGAAGCGAAGAGACAGGTGGGGCATGGGAAACACCAGAACTGCCACCTGGAATTACGCCTGTGCGAGACATGATTATGGCTATTGAGGAAGATCGGGAACATCGTTCAAGTGGTCAATGCGGATATGCGACCCTTGAACTACTCATGGCAATTTATGATTCATCACGGAAAAGACAACGGATTCAGTTCCCAATGGAAGAGATGGAATCACCATTAACACTGATGATTGAAGATGGGTGGGTATAAGTTCAATACAAACAATTAGGGAATAATGTGCGGTTAGAAACCGCAACTAATGTAGGCGTTTTAGGAGCAAAAATATGGACTTTAGTTTCCAAATGTTTTCAATTTTGTTACCGATTATGTTTGGTGTGATGGCGGCATTTTTCTTGATTTTAGGGTTACGCGGCATTGTAACGAAAAATCCGTTCTTACTATCAAATAGATGGTTGTTATTAGTCATGTTAGTTAGTTTTGTACCAAGCATAATAATGCCATTCTTTTTTTCAATATATGACATGGATTTGATGGATTGGTTAAATCCTGCCATATTTTCTGTTGTTATTGTCATGATGTTTTTCGCTCTGAAAGGATATGCTGCCTATGGTATAACCGATACGACATTCCGTGAAGCACTCCTTGCTGCTCTTGAAAAGCTGCAGTTACCTTATGAAGAATCTTTGTCTTCCATTCGGTTGACATCTATAGATGCGGATTTACAAGTTGCTATTCAGTCTTGGTTGGGGTCAGGAATGATTAAGATTAAACAACGTGAACACCGTTCTGTGCTTTCAAAAATAGTCACAGAAATGAATAACCATTTCAGTCTTTCATCCGGACCAATCAAACTTATCACCTTTATCTTTTATTTGATTATGGGAGTGTTCATGGTCATCGGTGGAATTGGGATGTTGTATTTATTTCACTACGCTGGTGATAAGGTATAATATAACACGTTAACATTACGACAGAACACTGAAAATATAGAACTCGGATTTCATAGAAACAGATATAAATAAACAGCTGTAGGTCAGGTATATTGAACATTACAGATGAATTTTGAGAACACATTCATAAATAGCAAAAATATACATATAAAAATAATACTCTTATGTATTCTGATTGCATCTTTTGTATTGGTATTGCGGAACCTTGGACACAGCAAGATCCACTTTTGGGATGAAGGTTTTCATGCGATTGTCGCTCGGAATCTAACAAAACATCCGTTAAAATTTACGCTTTACGATCAACCGTGGCTTGAATATGATTACAAAAGTTGGGGGAACAACCACATTTGGCTACACAAACCGCCAGTGGCTATGTGGCAAATATGTCTATCACACTTTATTTTTGGGATCAACGCTTTCGCTCTCCGTCTACCGTCTGCCATCAGTCTTGTGCTATCAGCATGGTTGACATTTAGGATCGCTTCCGATCTTTTTGATAAACGTGCAGGACTCATCGCAGCGTTCCTTCAGGCGTTTAATCCATTTCTCTTTGCTTCAGTTCACGGTTATCGTTATTCGGATCACATAGATATTGCTTTGCTTCTCTGGGTGCAAGTTTCGTGTTGGTTTTTGCTTCGTGGAATACGCAGTGGTAAAAGGAGAAACTATATTTTGTCTGGGGTGGCGATGGGAATCGCGTATCTCTCAAAGAGTTATCTGGCACTGATTACATTCGGTCTTGCTGCTGTCGTTTGGTCTGTTGCGTTGTTCAAACGGATAATACGTAAATACAAAGCGAAAAGAATTCAAACGATACCGTTAGAGACGCAAGAAGAAGTGAGTGATGCTGTATCAGATGAAGAAAATGTGAAGATTCGACTGAGTGATGTCGGCATACAACTTCTTGCTGGTATTGGGACTGTCGCACCTTGGACAATCTATTGTTTAATAAAATATCCGAAGGAATTTATATGGGAACATAAACGCGTTCTTGACCATCTCAATACAAATGTTGAAGGTTGGGCAGCATCATGGGACCGACCATTGTTTGAATATATGCCACTGTTCTATCCATTCATCTATGCTGCAATATTTGCAGTTGTGTTGTGCTTGCTTGTGGTGATGTTCAGACATTGGCAATTGCCGGAAGTGTTCCTGTTGGCATGGGGTATCGGTGTAATTTTGCCACACACACTTGCACAGACAAAAACCCCGTCTGCGACAATGATTTCCGTGCCAGCATTGGTAATGTGTTTGGCAGCTATCATCAGTAGGGCATATCAATACCGATATACGGAACATAATGTAAATGAGTTGTTTCCGCCACGGGGTATAATAGAACAACAAGGTTGGCTTTGGACAGCATTATGGGGTGCGTTAATGCTGTCTATCGGTATTATATCCATTGGAGGTACGCTTGTTCATAGCAGAAAGTGGTTATCTATAGCAGTAAGTGGAAAAGGAATAGGCTTTCTTCAATTTGATAACATCAAAGGTTTTGCACCTTTTATACACAAACATTTCGTCATTGTTGAGCAACTGATTGTTTTTGGCTTACTACTTGCCATTTTCTTTGGTGTCTATCAATTATTACGTCAAAAAGAGTGGCAAAGATGGGTATGGATGGGTGTGCGCGTTGTTGCACTGGTGCTTGCACTGTTTTATGCGGGGAGGTATGTCCAAGCAGCCTACAATGTTACTGAACGTAATGCACAGATTCCATTATATGTCCAAAGTGGGGAACGTATTCAACAGGAAATGCCTCAAAATATCTGTTTTTTCCTTGATGAACAGCGAACAGGAGCACATTTTGATTTGATGTATTATGCTGATAGGTCGACTTATCCATTGAAAATCACAAACGAAGCTGAACAAGAAATTCTTGAAACGAAAGCAAAGGAGGCACGACAGGCAGGTGCTATTCCATACCTATTCTCTGTCACAAATAGAGAATACAGTTATCCACTGTATATTGAAGAAGAAATAGACGTTGGTAATGGCAATAACCAGAGGTATCGGATATTTGAAATCACAGAAGCAGAATAATCTTTTTGCTGAAGTGAAAACCCCACTTTATATGGTATAATTTACGAATTATATCACACCGTTTTTGAGGAATTTTGAGAATACATTCCGGATCTGATAATTACATGAACTATTTGAAAAGATTCATTATATCATTACACCCCAATATGGAGGTAAAGTTATATGAAGATACTGCGATATAGTCTATTATTTACGGTATTAGCATTTACCGCATTTTCGGTGAATGCAGGTGAAGATTGGAAAGCACTGGATGTAGGCAATTTTACATCTGCTATTTTCAACACTGCAGTCGTTGGGTATCCACAAAGCCCCACTTCCGTCCCATCAGGGTGGTGGCCAGCAGGTACAAACGATTCCTATATATTTGAAGGCGACATCTGGATCGGTGCGAAAAGGAATGGTAAAATCGGTGTCGCCGAATCAGATGGTAGACAGAGCGAAATTTGGCCTATTAACCACATAACAGATGAAGAGTTTGACCCTGAATTATATGAAACAAGGGATGAGGTGTATATTGACACTCCAGGTGTAACCACAAAGGGAACACGGACAAGCCAAGCAATTAGGTTCAAATGTACAGATACCAACGCAGAAGTAAATAAAGGCGTGATACTCGGTTTAGAACTGGAAGTTAACGGGTTTCAATGGAGTTATGCCCCGCTTTATGACTTCTTTATACTTGAGTATAATGTCAAAAATGTTGGTAGTGACACACTTGAAGATGTGTTTATGGCGTTTCGATATGACGTGGATATATCGAGCAACGAAACCGGCACAGCCAATTACTCAGGAGATGATTTCGTGGCTTTAGACCAAACACCGGACAGTCTCAATCCGGATGCTCACCCGAACCGTTACCTCTCTTATGGTTTTTCAAACGCCTCTGCTCCCGGGTACATAGGACTACGTGTGTTAGATGCATACATGGGCGAGAACGCAGAAGATGAGACTGCCAAAATACCCTTTACTGCACACAAACGAATTACGATAGACACAGACCCAACAACCGATGCAGAAATGTACGCACTTATCAGCACCCCTGGCGTTGAACCACTCCCAGCAAACTATGACGATCAACGTTTTATCCAATCCTACGGTCCAGTTGAATCACTTGCTCCAGGAGAGACATTCAACGTTATCATTGCAGTGGCTATTGGGGAAGGACTTGCTGGTTTGCAGGTGGTTTCAGACGAAGCACAACAGTTATACGATGATGATTACAGTGCCGCCGCGCCACCACCCTCACCAACAGTAACCGCTTATCCTGCCGATAAACAGATTGCCCTCCTTTGGAATGGTGATGATGGTTGGATTAATGATGGAGTCAGTATGAATATAGAAGACTATGCCGACCCATTCGATCCAGAGAAAGTATTTGAAGGGTATAGAGTCTATAGACTTGATCTTGTTTACGATGAAAAAACCGGTAAACCTGTTGAAGATTGGAAGTTGTTGATGGAGTTTGACAAGTCAAGTGTTTCCAATAATTTTTTTACTGTAGACCACGTTGGAGAGAACTCCGATGCAACCATTGAACACACGGGAGATGTGCCTGCGTTCGCTGATTACTTTGAAAGTGCAACTTATGCTATCAAATTCAATTCCAGCACTGAATTTGAGGTGATAAACACAACACTTTGGGAAGTGTTGGCATATAATCCCGATTTTCCATCTAATGGTGGCGGATATGTTATCGTAAAGAATCCAACTACAGGTGAACCTTTTCCAGATGGAACATACCGGTCAGGTGAACTGATATATTTCGGTGGATTGTATGTAAAAATCACGGACGGACCTTCCGGTCCTCCTGTTGCCGGAGATATTTTTCAGGTAGTTGCCACTGCATCACATGCACTCGGTGATGATGTGGGTATCAAGAACTTCTATACGGACACAGGATTAACTAACGGAATCCAATATACTTATGCAGTTACTTCTTATGATACAGGCAATCCGGAAAATGTACTGCCATCAATGGAGAGTAGCCAAATTGAAACGATGCTGCATGTTGTTCCACGTGCGCATCCTGCAGGATATAAAGAGCCTGCCGTTGAAGTGGTGACAAACGAGGAAGTAGCGGTCACCGTTGAACCAATGGTGTTAGCACCAGACAAAGTTACTGGACATCAATATAAGATTGTTTGGTATGGTGCTGAACAGACTGGAGCGGCGGCATACATCACAGGTCCTGGCTACCAACCTCCTGCCTATGAGATTGTCAACACAACGACAAATCAAACGGTCGTTGAAAAGCAAACATTTGATTGGTACGATCCAGACTACCGAGAGGCTGTTGAAACCCTTACACCGATGTTTGATGGTATCATTCTGAAACTGATAGGAGTCGACGTATCCTACGATAGTCCGACAGCAAACTCAATAATTGACGTTAAATTGACCGAAGGTTCTGTTCCAGAGTGGACAGTGGATATTCAAAATGAAGCGACCGGAGGAAGCACTACTACCGGCCCAAATGTCTACTGGATAACATATTATCGTCCACATACGTATTCAATCACATTTATTGACGATACACATATCAGAGTCGTTGACGAAGACACGGGTGAAGAAATAGCCTTCAATGACCAACGTGCTGATGGGTATGCAATACTATCGGGAGCCGGTTGGGGTGATGAATACGTTCCAGAGGACACACCAGGATTCATTAGAATATTCCTCAGCGGTGCTTATGTCTATATCTCTGATCCGAATGGTGAACTTTCTGCTGGTGATGTATTTACTATTGAAATGGGTGGTATAAGTGCACCACAGGACGGAGATGAACAGCTACTCACCACAGAAAAAGAATCACTTGAAGCAGATAATATCAAAGAAGACCTTGATCGTATTCGTGTCGTGCCAAACCCATACTTTGTCACGAATAGAGCGGAAAACGTTGAAGGATCGGATAAGATTTTCTTCATGCGACTTCCACCACAATGTACTATCCGAATCTATACGTTGGCAGGGGAATTGGTGCGTCAAATCAAACACGACAGCACCGATGCATTCAGCCCTGATGAACGGTTAGCACAAGGAGACAAAGGTGGAACGGCGGAATTTGATCTACTCAACCGCTATAACCAAGCTCTTGCCAGTGGTGTTTATATCTTTCATGTTGAAGCACGAGATGAAAATGATGAAGTCATCGGAAATAAGGTCGGACGATTTGCGATCATTCGATAAAGGAACACGATTAAGGAGATACACATGCACAATGTTACTTTTTATCAAGATGGACAGAATAATAGGTTAGCAAAGGAACGGAAAGCAGATACGCCGTGCTACCATACTCCATTATTCACGTTTATTCTCGTGGTGGCTCTCATATTTTCACTGATAGTTCCCAGTTATGCGACAACGAATGTGGGAACTGCGGGGGCACAATTTCTCAAGATCGGACCGGGTGCTCGTGTGGATAGTTTAGGTGGAGCGTTCGGGGCAATTGCAAACGATGTTACAACCATCTATTGGAATCCAGCGGGTTTGAGTCAACTTGAAAAGACAAGCTTTTCAGATACACACACGATTTGGCTTGCGGACGTGCGATACAACTATCTTGCATTTGCTGTACCAATAGAGAAGATCGGAACGTTAGGAGCAAGTGTCACGTTTCTTAACGTTCCCGATACGGAAATCACTAATCTTGACTTCCCTGATGGCACAGGACTTTGGTATTCCGCGTGGGATACTGCGGTCTCGGTAGCGTATTCCAGACAACTCTACCAAAAAGAATCTGGTGTGAATCTCTCTTTTGGCATCAATGCCAAATATATCCATCAGCAGATTCATCGGGAAAGTGCCAGAGGCGTTGCTTTAGATGTTGGCACCCTATACCATACAGGTTGGCGTAGTCTCCGAATCGGGATGTCTTTCTCAAACTTTGGTCCTGAAATGCGTTTCAGCGGTCCTGATCTTGAGGCGGGCACCGAAGTTGCGGGAAATGAACAACTGGCAGAATATACACCGCACCCCGATACCACGAATCCAACGGTAAAGGCAGAATTGGATACCGTTGAATTTCCGCTGCCATCAAATTTCCGACTCGGAGTCGCTTATGATTTAATTGATGATGACAGTAACCTACTTACTATTGCCTTGGACGGTAATCATCCGATTGACAACAGTGAACGTCTGAATCTTGGCGTGGAATACTGGTATAGAAAGATGGCGGCACTTCGGGCAGGTTATAAATTCCGTTTAGGTCCTGACCACAGTGATGATGAAGAAGGGTTGACTCTCGGTTTAGGAATACATTTAAAGTTTGGTAACACTATGTTATTGTTGGATTACGCATTCGCAGATTTTGAATATCTGAATGACGCGCACCGTGTTAGTGTGGGACTGAAGTTTTAATTCAGTCTGATTCTACAAGTTTGATTAGGCGGGGCAATTTCCCGCCTATATTTGTACACGACATATAATAAGACATCTGATATGACAAACAAACCCAACATTGTTTATCTCCTTTCTGACCAAATCCGTGCTTGCTCATTGCCAGTATATGGCGAAACTCAGATTGATACTCCTCACATTGACCGACTCGCGCAGGAAGGCACAGTGTTCTCCAACGCAATCGCCACTGCACCTGTTTGCACACCTTACCGTTCTATGCTGCTCACCGGACGACACCCGCAGACAACTGGACATCTTATAAACTTCGTCAACACCCGACACGATGAGATCGGACTCGGTGATGTATTCAGTCGAAACGGTTATCGCACCGCGTGGGTCGGTAAATGGCATTTGCACACAGGTTCATTCCCAGAAATCGGTGGACGCGATTATGTCCCAGAAGGACGTGATCGACTCGGTTTCCAACATTGGCGTGGTTATAACTTTCATACGGACTACTTCAACGGCACGGTAAATCTTGACAATTGGCGAAACGAAAGATGGGAAGGATATGAAACTGACGCGCTGAACCGATATGCCTTTCAGTTTATGGATGATGTTGACGATGATACACCATTTTGTCTGTTTATCTCTCCACATCAAGCACATAATACACCTTACGATTATGCACCACAGAAATACTATGACCGACTCCCTGAAGAACTTCACCTACCTGAAAACGTGCCAGATAAACAGCGAGAACAATCCTTAAAGATTTACCGCCACTACCTCGCTATGACGTTAGCAGTTGATGATATGCTTGGAGAACTGGTGGCATACCTTGAAAAAACAGGACGTGTGGAAAATACGTTACTTGTTTTTGGGTCTGATCATGGCACGCAAGGTGGCGCGCAAGGTATCAATTTTTGGGCAAAGAAGAAACCTTACGAGGAATCCATCAAAGTGCCCTTGATAATGCGGCTTCCCGGCGTTTTTGAAGGCAATCGCACTTGCGACACACTTACATCTCCTGTTGATCTGTTCCCATCTCTATGCGGTTTATGTGGAATTCAACCACCACGGACAGTAGAAGGATATGATTTGTCTGCATCTTGGTGTGGTGAAACGGATGCTTTTGAACAGGACGCTGTTTTGACGATGAACTTCGGTGCGACCTACGATTACTTTGTGGATGGTGACGAATGGCGTGGTGTCAGAACAAAATCCCATAGTTACGCACGTTGGCTTGATGGTAAACGGATGTTGTATGACATTGAAGCAGACCCACTACAGATGAACAACCTGATTGACAATCCTGATGCTAAATCGTTAGCAGATGAAATGGAAAGGACGCTCTTAAATCTTATGGATGCGCGAAACGATAAACTCCAACCTGCAACGAGTTATACGGATTGGTATGACGCGCAACGACGCATTATTCGTAATGCACACGGTCCGCTTGGTAATCCTGAAGATGAGCCTGATTGGTCGTTATTGAAGTGATTAAGTTGAAAGAAGTGAAGAGGTTTGAATCACACTTGGATCTCAATGCTAACATCCGTAAGTGTTAAAGGTGCAACCAACAACTGACACTCAAGTGCATTCAGCATAGTTCTGAGAATGTCAAATTGAGGGGTATTCTCGTCAGATAGGATACCTGAGAGGATCTCGGATTTGATACCGGTTCGTTTGGAAAGTTCAGAAACGCCTCCCTGTGATTCTATAAAGGTGCGAAGTCCCTTTAGAAAAAAAGGAAGGTCACCGTCGATTTGGTATTCCTCCAATGTCAGTTGGAGATAGTCAATTGCAGCTTCGCGGTCTTTAGCAAGTCTTTCAATTTGGTATTCGCGCCAGTTTCCCATTTCTCTCATCGGCGTACCTCCTTATATTCCTTCCAATAGGTCTTTGCAAGTTCTATATCTCGTGCTTGCGATGCCTTGTCCCCACCACAAAGCCAGAAGAACGAGCGTATTTTCAATTTGACCAAAATAGATGCGATATCCTGGTCCAAAGTGCAAACGCAATTCAAAGACACCTGCACCGACAGATTGACAGTCACCAATATTACCATCTTCAAGTCGCTCAAGTCTTTTGTCAATTCTGTTTTGCGTATTTTTATCTCGAATAGATGTAAACCATTCAGTAAAAGGTTGCCTGCCGTTTGGGGCACGGTAATATTGTATTTCTATCGGATGTCCGTTACCCATTTACAACCATCCACATTTCAGCACATACGGAAAAAATAAGCAGATTCACTAGAATTAATTATACTTCAATTGTCTTTAATAATACAAGTGAAATATACGATTTTGCTTCTAAGCATTGCTGAAATGATTTGACAATATACAACGAAAAAGATATAATTCTATGAACTGTAGCATATCACTTGTAGAGGGAGAAGCATAAATGTCTAACGAACGTATGACTCTTGAAGAGATGACTGAGAAATATCCTGATCAATGGTTGTTTATCATTGACTGTGAAATCAGCGAAAATACCGAACTGTTGTCAGGGGTTGTCTTTGCTCATAGTGAAGCGCGAGATGATATTTCTGAAGTTTCAAGTAAATATGAAGGAAGCGCAGCCATACATTATACAGGTGGACTACCGGAAGGAATGCACTATATGTTATCTCCTTGGGTTTTTCATAGGGATTAGTTGAAATATCTTTATTTCTCCAAGCCATTCTAATTTGCCGCAATTGGTAATTACGGGCATCACTATTCATTATTATTATGGTGTAGGTTGTTTAGTAGTTTCCACAAACTCCTTGATGATTTCCACGACTCTGTCAAACTTTTCAAAATCCTCAACACTCCCGTTTTCACAAATCCAATCACAGAATTTTGGCTTATCAAGATTTTCCACATGTCCACCATCATCTTTTGATGTTCTACTATAATACTCATTTCTAAATTCAAACTCTTCATCAAAAAACTTTATTGGGAAAAGGTTTTCAATCCCCTTTGGAACTGCAGAATTTTCATTATTTTTCTGAATTGATCTCACCCAAAGTTTTTCGATTTGTTCAGATGGTTTTTCTGTATCACAATCATAAAGAAGCAAAATAGGACGATGATACAAAGTTGGATTAGCCTCATAGGTGCTGCGTAAATTATTTAGCCACGTATCTCCACCATAACGGGTTTTTCCACCATCATCTTCAATGCCGACAAATTCAATATCCAAAGAATTAAGAAGTTCATCCTTTCCTAACATGTCCAGAGCATGACGTATATAATTCACATCAAGCGGTCCCTCTGTCAAAACAAGAGGTCTGGTTCCGTCCGCAAAACGTCGTTTTGCCTCTTCTTCAAAGTGTTCTGTCTTTTGATAGAATTTAAATGCTTTTCCAAATTCCGTGTATCGTTCACTACTAATCCGTCTTGCTTCTGGCATTTCAAGAATTTTAACTCTGTCTAAACCGAATCTTTTTTCCATACCGAGCAGAAATAGTGGAGAATGAGACGAAACGATAAACTGAACCTTTGGAAACATTTCAATGAGTTGTGGGAGAACATCGTGTTGGAGAGTTGGATGCAAATTAGCATCAATTTCATCTATTACAACAATTCCCGTAATGTCAGGGATATTAATGCTATTGTTTAGATCGTCACTTTCACCATATCGAATAATTGTTGTGAATAAGTGGAATAGTTGAGATTGACCAGCTGATAACGAAATTGGACTAAGAATTGTTTGACCTGCTTTCAAATCGATCACAAGTCTGGATAACGAGTGATTGCGAAAGGTATGACGAAACATTGCAGAAGAATCTTGAAGTATAATTTTCAAAACGTCATCTACATTTCTTATGGACTTACGAAGAATTATACGATTTTCTATATCTCTAATTTTTAGTTGGTCCACGTTTGGTAGAATCCGTTCACCTCCTTCTCTAACTTGAAGTTTTAATAGATATTCTACGTCAACAGAGGAATCAAGAAACACGTCTAATATCCATCCAATATTTTCTTCAGCACAAGTTTCTACCCAAATGGGTTTTTCAAGTTGACCAGCAAAACGGCGATGTGCAGAGGCATCGAATCCTACTTTTAGACTTTTAGGGTTTAACCAGTCTGGGTCTTCATGTCGACTTGCGGGGAAAAAAGCGTGTACTCCGTTATTCATTTCAGACTCAACAGTCTGTTTATTCACAGAAACATATTTAGGCTTTTCTTTTGTAGGTTTGTTCCATACTGGAGAAAACACAGATTTCAAATCATCGGAATAGATTGACATATCTGGTGTTCCAATTTTCTCGCTATAAAAAAGATCACTGTCATTAGCATTGAAATGGAGAAGACTCAGGCTATAAGATTGTCTACTTCTTACTGTAGACGACCCAACGACTCGGAAATATGGGGTGCCTAACCCGTCAGTAGGCACAATATCATCAAAGACCTGCTTAGCAAATTCCGTAAGTGCATCAACGATATAGGAGAGAAAGATAGTTTTACCTGAACCGTTCGGACCGACAATTACAACAGGGAGTGGTCTCTCATCATCACCATCTTTGATAAACGGTAGTTTAACATGACATTCTGAGATGGGACCTGTATTCTGTAAAAATACTTCTTTAAGATACATAGTGAACTCCAATAATATATTTTACTCATATCTCTGATTTTGCAGCATAAATTATAACCTATGGTTAACTATTTGTCAATTTTTTTGTACATTTATAGCTGTCTTGAAAATCCATTGCTTAAAATGTCTCTCTCATGCTAAAATAAATATCCGAAACAACCAATAGAAACGGAGCAGACAACAAACAACAGATATGACCTTACAAGAAATAATATTAGCATTAGAGAAATTTTGGGCAGAACAAGGATGTATAATTCAACAACCATGCGATATAGAAGTCGGCGCAGGGACATTTAACCCCGCCACATTTTTACGATGCCTCGGACCAGAACCGTGGAATGTAGCGTATGTAGAACCTGTTAGGCGACCTACCGATGGCAGATATGCTGAAAACCCCTTTCGCCTCGGTGCATACTACCAATATCAAGTCATACTCAAACCAGCACCCGAAAATGTGCTACCACTCTATCTTGAAAGTCTATATCATCTCGGCATATCACCCCGCAAAAACGACATCCGCTTTGTAGAGGACGACTGGGAATCTCCGACACTCGGTGCATCTGGACTCGGTTGGGAAGTGTGGTGGAACGGTGCAGAAGTTACACAGTTCACCTATTTCCAACAGATGGGTAGCATAGACCTTGCCCCGATTTGTGCTGAGATAACATACGGACTTGAACGGATCGCACTTTATCTACAGGATGTTGATACCTTTTTTGATATTCGCTGGAATGAACACCTGAACTATGGTGATGTCCACCATCAAAGTGAAGTGGAATACTCAACCTACAACTTTGAACACGCCAACGTTGACATGCTTTTTGATCAGTTCAGCACCTATGAAAAAGAAACGCACGCGTGTTTAGATGCGGGTTTAGTTCTGCCCGCAACCGACCATGTTCTGAAATGTTCCCATACCTTCAACATGCTGGATGCTCGCGGTGTTATCAGCGTCACGGAGAGGGTGAGTTATATTGAACGTGTGCGTAGGTTGGCACAACGTATCGCACGCGCTTACGTCACACAGCGTGAAGAGATGGGACACCCACTGATGGGACGATTTGACGACACAGAGGATGCCTCTACCACGGTAGGTGCGGTTTCTAACCGCACTGAAGCAACTTCAGGTGAGGTATCTAACCTATCGGAAACCGCAGACCTTCTCTTTGAAATCGGCACGGAGGAGATACCTGCGAGTTACGTGCCACCTGTTCTTGACCAACTCAGCAAAATAGCGGTCGATTCCCTCGAAGAACATAGAATTCCGTTTGGCGATATTCAGACCTTCGGCACACCGAGACGTATAACACTGACTATCAAAGACATCAAAACGCTGCAGGAAAGTGTGGAAACAGAAATCGTTGGACCACCTAAAAGCATTGCTTACGATGAAAATGGAGAACCAACGAAGGCAGCCATCGGTTTTGCAAAATCACAAGGTGTTGAACTCTCAGACATTCGCATTGTTGAAACTGAACGTGGCGAATACATTGCTGTCTCCAAACTTGAAGAAGGATTGTCAACACAGGAACTATTGGAAACACTCCTACCCGAATGGGTTGAAGCACTTCGCTTTCCCAAAACGATGCGGTGGGAAACAGAATCATCAGAACCACACGCCTTTGCTCGTTTTGCCCGTCCTATCCGTTGGTTAGTCGCGCTCCTCGGAGATGTACTCGTCAACTGTACTTATGGGGCAGCACATGCAAGTAATATTACTTATGGACACCGATCTTTACATCCCGACTCAATTACTTTGTCAACCGCAGACGTGGACATCTATATCCAGAAATTGCAGGAAGTTGATGTTATCGCATGTCAAAAGCAACGACGTGACACCATAGAAAAACAGGTGCGGAAAGTTTTTGAAGCCGAAGGATGTTTGCCTGCGATAGATGAAGAATTGTTGGATACGGTAAACTATCTCGTAGAAAATCCTCAGCCTATTATTGGAGATTTCAGCGAGTCTCATTTGGAATTACCACCTGAAGTGCTGATTACCGCTATGAAAAAACATCAACGTTATTTTCCGATGTGGAAAAGTGAAACTGAACTTGCACCGAAATTCATCACTATATCCAACGGAACAGATGGTAATATTGATGGTGTTCGGCACGGTAATGAACGTGTGCTACATGCACGACTCAACGATGCAGAATTCTTTTATAATGCTGATCAGAAAACAACACTCGCTGATAAAGTTGAACGTTTAGGTGCGGTTGTCTTTCACGCTAAACTCGGTTCGCTTTTGGACAAGGCAAATCGTATGAAGGCATTAGTGAAGTTTATTGCCACAGAATTGAAACTATCGGAAACTACCACCCATCACGCAGAACGTGCAGCGTTACTCTGTAAAGCAGATTTGACAACGCAGATGGTGATAGAATTCCCATCGCTACAGGGGATTACGGGACGGTACTACGCTCAAAACTCTGGTGAAACTACAGAGGTCACTGAGGCTATCGCTGAGCATTACCAACCATTGGGTGCGGATACACCGCTGCCCGAAACCGAGGTCGGGGCAATACTCGCTATCGCTGACAAAATTGACACCATAGTAGGATACTTCGGCATAGAGGAACGGCCGACTGGTTCGCAAGACCCGTATTCTTTACGACGGCATGCCCTCGGCACAATACGTATTCTACAAGATCGGCAGCTTCCCCTCTCATTGGACGCAATAGTTGAAAAAGCGATCTCACTATATGATGTGGATTTAGTTGACGACACGAAAACAAGTATTCTGAATTTCATCAAAGAACGTCTACGCATTATCTTACAAACACAGAAATATACCCCTGACCTTGCTGATGCAGTATTAGCAGTCGGTGATGTTAATATTACAGATATCCTCAAACGTGCAGGTGCACTTGCTGAATTTCGCTTGACATCCAATTTTGAAGACATATATAATGCACTCAATCGTGTGCTTAGGATTTTGCCTGAAAATGCACCGGAAACTGTGGATACTGGGTTGCTAAAAGACAATGCTGAAAAAGAGTTAAACGCTCATATCACCGAAGCAGAACCTAATTTTGAGAAAAGTATCCAGTTGAGAGAATATTCAGAACTCTTGAATCAGTTAGCAGCGTTGCAACTTACAATTGACAAGTTTTTTGACGATGTTCTTGTTATGGCAGAAGATGCTGACCTTCGTACAAATAGATTAGCATTGCTAAATCGTATAGCGAAACATATCTATGCCGTAGCCGACCTGACGAAGTTGGTAATTGCCGGGGAGTAGACACTCTTTTATGTTATTGAGAAAACACACGATGAAACAATTCACTATTATTTGTATCCACCTTATTTTTTGTGTCGCACTCTTTAGCAGCTGCGGTGAAAAAGAAGATAAAGGGATTCTTGATGCAAGGCAAGCAATCGTCCAAGGAGATTTTGCTGCAGCAGAAGCTGCAGTTCAAAAATCGCGCGCCAACGATTCTAAGATTCAGGAAGCAGTTCATCTTGACCGTTTGCTTCAGTTGCGAGACAACACTGATACAAATAGCTGGCATCAAGCCATCGGTCAAGCATTGACACATCTTGAAGCATTGAATACTGGTATTCAGGCAATCTCAATTCTTGAAGACCCAGATTCAGATGAACTCGACCAACAGGAACGACTTATCCGATCTCGGAATTCTATATCTGGATTGTTGGCAATTACACTTGTAATGGCAGTTGAAAAACGTCCTGAACTGCTCTCGGATTTGGCAAAGAAAGCGAATGCGGTAGTTGTAACTGGCATCTTAGAGTCACAGAAATGCTATCAACCCGCAGTTCTCCAATCGGTTAGACAACTGTTGGGACAACTACGAAGTCAAACAGAGACAAATTCAGACTTTGTTACGCTATTAACAAACGCCACCCAACACCAAGATCCACAGATTAGAAAAGCAGCGATACGCGAATTAGGTTCACTACAAAACAGTAAACTCATACCAACATACAAATCAATCCTCACCAAAACGGATGAAACCCCTGAAGTTTCCTATAGTGCTATCGTTGCAGTTGCTGAACTCTACAAACCCAAATTCCAACCGAATGCCGAAATAGTGCCTATACTTCAATTGGCAACAAGGAATAACAATGCACAAGTGCGAATGCACGCGGCGAAACTTCTCGGCAAACTCCAAGCGGAAGCAGCAGTTGACGATCTTATCAAACTCTTAGCAGATTCCAATAGTTACGTGCAAAATACCGCCATAGATGCCTTGAACAGAATTGGTCAACCCGCCATTATCTCACTCTTAGCAGTCCTTGAAACACGTGCCCATAACATTATTCCCGATTTAGATGACGGTTATTCCGATCAATACAGTTATATCGCCAGTGCTTATATTGATGATGCGTGGATGAAAAAATACCGCTTACGCGCACAATCCGCTGCGATTGATACTTTGGGAAGACTTAGAGCAGAATCAGCGGTACTGCCCATAATTCAACTGCTCGCAGACGAAGATCTGAAAGGTGCAGCCCTCGCCTCGCTAACTTCAATGCGAGGATTAGCAGTACCAGCACTCATAGACGCACTCCAAACTGCTGAATACCGTGTGCAACTGGAGTCGGCAAACGCTCTGAGTACGATTGGTGATCGTCGGGCAATACCTCTGTTTATTGACATCTTAACAGATGATGTGAACAAAGAGATTAAGGCCATTGCAGCGAAAGGTCTTGGCAATATGTATGCACGGGGTCCCAACAACGCTGCTGTAACTGCACTTGCCAATGCACTTCAACTAGATGATACGACAGTTACCCAAGCAGCAGAAGCACTTGGAAAGATTAATGTCTCCTCTGAAGAAACAACACGTAAGTTGATTGCGATTTCAATGGATAGATTGCGTCGAGAAACAGTCCGATCTGCGGCGATTAATGCTTTATGGCAGTTGAAACCTCCAGATGCCACCCAACCGATGCTATTGCTGATGCTAAGCGATGAAACAAGTGCTGTTATCCGCGCAAATGCCGTAAAGGTGCTCAGTCGTATAAAGGATACAGACACGCTTCCCATTCTATTTTGGGTGCTATCCATGGAATTTGATGACATATCAGATTTCCAGCGTCACATGAAACGGAAGTATAAAACACTTGATGTCCTTAGGACACACCTCGATTCTCTGAATATTGAATGGACAGGTGATTATCCGCGCCCCTATTATCGTATATGGGGTGAACTTAAACCTATTCCGAGTCTTGTTCGGAGTGAGGTTGCACGCGCCCTCGGTATTTTCAAAGGTGACACTGTCGTTGAACCGCTTGTGAATGCATTAGCAGATGACCAACGCGCAACTGTGCGACGTAGTGCTGCATGGTCACTCGGCAGAGTCGGTGGTGATAGCGCTGTAGATGCGTTGATTACTGCCCTAAAGAAGGACAAACAGGGAGTCGTGCGGCAAGAAGCAGCTATCGCATTAGGTACAATCAAATCAATAAAAAGTGCTGATCCGCTACTTGATATTATCAAGAACGATAAGTATGAAACCGCGCGTCTTGAAGCCACAAGAGCACTTCGTGAAATAAGTCCTACACTCGTTGATAAAGCACTTGTTGACATCGTTAAAAAGGGACGCGGTAGTTTTGAAGATGGTCATGAAGTTCAATCTGTTCAAAACGAGGTAATCGGTGCACTTATTACAAATGGAAATGAAACAACGACTAATCTCCTGCTTGATGCACTCAAATCCGTTGAAGACGAATGGACTCATTGGGCAATCGTTTATATGCTTGGTGTTATTCATCATGCTTCTGCATTAGATACAATACTTGCTGAGTTGGAAAATCCGAGTTATGTGATAAGAAAAGAAGCAGTAACTCGGCTTGGTGGTTTTAAAGACCGAAAAACAGTGGAACCTTTGATTGAAATCCTTGAAAATCAGGAAGAGTCGGTATCTATTCGTGCTGCTGCAGCTGCATCGTTGAATGCCCTTCGTGATGAACGTTCAGCACCTGTCCTACGTGATGCCCTAAATGATGAAAACAGTGCTGTTCGTTTACAAGCAGTCGCAGCATTGGGAGGGATAAAAGATACAAAGGCGGTTCCTAAACTCAGTGAAATGGTGGAAAATCAGTTAGAGACAGATGTTATTCGCGCCGCTGCTGTCACCGCTCTCGGAAACATCGGTGATACTGCTTCGGAAGACCTCCTGATCCGTGCAATGGATATCCGAATCGGTAATATCTCCAACAATGCAATCACAGCACTCGGCAAATTAAAAAGCACAGCAGCTATACCTCGTCTTGTCACAATCTTAGCGGACAAACGGGTTCCTTTAGATGCCAGCACAGCAATATTGGCAAACGCTTCCCCTCGTATCAAAGCTGCAATAGCACTTGGGGCAATTGAGGGGACAGAAGCAGCAAACGCACTTGCTAATCGTATCGTTGACGACACTGAATTTATCGTTGCCCTTGAAGATGCTGGAAACAGACGTAATTATGCACTTAATGATCGTAAAAGGAATTGGAGTTGGGAAGTTATCGTCAGGTCAGCGAAAAAGTTAAACCTACCTGAATTCATCGCAGGAAAAATGCAGGAACGTTCAGAAGACAAATGGGAAGGTAATCCCATCAGAAATGCTGCGTCTGTTGCATTGGCACGCACGCGGTCCCTGGATGTGGATCAGATGAGAGAGGCACTTTCCGATACGGATGTGGACACTCGGAAAGATACAGCGCGGAAAATTGGAGAAACAGGCACAATTGCTTTGCTGCAGGATCTTGTTCTTGTCGCAAACGGAGAAAATGAAGATAACAAAGATGTCCGAAGATTGGCAACACAAGCATTAGGTGAACTCGCGGATGCTACCACAACTACGCCGCTCATTGAAATCATGAATAACAATGACAATCATATTGAAATCCGTAGGGATGCTGCACGTGCTCTTGGTAAAATTGCGGACGATCAAGGGGTCTCTGCTCTCGTGGAAAAACTGACAGAATTGCATGCTGAACAAACAGAACGTGCCTTCCGTCTTGACATTATCAGAGCACTCGGTGACGCAAAAAACAGCAGCTCAACACAGATTCTGGAGACAGTCTCACAAGACACAGATGCGGATATCCATTTCCTTGCTGCATCAGCACTCTTTGAGATAACTGGTAATGGTTATGGATACGACAGGTTATAGTGGATGGCTGTCTTATAATTCCTTTCAGTATCAAACACAGTATTTCATAAAATCCAGATTGTGATTTCTATTTTGAAATGGCATTACCCGTTCTACCATAAAATCCACTTGACACATAGACAATATGGATGGTACACTTTTATATCTCATTATAGTAAACGAGAATGGAATATAGGATTTATGGCGATATTCTATCGCGGATCAGGTATTGGTACTTATTGGCACATAAATGACCCGATACAAAGTGGTTTTACAGCAAGGGCACCCGAAATGACACCGACAATCACTCGGTTGATGCTACATATTGCTCGAAGTACTATTAACAGTCCCTTCATTTCTATCACACGATCTTATGCAGTTGCGTGGCGGTACGCTATGTTGAGTAGCGTGAGAGTTCCTAATGCAAACGAATCTGCGTTTGTGCATGAAATTGAAATTCAAGAACCGCTACCACAAGGGTTAGAACTTTTAGATCCTGTCAAAGAAGTCGCAAATACCTTACCTTCTCCGACAAGCCTTGGTCCACCTTACCAACACGACGGTTTTCCTGACTTTTTGCTTGGTATTGTCGATCCAAGCAATATGGGACATTTTTTGGAACAGCACTCAATGCAACCACCATCAAGTGAAGGCACTCCTAGGACACCGAACCTTACAATTGAATTAGAAACACTTGTACGGGCATTAAGAGATGCTGAAATACTTGTTTGTGGTAACTTACCTGCAAGTTCTGTAATAAATCGGTTTGAGGTATACTATTAGATTCATAATCTTTGTTTGATGATAGGATATAGTCATGAATAAATACAAAGTTAAATCACCTTTTAAACTCACAATTAAGACACTAAACTTAGATGGACGTGTTCCAGGGATTGATGCTATTGAATTCCTTCGTGTAGAACTCCAGTATGAAGATAGTAATGGACCGCTCTTCTTGGCGCGAGTTCGCTACGCTCTTAACGGCATTGAACAAGCAGATGGTTTTCCCATTGATTTAGATAAAGGTGCATTCATTTCTACTGTCTCTATCCAAAATGAAGGATTAGAAGAAAAGCTACAAGAAATTGGTCCTGTAATCGCAAAGATTGTACGTAGTGATTTAGCAAAAGACTGTAAAGTACACACTTGAAAACAACACAGCAAGTTTTTTCTCATTTTCTTCTGCATTATACCTTATATTTACAAACAAGGTCCTATAATCGCAATTAATTACCATATTCAAACAAGGAGATTTATATGGCATTTTTTGAATTACGTCAATATCGAACACAACCCGGACAACGCGACAATTGGGTGAAATACATGGAAGAAACGGTTATCCCATTCCAGATATCCAAAGGGATGGTTGTGATCGGGAGTTTCGTCGGTGAAGAAGAGGATGACCTTTATGTCTGGATCCGACGGTTTGAAAGCGAAGAACAACGGGAACAACTTTATGCTGCGGTTTATGAAGATGACCGATGGGTCAACGAAATCTCAGCACGAGTCGGTAAACTGATTGACCGATCAAAGATCGTTGTAACACGACTTGAACCGACCTCACGTTCACCACATCAATAACAGCAACGGAGACTTCTGTATGAACGCTGAAGAAAAATACCTGTTTGACCTGTGGGGATATGTCAATATAGAAGGTGTTTTAGGTGAAGATGAACTTGCACAACTGAACGCTCTGATTGACGCACAGGACTACCCTGATCCTGCGGATAATAACATCCATTCCCAACGATTCGGTGGTTTTCTGAGTTGGGAAGATGATGCGTTTCGGAATCTACTCAATCACCCGCGCATCATGCCGTGTTTAGCAGAGATTGTCGGTCCAAAATTCCGACTTGATCATGTCTACGGTATCTTAATGATAGATGGAAACCCCGGTGGAACATTGCATGGTGGTGGTACCCCTTATGATCCATCACAGTACTATGTTTTCAGGAATGATCGGATGTATAACGGATTAACCGTAGTATCATGGGCATTGACAGATATGCTCCCTGGACACGGAGGATTCTGTTGTATTCCGGGTAGTCATAAAAGCAACTATCCGTGTCCACCGCAGTTCCGACCCGTAGTGGAAAACAAAACATGTATGGCACCCGTGCATCAGAAGGCAGGTGATGCTGTTATCTTCACAGAAGCGTTGACGCACGGCACATTACCTTGGACTGCTACACATGAACGTCGTTCAATTCTATTCAAGTATTCTCCGGGACATGCTTCATGGGGACAGGGTAGATATGACGATGCACTCCGCGAGTTGATGACAGAGGAAGATCAGAAGTTGATGCTTGAACCACCTTATGTGTCCCATCGTAAACCGGTAGTTTAGGAATTTTTCTGGTAGACGCTATTTTGCAGTAGTTATATTAACAAACAAGGCACGTTATTGTTTACAGTAGTGGAGACATGTCTTATGAGAAAAACAATTGAAATCATTTTCGTTTTTGTTTTATGCAGTTTAATCTCAAGTTGCATACCTGCTTTGCAAAACTCACTGAATGCACAACCGCACTTCAGAAAAGCTTGGTGGGGAAACACAGTAGAAATGATTAAGTTTAAAGAAAGGGACAAAACAATCCACACAAGGGCAAATGGCGCGTTAGTTTACGAAATTCAATACAAAGGTGTTCCTCTTCTGCTCGTGTATTGCTTCAGTAAAGAACTTGGAACATATCGTCTCAAAGCGGCAGGATATATGACGCTTGAACCGCAAGCGATAAACGAACCTAATAACGTGTTTCGTCAAGAATTGCTCAATACACTCGGTGAACCTACAAGAACCCTTCAAGACGGTGGCATGGTTTGGTTGGGTGAAGAATCGGTTGTCTATACAAATGCTTATCGGGACACCAATGACTCAAATACACAAGGGTGGCAATTGATTACGGGATATATTGACAGGACATTCTACGAAAAAATAGGTGAAAATCAAGAGAAGAAACGTCTCTATGCAGGACTCACCTATTATCAGCAGATTTTCTTTGGTTTATTCCAACGTTTACAAGAACCGTAGCAAATCGTTAGGTATACATCATACTCAAGAACCGACTGTTGATCTACCAATCTGCTACACTACCGTCGGTCTCATAATAATACTCTCCACCGAGTTCTTCAGGATAGGTGTCAAGGATTTGTTCTGCTTCCTTTTCATCAACCTCAAACCCGAGTCCAGGTTTTGTTGGTAATTCAATGTGTCCATCTTTAACCTGCCAATCTTCAGTGAACAACCCATCCCCTAAACCGGCATCAATCTGCTCTTGGATAAGGAAATTAGGCACTACAGCATCTACATGAAGGGATGCTGAGAAAGCAACCGGTCCAATCGCACAATGTGGTGCAATATGCATGTAGTAGACTTCCGCCATATTCGCTATCTTTTTCAGTTCGGTAATCCCACCTGCGTGGGAGGTATCAGGTTGTAGGTAAGCGACTGCCTGTTTCTCAAACACCTCACGGAAACCCCATCGGGTCAGCAAACGTTCACCAGTTGCGATTGGGAACGGCACATGGTCAGATACTAATTTGAGAGCATCCACATTCTCTTGTGGTACAGGTTCTTCAACAAACATCGGACGCATACCTTTGAGTTCATGGCAGATTTCAATGGCAAGTGCAGGTGTCATTTTACCATGAAAATCGAAGGCGAGTTCAACATCGGGACCAACCCATTCGCGCATCAGATAGGCGCGCTCAACAAAAGCATCAATCACTGCAGGTGGTTCATGCCCACGCCATTTTCCACCAGGTCCGCTTTTAAACGCAGTATATCCACCTTTTGTCTGTAAAAAGTCCAGTCGTTCTTTTGCAGATGCTTTTCCTTCGTCAGTTAGACTGCCGATACCCCAGTGTGCATAAACGCGGATGCGGTCACGCACTGCTCCTCCTAAGAGTTGATAGGTAGGGACACCGTGGTATTTACCAGCAATATCCCACAATGCTTGATCAATTCCAGATAACGCAGACATCAGGATATTACCACCACGGAAGAAAGCGGATCGGTAGACATGCTGCCAATGATGTTCAATACGTAATGGGTCTTTACCAATAAAATAGTCTGTCAGTTCTTCCACTGCTGCCCACGTGCTTTTCGGTTTACCTTCAAGTGTTGTTTCACCCCACCCAACGATGCCAGTGTCTGTTGTAATCTTTACGAGTCGTGTCCGTTGACGTGGGTAGAACTGTTCAATTGTTGTAATTTTCATTAAAACTCCTCTCTGAGTGTTACAAAGTAATCTAAATCGTAGGATCGTGTCCTGTACTAACTCCCGCGCTTAGAAACAGAAAAAGCAATATAAAACAGGGTTAATGTGATATAATAGTATTCAATCCAGAATAAGTCTCTTCAAACTGACAACTGAAAACCAATAATAGGAGACATCATGCCTTCACAACCTAATATATTATTTATGATTGCCGATGACCATCGTTGGGATACCATTGCTGGTATGGGTGACCCGACGGTAAAAACACCGACAATGGACTCGCTCATGGAACGTGGCACTACGTTCCATCAAACCCACATCATGGGATCTCTCGTTGGAGCGGTTTGTGTGCCGAGTCGTGCTGCTGTGCTGACAAGTGCTAACCTTTTCCGTAGCGGAGGCAACCAAATTAACCGCGATTTGGCTGTTTGGCCACAGGTCATGCGTGAAGCGGGGTACCACACATTTTTTAGTGGCAAATGGCACAATGACAGACAAACGTTTACTAATAGTTTCGATGATGCCGCGACAATTTTCTTCGGCGGCATGGGTAATCAATATAAAGTGCCAATATTCGATTTTGATCCGACAGGTGCATACCCAAAAGACGATAGGTATATTGGTGATAAATTCTCTACGACGCTATTTACAGACTCCGCTGTGGATTTTATAGAGAACTACGACCAAACAGACCCGTTTTTCGTTTATCTCTCCTTTACTTCTCCGCACGATCCGCGCACACCACCCGGTGAATACGCAACGATGTATAAACGTGAAGATATACCTGTTCCAGAAAACTACATTGACGAACACCCGTTTGACAACGGAGAGATGCGGATTCGGGATGAGGTGTTAGCACCGTTCCCACGCACCCCAGAAATCGTCCAACAACATATTGCCGATTACTACGGTATGATCAGCAGTCAAGATTACGAAATGGGACGCGTTATCCAGGCGATAGAAGACAAAGGACAACTTGAAAATACCATCGTTATTTATACTGCAGACCACGGACTTGCTGTGGGACAACACGGGTTACTGGGTAAACAGAATCTTTATAGCCACAGCATACGCGTACCATCAATATTCGCAGGACCGGGTATTCCCGATGGACAATCAGTTGATGCATTGACCTATCTCTATGACCTATTCCCGACCGTATGTGACCTTACCAACGTTGACTGTCCAGATACTGTTGAAGGTTGCAGCTTAGTTCCATTGATGGAAGGTTGTGTTGATAAGGTTCGTGACACGGTTTTCGCTGCATATAAAGACATTCATCGCACTGTGAGTGATGGTCGTTGGAAACTCATCCGTTATTATGTCTCTGAAGAGACTGGCAAAGGCACGAATTACCTCCAGTTGTTTGATTTAGAGGAAGATCCTTGGGAAACAAATAACCTTGCTGAAATTCCTGAACACACGGAACGGGTCAAATCATTGGCGACTGAACTGAAGAGATGGCAGAACGAGGTTGATGATTTTATGAAAGATACTCCTGTGTTGTTAGGATAGTAGGCAAACTTCGTTAGGTGCTACAAGTACTTTATATTTTAGTGAATCAACACCAAATGTGAATACGGGTTTTGGCGTTGATTCACTACACCATAGTCAAAATCACGTTATTTCTGTTTTATACTAAACGCTTCTGTTCTTTCAGTCATAATCACATCAAGTATTTCATTCGCCGCATATAGACGGTTTCGCTGTTTACCTGTCACTTCCGTAAGTTTCCCTTTTTTAACAAGGAAGTCTACTCCCCGTTTAACGGTAGGAAACGACGAATTCCACTTCTTCATCAATTCTGATATTGAGACAATAGGTTTTCCAAATAATATTTCAATTAACGGGTTTACACTCTTTGGCACCTTCGGTTCGCTGGCAATTTTCGCGTATTCATCTTTCAATTTTAGGAGTTTCTGAACTGTTGAAAGTGCGTCTTCAGATTGTTCACACACACCATCAAGAAAGAATTTTAGCCATGTTTCCCATTCACCTTTTTGACTCACATTCAACAACAGCTCATAATAGGTATTTCTGTGTCGTTCAAAATAATCTGAGAGATACAACAGCGGTTGTGACAACACCTCTCCTTCAATTAACATAAGAGTAATCAGTAGCCTGCCGATTCTCCCATTTCCATCAACGAACGGATGAATTGCCTCAAATTGATAATGGACCAACGCACATTGGATCAAAGTTGGTTCTTTTGATTTGGAATGAATATATTTCTCCAAATCGGTAAAGCAGTCTTTCATTTCTTGAACTGGTGGAGGTATATAAGTGGCATCCATTAAAGTACAGTTGGGTTTACCAATCCAGTTTTGTTTGGTACGCATTAACCCTGGAGTTGCATTTTCTCCCCGAACTCCTTCCATTAATATTTTGTGCATTTCACATAGAAGTCTTGTGCTTATCGGTAATTGCCCCAGCCTCTTGATTCCGTATTCCATAGCATTGACGTAGTTGATAACTTCTTTCACATCAGGGATATGAGGTGTTTCTGTTTGGTCTGCCTCAAATAGAAGGAGCTGCTGCAAACCGGATTGTGTATTTTCAATTCTGGAACTCATTACTGCTTCTCTTCGTATGAAGGATCTGATCAACAGATGAGGGTTCGGTAGTAGTTGACCAGCACCAGCCAATTTCCCAAGTCTGATATCTGCTTCTGAAAGAAGTTCCACCAACTCCCAATCCAGTTCTATTTTTGGAGGAAGCGGATTCGGCACAAAAGCCCAATATGGGTGTTTGCCTATACTTCGGATACATTTACCTGCATTTGAGTTTTTGAAGTTTTCTGGATTCATTTTAGATCGTCTCACTTTGATTTCAAGGAATTGTACTAATAATTTTACCCTCTTAAACGTTAATAAGGAATGTCGTTATTAACGTTTACCCTCTTAAACGTTAATAAGGAATGTCGTTATTAACGTTTACCCTCTTAAACGTTAATAACTATAATGAAATTTCAGATCAATTGGACACCCAACATCAGCGAGGCTAGGAAAATTCGCCTGCCGTAGAGGGTAAGTGTTTAGTCATAGTGACCCACAACCTAAAGGTTGGGGCTTGTGCTTCCTTGACAACAGCGTTTCTCCAAAAGGATCACCCGTCTCATGTCATCTCCACTTTAGGCAGCTAAGCCTGCCTGTTTGATATTGATAGCTGCATTGATGTCTCTATCGTGTTCAGTCTTGCACGTAGGACATATCCAGTGTCTATCTGAAAGTGTTAGTTTATCGTTTGTGTGTCCGCAGTTGCTACAGGGTTTTGTTGTAGTTGTCCATTGTCCGATTTTGAGGAAAGCTTTATCGTGTTTAGCACACTTGAATGCCAACACTTGAATGAACTGGTAGTAAGCGAGGTCACTGACTTTACGTCCCCAGAGGCGTTTCATGCCGTCTATATTGAGGGTTTCAAAGCACAAGGTGTCAAAACGCCTGCAAAGGTCTATAGCAAGTTTCCACTGCCAGTCAAGACGTTGTCGTGCTATCTTCCTATACTGCCGCAACAACGCACGGATAGCACGATACCAATTGCCTGATCCCTTGACTTTACGACTCACGCTCTTATTCAGTGTTCTCAACTTGTTCAAGGACTTTTTCAAAAACTGCGGAGACACAATCTTATTACCATTAGAAGTTGTGAGAAAGGTTGTCAATCCGAAATCAAAGCCAGCACTTTCACCTGTCTTCGCAAAAGATTTCGGTGTGTCAACGTTATCACAAGAAAAGCAGATCCAGTAATCGCCACACCTGTCACGCTTGAGGGTTATTGTTTTGATGTCACCTGTTATTTCACGATGTTTATGAAAGGAGAACCACGTATCTATACAGTTGATCTTGATACGTTTCCCTTCAAGCTTATAGCCTGCCTGTGTAAACGTCATAGAGTTGTATTTGTGTTGCGGTTTGATGTGCGGTCTACCTACTTTGCACGTTGTTTTGCCAGCCTTGCGATCTTTCATATTTCTGAAAAATGCATCATAAGCTTTGCCCATACGCAATACAACATCTTGAACAACTTGACTCGGTAGTTGTTTCCAATGTGCGTTCGTTCGCTTTTTCAGCTTCGCAATATGACGATTCATCGTATAGACAGATATGTTTTTCTTATAGATGCGATAATACCTTTTCTGCAATCGCATAATATGCACATGGACCTGATGCATATCGTCAAGCAGATTGCCAAGTTCTAGCGTGTTCTTTTGATTTTGAATCTTGTATTTATAGGTTTTTCTCATGGTATGTCTTCTCGGTGAAGAACCCTTTTCGCATCGTTAGTAGTGTGGCAGATGCTAACGACATCCACAACTGAAAAGGTAATTGTATTATAGTGTGTTTCTTTCTCAAAATCAACCTTTTTGCCCGTCTACATCCCGCAAGCTAAAGCATGGGATTTGACGGGAAGAGCGTTAATTTTTATAATTCACCATATTGCTAAAGGAGTTTCCAATTGTAATTAAACGTGCAGCCTGTTCTGCGGTATCAGCGATCAATTGCGGTGCGTCCTCAACTGCATCGTCAAGGGACATCGGTGCTTGCACAATGCCGAGCATTGCATCAATACCAGCATCATAAACTGCTTCTGCTCCTTCCCCGATACCACCTGCTATTGCTATGACAGGGATATTGTCTGCTTTTGCGACCTTCGCAACCCCAACAGGTGTCTTTCCAAATGCAGTTTGAAAGTCCAGTTGCCCTTCCCCAGTGATAACAAGGGACGCGCCTTTCATCCGTTCTCTGAGTTTCACAGTGTCAATCATAATATCAACACCGAGTTTTAATTCTGCGTTGAGAAATGCCATCAACCCTGCACCTAATCCACCCGCAGCACCAGCACCCGGAATGTCGTTGAAGGATTGTCCAAATGTCTGTGTCAACACCTTGTCGTAATGTCTAAGATGTGCATCAAGTTTTTTCACCATATCAGGTGTTGCACCTTTCTGTGGACCGTAAACATGCGATGCCCCTTCAGGACCGGTCAATGGGTTATTGACATCACAAGCAACAACAGTTTCTGTATCCGCAATTTTAGGGTGTAGTCCTGCTATATCTATTGAAGATAGTTCACCCAATCCACCGCCACCGCGTTCACTCGGTTTTCCATCTGTGTTTAGGAATTGAACACCGAGTGCTTCTGCCATTCCGACACCACCATCATTTGTTGCACTGCCACCAATACCGATGATTAAACGGCTGCATCCTGCCTGCAAAGCAGCGTGAATGAGTTGTCCCGTGCCATAGGTAGTCGTGTGAAGTGGGTTCCGTTTGTTTAGTGGAACAAGCGTTAAACCGGACGCAGCTGCCATCTCAATTACTGCTGTCTCTCCATCTGCAAGGATACCGAATTCTGCATCTACCTCGTTGCCAAGTGGACCTAAAACGCGTTGTGTTTGAATATGTCCACCTGTTGCATCAACGAGGGATTGCACTGTGCCTTCTCCACCATCTGCCATTGGGATTTTCTCTATAACGGCATTTGGAAACACGCGACGGAGTCCTTGTTCAATGGCATTTGCGGCTTGCAAGGCAGTGACACTTCCCTTGAATGAATCGGGTGCTACTACTATTTTCATCAACGTTTCGGGCAGGAAACCCAATCCTTTAGGTTTGGGAGGAATGCCCGCTCCTGTATTTTTCTTGACAACTCATGTCAGATCTATTATACTATTCTCAGCATTGTTGGTAGAGAATACTACCCTCTCCGCTTGGAGAGGTCTCTACCATGCCTGTAGTATTGGTAAATAATGCTGGAGAAAAACAATGCGAACCTATAAATACAAGATACGCAACCATTCTAAGAACAAACGCTTGGGCAACCTGTTTGATGATCTTGCTGATGTGCACAATCACTTTCTGCGTTTAGAAATGCGTTATTATCGCAGAAACGGTAAATATGCTGGTAGATATAGGCTGCAACCGCATCTTACGAAGTTGCTTAAGACAACCAAGAAACATTGGGCTTGGATACCGCGTGACACTTTGGATGCAGCGATTATTCGCATAGATGCTGCATATCAACGTTTCTTTGCTGGTCAAGGCGGACTTCCTAAATTCAAACGTAAACATCGTTATCGTTCTGCGAAGTTCCAAACAGGCTATAAACTTGAAAATGGACGTGTGCTTATCTCTTTCAAGTCGTGGAATGTCTCCACACAATCTCTGAAATTCAATCGTCGCTGGTTTTCTTTTCATCAGCACCGAGACTGGCACGGCACTGTCCGCTATGTTCAAATACTCCGTGATAGTGCTGGTGAATACTGGCTTTACATTGTCACCGATGATACTTCTACCGAACCTATGCAACAAACAGGTGAGAGCGTAGGTATAGACTTCGGATTGAAAACATTTTTGACTTTGAGCAACGGTGAAAAGATACAAGCACCAGAATTCTTGAAACAAACCTTGAAACATCTTCGCAAACTGAATAAAGCTGTGAGTCGTAAAATCAAAGGGTCTAACAATTGGTATCGCGCTATTAGACAACTCGCCCGGCATCATATCAAGATAGCAAACCAACGGCTTGACTGGCAATGGAAACTTGCTATAGACTTGTGCAGAAGGTTTGATACGATTGCTGCTGAAACGTTGAACCTTGACGGTATGAAGCGATTGTGGGGGCGAAAAGTCTCTGATCTCGGCTTCTACCAGTTCATTCAGATTGTCAAGTATAAATGTTTCAAACATAATCGCGCATTCCTTCAAATCGGACAATGGACACCTACAACAAAACCTTGTAGCAACTGCGGAGATAAAAACGATAATCTTTCTCTCAATGATAGACAGTGGACATGTTCACAATGTAATTCCGAACATGATAGAGATATAAACGCTGCTATCAACATATTACGGGCTGCTTATGATCCCGTTGTGGAGCAGACGTGAGACGGGTGTTCTCTTTGGAGAACAACGCTAACTGCTACGAAGCACAAGCTCAATCCTTTAGGTTTGGGTGCTATGACAGTTGAAAGTCTATCATGTGCAGTGTCTCTTTGTCAAATTGAATATAGTCAACAAAACAGTGATGTGATATACTTTGCTGAACATTATTTTAACTTCATTATGTAAAAACGGGTGGCAAATGAGTTGGCAAGTTGAAACAACAGTTTCTGACGAACAGGTTACATTTTACAAGGAAAACGGTTATCTTACTTTTGGTCGTATCTTTTCAGAGACGGAGTTAGATGAACTCCGTGATTATGTGGATGCAATGATTGAAGATTTACCAGAAGGCAAACGTCCTGAACAGATGGATGTCCCGCATTTTGAGCATCCTTACCTTTTCAAATATCTCACACATCCAAATGTATTGAAGGTGGTTGAACGTTTTATCGGACCGGATATCTTGCTTTGGTCAAGTCACTTTATCAGTAAACGCGAGAATGATGGCATGGCGGTACCGTGGCATCAGGATGGTGTATATTGGGGTGAATCTCTTGATCCGATGCATGTTATTACCATGTGGCTTGCAGTTGATGAATCCAAAGTTGAAAACGGTTGCATGCGGGTTATTCCCGGAAGTCATAACCATCGAGACCGTCGCTATGAAGCGGTGAAACGAGGAAACAATCTATTTGGCAGTGAAGTTGTAGAGGAAGACTTAGACGAATCAAAGGCAGTGAATTTGGAGTTAGAGGTCGGAGAATGTCATTTTCACAATGCGTGGACGATCCACAACTCCAGTCCGAATGTATCCCAAAAACGACGGTGCGGTTATACAATGCGATATATGCCAGCAAATGTTCGTTATCCGGGTGCTGAGTGGCGTTCAACACACAAAATTTACCTGCTGCAAGGTGAAGATAGGACAGATGGCTTTAATTCTTATGAACCAGTTCCTGATTTCTAATTGAGAGGAGGACTTATGCGTTCCTATTTTGATGTTCATTGTCATATCGGTATGACGGTATCGCGTGCGCCGGTTATTGGACAAAGTGTTGGCAGATGTTTAGCACGGATGGCTTCCGCAGATGTTATCGGTGCGATCCCGTGTCCTACAGCTGGGGGGCCACAGGCACGCGGCGTATTGGACACACGATTACAGAACGAGACAATTGCTAATGCATGTAGGAAGTATCCAGAACGTTTCCCCATCGGACTTGGTATTGTGGAAGTGAGGCATGAGCAAGCAGGTGTGGATGAACTTGACAGAGCGATGCAGGAGGACGGTTTAGTCGGCTTTGTATGCCATCCTGCGTTGTCGGGACATTCATTAGGTGCTGAATTGCATGCGTTCCTTGAAGTCGTTGCTATGCATAACGGATTGTGTCTGCTGCATCAAGCGGGTTCCACGCAAAATATTGCTGCGTATGCGGCCAGGTTTCCATCAATAACTTTCATTATCGGACACGTCTCAATGAACAAAGCGGGTCAACTTGATGCGATCGCACATTGTGCCAAGCAGGAGAATATTTGGTATGACGTTGCACAGAAACCTGTTGGAGATGAAAGTTGGAACTTAGAGCATCTCGTGAATAACCTCGGCAATGAGCAGATTATGTTCGGCAGTGACCTGCCGTATTACGATTTTCGTTTGGTTCAATCACAGATTGAAGAATCACAACTTGACGATGAGACGAAAGAACGGATTGCGTATAAAAATGCAGTTCGGTTGGTTCAGCAGTTCCGTCCAGATTGGGTGCCAGCTCTTACTCCGATAACACCACCACAGAACTATACTGAAGTAGAGATGTGGGATGCGAATGGTGCGCGATTAAAGTAGTGTCAATTCTGGTTAAGAAAATCCCTTTGGGAGTTTGTATAAATTCTTATGGACACATGCTAAGAGGCGTGTGAATTGCGCGACTACGAACACCTGTTTCGGTAATGAGAAGTTTTTATTTATGGTGAAACCTAAAAATAAAAGGACACTTTCCACTCATGGTAGGCGAGGTTTCCTAACCTCGCTGGGGCAAAGTGTCCGATTAATTCTATGCCTACTATAGAAATGGTATAATAACGTGGTTAGAAACCACTCCTACAATGTAATATGTTGATGTCTATTTTACGATTTGTACTGCGCGTATTCGTAGACGGAGAACGAAAAGACAGACAGCAGTCAAGGCAGATAGGACGAGAATTGTCCAAACCCAGTGTATATCAAAATCGGGTGACTCGCCAAAGAGCACACTTCCAAGTATGTCGTAATTTGCCCAAATTGAGACAATAGAGACTGCACTCATTGAAAACGCCTCTTTTAGTATTAAGGCAATCACTGGCAACCCAAACCAAACAGCACAAAAACCAATTGTCGCATAGCGGGAATTGGTCGTCAGTGATGAGAAGAACAGCATCAATAGGCTGGTGACGACAGTGATTATCATTGAATAACTTATGATAGAGAAGATTGCCCAATAATGTTCTTTAAAAAACGTAAAGTCTGCTAACAAGGTGTGTTCCAAAAATAGTAATAGACCTGGTATCAGCGTCAAACAGACAAGCAATGTTCCGACTACAATGAATTTACCGATAAGATAGTCATACCACGTAATGGGTTTGGATAGATAAAGTGAGAGTGCATTGCTTCTTAGATCATCTGCGATTAACCCCGCACCGCCAAAGATGGATATGAGTGCAACAAGAAACCCTGATAGAGCAGGCATTCTAAAGAGATAATTCTGAAAGAATCCCGGATCAATTTCAAACGGCAAAGTTATATTTTCAAATAGATTTCCAAGGTAGATAAGAATTGCGTGTGCTAAGAAGTAGATTACAGGAGGAATAGCGACTATTAATCGGACGATTTTTCGTTTAGCAAGTATTTTCAATTCTGCTTTGGCAATAACCCACCACCGGGTACGGTTTTGAGGATTCAACGTGCCTTCCCAATGTCTATAGTTTTGTGTGTGAATTGGCATCGTTACCTCGAATAAATAATTGCCTCTTCATCGGAATCCGAAAAAGGTCCTTGTTTATTGGTCTTTATTTCAATAGTGACAATTCCTATGTATGTATCACGTTCAGGGTCTTCTTCAATCAGTCTGTGTGGGATTTGTGCTTTTAGAAGTCTGTCAAGATTATTCGCTTCCTGTGCCCATCGTAAATCAATAAGTCTACCATCATAAACCTTCCGATGTTTTTCACCGTTACGCATTGAGTAGACTTTAGCGTTAGTGGTGAAATCAGCATCAGAAATAGTGCTTACGCCGACACCTGGACTGAGAATGCTTTGGTTCCATATAAGTGGGATCCCATTTTGGTCAGTCAAATAGATTGTGACGTTTATCCGATTCACTCGGGGTTCAGTTAGGATGGCGATACCTTCAAAATTTTGGATTTCCCCTGATTCGCATCCAAGCAGTGTGAGCGCACAGATGCATGTAATTATGACTATACAGAATTGTAATTTTGTACGGAACACGTTAATATTTCCTTTGCATTTTATGTAACAGATGCAGACATCTTCCATTCAGTCTATAATCATTATAATCTTTTTGGGGTGTGAATGTCAATTTGAATCTACATGTGAGTCAGAGGCATTCAATTGTCGAGTTTTCTTATCCTAAAGTGAAATAAAACATTTCCAAAGGATAAAATAGGTGCGTGAATTGCGCGAGGACGACTGATTTTGATGTTTAATCGGGGTTGGAAACCCCTCCTACGATAATGAATATCGACAATTGAATGCCTCTGACATGTGAGTAGGGTTATTTTCTTTTTATCTGAACCAAGATTGGCAGGATTCAAGGATTTACAGGATAATGGGTTTGAAGTGTCAAAGTGCCATTGATAAAATCAACTACACCGATATTGTAGTACCAATTCTAAAAAATAAAGTCATTTATGAGACTTTTGACGGTTGAATATAAGAGGCACAATGAATTGCGCGACTACGAACCAACACACTCTCATAAGGTATGCCATATTTTAGATATGGTATAAACTTGTGCAAATTGGGTTGTATAACCATCTTACTCAAGAAGTCGACATACGGATTAATTGAGGATGTCATCCATACGCGCCTGTACCCATGCTTTGTGTTCTGGATGTGTGTGTATATAGAATATTCCTGACTGCATAGCATTGTAAACATGATCTGCTACTTCCGCAGGGGACATGCCTGCGTCCATCTCAGCACGCACATTTCGGTTATCTGTAATATTGCTATTATGGTGGTGAGATTCACTATCTGTACGGTTTCGAGAGGAGTCTAAAATCCCTGTCCGCACCCATCCAGGACATAACACATGCACCTGAATTTGAGAACCTTTTTGTGCCAATTCATCAGCGAGGGTTTCTGAAAGAGCGACAACGGCATGCTTGCTCACCTTATAGATACCTTCACCTGGACCACGGACTAAACCGAGAATTGAAGCAGTATTGACAATATGACATTCGGTTTCTTGTGATAGCATGCGGGGGACAAATGCTCGGATGCCGTGGATAACACCCCATAGGTTTACACCCAATACCCACTCCCAATCGGCGATGGTATGTTCCCAAATAGGACGACTACAGACAACACCGGCATTGTTGCAGAGGATATGCACCGCACCATAGGTATTATACGTTTGCACTGCAAGGTTTTCAACATCTTCAGCGTTTGATACATCTGTTCTGACAGCAAGAACGTTCGCGCCATTAGCACGTAGGTCTTGTTCAAGTTTAGCTAACGGTGCTTCTTCAATATCTGCGAGAACAACCGTCATCCCTTCCGCAGCGAATCGTTCTACCATACCGCGTCCAATGCCACTTGCTGCCCCGGTAATTACTGCCACCTGTTTCATTCAATCTCCTTTAGGTGCAACCTGATGCCTCAATTTTTTCACACGGGATATGTTCTCTGGTGGCGTGTCGTAGAAGGTTACCGCAATGGAAGTAGTTCTCAAGGCAAGTAACTGTTGTAATTGTTCTGACATATTTCTCCTTTGTTGTTGGATGTGTGAAGTTTATCGTTGCGGGATGTCCCAGATTAGCACTGTACCATCCCAATGTCCTGTTGCAATTGTCTTGCTATCGGGTGAAAATTCAAGAGAGTTGCCACAATAGGTATAACCATTGAGTGTTTTCAGGAGTTTGCCTGTGGATGTATCCCACAATCGTACTGTGCCTCCTAAATTACCAAGCTGGATTGTCGCTAAAGTATTGCCATCCGGAGAATATACAATATCAGTAGTGCTTTCTGGCGGATCGTCTTTAAGAGGACTTATCAGTTTTCCTGTTCTTTTTCCTGTGCTTATATCCCACATTTGGACTGTATTGTTATTTCTGACAGTTGTAACAGATTTACCGTTCAGTGAATACCTCGTGGTTCTAATGTGTTCTGGAGGCCCCCTGAATGTTCTATTTTTTTCTTTTCTAAGGGAGAAACGTTTCAAAATTCCTATACCCCTTTTCTTATGTCCTTCAAATGTCTTTATAAGTTGTCCCGTTTCAACATTCCAAAGCGACACCGTTTCTTTATGAGATGTAATTGCGATCAACCCTTCATCTGGTGAATGCACAACAGAATTGACTGTCCCTATTATGTTATGCGTTTTTATATTTTCCCCAGTTTGTACATTCCACAAACGTACTGAACGATCTTTACTATACGTCACTATCGTATTGCCATCAGAAGAATATAAAGGGGAATAGACATAGCTTGAATGTCCGACGAATGTTTTTATTCTCTCACCCGTGTTTGTATTCCACAACGAAACTTCACCTGCCTCACTTCCAATTGCAAGTAGCCGACTATCTGGAGAAAAAGTAAAATTCACACCTTGTCTTTTTCTTTGATGTGTTATTATATTTTTTCCTGTGTTTATGTTCCATAACCGTAGGGCGTTGTCTCTACAATGGGTCGCAAGTTTATTTCCATTTGCTGAAAACACAGGTGCGTAGACAGTGTGCGTATGCCCCTCGTAGGTTTTTATATTTTTTCCGGTGTGTGCATCCCACAACCGCGCTGTCTTATCAGCACTCCCAGTTGCAATTATACTTTTCTTAGGCGAAAACGCAATTCCAGCAATATATTGCGTATGTCCTTTAAAAGTATTTAGATTCTTTCCTGTAGAAGCATCTCGTAACCAAACCTCATCATGTCGTTCTATAGCGATTGTTTTTCCATCTGGAGAATACTTTGAGTAAGAACGACCACCTAAGTATTCACTGAATGTCTTTATGTTTTCACCTGTGTGAATGTTCCACCAGCGCATCGTATCATCCCTACTGGCAGTAGTAAGTGTTTTACCATCGGGTGAAAACGCAAGACAATGAACAGTGTCCGAATGTGCTTTGAAGGTTCTTATAGGTTGTCCTGTGGACACATTCCACACCCTTATCAAGCCATCATAACTTCCAGCTGCGAATATGTTACCATCTGGAGAATATGCAACAGAAGAAATAAGATTACGCCAATGGAACGTTTTTATGAGTTCTCCAGTCGTTACATTCAACATCTGGAGATGATCGCTACTACTACTTGTTCCGAGTATTGTATTACCATCGGGTGAAAACGCTATTGGACCCTGAAATACATTAAATGTACGTATCAACTCTCCTGTGTACACATTCCACATCCGAATCGTCTTGTCCTCACATCGTGATACGATTGTTTTGCCATCCGGAGAAAACTTAACTGCATAAATAGGTTCAGTATGTCCTGTGAGTACCTTTAAGTTTTTCCCTGTACGTGCATCCCACAACCGAATTGTTTTGTCATCACTCGCCGTTGCGATTGTGTTGCTACCAAGGGAATACACAATAGTATTTATTTGACCTTTATGTCCTGTGAGTGTTTTTATTAACTTGCCTTTCCGAGTGTTCCAGAGTCGTATCTGTCTATCCCACCAATTGTAAGTTACGATTATCTTGTGGTCCGGCGAAAATACAACGTGACTGCTATTGTCTCTATTTTTTCCTATTATGAGGTCAAGTTCTTCTCCTGTCTGTGTATCATAAAGCCATACCCCAATGCCAGTGGTAACAGCAACCTGAGTTCCATCTTGGGAATATTCAATTTTGAGAATACCACCTTTACTGAAACGGGCTATTGCCCCATCGGGTAGACCGATTTGCATAGATGGTTCGTATTGCGCGAAGGTGGGTGATACACATAAAACAGTCAAGGTAAATAGCACTAACAGCAAAAGTAACTTCTTCATTGTTCAGCCTCCATAGTATAACTCTTGTCCTAACAAACTATAGTGAAATTTGAAATTAACAATACACTTTACATTTAGAAAAACGCGTTTGTAGTCGCGCAATTCATTGCGCCTCGGATATTCTATGAATATGCAATTGGGACAATATGTTTCATTAACTGTAGATTTTACTATAAACCGGAATTGGAACAAACACCTCTTCGGTGGGTTCTGCTTATGAAGATAAATTTATTAAACGGGTAATTCTCATTTTCTCAAACCCGGTAGGAGCGGTTTCCTAACCGCTCCGGACTTCTCAAGGAAATTATCGGATTTATTTCTTAATCCTTATCAGTAGAATCATACTTCTGTAATTCTCGGTGCTGACTGTTATCTTTGTTTTCTATTACGGCACAAGCATGTCAGGGTACAGAATCCTTCACCTACATACAGTAACGGATCAAGCACAGTCGCGTCTTACAAATAAGGATAGGTGGCATCGGGATCATAGTCTGGCAGTAGCGCGTTATGACGTTGTCCCGCTATGAGTCTATCCCCATCCGTAAAACCCTCAGGTCTGTCGCGAAGGAACTCAATCAGTCTATTTCGCCAAGGAGTTAGGCGCGTTTCGGCATCGTCCTCAAGTGATAAATCTATTGTTTCATGCGGGTCCTCGTGCAGATTGAAGAGATGTTCGCGACCTGTTTGAGAATACCAGATGTACTTGTAGTTACCATCAGTTATATAATGGTTGCCGTGATTGTAATTGTAGCAACCTGAATGCTCTCCGTGAAGGCATTCCCGCACTCGGTCAGTATCTCCTTGCATGATGGGTAGTAGGCTTTTACCGGTACAGGTATCCGGAATATCAATGTTTGCAGCATCAAGAATAGTAGGCATGATGTCCTGCAGTCCGACTGGACTGTTACATACTGTTTCCTTCGGATATCGCCATTTTGCCGGTGCTCGCATGAGAAAAGGCACTCTTGCACTGGCTTCGTATGGAAAAGTTTTGCGGAACATGTTGTGATCCCCTAACATCTCACCGTGGTCGGAGGTGAAGATAACGAGACAGTCATTCAGGTTACCTGCGTTTTGCAGCAGCCGACCAATTTGATCGTCAATGAAATTAATCATCCCATAATAGGCAGCACGTGCACATTGCATGTCGTACTTGTCAAGATTTATCTCCCAAGCATTTGGATTCTGACCTTTCTCCTCAATGTCAAGGTTTAGAGACCATCTGCCATTAACAGGAGGTGGAAGATCCCGTTCTATGTATCGTTGATAATAGTGTGCTGGTGGTGTTAACGGTGGATGTGGGTCTATAAATGAGATGTTGAGGAAAAATGGTGATGATGGATCGCGTTTTTTGAGGAACTTGAGGGCGCGGTCTACACACCAGAAGGTGTGCATCTGTTCTTCGGGAAGGTGATGCGGACGACCGACCCATCCGTTGGCAGAAACACCGTGTGCCATACCGGGTTCAAAGTCATTACGACGATGGGATTGTTGCAACCATTCAACATAGTCGTTGTTCGCAGTGCCATGTGTTGCATCGGACAACTGGATATGATCGAAACCGTATCGTTTGCGTGGTGGAGATAGATGTAGTTTCCCAATCATCTCGGTTTGATAACCGGCTGCGGATAATTCTCCTGCAAGCGTATGTGGTGGATTCCATTGTGCGCCTATATATCCAACCATTCCGTTGGCTGCTGGTGCGGTGCCTGTCATTATGCCGCGTCGTGCGGGGATACAACTCGGACATTCGGCATATCCTCGGCGGAAGTGTGTGCCGCTGCGTCCGATCCAGTCTAAGTTGGGTGTTTGTAGGCAAGCGGGACCGTCTGGATCAATGCCGAGGCAGTCGCCGCGTTGTTGATCAGTTGTGATTAAGAGGATATTTGGTTGGTCGTTAGGCATTTGGAACTCCATTTCTATATAATTTTATCTCATTATTTTGAAAGTCGCTTCAAGACATTATGCGTCATCTGTTCCACAACAGCATCGCCACCTGACAATCCATGAGACCAATCCGTAGTAGCAGCAGTAAAGACAGTGCCACCTTTTGTATAAATACCCATCGTTGCAGCACCGGTATGACCTTGTTCCCAACGTTCATACCATTCGCAATCATCAGGATGCCATCGGACAGGAGCAGTGGCGAGAATGGTAAATCCTTCAGGTGTGCCATCTTGATAAGTCGGCACAGGTAAGCCATCTTCAAGGGTAAATTCGCAGCCATCACATTCGTAGCCGACAACCGTATTTTGACCGCCAAACTTGTCATCCCTTGTTAAGTCTGTACCTTCAAACACCCAATGTTCTGAACGGTGTGCCGTGTAAGCACCATCTCCATCCATAAATTGTCCGTGACTCAAGTGATAGCCACCTTGAAGGAAACCGACACCAGTCAAATGATTTTCAGGACGTTCTACTAAATAGTGGCTCCACAAAGTGCTGAGTGTGCTGTAATCATCGGATTTGTAGACAGGATCTTGATTGTAGCTTTGCTTCCAGCAGACGAGCGCGCGTCCTTCGTCTTCAGAACGCACCTGCCAACATACTGCATTTCCACTGAAAAACGCTACATTCCCACCTTTCTCGATGAATGCTTCAAGATTATCGCGCATCGGCGCAGACCAGTATTCGTCGTGTCCAAGACTCAGGACAAGCTTGTAATGTTCCAACATTTCAGGACGAAACTCCAGGTCGCTATTCGCTGCATAATCAAGTGTATATCCATTCTGCTCAGCCCATACAACAAATGGCAACTCCCAAGTCCTGAATTGGCTTCCAAGGGGTCGGTCAAACGAAACACGTCGTCCTTGCATGCCATGCTGACCGTGATACCCATAAAGACTGAAACCTCCCCAGTTGGTGTAGGCGTTGTATGTATTTGTGGAAAGTTGAAACAGTATGGGAGTGTTTGCTCCCGGTTGTGCGGGACGAATGACAAAGAACAGTGAACTTTCAGCAGTACGATGGTTTCTATAGATAGGATCACCGCCTCCGTCAGCTGCGCGGATAATGGCTTCATAATATCCACTTTGCCATGTATCTGGCACTTCAAACGTAAAAGTAGCGTTCCATCCGCATCCGTGTGATGATGCGTTTACGGGAATTGGCTGTGCTTCTCCCGGCAGTCCAGATTCGTTGAAAACGACTTCGCGCTCTGCACCAATACGTGTTATTTCCATAGCGTAGCTACCTGCACTGGTTGACACGTTGAACGCAATTTCTTCTCCAGCCGCGTAACTGAGTTGGTCCGTGTATCCATCAATATAGAGTGGTCTGATAAGGTTTTCTGTTTGGGACAAAGTTGACATAGTGTTTCCTCCTTGGTAAGTAGCGTATCAGTTCCTGTATAAAATGTCAACGACATCAAGACAATAAGGTGTGTAAAGATTTTGTCACTAACTTCTCACCATGAATTGTAGGGGCCAAATCAAGAAATCAACGGTATGAACGCCTGATGAAGATTGATTTATTAAACGGGTAATTATAATCACGCCAAAACTGGTAGTAGGAGCGCTTTGTAAGCGCGATTGTCAAACCCGTAGGCGCGCTTTGTAAGCGCGCTGGACTTTGATCACAAATTACCCGATTTATTTCTTAATCTTCATTAGGCGTTCCCCGGGTATGAATGCGCTTATGGCATTCACCGGGTCTCTGTGCCCGTCCGTTGCCCTACAATAGATTACAGGTTTTTCACTTGAATTGATGTCTACGGTGACAAAAACTTTACACACCCGTAGAATTGAAAAGATTCGTCAAATTTAAGTAAAAGTGATATACTATTATATCCTAAGTTGCCACCAATCATTTGTTGGAGGGGTTTGTAACCCCGATTATAAGAAGTGGCACTAAAATATGCAGAATTCCATTGTTTCTTCGGTTGATAAAGTAATTTGATGATTAATATTTAGTAAGTAGTAACTTAGGTTATTATAGATAGTGTCTTTCAACAATGATTCTTGTATTTCATTACTGAAATCTTAGAATGGTTCAAAGAACAAGGAAAAGATTACCACACGCGTATAAATACAGTACTCCGAGCATATATAGAAACACATCAGTAAATCACCAGAATAGAAAATGTTGATTCGGAAGCGAGAGAAATATGGAAACAAATCAGATACAAATACATCCCCTTACTACAGAACAGATGCATCAATGGGAAAACGATGGATATTTATTACTAAAAAACGTTATACCTGAACCCGTTATAAATGGTGTACGCCACAGGTTCGCTTGTGTCGTAGAGAACATAATTCGGCAACTGAAAGAACAGGGTACAGTAGAAGATGAAGGCACAGAACTTCCATTTGAAACACGATTGCTGAAAGTCGCTGGAAATCATGCCAGCCGCTTCGGTCGTTCTTGGCGTGGACAGATCGCAACTTCAGAAATCTTTGATCTGCATTATGCCGGACCACTCGTAGATGCTATCGGTCAGCTCATAGGCACGGATGTCATCGGACATCCGGTCTTCAATGCACGTCCAAAACTTCCCGGACAGCAGTTGACTGTTGTTCCGTGGCACCAAGACAGTGGTTATTTCGGTAAAGTAAGTGAAGAATCACTGATCCCAACAGCATGGATTCCTCTCGTTCCAGTAGATGAGACCAACGGTTGTTTGCAAGTGGTTGCAGGTTCACATCAATTAGGCGTTGTTAATCATCATACTGAAGAGCGCGAAGGTAAATTCCTTGAGGTCATGGATGAACTTGTGGATGATGATCGTATTGTGACCTGTCCGATGGAAATGGGAGATGCCTTGGTGTTCCATAATCTCACACTCCATAGATCCATACCACACACCACAAGCCAGATTATTCGTTGGGCAATTGACATCCGTTATCTTCGTGATGGAGACCATCCGGGTTCAATCTATTGGAAAGACCCTGATTTCAAATGGGTAATCCGCAGCCAAACGCAACCTGTGACAACCCTTATGGATTGGCTTGAAATGTGGTAGTATAACCTAAGTTGCTACTTGTCATTTGTTGGAGGGGTTTGTAACCCCGATTTATAAGAAGTGGCACTAAAATATGCAGAATTCCTTTGTTTCTTCGTTTGACAAAGTAATTTGAGGATTAATATTCAGTAGGTAGCAACTTAGGTTAGTATAGTGAAATATCTGTGTTATTATGGATAGACTTTATTTTCCCCACACAGTGAATCTACACATTTCTTTTTACTAATCTGAACAACCTAAACAACATCCTTGCTAAACACGAAATATCTTGCAATCTTCTTTGACATTAGGCATAATAATACTGAATTACATTTCAAGGAAGACTTGCATGATACGTGTGCCTTTCCAAACTTTGTGTAATGAATTTTATCGTGTACTTTCATCTGTTGGATTTGCAGATGAACGTGCGCAATTATGTGCACGTTTATTTGCCGAAAACCAACGCGATGGTGTTTATTCACACGGTCTCAATCGGTTTCCCGGATTTGTTGTAGGACTAAAAAACAAACAGATTGATTTCCGTGCACAACCTGAGCAAATAGAAAGTTTTGGTGCTTTAGAACGTTGGGATGGAAAGATGGGTGTAGGTCTTGTGAACGCACACTTCTGTATGCAACGCGCAATGGAACTTGCCGAAACACATAGTATAGGTTGTGTCGGGCTTTCTAATACAAACCATTGGATGCGTGGTGGTGCTTATGCGTTGCAAGCAGCAGAGTCTGGGTATATCGGAATGTGTTGGACTAATACGACTAAACTCATGCCGCCGTGGGGTTCTGCGGAGAAGAAGATCGGGAACAATCCATTAGCGATTGCTATACCTCGTGATGACGGACATATTCTACTTGATATGGCGATGAGTCAGTATTCAAACGGAAAATTAGAAGTGCTCAAACTTCAAGACAAGCAGCTGCCGCTACCGGGTGGGTATGATACTCAGGGTGAACTAACGATTGAGCCTGCAGAGATTCTCGATTCCCAAAGAGCACTCCCAATTGGCTATTGGAAAGGTTCTGGATTGGCACTGGTGCTTGACACAATGGCTGCCGTAATCTCAGGTGGACAAGCCACGCATCAGATTGGGAAACAGAAATCAGAATATGCTGTCTCTCAGGTCTATATTGCTATCAATGCCTCCGGTATGATGGGACAGAAAGTATTAGACGATACCGTGGAAGCAATTATCAATGATTTCCATACTGCTATGCCCTTAGATGAAAACGAAAAGGTGCGGTACCCCGGAGAAGGTATGTTACACACACGGCAGGAAAGCTTAGAAAAGGGTGTGCTTGTTGACGAGAAGCAGTGGCAAATGTTATTAGCAATGAATTAAGATGTGGGGTACCAATCCTACCAAAACTGGGGAGACTTCTCATGAAATATACACTACTTTCAACTGTTTTAATTTTATCTCTCATCTCACTCCTTCATTACCCTACTATTTCCGCTCAGGATCCATTAAAACCCTTACCTCAAGGTGCAACAGATCGCCTGGACCTCGGTGAAGATTTCATCTATGAAATACAATATTCACCGGATGGCATGAGTCTGATGATAGTGAGTTTCACTGGTATGTACCTTTACAATATACAAACTCGTGAAAAAACTTACCTGATGAAAGAGGAACCGAGTTATGAAACTGAGGTCGCGTTCACTTCAGATGGTCAGATATTAGCAACTTGGCATAAGCGCAACACTGTCCATTTATGGGATGTGAACACAGGTAAACAGTTAAATACAATTAATGCACATAAAAGGTATGTTAATAGTGTGACGTTCAGTCCGGATGGGAAAACCATAGCAACTGCAGGTGTAGATGGATATTTTATTCTAGATGGACACAAAAAGACAAGCGGGATGGTTCATTTATGGGATGTGGACACGGGGAAACTCCTTAACACATTCAAAGGCCATACAGAGGGTTGTAATGGTGTTGCGTTCAGTCAAGATGGGAAGACACTCATCAGTAGCAGTTGGGATGAAACTATCCGCTTCTGGGATGTAGTCACAGGAACACAAAAGCAATCCATAACAGTACAATCATCTCATGGTGTAGAAGATATATTGTTAAGTCCGGACGGAACAATGCTTGCCAGTTATTCGTTGTGGGGTGGTATCAGTTTATGGGATATAGACACAGGAAACCTTCTACGGATGATGAAACAACAAACATCTGACATAGATGCTCTATATAACATCGTCTTTAGTCCAGATGGAAAAAAACTTGTAAGTGTGAGTGGAGAAGGTATCCGAATATGGGATGTGGACACGGGGAACTTTCTTCGCAACCTTGAAGTGCGGAGTGGATTCAGGACATATGTATCGTTCAGTCCAGATGGAAAAACAATAGCAAGTGTGGTTAGTGATGGCACTGTACTTTTATGGGATGCGAAACCATAGTGTCATTTTTGGGATGTGAACTTAGATAACCATCCTAACATCCTCACCGAACATTAGGGTGCTGTCTATTCCATGGCTTCAATCCAGATGGAAAAACACTTACCAGTGAAAATTATGATCATACAATCCGTTATTGGGATGCCAACACTGGAAATTCTCTCAGGACAATACAATCGCAGGACACATTTATGGTGAAACCTAAAAATAAAAGGACACTTTCCACCCTTGGTAGGCGAGGTTTCCTAACCTCGCTGGTGCAAAGTGGTCCGATTAATTCTAATGCCTACTATAGTCTCTGGAAAAGCATGGAAGTCTCGCCATACGATCTGGAGTGCACAAAATATGAGAGACGCAATACTTAATGGAAATCAACCAGAACTCGGTGGACGCAATGCACTTACTTCACTTGAGTGTGTAAGTGCTACTTATGTGTCACATTTCTCCGCCTCAAAGGTGCGACTACCTTTGAAAGAACGGAGTCATCCACTTGTCAAATAATTTAACATAGGAGCAAAATACTGAATGAAACTTGCATTCTTCGATGATTACCATCTTGGTGTATTAAAAGAAAACGGCATCGTTGACATCAGCAATGCCCTCAATGATATTCAATACCATACCCCACAAGAACTGATTCAAATGGTAATCGCAGATTATGATAATCTGCATTCAAAAATTGTGGATGTAGCAGAAAACGACATGCCAATTTCATTAGATAACGTCACCCTTAATGCCCCGCTGCCGCGTCCTGGACAACTTGTTTGTCTTGCTGGTAACTACATTGAACCGGACAGTCCATCTCGTGGTGATTTCAATGCCTTTCTCAAGTCCCCAACCGGTGTTATTTCTACGAAAGAGACTGTTGAACTCCCTGAAGTAGATGTAACTGTGTTTCATTTTGAACCTGAGTTGGCGATTGTTATTGGAAAAACGGCAAAACACTTGACTGAAGAAAATGCTCTTGACCATGTGTTCGGATACACACAATTTATAGACGTGTCTGCACGCGGTTTGCCGGGTGGGTTCTTTCTTGGTAAAAGTTGGCACACCTTTGCACCGATGGGACCAGGGCTTATCACCGCTGATGAAGTTCCCGATCCGAATGCACTCGGTGTACAACTCTCGATAAATGACAGATTGCAGCACGATTTTTCCACAAACTCAATGGCGCGTTTCGTCCCAGAATTGCTTGCAGAGGTAACGAATGTACTAACATTGGAACCGGGTGATGTTGTCTCTACAGGCACACACCACGAGGCACTTACTGCAGTTGGTGACGGTGATACGGTGCAATTGGCAATTGAAGGTTTTGGTCCTGATCTTATCGTTAACGTCAACGACCCGTTAAAGCGTACCACATGGCGTGGGTAATAAAAAAGGTTGACAACTACACAGGTTTGCATGTATAATTTTAGAAAATAGGGATTTTAGGACGTAATTCAAGCCGATAATACAACTTGGAATGTGATTGCCCAAGCTGCAAGAAATTATACTTCGTAAGATAGAACATACCTGTTCTTGATGATAAGGAGAAGTGATTGATGAAAAAACACAGAAATAAAGCCATTCATGTTATCTTTGCATTTGTCTGCGTATGGATGGTAGGATGCGGAGGCTGTAATCCTGAACCGGTGCCATCAGGAATGACACCACTTGATGGACCAGAAACTGGTGGAACACCTGTGAAAATTACGGGTGAAAAATTTGACATGAAAAACGGTGTTACAGTGACTTTCGGTGGGAATGAAGGTACTGATGTTTCAGTTCCGAGTAAGACAGAAGTAACTGTGATGACACCTCCTGGTGAAGCGGGACAAACAGTGGCTGTTATCATTACTAACAACGGAAAACCAGAAGCCCCCGTTACACTCACGCAAAAGTTTACATACACCGACGCGACCCCACCGACGGTAACCAGCACTGACCCTACAGATGCTACAGTTTTCTCTGAGTACGAAAACTCTTTGAACGTTAGGGATAACCTGTCGGTTACCTTTAGTGAACCAATTAATGTCAATAGCGTTACAATTGATGTTGCAGTTGCCAAAACAGAAGATTCTATGAGCGAACCTGCGGAAGCAACACTTGCTGGCACGGTCAACGGTGAAGGTAATTCTGTGACATTTACTTCAGATATGCCGATGCGTGCCGGACGGATGTATACTGTAACTGTCTCTGGTGCCACAGATATGGCAGGAAATACCCTTGAGTCCTCATACAGTTTCAGTTTTAGTGTGACAAGTCCTGAACCGGTTGACAGATATCTCGTAAAGGAAGAGGACATTGAGGAAGCCAACGGTGAAGCAGCCCTTAAGCACATCGCTGCGCGTCCTGAGATTTATGACGATGCCGAGAAGTGGACGCGGTTAGTCGCAGGAAATCAGGACGATTATGTCTTTAATAGGAATAAACTAAGCGTTGGTCAACGTTTATGGGTTAAACGTGGTCCGGCATGGGGTGATAAATAATCCATACATCTTTGAATCGTAATAAGAATGAAAAGCCGTGTATCTGATACACGGCTTTTTGTTTTCCTTTTATGGTAAGCACAGAAACCCGCGCTACAATAGCAGGCGTAATTTAAGAAGATCATTCCATTTTATTAGTGTCCTCAGTCCCGTAGGGACGATATGTCTATAGCACAACGTTCAACACCCATTTCTTAGTCCCGTAGGGACGATATGTTTATACGTTTCGGTTGTTACAAACATATCGTCCCTACGGGACTAAAAGCTGTAATGATGGCGTTTAGCTATAAACATCCCGTCCCTACGGGACTAAAGAACGTTATCGCCATGCAAATAAATCCTTAAATTGACGCCTATAGTGCTGTTAGGAAACCACACCTACAAATATTAAAAAAGAAAATCGGACTGGGAACAACTAAATGTTCTACCAATCCGATTCGGTTGTATGTAATGTGAGATGTTTTAGGCACTGCCGTGGTCTTAGTTACCGTTAGTGCCGTTCATGTCATCTTCTTCCATGCCGTTCATGTCATCTTCTTCCATGCCAGTCATGTCATCTTCTTCCATGCCAGTCATGTCATCTTCTTCCATGCCAGTCATGTCATCTTCTTCCATGCCAGTCATGTCATCTTCTTCCATGCCAGTCATGTCATCTTCTTCCATGCCAGTCATGCCATCCATCATTTCTTCATCCATTTTAAGCGAAACGAAGACGTAATCATTACCGTCACCGGCTTTTGCGTGACATTCGTCACAACCTACACTATCTGCAACAGCCAGGTTGTTTCCTCCGAAACCGTATATCCATCCACCATAGTCCATATACTCCGGATCGTCGGTTTTCGTCATTGATACGATCTGGGTAATTTCCGTATTGTCAGCATTCATGGCTTCCTTGACAATCATAGAACCAACAGGGTACATCTTATCACCCTCAGCCATGTTTGTCATAGCAGCGGCTTCATTGAAATAGATAGTCCGGGAACCCGCTTCGTGAGCTGTTGTCCCCATTGGTACCGGTAGCGTAACACTCATCCACGACAAGTGTTCTGCTGGCGGATCCACCATGACAGCGTCTAATGCATCCTGTGAACGGCTACAAGACATAACAGCCATACAACAAATTAATATGGCAATAAGGGATATCTGAAATTTTAGCATTATTAATGCTCCTTATCTATAGAATTCTAAGTAGTTTGAAGAAGAGTTACGTACCTATTATTGAGACTTTAAAGCAAAAAGTCGTTTTATGTTAGTTAGTCACTCTTCAAGTTTATGTACTACACAACCTGTTATAATGTTAACACAATTGCGTTTTTTTTACAAGTATTTAATTTACACCTAATTCAATTGGATTATATTTTTGTAATATTTAGCAGTTACTATTTGTTAATCTGTAGAATTTCTGAACGAATTTGTAAAATATAGGAGTTCTTTGAATCTTGTGAATAAGCCTTATTTATTTCACGTTGCGCGTCAGTTGTCAGTTTGAGACGGTAATAAACAAGTGCCAACGTTGCGATATGTGTTGGTCTTTTATCACTTGCCACAACAGATTCGGCAAGTGTTCGTGCTTCATCAAGTGATCTGCTTTCCCTTGCGAGGAGTGCAGCTAACGCATCTTTTGGAAATGGCACATCAGGTGCGAGTCGGATTGCGCGGCGAAAATCCATCTCCGCCTTGGATGAATCACCGAGTTTTTGGTAAATCTGCCCACGCCACCAATATCCTGGTGCCCACGCAGGTTGATGCTGAATTCCCATCGTAAGCGCATTTTCAGCACCTCTGAGATTGTTTGACGCTTCACGGAGATTGGCAAGTTGAGAGTATGTGTCCATGAAGTCTGGATCGTGTTGAATTAGCGTGAGAAAGTGTGATTCTGCTTCACCCTGCTTCCCAAGTTGTGCTGTTATCATACCGAGATGTAGCAATGCTTGCCGTGAAACAGGTTCTAATTCAAGCACCCGTAGATATGTCTGCTTTGCGGAAACCAACTCCTTCATCTGCATCTGAACATAAGCATAATCTTTTAGTGCGGGGATATAGGCTTTGTCTGCTTCAAGTGCCTTCGTTAATAGTTCCAGTGCGGGTTTCCCTTGCTGTTTTTCAATATATTGGTGTGCCTGTAGACGATAGATTTCTGCTAACGTTTGCCTGTGACGTTGACGTGCACGTTTCGCCGCTTCGGTATCCTTAAGTTGATCAAGCACATCTGCAAGTGATTTATAGAATATCGGTTCATGTGGAGATTGTTGGATAGCCTGTTCGTAAAAACGCTTTGCTGCAAGGAATTGACTGCGTTTTGCTGCGACTTCACCCCTGCCAAAAGCAGCGCTTGCCAACGTTTGATTCAATGTCAATGCATGACGAAACACAGCATCTGCTTCATCAATACGGTTGAGTTTTAGTAGGACATGTCCAAGGTTGTTATAGGCTGCGGTTGTGTCTGGATAAAGTTGCACCGTCGTTATGTAGTAACGCCGCGCCTTCTCCAAATTGCCGCGTTCGGTTTCAATCTGTCCCAAGGCGATATACCATGTGACAGGTGCGTTTTCTCCTGCTCCTTTGATCGCAGTCTGAAACAATGTATCTGCTGCATCCAGTTGTTTATTACGATGATAGGCGGTGGCAAGTTTGGCTTGCACTGTCGGTTCAAAGGAGACACGTTCAGCATAGGGAATCTCTGAAATCAGTTGTAATGCATGTTGAAATGCATCAATCGCATTGGGATAATTTCCTAACTTCGCGGCTGCATCACCTTCCCTGATATGTGCCATCAGAAAGGTAGATGTATCTTTCGTAATTGTCTGATATAGATGTAATGCTTCTGCAAATTTCTCTTTTTTGAATGCTTGTTGTGCCTTATCAAGTTGCTCCTGAACTTCTGTAGGATAGGTGGCTATATCCCACTGTAGCACCTCACCAAAAACTGGAACAGTGCATATCAGAAAGAGTGTGTAGATGAATGTTCGCGACCGAAGGTGTTTCATCGGATTATTCTGTCGGTTGAATCTGTATTTGGTTGAGTGCATCGTTGATGATGTACCAAGAAACACTTGTTTTTTGTCTCGCCAACCATCTGTTGAATTCAGCTTTTGCTTTGTTCTGTCGAATCATTGTGGAGATCTCGTCTTTAACTTCCGAATACTGTTTTTGACGAGCAGCAGTTTTCTTGATAAGTTCAACAATCCTATATCCTTCTGGAACAAGGATAGGTCCCTCTCGTTCTGTGGGTTCTAATTTTGCAACGGTTACTCCCAACGGGGTGTCTGTTGTTAGGGTTAAGGAATCAATACTGATAGTAGGATCTGTTTTGTAACTTTGCTCAATCTTTTCATAAGTTTCTCCGAGCATTAACCGTGAATTGATCTGTTCTGCAATCCGTTTGGTAGCTTGTTTCTGTTCTTCAGAACTTTCGGATGGGTAGGCTACCAAGACAGAACGAAATGTAACCGTTGCTGGAACAACATATTTTTCTTTATTTGATTCAAAATACTGTGGTGCTAACTCATCAATCTCCCTGCTATCAACCCTACTGATAAACTGACGACTATAATAAGCATCGTAAATAATCTGTTCATACACCCACTTTTCTAAAGTCGCAATCTCTAATTTCTGTTTCTGCATAACGTCTTGAAATGCCTTTTCAGATGAAAATTTGGCATGTATCTCAGCGATACGTTCTGCTACCTGTTCCTTGTGATCAGTAGTTGTAATACCTATCTTCTCTGCACCTTGTAGGACAAGTTCACGGCTAATGATACGATCTAAATATGCCTGTTTATCTGTTTCAGTCGGTTTCTTCTTTAAGGGGTTGTCTATCATAGTCTCGATGCGAAATTCATCAACGAGTTCGCTTTGAGTAATCGCTTGTTTGTTGACAACTGCAATGACAGAGTCTATCAGGACTTGCGCGTGTGCAGTTCCTATGAATAGAAGAAGTAGGACAAAGATGTATGAAAGGTGTTTTTGGGTGTTCATGATTACTGTTATGATAACGTAATTCGGCAGTTTAAGGCAAGAGGTTTTGGCGAGTGTAGAGTTTGAGGGTGTGTAAAGTTTTTGATACCGTAGACATCAATTCAAGTAAAAGACCTGTAACCTATTGTAGGGCCAAATCAACGGTATGAATGCGCTTATGGCATTCCCCGGGTCTCTGTGCCCCGCCATTCCTTGTCCTATGAGTCAACGGGCGTGCACAGAGACCCACCCCTACCATGATTGGTGAGAAGTTAGTGACAAGATCTTTACATACCCGGAGTTTGAAGCCTTGTTGATATATGTTGCTGGATATGTTATTATTATATTCAAGGAATTTACATCGCGTAGGAGAAGGTAATGTATAACAAACAAAAACATGTAGATTTGCATTTCAATCGAGGTATGCATTATCTAAAAAGAAACGAGATAAAACTTGCTATCGCTTGTTTTACCAAAGCAATAGAAGTCAATCCTGATCTTGCCGAAGCGTATCAATATCGCGGTAATGCGTACCTTGGTAAAGGTGAACTGGAAAAGGCAATTGCTGACTATACACAAATGTTAGTATTGAAACCGAAGAATCCTGAATACTACTACATACGAGGTGAGGTATACTTACATGCAAGTAAGTGGGAAGAAGCAAGAAGAGACCTGAATTCCGCTTTACTGCAAGGCTTTGATATCTCTGTTCAATTCCATAGCACACATGAAAGTATTGCAGCCTTTGAAGAGAAGATAGGGGTTCAATTGCCGGGAGACATTGCGGATCTACTGAATTCAAATCCAAAGACTTTTGAAATTGATAAAGATGCGCGTATAGCGTTAGCAATGAAGTATTATGAAAATGAAGAACTCAGTAGCGGAAGTGCTGCACGTCTTGCTGGAATATCGCGTGGTGTATTTATTATGCTTATGGGGGATTACGGACTTTCACCATTTGGGACAGTTGAAGATTTGAAAGCGGAACTTGAAAATGTCTACAAAGCCGATCATCTGTAATACAAGTCCACTTATTGGTCTGTCAGGGATCAATCTTCTTTCACTTTTACGAGACCTCTACACCGAAGTATGGATACCACGAGAAGTTGAAAACGAGTTTCTAACCATTGATGAAACAATTCATAGAGAGATACTCAACAATGCCCCGTGGATAATAACTGTAGATTTAGCAGATCAGCAAAAAGCGGAGGTCTATGAAGGAATTGATGGTGGTGAAGCAGAGGTATTAGCTCTTGCTAAAGAACAGGAAGCAGTCCTTGTCCTCATTGATGAAAAAAAGGCACGGCAAGTGGCTCAAAATATAGGTCTCATTGTTAGAGGAACGGTTGGTATTTTGCTGGAAGCGAAGAAAAAGGAGTTAGTCGTTGCCATCAAACCACTTTTGACAAGAATGCAGAATAACGGAATACGTTTGAGTAAAGCACTTATTGATTTTGCATTACGAGAAGCAGATGAGATATAGTATCTATTGCAGTTGGAAGGAATTCATATTCATAGTGGAATACGTTTCACTCCACCAACTCAATCACACCGCAGCCGATGCGTGCCCCGCCACCCGGTCTCACCTGTACAGCATATAGCACGTCAACAATCCACTCACCAAATGCTACATCATCCCCTTGAAAATAACCTAACACCCACGCAGTCGTACGCGCATCCAAAAAACTGGTTATCAATAAGTTATAACCCAATAAATCAGCAGGATTATGAAAATCAAAACCTGATGTGATATAGAGATGTGTTAACCGCTGTTGCATCTCCTGTTTATACGCATCAGGAGTTGTGGATGGAAATGCCTGTTGGAATTGGTTTGTGAAGAAATCTGGGTCTACGGGCATACCTAAAGAGGTAAAAAAGTCGTGGTAGGCAGCTAAAGTTTTCGGTTCAATATTCAGAAATGCCTGATGTTCCGATGAACCTTTGAATGGGATCGTAGTCAGAATTGCGGGATTAGTTAATTCTTCAGGTTTCAGGAAGCATTTTAATAGGAGTTCCAACAAATCATGAGTATGTGGATTCACATCTTGACCGGGGAGGTGGTGATCTGCATTCAAATCAATCTGCTGTCCAAGCACTGCGAGTGTACAAGCGTGGGTTGCTTGTGGCGGTTCCATACCCGTTTCCATTTGTGTGATATTATGGGTATGCATGACGGTGTTAGGTGTCGCAGTATTGTGTGCGTGCGGATTCGTACGGAAGGTATCGCCTGTCTCGTGGATAGGTATCAGTTTGCCGAGAATATCAGTGTTTGGATCGCCGCCGACAGACCAAAACGAAGTTGTAAATTCCAAGCTACCTGTGCCATCTTCAGCTACCGGAATGTTGCCTATTTCACCTATACCGATAGGTGGAGCATCAAGTGTTGATTCAACGACTGGCACACCGACTGTACCTGCTGGAATACCCACAGGATGCCAGTGTGGTCCTATGTCGTCGCAACTGCCAAGATGGAGATGCGTGGCATGTAATCCGGGAGATGTATTCTGAATCTCTATTCTGACGTGAACACCATTGTCTACTTCTGTGAATGTAGCAGTGCCTGTCAAATCACTTCCATCTATTGCAGAGATGGTTGCAACTGCGACTTTTTCAACAGGAAAAGTCGTGATTACCTCTGTTGGAATCCATTCGCAACCGAAGCAAAAGCATAAGTTTATGAAAACAACTAACACACGGATTGTGTTATGTCTGATATAGATAAACATTCAATTTTCTACTGTATTAGGTTATTCGCAGCGCGAACAGGTCTAAAGAGAGTCTGTCGTTTCGGTGGCATCTCCTCAAGCAGTTTTGAATGTGGATTCCAATCGTGCCATTTGCTATTCACAGTATTATAGCAACTGAAAATTGCCATCCGATTATTATCCTCATTTGTCCATTTATGTGTACTATGCGTCAACGCCTCAGTGAAAAAGAGCAGCGAACCTGCTGGACACTCGTAGGTATCCCAAATTGGAGAGTCCGGAGTTCGGATACTTTCAGGGGCAGTATAAACAGCCTTATGGCTTCCTGTAATGAACAGTGTACCGCCTTGTCTATATTTAACTGGATTGAGTTCCCAAACAATACGAGTTAAACCACTATATCCCCTGCCCGGTATACACCGATACAGATGGGAATCTCCGGGGAAACGGAGCATGCCGTTGCCGTTATGGGGTCCAAAGTTGCCATCCCCAACCGTGCGATAGAACATGTGGCAGGATTCCATTCTGAAACCGTAACATTCTGGACTTGATAAGGCTGGATGTGCCAGGAATTCATTTAGAAATCCGACAACATTTGGATGATCGGCTAATTTTTGCACCGGACCACCGAGAGGTGAACGTTCATAATCTGGAATAGACTCAGGTTCATGGCGAAGTCGGTGACAAAAATCCTGTATCTCCTCAAGTTCATCACCTACCAATACACCGGGTACTAATAACCACCCACGCATGTCAAACAGATATTTCTGCTCCTGTGTCGGTGGGACGACAGGTGAGCCATCAGAGGTAGTTTGTGGTAGCGCAGCATTGTCTATGTCAAGTGCTGCCCCCAAGTTCTTATCAACAATAAAAGGTTTTGTATAATCTGTTGGTTGTTCCATAATTGTTTCCTATTCTAACCTAAGTTGCCACCTATCATTTGTTGGAGGGGTTTGTAACCCCGATTTATAAGAAGTGGCACTTAAATATGCAGATTTCCTTTGTTTCTTCGTTTGATACAGCAAGTTGATGATTAATATTCAGTAGGTAGCAACTTAGATTATTCTAATGAATTATGTTTTTGCTATTGCACGTTTGAGTGCATCTTCTGAAACATTCAATGTCTTTGCGATGTCCTCATCTGTGTGTGAAATGGACATAAACCAGATATGTCCTTCAGGTAGATACAATCCACCGTCTAATGTTGCTTCATAGAATGTTCTGCGGAATTGACCTTGCTTTTCACCATCAGCATTCAAACCAAAGAAAGGCATAGGTCCAATGCCACCGATACGCGCTTGGTCAATCCCCAACCTGTCTGTCATTTCTTTATAGCCATCTAATAATTTTTGCCCCTGTTTCCACATAAAAGCTACGCCATCTTTCGCTTCCAATTCTGCAATCGTAGCAATAGCTGCGGCAACAAGTGATACCTCTCCGTGGAAGGTAGCGGCGACCCATACACCAGCAACTTCATCCATAATATCTTTCCTGCCGACAACGACAGCGGTAGCAAATCCGTTCGCCAATGCTTTTCCAAAAACCGACATATCAGGTGTAACACCGAAATACTCCTGTGCGCCACCTAAAGCGTATCGGAATCCAGTTTTAACTTCATCAAATATTAATAGCGCATCGTTGGTATTCACAACGGATTTGACGTTTTCCAAATACCCCTCGGTAGGTAGATCATGTCCAGATGGTTCCATAATCAAACACGCGATCTCATCGGGATGTTCCTTAAATAGGTCTTCAAGTGCGTCAATGTCGTTGAAAGGAACGCTAAGCGTTGCTGCAGCACTACTCGGTAAGTGTCCTCGCGTGCTGTGACACCAGTCGTGCCAACCGTGGTAACCACATCGGATCACCTTTTCTTTTTCGGTATAGGCACGAGCGAATTTGAGTGCACCAGTGGTTGCATCGGAGCCACCAACAAAGTATGCGACCTTATCTGCAGAAGGGATAATCTCAACAAGTTTTTCTGCGAGTTCAATTTCCAATGTGTGTCCGAAGTTATAAACGTTGCCACGTTCCAATGCCTTTGCAACAGCTTCTATCACGGTAGGATAGGCGTGTCCGAGGATCATCGGTCCATATCCCATCAGATAGTCAATATAGTCGTTTCCATCAGCATCCCAGAAATGTGAACCCTTACCACCTGCGACCATAACAGGTTGCGGTGGGTTGCTCTGTTTGTGGGGTTGTCCACCGCCGACTAATGCAGCTGTGGCACGTTCTCGCCATGCCAACGATTTTTCAAAAGATCTTGCCATGTTATAATACCTTTATGCGATTTTGTAGATATAATCAAACAACTGACATACTCCCACAGCTAAAGCAGTGGGGTTCTTAGTTCTTATATTGGTAACAATTGTTGTTTCCAAACGACTTTTCCTGCTTCCGTCTCTCGTGCCTTTTTCTGAACTGCATTAGGTCTTAATTGGACTCCACAGGCGTGACTTTCGGTGTGCCCCACCGTAGTTGGTTTCAAGTTGATTGCAGCGTTGATATCTCTATCTATAGAAATATCGCATTGACTGCAATGATATGTCCTTTCTGATAGTTCTAACTCTTTTTTCTTGTGTCCACAATTGCTACATGTTTTGCTCGATGCAAAGAATTGGGATGCTTCTGTAACAGGTATTCCATGTGTTTCTGCTTTCGTCTTGAGTTTAGAGAGAAACCCACCTAATGCTGAATCTGACAATGCTTTGGCAAGTTTCTTATTCTTTAGCATGTTGGTAATCTTTAGCGTCTCAGTCCCGATACCTCGTGCCCGGTTGACTATATCCGTAGTTGCTTTGTGGTGTGCGTCACCCCGGATACAAGCGATACGATAATGCAGTCTGGCTACCTTATCTTTTTGCTTGAACCCGTTTTTTGACTTAGGCACTTTTCTGCTAAACTTACGTTGTTCCCGTTTGAGTTTTTTCGCATAGCGTTTGAGCGGTCTCGGATTATTATATTTGATGCCATCTGAACAGGTTGCCAATGTGTTTATCCCCACATCAATGCCAATCACAGGGTGCGTTGAGTTATCAACGACTTCGGTGTCCTCTGTGTAGACAGTGATAGAGACAAACCATCGGTGTGCTATTCTTGAGACTGTCACCTTCATAATCTTCCCGACAAAACGCAATGCTTCAAACATCTTGACCCAACCTATCTTAGGAAGTTTGATATTTGGACCTTTAACTTCCACAAACTGATTGTTTGTCGTGAAGGAATCCTTTTTGCCACGCTTTTTAAATCTTGGAAATCTCGCACGCTTGCCAACCCAATTCGCAATCGCAGCGGATAAGTTGCCAAATATGCTTTTATTCGGGACAACTTGATCCATATCTTTTGTCCAAGCATGTTCTTTCTTAGCGACATTAAATCGCTTGTTTAATGCTGTGGCAGATAGAAAGTTATCTTTATCTAACTCTGCTTTAAAATCTGCTAATGCGTGATTATAGGCAAACCGCGCATAACCACATTGCTGGGCGAACCAAGTCCGTTGCTTATTGTTTGGATTCAATGCAATTTTATGTGTTTTTAACATGACATTCCCGTATCCTGTGAAGATTCCATATCCCATCGTTAGGGGTGTGGCAGATGCCTAACGACAACCGCCGCTAAACTCGTTTAAATAGGATACCATGTTTTTTTCATAAGTCAAGTTTTTTGGCGGTGTTTCATCCCAAACCTAAAGGATTGGGTTTTCACACCGCAGCGTTTGATAATAAAGAATATTTACAGCGCGCTTACAAAGCGCATCCGCTGGTGATCAGGGCTATTTAGTTTATAGATTCCACGTTATTTAGTTTTACTAATAGTTAGATTTGGTGTATCAGTGCAAAGTAGTAGGCACACTCCGGGGAATGCCTGACGGCATTCATACCGTTGATTTGGTGTGCCGTCATTCTCTTTGTAAACGGCACGCGGAGCGTGCCTACTACCATGTCGGATTATTGAATAATATCTAATCTGACACACATTAACCTTTGTGATAAATACATCAGAAATCCCGAAAACTAAATAACCCTTGCTGGTGAATGAGGATATATTTGGAAATTTTACCATAGTATACCATAATTTATTGTAGTATGGACATTTTTTGTTGTAAATCTTACAAATTAATGACATACTAATTCAAATTTAGGTTTAATGACACTAAAAATCCTTTGGAGGAGATGAAAATGGCAGAGAACCTTTTAACAGACGCACAGATGCGTGAGTTTATCGTGAACGGGTTTGTTACTGTGACTACAGATTTACCAGTAACATTTCACGAATACGTTTTTGAAAGAACAGCAGCAGTGTTTGATAAAGAGGGGAACCCAGGCAACAATCTTTTACCGAGAATACCAGAAATTCAGAGAGTCTTTGACGATGCTAACGTGAAAGGGGCATTGACAAGTCTATTGGGACCGGATTATTATATGCAACCGCATCGGCATCCGCATTACAATCCTCCCGGTAGTAGTGGACAGGGAATGCATCAAGATGGTGGCAAAAGGTGGTCACATCATACACGGCGGATGCTTGTTTTCTATTACCCACAAGATACACCTGTAGAACGAGGACCGACTGGGGTTGTTCCGATAAGTCATTATTTCAGCACGAATGAAGGATCGCAAATATCTCCCGAACATCCTATTACTGGGAAAGCGGGTTCTGTGGTATTCGCAAATTATGATCTATGGCATCGCGCAATGCCGAATCAGACTGAAGAGAGACGTTATATGATGAAGTTTCTCTATGCGCGAATGGTTGAACCGCAGGAACCGACGTGGGCAAATAAAGAAACATCATGGGGAAACGGAACAGCACTTGGATCTGCGGAACATCAGGACATGTTTGAACATCTTTGGAACTGGCACCTCGGTTCAAAGGGTGTTAATACATCGGCTTCTCCTAATGGTGAAACGTTGTCAGGTTTGATAAGTGCGATGAATGGTGAGACTGAATCCGTTGGATTGCGAGCTGCCTATCAATTACCGAAGTTTGGAGAAGAAGCGGTTCGACCGTTGGTAAGGTGTCTTTATGAAGAATCAGATATGGCACGTCGTAATGCGTGTTATGCGTTGAACGCAATGGGTTCACCTGCTGTTGATGCACTACGCAATGCATTGAAAGATGCACCTGAAGGCGTTCGTGCGAATGCTGCAGAAGCACTTGGAGACCTTGGAACGAAGGCGGAACCAGCTGTCCCTGATTTGGTTAATTCGTTAGAGGATGAATCTGCCAATGTCCGTGTGCGGGCGATTGAAGCATTAGGTACGACAAGTCAATCAGGTTCATTAGCGGTGCCGAGATTGATAGAGGCATTAGAATCCCAAAATGATGGTGTTAGACGTAATGCGGTGTTTGCACTATGTCGAATCGGGGAGCATGCTGCGGATGCTGTTGAAGGTTTGGAAAATCTGCTTTTTGATGAAAACCGTTATATCCGTGGTAATGCGGTGCATGCACTTTACCGTATCGGCACTTCGGATGCAAAAGATGTATTGGTGCGTTATCTCCACTCATCTCGTTGGTGTCCGATTACTAATCGCGATAGTACGTTTTAAACATGGACACTGGATAAGAGATATGAAGTCTCGTAGGTTGGGTTGAGAAACGAAACCCAACTTACGAGAATGACTTACCTTGATAGTCCATTTTGGTTAATATTTTCTTTGATTTATGGCACGCGGTGTGCCTACTACTATTAAGCAGATTGAAATGTGTTGTATATCTCGCGTGCTCTATTTTCAACGTCTTTTAAGTAGGTCTCACCGATGTGTGTACGGTAAAGTTCGGTGAGGTCGCCGCTTGTTTCACCGAAGGCTTTAGCATATTTTCTACACTCGCCTTTGTCAGGACCAGAGGCATAAGCCTTTGTCTTAGCATCTGTGCCAGACTTTCTCACCTCAACGAACATATCCGCAAACTTCAGATATGTTCCATCCCCGACAAATGTGATACTCTCAAGTGCCGTAAATTCAAGTTCGGGAAGTGCATCTGAAAGAATGATACGTGCCTGTTCAATGTCTATTTTCTCATCTCGGAGCGCGATAGCAATACCGAGGAAAAACAGGTCGTTTTTGTCCCGTTTTGCTTCGCCTTCCCGTTTTGCTTTGCGCAGTTTTTCAGGATTCGGTTCTGATTCGTTGTAGTAGGTTATGTCCTCTCTGACATCACATGAAGCGGTGATTTGACTCTCTGTAAAGATAGTAGCAAGATAATCAGATAGTGGTATAGCCTCCCGCTTACAATGTGCTGCGAGAGCCGTGACTAACACCATAGATTCACCAGCGGATTTTTCCCGCATTGCAATGGCAGTCCTACCTCCGTGGCTTTTGATAAGTTCTTCTGGACCGGTAATCATCCCGCCACTCTCTTCACCCGCGAATATTAGACGTGGCTGTAAACCGAGTGAAATGGTTTCACCATAAACATCTTTGACAACTACAGGTTTGTTCGGGGTGTCGGTGATTTGCTTTTCAATCTTTTTCATGATTGCGGCGATCTCTTTGAAACCGACCGGGACATTAATTACCTGCACACCATTTGCTGCTCCCCATTGGTCCCAGGCGAGTGCAGATGGGGTCGTTTTTATCATAAACCGTGGATGATCTTCCCAGAATCCCGCAGTTTTTAGTTGTTTCGCGTGGAAATCCATCAGCATGAGGAATGCTTGGTTAGGTGTGTAAATCGTCAGTAGTCGATCTTCGTCAAGCATTAGATAATCTATACCGAGTTGTTGTAGTGTTTCAGCACGCGATGTCTCTTCTATTTGACAAACGATGAGTCGGTCACCATCGGGGTCGGTTGCTTCAATGATTGTTCCGAGTGGTTGATTCTTGAGTTTGGTAGCATAATCAGCAGATTTCACTACATCCAGTATACTAAAATCACACCCGAGGTCATAAAATTCCGTTTCACCTGTTTTGGGGTTCCTGTCCAGTTTGCCGATGTTGTGATAGAGCGGGTCTGGTTCAATGTGTAGCCAGCGGACAGAATCAGCAATGCCTAATCGCTCAAAGATTGCTCGCATCGGACGATACATACATCCCCCAACACAATCAATGACTATGGATGGTTTTGTCTGGCGGATAAGGTTTAGGTTCGCGTTTGTGGCGACACCGCTTTTGAGATAACCGACATATAGTTGCACACCATCGTGAAGTTCGTCTAACCTTTCAAAATCAATATGGTCGTCTGTTACTGCGCTGAACTGAATTGGATAGCCATCCGTTTCTGCGGTTTTGAGTATCTGCTCTATCTTACTGACGAACTGCATGGACTCTTCGGGGAGATATTGACTGCCTTGATCATTAAGATCCTTTGTTGCATTTTTTGTGCTGACAGAGTGGCTTGAAGTGACATGCTCTCCGCCATCTAAGTCAAGGGTGAAGATTAGGAAGGATGCCATCCAGATTGGCAGTGTGCCAAATCCTTTTGGGACATAGGTTCGTATGCCTTGAGCTGCTTGAATTCGGGCGATGAATTCTACGTATTTTTGTGAGTTGTAACGCACCTCACACCCCGCAAGTTTTTCTACAGTTTGTCCCTCTGCTTTTTCATTTGCAACAAGACTTTTTCCAAGTGTGGCTAAGATAATACCGACCTGATTAATCGGAAATCGGGTATCCCAAGGATATAGGATGTTTTGGGGGCCGCGTATTCCTGCGGTGGATACTTGTGCTTCTTTTGCGTAGTTACGGAACCATTCCCTCAGGTTTAGTTGTTCAATCAATTCGTTGTTGAGAATGAATGTGAATTCATCGGGGTTGTCTTGTGGGAAAAGGGGTGGTTTAATTGAATCGGGGGTGTTCTGTTCAACGACTGCAAAGAGTTGTTGTTCGGTTTTGTTTCGTTTTTCAAGGGTTGCTGCGTCTACAGCGATTACCATCTGCGCGCTCCATAAAAGATTTTACAGTTATTATAACATATATAGTTTGTTTTGTGGGAGATAATTGGTTGTTATGCAGAGCAATTCAGCTTTCTGTAACATATCAAAAATTTGAAGACGAATTTTGAATAAATTATAATGTACATAGTAGCAGACACATTCCGCGTGCCGTTTGCAATCCAATGATAACGACACACGTAGTGTATCTACTACTATGCAACATGCTTGAATACCATCTCTACTTCTACAGAAATATTGTAATCAATCGAAAACTATAGTGAAATTTGAAATTAACAATACACTTTACATTTAGAAAAACTCTTTCGTAGTCGCGCTATTCATTGCGCCTCTTACATTCTATGAATAGGCAATTGGGACAATATGTTTCATTAATTGTAAATTTTACTATAAATGGCTCTGGTAGGCATTACACTTGTTCTTGACTGTTAGCATAAAATAATGGACACACAGGATAGAATCCATTTTCTATACATATCGTCCCTACAGACTGCACAAATTTGAGAAAATATAAAAAGGACTTACACTAACCTATGTGGTTTGCGTAAGTCCTAAAATAAATTCTCGGAAGGTTTATGAACATCCGCTTGTTGCACCGCAATTGGTACATCTATAGCAGATACCACTTCGGATCATAATTGTGCCACAATCATGACAAGGTGGCGCGTCCCCGTGTCGGCTTGAGATGAATTTCTCACGGTCTGCCCACGGATCTGATTCACCGTTATTCCCGTGTGCGTCTGTCTGCGTATCTTGAGGAAGTGCCATCTGTGCATCTAACTCAAGAATATCTGCCGTTTCTTGTTGTGCATCTTGCGGGAGAAATTCTTTACCGAGCCAGCGGAAAACATAATCCACAATTGATCTTGCCATCGGAATGTCGGGGTCTTGTGTAAATCCTGATGGATCAAACCGCACGTGGCTGAACTTATCTACAAGCGAGTCTAACGGCACACCGTATTGCAACGCGACTGAGATGAGGATAGCAATAGAGTCCATTAGTCCAGAGATGGTAGACCCCTGCTTACTCATGGTAAGGAAGACTTCACCCGGAGTTTCATCTTCAAAGAACCCTACGTGCATGTACCCTTCATGACCGCCTACACTAAATTTATGTGTAACAGAGTTCCGTTTGTCTGGTAGACGTCTCCGGATAGGCCTTTCACTTACTTCATCTTGTGCGTCCTGCTGCGTGCTCGTTGAAAGCGGTTGGCTACCTTTGCTTCCATCCCGATAGATAGCAAGACATTTCACACCGAGTCGCCACGCTTCTACATAGAGTTCTTTAATATCGTCCACAGTGGCTTCACGCGGGACGTTGACTGTTTTTGAGATTGCTCCTGAGATAAATGGCTGCACTCCTGCCATCAATTTCAACGGTCCCATGTGATGGATAAAGCGAGTACCGTGCTTACCGGATTGAACTGCACAATCAAAAATAGGATAATGTTTAGATGACAGATGTGGCGCACCTTCAACGGTTCCTGTTCCACAGATGATCTCCTCTGCTCCCGCGATTTCACTTGCGTTGAAACCGAGGTAGGTAAGGAGGTTAAAATCTGGATCGGCTGCTTTTTCAGTGGAGATTCCTAACCGTTCAAGACATTCTTCACCAAGGAAACCGGGTGCGAAAGCGAGGTTTAGATCAAACGCACTGGGTAACATCTCCTCAACATGTGCGATATCTTCTTCTGTGAAACCTTTATATTTGAGTGCTTCAGGATTGATAAAAGGCGTACCTTCCAACGTACCTGTACCAACGATATGCGTAACAATTGCCTCAATATGTGTCGGTATGTATCCAAGTTTTTTCAAAGCATCACGGACGCTTTGGTTGACAATTTTGATGTAACCGCCACCAGCCAACTTTTTGAATTTGACAAGAGCGAATTCAGGTTCTATACCGGTTGTGTCACAATCCATTAGAAGGGCGATAGTTCCTGTTGGCGCGAGAACACTAATCTGTGAATTGCGATACCCCCACATCTCTCCATTCTGCTGGCAGAGATCCCAATCTTCTCTCGCTGCTTCAAAGAGATTAGAGGGGCAAGTTGTTGCATCAATTTTATAGGCAGCATCGCGATGCATATTGATAACCCCTAACATTGAATCGCTATTTTTCGGATATCCATCAAAAGTGCCAACACTTTTCGCAATTTCTGCACTTGTTGCGTACCCGCGTCCACTCAGTATAGCGGTAATAGCACCAGCATAACTGCAGGCTTCAGCACTATCATAAGGGATACCTAAGCGCATCAAGAGTGCACCTAAGTTAGCAAACCCAAGTCCGAGAGGACGATATTCGTGTGAACGTCTTGCGATTTTTGGTGTCGGATAGGAAGACAAACTTACAATGATTTCCATCGCAGTAATAAAGACACGTGCTGTTGCCCTGAAACCATCAATGTCAAAGGTGTCATCGTCATTTAGATATTTGACGAGATTTATGCTCGCAAGGTTGCATGCGGAGTCATCTAAGAAAAGATATTCGCTGCATGGATTACTTGCGTTGATTCGATCAGTATTTTTACAAGTATGCCATTTCTGAATAGTATCATCAAATTGGACACCCGGATCGGCGCATGCCCATGCTGCCTCAGCGATTTTATCAACGAGCATTTTTGCATCGTATTCCGCAGCAACTTCACCTGATGTCCGATAAGTTGTTTGCCATTTTTTATCCTGCAGGTATGTATCCATGAAGACATCTGGAATCCGAACCGAGTTGTTACTGTTCTGTCCACTGACTGTACCGTAAGCTTCACCGTTGAAGTCAGCGGGGTAGCCTGCTGCGATAAGTGCTTTTGCCTTTTCTTCTTCCTTCATTTTCCAGTCAATGTAATCAACGATTTCAGGATGGTCCATATCTAAAATGACCATCTTTGCGGCGCGGCGTGTCGTTCCACCAGACTTAATGCTACCTGCCCATCGGTCAAATCCTTCAAGAAAAGAGAGTACGCCAGAACTTTCCCCGCCACTGGAGAGATGTTCACCTTTTGCGCGCACTTTACTGAAATTTGATCCTGTCCCACTGCCATATTTAAAGAGCCGAACTTCAGCCTTTTGAAGTTCCAACATGGAATCGAGAGAATCGTCTACACTTTGAATAAAACATGCTGAGTTTTGTGGGTACTGATATGCGTTTTCGGAAATACTAACTTTCTGTGCTTCTCTGTCCCAGTAATAATTCCCGCCACCACCTTTGATTCCATATTCATGAAATAGACCACAGTTAAACCAAACGGGAGAGTTAAAAGCACCACGTTGTGTGACAAGTATGTGAGTCAACTCCATTTCGAAGGTTTCTGCGTCATCAGATGTAGCAAAATAACCACCGATTTCTTCACCAGCACGACGAAGCGTGCGAGCGACACGTGTAACTAATTGACGAATACTGGTCTCTGATTCAATCTCAGGGATCCCAGCCTTTCTGAAATATTTTGAGGCAGCGATATCTGTGGCGAGTTGGGTCCAAAATACAGGCACTTCCACTTGGTCCTGTTTGAAGATCACATCACCTTTTTCATTGTAAATGGCAGAGTCACGGTGTTCCCACTCAATCTCATCAAACGGGTGTACGTTTGATTTCGTAAAGTGTCGATCGAAGGTAAGACCCGTGCCATCGCCTTCTGTCTGAGCTATCACTGCTTCATCAATTTCATTGATATTTTTAGCAGCCATAATTTATCCTCCTTATGTCAAAATTGTAACAGAATCGTGAGTTGGTTGCAAGCAAAAAAATGAAATATTCTGATGATAGGTTATCTAAAAATTTCTGAATTGCGTAATGAATTCAATAGCAGCATAACTTTACGCAATTTAATAAATATGAAAATAATGCATAGAAAAAAGTTAGCATAATTTCTGCACACTCAAGTTCAAGATGTAACGTTAGGTATAGAATATTTGGAACAGGTTTGATTGGAGTAAATGAATGAATATGGATAACCGATAAGTGGATTTTTGTCTTGGAGAGAATGCAGTAAACAACTGAATATCAACGTAAGATAGCAAGTTTTCCAATCTTTTCTACAGATCCTTTATTGGTATGAGCAATCACGCGATAGAGGTACACACCGTTGGCACAACGAACTCCTATCTCATCTCTTCCATCCCAGAAGGTTTCATTCGCTCCGCGTTCTGCACTCGCCTCTGGAATAGTCTTGATAAGTCTACCGTTCACAGTGTAGATTTTTATTGTGACTTTATCTGGAGGTTGTAACAACTGATAAGTGAAATGCGTTTTTCCGTCTTCTGTTGGATTCGGAACGTTGAATACTTCACTAAGGTTGACTGCCTCATCAAGCGTGAAAATTGTTTCGTATTCAGTGGTGTTTTCACTGGTATCTGTTGCCGTGACTCGTAGGCGATAGATACCGTTTTCCAGATTCGGTGCAAAGCTGAAGTTTGCGGTCCCAGGATCATCTTCATCAAAATCCCAGTTAGCCTCATCAAATTCGTGATACCTAATCGTTGTTTCGCTATCTGTCCCATCTGCGGATATCTGATTGAACGTGATATTGAGAAGAGAATTGTCAAGTGCTGTTTCATCCGTAACACGAATTTCACAGTACGGTTGTTCTGTAAGACGGTTTTTGTCTATATCTGTGGACGAGGCATCCGCGGCTTCAAGTAAGTCATCATTTACAAGAATCTCAATAACAGGCGGCGAAACGTCGGGCATATCAACGACTGTGAATCGTGTTTTGAATATACGTTCTTTGCCACCAATTGCATTATCATTAAAATCGATCGCTTCAATCTCAAAGGCGTATTCACCTGGAAATAAGATTGGTTTGTAGTCAATTGGAACAGTATTGACATCTTTTGGATTCCGAAGTGTATAATCAGAGATAGGTTTTAATGGTTTCCCGTTATCTCCCCTCCGAATGACCAACGTATCCAGATTAACACCGTTAACATCCTCAAGTAGAATAGAAATATGTGGACGAGGGGCAATGACGCTCCCCGCTTGTGGTTGAACACCGTCTACCCATAGATTAAATTCTGGTGGTTTATCATCATCACTACTAAGAAGTGTGAAAGGGGTCAGTTCAGTTGCTTCTGCTGTAATTGCTGCGACTTGTGCCGTACTAAATTTGATCTTGTCACCAAATTGGAATTCTTCCGAACTTGGTGAAACGAGTATCTCAAAGCCGAGATCGCTAACGTATAACTCTTCATTGACTTTTTCTCCAGCGAGAGTTTCATTCGTTAAATAAATCTGAGACCCAGTACCGTCACGGAGTTCATAATACTGTTTGGATGTGAAAAAGAGGAACCAATCCCCGATGGCGAACTCTTGCCTGGGACCGATCCTTGCCTTGACTGTTGCCGTGCCGTTCCCGACATTCTGATTTCTACTTTCTGTCAGCACTGCCAGTTGCTTTGAAAAATCGGTTTCAAAGACAAGGATGTCTCCAAATTCAAATGGAACAGGAGGAGTACCATTATCAAGTTCTGGTGGTGGGTCCCATTTTGAGGGAATAGTGAATTCAATACCGATATTTTCTTCGCGAAATGGGTGGTCAAGTTCTCCGCGTTTTTCAAATTTCTCATACAGGGTACTATATTTCTTCTTTAAATATACGTCAAATTGAGTTGGATCTAAAAATAGGATTACCCACGTGCCAGCTGGTGTCTGCAGTGGGTCAATTTTTATGTCTTCAACTGAGAGTGTTTGTTTATTTGCGTTTTCTGTCTGAATAGGTGTAATGTAGTTTTCAAGTTTAAAAATTGGACCTTCTTCCTCAGGATTCGGTTGACCGTTTTCAGCGACATAACTGACTTGTGAAGGCAGGCGTTTCCATTTCTCATAAGTTGGGTGCCATTGGTAAATCCCAAGTTTCTCTGACTCTTCAATAATAGAAGCTCTGAAATCCTTACTACCTTCTCTCCACGGTGTGTTCTGTCTGACTATATCCACTAAACTGGTATTATCAAATCTCAACTTAAGGGTAACCGGTTTTTTCAAGGTGACATCTGCAGCGCGAAAAGACACTTCATACTGTTGCGCATATTCATCACCTGTCCGGAGGAGACCTCTACGCACGGCGGCTATGCGTGGAATCGTGGCAAAACTTAAGGATGGTTGTGTCAGACCATACGGGTCACTTGATGATACTGTGAGCGGCACACGATCCCCTTTTACCTCTGCAGAGGATGTCGGAAAATCAATGTCAAAGACCCTATCCAAGCTAAATGCTGACAAAGGTTTTGACTGTTCATAGTAGAACTCATTTACAACAAAAGTGATGTGAAGTTTATTGTCATATTCGTTCGGTTCAGCAACATTTCCTTTGATGTCATCTTCTGTATCTACTTCTGGGTCAACCATCACATATACATCATGCACACCGGTTTCGAGACTCTTTGCTAACTGTAATTTCACAGTAGTACGCTGTAGGACAGTATCACCATTTTCCCATTCATCAGGTTCAACAGTCACAGTCCCTAATATTTCTGCATCTTCGGCAACAATTAGAACATTTGATTTATCAGGATTACCCTCTGCAAAAATTACCTCAAAATCATCTTTGACTGTCCGACCACCATTGTTAATGAGTTCCGCTGTCAGAACGTATTTTTCAGTTTTCTCATCGAAAGTATAACGAATCGGAACTGTACTGGACCCATCAGCACTTATGGAGATGTTTGGTCCCTTGGGAACATCAACACTAATTCGTTCAGTTGATGATGGATAATATACTTTTATGCCTGCAGTATCTGTAATGATGATGCGATATTTTATTTTGAAACTACCGCGTGGTAATGGAATAGGCGTTTGGATTCCATACCACTGTCCACCGGGAAGTACTTCGTTGGTGCCTGGAGGTGGTGAGATTTTAACCATAGGTACGCTTTTGTTCTGAGGATTAACCGTATCATACCACAGTACTTCAATTGAATTAATTCCTTTTGCGCCGCCTTGATCGTCATAGACAAGAACTTGAACGTTGAGAGAATGAGTGTTTATGGCATCCAATTCGTCCTGAACATCCCCAATAATTGGCGTATCCACCCAAAATTCACCACCACCAATAGCAGCCCGTTTATCATCATAAGCGAACAACCTAACGACCCCTCTGCCGGGTAAGGATTTAGGTGGAATATCCAACCGAATAGTTCCATATTCACCTTTCCAAATCTTGCTTCGTGTTCTTTGAGGCACTTCATTTCCAAGCACGCTATCAAAGTGATTCTGGAATACTGCGGTAGCAAAGAAATTTTCCGTGTCAAACCCATCTGCTTTCCACCATGTTCCTTTATTGTCGTAGACACCAACGTCGTTGTTTAGAATGACAACCTGATTGTCAGAATTAAGTGCAAATGCTTCCAATTTTGTACGTATATCAAGGTTTGGTACTGCTAAGCGTGTCGCGGGATCACCAAACAGTATATATTGTTCGGTTCCAAGTGTATACCGATAATTGTTCTCGCGAGAGATGAAGCTAATTTTGGCATCGTTGACAATTTTACCAATAGTTGAGGGAATTGATGCAATCTCAGTTACGCCTTGCTTTGCTTCAAAAGGTTCCCGCACAAACATAGCAAGAAAAAGGTCATCATCAAATTCTGCGTTTGCTTGTGCATAAGTTAGTCGTGAGGCAGAAAGTGATGCGATTGCCCCATATTTCCCATGCAAAAATTCCTCACTAAGACAGTGTTTACCAAATTCTTGTGGTTTATCAAATTGACCATTTAAACAGGTCGTTGTAATAACAAATGGCAGATATCTATTACGCAAAGCGACTGCATCCTGTAGTCGAAAAATACCTTCATCTGCCCATGTGCTGATTCCACCATGTCCAGCATATTCTACAATAAGGGCACCATCGTTAAATCCTTTTTTGATGAGGGCACGAGTTTTTTCGGTTTTGTTAACACTATCTACCAATCGCAAATAGATAGGTATTGTGTTGTATCCTATAGGTATGATTTCTTGTATCAGTCTATTCCGTGTTTTCTCAAAAATATCATCCGAGGGATTGTCCAAATTGTCGTCCGCAACCTGGACTATAGTACCTTGCCATGGACCAACTTTAGGATTCTGTTCGTAGTCTATTATCTTCTTTACCATACTATCAAGATCGGACTCGGTTTGAACTGATAACCTACCGATGAACATATCTGGCAAGGAATCATCACCACTTACGTTGACAAATCTTTGGTCCATAGCAGTTTCGCCGCTTTCCGGTGCCCACCCGTGATATGTAGGAACAAAATTCGGATAGAGATCATAGTTTCCGTGATAACGTTCAACAATTACCTCTTTATAGTCATAGTGTGCATCACCGACGAGCAAAACATACGTCGGGGCAGGAGATTGCCAGGAGTGATATGTATAACGTAAAAAAAACTGGATAGCAAATGGATTGAAAAGGCCGAAGCCAAATTCGTTATAGATTTCGTCCATTTCTACGACTTTAACTGTTAAACCTTGAGAACGTCTAAAATCAACCAACGGTTGTACCCCATCCAAAAATGTCTTATGAGTTATTATAATATAATCCGCTTGGATAGTAGGATTTCGTAACGTACTTGGTGGAATCTCAGTGAGGACTCCAATACTTTTATAGGCGTTGTTGGAAACTGCAAAATAATTGGTAAGTCGTTTTACATCGTCTTCAAACAATATCTGGTATCCGTTGTTTGTAGGTGTTACCAATCCATCAGTCAGTTTTTCAGTTAAACCGCTGCTCCGACTCACCGCATAGACATCAATCGTTTCGGATGAGAAGTTTGTGATTTTATAATGTGCTTTGCCTTCTATTTCGGGTTCTGTATCACTGTTAAATTCAAGGCGGTTCGAATCTGCCCGAAAAGTATGCCAATAATCGAATTCGTACCAATCAATATAAAAATCATATTCTCCCGGTGGTGTGTTGTTTGAATCATTTGCTTCAATACGCAATTCATTGGTTGTAGTCGGATCAATTTTTCTCTGCGGAAAATCCCGTGTAACAATTGGTGCTTGTTGTCGTGTCCATTCCGCTACCTGGCCCAGTTGCTCATTATTAAAAGCGATTACAGCTTTATGTTTCGCTGCATTTCTCCGCCAAGCACCTTGTAATCTCACACGAAGTGTTGCATCACGATTAAATTTATTATTCTCCCGAGATACTGCCTTGGGAAACTCAATTGAGAACTTCTTCGTCCTTATGTCAGACCCGTCACCTCTAAGACCTGTCCAAAAGTAGTGATCTACATAATCAGATTTTACATTGGCATCATTTCCGTCAAGCGGATCGTGATGTACGTTTTCCTCAAAACGTATTCTTGTTTTAAAAGCAAGCGGAGGTATAATGTCAGTGGCGACTGGTACTACCGAGCGTGTACTGATGCGAAATGTGTCACCTATCTCTTCTGTGAGTTTAGTTCCTTTGTTAGAAAAACTGAATATATAGATATTTCTTTCCGTAAATTTGTTCACTAAACCACGTGCATAAAATACAATCATATCACCCGAGTCAAACGTTTCATTCTGGTTATTATCAAAAATGTAATATCCCTGTTTACTACCCCTTGTTTCTACCAAGACGGTATCAAAATCTATGTCTTCTGGCGTAACACCTGCTGATCGGAGGTTGTTGTACGTGATACGGTACATTTCGTTTCGCAAAATGGATATTTTAAATCTTCTACGCGTTGGAGTTGGTGCGGATGGGGCAGCCTGTATTCCTTTGGTATGCATCCGATCTAAACCTTGTCGCCAAGATCTCGCTTGTGTGTTGTTAATCAACATGGATTGGAATAGATCTTCATAAGCGGGACTGTCACTCAAAACGGATGTTGTAGGTGTTAAGGCAGATTTTGAGGCACCGAAAAAATCAATACGAAAGGTGATATCTTCAGTGATTTTAATCTGTTGAGTCGCGCTGTTATATTGTATTGGATGTACATGTAATGCGCCAATCCGTTGTGATCGCACAAATCCAACAGGAACAACTTGCACCATTTCAGCTGGATATAACGGAGAGTTATACGTCCCTGTTGATCCATTAAACTCCGATGCAGGAACATCTTCTTGATATGCATCTGGGAAAAAAGGATCTATTGCTTGATATGTGATGAGCGGATATTCTAATCTCTTAAAAGTACTTTGTTTATTAATTACCGTCGTTGATACACTACTTGATGATGGCAATCCGACTTGTGCAGCGTAAGTAGGAAGTTTCGGCTTTCCTATTTCAGTTGTTGAGTTTGCACCAGGGAATTGTATTTGTGTGAAGGTTTGTCCATTCTGTTGAACTTGCTGTATTTTAAGTTTGGGAAGTCGAAATCTTAAGATAAGATAATGAGATTCTGTTTTTAATACTTCTAAGAGATTATTTTGTGCATAGTGGGAATTGACATTCAAACTGGCCGATGGTAATCCATCAGTGGTTGGGTTACACAACCCTCCGACATTTATCTCAACATGCAAAACTCCTATCATAAAACAAAACAATAATATGGATAAATAACGTGTCTTCATCATGAATTACTCGCCAATTGTGCTGCTGCTACTAATGCAGCGATAAGACTTTTTTCACTTGCTATACCTTGTCCCGCTATGTCGAACGCTGTACCGTGGTCAACGCTTGTGCGGATGATAGGTAAACCTAATGTTATATTCACAATCTGTCCAAAGCCGATCAACTTAATTGGTATATTCCCTTGATCATGATACATTGCAATGACAGCATCCCATTCTCCCATTATTGCTTTTTTGAATAGTGTATCCGCTGGCAAGGGACCATCTACTTGTAATCCTGTGATCCGTGCCTGATTAATCGCTGGCATAAGATATATCTGTTCTTCTTTTCCGAACATTCCTTCTTCCCCAGCGTGTGGATTCAAACCTGCAACAACTAATCGAGGGTTGTCAATACCGAATTTGACCAAGGCATCATGTGTTATTTGAATAACATCTATAATTCTTTCTACTGATAACTGCTGTGGGACCTCAGAAATCGGAATGTGACTTGTCACAAACGTAACCGTAAGATCTTCTACTGTATTAGTGGTTATAGAACCGTTTTTCTTCTCTTTTTTTGTGCCACTATTGAATTCAGACTCAAATTGGTTGGGAACGTTCCATGTCTTGAGCATCATAACAGATTTTTCCGATTTTGTAAAGTCTGCGAGCATTTCAGTGTGCCCGGGGAATTGCGAACCCGCGCGTTGTATTGCAGCCTTACAAATTGGTGCAGTAGCGATAGCATTAAGTGAACCGTCCAATGTACGTTTCACAGCAGTCTCGATTGCCTGAATTGCTGCTGCACCGCATTGGGCATCAATTGTTCCAAACGAAAAATCTTCAGGTTCCAACGTACTTACATCAAGCACATCAATCCTGCCGTACGATGTTGTAATGTGTTTTAGGGACTGGATAAGCGAAACTTGGTGAGAAATGTTTTTTGGATTAATCAGTTTTAAGCTGTTCTGAATTATGGCGGCACTACCGATGACAATCGGATGACATATCTGGTAGACGTTTTTGTTAGAAAGGGTTTTAACGATAATTTCGGGACCGATGCCGGCAGCATCTCCCATGGTTATCCCGATACGTGGCAACATATTTAATTTCTTAGGGAATAATTCTTTACAACACTCGTCCGTGCTTATTCAACAAGGCGATACAGTGTGGTAGCACGGGCTTTAGACACATTTCCTGTAGGCACTCCAAGAATCTCGTACGTCAATTCCTGTGCATCTTCAGTAGGCAAACGATCAGAAATGATAGTAATCCGATCCCCTATATTGACAGTTTTGCCTGCTTTTGCTGGCTGGTTGTTGAGTAGAACATTACCACGACTGCACAACGTATTTGCAGCATTGCGTCTCTTAACAAGCCGTGAAAGTTGTAAAAACTTATCTACTCGCATTTTCAGAATCAACCAAGATTTAATTTACAAACAAAAGAGTGTTAGTTTCCAGTTTGTCCTATTGTGTCCGGGCTCTGCAGCGTTGCTTCGTCTACGGGAGGCGTAATTCCTTCTTGTTCAGTTGCAGGTGAATCATCAGTTTCCTTTATAAATGCTAATTCAAGCACTTGGGTAAAATCGCTTACCTGATGCCATCTGATGTTCTCCCGTATCTCATCTGGGATGTCAGCAAGGTCTTTCTCATTGTCTTGCGGCATGATGATGTCAACGATCCCGTTACGATAAGCAGCGAGTGCTTTTTCTTTTAGGCCACCGATAGGAAGCACATGCCCACGGAGGGTGATTTCTCCAGTCATAGCAACATCTTTGCGAACTTTTTTGCCTGTGATTGCACTGAGAATCGCTGTAGCAACGGTAATACCTGCTGAGGGACCATCTTTCGGCACTGCACCTTCAGGTATATGGATATGGATATCGTTTTTCTCAAAAGTATCTTTGGTTATATCAAAGTGGTCAGCACGTGAGCGGAGATATGCCACAGCAGTTTGCACGGATTCTCGCATCACATCTTGGAGTTGGCCCGTCATATCCAACTTACCTTCTCCCGGCATAAGTGTTGCTTCAACGGAGACGATATCTCCAGAAACTTGTGTCCAGACCATGCCAGTTGAGACACCGACTTCGTCTTGTTCTTGGGCTTTAGTCCGCACCCACTTTGGTGGTCCAAGGTAGTCACTTATATTCAACGTATTGACTTTAACTTTCAGATCCGGTGTGTCGTCTGTTACGATCTGCTTTGCGATTTTTCTACAGACACTGGTGATACTACGTTCAAGACTTCGCACCCCTGCCTCACGCGTATATTTGTGGATTATATCAAATATGGCAGAATCCTCAAACGTTATATTATCTTCCGTGAGGCCATGGCTATTCAACTGCTTCGGAATTAGACCGTTAGGATGGAAAGTCGCTATTTTGTGTTTCTCAAAATCGGTATATCCCGGCAGTTCAATTACTTCCATTCTGTCTTCAAGAGCAGGCGGTATGGTAATACGCGTATTCGCTGTTGTTACGAACATGACATCCGATAGATCAAATTCAACATCCAGATAGTGATCTCTGAAGGTTTCATTCTGTTCAGGATCAAGCACTTCAAGGAGTGCTGATGCAGGATCACCACGCCAATCGGAACTCAACTTATCAATCTCATCAAGCAGGAAAAGCGGATTTTTTGTCTTGACATCGCGCAACCCCTGTATGATCCGACCAGGAATAGCTCCGATATATGTTCTTCTGTGTCCGCGTATCTCTGCTTCATCACGCACACCACCCAGAGACATCCGAACAAATTTCCTACCAGTTGCACGTGCGATCGATTTACCTAACGATGTTTTTCCAACACCTGGCGGTCCGACTAAACAAAGAATAGGTCCTTTTAACTTCTCAACCAATTTTAAGACAGCAAGGTATTCCAAGACATTCGTTTTAGGTTTATCCAACCCGTAATGGTCTTCGTTAAGGATGTTTTCTGCGTTATCAAGTTCAATTGCATCTTCAGTCCGTTCCTTCCACGGCACTGCAAGAAGCCAATCAACGTAGTTACGAATCACTCCAGACTCCGCAGACATAGGGGGTATTTGGGCAAGTCTGCTAAGTTCCTTGAGTGCTTTCGTTTCAGCTTCTTCAGTCATTCCAGCATTTTTAACCTGCTCACGTAGGTCATCAATATCATCAATTTCATCTTCTCGTCCAAGTTCTTTCTGAATCGCTTTCATCTTTTCCTGAAGTACGAATTCACGATGAGATTTCCGGACAGACTCACCCACCTTATTTTCAATTTCCTCATCCAAGTCAAACAGATCAAGTTCCGTTTCAAGAAGGGTAACAACATAATTGAGGCGTTTGATAGGATTCAGTTCCTCAAGGATTTCCTGACGTTTATCAGGGGGTGGAAAGACATTTTCTGTGTATTGTGAAACATAACGCGTGATATTATCTGCCACAATTCCAGGTTCCACAATATCGCGTATGTGTCTTTCTATGTCAGGTATGGTACGTTTAGAGAGCGATTTTATATAACCACGAAAAATCTTCTTAGCCTCATCAATTTGGGTTTTAGAAACGTCTGCCACCCCTGTGAGTTCAGAAACAATCTTGACAGCTGCAGTTATGTAACCTTCATCCTGTGTGCATTGAGCGACAATGGCGCGCGAGGTCGTCTCTATTGCAATACGAATCGTTCCGTTCCCCGGGTCATGATCTTGTATAATATTCGCTACAATTCCAACTGTATGTAGATCGTCGGGTTTAGGTTCTACATCTTTCTCAAGTTCAGTTTTTTGATGTAGGAGCAAGACCTTCCAATTTGATTCAAGTGCCGCTTGTGCGGCAAGAACCCCCATTTTGCGCTGAATGGTCAACGGAGTCCAATCCACTAACCTATTATCAAGGAAAGCTTTCGTTCTTGGGAAAAAAGTATCAAAATGAGGTGGTAAAGCAATAACAGGTAACGAAACAGCCGATTCGCTTTCATGTCTGACAGGCTCTTGACTCATAGTTTGCTCCTTTATGCGGTTTTGAGTTCTTCAGACGAAGTTTCAACTAATTCAGGAGGACTTTTACCTAAAACACTATCTTTCGTAATCTGACATGTTTGGACTTCGGAAAGTGAAGGTATCCGATACATCGTTTCCATCATGATTTTTTCCATAACCGCGCGTAATCCACGCGCACCAGTTTCGCGTTCAATCACCTGATTCGCAATCGCTGAAAGCGCATCATCGGTTACATCAAACTGCACACCTTCATAGGCTAAAAGTTGCTGATATTGTTTAACAATTGCGTTTTTCGGTTCGGTGAGAATCCTAATAAGGGCAGATTCATCAAGTTCTTGGAGAACAGCAACTACGGGCAGTCTACCAATAAGTTCGGGGATAAAACCATATTTTATCAGATCCTTAGCGGTGGCATGCTCAAGTATTTCATGAATTCTCTTCTGTTGTTGCTTAGATTGGATGGTTGATCCAAAACCGATGCTCTGTTTTCCAAGACGATTCTTGATAAGATTCTCTAAACCGATAAATGTACCACCACAAATAAAAAGGACATTTTTGGTGTCGACTTCTAACATCTCCTGATGAGGATGCTTTCTTCCACCCCGCGGCGGAACACTGGCTACCGTGCCTTCTAATATCTTAAGAAGTGCTTGCTGCACCCCTTCACCCGAAACATCACGAGTTATTGACGGATTTTCGGATTTACGTGTGATTTTGTCAATTTCGTCTATATAAATAATACCGGTTTGAGCACGCTTAATGTTGCCATCCGCTGCTTGAACGAGTTTCAAAATTATGTTCTCTACGTCTTCACCAACATAACCTGCTTCCGTAACGGTTGTTGCATCCGCAATCGCAAGAGGTACATTCAATACTTTGGCAAGCGTTTGGGCAAGAAGTGTCTTACCGGTACCAGTTGGTCCGATTAGCAAGATGTTACTTTTATCTAATTCAACATCATTTGCCTTATCATGCTGCAAGCGTTTATAGTGTGTGTAAACGGCAACTGAAAGAATCTTTTTAGCATGTTCTTGACCAATAACGTATTCGTCAAGTTTCGCCTTAATCTCTGATGGTTCAAGCGGTAAGACCGGAGGCTCAGTGTCTTCCTCTTCTGGTTCATCAACGTCGGGAGGTTGTTCAGGTAAATCTACAGTGGGATTCCCCTTTGAGAGTATCCTATTACATTCATTGACGCAAACATCGCATATCATTGCTTCCGCTCCCTGAAGGAGTTCAGATACTTGACTACGTTCTCTATTACAGAATGAACAAAACATTCTGTTATCAATTGATTCTGACATGCTGTCCTCCGACTTCTTCCCTGTAATCCGTGTTAAAAAAGTTGGTATGTCCTTCCTTATTTGAAGTGTAAAACATACCACCTTATATTCTTACTGACGATGTGTTACAACAGTATCAATAATACCGTATTCCAGTGCCTCTGATGCAGTCATATAAAAATCCCGGTCAGCATCCGTTTCTATTTTTTCTAAACTTTGTCCAGTATGTTTCGATAAAAGTGCATAAAGCCTTTCTCGTTCACGCAATATCTCATTAGCATGGATACTGATGTCCGCTGCTTGCCCACCAATCCCACCCGCCATGGGTTGATGAATTAGTGCTTTTGAATGGGGCAAGGCATATCTTTTACCTGGGGTACCAGCAGCCAATAAAACTGCGCCCATGCTATAGGCGCGTCCTAAACACCAAGTCTGAACATCCGCCTTGATATACTGCATTGTGTCATATATGGCTAAACCTGCTGAAACAGACCCACCCGGTGTATTCAGATATAGTATAATATCCGCATCCGGGTCTTTCCCCTCAAGAAAAAGCATCTGTGCTGTAATCAAATTAGCAACAGTGTCATCTTCTATTGGAGATCCGATCATTATAATTCGGTCTTCCAACAATCGAGAAAATATGTCATAAGACCTTTCGCCGCGATTTGTTTGTTCAACAACAAAGGGTACAAGATTCATTCCGTTTTACTCAACCTTGGGTTAAAGAAGCACTCACATTGTAAGTGGTAGTTTTCCTATATCTATCTCCGTTAGCAGTATAAAATATTTTAAGACACAGCACTTTATCCAACAGATGTTTTATCTAATCAACTGTAACTGTGTTAAAATAAACTAACCCGTAATGATAAGACGCTTTTTTTCTGATGATTGCTGAATTAGAAAATCGTAAATCTTTTCGTGCTGGAGTCCTATTCTAAACTCCTCCATACGATTGCTCGTTTTTAGCAAATCGGCATATCTATGGACATCCTGGTTCAATTGTTGGGCAGCCCGTCGTATCTCCCACTCTAACTCATCTTCAGTCACAAATATGCTTTCCGCATCAGAGATTTCTTCAAAAATCCAATTCTGTTTAGTTTGCTTAATCACATTCTCACGTAACTCTGATGGATATGTCTCCATATTAATGCCTGCTTCTTCGGGTGTCTTCTGTTCTGCTTTTAACTGTTTCTGTAAATTTTCGAGTGTTTGCTGAACATGTTTGTCAATCAATTCATCAGGAATCTTTATATCAATCTTTTCAATAAGTTGCTCAAGCACCTCTTTCTTTTGCCGCTCAACATGCAATATTCGTTCATTTTCAACCATTGTGTTCCAGATAACACCGTGCATCTGGTTAAATGTTTCGTATCCAAGGTCCTTTGCAAATTCATCGTCAAGTACAGGCAGATGCTTCACGGTGATTGCATGTAACGAAACATCGTATGATACCGTTTTCCCCGCAAGTGCAGCTACTGGGTGTGCTGCATCAAAATGAACCTCAATGCACTTCGTATCACCAACACCCATCCCAATAAAACCAGAAACCAAATCAGGGAGGAACTCTTCAGACATTAAGTCAACGTCTATATCCTGTGCTGATTCACTTTCAAGTTCTTCACCATCTATGGTGCATATCCAATCTACACGTACACAATCTGTTGCTTCAACAGCACGATCTTCTTCAATCGGTTCAAAAGTTGCCGATTGTATTTGTAAACGTTCAATATGCGATTCAACATCCTCACGCGGAACATCAACTGCTGTCTTGTCAAGTACGATCTCTTCATAGTTAGGAAGTGTTATATTCGGTCTTACATTAACAGTAGCTGAGAATACAAAGGGCTGATTCTCTGTGACTTTCATCTCTTGCAAAGGTGGATCAAAAGTGGGTTGATCAAGGGGTATGAGTTCTTCGTCAATCAGGGCATCTTCAAATGCTGGTAAAACAAGCTGATTAACAACTTCGCTATTGATATGGTCAGGAAAACGAGATTTGATTATTGCTAATGGAGCTCGTCCCTTTCTAAACCCCGGAAGTGATACGTAACCCCGTAATACCTGGTAGGTTTCTTGTAATTTTTCGTCTACATCTTCTGCAGGAACCTCAATCTTTAATCTGACTTGTGTGCTATCAAGCGTTTCAACATCAACTATCAAGTTAGTATCTCCCTTTATCAGCTCACAATAAGGAATGTTTATTATGGGTCTATTGTCTCAAACTTCTATTAGTATTGAGGCAAACAACGCAACACAAGGGCAACAATGCTAACGGACCACTTTCACCTGCATTGTGTTGTTATAATAAAAATGGGCGAGGAGGGACTTGAACCCTCACGAGGCATAACCCCAATAGATCCTAAGTCTATCCTGTCTACCAAATTCCAGCACCCGCCCCTTATATGACACTAAAAGTAAAGTCTATCTCTACAGAAAGCCTACCATACGTGCATCTGTTCGTTATAGAACTGATGCGCCGTGAAGGAATCGAACCTTCAACCCTCTGATTAAGAGTCAGATGCTCTGCCAATTGAGCTAACGGCGCCCGCGTCCGGAGGGACTCGAACCCCCAACTTATAGCTCCGAAGGCTATTGCTCTATCCATTGAACTACGGACGCATCTAAAGGTGGATGATGGGGATTGAACCCACGGCCTCCTGATCCACAGTCAGGCGCTCTACCCCTGAGCTACATCCACCACGTTCAATACACGCCTAGCAGGACTCGAACCTGCAACCCACAGCTTAGAAGGCTGTTGCTCTATCCAATTGAGCTATAGGCGCATGTGGAAATCGGGGTGAGAGGATTCGAACCTCCGACCTTCTGCTCCCAAAGCAGACGCGCTAGCCGGGCTGCGCTACACCCCGATAAGTAAAGACTTTATTCTAAATTATGTGGTTATATTATAATACAAAACCTTCACTATTGCAAATTAATCGTCACATTCTTGCCATATTTTAAAAGGTCTGATATAATGGAAGTAGAAGGAAAATCGCTAATCCTAAAATGGACAAAATGCTATGCTAAGTCCCGAATTTCTTACACAACTTGATAAGTTCCGCATCCATTGTCAAAAACCATTTCGCGGTAGATTTCGAGGAGACCGGCGAAGCCTCAATCGCGGAACTGGCGTTGAATTTGCCGATTACCGGCTCTATCAACACGGAGATGATCTCCGGTATCTTGATTGGAACGTCTATGCTCGTTTGGAAAAGTTGTTCATCAAATTGTTCCAAGCAGATGAAGAATTACCAGTATCCATTTTGATAGACACAAGTCAATCCATGCAGTTTGGAGAACCTACAAAATTACATTATGCCAAACAACTTGCTGCAGCGTTGGGTTATATCTCATTAGGAAACTCGGATCGAGTTGCATTCTATACATTAGCAGAACGTCTGACTACAGCATTACCTGCTACTTATGGAAAATCACAATTTGCACGTATTCAAAAAACCTTGACAACCGTGGAGGCAGATGGAACAACTAACCTAACCGAGTGTCTCAAACATCTGGCAACACATCAACCGCAAGCAGGCGTTGTCATTGTTCTCAGTGATTTCTTGGACTCGTTAGGCTATACCGCAGGAATCAACGCATTGTTAGGACGCGGATTTTCGTTGACATTGATACACATTCAATGTAAAGAAGAAATAGAACCCCCACCAACAGGAGAATGGCGGTTGGAAGATGCAGAAACAGGCGAAACGAAGGAAATAACAATTAACGAGGAGACAATTACTCACTACCAAAATCGACAGAAAGAATTCTGTGAATACCTACAAAGCTATTGCACAAAACAAGGTATCGGTTATATTCGGATAATGACCGATGTTGATTATGAATCTGTTATCATGCAAGATATGCAACGCGCAGGTTTCATTCAACGAAGGTATTGAACAAAGAGAGTTTACAAGGAGGAAACACATGCAGAAACAGTTAGCACAAACAACATTAGAACTGATCCAGGGAGATATAACAAAAGCAGAAGTTAATGCGATTGTAAATGCAGCAAACAAAGAACTCATCGGCGGAGGTGGCGTTGATGGGGCAATACGACGCGCAGGTGGCGAGGCGGTGGTGACGGCTTGTGATGAAATTCGGAAACGCCAAGGAGGGTGTCCAACAGGCAAAGCAGTCATCACAACAGGTGGCAACTTACCCGCAAAACACGTCATCCATACAGCAGGACCAGTATGGCAGGGAGGCAATCAAGGTGAATCCGATCTGCTCGCAAGTTGTTATAAAGAATGTCTCCAGTTGGCAGTGGAAAATGAGGCAAATTCAATCGCTTTTCCGTCAATAAGTACGGGTGTCTACGGATATCCGACAGATAAAGCAGCAAATGTCGCGCTAAAAACAATACGTAACTTAGACGAAAGTAGCACAAAAGTACCTGATAGTATTCAGTTCGTATTGTTTGACGATGCTACTTATAACTGCTATGCAAAAGCACTTTCAACTCTTTGAGATAAACTTCAATCATAATTAAATAAGACCATTTTTAAAAATTAAGATTAATTTATTAAACGGGTAATTCTCATTTTCTCAAACCGGGTAGGAGCGGTTTCCTAACCGCTCCGGACTTCACAAGGAAATTACCCAATTTATTTCTTAATCTTCATCTTTAAAATAACTTGATTTGCAGTAGAATCATCTGATATACTATGGTTAATCCAATTAACCGAACGCAATTGTAAATTCAATTCATTCCTGCATATTCTCTATAAAAACTGCTTCTGACAACAATTGACAATATCATCCTATACCGCTGAAGTCTCGGGTAAATCTGCAACGCAAGGAGAAAATAATGGCATTCACAATTCAGAAATTAAATCGTCGAAAGAAGCAGATGCGATCACTCATGATCTCTCTCACAATTCACCTTATTGCGATCATTGCGTTAGCATTCTGGTTAATAAATCCGCTCACCCAAGAAATTGATGATAGCATGCATGTTGAATTATTTGACTCACTTACCGATCAGAGAGAGGTTCGACAGGATATACCAAAACCGAAACCTAAGATGATACCAAAAGTTGAACGCAAAATCGCATCATCGGGACTCAAAGGCGTTTCAAGCGCACAACGTATCCCGACACCTGTTAACCCTATATCCCCTATACAAGATGAGATACCAATTGATGCCCCATCAATGATACAAAACGTCACAAGACTCGCCCCATCCCCCGAAAGTGTCCTAAACCAATCTCAACTTGATGGTCCAAAGTTAACGGGTGGAGATGGACCAACAGAAAGCACTACACCCATACGAAGTAAAGGTCGTAGTGGTTCAATTGGCTTAGCCAATCGTGGTAAGGGTAGTTCAGGGTTTGGCAACTTCACTAAAGGCACAGGCACAGGTTCAGGATATTCAGATTTAGGTGAAGGCTATGGGAAGTTACCGACGTTGAAAGATGAGATCGGTGATAAATTAGGTGGTATCATCAAAGGCACTGGCTCAGACTTACAAGCACACATTCGCATAATCCGATTGAAACATACACTCAGCGATTGGTGGCAAGACCCAACCGCAATCCCTTCACTGATAAAGTGGTTGCGTGAAAACACTCCAGTGCGTGCTGATATGAGCTTCGCTGGTGGCGCATTAACCATGACCGACCCAGAGATTATGGACGCACCGCTCATCATTATGACCGGGCACGAAAAAGAAATGGTTGGCAACCGAAACCTAATGAAAGAAGGTGAAAAAAGAATAGATGGCTTTACAGAGGCTGAACGCGCCGCATTACGAAGGTATGTACTTGATCAAGGTGGCACACTTTTCTTTGACGATTGCGGGTTGAAAGCCGGTTTTTCAGGACTAATGGAACGAGAACTATATATGATATTTCCCGAATTTGCTTTAGAAAAACTCCCACATGACCACGAAATATACAATATCTACTACCAACTCTCCAAACCACCAGAAGGTGGAGAGGTCTTTTGGGAAAGTGAAAATAAAGCAAGACCCACAAAATACAAGTTCCATCGTGGGATATATGTACCACGCACACCAGGTGGAAGGAAAACTTCTAATCTAACGTATAAAGACGCACAGGGTATACTTCGAACGACAAACAGACTCGGTGTCATATTCAATAGAAAAGATTATCTCTGTGCTATGGAAACTGCGGAGATACAATCAAGGACTGCCCTACGGAATCGACGTTCCACTGATGTTTATCGTTTTATGACCAACATGATGGTATACGCACTCAAATACGGTGGCAACACTGACAGATCAGAATATAAAGACTAACACGTCTCACCATAGACCATCACTATTTCAACAATTCCTGCAACTTCTGAGCGCGATAGTCAAATATCTTTTCTATATCCGGACGAACAAAGAGTTTGTTAATCAACTTTCCACCCAGAACAGCATATTCCACATCGTCACCAACAAGCGTTCCACCATCTGTTTCAACAAACGTGTGCTTATGAATCCAGCATCTATAAGGACCTCTACGTTGTTCATCCGCGAAAAAATGCGGAGGTTCCCATTCTGTTATTTCGCTTTGCCATCGCACAGGAATACCACGGAGTTTCAACTGATAATCTATCAATGTCCCGACTTCCATCTCTATCGGATAGGGTGTAAGCATTTCAAAGTGTAGCCAAGGCGGTGTAATTTCTGGAAGATTATGTGCATCAGAAAAATATGAAAAGACTTCCTCTTGCGACTTTTCAATCAGTTGTTCGGTTGTCAGTTTAAAAGTTTTCATTTTCTTTCCCTCCGTGATCCTTATGTTGTTCTTTATTGTTCATCTAAATAGTTCTCATTAACATAACGCGTGATCAGCTCTATCTCTTCCTCTTCAAGATAAAGTCCGTGTTCAATCATCCGATTGATAACTTCGGTTGTTTCCTCTTTTGATCGTGGTGGGTAATCTTCTACATCAGTTGTCGGATGGCATTGTGAACATTTATCCTCAAAAAGTTCCTTTGCCTCCGCTTCGTTATAAGTGTCTGTAATCGCATCACTTTCCTGTTCTGCTGCCATTGCAGCGGATGCAATTTCTGCAGCAGCTTTCGCTTTATCGGTTAACTTCTGTTCTGCAAGCTGCTGTTTGACAGCGTTCTTTATATCTGGTGTGATTGCAATCAGATATGTAGACACACTCCACTCCTCTTCTTCGGATATCGGTTCTCCGATCACAGGTTTAATCGCCATACGATGCACTAAACGCACCCAATCTGGCGGTGTGCGTGGTTTAGCAAGAATCGTACGCAAATCGTGGCAGACAACACATTTACGTTGTAACACATGTCGTCCTTCCCGCAACTTCCGTTTGGTGGCAAGTTGATCCAAAGGTGCCTGAGATGGCAACTCAGCAGTGTCTAACAACTGTCTGGTTCTTGCAATTCCTTTATCACTAAAGGCATCTGTTTTTGCTGTCAGAACAGTTTCATGGAATGAAAACGGAACAGACAAACCGATCAATAGGTAAGTGCAAATGAGTAAGCATACCCCGATATACGGCATGGATTCCTCAAAGTGACGAAAAAAGCGAAGGATAGCGACCTTGACTAAAATCAGCACACCGATGGTAATTCCAAGCATCAAATGCGCAACAGTACGGGGTGGCAATTCAACCTGATATGTCCACAAGCGAGGCACCATGTACCACATCATAAAGATATAGAGCAACGCATACGCATAACCCAAGCAACGATGTAAAAGTGTCAATGATCGTGGTGCTTCACTCTTATGTGTTTCCTTGTTGAATGGGTACCCCCACAACTTAAACATCAAGAAAACGGAAGCATTCGCTATTCCCAAAAATATTAGTCCAAATATTGCACTTGTTGATGTTGACATGTTAAATATTCCTTATACAGATTGTATGCAGATAAATTCATATATCTTGTTCACATTTAGATTTTCCAATTACGCATCCAATATAGGACGATTCAATCGCGAGTGGTATGGCTGTTCCATAACCGAACGTTGACGTTCATTTGCCCATTCTGGCACAGGATAAGCAGGCACATAAGCCATATTCCCCGCGGTGTAACGTGTCAAGATTGAACGCCTCGGATGCTCTGCTGTCCAAGGAAGTGTGCCATGTGTTACTGCCTCCGTAAATATAATCACATCTCCAGCATCACAGACAGGTTGTCGGATATGTTCCTGATGCTTTTGATATAGCCGCATCTCTTGTGGACAAGAGTAGTTACTCTTGTGACTTCCCGGTATAACAATCAGTCCACCAGCACCCGGTGGCACATCAGTCAGTTGAATCGTCACAACAGTCAATCCATTGTGCATCCTACCATCGCGAAAAATATAATACTGATTCGGATCAAAACCAGGTCCAGATGAACCGTGAAAAATGAAACCTTCAGCACCTTTGTCCATAGAAAGCAGGAACATCTGATGATCCATGCGGAAACCCTTACCCAATATTTCATTGAGATACGGCACAAGTATCGGATGTGCCAGCATGTCTCGAAACGGATTGCACCACGGTTCCTCCCAGCCAAGCATGCCACCGAGTTCACCTCTGCCAAACTCACCCCGCAACTCCTCAGAACCGCCGTCAAGTGTTTGTTCTCGCGCACGCACGCGTAGTTGATCACTATGTTTGTCAATAGCTTCATTCGCCAACGCTACCTCTTCTGGCGTCAACACTTCCTTTACAACGATATAACCGTTCAGATCAAATAGATATTTTTCATCAGCATTCATCTCTAACCTCTTCTTTTCTGCACACTATAGTGAAATTTGAAATTAATAATAAACTTTACATTTAGAAAAACGCGTTTGTAGTCGCGCAATTCATTGCGCCTCTGACATTCTATGAATAGACAATTGGACAATATGTTTCATTAATTGTCCGTTTTACTATAAATCTCTCGGACAAGGTCCCCGTGCCTCAGTTATACTATACAATCACTTACACCGCATACGCAACAGACCCATCTTTACGCAACGGGGTTGTGCCTGTATTCATAGGTCTGAAAGGGGTTTCTTCAATTAGATTATCGTCAATTTCTACACCCAATCCAGGCACTTCAGGAATTGGAATATAACCACCCTCACGTTGATAAGACACTTTATAGACAGCAAACGCATCAGATTCATCCGCTTTCGTATATTCTTGTGTGATAAAGTTCGGTATACTTGCATCTAAATGTAGCGATGCGGCAGTTATCACCGGACCAAGAAAGTTGTGTGTTACAACCGCGCTGTGGTATGCTTCCGCAATCGCAGCAATCTTTTTGCAGTGCGTCAATCCACCGGCCAAACCGACATCAGGACGCACATATTGCGGTCCACCCACCTCCAAAATCTCACGGAACTCCCAGATGCTTACATTCCGTTCACCTATAGCGAGAGGCGTTGTCATACGCTTGGCCAATTCCGCTTGGGTCGTGATCGTATCTATCTGAATCGGGTCTTCAATAAAATACAGATTGAAGGGTGCTAACGCTGCCTCTAACACGATACTATTCATCGGTGTCAGTTTCCTATGTACTTCAACAATTAGATCTAGATCTGGTCCACCACCTTCTCTCGCTGCAGCCACAAGGTCACGTGCTGTGTTCACCAGACGATCCAACGCCATATCCTGAAAATTACCAACCAACGGATCAAACTTCAGCGCTGTAAATCCCTCTGCAACGGCAGCTTTTGCCGCTTCAAACATCGTCTCAGGTGTGCCACCACCACCCAATAGATGCAGCCGGATTTTGTCTCGACAGTTTCCACCCAACAATTCCCATATCGGCACTCCGAAATGTTTGCCCTTAATATCATACAAGGCAATGTCAACTGCACTTATTGCACCACTTAAGGCAGTGCCTTTGAACGGACCCATCCGATACAGATGCTGCCAATGATGTTCAATACGCAACGGATTTTGACCAATCAGGTATTTCTCAAAAGTATCTACGATCTTCTCAACTGCCTCTGGATACCCCCAGCATGCAGTCTGTCCGATACCATTGAGACCCGTATCTGTCCAAATCCGAATCACATAACCGTTTCCAATAAAAAACGACTCAATCTTATCAATTTTCATATCACCCTCCAATGAGTGTTGTCTTTTCAATGCTTGAACGTATTGTAGCATAAGGCGTTGACAATTGACAATAGTCAAGCAGCAATGGGTGTATAAAGTTTTTGTCACTAACTTCTCACCATGAATTGTAGGGCCAAATCAAGAATCAACGGTATGAACGCCTGTAGGCGTTCCCCGGGTATGAATGCACTTATGGCATTCCCCGGGTCTCTGTGCCCGCCCGTTGCCTTACAGGACAAGGAATGGCGGGGCACAGAGACCCCGCGCTACAATGGCAGGCGTAATTTAAGAAGATCAATCCGTTTTATTAGTGACCTCAGTCCCGTAGGGACGATATGTCTATAGCACAACGTTCAACACCCCTTTCTTAGTCCCGTAGGGACGATATGTTTATACGTTTTGGTTGTTACAAACATATCGTCCCTACGGGACTAAAAGCTGTGATGATGGCGTTTAGCTATAAACATCCCGTCCCTACGGGACTAAAGAACGTTATTGCCATGCAAATAAATCCTTAAATTGACGCCTATGGTGTGTAAAGATTTTGTCACTAACTTCTCACCATGAATTGTAGGGATGGGTCTCTGTGCCCGCTCGTTGCCTTATAGGACAAGGAATGGCGGGGCACAGAGACCTCACCCTACAATAGATTACAGGTTTTGCACTTGAATTGACATCTACGGTGACAAAATCTTTACACACCCTCATAAGAAATATTAGTTGAATTGTTGACAAAACTTTGTTAAACTATGTTTTTAAGCAACATTTATGTATACCACAACAAAGGACACAACGTTGAACATTCTCGTTATTGGACAAGGGGGACGCGAACACACCCTTGTCTGGAAACTTGCACAGAGTCCACTCGTCCAAAAAATATACTGCACACCCGGAAACGCGGGCATTGCACAAATCGCTGAACCAATTCAGATAGATGATGATTTCGCAAAACTCGCGAATTGGGCAGAATCCAAAAACATTGACCTCACAGTTGTCGGACCTGAGAACCCTTTAGCAGCAGGAATCGTTGATGTTCTTAATGAACGCGGTTTGAAAGCATTCGGCCCCAACAAACAAGCAGCACAACTGGAAGGAAGTAAAGATTTTGCAAAAAAGTTGATGCTGAGAAACGACATCCCTACAGCAGCATATCAGACATTTGAAGATGCTGATGAAGCAATCGCATATATTGAAGATATTAAGACACCTGTGTTCGTCAAAGCAGATGGGTTAGCAGCGGGCAAAGGTGTTATTCCCGGACGCACCATCACCGAAGCAACGCAAGCCGTTAAAACAATTTTAGTAGATAAGACATTTGGCGATGCAGGAAAAAGTGTCGTTATTGAAGAGGAGTTAATCGGAGAAGAAGCATCATTTACAGTCATCGTAGATGGGAAAAACTGCTTACCATTCGTCAGTTCACAGGACCACAAGATGTCGCACGATGGTGATACAGGAAAAAACACCGGTGGAATGGGGGCATACTCACCCACACCTGTCATGACTCCCGAACTACACGACTACGTTATGGAACGGGTTGTTCATCCAACTGTCAAAGGCATGGCAGACATCGGATGTCCATTCAAAGGTGTTCTATACGTTGGATTGATGATTACAGATTCAGGTCCAAAAGTGTTGGAATTTAACTGTCGCTTCGGAGACCCTGAAACACAAGTGCTATTGCCTCGTCTCAAAAGTGATTTAGTACCATTATTGATAGCATGTATTGATGGAACACTTGATCAACATACCGATGTTCAATGGCACAATGAAGCAGCAGCGTGTGTAGTCATGGCTTCAGGAGGATATCCAAACCCGTATCAAACAGGAAAAACTATAACTGGCTTAGAAAAAGCCGATTCAATTGATGACGTAACCGTATTTCACGCAGGAACAAAAGAAAATGAAAACAACGTGGTTACCGCAGGTGGACGCGTATTAGGTGTTACCGCACTTGCAGATAACCTTGAATCTGCCATTGAAAAAGCATATAATGGTGTTTCTGCCATACATTTTGAGGACGCACATTGGCGGAAAGATATCGGACATAGAGCATTATCACGAACTAAATCATAAAATTCGTATCAAATACAATTGGAACCCTGGTAGGTGCGGTTTCCTAACCGCATTATAGGCGTCAATTTAAGGATAACCGCTATTGTTGGAGGGGTTTGTAACCCCGATTTTTTGAGCCAAAACCTGATAATCGGGGTTACAAACCCCTCCAACAATGGAAGAGCCACATAATCGTGGTTAGAAACCACTCCAACAATGGAAGCGGGGTTGGGTAACCGCTAAATTGACGCCTATGGTGCGGTTTCCTAACCGCATCGGACATTGCAAGGTAAAATGTAGAAGCAATTCTAAAACCAAGAATAAAATGACAGAGGAACTCACATATAAAATCGCAAAGTGCTGCAATCCTGAGGAAAATAACCCAATTATAGGTTATTTCAAGGAAGATAGCACCATCACTGTTCACAACACATCATGTCCAACAATACCTGGTTTGAGAGCAGAAAGGTTGTTAGACCTATCGTGGGATGAAATACAGAAATCTAAAACCCCAGATACTTCACAGGATATGCCAGAATTAGATGATACTGATTACTTTATTTTGAAACATCATCAGGAATTGGGTGTGGATTATTCTATAGTTGTCGCTGAAACACTGAGAATCCCGCTTGAAGAAATGCATAAACGACATCGCAAATTAAAAGAACTTGGTGGATTGAAACGCGTTGAAGGACGTATCATTCAATACCGAAAAAATATCGTCAAAGGAAAATGGATTAAACACCGAAACCATACATATTATGAACTCACACCCAAAGGATGTCAATGGATAAACGTCTTTGAAAGACTTTCGTCCAACACTAATTCAAAATTATATAATACCATTTCTAAAAATCCCTTAAAGAATTAGGTGCTTCGTAATCGCGCAATGTATATATGAATAAACAGTTGTAAGACTTACTTATGTATCACAAGGAGAATTCCATAATGTTAAACGAAATGCAGGAACGATATGCTGAAAAAGAATTACGCAGAACGCGAATGCGGTCAATTATCTTGCTCTCACTCATTGTTCACTTGAGTGCTGCTATTGTCTACCTGTTCCTGCCATTAGGGAACATCGCAGAACAACAAGCAGATGCACTCGCTTTTGACCTATTTAAAGAACATGACCCGCTGCTTGAACGAAAACTTAGACCAAAACCGCCGCTTACAAAAAAACGGCTTGATCCCAATCAGAAACTCGCAAAAGATGCACTACAGAAAAAGATTGATGCCGCAAAGAATGAACGGGACGAAGTTGTCAAATTAAGCGAAAATGTTGTTATTCATGATGTAGAAGTCAACAACGCACCCATAAACGAATTAGTACCAGACTTGATGACAGACGCAAAACTAAGGGAAGCCGAAGCTTCAAACCTAAGTAAATTGATCTCGCAACCCGGACGCACGGATGGTGTGGGTCTTGTCACAGGTCGTGTCCGCGCACGCGGTGATGGCTTCGGAAAATTTCGTGGATCCTCTCAAGGCGGTGGCGGAGATGGACTCCTTGAAGGTGGCGGAAGTTCTGGTTACAAAGACCCACTCGGTCTCATCAAATTCCTAAACGACCTTGATGGACCACAAAATGTCGTGTATTGCCTTGATGTAACTGCAAGTATGAGTGCAGCCGGTCTCAGAAAACTGGAATTGGCAAAAAACGCATTAAAAGATTCAGTTCTCATGCTCGGAAGTGATGATAAATTCAATATCGTTCCTTTCTCTAAAGAAGCTAAAATGATGAGTGAAAATCTGCTACCCGCGGATGAAAAAAGCATCAAACATGCATTGTGGTACATTGATACATTTACGCGTTCAAGTATAATTAATAACAGAGGTACAAATATCCTTGCAGCTATCAAAAAGGCTTTCACCTTTGACACTTCAGTTATAGTCTTGATTACTGACGGTGTCCCCCAAACAGTTGATGATCAGGAGTTTGAAACGAACACTGAATCAATTCTTGATTATGTGAGAGAACAAAATGTGAAAAGAGCACGATTCTATGTGGTAGGATTGGAAGTTGACCCGCAACGCTCCCACGGGGCACATTTACTCAACTCTCTTGCTAATGAATATAATGGAGAAATTAGGACTGTTAGTTCGGAAGAATTGTTAGAGTTAAACAAACAGTCTACAGCAAAAGAATAAAGACATGAATCAAAAATCCGCTGCAAATATTATTCAGCACTTCAGATTAGATGGCAAAGTAAGCCTCGTAAGTGGTGCAAGTCGCGGCATCGGCAGAGCAATGGCAGAAGGACTCGCAGGTGCCGGATCAAAACTTGTCATCGCCGGCAGAGAGATTGACACACTTACACCTGTCGCAGAACAGATTGCTGACGAAACAGGCAACACCGTCCTACCAATTCAAGCAGATGTCGGCAATCTTCAAGAGATTGAGGCACTCGTTGACCAGACTGTCAAAACCTTCGGTAGACTTGACATCCTGGTCAACAATGCAGGTGTGAATGTCCGAAATCCCGCGTTGGAATTCTCCGAAGAAGATTGGGATTTCGTTACAGGTGTCAACTTAAAGGGAGCATTCTTCCTCGCAAAAGCATGTGGCAAAGTCATGGAAAAGCAAGGCAGTGGCAAAGTTATCAATACGTTGTCGTTGACATCCGCTATTGGACTACCAACAAGTGTTGCTTACACAGCAGCGAAAGGCGGTCTATTACAACTCACCAAACTCCTCGCTGTTGAGTGGGCAGAACATAACATACAAGTCAACGGCATCGCACCGGGTTTTATCCGCACTGAGATGACCGCGCCAGCAAGGGAAGATAGTCGAAACGAATGGATCCTCAACCGCACGCCAGCATATCGATGGGGTGAACCGGAAGACCTCGCAGGATTGACAATCTTCTTCGCTTCTAACGCATCCGACTTTGTTACAGGACAAATGGTCTTTGTTGATGGCGGATTTATGGCTGGCAGTGATTGGAGAAAACGAGAATAACATGGAGAATCAGCCAACACCTTCTGCTTTGCAACAAGCGGAACACCTAATATCAGAATTTGGCATTGAAGGTGCTATTCTGTATGATCATAAACCTGTTTTAAGGATACAAGTCCCCGACTCTGCTTTTACGGATGTACTCAAAGTCCGAACCGAACTCGTTGAGAAACTAAAGCCTACCGGTTTTCGTTTCATTGCCCTTGACCTTGACAGCAATTCAAAATCATAAATGCTGCCAGAACAATTCCTTTCATCTTATGGTGAATTCTTCAAATATTATACACTTTCATCCCCGGTAGGCGAGGTTTCCTAACCTCGCTGGTGCGAATTGTAGAATAAAATCAATACTCCCATAACAATCCCATTAAGAAAAATCCGTTTGTAGTCGCGCAGTTTCCTCCCCGGTAGGCGAGGTTTCCTAACCTCTGCGAATTGTAGAATAAAATCAATACTCCCATAACAACCCCATTAGGAAAAATCCGTTTGTAGTCGCGCAGTTTCCTCCCCGGTAGGCGAGGTTTCCTAATCTCGCTGGTGCGAATTGTAGAATAAAATCAATACGACCATAACAATCTCATTAGGAAAAATCCGTTTGTAGTCGCGCAGTTTCCTCCCCGGTAGGCGAGGTTTCCTAACCTCGCTGGTGCGAATTGTAGAATAAAATCAATACGACCATAACAATCTCATTAGGAAAAATCCGTTTGTAGTCGCGCAATTCATTGCGCCTCTTAAGCTTCTTTTCAAAAGAGAAATATATTTATAGAATTGGTTATAAAAGAAGATAGCGATCCGGAGACCGCTACCTTCGTAAATCGCGATTTAGATTACGCGCTTATCAAATCGCGATTTGGTGAGCACGCCCTTAGGGGAGAGGGACGGGCGTACTCACGACTGTTAGGCACATTTTATGCCTAAGTCCATACATCTTTCACTACTGAATACTTTCAAAAAACAGCGAAAGCAAACTGAACACATGCTAATTTCCGATACTATTGAGCAAGTTTCATGCCATATATCCAATTGTCTACCTGTTTTGGCAGCAAAAACATAAAGACAAGAAAATATCGCAATCTTATATATATTGTAAACAGTGATGTGCACTGGATTTATCGGCATCAACTTTTTCATGCAAGATAAAAAAAAGAATTTTCATTTCTTAAAATTACATATTGTGGACTAACCCTAAATTAGCCGTGCACGCAAAAAATGTATGGCGAGTCATGCAAATATTGCGTTACTCATGCAATAAATGCGTCCTCAAAATGTGTCGGAATTCGCCTGTTTCAATCTGAAAAAACATCCTTTGAATCACAAAAGTTCACTTAAAGTCAACTAAATAATCCTAACTACGTTTATGGAATTGATAAAACAATGTGCTGCATTTTATTTCCTACAATGCAAGAATGATTAGAGTATGGTAATGACGCATCATACATCCATCAGCATTGGGAAAATGAAATTGCATTAACTTAAAAAGACTTCGTCCAGAAGAATATATACTTAAGGAGCACATTATGAACAAACAACCAGCATTCATCGAATTACCCTCTGCACCAATGCAGACGATCTATCAGAAAATCAAGCAGGTTGTGAATTCTAATATCCCTTTTTTAATTACTGGAGAAACAGGAGTTGGTAAGGAAGGAATAGCAAAGTACATACACGAAAATAGTTCACGACGAGACAAACCGTTTGTCGCGATAAACTGTGGAAGGTTCTCTGCTGAGCTTCTACAAAGTGAACTTTTTGGGCATGAGGAAGGAGCATATACCAGTGCAGTCCGAGAACGGCAAGGTGCATTTGAACAAGCGAATGGTGGGATACTCTTTTTAGATGAAATCCCCGAAATGTCTTTTGATGCACAAAAGATGCTACTCCGAGTGTTGGACACAACTACATTTACAAGACTCGGTGGAAATCAGGCTTTGGCCGTTGATGTCCATATTCTCACTGCAACCAACAAGAATATTGAAAAAGTTGTTGAGGAACAACAATTCCGGAAGGACCTTTACTATCGCCTCAAAGGGTTAACCCTCTATTTACCACCTTTACGGCAACGAAAAGAGGATATCCCACCATTGGTTGATGCTTTCATCCGTGAATTCAGTGCAGAATATGGTAAGGAGGTAATCGGAATTAATCCAGAAGCACTGAATCACCTTGAGCAAGCGGCGTGGCCCGGTAATATCAGGCAGTTGAGAACCACAATACAAACCGCTATGGCTCTCACAACATCAGATACTCTTGAACCAAAAGATTTTCCAAACATCTATCCTGAGTTCCTTCAAACGCTCATCTCAATATGGGGGACACTCCCAGCACAAACACAACACGCAATATGGGAAGCACTCCATCCAGAAACACAACATATTATAATGCACGAATTCTCAACACAGATGCCACAACCATGGTACAGTATGAGAAATTCAACTGATGCAGATGATGAAGTGTTAAATATCTCTGACATGAAGCAGAATGAAATACTACGGGATGTCGCTCAAATGCGGATACAAAGATATTCATCACTCCGAGAGGCAGCTGATTCGTTAGGTATTGATATCAGAACCCTTCAACGGCACGCACAATGGAATAATGGAGACGATTAATATATTTGTAGCATAAGAGCAACTTTACTTGATATTACACTTTATAGGCGAGGTATCCGTACCTTGCCTATATTGTTAAATTAACACGAGTCGTCTCCAATGGATCGGTTTCCATTCATCAATACTTTTTTCTTGTGGATTTATTGGGAATGTGCTAAACTTACCAAAGATTCAAAACAGGAGGTGATGCAAATGCTTCAACCGAAATCCCCACGCGCATTTCATGTGATGACAAAGCCAATCGGACCAATATGCAATTTAGATTGCGAATACTGCTTCTACTTGGAAAAAGAAGAACTCTATCCAGAAACTCGTTCATTTAGAATGGGGGACGAGACTTTGGAAAATTACGTCAAACAATATATTGAAGCCCAACAAGTCAATGAAGTCACTTTTGCATGGCAAGGCGGCGAACCTACTTTGATGGGTATAGATTTTTTCAAGCAAGCAGTCCGGTATCAGCAGAAATATAGACGCACCGGCATGACTATCCAGAACACATTTCAAACCAATGCAACACTACTTGACGATGAATGGGGACAATTTTTCAAACGGAACAAATTCCTAATTGGAATTAGTATTGACGGACCACCTGAGATACACGACAAATACCGTTATGACAAACGCGGTCGTCCATCATCTGATCAGGTATTAAGCGGGTTGCGGATTTTACAAAAGCATAGAGTTGATTATAATATACTTTGTGTTGTCAATAATCATAATGCTGAATATCCGAAGGAAGTGTACGCCTATTTCAAAGAACTCGGTGCGGAGTTCATGCAGTTTATTCCTGCTGTTGAACATTTTGATGGTGAAAATGTGTCCCCGAGATCTGTCACAGCAAAGCAGTATGGCAAATTCCTAACCGCAATTTTTGATGAATGGGTCGTCAGTGACATCGGAAAAATCTTTGTGCAGATATTTGATGTAGCATTAGAAGCGTGGATGGGGTATAATCCGAGCCTTTGTGTGTTCAATGAAACTTGTGGGGATGCAATGGCAATTGAACATAATGGCGATCTCTACTCATGCGACCATTACGTTGACCCTGAATACCTCATAGGAAACATAGAAGAAACATCATTAGCAGACCTTGTGGATTCACCTTTTCAACGCAAATTTGGCACTGATAAGAAGGATACACTACCGGAATACTGTCGTAATTGCGAAGTGAAGTTCGTATGCAATGGTGGCTGTCCGAAAAACCGAATCATCAAAACACCCGATGGAGAAGATGGGTTGAACTACCTCTGTGCTGGGTATAAGCACTTTTTCAATCACATTGATGAACCTATGAAACTCATGGCTTCCGCACTAAAGATGGGAAAACCTGCCAATAGTATCATACCAATGATACGTGAGAAACGGAATCCAAAGTCTAAACGCAGTATCACGAGGACACAACCTGCTGGCACAGCCTCACAGAAAATTGGGCGAAATTCACCGTGTCCATGTGGAAGTGGACGTAAATATAAACAGTGCTGTTTAGGAAAGGACATATAAACGGACACGAGTCATATATGCAATTTAAAGGAAATATATGGATAAGACCAGACCGAATATTTTACTTATCACAAGCGACCAGCAACATTGGAACACATTAGGTTGTCTTAACCCTGAGATACAGACACCGCACTTAGATGCATTAGCACAAGATGGCACGCTCTTCCAAAGAGCCTATTGTCCAAACCCAACATGCACTCCAACCCGTGCCTCAATCATCACAGGAAAATATCCAAGCCAACACGGCGCATGGTCTCTTGGCACAAAACTTCTGGAAGATGAACATACTGTCGGTGAAGATTTTACAGACGCAGGTTACCGCACTGGCTTGGTCGGCAAGGCACATTTCCAACCGTTACATGGATCAGATGAATTTCCTTCACTGGAATCATACCCTATCTTACAAGACTTAGATTTTTGGCGTAATTTCAATGAAACTTTCTATGGATTTGAGCATGTGGAATTGGCACGTAACCATGCTGATGAAGCACACGTTGGACAACATTACGCTATATGGATGGAAGAAAACGGATGCACAAATTGGCGGGATTACTTTGCACCACCGACAGGCAATGCTCGCGGGCAATACCACAAATGGCCAATTCCTGAAGAATATCACTACGATACATGGATCGCTGAACGCACGAATGCTTTGATGGAAGAATACCAACAGAACGATGAGAACTTTTTCCTATGGGCAAGTTTCTTTGACCCACATCCGAAATATCTCGTGCCTGAACCTTGGGATACGATGTATGACCCAGCATCGTTGACGGTGCCTTCCGTTACAGCAGGAGAGCATGACAAAAATCCACCCCACTTCCAAATGACACAAGAACAAAAGCCAGATTTCTCTGCGTGGCGTGAGACAGGTAAAGGGGTTCACGGATTCAGATCACATCTAAGAGATCGGGATGCACTCGCAGCAGATATTGCTGTCTATTACGGTATGGTTAGCCTGATGGATAAGTATATCGGAAAAATCATGGGCAAACTTGACGAACTTGGTCTTGCAGATAATACTTTGGTTGTATTTACCTCTGATCATGGACATTTTTACGGGCAGCACGGTCTGACTGCAAAAGGTGCGTTCCATTATGAAGATGTTATCAAAGTGCCGTTTATCGTGCGGTACCCGGGAGTTGTGCCGACTGGAGAGCAATCTGATGCGCTGCAAACTTTAGTAGACTTAGCACCGTCATTCCTCAGTGCTGCAGGGATTGACATTCCGCTTCCGATGACAGGTGTGGATCAGACCGCTGTCTGGTATGGTCAAGAGGAACAAGCACGTGACCATATCATCGTTGAAAACCATCACGAACCTACGACGGTTCACGTTAAGACTTATGTCAATGACCGATATAAGCTTACCGTCTATTACAACCGAGAATATGGTGAGTTGTTTGACATGCAAGAGGATCCAGGAGAGATAAACAACCTCTGGAATTCTTCTGAACATGCTGAGTTGAAGGCAGATTTAGTGATGAAACTACTGTTTGCAGAAATGGGCAAAGAAGTGCTGCCTATGCAACGCACATCGGGAGCATAAGAGAAGCGAGGCACAGAAGCCTCCCCTACAATTGTCGAACTTAGTAACGTCGTCTCCAATGCCAACTGTCACTGCCTGAGATAAGTGGTCGGATTTCTTCAGGAAGGGTCTCTATAAATTCGGGACTTACTTCGTTACCAGGCCATTCCCTTACCATCGGTGGTGTATAACCCGCTATAAGTATAACCCTTTCTTTATCACTACGGATCGCAGTGGTACTGTGAACAAGCGACTCCGCGAAAAGCAGGACTGAACCCGCAGATGCTTCAACCTGATGGATCAGACTATCATCAGATAAGGCTGCTTCTATCATCTCGCTCTGATTCCATGTGAGTCGGTGGCTTCCGGGAATCACACAGGTGCCACCATCATCAGGACCGACATCGGTAAGGTATGCAAGCGTCTTTACAAAGATGCAATGGAACTTGTTCTGTTCCATATATGTTCCCCAACCGTGCTGTGTCCCACGATGGAATCCTGTTGGGTTGTAACGGCGTTTGAAAAGTTCATTTATATCAGCATCCGCACTCCGCTTATTGATTACCGCTTCGGTTTCCTCAAGCCGTACTTCTCCTCCTACCACCTCTTCAACTAACGGAACGAGTTTAGGATGAGCTGCATATTCTAATAGGGCAGGATCGTATTCAACAAGATTTCCCATGTGTGCGTGATGTTCACCCCGCCAATTGAGATAGACTCTTGTACCATCAAGGTTTTCACTCTCTTTGATCCTATAAAGCGCGTCTTTTATTCTCTCGATTTCATCATCAGTAAGAACATTCTCAAGCAGAACGAAGCCGTAGATGTCAAAGTGTAACCTTTGTGCTGATGTTAGGCTAACTGTATCACTGTTCACTGTTGTTCTCCTCATCGCTTTCTTCAGAATATTCGTCTATAAATTCTTTAAGTTTTTTCTTGAGTTCCTTGGAAATTGGGTAACTATCTATTTCTTCCAAGATTTCCTGATAACTTCTATCTTTTTTCAAACTGATTAAAACCGCTGGGAATACTTCTTCAAACCCAAATCTAGCAAGCATCTGTGCGATAAATGCCAAAACAAGTAAAGTAGCGATCCCACCAAGCATTCCGAATGGACCAATAGCGGCAAGAGAAGCAGTTATTGCAGCTGCACCATAGAAAGGAGAAGCAGCCATTACAACCACTAATACAAGTCCAGGAACCCCCAATCCAGCAAGTATTTCTGCTACTTTGTCAAGTGGAATGCTATCTTTGCTTTGATTTTTTACTTCTTCAATGAGATCTCGTACTTCTTCAATTGAAGGAATAGACTCTTTCAACTTCTGAAGTAAGTTTCTCAAATCCAACCACCATTCACCAATAGAACGGAAGACGTTTTGCATATCTGGCATCTGTGCTTTGATTATTAATTGTATAGCATCTTTCAGTTCCTGGATTGCCTCCCACAATTCTTTCAATTTTGCTTTTCCTGCACTGAGGATAGCACGTAGAACCCTTTTCAACTCCCTTATGACTTGTTTTGGATCCGGTATTCGTTCTTTGTCCATAGAACGAATTGATCTTATCAACTCACGAAAAGCATTTATTAGTTCTTGTCCCATTTCACCTGCAATGCGGACCAAGTTTTTCATAACTTGCCGCCACTTCATAGTATTTCTCCTGTGAATTATAGTGAAACAATTAATGGGGCACTTTTGTAGCGCAAACTTTTAGTTTGCGCTCTTGTGACACAAACTAAAAGTTTGTGCTACAACTTCTGTTGTCCGTTCTGTTCAAATAGATTTATTAAAGTGCCTCAATAATTTCAAAGTTCACTATAACATATAGATGCAGGGTTGCCTATACCTATTCCATTCTAATTCTATTCGTTCAAAGACAGTGGAGAACATTAATTACTAACTACCTATCTGATTGTGAATGGTGATTTGAGGTGTCCCCAAACGGTCGTCAGTTTTTCAGTGGGTTCAACAGCAAGGTTTAAGGGTTCGTCTCCTTCGTAGACAAGCAAATCATCTACATATCCAGGAGCGGCGATAGTATAGACATGGAAAGAAACCCATTTTGGGACTTGGAACTCTGCAGCATTTCGGAATGGAAGTCCTTTTTTGCCTTTGTCTCTGAGAGCTTCGTTTCTATCATCACCAGCATAGAAATCAAACCTGCTTTTACTCACATCCGCGACAACACGGACATATCTCCATTCATCTGTTTCAAAGTCGTCAATAGGTTGCCATGCGGCACCATTATAGAGACGCACCATATCCGCATTCCAATTGATGTAAACAGAACCGCTGTTTTGTGCATGGTTTTCGGAAGTTACAATCCTAAAATTAAAGGATCTTCCACCGCTCTTAATGTAAACCCAAAACTCGGCGGTAATAACAGGATTATCAGTTTCAATTGGGATGCCGACTCTATCGTCATCTGCACCTCCTAAGATTCCGAGTGATTTTTTGTCTGTTTTAACGACATCATCTGTTACTTCAAACTCATTCCCTATAATGTCCCAATCAGCTGGTGGTTTCCCCAGAGATTCTTTCTCGAATCCAGTTTGAAGAAATATCTCTTGAGCAATTGCTGTTTGTAGTAAAATGGAACTTAATGCAAAGACAGTAACTAATGCAAGGCATACCAGAAGATGCGTATTTTGTCCGGTGACTGATACTGAGTTGAAGCGATTCTGTTGGTGCTTCATTATTCCTCCTTATATTGTGTTTCCATTCTTAAGAAAGTCTTGTTTTATCGCAGAAATCTCTGCGAAGGAACAGTCTATTGCATTACAGTAAAAGCCATAATTATTTACACACTACGGCAGGTTCGGTTTCCTAACCGAACCGGTGTTTGTTCAATCTCATAGATGCGGTTAGGAAACCGCATCTACCGGGGAGTGTGCACGTATTTTACATTTCACTATAAGGTGCTTTTCTTGACATTACCCCAGTATGTTGTGAGTTTCCCTTTTGGCTCTACAGGTGTAAGACTTGGTGGATTACTGCCTTCGTAAATAAGTAGGTCATCAATAAATCCTTGTGCGACTGTGGAATAAACGTGGAACGCAACCCACTGTGCGACAGGATTTGTCGCAGCATTACGGAAGGCGAGTCCTGCTTTTGGTGTCGCTTCACGAGCGGCATCCATGTCATCTCCTACATAGTAATCAAAGGTACTTTTACTCACATCAGCGACAACGCGAACATATTTCCAAGCATCAAATTGGAAATCATCAATCGCAACCCATGCTGAGCCGTTGTAAAGCCGAACAGCGTTTTCATTCCAATTCACATAGACACCACCATCATTTACTGCAATGTCATCATCAGAAACGACTTTAAGATTGAAAGAGCGACCTGTTCCCTTAACCATTACCCAGAATTCAACAGAGATGATGGGGTTTTCAGTATCAATTGCCACGCCGACGCTATCGTCGTTTGCTCCACCTAAGATTCCGAGTGCTTTATCATCGGTTTTCACAGTGGCATCTGTAACTTGCATCTGATTGCCACGTACTTCCCAATCTTGCGGGGGTTCACCGACTGTGAATTCTTCAAAACCTGTTTGTAATAACACTTTTTGTGCTAACACGGGTCGTGGAAGAAAGAAACTGGAAATAAGTGTGACTAATAAAATAAAAGGTATGATCAGATTGGTATAAGACTTTGACTTGATTCGGTATAAACTGTTATTCATTATGTTCTCCTTGATTGTAATTAATTATAGGTTTGCTAACCCTGGTTGGTTAGATAGTAATATTGACTGATTAATATTTGATGAAAATTCTCAGTATTCAATTATAATGGGTCACCAAATTCAAAATAACCTTCCATCCACAGTTGTCCTAACTTAGCACCAGTTTCTAGGAACTCATTAATTCCTTGCATATTGGATGTGCGCTTGCATACAGTAAACCCGTGTTCATCTCTATATAGTACCCATACCTCGTCTCCACGAAATTCATTAACAAAATGCGGTGAATGCGTAGTAATCATGAGCTGCGACAAGGCAGAGACCTGATGGCATTCCTCTCCCAAACCAGACAATAACCGGGGATGTAGGTAATTCTCAGGTTCTTCAATTCCGATCAACTGTGGTGGTTCTGGATCATATAGCAGCGTCAAATAGGACAACATCTTTAACGTGCCATCGGAGGCAAATGTTGCCAAAATAGGTTGATCAAACGGAGCGTCTTTGATCTGTAACAAGAGTCGTCCATCCATCATTATTTCTGCGTCTACCTTTTCTAAGCGCGGAACTCTTCTGGATAGAATTGAGAGGATTTCATCCAAACGGATTGGATATTGCTCTTTCAAATACTGAATGACGTTAGGTAAATTGTCACCGGATTCGGACAATCTTTCTTGTGGTCCCGCTTCCGAAACACCACGTGTTGCATCAGCTGATAGATAGGAGAGGTGCCAACCTGTAATAAACCTTCGGAGTGCACTAACACGCGGATGTCTCGCCAATTGACCTAATGTGCTGACAGCAATCATTGATGGATCATCAAGTTGCTCAGTGATACGTTCTTCATCTTCATCAGGTGTTTCCCCTCCAATAACACGGCCTGTCCCATTCTGAAAATCAAGGAACCGAAACGGTTTCCCGCGACTACCGCGCCGCCACTGTAACCATTCAACATTAACGTAGGGACCTTTCGTTTCCTCACCAATTGCTAAATGATAAGTAATAATTGGTGTGTTAGGTCTTTCACGATATTTTAACTCAAATTCAATCGGTCCTTCGCTTCCCCGTGTTCTTAGTTCCTTAAACCGTCCCCGTTTGTCCCATGCTCTGCGTAGACCTTCTGTAAAACAATCAGAGAGAAATGCAAAAACATCAAAAAGCGTTGATTTACCACTGCCGTTTGACCCTAAAAAAGCAGTAAGCGGTGTGATATTTTTTAATTCAACATCACGTAACGCACGGTAGTTTTTCACCCGCAATGACTCAATGCGGGGTACAGTTTGCCATGTTTGCATCTAATAACTCCACTTAACTTACAATCTCTAAACTAATCTGTCTATAGTGAAATTTGAAATTAACAATACACTTTACATTTAGAAAAACTCTTTCGTAGTCGCGCAATGAATTGCGCCTCTTACATTCTATGAATAGGCAATTGGGACAATATGTTTCATTAATTGTAAATTTTTGCTATAAATAATACTGATGAAATTTACGGCATCCAGATGTTCCATTCTCCTCTTTTTTGCCAAGGGCGACATTCATAGCACAAACACATAAAACGAATCGCAAAGCGCGGAGATTTTCCAGCGTTTAACGTACCCGCATGCGGTAATAAATGGTGAAACAGGAGAACATCCCCCTGTTTCGCAACAACTTCCATCGGTTCACCCAAATCTATCTGAGGCAAATGTGTCAGCATAGTTTGGACTTTATCGGAAAGACTCGGATTTTGTTTGCGGTATTCACGAATACGCTGTGGCCCCTCAGGCCAAATCACCGTCGTTCCTTGATGGGAATTGGCATCAGTAACATAGGTTAAACTGGATGCACGAAATGTGCCTGGATCCAATCGTAAATCCCTTGAGTAACCATCTAAATGAGGTAAAGGTGTCCTCCATTCATCATCAATAGGAAATTGATTCATTGCCCAAATAGCATCTGGCTCTTTGCTTTTACAATGTGGGATAGTCGGATATTGTTCAGCAAGTTGATTTAGGACGGTAAGATAATCTGGTGTGCAACATGCCAACAAGTCTGGATGCGTTACGCCAAAAAGCTCAATACGCTTTTCGTGTGCCATGTTCTCTATGTAAAAACCAGTGAGAAATGGACGTTGGATGTTTTCCCATGAGTCTGGATTGCTGGATTCCATTCCCATGCAATTCCACATTGCTTTTTCTGCCTTTGCGATGGTCTCTATCGGAATCAACCCCGACAATAACAGATATCCCTCTTTATTGAATTGTGTTAACTGTGCAGCTGAAAGCATCAAATAACCTTTTTCTATCAAACATTAATGATAGTAGTCCTATTGTGTGTTAACAAATATCCAAAAGAACAACAGTGTCCAAAATCCAGTCAACACCAAAAATGAAATATTTGCAATAACCTTTGATGGATTGGAATCTGATGTCTTTGTTTTCACGAAAATATAGGAAAAAGCACTCCAGGATTGTAAAATTAGCCCCAGTCCTAATAACCATAAAGAATGTCTTGCTACGATGCCTGTAATTTGCATTCCCACGCCTGTGACTAACATTATTGCCCCAAGGAGCATTATCACATTTACGAATCTCTTATTATCGCTCAAGAGAGAATAGTGCATATCTGGTTTCCTTCATTTTATTCTATCGAAAGTTTCTTAATATCAACTTTAGGTTTAGGATGTTTCATGTTCAAATTTTCAAGGGTTTCAACAATACGTTCGGCGATAACGAGGTTTCGATACCACTTCTTATTCGCGGGGACAACAGACCATGGTGCCCAATCGGTACTACAATTTTGAAGGACTGACTCATACGCCTGCATGTAATCATCCCAGAAAGTGCGTTCATGGAAATCCGATTTTTCAACCTTCCAATGTTTTGTAGAGTCATTAAGTCGAGATTCAAGTCGTTCTTTCTGTTCATCCTTTGAGATATGTAGAAAAAATTTTAGGACAACTGTGCCGTTTTCTACCAACATTTTTTCAAAGTCATTAATGTGTTGGTATCGTTTTTTCCAAACGGGTGTTGGCACAAGATCATGCACGCGAACAACAAGCACATCTTCATAGTGTGAACGGTTAAAAATCCCGATCATACCTTTTCTCGGTACGGCTTTATGTACTCTCCATAGAAAATCTCGAGATATCTCATCCGCTGTAGGAACTTTGAAATTTGATACTTCACATCCTTGCACGTTGATTCCCGACATTACATTCTTGATCGTACCATCCTTACCGCATGTATCCATGCCTTGCAAGATAATCAGAAGTGCATGTTGACTTTCGGCGTAAAGTAGTTGCTGAAGTGTAAGTAACTTTTTGTGTAGCTTCTTTAAAGGTTTTTTTGTTTCACCTTTTTTCTGGTAAATCCCTGTATATTCTGGGTTCGTAATTTCTGAAACATCGTTCAAGCTAATACTCTCCCCAGGGTTTGCCATAAAAGGTTGTATCATTGAGTTCCTCCAAATATTCAAGGTGTATGTGAAATAGAGTAAATCCAATAAAATTGATTTGCTGTTTCTCTAACCAATTATCGCCATGACGCATTATGCAAATATAAAATTGTAGGGACAAACGGAGTTATCCGAATTGTCCCTACTGGGATGGGTAACCTATCCAATTCTGCTTACTTCGCTAAAGATTCGTAGTAGTTATCGACGAGTTTACGATATTCGGGTGGAACATCTTCTTTTGCCACTTGAGTCAGCTGCTTTTTCTCTTGAAGCAGATTGAGGCGTTTTTCTAATGCTGCCTCTAATTTCCTCAGGTCACGTATAGCGAATTCATAATTAGGGAAGGGTCGCGAACGTCGTCCTGCGGGGGGCTGCATAGCATCGATCATCTCAAGCCATAGTTCTTTTATTTCGCGATTGGATTCTGCCCCACCGCGTGGTAAGTCATCTTCGTTTTCTCCCTGACCGTTCTGCCCGGGTTGCTGCCCTTGTTGTGCTTCTTGTCCGGGTTGCTGGCCGGGTTGTTGACCTTGTTGTCCTTCTTGACTCGGTTCCTGTCCTTCTTGTCCGGGTTGTTGACCTTCTTGAGCGTTTTGCATGGCTTGTTGTGCCTCTTGCATCCGCTCCATTAACTGTTGCTGCTGTTCGGCAAGTTGCTGTTGTCGTTGTTGTTGTTCCGCAGTCTGTTCTTGCCCTTCCATTCCTTCAAGTTCACGTTGAATGTCCTGCATCTGTTCTTCAAAACTCTGAAGTTGATCCAGTGCAGCTTCCAATTGTTCCTCTTCATTTGTTGCCATATTGGCTCGTGCTTGTTGAAGATCTGCTTGTGTCTCTTGAAGCGTTTCAAGTACTTCTTGCTGATTCAGATCTGCGGATTGCAAACTACGCCATTGCAGGGCGCGTTGTGCGGTTGCCATATCTTCCGATGTCTGTTCTTCCGCAAGTCGTCTTGATGCATCTGAAACATTTTCCGCCGCCTCTGGATTGTCTTCGTTGAGTTGTTGTTGAAGGTTGCCTAAATCTTCTTCAAGCGATTCTAAGTCGCGTTGCAGCTGCCGCTGTTCATTTGCAAGTTCTGAGGCTTGCCGATAATCATCGGGAGTCATACCCGATTGCTGAGACCTGTTTCTTAACTCCTGTGTTTGTTGTTGAACAACGGATTGTTCCTCAGTCAACTGTTGGAGTTGTTGGTTGGCTCTTTCAAGAGCGTTTTCGGAGAATTCAGCTGCAGCCCTTTCAAGTTGATCAATAGCTTCCTCAAGTCTTTCCTCTGCTTTTCCACCTTTCGCGGCACTCATCTGGGGTTGTTGCTGTTGCATCCCTTGTGACGCTTGCTGCATTTGCTCACCGGCTTGTTGCATCGACTGGCCGGCTTGACTGAGACGTTGTTGTTGAGGATTCTGTGCATTGCCTTGCATTTGGGAAAGTTGATCTGACATCTGTTGTGCTTGCTGAGATAACTGTTCCTGTTGCTGGCTATTCTGTTGCATATCACTTGGAGAAGGTTGATCTTGTCTCCCTAACTCTTGACTCTGTTGATTGAGATTTTGTTGTTGTGATAGCATTTCACGTGCTTGGTCTAACATCTCCTGGGTCTGTTCTTGCATCTCCTGCTCAAGTTCTTCCTGATCTTGCTCAAGTTCACTTTCAAGCTCCTCCATTTCCATCTCAAAGTCCTCAGCGAGTTGAGGTTGATTGGCTCTCGCCTGCATCAGGACTTTAGGTATCGCAAGATTGACTTTATTGAGCAGCTCAAGTGCAGCTTGTTCAGGTGGCATTGCCGACACAGGTTGGACAGCGTTCAAGTTATCTCTCGCTTCACCCATCTTATCAATCGCTTCTTCAAGGTTCATCATGATTTCTGGGTCAACTTGCATCTCTTGCATCGCCATACTCAATTCATCTGCTACCTGTTGTGTTTTATCCTTCAGGTCAGATTGCTTTTTTCCAGTCTGTTTAACGGCAGTACTATATTCATCCGTAACCGATGGAGGTTGTGAGTTGATGTGCTTCCAAGTCTCTCTGATAATCTGCTTCTGTGATGCAATTACCTCCAACATAGGATTTGGCATACTCTCTTCAGCTTGTCCGCCATCTTCAAGCCGCTGATTAAAGGGTTTGATCTCTATGAAGTAAATTTCACTACTCGCTTCACCTGGTCCAGTTAACGTATTATTGTCAATAGCATGTGCATAGTATGAGATCACTTCCCCAGGTTCAATATCAAATTCTTCCAAATAGAAGGTATATGTGCCAGACCGCAGGTGTTTGCCAGATCCTACATCAGCATTTTCACCAGTAGATTCTAAAGGAATCTCCTTCAATTCACCCGCCCCGATACGATACATTAGGTTTAACTTATCAACGCCGAAGTCATCTGTAGCCTCAGCAATAATTTCTACCTCTTCCAATTTTGATGCTTTGACATCGCGTCCGGGTTCTTTGATCACCACTTCAGGGATATTATCAGGCAACGCTTTGATAGTATATTCAATCGGTATCTCATTCTTGAACTCATCAATACAGTATAATTCAACGGTATATTTACCATCTTCACGCACATCTATGGTACGAGTAAGAATATTACCGTCTGCAATGTTCATGTCAAGGGATGTTGTCCCAGCAGCTTCATCGGTGTTATCTTCTGCTATCGTCGTTGTATTTGCTGAATTTTGCTGGGTGAATGTTGCTTTCTGAATTACTTTATTGGTTGTCATACGGATTTCTGCTGTTGTCCCTACGACTGCTTGAATATCACCACTTCCCTGTTGCACAACAGGCGAAAGATCTGTATATTCAGGATATGTATAAGAGACAGAAATATCCTCAACGCGTGGCATTTCAAACACTTCGACGGTATAGCGTTCAGAGGTGGTTTCATTTGCTACAACATAGTACTCCATGTCTGCTTCAATATTGAATATTTCATAAGCAAACCCGCGTTTGTCATCGGGGTTCTGCAACATATTGACTTCCTGCTTGCTTCCTTCATTTTCTGCTGTTGGTGGTGTGTCTTTGTCATAATATGTCAGGACAACCTTCTCCGCATCTTTACCCGTAACAATGACCTCAATAGGTAGACTTTTTCCGCGCAGGATGCGCGCATTTCCGGGTGTGACCTTAACTTTTGTCGTCAAAATCGGGTCAGTTTTCTCCCATGGCACAAATATTCGCATCAAACTTGTTCTGGTTTCTGATGGAAAAAGGAGTGAAAGCAAGCAACATCCTACAATGACTAAAAATGCAATACCAACAAATTTACGGGTACGACTGTGATCAACCGTTGCTTTGAAATCTATGCCTTTTATACGTTCTGTTGTATCTTCAAGCAACCGCTGTAGCATGTGTGTCTCTATCGGATCATCCGATTCACGTGCACCGAATTGGACTGCACTAACAAGCCTGTCTTCAAGATTTGGATGGCTCTCTTCTACATTCAAAGCAACATCGCGTAGTGTAAGAGATGCTCTCAAGGGTTGGATTAAGTGCTTATAAAGTAGGTAAAGTGTTGCTCCAATTATCCCAGCAAGTAAAACAATGCGTACAGGACTTGGGAGTGGCATCAACCAATCAACGACTGATCCTCCGATTAGAATTGCCAAGAGTCCGATCAGCACGATAGCCAAACCTGTCCAGAATAGACTCCGTTTCCATACCCGTCTCGCGTCCATTATTCTTGTCTGTAGTTCTGCGTAACCTTCTCTTGTGCTCATTATTACTCCTCTGTGCTTATCCGATTGTGGGATGAATTGACATACTCCCCCAACTAAAGCAGGGGGATTCTTTTGTCCCTCTGCACTGGGTAAATTCTGCGATCTACAGTGAATGCGAATGCCAGCAAAATATATTACCTTTATCCGTCTTCCATCACCTACTGCACTGGACGATGCCCCGCCCATTCACCTGTCACAGATTTTCACCTGCTTTAGATGGCAAGATTCTTTTTTGTGAAGTGGCACTGCTTCACCCGAAACAGTTCATTGTTGTCCTTCCTACCAGACACCCCGACACAACAAGAGATGACTTACTTCTCTTGGGGGTCTTTTATACAATATGTTTACTCGCTCCTTTTGAGAGTTCGCTATTTAGCGACTTTGGTAACGCATATCGCAGATATGTGCTGCATATCAACCCGCTCACGTATTCCAGTTCACATTCGACTGGCATGATATGGATGCTCTCCACCAACTTGCATAGTTAACGATGTAGTATTACATCTAATCTTTCGTTGGGCAGTCAGTGATACCCCGCACATGTTTTAGTCCTTAGTGGTGTCTACATCCCCGTGCTAAAGCAGCGGGGTCTTGACACCGAAGATGGATAAAATATCCTAAGTTTACGTCAATTGGATTCCTGACCTTATGTATTAGACTGATATGTCACAAAAATGTTTTAGAAACAAGAACCGATGCACTCTCAATACAAATCAAGGTTTTCTATTTAATATAACAAATTATCTACTAATATAGCAAGGATATTTTGGTATCAGCGCAATTCAATTGTCGTGATTACATTGTTGGAGAGGTTTCCAACCCCGATTTGTGTCAATTTGTGATTGTTAGAACGTTTCTAACCTCGATAATAACTCTGTGCCTCAGAAATCAAGATTGGAACCCCTTCCAACAATTGCTATTCACTCATCTATATCTTGTTGTGCTGAATCGTTCTCAGCAGGTTGCTTTACCTTAATCACTACAAGCGTTACATCATCTTCAGAAGGTCTTCCGCGTGCCCATTTGGTACTTGCCTTAAAGAGGTGTTCAATAATTTCCTTTGGAGATTCATCTGCTACTTCTGTAAACAACTCTTTCGTTTTTGGATAATCTAACATTTGATCTTTGTGATTCAACATCTCTGGTAATCCGTCACTCATTAGGAGGATAGTATCTCCAGGTCGAAGTTCAAACGACACTTCTTCACGTTCAGAACCAATACCTCCGCCTAACGGCATTCCTTCAAGCAGTATTTCCTCAACATTGTCTTCGTTTGCATGATAGAGCAAAACAGGTGGCATTCCTGCCCCCGTCAACGTCATTTTATTGTCCTCAAAAGTAGCGAGTGTCATTGCCATATACAGCCTTTTGAGATTCATACTCTTAACACCTTGTGAGATGCGTTCAAGTGTCTCAGCATTTCCTGTTCCTGGTCTTGTAGTCTTGAAAAGGCTTTTGACAGCGGAAACAACGAGCCCCGCATTCATACCGTGTCCAGTGGCATCTCCAATTGCAATCGTGAGTTTACCATCTTCTGTTAGGTTATAGTCGTAATAATCTCCACCTACTTCTGTTGCGGGGTGCATTTCAAAGTCAACATCAAGATGAGATATATCCGGTGCTGCTTGTGGTAACATTGACATCTGTAGTTCACGTGCAGCTTCCAATTCTTCTGTCTTACGGTTGTTTTCTACTTCCAAGAGTTGACGTTCAAGCTCTTCAGTTTCAAGTTTACGTCTTGTGCGGGAGAAGTTTCGTGCAAGATATACCGACATGGAGAAAAGTGGCGCGAGAACTATAGTAAGAACTCCCCATTGCCAAGCAATTGTGAATCCTGTTTGTGCAATAAAAAAACTTAGTGCTATCGGCAGGATAAACGGTGAAAGTGAACCGAGTCCAAATATCCATGCACCATCCTTTTTCTTTACAATGGCAACAAATATAACCCGTGCCATTTCCAACAATGTGAAAATCGTACCCAGTAATAGGAGAAGATTTGTTAAGCCTGTGTTTTTCAGGAAACTAATGGTGTAATTATTCACGTCAAACCAACTGACAAAGACTGTGAAAATCCATCCTAAAAGCAATAAATAATAGATCTTTGGTCTCTTGGGATAAAAGAGTTTATACAGAAATAACAATCCAGACAAAAACATTAAGATATATACAAAGATAAGCAGCGTCAGCAGATTTCTAAGTTGAATTGCACTCGTTGCTAACAGGAAGAATTGGAAGATAAGATAGACAAAGGCACCAATACTGCCTGTTGAAATCGCAAAATATAGGTTCTCCTTTGCACGTGGGAAAAAGAGATATAGCAATAGATGCTGCAGCATGAGAAAAACACAGATCGCAGTCCACACCATCTGTAGCGTTGTGCCATGTCGAACAATATCAACACGAACTCTAATGCTTTCTTTCAATGGTGCAATCACAAACCAAAAACCGAGAACAGGTAAAGATTGATATGCCGAAACATTTGAATACCTAACTGCAATCACATGGTCGGTTTGACCAGAAAATGTAATCTGTTGTGGGTTGCGTTCCCAATACGGTTTCTCATCCTGTTTCTGCGTCGCTACTGATCCAAATTCATAAAGCAACTCACCATCAAGATAGATTTCAGACGCTCCAGCTTGAAATACTATATTTAAAGCCAGTGGCGTATTCCAGAGTCGTTCATCTGGAATTGACAGATGTAGTCTAAACCAACCGATACCGTTCCAGTCTATTTCAGATAGTTCACTTTTAGGTAGGAGTGTACCGAGGGTACCCATATATTCCCACTCTGAATCATCAAAAGTTGGACTTGCCCATTCAGGATTATCACCCACATGAAATTTCCATGGATAAACTTTAGTGCCTGACTTTAATTCATTTGATGTGAGCACAAGTGATTCAGGAATAGAATCGTTGTCTTGTGCAGGCGCGTGGAAAATGAATATACTCATAAAGATAATGAGATGGAGGGTAAGAATAGATTTGTGTTTCATTATGTATCTGAACGGTGGTGTATATTGTAGTTTTCCTTTTATATTACTACGTCTGTGTTGAAATGGCAAGGGTATTTTGGCATGCTATCAAGTGTAGTAAATTCGGTTGATTATTAGCGGACTTTATGATATTATCTTCCTATTATGGATAAGAAAACAGACACAATTCCAATTTATACGATAGGCTATGGAAGCCGTTCCATTTCTGAGTTTATTGATGTCCTTCAGCAATATGAGATTGCCTATCTTATTGATGTTCGCTCAGTGCCACATTCGGGATATAAACCAGAGTTCTCCAAAAACCAGCTTGCCAATGAAGTTGAACAACACGGCATTCGGTATGTGTTTATGGGTGACCTACTTGGTGGGAAACCTGATGATGAATCGTGTTATGTCAACGGAATTGTTGATTATGAAAAGGTTAAGGAGGCGGAATTCTATCAGCGTGGTATTGAACGTCTACGGACTGCTTGGACACAACAGCAGCGTGTTGCCCTGATGTGTGCTGAGGAGAAGCCAGAACATTGCCATCGCACTAAACTTGTCAGTACTACCCTCACAGATGAAGATTTGCCAGTTGTCCATATAGACGAAAACAGCGCAGAGATGACTCAGGAGCAGATCATTGATCGGGTTACGGGTGGACAGATGAATTTGTTTGGGGAGGAGACGTTTTACTAACACTATATCATGAATGCACATGTAATTGTCAAACAGCATGGTGCTGATCCGACATTGGAAAGATTTGAAAAGAATAAAACTGCGTGATATAATTTGTGATAACTTTTACAAGTGCTACTTTTATTCCCACGAATAAATATTGTTCTACTGAACAATTAAATTGCTATGAGGTACAGACCAATGCCAACCAGAACTGTTGACCGCGGATTTAGAGATTTTTTAACAAGACTTAGACCGACTTCAGGAGAATCTACTGCAGCAAAAAACCATAGAGCATCAATAAAAGCATGTCTTGAAAGCAATTTTGGTATGACAAGGTTTTTTCGCACAGGTTCCTTCGGAAACGGAACGAGTATTTCCGCGCATAGTGACGTGGATTATTTTGCCCAGATCCCAACCGAAAATCTTACCACGAATTCTACTACCACACTGCGCAAAGTTCGAAATGCACTAGACACACGTTTTCCAGATACAGGGATTAGTGTTAGTTGTCCCGCTATTGTTGTGCCATTTGGGACAGATGCGAAAGAAAGTACGGAAGTTACCCCTGCGGACTACGTTGGTGTTACTTCAGATGATAACGAATACAAGGTCTATGATATCCCAGACTGTTCTGATGGATGGATGCGTTCCAGTCCTGATGCCCATAACGCTTATGTTAGAGAAGTTGATGGTGACTTAAGCAATAAAGTAAAACCACTCATTCGCTTCATTAAAGCGTGGAAATATTATCGGAACGTACCAATTTCCTCTTTTTATCTTGAACTGCGAGTTACAAAGTACGCAAAAGGCGAATCAAGTATCGTTTATGCTGAGGACGTGAAGAGGGTGTTTTCTCATCTAGATAATATTGATCTGGCGAACATGCAAGATCCCATGAGGATTTCTGGTTATATTAGTCCTTGCTCTACAGATACCCAACTTGAAGATGCTAAATCTAAACTTTCCACTGCTTTATCTCGTGCAGAGAAAGCTTGTGATGCTGAAGATGATGGTGACACTGAAGAAGCATTTAAGTGGTGGAATAGGCTTTATAACTATAATTTTCCGAGCTATCGTTACTAATGAATAATATCCCAAAAACTCAATTTGAACCAAAACAACTGAAACGCTTGGCAGCACAGCGTCAGCTTTATTCAGATGCTAAACTCATTCAAGCGTTCCAAATAATATTCGTAGTATTACCCCCAGTTTTAACAGGACTCGCTGCTTTTGATCTTATTGAGGCTGTTTGGGCATCTCTAAGTGGTATAATTTTCACTTTTCTACTTTTATTTTTTGACTCTTGGAAAAGGTCTCTCAAGGAAAAGGCTGCCAAAATTCAGGAATTGTTTGATTGCAAGGTACTAGATCTGGAATGGCGTGACCTAATGGTTGGTTCCCAATTAGAAATAGAAATAATAGAAGAATACGCTTCCAAATACAAACGCAAAATCAATCACTATAATGAACTGGAGAATTGGTATCCAATAGATGTTGGCAAATTACCACTTTATTTAGGAAGGATAATTTGCCAGCGGGTAAATTGCTGGTGGGATTCTCGATTACGACAGCGTTATGCCAAGTGGATAGTTGGTGTTTTTCTTGCTGTACTGATAGTGGTTGTCACTTGCTTTGGACTTTCAAAAGATTGGACCTTAGAAAAATTCATCTTATTAGTAGTAAACCCATTGACACCTGCTTTTATTTTAGGAGTACGGCAGTATAAGGAGAACATCAACTCTGCAAGGTGTCTAGATAAACTGAAAGAACATACAGAAAAAATATGGAATAAAGCCTTAATAGGTGCTAATCCCAATGAAATAACCCACGCTTCCCGTGAGTTACAGGATGAAATTTATCATCACCGTCGGACAAACTCACTTATCTTTGATTGGCTTTATAATCTTCTAAAGAACAAAGATGAGGAATTGATGAATAAAACAGCAGATGAATTAGTAAATGAAGCGTTGGAATCTTGCAGAACTTAATCTCTTTAATCTGATGCCTCCACCAACAGTATCTGCTCAATCCTCTCTTTTGTCTGCTCTACAACAGTATTAACTTTCTGTTGTAATTGTCTTGCTCGGTTACAAACCTTGACATGAAGGTTGATAATTTGAGTCTGTTTGTAAGTCATGTGTGTCTACGCGAACAAATGAATTAACCAAGTTGAGTGTGTAGGAATGATTAGAAATACGCTTATATATGTGACTTTCACAGCATGTTATTGTTAATTGGAGCTTCCTGAAGGCGGTTCCTGCATCACAGGAATAACATAACTCCGAATTGCTAACCCCTCTATCGTTTCCGTCTCTACCCGTGGTTCCGGCTTTTCCCGATGATCAAATACGATATAGGACCCTGCCTTCACTCCCTCAGTTTTGAGATATGCGGCAAGCTGCTTCTTACCTGCCTGATAACGACTGTCCCTTCTCCAAATCTTTGTTTCAATGATGTATTTCTGTTGGTTGTGAGTAATTATAATGTCCATTCGCCCCCTACCTGTTTGCACCTCAATGTGCATAAAACCACCGATAAGTTTAACAAATTGGTCAAGATAAGCAAGCAAGAGATGTCTTCCAACAGATTCTTGTGGTGTATCAGGCACTTGAAGAATTTTAAATCCAGCGCGCACTATAAAATCTCGAAAATTATCAAGTAATGACTCCATATCAATAACCTCTGCTGCTGTGACATAATTCAAAAATTGTTCAATATCACCACTGGGAAAATATTGATTCTCTAAACCATTTACTGTTGGTTTAAAGGTTCTCATGATGCGATAGAGATAAATCGGATTCAGTATCTGACACATCCCATCAGCAGATTTCTTGATCACACCGTAAGTCGCAAGTTCACTGATAATATCATCGTCCATATTGAAGTCAACACCCTCATCCTGCTCCATAATTCGCATGAGAACACTTTCAAAACGCGGTTTTCTACGGATATTTGTTGTCAAGTGTTCAATGTTTGTGTTCCGTTCGTGAAGAAGTTCCGAGTGTGCCATTGAAAAATGTGACATAGTAATCGGTTCTGTTATAGGGATATCAAGTTCTTCGGTGAGAATCTGCGCAACGCGGTTGACAAGCACGGGTTGTCCAGCTGTCTGTTTATGAATAGATGCTACAACCTCTGGCACGAATGATTGTCCAACTTCATCTGTATATTGTGCAAGTAATTCCTGCACCTGTTCAAGGGTAAAGTTTGGGAGATGGAATTCGTCTTGGATATTGAAAGGAGAGATAGACCGATCATAGTTGAGCTGCGCAATGCTTTTAACCCCGACAATACCGACACTATGTGGACATCGCGGCTTACCCGATATATAGATATGGCGAAGCGTATGCAGAAAATCGCTGAGCGCACCTTGCGGTATACCATCAAATTCATCAATGATTAAGACGAGTTTTTGTGGCGTTAGTAAACGTTCAAGATGTCTAAAACACCTTCTCATTGCATGATGATTCGTTAATTTTGTGTCCTCCAAAAATTGACTTAAAACATCAGGCAATATCTCACCGCGTCGCTGAAACAGTTTCTCAATTGCTTCACAAACATCTTTGTAAAAGTTATCGTAAAACTCAGCAACAGCCGTGTTCTTATACACATCAAAATTAAGTTGAATAGGAAAGTAGTTAAACTTTGTATCGGAGTTGACTTCTGCAGCGGCAGTATTTGGTATAGTGCCAACAGTGAGTGTTTCTAAAGCTGCTTGAAAGAAGGTGGTTTTGCCTGTTTGGCGTGGTGCAAAAAGAACGACGTATTTGCCTTCTTCAACGCGTTTGATGTAGTCGGCAATTTCATCGGAACGTGAAACGACGTAGTGTTCCTGAGAATTGACGGGACCTTGTGTACCAAAACGTCTCATTTTTATCTCCTTTTCGCTAAGCATCCACAATTTAATTGTATCAAAACCTATTGGCAGAGTCAAGGAGCGTGTCTTATCAACTTTTACTTACAATCACCTATTAATCTCACCTTATCCACATAAAAGATGTAGTTATATATCTCCAATCTTCCCTATGATATACCCAACAACATCCAATATTTCCTCACGATCAATCCATTCAATACGTGTGTCTTTCCGAAACCATGTCATCTGTCGTTTAGCGAAGCGACGGGTGTTCTGTTTTAGTTGTTCAACCGCTTCTACATAAGTACATTTCCCATCAAGATACGCTATCAATTCCTTATAGCCAAAACTTTGGAGAGCAAAAGTCTCGCGAGAATATCCTGCAGCTAATAGCGACTCCACTTCTGCCATCAATCCATTTGCAAGCATAATATCTACGCGTTGTTCAATGCGACGGTAAAGTAGATCACGTGGCATTGTGAGTCCAAAAGCGATAAATGGATACCGTTGATTCTCAGGTTGCCATTGCTGCTGGTGCTCAGACATAGGAGTGCCTGTCAGTTCATAGACTTCAAGCGCGCGGATGACGCGGATAACATTGTTAGGATGAATACGTTCTGCAGATTCTGGATCACAAGCGCGGAGACGATTATGAAGCACATCAACACCTTGATCAGATACTTCCTGCTCAAGTCGTTTTCTAAGTGAAGGATCGGCAGCAGGTCCTTCAAACAAACCATCAACAATGGCGCGAAAGTAGAGACCAGCACCCCCGACAAGTAATACCTGTTTGCCTCTATTTTGTATCTCAGCAATCGCTGCATCTGTGAGTGATTGATAGTCGGCAACGGAGAAAGGTTGTGTGATGTCTACACAGTCTATGAGGTGGTGCCGTGCTGCTTGCTGTTCTTTGGGGGTAGGTTTGGCGGTACCGATGTCCATCTGACGATATATCTGTCGGGAATCAACGGAGATAATTTCGGCATTGAGACGTTGGGAAAGTTGAATCGCTACCTCAGTTTTGCCCGATGCTGTAGGACCGAGGAGACAGAGGAGTTTTGACATTCTTTTCTTCTCTGTATCGACTGCATTAGAAACAGTTTTGTAAATTCTCCGAGTGTTGAACATGCAGCTAAAATATGATCGTCCGACTGGTAGGTTAGTATTCAGTCGGAGTCAACTTAGGAAACCAGCGTGTAAAGAAATCTATTGCTTTAGGGTCTTGACGGTGGGGGGCAAGCAAATATTTACCTCTACCCCTATGTAAATGTGAATAGGAAAGGGCATAGGTACCAAAAGCGATTTGACCAATAGCGATAATGCCAAAAGCAACATAGTATCCAATAGTGATAATACCAAAAGCATTAACGCCAATAGCAATGATTCCAATAGGATTTACGCCGATAGCAATGATTCCAACAGTGTTTGTACCGATGGCAAAAATTCCAGCGGCATTGACTCCGAATGCAAACACGCCTGCTACATTCACCCCGGCAGCTATAATGCTAACATGGTTTATTCCTACAACAAACAGGCCGTAACGAATCGTATCACCGTCAAATACTGCGCCTATGTCCATAAACAGGGACATAAGCCACTGTGAAAATTGCCAATTATGTGCAGAAATGCAAACATTTATGAAAGCGATAAAGGAAATTAAAACTCCGTAAACGATACCCCATCTTATCAGATAAGGTTTAAACCTAAACGCATTTTTAAAGGTATCCGCGTTAGGAATATCTTGTGATGTGTCTTGCATTTGAGTTGTCTCCATATTTACGTTGCAGTGTTGTCAGCATTTACAATCCAACCACCACCAAGGACATATTCCCCATCATAAAAGACGGTGGCTTGACCGGGGGTGATTGCACGACGTGGTTCGTCAAACTTAACAACTGCTTCTGTCTCACTCACAGGAGTAATTGTCGCAGGACCACCCTCGTCACGAGAACGGATTTTAACGTGTGCGCGTATCGGTTCTGTTATCTTCCCAATTGCGATAAGGTTGATACGTTCTACGTGCATAGTATCTTCAAGGAGATCGTCTTGTTCCCCGACAACGACGGTGTTATCTGTTGCGTCGAGTTTCGTCACATAAAGCGGCTTGCCGACTGCGATGCCTAACCCGCGACGTTGTCCAACGGTATAAAATGGCACACCTTGATGCTTGCCGAGTACTTTACCATCCTGGTCAATAATATCGCCACCTTCAATCTTTTCGGGAATTCTATCTTGAAGGAATCTTCTATAATTGGTATCTGCTACAAAACAGAGTTCCTGACTTTCAATCTTTTCGGCTGTTCGCAACTGATACTTGCGTGCGAGGTCACGCACTTCTGCTTTGGAATGTTCACCGAGAGGCATCATCGCACAACGCAACTGTTCCTGAGTGAGTGCAGCAAGGAAATAGGACTGATCTTTGCTCACATCAAGTGCTTTTCGTAATAGATAACGACCCGTCTCAGGATGCTGTTCAATTCGGGCATAATGTCCTGTGGCTATTACCTCACATTCCAATGATTTGGCAAGGTCAAGGAGTTTCCCGAATTTGAGTTCTCGATTACAGACCATACAAGGACTCGGTGTGCGACCAACGAGATACTCTTCTACAAAATAGTCAATAATCTGTTCTCGGAATATATCTTCGTAATTCACGCCATAAAAAGGGATCCCAAGTTGTGTGGCAACGCGCCGTGCATCCTCAATGCCTTCAAGTGAACAGCAATTAGGACGTTCCGGTTCTACTTCAATAGTATCAGGCGCACCGAGCCGCATAGTGATGCCAGTAACATCAAAACCAGCGTCAACCATCATGGCAGCGGTAACGGAACTATCTACGCCACCGCTCATTGCGACGAGTACTTTTTTCATGGGATATTACCTTGGGGTGTTTACGACACACGGTGTGTGCCTGTTATGTCATCATATTCCTATTTATGTCGGGGTTCAAATGACTACTCTTCTTCTTTGGATATTCGTGTTTCATGAATGGCAAAGATCGGTTATTGTTCTATTTCTGTCTTTCATAAGCATCAGTAACGGCTTGTCTTAATTCTTCAGGTTTGCACTCATATTTTGAAAACTCTTCAATGTTACTGTCTTTGATATGTAATTGACCTTCACCAATATTTCCTCGGTGCTGCTTCTGAGAATAATATTTGCTGTTTTTCACTTCAGTAGAACCAATAACCCAATATTTAATCACATCTCTCCATACAGCAACCCATATAAACACATCTGTGCATGCAGGTTTAATTTGTTGAAAATTCATCGTAAATGGACGCGAACTTTCGTAAGACAAAGCCTTTACGTAGAGCGGTTCTTTGCTTTTTCGGTCTACAACTCTAGAAGCTTTTACTTCAATTTTTATATGTTCATCTTTGTATTTTAATGCAAGATCGTACTCTTCATCATAATTTTCATCAGTTTCTTTTGTTGGAATAAAAAAGTCTTGCCCAAGACACCTGATATGGTCTTGTCCCCAACCTTCTCCAAATTTTCTTGGTGATGTAATCTCAAAAAGATATAGATACTTATTGCGGGTTTTATAATCCTCTCTAATCTGGAAGTAATCATCCAGAGTTATCTTCCCGCATCCCATCAAAGACGAAATTATATATTCATATTCATTGAATGGGTAAACCGATATCAGATCTTGCAGTCTATACCTAATCTCCCTTTTTTTATCTTCAGAAAGTTCTTCTATAAGTTCATTCAGTTTTTGCTTTAAGACATCCATGTTTAATTTGCTTCTAATGATTTATCTGAAATATTCACACCTGTGTATATTTGTTTCTTTTCTTGTTCATTGAAAGAGAATAAATTCATAACTTCATCATCAAGTTTCTTGTATAAACATTTACGCTGTTCAAAATCAAGATCTTTCTTTAGCAGTTCGTCAACTAAACTTTCAAATTTATGATGTTTTTCTTTGTCAATATCGGGTAATGGTAATTGCTCTATATGGCTTTTCAGAACTTTTATAGCCCCGAACTTCTTTTGAAAGATAAATTGATAAAGAGATGAATTGAACAGTGCCAAAATTGTTTTAATAGGGTAATTAGGTATTGTTGGTATCAATACGTTTGCACTGTTAAGAGTTAGTGTTTGCTTATCATCATAAGCAAACACTAAATATTTAGAAATAAACTTATATAACAATTTCTCTCTTACTCTATATTTTTCTTCTGGTGCAACCTGCTGAAATTCATCTGGTTTATACTTGATGAACTTACTTGGGTTATTTGTACAAAACCTTTTGATGTCCTTACCTGTTAAAATGGGTTCTGACCCACTACCTTTTTGATCTTGTATGTGTTTTTTATTGTCACCAGTAACGATACCAAGAGCCCATATTGCATTATCTCTTAATGTTCTATGTTTGACAGCATATACCTTATCTGTCAAAACAGCGTCCTTTATATCTATAAAAACATCAAAGATAAAGTCGTTATTGGCAGATATTCTTTCTTGTTCAGGTTGGAATAGGGATCCGTTTTTCTCAGCGATAAAGACATTTTTATCAGTTTTTCTGTTTATCAGATCTATTTGGATGGCATTTGTAAATACTCCGTCAAAAGGTTGTTTGAAATGTTTGATCTTCTTGATTGTAGTCTGCTTTAGGATTTTTTCTCTAATATCTTTATGGATTTTTATGTTTAGGATTGATTCTGGTAATATATAAGATAGTGTACCACCGTCCTCTAAAAATGCAATACCCGCGTCAAGAAAATAGGCAAACGCTTCGTTTGACTTTATATCTCTGTATTTCCTTTTCAGCATCAGTTCTTCATCATGTGTGAAATGGGATCCCCAAGGCGGATTTGTTATCACTATATCAAAGTTAGGAGCACCATCACATTCATCCAACAATGAATTTCTGACGTATATATTTGGCTTAAATTTATGATTAGGAAACTTTAGAAAAAGATTGATTTTTGCTAGTCTAACAGCATACTTGTCAATATCAAAACCCCATAGGTTAGATGGATTATCTGTTTTTTCAGAAGCCAAAAGCAAAAATTGACCAGTCCCACAGCAAGGATCAAGAACAATATCACTGCTTTTTATGTTTTGCGAAACTAACTCATCAACAATGTGTTTTGGAGTATAATATGAACCGGTCTTTGCTCTCTCTCCCTCATAAAGGAGTGACTGATGAAGTAACCCTAAGAAATCACAGTTGATTGGAACTTTAGCATTTAAGACATCCCTATAGTGTGTTGTCAATTGGAGGTCTTCTTTAGTATGTAACCAATCTTCTATTTCGGATTTAATTATATCATTTGAATAACTGATTTCATTTAGGGATAAATTCTGTGTATTACTAATTAAACCGGTCTTTGTAAGTAAATTCAAAGCAGTTACAAGTAGGACTGAATCACTATCAAGATTAAATGCTTTAGTTAGTTTAGTTATTGCTAAAATCGGTTCAAGTACTTCATTATTATCAGCATATTCCGTAGGAATGATCTTAGAATTAGACTCTACCTTATTTGCACGCTTATTGAGTTTGGCAAGAGAACCGTCTGCGATATTACTTTTGATTTCATTAATGTGTGATCTTAGAAATCTATTACCCAAATGAACTGAGGCGGGCTTTATGTGTCCCAGTTTTACCCAATTTCTAACAGTTGCAGAAGAAACCCCCAACACCTCAGATACTTCTTTGTAGGTAAGATAGTCTTCATAGGGATAGTCAAATAGATTGAAAGTCATACTACTACAGTTTTATAGTAATTATAAAACTCCTCACAATCAATTCATCTACCAGGACCATAGAAATAATCTCTGGATCTACGCTTCAACTTGCCAATGTTCATTACCAGCATAGCGTGCATCATAAACATCTTGATTGAATTCCAAACCGAGACCAGGTGTATCGGGCACTGTAAACGTTCCATCTGAGAATTCATAACCAGAAACATCAATTACATCACTGGTTAACGTTGCGACTTCACCGTAGAGAAAATGCGGGATCGTTTTTGCGAATTGGAGACTGAGGAAAAATCCGAGTAAAGAACCCCAGTTATGTGGAGCACATTGGACATTACCCGCAGCTGCCATATCAGAAAGTCGTCGCCAACCGGTAACACCAAGTCCTTTCATGTCGTGTTGGATGACATCAATAACACCGGCTTCAAAGAACGGATCGTAGAATTCAAGTGGGGCACGGGTGCGGGTTTCACCATCAGCGATTAAGGTATTTAACCCTTTTTCTTGGATATATGCTTTTAATTTACGATATAATTCAACATCCTCTTCAAACATCTCTTCAATCCAAAACACATCACATTCACTTGTTTCGTCAAGGAAAGTGATTACTTCATCGTAAGTATATGCGTTGTTCGCATCAACGAGGATATTATAACCGTCTCCTGCAATGCTCCGAGCAAGTTGTACTAGCTCTATGTCACGTTCCAATCCAGCCTTACGTTCCATCAGATGATTCCCGCGTCCCATCTTCATTTTGCACGCGGTGAATCCATCTGTCAGACTCTTCTTGACATCATCCTCTATGCGTTTGAGACCTTCGGCTTTTGTTTCGTATAGCAGATCGTTGAAATAGATAGTGCTATCATACGCAGGTAACCCGTTCCCATAAGATTCAGTTCCCATGAGTTGATATGCAGGTTTTCCAACAATTTTCCCGATTGTATCCCACAAGGCATTTTCAAACCCACGGTATTCTTCAACAACTCCATTTTCAGGATTCAACAGATCAAACGGATTCTTGTTAATTGCAGATTTTGCTTCTTCTGCGGATGACCCCCAACTTGTTGCTCCCCATCCGAGTGTGCCATCGTTCGTATATATACGCGTAATTCCTTCACGCCACTTACCATTGGGATCAGGTTGTTTTATCTCTTTTGCCCCTGAATTACAACCGATTGGTGGTTGATCAATTTCAATTGTAACCTGTTCAATTTTGGTTATCTTGATATCCTTTGGATAATTAGGCATGTTTTCAAATCCTCTTTAATTGTAGCAGCATACATCTATAGAATCAGGGATACTAAGGTTGCGTTTGATTGAAAAAGTAAAATTACTTCAGGCATCTAATCAAAACGTTCAATTTTCTAAACTCTATTCTTCATCAAATTTTATTAAGCAAGGAATTAAGTTCATAATTGACCGTTGTGTTTTTCTCCTTATTTTCCCAGTAGTCATAGAGCTTAAACTGTAAATTATCGGTCGGATTAGATTCTTTAATTTCCTTGATCAGTGCAGGTTTATTCAGTAGTTGTACGATAAGGACTCTGTCTTCGTGATTAGGAATTGATTTGATTATCAACAAATCGATTAATCGTGGTGCTAATCCAGACGTAAGCCCTTTTTCAGCATACAGACTTAAGGTATCAACAACAACCTTTTTTGTCTTTATACTTGAATCGTTGGTGAGCATGTCAACTAAATTATCAACAGCATTTGCATCAACATGTTTCTGTAAAGCTCTGACAATGGAAACCCTTACTAAATCGTCAGTGTCTTTAAGAGCGTCGATCAATTTTGATGTTGATGATGGATTTTCCAATATCATCGATCTGGCAGCAGCCCGTCGTGCAACAACGTTAGCATCATTCAAACCTGCCTCAATTTCTTCTTTGTATGCTTTGCTGTTAAGTTTGTATAAAGCAGCAATAATCTCCATCCTCAAACCAGCGTCCGTTGCCACAATTTTTAGTGCTTCTAATCTGTCCTCGGCAGAAGGGTCAGCGATTTCTCCTATAATACGGATCAATCTGTCTCTAACTAAAACAGGAGTATCTGTCTTTTCAACTGCAGTGAAGAGTTCATCAAGACCTTTGCTTCCAATTTGTGTTAGGATATAATCAAAATCTGTATGTGCATTGGTATATTTATTTTCAATGAAACTCTTTATAATAAGGGGAATGACTGGTGTTCCTTTATCAATTAGGATTTGTATTGTATCCTTATGAACACGATATCTCCCATCAAGAACCCGACAAGTTTCCCTCATTTCAGATAAGTTCAATTCTGCGAGTCGTCTGGCACGTTCATTTTTATATTCACTTTCTTTATTGTTGGTTCTTAACCACGCAGTGTTCTCAGAAAGGGCATGACTATATGCAATGAGCAAGAGTGCTCGAACTTCATCCTTATCCTCTTCTTCTACTTCGGCAAGTTTTAGATGTTCCTCAATTGCTTCAATTGCAAGTCCAGCTTGCAATAATTTATCTTTACCCGGCGATATTTCAGGTATGATTCCACCATCCTTCTTACAGCCAAACGACACAACCCATAGTAATACGAGGCATATCGTTACAAGTTTTTTCATGTTACGTTCGTTTTTCCTCCTAACATCAACATATATAAAAAGTCCAATTCATAATAGTGCTTCTATATTCATGAATATAATAAAACAGATACATTTTTGTGTCAAGAATATATTTTCTAAGTCCATGGTTATTTAGTATTAAGTATTTTCCAAAGGATATTGACTGAAAGTTAATCCCATGGCGGTAGGTGCGGTTTCCTAACCGCACTATGGGCGTCAATTTAGTGGTTACCCAACGTCAATTCTCTATTGTTGGAGGGGTTTGTAACCCCGATTTGCAGGTTTTGGCTCAAAAAATCGGGGTTACAAACCCTTCCAACAATGATAGGTGGCAACTTAGGTTATAGTAATAACACTACGAATAGTTTGCAATCACTATACAAAACTGCAGCCTCTTCCATGCTCATGAAAGAGGCTGTATTTACATATCCTTTTAAACACTCTGCATCGACGAGGTCAGGAGACCTCGCCTACTGTGGGACCAAGGTGTCAACTATATTTATAATTCGCTATAAAAGCACAATTATTTGATATCTTCAAGCAAATCAAAGAGTGCCTTTCTCACAAAATCACTTTCTTCCTGTTGTGAATAAGTATATAGTCTATTATATATATCCTCGGTTAACTTTAGTGCTTTAAGCGACTTTTCTAACATAGGATCATCCAAGAATGTAACAATCCGAAGTCGTACATTGTCACTGCTTATCTCTTTATTTATAAGTAACTCAGCGACGATTTTCGCTATCCCTCTTTTTAGGTCTCCACCAGCATGAACATACGTAGTAAGAGTATTTAACACCTCTTGTTTGACATTTTGTTGTTCATTACTATCATCATCTTTATTTTCACTCTTCAGAACGTTTACCAAAGGTTGTACTGCAGCTTTTGATTTATGTACAGACAGTGCCTTAACAATGTTGATAACGACCTGAGGGTCATCATCTCTTAAAGCATTGATAAGCGAGGCTGTCTTGATATTCTTCAGGTTAGCCATAGCTTTTGCTGCAGCACGACGCACTTCCACCTTATCTGATTTCAACCCGCCAAGTATCTGAGATTTATAGGAACTATCACCGAGCCTATATAACGTCGTGTAGAATTCCATTTTGAGGGCAGCCGACATATTCATCAGGTCAATTGACTTTAATTTTTCAATTACCGTTTTATCGCCAATTTCACCGAGGACTTGAATAAGTTTCACTTTCGTAGCCGTAGGTGTTGAAACATCAGTGATGCTATCCAAAATAGGACCAACCGCATTAGACTTCATCTCTATAAGAGCATTAGTAAGGTGAATATGTATCTCTGAGTAGGTGCCCGCGACAAGGTGTTTAATTATTACATTCGCAGCATCTGTGCCTTTTGCCACAAATACTTGAAAACCATTCTGCTGGACTTGTGAACGTTTTCTGAGAATCTCAATCATTTTGTCCATCTCAGCATCGTTTAATGCAGCAATTCTTTGTTCCTTTTGCCTTTCGTATTCTGATTCAAACTTCTGTCCTTTAGTAACACCTGATGCCAGAGCATGTGAATATGCTATAACAAGCAACGCTCGGGGTTCCGCTTTATCCTCTTCCCTTTTTTCAGCCTCTAAAAGATAATTATTTATTGCTTCAACCGCATTCCCTTTATCAATTAGTGTTGTCTTACCTACCTCCAGATGCGTGGGACCTTTCTGTTCCGTATCACAACCTATGCAGATGAAAAAGAGTAAAATCAACGGTATGATTGTAAGTTTCTTCATAAACCCTTTATGTTCCTCCTAACGCTATTATTTTTGAACAATTCGTCAATATATATATAACTGTAAATTTTTCAATAGTCTATATTATAAAAAATACCACATAATCACCTAAAAGTCAAATATAATACAGATAACGGTCTGTAAAGTTTTTGTCACTAACTTCTCACCAACCATTGTAGGTTACAGGTTTTTCACTTGAATTGATGCTTACGCTGCCAATAACTTTACACACCCTGAATAAACCCTCCGCTTGACACGTATCCATCTTTAAGTTAAAATAAATTCAGATAAACGCTATACTTTACTATAGTTTGGACAATTTCTCTACGTTACATGCTGATATTTCTGGCATTTACTAAATATTGTAAGTTTTATACTAAAAACCATGATTATTTACACACAACGGTAGGTTCGGTTGCCTAACCGAACCGGTGTTTGTTCAGGCTCATAGATGCGTTTGGGAAACCACATCTGTCGGGAATGTGCAAACATTTTTGATGTCAGGATAAATAGGATGAGAACTTGCAAGAACCGGGCAAATATCAAAATGAATAACCCCATCGGGGCGGAATGTGTATAGCACATCGTGACCAAACCATTTATAGCCCCAGCGGGGCGGCATGCGCGTGTGGCATGCTGCATGAGGTGTATCATTAAAGAAATAGGAATGATGACTGTGATTCTCCTTGTCCAGACTATTATTCAAGTCTATAAAAAACTGTCCAAACTATAGTATACTTTAGAAAGAGGGTATTAATGAAAACGAGAATAGAAAAAGATAGTTTAGGTGATGTCGAAGTTCCAGAAGACGCATATTGGGGCGCACAGACCCAACGCGCCTATATCAACTTTGACATCGGTGATGAACATTTTCCACCAACATTCATACGCGCACTTGCCATCATCAAACACGCTGCAGCAATTGTCAATGCTCAACTCGGAGGGATTAAATCAGAAATAGCAGAACTTATCTGTAAAGCCGCAGATGAAATCGCAGATGGCAAACTCGCAGACCAGTTCCCACTCCGAATTTGGCAAACAGGCAGCGGAACACAAACCCACATGAATATCAACGAAGTCATAGCAATCCGTGCAAATGAACTGACGGGTGAAAGTCGTGGTATGAAATCACCTGTGCATCCGAATGACCATGTGAACCGCTCACAATCAACAAATGATGTCTTTCCATCAGCAATTCACATAGCTGTTGTTACGCAAATCGTTGAAAGATTAATACCAGCGGCCGCAGCATTACAACAAGCATTAGAGGATAAAACAGCGGAATTTTCAGATATAGTAAAAACAGGTCGCACACACTTGATGGATGCAACACCCTTGACATTAGGACAAGTATTCAGTGGATATGCACATCAGGTTGCACACGCACAGGAAGCGATACAGAACACGTTACATCATCTCTACGAACTACCGATCGGTGGCACAGCAGTCGGGACCGGATTGAACACACATCCAGATTATGCAGACGCACTTACATCTCGCATTGCAGAACGAACCGGACACCCATTCATAAGTGCACCAAACAAATTTGAAGCTATGGGGGCAAGAGACGCACTCGTATCAGCAAGCGGAGCACTGAAACGTTTTGCCTGCTCCTTATATAAAATCGCAAACGATATCCGTCTGTTAGGGAGCGGTCCACGTTGCGGTATCGGTGAATTGATACTACCAGAGAACGAACCCGGAAGTTCCATCATGCCCGGGAAAGTCAATCCGACACAGTGTGAAGCAATGACGATGGTTTGTGCACAGGTAATCGGCAACGATACAACTATTTCACTGGCAGGGAGTGCTGGTAACTTTGAACTGAACGTTTTTATGCCTGTTATCGCGTTCAACAGTCTGCAATCCATTCGGTTGTTGTCGGACGCATGTGATGCGTTTCGAGAGCATTGCGTTGTTGATATTGAAGCAAACAGATCGGCAATCCAAGGTTATCTGGAAGCATCGTTGATGTTGGTAACAGCACTGACACCGAAAATTGGATACGACGCAGCAGCAAAACTCGCACAAAAAGCACATCAAGATGGATCAACACTACGCGAAGTAGCAATTGAAGAAGGTGCTCTAACAGCAGATGAATTTGACGCACTCGTTGTCCCAAGTAACATGGTCGCACCGAACCTATAGGTATGAATTTTATAGTGAATCATAAATATTAGTTGACATTTTCGTCCCACGGTAGGCGAGGTCTCCTAACCTCGCCGATGCAGAGTGTTCAAGTAATTTCAAAATTTACCATATATTAGAAATGGAATAATTTTCAATGTCTAAAGGAGGTATCCGCAATGAATCAACATGATTATACTATCACCGATTCAGAGATTGATTTCTTCAAAACCTTTGGTTACCTGAGTTTCCCGCAACTAATGGCAGACAGGGTTCAGGCAATACAAAATGCATTTGAAACTGTCTGGGAAGAACGTGGGGGAGGACATAACGGCAAACCGCACGGAGGCACCGCACGCTCCTGTATTGTGCCTTTCATTGATCAGAGTGAGGAGTTATCATCATTGTTGGATGACCCGCGTATCCTAACGATTGCGAAGACTTTGCTTGGAGACGATTTTAACTATATGGGAAGCGATGGCAATTTCTATGTAGGAGATACTGGATGGCACTCTGACGGTGGACACCGTTTAGAAGACCCAATGCACATCAAAATTGCGTTCTATCTTGATCCACTCACCCGTGACACAGGCGCACTCCGCGTCATTCCCGGCAGCCATCTGTTCGGAGACAACTATGCAGACGGATTGAGCCAGCAAGTTGGGAAAAGTCAAGAGATGTGGGAAATACCCGGTAAAGATGTCCCCGCAGTAGTCTTTGAAACAACTCCGGGGGATCTTGTGCTCTTCAATCATAACACAAAGCATGCTGCATTTGGCGGTGGCACACGCAGACGTATGTTCACGATGAATCTCTGTCAACGTTACCCCGATGAGAAAATTGACGCATTACAGGCATATATTTCAGGTGCCGCTCGGTTCTGGATTGATCGAAAATATGGTGAGAAGATGTTGAACACTGCAACACCGGAACGGAAGGTGCATCTTGAACAGGTGATGGCAAATGATGGACACCTCGCAGAACTGTCACTGAAAGCACGAGAAAGTATGAGTGAACCATCACGCGGATGATGCTTGCTCCCAAGTTTGTCGGACATATTGGATCGCTTCTTCAAAACCTTGTTTCCCCTGACGACTGGCTTCTTCAATGCTAAGCCAACCATCGTAATTGGCTTGACGCATACGGGCAAATATCTGGGGAATCGGTGACACCCCTGTACCGACACGCACAGGATCAAACTCACCCACTTCACGCATGTCAAACACATGCAGCACGACAACGCGATCAATCACTTTATCAAGCAATCCCAACACATCCTCTTTCAATACAAGAGGGTTTGCAGTATCAAAGCAGACACCGAGCGGCGTATCCGATAACGCATCAAGTATCTCCAAGAAAATCTCTGACGGTTGCGAGAAATCCCAATACTGCCACGGTGCACCTTTGGTATGGTTCTCATAAGCGAGAGTGACACCTTGCTTTTCTGCCTCATCAAGGGCATGCAGAAATCCATCTGTAACCCAACGCACTGCATCCTTGTGCTCAATACCGGGATGATTCTGTCCTGCGGTCACACGAACAAATTTTGCCCCCAATTCCTTTGCCAATTCAATGTCTGATTTTAGCTTGCTCAACTCCTCTGCGCGGTGTTCAGGGTCTGGATGCGTAAAATCTGAATAACACGCAATCATGCATGTCTCTAAACCGCGTCTCGCAAGAGTTATCCACACAGAGTTAAGCAATCGGACATTCCAGAGTGGGAAGAATTTAATGCTAAAATCCACACCATCCAAATCCAATTCAGCACCAAACTGAATCCAGTCTGCAACACTACTTTTTCCACTGAAAATGTCATCGTAAAGTGAGACAGGCAGACAACTAAGTTTCATTGTTTTCTCGCTTAATTGTTTCTTATGATATGATGGTAATTATAGTGAAGTTAAGCATGATTATCAAGGAATTTGTTTGATATCCATTGTAGTGCGGGGTCTCCGTACCCCGCCATTGTTGGTAGATTGAAAATAGCAATGCACGGAGACCCGGAGAATGCCATAAGCGTCAATTTAGCAACCCCAACCCGCTGTAGGCGCGCTTTGTAAGCGCGCTCTTCCTCGCGCCATTCACCCGCCTCTTCCATTGTTGGAGTGGTTTTCAACCACGATTACATTGCTGGAATGCTTTCTAAACCCGATGAAATCAACCCGTAGTAGGCGCGCTTTGTAAGCGCGCTAAACGTTAATTTACCCTCCTTCCAGTGCCGGTAGGTTCGGTTTCCTAACCGAACCAGCTTTGTGTCAAATACCTTCTTATAGGTCCTTGCGTAGGATCCGGTGCGGTTAGGAAACCGCACCATAGTCGTCAATTTAAGGAGATATTTATCTGTGAAGCATTTTGGAAGTATATTTTTATCATACACACCTTTCGCACCGCTGGTGCTTGGTTTCTTGTGGCGGACATTCTCTATACACCTATCGCACCGCTGGTGCTGATATGTGATTTATGAAAGCCTCGGAGAGGCGACAGGTGTATAGCACGTAATATTAACACAGACGAAAGCCCCAGCGGGGCGACAGGTGTATCAAATGCACAAAATTTACCGTCCCTCCGGTGCCGGTAGGTTCAATTTAGCAACCCCAACCCGTTGTAGGCGCGCTTTGAAAGCGCGCTAAACGTTAATTTACTAAATTCTTAAAACTAAATACTCTAGATGTCTTGAATTTCAGTTGAATATGTCCATATTGCATGTTATCATTAGACATTATATGAATTTAAATTACAGTTGATTTCAATTTAAATTACAGTTGATTTCTGGCATAATAAAGAAAATTATGCTTTGGAGATTAACTCATGAACAAATATGATGAAATAAAGGACGATCCGGGTAAGTTCCAAAAACTAACGGGTTTTACGACTGAAGAATTTTTGGCACTTCTTCCGATTTTTACGACACATTTTTTAGCGTTTGTCTCTACAAAAACACTTGATGGTCAAGAACGAAAAAAAAACGGCGTTATACCACTTACAAAAATAGTCGTTTGTCAAATATGGCAGATAAACTTCTGTTTATTTTGATTTATCTACGACACGCATGGACCCAAGATGCTTATGGTATGTTCTTTGATATGTCTCAACCTGAGACAAATAAATGGATACACCTACTTTCACCGATATTAGACCAGGCATTAGATGAACTCGGTGAGTTGCCATCTCGTGAGGCAACTCCTGATACTTTTGAAAAAGAGACAGTTGTTGAAAGTGACACACCGGCACCCGAACATTTTTTCCAAGATTGCACAGAGCGTCCGATACAGCGTCCGAAAGACCAACAAGCACAGAAGGACTATTATAGTGGCAAAAAGAAACAACATACTGTAAAGAATAATCTGCTTATTAATGCTGCGTGCAAGATATTTGGTATTGTCTCCTACTTACAAAGGCAGCAGACATGATAAACGGATTGCCGATGAAACAGTATCTTTTTTGCCAAGTGGTAGTTATTTATACCAAGATTCTGGTTTTTTAGGTTTTAATCCTGCTGGTATTACTGTTGTCCAACCGAAAAAGAAACCCAAAGGTGGTGAACTGACAGCAGCTGAAAAAGCAAGAAACCGGGAAATATCGTCTATCCGTATCCGTGTAGAACATGTGATGAGTGGTGTCAAAAGATACCGCATAGTCAAAGACAAGTTGCGCAATTGGAAACAAGGTTTCAGCGATTTAGTCATGAAAATCTGTTGTGGATTACATAACTTTCGTCTAAACTTCAGACCTTGGTGTTATGACAAACATTTCGATTAAACTTATATAATGTCTATTATCTAAAACAAACTTGGCAGAGAGAAACCCATGGAAGATCAAAATCAAAAACTTGCAGAAAAGTATTTCAATAGCGGTATAGAAAACAGCGAAAAAGGTCAGATAGAACTTGCCATAGAAGACTATACCCAAGCAATAAAACTTAAACCAGATTATGCTGAGGCATACTACCATCGTGGCGGTTCGTGGCTACGCCTCGGAGAGTGGGAAAAAGCTAGGTCAGATCTTCAGAATGCCAGAAAAATGAATTTGGACATAATTGTTGCCTCTGATGAAATACTTCAAGAATACGTGCGAGCATGGAAGACCTTAGGCAACATATAAAATATCTGACTATTGAAGATATTCTGGTAGTTGCTGTTGGCCACGTCGGAAACTTCCAGATAATTAAAGAAAATCAGTTACAATACTTGATTGAAGCAGTAAGTGCAGAATTTGGTAATATAGAACTATATCCTTCTCTGCTACAAAAAGCTGCCGTATATGCTCACCACATTATCACTGGACATATATTTTTTGATGGAAATAAACGCATTGGTATGCATTGTGCCCTCTTATTTTTAGCTTTGAACGACTGTTCCTTTCAACCAAACATTGACGATTCAATCATTGAACTCGGCCTAAGAATCGCTGATGGTACCGTGACAGACATTGACGCAATTGCAAAACACATCCAGCAATGGATTTTGACCTGATATTACCGAGTAGAGAAGAAAAGTTATGTTACAACCAAACCTAAATCTTCCTGATGCCAGCACTGCTTATATAGACACGACTAACAGGATAATTGAGGGCTATTCTAAAACAATAGAACACAATCCACAAAATGTCGTTGCCTATTCTAATCGAGGGTTAACTTACTATAACAAGGGAAGGTTTTACCGTGCCATTGATGATTTTTCAAAAGTGATAAGTCTTACACCTGATGATATTTTTGGGTATTACTGTCGCGGTGTTGCCTACCGAAGCAGAGGGATTTATGATAAAGCCATACAAGATTTTGAAACCGTGATAAACCTAACTCCTAAGAAACCCATTGGCTATTACAATCGCGGTGCAACTTACCACAGAAAAGGTGAAATTGACAAAGCTATTACCGATTATAACAGAGCAATTGAATTAGATTTGGGTGCTGCTGAGGCGTATGCTTATCGTGGTGCAGCATATCTTGATAAAACCGAACTTCACAAAGCATTGGCAGACTACACCACAGCGATAAAACTTAAACCAGATTTTGCTGAAGTGTATACTTTTCGTGGGATAGTTTATCACAGAAAAGGTGAAATGGACAAAGCAATTTGTGATCATAATAAAACAATTGAACTCAAGCCAGATTTTGCTGAAGTATATGTAAACCGCGGTGTAGTTTACCACCAGACAGGGGATATAGACAAAGCAATTCTTGATTATAATAGGGCGATAGAATTGAAGCCTGAACTTGCTGAGGCATACCATCATCGAGGCAATGCATATCGTGACAACGGTGAGTTAGAAAAGGCTATAACAGACTATACCCACGTAGTAGAACTGAAACCAAAAATAGCACACTCTTATTATACACGAGGTGAGGCATGGTTGCGATTAATGAAATGGGAAGAGGCAAAGATGGACATGACTGCTGCCATAATTCAAGATATGAATATCGCAGATACTTTTCACAACCTACACGATAGTGTGGCAGCCTTTGAAGAAAAAGCAAGTGTTAAATTGCCGCAAGACATCGTACTTTTGCTGACTCCTCAGAAAGAAACTCTTAGAATTGATGAAGAAACGCGTTTAGCAATAGCAATGAAATATTACGAAAACAGAGAACTTAGCAGTGGACTTGCTGCGAAACTTGCGGGGGTATCGCGTGCTGAATTTTTATATCTGATGAAGGACTACGGTCTTTCTCCCTACGGAACAGCTGAAGAACTCAGAGAAAGCGGATTTTGAAAATACATCATAAACCAGTCATTAGTAATACAAGTCCGCTTATCGGTCTTTGGGGTCTGAACCTCTTTGCTTTGTTCCGTGATCTTTACATTGAAGTATGGATTCCACGAGAGGAAGAAAAGGAGTTTTTAAGTTTAGAAGAAACAGTTCACCGTGAAGCACTTGAAAGCGCACCGTGGATTAAAACGATTGACTTGACAGATTCAGAAAGTGTCTCGTTCTATAATAAACTCGATTCTGGTGAAGTCCATGTATTCGCCCTTGCAGATGAATACGATGCGCGTCTTGTCATAATTGATGAGCAAAAAGCGCGGAATGAAGCACAAAAAATTGGATTAACGCATATAGGCACTGTTGGGGTTTTGTTGGAGGCAAAGAAAGAAGGTTTGATTGGTGAAATCAAGCCGCTTTTAATTGCACTACAGGAAAATGGAATGTATCTGGGGAAATCAATCATTACCGATGCTTTACGAAAAGCAAGTGAAACATAAACAGCATTGTCTAATACTTCATTTCTACACATCAGATTCGATGGATACTTACAATGATACGCGATTTCAATAAGCAGCTTTTATAACAAAGACATAATCACATTTCATGAACCCATCAAATAAAAAACATTACCTCAAATTGTGCACCCACCCCACTATTCAAGCACTGCAACCCGTCTCAGAAAACACCGATGACCCATGGATACCAACGGTTGAACAACTACACGAAATATTAAACCAAAAACTTCCATATCCCGACCGATCCAATTTTAGCAAAACCACAAACGGATGGGAATATGAAACCTACTTCCGTGAGTGGGCAGCAGATTACGGCACTTATATTGATACCCACCGCCAGTTTGTCGGACCTAACGCAGAGGTAGTCCTGTTACAAGTGTTAATGGCACTACTGGGTATTGATGGACGATGGATGGTATAATAATCAAAAACCTTCAAGGAGAAATCTATGACCTACGGAATATTATTAGCAACGATTCGAGAATACAAACAGGCAGGAATTAATAATCTTAGCACTATTACCAACCTGGCTAATGACATGTTCGGGGACTGGTTAGCATCTCAAGGTGTGAGCCATCTCGAGATGCTGGATGAAAACAGATTATGCTTGAATATAACAGGACAACTAAAAGAACATACGCCATCAAAAGGAATAGAATTTTACTCAAGATTTCTCGTGATTTCGCTTGACGACATTACTGAAAACACTGAAGCAATACAAGATGTCCTGAAATCTTATACTTCAGATGGTGATGGTGCTTATGTGTGGGTCGTGCCAGATGGATACATGGCAGACTTAACTGTAGATGAACAGCGGTGGGAAAGCGAAGGCGGCGGATATTTCTCACATGAATCTATATGTGTCTCTAACACATCAGATATTGATACGCAGTGCCTATTAGAAGTACTATACGAAGATACCGCAAGAGACAATGTTTCCTGCGAATTTAATGTCCCCGCACAGAGATCCGTACATTATCGGTTGGATAAACTAAAAGACGCAAACGGTGAACCACTGATTGCTAAAGATGCACCTGTTAGCTACAAGATCACAAGCAGAGATGCGCGAATTGTTGTTCAAGGCTCACGTATTCTAACGAGTGGAGAAAATAGCATGTTCGCAAGTTTTGGAACAGTGATGGCGTGGTGTCCGCAATAACATAACTTCTCTATCTATACGGTTCCAAATCAATACCCGGAAATGCTTGTGCTAAACGATCTAATGCCCGCGGTGTGTAGTACGGATCACCAACGGCAGGCCACCCAAAGACGTTTCTCACAGCAGGAGTTGTTTGGGTAACAAACTTCATATAGTGTGGACTTGACCTTGGAATGGGACGTGTCGTATTACACCAATCGGCATTGTCAGCGCGATGGAAGTGATACCCCATCCAAACCCGTTGTTTACTTCTGTTCGCAAACGGTTGTGCAGCATGAACTATATAACTTGACCGATAAATCGCACTCCCAGCTTTTGCAACGAGAGGAACAGGGTCTCCCAACTCCTTAAACTCACGCAGGTCAGGAATACCGAGTCCACCCGCACTACCGGGATGTTTTTCCCATACAATATCCAATTGGTCTTGTGAACCCGGACAGATAAGCATTGGTGCCCCATCCAAATCAACATCATGCAACATAATGCTACAAAGAATATATCCATAACGCAGCCAATCAGGATGCGGTGGTAGAGCAGCATTCGTCCCGTTATCAATGTGATACCCTTGCCAAGGATGTTCACTATACCGAGTATCCGTCAACCCTTCTCTGAGAAAAATCTGCCCATAACTGATACGGATTTCTTCTGTGTCTAACAATTGCTTCGCAATACTCAGATAAGTTTCATTCTCAATAAGTGTGTCCACGGCTTCTAACCCAGTTGGAAAGTGCGAAATCTTAGCAAAGGGACCCGCAAGGCGATTCATCGGATTGTTCTTTTCATAAGCTGCTTTCAGTTCATCCGGTTTATCATCCCATTTCGCACGATAATCAGTGTATGACAACCCGTCATAAGCATTATGCTCAACGATTTCCAATGCAGCAGAAACGACATCTTGGGAAAAAACGTCTGGCACAACAATAATTCCGTCACGTTCCCAAGTTGCATGTTGTTCATCAGTCAGTTTCATCGTTTCACCTCTTTTGCCGAGAGAACTTCTCCCATTTGTCTTCTTCAACGTTTTCTGTGTCAGGTTTTTTGCGGATTTTTTCCCACCATTCTCTATTTTCAACATACCACGCAATTGTTTCTCGCATGCCTTGTTCAAAAGGTATTTTTGGCTGCCAACCAAGTTCACGTGCTACTTTTTGGGAATCCAACAGATATCTGCAATCGTGTCCAGGTCTATCGGGAACATAAGTTTTCAAGTCTTGCGGCTTATCAAGCACATCCAATATAAAATCGCTTATTTCCTCTATACTTTTCTCAACGCCACTACCGACATTATAGGTTTCTCCAAACTTACCATTGTGAATAACCGATGCAATCGCACTGCAGTGGTCATCAACATGCAACCATTCTCTGCGGTTATGACTGCTCCGATAGAGTGTCAATGGCAAATCTTGGACTGCATTCGTCGTAAATAGCGGGATCAGTTTCTCCGGATGCTGATAAGGTCCATAATTATTGGAACAATTAGAGATAGTAATCGGAAGTCTGAAACTATGGAAATATGCGTTCACGAGATGATCGGCAGCTGCTTTTGATGCGTTGTAAGGGGTCTGTGGTCGGTAAGGCGCAGTTTCTGAAAATGCCTCAGACGAATTCAAAGAAAGTTCACCGTATACCTCACATGTAGAAATATGATGAAACCGAGACACATCGTATTGACGGGCAGCATCTAATAATATCTGTGTTCCCATCACATTTGTTTCTGAGAATACACGCGGATTCAATATAGCGCGACTATTATGCGATTCCGCCGCGAAATTAACAATCACATCCGGTTGATGTGTCTCCATTACTTCCGATACGAATACATCATCACAAATATCACCATGCACAAACACATACCGGTCAGTATAAGCTAATACAATATCTGTCAGGTTAGCGAGATTTCCCGCATAAGTCAACAAATCAAAGTTCACTATAACATCATTCGGATACTCCTTGAGCCAGTATCTGATAAAGTTCGTCCCGATAAATCCTGCCCCACCCGTGACCAATAATTTCATACTTATCCCTAAAATCAAACGTATTTAATCTTCCAAAGCACTTAAATTCTATGACCATATCCTATCAGAACACGATCAACATGTCAATCTAATTGTTGAGCATTATAGGAGCGGTTTCCAACTACTTTAGTAAAAGGAATCGGATTCGTAGTCGCGCAATTCAATGCGCCTCTTACATTCATAGTAGTAGGCACGCTCCGCGTGCCGTCTCTCACATTGTTGGAGTGGTTTCCAAACAACCACCATCGTAGGTGAGCTTTTCAAGCGCGCAAGATTGTTGGAGTGGTTTCCAACCACGATAGTAGGATCGGTTTCTCTCACATTGTAGGAGCGATCTCCGAACCACGATTTCTTCAGCACCATCGGTGCGAAAGGTGTATAGCATCAGACACTCCAGAACGACCAAGCCCCAGCGGGGCGAAAGGTGTATCATACCATTTCTAAATAATAACCTATCATTATCAAAACAGGTGTTCGTAGTCGCGCAAATCATCGCACCTCTTACATTATCCGCGATTCAGAAACAAAAAATCCTGGTTCAGACAAAATTAAATCAAAAAAAAACAGAATCAAAACGTACCATGTCAAAAAAATAGAATCTTCAAGAATCTCATGCAAAATATGCACACAAACCCAGACGCTAACAGGAGTAACAACACCGTACCAAAACCGTACCGTAACACCAAAAAACGGAACATCCGGTACGTTTCCAAGGAAGTAAAAAATCATGAAATGTACAAGAAAACCCAAGTCCTTTGATAGGTGTATAATTAACTTGCATAATATTATCGTGAATGTTAGACTATAAATTGACGCACATGTATAGTTACTATACTTGAGTTATAGTCTAACCTTGTTTACACACCCTACTCAGAAAATTAAGTTGATTTAAAAATAGTGTTTCCATTATCATTAAATTTATTGGTTGAACAGTGGTAGTTGATACTAAGTAACCTTTTAGATGAAATAAAGGATGATCTGGGTAAGTTCCAAAAACTAACGGGTTTTACGACAGAAGAATTTTTGGCACTTCTTCCGATTTTTGCGACACATTTTTTAGCTTTTGTCTCTACAAAAACACTTGATGGTCAAGAACGAAAAAAAACGGCGTTATACCACTTACAAAAATAGTCGTTTGTCAAATATGGCAGATAAACTTCTGTTTATTTTGATTTATCTACGACACGCATGGACCCAAGATGCTCATGGTATGTTCTTTGATATGTCTCAACCTGAGACAAATAAATGGATACACCTACTTTCACCGATATTAGACCAGGCATTAGATGAACTCGGTGAGTTGCCATCTCGTGAGGCAACTCCTGATACTTTTGAAAAAGAGACAACTGTTGAAAGTGACACACCGGCACCCGAACATTTTTTCCAAGATTGCACAGAGCGTCCGATACAGCGTCCGAAAGACCAACAAGCACAGAAGGACTATTATAGTGGCAAAAAGAAACAACATACAGTAAAGAATAATCTGCTTATTAATGCTGCGTGCGAGATATTGGTATTGTCTCCTACTTACAAAGGCAGCAGACATGATAAACGTCTTGCCGATGAAACAGTATCTTTTTTGCCAAGTGGTAGTTATTTATACCAAGATTCCGGTTTCTTAGGTTTTAATCCTGCTGGTATTACTGTTGTCCAACCGAAAAAGAAACCCAAAGGTGGTGAACTGACAGCAGCTGAAAAAGCAAGAAACCGGGAAATATCGTCTATCCGTATCCGTGTAGAACATGTGATGAGTGGTGTCAAAAGATACCGCATAGTCAAAGACAAGTTGCGCAATTGGAAACAAGGTTTTAGCGATTTAGTCATGAAAATCTGTTGTGGATTACATAACTTTCGTCTAAACTTCAGACCTTGGTGTTATGACAAACATTTCGATTAAACTTATATAATGTCTAATATGCAAAAAACAGCACATCTCTTCAAACGGATTGCAATTCCAGACGTTTTTCTCAATAAGACAGCTGGACGTTCTTGGGGTGGTGATATTCGCATTGGTGATTTAACTGGAAATGGAACGGTTGATTTTCTGGTCTATAAGTCACTTGGTGGTATCCATCCCTGTTTTCTCGGAGCATTTACACTTGAAGGAGAACCGTTGTGGTGTCTCGGTGATAAACACCTTGAAATTAAAGACGTACATGTGAAGAATTCCCCTCTCACGACACTTTCACCTGACAGACCTGGCCCCGTTGCCATTTATGATATTGATGCAGATGGACAGTCGGAAGTGATATGTTTTTGGGTGGACACCGATGTGTCGGAAGTGTGTAAGTGGGATTTGTCTGCGGTGCATTTGATGATATTGAATGGTGCGACCGGAGAGATTAAGCATACTGTTGTTTCTGATACACTGCGACAGTGTAATGCTTATGTAGATGGTGAATTGCATATCCCAAATTATGTGCATCAACGTTTGATGATTGCCAACCTTTGTGGAAATCCACAACCACAAGACTTTATTGTGAAAGTCGGTGTGAATGTCCTTGCGTTTAACCATGAACTTGAACTGCTTTGGCAGTATACAGACAGATGGTATCGCTATCCGAAACACTCTGCCTATATTCCTGCTGTCGGCGACTTCAATGGGGATGGACTTGATGAAGTCAATGGTGGTAATTTTGGTCTTGCTGCAGATGGAACGGTGCTTTGGGACAAGTTCCTCGGTGACAACATAGATTCTGTCTTAGTTCAGGAATGGGATGGTCGAACCCGTGCCATTCTCTCTGGTGGTGGACAAGTACTTGATGGCGAAGGTAACCCGGTGCTATCGCTCGGTTTTGATGAGGTGCCACATGGACAAGAGATCCGATGTGGAAACTTGCTATCTGATGCAAAACCTAATTTAGTCATCCGATATAACGGTCACCATCCTGACCTGATTGTAGTTAACAACAGTGGACAGATTCAGAGTCGTTTTCGTGTTGACGAAACACCTAACAATACGGGATTAGAGGTCATACGTTGGCATGCTGATTGTAAACAGGAATTGATTTATAGTCCTGCTGCCCTCTATGATGGTGAGGGGAACAGCGTTGTTACGTTTCCTAATCTGCCACCGCCGACAGGTGGTAAAATGGGTTGGTATCACTGTTTTCCTGCAGATGTCTGCGGAGATGCACGTGAAGAGGTGGTCCTCTATGATCCGTATAGTGATGCTGTGTATATCTATACGCCGCAACCTTTTCACCCTGACCAATTTAATGGATACCAACACACTCCACGACAATACAATGCACGATTAATGGATTAACTTTATGGCAACAAAGTCTATCAATAAGTTTCTTCTCATCTCAATAGATGCTTGGCGTTATGATGCGCTAAGTCGGACTAATTCTCTCTTCAATACACCGAAGTTCGATCTGCTGACCAAAGATTTCTCACTTGCAGAAAAGTTCTTTGTGGCAGCTCCTGCTACACGTCCTTCTCATACTTCATACTTTACGGGACTTTATCCGTTTGAACATGGTGTCTATGGACAGACCTATCTGAAGATGTTTGATGGCATTCCGAACTTATTTCAAATATTTGCGGATGAAGGTTATCATATCACTGGACGGTCTGAACGTGCTGAAGTATTCCGTTTCCTTGATTATGAGTCGTTTATCACACCTGTTGACCCGAAAGCGAAAGCACAGCAACTCGGTTCTATGGAAGATATGATACATCATTTGAAGCAACCTTCAGAGACACTGCAGTTCTGTTTTCTGCACTTTTGGTATACACACGGTGGGTATGGCATGAGCGGTATTCCGGGTGCACCGAGTCTCGGATCACTTGTAAAGCGTGGAAGAACAGATGAAGCACTGCGATTTTACTACGCCGCTGCAACGCATATTCTTGAGTTCAAACTCGTTGAAATCCTGAAACAGCTTGACCTGCCAGAATGGGCAGTTTTTATCTTCGGAGACCACGGAGAAGGGATATGTGAGGAACTTATTGATCACGGCAGCACACTAAATCAGAATGTTCTGCATGTGCCGTTGTTAGCACATATTCCAGATGTTGATGAGTTAAAGTTTCCCCATGCTCCAATTTGTGCCATTGACCTATTCCCAACTATAACAAACCTTGCGGGTATAGATACTGACTATAATGGTTATGGACAAGATTTATTATCTCCATCGGACTTTGATGATAGCCGCTTGGTGTTATCGGAGTTGGATAGTTTGTATGGAATAGGTTTTCTTAGTCAGAAAAACTTGGAGATGCCACATCATCGGGTAACATCTCGGACATCTGTTGACAACGAGGAGATTAGCAGATATACTGAAGGTGTGCGACTTTGGTCGCTAACGGACGGCGAGTATATGTATCGTGAAGATGAGCAGACAGGAAATAACGTTTATCGGCATATTATGAGCGGGGAGGAACTTACCTGCGAAAATCCAGAAATGTTCCGCGAGACTTATGACGAGATATTGATGAATTCTAACTATCAACACTTGCAAGCACAAGCCTCTACGCCAGAGGAGAAGAAGATATTGGAGAGCAGATTGCGGAATTTAGGGTATATTGAGTAGGTTCAATAATATAACTGCAGTTAGGAAGCGATTAGAGATTTATTTAATAGTATCCAAGAACGTCTATCTTTCTTAGGGAATGGAAAAGGATTTTTGTATGTATTGACATTTGTAATATGAATAAGTGTGGCATACTTGGCAACAGTCCATTTTTCTCTGAATTCTTCAAACCCCATGTCAACAAAGAGCTCTTTATGATTACGAGATCTGATGTTGTGTAGTATTTCAGGTGTTAGGTCATTATAAAACTCTATTTTAGAAGCGATGAATTCCCCTTTGACAAGTCCTGCGCTTTCTTTCATGTAGACAACATCTCCTTCACTGATTTTTCCGTAAGGGGCACATTGAACTTTGGCGAGTCTGCTGTCAATAGTTTTCTTGCCAGCCAAGATAAGGTCAAGCCAAGGTTGTGTGAAAATAGCGAGATGATACTGCATTATTGTGTTCCGTATCCGATAAATTATTTTGTATTACAAGTTTCTTTTTTAAATTGTGGCATAGAATGTAAGACGCGGAATGAATTGCGCGACTGCAAACGGCATATTTACAGGAATGGTATTACTATGGATAAAGATGATTTTGTAGATTTACATGAAGACATTTATATACTTGAAGCAGTTGGTTTGAATCGCATTGCTTATGCAGATGGTATTTTGAGAGCAGCGGCTGTAGAAATAGATTCTCGTCTCGCATATTCGGTATCATCTGAGCAAATAACTTATGTATCAGAAAAGACACCATATCTGGATTTATATCCTGATCCGAAACAAATTTCAGTGATGCGGATGTTGATCGCTGATGGAACATTGCGAGAGATTCGTTTGTTAGATTCTGACATTCAGCAAGAATTGCGAAATCACTGGGCTAATCTTCATTTTGGAGAAGATGATCCTACGACGTTAGAAGCGGATCAACTCAAGTATGGACGCATATTGATGAATTGTAGCAATATAGGCTTTGAAGCATTGGATAAAACATTAATCCCTGAACCTAATCAAGAAAGCAGATATTGGGATAGAATGGTTGAGGTAGCGGATTCCCTAAAGGGTTTAAACGCAGCAAAACATATCTTTTCTTAGGTGTTGTGGAAGTTTCGCATATCCGATACTCCAACAATTAACTGATACCAATTTGACGTGATTATTATTTTTTGATTAAGTCAACATTGCGAGACACGGAGACCTCGCGCTACCAATCGGGTTAATTTGGTATTATTCAAATTTCATATATTTTCGCATCCTGTGTTGTAATATCCACAACTGCAACTGTTGCTTTGCCTGTTGTCCAACCCCCTGTTTCACCGGGATTGAGTAGTAATGCTTTTTCCTTACTAATTTCAATTTTGTGCGTGTGTCCATAGACAACAATGTCATATTCTCCACTTTTTGCAATCGGAATAGCAAGTTCAGGATAGTGCATGACGGCAATGGACTTGTCACCAAGTGAGGTGCTTGCCAGGTTAGGATGTACTTCACCGATCGCTTCAAACTTTTTGGCGAGGACAACACGTTCCCCATCGTTGTTACCAAAAACACCGACAACACGACAGTTCAAATTTGCTAATGGGTCAATTGCAAATGGTGCGATAAAATCCCCGGCATGGACTACTAAATCTACACCAATATCGTTGAATATTTCTACTGCACGTTTGACATTTGGGATGTTGTCGTGACTGTCGGACATAACACCAAGTTTCATATTAATTCCTTCCTTTTATGTGTCTACAAAAACTGGTAATCTGTGGATGACATTACCGAGATACCCCTTTGGGTTCCACGGTTGGGTAAAAGGTTGCGCGTTACCTGCATCGTCATAGGCGCGTGCCCATATTTCATAATAACCTTTGTTAACAAAGGTTAGTTCGGTTTCCCAGTGATACCAGGCATACTTATTTGATGGTGAAGTCAACCGAGTTTCTTGCCATTGGATGCCGAAATCCGTTGAAACAAGAACTTTGTCAATTTCACTTTCTCCTGCCCATGCATGTCCTCTTATTCTTATAGGTGCTCCTGCACGTAATTTTTTATGTGATTCGGGTTCGGTGATGAGAGATTTTACCTGCCACGAAGTTGCAATAAGCATATCCTCTACGGGTGGTAAGTTTCCCGGTTCAACTTGATATGCTGGCATGCGGTAGGAGTATCCACTCATTTTTTTAGAATCGTGGACTTGATCTCTTACCCAGATGCGATTGAGCCATTTTTGCATTGCACTGCCTATCCACCCTGGGACGATCAATCTTGCAGGAAATCCGTGAGCAGCGGGTAATGTCTCACCGTTCATCTTTATCGCGATGAGTGTCCGTTCATCCATTGCTTTATCAATCGGAATGCCGCGTGAAAAAGGTTCGCTTCCGTCTGTTGAAATATCTTCTCCATAGTTACCTGTGTAGATAGCAGAAGGTTTTAATCCAGCAGCTTGGAGGACATCACGCAGACGTACACCAGTCCATTCACTACATGCGACTGCCCCGCGTTGCCATGGCGTGCCATCTGCCTTTGGCTCAAACGAACTCCTCCCATTCCCCGCACATTCCAATACAACTTCATAAGTGACCTGTGGGAAGCTTAGCAGATCTTCCATTGATAGCGCAAGTTCTTTGTGCACCTCACCATCAACTATCAATTTCCATCCGTAGAGATTTTTTTCTTTTGCGCGTTTGGGAATGCCACTGTTATTTCGCACGAAATGCCTTTCCGTTGGCGTAACATTGTCGTTAAGCAAATGCGGTGCGAACTCTCCGTTAAATGGGTATTCCGAATGCACGAGCATCTCAGGCTTTGGGAGTTCTGATGCATCCAAATCCTCAAGTGCTATAGGCATCAGACCACGATCTAATAGACCTTGGTTGACTGCTTCACAACCGGCACCGAACAAACCCATACCCATGAGTAATGCGACTTTACTTGTGTTGGTAAGAAAATCTCGTCTTGAGTTTGGTATGGTTTCGTGTGATGAATGTTGCATGATAAACCGCACCTACAGGACCTGGTGAACATAGAATTACCGAAATATTTCTTGTTTTCATTATGGACGATGTGTTTTTAGCCTACCGATGTTAACAACATTCCGTTCCTACGGAACTCAAGAAAATAGGGTTGACATTTTTCTATAAACATATCGTCCCTATGGGACTAAAGACATTTTACATATATGTTCCTGACCAAGTTGACACGTGTTGTATCGGGGACAGAGACCTCGAGCTACAATATAGATGACGAGTGTGTCGGGGCACAGAGACCCCGACCTACAATAACGTGAGTTTGATAAATCAAATTTTTGTATTCCATCAGAATACGCGTTTGGTATTCTGAATTGGTTAGGAAACCGCACTATAGGCGTCAATTTAGTGAGTAAAGTTTGTGCATTTTATACACCTCATGCAGCATGCCACACGCGCATGCTGCCTCTCTAAGGCTTTCATAAATCACATATCAGCACCAGCGGTGCGAAAGGTGTATAGAAAATGTCCGCCACAAGAAACCAAGCACCAGCGGTGCGAAAGGTGTGTATGATAATAAGAGACTTCCAAAATCCTTCACAGGTAAATATCTCCTAAAATTGATGCCTATGGTGCAGTTAGGAAACCGTACCTGCCGCGTCTATGAGAGTAATATTTAGGAAAAATGAAGTTCATATGCCTATTATCAAACTCACGTTACAATATATAGTGAACTATAAATATAAGTTGACACTTTCGACCCACGGTAGGCGAGGTTTCCTAACCTCGCCGATGTTGAGTGTTCAAGTAATTTCAAAATCTACTATAAATGACGAGTGTGTCGGGGCATAGAGACCCCGATCTACAAAGAGGACGATTATGTCCAAATGTTGTTAATCATCGTCGCGTTCACTAAGTAATTCACCTCGTGCAAGACGTTCTGCGTTTTCCGTAGACCACAGAATGTTTTTCATCAGTTTTTGTGCTGTTATGTAGCGCGTCGCTGCCAATAGGTGCATCCGTTTTTCTTCAGGGTCGTCCGATAAGTCATAATGCCGATATGCGACTTCAAGCACTTGGAACATGTGGAGTTCTGCGTCTTCACGTAGCAGAATGTGTGCAAGCGTTCGTTTCAGTGGATTGATGTCATGCCCTTCTTCAAGATATTGATTTACCAGTATTTCCGCCTCAAAAACTTTTTGGAAGTCAGCGAATTCTTGTAGCCGTTCTAACATCTTTTTAGGAGAGTCGTAAGTCTCGTCGGGTATCCGTTGCCCTGGTTTAGGAATTCGTGCGGCAGGCATGTTCAACCAACGTAAGTACGCCAAGTAGACCACACCGTGAAATATACCGCGCAGTAAAGTAGCACTGGGTGCATACTGAAAGGCATGATATAAAGCGTGTGAGTATGAGTAGATATTTGCTACATCGTGCCAGTCTCCTTCGTTTTTCAGATGGAAACGTGCAGTGCGAATTGCTGAGGCGTATGTCATTGCCCGACAGATGTCAGTGGGTTTGACTCCTTTGCGTAAATATTCCTCTACAATAACAACAGTGGGTTCAAATTCATCTGCAAGCAGTGTCTGCGTAAACTCCGATATATCAAGTTCTGCTTCGTTAGTTTGGTTGTCTTCCCATATACTATCGAGTCTCTTGAAAATGGGTTGTAAGACTGGTACGGAATCTGCCCATCGAGAAGTTTCCTCATGACGTGTTCTGCTGACGAGATCAACGACGATGGGACGTAATATCTCGTGTGAACCTTCCCAGTTGACATAATTCAATGCCTCAAACATCTTATTAGCGAAATCAAGCGCGTGTCCGTCACCTGTGAAGTAATAATCAGTAGCTGCAGTGTAGACGAAATCTGCGATGACAGATTTGTCGTAGTCTCTGTCATTTAAGGTTAACAAGATTCGTTCTGCTGCGCCTCTGTGTCGTTTATCTACAAAATAACGGAACCATCGTTTCAATGTTACAAGGTCGTGATCATCTTTTGTTCTTGGGAATGGGGAACGATAGGGACGTGCACTTCCCGTTGTTCTGCGGCTAACCTGGCTCAATCCGTGAACGAGGAATAGGTTATGGTCATTTGGGTCAACATCATCCCACATGTTTGCTGCAAGTGTGAGTATTGCTACACCTGACGACCATCCGTCACTACTTTTGTGTGCGCCGTAGTGGAGTCCTTGTTGTATAATTTCTGCAGGATCGGCACCCGCATCACGTAGTGCGGTAACTGCTTTTGCGATAAAGAATGTGCTACGGTCTTTGAGTCCACGTTCAAGTGCGCGTTTTCCGTTTTCAATTACTCGTCTTTTTGCTGCTTCGCGTTCACCTTTTGCTAATCCAACGTATAAATAACCGTCTTCACGCATCTCAACAGGAAACGCTTTTAGGTCATCACCAGATGCTAAGAAGCATGCCCCCGACTTGAGGTCAAATTCCCAGTGGTGCCAGTGGCATATTAGCACTCCATCACGGATGCTGCCTTTGGACATTGGATAACCCATGTGTGGACAGCGGTTGTCAACAGCGTAATAGTGATCGTTATTTTTGAAAACAGCGAGGTGCGTTCCGTTGACATGAAAAGGTTTACCTTCCAGTTCTTCAAAATCTTCAGCGGGACAGAGTTGATGATATACAAGTTGGGATTCGTCTATTTCTATTGGTGGCAGTGGTTCAACGGTAACTGAACCGATGCCAGTTTCTTCAAGAGCGGGAGTTTGCATGGTGTGCCTCCTTTTGAAGGTTGATTGTTAGTGGAGGGGGTATAATGATTCGCATGTACTGGATTATCAGTATATCTCACTATCTAAAAAATGTAAAGAACTAAGGTCAGGGTTATTTAGTTTTAAGAAATATCAACTGAACGGCATTACTGAAAGTTTATATTGTGAGTCGTGTTTAGATCCACTCTCCTTTTCTTCATAAATGTTCATGGTAGTAGGCACACTCCGTGTGCCGTCTATATTGTGTTCTAAAATATACGGCACACGGAGTGTGCCTACTACTATGCATTGCCTTATATTGATATGTGAACAAATCTATCAGAATTACCGAAAACTAAATAACCCTGATGGTGTATAGTTTTTGGCACAATGTAAAAGTATTATTGTCACAGATATTTGCTGACTCATCTGATGGTGTATTATTTGTGTTTTTCTTGTCCATTCCTTAAACCTGTTTTTTCTTCTGTCATGTAGAGTTTGTATACTTCAACATGTAAAATCGGGGTTGGAAACCCCTCCAACAAGAGATTCCGGTATTTATGTTCTAAATGGACGGTACGGTTAGAAACGGCACTTACCGAAAACTTCAACAAAGATATTATGTGAAATGTATATTAACACAATTGAGTAAGTTTGTCAAGTGCAATTTCAATAAATTTTGTAGGAAATCAATTAGTTTGACTGAAAAAAGTCATTCGGTTCACCACGATATAGGTGAATGTTATACTTCAACGTCAAAGTACCATAAGGAGGAGAGAGATGGATAGGTTCATGATAGACAGGTGAGGGGTGGATTAGGGCGTAGTTTTTTCTATTGCGCACCCACCATGTTGTTGGATAACGGGGGTTGTCGGAATGATCGGTAATTATTACTCCGTAAGTTTCGTTGTCAGCGGGGTGTGTGGCAGCGAAGCTGCACCATTTGCTCTGTTTGCCGAAGATGTCCATTGGCTCGGTGCGTCCATCTGCGTCTAATAGTTTTCCCGGTGTGATAATGTTGTCAAAACGGATTGCCATACCGCTGTAATACCTTCCATCTGCGCCGGGTTCACCTCGCCGTAAGTCCAGCACAACATCACGGTCGTTTGTTCGGAACGTCAACGTAATGTTTATACTCATTGAATCTATTGAATCTGCTGTGGGAGGAATGTGGATTGTGATTTTTCGTTGCTCAGTAAGGTGTTTTATTCCTTGCCAATCTATCCATGCGTTTTCAGTAACCAGATATGCGCCAGCGATACCTGCCATTTGTCTAATAATCCGTTGATGGACGATTTTACCAAAGCCGGTAGGGTCTGCCCCTTTTGCGGGTTGTTCCCAAAAATTGACATCGTTCACCTTTTTCCACGCAACCCATAGACCTTGATGATGGACGTGATCGCCGGGTTCGTTCATTGTTAGCGATGGGGCACCGGGTAGGTTTAATGGATGGCAGAAAGGACGGTTTCCATCTTCAGGAAAATGGTATCCTAAGACTTGTTGGTCATTCCAAGCGATAGATAGACTGTGTTGTGTTTGAGATATTGAGAACATGTTTTACCGTTGGTTACGGCACACGGAGAGTGCCTACTACTATACTTAGTCAAGGAATGGGTTAACATCATGAAAAATAGCGTTCATAATCATCGTGGTTTCCTATCCAAAACCATGTAACCGTATCACCTTCAAAAATGCCAACTGCACGGCAACCCTGTGTGATTCGTACTGACCAAATATCTTCATTTGCATTAATACACTTAAATTGCAAAGAATTATGATAAGGATTAGAAATCCATAATCGGAAAGCCTTTTTTGCCTGATTTTTGCGTGTTTTATCAAGTTTTCGATAAGCGGACCAAAAAGAAGGTAATGTTGCAGATTTCATAACCGATCCAAATTCATTGGTTCAGCTTTGCCTTTAGCAATCTCTTGTTTAGCACGTCGTGCAGCTGCAACAAGTTGGTCTTGCGTATTGTTAAAAGAAGTTTCCCAAAGGAGTTCATCTTGCAGATCAGCGATATACTCGCGGAGGTGTTCTACAATCTGATTTTGTGCCGTTTCTGGTAGTGTCTCAATCATTCGCGTAATAGTAGTCATAGCATTAGAAGTCACTGCTAATACCTCCCAATCTTAGTTAAGGAATGGACGCACAACTTCACGTTCAATAGCCAATCCTTCCCATTCGTCATCGCCAGGTCCGTCGTAGATAAGGGTGTGCGGTCCAGCAAAACCGGCTTTCTGCGTAAGTTCAAGGCATTGGACATAATCTTCTTTGTCAATTTCACGGATGGCAGCAAAATGTGCTTTGGTATGACACGATTCTGCTAATGGTGCAATTTCTGATAAGTCATCGTATTTTGTCTCACCACGCCAATTGCCGAAATCAAGACATAACCCGACTTTATCATCTAATCCATCTAAAATGGTTTTGACGTTCTCGGGTGTGGAAAAGATAGAGAACCAGTTTTCAGTCATCAAACGTATACCAGCATTTTCTGCTCGTTCGGTGAGTCGGGAAAGTGCGTTTTGGCTTTGTGCTAAGGTTTCTTCTATGGGGTCTGCTTTCCCACCGATGACGCGGGCACATTCTGCACCCAGTTCACCTGCTATGTCAATCCATTTTTCAATCCAGCCGATGTCTCGTTCTGCATCAGTGGGATGTGTGATGTCTCCATCGTCTATTAGTAATGAGAAAAGTTCAAGGTCAGCATCTTGGAGTGCGGCGCGGAGTTCATATAAATAACCTTTTTCAACTGAAGGAATGTGGAAATGGCAGAGTTCAAAGGTATTGATGCCAAACTCAAAAATGCGCATAGGCAAATCCAAAAGTGAAATAGGACCTGTATTGTGGGTTTCAGTAGGAATTTGCATGTCATGTGCGGGACCGGTAAATGCTGGTTTACCGAGTTGACGATGTAGACTCCACGATGAGACAGATAGACGGGGTGCTGGCATATAATTAAGCTCCAAATATATAGATAGGGATGGACGATTACTTTCGGTTTATTTGATCGATTCATGAACTATATCTTGTAGTTCTCCGACAACACTCACTATGTCTTGTGTGTTTCTTATATTCGTATTGACAGCAGAAGTAAGAGAGTCTATTTTTTGAGTGTTTGCCTCTACGTCTGTGCGTAACCTGTCAATCTCAATAAAAAACCTTTCAAATCCGTTATCAAATTTTTCGTTTACATTTGCGATTTTGTTGTTTAGGTTTACAATTTCATTTTCAAGACGCGTATAATGATTATTTCTTGATTCAGCTTCATTATTTGCCAAATTGTGTTTGTTCCTTGTGTATTTTGTAGTTTTCTGTGATTTTTCATTTTGTGCTATATCAGTGTCTTTTGTTTACAATATTTCTCTTGAGTTTAACGTGAGTTCGGTGGATTTATTATCAGTTGGATTGAGGAACGAGACCCAGTTGATAATCTACTTCAATTCTTTTTCAATCCACGTAACGACTTTTTCAACCATTACGGCAGTACCTGCATCAGAAAAGACATGGTCTACGCCGGGTAGTTCAAGGAGTTCTGTGGGTTCATTTGCAAACTGAAGAATATCAATGCTATCTTGAATTGGAACGATGTCATCTTCTGATCCGTGTACTAATAGCCATGGACCACCAAATTTGCTTGCTTGTTTTGCGACGCTATCAATCGCTGCCATGTCGTCAATATAAGTTTGTGAGAGCGGACAATCAGGTTCGTCCCACATAAAGCCTTTGTCGGGTGTCACATCCCCAAATTCTCGGTCTGCGAATGCTTTTGTGTGCACCATTCCGGCAAGTGAGACAAGTACTTCAATCCGTTCATCTGCAGCTGCACGGAGTACACCGACAGCACCACCCATACTGTGTCCGACATAGCATACTTTCTTGTCATTTAATTCATCAAGGATGCTACCGAGGTCTGCTACCTCCTTTGTGATGGTGGAGTCTGAAAATTTACCCTCAGAATCACCGTTGCCAGAGAAAGAGAAGCGTATGACAGCGATGCCAGCATCTGAAAGTCCTTCTGCTAATGCGATAAGGGCAGGTCTGTCTTTGTTACCGGTAACACCGTGTCCAATGACTACGATTCTGTCGTCTTTTCCTTCGTGATATGTATAATCCAGTTTTTCTTTGTGTTCGTTTCTAATTTCAGCAAACATAAAATTGTTGGGCGGAACACACTCCGCCCAAATTTCCTTTTATTGTAGCGGTTATACCACATAAATTAAGTTGAATGTTAACAAGAACTAATGTCCATTATTCTTCAAGGCCTCAACAACCTTTTCTGGCTTAATTGGCAGTTCTGTGACACGGATACCGATAGCATTTTTGACAGCATTTGCCATTGTTGCCAATGTTGGCGTGATAGGTGGTTCACCAACACCTTTGGCACCATAAGGACCATTCGGTGCGGGAACTTCTACGATCACAGATTCAACAGTCGGTAGGTCAGCAGAGGTTGGCACACGGTAATCTACGAATCCGGGATTAACATTTCCGTTTTCACCGTATTGCATCTCTTCCATCATTGCCCAAGCATAACCTTGTACTACACCGCCTTCAATTTGCCCTTCAACTGCCATCGGATTTATGGCGAAACCGACATCTTGAGAAGCAATAAGTTTCAGGACTCTGGTTCTGCCGGTGTCTGGATCTACCTCAACTTTAGCGATTTGTGCGGCGAGAGCGGGGGTGCTCGGTTGCCGTGCGAAAGAACCTTTACCGACTATCGGTCCACCTGTCGTTGAGAGACTATATGCTGCAAGTTCACCTAAAGAGATGGATTTCGGTGGGTCTGCTGTAATAAGATGAACACCACCGTCTTTCAGTTCAAGGTTAGCCTCGTTTGTGTTTAGCCGATCTGCAGCGAGTTCAAGAATGCGTCTACGTGCATCTTCTGCCGCGAGTTTAGCCGTGTTACCCATTGTGAAGGTTACCACGCTACCGCCTGAACCTGTAGAGTAAGGGGCTGAGTCTGTGTCTCGCGTCGGATTGTGACACTTTCGTATGGAACGGTGAGGATTTCAGCGATAATCTGTGTGATTGCGGTATCTGTACCTGTTATATCCATAGAACCGTGGAAAATCCTTGCACTTCCATCTTCGTGGACAGAAACATAAACCCCACCAGGACCGCATCCATTTGTCCAATCACCGACAGCGACTCCCCATCCTTGGTTATCGTCTGTTTCGCGATCCCACCAACCAGCTGCATCGGCAACTGCTTCTAAAGTTTCCTTGTATCCGACTTTGGGTTCGCTGCCACCTGCGGGAACAGCGTCTCCTTCTTCACGCATATTCATCAGACGGAATTTGACCGGATCCATGCCAATTTTTTCAGCAATATCGTCAAGTTGGGATTCACCCGCGAAAATGGCTTGCGGTGCACCGGGTGCTCTATATGCAGCAGTTCCAGATTTGTTTGTATGCACACCATAAGCGTCTACCTTGATGTTCGGTATTTTGTAGACACCGCGGACTCTTATAGTACTGCCGATGGAGGCACCAGAGACAGAACCGGAATCCCAAAATGCAAGTGCTTGGCGTGCAAGAATTTGTCCATCTTTGGTCGCACCTGTTTTGATTTTGATAACACATCCGGGTGCTGGTCTGCCATCGAGAAATTCTTCTTCCCGCGTCATTTGCACGCGAACTGGTCGTCCGGCTTTTTGTGAGAGCAGTACAGCAGGAACGTGCGTGATTATCACGCCAAAACGTCCACCAAATCCGCCCCCCATCGTAGTTCCGATGACGTTGATTTGTGTGAGAGGAATACCGAGTGTGCCAGCGATACCTGATCGGATAGCAAAAGGACCTTGTGTAGATGCCCACACCGTGACCTTGCCTGAAGAATCTGCACTTGCTACTGAGACGTGCGGTTCCATGTATGTTTGATGGACCCGAGGGATCACATAGGTATCTTCAACGACGACATCCGATTCTGCAAATCCTTTTTCAACATCTCCAGCTTCAGTGTGCGTTTCTGCAGAAATATTGTAGTAAATTTCATCAGAATATTTCTCTAATTCTGCCTGAAGTTTACGAATAGTATCGTTATTGCCATCTGAATCTGCATCAGACAGTTCCTTTATTTTTGCGTTGATGCTTCGACGGTTTGGACCATCTTTTGTCTCATCCCCGTGCAAACGAGGAGCAGATGGTTTTATTGATTCTATGACATCCTGCACAACCGGTAGCACTTCATATTCAATCTTGATGAGTTCTGCGGCTTCTTCAGCAACATCTGCGTCTGTAGCAGCGACAGCTGCGAGAGGTTCACCTAAATAAAGCACTTTATCCGTAGCAAAGACACGTCGTCCGCTTGGTACATCGTCTTGCGTGACAATTGCCCTGACTCCAGGGAGTTTTTCTGCTTCGCTTGTGTCAATACTGAGGATATTCGCGTGTGCGTGTTTGCTACGAACGATTTTGCCATAGAGCATACCTGCAGGATGAATATCTGCACCATATTGTGCTGCACCCGTAACTTTTTCAACTGCATCCACGCGCGGCAGTTTCTTACCGACAACCGAATAATCTGACATGCAATTCTCCTTTCTCCGTTTATAATCTCTTTATAACTACGCTTCTGCAACATTGGCAGTAGTGGGGATTTGTATTTTCCCACGTCCAATGGCAGTATTACATCTCTTGCAGACATTGAATGTCTGTTCATCCACTTCGCGTGAATAAAGCACCTTTACACCTGTCCGTCCACAAGCGGGACATGTTCCACGTCCATTATTGTATATGCCTTCATGGACATTGCCGTTAGGATCGATGTATAGGTGTCTGATTCCTGATCCACGATGTGTTTTTGCCATCTTTTTCTCCTTTATATTTTCGGCAGATTTATTCTGCTTACTCTTTATGAGTTAGTACGTATCTCTTCTGCTGCTTGTAGAACGGCTTCAAGAATCTTTGTGTATCCAGTGCACCGACAGATGTTGCCCCCAAGGGCAAATCTGAATTCTTCTTCAGTCCGATTTGGATTTTCGTCTACAAGTGCTTTTGATGCCATGATAAAACCGGGTGTGCAAAATCCGCACTGGTAACCACCGGTATCAATAAATGCTTGTTGAATAGGATGGAGTTCACCTTCGCTGGCTAAACCTTCAATAGTAGTGATTTCTTTTCCAGAGGCGGTAACGCCAAGTACCATACAGGATGTAATCGCTTTTCCATCAACGATGACGGTGCATGCCCCGCAATCTCCCGTGCTACATCCTTCTTTAGTTCCTGTCAAACCGATTGTATCGCGAAGTACTGCAAGTAGCGTTTTGCGCGGTTCAATCAGCAAATCGTGTTCATCTCCATTAACTTTTAGACTGACAGGGTGTTTTGGCGAAGCTTGCAAGCCAAAACTTGTATTAGATCGTGACATTTCTTCTCCTTGTTTCATAGTTACGATATAAGAGTTTGCTAAAATATAAATGCAATTTCCTTATGCTCTGTCTATAGCGAGTTGTAAGGTTCGTCTTGTAAGGACATTGACCATTTCCTTGCGGTGTTCAGCGGAGCAACGCAGATCGGATATTGGACTGGTTGCAGATGCAGCTGCTTCACCTGCTTGTTCAAGAAGTTCAGATGTGATTTCTTTCCCTTTTAGGAGATCTTCCGCTTCAGTCGCTCGGATAGGTGTGGGAGCAACAGCGGCGAGTCCAATTCGTGCATCCGTAATCGTTCCGTTGTCTATATTGACAGCGGATGCCACACCGATGAATGCCAAGTCCATGACTTCACGGATCTTATGCTTGATATAGTGGGAACCAGATGCAGGACTCGGTAGACGGAATTGTGTGATGATCTCACCGGGTTTTAGGACAGTTTGTCCGGGTCCTGTGAAAAGTTCATTGATAGGTACTGAGCGTTCTCCATCTGTACTTGCGATGTCAACTTGTGCATCAGCGACGAGGAGACCCGCAACCGTATCTGCTGCAGGGGATGCGTGCGCGATATTTCCTCCGATAGTTGCGAGATTGCGAATCTGAATGGATCCGATTTCGGACGCGCCTTCTGCTAATGCTGTGTGGTATTTTTGGACATCATCGGACAATTCAACATCACGCACTTTTGTCATCGCCCCGATAGTGATACTACCATCAGAATCGGATGTTATGGTGTCTAATCCTTGGATTTTCTGCAAACTGATTACGGATTGCGGTGTTTCGGTATATGCCTTCATGCCGATAACGAGGTCTGTTCCGCCTGCAAGGAGTTGCGTGTGTTCTTCTGCAAACAAACGAGATGCCTCCGCGAGGGTGGTCGGTTCAAAATATTCAAAACTTTTCACATCTGTTCCTCCGTTTCATTTATTATTTAACGTCAATAGATCTTATGTTTTCTTACTTATAAGGATACCCAATTACAGCGTATTTGTCAACCTAAATCCTGTGCTGCATTCAACAAAAGAGAACTGCCGATGCCGTTTTACTTTGATATATTGATTGCACAATAGGTTTGTGGAATCCTCTTGTAACTATCACATATTCGCTGGGATAGGCCACCCTGGTGTCGGTTCGGTACGGAGTGCTTCTATTTCATACAACTCTTCCACACTAATTTCACGTTTCAGTTTTGCTGATAGGAGCGCGCCGCTCATAATCTCTGTGGTTTTCAGACCGACATCACCATTGCTAACGGGTTGTGCATCACTGTTGCAGGCATCAAGAAAGTCACGGAATTTGTCGGGGAAGCTTCTATCAGGAAGTTCTAACGGTGTTTCTTCAAGGTTACCTTGGTATCGTCTACGATTGCCCTTATCGTCTGTTTCCCATTTCCCTTTTTCAAGGAAGAGTTTATCTCCACTGAACGACCCTTTAGATCCGAAGATGAAAATGCCTTGAGGTTGTCCTGCCATGTTGCTTGACCAACCGTGTTCATAAGTAAACGACATACCGTTTGTAAATCGGACAAATACTGATACGAATTCCTCAACATCGTTAATCTCTTCACCGGTATATTCTGGCGGCATGCCACGATATGCGATACCACTGATTGTGGCGGGTTGCGGTGAACCGAGAAGATAAATTGAACGGTTGATGTCGTAGACACCGGTGTCATAGGTCGTGCCACCGCCGCTGTAAGCTGAGTTTAGAAACCATTTGCCGAAACCGAACATGTCAACATTGGGTCTGCCACGGAGACGGTAACTGGTAAGTCTACCATAATGGACATCACCGATTTTTCCAGAGGTGACATACTCGCGGATTGCATAACTCGTTTTGTTGAGACATGTGCCACCGCTCTGATAGGCGAGTTTCACACCTGCTTTGTCAGTAGCATCGCGCATGTTTCTTGCTTCTGTTGCTGTGCGGGCCATCGGTTTTTCACAGAAGACATGGAGACCTGCTTTGGCTGCTGCCACTGTGGGTGCTTCATGAACAAATGGAGGAGTAGCAAGACTGACTGCGTCTAAATCACACTCCTTTATCATCTCATTGAAGTCACTGTATATTTTCACACCGTTATCTTTATATTCAGTCCAACGTGCGGCATTCTCTTTCAAATGTTCTTTCACTTCAGCGGAATCCGCTTTTTTTGCTTCCTCTGTTGCCGAGTTAGCACGACCTTCTGCACCTGAAAGCACCTCTGCAGCTCTACGTTGTGCGTTTGCATCCACCGTATCGCATACTGCGACGAGTTCTGCATGTTGTGGATGTGCAAGATAACCGTTGACGTGTGAACCGGATATCATGCCACAACCGATTAGTCCTATTCTGATCCTTTTTGCCATTTAATGCTCCTTAGTAAATTCTGATGTATTATAACTCAAGTTGCTACCTACAAACTTTTAGCGATGCAAACACCGTCTTTAATAGAGAATTACTCATTTTGCGCATAATTTTTTAGCGTCTACTTTCAGTTTGCGCACTTACAGGCACAATCTTGCAGATTATGCTACAAAGATGGCAACTAAGGTTATTATAGGTGTATTGTCGTTTTTGTCAAGTGTATAGTTTATCTAGGGGTGTGTAAAGTTTTTGTCACCGTAGAGTCAATTCAAGTGAAAAACCTGTAATCTATTGTAGGGCGGGGTCTCTGTGCCCCGCCATTCCTTGTCCTGTAAGGCAACGGGCGGGCACAGAGACCCGCCCCTACAATGGTTGGTGAGAAGTTAGTGACAAAATCTTTACACACCCTTAATCTGTATAACAGGGTTATTTAGTTCTCGGGATTTCTGATGTATTTATCACAAAGGTTAATGTGTGTCAGATTAGATATTATTCAATAATCCGACATGGTAGTAGGCACGCTCCGCGTGCCGTTTACAATGAGAATGACGGCACACGGAGTGTGCCTACTACTTTGCACTGATACAACCAAATCTAACTATTAGTAAAACTATAGTAAAATGTGAAATTAACAATACACTTTCCATTTAGAAAAACGCGTTTGTAGTCGCGCAATTATGAAGATTAATTTATTAATTGGGTAATCCCGATTTCCTTAGGTCCGGTTGCCTAACCACACCAAAACCGTCATTTTAGAGGATCAACTCATTTCATGCGTGTCCTCAGTCCCAGCGGGACGAAAGGTGTATAGGAAAGCGATACTACCCATCACACAAGCCCCAGAGGGGCGACAGGTGTCCGTATATGGAATTAGGGATACACCTTTCGCACCGCTGGTGCTTGCTTATAGGTCCGATACATTTTCTATACACATTCCGCACCGCTGGTGCTGCTGTCTTCAAATACCAGCACCTTTTAGTCCATAACATAGGCTCAAGTGACGCAGAAGACATTTTCCTAATCGCATCTAAAAGTCTATTACCGAAAGAATAAATTAATCCCCATCATTGCGCCTCGGACATTATATGAATATGCAATTGGGACAATATGTTTCATTAATTGTCCGTTTTACTATAAATAACGTGGAATCTATAAACTAAATAGCCCTGTCTGTTTAATGTCATCTCTTGTAAATTTTAGGTAATTTTGATAATCTATTATTCAACAGAACAATGAACTATGGAGAATGTTAATGTCTACTATTCAATCCACTTTAACTGAGGAAGAAAAGTGGTGTTTTGATTTACACGGATTCCTCGTTTTGCAGAACGTACTTCTAAAAGATGAGATAGAGGAGATGTTAGCTGTACTGCAGCATTGGCTAACAATAAATGAATCAGACATCCCACGACCATTACACCGTGGCAGACAAGAACCGTGTAAGACACATATAAACCATATACAATATGGACATCGTCTCTTTCAAGACCTTGCCATGAACCCACATATTATTCGAGTTGTAGCAGGGTTAATGATGAACGCACCGCGTCTCTTTCACAACAATTTCACGATGATGACAAAGCACGATTATCCTCAACATTTTCATCGTGATGATAGCGGGTTTAAGTTTCCACCGGATTTCAGCAATCCGCATAACGATTATCAAGCAGGTGGGGGACATATCTATTGCAACCATATTGCAACTTGGGTGGCATTGGTGGATGTGCCAGAGGGAACAGGATTTTGCCTTGTCCCCGGCAGTCATAAATCCCAATTTCAAACGCCAGAACATCTACCTGTCAAACACGATCCACCTACCTCAATCACGTTACCGATGCAGGCGGGAGATGTTGCCATCTTTTCAACGAACCTGCTTCATGATGCAAGCCCGTGGACAGAGGATTATCCTCGTTTGAACATATTTCAACGGTATCAGTTGAGTGTGTATTTCAATGAAGGTGGAAAGGGAGGGTATCCGTTTGATGAATTTCGTGATCAGATTTGTGAGGAACAGTATGAACTGGAATCGTTTTCTAAAGAACTGAAGGCGGTTGTTAAACGCATTTTACCAAATGGAGGTGGTGAATGAGACTCAAGAATCAGGTATGTATTATTACAGGTGGTGGTAGTGGCATTGGTCGTGATGCAGCCATCAAAATGGCACAGGAAGGTGCGAAGGTTGTGATTGTTGGGAGAACAGAATCAAAGTTAGATGTTGTCAAAACAGAAATAGAGGGTGCGGGTGGAGTAGCAGCGAGTTGTACGCTTGATGTTTCTGACTACGATGCAGTTCAACAGATGGCAAACGATGTGCATGACAACTATGGAAAGATTGATATTCTTGTGAACAATGCTGGACACAGTTCGCACAATCGTAGACTCCTTAATACGACACCTGAGGAGGTGTGTTCAGTCGTTGATTCAAATCTGATTGGGACATTTTTCTGCACACAAGCTGTTGTGCCTGCAATGCTGAAAGCAAAATCGGGAACGATTATCAATATATCTTCGCTTGCAGCTGTTACGCCAGGTCCTTTTAGTGGCTTCGCTTACGGCGCGGCTAAAGCCGGAGTGATAAACTTCACCGAGTTCTTAAATAATGATTTGAGGAATAGTGGCATTAGGGCAAGTGTGATAATTCCTGGAGAGGTAGCAACACCTATTCTGGATAACCGACCAATTCCGCCTGATGATGATGCACGCACAATGATGGTAGATGTTGCTGAAACTTCTGAGGCGATTTTGCTAATTGCCACCTTACCACCACGGAGTAACATACCGGAATTGGTTATCCGTCCGACAATGCATCGTGATATGGCGGGGGAAGTCGTTGAATTAGATGAACGATAGCTCAAGGTTTGTATATGGTTGTTTCTGGATAGAAACGTGCCCAAGCGAACCAATAAATATTGACAGAGGATAGCCGTTGTAAACGTTTCCCTTTGTGTTTACCTGATATCGCTTTACCTGTAATGAGATTCCATTCTGTGCCGGAATTATCTTTAGCGAAATGACCATCCGTGGATGTAAAAAGTATCACTTTATTGTCTACTATACGTTTAAAAACAGCGGTGGCAAACGACTTTTTGTCGTGAAAGATTAACAAAGGCACACCGTTAACTGTATCGTTGAGGATAGCGGTTTTCGCAAATTGTGTAAGCGGATAAGCACTATACTGTGTGCTATACTGGACAACTGCACCAGGAGCACCGTCTTGTCCATCAGCACCGTCTTGTCCATCAGCACCGTCTTGTCCATCAGCACCGTCTTGTCCATCAGCACCTGCCGCTCCATCTAATCCATCCTCACCATATTTTCGTTGTACTTGGACTCCGATCACAAGGGATTTATTTGGAAGTCTTTTATCGGTATATTTCATGCCACTTACACCAGTGTCTCGGCTGGCGTGATACCTTTGATATGTATCATGACTCAAACTTTCAACCATACTTCCCCTAAACGGGACTGAAAGAACTTTTGTGTTAGGATAATTTGTCATCCACTTATTCCAGTCAATTTGTGGCATAGAAGCAAGAGGCTTTAATTGTTTGCCTTTTAACGGTCCCTGTATCGCTTTTCCAGTGATGTGTGACCAGAGGGAACGCGTTTGATGGTCGTACATTAACAGTGAATCTCTCCACAATTTACCACTGACACCAAATGTATAGGTTTCTCCTTCCAGTTCCCGACTATACACGATAGCCGTATTGCAGAGAGGTCACCATGTGGTAGCGATTTTCTCTCCACCGACTACATCGTTGACGATCTCATGTCCGTTCAGTAGATAAATTGAGTAGGCATGGCTTTCATCGTTGAATGTTACACCGATGACGGGTGCATCCGCGTCTAATTTTGCTTTGGCGGCTGGCACGAATTGGGGTTTTATGATTGCGGGGATATCATCAAAGTTCAATAGGGTTTTGATGGGATCGTTGTCATAATCTGCTGCGGTTGCCCAAAGGGTGGCGGAGCATAAAAGTGTGAGAATAAGGGTGTAATGTTTCATCATCTTTCCTTGCTTTCCAATGAGAATGTGTTATAAAATTGTTGTCTAACTGGATAGAATTATACACCAATAAACGTAGGATGACAAATCAAAACAGTAGGAAACGATGAAACGCCGCTACGGGTTTGCCATAATCGTCGGATCCCAAACCATCGTGTCTTAGCAAAACAAGCAGCACTTGCTACAAACTCACTTGGGTGGTTCACTGGTTTCAAACTCCATTTACTTATCAATAACGTGAGTTCAATATAAAGGTTAGAAAAACCGATACAATATATCACATTTATCACAGATTTGATGACGGGCATGTCCTTGCACTCCAGTGGAGTGCTATGTCTATAGAAAATCCAAACACAAAGTTCTTGCACTCCAGCGGAGTGCTATGTGTGATTATCTCACATACCGCTCCGCTGGAGCGGAAACACTGGTTCGGATGAATACTATAAACATATTGCTCCGCTGGAGCAAAGAAGGTGTTTTGGGTTACGTTGGAACTGCTTTTGTTCAATTGAATTCCCCTGATGAACCAATCTCTTATATTTGAACTCACGGTACCTACTGAATATTAATCATCAAATGACTTTATCAAACGCAGAAACAAAGGAATTCTGCATATTTGGTACCACTTCTTATTAATCGGGGTTACAAACCCCTCCAACAAATGATAAGTGGCAACTTAGGTTATCAATACCTAAGGGGAACTCCTTGCTGTTGCGTTCACACCCATCAATACTGATGATCGGTGTCCAGTTGTAAACTTGACACACGCGCTGTTTGGTAAACTCTATGTAAGGGATATATAAGCCAAGAGTTGCGCCAGATACTGCGCTCGCAAAATATAAACATTGTCTACAAAGTTCACTAGAACAGGACACCAGAACCCTTGTACGATTATGATGCTGAAATGCTTAAAAATCGGATGCTGATTGAAACGGTATTGAACAACTGAATTAGACACTACGATTGTCTAATTGATAAAGAGGTAATTATGAAACTCAAAAGAATTTTGATAGCTTGTCTTTTCATAGTATTACTGAATGGCACTGTGTCTGCGAATCCAGAGCAACTTGAAAAGTTTCGCTCACCCGATATTGGATCGCTCAACTGGGATGAAATGGTTAATACTGTTTACCAGATGGAATTGACTAATCGAGGACTTCCATTTCTAATTAGGAGGCTGTCAGATCCATCTCACTTGGTCCGAGAGAGGGCAGTGATGTCTATCCTAAAGTTTTATCCTGAACAGCGCGCTTTAAAAGCACTCACAACTTATTTTATGGTTGAATCCAACCTAGACAATCGCAAAATGGCAGCTTCGGCAATCACACGAATTGATCCTGAATATGCCAGAAGATACTTCCGTAAACACCTCTATGCAGATATAGATACACAACATATAGTCGTTGAGAAACTTGTCCAACTAAAAGACGAATCTGTTATACCTGTGCTTGCCAAGCAACTTAGTCCTTACGCTAGACCGTGGTCTCTCATAGAAACTGCAGAAAGACTGGCGGAATTCAATGACAAACGCGCAATCTCCTTGGTGATAGACATCCACAAGAATATGTATGAACTAATCCCAGATCTACGACGGAAAGTAACAACATTACTTTCCCGTTTTGATGACGAACGTATCTATCCTACATTAGTAAAAGCTTATAAAGAACATGTCAGAAGGGGTATTTCTCTGCCACCCACGACCCTCAACGCAACAAGTCTACAAGCAATGTTGAAAGTATTAAAACGAACACGCGGAGAGAAAAAACGTGGTATACTTGTTGAAGCCATACGTTACACTCAGGACGCGACACTTGAAACGCTACCGATTTTAGAGGAGGAATATTTCCAAACGGATGATCCCAAACTCAAATTCGCAATTATAACCTTACTGAAAAATATGGGAACAGATGGACTAAAAGCGTTGATACGCCTCAATAAAAAAGAACCAACCCAAGACCTCTTGGTTGCCCTCAAAAGTTTTCATAGTCCCGAAGCTATAGAACGGGTTGCCATGGTCGCGCTCAATAGAAAGTCGCCACTGCAGATAATAGCACTTCAAACACTTTCAGATTTTAGTCAATTACACAAAGCTGAAATCGCTAAATATGTTCCAGAACTACTCAGCGATCCCAGTTCAAGAATAAGATTCTACACCTTTGAACTCATCAGAAAATTAAAACTCATAGAATTCATACCAGATATACAACGATTTACCCAAGACCCCGATCCAAACGTCCAAAACACCGCACACTTCCTCTTGGATGTGCTACAAGACAAACCACAACTTATACTCAATGTTGACTCGATCAGATCACACTATGATTATAAGAAAGTCAAGAGACTAAACTATCAGATCAAAAATGTGACCAACCATCCCATAAACATCATCATCGTAAAAGATGTGGATCTCATAGAAAGCATGGAAATCACAAGACCTGATGGCACACGTGGAATATTTCGGGGTCCGCACGGTTTTATCACCACACCCAGAGCAGAGGATTACTACACGCTCAAACCTGGTGAAGAAATCACCGGCAGCTTCTCTTACGCATATTCACATTATCAAATCGGAAAATATACCGCACGTCTACATATCATACCATACAGTCAGAGTGATAGTTTTGATACAATGACATATCCGTATCCAATCACCGGACAAACGCACTACACAATCAAACCACCTACAACGGATTATGTCAAGGCAATCCTCGATCAAATAGAGGCAGACAAAATCAAAAATATAGATGAGACCTACTACGAACTCAGCGAATTGAAAAAGTCGGGGATATTACCCAGTTTGCAAACACGCGCACTCATTCCTGTAAAACCCAATAAAATCTACGTTAACAGTAGATTTTTAAAACTTTCAAACACAGAATTCATAGAAAAGTTCGAAAATCTAAACGTACCAATAACGCAAACCACGGCAAACTATCTTGCTAATATCGGGGACAAATCGAGTATCAAAATCTTACAACAAAAAGTTATCAGAGGAAATGTCTACGCAGCACTTGCACTCAAAAAACTCGGAGATGGTACATACATACCCTGGTGCAAACAACTCGCAAAAGGAATGCTCATGCGAGAGGGAAAGTACGCACCATATAAAGGAGCGAAAATACTCCTGAGTTTGCACGAAGTCCCCAAGATAGACTTACCAGAGCATAAATACGACAACCTGATCAGCGTGCCAGAGAATAATACGACGGTTTATGACGACGCTATTACACATCCAACATTTTACGAAAGAAACGATACGCTACAACTCGCTGCACAGTGGCACCAGATAGCTGAAAAAGCAGCGACAATAGATGGACTCAAACAACTACTCACACACGACATCACAGCCGTCAGACGCGGGGCAGCTTATCAACTCGCCTACTTCAATAATGATGCCGGTATTCACATCATACAAGATGATTTGCAGGCAAATGATAGCACGAAGCGGTATAACGCTGGACGTGTGCTAGTTAAACTAAAATCGAAGAAGGAGTAGACTTCATCAGAGCCATTTAGTTTTCGATTTTATCAACATAAACCTGTTGAATAAGCCATGAGAAACATATTCTAACCTAAGTTGCTACCCAACGTGAGTTCGATATAAAGGTTAGAAAAACCGATACAATATATCACATTTATCACAGATTTGATGACGGGCATGTTCTCGCACTCCAGTGGAGTGCTATGTCTATAGAAAATCCAAACACAAAGTTCTTGCGCTCCAGCGGAGTGCTATGTGTGATAATCTCACATACCGCTCCGCTGGAGCGGAAACACTGGTTCGGATGAATACTATAAACATATTGCTCCGCTGGAGCAAAGAAGGTGTTTGGGTTACGTTGGAACTGCTTTTGTTCAATTGAATTCCCTTGATGAACCAATCTCTTATATTCGAACTCACGCTATCTACTGAATATTAATCATCAAATGACTTTATCAAACGAAGAAACAAAGGAATTCTACATATTCTAGTGCCACTTCATAACAATCGTGGTTGGAAACCACTCCAACTAATGATAGGTGGCAACTTAGGTTATTCTAACAAAAAACAAATGCCTCATTAATTCTAAATGTTGCTATAGTTGCGGTTTGGTAATAATTATCTGACACGTTTTTCTCTTATCTGAGCCAAAGCCATGAGGGCTTCAATCCGTTTCAGGTTACGAATTTCCAATTGATGCAACAACGTATGATACTCGGAAAGTTCGTCTTCGCTTATAGTTTCATTTTTGCACTTGTGCAACAGTTCTTGATAACGTATCTGATCTTCTTCCGGTAATCGTGAATTTTCTTGAATAATCTCTAACAAGATGCTTTCCTGATTGGCATCCTGTGCTGAAGTCAATTCTTTGTTATGATTCTGTGATTTTGTATGTTTCATTTGTTTTTATCCTTTGCTGACAGTTCCGGTAAAAATTTCGACGGTAGCTGTCTGTGTGCGGGTATCAACCTATATTTTGACACACCTTTTTCGTTTAAGTATAGTAAAGCATTCTATCAGATCATTGTTGAATTAAGAGTAAGGTGTATTTAGCGTTTATGCCACTAAACGTTAATAGTGCAATAAGCGTTTACGCTACCTTAAATACGGTCACAACCATAAGGCGTGAGTTACTTTCATCTATCTTCGGGCATTCCTCCCAATCCTTTAGGTTTGGGAGGAATGCCCGTTCCTATATTTTTCTTGACAAACTATGTCATATATGTTACGATATTCTCAGCATTGTTGGTAGAGAATACGATCCACCTTGCTTGAGGTGGTCTCCACCAAAACCGAATCGTGTCGGAAGCAATACTTGAGTAAAACAATGCGCACCTACAAATACAAGATACGCAATCACAAAAAGAACAAGTGCTTCGGCAATCTGCTTGATGATCTTTGTGATGTGCACAACCACTTTTTGCGTTTGGAAAAACGTTATTACCGCAGATACGAAAAATACGCTGGTAGATATAGGCTGCAACCGCATCTTACCAAGTTGCTCAAGACGACCAAGAAACATTGGGCTTGGATACCGCGTGACACTTTGGATGCTGCGATTATTCGCATAGATGCTGCATATCAACGTTTCTTTGCTGGTCAAGGTGGACTTCCAAAATTCAAACGTAAATATCGTTATCGTTCTGCGAAGTTCCAAACAGGCTATAAACTTGATAATGGACGTGTGCTTATCTCTTTCAAGTCGTGGAATGTCTCCACACAATCTCTGAAATTCAATCGTCGCTGGTTTTCTTTTCATCAGCACCGAGACTGGCACGGCACTGTCCGCTATGTCCAAATACTCCGTAATAGTGCCGGTGAATACTGGCTTTACATTGTCACCGATGATACTTCTACCGAACCTATGCAACAAACAGGTGAGAGCGTAGGTATAGACTTCGGGTTGAAAACATTTTTGACATTGAGCACTGGTGAAAAGATACAAGCACCAGAATTCTTGAAACAATCCTTGAAACACCTTCGCAAACTGAATAAAGCTGTGAGTCGTAAAGTCAAAGGGTCTAACAATTGGTGTCGCGCTATTAGAGAACTCGCACGGCATTATATCAAAATAGCAAACCAACGGCTTGACTGGCAGTGGAAACTTGCTACAGACTTGTGCAGAAGGTTTGATACGATTGCCGCTGAAACGTTGAACCTTAATGGCATGAAGCGGCTGTGGGGACGTAAAGTCTCCGATCTCGGATTTTACCAGTTTATTCAATTGTTGGCATTCAAATGTTTCAAACATCATAAAGCATTCTTTCAAGTCGGACAATGGACATCTACTACAAAACCTTGTAGCAACTGCGGAGATAAAAACGACACGCTTTCTCTCAATGATAGACAGTGGACATGTTCACAATGTAATTCCGAACATGATAGAGACATAAACGCTGCTATCAACATATTACGGGCTGCTTATGATCCCGTTGTGGAGCAGATGTGAGACGGATGTTCTCTTTGGAGAACAACGCTAACTGCTACGAAGCACAAGCCCAATCCTTTAGGTTTGGGTGCTATGACTGAAATTATACTACAGGAAACGTAAGGATTAACTAAACTCATCTTGGTCTGCTGGTCTCTAACAAAATACTTGCATCTTTTCGCATTTATGATATAATCAACATCAAAATACCAGTTTATCCAATATCATTTTGAAAGGAGATTGTTGCCTATGCAAGCATTTGAGTATATTGATGCAAAAACATTATCAGAAGCCGTAGCATTGCTTGATGAGAAAGGGGACAAAGCCCGATTACTCGCTGGTGGCACAGATCTTATTGTGCAAGCACGAGAGGGTAGAAGAACACTTGATTGGATGATAGATATTAAATCCATTCCTGAAGTCAATGAGTTAGCCTATGACTCGGACACCGGACTCACACTCGGTGCAGCGGTTCCGTGTTATCAGATTTATGCAGTTGATGCCATTTGCAAAACTTATCCCGGTTTAGTGGACGCTACCAAAATTATTGGTGGGACTGCTATACAAGGACGCGCTGGTGTTGGTGGAAACCTCTGTAACGCTTCACCCGCAGCAGATTGTATTCCTCCATTAATTGTGCTAAATTCCACTTGTGTTATTGCTGGGTCAAACGGTGAACGTGAAATAGCAGTTGAAGATTTCTGCACAGGTCCCGGTCAGACGGTGCTTGGAAAAGGTGAGATGCTTGTCTCTTTAAAGATACCCGCGCCACAGAAAAATTCAAGCTCATATTATCTTAGATTTATTCCACGGAATGAAATGGACATTGCAGTTGTCGGTGCAGGTGCATCTGTCGTTTTAGATGATGCGAAACAACGTATCGTCTCTGCACGAATTGCCCTCGGTGCTGTCGCTCCTACTCCATTATTTGCTGAAGAGGCAAGTGCACTTCTTGCCAACAAAGAGATTTCTGATGATGTTATTGACGAAGCAGCACAAGCCGCACAAGCCATTGCACGTCCTATCAGCGATATGCGTGGAACTGCAGAACAACGTACACATCTCGTTGGTGTATTGACACGACGCGCACTCAACGGAGCAATCCAAAGAGTCAGAGACGCAGCATAATTCTTAGCGAAATTATAACGGACAATATATAGTATCTCTAATAGTAAAAGGAAACCGATATTATGGCGAGAAGATCACACGTTCAAACCACAATCAATGGCGAAACGGTGGAATTTCTCTGTGAACCACGCCAAAGTTTATTGGAGGTTCTCAGAGATGAACTCCACCTCACTGGGGCAAAAGAGGGGTGTAACAACGGTAATTGTGGTGCATGCAGTGTCATACTTGACGGTAGACTCGTCAATTCATGCCTGGTTTTAGGTGTCGAGACTGAAGGGAAATCTGTTGAAACCATTGAAGGTCTTGCTGAACCAGAAACATTGCATCCGATTCAAGATGCCTTTCTTGAGAACGCCGCACTTCAATGTGGTATATGCACTCCCGGATTTATCATGAGTGCAAAAGCATTATTAGATAATAACCCAAACCCAACGGAACATGAAGTCCGATACTGGTTAGCAGGGAATTTGTGCCGCTGCACCGGTTACGATAAGATCGTTCGTGCTGTGCTTGATGCAGCCGCAGCTACATAGAAGGAGTGTCTTATGTCTGAAAAGAAGGAATACAAAGTTATTGGAACGCGCCCTATCCGACATGATGGTGTAGATAAAGTTACAGGAAGGGCAATTTATGGGGCAGATTTTCAGATTACTGGACTCTTGCACGGTAGAGTGCTAAGGAGTCCACATGCCCATGCACGAATCGTATCAATTGACACAAGTCGTGCTGAAGCACATCCAGGTGTTAAAGGTGTTGTGACAGCACAGGATCTACCTACTGCAGAAGACAAAATGGCAGACCTTGGGGAAGGTGCGGTCAATCTAAAATATCTCTGTGACAACATTTTCGCAAGCGATAAAGCACTTTATAAAGGACACGCCATCGCAGCAGTTGCAGCTACAAATCCTCATATCGCAGAAGAAGCATGCGAACTGATAGATGTTGAATATGAGGTGCTTCCACCGGTTTTAGAAGTGCGTCAAGCAATGGAACCTGATGCACCCATCCTGCACGAAAACTTAACTACATCCTCATTGGGTGACACAGAAGATAAACCGACAAACATTGCCAGTCACCTACAACACAAAAAAGGCGACATAGATAAAGGATTTGATGAAGCAGAGGTTGTAATTGAAAGAGATTTTGTTACAGGCACCGTTCATCAAGGTTATATTGAACCACACAACGCTACTGCACATTACAATCAAGACGGACAATTGACAGTGTGGTGTAGCACACAAGGTGCATTCACCGTTCGTGAACAACTTGCTGAAATCCTTCAGTATCCGGTCTCTAAAATCAAAGTTGTTCCATTAGAAATTGGTGGCGGATTTGGTGGAAAGATTAACGTATACATTAAACCTGTTGCAGCTCTCCTTGCGAAGAAAACAGGTAAACCTGTCAAAGTCTTGATGAACCGCGCTGATGTTTTTGAAGGCACAGGTCCAACCCCTGCATCTTACATCACAATTAAAATTGGAGCTAAAAAAGACGGTAAAATCACTGCAGCACAAACCTCCCTTGCCTTTGAAGCAGGGGCATATCCCGGTTCTCCAGTCGGTGCAGGTGCGATGTGCGTCTTTGCTCCCTACAACATTGAAAATGTCCTCATTGATGGTTACGACGTTGTAGTGAATAAGCCAAAGTCTGCTCCTTATCGTGCACCAGGTGCAACGAACGCAGCCTTCGGCACAGAGACCGTTGTAGATGAGCTCGCGGAGGAATTGAATATAGATCCGCTTGAGTTACGACTTATGAATGGAGCGAAAGAGGGTGATCGTCGTCCAGACGGTCCCGTTTATCCACGTATCGGTTTTATTGAAACACTTGAAGCGGCAAAGGAACATCCTCACTACACTTCCGCAAATGGTAAGAAATACCATGGACGCGGAATCGCTTCCGGTTTCTGGTTTAACATCGGTCTGGAATCCAGTGTTACAATTAATGTAAATCCTGATGGCACTATAAACCTCGTTGAAGGTTCTACGGATATTGGTGGCACGCGTGCATCAATTGCAATGCAAGCTGCCGAAGTTCTCGGTATCCCTGCTGAATCGGTCAATCCAACTGTGGTTGATACCAATTCCATCGGTTATACTGCAGTCACAGGTGGCAGTCGAACAACTTATGCAACTGGGTATGCTGCCTATGAAGCGGCACAAGATGTAGTAAAACAGATGAAAGCACGTGCTGCTAAACTCTGGGAAGTTGATGAAGACAATGTGCAGTTTGCTGATGGTGAATTCTCAAGTATCAACGGCAAAGAGGAACAGATTAGTTTCCGAGACCTATCCGCCAAACTTAGTCAGACTGGTGGTCCTGTTGTTGGCAGAGCTACAATGAATCCCGCAGGTGCTGGTGGAGCATTCGCAACACATGTTGTTGATGTGGAAGTGGACGTAGACACCGGTAAGGTTGAAATCCTACGCTACACCGCAACACAGGATGCTGGCAAAGCCATTCATCCCAGTTATGTTGAAGGACAAATCCAGGGTGGAGTCGTTCAAGGTATCGGTTGGGCATTAAATGAGGAATACATTTACAACGACGAAGGCACAATGACAAACGCAAGTTTCCTTGATTACCGTATGCCGACTTGCTTAGATTTGCCGATGATTGATGCAGTTATTGTAGAAGTGCCGAATCCAGGACATCCGTATGGAGTGCGCGGTGTCGGTGAAGTGCCGATTGTTCCGCCACCCGCAGCGATTGCTAACGCAATTTACGATGCCATCGGTATCCGAATGACCGAACTGCCTATGTCGCCTGACCGTCTCTTAAAAGCGATGGGTAAAATATAAGAATTCACATTTCAAGTTTTGCATATCTGTAGGCACGGTTATAAACCGTGCCTATACTTTATAGGAAATACTTGTATGCCAATTGTTGCCATTCCCGCCCTCATACGTAACCTAACTGATGGAGAAGAGAGTGTTCCAGTTGAAGGCAGTACCATCCGTGAGGTAATAAACAACCTTGAGAACCAATATCCGGGGACAAAAGATAAACTCTGTGATGGAGACCGTATCCATCCCAGTATCGGTGTTTATATTAACGGTGTGCTAACCAGAGTCGCCATGCACGATAGCGTTGACTCAGACGCAGAACTCCATTTCCTGCCTGCCATTAGTGGTGGAGGACAAGGAGCTTCCTACCAATTCTAAGGTCCAATGAAACAAATGCAAAATCAAGAGATACCAGACACTAAAGCACTGCACCCCATCCCCGATAGATTAGTTGTCCTCACTTTTGATGACGGCAATAAATCAGATTATACTTATGTTGCTCCTCTGTTAAAACGATACGGTTTTGGAGCGACTTTTTTCATAACAGAAGGACTCGGTTTTCTCAACAACAAAGATCACTATCTTACATGGGAAGAAATTCGTGAGTTACACGATGAAGGTTTTGAAATCGGTAACCATACCCGCTATCATAAACATGCTAACACACAATCGAAAGAGGAATTGCTGTCAGACTTGATACACATTGATGAAAGGTGTGATGAATACGGTATCCCTATTCCTGAGACCTTTGGCTATCCTGCGGATTGTCGTGGACCGGAAGCGATAGAAGCGTTGTTAGAAAAAGGGTATCGTTTCGCACGGCGTGGCATAGGTCCAGATTTTCCATTTCATCCAGAGGGTGGACGTGGACCGGTCTATGATTCGGATGTCCATCACCCGTTGGTCATCCCTTCAACAGGTGTCCCTGGTCCAAACTATAAATTTGAGGATTTGGTTTGGGCAGTTGATCAAGCAAAGGATGGGAAAATCGCTGTCTTGACATTTCACGGTGTGCCTGCTCTTGAACATCCGTGGGTTGACACCCCACCTGAAGTGTTTGAGACCTACATGGATTATCTTCAAGACAAAGAATGTACCGTTATTGCCTTGCGTGATTTAGCAAACTATATTGATCCAACGGAATCAACTGGCAGAGACATCACTTATTGGCCATAAGATGCTACATGTTGCGGTCAGAATATGGTTAGTCAATGACAGGAGTGTAATAACCAGTCCTAACTAACCTTATGGAATCGGAATGGTTTTGATTGACAACCTGGTACAAGTGTGTTATTCTTTCCACAATTGATTCCGATGTGGTGCCGTTAGGAAATTTGCCGCCGAATAAATCCCACTGTTTTATTCAAAACCTTAAAGGAGAAGTTATTATGAAATCAAGAGAAATGAGATTCAGCGTCTTCACACTCTTTTCATTTATTTTCATCTCAGTATATGTCCCTCTTTGTGTTGGCGAGGTGTTGTTTGAGGATGACTTTGGGAAGAATAATATTGATAAAAACAAATGGATACCAACAGGGAGTTGGTCTTTGGATGGTGGTGTCCTAGACGTTAATGGTGGAGAAGTCGGAATTACTGTCAAAAAGGATTTCACTGACTTTGATTTCATTGTTGACTTTAATATGGTCAATCCGCTATGGGCAGCCAACTGGGTCGTGCGAGCGGAAGACCCAAACAATTGTACGCTGGTTCAAATCGTCGCAGATGATCGTAATCAATTTTGGTGGTTTACGAGAGTTGGTGGTAATTATATCGTTAATGATGAAGATAAGTTAGATAATGAATCAGGTGTGCACGTTGAGCTTGGCAAATGGTATACGATAAAAATAGTTGCGGAAGGTGATCGTTACGACCTCTATCTCGGTGAGCGTGGAAAGGATCTTGAGCTATCGTGTACTTGGATGGATAATACCCATGACATGGGTGCCATAGGTTTCAGAGCTGGTGGTGATGAACATTGTCTGTATGATAATGTGTTAGTGACAACCGTAGGATACAGTCTTGCAGTGAACCCCGATGATGCTCTGCCAGTTACATGGGGCAAACTCAAGATGGTGCAATGAGTTCGGAAGGAACAATTCTAATGCACGCCGAATTGCCATTTGTAGACTGCACAGACATAGTTGAGAGTCGTGATAGACTTCTTGAACACAGTCACCTGAATGGGTATCTCTTCTTTCCTGGACTACTCCCTGTAGAGCCAGTACTTGAGTTACGTCGACAGGTGCTCCGTGTGGCAGAGCAGCACGCGCTCCTTGCACCGGACTCTGATCCAGATGCTGGTATCCGTCGGAAAGGTGTTTTCATCTGTGAACAGGACGGATCCGAGACCTTCAGGCGTTTCTACATTGATGTCCAGAAACTCCGACTTTTCCATGCCCTTCCGCATCACGAGCGTATTCTACGTGTCTTGGAAGTTCTGTTTGGAACAGCCGTTTTCATCCATCCGCGCCACATCTGTCACGTCATCTTCCCAGGAGAACATCAGCATACCACACCACCGCATCAGGACTTCAGTCCGGTTCGTGGCTCACAGGAAACTTGGACTGTGTGGACACCATTGGGAGATTGTGATGCAGAGTTGGGAGGTTTAGCAATTGCACGCGGATCAAACCTTCGCGGGTTATTAGAAGACGGCGGTGTCCGTTCGCGGGAGTTGATCGAAGACAGCACGGAATGGGCATGGAACCCCTTTAAGTCCGGAGATGTCCTCATGTTTCATAGTTTAACGATTCACCAAGGTCGGCACAATATGACCGATGACCTTATACGGCTTGCAACAAGTGCGCGCTACCAGTCGGTCAATGAACCCGTTGACGAGGATGCCCTCACCGTCCATCTGGGTTGTGCAAAATGGGAAGAAGTCTATTCCGAGTGGCAAGCAGACGATTCGCTGAAGTATTACTGGAACACGATTGATATGGATGTCCAGCCGGCTTACCATCGCCGCAGGAGAAAATCAGAAAATAGTTAGGTGTAAAATGCAAAAACAGAATCACGGGTTATCTGGTGCTAAAGCACTGCGACCCATCCCTGATAGATTAGTTGTCCTCACCTTTGATGATGGCAACAAATCAGATTATACTTATGTTGCTCCTCTGTTAAAACGATACGGTTTTGGAGCGACTTTTTTCATAACAGAAGGACTCGGTTTTCTCAACAACAAAGATCACTATCTTACATGGGAAGAAATTCGTGAGTTACACGCTGAAGGTTTTGAAATCGGTAACCATACCCGCTATCATAAACATGCTAACACACAATCGAAAGAGGAATTGCTGTCAGACTTGATACACATTGATGAAAGGTGTGATGAATACGGTATCCCTATTCCTGAGACCTTTGGCTATCCTGCGGATTGTCGTGGACCGGAAGCGATAGAAGCGTTGTTAGAAAAAGGGTATCGTTTCGCACGGCGTGGCATAGGTCCAGATTTTCCATTTCATCCAGAGGGTGGACGTGGACCGGTCTATGATTCGGATGTCCATCACCCGTTGGTCATCCCTTCAACAGGTGTCCCTGGTCCAAACTATAAATTTGAGGATTTGGTTTGGGCAGTTGATCAAGCAAAGGATGGGAAAATCGCTGTCTTGACATTTCACGGTGTGCCTGCTCTTGAACATCCGTGGGTTGACACCCCACCTGAAGTGTTTGAGACCTACATGGATTATCTTCAAGACAAAGAATGTACCGTTATTGCCTTGCGTGATTTAGCAAACTATATTGATCCAACGGAATCAACTGGCAGAGACATCACTTATTGGCCATAAGATGCTACATGTTGCGGTCAGAATATGGTTAGTCAATGACAGGAGTGTAATAACCAGTCCTAACTAACCTTATGGAATCGGAATGGGTGTGTAAAGTTTTTGGCATGAACATCATGCTGCTTTTGTGTTTGGATACCAATATCTGTCCCAAGCCTTATTCTTTGACAAACATCTCCACTTTAGCACAGCATTGATGCCCGGTTTCTCCCATCTCATAGCTGCTTGTTTACACCTTTCTCCGACAACATGTTTACACGCACTTTCAATCACACCACTTCCAATCATATACCCTTTTTCTCTAAACGCTTTATACTGCATGCGGTTTGCATGTTTTTCAAAATATCTCGCTTCTCTTTCTAACACCTCTGACACTTCAGGGTGCTGTGTGGCTAAGGCACGAATGTTTGAGGCAACTGCTATGATATTGCCATGATAAAGAAGTGGCTCCGTTTCTTTTATCCAAGTGTCAATAGCTTCTGTCTCCGTCTCACCAAAGGCAACTTTAGCAACATTATAGAGATGAGATGTGGCGTGCATGTGATCCACAATCTGAACGGCATTCGGAAAGTATTCTTTACAAAGGTTCCAAATCCACGCAGCACCATCTCCGATAAATACAATCACTTGTGTATTTATATCTTTTTGATAGATGCCACTTTTTAGTGCTAACGCATACAACTTCTTACCAAAAGCGGCGGCATTTTGACGACCCGCAACATACCGAATACTTTCTGTTCGCACACTCGGGGTCCCACCCGAAACAGGTTGTGGATAATCTCTGTAAATACACCCCACTTTCACCTCTTTCCACCCATCCGGAGAGTTCGTGTGGCACCCATCGCAACTCACATACCAACGCTGATTTTCCTTAAGTTCTTGAGCCTCTACTTGTTCACATACATCCAAATCTTCTGCCCACTTACACACATTTTGATGAAGTCTCGTGTGACTCACTTCTATACCTTGATGAGACAACTCCTCTGATGCTTCCCTATAGTCAAGCCGCGCAGACAAACGACACATCGCTTCAGCGACACGATGCGTGTATTGATCCGATAACTTCTGTTTGACTTCCCACGGGGCATGCCTATGTCCGTGTTCACAACAATACACCCAACGCCTTATACTTATTTTGCCACAAAGAGTTGTTAGATGTTTCGCACGCTTGCGTAATGGACGACAAGGTGCTTTACACTCTGGACATTCAACAGGTTCACTCTCTTTCTTACCTGCCTTTTTAGAGACACACATTTCTAAAAACTTTTGTTCAAGAGAACGAAATGCTTCAAAAACACGAACTTCAACATCATCTAAAGATAAACTCTCGTCAACATTGATGTCTCCATAGAGATCGTTTACTTCTTTGACAATCTTTCTAAAATCATCTTCGCAATCGTTGCTTTCATGAACACTTAATGATATACTTGACATTGGTATCCTCTCCTAAAATTGTGATTTATTTATTAGGTTAGGATACCATGTGTATACATTCTGAGCAAGAACTCCATTCAAGGCAATTTCATGCCAAAAACTTTACACACCCATCGGAATGGTTTTGATTGACAACCTGGTACAAGTGTGTTATTCTTTCCACAATTGATTCCGATGTGGTGCCGTTAGGAAATTTGCTGCCGAATAAATCCCACTGTTTTATTCAAAACCTTAAAGGAGAAGTTATTATGAAATCAAGAGAAATGAGATTCAGTGTCTTCACACTCTTTTCATTTATTTTCATCTCAGTATATGCACCTCTTTGTGTTGGCGAGGTGTTGTTTGAGGATGACTTTGGGAAGAACAATATTGACAATGATAAATGGATACCAACAGGAAGTTGGTCCCTAGATGGTGGTATCCTTGACGTTAATGGCGGAGAAGTTGGAATTACTGTCAAAAAGGATTTCACTGACTTTGATTTCATTGTTGACTTTAATATGGTCAATCCGCTATGGGCAGCCAACTGGGTCGTGCGTGCGGAAGACCCAAACAATTGTACGCTGGTTCAAATCGTCGCAGATGATCGTAATCAATTTTGGTGGTTTACGAGAGTTGGTGGTAATTATATCGTAAATGATGAGGATAAGTTAGATAATGAATCAGGTGTGCACGTTGAACTTGGTAAATGGTATACGATAAAGATAGTTGCGGAAGATGATCGTTACGACCTCTATCTCGGTGAGCGTGGAAAGGATCTTGAGCTATCGTGTACTTGGATGGATAATACCCATGACAAGGGTGCCATAGGTTTCAGAGCTGGTGGTGATGAACATTGTCTGTATGATAATGTGTTAGTGACAACCGTAGGATACAGTCTTGCAGTGAACCCCGATGATGCTCTGCCAGTTACATGGGGCAAACTCAAGATGGTGCAATGAGTTCGGAAGGAACAATTCTAATGCACGCCGAATTGCCATTTGTAGACTGCACAGACATGGTTGAAAGTCGTGATAGACTTCTTGAACACAGTCACCAGAATGGGTATCTCTTCTTACCTGGACTACTCCCTATAGAGTCAGTACTTGAGTTACGTCGACAGGTGCTCCGTGTAGCAGAGCAGCACGAACTCCTTGCACCGGACTCTGATCCAGATGCTGGTATCCGTCGGAAAGGTGTTTTCATCTGTGAACAGGACGGATCCGAGACCTTCAGGCGTTTCTACATTGATGTCCAGAAACTCCGACTTTTCCATGCCCTTCCGCATCACGAGCGTATTCTACGTGTCTTGGAAGTTCTGTTTGGAACAGCCGTTTTCATCCATCCGCGCCACATCTGTCACGTCATCTTCCCAGGAGAACATCAGCATACCACACCACCGCATCAGGACTTCAGTCCGGTTCGTGGCTCACAGGAAACTTGGACTGTGTGGACACCATTGGGAGATTGTGATGCAGAGTTGGGAGGTTTAGCAATTGCACGCGGATCAAACCTTCGCGGGTTATTAGAAGACGGCGGTGTCCGTTCGCGGGAGTTGATCGAAGACAGCACGGAATGGGCATGGAACCCCTTTAAGTCCGGAGATGTCCTCATGTTTCATAGTTTAACGATTCACCAAGGTCGGCACAATATGACCGATGATCTTATACGGCTTGCAACAAGTGCGCGCTACCAGTCGGTCAATGAACCCGTTGACGAGGATGCCCTCACCGTCCATCTGGGTTGTGCAAAATGGGAAGAAGTCTATTCCGAGTGGCAAGCAGACGATTCGCTGAAGTATTACTGGAACACGATTGATATGGATGTCCAGCCGGCTTACCATCGCCGCAGGAGAAAATCAGAAAATAGTTAGGTGTAAAATGCAAAAACAGAATCACGGGTTATCTGGTGCTAAAGCACTGCGACCCATCCCTGATAGATTAGTTGTCCTCACCTTTGATGATGGCAACAAATCAGATTATACTTATGTTGCTCCTCTGTTAAAACGATACGGTTTTGAAGCGACTTTTTTCATTACAGAAGGACTCGGTTTTCTCAACAACAAAGATCACTATGTTACATGGGAAGAAATTCGTGAGTTACACGCTGAAGGTTTTGAAATCGGTAACCATACCCGACATCATAATAACATCAACACATTATCACAGGAAAAGTTTCTGGCAGAATTGATACACATTGACAATCGGTGTGAGGCTTATGAAATTCCTATTCCTAAGACCTTTGGTTATCCTGGAGACAGTCGTGGTCCCGAAGCGATAGAAGTATTAAAAGAAAAAGGCTATCCTTTAGCACGACGCGGTGTCGGTCCAGACTTTCCCTATGACATTGAAGGTGGACGCGGTCCTGCTTACGATCCGGATGTTCATCATCCGTTGGTTATTCCTTCAACAGGTGTCCCTGGTCCAAGCTATAAATTTGAGGATTTGGTCTGGGCGGTTGATCAAGCTAAGAATGGAAAAATCGCTGTCTTGACATTTCACGGTGTTCCTGCTCTTGAACATCCGTGGGTTGACACCCCACCTGAAGTGTTTGAGACCTACATGGATTATCTTCGAGACAAAGAATGTACCGTTATTGCCTTGCGTGATTTGCTAAAATACGTCGATCCGTCAAAAACAACAGGTAGAGACATAACATATTTTCCGTAATATACCTTGGTAGCACGATAGTATTGAGTCCATTGAAACTACAAAGCTTCAGGGTTATTTAGTTTTCGGTTTATCTTGTGTTTTTATCACAAATGCTAAATGCCTAAAGAAGGTAGGTGCGGTTTCCTAACCGCACCATAGACATCAATTTAAGGATTTATTTGCATAGCGATAACGTTCTTTAGTCCCGTAGGGACGGGATGTTTATAGCTAAACGTCGTCATCACATTTCTTAGTCCCGTAGGGACGCTATGTTTATACGTTTCAGTTGTTACAAACATATCGTCCCTACGGGACTAAGAAATGGGTGTTGAACGTTGTGCTATAGACATCCCGTCCCTACGGGACTGAGGACACTAATAAAATGGCTTGATCTTCTTAAATTACGCCATCCATTGTAGCGCGGGGTCTCCGTGCCCCGCACATTGTTTGAATGCAACAGGTTTCGGTGGGACACGGAGACCCGGGGAATGCCATAAGCGCATTAATACCGTTGATTTGGTGCTACAATAGGAATGGTAGTTTTGGACTATCTCAAATGCGTCCAACAATGGAAGAGCCACATAATCGTGGTTAGAAACCACTCCAACAATGGAAGAGGGTTGGGTAACCGCTAAATTGATGCCTATGGTGCGGTTTCCTAACCGCACCAGATTTGTGCCGATCCCGTTGATATAAAGTTTTCGCGTAGGATCCGGTTCGGTTAGGAAACCGAACCTACCGGTCCTGAAAGGACGCTAAATTGACGCCTATAGAGCGGTTAGGAAACCGCACTTACCGTCTTGGGATTAACTTTCAGTAATCTCTACTCTGGAATACACTTAACAAAGCTTGATGTCTATCACAACATCCTCATCAAAACCTTGATATTTTAGAGGATTAAATACCTCAAAACACCATAAAATACCATTTAATTCAGTTAAAAGCGCAATTTATACAAGAATAATGCTTTTTTTCATATTTTAATTTGACAAACGAATTTTAAGTGGGTATAATATATCTTACCTTTCAACAACTTGGAAGGTGAAGTAGTTCTTTGAAAGTTAAATAGTGAACGTGACGTGCCTATTAATAGCTTGTGAGTACGCTTCAATTATTTGATGATGTACTTCAAAACTTTTGTGGAGAGTATGATACCGGCTCAGGACGAACGCTGGCGGTGTGGATTAGGCATGCAAGCCGAACGAGAAGTCGGACTTCGGTCCGATGGAAAGTGGCGAAAGGGTGAGTAACGCGTGGGTAATTTACCTCTGAGATGGGGACAACAACTCGAAAGGGTTGCTAATACCAAATACGACTCGGTTGACTTTGGTCGGCCGAATGAAAGGTGGCTTCGGCTGCCGCTCGGAGATAAGCCCGCGTCCTATTAGCTTGTTGGTGAGGTAACGGCTCACCAAGGCGACGATGGGTAGCTGGTCTGAGAGGATGGTCAGCCACATTGGGACTGAGACACTGCCCAAACTCCTACGGGAGGCTGCAGTCGAGAATATTTCGCAATGGGGGAAACCCTGACGATGCGACACCGCGTGGGGGATGAAGGCTTTCGAGTCGTAAACCTCTGTGTTACGGGATGAATTGCTTGTTGCTGATAACGCAACGGGTTTGACGTTACCGTAGTAGAAAGCCCCAGCTAACTACGTGCCAGCAGCTGCGGTAAGACGTAGGGGGCAAGCGTTGTCCGGAATCACTGGGCGTAAAGCGCGCGCAGGCGGTGGTGTCAGTCAGACGTGAAAGGGTTCGGCTCAACCGAACCACTGCGTTTGATACTGCATCACTTGAGTCTGGAAGAGGAAAGTGGAATGAACGGTGTAGCGGTGAAATGCTCAGATATCGTTTAGAACACCCGTGGCGAAGGCGGCTTTCTGGTCTAAGACTGACGCTCATGCGCGAAAGTTTGGGGAGCAACCGGGATTAGATACCCCGCTAGTCCTTACTGTAAACGATGGGTACTAAGTGTAGGGGGTGTTGATTCCCTCTGTGCTGTAGCTAACGCATTAAGTACCCCGCCTGGGGAGTACGGCCGCAAGGTTAAAACTCAAGGTAATTGACGGGGGGCCGCACAAGCGGTGGAGCATGTCGCTTAATTCGACGCAACGCGAAGAACCTTAACCAGGGCTTGACATCTTAGTGACCGCCATAGAAATATGGTTTTCCCTTGGGACGCTATGACAGGTACTGCATGGCTGTCGTCAGCTCGTGTCGTGAGATGTTGGGTTAAGTCCCGCAACGAGCGCAACCCCTGTCTTTAGTTGCCATCAGGTAATGCTGGGGACTCTAAAGAGACCGCTGGTGACGAGCCAGAGGAAGGTGGGGATGACGTCAAGTCCGCATGGTCCTTATGCCCTGGGCTGCACACGTGCTACAATGGTCGGTACAGAGGGACGCCAAACCGTGAGGTGGAGCAAATCCCAAAAAGCCGACCCCAGTTCGGATTGCAGTCTGCAACTCGACTGCATGAATGTTGGAATCGCTAGTAATCGCGGATCAGCATGCCGCGGTGAATCCGTTCCCGGCCCTTGTACACACCGCCCGTCACGCCATGGGAGTTGGTAGCATTCAAAGACGGTGACCCAACCTTCGGGAGGGAGCTGTTTAAAATGAGACTGATGACCGGGGCGAAGTCGTAACAAGGTAGCCGTAGGGGAACCTGCGGCTGGATCACCTCCTTTCTAAGGAGCAATTAACAAGGATATTCTCACACGATCTCTTTGTTCAAACGCTCTGAATCTTACAAGGCACTTACGACTTCCTATTTAACTTTCAATTGACTCTTTTTCTACCTTCTGCAAAGGGCTTATAGCTCAGAAGGTTAGAGCGCGCGCCTGATAAGCGCGAGGTCCCTGGTTCGATTCCAGGTAAGCCCATTTCTATTACCATATCAACCAATCGTTAAATTACATCCAACCAAAAACTCATTAAGAGCAAATCCAAACACAGATTAATGCGCAAAGTCTCTGTGTCCTCCAATTCTTTATTATTTACAAAACGATTTTCATAATTTCTGTAACCTGATATACGTTTATTTCGTAATTTTGCCACCTGAATTGGTTTCTTATGTTTCGGTCTATTAGAGGACAGAGGAGAGTCTAACCTATGGCGCGCCAAGCGAAGAACAAACTATCTGCTACGGAAGACACATATTTAGCCACACAAGTCAAACAAGGGAATGAAGCAGCGTTTAGACAGTTGTTTGATAAACACTATGAGTGGGTCTATAGTAAGGCATATCGTATGCTAAAATACCACCATCAGGATGCAGAAGAGGTTAGCTTGGACGTATTTACTAAGGTCTGGGAAAAACTACAAGATAATAAATGGGACTCAAAGAAAGGAAGTTTTTGGGCTTGGTTAAATAAACTCGCCTTTAATACAATTGTTGATGCAATACGAAAAAGAGAACGGATTCGTGAATCGGTCCAAACCTATGAAGAACAGGATAACTTGCCGTTGAACCAGTACGAGGATGATGCCCCCGGTCCAGACAAACATATTATCAGGCAGGAAGCACAAGAAATATTAGAAAAGACTCTTGAACAGGTCACAAGACCTAACCACCGTATTGCTTGGATATTACGACATTTAGAAGGTTGTAGCGTCGCAGAGATTTCACGTATACTTAATACAAAAGAGGGTACTGTGAAAATCTGGATTCACAGATGCACAATAGAACTCAGGCAGCTAATGATCAATAACGGAATTACATGGATACTATAGTACTCTGTCCATTTTTATATTGCAGGTTAGGTAGAGCGAAGCGACATCCATGGACATCAATTTAAGGAAAATTACGCGTTATTCCAAGGCCGGTAGGTTCGGTATCCTAACCGAACCATAGGCGTCAATTTAAGGATTTATTTGCATGGCGATAACGTTCTTTAGTCCCGTAGGGACGGGATGTTTATAGTTAAACGCCGTCATCACATTTCTTAGTCCCGTAGGGACGATATGTTTGTAACAACCGAAACGTATAAACATATCGTCCCTAATGACAATACCTTCGCCAAAAATAGTTGAATAAATAGGGCAGATGTCCTAAAGTTATAAAAACCAATCAATAACTTTGAAAGGACAATCGCCCATGCAAGAAATTATAGCACTTTTTACAGTTTTTAGAACACATTTATCCACAACGACACTACGCCAACTTTCGCAAGTTGTATTCGCACTGCTTGCGATGACGGGACGGGTAACAATGCTAAACATCTCTCGTTGGACATTACAAGGTGGTAGCTACCGCACGATACAACGCTTTTTTAACACGGTGCTGCCTTGGACAACCCTTCTCTGGGTGTTTTTTTACACACATCTTTTTGATCCTGAAGGTGTCTATATCATCGCCGCCGACGAAACAATTAAATCAAAATCTGGCAAGCATACCTATGGTTTATCTCGTTTCTTTTCTTCAATACATGGTAAAACGATCTCAAGTTTGTCATTCTTAGCCTTGTCCATAGTAAGTGTCAAAGAACGGCGTTCTTATCCAATGGCTATAGAACAAATCGTCCGAGACGGCACACCCTCGATACCAACGACTTCCGCATCAGAACAACACGATACCACACAGACACCTTTGAAACGCCCGCGTGGGCGGCCAAAAGGAAGTAAAAACCGCAATAAAGCCGATGTCGCGATTACCGGCACATTGAAGCAACTTCAAATGATGATCAAGTCGCTACTGGCAAAGGTTAGAGATTTGATCGCACTCCGGTACTTAGTGCTCGATGGATATTTTGGACACAATAACGCACTACAAATGACACAACAATGTGGTCTCCATCTCATTTCAAAACTTCGCACGGATGCAGCATTGCATTGGGAACCGACAACATCTCAGGACGGCCCCGGCCGGCCACCAATCTACGGAGATCGATTCACGCCCCGACAGATCAACCCGAAATATCTTATCTCTACCGAAACAAAACAAAACATCAGAACCAATGTGTATCAAATGAAACTACGCAATAAAACGTTCCCAGAACTGCTCAATGTTGTTTGCATCCTCAAGACAAATATAACCACGAAACGACAATCACACATCTTCTTATTTAGCTCTGATTTGGCGTTAGAAGCTGAGAAAATGATTGACTATTATTCCCTGCGTTTTCAAATCGAGTTCAACTTCCGGGATGCGAAACAATATTGGGGATTACAAGATACTATGAATGTTAACAAAATACCCGTGAACACTGCAGCAAATCTATCAATGTTTATGGTATCAGTCAGTGCGAAACTCACTCATACATTCCGTGGTGAGAATACACACTATAGCGTTATAGATCTAAAATCACACTATAGGGGTCTGAAATATATAGACGAAACATTAAAAATACTTCCGCAAAAACCTGAACCAATTGTTATTGAGAAAATCACTGAACATCTGGGTACAATCGGTGCTATTCATTATACGCAAACCGATCTAAGTCCAGGATAATTGGCGAAGGTATTGTAATGAGGATTAATTTATTAAACGGGTAATTCTCATTTTCTCAAACTCGGTAGGAGCGGTTTCCTAACCGCTCCGGACTTCTCAAGGAAATTACCCGATTTATTTTTTAATCTTCATACGGGACTAAGAAATGGGTGTTGATCGTTGTGCTATAGACATATCGTCCCTACGGGACTGAGGACACTAATAAAATGGATTGATCTTCTTAAATTACGCCAGCCATTGTAGTGCGGGGTCTCTGTGCCCCGCCCATTGTTTGAATGTAGCAGGTTTAGGCGGGACACGGAGACCCAGGGAATCATGGCGAATACCAAACGCGTATTCGTTTGAGCGCATTCATACCGTTGATTTGGCACTACAATAGGGATGGTAGTTTTGGACTATCTCAAATGCGTCCAACAAGAAAAAACCACTAAATTGACGCCTATGGTTCGGTTAGGAAACCGAACCTACCGTTACTGAAGTGCCACTAAATTGACACCTATGGGTGTCGTCCCTCTACTCCATTAATCAACGCTATTGAAGGAGATAATCGTGCCAGACAAAACCACTTCAACTCCCGCACTGCGACCACTTAACGACACAGATGTTACAACATGGGAACTACCCGAAGGGGCAATTGCCCGATTCGGACGGGGTGGTCTGAGGGATATGTCATTATCACCCGATGGGAGGTATCTTGCTGTCGCAACGACCATCGGATGCTGGATGTATGACTTACCTACACTTACCCCTCTGGCATTGTTCGAAACGGAACGGGGAATGCTTTTGACTATTACCTTTTCTCAAGATGGACGGTGGATTGCTACCGGCAACACGGATGGCATTGTTAAGGTATGGGACACACAAAGCCTGCGGTGCATCGCAAAGATAGACTACCACGGGAATATGGGTGGTCCCTTCGGTGTTAATACGCTCCACTTTTCGCAGGATGGGCAATATCTGGCTGTGTCCAGCCACAGACGAAGTGCTGTCTATACTTGGTACACAGATGCCGACGAACCCGTCCTACGGTTTCCGATTGATGCAGAAGATACGAAGGGGCACAACTTTCCTATCTGCTTCTCACCTAACGGGCATCTACTCGCGTATGTGTCTTCTGTATCTCCCCAAGCAACAATAACGATTTCAGATATAGACACCGGTGAATATATTACAAACTTTAGTTGTTCCGAACCCTTAACGTATCACGGTATCATCTTTTCCCCGTGTGGTCAGTATCTTGCAACTGTGAATCGGAATGGCGAGGTGCAGATGTGTAATATTCACAACGACACTTCGGAAATAATTCATACCGTATCCGGCGCGACTTCTGTGGAACTTGCTTATACGTCTGATGGCGCGTTACGCATTGCTGAAGTCTATAAGGGAAAGGTTGTGATTTGGGATACGGTGCAGCGTGAAAAATTGGACACTTTGGAAGTTGAGAGGCGCAAGACAGTATGTCGCTTTTCAAACGATGGGACACATTTCGTAATCGCTAATTCACGCGAATTCCGAATATGGGCAGCAGACGGATCTATTAGAGTCGTGCCTATGACGGATGCACATACAAACATCGTCAGATGGTTGCGTTTTTCTCAAAAAGGAAAGACCCTGATTAGTGGACGCGGACCTGGAATTTTGTTCTGGTCTGTAGTGAATCATCAGTTACAACGAATCTTTAGTCCCGATACAGAGGGGTCCTTTTTGGGTCTTAGAAGTAGCTTGTCTCCTTGTGAAGAACTCTTTGCTTCAGCTGTCATAGGTGTCCGCCATGGCACCGACATTGCTATCAAAGTCTGGAATATTACATCTGGCACACTGATTGCCGAACTCACCGGACATGAAAAACCTGTTCATCGAATGTCTTATTCACCGACAGGGGACTATTTGGTTAGTGCCTCTATGCCCGGTGTGCTCTATGTATGGGACACGCAGCATTGGGAAAAGCAGCGCGAACTCATAGGACACACTGATTGGATTATAGGAGTGGTGTTTTACCCTGATGGTAACCAGCTCGTAACTGCTTCTGACGACAGAACAGCACGGGTCTGGAATGTTGAGAATGGAGAACAACTGGGTTCACTCCCTTTAGACGCAATATTAGAAGATACGTCACTATATAAAGGTAGATCCGAAGAAATCCAACAATTCATTGATTGGAAACAGGAGTTGGGGACTCAGCTGCCAACTAACCACACCATCTCTCCCGGTGTCAAAATATCTCCGTGCGGCACACTCATCGCTGGTGGGCTGTATCAGAGACGGAAATGGAAAATGGCTAATGAGATTAGACTATGGGATGCAGCAACCTTTGAAACACGAATGGCGATACTGCTACCCGCAGATGCTTCTCGGACCTATGCGCTTGCATTTTCTCCGTGTGGACGTTACCTTGCCTCAGGTACGTGGTGGCAAATGGGTCAGAAGAAGGTATCTATCCGGTTGTGGGAGGTTGCCACGGGTGAAAATATCGTTACCTTCTGGGGACATCCAACAGATATTCATGATCTGGCATTTTCACCTGATGGTTCGCTTCTCGCAAGTGGTAGTTATGATGGCACTATCCTGCTATGGGATCTTAAACCGTATATCAATTCATAAACATTCCTTATCAATTCATTATTTCATTGCAATACCTGTTGCATTACACAACTCTAACAGTCAATTTCGTATAACATATCGTAGTGCGAAGTTACCGAGTCTTGTATCCCTTATATTAAAAAAAGGAGATAATTTTTGAAAAACAGAAAACCTATAACACCTACATTTAGACCTATCCACGACACGGATGTAACAACATGGGAACTCCCCGAAGGGGCAATTGCCCGGTTGGGGCGGGGTGGAATTATGGGTAATATCATTCACGCACCTGATGGAAAGCACTTTGTTGTTCCAAGTTCCATAGGAGTCTGGTGGTACAATATATCTACAATGACACCTAATGCACTAATGGACACAGACAGAGGATACATTACTGCTATCTCATTTTCTCCAAATGGTAAAAGGCTTGCAACAGGTGATGGAGACGGTTTGGTCAAAGTATGGGATGTACAGAATGGTGTCAACATCGCGCAGATGGATCGGGATGAAAATGAGAAACCCTACCATTGTGTTTCCCGATTCGCATTTTCATCTGATAGTCAGTTTATTGCAGCTTCCAGTTTCCGTGATTATATCCTATACATCTGGAACACTGAAACGGGCAAACAAATTGGCAAATTCCACGATAATACCAATTATAGGTGGTGGCCTACTCTGCTACGTCCTATTGCCTTCTCTCCGGATGGCAGTTTGATCGCGTGTACAATGCCTGATGATAGTCTATTTGTCCATGCGGATCGTCGTGGAACAATCCGTACTCCCAATCATTTCTCCAACTATATTGCTGTATGGAATATAAAAACAAATGAACAAATAGCATGTATTACAGAACATCCTGACTTTGTTGATAGTATTGTCTTTTCTCCTTGTGGAAAGTTTCTTATCTCTGGAGGAAGAGATGGAACAGTGAGGGTGTGGTCAGTTGAAACTTGGAAGATGCTCCATTCATTTAATAATCTTGGAACAGAACGGAAACAGCTCTTCTATTCACCTAAAGGTGAATTGTTTGCTAAAGAAGCCTCTAAGGATAATTTCACTGTATGGAATGTATATGAAGGTCAAAAAACCGACACATACCTTGAAGAACATCGAAATATTCAAATCCCATATTCCACAAAGGAAGCACCATTTATTGTAGCCGATGAGAACGAATTTAGAGTGTGGAAAGTCGGTGATACTCAACCACATACTTTTGTTCATTCACACATAGAATTCTCTGATTCAGTAGTATTCACAGAGGATGGAAAAACACTCGCAGGGGCAATTCGAGAAAATGGTATTATGTTGTGGGATATGACTAAACCATCATTTCCGCTAACACATTGGAATATATCTGGTAACAAGAAAATTGTTTCTTCGTTTGGTTCAGAAAAGATTTCTGTTACGGGTATAGAGGGGAACGCAGCTAAAGTATGGGTGTCTGGAGAGAGTCAACCAAGACATATATTCACACTTCCTAACGGAAAAGAAGAAGCGACATCAGCAGCATTCACACAGGTAGAGAACCTATTAGTTTGCAGTGGAACACAAAATAAACTCTACATATGGAACACTCAAACGAAAGAAATACTACATACACTCACACCAGATTTATCGGATGAAGATTCCATAGCATATTTGGAATTTAGTCCAGATGCAAAACTACTTTTCAGTGTCTTGGGACGGGGTCCCAGAACCTATCTATGGCAAGTTGAAACAGGAGAGATAATTGATACTTTCACTTATAATACCAGAGTCATTACTTTTTCCCCATGTAGTTCAATAATATCTTGTGCAGTACCCCCAGGAATTATATTATGGGATGTAAATCGTTCTGAAACCGTCATCGCAATGCCTGAGAAGGAAGAAGATTTTCTTGTAGCATTGTCATTTTCTCCATGCGGAAGATATTTAGTTTCCGGTTCAAATTGGCAGCGACGTATGAATATAAAGAAAGTGGCTATTCGGTTATGGGAGGTTGCAAGTGGCAAAAACATTGCCACTTTTAGAGGACACCCAACTGATATTCAGTCATTGGCTTTCTCCCCAGATGGTAAACTGTTAGCCAGCGCAAGTTTTGATGGTACCATCCTCCTCTGGGATATGAAACCGTTTATTAACACTTAAACATTTCTCATCAATTCATCTATTACATAGCGATGCTGCTCGCATTGCACAACATTTCGACGCGCGAGGTTACCGTCCCTCGCGCGTACATTCGTAATAAGGAGATAGTTTGTATGGAAAATAGAACCGCTTTAACTCCCGTGCTTAGACCACATGATGACACAGATGTAATATCCTGGGAACTGCCCGAAGGGGCAATTGCTCGATTGGGACGGGGAGGTCTGAGGGATATGGCATTTTCACCAGATGGACATCATTTTGCAGTCGGAACGAACATAGGACTCTGGATATACGAACTTTCCACGCTATCCCCGATCGCGCTGTGGGAAACGGATAGGGGATATATTGATAGTGTTACATTTTCACCAGATGCTCAATGGCTTGCCGCATATACATATCAGCAAGCACTCAGGGTATGGGACATCCATAATCAAGTGTGTGTTGCAGAGATGGAGTTGCCGAAAGGACGAAAAGGGCAGATTCGTTTGTCTAATATGAAACCGATCTTTTCTCAAGATGGAGAACAACTCGTCGCTTTCAATTATTCCGTCGGAAGGGTTTATATCTGGTGTCCGCGTACCGGTACGTTAAAAAATGAAATAGAGATTAAATTAAGTGATACTGACATCAAATCCATAAATGCCATCTATCCAAGCTACTTTTCTCCAGATTTGAGTTTGTTGGCAGGGACGTGTTATGATCATAGAAACCGTACCGCTGAATTCATTGCAGTGTGGCAGGTAGAAACGGGAGAACAAATTGCTCGTCTTGATTGGACTGAAAGGTGGGGTCGTCATTGCTTTTCGCCGTGTGGACGATTTTTTGCTGCCATTGGTTCAGAAGGAAGGTTACATGTGTGGGACGTGGAGACTGGAAACCTTGAGGAAACCTATACTGATCACGAGGATGCTCAAATACATCCATATTATACACCGGAAGGTGAATTAATAGCCGCGGTAGTCTTTCCATCTCAGCCTAAACTTGAAGTCTGGAATTTAAAAAAAGGTGAAAAAATTGACACATGTGAACATCAGAGTCAGGGAAGTTCTGTTCGTTTTTCGGCGAGTGGTACACAATTCGCCTATACTGATAGAGGTGAAATCAAAATCTGGATAGAAGGTACCCCCATCGCTCAAGCATGTCCGACTATTCAGGGACATACAGGGACTGTCGGTTCATTAGTTTTCGCGCCGGACAAAAAAACGTTAGTGACTGCCTACTGGGGTAGGAACACGGTTTTATGGGATGTTTCAAGTCAGTGTGCCCGATATCCGACCGAAAAAGAACTACCCAATAGTATACGTGATGTTTACCCGACTTCAATCGGGACAATCTTTGCTGTTGGTGGAGACGAAAAAACATTAGAAGTATGTGAGTTTGGAAGCGGTGAATCCATCGCCGAAATTCCTATTCCTGAATCAGGGTTGTTATTGGGAACGGGGACCGATGCGTTAGCACTGACAGCTCAACGGTTGGCACGTGCTGGTAAAGATCGCAACATCTATGTGTGGGAGTACACACCTTTATCTAATGAAACAAACGATGGAGGAAACTGGGAAAAGTGTGCTGTCCTTATAGGACACGCTGAATATGTTAATGCGTTAGCATTGAGTGCCGATGGAAAGCGGCTTGCAAGTATCCCTATAGTGCGTGATCCACAAGAACGAATCCCCATATTATGGGATGTTGATGCTGAAGAAGAGATTACACAGTTACCCCTAACTACGCCAGAACGGGGAGGATATAACAGTTACCAGACGGGGATAACGTTTTCACCAGATGGGAACATAATCGCTGGTGGATTTTGGAACGAGATTGTGCTGTGGGATGCAACAGATGGAAAAACGCTTATGACGATTCCTCAATCGGAAGAGAATCAGCGACCAATTACACTTCGTTTCACGCCGTGCGGTCAATATTTGGTTGCGGGTGCTTGGTGGAAAGGTGGACTAAAAAAGACATCCATCTGTTTATGGGAAGTCGCAACAGGTAAGAGTATCACCACGTTTAAGGGACATACCACTGATGTACAGTGCTTTGCATTTTCGCAGGACTGTACCGTTCTTGCAAGTGGTGGACATGATGGTGCGATTTACCTTTGGGATCTGAAACCTTATCTGTAGAATACAAGGAGATGTTGTATGGAAAACAGAAAACCTACAACCCCTACATTTAGAGCTATCCACGACGCGGATGTGACAACCTGGGAACTTCCTGATGGAGCGATTGCTCGGTTAGGACAGGGACTCATATTTGACATGGCGTTTTCACCGGATAACGCGTCTCTCGCTGTTGCAACTCGCGTCGGGGTATGGATGTATGAACTCAACACCATGCAGCCAGTCACATTATTTGAAACCGAACGGGGCATGCTTTCTAACGTCGTCCTTTCACCCGATGGAAAATGTGTTGCTACTAGCAACGGGGATGGCATTATCAAGGTGCGAGAAATAGAGACCCGGCGGTGTGTTGCGAAAATACGAGGCTGGCACGGAGGCACCTCCCAACTTGCCTTTTCACCGGATAGCCAATACATCGCCGCATCTGGCCACGGATACGGCGACGTTTACATCTGGTGCGCAAAAACCGGCCAACATGTCGCAAGTTTCAAAGTGGGAGGCACACTGAAGGAAGGTGAACGCTCTCCTGCCCGTTTCCCAATCTGCTTTTCACCCGATGGGCAGCTGCTCGCTTATGCTTCTGACTGGACCACCCTTACTGTTCGAAACCTAAAAACGAAAGAATGCTTTGCTTATCTGCGTCATCTGCGCGAATCAGGGCGTGTGTATGATCTCGTCTTTTCACCTTGTAGTCAGTTTCTTGCTGCGAGTTTTCAGGACCCGACTACACGTGAGAACATTGAGGTGCAAGTGTGGAATATTGATAAAGAGATATTGGAGACAACTTACACAGACTACAATGGAACTCGGGCGATTCTCGCCTATTCCCCTGATGGAGCATTACGGGTAGCAGATATTTATGAAGACAAGGTAGTGATGTGGGATGTGTCCCAGGGTGAAAAACTTGATACCATTGAATATCCACCAGAAATATGTAGAATAGAACAATGTATCTCGACTGATGGACAACAGTTCGCAATTCTCACCAACCGCGATATCCGCGTGTGGCGTGCAGGCTCCTCTGCCATAGTAGCACCGCTCACAGTGCCTAATCAGGTGCCAGAATCTCTGTTTTTTTATCAAACGGACAGGATGCTGGTTTGCCAACACTGGTATGCAGATACCGTTTTCTGGGATGTTGTCCAGAAACAGGTGTCACCTCCCCCGACTCCACAAAAGAGCGGAGGTAAAAGGTGTGCGCTGTCCCCTTGTGAAGAATTGTTGGTTTTCATCGGAGAAGGCGGTCAAACTCTTGAAGTCTGGAACATTGTGTCCGGAACCCAGATAGCGGAACTCACCGGACATCAAAGTCTTATCACCACCGTAGTGTTTTCACCGGCAGGGGAACACCTCATCAGCGGTGATGTAGATGGGAAACTTGTTGTGTGGCGTGTCCAACGTTGGGAAAAGCAGCATGCATTTATAGGGCATGCTGAGCCGCTTCGGACAGCAGCCTTTCACCCCAACGGACAGCAATTCGCTACTACTGACGGGTATGGTATATTTCTTTGGGACGTTACGAGTGGTGAACAGCTTGGCTCACCTTCTGTAGACTCCACCTTTGTTGCCCTATATAAAGGAGATATGCGACAAATCCAGAGACAAACCCAGCCACGTCACAGACCTCCAAAGTATCTCCATTCAATTGCGTTTTCACCTTGTGGCACTTTTTTGGCTGGTGGATTATACGGTGGAGTTCATCTATGGGATGCTACAACTTTGGAGCCGCACATGGGGATGATTCTACCTGAGAGTTGCTGCCGTGTCGGTGTCGTTGTGTTTTCTCCATGTAGTCGTTATCTTGCCTCCGGTTCTTGGTGGAACAAAACAGACAGAGTCTCTATCCGTTTATGGGAGGTCGCCACAGGTGAAAACATCCATACCTTCTGGGGGCATACTTCAGATGTGCAAAATCTCGCTTTTTCAAAGGATGGGACAATCTTGGCAAGTAGCAGCTATGATGGCACCATCCTGCTTTGGGATATGAAATCTATTATCTGCTCTTAAAGCATTGGGTTTCAATTAATCAGTAGTATCGTCAGTCTTCCACGAGTCACACACTTCTTTCAGGCAATTTTGCAACACTTGGTACCAAGAACAACCAATACAAAATTGATTATTTACAATAAAGGAGATATTTTATGGAAAATAGAGGCTCTTTATCCCCTGCACTTAGACCTATTGAAGACACAGATGTTACAACTTGGGAACTCCCCGAAGGTGCAATTGCTCGTTTAGGCAGAGGGCAGATAGGCAAAATAGCATTTTCACCCGATGGGACACATCTTGCTGTTCCAACACGTATCGGTTGCTGGTTGTATGACCTTGATACGATGACAAACCGCGCATTATGGGGAACAGAGCGTGGGATGGTCGCAACCATCTCATTTTCTGACGATGGACAATGGGTCGCTACCAAGAACTGGGATAGTGTTGTGAAGATATGGAACACTCAAAACCTACAATGTGTCGCAGAAATAGATGTGCCCGAGGATTCGAGAGCTGTAAGAGTCTCGGCTACCAATGTCACCTTTTTGCCTGATAGACAACACTTAGCCATGTTCTATTGTGACACATATTCCGACCAGACTCCAAGATTCTATGACAGCCAGTGTGCCGTTTACGACTGGCGTACAGACATCGACACGCCTATCAAAAGCTACACAATAAAATCTGGGTGGGAAGGAGGCAACGTTGCTCCCAAAGCAATTTCATCAGATGGCAGCCTCTTTGCATACACGTCTGATGCAAACATGACATCCGTCATTTGTATGGAAACTAAGGAACTGATTGCAGAACTTCACGATGACTACACCGAAGAATCTGTAAAGGGATGTTACAGACTCGTTTTTTCTCCCTGTGGAGAGTATCTCGCCGCCTGTAACAGTGGAAACAAGGTGCATATATGGAATATACATAATGGCACCTTGGAAATGGCACCTACCACTTATGGTGAAAATCACTACATAATGTTTGGCATACCTTCTTATACGAAGGATGGGACCTTACAGGTTGCTGGTATCGGTGGCATTGAAGTCGTGTTATGGGATGCAGCTCAACAGGAGACAATAGATACTTTTGAATCTTGGAATCCGACTAATATCAGTGCATGTTTTTCAAAAGATGGCACACGTTTTGCTGTTGCTAATGCACGCGGAGAACTCCATGTCTGGACAGAAGGGGCAGCAGCACTTGCATCTCTCCCTGTACATCATCAGAACGCTGGTTCAGTAAGTTTTTCTAAAGATGGCCGTACACTGGTAAGTACACACCGGACCAATTCCGCTGTCTGTGTATGGAATGTTACGAGCCGACAGGTTAAACGCACATTCCACTTTGAGAACAGGAACCCCAATATACCCGGTGGCATTGTTACCTCACCCGGTGGGGAACTATTGGCAATCAACAAAGCAAAGGAAGATTCAATTAGTGTTTGGCATCTTCCATCTGACACACAAGTCACAGAATTCACCGGAAAAAAATTGAGAGTCAGAAAAATGGTGTTCTCACCAACTGGGGAATATCTTGTGAGTGTAAACAATCTTACCTCTATTAAAGTTTGGCATGTTGCATCCGGCACACAAGTCACTGAACTTCCCAAAAGTCCATCTGCACATGTGTCCAAGATGGGGTTCTCACCTACAGGGGCATACTTCGTTGTCATCTATGGAGATAGTATCGCTGTGTGGGATGTGCAGCAATGGGAAAAACACTATCACGCACCACTAACACCACAAACATTTCCAGGCTGGAAGTTGCATTTTGATTTGAATGGTAAGCAGTTTTACACTCGTCCTCCAAGAGGAGCTGCAATCGTCTGGAATTTCAAAAGCGACGAACAAATCGGATTGCTTGATATTGAACCATGTATAGATACTTCTATATATAAAGGCATGCTACAAGACCTTCAACGTGCCCAAGAGCGTCAGAAGGAAGGTCCCCGTCGCATTAGAGCACTCCAGACTTCTACTTGTCATGACATTATCGCTGGTGGAATGTGGGGTGAAATTAGACTTTGGGACGCAACTACCTTCAAAACGCTGATGGCACTAATTCAACCTACAGGATATCAAGCACCCTACGCGCTCGCATTTTCACCATGTGGTAAATACCTTGCCTCTGGTTCTCGATGGGACCCGAAATGGGAAAAGGGACAGCAAAAAACCTCCGTCCGTTTGTGGGATATTGCCACGGGTGAAAATTTTCACACCTTCTGGGCACACCCTACTGATATATTATCGGTCAATTTTTCACCGGATGGCAAACTGCTGGCAAGTAGTAGTTATGATGGCACCATCCTCCTTTGGGATGTAGAACCCTTTATAAGTGTTTAAAGCCATTCATGTCAATTCACCGATAGTATATCGCCTGCTGCTGGCGTAGTGAACTCACCCAACCAACTTCGTAATAAGCATGCGAGACACTTAAACCTCAAACACTTTTTAGCAATAAAAGGAGACATCTTTTGGAAAAGAGAATACATGCAATTCCCGTACTGCGACCACTTAACGACACTGATGTAACAACTTGGGAACTCCCTGAAGGCGCGTTAGCGCGATTCGGACACGGATTACGACTTGACGTAGAATTCTCAAATGATGCCGCATATCTTTCCGTAGCAACAAAAATTGGATTCTGGTTATATGATACGGATACCCTTGCACCTCGCGCATTGTGGGGTACCGAACGCGGCATGATGAATGTCGCCACCTTCTCACATGATTCACGATGGATTGCCACAGGTGACCAAGACGGGATCCTCAAGGTGTGGGATACACAAAACGGACAGTGCGTTGCAAGAACTGACTGGGGAGGTACTGAGGAACGCAATGTCATCTTTCATGCACGCTTTTCACCGGACGACCAATATCTCGCTGCTTCAGGACTCGGACATAGTGCTATTTATGCTTGGCGCGAAGAACAGATTGTCCCTATCAGCAGCTTTAAAATTGAAAACACAAAAAGTAACGATTATAGGAAAAAAGGGACTGCCAATGACAGATATTTTCCCATCGCCTTTTCACCCAACAGTAATATATTTGCTTATGTGTCTTCACCTGAAACAGTAACGCTTTCAGATATAAAAAATGGTGAAGACATAACGCAACTAACAGGACACACTGCCCCATTACATACCCTCCTATTTTCACCTTGTGGACAGTACCTTGCCAGTGCAAGCCTTGGTGCTGCAGTTCAAGTATGGGACATTCAGGATGAATCTCTTGCAATGCACCCCAAAACATATCAAGGTGAAAGAGTAAGACTTGCTTACACACCTGATGAAACATTACGAGTTGCAGACATCTATAGCGACAAAGTAGTAATCTGGGATGCTTCACAACACAATAAACTGGATACTTTCGACACTATTGGGAACTCAGACAATTACGCAAGGTTTTCAAGCGATGGATCAAAATTCGCAATTACATGCAGGAACCGCAAAATCCAAATATGGCATGAAGGTGACTCTACTACAAGATCGTTCTTTTCCGGATATGGAAGTATTCCTTATTCGGTGGCATTCTTACAAGATAACAAGACATTGATCGGTGGGAACTGGGGAGGTACTGGTAAGTTATTTTGGGATATAAATAAACAGGAAGTCCAGCGGATACTGCCACCAGGCAAACGCAGTTCTTTAAGAGGATGCATGACGTTGTCTCCAGATGATCAACTCTTGGCTATTGATACAGGAGGCAATGATATACAAATCTGGAATATTGAATCTGAAGTATTAGTTACCGAACTAACAGGACATGAAAAAGACATCTATTCCTTGACATTTTCTCCTACCGGTGAATATCTTGTCAGTGGAGGAACGAGAGATGAATTATATGTTTGGGATATCGCACGATGGAAAAAACAGCACACACTGATAGGACATACAAGTTCAATTGAGGCAATTGCATTCCATCCTGATGGAAAACGGTTTGTTACCTCTTCCAGGGATGGAACTGCATTACTCTGGAATGTTGAAACCGGAGAACAAATCTCACCACTTCCTTTACCTGAAACCTTAGAAGATGCATCTAAATACAGAGGTGAACCACAGGAAATTGAGCGAGTCATGAATGGTGGGAATCTTCAATATAAGAAATATCAACACATGCAATCTATCGTTTTTTCGCCTTGTGGTAACTGGATTGCTGGTGGACTCGGCACTTGGATGGCTGATGCGTTAATAAATGAAATCCGATTGTGGGACACAGAAACGTTAGAAACACGCATGATACTCCTTCAACCTCATGGGTGTATTCGTCCGTGGGCATTAGCATTTTCTCCGTGTGGAAACTACCTCGCATCAGGTGCTTGGTGGAAATGGGGATTAGACAAAGCACCTATCCACTTGTGGGATATGTCAACGGGTGAAAACATCCATACTTTCTGGGGACACGCATCGGATGTCCAAGATGTAGCTTTTTCACCAGATGGAAAATATCTCGCAAGTGGCGGTTATGATGGCACTGTCCTATTGTGGGCTATTGAACCATTTATTAATTAACCCAAGTTGCCACCTATGTAGCACAAACTTTCAGTTTGTGTCATAAGGGCGCAAACTAAAAGTTCACGCTACAAAATATTGGCTAATTATCAGTCCTTTTCACTAAAAACAGAGTTTCCATGTCTAAAAACTTATAGGTAGCAACTTGGGTTAATTAGCATATATATGCATCAGATTGAACTAAAGTATTCTTTAGTGTCCAAACAAACTGCAGCAATTGCTGAGGAGATTATTATGCATCATAATCAAATCTATAATACGAATCAAATGAAATCTGAAAACACAGATGTAACAACTTGGTACCTTCCTGAAGGTGCGATCAGCAGATTAGCGCGAGGACGAGTAAAGGGTATGTCCTTTTCTGCTGATGGTAAATATCTTGCTGTCGCAACGCCTATAGGTTGTTGGTTGTATGACCGATCATCACTGAAACCGCTCAACCTATTTGAAACCGAAAGCGGGATGCTTAATACCATTGCCTTTTCACACGATGCACAGTTGATTGCCACCAGTAATCAGGATGGCGTTTTGAAGGTAAGGGACACTCAGACACTACAGTGTCTTGCGAAGATAGACCATCGCAAGAATGTAGAGGCAACGACTGGGTGTTTTTGGAACCTAACATTTTCTCCGGACAACGCCTACTTAGCAGCATCTTGTTTTGACAAACAAAATGTTGTCTACGCGTGGCAACAAAACACTGATAAGCCTACTATTTGCTTCCCTATTGACGTAGCAGAAGAGAGGGAACATCACTTTCCTATCTGTTTCTCGCCGATAGGTAATCTACTCGCCTACATGTCCGCTGAAAATCACCAGAACACTCTCACTATTTCAAATATTGAAACCGGTGAACACATCACACATCTTAGCCAATCCTCGGCACTGTCTACATACCACGGTCTCGTCTTTTCCCCTTGTGGACAATATATAGCTGCTGCTAATCGGAACAAAGAAGTATTGGTGTGGAATGTTAACAACGGTACTTTAGAAACCGGACCGACTGCTTATGAAGGTAAAAGGATAATGTCTGCCTATACACCCGATGGCACACTGCGTGTTGCAGATATTTACGACTATAAAGTTGTGATTTGGGATGCTAACCGAAAAGAAAAAATAGATACATTTGACCATCAGGACCCCAGACATGATTATTTTTTAAGCGGACATAAGGAACGTTTTTCAAGCGATGGCTCGTATGTCGCAACGATCCTCTCACGCAGTGATCTCTGTGTGTGGACAGTCGGGTCACCGTCAACAAAAGTTACAAGTCCTGCTGATCATAAACCCGTTCCACATTCAGTCGCTGTTTCTAAGAACGGTAAGACATTAGCAAGTGGACATGGGTTTGGCATGTATCGCGTTTTCTGGGATACTACACAAAGACAATCAAGAAAGATATTTCCAACGCCAAAGATACAAGCACAACGCACAGCTCTCACTGAAAACCTTACGGCAGAAGAAAAACAGCAGTGGTATCGTCTCAGTGCTTTGTCGCCTTGTTGGGAAAAACTGGCACTTTGTGATCTTCCGCGAGGGTCAGTTGAAATCTGGGATATTGCGTCCGAAACCCTTATTACAGAACTCACGGACAGTAAGGGGTTTGGCCGTGAAATGCGTTTTTCACATACAGGTGAACACTTCACTGGTGCAGCATCTACAGGTGATATCGGGGTCTGGGATACACAGTCTGGGGAGAAAATCAATACACTCACAGGAGACAACCGAATGATTTTGACTACTGCATTCCACCCCGATGGAAAACAGCTCGCTGCTGCACCAAAAGTGAGTGCTGGAATGCTCTGGGATATTGTGAGCGGTGAACAACTCGGAGTGTTCCCTACAGAACTGCCAGAAGATATTCCCCTTTATATGTATAAAGGGGATCCAGATCAGATACACCAATATATTCAGATTTGTAGAAAAATGAACAATCAATATAAGTGTACCCCTAACAAACTCGCTTTCTCTCCTTGTGGCACTACTATCGCTTGCGGGATACGGGAACATATCCGGTTGCGAGATGCAGCGACCTTAGAAACCCACATGCTCATACTACCTCCCGAAACGTGTAGCAGGCCGTTTGCGCTTACATTTTCCCCCTGCGGAAAATTCCTCGTCTCCGGGTCCTGGTGGAGAAAAGGATTGGAGAAAGTGTCCATACGAATATGGGAGGTCGAAACAGGAAAAAACATACACACCTTCTGGGGACATACAACAGATGTTCAGGATTTAGCATTTTCACCGGATGGTAAATACCTCGCAAGTAGCAGTTATGACGGTACCATCCTCCTCTGGAATATGACACCGTTTATCAACTCTTAAACATTCCATCTATTTATCTGCATCATAGAATTGATGCTTACATCACTTAATGTTCATAGTCAATTTGATACATATCTGCTATGTGTGAGGATTCCATATCCCACACGTTGTAACAAGAACAGGAGATAATATGGAAAATAGAAAAACTGTAACACCTGAATTGAATCTGCTTGATCATAAAGAAGTGTCAGCAATTGAACTCCCAGAGGGTGCGATCACACGTTTAGGAAGAGGATGGATAAGCGGCGGTATGGCATTTTCCCCTGATGGAATGCATCTCGTTGTTGCAACCACTATTGGCTCTTATTGGTACGATCTTAATACAATGAGCTTCCACAGATTATGGAATACAGAACGCGGAATGCTGAGTAGCATCACATTTTCTCATGATGGACAGTGGATTGCTACTGGAAACTGGAATGGTATTGTGATGGTTTGGGACGCACTTCGTCTAAAATGTGTTGCAAAAATAGACATACCTAAAGATACAGAATCTAGGATGGGTTTTCCTCGTGACCTAACTTTCTCCCCAGATGGACAGTATTTAGCAATGTCCTCCCAAATTGCGGATCGTGGTACATATTTCAGACTTTACGAGTGGAAAAAGAATAAAAAAACACCTATTTCAAGTTTTATGGCAAAATCGAAAGGAGGAATGCGAAGTGTATATCCCGTAGCTATATCATCCGATGTGACTCTTTTAGCCTATACCTCTGCACCAAACATAATATCTGTGGTTAAAATAGATACCAAAAAACATATAGCTGAATTCCCAATTGACCAGATTGACGCAACATGGGAACGCAGCCACAAGATCGTCTTTTCTCCATGTGGAGAATATCTTGCGGTATGTAATTTTGGAAACAAGTTCCATATTTGGAATGTACAGAACAAAAGTCTGGAATTGTCTTCAGCAATAGATAAACAATGTGTTAGAGGTATCCCAGCATATACATCAGATGGTACATTACAGGTCGCTGGAATATCTTTTGGTGGGGTAGCAGTCTATGATGCATCACAGGAAAAAATAGTAGGTACTGTTAAATTCAAAAGACCATTAAGCGGAAACTTCTCAACTGACGGCACTAAAATTGCGATACACAATAAGACGGGAGAACTCCGACTATGGACACAAAGAGAACCTTCAAAGATTAAATCCCTACCAACACATTTATCAAGAAGCGTAACTAAAGTTCGTATTTTAAAAAAGGAGAGCCAAACACTACTCAGTGATCATGATCCGGATGGATACCTGTTATGGAATGTTCCTACACGACAGGTAAAACGAACTTTTTACCTACAGTCCTCCAATCCACGTGGGTTGGTGTCCATTTCCCGTAGTCGAGAATTACTTGCTGCTATTGAAAATTTTAATGTTGTTAACGTATGGAATCTTACAACTAACACACATACGGCTAAACTCACGGAGAATTCGAAGCGTTTGAGAGTTAGAAAGATAGTCTTTTCACCCACAGAAGAATATCTTGCAACTGTCAATATGCGAAACGAGATAAAGATCTGGGATCTCGCAACTGAGACACAAATCGCTGAACTTTTCCAAAAGCCAACTTCAAATATCTCAGCAATAGGTTTTTCAAAAATAGAAAACTATTTTGTCAGTGTCTATAAAGAACATTTCGAAATATGGGATACAAAACGGTGGAAGAAAATAAACACCGTACCTCTTACAGACCAAAGTACTAAACGTTGGCGACTATATCTTCATCCCAACCTGAATCACTTTATAACTAGAAATCGTGAAGGATTATTTCTTGTCTGGGATTTTAAAAGTGGTAAACAACTCGGTCACCTTACGACAACATTGTGCTCAGACCCCTTACTCTATAAGGGTTTACCACAAGATATACAACGTTTTCATGAGGAACCAGAACAGACAGAATCCTTCTATCAACGAATCTGGGGTGCACCAAAGTTTTCACCGTGTGGTACACTCATTGCCGCCGTGATACGTAGAAGTGAAAGGCGTAACGAAATCAGATTTTGGGATGCAACAACCTTAGAACCGTGTATGATAAAAATTCCCCCTATATGTTGCAAGTCTCCTCAGACACTCACCTTTTCACGCTGTAGCAACTACATTGCTGTTGGAGCACAATGGCAAGATGGACAAGAAAGAACTCCTATCTATATATATGATATTAAAAAAGATGAAAATATACATACCTTCTGGGGACATAACTCAGATGTGTTGTCAATCAATTTTTCAAAGGACGGGACAATCTTAGCAAGTGGTAGTTATGATGGCACCATACTCCTTTGGAATATGAAACCATTTATAAATTAGTTTATATGTGCGTCATGTTGATACAAACAAGCAGCAATTGCTGAGGAGATTATTATGCAACATAAACAAACCTATAATACGAATCAAATGAAATCTGATAATACAGATGTAACAACATGGGAACTACCTGAAGGTGCAATCGGCAGATTAGCAAGGGGACGGGTGTCGGATATGTCCTTTTCAACTGATGGTAAGTATCTTGCTGTCGCAACGCCGATCGGTTGTTGGTTGTATGATAGATTGTCGCTGAAAACGATCGCCTTATTTGATACAGAAAGTGGAATGCTTAATACCATTGTCTTTTCACACGATGCCCGGTTGATTGCCACCAGTAATTTTGATGGCGTAGTGAAGGTATGGGACGTACAAACGCTAAAGTGTATCGCAAAGATAAACCATCGCAAGAATATAGATGCAACTTCAGGATATTTTTGGAACCTCCATTTTTCTCGGGACAACGCATACTTAGCAGCATCTTGTTTTGACAAACAAAATGTTGTCTACGCGTGGCACAAAAACACTGATGAACCTATCACGATATTTCCGATTGACGTAGCAGAAGAGCGCGGACACCATTTTCCTATCTGTTTTTCTCCGATAGGGAACTTACTTGCATACGTATCTGCTGGAACACCGCATCACACTCTCACCATTTCCGATATAGAGACCAATGAACACATCACACATCTCAACTGCATAGCACCATTGACATACCAAGGTCTTGTCTTTTCTCCTTGTGGGCAATATATAGCTGCTGCTAATCAGAACAATGAAGTCTTGGTGTGGAATGTTTACAACGGCACTTTGGAAACGGAACCCACTACTTATGATGGGAGGAGGTTAATCCCTGCCTATACACCCGATGGCACACTACGCGTTGCCGATATTTACGACTATAAAGTTGTAATTTGGGATGCTATCCGAAAAGAAAAAATAGATACATTTGACCGTCAGAATCCCAGACATGATCATTTTTTAAGCGGACATCAGGAACATTTTTCAAGCGATGGTTCGTATGTCGCAACGATCCTCTCACGTAGCAATCTTTGTGTGTGGACAGTCGGGTCACCATCAACCAAAGTTTCAAGTCCTGCTGATCATAAACCTGTTGCACATTTGGTTGCTTTTTCTAAAAACGGAAAGACATTAGCAAGTGGACATGGGTTTGGTATGTATCACGTATTCTGGGATGCCGCACAAAGACAAACAGAACAAATATTCCCAATGCCAAATATCCAAGCACAACGCACAACTCTAACTAAAGACCTAACAGAAGATGAGAAAAAGCAGTGGTACCGTGTCAGTGCTTTGTCGCCTTGTGGAGAACGACTGGCACTTCGCGACCTTCCGAGGGGGTCAGTTGAAATTTGGGATATTGCGTCTGAAACCCTCATTACAGAACTCTCGGACAGTAACAGATTTAGATCTTGGCGTGAAATGCGTTTTTCACCTACAGGTGAACATTTTATCGGCATAGCTACAGGTGATATTGATGTCTGGGATACACAGTCCGGTGAGAAAGTCAATACACTCGCAGGAGATAACCGACTGATTTTGACAACTGCGTTTCACCCTGATGGTAAACAACTCGCTGCTGCACTAAAAGAGAGTGCTGGAATGCTTTGGGATATTGACAGCGGTGAACAACTCGGAGTTTTCCCCACAGAACTGCCAGAAGACACCTCCCTCTATAGAGGCGATCCAGAGCAGATACACCAATATATTCAAAAATATAAAAAAAGAAGTGGCTATAAGTGCATCCCTTACAAACTCGTCTTCTCTCCTTGTGGCACGACGATCGCCTGTGGGATAAAAGATCATATCCGGTTGCGAGATACAGATACCTTAGAAACACAGATGCTCATACTGCTACCAAAAACGTGCACCAGACCGTTTGCGCTCACATTTTCCCCCTGCGGAAAATACCTCGTCTCTGGGTCGTGGTGGACAAGAGGTTTGGACAAAGTATCCATAAGAATATGGGAAGTCGAAACTGGTCAAAATATACATACTTTCTGGGGACATACAACAGATGTGCAGGATTTAGCATTTTCACCGGATGGCAAATATCTCGCAAGTAGCAGTTATGATGGCACCATACTCCTCTGGGATATGGAACCTATTATATGCACCTAAACAACTGAAAAAAATAACTTGGAGGTTTCCATGGATAATCAACGATCACAAACAACCACACAAATACCTCAGACAAACAGTGATGTGACGACCTGGGAGCTTCCTAATGGTGCAATTGCGCGATTGGGACAAGGACTCGTATTTGACATGGCGTTTTCACCGGATAACGCGTCTCTCGCTGTTGCAACTCGCGTCGGGGTATGGATGTATGAACTCAACACCATGCAGCCCGTCACATTATTTGAAACCGAACGGGGCATGCTTTCTAACGTCGTCCTTTCACCCGATGGAAAATGTGTTGCTACTAGCAACGGGGATGGCATTATCAAGGTGCGAGAAATAGAGACCCGGCGGTGTGTTGCGAAAATACGAGGCTGGCACGGAGGCACCTCCCAACTTGCCTTTTCACCGGATAGCCAATACATCGCCGCATCTGGCCACGGATACGGCGACATTTACATCTGGTGCGCAAAAACCGGTCAACATGTCGCAGGTTTCAAGGTGGAAGGCAAACCGAAGGAAAGTGAACTGAAGGAAGGCGAAAGGTTCCCTGTTCATTACCCTCTCTGCTTTTCACCCAATGGGCAGTTACTCGCTTATGTTTCTGGAAGATCAAAAATTACAGTCCGACACGTAAAGACACAAGAACCCATTGCATCTATGTCCGTAATTAGTCATCTTCGCGAATCAGGACATGTGTACGGTCTCGCCTTCTCTCCCTGTAGTCAGTTACTTGCAGCAAGTCTCCAGAACCGAACTACCCGAGAGAACATTGATGTGCAAGTGTGGAATATTGACAAAGAGACCTTGGAGACAACTTACACAGACTACGGTGGAACTCGGGTGATTCCGGCCTATTCTCCCGAGGGGACATTGCAGGTGGCAGATGTGTATGAAGACAAGGTAGTTGTGTGGGATGCGTCCCAAGGTGAACAACTTGACACCGTAAAATATCAAGGAAAGTACCGAGCAGCATGTCTTTCGACGAATGGACAGCAGTGCGCAATTGCAACTGAACGCGAGATACGCGTATGGCATGCAGGCTCACCTACCATAGTAGCACCACTCACAGTGCCTAATGGTGTGCCCGACTCTCTATTTTTTTATCAATCGGGTAAGATGCTGGTTTGCAAGTACTGGGGCTTGAGCGATCATCGTATCGTTTTCTGGGATGTTGGTCAGAAACAGATGATACCTCCCCCAATTCCGCAAAAAATCGGCGGCGGAAAAAGAGGTTGTGCGCTGTCCCCTTGTGAAGAATTATTAGCACTCATCGGAAAAGGTGGACAAACGCTTGAAGTCTGGAACATTACGTCCGGAACCCAAATAGCGGAACTCACCGAACATCAGGGGTCTATTCACGCTGTGGCGTTTTCACCATCAGGGGAACACCTCATCAGTGGAGATGCAGATGGAAAACTTGTTGTGTGGCGTGTCCAAGGTTGGGAAAAACAGCATGCATTCATCGGGCATACAGAGCCGATTGAGGCAGTAGCCTTTCATCCCAATGGAAAGCAATTCGCTTCCAGTCCTAACGTTCATCTTTGGGATGTTGCGACCGGTGAACAGCTTGGCTCACCTTCTGTAGACTTCACATTAGCAGATGCTTCCATGTATAAAGGGGATTATCGGGAAATCCAGCGTCGATTCAAAAAGTGGACGTTAAAGATGCGTTGGCTCCGTTCCGCTTCCCTCGCGTTTTCGCCGTGTGGCACGTTCATTGCTGGCGGATTGTGGGGAGAGATTCGTCTATGGGATGCAGCAACTTTGGAGCCGCGCATGGGATTGATTCTACCCGAAAGTTGCTGCCGTGTCGGTGTACTGGTATTTTCTCCATGTGGCCGATATCTTGCATCCGGTTCTTGGTGGAACAAAACAGACAGAGTCTCTATCCGTTTATGGGAGGTCGCCACAGGTGAAAACATCCATACCTTCTGGGGGCATACTTCAGATGTGCAAAATCTCGCTTTTTCAAAAGATGGGACAATCTTGGCAAGTAGTAGTTATGATGGCACTATCCTCCTATGGGATATGAAACCTATTATGTGCACCTAAGACATCTGACAAAAATAAATTGGAGGTCTTTCATGGATAATCAACGATCACAAACAACTACACAAATATCCCAAACAAACGCAGATATAACAACTTGGGAACTACCTTCTGGGGCAATTGCCCGATTAGGTACAGGTTGGATTAGCGGTGGCATGACATTTTCACCAGATGGTGAGTCCCTTGTTGTTGCTTCAACTATTGCTTGCTGGTGGTATGACTTAAATACGATGAAACTTAGCAAATGGTGGAAAACCGATCAAGGTATGCTATTTGACATCACCTTTTCACAAGATGCACGATGGCTTGCGACAGGAAACTGGAATGGTACCGTGAAAGTTTGGGACACACAAAACCTACAATGTATCGCCTTCATAGATTTACCTAATAATCCAGAAGGTGTGCTGGGATTATCCCGCGATCTACTCTTTTCACTTGATGGGAAATACATCACGCGTTCCAACTTAATTTCTCGAGATTATGGTAGTGGTCAACACTTTACCGTTTACGATTGGCAAACAGATACCAATACTCCTTATAAGAGTCTTCCTATTCAACCGGAACCAGAAAATATAAACATCCATCCAATAGCTCTTTCATCAGATGGAAATCTAATCGCATATACTTCTGAAGCAAATATAACATCAGTGCTACAGATTGAAACTGGGGAACTGATTGCTAAACTTCGGGATGATTATACTGACACTCCAAAAGTTGGATGTGATCAATTAGTTTTCTCTCCCTGTGGAAAATACCTTGCTGCTTCTAATCGAGGTAACAAAATCCACATTTGGAATGTTAACAAAGGCACTCTGGAAATGGCATCAACAGTTCATAGCGACAAAGGACATTTGGATAGCAGCGTTCCTAGCTATAGACATGATGGAAACCTACAAGTTGCTGGTTTCGTAGGCAACGAGGTGGTAATCTGGGATGCTATGCAACAAGAAACAGTGGACACTTTTCAATCTCCAAGATCTATATTTGGTTGTTTTTCATCTGATGGAACAAAATTCGCAGTTAGAAATAGAATCGGAGAATTGCAGGTGTGGACACAAGGCAAACCATCAAAGGTTCTGTCTCTTCCTACACATATTTCACGAGGTGTAGTTAATGTTGAATTCTCCAAGAATAGCCGTAGACTACTCACTGCTAATGATCCTTCTGGATTTAGACTATGGGATGTCACGAACCGACAGGTGAAACAAACATTTTCCATTACACGTCCCAATTCACTTGGCGTGATTTCAATTTCTCCCAGCAAAGAACACCTGGCCGCATTAGAAGAGAATGGACTTATTAAAGTCTGGAATCTCGTATCAGACAAACAGATCGCTGAACTTACTGAAAAACATCAAGGAGTGACTCGGATGACGTTTTCACCGACAGAAGAATGCCTCGTCACTGCCAATATTCGAAAAATTATTAATATCTGGCACCTTGTATCTAGCAAACAGATCGCTGAGCTATCGCAAAATCCATCAAGAATCGTTAGAATGGAATATTCACCAAACGGTGAACATTTTGTCAGTTTCTATGGAGATAGTTTTGCAATATGGGATACGACGAAATGGGAAAAACGACACGACGTGCCATTTCCAGTGATTCAAAGTTCCAAACGTTGGCAGCTATTGTTACCACCCACTAACAAACATGTTATCATTGTGCCACGCTATGATCCAATTCTGGTATGGGATCTAAATAGTGGTGAACAAGTCGGTTCACTTAATATATCAATACACTCAGATGCCTCATTGTATAAAGGTTCATCACAGGATATTCAACGATTTCACGAACAACCAGATGCTGAAACTCAACGGATCTGGGGCGATCTCAGGTTATCTCCTTGCGGAGCACACATTGCTGGTGTTATTAGAAGACCCAGTAGAAACGAAATTCGATTATGGGATTCAACTACCTTCAAAACCTATATGGTTATCATTCCACCTACAGGATGTCAAAAGCCTCAGACAACAGCTTTCTCACCGTGTGGTAGATTCCTCGCTGTTGGTGCACAGTGGCAAGATGGACAAGAAATAATCTCTGTTCGTTTGTGGGATGTTACCACAGGAGAAAATATCCACACCTTCTGGGGACATCCAACAGATGTGTGGTCACTTGCTTTTTCACCAGATGGTAAATATCTCGCAAGTGGTAGCTATGATGGCACTGTCCTATTGTGGGATATGGAACCATTTACCGGTTCAGATTGAGGCACTTCCAATAAGAATGTGCCAATTGCTTGAAACTGAGATGAATTTGCGCTAAACTTTGGCAAGGAGGATTATGATCATGTCAAACATTTCAGATGAACAATTGGTCGTCGCCGCGGCAAGAGGTGATACCAATGTAATGGAAAACATAAAAGAAAGAGCAATATTTGGAAAATACGGTATACGCAAATGTCTTAAGAAGATGGGATCTACTGATAAAGAAATATCTCTACTGGAACCCAAAATAGTCCAGATTTTGTTGGCTTCCATACCCAAATATGAATTCACTGCTCCGTTTTTTGTATACGGATACAATCTTGCGGTAAATTATTCTCTCCGATATAAGGAAAACAGGGAAGTGCCACTGTTTGACAAAGAGATACATAAGGAAAAAGCATGCCCAAATACACTGCGGACATTGAGCGACACTCTTGGAAAACCCAAGCATCCGCCGCTTGGACAAATTGACCTTGAGATTCGAACGCTTGTGAGTTTACTGAATCAATCACCTGACATTAAAACATCCGGTTCCTCTTGTAGTGGACATCCTGATCAGGAAGAATGGAAAAACAGCGACTGGTCTCAATTTGGAGGATATATTGGGATCATACCAATGAGTTCCCCGGACAAGGCATTGGATTTTCTCAACGGTATACTGAAGAAGTTAGATAATTCTAACACACAGACCAAGAATGGATTTTTACCAGCAGAACTACAGCAAACAAAGAGTGCACTGAATGAAAACATCACTTTCACTGACGCAATTCGCGCACGATACAAGCAAGTAGACGCTGAGGATTTGTTCTGCTCAGATGCCCCCGTTGTCTTGATAAACGTTTCATTCCGTTTTTATGTGTGCCATAGCCATGCAAAGCATTCTTTAGAAATCTGGAAACAACTCATAGCGCGTATAAAAGAGTTGATCCCAGAAGATAGGGAGCTTACTGCTGAAGTTGACACTCCAGAGAAGGCAATGCAGCTATTGCAAAAAGCATTACACCGGTTACCCTTCCTATTTAGTGCCACACTTACGACAAGTCAGGAAGGATATCCCGGAATAGTCTTGACTACTGTAGCAGACCTCGCTTTATTACAGTGGTTTTCAACATTGGCCGATAGGCTGCATGAATGCCTTGATGATGCAGGATATGTAAGTTCTCCCGATGCAGAAGATGATATACCATTTGCTGAGAAGTGGACTTTCACGTTGAGACCATTTCTAAACCAAGAATGCATACCGTTGCTGCATCTGTTAACACCACAGTGGGAACCACGCACTCGTGAAGACCATCTGAAGATTTGGAAACTCCTTGAGTTGGCAGTTGCAGAACAAGTTGAATGTGAAGTTTAAAGTATTTGACACTTGCCAGCAATCTATATTAAAGTGTAATAAGTAAGCACCTCACTATAGGAAATGAATACTATAGTAGACTTTTGAATTAATAGGACATTTCGAGATGTAGGAGGGAACTCTGATTCCCGATTATCACTGAGTTAAATCGCGATTCGGAGATCGCTCCTACAGGGACATTGTATTATTATTTTCAATGTTCACTATAAAACATTTGTGGGTGATCCACTCAACAATCGTCAGACTGACAATTAGGAGGTTTCTTATGTTGTCAAACATTTCAGATGAAAGATTGATAGTTGGCGCGGTGAATGGTAATCAAGAGGCTATGGAAAAACTAAAAGAACGTATAATAACCGGACAATACGGGATACGTGCTACTCTTAAGATACCGTGTTCTGATGCAGAGAAAAAAATGCTTGAACAGCATATTGCGAAGTTCATCTTATATGATTTACATAAACATAGGTTCACAGGGTCTATCCAGACAACTGGATTCCGTTATACTTCCTATTTTGTTATCCAATATAGGGATAATAACGAATTTAGACTGTCTGACATAGACAGTCCGAAAGAGAAAGTAGTGCTGACTACAAACAATGATCCTGAAGAACCTAAGCACCCTCCACTGGAGGAAATTGACCTTGAGATTCGGACACTTGTGAGTTTACTAAATCAATCACCTGATATTAAAACATCCGGTTCTTGTAGTGGACATCCACAATGGGTTCCCGATAAATGGACTCAGTATGGAGGCTATCTCGGGATCAGACCTATTAGTTCTCCGCGTAAAACCTTAGATTTTCTTGTTGGTATGCTGACCCAGTTAGATAATACAGGCACACCAACCAACAATGCATACTTACCAGCTGCGCTGCAAATAGAAGATAGCACACGGAATGATAACACCATTTATACCGAAGCAATTCGTAAGCGATATAAGCAAACTGACGCGGAGAATTTATACTGTTCCGGTGCGCCTATTGTCCTTATAAGGGTTTATTTTCGTTTCTATGTTTGTCATCGTGAAGAGAACCACTCATTAGAAATCTGGAAACAACTCATCGCACGAATAAAAGAGTTGATCCCAGAAGACACAGAGCTTACTGCCGATGTTGACACGCCGGAGATGGCAATGCAGCTGTTGCAAAAAGCATTACACCGGTTACCCTTCCTATTTAGTGCCACACTTACGACAAGTCAGGAAGGATATCCCGGAATAGTCTTGAATACTGTAGCTGACCTCGCTTTATTACAGTGGTTTTCAACATTAGCCGATAGGCTGCATGAATGTCTTGATAATGCTGGATATGTAAGTTGTCCCAATGCAGAAGATGATATGCCATATGCTGAGAAGTGGACTTTCACGTTGCAACCATTTCTAAACCAAGAATGCATACCGTTGCCACATCTGCTAACCCCGCAGTGGGAACCACGCACTCGTGAAGACCATATGAAGATTTGGAAACTCCTTGAGTTAACAGTTGCAGAACAGCTTAAGTCTGAGGATATTACGGTAAAAACTGAAAATACGTAGTGTATCTCATAATCATTATAGGGGAGGTTTTGTGCTTCATCCTATCCTCGAAAGAAAACAATGGATGGGCACAGAGACTCGACTCTACGATTTAAGGTAATGTGGTATTATTTCATTTCAAACTGTTTTTATGGAGTGTTTAATATGCAAAACAAAGATTTCGTGCAGACCTATCCTGAAGAAAACCTTATCTCTTTACCATCCGAGGCGATCGCTCGATTCGGTAGGGGTAGTGTAGAAGGTACTGCCATCTCCCCCGATGGAAATATGATTGCAGTAGCAACCCGTATTGGTTTGTGGATATATAATGCACATACTGAAGATTTCATTAGACTAATTGCGGTTGAAGGTACTGGTCTACTTTCAAGGGTTACTTTTTCTCCAGATAGCACACAGGTTGCTACAGGCGATTGGGATGGCATTGCCTCTTTATGGGATGTTTCTACTGGAGCAAAACTCGCAACCTTCAAGAATAAAGATTATGTCATTTCCATTGCTTTTTCTCCAGATGGAAAGTCCTTGGCAACTGGCACTCGGGATGGTAAAGCAACACTGTGGGATATTAACACCTGTAATGAACGTTGGTCGATTTCTCACAAAGATTATGTCACTTCCGTTGCTTTTTCTCCGGACGGTTTACTTTTAGCAACAGGTAGTTGGGATAGTACATCAAATCTATGTGATGTTGAGAATGGAGAGGTTCAACGGTGTTTCACCCATCAGAAACACAGTGTAGATATTGAATTAGATGCCGGGTTCGTTGAGACCTTTAACAATCTCGGAATCAATTGCATTGCCTTTTCTCCGAATGGACGATATTTTGCCACAGGTGACCGTATCGCGGCTAATATAAAAGGTGTTACTACATTGTGGGATATTGAAAGCGGGGAGGCTGTGTGGGAATTTTCCCATGAGGAATCTGCGACATCAATTACTTTTTCAACAGACAATAAATACATGGCAACTCGCTTTTCCAATGGAGACACCGATGTCCGTCATATTGCCGATTGTACAACGGCACCAATTCAAGAAGGGAATTGGGCAAAACAGAAAAAGAAACCGCCAGCAAGTCACCCACGAGGATTATACGGTTGGCTCGTTACCTTTTCACCGGACGGAAAGCACTTGGCTGCTGTAACACAAATGTCTTCCCTTAAGATATGGGATTTAGCATCTGGGGTAAACATCAAGACAATTGACCAAGATATTGGACAAGCAGAAGCACTATCTTATGCACACGATGGATATTGCTTTGGTGTGAGTCGATCATACAAAGGTGCGATCTTTTGGAAAGATCAGGAACAACAAATTGACTTTTTATGTGAAGGACCTCATTTAAACATAATATCCACCGCTGTTTCACCTGATACCAAAATTGTGGCTACAGGAGGAAATGATAAAAAGGTCTATTTATGGGATCGAGCAACACAAAAACAGTTGAACACTTTTTCTGGGCATACAGGACCAATAATTAACCTTGCATTCTCCTCTAATGGCGCACACTTAGTAAGCACAGGAGGCATTGAATGGGAAACACAAGAAAAAGATGGAGCCGTTTATTTCTACCCACTTGAAGATGGTGCGGCAGATCAGACAGCAAGAGTTTGGCATATTGAAACAGGTACTGAGGTCGCAACGCTCACGCATCGCTTCAAAGTTGAGACGCTTGTTTTCTCACCAGATAGTACTTGCCTTGCAACTGCCTCTGGGGAAGATGTCCATCTGTGGGATACTAAGACGTGGCTGAAAATTGTAACACTTGAGACAGTAAGAGTTGAGTCGCTCGGATTTTCGGCGGATGGTTCGCTACTTGCCGTTGGTGGTACAGGACGGAAACCAAACATACAGATATGGAATGTAAAAACAGCGGAATTGGTTAAAGAATTCTCCGGTCATAAGAGTGATGTGGAATCTGTCGCCTTCTCACCAGATGGCGCACTCTTGGCAAGCGGAGGCTTTGATAGTGTCATCTACTTATGGGATATGAAACCGTTCATTGATTCAAATTGATAATTTTCTACAGTGGATCTCATAAATATCTGCTGTAACTATATTCACCTCAGAAATGCACTTTCATTGTAGTGCAGGGTATCTACGCCTCACCATATTTCTACTTTTTGGGTATAACGAGGGACAGAGACCCTACGACAATGATTTATGAGATACACTTTAATTATGGTGAACATTTGCTTAAGAATTACGGTGTTCGTAGTCGCGCAATTCATTGCGACTTTATGCGGAGACATACTTGATCCGATCTTCAATAGTATAGCAGCACGCTCGTGCATATAAGCCGGTTTTCCATTGAGCAAAAATGTTGGGTTTCGTGCCTCAACCTAACCTACAGATAATTCTGGGACGAATTAACAAATTAACGTTATAATACGAAATACTCTACGCAATCTACCAACAAAGGTTTGCACAAATCTGTCTTTATATGTTACTATAACATGTTAAGACACTAAACCATCATAAAGATATGCTTATGTCATTTCCTGTATATTTTGCCATCTTCAAACTTACACTCCGCCAGTTGTTCTTCTCTAAGCGAGGACTCCTGATCCTATCGGGATGTATTCTACCACTTGTCATCGCAATTATATTTCGGTTTTATGTAGACCGCGCGTCAGCCGTGAACTCCTTTATTCCTAACATTACCTTTTACCTATATGGGTTTTTGACCAATATATGTGCCATCTTTTACGGTACTGCCATCGTTTCTGATGAGGTGGATGGCAGAGGCTTGACATATCTTCAGATGCGACCCATCAAAAAACCGGTGCTACTGCTAACCAAATTTGCAGCATATTTGATTGGAACTGTTGTCCTTATTATGGTTTCCCATCTACTATTGACAGGGATTATAGAGACACATCCCAAACTCAGAGAGCGTTTGTTAGTATTAAGTATGAGTTTCGTGTACATAGGTTCATTATCGTTAGGATTGTTAGCTTATGGTGCGTTAGCAGTGCTAATGTCAACCCGGTTTAAGCAACCAGTGATATGGATGCTGCTCTTCGTGTTCGGCTGGGAGATGGTAACAGCAATTCCTCAAATGCCAGTTGGAATTAAAAGGTTAGCATATAAACATTACCTGATGACTTTATTTCCAGAATATAGATTAGGTGGAGACATCCTTGAAAATCTATTAGGAGATACACCGCCTGTAGTGTGGGTTGCTGCGTTAGTGGTTGGATTGTTAACGGTTGGTGTGATGTGGCTTGCAATCCGTATTTTTCAAGAACGGGAATATTTGATGTAAGAAGCAGTGTTATTGATAGTTAGCAGATAGAATTACTCAGACAACACACGTGCTGTTTCACGCGATACGATAAGTTCCTCGTTTGTTGATACAACAAGTATTTTAGTCCGACTGTTTTCTGCTGAAAGGTCGGCTTCTCCAGAGCATTTGTCATTCTTTTCAGAGTCTAAATGGATACCGCACCAGTCAAGTCCATCACAGATTTTTGCACGTGTCGTTGAACTTTTCTCTCCTATACCTCCAGCAAATGCAATCACATCAACCCCACCGAGTGCAGCGATATACGCACCGATATACTTTTTTATACCATATACATAAGTGTCTAATGCTAAACGTGCGTTGTCGTTACCTTCTTTAATTTCCGCTTCTACATCGCGCATATCACCACTTGTACCAGAGATGCCTTTCACACCTGATTCCTCAATCAGTTGCCGTCGGATTTCATCGGTAGACAATCCTTCTTTGTCCATCAGATAAAGCACTGCGAAAGCATCCAAATCCCCGCAACGGGTGGATTGTATCATACCGTATTGTGTTGATGCTCCCATTGACGTATCAATAGATTCGCCGTCTTTGATAGCACAGATAGAGGAACTACCACCGAGATGACACGAGATAATCTGTAGACCGTCGCTATTTTCACGACCGAGAATTTGCGGTACGCGTTCGGAGAGATAACGATGAGATGCCCCATGAAACCCATATTTACGAATACCGTGCTTTTCTACCCAGAAGCGAGGAACACCGAATTCGTAGGCATAATCTGGTATGGTTTGATGAAACCATGTCTCAAAAACAGCAACAAGTGGTGTCGTCGGGAGGAGTTCTTGAAATGCACGGATTGAGGCTATATAGAACGGATTGTGCATTGGGGCAAGCGGAGTGGATGCCTCTAATGCACCAATAACATCCTCAGTAATCCGAGCAGAACGCCAATATCCTTTGGCAAGAATCGTTTTGAAACCAACACCGTCCAATTCGTTTAGGTCAGTTAGACAACCGACTTCAGAATCGGTGATGAGTTGTATGGCATGTGCAATCGCGTCAATGTGAGACGGCGCATCAATTTCACCCGCACAGGTTGGTTTACCCGGAACGGAATGTGTGTAGGCAGACGGTGAATTGCCGATACGGTCTACCCCACCTTTGACGAGGGAGGTAGTCGTTTTCATGTCAAGGATTTGGTATTTGAACGAGGTGCTTCCTACATTCGCACAGAGTATATGCATGGTGGTTTGTGTTTCAATTCTTATGTGTAACGTGTATCATTGTATGGTCAACTACCCAAACCTAAAGACTTGGGTTGTAAGAGTATCAACAATAGGAGTTATTCTACGTTTCCTCAATTGTAGCGAATCTGTAGACTTCCCACTTATTGGATTAGTGAGATAATCAATATACGGAACATTTTACCACATAACACCTTCCAAAGCAACTCCGAATGTTTGCGAGGGGTGTGTAAAGTTTTTGGCATGAACATCATGCTGCTTTTGTGTTTGGATACCAATATTTGTCCCAAGCCTTATTCTTTGATAAACATCTCCACTTTAGCACAGCATTGATGCCCGGTCTCTCCCATCTCATAGCTGCTTGTTTACACCTTTCTCCGACAACATGTTTACACGCACTTTCAATCACACCACTTCCAATCATATACCCTTTTTCTCTAAACGCTTTATACTGCATGCGGTTTGCATGTTTTTCAAAATATCTCGCTTCTCTTTCTAACACCTCTGACACTTCAGGGTGCTGTGTGGCTAAGGCACGAATGTTTGAGGCAACTGCTATGATATTGCCATGATAAAGAAGTGGCTCCGTTTCTTTTATCCAAGTGTCAATAGCTTCTGTCTCCGTCTCACCAAAGGCAACTTTAGCAACATTATAGAGATGAGATGTGGCGTGCATGTGATCCACAATCTGAACGGCATTCGGAAAGTATTCTTTACAAAGGTTCCAAATCCACGCAGCACCATCTCCGATAAATACAATCACTTGTGTATTTATATCTTTTTGATAGATGCCACTTTTTAGTGCTAACGCATACAACTTCTTACCAAAAGCGGCGGCATTTTGACGACCCGCAACATACCGAATACTTTCTGTTCGCACACTCGGGGTCCCACCCGAAACAGGTTGTGGATAATCTCTGTAAATACACCCCACTTTCACCTCTTTCCACCCATCCGGAGAGTTCGTGTGGCACCCATCGCAACTCACATACCAACGCTGATTTTCCTTAAGTTCTTGAGCCTCTACTTGTTCACATACATCCAAATCTTCTGCCCACTTACACACATTTTGATGAAGTCTCGTGTGACTCACTTCTATACCTTGATGAGACAACTCCTCTGATGCTTCCCTATAGTCAAGTCGCGCAGACAAACGACACATCGCTTCAGCGACACGATGCATTGATCCGATAACTTCTGTTTGACTTCCCACGGGGCATGCCTATGTCCGTGTTCACAACAATACACCCAACGCCTTATACTTATTTTGCCACAAAGAGTTGTTAGATGTTTCGCACGCTTGCGTAATGGACGACAAGGTGCTTTACACTCTGGACATTCAACAGGTTCACTCTCTTTCTTACCTGCCTTTTTAGAGACACACATTTCTAAAAACTTTTGTTCAAGAGAACGAAATGCTTCAAAAACACGAACTTCAACATCATCTAAAGATAAACTCTCGTCAACATTGATGTCTCCATAGAGATCGTTTACTTCTTTGACAATCTTTCTAAAATCATCTTCGTAATCGTTGCTTTCATGAACACTTAATGATATACTTGACATTGGTATCCTCTCCTAAAATTGTGATTTATTTATTAGGTTAGGATACCATGTGTATACATTCTGAGCAAGAACTCCATTCAAGGCAATTTCATGCCAAAAACTTTACACACCCGTTTGCGAGGGGTGTGTGAAATTTTTGGCACCATAGGCGTCAATTTAGTGAGTAAAGTTTGTGCTTATGATACACTTGTCGCCCCGCTGGGGCTTATGTCTGTGTTGATTTACGTGCTATACACCTGTCGCCTCTCCGAGACTTTTATAAATCACATATCAGCACCAGCAGTGCGAAAGGTGTATAGAAAATGTCGACCACAAGAAACCAAGCACCAGCGGTGCGAAAGGTGTGTATGATAAAAATAGACATCCAAAATCCTTCACAGGTAAATATATCCTTAAATTGACGCCTATGGTGTGTGAAATTTTTGGCACTGACTTCTCACCAACCATTGTAGTGCGGTGTTTCTGTGCCCGCTATGTCCACAATAAGCAGAAATAATGACGGGACACAGAGACCCTGAACTACACTGAAAGTGAATTTATGAGGTGAAGATAGATACAAATACTTTCCCGATTATCTTGTAAATCCTAATGCAGACTACAGTAGCACAATACTACTCAGATTTACGTTCCAAACTCATTTTCTGATTACCAACAGAGAGCATTAACTTTTCTCCTTCAAGGCTCCAGGTATACTCAGTACCCACCTTAAACAGCGCACCCGTAGCAGTCGGAGCAAAACCTATTTTGGTTTCTTCTGCCAAATCCATTTCTAACTCTTCTACTGTTTTACCTACAATTTGTTGTTGCCACACTTCTTCCGGTTCAAGTGCCACAACCACATCAACTGACAAATCATGTGTCGCAATTGATAGCATAGATTCATCCGCGGTATACGTCCCTTCCGACGATATCGTGATCTCCTGTGTCATTGAAGACACTGGTTCAGGATATTTCTCTGTAAGAACAAACTCCAACGAACCTGTGAACGTGCCATCAGCATTGAAAGTCCAACTATTCGCACCTACCATGAATTCCGTTTCAAATTCGGGCTCCGCGGGCGTAAACAGCTGATCAAACATCATACCATCCACTGTTACAATCTGCCAAGTTGAATCAACAAAATCTTGAGTAATTGCCATTTGATCATCTTTATCAACATCATCATCCATTTCATCATCTTCACCGCAACCTATCAGAGCAACAAAGAAGAGAACAGACAAGCACATTATCGTAAACCTAAAAATAGGTTTCATAACCAAACCTTCCTTTTGTAAAAATTGTGGTATTGTCTCATATCAGTAAATTGTATGAAACAAAAATTTAATTACCTACGTGAGTTTGATGTAAGAAATAAGATGTTCTTAATACTTGATTTACGCTAACAAGCGCGATAGGTGCAGTTGTTAGCCGCACTTTGTAGCACAAACTTCTTGAACATTAATTTATTAATCTGGTAATTCTAATTTACTACTAACCCGGCAGGTTCGGTTTCCTAACCTAACCGGTGTTTGTTCAGTCACATAGATGCGGTTAGGAAACCGAACCTACCGAGAGTATGCACACTTTTTTAGATTTCACTATAATCTTCATTTAGTCTGTGTATACCTAAAACGCAACTAATAGTTTGCGCTACAAATATTTCTCAAATCAAACTCACGTTAATTACCTGGATTATTTTATTTTCCAAGATTAATCGTTTCAGGTAACGTGTATGTCTGCATTTAGGTTTACATAAATTAACCCAAGTTGCTACTTATTATTAGGAGTGATAAAGAATAGGTAGCAACTCACGTTATAATACCATTTAAGAAATAACGGATTTGTAGTCGCGCAATTTATTGGACCTCTTACATTCCAACAGTTAAAGAGGCACTCTCATTATAGAATTGGTATAAACATATAGGTAAAATGATATGTTAACGTAAGATCAAAGAAGAATAACACAGCCTGAATTAAAAATGATACATCAATTGTATGAATGCGCTTATCGCATTACCGGGGTCTCCGTGCCCACTATCTTTGCATCTACCAACAATGGCGAGGCACGGAGACCCAGCACTACAATGGATAAGGAGATGTGTGACAAAAACTTTATACACCCATATTCCCAGGGTTATTTATAGTAAACTTTTGAATTAATGGGACATTTTGAGATGTAGGAGGGAACTCCAATTCCCGATTATCACTGAGTTATATCCCGATTCGGAGATCGCTCCTACACGGACTTTGTATTATTATTTTCAATGTTTACTATAGTATTATTATTTTCAATGTTTACTATAGTTTTCGGTTTTTCTTGTGTTTTTTCACAAATGCTAAATGCCCCAGACGGTAGGTGCGGTTTCCTAACCGCACTATAGGCGTCAATTTAGCAATTACCCAACCCCGCTTCCATTGTTGGAGTGGTTTCTAACCACGATTATGTGGCTTTTCCATTGTTGGAGGGGTTTGTAACCCCGATTATCAGGTTTTTGCTCAAAAAATCGGGGTTACAAACCCCTCCAACAAATGCGGTTATCCTTAAATTGACGCCCATGGTGCGGTTTCCTAACCGCACCATAGGCGTCAATTTAAGGATTTATTTGCATGGCGATAGCGTTCTTTAGTCCCGTAGGGACGGGATGTTTATAGCTAAACGCCGGCATCACAGCTTTTAGTCCCGTAGGGACGATATGTTTGTACCAACCGAAACGTATAAACATATCGTCCCTACGGGACTAAGAAATGGGTGTTGAACGTTGTGCTATAGACATATCGTCCCTACGGGACTGAGGACACTAATAAAATGGATTGATCTTCTTAAATTACGCCAGCCATTGTAGGGTGGAGTCTCTGTGCCCCGCGATTCCTTGTCCTGTAAGGCAACGGGCGGGCACGGAGACCCCGCGCTACAATGGATAAGGAGATGTGTGACAAAAACTTTATACACCCATATTCCCATAAGCATTTGACACATATCAAATTAACATGTTAGAATTATCAAGTTATTGTTAATACGAATTCATATTTCAAACTATGAGGAGCCTAATGAAACATATACAACAGAAGACACTCGTTTATTTTCTTATATTCACATTGATTGCAGTTAATGCTTATGCCCAGCACGACTGGACTGAACAGATTGCAAGTTTTAAACCGATGGTAGTGAACGTTGAAACCGCATCCGAAGTCGTATTTGAAACAGAAACAAAAGGCACAAGTTTTGCAACCGGTTTTGTCGTGGATGCTGAACGTGGGATTATCGCTACAAACAGGCATGTAACTGGGACCAGTCCTGCCAATATAAAAATTAACTTTCACGATGGCAGCTTCACCGAAGCACTGATACTATACTACGATCCAACACACGATTTCGGTTTCTACAAGATCGATCCGACTGAAGTTGAGTTTGATCTACAAGCCGTTCAACTTGGCAAATGGGGAGAACTCTCACTCGGTGATGAACTCTTGCTTATAGGTAACAATGAGAAAGAGGAATATTCAATCAAATTTGGGAGAATAGCCAACCTAAATGTCAATAAAGGTGATAGGCATTCCAGTTATATCCATACTACGTTTGATAGAACAGGTGGGTCAAGCGGGAGTCCAGTATGGAATACAGCAGGCGAGGTCATCGCTATCCATGCTCGCGGAACCGACACTTCCAGTTTTGAATTGCCTATTGACTATCTCATTGATACCTTACAATTAATTCAGAACGAAATACCAATCCACCGAGGTGAAATCGGTGTTGATTTGGAACTCATATCTATCGGTGAAGCAATAAAACACTTCAATTTCCCCGCTGAATTACGAAAGGAAATCGGTCCTTCAAAGGCTGGAACACCCAAGGTTATCCAAGTTGAATCTATGGTGCCAAAGACATCTGGTGAAGCCATCCTCCGCGCGTCCGATATTATTTACCGTATCAACAATCAACTCATACGAGATGATTTATATACATTTGATGCTATTTTAAATCAGAACGTTGGCAAAGATGTATCCTTAGAGATATATCGTAATGGTGAACATCTGATTCTGAATGTACCTGTGGAAGATTTAGAGGAAAGGAAGGTACAGAGATTTGTTCGTTTCGGTGGAGCAGTGTTTCACGATATAACCCCACAGCTACGTCGATTACTTTACCTTGAAGCAGATGGAGTCTATCTACCACACGCTGCCGCAGGAAGCAGTTTCTCACGGGTTGGCGTGCAAGAACGGAACGGAAATTCTAAGGTTGTGATCCTGAATATAAATGGGAAACAGATACGGAATCTTGACGATTTTATTGAGGCATGTGATTCAATTACTGATGGACAACATACTTATGTTGTTGTCCGTGATTTCAACCTATTCGACAGTTCACCTACACCCAAGAGTCTAACGGTCAACTTAAAATTTGGTCCGTTACAACAATTTGAATGGAATTCTACAGCATTAGATTGGGAAAAGATAGAGAAGTAATACAAACAGTGCAAAAACTTGATCCATAGAATCATCAGAACTGTATCTCTGCTGAAATAAAGTCTGATACTAAACGCTCTTCATAAATTCGGGCATAACTAAAAGTTATACCTATGAATTGCAGGCCAACACCCCCTGTGAATGACCCGTTTGAATTGCCAAGCCGCAGGGAGAGCAATGAAACTGGATTCCATTCTACTCCAATATGGAATTCCGTTTTTAATTCTTCGGTAGATAATGCAATATCTGCAGAGAGTTGATATGTATCTTGAGAGAAGTTTGTGCCAAGTGTTACCCACTGAATATTACGACCTACAACGTTCTGCAACAAGATTCCGAATTTGAGTTCTGAACGCGGTTTAAACAGCAAACCGATGTCATAAGATGTGTGATAACCGAAGAATTGATAATAATCGGACGGATGGCGACGTTTGAACTTTAGGCTCAATCCCGCAGCAAAATACGGACCAAGTTGGCGTGCAAAACTGTAGTAATTAAAATCGGGGACCCCACTTGACACATCAATTGCAATTTTATTGCCCCAATAAAGACTATAACCGCGCCAACTAAAACCGATACCTTTCGGATCAAACCGGTAATCGTCTCGATTGTAGAACTTCATAGAACCGAATAGTTTAACACCTTGCCACTGAATTAATCCGGCTGGATTCCAAAAACCTGCGGTAGCATCATCAGCAACTGCGGTAAAGGCATTTCCCATTGATATTGCGCGTGCCCCCACATATAATGGACGTGCAATTTCAAACGGATATTTAGTCTGTCCCATTGCATGTGTTGCCAGCAACAGAAAACATGTTGCAATGACACATAAATGAGGAATCTTAATAAAACGTCCTGAAAACTCTATTCCAATCATTATTTTCCTATAGATTATTTGTAGGTATTTGCATAATATGTTTTTGCCGATTGTAATAAATCAGGACTATCTAAAGTATAGTATAGTCAGATGCTGATGTCAAGATGCATAAATCTACGGGTTATTTATAGTAAGACTTACAATTAATGAACATATTGTCCCAATTCCAAATTTATGGAATGTAAGAGGTGCAATGAATTGCGCGACTACAAACGCGTTATTCTAATTGACGTTTGTAATGAAATAGAGCAGAAAAACCTAAAACTAAATAACTCTGATAAAATCTGCTCTGCTTGCATCAATACGCATCATCTGCTAAAATAAGACATCCATCTGAATAAAACCACAACTGATTTATGAAATCAACTTGTAGAATGTCTGACCAATCACAGTAATATGAACCAATCTGAATCTGGCACTCTTTACCTCGTGAGTACACCCATCGGTAATTTAGAAGACATCACCCTACGTGCACTTTGCATCCTCAAAGAGGTAGATCTCATCGCTGCAGAAGACACCCGAAAGACACGGGGACTCTTATCACACTACGAAATCAAAACACCTCTCACAAGTTATTTTGAAGGCAACCAGAAGGTAAAAGCAGAAAAACTCGTTGCAAGGTTAAATGCAGGAGAATCTATTGCACTCGTATCAGACGCTGGCACACCGATTATTTCAGATCCCGGCTACCCACTCCTACAAGCGTGTATTGCTGAATCTATCACAATTGTGCCGATACCCGGTGCCTCAGCAATCCTTGCAGCTGCTTCTATATCAGGTCTCCCACTCCATAACTTCACATTTCATGGCTTTCTCTCACCGAAATCTGGAAAGCGGAAACGACAATTAGCAGTGCTTGCAGAGGAAGAACGCACACTTATCCTGTTTGAGTCACCCCATAGACTCTGTCGTTTCCTTGAGGACGCATTGGATGTGATGGGAGAACGCGATATTGTGATTACACGTGAACTCACTAAACGATTTGAAGAGATATTCAGGGGCAATATCAGTCAAGCCCTTGAAAAATTCCGAAATACTGAACCCCGTGGGGAATTTACTATCGTAATTGGAGCGTAATTTGGCAGAAAGAAAAATGAAGGATATTGACAACATTGCAGTCATCGGTGCAGGATTGATGGGACACGGTATCGCACAAGAGTTCGCATGTGCTGACTATCGTGTCTATATCCACGACATTAACGATGATCTGCTTCAGAATGCGCGTGAACAGATTGGCAAAAACTTAAGACTGCTTGCAGAGCACGGGATCATTGAACAAACGAGCATACCCGAAACACTGCAACGAATTGAGACCACAACTGAACTTTCAACTGCCGTTGAGAAAGCAGATTATGTCGTAGAGGCAGTCACCGAGAATCTTCCGTTAAAACAGCAGATTTTTGAGAAATTGGACAACGTGTGTCAACCACATACTATTCTAGCAAGTAACACAACAGCGTTGATGCCGAGTCAGATAGGTATTAACACCAAACGCACAGATAAGATACTCAACACACACTACTTTAATCCACCATACCTGATACCACTTGTTGAGTTAATTCGCAGCCCCAACACATCTGATGAGACGGTATCTGTGACGTTTGACCTTTTAACTGCTATTGGAAAGACACCGGCTATTATTGAGAAAGAAGCACTCGGATTTGTGGGACCGAGACTACAAGCAGCACTCATCAGAGAAGCATTTGCGATTGTTGAACAGGGAATTGCCAGTGCTGAGACGGTGGATCTTGTAGTGCGTAATAGTTTTGGAAGAAGACTTAGTGTTGCCGGACCGTTTGAAGTCTTTGAACTCGCTGGGTGGGATTTAGTGCTTGCCGCCTTTGAAGAACTCTACAAAGACCTAAATAGTTCTCCTGACATCAATCCGCTTCTCCGAGAGATGGTTGACTCGGGGAAACTCGGCGTGAAATCTGGAGAAGGATTTTATCAGTGGACTGAAGAACGCCAACAATCCCTCCGTGACAAAATGAGTGAGGCATTGATTCATGCTATGAAAGAGGAGGGGTGATTGTGTGGTACCAATCGTAAGGTCATATTTAGTTTTTATCAGTTACATTCTCTCACAATAATTGGCGTGAACAACCATAAACCAATTGACACCATATATGCTTTAAGGTAAATTCTTTTCAAAATAACCTCATAACTACAAAAAAGGAATAGGCTCATGATTAAAATAGGTGTTATCGGCGTAGGGGGCATGGGAAATGGTCATTGCAACTCGCTCCCGAATGTAGAAAACTGTGAATTTGTAGGTGTTGCTGACTTGCGGCTTGATGCTGCACAAGCAGTTGCAGAAAAGCACAGCATCAAGGCATTCCAAGACTATCATGAACTCCTTGCGCTCGTTGATGGTGTTGTTATTGCCACACCACCTGTCGCACATACCAAAGTTGTCGTTGATGCGGCAGAAGCAGGGGTTCATGCCTTCTGTGAAAAGCCGTTATCATTGACACTTGAAGAGTCAGACAAGATGATTGCTGCACATGATAAAGCAAGTACACATCTGATGGTCGGACAAGTTCTTCGTTTTTATCCTGTGCATGAACTCGGTAGAAAGATGGTGGATGATGGCGAAATTGGCGATGTTGTCTATATTGAAACAGATTATACTGGTCCCTACAATGCTCCACGTAATCGTCCAGAGAGTTGGTATGGTACTGTGGGTGGATTGTTAGAAAATGGCATTCACAAATCCGATTTAATCAACTGGTTCGGTGGCACGCCACTCACTGTTGCTGCCGAAGTGGGTAGTTTCTCTGGACATGACGATTGGGAGGATTATACCGTCTCCCTTATCAGATACGATACAGATGTAGTCGGTATCCTCAGATGGGGTGGTTTCCTTGGTGCTCGTGGCACAAACGATACTATTATTGATGGTTCTGAGGGGTCACTCCGTCTTGACATGGGAGCGGATGTTGCTTACATCAAAAAGCGCGGAAGCGGCGACTGGGAAGAGGTTGTTCCTGATCGTTCTGGACCGAGTCATGTTGTCGGTGAACTTACGCATTTTGTTGAATGCATACGGGATAACAAAACCCCACTGATTGACGGTAGGGGTGGCAAAGATGCCGTTGCAGTTGTCTTAGCAACATATCAATCTGCAAAAGAGAAGACGAAAATATCTCTTGGTTAGATGACTTCTGAATAGTATAGGGACGAGGTTTCGTCCCTATATTTATGATATTCCGATGAGGAGATTTACAGATGAAAAAGACGCTGTTTCCAGGTTTCTTATTTCTATTTGTTATTTCAAACTTCTATTTACCCTTTATTCATGCCCAGGACTACACAGAATGGGAGTTACCTGAAGGTGCAATCGCGCGTCTTGGCAAAGGGACAATTCGTGATATGCGATATTCTCCGGATGGCACATTACTTGCTGTATCTGGTTCCACTGGAATTTGGCTGTATGACGCGAAGACCATACAGGAGGTTGCGTTGCTTAGAAGTGGACCGGAGTTTATCGATCATATATCATTTAGTCCAGATGGAAAAACACTTGCCAGTGTTAACTATTATGGTGTAACACTGTGGGATGTTAGCACAAGGAAACGAAAGACAGTGTTAGCAGATTATAAAGCGGGTTCTGATAGTGCCTTGTTCAGTCCAGATGGGAAGCAACTTGCAAGTATATATCAGCGTGATATTTATATATGGGATATACAAACGGAAACTCAGATAAATTCACTCATGACGCATCCAGACTATATTTTCTGCATGTCAATCAGTCCTGATGGTAGGAGAATTGCAAGTGGAAGTCGGGATGGAATAATCCGATTATTGGATGTCAACACTGGAGAAGAAAAACGGAAACTCATAGGACATACGAAGAGTGTATATTGCATAGCATTTAGTCATGATGGTAAGACAATTGCAAGTGGAGGACAAGATAATACTGTGCGTTTTTGGAATGCAGAAAAAGGCAGTCTCAAATACACATTAAAAGGACATACTGAATCTATTCAAAGTATTTCATTTAGTCTTGATGGCAAGACACTCGCCAGTGCAAGTTCAGACAAAACTGTGCGTCTATGGGATGTCAGTAGTGGAATAGAGATAAAGAAACTAAACCACTCAGAACATTTAAATAAGGTTGCGTTTAGTTCGGATGGTATAACACTCGCTGGTGCAAGTTTACACCATAAAATTCACCTATGGGACACAACGACGTGGCAACAGATAAAATCAGTTAATGGACATGGGTATTATGTGAATGGAATCTGGTTTAGTCCAGATGGCAAAACGCTTGCGACTTCGGGGTATAACGAAACCGTACGATTGTGGAATGTAGAAACTGGTAAGAATATAAGAAACCTTACGCATCAACACTTATTTGAAGACCATTCGGAAAAGCAAATTTATATTGAAAGTGTAGGGTTCAGTTCTGATGGACGCACACTCGCGACTGCAAGCGGATATAATGATGGACATTCGGGTAGAATACAAATGGATAAGTATCAAGACGGAAGCAAATTCATCAATCTATGGGATATACAAACAGGAACACTTGTAAGAATACTGAAAGGACATACGGGTTATGTTGAGAGTATTGCCTTCAGTCCAGATGGGAATACACTGGCAAGCGGGAGTGGAGACAAGACGATTCGACTGTGGGACATGACCACACGAAAACATCGGCAGACGCTAACAGGACATTCCGATAGTGTCACAAGTTTGCAGTTTAGTTCGGATGGTGAGTTACTTGCGAGTGGTGGTCAGGATGGTAGCATACTTCTGTGGAACTTGAACACTGGAGAACATCTGCAAACAGTTACCGGACATGTTGGTGAGATCTATACTATTACATTCAGCGCGGATGGAAGAACGCTTGCAAGCACAGGTGAGGACAGTACCCTCCGATTCTGGGATCTAAGCACATACGAGTCGCAACGCGGACTTACCGCGTATAAGGGAACTCTTTGGAATGTACTCTTCAGAAGCGATGGATCAACAATTGTCACTGAAACCGGAGAGGCACTTATAAGCAGTGATCTGTGGAGAAAAATACGGCTCTGGGATTTTGTCAAAGGTCAGCAAATTAAGACTATTCATGAGAATTATTCAAGTATTTGGAGTATTGTCTTCAGTCCTGATGGAAAGTTAATGGCAAGTGGAGGGATGGATTGCACAGTATTTCTGTGGGATCTCTCAGTTTTACTTAACACCGACAATAGTGTTAAATGAAACTGTGGTATTAGATGTGAGAATAGACTGACACAAGAACCGATAAAAGATTGTATTGCAAGGAGACTTACTAGTCATAGTACCCAAACCTAAAGGGTTGGGCTTGTGCTTCATAGACGTTGCGTTTCACCAAAAGGATCATCCGTCTTATTTCGTCTCCACAGTGGGTTCTAAGCAACCTCACTTGCTCTAAAAGAGCAACTTATTATTTGAGAGTGTGTTTTTCGGACTGGGTTTTTTACCTCCCATGTCCCTACCACTCAATTGTTATGTGTCTATGGTAGTGAGAGCGTATATGTTTTTCAGTTTTATGCTCCGCAACATATAGCACCAAAGACTGCGGACAACCTCACACACGACTACGTGTGATTGAACTTTCCGAATATATTTTAGCAAGTTTGACATTTATTGTCAAGAAAAACATAGGAGCGGGCAGGAGACCCAAACCTAAAGGATTGGGTCTCCTGCCCGAAGATTAGATGAAAAAAACGCTGGTAATTTCTCTTATGATTCTCAGTATTGTTTCCATTTTTGGAGTGATTAGGTCCGTATTGATACGTGAATCAACCGAAACAGAGATTATTCCCACAGATTCACCTCAGTTTCAACTCCCTGATGGAGTGAGAGCACGTATAGGTAAAGGCAGAATAAATAAGATGGCGTTATCACCTGACAACACTGTATTAGCCGTTGCTTCAGCTATAGGGATTTGGTTGTATGATGTACAAAGCGGTGAAGAACTTGCATTGTTGTTGCCTCATAAATCTAATATCAGCGCGATAGCGTTTAGTCCAAATTCAAACATTCTTGCGAGTGGGAGTACCGATAAGATTGTTCGTTTATGGGACATTGGGACAGGTGAACTTATACATACCTTTGTTGGACACGCTGGTGGTATCTTTGACATTGTATTCAGTTCGGATGGTACAATGCTTGCCAGTGCCAGTATCCATGAGATCAATCTGTGGGATATAAGTACAAAAACTCACAAACAAAAGGTTAGAAGGTATACTTATAGCGGTACATCTCGAATATCGTTCAACAGTGGTAAACTTTTAGTTGCAGAAGTGGATCATGCTGATGCAAATAACAAGAATATCGAGTTAACATATCTTCTGTCAAATATAACCTCTAAACAGGAAAAGAAGATATTAGAGGGTGCTGAGCATCATGTAAGACGTGTATCTTTTAGTCCAGACGGTGAAATCTTAGCAGGTTTGGGTAGGCGTAATACATTCTATCTTTGGGATGTTGATACTGGAAATCAGCGGAAAGTACTGATTCGTGATACAGGTCATGTCTCACGTGTGTTTCTCAGCACCGATGGAAAATCATTGGTAACAGTTGACAAAAACAGTGCCATACATATCTTGGATATTGTAACTGGAGAGAAAAAGAGGACAGTTAACGGGAATTTCAATTCTCCACGTATGGTGGAAATAATGCATAATGGGGAGTCAATTGTCAGTAAAGATATAAATGGTTCAATCAGTTTATGGAACGCTGATAATGCAATACATCAGAAAACAATTACAGGACATCCTACCTGGCCTCTTGATGTATTGTTCAGTCCAGATGGAACCATAGTTGCAACAGATGAAGGTTGGAGGAGCAAGAATATACATCTCTGGGATATGACCACAGGGAAATATATGAGAACACTCCTTGGGCATAAGAAAAATGTTCACAGTATGTCATTTCACCCAGATGGACAAATACTCGCAAGTAGTAGTGAAGACAAAACGATCAACCTTTGGGATGTACCTTCTGGAAAACTGAAGAAAAGAATCCGAACAGGCAAACATCCGGTTAAAACAGTAATGTTTAGTCCTGATGGAAAGACGCTTGCCGGTGTGGATGTAAAGAATGGTCTGTATTTATTGGATGTATCCTCTGGAGCATTGAAAATGGACTTCGACAACGATTCAAAAGGTATCTTACAAATTTCATTTAGTACGGATGGAAAATCTCTTCTAAGTTGGAACTATGGTGGACTATTCACTGTGTGGGATGTTACGACTGGCAAACACAATACAGTCAATACTAACCACTCACATAATTTATCAGATAAACTCTTTAGTCCAGATGGGAGATCATTTGCAATAACAACTCATCATTTTACCAAAGAAGGCGGAAAGATTGTTCAGATTGATTTATGGGATGTTGTTGCTGGACATATCAAACATACACTTTTAGGACATACAGATGAAATTCTATCTTTATCTTTCACTCCAGATGGAAGCACAATAGCAAGTGGTAGCAGGGATAAAACAATTCGTTTGTGGGATGTTGATACAGGCGAACAGTTGCATATACTCACGGATCCGCGTTGGCATCCTGGTTACCTTAGAGATGAATATGATGTCAGTTTCGTTTCTTTTACGCTGGATGGAGGAACACTTGTCAGTGGAATTCAGGGTGGAGACATCTACTTATGGGACACGGATACCGGACAACAAAAACAGATTCTTTCTGGACATACAAGTAGGATAGAACAGATAATATTCAGTGAAGGGGGACAACCTATTGCCAGCAGTAGTATGGATGGCACCGTTCTAATATGGGAAAATACATCTGTTACTAACGAACAAGATAGCGTGAAATAGTTTGTCAGTTGGAGGAAAGATAGGGATGCAAGACAATGGGAGCAAACTGGCATTATTTCTTGGTGGTTAAAAGCAAAGGACAGGTTCGGAACCTGCCCTTTTGATAAGTATTCCGGCAGCGACCTACTTTCCCACGGGGTTGCCCCCGAAGTATCATCAGCGCTGAAGGGCTTAACTACCGTGTTCGGAATGGGAACGGGTGTGTCCCCTTCGCTGTAACCACCGGAAAGGTGTATAATAATATTTGACAACTGAATAGTGTGTGAGGGGTCGGTAGAGAAAAATAAATTATCAAGCCCTCGACTTATTAGTACCAGTTAGCTGAACCGCTCGCACGGTTTACACATCTGGCCTATCAACCTCCTGATCTCGAAGGAGTCTTACCAACTTTTCGTTGTGGGATATCTTATCTTGAGGTAGGTTTCACGCTTATATGCTTTCAGCGTTTCTCCTTTCTGCACATAGCTACCCAGCGGTGCCACTGGCGTGACAACTGGTGCACTAGAGGTACATCCACCCCGGTCTTCTCATACTAGGGGCAGCTCCACTCAAATATCCTACGCCCGTACCAGATAGGGACCGAACTGACTCACGTCGTTCTAAACCCAGCTCGCGTGCCACTTTAATCGGAGGACAGCCAAACCCTTGGGACCTTCTGCAGCCCCAGGATGTGACGAGCCGACATCGAGGTGCCGAACCGCCCCGTAGCTGTGAGCGCTCGGGGGCGACTAGCCTGTTATCCCCGGAGTACCTTTTATCCAATGAGTTACGGCCTTTCCACACAGCACCGTAAGATCACTAAGCCCTGCTTTCGCATCTGCTTGACGTGTCCGTCTCGCAGTTAAGCTCCCTTCTGCCTTTGCACTCTACGCGCGGTTTCCAATCGCACTGAGGGAACCTTAGGGTGGCTCCGTTACGCTTTAGGAGCCGACCATCCCAGCCAAACTACCCACCTGACACTGTCCTCAGCCCGGATTCACGGACCAAAGTTAGAATTCCAGTACAACAAGAGTGGTATTTCAAGGACGACTCCACTGAAACTGACGTTCCAGCTTCACAGTCTCCCACCTATCCTACACAGGCAGCACTAAAACCCAATATCAAGTTATAGTAAAGGTTCACGGGGTCTTTCCGTCTTGGTACGGGTAACCGGCATCTTCACCGGTATTACAATTTCGCCGAGTCTCTCGCCGAGACAGTGCCCATATCGTTACGCCATTCGTGCAGGTCGGAATTTACCCGACGAGGAATTTCGCTACCTTAGGACCGTTATAGTTACGGCCGCCGTTTACCAGGGCTTCAGTTCGGAGCTTCCGCTTGCGCTTCACTCCTTACCTTAACGTTTTGGCACCGGGCAGGCGTCAGTCCCTATACATCATCTTGCGATTTAGCAGAGACCTGTGTTTTTAGTAAACAGTCGCATGGGCCATTTCACTGCGGCTTTTTTCGGTTTCGCGTGCGAAACGCGGCAACTACTCAAAGCACCCCTTCTCCCGAAGTTACGGGGTCATTTTGCCGAGTTCCTTAGCGAGAGTTCTCTCGGGCGCCTTAGGATTCTCTCCTCGCCTACCTGTGTCGGTTTGCGGTACGGACACCATTATTCGTCCGCTCGAGGTTCTTTTCTTGGCAAGCAACCGGAACAGTTTGTATCCTTGCGGAATCCTGTTCACCTCCTGGAGTATATTGCACCGGATTTACCTAGTGCACTCCATCGGGCTTAACCCAGCATATCCATCAGCTGGTAGTTCCTAATGCTTGCGTCTCCCCTAGCATCATACTAGTAATGGTGGTGCAGGAATATTACGCCTGCTTCCCATCGTCTACGCCTTTCGGCCTCGACTTAGGATCCGACTAACCCTGGGTGGAATTGCCTTGCCCAGGAACCCTTAGGCTTTCGGCGAACAAGCTTCTAACTTGTTTTATCGCTACTCATGCCGGCATAATCACTTCTAATTCGTCCAGAGCACTTCACAGTTCTCCTTCAGTCCTACTATAGAACGCTCCCCTACCACATCTATTGTCCGTAGACAATAGACATCCACAGCTTCGGTAATACACTTAGCCCCGGAAATTTTCGGTGCAAAATCGCTCAACCAGTGAGTTATTACACACTCTTTAAATGGTTGCCACTTCTACGCCAACATCCTGGCTGTCTCAGCAACAAAACATCCTTTACCACTTAGTGTATATTTAGGGACCTTAGCTGATGGTCTGGGCTGTTTCCCTCTTGTCAATGGAGCTTATCCCCCACTGACTGACTCCCATGCTTTAAGACAATGGCATTCGCAGTTTAACTGGAGTTGCTAACCTGGTGGGGCCGCGAGTCCAATTAGAGCTCTACCGCCAATGTCGAACACATGAGGCTAGCCCTAAAGCTATTTCGGGGAGAACCAGCTATCACCAGGTTTGATTAGCCTTTCACTCCGACCCACGGGTCATCCCCCAAGTTTTCAGCCTTGGTGGGTTCAGGCCTCCACATATTTTTACATATGCTTCACCTTGCCTATGGGTAGATCACCTGGTTTCGGGTGTACTCCATGCAACTGAACGCCCTATTCAGACTCGCTTTCGCTACGACTTCATATCATAGATATTTAATCTGGCTACACAGAGTAAGTCACCGGCTCATTATGCAAAAGGCACGCGGTCATGCATGTCACTTGCGTGACTTAGCACTACCACAGATTGTAGGCTTTACGGTTTCAGGAACTTTTCACTTCCCTAACAGGGGAACTTTTCACCGCTTCCTTCACAGTACTTTGTTCACTATCGGTCGCCAGGGAGTATTTAGCCTTAGGAGGTGGTCCTCCTAGATTCCCACAGGTTTGACCTATCCCGTGGTACTTGGGGTATCCATCAGGAAGTTCGTCATCGCTTTCGCTCACGGGACTTTTACCCGCTCCGGTTGTTCTTTCCAGAAACATTAAGCTAGGGATTCGTTAACTTCTGGTGTGTCTGAACCCACACCGAATGGACCCCGCAACCCTTGATATACAACGCGCTCAGGCTTTAGCATATATCAAGTTTAGGCTGTTCCCTTTTCGCTCGCCGCTACTGGGGGAATCGAGGTTTTCTTTCTTTTCCTCAGGGTACTGAGATGTTTCACTTCTCCTGGTTATCTCTTGTGTTAGACACAAGTAGTAGGTATTAACCTACTCGGTTGCCCGATTCGGGAATCTCCGGATCACAGTTTACTATGCAACTCCCCGAAGCTTTTCGCAGCCGGTCACGCCCTTCATCGTCTCCTGGCACCAAGGCATCCACCGTAAGCCCTTAGTAGCTTGATAGGTGATATTTTTATTCTACCGATTTACCCTCTACTATTCAGTTGTCAAAGAACGCCGCCTATATTTTCAGAAATGCGATGCATTTCATTTAGGCGATGGAGATGAGCGGAGTTGAACCGCTGACCTACTGCGTGCAAAGCAGTTGCTCTCCCAGCTGAGCTACACCCCCTCGCGCCGTGTGGTATTCAGTCAACCACTAAATCTGACATAAGTCAAACTCTTTATGATAAGGTATATTAGTATACTATAGAGTCTGCACATAAGTCAAATTTATTTCAAAGAACGGGTAGAAATTTACTTTCAACCCCAAATCAGATTTTAAGTATATCACATAACATGGTGTATGTCAAATATATTTTACAAAAAAACGGAACAAATTTGTCAATTTCTGTATAAAGTATTATAAATACGCATGAAACTGGTAATTTGTTTCATTTGACAGGGTTATTTATAGTAGACTTTTGAATTAATAGGACATTACGAGATGTAGGAGGGAACTCCGATTCCCGATTATCACTGAGTTAAATCGCGATTCGGAGATCGCTCCTACAGGGACATTGTATTATTATTTTCAATGTTCACTATAGTTTTCGGTTTTTCTTGATTTTTCATCACAAATGCTAAATGCTCCAAGTCGGTAGGTGCGGTTTCCTAACCAATGCAGAATACCACACGCGTATTCTGGCGTATTTGTGATAAAACCTTTCATAGTCAGTTTTCTTGTGTGTTCCGGTGCGGTTAGGAAACCGCACCGTAGGCGTCAATTTAGTGTTAATTAGGCGTTTCCCCGGTCCGGTTGGTGCGGTTTCCTAACCGCACTATAGGCGTCAATTTAAGGATTTATTTGCATGGCGATAACGTTCTTTAGTCCCGTAGGGACGGGATGTTTATAGCTAAACGCCATCATCACAGCTTTTAGTCCCGTATGAAGATTAAGAAATAAAATGGGTAATTTGAGATCAAAGTCCAGCGCGCTTACAAAGCGCGCCTACGGGTTTGACAATCGCGCTTACAAAGCGCTCCTACTACCAGTTTTGGCGTGATTATAATTACCCGTTTAATAAATCAATCTTCATACGGGACTAAAGAACTAGAGGCGGCTGGTTTCTATAAACATTCCGTCCCTAATGAAGATTAAAAAATAAATCGGGTAATTTCCTTGAGAAGTCTGGAGCGGTTAGGAAACCGCACCTACCGAGTTTGAGAAAATGAGAATTACCCGTTTAATAAATTAATCCTCATACGGGACTAAGAAATGGGTGTTGAACGTTGTGCTATAGACATATCGTCCCTACGGGACTGAGGACACTAATAAAACGGATTGATCTTCTTAAATTACGCCTGTCATTGTAGCGCGGGGTCTCTGTGTCCCGCCATTCCTTGTCCCGTAAGACAACGGGCGGGCACAGAGACCCGCTCCTACAATTCATGGTGAGAAGTTAGTGCCAAAATCTTTACACACCTCATTCTCTGTAGTGAAAAGATTGTTTGTAGGATTATCATTGTCTCTTGTGTATTTTGTTTTCATATTTCTCTGTCTTATTCAATAATATGTGTGATTCTAATTATAACATAATTAAATAACTTAAGTCAAGTTAATATTTACAATTTTTATCATTTTTTATATGGTGTGTGTAGTAACTTAGGTTATAATAGAGTTGATGCCTGATTATTCCCCTAACAATTCACCTATATATTCCTTAACAATGACGTTCAAAACAGATTCCCGAATACCATCTAACTGTGATGCTAATTCCTCTTCAACATTAACCATCAGACTGTGATCAAAAGTTTCCCGTTCAGCACAAGGGTCAAACGATTCACCGCGTGCTTCTAACAAAAGTGCTAATCGCGTGGGAGTTAAGCCCTCTGATATTCCATGCAATCCCCATGCAGTGCCCTGGTACCCTTTCGCATAGTCATCTCCGAGATTCTTTCTCAATATCTCTTCTCTTTCTGCCCCTTGAGCACCACTACTTTCAAGTTCTTCCGCAGCAGCAATTGCCCGCGGATCCAATTCTATTTGGAATGCAGTTGAAGCATCTGCTGCAGCAACTGAATATATTTTAAAGTTAGACATTTTTGCCTCACAAATTCGGTTAATTTTGTATCAATGAATATATTGCCTGCGGTAATGTCCTTAACACATCACTTGCCATGAGTCCATGCCTTCCAAAAGTTTCGACAGCGATGTCACCCGCTAACCCATGCGAATAAACCCCAAGAGTCGCAGCATGATTACTTTGCACTTTTTGTGCCATAAAACCTGCGATAACACCTGTCAACACATCTCCCATACCCGCAGTTGCCATTCCTGGATTGCCGGTAGAGTTTATCCAAACACTACCACTTGGATATGAAGTTATAGTAGGTGCACCTTTAAGTACAAGTGTTCCCCTATATCTTTCTGCGAATTCCTCAGTTGTGCTAATTCTGTCTGCTGCTAATGTTGCGGAGTGAGTATCTATGAGACGTGCCATCTCTCCGAGATGTGGTGTTAGGACTGTCTCCTCACCGAGTAATGGAATAAGTTCTTTTGCTCTTGCTAATGCATTCAAACCATCTGCATCAATAACCATTCGCAAACCTAACCCTTGTTCACTATTATCTTTTATTAGTTGATGAACAAGTGCCACCGTTTCTGGATTTTGCGATAGACCAGGTCCTATAGCGAGAACAGACTTCGTCTTTTCAGCAAATTCAAGGATAGGTTGGGTTGCTGATTCTGCTAAACTCCCGTTTTCCGTTTCAGGTAAAGGCAGTGTCATAACTTCAGATAACTTAACCTCCAAAATAGCGTTAAGGCTCTTCGGTATAGCGAGTGTCACAAGTCCCGCACCTACGCGCAACGCGGCTTCACTTGTCAGAGAAGCCGCACCTGTCATCCCAGTAGATCCGGCTACAACGAGTACACGTCCATAACTTCCCTTATGTGAATCAGAAGCACGGGGTGGTAGCAAATTTGCTGCATCTTTTTCAGTTGTCCAATTAACTTTGATCTTCTGTGCATTAATGACTTGTTTCGGGAATCCAATGTCAACAATCTGTAATTGACCTGCAAGTTCAGCACCGGGTTGTAATAACAACCCTCTTTTAGGTAAACCGATAGTTACCGTCCTATCGGCTTTTACACAAGCACCTAAAGGAACACCTGTATCTGCATCCAAACCAGATGGTAAGTCAACAGCAAGAATCGGTGTGGATAGTTTGTTTATCTCATTGATTATTGTTGAGATAGGTTCTCGTACATCACTGTGCAATCCTGTACCAAAAACTGCATCTACCAACAATTCACATCTACGATTCTTTATACAGGTTGTATCATCTGTCAAAGTCTCCTCAATACTCAGTCCAAGCTTATATGCAATGTCCAAATTAACTCGCGCTTCTCTTGTGAAGCTTTCTTGTGGAGAAACAAGAAAGATATGCACCTCACGTCCAACATGCGCGAGTTGACGTGCAATCACCAGACCATCCCCACCATTATTCCCTTTACCTACAAGAACACCGATTCGTTGTGCAGATGGATAATGACATTCTATGGCACGGACTATTTCACTTCCCGCAGTTTCCATAAGAACGATGCCCGGAATCCCGATACCATCAATTGTATCTTGGTCAATTTTGCGCATTTCAGCTGCTGTCACAACTTTCATGCAGCTTCACCTTGTAGTTTATCAGCTAATTCTAACAAATATGTTTCCATTTGGAGCGCAGCTTGTCTTAGACTCTCTTGTGAAACCTGAATTTCCTGAATTCGCTCATCTTGATGCGTTTTTAGACAGAACGTCAGATTTGTGTGAAGATCAAACACACTCTGATGAATATGGTCTTGGAATGAACCTTCTGGATACATCCACCGTCTACCACGGGTCTGACGTAAATTGAAGTGGCAATGTCCGTTGTCACCACCAAAACAATCAAACCGCATAATCTCATCATCATAAACATATAGCGATGCTGCAGGACCACGTCCACCAACATCATCTCGCCAATAGACTTGCAATAAAACATCCTCTTGAATAGGATATTCAACCAGATCATGTTTTTGGTTAGCCATCTGTATCCTCCTCATCCAGTGAAAAAAGTATGTTGAGTTTCAACTTAATATGTGATAAATTATAGCATTGTTAAAGTGAAGGGTCAAGATCTTACTTGACTAAATTGCGGAGCACCATTTTGCAGATTTCAATTGATGTTGCATGGAAACTTGCTGAAACTTTCCTTGACAACATGTGTCATGTCTTTATTTGATTCAGCAATTTTCGCTAATATTCTGTTAGGTGATAACCTCATAAATCAACTGACATAACAGACTAAACATAAATGGTCATCTGGTCTCACTATTGATTTTTTGATCTACGGATCATAAAGAAAAATAAAGGAATTTAATATGGCAACATTTAAAGCAGGTATTATCGGTTGTGGTGGACGCGGCCGCGCACATGCCCAAGGATACAAAGCATCTCCTGATGTTGAGATAGTCGCTTGCTCAGACCCGATTGAAGGGGCACGCGATAAATTCTCTGAACAGTTTGAAGTACCACGGACTTATGAAGACTATAATGAAATGCTTGATAAGGAATCACTGGATTTCGTCAGCGTATGTACGTGGATTGCACTTCATAAAGATATGGTCATCGCTGCTGCTAATAGCGGTATCAAAGCGATCCACTCCGAAAAACCGATGGCACCGACATGGGGTGATGCGAAAGCACTCTATCAGGCATGCGTAGATAACGATGTCGTGATAACTTTCTGTCATCAACGCCGTTTTGGTGCACAATTCATCAAAGCGAGACAATTGGCAAACGAAGGGGCCATAGGTGAATTGCGAAGAATGGAAGGTTCATGCTCAAATCTACTTGATTGGGGAACACATTGGTTTGATATGTTCCAATTTTACAATAATGACGAACCTATTGACTGGGTTATTGGTCAAATAGATGTAACAGAGGAAAGAATCGTCTTCGGAACGCAGGTAGAAACCAGTGGTTTAACGTGGTATCGATGGAAAAACGGTGTAGAAGGTTTGTTGACAACAGGTGGTGTCTCCTCAAGTGGATTCGCAAACCGTATCATTGGTACGAAAGGCATTATTGATGTCGGTGGTGGTGCTCCTGTAAAAATGCTAAGAGAAGGGTCAAATGAATGGGAACAACCCGACCTCAGTGATGTTACCCCAAAAGGAAACGACACGACACTCTCTGTACTTGATCTAATTGACAGTATCAAGACAGGACGTGAACCTGAGCTTAGTGGACGAAAAGCACTTCAGTCAACTGAACTTATATTCGCAACTTACCACTCCAGTCGTGAACGTGCCAAAATTACCTTACCACTCACCGCAGATGATTCCGCACTTCTAACAATGGTCGCAGATGGAGATATCGGTTGATTTCAACTTAATCGGGCAGGTTTTCAACCTGCCCATAAAACAAAACATACGTATATAGATACAATGCTATGTTTTTATCAACCTAATTATAATTCTTGCGTCTAAAACATAAATTTAATCAAAGCTATATTAATAGGACATTAATTCTTGTGAATACACGCGAAGTTGAATCCAAACTTCGTTGTAGTGGGGGAAAACGCGTGTCAAAAATCAAAAATTGTTTTATTTCTGTGTGCCACAACAAAAGAGATACTAAATTATCAACCGGTTATCGTTGGGCACTATTTCTCATTTTCCAATTGTTTATTGCATTGTTAGTAGTGCAACCAAATGCTTGGGCAGGTCTATTGGGTCTCTCCGTAGATGCGAATGGCGATAATGTATTTAACGGTCAAGATGATGGAGAGAAATTAATCATCTCCTTTACAACCAGTGATTTTGGTGATGCCTCTGATGAATTTGGTCAAGGTGGTCAGCAGTATAATTATACGATTACTGTTGATGGTACGGGTGTAGTTGGTGCAAAAACTATTGCTTCTGGACCTGAAACAGACTCAGGCGATAAATTGGCAAAAAATCAGACTGTACAATATGTATGGGATGGAATGTATTTTAAAAAGGGTGATGAAGGGGACCGTGAAAAACTACCTGATGGTGATTATACAATTACAGTTAAACTTACTGGCATTCCTGCTCTTCCACTAGGTCAAGTATCAGAACTAACTGCACAAGTAACCGTAGACAGCAAAGCCCCAGAAGTTACTATTAGTATTGATGATGATGCCTTTTCACCTGACCTGTATTCGCTTGCTGTCTACTATGATATAGATGAAGATGTCTCCGAGGCATGGTTGGAATTTCAAAGAGCACCAGGAAACGCTAACATTGGCAGACGTGTTCCACTTTCTACTACATCTGGCAGCCACACATACAATTGGGATGGTGAAGATAACAATAGAAGAGCCTTTTTTGATGGACAATACACCTTAAGAATTCGAGTGAAGGACAAAGGTGGAAATGATGCAGAATCAGGGAAAACAGGGAATATTACAATTGACACAGAAGAACCCCGTATCACAAGTATCACACTGAACGATTCAATTGCACTGACAAACGGCAAGTTTGTGAACGCGCCAATTACGACAATCAATTTCACTGCTGATGACCCCGATGGCACAGGTGTTAATCTCACGGGACGAGATACAGAAGTCCTAATTAGACCTGTAGACGGAAGAAACCTAAATGGTGCGATGACCTTTGGGAACAAAGCTACATTTACGCTCGGGGATATTTTAGATGAACTTGATGAAAACGGTGAATATGAAGTTACTGCATTTATCTCCGATAATGTCGGAAACCTTGCCTCAAGTCGCGTCCGATTCACATTTGATAACTCTGTTCCCATATTAAAGAGTGTGGCAACACAAAGTGGAGAATTTGTCCCCGGTAGTGGTATTAGTGGATTGACAAATTATATTGAAGCGACATTAGAGGACAACATTGAACTTAATCTCGCTGATTCCACAATACGGTTAAAAGGACCGAGTGGTGGCGACGTTCTCGGACAACAAACCCGATCTGCAGATGATAAAATACGTTGGCAACTATTATCTCCTCTATTAGCAAAAGATGGCATACACGACGGTCAATATACTGTTGAGATAGTCGCTTCAGATAAAGCAGGAAACCAAACGACACCTATACAGATTACATTTCTTTTTGACAATATTGCACCAGAACTTGTATCGGTAAGTCCGACACGTGATGGTGAAGCATTCAACATCTTAGGCGACACTGTGTATTACAATCTCCCCCTAAACCAGTTTGTTGCTACTTTTGATGATGGTGAATTCGGGACAGGTGTAATTTTTTCAGGAGCAGACGACATTAGTCGTATTATATTTGGCACACCAAAGACAGACGGTGGTGTTGACGCAATATCAGGTCGTGCATTCCCAGACCTAAATAATAATGTACTTACATATATATTAGATGATCCTCTCCTAAATAGTGATGGAAGTCAAGACGGCAGCTATAGGCTTAATGTTAAAGCTTCAGACCCTCTCGGTAATAACCAGATTTATAGTTTTCATCTTATCTATGACACACAAGTACCCACGCTTGTTTCTACAGTCCCAGCTGCGAATCAAAGCGTTCAGGATTTATCGCAAGTTGTTGTGAAACTAAATGAAACAACAAGCGGAATTGATTTCGTTCAAAGTGTCTTTGCACTCAAACGCAATACGGGTGAAACTCAAGTTGAAGTGCCTGTGAATATTTCAAGTGACGGCACAGATACTGCTACACTTACCCTACTGCAACCAATTGCGTTGGATGGATCTGACGATGGCACTTATATAATTGAAGTTACACCGACTGACAGAGCAGGAAATCTCGGTTCAGTTGTTCGTCGTGAATTCTATCTTGTAAGTCAGGCACGTCCACAAGTCAAATTACTCACACCTGAAACTGGAACAGTAAATAGTTTAGGTGATATAACAGTAGAACTTGTTGGTTATATCGGTTCAGGAATCAATTTTGATGCTTCAACAATCACTGTGCGAAACGCACTAGGTCAAATAGTTCCACAAGCAGAAGTTGCCGCAGATGCTGCCACCAACCAGTTGACATGGAGCACAGAAACCGCAATTCCAAAAGGTACAGCAGATGGAAGATACACTATTACAGCGTCTTTCCGTGATTATTCTGGTGTTGTAATCGCTCAGACTTTTAATTTGAATCTGGATACCTTATCCCCTTCAATCACCTCTGTCCAGGTTGGCACAGATGCATTAAACCAACTATCTCTTGATAGTACTATTGATGTTACTGAAGCGTTCTCTCATATCAATATTGAATTTGATGCAACCGATGTTGACTTTGAAAACACAGTTGTCACATTAGTAGATCCCGATAGCAATGAGATTGCAGCACGCAAAAGCATTGATGGGGAAACATTATTGACCCTTAGTTTCCAAAACCTTGCAAAACTCGGTTCTTATACACTCACAGTCATACCCATAGATAACATCGGAAATGTAACTGCCTCACCGTTTATCTACAAATTCAATATAGATATTGCAGTTCCAGTTGTTACATCTGTCTTGATTGACGGTCAAAGTGGTGCGATTGTTTATGTCAAGGGGACTGCAGGAGAAATCATCGCAACGATAGCGGATACGACTGGAATCGGTATAGCAGTTGGACAAGGTGGATCAAACATCGGTGTTACCAGTGAAAGTGGACTACCAGTGCCTGGAATTACAACAATAGACGATGAAAACCGACTGGTATGGAGACCATCAGTATTACCCTCTGATGGCAGTGCGGATGGTCGTTATACAATATCTGTTACGCCTGTAGATAAAGCGGGTCGCACTGGTGATGTTGCATATCGCGCATTTATATACGATACACAATCCCCTCAAATAACTGCTGCTGCACCCATAAGTTTATATCAACCAATATCTTATGTAGGTGATGGTTTGGAGCAGTTCCAGTTTTCTGTTGAAGATGTCGGTCCTGCGCTACTTGACCTTGATGATCAAACTATTAGCCTTACAAAGGAAAGTGGTGAAATTGTTGCTGGACATATTACACATGATAACAACAATCAACTCTTCTTCACGCTTCCTGCTCCATTGCCAACTGATGGTAGTGCTGATGGAGAATACACAGTTACGGTTAACCTTGTTGACAAAGCAGGTAATCCATATCAAGTTGAGTATACCGTTGTTTATGATTCTCAAGCACCACAGTTGGCTTCAGTCTCATTGAACACAGAGACACCGTCAAATCTAACAGCCTATCAAGTTACAGATTTATCTGGATCTATTAGCAAAATCACACTAAAGTTTATAGAGATGACAAGGATCGATTTTGATAATACGGTTATCACATTAATGAGTCCAGATGGTTCAACAATCCCGTTAACACTTGAAAACAACGGTATTGACGAAATAACTGCAAACTTTGTTTCTCTAATACAGGATGGCTTGTATACGCTTTCTGTTACTCCGCAAGACATTTCTGGTAATGTTGCCCAAGGTGCTGTCCCATATCCATTTCGGCAGAAGTTTGAAGTGCCAGGTATAACAACCGTTCATGCAAACTCAGTTTCTGCATCCTATGAACTTGCATCCTATGAGATTATGGATATATCTGATGCCATTAACAGTTTTTCACTGAAGTTTACGGACGCAGAACGGATTGACTTTGAAAACACCAGTGTCACACTCACCTCACCTAACGGACAAGATATAACAGTAAGCCAAGAGGAGAGCGGTAGTAATCAGTTCTTGGTCCGTTTTATCCCATTAATACAAAGTGGTCTTTACACACTCTCTGTCACACCACAAGATATTGCAGGAAATGTCGCGCAAAGTCCAATTCAATATCAGTTTAGACTTGAAATCACTCTACCCGCAGTGAGTTCTGTACTTATTGACGGTAAACTTGGCACAAATATATTGATTAATGATCCTGACACAGAGATAGTCGCGACGTTTGCGGATGCCACTGGTGTTGGATTAGCGTTTGGCGATAGTGGGTCAACAATTACTGTCAATAGTGAGCAAGGATTTGCTGTGTCTGGAATCCTCTCATCCAACGGGACGAACCAAGTGACTTGGACTCCCGCAGCTCTACCGACAGATGGTAGTGCCGATGGACGATATACTGTTACTATCACACCTGTAGATAAATCTGGACGTACGGGGCCAGTTGTTAATCGACACTTTATTTACGACACACAGGCACCACGAATAACCAACGCTACACCAATCATACTCCATCAACCAATGTCTTATATTGGTGGTAACCTAACATCAATTGAGTTCACAGTTGAAGATGTAGGTCCGTCATTACTTGAGCTTGATGATCAAACAATCACATTGGACAAAGATGGTGCAGAAGCGGTTGCCGGACAGGTAACACATGACGGAGTTAACCGGCTTTTCTTCACTCCTACTCCATCTCTGTCCACTGATGGAAGTGCAGATGGTGAATACACTCTGACCATAAATCTTATTGATAAAGCAGGGAACACGAATCAAACGACACACACAATCCATTATGATTCGCAAGTGCCACGTATATCATCAGTCTCTCTGAATACTGAGACACCGATAGACCTAACACCATATCAAGTTACAGATTTATCTGCGTCTATCAACAAACTTACAATTAATTTTGTTGAAACAACACAGGTAAACTTTGCAGCTACGGTTATTACACTCACAGGTCCGGGTAATTCATCAATTCCACTCACAATAGAAAATAATGGTACTGACCAATTAACTGCAAGTTTCGTCACTTTAGCACAAGGTGGTCTATATACACTTTCTGTCACACCACAAGACATTGCTGGCAATGTCGCACAGGGGGCAGTTTCATATCCGTTTAGATTGAAGTTTGAAATACCAGGATTAGCATCTGTTAAAGCAAATACAGTTGATGCTTCTTTTGAACTAATTTCTTATGAGATTGTTGAAACTACTGAATCTGTTAGTAGTTTTACCCTTGAGTTTACAGATGGCACACGTATTGACTTAGAAAGTACTGAAGTAGTCTTGACAGGACCTAACGGTCAACAGATACCCTTGACTTTAACAGAGGACGGTGATGCGAAGTTAGACATACGATTCGTCTCATTAGAACAGAATGGTATGTATACACTATCTGTCACACCACAAGATATTGCTGGAAATACGGCGCAGGGAGCTGTATCATATTCGTTTAGGTTGAAGCTTGAGATACCAGGAGTAGCATCCGTTACAGCAAATTCCGCAGACGATTCTTTACAACTTATTCAACATGCGATAGTTGAGACTTCTGAATTAATTAACAATCTCACACTTGAGTTTACTGATCCATTGCGTGTTGACTTTGAAAATACCAACGTAAGTCTGAGAGGACCAGATGGACAAGAGATCCCAGTCACGCTTGAAGACAACGATAGTTCTCAGTTGATCGTTCGTTTTGTGCCTCTGGAACAAAGCGGTCTGTATACACTATCTGTCACACCACAAGATAATGCTGGCAACATTGCTCAGAATGCTGTTTCATACCAATTTAGGTTGGAGTTTGATATGCCAGAGATATCCTCCGTAAAAGTTAACACAGCGAGTACTTCTTTGGATATCACTCCTTATGAGATCGTTGAACTCTCTGAACTTGTAGAAGGTTTCACACTTGAATTTACAAATGGATCGCGCGTTGATTTTGAAAATACAAGTGTTGTTTTGACTGGACCCGATGGACAACAGATACCTATTATTTTAGAAGACGATGATGAAGCAACGTTGTCTGTGCGATTTGTGGCTTTAGAACAAAGTGGTCTGTATACACTTTCTGTCACACCACAAGATATTGACGGCGCTGTTGCTCAGAATGCTGTTTCATACCAATTTAGGTTGGAGTTTGATATGCCGGAGATAGCCTCCGTAAAAGTGAACACTACAGATACTTCTTTAGATATCACTCCTTATGAGGTAGTTGAACTCTCTGAACCTGTAGGAGGTTTCACACTTGAATTTACAAATGGATCACGCGTTGATTTTGAAAATACAAGTGCTGTTTTGACGGGACCCGATGGACAACAAATACCTATTATTTTAGAAGACGATGATGATGCAACGTTGTCTGTGCGATTTGTGGCTTTAGAACAAAGTGGTCTGTATACACTTTCTGTCACACCACAAGATATTGACGGTGCTGTTGCTCAGAATGCTGTTTCATACCAATTTAGGTTGGAATTTGACATGCCGGAGATAGCATCCGTAAAAGTGAACACTGCAGATACTTCTTTAGATCTCACTCCTTATGAAATATTTGAACTCTCTGTGCCTGTAGGAGGTTTCACACTTGAATTTACAAATGGATCGCGCGTTGATTTTGAAAATACAAGTGTTGTTTTGACTGGACCCGATGGACAACAGATACCTATTATTTTAGAAGACGATGATGATGCAACGTTGTCTGTGCGATTTGTCGCTTTAGAACAAAGTGGTCTGTATACACTTTCTGTCACACCACAAGATATTGACAGCACTGTTGCTCAGAACGCTGTTTCCTATCAATTAAGGTTGAAATTTGAAGTGCCGGATTTAGAATCTGTCACAGCACATGCCGATGATACTTCTGTTGTTCTAATTCAACATGACGTTGTTGAAATTTCAGAATCTATAGGTAGCCTGACATTGAAGTTTACTGATGCTCAACGTGTTGACTTAGAAAACACCAGTGTAACATTGACAGGACCAAACGGCCAGGAAATCCTTGTCACGCTTGAAGACAATGAAAACTCTCAACTAACGGTTCGTTTCGTACCATTAACACAAAGTGGTATCTATACGATTTCAGTAACACCGCAAGATATCGCAGGAAACGTAGCACAAACAGCTATCCGATACCAGTTCCGACTTGATACCACATTGCCATCGGTCAATTCTGTTCTCATTGATGGAAAAGTAGGTTCAACTGTATACGTAAGAATCTCTGTTCCTAGAATCATCGCAAGTATCACCGATTCACTTGGTGTTGGATTGTCTGTAGGAGATACCGGTTCTACAATTGTCGTTACCAATTCACAAGGCATACAAGTATCTGGAACTACGACCCTCAATGCAGCAAATCAGTTGACGTGGACACCTATACCATTGCCAGTAGATGGAAGTGCTGATGGAGAATATACAGTTGTTATCACACCTGTTGATAAGGCTGGTCGCACAGGTACTGTTGTCCGAAGGCAATTTATTTATGATACACAAGCACCTCGGATAACCTCTGCTACCCCCATAACGCTTCATGCACCTATTTCTTATCTCGGCAGTGGGTTAAATCAATTTGTTCTCACCGTTGAAGATGTGGGTCCGGCTGATATCGTGTATGCCTCTCAAGTCGTAGCATTGATGGATGCGACAGGCAAACCCGTCCCAGCAAAGTTGACTTATGATGAACTGACGAATCAGTTGTATTTAACTCTTGACACTCCATTTGCTAGTGACGGTACCGCAGACGGACCTTATACGCTCAATGTACTCCTTATTGACAAAGCTGGCAATCGTTTAACCACACGATTTAATCTTGTCTACGATTCAATTATACCGCAAGTATCATCTGTTCAAGTAAATACTGCTGGAACGCCTATAGAACTTTCGCCAAGTCAGGTCGCAGAACTTTCTGAATCTGTTGACACTATCACGATTAAGTTCAACGAAGCAACGCGGGTTGATTTTGAAAACACAAGTATTTTACTGCTCGATCCAAATGACCAAACGATTCCTTTCACTGTAGGCGATGATGGTGTATCTCAAATGACACTCAGTTTTGTTGCTTTGACACAAATAGGTCAGTATACATTATTTGTAACACCACAAGACATTGCAGGAAATGCCGCACAAAGTCCGATTCAATATGCGTTTATTCTTGAATTCATTCTCCCCGATGTTGAGTCTGTCATTATCGGTGATACAGTAACCTTAGGAAGTGGAGATGCGGCTTATGTCAATGCAGAAAACCTTGTAATTGTGGCGAATCTCCTTGATCCCGCTGGCACGGGACTATCTTTTGATCCAATTACCGGTTCTGAAATCATCGTGGCAACGCTTGATGGAATAATCGTTCCAGGATCAGTAGCCACTAATGGAACTGACCTACTTGTGTGGAGACCTATAACACTCTCCAACGATGGTAGTTCCGATGGGAGATATGCCGTATATGTTTACGCTGTTGACAAAAAGGGACGTGAGGCGAGTGCAGTCTACCGCGAGTTTGTTTATGACACACAAGAACCTGAAATTACAAACGCTTCACCGATGGACCTGAGTCAACCGGTCTCATATATCAGCGAAAGTCTAACACAATTCCAATTTACTATTCAGGATGTTGGACCTGCAGATTTGATGCTGGAAGATCAGGTAGTGACACTACGAAATCAAAGTGGTGTTCTTGTGCCGACAAAACTTACGAATGATACGAATAATCAACTCTTCCTCACACTTGACGAACCACTTCCACTTGATGGTAGTAGGGATGGTGAATATACCGTGGAAATAGCATTCTCCGATAGATCAAAGAATGTCCTTTCTATTAATCACCCTATTGTGTATGATACACAAGCACCGACCCTTGTCAGCACAGTTCCCGCTGATAATGAACAATTGACTGAAGACATAACACAAATTCAGGTAAGTCTTGACGATAAGGGTGAAAGCGGCATAGATTGGTCGCGTACAACGGTGACATTGATTGATCCGAACGGTATAACAATTTCAGGTGATCTATCCAGCGATGGAAAATCCCAATTGACTCTTAAGACAAATCAACTCGTAGCAGATGGACGATATGTTATACAGGTTCAAGCAATTGATAGAGCAGGAAACGGAGGCAGAACTGTCCATGAAAGTGATTTCTTACTCTCAAGACTTCTACCTGCTATTGTTTCTACAGTCCCAACCACTGCTCCAGAAGACGAAGCCTATACGAATGAAAAAGTTGAAGAGATTGAAGTCCTGCTTGAAACTGTAGATGTCCGCCATCTTTCAACGGTTCGTCTGTTGACTTCTGAGGGGCAAGTCGTCGCAGGACAGCAACATCGAGAAACTGATAAGTTGATCTATAGGTTAGTCCGTCCACTCGCAACAGATGGTTCCGAAGATGGTGATTATACAATAGAATTTACACCAATAAGTTCATCTGGTCGTAGTGGTGCCGCACAAAGTCTGGTCTTCATTTACGATACGCAATCACCTGAACTTGATCCCAAAGATGTACATCTTATCGTTGCAGAACAACAAGTGGATAATTCACTCATTAGAATTCGCTTAGATATCACTGACAACCATGCAGGTGTGGATTGGGAAAACCTTGATACCGAGTGGGTAACCTTTGAACGGGTTTCACCTAATTCTACTGACATTGATGGAAGTGTGCTTTATGTTTCTGATGAACCAGAGCACCTTTTATTCACTCTTAATGTCCCGCTTGCTGACGATGGGTCTGCAGATGGAAAATACAGAATTACCGTTACTCCCATTGACAAAGCTGGGAATGGAAATGAAACCTACGAGAAAGAATTTACTTACGACACAAGTCCACCTATTATCGATCCAAACTCACTGCTGTTAAATGACGCACCTCTACTTACTGACATTGATGCTGACGATTACCCAAGTGCAGTTTCAACCATAGGTGGTGTTGTCATACAGGCTGTTGTTTCTGACACAGGATTAGGTGTTAATCTCTCTGAATCGCGTATTGTTGTAAGAAATCCGAATGGTCAAGAACTCTCAGGAACCACCCGACAAAATGGAGTTGATACGTTGGTCTTCAAATCAGATGGGTTGAATATTCAAGGTATCTACCAAGTAACAGTCACTGCTACTGGCAATGATACTGAACTACTTGGTATTACGCCTCAAGGTTCTATTACTACAGCATTCCTATACGAGACAACAGAACCAACTGCCGTTGTAACTGACGATGGTGGCAAAACGGAACTTACTGACGAAGCACTGCCATTAATCGGAACTGCTGCAGACCCTGAAGGTACCCGTAGAGCAGGACAACAAGGTGAAAATGAAATACCAGTCCCTGCATCTGGTGTATGGCTCGTTGAAATCGTTGGCATAGGACCCGATGGACAACCAATTGAACCAGTACCAGCTGAGGACGACAGTGACGCACAACAAGAACCTTGGAGTCGTTGGAAGGTTGACTTCCTACCCACACGATCAGGGGATTATGATTTGGATATACGGGTCACTGATAGAGCAGGGAACTACGCTGTATATGATTATGGAGAGGTCACGATGTCCGTTTCCTTTACGTTCAGTGGAAACACATTTGCTTGGCCAAACCCATTACGCCAATCCAATGACGATGTTGGATTCTTCTCCTACGAACTCAATACATCGGACGATACAGTCAAGTTGAATCTCTACATCTACGATTGGAGCGGTGACATGGTTTACTCCAAAACCTATGACAGGATAAATCCCAAACATCGGAATGGCAACGAAGTGAGTTGGCAATTGAAAAACAGTGCTGGAAACCGAGTCGCGCGCGGCATTTACGTGTTCCGTTTAGAAGCAGTCGATGGAGCAGGAAATCGCGCTAACGCTGTCGGCAAGATACTTGTCGTTGACTAATACGGCTTCAAAAACGGAAATAAACGAAAAGGAGACAGATAATGCACAAAAGTGTAGTTGTAGCAGTTCTAACCATTGCTCTACTCCTAACAGGAGCACATAGTTTCGCAGATATCTCTGACGGTGCTGGAACTGCAGGGGCAGCTTTTCTCAAAATTGAACCTGGAAGCAGACCTGTTGGTATGGGTGGCGCGTTCACCGGACTTGCAAACGATATCAATACCATCTTCTGGAATCCCGCAGGTCTAACTACCATAGAGACACGGGAACTTACCGCAATGCAACACTTTTGGGTTGCAGATATTAGCAGTCAATCCATCGGATATGCCCAGCGAGCAAATAATATCGTTTGGGGAGCAAGTTTGGTAGGCAGTTTCACTGAAATTCCACGCAGAGCAGGTCCATCGGAAACGGCAGATAGTACAGTAACGGTAGGTGGGTTTGCTACAGGATTATCTCTTGCATACCCACTCAGCACATCCACTTCAATTGGAGGTTCAGCGAAGTTCATTTCAGAGCAATTGGATATACAAAATGTATACGGTGCCGCAGCTGATATCGGCATCATCATGCGTTTATTACAGAATCATCTCGGTATCGGGATTACCGTGCAAAATGCTGGACTGTTCTTTGAAGATGCGGAACGTGATGAGAAACTAACAAATGAATATCCACCAATGGCAATTCGTGGCGGACTTGCTTACAGAATATGGAGAGAAGTTGAAATGGATACGGAAGAACCGATGATACCAAGTGACTTATGGACATTCGTAGCAGATGCACATTTACCACTTATTGATGCAAATCCAAGTTTCCACTTTGGTGTTGAGCGATGGTTCTACGATATTATTGCCGCACGCATAGGCTATCGTATTGGACTGAACGAAAATCCAAATGATGGATTAGCTATCGGGATCGGTGTTAAGAAGAGAGGTTTGGACTCATTAGCAAATGTCGGTTTCCAATTTGATTACGTTTTCATCCCACAATCCGATTTTGAAAGCAATTCACACCGAATATCTATCATTACAAGGTTTTAAAATACCATTAAAAGATTGCTATACTACAGTTATAAACGTGGGGGAGGTATGATTTATCATACCTCCCCCACGTGTTTCTTTTAACACTAAGATCGTTTTGTCTCTACACACTCGCTTCAAGCATTCGCTCAATCGGTAAACGGGCTTTGTCGATTACCTCTGGATCAAGAGTAATCTCGTATTCGGATAGGTCGTCATCGTTGTCAATTGCTTCTAAGATGTTCGCGATCTTGTCCAATCGCACCTTTGCCATGTGTGAACACCGCACAGAACATGCCGTCCAAAACTGTACTTTGGGAAACTCCTGTGCTAAATTGGAGGTAAGTTCACATTCTGAAGCGACAAATGCACGCTCTAACATATCATTTTCCACACGTCCAGCAATATCCTTCATTATCTGACTGGTGCTTCCGTAGAAATCGGCTTCCTTTAGGACATTAGGACGACATTCCCAATGTGCATATAGCAATCGTTTCGGATGCCCTTTTGGAATTTCAAAGGAATCACGTATTGCGAGGAGATCAGAAAGCGTGAACCTTTCATGGACTTCACAAACCGCTCCGCGAGCAGTGTTACCTTTTCCGGGATAAACAACAGTTTTGTCGTCTTTCAGTTCTTCTTCCAAATTCTGTGCGAAGAAGATATCCGGCACGAAAATCAACGTGTCTCCCGGCATAGATTTAGCAATGTGTGCTGCATTTGCCGATGTGCAACAGATGTCAGATTCGGCTTTCGCATCCGCATAACTGTTCACATAAATCATTACGGGAGCACCCGGATATAGTTCTTTCAATTGTCGGACATCTTCAGCACCGAAGTTGTCAGCAAGAGAACATCCGGCTGTTTTGTCTGCTACTAATACGGTTTTATCTGGGTTCAGGATTTTTGCGGTTTCCGCCATGAACGGCACACCATTAAAGATAAGGTAAGGAGACTCTGTCTTCGCAGCGAACATACTCAATCCAAGCGAATCTCCTTGTTCCTCTTTATCGGAGAGACCGAAAACCAAAGGTTCCATATAGTTGTGACCTAACATCACAACGTCATTTTTCTGTTTCAATGTTCGTATCTGATGTATCGTTTTTGCGTGGACTTCAATATCAAGAGATGTTAAACTCGGGTGGTGCCGATTATATAACTCATTCTTAACGTCTTCAAGTGTAAGTTCCTGACTATTATTCTGCGCACTTTCCACCTGGGGAGAATTTCCCATAGGATCCATGCTAATCACGCTCCAAGTTATTGCTAATCTAATGGTTAGATCTATCGTTTCCAAGTTTAATTATTATCTGATACGGACAGATACCATTTGATTAACGGGACTTCTTTATTCATATTAGGATACTCACTAAATTCAATTTTGTCAAGTATATCACACAAAAACGTAAGAAATTTGCTATAATTGTAGTATGAATCTCAAAAAAACACTTAATATTCTCATTATTGCGTGCTTAATATGGAATTGTAGTTTTCCTGCCGAGGGAATCTCGGTTAAACTGAGAGGGAAACTGGCATTGGTTGGCATTCTTTCAGGAGTTGCCTATTTGACACACACTCTTGTTAAACGCGATAGACATGCAGCGGAAGAATTAAAGTCACAACTCGGTCAAGCAGAACATATCATACAGATTGAACGTGGGTTTGACAAATGGGAGATACATCACTTCCCTGAACAGGCATATTATTTTTTGAACAACCGTTTCATCAGGAAAAAGGCAGCTAACACCTTTTTCCTTAATCAAACATTTCATAATTCTGTTCAGTGGAATCTCCTCCCATATCATACATCTAATCGAAACAGAGCTGTTTCTTCAGCACTTACCGATACGACTCTTTTAGTGAACCCCAAGTGGTTGTCACTTTACCCTTTGCGTCAACTGCTAAACCCTCAATCTGCAACTCTCTATCTTCATCGGTTGGAAGTCGGACTTTGGCACTTGCCGGATCTACAGCGTCAGAATTTGAAGTAACAAAGATTGCGTCTAACTTGGTTGCATCTTCACGCACTCCGATACGCAACACTGTTTCTCCTGGTTCATCAAATTCCCATATTCGGTCAGATGTGCCAACATCGTCTACCCATTTATTGATACGATCCCAATGCCATGCGTTTCCATTTAGAACTGCCCAACGGAATTGTTGATTGTTTGTGACTTGTGGGTTTTCGTCTGGATCTGCGGGTTGCCACGTTACCCAGAATGAATCACTGTTCCCATCCCAAGCGATGACATGTCCCCATAACGCATATTCCCCATCTTCGGGAAGGGTGATAATAAATTCTGCCCATCCTGTGCCACCTCCCCCTGTTTCAGGTGCTCCGGGTCCCCAGATGTATTTGCCATCCGATGCATTTGGTTCGTCTTCAGCGATTACCATCGGTGCTTGAATCACATCTGCTAATTCTGCTTCCAAAGCAATTTCTACATCAGCAACAAGTACGGCAGTTGATAAACATAAAATAAAAATGATTAACATGGAAAAAATAGTAACGTATTTCATCAAAAACTCCTTTGTTAATGACACATTCATCGGCAGGCACACTTATGATAACGTACCTGCCGATGATGTTCTATTAACCGCAATATAGTATTATTTCAAACTACCTTTGCGATTTGAGTTTTCCCCATGTTGTTGTAAGTTTTTCTTGGGGTTCAACAGGGGTTACATCTTCGGGACCAGGATCTCGTGGATTAACTTCATCCTGATCAGCGGAAAGGTTATCGGTAATGAAAATGACATCTAACATTGCAGCATCTTCTCTGACAGCGATCCGTAGGGTTGTTTCTCCAGCAGGAAGTTCCCACTCTCTTTCAAATGTGCCTCCGTCTAACCAGTGGTTGATACGATTCCAATGCCAATCCTCTCCACCAGCAACAGACCAACGGAACTCTGTATTGTTTGTATCCTGCGGGTTTTCATCAGGGTCAGCAGGTAGCCAATTTACCCAGAATGAGTCACTGTTGCCATCCCAAGCGATGACTTTTCCCCATAAGGCATAAGTGCCTGCTTCTGGTAAAATAACAATTAATTCTAATCCGCCTTCGCCGCCACCACCTGTCAAAGGTTCACCGGGTGCCCAGACAAATTTACCTCCTGATGCAGTGTCATCATCAGCGATAATCATTGGTTCTGATATGGTGTCAGCACTTTCTGCCTCAATCGCCCTATCATAACTATAACTCATCCCTTGTGCGATCAATAATCCAGCTATAAATAGCAGACCTAAAACAATTATCTTATTATACATAGAGATATCTCCTTATTATTGTGATATTGTAAAATGTGATTCGTTTGTTTACAATTAAGTCTTGATGTCTACTGTAGGGATTTAAGTTCACCCCATTGTTGATATTGTAAAAATAATGGATTTGTTGGTAATCCTGCGGAACTATGCTGCCATTTTGGTTGGGTTGCCCAACCGTCATTTTTGATGAGTTCACGACGATCACTACCGTCTGCATTCATCAAATGTATTACCCATTTTGCATTCTGTTCTGATTGAAAGACTATCAAACTACCATCAGGAGAGAATGCGGGAAATGCTTCATCTATCTGTGTATCTGTCAGTGCTGTTTTGTTGCCACCATTCTCCGCGTCCATAATGTAAAGATCAAAATCTGCCTGATCAACATCCTGCCGCATTGAGCAATATACTATGTGTTTGCCATCAGGCGACCACGTAGCATAAGCATCCATAAAAGGCTGATGTGTCAGTCGTTGCTCCTCGTGAGTTCCTATATCTATTGTATAGATGTCCCAATTTAATTCACGTTGTGAATGGAAAGCAACTCTTTTCCCATCTGGTGACCATGTTGGAATTACATCTTCAAATATGTTTTTGGTGAGATTCTGTACCACTCCACTCTTAATGTCCAAAATATAGATATTAGAATGGCCTTCACGATTTGAACTGAATGCCATAGACACCCCATTCGGTGCCCAAGATGGTGCTTTATCTGTTGCGGGATGATGTGTCAACCTTCTCTGTTCCGTGCCATCTGACCGCATCACATATATTTCGTGGTTGTCATCAAGGTTTGAGAAAAAAGCAATTTGCGTTCCATCCGGTGACCACGATGGATAATAATCCGCTGCAGGATTGAGCGTTAGATTTATGGGTATCATTCCAGCTGAATCTGTTAGATAGATGTCCCAGTTACCGTCATTGTTTGAAGCAAAAGCAATCGTTACCGGTGAGTGCGGTTCGCTGAAAGCAGGATCAATCGTCCCAATGCAAAAGAGGGATAACAGGGATAAAAAACCACATGAATATATTATCAAAATCCGCATTTTTTGTCTATACAGTTTTTATTTATCGGTGTGTAAAGTTTTGGCACAGAGAGCCGCTCTACAATGGTTTATGAAATATCTTGTCAAACTTTACATATTCGTCAACGTATAGGTTAGGTTTCACTGTGCTATATCTGTCCGATGATTTGATATCAACAAACTACTACTGCATCCATGTATAGATTTTCCTAAGTGCATTCTCACTACGTGTCCACAACGATTTTTTGAATGGTGAGACTATTTTTGTATAACTACAGAAATCTGTGCGTTTGGCACGATACTGTTCCTTGTGTGCAATCAAACCCTCGTTTTCTGGTGGTGATGCTCCGAAGTCTACCCATTCATATCCATGTTCACAGACCCAAGTTATGATGTGGTGAAAAATAGCATTATTCGGACGGTATTCTAAATATTCTGGTAATGATGCCTCACACCATAAAGTAACGGTGCGGTTGTAATATAGGTAGAGCAATCCAGCGATGATTGTGTTGTCATATTTTGCAACAGCAAGTTTGGCAATATCACGTTGCAGAAGAATCTTCATAAGTCTGCGTGGTTTCGGAGTTCCACCTAAACGTTTGACAGTCATGAGATACATGTCATAGAATGTGGATAAATCTTCGTTCGTATCTGAATTTATCACTTCCACCCCCGATTTTTGCGCCTTACGGACTGCCCCTCGTACCCTTTTGTTGTAAGCGTTCCAAAGAGTATCAATATCTGTGTTGGTTTTCAAGATATGTGTGAACCTTTCAGTTCGTTTATATCCATTTCTTGTCAGACAATCGCAATACTTTGTGCTATCTGTGGGTGAAAGCGTCCAGTTAAGTTCGCACCAACCTTGCTTCTTTGATGCAGTTTCAAGGTAGGTCTCAATAGTTGAGATTACATCATTTGGGTTGACTTGTGCTGAATCTATGATTTGCGGTCCTCCAAACAGATTCCACGGCATTGAGTTCCACATGCGAATTCCCGGTATCGGTTGAAAGACGAAAGCGGGTAATACACCAATTACCTTCTCATCTTGTTTGATCAGCAGATAGACTGGATCCAACTGCTTGAAGGAATCTGCAAGTGCGTCACACCATTCAGTGCTCTGGAAAACGGTGATGTTTGGACATTGCTGGATGCTGGAATCCCATTCGTCGTGGTTCTGAGGTGTAAGGGGTACTAATGTATACACGGTTATATTGTAGTTGAAAAAGAAGATTTTGGCAAGTATGGGTTTTGGTTTGCACATTGATTTCAATTTGCACTATATTCAGGAAGATGATATAATATCTTCCACACACGAAATAGATATCTTTGCTTGAGTCGTTTCAGCAGATATCTGTAGTCGTAAACATCTTGCTCTGGGTCGATTGAATGCGTTATCCTATGTCGCAGGTTCGACTCCTGCCGGTAGGTGGAATGTAATGTGAAACCTACTGTAGCTCAACGGTAGAACATAGTATTCTGATTTTTATCCAGAGTTATCTTTAGCGGACCGAAGTATTACTTTACCCTATACGTTAGCGTCGCAGTAAAATGCGCCTATAGTAATACACACCTTGTCCGCTGCTATGTGAAAATAGATATAATCTTACACGGCTCCGGGTCGAGAGAGTTTGTTATCGTAATGATGTGGTCACAGGTTCGAGTCCTGTTAGTAAGTTTGTGTTACGCATAGACTAGCTATAGCTCAGATGGTAGAGCATATCAAAACGGACTCTGATCCTTATCCGGAGCGTTCTTTGTGCGGGCCGAAGTATTGCGTTATCTTGAAAACTACCGCAATACACTCCTTGTCCGCCACATCATAAAAATCATGAGTTATCTAAATAAATATTCACCTCTACATCCACATCAACGACAACCTTTAGACGAAAAGCAGGTTGAGAATTCTGCTGGTGGATACGTTTATCCTGTTTCTATTTGGACAAACCTTGATAGGTTTCTCATTTTGGGAACTGAAGGTGGATCTTATTACGCGAAGGAACAGGATTTGACTAAGGAAAATGTCGATTCTGTTAAGAAATGTATTGCAGAAGACGGTATAAAGGTTGTAGAACGGATTCGGGAGATTTCTGTTACCGGTCGCGCCCCGAAAAACGATCCTGCTTTATATGCATTGGCACTTGCTTGCACACACGGAAACGCTGACACAAAGCGCAAGGTGCAAGAGGTATTCTGTGATGTCGCGCGTATCGGAACACACTTATTCAATTTCGTTGCTTTTGTAGATGGTATGCGTGGATGGGGTAGGTCACTACGACGGTTAGTTGGTGAATGGTATCGCTCAAAAGATGATGATGCATTGGCATATCAGGTATTAAAGTATCAGTTTCGGAACAGCTGGCGACATGCCGATGTTCTTGCTAAATGCCACTACGGTGAAAACCGAGGTATCTATCGTTGGATTAAAGGACTTGATACTGATGATCGGACTGTGCATCGGACAACAGATGATGGCACGCAGATATCTACAACTTACGATTCTACGGATGCTTTGCCAGAATTGCTTGATGGGTATGAGGAACTGAAACGGACGCAGAAACGCGTAGATATAATCAAACTGATTGAAAAGCATCAATTTACACACGAGATGGTTCCGAATGAATGGAAGGATGAGATTGATGTCTGGGCTGCTTTGTTAGCCAACATGCCTGTGATGGCAACTGTGCGAAATCTCGGTAAGATGACCCAAGTAGGATTACTTAAACCTTTTGCGCCATCGGTAGAAACAGTGTTGGAAAGACTTACATCGGATGCAATCAAACGTTCGCTCATACATCCTATCCAGATTCTAATGGCATTAATTACATATAGGTCTGGTGCGGGAGTCAGAGGGAGTTTGACATGGGAACCTATTCCGCAGATTGTTGATGCCTTGGATGCTGCTTTTTACATGGCATTTGAAAACGTTGAACCGAGTGAGAAGAACACACTTTTGGCACTTGATGTTTCTGGTTCAATGGGCTGGGGAACAGTTGCTGGATGTAAGGGACTAACCCCGCGTAATGCTTCTGCTGCGATGGCGTTGGTAACTGCTCGGACAGAACCGCATTACCACATCTTTGGTTTTTCTGATGATTTTGTTCCGCTGCCAATATCAGCATCAGATAAGTTGACAAGTGCTGTTGAGGCAGTTTCAGGCATACCGATGGGGGCAACAGATTGTGCATTACCTATGCAATATGCATTGGAAAATAAACTTGAGGTGGATACATTCATTATCTATACAGACAACCAAACGTGGTTTGGTGACATTCATCCGAAAACCGCGTTGGATATGTATCGACAAGAAATGGGAAGACCCGCGAAATGTGCTGTTGTTGCGATGGTAGCAAATAAATTCTCTATTGCCGACCCGAGTGATGCTGGGATGTTGGATTTTATCGGATTTGATACTACAACACCTTCTGTGCTAAGCGATTTTTCCAGAGATGCTGATATTTCATGATTCTGTCTGAACCAGTATTTAAAGGATAATGAGTTTAGTTCTCTAAACGTTTCTATTCAAAGCTGGTAGGTTCGGTTTCCTAACCGAACCGGATCTTCCGAGAAAACCCTTATTAACGCCATTGGCACAAATCCGGTTCGGTTAGGAAACCGAACCTACCGGTCTGGGATTATAGCGTAATTCCCCCTAAATTAACACATAAGGTGTGATTAGGAAACCGCGCCTACCGAGTTATAGAAGGTACACCACATTAACGGTATGAATGTCTTTGCTGAATGCGCGTTTGGCATTCAGCATGATTCCCGGAGTGTGTCAACTACCTCTGAGAACATCTTTCCATTTAACTATTTCTTCACATTCTCATATCAGATACATATTCACAATAGACATCACTCAATACCTATCCACAATAAGATATTAGTTGACAAACGGCAACTTACCATATAGAATTGAAGAATAAAACTCTATATTTACCAATTGGAAGGAATAAAATAATGGCTTTAAAAGTTGGCGTAGTTGGCATGAGTGGGATCGGAAATAATCATGCGAATTGCCACGCAAATGATGATTTAGCAGACCTTGTTGCAGTGTGCGATATAGTGAAAGAGCGTGCGGACAGTGCTGCAGAACGGCTCGGTGTGAAAGCATACTATCAATTAGCAGATATGATTGATGGAGAACCCGATTTGGACATCGTTGATGTCACGACAGGTGGAAATGAGAACGGTAGTTGGCACTATGAACCGACGATGGAAGCATTGGATAAAGGAAAGCACGTTCTCGTTGAAAAACCGATCTCTAACGATATCGGAGAGGCACGTGAAATGGTTGCGAAGGCAACAGAAGAGGACCTCTACCTTGCATGTAATCTCAATCATTATTTCACTCCTCCTGCTGAGCAAGCACAAAAATATATTGACAACGGTCAAATCGGTGAGATGGTCTACATCATGCACAAAATGGGATTTGCTGGCGGAGAATTCAACTATAGTTACTCCAACGCACCGCGTTCTGATGGATTTCCCTATTTTCATGTGAAGGCATTTCTATCACATCCGTTCAGTGTGATGCGTCATTTCTGTGGTGATGTGACACATGTGCAAGCCTTTATGGAACGTCCGCATTTTCGTCGTCGTGAAGGGGATCTGATGGTATCTATCAACAGTATTCACCTACGTTTTGAGAATGGGTGTATCGGTTATCTACTCAGTCAACGTGGAGATGCGACTTTCGGTCTTGGTGGATGGTGGAGTGTTGAACTTGCTGGTACCCGCGGTACATTCTGCATTGAAAACTGTATTGAGAAGGTAACATTCTGGCCATCACCCGGTGCCCCTGAAGGTGGAGATGTAGTGGTAAGCGATTCGGGTATTACTGATTTCGGACAGACATTTCCATTACGGATACATGCATTCTTAGAAGACATCACAAACGGTGTTCCGAAAGAGAAGATACGCGCCTCTGGTAGAGATGCACTTGCTGCACTTGAATATACATGGGCAGCGATGGAATCTTATGAACAAGGTGGGATTTTGGTGCGTCCTCATCCGCTACCAACATTGAGTGGTCTGTAAGAATATTATACCGTTTCTAATTCTGAATATCTCATTATGAGATATTGAATTCAAACTGAGGTTGAGAATATAAGAGGCGCAATGAATTGCGCGACTACAAACGTCTTACTGAATTATATTGAAGGAGATACTAAATTTGAAATTAGGTGCAAATTCAGTGCTATTTGGCGGATACGATATGGAAGCCGCCTTCAAGTACATTGCAATGGCTGGTTATGACGGTATTGAACTTTCTGCTATTGATGGTATGAGTCAACATCTTGTTCTTGCAAACTGGCAAGAACTTGCGGATGACATCAAACGTCTGTCAAAGGAATATGAGCTTGAGTTGTTAGCAATGGAGCAGCCGTCTCGCGATGCTGAGAGAATGGAGTTGGCATTTCAAGCTGCTGTTGAAATTGGTATACCAATTATTAACTGTGGTCCTGGTGGATCCTCTGACAATGAAGATGCATGGCCAGAGGTGATTGATTCTTTGGGAAACCTGTCTGATCGGGCAGAGCATTATGGTGTTACTTTATGCGTTAAAGCACACGTTGGTGCAAGCATCTACAATACACCGACAACACTACGAGCGATGGAGGAGATTGATTCACCAGCCTTTGGTATTGATATGGATCCATCACATATACACCGTGCAGATGAAAATCCTGTGGAGGCGATCGCTGCAGTTGTATCAAGAGTGAAACACGTTCATATCCGAGACTGCAAGGGAACGCAACGTGGACCCGGTACGCCTGAATTGCAAGCGAACGGACGTGGAGACATCGATCTTGTTGGGTATATCCGTGTGTTACACGAAAATGGATATACGGGACCGCTAAACCTTGAAGTCATCGGTGCAAAAGAATATAGTATAGAACAGTGCTGCACAATAGCTGCAGAATCGAGAGGACACATGCAAGCGTGTCTGCAGGCGTGTGGTGCGAGATAACTCAGGAACGGAGTAGGTGGATGTTCAACCTACCTACTTTCATACTTAAATATTATTACCATTTTTAACAGGGAATATCTCATTATGAGATTATAAATTTGAACTTAAGTAAACGTGAGTTTGATAATAGGTATATGAACTTCATTTTTCCTAAATATTACTCTCATAGACCCGGTAGGTGCGGTTTCCTAACCAATGCAGAATACCAAACGCGTATTCTGGCATAGGCATCAATTTAAGGATATATTTACCTGTGAAGGATTTTGGAAGTCTCTTATTATTATACACACCTTTCGCACCGCTGGTGCTGATATGTGATTTATGAAAGCCTCGGAGAGGCAGCATGCGCGTGTGGCATGCTGCATGAGGTGTATAAAATGCACAAACTTTACTCACTAAATTGACGCATATGGTGCGGTTTCCGAACCAATTCAGAATGCCAAACGCGTATTCTGATGGAATACAAAAATTTGATTTATCAAACTCACGTTAAGTAAAGAATGTTAGAGGCGCAATGAATTGCGCGACTACGAAAGCGTGTTTTGGTAATGGTAAGTCTTCAATTTGGCGTCTTTGGTGTAATTATCGGGTGTGTACTTGCATTTATCGGAGCATTGAACATTCCTGCAGGCAGCCTTCCTAATGTGGTAAACGAATAGAATATAAAATACGTTAATGTTGAATAGATTTATATAGGGACCTGGGAAATGAAAATGTCTCAAAAGTTTTTCCTACTTGGCAGTAGTCTATTCACATTTTTTTGTTTCTGTCTTCCGTGGGTTGATGACGAATCCGGATTTCAACTCATTGTTGGTGAGGGTGTTATCATCATTCCTTTAGCTTTGATGGTTACTTTAATGATAATTGGATGCCTACTTATTTGGCAATCAAAGATCATTATATACTTTAGTAGTTTGATCGGTATTATTCTCCTTATGATATTCTTATTTAGCAATCTGCTTTTTATTGAATATGGCTTGTCGCTAACAATAGTTGGTTTTTGTCTGACAATAGCAGGTGTAACGTTTTTTCCTAAACCAGAGTAAAGTGTCAAATAAAACGAAGAACGATATTGAACGGTCTGTTGAAGAGAAGCAACATGAAGCAGCATTCAAGGTTTATTTCACTTGTTGGTGGTATAATAGCATTTTTCAGTTTTGCGCTGCCTTGGGAAAGTAGGTACTCAGGATTACAACTTGCTAACGGGATTGGAGGTGTGATAACTATAGTCTTTATAGTATCATTATTCTTCATCTGTATTAACATATTTCTGATTTTTGCAAAATCACATTCCTATCACTGGGGTAATGCATTTGTTTTTATCATAGGACTGCTTGGAACTTATGGTAGTATAGTTGTTTTTTCAAGAATTCGTGAAATAAACATCAACTATGTTACAATAGCGTTCATTGCTTCATTGATGACTATCGGCACATCAATCTATATGTTAAACCGTCAATCTCCTTACAAATCGTTACCGACATTATGGGTGTTGATTAGCAGTGTTATCGGTTTCTGTTGTTTTCTTATCTTAATGTATGGTGAAATGCTAAACATCGAATTGAATGATGTGCATATAGAAGTCATAAAATATGGGGCTTCGCTAACTGCAGTCGGATTTATTCTGTCTATCGCTGGTGTTCTGGAGACTCCTCGTAGATTGGAGAAGGATGATCCCAAGATAGAAGAAAGTCAGTCAAATCCTTGAGAATTATCACTATGGTATCTATAGACTGATTTCTGATAACGGAATACCCCTATTGAACATTTTCTTAGGTGGGAGTTCCTCCTCCACTTCTGTCAACCCGCATAACCAATTCCACGTATATTGACCTCGTTGTCCATCTCTATATGATTCCACCTCAGTTACATACGGATGCCTCCCTTTATGTCGATAATGGGGAATTTCATCGGACTCCCGTTTCCAATCCCGTTTAGGCATTGATGATCGGAAATAGGAAAACTTAATCATCCCGCGCCTGTCTGCGTTGAGTTTTGGACCTGCTTTATGCCAAATACCGTATCGTGTCATTGCGACGGTGCCTGCGGGAACAGTAAGTGATAGTTGTCCGAGTATATCTCCATAGTGTGCAATGGCTTCTCTATCAACAAGCCGAAAATGCGAACCTGGTAAAACCATCGTGGGACCATCTTCAATTTTTACCTCTTTCGGATAGTAGTAGCACTGAAGATGTGTGATGCCATAACCATATTCAGTGAGACCGTCTGTATGCCATGTCTGTCCACGGTGCGGTGCTTCAAAAAGGTGATGGTGTGCATTTGTTGGCACATGAAAGTTCTCACCTAACAGTGAACGCACCACACCTGCAACTTCTGGATGGAGCAGGACGTTTCTGCGAAATTCATCTGTTTGAACAAATCCACCGAGTCCTCCGCCATGAATAGCATCGCATTCTTGATTAAAATCTTCATCAATGATGTTTTCCAATGTGATATATCCGTTGTGTATAAACTGCATAACTTGGTCATCATTGAGTGTTGGTTCTACGTTAAACATATATGTATTCCTCAGATTATTTTTTCTAAGATGTATTCAAAATTGAGATAAGCGTTTTCAACATCTGAAAAACTGTAGAGTTCTGGTCGTGGAAATTGTACTATTTTCCATCCATCGCGAACAGCATCAAGCACAGAGCCATAGGGTGGATCTTGTGATGGTAAAACTGGGTCATCTGGTGCAGTTGGGTCGTATAATGCCCACGCTCCGAGCGGTGAACGTAAGTTGGTAGATTTGGAATAGAGGTAGAGAATAATTTGTTTCTCAGTATTTAGGACATCAATAACACCGTTAAGGTCGCCTTCAGTTAAGTCACCTGTGTTAAGTTTATTGATGCAGTTATTGAGCCATTCATTTAGAGTTGATTTCACACAAAGGTCTCCCTTCAATAGAGTTTCAGCATTATAGCATTAAAACGAAAAATGTGGTATCATAGTTAATTGATGAACATCCTGATACATTCATGCATATAACAAAATGAAGGAACATGTATAATGGCAAAAAAACCTGCGAAGAGGCGAAAAAGAAGAGACAGCAGCCAAAAAACATCCATTAAGAGCACAAATCCCAAGTATTATTACGAACAAGGAATGGCTAAAACAGATCGTGATAATGAACGTGGTGCAATCAAAGATTTCACCAGTGCCATTCAACTGGAACCTGACTATCTTGAGGCATATTATTCTCGCGGCATATCAAAGGTAGCTTTAGGTGAAACAGTAGATGCTTTAGAAGATTTTGATAAAGTCATTGAATTAAATCCTGAACACATCGATGCATATATAAAACGTGCTGAATCAAATCTCCTACTTGGGAATGTGGAAGATGGTATTACAGATTGTAACACTGCATTGACGTTAAATCCAAAATGTGTTGAAGCCTATTTGAATCGTGCTTGGGCTTTTGAAGATTCTGATGATTATGACAGAGCGCTTGCAGAATATAACAAAGCAATAAGTTTAGATCCGAAATGTGCTGATGCATACTATTTAAGAGGAAACTTAAAAGAAGAATATGAGGAATATGAAGAGGCAATCGCCGACTACGATAAAGCATTGTCGTTAGACCCTACAAATAAGCAAGCACGTGAATTCCGTGATGTATGTATAGCAATGTTAAATCAAGAAGAAGAAGACCCGTTTGAATTGGAAGGAACAATTATTTTACCTAATGCTATAAGAGATGAGATGTCGCCGGAGAATTCGGAACTCGTTTTACCTATATTGCCAGATTTATCTGAAGAATTATCCGAGGAAGAGATAGAGGAATACGAAAATGTTATAGAAGTTGCCGAGAACTCATTAAAGCAAGATCCTGATAACATTGAGGCATATCTAACGCTTGGGTTTGTAAAGTATCAATTGTCAGAATACCAGGATGCAGTGGATAATCTTGATATAGTTATTAGTCAGCAACCAGATAATGTTGATGCCTACAATATGAGAGGGTTAGCAAAGATGGAGCTGGAATTCCATGAAGAGGGAATGGAAGATTTTGAGGAAGCAATACGATTACAACCTGATAATTCTTTTTCATATTTCAACCGAGGCCATGGAAAATACCAGCTTGGATTGATTAAGGAGTCGATTCCAGACTATAACAAAGTTATACAGTTAGAACCAAATCATATAATGGCTTACTCACATAGAGCACTTGCCTATGCTGATCTCGGCAGGATTAAGGAAGCGATGTTAGATTTGGAAAAATCCATGCAATTGATTGAATTGATAGAAAAAGAAGAAATTGATATTGAGCAATTTATGGATAATCCATTGTCAAAAATTGATTTATAGATAAATCCTGATGGATTAGAACTAATAGCGTTGATATGCTAACATACCCAAGTTATACCATTTCTAATAGATAAGGTATCATTGTGCATTTGTAAGTTTATCTTCAATTGCTGAATGTCCGAGGCGCAATGAATTGCGCGACTACAAACACCTATTTTGATAATGAGAAGTTTTATTTAGAATTGGTATTATTCTGAATTTGTAGTATATTGTCAGTCGTTGTACTTGTTTATTATTTATAGAAAGGATTTTATATGAGATTGGAAGGAAAGATTGCCATAGTCGCGGGTGCTGCGTGGGGTGGAATCGGTGCGGCAACAGCATACAAATTTGCATGCGAAGGGGCAAAAGTAGTTGTCAACACACGCCGCAGAGAAGAAAAACTTGCAGAAACTGTATCCCGTATTAAAGATGCAGGTGGTGAAGCAGTCGCTGTAATGGGTGATGTTGCAGATGAAAAAACATGGGAAACACTCGTAGAAACAGCATTAACAAACTACGGTAAAATAACTACACTTGTTCATAATGCTGCACATTCTTATACCAAAAAAGCAATTGAATTCACACCAGAAGAATGGAATGAAAGTCTTGGTGTTACACTTGGTGGACCTTGGCTTGGTGCGAAGTATTGTATCCCAGAAATGATTAAAAACGGTGGGGGACACCTTGTCTTTATCTCAACTGTCAATGCAACAATTACAAATCCGGGTTTTGGACTTTATGGTGCGGGAAAAGGTGGATTAAACGCATTAACACGGAGTATTGCACTTGACTACGGTAGCGAAGGCATTCGCGCAAATGCTATTGCTCCCGGGCAGATTGTTGGGGAACGAGGCGAAGCATCTCTCGCTGCGGATGCACTTGAAGAACAAGCCTCACGCGATTGTTACCCAATTGGTAGATACGGAAAACCGGAAGATATAGCGAATGTAGCACTATTCTTAGCATCTGATGAAGCGGATTTTGTGACCGGAATTGTGTTGACTGCTGATGGCGGGTTGACACTGCAGTCACCAGAGGCACTTGTACGTCCCTCTTTCCGTCTTCGTTGGAGAGATGATATCCTTGTGCCACAGTCGAAATAGGTTTCAACAAGTGCATTGATGGGTTTTAGATACTATAGTGAACATTGAAAATATTAATACAATGTCCTGTAGGAGCGATCTCCGAATCGCGATTTAACTCAGTGATAATCAGGAATCGGAGTTCCCTCCAATATCTCAAAATGTCCCATTAATTCAAAAGTTTACTATATATTTGCAAAATGTAGAGAGAGGTCTCCGTACGAGTTGGTTTCCTTGATTGAATTATAGGTGAAGAACCTGAACCTATTAAACATAAAAAGGAGCAAAATAATGTGTGGAAGATTTACACTCGCAACCGAATTTGAGAAATGGAATGAACACTTTGACGACTTACAACTGAAGTTGGAGTTTTCACCACGATATAATATCACACCGACACAGGATGTGGCAGTTATTGCTAACACGAGCGAAGTTGGCGAAGGACATCAGGTTGAATTATATCATTGGGGACTTATTCCATCTTGGGCAAAAGACCCGAAAATTGGGAGTCGGATGATAAATGCGCGTTCAGAAACACTCACTGAAAAACCTTCATTCCGAAGTGCATACAAACGCAGACGGTGTCTCATCTTGGCTGATGGATATTATGAATGGCAAACAATTACAGGTGAAAAATCGAAACAACCGATTTACGTCCATCTGAAGTCGCAAAACCCATTTGCTTTTGCTGGATTATGGGAGGAATGGAAGGCAAATTATATGGAGAGACCGCTCCGTTCCTGCACTATCATTACCTGTTCACCTAATTCGTTCTTGGAGCAATATCACCACAGAATGCCTGTGATTTTACCTGAAGACGTTTACGCACAATGGCTTGCACCAAGTGAACAATCATCCGAGATGTTACAACCTCTGCTCAAACCTTATCCAGATGATGAGATAGAGGCGTATCCTGTGTCACGTTTTGTTAATCGTCCTGCAAATGATTCTCCAGAATGTATCCAACGTGTCTCTGACATGGACACAGATAACCAGAAAATTGAACTAAGTTTATTCTAATTCGTTTTATATCCATATAACAACTATAGTAGGAAGGGATTATGTCAAAACCGACCAAAGATCAGATGCTCTTTATGTATCGCAAGATGGTAGAAATACGTCAATTTGAGGAAGCTGCGGGGACACTGTATCAAAGTGGACAACTACCCGGTTTTTTGCACCTATACATAGGTGAAGAAGCGACTGCTGTGGGTGTCTGTGCACATTTGGCAGATGAAGATTATATTACCAGTACGCATCGTGGACATGGACATCTCATTGCTAAGGGTGGCAAGCGCGACCGAATGATGGCAGAACTATTTGCACGAACGACCGGTTACTGCAAAGGTAAAGGTGGATCCATGCACATCGCAGATAAAGAGACAGGTATTCTCGGGGCAAATGGTGTTGTTGGCGCGGGGATTCCGCTTGCAGCAGGTGCTGCCCTCTCTGCGAAATACCGTGGCACGCAACAGATCGCTGTTTCTTTTTTCGGGGACGGTGCTACGAATCAGGGTGTATTCCATGAAAGCCTTAACCTTGCTGCAGTGTGGGAATTGCCTGTGGTCTTTGTCTGTGAAAATAACCGCTTCGGTATGGGGACACCGCAACATGAGCATCAGCGAGTAGAGGATATCGCTGTTCGTGCGCCTGCTTATGATATTCCCGGAGTTACTGTTGATGGTAACGATGTTCTCAAGGTATATGCTGCTGCAGGAGAAGCCGTCACTCGTGCCCGTGAGGGTGGAGGACCTACGCTACTCAATTGTGATACCTATCGTTTTCGTGGACATCACATCGGGGATCCGGGGACATCTTACCGTGATCGTGAAGAGGTGCAAGAACAGGAACGACAACGTGATCCTATCCGAAGACTTGCTCAGGTTCTTATTGATGAGGAAGAGGTTACACAAGAAGAACTGGATGCACTTGCAACAGAACTCGCAGATGAACTTGAGGAAGCATTGGAATTTGCGAAAAACAGTCCTGATCCGCTTCCCGAAGATGCTCTGGAAGATGTATATGCGGGGTCTATACAACCGTGAGATTGCCACATCTATTTAAAGAACATGGGGTATGAGAATGCCTGACACAACTACTATAGCAGATATGTCTCCATCTGAACTTGCGGAATGCAGAAAAAACTTGAGACATCAATGGGAAAACCGAAAGATTGACGAGGATCTGCTACAACGCGCGTGGGAAGCGGTCCATCTCGTTGCAACAGTTCTCTATCAAGATTATGGAGCGTCTAAAGTTGCAGTCTTCGGTTCTCTGACTCAACCGATATGTTTCACTGAAAATTCGGATATTGATATCGTTGTGTGGGGTCTTTCCTATAACAAATGTCTTGATGCACTATGGGAAACAGAAGGTTTACCTACTGAATTTGAGTTTGACCTGATTGATGTTAAGTCAATTGATAGACTGTTTCGTCAACGGATTATGAATGAAGCAATTCCAATTGATAAGGATGAAACAGTTGGACATAGTTTTATTCAAAAAACCTACCCTACATTGTCCGCAGAAACTGAGGGCATTTATGATGTGAATCGAAATAAACTGATTCAACGTATTTCTGATGAACTAATCAGAATTGAGAAAACTATCAAAAGAATTGAAAGAGCGTTAGAAAAAATAGATGTGTTTCCAATTGATGCAAGAGAATTCATTGAAAGGGCACTTGCTGCTGATCTTGCTGAAGTATACACAGGCTTTGAAAAGATTTTCGAACGGATTGCGTCTGAAGTTGACAAACATATTCCGAGTGGAAGTCAATGGCATAAAGATTTGCTTACACAAATGGCTGATCATAGCTTAGATCGTCCACCTGTGGTATCTGAAGTTACACACCGTAGATTAAGAAAATTGTTGAAATACCGTCATATAGAAAAGAACATATATGGTGATGAATTAATTTACTCCAACTCAAAAAAACATGCAGAACAGGTTAGTAAACTATTTGACAATGTATCTAAGGAACTGGATACATTCATCGCTCTTTTGCGCGAGACATAAGGCGACATGAAAGAAGATGGACAGTTGAAATCGTACGGGGTCACATGGAAGTGTGTTCTCATTACACTTGTGTTGATTCCGTTCAATTTCTACTGGATTATCGCTGGTGAAGTAGGTCTCGTCGGTTATGCCCTGAATACTTACGCTGTCCCGTTTTACAATGTCGTCTTTGTCGTTTTATTATTCACACTATTCAACATAATTGTTCGGCATACCACCCGTATCCGTCTACTTTCCGATGCTGAACTGCTCACCATTTACATTCTACTTAGCACAGCATGTGCCTTTCCTTCCATAACTTTGATGACGATTCTCGTCACGACCGTCGGTCATGCCTTCTGGTTTGCCACCCCCGAAAACGAATGGAAACAACTGTTTTGGGACTACCTTCCGAGATGGCTGCTTGTAGACGATTCAAAGGCACTGACAGGATACTATAAAGGTGAAACCAATCTCACAACATTTGAAATAATTGGTGTATGGTTCGTTCCGATACTTTCTTGGACTCTTTTCGTCACTGCACTTGTGCTGGTGATGTTGTGTATCAATGTTGTCCTCCGAAAGCAATGGGTAGAACGAGAACGACTCGCTTATCCAATAACACAGATAGCTTTTCAGGTTACACATAACACGAAATCTTTGTTTTCGCACCGTATTATGTGGATCGGTTTCGGTATAGCAGCATCTATTGCAATCCTCAACGGGTTCAGTTTTCTGTATCCTACAATTCCCTACTTGCCGATAAAGCGGGTCGGTGGATGGCGTGGGTTTGGACATCTATTCACTGAGAAACCTTGGAATGCTATTGGTGGCATCAGTATGTCTTATTATCCATTCGTCATTGGATTAGGACTGTTAATGCCACTTGATTTATCATTTTCCAGTTGGTTTTTCTTCTTTTTCTATAAAGTGCAATTGGTGTTCTCAAGCGCAGTTGGACTCTCCAGTGTGCCCGGATTTCCGTATATTGATAGGCAATGTTTTGGTGCTGCCATCGGGATATTCATCTCCGTGTTAGTGTTGAACTTGCGTCATTTTCGGGGTGTATTCCGCATTGCACGGCATCGTACAGGTGAGGATTCTACAGAACCTATTTCGTATAGATTTGCGTTATGGGGTATTGTTGGTGGACTTGCAATACTCTTTATCTTTTCTCACCGTATTGGTATGTCGTTGTGGTTGATTCCCTTGTTTTTCGCTATCTATTTTATTATCGTTTTGGTTCTAACACGAATGCGCGCTGAACAAGGGTTTCCTGTACACGCGATGGAAAACATGCCGAATCATCATATTCTGATTGATAGTTTCGGCACACGCATGTTGGGAACAAACAACCTTGTTGCTATGTCATTATATCGTTGGTTCAATCGGAGTTATACGAGCAACCCGATGCCACATCAGTTAGAAGGCTTCAAACTCTCGGAACGATCTAAAATTGCTCCGCAGCGGTTGTTCTTAGCACTTCTTGGGATTTCCGCGTTTGCTTCTATTATGGTCTTTGGGACAATTCTGTATATCTATTATACCAATGGTGCATTGAATATGAGTGGGAGTAGTAGTTGGAATATAGGATTCGGAGAACGCATCTTCAGTGGACTCCAACGATGGTTATACTATCCTACCGAACCGAATTTTTATGCGACAGGTGGGATAGTTTTCGGTCTGATTTTTTCGGCGGGGTTGATGTTCATGCGTACACGGTTTTTCTGGTGGCCCTTCCACCCGATTGGATTTGTCGTTTCAAGCGATTGGGGGATGCGATATTTGTGGAGTTGTATGTTAGTCAGTTCGATTGTGAAGTGGTCTGTGTTGAAAATCGGTGGACCAAGTGCCTCTCGGCAATTGGTTATGTTTGCAGTGGGTTTGATGTTGGGGGATTTTACTGTGGGTGGGATTTGGAGTTTGATTAGTGTGGTGACACAGCAACCGATGTATAACTTTTGGCCGTAACTGAGTTGTTGCGTATAAGCTATTGTATAACTTAAGAATAGGTGATAAGTTAATTGGCAAAGAATTGAGATCTTGTGATGAGAAATTGACATCTATATGGCGCGATGTACCTGAAGATGGCAGAAAGAATCCACATCTTGCTCTATTCCGCTCTGGTTGCCTACCGAATAATATCAATCTTGGAAACACGGATACAAGGTGTTGTGTTAGACCCTTATATCGGTAGTGGTCTACTGCTGTTGCTGCTAAACTTTTAGGACACAAATATATAGGTATTGACAGGTGTGATGAATATTTAGAAATTGCCATAGATTGCTTGGATAATACGCCAGGGGAAATGTCTAAAATACGAGAGGAATTAGGGCTGCATGATGTGCAAGGGACGTTTAAGGAGCGTAAAACAAAAGGTAAACATGTTGGCAAATATCGTAACACAGATGGATGGCGAAACAATGTTACACAATCCTCTCTACTTGAACGATAACTATTGTATGTTAGGGGATGTGGAGGAAGGTTATCACCTGATTTGTGCGCGGAATTCGACGAGAATGTTCAATAACGCTATAGTCTGTCACTTCATTTAGTCGGTGATTTTTCGGTTTGCACCAGTAATTTAACGGAACATCATCTATTATTTCGTTAACACGTGACGTCTTAGTAAATTGAGATGCTAACGCATTTGGATGGAGCCGTTGCCCACTATCGAGGTAACAATTCTCGTTTTCACGAAACCCATCTGAATACGCGAAGTAACGAATTACTCCCGCCTCAGAAAACACAATTGCACAAATAAGGTCGGATAATCTTGTATAATGAATTGCAGTGCTTGTCAAAGACGTGCCGTACTGAGAAGCGAGTTTTGCAATCGCTGGTAACCCGACTTGTTGAAGCGAGGATAAATCTGCCAAAAAGATGGGACTCGGCATCAACAATTCAACAGCGAATCGGTTTGCGCGTTGCTCACTCAAGAGATAAACTTGTTTTTGTAACCGATCTTCTTCCGTATCACATTCTTGTGCCGCAATCATAGCGTTTAACTGCTTATCCAATGAACAGGAGCGAACGGTATCGCGTTCTAACAGATAATGTCCGATTTCATGCGCAATCGTAAAATTCCGTCGCGTTTCGGATCGGATACGTGCATTGACGAGAATACCACATGCATTTCCAACTTGCATCAGCCAGCCGTCACACGTTTCCGGGAGTTCACGTTCCCAGACCACAATTCCAAGTTCTGCTGCGATTTGCCTCGGATTTATCGGAAAATCCTGTATACGAAGGTCGCGAAGGATGCCCCACGCCTTTGCTGCAGGGCTTCCCTTCGCATGTCGTAAACGACTACTCAGCATTCGCGGAACCTTTATCTGTTTTTTCCGCTTGATGTTTGAGGAATTTATAATGTTCATAGAGTATTTCTTTATCTTTTTCTGTGAAATCCATCATTCCTCTAAACATTACGTTGAGTCTAGGATCAGCCATAAGGTCTTCATAACCTCGCTCTTTTTTGCCAAGCAAGAAGTCCGTTGTTACCTTCAAGGCATCAGACAAACTGGAGAGTGTATTAAAAGAGGGTTTTCGAGTTCCGGACTCAAATTGGGAGATCGCAGCAGGCGTTAAATTCGCTGCTTTTGCTAATTCTGTTTGTGTCATTTTTAGTTCACGCCGACGTTCCTTTATTCGTGAAATAACTTCATCACTCATTGTTTTATTCCTTTGATAATAGAATTAAGATAGCATATTTTAGAAAACTTGATACAGAAATCAATTAACATTTCAACAAAGTTTCTTATACATTAGAATTGTGAAATATAGTTTAACACAAAATTTCATTGAATGCAAACTTTTTTATCACATTTTTCAGAGAATATACAAATTTATCTAAAAAAAATTGTTAGAATGTCTTCCAAAACTGGTTTTAGCTATCAGAATTACAGATTACACCAAATCTTTCATGGTATTTAACGCCCATATTGTTTTATTACCTTTTTCAACCGATCTAGTGGTATAGCATGCATTGTCCGACCATCACGTCCAGTCATTGTCGTTGCCATTGTCATTGAATTTATAACCGCCTCCTCAGTTGCCTCAATAACAGCCTCAAATAGAGAACTCAAACGACTGTTGACAACCATATTGATCTTGAATGTGCCGTTATCTGTATAACGTGGGAATACATTTGCGGTTGAAAATGCAATGACGAACTCACCACTGCTATCAGTGCTTGGTGTACCAGTCCGCGCAAGACCGTGCGTTGCACGGATTGACAACTGTTTCAACTGGCGGTGCGTCAATGGTGCATCCGTGGCTATAACAATTATAAATGAACCATCTCTACTAGGTTTAGGTTGATCACCCTCCAATGCGCTACCAACAGGAACACCGTCAATGCGTAACTGATGTCGCCGTCCACCATTAGCATTTACCAATACTCCAACATTCCATCCACCTCTGTCTTGTGGTAGCACTCGCGATGCAGTGCCGATTCCAGCTTTGAACCCGTAGGAACGCATCCCTGTGCCACCACCGACACAACCTTCCGCTACAGGACCAGAGGTCGCTTTCTCAATTGCTTCAATTGCATGTTCTGGTTTCACGTGTAATCCACTGATGTCATTCAAACCACCATCATAGCATTCTGCGACAATAGGAAGCACAATGTTATCATCAGGATATCGTTTGATGATGTATCGGACAACCCCTTCGTGGACTGCCCCAACACTGAGCGTATTTGTCAGCAAAATTGGTGACTCAATCCATCCAGCTTGGTTAATTCGGGCAATACCAGTCGATTCACCATTGCCGTGAATTGTATGCGCCGCACCAAACAGCCGTGATTTCCAAATATCATCGTGTGGGAGTATTGCTGTAATACCTGTACGAACTGAATCGCCTTCAATCAATGTAATATGACCGACCTTGACACCGGGAACATCAGTAATTGCATTATGTTCTCCAGTTGGATATATACCGATTTGGATGCCAAGTTCTCTTGTCCTTACACGCTGTGTCTCTGTCTCTTGTGCAATTAATGGAGATGTCAATAGTATTAATAACCCTAAGAGGGACATAAATGCGAGTATTTTTGAACAGACCTGGACTCTTGATTTAGAATGTTTGGCAAGAGTAAGAAACGTGGTCATTTATTAAGTTGCTCCCTATAAATAGTCCGAATATGATTGAATATCTTGATGTAAGTAGGTAAACGATAGTCCGGATAGGTCCATTCCCATGGTTGAAAAGTTTTTTGATAATAGCGAAGAGTGATTTCCGCATAAACACCGTCCCTGAGATAGATACGGTGTGCATGGTCTTTTGTTGATGCAAGGACTAACTTTGCCAAACAGATATATCCGACATCTAAATTGACACGTCGCCGTGTCGTGTCTTCTGCTAAGTATGTTTGTTCTACCTGATTGGTATATAGTTTCTTATGTGCAAGTGTGCCAGGATCAATCAGGTTTTCAAAACTGATAAATTGCCTGTGAATATTTTTTCCCATCTCGGCTTCATAGTAATTTGTACTTGTGAAAGGCAATAGTTCGCTGGTATAGTCAATGTTACCAAAGTTATCTGTAAGTTGATGGTAGACAGCTGGCAAGATTGATGGTGCCGCTGTCAGAACACCGATGATTGCTTTCACTGGAAATTGTTCAATAATCGTTCCCATAGGTATGTTATCGTGAGTTTGATAATAGGTATATGAACTTCATTTTTCCTAAATATTACTCTCATAGACCCGACAGGTACGGTTTCCTAACTGCACCATAGGCATCAATTTTAGGATATATTTACCTGTGAAGGATTTTGGAAGTCTCTTATTATCATACACACCTTTCGCACCGCTGGTGCTTGGTTTCTTGTGGTGGACATTTTCTATACACCTTTCGCACCGCTGGTGCTGATATGTGATTTATGAAAGCCTCGGAGAGGCGAAAGGTGTATAGCACGTAATATCAATACAGACGAAAGCCCCAGCGGGGCGAAAGGTGTATAAAATGCACAAACTTTACTCACTAAATTGACACCTATGGTGCGGTTTCCGAACCCCACCGAATACAAATATTTGATTTATCAAACTCACGTTATGTTATTATTATGACAATCTGTAAAGCAGATTGATATTTCACATAATTATAGCAAATTGTACGCCAATATGTAAAAAAATCTAACTTTTCGCATTTTTTCTTGACAATTTGTTATCTGAAAGGTATAATATTACGTTACGCCTTAGGGAAGTTTCTAAAGTAAACGTATTTAATGCTTCTTTACAGTGAAGTATATAACTTCTTCAGAAAATAGGCAACTATTTTATAGTTAAATGGAAAATTGTCATAATTATTTGGTGTTTACCGTAGGTCGTCAAGTACTTCATCCGCATTTTCTGTCAGGTATGTGAAGTCAAGTGATGTTTCGCGCCTACTGCTTGTTATTATTTAACCTTTAATTAATAATTAAATTAGGTTAGTCGTTTTCACATACTACTCCATTTCTACAATTATCAATCTTCGGTGTCAAGACCCCGATGCTTTAGCACGGGGATGTAGACACCACTAAGGACTAAAACATGTGCGGGGTATCACTGACTGCCCAACGAAAGATTAGATGTAATACTACATCGTTAACTATGCAAGTTGGTGGAGAGCATCCATATCATGCCAGTCGAATGTGAACTGGAATACGTGAGCGGGTTGATATGCAGCACATATCTGCGATATGCGTTACCAAAGTCGCTAAATAGCGAACTCTCAAAAGGAGCGAGTAAACATATTGTATAAAAGACCCCCAAGAGAAGTAAGTCATCTCTTGTTGTGTCGGGGTGTCTGGTAGGAAGGACAACAATGAACTGTTTCGTGTGAAGCAGTGCCACTTCACAAAAAAGAATCTTGCCATCTAAAGCAGGTGAAAATCTGTGACAGGTGAATGGGCGGGGCATCGTCCAGTGCAGTAGGTGATGGAAGACGGATAAAGGTAATATATTTTGCTGGCATTCGCATTCACTGTAGATCGCAGAATTTACCCAGTGCAGAGGGACAAAAGAATCCCCCTGCTTTAGTTGGGGGAGTATGTCAAAATAGAATTCTCTGTCAACTCGTTTGAAACTGAAGTCCAGTCGTTAAAACCTTCAATCCATCCGCTACCTTGCAAGGTGAATATATATGCCCAACAAAACTAAAACTAATGGAAGTTCTGCTTCATTACGACAGCGCGTTTCCTTTGCCAAAACCCCCATGGTTCTTGAATTGCCTGACTTGATTGAAACTCAAAAACGTTCTTATGCATCATTTATGCAGCGTGATGTACCAGAAGATGAACGTGAAACAAAAGGTCTACAGGCATTGTTCAAGGAAGTTTTTCCGATTTATGACTTTAAAGAAACTACAAGTCTTGAATTTGTTAGTTTCACACTCAGTCCACCAACCCATGATCTTACGGATTGCCAAGCGCGCGGTCTAAACTATCAGGTACGATTACAAGCACGGCTGATGTGTGTTGAACGTGAAAAGGATGAAGACACAGGACAGACCCGGGTATTAGACATTACCGAATCGGATGTCTATCTTGGCGATATCCCGTTAATGACTGAAAATGGAACATTTATTGTCAATGGTTCTGAACGTGTGATTGTCAATCAGTTACAACGTTCTCCTGGTGTGATTTTTCTCGATAAATCGCATGCATCAAGCGTGCAGAAACTCCCTACGGGTCAGATTATTCCATACCGCGGTGCATGGATAGAGTTTGAATTTGATTCAAAGGATTGTATTCATGTCCGTCTTGACCGAAAGAAAAAACTATTGGTTACTGTGCTATTACGAGCACTCGGTTGGCAAACTGATGCAGAAATCCTAAAACTTTTCGGTAGCACAGAAATTGTTGCGTTGACACAGGATGTTATCGGAAGAGTCATTGCTGAAGATATTGTTGATTCCAAAACAGGTGAAATTCTGCTTGAAGCTAACACAAAATTATCTGAAATAGAATTTGATAGACTGGTGGAAGCTAAAGTATTAGAAGTTGAAGTACTAGTGGAAACGGATGAACAGGAGTTACGGTTTTTAAGGAATACCCTATCACGCGATACGGTAAAGACAAGTGCAGGTGACACGCTACAAGAAAAGGCACTTATTGAGATTTTTCGCACATTGCGGCCGGGTGATTCACCAACCCGTGATGCAGCATCAACATGTTTGGAACGTTTATTCTTTGATGGTGCCCGTTACGATTTAGGCACTGTCGGCAGATACAAGATTAACACGAAACTCGGTGACCTACCAGTTTATCAGGATGAATCCAGTGAGATGCCATCTGAGGAGATGCGGGTGCTACGTCCAGAAGATATTGCTGCTACACTACAATATTTGATGGAAATCCGTAACGGGCACCGACCTGTAGATGACTTAGACCATCTTGGAAACAGACGAGTACGTGTCATAGGTGAACTACTTGAAAATCAGTTTCGCATTGCGTTGTTGCAGATGCGTCGTGCAGCACGTGAGAAGCTTAGTACAACGACAGATGCGCAGCTAAAGAACCCCAAAAATTTAGTGAACCCCAAACCACTTATAATGTCGCTCCGAGAGTTTTTCGGATCTAACCAACTTTCGCAATTCATGCAACAGATCAATCCGTTGGATGAACTCACGCATAAACGTCGTATTTCTGCGATTGGTCCTGGCGGACTGCACCGAGACCGAGCAACAGCTGCAGTGCGAGATGTCCATCGGACTCACTATGGACGTGTTTGTCCGTTAGAGACACCTGAAGGACCTTCAATTGGTCTCATCGTGTCGTTAGCCACGTTTGCGCGGGTCAATCCGTATGGGTTTTTGGAAACACCATATCGTGCTATTCGTAACGGAAAAGTTACGAAAGATGTCGAATATTTGACCGCTGATGCAGAAGACAAATATAATATTGCCCCCGCAGACGCACTTAAAAAAGGAGGAAGAGCGAAAGTCCTACGGAGTCGTAAAGGCGAAGAAGTTATTGAGCGTGAAATTTCAGACATTGACTACATCGGTATTGCTCCACAACAGATTGTCGGTGTTTCCGCATCACTCGTTCCCTTCTTGGAACATGAAGATGCCAACCGCGCACTCATGGGTGCAAACCACCAACGTCAAGCCGTACCATTAATTTCACCAGAGGCACCGTGGGTTGGCACCGGTATGGAACATCGGGCGGCACGTGATGCAAATGCAATGGTAGTTGCACACCGTGGTGGTGTTGTCACAAGTGTAGATGCTGAAGAGATCTTGATCCGCACAGGACAAGCACTTCATCTTGAAGAAGGTGAACACACATTCAGTGAAATGGGGTACGATGTTTATAAACTGAAGAACTTTAAACGCAGTAACAGTGGCACATGTATACACCAACGTCCACGTGTAGAAATCGGTGATGTTATAGAAAAAGGTGATGTGATTGCCGATGGCACTTCTACAGAGAGTGGTGAACTTGCACTCGGAAGAAATATCCTCTGTGCTTATATGCCGTGGGGCGGACATAACTTTGAAGACTCTATTCTTATCAGTGAATCGCTTATTAAGAACGACACTTTTACCTCTATTCATATTGAAGAATTTGAAGTTGCTGCTAGACAAACGAAAATGGGGGACGAGGAGATTACACGCGATATTCCAAACATGTCCGCTCGTAGTCTCGCACAACTTGATGAAGAAGGTGTCATTCGTATAGGGAGTGTCGTCGGAACAGGTAGTATTCTTGTTGGCAAAATCTCCCCGAAAGGTGAAGCAGAATATGGTCCGGAAGAGAAACTCCTACGAGCAATTTTCGGTGAAAAAGTTAAAGAAGTCAAAGATGCATCCGCTTATACTCGTCCTGGTGTTGAAGGTGTTGTCATAGATGTAAAGGTGTTTTCTCGTCAAACCACCCCTAACAGTGAGCGAACTGCTTTGCATCAAGATAATCTTAGGAAACAAATTCAGCAAACATGGCAGGAACAGTGTCAACAGATTGCTGAACGTCTAACCGAAGAAATGCGAGAGACTTTAGCCAACAAAGAGCTTGCTTATCCAACAACAATTGGGATTAGTAATAACAGCGAAGATACGGAAAACGCAGAAACGCCACAACAGCATTTGGAAGCAGGTGATGTGTTAACTCGTGAGTATCTCGCCGGACTATCGCAAAGTGAACTTGAAGGACTTCAGGTTACTGATGCTGATGCCACTACATATATTCAAAGCCTGCAAGAACTCGCTAAAGGGAGAATTGACGTATATACACAGGAAAAAGATGCCGCATTAGAAAAACTTGAAGCGGGTGAAGAATTGAAACCTGGCGTATTGAAACTTGTAAAAGTTTATGTTGCAAGCCGTCGTTCTATTTCTATCGGAGATAAGATGGCTGGCCGTTATGGCAATAAGGGTGTTGTTGCGCAGATTTTGCCTGAAGAAGATATGCCTTACCTACCGGATGGAACGCCTGTTGATATAGTCTTAAATCCTCTCGGTGTGCCTTCTCGGATGAATGTTGGGCAAATCCTTGAGATTCATTTAGGTTTAGCCTGTAAGGAACTCGGTTTGCATATTTCATCGCCTGTGTTTGATGGTGCTACAGAGATTGAGGTCTTTGAGATGTTAGAGAAAACAGACTTGCCTGAAAATGTCAAAAAGACTGGGAAAAGTGTCTTATACGATGGACGAACTGGCAATGCGTTTGGGCAGGAAGTTACAGTCGGTTATGTCTATTTTCTTAAGTTAAACCACCTTGTAGCGGATAAGATGCATGCACGTTCAACCGGTCCTTATTCACTTGTAACACAGCAACCTCTTGGTGGAAAAGCACAGCATGGTGGCCAACGTCTTGGTGAAATGGAGGTATGGGCATTGGAAGCTTACGGGGCCGCACATACATTACAAGAGATGTTGACTATCAAGTCCGATGACGTTAAAGGTAGAACGAAGATCTATGAATCTATTGTAAAAGGACAGAGTCCAATGAAACCCGGCACACCTGAATCTTTTAATGTGTTGGTCCGCGAACTGCAAAGTCTCGGTTTAAATGTTGAACTGACCGAAGGTGATCCCGATGTAGACTCTGATCAGAGCGGACTCGGTGATACAGATTTCCCACTTCTACATACACTGGATACAATGGAACCCATAGAGGATGAACCACCCCTAAAACTCACCTGGGATATTGACGATTCCGAATAGTTTAAGACTGAAGTGACTATCGGTTTTCGTAAAGAGAATTGTTGAAAATCACATATCTCTTTAAAGAAAACTGATAGTTAACTGCCGAGAACCATTCCCACATTCATTATTAAGGAGAAGAAGAAATGGCAGACAAAGAAAATCGATTTAATCGTATATCTATTAGTATCGCCTCCCCTGAACAGATAAAAGATTGGGCAAAACGCACGTCCTGTAAACGACGGAATCCGGCAAATGATGTATGGACATGTGCTGAAAAAGGCACTTGTGATTGCGGTGAAATCAAGAAAGCCGAAACTATTAATTATCGCAGTTTTCGCCCAGAGCAACAAGGTCTATTCTGTGAAGCTACATTTGGTCCACAGAAAGATTTTGAGTGCAGTTGTGGAAAGTACAAACGTATTAAGCACAAAGGACTAATCTGTGATCAGTGTGGGGTTGAAGTTACAAAATCTCAGGTTAGAAGAGAACGTCTTGGTTACATAAAACTCGCAACGCCGGTATCTCATATATGGTTTTTCAAGGGTATACCCTCTCGACTTGGAACTTTTTTGGAACTTGCATCGCGCCAAGTTGAGAGAGTTCTCTACTTTGAAGCTTTTATTGTCACAGAGGTAACTGATGACAGTTGCGGTTTAGCTGAGAAAGATATTCTTACTGAACCAGAAGTTATCGGGAAGCAACGCGAATTCCCCGAGGCATTTAAAGCTGGAACTGGAGCTGAGGCGATACAGGAACTGTTAAGTAAAATTGACCTCCCAGAAGATGTTGAGAAGTTTAAAGGGGAACTTGAGGAGACTTCAAGCCATCAGAAAAAAGTTAAACTCTCAAAACAACTGAAGATGGTGGCTGGTTTTGAAAGAGCAAGCATGCAACCCGACTGGATGATTCTTGAAGTATTACCAGTGATTAGTCCTGACCTACGTCCATTAGTATCTTTAGAAGGTGGCAGATTTGCTACAAGTGACTTGAACGACTTATATCGTCGCGTTATTAATAGGAACAACCGCCTACAGAAACTAATTGATCTGCGTTCACCAGAAGTTATCCTCCGTAACGAAAAACGGATGCTTCAGGAATCTGTTGACGCGTTTTTGGATAACGGCAGACATGGACGCAAAGTCACAGGTCCGGGTAAACGCGCCCTAAAATCTTTGTCTGATATTCTTAAAGGTAAAGTCGGACGGTTCCGTCAAAACCTACTTGGGAAACGTGTGGACTATTCTGGCAGAAGTGTGATTGTCGTCGGACCTGAATTAGAACTGCATCAGTGTGGAATACCGAAGTTAATGGCTGTGGAGCTTTTCAAACCTTTCATTATTGAGAAACTGATGACATCAGGAGAAGCTCAGACTATAAAGCGGGGCAAGCACTTGACTGATCACGTTACACCTGACTCACCTGTCTGGGAGGCATTGGAGGAAGTCATCGCTGACCACCCTGTCCTCTTAAATCGTCCACCGACACTTCATCGCCTCGGAATTCAAGCGTTTATGCCTGTGCTGGTTGAAGGAAAATCCATACGAATTCCACCACTTGTGTGTAAGGCATTCAATGCTGACTTTGATGGAGACCAGATGGCTGTTCATGTGCCACTTTCTATTGAGGCTCGTACGGAAGCGAAGATGCTGCTGCTCAGTAGTGGGAATATCCTAAAACCTTCCCACGGAGAACCCATTGCAGTTCCCGAACTTGATATGATTCTAGGATCAAGTTTTCTTACCAAAGAACTTCCCGATCACAGAGAACGAGCAGAAAAACTACACGCCGCTTATGCTGATAGTTCCGATAAAGATAAGGTGTTCGCAACATTAGAAAGCGAAAGTTGGGCAAGAAGACGGTTTACAACACTTGATGAGGTTACACATGCACACGGTTGCGGCACTATAAAACTCCATGATTCTGTTGTTCTATTTTTCAAAGAAAATCGTGAACCGATCCTCACTACTGTCGGACGCGTGATATTCAATGAAGTACTACCTCATACTAACGGGACAGCTTCACTTGCATGGCAAGATGAAGTATCAGGACTTGAATTGCCTTATTTCAATGAGGAAGCACGGGGAAGACGTCTGTCAGAACTTGTCAAACAGTGTTTCAATGAACTTGGGACTGCTGAAACTGTTTCTCTATTGGATCGATTACAGAAGCTTAGTTTTGAATATGCAACACGGAGCGGAATTTCTCCCGGTATTCAAGACTATTTGATACCTGAAGAGAAGAAGAAAATTCTCAAGGATGCCCAGAAACAGATTGATCTTCTCAAACAGCAAGACAACCTTGAAGCGGAAGAATTTGAAAACGAAAAGATTCGGATATGGTCTGTCGCAGTGAATGAAGTTGGAGAGACGTTGTTTGCGGAACTCCCAGAAACGAAAGCATATCTTGTTGAACAAGGGAAAGAGGTAGAAGGATTTAGTCCCGTTCATCTGATGGCAGATAGCGGTGCCCGTGCACGAAAAAATCCTTTCTCGCAAATCAGTGCCATCGTAGGATTGAAGTCAAGACAAGATGGTGAAATCCTATCCACACCGATACAATCCTCATACCGAGAAGGTTTAGATGTTCTTGACTACTTCACATCAACCTATGGATCACGTAAAGGATTGGTGGATACGGCTATGAAAACTGCCGCCTCCGGATACCTTACACGGAAACTTGTTGATGTCGCACAAGATGTTATGATTACCGAAGATGACTGCGGTACAATGAACGGTATCCACAAATTTACAACAGATGCAGGATCCATCAGTTTTAAAATTAGTGGACGCATTACAGTCGAACCTGTGGTACATCCGGCAACAGAGGAAATATTGGTAGAAAGTGATACTTTCATTAGTCCACAGTTAGCACAGAGGATTGAAGACTCTGAAGTTCCAAGTGTTCGTGTCCGGTCTATATTGACATGTGAAACGGAAAAAGGCGTTTGTGCTAAATGCTACGGTGCTGATTTAACGTCGGGGCAACTGGTCAATGTAGGAGAAGCTATCGGTATCATCGCGGCACAATCCATCGGAGAACCCGGCACACAGTTGACAATGCGTACGTTCCATACAGGTGGCGTGGTTGAAGATGTCAGTGAAGGGCTGGCTCGTAAGATTCTTGCGAAATCTTCAGGAACAGTACGGTTTAGAGATTTCATTCCTGGACGCACTGTAACTGAAATAGACGGACTCTGGGTTGTAGACAAGGTCGCAGAACACCTTGACCAACAGAAATATAAGGTCAAGACTGTACAGCATCCTGAATGTCCGCTGCAACCTGATGAACTCCTTACTGAAAGACAATATCAAGAAAACATTGAACGGTATCGTGGATTTGAAGTAGAACCTATCGTCTTTGAGGTAATCAAAGTAAACAAACCGGAGATTGTTGAGGAAAATCCCAATAATGAATTTTCATTACAAGAGGGACAGTACCTGACTGAACAGGAATACAACATGTGTCTTCATCGGTATTCATTGTTCCGAGTTTCTGAACCGCTGTACCGTGTTCAAAGTGTGAAACATCCTGAAATTTCACTGGAAACAGGTGTATTGTTGACAGAAACAGAAATGGAAGCATGGAAAGTTAGAATCCGACCTTTCACGGGTGAATGGGTTTATCAAACTGACAAAGGGGACCTCCTTACCGAAAGTGAATATCTGCAACAACAGAAAGATGTTACAGCAGACATGAAGTACCAAATTCAGTCTATTACGGACAAGAGTTGTACGTATAAGGAAGGGGATTTACTTACAGTTGAACAAGAAAGTCAACATCATATTGATTTTGATGATCCTGTCTATACTGTGAAAGATGTTAGTCCAGGTATAGATCTATCTGAAGGTCAAGAGTATAGTGTCACTGACTTACAGAAGGTGCAGGAAGAAAATAAGACTTTTGAAGTCCAACGTCCCACTTCAAAATTGATGCGTGTAACACAAGTAAACCATCCTGAATGTCCGCTTAAGCTTGGTGAAATGATTGATGACGAAAGTTTAGAGTCACTTCAGGATAAGTTCAGTGGGTTTACTGCGGAACGACTCAGATATAGAATTACAGCTGTTCATCATCCTGATTGTCCGTTAGACACAGAAGAACTGCTTACTGAAAATGAGAAGAAGGCAGTGTTGAAAGCGTATCCAGGTTTTGAAGTGGATGTGGAAAAAAATGAAGGTGCATTTGAAGTTGAAAGACTCTATCGCGTCGTTGCATCACACCATCCGGACTTTCCGGTTCCTGGAGATGAAATCATCACACAATCTGAGTCCAATCGGTATCGTCGCAGCTTCAAAGGTTTTGATAATGAGAAACTACATATACGTGTTCAGGATGGTGAAGAGACTGAAGAGGTATTAACAGATACAGAATACAAGGCACTCGTCAAACAACATAAAGAAACGGATACACCACTACCTGAATTTAAGTTGGTATATCATATTCTTGCCGTACACCATGAGGAATGCCCATTTGCCGCTGGACAACAGATTGATGAAACTGAATACAAACGTGGTCAACGTTTATATAAAGGATTTGATACAGAACGGGTATATAAGGTTATCAAAATCAATGAACCAGATACTGATGTGAAAGTTGATCAAATCCTCAGTGATGCTGACTACAAGAAAGCATTATCAACTACTTCACGGAATACTTACCAAGTTACCAAAGTTCTACATCCTAACTGTACGCTTGATATTGATCAAGAGTTGAAAGATTGGGAATATATCACAGCACTTGAACAATATCCCGGTGTTGTTGTTGATGGTTTAATCGAAACATTTCGGATAGAGATTATTATGGAAGATGGTGCACATAAATCTCACCTTATTCCACCACGCTACTCCGTTTCTGTGAAAGATGGTGATAGAGTTAGAGCGCAAAGTCCGTTGGCAGAAATGCACGAGAAAACCACGAACCTTGACATCGTCGTTGGTATTCCGAGGGTGACTGAACTCTTTGAAGCACGTCGTCCGAAACGTGAAGATGCTGCCGAAATTGCTGAGATTGATGGACAATTACAACTTTCTGGGCAGAAAGCAGGCGTACCTCAATACAGAATTGTAGATGGTGCAACAAAAAGTCGTCTATATTCTATACCTGACGAGAAAAGACGGGTTGATGATGGGGACCAAGTTGAAGCGGGGCAACCCCTAACCGATGGATATCTCAATCCACACGATATACTTACTATCGGTCGAACTACCCTCAATGGACATTCACTCGAAGGTGAAGAGGCACTTTGGACATATCTTGTTGATGAAGTGCAGGCTGTCTATGGAGCAAACACGATTAACGACAAACACGTTGAAGTGATAGTACGTCAAATGCTCCAGAAGATACGGATCCTTACTGTGGGCGACACAACGTTCTATGCAAACGATGAGGTTACCAGACACAAGTTCCACGCAGAAAACAGACGCATTGAAGAAGAAAATGGTACTCCCGCCACAGGTGAACCCGTTCTACAGAGTATCAGTAAAGCATCGCTTAGCACTGAAAGTTTTATCTCCGCAGCGAGTTTCCAACAGACACCGAAAGTCCTAACCGATGCCGCTGTTGAAGGGCAAACCGACATGCTCAGAGGTCTGAAGGAAAACGTAATCCTTGGTAGACTTATCCCCGCTGGAACAGGTTTTTCTGAATGGCAGGAACTTAATGTGTCTTATGATGCAATTGAAGACGAAGTTGAACCAGAAGTATTACCAGAAGAACTGCCTGAACTGGAAGCTGAAGTCGTTGAAGATTAGTTGATGGGATTACTTTTTAGACTGTAACTCCTGAAGTGTCTAATCTTCTTAGATATGTAGGAGGGAACTCCGATTCCCGATTATCACTGAGTGCAGTCGCGATTCGGAGATCGCTCCTACAGAAGTATATATATTTACTTCATACTTCACAATAAAGATCTCTGTTCATATTATTCTTCAGTGTAAAAACCTCGTTCATATAGCACTGGATGTAGACACTGTTAATCTGTTGATCAATCAGGGTGTGTAAAATATTTGTCACTAACTTCTCACCATGAATTGTAGGGGCGGGTCTCTGTGCCCGCCCGTTGCCTTACGGGACAAGGCATGGAGACTCGGGGAACGCCAAAAGCGCATTCATACCGTTGATTTGGCGCTACAATGACAGGCGTAATTTAAGAAGATCAATCCGTTTTATTAGTGTCCTCAGTCCCGTAGGGACGATATGTCTATAGCACAACATTCAACACCCATTTCTTAGTCCCGTAGGGACGCTATGTTTATACGTTTCGGTTGTTACAAACATATCGTCCCTAATGAAGATTGATTTATTAAACGGGTAATTATAATCACGCCAAAACTGGTAGTAGGCGCGCTTTGTAAGCGCGATTGTCAAACCCGTAGGCGCGCTTTGTAAGCGCGCTGGACTTTGATCTCAAATTACCCGATTTATTTCTTAATCTTCATACGGTACTAAGAAATGTGATGACGGCGTTTAGCTATAAACATCCCGTCCCTACGGGACTAAAGAACGTTATCGCCATGCAAATAAATCCTTAAATTGACGCCTATGCCAGAATACGCGTTTGGTATTCTGCATTGGTTAGGAAACCGCACCTACCGCCTTGGGGATTAACTTTTAGTAAATTTCTATTTTGGAGATACTTAGAACTAAATAACCCTGATTCTTCAGTGTAAAAACCCCGTTCATATAGCACTGGATGTAAACACTGTTAATCTGTTGATCAATTAAAAAAGTTTGACTTTTTCGTGTCTTTGTCGTATCATATATTCAGCATCTTTGGATAGGGTTTTTACATCAGGGTTAACGCTTCCTGAGTCCTATTCGCACTCGTGAGAAAGTGTGTGGTGCTTGTGAGAAATCACTGAAAACATTAGAATGTAGTAGATAACCTAATTTTGTAGATCACCTCTACTTCCCAACTACATTCACTAATCGCTCGCGGTAGGAGATACCGAGAGTTTAAACGCCTGTGGAGTCCAAGTAGGACCTTCGTATTACCATTCGGGAAGGAGGCACGAGAGACGGAAGCAGGAAGAGTCATTTAGGTTTCTATCTAATATAAGTACTAAGAACCCTAACGTTTTAGCGTGGGGCACATGTTAGAGGAGAATAAATGCCAAGGGAGAGGACAGGGAATACACAAATAACCTATCTGTGTATGCAGGAAATAGTATTTCGCTCTAATTAGTATCGGTTGATACAAGAGAGAATAAACGCTTTCTTCCCATGGTTGGCGGGTTGACAAACCCAGTTTCTGCAGAATCTGAAATTTATTCATAATTATTGTATAGATAACGCGCAAGGGAGAATCCTGCGCGTTTTTTTTTGCACTCGGCAAATCTGTGACTTTTAATTGCGAATTTTAGTTGCGGGTTTTCAGTTACACTGCTACTTGTTTGTCTATCTTTATACTTTTTGTGTGTGTTATAGCACTATAAAAGACATAAGGATGGAATAAATTAAATTTAACATATCCAGTATTTTAGAAAATTAGAATATAGTAGACTTTTGAATTAATAGGACATTTCGAGATGTAGGAGGGAACTCCGATTCCCGATTATCACTGAGTTAAATCGCGATTCGGAGATCGCTCCTACAGGGACATTGTATTATTATTTTCAATGTTCACTATAAATAAACAGAAATCACAAATAGTGATTAAAGGAGAACAAAATTGTTCTTAAAAAACAAATTGACACTTTCATTAATATTCAATGTTTTACTTGTTTCCGTTTTTATGTTAGTTACAAGACCAGGCTTAGCAACTTTTAGCGTAACTGCACAGGTTACTGAGGTAGTAGATCCTTCTACCGGACCTCCTGTAGTCCAAGGTAAGAAAATAGTTACGATAAAATATAGTGAGAACGCTGACCCGGAACCAACATTGGATGATTTTACAACAGATGGTTCTGAAAAACTCATTGACGCTGTGGAAGCCGATTCAGCCACACTCTCAGTTAAAATTGCTGGGAGAGGAGATACTTTTACACTAACGTTTTTGGGGCCTGTTGATGGATCCGAAGCACCGATAATTCCAGACTTGAAATTATTAGGGTATGAGATAAACCACACATTAGAAGGTGAATCTAATGATATCGCGACTGCTCCTGCCACGGAATTTGAGCTTGAATTGAATACACTTGGTGGTAAAGGTTATGCTATTATCGCGAATTATACCAATGATGATAATTCGCTAAATAATCTAAGTAATCTCGCAAATGATCCTGCTGAGTACCCACGACTTCCAGTTCTTGATGATCCAGATATGCTTGTCAGATCTACTTGGTCAAATCATTCTGATGAACCGATGTCGAATCTTAGGAATCTCTTTACAAGGGCTCCTGGTGGCACAATTAACCTGAGGATTCAAGATAGTACGGGTGCAAAAGTCGGTGATATTCGCGATGTAATGATTAACGAGATAATGTGGGCAAACGACGAATCATTGGTGGGTACCGGAAATGAGAAACGTGAACAGTGGATTGAAATCTGGAACACCAGAACCACACCAATTGCACTTGGTAATATTCACCTCTCAACTTCAAAACAGTATCCAGCACCTAATGAAGAAACCGATAGAGTGAGTAATATACCTGATTTTGTAACTTCTTGGGACGTAATTGGACAAGATGGTAACTCCAGTCCAAATACTCTGAAAGAATTCGTCTCCATGTATCGGACAAAAAAGGCAGACGGTTCAGATCCTGAAAACTGGAGTATATCTACGGAACTGTATTACGCAAACTATAGAGGAACACCTGGTCAGGAAAATACTCTTACTGGCATTCGGACTCCCCGTTCTGTTCCAGACACAGATACACCGGACAAATCTACTTTTGTCATCAATGAGATAGGTAATATGTCGGATGACACACTTGACTGGATTGAGATTAAAAACATTAATACAGGGGATCAATCTCTTAATAACTGGGCATTAACCAAAATTACTGCATTCAATAATGAAGCAGAAATCTATCGTTTTCCAGACATATCTATTCCTTCAGGTGGCATTCTGTTGTTAGTCAATAAGCATCCTGATGACACTCCTCTTTCGCGTGGATTTGATTTGTCTGTGGATAATAGGTATGATCAAGATTTTGGAGCAGATAGCAATATTTCTTATCTAATTGTTCCAGATAATAAGATTGCAATTCCAAATAATAATGATTGGTTCCTGATTCTTCGGGACGGTAGTCCTTGGAATGTAAAAGATGGACGGAGTGTCTATAACTCAGGACATCAACTACAGGATGTTGCCGGTCCGGCGCAAATTGAGGTGAAAGATATCAATGTTGAAGTGCCTCGTAAAGAGAAGAAAGATGATGGTACTGCTGACGGAGATATTTGGGAAACAACGTTATTTCCGATGAATGGTCGTGGTGAAAGTGGTGACAAAATCCTCAGCCATGATCGTGACCTGAGTGCGAATGTCTGGGAACGTAACACTGAAAAACATGGTTGGGAAATACATGCTTTCAACCAAACTGATTTCACCGGTATCGGTTATGACCGTAATGTAAGACCTGAAGCCAAGTACGGTGGAACACCTGGATTTGATAACGATGTTAATAAAGGTAAAGCGACTGATGTAACTGATGGAACACTTATCATTAGTGAATTGATGCTCGCAGCCGATGATGGGCGTTACCCACAGTGGATTGAACTTCATAACACTTCCAGGACAAATGGTATAGACCTTAGTGCTGACGGAAGTGATATTGATGGTAGTAAGAAAGATGATGGATGGCGGATGATTATTGAAAACCATAACTCCGGTTCATGGCAAGAATATAATCGCGATTTACTTATTACCATTAATTTGAAAGACTTCGGCGATATAAAATATATACCACCGAATCAGACGATTCTTATCACATCCAGAAGAGCTACTAAGGTTTCAGATCGTGACCATTTTCCGGATCATAGGGTAGGTAGTGTTTGGGAAACCGAGACAGTGCGCAATGCCTTTAATATGACAAATAGAAAATCTTTGATATTGAATGCAGAAAACGGCTTTTATATTAAGATCGTTGATGGTGCGGGGAATGTTACCGATGAAGTTGGTAATCTTGATGGTCAAGATGCTGATTTTCGGAGAGGCATTGATTTTGACGATGCTTATAGCTGGCACTGGCCAACTGAGATGACCGAAGATCGTGAGCGTACCTCATTGATTCGACTTATGGATGGCACGTGGGGTGCTGGTTCTGTACGAGGTGAGTCAGGTGAAAGATCTGGAACAGCCGGCACACCACGCAAAGGTGTACCAGATCGGTCTGTTGATGGTGATATGACAGGTGCTGTTGTACCAATGGGTATCAATACCCGTCATAGAGAGTATGCTTGGGTTCATGCTGTTGATACAGACTTTGAAAGCGTGCAAGATACATACTATGGTGAAATAACCGATATTAGTACGCCATTACATACAACCGGTACACCATTGCCTGTATCCTTGTCCTTTTTCCGACCGTCACTGGAAGATGGCAAAGTTATCATCCGTTGGACAACCGAATCTGAACTTGATAACGCAGGATTTAATATCCTCCGTAGTAATAGACATAACGGTGGGTTCAAACAGGTGAATGACAAACTGATCCAAGGTAAAGGTACCACCGCGGAACGTAGTATCTACAGATGGGTAGATGTTTCAGCGAAACCAGGTCTTGTCTATTATTACCAAATTGAAGATGTATCCTTCGCTGGTGAACGTTCAACGCTTACAACTACTAAGTTGAAAGGTATGATTTCTCCTAAAAACAAACTCCTAATACTGTGGAGTAAATTGAAATCACAGAATTAACTCAGGGTTATTCTAACTAACCTATTCCCGGGCGGATGATGGACTTCGGTTCGTTGTCCGCTTTTTTACTTGTTGTTATACCAATTCTGAATAATTTATGATGGACGATTAAGATTCATCTGGGTACATTCCCTCAATAACATTCCCATACTTTTCTTTGATAACGTTTCGTTTCAACTTTAGTGTCGGGGTCATTTCATCTTCTTCTTGAGAGAACTCCTTTTCAAGCAGTGCGAACCGTCTCACTTGCTCAAAGTCAGCAAAATCTGTCAAACGGTCGCGGATTTGTTTCTGAATAAGTTGCTGTACGTCTCGTGTTTTCAATAGTTCAGGAATATCTGAGTTATCCACATCATTTTCCGATGCCCAAGATTTGAGTGCGTCAAAATTCGGTACTATCAGAGCGGCAATATTTTTGCGTTCATTTCCTATCAACATTATCTGATCAATATATGGACTCTGAACCAACTGGCTTTCAATTGGTTGCGGTGCTACATTTTTTCCGTTTGATAGCACGATGATGTTCTTCTTACGATCAGTAATTTTGATGAATCCATCTTCATCAATGATGCCGATGTCTCCTGTGTGAAACCATCCATCCGCACCGATTACTTCTGCTGTAGCGGTTTCGTTATTGAAATACCCTTTCATGACGTGCGGACCACGGGTTAATATTTCTCCATCTTCTGCGATTTGAACTTCTATACCAGGGACAGGTACACCGACAGTACCGAATTTCCATTTTTCTGGATAGTTCAAACTGATTACAGGTGAGGTTTCTGTCAAGCCATAACCCTCTAAAATGAGTATGCCTGCTGCATGGAAAAACTCAGCAATTGACTGTGGTAACGCTGCTCCACCAGAAATGAAAAATCGGAGTTGTCCGCCAGTTGCTGTCTTTAGTTTTGCGAAAACAAGTTTATCTGCGATGCTTTGCTTCAAATTTAATATCGCTGAAGGTTTATTGCCCTGTTGAATTTTGGAACTTACCTTTGAACCGACTGAAACACCCCAGTGGAAAATCTTTTGTTTCAGTGATGATCCTGCCTCAACTGCCCGTAAAACTCTGTCGTGCATGGTTTCATAGAGACGTGGCACGCTGAGCATTACTGTTGGTGAGACTTCCTGCATATTCTGTGCGACAGTGAATGTGCTCTCAGCATAGGCGATCTTCGCACCAGAAAAAATCGGGACATAGTGTCCTCCAAGTCTTTCAAAGACGTGGGATAGCGGAAGGAAAGACAATAAGACATCAGTGTCACTGACATCCACCAGAGATTTCGCGGCAGTATAGTTTGAAAGGAAATTGGTGTGTGTTAGCATAACACCTTTTGGATTTCCAGTCGTACCAGATGTATAAATTATCGTTGCGATTTCATCTTCATCAGTTACATCATCTAATGTTACATCTGTCTCCATTCCTTGACTACACACGTCCGCAAATTCGTAGACACCCTCTGGTGCTTCATCTTCGAGTTGATCATAAATGATTATCTGTTCCAGTGAAGGCACATCTTCATGGATCGTGACGACTTTCTCCAACTGCTTCTCTGTAGAGACACAGATAATATTAGCTCCTGAATCATTGAGGATATAACCTACCTGTGCTGCTGTTAACGTTGAAAACATTGGCACATTTATTGCTCCAGCTTTCAGAATACCGAAGTCTGATATTGCCCATTCTGGTCGGTTTTCTGATAAAATGGCAACTCTATCCCCTTTTTGCACCCCTAATATAGATAGTCCTTTACTGAATATGTCAACCGATTCTCCGAACTGAGTGTAGGATATATCTTGATAGGTTCCACCTTTCGGTTTGTGTGCCAATGCAGGTTTGTTCCCGTGTTGTTCAACTGATTGTTCAAACATAGATATCAGAGTCATATTTGTCTTCCCTTCTGTTTTGAAAAAGTTTTTCATGCCATTTTGATGCGAGTCAAGTTGAGCATCTGGTAGATGTTGCTATTATGCTTGTCGGAAACCAGATTCTGTGCGATACCAATTCTGTCCTTCGTCAGGATGCCGAAACGGTATGTTTCTTCCTAATAGTTGCTTTAATGTATCACTTTCGTTTGCTAAGACATCATCTGCTATCTGGCGTGGCATATCCTCTTGCGGATAGATGACAGATCGGTTATACATGCCGAGCAATCCGACACGCGGTGCGTCTGTAGTATTTGGCAGGCATTGATGCCAAATTGCACCGTTTGTGAATAGAATTGAACCTTTCGGTGCGATTGCAACACTCATCTCTTGTCCTTCTGCTTCTCCTAATTCTGGTCTGCGGTGTGTTTTGTGTGATTCAGCGATACATGCAGTTGCCCCGTTGTCTGCTGTGAATTCATCTAACATCCATACCGTTTGTCCAGTAAGTGAACCTGAAGGAAACGGTGATTGCATTGCCCAATACGGGTAGTCAATATGCCACCCACCAGCAGGCGCGTCCGGTCCAACAATATTTGCCGTGAACGTGGATGCAATCATATCCTCACCAAGCATACGTTTCCACACTGCTACGACTGTTGGATGTTGGATTAGTTTTCTGAAGATAGGTGATTTTCCCACAATTGCCCAGACGCGACGTATCTTTCCGTTACCATAACTGTGGTCATAACCGTTAGCCATATCTTCATCAACCATTTTCCAGATTGCTTCACGTGCTTCGTCTGCTTCTTCTGGTGAAATCACATTTTCAATGATATGGAACCCTGTCTCGCGTAGATCATGTTCTGCAAGGTCAAGTTTTTCAGAGTTTAATGCTGATTTGATTTGCATTATTTTCTGTCCTCCGTATTAACTGATACGTGGTAGGTTGCGGATTGTTTCAATAATGCGATCTTCTAAGTCATTCGCATCACTATCTGGAATTAGATTGTGTTTATCCATCCAAGCGATATTTTCTGCGACACTTTCTGTTACCGGTATTTGTGGACTGAAGTTGGGTAATGCTTGTGCAAGTTTTTGGTGGCTAAAGATCTGTGTATGTCCAAAGTTTCCTCGTAATCCACTGAATCTTTCTGGTGTCATAGCGATTAATGTTTCCTGAGATACATGCACGATTTCAATGTCAACACCGAGTGCAGCGGCTGCAGCATGATGCCACTCGTCCCATGTGCGTGCTTGTGGGTGAACAAGATTGTATATCTCTCCAAGACATTCAGATTTGCCAAGTATTTCAGCGAATGCATCCCCTGCGTCCCGTGATGCAAGGAATTGGAAATAGTTCAAGCCGTCCCCCGCAGAGATGATGGGTTTTCCCTTTCGCAACCGATCAATCCAACTCCCATCTCCTCCGACTTGGCGATGTAGATTCATACCCGGTCCGTGTGTATAAGATGGTTTGAATACTGTTACAGGAAATCCATCGTTTGCATGTGCTTCAAGCAATAGATTGTCTGCGGCGACTTTATTAAGTCCATATCCTGATGTGCCTTGTAGTGGTGCTGTTTCAGGTAGATTTATTCCGCTGAATTCGGGTCCGTAAGTCATTACGGTGGAGCATTGAACAAAGTGTCCGACACGTCCTTGACATGCGCGGATGGCAGAAGCTGCATCCTCAGCGTTGAAACTGATCATGTCAATGACAGCATCCCAGTTTTCCGAACTGACTTTGGCTTCAAAATCGTCGCGATGTTGCCGATCTCCCTTTATCACTCGGACATCAGGTGGAGGTGGGTCGGCATGTTGTCCACGGTTGAATAGGACAACTTCGTGGTTTCGGTGAAGCAGTGCTGCGACGATTCCACGACTGATGTTTCCTGTTCCTCCGATAACTAAGACTTTCATTTGTAAATGGTCTCCTCAATCAACTTTATTTCTGCGGGTATTATAGTAAATTTTGAAATTACTTGAACACTCTGCATCGGCGAGGTTTCCTGACCTCGTCTCATCAATGTGTCTAATTAATTCAATAATTTACCATAGTTCAGTACCTAAATGAAAATGGGAAGCCCAAGCAGGTATAGTAAAATAGGCTAAATCTCTTTTCTATTTTTGAGGTCCCAACCTCTTTTACCTAAAGCAATAGCTTTGTTAATGTCTTTTAGGTTTTCTTCGGCTTCTACTTTATTATCATAACTGGCAAAACGCTTGTTTCCTGTCTGCATCCAGATATGATATAAACCATTCAATTCCTGTACACACAAAGTTGAATTAATACTTATGGTGATAGTGTTGTCTTCTGGTGTATTTACGACAAACATAGTAGTCTCTTTATTATGTGCGGTGTCAACAGCATGTTCATTAAAATCAAAACAAGTGTCTCCATTTTTGATTGCTTTCCATAATTTATCTAATATTGGTCTGAAAGGTTTTTCTGCGGACGTAATTTCATCCCTTCTAAACTCTTTTTCATATAATACGGTAAAGCTATTTCTATATTCTTGTTCTCTTCTATCTATTTCTTCTTGTGATACTTCTTCTATTGACCCAAAAGCTTGGAAGCTGTTCGCATGAACACTAACAGCAAACGAAGAAGGCGGTCTTGACAGATCGTGAACCAAAACTATCGCAACAGAATATTTGTCGGAGAAATCTTGATGTTTATATTTAGGTAAAGGTATAACTTCTATAGATTTTCCTTGTGCGTCTATCCTATGTGCGCTTACAAATTTATAGTTATTAGGTTCAGTAGGTCTCAAAAACATATAATATCTCCTATCATTTTATTTTTCTCAAAATAGAATTGCTTCTAATTCTTCTTTAGAGAGAATTAGAAATAATGTTCCCGCTCTATTATAGTCCGGATCACCGAGCGATTTGAAACGGACATGACATCTTGTTGGTTTTGCCCAAGGTGTTTCAGGACGTTCCATTTCCGATAATCTATCTAAATGTTCATCAGCACAAACGGTGACTGTCCCGCCATAGATCGCACGCACATTTAACACGTCGTCTATGCTCATTTTATATTTTCGCATTACGCTTTCTCTATCCATTTGAATCCTCCTTCATAAGTATCTGATTTTCAAACAATATAGCAACAATACAATGAATCCAATCATTGCAATAAAACCAAATGCCATTGCAGTCTCATCTGATATTTCACTCCCACCATACGGACTATTTAATTTCCGAACTAAGTCTTTATATTGTTGGCTATTTACGTATTGAGTCATAGCGTCATTAGGCTTAGTAACAGGTAAACTCTGTTCTTTCTCAACGGGTGGGATTACTATGGGGACTTTAGGAGATGTCTGATTAATGTTCGTTGGGGACGACTTATTTCCTGACTTGTTATAATATCTATCCAGATACTTTTGTGGGTCACCTGGAGTGATTTTGCCTGTGTTTGGATTGTAGTTTCCAGGATATGAATAATTGTTGCGTGGGTTGCCATCTGGTGCAGTTCTGTAATGGGGTCTAACATAGGTTCCATCCTTACGATAGTATCCACGAACATAGACACGTTTTTGTGATGCTTTATTAGAACTATTGTAGCTCGGTGTTACTCTTGGTCGGCGAACTGTCCCAGAATTGTGGTAGTGGTATCCTCCATTTTTGCGATCATGGTGTCCACCATTTCTGTCTGTCCTCCCTGAATGTCCGAAAACAAAGACATCTGAAAAAAGCAGGATGAATATAACTAATACAGTTTTAGATACATATTTATTAGACATAATATCTCCCCATCAATTTGTATCATGTCTCTAATGACATCTGATGCATGATTTGCAGGTTGTCACCAAAATAGAGTTTGTTCATATAATCTTTCCCTATTGTTTAGTCTTTTGATTCTTCTATTTCTTCTACGTCTACGTCCTTTGATAATAGTGATGTTATGAAATTCCCAATACCTGAAAAAATACCTGATACAATATTAGTTTTTTTACATACAGCCTTTATCGTTCCACTAAGGTCGGTTGTGATATTTATTTCTGTATATGTTATTTTCAGCTTGTTTTTTTCATTTCCTTTACTTTCTTCAACTACATATATTTTTTTATTAAAAGATGCACTTTTTTTAAGGTATTCATCCGTATTGGAAGGTGCTTTAATTGCTGACCTATGTTCTCTGAGTTCTTTGATGAATTTTATTAGTTCTGTTGTTTGACTATCAAAGTAACTATGTTGTATCAATCTGTTTTTTTGTGTGATAATTACAAGATCCACTATTACGGATAATAAATCGTTTTTCAGTCTTTTTATTTGAGTGTCGTTAAGTATAATTTTCGTTTTTCCTTTTTGATCCTCTGCCAGGAACTCAGATGGACAGACAGGATAGAATGTTCGGACTTCTTTAATTTCATTTATATCGATAAATTGTCTTTCGGCGTATTCAACCAGTACTGGCTTTTGTTTACTCATAATATAATTATTTCCTTTACTATTTATTTATAGTAGATTTTGAAATTACTTGAACACTCTGCATCGGCGAGGTTAGGAAACCTCGCCTACCGTGGGGCGAAAGTGTCAACTTATATTTATAATTCACTATATTATCCTATTGAATACTCACAATATATTGCACAGCAATATCAGTATGTAACGAAGAGAAAGTGTTCAAACTATAGTAGACTCAAAGATTCAATTAAGAACATACAGATAAATAAAAGTAGATAATAATTTTGAGTTTTCAAGATGCTATCAAATGTCCATAGTAATTTATCTGTGATCATCATCAATAATCGCCCGTGCTAATGCCCAATCTAACCGTCGTCGATAGCACCCATCGCGGCGAAGACCTTTGAAAGCAGTCATAAATACATCGTGTGTTTTTTCTCGGATTGTTGCTAAATGTTTGTTTAATGGATTTATATCCACTCGCCATGGCACTCCGATTTTTGTAATTGAACGACAATGGTCACGCACCGTATAATCACCTAATTCTGATGGTGGACAAAAACGGATAGAAGCTGAGATGGTGTTGTCTATAGCAATGAGTCCCAAATTTCCATCCGGTTTATTGAATACTATATTGCGATTCCTTGAAGATGTAGGGAGATGTCTACGGAGTTCAGTGAGTTTCCCAAGCAGTTGATTATTTCTCCACACGTTAATATCTGGTGTAATATCTGGCGTAAATAGTGCTAAACCGACAGGGTGTTCGGTATCCTCAAACATGTTTGATATTTCTTTCATACTTTTTCTTTTATTTATTTGATGTTGTGTTTGAGGAACTAAGGAGATAAAATCACATAACCGATCTGAAAAGAGTCCGCTCCGAATATACGCTTCAGGGATTATAACCGCAACCCATTGACAATATGTCAGGCATTTTTCAAGTGCAATTTTGTACATATCATTATAGCAAGTATTCTTTGGGAATGGTAATCCCCTTCTTGTGGCGGAGTTTCGCGCTAACCACGGTGGATTGGTGATGCAAACATTGAATCCCGTGGGAAAATCTGTAAGTGTATCGCGTTGATTGATACCATTCTCGCCAGGTTCAATATCGTAAAATGCCCAATCTTGACAAGTTAGATGCGTAGATTCTATCAACCGTGCTATGTCTTTAGCACCTGCGAAAGGTTCTAATACGGTCTGATGGTTTAATTCTGAATTTTCTGCCCACTTTCTGAAAGGTTCTAATTGAAAAGGATTGCCACGGGTATAGTATTGTCCATTTGCGCGTTTATTATTCATTTACCTTACTGTTTGTGTTTGTTGTTTTGAATTGATTGAATGTTTTTCAGTAATATACACATATTCGCGTAATATATCAAGAGGAATTTATTGAATGTCTGAGGCGCAATGAAGTGCGCGACTACAAACGCGTTTTCCTAAATGTAAAGTGTATTGTTAATTTCAGATTTTACTATAAATATCCCTGCCTCTATGATAGGGTGTGTAAAGTTTTTGCACAAACTGTTCATTCTCCATTGTAGGGCGGGGTCTCTGTGCCCCGCCGCAACTGATTACATAAGAGATTGCGGGAACAGGACCCATAGGTGTTGTCAACATAAGGAAATATTGTTAATATGAACCATACTCTTCAGTCCCGTAGGGACGATATGTTTATAGAAAAAGAGTTCCCATGCCTTTTTAGTCCCGTAGGGACGATATGTTTATTCTTCTATGTCGTTCCTATGGAACTCAAGAGAGGGTGATAACGTCTTTCTATAAACATCCCGTCCCTACGGGACTAAAGAAAGTTATTGCCATGCAAATAAATCCTTAAATTGACACCTATGGTTCGGTTTCCTAACCGAACCTACCGTTGTTCAGGTACATAGATGCGGTTGGGAAACCACATCTGCCGGGAATGTGCTCACATTTTTGATTTCAGGATAAATAGGATGAGAACTTGCAAGAACCGGGAAAATATCAAAATGAATAACGCCAGCGGGGTGGAATGTGTATAGCACATCGTGACCAAACCATTTATAGCCCCAGCGGGGCGGAATGTGTATAGTACATCGCGACCAAACCATTTATAGCCCAGCGGGGCGGCAGGTGTATCATTGAAGAAATAGGTATGATGGCTGTGATTCTCCTTGTCCAGACTATTATTCAAGTCTATAAAAAACTGTCCAAACTATAGTAAATGTAAGAGTCGCAATAAATTGCGCGACTACGAACGGTTTATTTCTTAATGGGATATTGTCTATTAGAAATGGTATTATTACTGAGAACACGGTAAGCCATTTCTGTAGTCATTTCTCTGTATCTTACTATATGGGCGTACTAGAATTTTGAAAAAAGCAAACATGCCGTAAAGCCTATGCCTACGCAATTCAGTCAAAATTACAGCGGGTCACTTTTTTAGTACCCTCCCCTATATTGATACCTACAATTTATTGTCAAATTATACCATTTCTAAAAATGATATGCTCTTTTCATTTAAATGTCCGAGGCGCAATGAAGTGCGCGACTACAAACCAGACGCATTGAAGAGAATTACATTTTTGGATTGTGAAACATCACCTATTGAATGTCCGAGGCGCAATAGAGTGCGCGGGTGAATGTGCGTTAGACATTTCACAACTGTTCATATTCTGGTTGATACTTTTAGGCAATTGGTAATTTTTTCTGTACACGGATCCTGTCTATGACTGGGTTTTTCCGATCAAAAAATTACCAATTTTACCAATTAGTAGATTTGCAGGATTATGAGTTTGGCTCTGCACAGTTCCTATTTGCAGTTTGACGTTTATTATTTGGATGGCACTTTGATGTTTTAGATTCTTATCCTGAAAATCTACTGTTCACGTGTCAATATAAAGCAATGCATAGTAGTAGGCACACTCCGTGTGCCGTAGACCTTAGAGTACAAGATAGACGGCACACGGAGTGTGCCTACTACCATTATAACCCTGCTCTATGACAAAAATATTTGACAAACTTACTTATAACGTGTAATATATCAATCAAATTCAGTTGTTGAGTTAAACTTAAATCAAAATATGAATATGAGTCTCAATATCATGAAAAAATAAGGAGATGACTATGCTTAAAAATCATTCCAATTTTATCAGTTGCTTTTTAATAATTGTGTTGGTGTTGACATTAATTAGTACGGCACATGCAGAAACATTGACATTATATTCCGGACGTAGTAAGAGTCTGGTTGATCCGATTATTCAGCAATTTGAAAAAGAAACCGGTATTGAAGTAAAGGTAAGTTATTCGAATACAACTCAGATGGCAGCGAAACTTCGGACTGAGGGAGATGATAGTCCTGCCGATTTATTTTGGGCACAAGATGCGGGTGCATTGGGGGCAGTAAGCAAAAAAGGTCTGTTTGCGAAAATTCCAGAATCTCTTCTTTCTCAAGTTCCAGAGACTTTCCGACATTCTGACGGATTGTGGATTGCGACAAGTGGTAGAGCACGTGTACTTGCATATTCACCTGAACGTGTGAGTACCGAAGCACTTCCGACAAGTGTGTTTGAATTGACACAAGCGAAGTGGAAAGGAAAAGTGGGGTGGGCACCGCTCAATGCTTCGTTCCAAGCGTTTGTAACTGCAATGCGTGCGCAGGTAGGTGAGGAACGTGCTGAACAGTGGCTACGTGATATGAAAGCAAACGGGGCAAAAACATATCCAAAGAATACACCAATTATCGAAGCGCTTGCTGCTGGAGAGATTGATCTCGGTTTACCGAACCATTACTATCTCTTTCGTTTCAAGAAAGGAAATTCAAAATATCCAGTTGAGCAGACCTTTTTTAAAGCAAATGATCCGGGTAATCTTGTTAATGTTGCTGGAATTGGTTTATTAAAACGTAGTGAAAACCGAGAAACTGCACTGAAGTTCATTGAGTATCTGCTTTCTGTGAAGGCACAACAATACTTCGTCAGTGAAGTATTTGAGTATCCCGTTATTGAGGGTGTGATACCGAATGCTAAGCTGCTGCCTTTAGATGAATTGCTAAAGATTGTACCGACGTTCAACTTGAATGAGATGGATGATCTTGAAGGGACACTGAAACTTCTGAGACGTGTAGAAATTATGTAGATAAGGTTTGAATCCATACTTAACGTGAGTTCAATATAAAGGTTAGAAAAACCGATACAATATATCACATTTATCACAGATTTGATGACGGGCATGTTCTTGCACTCCAGTGGAGTGCTATGTCTATAGAAAATCCAAACACAAAGTTCTTGCACTCCAGCGGAGTGCTATGTGTGATAATCTGACATACCGCTCCGCTGGAGCGGAAACACTGGTTTGGATGAATACTATAAACATATTGCTCCGCTGGAGCAAAGAAGGTGTTTTGGGTTACGTTGAAACAGCTTTTGTTCAATTGAATTCCCCTGATGAACCAATCTCTTATATTCGAACCCACGTTACTTAGTTTTTGAGGTGAGTCATCGTAAGACAACACACCTATTCTTCTGTTAGTCAAAGATGGTCTTTCATTATCCCAACAATACTTGTTGGGATATGTGGTTTGGTGCCATTACTATATCTGATAATTGAAGCGATTAATGTCGAAGGTAGTGTCCTTGTTGAAAATCTGTTTCGCATGCTTAATGCGAAACTATTTTTCAATACATTGCTGCTGGCATTTGGTGTTCTTGTTCTTAATATTCTCTTGGTGACTCCTGCTGCATGGTTGACGGCACATTCAGACCTGCGTGGCAAACGAATTTTTAGTGTCCTATGTACATTACCGTTGGCGATCCCTGGGTATGTGATGGCATTAGCCCTCTTGGGACTTGGTGGTAATAACGGTATTTTCGCATCACTTTTTGGTAAAAGCATCCCCCGTCTTAGCGGTTACTGGGGTGCTTTAATCGCGCTCTCCTTCTACACAAGTCCATATCTCTTTCTGAACTTAAGGACAGCACTTCAAGGATTGGATCCTAATCTTGAAGAATCCGCTAGGAGTCTGGGGTATCGGCAGTGGCGTGTGTTTTTTCATGTTATCCTACCCCAACTTCGTCCGGCATTTTATGCTGCGGGGATGCTTATTACACTTCATGTGGTCGGGGATTTCGGTGTTGTCTCGTTGATGCGTTATGAGACATTTAGTCGTGCGCTTTATGTTGAGTATAGTGTAGCATTTGAATATAACTACGCAGCGTGGCTCGGTCTAATACTTCTCAGTTTTACCGGGTGTCTGCTATTCCTTGAAATGCGTCTCTTAAGTACTGTAACTCTTTATCGTGCTGGACATGGTGTTTCCCATCATCGTTCTTTAATTCCTTTGCGCAAATGGTCAGGTGTCGGATATTCATATTTGATATTACTTTTTATTGTTACTGTTGGCATACCGACAATAACAGTATGTCTTTGGATGTATAAGGGGTTTGATACGTCAAGGTTAGCTGAATTGTTGGAATCGTTGATTGGTTCATTAGGCGTGGCTATTCCGACAGCAGTTTGTAGTGCTATTTTAGCAGTACCAATTGCGTATATTGGTGTACGTAATTTAAGTCGTTTTTCAAAAATCTTGGCGCGTATCCCATATTTTATTTATGCCATCCCACCACTTGCTCTTGGTTTATCCATTATATTTTGTATTGGAAGTGTTAATACCATATTGATCTTGATCTGCGCGTGTATTCTTCATTTCCTTGCTGAAGCGACAGGTCCTGTTCGGAGTTCCATCTATCAGACCTCACCGCATTTGGAGGAAGCAGCACGGACACTCGGTTCTTCATCCTTCCAAGCATTTTGTCGGACATTATTGCCTCTCATCTTACGTGGTATGTTGATTTCCATGGCACTTGTGTTTCTTGCTACAATGAAGGAATTGCCGCTTACACTCCTCCTACGTCCTGCTGGATACGAGACATTAGCTGCAAATGTGTGGGATTACACATCTGAAGCGATGTATACAGAAGCTGCACTCAATGCTTTTGTCATACTACTTTTTTCCGCCATATTTGTCCGTTTTCTTATCCGCAAAGATGAGGCGTGAGACAATATTTCAAGAACCATTGTAGGGGCCAAATCAACGGTATGAATGCGCTTATGGCATTCCCCGGATCTCTGTGCCCTCCCGTTGCCTTACAGGACAAGGAATGGCGGGGCACAGAGACCCCGCCCTACAATAGATTACAGGTTTTTTCACAAAGTAGGTGCGGTTAGGAAACCGCACCATAGGCGTCAATTCAAGAAGATCAATCCATTTTATTAGTGTCCTCAGTCCCGTAGGGACGCTATGTCTATAGAATACAGAGCAATGGAACTCTTGAGTTCCGTAGGAACGGAATGTGGATAACGAAAATAGAATATAAACATTCCGTTCCTACGGAACTCAAGAGGGGTTGGGGTTAACGTCTTCTATAAACATAGCGTCCCTACGGGACTGAAGACATCAATATCAGACAACCACATTCTACTAAATTGCCTCCAGATATTGTATTGTCCAATCAATGCCAAATGCGCGTTTGGCATTGATCGGGGTTTCCGTGTCCCGCCTATTGTTTGAATATAGTAATTTGGCGGGGCACGGAGACCCGGGGAATGCCATAAGCGCATTCATACCGTTGATTTGGCGCTACAATGACAGGCGTAATTTAAGAAGATCAATCCGTTCTATTAGTGTCCTCAGTCCCGTAGGGACGCTATGTTTATAGAATACAGAGCAATGGACCTCTTGAGTTCCGTAGGAACGGAATGTGGATAACCAAAATAGAATATAAACATTCCGTTCCTACGGAACTCAAGAGGGGTTGGGGTTAACGTCTTCTATAAACATAGCGTCCCTACGGGACTGAAGACATCAATATCAGACAACCACATTCTACTAAATTGCCTCCAGATATTGTATTGTCCAATCAATGCCAAATGCGCGTTTGGCATTGATCGGGGTTTCCGTGTCTCGCCTATTGTTTGAATATAGTAATTTGGGCGGGGCAAGGAGACCCGGGGAATGCCATAAGCGCATTCATACCGTTGATTTGGCGCTACAATGACAGGCGTAATTTAAGAATATCAATCCGTTTTATTAGTGTCCTCAGTCCCGTATGAAGATTAAAAAATAAATTGGGTAATTTGAGATCAAAGTCCAGCGCGCTTCCAAAGCGCGCCTACGGGTTTGACAATCGCGCTTACAAAGCGCTCCAACAAGTTTTGGCGTGATTATAATTACCCGTTTAATAAATTAATCCTCATTAGGGACGATATGTCTATAGCACAACGTTCAACACCCATTTCTTAGTCCCGACAAATGCCAAACGCGCATTTGACGTTGATTTGGTAGGGACGCTATGTTTATACGTTTCGGTTGTTACAAACATATCGTCCCGTATGAAGATTAAGAAATAAATTGGGTAATTTGAGATCAAAGTCCAGCGCGCTTCCAAAGCGCGCCTACGGGTTTGACAATCGCGCTTACAAAGCGCTCCAACAAGTTTTGGGGTGATTAAGATTACCCGATTAATAAATTAATCTTCATACGGGACTAAAAACTGTGATGATGGCGTTTAGCTATAAACATCCCGTCCCTACGGGACTAAAGAACGTTATCGCCATGCAAATAAATCCTTAAATTGACGCCTATAGTGCGGTTAGGAAACCGCACCTACCGTCTGGGGCATTTAGCATTTGTGAAAAAACACAAGAAAAACCGAAAACTATAGTAAAACATATAATTAATGGGGCACTTTTGTAGCGTCAACTTTTAGTTTGCGCTCTTGTGACACAAACTAAAAGTTTGTGCTACAACTTCTGTTGTCCGTTCTGTTCAAAATAGATTTATTAAAGTGCCCCAATAATTTCAAAGTTCACTATAAATAACCCTGATATTTCAACAATTCTTGGACATATTTGTCTAATTTTGATATAATGCGCGAATACCATCTATCAGGTTTATTGAGTTTTAGGTTTTTCTTAACTCCTACTAAATACCAGCCTGGGATTATAGCGTAATTTTCCTTAAATTGATGCCTACGGTGCTCACCTTGATGATACTTGCTGTGAAATATTATATGGAATACATACTTTGTTAGATTTTTTTACCTTGCCCACGTATAATACACTCGGTCTGAACGCACTAAGGATATTCCTCTCATTTGCACTGAGTCTATTTATTGTCCTTATCTATCAGTGGACACACACCAAAGTTCCACAAAGATCTTTTACCAATACACTTATTATATTGTGTATACTAATATCAGTGGTGATGGTAGTTATCGGTGATAGTATTGCCCGGGCATTTAGTCTCGTTGGTGCATTGTCAATAATCCGTTTTCGTACAGCGATCCAGGACCCGCGGGACATTGCATTTGTGTTTTATGCATTAGCTGTTGGAATGGCAGTTGGTGCTGGAAGTCCCGCAGTTGCTATACTTGCTACATTCCTCATCGGTATCATCATCCTTTGTATGTATCATTGGCATCAACATTTTGATAAGGGAGATGAATTTACACTTGAGATTTGCTTGCCATCTAACATTACCTCGGATACGGTTTATCGCCAAATATTTGATAAACACGTTATACAGGAATGTCTGATTGAAAAACGGATCAAAAAGACACAAGTTGTTGAGCTGAATTTTCGTATCAAATTGGCAGAGCCACACAACTGGCTGACGTTTTATAATGAACTCACGGCGAATGAAAACATTGTAGAAGTGAAATTGGATAAGGAGTAAAAGACGAACACTTCTGTACATCAGCTGTCTAAACCTGAAAAAGTAAAGGAGACTACAATGAAACTGATAAAATTAATACTACTATTTGGCATCATATTATGTTTTGCTACTCACGCTTTTGCACAAGATAATGCGACATCACAGAAACTGACTGAAGACCAGAAACGATTTGACTTTGATGGGAATGGAATGCTTAGTCCCGATGAAAACTCAGTGATGTTTAGAGTGACAAATTTAGAAGCCATCACTGGTAGTAAACTCAACAGTGAAGAGATAGAGAAAATGCGTGGTGGACCGCCTCAAGGTTTTGGTGGTGGTGGACCGCCTCAAGGTTTTGGTGGTGGGAGACGTGGTCCCCGTCCACCGGAAAAATTGGTTGAACAGTTTGATACTAATAAAGATGGCAGATTAACTGGAGATGAGCGAAAGGTAGCTATTGTGGCACGAGGTGAAGCGTATCAGTCTGGACAAAGTGCTGGCACACCTGTTGGTGATATTCAGGACGATTTGAAAAACAGCCTTGCTGCTGCACCGAAGGATTCTCCATCACTCTACGATGCCGAAACCCTCCGTACATTATATCTCCGTTTCCACGATGAAGATTGGTACGCACAACTGAATGCATTTTATCGCACTGATGTTGAAGTGCCTGCAGATTTGGTTGTAGATGGAAAAGTATATAAGGAGATTGGTGTTCGTGCGCGTGGCACTTCATCCTACTTTACTGTGAATTCCGCCAAAAAATCGTTTAATGTTGCCATTGACTATGGTGACGATAGCCAAAGACTTAATGGATACAAAACGCTCAATCTGCTCAATGGACATGTTGATGCTTCTTTTCTCAGAGAGGTACTGTTTAATAGAATCGCACGAGACTATTTTCCTGCAATGAAAACGAACCTTGTGAAATTGGTTATCAACGGTGAAAGTTGGGGTGTCTATATCAACCTGCAGCAGTATAACAAGGATTTTTTGGATGAGTGGTTTGGTACAAGAGATGGCGTGCGGTTTAAAGTGGGACCTGGTGGCGGTGGATTGGCTTATACAGGAAACGATGTTGAAGCATATCAACGGACGTATCAACTGAAGTCTGCGAATGTTGAAAACCCTTATGATAACCTGATTGAACTGACTGAGATGCTTGACGCAAAAACACCTGATGAGAAGTTGAAAACCGATCTGCCTTCAATACTAAATGTTGACCGTACGTTATGGCAACTTGCTGTCTCAAACGTCTTTATGGATGATGATAGTTATATTCACAAAGGTGGAGATTTTTCTATCTATCAGGATGTCAACGAGAGATTCCATCTCATATCGCATGACAATAATGAAACTTTCAGATTTGGTGCAGAACGACGAGGAGGCGGTCCTGGTGGCAGAGGTCCCGGCGGTTGGTCGTGGGGAGAACTGTCAGATGGGATGGTATCACCACTTACACATGCGGAGAATACTATGCGACCAGTTATTAGCCGTCTACTCGGCGTTCCAGAATGGAAAGCGCGGTATATCGCACATGTCCAAACTGTCGTGGATGAGTGGCTCAATTGGGAAGTTATGGAACCTGTCATCAGAGAATATCACAACCAAATTGCTGCGGAAGTTGAGAAAGATAATAAGAAACTATACGACTACAATAGTTTTCTGGAAAGTATTGATAGAGAAGGTGTTCGACGCACTCCGAGTTTCAAAGTATTTGTTACACAACGGCGTGACAATCTACTCAATCATCCTGAATTGAATAAACCGACACCTAAGATTCTCTCCGTTTCCACACCAGAAGACCCCATTGCCGATCAATCTGTTGAAATAATGGCAGAATTGGATAATACTGTTGCAGCGGATTCAGTTCTGTTGTATTATGGCACTGACAGACATGCACCTTTTAAGAATACGGCAATGTCAAAGAACAGTGATGGTTATGTTGGTAGTATCCCGGGTTTTCCTGCGGAGACACTCGTATATTACTATGTTGAAGCGAGTGCTGTGGAAACACATGGCACTACAACATTTTCACCTGCACGTGCAGAATTCGGAGCTGCACATTACCGAGTCACTGCTCCACGTGCAATAGAAGTAGCAGTTGTAATAAATGAGCTGATGGCAGCAAATACACAGAGTATAACTGATCCGCAAGGTGAATACGAAGACTGGCTTGAACTGCACAATATTACAGATGAAGTTGTGAATTTGGCAGGGATGTATCTCACTGATAAAGCTGACAATTTGAAGAAATGGGAATTCCCTGAAGGGACTACGATCCCCGCACGCGGCTACATAATCGTTTGGTTAGATGAAGATGGAAAGGCAACAGAAGGACTGCATGCCAACTTTAAATTGTCACGAAACGGTGAAACTGTGATGTTGGTGGATACGGATGCACGCAACAATCAGATTGTTGACATCATTGCTTTTGAGCAGTTGGAGAGAGATATTGCTCTTGGCAGATTGCCAAATGCCAACGGTGAATTTCAAGTTTTACCGATGACACCGGGAAAACAAAACAGGTAGCATTAGTCATAAAAGAGTATCTCCAAAAGAAATACGAACCTTTTTTGTTCTTGTGATGTCTAACGGGTTAAAAGCAAAATTTGAAACGAATAGCAAGAAAACTACGTGAGACTTACTTGACTTCTGGAGGAGATAGATGTCCGTTACGACCCTGACGGTTAATATGGAAACCTATTCGGGAATTGCACAAGTGGAAGATTTTGATACCGAACAGGAACGCGAACTTATCTTGCGATGCCAAGAGGGCGATTCAGCAGCGATGGGGACCCTCATAGTGCAATACCAGCACTGGGTATACAATATCGCCTATGGTATGCTGGGGCATCATGAAGATGCAGAGGATGCAGCACACGATGCATTCCTCTCTGTTTGGCAAAATATAGATAGTTTCAAATTCCGATCAAGGTTTTCTACATGGCTGTACCGAATTGTCAAAAATAAATGTTTGAATGTTATTGATCAACGAAAACGTAGAAAAACGGATCCGATGGATATTGATGACTCACAACCGTGGGTGCCGCTTGACAATGCGACCCCTGAACAGGAAGTCCTTCGCACTGAACAGAGTGAGATTCTGCATGCTGCACTTGATAGATTGAAAGAGAGTTATCGGACGATCTTGATTCTGCGTGAATTGCGTGAACTTTCTTATGAAGAGATAGCGGAGGTGCTGAACTGCACACTGGGACGCGTCAAATCCCGATTGCACGAGGCACGAAAAGCTTTGAGGGAAGAACTTGAACGAATAGAATGGTAAGGTTGAATTTTTATTGATTTCATACATACTGAACAAATTCTATAAACATATCGTCCCTACGGGACTGAAGAAGGTGTTACGAGGTTTTTCTATGAACATATCGTCCCTACGGGACTGAAGAGTATAGCAAATATGATTAGAATTTGCTACACGATTTGTTTGAAACATTACGGGACTAAAGAAGGTGTTATAAGGTTTTTCTATAAACATATCGTCTCTACGGGACTGAAGAGTATAGCAAATATGATTAGAATTTGCTACACGATTTGTTTGAAACATTACGGGACTAAAGAAGGTGTTATAAGGTTTTTCTATAAACATATCGTCTCTACGGGACTGAAGAGTATAGCAAATATGATTAGAATTTGCTACACGATTTGTTTGAAACATTACGGGACTGAAGAAGGTGTTATAAGGTTTTTCTATAAACATATCGTCCCTAATGAAGATTAAGAAATAAATTGGGTAATTTGAGATCAAAGTCCAGCGCGCTTACAAAGCGCCAAATCAACGGTATGAATGCCTTTTGGCATTCCCCGCCTACGGGTTTGACAATCGCGCTTACAAAGCGCTCCAACAAGTTTTGGGGTGATTATGATTACCCGATTAATAAATTAATCTTCATACGGGACTGAAGAGTATAGCAAATATGATTAGAATATGCTATACGATTTGTTTGTTTGAAACATTGATTTACAAATAGTTTTTAGCACAACTTGTTACATTTGCTATGTAACCCCATTTGGTTAAAAAAATGAAACATCGTCGTATTCAGAAACATTTATCCGCATATTTAGACAGCGAATTAGCACCGGTATTGCGTAAAAAGGTGGAAGAACATCTGAACACTTGTGAAGAGTGTGCTGGCATGCTGGAAGATTTCAAAGTAAATCGGCAGCAGATTGCTGAACTTGTGCACCCCGCACCGTCTATGAAGCATGTGGTTTTGGCAAAGATACGAGCAGCGGAAGCATCTTCGCGTAGCACATTCCTTGACATCTTTAGACGGTGGGTGTTCCGACCTTTTACCGTCGGTGCGACAGCCTTTTCAACACTCTGTTTCATCTTCGCGTTTTTCTACTTTTCATCTACACCTGCCCCACAATATGATGAGCTTGTAGATTTCTATTTTGGTGTTCATACGGAAGAGGTAGCAAATAATCCGTTGAAGTCAAATGTTGCAACACCGCTGAGTACCCCCGCAACGGACACCGAGGAAGTTGAAGACGGGACAGATGCATTGCTGGATGTCTATTTTAGTGATTAACGTGAGTTTGACAAATCAGATTTCTGTATCCGTGTGGTTAGGAAACCGCATCTATCGGGTCTGTGGTAGATCTCTTGGGTGATTCTATGCGAACAAAACCTATATCTGTGTTTTGCTACTGTATACTATTTGTTTTTGTCCTGTCATCCAGTTACCTTTTTGCTGATGTTGATACGTTGAAACGAATTGCAGAAGGTGAGAGTGATGTTGCATATATCGGATTGCGTCTCAAGACATCAAGCACATCCAGCGGTTCTCGGACGGTGGAAGAGGTTGTCATTCATAGAAATTCAGAGGACTCTTATCGTAAGTTTGTCTCCATTATCGGTGCGCCGAAAGCGTTGACAGAAGAAAATGATTCGGATAAGAAAGAGTCGGACAGAGAGAGAGATAGGGATACGCGTAATAGGAGAGGTAGAGAGTTCAGATGGCAACCCCACCGAAGTCAATTTTCTATAAAAGAGATAGAGTTGATTGCACAAAACTATGAGTTAGAACTCAGGCATTGGGGAGAGAATATCGCTGGACATCAGACAGATCTCCTCATCATTAAGCCGAAACATGCGAACAGATCCACCAAACATATCTATTTTGCGCGAAAAAATGGGGTTATCTTACGGGTGGAGGATTTAGATGCTGCGGGTATTCTACGGAATATGTTCGTTTATAATCGCATTAGTTTTGAACAGAATGCTGTTGAAATCAAGTGGAAAGATCTGCAAAAGGACATTAATCCGCAACCGTGGCATAACCTTCCTATTATTACACTTGCTGAAGCAGGAAAAATCCTCAAGAGAAAACCGATTCAACCGACATACCTTCCTCCCGGTTTCCAACTGGCAGGTCTATATAAACTTCAAATTAGGAACAACCGTCCCGTTCGCTTGAAATATACAGATGGTTTGTTGGATTTCAGTATTTATGAAACAACAGATGCGGTAAGATCTGAAAACACCAATAGACCATCAAACCGTGGTGATAGAAACAGAGAGATACCTGTGGTCACAATTGGTGATATATCGGTACGTAAATATCGACGTGGGCCGGATAATGGGTTCGGGTGGAAAAGCGATGGTGTCAATTTCTTTATTACTGGTCCGATACCTCATTCGGAATTGCAGAAAGTTGTTGAGTCTATTATCATTAAAAAAGATAAGAAGTAATTTTGGATTGTTCATATATTGTAATCTAAGTTGCCACCATTTGTTGGAGGGGTTTGTAACCCCGATTTATAAGAAGTGGCACTAAAATATGCAGCATTCCTTTGTTTCTTCGTTTGACAAAGTAATTTGATGATTAATATTCAGTAGGTAGCAACTTAGGTTATTGTAGAGACAGGTCTCCGTGCCTGTCTATTTTTATTTGTGGTTTTTGTAAATGTGAGGCACGGAGACCTCGCGCTACAATGATGGTTTTTGCGAGGCACGGAGACCTCGCGCTACAATGATGGTTTTTGCGAGGCACGGAGACCTCGCACTACAATGATGGTTTTTGCGAGGCACGGAGACCTCGCGCTACAATGATGGTTTTTGCGAGGCACGGAGACCTCGCACTACAATGATGGTTTTTGCGAGGCACGGAGACCTCGCACTACAATGTCTACAGAGGAGAAAAAAATGAACTATATTGTTGTTTTGATGCTAACTATTTTGACTACGGGTCTGTTTTTTGCTGTTAATGTTTCTGCGGATAGCATTTTGGAAGAACTTGAGGAATCGCCTCGTCACGGTGAGTGGGTTACTGTTAAGGTAACGGATGACCGTGAAATCAACGCGTTCATCGTGTTTCCAGAGGTGAAAGAACCTGCGACTTCTATTATCGTTATCCACGAGATATTTGGATTGACCGATTGGATTCGGCTTGTGGCGGATAGACTTGCTGCTGATGGATTCGTTGCTATATGTCCAGATCTGCTTTCTGGTATGGGACCGGATGGTGGTGGTACTGAGAGTTTCGAATCGGGTGATGATGTCCGAAGGACTATCCGTAATCTGACACCGGAACGTGTGAATGCTGACCTTGATGCTGTGAGTAAATATCTGCGGGATCTGCCTTCTACTAACGAGAAGGTGGCTGTTTCTGGTTTCTGTTGGGGTGGTGGAAAGACTTTCAGTTATGCGGTGCAATCGGATGAGATTGTGGGTGCATTCGTGTTTTATGGGTCTGCCCCTGATGTTGATGACGTTCCGAAGATTTCTGTCCCTGTCTATGGGTTCTATGGTGAGAATGACAATCGTATCAATGCTACGATTGAAAGGACGAAGGCGGCTGCGGATGCTGCGGATGTTATGTATGAACCTGTGATTTATGAGGATGTGGGTCACGGTTTCTTGCGACGCGGTATGATGGAGGATGCAAGTGATTCGCAGAAGGCTGCGGTGAAATCTGCTTGGGAACGTTGGGTTAAGATTTTGGGTGAGTTGTAGGTTATGATGTAAGACGGAGAGTCTGGACCGGCGATCGTCCACCCATTGTAGTGCGGGGTCTTCAAACTGTCCCATCGCACCACTTTCAAATCTGATAGCGATCGTCCACCCATTATAGTGCGGGGTCTCCGTGCCCCGCAATTGTTAGATTGACAGATTGCGGGGCACGGAGACCTGTCCCTACAATGGATTAATAAAATGTTCAGTTTACTTGAGGATTTACGGAAGATGTGTTATAATTTGAAATTAATTGCGTATTAATATCGTTGTGGACTTTGAAATTGTCGGAGAAATCAAACAGATAGAAACAATTAGTCGTGGCAATGGAATTCGCAACCTTGCGCGATTACAACATATTTACGGTCAAGGAAATTGGCGTAAGTTAAAGGGAAAAGCACACGTACGACTGGTTGATGGTTCAATACATCTTGCCGAAATACATTGGTATCAAGCTAATAACATTGGCAAGAAGGAATTCAAAATAAAGTTTCCGTTTCTTGATTAAAGATGAACACAAAAGAGACACAATTAGCACAATTTGGACTTTGTCTAAATAACGAAGGGTATGCTGCTTCTCTTGAAATAGGAAAAGTATATTGGGTTATTCCTGATGAGGAAGCGACGAAACGTGGATATGTTCGCGTGATAGATGGAAGTGGGGAAGATTATGCCTACACATCTAATCGTTTTCATATACTTCAGTTGCCTATTGCCGTTAAAAAGGCGTTATTGTCCAATTTACAAATTTAGTCGTTGCGATTACGACCTCGCAATCGCAATTAGCATCTCAATTCCTTTTTAGTCCCTATGATAAATCGACTGACTGTCTATCCTGTAAATCGTGGTTTAGATATAAGTGGAAAGTCTATAATATCGGTGTTATAAACCGCTCCAATAATTAAAATAGGTAAGATCACGTGAGTTCGAATATAAGAAATTGGTTCATCAGGGGAATTCAATTGAACTAAAGCAGTTCCAACGTAACCCAAACACCTTCTTTGCTCCAGCGGAGCAATATGTTTATAGTATTCATCCAAACCAGTGTTTCCGCTCCAGCGGAGCGGTATGTGAGATTATCACACATAGCACTCCGCTGGAGCGCAAGAACTTTGTGTTTAGATTTTCTATAGACATAGCACTCCACTGGAGTGCAAGAACATGCCCGTCATCAAATCTGTGATAAATGTGATATATTGTATCGGTTTTTCTAACCTTTATATCGAACTCACGTTAAGATAGTCAAATGCGTTCTGTTTTCTGGGTTGGAGACTCAAAAAAGAGGTTAATAGATTTTCCAATTGCTGTTAGAAAAAAAATAGGTTACACATTGGAGGAGATACAGGGCGGTGATATGCCCGGTAACACCAAATCATTACGCGGATTATCTGGCGTATATGAGATAGGCACAGACTATAAAGGTAACACCTATCGGACAGTATTTGTTTTGAATTTGGGTTCGCTTATTTATGTGCTTCACAGTTTTCAAAAGAAATCAACACAAGGGATTAAGACGCCAAAGAAGGAAATAGATTTGATTCGTAGACGTTTAAATATAGCAAGACAGCATGCTGAATCGGAGGGAAACAATGTCTAAAGAGATAATTAGCGTTGAAGAAGGTAGTGGTAACATATTTAAGGATTTAGAGATACCTAATCCTGAGGAATATCTTGCAAAGACGCGTCTGGCATTGATTATTAAAGGTATTGTATCCGAGAGTGAACTGACGCATGAAGATGCAGCTAAAATCCTTGATCTTAACCAGTCGGAACTGTCTATGTTGCTTGATGGATTGCTTGATGATTTTTCTATTGATTATCTCTTTTCACTCATAAGAAAATTGGATTGTGATGTAGAAATAGTTGTGCGTGGAAAACCGGCATACAACACCGCATCAGAGATTGAATTCTCAATTCCATTTTAATTACCTATGACACATAGACTGACTAACAAGATTGCAATTATTACTGGTGGTGCGCGGGGTATCGGTGCGAAGAGTGCGGAACTCTTTGCTACTGAAGGCGCGGCTGTCGCTATCTGGGACTTGAACGTTGCACGCGGTGAAGAGACGACTCAACTGATTAACGCTCAGGGTGGCACGGCTATTTTCTGTGCGTGTGATGTTACGGATGCGTCGCAGATTGCGGCTGCTACCGAACGCGTTTCCTCTGAACTTGGTTCGCCGAATGTGCTTTTCAATAATGCGGGTATCGCTGTTGTTGGGGAATTAGAGGAGATTACGGAAGCTGAATGGGATCGGCAGTATGCTGTGAATGTGAAAAGCATTTATCTTGTCTCGCGTGTGATTATCCCGTTGATGCGTGCTGCGGGTGGTGGTTCTATTATCAATATGGCGAGCGAGTCGGCTTTTGTTGGGTTTCCGATGCATCCTGCTTATACCTCCTCTAAGGCTGCGGTTGTGCATCTGTCGCGTAGTATGGCGGTTCGATATGCTGAGGATAATATCCGTGTGAATAGTTTGTGTCCGGGTACTATTAATACTGAACTTTATCAGGAGTTCTTGTCGCAGCAGGATGACCCGGATGCTGTGAATAGTGAGATTGTTGATTTACACCCGTTGGGTATCGGTGAACCTGTTGATATTGCGTGGGCTGCGGTTTATTTGGCTTCGGATGAGTCTCGGTATATGACGGGTGCTCCGATGCTTGTTGAGGGTGGTATTTTGTCTTTGTGATTTTGTCTGAACCAGGATTTTCAGGGAATGTCTGAACCAGGATTTTCAGGATTTTTAGATTTTCAGGATAAGAGTCTGAGTAGTCAACGTTCCCTTGAGTAGATATACGTTAAACTTTCAATAGGAATATTGGATTACCAAACTTATACCAAATTAACGAGATCTGTATTGTTTTTGATGCTGAAAACACTGGCGGGCAGGGGAACCCTGTCCCTACTCATAACCTGCATCCTCTAAAAAAGTCTTGAGTGTTCCAAGTTTCGCTGTTTCTTCTAACTGAATTTCAATAACTTCAATTAGGTTTTTTCGCGCTTCTTCAATATCCCTACCGCAACTTATAACGTCTAATTCCGGACAATAGGCGGTGTACATATTACCTTCTTTCCAAATTTCTTCTGTTACGACCAGATCCTTCATCATTGCCTCCATCTTTTCCCATAAAATAGTTCATCATATCAATAAAAATATTAATTTGTCTGAACCAGGATTTTCAGGATTAGTAGATTACCAAGATTATGAGTTTGGGTCACCAAAGTTCCTATTCGCAGTTTGCCGTTTATTCTCTGACTGGCACTTTGATGTTTCAGACTCTTATCCTGAAAATTTAGAAATCCTGAAAATCCTGGTTCAGACGATCTCGGTTCTAAACCGCTCCAACATTAAACTCGGTGCAGTTAGAAAACCGCACCATAGGCGTCAATTTAAGGGAAATTACTCCATCCATTGTAGCGCGGGGTCTCCGTGCCCCGCACATTGTGTTTGAATGTAGTAGATTTCGGCGGGGCACGGAGACCCCGCGCTACAATATGGATGACGGTTTTGGACTATCTCAAATTTGCCTACAATGCATGGTCGGCGGGGGTGAGGCCTTTTTTGAAGGTACCGAAGCCGAACATTGTTGGTTTGTATTCTACGACATAGTCTACATGGGCGGTGTCTTGGATCTTGTCTTCAAGTCCGACACACCAATATATTCCGTTGACAAGTAGCCGCCGTAATCCTTCGCTTTCCAAATCTACGGAAGCTCCCATGGTTGTGTTGAAAACGCGGCTTGTGTTGCCTGTCTCTCCGGTATAGGTTTTTATCCACGCCATCGGCATTGTGGTTGTATCGGGTTTGGGTGGATCATCGGGTTCCATGCCGGTAAGCACTTGTCCGTGAACCAATACTTGCGCATCCCCCGTCAAGGATTTTATTCCGTAGACATCTGAAGGACCCCATATATCTTCCACACCTTTTAATATAGGGTGATCTTTGTTTTCTTCGTCAATGACACCGCGCGCACTCTCTTTGCCGTGGTGTCCGTGATGGTTTATCCACGTCTCTCCGAGCACTTGCCGACCATAGCCGCCATCAAATTCTTGGCTGTTGAAACTATATTTCGCATACGGACTCTCTTTGTTTTCAGTGTAGTTGAAGGCGTGTGTTGCGGTGCGTAAACCCATGACTGCTCCGCCTGCGTTTGTATAGTCAATGATGTGTTTCATCTGTTCGTCGGGGAGTTCTCTGAAACGTGTGAATAGGACGAGCATATCGGCATCTTCCAGTAGATGTAACCCCGGTATGTTGTTCTGAATGTTTGGGTCAATCTCTCCTGTGTCGGGGTCGATTGCGAATAGGACAGAGCAATTGAATCCGTGATGTGTTGCGAGGATTTTCCCGAGCATCGGTAGTGCCTCTTCGGAACGATATTCTTCGTCTCCACTCACGAGTACGATGTTTTTGCCTTTGCCGGCACCTTCGTGTCCTTCGTAGTCTACCCATTGATTGTTCATTATATCTGTGTATCTCCTGTCATTAAGATTTTATGGTATTGAGTATAGCATATTTTTTTTATTTCGTCATGTTGGAATTGTTTGACGGGGGTGTAAAGATTTTGTCACTAACTTCTCACCATGAATTGTAGGGGCGGGTCTCCGTGCCCGCCCATTGCCTTACGGGACAAGGAATGGCGAGGCACGGAGACCTCGCGCTACGATGGTTTGATTGAAATCGTGGTTTTAAACCACTCCAACCATCGTAGAAAATCGTGGTTTTAAACCACTCCAACCATCGTAGAAAATCACGGTTTTAAACGACGCCTACGATAGATTTTTTGAAAAATACTTGACAAACTTTGCATTTAAATGTATACTTAATATCGTGGCATGAATTCTTTACGGAATTTTCGGGATGCCAAACATTTTTTTCAAATAGACTTGACAAATAATTATCAGTTGTGTTATAATTATATTATGTGAACAGAGAGTTAATATATACATTATATTCTATTTGCTTGTGTATTCCCTGATTACACACACATTTTGAACTCTCCAACGCACTATATATTTTACGAGACGCAGCGCAACACTTAATATAGGTGAGAAGCGCAGCAAATTTAATAAGTTGACATTTTTTTGTAACTTATGTAGAATGGGGAACGTAGTTTAAACGTAATACCGAGAATTTATATCGGTTGACATTTTTTGTAACTTTTGTTATAATAGATGACGTTAATATGAATATACATCGGTTTGAAGTTGTGGGAACGAAGATCGGGAATTGGAGTTCTCTCAAAGTTAGAAACGAAACAGACCGACCCCAATAAAACGGAGGACATGCGCAGCGGGAATGCACATGTCTGATACCAAAAGGTTAGTAGAATGGATTTAATCCCTGAATCTGTTCTTGATATTTCAAATTGTATTGTTGGGTGCGATGACGAATAGACAACGCACAAATCGCCCCATAAGTTAAACGTATTTTAGAAAATTTTATAAATAGGAGAACAAGTAAATGAACCTGTCAAATCGATTGACATTTTCTTTAATTTTTTCTGTTGTACTCGTTGCACTGTTCGCCTTCACCGTTGCACCCGCAATGGCACAAGTTGAGGTAACCGCCGAAGCCACAGAGACAGTAACTAATGTTGACACTGCTGGTTCGGTTGTGCGAGGCAAACGGGTTGTTACGATTACGTATAGTCAGGACGCATGGCCCGCACCTACAAAAGCAGACATCACTACTGATGGCACTACCGCACTCGCTGAAGATGTAGCATTTGCAAAAGTTAATAATAAGACTTTTACACTTACATTTTTAGGATCGGAAGATGGAACAAGTGATGCCAATATTTCTGCCATTAAACTTTCTGGTTATGAGGCAATATCAACTGCAGATTTAAATGCTGACGCTGCTGAACTTGTTGCTGATCCGGTTACAGATCCTGAGCCGCGTGAATTTCAGGTTTCATCAGATCATCTCGGTGGCGGTTCTTATCTGGTTATCACTAATAATAACACTGCTATAGATAACACTAGTGTTTTTCCAACACTTCCAGTTGTTGATCCTGAAATCGTTAAACGTGCATGGTTTGATCATGATGGAGACGCTGATACTACTGATGGGACTGGTGACGGCGCAATGCCCGATCTCTATTCACTATTCCAAGTGAATGGCGGTGGCACACTCAACTTGAGTGTTGTTTATGATCATGATGCTGATGGGAATACCCCTATGGTTCGGTTCGGTAGCGTAACGGGTGATCCCGCTGCGCCTGATGCAACTCACAACCGAAACGCCCGTTATGTTGTTATGAACGAAGTGATGTGGGCTTATGACAACCAACATGTTGGCGCAGCAGCTCGCACACAGGAACAGTATATAGAGTTGCTTAATCGTTCAACAACACCTTTTCCATACGCCAACATCATCTTAACAACTTCAAAGACATTCCCAGCACCCCCCGCAGAAACCGATAGATTTAGTAATATTCCTTCATTCACAAATACTTGGAATATTACAGGTAAAGGTCAACACGGTAATAGTGGCGCAGAAGGTGTAGATAAAGTAGAATTCATCGCTATGCATCGAACAAATCATGGTGATGGTTGGAATGCTGGTCATTGGGCAGCTGCAGGCGACTATTTCTTGCCGAACTATAAAGGCACACCTGGCGCAGCGAACTCCACTTCTGGTGTTCAAGGCACACGTACTGCTCCTGGCACAGATACCCCTGCTAAAGGCACATTTGTCATCAACGAAATCGGCAATATGAGTGATAATGCCAATGATTGGATTGAGATTAAGAATATCAGTGGTAGTGCACAATCACTTAAGGAATGGACACTTACCATCGTTACGGCATTTAATAATGAAGCTGAAATCTATCGTTTTCCAGATAAATCCATCCCCGCAGGTGGCGTGTTCTTGTTAGTCAACAAAGATCCTAAGAATAGCAACCTTGCACGTGGATTTAATCTTAATGTCGCTGCAGTTGATCAAGATTTTGGTTCAGATAGCAATATTTCCTACCTGATTGTAGGTAGTAATAAGCTTGCGATACCAAATGATAATAACTGGCTGCTGATTCTGCGAAACGGTAAACCTTGGGATAAAAATGTTTTTAATTCTGGTTTTAAAGTTCAAGATGTTGCTGGTGCTGCACGAATTGTAGTACAAGATTTGAACGCCGCAAGTCCTCGTAAAGAGAAGAAAAGTGACGGTGCTGCTGGTGGAGATATCTGGCAAACCACACACTTCCCACTCAATGGTCAGAACTTAGGTGGCGACAAAATCTTAGCACATAATCGTAATCTTGAAGCTAATGTATGGGCACGTAACACTGGTAAACAGGGTTACCAAGTTGAGGCATTCAACTCCGCTGGTTTCACTGGTATCGGTTATGACCGCAATGTTGCTAATAGTGCTGCAAACGGTGGAACACCCGGTTATGACAACGGTATTGCTAAAGGTAAAGTGGGAGATATTAGTGATGGCACACTCGTCATTAGTGAAATAATGCTCACAACCGATAATAATCGTTATCCACAGTGGGTTGAACTCCAGAATACTTCAAAAACACAAGGTATTCACCTTGCTGCAGATGGCAGTGATCCTAAAACTGGATGGCAGATCCTTATTGAAAACCATAACTCTGGCACATGGCAGAGTAAAGACCGTCCACTTCATGTTACAATTAACTTGAGAGATTGGTTTAGTTATATACCACCGAATCAGTCAGTGCTCATCGCAGCATTTACAGGTTCTTATTCGGCTAATCTTCCAGATAATCGTGTAGCGGATGTCACTGGAACGAAACGTGGTGAATTCAAGATGGATGGTCGCCGTGATAGTTTCCTAAACGCAGAAGGCGGATTCTACATCCGAATTGTTGATGGTGATGGAAATGTCGTAGACGCAATCGGAAACCTTGACGGTGACAAGGCGGACACACGTGCTGGTATCGGCATTGATGCTGCTTATGGTTGGGATTGGCCCGCAGATATGACAGATGATGATGAACGTACATCGTTGATCCGTATAAGGAATGATGATGGTTCAGCACGTGCTGCCACACCTGTGCGTCCAGTTGACGCGGTTGAAGATGATCCTGCAACTGCAGACACAGATGAAAGCAAACCTGCTGTGGAAGCCGATGAATCCCGTGGTGCTGTCTTACCGATGGGTACAGATATTCGTGGTAAGGGTATGGTTGCCATGGGTATGGATGCAGACGGTAATGTAATCATGGTACCTGGCAAGTTTGCGGGGCACGCGTGGGTGCATGCATCAGATTCTGATAGAGTTGATGTTCCAAGATCACAGGAAACATGGTTTGGATCTCCAAGTGACATTGGTACACCATTACATACTGCTGGTAAACCACTACCCGTCTCATTGTCCTTCTTCCGTCCAACATTGGAAGATGGTAAAGTCGTTATCCGTTGGACTACCGAATCAGAACTTGACAACGCTGGATTTAATATCCTTCGTAGTGAAGATCGTAATGGTGAGTTCACAAAAGTCAATGAACAGTTAATACAAGGTAAAGGTACCACAGCGGAACGTTCTACCTATAAATGGGTTGATAGTTCAGCGAAACCTGGTGCGATTTACTACTATCAAATTGAAGATGTATCTTTCGCAGGTGAGCGTAATACGCTTACGACAACGAAGTTGAAAGGCTTGATCTCGGCCAAGAACAAGTTGACAACACGTTGGGGCGAATTGAAATCACAGAATTAACTCAGGGATATTCTAACTAACCTACCCCCGAGCGGATGGCGAACTTCGGTTCGTTGTCCGCTTTTTTTTTTGTATCGCGGTTTTCAACCACGATTTTCCTCCGCGCATTGGTTGGAGTGGTTTCTAACCACGATTTTATCGCGGTTTTCAATTGCGGTTTTTCCCATTGTTGGAGTGGTTTCTAACCACGATTTTTCAATAGTAGGAGTGGTTTTCAACCACGATTGTTGGAGTGGTTTCTAACCACGATTTTTCAATAGTAGGAGTGGTTTTCAACCACGATATTTCAATAGTTGGAGTGGTTTCTAACCACGATTTTTCCCATCATTGTTGGAGTGGTTTTCAACCACGATTTTCTTTGCATTTTTTATCGTGGTTTTAGACCGTTTCAACCATTGGTTCTTTTATTAAAATCGTGGTTGAAAACCACTCCAACTATTGGTTCTTTTATTAGAATCGTGGTTTTAGACCACTCCAACTATTGGTTCTTTCTTCTATTGAAATCGTGGTTAGAAACCACTCCAACAATATAAACTATACACGGAGATAAAGACAATGATGACTTATCCAAAGAAGGGCAATCGTCAATTGAGGAAGGGACGCACTTCAATATCCAATGCTTACTATATATTAACCACCGCAACAGACAAACGTTGGCCAATGTTGGCAGATGATGACGTTGCTCAGATAATCTTTGATGCATTTGACTGGTTAGAAGCAAATGAACGTATCAGATGGGAATGTATCATGATTATGCCTGATCATATTCACTCTGTGATTCAGCTTAAAAGTGAATATACTCTACAACAAATAACACATACACTGAAGCGATACACTGCGAGAAAAATAAATTTGTTACTAAAGAGAGAAGGTAGGTTTTGGCAGGTAGGGTATCATGATACTGGAATACGTGCTGAGAAGGCATTGCATGAAAATATCAAGTATTGTTATGAAAACCCGGTTAGAAAGGGTATCGTGAAAGAAGCTAAGGATTATCCGTATTGGCGTTGTAAATATGATATTGAGTAGTTAATTGGGGTTATAGTTCATTGCTACCTCTGAAATCGTGGTTTTAGACCACTCCAACCATCGTGGTTCAAAACCACTCCAACCATCGTGGTTCAAAACCACTCCAACAATAGATCGCTCCAACAATCGTGGTTCAAAACCACTCCAACAACAGATCGTTCCAACAATCGTGGTTTTAGACCACTCCAACAATAGATCGCTCCAACCATCGTGGTTTTAGACCACTCCAACAATAGATCGCTCCAACCATCGTGGTTTTAGACCACTCCAACAATAGATCGCTCCAACAATCGTGGTTTTAGACCACTCCAACAATAGATCGCTCCAACAATCGTGGTTTTAAACCACTCCAACAACAGATCGCTCCAACAATCGTGGTTTTAGACCACTCCAACCATCGTGGTTCAAAACCACTCCAACAATAGATCGCTCCAACAATCGTGGTTTTAGACCACTCCAACAATAGATCGCTCCAACAATCGTGGTTTTAAACCACTCCAACAATAGATCGCTCCAACCATCGTGGTTTTAGACCACTCCAACAATAGATCGCGCCAACCATCGTGGTTCAAAACCACTCCAACAATAGATCGCGCCAACCATCGTGGTTCAAAACCACTCCAACAATAGATCGCTCCAACCATCGTGGTTTTAGACCACTCCAACAATAGATCGCGCCAACCATCGTGGTTCAAAACCACTCCAACAATAGATCGCTCCAACCATCGTGGTTCAAAACCACTCCAACAATGTTTTTGAACGCTCCTACATTTGCATAGAACAGGTTTTCATGGTATAATTGCATTAGAGATTTACAACAATTTTTGGAGGACGAAAGAGAACACATGAATAAGTTCCTAATTTTAGTTTTAGCATTTATACTGGTTGCACCGTATGTGCAAGCAGAAATCACTTATAGCGATGACATTGCACCGATTATCCAACGAGAGTGTCAGTCATGTCACCGACAGGGAGAAGTGGCACCGTTCGCACTTACTGATTACCAAGATGCCAAAGCGTGGGCAACGGAGATAGCAGAATATACGAAGGCAGGTTTGATGCCGCCTTGGAAACCGGCAAAGGGATTCGGTCATTTTAAGAATGAACGTCGGTTGACGGAAAAAGAGATAGAGATGCTTACGGATTGGGCAGAGGCAGGCGCGCCTGCTGGAGATTTGTCCAAAACACCACCAAACCCGAAGTTCCATAGTGGTTGGAAACTTGGTGAGCCTGACCATATCGTTGAAATGCCAGTGGAATATGAGATTGAACCTGAAGGTGAGGACGAGTATAGACACTTTATCATACCTACAAACTTTGACACGGATATGTATGTGCAGGCAGTAGATGTGCAGCCGGGTAATCGTAAGACGGTGCACCACGTCATTCTCTATTTAGATACGAAAGGACAAGGACGTGCTCGTGCAGCGAAAGATCCGAAACCGGGATATGTGACAGAAGGCACTGGTCCGGGGATTGATATTGCAGGTTCACTCGGTGGATGGGCACCCGGTCTTCAACCTAATGTATTGCCTGAAGGTGTTGGGTATCTGTTGCCGAAGGGTGCTGATATTGTGATGCAGGTGCACTACTACCGCACGGGTCATACTGAGCACGACAGATCGCGTGTTGGGTTATATTTCAATAAGACCGAGAAGACTACGCGGTTACTGATAGCTTCAGCGATTAATAGCGAGTTCAAAATTCCTGCCGGTGAGAAGAAATTTGCTGTCCAAGCGTCCAGACGTGTGAAAAGGGATGCTTATCTGTTAGCTACGATGCCGCACATGCATCTGTTGGGTCGTGATATGCAGATCATAGCAACGCCACCGACGGGTGATCCGATTAAGCTTATTTGGATACAGGATTGGGATTTCAATTGGCAGGATATCTATTACTATCGTAAGCCGATTTTCTTACCGGCTGGCACGAATGTGTCGCTTGTCGCACATTATGATAATTCTGCGAGTAATCCTGCTAATCCGCATAATCCACCTGTTTCTGTGGGGTGGGGTGATAAAACGACTGATGAGATGTGTATAGGGTTTTTGTATATGGTTGATGCGGGTGAGTATCAGCCAGTGGAGTAGTAGAACTGAATCACCAAATTCATTGTAGTGCGAGGTCTCCGTGCCTCGCCTGTCTTCGTGTGTATCTATAGTTTTTCGCAATTTTAGAATGGCGTGGCACGGAGACCACGCGCTACAATGAATTTGGAATGGTCGAGACAGAGAGACAGCGCACTACAATGTATTAATCTTAAATTGAAACAATAATGTACTACCAAAAATCTAATAGTCTCCGACTATCTGGATACGATTATTCACAACCCGGATGGTATTTTGTAACACTCACAACAAGAAACCGTTCCTGCCTATTTGGTAGCATGCAAAATGGTGAAATTGTAATGAGTGAAGCCGGACGGATGATTGAAATAACATGGCAAGAGTTAGTCAGCAATTACGGGCAAATTCAATCAGATGATTGCCAAGTCATGCCCAATCATTTTCATGGAATTCTTATCATTAAAGCAATATCGGTTAAGACTGAAAGAGCAGACATTTATACTTCCCCTAAGGCATTGAATACCCAACAATCAATATCATTAATAGAGTTAATGGAAAAATTCAAATCCATAACGACAAACCGATATATCAATGGTGTAAAGCAAAAGGGTTGGCAAAGGTTTAGCAATAAATTATGGGAAAGATCCTTTCATGATCATGTAATTCGAAATGATGATGCATTGAGATCTGTGCGGAAATATATCTCTGAAAATGTGCTTAAATGGGAGTTGGAAAGTAAAGGAATTGTTCCATGATATGCGTGGCACGGAGACCACGCGCTACAATGTGTTTTTTATGTGGACGGAGACCACGTGCTACAATTCAGACGACGAATTGACCTTCCGCCCAACAAAATAAACCGCAGAGGCTAAGATGTGGGAATGTGGATGCAACATCAACAAGGAATCTAACCAGACCAGCGGAAATGTCAACCAACCAACGAGGAGAGAAATCGCTTTTGCAACCAGCAAACTCCCGAATGAGCAGACAAGTCCGACATACTCACGGAAGATCCAATGGAGCGTGGCAGTGGGTCCGGCACATGCACCGCTTTCAATTTCATTGAACTGAGAGAACAGTGCGACAAATCCGGTTGTTGTCCAACGTTGATAATCGTGTGGAGAGGCGTGGTAACCTTGAAGGAAAGGAACGGCAGCGCACACATATCCGTCCGGTTTCAGCACGCGGTATATCTCAGTGACGACTTGTTGAGGATTGCGGACATGTTCCAGCACTGCTTCAGAGATTACCGCATCAAAAGTGTTATCAGGAAAAGGGAGGCAATGACCATCAGCGACAATGTCGACTGTTGGGGTTGCTTCAATTTCGAGGTTAATGACATTCGGAGCACGGCGGTGCGTACCAGAACCGAGGTCCAAAATCTTCGCTTCTGGGTCTAATTCTCGTATGATGCGTTTGACAGATTTATTCCAACGAGGGGCGGGATAAGGGCATCCCATGAGGTGAGCTAAAATACGGTGTTGTCGTAATCGGTTTTTGATCCGATCAATCATGGTTAGGTACTAACAGCAACAAAGACAGGATCTACACGGTGACCCTATCATCACTGCTTAGGTCTGTGGAAATTGGACATTCGCTTCTTCCGCTGCTTTCACTAAATCTCTTACGATTTGCATTGTGAGTTGTGCTACTTTGCTAGAGAATTCTGCATCAGAAATAGTGCGATAACGTCCGGGTTGTGCGGAAGTCAGACGTTCGTTTGCTATCGTCAACGCACCTGTGACAAGCGGTAATGAGACATCAATCGGATCAATACTTTCAAGTCTTTCACTAATGTCTTGGGCAATACCATTTTGACCAATATCATCTTGACTATCATCGTCTTCTGTAGTTGAATCACCTGTCAAAAGGCGATGGCGATTTTCATTGATTGAATCAAGTACTTGTTTTGCGGCGAATTGATGAGCACCTTTCTTTGCACCAGGGACCGGGTCTGCTGTTTCGTGGACTCTATCTCCGTAATGAACAGTCACCTTCCAACTGGGTGCGTCTGGTGTGCCGTGTTGCGTTTCAGTGAATCTCGGTTGGCTCAAACCGCGTTCTTGGCAGTATTGTATGAGAAGTCCTTTGTAGTTATCATCAGGTTCTATAACTTCCTGAACGGTCATAGACATCCTCCTGGAACCGTCTTATCTGCTGTTGCTGTTATCGTAACGGGGACGGTATTCAGTAGTTCGGGGTTTGACTTTACGTTGACGTTTGAGTTCAATTCTACGCCTTTTTTCACTCGGTTTTTCATAAAAACTACGTTTTTTTATTTCCGTAACAACCCCCGCTTTACCACACATTTTTTTGAAACGTGCAAGTGCTCTATCAAAAGATTCCTCTGAAGAAACAGAAACTTCTACTTGTACCATGTTAATCTCCTCCTAAAGTAAAATTGCTATAATATTATAGCATGTCAGAGGGGGTGATGTCAACTTTTTTTGGGAATACGGGTGTGTAAAGATTTTGTCACTAACTTCTCCCCATGAATTGTAGGTCGGGGTCTCCGTGCCCCGACAGGCTCCCATTGTTTGAGTGGTTTCCAACCACGATTACCATAATTGTTGGAGTGGTTTCCAACCACGATGCATAGTAGTAGGCACGCGCCGCGTGCCGTTCTTACATTCTCCGCGCAATCAGCGTCATCCGTGGTTCTCTGCGATTCAGAACGCCTCTTCATAGTAGTTCCTCTTATCAGAATGGTTTCCAACCACGATTACATAATTGTTTGAGTGGTTTCCAACCACGATGCATAGTAGTAGGCACGCGCCGCGTGCCGTTCTTACATTCTCCGCGCAATCAGCGTCATCCGTGGTTCTCTGCGATTCAGAACGCCTCTTCATAGTAGTTCCTCTTATCAGAATGGTTTCCAACCACGATTACATAATTGTTGGAGTGGTTTCCAACCACGATTACATAATTGTTTGAATGGTTTCCAACCACGATTACATAATTGTTTGAGTGGTTTCCAACCACGATTACCATAATTGTTTGAGTGGTTTTCAACCACGATGCATAGTAGTAGGCACGCGCCGCGTGCCGTTCTTACATTCTCCGCGCAATCAGCGTCATCCGTGGTTCTCTGCGATTCAGAACGCCTCTTCATAGTAGTTCCTCTTATCAGAATGGTTTCCAACCACGATTACCATAATTGTTTGAGTGGTTTTCAACCACGATGCATAGTAGTAGGCACGCGCCGCGTGCCGTTCTTACATTCTCCGCGCAATCAGCGTCATCCGTGGTTCTCTGCGATTCAGAACGTCTCTTCATAGTAGTTCCTCTTATCAGAATGGTTTCCAACCACGATTACCATAATTGTTTGAGTGGTTTCCAACCACGATTACCATAATTGTAGGTCGGGGTCTCCGTGCCCCGTCAGGTCTGAGAACTGCAGGCAACGGGCGGGCACAGAGACACGCACTACAATGGAGGGGGTGTGGAAATCGCGGTTTCAAACCGCTCCAACAAGAGGCTCGTAGTCGCGCAATTCATTGCGCCTCTTACATTCTATAAATTTGCAATTGGGACAATATGTTTCATTAATTGTGAATCTTACTATAAATAACCCTGCCAACCGAACTTGACACCGTATTCCCCTCATGCTAAAATGCGACAATGATAAAAGACAAACCGATACCAGATATCTATATTGAAAAAATGAAGAAGCAAGACTTGAATCAGGTGATGGAAATAGAAGAGGATGCTTTCCCTGACCCGTGGCATGTGTCCTTTTTCAAGAGACAACTTAATCCACGGAAAAAACACATGCATCTGTATGTTGCGCGTTTACCTGACAAAGTTATTGGGTATGTTGTTTTTTATCTCAGTTTCGATGAAGCACACATCATGAATATCGCAGTTGCTAAAGAATATAGGCGGCGGGGTGTAGCAAAATATCTGATTGACTATGCCTTTGAGATCATTCAGACCGATGGTGGAGAAGTCGTGTTTCTTGAAGTTTCTGTGAATAACAGTGCCGCACTACATCTATATAAACAATTCGGGTTTGAAGTTTTTGGTCAACGGAAAAGATACTATAGTGATGGTAGCGATGCTTATATCTTACGAAAGCACATGCAGGAATAAGCAGTGTCTACTCTTTTTAAGAAATCGGCATTATAGAACGTACATAATAGAGGAATGAATCTATGATATTTGATATTGCACGAAACGCTTTTTCTGCTACAACCAACGGAGAAACGTTATCGCTATGTCTACGCAGGCAGGAGGCGCGGACTGTGGGTAGGAACGGATGGCGTATCATTGAGGAAGAGGTTGACTGGCAGGCAGACGAAACTGCGATTATTGTGGTGGACATGTGGAATAAACATTGGTCGTGGGGAGCAACTGAACGTGTGAACATTATGGCACCGCGGATGAACATTGTGCTGCAGCGTGCAAGACAGCGCGGTGTACAGATTATCCATGCCCCATCTGATACGATGGATTTCTACGAGAAGCATCCTGCACGCATTGCTATGCAGGAATTCCCGCATGCTGATCCACCAGAGGCACGAGAAATGCCCGATCCGCCACAACCTGTTGATGCCTCTGATGGTGGGTCAGACACGGGTGAAGCGAACAGCTACAAGGCATGGCACCGACAACATCCCGCCATAGAAATTGATGACGGCGATGTGATTAGTGATAACGGTCAGGAGGTGTATAACTTACTTGCTCACAAAGGCATTCGGAACCTGATATTTATGGGAGTTCATACGAATATGTGTGTGTTGGGTCGTTCATTTGCTATTAAGCCGATGGTAAAATGGGGTTTCAATGCTGTTTTAGCGCGTGATTTGACAGATGCGATGTATAATCCCTTCAAACCGCCTTATGTTAGTCATGAAGAAGGGACGCGGTTGATTATAGAATATATTGAGAAGTTCTGGTGTCCTACGATATTGAGCGGTGACTTGACGACACCTGAACCGGAATAGTGTATCATCTTTGTTGGTATAGTAGCACAAATCCGTACGTAAAACACCCACGGTTGAAAAGCACCGTGGGTGTTTTCTTGAAGTGAATATTTCTGTTTATTAACGATTACCTTTCAACGCGCCCCATGTGGTTGTTAACTTTGCCTTGGGGTCGACAGCAGTGTCAGCACTTTCTATAGCTTCAAGCGCACTGAACATTGGGTTAAGGTCACCTGCACCAGTTTCCGCATTTCCTATAAAGTTGAAATCAAGTGTTTCATCAGTAACTTCAATACCATTGTAGGTCTTGATGTCAATTTCATCCGCGCCAGGTGTGACATATAGTGCTTCAACGACTTCGTCTTCAATGATGATGTCAAATCCACGGTTGTTCGGGGACCAATGTTCACCGACGAGATACGTCACATCAAAAAAGCCATTGCCAGTTTTGAATTGAAACTTAACAGTAGCGGGGGATTGTGCCCAACTGACTGAATGGAAGAGGACTTCATCGTAACCTGCTTCTTCTGCTTGTGCCTTTGCGTCATCAGTTAGATTACCGGATGCGGCAGTGCGTGGTTCGGTTTCAATCCATCCGCCCCAGTCTTGGTCAGTTTTTTGTGCACCATACCACACACGGTCTTGTGAGTCAGTATAGTCATCCGCAGTACCACCACGGGCACGATACTCCTCAGCAGATAGTATGCACGGCAACAATGCAGCCACAATAAACAGCGTTAAAGTCAAAATACTTAAAAATCTCATTTTTACCTCCATTAGGTTAGTCTTGGTGTTGCCCTTTAAGAGCACCCCAAGTTGTAGTTAGTTTCTGTTTTGGATCAACATCTAATTTGGATGGAACAACTTCAATTCCACTGAACATTGCGTTAAGGTCACCGGCACCGGTTTTTGCATTACCAGCGAATACGAGACTCATCACTTTGTCCTTAACTTCAATGCCTTCGTACCGTTTAATGTCAATCTCATTATCGCCTGGCGTGACATAGAGTGCTTCTACCACTTCGTCTTCAATGATTATATCAAATCCTCGGTTGTTAGGGGACCAATGCTCACCGACGAGATACGTCACGTCAAAAAATCCTTTTCCAGTGTTCAAATCAACTTCAACGATTGCTGGAAATTGTGCCCAACTTACAGCATGGAAGATGACCTCATCATAACCTTCGTCTTTAGCTAACTCTTTTGCATCTGCAGTAAGTACTGCCTCCGCTGCTGTCCGTGGTAGTAACGTAATCCAACCACCCCAATCTTGTTTCTCTTTCTGTCCAGCATACCATATACGTCCATCCGCATCTTTATAATCATTATTTACACCGCCAATCACACGAATCTCTTCTGCAGGCATCGCATCGTGAATTAGCACTGTAATAAGTAATATACATAGACAGATTATTAGCTTCCTGTGCATTATATTCTCCTTTATTGGAAATTCTGATATATTTATTCACAAAACAATCAGAGGTATGAAGATTATTTTTTCTCCGTAAAATATTTAAAGTAATCATACAAAATTACTTAAAAAATGTCAATAATTTTGTTTTATCTAACAGGATTATTGGTTTCAGTTTTTTCATAATACCTACTAAATTCTCAAGTCGGTAGGCCAACCATTGTAGTGCCAAATCAACGGTATGAATGCGCTTATGGCATTCCCCGGGTCTCCGTGCCCCGCTCTTGAATGGTCTTTCGGGGTCTCCGTGCCCCGCCCATTGTCTGAATGTAGCAGATTCGGCGGGGCACGGAGACCCCGCGCTACAATGGTGGTAGCGGTTTCGGACTATGTAAAATGCGTCCAACAAGAAAAAACCGCTAATTTGCCGCCAGGAATTATCTTGAGGGGATCTCCGTGCCCCGCCCATTGTCTGAATGTAGCAGATTCGGCGGGGCACGGAGACCCCGCGCTACAATGGTGGTAGCGGTTTCGGACTATGTAAAATGCGTCCAGCAAGAAAAAACCGCTAATTTGCCGCCAGGAATTATCTTAAAGGGATCTCCGTGCCCCGCACTACAATGGTTATGGTGTTATTTTGCCAATAGTTTTACACACCCATACTCTCTACAATTCGTTATCTCAATCTACTTTTTCTGTTATTATAAGCATTTGATTCACAGCAATATTTGTTAGAGTTTGTTCAGTACCACTCGGCCATTCTAGAATAATCTTATCAACGATTTTATGGTTTCCAAGTCCAAATTCTACTTCAGGACTGTGTTGTGATAGGTAGCTGCTACCAGAAGCGACTTCTCGGATTTGATGGGTATCACCGGTGATAACTTTAATGCGAGTGCCAATCCCATCTCGGTTACTCTCTACACCGACAGTGCGTATATGCAACCAATTCAGTTTGTTTCCGCCGTTATTTTGAAGTAACCGTGGTATCTCGCCACTATTTACGATTAATAGGTCTACATCTCCATCAGCATCGTAGTCTGCAGCGGCGACTCCTCTGCCAACACCCGGGGATTCAAACTGTCGGAGTCCAACTTGTTCGGATATGTCGGTGAAAGTTCCATCTCCATTATTCTGCATGAGAACGTCCTGTTGACCGTGGTTTTCCCATGTCGCAGGGTCAATATGTCCTGCTGAGAAAAAAAGATCTAAATCTGTGTCGTTGTCCATATCAAAAAATACCGTTCCCCAGCATGTCTTCCCAAGTCCAGATTCAAAAACACCGCTCTTTGCGGATACATCAGTGAATGTACCATCTCCGTTATTTCTGTAGAGGACGTTGTTTTCATCAAGCCAGTTTGTAACGAATAGGTCTAAAGCACCATCATTGTCATAATCTCCCCAAGCAATACCCATCCCACCACGAATATCTCCTGTGCGACTTCTTGCATTCGGTTGATTTGTATTCATAAACGTCATTTCACTATCGTTGCGATATAGGATGTTTTGATCCGAGTCGTTAGCGATATATATGTCTAAGTCATCATCATTGTCATAGTCTGCTGCGGCGACACCGAGTGTCAAGTGAAACCCACCATTTACTTTAGCAGAATCGGTAATATCAATAAAACTACCGTCACCTTTATTCAAATAAAGGACATTGTTTTGCCCAAAAAAATCGTATGGGAAAAACACCTCATCTCCTTGAGGAACTTTGGTATATTCAATATAATTGCCAACATAAAGTTCAAGGAATCCATCTGTATCAAAATCTCCCCATGCAACCCCAGATCCAAACCCTTTATGTCCAATACCTCCTGCCCCTGATGTGAACTTTTTGAAAGTTGCATCTCCCATGTTTAAATAGAAGACATTCTCCTTATAGTTTGTGACGTAAAGATCTGCATCACCGTCGTTGTCATAATCTGCAAAAGCACACCCCATTCCCCAACCAGTATTACCGACCCCCGCAATATCTGTCACATCCGTAAATGTGCCATCTCCGTTGTTTCGATATAAGATGTTACTTGGTAGGATCGTGTTTGGTTCAGGTCTGACTGCGGTGCTGTTTACGATATATAGATCAAACGTTCCATTATTATCATAATCTCGCCATGCTGCACCAGAACCAACCAATGCTGGCACGACGCGATGGTCAATTCCACCTGCATGCTTAAAGTCGATACCCGCAGTTTCTGTAACATCTATAAGCTGAATTTCAGCAGTGTTCACATCCCAGATAGGAATTATGATGTAGAATGCAATACAAATGTAGGTAATCAGAACCTTATTCCACATGTAAATTTCGTCCTAAACAAAAGTTTATTTCTACTTAATCCTATCACATTTCAAGATTATTTCCAACATTGATTTAATCATAGAGTGCGTAAAGATTTTGGCATATATCTCATTACCCCGTAGGAGCGCTTTGTAAGCGCGATTGTCATTTTCCACGCACTTACACGCTTACACGCCAAATAATGCTTACGAGACGCACGAATCCGCCTGCCGAACTCACCAAGCAAACATTCATAAGGTGTATGAACTGCATACAGAAGTGCGCCTTAGCAACACAACCAGATCAGCAATAATCCTTGTAGCAACCGCATTCAACCCTCCTTTTTCGCGAAGGTTTTTATTATCATTTTTTCCAAAAACACCAAATTATAATGCAATTAATGCAAAATATTTTTTGCAAAATATTTTTAAGGACACCATATTTTCAACCCAAAACATAACATAGAGTGCGTAAAGTTTTTGGCGCAGATACAAACTTCTGTTTTCTTTAGTCCCGTATGAAGATTAATTTATTAAACGGGTAATTCTCATTTTCCCAAACCCGGTAGGTGCGGTTTCCTAACCGCACCATAGGCGTCAATTTAAGGATATCCGCTATTGTTGGAGGGGTTTGTAACCCCGATTTTTTGAGCCAAAACCTGAAAATCGTGGTTAGAAACCACTCCAACAATGGAAGAGCCACATAATCGTGGTTAGAAACCACTCCAACAATGGAAGAGCCACATAATCGTGGTTAGAAACCCCTCCAACAATGGAAGAGGGGTTGGGTAATCGCTAAATTGACGCCTATGGTGCGGTTTCCTAACCGCACCATAGGCGTCAATTTAAGGATATCCGCTATTGTTGGAGGGGTTTGTAACCCCGATTTTTTGAGCCAAAACCTGAAAATCGTGGTTAGAAACCACTCCAACAATGGAAGAGCCACATAATCGTGGTTAGAAACCACTCCAACAATGGAAGAGGGGTTGGGTAACCGCTAAATTGACGCCTATGGTTCAGTTTCCTAACCGAACTTACCGTCTTGGGGATTAACTTTCAGTAAATCTATGTTTTGGAAAATACTTAGAACTAAATAACCCTGCCCTGACAACAGAGTTCTTGCATAAAAAGCAGATATGTAATATGATATGAACATCATGAATAGAGGAGAAAAGGAATGAGTTTATTGGGTATAGACGTTGGTACAACAGGGTGCAAAGTCATAGCATTTCGAGAGGATGGAGAAATTCTTGCACATGCTTATGGTGAATATCCGCTAATACATCCACAACCTGGGTGGTCAGAATTGGATGGGAATGTTGTTTGGGAGAAAGTATCAAATGGGATTCAGAAGGTAGCTGCACAGACAAAATCAGATCCTATAGAGGCAATAAGTGTTGCGTCTCAAGGTGAAGCGGTGACCCCTGTTTGGGGGAACTGTGATGTCTTGGCAAATGCAATAACTACGTTTGATTCGCGCACAATAGGTATCTGTGATGAAATACTGCAGGATATAACTCCCTTGGAAGTCATGCAAATTACAGGGATGCCACCGAGTGATATTCATACACTTGCAAAATTGGTGTGGATGCAACGAAATCAACCAGAAATCTATAAAGAGGTCTGGAAGTTTTTTGGTTTTGAGGATTTTATTAATTTCCGATTGGGAGTTCAACCTGCAGTAGACTATTCACTTGCAGCACGCACCATGGCATTTGATATAAATGACAAATCATGGTCTGATAGAATGCTCGGATTAGCGGATGTTGATGTAGCTCTTTTACCAGATACAGTGCAATCGGGAACAATAATAGGTGAAATTGGTAAGAAAGTATCAGGAGAGCTTAATCTTCCATCTGGCGTTGTGGTTGTTGCCGGTGGACACGATCAACCGTGTGGAGCGTTGGGCGCGGGTATAATTCGTGGTGGAGAAGTTATGGATGCGACAGGCACTGTGGAATGTATTGCTCCTGCTTTTTCTGAACCGGTTGTCAACCAACAGATGATAGATGGTAACTTTTCTTGCTATCCTCATGTCGTTGAAGGACTCTATGTTACATTGGGATTTGTATCAAGCGGCGGTGTTGTGCTTCGTTGGTTTCGTGACACCTTTGCACAAGCTGAAGTTGCACAAGCGGAGGAAGCAGGACGCGATGTCTACGATATTTTACTTGAAGATATACCTGATGAACCGGGAGCAGCGATGTTGCTTCCACACTTTACAGGTTCTGGAACGCCCCATCTGGATTTAGAATCGAAAGGTGCAATTGTCGGTTTGTCACTTTCTACTTCAAAGGGGGAACTTGTTAAGGCGATACTTGAAGGGATTAGTTATGAAATAAAACAGAATCTCACAATGCTTCAAGATGCAGGTGTAGAGATAAATGAAGTCCGCGCAATCGGTGGTGGTGCGAAATCTGACAAATGGCTTCAACTCAAAGCGGATATGTTTGGTAAGAAGGTAATCGCTCTTGATATATCAGAAGGAGTGTGCCTTGGCACTGTTATTCTGGCAGGAACAGCAACAGGGAAATATAATACAATTGAAGAGGCAGTCGACTTGCTGGTAAAACCACAGAAAGAATATTATCCACGTGAGGAGTTTGCCCAACAATACGATGAAAAATTAAAGGTATATGAACAAATATACCCCGCTCTCCGTGATATAAATGATCAATTGTAAAAGATAAAATCCATGTTTGTGTTGTTATGGAAAACTTTTTTGTAGGAATAGACATCGGTGGAACTAAACTTGCAACTGTTGTCGCCGATGTATCTGGTAAGATCATCTCTAAAGTCCGTGAACCGACACACGCAGATAAAGGTCCTGAGTATGCACTTCAGTTGTTGATAGATATGGTTTATCAAACCATCAAACAAGCAGAATTGGAACTGAAAGATATATCAGCGATTGGAGTCAGTTGTGGTGGTCCGTTGGACACAAAAACGGGTATAGTCTATTCTCCACCAAATCTCCCTGGATGGGTTGCATTCCCACTGAAAGAAAGGTTAGAAAACGAATTTAGAATTCCTGTGAAGATAGAAAATGATGCGAATGCTTGTGCGCTTGCTGAATACCGTTTCGGTGGCGGTATAGGTTACGAATCAGTTCTCTATATGACAATGAGTACAGGTATCGGTGGTGGCATTGTCCTCAACGGACAGATATATCACGGTGCAAATGACAGTGCGGGGGAAGTGGGACACCAAATACTTCTACCTGATGGTCCGCTTTGTGGTTGTGGCAAACGGGGTTGCCTTGAGGCGTTGTGTTCTGGACCTGCTATTGCGCGTCGTGCTAAAGCAGCGATTGAGGTTGAATCGCACTCAGTAATCCTTGAACTTGTAGATGGAGATATAGATGCGGTAAGGTCTGAACATGTCCTTGATGCCGCAAAAAAGGGGGACACATTGGCTTTAAAGTTGGTTGATGAAACTGCATATTATATGGGATGGGGTATCGCTAATGTTGTGAATATCCTGAATCCTGATATTGTATTATTAGGCACAATTGCAATCGCAGCTGGAGATCTGTTACTTGACCCTATTAGAAAAACAGTATCATCATTTGCTATGACACGACCCGTAGAAGCAGTTACGATAATGCCTGCGCAGTTAGGAGAATCTTTGGGTGACCTTGCAGCGGTCTCACTGGTAGCCTGATTATAGTAACGTGAGTTTGATAATAGGTATATGAACTTCATTTTTCCTAAATATTACTCTCATAGACCCGGTAGGTGCCGTTTCCTAACCAATGCAGAATACCAAACGCGTATTCTGATTTATGAAAGCCTCGGAGAGGCGGCATGCGCGTGTGGCAAGCCGCATGAGGTGTATAGCACGTAATATCAATACAGACGAAAGCCCCAGCGGGGCAGCATGCGCGTGTGGCATGCTGCATGAGGTGTATAAAATGCACAAACTTTACTCACTAAATTGATGCCTATGGTGCGGTTTCCTAACCAATTCAGAATACCAAATGCGTATAAGGATTTTGGAAGTCTCTTATTATCATACACACCTTTCGCCCCGCTGGTGCTGATATGTGATTTATGAAGTCTCGGAGAGGCGGCATGCGCGTGTGGCAAGCCGCATGAGGTGTATAGCACGTAATATCAATACAGACGAAAGCCCCAGCGGGGCGAAATGTGTATAGCACATCGTGAACAAATCATTTATAGCCCCAGAGGGGCAGCATGCGCGTGTGGCATGCTGCATGAGGTGTATCATTCAAGAAATAGGTATGATGTCTGCGATGCTCCTTCTAATGAGTTTTGATGTTCAAATTGGGTAAAATTTCCTAAATATAACGTGAGTTCGAATATAAGAGATTGGTTCATCAGAGGAATTCAATTGAACAAAAGCAGTTCCAACGTAACCCAAACACCTTCTTTGCTCCAGCGGAGCAATATGTTTATAGTATTCATCCGAACCAGTGTTTCCGCTCCAGCGGAGCGGTATGTGAGATTATCACACATAGCACTCCGCTGGAGTGCAAGAGCTTTGTGTTTGGATTTTCTATAGACATAGCACTCCACTGGAGTGCAAGAACATGCCCGTCATCAAATCTGTGATAAATGTGATATATTGTATCGGTTTATCTAACCTTTATATCGAACTCACGTTAAATATAGTGAAATTTGAAATTAACAATACACTTTACATTTAGAAAAACGCTTTGTAGTCGCGCAATTCATTGCGCCTCTTACATTCTATGAATAGGCAATTGGGACAATATGTTTCATTAATTGTAAATTTTACTATAAATTACCTTTTTTGATTGTCAAAGTTCATTAGACTACTGTCCAAGTCCTCAATAAACTGTCCAAACTATTGTAAATATAGAAGTTGGAGAAAATTCAAGTGGAGAGAATTCAGAAATATATTTCACACCTTCAAGATGTAATAAAGAAGTTGAATTTAGAAGATGTTCGGAAATCTATTGATGTAATCATGGAAGCATACCACGCTGACAAACAGATATTCGTAATAGGAAACGGTGGCAGTGCATCTACGGCATCTCATCTTGCCTGTGATTTAGGGAAAGGCACATGTGTTGAAGGCAAAAAACGATTTCGGGTTATTAGTTTGACAGATAACGTAGCAACAATGACTGCTTGGTCTAACGATGTTTCTTATGAAGATGTATTTGTTGAACAACTCAAGAATCTTGTGAATGCTGACGATGTTGTAATCGGTATTAGTGCAAGTGGTAATTCTGAAAATGTAATCCGTGCGATGCAGCATGCCGTTAACACTGGATGCAGAACAGTTGGATGGAGTGGATTTGGTGGTGGACGATTGGCAAAGATTTGTGATGTAAGTGTTGTTGTTGATAGCAACGAGTATGGTCCAGTTGAAGATGTGCATCTTGTATTGAATCATGTTTTGCATGCTTGGATTAGAGAAGAGTTGATTGAGGGTCTTTGATAATTATCTAATGCGGTGTCACAGGCAATATCACACTTCAAATGATGTTTAATTTGATCTAATTGTGATTTTTCTGTTTTTCTATAGATTTGTTTACGGCACGCGGAGCGTGCCTACTACTTTTAAGTATTAATCTCAGTAGGCTCTTTCTAATGGGTGTGTAAAGATTTTGTGACTAACTTCTCATCCAACCATTGTAGGGGCGGGTCTCTGTGCCCGCCCGTTGCCTTACAGGACAAGGAATGGCGGGGCACAGAGATCCGGGGAATCATGGCGAATACCAAACGCGTATTCGTCTAAGCGCATTCATACCCGACAAATGCCACACGCGCATTTGGCGTTGATTTGGGGGAACGCCTACAGGCGTTCATACCGTTGATTTGGCCTACAATAGGTTACAGGTTTTTCACTTGAATTGACGTCTACGGTGACAAAGACTTTACACACCCCTTACTAAGGGTGTGTAAAGTCTTTGCACAGAGGTACAAACTTTTGTTCTCTTTAGTCCCGTAGGGACGATATATCTATAGAAAGACGTTATCACCTTCTCTTGAGTTCCATAGGAACGACATAGAAGAATAAACATATCGTCCCTACGGGACTAAAAAGGCATGGGAACTCTTTTTCTATAAACATATCGTCCCTACGGGACTGAAGAGTATGGTTGATACTAACAATCTTTCCTTATGTTGACAACACCTATGGGTCCTGTTCCCGCGATCTCTTATTTAATCAGTTGCGGCGGGGCACAGAGACCCCGCCCTACAATAGGTTACAGGTTTTTCACTTGAATTGACGTGTACGGTGACAAAAACTTTACACACCCTTTACTAATAGGTATCTTGACACCCATGAACAATTAAGGTATACTTATATCTAAGTCCAGTAAATAAAGATCAACAATATACATAAGATGAATATAAGGTCGCAACTGGAGTGATGGAAAATGACAAATAAAAGAAATCACCTAATTTACGCACTCCTCTCAATTTGCTTGCTTTTTATCACTGATAGACTATCCGCTGAAGATACTGCCTTAGTTTATGTGTTGGACATACGCACTGAGATTGGTGGTGGTGTCAGTAGTTACATCAGCAAAGGTGTTAATAGAGCAGAAAAAGCGAATGCAGACGTGATTATATTTGATGTGGAAACACCAGGTGGAAGAGTAGATTCTGCACTCAAGATTATCAGAGAAATCCAAAAAACAGAGATTCCTACTATTGCTTTCGTCAATAGACGTGCTATTTCCGCTGGCGCGATGATATCTACTGCGTGTGATCAGATTGTGATGACATCCGGTGCAACAATTGGTGATTCACAACCTGTTGATGCGAGCGGAACTGAGGCATCTGAGAAAATAGTTTCTGACCTTCGTGGTACTATTCGGTCAACAGCTGAGCGCGCAGATAGAAACCCTGACATTGCTGAGACTATGGTAGACAAGCGGTTATACCTTGTCCGACTCAGAAATGGTGATATCATCAAATTACGTGCAGATGAGTATTTTGCTGAACAAGAAGCTGGCACACAAATGAAAGTGCTCTGTTCAGAGGGAGAGTTGCTGACTCTAACAACCCTTCAAGCCCTTGATTATGGATATGTGGATAGCCAAGCTGAAACATTATCCGATTTACTCACACAATATCAAATTGTTGAAATTGATTTAATATATAGAGATGATAAGAGTGATGCTGTTCTATCGGTGCTTACCCAAGAAGGAATTCGTAATAAACAGGAAGCCTCTGATGTTGTCCAAGTAACGCCAATAAAATCTTTATCTGATGCCGTAGTTACTCGTTATGCAGTGTCTCTTGGGGACCGTTTAGTCTTTTTTATTACCAGTCCATATATCAGTGCGTTGTTATTATCATTGGGAGGACTTGGACTCTTTGTTGAAATTCGCACGCCAGGTTTTGGTATTCCTGGGTTCCTCGGTCTGCTATTTATCGGATTATTCTTCGGTGGACACATGTTGAATCAGATACCGCATAGTTGGGTTCCATTGCTCTTTGTTGTTGGTTTAGCATTGATTGTATTAGAAGTTTTCGTTATCCCTGGTTTTGGCATAGCAGGAATTCTTGGTTTAGTATTGATGTTTGGAAGTGTATTTTATGTGTTCTTTATGAGCACAGCGGATTTTAATATTGCATTGTTGTGGCTTTCCATTTCAGTCATCCTTACTTCTGTCTTGGCAGCTGTTGCTACGATCTTTCTACCGAAAACGTCTCCGTTTCAACGTTTTGCTTTGGGTACAGTGATGAGTACTGAAGACGGATATCATTCAGCAGGAGATGAGGATTTTCAAAGTTTTCTTGGAAAAACGGGTGTAGCCTTAACTCCATTACGTCCAGCAGGTACGGTCAAAATTGACAATAAGAGATTGGATGTTGTATCCGTTGGTGATTTCATTGCCCAGAACACACCTGTCAAGGTTTTTGAGGTAGAGGGATCAAAGATATCTGTTGAAGCAGTTGAGGAATAAAGGCATCATTTGTAAATAAGTGGAGGAAACAAAATATGTGGGTACCAACTATACTTATCGCTCTTGGAATTCTATTAGTTTTTGTTGAGATCTTAATTCTCCCTGGTTTTGGGGCAGCAGGTATACCGGGATTAGTTATATTCTGTGTTGGGATTGGAATGATATGGGTAAATTCAGGATTTACGAAAGCAATTATATATGCAAGTGTTGCACTTGTTTTTGTCATACCGATTTCAATTATCGGTTTGTCCTTGTTTCGTGATTCGTCTGCTGGTAAGACTTTTATCCTGAGTGCCTCAGAGAAGTCTGAGGATGGTTTTCAAGCAGCACCCATAGAGTTAACTGCCCTTGTTGGTAAATCTGGTAAAGCAGTTTCCCCTTTACGACCAGCAGGTGTTGGTTTGATCAACGGTCAACGCGTTGATATTGTTACACAAGGTGAATTTGTCGCGCCAGAAACTGAGGTAGAAGTAATTTTAGTTGAGGGGAGTCGTGTAGTCGTACGTAGTTTGTAAGTTTATGATTGTGTTGTGTTTGAATTAAACAACGTTTCCTATTTTTAAAGGAGAAATGATATGGGAGAGTTTACAGCTGCAGTTCCAATAGTTGCTGTCCTTGTTCTCATTGTTGTCTTTATGTTCTTCTGGTTCGTCCCAGTGGGGTTATGGATTGCAGCTATTGCTGCGGGGGCTCCACTTCGTATTTCCGAACTCATCGGAATGCGTTTGAGACGGGTCAATCCGAATGTTATTGTTAAAGCGTTAATTAGTGGTTACAAAGCAGGTTTACCTGTTGTCACGACAGAATTGGAGGCGCATTATCTGGCTGGTGGGGATATACTCAATGTGGTGAGTGCACTCATCGCTGCGGACAAAGCGAAAATTGATCTCACATTCCAAAGGTCATCTGCTATTGACCTTGCTGGCAGAGATGTATTTGAGGCAGTTCAAGTGAGTGTGAATCCACGTGTCATTACGACATCTAAGATTAGTGCGCTCGCGCTTGATGGTGTTGAACTTATTGCTACCGTGAAAATCACAGTCCGAACAAATATCAATCGACTCGTTGGTGGTGCAGGTGAAGAAACCATCATTGCACGTGTCGGTGAGGGTATTATTAGTGCAATAGGTGCTTCCGAAACTTATGAGGATGTACTTGAAAATCCTGATATAATTTCCAAAACAGTGCTTGATCGTGGACTTGACGCAGGCACTGCTTTTGAGATTTTATCAATTGATATAGCTGATGTAAATGTTGGCAAAAATATCGGAGCAGAACTCCAAGCTGAACAGGCGGAGGCTGACCTTGTAGTTGCACAAGCAAAAGCAGAGGAACGCCGTGCGCTTGCAGTTGCAAGGAAACAGGAAATGACAGCAGGTGTGCAAGAACAACGCGCGAAAGTTGTTGAAGCAGAAGCGACTGTACCACGCGCGTTGGCAGGTGCTTTTCGTAGTGGTAATTTAGATATTACCCCACAAAGAGGAGAATAATAATGGAAACTGTAATTATAGCGATTATCGCTGTATGTATAGTACTGTTTTTAATTGTAATTGCGTGGTTTGTTCCACTTGGTTTGTGGATTACAGCGATTGCCGCAGGAGTGAAAGTCGGTATATTTGACCTTGTTGCAATGCGTTTGCGGCGTGTCCCGCCGTCAGGTATAGTAGAGCCGCAGATTAACGCTACGAAAGCAGGATTAACGCTGTCTCTTGATGATCTTGAAGCACATTTCCTTGCTGGTGGACGCGTTGCGAGTGTTGTTGCTGCACTTATTGCAGCGGACAAAGCAAATATTGAGCTTGAGTTTGCACAGGCAGCTGCAATTGACTTAGCAGGTAGAGATGTCTTGCAGGCAGTGCAGGTTAGTGTTACACCTGAGATTATTGATATTCCAAGCCAAGAGGATCCGAACACTGGTATCACAGCAGTTGCGCGTGATGGAATCCAGTTGATTGTTAAAGCACGAGTAACCGTAAGAGCAAATATAGATCGTCTTGTTGGGGGTGCGACAGAAGATACGATACGTGCCAGAGTCGGTGAAGGGATAATCACAACGATTGGGTCATCTACAAACCATAAACAGGTTTTAGAAAATCCTGTACGTATTTCCGAAACAGTGCTTGAAAAAGGACTTGAAGCGGGAACTGCTTTTACCATCTTGTCTATTGATATTGCAGATATCAACGTTGGGGAGAACGTGGGTGCAAAATTACAGACTGATCAAGCACAGGCAGAACTCAAGATTGCACGTGCCAAAGCAGAAGAACGACGTGCTAAAGCAGAAGCGGAAGAGGAAGAGAATAAAGCTTATGTGGAAGAAATGACAGTGAAACTAATTGAAGCAGAAGCCGAAATTCCATTATCTATTTCAGACTCTTTCAACTCCGAAAACATGAGTGTGATGGATTACTATACGCTTCGCAATATCCTTGCAGATACTGAGATGCGGCAAGCTATTGCTTCACCTAGTGGACAGCAAGATATTGATACAACAAGGTCTTCTCACTCATTAGGTCTGTCATAATACCACTATAAAGGAGATAATGATGGATCTACAGACGTTAATGTATATTGCTCTTGCGATTCTGTTCTTAGTCTTTAGTGGTGCGCGCCGTCGCAAACCTCAACGCCGCGCACCTGACACGAACCAAGATGCTAATGTTCCTCCTGTAACAAACATTGATGGCAACTTTCCCTCAGAGATGAACGCTGAAGTTAACGTGCCTTCTGATAGTGAATTGGTTCTGCCACCGTTTATGCAGAATTTTGAAGGATTAGATCCTGACGAAGGTGCTTTACAGGAAACTATAGAAAATGAAGCAGGGGAACTGCCAATGGTGACGGAACAAGTTGAACCTGAAACAGTTCAAGAACCGGAACCGAAGGGTAGGCTCACTGTACCTCCTATGCCTGTGGATTCTCCAACAAATTTACCTACGAAGTCGTTACCTGTAACATCTCTGATTGATCTTTCTCCAGAGACTTTTCGTCAAGGTATTATTCTGTCTGAAATTCTTGGAAAACCTAAAGGGATACGAAATAGGAAATAGTTGCTAATATCAACTTTGTCCGTGGTCAATAGTAATTATATGACTACGGACATTTTTACTTATAAATAACCTGAGTTGCCACCTATCATTTGTTGGAGGGGTTTGTAACCCCGATTTATAAGAAGTGGCACTAAAATATGCAGAATTCCTTTGTTTCTTCGTTTGACAAAGTAATTCGATGATTAATATTCAGTAGGGAGCAACTGAGGTTATAAATAACTGTAATAAGAGAATTAGAGATTGTATCAATGCGACTGAATATAATATTAATCGTTATTCTCTCACTACCGTTTACTTTGTCTATCACTGCAAATGAACAATCAGATCATGATTCTGATGTGTTGGAAATACCTCCTTATGCACGTTTTCTCAATGGGTTCAAAATTTGTCTTGATCCTGGACACGGTGGACAAGGACATATTCCTGATTACAAACGTGGACCGACAGGACTTCGTGAGGCAGAGATCAATCTTAAGGTTGCCTTCTACCTTCGTGAATTACTTGAGAAAGCTGAAGCAACTGTAATTTTGACACGGGAAGATGACTCATACATCAGTTTAGCAAAACGAAGTGAGATATCAAACGAAAACGGTGCAGATTTCTTTATATCCATACATCATAACGGACTTGATGATAATCCAGAGGTTAACTATACTTCAACCTGGTTTCACGGTGATGCAGATGAATCACGACCGAGTTTAGACCTCGCACGCTATATCCATCAAGGTGTGTCAGATGTCCTTCGCTTACCGAAGTCACCACCAACAGGACTATATTCTGATAAACTCGTGGTTTCGTCAGGTTTTGGTGTGCTACGGTTAACAAATTGTCCTGCTGTTGTATGTGAGGCATCATTTTATACCAATCCGGAAGAGGAAACTCGACTTAGAGATGATGATTACTTGAAAAATGAGGCTTATGGTTATTTTCTCGGCATTGCACGCTATGTTGAAGGCGGTTTCCCAAGAGGGGTTCTGATAACACCGTTACATGAATCTGTCATACAGACAAAGACACCGACAATCAAACTTCAAGTCCAAGATGGAATACATGAGCGGGGTGCCTGGATGCTCAGACGGCAACAGGTATATTCAAATACTATTCAAGTGAAGATAAATGATGTTCTGTTTCCATTCAACTATGATCGTGAAACGGATATTATCACAGTGAAAGTCAAAGAACCGTTGACTAACGGTATCCAATATGTTCAGACAGAGTTAGTAAATTACTATGGAAATCATAGTCTTCCGAAACCGCAGGAGTTTAAAGTCGCACCTCCCGCTGCTGATATACAGATGGTTGCTTGGACTGATATGCTTCCATCTGATGGTAAGAGTTATGTTGGGATAAAAGTCACCGCACACGATATTGATAAACTCCCAATTGCAGATGGTGAACATTTCAGAGCAAAGACAACCAATGGCACTCTGGCTGAAACCGAACAACTCTCACATGGTGGAATGGCATTATTCTATCTTTACGCACCAGATGAACCTTGTAAAGCGATTGTTGAAGCATCTTATGGAAAAACCAGCAAGTCTGTTGAAATCAACTTTGCTGACATTCTCCATGGAATTGTGCAAGGTCAAGTTGCCGATGGCAGTACCGAGATGTCAATTCCAGATGTTGCAATCATTGGTGAACCTAACTTGAATGCAGTTACTGATGCTGAGGGACATTATTTCATAAAATCTGGGATGTCATTAAAAAGTCCGTTTGATACTACAATTCATCTTTCAAAAGTCGGATTTTATCCCAAAACACAAAATATACAAATCGAACAGAACATGTCATCAGTATTCAATCACAAACTTCATGCTGTTGCAGATGGGGCATTTACAGATACCGTGATAGTCCTTGATACACGGATAAACACAGATAAAACCCACCAACTCATTACAATATTGAAAGAGATGCTTGAACTTGCTGGGGCAAAGACTTACCTTGTCCAAACACCTGGGGCAAAACTTACGACTAAAGAACGGATTAAGAAAGTGAATAATATCAAGGACGAAGGTTTCTATCTACAGATAAATCACTCTCCAATGATTGAAGGTAAAGACATGGTAGTTGCAAAACATAACCGAGGCAATCAGGACACAGAGGTATTTCAAAAACGGATCTTGGAACAGTTTAATGAAAATCTGTATGAAACACCAATTGTTACGGTGCAGGACAGAGAAACACCAATAATACAACAGACTAACAAAATGGCGATGACACTTGACATACATTCATTAAATCATCCAAATTCTGTGGTAATGCAGGAAGCCTCTGCCATCTTTATAGGTGTATGGCTTTATTTGAAGGAAGAGACAGAGATTAATTCAGAAAAGTTGGAACGTTTCATGGATTATTTTGACAAGACGCGAGGTGAATAAAGGTGCACATTGCCACGAAAATCACCAAATTACACTTGAAAAATCCTTTCAAGATTTCGCGTCGTGAAACTGATTCATATCGTGAGGTAGTAACTGTTGAGATTGATGGTGGTGTTGGTGAAGCAGCCCCAACTAAGTTTTATGGAGAAACTGTGCAGACGGTTGTAGCAGCGATAGAAAAGCTAACACCATTACTTGATAGAAATCTTGATCATATCCAAGATGTAATGGATGAGATTGAATCAGCTCTTGATGGTAATTACGCTACAAAATCTGCTATTGATATGGCACTACACGACAGATTGGGTAAGAAATTAGGTGTACCGTTATACAAACTTTGGGGATTGAATCCAGAGAAAACACCATGCACATCGTTTACAATCGGACTTGATGAACCTTCAGTGATGGCGGAAAAAGTATTACAGGCAAAGTCGTATTCAATTCTAAAAGTCAAACTTGGTATGCCTAACGATATAGAGATTATTCATGAAATCCGGAAAGTTACGGACAAACCGATTTATGTTGATGCAAACACTGCATGGTCACCGAAAGAAGCAGTTGACATAATAAATGCGTTGGCACAATTAAGAGTAGTATTAATTGAACAACCAACGAAGGCAGATGATATAGAAGGTCTAAGATATATCCGCGAGCACACGACGTTACCAATTATAGCGGATGAAAGTGTAAAACGTTCAAGTGACATACCTAAATTGGTGGAAGCTGTAGATGGGATAAATATAAAGTTAGTAAAATGTGGTGGCATTTTAGAAGCCTTGCGTATGATACATGTAGCACGTGCCCATGGTATGCTTGTGATGCTTGGATGTATGATAGAGAGTTCACTCGGAATCACTGCTGCCACCCATCTGACCCCACTTGTAGATTATGCAGATTTAGATGGACATTTGTTGATTTCTAATGATCCTTATTCAGGTGTTACATTAGATAAAGGTAAGTTAGTGTTACCAGTGCGTCCGGGTGTTGGAGTAATAACTAATGAAAGGAAGTAAAATCTATTTAAGACTATGAGTCTATGTAAATTTAAATCACTATGACACAAAATATAGAAAAGTCTACAAACATTGACAAATCGTCTCAGCGTGGACAATATGACGCTGTTTCAAAAAAATTAATACAAGATAACCCTGAGGATTGGATTAAGTTCGGACTCGGAATGACAGACGTAGATTTTCTTCAGATTCTTGAGACAGAACAACCCACTGTAAAATCCAATCGTGCTGATAGTTTTTTACTTGCGAATGTTAATGGAAAAGAATCTGTAATACATTTTGAAATACAGACACGTGATAGTACAGAGAACCCTATGCCACAACGCATGGCAGGTTATATTGGAAGATGTATTGAAAGTTTCGGATTGCCAATCTATTCACATGTTATTTATCTCCATCCTGATGCGGGACGTAATGATCCTGGACGATATATTCAAGAACTTGGGGACTATAGGATTGAAATCAGATATAAAGTAATTAGACTATGTGAATTGGATGGTCAATATATCTTGGATGCTAAACTGAAAGGTCTAATACCATTTACGCCGCTTATGAAGCCTACAGCAGATGTAAGTACTGAGGACTGGTTGCGGCAATGTGTAAAAGTAGCAAGTTCTGTGACTCAAAATGTACAGCATCAAGCAGATTATCTTACCAATTTGGGTATTATAAGTGGTATAATATTAGAGTACGAAATTATTCGTGAAATAATAATGGAGGAAACAATGCAAGAATCAACTGTCATTCAACACTTCATACAACAAGGAATCTCACAAGGAATCTCACAAGGAATCTCACAAGGAATCTCACAAGGAATCTCACAAGGAATACGTGAAGCAACAATTGAAGCGATACTTGAAGTTCTTGAGGTGCATTTTGAGTCTGATTCTGTACAAACCTTGAAGCCGATTCTTGATACCATTGAAGACATTCTACAACTAAAGTATCTACTTCGTGAGGCAGCACGAGCTAATAGCCTTGATGAATTTAAACTGATACTGCCTGAGTAGGAGGAGAGATATGTTGAACCAGAACCGAAATGTGCTTATCACTGGTGGAACGGGGATTTTAGGTAGTGCAGTTACAAAGTCCTACCTTGCAAACGATGACAATGTTGCGGTTACTTATCTTTTTGATGATGAAGTAGAACGATTCAAGCAGCATAATCCAGAAATCTGTGAAGAAGTGACCTTTCTTTTTGCAAATGTAACTGAAGAAGAAGCTGTACAGCAAACTATAGAAACGTTCATCAATCAATTCGGACATCTCGATATCTTGGTAAATATTGTTGGTGGATTTGTCGGTGGAATTCCAACTACCGAACTTGAACAAGACAGATGGGATTTTATGATGAACCTAAATCTGAAATCAGTGTTTCTATGTTGCAAAGCGGTTCTTCCACACATGGTGGAACGAGGTTTTGGTAAGATTGTAAATGTATCAGCGCGTGCAGGTCTGAAAGGTGAGGCTGGTTTGAGTGCATATTGTGTTTCAAAAGGTGGAGTGCGGACCCTTACAGAATCGTTAGCTGCCGAGGTAATGGATTCTGGTATCAATGTCAACTGCATCATGCCGAGTATAATGGATACACCGATGAATCGAGAAGCAATGCCTGATGAAGATCATAGTCGTTGGGTGAAAACTGATGATGTTGCGAGAGTAATCTGCTTTCTGACATCAGATGATGCATCCATTATCAACGGTGCTGCTATTCCAGTATATGGTCGGGCATAGATAAGATAAGTAATAGTTCTACATATATTGATATTCGTTCTATTTCCTTTGTAACTATAGTTTGGACAATTTCTTTTGGTTACATACTGAGATTTCAAGCATTTACTAAATAATGTGAGTTTTCAATAGGATAATAACTTGACGAAAATGTGTTAGAATATCAAAATGAGCAGCCCCAGCGGGGCGAAATGTGTATAGCACATCGTGAACATACAATCTATAGCCCCAGCGGGGCGAAATGTGCATTGAATAAATAGGTATCATGACTGTGATGCTCTATGTCTAGACTATTATTCAAGCCAATAAAAAACTGTCCAAACTATAGTTTGTAACACAGAGACATGTTTTCCTGTCAAAACAAAATGTTGGTTACAAACATTTTCTTACCATACATATCATTTCACATGAGTGCTTCCCACTTATTGCCAAAAAAATAAGATTATTCTGCTTAAAAAATAGGCAACAATTTGAACAGTTAGTTTATTGTACATTGAACAATATACTAACTGCTTACATTCTATCTTTTCTCTGAACTTGGCATTGATATTGCAATATCTGCTATGTCTACCTAATTGCAAATCATTAATCCCGTAATTTGCGGATTTGGAAAGGTTCAATTGAATAGAATGGAAGCAGTTGCTGAGACCCAACGTGTTTTAGTCGTTGATAACAAATCGGATAGAATTGAGCTGCTGAACAAAGTTGTGGTTAAATCCAATAGGTACAATGTAATTGCACAAGTGTCTCTAGAACAAGGTCTTATGGAACGGGTCAAACAGACGAATCCAGATATCATCCTAATATGTGTTGATTCTCCTTGTGATGAGACTTTACACAAAGTTGCGTCTATTAACAATGAACACCCATGTCCGATTGTAATGTTTGCACAGGATGAACGTTCAGAGACGATTCAGAATGCAACATTGGTGGGAGTATCCGCGTATGCTGTTGGAGAACTAAGTAAAGAACGTGTAGAAACGATTATTGAGGCAGCGATTGCTCGGTTTAAAAGGTTTAGGGAGTTGTTACAAGAACTTGAAAAGACTAAAACGAGTCTTGCAGAACGTAAAATCATTGAACGTGCCAAGGAATTCGTTGCGCAACAACGCGGTATTACAGAGGCAGAAGCTTATCAAGCATTAAGAAAGATGGCAATGGATCGTAGAAAACGTCTGGCAGAAATCGCACGAGATGTTCTATCTGTTGCAGAAGTATTGACAAAGAAAATGTAAGTCGTTGTTCAACGTTGAACATCACGACTGATTTTATAGAGAAATACAAAGCAGTCCAACCCATGTAGGTTTGGAAACGGACACAGGTGTCCATTTGGCAAAAGTATAGCTTTGCTGATGGACGCTTTTTTGTTTTAACAATTAAATGGAAACAAGAATATATCTTTATACACCATTGATTGAACCCATAATTCTGAAATAGGAGAAGCAAGATGGATCAACATGAAGCAAAGAAAATAAGGTTGAAGAGTGATAATAGTAGAAAAAAGAGAAAACCGAAACTTCATCCCGCTGAAGCACTCAAAAGACAGAAAAACGGTCTTGATGTGGTAGACGACATACCATACTACGTGAGGAATGGATGGGAATCAATACCTGACACTGAACGTGACAGACTCAAGTATGTTGGTGTCTTTTATCGTAGACAGACACCGGGTGCATTTATGATGCGTCTCCGGATGACAAGTGGTATTTCCAATTCAGATCAGTTTCGTACCATTGCATCCATAAGTGATGAACACGGTCCAGGATTTGTTGATCTTACAACACGTCAACAAATTCAACTACGTGGTTTTACAATTGAGAACGTGCAGAACATCTGGAATCAACTTGAAGAGGTAGGATTAAACTCGTTACAAACAGGATTTGACAATATCCGAGGAGTCACTGGTTGTCCTGTCGCTGGATTTACTCCGAATGAACTATTTGATGCATCACCTGTAGCAAAGAAGTATACAAATATTATTGCAGGTAATAAGGAATTCACAGACCTTCCACGAAAATTCAATGTAGGAATTACTGGTTGTTTGGACAATTGTACACACGCCGCTTCACAAGATATTGCACTCATACCTGCAGTTAGGGAAGATGAAAATCTGGAAGCTAAAGGATTTAATGTATTGGTCGGAGGGAAAATGGGTTCTGGAGGTTACACCCCTGCACAAGAACTTGATGTATTTGTCTTACCTGAAGATGCATCAGCGTTATGTGCGGAAATTACAATGATTTTCAGAGATCACGGTCCACGTACAGCTCGTAACAAATCACGTATGGCTTTTCTCATAGCAGATTGGGGTATGGAGAAGTTCAGGAAAGAATTAGAAACTCGTTTTCCAAAACCACTCATATCAGCAGGAAAGGATATGCGCGGGAAGAAAAAAACAGACCACACAGGCATTTTCTCACAGAAAGAGAAAAACCACAACTATGTTGGACTTGTGGTGCCAGTAGGTAGGATTAGCACTGCACAACTATCTGAAGTCGCACGTATTTCTGATGAATATGGCACCGGAGATATACGTTTAACTCAAGGACAAAATCTAATAATTCCAAATGTTGCTGATGAGAAAATCGGAGATTTAACTGCTGAACCATTACTTCAACAATTACGATATGATCCATCAGAAGTCATGCGTGGCATGGTAAGTTGCACAGGTATTGATTACTGTCACTTTTCCCTCATAGAAACCAAAGAACGTGCAATGGAAGCAATTAGACATTTGGAGGCTAAACTTGGAAACACACAACCACTGACAGTGCATTGGTCGGGATGTCCAAATGGGTGTGGTAACCATGCCGCAGCTGATATTGGACTGCTTGGGAAGAAAACCAAAATAGATGGTGTGGTTACCGATGCAGTTGATGTATTTGTAAAAGGAGATTCTGGTCCAAATTCGAAAGTTGCCCCGAAATTACTGGAAAATGTTCCATGTGATGGCTTACCGCAAGTTCTTGAAGGTCTCGTGCCTTATCTATCAAGAAAATAATCAATCGATCGGTTACATGTTTCGACCCAATGTATATATTCTGAAATGTCTTTGATTGATCATTAGAAAGGATAATAAATTAGAAAAACAATGGATATAAAGAATAAAGCAACACAGATCAATTTGTTTAGTCTGAAATCGGTTCAGATGCGTACTTTTCATACGACATGGTTCGCATTTTTCTTAGCGTTTTTTGGATGGTTTGGAATCGCACCGCTTATGGCAATTGTGCGCGAAGACTTGATGCTAACACAAGTTCAGATCGGAAACACAATCATTGCATCCGTTGCAATAACGGTTTTGGTTCGTATCATAATCGGTCCATTATGTGATCGTATTGGCGCACGAAAGGCATACACTTGGCTTCTTATTCTGGGGTCAATACCAGTGATGGGTATTGGACTCGCACAGGATTACCATTCCTTTCTACTCTTCCGCTTAGCAATCGGTGCGATAGGAGCAGGATTTGTCATTACACAGTATCACACATCTGTGATGTTCGCGCCAAATTGTGTTGGCACTGCAAACGCAACGACTGCAGGATGGGGTAATTTAGGCGGCGGTGTAACACAGATGGTCATGCCGCTCATTCTTACAGCAGTTCTGAGTTTTGGTGTGAATGAATTTCTCGGATGGCGATTAGCAATGATTATTCCAGGAATTGCTTTATTTATGATGGGATTCGTATATTACTTCTGCACTCAAGATACACCAGATGGAGACTATAGCGAACTTCGTAGACAAGGTGAGATTGAACCTGCAGAAGGAAAAAGCATGGAATCTTTCATACTTGCTATTAAGGATTATCGTGTATGGGCACTGTTTTTTATTTATGCAGCATGTTTTGGTGTTGAACTAACGATTAACAATGTTGCTGCACTCTACTATCATGACCGCTTCCACTTAGATGTAAAAACTGCAGGTCTGATTGCTGGTTTGTTCGGACTGATGAATATCTTTGCGCGTACCGTCGGCGGTTTTTTCTCGGATTTCTTTGCTAAAAAGATGGGATTGAAGGGTCGTGTTGTGTTCCTCTTTGTTGTTCTTTTGGGTGAAGGTATCATGCTTATGTTATTCTCACAAATGTCAGTTCTGATTGTAGCAGTTGGAACGATGATTGTGTTCAGTCTATTTGTTCAGATGTCAGAAGGTGCAACTTTTGGTATTGTCCCATTTATCAATAGAAAAGCATTGGGGGCGGTTGCTGGAATTGTAGGGGCAGGTGGAAACGCCGGGGCAGTTGCTGCAGGTTTCCTTTTCCGTGCGGAAAGTATATCTACACAACAAGCATTACTTTTTCTTGGTGTTATGGCAGTTATTGCTTCATTTTCAACGCTGTTGGTAAGATTCTCACCTGCGGTACAAGATGCAGAGGAAAAAGCGTTAGCTGCTGCACTGGCAGAAAAACAACGTCTCAAAGCAGATGCAGGGAATGTAACAGCCTAATAATCTAATGTAATCTCAATTATTGTAGCAACACAACATTAAACAGAGTCTTACTATATTTTTTTCAAACTATGGAGAAATCAGTGAACAGTTCAACAGGAAAAGCCGTTTGTCCTTATTGTGGTGTCGGCTGTGTTATCCGTGCAACGGTAGAGGAAAACAAAATCACGAGAATCTCAGCCGACGATAGCGATGCACCGAATTATGGAATGCTGTGTCCGAAAGGTGCACATCTCAAACAGGTGTTCCAGAATCATGAAGGTAGACTGGCATACCCTATGATCCGTGAGAATAAAGATGAAGACCTACGTCAAGTTTCTTGGGAACAAGCTATTGCATTTACTGCAAACCGTCTACAAGCAATTAGGTTGGAACATGGTAAAGATGCGCTTGCACTCTACGGTTCCGGTCAATTGGACACAGAAACTTCCTACGTTTTTAATAAATTGTTCAAGGGATTTCTGCGGACGAATAATATAGACACAAATAGTAGACTCTGTATGTCATCTGCAGTAGTGGGATATATTCAGGCTTTCGGTTCAGATGGTCCACCGACATGTTATGACGACATTCAACATGCGGATGTATTTATGATTATCGGTGCGAATATGGCAGTTAACCATCCTGTTCTATTTCAGATGATACGAAAACGTCGTGCATCAGAACCTAACACCCGTATTATTGCAGTAGACCCTCGTCGGACCCAAACAGCAGAATTCTCTGATGTTCATGTGCCACTTGCACCTGGAAGTGATGTTGCTTTCTTACAACTGATAGCTAAACGTCTTCTTGATAACGGACGGGTTGACAAACGTTTTATTCAAAGAAACACAGAAAACTATAGTGCATATAAGCACCAACTCGAATGTCTTGACGAAGATACGTTGCTTTCTATCTGTGATATCCATCCCGGTCGTATTGATGAAATTGTTGAATTTTTGTCAAAACCGAACAGTCGGTTACTCAGTTTTTACTGTCAAGGCACAAATCAGAGCACAAGTGGTGTAGAAAAGAATAACGCTCTTATCAATTTACATCTTCAGTTAGGTGAGGTAGGAAAGAGTGGTTCAGGTCCATTTTCCCTAACAGGTCAACCGAATGCGATGGGTGGTAGAGAGGTAGGCTATCTATCTCACCAGCTGCCCGGTTATCGAGTTGTGACAAACGATATGCATCGTGCTTATCTTGAAGGTGCGTGGCGAATTCCACCGGGAAGCATTGATCCGGAACCAGGTTTGACTGCAGTTCCGATGTTTGAAGCCGCCGCTGCAGGTGATGTGCGTGCCCTCTGGATTGTATGTACTAATCCTGCCGTGAGTATGCCTGATACAAAGGTTTCTCAAGCGGGACTAAAACGTGCTGACTTAGTGGTTGTTCAAGATTGTTATTATCCAACTGAAACAGCAGAATATGCTGATGTACTCTTTCCTGCAGCTCAGTGGGGAGAAAAACGCGGGACTATGACGAATAGTGAACGTTTGGTTGTACGAAGTGAGAAATTCCTTGAACCACCGGGGGAAGCAAAACCCGATTGGTGGATATTCTCTCAAATTGCAAAGGTGATGGGATACAAACGTGACTTTGATTTTCATTCTCACGAAGAAATATGGGACGAATATCGATTGTTGACTGCAGGAACAGCATGTGATCAGATGGGAATGACGAATGAACGGCTTAAGACGACATCACTCCGTTGGCCATGTCCAAACCCACGCCATCCTGGAACACTTCGTAGGTATACACGCAGGAAGTTCTACACGCCATCTGGTAAAGCACAGTTTAGAACACCTGTGTACAAACCACCTGATGAGACAACTGATACGGAATTTCCATTGGGTTTGACGACTGGTCGCGTTGCGAGTCAATGGCACACACGAACACGGACGGGTAAAGTTCCACAACTCACGAAAAAGGATCCAGAACCTTTTGTTGAAATACATCCAGATGATGCTGAAGAAAACAGCGTACTTGATGGTGAATGGATTTATCTTGTTGGAAGAAGGGGAAGATGTTATGCGCGTGCGCGTGTTGCTGATACTATTCGCCGTGGATTATTGTTCACGCCGTTTCATTGGGGTGATCTTTTCCACTCAGAGACGAATGCAAATTATGTTACGAATTCAGCGTTTGATCCTGTTTCTAAACAACCAGAGTTGAAGTTCTGTGCTGTGCGGATTGAGGCTGATAATACGGAGGTATGAACCAGTGTGTTAAGGTGCCTCTAACCAAGATTACCTTTTGTAGGACGTTCTTGCACCACAGGGATAACGTAACTCCGAATCATCAATTCATTTATTGTTTCTGTCTCTGTTCGCGGCTCTGGCACCTCACGATGATCGAACACTACGTAGTAGCCCTCCGCTACACCTTCTGTTGATAGATAAGCGGCGAGTTGATGCTTCCCATCGGAATAGGACCTGTCACTTCGCCATATCTTTGTCTCAATAACATATTTTCTTTGATTGTGAAAAATAATCAGGTCCATCCTACCGCGTCCTGTCGGTACTTCCATATACATTACACCGTTCACGCTGGTAACGAACTGGTCCAGATAGGCAAAGAGCAAGTGCTGTCCGATGAATTCTTGAGGGGTTTCGGGAACTTGCAGGATTCTGAATCCTGCGCGGACAATAAAGTCTCGGAAGTTATCCAAAAGCCGTTCCATCAGTATCAGTCCCGAGTCGGTGAGGTACTGATACCCATCGGTATCTTCGGGGAAGTAATCGCGCTCCAATCCATTAACTAACGGTCTGAATGCTTGGACAATACGGTATAGATAAAGCGGGTTGACAATCTCACACTTTCTGTCATCCCCTTTCGTGATGATCCCATAGGTGGTGAGTTCATTAATAATCTCATTATCAGGGTTAAATGGCCTGCTGTTTTCATAAGAGACGATTTGCATAAGTATTGTTTGAAAGCGTTGGTCTTTGCGGATATTGGTCAGGAGATGTTCAATGTTGGTGTTCCGTTCATCCAAGAGTTGTCCATGTGCTTGTGAAAAGTGTGTCATTGTGATTGGTTCAGTTTTTGGAATGTCTATCTCTTCCGTGAGTATCTGTGCGAATCGGTTGACGAGGAAGGGCTGCCCACCCGTTTGTTTGTGAATGGATTCAATTACTTCAGGATTGAAAGTCTGACCGACCTCGTCAGTATATTGTTTGAATAGTTCTTGTACCTGCACAAGCGTAAAATTGGATAAAGCAAAATCGTCCTGGATGTTGAACGGAGATACGGAGCGATCATAGTCCAGTTGTGTGATACTTTTGACACCGACAATGCCAAGGCTGTGAGGGCATTGAGGTGTAGCGGGAGTGATGTAAGTATGTCGAAACGCGTGTAGAAATCCCCGCAGGGCAGATGTGGGAATGCCATCAAACTCGTCAATTATGAGGATAACTTTCTGCCAATTATCCTCGTACTTCAGGAAACGTTGAAGTTGCTCAAAGAACTCCATCATTGACAAATGATTAGTTATTTGGGCATTGTCAAGAAAGTGTCTTAATGCTTCGTCAGGTTCCTCTCCGCGACTTTGGAAAACACGGTCAATTTCCTTGCAAATCTGTTTAGTGAGGAATTCGTAAAATTCGGAACGGTCACAATCTACATATATTTCAAAATTCAGTTGAATGGGAAAATAACTTAGGTCTTCAGCGTTAAGTGTCGCAACGGCGCGTTGAAAAAAAGTCGTCTTGCCTGTTTGCCGGGGTGCAAAGATGACAATATAACGCCCCTCTTTGACGCGTTTAATGAACTCGGCGAGTTCATTAGTCCGAGCGACAATATAATGTTGTTCAGGGTTCACGGGCCCTTGCGTACCAAACCTTCTCATATAGCCAAATCTCACTGGGATACAGGTTCATCAATTAGATCCAAAACCTCTTGTTTAACAGCGCGTGGTCGCATTATATCTAACAAGTCCTCATTTATAAGGTAAATAACTTCAGAAATCCGTTCTCTGACATCAACTACGATATTCGGAGGCCATTCGCGTAATTTCGCATCTGATTTTTCAACCAATACATCCATTGATTATCTACAACTAATTTTATTGGAAAACGGATAACGTCTTTGCGATCTTTCTTAAAGGATATGATATTTAGGAAGAAAAGGCAAGAAGAAAATGTATCCAAGAAAGGCTTATCCAGGATTTCCTACACTGACTCTGATGCCGTTCCATTGGGGTGATCTCTTCCACGCGGAGACAAATGCGAATTATGTGACAAATTCAGCGTTTGATCCTGTGTCTAAACAACCAGAGTTGAAGTTCTGTGCTGTGCAGATTGAACCTGATAACATGTAGGACAAACCAATGTTTAAGGGACTATCCAACACGCTCTTTTGATGGACGTTCTTGTACCACAGGGATAACGTAACTCCGAATCATCAAGTCATTTATCGTTTCCGTCTCTGTGCGCGGTTCTGGTGTCTCGCGATGATCGAATACCACATAGTAACCATCCGCTACACCTTCGGTTGATAGATACGCGGCGAGTTGTTGCTTCCCATCGGAATAGTACCTGTCACTTCGCCATATCTTTGTCTCAATAACATATTTTCTTTGATTGTGAAAAATAATCAGGTCCATCCTACCGCGACCTGTTGGGACTTCCATATACATTGCCCCATTTACACTTGAAACGAACTGGTCCAGATATGCAAAGAGCAAGTGCTGTCCGATGAATTCTTGAGGGGTTTCAGGAACTTGCAGGATCCTGAATCCTACGCGGGCAATAAAGTCTCGGAAGTTATCCAAAAGCTGATCCATAAGTATCTGTCCTGAGTCTGTGAGGAACTGAAATCTATCGGCATCATCGGGGAAGTAATCGCGCTCCAATCCGTTGACTAATGGTTTGAATGCTTGTAGAATGCAATGTAGGTAAATTGGATTGGCAATTTTACACATTCTGTCAGTGTCTCTCGTGAGTACTCCGTACGTTGCCAGTTCATTAACAAGTTCATTGTGTAGGGTGAAAGGTACTCCTTCCTCGTACAATACGATTCGCATCAAAAAGCTTTCAAAGCGAGGGTTTCGGCGGATATTGGTTATCAAATGTGTTAGGTTGGTGTTCCGTTCCTCCAAGAGTTGTCCGTGTGCTTGTGAAAAATGTGTCATTGTGAATGCTTCAGTTATCGGAATGTCCATCTCTTCCGTGAGTATCTGTGCGAATCGGTTAACGAGAAAGGGCTGCCCCCCAGTTTGTTTGTGAATGGATTCTATTACTTCATGTTCGAAAGTCTGTCCCGTCTCGTCTGTATATTGCCCGAACAGTTCTTGCACATGCGAAAGTGTAAAATTGGACAAAGCAAAATCGTCCTGAATATTGAATGGGGAGACAGATCGATCGTAGTTGAGTTGCGCGATGCTCTTGACACCGACAATACCAAGGCTGTGCGGACATCGGTGAGAAGTCCTGGAGATATAGATGCGGCGGAGGGCATACAAGAAATCATTCACGATTGCTGGAGGAATGCCATCAAACTCATCAATGAGGATGACAACTTGTTGATTTTCTAACACCCTCGCCAATGTCCTGAAACCTCTGAGCATTGAAACATTGTCGGTCAGAGTTGTGTTTTCTAAAAAATCTCTTAATGCCTCAGAGGGAACTTCTCCACGTTTATGGTAAATATCCTCTATTTCCTCGCGAATGTCTTCGGTGAGGTTACTATAAAAATCTGATGGAGTGAGGTTATTATACGCTTCAAAATCCAAGTGAATAGGGAGGAAATTTGTTTCCTCAGTGGCGAGGATATCCATAGCAGCATAAAAAAAAGTCGTCTTACCTGTTTGCCGGGGTGCAAAGATGACAATAAAACGTCCCTCTTTGACGCGTTTAATGAACTCGGTGAGTTCATCAGTCCGAGCGACAATATAATGCTGTTCAGGGTTCACGGGTCCCAGTGTTCCAAAACGTCTCACTCTTTTTCCTCTCAGACATTATTGACGATACCGATATAACCGTTACATACAACCATTGCTAAAAGCCAAGCTGCTTATCCACGACATTCTTTAACTCTTCACCATTTAGATACCGTTCAAGGTTATCCAAGAAAAACTCTGTAATACGTGTCATGCGGTGTTGCGAACCGCCTGCCGCGTGGGGTGTAATGATAACATTGTCCATATCCCACAATGGACTCTCTGATGGTAAGGGTTCAACCTCTGTGACATCTAAACCTGCTCCAGCAATTTTACCTGCTTGCAAGACTTCAATTAAATCATCCTCTTTGACAATTGGACCGCGGGCTACGTTAATCAGATATGCTGTTTGTTGCATCGCTGACAAGTTTTCAGCATTTATCAATCCATGCGTCTCTTCAGTCAATGGACAAGCAATCATTACAACATCTACACGTCCCATCGTTTCTGTGAGTTTACTCATCGGAACAAGCTCGTTAACATTATCAGGTTTTTCGGTGCGATATGCATCCACACCGATGATATACATATCAAACCCATTCGCACGTTTTGCCATCTGCATGCCAATTCCACCTAAACCGACAATCCCCATCTTGAAACCTTCTATCTCAATCATCGGGGATTTGCTACCACCCCATTTACGGCTATCTTGGTTCCGTGTGAAATGATGAATGCCGCGTGTTAATCCGAGTAAGAGTGCAAAGGCTTGGTCAGCCACGTGCGTTCCATATAGTCCAGCAGCGTTTGTCAAGATTACATTGCTTTCACGCATTGCAGGATACATATGTTTGTCCATACCTGCACTGGAAGCCTGGATCCACTTGATATTTGGCACGAGCGGGAAAATATCCTCACTACAGAATCCGAAGAAAATGTCCGTATCTTTACCTTCTTCTGCTATTTCCTCGCGTGAGCTCGGCATGACATAAGTATGGTCAGATCCAATAATACTTTCTAATCGTGCTAACTGTTCACCTTCAACTCTATGTTGTAATAATATCTTCATATATGTCCTTTCTATCGTAAACCTTAGTTTTATAGTGAAATGTAAGAATACGTGCACACTCCCCGGTAGATGCGGTTTCCTAACCGCATCTATGAGGCTGAACAGACACCGGTTCGGTTAGGAAACCGAACCTATACCGTAGTGTGTAAATAATTATGATTTTTACTATAATCAGCCACATTATATAGGAGAGGTTAGGAAACCTTGCCTACCGTGGAAGGATTCTCCTGATTCTTAGGTCTCATCATCTATACATGTATGTTTGTTGTCTACCAAGGAGGTGTATCGGGTAGCAATTCTTGATACTGACTTAGCAAAGTGTCTTCATACTCACCCGCATATTGTCCATCAAAGAATTTGTCTATTCCTTCTTCAAGGAAGTGTGCCCATGATGTGTCTTCAGCACCTGGATTAACAGGAAAAAAAAGTGCATCAACACTGCGACCGGCTTTCAAGTCACCTGGTGAATCACCGATCATCAAAACGTGGTTTTCAGGATATTTGTCTTTTGTTGTAATGGTGAGATGTTCCGTTTTTGTTCCCATCTCTTGTCCTGCGATAAGCGCGACATATTGGTCTATATTATGTTCATCCCATTCACGTTTGAGTGCTTCATCAGGTGTGGCAGAAACGACTATCACATCTGCTTTGCCTTGAAGTCTTTGTAATGCTTCTCTGACACCGGGGAATGGAGGAAGGTTATAGACAATTTCTGCAACACTTTCGTTCACAGCAAGGCTCCATTCCATGACCTGACTAAACTCATCTTTTCTTTCACCAGTCGCAGTATCAATTGCGTCCTGTAGTGCTGGATTTCCAAGTTTTGTTTCAGTTTCAGTCCATTCTCGCAAGTGTGGTAGTTGTGGTATGTCTAATCCCATTTTTTTAACAAGAGACATTTCGCGTAAATAATCAAAGACGAGAATGACGGCTTTAAACCGATTTGTTCCACGCATAGTGGAATAGAGATTGACGAAATCCCATGCTTGATGTACTTGCCGTGAAATGGATGCTAAACCGAAGTGTTTCACAACGTTTACACTGAAGCAATCGTTGTGTTTTACCTCCATACTATTGAAAACACACCCATCTGAATCAATTCCGACAAAAAAGTCGTGTTTGGGTTCAAAATCGTATAATTCTTGTTGTGGTTTTTGATCCATATATTCTCCTCAAAAAGTGTTTTAGGGTACGGCACGCAGGGGGTGCATGCTACTTTATTCAACAATTACTTCAGGTCGGTTTTCTAACATCCATTCTGTATGGAAGACTGTTGGTTCTCCGTCTTCTCCGATTATTGTGTTGCCATCAGGATCCAATTTATGATATGTATGTGCTCCGAAATAATCACGCATTGCTTGGATAAGGTTCGCAGAAAGTCTGTTACTACGGTAACTATCAAAATATGCCAATGCGGAACTGAACGCAGGAATAGGTACGCCGAGTTGCGTTGCTGTGCTTATTACATTCCGCCAATGGGGTTGTGCATCTTCAATGACCCCACGGAAATAGGAGTCAAGCAATAGATTAGACAGATCTGGATTGCGTTCATACGCCTCTGCAATGCGATGTAGGAATTTTGCACGGATGATACATCCGCCACGCCACCCCAATGCGATTTTACCAAGGTCCAAATTCCAATCATATTCAGTACTTGCTTCACGCATGAGTGCGAAACCTTGTGCGTAAGAACATATTTTTGCAGCATAGAGTGCATCGTGGATAGCTTGAAGAGCTGCTTCTCTATTGCCGTCGTAAGTCCCTGACGGACCGTCGATAACATCAGACGCATTCACGCGTTCATCTTTTATTGCAGAGATACATCGTGCAAAAACAGCTTCAGCGATAGTCGGTGCGGATATACCAAGGTCTAATGCAGAAATGCTTGTCCATTTACCAGTGCCTTTTTGTCCTGCTTTGTCCAGAACAACATCTACAAATGGCGTGCCGTTGGTATCGCGTTGTGTAAATATGTCAGCAGTAATTTCAATGAGATAGGAATTAAGTTCTCCTTGATTCCATTTGTCAAACACCTCATGCATTTCATCTGCATTCATCCCCAATATGTTTTTCATTAGGGAGTATGCTTCACAAATCAACTGCATATCACCATATTCAATCCCGTTATGCACCATTTTGACATAATGTCCAGCACCGTTTGGTCCTATATATGAACAGCATGGTGTTCCTTCAACCTGTGCTGCGATCTTTGTAAAGATAGGTTCTACAAGCGTATATGCCTTTGATGAGCCCCCTGGCATCATTGCTGGACCTTTTAGAGCACCTTCTTCACCACCAGAAATACCTGTTCCGATAAACAGTATATCCTGTTCATCCAATTCTGTGTGTCGACGGATAGTGTCGTTGAAATTGGAGTTACCTCCGTCAATTATTAGGTCGCCTTTTGAAAGGTGGGGAACAAGTAACTCAATGAATGCATCAACCGGTTCCCCAGCTTTCACCATCAATATGATCTTACGTGGTGTTTCTAATTGTTTTATAAATTCAGGTATTGAGTGAGTTCCTACAATGTTTTTCCCTTTTGCTGCACCTGCAATGAAATCATCAACTCGCGATACGGTTCTGTTAAAAACCGCTACATTAAAGCCTTTGCTTTCCATATTCAATGCGAGATTTTCACCCATCACTGCTAATCCGATGAGTCCTATGTCTGCCGCCAAATCTGTTTCCTCCTATAATATGTATGAAGTATGTATATCATACACTGAAATTGACGATAAAGTCAACAGCAATTTAGAGGACTGTGGGATTATCTATAATTGAGAGTCTTAAGGGTGCAAAGTTCTGTTCTTATACCGTTTCTAATTGATAATCTAACATCAAGAAAAAACGCGTTCGTAGTCGCGCAATTTATTGTACCTCTTACATTCCAATACCTTTGCCATTTTTATGTGCTTCAATTGAATGAGAATATAGTGTTGATCTATCACTGATCTGTGATAATGTTCGATAGCATGAACAAAAAAATGACTTCAGGTTTTTGATGAAGTATTTTTAATTAGCATAACCTTAATTGCTACCTATTTAAATCCGATCAACTTCGTTCTCCTTAAGATATCCAATCTTCCGCTCCAGCGGAGCGATATGTTTATAGCACGGTTTGTTTCAATCTTCCGCTCCAGCGGAGCGGTATGTGAAAAAACCCATAGCAGACTGGACGACTCGTTATATTGTTTAGGTGGCAACTTGCCTGATCATAGATCCTAATTTGACAATAGAAATGGCTGGACAGCAATCTGACTGAATAGATTGGACGCACAATCTAGCAGAATGTCTATTATTGGCGAAGGTATTGTTAGGAGTGATTAGAAAAGAGCATAACTTCTCTTTATCGATTATAGTAAAATACAAAATATATGCACACTTTTGGCCTGTTGGACCTAAACACCCGGACTGTTCTGTCTCTAAAAATTCTCAGTTTGTGCCGTAGTGGACGCAACCTAGCAAGTTGCGGACAATTGTGTGCAAGTTATTATAAATTTTACTATAAAGCGAAACCGTGCTTGCAAAAAAAGGCACTTGGAAGAAAATGGAATTTCCAGCTTTTGACAACTTAAGAGTTAATGTATCCCTTTTCCAAATCGAGCTATTGCGTCTTCTGGCAACACCCATGTAATTCCTTCCGTGTTACCCGATACGACATTAATGGGTGCCGGCCTTCTATTTTGTTTTATGGTAACTCCTTGATTATGTTTTGATGTGACATAAGATTATAGTTGGCAATTGCCCTACACAGGCTGAGGAGCTAACTTTGGATATAAGGTTTCAAATCCCAGAGAAGAATTGTTTTATCATAACTTCCACTTGCCAAAAATGTTCCATCTGGAGAGAAGGTAAGATCTTGAATATCGCTACTGTGTCCACGAAAAGTAATGACATTTTCACCGCTTGTAACATCCCATAATCTAATTAGCATATTATCCATCCACTCATTCCACCACGTGCCGGACGCAAGATATCGTCCACACGGTGAAAACGCTAACGCATACAGCTGCTCCCAACTATCCTTCGTCTGAGGAATTGCCTTGACAGTTTCACGCTGCGCAATATTCCAAAATAAAATATCTTTTTTTTCACAATAAGCGACAATAGAACTACATGGTGAAAAGGCAATATGCGTGGCTTTGTTTGGAAATGCTTCAATTGCTTCACCACTTTCAACATCCCACATTCGAGATTCGGGACCTGCACGCCTGATACTCACAAGCTGTTTTTCGTTTGGGCTAAATGCTATAATATGTATCCAAGAAGAATGGGCTTTGAATTGATGTAACATCTTCTCTCGCGCTACATCCCACAGATAGAGTGTACCTTCATTATCTCCACATACGATCAAGTTACGTGTCGGTGCGAATACTGAACTATACAGTGCTATTCGATTTTTTTGCTTAGGGAACGTGAATGAGGCAATTGGTATCTTGTCGTTTCCAATTTCCCATACACTTATAATTTGGCCTTTTGTAGTGCCCTGTTCAGGTGCAGTCGCATACAATTTACCGAGTGGTGACATAGAAAAAGTGAAGTTCCCGCACGCTTTCTTGAAACGACTTGGAGGTTGAGAGAGATTGGTAGTGTCCCAGAACATCAATGTATTTCCCGAACATGATGCTGCAAGAGTTTTTCCATCCTGAGAAAAGGCGAGGGAATAAGGCACACCGATATACGAATAACCAAATGTCTTGGGTTGAGTGTCGCCAACTTTCCATACCTTAAATTCGCTTTCGGTTAAGGTGACGAAAGGACATTCCTTTGATAAGTGGTTACCTTGAAGACCCTGATGTACTTCAAGGTAAGTGTCGGACTTTTCACCGCTTTCTAAATCCCACACGGCGAGGATATCATCAGAGACTTCAGCAGCATACAGTACACCTTCTGACGAATAGAAAACTTTCTTGGGATCTGTACCATAATTGTGGTATTCTTGTGTAAGTTTCCAATCGTCAAGTGTCCAAACCCTAACCACACCATTCTGACCAGCTGATGCAAGAAACTGACCGCACGGCGAAAAGCAGAGGTTCTCTGCGAAATCGGTGGGTTCTGTTAGGCAGGCGACCTGTTCCTCGTTCTCCAAATCCCATACCCCAATATAGTTAAAAGAGTGTTCAGGGACTCGGATTCTATCGTTAGTGTCTGCACATGCCAGCAGGCTGTAGTCAGGCATTGTGCATGCCAACAGGCTACCGTCGACGGAGAAGGCAATAGGACGTGGAGATCCACCAGACCATTTAAGATTGGTTTCGACGTGAAATTTTGCAATCCGATCACCAGTTTCTGTGTGCCAGACATACAGAATGTAATCCCACCTACTGGAAGATGTGAGGTACTGACTATTAGGGGAAAAGACTAAATGTGAAACAAGATTTGTATTAAACATATACTGTTCCATTTTTTTCGACTCATCACGTTGCATCTGTGAAATACAATCACCGCTATGTACATCCCATACCTTGACAATTCCTTGTCCATCACCGGTTGCAATCCATTTGCCATTTGGAGAAAATGCAACAGCGGTAATCCATCCGCGTCCTGTGTCCCAGAAGGTGACAGGTGTCATGGTAGAAACATCATACCACCAAACACCTATTGTATTGCCTACAGCGATATATCTCCCATTTGGCGATGGGGCAATTGGTTGCGGTGTCACATCGTCCATCATTTGTCCTTGTCCTAAACGTGCAATCGCGCCTTCAGGAAGTTCCCAAGTTGTTATATCACTGTTTTCAGATGGCATTAAAACAGGTGACCAATTTCCACTATTTTGCATATATTTGTTCTCCTGATATTCACCAAAATTGCTCAGAACCTACTAAATATCAATGCAAAGCAGGTCTAAAGTCATGAAAATGCGTTTATTTTGAAGATTTCACTTGATTTTAAATGCATGAGTTGCCATCCAAATAATAAAAAATAACACCATTTTATTATTTGTAGGAGGACTTTTCATGCGTCATCAGATTATCAAATCTGCTAAGTTTTTTAACAACTTCTTTCTTCAAGTTTTCATGGTATTCACTCAAAAATTGTTGACACTTTACTTTTAGTATCGGTTTGTCATCTATTTGGCCTTTACAATCCGAACCAAGTTGCGGATGCGTTGTCAATTCCCAAAGCGAGGCTTTATCGGGATTTTCACGCAATGAGCCAATATCATTGGAAATGCTTGACAGCATTGATATCAGAAAATATTCGATCACTTTTGATTCGTGGTATGGTAGCAAGAAACTGATCGGCATCTTATTAGATTTAAGGTTTGTATCCATATTGGATCATGGTAAAACAACTATGTGATGACAATAAACAACAAAAAAGTGAAACTTTCGGTTCATAAGGAATCCATACAACTGCAGCCAAAACAATGGGGGTGCGATAAACCTGTCTGTCGTGTCCAAGCCACAAGTCCAACATTTGGTGAGTGTATTGTGCTCTTCTTTTCAGATATGGGAAAGGGACGTACACTCTTAGTCTTTGGTAAACCCTTACGCACTTGTGAAGCACTCAGAAAATGGTCTGAACGTAACGGGATCGAACACTATTGGAGACAACTGAAATCCAACCTGCATTTATCCGATATGCGTTTAGAAAGTGCGCAGTGCGCAAGTGCTGGGCTCGGTATAAATTTTTAGCTACCTCATGTTGTTGCAGGTAAGCATCCTAGAGCGTCACACATCCCATCAAGGACAACTTGAACTCACTGGACAAAGACACATGTTACTTGAAATCATGGCGCATTTTCATGAACTAAACCCAAAAGAACCTTGATAATTACTGACATTTGACAACTTTTGAGAAATATCAGTTAGATTGCAGTTTCTTACTTTCACATAATATCTCAAATTGGTTTGTCTAACTCATTATCTGCCAAATCGGTTCTGCTCCTTCAACTCCTACGAGTTTTTGATCTAATCCACTATGGAAATAAGTGAGATGATTCGGATCTATTCCGAGTTGATGTAGGATTGTTGCGTGCAGGTGTCTGACATGAAACGGGTTTTTGACTGCAACACTACCGAGTTCATCAGTTTCGCCAATACTGATTCCACCCTTGATACCTCCACCTGCCATCCACATCGTGAAGCCATACGAGTTGTGGTCACGACCTGTGCCTTTGGCATATTCTGCAGTAGGTTGACGTCCGAACTCACCACCCCACACAACAAGCGTTTCGTCAAGTAAACCGCGTTGTTTAAGATCTATTAGAAGTCCTGCTATCGGTTTATCTGTAGCCTTAGCATGCTTGTTATGATTTCGTTCAATGTCACCGTGTGCGTCCCAATTGGCATCATTATGGGCACCGCCAGAGTAAAGTTGAATGAATCGTACACCGCGCTCAACCAATCGTCTTGCTAAAAGACATTTTGTTCCATATTCCTCTGTTTCTTTTTCATTGATTCCATAAAGTGCTTTGATGTGTTCAGGTTCGCTGTCTAATTCAACAGCTTCGGGTGCTGCAGATTGCATCTTAAATGCTAACTCATAACTTGCAATTCGAGCCGCGAGATCGGTGTTATCAGTCCGTTTTGATAAATGTGTGGTATTAAATTTGTACAGATAATCAAGTAGCCGTCGTTGTTCACTTTGGCTAACGGCGTTAGGACGTTCCAAATTAAGAATCGGTGTTCCTTCTGAACGAAAAACTGTTCCTTGGAAGACTGCAGGCATATACCCACTACTCCAATTTTTCGCACCGCTGATTGGACCGCCTGTCCGGTCAAGCATTACAACATAGCCGGGAAGGTTCTCGTTCTCACTACCAAGTCCATAATTTACCCAAGATCCCAACGATGGATGTCCGCTTAACACTCTCCCTGCGTTCATCATTAGCATTGCTGAACCGTGCAGAGGTGAGTCAGCAGTCATAGATTTGATGAATGCAATATCATCAACACAAGTTGCGATGTTTGGAAAGAGTCCAGAAACCCACTGTCCCGATTCCCCGTACTGTTTGAAACTCCATTTGGGACCGACTATGCGTCCTTGCGATCTTTCACCACCACGTCCTTTTGTCTTGACTTGGACGGTTTTATCGTTTAGTTCAAATAATTTCGGTTTATAGTCAAATGTATCTACATGGCTTGGACCGCCATACATGAAAAGGAAAATCACATGTTTTGCCTTTGGTGTGAAGTGTGATGGTTTTGGCGCAAGCGGGTTTTCATAGGGGGTAGCACCGTCTTCAGCGAACACCTGTGAGTTGAGAAAACCGTCAGAAGATAAGATGCTAGTCAGGGCAAGCGATGCGAAACCACCCGCAATATTCCCAATAAATTCTCTACGGGTTTCACCACAAAAGTTCGATGTTGACTTTGTTTCTCTATTAATCTTAGAACGATTGTCCATATATACTCGTCTCCAATCTTAGATTCTATATAGTAGATTTTAAAAATACTTGAACACTCTGCATCGGCGAGGATAGGAAACCACGCCCACCGTGGGACGAAAGTGTCAACTTATATTTATAATTCACTATATACTATAAATGTGAAACAGATCATTTTAATCAATGTAGATTAACTCGTTAAAATTCAATGCGAGTAACGCAAATCGAGTAAGTGCAATCTCTTGGCTCACGTTCTCATGCTGCTGGAGTTCCTGTATGAATTTCAAAGAACGTTGAATCTCAGCTGGTTTGGGTTCACGACATAATACAAGTTGAAGTCCGAATTGCACACGGTCTTGTTCCGTCATTCCACCTTCCCAACGCATTCTGTTTGCAAATTCAAGTGCTTGGTCATTGATAAACTTTCCATTGAGCATCGTAAGCGATTGCGTTGGTACAGTTGTCGAAAAACGAACAGGACATGTCGAATCGGTGTTCGCTTGGTCAAATTGGTTCAGAATCGGTACAAGCAACGAACGTTTAACCTTCACATAAACACTACGCCTGTTCGCCTCATCAGGTAGTGACTTTCCCCAAACAGCCCCAGGTCTTGAGGACGTTTCCAATACTTCTTTCGGGACTTCAGGAAAGACACTCGGTCCTCCCATCTTCAAGTTCAATTTCCCTGTAATCCAAAGCACTGTATCCCGTATTTCCTCCGCAGCCAAGCGGCGCATATTAAATCGCCAAAAAAGTTCATTGTTTGCATCCTGTTGAATATATTTTGTGTTGCTCTGCGAGGACATACGATATGTGTTGGAAGTCATTATCAACTTGTGCATCTTTTTCAATCGCCATCCAGACTCGACAAATTCTGACGCAAGCCAGTCGAGGAGTTCAGGATGTGTCGGTGGTGTTCCTAACTTTCCAAAGTCGTTTGTTGACCGAATAATTCCGCGTCCGAAGTGGTATTGCCAGATACGATTGACAATTACACGGGCAGTCAATGGGTTCTCTGCACTTGCTACCCATTCAGCAAAGATGCGACGTTTTCCAGAAGATTTTGCAGCCTGTGGCGTGGATGATATGTCAACTATAGGCGGATTTAGCACTGTAGGAAATGCAGGTTGAACCTCGCGTCCAACAAGGTGTGGATTACCACGTCGAAGAATGTGTGTTGGTGTCTGCTCACTCTCTGAAATTGTCAAAGCATAATGTTCGTAGGGTATACGCTGACGACGTTTATCGTCTCGTTGTTTTTTCAGCTCGTTATAATTATCAACCAAGGTCTTTAGATGTACGTTGTTGTTTATACTTTCGGTGTGTGTTTTTAGTAAATTGTCAAAATTGGTTGCCTTATTTGTTGAAAGGGATTGTTTCTCAAGGTTTGGTCCTGACCAAAAAACTGCAAGTCGTGGATTATCTAATTCTTTGTTGAAATACTCAAGACGAAACGACGATTCACCTTGTGGGAGAGTAATTTCTACATCTCGTTCACCAATAAGATCAGCGATTTTAAAACCGTTTAGAATTAGTCTACACTCACCCTGAAGAATTATATGAAAAGTATATGTTGCATCTTCTTGAACTTGTAATTTTCCCTCAAAAACTAAGCCAATGTTCTTTTTTCGACTCGCTGGTGCAAGTGAGATAAGATTGTTGAATAGTTTGCCTTCAGCGGACGGTACAATGACATCAAAATCATTTGGAAACTGATCGTACGTATCACGATAGAAGCGATATGTTAAATCACGAATTGGGGATGTTCCTATGTCTGGTGCTATGGGTTCTGGAAGGATTTTTGCGAGTTCAATTTTGATGTTTTCTTTAATCGGAAAAAGTTTATCTTGAAATCTTTGTTCTGCAAGTCGTTTGTCAGCGAGTTTTCTATTACGTTCAGCCTGTTGTTTTGGTGAACCAATATCGGTAAACGGTCCACGGTTGTGGGGAATAATGTCATGAAAAAACGCGAGAAAACTGTAATAATCTTGCGTTGAAATCGGATCAATTTTATGGTCATGACAACGCGCACATCCAATTGTCATACCAAGCATCACCTGTCCCGTTGTAGAGATAATATCATCAAGATAATCGTAGCGAGCGAGTTTACGATCTGCAGGTTCATCATCCCAAACTCCAAGTCGATGATAGCCAGTTGCAATGATTGTCTCTGTTGATAGGGAATCAAGTTCATCGCCTGCCAATTGTTCTTTGATAAATTCATCATAAGGCTTATCATTATTAAATGCATTTATGACATAATCTCTGTATCGCCAGACGTATGGTTTGTCTGAATCACGCTCATAACCATTTGTTTCTGCATACCGAACAAGATCCAGCCAATGTCGTCCCCATTTTTCACCATATCGTGGCGACTTCAGCAGTTTATCGATGAGTTTTACATAAGCGTCAGGTGATGTATTAGTTAAGAAAGCATCTACTGTTTCTGGTGAAGGGGGTAATCCAGTGAGATCGTAGTAAACTCTCCGAATAAGCGTCAGTTTGCTTGCGGGTGGGGCAGGTTTAAAACCTTGTTCCTCCAATTTTTCCAAAATGAAGGCATCAATTGGATTTCTGATCCAATCCTTAGAATGTACCGATGGTACTTCAGGTCGTTTTACAGGACGATATGCCCAATAATCAGATTCGGTCTGAAGTTTTGGCTCAGTAACACTTACATTCGCAGGATAGGGAAGTCCAATGTTGATCCAATTTGTTAAAATCTCAAGCGAGGATTCGTCTAATTTACCTTCCGGAGGCATTAGGGCAGTATCTTGACCTACACCTATCATCTCGAGCAAGAAACTATCTGTAGGATTTTCTAACGATATAGCAGGTCCATAATGCCCGCCTTCAAGGATCTTTTCCCGACTCGTTAATTCAAGTCCACCCTGCACTTCAACATCGCCACCGTGGCATTGGAAACAGTTTTTCGTCAGGATTGGCTTTACTTGAGTGTTGTAAAATTCAATCTTTTCTTCATCACTCAGTTTATTTGCATAGCAGATATTTATAAAGCTTAACAAAGCCAAAATTACGAGAACACGAAAACAGAAAGAATAGAAATGTTGCACAGTTGCTCCTTTCGCACTGTAAAATTTACATCAAACACCAATGCTTGAGGATATCTTGATTATGGCAATACCTAATGAATGGCAAAAATTTCATAATCAATTTTACAATAATAACATATTTCAGGAATAGATATCTACAAAAAAACAGGGCTATTTAGTTTATAGATTCCACGTTATTTAGTTTTACTAATAGTTAGGTTTGGTTGTATCAGTGCAAAGTAGTAGGCACACTCCGGGGAATGCCTTAGAAGCATGCGCGTGTGGCATGCTCCATGATTCATACCGTTGATTTGGTGTGCCGTCATTCTCTTTGTAAACGGCACGCGGAGCGTGCCTACTACCATGTCGGATTATTGAATAATATCTAATCTGACACACATTAACATTTGTGATAAATACATCAGAAATCACGAGAACTAAATAACCCTGACAAAAAAATCTGTTTTTGTTCGTTCAATTGATATCTCAGAAATCAGAGTAGGAAATGCTATAGTGTCTCACTTCTCACTTTCTACTTTATTCATTATATATCCAAGATTGATAAAAACTAATTTTGAACAAGTTGCTTCATATTTGGCTTTGCCACATAGGAAATAAAAATCCCAGAATATATCTTGTTCATGTGGTTTGGGTGCAGACATTGTAAGTGCATTGCTAATACCCCAATCTGGTCCTTTAAATCCACTTTCATCTCGTTCATGAATGATTTCAAAGGATTTAACATCTATGAATTCAACTTGTACCAATTGGTTATGATCTTTTCCATAAGGGTATGCATTGACAGTGAGAATAATTGTCATATCAGCTTTACCAATCCCACTCGCTTCGCCATTTTCATTGAATCCTTTGTAGTTTTCAAACTTAATGTCGATTCCCTCAACATACCCATCGTGAAAACTCTTGAAATATTTTAATGCCTTTTCAACTTCCTCATGAGTCTGTGGTTCAAATCTTTCGTTCATAATTCACCTCCAAAGTAAATCTTATTTTTTGATATATACATATATAACGTGAGTTCGAATATAAAGGTTAGAAAAACCGATACAATATATCACATTTATCACAGATTTGATGACGGGCATGTTCTTGCGCTCCAGCGGAGTGCTATGTCTATAGAAAATCCAAACACAAAGTTCTTGCGCTCCAGCGGAGTGCTATGTGTGATAATCTCACATACCGCTCCGCTGGAGCGGAAACACTGGTTCGGATGAATACTATAAACATATTGCTCCGCTGGAGCAAAGAAGGTGTTTTGGGTTACGTTGGAACTGCTTTTGTTCAATTGAATTCCCCTGATGAACCAATCTCTTATATTCGTACTCACGTTATATACGTTTCTTTGGATGCACTTTTTGATATATGACATCATGATTTATGAGCAAATACATAATGTTGGTTTGTAATCTGGATTAAACACCGAACATAAATACACGTCATAATATAGTATCAAATCTGACAACTCTCCGCATGAAAATTTAATCGCGGAAAGGATTCTTACCATTCGTAGTCTACTTGGTCTGAAAAAATACGTCAAACGCTATCGTTATCAGATTCTATTCAGCTTCATTCTTGTGCTGATAACAAATGGACTCTTGTTGATTAGTCCTAAGATATTGCAAGTCTTTATTGATGAGATGAACGAAGCGTTAAATGACACCAACTTGTCAGTCATTAAAGGTCGGACTTTGTTTTTTGCAGCACTTATATTCGGTGTTGCACTTGTTGGTGGTGTATTGCGATTTGCACAGCGACGTATCATACAAGGTGTAGCACGGCACACAGAATTCCAGCTGCGCGCTGACTTTTTTTCGCATCTTCAAAAACTCTCCGCAACCTATTACGATAATGTCAGAACAGGTGATTTGATGACTCGTGCAACGAGTGATCTGAACGCTATTCGGATGGTAATGAGCAGTGCAATTATGTATACTGCTGATGCTATTGTATTTTTTGGATTAGCATTGTTCATCATGTTACGGATTGATCCTACGCTGACACTTATTGCTTTGATACCTTATCCTATTCTCGCAATAATTATACGTTTACTTGGAAAACATATTTATACACTATATGAGAGAATCCAAGAAGGTTTTTCAACGATGAATACTAAGGTGCAAGAGAATTTGTCTGGAGTTCGTGTTGTCAAAGCATATACACTTGAAGCAAGTGAGATAGAACATTTCAATGAACTAAATCAAGATTTTGTCAATCGTAATCATAACCAAATCAGATTTATGTCATTTTTCTTTCCACTTTTCAATTTTTTACCCGGTATCAGTGGTGTAGTGCTTTTATGGCTGGGTGGCATACATGTAATTGAAGGTGTAATCAGTCTGGGTGAATTTGTAGCATTCTTGGCATATCTAATGATGCTTAGACGACCGATAATCACACTCGGTTTTATAGTTAACACATTTGAACGTGGCGCAGCATCTATGACTCGTCTCAACGAAATCCTTAGTGAAGAACCTGAAATCTATGATGATAACGATAATGTCAAATGGAATGTGAAAAGTATCAATGGAGAAATAGTAATAAAAGACCTAAATTTTGCCTATTCAGATGGAGTCGGTGTGTTAAAAAACGTAAATTTGACGATAGAACAAGGCAAAACACTTGCTATTGTTGGCGGTACAGGTTCAGGAAAGTCAACACTTGTTAGTCTTATTCCGCGAATTCGTCAATCTGATCGTGGCTCGATCTTTATTGATGGCGTTGATATCCAAGATATACCATTGAACGTTCTCCGTTCAAATATTGGTTTTGTTGAACAGGAACCTTTTCTGTTCTCAGATTACTTACGGAATAATATCGCTTATGGTGTTGAAGACCCCAATGATGAAGATATCAGACAAGCAGCACACAACGCGGATCTACTGTCTCAAATTGAGGAATTTCCTGAGGGATTGCGGACGTTTCTCGGTGAACGCGGGATTACCATTTCAGGTGGTCAACGGCAAAGAAGCGCGCTTGCTCGTGCTATTATCATAAAACCGAAAATACTTATACTTGATGATGCATTTGCAAATGTAGATACACAAACTGAAGATACAATACTTGCAAGACTTGATGATATTATGAAAGACAGGACGACCATTATTATTTCCCACCGAATATCCACGGTAAAAGCAGCAGATCATATCATCGTGTTGAACGATGGAAGTATTGTCGAATCGGGAACACATGATCAATTGCTCGATCAGAATGGTATTTACGCAGGAATCTATGAAACACAACTCCTACAAGATGAACTTGAAGAACTTTAGAGAGGGACACAGACATGTTTGGTATGGGTAGTAACCTATATGAATATAGCGATGAAGAGGATGATCTTGGTAAGGTATATGACCGAGTATTGATGAAACGTCTCATCTCTTATCTCAAACCTTACAAGTTTCAGTTGATCGTTATCGCCTTTCTTATGATAGGGACGACCCTATCGCGTCTTGTTGGACCTATTCTCATGCAGATAGGAATTGATGAGTATATTACCCCAGGTGAATTGGATGGTTTGGGACTCATTGCTGGTTTTCTTATATTAAGTTTGTTTGGTGAGTTTGTATTTTCATATTTTGAAGAATATCGTATGCAGATGATCGGACAAAACGTGATGCATGATCTTCGGCAGAATCTCTTTTCACACTTACAACGTTTAGATGTGCAGTATTTTGACAAGAATCCAGTGGGAAGACTGATGACACGTGTGATGGGCGATGTGCAAGTTCTGAATGAACTCTTTACAGCGGGGGTCATCACAGTTTTTGGTAATCTGTTGAGTATACTGGGTATAATGGTTGTAATGTTAGTCTACAACTGGAAAGTCGCTCTTGTTACATTTACTGTGATTCCAATTATCTTTATTGCAACACTTGTATATCAAATTTATTCACGACGTGCTTTTCGTGAGCAGCGCAAACAACTTGCACGTATCAATGCGTTTTTACAGGAAAATATTGTTGGCATGACAACGATGAAGTTGTTCGCACAAGAAATGCGAAGTTACCATCGGTTTAATGAACGGAATCGAAGATATCTCGCAGCAAACCTAAAAAGTATCTTCTATTTTTCTATTTTCCATCCGTTGATTGAGGTGACGGCATCCCTTGCCACCGCAGTGATAATCTGGTATGGTGGTGGGCAGCTTGTTCAGGAGACATTATCCTTTGGTGTGTTAGTTCTATTTATTCGTTTGGCAGAACGTTTATTCTGGCCTATTCGTGAGTTGAGTGAAAAATATACTATCTTTCAAAATGCGATGGCATCATCAGAACGAATATTCCATTTGCTTGACACCGAACCTTCTATTGAATCCACTGTTGACAAAAGTGGTAAAGAGACTTTGAAAGGTGAGATTGAATTTCGGAATGTATGGTTTGCATACAATGATGAGGATTATGTTCTGAAAGATGTGTCATTCAAGGTTGCACCTGGAGAAAAGGTTGCACTTGTGGGTCATACTGGGGCAGGAAAAACATCTATCATCAATCTTCTCTGTAGATTTTATGATATCAACAAAGGAGAGATACTAATTGATGGTGTGGACATTAGAAAAATGAACATTGAAGAATTGCGCAAGGCAATTAGCATCGTACAACAGAATATCTTTCTTTTCTCCGATTCAATTGAACATAATATTAGTCTCAGAAATGAATCTATCTCATCTCAACAGATTAAGCAATCATCTAAAGATGTTCATTTAGATCGATTTGTCCAAAAAATGCCGGACAACTATGATACAGAACTTAAAGAGGATGGTGTAGGTTTATCAGTAGGACAAAAGCAGTTAGTTGCTTTTGCACGTGCATTGGCATCTGATCCGAGTGTACTCATCCTTGATGAAGCAACCTCAAGTGTTGATACGGAAACTGAAATCTTGATTGAAGATGCACTCAGTCGGTTGATGGAAGATAGGACTTCTGTGGTAATTGCACATCGTCTGTCTACAATCCAAAATGCGGATAAGATAATTGTAATGCATCGAGGTGAAATACGTGAATCTGGCACACATAACGAGTTGTTACATCAGAATGGAATCTATTATCGTTTATATCAATTGCAATATAAGGGTCAGGAAGGTAGAAAGTAACTGTGAGTCTGTTCATATTGATTTTCGCAATTCTCTCATCATTTTCTTTTCATCTTTATCAAAATACTTGATTGCATTCTCATGACTTTCTCTTGAAAAATATTGACGGTATTCCTCAATAAAATCTACTACGATTTGTTTGTCCACTTTAGATATTTCCCTTAACACTCTTCCCGTCAAATCCCCATGCTTTAGCTTGTGGGATGTAGACGGGCAAAAAGGTTGACTTTGAGAAAGGAACACACTATAATACAATTACCTTTTCAGTGGTGGATGTCGTTAGCATCTGCTACACTACTAACGATGCGAAAAGGGTTCTTCACCGAGAAGACATACCATGAGAAAAACCTATAAATACAAGGGACAACATCAAAAGAACACAATCAAGTTAGGTAATATGCTTGACGATATGCACCAGATCCATGTGCATATTATGCGATTGCAGCGCAGATATTACCGTATGTATGGCAAAAACATATCCGCATATAGAATGAATGCACATGTTGCCAAACTAAAAAAGCGGACAAAGCCTCATTGGACAGACTTGCCGAGTCAAGTTGTTCAAGATGTTGTGCTGCGTATGGGCAAAGCTTATGATACATTTTTCAGAAATATGAAAGATCGCAAGGCTGGCAAAACAACGTGCAAAGTAGGTAGACCGCACATCAAACCGCAACATAAATACAACTCCATGACGTTTACACAGGCAGGCTATAAGCTTGAAGGGAACCGTCTCAAGATCAACTGTATAGATACATGGTTTTCTTTTCACAAACATCGTGAAATAACAGGTGACATCAAAACAATAACCCTCAAGCGTGACAGGTGTGGCGATTACTGGATATGCTTTTCTTGTGATAACGTTGACGCACCGAAATCATTTGCGAAGACAGGTGAAAGTGCTGGCTTTGATTTCGGATTGACAACCTTTCTCACAACTTCTAATGGGAATAAGATTGTGTCTCCGCAGTTTTTGAAAAAGTCCTTGAACAAGTTAAGAACACTGAATAAAAGCGTGAGTCGTAAAGTCAAGGGATCAGGCAATTGGTATCGTGCTATCCGTGCGTTGTTGCGGCAGTATAGGAAGATAGCACGACAACGTCTTGACTGGCAGTGGAAACTTGCTACGGCGCTTTGCAGGCATTTTGACACCTTGTGCTTTGAAACACTCAATATAGACGGCATGAAACGCCTCTGGGGACGCAAAATCAGTGATCTCGCTTTTTACCAGTTTATGCAATTGTTGGCATTCAAGTGTGCTAAACACGATAAAACTTTCCTCAAAATCGGACAATGGACAGCTACAACGAAACCGTGTAGCAACTGTGGACACACAAACGATAAACTAACACTTTCAGATAGACACTGGATATGTCCTACGTGCAAGACTGAACATGATAGAGACATCAATGCAGCTATCAATATCAAACAGGCAGGCTTAGCTGCCTAAAGTGGAGATGACGTGAGACGGGTGATCCTTTTGGAGAAACGCTGTTGTCAAGGAAGCACAAGCCCCAACCTTTAGGTTGTGGGTCACTATGACTATCCATCCCACTGCAGTTTTCGCAAATCTTTCATCGCGTCTTATCAGTATTTCAGATGATTCTAATATTTGAGAAGTGTATCTATTATCTTTTGTCAGTTGTACATCAAGAGGAAGTTCTCCAATTTTCTCGTGTAAATACCACTCTTTCAATTCTGCTCTTACCTTAGTGATTTCTACACCGCGATATTTTGTATTGTGTTTGATGTAATTCTCAAACCATTCTTTTCTTTTTTCATCTGAATATTTCTCAATTCGTGATTTCAAATTTTCTTTTAGATTGTTAAGTTCTGGCATAAGGTATGTTCCTTGTTATGTAAAGTTGGGTAAACATTGAATGTATCAATCAACAATATATTGGTTAATTGCACATTTTATGCTATCATTTAGTGCTATATTATTGTTAATAATCCATACATCAAAAATCGAAAATGAAACACTTTTTACAAAGACTTCCAGAAAACATCAAAGATATCTGTCAGACTGTCTTTCGTCAGTTTAAACGACATAAGTGTCTTCATCAAGCCTCATCACTTACATTTACGACACTGCTTAGTCTTGTTCCACTATCGGCTGTAGCACTTTTTCTATTAAACACCTTTGGTGTAGTAAATAACGAGAATTCACCATTAATTGCATCATTAAACAATTTTCTCCCGCGGTATGGAGCAGACGAAATTGTTTCAGGGATTACTGACTTTGCCAACAGGAATCTTGCTGGACTTGGCGTAGGGGGTTTTCTGTTTTTTCTATTAACTTCTACAATGTTGTTTATGGCTATTGAAGATCATTTTAATCATATTTGGGGGAGTCGTCGTTTGCCGTTTGTCCGTTCAATTCAGAAATATTTAGTATTCTGTATGCTATTATTGATAGGACCTCTTGTAATCTGGCTTCTTTTTTCTGCCGGAGCAAATGGTGTCTTTGCAAACATATTTCCATGGATTTCAGTATACTGTTTGTTTGTACTCATGTATGTTGCTTTGCCGAATATAACTGTGTATTGGAAAGCTGCATTCATTGGTGGATTGGTGGCAGGCAGCCTTTTCCAAGTGGCACGTATTGTCTTCGCAAATTATTTTGGAATTGTATGGAGTAATTATAGTGAAATCTATGGAACACTTGCATTGTTGCTAATATTTAATATATGGATTTATGTATCCTGGATTGTTGTGCTGTTAGGTGTTGAAGTAACAAATGCAATTCAGCAATTCCTGAAGTCTAAGGAATCATTCATAAAGACGAACAATGACAGTAAAGATTTGATCAATGTTCCAGGTATTATAACGTTATATCTGATTACAGCGGAACATTACTATCGTGGCAAAGGAGCTTGTTCGACTCCAGAAATAGCTTCAACTGCAAAAGTAGCTGAAACTCTTGTACAAAACATCTATGATAGATTCAAAGCTGCAAATCTTGTGTATGAAGTTGAAGGGGATACAAAAGGGTTTCTGCCAGCGCGCGCATTAAACACCATAACTCTTGACTCTCTGATTGCATGTGTTGATGAAGATCTGACACAGCATTTTTCTGACGTAATTGATCCCTCACCGGAATTGGTTCAAATGTTTCAAGATATCCAGAATAATCAAGTTGAGGTTTTGAAGAATACAACTGTCGGTTCATTATTGGAAACGAATAATTAAAGAAGGTCTGAAAATTGCATAATTAGGATCATTTCGTTTAGTGATGCATAAGCCTAACGGATGTTAATCAATGATAGTAATCTATTGATGGATTCTATCATTGATTAATCCAACCGAATATTGATAAATTCGTTCTTGCAGAATAATATTGAAGGTATATCTATATTGTGTTATCATTTATTTGGAACACTCGTAATATTGAAAGAAGTATGATTTATCTATAAATTAGGAATTCCACAATATGCAGAGTTTACATAAAGTCATTTATCAAGATTCTCAAGATTTGAAGCAGATTCCATCAAACAGTGTTGATCTGGTAGTGACTTCTCCGCCCTATCCTATGATAGATATGTGGGATGAAATGTACTGCACTCAGAATCCTGAGATAGAGAACGCATTAGAATGCGGTGATGGAATGTTAGCTTTTTCCTTAATGCACGAAATACTTGATGCAGTATGGAATGAAGTTTTTAGAGTATTAAAAACTGGAAGGTTCGCTTGTATTAACATTGGGGATGCTACAAGAACTCTAAACAATAATTTCAGATTGTATCCAAACCATGCGCGCATATTAACACATCTATCAAATATTGGATTTTCAGTCCTTCCAGATATACTTTGGCGAAAACACACAAATGCACCAAATAAATTTATGGGATCAGGTATGCTGCCGGCTGGGGCGTATGTTACATTGGAACATGAATATATACTTATAGTAAGAAAGGGTCAGAAACGGGTATTTAGTACAGACATTGAAAAGGAAAATAGACGGGGAAGTGCATTGTTTTGGGAAGAAAGGAACATCTGGTATTCAGATGTCTGGATGGATGTCAAGGGAACTGGTCAGAAACTTTCCAAGGTTAACTCAAGATTAAGAAGTGGAGCATATCCTTTTGAATTACCCTATAGACTTATTAACATGTATTCTGTTAAAGGTGATGTAATACTTGATCCGTTTTTAGGAACAGGAACGACAACTGCTGCGGCAATGACATCCGCGCGAAATAGTATTGGTATTGAAATTGATGCGAGATTTCAAAGTGCAATTAATTCAGTAGTATGTGGTATTCTTCAATTTTCAAATAATTATATACATGACAGAGTTGACAACCATTTTGAATTTGTGAAAAACCGAATTCAAAACTCAAAACCATTGAAATATATGAATAAGTATTATAATTTCCCGGTGATGACAAGTCAAGAAAAGGATATATTACTGAATACGTTGAAAAATGTTGAAGTTCTTGAAGACAATTCCTTTGAAGTCATATATTCATTGGAACCAGACACGTATGATATTGCTCAAACATTTATACCCAATACAGATAAGAAATTGGAATCTTCCAAGATGCAAATCGGACATGATATATTCGCTGTATAATGGCTTTAAATTGTGGGAGAGCTAAAATGAAAATTAGGCTGAGCAATGCTGAGGTACAAGAATATGTTATTAAATCCCCAACTTCCGAATTTCCAAAGTACACAACCCAAATCATGAATCTTGCAAACCAAAATTCACAAGCAACACGACCAAAGTTTGTTGGTCAGATGACTGATCTCATTCAGGAATTTCCAGGACATACATTTGAGGAATGGGTAATATGGTATCAAGAAAGATATCCTAATGCAATTGATGAGGCGACAGATAAAATTATAGCAATGTTAGAGAAACTCACAGAGGCAATTGACAAGGTTGATAGAACTATGGTTAAAGCATGGGTAGAAGATCTGGTTCTTATCAAGACATATACAGGTTTAAAATTTCAGGAGGCAATTCTTAGAAAAATATCTGAAATAAAAGGTAGTGACTACCGTTTAGCAGATCCATTTGAAGAATCACAAGGTATTGACGGTTACGTAGGTGAGGATGCATATTCCATAAAACCTAGTACTTATGAAACAAAACCTTTTTTATCTGAAACTATAGAAGTGAAGATCATCTATTACGAAAAGAAAAAGAATGGTATTGTATTTGAAATAGAAGATGATTAAGGACAACAGAATAATGGATGAGGTATTTGAAGAGGCAGCTACTGAATTCAACAAATATTATTGAAACTAAAACCAATAGATCAATGCCAAACGATATATGTAGGCATTTTCATCACCAACCCAATGAGACTCCAAACACACCCAAGCGTATAATCGCCTAAAATCAACCCCAAAAAGAATGGAACTGCTTGCCGATATAGTTTAACTCCTCCTATCTTCAAGACCGTTGCTTTTGCTAACCAACTGAGAAAGATTGGAAACCACAATCGTCCCATCCCTGTGCCACTGACTAACACATAACCACCGGGATGCAGAGGCCACCACAAGAACTTAATCTTCATCACCATTAGGAAAATCGTAAATATGAAGCTGCTACCGATAACACTTAGTTCAGGTACTGCTGTCTCACGTGGACTGACGAGCCAAGTCTGTAACCGATTGAATGTCTCCCACCCCATATAAACGATCCATCCGCGTGCTTTACTTCCCGCCCCCATATCGTATAATACATGGAGATATGCCCAGAACGTTATCAGAATACCGAAAACGATTGCAAGTATCATACCGATAAGTAGTTGACGGTATCCGATTTGACTACGTTCTGCCAGTCGAAATGCCTCTAATTCGCTTGGTGTTGGATGTGCGCGAAAACAACGGACAAATGGATACAGAAATGTCAAACCTGTTAGATTTCCTAAACCTAAACGACGCGTTCCTAATCCTAAAACCATTGTCCTTGCCGGATCAACAAGGATAAGCTGATGTAGTGGCGGACCGATTTCAGCACGGATACGAGTAATACCGAGAATCATTGGGAAGTATAGTATGAAAAACAGACCAATTGCCCATAATGCCATCCCCATCTGAAAACAGAAGAAGAACAGAAACAGTATCCCGACAGCAAATAGTATTGCTGCAGTTCTATAACGCATCGGTTCCCCAGAATCATCTGGTGGGGATAAACCTTGAGGTTGCGTAATACCGAATACTTTACGGATAATTCGTCCATAATGCCGTCTACCCATCCATAAAGGGATACATCCAAATGCAATCCATGCACCTGTCTGCTGTTCCAAATTATAGATGTTTCGCGCACCGAACATATCCGTTACTATTAGTTGGATACGGGTGAGAACCCAAAAGAACCAACAAGAAAACGAAAGATCGAGTGGGGTAAAGAACATCAAACCTATGCTGAATGGATAGAATGAAATGTTAATAGGACCCATTGCACTCCACGGTTTTGATGTGAATTGTCCGAGGTGTTTGTTCCTTATTGGAAGAGAGGGTATTTCTGGAAAGAGAAAACTCAATCCGTTCAATAATTCCACACTGCCTGCAATTGCGAATCCCAACCACATCCAAGGTGACTTGAAAAATCTTTTTGGGTTGCTGGTTAGTGCTAATGGGAGTTGTACAATGGGATAGTTCAAACGTTCATTTTCTGTCCACTGCTTTCGAAGAAAGATTGTTACTGCTAACAGTGTCAGCCATAATGCTATAACAAAACTTGACCACGCGAGTACTGGCGTTATCCATGCACTATAAACTGCGGGATTATATAAGGAAGAATCTCCATTGTAGAAACCATCCAGGATTCTTGGATTCTTGACTGCAATCCAATCAGGTATGTTATTTCCAAAGAGTGATAGCCATTCATTTTCAGGTGTAGCAAATTGAAAAGTGTGGGCAAGGACAGGAATTAGGTAACCCATCATCGTATGTCCACTAAGCGTTGTCACCATCACTACCATTACATATATCGTTTGTAAATCGGCTTGTGACATTGCAAGACGCGGTAAGAAACGTTGAAATAGCAGGTTTAGAAGGACAAAAACAAGGAGGGTGAAAACAGCATTGAAGAAAAGTGATGCAATCGTCAACTGTGTGGAGTGCCACACCTCTGTCCCCATCAGACACCAATAACTATTGAATGCTACAAGGACTAAGCCAATTAGTAAAATATGTGGCTTAACACGGTGCTGCTTTCCATTAGTCATTATCACCTCTACGGATGTGTTGTAATGCTTCAGACAAAATTGTATCGTTTTGATATTGGTTTAGGACAGATTGCATTTCAGACTTTGATGGTGTTTTATGAATTTCTTCACATAGCAGTGGTAATGCTCGGATTACATTATCTACAATTGTTATACTTGCAGTCTGTGCAGTTCTTGACATCGGATTCAGGTCAATTGTTATTACATCTTTTCCCATCTTGCGTAGTGCTTCGCATCGATCCCCGTCTTCAAGTGGCACGAAGACAATATCTGCGACGAATATCCCATCAGGATGCACATATTTTCGATTGGAATCAATATATGAGAGTTCCGCTTCAGTGGTCGGCATAAGCACTTTTTCGGCACCATGTTTTAGTAGGTGTTGTCTGATTTTCTCCTCACGACCAGATTCAGTATGAAATATGTTGACCTCTAATGGTGCATTCAATAAGCTTGCCAATTCAACAAGATCATCAGGTACTAAAGCTGCAACATTTCCATTCACAGAGATCACAGGGTTTTCTGCTAAACATAACATGGCGGCTGCAGTGCGGATTGAGGTCTTCGCAAAGGGTTGTGTTTGCTCAGATAATAGATAGTCATAAGTCTCTCCGCGTCCATGGGCAATGAGACCATGGATAGAGGTAATTCCTAATTCTACTCCTTCAACTATTTTATCTCGTAATGCAAGTGAAATATAACGCGGATGGGATTTCGGCACATCGCTCATAGTATAATACCAATGCTATTATTTGATTTTATTATACAGAGGAACAGAATTGTATTCAAGATACGTTTCATGGGTGTGTAAAGTCTATGGCATTATTGTAGATTTTGAAATTACTTGAATACTCTGCATCGGCGAGTTTAGGTCACCTCGCCTACCATTGGACATTGTTTTTTCATCTAATGCAATCGTGGTTGTAAACCACTCCAACAATAGAACCGCAATGAATTGCGCGAATACGAACAAACGATTTCTTTATTATTATTATTATAACCTAAGTTGCCATCTATCATTTGTTGGAGTGGTTTACAACCACGATTGCATTAGAATGTAAACATTATTGGAGGGTTTGGGTGTGTAAAGTTTTTGGCATAATATCCCAGTCACCTTTGTAGGGCGGGGTCTCTGTGCCCCGCCATTCCTTGTCCTGTAAGGCAACGGACGGGCACTGAGACCCGCCCCTACAATGAATGGTAAGAAGTTAGTCCAAGAACTTTACACACTCAGTTCTTATACAAATTTGACTAAATGTCAGTTCATGTGGTATATTAGACAAATCAGAAAACTAAAATAGAGGAAAATAATGTATACACCGCAATATCCCGGACCCAACGAAGAATTACTTGAAGCACAAGCAAGGGTTTGCACAGGACCACACCAAACCCGTCCGTTAGGGAAAAAGGCAAACGATGGACCACGACCTGATGTAGTTCTTGAAACTATATTAATGTCTTTGAATGGAAAGTTACAGGAAAGTAAGGCAGTATCAGAAGCACAAATGGGGGCATTTTTCGTGGCGATGACAATACGCAAATATTTTCCTGAAGCAACGCAGTGGTCTCCAGCTGAGAAAGCAGCATTTGAGAAATACCAACCAATATTGTTCTCTATTCTTCCCAAAGAGATACAATTTCTAATTAATCCAGATAAGGGATATATTCCAAGGAATCAGAATGAAGCGATAGTGGTTACTTCATTGGAGAAAATATTAAGAGCCAAACACTTAAGTTATACCGAAACCCGTCAGATGTGTGAGGCTATTTTTTCTGATGATGTGAAACCTGCACTCAAAGCTGCTGCACTTATTGGTCAACGCATGAATCGAGAAACTTATGAAGAAGTTCGTGGATATCTTGATGCCTTTTACGCCCCAGAAAAAGTCTGCTCAATAGATATAGATAGTCTTACACATTTTGGACAACCGTATGACGGAGCAACCCGTTATTTTCGTCCAACACTATTTGTAGCAGCAGTTCGTGCAGCCTTAGGCGAACCATCTCTCTTACATAGTGTAGACTTGATGCCACCAAAGAATGGTATAACTGAGGAGTCAATTCTACAAGCACTTGGAGCAAAAACGGATTTGTCATTAGAACAGACTGCATCGTTGATCACAGACAAAAAGGTTAGATTTGGGTATATCAGTCAACGTGAATATTCACCGGGTGCTTATAATTTGCGGGAGTTACGCGTGCATATTATGAAACGTCCACCGTGGGCAGCTACAGAAAAGGCACAACAGTTCTTTTCAGCACGTCAGAAGAATTATATGGTTCTCGGATATTATCATATCGGTTATGAGAAACCGTTGCTACAAATGGCTGCAGAAAGAGGATTTCATGCAGCAGTGGCAATAAAAGGTGAAGAGGGCACCAGTCATTATGCACTAAGACTTGGAAAACCTTCTACACCTGAGAGGATGGCTGTCAACTATTCACAAGGATTCCGACACATGAATCGAGAACGTGAAGACTTTGCAATGGATATTGATCCGAAGATTTATGGATTTGATTATAACATCAATCCACGACCAGATGAAGTTTCAGCGGAAGCCTATGCAAACGCAGGTATAGCAGCATTGTCTGGTGAAAAAGGACAAATCTACGATAGAATCCTTCTCAACACTGCAATGATAGATTACCTATTAGGTATCTGTCCTGATCCACATGAAGCACTCAAACGGACAAAGGCAGTAATGGATAATGGAACTGCATTGAAGCATCTGAAGACATACGTTGAAATAAGCATGGATGTATAAAACATCCATGCTTATAGACTTCAATCATTCAACTCAAGTTTACGTTTTTCATCTCTCAGACCAACATATAAACAAGCACCCATACCTAACAGGACAATTGCAAATGGGAAACCTGTCGCAAGTGATGCAGCTTGTAAAGACTGTAATCCTCCTCCAAGGAGTAACGCGATTGCGACTAACCCCTCAACTGTGCACCAGAACACTCGTTGTGGTACTGGCGCGTCAACCTTACCCCCGGCAGCTATGATGTCAATGATTAGAGAGCCAGAGTCTGACGAGGTAACGAAAAAGATAATAGTCAATAACATAGCTACGGATCCAAGCAGTATTGTTAACGGTAGTTCATCCAACATTTTGAAGAGTGCAATTGGATAATCATATACAGCGACCTTATCCGCAACCGCTGTATAACCGTCAACCATGTTTTGATGAAGTGCAGTGCCTCCAAAAGCACTGAACCACAATAAACATAAGAGAGTCGGTATAACAAGCACAAATATCATGAACTCGCGCACCGTACGTCCTTTTGAAATGCGAGCGATAAATGTCCCTATGAATGGAGCCCAGGCGATCCACCATGCCCAGTAGAATGTCGTCCACCCATGATAGAAATCTGCGTCCTCGCGTCCGATCCAGTTGCTGAGTGGCACAATCTTCATGATATAGGTGCCAAGACCAGTGAAAATACTACGGAATATGTAGAGTGTTGGACCGAGAACAAAAATAGCCAAGAGCAAAATGAACGCGAGGATTACATTGAACTGACTGAGACGTTTAATACCGACGTTAATACCTGTTATCACTGATATTAGTGCGATGGTCGTAATCACTATGATCAGTAGTATCATGGTCAAGTCGTTTGATGGAATCCCATACAGATATTCCATTCCAGCTGTTACCTGCTTCACCCCTAATCCAAGAGAGGTTGCCAATCCAAAGATACCTGCGAATATCGCAAATGTATCAATGATGTGTCCAGTCCAACCCCAGATACGGTCACCGAATATAGGATAAAACGCAGAACGGATGAGGAGCGGCAAGCCACGGTTGTATGCGAAAAACGCGAGAGCGAGTCCAACAATCCCGTAGATCGCCCACCCTTGCAGTCCCCAGTGGAAGACTGTGGTTGCAATACCCATATCTGCTGCTTCCGTAGTACCAGCAGTCATACCGAGGGGAGGTCTTTGCAGATACTCCATTGGCTCTGACACACCGAAAAACAGAAGTCCAATTCCGATTCCGGCAGCAAAGAGCATCGCAAGCCAAGTTATGTAGGAGTATTCGGGTTTTGCATCTACACCACCGAGACGTATTTTACCAAATGGTGAGAGTGCAACAAACAGACAAAAGAGAAATATTAGGTTAGTGGAAATCATAAACAACCAGTCAAGGTTTGTAGTGATCCACTTGCGGGTACTGTTAAAGAGTATAGGTATGCTTGACCTAAGACCTGCTTCAAGCTCTGCCTTTAGCTCTGTTAACTCACTTTCTTGTAGTTCATTTTCCTGAAGATTACGTTCCTGAAGTGTTTCCTGCAGTTTAACCTGAAGTTTTTCTGGAAGGGTTTTCTGAAAATTACGTTCTTGAAGATTGATATAGATTAGAGTGCCAACGATAAAAGCAACAATAGTTATACTGGAAATCACGAATACGGGTGTAAGGTATATCTCTAAACCAAACAGTTTTTTGTACTTACCTTCATCTACTTGATGTGGCATCTGTTGGGGTTGTTTTCCTTCTTCGTTCATTTCAAGATTCTCCTTTATGATTGGTATGTTTTCCAATTAGAAATAATAACCGAAGTTAAAATTCAACCGCCAATGCCACACATTATTCCCGTTTGCACCGACATGGTTGACACCCGTCAAGATGTTATTATAGTTATCGTCAGTGTTTCCAACAAAGAAGTTACCATCGGATAGACCAAAATCACTATAAACATATAGAGCCCCTAAGAATGTCCAACTTGCGCCGATTGTCACCAGGGTACTATTGTTATAGTTCTCTGCCGATTTGAGAATTGTGCTCAATTCTACATAAGGAGTGACACTGTCTATCCATGAGATACCGTCAGTGCTAATTCCATCATAACGCAGAGATAATGCAGGAATCATTCCTGTTGAAGCAACTGGCCATGCAAAGTCATAAGCACCCATTGGAATCAAGTCACCTGTTTTCCATTGGGTATCATCAGAGATATTATGCGTATAGTAGGTAAATTGAGAATAGAGCGTGAAGTTAGCGAGGGAGTTTTTCATGTGGGCAGAAAGTGCATAGTGATTGCCAGTATCTTCATCACCAACTGCTGTGCCTTTTAACAACCCAAATTGAACTGATGCTCCAATATCTGCGCTATCTGCAAGCGAGTAAATCGCACGGAGGTTAATTTGATGTTGTTCATCATATCCGTTTTCACCATCACCCCATGTCACATTTCCATCAGCATCGGTTATTTCTTCCCACTTTACAACATCATAACTATATCTTGAACTGTTCAGACTACCACCAAATCCTTGTGGCTCAGCCATAAGGGAGTAGCCAACAGACAAGGCTAAGTTGCTAAACTTCGTATCCCATCTTATACCCAAATCTGGATCATCAGCGAGTCCGACGTAAAAATGCTGGTCAAAAAACCAGCTTGTTGAAACTCCGTATGCTGTTGGTCCGAATGGAACACGAACAATTCCAGCTTTTACAGTACCTAAATCATCTAAGTTATAGCCTAACCATCCTGTGTGAATCATACTGTAATTATCATACCAACGGAATTCAGCTCTTCCGATGATGTTTTGATAATCTATATCAGCATTTAATCGAAATATTTCAAGGTCTACATCTCCAATTTTTTCACCTCGTGGGTGTGGATTCTCATCATCACCGTAAGTGCCATAGGTATAGTTAACCCGCATAGCCCCGCCAATCTTGATAGGACTTTTCTTCTGAACTTCCTCCTCAACTATGTTCTCAGCATTTTCATTTGTATCTGCTAAGGTGTAATGGGTTGTTGACAATAAAACCAAGATTACAATACATAAGATTCTTCCAAAACTGATTCTACTAACGTGAATACACTTCGTAAATTTAGATAGTGTGTACATAATTTTCCCCTTTAATAGTGATTTATATCGATTTGATATATTTCTCACAAATTACAACACAATCAAAGAATGGAAGCACAATTAATGCACCTACATTAAACAAAATTTTCTATAATGTTGTGAATATTATTGAATCATTTCCATGCCCGATAACAATATCATTGTTTGGATCAACTGTTTGAAGTCTCCAAGTGTAACTAATAACTTTGTACCTACACCTCCTTCCTGCACTTTGGCAGAAAAACCGATACTATAATTTTCAACAATACCTGACAAAATACCAGAGAACATCTGCATTCCTGCAGCCGCATTTGGATCCATTTCTGATATCAGAGACATAATTCTGTTAGCCATCGTAACAGGTGAGAAAGCATATATAACATTATTGTCTGCACCAACCTTCTCAATTAGTCGTTGATAACTTATGTTTTCCGCTAAACTCTCAACAAGTTTTGCTTTACTATCAAGTGCAGCTTGAATCTGCTGTGGTCCACCTATTCCAAAATAGAAGCGTCCATCGGAAAATGCATAAGACCATTGCCATTCTTGGGGCAAAAAGATAGCAGCATTTGGGTCAATATCAATGAATGCATCTCCGAAATTTGGGAAGATGATATTCTTAATCTCAACTTCATTATGCACTATAGAATTGCCATAGTGAACTTCATCGAACATACTCAGTTGCGGAACATCTTCAAGATTCTCTTGAAGGAATTTAACAATTTTATTGATCTGAGTCAAGAAACGTTCATTCATATACGTCTTGAGTTTCTGTTCATCTTTAAGAGCCATAATATATAAATAATCAGGAATTAAACTCTCATTGTAGTTCGTTGAGAAACTCATTTCGTTTGCAAAGGTCTCTTTGAGCTCAGAAAAATCCTGAAATATTGTTTCAAGATGGTCAATTATCTCAGAGATGTCTTCAGAATTGTCATCCAACCCACTAATGGATATGGCTTTAAGCAGGTTTTTGTTCATTTCAAAAAGAATACCAAAATCTATGTTAACTCCACCGCAAACAAATGCATCATTTGGCAGATCATCAATAAGAGATAATTCATCTGGTTCAAGTTTGTTCAAAACTTGTTCGATTTTTCCATCTTTTTTGAAATGCAGATTCTGTGAGAGCATCACATCGGTTTCTTCAATCTGGAGTGAAACACTAACTGAGTGTAATTCCATCAAGAATCCCACAATCCATTCAGACATTCCTTCTATGAATGGAACAACAGCGGCAGAATCAGGGTCGCTTTGTATACTATCTATTGCATCTTGTAATTCTTCTCTAAATCCTTCAATAAAGGGTTCTATGACAGTTTGTAGGTTGAAAAAAGCTGCTACTTGTTCAGTTCCTTTCATGATAGTAGTTAAGAATGAAGTGTAATCGCTATTCTGTGTAATTCCCATTAATTTCCCATTTTTTATATCAATTACATTCTCACATACCTCTGGATGCTGCGCAAATACAAGGATATCATCGAAAATTACATAACTGCCTTCATCTGAATTCCAATAGGTAACCCCACCATATTCAATAGATTCACTTCCCTCAGCCTCAGAGTCAATTGCCTCTTTAATTGAATCGGGTTCTGTTAAATGGGCTATCGCACCAAGATTTGGTGGTTCAAGACTTGTTAGGAAAACAGCAAAATCACTATCTAAATGCAAACCGATATCTTCTAATTCCACTAAACTTTCAAACCCAACATCAAAAGTAGATGCCAAAAATTGTGCAAGTAGTTCAGGATCTTGTCCAGCTTCTGGTACAAGTTCTGCAGCAACATAATTAATTTTATCATCTAAGGCAAATAGACTGGGACAATAGATTACTCCCATTGCTGAATTGGGAATTAGATGTAAGACGCTTTCTTTTGGTATTACTGCCGTCAATTCTTCAGTTTCTGTTTTCGAATCAGGTGAAGGTGAAAGATCTTTTTGATTTGCTACTTGAGCATTTTCTGATTCATTAGGTTCTGCATTAAGAGCAAAATATGTGTCTGTTGCGCTTGAGTATTGCCCACTCAGAAATTCAACATTTGTTTGGGGTGGTGATATTCCTTCAGTTAAGTATCCGACATTAACAAAAAATGTCATAAACACTAATATGACACTGAGTAATTGTAAATTCTTTTTCATGGATTCTCCTATTCTTGCTGATCATTAATTAACAACATTAATTCGATGTATTTGAGATTTTTTCTTGAACTCTGTTGATCTCGTCTTTAGAAGTCAATACGCTTATTTCCACTTCGTAATGTCGCCGTCCACCAGGTTCTATATGTTGAAGTGAACCGCGTTCGCGTTCAGATGCTCTACCTTCAACTCTACAGTTTGATGGTTCTAAACCCATTACATAACCACCTTGTCCACACATTTTCCACTGCACAAAGTGAGGGAATTGTGTCTTATGGTATCGGACTGCTATTCCAATTCCTTGCTCTTGATTGAACTGTCGATTTACAAGTGCAACGCGAATATGATTATCAACATCCGGCTCCATTTCATGATAGTAAACCTGTTCTTCAAAGTCTACAGTAGGTTGTTCTCCAAAATTGTAATTTGTTAGATGGTTTTTTGCATGTTCATCACGAGGTGTTACTTGTGAAGTAGGTGCAATGAGTTCACTTCTTTCCGCAAGAATTGGAAAACCGACATTAATATGAAAGAGATACATTAGCGGACATTCTTTATAACCAAGATTTTCAACAATGTCCTCAATGTGAATTTTTTTAGAACCTAATTCTGTCCATATTCGACGCGTACGACACAAATGTTCTCCTAATGCAGTTGTTTCTGTTACTTTCCCTTGTGCCCACAATATATAACGATTGCCTTCCCATCGTGTATCTACCCAAACATTTTTTGCTGGAATATGTGATATTCTTCCGTGTAATCCGAGTTCATCTTCTCCATCTTTGTTAGGTGCACCTGCTTGTGTCATCCCACATGTTGTTAATAGACCGCCATAAAATCCGCGTAACCATCCTACTCCCTGGGATTCATAATGTGTTGCTGTAACATCTCCAGTCCCTGAACGCCAACATAATGGGATTCCATTAAAATCTGCAAAAGATATGTCCATACCTCTATTCGGTAGAACAGTGAAGTTCAATCCAGACCCGGTTCTAAAACCGATAGCGTCTGTGCCTTTTTCATTCCCATCATTTAGTTGATAAACCTTTGCCTCTGCCACTTGCGAAATGTCCCCCAAGTGGTGAAGCAGCTGCATTCTATCATAATCTCTTCCAAAAAGATGTATCAAGTTATCAGTCTCCTTTACAATGCTTGTTTGTTATTTTTCACTTCTGTTATTTCAAGTGATGGCATTATAGCAAATATGCAAGTGAAATTCAAGCAAGGATATTTTGTAGGGTGTGTAAAGTTTTTGCACAAACTGCTCATTCTCCATTGTAGTGCGGGGTCTCTGTGCCCCGCCGCAACTGATTAAATAAGAGATTGCAGGAACAGGACCCATAGGTGTTGTCAACATAAGGAAATATTGTTAATATGAACCATACTCTTCAGTCCCGTAGGGACGATATGTTTATAGAAAAAGAGTTCCTATGCCTTTTTAGTCCCGTAGGGACGATATGTTTATTCTTCTATGTCGTTCCTATGGAACTCAAGAGAGGGTGATAACGTCTTTCTATAGACATATCGTCCGTACGGGACTAAAGAGAACAAAAGTTTGTACCTCTGTGCAAAAACTTTACACACACTATTTTGTAGTTTCAATTCCTATAGATAAGTTGCTCACTGATTAAGATAGAGATAATATATGATAATGCTTATATTTCTGTTCTTAGAATCTCTGCTGCTTCATGTATTACTTGAAGCTTCTGAGTCGCGATGTCCGTAGTATTTACTGGTCGATCTGCAAATGTGCCAAATCCACAATCTGGATTCAGATAAACCTGTTCTGGTTTCCGATGTTTTAAGAGTGATCTGACTTTTTCCAACACAAAATCCACAGATTCCACTTCAATTGTACGCGGATCAACTACTCCCAGTCCGATCTCTTTGTCTTCAGGAAGTTCACTGAGAACATCTATACTACCAGCACGTTCAGTAGCATATTCCAACACAAACTGATTAATGTTCATTTGGCTAAAATATGGAATTAGTAGATCGTAAGAACCGCGGAGTAAGACATCTTCCTGTTGGCTCCAGTTTCCTCTACAAACGTGTAGGGCAGTTTTCATTTGTCCATCTATACCTTCAGCGACACGATTGATTAGTTCTACAGCAAAGTTCAGTTCTTCTTCTGGACTGCTTTTCTCTGATAAGGCAGCACACATAAATGAATGTGTTTCATGCGGACCAGTAAATGCAACTTCGGTAAGGACAGGTTCATCAAATTGCACAAATTCACAGCCTGCATTTTGTAAATCTTGTAATTCTTGTTGAAGTACATCAACAACATCGTCCCCAAGGGACTCTTTTTCTGGATAGAAATCGTAGGAGAGTTTCTTCACCCACATCGATCTGGTTAATAGGTAGGGACCTGGGAGAGTGACCTTGATAGGTTTATCGGTATGTTCTTTCAGGAAAAGGAAGTCACTTAGGACAAGTGGGGATGTCCTTTTTAGTTTTCCATTAACCACGGGATTTTTTAAAGCAAAGGCAGGAACATCTAATGCATTCAGCAGTTGTTCAAAAGCAGCTTTATCTTCAACATAGTCAAGCATTTCAGCAAGTGTCATCAATCGAATGCCGTCAATGCATTCAGTGATGAAAGAATAGAAGTTGTCTCGGCGTTGTTCTCCATCGCTGACGATATCTACACCGTTATCTTCTTGCAATTTTAGGCTGTCAATCACTGCATTGTCTGCTATAGCGTTGAATTCGTTATCTGTAATGTTCCCTTTATTCTTGTTCCGTATTGCACGTGATACCGCCCTTGAACGTGGCATACTTCCAACGACGGTTACCGGAAACTGTGGTAAATTGTCCATTGTTCATATCTCCTTAACTTCATTTATTATCATTTATTGAATTATGTCTACAAAACGTTAAAGTCTCATTTGGAATTGCTGATTCGATTACTCTACTAATTCTCTTTCAAAAATTAGGATCACTTTATTTGAGTCCGCGAGTGCTGCTGAAGGAATAACAATTTCGTGTAATCTCCATCCTTCTTTCCCATTTGTATTAAGTGTGCTTTCAAGACCAGGGATCTTACGAGATGAGAAACCTAATCCTTGCTGTTTTAGTATTACTGTCTTATATTCGTATTTCTTCATTACAATCCCTCACTATGCCTCGTTAAGACTCTGTTACATAAGGACGTGTGTCAATGTAATAGACCAGATGCCCTTCGTTTTCTCTGAAACCAAGTGAGCGAAAAAAGGACTCTTCACAATTTTCAACGATGTAGCCCGTGATGAAGGTTGCACCCATTTTTTCAAGTTCATGACATAATCGTTCACCTAACAGAAACCCTAATCTACTATTGTCTGATTCAATCAACGATCCGTTGTTGTATTTCAGATTATCTCCTTGATAGTGGACATCAACGGAAAATTCCATGATGTGTGCGGAAAGACCGTCAAAAGTAGCGCGTGCAAGTCCGACAAGTTGATTCTCTATGTATGCAGCTACGATTAGGTGTGGGTGTTCCAGAATCCGTGCTGCGACTTCTTTGCCGAACCCAACTTCGCAAATATTGTTTCGTTCATAGAAGTCGAATAACGCATCAGCAGTGATTGTTGGGTTGACTTGAATGTTTATGGGTTGTGTTGTCATGGTTTACTTCGCTCACTGATGGTATGAGGTCTTTGTATCACAATTCTTGGTTAGACATCATCTTCCTGTTCGCTGGAATTGAGTGTTACTAATACACGCTCAATTTCTGGTTGGAATACCTCTATTAGTTTTAAAAGGTTCGTGATATGCCATTCTCTAATTTCCTTTAATTCATCTTCAGTGGCTTCAATTGATCCATCACGAGAAACGATTATGAATGTCTCTTGCTTGTCAGCATTACGTTGCCATTCAAGGTTGCTTCCAAACCTCCTAATAATTTCTTCTTCACGATCCTTTAGTACATCAAAAAGTGGGATTCGCTTCTCACATTGTCCTTGATAGATTCTTAAATCTACCCTTGCTTTGTCACCTTGGGCAAATGAAACTCTGTATGCAATGCCCGAAGTTCCTGAGGCAACAGTACGTCGGTTTTCTCCTGTATTACTTCTAAAATTCTTGGTAAAATTATACTTATCTCTTAATTCATCAATAAGTTCTTGAAAGAAGATCCTATACTTTTCTTGCTTAGGTGATACATCTGTTAGACGTTTCTGTTTCTGATACTTTTGCCATTCATTCGGAAAAACAACTAACTTAAAAACAGGGGTAAGTTTTGACTTGTCAATTTGTAGAAGTTCCACCACGACAGCAAAGAACTGAGTCTCAGTATCCGTTCTCTGATTTAACCATTCTAAAGCTTGGCGATGTTCATCCCTAATTTTTTCTGAAACCCATACCACTACTGACGCATCATTGCCACCTGCGTATGTAAGCAGTTTTCCCAGATGTTCATGGTTGGATCGCTTAAACTGGTTTTCAATCACAACAGTTCTTGAAGTGCCTTCAACTTGAGCTAACAGATCCAGAAAGAAATCCCCAACTGGTGCTTCTCTGTCTACGACCTCAAGATCCATTCCAAGTGCATCACCTAATTTATCAATATGTTCTGCAAGCCACGGTGTAAAATCATTTTCTTCGTGTTTAAATACTTTGTGTAACGGAATTGTCTTTAATTCTCCAAAGTCATACATTTTTTGGGACTCCTTCCATCTTTTTCACACGACCGGTCTTAATATTAACGTGAGTTTGATAATAGGTATATGAACTTCATTTTCCTAAATATTACTCTCATAGACCCGGTAGGTGCGATTTCCTAACCAATGCAGAATACCACACGCGTATTCTGGCATAGGCATCAATTTAGCTATTTTTTTCTTGTTAGATGCATCTGAGATAGTCCAAAACTGCCATTCCTATTGTAGCGCGGGGTCTCCGTGCCCCGTCTAAACCTGCTACATTCAAACAACGTGCGGGGCACGGAGACCCCGCGCTACAATGGCAGGAGTAATTTAAGAAGATCAATCCGTTTTATTAGTGTCCTCAGTCCCGTAGGGACGATATGTCTATAGCACAACGTTCAATACCCATTTCTTAGTCCCGTAGGGACGCTATGTTTATACGTTTCGGTTGTTACAAACATATCGTCCCTACGGGACTAAAAGCTGTGATGATGGCGTTTATCTATAAACATCCCGTCCCTACGGGACTAAAGAACGTTATCGCCATGCAAATAAATCCTTAAATTGATGCCTAAGGTGCGGTTTCCTAACCAATTCAGAATACCAAACGCGTATTCTGATGGAATACAAATATTTGATTTATCAAACTCACGTTAATATTAGCACGTACTTTTTCAGCAAGTTGAGCGAGTTGGTCTTGCGATTCTGCAAAAGACTTTTCCCACCGCCGTTCATCTTCAAGTCCTTCAAAAATGATGGTTGCAATGGCATCTTGCTGTTCAGGAGGCAATTTATATACCTCAGTAATCACTTTTTCAAGTAGCTGCGTCATAATTGTTCCTCCTTAGTTTTTACGAGCTTATATCACTCGCAAATCCACCTTTATGTCAACATCCCGCGTCAAAGTATTCGTCACAGGAGAGGCGGTGATGGTTTCCTGCCAGAGTTTTTCTAACATTTCATCATCAGCATCGGAGGCAACATATATCGTTCCGCTGACCTCTTTAAACCCGCTATGTCCATCCTCTTCAGTACCGAGGAAGACGAATATGTTATCTATTTGTGCACTTAAGGAAATCTCCAATTCATCAATTTCAATCTTTTGTTGTGATGCCCGAATCTGGAAACCCATCGCTAAACAAGCACCGAGTGCACCAAGAACATATTCTACTGCACTGGGTGCTTCATCACGCACATCAAAACTTGCAGGTTGTCCAACCGACCACGAGTGATTTCTACAGAATACCTTTGCCTGCAGACCCCCATCCCAATGGATACGTGTCTTCCACCGATAATCTCGTGCTTGTTCGTAAGCAATATCAGCATCCTGTTCGACTTCACCGCGTTGTACGAAATATTTGTTATGCTCAGGATCAGGTCGCCAACCGAGGTATGGGTTTTCTGTCATGCGACACCAGGCTGGCAGATCCTCTTTGACGCTGATTTCTGTGCTACGTATTTCCAAGACTTCTCCATCAGGAACTTTTTCCATAGATTTTCGAATGAGCAGGAGTAAACCAGAACCACAGTCAAGGTTTCCACCTTCACATATATGTGCTGTTTGTAAAGAATCTGGGGCATTTAAATCTTCTTCTCGCATACATTTCCTTTGTGAAAGATAGATTCTGTCTTAACTTTATCTATAGAAGTATTTGCATATCTGTTTTATCGTTTGTCTATTTTGTATTATATGTTTTATTTTGAAGGTGGGTAAGGTATTGTGGATTTTTTATGAAGTATATTATTGGTCTTAATAATGAAACCCTCCCTATGTATTCGTTTACTCTAAGTAAGAAAGATCAAATGATCTTTAGATAAACAATCATATTTACATTGGGAGGGAGACATATTTGTCAGAATTGGGATTCAACCGAACCCAATAGGTTATTACTACAGCGAACTGCAGGAACACCTTAACCCAATGTCAATAGGTAATGCAAGATGCACCAGTGGTTAAGAACTCCACAGCCTTTGCACCACCAACTATCAATGCACTTTCAACAAGGTTATTTTCATCAAGACTTCGTTTTTTGAAGCATGGAGAACATACCCAAATTGTTCCACCGACCTCGGCAAAATCAGACATTAATTGTTTTAGTGGTGCAAAACCATCTTCATGAATATCATCAGCGTAACCACTCTGTGATAAATGTACACCTTCAGTGCTAAGAAATATGACTGTTTCAACACCGGATGCAACCGAAGCATTCGCAACAACAAAACCGACAGTGGCTTTGTCGGTATCATCTTTTGCGTGCGTAATGCTTATCATTAACTTCGCCATTATGTTTATACTCCTTTTTTAATATAAAAATAGGCATTGTCTTCTCCGCAACAATCAGCGAGAAGTTCATTGCCTATCATGTTACACCATGCCGCGATGTCTACAGGTGCACCTGGATCCAAAGCACGGACTTGTGCTATCTGTCCTTGCTCAAGAGTTCTCATGGATTTTAATAGTGCTATAATAAGGTCACCACATCCGAGTTCTCCTAAATCAAAAACAGCATCTGGATTTATATCAGGTAAAACTACTTTTTCTGCCATATAAAATAAGATACCATATAATTTTTCAGATGTCAATCTAATTAGACCGACAATTGAGAGTTATACTTAACGTTCAAGCCATCCCGGTAATTTTATGTTTTCCGACATTTTCCATGCAGTTAGATAGAGAGATGCTGTCCAACGCACACCCTCTCGTGAGCGGTCATTCGTAAAATCAATTAATTCTATGGAAGGTTTTTTGAGTGCCTCATATTGTTCAACCAGTTCATAGACATTGTCTACCAAGTTAAAGCCTTCTTTTAACTGCTTGACAATTGCTGGAAATAAGTCACCAACCATCTCTACTTTTTGATCCTTGGCAAGTTCAGATGGATCAAGTTTTAATACCTCAATTGATGAATCTACTTTCTCATGGATTCCACTATGCAGTTTTGAACCGTCCTTTTGAACAATACCATCAAAATGTACAGTCAAGTGTAGAGGTTGGCACATGTCTTGTGCATAGTGACCGAGAAATCCTGCGTAGACATAACATTTATATTGAATGATTGGATTATCAGGCCATTTGCGATATTCTGCAAACGCGATAGCAAGTCGTTCTGTCCATTCCGCTACTGTATAGGGTAGGTAACCAACTTTGCTTGGATCCTGATTCAACTCTGCACACAATTTGATGAATTCATCACGATTAGCTGGTACAGGATTATCTTTGATGAGTTCCAGATCAAAGTAATGTTCACCGTGTTCTGCTGTCCGAGCATGTGCCATATCACGATTTTTTGATACATCAGGATCATAAGCACAATGTGCGATCATACTTTCACCTGATGCAGACCTGAAAAATTCAGGTAATTCGTCAGGTAATGCTTTAATAGAGGCTTGTGTGAGGATGTCATGTCCACCACCCCACCATGCAAAAGCGGGAGAAGAAAGCACGAACACCGATAGAACCAATACTTGTAATATACGTTTCATAATACTCCTTTATACAATTATACCAAATTAGCGTGTTTATTATTTTTGATAAAGTCAGCATTGCGAGGCACGGAGACCTCGCGATGCAAATCAGGTTAATTTGGTATTAGTCTGCTGCGAGATATTCTGAAGATTCATCTTCATGCCATTGGAATTGCAGGTCTGTAGTCTCATGCGGTTTAAACGGTATAGCAACGGAATCAACATCAGGACCGATGATGTCTATATTGTTTAGGTCTGCAGTTCCGTAACCTAATTCATTTGCATAGTTGAATAATCCAATCTCCATAGGTTCAAATCCCATTGCCTTTGATGTAACAGCATCTGCAGCGAATACATCACCACTTACTACAGCAATTCCGAGTGGAACTGAATTAGTGCCACCTGGACCGTTCCCTTGTAATCCAACAGTTCCGTCAACAATAGCAATGTCTGGCTTAAGATCTCGTGATAACCGAAGAAGATTGATATTTAGACTTTGTGCTTCACGCGGGAGCTCACGATCTCCATGGCTATGATAACCGTGCATTTTAATGCGGTCCTCTTTGTGTAATGTTCCCATAATCATGTTTTTCATTGCAAGGGTGACAACACCAGCATCATGCGTCTTTGCAATAGCAACAGATATGGTGCATGGACAGTCAAGAACGATCTTCGGCATCCTTACAGTATCTGACTTCCGATCTGCAAGAAATACTGTGGTTTCCATCCATTCAGTTTCTTGGTGTAGATCAACCAGTCTTATTGGGACATCATACTCCGCTTGAAGCGCATCATATCCGAAGATTTGAAATGCTTCACCAGAAAACGATTCATTTGCTCCTTCAGCAATGATAATCTCGTTCGGTGGTTGAGGTGTGCTTAATAGAAAGTCAATAGCACCACGTATCACATCTACATGTGAGGATGCAAGTTGATTTGTACTGGATAGGAAATTCGGCTTTAACAACACCTGTTCGCGAACTTTCGGTGTGATGTCATCACGGATATTATTTAGTGCTTCATAAACGTTAGAACGTCGTCTTCCAGTTTTAGCAAGACCTACTTTTGTAACATTCGTAGCCATATAGTTTCTCCCTTTATTTACAAAGGACACATCATCGATTAGAATCGGACGATTGATGGTTATCCATCTAAAATTGGTCGTAATAATCCCCGATTTTTTTCTAATAGTATTGTTGCATCATCTTTGTTGATACCTTTTGCCAACATAACAATTGCAATTTTTGCATTACCTTCAGCTTTTTTCAAAGTCTTTTGAGCAATTGCGGATTCTACACCTGTAACTGTTTGAATAATTCGGATACACCGCTCAACTAATTTTGAATTTGTGGCATTCACATCCACCATAAGGTTGTTATATACTTTTCCAATTTTCACCATTGAAACGGTTGTCAGCATATTGAGAACTAATTTTGTTGCAGTTCCCGCTTTCAACCGTGTTGACCCTGTGATTATTTCAGGACCAACAATTGGGGTGATGAAGTGATCAATGTATTCTCTTAATTCTTCTGCGGGGTCAACGCACGACAGAAATATGGTTTTGACTCCGATTGCGTGTGCTTGGTTTAATGCTCCTAAAACATAGGGAGTTCTTCCACTTGTTGCTATGCCGATGAGAATGTCTTTCTCTGTCAGTTTAAAGTCAAGAATTGCATTGGCACCGCGATCTGGTTTGTCTTCTTCACCTTCTACTGCATTACGCAAAGCCGTATCCCCTCCAGCAATAATCCCTTGTACCATTTCTGGATCTGTACTAAAGGTAGGTGGACATTCAGAAGCGTCCAAAACACCAAGTCTCCCGCTAGTACCAGCACCAATGTAAAAGAGTCTACCTCCATTTTGAAACGTCTTGACAATCATCTCAATTGCGAGTGTGATTGATTCTGATTCAGCTTCGACTGCATCTATTGCCTTTTGATCTTCTTCGTGAAAAATCTGAACAATATCAGAGATTGACTTTAGATCAATGTCGGTTGAATTTGGATTTCGTTGTTCTGTTATCACAATTAAGTAATCATGTGTTTTGCGAGTCTACAAGCATGTCATTGCCAAGAGAACTGCACCGTAAGCAGGTTCATGTATCGGCTTAATAACATTGCTTCCAATTATTATCTTCTCAATCCATCTTTGAAGTTTATCCGCTAAAAGTGCTTGATTTAGGAGTATTCCTCCATTAAATACTATATCAAACTGTTGAGTGAAATTCAATTGTACCGTCACTGTCTCAACTGCACAAGCGAGTTCACTAAACGCGTTATCTACAATTTGAATTGCTCTCTCATCTTTCAATTCTGCTGCTTCAAACACCAATCCTGCCAATTGTGCGATTTCATCTCTGTTTGCAGCGTGTGTCCACCGAATTAATTCGTTAGGTGTTTTCAGATCAAGTCTCTTCAGAATCAAGTCCGTTAACAGGGTCGGCTGTCCACGTTTGTCTGCTGCACGTGTTATTGCCTGTAGACCTTTCAAGGCAATGTCGTATCCACTTCCTTCATCTCCGAGTAGGTAACCCCAACCTCCAGAGCGGACCTCTTTACCACTCTGATTGATTCCATAGACAATCGAACCTGTCCCAGAAATTACTATCACACCTGCCTGTTTTCCTGATCCACCAATTAATGCAATATGTGCGTCATGTGTAAGAATACGATCTTTATTTATTCCTATTTCATCGCAAATCTGTCCGATAACAATTCTATCTTCTTCTCGCCCTAAACCTGCCATACCTATGCATACTGGAATAGACTGTAATGTGGTGTTTCCAATCTGAGTGGATAGTTTCGTAATGATTTGAAGAAGAACTGCTTGTGTCTGTTCAATACCAACAACGTGATAGTTTGATGGACCTGCCTGAACTTTTGCAACAATTTCACCAACTTCTGTTGCTAAAATACCTGCTGTTTTTGTTCCACCGCCATCAATTCCGATTACATAACCCATATAGGAGATCTATAGCACAATACTCATCAGGATAACATATTCATTGACAATTCATCTGAAATTAGTTAAAGTAACCTAAGTAGCTACTTACTGAATATTAATCATCAGATTACTATATCAAACGAAAAAACAAAGGATTTCTTCACATTTTGGTGCCACTCCCTATAAATCGGGGTTACAAACCCTCCAACAAGTGATTGGTGGCACCTTGTATTAAAGTAATATAGCACAATTCATATCAAAATACAATCAATTTATCTGGAGATTTCTCATGAAAATAATACATTGGTTTCTCTTGCTGTCATTCACAATCTTAGTTTTATCGGGTTGTTCACAGGACAGTTCGCAGGGTGAATGGAAAAGGGTAGACAGCGGAACAGAAGCGCATCTCTACGGAATTCATTTTGGAGATGATAAACATGGTTGGACAGTCGGTACAAATGATACTATCTTGTCTACAACAGATGGTGGGAAGACTTGGACTGAAACAAAAAATGAAAAAGTAACTGATACATCAACAGATAATAATTATACACATGTAAACTTCACATCTCCGCAGCATGGTTGGTTGGCAAGTATAGGCAAGGTGTCGTATACTGGAAGTGGCGGAAATTCATGGGGTGTCCAATACCAAGAACGGTCAGTTGGAAAGAAACCTTCTGGCATATTAGACTTATATTTTATCACGAAAATAGAAGGTTGGGCAGTTGGTGGATTTGGAACGATCCTCCATACACAGAACGGTGGTGGAAAATGGGAAAAGATCAAGACATTTTCTGATATACATCTGTGGAGTGTGTTTTTTGTTGACACTAACCACGGATGGATTGTTGGACAAGAAGGTGAAATCTTACATACAGAAGACGGTGGTAAACAGTGGATACGTCAAGAAAGTAGAGTAGAACAACCTTTATTTGCTGTGCATTTTGTGGATAAAATGAATGGGTGGATTGTAGGAACAGATGGTCTGATTTTGCATACTGCTGATGGTGGGGAAACATGGAACCCTTATAAAAACCTTCTGAAACAGAGTCTACGAGATGTTGAATTTCGTACTGAAAAAGATGGATGGGCAGTTGGAGAAGAAGGGATGATATTACATACCAATGATGGTGGTATCACGTGGAACCTTTATCCATCGCCAACCACGCACAATTTACAGGATATTTTCTTCACAAAAAAGTCGGGGTGGATTGTTGGGGAGAAGGGTACAATACTTAAAATCAAATAAAATTGCTAGATATTACTGAGATATTTTATTCTATTACAAGTCTTATTTTGATATCAAATACAGATAGTAATCATGAAATTTATTGATATAGTGTTGTTGAATGGCAGTTGTGACAAAGCCTAATCCGAACAGTGTAAGTAGAACTGCTGTAATGGATAAGTTCCGATGCACCTGTAAATTGTATTTATTTTCAACCCAGTTAATGCTCTGTGACATTTTGTATTCTTCAAATACTTCGTATATGCCACATGTAACTATTGATAGAAAAAACCACCGCCAGAAATAGTATTCTTTCCGACCCAACCATGCATTCAGTGTTTGCCTCTGCTTGTATTGCCAATACAGTAAATAAATTCCCAAAGTAATCAGAGAAAGAATAATACTGACAACAATGTTCTGTGTTATGCTATATGTTTGATATGGGTCTTGAATTTGCATCTATAGGTTATATTGCTTTACTCTTCTGAAGAAACTTTACCTATAAGGTTACCATATAATTGACTTTAACTTTATTAACCACACTGAGAGACAGAAAACAATTCCACAGATTGAAATTGAATTGCGTTTTCTTGTGGATAGTCGGTTCCAAACATCTGTCATCCGAGATGGAAAGAGTGCTATACCCATTGCTAGACCTACGAGGAGAAAAGAGAAAGGATGGTATCGCCATGCATCAGTGAAATGTCCGTGCGTAATGGAAAGACAAGCGCGTGTCATACCGCACCCTGGACACGGAACATCTGTCACAGTTTGAAATACACATGGTATCAACGAGACTTCGTCAGGTGTTTTTGCGGTGACTGCTGTGAAAATCCCGATTACTGCCAATCCTATAAGAAAAATACGAGCAATAAGAATGTGATTAACCATCAGCATGGTCACCGTAGAGTTTATTGATGTGATATTGTTGAATTGCTATTGAAGCGATACCTACACCGAATAATGCTAACAGAACACATAGAATCGGTAAATTTGTATCTACGTACATACCTTTGTTAGTTTGAATTTCATTGATCCCAATCGCCATCTTATATTCATAATATAATCCGAAAATACCACATGTGAGAAATGAAAGCAAAAGCCATAAGATGAAGGGAATTAACTGGCAATCCCAAGCATTTATGCTTGGGTCAAAAAACGCTTGATATTTTCCCTAAGGTTGTGGTATAATAATAAGACTGACTCTGTGGTAGGTGCGTCAACACCTACCACACCTTTGACGAGGGGGTCAGCATCTTATCAGGAGTCAGATATGCCATACAAGACCCATAAAATCACATTAGATCCGACATTTAAGCAGAGGCGTTGGTTTTCCCAACAATGTGGTTATGCGCGTTTTGCGTATAATCATGCGTTGTCAGATTTTAAGATTGGATTAGATAATGATAACTTTCAATCATGGCGAACCCTTAATAATAACTTCAACAAAGCGAAAAAGCGTTATGAGTGGACATGTTCACAAGACCAAAGAGCTGCGTTGTATGCCATCAGAAATCTTGGGCAAGCGATTGCGAATTGGGTATCCAAGCGTGCGAAGTTTCCAAAGTTCAAAAAGCGTGGCATTAGGGACGCTTGGACAACGGACGAACAATCCGTGCGAGTAGAAGGTAAACGTATCAAGTTGCCAAAAATCGGTTGGGTCAAAATGTTTCACCCCTTACGTTTTGAAGGCAAGATTATCAGCGTAACGATTTCAAGGACGGCACACCGTTGGTTTGTATCTATCACCGTAAAAACAGAGGACACCGCAGCAGTTGACACCTCAACACACCCTGTAATCGGTATAGATATCGGTATCAACACATTAGCAACCTTGAGTGATGGCACGAAATACCATAATCCGAGACCACTAAAACGCTATGAACGAAAACTAAAACGAGAACAACGCAAGTTAAGCCGCAAAGTGTTCACGTCTAAAAACTGGTATAAGCAAAAACATAAAGTGGAACGAGTTCATTACAGAATCGGTTGTATCCGAAGCGATGCACATCACAAAGCAACAACTACTATTGCTAAACGAGCAAGTCGTATCACAGTGGAAACACTAAATATAACGAACATGCTAAAAAATAGAAGTTTAGCAAAAGCATTAGCAGATAGTGCATTCGGCGGGTTTCTACAGAAACTCAAGACGAAAGCAGACGCATTAGGAATACCCATCACAGAAGCACCGCAATTCTATGCATCCAGTAAAACTTGTTCCAGTTGCGGACATAAGAAAAAAGACCTAACACTTTCAGAGAGAACATATCACTGCAGCGTATGCCAATATCAAGAAGATAGAGATGTAAACGCTGCAATAAACCTAAAAAACCTCGCTGTCGGATAGACAGAGAGAATAAACGCTTGTGGAGTCCGAATAAGACCTCACACAGTTCAGAATAGAGGCACGAGAGACGGAAGCAGGAATCACATAGAGGAGAGTTATGTGTTTCAAAGAAGCACACGACTTTAGTCGTCGTGAGTATCACAGAATAGTCCTCTCTTCCAAGCCAAGCATTTAGTGTTTCCATCTGTTTGTATTGCCAGTATAGGCTATATAGACCACAGGTTATTATTGCAAGTATGATTCCTGTTAAAATATTTCGTCTTCCTTCGTACTCTGGATATGGATATTGATCTAGCATTATTATCTCCAATTTCGATCTATTAATGTTTGTTAGAATCTATGTTGCGATAATTTTGTAATATTATTCACGTGGTAAAGTAATTGTATCAGGGACGATAATTTCTCCTTTAACAATCCTTTCTTTTAACGATTCCACCTTCGCTATTATTTCGTCTGAGAGTAGTGGCATGTTGTGTTCATCCACTGCATAATAGACACCACCGTCTTCCAATCCAAAGTAACGCACTCCCGCCATGAAATTTCCATCAATGGTCTCTTGTATGATACGTTGAACAGATACAGGGATTTCTTTTGCCATACTTGTCAAGACAAGTCTAGGGGCAAGGTCGTTCCCGTTGGAATCTACCCAAATTATAAACTTTTGTGTTTCCTGTGCTGCTTCAAGTACCCCTTGTCCTGAACCTCCCGCTGCAGTGTATATGACATCAACACCACTTGCATATTGCATCAATGCAAGCTCTTTCGCTTTCTCAGGTTGAATGAAACCTGTTGCATCTAAACTGATGTATTCAACAGTAATATCAGCCATTGGATTAATTTCACGAATACCTGCAATATATCCAGCTTCAAATTCATGGATTAATGGAACATCAGCACCACCGATATAACCTATTTTTCCAGTCTCTGATTTTAATGCTGCGATTGCTCCGACAAGAAAGGATCCTTCATTTGATTTATAGTTAACAGCAGCAACGTTAGGCATATCAAGAACAACATCAAAAACAGCAAATTTCACATCTGGAAAGTCTGGTGCAACACGGTTGAGTATATCTCCCATTTGATAACCAGCTGTTATCACTAAATCAGTGTTTTGTGCTGCATCCCTCATCAACATCTCAGTTGCGTTAGGATCGTTTTCACTTCCGTTCAATTCTGTTAGCATTATCCCAAGTTCTGTGACAGCTGTTCTCACACCGATATGGAAACTTGAGCAATAAGCAGCAGATCCAACGCAGTCATTTGGATAAATCATCGTTACTTTTAAAGGTGTTGAATCCAACATGCTTGCATCATCGGTGTCTACCACTTTCTCAACAAATTCACATCCGAATACGATTACAGACATTAATACTACAACCATTGATAGCCAGACATTCTTGATATATTCCATAGTCACTCCAAATCTGTGTAAATATTACGATAGTTACAAACTACTGATTTTATAGATAAAATTGTTGATAAATCTTGTATGGGTTGGTTGTGTACACACGATATAGAATCTGTCCATTGAAATCAAGCATATCTTTGATGCGATCATGAATCATCGGATTGGTAACTTTCTTGAGAATTGAATCTCGGTCTACCCATTTTGTCTCAATGCTTTCATCACTTGTCGTTAGTTTACCACTGACATACTCACCTAAGAAACCAAACATGACTTTAGACGGAGACCGAATGTTTGAATAAACACCTACCAGAGAACCGATTGACGCAGTGACACCTGATTCTTCCTTAATTTCACGCTGCAACGCTTCTATAAGGTCTTCTCCTTCTTCAACTTGACCGCCCGGAAACTCCCAACCGCGACGTGGACTTCGTATAAGGAGAACTTGTCCGTTCGGATGGCTTATCAATCCTGAGACTGCAACAATGTGTTTGGGATGATTCATATAATCCTCCCTCACTGATTACTAAAATGAAATCGCAAACGGTACCATCTTAGCTGCCAAATCAGTTTACTTAACTTAATACGGTGCATGCTTAGTTGCTTCCCATTCATTTCAAGTACTGGAATTAGCAGTTTATATTTAGAAAACAGTCCAAGATTCTTCGTAATATCAATTTCCTCAACAGCAATGAACGGTAATTTCGCTTGAACGTTCTTCAATATTAATTTTGCCTCATCGCAAAGCGGACAATCCGACTTTGTATAGAATTTAAGTTGAAGCGGCCTGTTCTTCATATTGGAAATCTTACACTTACGGTAATGTCAAGTATTCTATGCTAAAATGTCTTTGACAACATGCCCGTGTACATCTGTCAGTCGGAAGTCTCTACCTTGGAACCGATAAGTCAGTTTTTCATGGTCTATGCCTAATAGATGAAGCATTGTTGCGTGGAAGTCGTGAACATGTACGATATTTTCAACAGCATTGTAACCGAGTTCGTCAGTATTACCGTAGCTAATTCCACCTTGAACACCACCGCCAGCCATCCACATGGAGAAACCTTTAATGTGGTGGTCGCGACCACTTCCTTGTGCCATCGGAGTTCTTCCAAACTCTCCACCCCATATAACCAAGGTTTCGTCTAACATTCCTCGTTGTTTCAAGTCATTGACGAGAGCTGCAGTTGCTTTATCAACATACCCAGCAGTTGTTTTTATTGCGTTTTGAATTCCACCGTGATGATCCCATCCTCTATGATAAAGTTGAATAAAACGCACTCCTCGTTCAGCTAATCTTCGTGCAAGTAAACAGTTGGATGCGTACGAACCATCTCCGGGTTTTGCTCCATACATATCAAGGATTTCCTGTGGTTCTTTAGATATATCGGTTAATTCAGGAACACTTGTCTGCATACGGAACGCCATCTCATATTGATTGATCCGTGTTGCAATCGTTGGGTCGTCAACTGTTTCATTGAGTATACTGTTCAAACTTTGAACTGCACCTACCACATCTTCCTGCTGGTCTTTACTTACGCCATCAGGATTTGAGACATAGTGAACTGGATCACCTTTTGAATTGAACTGAACACCTTGGAATTGTCCGGGTAGAAATCCGCTGTGCCACTGGCGTGTTGCGATCGGTTGGTCTTGTCCTCCACCTGAGGAAATAAGAACAACAAAACCGGGAAGATTTTCGTTTTCACTACCGAGACCATATAACAACCACGACCCCATACTTGGTCTTCCTGAAATTGCAGTACCTGTGTTCATGAAAGTGTGTGCGGGATCATGATTTATCTGCTCGGTGCGTAAAGAACGCACAATGCAGATATCGTCTGCAAGGCTGCCAATGTGAGGAAATGCTGAACTCATCACCTGTCCAGAATCACCAAAATTTTGGAATTCGTGTGTCGGACCGAGACATTTAAGTGCATTTGCTTGACCTTGCAGCTGCGCAATCGGTTGTCCCTTTGTGTAGGATTGTGGCATCGGTTTACCGTGCATTTCTGCAAGTTTCGGTTTATGGTCTAATGTCTCTAAGTGTGAAGGTCCTCCAGCCATGCAAAGATGTATCACACATTTTGCTTTTGGTTGCACATGAGGTTCAGTAATGATTCCTTGCCATCGTTCAATGTTTGGGGCTGCATCAACCAACGACGGTGTGAGTAGAGAAGCAAGTGCAACTGACCCGACACCGCGTACTGTTTTACCTAAAAATGTGCGTCTTGTGAGACGTAGTTTGGTTTCTTCAGTAATATTATTGTACATCTTATAATCTCCTTAAACTTAACTATGGAATATAATGAACCTTAATTTCCTCAAACTCATGAATGTCCATCGCACTCCATTGATTCCAGAGTTCGTTCCGTTCACTATCTGATAACATTAGGAATTCTTCAAGAGTAAAGTCACCTAAGAAAGTTTCTTTGGATAATTGTTTTTCACCAACTATTTCAATTAGTTCTTCTTTTAATTCTTGTATAATTTGACTAACTTCATCTTTTGACTCTTCTTGCATAAGTGCATCAATTGCCAATTCTGGTACCATTGCAACTAATTTCTTCCGTTGATGTGGGGCATACCTTCAATTAATATGGCAATTTGTTCCAAGTTAATGGGTAATATTAAGGAATTTGATTTCATGATAATTTCCTTCAGATAAATTATAGTAACGACTTTGCCTGACAACATTATGCTTTGTTAGTCTTCACAGTTATTTACTATAATGTGAGTTTGATAAATCAGTTTTCTGTATTCCATCAGCATACGCGTATGGTATTCTGAATTGGTTAGGAAACCGCACCTACCGAGTCTATGAGAGAGATATTTTGTATAAAATGAAGTTCAGATACCTATTATCAAACTCACGTTAATTAATATCTCGTAATCGTTTCATGTAGATTCAGAATCACACGAGCAACAGATGTCCATGATGCCAATTCAATAGGTTCAACACCTTGCGTTGAGGGAGCTTCACCTATGGCAGCTAATGTGTTTGCGATGTCTGGATTTTCGGTATATTCGCTTTTATGTTTCTCAAATAACTGCGTCATAATCTCAAGTTCTTTCGGTTGTGGTAGTCTTGATAGAGTGTGTCGATATGCCCAATTGATTTGCTCTGTAGGAGTGCCGCCACCTTCACGGATTATACGTGCCGCGAGAACACGTGCTGCCTCAACATAAGTCGGATCATTTAACAATGTTAGTGCCTGCATTGGTGTGTTAGATGTTGACCTTTCAGCTGTACACTCCTGCCTACTTGGTGCGTCAAATGCCATCATACTCGGATGTAAGAAGGTTCGCTGCCAATGCGTATAAAGTCCGCGACGATACTGACTCTCCCCTTTGTCATGAACATATCTGCGTTTTGGGAAGTTAAGGTTGGAATAGTATCCTACGGGTTGATAAGGTCTAACACTTGGTCCGCCAATTTTGGAAACAAGAAGTCCACTTAGCAATAATGCGTTGTCACGAACAATTTCCGCATCAAGTCTCCAACGCGATTGTCGTGCAATAAGTCGATTGTATGGGTCTTTTTCGCGCAGTACCTCATTTGGTTTTGAGGACTGACGATATGCGTTTGAAGAAACAATCAGTTTCACCAACTGTTTAACATTCCATCCACTTTCCATAAACTCAACTGCCAACCAATCAAGGAGTTCTGCATGGACTGGTGGTTCACCTTGTGCTCCAAGGTCATCAAGCACGCGAGAGATACCTGTGCCAAAATAAAGTGCCCAGAGACGATTGACAAAAGCACGTGCCGTCAAAGGATTATTCCTTGACACAACCCAATTTGCGAGATCAAGTCGTGTCGGACGACGATTCTTTATATTGAAATCACCCATAAATTCAGGTATCATCGGTTCAACGATGTCACCAGAATCGTCTAACCAATTCCCTCTCGGTAATATTCGGGTTGTTCGAGGCTGTACTGAAACTGTTGTAAGTGAGTATGGACTTTTTGATCTGATCTCATTTTGCCGTTTTTCTAAATCCGAAATCTGTGTGCGGATACCATCAAGTGCTGGTGCTATTTGTCGGAAGTAATCTTCAATCTGTTTTCTTTGGTTGGTTGTTCGGACAAACGGATCAACTTGAATTGCATTAATAACAGCACCGTCATGAGAATTCCTTGTCACTACACCGACTGTCGTTTCAATACCAGCGACATCCCAATAGGCAGTACCACCAAATTGTGTGAATGCAATTCCATTCAGGACACTTCCTGCTTTCAAACCGACTAATGCCGGATCAACTTCAAGCCGTACCCATTTTCCCAATTCTGGTAGATCACCCATGGGTTTATGCGCTGGTGTATCACTTCCAATGTCTCCATACACTATTTTGTCTTCTCCCCAGAATGCACGGTGTTCCCAACTGCCATCGTTCCATTGAAGCATAATTGTCTGAGGTGTGTTCTCAGGATCTAACCACACATAAGCATATAGAATATCACCTTCTGCAAGTGTGACCTTCCGATTTGCATTGTGGAATGAATGTTGAACAAGTTGATCTGGTGCAGCAGTTTGTATTCGTGACTTTTCTTTGCTAAAAACAGGTGCTTCAGTCTTATTAACAAATTTCCATGTGCCATCAGTTCTTCCGCCATTTGACTGTGCATCATCAACCCAAGCGAAATCTGCCGGTTCTGTTGAAGTGAGAAGTGAGCGTATCTCTTCCTCCCACTTAGTCTGCTCTGCCTTTAAACCTGGAGATGACAACTTAAAGACTTTTCGCAACCTTACTAATTCATCGTCAATCTGATCTAATTCTTCTTGTTGTTCTTGAGATGGTAACATTACCACAGGATCCCATTTGCTTCCACCTCGATATACTCCGGGCCCCTCAATATCTGCGAAGAAGGCTGCGAAACTGTAAAAATCTTTAGCTGTAAAAGGATCAAATTTGTGGTCGTGGCATTGAGCACAACCGAGTGTTGCACCTAACCAAACAGATGCTGTTGTGCGTACTCTATCAGCCGCATAGATTGTGAGATATTCTTTCGCCTGTGCACCACCTTCAGCAGTTGTTTGAATTAGTCTATTATATCCAGATGCTACCTTCTGTTCAGGGGTTGCATTGGATAGTAGATCGCCTGCAAGATTTTCTATTGTAAATTGGTTAAAAGGCATATTCTCATTAAATGCTTTTATCACATAATCACGGTATGGCCATACGTTTACATTTTCATCGGAATGATAGCCACTTGTGTCGGCATATCGCACTAAATCGAGCCAGTAGATAGCCAGCCGTTCACCGAACTGGGGTTTAGAGAGCAAACGGTTAATAAGATTTTCATAAGCATCTGGACTTTCATCTCTTATAAACTGATCTACTTCACCAGGTGTTGGTAGTAACCCTGTTAAATCAGAATGCAAACGACGAATGAGTGTGCGTTTATCTGCTTCTGCAGCGGGTTCAAGTCCTTCTGCGTTCAATTTAGATAATATAAACTGATCAATCGGATTTTTGACCCAATCAGGATTTTCTATTTTTGGAATTTCAACCCGTTTCGGCGGAATATATGCCCAATGTTCCTCCCATTCCGCACCTTCAGCAATCCACTGTATTAATGTATCTATCTGTTCTTGTGTTGGTTGACGATTTGAGTTCTGTGGAGGCATTCGTCTATCTATGTCTTCATGCGTTATTCTCTGAACCAATTCACTTTCTTCAGGCTTACCTGGGACAATTATTGGATAACCATTTGGTTCAGAAAAAGCCCCTTCCTTAACATCAAGGCGTAGATTTGCTTGCCGTACTGCTGGATCGGGACCGTGGCATGCATAACATTTGTCAGATAAAATAGGACGAATATCACGATCAAATTGGAGTTTTTTAGCTTCAGTGAACTCGGAAAACTGTGTTAGCAACATCAAGATTACAAACAATCCAACGAGACCTTTGAATAGTTGTTTTGACGAAAATATCTTTGATTTTTGGCATTTCCAAAACATTTTGGAATATCTCCTCCTCAGAAATTAGTAAGAATAATGACCATTTTAACCGATGAATTTCTATGTCAAGTAATTTACCATAAAATACTAATATGTGCAAATCATATATTATACTTGAGTATGTAAAGTTTTTGTCACCGTAGACGTCAATTCAAGTGCAAAACCTTCAATCTATTGTAGTGTCAAATCAACGGTATGAATGCGCTTAGACGAATACGCGTTTGGTATTCGCCATGATTCCCCGGGTCTCTGTGCCCGCCATTCCTTGTCCTGTAAGCCAACGGCGGGCACAGAGACCCGCTCCTACAATTCATGGTGAGAAGTTAGGGACAAAAACTTTACACACCATAGGCATCAATTTAGTGTAATCCTATTTGTCTGAACCAGGATTTTCAGGATTATAGGATTTTCAGGATTATGTAAGAGGAGAAATGAATTGCGCGACTACGAACGGTTACTTTCTTAATGAGAAGTTATTTTTCAGAAATGGTATTATATGCCGTTCCTACGGAACTCAAGAAGGATCGGGATAACGTTTTCTATAAACATATCGTCCCTACGGGACTGAAGACATCAATACCAGACAACTATATATCACTAAATTGACGCTAACGGGGACAAAAACTTTACACACCTATTAAACTTAATATTTTTGCTTGATTAATATTATACTTTAGAGTATAATAATCTAAAGTATATTCTTTCAAGAAAGGAGGATAGGGTGATGTTTATAAACAGAGAACAAGAACTCAACAATTTAGAACATAGGTATCGTGTTGAAGGAGCAGAATTCTTTGTGTTGTATGGAAGACGAAGAATTGGCAAAACGGAACTTCTGAAGCAGTTTTGTAAAGACAAACGCAGTATCTATTTTCTTGCGAGTCAGTTGAAAGAACGTGATCATCTCAATCAAATATTAGAAGTTGCTTTGCATGTAATAGAAGACCCATCGTTACAGAATATGACATTTAACAATTGGGAATCTGTTCTTGTTTATTTTGCTCAAAAAGCTGAGGAAGAACCATTAGTCGTAGTCTTGGATGAATTCCAATATCTGTGTGAAGATAATTCCGCGCTACCTTCATTGGTGCAAAGATTTTGGGATTTACATGGCAAAGATAGTAATTTATTCTTGATTCTATGTGGCTCACACGTTAGCTTCATGGAACGTGAGGTATTAGCTGAACGTTCTCCTTTATATGGTAGACGAACCGGTCAACTTAAGTTGCAACCTTTATTCTACCGAGAGAGTGGAAGATTTTATCCAGAGTTTTCCTCTCGTGAGAAAGCATTGATATTTGGGATGCTCGGAGGAGTACCCTCATATTTGAATCGTTTTACATTGAAAAATTCAGAACATCTACGAGAAGAATATGATCAATCTATAGAGCAGAACATGATAAATGAGTTACTCACACCTCAAGGGTATCTATTTGATGAGGTTAATTTTCTGTTACGAACAGAACTCAGAGAACCCAGAACTTATGCGAGTATCTTACAAGCGATTGCAGGAGGTATGACCAGATTAAACGAAATATCGCAAAGAGTTGGACTTAACACGACAAGTGCGAATAAATACGTGAGTGTTCTGCGAGAATTAGGTTTGGTAAAACGTGTTGTTCCGTTGACTGAACGTGCACCAGATAGAAGTAAAAAAGGACTGTATAAAATAGCAGACAACTATGTAAAATTTTGGCATAGATTTGTCTTACCTTTTCGTAGTCTAATAGAATCTGGAAATTCAGATTTGGTATACAACCGGATGATTGCCCCTAATCTATCCCAATATATGGGAGAAATCTTTGAAGATGTTTGTCGTCAATATGTTGAACTCCATTGGAAGGAAAAGATAGGAATTGCGCCAACACGGGTTGGGGCATATTGGGGATCAAATCTTGAGATAGATTTAATGACGGAAAATTTAGATAATAGCAACTGGTTTGGTGAGTGTAAGTGGTGGAAAAGTCCAGTCGGTGAAAATGTCCTCAACAAACTCATAGAAAAAGTTGATTTACTTCCTGAACACTTTAAAGAGAGAGCGAAATATATCTTGTTTTCGGCATCTGGTTTTACTGATTCACTGAAACAGAGAGCAGTCGATACCGGAGTTATACTCATTGATCTAAATGATCTATATGAAGACAGTAATTGACGAAAATAGGTATAGATTATTTGGGAATGAGTTGATGTGGGTCAATGAAAGTGTTCTTATTATCCTTTTTTCGAGGTGGCGGTAAGGAATCCAATTTTGCACGAAGCTTTGAAAGCAATTCAGTGTAATTGGGATTGTCTATCAGATTGTTACATTCGTTGGGATCGTTGGCAAGGTCAAAGAGTTGATCTTGCCAACCCTTATTCTTGTCAAAGCGGAAATACTTCATATTACCTTCTTTTACCATGACAGACGGACCGTTCTGTGCACGCCAGAGTTCACTATAAACAGTATCATTCCAATCTGGTGCATTTCCCTCTATCAGAGGGACAAGTGATGATCCATCAAGCTCATCAGGTTCAGGGATTTCAGCTAAATCACAAAGTGTTGGGAAGAGATCTACTAATGATACATTTTGTTCTATTATCTTTGAGGAAAGTCCAAATTTCTTTGGATACCAAATTGACAACGGGACTCGGACGGAAGGTTCAAAGTAACTCTGTTTCTCCCACAGTCCTTTTGTTCCGAGCATTTCACCGTGGTCAGAAAGAAAGACAACGATGAAGTCATCAAGAACATTTAGGTGTTCCATTTTCTCAATAACTCTACCAAACTGTGCATCCATCCACTCAATCATACCGTAGTAAGCTGCAGTGGCGCGGTGTGCTTGACGGTAAGTAACATCCTTACCCACTTTAACACGAAAAAAGTCTGCATAATCGAACTTCTCATTGGGTTCTTCAATAATCGGTTCAACACGTTGCATGTAATAGTTGAATAGGTCAAGTGGACATTGGTAAGGATAATGCGGAGCAATGAGACTGACTGTGAGACACAATGGAGCTGCTTTGGGTCTGTCATAGGATGCGTTGACAAAATACTCTTCAAGGAAAAGTAAGGCACCGTCCACATTATATTGATCGTGTAGCATCCAATGTCCTATCCCTGGTTGTGCATCCCGTATCTCTTGTGCACACTTATCTCGTTTCATTCCTGTTCCGGGTTCACGTTCAATGTGTGCAGTGTGTTCATCTTTTACAGCGGGATAGGGGTAGCCATTGTTACCGATAATATCACGACCAATTCGTTCATGCCATCCGTGCATTACATCAGTTCCCACAAAATGCATTTTGCCAGCACAACATGAATAATATCCATAGTTTCCTAAATGACCGGGAATAGTTCGCACTTCTGTTGGCATTGGGTCACCGAAGTTTAAACACCCACTATTCCGTGGATAGAGTCCAGAGAGAAAACTTTGTCGCGCAGGTACACAGACTGGAGAAGGTGTGTAGGCATTACGAAAGTAAGTCCCTTCATCCATAAAGCGAGAAAGTGTGGGTGTTCGGATAGCCGTATCCCCTTCTATTGGCAATATATCGGGTCTGTGTTCATCGTTGATGAGTAATAAAATATGCGGTTTGTTTTGTGCCATAATAGTAGCCAAGAATATGTTTAAGAACTTAACATGAAAATGTTATTATTATTGAAGCTTATTTATTGCATCAATATGGTGACATTAAATTTTCCTCTCCGGGGAACTGTTTTCGTTCAAATTCAGGTGAAATCCATTTTTTACCCGGGTTTTTCCCTGGTTTATAATATCCATAAACGACTGTCCATCTGGTGTCACTACCCTGTTTTCTTGGTGTTACTGCATGTGCTGCATGTGTCCACATCAGGACGACTGTTCCCTTTGGCACTGAAAGCGTTTGGACCTTCAAGGGTTCGCCAGTCTTTGGATGCGTTTTCCCTACCAACCAACCATCTTGTAAGGCTTCATCTGTTGCAGCTTGTATTTTTGGATCGCGGTAAAGATGACTTCCAGGTACTGCCTTCAAACCGCCGTCATCAACTTCAAATCCGTTGACATAGAAGAATATGCGCACATAACCGTAGCGGGGGTCATCCTCTGAATAACCGTGACTATGCCATCCGATGCCGCCATTACCACCTGGACGATTGAGACTAACGCAATGATCATAACGTATCTCTTCACCAAGTACTTGGCGTGCAAGTTTGAGCATTTGTGGATGCGCGATAAGACTTTCGAGATAAGTATCATATTCTGCCGCAAATCTGTTCGGTTCATATCCTTTCTTACCACCTGGGATGAGTGATTCAATCCGAGTTAACGCTTCTGTCAATCGTTCCTGAGCATCGGTAGTAAGAAGTTTAGGTAGTACATAATGACCATCATGATCTAATTCCTTTCGTTCTTGATCTCCGAATGTATAATCATGAAAAATTGGTTTTGGTGACATGAAAAACACCTAACTACTACTTTAATAAAGAGACATTAACCCTTCTGTTCCGGGGATTGGCTTTTGCTCAAATTCTGGTGTAATCCAACGGGCATGAGAAGGTTTTCCGGGATTGCGATAAGCATAGACGACTGTCCATCGTGTATCGCTCTCCTGTTTTCTTGGCGTTACTGCATGTGCTGCATGTGTCCACATTAAGATGACTGTTCCTGGTGGGACTGATAAAGCCTGGACCTCTAAAGGTTCACCCGTCTCTTTATGGATTTTTCCAGCCAACCAACCTTCTCGTAATGCTGCATCAGTTCCACCATGAATTCTTCCATCTCGGTAAAGATGACTTCCAGGTACTGCTTTCAAACCACCATCATCTACTTCAAATCCATTGACATAAAAGAAAATGCGTACAAAACCGTAACTTGGATCGTCATCTGAATATCCATGGCTATGCCAACCAATGCCACCATTACCTCCGTGTCTATTAAGACTGACGCAGTGGTCATATCGGATATCGTCACCAAGCACTTTTCGTGCAAGTTCCAGCATTTGTGGATGTGCAATCACACTTTCAAGGTAGCTATCATATTCAGCAGAAAATCGGTTGGGTTCATGTCCTTCCTTACTATTAGGTATTAGCGATTGAATCAGAGACAACGATTCTGTCAATTGTTCTTGTGCGTCATCTGTTAACAGACCTGGTAACACATAATGACCATCTCTGTCAAGAACTCTACGTTCTTCAGCACCAAAAGTGTAGTCATGAAAAATAGGACGAATGGACATATTAATCTCCTGAATTACTCATGCTGTCTTATGTCTATGTTAACGTATATAATTGGGGTTAGAAACCCTCCAACATGAAGATGTATCCTTAGATTGATTTTTTTGGCGATTTGAATTCATAATCCAACTCTGACAATATCATTTGAATCTATTTTAGTTCCGGACCAGGTGTTCTGTTCCATTCCATTGGTTCAATGTCGCCTTGATAATTTGGGTTGAGTTCTGCTATTCTGTCCCAGTCTTCCTCCGACCAATGTATTTTCTGCCGCATTCTACCAATATGAGCTTGCATTGCTTCTGGTAGTAATGCAAAAAACGGATGATACCATAATGTAATCACTGTACGTCGTTCTTCCGATTGATTGCTGTGTGATGCGTGAAGCAATCGAGAATCACCGATAACAAGATCACCAGCATTGACAGCAATGTCAATTTCTCCTGAATAGTGTTGAAAAGCAGGATGTTCTGGATTTTCTACCCGCTGCAGATCCGCACCGTGTGCATTTGGTAAAATATCATGAAGTGGATGTCTTTTTAGGTGTGAACTTTTAATCACACGTAGACATCCGTTATAGGGTGTTGTATCAACCAAGTAATACATGAGAAAAAGTTGTTGAGGCAGTGCTGTGTAACTACAAGGATCGTTCCAACCCCACCAATCTTGATGCCAAAACAGCGGTGGACTCTTCGGTGGTTTGCTAATGACATATCCTGATGAGAATTTTGGTCTCAGGAAACCTAAAGTATCTAATGCAAGCAGTGCTCGTGGGTAGGCGACTAATTCTGAAAACAAAGAGTGCATATAAATACTAATCATACTCCCAGATGATCGGGTTGCCGCCAATTGCTCCTCTGTCTGATCGTCCAATAGAGTATCTGTAACTGAACGAAGATGCATTATCATATCATCTTTAAGAACATTCTTGACGACACAATAACCATCTGTGATCAATTGGTCATATTTCTCTTTAGGTTTATCAATTTTCATCTTAACACTAATGTAGTTTGGACAGTTTTTTATAGACTTGAATAATAGTCTGGACAAGGAGAATCACATTCATCATTCCTATTTCGTCTATGATACACCTGTCGCCCCGCTGGGGCTATAGATCGTTTGTTCACGATGTGCTATACACATTTCGCCCCGCTGGGGCTGCTCATTTTGATATTCTAACCTAAGTTGCTACCTACTGAATATTAATCATCAAATTACTTTGTCAAACGAAGAACAAAGGAATTCTGCATATTTTAGTGTCACTTCTTATAAATCCGGGTTACAGACCTCTTCAACAGATGATAGGTGACAACTGAGAGGAATTGTCCAAACTATAGTTAACACTACCAATACCTTCGCCAATTATCCAGGATTAAGATTGGCTTGCGTGTTGTGAATAGCACCTATTGAACTCAGACGGCCAATGATTTGCTGAATAACAATAGGTTCAGGTTTCTGCGGAAGTATTTTTAATACTTCCTGCACATATTTCAGACCTCGGTAGTGCGATTTAAGATCTAATACACTATATTCGGGATTCTGACATCTGTTCTTTTCCATGAGTTTTGCACTGACATTTACCATAAACATTGACAGATTTGCCGCATTGTTCACAGGGGTTTTGTGGACATTCATGAAACCTTGCAGACCCCAATGTTGTTTGGCATCGCGAAAGTTGAACTCGATTTGAAAACGGAGTGAATAATAGTCTATCATTTTTTCTGCGTCAAGTGCTAAATCAGAACTGAACAATAAGACATGTGCCTGCTGTTTCGTGGATAGGTTTGTTTTTTTGATACAAACGACATTCAATGGGTCGGGGAACTTTTTGTGGCGTAGTTCCATTTGATACACATCGGTTCTCAGGTTGTCCACTGTTTGTGTCCAAACAGCGTTCTTTTCATCAATCTTATGCGGATGTATCCGTTCTCCATAGATTGCTGGGCGTCCGCGTTTGTAAGAGGTCGTCGGGGGAAGATACAATGCAGCATCGGTACGTAGTTTTGAAATAAGATGGAGACCACATTGATGGACCATTTGTAAAGCGTTATTATTCCCAAAATATCCATCCAGGACAAAATAACGGATGGGTATCAAGTTATCAATGAGGTGTAGCACCTCTTTGAGCATCGTTTGAAGTTGTTTCAAAGTATCACTGAGGACGACATCCCTTTTATTTTTGTTTCGGCTCCCTTTTGGACGCCCGCGTTTAGATTGTTTTGTCTGGATGTTGTCTGACTTTTCAGTCGGAGAAGCACCAGGATTTGAAGGTGTTTCACGAACGATTTGTTCAATAGTCATCGGGTAGGAACGCCGCCGAGGGACACTGACTAAGGATATGGCTAAAAACGATAAACCGAGAATGCTTTTTCCGTGCAATGAAGAAAAAAAGCGCGATAAACCATAGGTGCATTTGCCATCTTTGTTTCTAACGACTTCGTCGCCTACTAAGATATGAACACTATCAGGATCAAGCAAGTGTGTGCGAAAAAACGCCCAGCACATTGCCGACCAAGGCAACACCGTATTGAAAAAGCGTTGAATAGTGCGGTAACTACCTCCTTTTGAAGTCCAACGAGAGATATTTAACATGGAGACCCGTCCTGTCATCGCAAGCAGTGCAAGGACAACTTGACATAACTGACGGATCGCTGTTTTAGATATAGATAGATTAAGAATTGAAAAAAGTGCTATAATTTCTGACATGGGTTTTTGTCCTTTTTTGTTATATAGTGTAAAACTATAAGACAAAAACCCATTTTATTCAACTAATTTTGGCGAAGGTATTGACTACCAGACAGAGTATTAATTACTCCGCTAATTCTTTGGCTTTTTGATACTTTTGTTGTGCGAATTGTCCCCACTCTTTGATCTTCTCATTACGATAGACCTGATCTTTCCATTCTGAAGCAGCAATTTTCATTGCCTCATCTTCTGTAACCGGCATTTTCACTAATTCAGTAATTGCGAGAGTTTGTTTTTCAGCATCTTGAGAATTCGCTATTGCTTTCCATGCATCAACAAGATCGGTATGAGAGTCAATGATGAGGATACCGAAGAGGTCGTTAACGATGTCCCAACGTGTGCTACCTTTATCTGCATCATAAGGGAACGGTGATATTTCCAAAGCGAAAGGATTCGTTACAACACATCGATCCTCTAATATATCATAGAGTTCTGGGAGAACGCTTGCGCGATTAAGTCCGCCCTTCCATTGTGGTCCCTCTGCATCACTATCTCGTAACATCCACAGTTTTTGTGCTTGTTCTGATAAGACAAACTCAACGAATTTCTTCGCAACCGACATGTTTGATGCCCCTTTGAGTATTGCAATTGAATCAGGATTAACCACAGTTCCATCGGATGGTAATACATACTTTATTGTTTCTGTTCCTAATGCAGCAATTTGACTGTACGCATAAAAGTCTATTGCCAATCCATAGAGAACTTGACCTGCCCCAACATCTCTTGGAATAACGTTTGATCCTGCTGAAAACTTTTTGACATTTCCGCCCAATTTTGTAAGGAGAGCAAACCCATTATCCCATCCATGTGTTTGTAATATAATTTCATACATCATGTGTGCGCTACCGCTTTCTCTTGGATCCGCGGCACCAATTTGATTTATCAATGCGGGATTACCCAAATCCTCCCATTTTTTCACTTCCGGCAGCTTCTCAATCTTGCGTAACTGGTCATTATACATAATACCAAAACTTGATAAGGCTGCACCATACCACCTATACTGTGGATCGTAGACAGGTATCCCATGATATGATTGTGGTATCTGCTTGAGTTGTTCATCGGGTAATTTGTAGGGTGTAAGTAAATCCATTTCAGCTAAACGGAGGTAACTGTCAGTGCCACCACCAAAGAAGATATCAATGCCAATTCCATCAGGTTTGCGTTTGTACTCGTCTGCGATGAAACGATAATTAGAAGATGTTCCACCAACATCACGCCAATCTGTTTTGACAGGTTTTCCAGTCTGTTCTTCATACCATCTTTCAAAATTACTACCAAATTCAGACTCAATACTTTCTGGATGAGGAGAAATAATGATGAGTTGATCCTGAGTCTGTTCTGTTGATTGGCAATTCCAAATTACCGTTAGGCATAGCAGTAATCCGAATGTTGCGAGATAGTTAAACCTAAATGATTTAAAATTGGACATAGTTGTCAATACTCCTATTAATGGATGTAGATTATCTAAAAGGGATTGTCTTATACACCGAAAAGTGAAATTATATCTTTCATTTTCCAAGCCAAAACCAATATACCAATGAGTAGAATTAGATACCATACAATCATTGATTTCCGATGCTTGGCATTGAAGAATGAGCGAGGTTGTCTCTTCTGTTTCATAGTATATTCCTTCTGTAGGACTTTACGAACGAAGTTTTGAAGATGATAACATATTATAGAATAGTATGTCAAAGAATATTGCACAACACGCAGGTATTCAATGGTCAATATTCTGTTTCAATATATCAGAGTTTACGGATTGATTCAAATCAACACCAAATACAAACGTTGTCTATGTCTCGTATAGAAATCGCTTCAATAAAGGAAGGACATCCAACAATTTTATGTTTACTTGTTTTTGGTTTTTTTCAACGTAGTGCTTTGGTTATTGTTATAGTATAGGTTCAAATAAGTTTTTGTTTTGACAGAATTTTGAAAAAACAAGTAAATTGGGTATTTTATTTTCTAATTTGTTCATATTTTGGACAGTATTTAGACTGGTTTGTGGTGTCTTACATTTTTTTGCCGTATGTCATTTTTGCATTAAGAAATCAGGGTTAGAACCCCTCCTACAACTGATAGGTGTCCCCTTGGGTTATTATAGTTGGTGTTGGATTGCAATTGTAGAGTTTTTTGATGTGGTGACCATGCATTTGGGTGTGAAATGTATTGGGATTTTGTTGTTTCTTTTTTTGAACCAGGATTTTTCCAGTAGAATCCGAGTTCATATACAGCATTCATTGGTGTTTATAGTAAAATTTACAATTAATGAAACATATTGTCCCAGTTGCATATTCATAGAATGTAAGAGGCGCAATGAATTGCGCGACTACAAACGCGTTTTTCTAAATATAAAGTGTATTGTTAATTTCAAATTTTCACTATAAAAACCCTCCAACAAGAGTTGTTCCTATTCGTTAAGAAATCGGGGTTAGAAACCCCTCCTACAATGGAGAATCCATACACTTTAGTTGACAACTGATAATTTATCTGATAAAATGAACATTGTTTCACATTTTATTGATTAAGAAATGGATTTTATTTTTCACATTATTGGGTGATAAGTTGACAGAAAAAAAACACGATAAAAATGCGCTACGTGAAATCCCATCAATTGAAAAACTCTTGCTGTTACCAGAGATGCAGGAGTTGATTTCATCCTATTCACGAACTCTTGTTACGAAGGCATTAAGATCAGTTGTGTCTTCTGTTCGAGAACGCATCTTAAGTGGACAAACTATTCAGCAACTCCCTTCTCCATCTGAATACGCTACATTGGCATTAAAAGAAATTGAAGAAATTACACGGTCTCCACTTCGCACCGTCATTAATGCAACAGGCACTGTAACACATACAAATCTTGGACGTGCATTGCTATCGCAATCTGCGTGTGATAGTCTGCAAAACGCAGCTCAGAATTATGTCAATCTTGAATATGACCTTGAGACTGGTAAACGTGGACACCGGGACAGGATAACAGAGTCGTTTCTACAGCAATTAACCGGATGTGAAGCATCAACAGTTGTTAATAACAATGCTGCAGCTGTTTTAATCGCATTACAAACCGTTGCCAAAGATAAAGAAGTAATTGTTTCACGTGGAGAGTTAATTGAGATCGGCGGGGCATTTCGGATCCCTGATGTAATGGAAGCAAGTGGAGCCATTTTGAGAGAGGTAGGCACTACAAATAGAACACATCTGCGAGATTATGCCGAAGCCATCAACGAAAATACGGCTCTACTATTAAAGGTGCATCCAAGCAATTATAAGATTGTGGGTTTCACATCAACACCAGAGATGCATGAATTGACAGAACTTGGTATGGAACGCGGTGTTCCAACGATGGAAGATTTAGGGAGTGGTGCTTTGATTGACCTATCTCAGTATGGACTTCCGAAGGAACCGGTTGTCGCTGACAGAATCGAAAGTGGTGTTGACATCGTTACATTTAGTGGGGACAAGTTACTTGGTGGACCACAGGCGGGGATTATTGTTGGTAAAACAGAGTGGATACATCAGATTCGAAAGAATCCTCTGATGCGAGCACTAAGGGTAGATAAATTGACTATCGCTGCACTTGCAGCAACATTACAATCATATCTAAATCAAGACTCAATAGCAGACCATTTCCCAATGTTGAAACGATATACTCGGACAACTGATGAATTAGTTATTGATGCAGAACAATTGGTAGAGAGACTCAAAGATATTTTCAAAGATAGTGTTTCACTTGATATGTGTGAATCACAGTCAGAAATAGGGAGTGGATCTCTTCCTGTTGAGATGTTACCGAGTATCGCAATAGTACTAACCCCCAAGACCGTAACTGTATCAGATCTCTCAGATCTCTTTAGACGGGGAAAGATTCCTATCATAGGACGGATTGAAAATGATCAGTTGATGTTTGATCTCCGTACACTATATGAGACAGAAATTCATTCATTGCTTCAAACTGCAGCTGAAGTTGCCTCAATAATTTGAATAGGTCTAATGAGCATAAAATGAAGTTCATTCTGCTGTTTTCATTATTTCTATTTAGTGCTTGTATAGATAGTACACCCATCACCGTTGAGTCAGAGAAGTTAGATAAAAGAATAGTTTCACATATTGATGATGCGGAGATGCAGTTGATTCCATCTGGTTTCTTTTTAATGGGAAATTCTGATGAGGATTTAGGAGATCCAGATGAATTGCCTGTGCACGAAGTGTATATTGATGCATTCTATATTGATATTTACGAGGTAACGAATGCTAAATACCAACAGTTTGTAGTTGCAACGGACTATTCTTCGCCACCACTTTGGCACGACGAGAAGTTCAATCAACCAAATAACCCTGTTGTAAATATTAAATGGGTTGATGCGATGGCTTATGCGAAATGGGCAAATAAACGTCTTCCGACTGAGGCAGAATGGGAGTATGCTGCACGTGGTAATCTGATTGGTAAAAAGTTTCCATCTGGTGATACAATTACACATAACGACGCGAATTATGGTGGGGAAGAAGGTGTAGATATTTGGAGATGGACATCTCCTGTCGGTAGTTTTTCACCAAATGGGTTCGGTCTATATGATATGACAGGTAATGTTTGGGAATGGTGCTTTGACGAATACAATGCTGAATTCTATTCCGTGTCATCAAAGAATAATCCTAAATATGGAAGAGAATCTGCACCAGAAAATGAGAATTTTCGTATTTTGCGAGGCGGTGGATGGGGTGGTAGCAGTGAAGATTTGCGTGTTGCTGATAGATGGTACCATCTCACCTCAGGCAGTACAATCGGTTTTCGTTGTGTAAAGGATGTTATTGAATAAAATATACTGTAAAGTGGGATACATTTTGTATGAATAAAGAAAAAGTAATTAGGTGTCACTTATATGTCAGTTAGTGTAGCGTTAAACCATATTACAAAAGCATTTGATACGACTTATGCAGTTAATGATGTTTCTTTGACGATTGATGCTGGTGAACTATTTTTTCTTTTGGGACCGTCAGGTTGTGGGAAATCAACACTTCTCCGTGTGATTGCTGGGTTCTATCGTCCTGATGCGGGTCAACTCATGTTTGATGATTTGGATATGATCAATGTGCCGCCACATCAACGTAATACAGGTATGGTATTTCAAAATTATGCTTTGTGGCCTCACATGACAGTTAGTGAGAATATTGAGTATGGATTGCAGCTTCGAAAACTTGAAAAACCGATTCGGAATGAAAGAATAGATACAGTGCTTGAAATGGTGGAAATGTCTGAATTTAGAGACAGACCGGTTAATACACTTTCTGGCGGGCAACAACAACGGATAGCATTAGCACGTGCAATGGTTATTGAGCCAAGTGTCCTACTACTTGATGAACCGTTAAGTAATTTAGATGCAGCATTACGACAAAATTTGCGTGATGAAATCAAAGAGATCCACCGTAGAACGAAAATCACGACTATCTATGTAACACATGACCAGGTAGAAGCGATTTCAATGGCAGACCGCATGGCAATTATGAAAGATGGTGTTTTTATTCAAGTGGGTACACCAAGAGAAATTTACCAACATCCTGCTGATCCTTTCGTTGCGAGTTTTGTTGGAGAAACGAATTTTATATCTGGTAATATCAAAGAGATCTCAGATGCCAAAGCAACAATTGAAACTGAAGTCGGTATCCTTCATGCAGAGAGTATTCACCATAATTTGACTCTTGGACAAGAAGTAAGTTGTTCTATTCGTCCAGAGACTATTCATATTAATGGAAATTCAAGTTTGAACCAACTAACCGCCACAGTGGGTTCAATCACATATCTGGGAAGAACTGAAGAATATGAACTGAGGATAGCAGATACACTGAAACTAAAAGCAATTATACATAATCCTGGTACTGATACCGTTAAACAAGGCGAATCCATCAGCATATCAATGTCGCCAGAATCCGTTGTACCGTTACCAATAAATTAGAAGCATACAAATTAAGTCGCAACTTCCATGAATCATTCAATAAACCCAACACCGAATCAACAAAGAGCATTAGATATAGGTCGACACATCTGTGTAACAGCGGGTGCAGGATCTGGTAAGACAAAGGTTTTAGTTGACCGATATCTTGAAATACTTAGGCAAGAAAACATCACACCAGAAATGGTTGTTGCGATTACTTTTACTGACAAAGCCGCTGCTGAAATGAAAGGTAGAATTATTGAGGAATTGAATGAAGCAGATAATGCAGAGTTACGGAAAAGACATATTGAGCAGATGAACAGTGCTCCAATATCAACAATCCACTCCTTTTGTGGAAATATACTCAGAGAATTCCCTTTCCAAGGAGGAGTTCCTGCAAACTTCAGTATTTTACAAGGTCTTGACCAAAAACTTCTAATTAATCAAGCAATACAAGAATACTTGAGAGATCTTGCCACGGATCCAAACCATATTCATCACGATGCATTACGATATTCACTCCAAAGATATGGAAATCGCACGAAATTGTTAGATCTTTTTTCAACACTGATAGAGAAACGTGAAATCGTTGATCAACTCTTAGACAGCGTTTATGCAGGTAGCAGTGAGGGTGAAATACCTACAGAATGGAAAGAGGCGTTTTTTGAAGAGTTACCTTCTGAAGCTGAGATTGATGAATTTCTTCATGCTCTAACTGCTGTTTTACAGATTGCAACAGGTAAGAATACAACGGAAGTTGAGAGTTTAAGGTCTGAATTAGAAATGTTACCAGATAGAAATCCACGTTCACCTGACGTTCGGAACTTGTTGAATGAGATTTCACCTTTGATTACCACTTCAGGAAATAACATCGCAAAAAGGGATTTCATAGGCAATCGTATAGACGTGTCTGAACTTCAAGAGGAAATTGATAATTTAGTATCGGTTGCAACAAAGATTAAATCTGCTCCACAGCTTGATCGTGAAGATACAGAAACAGACGATCTGTTTATGTTAGAGACTACAAAACACCTGCTTTCTCTATATAATGGAATACAAAACGAATATCAAAATAAAAAACTTGCGCAAGGCAAACTTGATTTCACCGACCTACAGTTAATGACACGGGACTTACTAAAATCCAATGAGACCATCCGAAACAGATTGGTTGAACGGCATAGATATTTCATGATTGATGAATATCAAGATACAAACGAAGTGCAGTATGAATTAGTTATGTTGCTGACAAATGAACTTCACGATGCAAATCTCTTTATCGTAGGTGACCCGAAACAGAGCATTTTCGGGTTTCGTGGTGCTGATGTACGTATCTTCAATAAAACGAGGATGAAAATTGAAGAAAGAGGTGGAGAAAATATAGAACTTAAAGAAAACTTCCGTTCACACCTGAAACCTGTAGGATTTGTCAATTACTTTTTTGAAAGCTTGATGGGAGATGGCACACAGACCGAATACGATGTGCCTTTTGAAGCATTGACAAAAGCGCGTACAGACAGCGGTGAAGGATCCATAGAAATATTGTTGGGGAATAGCGGTGATAGACAAGTCAGTGAATATAGACTCATTGCACATCACATAAACACTATGGTTGCCGATGGAATAAACTATGAGGACATTGCGATATTGATCCGTTATAGATCGCATCTTCCTGACCTTGAAGAGGCTTTGATTTCCGCAGGTATACCTTATCTTACCACTGGTGGTGTCGGCTTTTATCAACGACAAGAAATATATGATATTTGGAACTACCTTAACTTTCTAAATGATCCAACCAAGAATCATACCTCACTTGTGGGAATATTACGTGGTCCGGCTTTTGGTATATCTGATACTGAGTTGTATGAAATCTCAATTCAAAGTGGTAAAAGTTTTTGGGAAAAAGTAAGAAGTTTTCAAACTCCTTCTGTGCGTCTACAAGAAGCAATTGAGATAATCAGGAATCAGAGTCAGTATGCACACCGTATACCAGTGAATCAATTGATTCAGACTGTTGTCAATGAAACAGGATTGATTGGAACTTTGAATTTAGGTCAACAGGGACAGCAAAGATATGCTAACTACCAGAAACTTTTGGATCTTGCAAGACACTATGATGGTGAAGAACACAGTCAGACTCTTGCGGATTTCATTACTTTTCTGGATATACTAATTACGGATGAACCTCGTGAAGGACAAGCACAAATAGACAATATTAGTGGTTCGGTGGAAATCATGACTGTTCATTCTGCTAAAGGGAAACAATTTCCGGTTGTAATTCTCCCTTGTCTTCATCGTGGCGGACGTTCATCATCAGAACCTTTCATTGACGAAAAGATTGGTATCGGTTTTAAACCTTGGAAACCTGATGAGGACTATATAAAATCTGAACCTGAGATTGTAGAAATGATGAAGACTCGTGCTACAAATAAAGATGCAGCAGAAAAGAAGAGGTTGTTTTATGTCGCTGCAACCCGTGCGAAAGATCGACTTGTGCTTTCAGGAGCAATCAATCACCATGATAATATAGGAGATTTATTGAAATGGTTGTATGAACATCTTGAGATAAACAAGGAAGATGAGAATGCAAGGTTAGAAGTAGCAGTTGATGAATACACAAATGAAACCAGGCTACAAAATCGTGTCCAACTTAATATACCAATTATTAAGACAACTGATGTAACAAAGATATCTGACAGACTATCACATGAAAAAAATCCTGATGATTTTCCAGAACATCCAATGCAGCCTTTACAACAAGGATTGCTAAAGACTTCATATTCTGTTATTGAACTTGCCAATTATGCCAGATGTCCATTACGATACCAATTGGAGCATAGGTTACGAATACCTTCATTTGACAATTGGCAATCTGACAGAAATGACGAGATATTAGATTATGTTGTGCGTAATATATTGTTACGTATTAATCAGCGTCAAGATAGACACTACCTTCATAGTATAATTGACCGTGCTTTTGAAAACTATCCTGATATAAATAACGAAACACTAACTGCTGGACAAAGAGAACGGATTATGGAACACATAATGAACTATCAGAACTCTGAAATAGCAGAAATGATACATACGTCATCTAAAACAAAGAATAGTCGTTCCATACATGCAAATATCAATGGACAGGTAGTCTCATGTAGAATTGACAGAATGTTCAAGGATCAATCAGGCAGTTGGAATGGAATCAAGTTTATTACAAGTAATCAGTATGAAACTGAATATTATGAACCTGAGATGGAACTTATCTGTCTATTATTACATAAATCATATCCTGAACAAGATAGTATTTCAGTCATGTCTTTCAACACTTCCTTGAATCAGTATCATACAGCATGTTATAATGACACTGATTTTCAGGAAATCTCAGATAAATGGACAACAATAATTAATGAAATGCAGCAGAAAAGATTTGATAAAAACCTTTCACATTGTAGTTTTTGTCAATTTTCAGATATACAAGATAACTGCATTGTAGATTAATAAAGGAAAAAATAATGAAAATGGGTATTCGCTTAAAGATTTCTCTCATTCTGTTAGGTTTATCAATTTTTCTAATTTCATCAGTATTTGCAGGAACGTGGCGTGACGATTTTGAAGATAATAATACAAATGAATGGGAAATCTATAATGAAGATAAACAGTTAGAAAAATGGTGGATAAACAATGGAGAAGCAGTTGGGGAGATTGTTGCTGAGGGTTTCTGGAGTCTATGGCTTACTGGAGATATTGAATGGGAGTTCTATAGTGTATCCTGCCGTGCCATGATAGAACAGGACAAACAAGAGATATCCTCCTTTGGATTGACACTACACGATAGAGGTGATGAAGATAGCCGATATGTTTTTTTAATTGATTATTTAGTAAACACTGCAAGCATTATTAAAGGTGTACCTGGAGGCGGATCAGTAGAATTTGATTTCGTTGTTGAAAAGGGAGTCTGGTATGATCTTAAGGCAGTTGTAAATGAAGATGGGACTCTTGAATTTCATATTGACGACACAGTGTTTGAAGCGATAGACCCAGCACCATTAAAAGGCGGACAAGCAGGTTTTGTTATAGGTGGTTCGCGTTCAAGGTTTGATAATATCGCAATTACAGGTGATAATATACCTGATGGTGGACCTGGAAAACCGTTTGCTGTCGCACCGAAAGCTAAACTTACAACTACATGGGGAAAACTTAAAATGAAGTGAGTTCTTTGAAGTTTATCAAACGTTGCGGTGTGAAAACCCAATCCTTTAGGTTTGGGATGAAACACCGTCAAAAAACTTGACTTATGAAAAAAACATGGTATCCTATTTAAACGAGTTCAGCGGCGGTTGTCGTTAGGCATCTGCCACACCCCTAACGATGGGATATGGAATCTTCACAGGATACGGGAATGTCGTGTTAAAAACACATAAAATTGCATTGAATCCAAACAATAAGCAACGGAATTGGTTTGCCCAGCAATGTGGTTATGCACGGTTTGCCTATAATCATGCATTAGCAGATTTTAAAGCAGAGTTAGATAAAGATAACTTTCTATCTGCCACAGCATTAAACAAGCGATTTAATGTCGCTAAGAAAGAACATGCTTGGACAAAAGATATGGATCAAGTTGTCCCGAATAAGAGCATATTTGGCAACTTATCCGCTGCGATTGCGAATTGGGTTGGCAAGCGTGCGAGATTTCCAAGATTTAAAAAGCGTGGCAAAAAGGATTCCTTCACGACAAACAATCAGTTTGTGGAAGTTAAAGGTCCAAATATCAAACTTCCTAAGATAGGTTGGGTCAAGATGTTTGAATCATTGCGTTTTGTCGGGAAGATTATGAAGGTGACAGTCTCAAGAATAGCACACCGATGGTTTGTCTCTATCACTGTCTACACAGAGGACACCGAAGTCGTTGATAACTCAACGCACCCTGTGATTGGCATTGATGTGGGGATAAACACATTGGCAACCTGTTCAGATGGCATCAAATATAATAATCCGAGACCCCTCAAACGCTATGCGAAAAAACTCAAACGGGAACAACGTAAGTTTAGCAGAAAAGTGCCTAAGTCAAAAAACGGGTTCAAGCAAAAAGATAAGGTAGCCAGACTGCATTATCGTATCGCTTGTATCCGGGGTGACGCACACCACAAAGCAACTACGGATATAGTCAACCGGGCACGAGGTATCGGGACTGAGACGCTAAAGATTACCAACATGCTAAAGAATAAGAAACTTGCAAAAGCATTGTCAGATTCAGCATTAGGTGGGTTTCTCTCTAAACTCAAGACGAAAGCAGAAACACATGGAATACCTGTTACAGAAGCATCCCAATTCTTTGCATCGAGCAAAACATGTAGCAATTGTGGACACAAGAAAAAAGAGTTAGAACTATCAGAAAGGACATATCATTGCAGTCAATGCAATATTTCTATAGATAGAGATATCAACGCTGCAATCAACTTGAAACCAACTACGGTGGGGCACACCGAAAGTCACGCCTGTGGAGTCCAATTAAGACCTAATGCAGTTCAGAAAAAGGCACGAGAGACGGAAGCAGGAAAAGTCGTTTGGAAACAACAATTGTTACCAATATAAGAACTAAGAACCCCACTGCTTTAGCTGTGGGAGTATGTCAGTTGATATTGTGGACACAGAGACCCCACATTACAAATGATTATGAAGTGCGATCTGTATAACTCACTTGCACATTGGCACGAAATGGATAAAGGAAATAATATACGTAAATTCATTCTTGTGAACTCTTGGGTTGATGTACATATTAATCCACATATTAGTTCAATAATAAAGCGTATTCTCACATTTTCTCTATTATTTTTTTCTATTCATCCTGCGTTTACTATATCAGCAGAACAACTGCCGCAATTCACTGAGATCACCAGAGAAGCAGGGATTTCTTTCATCCACAATAACGGTGCATTCGGTAAGAAGTATTTGCCTGAAACAATGGGTTCTGGATGTGCTTTTATTGACTATAATAATGATGGATGGCAGGACATTTTCCTTGTAAATGGGAAAGACTGGGAAAACAATAATTCTGGTAAGTCCGAAACTCCAGCACTCTATCAGAATAATCAGGACGGTACTTTCACAGATGTCACCAAATCTTCTGGTTTGAATAAATCTTTGTATGGTATGGGTGTTGCTGTTGCTGACTACGATAACGATGGAGATGACGATATATACTTGAGTTGCCTTAACGAAGATAGATTGTTTAAAAACAGGGGAGATGGCACATTTCTGGATGTGACTGAAGAAGCAGGTATTGCCAACCCAGGTTTTGGCACAAGTTGTGCTTGGCTTGATTACAATCAGGATGGACACCTTGATATATATGTGGCAAATTACGTAGAGTGGACAATTGAGACTGACCTTTTTTGCACACTTGACGGCAAAAACAAATCCTATTGTACACCCGAATCTTACAAAGGTCAGTCAAGTAAACTCTTTCGCAACCGGGGAAATGGAACATTTGTTGATGCTTCCCGACAAGCGGGAATAAGCGATCCATTCAGTAAATCTTTAGGGGTCTGTATTCTTGATTACAATCAAGATGGTCTGCCCGATATTTTTGAAGCAAACGATACACAACCCAACAAATTATATCAGAATAATGGTGATGGTACTTTCATTGAAGTTGGTATGTTAGCAGCGGTTGCTTATAATGAAAGTGGCGTTGCAACTGGGGCAATGGGTGTTGATGCAGCTGACTATGATCGTATTGGTAGAGAAAGCCTTATCATAGGTAATTTTTCCAACGAAATGTTGAATTTATACCATAACGATGGTGGCTTTTTCATTGACGATGCACCTGTAGCACAAATTGGTCATACGAGTCTTTTGACTCTTACCTTCGGTTGCTTTTTCTTCGATTTTGACCTTGATGGATATGAGGATATATTTACAGCAAACGGGCATGTTGAAACTGATATAAACAGTGTTCAGAGTGAAGTTACTTATGCACAGTCCCCGCATCTATTTCGTAATTTATCTGGTGGCAAGTTCGCAGATGTTTTGGATGAAGTAGGCGATGATTTGAAAAAACCCATCGTTGGACGTGGTGCAGCCTATTCAGATATTGATAACGATGGTGACCTTGACATACTCGTCACTACATCAAAAGGTCCAGTCCATTTATACCGTAATGACGGTGGAAATCGTAATAATTGGTTGAAAATAAAACTGGTTGGAAATAAAAGTAATCGGAATGGGATTGGTTCACGTATACGTATAACTTCTGCGATAGGCACTCAGACAAAGACAGTGAAGAGTGGTTCAAGTTATTGTTCTCAAAGTGAGTTAACTACCATATTTGGTCTAAAGAACGATACGATAGTTGAAGAGATTAAGGTTACTTGGCAAAGCAGCACTGTAACTACACTCAAAGGTAGAAAGGTGAATGAATTAATTCTTATCAAAGAAGAATAAGTAAAAAGAGTATGTGTAATACATCCTGTTGTTGAACACTATAAATCAAATATGACTTGTGCTTCCCAATCACCGTCTGTGTTTTCAGCAACATATAATTGGTGATATGTAACTGCTTTAATTTCAGTATATACGATATGTTTGTTAAAATCTTTGGGTTCACCGTATACTTTTGCTATCATTCCTGTTGAACTGATTGATGTTATCTCAACTCTCTTGAAGAACATCTCTTCTGTTTCATGTTTGAAATTCAATTCATCTAACCATGCGACTAATAGCATTTCAACCGTATCGGATTCAAGTTGAACATCTAATGATGTAGTTTCATCAATTGAATCAATTACGGCAATCATCTCAAATAAACCTTGTGCTGCATTAGTAAAGAGAGAATGTAGAGAATCACCCCTAACAAGCATCCCCGTATCTGCAGTATGTTCTATGTATTCAAATGGTTTCATATTTATTGAAACAGAATCATTATCTTAATATTGATTTAGAGATATTATATATAAGAGATTAGTTTGTGTCATCAACATTTTCTATAGGAAGTTTACGATGTGTAGTTTTGTAGTGCGTCATATTAAACGAATATTTTTATACTTTCTCATAGGATTGTTATGTCTTTCAAAGAGTGATTTACTTGCAGAACCTTGGAAATGTGGAACTCCGCTATTGTGTGATAACATCACGCATGATCATAAGATAGACACCCCAAATGTCGATAGACTTTTTACACTTCCAGCAGCACCCGCGAAAATAGGACAAACCAGTCGGTTCTTTATTCACATTCCTGAAGCATCAATTGCAGCGACATGTGTTGCAGTTGGAAAGTATTGTTATATCTTTATTGAAGACACCTATAAAGATATGCTGACAGAAATTCAAGCCAAAGATGTTGCTGATACTTTTGATACAGAAATATATCCCAAAGTCCACCACTGGATCGGTTCAAAAACGCATCCTGGATTGGATCGTGACAACAGAATAACCGTATTATTGCATGATGTTGGTATGAATCAATCTGGAAAAGATTATGGTGGATATTTTTCTCCAACAGATCTGCACCCTACGCATCCAACAAGTAATAGACGTGATATCGTCTATATGGATATATTTCAATACAAACAACGAAGCAGACTTACCTTCAATAGTATTCTTGCCCACGAGTTTGCACATTTGATAAACTGGTATCAGAACGGTGGTACAACAGACCAACGTTGGTTAGAAGAAGGAATTGCATCCTTCACTGAATGGGGGATATATCGATATATTCACACATTGTTCGTTGACGGTTATCTTGCTGAGCCAAGTATGTCTTTGACAACTGCTAACACATTTGATTCATATTACGGGGGTGCGTTTTTGTTTCTGTTATACCTCTATGAGAACCATGGTGGAATCAATTTTATAAGAAAACTTGCAGATGAAGATAAACTTGGTTTACCCGCGATTGATGCATCTTTAGCAGACAGTGAGAATCTAATATCAATCTTCCTCAATTGGGCAACAGCAAACTGGTTGAACGACTCAAAATATGGAAAGAATCTCAGTTACCAAAATCTGCTAAATCGTAAAGTTACTAATCGCACGCCACGTGTGATTCAGTATCCAACGACTTCAAATAACATACATATTGAGAGTTGGGGTGTTAGATACATACTGTTTAGAAACCTACCGACAAAATTTGAATTGACCTTAAATTCAGACAAGGATGCATATCTATATGCAAATGTCGCATATTTTGATCCAGGTAGAAACCAACCAATTATCAAATCAGTGCTACCTATATCAGATGAAAACAGATTGGAAAGCAAACAAATCAACAAAATAGAGATAGGCAACCTAAATCATGAAGGCGAAATACTCTTGATAGTCACTTCTGAATATGCTCAAGTCTTTCAATACACTGCAAGACAAGATGACGAAATTGCTACTATAGATATTGAAAATCTGATACAGACGCACAAACGGAATTATAATCACTCTATTGACAATTGGTTCCCACTAACAGAGACATACAATCCTCACAGCAATACGCAAGCGATATATTCAAACCAAAATAACGGGTTTTCTATAACCCCAACCAATCAATCTATTGAACTTGAACCTGTCTCTCAAATACATCTCTCCAGCAATTACAATGAGATTATGATAAGAGACAATATCGCTTATGCCACCAGTGATTGGGGATTGGAAATATTCTCTTTGACTCCTTCCCCAATTCTAATCGGAGAAATTGGAACACCAGGACTGGCACAAGCAATAGCAATTGATAAAGAAAATGTATATGTCGCAGACGGTAGGACAGGTGTTCTGATGATTGATGTTGATCTTCCATCATCACCACGGATCATAAAATCTTTGGGAGGATTTCATGATGCGAGAGATGTACACTTTGCTGACGAGAAACTATATACGCTTGATGCTCTCCGTGGGCTATTGATCTTTGACAAGCAGGATTTAGAAAAAAACGACAAACCGCTGCCACGACAATCATTCAAAACGGCAGGCACTCCATTAAAGGTTTCAACAAACGATGAAGGAAAAATATATCTTAGTGATAATGCAAGGGGTCTATACATTTTGACACCAGACAACTTTGGTGGCTTCACTATATCAAACACCGTCCGGTTACTCATCCCGGATTTTCATGTTTTAGGAAGATTTGTCCTTGCTGCATCAGGTGATCTACAAGTTGTGAATATACCAAATGTTTTTGATACAAATATCATTTCTCGTGCTAATACACCTGGAAATATAACTGCCCTTAACTTCTTTCAAGGATTACTATATTTAACTGATAAACAATCAGGACTACTTGTCGTAAATGTGGATAATCCGCAAGCACCTCGTGTGATTTCATCGCATCCGACAATCGGTAATGCAGAAGATATAGCTCTTCGATATTCAGTTGAAGACAAGAAATCGTACGCACATATTGCTGATGGCATCGGTGGAATACAGACTATAGATGTAACACAACCAGAAAATCCGATATGGGAGAACCACTATAATGCGAACGGTATTGCTTCTGCACTTGATGTGATAGACAGTGGAGAAAACAAAACTATTGCTATAGCAAACGGGGTAAGCGGTATAAAAATTGCCGAAATGGCAGCTCCATTCACCGGCAAGATAGTCAACGAAATCCGTTCTATTCCAGGTCAACAAGGAGCATTATGTGTTAGAATCCTTGACCAATTTGCTTATGTTGGTTCTGATGTAGGACTTTCGGTAGCAAATATCGGAACAGGAGAAATCCTAACACACATTCCGACGCAACATCCCGTATGGGATTTAGCCTTGATCCAGAACTATGTATATTTATGTACAAGATCTCTTGTTGTTGTAGACATTACAATTCCACAACAGAGTCATATCGTATCACGACGGACGCTTCCTGGTACAGCATACAGACTTACCAATGATGAATCTCACGCCTATATTGCGGCACTTGAAGGGGGTGTTCAAGTATTTGATATTACTGATCCTAAGCAGCCGCGTCACATTTCGTCATTTTCAACAGATGGTTCAGCCACGAATGTGGTGAATGATAGTAATAGACTTTTTGTATTAGATAATCGAAATGGTGTACTGCAAATAGATTCTCAAAATCCTGACCAGTTAACATTAATTGATGAATTCAACGATACTCAATTGCCAATAGCTGCTGCAGTAATAGATAATTATCTATATCTACTTGATATTGAATCACTTCAAGTGATTGATACACGGACAATGACGCGTCTGACTAGATATTCACAATTTCAAGCTCCTACAGACATTGTGGCAGTTGGTACTGCACTATATATTACAGACAAACACCAACTCAAGACTTTTCGTATCAACACAGAACGTAATAACCTTGCAGTAGAAGAACACCCCCAAAACTATTCGAAACAGAAAACGCCAATTTCTATAATTCCAAAAAACAAACTACTACAGAATTATCCCAACCCATTTAATCCGGATACTTGGATTCCCTACACACTTGCCAAACCCACCAAAGTCTCTTTCACAATTTATGATTCTTCTGGACATTTGATTCTACAAGAAACGTTAGGATTTCAACACACAGGTAAAAATATTACTTATTGGGATGGGAAGAATGCAATTGGAGAGCCTGTAGCAAGTGGAATCTACTTTTTCCAATTGACTACTGAGGATTTTTCAACCACAAAAAAAATGGTTTTAGAACGTTAGGATAAAAGATAAAACCACTAAGAATATGAATAACAACCTATCCACATAGTACTGTATCCATAACATGTATGTAACCCTGTAATAATTGTAAACGTTAAAATGCATAGAATGGGGTATGGAAAATTTGTACAAATGCATTTTTGCTATAAAGTTTACTCAGAGCGAGTTAGACACTTTGATATCGTTCTTACAGCGTTTACATACTGTTTCTCCGAACGGATATAAACAAAATTGGGTAGGTTAGTATTACCGTTCGGCATACCTTTTAGATTTTTATAGAGTTCAGGCTCAGCTCAGAACAGTAAATATTTATTAAGTTGAATCTGCTAAAGGAGATTTTCGTATGGTAGTGAACAGTGTATCGGGAAGTTTCAGAGGAATAGAGATTAGTTTTGCCTACAATGGACCTCATATAGTTATGAGTGTTCTGAATACCACGAATGAGGGCAAACATCTTCGTGTGATGTTTCAGCAACAACCACGAAGTGGTCGTGTTAATTGGACTTCATTTCAGCTGACTGGACAAATCCAAGATGTATTGGTTCCAACGGAGGTAATGCAGTCGCACAAGTTAGCATTTTATGTTGATCATCATGAACCGATTGCAACATATACAGACAAAATTATTGAGGAATTACAACAGATACAGGAGAATAGTGTCTTTGAGGAACCGCAAAACGGATCTGCATCAGAATCTGATCAGCAAACCCCTCTACTTCCTGAAAATGATGGAAGTGAAGTTATAATCAACCATCCAGATGCAGAAAACAATGTAACTGATTATCATGAAGAAAACGTCAATAAACCAATAGCCGAAGATAAATCAGATGGAACAAATAATCAAGACATACAACTTGAAACAGATGAAGTTCCAACATATTCGAAAGCGGATGATATTAGACAGAATGCATTAGGTGAGGAAAAAATAGCTGCTTCCTCAACGTCAACAAATATCAACGCTGCGGATATTTCAAGTGTGGTACAAATAACGGATCAGGATAACTTATTACCTGAATTGAAACCTGATGTGTCAACAAATGGGAAACGCAAACCTAATGGCATCAACAGAAATGCTCCTGATGTCAATACTGAATTGCAATTCAAAATTAAGGTGCCATCTATTCCTAAGAGTACTTCGAAAAAACAAGCGACTTTCATTCCAACGCAATCAAACGCATTATCAACATCAAAACAGCAGAAACAAGGATTCTTCGGGAATTTAGCTGGTGCATTTGGACTCTCGTTTGCAAGTAGGAAGCAATTCTATATTGAGCAAAACAAAGATCTTCATGAAAAATTTCATGCTAATTTGGAAAAAATGGAGAATGACTACAACAATGGCAACGGTATTCCACTTGAATCTTGGAATGTAGATACGTTAAATGAACAACAGACTGCAGTTCTTCTGTTAAATCTTATGGTTAACGAGATGAGTGAATGGAAAAAGGATGCACAGAAAGCAAAGTCTACAAAAGATACACTTGCTGTATCTCTTGAGGAAATTGAAAATGAACTGAAACAAACCTTGAAACACACCAGAGGCATAAATGCTCCCTCTCCTACTCTTTTTCCAGATAGAAACGCTTCATCTGATCAAGATTTGGAACGCATCCAAAAAGACTGCGATAGTTACTTGCAACGATTTTCAGAAAAGTTGTCTACACTTGAACAGAAACATGCTGAAAAAGTCAGAGTGCCTGCATTCAAAAAGTTTCTATTAGAATTCGTACGTGATAGACTATTTCCCTCAGTTGCAGAATTCTCGAATCTTAAATCAGTGCAGTCAAGGTTAAGTTGGTTTCTTGATTTAGTTGACTATGAATTAATGCCGATTGAACTTGGTTTAACTAAGTTTTCTCCAGAGCTCCATGAACTGAAAGATGTATGCAGCAGTGATTTTGATACTGATACCATCGTTGAAGTTGTCACACCTGGATTACAATTGAAGGGTGGAAAACGGATAGTCCACAATGCCGTTGTGATTCAAGCGGAGTAGAGTGTGATTACTCGACAAGATCTTCTACAAAGAATTGCAAAAATCCCACAAGTCGATATTGGACATTTTCCAACCCCACTTGAGGAGTGTCCACGTCTCTCTGAAGCACTTGGTGGACCACGAATTTATATCAAGCGCGAAGATTGTTCTGGCTTGGCTATGGGAGGTAATAAAGTCCGTCAATTGACATTTACAATTGGAGATGCAGTTTCCCAAGGAGCTGATACAATCGTTCATGGGGCAGCATCTCAATCAAATCATTGCCGGCAAGCTGCTGCAGCCTGCAATAAACTCGGTTTAAATTGTTATTTACGGCTTGCCCATGATCATAAGAGTTTCATACAGGGTAATCTTCTTTTAGATCATCTGTTTGGTGCTGATGTAGAGATCGTTGACCTTCCATTTGGTCCGGAATTAGAAGAATATAAACTTCAAGTTGCCGAAAAGTTAAAGGCAGAAGGATTAAAACCCTATGTCGTTACTTCACCTCGTTCAACAGCACTTGCAGCAGTTGCATTTACTTGGTGTGTCGCAGAAATACACAAGCAGCAAGAACAAATGGGAATAGATGTAGACTATTTATACACTGCATCTGTTGGTGGCACACAAGCAGGATTGGTGTTAGGTACGAAAGTTCTGGATATGAAACTAAAACCTTATGGAATTGCCCCTATCCATTGGGATGGCAAATATGACCGTATTAGCAATGCTGCGAATGCAGCTGCTTCACTATTAGACATTGACATAAATGTGTTGAATACAGATATACATAATACTGATGATTATATCGGAGAAGGTTATGGATACCTCACACCAGAGTGCATCTCTGCACTTAAATTAGTTGCAAGGACAGAAGGTATTATACTTGATCCTGTCTATACTGCCAAAGCGATGGCTTGTTTAATTCACCATATCAAGTTGAACAGATTTGACTCCAACGATACTGTAATCTTCCTACATACAGGAGGAACACCAGCACTCTTTGCATATAATGATGGACTATTTGATGATGTTCAAACCTAATTTGTATGTTAAGAGATTTCTTCGTAATGGATAAATTCTTCCGTTTCCAATCTGACTGAATCCCCTGTATCCGAATCCACATATCCCAATCTCAACAGCGTCATTACTTCATGGTAGTCCGGAATGTTAAAGTGCTTACGGATCTTATCTCGATCAGTATCACTTTCTAATGGAGCACTAACAAACTGTACACCTATTCCAAGTGCTGTCGCAGCCAAGAGCATATTCTGAATCAACATACCCACACTTAACCACATCCATCTGTTTGCTCCTTTGCCGGGTGGTTTTCTTTGTGTGTTCATCGTAATCAATATTAGCAATGGTGCCTCCCGTACTTGAGCTGCAATATCTTTTGCGGGGAGTTTACCTGCGCCTAAATGTCCTAGTATTGATAATGTTTTAGTATTCTTTACTAATCCTTTTAAGATACTACCTGTTAGTTTTTTCGGTGCCTCCTGAAACAACTTTGGCAATGTAATATGGTCTGTCAACAGAACACCATCTCCACGTTCCTTCCATTCTGTTTCATCTATACTCATCCACTGACTGTTGTCATCCAAAAACTGCAAATCTTTGAACTGTTCAACTACGGCATTTTCTGTCATATTAGCAAGGACATCTTTTCCCTTAGGTTCTTTAATAATGAGCAATTCCCAAGGTTGTACGTTAAAGGGAGAAGGTGTCCATCGTGCAGCCTCAATAATGTGATTCAAGTCAACATCATCAATCGGATGTTCCTTGTATTCACCACGATAACTTCTGCGTTGTATGATTGCGTCAAATACTTTCAATCTGATTCTTATGTCTCTCCAGAATTTCCTCTGGATAGGCAACTCCAGTAGTTCCAATTTGTGTTACCGTTATGGAGGCAACCAAATTTCCAACATAGGCGGCTAATACTGCCTTCTCTTTCCCCATAGTACACAGTGTGGATACTATTCCTGCAGAGACGCTATCTCCCGCGCCAACAGGATCGATCTCTTCATCAATCTCTATTCCGTCAATATGTGTAAGCAGATCCTTATGATATACAAGGATTCCATCCTCACCAAGTGTAATGAATACTGTATTTTGAGATTGTTCAGCAAGTTTCATTGCATAGTTTTTGGCATTCTCAGAATCAACGGTTTTTTCATTCAAGTGTGGGTCAAGTGCTCGCTGTGCTTCATAACGATTCGGTTTTATGATGACGTTTTTATACTTACCAATACGAGTCCGGGAGTCAGCAAAAAAGATCTTTTCTGGATAAGATGCAGCTAGCAGACACAATTCTTCACGTACGTGTTCAGTAATGACTCCGTAATTTTCATGTGCCATTTGATCCCCAATGATAATACCATCTACATCTGGTATACATTTATGACATTTATTTAGAATCTCTTTTTCTATTCTTTCAGACATTGGCGTTCTGTTTTCAATATCAAAACGAGGTCCTTCGTTTTCTATATCTTCAAAGCCACGATGGATCGGTTTCAGATATGTTGGCGTTACACAATTTGGGTCAGAAATCATATAATCTGTAATACATCCACTTTCATTCAAGCGAGTTAACAGTGTTTTTCCAAAACCATCTTCACCGATGAGACCGATGGTAAAAACAGTTCCTACACCTAATGCCTTTAAGTTATTTGTCACCGTACCTGCTGCACCAGGAATATATCGTTGGTCAACTACAGGATTTGTATGCCAGGGTGTTTCCAAAGACAGGGTTGAAAGCACTTTGTCAATATACCAATATGCATCCAGATAAAAATCGCCGATGACAAGTATTTTTAAATCTTTAAATCCTGACAATAAAGATTGTAGTTCATCTACCTTTATCAAATTTACACTCCGTTATACACATGAACAACTAAGTATTATTATACCATAATCCTTCTTATGTGGGATGTAAAAAATTATACACATTGGTACGTTAAGTTTTTGGCATGAACGTCACTTTGATGAGTCTATATACTTTTTTCTACAATGGATAATGAGATGTTACCAAGAACTTTACACACCTATCCATGAGAATTCGTTTTGACACATCATAAATTGAGCTGCTATAATCAATTGCATATAAGGTATTGTATTTAGGGTGGCAGAAGTTAATTCAAAATCATTGTTAGACAATAGTTTTACACAAAGAGAGGAAATTCCAAATATGACAGGTGAAGAGAAATTTCAAGTAGACCTTGATGGCTATCTTGTGATAAAGAATGTATTGACTAAGGATGAGGTCGATGAGATGAACGCTTTTATTGACAAAGGCGAAATGAAAGGTCGTCCCAGTCTTTGGCTTGAATCATTCAAGAATCTGATTGACCATCCAAAAATCTTACCTTATCTGATTGATTTATTGGGTCCTCATGTCCGTTTAGATCACGATTATGCAATCATTATGAATAAAGGTGAAAAAAGAGGCGGATTGCATGGTGGAGAAGATGGGGGACATGCGCGTGGAAACGTAGGAGACCATTGGTATAAATACCGCGACGGTGTTATACGAAATGGATTGTGCGTGATGACCTACAATCTTGCCGATGCACCAGAAGGGACAGGAGGATTTGCATGTATACCAGCAAGTCACAAAAGCAACTTCGCACCAGAAATACCGAGAGATGTACGAAGTTTTGAACGTTCTGCTCATTATGTCGTCCAACCACCACTTGAAGCAGGCGATGTTCTATTTTTCACAGAAGCACTCATACACGGCACAATGCCTTGGAAAGCAGACTACCAAAGACGTGCTTTACTATATAAATATAGTCCGGGTCATTCTGCATGGTCAAGTAATTACTACGATATCAGCAAATATGATGGATTGACTGATCAACAGAAACGTTTGCTCTTACCTCCATCCATCGGTAGAAGATCGCGCGTTGTCGACTCAAATTGAAAATAGACATTGCTTAAAAGAGATCTCTGTTAAAAACTTATGAATTTTGTAGAAAGAAAAATGAAAGGTAGATATATCTCATGACAGGTGAAGAAAAATTTATGGTTGACCTTGAGGGTTATCTGATTATCAAGAATGTATTGACTGACGATGAAGTGTCAGAAATGAACAACTTTATTGACAAAGGTGGAATGCAAGGTCCACCAAGTACTTGGGGTGAACCGTTCAAGCGACTCATTGATCACCCTAAAATCCTTCCATATTTAATAGATTTGTTAGGTCCAAATGTCCGACTTGATCACGATTATCCTATCTTTATGAGTGGTGACGAAAATCGTGGAGGTCTCCACGGTGGGGAAGATGGGGGTCGTCCGGGTGGTCCTGAAGGTGACCATTGGTATAAATATCGGGACGGTATAATGCGTAATGGATTATGTGTAATGACATATAATCTTGCAGATGCCCCTGAGGGTGCCGGCGGATTTGCCTGTATTCCTGGAAGTCACAAAAGTAATTTTTTGAGAGAAATCCCATCTGAAGTCCGAAACTTTTCACGTCCTACACACTATGTTCTCCAACCAGCACTTGAAGCAGGTGATGTGCTGTTTTTCACTGAAGCACTTGTGCATGGAACTATGCCATGGAAAGCAGGACATCAACGTCGAGCACTTCTCTATAAATATAGTCCAGGTCATTCGGCATGGTCAGGAAATTATTATGACATTAGCAAATACGGAGAATTATCGGAACAACAAAAGCGTATGCTTTTGCCCCCATCTATCGGTAGTAGACCGCGCGTTGTTGATAACAATTAACTAGTGCTTGTAATGCAATATAAGCATTGAGTTCAAGTCAATTTAAGGAATTGCCAATGTCAAAAACACAACTCACAGGAAAAGAAAGCGACTTTTTAAAAATCGTCGTGGCTGCTGCAGGTCGTGGAGACCTTGATGGAGTTAAACAGTTCTTAAAATATAGACCTGATTGGCTTCACACAGTCGGTTCACACGGTAGAACGATGCTTTGGGAAGCAGCGTATCGTGGAAAATTAGAGGTGGTTAGATATTTGGTAGAACAAGGCGCGAATATGAATCTACCCGGTTGCCATCTGAGTCAACACGCACTTGAAATTACACCATACTGTGTTGCACGACACGAAGGACGCGATGATGTTGCAGATTTCCTTCAAAAGAATGGTGCAATAATTGATATTCATACTGCTGTATATCTGGGTGATTATGACACTGCACAAGCACTACTTGATAACGATATTAATCTTGTAAACATGGGTTATCTTGACTCTGTAATGCTTCCTTCTGGTGAACCGCATTCAGTGGAACATAGGTTTTCAGAATCTGCAACGCCTATCTCTTATGCTATCGTTGGTGGAAATATTCGCATAGTTGAACTTCTGATTTCAATGGGTGCTGAAGTCAAACAATATAGCAAAGAATTACTTGATCATGCCGTATCAGAAGGTAGAGTCGACATAGTAAAGTTGTTATTTGAAAACGGTGCAGATTCAAATCAGGCACCACGGATCTACGATGACAATTCTGAAATGAGTGTCCTTCTAAAGTCTCATGGTGTTCCATCAAGGGATATAAATGCACCTTGTCACATGGGATGGCCTCCATTACCTTATGCATGTCGCGGGGATAAAGGTGAACACCCCGAAAGTGTATTAAGACTGCTCAAACTCGGAGCGGATATTGATGTTCAAAGCAGCAAAGGTAAAACAGCATTACATTGTGCTTCAAAAGCAGGATTTATCAAGGTCATTGATGTTCTTATTGAAAATGGCGCGACTATTGATGCCACAGATAATAGAGGTGAAACACCTTTAATTGAAGCTATTCGTTCAACAATTAAGGATGGAGAAAAGCAGCGTGGAGCAATAGAGAAATTGCTTCTCAATGGAGCAAATCCTAATTTTGAGACTAACAGAGGGGCAACCCCACTACAAATAGCAACACAAAAACCGAGAATAGGGACGGAAGAAATAGTTAAGCTCTTGAAAAAACATGGTGGAGTTTAACACTCTTAATTCTGTTTAGATTGTTGTGATTCCAATACTTCAAGAATGAAACTCTCATACACATGCGAAAAACTCATCACAGACTTCACCGATCTCGGTGTAGAAAAATCAGACATTCTATTTATCCATTCATCATTTAAGAGTTTAGGAGATGTTGAAGGTGGAGCAGGGACAGTAGTTAATGCACTTGAAAATGTCGTTGGAAAAGAGGGATTGATACTAATGCCATCGTTCAACCTATTACCGAGTAGAGAGGAACGTGCGTATTCTTGGGATGTTGAAAAGTGTCCATCTACAGTGGGATGGTTAACGGAGTATTTTCGTCAGATGAATGGAACATATCGATCTGACCACTACTCTCACTCCGTTGCTGCGCGTGGTAGAGATGCTAAAGCATTTGTTAGACATTATATAAGTTTAATCGAAATGTTTGTCATAACACCAAGGTCTGAAGTTTAGACGAAAGTTATGTAATCCACAACAGATTTTCATGACTAAATCGCTGAAACCTTGTTTCCAATTGCGCAACTTGTCTTTGACTATGCGGTATCTTTTGACACCACTAATCACATGTTCTACACGGATACGGATAGACGATATTTCCCGGTTTCTTGCTTTTTCAGCTGCTGTCAGTTCACCACCTTTGGGTTTCTTTTTCGGTTGGACAACAGTAATACCAGCAGGATTAAAACCTAAAAAACCGGAATCTTGGTATAAATAACTACCACTTGGCAAAAAAGATACTGTTTCATCGGCAATACGTTTATCATGTCTGCTGCCTTTGTAAGTAGGAGACAATACCAATATCTCGCACGCAGCATTAATAAGCAGATTATTCTTTACTGTATGTTGTTTCTTTTTGCCACTATAATAGTCCTTCTGTGCTTGTTGGTCTTTCGGACGCTGTATCGGACGCTCTGTGCAATCTTGGAAAAAATGTTCGGGTGCCGGTGTGTCACTTTCAACAACTGTCTCTTTTTCAAAAGTATCAGGAGTTGCCTCACGAGATGGCAACTCACCGAGTTCATCTAATGCCTGGTCTAATATCGGTGAAAGTAGGTGTATCCATTTATTTGTCTCAGGTTGAGACATATCAAAGAACATACCATGAGCATCTTGGGTCCATGCGTGTCGTAGATAAATCAAAATAAACAGAAGTTTATCTTCCATATTTGACAAACGACTATTTTTGTAAGTGGTATAACGCCGTTTTTTTTCGTTCTTGACCATCAAGTGTTTTTGTAGAGACAAACGCTAAAAAATGTGTCGTAAAAATCGGAAGAAGTGCCAAAAATTCTTCAGTCGTAAAACCCGTTAGTTTTTGGAACTTACCCGGATCGTCCTTTATTTCATCATATTTGTTCATGAGTTAATCTCCAAAGCATAATTTTCTTTATTATGCCAGAAATCAACTGTAATTTAAATTCATATAATGTCTGTTGCAGACCATCTAAGCTCTGAAGGGTACAAATCGCCCTGGGATTACTCACCTTGGGGAAAAACTTACCAAACGTTGCGGTGTGAAAGCCCAATTCTTTAGATTTGGGATGAAACACTGCCAAATATACTTGACTGTTTGGGTAAAATGTGTTATACCATTAGTGCATTGTGGCAGTGGATTCTGCCTCTCACTTGAGAGTGCCACCGCTCCATTCAGAAATGGTATCACAATGCAAAGGATAACACAATGTATCTCACACAAACATTGAAACATAAACGAACTGAACAATTAGATTTATTAGCACGTGCATCTGGTAGTTGCTATTCTAAAGTGGTATCACTTGTTAGACAAACGCATAAGAAAAAAGGGTTCTGGTTGTCTAAAAACACAGTCCATAAATACATGCGTCATAGAGATTATGTATTACATAGTCAATCTGTCCAAGCATGTGCTGATAGTTATTTTGATAGTCTCAAAAGTTTTTTTGAAGTTAGGAAATCTGATCCTGAAGCAAAACCACCAAAACGAACACCAAAGCATTTCAAAGTTCGTTGGAAGTCTGGTGCTATCAGAGTAAAAGACAATACACTGATATTGTCTAATGGCAAAGGCAATGAACCTGTTATCCTTGAGGGTATTGATAAGAAACCGAAGTATGTAGAGATGTATTTTAAACGTGGCACATATTACTTTGCTTTAGTTTATCAAGCAGATACACCACAGAAACAGAATACAGGCATCACAGTATCTGTTGATATGGGAGAGATACACCCTATTGTGTCTTTTGATGGTAAACAAACAACTATCTATAATGGTAGGTTTCTCCGTTCTTTACAGAGATATAAGAATAAGATAACAGGTGTATTTCAACAAGAGATGGAACGTTGTTCAATGCGTTCAAGACGCTGGTATAGACTAAAGAAAGCAAAACGTAGCACATTAGACAAACTGAATGCACAACTCAAAGATGCTGAACATAAAATCACAACAAAGTTTATATCTGACTGCATAGAGGTGAAGGCAGATACGATTGTGATAGGAGATTTAAAAGGCATCCGTGAGAATATGAAGTTTAGTAAAAAGTCTAATCAGAAAGTGCATCAATGGACTTTTGCACGTATCACACACATGATAACCTACAAAGCAGAAAAGGCAGGAATACACGTGAAGTCTGTATCTGAAGCATACACATCACAAACCTGTCCAAAGTGTAGTAATAGAAAGAAGCCAACAACACGGGAATATAAATGTCCATGTGGTTTCAACTATCATAGAGATGGTGTTGGTGCTATCAATATCTATAGAAAAGTATCAGAGTTGAAAGACTCTGTAGTCGGGGTTATGGCATCCCCCCTAAGTGTCAAATTCAACTGGCACCTACGTCACACAGGCTTAAACCTTGTGGAGTCACCTATAAGGTGATAAAGAAACCCAATGCCTTTAGGCTTGGGAGTATGTCATGGCACTCATTCTCCTATGTTTCGTGCATACCAGAGAAATGGAAAGATTCTTATGCTCGGTGTTGACTATAACACATCAACCTATATCCATCTCGTTGAGGTGATTCATTGGAACAAACTGCTTAGAGAGAATTCAAGAGCAAATTATATTGGATTAAATCATCCAAAACTTGGTGAATATTGGGATGCACTTGGATATTTGAGACAAGGTAGAATAGGAGATTCACCCACTCGTTTGTTCCATATAAGAGCTTATGTTGATACATTACTTGCTGAAGTGGAGCGGAATCCTGATCAGTATGTTTGACAAAGACCTCAATATTGAAATGGATTGTCATGAAAGATAAAGAAATACTCGCCCATTCACGATTGCTACGCGAAGAAGCAAGCAATCTACTGAACAAAGAAGGTTTGCTGACACTGCTTGAACAATATGGCACTACGCGTGTTATTGGTAGTTACACCTTAGATACAATGACATGGCGAGATATTGACATTAGTATGATATTGCAAAATGAGCATGATGTTGACTTGTTCTTTGATATCGGCACAGAAATTGCCAAGAAGTTTCAAGTTACAAAGATGTCATTTTCTAACCATTATATTCGTAATTTACCGGGATTTGACCATGGACTATATTGGGGTATCTTACTTCTCTTCAATGAACAAGAATGGAAGATTGACCTCTGGGGGTATGGTGAAACAGATTTTAGAACACACATGGAAGAATTTGATGTTTTACATGAGAACATCCAGAATGCAGACCGAACATCCATCCTACGCATTAAGCACACAATATCTCAACGTCCGGATTATCGCGGTGATGTGTATAATAGTATGGCTGTCTATCGCGCAGTAATTTCTGATAATGTCACAACTTTAGAAGAATTCAACCGATGGATAGAAAGGAATTCCAATGTTAACGTCTGAAGAAAAATGGTTTTTTGACCACCACGGATTCATTATTTTGCGCAAGGTTGTCCCTCTTGATGATATTCAGTTGATGATTGAATTGGGAAATCGTTGGCACGATATGGCAATAGAGGAATTGCCTCCTCCATTGTCTTCTACATCACGGACAAACGATTATGATTCAACAATAGCACATTGGATTAATAATGTGCAATACGGTGATGCAGCCTTTCAACGACTTGTGCTCAACATAGAAATCATGCGAATCGTCATTGCACTCACGCGTGGATCACCTTGTCTAGTAGACATTATAATGAATTAAATAGTAGGAGTTTCATAACACCAGGGTCTGAAGTTTAGTCGAAAATTGTGTAAACCACAACAGGTTTCCATAACTAAGTCACAAAAACCTTTCTTCCAATTTCTGAGTTTGTCTTTGACAATGCGGTATCTTTTGACACCACTAATGGCATGTTCAACACGTATGCGTATAGACGCTATCTTTCTATTGATTTCTTTTTCTTTTTCTGTCAGTTTTCCACCTTTCGGTTTTTTCTTTGGTTGAACGATGTGGACATCAGGAAGAGTGAACCCCTGAAAACCGGTATCTTGATACAAGGTGCTTCCCGGGGGCACACAATAGCCAACCTGATCAGCTATGTATTTGTCATGGTGTCTTCCTTCAAAAGAGGGTGTCAATAGGACGACTTTGCAGCTCTCATTGATAATCAGATTATTTTTTACTGTATGACATTTCTTTTTACCGCTATAATATGCCTTTTGAGCTTCTGGGTCTCTTGGACGCCGTATTCGCCGTTCTATACCATCATGAAAAAAAATATTCTTTATCTTGACTTTGACTTGATACCTCACAAGTATCACACATAGATGTGGGAACTGTTGCCCGAGATGGCAGCTCTCCAAGTTCTGCTAATGCGGTGTTCAATATCGGTAAAAGCAAGTGAATCCATTTATTCGCAAGAGGTTGAGCCATACCAAAGAGCGTGCCGAATAGAACCTGTTTCGGAGCTTCATGAAGATAAAGTAATATAAATAGCAACATATCTTCATGTGAAGCAAAACAACTATTTTTATAGGGTTTATATCTCCGTTTTATGCGCGGTTTTCCATCGAGGGTATGTGTTTCCATATAAGCTAAAAAACATTTAGAAAAATGAGGTAATAGTTTTGTAAACTCTTCTAAAGTATATCCAGTGAGAGATAGAAGCGTATCAGCTTTGTCCTTAATATCTTCGAAAACGATCATGAGAAACCTCCATTTATAAGATTGTAATTAGAATAACAGAGGTTAACTAAACTTGCGACTAAATCATTATAATGTCTAATAGATTGTGCTTTGACAAAAAACTATAGAACATCGGATGACATTCATTTTCATGGATCTGGACAGGACTACGGTGTGGAAGATGGAGAACCTTATGCAGGATTTATCAATGCAGGTACATCGTTAGTTGAGGTGCCTGAAGGAACAGGTTTTGTTTGCCTTCCCGGTAGCCACAAACGTAACTTTGACCCACCTGAAAATCTCTCTATTTACGATGGTCCTCCTACCGTAATAAATGTTCCGGTCAATGCAGGAGACTGTGTCATCTTCACTGAAGCTCTCTATCATGGAGCAAGAAGATGGACTGAGGACTATCCCCGCTTCACCGTTTTCAACAGATACATAAATAACGGTTCGCATGGTGGTTTGCCTAAAGAAGATCACAAACACCTGATAACCGATGAAGTGTATGAATTGGAACAACCTGCTGAACGCGGACATCAAAAAGATGTAGTTAAACGAATTCTAAAAGACTTAAAATCATAAAATAATTTTAAGATATATTACCAAACGCTCAATGCACAAAATTGTTCACTTCTTGACCATAGTGTTCATTTTTGTGCATTTTTTCCACTTACCTAACCAAGAATCTGTATATATCAAGTTTTTAGTTTTGGCATATTTATTGCTATACCTGTCAGTAAATGAGTTTAGACCATAAATTGAATATAAATAATTCATTACAATAGGTGGAGCAATGACAAACCGAACCTTTTCCTTCCTATGCACAGTAATAATTTCTATTTTGTGTTTCCAAGTTCCATTAAATGCAATTGTAACTGATGGTCTTGTGAGTTATTGGACATTTGACAAGTCACATATCAGAAACAACAAACTAAAAGATGTATGGGGTGATAATGACGGAATTAGTTTTGGAAAACCCAAAATTGTCCAGGGCAAAATAGGTGATGGATTAGAATTTGATGGCGATGAAAATTATCTCAATATGACTAATCTTGGGAAATTTGGTAGTCAACTCGGTTCATCTACATTTGAAGCATGGATCATTATTGGTCATAAGAATGATAGTATGATCCTTTTTACTGTACGTGACAGATGTATGGAATGGGAAATAAGTATAAAAAATGGTGATAGGGCAGCACTTGATACTATATTTGACGGCATTTCTTATAAATTCGGAAATAGTTGTCATGGTATCCATGGAGCACATAAACCTATAAAAATATCTGATGGTAACTGGCATCACTTTGTCTTTACAAATAATATTATAAATGTTGATAATACAAAAAAACTACAAAGCCTTGTCTATATTGATGGTGATCCGATAAATTCTGGTGCACATCAGTTAAGACAACCAGCAACATTTTTGCCTTTCGAAAATCCACTTTATCTCGGTGGTGGAGGACGACTCGGTGCACGGACACGGTTTTTCAAAGGCGTTATAGATGAAGTGCGTATTTACAATCGTGCCCTTACACACGAAGAAGTAATTAAGAACTATGAAACAAGAACGATATATAGTGTTGAACCTACAAGAAAATTACCAGTCATCTGGGGAATTTTAAAGTCAAAGCAATAGGATGCCAGCAAATGTGTAATAGAAAACTTGCCTACCGAATCCTATATTTTTCAACAGCATCCATATCCAATTGAATACCTAATCCCGGTTCATCTGACAGATGGATCGCACCGTTCTTTAGATTCATACTACCACCTGACAGATCATCAACCCGAATATGTGGTAGTTCGTCAATAGGCATTGAGCAGTTTGGTATGGTGGAAACCACGTGTGCAGTAAAGGTTGAAGCAACGCAACAACCGAAAGCAAAACATTGAACCCAAATAGGAATTTCCACAGCTTCTGCAATAGCTGCACTCTTACGAAGTCCAGATAAATTGCCATGTGTGTTTATCGCATCCACAGCATCAGCCCGTATGTTCCGCAAAATCTCTTGTAATCCACCAATATGTCTGGCAACAGGAACATCCGTATGTTTCCTAAGTTCAGCATACCATGACAAGTCTTCAAATTGAATAGGGTCTTCATAGACTTCAATATTATATGGCACTAATTCTTCTGCTAATCGGATACCCGTTTCCAAATCACCAAATTCTGTGTTTGGGTCAACACGAAGTTGAAAATCGGGTCCACATGCTTCTTTAACTAACCTTGCTGTTTCAACTATAGTTGCTTTTCTTGCTTTGAGTTTATGAACACGGAAACCTAAGTTGGCAGCACGTTCTGCCTCTGCAGCAGTGGCTTCAGGTGGCATCGGAGGTGACCAATAGGCAAGTTCAACACTGTCCCTATGTTGACGACCCATTAGCTTATGTGCAGGGACACCTAATGCTTGTCCGGCAATATCATAAAAGGCAGATTGGAATGTGAAGCCTTCATCGGCAATATCAAATTCCCAAAAGTTTTTACCAACATATCTATCTGCAATCTGTTCTGCTTGCTCAGTTATATCGCTATGAACAGCATTAAATTCACCTAAACCTGTAATACCTTCATCGGTGTGTACCCAAACCAGTGTTGTCGGATACACCATACCTGAATGTTCCTCAATCGCAGGTATAAAGGGGATTGAAACCGTGCGATATTCAATATCTGTAATTTTCATGAATATTTATCTCCTATAATGTGTTGAAAGGAAATCTAATAGTTTCAAATACATCCAACAAGCGTAACTACTTTTTGTAATAGGTGTTTATATCCTTAATCTTAGACTACATTATACAGTTTTTCCTGAATATTGATAGAGAAAATGAGATCCATACTTCTAATTCTTATTGCATTTTCATTATTATTACCTGTTGGTTGGACAGACGATTACCGACAATGGAATCTACCTGAAGGTGCGACTATGCGGCTTGGAAAAGGTATTATAATAGAAATTGCATATTCCCAAGACAGTAAATATTTGGCAGTAACAAGTACAATTGGAATCTGGTTATATGATCTTCAGACCCTTAAAGAAACCAAATTGTTGACAGCGGAAGAGAATCGCATTTCCTCCAGAATATTCCATAAAATCGCATTCTCTCCAGATGGGAGAACACTTGTTAGTGCAACTTCATCAACAAGCTATTCCTCAAGAGGTCACAATATTTGGCTATGGGATACAGAAAAAGGAAAAATAAAAGGAAAAATAAATAAAAGTGTTGAGATTGGTACTTTAGCTATTAGTTCAATTGAGTTCTCGTCTGATGGAAGAACAATTGCCTTTATATATTCTGGATATAAGGATGGCAAGATTCAATTATGGGATACACAAAATAGTAAATACATTGGCAACTTCACTAATAAGCATATATCACTAAATATTGCATTTTCTCCGAATGGAAACACTTTTGCAGCTATAAATAAGAAAGGAACTTCAATCTCATTCTGGGATGTGAATTCAATGCGAAAAGCAAAAATCCTACTATGGGATGTTGATCTGAGAAGAAAAACTAAAACGATTAAAATGCAACATTCAGAAAGGGTGATATGGTTTGATTTTGTTTCAGATACAGTACTTGTCACGCAAGACATTAACGATACGGTCAGATATTTGCATATTGATTCACTCAAACAGACCGAAGTAAAACCGTATGCTAAGAAGATGGGTAAGATTCGTGCTTATGACTCTACAACAAACTTGTCAGCAATTGCAAATGAAAATGGGGTTATTCAACTACGGGATCTACAAAGTGGTGAATTAACATTCCTTTCAACGAACAACTCCGCACTCATTAGATCTTTGACTATTTCACCAGACAATTCACATATCGCATGTGTTCGTGCCGATGGAGCAATACATTTCTATGATACGAAGACCGGAAACACAACAGGAAAAATTACAGGACATAAAGCAGTATATTATGCGTATGGACAAAATAATCGAGAGGAATACTTGACGTTTTTCTCAGACGGAACAAAGATGATTGGTGGCAATCTTATTTGGGATTTAAATTCTGGACAGTCAAGACCATTGCAGGCTGGAAAAATGACAAGTATGTTTTCTAAAGCACTGTCACCTGATGAAACAATATTAGCAAACAAATATAATGAGGACATTCTGCTTACATACACACATAGTGGTGTACCCAAAATTATCCTTCAAGGACACTTGAACAGAGTTGCTTGTGTTGCGTTTTCTCCTGATGGAAAGACCTTAGCAAGTGGAAGTAGCACACATTCATCTGGAGGAAACAGAAATCCAATCACAATTCGATTATGGAATACGGCAACTGGAGAAAACACTATGTCACTATCAGGTCATACTGGTGGAGTGACAGGTTTAGCATTTTCTCCCGATGGAAGTACACTCGCAAGCGGTAGTGACGATAATACAATACGATTATGGCATCCTCATACCGGACAACAAAAACACCTGATAGTCGGTGGGATAGGTGATAAAAAGAATGGACAGAATAAAAACGGTGATAATTTGAATGGTGCTATAACCTGTATCGCCTTTTCTCCTGACGGAAAGATAATTGCAGCTGGCAGTGGTAGACCAAGAAATATATACATCGATAATCCAGACACCTCTATTCGGTTGTGGGATACAATAACAGGAGATGAATCAATGACGTTTAGAGGTCATTCAAAAGATGTCTTATGTATCGCTTTTTCTCCAGATGGAAATATACTTGCAAGCGGAAGTGAGGACAAAACAATTCGATTGTGGGATATCCAGACTGAGCAACTGAAAACTACCATCACTGGACATATCAATCCTGTTTATGCTATTGCATTCTCACCAAATGGAAATACATTGGTAAGTAGTAGTGGCAACGGAACAATTTACTTTTGGGATCTTACGCAACAAAGGTGAAAATATGAAACACTTGATCGCATTTCTAACAATATTCTGTATATCCTTTGGATTAACGTATGGACAAGATTTAGTTTCCAACAATTCAAACTTTGGGTTCCCGGAAGCAGCTAAAGCACGAATTGGTAAAGGGAAATTAGCATACAGGAATGGGATCGCACTATCCCCTGATGGAACTCAACTCGCTGCAGCTACTACAATCGGAGTATGGATCTATAGTACTCAGACATCCAATGCACATCCCCATCTGATAGGACATACAGATAGAGTTTGGACTGTGGCATTTTCACAGGACGGACGCACTCTGGCAAGTGGCGGTGTAGACACAACTATTCGGTTGTGGGATATTGAATCGGGAAAACTTAAGACGACACTTAATGGACATGCAGGAGATATCATGCTGTTACAGTTTTTGCCTGATGGTGAAACACTGGCAAGTGGCAGTCGTGACGATACAATAAGGTTGTGGGATTATAATGCTGGACTTCAGAAATCCAGTTTCGGTGGACATTCAAACGGTGTCTATTCTATCTCAGTCTCCCATGATGGGATGTTGCTTGCGAGTAGTGGTTGGATGAAGAATATGGTGTGGGATGTCAAAACAGGGGAACGTATTGCAACTTTTTCAGAAAATGCACCAGACGATAGAACTCATATCGCAGATGGCAGGTTGTCACCCGATGGAAAAATACTTGTAAGTTGGGGGAAAACTGAAGGGATTCGACTGTGGGATATAAATACTGGTCAAAGAATAGCATCATTAACTACAAAGGATAGTAAATGGTTCAACTCTGTCACATTTTCACCTGACAGTAAAACACTGATAAGTGATGGCAAGGACGGTAGAATAATATTGTGGGATTTGAAAACCCAAAAAAATAGAATCCTGATAAAAGACAGTAATATCAGATTTCATCGTCTCTTTTTCTCTCCCAATGGGGAAACACTTGTATGTGAGAGTGGCAATACACTTAAGCTGTTGAACTTTAAATCCGAAAAGACAATAACGGATCTACCAAAAAGAAATTCTTATGTTGAATCACTTATATTTTCTAATGATGGAAAGATACTCGCACTGCAAAATCGAAATGAAATCCATGTGATTGACCTTAAAAATGGAAACACTATAGCCAAATTTGATGAACATAATGAAGCAGGACATGCTGTCAAGTATTTGCAGGACAATAAGACACTTTCAAGTTGGAACGATAACTTCATAAATTTGTGGGATGCAAGAACATACAAACTACTTACTAGAATTCGAAATGATAGTTACCCAGTATTTTCCCCCAACGGAAAGACCATTGCAACTAAAAGGTATAAACAACCAATTTGGTTATGGGATACAGAAACTGGAGAACTCAAAACAACATTACCACAAATGGCAATTGAAGATTCATCAATCAGATTCTCACTGAATGGAGAAATGCTGGTTAATGGATTAAGAGGAGGGAAACTCTATATATGCAACGTGCTTTCAGGTGAAATAGAACAAACCATCTCTGTAGAAAACATGAGGATGTCAAATGTTGCATTTCAACATGATAACAAAAGGTTGGTAACGCTCAATATTGATAGCGAAGTTCAGCTATGGGACATAGAGACTGGTAAAGAGATTACTACGCTCAATGAAAGCAGTGAAGTAATAAAATCAATTACCTATTTACCAGATGGTTATACATTGGTAGGACTTGTCAGCGGTGGAACAATTAGACTCTGGAATACTAAAAAAGGAATGCTTGTCAAGACGATTAAGCCAGAAATTGGTGACATCTCATTTATCAAACTTTCTCCAGATGGCAATACACTTCTATGTTCTATAAGACAGAAAGAAAATTCAGTCACATTTTGGGATATGAAAACAGACACTATATTATCTACATTCAAAAGTCCAGTCGTATCTAATTGGCGTTCAGAATTTACTCCTGAGGGAGATATATTTGTGTCAGTTGATGATGATTTCAAATCAATTCTTGTAATAGATGTGAAAACAGGCACACTTCTTGACACACTCACAGCACATACCGATCAGATTCAGTCTTTCTCTATCTCTACAGATGGAAAGACATTAGCAAGTTGCAGCTTGGATGGCACGATTATACTATGGGATTTGGAAAAATACCGCAAATGATGTATATGCACGTAAACACCTTATGGAGTTATAATGTATGAGATATGTTAGTCTAATCACGATGATATTACTATTGATGTCATTAACCTTATATAGTGTTAGTCAGGAAGAGACACAAGTCGGCTTACCAGAAAATGCAAAATATCGCATTGGTGTGGGAAGGCCAATTGATGTTGCATATTCTCCTGATGGTTCCATGCTTGCAGTTGCATCAACTATCGGTATCTGGATTTATGATAGCAATACTTATGAACCAAAAACACTTCTGAGAGGACATACAGGTAGTGTACTGGTAGTGGAATTTTCAAGTGACGGTAAGACATTAGCAAGTGGAAGTAGTGACAACACAATCAGACTTTGGAATCCACACACATTACAGAACATAGGAGTCCTGACAGGACATCAAACAAATGTAAGGGAAGTCGCATTCTCTTATGATGGTTTATTATTAGCGAGTTTTGGTTCAAATGACAAAAGTGTTAGATTGTGGGATGTAAAGACTGGAAGATCCAAAGCCAATATCAGTGGGTGTTCATCTGATATCCGTTCATTAGCTATTTCTCCTGATGGTAAGACAATTGCAGCAGGAGAAGAAAATGGTAAGGTGACCCTATTGTCAACAGAAAGGAACAAAAGAGTCGCTACACTTGTTGGGCATACATTGGCACCAAGCGATATTCGTGAACCCGGTTCTGTTCTTTCATTAGCGTTTTCACCTGATGGAAAAACACTTGCAAGTGGAAGTAGAGATACGACGATCCGTTTGTGGAACGTAAAAACGCAGAAGCACAAAGTAACTCTCAATGGACATAAAGGAAGAGTGACCTGTTTGACGTTTTCACCTGATGGAAAAACAGTCGCAAGTGGTGCATCTTACACACATTGGTCATCTGATTCCGCTATTCGTCTGTGGGATGCTGATTCTTGTAGACATAAGTCAACAATTAAGACACCATCTCTCACATATACAGTAGCGTTTTCACCAGATAATCAAACTCTGGCAAGTATAGGTAATGATAGAAAAGTTCATATATGGGATACAAAAACAGGAGAACTGAAAAGGATACTTGCAAATCAGAAGAATCAACTCAGGACTTTCACAGTTAACTCTAAGGTAGTTTTCGCTCCTGGAGAAAGAATCGTATATGAGAATAAGAACGGAACCATTGCCATTCGGAACTATATAACAGATACTAAGAAAGTTCTCCTACAGAACTATCACGATAAAATTAGTCACATTGACATTTCACCTGACTGGAATACACTTGCCATTCAGTACTATAAAACTGTTCAATTGTATGATATTGATACTGGTACATACAAAGTGACGCTGTCTGGAGATTCAGGTCACATTGACTCAATGGAATTTTCCTCAGATGGAAAACTGTTCGCAACTGCGTCTGAAGACAACATCTATCTCTTTGAGATGACAACAGGTGAACAGATTGCCACCTATACAAGAGACCGTCGTTATCAACGTTTTATCCATGCCTTTTCTCCTAATGGAAAATTACTTGCAACCTCCACAAAAGATCCAAGATTGATTCAGTTGTGGAATACAGAAACAGGACACCCACAGTTTTTGTTAATGGATCATACCAGTGAAGTCCACTCAGTCCAGTTCTCACTTGATGGAATGAACATTGTCAGTACTTCATATAATCAGGCTATTCTATGGGATGCTACGACTGGTATACGTAGAGCAACCTATTTAAGTCCTGAAAGATTAACCTACACATTACACTTCTCATCAGATGGAAACAGGTTGGTTGGATTTGCAAAGGAATTGTATGGTGATGGAGGCGATAACAGGATTTGGATTTGGGACACAGAAACTGGACAACAGATTGCTTTACTAAAACAACATCACGGACATGTGACTCGAACCATACTCTCACCTGATGGATCCACGTTTGTAAGCGGCAGTAAGGACAATACTATCCGATTGTGGAATTTGGAGACAGGTGAACACATAAGGACGTTCAAAGGTTATGATCCATATTCACCAATAGTTTTTTCACAAGATGGAAGGATACTTGCGAGTGGCGGAAAGAACGCAGAGATTCTTCTGTGGGATATAAGCACAGGAAGAATCAAAACAACCTTTACAGCATACAACCCAATTCGGTCAATAGATTTTGCTGAAGATGACAAGTCGCTGATGACATCAGGAACAGATGGAACAATTCTTCTTTGGGATTTGCAGTAGTTTTTACCAAGTCTGGCAACGACATGCACAACCTAAACATTGAGCGATGAATGTAAGTTTGGAAGCTCAATGTTAATATTCATACATGCAAAAGGAGCACTCATGAAGAAATTGATTGTATTAATCTTTGTAATGTTACATTTCTTGTCAATTGGTTTAGCTCAAGATTATACAAAATGGAATTTACCTGAGGGTGCCATTACACGTCTTGGAAAAGGTCACATTACAGGGAATATTGCATTCTCGCCAGATAACAAAATTATAATAATACCAAGTGCAATAGGTATATGGTTTTATGATGCAAACACTTACAAAGAACTAAAGCTACTACCCGCAAATGTGTCCAATATAGTCTATTCACCTGATAGAACTATGTTTGCCGACAATAATTCATCGGATAATACTGTTGAAATATGGGATATATCTTATGACCAATTCAATGCAAAACACACATCAACACTGAAAGGACATACAAAAGATATTACGAGTATTGTGTTTGCATCTGATGGCAATACTATTGCAACTGCAAGCGAGGATAGAACAATTATTCTATGGGATACAAACAGCATGGAGAGCAAGTTCACCCTTAAAGGACATACAAGAGATGTAACCACGATAACCTTCTCTCCAGACAATAGTAGGTTGGCAAGTGGAAGTAATGATGGGACATCTCGGATATGGAATGCAGAAACTGGTCAACAGATTCACAAACTCAATATACCATCTAAGTCTCTCAGCTATAAAGACGCAGTGAATTCTATAGCATTTTCACCAGATAACCGTATGCTCGTTAGTCTTACCTATGATGGAACACTCAAGTTATGGAACACGATAACCGGTAAACTTGTGAGAACATTCAAGGAGCAATTAAGTGGTGGTTTATATGAAACCAATTATATTGCATTTTCTTCAGATAATAGGACGATAGTAACTATACATAAGGATAATTCAAAATTGTGGAACGTTAGGATGGGAAAACCTATATGGGAGCACGAAGGACGCATTCATATCTCTCCAGATTGGAGACATTACACAACTTACGAGCAAGACAAAATCAAAATATGGGATTGGAAAACAAGAAAACTGGTAAAAACACTCCTTGATAATAAATCAGATGACCGGACATTAGTGTTTTCCCCTGACGGTAAAAAACTTGCAAATGAACTGGGAATATGGGACTTTACAACAGGGGAACATACCCCAATCAATGAAAGACATATCTCAGTAGAATCTAATGCAATGATTATTCACGATGGAAATACAATTGCATGTTGGGGTCATAACGAAATACAGATTTGGGATATAAATACGCAAAAGCTAATTAGAACCTTTTCAGGTGATGTTTCTGCACTATCATCAAATGGAATGCTGGTAGCTCTTGGGATTAAAAAGGTTAACAACTGGAATGAACCTTCCTTTATTCAATTGTGGAACACAAAAACAGGTGAAGGGGAGCGGATAATGTCGACTGATAGCAAAGAGAGATTACAGTTACTACGTTTTTCACCTGATGGCAAAACGCTGGTTAGTTGTGTAATGAGTTCTGAACGTACACTTGAACTTTGGGATGTAGACACAGGTAATCACAAAATGACAATCAGTATCAAGAACTACAACGTTAATTCCGTTGACTTTTCTTCTGATAGTCAGATGTTGATAGCCTTAGGTGATATTGACATTCCAATTTGGAATGTCAATACTGGTGAACTTATGACAACGCTAAAAGGACATACAGGAGGCGTGAATTTTATTATCTTTTCTCCAGATGAAAGTGTTTTAGCAAGTGCCAGTTCTGACGAGACAGTTCGTCTGTGGCATTTAGAAACTTTTGAACACATAGCCACACTCATTGGACATACAGAAAGTGTATCTTCAATTGTCTTTTTTCCTGATGGAGAAACCGTAGCAACAACAGGCTATTTTGGACCAACTCGTATATGGGAGACAAAGACTGGAAAATTCATGAAAACACTTTTTGATTATCAACCAGTTTCATTTTTGGCTGATGGAGAAATCTTTGTAAGTGTATTTGGTTCAATTGAGTTTTGCAACACAAAAACGTGGGAGACTAAATTGACTCTTGACACTCAACTTGATTATGTTAGTTCATTTATAGTATCTAAGGATGGAAAAACAATAGCAAGTGTTGGCAGTACTATTCTGCTTTGGAAATTGGATGACCTAAACCTATTACCAAGAAAATGATCCAAGTTTTTCCTGCGACTTGTTGGAGGGTCTACCCGAGTTATACCAATTACCCATAGAATAGTTTATTCGTAAGTTGGGTTTCGTGCCTTTATCCAACCTACAACAAATCCACTGGTCTAACGCTATTATAAATCGGAGAATAAAGAAAATGAAAAACTTCATAAGATACAATACCACCCGAAACAAAAGTCATGTATTCACCATCTTGATAAGTTCATTAGTTTATCTCCTTATGTATTTTCCAATACATGTTGATGCTCTAAGTATTGCAGAATTATCTGAAACCAAAGATTTCGCTTATTCTCCTGATGGCAATAGATTTGCAGTTGCAGCTTATGATGAAATCTGGTTGTTTGATGCACACACTTATGAAAAACGATTTACCATCGAAGACGATACACATGCTTATGGTGGATGGTCCAATATGGTTGAATTTTCTCCTGATGGGAGTATATTAGCAAGCGTGAACAACCGAACTGATGAGATTCAACTATGGAATCCAAACGATGGTGAAGAACTAATTTCGATTTTTGAGCAAACAGAAAGTATTTCCTCCATTCTTTTTTCTCCAGACGGAAAAACAATTGCAAGTGAAGGATCTGATGACATTATTAGGTTCTGGGATGTCGAAACTGGTCATCTACTAAACCAGATTAATGTAGACTCAAATGGGTCTTTTGTGTTTTCACCTGATGGCAATACGATTGCAACTTCAGGAATTCAGAGAATAATGTTGTGGGATATTAACACTGGTGATCTAAAGCATACACTTGAGGGACATACAGATGAGGTTTATGCTGTGGCATTTTCACCAGATGGAGAGATTCTTGCAAGTTCAGGTTTTCAGAATATAATCTTGTGGGATCCACACACGGGGAAAAGACTAAATACACTTACTGGACACAGAGGGTGTGTTGAATCTCTTGCTTTTTCACCTGACGGTAGCATCATTGCTGGAGGCAGTTACCAAGAAATATTGCTATGGGACTTGCCTAAAGCACAACACATTAAAACCCTTTCAAAACCTAACATATTTTTAGCCGGAGTTACTTCATTAGAATTTTCACCGGATGGACGTAAGATTGCAAGTTTCAGTGGTGACGAATGGGGTTTTGGTAATTCGGACAGAATACAAATATGGGATGTCAAGTCAGGGAAGCATCAGTTAACGGTCTGGGATAATTGGAGTCATAATACTCATCCAATTAAATTCTCACCAGATGTGAATACAGTAACCTATATCATTGAAAATTCATCCTCCGTATGGCAATACGTGATAGTCTTCTTGCAACTACCATTATCTGAAATAGAATCTGGTATTACCAACATTGGGAAAGTACCACGCAAAGGTAAAATACTCAGTGAAGTGCATGAAACACCAGTTCACTATAGATCACCCGTAAAATCAACGCTATTTTCCAAAGATGGCAAAACACTTGTAAGCGTAGGTAATGGCGATATCGCTTTATGGAATACAGATTCAGGTGAACACAGAATAACAATTAAAGACGAATTTGCACAGATTTATTCTGTAGCACTATCTCCAGATGGTAAAACCCTCGCAAGTGGAAATGGTTGGAATAACAACCAGATTCGACTATGGAACGCAAAAAACGGAAATCTCAAGGCAATCCTTGATGGACATACGTCATGGATCGATGACCTTGCATTTTCAACAGATGGAAAAACACTTTTCAGTGCAAGCCGTGACAGCACTATACGTCTGTGGGATGTAAATACAGGTAAACACAAGCAAACACTCAATGAACATACCGCAGGTGTTCATATACTTGAATTCTCATCTGATGGAGAAATGCTTGCAAGTGCATGTCAAGATAACACAATTATGTTATGGGAAATGTCATCAACTTTGCTGAACGGTAAACCTATAGCAACTTATGATGGACATACAGACAAGATTCACCTCATAAGGTTTTCTTCAAATGGTAAAACGCTTGCAAGTGCAAGTTGGGATAATACAATCCGTTTGTGTGATACTGAAACCGGTAAACACAATTCTAATTTATCAGGACACACATCTTGGATTGATTACCTTGAGTTTTCAATAGATGGAAAAACTCTTATTAGTGGTAGTATGGACAAAACTATTCGGTTATGGGACACAAATACTGGCACACTCCGCTCAACACTTGCGAAGAATAGAGATGAATATTCACAGATCGTCATGTCTCCAGATGGGAAAACATTAGTTAGCAAAGTAAATTATCATTCACTTGATTTATGGGATCTGAATTCAGGAAAACTTCAAGCTACAATTGAAGGAGCACAGATAGCTGCTTATGAGTTTTTACCAAGTGGCAACAGTTTAATAACCACAGATGCTCGAACACGCTGGTTACATAAATGGAGTGTCGAAACTGGCAAACTGCTAATGAAAATTAAGACACAGCCAGATTAGATGAATATCTTGTAGGTACGTAACCCAGTAGCTGGTCCAATAATTGCCCATATACTGCCAATGACATAATCACCCAAGATCAGACCTAAAAAGAGCGGTGCCACTTTACGATGTAACTTCAAACCACCATGACGTAAAATCAGATACTTCAAAAACCAAGCAACGAAAAACGCAAACCAGAAATAATCCATTGCAAAACTTATCGCAAGAGCATAACCAGCGGGATGGAAAGGCCACCACAAGAAATGCATCCGCATATACATCATGACAAACGTCAACAACGCACCGATCCCCATAAAACCGATCCCAACAACATTCGGTTCAGATGGATTGTGCAGCCACCGTTGAAGTCTAACGAAGGATTCTCTACCAACCCATCCTTTGAATCCACCCGCTTTTGCTACCGCGCCATTTCGAAAGGTGATGTCAAGATTTGCCCAAAATGTCGCTATAATACCGACAACAATTGCAATTAGCATTGCAACCCATAATCGTCTATTTCCCATACCTGTCGATTCCGCAAGTTTAAACGCTTCAATTTGATTCGGCATCGGATGATTACGATAACCCCTATTAAACCAATAGAATAGAGACATGATCGTAAGGCTGCTTGAGTCAAACTGACGTGTTCCACCTACTGTCGCCAACATATCATGCGGGTTGACATAATAGATTTCATGTGGGGTGCCAAGTTCAGCGCGAACACGAGTGATTGCGAACGAAAGCAGGAAGTATACCCCAAAGAATATACCTGCTATCCATAATGCCATCCCAGCGATATTGGCAAAAATACCAAGAATGATGAGTGAGCCGATAATACCCAATAGTGCAGCACGGTATGACATCGGTTCATTTGAGTCATCTATTTCAGTTTTGAATCCGAATGCCTTTTTCAACACCTCTATCAGATGACGACGTGTTACCCAAACTGCAAGTACGAATAACGCAACCCACGCACCGTATGCTTGTTCATTCAAAGCAGGAAAATATCGCGTTCCGAGAGCAGCTGCTATTACAAATTCTGCCAAGCGCACAACAAAGAAAAACCAACACGAGAAGGAGAGGTCTAATGGAAGAAAAAACGCTAATCCTACAGCAAATGGATATATAGAGATGCGCGTTCCTCGTATCGCATTCCAAGGCCGTTCTGTAAAGATGTCTTGAAACACTGCTGTCCGTTTGATATAAGGTATGAGTGGAAACTGTGGAAACAGATAATTGATACCGTTTATGACACCTATAACCACTGCTATTGTAAATCCTACCCACATCATTCTATTTTTTAACAGACTACTACCACCTGCTTCAGAAAGGTGTAAAGGGAGTTGTATGATCGGATAAGCCAACTTCTCCTGTTCAGTCCATCGTTTGCGAACAAGTGTGTTGATGCATAGCATCATAAACATCATTGTAAGGAAAAAGAGTCCCCAAAATAGTAACGGTTTTAACCACACAAAGAAGTTATGTTTGTTATAGAAACTGGCATCACCTTCATAAAACCCTTGTAGACTTTGTGGATCAGACACGGTAAGCCATGCAGGAAGATACCTAAAAAACAGTGTCTGCCATTCATTCTCATCTGTAGCAAAACGGAATGGATGCGCAATGCTACCAAACATATTCTGCATGGTATCGTGTCCAGCGAATGTGCAGGAGATTGCAACCATAATATAAATAGTCAGTAACTCACCTTGACGCAGCATGTATTGAGGGGCAATACGTTTCAATGACACATTTGCGACAGTACACACAAACATTATGAATATAGGTTGAATAAACAGTGGAAGGCAAGATCCGTCAAGTGAGTAGTATTTCACCTCAACGATCGTCATCCAGTAGACATTGATAGGAATGAGAAGGACACCTATGAGAAGGGAACGTCCTGTGATGTGCTTCGTTGAGGTATGATGACCATTTGTTGTCATTGAATAGAATGCTAACGGTAGGCTTTCACGATTTCTGATATTACAGCACGTCTGTTTTTCCAGTTCAAACGTGCAGGTGGGATAAGATAGATCCCATCAATCTGAATAGTATCTTGATTTCGTATCTCACGAACAAGATCAAGTGTCAATTTCATACCGAGTTCGTTTCCTGCGGTTTCACCAAGGTCACGGAATTTGTCCACAATTAATTGTGGAATGTATAGACCTAAATTATCTCGTAGATAGGATGCACTGCGGAAACTCGTTAATGGTAGGATTCCGTAAAGTATTTTTATACCGATATTCTCAGTTGCTTTCTGAGATCGCACGATGTCCTCAAATGTCCACACAGGTTGTGTATAAGCAAATTTCGCGCCTGCTGCTACCTTATTCCGTAAATGCTTTACATGTGGTTCAAGGTTTTCAGCGATTGTGAAACCCCCGCCGATATGAAATCCACACGGGTCACCGATTGACGAACCGTCAGCAAGTTCACCTTGATTAAGTCTGGAGATGAGTTTCATCAATTGGACTGCTCCACGTACATCTGGCACGAGACTTGCCGATTCAAAAGGACCTGCCTTGGGATGATCGCCAGACAGAGCGACTATCCCGCGTATACCTAATGCTTCTGCCTCCAACAAGTGTGATTGCATGCTGATGAGGTTTCGTGAGCGCGTTGTCCAATGAATAAGCGTTGGAATATGCGTCGCTTGTTGCAATCGAAATGCTGTGCCAACTGCGCCAATATTGACTGCTGCACCAGAATTGTCTGTCACATCAAATAGATCAACCCCTATCGCAGCCAATACTTTTGCTTCTTTCAACAATGCTCGCAATTGTGGGAAAGTATTTGCTCGTGCTTCCACACTTACAATGCGTTGACGCGTTTCAAATACTTGTTCAACAGGATTGTCTGTGCGTGCTTTGATGGATGGCGAACTCTTGGGAAGAACAAAAATACGCCTATGTCGCTTTACTGGTTTTTGATTTCCTACTATTGCACGAATTTTTGTAATATACTCAGGTGTAGTGCCACAACACCCTCCGATCATATTCGCCCCAAGTCTAATCAATTTTTGAACATAGTCTGTAAAAACATCTGCATCAACGGTGTATGAAACAGCAATTTCGCCCTGTTCGACCCTTGGATTTCCAGCATTGGGTTGCACAACAAGTGGTACACTGATTACAGGAGCAAGAAGTTCCATCGCTTGCACGAGGTCGTGTGGTCCTCTACAATTGATTCCAACTACATGAGCACCGAGTTGTTCCAGTTCCTGAGCAAACACTCTCACATCTAAACCTGAACCGACTGTACCACCAGATATACCACTAATCTCAACGATTACAGGCACATCATAAGTAAGTGCTTGTTTTGTTGCAATTTCTGCCTGTTTCTGTGATACAAACGTCTCCAATATTAAAAGATCAACACCTTCATCCACAAGTGCATCCATCTGTTCTTGAAATAGATGACGTATCCTTTTGGTTGATGGTTCAATATCTAAGTCAGTAGTATCTTCAGAGTTGAAGGATATTTCCCCAACAGAACCAGCTACAAATCGTGTATCTCCTGCAGCACTTCGTGCTAATCTCACACCAGCACGGTTTATCTCATCTACTTGCTCTCCAAACCCGTGCGTTGCCAATGCTTCTCTATTTGCTTGATATGTGTTAGTTTGTATGACATCAGCACCTACATTGATATAAGCAGTATGAACATTGACCACTTCATCAACATATTCTTCAATGATATTACAAGCATCAACACATGGAAGTAATGCATTTATCCGTTTCCGTAATTCAGTTCCTATTGCACCATCACAGACTAACACTCGGTTTGACAAGGCATCAATGAAGTTGTTGTATGGTTTGGGTTTTGTGGACATAGTGTAAACAACCGCGTCTGAAGACGTTACATGAAACCCGTGCCTACTTATGTAGACACGGGAATGTTAGGTAGGTAATAGAATTTACTGATTGCAGGAATAGACTCTATCTTATCGTCTCTCCAGCTTTTTCAATTGGGATAAAGTAATATCCGAAGATAATGCACATCTCATCTTCGGAGGTAAGTCCGAATTGGAGTGGTCCATCTATATCGTAATTGTTATGGGTACACTGGAATTTGATACCGTCGTCCACACCTAAAATTAGTGGCGTGTCAAACAGTGTAATAGGTGCATCGTCATAAGCAATACTACGGTGTAACAGATCACCAGTTGAATCTTGGAAAATCTCAAACAATTCACCGTGTCTATGCATGTGCGATGTAAGTAAAAAGACATGCAATTCCGTGTCAGGATCATGTCCACGACGTTCCAATTCATCTTCAACATACCAAGTTAATTTTGCAACACGCGTCGTATTGGGAGGAACGTTGATTGATCGATTTGAAACAAATATCTCAATTGCTTCGTATTTTACCTCTTCTTCAGGTATGGTATAGATATTGACATAGGTTTCACCGAGCAATGTCTCATCACCAAGAAGGTTGATATAGTGAGAATTCAGGTCAAAAACCGTATTCCCAGGCAGACGCAATGCAACACCTTCAGGAAAAGCAAAATTAGTATCATCTGTCTGCGTTCCAACTACAAACAACCTATCAATACCAAAATTACCTAAGACTTGTGGATCATCAGGATCAAGTTCTCTGAATTCGTGTTCTGGATCAACACCAATACTGGTGTCTATACCTCTATCCAGAATTCCATTTGCAAGTCCTTCCTCTGTCAACCGATATATGATGAAGTGATGACTACCCGATGGATAGAAGATTTCAACTCTATTGATGAAAATGTCTTCTTCTATCGGCAGACCGTTTTCATCCATTATTTGTGTCGCAAAGTAGACTTCTCGTTCTGTGCCGGGTTCAATTTTGAAGGGAGGTAGATAGAGTTGATATCCTTCTCCAGGAGCAGGCGGAGGAGGAGGGTTGAATACCTCTTGCGGATCACGAAGTACGCCTAAGTCACCCACACCAGCGACTTTACCTTCACGGGGTGCACCCGCAGAAATCCATGTCCGTAACGCTTCTATTTTTCCATTATGTAGGGGTCCCATTTGAAATGGCATACGATTTCCAAAGTCTGGATTTTCAGATGCCATTAACTTTGTCAGTAGGAAACTGTTATCAGGATTACTGGGGTCAATTAGTTTCATACCCGCTGCTGCAGCCGCAGAATTACGTGGAATCCTATTCACTAAATCCTGATATGACTGTCCGTACGTTAGGTTTAGATTTGCAGCGTTCCCTGGAGGAGCATGACAAGCCCCATTCGCACAACTTTTATCAAAGATGTTATCCTGAATGTCATGATAGGTTGAGTTGTCACCCTGTTCTGTTTCACCAAAACGATTTGCGACACGAACAAGATCAAGAATATCAACCATACCATCACGATTGACATCCGGATTCTTATCAGATGTACGATCCCCAGGTTGCCCAAATGCACTTGCTACAAGTACAAGGTCCTGAATGTTAACTGTTCCATCCTTATTAATATCTTCCAATAGAGTGGAATCATCTCCGTGTCCTGACGCTGAAACGATCAATCCCACTATGAGCAAAACAGAGAACATAGAAATAAACAATGTTTTATGCATTTTCAAATATATACCTCCAAGTGTATATGTCATGTATTGTTCTTGAAAATCTTATTCCTTGAAATAAAACGATACTTCAGCAATGTCCATGCAGCAAAAAAACCATCCGTGAAAAACCGAAGTTTTTTACCCTCCTTTTTGGTGCGCGGAAAATACGATACAGGTACTTCAAGAATTGTATAACCTCCACGTAATATTTTTGCTGTTACTTCTGGACAAAATTCAAAACCTTCACATGTTAAATTTAGTTCTTTTATCAAATTCGCAGAAAACGCTTTATATCCGGTAGACTCATCCGTGATTCGACATCCATAGAGTAGATTTGTATAGGTGGCAAGAATTTTGTTTGCCATATAGTTGTGAAGACTCGCGTTTCCTCTTCCTTTTAGAAACCTTGAACCGTAAACCACTTCCACACTTTCATTTTCTAACAGTTCAACTAACTGCAATATATCATTTGGACAGAGTTCCATGTCAGCATCCTGTATAACAACAGAATTGCCGCAGACATGTGGAATTCCACTTCGTATGGCATATCCTTTGCCTTTATTCACTTCATGATGAACTACAGTTATCTCAGGATCATCACTTACTTTCTCAAGAATTTTGTCTGTGTTATCTGTAGATCCGTCATTGACAACGATTATCTGTTTGTGAATAGGTAATGCCTGCACATTTTCTAGTACCTGAAGGATCGTTTGTTCTTCGTTATATGCAGGAATGATCACAGATACTAACATTTTGCATTACTTTAGGCTGTAGATTGTTAACATACAGTATTTGAATAGTTATGTAAATTCTTTTTATTTAAATAACCTAAGTTGCTACTTACTGAATATTAATCATCAGATTACTATATCAAACGGAAAATATAGGATTTTTGCATATTTTGATACCGCTTCCTATAAATCGAGGTTACAAACTCCTTCAACGAATGACAGGTGGCAACTTGGGTTTGAATAATATAAATAAATTAGAGAAGAGATCTTACCATACCACCATCAACTTGAATTGTCGTACCTGTAATATAACTTGCGCGTTCAGATGCAAGGAAAACGACTAAGTTAGCAAATTCTTCTGGATCGCCGATTCTACCAAGTGGTATGTCTGCAGTCATTCTCTCAAGAGCTGCATCAAAAGTAATACCTGCTTCTTCTGCCCGGACGGTGGCTAACTGCTTTATTCTATCTGTAAAAATTATTCCGGGACAAACGTTGTTGACGAGAATCTTATCAGATGCGAGTTCATTTGCGAGCGTTTTTGCAAATCCAATGACTCCTGTTCGCGCCATGTTTGATAACATCAGACCATCTACAGGTTGTTTTACAGATACAGATGTTAAATTGATTATACGTCCACTACCACGTTCACGCATCGTTGGAACAACAGCACGACATAGATTTATTGTACTCATTAAATTCAATTGTACAGCACTTAAATAATCTTCTGCTGAAAGGTCATCAAACCTACCGGCTCTAGGTCCCCCGGCATTGTTGACCAAAATATCAATCCCTCCAAAATGCGATACTGTTTTTTCAATGAGGGATTCTACTTGGTCTGGTTCACTTACGTCTGTTGGTACTGCTAAGACTTCAGAACCAGTTTCTTTTCTAATTTCTGCAGCTGTTTCATCCAAAATGTCGCTATTTCTGGCACAAATTGTGACTTTTGCCCCTTCATGTGCTAAACCCAATGCGATTGCTTTTCCAAGTCCTTTACTTGACGCGCCTACAACTGAGATGTTGTCTTTGAGTCCGAGGTTCATAAGATAATTTTATGGTGAGAAATCCATTAATCCTTTCAATTTGTGGTATGTAAATGCTTAACAAGTATAACTTTTTTTCCTAATAATGTCAAGATTATTCATTTGCCGAGTCAGAGGCATTCAATTGTCGATGTTTGCTCCTAAAAGCATGAGTGCTTCTTTAGGTTTTGCTGCAAAATATCGGAATGCATAAGCGATTTCAGTGTTCCCAGAAGTGCGTAATAGACTAATAGTTGCATTTCGTAATGCGCACATCACCTGAGGTATGTTGCCACACCGGACTTGAGACGCATCCTCATCAAAGAGCACATCCCGCGTGCGGTGCGACAGGTTCTCTATCGCCCAATGTCCACGGCGGAGCATCAAAATCCGTTCTGCGGATCCACACTCAGGCGTTAGACTTGTGATGCCATATTGCGTCATCGTGCGCATTTCTCCGGTTCGGATGTGTTTGCGTTCTGTCTTGTATTGGTAAACTTGTGCAAGCCCCGGCCAGTCCACATATCCTGTATCTATTAGGAGTGTGCTTGTCGTCATCGTGCGCGTTTGGAGCCACCCATTGTCTTTGTCAACAGTGGTGCAAGTATCTGTCCGTGCGCCGAGATCCTTATGTATCTGTTCACTTGTTTTTGTGGGATGTGATGTCCGGGTGTCCGAGGGGCTACTTTCAAATACCGAGCGAATATCTTCTAATAGATTGGGTTGGTTTTCTTTTACAGGCATGACATAATCCGCATCCGCATCACATAAGTCTTGACAGAACGAACGCTGTGTCAGCAGCGCATCTGTTGTCACCACTTTCCCTGAGACATCAAACGCTTCAAGGATGCGTGAAGCAATAGGGATTTCATTCGTTTTGTTAGACACGGGTCGCTGTGTGAGTGTGATACCGAGTTGATGTGTCACAACAGATAACAGATGTGTGATTTGAGCATCTTGCGTGAGACTGCCACATAAGGTTTTGCCATCTATCGCTACCGCATTCTCATCGTCTTCCTGCGTCGCTGCGAACACATCGGTTGCCCACGCACTGAGTGTTCGCTCTAAAGCAACAATGTCTAAATCGTTGAAACAATAATGGAGTGTTGCGGCACAAGGTGTCTTCGGATGCGTGAACCCAAGTGCTTTCCCAAACTCGGGAGGGTATGTCCGTCCCCATTGTGCGATAGCACTATAACTGCGATAACCACACATCATGGCAATCACCGAAAGACCTAAAATAGCAGATAACGGATGTCGTTTTCCACGCGGGTTGCGTTTATCTGGAACTTCTGCTAATCTATTCAGTAAGTGGCGAGAAACTTTTTTCGTCATTTTTACCTCCAAAGCATAAATGCTTATATGAACTTTGAGGTAATATATATCATATATAGCATGAGAAGTCATGCTATATATGATATATTAAGAATATGCACAACTAATATCGACAATTGAATGCCTCTGTTTGCCGAGTGGATTGGGTTTAGCAGAAACTTCTACTAATATATCAAATCAGTGAAAGGGATCTTTTTCACCATTTTTTACCTGAGAAGAATTTAAATAGATTCCTATAGGGGTCAATACCTTCGCAAATTATCCTGGACTTAGATCGGTTTGCGTCCAATGAATAGCACCGATTGTACCCAGATGTTCAGTGATTTTCTCAATAACAATAGGTTCAGGTTTCTGCGGAAGTATTTTTAATGTTTCGTCTATATATTTCAGATCCCTATAGTGTGATTTTAGATCTATAACGCTATAGTGTGTATTCTCACCACGGAATGTCCGAGTGAGTTTCACACTGACTGATACCATAGGCGTCAATTTAGTGATTACCCAACCCCGCTTCCATTGTTGGAGTGGTTTCTAACCACGATTATGTGGCTTTTCCATTGTTGGAGGGGTTTGTAACCCCGATTTTCAGGTTTTTGCTCAAAAAATCGGGGTTACAAACCCCTCCAACAAAAGCGGTTATCCTTAAATTGACGCCTATGGTTTCACACTGACTGATACCATCGACATTGATAGATTTGCTGCAGTGTTCACAGGTATTTTGTTGACATCCATAGTATCTTGTAATCCCCTATATTGTTTCGCATCCCGGAAGTTGAACTCGATTTGAAAACACAGGGTATAATAGTCAATCATTTTCTCAGCTTCTAACGCCAAATCAGAGCTAAATAAGAAAGTGCTATAATTTCTTGCATGGGCGATTGTCCTTCATAGTTATTGATTGGTTTTTATAACTTTAGGACATCTGCCCTATTTATTCAACTATTTTTGGCGAAGGTATTGATATAATCGTAATATATAATATGTATTTATACCCTAAATATCTAAATATGGCTTAATGTGTATATTATACCCTTATTCAACACTATTGGTGGTAATTAGATACACATTGTAAAACGGTAGGAGCGATTTATTAACCAAAACTTCTTTGAGAAGGAATCTGGGACTCTGTAAGTATGAAACTCAGAGAGTCCAGAAAAATAGTGAGGAATAATCAGATATTGACACCATCCATTCAATTCCGTTCAAATGGTAAAGAACTGAGTAGACAAGTGTATGAAGTCTAAATAGGTTAAAGGATAGTAAAATGTATATGGACTTTTAAAATATTACTTGATATTTTCTCGGATTTATTATAGACTTTAGTATATAAACCCAAACGCGAATCACCTTTTGGGCAAGAATGTATACCAAAACACCTATGAACACATACTGTGAAAGGGTTTAGGACACTTGTAATAAAAAAATCGCGTAAGGTTCAATGTTCATGCGGGTTTAGAGGCAATTTGGGTGAAATTCGGGGTTGAAAAAATGTCTAAATTTCGTCGCGTTTGGTATTGGCTAATTTAGCCCGCACTGTGACTGGGTTCGCAAGGGGTGCTGTTCGGAAAGTCCTTCCCGTTTGAAGGGAATTGAAACGTTTATGAAATGAAACCCTTTGAAGTATATCCCTCTATGTTCGGAAAGTCCTTCCCGTTTGAAGGGAATTGAAACACAGAATTTCCCATGTTTAGCAATCTGTCAATTTTGGTTCGAATGAGCCTTCCCGTTTGAAGGGAATTGGGGAATAGTTTTCAGCCATCAGTGGTCGGCTATCAGTGAAAGAGGTTCTGCCTTCAATAACTCTTTTCTGATGACTGATGGTTATTTGCCTTGTGGTTTCCCGTTTGAAGGGAATTGGGGAATAGTTTTCAGCCATCAGTGGTCGGCTATCAGTGAAAGAGGTTCTGCCTTCAATACCCCTTTATGCCCCAAACCGCAATCATTCCACACACCTGACTTCTCTATGAGCGCATTCGGGTTGGGAGACCCAACCCCTACGTTTACATTACCGAAACTGGATCGGACTCATTACTGGCTTTGTTGTTTTTATTGATTCTTGTCTGAACCAGGATTTTCAGGATTAGTAGATTTCCAGGATAAGTGTCTGAAACATCAAAGTGCTCTCCAGAGAATAAGCGTCAAATATACACAAACTAAAAGTTTGTGCTACAACTTCTATTGCATATTTTCAAAGTTCACTATAAATGCCCTCTTTTTGATTGACAATCTCCGACATATTTTGTATAATGCGTTCAGTTAAAAGAAAAAGGACGGTGCCTTAACACCGTCCGCGTCAAAAACAAATTCTAACACCAACTAAAGCATTTTGATTGCCTTGACGTTTTTAGTGTAGCACTTCCTACCCTACATGTCAACTGCAATCGGACAGACACAGATTGAGACTTGACATGCTTCCCAGATACACAAAAAGATTAAACTGCTATTCGCAGCACATGTTTTCGTCTATACCGTCAACATCTTGTTTTCAGAAATAAAACATCAAAAGCAGCTACTTTTAAGGAGTAGATACAATGACTAACGAATATAAATATAAAAACATACCATTAAACACCGCAGCATCACGTGAACTAATATTAGAACTGCACTCAAACACCACTGTCAGTCGTCATCAAATTGTAACTGATATTACAAAGGCACATATCGAAAGAGGCGGATTACCACCGAACAATAATCCAACAAAAAATGAGAAAACAAGTTATCTGCGTTGTATTGAGCTACAGATAAGACATTTAGCACGCGTGCTTAGAGGCAAAGAAGCAAAATACAAACCTTTTCTCATTCGCACTTAGGAAATATATTACGTGCCAATAGCAAGAGATGGAAGATGCCTGAACCTTCCATCTTTTTGCTGCCCATTCATGTGATTGTAATATGAAAATATTTCTTGACTATTATTCAGATTTAATGTATATTTTATGCAGAAAACCAAACTCGATTTTCAAATAGCGTGTTGATACACTTAATATTGCCCATGAATATAGATGAATACTGGATTCTGAGCCTGTTTGTAGAAAAAATCGCGTAAGGTTCAGTGTTCATGCGGTTTTAGAGACAATTTGACGAAATTTTGGTGGTTGAAAATGTGCCGAAATTCGTCGCGTTTGGTTTTGGCTATTTTAGCCCGCACTGTGACTGGGTTCGCAAGGGGTGCTGTTCGGAAAGTCCTTCCCGTTTGAAGGGAATTGAAACTAAGAACTGGTCGCTTGGTTGGTTTGGGCGCATTAGTTCGGAAAGTCCTTCCCGTTTGAAGGGAATTGAAACTTCAATTCGTTACGTCGTTGCATAATAGAATTAACTGTTCGGAAAGTCCTTCCCGTTTGAAGGGAATTGAAACATATCATAAGGGTTCCATATTTCAACTGATCCGTCTGGGTTCGGAAAGTCCTTCCCGTTTGAAGGGAATTGAAACGTCGTAATGGTTCCAGTACTCCACTATAGATATCTCGGTTCGGAAAGACCTTCCCGTTTGAAGGGAATTGAAACCAATTGTGATGTGAACATCCGGAGCGGCAAAGTTCCCGTTCGGAAAGACCTTACCGTTTGAAGGGAATTGAAACACAATAGCGTTTATGTCTATCTGAACCATCACGCCAGAGTTCATAGGTTCTATCCCGTATGAGAAGGGAATTCACACTTTCAAATGTTTCCACAGCAGTCCGTTGATCTGAATTGGAAAACCCATCCCATTGAAGAGTTCTAAACCTTAACAGTATTCTGCAATTATTTACATCAATCGTTCATGTAGGTGATATGATCTGAAAGCACATTATTTATAGTTTTCCTTGATTTATGTTTCATACTCACATAGAATATATAAATATTGATTCTAAAAGCGGTAAGGATATTTTTTAGTGGAGAAAAAGTTGTTAGTTTCGTTTGACACAGATCGAATCAAAGAGTACATCTTTGCGACAGGAAAGCTCAGAGAGATCCGGGGTGCAAGTGCGCTTCTTGATGAATTGAATCGTTCGGACATGGTGGAAAAGAGCCGTGAGTTTCATGCAGAAGAAATTTATGCGAACGGTGGTTCTGGAATGTTCACCGTGTCAGCGGCATCAGTGGAGGCTTTCATTAAAGTTATAGAGAAAGAATATCGTTTACGGACACGGACTTGTTCCATTACAAGTGCCATTACAGAACTACCCTCCGGATTTACAGATCAGGACCCTATCCAACCTCATCTTCAAACGCTTATGCACCGGCTCCGACTGAAAAAAGACGAAAACCCGCTCCATCAGCCCCTTTTGACACATCCATTTTTTAGGTTTTGTGATTCTTGTGGTGAACAGTATGCGAGTCAAAGCGTCATAGAACCAGAATCGGAATTAATTTGTGATAGCTGTGAAAATAAAAGAGACAAGAATAGAGAAATTCAAATAAACATTAAAGATTTTATCCGTGGTAGAGCGGAAGAGAATGTTTCGCACAACCTTTGGCATCGCTTACTCAGTAACCTTGCAAAGGAAGGCTATGAAATAACAGGAAAAGACCGTCCCGAAGTTTTCAGTGATTTAGGAGAAATGTCTAAGCCAGAAAACTACATGGCACTTATCTATGCTGACGGTGATAGTATGGGTAAAGTGTTGGAGAAGTTGCCAAACTTGAACAAAGTAAAACAGTTCTCTGAGGTGGTTGACAATGCTATGTATCGATCTGTCCATGAGGCGGTTCTTACATATTTGCCTCCCGGTGACAAGTATTTCCCATTTGACATTCTGATGCTTGGTGGTGATGATTTAGTGATGGTTACAACAGCTCACAAAGCTATTGAAGTTTCCATGAAAATCACCGAACAGTTCAGTGAACTAACTCAGAAAGGCTTAGACGAGCGATTGACCTTATCCGTAGGTGTAGCAATTGCTCATACGAATTTTCCATTTTCGAGTCTACTCAATTTAGCTGAACAAGCCTTGAAGTATGCCAAGAAGGAGGCGGTGAAACGGCAACGGCACATGCAAGAAATAGGTAGAGAAGGTTTAATCAACTTCATTGTGGTGAATAATTCTAATAGTCTTGATTTTGACGATTATTACAAGGAAACACTCATCGATGACGACGAGGATGTGTATCGCACCCTTCGCCCCTACAATTTAGAGGACTTGCGATATATCATTGAGACTATTTGTTGCTTGAAAAGAGAGAATTTTCCGCGTGGAAAACTTAAAGGACTTCGGGATGCCGTTTTCCAAAATCGAAACCAGTCAATTTTGGAAGGGTTGATGTTTCTCAGTAGGACAAAGGATAATAAGCATCAGCAGATTTTCAGAGATTTCCTGGCACACTTTGCCCCAAGTTCTTTCTTGCGATATTTTCCTTGGTTCAAAGAAGACGAGGATTACCACTCTCCATTTCTGGATCTTATTGAACTTTACGATTTCATTGATAGCTAAACGAAGTGGAATATATTTTATGTCACGAGACTTTATTAACATTTACTATCAGATTCAATTTGAAACGCCTTTCCACTTAGGCACTGGATTACGTCGGGGTTTATTGGATCGTAGTGTGTGTCGTGACGCGAACGGCTATCTCTATATTCCGGGTTCAACACTGAAAGGTGTACTCCGTGAAAAGTGTGAGCAGCTCGCCCGTAATTTTGAACTTCCTGTTGTTAGTCCACACAACGAACGGGAAGCGATTAATCGTTTCGGTGATGTTATTGATATCGTTGATAGGATTTTTGGTTCACGTTACAAGGCGGGTGAACTGTATTTCGACAACGCAACCCTAATTGCGGAAGATCAGAAACTATTTGATAGTGATAGTGAGCAAACTCCAAAGCGTTATATCCATCTCCAGACTGAGACGCGCATGCAAACAAGTATTTCTCGAACTCTCGGCACAGTGCGTGAACAAGCATTGTTCCAAAGCGAATTTGGCATCAGGACGCTCTGTTTTGAAGGTGAAGTTTACGGTCATCTGGAAGGTTTTCATATTTACGAAACTCAATGGAGTTATTCCCTCCTTTTGCTTGTTGCCGGTATTTGTGCCAATGACCGGATTGGTGCAAACAAATCAACGGGAATGGGTAGATATAGCTGCCAAATACTGGAATTAAAAGTGAATGGTGTCCTAATTGAAAGTGCGAACTTATTGGCAAGCTTACCTGATTTAGAATATTATCAAGTGGCTCAGGGAGAGGCAAATTGAGAGCAAGACTTATCGTTTCGTCTGAATCTCCACTAAACCTGCGCGTGTCGCGTTCGATAAGAAGTTTTGAGACCTTCAGATATATTCCCGGCACTACATTGTTAGGTGCATTTGCATCGGCACATCGTAAAACTTGTCGCGATGAAACTGAATTCACAAGGTTCTTTCTCTCTGGTAAGGTTTTCTTTAGTAATCTTTACCCTGCAAACTTTCAGGCAAGCGAATTTTCTAATACAGATCTTCAAGATGATGATCAACCGGTCAAACCAATTCCAAATACCGCACGCTCTTGTAAAAGGTTTAGCGGTTTCCGTTTTAAGGCAGATACTGGTAAGCAAGAGAGGCATGGCGTTATGGATAGCCTCATCTATTGGGGGTTGTTCGCGGTGAGTGATCAAGCTAAAGCTGAAATCTTCAACGCAAATATGAAGTGTACCTATCCTGTTGAGCAAGACAAGTGCTGTGAGTTATTAGATACGTTTTCTGGTTTTTATCGTCGCGGGACGGAGATTGCCGAGATCGGTAAATCTGAGGCAACGACTCGTCTATTAACTCGGACGGGAATCAGCCGGGAAACAGGTGCTGTTCAGGAGGGCATCCTCTACAATCGCGAGGTTCTAAATGAAGGACAACATTTTTGGGGAGCGATGTCCTTTTTAGATGAATCATTGTATGATGATTTCTGTGATTTCGCAGATGATGTTGGAAGCATGGGACTCCTCAGAATCGGGAATAACTTAACACGAGGATTAGGCAAACTCAGCGTTTCAGAATTTGAAGAGTTTGTGCCTGATGACATTGAGTTGTTCAAACAACGTATCTCAGCGTTTAATCAAAAATTTCATGCCGAAGCAAAGGAGCATTGTATAGATTTGTCGCATCAATTCTACTTTCCAATTACGCTCCAGTCGGACGCGATTATTTTAGATCCACAATTGCGTTATCAAACTGTTCTTAACGGCGAGTATCTGCATCAGGTTTTCAACCTGGCAGACGTAACTTTGGTTTATCAAAACGCGAACACACGGCGTGTGTTTGGTTGGAACGCTCTCTTTGGATTGCCTAAAGCCGCGGAGTGGTCGATTTCAATGGCATCTGTTTTTCTGTTCGGGTATAACGGAACGACTGATGATACTTTTTATCAGAAACTGTATAATATTGAACAAACTGGGATTGGCAAACGCAAGTTAGAAGGTTTCGGACAAGTGACAGTCGCCGATGCCTTTCATTGGGAGGTGAATGAGTATGAATCAAGGGATGAAAATCGTTAAGGAAATCGCCCAAGTCGCCGACCGTGATGACTTTTACACAAGGGCAAAGACACTTGGAGAAATCGCCTCAAAGGCGTTTGGTAAAAGGCACCGAAGCCAGATGACGAGTCTTGAAAACATTGCGAATTCAACACTTAAAGTGACAGATGTCCTTGACTTTATCAAGAAACAGTTCGCTAAATCGAAACCTAACGAAAATTGGCGGAAAGAGGACTTTGGCATTGAATTACAAAAATACATTGAGCAAAGTTTGCGAAAACGGCGTGAAGAGATTTGTCATGTTCTTGAAGGTGTTGAGGAAAAATCCGCTGATGGACAACGTGTCTATTTAAGTCTCATTCGTGAATTCGTCCGCCAACTCGTTATCCATTACGAGTATAGAACCAGTGGAGGTGAACCTGATGGAAGTGACAACGGAGCAGGTCCAGGAAATTTGTATGTTGAGTGACGGTGAACTCTACGAAAACGCAGTTGATTTTGTCAAGACCTACTACAGTCCTCAAAAAGTCTCAAAAACCCAACTGAGTGGACTTCAAAACGCTGTCGGTGCAAGCGATTGGAATGAAATATTTCGTTATATTGATAACCGATTAACGCGAAGCACAACAACTAAGGAATTGGAAAATTTCTATCAAGCACTGAAAGATTACCTTAATAGTTTGCGTGATAAAGTTCAGGAAGTAAATTTTGTCGTGAAATCTAAAAATACAACACGTGCCGAAGACAGGCAAGTGAATAAGACAATCGATCAGTATGCTTACTTGTTAGCTAAAGAATATATTCAACATCTAATTGCAGAATATAACTACCAAAGGACTCTAAAAGATGCGCGAGATGCATAGAAAATATGTTTTCACTGGAATGTTGGAACTGAAATCTGGTATGCACATTGGCGGTGGACAGACTAATCTGCGAGGCACGGATAGTCCTATTGTTCTCACACCAGAGGGGGACCCTTTTATCCCTGGTTCCAGTTTCAAAGGCGTGTTTCGAAGCACTGTCGAAAAATTGATTAACGTAATTCCAAACCGAAACACCTGTTCTCTGTTTCTTGAAGGCGATTGTCCAACCACGAAACAAGAAGATTTCAATAACCGGCGTAGAAGTAACAGCTGGAGCGAAACAGAACTTGTTGAGGTCCTTGAAAAAGAGTTGTGTGATACTTGCAAACTCTTTGGTTCGCCGTTTGCAGCATCAAAGGTCTTCTTCAGCGATCTGTACGTTGAAGAATGGGCAGAAGCCACACAACTACGTGATGGTGTAGCGATTGATAGGGATAGTGAACGGCTGTTGATCGGTTGAAGTATGACTATGAAGTCGTTTCTGTCGGTTCGATATTCAAGATGGAAATTACCTTGGAGACCCCGAATGATAATGACTTGGGTTTAGTTTGCGTCGGATTAAACGAGTTTGTAAGTGGTATGAGTGGCATCGGTGGGATGCGATCTCGTGGGCTTGGTAACTGCCAACTGATTGATCTAACAGCCTATGAATCAGATTTGACGGATTCCGATCAGTTACAGCGTTATCTCATTGGTAAAAAACTTGAGGAGAAGATGACGAAAGTTGGCAATATGACTGATTTTCTGAAAGAGCATATTGGGATGCTACTTAAGGGTGTACAAGGAGCAGAAAATGCTTAAAAAACTTCTTAACGAATGCCGATTTACGCTTAAGGTTCATACCGAAGGTCCTGTGCTTATCAAATCAGGATATGCTACAGTTTCTGGTCCTGACATGACACCGGTACGAACTTATCGGAATGGAAAATCGGAAGTCTATTTACCCGGAAGTTCACTGAAAGGGGTTTTTCGGAGTCATATCGAGAAAGTAATTCGAACGCTTAAAAACGGAGTTGTTTGCAATCCATTTGTCAAAACTAATCCTTATAGTGAAAACGATCAGCTCGTATGTCCGGATTACGTCGAAGTTTCATGCGGCGATAAGTTTGACGTACGCCAAAAGGATACATTACCAGTCAGCAAAGTTCCATGGCGACGACATCCTAAGGAAGAAGATTTATCGAATGAAGCTGTCTATCTTGATTCTTGTCCAGCATGTCGACTCTTCGGTTCAAATTCGTTTATTGGGCGTGTTGCTATTTCAGATGCCTACCTTGCAGAAGGCAGCCAGCAGAAAACGGAGCAGCGTGACAGTGTTGGTATTGATCGTCTAACGGGTGGTGCAGCGAGTGGTGCCAAATTCGATTTGGAAGTAGTTTCATCCGGTGTTGATTTTGAGACAGACATCTACCTTCGAAACTTTGAGGTATGGCAGATCGGGATACTGATGTTAATTGTAACTGATTTAGAGGAAGGACTAATACGTATAGGGTCTGGAAGGTCGCGAGGGCTTGGGAACGTCAAAGCCACGGTTTCCGATGTATCCATAAATTACCTTGGTGTTGTGGACGGACGATCAGACAATGAAGTATGGGGTTTAGGAAAACTATTGGGTGATTGTTCTTATGGAACAGAAACAGATGATAAAATAACTGTTCAAGACGTACCAGTTAAGGAGACACGTGGATTACGAGAAATTACCTCTTTCAGTGACAAAAGTCTTAAGTGTCTTAAACAAGATTCAATCACAGCATTCATCAAGAAAATTCAGTCGTGGGAAATGCCGAAAACGATGCAGTTTGAGCACATGGAATTCCAAAAAATGGGGTAGCGAATGCCTGAACAAATTTGTTGGGGAACATCTGAAAACTTACTTCCAATTGTTCAAGCCTTGGATTCCACATCCGAATTGTTGGTGATGCTTGAACGTGTACCGAATGTTTTCTTGTCTGATGATGAACTGAAACCCGGAATTTGCCTGCAGGTGTACGACGCGAGTGAAAACTTTGAGGTGTGGGAACGCGGACGCATCTTTTACAACAGTTTTGAGTTGCGATGGGAAAAACAAGACGGTATTTTTGTTATTGTCTACATCGGTGAACCAGCAGAATTGCCGATGCCTCATACCGAATCGCTCTCAGAATTTGAGACCCAAGATGAGACTTACTATCTCTGGGGCGAAAGGATGTCAACAGACAACCTCAAAGCGATTGGTCAACCTGAGCAAACAAACTTATTCCTTGAACTACAAATCCCAAGGGTGTTGTCTTATCCTGTCTCAAATCGAGGCGGACAATCACGTGTGAAAATATCTATCCGACACTACCTCAATGCCGAAACAGGAGCATTGGAATTTTATCGTTTTCGACATCTGGAGGAAGTATCATGAACCCCTATGACTTTGTGCCGATTGACTGGGCTAAATCGCCTATACGAAATTCTGCCTCGCCACATGATCGGTTCAGTGGAGTATCTGGGAAAATTGAGGGGACGATTACAGCAGAAACACCTATCTTCATCTTTAACTCACCGAAAAGGAACAGCGGGGCGGAACCATTTATTACAAACTACCAAGGAAAACACATTATCCCCGGCAGTTCACTCAAAGGACTTTTCCGTAGCCTTGTGGAAACAATTGGAAAAGGTTGCTTTCTACTTTTCAGTGGAACCTACAAAGATGATGGGGAGGAAATAAACTATACTGACGAACTACCGAAGGATTTCAAAAAATGTGAAACTACCGATCTCTGTATTGCTTGCAGAATGTTTGGGGCAATGCACAGCACAAATATGCTACTGCTCGGTCACGTCTCCTTTAATGATGCTGTGGAAGTAAGTATCTGTGAACATGAAGCAGTCTATACTATCGCGCTCATGAGTCCTAAACCGCGTCATGAAGCGTTCTACTTGGATCCAGTAAAGTGGATCGCAGGACGCAAATTCTATTTCCACCAGCCGGATGGAATAAAGACAACACATACCAAAACAGACTATAATGAACATATTACACCGGTCAATACAAGGAGTCAATTTGCATTTTCCTTACAGTTCACGAATCTTGAAGCAATTGAATTACAGACCCTGCTTTACGCCCTTGTTCTTGAACCGGATATGCGTCACAAGATTGGTTACGGCAAACCCGCAGGATTCGGAAGTGTCCATTTTGATATTACGAAGATTACGTTGATTGATTATGCCAGTCGCTATGTAGCTAATCAAGGGACAACTGAGTATGTAGGTGCAGCGTTAACGACCTACCTATCAGGGCAGACGCAAATGTTTACAGATGACACAACCTCACCAACATTGAACGCACTTCGTCGTATCTGGCAATGGAATCCGACTGACACAACAACCTATCGTTATCCAGATCAGGATTGGTTTGACAAAAATCCCAACGCACCTATTCGTGAGACACCGTAAATCCTAAAGAGGATCTCAATATGGCAAAGAATGTTCTCATCGCAACGCTGGGTGAATCGCCAATTGTCGTAACCTCAATGTTGCAAGCACTGCAAGCGAAAAAGCGGCTAACGATTGATCAACTACATGTCATTCATCCACAAGGTGAAAACTTAATTGATCTTGGTTATGATTTGCTCAAAGAATATATTAATGGCGAATGTATTGTCACTCAATCTATTCTACCTTTTCCCGATGTAAATAGTCGCGAAACATCTATAGAATTTCTTAGAGTTTTGTCAGATTCAATCCAAACTCACGAAGATGCGGGAAATTCCGTTTATCTTTCTCTCGCTGGTGGACGAAAGAACATGTCTGCCCTCATGGCAGCGACCTGCCAGTTCTTTGAATGTGTTCGTGGGCTATACCATGTCTTAGATAAAAACGAAGATGACCTTATCAATCGAAATTTCCATTCAATTGAGGCTCTGTTTGATTTTGCGGAAAACATACGAGGTGAGAAGTTAAGTCCGCCTGCTGATGAACTCATCTTGGTCGATATTCCGTATGAACAACTACCAAGTGGTGTTAAACTTCGGCAGTATCTTGATGAGACTCAATCCAATCCGAATGTATCGCCATCCATGGAAATTGATGACGAACTTGAGGCGTTTGGTCGCGAAATCTTCCATCAAGAAAAAACCGATGTCCTTGATGTTTATCTATCTGAAGAGGCATATAATTTTTACCAAACCAACAGCGGCGAAACAACACAACGTTTGATGAGTTATTTCCGTTCAATGCGAAATCCACAAGCCCTATCTGTTCATAAACACGATTTTAAAGGTGATAATACAAAAACAGATTGTACCTGCTTCAAAAAATCTCAAACGCAACTACGCCTTTTCTATTATCAGACTAACTCTCAAATTGTCGTTGCCACTATCACAGGGCACCGTTCAGAAGCAGAATATAACCGAATCATAAACGGGCAGAAGGAGGTATACAGTCAGAAACATCCTCCGCATATCCATCTCAGTGAACTTAGAGAAAACAGTGTATTAATCGCGCCGATTGGGAAAACACCCATGGTTGTTACACAAACCTTTGTATTGTTGTCTGCGATCGAAGGTGCAGACATTGAAAGGGTAATTATTATTTACCCTAAAAATGCGGAGATTCGCAATGGGGTCAAACTGCTTAAAACGGCGTTTAGGAAAAAGTGTACTATCACTTCTGAGGAAATTGAAGATATTAAGGATGTAGCATCAAATTATGACTGTAAAGTTTATCTTGATAGGCTTACCGCTGTTATTACAGAGGCACGGGCAGAGAACCCTGATAAAAACATACACTTATCACTATCTGGTGGGCGGAAAGGAATGGCTGCTCTGACGCTTTTTGCAGCACAACAAGCAAACATTGATGCAGTTTATCACACCCTAATTACGGATATCGATCTTGAAAAAAAAATTGAGAAAGAAACAACACTTCTTGAATTAAAAAGACTGACTCGGCCCCAAAAAGTTGATCGTCTATTTTTAAACGACTATGATCAATCCAAATTTGAGCTAGTTCGTGTGCCTGTCATCCCGACTTCTATAGAAACTGTTGGAACCCCATAGATTTCGTTGGTGGCAAAGTTGATACCTCATAACTTACCATGCTCCAAAACTTCCGTTTCGCCCGTTACCGACTCACCTACACCGTCCAAGAACCGCTAAAGATGCCATCTTACAAAGGCAACATCTTCCGTGGACGATTCGGATACCTGCTCCGCCACATCGCCTGTATCGGTGACACAGGAGAATGCGAAAAAAAGTGTCAATACGCAGACCGATGCGTCTACTCAAAATGCTTTGAAACACCTGTTCCTAAAGATAGTTTTCTGCTACGAGGACAACCCTTTGCACCGCATCCCTTCATCCTCCAACCACCCCGCACATCTAAGAAGGAATATGTCCCAGACGATACTTTTACTTGTAATATCACGCTCATCGGAGAGGCGATTGACCTGTTGCCGTGGATTGTGCTGACCTTTCATGAAATGGGGAGACGCAGAATTGGACTCCGAGGGACACGCGGGCAGTGTCAACTGGACACAGTGGAAAGCCTACCTGTACATCAAAACCAATCAGCGCAGACAATTTACACCACAGAAACCGAGATGCTTACAGATGACGGTATCATACTCAATCTTGATGATGTGATGCATAACGTCTCCACTATTACCGATACGATGGAATTGGAGTTTATCACCCCTACGAGCATCAAAGTGGATGGAAAATGGACGAACGAGTTGACATTTGAACACCTCACCCGGAATCTTCTCAGACGTATCCGATTTTTGAGTTATTTTCATTGTGGTGAGGATTTGGATGTGGATGCCCATGCATTGATTGATGCTTCATGTGCTATTACACACGAATCCCGTTTCCGTTGGCTCAAGTCCAACCGGTATTCTTATCGTGCGGAGAGTTCTATTCCGATGGATGGGTTTATTGGGAAAGTTCGTTATTCAGGGGAGTTGGAGCCGTTTTTACCGTTCATCTATCTTGGCGAGTATATGCACATCGGACATCACACAGCATTCGGATATGGACAATACCGTCTGATCTCTACGTAAGTGGTGAAACGAGAAGCACAGAACAATGGAGGGCACTTTCGTGTTTTATGTTATTTCTTATGATATTCCTGACAACCGAAGACGTAATCAGCTTGCGAAAACACTTAAAGGATACGGCAAACGAGTTCAATACAGCGTGTTTGAAGCACATCTGAACCGAAAACAGTATGAGGAATTAACACATGCTGTTGCGAATATTATGGATTCTTCAGAAGATTCAGTACGCTACTATCCGATCTGTAATACTTGTGCCGAACGTATTGAAGTGCCTGCTGTCGGGGACGTAACATCGGAACCGAATACAATTATCGTTTGATATGTAATTCGAATATCGGATTTACATAAACTTAAGAACAACATCAGTAACAATAAAGGCGCGCTTTAGAAGCGCGCCTTTTTCTTTGCATGATTTGTGGATTCGTGAATACCAGCGTTTATAGATGCACGATTCAATGTCCACTCAATTCCCTTCAAACGGGAAGGTCTTTCCGAACTCAAGATTTAAACAACGGCCCTTTTGACAAGTCTAGCACCATGTTTCAATTCCCTTCAAACGGGAAGGTCTTTCCGAACTCAGGATATGTCCTTATTGGTGGCTCCGCCTACAAAGGTTTCAATTCCCTTCAAACGGGAAGGTCTTTCCGAACGAGTCTTTCAAACCTTATAAAGCCTGCGTTAGTTGAGTTTCAATTCCCTTCAAACGGGAAGGTCTTTCCGAACGGTGACTCCGCTGAGGGTTATAGTATTGCAGAAGAGTTTCAATTCCCTTCAAACGGGAAGGTCTTTCCGAACGTGGAATTTATCGGAATCCATTCCTCAAGCTCAGGAGAGGGTTTCAATTCCCTTCAAACGGGAAGGTCTTTCCGAACGAGTTATAAGCATGCTGCGAACCAACAGACGCAGCATGTTTCAATTCCCTTCAAACGGGAAGGTCTTTCCGAACCCCACCACCATTGATTTCGACCCAACTACTATAGAAAATGGTTTCAATTCCCTTCAAACGGGAAGGTCTTTCCGAACTGAGATCCATAGAAATGGACTTGAAAAGCATTGGCTGGGTTTCAATTCCCTTCAAACGGGAAGGTCTTTCCGAACAGCACCCCTTGCGAAGCCAGTCACAGTGTGGGCTAAATTAGCCAAAACCAGACGCGACGATTTTTGGGGCATTTTCAACCACCCCAATTTCGCCAAATTGCCTCTAAACCCGCATGAACATTGAACCTTACGCGATTTTTTTAATTGAAGTGTCCTAAACCTTCTCACTGTCTGGGTTCAGAGGTGTTTTTGTATACATTCGCGCTTAAAAGATAAATCGCGTTTGGTTTATACACAAAGTATATAGGAAGTTCGCAAAAATGTCAATGCTATTTTTTTGACTTTTTACTATCCTTTTTTACCTATTTAGACTCTATACAGCCGTTCGCTCAATTTCCTTATGACTTAATAATCCTAAAACAGACTTATGTTCTTCAATAGGCACACAAACTCACATGTCCACAGAAAAGGAGGATACTCATTGTTTAATCATATTGAAACAACATCTCTAACAAAGCAGTTATGTCAACTTGAAACGTTGAATGCAGCGTGGCGAAAAGTTCGGGCAAATAAAGGCGGTCCTGGTAGTGATGGTGTCACTATTCAACAGTTCGAATCGGATCTTCCCAGACATCTCCGCCAACTGTCAAGTGAGCTTGCCGAGGAACGCTACTACCCGTTGCCTGTTCAAAAGTTTATGATGAAAAAAGCTAATGGTAACACCCGAGAAATATCTGTGCTTGCCCTCAAAGATCGCATCGTTCAACGGGCGGTTTGTGATCTGATTACACCGATTTACGAATCCAAATTCCTTGATTGTAGTTTCGGTTATCGTCCAGGTCGGGGCGTGCCTCATGCGGTTGCATCAGTGAACGCTATCCGCGCAGAAGGTTATGAATGGGGCATCCATATTGATATTGACAACTTTTTTGATAGCATGGACACACATGTTCTGATGCGGTTTCTGCGGGTATCAGTGAATGAACCTTTGATTATTCGTCTGATTCAGATGTGGTTGGATATGGGTGGCATCTTACTACCACCTAAACAACCAAGATGGTATAGTCATCTTGAAAACACATTGCACCATGTTAGCGGAGGGGTTGATCAAGTCATCAATCAACTCCTTACACAACGTAGACAAAACCATCTGGACTACGAAGAATACCAGGATACACTATTAGAGGATGAGTGGTCAATTGACGAATCAGAATCTTTCACAAGGAACGACACTTTGGCACAAACTGGAAAGGAGTTGTTAACAACTTTTGGGAGAGACGGACTGATATTATTGCTTGCCAATGCCAAAAGGTTGTGGCGACCACTCGCTACAAAGCAACTGCTTGTTATTGCTCCGATCGCAATGGCTGTGCTTGCGGCACCAACTGTCGGATACATTGTGAAAGAACGTATGAACCGTCCACGTAAAATTGGTATTTTACAAGGTTCACCCCTCTCGCCAGTGTTAGCGAATATCTACTTGCACCCATTTGACAAGGCAATGCAGCGATCAGGAATACGGCTTGTGCGGTATGCAGATGACATATTGCTACTTTGCCGAACCGAAGCAAGAGCTCATCATGCACTTCAGCATGCACAAAAGCGACTTTCGGTACTCAAATTAGAGTTGAATGAAAAGAAGACGCAAATCGCACATTTTAGCACGGAGATAGAATTCCTTGGACATATATTTGACGCGGAGGGTTGTTACCAACCCGTCTCTGTCTCTCAGAAAAACATCATACAAGAACAGATACAACACGCATTCAAGAAAGGAACAACCCAAATCATACGTTCTGGACAATGCCTAACACAACATCAAAAAAAGATAGGCACACAACTCGGAAAAGTTTTGAAAAAGGCAACGCATAGAAAACAAACAACTTAGTTGTTTGAAAACAAATCTATATGCGTGACAGATTGGAAAATAGTTGACGTTTTCCAATCTGTCCACCTTCTATCCATACTTTAGATGATCAAATGTAATCGTTTGATCTGTTTTGGAGGAAACAAATGGCAATACTTTATATCACACAACAAGGAGCAGTTCTCCATAAATCTGGAAACCGTATCATCATAAAAAAAGACCATGATGTGCTGCAAGAAATACCAATCGTCAAAGTCGACGAAGTTGTCATTTTTGGCAATGGACACATGACGACGCAAACGATGGGATTCTTACTTCACAAAAATATACCTGTTTCATTTCTGTCTTCACAAGGAAAATACAAAGGCAAACTTCAACCACCTTTTGCTAAAGACACGCTCCTTCGACAGTATCAATATGCAGTTGCACAAGACACACCACAGTGTCTTGAATTAGCGAAATGTTTTGTTCAAGGCAAACTTACCAATGCTATCCGGTTTTCTCAACGACAACGTTCCCAAAATGCTGAAGTGAAGGCAGCAACAAGCACAATACGGCAAACATTGGAAAAACTTCAGCGAGCCAAAAATCTGGAGTCACTGCTCGGTTACGAAGGAAGTGCCACCGTCGCACATTACCGAGCATTCAGACAATTCCTCACACGCGATTGGAACTTTACAACACGTCAATTCCGTCCACCACCAGACCCAATCAACGCCATGCTTTCACTTGGCTATACGCTTCTACACAACCACGTTTGCACATTCATTAACGTCGTTGGGTTTGACCCGTATTGTGGATATTTCCATCAACCTAAGCACGGACACGCTGCATTAGCATCAGATCTGATGGAAGAGTTCCGACAAATTGTCGTAGATGGATATGTCCTGACACTTGTCAATAACAATCGGATAAAACCAACAGACTTTCAGAAGACAGACAAAGGTATTCGCTTTACAAAGAAAGCGTTGGACAGTTTCCTTGGTGGTTATTATGAGCGAATGCAGCAGACGTTCCAACATCCTACAAAAAATGAGAGAACAAGTTATCTGCGTTGTATTGAGCTACAGGTAAGACATTTAGCACGCGTGCTTAGAGGCAAAGAAGCAAAATACAAACCTTTTCTCATTCGCACTTAGGAAATATATTACGTGCTAACAGCAAAAGATGGAAGAAGCATGAACCTTCCATCTTTTGCTGCCCATTCATTTGATTGGAATACGAAAATATTACTTGACTATTATTCAGATTTAATGTATATTTTATGCAGAAAACCAAACGCGATTTTCAAATTGCGTGTTGATACTCTTAATATTACCTATGAATATAGATGGTAACTGGATTCTAAGCCTGTTTTTGGAAAAAATCGCGTAAGGTTTAGTGTTCATGCGGGTTTAGAGGCAATTTGACGAAATTGAGGGCATAAAAAAATGACTAAAAATCGTCGCGTTTGGTTTTGGCTAATTTAGCCCACACTGTGACTGGGTTCGCAAGGGGTGCTGTTCTGAAAGACCTTCCCGTTTGAAGGGAATTGAAACTCTTCAGGTCACCCTCAAACTCTGTCTTCAAAGCGGATGAGTTCGGAAATACCTTCCCGTTTGAAGGGAATTGGGGAATAGTTTTCAGTCATCAGTGGTCGGCTATCAGTGAAAGAGGTTCTGCCTTCAATAATTCTTTTCTGATGACTGATGGTTATTTGCCTTGTGGTTTCCCGTTTGAAGGGAATTGAAACTTCAGAAGCAGACTCCAACACTCGGAGAGATACATGTTCGGAAAGTCTTTCCCGTTTGAAGGGAATTGAAACCTTCTCAGCTATTAACATTACAATCTCGTCAACCGTTCGGAAAGACCTTCCCGTTTGAAGGGAAACTTGGGGTTGGGTGCCCCAACGCCTTACGCTTCTATTTAAGGTGGAGTTCTTGTCTGAATCACGGACCGCACGGAAGACACAGAAGAACACGGAAAAGACACTTTTCATCCAGCATCCCATCCAAATGATCCCAGCACTGAACGAAACCCTCTTTTTCCGCATCCTCCATGCGTTCCATGATTCAGATGACCAAGCGATTCACCCAACCAAAAACACTTGACAATCCCCCAAATCACCTGCTAAAATTATCACCCGAAACCACACCACAAGAAAACACGCAACCACATCCATAGGAGCAGAAAAATGAATAGACGTGCCCGCGGACATCGTGTGCCAGAGCAGACCAGTTGCCAAACGGACAGGACCCCATCACTTGCAGACAGATTTCAACAACTCTTCTCCGAACACATCACACTCAAAACCGAGAAAATCAGCAAAAAAATCGTGGGCTACAGCGTTCCACTCCGGCTCCTCCGAATGTTCTCAAGCATCTCTTGCTTAAACTGCTATCTTTGCCAGAACGGAGACGAATACGATCCACCCGAAGGTGTGCCGATCATCGCATGGTCAATGGATTACATCGCCATAATGATGGATGGTCACGACGATGGGACGAAAATATGTGTCGTTGGCGAAAGTTGGTGGGCATCCAAACGCGGACATGCTCCAAATATAGAAGATGTAGGTAAAACATTCATCCTCAAATAAGAGTGAAATATGGACGATCAAAGAACTGCCAATAGCAGAAGCAGATCAAGAAAAAGAACAGAAACGGAAAAGAAACCAACACCACCTCTACACCAAGCTGTAATAGACAACGATACGGCGGCAATTCAGAAACTCATCTCAGATGGTGAAGATGTCAACGGAGTAGACGATGACAAACAAACACCCCTATACATCGCCGCAAAAAACGAAGCTTATGAGCTAATAAAACTCCTTATAGAACTTGGGGCAGATATAAACGCTAAGAACGAGTTTGAAAGAACACCATTATTTGTTTTGGCAAAATACCCCGATGCTTACAAGACCATAGAGATGTTCATAGAACTTAGGGCGGATCTGAATATAAAAGACGATAATTCTGAAACAGCACTGCTCATTGCCGCGGACCGTAACGCACAAGAAAACGCAAAACTCCTCATAGGGAATGGGGCAGATATAAACGCTAAGAACGCTTATAGAGAAACCCCGTTACATCTTCTCGCTGAATATCCTAACGCCTATCACCTGGTAGAACTGCTTATTCAACGAGGTTCAGAGGTCAACGTCCAAGATAGATATAACAACACGCCACTCCTTATTGCCACTAAGAACAACGCACAAGAAAACACAAAACTCCTCATAGAGAATGGGGCAGATATAAACGCTAAGAACTCTTATAGAGAAACCCCGTTACATCTTCTCGCTGAATATCCTAACGCCTATCACCTGGTAGAACTGCTTATTCAACAAGGTTCAGAGGTCAACGTCCAAGATAAATATAACAACACACCACTCCACATCGCCACCGAGAACAACGCACAAGCAACTGCAAAAATACTCATAAACAATGGTGCGGCGGTAGACGTTAAGAATGATTCTAACGAAACCCCATTATCGTTTATGGCAAAATTTCCAAGCGCGTATAGGATTGTAGAAATGCTGATAGAGCACGGAGCGGATCTCAACGTCAAAGATCGCATGGACGAAACACCTCTACACATCGCAACTGAAAACAACGCTCAGCGAAACGCAAAACTCCTTATAGAGAATGGGGCAGAATTAGACGTGATAGGTTTTGCAGAAAAAGGAACACCACTGCATTATGTCGCAGAACACCCCGATGCATACAGGCTCGTAGAACTTCTTATTGCGAATGGTGCAAAGACAGACATACCAGACAGTCTTCAGAAAACACCTCTACACATCGCAACTGAAAACAACGCTCAGCGAAACGCAAAACTCCTTATAGAGAATGGCGTGGCAATAAACGCTCAGGATAGGTATGGCAGAACACCACTGCATTTCGCCGTGAGTCACCACGACGGCTATCCGGTCATCAGCCAGTTGATATTACACGGCGCGGATGTCAACGCTAAAGATGAAGACATGGAAACGCCACTTCACGAAGCAGCCGCATGGCATAGCGACCCTGAAATTATGGATATTCTCATCAGAAACGGAGCAGATATAAACGCAAAGTGCATCATGGAAAAGTTGCCACTACACAATGCAGCCTGTGTGGCTAACAATGGTTTTATAGCAGTAGATACATTCATCAAACTCGGTGTAGAAGTAGACGTAAAGGATGTTGATGGACAAACACCATTACACCAGGCAGCAATGGGTAACGCTTCTGAGGTAATTGATCTGTTGATCAAGAATAAGGCAGAAGTTGATGCGATGGACAAGGAGGGAAACACACCCCTGCACCTCGCCGCAAGATATAGAAACGTTGATGCACTCAAGGTGTTGATAGCACACGGGGCGAACACCAATACTGAGAACAACGATTGTGATACACCCCTGCACGACGCTGTGCGGGGCGGTGGGATAGACGGTAAAGGTAAGCGTGCCATCTCGGTCTCAACAATCTTACTGGATCATGGCGTGGATATCAACACACCGGGCAACCACAATTCCACACCACTACATATCGCAGTAAATAAGGAATACCTTGAGACGACAGAATTTCTACTCTCTCGCGGTGCCGACATCAATGCACAGGACTTTGCCGGCGATACCCCACTCCACCTATTACTTAGGACCTATTGGCCGGGAAATCCTATAGTCCAAGCAATCTTCGGTGGAGTCAAAACGAACTATGATCTCATCATGGCATTGCTGAATGCTGGTGCGGCTGTCAACATTGAGAATGTCAATGGTGACACAGCATTAGCATTAGCAGAGGACAAGTGCAAAGACGAAATAGTTGAGATAATGCGCAGACAAGGCGAATGATGGCACGCCACACGCCTCATTATAGCGAGAGTGTTTTGAGATTACTCCTTGCTTCTGGTTTATATCCCTTGGATTTGTGTTCTAATAGATTTTGATAATTCCGCTTATCAAAACCTATTAGAATTCTAATTCCACTCAAAACATTCGCTCATATTAACCAAGCCCGGCAATTCTCGAATGTTGCGGTTTTACCCGTTATGTGCTAAAATGGATGTAGAACACATAACTATCATTCAGGGAGGCAATCAGGGCATCTGTTGCAGCCGAAAAATACATTTCACCTGAGGAATACCTCACTGCAGAACGCAGGGCAGAATATAAAAGCGAATACATCTACGGTGAGATATTCGAAATGTCCGGGGAAAGTAACGCACATAACATTATCACAGTAGAAATTACCACTGAACTAAACATCCAATTAAGACAGCGTGGTTGCTTCGTTTACAGCGGTGATATGCGCGTGAAAACGAAGCCGACAGGTTCTTATTTCTATCCAGATGTCGTTGTTGTGTGTGATAAACCCCGTTTTGAAGATAATGTTTTCGATACCCTCTTGAACCCCATCCTTGTCGTAGAGGTACTTTCACCCTCAACTGAGGCGTTTGACAGAGGTGAAAAATTCGCACATTATCAGGAACTTGTGTCCTTGCGAGAATATATCCTTGTATCACAAGATAGGATGCGTGTTGAACACCATCGTTTGATTGAGACGCAGTGGGTAGGAAAGACGTTTGAAGCACCGGAAGATGTGCTGAAGTTCAATTCCATTGAATGCGAATTGCCACTGCGGGATATATATACCCGCATTTCATTTTCTGATTGACAATCGGAACGCCAATTCCATCCGAAACAATAACACAATAAAATGCAAACATTGGTTCACATCAAGCAAACTACCGATCTACAACTCACAGATGATGATAATGATAAATTGCGAATCGGCATTGCGTGGGACGCATCGTCTCCGAATTCCAGACGTGCTTATCAACTGGCTTGGCGACAACTCAATGACTTCCTCTCAGCGAAAAGTGAAACACTGGACAACATTACAGATGCTAATACTCGCATTGGACCTTTTATTGAACAAGTGTCCAACCAGAAACGATCTCACTCGGTATTAGCTTATTTAACGCTTATTGAATTTGATCAAAAAAACTTGTCTTAACTTTACGAAAGTTTGGTCTAAAAAATCGATGGCACTTCACTGCAAATACGGATATTCTTTTTTAAAATACGCTTGAGTTCATTTACAATGAACTGGTTTTCGTGTAGTTTTTCCATTATTATTCCTTTCAATTCACAAATTTAGATAGAATCTAATTTCTTTTGAAAATCTTCTGACAACTCAGCAATTTCTTTCGCTATCTCTGAGTTGATCAAATACCATTCATCTCCTGGGGCATCCTGCTTGTGCAGACCCTTTCTCTGTAAATGCATACGAATAGTTGACTCTAACCAAAGCGGATTACTTGTTTCGATGACAACCTCTTCTTTAGCATGTTCTGGCATTCCTGTCACCTGTTCTTTAATTCTTTTTTCTGCACCACGTTCAGTGCATCCGATCTTGCAGGGCCATTTATCTTCACCTTTGAGTTCCGAAAGTTCTCTATAGGATGGGTAGTAATAGATATAGACACAGTTTGCGGGGAGTTCCTTTGGAGGATCGTTAGGTTGAGACACGGCGCGTGGTTCATCCGGTGGATCGTCCGGTGGAGATCCACCAAAAATTTTCCAATGACCTTGAGGTGTCCCTTCGTTAGTTGCCAGCCCTTTCCCTCTAAGATAATTCAGGGCATCTGAGATGTAAGCATCTTTCTGTTTCGGATCTATAATCTCTTTTCCATCTCGTTCTAAATGTGCTGTATATACGCTGTCTCTAATCACACTTTTCTTTAGGGTTTCACCTGCGTATAACTCAAGGATAAGTTCTCTGGCTATTGGGTATGTAAAAGGGTGTCCAGCATATTTATATTGATTCTTCATTAGATCTCCTTTGTTTCGTGCGGGGGTTTATCGTCTCCTCGCAGGACGACATAAAAGAAATCTTTATGATAATTTAGTGCTGTGTTTTCTGCGATTGCCGCAACCGCCACCTGCACATTTTGAGTTATTAATGAGGCAGCTCTTGATTGTCTATCATCCACGACATCAGGTCACACATCAGTTCGTACAGTGCCTTGCTCGGATCCTCCTGCATCTGATCCGTGTCCAGCAGAAACCTGCCCTCTGGGTCGTTGAATATCTTCATCTGTTGTTTGGGTGACAGATATGCTATCTCCAGGAGTTTGTCCTGTATCTGATTCCAATTCAGACGATACAGATCGTCGTCCGCCAATGTATTGTTCAGTCGTTCCACGTCCAGTTTCTGGTCGTCCACTTCCGGGGGCGGATCGTTGGCTATCTGTAGTGCCAATAGTATCCACAATTGATTCGGATCCGGTTCCAGCCCTTCGTCCAAAATCTGTAACAGCAGCTCCCTCGCCCGTTGGTTCACTTCGTGCTGGTTCTGTTGGAGTTCTTTCTGCACCTAATCACCTCCCGTTGTTGATTACTGAAACTCTGTTTTTATGTCTGATTTTGATAAACTTACGGGTTTATCGGGAGTTGTGTTTGACGAAGTATTGCTTCACGCATGTATAAAAGAGACTGATTATCGCTGTCAATCAGAAGTGCTTCATCAATATCTGCTAATGCTTCATGGAACTGTTTTAGGTGCTGTTTGGAAACTGCGCGATCTATGAAGATAACATCTATTTGCCTTTGTAAGTTGCCAGCGTGAATATGTCGGTTTATCATACTCAACCCATCCTTCCTTACGAAGTTTTGTTAGAATACTCGCCGCAATGGGATGTGCGCGTTCTCCTAATCCATACATCACACTATCAATCCCAGTCTGATACTAATTTCTTGAGGTTTCAAATATGATGGGTGATGAAATAAAAGTTCCAAGACTGCTTCCTCAAGCTTCGTCAATCCTATTTTTGCCTGTAGTCCGGGCTTTTTCATACTATCAACGTGTCCCCAATTCATCGTTATTATTTCTCCTTTGAAAGTCGTTTTGGGATTGCGTTTTTTTGATTATTCACTGAACAATTCGGGATTGCAGTGTTGGCAATCATACCGATAACGTTGTTCAAGGATGAGATTGTTGTTGAAGTTGTGTTGAATGGGTTTAAGAAGAAGATTTCTAAAAGATGGCATATCTTTTTGGGAGTGTTCCCAACTGTCAATCACATCTTGGCATATCACTTCAATACACGGGAATTCCCATTTTGCGAAATCATCCCATTTTTTATCTTCGACTTTATGTGTATGCACAACTTCTATTGCATATTCCGGTATGTCACAACTCATAAATGCAACATCTACTCTATAGTTTCCTACCCTCACTTCAGTCTCTACGGCATCAATATCGCCAATATCTCCTACCAAAATATTACCATAAGCCCCATGTCCACATTTCTGACACTTTCTAAAAATCAAAACGTCCGTTGGAGACAAAGGGTCATGGTGTGGGTGTATCATGTTTGTCGGATTTTCGCATGCATAAACAATCATTTTCTTCGCGATAATGTGCTGAACACTCTCCAGAGAACACTCTGTATCCTTTTTATGTGCAAAATGAGGTTGCCTTATCTTTCCTTTTCTTAAAACGACCTCATTCTCACATTGTGGACAAAGGAATTTGTCGTGTTTGTTTGCTATCTGTGGACTGACAATATTCTTACTTTGAGTGAAAGCATAAGGTATTTTCAAGTTGTTCATTTTTACTCCTTGTTAGATGTGAGGGTTTTCCGTCTCCCCGCAGGACGTCTCATAAGGATTATCTATGAAACTTGTGTGCTGTTTTTTCTGCGGTTGACGCAGCCGCCACCTGCACATTGGGCGGAACATCCCATTATTGCTTTTGAGAGAACGCTTCAATACTGATTGCTATCTTCACAAGTGTTTCATTTATCTAGTTGAGATAATCCTTGATAGGATAGAGATGCCCTTTACAAGGTAAGTTATTAGGCTTGCTCTGTAACCCAACCTCGATTCCAGATATTCAGATTCGCTCTAATTTCTGATTTATCCGTTGATCCCGTTATTTCAAAATGCGTAACTTGATCTAAGTTGAAAGTTGTGCCTTGAAACTCAACCCAATTCATCGTGTTACTCTCCGCTTTTGGAAAAGTGTTGAAAATACGATAATGTATGATAACTTGAATTATCAAAAACTATTATAGCACGGAAATATAAGATGATTATGCAAATATCTTACACTATGAATTCATACATTTCTGAACGTGGTATAAGTCCGATTTGTGTGATTGAATACTGCATTTGCAAGTTTAGAATCAAAAAAGTTGAAATGGTTGATAAAGCAATCAAACTATGTTGTGCTCTGATTAATCTTGAAGTCTATAATTCAATTTCAACAGACAACCTTACCAGGTTTCGCGTTGATCAACCCGACCTTCAAGACTATTCCTGCCCTTTCAAATCTGCCCAACTTATAGTAAACTTATTTTTCGGTGACACAAAACCCCTCAACCGAACGGTTGCTAACTGTTTGCGTTCTCCAGCATGCGATACATCTTCTATCCGATAATAGTAGACTGTATATGGTTTGGCAGTGGTATCTGTCCACGTATATTCGTTGCGTTCGCCTGTCGTGCCAGCACCTTGAATCATTTGAGAATTGACAACTTTGAATTTACCGTCTTTTGTTATGCTACGGTAGATGTAAAAACCTGCGTTATCCACCTCCGATTCAGTTGTCCATTTCAGAACAACCGTCGACTCAGCACGTTCTGCACTGAAATGAGACAACGTCACAGGGAGTGCACCACTGCCTCTATATAGAGGATTGCCGATATCTGTAGTTTTACCCCAGTATCTTATGACAGACAACTCCAGTTCCGATGCGCGCTTCCAGTTGTTCAAATCAGTGCCATCAAGCGGTCTATTTGTCTCTTTCTCATACCGGCGCAATAACGATGTGCGTGCCCCTTCTTCTGTTGTTCCAGTGGGTAACTTCCATACGGGTTCATCTCGTGTTGAAGGATCGCCATCAAGGTTACCAACAATGTCGCTGACAACACCGTTCGGATCCGACAATTTCAAGAAGAAACCTTCCAAGCCGATTACCATGTTCCGATGTTCGTTCTGTTCAAAATCATCATAGTGATGATTAAAGAAGCTATAAACACGATCTGCTGAAAAATCATCAGAATTCCGACTGCCCCACGTAACTATAAGAACAGTTTGTTTTGCTGGTATGTGTAGCTCCTCAAGCGTGATTTTATAATGTCGATGTGTACCTGTGACATCGCGCGCCTCTATTTGGAGTTCCCAACCGTTGAGATTCGCTACTTGTGTTTCGGAGTTGTTGAACAGCTCAATCCACTGTGATAGTGAATGGAGTCCACCACGAGACGCATACATCAACTCACTGAAGCCTATCTGTCCGGGTTTAAGAAGTAACGTGCCGGGTTCGGTCAATGTATCTGTCAGTGTAGGTGTCACGACTTCTTGATCCTCTTCACTTGTATCCATCGTATCATCTAATATATCTGTCAGTATAGGTGTCACGACTTCTTGATCCTCTTCACTTGTGTCCATCGTCTCTGGTTTGATGACCTCTGGTATATCTACGACGTTGATGGTGACTTCAATCGTATCCGTTCCGAACCCATCATCAACTTTGACTGTTAGTGTATAAGATTTCGTTGCTTCATAGTCCAACATCGCAGTAGTTTTTATTGTTCCACTCCGTTTACTGCTCTCAATGACAAACGGCACACCTTCAGTCTCAATACTGTAGGTATGATCCCCCGCAACTTCGTCAGCATCAGTTGCCGACACTATACCAACCGTAGTGTCTGAGGGTTTATTTTCATGAATAGAAAGGGTCTGGCTTTCTTCTGAGAACTGAGGGGCATTGTCGTTTACATCTGTAATACGAACTTGATACCAGAATAATGCACTTTTATCATTGCCATCTTCTACCCTGACCACTACTGTATGGTATTTAGATGGAACGAAGTATGTATAAGGCAATTCCTCAAAATCTAATCCATTACTACCCGTGCGTACCTCACCCGTTTCAGAGTTAATCGTGTAATAATGACCATAACGCTCAAGATGGTGCTTATCATCAGGAGTTAAAAAATAATACATTAGATCATAAGCCAGACTATAAGTTAACGTATCATCTTCATCATCATCCATTGCCTTTACATTTCCTATTAAATGATTTGATAAGTTTTCTAACACAAACAGGTGATGAGAAAGATTAGTACGTTCTCCCTGATCATTTACAAAGTAAGGGGTGTGATTGTGACCCGGATCACCATAACTTACGCATTGAGAGGTTAAGAACAATGTTGTGCATAGCAATACAAGGTATTTTGTTCGTATCCACATTTTGTTTAAAAAACTTGCAAAGGTCATATTATCTGATGTTGTCAATCGTGTCATGTTAGGTTTCTTTCTCCCCAATGAAATATGGTACGTATTGTAAAATATAGTTCTTTCAAGTTTTAGGATTGCTATAATAACCTAAGTTGCTACTTCAAGATGACCATTCTACGCATATATGACATATTGCCTGCCTGTAGCTGATAGCAATAGGTACCGCATGCAACTCTTTCACCGAGACTGTTCCTACCATCCCAATGTGCGGCACGGCTTCTGCTGGTATAATACCCTGCCGGTTGATATCCGAATTCTAAACGACGGACAACAACCCCTTGCATATTATAGATGCTGATTCGCACATTGCTTGGGTTCGCCAAGTTATATGGTATCCACGTCTCTGGGTTGAACGGATTTGGATAGTTTGCCAGTAGCTGCGTTTCGTTTGGACGTACGGATGACAAAATATTTTTCGGAGCAGTATTTTCTACTAACTGGGTTACCTCTATATCAATGACCACTATTTTTCCTCCATTCGCCACAAGAAGTGGGTAAATCGGGGATGTGTCCAAAATAGGATTTCCTTTAAGGTATAAAAGAATCAGGTTTATCAAGCTGCTAAGTGGGCTAACATCTCTTATATTATTATCATAGAGATATAATGATGTTAGTTCCGTTAAATTAGCAAGTGGACTAATATTACTTATTTCGTTGCCTTGAAGAAGTAATCGAGTTAGTTTTGTCAAGTTACTCAAAGGAGTTAGATTGCTTACATTTGTATTGCCGAGGTTTAACGATGTCAACTCCGTCAAGTTAGCAAGTGGACTAATATCGCTTAGTTCAGCATCGTAAGCAGCGGATTCCCCACCTATATATAAGATCTCCAGTTTGGTTAAATCTCTCAGTGAAGAAATATCGCTTATATGGGTATTTGTTAGGTCTAATGACGTTAGATTAGTCAGATTACTAATCGGTGTAAAATCGCTTATATCATCATTGTTCCTGAGATTTAAGGTTGTAAGTTGTGATAAGTTTTGTATCGGTGTAAGATTTGAAACCCCATGATTTGAAAGAGATAACGTTGTCAAATTCGTGGCATATTCTAATCCAGACAAGTTATCTATTGATGGAGCTAAATATCCTCTGTTACTATCTTTAAAGCGATCATGATCAAGATTTATTAATGTTTGTAGTGCCTCTTGTGTAATAGGAATCTCTGCATTAATGTATAGCGCACTTCGCAATACCTTTGCTAAAGTGCTATCAGGTACGTCTGCCACTGTAGGGAGATCAATATCTACATCCGAGAGATTTCCGAGTAGAAGAAGGGGTGCGGCATCTTTGGTTTCAAGCGGATTTCCCACAAGCTTCAATACGTTCAAGTTTGTTAATCTGTTGAGATAGTAAAGATTGCTAATCTGATTCTGTGCCAGATTTAAATTAGTGAGTGATGTTAAGTCTTTGAGTGGATAAACATTGCTGATTTGATTATTACTGAGATCTAATGTTGTTAGGTTTGTTGCATGTTTTAAACCAGAGAGATTGCTTATCTGTGCGTTTGTAGCTGTGAGACTAGTTAATAATAAGATATGGTTCTGCGTGATAGACGTATCATCCGCTATATCAAGTGTTTCTCGTATCGCAGCTTCCAAATTAGCATCGGGAATTGAGAAATTTTGTTCAACTATAGGAAAACTTGACCCAATTAATGGTCTATTGTTAAGTGGTGATAAATCCGTAATCGGGTTCCCTGCTACGTATATGTATTGAAGTTCCGTCAAATCTGTAGTCACGCTTATATCGGTAACTAGATTATATTCAATATTTAAGTGGGATAGATTTGTCAAATTTCTTAGCACGTTAATCGAAGTAATTTGATTTGAAGCGATGTCTAAATGTGTTAGGTTTGTTGCATATTCTAATCCGGTGAGGTCACTGATGGAAGCATTCCGGGCTGTCAGTGAAGTTAATGCAAGCATCTTTGCTTGTGTAAGTGGTTCTGAACCCATGTTTAAGGAACTTCGGATAGCAAGTATAAGATGCAAATCTGTTATCCAGGTATCCTCGTTCATGCCGGTTTGTGTATCCTGCTGTTGCTGACTATTGTCTTGTGATGTATTACTATCGTCTTGTACCTGTTCAGTATCAGTTTTCGGATCATTATTAGTTTGCTGTTCTTGTGATGTGTTGCTATCGTCTTGTTGTTCTTGTGTTAGATCTGTATCGGTTTGCTGGACCTCAGTAACGTTGATAGTGACATTGATAGTATCAGTCCCACCGTTTCCATCGGAGACCTTGATTGTCAAGGCATAGGTGGATTTTATGTTATAGTCAAGTGTTAACTTTATTTTCAACTGACCAGATGTACTATCAATGTCAAAAGATGTCGCATCTGTGCCCTCAAGACTGTAGGTCAAAACATCATTGTCCGCATCGGTGGCAGATACCGGTGTTCCGATATTTCCAGCTGCAGCGGTATTCTCCGCAATAGACCGCGTTATACTGCTGCCATCTGTGAACATAGGAGCATTGTTTGGTGGATCATTCTTTATTATGACACTATCCTCACTATCCTCACTATCCTCATTATCCTCAGTTTTTAGTTGTGTTTCGTCTATATCGGTGATGCTAATTGTAACGCTAATAGTATCAGTAAGATTGCCATCTGACACGGTGATTGTAACATAATAAGATATTTTTGTCTCATAATCCAGATCAGATTTTGTCTGCAGCTGCCCAGAATTGCTAATAATATCGAATGTATCTGCATCTGTGCCGGTGAGGGTATAAGTAAGTGTGTCGTTATCCGCATCGGTTGCGGATATTGGCGTTCCGATGTTTGTTCCTTTAACAGTGTTTTCTGCTATACTCCGCGTCGTGCTATCGCCATCTGCAAACACAGGAGCACTGTTTTCGTCTATGTCTGTGATATTGATAGTAACGCTGATACTATCTGTAAGACGACTATCCGATACAGTGATAGATACCGAGTAAGATGTCTTAGTCTCATAGTCAAGTGCTGCTTTCGTTTTCAGCTGTCCTGTGGTGCTGACAATACTAAAAGACGCTGCGTCTGTGCCGGTGAGTGTATAGGTCAAGGTGTCGTTATTCGCATCGGTTGCACTAACAGGACTACCGATATTTGTGTCTGCAGCAGTGTTTTCTGCGATGGTACGGGTGATGGTTGTGCCATCAGTAAATATAGGCGCAACGTTAATTTCACTGAAGATTGCCAACGGTAAGTTGCTTGATTTACCAAGTGCATATCCACTGTGTGATGACGGTATGCTCGGTAACGTTCCGATATTCGCTGTAACAGCACCGATTGTGTTAGATGTACGTCTGATGGTTTCCGTAGTGCTTTCCACACTACCTGTCGATATGATGAGGGTTGTACCACTACTCAAACTGCCGTTCGCAACGGTGATCGGTAAAGTAATACTAAATGGTGCACCTGTCGGTATAACTGCTTTGATTTGGTTTGTCCCAACCTTTTCAAGCACTACAGTCAACGATATTGGGTCAGCAGTGTTCCCACTCAAGTCAACCGATGTGAGAGCGGTGAGCCCCTTAAAAATGCCAGCGGGTAAACTACTGAGTTGGTTATTACGCAAATCAACCGTTGACAATGAGAGTAATCCGACAAAATCATCACTTGCCAATGATGTAATTGATTTACTGCTTAAATCAAGCGATGTGATAATGGCGAGATCCACTTCAGTGACGTTATTGCAATCGGTAACGTTTGGCACGGCTGCAGCAATCGCTTCTACTACTTGTGATGTACGGTTACAAACTGCAGATTTTGCGAGAACATACCCATAATGATTCGCGGGTAGTGACGGCAATGTACCAATACTCACATTTATTGTAGAGGTAAAAGTTGTGCTTGCAGTGCTACCTTGCGATATGGTGACCGAGCTGCCGTTCACCGGCACGGATATATCAAAAGGTGCACCTTCGGATATCACTACCCTAAACTGCCCGGTTGCCACTTGTTGTATGGACGCAATCAACGGCATCGGTTCAAGGAGGTTTCCACCCAAACGTAACGATGTCAATGAAGTCAATCCTTCAAAGATACCGTAAGGTAGACTACTAAGCATATTGCCGTATAAATTAAGGCTTGTGAGTGCTGTGAGACCAGAAAAGTCACCCGTTTGGAGTGATGTAATACCTTCGTTGCGTAAATCAAGTACGGTGATTGCTGCAAGGTGTGTATCGGTTACATCTGCTGCATCGGTTACATTTGGCACCGCCGCAACAATAGCATCACGCACCTGTGTTGTGCGGTCACTAACAGGGAGTGACATGGAGACAATAGTCGTTTCGCTTACATCAATAATGCTGATGATGACAGTGATTGTGTCGGTGAGGGTGCCATCAGAGACCGTAATTGTTACCGGATAGACGCGCTTTGTTTCATAGTCAAGTGCCAATTTCGTTTTCAACTGGCCTGTGGTAGTGTCAATGTCAAACGTTGCAGCATCGGTGCCACTAAGACTATACGTCAAGGTGTTGCTATTTGCATCTGTTGCTGAGACGGCTGTGCCGATGTTTGTTTCTGCTAACGTATTCTCTGCGATAGATCGGGTAGTTCTCTCGCCATCTGTGAAAATAGGTGCGACGTTTTGATCAGATGACGGCAGTGTGGGTGTTGTTTCTTCTGTTGTGGTGACTGCAGCGATGGTTTCAACGGGTAGATCGCTCGATTTAGATAGCGAATACCCGTAATGGTTCACTGGCAGACTCGGTAACGTGCCGATATTGGTGGTAACAGCAGCAGTTGTGTCTGCGGTGTGGGTTACCGTGAGTGTCCTACTTTCGGTGCTGCCATTGGATATTGTAAGCGACGTTGTATTGTCTGCAATACTGCCGTTGGTGGCACTAATGGGTAAAACAATATCAAATGGCGCGCCTGTTGGTACTACCGCTTTGAACTGTCCATCTGCTACTTTTTCAAGTGACACAGTAATTAGCATCGGATTAACAGTGTTACCTCCTAAGCGAAGTGTGGTCAATGCTGTCAAACCTTCAAAAATACCGTCTGGTAGGCTGCTCAACTCATTCCCGTAGAGATTGAGACTTGTCAATCCTGTCATCCCAGAAAAGTCACCAGATTGCAGTTCTGTAATGCCAGCCGCACGGAGATTAAGTCTTGTTATCAACGTAAGGTGTGTATCGGTTACTTTCGTTGCAGAATTTACACCCGCAGCAGTTATGATCGCATCACTTACCTGCGATGTGCGGTCACTGACAGGTGTAAATTCTGCAATACTTGCTATCTGCGTGCATAGAATAATTAAGATACATACTAAAACGAAGATAAATCTGTTTTGAAATTCAACAAATGATTTCAACGTTAACTCCTTCTTTTATTTTGATAACACATTCAATTCACCTTAGCAACCAAGGGATTACACTTCAGTTCTTGTATTAAATATCCAGATTTATTTCAGAATAACCATTTTACGCATATATGACATTTTGCCTGCCTGTAACTGATAAAAATAGACACCATTCCCAACACGTTCACCAACGCTGTTCCTACCATCCCAGTGGATAGCACGAGCTCGGTTCTGATAGTAACCCGCAGACTTCCGTCCCAACTTTAATTCACGCACGATAACACCACGTATATCGTAAATTGTCAGAGATACATCTGCAGACGTGGTGAGTTGATACGGTATCCAGGTTTCCGGATTGAAAGGATTCGGATAGTTTGCCAGTAGTGCGGTTGCACTTGGTATCGCTATCTCTTTGGATGGCGCGCTGCCAACATCAAGCACCGTCAGTGGAAGACCTGTAGATGCTTTCACAAGCGTGTAACCACTGTGCCTTGTCGGTAAACCCGGCAACGTACCGATACCTGCTGTAACAGCTGCGGTTGTACCAGCAGTGCGAGTTACTGCAACAGCATCACTTTCAACGGAGCCTCTGGATATTGTGATAGTCGTTGCACCACCATCAAGACTTCCGTTTGTTATTGTGACAGGCACTATAACATCAAACGGAGCACCGATCGGGATACTTACTTTGATACTGCTATCTCCCTCCTTGACCAATGTAACCGTAATGTTCATCGGATCAGTATTGTTGCCCTGTAACGAGAGATATTCAAGCGAAGTGAGTCCACTGAATAAACCATCTGGTAGACTCGTGAGATTATTTTCAGAAAGGTTGAGCAGTGTCAGTGATGACAAACCAGCAAATACATCCGAGGATAAACTTGAGAGATTATTGTTACTTATGTTGAGGCGTGACAGCGATGACAAACCAGTCAAAGAGGGTAGACTCGTGAGACTATTGTTAGCAAGACCGAGATCTGTCAGTGATGACAAACCAGTAAAAGAGGGTAGGCTCGTGAGACTATTGTCTAAAAGGTTGAGTGATGTCAGTGATGACAAACCAGCAAATACATCCGAGGGTAGACTCGAGAGACTATTATCTTTGAGGGTGAGCTCTGTCAGTGATGACAACCCATCAAATACATCCGAGGGTAGGCTCGTGAGACTATTTTCAGCAAGACCGAGGTATGTTAGCGATGACAAGCCAGCGAACGCACCGGAGGGTAGGTTTGTGAGACTATTGCCTGAAAGCCCAAGAAATGTTAGCGATGACAAGCCAGCAAATATATTAGAAGGTAAAGTTGTGAGACTATTGCCACCAAGAGTGAGCTCTGTCAGTGATGACAACCCAGCAAATACATCCGAGGATAGACTTGAGAGTTTATTGCCACCAAGTAGGAGTTCTGTCAGTGATGACAACCCATCAAATATACCGGACGGTAGACTCGTGAGACTATTGGTTGGTTTATTATAGCCTTTGATGTGATTATAACCACTCATACGGAGTGCTTTCAGTGATGACAACCCATCAAACACATCAGAAGGTAAACTTGTTAGATTATTGTTAAATAGGGTGAGAGTTGTCAGTGATGACAAGCCGTCAAATATCCCGGAGGGTACACTTGTGAGTTTATTACCATAAAGGTGTAACTCTTTCAGAGATGACAAACCAGCAAATACATCGGTTGGTAAACCATCATTATCTATATCATTATGACTAACACTAAGATATGTAAGAGATGACAAGCCAGCAAATATATCCGAGGGAAGAATAGTGATTTCATTTACACTCAATTCAAGCTCTGTCAATGATGACAAGCCATCAAATACATCGGTTGGTAAACCATCGTCGTCTATTTTATTATGATTCAAATCAAGACGTGTAAGAGAGGATAATCCATCAAATATACCCGCAGGCAAACTCCACATAATACAAAAGTCCAAGTGAAGATGTGTTAGCGAGGATAACCCAGCAAATGCATCTTCCGCCAGTATTAATCTGGTGTTGGTAGAGTAAATTGACTGCGCCGTATTGCCCAGGTCAAGATGTGTTAACGATGATAACCCGCTAAATGCATTATCGCTAACACGCCCAAGGTCATTATGGCTTAGGTCAATTTGTGTGAGTGATGGCAAATCGCAAAATTGATCACTCCAATCTGAGTAAAGGGAGAATTCATACCCAAGTTGTAGGTCCGTTAGATCGAGAGAAGTAATTGAATTGAGGTGTTCCTGCGTCACATTGCTATAACTATTAACCTCTACTGCCTCAATAATTGCATCTTCCACATACGACCATTTATCGCATACTTGGGTAACATTGATTGTGACGGTGATAGTCGCACTATTGTTACTGGCACCGCTATCGTCAGTAACCTTGACAGTTACTGAATATGAACTCTTGGTTTCATAATCCAACGCTGCACTCGTTTGTAGATGCCCACTCGTGCTGACAATACTAAACGATGCTGCGTCTGTACCCTCCAGAGTATAGGTCAAAGTGTCACCAGTGTCATCATCAGATGCGGACACAGGATCACCGATATTTTGACCAGATGCGGTATTTTCATCGATAAAGCGGATCGTGCTGGCACCGTCATCAAAGGTCGGCGCGTTGTTTGTATTTTGCTGTTGTGTCGCTAAGCGCGTTACATAGATAGTTACAGGGATTTCAGCGGTGGCATTATCGGGGTCAGTAGCAATCACTTTGATGGAGTATGAGGAGCTTGTATCGTCGATGAGTGCTTGCGTGACCTTCAACTGTGCAGAGCTGCTGTCAATTGTGAATTTGGACGTATCATCACCGCCGAGACTGTATTCCAATGTGTCATCATCATCATCCGATGCAGTAATAGGGAAACCGATACTATCACCGACAGATGCACTCGCAATATCTGAAATACGGAATGAGATGCTACTACCTGTGAACGAAGGGGCGCGGTTCTCGTTGACATCCATGACGTTGATAGTAACGTCTATAGTATCACTCTTTTTGCTATCGGAGGCAGTGACTGTCACAGAATATGAACTTTTGTCTTCATAATCCAACGCTGCTTTTGTGCGCAGCTGCCCGTTTGTGCTATTGATGTCAAAAGACGTTTCGTCTGTGCCGCTGAGTGTGTAGGTAAGCGTGTCTTCATCCGCATCTGTAGCGGATACGGCATCGCCTATATTTACACCTGGACCGGTGTTTTCTGCGACAGCGCGCGTTATGCTTGCACTTGCGAAGGTTGGTGCGCGGTTTTCATCTACATCCGTGACGTTGATTGTGATACTAATCGTGTCTGTAAGATTATCATCCGAGACTTTGAGTGTGACCGAATAAGAGGTTTCATCCTCATAATCCAGTGCCGCTTTCGTTTTCAACTGACCCGTAGTGCTCACAATATCAAATGACGAGGCATCAGTCCCTTCAAGACTATAAGTTAAGTCATCACCATCAGGGTCAGTCGCTGTAATAGCAGACCCGATATTTGTATTCGTTGCCGTATTTTCTGCTACAGAAAGTGTGATGCTATCATCAGCAAAGATGGGTGCCTCGTTCACATCAGTCACGCTGATTGTCACGTCAATGGTATCTGTGCTGTTCCCATCGGAAACGGTGACTTTTACAGTATATTCGTCCTCGTCCTCATAGTTGAGGACTGCGCTGGTTTTTAACTGACCCGTACTGTCATCAATACTAAACGATGAGGCATCATCTCCGCTGAGAAGATACGCAAGTGTGGTGCTATCTGTATCTGTGGCGGACACTGCTGCACCGATGTTTCTGCCAGCTGGCGTATTCTCTGCAACACTACGACTGGGGCTCTCAGCATCGTCAAACACAGGTGCTATGTTTGATGGCGTTTCGTCCAAATCGGTAACATTAATCGTCACCGCTATGCTATCTGTAAGGGTGCCATCTGATACCTTGACAATAACTGAATAAGATGGTTTTGTTTCAAAATCTAACGCTACTTTTGTTTTCAGTTGTCCTGTAGTGCTTTCGATGTTAAACGACTCTGCATTCGTTCCGTTAAGTGTGTATTCAAGTTTAGTTCCATCATCTGGATCAGAAGCGGAAACGACCTTACCGATGTTGATGTTCTCACCGACATTTTCGGCGATTTTACGCGTGGTTGTTGCGCCATCTGCGAATATAGGTGATTCATTCACATCGGTCACACTGATAGTGACGCTAATGCTATCGCTGTCACCCTTGCCATCAGAGGCAGTTATTGTCACCGAATAAGATGACTTTGACTCGTGGTTCAGTGCCCCCTTTGTTTTCAATTGTCCAGAGGAGTTTACGATATTAAAGTCACTTGCATTCGTTCCGCTAAGCATATAGGTTAATGTATCGCTGTCAGCATCTGTTGCGGTGATTGTTCCACCGATGTTTGTGTCTGCAGCAGTGTTTTCTGCAATAGACCGCGTTGTGCTATCCGTCGTGAATACTGGGGCATTGTTCGGGGCTGTTTCGTCAAGATCTGTCACATTGATTGTGACGGATATAGAATCGCTTCCACCTTTGCTATCAGATACTTCCACTGTAACTGAATAGGACTCTTTTGTTTCATAGTCAAGCGATGCGCTGGTTCTTAATTGTCCTGAACTGCTATCAATGCTAAATGATGACGCATCCGTACCATTGAGACTATATGTAAGCGTATCAGTATCCGTATCTGTCGCGGATACCGCAGAACCGATGTCTACACCAGAACCTGTGTTCTCGGCAACGGTGCGCGTCGTGCTATCACCATCAGCAAAGACAGGGGCTTTATTCGGGCTGCTGGTGTCTTTTGTCGTCGTAGCAGGTGTTTCGTCAACATCGGTGATATTGATAGTAACGCTGATACTATCTGTCCGACGACTATCCGATACAGTAATAGATACCGAGTAAGATTTTTTTGTCTCGTAGTCAAGCGCAGACTTAGTTCGCAGTTGCCCAGAAGTGCTATCAATACTAAACGCAGCAGCGTCTGTACCGGTGAGTGTATAGGTAAGTGTATCATCATCTGCATCTGTGGCAGATACCGCAGTGCCGATGTTTGTATTTGCTGCTGTATTCTCTGCAACAGACCGGGTTGTGCTTTCACCATCTGTGAACACAGGCGCGCGGTTTTCATCTACATCAGTGACATTGATAGTAACACTGATTGTGTCTGTCAGGTTACCATCGGACACGGTGATTGTCACCGTGTAAGACATCTTTGTTTCATAGTCAAGTGCTGCTTTCGTTTTCAGCTGTCCTGTGGTGCTGACAATACTAAAAGACGCTGCGTCTGTGCCGGTGAGTGTATAGGTCAAGGTGTCGTTATTCGCATCGGTTGCACTAACAGGACTACCGATATTTGTGTCTGCAGCAGTGTTTTCTGCGATGGTACGGGTGATGGTTGTGCCATCAGTAAATACAGGCGCAACGTTAAGTTCACTGAAGATTTCAAGTGGAAGGACACCTACTTTGGCAAGCGCATACCCACTGTGTGATGACGGTATGCTCGGTAACGTTCCGATATTCGCTGTAACAGCACCGATTGTGTTAGGTGTACGTGTGATGGTTTCCGTAGTGCTTTCCACACTTCCTGTCGGAATTGTAAGGGTTGTACCACTACTCAAACTGCCGTTTGCAACGGTGATCGGTAAAGTAATACTAAATGGTGCACCTGTCGGTATAACTGCTTTGATTTGGTTTGTGCCAACCTTTTCAAGCACTACAGTCAACGATATTGGGTCAGCAGTGTTCCCACTCAACTCAACCGATGTAAGAGCGGTGAGCCCCTTAAAAATGCCAGCAGGTAGGCTACTAAGTTCGTTGCTACTCAAATCAACCGTTGATAATGAGAGTAAGCCTGCAAAATCATTGCTTTGCAGTGATGTAATTGATTTACTGCTTAAATCAAGCGATGTGATAATGGCGAGATCCACTTCAGTTACGTTATTGCAATCGGTTACGTTTGTCACTACTGCAGTAATCGCTTCTACTACTTGTGATGTACGGCTACAAACTGCAGACTTTGCGAGAACATACCCATAATGATTCGCGGGTAGTGACGGCAATGTACCAATACTCACATTTATTGTAGAGGTAAAAGTTGTGCTTGCAGTGCTACCTTGCGATATGGTGACCGTGCTGCCATTGACAGGCACGGATATATCAAAAGGCGCACCTTCGGATATCACCACCCTAAACTGCCCGGTTGCCACTTGTTGTATGGACGCAATCAACGGCATCGGTTCAAGGAGGTTTCCACCCAAACGTAACGATGTCAATGAAGTCAATCCTTCAAAGATACCGTAAGGTAGACTACTAAGCATATTGCCGTATAAATTAAGGCTTGTGAGTGCTGTGAGACCAGAAAAGTCACCCGTTTGGAGTGATGTAATACCTTCGTTGCGTAAATCAAGTACGGTGATTGCTGCAAGGTGTGTATCGGTTACATCTGCTGCATCGGTTACATTTGGCACCGCCGCAACAATAGCATCACGCACCTGTGTTGTGCGGTCACTAACAGGGAGTGACATGGAGACAATAGTCGTTTCGCTTACGTCAACAATGCTAATGACGACTGTAATTGTATCGGTTAGGCTGCCATCAGATACAGTGATTGTTATAGTATATATTTTTTTTGTTTCGTAGTCTAATGTTGTTTTTGTTTTGAGCTGCCCCGAACTGCTATCAATATCAAACGATGCAGCATCGGTGTCGCTGAGGGTATATGTTAAGGAATCGTTATCTGTATCTGTTGCTGAAACGGCTGTTCCGATGTTTGTTTCTGCTGCCGTATTCTCTGCGATGGATCGTGTCGTGTTTGCACCATCTGTGAAAATAGGGGCAACGTTTTCATCTTCTGCTGGGGGCGGTGTGGGTGTTGTTTCTTCTTCTGTTGTGGTGACTGCAGCGATGGTTTCAACGGGTAGATCGATTGATTTAGATAGTAAATAACCGTAATGGTTTGCGGGCAGACTCGGTAATGTACCGATATTGGTGGTAACGGCAGCGGTTGTGTCTATAATGCGGGTTATTGTAAGAGTACTGCTGTCGGTGTTACCTTTGACAATTGTAATACTCGTGGTGTTATCACTGATACTACCATTAGTGGCACTGATGGGCAAAACTATATCAAACGGCGCGCCTGTCGGTGCTACCGCTTTGAACTGTCCATCTCCTACCTTTTCTATTGAAACAGTAATTGGCATCGGATCAACCGTATTGCCACCTAAACGTAGCGTTGTCAAGGCAGTCAATCCTTCAAAAATGCCGTCTGGTAAGCTGCGCAATTCATTCCCGTAGAGATTGAGGCTTGTCAATCCTGTCATCCCAGAAAAGTCTCCGAATTGCAGTTCTGTAATGCCAACCGCACGGAGATTGAGACTTGTTATTGCTGCGACGTGTGTATCGGTTACATCCGGTGCAGTATTTACACCCGCTGCAGTTATGATCGCATCACGTACCTGTGATGTACGGTCACTGACCGGTGTAATATCCGCATAACTCGTACTATGTAAACTAAGAGTTATTAAAAGACATGCTAAAATTAGCTGGAAAGATCTCATATTGAAACAACGTCCTATCAAAATAAACTCCTTACAATTATGGTAACTCAATATGCTACCAACATATAAACTAATACATAAAACACAACAGGGTATATACTATATTTATATATATAATATAAATATATTACGTCTATATATTACTTTATGTATGTATTATACCCGTACATAGCCTAAAAAACAAATAACTATATATGGTGAAGCATAGAATTATATCTACACTTTCTATCAACGTTAGGCGAGGTTTCCTAACCTCGCACTTGTCAATACCTTCGCCAATTATCCTGGACTTAGATCGGTTTGCGTATAATGAATAGCACCGATTGTATCCAGATGTTCAGTGATTTTCTCAATAACAATAGGTTCAGGTTTCTGCGGAAGTATTTTTAATGTTTCGTCTATATATTTCAGATCCCTATAGTGTGATTTTAGATCTATAACGCTATAGTGTGTATTCTCACCACGGAATGTCCGAGTGACTTTCGCACTGACTGATACCATAAACATTGATAGATTTGCTGCAGTGTTCACGGGTATTTTGTTAACATTCATAGCATCTTGTAAACCTCAATATTGTTTCGCATCCCGGAAGTTGAACTCGATTTGAAAACGCAGGGAATAATAGTCAATCATTTTCTCAGCTTCTAACGCCAAATCAGAGCTAAATAAGAAGATGTGTGATTGTCGTTTCGTGGTTATATTTGTCTTGAGGATGCAAACAACATTGAGCAGTTCTGGGAACGTTTTATTGCGTAGTTTCATTTGATACACATGGGTTCTGATGTTTTGTTTCGGTAGAGATAAGATATTTCGGGTTGATCTGTCGGGGCGTGAATCGATCTCCGTAGATTGGTGGCGGGCCGGAGCCGCCCTGAGATGTTGTCGGTTCCAAATGCAATGCTGCATCCGTGCGAAGTTTTGAAATGAGATGGAGACCACATTGTTGTGTCATTTGTAGTGCGTTATTGTGTCCAAAATATCCATCAAGCACTAAATACCGGCGTGCGATCAAATCTCTAACCTTGACGATATTTTCGTATTCAGTTTTGATTGCATAAAAGCAACTGTATCGCTACAGCGGGAAGATACATAATACAAATACGCGTAAGACGCTGTTCCGACAAAAAAACATGGTAATAATCTACACCTTTTGATATGATGCAACTAAATAAAATACCTAACACAATTGAGGATAAACAATGAAAACCCAATCTCTCATTCTAACACTTACCATATTCCTCTCAATATTTTCATACAACACAGCTTCTGCAAAAATAGTTACAGACGGACTTGTCAGTTACTGGACATTTGACAAAAATGATATCTCGAATAGAACGTTAAAAGACGTATGGGGCAAAAATGACGCTGCAATCCACGGAACGCCTAAATCTGTTACAGGCAAAGTCGGAGATGCAATCAAATTCGATGGTAAAAACGATTATATTGACCTAACAACACTCGGAGATTTTGGAAAACTGTTAGGTAAGGCGTCAGTTGAAATGTGGATCAAAACCAAAAATCAGACGGATTGGATGACACTATTAAATACCAATGCAAATCATTGTCCTAAATGGTCAATTGAATTCAATGGCGAAAAAGAAGAAATAGGCTTTTTTCAACGTGAAGGTATGCTCTTTTATGCCATTAGCCTTAGAAGCAAGGATGGTAGAACTTGCGGGGGTGGAACATCGGGAAGGACTTCCTCAGTATTTGATGGAGAGTGGCATCACTTTGTTTGGACACAGAATTATATAATAAATGTTGCAGGTGGAAGTGGCGGTAAAATTATGTATATTGACGGTGTCAAAAAACCGTTGTCAACCCATTCATTCAATGGAAATAGAGACTTCTTTCCATTCGAAATGCCAGTAACACTCGGTGCTATGCGTGTAGATAATAATACACAAGGTTTCTTTGAGGGATATATAGATGAATTGCGTTTATACAGTCGTCCTCTGACAGAAGCACAAGTCCAACAGAACTATGCCTCAAGCGATCCATTCAATGTGGACCCGAAAGCTAAACTTGCAACCCTCTGGGGCAATCTTAAGAATTGACATACTCACCGAGCTAAAGCATCGGTGATTCTTCCATCGTTAGAGACAGCTTGCTATTGCGAAAGTTACGTCTCCTCCTGAACAGGTGGATGCCCCACCGGTGCGATACCATGTGCTTTCTTAAGAACTGAATTCATCAAATTACCTATTAATTTAGAGACAATATGCACATAGAAATTCTCAACTATCCATTAGCTGAAATCCCTGCCGGATCATTCACGATGGGAACGTATCCGACAGGAATGCGGAAAACCGACCCAGAAGAACCGCAACGTAGTGTAACACTGGATGCTTATGCTATCGGTATCTATCATGTAACGAATATGCAATATGCTCAATTTGTGAAAGATACAGAATACCAACAACCGATGTATTGGACAGATGATCGTTTCAATAATAGTGATCACCCTGTTGTCGGAGTAAGTTGGTATGATGCTAACAATTTTATGGAATGGCTTAACAATCTGACAGATGCTAACTATCGTTTACCAACAGAAGCGGAATGGGAGAAAGCAGCGCGCGGCACGGATGGTAGAGAATATCCTTGGGGCAATGTCTGGGATGTAGATAGAACGAACACAGCAGAAGCTGGTATAAAGAAGTTAGTCTCAGTTGGTAGTTATCCAGAGGGTATCAGTCCTTTTGGTTGCTATGATATGGCAGGGAACGCTTATGATTGGTGCAGCGATTGGTTTCACATAGAAACATACAAATACGCACCAACAGAGAATCCAATGGGGGCAGTTGATGGAAGACGAAAGGTGATACGCGGAGGTTCGTGGCAACCACGCGGTGAGTATGCAGCACGTTGTGCAAATCGGGCTGCCAAGGAACCAGCAAATTCAAGTCATAATGTGAGTTTCCGTATTGCAATAGATATAGAATAATGACCAAACTTCATTCATCAGACTCCTATAAAGAATTCCGTGAAGCCTTATTGAAATGGTTCAAGAAACATCAACGTGAAATGCCGTGGCGCGGGATAGATGACCCATATAAAATTTGGGTTTCTGAAGTTATGCTTCAGCAAACACAGGTAAAGAAGGTAGGTGCATACTATGAAAGATTTATTGAGAAGTTTCCCAAGGTTCAACACCTTGCCGAAGCACCTTTACAAGATGTTTTAAAAGTGTGGGAAGGTTTGGGGTATTATGCAAGGGCACGGAACCTACATAAAGCAGCACAGATCATCATTATGGAATATGATGGAAAACTACCAGAGGACTATGCGACCTTTCGTAAGTTACCGGGTATTGGGGATTATAGTGCTGCAGCAGTCCATAGTATTGCCTTTAACGAACCCTATGCTGCAGTTGATGGGAACATAAAACGCGTTTTAGCAAGGTTGTTGCTAATTGATGCACCTATCAACGATACATCGTCAGCAAAACTATTTCAACAGAGCGCAGACAAACTATTAGACAAGAAAGAACCGGGGCAATTCAATCAAGCGATGATGGAATTGGGTGCGATTGTATGTCGTCCTCAATCTCCCACTTGTCTTGTCTGTCCTGTTAATCAGTTTTGTAGTGCGTTTCAAACTACACGGCAAAATGAATTTCCAATAAGCCTCAAACGGGAGAAAGTGCCAGAACATCACCTGGTTGCTGGCGTAATCTACAAAGGATCAGAAGTACTTATCGTACAACGTCCACTTGATGGATTGCTGGGTGGTCTATGGGAATTTCCTAATGGGAATGTTGAAGAATCAGAAAACGCAGAACAAGCATGTATTCGCCATATTAGTGATGTAGTCAATCTCTCAGTATCCAAAATAAAATACATCACCCGAGTTAGACATGCATTCACGCATTTTAAAATCATTGTGGATGTGTTTGAATGCGATTATCAATCGGGTGAGGTAGATCTGAATGGACCGATTGACGCGAAGTGGATAAAACTCAATGAATTGAAGGATTATCCACTTCCGCGTACAACCCACAAAATATTAGAGGAATTAATTTAGAGAACCGAATTTTGCCTCGTATTTTTCCCAAACATCATCTGGAATTGGAGTACTTGCTGCGATTACATTGGCATTTAATTGTTCTTTATTCAGACTGCCAATGTTATTGCCATGAATCCTTTCTTCTCGCAAACAGAACTGGATGGCAAGTTGAAGTATACTAATACCTTCCTCAACACACCATTCCCAGATTGGATATGCTGCTGCAACATCACCTTCTTTTTTCCATCGCCCGCGTTCAATTTCATCATCAATGTTAACATCTGTTAGGATACCACGTAGAATTGACCAACCGTTCATCACACCGATATCTGCTTCAGCCGCAGCGGGAAGGATTGTGTCCTTCACAGATTGACGGACAAGATTGTAATCGTTGAAACACAAGAGAAGGTCAACATCTCCAGTTGCGATTGCTTTGAGGTGGAAATCGTGAGGATGCATTCCATATCCGACAAATCGGACAAGTCCACGTTCTTTACATTTCAGTAATCCGTCAAGCGTTCCACCCTTTTCAAGTGTGGGATCAATTGCTCTTGGATCATGTATCAACATACCGTCAAGATAATCAATATTTAGTATTTTTAGTTGATCTTCAAGATCGGCAATTGTTCGGTCAGCAGAATAGTTTGGTTCTCCTTGTCCATAACCTCCCCAATCCGCACCAGAATGGCAACAGAGACGTGCTGTTATGATGACATCTTCACGCGGAATCTCCTTCATTGCTAATCCAAGTTTCCTTAATGAATCTCCATAACACCGGGCACAGTCAAAATGGTTGCTACCGATAGAGACGGCGTACTTAATCAAGTCAATTGCATCTTCATCTGATACATGCCCAAAATTGTTCCCGAAACCTTGTGTGCCATAAGGGATGACAGGGATACTTAATTCAGTTCTTCCTAATCGTCGTCGTGGTATAGTTGGTAATGATTGATTTGCCATTATAATCTCCTGATAAGCGCGCAATGCATTGCATTATGACCAGTTACCACACATTACGCAATAGTTGTCCAGTCAATTTTATCTTGCAAAATATTTCTTGTTCCGCTTCTTTATATGCCTCTCACATCTAATAAATTAATAGAAGATACAACTACTGAAAGAGTTGTGAGACTGGACAGGTAAATCCCGGTACAACATTTTCACCCGTGAGTGTGTCTTCGTACGTGAGCAGTGCAATATCTCTTTCAGAACGATAAACTGTCACCGTTTGGGAGTGGGGTTCAAGAATCCAGACGAGTCGTGTTCCAGCATTCAGATAGGCGAACGCTTTTTCCACAACACGTGACTGAACATCTGTCGGTGAAATAACTTCAATCGCCAGGTCGGGAGGGACCAGAAAACCTTTATTTTCGTCTCCATCCAATCGGGTACTTGAAACAAACGCCACATCGGGTTTCAGTCCGCGTTCACCGACCCGAAAAGTTGCCTCAACATGTACCTCCCCTAACTGATTCTGACGCACATGCTGGTCTAAATGTCGGATAACATTCACACTAATCTTACTATGTGCTCTTGTAGCTGGTGACATCGGCACTAATTCTCCTTTAACGTATTCATAACCCTCTATATCGTTTTCAAGAAATTCTGCCAATGTTATGGAGACTTTTTCTGATGTGAGAGTCTCTTGCGTGACATCGTGAAACTCTTGTTGTGTCATGCTTTCGTCCCTCTTTTGATATTCAATAGTAATCATTGTACTATTCAATGTTCTGTTTTGTCAAGTGGAGATGTCTCCTCTTCTTTTGACAACGGATACGGATCTTCCTTAGTCAATTCACCGTTCGGGAGTTCGTAGTAACGATGCCCGTTAATATCATACACATTCGGGATCCCTTTTTTGCGGTTCTCCTCTTGTGCCCTTTTCGCAGCACGGTTGCCAACTCGCAGCATCTCACTCCTCCATTCATGGGTTTCAAGGCTTAATTTGTCGTTATGCATTACGTACCTCCATTGCGAATGTCTCGCATAAATATTTCAAAGAAAGTTTCATTAAGCACTTTAACTTGGTTACCCTCACCTGAAGCGACTTCTTGAAAGTGTTCCGTAGAATTATAGAACAGACTCCACCGATCTACCAAATTTCTATAGTTGTGCCAAAAGTTGCGCTTGCTCCGATAAAACCGACGGATGACATCTTCCGTTGGCACATGGTGTCCGCCCGCCTGTACACGATTCCGCACACGAGCAACACTTGTCTCAGCCGATTTGAGAAAAATAAAAACAATGTTAACCGTATAGCCGGCATTTTTTAATTGAGAGATTGTTCTTGCAAATCCTTTACCTGCAAGCGTTACCTCTACAATAAAATCTGTCCCCGCTTGGATAAGTCCCTGGATTTCTTGGACAAAAAGTCTTCCAGCTTGAATCTTAACGCTGCCTATTTCTTCCGGTCTGGATACTAGTCTTTCTGCGATTGCATCTGCACTGATATATACAGAGATCTCTGAATCACGGAGATATTCGGACACAAAAGTTGTTTTTCCAGACCCGTTTGGGCCGGCTATGATTATTACAATTTTTGACAAAGTATTACCTTCTAACTTTTTTAGTATTACTTTCGAATTAACATTTTCCGCGTGGCAGAAAATTCGCCTGCTGTGAGAATATAGAAATAGACCTCACTTACCACAAGTTCACCCGTGACATTTCTACCATTCCAGTGTGCCGCACGGCTCCGACTGCGATAATTATCTGCGTGTAGTAGGCGAGCTTTGAACCTCGCCTACTGAAACTTAACAATTCACACAATTTGGAATTTGGCAAGTGTTAATGGAGTATCCATTCGGACATTGTAGGTCGGGTAGAGGCACGAAACCCGACTTTATTGATGATATGGTAAATTATTGAATTAATTCTACACATTGCTAAGGCGAGGTTAGGAAACCTCGCCTACCGTTGATAGAAAGTGTAGATATAATTCTATGTTTCACCATAAATGGATGCATGTCGGGTTTCGTGCCTCTACCCGACCTACAAGATTAGTGTAGACAGAACATTAGTATTGATCAGAACCATCATGTGGAAGCGGTACTGCCCAAATATTCTGATACCGAACTAAATTTCCGTGGTCTTGTAAACGTAGTGGACCTGGTTTCGCAGCATCGGAATCACTACCTCCACCTATGCCAGGTAACTGGACGTTATTTAGAATTACCAATCCATTTTGGATCGCAGTAACTCTGACGTTTTCAATCATGTCGCCAGCATCGTTGAAGCGAGGAGCACGGAAGATAACATCGTAAGTTTGCCAATGAAGTGGTGGTTTACACGCGTTAACAAGAGGAGCGAATTGATTGTATATGGCACCACAATCGCCTTTACCCGGCACTTCAATACCGTAGGAATCGAGTACCTGTATTTCATACCTTCCTTGGAGAAAAACGCCACTATTACCTTTTGCCTGTCCACTTGCTTCGGGCATATCGGGACACATAAATTCAACATGTAGGAAATGATCAGTGAAAGTTTCTTTGCTTGAGATGTCACCCGTGCGTGGCTCAACAATCATCGCGCCATCTTCAACATTCCATTTCGGTTCACCGTCACGTCCTGTCCAATTGCTAAGGTCTTTTCCATCAAAGAGAATCACAGCGGATTCTGGGGGTGTTTGTAACATAAGTTTTCCTTTCTAATGCTATACATTTATTTGACATACTCCCCCAACTAAAGCAGGGGGATTCTTTTGTCCCTCTGCACTGGGTAAATTCTGCGATCTACAGTGAATGCGAATGCCAGCAAAATATATTACCTTTATCCGTCTTCCATCACCTACTGCACTGGACGATGCCCCGCCCATTCACCTGTCACAGATTTTCACCTGCTTTAGATGGCAAGATTCTTTTTTGTGAAGTGGCACTGCTTCACACGAAACAGTTCATTGTTGTCCTTCCTACCAGACACCCCGACACAACAAGAGATGACTTACTTCTCTTGGGGGTCTTTTATACAATATGTTTACTCGCTCCTTTTGAGAGTTCGCTATTTAGCGACTTTGGTAACGCATATCGCAGATATGTGCTGCATATCAACCCGCTCACGTATTCCAGTTCACATTCGACTGGCATGATATGGATGCTCTCCACCAACTTGCATAGTTAACGATGTAGTATTACATCTAATCTTTCGTTGGGCAGTCAGTGATACCCCGCACATGTTTTCGTCCTTAGTGGTGTCTACATCCCCGTGCTAAAGCATCGGGGTCTTGACACCGAAGATTGATAATTTATCCTCTGTATTATGACTTGAGGATTTCTTGCAATTTTAACGATGTTCGTCTTTTTTGTCAACTGATAAGGAATACAAACATAGAATATCCTTATTGCATTATGTTAAACTCAGACTTGTTGAGATACTTTCTCAGCCAATCGTATAAGTGCGGGTGACATGTCAGTTTTTTCCAGTTCTGCCTCAATCAAGACAAAATGTCTCGTATCGGAAAGTGCAGATTTCATGGCAGTGTCAAATTCACCTTCTGTCCGAACAACAAACGCGCGTCCTGCCCCTAATAGTTCAGGAAAATTAGTGTAACGCCAATTTACTATATCATTAAATGGTCCTTCACCGAGAGGACGGATGGTTCCGTATCCATAGTTGTTGAGAACAAGGACGATGGGGTTAAGACCGTAGCGAATGGTTGTAGAGAGTTCAGTACCTGTCATTTGGAAGGCACCATCACCAACAATAACAAGGGGTCTGGAATCAGGATTGCTGAGTTGTGCACCAACAGCAGCAGGGATTGCAAAACCCATTGAGGTATAGTATGCCTGAGAGATAAAGTCGGTGTGTTCTGGCAGACGTAAATCCGATGCACCCCAAAGGCAGTCACCAACATCGGGGATTACTGTCAAGTCATCACGTAGAAATTGATTGAGATGTTGGAATAGACGTTTAACAGTTAATGATTGCTCGGGTACCATAACAAAGGGTTCTGCTACTTCCAGGACCCATTCCAAATTCGCTTCGGGGTGTTTCTTGAGTTGAGGAGAACACAAACCATCCATAAAATCCTCTAACGTTATATCTTCATAGGTAGAGTAACAGACGGTTATTCTATCAGATGAAGCATAGACGCTACGACTGCGCGCGAGGTTTGCAGTGTAAATTCCAAGGTTGACATCTGTCATAAATGCGCCAAGAATGAGCAGACAATCAGAGGTTTCAACAAGCGATGTGATCTCTGTTCTACCCATTGCACCGCCATAAATACCCAAATAGAGCGGATGTGCCTCTGGCATCACCGATTTTCCCAACAACGTTGTTACCACTGGGATCTGTTTTTCTTCTGCAAGACGAAGTAATTTTTCACGAAATCTGTATCTATGTAGCTCAGCACCTGCTAAAATGACTGGATTTTTGGATTGATTGATAAAGTCAATTGCATTAGATAAGGCTGCATCCAACGTTTCAGGGTCACTGTGGTGTCTTCCTGTTGAAGGACGTTGGTGGACGGATCCTTCTGCCGCTACCATATCGCGGGGCAATTCAATATAACCCGGACGTTTGTGCCAATAAACTTCGTCCAACACTCTGTCTATTTCGTTGAAGGCGGTGAAAGGTTCGTCAAGCAGTGTTGATGCGACAGTTATTTCTTCATAGATACGTTGTTGCGTGAAAAAATTTTTGCCTTTATGGTGTAATAAAGCTCCCTCGGTACGTTCCTTTATCCCTGGACTTCCGCTAATTACAACAAGGGGAGATTTCTCAGCGTATGCAGCGGTTACGGCGTTTATCATAGATAAACCACCGACACCATACGTAACACACGCAGCCCCCATGCCATTTGTTCTGGCATAAGCATCTGCTGCGAATCCAGCAGTTTCTTCTCGCGTTGTTCCAATCTGTTGAATAGGACTCTGCTCAATCAAATCAAAGAACTGCACTACATAATCGCCAGGCAAACCAAAAATATGATTGATCTCGTAACTCTTTAGTTTTTTGAGCAGGTACTGACCTATTGATAGTTTTTTATTTGGCATAATAATTCCTTTAACTCAACTTGACAGCAGGTTTTCAAAGATTGGTATTGCTCAAATAATAATATAGTGAATTATAAATATAAGTTGACACTTTCGCCCCACGGTAGGAGAGGTTTCCTAACCTCGCCGATGCAGAGTGTTCAAGTAATTTCAATATCTACTATAGTATGGTCAGTACAAATAAAGGAATATACGATAGAACTATATGGGTATAGTGAAATGTAAAAATACGTGCATACTCCCCGGTAGATGCGGTTTCCTAACCAATGCAGAATTGCCATACGGGGAATGCCTAAAGAAGCATGCGCGTGTGGCATGCTCCATGATTCATACCGTTGATTTGGCGCATTCTGCTTGACTATTAAACTGAACAAACACCTGTTCGGTTAGGAAACCGAACCTACCGTAGTGTGCCAATAAATATGATTTTTAGTAAAAACCATATTTTCTATTAATTGATCTGCTATTGTTTGGTGTAATCTGAACGTAACACAAATGTATGCTGTGTCCAGCTGCCTGTGCGCACATCAAGCTCAGTTTCAATTGCCTTAATATCTTCTAATTCCCCGTAAGTAGTGGAATCTTCGGAATTAGCAAACTCAAACTCAACCAACCGGTGTGGGGATTCACCATAGTAGTTGTCATAAGATGCTATTGTTTTCAACTGAGACGGTCCGACTGTTATAGAAGAAACGGAATCAACCCAATCCAGATATGCTTGTTTCCCACCAAGCGGATAATCAATCAACAAAACACCTTTAACAGGCCAGTTGCCTTCCTCTTCTTTCGCGTAATCGGAACGTTGGATAAATGTGTTCACTGTGACTTTGCTTGTATTGTTCGGTAGGTCCCCCATAATTTTAGCTATTTCTGGACGATTCAGGTATGTTGCTGCATCAAGAAAACTATCAAATTCATACTCAATGAGTCGATTTGGACTCATAGTTTCGTCTTGATTATCATAAGACCTTATCCGATTAACCTCTTCGGGAGCTTGCAGCGTATCCACAACAGATAAAACCCATGCAATATAAGCTTCTTTCCCGTCTTCCGGGTAATCAACTAATAAGACCAACTTGACTGGAATCTCTTCTCCCATACTATCTTCGGTCTGAACAGAATCCATTACTACGTCTCTAACTGTCGTACATCCTGCAATAGCCACAAATGCTATGAAAAGTGTAAAAAATGAAATAAGTCTAAAGGTCTGAGTCATCATTGTCCCTCCTATGATAACAATTATTTTTTGGTAAATCAACAGTATGATTATGCAGGGTATTTAGCGTGAGTCAACATTTTGTGATAAAAAGCCGAAATCTAAACAACCCTATTCAAGAATGATAAAAGAAATTTATAACTATTGTATGCATTATGTGTAAAAATTCAAGTTTTAAATTTCGAACAGTATCTGAAATTATTGACAGCTTTGTACAATTTTGATTGGATTTATCCATAGATGTCAATTTGTTGAGATAAGGCAGTCTGAAACTCGGATGTCCAACTGCAAGTAGACATTGGTCAGAAAACAGTAATTACTTGACGAATGAATACCGCCGCGTATGTCCTGAATGTTTTGCATTAATTGCATTATAATTGGGATTTATTTATGAAAAAACCTTCGCGAAAAAATAGAGTTAGATTCAGTTATAATAAGAGATTATCAGTGAGCTGGGTGTACTTCTGAAAGTTATACCAAATTAATCCGATTTGTAGCGCGAGGTCTCCGGGAAATGCCATAAGCGCATTCATACCGTTGATTTGGCACTACAATGGATGGTAAGAAGTTAGTGACAATAAGATTACCCCAAAACTTGTAGACGCGCTTTGTAAGAGCGCTGGACTTTGAAGTCAAATTACACTATTTATTTCTTAATCTTCAAACGGGACTAAAGAACTAGAGGTGGCTCGTTTTCTATAAACATTCTGTCTCTACGGGACAAAAACGTGTTACACATATCCTGCAATTCAACATTATGTCCGACATTGTGACAAGAACTATACATACCCACAGTCATGCGTTATAGTAGATTTTGAAATTACTTGAACACTCTGCATCGGCGAGGTTTGGAAACCTCGCCTACCGTGGGTCGAAAGTGTCAACTTATATTTATAATTCACTATAATATCTGAATTGCATATATTCCTCAATTGTGCTTGTAATACTTGCGGGTTACGTAGATTTTAAGAATATCCGAACTAAGATTCGCTTGATTGATATATACATTTCATATAAACATTATTTCATTGTTTATTGGAGTCCTTCAAATGTGTGTCTAATTCTGATTTAAGACGTTTTACTGCTTCTGTAGCTTTCTTAATTTCTCCTCTGCTAACATTCATAATGGTAGCATGACTGAGCGGATTTAGAATAATACGACGATACAGTTCAATCTTGTCAACGAGGGTTTGATCTAATTTGAGGATTTCATTGTCAGGATAGGTTTTATCTTGCTTGGTTTCACCTAATATCCTTCCCCAGAAATCTTCAGTTTTCAATTTTTTCGGGTCTTCGCAGTAGCGAACATGAAGACCTTTTTTATCGCAGTACTCTCTGAGGATCGCTTCAAAAGTGGTACGAAGGTAAATTGCACAAGCTTTATAGTCGTTGGAATTGAGATGTTCCTCTGCCTTGTCAAGGTTCGATTTATTTTTGATATAGATCGGCATTTCGTATTCGTCAATTGGCGAGAAACCAAATTCAGCGTATTCCCAATCATCATCTGTGTGTTGCTTTACAATTTCATACCATAGTTTATCATAAGTCATCAGAATGATTTGAAACTTTGAGAAATCTTCTTTTAGGATTTCTAGGAGCGGCAAACGATTTGACATATCTAAGCCGATAAGAGCATCATCCAGCATAAGAACCTTTAGGTCACTGGGAGGCTGGATCAGGAATCCAGCGAAAAAAATTGAAAGTGCAATTGCTGATAGTTTTGCCTCATTCAAAAATTGATGATGTGCTGGACGTTCACTTTCAAAATATTTGACCTTTAAGAGAATTTTTGGCACATTAGGTGTGACACCATTGCTGTTGGATTCAGGTCCCTCGTATTTAAGATCAGTTATTTCAACAATGCTGTCGTATCCAAACTTACAGAGGATATTATTTGCATCCGTTTTTAGTTTGGCTAATGTATTATTAATTCCATTTTTGAAATTATCAAGTTGTTGGGGAATATCAATTTCTTGGTCCGCTGATCGTTCTGGAGAAAGGAAGTCTGAAATGTCCTGCCATTCTTCTGCGAAACTGCGTGGTGGTAGACTTATATCATTGATGACATTTTTCAAAAGTGTGTCAATCAGTAAATCAAATATATTTACAACATCATCTTTGTAATGGAGGAAATTTGTTTTCAGAAGGTCTTTATAGTCAAGAAAACCCTTTGACTTTGAGGCATCAATTATTGGTTGGACTTTCGCGTCGTCTGGATTTACACTTGACCATTCATAAGTTTCCTTTTGTAACTTTGGGTCGGGTGTCAAGTGAAGTCTTACGTATCCGTCATCCGATGTAAAAATGTTTTGAAAATTATTAAATTCTATAGAATCATTTTCACTTGATTCAAGGAAGAATTTGAGAGCTTCATAAAAAGATGTTTTACCACTTCCGTTTTCACCATAAATTAATAGATTCTTCCCATCTTCGCCAAGGTCAATCTCATCAGGTCCTCTGAATGCCTTGAAGTTTTTTATCTCTATTTTAGTTATTCTCACCACTTACCCTCAATAATTCGTATCTGTCTTAAACTATCCTGAAAAAATAGGTTTGTCCGAATTGGGTGATCTCTATCGTGTAAACGCTCATAAAGAGTGCGGAATACGGACATCTTATTATCGGGTATCTCATTTATCTCTGGCAACTGCTCTGCCATCAAGTGTTTAAAAATATCTCTCTCGGCATTCTTTACATCAGGTATGTAAAACTCATAAATCAATCCGTTAATGATCCACTCAAAATATCTCAAAACAGCGATATCACGGGAGTCTGCTAAATCTTTACTGTTTATCGTTGGTTGTTGTTGTAGATAGATAAGGTAATCGACGAGTTTGAGAACCAAATTTTTCTGTGTTGCGTCCATATTTGGGATGGGTATCTTCTTTATATAATCATGACGCGCCTCAAGTTCACCTCCGTGTAACTGTTTTGATACTTGAGAGTAGAACCACTCCACTGCAAGTGTATTGAGCAGACCACATACCCATTTTTCCTCAGTAGGGATAATATAGCAAGTGTGTCCACAAATTAAACCCTGAGTCTCAACAGCGAAAGTTTGTCTATTATAGAGATTTGGACAAACAAGTTTTGGTTGATCAAAACGTTCTATTTCGTCAAGGGAAATTGGGAGTTCGTACCATCGCTGTTTGTTACTTATTATGTCCAGAGCATCTTTGTATTTTTTTAGGTATTGCAGGATAGCTGGATAATTGTTAATCTCTATACCGCGATATGTCAATATTAACCACTGATTTTGTGTGTCTATATGCCAGCGTCTAATGTCTTGTCCCTGCAAAAATGGCTTCAAAATATCAATTGATGAGGAGTGCTCCGCAATGAGTTCATCACGTATTTTTCTATTTACTACAAACACTTCAGTGGGTACTGTTTCTATGCCAAAATAGGGTTCTATCTTAACATACTCATCCAGTGTAATGTTAGTTTTGCGGAACTCCTTCAGCAAATTTATGACTTCTGGAGATTCAAGGTTTTTTCCTTCTGAGTTTAAAGTTTTTTCCTCCATGGGGTACCGGTATCTGAAGCCTTGTCTGACCAAAACGGCGATGTTTTCAGGTAACTTGACCTTGTGTTTTTGCTCAAACGCTTCGACGTTTTTATAATTGTTCCGAAATCCAGCAACAATATCTAGTCCCATTTCCTTTGCGGTAATTAGATCAGTTTTGGCTTTTTCCCATTCTTGTTGGTTTAGGCGAACCTCACCTCGATTGTAATATGCAACGGCAAGTTCTGGATTCAATTCTATTGCTTTGCTATAGTCTTCAATGGCATGGTCAAAATCGCCTTTGATGAGAAAGGTATTACCGCGATTGTAATAGGGATAATAATGTTTTGGGTTGAGTTCTATTGCCTTGCTATAGTCTTTAACTGCAAGGTCATACTCGCGATTGTCATGGTTAGCAATACCGCGATTATAATAAGCTTTGAAAAAATATGGGTTCAGTTCTATTGCTTTGTCGTAGTCTTCAATGGCAAGGTTAACTTTACCTTTATTACGATAGGCAGCACCTCTGTTGCTGTAAGGATCAGCATAATATGGATCAAGTTGTATCGCCTTGCTACAGTCTTGAATGGCTTGATCATATTCACCATTATCACGATAGACGGCACCACGATTATTGTAGGCTTTCGCGTAATCTTTTTTGAGTTCTATTGCTTTGTTAAAGTCTTTTATGGCAAGGTCGTACTCACCTTTTTCACCATAAACAATACCACGATTGTTGTAAGCCTCAACACAGTTAGGATTGTGTTGTATCACCTCAGTATAGATTTCAATAGCCCGGTAATACTCGCCTTTACATTCGTAGACAATTCCGATATTGCAATGGGCTTCAGCATAACCTGGACTTATTTTAATGGCTTTTCTAAAGGCTACGATGGCGTGATCAAACTTCCCGTTTTTAGTGTGAGAAATACCTAGTGCGTTGTATTCCTCGGCAGTCCCTTGTTGAGGAAGAGTCGTTTGTTTATTGTAAGCAAAACTGTATTTGTGAGATGTATCATCAAGTCCTCGATTCAGCACTTGCATGGCACTAACCTCCTGTCCACTTAGTTCACTAAAGGCAAATAATAACATTCAGGCAACCAAATGTCAATATAAGACAGAGCGTTGACTCTATACGAACTTCAACAATTTAAAAGAAATAGGTTTGTGTTTATTGTTGTGTGAGTAAAGCAGCAATGTCTTTCGGCAACTGGATTCCGGTTTTCTGATTAAAATCTTCAATATTTTCATAGACATTACGAAATGCGGCAATGACATCTATACCTATGTTTTTTGCGTCTATTAGGTCAGTTTTAGCTTTTTCCCATTCTCTGAGGTGTAACCAAGCCTTTCCACGATTGTAGTAACTGTTCGCGTGATCAGGATCTAATTCAATTGCTGTAGTATAGTCTGCAATAGATCGTTTAATTTCGTCATTATTAATATAGGCAACACCACGGTTATTATAGAGATTGGGATCATTAGGATCGAGTTGTATTGCTTTTGTATAATCTTCTATAGCTTGTCCATAATTGTTTTTATTGTGAAAAGCACTACCACGATGACTGTATATTTCAGCTGAATCCGCCCCCAATTCTATTGCTTTGCTATAATCTGTAATTGCGTTGTCATTCTCGCCTTTAGTACTAAAAGCAATACCTCGACAATAATAAGCAATAATAGATTCTGGACTGAGTTCTATCGCCTTTGAGTAATCTGCAATTGCACTGTCAATCTTGTCTTCATCACTATAAGTTATCCCCCGATGGATGTAGATATCAGCATCGTTTGGATTAATTTGTATCGCCTTGGTATAATTCTCAATAGCTTTGTTATTTTCGCGTTTTCTGGAATACGTTCTACCAAGAAAGTAATAAGCAAGAGTAAAATCTGGATTGAGTTCTATTGCCTTTGAGAAATCTGCAATTGCGTTTTCCAGTTCACCTTTATCGCTGTAATCAAGTCCACGATAATAGTAAGAATCACTATTCTTAGGATTGATATCTATCGCCTTTGAATGGACTTCAATCGCTTTGTCAAAATCGTCAATGTACCAATACGCGAAACCCAATTTATGATAAGCATCAACATAATCAGGCTTCAATTCTATCGCTTTACTAAAATCACTAATGACTTTGTCAACTTCATCTTTATCAGCAAAAGCAAGTCCACGATAATAATAAGTGTAAGCCTGATCCGGTCTCAGTTGTATTTCTTTGGTATAATCCTTAATAGTTCTGTCTAGATCACCTGTTTTCCGGTATGCATCATCACGAACTTGGTAAGCTTCTGTGTGATTAGGATCAAGATGTATCGCTTTGGTAAAGTCTGAAATGCTCTTGTCTAATTTTCCTTCGTCTCGGTAGACGAGACCGCGTACATAATAGCCATCAGGAATATTGGGTTTGAGTTTTATTGCCTTTGTAAGATCCGCAATGCTACTGTTGAAATCACCTATTGCATCATACGCAACACCGCGAATCCTGTATACATTGGCACTATCAGATTGTTGTTTGATTACTTCTGTCAAATCATTAATGGCATTGTCAAAATCACGCTTTCTGAGATAGGTAAAACCCCGGTTATAGTAGTCATCAATTTCTTGTTCTAAATTTATAGCCTCAGTGAAATCATCAATCGCACTATCAAAATCATTCTTGTTATAGTGGGTAAGTCCAAGGTTTCTATAAGCATTAACAAAATCGGGTTTGAGTTCTATCGCTCTGGTAAAATCTGAAATGGCGTTCTCAGAATCGTCCTTGTTGGCATAAGCAACACCCCTATCATTATATGCCTTTGCATTATCAGATTGTTGTTTTATCACTATGTCAAAATCATTGATGGCGTTATCAAAGTCGTTATTATCACGATAGGTAACAGCGCGTGCATGAAAAGCATTAACGTAATCAGGCTTGAGTTCAATCGCCTGGGTAAAATCTGAAATGGCGTTCTCAAACTCACCTTTAATGTTGTAGGTAATCCCGCGATAGTGATATGCTTCAGCAAACTTTGGATTCTTTTCTATCGCAGTATTATAATCTTCAATAGCGCGGTTTAGGTCATTCTTACGGAAATAGACAGTACCACGAATGTAATACCCCACACTAGAATTTGGATCTATTTGGATCCCTTTATTCAAGTTAGCAATAGCCTCGTCAAAATCACCTTTACGGTCATGAATAGTACCAAGTGCAATATAAGCGAATGGATTTGTTGGATCCAATTGGATTGCTTCATTTAAGTTTGCAATAGCTTCGTCATAATCACCTTGAAAATGATGAACGAGTCCCATAAGACTATATACACCTGAATCGTCAGGCATCAGATTGGATAGGGTTCCATAGTCCTTAATGGCTTTGTCAAAATTACCTTTAAAGCAATATGCAGCACATCGATTATTATATGCTTCAGCATAATCAGGTCGTAAATCTATTGCTTTATTGAAATCATCAATACCCTTATCAATCTGATTTGTTAGACAGAAGGCAAGTCCGCGAACACGATATACTTCTAAATCCTCTGGTGCTAATTCAAGTGCTTTGGAGTAATTGTCAATAGCTTTATCATATTCATTTCTTAGTCCATAAGCGTTACCGCGATTGTAGTATGCAGCAATATAACCGGGGTCCCGTTGTATTGCTGCATCAAAGTTGTCAATGGCTTTAGAGTATTCTGACTGATTGACATGAGCAATCCCCAGATTGCAATAGGCAGCAGCCGCTTTTGGTTCTATTGCTATCGCACTTTTATAGTCTTTAATAGCTTCATCAACTTCACCTTTGCTGAGGTATGCCACGCCTCGGTTGACATAGGCATCTGTATAGCTTATTTTTAGACGGGTTGCCGAATTATAATCCTCTATTGCCAGATCAACCTTGCCGTTAAGATGATAATTCTTACCGCGATTGTAATAGAAACCAGGATCGTTAGGGTCTAATTCTATTGCCTTGTTGTAGTTTTCAAGAGCGATGTCAAACTCATATTTTTCACTATAAGCTATACCAAGACTACTATAGAAATCTGCTTTCTCAGAATCCAACTTTATTGCCGTGTTAAAGTTTTCGATAGCCAAGTCAAACTCAATTTTCCTACTGTAGATAATTCCGCTATTGAAGTAAGCAATACTATAATCGGGATTCAGTTCTATTGCTTTGGTAAAATCGTCAATTGCTCGGTCATCCTCACCATTACCACTATAAGCAATTCCACGATTGTTGTAAACTTCGGCATCATCGGGGGTTAGTTCTATTGCTTTGGTAAAATCGTCAATTGCCTTGTCATGCTCCTTGTTTTCACTATAGATTATACCTCGATTAATATAGGCTCTCACATCTTTTGAATTAATCTTTATTGCAGTATTGCAGTCTTTAATCGCCAGGTTATATTCACCACGTTCATCGTAAGCAAGCCCACGATTATAATATGCCTCGGCAAGTTGAGGCTCCAGTTTTATTGCAGAATTATAATCTTGGATAGCGAGATCTACTTCACCTAATTGGTGTTTGTTAAGTCCACGGTTGAAATAAGGTTCAGCTGAAAAAGGTATTAAGTTTATTGCATTGGTATAACTCTCATCTGCCTTTTGATATTGCTTTACTTTTTCATCAGTATGATCTGTTTTATCCCCGATATTTTGATACTCTTCGGCTTTTTTCAACTCTAAGTAGGCACTCCAACGGTTTACTTGACTGTTAATAAAACCATGAATGTCATGATAGATGTAATGTGAGGATGTTTGAAAATTTTCTTCTATATACTGTAGTATATGGTACTTAAGGTCCATCGGAATAACAATCTTCTCATCCGGTTTGATAAAGTCATTAGGTATAAATCCTTCAGGCGGTTCAATAAAGATGCTCTTCTGCGCCCCAGGACGGCTCCTTGGATCTCTATCTGGAATTTCTCTAATCCAGTTTTTTGCTTTACCATTTTTGTCTTGCAATATAATCCTACCATCTTTGTCGGGGGAACCATTTGCAGCGAAGAAAAGAGCAACACCATAATCTTCTGTAAAGTCAATAAGGTTTGTTTTACCTCCAAAGTGCTGGATTTCCATTTTAATTTTAAATTCATCTGTTTCATTAGTGTACTTTTTAGCCTTCTCAACTTCGTCTTGTTGAACTTCTTCTATGTCACGGTGTGCCTGATTAAGATCTGTCAGTTGGCGATAAAGGGTTGAGGTAATCTGCTCATAGCATTCCGGTTCACCACGGTAGATATAATCGCCATCAACAGACATTTTTGCTATCTTGCCGATAATCTCCAAAATTCTGTTTAGCTCAGTCATTTGGGTGCTCATTGTTCTTCTCTATAATATGGATTACTTGAGGGTAATGATAACATGCAAGGCGAACAGATTGCAACTGGTTCTCGTTGGGGTTCCAACCTATTCTTCTTCAAATCCTTGAGCAGTAAACTTCAAGGTTTTACAATTTTCCGACACAATAACAACTACATTTTCTGGCACACCATCCGGCACATTAGCTTGAATCTCCATTGTTATCTCAACTTTTGCTCCTGTAAGACTGGTAAGATGTTGCACCACTTCATCTATGATCTGTTGTGCATCTCTGGCTGCTCGTAACGGATCAAGGGTAACTGTGCCGTAAAAACGTTTTGGAGGTATATTTTGGTCGGTATCGGTTCCAGTTTCATCCTGCGTTTCACCTTTTGGATCAGTAGAATCTTGATCGCTTTGTTCTGTGTCAGTTGCTTCTGAACCTTGTTGACCTTCTGATACGTCAGTTGCTTGTTCCGCTGCAAATTGCGCCGCTGCCACGTATGGTTTTATCAGCACACTCGCCTCATTAATATAAATTGAACTGCTTACCTTGCCGAATTGCAACCCCTTATATTTACCATCGTCACCAACGCTATCAGCATATCCGAACCATTCTGTTGTTTTGAGACCCTCTCTGACAGTATCAAGCAAAACACCAGAATCGCACAGTCGGGACATATACAGATACGTCGCAAGACAATCCCACACGTGCTTGAGACTAACATGAGGTTCGTCTTCTTTCCACAGCCAACGATTCAGTTCCATTTGTAGCAGTGCCGGGGACCATTTGGTAATTAACTGCTCATCGCTTCGGACTTTCTTTACGGCTTTGGTGACCGGATTTTCCTCAGCACCGGAAATGCGGACAATTTCCCATTCTACTGGGTCTGTGCCTTCTTGTGTTGGCACAAGCAGCCATCTATATGCATCGTTGAGTCGCATACCAACAGTTTCGTTGCACTGATTTTTTCCTTCACTCGCTTCGCGCCGTTGATTAGCATCGAGGTTGAGTGCTTCTGCATCCTGGACAATTGAATCCCAAGCAAGGTATCGACGTGTTTCCTTGTCAAGAGACTCCCATTCACCATCATCAATTGCGACGAAGATAAGCATGTTACTGTAGGTTCTTGGACTATCACAGCGTTTGTTTAAAATCTCAGTTGCGGCTCTGATTGCGTCCGAATTTTGCAGTCTTGTTTTATGTCCACTTGTAGGTGGTAGAATTACTAATCTTGTTTCCGATTCATCTGGCACGTCGATTGATGTGGGGCAAATGTGGACAGCCTTGAAATCGCCTCGGTCCCGTATCTGTCGTAGGCGATGGATAATATCCGCTTCCACCTTCTCAGGTTCTAACTTCGCAGCGCGATCCTCCATTGTTCGGCGCAGGTTAGGATGTGTGTCATACCAGTATCGTTGAGCGCGGGAGTAAAGGTGTGTTAGCCGATTTTCCATGTGTTTCTTGGCATCAATAAACACAGAGACAGACTCATCGGGGTGTGTAACGCCGAGATTTATTCGTATCTCCTCAATACCGCGCACATTTTGATCGCTCCCATGCGGTGCGCTTCCCATGAAGATTGCACGGGCAACGTTTTGTGCTGCAGCGTGTTTGCCAAAACGTGTGTTTCCCGCGTCAATTGCGCGTGTTTCGGAATTTGGACCATCAACGTCTTTGTCTACAACAGCGTTCCAACCATCAGCGAGATAACGTAGCAACTCTTCACGCACATTACGTTCATTCAACGGAATTGAACCCGATAGAATCAGTCCTGAACGATCATTGTTCGCCCATAAGTGATGAATGACTGCTGCCATGAGACGTAACACACCACGGGTTTTCTGAAAAGTATCAAGCGGTGACCAGTCGTCATAGAGTCTGTCGAAGAGTTCTGGGTGGATAGGATATGCCTGACGGAGTCTATCAAGATAAGTTGTTTCGCGGCATTCAGAGGGAAAGTCGGAAGGGTTGTCATCGTATAATTTGATAAATGCTCGACATACCGCATCGCGCGCGGCTGTGTCTTTCACTTGTGAGAAAAGTCGTCGTCGAACAATCTCAAATCCTTCATTTGCACCAACAGGTCTCCATATATTTTCAAGTCTTCCGACAATCGCTTCAATTCGCACCAACGCCGCTTGCCCCGCATCACCGCCGATTTCAATGTCAGACTCCGGTATTGACGCAATGAGTTGACTCCGATCCGAACGTTTGACGGCTTCCGTTAAGGACTGCACAAAGGTTAAATTAGAATCAAATGTGCCAGCAGGTAGATCGTTATCAACGTAGATGTTGCGCGCATAAGCCACCAATTCATCAATGAGGATGACAGCGGGACCGAATTGGTTGAGAAGTGTCGTTAAATGGTTAGCACCAGGAGCAACGCCTTTCTCATCCGCCTTCTTTACAATTGCATAACCCTCTTGCCCACCGAGTTGTGCTGCAATATCACCCCAAAGTGTCCGGACATTAATGCCATTGACATCCCGCGCCACGGTCGGATTGAGATCTGTTCCTACAATAACAGCAATCCGTGCATCAGGTACTTCGCTCACCTGTGCTTCACTGAGGATGTGTTCTACACCTTCCATCTGGTCAGGTGTTACCTTCCCACTGAGAAGATGATATAACGCCAACATGCTATGCGTTTTACCCCCACCAAATGCTGTTTTTAGCTGGATGATCGGTTCTCCACCGTTGCCTGCTAATCGTTTAACAGCGGAGGTAAGAAGTTGCCCCATGCCGTCCGTTAAATAGGTACGTTCAAAAAATTCTATCGGGTCTTGATATTCTGTGTCAGCTGTACCTGCGACGACCTCTGCCAAGTTAACAGCAAACTCCGCATTATGGTAACGTCCTTCGGCAACATCTGGATGTGGGGTAACGACTTCTCTCCACGGTTTTAGTGCCACAGTATACCTCCAATTCCAAGTTCTCTATTGAAATAACTTTATTCAGTTCAAGATTCCTCAGGTAAAAGCACTTGTTGTACAGCCAGCTCTGTTGTATCCCTACGTACCGACTGAATATTTGTCCATGAGGTGACGAGTGTGTTGTAAGGAATTGCCTCTTGTGCCCAACCTTTCCGATCACAGATAGCATAAAGACGATATGCTAACGCACGTGCATTTTCACTCTGTTCACTTCCTAGTTGAAACACTAACCTTGCCGTTTCGGTTTCACCACCTTGGTCCAGTGCGCGAATTAGGTACTGTGTGCATTTCCATGTATTGAGATTGCTATCCGAAGTCGGGTCCCATTCATCCGGATACTCGGCCCGGTTTAGCAAACGGACTCTTCCAGCGCGGGCATGAAGGATACCTGATTCTGCTATACCCTCTACGCTGGTGTCCCTGGCACGCGCAAGTACATCAGCATCTCCGTAGTCTGATTCTGTCATCCCGTACTGTTCAAACCACGAAACGCAGAAACGGGTACCAGTATCAAGATCGCCTTCCTGCTCGGTGAAGTACGCATCAAGTTCAGCATTGATGATTTGCAAGGCAGTGCGAACACGCATGGGAGTCCCGTCGGCTTCAAGAACCTTGCTGTAGTTTGAGAAAACCGCCATGCCAGGACCGATTGATGCTTGCGCTAAATCCACTGGTGCTATGTTACCTTGTTGCAAGTGCAGTAGTGCATTTGGTAATTTGCGACGAAGTTCTGATCTAAAGTCTCGTAGGGTTATCTCGTTTGCATTATTAGATCGCGGGCGGCAGACGAGAACTATTGAGGAGGCAAGTGCATTTGTTCCAATAGCAAGAGTACGTGCACTCCGCTCTGTTCTCATTGGTAGTGTACCTGTAATTTGGAAACCTGCTTTTAGTAATCCTTCAAGCATAGTTTTCCATCCTGTTGAAGCAATTCCTCCATTTTCGCTATCTGTTTCAGATTGTTTAAATGCATAGTAGACAGTCATAGGATAGTCTGAATGTACGCACTCTTTCATAAGTTGGAACGCATTACCCAAACCTAATAGGAAATGTTCCTCCGCCCTTGATTTATCCCCGCCAAAACGGTGAGGTGTAGCAACGAGTTCTTCCGATTTTGGAACGAGCATAAGGTTAAATAGATCGGGATAGAATTGTCTAAGGTTTTGACGTAGCCAGACATAGAAAAAATCAGAAAGGTCAGCATAGTTAATATTGTCAAAGTAAGGTGGATCTGTTGAGATAAGAGGATTCTGAACGTTTAGTAAAGTGGTAGAAGAGTCTGTTTGAGTAGCATGACCTTGCTGAGTTTGTATTCCTGGATACTTAGCGAGGAACCGGATTACCCAATCCATACCAGCTATCCAACTTCCAGTTGATTGACTAAAAGGATTGCACTCTGCGTAATTCCAAACCATTGCAATCGCTTGACGGGCAAATGTACTACGTATAAAACCATTAGGTACCCAAGTGCATAAACTTGAACCATAATCAGCTGCTTTATCTACTACAAAAGCCAAATATGTTATCACGGCATTGGCGTAAGATTCTGCATCTTCGCAATCTGTATTGATAGCGTCCATCTGTACTTTTTCTTGCACTTCGTTTACCAAATCACTGAAGGTACTCAAGGTTGTCAGCTGCCGTTGCGTGAAAAGATCTGCCCAAGTAAAAAATCCGTATCCGCGTCCACTAACCAAGCTTGTGGTGTCACGATTCATTTCAATATCAGGAATCCAATTTGGTTCACCAGATTCTGCGATCCTAACGTGTTCTTCCAGTGGTGGAAGGTAAATTCTTCTGTTCTGACCTTCGGCAACAATTGCCATTAGTTGCGAATCAATTCGACCTGTCATACTTTCGCTTTTGATGTATTCTTCGGTGCTATCTTGATGGCACACAAGGCAACGAAAACGAGCACCTCTCCCTATTTGTGTGGGTTCAGGAGGAACTCCTTCGCCAGTTTTTACTTCAAATTCCACCGTTTTGTCTACACTATTAATTATCGGTTCAATCCATGCCTTGTTTCTTGTTCTCGATAACCAAAAAGAATTAATGAGTGGCATCATTGCCCTACAAGCTGGATTAGGACATTTTACAGTTCGTGCCCACAGCCATGCAATTACAGCCGCTTCACCACCCCCATATTCTTCTGGCAGCTGCACTTTTGGATAAAGATGTCCAATTCGCTTTTCAGCTTCATTTCGTATCCATTCTGCGTAATAGCGAATATCTTCCGCTAATCCGGTAGCACCTTGCCATGTTTCACTCTGATCCAAAACACTTTGAGCATCAGGATTGACAGGTGGCTGTCCTGTAAAACGTGGTAGAATCTCTATCATCGCTTTGGTAATTAACACCGCGACGGGGTTGAGATCGCTACCGTGTGCTTCTAAGCCGAGTCGTTGTGCCTCTAACGGGATTGAACCGCCGCCCAAAATGGATCTAACACTGGTGGCGGATTCCCATCTGTTGACTTGAGGATCTCAGCACGGGCTTGTTCTAAGATATTTTCATCATTAATATTCTGCCATTTCACCATATCTCTAATAATTTTGAATAGGCGTTCCCGTTCATCTTTCTGGTCCTCTTCTGTTGGAAATTTGTCAGCAAGATGAGGGCTGGAAGGATCATCTACAAGAGATGCAAATAACACGGCCCGGCATGCTGCAAGTGGTTTACGCGACCACCAAAGATGTAGTGTGGATGGGTGTCCGTGGCGTATGGATTTTTCGCGCGATGCTTCGCGGTTGATGTCTTCTAATGGCAATGCAACTTCAATTAGTTTTTTACGGTAGGTCACAGTGTTTCCTTTGTTTATTTTGGTATATCATAACATAAAAGCAGAAATTGGTAAATTCCATCTAATCGACTTTCAAACGTTTCAAAGGCTTGTAAAGTGTCTGAATCAAAATTACTCGTTTGGCATTGGTCTCTCGATCCAATGGTTTACCTTATCTTGAAGGAAATTTACATAACCTTGTAAACTAACAAATCCCACTGTACTGTGCACTGTATGGAAAAACAATTCTGAACAGAAATATTTAAAATGTGTATACTTGTTATCAGGACTGTGAATCCAGAAGTTCTGATTATTCTCTTTTCCTGTAGTGGATATAGGAAAAGCACAACTTTTAACATCAGGATCCATATAGAAAAATAGACCATCTTCAAGACTTAACACTACACTATGTCTATGTGCATAATCTACGGGTTTATATATTTCATTTAGAGTTGAAGAAATAGTATCACCGCTCAGTGAAAAATCTATACTATTACATATTAGAAAAGTGAACACTTGATCAAAAGAAATTTTATTGGGATTATAGTTTGCTTTTTCTAATCTATATCGTCTTACAACCGTAGTCATTTGATTAGTTATTGCTGAACGCATCTCTTTTACTTCTGCAAGACGCAGAAGTGCATCTTTAAACTGCCCTTTGTCGACATTGGATTTAACCTCACCTGCAGCAATTACTGTTTCAACAGGGAAGAATTTCTGTCTATTCTTGGATTCCAAAGGTGGTGTATGTTTCGATCATAAATCACCAAATCTATCTGCTTACTAACATCCCCTAATGCATTCACGACGAATCCTGTGTCAATTTCCAGATGTTGTGGTAAAATGACTGCAGAAAATCTCTGGTTATACCCTCTCGGTATGTTCCAAATTCCCCAGGATGCCTAAGTTTGTTGTGTTTCTCGTCATCTCGAAATAGGACTTTGGCCCGTTGTGCAAAGGCAGAACGAAATATGTCTATTCGTTCTTCAATCAATTCATCTATAATTTTGTTTGCCATTTGTAGACTCTTGTTAGTTAGATTTCTCTCTAAAATATTCGTGTTGCAGTTAGAAATTACTGCTTACGTTGCAGCCTTAAACTTAGCACGGTGCCTCCGCCTGGCCAAGCAGTTCACCAAAGTTAATTTATTTTTAGAACTTTACGAAACCCGTCCTGATCATAATATTCACAGGCAAAAATCTCAGGGTCTTTTGTCGGTAATAGCACCCGTCCACATTCAACCGCCATTGATATAGGGACAGCCGGTAAAATATAGATTTTGCAACGGTGTCCATGCATGGCTTGAATTTGATTCAACAACTTCCGATATTCATAACTGAAATGCTCAAGCTGCTTTGGGTTTTTCAAAAAGCGTGGGGAAGGTTCTTCAATTGTTATCTCATAAATGCTAAAAGTATCGTCAACAAAGTTAGCATATTTGTCTTTTTCTATTGTATCGCTTAGAGCTAACACGATGGCAATGTTTTCGCTCTTTTCCGTTATCTTAATGGGTTTCACTATGTAAGAGGTATGTACCTCCTTTTCTTCTTCCTGCCATGACCATGTTTTGCTTGTATCTTTGATGTTTCTATGGCTTTGGTATAAATCAGTCGGAATAGTGTCTCCGATACATTTACCCAGAAACATAAGCAGCGGCATAGGACCGATGGCAAATACAGAGAAATGTTTGATTTTCTTCTCGTCTATTCCTTCCTCAACACACGATTTAATTTTCCTCTTGATAACTCTTGCATAAGCCTCCCATTCCGATTCATCGCCATTCCGATCAAAATCCTGATTATCAATCTTTATTCCTTCATCAACAGGATACATGGGGGACATAGCATTGCGATATGCTGCCCGGTTAATTGACGTACCCCTATCTTTGATCCTTACCGTGAACAGTACAACCGTAGACTTATGAATATCTTTTGAATGGCTTGTCTGAATCTCAATTCTCTTTTCATGCTCCTCTTTCCACTGGCGCAGTAATTCCGCAGGATATTTATCAGGGGTATCCATCTCTTTGTGGCATCGTTGACATAAAAGCATGAGATTGGAATAATCATGTGGTAAATCCGATGATTCTTCACTTCCACGCGGTCCATCTTTACTCACTGCAATAATATGGCACGCCTCTCCGAAATTTCCGTCACTTAACGTCAAATTATTCCGCCATACAGGTTCGTTACATCCATGAAACTCACACCTACCCGCTGCCTTGACCCATAATTTCAAGCGAGTATGTTGTGGTACGGTTCTGTCATTAATTTTTGATTTGTTTTTCGTATTCATAGGTTTGAAACCAATTATTGAGTCGGAAAATCGCTACCAAAGACACCTCGTAAGATCTGACAAGATGTCAATGTATCAACAGTTAACTCCACTTGACTCAAAAAATCTCTGAGCACTTCAAGTCTGTTTTTGAAGTTCCCCATCTGCTTGTCGCTCATTTTTTCAAATAGGTCGTTATAGGGGGTAACTGGTAGTTTAACACTCATGCGACCTGGCCAAGTAAACTGATAAATAATTGCCTGACCCAAATCTTTAAGTGCTGTTAAATCGTCATAATAACTTTTTCCATCAGGTAGATTATAACGAGTCCCTCTTTGAAACCAATTTAGGGCACACGCAGTTATCGCAATTCCGGTAGGTCGCTCGTTACCATTTGTAGAAAAGGTAACGTCTTTCCATCGCTTCAGAAATCGGATGATCCGCCTGAATTGATCTCGGTCGCCCTGATGCTGAAATTTTTGTTGAAAGACTTCTACCAGTTTCTTAGGTTCAGCAACTTCCCAAATCCGATTTTCTTCTGCTGAACCCGGAAAGCCTTTCGCCAGATACATTTGATTATCCCAATCAGAGGAACTTTCTGAATAAATTGCTAAGTCAACATGATATATTTCCATACCAGCACGATGATATTGTACTCTAACGCACGGACGTTTGAATTCCACTGTTCTATTCCCGGATTGCAGAGCATCATGAACCCATTGCTTTACTTGAACAGAAGAATGGTCATTTTTTGAAAGATGAAAAACTAAACCGACATCAATATCATAATCTTCACCTGGTAGGGGTTCAATACCTGTACCAATAGCGTAACTTCCTTGATTGAATGTTTCAAATCTTGGTGTTCTCATATTATAGTCTTGGAAGTATCTTCGCAACCCTACACGTAAATCATTTACAAGTAAATCTCTCTTTTCTCTCAGAATGCTATTGTCATTATAACTTCTTCTGATTTTTTCATCAAACTTATTGAAGTATGTCTGAACGTTTGCCATGAATCCTCATATCCTCAAATCAATTGAACTTCATTTTTCTTAACTTGGTGATTCTGAACGTGCAAGGAGTTCGTTGAGATCGTAATTGACGCTGTTTACGCCGAAGTCCGGTTCTTTCTGAAATGGCTCACGGATATAGCGCGGTTCTTTCGCTGTATCGCTCTCTACTTCAACAATAGCAAGGATAAAACCCTTTGGCTTGTTGAATGCTGTGAAAATCTGTGTTTTAGAAACGGTAACGCTTGTCGTACCGGGAGATTTTCCCTTTACCTCAATGAAGAATAGACTCTTCTTGTTTGGATCTTTTGACTCAATATCATAACCTGGATTGTGGTGCGGCATCTCTCTTGGTACACGTCCAAGTTTTCGTTCCGCTTCCATCACTGCAGCGACTGCAAGTCTATCAATCCTATCTCGATCCGCTTGTGCAATCAGAACTGTGCTGTCAGTGTCGCCTTCATCCAAAAGCGATTGTGGCACGATGAGTGCGCCCCCAATGACAATTGGTGCCATTGGAGAAATATGTTGTTCCTGCTCTAATTCCTCTTTCCGTTTGCTGAGTCGTTCCTCTAAATCATTGGCGCGTTTTTGTGCTTGTTCTGCGTTGATTTTCGCCATGCGTTTTCCGGATTGCTCCTGCCGTTTCAACTCGCTTGCTCTATTATCCCAATATACAATTTCCTTTGTCAATCGATCATGAACAGCTTGTTTAATCTTTTCTATCAATTTATCTTTATGGGTTTTTACTTCATCAAGATGTTGCGGAATAAGGTGTTCCGCTGCATATGCAATAACCTGCGATTCTAATTCTTCACCGTTACGCAGCCATCCGGCATTACGTAATGTTGACACTTGAGATTGTTCTTCATCGGTAATTGGACGATAATCTAGGTATGGTGCATATCCTGTCGTTATCACCTTTCCATCACTGTAGATTTCTACGAACTGCATTTGTCGTGAAACTGTCTGTCTATTTCCATCACGAAGTGTACGTCCATCCTGAATTGCGTGTTCAAGATAGAACAGTACACGCACTTGATCATCCATAGAATTTGGATCAACTAATATTGTGCCTTGTTTTAGGAGTGGACGGTGTTGTTCAAGTATCAAATCCAGTGTAGCATCAAGTAATGAATGGCCGGGGCAGACAAACTCGGCTAAAGGTTTTCCTTGAATAGTGATCTGATCCTTTTCAAACGTAATACGTTCATACCTTTTTAGTACTGGTGTGCCGACACCTATGGCAACATCTCTGTTACGGATTATTGCGGGGACATTTCGGATTTCGTAACGTTTGGACTCCCGTTCTCTTAGTGTACCACCGAGACGAGTAAATGCTTCTCTGAAGAACGAAGCGATAAAATGCGGTTGCAAACGTCTCGCTTCTGCCCGTTCCATATCTTCACGAATATCACTAAGTCTACTGGTATCAATTGTTCCGTGAACCAAACTATTTTCCCTGATTAAGTCTCGTAAATGATCGTGGTCTAATGCACCGTCAATTACTTCCGTTAATTGTGCCCTGACTTCAGGTGTATTTCCTTTGCGGATAGCTTCTATAAGTAGATTCCTGAGAGGCTTACCCGTAAAACATTTGCCCAACACATCAAAAACAGCACCACCTAATGAGCTGCATTGCTGATTAAGTTTATGTAGTAAAGTGTAAAACACCTCACCTTCACGAGTTTTTTCAGCCACAAGATTCCAGAGATGGCATACCTCTGTCTGTCCAATTCTGTGGATTCTACCAAACCTTTGTTCAATACGATTTGGATTCCACGGTAGGTCATAGTTTACCATCAAATGTGCACGTTGTAAATTGATACCTTCACCAGCAGCATCTGTTGCGATAAGTATCTGGACATTTGGATCTTGTGTGAATGCGTCTTGTGCTTCCTTACGTTTCTCGCGTTGTATGCTGCCATCAATTGTGGCAACAGCTTCGGTTCGTCCAATTAAGGTTCGTATTTTTTCAGTTAGGTATTGGAGTGTATCACGATGTTCTGTAAAAATAATCAATTTGCGCCGTCGTTTTTCGGAGTCAAATAATTTTTCTGTATCTGATGCGTCACCTTCTCCTTGCAATAAATTTGACAGTTCTTCCCATTTTCTGTCTGTACCGCTCTGTCGGACATTTTGAGCTAGTAGTTCCAGACGTTTGAGTGTGTGAATTTCGGCTTCCAATTCAGGGATAGTTTCCGCAGCAGAAGCGAGTTCAACGACTTCCTGTTCAGTAGTTTCTACTTCATCAGCCGTTGAGTCATCATAGAAATGGTCTACTTCCTCTGGATCAGTTGGTAAGATACTTTCTAAATGGTTCTCTAATTGGGTCAATGTCCCAGATCTGTTATTTTTAATTTCCAATAATCGCTTATCTAATCGTTCTTTACGCCGTTGAATAGACTGATAAATTGCTTCAGGCGAGGAGGCTAAACGTCGCTGTAAGATTGTGAGAGCAAACCCGACTCTATTCCCGCGTTGTCCAGCGATATTGTCAGCACGGTTCATCTCTTCCCGAACATAACTGGTAACTTCTTCATATAAATGTGTTTCTAAATCGGAGAGTTCATAGTTGAGTGTGGATGCGAAACGTTCAGGGAATAGTCGTGTTCCATCAAATTTCAACAGATCCTCTTTAACCATCCGGCGCATCAGGTCGGTAGTATCCACAGGGTTAACACCGTAGCGAAAACGTCCCTCAAAGCGATCTGCGTCTAGTAATGCCATAAACAGTTGAAAATCTTCTTCTTTACCGTTGTGGGGCGTGGCAGTTAACAATAAAAAGTGTCGCGTAATTTTTCCAAGCAGTTGTCCAAGTCTGTATCGTTTAGTCGCCCTCACTTCACCACTAAAAAAGGAAGCAGACATCTTGTGTGCTTCATCACAGACGATAATGTCCCAATCTGTGTGCTTTAACTTTTCCTGAATATCGTCGTTTCGGCTCAGTTGATCAAGTCGGCAGATAAGTAAGTTATTTTCTTGGAACGGATTTCCTGTACGTGAGCTGTTAATTCTTTCACGGGTAAGGATTTCAAAGGGGAGGTGGAATCGTTGGTCAAGTTCGCCTTGCCATTGCTCCACAAGGCTATCGGGACATACAATCAGGCAACGCTTCAAATCTCCTCTCACAAGCAGCTCTTTAAGATACAAACCTGTCATAATCGTTTTGCCTGCTCCCGGATCATCAGCAAGTAGATAACGCAAGGGTTGACGCGGTAGCATTTCTTCATAGACTGCGGTAATCTGATGTGGCAGTGGGTCTACACTTGACGTATGAACGGCAAGCCGTATATCAAAGAGATGTGCTAACCGTATTCGGTAAGCCTCAGATGCAAGTCGGAACATGTCGCCGTCTCCATCAAAACTCCACGGCAGTCCTGCAGTAACAATTTCAAGAGTGGATTCATCATGTCTATATAGAAGTTGACTATGGAGGGATCCATCTGACTTTTTATAGGTGAGTTCTATTCCAACCGTTCCTAACGGTTTAACCGCTACGACTGTGACTTGTTCATTTGGTAATATGCCTTTAACAATGCAACCTTGTTTTAGTTCTTCTAAACGCGCCAAATTGATTCCCTTCTTATTTCTTATGTTTCAGTTATGGAATTTATATCTTACCACATTTTATAATAGGATTCAAGTTGAACATTTTGGCGGGTGTGTAAAGTTTTTGTCACTAACTTCTCACCAACCATTGTAGGCGCGGGTCTCTGTGCCCGCTCGTTGTCTTACAGGACAGGGAATGGCGGGGCACAGAGACCCCGCACTACAATAGATTACAGGTTTTTAACTTGAATTGACGTCTACGGTGACAAAATCTTTACACACCCATTTTGGCAGGGTTATTTAGTTTTAAGGATTCGTAATTATTTAGGTTAACTCCATGTTAAATCACTGAATCGGTCTCATCACTGAATATATTGATTCTTGTCTGAACCAGGAATACAAACCCATAATAAATTAACGTTTGTGAATAATATTGAACAGAAATCTTAAAACTAAATAACCCTGGCCATCATGGGATGCAGTTGAATTTAAACGGTATTTGACAACAGCCCTGAAACGAGCACTATTTATGCAATTGATTCATCATGAAAACCGTGTTGAGCAAGTTCTGTAGATGCGTCTGTCCAAACAACTCGCGCGTGTTTAACAGCCGTAATTGCCTCTGCTTTCGTAGGTTCTGGTACCTTCCCCGGGTAACGAGCATCAGCCACCCAATCGGTTAATTTCGCTAGGTTTGGATGCTCGGTTTTGAAATGCCAACTATTAGGCACAAGATTCCGTAGAACATTCAGGTCATGCGTTCTGGGAAAATCAATCTGCAAGAAAATTAATACCGCCTTTAGAGCCTTTCAGCGGCTTGTTGTGCGTGCCAACACGCTTGACGTGGTGGGATGTGTGCCTGTGCTAAGAGCGTTTCAGCAGTTATTAAGTCTTCCTCGGCATAACGCAGCCAACGAACCGTTTCTGCGAAGACCTCAGTCGTTTGCATAGAGTATTTTTCCTTCTTGTTGGGCATAACGCAGCACCGATCCGATCCGCGTCCGGTTGTGTTCCAGTTCTTCTGGTGTTGTGACAACGATGTCCTTTGCTACGGGTAAGTCAGCCAAGGCGACGCGGATGTCAACAGCCGTTTTCCGCTTATCCTTATCTGCAAGTTTCTCAAAAACGATAAGCAAATCTATGTCACTATGCCGATCAGCATCCCCTCGTGCTTGTGAACCGAAGAGGATAATCTGCAACGGATCAAAGTCACGGACAATGCGCTCTGTCATGATTGAGATAAATTCGTTATTCATTTTTCTTTTTCCTTAAAGCATTTTTTGGAAAGCCCAGAAATGTGGATACTTACTATTATAACCTAAGTCGCTACTTACTGAATATTAATCATCAAATTACTGTATCAAACGAAAAACAAAGGAATTTTGCATATTTTGGTGTCACATCTTATAAATCGGGGTTACAAACCCCTCCAACAATGATAGGTGGCAACTTAGGTTATTATAACATAATTCAAGGTAAAATTGAAAACCTCTGAATGGGTGTGGGGTGTGTAAAGTTTTTGGCATGAACATCATGCTGCTTTTGTGTTTGGATACCAATATTTGTCCCAAGCCTTATTCTTTGATAAACATCTCCACTTTAGCACAGCATTGATGCCCGGTCTCTCCCATCTCATAGCTGCTTGTTTACACCTTTCTCCGACAACATGTTTACACGCACTTTCAATCACACCACTTCCAATCATATACCCTTTTTCTCTAAACGCTTTATACTGCATGCGGTTTGCATGTTTTTCAAAATATCTCGCTTCTCTTTCTAACACCTCTGACACTTCAGGGTGCTGTGTGGCTAAGGCACGAATGTTTGAGGCAACTGCTATGATATTGCCATGATAAAGAAGTGGCTCCGTTTCTTTTATCCAAGTGTCAATAGCTTCTGTCTCCGTCTCACCAAAGGCAACTTTAGCAACATTATAGAGATGAGATGTGGCGTGCATGTGATCCACAATCTGAACGGCATTCGGAAAGTATTCTTTACAAAGGTTCCAAATCCACGCAGCACCATCTCCGATAAATACAATCACTTGTGTATTTATATCTTTTTGATAGATGCCACTTTTTAGTGCTAACGCATACAACTTCTTACCAAAAGCGGCGGCATTTTGACGACCCGCAACATACCGAATACTTTCTGTTCGCACACTCGGGGTCCCACCCGAAACAGGTTGTGGATAATCTCTGTAAATACACCCCACTTTCACTTCTTTCCACCCATCCGGAGAGTTCGTGTGGCACCCATCGCAACTCACATACCAACGCTGATTTTCCTTAAGTTCTTGAGCCTCTACTTGTTCACATACATCCAAATCTTCTGCCCACTTACACACATTTTGATGAAGTCTCGTGTGACTCACTTCTATACCTTGATGAGACAACTCCTCTGAGGCTTCCCTATAGTCAAGCCGCGCAGACAAACGACACATCGCTTCAGCGACACGATGCGTGTATTGATCCGATAACTTCTGTTTGACTTCCCACGGGGCATGCCTATGTCCGTGTTCACAACAATACACCCAACGCCTTATACTTATTTTGCCACAAAGAGTTGTTAGATGTTTCGCACGCTTGCGTAATGGACGACAAGGTGCTTTACACTCTGGACATTCAACAGGTTCACTCTCTTTCTTACCTGCCTTTTTAGAGACACACATTTCTAAAAACTTTTGTTCAAGAGAACGAAATGCTTCAAAAACACGAACTTCAACATCATCTAAAGATAAACTCTCGTCAACATTGATGTCTCCATAGAGATCGTTTACTTCTTTGACAATCTTTCTAAAATCATCTTCGTAATCGTTGCTTTCATGAACACTTAATGATATACTTGACATTGGTATCCTCTCCTAAAATTGTGATTTATTTATTAGGTTAGGATACCATGTGTATACATTCTGAGCAAGAACTCCATTCAAGGCAATTTCATGCCAAAAACTTTACACACCCATGGGTGTGTGAAGTTCTTGCACAAATCCCTCATAAGTCCTTGTAGTGTGGGGTCTCTGTACCCGCTATCTTTCAATCTATCAACAACTGCAGGAAACAGAGAACCGTCTTACAATGTGTAGAGATGCGTTACCTGATATGAAAACTTGAATTGGTACAAAAACTCTGCCGATTCTAAAAATATAAGCGATAAGTTTCAACTAACTTTATATTATTGTGTAAATTCTGACTATTCCAAATCGATTTGAACTTTTATCTCCTCATCTTCAACCATAACGGGATATGTTCTGATTCGCAACCGAGGATCTGTCAGACACTCACCAGTCTCTGTTTTGTAGGTATATCCATGCACAGGACAAACAACCGTCCCATTCCGTATCCGTCCACGTCCGAGTGAACCCATTGCATGTGGACACGTGTTATCCACAGCATAGAACTTACCATTTTCATTGAGAATTGCAATACGTCTTCCGTTAACTGTAAAGGACTTTCCCCGTCCTTCCTTAATTTTTGAAGTTTTTGTAACCGTTGTCCATTCAGACATTGTTTACTCCTTTACACTTCCAAGTGTCATACCTTGAACAAATTCACGTTGCATCGCTAAAAATAGAATTACGATTGGTAGGAGTGATAACAGTGTTCCCGCCATTAACATCCCGTAATCCTGCCGATAGATACCGATAAGATTTGCTAAACCAATAGGTAGTGTGTATTTTGCTTCATCGCGTAAAACTATAAGTGGCCACAGATAACCGTTCCAAGAACTCAAGAAGGTATAGATAGTCAATGCACCGAGTGCGGGTTTGATAATCGGTAATACAATGCGATAGTAGATGCCAAATTCAGAACATCCGTCCATTCTTGCTGCGTCAAGAAGTTCCGATGGAATAGTAACAATAAACTGTCGCATTAGAAACACGCCAAATGCCCCGACAGAAAATGGAAAGATAATCGCATTGTAACTATTTAGCCATCCGATATCATACATCAAACCAAATAGTGGAACAAGCAATACCTGAAAGGGAACCATCATTGAGGCAAGCATGATACCGAATAATATCGTCTTGCCACGGAATTGGTATTTTGCAAATGCGAATCCACCAAGTGAACAGAAAAAAAGAGCCAATAATGTTGAGGCAGTCGCTATAAAAACACTATTGATAAAATAACGATTGAAAGGAACTGCTTTCCATAGTTTGCGATAGTTTGTGGTGAGTTTATTCCACACAATTGATAGGTATGATGGACGGTGAATGGTTACTGTTAGCATCAACCTACTTTCTTCGTCAGGTGTAGGGACTATGCTCTTTGTCAATTCCTGCTTTGAAACATACTGCTGCATTGAGATTTGTGATGATTCTAACTCTCCTGGAATACCGTGTAGTCGCCACACAGAATCTTTTCGTAACGCACTATCTAAGACAAAAGGACGCGTAGGCAGATAAGTAGTGGCCTTTGATGATATTGATAAGTAAACATGGTGATAGGATGCATTTCCGCGAACAGACAGTATTATGCGACGAATGCGGTCTATTGGAATAGGAGATTCAACTGATGTGGTAAAAATAGCATCGTTTCCATCCTGAAAATCACTGTTTAGATAGGCAATAGGTGTTGCCCCAGTTGTTTCTTGAACTTGTTGAATAGTATCTGTTGTAGAATCCCAGTTGATGTTGTCCATCTTATACCGATTGAACTCGTTATCCTCAATTTCAACTGTTTCTATTGCAATTTGCCGATATACATTATACCAGATTGTATCAAGAGTTTCAGGAATGATCATTTTTTCCACTTGTGAAACAATTGCCTCAGTTGATTCAATCCACACTTCAATAGGTAATGTCGTAACTGCCTGTTTCCAAATACCTTTTGTCATTTCATTTTGTAAGTCCTGTATTATATTTGAATCTACGAACAGTGGTTTAGTTTCAATGTGTTGCTGCACTTTTTCATGTATGACACTTTCTAACTCAGGTTGAAGTGTTTTCCATATATTTTTGTCAACAGACTTAGGTCTTCTAATCTTAGGATAGGAATCTGAAACGATATAAGGAGAAGAAGTAATTCGTGGAGGTAATTTGGGGAACCACCGAATTGGAACAGCAAAGATCTCATCTGCATTTTTGAATGATGAACTGACTAACCATAGGAGAGGCACCATAGTACATAACGCTGCAACGATAAGAAGGGGATACACTATTCCAATTAGCAATTTCTTCTGAATTGGTCGGTGTTTAGTTTTTAGTTTCATTTGAATGTATAGTTAACTCATCCATATCAACTACTCGTGCGCGTTGAATATCGTCTTGGTATTTGAACACACAACCCAATGTTTCAGCAATTATATCGTCATCCAATTGTGTTTTTCCGAGTGCCATAATTGCCAATCCCCAATCTAATGTTTCCGCGATGCCGGGTTTCTTGTAATAGTCACCTTGCCGCCAGTGGTGCATCATTTCACACAATTGCCTTGCAAGATTTTCATTTATCTGCGGCAACTTCGTCTCAAGAATAGCCAATTCCTTTTCCACTGTAGGATAATCAATCCATTGATATAGGCAACGTCTCTTGAGTGCTTCGTGCACTTCACGTGTGCGATTGGAAGTCAACACCACATAAGGAATCTGCTTCGCATGTATTGTTCCGATTTCGGGGATTGTAATCTGAAAATCTGACAGGATTTCAAGCAAAAATGCTTCAAATTCACTATCACTCCGATCAACTTCATCAATAAGTAAGACAGGAGGGACATTCCCGTTGCTTTGAATCGCTTCGAGGAGTGGTCGTTTCAGCAGAAATTTCTCACTGAATAGGTCGGATCCGATTTCATTCTTATCGCGTCCTTGTGCTTCATCAATACGCAGTTGTAGAATCTGACGCGTGTAATTCCATTCATATAATGCACTGTTGACATCCAAACCTTCATAACACTGCAATCGGATTAATTTACCACCCGTTGCATCCGCGAGTACTTTTGCCACCTCAGTTTTCCCAACACCCGGTTCTCCTTCTAAAAAGATCGGTTTCTTGAGGTGATGTGATAGATAGATCGTTGTTGCTAACCCTTTATCTGCGATGTATGACTGCTTTTCACAGGAGGATTGGACGTTTTCTATTGATTCAAACATAACTATAGTCTGAAATAAACAAATTTCCTTTTACTTTATCGGTAATCATTAATTGCGTTATCATAATCTTCTTTGTAATCTATATCGCGTAAGACAGCATCTGTATCCACATTGATGTAATGTATATCTTCACTGTGCAATTTATATAATGTTCGTACGCCATCACTATCTGCATCTAATGATAAAATATCGTCTGCATATTTATTATGAAAGATTACAGGATGTCCACGCTTATATTGATAACTCGGAAGAACAATTCCTTTGTCAGTTTGTACATAAGCATCAATCACAGTATCAATTAGAGTAGATGTAATAAAGGGTTGATCAACTAACATAATAGAAAATGCAGCGCGTTTGAAATGTTCTTGTCCATCAAGATGCTCACCTTCTTTCATAGGATAGAGTGATTTGACACCTACTTGTGCAGAAGTTAACATGCCTTCACGGTAATTAGGATTATACACCGTTGTCACAGGATATTCATCTAACGCCTCTTCAATCTTATCCGCATAATGTCCAAGCACGACAACGACCTTACTAAACTTAGAATTCAGCATATTGTCAACTACAGTTTCAACAATGGTTTTCTCACCAAATGGGAGCAATTGTTTGGGTTCTCCCATTCTTGTAGAAAGTCCGGCTGCAAGCAGAATACCTGTAACAGAGGGTTGCTGCGTGTCTTTCATATCCTAATACCGGACTCCAAATGTTTCAAATTCACCCGTGAATTTTCGTTCCTCAATTTCAATGGCATCTACCCTTGATGAACGAGGTCCTTCCCGCAGTTTTTCAATTAATGCATTTAGTTTTAACTTTTCACCTTCAGCAACTACCTCCACTTTTCCATTTGCTAAATTCTTCGCATAGCCGTTTACACCGATCTGTTTAGCATTGGTTCGTGTAAAATTCCGAAATCCTACACCTTGAACTTTACCACTGATTAACACATAAATTTGCATTTTACGGTTAACCTCAATGACAAGTCTAATTGGTGTACCAAGTTCAGGCATGATGTCAGCATTCTTCTTATACAAATTCTCTTCTACAGATTCTGGCAACGGGTTCTGAAAAAGTGCGGAACCATCCGTTTGTTTCAATGCTACAATGTGATTTGACATAAAAGCGTGTGGTATCATTGCATCTTCATCATCACTATCTAAATCTGGAATAACACGTGAACCTGAATAAATCCAAGCTACTGACGGTAACGGTTTGTCTGCCTTGAAATTGTATATCAATTCTTCAGCACGAACACTTACTGTTTTGTCATCTTCTTCCCATTCAACAGAAAGAAGAAATTGGGTTCCTGTTGGTGGAACATGTCCACCTTTTTCCTCATCATAATCGGGGGGTGTGCCGGCTTCTATACCGAGTTTTTCTATTGCTTCATAGACATCTTTCGCTGATGCTTCGGTAGTAATTATACTTTCATATACCTTACCAGTAGGTCCACAAGCGATATATTCTACTGCACCTTTTAGCGTATCATCATATTGACCCAGTGCCTTGGATATTTCACCTTTTAATATTATTTTCTGTTTCTCCTCTACAATTTGAATATGACCGTCTGTCCAAGCAAAGTTTGATAAAAACATAATACCAATACATAAAATAAGTAGTAATGAACATAAGTAAAATAGATATTTCACAAGAAATCCCCTTAAAATGTTGTAATACAAAGATTTTAGAAAGTATAACTTAACCCGTTAAAAATTTCCAGATCATGTTTCCGAATTCCTGTTGGCGGTTCGTTATCATATCGGAAGTTAATCTTTAGCGTGAAACTTAACGTGTTTGTAACATTAAACTTAATACTGCCTTCAAACAAAATCCTATAGTCAGCTAATCGTCTCACATGCACTTGATAATACCCAGTCGCACTTGTTGATAATCGTTCATTAAATTGTACCGTCCAATTGACATAGTTGGTAGAACGAACTAAATAGGTTGTTATTTCACCGTCATTAGAGTCATTGATTCGTTCATGCTCCCACATGCCACCGATACCGATATACAGATTATATTTCGATTTAGAAGACAGAACAGCAAAGCGAATTCCTCCACCTACCAAGTTTCGATCATTGAGTTGAATTGACTCGTTGAACTGTTTCTGGCCGAAAGATTCAACCATAATGTGATTAGCAAGACTACGAATGATACGTCCGTGTACCATCCCTTTGTTGGTAAAAAATGAATCGTCTTCTCTGCCATACTGAATACTACCAATGACAAAACCGTGGTAATGAGGCGTCAGATAATCGGTACGATAACGAGTCTGTAAGGTGAGTAACTCTGTATTTCCTGTCCGGTAGGTTAAATCCAGATCTATGTTGTTGTACCATCCGGTTGTGCGTTGCATCTGTTTCATCGTTTCTCCCGTAAAGATATTGATCTGAGCAGAAACAGGCATGGAAATAAATTGAAGAAATAATGTAAGAAGTGCAAAAAAGATAAGAGAAAGTGGACAGAACTTTAGTTTGCGTGTAAAATAGAGATAAGGTTTCAACATAAGATAATATGGTCAGAAAATAATGCAACGAATACTTATAGATACAGATCCTGGAGTTGACGACGCACTTGCGCTGCTTCTTGCATTGAAATCTCCAGAACTACATATAGAAGCAATAACAACTGTAAGTGGAAACGTCCATGTTGACCAAGCGACCCAAAACCTATTGAGAATCTTAAAACTCCTTGAATTATCTGAATACCCGGTAGTTGCAAAAGGCGAAACACAACCCTTGGTAAAACCACTTGTCAAGGCTGAAGACGTTCATGGAAAAGATGGATTGGGGAACATTAGTGAACTCCAAAATACAGATGGAAGTCCACGTTATCCTTTTGCGAACTGTGATATTTCAACCATTTCTGGTGTTGACCTGATCATTGAGATGGTAAAACGTTTTCCCAATGAATTAGTCATAGTTGCTTTGGGTCCTTTGACGAACATATCAGTTGCAATCCAAAAGGATCCTGAATGCATGCGGAAACTTAAAAGCATCATCATGATGGGTGGTGTCTTCAGTGAATATGGTAATATTACAACTACTGCGGAGTTCAATGTCTATGTTGATCCTCATGCTGCACATGAAGTATTCATTTCAGGTGTGCCAATTCAGATTGTCCCGTTAGATGTAACCCATCAGGTAGTTTTGACAGGCGAACGATTGATGGCAGAAACTGAAGGACACGACTATAAACTAACCAATTTCCTAATAGAATCCACACAAGCGTGCATGGAATTTTACCATGAAAACGTTGGTTTCTACGGTTTGCATGTCCATGATGCACTACCTATCGGTATTTTGACGCATCCTCATCTATTTGAAAACGTAACTGCATTTGTACAGGTTGAAACCGAAGGTAATCTAACGAGTGGGATGACTGTTGCAGACCTACGGAGTGATCGTGTGAACACGGCACCAAATGCAAATATTTGTATCAATGTAGATTCAGACAAGTTTTTAGAACACTTTTTTCAACGACTTCTAAGTTAAATTCAACTACTGCACCCCGATCAAGTGTCTGGGAATATATCTTAGGTCAGCATGCGGATCCGGTTTTAAAGAACGCGGAATCTCTAAATCGGGCAATTTGAGTCTGGCAAATTTAGCACGTTGCGCATCTGTAAGTTCATTATGTATTTCACGTAAGAGTTCTTCAACTTCTTTCATTAACATATTCCGTTGGAGCATGAACTTCCGGACTTTTGTTCTAATTTCTGTTAGTCCGCGTCGTCTCTGTTGTGTACTAAGTCCTCCATCATATCGATACAGTCCTCTATCGTTTGCAAGTGTTCGGTATTCTCGTAGGTCTCCGTCCAACTGCTTTTTTTCAAACTCGTAATCATCAACAATGTCACGGATGAGTTTCAACTTCGGTTCAATTGTCTGTTTCTGATTACTCGTAAGTTGAAGTTCAGTAGTACTCTTCTGAATATCAACCAATTTTATGACCCCACATCCTAAGAGGCAAACGGATAGGGTGAAAAGAGTTATTAGCCTACTAATATCCAAAGCCAAATTCCTGTTTTAGTTTAGTGAATACAATTCACCGTATTTTGTCCGTAAATAGTTGATATATGGTTTGATTGTCATAGATTTTCCCGTTGCGCGTTCTATGATTTCAGGTGCAGTGTATTTTGATCCGTGTTGGTATACATTGTCTTTTAACCAATTATGTAGTGTGTTGAATTCACCTGTTTCTATCTCACTTGGAATCTCCGGATGCGTTTCCAGCGCACTTGAGTAGAATTGCGCCCCTAAGATATTGCCCAATGTGTATCCCTGAAAAGAACCTCCAATAAGTCCAAAATACCAGTGCACGTCTTGTAATACACCATCTTTGTCGTCGGGTGGAGTAATACCAAAATCCTCCTCAAATCTTTCACGCCAAGCAGTTGGCAAATCTTTTATTTTCATCTCTCCTTCAAGCAGTGCCAACTCAAAATCAAAACGCAGCATGACATGCAAGTTATATGTTACCTCATCTGCTTCTGTCCGTATTAGTGAACGTTCCACCTTATTAATTGCACGATGGAATGTATCAAGTTCAACAGAACCAAGTTGATCCGGAAAGATATCTTGAAGTTGTGGATAAAAGCATTTCCAAAAACCTTTACTGCGACCAACGATATTCTCCCACAGACGTGATTGACTTTCATGAACACCAGCGGACGTTCCTCGTGCCAGCGGTGTTCCTTCATATTCCATACGGATACCTTGTTCATAGAGTGCATGTCCTGTTTCATGCATCGTGCAGAAAAGTGCCTCGCCAAGACTGTCTTCCTTTGAACGTGTTGTGATGCGAACATCGCCGAGAGAGAATTTTGTCATAAATGGGTGGTGTGTTTTGTCTTGTCGTCCTCGCTTTAGGTCATATCCAAACTTCTTTGCAACCTCCATACCAAATTCCAACTGTGTCTCTTCAGGATATCGTTTATGCAAGCATGAATCATCTGCAGTAGGTTGTGAAGTAATTACTGAAACAAGTGGAACAAGTTCTTTTCGCAATTCACCAAAGACTCGACTGACATCAGCCGTTTTCATTCCGTAATCTCTTGGTTCAATCATTGGGTCTGCAATATGGTCATATCCAGGATAATAATTTGCAAATTTACGACTATATTCAAGTGTTTTTTCAAGATAGGGACGAATTCTCTCAAAGTCATTCGCAGGTCGGGCTTCTATCCAAACCTGATAAGATTCTGATGTGTGGGTTGCTACTTCTGCCATGAAATTTGCAGGAATCTTTATTGCACGTTCATAATGTCTTCTTGTGACCCGTAAGAGTCCTGCTTCGTCAGAATCGTAATCCAAACTTTGCTCATACGGTACTAATGCATCAAGCAGTTTTCCAACGGTTGGATCAGTGAACTTTTCATGGGCTAAACGCCTAAGTGTTGCAGATTGTCGTGCACGGGCTAATGCGCCCCCGGATGGCATATATGTGGATTGATCCCAATGTAGTAATCCTGCGGCTGAATTGATGTCATTTACTTCCGTTAGACGAGTCTTGAGTTCATTGTATTTGGCTTGCATTGTATTCTCCTGGTTATAATTACATGTATCTTCAATCTTCTTACCATATACATGGTATCATATTCAGGTCTTGTGTTCAATTACATTTAGAATGGGACAGAGGTATTTTGTTTTAGGTTATTCTTAACTCCCACTAAATACCCAAGACGGTAGGTGCGGTTTCCTAACCGTACTATAGGCGTCAATTTAGTGGTTACCCAACGCCAATTCTCTATTGTAGGAGGGGTTTCCAACCACGATTTGCAGGTTTTAGCTTAAGAAATCGGGGTTACAAACCCCTCCTACAATAGCGGATATCCTTAAATTGACGCCTATGGTGCGGTTTCCTAACCGTACTATAGGCGTAGATTTAGCGGTTACCCAATGACAATTCCCTATTGTTGGAGTGGTTTCCAACCACGATTTGCAAGTGTTGGCTCAAACCATCGGGGTTAGAAACCCCTCCAACAATAGGGTGGTGTGAAGTTCTTGGCATTACAATGGTTGGTGAGAAGTTAGTGCCAAAAACTTTACACGTCCTGACATATAACAGATTTGCAATTTTTTACATTTTAGAGTATAATTAGAAAGGATTTATATGGTTTTATATATAGAAAGTGTGAAGTTTTATATCAGAAAAAAATAACTTATGGACTAATGAATGAAGAGGAATTTATCTGTCTATGGCAACTAAAGTAGGTATTAATGGTTTTGGTCGGATTGGTCGGAACGCGTTTCGGGCTGCGTTGTTGAATCCGACATTAGATATACAAATCGTTGCAATTAACGATCTCACAAATCCCGAAACATTGGCACATTTACTCCAATATGATTCAATTCATGGGATACTCACTGATGACATTGTTGCAGAAGATAGTGCGTTGGTTGTCAACGGACATGAAATCAGTGTATTCGCAGAACGTGATCCTGCTGATTTGTCTTGGGGTGATTTAGGGGTAGATGTTGTTATTGAATCCACTGGTTTCTTTACTGCACGTGAAGATGCAGAAAAACATATCACTTCTGGCGGAGCAAAGAAAGTAGTTATCTCCGCACCCGCAAAAGAAGAAGACATCACAATAGTTATCGGTGTGAATGACGACAAATATGATAAAGACGAACACCATGTTATTTCAAATGCATCGTGCACCACAAACTGTCTTGCACCAGTTGCTAAAGTTCTCCATGAGTATTTTGAAGTTGAAAGTGGTTTAATGACTACTGTGCATGCTTATACAGGGGATCAACGTGTTCACGATTTTCCACACAGTGATATGCGTAGAGCACGTGCGGCAACATTGTCTATGATTCCAACGACAACAGGTGCTGCCGTCGCAGTAGGTAAAGTATTGCCAGAATTGAATGGAAAGTTAGATGGATTTGCTATTCGTGTGCCGACACCAAATGTCTCAGTTGTGGATCTCACAGTTGAACTCAATGAAAAACCGAGTGCAGAAGAAGTAAACGCTGCTTTGAAAGACGCATCAGAAAATAGTCTAAATGGCATATTGGGATATTCTGAACTTGATCTCGTCTCTGCTGACTTCAATGGAAACAAACTTTCCTCTATTCTTGATGCACCTTTTACAAAAGTTATTGAAAACGGACTGGTGAAAGTCCTCTCATGGTATGATAATGAGTGGGGATACTCTAATCGTCTTGTAGAACTTGCATCACGAGTATTGTAATGGGAAGGATTATGCGTACACCGATTATCGCAGGAAATTGGAAACTCAACAAGACTATTTCGGAAGCAGTTGAACTCACAAAAGGATTAAAGGATTTAGTTGCCGCAACTGACAATGTTGAAATAGTAGTCGCGCCGCCTTTTACTGCACTTGACGCTGTGAGTAAAGTTGTTGAAGACAGTAACATAGCACTTGCAGCACAAGATGTCTACTGGGAAGACAGTGGAGCATTCACAGGTGAAGTGTCAGTGCCGATGTTGAAGGATGCAGGATGTGATTACATCATCGTGGGACATTCAGAACGACGACAATTCTTCAATGAGACAAACGAAAATGTCAACCAAAAAGTCAATGCAGTATTATCCCACAACTTGAAACCGATAATCTGTGTCGGTGAACAACTTGTAGAACGTGAAGCAGGACATACAGAAATTGTTATAGAGGATCACGTTTCTGGGGCAGTAGAGAACTTACCATCGGATGCGGTGTTGTCTTGTATAATTGCGTATGAACCGGTATGGGCGATTGGTACTGGAAAAACTGCAACTCCTAAACAAGCACAAGAAGTACATAACTATATTCGGAATTTATTGAAGGAGACCTATTCTGACGAGATTGCATCACAAATACGTATACAATATGGTGGTAGTGTTAAGCCTGAAAATGCAGCTGAACTCATGGCACAACCTGATGTAGATGGTGCACTTGTTGGAGGGGCAAGCCTTCAAGCAGAATCTTTCGCGCAAATCGTAAAAAGCGCAATGTAGTCTAACTAAATAGCATTTTATGAAATTAGAGAGGATTATCTAATGGGTGTTTTTGTAACAATAGCAATTATTGTTTTCGTTCCAGTCTGTATCGTATTAACTTTAATCATTCTTTTACAAGATAGTAAGGGTGAAGGACTTTCATCAAGTGCTTTTGGTGGAGCAGAAATGCAGTCTGTCCTTGGTGGACACGGTGCTGCATCTTTTTTGAGTAAGCTTACAACTTGGGTAGCTATCGGTTTTATGGTAATATCACTTTTCTTAATGAAATTTTACGGTGAATCTGGCACAGATAGGCTTACACCACTCAACGAAGAAGCAGAACAGCAACAAGAAGCTGCAGATACTGGTGATTCCGTAGATATAGTAACAGATGATGAAGATCCTAAGGGCACAATTGAAGTAAAACAGGATGACAATGGACAACAAGTAGAAGATACTCCTGCAGAAGATACAAAAGGCACTATTGATGATACAACAGGTGATGAGTAAGTAGGGTATGAAAGCACATGGTTGTTGATGAAGTTAATTCTGCTACATCTATGTCTGACCGTTCACACTTTGACGAAATCTCCTGGTGTGTTCACCCTCTTGTTGAAAATTGGAAACGCACAGTTATCTTAATGGTATTTCTGTCCACAATCCTCGTTATCCTCTACATCGGATTCCAGTCTATAGTAATTGTTTTTCTTTCTTCACTACTGTTAATTGGTCCTCTTTACAAATACTTCTTACCTTTTCATTACCATTGCAGAAAAGATAGACTCATTGTCAGTGCATGTTGCTATAATCTTGAACGTCCTTGGTCTTCATTCCGAAGTAATTACATTGACAAAAATGGCGTATTTCTCAGTCCTTTTGCTAAACCAACTCGTCTTGAAAACTTCCGCGGCATTTATGTAAGATTCGGAAAACACCCTCCTGAAGAAATTGTAAACTTTATTCAACATCAACTTAACTCGGAGTCAAATGATGAACGCACCTAATCATATAGAAACATCAAATGAATTAAAAACCGTCGTTTCAGATGTAGTTGATAATCAGAAAATCTTGGATATTCATACACATCTATTCAGTCCGCCTTTTGGTGAACTTCTGTTATGGGGGATTGATGAACTCCTCACCTACCATTATCTTATTGCAGAGGTGTTTCGCAAGTCAGATGTCAACTATCCTGCGTTTTGGGCGATGACAAAAACAGAACAAGCAGACTTAATATGGCAGACTCTTTTCATAGAAAACTCACCAATCAGTGAAGCATGTCGCGGTGTTGTTACAACATTGGACGAATTAGGTTTAGATGTCAGTTCACGTAACCTGAATGACTATCGCACATATTTTGCTGATACAACTGATGAGGACTTCATCAACACAGTATTTGAAAGCTCAAATGTAACGCAAGTCGTTATGACGAATGACCCATTCGACCCTTTAGAAGCACCAGTGTGGGAATCAGGTGACGTGGGTGATACACGATTTGAAGCTGCACTACGTATGGATGTGCTTATCAACAGTTATAAAGAAACTGCTTACGATCATCTTCGCGGACACGGTTATGATGTGGATCCGAATCTTTCAACAGAGAAAGGCTATAAAGAAGTTAGACGGTTCTTAGAGATGTGGATCCAGCGGATGAATCCAAAATACATGGCTGTTTCACTACCACCAGATTTTCAATATCCAAATGACGGTGTACTGGGGCGTCTGTTTGATAATTGTATATTACCAATCTCGCGTGAATTCAATGTGCCATTTGCCTTGATGATTGGTGTGAAAAGAGCAGTAAACCCTGAACTCAGAATGGCAGGCGATGGAACGGGGAAAGCGGATCTCATGAGCTTGGAAAATCTTCTCAGAGAGAATCAAGAGAATAAATTTCTTGTAACGCTCTTATCGCGAGAAAACCAACATGAACTGTGTGTCATCGGACGCAAATTCAAAAACTTGATGATATTTGGTTGTTGGTGGTTTATGAACAATCCCAGTATAATTGAAGAGATAACACGAGAAAGGATAGAGTTGCTCGGTCTAAGTGTGATCCCCCAACATTCTGATGCAAGAATATTAGATCAACTGATCTACAAATGGAAACACTCACGTAAGATCATTACAGATGTCTTGGTAGAAAAATATCAATCTCTGATAGACGTTGGCTGGACTCTTTCAACTGCAGAAGTAGAACGTGATGTCAATAACCTATTTGGTGGTAACTTTGAACGGTTTCTGAATGAGGGTTAATAGTGAGTCATCTCCCTCGTGATCTTGGGAAAAACAATACAACGTCTATAATTAACAGTTACACGGTGTGGCATGGCATTTAGGACATCCTTCAGCATAAATCTTTGCAGCATCCTCAAGTGAAATGCCGAGAAGGCTTGCTAAGGTCGATAACCAAGCAAATACATCTGCAAATTCTTCGCGTAAACGATCCATATTATTCGGTTCTTTACGAATCTCCTTTGCTAATTCACCGACCTCTTCTACGAACCATGTGAATGTTAATGGAACACCTCGTTCAGTATCTCTTTTTAAATAGATTGCTTCAATCTGTTGTTGAAATTTTTGGATTGTCATAACACTCCTTTTTCAGTATAATAACCCAATTGGTTTTTGGTTGTCAATTTAATTGTCACTACGACATTTTATCTGAGTTGATAAAGAAGTTTGTTAGAATTATTCGCATTTATCTACTATCATTCAAAGTCAAGGAAACACACTATATGTTGAAACCGATTTTTATTGATCAATCGGAACTGGAATGGGAAAGTTGGGAAGACCCAAATATCGCAGCAAAAAGTCCTGTGCGTTGGAAACTGCTAATCTCAAGTGATCGCTGTCAAAGTAGCGGAATCGTCATTGGAATTGCAGAAGTGTCACCTGATACTTCACTATTACTTCATCACCATGAACCTGAAGAAACATATTATGTTATTAGTGGTAAAGGATATATGAAGATTGACGAATGCGAAGGGAAACTTGAACCAGGAACAGCGGTTTTCATCCCACCCAATTCGAAGCATACTGTCAGTTGCACAGGAACCGAACCGTTGGTTTTCATATTCACGTTTGCTCGTGATTCTTTTGACCAAGTAGAATACATTTTTGATGCATAAACAATATAAATCTTGATTTTTCATAACTTAGGAAATTAATATGTCATCCATTAAACATTTAGATAGAAAACCAATTGTTTGCAACGACCAAGCAAGTCTCTTTGATATAGACGATGGTATTGCTTATTTTGAACTACATAGCAAACTAAACATTATTGAGGATACCACTATAGATATTCTTAATTCTGCTTTGGAGGAAGTTGAATCTAATTTTTATGGCATGGTTATCGGTACAGAAGCCGACCATTTTTCTGTTGGTCTCAATATAGTACAATTGTTGGAACGGGCAAGAAGCAACAACTGGGATGCAATATCAAAAACAGTCAGGAATCTGCAAAATGTATGTACTCGACTAAGTATGTTAGCAAAACCAGTCGTAGCAGCAACAAATGGCATGGCGTTAGGCGGCGGTTGTGAACTTACATTTGGAGCAGATACAGTTTGTGCATTAAAAAACAGTCAGTTTGGACTTGTTGAGTTGCGTGTTGGACTTATTCCATGTGGTGGTGGAACAACAGAGATGGTATTACGTAGTTTAGTAGGACAAAATACATCTAATCCTATTGAAGAGTTGATTTCACCTGTCATTTCTACCTATGAAACAATTCGTCAATACAAGGTATCTAAAGACGCTGATGACGCATCAGAATATGGCTATCTGCGTAGGTCTGACCAAATTTCTACACATAGAGACAATAATTTGAATGATGCTAAACAATTGGCACTTTCACTGTGGAATGATGGATATTCTTTATCACAACCACAGCAGGTGTATGTATTAGGTGAAGAGGGATATAATCAAATAATGCAACACCTTCAACAAATTCATCAAGTAGATACCATAAACGAATATGAACAGTATCTTGCTGAAAAATTAGCTTATGTGTTTTGTGGTGGAATGCTTCCTAAACCACAATATGTAACGAGGCAGTATCTACATGACCTTGAGCACGAGATTGCTCTAAGTCTCTGTGGTGAACAAAAAACACATACTATGATTGAATCCACCCTAAAAAAGGGAAAGAAATAAAAGTAACAGTCCCGTTAATGTAGACTATTCAGTCTCTATTCAAATAAGAGGAAAAACATGCAAACACACCTTTATCTCTCTATTGCAGGAGAAAACAGCATCGCAATTTATACATTTGATGTCAACAATGGATCAATTGAATTTCAAGAAAATGTTGAAGTGAGTGGTTCACCTGGACCATTGACGCGTTCACCTTGTGGTAACTATCTGTACGCTGGACTCCGTTCCAGTCGAGAAATCGCAACATTCAAAATAGATGAAAAAACTAAGCAACTGACGCTATTACGGACTATCAAACTTGATGCTGATACATGCTACATAGCAACCGACAACACGGGAAAATATCTACTCTCTGCATACTATGGTGCGGGAAAAGTTACTGTTCATGCAATTGGTGAAGATAAAACCGTGCAAGAAGGAGCGATCCAAACTATTGAAACTGCTCCCCATGCACACTATATTGAAACAGATGTATCAAATAGATTTGCCTTTGTGCCACACACCGTACCACGGAATGCAATCTATCAGTTTCATTTTGACGAAACTAACGGCATGCTAACACAAAATTTCTTTGGGAATTATAATCCTGATGATCCTGAAGGTCCACGCCACTACTGTGAACATCCTAACAAACCGATCTTTTACTTCTCAAATGAAAATGGATCAAGTGTATCTGCCTACAACCTTCAGAAAGGTGACCCAGATGTCACTATTCCAAAGTCTGGAACACCTGATTATACAGTAAATGATGCCCCCGGCTTGCTCTGGGAATTTCAAACACTCTCCACACTTCCTGACGATTTTACTGAAAACAATACTTGTGCTCAAATCCATATTGATCCACATGCAAAGTTTCTTTATGTCTCAAATCGAGGGCATGACAGTATTGCGATGTTCACTATCAATGAGGAGAACGGAGAATTGACCACAGTAGGACATCAACCTACCGAACCGACTCCACGTGTATTCAACATTGATGAAACAGGGAACTATCTATTTGCGGGTGGACAAGGTTCTGGTAAATTGGCAACTTACCGGATCAATAGGGATAAGGGAATTCTTTCTGAAATTGATACGGTTGAGGTGGGTAAGAATCCAATGTGGGTGCTATTTCTGTAGTTATAACGTGAGTTCGAATATAAGAGATTGGTTCATCAGGGGAATTCAATTGAACAAAAGCAGTTCCAACGTAACCCAAACACCTTCTTTGCTCCAGCGGAGCAATATGTTTATAGTATTCATCCGAACCAGTGTTTCCGCTCCAGCGGAGCGGTATGTGAGATTATCACACATAGCACTCCGCTGGAGTGCAAGAACTTTGTGTTTGGATTTTCTATAGACATAGCACTCCACTGGAGTGCAAGAACATGCCCGTCATCAAACCTGTGATAAATGTGATATATTGTATCGGTTTTTCTAAACTTTATATCGAACTCACGTTAGTTATAGTAAAAATCATAATTATTTACATACTACGGTAGGTTCGGTTTCCTAACCGAACCATAGGCGTCAATTTAGTGAGTAAAGTTTGTGCATTTTATACACCTGTCGCCCCGCTGGGGCTTTCGTCTGTGTTGATATTACGTGCTATACACCTGTCGCCTCTCCGAGGCTTTTATAAATCACATATCAGCACCAGCGGTGCGAAAGGTGTATAGAAAAAATGTTGACCACAAGAAACCAAGCACCAGCGGTGCGAAAGGTGTGTATGATAAAATAGACTTCCAAAAACCTTCATAGGTAAATATATCCTTAAATTGACGCCTATGGTTCGGTTTCCTAACCGAACTGGTGTTTGTTCAGTCTCATAGACGCGGTTAGGAAACCACATCTACCGGGGAGTGTGAACCTATTTTACTATAAAACTGACTGCATATATACAAGAAAAATGGGTATGACTTACAATATCATACCCATTTCATAAACTTATAACTTGTTGATTGAAGTGGTGATTTGGTCTTCGGATGGGAATTTGCGTTGCTCAAGTTTGGAGAAGAGCAATTCTTCATTTACATATACTTCAAAAGCACCACCACTACTTTCCACAAGTTTCACTTTCTTCACCTGACCACTATATTTCTTTTCAAGGACTTCTGCCAAACTGGCTGCCCGTGGTTTATAGTTTCAGGAAGTGCAATACTCTATTCTAATGTCCATTTAGTATTTTTCCTCCTTATGTACTGGGAATACATCATAATTTTACCAGATTTTATTAGCATTTTCAAGTCTTTTGATGTTGGAAAATACATACAAATGATGATGACATAAATAATTGTTTGTGTTATGCTTAATTATACTCAATAATTGTTAGGAAATTAAGACCTAATTCGCTATGGAGGAAGTAACAATGAAATTCGTCAGTTATTTTTTCACATATATCCTCACTTTATTTCTAATAACTGGATTAACTTTACCAGCATTGAGTCAGGGAGAAAAGGAAGATGATCTGATTGGTCACTGGACATTTGAAAAAGGTGTTGAATTAGAAGACCTTACGGGGCATTTTGGTGATATTGAGTTAAGAGGCGCGAAAGTTGATGATGGGAAATTGCACTTGGGTGATAATGAATGGGGATTGACAACTGGATATAAAGGACCACAGATAGGACCTGATAAAACCTTAGTGACGTGGCTCTATTTGGATGATCTCAAGGTCATAAAAGGTGCGACAATCGCAGTAAATAAGAGCAGCGAGGACACTTTTGATGCTATTGTATATGCTGAAAAGCATGCAAATCACTGGATGGCAGGTAGCAGTTTCTTTAGACGAACACATAACGATCCACACGGAACACCTGAAACAGAGACCGGTAAACTCATTCAATTGGCAATTTCCTACGAAGATGACAACAACAATGCAAAGATTATGATTTATCGTAATGGCATAATAATTGGTGACTATACACTCGGACCAATTAAATTTTGGACAGAAGGGGATGTAGAAGCACTCTTCGGTCCACGTGCTCTCATTGCTGGAACAGCTCACGGCTGGGTGGTGGCACGCGTTGAAGATGCACGAATCTACAATGCAGTGCTCAGTGAAGATGATATTAATAATTTGGAAGCAGATACGCTTGATGTTGAACTGCGAGGTAAACTGGCAACGATCTGGGGAGATATTAAGAAATAGTCAACGTATTCTTGTAGGCGCGTTCTATTACGCGACTATGATTTTTATATTTCACTGTAATTGGAAATGTAGCGTGGAAACGCAGCTCAACCTAAGATATTTACAATTGAACTAAACTACGCATCTGCAGTAAGATCAAGGAAGATATCTTCTAATGAATCGACCTTATCGGTATTATTATCAATGTATTGTGTAGACATTTCTCGTTTCCTATTCTGTAGCTCAGCGAGTGTTCCAACAGCGATTAATTTCCCTTTACTTATAATACCTACTCTATCACAAATCCGTTCTGCAATTTCCAAAATATGTGTTGTCATGAATACGGTACATCCCTGTTCACAACGTTGTCGTAATATTTCTCTGACTGTACGTGCACTTCTGGGGTCTAATCCACTTGTAGGTTCATCAAGGAATAGAATTTGTGGGTGGTGTATGAGGACAGAGATAAGAAGTATTTTCTTTTGCATGCCGTAGGAATAACCCTTAATTTGGTCATCAGCAGCGTCATCTAATTCAAGTTGTTCAAGTAAGGCACCCATTTCATTTTCAGCTTGTTGAGGAGGCACTTCATATAAATCTGCGATCATCCGAACAAACTGCCGTCCACTCAAAGCCTCATATAAATGGGGTGTATCAGGCATCAAACCGAGAATCGCTTTTGCTTGTAGACTTTGCTTTTGTATATCGTATCCAGCAAGTTTTGCTGTTCCAGAAGATGGACGAAGCAATCCTGTCAACATGTTGATACTGGTTGTCTTACCTGCCCCGTTGGGACCGAGAAACCCGAAGATTTCTCCTGCGTCAACTTGCAGCATGAGTGAATCTACAGCACACAACTGGCCGAAGTATTTGGTAAGATTGACGGTTTCAATCATTTTGACTACTGCCAAGAATATCCTTTTTGAGAACTGCTAATGCTTCGTCAATATTGAAATCTTCATGAGTTGTTTCGGTCGGTAGCATATTCCGCTGGTACCGTTGTTCCCACATTTTCGCTTCAGTTTCTGCCTTTTTTGCCATCTTTTCAGCATTCTGTACAACTTGATCAATATCAATCTCTTCAAATTCAGCCAATACTTTATATAATTCAGTCCGAGTTTTTGCATGCTCTTGATCTTGAATTAACGCCTCAACTTGATTTGAAATGTTATTGAAACGGTTATAAACTTCAAGTAGTTCCGTCTTGAGTTGTACAACGACGGTTTCTTGTGCAAGGATTCGATGTTCTAAATCATGGGCAAGTTGTAAGTACTTTTTCCTTTGCTGCTGAAGTTCGTTTGCTTCTTGATCGTCATTATTCTGTAGCAATATATCAACTCTGTTTCCACATCTGTTCGCAGCGTCAATTGCTTCGCGATATGCACGTTTGAGTTTCTGTTCGTCGGCGATTGCGGTTGCTACAAGTTTTTTCGCCTTTTGTATCTGCTGCTTCATATCCGTAATCGTCTTTTCAAGAACAGATTCGCTCTTTTCGGCATCTTCTATGAATTGATTGATGTTCTCCTTAATCTGTTCTGAAATTTGTTTTAATCTCTTCATTGTCCAATTCCTCCGGAAATAAACATCTTGAATATACCAATCTTCACCGTATTGTAAGCATGAAAACCTATGTGCTAATTTTACTTAAAAGAGACACCTATACCTGAGAAGATAGAAAAAATCTGATTGTTATAATGACGTTTAGGGATCTAAAATTCACTAATGCTATTGGTCATATTCCTATCAACTGTATTATACATTTACGAATTTGATGCTAAAGTCTCGTAATTTGCGTTAACAAGGTCAACACCAAATATCCTCAATCTTGACATAATAGTATGAATAGCGGCGATATTGCTATCAATTAGGATTGAGGAACGGTTGTGTAAAGCGGCAGATTCACCGAATGTACCACTGCCCGCAAAAAAATCCAATAACATATCATCTGGAGATGAATGTACTTTAACAATACGATTTAGTATACCAAGGGGTTTCTGTGTCGGGTAACCCGTTTTTTCATGTCCACTTGTACTGACGATGGTATGCCACCAGACATCCGTTGGAGTTTTTCCACGCGCCGCCTTCTCTTTACCGACTAAACCGGGTGCCATATACGGAATCCTATCCATCTCTTCATAATTAAATGTATAACGTTTCGGTGTTTTGGCATACCACAAGATATTATCGTGTTTTGTGGGCCATCTCGATTTTGAACGTCCTCCGTAATCATAAGCCCATATTATTTCATTGATGAATGACTCGCGCCCAAATATCTCATCAAGTATTATTTTGCAATAGTGTGCCTCACGATAATCAATATGCAGAAAAAAACTGCCATACGGATGAAGAACACGATAGGCTTCTTCAAAACGTGGTCGCAGAAATTTCAAGTATACATTTGAACTCTCAAATTTATCTGAGTAATGTCTGGTTTCTCCTTTGTAAGTTTTGTAAGTTTTTCCTTGAAAACCTACCCGATCTCCTTCATCATCCTGTTCTACCTGTATCTCAGTGCGTAATTGGTATTTTCCTGTATTGAAGGGAGGGTCAATGTATATTAGATTGATGCTCTCATCTGAGACATGCTCTTGAAGAATTGTGAGGTTATCCCCATAAAATAGTGAGTGTTTTGACATACAGATATTATTTAGTTTGTATTCCAGAATTTATTGTAAGAATAGGATGAACTGACTTTTTTGTGGAAAAATTATATCAGAGTCTGTATAATTTATCAACACCTTTGTCACGATGATAAAGGAGAATTGTCCTTGACGATAGACGATTTTTGGTGTAATATTTTTATGTAGTATATATCATAAAGCATGCCCGATTTAAATTAGAAGGAGTGAGTATGTCTGTATTACTCGGTTTAGATGTCGGTGACGTGAGAATTGGTGTTGCAGTCAGCGACGTGCTTGGGAGTGGAGCTCACCCATTATGTACACTGACTCGGACAAATAGACAACGTGATATTATCGCAATAGGTGATCTTGTTTCTATCCATGAAGTAGAACGCATCGTTATTGGTCTACCTATCTCACTTGATGGGACGATTGGTACACAGGCAGAGAAGGTGCAAAAATTTGGGGCTCGATTGTCGGAAGGACTGGATGTACCAGTGGAGTTCTTAGACGAGAGATTTACTACTGCTGAAGCTGAAGACATTTTAGAGACTTTGGAAATGAATCCGAAGGAACGAAAAAAAATCATTGATCAAGTATCGGCTGTGATAATCCTTGATGAATATCTACGCGAAAATTCAGTGGATGAGTAATGGCAATTTATCTCTTTCAGTGTCAAAACCCCGCTGCTTTAGCACGGGGATGTAGACACCGCTAAGCAATAAAACATGTGCAGGGTATCACTGACTGCCCAACGAAAGATTAGATGTAATATTACATCGTTAGCCATGCAAGTTGGTGGAGAGCATCCATATCATGCCAGTCGAATGTGAACTGGAATACGTGAGCGGGTTGATATGCAGCACATATCTGCGATATGCGTTACCAAAGTCGCTAAATAGCGAACTCTCAAAAGGAGCGAGTAGACATATTGTATAAAAGACCCCCAAGAGAAGTAAGTCATCTCTTGTTGTGTCGGGGTGTCTGGTAAGAAGGACAAGAATGAACTGTTTCGGGTGAAACAGTGCCACTTCACAAAAAAGAATCTTGCCATCTAAAACAGGTGAAAATCTGAAATAGGTGAATGGGCGGGGCATCGTCCAGTGCAGTAGGTGATGGAAGACGGATAAAGGTAATATTTTTGCTGGCGTTCGCATTCACTGTTGATCGCAGAATTTACCCAGTGTAGAGGGACAAAAGAATCCCCCTGCTTTAGCTGGGGGAGTATGTCAATGGTATATATTTGAACAGTTGAGTAGAATTCAAATAATTGGCATTACTGATTTGGAGACAGTCCATGTTTCTACGGAATATTGTTGCCGTATTAACTCGGAAACGAGTTGTCCGATTCGGATTATATACACTCGGATGTCTTGGAATCTTATGCTTATGTCTTGTTTTGGTTGGGGCATATTACATATCACCGACTGCTTCGTCAGAGGAAATTGTTTCAGTTACAATTGTGCCTGGAAGTAGCACATCAGTAATTGCGAAACACTTGGCTACAAATAATCTGATCCGTAGTCCTCTGGCATTCAAACTTGCAGTTCGGTATCGTGGTATTGGGACGCAACTCCGGGCAGGCACTTACGAACTCAGTCGGGATATGTCGCTTACGCGGATTCTTGATGAACTAAAAAGGGGGCAAATTGAATATAAAACCTTTACTGTACCAGAGGGTTTTACTGCTAAAGCGATAGCTGAACTTTGGGAGGAATCTGGTTTAGGCAAAACAGAAGCGTTTCGTAGCGCGATGAAATCACCTGAGTTATTTGAAAAATATCTGCCAGAAGGGATTTCAGTTGAGGGTTATCTTTTTCCAGACACTTATAAATTTGCTAAAGGGAGTAGTGCAGAAACAGTTGTACAGATGATGCTTGGTGAATCTGACAAGATATGGACTGAGACTTTGGCTGAAGAAGCAGAGGTTTTAGGGTTAACGCGTCATCAAGTGATTACGTTGGCATCTATCATTCAAAGGGAAGCAGGTTCAGGGTCAGAGATTCCCAGAATTGCTGGCGTATTTCATAATAGACTGAAACATAAATGGCGACTTCAGGCTGACCCGACTGTGCTCTACGCTCTGGGTGATCCAAAAAGATTGTTGACAAGAGCAGACCTAAAGGTAGAATCACCCTATAATACATATCTTCATAAAGGTTTACCACCCGGACCAATTGGTAATCCAGGTATGGCAAGTATTTTAGGAGCATTAAGACCGGAGAAAACACCGTATTTCTATTTTGTGGCTATTGAGAAAGGGAAACACCATTTCTCAAAGACGCTTGATGAACATAATCGGATGATTCGTCAGATTCGACGAAAAAAATCTGCATTAAGTAACCAATAGTCGTATAATATACAATATATCAAACAAAATAATCTATAAATAAACATATACATGGGATCGGAGTCAAAACTTTATATGGGAAATGTTGATTCACAACAAACACTTCAATCCGAAGTCAAATTTACCGGCATAGGTTTGATGCTGGGAGAACAGGTTGAACTAACTATAAAACCTGCTCCTGCTGATACCGGTATTGTTTTTCAACGGATTGACAAATCGGGTTCACCTGAAGTGAAAGTCTGTCCTGAGAACTGGGAAGATATTTTACCACGATGTACAAGTCTACAACAGGATGAAACAACTATTAGTAGTATAGAGCACCTTTTATCTGCTCTTGCTGGACTTAAGATTGACAATGCTATAGTTGAATTAAATGCGCAGGAACCCCCTGGACTTGATGGTAGTGCATTGCAATATGTAACGCAAATACAGCAAGTTGGATTGGCTCAGTTAGATGCACCCCGCCGTTATGTTGAAGTTTCTGAGCCTTTCGTTGTTTGTGATGACGATAAGCAGCTTCTCTTTCTCCCATCTGATACTTTTGAGGTGACATTTGCTTATGATCATCCGCTTACATCCCCACAATTTGCAACATGGGAGATGACAGAAGAGACATATATCAATGACATTGCGCCTGCACGTAGTTTCTGTTTTGAAGCGGAGATTGAAGCATTACAAGCTCTTGGAATTGGGAAAGGTGCAAATTATGATAATGTTTTAGTTGTCAAAGATACTGGTGAAACAAGTTCGGATTTGCGTTTTAATGATGAATTTGTGCGTCACAAAGCACTTGATTTAATTGGAGATCTTTACCTTGCTGGGTACTTGCCAAAAGCACAAGTCATAGCGATGCGAACTGGACATACATTCCATGCTGAATTTGTTCAAGCACTGGCGGAAAAAGGTATACTTGATCAAGTCAAATCAGAAGATAGTCAGGAAATTCAACCTGTAGAGGCAAAAGACATCTATCGGATTTTGCCACATCGGCACCCGATGTGTTTAGTGGATCGTGTTATTGAGTATGAGAACGGAAAACGTGCAGTTGGTATAAAGAATCTAACATATAACGAACCTATATTTGAGGGACATTTCCCTGTTCAACCTGTTATGCCGGGAGTTTTACAGGTGGAAGCACTCGCGCAACTTGGGGCATGGCTACTGCTACAAGAAATCGGAGAAGAGGATCAACTCGGTTATTTTCGTTCAATTAGCAAGGCGACTTTTCGCAGAACTGTTATACCTGGGGATCAACTCCGTTTGGAAATTGAAATTGTTCAACGACGTAGAACTTTGGCAAAAATTTCTGGTGAGGTGTATGTAGATGGTGCGCTTGCTACCGAAGCGGAATTATCTATTGCACTGGCTGCAAATGAAAACGAGAGTACCTAACATGTCAAAATCCTTGTGAATTCATTTGAAAGTGATAAACTAAAAGAAAGTAGAGGGATACTTGTGACAGAAACAAACATTCACCCAACGGCAATCATTTCACCAAAGTCCGAAATAGGAGAAGGTGTTCGTATTGAACCTTATACCATTGTTGAAGACCATGTTCAGATTGGTGCAAATACTGTGATTGGACCGCATGTTCAGATAGGAAAATGGACAACGATAGGTGAGGATTGCCAAATATATTTCGGTGCTTCAGTTGGAAATCCGTCGAAAGACCTGAAGTATAAAGGAGAACGGAGTTATGTCCGCATTGGCAACCGAAATGTGTTACGTGAATATGTTTCTATTTCTCGCTCTACATTTGAAGATGATGAGACTGTTGTTGGGGATGACAATCTGTTTATGAATTGGGTGAACATCGCTCATGATTGTATTATCGGTAGTAGAGTCATTATGGCGAATTTCGCTACGCTTGCTGGACATGTCATCATTGAAGATGATGTGCGTTTAGGTGCGTATGCTGCGCTACACCAATTTGTGCGTGTCGGTAGAATGGCAATGGCGGGAGGCTGTTCAAAGATCGTTCAAGACATACCCCCTTACATGTTATCTGCTGGTCAACCTGCCCGTGTTCGCGATCTAAATCGTTTGGGTATTCGGACATCCCGAATCAATCCGTTATCCAAATTATCTCCAGAAACATTTGCCCTCCTGAAGAAAGCCTACCGTATTTTGTTCCGTTCAGGATTACCCTTAAAACATGCTGTAACCAAAGCAAAAGAGGAATTACCTTCGGATCCAGACCTTGAATATCTAATTAACTTCATAGAGGCATCAAAACGCGGTATTGGATTTAGCCATCCTAATCGTTCTTTGTAGGGATGGGTGAACTGAATTTAACGTGGTGTTTTCTTACACATACATACGTAATAGTGGTGTAAGTATCAGATAGGAGAGATTCATATTTTACTTGATGAGTTTCTTCGGAGTATAGATCATGAACAAACAATGCCTTTCCCACCTACTAACAGAAGAAGAACGTAACTACTTTGAAACACAAGGGTACCTCTACATCCCAAACGCATTGTCTTCTGATAAGGTGGAATACCTTGCTACTGCTGTTGACAAACTCCACAAAAAAGCATTGGAAACAGGTAGAGCGAAACCCGAAAACCATTGGGGTTTTTCCAATTTCTTAGGTGAAGATGACGCATTTTTGAACCTTGTTGACAATCCCACAACCCTACCCAAAGTCTGGGGAATACTTGGATGGAATATTTATCTCTACCATGCACACATGCACGTCAAACCACCTGCCCCACCTGATGCACAGGCTGGGGATGGATGGTTGGAATGGCATCAAGATAGTGGTCGTGTCAATATTGAGATGGAAACACATCCACGTCCTCGCCTTTCGTTGAAGGTCGCATTTTTCCTTACTGATGTCTCCGAAGCGGGGCGCGGGAATTTCTATATCCGTCCCGGCAGTCATTTCTCGGATGTGCCTTTATCTGAAACTGAAATCAGTCGTGACCCGCGTGAAAAGACTGCAGATGATATACCTGATGGAGCGATGCCAGTTTGTGTTGAACCAGGTACTGCAGTCCTTTTTGATAGAAGACTCTGGCACTCCCGCAGTCCGAACACATCACAAATCACACGAAAAGCACTCTTTTATGGATACGGATATAGGTGGATTCGTCCGAAAGACGATATGGAAGTTGAACATCTTTATGAGCGTTGCGATCCTATTCGCAGACAATTGCTTGGTGATGCAGTGAGAAACAATGGACGTTATGTTCCGACTGATGAGGATGTACCGTTGCGTGGGTGGTTGATTGAACAATTTGGTGAGAATGCTGTGTATTCGCAGACACCTGTCGGAGCGTAATCCTACAGTTCTGTAGTCTGTTCCAACCATCATGGAATAAGGCATACCTTTCCAAAGTTCTTACGAGATTCCAGCAACTGATGAGCATCAGCTGCTTGTTCTAATGGGAGTGTCCGATCAATAATCGGCACTAACAATCCCCGTTCTGCAAGACGAACAAGTTTTCTAAGTTCTTTAGACGTGCCTAACGCAGAACCCATAATTGTGAGTTGTTTTTGATACATCTTACGGATGTTGATTTCTCCGATATTTCCCGTAGTAACACCACACGAAACAAGCCGACCGTTTTTGGCAAGACTGCTGATACTTTTATCCCAAGTTGCAGCACCGACATGCTCTAAAACAACATCAACACCCCGACCCTTTGTCTTCTCAAGGATAACTTCAGAGAAATCAACTTCTGCATAGTTGATAGTAACATCAGCACCATGCTCTTTTGCACGTGCCAACTTTTCATCTGTGCTTGCTGTAGCAAAGATTCGTGCCCCAACGAGTTTAGCGATTTGTAGTCCCGCACTCCCAACACTACCACCCGCACCGAGTATCAGGACATCTTCACCTGCACGGAGTTGTGCACGTGTGATGAGCATGTGCCATGCTGTAAGGTAAGCAATTGGCAATGCAGATGCTTCAACGTAAGATAACGGGTCTGCTATCCGAATTGCATTCTTCACAGGTGCTTTGACATACTCCGCATAACCACCATCAGTTTGGAAACCGAGCAATTGTTGTGTATCACATAGGTTCTCATAACCGTTGATGCAGTCATGACAGACACCGCAGGGAATACACGGTGCAAGAAGCACACGATTTCCGATAGCAAGTTCTGGATGTTCTCCAGATATCTTGACTATTTCCCCTGCAATGTCAGAACCTAATATATGAGGGGAACTCGTTTCTTCAAGTTTCTGCTTTATCTCAGGACGGTCGCGCCGTGCGTGAATATCAAGATAGTTGACTGCACAGGATTTGACTTTGATGAGGATTTCATCAGGACCAAGGGTAGGTGCGGTGACATCTTGATATTCTAATACGTCAATACCACCTTGTTCCGAAAACGCAACTGCTTTCATTATCATTCAATTTATACTTCAGATGAATTTAGTATCTAACCGTATGCACCACTATTGAGAAATCCTAATAATCTACGTAGTCTTGGGTTTGCATCTTTATAGACTGATTCCGGCATTACGTAATTCATAAACGGTTTGTATTTATGTCCTACCAGACGGCGTGCATAGGTAATCTGTGTAATATATCGTGTGCGTTGACTCTGGTTTGGTCCACCACGGTGCCACACTTGATTGTTGAACATTATGACACTTCCTGCTTTACCGAGATTATATTTGACTTTATCTTCCCATTTTGTTCCATCCATTGGGTTTGCGGGTGATGCACCAAATAGGTGAGAACCGGGGATAACTTCTGTTCCACCATGCTCCACTTCTGTAACATCGGTTAGGTAGTAATTGGCAGTAAATAAGATGACAGGAAGACGAACATTCGTTGGAGGCTCACCATCAGTAACAATATAGTGTGGTGAGTCGTCTTGGTGCCAAGAAGTAATGCCACCCCCAGGACGTGTTTGGAAGGAATTGTTGTGAATAATATGACATTCTCCAGGAATCAGTGCTTCAGCAAATGATACAATTGGTTCAATGTCAAACAACCTTAGGTTTGCTTTACTATGTTCGAACATACGATGCGAAAGATGCATCGTAGATTCCATATTTCCACTGTTTAAACCGTTTGGATTGTTTTCAAGTGCCCAATCTAAATCCTCTCTGAGTTCTGCACAGTGGTCCGGCGTTAACACGTTCTGAAGGAAAAGGCATCCGTCACGGTTGAAGGTATCTACCCATTCCTGAATTTGTTCTTGACTAACAGTTTGCTCTGATAAGTACGTTGTCTTTTCTACTTTGTCATTTTCCATAGTTTTGCTTGATTAAAAAGAAGAATGAGAATACCTTATATTCTAAGAATTACTTGAACTTTCGCTGCAGTCTTGTGTATTATAGGAGCGATCTCGGAATCGCGGTGAATGGTTTCTGTGATTCTGAATTCACTCCTAAATCAATATAAAGTGCAACAAGAATTTGGAATGCTAACCCATTGCAGCAGCAACAATAATACCGAGTGACACAAGGACACCTGCAACTGCAATACCTGCGGCAACGTTGTTATCTTCTGCAATTTGCCTGTTTAGATCGTACGGTGTCGCTAAATCAAAGACTTTGTAACCCACCATTAAAATGACTAAACCGACAATGCTAAAGACAGCTACTAAAATAATATCTCTCGCAATCATTTTCCAAGGGAACATTGAGGGATCAGCAGGGGCATCACCTTCATCTTGTGCATTCGCTGTGGTTACAAATACAGCAAAAACACAGAGGGATACCATAACTAAACAGAGTGTTATTGATACGATTCTTTTCGCTAACATGATTCCTCCTATACGACATAGATGTCTACTATTAAATATTAAAAGTATAGTTAAGGGTCTATTTCGTTATTTCGTTATTCATTCATTTTTCCTACAACAATTGATACTATATAGGATTAGGTTAATTTATTCAACATGTTTAAGAAGTTGAAACTGCATCTTTTCAGTGATGTGAACCTGCTTAATAAGGATCGCGTCTTTTTCAGGTATGTAACGCCATCCAGATGAAACTTCTTCAAGTGATTCAACCTGTGGTATGTCAATAGCAGAATCGTCTTTATCGTTACCACTCTCTGCATTTTGTGAACGGATGAGCGACGGGGTTTGTTCATATCCCGTTATCAGTGTATGACTGATTTCGCCTTCTGCGTATTTCAGAGTCCACTTTAATTCACCTGAACGAGAAACATTCAAGTTTTCTGGAGTTGCACCTGAACTCAGGTGGATTGAACCTGTGATTGTCGTCTTCACTCCTGGGTCAAGACCACTCAGCGTATAGACATTCACCATGATGTCCTCTGGATTGAGGTGTGGACCTTTACCTTCTGTACAGAAACCATAGAAACCATCAGGATAAGTTCCCTTCAAATCACCATCTTCCCACTGTTGATACATAGCACTCACAGTGATGCCTTCCGCAACCTGCCGCCACTTGTCTTCACGTACATATTGATTGAGACGCTGCAAATAGTAGGCATACACTAAACCGTTCCATTGAACTGGTACACCAAGCCATGAATGTGTGTAGAATGTAGTACCAAAAACAGGGATAGAAGCAAACTGCATACCGGGTCGGTCAGGAAGATGCCAATGATATAGAAATGGTAGACCTGTTTCTGCCCAATATTCTGCCTTTTTCAGATAGGTTTTATTTCCCATGATTTCATGTGCTTCCACATAAGCACCGATTGCATGTGCTGCAGCAAGGATATCGGGTTCATAGAGCGGACATTCCCATACTTGAGCTCCGCGTGGCACAGAAAAACGATCCATATAAGAAAGTGCTTTTTTACCTGCTTCAAGCGATGCTTTGTTTCCTGTTATGCGTGCATGCTTTAGAAGTTTGCGTGCATTTGCAGCACAAGTTCCGAGAACAACATCACCCGTTTTTCCAAGGTTTTGTGTTTTCTCAGAGGACGGTTGAAATCCCCAACTACCGTCATCAGATTGAGATGCAATTATCGGCTGCACTTCATCTTCATAAGAACCGAGAGCAGCGTCTATGTGCCCATAGTAGAAAGGAAATTCTCCACTTAGAATGTGACACGAACCGCGGGCAGCTAACCCACCTGCTCCAACATCTCCAATGGTCTTTTCCGCAATCTCCTTGACCCGTTCCTTAACTTCCTCAGATTTTGTAACAAGATAATCATACCATAGTAAAGTTGCAAAGCCGGGTTCATTCCGTGATGCCCAATCAACACAGTGTCTGGATTGCCTATTCTCCGCATCCCAGACAGTGTGCATAAAACCGTGTCGTGAGAGCAGGACTTCTTCTTCATCACTACGAGGCGGTTCCAAAGCTTTCGGAGTGCCATAGGCGGATGTCCAATGGGAGATCGCTTCTAATATAGTTGCATTGCCATCGGCAATAATCTCACAGTCTAATGTGATTTCACGTTTAGGGGTGAGTTGATAAGATTTTTGGGCAATCAAAGTATTTTCTTCAACCCAATCGGGTATAGTCGGAAGAAATAGTGCCATCAAGTGATTTCTCTCTTCATGATGCCAATTGGGTGATGCGAACACAGCAGATACATTTTGTGCATTCCCATCCCAACTTTGCAGAGGATCCCACATAATACCAACAACGGATTTCTGAATCTCAACTGCCATCACAGGAATAGTGATCTTATATGGATGTGGGACAAGTCTGTTGTTGAGAGGCGGTGCAGCATCACGCGTATTTGATGAAGGTTCGTCACTTTCAAGGTACTCTAAACCGGGGAAGAGTGCGGCAGTCTTCTTTTCACGCGAACTCTTGTGACCAGCATAAATTTCTAAACCGCGAAACGCAAGAAGCTCACGTTCATTATCAACAGTTAAACGATATGTCGTCTTAACCCGCTTTGTATCTTCGGTTAGGTTAAACTCTAACTGAAGTTTCCAATTAACACCATCTACGTCCTTCTGTTCTCCAGTTAGATACACGATAGATTCACCAAGACTGTTTCCTGCTAATTGGACATTATCAGGCACAAAGTCTATGTTATGAATAGTATCATTAGAACGGTATGTTGCCTGTGCAACCGTTTTTGAAGTAGCAACCTGTTGATAGGTGCTTCCCTTTGCAACGAAAATGGCAAAATATTCATAACCTTGTTGAGTAACCTCTTGTGGATTTGTTCTGCCCTTTGATTTTCTTGTGCTTTGCTGTTGTGGTGAACCGTTATGTACAAGAATCATGCGGACATGCTTATTTCCTAATATCAGATGTTGATCATGCATGAAGGTATGGAGTTCAGGATCGACCTGTGTGTCAAGTTTTGGCAATGCGGGACGAATTCTTACTGATCCTTTCATTTTCCTTTCCCCTTTGACATAACGTGACTTGAGCGTGACTGTGAAATTAATCGTAGTTGGCCGTGAAATTCCACGCGCATACCATACAAATGTCGTTGTATCACCAACTGCAAGTGTCTTCAGATTATGTGCGGATCGTCCGCGTCTTAGTTTTACCTCACTTATGGTAAGTTTCGCATTATTCCCTTTTGCAAGCGGTCCCTGCCCAACATTTTTGATAGTACATTGGACTTCAAAGGCTTCACTTGTTGCAACTACCGCTGCAGTTGAACCGACACTCACAATTTCTAATTTCGGTTGGGATGCATATAGTGTCAACTCAAGCGGTTCGGAATCCAATTGACTATGTATTTCTGAAGCGATATCTTGAGAAGGGGTGAAATCATCACGATTAATATCAAAGATAGCAGTCTGGTTCTCTGGGTACTTCGCAATTGCAATACCGCACTGAATTTCTTGTCGTAACACAGGTGGATTTTCAGTTGAAGCCTCTTGTGTCCGCGTCAGTTTCAAAAGTTGTGGCTGTCCCCATAATGCCCATGCGTAGCTGCTATTCCCTTCAACGTTACAGTGTGTTATAAAAACGATGTCCACTTGATTCCCAGCGAATCGTGTTAAATCCACACCGTTCTGTGTCCAGTTGCATTCCGTTGAAACACCTTCAAAGCAGTGTTCACCAGAAATTTCAATACAGAACTTGACACCGCCAGGTTGTCTTTCAGGATCGTCAAATATCACACCATCTCTGAGGCCGGTATAGAAATGGAGAAAGAGTGTTTCGTTTTCTTTGACTGTAGGAAGATCAAACTTATAGGCTATTCGTGATGGTTCGGTTGATGATGGGTGTTCAAAGAGAGCAGGTTTTGAAACGCCACCGGAAATATCTGACATACTCGCAGAAATATGTTCAGCACCAGAAGATTCGCTCTCAGCAAACATACCAACGAAATCATATAACTCTTCACTTTCTCCAAACGAATAGGGACGAATAGTATCAGTTGGTACAGGGGTTTCTTCAACTTCTGATGATTCTTGTTCCTCAGGGGTTGTTTCATCCTCTGGAGTCTCATCAGTATCAGATTTGTCTTCTGTATCTGACAATACTTCAACAGAAGGAGGTTCTGGATCTTCTTGAGTTTCTTGTTGTTCAGTCGTGGCTTTCTCTTCAGAACTATCATCAGATTCAGATTGTCCCTCTATTGTCGGAGGGTCTTCTTCTGAGGGATCTTCAGATAGGTCATTCTGTTCTGATTCAGAAACGTCGTCTTGATCAGGTACAATCTCAACTTCAGGAATTGTCTGTTCCTCTGGAGTTTCTTCAGAATCAGATGTTGCTTCTTCATCCTCTACTTGCTGAAGAGGTTGTGTATCCTCTGCTGAGTCAGGTGAATCAGTTTCGTTATCATTTTGGGTGTCCTGAAGATCTTCCTCTTTCACAGGTTCGGGAGTGTCATTCTGATGTTCAGACTCTGGTTGTTCTGGTTCAACTCCCTCCTCATCATTGTGTGTATCTTCTTCCATTTTTCCAATTAAAAGATGATGGAAAAACGTCATCATATTTCTTTCTCCTCTGGTCAATTGTTAGCAAGAATAAGTCTTACTGTTTTTCTTGCCACTGCTGTTTTTTCTGTTTCATTTCATCATTGAGGACAATTTCAGATGAAGGTGTTTGGTTGGTTTCGTCAATAATCCAATTTCCGTCTTCATCTTTCAGCACAGGTTTGCGTTGTTCAACGGGTAGGATGCCAAACGGTTTATGCGGTTCTATCTGATACCAATATGCAACAGAAGATGTCTCATTGCTGAGATGGTTACCGTGTCCGTGTTCAATTGTAACCCGTATCTCTTTCTCAAAACGGATAGGATTTTCAAGGTGATACACATAAGATGTCTGGTAACCTTTGGTATTGCTTTCGTGAATAGATGAACCGTTATGGGCAAATGCATTCCGTTGCATACCCCACGCCTGATTGAGATAGTCCTCTGAACCTGTGCCGTGTAAATCTGGAGGCCATTTATAGCCATCAATCCATATCATATCATCGCCTTCACCCCACCATGTGCCTTGAAAGTTGCTGACTGAAAGGTTACAACCGATGTAGTGTCCCTTGCCTTCTGCGGATAGGATAAGATAGTTGTTATCCCATGCAAGTCGTTCAGCATTGATGATATTTGCTTCTGCGGTGTTAACTGTGATTTCATGTCCCCATCCATCACAAGGATTTTCACGGTGGAATTGCGTGTGCAAATAGGCAGTATCCTCACCGAATGGTATGGGATAGAGTTCGTAGTCAACATAAAAGTATTGTCGGTGTGATGTATCACCTTCGTTGACAAGTTCAATCCGTGCAGATTGGTTGAACGGCATTTGTAGATAACAGTTTAGCGCACATCCTGAATTAAACTGATTATTGCTGTGTGTAGAAGCCGAAAACGGAATGGAGTCATAAGAGTTCACGATTTCGTTTCCAAGTCCAAAAAAATCGCCCAACGGACACAAAACACTCGGATGTTCCTCATCGTCCCAAAACATCTGTATCAGTACATTCCGATATCCGTTTGGTTGCGTCATCCAGATATGATTAATGCATCCTGGACCTTTTATATCAGCCAATACGCGGGTTTCACCGGGTGCGATATCCCACGCATCGTTATTGCGTCCTGTTGTATCCCAAGAGGAAGCGCGTAGCGTACGTGCATCTTTCACTCGGGTCAACGACGACAATAATCCATCAACATAGTTCATTCAGTTTTCCTTTGATCCTTGTGGTGGTGAGTCTGTGTAAATTCATGATCTTTTCTTTATTATACCATATACCTTAGGATAATCAACACATTTATAAACCTACCTATCTATTCATAGAATGTTCGGAAAACAAAAATGTTGCTTCCAACATTTTGTAGGTTGCAACATTAAGGTAGAGCTTATACCAAATTAACCTGATTATTATTTTTTTGATAAAGTCAGCATTGCAAGGCACGGAAACCTCGCGCTACAAATCGGGTTAATTTGGTATTAGAAGTAATGTGTTGGAAGATGTTGTATCTTGTCTGTTATAACAATCTTCAACATCTTTTGTTCTTAATTTATCGTTTTCGATTACCAGATACCATCGAGACAACAATTACAATGACGATGATACCAAGCATGATGTAGAGCCACAAGTATCCAGTTTGCTTCAGAGAAGGTGGTTTTCCAACATCAGGTTTTTTGTGAATATCAGCCTCGTCATCAGTAGGAACAGATTCTATTTTACCGAGTGGTTTTAGTTTATTGTTGATTGGAAATTTGATGTCTTTTGTAAATCCGTATATGTCTTTTGTAAAACCGTATTGGTCGTCCTCTGCAGTTGCAGTGATTTTAAAATAGAGATGTTTTTCTATGAACTCGCTATTGACGTGATAAGAGTACGAAACGTACCCATAATTACCCTTGACAATTTTTGGGAACCATGCAGTTGTCGTTTTATTTTCTGGTATAATTGTATCACCTAACCAAACCACCCCAGTCTGATTGTTTTCTACCTGAATCCTCACATTCTTGGCTATTCCCGTTCCCCTATTCTGTACATAAAATTGCAATTCTATTTCTTCGTTGACATCTATCTTGTCATTTGGTGATGCGGAAACCTTTTCCACAATAGCATATTCTGTTATGACTAATTTGGGGGTCGGAAATTTCCGCGTTTCAAAAGTAAGTAGTTTGCCAGGTATCCGTTGCACAAAATGTGGTTCGATCAGGTAAATATCAATCCTAGCTTTGTCAGTCGGAAGATGAGTTCCTCCTTTGATTTGAATGTGCACTGTTTGTTCACCAACCTTCTTAGGAATCGTTGGAACATCTGTGGTTTGTGGAAATACCAATTCTTCCATATTACTTGAGAGTTCAATTGTTAGATCTCTTGCATCGCCTGAGCCAACGTTCTTGATACGTATGGAGAGGGTCGCGGTTTCACCTGCATCAAGAACTTTCTCAGAGAATTTAATATCTTCAATTTTAATAATAGGAGGTAAAGTGGGTGTTGAAGAGTCATCAACATTTTCTGATTTTCGTATATTAGAAGGAGGATCGTCTGTTTTTACTATACTAGGCTGACTCTTCTTAGAAATAGACCAAAACTTGATAGTGCCTTTATCTGTACCGGTAACGAGGGTTTGACCATCCGGTGAAAAAGCGAGTAAAGAGAGACCATCACCGTGACCTTTCACCGAAGCGATTTCACGCTTCTCAGAAATAGACCAAAGCTTGATAGTTCCATCCCAATGTCCACTTGCAACCATTTCCATATTAGATGAAAATGCTATTGCCCAGAGTGTTCCCATTGCCCTTGCACCAAAACCTACATTGAAATAGGATATTCCACGCTCTTCAGAAATAGACCAAATATCAACAGATTCTTCACTATTGGCACTTGCAAGTAATTTCCCATCTGGGGAAAACTTGATGGAGTACACACCAATTCTCTGAGGAGGACTAGCTGCACCTTCATAATCCTCCTCATAAATTGCTTCGCCGAGCGTTGAGATTTCCCGTTTATCAGGTACCGACCAAAGTTTTATAGTTGCATCCCTGCTTCCGCTTGCGAGTAATCGTCCATCAGGTGAAAAAACTAAGGTATCTACCGCATTGGTATGTCCTTTGAGCATAGCGATTTCCCGTTTATTAGAAATAGACCATAATTTGATAATGTTATCCTGTCTGTTTTCTCTACGTTGATAGTTGTCTATACGTTGACCACTGGCAAGTATCTGTCCATCCGGAGAAAATGCCAGAGAATTCCATTCACCTTCGGATCCGTTGAATTTTGCAATCTTACGTTTATCATAGACAGACCACAATTCAATGATTCCGTTATTAGATCCGGTTGCCAGCAGTTTTCCATCGGATGAAAATACGATAGTCCCAATATCTCTGTTTTCAACTTCCAACAAAGTTGTTTCATCATAGGTGCTGGTGTCGTATAGCCATATACCAATTGAACTCGCAACAGCGAAATATTTTCCATCTGGAGAAAATGCCAGATCTCTTACATCCTCTTTCACCATCCGAATAACCACACCCTCATGGAGATTCATTGTAATGTCATCGGCATTACCAGCCATGGCTGTAAGCGTCAAGGAAACGATTAATATCAGTAACAGAAGGTATATAAAATATCTATGTTTCATAGGTTTTCCTGTTTTCAAATGTGGAATGTTCACCCACTTCTATGTCATCAAATTAAATCCAGAAATCTGAAATTGCTTTAACGTAGTTATTAATATTTATGCACACCCTTCAATTACTTGAAGATTGGAAGTAGGGTACAGAAACCATACTCGCGGAGGTGATAAGAAAAGTTAATCAGGAAATTGCACAAGTCCTATATTATTTACCTTATAGAGTCTATATATCATCTTTATCCGAATCCACAAGATTAAGTGCCTTTGTTTCGGAGTCAATCTCAAAGTGGTAATTGCGGGCATACTCTTCCCGATTGAAACGCCAAGTATAGGTTTCCAATCTTTGTTCATTAGTTTCTTTTCTGTCGTCAACCGTGGTATCGAATTGGATTTTAGGATAGTCCTCGGGGACTCTTTTGGGTGATCTAGGATAGATATGAAGTAACTCGTTGCTTGGATCAAGAGAATATATATCATAATCTTTGTCAGGTGTCCACTTAACCTTGTAATTTATGCTGGTACCAGTATCGTTTAGAATCGAGAATACGTGTCGTTCAGGGAAAATTGAATTAAACCCAATAAACCCAATAACCAGAATAATAATAGCACAGACAATCTCAATGCTCCAAGTCGGAACGACAATACCAAAGATACGACTTTTTCTTTTTAACCAAGTAGGGGGTAATCTATCCAGAAACTTAATTCCATCTGGAGTCTGATAAAAATGATAATATCCAAGGATATTATCATTGATAGAATGTTTGCTCTCCTTAAGATCATTCATGTGTTCATCCGGTTTTGCATCAATAGGAAAAAATTGCGGCTCTTTAGTAGTTTTTATTATTAATGCCTCAGTACTACTAAAGTACCTACCATCACGATAGTCCTTAGAATACTCAAATATGATTTTAGGATAATTTGGTAATTTGCTTAAGTTTTTTGGTGCCCAGTGAGGTTGCATTTTACCCGGTTGAAGAGTATAGTCGTCTTCAAAAATTCTACCGGATGACCATTTGATTTTGTAGCGTCGTTTGTTCTGGGTATGATTGGTAATCCAAACTGTTTCCCTTGATGCATGGAGTTCAATGTTCTCTGATTTTGAATTAACAAAGCTGTAGATTGAGCCATCAAGCTTAGGTATGATGCGCTTCTTAACGTCAGAACCAAAAAACTGACTTTTGACATAAATATCATGAATATTAGGTTCGGTATTTGTTATGTTTCCATGAGCCTTTTCGCTCTGCAACTCTGGATCCTTGCCGTTAGTGTTGACCGGAGCTTGAGAGACTTGCAGCTGAGTTGGTATGTATCGGATTTTAGGTTTGATTGCTTCAAGAGTATCGGTCGGTTGTTCGTGGGGATTCCATTCACCTGGTTCAAGGGATTTCTTTTCCCATAGTTCACCTTCTGACCAGTTGATCTCATAATCTATAGTAGACTCAGTGTCATTGAAAATCGAGAATATATAATATTTTGTCAGGCCGTTTTCCAAATCAATTATTGGCTTTAAAGAAACAGCAAAGCCTTTTGATGAGTCATTGGTTTTCTTATTCAGTCCAATTAATGCGCCATCTTTATTAACTATAGGACCTCCACTATTGCCTTTCCATGGACGACCATCAAAGAATAATTCCCTTTCATTGTACCCTTGGAAATGTCCAGGTGCCCATTCCCATAAGAGTTCCTTATCTGCTGGATGCCCAAAAAAGTGAATTGCTTCACCTTTCTTTATTCTTTCATAAATATCAACATCATGGAGTGAAAGGTATTGAGCTGTCTTCGGAAATCTGGTAAAACTAATGATTGCCACGTCCGCTTCTTTGTCTTCCGCTACGACACGGCCATCAGCGATATAACCTAAGCGGCGTAATACGGTCATATTCAGATAAAACTCACGGTCTCGAATTCCATTTTGATTTGAATCGTGTGCAAGGAAATGCAACTCTACCTTATCATTGCCACGTGTGACATGTTCATTGGTGAGGACAAAGTATTTATTACTTGATCTAATCACTACTCCGCTGCCCTTCGACTTCTCAACTATAATTCGTACTACACTGGGTAGCACATTTTTCCGCATTTCATCAGCAGTTATAGTTTTTTCGGAAGTCTCAGGAACATTTTGACTATGGCAAACACCTTGCAGTCCACATACCAACAACACAGTCATTAAAGTTAACACGAGTATTTTTCTATACAAAATTGAATTTCTCATCAAAAGACCTCCTTAATAAAATCATAGATCTGATGGGGAAAGAAGTATCTGGTTTATTCTTTGATAATAAAGATACCTTTTTACGACAAGTCTATGGAGGCCGTCAAAATAACCTCCATGTTAATTGATATTCAGAACATTGAAATCACAAATCATTTCTTCTCAGAATCATACAAATCAAGAATTTCTGTTCGCGAGTTATAACCGAAATGGTATTCACGAGCATCCCTTGTATGACTGGGTTTAACGCCTGTGCCGAGATTCCGCATATATGTTTTCAGTGGATATGTCTTAGGAGTGAAAATATCATCGTTAGCTACGTGATCAAAATGAATCTTTGGATATCCAGCCGGAACTTTTCTTTCAGAATACCAATGAGTCATAATCTGGTGCGGTTTAACCGAAGTTCTATCCCACTCACTGCCATTGGACCACTTTGTAAAATAGACTATAGTGAACGTAGTATTATTCGTAATTGAGAATACATGCCTCGGTTGCATTGTGTTTAGTAATTGTTCTATATAGTTTGCAGGAACAGCCCAAGCTGTGTGCCGCTCGTTACTTAAAGTAGCAATCCCAATCAACTTGCCCTGATCATCAAGGACAGGACCTTCGCTGTTACCTTTATAGATACCAGCAGTGAACTGAATCATGCCACTGTCAACAGATTGAAATGTTCCTGAAGCATATTTCCATAACTTCAAACCTCCTGGATTACCGAAGATCTGAACTTGATCTTTTCTCTCCAGATAGAGATGTGCTGGATAATTGAAATTATGGTCAATTTCGCGTGCAGTATCTGGAAGTTCATCAAGTTGAATAACTGCCAAATCCGTTTTAGGGTCTTTAGCAATTACGCGACCTTCTACAGCATAACCAATTCCCTTCAGAACCCCTAAATTATTCTTATTAACATAAAAGTTGCGTTCGTCAATCAAGACTCCGTATCGATCGCGGACTGGAAAGAATATTGCAACTTCATCATTATCCTTTACTACGTGGTGATTCGTGATTGCAAGTCTCAATTCTGTATCAATTAACACACCACTCCCCTGAAATTTATCAGATATCACTCATACTAAAGATCTAATTGTCTTGTTATAAATCTCATCAACACTCAATTCTGGTCTCGGGATAGTTCTAACTTCAACTTCAATATCTGAAAAATCAATATCTTGACTGTAACCAGTGCTTTGACAACCCGAACCGAGTAAAACAATTACTGAAGTTAACACAATTACTTTTCTATACAAAATTGACTTTTCCATCAAAAATCACCTTTTATCAAAATTTGATTCCAAAGTGGCATCTGGTTATATGAAAAGAATGTAAGAATATGTGCACACTCCCAGTAGATGCGGTTTCCTAACCACATCTATGAGACTGAACAAACACCGGTTTGGTTAGGACACCGAACCTACCGTAGTGTATAAATAATTATGGTTTTTACTATAAAGATTGGTAACGAAGAGTGTTTACTCAGAGGTTACCAACTATTTGCTGATGAAAATCTTTCCGTTCTTATGCATCAAAGTAACTCCTTCCATAAGCCCGTTCATTGCAGTTCCGGAGCCGCTAAGTGTCATGTTGATATTAACTCCAGGGCTCTTCTTTTTGATCATGTATCCATCAGTAATTTTCACAAGTTGATAACCGTGCGTTTTTAGCCATTTTTTTGACTCAATCTCATCTAAAAAACCTGTCGGTGGATATGGAGGTGGAGGAGGATAGTCAAATCCTTTCGCCACAACTCTTTTCTTATCATTATGATCAACTGTAATAATAGTCATCTGTTGCAGAAAAGGTTCTTCCATTACTAGATGTTGTTCCATAAAAGAGAGACTATTGGGCATTGCTATTTTACCACTATTTTTATTTATCCATTGTTGCGATTCTGAAACACTTAGAACTTTACGACCAGTTACTTCTTGTAGTGTTAACCAAAAATTCCATTGTTGTTCAGGTGTTGGAGGTGGTGGTTCAGGCGGCTCTGGTGGATCACAACTTGCAATAAATAGAACTGATATTTCTCAAAAGTTGTTGAATATCAGTATTTATCAAGGTTCTTTTAGGTTTAGTTCATGAAAATGCGGCATGATTTCAAGTAACATGTGTCTTTGTCCAGTGAGTTCAAGTTGTATCTGATGGAATGTGCGACGTTCAGAGATGCTTACCTGCAACAACATGAGGTAACTCATTACTTTTATACCGAGCCCCGCACATGCGCCTTGCGCACTTTCTAAACGCATATCGGATAAATGCAGGTTGGATTTCAGTTGTCTCCAATAGTGTTCGATCCCGTTGTGTTGAGACCATATTCTGAGTGCTTCACAAGTGCGTAAGGGTTTACCAAAGACTAAGAGTGTGCGTATCTTTCCCATATCTGAAAAGAAAAGCACAATACACTCACCAAATGTTGGACTTGTGGCTTGGACACGACAGACCGGTTTATCACATCCCCATTGCTCTGGCTGCAGTTGTATGGATTTCTTATGAAGCGAAAGTTTCATTTTTTTGTTGTTTATTGTCATCACATAGTTGTTTTTACCATGAACCAATATGGACACAAACCCTAAATCTGATAAGATGTTGACCAGTTTCTTGCTACCATACCACGAATCGAAAGTGATCGGATATTTTCTGATATCAATGCTATGGGCATCAAAGAAATCTAACACTTCTTTCATCATGCCAACAAAAAGAACCGGTTTCTTTGTATTGGCACGCCCTTTTTTTGAAACAAGCCGTGTATTGAGTGGAATGACAATATCGCCAATCTTGATCGTGATACCTAATATGTTCTGCCCCCAAGTGGTGTTATTCCGTTTTTTAGACCACCAGTTTGAGCAGTAAGCTATTGTTTTTCCATAGCGATCTATATTACTGTCATCTACACTGATAGTAATACACCGACGAGATTGTGTTGAACCACTCTTGGCTTCAGTGTTTTTGATCCACTCAAGTGCCATAGTGCATCCGAGCCGCACATTCAAACATTTCCAGTGATATTGGCTCAATGAGTGAAGATCCCGATAAAGACCCGCTTTGGGAAGTGTCAACGCATCTGCAACTTGGTTCGGATTATAGAGGCCAAAGAAATGGCAAACGGATAACAAAAGTAAAGTGTCAATGATTTGTGCGTTCATACGGTGAAAACGAGAAAAAAGAAGATGTTGAAAAAACTTAGCAGATTTGATAATCTGATGACGCATGAGATGTCCTCCTAAAAATAATCAAATGTTGTTATTTTTTATTATTAGGATGGCAACTCATGCATCTAAAATCAAGTCAAATCTTCAAAATGGACGCATTTTCATTGTGCAAAACCCTCAATATAGTGATGTTTAGTGGATTCTCCGCTATTCTGATAAATGTCAGTAGAATTATTAGAACCGTTGCTATGATGTTATATTTCATTGTAATTTGCTCCTTATTGAAAGTGTGTATTTTACTCAGTACTAATGATTAAAATCAATGCTATGTATCAAACTTGTATATCAGATAATCCTCAACTAAAGAATCGGCATTATGCAGATTCAATCTGTTCTATTACAAAGGGAATTGAAACCAATTAATCAGTTCAGTCCGATTCACTATACCAAGAATCACAAGTATTACAAAGATAACAGAAACCCAAATCAACAAACGTACGGCACGCTTCACAATACAAATCACCAAGAATATAGCGAACACACCAACAACTATCAGAAATGGCAATGAACCGACTATTTCAAGCATAACAGATTATACCTTAAAACAAAAACCACATTAAGAATATGAAATAATACGTAGATATTATATCACATTGCGTCTTAATGTGGTTACATTTTATGATTATTCAACAAAAAAGTCAACTATTAATTTGACAAAATAGATTGCATCTTCTCCAACCCAATCCGAGCAACTTCCCCCGGATCTTCCTCCCAATAACTCGGATTAAACAACTCCAATGAAATAACACCCGAATAATCTGCATCTTTCAAAATAGAGATCATCTGCTTCAAATCAAGAATGCCATCACCAGGATAAACCCTATCGGCATCCGTCTGTTCTGCACGTGCAGGCTCTGCAGGAGCATCATTGAAGTGGAACACAGCGATTTTTTCTCCAGGAATACCTTCCATATCTTCTATCTCTCCACCACCCCGATAGATATGAAACGGGTCAAGCACAATTGTGCTATCTGGATGATCAGCAACTTCCATAACTTCCCACGCATGTTTCACCTGATTAACACCATCAACAAAACCGAGAAACTCCATCGCAGGTTTAACACCCATTTCCCGTCCAAGCTCAAGTAATTTACGATAATTCTCTCCACCTAATTGTAAGTCTGCGACCTCACGTGGTGGACTTGAAATAATATAAGTTGAACCAACAGCGGCAGCTTGTGCCATCCGTTTTTTCGCATCCTCCAATGCATTTTGAAGGTCAGCACCAGTTGCATCGAGCCATCCATGCAACGCAATGACGGTCGGCACGGAAAGACCGTTATCATCTAATGCTTTTTTTACATCTGCAAGCGATCCACCTTGATCCTCATAATCGGATAGATCGTTATTCCACAACTCAATTGCTGTATAACCAGTTTCCCCTGCAATCCTAATCTTATCCATCAAACTTGCAGGACGGATCGTGCTAGTATTCAACCCTAACTGAAATTGTCCCATGCTATCTCCTTATTTATCCATCAAAGCCCTAATAAAACGCACATCTACGCGGGCAAGGTCAATCACACTCTTTACAGGTTCACCTCCATATTCACTATGGAAACTCACAGGTCCTGTATATTCCATCGTCTGCAACGTATTAATGGTTGTTTCCCAATCAACAAACCCTTTCCCCATACGAACAACTTTACCACCCTTCATACCGGGTGAACGTGCAAGGTCTTTGAAAGCAATCACTGCCAAATGTGAACTGACAATATCAAGTGCCATGTTAATCGGCTCACCGACAATAGAGAGATGACCCGTATCCGCAAAAACACCAACATATTTGGGATCAAAATCCTTCACAAGGTTCATCACCGCACATGAGTTCAATCCCATAGAAGTTCCAGAATGGTTATGGATACAGGTACGCGGACCATATATTTCAGAGAGTTTAGCAAATCCATCAAGTTGCTCGCGTATTGAATCAACCTGAGACCAGTAGCCACCATCTCCTGCATGCCAATGCCAATGCCAATATCCCAATTTGATATTTTCAACATCTGCCTGCCCTGCAGCAGCATAAACACGCTGAGCGTCCTTGCTTGTAGGATCTAAAAAGTCGCCAGGAGTCGTAACAAGCGGAATCGACATTCCTGCATCTGCAAATTGCTCTGAGGCTTCAGCCAATTTTTTAGATGCATTTTCAGGATTTACGGGATAGCCAGGACGAACACAAAGGTCAGCACCATCAACCCCAACGGATTTTAACGCAGTGATAATCTCTGGAATTTCTAAGCCTTCCAGATGTTTTGTGAACATTATAAATTTCATATTTTATTCTACTTCAAATTGTTGGAGGGTTTTGTAAACCCGATATTCTTATAGTGAACTATCAAATTATGTGATCATTTTCTTATAGATTGCGATTTTTGAAGTCGCGCAATTCATTGCGCCTCTTACATTCCAAGGCAAAAGGGTATTCATCTATAGAATTGGTATTACATTTCTTATAACTGACAGCTGACAACTATTCCCTACCAATCCACAACAGAACCATCATCAGGATGGTAAGATTCTGGATTCCGCCAATCGTGGTCTATCTTATCTTCAAGGGCATCTTCATCCAACTCAATCCCTAAACCGGGACCCGTCGGCAGTTCAACAAACCCATCTTTGAAAACAAACGGATTCTTGAGATAACCTTCACCAAGAGTGGTGTGTTCCTGCATGACAAAGTTCGGAATAGACGCATCTAATTGTATACATGCTGCTAATGAAATCGGACCGAGAGGGTTATGCGGCGCGATCCCACCATAATATGCCTCTGCCATTCCTGCAATAATACGCACTTCATTGATACCACCCGCATGACATAGGTCAGGTTGTAGAATGGATGCTGCCTGTTTCTCCAATATCTCACGGAACCCCCACTTGGTAAAAATACGTTCTCCTGTTGCTATTGGTAAATGTGTGCTACGTGCTATTTCTGCAAGCGTATCCACATTCTGGCACTGGATCGGTTCTTCTACAAACATCGGTTGATACGGTTCCAACGCCTTAATCAATACCTTTGCTGTCTGCGGACTCACGGCACCATGAAAGTCAATTGCCAAGTCTACCTCAGTCCCCGCAGCTTCACGCAGCGAAGCAAAATGATCAACTGCTTTGTCAATGAACGCCTTGTTTTCAATAATACGTGCAGGTCTGCCACCAGCAACACCGGTTTTAAAAGCTGTGAACCCTTTGTCGATCCATTCCTTAATACTATGTGCATCGCCACCACCCTTGTAAAGTCTGATTTTATCGCGTGTTGGACCGCCAAAGAGTTGGTAGACAGGGACACCGAGGGATTTTCCTGCTAAGTCCCATAATGCTTGTTCAACACCGCTCAATGCACTTGTAAGAATTGGTCCACCACGATAAAATGCGTGACGATACATCGCCTGCCAATGATGAACAACACGTCTCGGATCTTCACCTATGAGATATGGGGCAAGTTCATCAACTGCTTGTGCACACGTCTTCGCGCGTCCCTCCAAAATCGGTTCACCGAGTCCTACCAAACCTTCATCTGTATGGATTTTGAGAAAAAGCCAACGGGGTTGTACAAGGAAAGTTTCTAATTTCGTTATTTTCATATAGGATTCACCTTAAATGCTCACCAAAGTGTACATGCAATATCATTTTATGGTACCACCTCGTCGTTATTTTGTCAATCTGTTTTTACTATAGGATGTGAAAAGTTCTTGCACAAGTCTTGTAAACCTTTGTAGTGCGGGTTTCCGTGCCCCGTCCGTTGTCCTTAATGAAGATTGAAAAATAAATCGAGTAATTTCCTTGAGAAGTCCGGAGCGGTTAGGAAACCGCTCCTACGGGGTTTGAGAAAATAAGAATTACCCGTTTAATAACTTAATCTTCATACAGGACAAGGCATGACGGGGCAGAGAGATCCAGTCCTACAATAGGTTACAGGTTTTCACTTGAATTGATGCCTACGGTGCCAAAAACTTTACACACCCATATTATTGTTAGATTTGCCTTTCAATTCACCCTGTGCTATAATTATTTTGCATTTACCTCACTGTCAAGGAAAATAGCATGCGAAATCGCAACTCAACAAATGGAGACATACTCCCGAACATAGGCAAGATACTTATCATTCGTACAGATGGTATAGGCGACTTGCTGAATTCAACGCCCGCGATAGCATTGCTACGACAGAACTATCCATCTGCGGAAATCACTGTCTTAGCACGTCCACTCAATGCTTCTGTGCTTATCGGAAACCCTGATGTTGATAGAGTGCTTGTGTTAGACCGACAAGGGGAACATCGTCAAGTAACTGCGCAGTTGAAATTTTATCAATCTTTGCGTAATGAGCAGTTTCAGCTTGTTGTTGCGATGCAGACTGCGACTTCATCACATCTTATTGCTTTTCTCTCTGGAGCGTCCTATCGCTTAGGTCGCTATCAAAAAAGGTTCAAATCAACGTTGACACATGCATGGAAGGGAAAATACCGAAAAGGTGAAACTCACGAGGTGGATAGGAACTTAGCATTAGTCAAGTTGGTTTGTAAGGGTGAAGGTACACGGAATTTGGTTTTCAATCTGTTACCCGATGAAACTATGCAAGCAGAAGCACAGCTTGTGTCATGTGAAGTTGGAAGTGATGCTTTTCTTATTGGAATTCATCCGGGTGGAAGTTCTTTTGATAAACGGTGGCCAGAAAAACAGTATGCTGAACTTGCTGACAAACTTGTTCGGCAATATAATGCAACGATAGTTCTTTTACACGGACCGAATGAAAAAGAATTGGCAAATAATATACAGAAGTCAATGCATTCTAATGCTATCACTTATGCGCCAAAATCCATCAGGGAATTGGCTGCTCTATTATCTTGTTGTAATATGGTTGTGTGTAATGACTCGGGTCCTATGCATCTCGCAGCGGCATTGGACGTACCAACGGTAGCCATTTTCGGTCCGACGGATCATGTTGCGTGGAGACCGATGAGTGAGAATGCATCTGTCGTACGGAGGGATATGCCGTGCTGGCCTTGCAGTGCACACAAATGTAAAATCGGATGGGAATGCACTAAGAAACTTCCGGTTGAAATGGTTTTGAATACTGCAATGACGACTTTAGAAATGAGTAGAAAATGAAAATAGCGATAGCTGCTTGGGGAACAACAGGGGATGTCTACCCTCTCTTAGCACTCTCTGAACGATTGCTAAACAATGGACATCAGGTGCGTGTGTGTGCCCCAACTATCTATAAAGAAAAGATTCATGAGATTGGTGCGGAATTCTACGAAGTTGGCGGCAGTTTTGATTTTGCTGAATTCCATCAGACGATGGACACTATGATAGCAATGCGCGATCCGATGGCTCCGTTGTTGCTAATTGCCAAGGAAGGTGTTCTAAAACGTGGAGAAAAGTGGTATAACGATTGTCTTGCAGCGATGAAAGATTATGATTTAGTTATATGTCATTCTATTGACATACCCGCTCAGGAAGCCGCCATTCGAAACGATTTACCGTGGATAACAGTAGCGTACTGTCCTGGTTTCATAAAAACATCTGACCAAGCCCCATATCCATTTCCAAATTGGGGTCGGACGTTCAATACATTCCTATGGAAGTTAGTAAGGTTGCGACTGAAACAATCTGTTGATCCGCTTTTCAATCAGTTTATCGCGTCTATCGGTGGGAAACCGAGGGCTTTTATGTCTTCTGACGAGATGTATTCCCCGTATCTGAATCTGTTAGCAGCCTCCCCATCTATTTGTTCAGCAATAAGATTTAAACCGAACCACAAATGGACAGGTGTTTGGCATCTTGGACAACCGGAATATGAACCACCATCTGAACTCAAAGATTTTCTTTCGGACGGTGTTCCACCCATAGTGATTTCGTTTGGATCCATGGGAGGCAGTGATGGGAAAGAGACAACGGAGATATTAGTTGAAGCAGTCACAATGATAAACCAACGTGCTATTATCCAATCGGGTTGGGGATTGTTAGGTACACAGGAAGCTGAACCGAACATCTACTGTGCTGAATATATTCCACATCAATGGTTGTTTCCACAAGCGAGTTGTGTAGTGCATCACGGGGGTGCGGGGACAACGGCTTCAGTCTGTCGTGCGAAAGTGCCGTCAGTCGTTGTGCCACACATCGCAGATCAATTCTATTGGGGAAAGTTGCTATATGACATAGGGGTTGCACCGAGAAGTTTACCTCGGCGTAGACTCACTGCGAAACGGCTTGCACAACGGATTGAACAGGTTTTAGAGAGACCAAAGATGACTGAACGTGCAGAGTCCTTAGGTACACAGATGGAATCTGAAGATGGTTTGACAACAGCAGTTGACCTGATAGAGTCTTTTCCATTGTCTGAAAAATGAAAAAAATCCTCGTATTCAGTTTCAGTTTTATCGGTGATGCGGTACTATCTACTGCTGTTATTCAGCCACTCCGAACTAATTTCCCTGATGCTCATATTACCTTTCTTGTCGGACCAAGTGCGTCCAACCTTCTTGCTAATGACCCACAAATTGATGCAACTCTTGTTTATGATAATCGGGGTGAACATAGAGGATTGAGAGGACGGTTGAAACTGATCAATTCACTTCGTGGTGAAAGGTATGACCTTGTTGTGAATTTACGGGACAGTTTTGTTGCTCGTTGTATTGGTGTGGAACATTGGGGTTTGGTGCGCGGAGATAGGGAACGGCATGCTGTTGTCCGTTACTTGGAAGTGCTGTGCAAGCGAGGTGTGGATATAACGGATGCTATTCCTTGCTTACAATTGACTGAAGAAGATCAATCGGCTGCATCTCGTTTTCTTACGGATTCAGGAGTTAATTCGGAAAAGACAATAATAGGTATTCATCCGGGTGGAAACTGGATTTACAAGTTGTGGAATGCTGAGAAATTTGCACAACTCGCGAATGCTTTGGTAAATAAAAAAAACGCTACGATTTTGCTATTTAGCGGTCCCAATGAACGGGAACGTCAAACTCAGGTTGCAGGTATGATGGATACAGCACCAATCCTTGTCAAAACAGCAAACTTACGAGAAGTCGCTGCGTTGATAGATAAATGCGACATCTACATCGGTAACGATACGGGTCCGATGCACATTGCAGCTGCTGTTGATACTCCTGTGGTTGCACTATTCGGTTCTACTCATCAGATTCGTAGTGGTCCTTATGGTGAAAAGCATACTGTGGTGCAGAGTGGGATGGATTTAGGGTGCAATCCGTGTCATCCGGGGAGGAATCCTGGTGGGTGTGGTGCTGGTAGTTGTGCTGTGATTGATGGGATTACGGCGGAACAGGTGCTCAAGTTGCTTCTCTAACCATTGAGACATTTTCAATCATTTTCAGCAATGTGGTTCTTCTGTAATTTGATAACTGCAATAGTTATTCTAATGTCTCTGTCTATCAGTGTTAGAGTGTTAGAAAGGCAACCATTTTTTCAATAGAGCATAGAGGTAATTTCCGAAAGCTCCAATAAGTCCTCCTCCGACTAGAGTCCACAAGATATATCTATGTTTTCGAGCAGCATCCTTTGAACCTCTGTACTCAACAATCGGAAAAATCCACCTGCCATAGTGAAACAGTATTCTGAACACATGTAGCATTAAAAAGAACAAGAAAACATAAGCCCCATTTTGCACAAATACAGAAAACTTGCCAAACACACTGTCTATCACTCCTGCTAACTTGTATGCCATCCAGAAAGCGAATGGTATGCCGAGGAGAAAAAGAAGTAGATCATACACGCTATGTCTATGAAGAAGGCGACGGTGGGTCTTTCTTTCCTCGATGAAATCCGTAACTTTCCGATATACTCCACTAACCCAATCAGAATTCAGTCCGGTAACAAGGATGTTGCTTGCATTCGGTGTAGATATAGAGGGCGACAATGATAAATTGAAAAGCGCAGGTTTGGTGAAATCTAACAGCAATTCAAAACGGTTTCTCGGTGACCAATTGTACAAGTTTCTTAGATCCGATTCACTGTTAATGTAAAGACTCTTAACTTTAGCGGGAAAACGTGGGGAGCCAAACACCACTGGAATTGTTCCATAGATGCTTTGATCATCTATACCTTGAACAGTTACCTTTAACTCAAATCCTGATCGCAGCAATAATTTATCTGATCTAATTTGCTCATCAGACTTATGCAGAGGGGCATAATGACTTTCTTCCTCCTTAGCTGCTTCATAACTTGATTCCTGTAAAATGTCACAAAGTATTTTTAAATCTTCTTTGGTGAAAGTACAAGCTGTAATCTGCTGTGATAATTCCGTTGTTAAAATTGCTCGGTCTTGTTGTTGCATTTCAAGTCTTTACGTATTACGATGGAAAAGAGATGTTAATGTTTTGGCATTTGTTTACACAAAAAGTGCGGTAGAGTGGTGTTCACGTTCAAGTTTAACTCGATGAAAATCAAATTCAACAAGCCTGATAACCCCGGGCTCCTTGTCGTATACGACACCAATGGATGCAATTGTCTCTCCGGTTCCCGATGGATTCTCAAATTCAACAATATCACGAATTTTGCCGGGATTTCCATCTACAACAATTCTCTCACCAACTTTCCAATCTTTTACGCGTTGAAAAGGGATGTACTTTACATCGGCCATAGTTTAAACTCCTTCTTGCACATGCTAATAAGGTGTGTGTCTTCATGAAAGCAATTTACAAGGATTAAATGTTTCCATTCATACACATTCACGAGTCTTATTTTATTAATAGTTTATCACAAAAATGCAGTAAAGTCAATTTTTAACAAGAATCGGGCGGGGTGTGTAAATGTTTGTCAGATTAAGTTTGCCATTGTTTCAAATATGATATTCTGTATCACAATTTCCTCCACTGCAAACGTAAACTATTTAGAACAACAGACACACTACTAAACGCCATTGCGAACGCTGCAAGCATGGGATGCAACTCACGCAACATTAATGGTAAAAACGTAAGCGGAAACAGCACACCTGCAGCAACAGGAATTAACAACACATTGTAAAAGAATGCCCAAAACAAATTCTGTTTAATCGTGCGGAGTGTTGTCCGACTTAACCGTATGGCATTGGGAATAGCACTAAGGTCACCATGCATCAAGGTTAAATCAGCTGTTTCCATTGCAATATCTGTTCCAGTGCCGAGTGCCATACCGACATCTGCTTGTGCTAACGCAGGGGCATCGTTAATCCCATCTCCTACCATAGCGACATAACCATCCGTTGTTTCCTGTGTTTCTTTGACAGCAGAGGCTTTGTCTTCTGGAAGTAGTTCCGCCATCACATCGGTTATACCAACAGTTTTGGCGATAGCAGCGGCAGTGCCACGGTTGTCTCCGGTCATCATTGTTACTTCGCAACCGAGTTGTCGGAGTTCAGCGACAGCAGACTTCGCATCTGATTTAACAGTATCTGCAACTGCAAGAAGTCCACTTACTTTGTCATCAATTGCAACCCATAACACTGTTTTTGCTTCACCTTGTAACCTTTCTGCTTCCGTCTCTAACGTTTGAGTTGGAATGTTGTGTTGTTGCATTAAGGACTGATTACCAATGATTACTTTATTCTCATCCAGTTGGGTGATGATACCGTTGCCTGCAACGGCAGTGAATTCTGTTGGCACCGTGGTCTCAATACCTTGTTCAGATGCTGCGCGAACGATTGACTTTCCAATGGGGTGTTCACTTCCCCGTTCCGCAGATGCAGCGATTTGAAGCAAACGATTTTCCTCACTATCACTTGCGATAATGTCAGTGAGTGAGAGTTTGCCTTGTGTCAAGGTGCCAGTTTTATCAAGCACAATTCGTGATATTGCACCAGCATGTTCTAATGCTTCGCTATTCCGAAACAAGATACCGCTATGTGCTCCGATTCCTGTGCTGACCATAATCGCAGTGGGTGTGGCTAATCCCAATGCACATGGACATGCAATCACCAAAACCGCTACCAATCGGAGCATGGCATCTGTGAACTCTTGTCCGGGAATGAACCACCACACGAGGAACGTCGCAGCTGCAATACATAAGACAACAGGCACAAACACACTTGCAACTGCATCTGCAGTGCGTTGTATCGGTGCTTTACTCTGTTGTGTTTGTTGGACTAACTGGACAAGTTGTGCAAGGGAAGTTTCTGACCCCACTCGTGTTGCTTCAATTGTTAGCATACCACTCTGATTAATTGTGGCACTTGAGACTGTGTCACCTGCCGTTTTATCTACAGGAACACTTTCACCAGTGAATATGCTTTCGTCAACAGCACTTGAACCTTCGCGGACGATGCCATCAACAGGTATGCTTTCACCGGGTCGAACAATAAGATGATCGTCAACTGCGACTTGTTCAATCGGTATCTGATGTTCTTCTCCATCTTTTAGGAGACAGGCGGTTTTTGGTGAGAGTCGCATCAGTTTTTTGAGGGCTGCACTTGTCTGACCTTTGGCGCGTGCTTCCAGAAGTTTGCCGAGTTTAATCAGTGTGATGATAACAGCTGCAGTTTCAAAATAGACGTGATTGCCAAGTCCTTCTATATTTAATGTAGAAGCAACAATCACAACAACGCTATAGAGAAATGCAACAGATGAACCCATTGCGACAAGCACATCCATATTGGCTGAACGATTTCGCAGTGACTTTACACTTCCAACATAATAGTCCCAACCTACATAGACTTGCACTGGTAATGCTAAAGCAAACATCACCCAGCTGACCCAAGCGGCATCTTCCCATCCACTTAACCATCCCATATCTATTCCCATGCTGAGTAAGAATAGAGGTAGTGTGAAAAGGAGACCTACACAGAATTGTAACTTCTGTTTTCTGAGTTCTGCAGCGCGTGCTTCTGCTTCAGAATCCGAATCAACGACATCAAATCCGAGGGAACGAATTTTGTCAACAATCTTATTTTCGTCAAGAGCAGACGGGTTATAGGTGACCGCCGCCTGCTCCGTTGCGATGCTGACATTTGCTGCAAGGATACCCGCAGTCTCAGTAAGACCTTGGGTGATTGTGGCAGCACACCCTTCGCAATGCATGCCAGTGATGGGGAGGGTAATCTGTTGTTGCATTTGTTCTCAGCGCGCTTACATGAAGATTAAGAAATAAATTGGGTAATTTCCTTGAGAAGTCTGGAGCGGTTAGGAAACCACTCCTACCGTGTTTGAGAAAATGAGAATTACCTGTTTAATAAATTAATCTTCATCAAAGTGCGCCTACCGTTTGTATGTAAGTCCAAGCTATGTCAGGTGAATAGGTTCACCAGTTTCCAGAGATTGATTCGCTGCAATAGACAAAATTGCGGTTTTCGCTGCATCTGGATATGGAGACCGAATGGCACTGCCATCTCCTGTGCGAACTGCTTCAATAAAGGTGCTGTCCATATCAATCGTACAGTTATTTTCTGGGTTCCAGGTTTCTTTTCCATCGGCAGTGGAAAGCACAAGCGCGCGTCGCAGATGATATTCCAACGAACCATCTTCACAGAAGATGTCTAAACCGGAACGACGCAATCCATTTGTTGTGAAACAAGCGGAGAACATAATACCAAACACACCGCTTTCAAATTGCAATGAAACGGCGGATGCTTCTTCAATATCGTAATCGGTATTCGGAATCAGATCGTATCTTGCAACGGCATAGACAGTTTTGACTTCACCAAAGAGATAACGTGCCATATCAAATTCGTGCGTTGTTTGTTCCATGAGTTGTCCGCCGGATTTTGCTTTCTCACGCCACCATCCACCGGGCATGCCACCCATCCAGTAACCCATAAAGAAACCGACTCTTCGTGAAGCGAGGAGTTCTTGTGCCTTATCAATAATATCAAGATAACGTTCCTGATATCCACAAGCGGTTATGATGCCTTTGTCTTCAACTTCAGCGGCAATTTCCTTTGCTTCGTCGGTATCCATATGGACAGGTTTTTCAACGAACATCGGCAATCCAGCAGCGATAACTGCCTTCTCTGGTGCACCGTGAGCAAAAGGTGGAATGGAAATGTAAATCGCATCCAGTTCCTCTTTTGCCAGCATGTCGTTGTAATCTGCATAAGCTTTACCACCGTATTGTTCAACGGCGCGCTCCGCTTTTTCTATGACAATATCACAGAAAGCGACAAACTTGTTGCCACCAATTTGGGTTAATTCTCGTAGGTGACGATTCATGTTCCCACCTGTACCGATGAAACCTAATCTTACGTCTGACATATATTCTCCTATATGAAAATGTAAATTTAAAGTAAATCTAAAACACCTTAATTATCCATCGCAATTGAGTCAAAACTGTCTGAACCAGTATATGCTGAAAACTCACTTTCCGTTCTCCCACAGGATCACGGTCCCGTCTACACATCCACTTGCAATCGTATTTCCATCCGGACTAAACGAGACGCGTGTGACAGTATGCGTATTGCCCAATAGTGTACGGATATGCTTACCAGTGTGTGCATGCCACAGACGGATGGTCTTGTCCCTACTTCCACTCACAACAGTATTTCCATCCGGACTAAATGCCACGCTTCCGATCCAATCCGTATGTCCTGATAGTGTGAGTAGGTGTGTTCCAGTGTGAGGGTGCCATAGGCGTATGGTTTTGTCATCACTTGCACTTGCGATGAGATTGCCATCTGGGTTAAACGCGACGTAATCGACCCAATCTGTATGCCCCGATAGTGTGCGTATATGTTCACCTGTGTCCACATCCCATAAACGGATGGTTTTGTCCTGACCTGAACTTGCGATTGTTTTTCCATCCGGACTAAACGAGGCACTTGTGACAGAATCTATATGCCCCAATAGCGTGCGGATATGTTCACCGGTGTTCACATCCCACAGACGGATGCTTCCATCTTCATTTGCACTTGTGACTGTCTTTCCATCTGGACTAAACGAGACGCAATAGACATCACCCGCATGTCCTGATAATGTCCGGATATGCGCGCCTGAGTACACATTCCAAAGACGAATGGTTTCGTCATAACTTGCACTTGCGATTGTTTTTCCATCTGGACTAAACGAAACACTAAGGACCCAATCCGTATGTCCTGATAGTGTGCGGAGATGTGCCCCTGTGTGTGCGTCCCACAGATGGATGGTTTTGCCACCGACACTTGCAATATTTTTTTCATCCGGACTAAACGAAACATCATAAGCCCAATCTATGTGTCCGGATAGCGTTCGGAAGTTTGAGCCATCGTGTGCATGCCACATACGGATGGTTCCGTCCCCACTTCCACTAACGATGATGTGTCCATCCGGACTAAACGAGACGCAATAAACCCGATCCGTATGTTCCAATAGGGTGCGTATATGCTCACCAGTGTGTGCGTCCCATAAACGGATGGTTTCGTCCCAACTTGCGCTTGCGATTGTATTGTCATCTGAATTATACGAGACACCACTTACCAAATCCGCATGCCCCGATAGGGTGCGGATATTTTCACCTGTATGCGCGTGCCACAGATGTATGACTTCGTCATCATTTCCCCTTACGGTTATGATTGTTTTTCCATCAGGACTAAACGAGAAGTTACTTACCGAACCCGTGTGCTCCGATAGGGTGTGGATATGCTCACCAGTGTGTGCGTCCCACAGACGGATGGTTTCGTCCCCACTTGCGCTTGCGATGGTGTTGCCATCAGAACTAAACATAACACTCAGCACCTTATCAGTATGTCCCGATAGAGTTACGATATGTTCACTCGTGTTAGCATTCCACAGGCGGATGTTATTACCCTGACTGGTACTTGCGATCGCATTGCCATCCGGAATAAATGCGACACTATAAACCTTATCCGGATACCCTGTGTACAGGTCGAGTTCTTCGCCTGTCTGTGCATTGTATATCCAAACACCTATCGCGCTGCTAACGGCAAACTTGGTGCCATCAGGAGAGTAGGCTATTTCGCTTATCGCACCTTTACCAAGTCGCGCTTTTGCCCCTTCGGGTAAACCCCAACGGATATAATCTTGGGCGAAGCTGCTTGGGACGGTTGTCAGTACAATGAATATTGTCGTCAAAATTGAACACAACATGTTATTCATGAGTTCTTATTCCTTCAGTTGAACTCTCATTGATATTACCATTCAAAAACAGTACCGAGTAACCGCATCGGTTCATCACGGAGCCAATCATATATCTGCGATGCATCATTGACATGGACACGATGGCGAATCAGTGGCGCAATTTTAATTGAATCTTGACGGAGTAATCTGCAGAGATTATCCAAATCGTCACGGGTGAAATGGCTACAATGCAAAATGCTGAGTTCCTTAAACTGTCCCGTATTGAAGGTATAGTTGACATCAAATCTTCCTGCGACTAACAGCAACCTTCCACGCGTTTTGCAAGCTTGTATCATTGGCGTAACCATGTCTGGTGCCCCTGCAAAATCCATCACGACATCGTAACTACCCTGAGCGATTTGTGCATTCCACCCATCACCGCTGGTGTTAAAAACCTGTTCTGCAATGCCGAGTTTTCGCGCTTCTTCTAATCGTGAGTCATCAATATCACATACGGATACGCGTGCACCCATGGCATAAGCGATCTGTGCTGCAAACATACCGATGCATCCTTGACCAACAATGAGCACTTTTTCACCGATACGCGGCTCAACACGTCGGCAACAGTGCATCGCAACACCCGATATACCAAATAAGGCTGCTTCAACTGGATCAACATCATCAGGTAATTTGTAGAGTAACCCGTTTTCTGAAATTGTGAACCGTTCTAAATGATCCACACTTGCGTAAATGATATCTCCTACTTGAAGTTGGGACACGTCAGGACCTGTCTCAATGACACGTCCGACATTCTGATAGCCTCCGCCACTGGGAAGATTTTCATCAGAGGGTGCATAGTTCCCACCGATAAGTTGGTTACGCTCAGTGCCGTTGGTTAAACCGGTAAAAACTGCTTCACACAAGACCTCATTGCCTTTTGGGGCTGATGGTTCTTTCCAGTCGGTGACGAGGGATTTTTCGCGTCGTTTGTCGGGTAACAATTTGATAACAAGTGCTCTCACTATTTAGATGACTCCTGCTGATTTGTGTATGTAGAGATAATGATAGTTCTTATTTATTAACATAACCTATTCTATCTAAATTGTCAAGTGGATTGAAATGTTAGGGTGTGTAAAGTTTTGTCACCGTAGGCATCAATTCAAGTGAAAAATCTGTAACCTATTGTAGGACCAAATCAACGGTATGAATGCGCTTATGGCATTCCCCGGGTCTCTGTGCCCCGCCATTCCTTGTCCTGTAAGGCAACGGGCGGGCACAGAGACCCGCCCCTACAATTCATGGTGAGAAGTTAGTGACAAAAACTTTACACACCTTGTCAAGTAGATTGAAATGTTATTGGTGTGTAAAGTTTTTGGTATAATCTCCTCAAAAATCTGTTGACAGATTGACAACCTTTGCTATAAGATAAAGTCCATAAAGCAACTAAAGATATATCCTTCTATAACGTGAGTTTGAAAATAGTTTAGAAGTTAAAAAGCATAGGTAAATCGTTGATTTCCTGAAGTTTTCGCAGGTTCACCGAGGGTTTGTGCTCTAAAAGTTGATAAGCAATCAGGGCAGTAACCACATTCACTTGAAAGTTGACAATACTTCTATGTCGGCTGTGTTCCAGCTGTGTCTGTGTTTTCAGTTCCTTGATCACAGATTCAATAATCACACGTTTTCTCAACCACTCCGCCTCGGAAGTAGACAGCGGATCGGGTTTCATATTCTTACGGACTTTGTAGATCAAGTTGATACCTTGCTGGCGAAGCGTTTCCCGCAGGTCTTTAGAGATATATCCCTTATCTCCGTAGGGAACCCTGCAGTCCCACCACTAAATCGGGTAAGGGTTTTCGGTCATCTGTGTTGCCCGGTGTGAGTTGAATACCCAAAAGTTCACCTTTCTCATTGATGATCAGGTGAAGTTTAAAGCCAAAGAACCAGCCCATAGAGGTTTTTGAACGCCCCGCATATTCAGCAAAGACACGATGTGCTGAAATCCGTTTGTTATCACACACGCGCAGACGCGTGGAATCTACAAAAGAGGTGCCACTACATTCTCCGAGATGCACATCAAGAAAAATTGTCAAGAGGTGCAGCACCTCTTTTTTGAGCTGCACGAACCGAGAATAACTGACAAGATTTGGAAACTCAGCACACCAATAGACGCAGACATGTTTTTCATAAAAATGTTTGAACGTACGATACCCACTTTGGTGGAAGGCAATGATTATGGTCATTACCTCACTGTCGTGTAGATTGTGCGGACGCCCGCGTGTTTCAACCGGTTTATCGTTCTGAAGTGATCGCGATTCCAGAAATGCCTTATAAGCTAAAAAAAGTCGTCAATTTTGCAAAAAAGTGTTAAAATACGCATTAGAGAACTCCTTTGGAAAGTAAGTATAATGACTTTATTATACCAAAAGAGTTCTCTTTAGACAAAATATCTGAATTATTTATCAAACTCACGTTAGTATTAGATTTGACATACTCACCGAGCTAAAGCATCGGTGATTCTTCTATCGTCAGAGACAGCTTGCTATTGCGAGAGTTACGTCTCCTCCTGAATAGGTGGATGCCCCCACCTGAGCGATGTTCATAGCAGCATTGACATCACGATCATGTTGAGATTTACACTGATGACAAGTCCATTTGCGCACTTTCAAATCTATATCCGTTCTTTGCTGACATTTATTGCAAATAGGCGTAGTCGGTTCGAAGCGATCAATCTTTTGAATATGCTTACCTCTTTTTGTGGCTTGCCACTGCATTTTCAGCATGAACTCAGCAAAGGACAGATCGGAAACTTTACGTCCCCAGAGCCGTTTCATGCCCTCAATGCACAAATCTTCAAAGAAACAGACATCAAACTTTCGGACAAGTTCCAAAGCAAGTTTCCAGTGATGGTCTGCTCGTTGGTTAGATATTTTCCTATAGTGCCGTGCGAGATGTTTCAATGCTTTTCTACGTTGGGTGCTACCCTTGACTTTTCGGGATACGTTACGATGTGCTTTCTTAATAGCACTAATTGTCTGTTTATAGAATTGAGGCGATTGATACTTTGTGCCATCCGAACAGGTGAGAAAATCCTTGAGCCCGAAGTCAAACCCTGCAGCGCGACCTGTCTTAGGTGCGGGATCAAGTCCTTCTTCATCTGTCGTGAATGTCACATACCAATCACCAACGATGTCTTTTTTTACTGTTACTCTCTTGACAGTGCTCTGTATTTCACGAGAATACCAGAAACGATACCAGCGTCCGTTGATACGGACTTTCGCAACAGGGCAGCCATCTTGTTTTTCAAGAACACAGACCGGACATTGACTACCAGAGAACGTTTGGGAAGTATAGGTGCGGTATTTTCTGAATTGTGGGGGACGTTTCGCAAGTTTCTTGAAAAAACGATTATAGCCATACTCAAGCCGTCTTAATGTCTCTTGCAATGCCCAACTATAAGGTGTGTTCCAATGTGCATATTTCGGCAGCTTCTTCAGTTTTGTGAGGTGTTGGCTCATACGAGTATAAGAAGCACGTTTGTAGCCATCACAATGTCCATAGATACGGTAATGCCTACGCGACAACGCTACAAAATGATTGTAGACTTCTGCCATCGTCCGAACATCAGACGCTATATGTCTGGTTCTCACATGTCTCTGAAGTTTGTATCTAAATGTTCTCATACACCTTTGATTCTCAACTATATATTATGTTATTTCTATTATATCATATTTATATGTTTTAAGTCACCAAAAAGTTTGGTCTGATACAATAGGGCGGTGTCTACATCGCCGTGCTAAAGCAACGGGGTCTTGACACCGAAGGAGATAACGAACATAAATACATAATTGAAACCAAAGTTTGGAGAACTGAAAAAACATATCAAGAAGGTAAACAGCAACTCGCCGTATATCTAAAACTGGAAGATGCAACAGAGGGATTTTACGTCGTGTTTGATTATCGTGAGAATGATATTTCAAAGGTTGAAACAGGTACGTATGACGGGTGTACCATACATAGTTATGTTATTCCTGTCCTGCAACAACGACCTTCACAAGTGGTGTAATAATTTTCAAAGGAATATACTGATACAACTATGAAACAGATAATACAAGATAAGACTTTCACGAACTCAATCGGAATGCAGTTCGTAAGAATAGAATCTGGAACATATATGATGGGTTCTGCGGATGCGAACCTTTCAGATGAACTGACCTCAGGTAAAGAATACTTGAAGGACGGCGATTGGGATGAACAACCTGTACATAAGGTGACACTCAGCACTCCCTTTCACATTGGAATCCATCAGGTAACGAATGCTCAGTATGAGGAATTCGATCCTTCACATCACGAACAACGTGGAAAAATCGGTTTCTCAAAAGACGATGATGAGGCAGTTGTTTTTGTGGATTGGCACGATGCGACACGCTTTTGCAAATGGCTATCTGAAAAGGAGGGACTCCCGTACCGTTTGCCAACTGAAGCGGAATGGGAATATGCATGCCGTGCTGGAACCACAACCCATTACCATATAGGTGATACTTTACCTGATGAATTTCATAAAAATGTTTGTGAGAGTTGGTATCCGGACGAGGGGCGGAGTCGTGGTGCTGAGGAAATTGTGCCTTTACATGTCGGCAAAACAACACCGAATGCATGGGGTATCTACGACATGCACGGCAACGTTGAAGAGTGGTGCCAAGACTGGTATGGTCCCTATAATGCACTTCCACAGACCGATCCGAGTGGACGAGAATCGGGGTTGTATCGAGTGACACGCGGTGGTAGCCACTCAACTTTGCTATGTTATCTACGTTCTGCAAACCGTATGGGTGCTGTACCTGAAGATAAACATTGGTATATTGGGTTCCGGGTTGTTTGTGGTGAGATGCCTGAAAAACCCAACCTATTGCCATCACCAAAGGTAGCGTTATGGGGTTGTGATGTCAAGCAGGAGCATGTAGATGTTCCCACCCCAGAAAAACCGCATTTTGCAGAACCGATTCCGTTTGTCCGTATTCCAGATGGTTCAAACGGTCCACTATTTTCAAAACATAACCATGTTCCTGCGATAGTAGAATGTCCGAATGGAGATATGTTTGCTGCGTGGTATTCGTGTGTGACAGAACGTGGAAGGGAATTGACAGTTGCTGCAAGCCGTTTGCGTTTGGATCAATCGGAATGGGAGATAGCAGAACCGTTTTGGGGACCACCTGATAGAAACAACCATGCAACTTCACTCTGGTGTAATGAAGATGGGAGGATTTACCATTTCAACGGACTATCAGCTGCTGCAACGTGGGGTCCTTTAGCATTAGTATTACGACATTCCGATGACAACGGTGCAACATGGTCAAAACCGCGATTGATTTCACCTGAGCATAGACTACGACACATGCCTATCGCATCGGTTTTTCGAAGACAGGACGGTTCAATCCTCTTTGCTTGTGATGCTGTGAGTGGTGGAAACGGCGGCACAGTCGTTTGGATAAGTGAGGATGACGGAGAGACGTGGTATGAGCCTGGTGCCGGACAACCTATCCCTGAATTTGCTGCAGATAATAGTGGTGGATGGATTGCTGGTATTCACGGAGCTGTCGTGGAGTTGTCTGATGGTCGGTTAATGGGGTTTGGTCGCGGTGATACGATTGATGGTCGCATGCCGAAAAGTATATCTGAAGATGGTGGAAAAACATGGCAATATAGTGCAAGTTCGTTTCCACCTGTTTCTGGTGGGCAACGGTGTGTATTCTTACGACTTCAGGAAGGACCGATTTTTCTCGCATCCTTCACAGGAAGCCGTAAAACACCCGAAACAATGCCTATCGTGGACGAATCGGGCAATGAACGCCACGTAACTGGATTATTTGGAGCACTTTCTTATGATGATGGAGATACTTGGACAAATATTAGACTGATTTCAGATGACGGTCCTGATAGAGAAATCGAAACAATGGATGGACGACCATTTATCATGGGTTTAAACAGTGCTGAACCGGGTGGGTATCTCGCTGTTACCCAAGGAAGAAACGGCATCATTCATCTCATAAGTAGTAAACAGCACTATCGGTTTAACTATGCTTGGTTGAAGGAACAACCGCCATCGGAAGTGAGGAAATAATATGAAACTACCATTTTTACATCAGAAAGTTGATGTCAGAACAGATCTACGAGAGAGTAATGATATATTAGAAGATCCAGATGCGCTTCAAGAACGGATTGCTGAGGATGGATATCTACTGATTCGCGGGTTGCATGATACGAAAACAGTATTAGCTGCGCGCCACCAAATTCTTGAGAAATTAGCAGAAAAAGAGATGCTTGCCCTCGAAGCACCGTTGATGGATGGTATCTTCAATCCAGATTACCCTGATCCTACGTCCACAGGTTCAATGGGAAATATAGAGTTGACACAACTACCCGAATTTAAAGCCGTCGTTGAAGGTGCACCGATAATGAACTTTTTCAAGCATTTTCTCGGTGGTGAAGCGCGGACTTATGATTTCAAATGGCTACGCACAGCGGGTCCAGGTTCTGGTTCACCAATTCATTATGATATTGTCTTTATGGGTCGTGGCACGCAAAAACTATATTCCTGCTGGACTCCTTTCGGAGATGTCTCACTTGATATGGGTCCTATCGTCTTTTGTATCGGTTCAAATAGATTTGATAAAGTGCGTCAAACTTATGGACAGTCGGATGTGGATCGAGATCTGATACAAGGGCATTTTAGCGATAAGCCGCTTGAGGTGGTAGAAAAATTTGGAGGGAACTGGTCAACAACTACATTTTCTGCAGGTGATGTCATCATATTCAGTATGTTTCTGATGCATGCCTCCCTTGTCAACACCTCCAACAAAATTCGTATCACTGCAGATACGCGCTATCAGCTTGCTTCAGAAGCAATTGATGAGCGATGGATCGGCGAAAAACCGAAAGGGCATTATGCTTGGAAGCAAAAGGATGCGGAAATTGAGTCGTTGGAAGAGTCAAGACGAAGATGGGGAGTCTAAACGATAATGGACAATGAAACGATAGATAACAATTCAGCAGCACCTAAAAGTCGAAACGCACGTTTCGTACCGTTTTTTCTCATTATAGTGATTGCAATTGCAATCGGTTTTACCATCAGGCACTTCATAGGTTCTAAAGAAATACTTCCGGAACCAAGTAGTGTGTTGGAAGTATATTTCAGCGAAGTCAACGGTGCTGTCAGTGGACCTAACTTAGAGGCGCGTCTTGTCAACAAACTTACTTCTGCAACATCTGTTGTGGATGCTGCACTCTATGATTTGGACTCTAAGTCAATTGCGACAGCATTAATCAATGCACACAACAGAGAAGTGAAAGTTAGGGTATTCACAGAAAATAGTCATGGGGAAGAGGAAGAAATACAAAGGTTGCTACGGGAAGGTATCCCTGTTCATGATGATGGTGACAATGATGGTTATATGCACCACAAATTTGTCATTATTGACGAAAGATATGTCTGGACAGGTTCATATAACACGACCTACAACGGTGCATTTAAAAATGATAATAACGTAGTTTGGATTGATTCTGTGCCACTTGCAGAAAACTTCACAAAGGAATTTCAGGTAATCTATTCATCACGCGGGGAAGAGAAACTCCCTCAAAATAGTATTCCTCACCCACAAGTAACCTTGAGTGATGGCACACAAATCTCAACCTATTTCTCTCCAGGATCTCAGACAATCCCTCCTTTATTGCATGAAATAAATTCTGCACAAGAATCCATTCTCATCATGGCGTTAGTGTTTACCCAAGATCAACTTGGTGAAGCAATACGTCATCGCTATGGATCAGGTATTTTGACAGAAGGGGTGTTTGAAGGGAGGTCAGTTAACACTCTCGGTTCAGAATATGATAAATTTATTGATACAGGAATCAAAATAAGAGTGGATAAAAGTCCAGGTCTAATGCATCACAAGGTGATAATTATTGATGAGGAAACGGTCATCACCGGTTCCTATAATTTCTCAAGGAATGCTGAGATACGGAACAGTGAAAACTTGCTGATAATAAAGAATAATAAGGATATTGCTCAAGCATATATTGATGAATATAACAGGTTATGGTAAATTATTGAATTAATTCTCCACATTGCTGAGGTGAGGTTAGGAAACCTCACCATAGGCGTCAATTTAGTGAGTAAAGTTTGTGCATTTTATACACCTCATGCAGCATGCCACACGCGCATGCTGCCCCGCTGGGGCTTTCGTCTGTATTGTTATTACGTGCTATACACCTCATGCGGCATGCCACACGCGCATGCTGCCTCTCCGAGGCTTTCATAAATCACATTTCAGCACCAGCGGTGCGAAAGGTGTATAGAAAATGTCCGCCACAAGAAACCAAGCACCAGCGGTGCGAAAGGTGTGTATGATAAAAATAGACTTCCAAAATCCTTCACAAGTAAATATATCCTTAAATTGACGCCTATGGTGAGGTTAGGAAACCTCACCTACCGTAGAAAGAAAGTGTAGATACAATTTCATACTTCACCTTAATACGCCTAAATATGAAAAAGGCAGATATCCAAATAGGGTACCTGCTTGTAAAGGTGTTGATGTTAGGTGGTGAATCAACTTGTTAGATATACAATTAGGTGTTTCACTTCGCTAACTTTTGCTTTAAATATCCCCAGCGAGTCGTCACTTTATCCAGTGGAGACACGGCAAGCGTCCCTTCAACCCAATGTGGAAAGTAAGCATGCCCTTGTGGAAAATCGGTGAGTTTTGTCATCCGACGACTATCCAGATCATACCGATAGATATTACGGACACCCCCCGCTTCTTGATATGAAAGCAGTACGGTGTTATCATCCCCCATCCACGTTAAACCGGCCACCTTCCCATATTTCCCCTCCGTTATGGGGAGATTGTAGGCATCGCGCGCGTTCGTGGACATCTTATGAAAAATAAGGCGGAACGCTAAAGGCTCCGGAATTGTCTCAGAATACATGATGTATCTACCGGAGGGGGACCAACATGCATAACCACGAAAAGTAACGACATGAGGGGCAGCGACGATCTGTTCTTTTCTGCTACCATCGGCATTCATGACCCAGATAGCTTCTCCATTGTGATAAACAATCCGGCTACCGTCAGGAGACCAATTCGGATTTTGGGTCCATCCGTCTTCTATTTCGTTATTTGTCAGTGCCGTGAGTTTGTCACGTGCTAAGTCGTAGACGTAAATATCTAACTCTCCTGTCCGGCTACTGTCAAAGGCGATGTACCTACCGTCTGGAGAGGGGGCGGGGCTTGTATCTTTTCGATGTTTGTCCACCATAAAACTGTGTTCATTGCGCCCTGTTTCATCTATGATGAAGAACTCTCTATGTACTGTTTCCCCTGTGTTCCATCTGCCTTTCCCCCAGTCTCTTTCGAACGCGATTCGTTTGCCATCTGGGAACCATTGCGGAGCTCGGTCATAACGATAGGAGGGCGTAATTCTGCGTAAGTTGCTGCCGTCATCCTCCATCGCATAGATATGATAGAGCGTATCTCCAGCGTGTTTTATTTTCGCTTGGAACACTATCTTGGCATCGCTATTCAACGGACAAAGCAAGAAAATAGCAAAACTGCCGAACATAAGGCATAAGATTAGACTACTTTTCATTCTCATGGTATATTTCCTTTTGAGTAGAGTCTGCGGGGTTTTGATGATAGAGCCCCGCAGACAATAGAATAGCAGAAAGTTATTCATTAAATTGACGCCTATGGTGAGGTTAGGAAACCTCACCTACCGTAGAAAGAAAGTGTAGATATAATTCATACTTCACCTTAATACGCCTAAATATGAAAAAGGCAGATATCCAAATAGGGTACCTGCTTGTAAAGGTGTTGATGTTAGGTGGTGAATCAACTTGTTAGATATACAATTAGGTGTTTCACTTCGCTAACTTTTGCTTTAAATATCCCCAGCGAGTCGTCACTTTATCCAGTGGAGACACGGCAAGCGTCCCTTCAACCCAATGTGGAAAGTAAGCATGCCCTTGTGGAAAATCGGTGAGTTTTGTCATCCGACGACTATCCAGATCATACCGATAGATATTACGGACACCCCCCGCTTCTTCGTATGAAAGCAGTACGGTGTTATCATCCCCCATCCACGTCAAACCGGCCACCTTCCCATATTTCCCCTCCGTTATGGGGAGATTGTAGGCATCGCGCGCGTTCGTGGACATCTTATGAAAAATAAGGCGGAACGCTAAAGGCTCCGGAATTGTCTCACTATACATGATGTATCTACCGGAGGGGGACCAACACGCATAACCACGAAAAGTAACGACATGAGGGGCAGCGACGATCTGTTCTTTTCTGCTACCATCGGCATTCATGACCCAGATAGCCTCTCCATTGTGATAAACAATCCGGCTACCGTCAGGAGACCAATCCGGATGTTGGGTCCATCCGTCTTCTATTTCGTTATTTGTTAGTGCCGTGAGTTTGTCACGTGCTAAGTCGTAGACGTAAATATCTAACTCTCCTGTCCGGCTACTGTCAAAGGCGATGTACCTACCGTCTGGAGAGGGGACGGGGCCTGTATCTTTTCGATGTTTGTCCACCATAAAGCTGTGTTCATTGCGCCCTGTTTCATCTATGATGAAGAACTCTCTATGCACTACATCCCCAGTGTTCAATCTTCCTTTTCCCCAGTCTCTTTCGAACACGATCCTTTTGCCATCAGGAAACCATCGCGCCGCAGTATCATAACGATGGGAGGGCGTAATTCTGCGTAAGTTGCTGCCGTCATCCTCCATCGCATAGATATGATAGAGCGTATCTCCAGCGTGTTTTATTTTCGCATCAAACACTATTTTGGCAGTGACATTCAACGGACAAAGCAAGAAAATAGCAAAACTGCCGAACATAAGGCATAAGATTAGACTACGTTTCATTCTCATGGTATATTTCCTTTGGTGTAGAGTCTGCGGGGTTTTGATGATAGAGCCCCGCAGACAATAGAATAGCAGAAAGTTATTCAGGATCAGGAATAAAGAGTTCCGCTGTGTCAGAGACGTTGAGTTCATCTATAGCTTGTGCGCCGCCGCCTATGGGTTGTGCGGTATTTTCCCCTTAATAGTTAATATTGACATGCTTTTGTAGCATATCATAATGTTTATCGGGTTCCCTATCCTTGTTCGGCAGACTTTCTACCAGAGATAATAAGGGTGGGGTACCCTGGCTACCAAACCAAAAACTCTCTAAATTAATAGTGAGAAGGGTCTCATCTTGAGGTTTTTGTTTTGGTAGTTAGTTGTATTATACACACAGTTTATTTTTTTTGTGTAACACTTTTTTATGTTTCATCACTTTTTATTGTGATTATTTATATTGTGTTGGTATGAGTCGGTAGGGTATTGGGTATATTTTCAAAGACGCGTCGGATGATTTCGGTTGTTATTATTTCTCGTTTATAGAGATGGACTGAAAGTTAATCCCGAGGCGGTCGGTGCAGTTTCCAAACCGCACCGGATTCTAAAAGGAAGGGGCGAAAGTGTCAACTTATCTTTATAATTCACTATAAAATAGGATACACTAATGCTACCGTTCACCAAGTTTAATGGTATAGTTCTGTTCGTTCCCGTTTCTATTGATTCTAAGTTTGATTTCAGTATTGGGTCGTTTGGTGCCAACGCACCTTAATAGTTGGGTATAGGTTCTTACAGGTTCATCCTCAAATTCAAGTATAACGTCCCTCGGTAAAATTCCACCCTTATGCGCGGGACTATTCTCATCCACCCGTGTAACAAACACACCGAAATCTTTTGTTTCAATTCCTACACCAAGCCAACCTCGCCGCACCTTACCATGTTTTATTATTTCTGTAGCAACAGATTTTACTGTTTCTATCGGAACGGCAAATGCAATCCCTGGTTTATTGAATGCTGCAAAAGGAAATTGAGACATAAAAGGATCTTGCAAATGAGGTTCGGAAAGGACAGCCAGAAGCATGCCAACAATCTCTCCTGAAGTATTTATTACTGCACCTCCACTATTCCCCGGGGAAATAGGTGTATTGATTTTGATCAGTTCATCACAGGGACGATCTGGTAATATTTCAATTCCGCTAACGATGCCGAATGAAATGATAGGATGACTACCGCGAGAATTCGCTAAAGTGATGACCCAGGAACCGGTATCTATCTGTTTTGTATTCCCTTGTTTTACTTGAAAAGGCATTTTATTTTCTGTCTTAAGCACAACAATATCGGTCAGGTCATCCATTCCGACAACTTGAGCAGGGACACGTTTTTTGTCATTTAAGACTACCTCAACTGCGTTGGGGAAGAAATCAAATGTTGTGGTTACAATGTGTCCACTCTTATCAAGAATAATACCAGAACTGATGCTTTGCTGAGACACATTCATTTTGCGTATGTTGTTTGGGAATTGTGCTGTCGTGTGATGTGTTGCTATTACTTTGACAACTGCTGGACGGGAGGTGATTACAACTTTCTTAAAATCTTTTTCCAACTGTTGTAACACACTTTCTTTAGCAAAACTCGGTGTCAATACAAAGATGTGAAATAGAAAGAACACTATTCCAAACGCTTTGCAAAGATATATCATGTCTATATTTCGTTGAGATTTCTCGATAATCATGTTTTTATCCTCATACTGAATAACTTGTTTATCGGACTCCAAAAGGAGAACTATAATCCTCCTGCGGTTGATGTAGTAGTGTAACTCACACGCTTTAGAACATAGTTCCGCTGCATCGGTTGTGATGAAGTGGTAAATGCAGAATCAATTCCCCCGAAACTACGCGGCAGGAAGCGATCATCAATCTCTGAAGGAATTTGCGTTTGCGAATTAGAACCTGGTGCAATACTGAATTCACCATTGACATCAGATTGGGGACTCCCATTGAATACATCATCATAGTATAGGAATGAAACGGAAGATGCTAATATCAGAATAACTGCGAAACCGTAAGCCCACTTTGGTATGATAAGAACTTGTCGCAACCGTTGCCAAAAGGAGAGCGTCTCACGTTCTTCTTCAGAAAGACGTTGTTGCAATGTTGACGAAAATGAGGGTGAAGGTTCTATCTGCGGTAATTGCTGTGATGCTTGGACAGATTCGCGGAATAACGTATACTCTTGTTCACATCCTTGACATTCATCTATGTGCGACTCAAAACATTGTAACGTTTGGTAGTCAAGCGAGTCCTCATAGTGTGCAGAAAAGTGTTCCTCAGCTTGTAAGCAGTTCATATTAACTCCATGTAAGATTTAAGTTTATCCTTTAACATTAATCGTGCTCTATTGATACGTGATTTGGTAGTTCCGCTTCGCAGTTCAAGTATATTACCGATTTCATCATAACTCAGTCCTTGTATGTCCCGCAGAACCAATGGAAGTCTATACTGATCTGGCAATTCTGCAATCGCTTTTTGGATTGTGCTACGAAGTTCTTTGCGTTCCAGTGCGACTTCTGGTTGGAAGGCAGAGTCGGCAGGTGCACTTGCAATAAGATCAATTTCCTCATTATTGCCATCAATAGAATTATCGTTGGAAACGATATTATCAACCTGATACCGTTCTCTACGTCCTCGGTTCCGAATTTCATTCTTACAAAGATTTTTTGCGATGAAATACATCCAAGTTTTAAACTGAGCACGTCCCGGTTTGTATCGGTTGGCAGCTTTAAACATCCGGATGAAAGTCTCCTGCGCCAAGTCTTCAGCATTATCTTTATCTCCGATATACCGCGCAATGAAATTGATTAGCGACTGTTGATGCCGACGTACCAATAAGTTAAATGCATCTTCATCACCTTTTTGAAAACGTTGCATTAATTCATCGTCTAATTCTGGCATTCGGCACCTCCGGAGATGCTTGCAATCTAATATACACCGAATAGTAAATTCAGTTTCAATTATTTGTCTTAAATTTTAAGCCATAATATGATTCAAACTTGATTACTTGACCCTAACATAAAATTCGTGTAAGATTGTCTCATCATTGTACGCTATCATATATCGTTGATAAGGAGAATTCACAATCAATGCCACTAAGGATATTAAAAATGTTACCATACTGATTTTATTGGTGTCAAATTCAAATGGATGTGATGCTGTTATTTATGGAGGACTTTATGTTTGAACAAGTATTACAAAAGGTTGAAGAACAGTGTAGAGAAGAACGGATTCCGATGTTGGGTCCTGAAAAAGCAAAATTTATTGCAGGATGGGTGGAGAAGGCAAAACCTTCTCTCATCGTTGAATGTGGAACTGCAATAGGATATTCTGGTCTCTGGATGTTACGTGTTTTGAAAGAAATAGGTTCTGGACGTTTGATAACCCTTGAAATAGATACGAACCGCGCAAAACAAGCACAAGCGAATTTTGAAAGTGCTGGCGTTTCTGATCTCGTTGACTCTCGTATCGGTGATGCACAAGAGGCACTGAAAGATATAAATGAACCTGTAGATTTTCTGCTTCTTGATAATAACTTTGATAATTACTATCCATGTTTTAAAGCAATTGAACCGCAATTGACAAATCCGGCAACTGTATTAGCTGACAACGTAGGTATTGGGGCAGATGCAATGGCAGATTACCTTGAACACGTCCGCACAAATTTTGAATCTGAAACACATTGGTTTGACATCAATCTGCCGTGGGTTAAAAAAGATGCTATTGAGGTAAGTATCTATCGTAAATAACAGGCAAGGGGGTACTATGACACATGATTTTCTAAGTGTTGCGAGGTTACCGGCACCAGATGACAACGTGGCAATTGCTACACAGAAATTAGATGTCGGAACACAGATTCAGTATGATGAGCAGTTTTCATTATCACATTCCGTGTTGGAAGGACACCGATTCGCTGTCAAATTAATAGCTGAAGGTGAACCGTTATTATCATGGGGATTACCTTTTGGATATGCTTCACGCGCAATTGCCCCTGGCGATTATGTCTGCAATCAGAAGATGATAGATTCGTTGTCAATCAGAAATCTGGATTTTGAGCTGCCAAACACCCCAAACTTCATTGACACGATCAAACCTTTTATCCTTGATGAAAAAGCATTGAGACCGGGCAGACAAGTTGAACACCATTCAGAAGATCGTTCATTTTTTGGTTATAGACGTTCATCTCGTCGTGGTGTTGGCACACGGAACTATATTGTCGTTATGGGGACAACAGCACGCACATCTGGTTTTGCGAGGAAACTCGCTAACCAATGTTCATCAAGTGCAGATAAATATGCGAACATAGATGGTATTGTTTCGGTAACACACACAGAAGGTGGAGAAGGTAAAACACCAAATAACATAGACTTGTTGCTTAGGACATTGGCAGGATTCACAGTGCATCCAAATATCGGAGCAATCATGCTTGTTGATTACGGAATAGAATCTGTCAATAACGACATGCTTAAAGAATACATGGTGCGCGAGGGGTACGATTTAGACGATGTCGTTCATCATTTCTTTCGCTTACAAAGTAGTTTCGATTCGAACATAAAAAGAGGATCTGAAATTATCAACGGATGGTTAGATACCGTAAATGGAGTCTCACGGACAGAAGAGTCCTTGGCGAATCTCAAAATAGCATTACAATGTGGTGGTTCAGACGCATTTTCAGGCGTATCAGGCAACCCATTGGCTGCTTATGTTGCGAAAGAGGTAATCCGTTATGGTGGATGTGCAAATCTTGCAGAAACGGATGAACTTATCGGCGCAGAAGCATATCTACTTCAGAACGTACGCGATCTGCCGACTGCACGGAAGTTTCTCAATACCGTTGAACGATTTAAGGAACGTGTTGGATGGCATGGACATTCCGCAGAAGGAAACCCATCGGGTGGCAACAATTTCAGAGGACTTTACAACATTGCAATTAAATCAATCGGTGCTGCGATGAAACGAGATCCTGATGTCTGTCTTGATCATATTATTGATTACAGCGAATTGATGGACAAAGCAGGTTACTATTTCATGGACAGTCCGGGTAACGATTTGGAGAGCATTGCTGGACAGGTAGCATCCGGATCCAACATGATATTCTTTGTTACTGGCAACGGTTCCATTACTAATTTCCCTTTTGTCCCAACAATAAAGATTGTAACGACGACTGCACGGTATGAGATGCTTGAGAAGGATATGGATGTCAACGCGGGGGCATATCTTGATGGCACACCGATGGAACAACTCGGTGAACAGATGCTTAATCAGACGGTAAGTGTTGCATCGGGTGAGTTGTCGGTAGGTGAAAAAGCAGGACATTCACAAGTTTCACTCTGGCGTGATTGGAAACAGACTGCTCCGACTGATCTGACACCTTATCTTGAAGCATCCGAGATGAAATCAGGTGAACCAATACCGATCTCCTCAAAAGAGGTATCTACTGATGACTATACATTCCGTGCTTTTCAAACAAAAGATGGATACCGCAGTGATCAACTCGGTCTCATCTTGCCGACCAGCCTCTGTTCAGGTCAGATTGCACAAATGATCGCACACAGATGTAATGAACAAGGCATCGGCAGTGATCAAGGGATATCACGATTTGTAGCACTTGCACATACAGAAGGATGTGGTGTTTCAAGTGGACGCACTGAGGAGATTCACACTCGCACCATGATTGGTCATCTCACGCATCCTACGGTTGCACTCGGTTTGCTATTGGAACACGGCTGTGAAAAGACACATAACGACCATGTTCGGCATGAGATTCAAAAACTGGGTATATCTCCTGAAGGTTACGGATGGGCAAGTGTACAAATGGACGGAGGTATTGATGCAGTAATTGAGAAGGTGCACAATTGGTTCGAAGATGAACTTTCTGATAAACCTTCTATACCAATTGTTGATGCTGGATTAGAACACCTTTGTATAGCGGTAACTTCAATCGGTGAGATACCTATGTCTATTTCACAATCAATGATGCAACTGACCGAAGTGATCATCTATGCGGGTGGAACAGTCGTTGTGCCTGCTAACGCGACATTCTTGACAGAATCCTTGTCTTCATCCCCATCGTTAGCTTATGGGCAGAAGGTGAAAATGAAAGGTTTTCACATTATGGAGACACCCACAGATCAACCGACAGAAACTCTCACAGGTTTAGGAGCAACGGGAGTTGAACTTGCGTTAGCACATATCGTTGGAGCACCCTTACAATCACATGTGATGGTCCCCCTAATTCAAGCTACGACCGATTCGACAACACAAAAACGGTATGGAGAAGATATGGATTTGACTTCTGTTGATGTTGATGAATTATTATCGTTGGTTATTGAGGTGGCTTCGCGGAACTATACCCCAAAGTTACACGGTAAAGGAAATGCAGATTTTCAGTTGACACGTGGGTTGTTAGGAGTTTCTATGTGAAGAATAGGATTACTTACATGTCTACTTTCAAATTTGGAACCTTCTTTTGAAGCCGATATACTGGTGTCTTGTCTTGAATAGGATTACCCTTAATTCCTAAATCCTTCAAACTTGTCATTTTCTCAACTATGCTAATATCTTGAACTTGGTTGAATGATACCAATAAACTGCGAAGTTGCGGTATAAATTTGATCGGTGAAATATCACGAATCCGATTAGATACAAGCCATAAATCGGTGAGATGCGTCAAGTTTTCAAGCGGCGTGATATCGCTAATTTGGTTGGAAACAAGCCGCAAAACATTCAGATCTGTTAAGTTTTTAAGAGGGGTAATATCGCTGATTCTACTGTATGAAAGTGATAGGACATTGAGTTGTGTTAACTCAGCAAGTGGTGATATATCGCTTACCTGACAATTCGATATTGAAAGTTCAGTAAGGTTTTTTAGGTTTTTAAGCGGTGATATATCGCTTATTTGACTATTTGATATTGAAAGTTCTGTGAGTTGTGTTAATCCTTGCAGCGGTGTTATGTCATCAATTTGATCCCCACTAATCTCCAACTTTGCAAGTTTTTTCATCCCTTCAAGCGGTGGCAAGTCTGCAATTTGATTCATTCTGAGATTGAGTTCTGTGAGTTGGACTAATTCTGTCAATGGGGTGATGTCTGTGATCTGATTCCTGTCCAGTTGTAAACTCAATAAATTTCTTGCCTGTTCAATACCTTTTAATTCTGTAATACCAGCATTTGATGCTGTCAGAGATGTTAACGCATCAAGATCCTTTTGCAGGATCGGTTCACTTGGTTCTAAACCGAGTGCATCTCTTATTGCTGTAGCTAAATTTGGATCAGGTATCTCTATCGGTTGTGGTGAACAACTGAGGAAGAGGATGAGGATTGGAAGTAATAGACAGAAATGTTTCATGTGAGGAATTTTCTTTTTTTGATTACGGAATACTATCGGTATAACTTTTTGTGTAAAATTAGGAAATCACGCCAACGGTTCTCATTTTCCTTCACGTCTCACCTCTGCAAGTGCTTCCTCAAAATCGCGCATCACATCCTCTTCTGGGGTGTCAGCAAATGCCTCGTGGAAACGTGCTATAGTACTATCCCATTCCTTCTGAAACTGTTTACGATCCCTTTCAACTTGATCTCGAAAATCTGAAACTAAACCTTGCCACGTTGTATCCGTTGTTGGTTCGTTGTCTTGAATGTCTGGCACGAAATATATTTTGTCAGTGAAATCGCTCATTTCAACGACATTTTTTATATGTTCAATAAACTTTTGATTCGCTGACTTGGTATTGTTAACGTCAGTAACGAACACAATAAAATCGTCTTGCTTGAGGTAATGTTGAAGTGCCTTCTTCAGACTCTCATTTACAGGAGTGCCTTTTATATGACACTTACGAAATGCACTTCTTCCTGCTGATCGGATTGCCAAATGTCCAAGCTGCCGTGGTTTCAAAAACTCATCTTTCAAAAAATCGACTGCCTTGGAGTCACTGTCCGATTCTACATTCCATACCCTAATGCTTATCATACAGGTTCCTCCATTTCTGCACTTATCATTTCCATAAATTAACTCAATGCTCGCAAAAAGTTTGACTTCCCGCTTGCATTCGGTCCAATGAGAACTGTAAGCGGTTTGAACGGAAGTGTAACATTCCGCAAACTCAGAAAGTTTTTGATATGTGCTTTTTCCAAAAACGCTTTACGATCGGACATGTATATTTCCTCCAATTGCCATATTATAATTATACACCTTTGTGTTGTGTGTGTCAATCACTATGGGTATGTGAACAGGGTTATTTATAGTGAACATTAAAAATAATAATACAAAGTTACTGTAGGAGCGATCTCCGAATCGCGTGTTAACTCAGTGATAATCGGGAATCGGAGTGCTCTCCTACATCTCAAAATGTCCCATTAATTCAAAAGTTTACTATAGTTTTAAGAATTTCCAAAATCGAGATTTACTGAAAGTTAATCACAAGACGGTAGGTGCGGTTTCCTAACCGGACTATAGGCGTCAATTTAAGGATATATTTACTTGTGAAGGATTTTGGAAGTCTATTTTTATCATACACACCTTTCGCACCGCTGGTGCTTGGTTTCTTGTGGTGGACATTTTCTATACACCTTTCGCACCGCTGGTGCTGATATGTGATTTATAAAAGCCTCGGAGAGGCAGCATGCGCGTGTGGCATGCTGCATGAGGTGTATAGCACGTAATATCAACACAGACATAAGCCCCAGCGGGGCAGCATGCGCGTGTGGCATGCTGCATGAGGTGTATAAAATGCACAAACTTTACTCCCTAAATTGACGCCTATGGTTCGGTTTCCTAACCGAACCATAGGCGTCAATTTAAGGATGCACCAAGTCCGATAAGTGTCAACTTTTAATCAGAGAAAGTATAAATTATGAAATAAAACTTCTGTAAGAATGAAAACACCTCATATATAATGTAGATATAGAGTTATTATTGTCTACAAAGAGGTGTTTCCAATGAATACATTATCACAAGTTCCCAAAGAAATGCAATATATTCTTACAACTATAGCCAATGATGCAGCTCTCAATACAGGTTTTGTCAAAAGAAGTTGTAAACTCAACGGTAGTCGTTTTGCTCAAATCCTTGTTTTTACTTTTTTAGAAAACCCAGATGCCACCTATACACAACTTGCTCAAACCGCTGGTGTGCTCGGAACTTCAATCACACGACAAGCCATTGAACAGCGATTTACACCCGAAGCAGCAGAGACCCTTAGAGCTGTCCTTGATGCTGCTGCAGCCACGGTTATTTCTGCCGACCCGCAAACGCTTCCGCTCCTTGAAAAGTTCACTGGTGTCTATTTACAAGATAGTTCTTGGATTACACTCCCTGATACGCTCCACGACACTTGGGAAGGTGGCAAGAAAAAGAACAAACCGAACACAGCTTCCGTGAAACTCCACCTGCGTTTTGATATTGCCACAGGCACTTTTGAACACTTTCAACTGACCGATGGCATCACCGCTGATAGTGCTATTGAAAAGCAGATTGATATGCTACCCTCTGGCAGTTTACGCCTTGCAGACCTCGGCTATTATTCGCTTGATACCTTCAAAAAACTTTCCGATGCAAACGCCTTTTGGATATCACGCTACAAAGTAAAGTGTTTTCTCTATGATGAAACAGGTGAACCTTTTTGCTTGCTAAAATGGCTCAAGAAGGGTTCTGATACCTTCAAGGACAAACAAATCTTTATAGGCAAAAACAAGCGTCTCAAAGCACGATTAGTTGTTCAAAGACTTTCAGAAACAGAAACCCAACAGCGCATGAAGGATATAAAACATCGTGCGAAGCGGAAGTATACGAAACCTTCACCAGAACGACTTCAGTTCGCAAGGTGGAATATCTACATTACTAACGTCGGAGTAGACCAACTGGCTGCTGAGCAGATTTGTGCTGTCGCACGCACTCGATGGCAGATTGAGTTGATGTATAAGTGCTTCAAAAGCATTGGAAAAGTTGATACCTCCCGTAGCGACAAGCCATATCGTATCTTATGTGAGTTGTATGCGAAACTCATCGTTGCGATTATTCGGCATTGGATCATGTTAGTGGTCGGTTGGCGATGCCTAAAACATAGTCTATCAAAGACAGCAGAACTTATTAGCACATACGCACGCATACTCGCAATAGGTTTTCGCAAGTCTATAATGTCTTTCCGGCAAACTTTTGATGAAATAAAACAAGCATTCCAAAACGGGTGCTACATTGAGAGGCGTGCTAATAGAGACACCACATTGGAATATCTTGAAAATGCAGCAAGAAATCACTAAATTGACGCCTATGGTTCGGTTTCCTAACCGCACCTACCGGCTTGGGACATTTAGCATTTGTGATAAAACTCAACAAAAAACCGAAAACTAAATAACCCTGGTGTGTGAAGTTCTTGGCACTAACTTCTTACCATCCATTGTAGGGCGGGGTCTCCGTGCCCCGCCATTCCTTGTTCTGTAAAGCAACGGGCGGGCACAGAGACCCGCCCCTACAATTCATGGTGAGAAGTTAGTGACAAAAGCTTTACACACCCGATAAATGTAAATTCCTTGCACACTTTGTGCAATTCTGTTATACTCACCTATAACCAAAATACTTAAGGAGGCTATTATTATAAATGGCACACACATTACCAGAACTCACTTATGCTCACAATGCTTTAGAACCTATTATTGACACACAAACGATGGAAATTCATCACGGGAAACACCATCAAGGATATGTCAATAACCTCAACGCTGCATTAGAAGGTCATGACGACCTCGCAAAATTAGATGTTGAAGAACTACTTAGGAATATTGACCAAGTCCCAGAAGACATACGTCAAGCAGTCATCAACAACGGTGGTGGACATGCAAACCATTCACTCTTCTGGTCTATCATGTGTCCCGAAGGCGATAGCGGCAATCCAGGTGGAGCTCTTGCTGACGCGATAAAATCTGCATTTGGCTCGCTTGAAGCAGCAAATGAAGAATTCACTACAGCAGCCACCAAACGCTTTGGATCCGGTTGGGCATGGTTGGTTATCGGTGACAGTGGATTAGAGATTTACTCTACAGCAAATCAAGATAGTCCAATTATGCAGGGACATACCCCGCTTCTCGGTATTGATGTATGGGAACATGCCTATTATCTGAACTATCAAAACCGTCGTCCAGATTATGTTGATGCGTGGAAAAATGTCGTCAACTGGTCAAAAGTCAATGAAATTTACAAGGCAAACGCTTAAAACCAGACTTGTTTCTAAGGGGTAGTCCTAACTACCCCTTTTTACTATTGACAAAAACAAAGACCTTAAAACTATATATGGTTCCAAATTAGGAGAATAGACAATGAAAAAGTTATTCTGTATTATATCATTTATTGCGTTGTCTTTCGCAAGTGCCAGTTTCGCACAAGATGTTGCTGTTGTGTACGACGTAAAAATGGAAAACGGTGGTGGTTTAGGTATTGAAGGTGGAGCTGCAGGTGCTAAAGGCTTAGCAGACATGATCGTAGAGAAACTTCAAGATGAAAAACTGAATGCTGAAATCGTTGATGCTGATGGTTTAGTAGAATATATGGAAGCAAACAAAAATGGTATCTTTGTTCTCACGCAAGGAAACACACCTGATACCATATTCCAGAATAAAGGCAAAGACGACCTGATTTATTCATGGCTGAGGGATGGTGGTATCGGAGGATTTATAGGAGACTATCCTTTATATTACTATTGGGATTTTGATGCTAATAATAGAGTTACCGCAGCCGCTGGAGGTCAGCAGAAGATTTTTGGAGTTACCGTCACGAATGCTAATACTGCAGCAGTTGCACCTACAGATCTCGGAGAAGAGTACATGCCATCACTCGGAAAGTGGACATCAAATCGTCCAGTAGGTCTCAATGTTCTTGAGAATAACAATTTTGAATTTGAAAGTTATGCAGACAATGGAAACGATGCCGATCCCATCGCATACAGAACAGATGATATGGAAGGTTGGTTTATCAATTTCCATACTTCGTGCTGTGGTACTGTTATCCCGGGAAATGAACAAGTTGCCACAGAATATGCTGAACTAATTGCAAATCGGTTCGCACCTGAAGCACAAGCGGTAGATCCGACAGGTAAAGTCAGCGTAGTCTGGGGAAAACTTAAATCTCTACGTTAAACAGACAATCATCTATAGTCACAATCTACTGATTTAGACTACGGATGATGTTTAGCATTTTTCTTGACTTTTTCATTGAGAAGTATTATAATTACATCGGTATAGAGAGAATTTCGCAAACACCTAACAGATACAAAAGAATGGTGTACATAATAAAATTGAATTTAAGTAAATGCGTTGAAGGGGAGGAGTAGGTCCTCTGGACTTGTAAGAGAAGGTGACTCATAGGCTGGAAGGTCACCCCAAGTTCCTAAGACTGAAGTCACCCTGGAGCAGCTAATCTGAACATGTTGTTGAAGCGATTTCCCAATTGCGATACATCAGTAAGGTTAGCCGGTGTGATGTCCGTTATTACATCCCAAAGAGTGCTTTTCCTCGTTTTTGGTCGTTCAAACAGTCTTATTTCCACAGTGAACGAGGGAAGGAATTGGAGTGGTACCACGGTAAGGTCGGTTTCGGTAATATACGCAAACCGAAACGTGCTATTAAAGCCGCATCCTTCTCGTCTCCAAAGTTGGAACGAGAAGGTTTTTTACTTTCAACAACTTACGGCACAAAAGAATGTGTCTACTACCGTCTATGAGGAAATTGACATGGAACTTTCAGGAGCACATATCCTGGTTGATGGTCTCAAACGTGAAGGTGTCGAATATATCTTCGGTGTGAACGGTGGCGCGGCAATGCCGATTTTCGATGCCCTCTACGATGAAACAGAAGTAAAATTGATCCCAATGCGTCATGAGCAAGGTGCTTCTCATGCCGCTGATGGATATGCACGCGCCACTGGTAAAGTTGGAGTCGCACTCGCAACATCCGGTCCCGGTGCAACAAATCTTGTTACCGGAATTGCAACTGCATATATGGATTCAATCCCTATGGTTGCGATTACTGGACAGGTAATGACAGAATTTATCGGGAGTGATGCATTCCAAGAATGTGATGTTATCGGTGTTACCCGACCAATCTGTAAGCATAGTTACCTTGTCAAAAGTTGTGATGAAGTCGCAGATGTTGTCGCTGAAGCATTTCATCTGGCAAGTACAGGGAAACAAGGTCCCGTTATTATTGACATAGCTAAGGATGCTCAAAGAGCAGAGACTACATTTCAACATCCCGATACAGTTGATATACGAAGTTATAAACCCCAAGTGAATGGGGACCCAGCACAAATTGCGAAAGCAGCAGCATTAATTAAAGAAGCGAAGTGTCCAATGTTATATGCTGGTGGTGGGGTAGTTCTCGCAAATGCAAGTGAAGAACTTCGGAAATTCACACTCAATACACAGATACCTATTACTGTCACGTTGATGGGACTTGGGGCATTTCCAGAAACACATCCATTGGCGATGGAGATGCCTGGAATGCACGGTTCATGCTGTGCAAATTATGCCTTCACTGATGCAGACCTTGTTGTTGCTATCGGCGCAAGATTTGATGATAGGGTTACAGGAGACCTCGGCAAATTCGCACCAAAAGCTAAAAAAATCCACATTGATATTGACCCATCCTGTATCGGCAAAAATGTACCTGTTGATGTGCCTATTGTTGGGGATGCCAAGAATGTTCTCACAGAATTAAACAAGTTGGTTGATACAGCAGATATTGACCCCTGGCGTAATCAAATTCAGGAATGGAAACAGAAATATCCGTTTGAATACGAGCAGAAAGGCAATAAAGTCATGCCGCAATATGTCATAGAAAAGATCTATGAGCATTATAGTGATGCCATAGTCGTTGCGGATGTTGGACAGCATCAGATGTGGGCTGCACAATACTTCAAATTTACAGACCCAAGAACTTGGCTAAACTCAGGGGGACTTGGCACAATGGGGTTCAGTCTGCCTGCTGCAATCGGTGCACAACTCGGATGTCCGGACAAAACCGTTGTTAACATTAATGGTGATGGATCCTACATCATGACCATTCAGGAATTAGTGCCTGCGATTACAATGAAGCTCCCTCTTAAGATTTTCATCATCAATAATATGTATTTGGGTATGGTACGGCAATGGCAAGAACTGTTCCATGACAAACGCTATTCTGCTGTTGATTACCACGATAATCCCGATTTCGCATTACTTGCACAGGCATTCGGGGCAACTGGTCTCCGAGTGGAACATCCCGAAGATGTGGAACCTGCATTACTAAAGGCAAAAGGCATCAATGATGGTCCTGTCGTGATTGATTTCATCGTTGATGAAGAAGAGAACGTATTTCCAATGGTTCCCGCAGGTGCAGGTCTTGGAGATGTAATTCGAGGTCTGTCCTAATTCCAATGTCATATTAATGGGATTATATTCTTATCAAACGTTGCGGTGTGAAAACCCAATGCTTTAGGTTTGGGATGAAACACCGCCAAAAAACTTGACTTATGAAAAAAACATGGTATCCTATTTAAACGAGTTCAGCGGCGGTTGTCGTTAGGCATCTGCCACACCCCTAACGATCGGATATGGAATCTTCACAGGATACGGGAATGTCATGTTAAAAACACATAAAATTGCATTGAATCCAAACAATAAGCAACGGACTTGGTTCGCCCAGCAATGTGGTTATGCACGGTTTGCCTATAATCACGCATTAGCAGATTTTAAAGCAGAGTTAGATAAAGATAACTTTCTATCTGCCACAGCATTAAACAAGCGATTTAATGTCGCTAAGAAAGAACATGCTTGGACAAAAGATATGGATCAAGTTGTCCCGAATAAAAGCATATTTGGCAACTTATCCGCTGCGATTGCGAATTGGGTTGGCAAGCGTGCGAGATTTCCAAGATTTAAAAAGCGTGGCAAAAAGGATTCCTTCACGACAAACAATCAGTTTGTGGAAGTTAAAGGTCCAAATATCAAACTTCCTAAGATAGGTTGGGTCAAGATGTTTGAATCATTGCGTTTTGTCGGGAAGATTATGAAGGTGACAGTCTCAAGAATAGCACACCGATGGTTTGTCTCTATCACTGTCTACACAGAGGACACCGAAGTCGTTGATAACTCAACGCACCCTGTGATTGGCATTGATGTGGGGATAAACACATTGGCAACCTGTTCAGATGGCATCAAATATAATAATCCGAGACCCCTCAAACGCTATGCGAAAAAACTCAAACGGGAACAACGTAAGTTTAGCAGAAAAGTGCCTAAGTCAAAAAACGGGTTCAAGCAAAAAGATAAGGTAGCCAGACTGCATTATCGTATCGCCTGTATCCGGGGTGACGCACACCACAAAGCAACTACGGATATAGTCAACCGGGCAAGAGTTATCGGGACTGAGACGCTAAAGATTACCAACATGCTAAAGAATAAGAAACTTGCAAAAGCATTGTCAGATTCAGCATTAGGTGGATTTCTCTCTAAACTCAAGACGAAAGCAGAAACACATGGAATACCTGTTACAGAAGCATCCCAATTCTTTGCATCAAGCAAAACATGTAGCAATTGTGGACACAAGAAAAAAGAGTTAGAACTATCAGAAAGGACATATCATTGCAGTCAATGCAATATTTCTATAGATAGAGATATCAACGCTGCAATCAACTTGAAACCAACTACGGTGGGGCACACCGAAAGTCACGCCTGTGGAGTCCAATTAAGACCTAATGCAGTTCAGAAAAAGGCACGAGAGACGGAAGCAGGAAAAGTCGTTTGGAAACAACAATTGTTACCAATATAAGAACTAAGAACCCCACTGCTTTAGCTGTGGGAGTATGTCAGTCATTATTGTAGGGCGTGGTCTCCGTGCCACGCCAATGTTTCCAACAGACTATCCACAAAAGTCAGACAGCATAACCTACTGATAGAAACGAAACGGCAAATAGAAAAAGTTAGAAAATATGAGCAAAGAAGAAAGACACATTTTCTCAGTTATGGTTGAGAACCGATTCGGAGTCCTGGCACGCGTCGCAGGACTTTTTAGTGGACGCGGTTTTAATATTGACAGCCTTAACGTCGCGGAAACACACGACAAGAGCGTCTCACAGATTACCCTCGTTACACATGGGGATGCACAGATAATTGATCAAATCTATCAACACCTTAATAGGCTTATTGATGTCATTGAGGTGACAGACCTCACCACAGGCACTCATGTAGAACGAGAACTCCTACTTCTCAAGATTAGCACGGATGATCCGAGAAAACGTGCGGAGATTCTACAAGTCGCAGAGGTGTACCGGGCACGCGTTATAGATACAAAACCATCATCACTCGTGCTTGAAATTACTGGTGATGAAGGGAAACTAGAAGCGGCAATTGAAATCTTTAACACCTATGGTATTCTTGAATTAGCGCGTACCGGCAAAATTGCAATGATGCGCGGTGGTACAAAGTAGCACTTGATAGTGAAGCCTTTCAATTCTCCTACATTCCTATTCATTTTAGAATTCCAACAATTTCCTAAAGATAGATTGTATCATAACAACGGAGGTAATATTAGAAACGTAGCAATTTGATTGTGATTTGTTTTGTATTTTGTACTGCAACATAAATACGCCACGCAGAAGAACAGAAAACATACTTTCCTCATCTATTGAAGAACCAATGGGAGTTCAACGAGGGAACAAAGAGAAAGAAAGTATTTATGCTTGAAAAAGAATTTAGAAATGAAGACCCTCCTGGTAAGATTATAGTCCTCATACTCCTTGTTGTTTCCCTTTTAGGCGCGGGATCATTATCTGTTAAAATTGGTTTGCAAGGCTTCCCACCACTAAAAATGGCACTGTTTCGCAGCATATTAGGTGTGATCGCTGTTGGCGGGATAGGATTCATCTATGGGGTGTCCATGCGAATGCGCTCGGCAGAATTGCCCCGGTTACTCTTGCTGGCAGCACTCCAGGCATTACATACAATTACAATGAATGTCGGCACTCAATTCACGACGGCTTCGCATTCTACTATCTGTCATACACTGTATCCAGTATTTGTGGTTCTGTTCGGTCATTTCTGGCTGCCGAATGATCGACTTACCCCCACAAAGTCATTCGGAATTCTCGCCGCCTTCGGCGGTATGTTTGTAGCACTCACACCGAATCTACAAGGCGTGGGTGTTGTGGAGCATCTCATCGGCGACTTGATTGTAACGCTATCGGCTTGTTTGTTGGCATTTCGCATTACCCTGACAAAACTGTTTGTTCAAGAGATTTATCCGTATCGACTACTCGTCTGGTTATTAGGTTTAAACATTCCGTTTTTTTTGGTCTTAAGTTATCTTTTTGAGCGTGAGATACCAATTAAGTGGTCTTTTGAAAGCAGTATGGGTTTGCTCTACCAAGGATGGGTTATAACAGGTTTCTGCTTCTTAGCCTTGACATCTGTGCTAAGAAAGTACAAAGCAAGCAAACTTGTGGTCTTTTCTTTTCTCATGCCAGTGTCGGGAGTGTTGTTTAGCAGCTTGCTATTAGGAGATAAACTGTCTTTCAACTTATTAGTGGGAACTGGATTAGTAGCAGCAGGAATTTATCTGGTGAACCTGCAACTTGAAAGAGTAAAATGAATCACTTATACCGAACTCACGTTAGCATTGATTGAATATAACTTTATCAGGAAAATTCGTAAGAGAGGAACATACTTATGGCAACAATATATTACGATAGTGATGCCAATTTTGATTTACTAAAAGAACGTACCGTCGCCATCATCGGTTATGGTGCACAAGGCAGAGCACAAGCACTTAACCTTCAAGATAGCGGCGCGAACGTCGTTGTTGGATTATATGAAGGTAGTCGGTCAAAACCACGCGCCGAAGCAGAAGGGATTACCGTCAAAACTGTTGCAGAAGCATCAGCAATGGCAGACATTGTTCAGATACTCATCCCCGATGAAAAACATTCTGCTGTATACCAAGATGAGATTGAACCGAATATGCAAGCAGGCAACATGCTCATGGTTTCGCACGGATTCAGCGTACATTTCGGTCAGATTGTACCTGCTAACGATATAGACGTGACCATGATTGCACCAAAAGGACCCGGTTCACTTGTCCGTGAAGTGTTTGAAGGTGGTGGTGGCGTGCCATGTCTCATCGCAATACATCAAGATACAACAGGCACTGCGCGAGATATCGCACTCGCTTATGCAAGAGGAATCGGTGGCACACGCGCAGGGGTGATTGAAACCACGTTCCGTGAAGAAACCGAAACCGACCTGTTCGGTGAACAAGCCGTACTATGTGGCGGCACTGCTGCCCTTATCAAAGCCGCATTTGATACACTCGTTGAAGCAGGCTACCAACCTGAAATGGCATACTTTGAATGCCTACACGAATTGAAGCTTATTGTTGACCTACTCTATGCAGGCGGACTAAGCAAGATGCGAAACGATATTAGTAACACTGCAGAATATGGTGATTTAACGCGTGGTCCTGTACTCATTGACGATAGTGTTCGTGAAAAAATGCGTCAAATTCTTAAAGACGTGCAAGGCGGTATCTTCGCACGTGAGTGGGTGCTGGAGAATCAAGCAAATCAACCCGTCCTACAAGCACTACGCCGACAAGAATCAGAACAGCAGATTGAAGAAGTTGGCAAAAACCTACGCAGTATGATGAGTTGGCTTGACGAATAGATCGTTTTTACGGTAGGTGTGGTTACTATATCCATACCTACCGTAGTTCTCACAACATACACCCACCATAGATAATGTACGACACTCCTAAGGAGTCAATCCCAATTTGGCATCCAATAAATTTAGTCGTGTCTCACTAATTCTGCCTATCTATCTCCCTGCTTTCCTCCTTTCTACAGGCGCGGGAATCATCTTACCCACGCAAGCAATCTACATAAAATCCTTTGATATATCCTACACCTTAACCACTATCGTTATAGCTGTCGGTGTTGTTGGAAATATCCCAGCGGGAATTCTGGTTGAAAGAATAGGTAGAAAATCCTCGATGTTGCTCGGATTATGCCTAATAGCCGTGTCAACTATCGGAATGGGGATAGCACAGCAGCTTACACATTTGGTCGTTGCACAACTGATCGGTGGTGTAGGTAATGCGTTATGGATGCTCTCTCGGCATGCATATATGACTGATGTAATTCCACTGGTAAAGCGGGGTAGGTCTATCGCCTTGTTCGGTGGCGTCAATCGTATGGGGACTTTTGCAGGAAAGTTTGGTGCTATCTTCCTCGGAGCAAATCTACGACTTCCATTTTACGTTTATGCAGTAATTGCTGTGCTTACATTTATTATCTGTTTATTCTCAATATCAGAAGCAAAACGAGAACCAATGGATAATAAACAAAGCACACAACCCTATCTAAAGCAGCTTATCCACGTCTCTAAACAACACTATAAACTACTTGCCACGGCGGGTGTCGGACAAGTCTGTGTTCAGACACTACGGCGCGGATGCCATATTATAATTCCGTTATACGCAAAAGATGTGGTAGGTTTAAGCACACAAGGTGTCCGTTTGGTGGAAATGATCTCTTCTGCAGTGGATATGTCAATGTTTCCTGTTGCAGGGGCAATGATGGATCGCTTCGGCAGACGATACGCAACGGTACCGGGTATATCTATCTTTGCTACAGGTATGTTATTGATGCCGTTCACAGGCTCTTTTACATGGCTTCTCCTCGCAGCAGTTCTGATGCGATTTGGGAACGGAATCGCATCAGGCACGATGATGACACTCGGCGCAGATTTAGCACCAACTGATGGCACAGGAGAATTCCTTGGGTTATGGCGACTCACTGGAGACTTTGGAGGATCAGCAGGACCTGTTGTCGTTGGAAACATCGCGGACCTATTCGGATTGGGGTATTCTGGGTTTGCTTTAGGTGGAATTGGCTACTTGGCAGTTGCGATCTTTCTATGGTTGGTGCCAGAAACACTTCAAAAAGAATAAAATGCCGGGAAAGGGACTCGAACCCTCACGCGCAAATTGCACACTAGAACCTGAATCTAGCCTGTCTACCAAATTCCAGCATCCCGGCATCACGATGAATTAGTATACACGTGTTTGAAAAAAATGTCAAATTTACAAAGTATTCTCTTGACACCAATTCGAATAGATGCTATCTTACATCAATTATGACATACACCATATCTTGAGGAGCAACCCGATGAGTATTAGCATCGGAATGGTAGGTTTAGGGATGTTCGGTCCCTCATTTATCCAGTCCTACAAAGCACATCCAGATGTACATCGTCTTGCATTATGCGATTTACAACCGGACAGATTGTCAAAATGGGCACAACAGTTTGAGATCTCTGAAACCTATACAAGCCTTGACGATATCTGCAAATCTGATCTGGATGCACTTGTTATCATAACACAACATTGGATGCATGCCCAGCAAGCTATCCAGGCAATGGAAGCCGGAAAGCATGTCTACACTGCTGTTCCCGCTGCGGTATCATTGGACGAATGCGAACAGTTGATTAGGACAGTAGAAAAAACCGGCATGATATACATGAACGGTGAGACAAGTTATTTTCGTCCAGAAACCGCATTTTGCCGACAAAAAGCAGCCGAAGGTGCATTTGGTGAGTTTGTTCACTGTCGCGCCGAATACTTCCACGACATGGATCATGGACTATATAACGTGCTAAAAAACCGTTGGGGTGATCAGTTCGGTCGGGATAAAACCGGTTTCATCCCAATGTATTATCCAACACACTCAACCTGTTTCCCAATCTCTGTGATGAATGCACACGCCACGTCGGTTTCCGCGCAAGGATATATCTATCCTAACGATGATTGGTTTCGGTTAGACACTATTTACAAAAACCCGTTTTCCAATGAAGTAGGACTCTTCACAATGAGCAACGGTGCCACAATGCAGATCTGTGAGTTCAGAAGAATTGGTCATCCCGGAAGTGAACGCGTAAGCGGAATCTATGGCACGGAAGGAAGTTATGAACAGAGTCTTGCGGGAAAGGTGTGGGCAAATAAGCAAGGTTCACAGCCTGTCCAAACCGAACAAATGCACGAATTCCTGCCAGAAGAACTTAAGGATAATTTAGGTGGACACGGTGGTTCACACGCTTATCTTGTGCATGAATTCGTGGATTCAGTCAATCGACAACGTCTGCCGCGTATCAACGTATGGGAGGCAGTACGTTATTGTGCCCCTGGAATTGTCGCACATGAATCTGCACTAAGAGACGGTGAATTACTACCAATTCCAGATTGGGGAGATGCACCCTCAGATTAAAATCACAATTACACTTGACTATAGTTGCTTTTTAATGTAAACTATACTACTTAATACGCTGTTTCCTCTCGGCATGGAAATCAGGAGTTTATTGACTTGCAAGTTTTTTAAGAATAGACGTTTATCCGACACTAATTATGTATGCTACAATTATGAGGTAATAAGGAGAATAGAATGGCTATTGAATATGCGGGAGCTTACGATGCATCGGCTATTCCCGCTCATATTGCCCGCGAAATTGAGATTTACGAAATACAATTTGAACGGTCTAAAGCTGGTCAAGTTGAAGAGGCTACTTGGACAGAATTTAGACTACGACACGGGGTTTATGGACAACGTGATGATAGGTCGCAGATGATCCGTGTCAAAATCCCATTTGGTGGACTCACAGCAGTGCAGCTTGAAATGTTAGCGGATGTTGCTGAGGAATTTTCGGACAATATCATCCACATAACAACACGACAAGATGTGCAATACCATTATGTAGATATCGATAACACACCAGAGTTGATGCGCCGCCTGGCAAGCGTTGATATTACTACGAAAGAAGCGTGCGGTAATGTCGTGAGGAACGTTACAGCATGCCCCATCAGCGGTGTTTGCCATGATGAAACTTTTGATGTAACACCCTATTCCAAAGCGTTGTCCGCGTTCCTATTAGGACATGAAGATGCAAAAGATTTCGGACGTAAGTTCAAAATCGCATTTTCTGGATGCGAAGAACACGCATGTGGTTTAGCAAATATGCACGACATCGGGGCCGTGGCAGCGGTCAAAGAAGTTGACGGTGAAGTCAAAAAAGGATTTAAATTTTATGTCGGTGGTGGACTCGGTGCAGTCCCTCATCAAGCGAAAATTCTTGATGAATTCCTCCCAGCTGAAGAACTCCTACCGATTTCACAATCAATCTGTAGAGTTTTCACACGGTTAGGTGAACGTAGAAATAGGAATAAAGCACGACTGAAGTTTGTAATCGCAAAATACGGAATTGAAGAATTCCGTAGACTTGTCTATGAAGACCGTGAAACACTCAGACATGATCCTGAATGGACAGCATATCTTGATAATTTAGATGCTTACGATGAAAGTCCACTAAAACCTCCGACACAGTTGAACGGCACTTCAAAACCTGAAGGGTTTGATGAGTGGTATGATTCCAATATCCGCTTACAGAAACAGCCTGGATACGCATTTGTAACAATAACACTTCCGTTGGGAGATATTACTTCTGACCAAACACGTGCTTTAGCAGACATTTCACGTAAATATGTGAAAGACACAATACGGGCAACGGTGGAACAGAACATTGTGCTCCGTTGGGTGACAATGACAGACTTGCCTGCTCTTTATAAGGAGCTAAAGGAAATCGGTCTGGGAGAACCAGGTGCTGAATCATTAGTAGATATTGTCGCTTGCCCCGGTACTGACTCTTGCAAACTCGGTGTTTCTTCTTCACGCGGTTTGGCAGCACATCTACGAAACCATTTCATTGAAAACGGTTTGGAACATGAGATTGAGGACTTCCGAATTAAGATTAGTGGATGTCCCAATTCATGCGGACAGCACCATATAGCAAATATAGGATTCTTCGGTTCTACTCGTCGTATAGATGGGCGTACCGCACCCTATTACCAAGTGCTACTTGGGGGACATATGGTGGAAAACGCAAGTTCTTATGGACTCGCTACAGGAAAAATCCACGGCAAATTTATTCCCCAATTCATTGAGGAATTAACTGGTAAATATAGCGATGAAAAGCAAGATGCGGAAACCTTCACAGATTATGTGGCACGGCTTGGTAAAGCGAAAATTAAGACAATGCTATCTAAGTACGATACCATACCAAGTTACGAAGAAGCACCTGAATTCTATGTAGACACGGGTGATACGAAAGATTTCCAACTCAAAACAGGTGTCGGCGAATGTGCTGGAAAGGTGGTCGCGCTTGTTTCTATGAAGTTAGAAGAAGCCGATAGACTGATTTATGAATCTGGTCTGAGTTTGGAAAAAGGCATTTATCAAGAATGTGCAAATACAGCATTTGATGCCATGATACGAGCTGCTGATGGACTCCTAACGACAGTCGGCTTGCAATACATTGACGATGCAAAGACGGTTGAGGAATTCCGAAAACATTTCTTTGACCCGGGCAACTTCTTTGTAGGATACGGCGCACATCTGTTCAAGGCAACAGAAGAAGATGCCTCAACGTTTGACCAAGAATTGGCGCACCGCCGCGTGGAAGAAGCTACCCTCTTCGTAGAAGAATCGCATAATGTCTATAATCGTATGCGTATCAAACAAGAGGAAGAGGAAGCAAGCAAACGCAAAACACGCAAATCTCGTCCTGCAGCCAAACCGAAAGTCATCAAGAAAGAAAAACCTGTTGAGGAAATCGCTGACAGTCTTGATCTGAAAGGTGTTGCATGTCCATTCAACTATGTGCAAGCGAAGGTTCGACTGGAAACGATGGATATAGGTCAACTCTTAGAGATCACAATTGACGATGGCGAACCAATTGAGAATGTCCCGAAGAGCCTTAAAAACGATGGGCATGACGTTCTTGACACTAAGAAGATCGGAAAACACTACCGACTTACCATTAAGAAAGGTCAGTAGGATTTGGAATAACACATTCCTATTTGTCAGTATTGTAAAAGATTAGGCGATTGCTTGTCCAAAACAATCGGGCAGGAAATCGCCTTTTTTATACACATATTAATTTAACTTGACAAACACATTTATTTGTGTTATTATTATTATTACATAATAAATATATTTGCAGCATAGTATGCAAGATGTCCGTTGTAAACAAAGATCATAAGAAAAAAGCAAAATCATATCTTATTCCTTGTACCGCTTGACTTCAGCCCGTCCTATGCATTACTACTACACACCATCAATGCAGAACTTCCTTGAAATATCATTTCATTTAGGATATAATATTAATATGCTGTCGTGTCTGAAGTGTAATAAATTTACTTGGGGACGTTATGTCGAGGTGGAAACGTAGTATTACTTCTACCTATTCAACTGGACGATTAATGATCATATACTTCGGTGTCGGAGTATGTATATTGATCCTCGTTTTTACGTATTATTCGCGTCAAATTTCTCAATTAAACTCTGATATTGAAGCACAAATTGAAATTTTCGTTAATCTTGTAGTTGAATTGCCAAGTATTGAAGACCGCGACCTACAACAAAGACTTCTCACTGTCGTTAGACAGGAATTATATGCCGAAAATAGATCGCGAAGGTTTTCATTTATTATCACTGATGCAGATGGAAAATGGGAAATTGCACAGGGAATTGATACACACTTAGATGAGAAGGTCAACGAAAGTATTACCGTTACGTTAACACATGATGAGGAGGATTTGCTAACATCAACATTGGAACGGATGAGAAAGAAGAATCAGCGACGAAAGATACCGTTCCTAAAGGAAGATAGAAAGATAACCGGTTATTTTTACTACGGAGATGCAGCACCAAGTGAAATGGCACACCTCCCTTTTGCTATAACTGATACTGAAAAGATGCCTCAGAAATGGCAGATGTGGAAAGATGTCATCACTGCAGAAAATGCGACACCAGAGGAAAAAGAACGTGCCCAAATCTTCATTCAAAATACACCCGCATTCGCTGCACTTCAAACCACACCTGATTGGCAAGAGGGGTATTTCTATTACGAAATTAAATCGTTCTACGGTTTATTGATTACGCCAATTGTACTCTCTATTGTCTTGCCTCTCTTCGCATTTGGTTCTATTCTCGTCTATCGACGGATAAAATCTTATGAACATGCAGCAATATGGGGTGGGTTAGCAAAAGAAACCGCACATCAACTCGGAACTCCTATCTCTGCTCTACTCGCATGGTCAGAACTGTTAGATGAGCGAAGTCAAGAGACCGGAGATCACGTCCTTGCTGAACTTTCTACCAACATGCAAAGCGACCTTGAACGTCTCCAGAAAACAACGACACGATTTGGTATGATCGGCACAGAACCGACAAAAACTACGGTTAACATTCAGGAAGTTCTTGCCAATGTCCTTACATATTTTGAGAAACGACTACCACAAATCAGTCGCAATATAGACATAATTATTAAACCACATGATGTACCCGCGATTTCTGCAAATGCACTCTTACTACAGTGGGTTTTTGAGAACTTAATTCGGAATTCACTTGATGCAATACAGAAAAAAGCAGGACACATTCAAATTGAACCACTCTATGATGAACGACAGAAAATGGTTATCATACGATATTCCGACAACGGTAGTGGAATCCCCAGTGAAAATCAAAGGTTCATTTTTGAACCGGGAATGACAACAAAAACCCATGGTTGGGGACTTGGATTGACAATAGTACAAAGAATTATTAGGGAATATCATCACGGTAGCATACGACTAATCGAAAGTAGTCCAGGTAAGACAACTTTCGAAATACGGTTGCCAACAAACGTTTCATAGCGAATTCCGAGGAGAATAGATGCAACAAAAGACTCATAAAATCCTATGGATAGATGATGAAGTAGAGGCACTGCTGCCGCATAGACATTCCCTTGAAAAACGCGGATATAATGTCACCCCTGCTACAAATGGTGAAGATGGAATTGAATTGTTAAAACAGACCGATAACCAATATGATGCTATCCTACTGGACCAAGTTATGCCCGGCAAGGATGGTATGGAAACATTAGATATCATTAGAACTATTAACGCACAAGTCCCTGTCATTCTGGTTACACAATCAAGTGACGACAGATTTGTTGATGTCGCACTCGGAAAACAGGTGACGGATTTTTTAGTTAAACCTATCGGAGTCGCACAGATAGCTTCTACGCTAAAACGGGTACTTGACCAAAAACATATTGTAGAAACACAAATCCCCGGACGATACACCAACGACTTTAACACGATCAGCACGGTCAAGGCATCACAACCAACTTGGCAAGATTGGATTGACATTTATGTGAAACTTTTAGAATGGGACCTGCTTTCCGACCAATTGGCTAAACAAGGTTTAGAAGAAACACACATAGAACAGAAAAAAGAGTGTAATGCTGAATTTTCTGATTATATACAAGCTAATTATCCCGAATGGGTGAACGGCAGCCAAGAAAGACCTCCATTGTCTGTGGATGTTTTAGACCAACACGTGGTGCCACTTCTTCAAGATAAAATCCCAACCTACTTTATTGTCGTTGACTGCTTTAGACTTGACCACTGGATGGCAATAGAGCCACTCTTATATCCATATTTCTCTATCAATCTAAAATATAGTTTTTCCATTTTGCCGAGTGCAACGATGTACTCACGAAACGCACTATTTAGTGGGATGTTTCCAGCAGAATTAGCTAAAAATTATCCACAATTTTGGCAAGAGAAATCTGATGGAGGTACAAGTACAAACCAGTTTGAACGACAAATGCTAGAAGAATTTTTAAAAAGAAATGGAATCAGGATAAAACCTGGAGTCCAATATTTTAAGATTTTTGACCTACGCGGAGGAACTGAATATAAAAAACGTGTCGCAGCTGCCACAAGAGTCGGTTTATCAGCTTTAGTTGTTAACTTCATAGATATACTAACACACCAACGTTCACAATCCGAAGTATTGCAACAACTCGCGCCAGATGAACCTGCATTCCGAGCTTTAGCACGCTCTTGGTTCGCACATTCTTCACTCTTTGATATTCTACGCCTTATTGCTGCACAAGGGGCACACGTCGTCCTCACAACCGACCACGGTTCTGAGTTCTGCAACAGAGCAACACGGGCTTACGGCAATCGCGACACTAGCACAAGCCTTCGATTTAAAATTGGGAATAACTTAGCTTGCGATGATAACCAAGCGGTATATATTCCGAATCCACTGGATTATCAACTACCCGCTGAAACCGTAAGCAAGGATTATATTCTCGCAAAAGACGATTATTATTTCGTCTATCCAAACGACTTTTACAAATACAAACGGCAGTTTCAGGGAGGGTTCCAACATGGTGGTATTTCATTAGGAGAACTGATCACACCTGTCGTAACCCTAACTCCCAGAAACGGATGAACACCTTACCCATCCGTTTCCAAACTGAAATATGATAGACTTTAGTATTATTTGGACATTATTGACATATAGGACGAAACTACGAACGCCGATTAGCAACACACTTGATCGCGCTTCGGAGTACACTCCTGTTGACAAAGTGACTATTTAGTGGTATTTTCCACAATAAACTATCAGGAAATATAATGACTATGGTAATCAACGTTACCCCTTCTCATTGCAACATGCAACGATCCGATCATCAACGTTCTGTCCGTTCTCCTTCCATCATACCGCAGAAATTGAAACATCGGAATTTATCATACATAAAGCTGCCGCTTTTTGAAATGACAGAATTCACTAAACGAGATGTCTTTCAGGTGAAAGGCATGATAGGAGGAAACACAAATAATGGAAAAGGAGATACTTATTTCTGACGATGAGTTTGAAACACGGTGTGCTGTTCTTGAAAAAGGAGTACTAAACGAAATTCAAATTGAACGGAAAGCGGTGAAACCTGTTTTAGGCAACCTATACAAAGGACGTGTTGAAAACGTCTTACCAGGTATGCAAGTCGCTTTTGTTGACATCGGATTAGAACGCCACGCTTTTCTACACATTTCAGACCTGAAATACAATAACGCTGAAGACGCAAATGTTGATGATGGATTACCTACAATTGATTTGCAGGCAACACCACCAAACAAAACACGCGGGGGAAGAGGATTTCCGTACCTTATAACTGACCTCATCTCAAAGAATCAGGAACTTCTCGTGCAAGTCGGAAAAGAACCTATCGGGAGTAAAGGCGCACGAGTCACAAGCAATATTACACTCCCAGGAAGGTATGTCGTTTATCTACCAAACTCTTCTACTATCGGAGTTTCACGAAGAATTGAATCCGAAAGTGAACGCGAACGATTGCGGAACTTAGCACAGACATTTAAAGAAGATGTTGAAGGTGGATTCATTATCCGAACAGCAGCAGAAGGGTTAAGCGAAGAGGAATATGAAGCTGAAATACGATACCTCATCAATCAGTGGAAACAGGCATTAAAACGTTCAAAGCAGAAAACCGCACCAAGTTTAGTCGGTAGAGATCTCAGTTTTACAAACCGAATTGTACGTGATAAATTTACCAAAGATGTCAAACATCTGCTCATTGATTCAACAACCGGCTATAAGGATATGATGGATTATGTTACCTCTGTAATGCCAAGTTTGAAAGAGCGGATAACCCTTTATGATGAAGATACTACACTGTTTGCTGCTTACGGTGTAGACCAAGAATTGCAAAAAGCTCTCAGCGAGAAAATATGGCTGCAGTGTGGTGGACACATCATTATCCAACAGACTGAAGCAATGGTTTCAATTGATGTCAACACAGGACGATTCGTCGGAAAATCTGACCCAGATAACACTATATTGAGCGCGAACCTTGAAGCTGTAGAGGAAGTCGTACGTCAAATCCAATTGCGAGATTTAGGTGGAATTATCGTAGTTGATTTCATTGACATGGACGAACCTTCACACCGCAGACAGGTCTTCAGATTGTTGCAAGAGGCATTAAGAAAGGATAAAGCACGCACCAATATCTTACACTTTTCTGATTTGGGACTCGTTGAGATGACGCGACAACGTACACGGCCAAGTCTCGCAACACTGTTAACTGAACAGTGTCCATATTGTGAAGGACATGGCACAGTACTTTCAATAGAAACTGTTGTTATAAGCCTATTCCGCACAATAAAAAGAGCACATCGCAAAACACGACAATCTAAACTGAGAATCATAGCGAATGACCACATTGTAACACATCTCAACACGCAGATGTCTGCAAAATATCGAGATCTAAAAAAATCGTTGAAACTTGATTTGTCACTTGAATCAGACGCAGACCTCCATCTTGAAGACTATCGCATATTCGCTGCAAACGGTGAAGAACTCTTTTTGGATTAAACCTCCACATGCACTTGCCCAATAACGTACAGATATGAAAGAAAACTGCACATTATTGGGTAAGTTCTCATTAGATTGTTCCTAATTTTCTGCATAAATTGGCATATAATTTGCTCAATACATTGCAAAACAAAGAACAGATCAGGAGGAAGTCTAATGTCTAAACTTAACCATTTCATTACTTTATCTCTTCTCATGGTTCTTGTTATTACAGGCAATGTTTATTCCCATCAGTATGCTCCTCGACCTAAACCGACGTTCCCATATACGAAATTCTCACAAAAACCTAAGGTTGTTCGAAGAGTTAAGATACAAGTACCAATAGTGCACGATGTGGAGACGGATAAAATCATTCCAAACATAACGACAATTCAGGAAAAACAAAACCACAAATTACGTGAATTTGACTTATTACATATATTAAATCTGAACCTCTTACGCGTTCCCAAAGTCCCTGACTGTTATACTGTAGGTCATATCTGTCTTGGTGAGATTCCACTACCATCACTATTACCACCGATAATTAGTCCCATCGAAGATCCGTTTAATGGCGACTCTTACAAATGGATGAGTTTAGAGGAATTCTTCCTATGGCTGCGCCAATATAGATGATAGATCAATCGGGAATCAGCAACACAAATCTAATATAATATGAACGACTCAACTAAAAACACTATTTCTTGCTATTGGGTTAGAAAACTCAACAGTTGGTCGTCTGATAACGTTTCAAAAAGACTTGACTTTTACCAAAAAATGTGGCATAATGTATTTGACTGAATTATAAACATGGGCGGATAGGTGCGCCCAACGCTCACTCCACAATGCAGTCCAGAGCACAAAATAGAAAATAGAACATTCCTCAAACATTCTTCGGAGTTTCTACACCTAAAAGGAGTGTAAACAATATGTATGCAGTATTTGCAAGCGGCGGGAAACAGCATCGGGTTGAGGTAGGAAACCTCATAGATGTGGAAAAGTTAGACAATGCTGTCGGTGAAACAGTCACATTTCCATCCGTTTTAGCGATTGCCGGTGAAGATGGGAAATTGCAAGCTGGAACACCATACCTTGAAAACATCGCGGTTACAGGTGAAGTCGTTGAACAAGGACGGGCAAAGAAAATAATCGTCTTTAAGTCCAAACGCCGTAAAGGTTACAAACGTAAATCGGGACACAGACAATCATATACAAGAATTAAAATAACCGCAATTGGTGGTGAGGAAACAACCGCTAATGACGGAGAGGAGGTCGAAAACGATGGCACATAAGAAAGGTGGAGGAAGTACTCGGAACGGTCGTGACAGTATCGGGAAACGGCTTGGTGTAAAAAGATTCTCGGGAAATTACGTCACTGCCGGCAGTATTCTCGTCCGACAACGAGGAACACATCTGCACGCTGGAAATAATGTCGGTGTTGGCAGAGACTATACCCTCTTCTCAAGAATTGATGGATATGTCTGGTTTGAACGAAAAGACAAATTCCGTCGTAAGGTGAGTGTTTATACTGAACGACCTGCGTTCTAAACGTACCGTAAAAAGCCTCACCTTCGTGTGAGGCTTTTTTGCTTATTGCACTATGCAATCAATTCCGCAGATAAATGCAGTGATTGTTATTCGTTCAGTTGGAAGGGGTTCAACCCAGATTAACATCATACTGAGGAACTTAAAATGAAATGGATTATCCCACTCATATTTCTATTGATCACAGTCGGATGTAATGGAACACAAATCCATCAATTAGCAATTGAAACGATGAACAATGCACGTGTCAGCATTGACACTGCAGAGAAAGTTGGTGCGCGCGATGATGCAGCTACTGAAATCAATTCCGCTGAAGACATGCTCACCAACGCTGAAACTTCGCTGCAATCTGGCAATGACGAACGCGCATATCGTCTCGGATTAAGAGCATTTCTACACGCACGAATCGCAACAGAGAAAGCTTTAGCAGTCCGACAAGAATCACAAGTATTAGAAGCACAAGCCGGTTTAGAACTCCAACAGCAGGCAACAGAAGGTGTTCTCAACAACCTTGAAAGACTTAGATCAGAACGGGATGCACAGAAATAATGAAGGATTGTCCTATGCGGTTTTATGTATGGTTTCTTCTTATTATCAGTCTGATAAGCGCTGGTTGTGCTTCGCGTCCTCCGATTGATATTGTCATTTTAGACACACAACTTCAAAACGGACAAAAGGCAATTTCAGATGCGGGAGAATTGGGGGCTGAGCAATTAGCGACCGAAGATTATAACCGATCCTTGAAACTCTTGAAATTTGCACAACAAGCTCAGGATCGCGAAGATATCGCACAGAGCATGGAATTCGCATATCAAGCTGAACTTGTAGCGTACATCGCTTTATACAAAACAAAACAACAGTTAGCACGCGCAAAACTCATTTCAACACAAGAACAACTGTACCAAGAGGTTATCACACAAAAAGATTATGAAATAGAAATGGTAAAGATACGCAACGAGATGAAAGAAGCAGAAAATGCACAAGCGATGCAAGAAATTGAAGCAGAGAGGAGACGCGCCGGTTCACTCACATCTGATCTGGCAGATGCAAACAATGCCATTCGTCATGCGGTAATCAACATACCGATTACTGGAGCAGAAATCGTCGTTAATTTTGCTATACGTACTTATCCTGAAATTGTGGAAACTGCAGAGCACGAACGTGTCCAAGCGTTAATTACACAAGCAAAATCGCACCTTGAACGGAAGGAATTCGATCAAGCGGAAAAAATCGCGAAAGATGCACAATCACAATCCGACAAACTCTTTGATCTCGCAACACAGAATCAGCAGAATCGTGCAACTGCAGAAACCGATGCCCGTATTGCTATTACACGCGCAGAACTGAAAGTGCAACGAGCAGAAGATCTAAATGCTCCCACACACGATCCAAAACAATTCCAACAAGCACAAACCCAATTAGATAAAGCGAAAAAGGAATTTCAAGCAAAACGTTATAATACAGCAGAGCAAGCTGCTGAAAGTGCTGAGCAGACTGCAGATAAGGTTATTGCGATCTCTGAAGTCGCTGAATATCGTCGGAGAGCACAACAGGAACTCGCAGACAGAATCAAAAAAGCAGAAAATGATGTCACATCAATCAAAGCAGCTATTGAAGAACAGAGAGAAACGAAAGTACCGCAGATCGCACCACAACTATTTGAACTCGCAGAATCAGCTCTGGCAACTGCGGAAGAAGCACTCGCAAAAAAGGAATATTCAGCCACAATAGATGCCGCACAACAAAGCAATGATTACCTTCAACGCGCTATTGAAAAAACTGAATTGCAGAAGACTGCCCAGACAACTCTCATTGAAGCGACAAAGCAAATTCCAAAAGCTGAGATCGTAGTACTTGAGGAAGGTGCTATCGTCAGAGTTAGCGGAAACCTTTTTGCAACAACCAGCACACGGCTTAAAGAAGAATTCTATCCAACACTCATCAAACTTGCCACTATATTGCTACAAGATGAATTTGTTAGTTATGTTGTGAGAATAGAAGGTCATAGCGATACACTTGGCGAAGAAAAAACAAATTTGGCATTGACAGAAAAGCGCGCAAATGCTGTCAGAACTTTTCTGATTAATACAGGAAAAGTACCCGAAAATCGCATGACTGCTGTCGGATTAGGGGAATCACAATTGATTGATGAAGACGCGCATGACAAAAACCGCAGAATAGACATAATCATCAGTAGAACACAATAGACAATTGCATACTAAAGGCATCGCAGCTATTGCAGAAAACAATTGATCCTTATATAGTCAATCAGATTGCACATAACTTATTTGGTGACAGATACATCATAATTTACGGAAACACAATCCAGTTCCATAACCATTGCTATCATATTCGGAGAATTGAAGCAGAAGGACATCCATACACAGGCTGCTACTATCTGCAAGATGCAAATACAAACTTAGCAATGTGGAACGATGTGGAATTCGCCCCACAAGGATACTACGGTGTGATCTTTGCAGCTGAAACTGGTGAGATCATTGACTGTGATCCGCAACGATGATTTGTGAGATTCTTTATTCTAGACATCATTGAAGTCTATTGATAGGTATTAAACTGAACGAAACCCGATATATCATTCAAACACTTCTGTTCAATACTCAAATATCTCAAATGGAGAAATGACATGAAGCGTGACGCTATTGTCGTTTTGGACTTTGGCTCGCAATATACGCAGTTGATTGCTCGACGCGTTCGAGAACAGCAGGTTTACTGTGAGATACAACCCTACACGTTACCCATTGCCGAAATTGAAAAAATGGCACCAAAAGGTGTCATCCTTTCCGGTGGTCCCGCAAGTGTGTATGAGACAGATGCACCGAAGATAGATGTGGCACTTTTCAAACTTGGGATTCCAGTATTAGGTATCTGCTACGGTATGCAACTCATTGCTAATCTATTGGAAGGCGGTAAAGTGCATCCTGCCTCTGAGCGAGAATATGGCAACGCTCAACTCCAAGTCAACACCACTTCTGAACCCTTGTTTGACGGACTTTCATCGGAAGTAACCGCATGGATGAGCCACGGTGATAAAATCGACAAACTCCCAGATGGCTTCCACACAATCGCTCAAACAGAAAACTCGCCTATTGCAGCGATGGTCAACGCAGATGGCACGTTATACGGATTACAATTTCATCCTGAAGTTGAACATACACGTGATGCTGATAGAATCCTACACAACTTCGTCCGAAAGATATGTGGATGTGAAGCAACTTGGACGATGGATACGTTTATCACTGAAGCCATAGCGCACATCCAAGCAACGGTGAAGGACGAAAGAGTCCTTTGTGCTGTCAGTGGTGGAATAGACTCAATGGTGTTAGCGACGCTGCTCAACAAAGCAATAGGTGATAATCTGATCTCTGTTTTTGTAGATAATGGACTCCTTCGACAACATGAAGTGGAACAAGTTTTATCTACATGTAAAGCACTTGGAATTAATATTGAGTTTGTAGATGCAACAGACTCATTTTTGAATGCTTTAGCAGGAGTTGTTGATCCTGAACAAAAACGGAAAATTATTGGAGCACAGTTTATTGAAACCTTCAGAACAAAAGTAAAGCAGCTTGGTGCCTGTCGCTTTCTCGCACAAGGAACACTTTACCCAGATGTTATTGAAAGCGTCTCTACAAAAGGACCGTCTGCTACTATAAAAACCCATCATAACGTCGGTGGACTTCCACCAGATATGCCATTTGAACTGATTGAACCTTTCCGTGAACTTTTCAAAGACGAGGTGCGAGCAGTCGGAGCAGAATTGAACGTCCCGCCACACGTCCTTGGCAGACACCCGTTTCCCGGACCAGGACTCGCTGTTCGAATAATCGGGGAGGTTACAACAGAACGTCTAACAGTCTTACGCTTAGCAGATGCCATCTTTATCAATGAAATTAAAGATGCAGGCTTATATGATGATATTTGGCAAGCGTTGGCGGTGCTTCTGCCTGTAAAAAGCGTCGGTGTGATGGGTGATGAACGCACCTATGAAAATGCAATTGCACTCCGTGCTGTCACAAGCAGTGATGCTATGACAGCAGATTGGGCGAGAATCCCTGATGACGTATTAGCGCGGATTTCTACACGAATCATCAATGAGGTACAAGGTATCAACCGCGTTGTTTACGACATCAGTTCAAAACCACCAAGCACGATTGAATGGGAGTAATTCGGGTGAAAGTCCGAAACTATACAGATGTTGTAATTCGCATACTTACTGCTCTTGAAAAATCTGACTGTCTCACCGTCTGGCACAGAAGTTCATCTCAATCATACCCATTATACAGTGTGCATTACGCTACAAAGCAAGCGGATGCAGGCTTGATATATATATCTGCAGGTATACACGGTGATGAACCTGCAGGTGTTGAGTGTGCAATCCGCTTTATTGAATTGCTTGCAGATAAACAACAGTCTGACTTATCTTCATTTCCGTTTGACAAATACAATTGGATCATCTCACCTTGCGACAACCCTTACGGGTATGAACATGACATCCGAGAAAATGCTGCTGGACTTGACCTCAATCGGATGTTTGAACACCCTTGCCGATATTCTGAAACAACCTTCATTGCAAAATCACTCCTACATACACGAGAACATAACAACAATACTGAAGTCAGAATCGCTTTGGATTTACACGAAGATCGAGATAGCGAAGGATTTTATCTCTGGGAACGTCGTGCTTCTACGACTCTACCGATTGGTAAAGAAGTTGTGCAGCACGTTGCACAATTATGCGCGATTAATCAGATGTCCATGATTGAAAACCATAAGAACGATAACGGTGTAATAACGCTTCTTGACGCAGTTAAAACAAAAGGATGGACACGCGGCAGATATTTGGCTGAAAAGATTAATACACGTTGTCTGATTCTTGAAACACCAACTAAGTTGGATTTGGATACTCGCGTCAAGACACACATGTTATCTATCCAGACAGCGGTCAAACAAGCAATGAAATCTCATTAAAAGTACCTTCGGTTTCTACCCCATTGTTTGAGAGGTCTCTAATCCAGATGTGTAAGTTTGTCTATCTTAAATCAGCATTACTAATTCATATAACTCTGGATTAGAAGCCCCTCCAACAATAGAGATGTCCTTATCCATTGCTGTCCTGATACGCTGCAGCAGCGGCACTCACTGCTGTTCCAGTTTTAACGCTATGACCAAACTCATTTAAGAGTTGTTCAATAGCATTCAAAACGAGTAGTACATTTTGCTCACTTGCAGCATCACCCATAAGACCAATTCGCCATGCCTTTCCAGCGAAAACACCTAAACCGCCTCCGATTTCAATATCAAAGTCCTGAATGAGACGTTTTCGGACGGTTCCATCGTCAATACCATCAGGAATCCGCAATGTAGTTAACATCGGTACGCGATGGTTTTCTACAGCGGCAGGTTCCAAACCGATAGCCTCTGCCCCTGCGATCAAAGCACGCGCATTACGCTCATGACGTTGATATCGCGCAGATTCACCCTCTTCTACAACCACACGGAGTGCTTCACGTAGTGCGTAAACCATCGACATAGACAAGGTGTGGTGATATTTGCGAGTTGTCCCCATCCAATATTCTTCAAGTAGTGTCACGTCCATATAGAAACTTTGAATCTTCGTTTTGCGGTTCCGAATCACGTCAACTGCACGATTGCTGAAACTGATGGGTGAGAGTCCGGGTGGTCCTGCAAGGCACTTTTGTGTGCAACTATATGCGATGTCAATACCACGCGCATCTAATTCCACGGGCTGTCCTCCAAGCGAAGTGACACAATCCGCAAGTAAAAGTGCATCGTGTTGGTGTGCAATCTCAATAATATCTTCTAAAGGTTGTAAAACACCTGTAGATGTTTCTGCGTGAACTACTGCGACCAATTTCGGAGACACTTCCTTACACGCATCGGCGATCTGTTCCGGCTTAATAATGTCTCCCCATTCAGCATGCACAGGTGTAACCGTCGCACCACACCTTTCTGCAATATCGGCAATTCTACTGCCAAAGTATCCGTTTATCCCAACGATAACCTGATCACCTTGCTCAATGATATTTGTAAGAGCCGTTTCCATCCCTGCTGTGCCAGTGCCAGAGACAGGAAATGTAATGGCGTTTTGAGTACCATACACCTGTCGTAAAAGCGCGACAGTATCGTCCATAACCTTAACAAAATCTGAATCCAGATACCCAAGCATCGGAGTTGTCATTGCTTTGAGGACGCGCGGATTCGCTATGCTTGGACCAGGACCAAGAAGGATACGTGGTGGGACTTTCAGTTCATCATACACTTTTTGGAACTCCTTTCAAGAAAAAATAGGGATAGGTATAGGACCTATCCCTATGTAATGAAATAAGGTATGCGTATACCTTGGTTATTAGTTATCTTCTGGCGGAGCTTGTCGCTCTGGAATGTTCTGCGACCTCATGTAACTTTTGATCTCACTTGCCTTCTGAATACAGTAGTTAATAACATCTTCAACCTGAGTATCATTAGGCGGTCTTGTTGCATACTTCTTGGGTAATACTTGGAAGTAATACAACGCATCTGCATAATAGTTTTCCTCATTATTTGCAAGAATTGTATATGCTTCACCTAATTTACCGTATGAAAGATCTCCGTACTTTGTCATTGAATAATCTTTCGCAATTGTCTTGAAAAGCTTAATTGCATCTTCAATGTCAGTCTTTTTACCAGATCTTTGTGCGTTACCAAGATATGTATCTGCGAACTTGTATTCATTATGCGCGAGTATGCCTGCAGTCTCATTAATGTAAGTTTGTGCGCTACTTTTGGATTCTGGACTGATTCCTGCAGAAGACAATGCTCGTTGATAATTTTTGATCGCTTCTCGGAAAAGCCGAATTTGTTCTTCTGCTTCAAGATCAGGATCCAAGGCTGCATTATAGTGCTTGTTCCCGATATTAATAAAGGCTTCACCCGCAAACTTACTATTCGGATATTCATTGACAAGTGTTTCGTTTGTTGCAAATAGTTTGTCAAGGTTCGTTTTTTCTTCATCTGCGTTCCCTGCTTCTTTCGCTGTTTCAGAAAGGTATTGGTAGCAAGTAGCGATAGCATATAAGGATTCAGCGGCTTTTTCGTGCGTTTTATTCACTCGTCTGACCTTATCGTATTCAGCAATCGCTTTATCAAATTGCTCCGTAGTATAAAACGATTCACCTGCTTGATATTGCCAGAGTGCAGCATCTTCAGCATTCGGGTAACGCTGAACTAAACCTTTAAACAACTGAGCCGATTTATTGAAGTATGCGACTGCTTGAGTAGACATTTCCTCATCAAGACCGACTTGCATGCGACCAAGGTCAAAGTTTGCAGATGCCAAATAGGTTGATGCAGTCTGCACATTGCTTGCGAGGTCAGCTGATGTTGGAAATACACCTGCATTTGCATGTTTAATGAAATCAGTAATCGGGTCAATGGATAGTAGTAACTCAGGTCTCCGTTTGAAACCCATACCGACAGAGTAGTATATCTGACCTGCTTGGAAGAGCGACATCTGCACATAGGGTATGACCGTCTGTTTGTCTGCTTTTTCAACGGGTGCAGCAAGTTTGCTGACTTCAAAGAATGCAGCAGCTGCCTGACCACTCATATCTATGTATGGTTTTGCATCAAAACCTGGAGTTGGTTCTGGTGGCAAGAGTGAGCGTGCTTTATCAGAATAGAGATACCCAAGGTTATATTGTGCAGCGGCTTTCTGTGAAACAGATGCCGATGAACTTTCTTTGAGTGCTTCTACCGAGCTCACTGCTTCAGCGACAGCCTCATCCAAACGTCCTAATTTGACATATAACTCGGAACGTCTTAGACTAGCATCCGCAACCATGGAAGCGACACCCGTGCTTTTCTCCGTACTATGATTGGCAATCAAAGTTTGGAACACTTCCAACGCTTTATCAAGTTCATTGACTTTTTCCTGATAAATCAATCCCATTCTATAGTAGGATTGTGCTTTGACAACTTTGTCTGCCAAGTCAACTGCGTTCTGATAATTCTGCAGTGCACCGTCATACATCTTAAGATGTTCATCTTGAGCATACGCCATTGCAAAGTAGGAACGACCCTTCAGGTCGGGGTCTTCAGTATTTGTGATAATATATTGATACTCTTTTACAGCATCTTGATAATTTCCGACACTATTGTGTAATTCAGCAAGACGTGAATGTGCTTGAGAGATAAGATTCTTTCGATCCTCATCTTCAGTTTGACCTTCCATAGCAGTAACCTGCTTGAATGCCTCAATAGCACCTTTATTATCTTTCAATCCCAACTTAGCCAATCCCAGCGTATAACCTGCACTGACAAGGTTTTCAACATTATTCGTCATCTCAGCGACTTTCATAGATGCGCCAATAGCGTTGGTATAAGCAAGCTGTGCAGATTCGGTATCGCCTGCTTCCCCTGCTTTCACAGCAATCTGGTAATAACAAACTGAGACTTGATACTGTGCACCTGGTGCAATATCACTGTCTGGGAAACTCTCTACAAACATTTTATACGCAGCCAGTGCTTCATCATACCGTTCTTTTTTATAGTAAGTGTGCCCAATCTTGAGTTGTGATCGAATGCGTGCATCATCGGGGGCACTAGGGTTGTCAACAATCTGTTTCAAACTTGCAATCAGACCATCTATATCATCAGCGTTGGTGTTTTCTATTGCTGATGCTTTGATAAGTTCAATGTGTCCGAGTGTCATTAGGGTTTGTTCATCGGTGCTATCTGCAAAGGCTTGGCTTGCAGCTTCTGCAGTTTGCATCACAAGTGACCACTTGGATGTATCACCCTGGTCTTGTGCAGAATCCCGATAGAGAAGCACCAAACCATAATAGGCATCAATTGCATTCGCCTCAGTGCCATGTTCAGCAATTACTTTGTTGAAAGCGTCTTCGGACAATGCTACGAGATCAGGGTTTTTTTCGGATGCATTATAGTAGCACAGACCAACAAGATATAGAGCATCATCTGCATATTCACCCGTTGGGTCATCATCAACGACCGCTTGATATTGTGCGGCAGCATCTTCAAATCGACCTTCGGCACGCAACAAGTCAGCAAGTTTAATCTTTGCTAATGAAAGATTGTTAGCATCGGTAAGTTCAGATAAGATTCCGTTATAATAGGTAATGGCTTGTACTTTATCTCCTTGCTTCACATAACTATCTGCGGTGAGAAGGAGTGCGCGTTGGTAATACTCACTGGTGTCAGCTATTGCTGCATAACGTTGACGTGCTGTATCCCATGCCCCAAGCATTTCGTGCGAAAGTGCTTCATTCATAAGACATGCTTCAATTTGGGCAATCCGTTCTGGGAAGTCTTGATATCGTCCTTCAGCAATACCGGGAAGGAACGCTTCATCAGAAAACATGTTAATTGCCTCCTGATATGCTGTTACAGATTTTTGAAGGTATTCTGTATTGAAGTTTGTGGAAGGATCTCCATCTTGATATCCTTCAGGTTTTGCTGCTTCATAGTAGGAACGACCTTCAAAGAATTTCCCCATCAACTTGACGACATGGAATTTGGGAAGTGGACGGTATTCCCACAATTTTGCATATTCTTCTGCAGCTTCCAGGTATTGATTGAATTCGGTACGCTTCATGTCCGCAAAACGTAGTTGGACCTCAGCTGCCATAATATCGTACTCGTTATCTTCTTTGTTTTTATCTATAAAATCACGAGCGACTCTTTCCAATTCTTCCTTACGGTCTAATTCGTTTAGTGTCCAGATAGCACCGTATAAGGCGTGCGGTGCAACGGGGTTATCGGAGTGGTTGTCAACTGTTCTCTGGTACCATTCCAACGCAAGCGTAAATGTTGTATATGCCTCTTCATCCAGTCCTGCTGCGTTTTGATTTGTACCCAGTTGGAAATATGCCTCTGCAACTTGGAATGAACAATAAGGTGTATAGTTAAGTTCTGCGTTTTCTTCCCCACCTTGTTCATATTCAATTACCGATTGATATGAATCAACTGCCTCACTCCACCGTTCCAACTTGAACTGACTGTCTGCAATACCGAGACGGGCATCACCGATGAAGGTACTCTCTGGGTATTCTTCTAAGAGTTTGGAATACTCCACGACAGCGTTTTCATAGTCCGCCTGATCGAAATATGTTTGTCCTATAGCAGATTGGATTTCAGCTTGAAGCGCACGATCCGCAGTATTTTGCATTGCCAACTCGTAGTTAACGCGGGCATTGTCATAGTCTTTCTGCTTTGCGTAGATCACACCCTGGTCAAAGTATGCCGCTGTTACGAGATTGTGATCTGGAAACTGTGTGATGAAGTTAGTGTAACGACTGAGTGCCTCATCATGTCTGTCCAGTTGGTTCAAGCAGAACGCAGCTTTATACATGGATTCAGCTTGTAACTCAGGATAATTTTTAAATTCTTCTGTAGCAAATTTATCAAATTCAGGATAAGCTTGTTCAAATAAATTTTCATCAAGGAAAGATTGCGCAATAAGCAACTGTGCATCGTCTTTAAATTCTGAGTTTGGGAAGTTTGTCAGAATATTACTGAAGGCAGTTCGTGATGGTTCAAAGTTGCCCAACTTATAGTTCAACTGACCAATAGCGTAATACGCATTTTCTACTTGTAGGCTATTGGGGAAGTTTTCAATCAACTGATTAAACTTTGCTTCAGCCACTTCATATTGTTCTGTTCTGTACAGAATATGTCCCCAGAGGTATATTAACCCTTCTTGGTGTTTCGGTATGGTAGCATCTGTGGCAACTTGCTCAATGTGATTAAGTGCCGTATCATAATGATTGACATCACCACTTGTTTCTGCCCATCGTGAGTAGTTCACAGCAATTTGAAAGTGTGCCAGGGTGGTGAAATCCTTGTCAATAACTTCAGTTTTAACACCACGTTTCTGCGACTCTTCAAGTGCTTCAGTATATTTGGCGATTGCCCCTTCATAATCCGCTTGATCAGATAATTCTTTAGCGGCATAATAGAGTTCCTCTACTTTTTTGGAACTGCCCATCATGAAAGGTGAAATTAGCGCGACTATCAAGGCAAGTCCGCCAATTATACCTAAAATTCTCGGATTCATTATATTCTCCTTTAAAATGAATAAAATAAGTACGGGGTAATGGGAATACTTTCGCCCCGTCAATTGTCAGATACGGGTGGGAAGATAACAACCACCCTGTCTATAAGTTTCACCTCAATATTTCATTAAGGTCGTTCTACGACACATTAAAACTGTATCGTAGATAAAATATGGTTACAATTTGCTTAAGTCGTATAACTCCGGTATATAAGGTATTTTAGAATGTTCATACATCAATTTGTTGACAAACCTTGGTGCTTGGCGATGCTTCCGTTGATATTTTGCCAAGAAAAGTTCCACTGGAATTCCAGATGGAAACGCTGCATATCCATTATTTTGTAAAGGTGATTTTTTGCTTAATATGTCTGGTTGTACATAGACAATCAACTTGGAATCGGTAGCATCACTTGGAACAGAACGATCTTCACTAACATGCATGACAATGATGTGTCCTTCTGTTTCAGTAGATATGGGGTCTGCTAATTTCCAGTAACCAACTTTTTCACCATCTGCTGAATCGGCAGATGAGGTTACTTGGTCAGGAGCTTTTCGTTTCATTATATAATCATTATGCATGCCATGTATCAAACCTGAATGTTCGTCAACTGTTGTAAGTCCTTGTGCAATCATCGGTTTTCCAATCTGTCTAGGATATTCTCTTAAAGATAGCGAATCAGGTTGATTTAGCAAGTGTATAACAAAACCTGCTGCTATCATCAGCAAGAGTACACTTATCGGTAACAGATGTCTATGCCAGAAATTATATCGTCCAAAACTTTGACGCACTTGTGTGACGAACGACCATGTAAACTGACTTACTAATGATTTAATGTGTTCATTTATAGGTATAGGACCTTTATTCTCAATACAACGGTGCAATTCCACTTCAAATTGATGGTAATAACTGTCAGACACTTCAGGTGCAACATAGAAACCTACAACAAGGTCTCGCGTCTTTCTGAGTGCTGTGGCTTCTTTTTGACAGGATTGACAGAGACTCAAATGTTTCTTGACCTTTGCTGCGTCATTGGTTGATAGCGTGTTATCTATGTGGTCTGAGATAAGACGTTGTATGGTATTACACTTCAGTTTCATAAGTCTGTCGGTTTCAATGTTCTCACTGTGCTTTGAAACCGCTCCAAGAAGGATTATCTTAATACTTTGATTAATGAAAACAACAGTTGCAACTCACTCACAATTGGTGGTGGCATCAACGTAAGGCTTAAGCAATAATCTCAACTGTTTTCGGGCATAGTGTAATCTTGAACGAACTGTTCCTTCTGAACAATTCAAGATGGATGCGATCTCTGCATGTGTCAGTCCTTCCAATTCATGAAGGACCACAACAACCCGATGTTTTAATGAGAGACTATTGACTGCTTTTGTTACCCAATGCCGTAGTTCAGTTTTCTCAGCGTTAATTTGTGGATCATTCGCCATCTCTGCTCTTTGCATGACTATAGGATCGTATTCAGACTCTTCGGTAGTGGAAAGCGGAGATTCACGGCGGCGTTCGCGGCGTTTGACGAAGTTCAGTGCCTCATTGACAGCTATCCGATATATCCATGTTTCAAATGCTGCCTCCTGCCGAAAGGTGTGAATTGACTGATATACCTTAATAAAGGTTTCTTGCATTACATCGTTAGCGTCTTCGTGGTTTTTAGTGATTTGCAACGCAAGGCGATGCACCATCCGTTTATATTTTTCAACTAATGGTGCTAATGCTGATTCGTCTCCTTCACGGAGATTATCAATGAGTAATGCTTCAGTTCTTTCCACGAATATTCTCCTCTGGCTTCTGTATATTTAGACAACACCATTCTAAGAACTGTTCAAATATTCTCTGAACATTATAAACTGTGTCATCATCCTCCAAGCATTATAGCATATATTCATATATTGTAAAGAAAAAAGTGTATTCGGCGGGGGAATTTATGGTAAATTATTGAATTAATTCTACACATTGCTGAGGCGAGGTTAGGAAACCTCGCCTACCGTTGGTAGAAAGTGTATATATAATTCTATGCTTCACCATAGTTTTAAGTGTTTCCAAAATAGAGATTTACTAAATGTTAATACCCAAGGCGGTAGGTGCGATTTCCTAACCGGACCATAGGTGTCAATTTAGTGTTAATTAGGCGTTTCCCCAGTCCGTTAGGTGCGGTTTCCTAACCGCACCATAGGCGTCAATTTAGTGAGTAAAGTTTGTGCATTTTATACACCTGTCGCCCCGCTGGGGCTTATGTCTGTGTTGATATTACGTGCTATACACCTGTCGCCCCGCTGGGGCTTTCGTCTGTATTGATATTACGTGCTATACACCTCATGCGGCATGCCACACGCGCATGCCGCCTCTCCGAGGCTTTTATAGATCACATATCAGTGCCAGCGGTGCGAAAGGTGTGTATGATAATAAGAGACTTCCAAAATCCTTCACAGATAAATAATCCTTAAATTGACGCCTATGGTGCGGTTTCCTAACCGCACTGGATCCTACAGGAGAACCTTTAAGAACATATTTGACACAAAGCCGGTTCGGTTAGGAAACCTAACCTACTGGCACGGGAAGGAGGGTAAATTGACACCTATGGTGCGTGATATACTTTGTCTCTTTGCCTCTTATCACAGATATGGCCAGCGCGCTTAGAAAGCGCGCCTACAGCGGGTTGGGGTTGCTAAATTGACGCCTATAGTGCGATTTCCTAACCGGACCTACCCCGGTACTGGATGGACGGTAAATTGACACCTAGCGCGCTTAGATGAAGATTAAGAAATAAATTGGGTAATTTGAGATCAAAGTCCAGCGCGCTTCCAAAGCGCGCCTACTACCAGTTTTGGCGTGATTATAATTACCCGTTTAATAAATCAATCTTCATGAAAGCGCGCCTACAGCGGTTTGTGTTTGCTAAATTGATGCCTATGGTGCGATTTCCAAACCGAACCTACCGCATTGAAAGGACGGTATTGTAGGAAGGGTTTCTAACCCATCCTACAATATGGAATTGGGGTTGGGTAACCACACCATAGGTGTCTGATATTGATTGTCTTCAGTCCCGTAGGGACGCTATGTTTATAGGAGGCGTTATCCCGTTCCTTCTTGAGTTCCGTAGGAACGGTATGTCTAAACTTTGTTGTTTTATCCACATTCCGTTCCTACGGAACTCAAGAGATTCATTACACTGTTTTCTATAAACATAGCGTCCCTACGGGACTGAAGACACTAATAAAAATGGCTTGATCTTCTTAAATTGACACTCAAATAGCTCAATATTCGTAGGCACGTTTTGATGAAGATTAAGGAATAAATTGGGTAATTTGAGATCAAAGTCCAGCGCGCTTACAAAGCACCAAATCAAGAAATCAACGGTATGAACGTCTGTAGGCGTTCCCCAGGTATGAATGCCTGATGAAGATTAATTTATTAAACGAGTAATCCTAATCACCCCAAACCCCGTAGGCGCGCTTTGTAAGCGCGCTGGACTTTGCTCTCAAATTACCCAATTTATTTCCTAATCTTCATTAGGCATTCCCCGTCTACAGGGTGTGTAAAATTTCTTATTACCCGTTTAATAAATTAATCTTCATAATTGCGGTGCGTGGTGATTGTGCGTGTGACATTCACATTGAACCAGTTCTGATCTAATAGGGTATGTTATTTTTTAGAAATGGTATTATACATTGGCAATTGCAATAAACAAAAAAGACAACGTATCAATGATACGTTGTCTTTTTTTGTGAAATAGTCGGAAATTTACTCTTTAGCTTCAGTGACAAATGTGATTGAGACATCGGTTGTGTTGCCAGCACCATCACTGACTGTACCAGCAATTTTGTACTCGCTTTCGTTGCCAAGATTTGCCCCAGCAATAACAGTGAGGGTTATTGTGTTACCATCAATTGATTGCGCCCAATTTTGATCATCATCGCCATCATCAAGTAGCATAAGGTCCCCAGTTACAGGTTCGTCAAAGGTAACTGATACCTCTTCTAAATCAGGACTAACCCCTGTAGCACCGTCTTCAGGACTGCTAGCTGTAATTGTCGGATCGGTTTCATCAGCGGCTGTAACAGTGTAAGTAAGTGTGAGACTGCCTTCACCACCGTCTGGTCCATTTTCCCATGTAATTGATATAGTAACAGAATCTCCCTCAAATGGACCAGCAATAGTTCTTGATGTGCCAGTACCAGAGACTGTTCCAACATCAGAACTTACGGTGCCAGGGTTCTTGTCAAACTTTAGAGTGATTTTACCGTTTGATGCAACTGAACCTCCATCTGCAGGTTCCGCACTTTGAAATTCTGCGATTACATCTTCAGGGTCATCGTCTCCACCACAGCCAACCAATGAAACGGCAAGTAACGCCGCCATGACTATTGCCAAGGTTCTAAAAAAAAGTTTCATGAGTAGGTAACTCCTTAATTAAGGTTTATCAGAATATAATGTATCCTAAAACGGATACAGGTTAAAAACTTCATATTAACAAGGTTTCCGATTTTTTAATCGTTTATTTTGACGAAAGTATAGGAAACCCACTATCATATCTATGTTTAGTCAAGTAATTTCAGACTATTTCGTTTGTCCTCCTCAATAATATAACAATAATATAAGAGGATAGACGATACTTTGAGAATAAAACTTTCTAGGGAACTGTTGCTATTTTATACCATTGGATAGACGATTTTCAGTTCCGAAAGTCAACGCTCAAACTGATTACCTTTAAGTTTAGCAAAAATTGCAAAATCTGTAAAGGTGAAAAAAATCGATTCTCCACATATAATTATACAAAAAGAGTATTTTTTTGTAAAGTGGAAATTGTAAATACTTTAAATATGCTAAAGATTAGCATATATTATAACACGTATCAAGAAAAAATGATACATTTTTTTTACGAATCTGAAGGAGATTCAATTTCTTTGTGCTTAAAGAGTTCAATCTGTTCTGCTGTAGTTTGCTCTGAATGATTTTGAAGATTTTCAGGGTGTTCTAACATGTCCACGACTTTATCAAGTTGATCTGGTAGAAAAGAAAATGCCCCCTTATTAATTAGATGGCGTGTTCCATCACTCTTTTGATTTTCTGTCCTCCAATTGCAAGCAAAAACGGGGCGATCTTGTAATTCTGCGTATCGTGCAGTATGCATTGCGCCACCATCCTTTGGTGTCTCTACTACTACTGTCGCCATAGAGAGACCGCTGATAATTCTGTTACGTAGGACAAGGTTCGCCGGGGTTGGTTGCGTGGGGAAAGGATGTTCAGAGAAAAGGCATCCGGTCTCAAATATTTTTCGCGCAAGAGTGTTGTTTTCAGGGGGATAGATAGTTGACAAATCTGTAGATAACACAGCGATAGTCGTTCCAATTGATTCCAATGTTCCACTATGTGCGGCCGTATCTATACCGTTTGCTAACCCGCTTACAACGGTAAAGCCTGCTTCAACCAGACGGATCGTAAGTCCAAGTGTTACATTAATACTGTTGACCGTCGGGTGTCTTGTACCCACAATTGCCACACACTTTCCACCTATATCAGATACTGCGCCGACTCTGCATAGCACCGTCGGTGCGTCTGGGACAGACTTCAGAAGTGTAGGGTATTCGGTGTCATCAGGAATGAGAACGGATATGCCTTGATCTGCAATTTCGTCTAATTTTTGACGTAATGCTGCGAGTCTGTTAGGTATTGCAAGTATCCGTAATGCTAAAGTATGATTAAATTGAGGTAATTGTGCAATCTCAACAATTTCTGCATCAAAAATTTGTTCTACATTACCAAATCGTTCTATTAAACATTTGATACGAACGGGACCAATTCCATCAACAGATGCAAGTGCAAACAAATATTCACGATTTCTCTTTACATCTGATTCTGAGGTATGCGGCATATTGAAGCAACTCTCATAAAGTAGAGATGGAATAAGCGTAGGGTAAGTTTTCCAATTTAATCAATACGATTGTCCGAAATAGTTCATTCTCAACATACTTAGAATGCACGCCTACTGTTATTGCGTAAGATGCGTATGATCAGTTAGAATCTACGATCCTGAAAAACGTGGAATTCTTTTTATATCATATTTACCATATTAATTGTAACACATATTGGTGAAAATTACAATAGAAAACAATTGACACTGTATCACTATTTAAGGTATCCTATAAAGGAGAAGATTATAGTAGGAGATGTTGATGGAAGATAAACCTATAAATATCCTTGAGACACAAGGTTTGAGTCGACACTATGGTGGTGTCATCGCTTTATCTGAAGTTTCGATGGAAATTCACCCTGGTCAAATTTCCAGTTTGATTGGTCCTAATGGTGCGGGTAAAACGACGCTCTTCAATTGCGTTACCGGTTTAGATACACCAACTTTAGGACGCGCAAATTTTCTGGGGAAACCGATCACAGGATTACGGGCGGATGAAGTCACAGAACTCGGTATAGCAAGGACATTTCAGAATATACGGCTTTTTACAGAGTTAACGGTACTTGACAACGTTAAAATCGGTCGACACTGTCGGACAGTTAGCAATTTTATGGGGGCTGTGTTTCACACCAAAAGACAACAAAAAGAAGAGTCAGAGATTACTGAATACGCTCAGGAAATGCTCAACTTTGTTGGATTGTCGGATGTGAGTGACCAAACAGCGGGAAACCTATCTTATGGTGACCAGCGTCGTGTTGAAATCGCAAGAGCATTAGCCACTAAACCTATGCTAATTCTGCTTGATGAACCTGCCGCAGGAATGAATCCGCTTGAAACCCAAGAACTTATTGCTTTAATCTATACTATTCGTGAACAAGGTATCTCTGTGCTGCTAATTGAACACGATATGAAATTGGTGATGCAAATATCAGATTGGGTCACTGTGCTGGATCATGGCGAAAAGATCAGCGATGGTGAACCTGAGGTCGTTCAAAATGATGAACGTGTTATCGCCGCTTATTTAGGAACATCTGATGATGCTTGAACTCCATGACATTCATACTTACTATGGAAATATCCGTGCAGTGCGTGGTATTTCACTTAAGGTCAACGAAGGCGAAAAGGTATGTATGATCGGCGCGAACGGTGCCGGTAAATCTACGACACTGATGACAATTTCCGGTGTTTATACACCGGTAGAAGGCGAAATAAGATTTGAAGATTCGGATATTACGAAATCTTCCGCTGAACAACGTGTAACTTATGGCATTTCGCAAGTGCCTGAAGGACGACTGATTTTCCCTGAAATGACAGTCCTTGAAAACCTTGAACTCGGTGCATACATTCGGCACGATTCTGGGGGAATAAAAACCGATTTAGACAAGATTTTTGGTTATTTTCCTGTACTTGCAGAACGACGAAAACAACGTGGGGGTAGTCTGAGTGGTGGTGAACAGCAGATGTTAGCCATCGGTAGATCACTGATGTCAAATCCAAGACTCCTGCTCCTTGATGAACCCTCTTTGGGACTTGCTCCGTTGATTGTCAAACAGATATTTGAAATACTTCAACAAATCAATGAAGAGGGAACCACGATTCTGTTAGTTGAACAGAACGCACAACTTGCGTTAAATCTGACAGATAGAGGTTATGTGATGGAGACAGGTGAAATTACTATTGAAGGGGCATCTACTGATCTTTTGGCTGACGAACGTGTCCGACAAGCGTATCTTGGGGAATGAAAAAATATGTATCCGACGCTGATTGATTTTGGCACAATATTTTCTTTCCCCCTCGGTATTCATAGCTACGGTGTAATGTTAGCCACTGCATTCATTACGTGTAGCATCATATTAAAGCATGAATTAAACAGGAGAGGCTATGTAGGAGATGTAGCCACAACGATTATTGTCGCAGGTGCTATTGGTGGGATTGTCGGCGCGAAAATCTACTTTATTTTCCTTGATGGTAGGATAGAGGTGGACGAAATCTTTTCGCCGAGTGGTTTGGTTTGGTATGGTGGTTTGATTGGTGGCAGTGCTGCTGTCAGTTGGATTATACATCGTTCACCTAACCCTTTCCTCCCGACTGTTGATGTGCTCGGTCCCCTACTACTGCTTGGATACGGTATCGGTAGAATTGGATGTCTGCTTGCAGGAGATGGAGACTACGGACCGCCTTCCGACTTACCGTGGGCAATGGCATTTCCAAACGGCACTGTACCAACGAATGTCCCAGTTCACCCAACACCTATTTATGAAACGTTACTATCAGTCACCTTCTTTGCAGTCATCTGGTCACAACGAAAAAAATACGTATCAATCCCAGGTTTCGTTTTTGGTGTGAGTCTTATTTTGGTTGGTGTGGAAAGGTTTTTCGTAGAATTTTGGCGATTGACACCGCGCGTCTTTCCAGAGACATCTTCTTTGCATTGGTTGACATCCCCGCAAGTTGTAAGTATTCTCCTCATCTGTTTTGGGACTTTCTTTACTGTGTGGATGCATAACCGTCCAAGGGTTGCGGCGGAATCTGAAATGCCAATACCTGAACCAGAGAAAGAAACACCGCGTTCGAATAGACGGAAGCGACGACGGTGAGTTTAAAGTAGTAGGCACGCTCCGCGTGCCGTACCATTAGGTTAAAGAGATCTATCTATTCTAATTTATTCTTATTCGTCTTCGGTTGCCACGCGCGAATTAGTTCTGTTTCCAATAACACCGTTTCCTCTGCATCCTCTGTATATTCTACTGCAAATTGGACTATTCCCCGAAATAAGCGGAGTTGTGTATGCAGTTCAGGATTTGTCGTTCCATCAAAATGCTGCAATAAACGCCTCCGCACACATGTCGTTGACTCCCCAACATACACACACTCATTTTGTCCTTCAGTCCCCGTTTTTCGCCATAGGACATACACACCGCTTTTGTCAGTTGGTAATTTCTGAATCTCTTCGCGCGTGAAGTGACGTAGTTTACGCTTTAATTGATATTGTAAGACATAAGGGGTAATAGTATCACGCATGAACCAGATTCCATTAATTGGATGTAGGCACACGACGGGTACCTACAAATTATCAAACAATGTCGGTGTTTGAGGAGACCCCATAGTTTCCGATATATACTGCCATTCTGTTACAAGATTGTTATAATCTGATGCGCTTGACGCATCCCCGCGTGCATCATAGTAGGCATACAACACACGTGCCAGACGTTTTGCTGATTCAAAATCACGCATTGCACGTGCAACTTCAGCACATCCTGAAATGCCTTCGCTGTTCTCTTCACCAGATAGATGCCACACCATTCGTAAACAACCTTCCCATGCTGTCATATCTTCGCTGATTTCAGATTCTGCAATTTCCTCACCTCTCAACAATCGAACCTTTCCGCGTCCAGCAACAAGCACCTTTCCATTTATGTTGACTAGGCTAACATCTTTTGCTTTTGATAGTGTTTCTGCATCTCCAAAATTACCTTCCGTGTAGCCGTGCTGCTGTAGCCACGTCAAACAAAACTGACTTTCGGGGTCAAGTTCTCCAATCTCTTTTTCTCTGTAGACGGTGATATGTTTGTTGATTTCTCTGAGGGTTTCGCGCATCGGTACAATTTTACCATTAACACGTTTCACCTTGTTGTAACGGGAGTAGATCTCCATACCTGGTCCAATTGCAGCTTGTGCAAAATCAACAGGTCTGATGTTAGCAATACGCGTGAGTCTATCCAATGCAAGCGGCATCTCCTTTTTCAATTCTTGAATAAAGTCATTGTGGACTATCTCAGGGGAATTGTCAGGACGCGGTCTGCATACAAGAACAATGGACGATGCTAAAGCGTTAACTTCTGTTTTGGTTCCCGTTACCCTTTCGGTCCGCATAGGCCATGTAGCCATTATTTGAAAACCTGCGTTTATGGTTGCTGAAAGCATTGTTTCCCATCCGGTAGAGGTGATACCATCGACTTCTTCTTGTTGTTTATACGCGTAGAAAATGATGGTGGGAAATATATCAGAACAGTGTTCTCTCATATGCAGGAATGCTTTACTTAACAGATCTTCAAAATGTCCATGAGGATCCTTAAATCGTGGTGCTGCAACTATCTCCTCTTCCTTTGGTGTCATCATTCCTCCAAATAACTCAGGATAAACATCCCGGAGCAAGACCCTCAGCCAAACATAAAAGAAGTCTGAAAGATCAGAGTATTGAATATTGTCATAGTAAGGAGGATCAGTAATGATAACAGGTCTATCGCTAGCGTGCTTTGTAGTTATAGCGTCTGCTTGATATGCCGTTCCTCTATTGGCAAAAGTTGGTAAATTTTCAACAACCTTCGCAATCCATTCTACTTGGGCAACCCAATTCTGTGTTGAGGTAGAGAACGGGTTTGCTTCAGCAAATACCCACGTCATCTGAAGTGCTTGGCGCGTAAAAGCAGGGGCAATGAAGGTGCAGGAATTTTCCCACCAAGATGCTCTACAATTCGCCTCCGCCATCCGCCCAATAGCAAGTGAAAGATAAGAACAAATAACATCTGCATATTTATCTTCTTTATTTTCTAATGTAATACATTTCCTAACCTCTGGCAATAGGTCTTTGAAAGTATTTAGCACGGTAAGTTGACGTTCAGTAAACATTTGATACCAATAAGTCATACCATAGATTAATCCACTCACTTTAGGAGTTTCTTCTATTATTTGTCTCGGTCTCCACGCTGTTCTAGCAGACAAAGCAACTTGATTATGAACATCATTAGGAGAGACGAACATTTTGGGTTTACCTTCAGCTACTATTGCAGTTAGGGTTTCACCCATTCTACCAGCTCTTGCCTGTGTAGCAACATAAGACAATTTAACAGCATTTCCACAAAAACAACAATAGGCACCAGTGCGTTTAACAGTTGGTTTTGGGACTCCACGATTATGTGTTTGCACCTTCCATAAGATAATTTTTGATTCTTCGTCAACAAATGGACGGGTCCAATGAGCGTTATTCTTTTTTTTTGATAGTTGGAAAGTTTTTGTCAAAGGCATGTGGAGGTTGCAGGCAGGATTATTACAAGGAATAGTATGTGCCCATAGCCATGCAACTACGGTAGAAGATCTACCATCTGACAATTGTGCTTTTGGATAAAGATGTCCAATGCGTTTAAAAGCCTCCTCTCGCATCCATGCCCCATAGTAACGGATATCGTCTGCTAAACCTGCAGCACCCTTCCATGGAACAAATGTATGCCGTCTTCCTGTTCTGGTGGAAATTCCTAACGGATCCGCATCTGGATTGATAGGTGCTTGATTGTGATATTTCGGCGGCAGCTCAATCATCGCCTTGGTCAGAAGCACAGGAAGGGGATTTAGGTCACTTCCACGAGCACGTAAACCTAACCGTTGCGCCTCAAGCGGGATGGACCCACCACCACAGAACGGATCGTAAACAGCAGGACAATGGTCGTTGAGGTATTTTAGTACAGCTTTTGGGTCGTTTTCATAACTCTCACGAAAGACATCAAGATTTTCTTCATTATTGCGTGCTACAGAGAATGCGATTTCAAAACGCGCTTCCGCCAAAATATTCTCGTCATTGATGTTTTTCCAGATAATGAGACGCTTAATGATTTCGTGAAGTCGATTACGTTCTGCACTCTGATCGGTAATAGTTGGGAATTCGTCTGTACACACGGATGGGTCATCTACCATACTTGCAAAGATAATTGCACGACAGGCAGCGAGAGGACGGCGTGCCCAATAGCGGTGCATGGTTGAGGGGTGTCCATGCGTTAGGGACGCATCTTTCGCTGATTCTATATTAATTGCATGAAGTGGTATCTCTGTTTCTATAAGTTTTTTTCGGTAAGTTGTCATATTATCTATTTTTCTTATTGTTTAGAGAGAACTGAAATACATCGTTCTCTCTTATGTAATTTTCGTTTCATCGTTTTATAATATTATTAGTTGCTTTTGAAATCAGCATCAATCTGTTCACTGTTTAATTTCACAGACCGAGCAGTGTTATCGGAAAAACCACCTGATTTATCAGCTGTAACAATGATTTCAATTTTTATATTTCCACCATCAGTTTGAAGTGTTCGGACAATTTCGTCTTGGAGTACTTCAATTTCATCAGAGAAAGGCAACTCTAACTGCAAGGTCTTGGAAACCACAACATGTGTAGGTCCCGTGGGTTGTAATGGTTCCGTTTCACCTTCGGTTGAATCAACTTCTTGTTCAGTATCTGTTTCTGGTGGCTTCGTCTGTGGATCTTTCGGTTTCTCCTTATCCTTTTCCTCCTTAATCATCTTTGCCAATTCAGGATTTATAAGGATTGCAGTTGTACCTTTATCTATGCGTATGACACCAACATTTTCTGCATACCGAAAGTTGTCATACGCACCATCTGTATACGCGTGAGCAAACCCAAACGTGCCTTCTAAAACTCCATCTTTGATACATGCTGATAGCACACTTCGATCTCTTAGTCGTGGCATATATATGTTCTGTGCCATTAGTTCCCAAATCGTGTCAATTTCAATATGCTCTTGATAGGCATTGTTACTCCATATATATTGCTGTAACTTTTCGGCAAATACTGATGGGGCAATTTCTTTAATGATGATGTCAGCGGATATAAATTGTTCTTGCATGCGAGATGCAATTCGCAAATTATCTGTTTTTGTGGGAACATCAGAAAAATCGTATTTGCTTTTTTGTGGATCACTTTGCGTCGGCACAAGTCCCCATCGATATGCCTTAAATAGTGCTGTAGATACTGCATCGTCAGTGGATTCGAGGTTTTCCTTTGTCTGATCTAACCGTGTGTCTACAAGGTTGGTAACCTTGCTATTCAACTCGTCACCGTTCATAATAGAATTCCATGCAAGATAATTCTTGACAAGATTCTTGAGTTCTCGTATATCGTCACGTTTTGCAGTGATAAAGAGAAGCGTATTCTTGAAAATACGTTGCTTTTCGTCATCACCACTGAATTTCAGGAAATCACGTGCTGTGGGGTGTGCCGTGTCTTCATCCTTTTCACGACTCGCAAGTGATGCATGCGGGGGAAGTATAACAAATTGAATATCCTCAGAGTCTTCTACCATACTTGGTGATGTGGGACAAACATGTACAGTCGGATTACGTCCAATTGCCCTTTCTAATCGTGATACAATTTCACTGTAAATATCTTCATCGGTATATTGCTCAGCACGGTCTATAGCAACTTTGTTTAGATTCTCTTGAGTATGAAAATAATATCTATCATCTAAATTATATAGATAGTATAGGCTGCCTGTCATTCTACCGAGTGCATCGTTATAGGTAGAAACACTTTGTCCCGGTTCTACAACCGCAAGATGAATCTGACGAGTCGTTATACCTTTAAATGCACCACCTGTTGCACTACCGAAAAATATGGTGCGGGCGATTCGACGTGCAGCACCACCAACATTAGCAAATACTGTAGATCTCATGTCAATTTGATCAGTGCGGGAACCGTTACTGTCTACCTCTATTACAACTGGATCCCAATTTCCCCCCGACTTTGCAAGAAGCCTTGTGAATTCAACTGAAAGTGAAGAGTCATCAAGGGTCAGGTTCGCTGGCATTATCAACAAGGATTGATCTTGCTTTTGATAGAGGCGTGAAATGCAGGTCGCCATGATACGTAGAACACCGCGGGTCTTCTGGAATCCGGGAATGACAGACCAATCTTGAAAAAGTCTATCAAATATCTCTGGGTGGATTGGATAACAGTCCTTCATTCGTTGTAGGTATTGTTGATCGTTTACACCGTCTGGGTATTCACTGCGCGAGTTTTGGTACATTTTTCTGAAAGCTTCACATGTTTGGTCGCGCTCTGTCTCATCAATTACGGGACCAAATAATCGTCTGCGTACTACCTCAAATGAATTATCAACTTCTAATGGGATCGAGACAGCGTCTACTCTTTCAAGGATAGATTCAAGCTCTTCAAGGCCGCTTATACCACCTTCTCCACCAGCCTGTACCTTTCCTTCTGGCAACGTAGCAACAATAGTTACGTTATCAGATCTTTTTACTGATTCTGTCAGTGTCTGAAAAAAGGTGTATATGCTTTCTTGAGTCACCTCTTGGACGTTGCGTACATAAGCAACGAGTTCATCAATTAAAATAACAGAGGGGCCGACATACTCAAAAAGTTCGTCCAACTGTTTTCCACCAGGGGAAATACCTTTACGTGCCGCATCGCGTATCAAATCATAAGCATCCTGTCCACCAAGTTGTTCTGCCATTCTGCCCCATAGTGTATTGAGCGGATCGCCACGTTTTGTTTTATCTAAATCGGTTGTTGAGAGATATGTCCCAACAAGCACAGAAACATTAGCATTAATTGCGGTGTTAGGATCCCATTCTGCTTCCTCCATAATTTCGTCGATTTCTTGACGGAGCCGTGCATATTTACCATCTACTGACAGATCTCTAAGAATATTCGCACCTGTAATAAGGTGGTAGAGAGCAATAAGACTATGGGTTTTTCCACCACCAAAACCGGTTTTGAGTTGTATGACTGGATCTCCACCTTTACCTGTGAGTCGTTTTAACGTATTGACTAACAATTGGCGGAGTCCGGGTGTAATATATGTCTGATTATAGAATATCTCCGTTTCTCCATATTCTGCTGTTTTTGCCCTACCTTCAAATACCTCTTGGAGGTCTGCCGCGAATTCTGATTTATGGAAGGTGCCTTCAATTACATCATCGTTAGGGAGTATCACATCACGCCAAGGTGTAAGGTCAGATGTTTTTCTGCGTGGTAGTTTCGGTTCAGTTTCTTCTGGTACCAACGCGTTACTTAGCATTTTATCGCGGATAGATTCAACCTCCCGCTTCTGTTTTGGGGCATTGATTTGTCCAAGCATATCAGCGATTTCATAGAGTCTACCACTGGCGTAACCCGAAGGCAGATCCTCAGCACCAGGATGTGAAACCATATTTCGTGCTTCTGTTATGACACCTACAGCACTGCGGACTTCTCTATCTGGATCAAAACGTTGTTCAAAAGCTAAGTTCCAATGTCTTCTGAATAAATGTGGAAAATCGTTTATATCAATATTTGTTTCATTCTGAATATTCTCTTCTTCAAGCAGACCTGAAACTGCTTTCATGTTTTTGAAGATAAAAGAACGCATGGTATCTCGATAGATATTGAGTGCTTTATAAAGTGCTTCTTGATTGGGTCTCTCTGATGAATTCATGTGTATAACGATTTCCCTCCACAATTTTTAGCAGTGTAACAGATTATATATTTCTGGTCAAGTGGAAAATTTTACCCTTATAAAATAACAAAGCGACCTTGAATACAAGGCCGCAAATATGTGCTTGGACAGTTTTACTTACTCACGCACCTGACCATCCCCATAGATAATATACTTATAACTCGTCAAACCTTCAAGACCCATTGGACCACGAGAATGAAGTTTTTGTGTGCTAATTCCTACCTCAGCACCTAACCCAAATTCATAACCATCCGTAAAGACGGTGCTTGCATTGACATAGACCGCAGCCGAATCTACCTCTTTGAGAAAACGTTGCGATGCACCATAACTATCTGTGATAATCGCATCAGAATGATGTGAACCGTAAGTTTCAATATGGTCAATCGCTGTGTCTATATCGTCTACCACACATATAGAGAGAATATAATCAAGATATTCAGTTCTCCAATCTTCTTCAGTTGCTGGTTTAGCAGTTGAGACAATCTGTTGCGTCTTCTTACATCCACGAACTTCTACATTTTGCTCTTGCAATGACTCACAGAAAGCAGGGAGAAACGTGTCCGCAACATCAGTATGAACAAGTAATGTCTCTAAAGCATTACAAACCGCGACTTTATATCCGACTTTTGCGTTCATGCAAATCTTGGAAGCCATCTCAAGGTCTGCAGCTTCGTCAACATAGATATGACAAATACCATCTGCATGTCCAAGCACAGGGATATCAGATTCCCGCATCAACTTCTGGACGAATTCGTTACTGCCACGCGGAATTACCAGATCAATATATTCAGGAAGTCGTATGAGTTCATAGACGGCTTGCCTATCTGTGGTGTCAACGAATTGGATAGCATCAGGCACACCTTCTTTGGCAGCCGTATCGCTGAGGATACTTGCGAGTATATTATTGGAATGAATTGCCTCCGAACCACCCCGTAAAATAACACCATTGCCAGATTTGATACAGAGTGCTGACACTTCAACGGTCACGTCAGGACGAGATTCGTACACAACACCTACGACACCTATCGGAACACGCACTCTACCGATTTTGAGTCCATTAGGACGTTCCCCCATGCTAATTACTTCACCGATTGGGTCAGGTAGTGCAGCAACTTGCCGTAAGTTGTCTGCCATACGTGCAATTTTTCCGTCGTCAAGTAGGAGACGCTGCATTAATGGTTTCTCTAGTCCTGTTTTCTCACCGTTTTCAAGATCGTAACGGTTCACTTCCTGAATATCATCTTTGGCTTTTAATATGTTTTCCGACATTGCTAAGAGCGCGTTGTTTCGGATATCTGCTGAACTCCGAGATAGAATACGCATCGCCGCTTTTGCTTTTCGTGCTTTTAACTGGATCATGTGCTGAATGTTCTCGTTCATATTTATCCTTCTCTACCTACAAGGTGGGTAATATACAGGGTAATTATATTTATAGCAATTATACTATATATCAAGCCTGATACGCAATTTCTTTTGATAACCAATTACGGTATAAGTAGAACCGGCTTGGCAATTTATGTAAACACACAAAACATATTCACGTTAATATACACATAAGAACAATAATCTACTTATGATAAAAACCATAGTTATTTGCACACTACGGTAGGTTCGGTTTCCTAACCGAACCATAGACGTCAATTTAGTGTAAATTAGGCGTTGTCCCCAAGCCGGTGTTTGTTCAGTCTCATAGATGTGGTTAGGAAACCTTATCTACCGGGGAGTGTGCACGTATTTTACATTTCACTATAACATAAAGGAAAATAAATGCAAAAACTCTTTTCTATTTCAACACTACTTGTTTGCTTGATACTATTCGGTATGTTCGGTTGCGGAAGTGATGAGGAAAAACCTGTGGAACCAACAACGAAACCAACTACGACTGAACCAACGTTACCACCTGAAGGGTTTATTAGTTCATGGGAGGTCATTTCAATCAATGACGAAGATCCCTTAGCGTTTGTCAATGCAGATGAACCTGATGAAGAGGACAGATCGAAAATAAATACTGAGACCTATTATTTTGAGTTTGCTGAAGATAATAAGTGGACTCTAAATCTAAAATTTGAAATGGTAGAATTTCCTGAAGATCCAAATAGAGATGATCCTGAGAAAGCAGGAAAGATTGAATTAGAGGGTGATTGGACAGGAACATATAGTTTTGATGATGATGTCCTATCATTAGTTAAGGCAGAAACAGATGTGAGCATTAAATCTATTCCTGAAGATTTCTTTGAGACTTTCTTTGAGGTAAATGTGGTAGTGGCAAAAAATGAAATACTTGAGAAATTTAACACACACGTCTTCAAACCCTTTGCCAAAACCCGAATCACAATTGAGGCAGAAACCCTTACACTTGAAGCTACAGGTTCAGATGAAAACATAATGGTTCTTAAAAAGCAGTAATTGTTTTCGTCATATCATACAACATAAAACGAACAATTGACTTGTAGTCAATTGTTCGTTTTTGTATCTATCATCGCAGACTATAGTCTATTCGTATTCCTTGAGAAACCCTCTAAATTCTCTACGGTGCGTCTCTTCATCTGCAAGAAGTCTAATGCAGAGATCCTGTGTCACATAATCATCACCATCACACAAGCGAATGATCTTATTATACTGATCAATTGCATCGTTCTCTGCTTCGATAACACCTTTAATAGCAGCAACGACATCAGTCGTATTTTCAGGTGGTTGTAACGAAGTCTGAACTGCTTTAAACGCAAACGAACCGGGAACATTTCCACCGATTTCCTTGATTCGCGAGGCAAGATCTTGTGCATGTGTAATTTCTGTTTGTATATCTGCTGCCAAAGACTTCTTAATCTCTTCTGCCCGAATACCATCTAAATCAACAGATATCGCAAGATAATTAATTGTCGCTTCCAATTCCATCCAATATACTTTTGTCAATTCTTCAATGAGTACGTCTCTTTTTGCTTGATCCATGATTTTCTCCTGTCATAAGTATTGAATTTCAATATGATAATTTCACAATTATTTAACGATATACAACTGAATTAAGTTAACACTTTTTCCGTTTGTATAGGTTCTGATTTCCTGTCAATCTGAACTATATTTGACATCAAGAGAGATTAGCTTGCTTATCAACAGAAAGATTTGACAATTTAGCAAAAATCGTGTATCCTTTTTATTATAGAATAGCGAAAACTGCACGCATTATAAGGTAAGAAATAGAAAGGAATTGTTATGAAACGTACGTATCAGCCACATAGACGGAAAAGAAAAAACAAACTCGGATTTCGGAAACGTATGTCTACCCGTGATGGAAGAAAGTTACTTGCACGTCGTAGGGCAAAGGGTAGAAAAGTTCTCAGTGCATAACGAAGACAACATACATTTTGAAAGATGCCACGTACATTTAATATACCCCGCTTTTATGAAAGTCCTGTTATTTCCACCGTTAAGGCATCGCGGCGGAATATGGATACACGTAAACGAGACTTATCTCCCTCCGTATTAGATTTTGGACCTGTCCGATTTAAGATCGCACGCCACTTCGGATTCTGTTATGGTGTTGAAAATGCTGTTGAGATAGCATATCGCGCACTTGAAGAGAATCCAGACAAACGCATATTCCTACTATCAGAGATAATCCACAACCCCCGCGTCAACGACAATTTAAGACATCACGGCGTACAATTTCTTTCTGATACTGAAGGCAAACCGTTGCTACCGTTTGATGTATTAGTGCCGAATGATGTTGTCATTGTCCCTGCCTTCGGAACAACTCTGGAAGTTGAGCAGGAACTCAATGAACGGGGTGTGACGCTTTCATCCTATAATACGACATGTCCCTTTGTTGAAAAGGTGTGGAAGCGCAGCCAAGAGATTGGAAAACAAGATTACACTGTTGTCGTGCATGGCAAGCGGTATCATGAGGAAACACGCGCTACATTTTCGCATGCACAATCAGAAGCACCTGTTGTTGTTGTGCGTGACCTTACAGAAGCAGAAGATCTTGCAAGAGTGATTCGCGGTGAAGTAGATGCCGACTTTTTCTTTAAAAAGTTCGCTGATCGTTATTCCAACGGTTTCCATCCAGATGTCCATCTCAAACGCATCGGTGTTGTCAACCAGACGACAATGCTTGCTACAGAAACGCAAGCGATTGCTGATTTGTTGCGGGAAGCAGTTGGTACAAGATACGGAGAGGAGAATCTCTCTGAACATTTTGCTGATACCAAAGACACTCTGTGCTATGCGACAAAAGAGAATCAGGATGCAACGCTTGCACTAATTGCTGAAGGTGGCGATGTAGCAGTTGTTGTGGGCGGATATAACTCATCTAATACAAGTCATCTCGTAGAACTCTGTGAACATAAGCTACCAACCTATTTTGTCCGAGATGCAGATGAGTTGCTCAGTCCGAGTAAAATCAGACATTTATCGCTTGAAACAAAAGAGGTGAATGTTACTGAGGATTGGCTGCCGACTGAACATCCTGGTGGCAAATCGGTTGACATCGTTTTGACTGCTGGTGCATCTTGTCCAGATATTCTGCTTGACGAAGTGTTGCGGAAGATTGTCGGTTGGTTTCCAAATACACGTTCAGTGGATGACGTGCTTGTGCCGTATCTGTAGTTATCTACTATGGTAAATATTCGGTGTACCTATACTATTTTCCGATTTACAAGAGATACGCGCAAGAGCAGAACGAAGAAGTATGGCCATGTAAAATTGGAGAGGCGATGAATGACCCTATTAACAGAATAATTTCACAAACACGCACTGCACTTCCCGAATATCCCAATAAAGTGGTTATTATGTTCATTGTAACTGACGACTTAGAAATTATAAACTTCAACCAGTATCGTAATTTGAGTGTAAAAGGTGAAGAGCCGGAAGTATGTAAACTTGTATTAACTGCTCAAGATGGATCCGAACGCGTCATAGCCGAATGTTCTGAATTTGAGGAAGCATTTAATCTCTTTTCAGACATTCGAGACGCTATTGCAGCAGGAGAGACATATTATAGTTTGGAGTCTTATTAATCTGGGAGTGTTTATCACACATTTCTCTTGTGATAATACTTTTGCGAGTACCAATTCCTTCTTTAATCATGACGCAATGCTTCAGTTGGCATGAGACCGGCGGCTTTGTTTGCTGGATAAATACCAAAAAATACACCGATGAAAGCTGAAACACCAAACGCAATCAACGCTGCCTGAATAGACACGACTGCAGGCCAAGCCGCATCTTTAATCAGAAATTTTGAGATGACCCACCCTGAACCTGTCGCAAGTCCACTCCCGATAAAGATGCCGATCAATCCTCCACAAATGCTTAGGACGATCGCTTCAATCAAGAATTGAATGAGAATGTCTGTGCGTCTTGCACCGATGGCTTTCCGTAAACCAATTTCACGTGTTCTCTCCGTAACCGACACCAACATAATATTCATAATGCCGATCCCACCAACAAACAGGGCAATACTAGCAACTGCACCGAGAAGAACCTGAATTATACGACTAACATTCCCTACCTGTTCTATTACTTGCTTTGCTGAGAAAAAATCAAAGTATTTTTCATCACCATGTTGTTGTCTCATTGCAACTTTGAGTTCAGCAATTGCTTGTTCCACTTTTTCAAAATTGACCGCCTGTGTAAATAGTATAAGCCATCCTTTTCTATCTCCAACAAAACGGGTTTTCATAGTAGTGAGAGGTATAATCACACGATTATCCCACCCCTCAGTTGCCATATTATTGCCTTTTTCCTCCATGACACCAATAACGGTGAATCGTCCTGAGCCAACTCTTAATTCTTGTCCTATCGGATCCGACATATCAAATAGTTCTTTCTGGACTTCAGATCCAATCACACAGATAGTGTCTCGCAGTTCCATGTCGTTTTCACTAAAAAACCTACCCCTTTCAGCGTACCAATTATTAACTTCTTGAAAGGAAGGGGTAACACCGTGGACTTGTAGTGAGCGATTGTTGTATCTGTGTGATACACGCAGATGCATCCCGGATTGTGCTGTTGCAGTTTTTATGGATGGACACGTTTCAAGTATGAAAGCAAGGTCATCGTATTCAATATATTCTGGATGTTTGTTTTCAATATACGAACCGTCATCTCTGCGAATATGGTCTTTCCGGAAGCAGACGATCATTCCCGCACCACCTATCCGTTCCATTTCTATGAGGACAAGGTGTTCCGCGCCACCACCAACTGAAACAACAGCAACAACAGCTGCAATACCAATTATTATTCCCAACGTTGTAAGGACAGAACGTAATTTATTACGACTGAGTGCTGCTAATCCGACACTAACGCCTTGCGTTATTTGCATGGTATTTCAATTGTACTTAGAGTTAGATATCATTCAGGTTTCATGGATTCACCGCGTAGCAAAAACGCTCGAATATCATATCTACCCGGTCGTTCAATCGGTAAATCACCGCTTTCAATCATTAAATCAAGCGGGTTTGCATGGGTGCGTAACGGTAGTTGTACCACTTCGTGCATACGTGCTGATTCGTATATCGCCATGATAATCTCAACAGCAGCACGTCCATGTTTTGCTTCGCCACGGTGCTCCGGTCCATCTTCAATCCATTCAACTAATTCTTGTGCTTGTGCAATGTGCTGGTTTGTTCCATCGGAAGGACGTTCTTCCCAATCCGTAGCCTTATTGTTGAGTAGACGCACGCGTCCCTCTGTCACATCTGCTATTCCGTCAGTTCCGTAGACAATCCCACCTTGATAATTTGGTCTACCAATTTCCTGTGTTAGCATACCGATACATCCATTCGCAAATCCGACTATGCCTACACTTCGATCTTCAATCTGAATATCCCGTTCATATCGTTCCGTTTTGCGTTCAACGTTGCCGATGACCCATTGAGGGGCAGGATCACCGAGGACATATCGCATCATATCAAAGAGATGTGAGCAGTCATTCAATAAACCTTGTCCGCCATGGCAGACAATCTGTCGGGGTTCACCGATTGCCCCCTCAGCGATGAGATTGCGTGCATCTGTCCATGCGGAATTAAAACGACGTTGGTGTCCTATAACAAGTTTGACACTGTTTCGGTTTGCTGCGATTAACATTTCATCGCACTCACCGAGATTCACACCCATCGGTTTTTCACAGAGGACAGCCTTTGGTGCTCGTGCACACGCTGCGATTGACATCGGTGCGTGAAGTTTATGCCAAGTCGCAACACTGACAATATCAAGGTTTTCGTTATCCAGCATATCTCGTGGGTCTAAATAACAGTGGTCCTTTGAAACACCGTAGGTGTCTGAAAACCTATCAAGTGCAGCCTGGATAGGGTCTGCAAGGGCGACAATTTCAATTTGACCAACGCCTTCATATCCTCGTGCATGTGCGTTGGCAATTCCGCCACACCCTATAATACCAACCCGATATTTTGATGCCATATTTTTCTCCAATTTGCTGAGAGAGTGAATCTAATTTGATACCTAAAGACTTAAAAGGCATCGGCACACGGAGTGTGCCTGCTACTGTTAAAGATAGGCACGCAAAAAATGCGCGCCCATCTGATAATTACTAAATTACAACTACTGGTTAGCTGCTTGGACAATCTCTGCTTGTGATTTTCCGAATTGGTTAGCAACCGCAACCAGATCCAAGATATTCACCGTGCCATCCATATTCACATCACCAGAAAGTCCTTCACCTGTTTCACCGAATTGGTTAGCAACCGCAACTAAATCCAAGATATTCACCGTGCCATCAGCATTCAGATCCCACGGCACAGGTTCAATCGTAGTTGTGGTAGTAACTTCAGCAGTTTTCGTAGTATCGCCTTGTGAAGTTGCGGTAACTACGATTCCATATTCCCCAATTTTCGTGAAGAAATCACCTGCTGCTGTAAAGTTCACTTCAACTGATTCGTCCGCAGCAAGCGTAACTTGCAACTGACTTGTAGCAACTTCTTCAGAGTCTGGCAAACTGAACGAACCGAGAACACTACCTTCAATCCCTACTTCTGCTGAAGAACTGAGAACAATTGTATCTTCTGTGTTGCCGGTGTTTGTAACGGTAAGTGCATAAGTGACACCAGTAAGGTAATCCCATGATGCACCTGTGAGTTCATCTTTACCTTCCAACATGACACCGTATTCCGGTGGAATCGTAGTTGTCGTGGTGATTACAGCAGTTTTCGTAGTATCACCTTGTGAAGTTGCGGTAACCATTATTTCATATACACCCGATTTCGTGAAGAAATCACCCGCAGCAGTAAATTTAACTTCTACAGTTTCACCAGCAGCAAGTGTAATTTGCAACTGAGCTGTGGACATTTCTTGATCGTCAGATTGACTGAACGAACCGAGAACGCTGCCTTCAATTCCGACCTCTGCTGAAGAACTGAGAACAATTGTGTCATCGGTGTTACCCGTATTTGTAACGATAAGTGTATAAGTGACACCTGTTAAGATGTCCATTGTCTCACCTGTGAGTTCGTCCTTACCTTCTAACATGACACCGTATTCAGGTGGAACAGCTGTAATCGTGGTTGTGGTGGTGATTACAGCAGTTTTCGTAGTATCACCTTGTGAAGTTGCGGTAACCATTATCTCATATTCACCTGGTTGTGTCAGAAGATCACCAGAAGCAATAAACGCCACCTCTGCGGATTCCCCTGCAGCAAGCATTATTTCCAGTTGAGCCATGTCAGGTTCTTCAGAGTCTGGCAAATTGAATGCCCCCAGAACAGCACCGGTGATTCCTACTTCAGCAGAAGAACCGAGAACTATCGTATCGTCAGTATTACCGGTGTTTGTCAATGTGAGTGTATAAGTTACACCTATATTCGCTTCCGTTGTTGCACCAGTGAGAGTATCACTTGCTAAAGTTACTCCATAAACGGGCAAAACAGTCGTCGTCGTTGTGATTTCAACGGTTTGTGTGTCATCTCCTTGCGATGTGGCAGTAACCTGAACTTCATAACTATCTGCTAAAGCAAGCAGAGCACCTGAAATCGTCAACATGACTTCTGCTGAAGCACCTGATGCAAGCGAGACAGACTCTTGACTTAACGTGGCTGCAGTACTGGAAGTTGCCAAATCAATCACATCGTCCGTATTTCCGTTGTTAGTTATTTTGAGTGCATAACTCACACCTTCACTTGCGTCTGTAGTTTCAGTTGTCAAGTCACCGACACCTTCTAATGATATGTCGTAGACAGGAAGGATAGTGGTAGTCGTTGTGATTTCAGCAGTATTTGTAGCATCACCTTGTGAAGTAGCAGTGACCTTGACAGCATAACTATCTGCCAAAGCAAGTACATCTCCTGAAATCGTCAACATCACATCTGCCGAAGCACCTGATGCAAGCGAGACAGACGCTTGACTTAACGTAGCGTCAGTGCTGGATGTTGCTAAATCAATCGTATCGTCCGTATTTCCGTTGTTAGTTATTTTGAGTGCATAACTCACACCGTCACTTGCATCCGCAGTTTCAGTTGTCAAGTCACCGACACCTTCTAATGATATGTCGTAGACAGGCAGGATTGTCGTAGTGGTTGTGATTTCAGCAGTATTTGTAGCATCACCTTGTGAAGTAGCAGTGACCTTGACAGCATAACTATCTGCTAAAGCAAGCACATCACCCGAAATCGTCAACATTACTTCTGCTGAAGCACCTGATGCAAGCGAAACAGACGTTTGACTTAACATTGCTGCAGTGCCGGATGTTGCTAAATCAATTGTATCATCCGTATTTCCGTTGTTAGTTATTTTGAGTGCATAACTCACACCGTCACTTACGTCTGTAATTTCAGTTGTTAAGTCACCGACACCTTCTAATGCAATATCGTAGACAGGCAAAATAGTCGTAGTCGTAGTGATTTCAACGGTTTGGGTATCATCACCTTGTGAAGTAGCAGTGACCTTGACAACATAACTATCTGCTAAAGCAAGCACATCACCTGAAATCGTCAACATCACATCTGCTGAAGCACCTGATGCAAGCGAAACAGACGCTTGACTTAACGTTGCTGCAGTGCCGGATGTTACTAAATCAATTGTATCATCCGTATTTCCGTTGTTTGTGACTTTTAGCGTATAACTCACACCGTCACTTGCATCTGCAGTTTCAGTTGTCAGTTCACCGATACCTTCTAATGCAATGTCGTAGACGGGGAGGATTGTCGTAGTCGTAGTGATTTCAACGGTTTGGGTATCATCACCTTGTGATGTAGCAGTGACCTTGACAGCATAACTATCTGCTAAAGCAAGCACATCACCCGAAATCGTCAACATTACTTCTGCCGAAGCACCTGATGCAAGCGAGACAGACTCTTGACTTAACGTGGCTGCAGTGCCGGATGTTGCTAAATCAATCGTATCATTCGTATTTCCGTTGTTAGTTATTTTGAGTGCATAACTCACACCGTCACTTGCGTCTGTAGTTTCAGTCGTCAGTTCACCGACACCTTCAATTGCGATATTGTAGACAGGAAGGATTGTCGTCGTCGTAGTGATTTCAGCAGTTTTTGAACTATCATTTTGCGATGTGGCTGTAACTTTAACATTGTATTCACCCGCTTGTGCGAGTTTACTGTCAGAAACTGTCAATGATAGGTTTCTTGAAGCACCTGCACTAAGTGTTACAGGACTTGGACTTATTGTTGCTGAAGCATCGCCCGAAGTAGATAGACGTATCGTGTCAGTTGTATTGCCATCGTTGGTGACTTTGACCGTATAACGCACACCATTACTTGCATCTGTTGTCTGTCTTGTTAAGCTACCTACGCCTGCTAAACTAACATTGTATGCAGGAAGAATAGTTGTTGTAGTTGTAACTTCAGCAGATTTTGAACTATCCCCTTGTGACGAGGCAGTGACCGTAGCCTTATATTCTCCTGCACTCGTTAAGGCTGAACCGGGAATTGTCAAAGTTACGTTGGCAGAAGCTTCCGCGTCAAGTGTAACAGATGACTGGTTTAAACTTGCTGAAGCAATCCCAGAAGTAGACAAACTTATTGTATCTCTTGAATTACCAGTGTTCCTTACTGTGAGAGTATATCTTGTCTCTATCCCCGTATTTACAGTTTTATTCAATGAACCAACGCCAGCTAACGAAACGTCATAAGCAGGAGAGTCTGATGTTGCTCTTTGTGTATAGATATAATCACCTAAAGCAAGATCAGCATTATTCGCTGCATTCCCAGCTGCATAAAACGTAATCTGTCCAACATCAGTAGACGGTGCTGTCCATTTGAATGCCCAACGATTCGTACCACTTGCGGCTTTGTGCTCAATGTATTGTTTACTATCTTGTTCTTCTAATTGTTGTGTATTCGCATTTGAAATAGCGAAAGTACCTGCGCGTGTACCAATACTATTCAGCGCGGTCATCTGAAATCCCCATTTACTTTGTCCTGCACGTGTTAATTCAACAACAATATCGTATTCCATGCCGGGAGTATAGACTCCAGGCACTGTCAACATCAATGACCCACCCGCAGCATTTATGTCATTACCTGTATGACATTGTGTACAGTTACTTTCACCAGGAGCACCGGTCAGTTTATTTGGTGGATTAAAAGAAAAGGCAAACACACTACTGCTACTTACCACACACAATAGTACAAGCATGCCACAAAGAAAAAATGTCTTGTTTCGTTTATTCAAAAGTCTCCTCCTCATAATAACATGAAAAAACGCCCCCGCCGCCGACGCTAATCAAATTGATTCGCGGTCGGATAACCGGCAGTCGGGGCGTTTTTTGTTAATCAGTTTTAGTTATGAAACCTACTTGAGTATGACCATGCGACGGGTCGCGGAGAAAGTCGCTGTTTGGAGCGAATAGAAATAGATACCGCTCGAAACATGTTCACCCGTTTCATTCTTACCATCCCAATAGGCTGCTGACGAATTCGTCATATACAAACCGGTTGACTTATGACCCAAGTTTAATTCACGAACTGTATGACCAGAAACATCATAGATCGTAATCATAACATTGGAATCACTACTCAACTGATATGGAATCCAAGTTTCAGGATTGAACGGATTGGGGAAGTTCTGTCCAAGAATACTATCTTTTGGACGTACATCGCCAACACGCATTTCCACATTCATATATGCGTTGTGAATATCTGTGCTTTGAACTGTGCGTTCAAACGGACCGGACACAACAGTGCCGTCTTTGTCAAGAACGGAGATCTCAATTTTGTCTCCAGCTTGCACGACGCTCTTCTCGCTCAGATCTGCCCAAACAGCCGAAACATATCCATCTTCACTGGTAACTGTTTTGGTTGAAACTACGCCAGTGCGGAGGTTTTTACCAACCATTGTGTAGGTAGCACCACTTACTTTCTCCTGCAAGTTACTTGTAACGATAAATGCCCAAGCACTTGAAGTAGTAATCTTAGGTGCAGCAGCGGCTTCATCCATTGTGCCTTCATGCATCGGCATATCTGCCGGTTCATTAGACCATGCATTTCCACTGAATGTTACCGTTCCACCTGCCGGTGTATTGACGATATAACCTTTGCCACCTTCTATTGCGAAGCCGTCATCATCTTCAACAACGACATAACCATCAAAACTCTGTGAATAGGCATCTAACCTGATAACAACCGTTGAACCTAACATTTCTGCAAGTGATTTTGCTGTGTAGGGTTCTGTCGGCATCAACGGAACAGAGATCATGTTTAGTCCCGCTGCGAGTTTGACATCATAAGTTGGCAATACGGGTGGTGGTTCTGGCGGAGGTTCTGGCACATAAGGTGCAATTGTCACCATCGCTGTGGGTTCTTCCCATGCAAATGATGGTAAGACATCACCTACACCTTGGATACCAGGGTGCGGTGTGATTACGCCACCTTCTGTGGGAACACGTGCATTAGACCCCATTGGGTCTTCATCTGCAGGCAGACCAACTGGACCGGGAATATCTGTACCACGTTCCGTATTCTGTTCACTACCAGCATCGTAAGACCTTAGATATAATGTTGTGTTAATAGGCATTCCCATTTCATCATACAAGGCTAAGTCAGTAGTTCCAATAAATGCATCATTTGTTGAGACCAACATTGTTGCGAGTGAGAGTGCAGAGTTCATTGCATCTGCGGAAACCATAACGGTAACGGATGCACCGGGTAGAACCATACCTTCTCCCATGACAGGAGTTGCTCCAACAGCTGCTGCGAGTGCGGCAAGGCCTGAGGTGTCTCCACCTTCAGCAAGCAGGACAAGTGCTGGGGACGCGGGCATACCGACTTCAAAGAGTTTAGCAGCAGGATGTGCTGCAAAGATTGGAGGTGAGAAGATTTGTCCACCCATTCCCGGTTCACCTTCTGTTAGGTTGGTGAGGGTAATAGCGAACACTTGTGGATCGGGGATAACAGGTTCTGGTACAACGGGTTCCTCTGTAGTTTCTTCAGTGGTTTCCTCTGTAGTTTCTTCAGTGGTTTCCTCTGTAGTAGTCTCTTCAGTGGTTTCCTCTGTAGTAGTCTCTTCAGTGGTTTCCTCTGTAGTAGTTTCTTCAGTGGTTTCCTCTGTAGTAGTTTCTTCAGTGGTTTCCTCTGTAGTAGTTTCTTCAGTGGTTTCCTCTGTAGTAGTTTCTTCAGTGGTTTCCTCTGTAGTAGTCTCTTCAGTGGTTTCCTCTGTAGTAGTCTCTTCAGTGGTTTCCTCTGTAGTAGTTTCTTCAGTGGTTTCCTCTGTAGTAGTTTCTTCAGTGGTTTCCTCTGTAGTAGTTTCTTCAGTGGTTTCCTCTGTAGTAGTTTCTTCAGTGGTTTCCTCTGTAGTTTCTTCAGTGGTTTCCTCTGTAGTTTCTTCAGTGGTTTCCTCTGTAGTTTCTTCAGTGGTTTCCTCTGTGGTGGGGACAGAAACCGCGCCGTCTGCAGTTGTAACTTCTAATTCATTTGCCTCAGCATCAGAAAGCGTAACGTCTGACAATGTGATAGAAGACGCTTTTACCTCAAGTACCTCAAAGGTTACCGTAGCAAGCGTTCCATCACCATCTGCAGTTCCTGCACCAATAGACGTTCCACCAATGACGACAAGGGAATCACCTGGTCGTATAACTGGGAAAAATGTTCCTGCAAGTATATCTCCAGGAATATAAGCACCTTTTGCAGCGGAAACATAACTAAGCGCAGTATTGTCATAATTGACGGTTGCTTGGAAACCGGCAACACCTTTACCACCAGCAATATTAATATTTATAGTGAGTTGTTCACCGACAGCAGGGGAATCAACAGTAGCGGGATCAACAGATACGGTGGCTGCACCGTAACTCAGTGCTGTGAATCCCAAACACATTATTACAGCCATCAAGGAAAATAACAATTTCCTGTTCAAAAGCTGATTATTCATAAAACACTCCTTACTAATTCATTTACTTATTTGTGACGTATTCTCTACCTTTCGGTATTAATCAAAATTCTTGTTTGAGGAGGGGGTTCACCGGAAATCTATGGACACATTAACAAATATTTGTTGTCGCTATATGTATTATGGCGAATCGCTCAAACGTGGTTATATGCTTAACAATTTAGTTTATACTAATGTAAAAACGTTGTCAAGTCAAATTAGATTTCAAATAGAACAATTTCAGTAATTATTTTGATAATTATCAATTATTATACTACAAATTGCTGATTTTAAGCAAATAAAAACGAATTGAGGGGCAGAGGCATTCAATTGTCGAGTTTTCTTATCCTAAAGTGAAATAAAACATTTCCAAAGGATAAAATAGGTGCGTGAATTGCGCGAGGACGACTGATTTTGATGTTTAATCGGGGTTGGAAACCCCTCCTACGATAATGAATATCGACAATTGAATGCCTCTGAATTGAGGGGTGTGTAAAGTTTTTGGCGCCGTAGAGTCAATTCAAGTGAAAAACCTGTAATCTATTGTAGGTCCAAATCAAGTAATCAACGGTATGAACGCCTGATGAAGATTAGAAAATAAATCGGGTAATTTCCTTGAGAAGTCCGGAGCGGTTAGGAAACCGCTCCTACCGTGTTTGAGAAAATGAGAATTACCCGTTTAATAAATTAATCCTCATTAGGCGTTCATACCGTTGATTTGGCCCCTACAATTCATGGTGAGAAGTTAGTGAGAAAATCTTTACACACCCCTAATTGAGTGGTGTGTAATGTTTTGGCACTGACTACAATGGATTATGAATAGACTATAGATTGACAACAAAACTGATTTTGAATAAAATACGAACAACATCAAAGAAAACATCAAAGGAAACCTATATGAGCAAAACAAGAAAAGTTGTGATGAGAAGTGACGCAGGACGTGTCTCAACAGAAGAACAGGAAACACCTGAACCGAAACCGGGACAACTCCTAATTGAAGTTCACGCTTCGATGGTTAGTCCAGGCACAGAACTCGGTGGAATGAAACGGAGACGCGAAAACCCAGGAGACCCAACACAAAAACGTCCATTCGGATATACCAACGCGGGGATCGTCATCGCCAAAGAGGGAGACTGTGATGAATTTGAGATCGGTGACAGAGTAGCAGGCATGGGTGGTGGATATGCACTCCACGCTACGTATGCCTGTGTGCCACACAACCTTTGTGCCAAGATACCAGAAAACGTCAAATATGAGGCGGCGGCATCTGTTCATCTGACTGCTACAGCGCTCCACGCAGTGCAACGTGGACGGATCCGCATCGGTGAAAACGTTGTCATTGCTGGACTAGGGATGCTTGGACAATTGGCAAGTCAGGTTGCAAAAACTGCAGGTGCTTATGTAATCGGGTTGGACAAACTTCCGTTAAGGTTAAGAATTGCTGAAAAATCTGGTATAGGTCGCGCAATAAATGTTTCAGAAACCGACCCGATACCTATTTCACAGGAATTCACCAAAGGATACGGGATGGACTGCGGTATTATCGCCTTCGGTGGAGATGCGACAAGTGCGTTCCAGCAAATCCGCTCAATGTTAAAACTTGCTCCTGATACCCACAGAATGGGACGGATTGTTATTGTGGGTGGGGCAAGCATTACACACGGTTTCGCGGCAGGACTTGGAAACGTGGATGTTATCAGTGCAGCACGTACCGGTCCAGGCTACCACGATGAAGATTACGAACACGGGGCAGATTATCCACCTGTGTTAGTTCCGTGGCCAACACAACGCAATTTAGAACTATCACTCAGATTAATATCGGAAGGCAAAGTCAACTTAGAACATATTATCACAGATATAGTTCCAATTGACCAAGCATCCGAAGCATGCGAAAAATTGATACAAACCCCTGATGAAGCGTTAGGTGTTATCTTTACAATGAAGTAAATCGGTGTATGAGAAATATGGAAATCAGAGCAGCACGCGAATCAGAATTAGAACAGGTCGTAGAACTCAACTGCCAAGCGTTCAACCCAAACCAGCATGAACGTTACTGGCAGTATCTCCGCGGCGATAGCAGCTACAGACTTGCACAAACCCGAGTTGTTGTTGTGAATGATATGGTCGTTTCAACGTTACGCGTCTGGGAACGGAGAATTAGAATCGGCGCGTCACTTGTAACGATGGGTGGCATCGGCGGTGTCTGCACACACGAAAAATATCGTGGTGTCGGCTATGCATCCGCACTCATGCGGCAAACAATAGACTATCTTAAGAAAGCAGGTTGTGACATCGGTGTGCTTTTCACTATCATACCAGAGAGTTTTTATCACAGACTTGGATGGACTTCCTTCCCTCTCCACGGGTTTCAGATAAATTGCAATCCTGCAACTTTAGCGGTAAGTCAATCTGACTTGCAGGTGCACGCTTTCAATTTAGAAACAGATTTAGATACCGTCGCATCAATACACGACCTGTCAAATGCGACACAGAGTGGAACGCTTTCGCGAACCCGCGCATATTGGGATATGGAACCCTCCCGAATTCGTGGAATCCTCCCCACTGTGATCGCACACCGAAATGGAGATTTATGCGGATACCTTAACTACAATATTCATGAGAAATCTGTGGAAGTGCTTGAAGTTGGTTACAAACCAGATACGCCTGAAGTTTTGGACACATTGGTATCCCAACTTGGACAAGTCTGTGAATCAGAACAGATTGAAGAAATTAATGGCATTTTCTCACCGAAACATCCGTTTGTGGCGCAGCTTATCTCAAGGTGCAAAGGTGAAGTTACAAAGTTAACAGATACTTCGATGATGCTCTATGCTGTCTGCTTACCGACTCTGCTACGTCGTCTTGTTGTTGGCTGGGAAGCGGCAATTGCTGAAGCGGAACAATCGTTCCCATCACTCGCAGTGAAATTTCCAGTTGTGAACAAACAACAAGCAGTGTTGCGATACGATGGTAATGCTACTATTCAAATTGTGAACGATGCACAAGATGCCGATAACTTGGAAATGAGAGAGGAAGATTTTTGGCAACTGCTGTTCGGTGAAATCGGATGGGATCAGATAAAAGCAGATGTGTCAGTTTCTGATGAAGTCTCTGCCTTTTTAAGTGTATTGTTTCCCAAACGTGATGTCCTCTTTTGGTACCCAGATAGGTATTGAAATATGCGTGAACCACACTCAAAATCACAGAGACAAGGCACAAAAACAAGTGCCTTTGGAACACCCGGTAGAATCAACCACAACTCCACTGAGTTTTACAAAGGAAAACTCTACGCAAACCAAGCACCACCTGAACCAAAAACATGGATAGAAAACCCTATACCACCTGAAAACCTTGACCAACTCTATTGTGCTTCAAGTGAACAGATGTCAGAAATTCCTGATGACAGCATCCATCTTATGGTGACATCGCCTCCATATAACGCCAAAAAGGAATACGACGATGACCTGTCATTAGACGAGTATAGAGAACTCCTCCGTAACGTTTTTGCTGAAACATACAAGAAGTTGGTAACAGGTGGGAGAGCATGCATAAATATCGCAAATTTAGGACGTAAACCTTATATCCCGTTGCATAGTCACATCATAGAAGATTTGTTGGAGATAGGTTACTATATGCGTGGAGAAATCATCTGGGACAAAGCTGCATCTGCGGGAAGTTCAACGGCATGGGGGAGTTGGTTATCTGCCGCGAATCCTGTCCTCAGAGATGTTCATGAATATATTCTCGTCTTCTCAAAAGACTCCTTTTCGCGGCAGCGTAATGACAAGGAAAATTCCATAACGAAAGAAGATTTCTTAGAGTGGACAAAAAGCGTGTGGACATTTCCATCTGAATCTGCAAAACGTATAGGGCATCCAGCACCGTTCCCTGAAGAACTACCGCACCGTTTAATTCAGTTATACACATTCAAAGGTGATGTCGTTTTAGATCCGTTTTGCGGCAGTGGAACGACCTGTTTGAGTGCCGCAAAATCCGATAGACACTACGTCGGATACGATATTGAAGAGGAATATATCAAACTGGCAAATGAACGAATAAAACAGTATACAAATCAAATCCGTTTACCGTTTTAGATTGACATCTATGGTTTTCCATTATTGAGAAATACGCGTCTGTTGTTACCACTTCAACGCTGCAGATTTACCAGATAGATTCCAGCTGCCACCAGAACAGAACCAACTAATAGCTCAAAAGTTAACTTATCCCCTAACATCAGATGACTAAACAGAACACCAGATAACGGCGTAGCAAAGAAGAACACAACAAGTTTACTTGCACTATATTTCTCAAGGACTGCTGTCCAAGCCAAGAAACAGAAGCCAGCAATCACACCCCCTTGATAGAGAAGTGCTAAACTGCCATCAACAGTTAGTTTGAAGTTCATTTGAAGTTCAAACAGAACACTCAATAAGCCATATACAGGGAGACTCAAGGCTAAGTACCAGACCAATAGACGATACGGGTGAATGGATTGGACTAACAATTTCGTCACGACAACACGTAGACCTAAAAATGATCCACTCACAAGAACCAATATATCACCAAGGAGAGATATCTGACCATTACCAAGATCCTGCGCGACGGTGACAAACACCCCACTAAAGGCAACAATAACCCCAAAAGTCTTTGTAACCGACAGTTTCTCACCTGGTATCCAGAGATGGGCGAATATGGCTGTAAAAAAAGGATAGGTATTAATAAAAATAGTTGAACGAGAAGCTGTCGTGTAGACGGTGCCAACGTTAAGTGTGATGATTTGCGATATGAAAATCGCAGTGAGGAGGAGTAGTCGAGACAAGTCCCCTCGTTTTAATCCGAGTGGAACGCGGCGATACAACGACCACACACCAACAATAATCAAACCGATAACAAAACGAACAAACGCCAATGCCATCGGCGGCATGTCTTCCAAACCGATTTTTATTGATAGTGAATTTCCACCCCAAAGAAAGGCAAGGAGTAAACTGAGAGCGATTATCTTACCGTGAGGATCCTCGCTGATAACCTGACGGTTTACTGATGTCCCAATGGGTTCTTTTCTATTCAAATGATACTGATGTCCTCATCGATCGCTTTTCCCCGTAATACTAATCATAAGCACCTGGACGATGATTACCCATCAGTCGCTGTTGACGTTCTGTCGCCAATTCTAAAATTGATGCGTCAAATTGAAACCGATTCAAGTAGGGTGGATACTTCTGTGTTATCATACGGTTTGCGTAATGTACCTGAAGGAGGTACCGCGTCTGGTCACTACGGTTTGCTGTTCCTCTATGCCAGACTTCACTTCTAAAAATCACAACGTCTCCACCATTGCAGAGAATGCTCTTCTCTGTCGCTCCTTTCCATTCCGATTCGCCATGAGGTCCCCGGCCAGAAAGATGACTTCCCGGAACAAACTTTGTTGGACCAAGATCCTCATATAGGTCATCAAGGTAGTAGTGAGCGGTTGTGATGAATATCGGAACTCTAACACGCGGGTCTTCTATAACATCTGCTGGTAGCGGGATAGGTAACCAATCTATATGGAGTCCTTGGTCAGGACGACCAGGGCCTGTTATCCAAGCTGTCATCCCAATCACATGACAATCACCCCCATGCACTGCTTCCGCCAACTCAATGACAGGGGATTTGTCAAGGTAACTCAGGAATACTGAATCGCGATTAAATGCGTTATTGATATGTTTATTGAGAAAGCCGCTCCCATTTTCTGGAACGCTATGTCTATCAAAACTCTCAGGAATTGCAGTTAATTTATCCATCGCCCCACGGAGTTCTGCAAGTTCTTCAGAATTGATAACTTGTGGCAAATACGCATACCCATCTTCTTCCATCGCTTTGACTTGGTCTTCAAGATCAGGATATGCAATTAACGGTAACCCTTGGCTCATTTAGTCTTCTCCTTCATGATACCCTTATGGTGTATGGAACAACTTCAATATATCTTATCAACTTTTACACGGCATGTCAACTTTAATATCAAACCTTACGTTAATTACTGAACAGGACATTAATAAAGTGCATCCAATATAGTGTTAAATCAAAATTATTAGAATTAATAACTTTCATACTTCGCACTTATACTAAAACCAAAAAATTAATATTGAGAATTTGATATTCGTGATGTTCTCAGGTTACTTGCCATTGTGCAAGTAGCGTCAATAATACAAGAATAAGTCATTGAAATGTTCACAATAGAACATTGAAGGAGTGGAAAAATGAGAGATAAAAACACAAAAGCCAATGAAGTAAATGTGGAAGAAGGTCTTGAAACTACAAAAGATGCAGCCATCCGTGTACCCGGAATAGTATTGGAATCTCTGCCCGGGAACTTATTTAGTGTGGAGTTGACAGAGAATGACCACAAAGTTGTGGCATATCTTGCGGGTAAGATGATGCAACACAAAATCTGGGTGCTACCGGGAGATCAGGTTACTGTTGAACTCTCTCCTTACGATCTAACTCGCGGACGCATCGTCTGGCGGAATCCAGGATCATAAATACCTCTTTAACGTGAGTTTGATAAATCAAATTTTTGTATTCCATCAGAATACGCGTTTGGTATTCTGCATTGGTTAGGAAACCACACCATAGGCATCAATTTAGTGAGTAAAGTTTGTGCATTTTATACACCTCATGCAGCATGCCACACGCGCATGCTGCCCCGCTGGGGCTTTCGTCTGTATTGATATTACGTGCTATACACCTTTCGCCTCTCCGAGGCTTACATAAATCACATATCAGCACCAGCGGTGCGAAAGGTGTATAGAGAATGTCCACTACAAGAAACCAAGCACCAGCGGTGCGAAAGGTGTGTATGATAAAATAGCCTTCCAAAATCCTTCACAGGTAAATATATCCTTAAATTGATGCCTATGCCAGAATACGCGTTTGGTATTCTGCATTGGTTCGGAAGCCGCACCTACCGGGTCTATGAGAGTAATATTTAGGAAAAATGAACTTCATATACCTATTATCAAACTCACGTTCTTTATGCAAAATATTTCTGTAATACAGATAAAAGTGCATCCAAAATTGTGTATAGGTGAATCATTATCATTTTTAATGGTAATGGTATCTATATACCGCTGTATTGCGGAAAGGAGGTATTTGTTATGTTATCAAATCAGAGGAGGTGTGACACTTAGTGTTACGCCCTACGGTGTGGCACTAAGTGTCGCACACTTTCTGACGGGACAGAGGATTTATCCTCTGTCCCCATTTCATTGCAACTCTTGCAAATCTCTTTCAGTACAATATTATATTTCTGGCGTAGAATTTAAAAGTGCATCCAAAAATGTGTATTAGTAGAAAGTTTGCAATTTTTATACCGATATTGTATACTTATAAATGTATAGTTCATACATGAAATGTCATGGATGTCTGTAGGCATCCATTTACTTTACAACTTTTACATTTAACTAAATAAACAAGGAGGGACCATTATGATGTCTTACAACAACACCACCCTTAATCCTAACTTATTGTGTCTAAGGCGATGGTGCCTCTGTCCATTATCATAATATTGAAGTGATATGGCATAGGTACCTCGCCTCGCACAGAGGAGTCGATATCTATGTCCAAGTTTAATCCCGATTTCTGGGAAATTCCGGTAGCACCCGAATATTTTGACCAATTAACTACGGAAGACCACCTCTGGTATCAACCCCCGACTGACGAATACACTAAGATCCGTCAAGTTAAACGACAAAAAGTCTTATCACAGATACGTCAGATTATTGCTAAAGAACTCACTGCGCGCCAGAATGATTGTGTCCAACTATACTTCTATGAAGGTAAAACGCAGGATGAGATTGGGGATATACTCGGTATATCACGTAGAGTTGTCAGTCAACATCTGTTTGGTGTCACCCGGGATGGCCGGAGAATCGGCGGTGCTATTAACAAAATACGTAAACTGTGCCGCAAAATGGGAATACACTATCCGTAGTTACTAACATTTATTTATCAGTTAATCATCGTGAGAGGTAATCTTGATTGTTACCTCTCACCATTTCAACAAAATCTTTCCAGTCAGACTACTTCCTTCCATAGAATCTTCAATTTACAGGATATTCTTACGATTCTTTTTAGTGTATTAATAACAGTTTTGCTGTAACATGAATTAACTAATGAAGTTTAATTTATGAAACGGGTAATCTTTATCATCCCATACCCCGTAGGCGGGGAATGCCAAAAGGCATTCATACCCGGGGAACGCCAAAAGGCGTTCATACCGTTGATTTCTTGATTTGGTGCTTTGTAAGCGCGCTGGGCTTTGAAATCAAATTACCTAATTTATTTCTTAATCTTCATAAGTTAGTCGCGAAGACAGGAGTGTTACACCATTTCTAATTAATAACGTGAGTTCGAATATAAGAGATTGGTTCATCAGGGGAATTCAATTGAACAAAAGCAGATCCAACGTAACCCAAAACACCTTCTTTGCTCCAGCGGAGCAATATGTTTATAGTATTCATCCGAACCAGTGTTTCCGCTCCAGCGGAGCGGTATGTGAGATTATCACACATAGCACTCCGCTGGAGTGCAAGAACTTTGTGTTTGGATTTTCTATAGACATAGCACTCCACTGGAGTGCAAGAACATGCCCGTCATCAAATCTGTGATAAATGTGATATATTGTATCGGTTTTTCTATCCTTTATATCGAACTCACGTTAATTAATACTCTATAGCCAAAGGAAAACTTATGCCAATTCGGATAGCGATTATCGGTGGCGGTGTTGTGCTTGAGTGCTACGATTTTGCGGATGCAATTGAAAACAATCGTCCTCCAGAACTGGATGCAGAAGCAGGACTCCGTGCAAAGTCAATCTGTGAAGCCATATACGAATCCAACGCATGCGGACAAGCCGTCAACTACGAAGATGTGGTCTCGGGTGCCATTGAGGTGTATCAAAAACCGATCAATGAACGGTGGGGGTTATAGTTGTCCGATAAAGTCCATGCCTCTGATGAAACATCTGATAAGTCCGTTGACAATAAAGATACGACAGTAAAAATAGATAAGACTGTAGGTTACTTTCAACTGCTTCGAACGAATTCTAACTTTCGTTGGCTGTGGGCAGGGCAGTTAGTCAGTCTCTTAGGGGACTGGTTCAATATCATCGCATCCGCAATACTGATCCATAAAATTACAGGTTCTGGATTGGCAGTAGGTGTGTTATTCACAATTCGAATGCTTGCTCCTTTCTTTGTCGCACCTTTGGCGGGAATATGTGCTGATCGCTATAACCGTAAACATATTCTAATTTACACTGACATCATCCGAGGATTACTGCTTATCGGATATCTCTTTGTCAGAGACAAAAATGATATTTGGCTGCTTTATTTCCTCACGACACTTCTATTTGGTGTCAGCGGTTTCTTCAGTCCTGCCAGAAGTGCAATATTACCGGATATTACGGCTCATAATGAACTTGGTACAGCCAATGCATTGAGTGCTACAACGTGGTCCGTCATGCTCGCTTTTGGCGCGGCAATCGGTGGGTTCACAGCAGGTTTCTTTGGTGTTTATACGGCATTTGTAATTGACGGACTTACCTTTTTCGTCTCTGCTGGTCTCCTCACACAGATTAAACTACCATTACAATTTACATCCAAGACATCATTACAGGAACGTTCAAGGTTTTCTGCACTCGGTTATATGTCCAGACACCCAGACATTCTATTTATAACACTACATAAGGCTGCTATAGCACTCTTATTGTCATCTGGATTTATGGTGGCACAGGTTGAAATAGCAAAGAGTCACTTTGTCATCGGAATTGATGGTGCGATTAGTCTAGGGTTGATGTATTGTATGGGTGGAGTTGGAAGCGGCATAGGACCTATTGTTGCTAGATATTGGACTGGTGACCGAGACAAACCACTACGAAGGAGTATCAGTCTCGGATATCTGATAGGGGCAGTTGGTCTTGCAATCGCTGCTCCATTATTGAGTTTCACTGTTTTTGTAATTGGTGGATTTGTACGGAGTGTTGGAGGTGGCATTGCATGGGTGTTTTCAACGCAGCTTCTACTTCAAAAGGCTCCTAATGAGATACGCGGGCGCATCTTTGGCACTGAGTTTGCCTTGTTTACACTGATGGGTGGTATTGCCACAGCAACTGTCGGTGCATTACTTGATATCTTTGGGGTTCGTCTTGTTTTATTAGGAATGACCGCACTTCCACTTATTCCTGCCATTTTGTGGTGGCTTTGGCAAGTCCGGGTTAGCAGGTCAACTCCAAAATAAATCGATATTCTTCAATCACACTATAAAGATGAAGGTTTTTCTTGTAAGACAGGAATAATATATGTTCGTATTGACACACCATCTAATTCCTCTGTTTCAACACGCTCCTCTGGATTCGTGCGGTGATCAAACACGATATAGTATCCCTCATCAACTTTTTCCGATTTGAGATACGCTGCCAGCTGCTTCTTACCTGCTTGATAATACCTATCACCTTCCCAAATTTTCGTCTCAACGATGTATTTACGAGATTTGTAGAGTATAATAAGGTCTATCCTACCTCGTCCAGTTTGAACTTCAAGGAACATACCAGCATTTATAGTTCTGATGAATTGATCTAAATATGCATAGAGTAGGTGTTGTCCAACATACTCTTTTGGTGTTTCTGGCACTTGTAGTATCCGAAAACCTACACGAGAAATAAAATCTTTAAAGTTGTTGATTAGGCTACCTAGTTCAATTTCACCCGAAGGCGTGACATAGTCAATGAAATCTGCGTCGGTCTCTTCAGAAAAATAGTCATTCTCTAAACCGTTTATTGTTGGTTTAAATGCTTGCAAAATGCGATGTTGATATATCGGATTGACAATCTGGCACATTCTGTCAGAACTTCTCTTGATTACACCATACATGGTGAGTTCGTTGATAACGTCATCATCAAGATTAAATGGCACACCTCTTTCATAAGAAGCAATTTTCATTAGTAGTCTTTCAAAGCGACGGTCTCTACGGATATTTGTGAGAAGGTGCTCAATATTGGCATTTCTTTCCTCAAGCAGCTGCGTATGGGCTTCTGCAAAGTGTGCCATTTCAATCATATCTGTTTTAGGAAGGTCCAATTCTTCAGTCATTATCTGTGCTGCGCGATTTACAAGGAAAGGTTGACCCGCTGTCTGTTTATGTAATGAGATGACAACTTCCGAGTCAAAAGGTTGTCCGACTTCATTAGTATATTGTGACAAGAGTTCCTGAACTTGTTCTAAAGTGAAGTTGGGCAGGTTAAATTCATCTTGAATATTAAACGGGGAGATTGAACGATCATAGTTAAGTTGTGTGATGCTTTTTACACCAACGATACCGACACTATGGATACATCTCGGTTCATCTGTAAGGTAAATGGCACGAAGTGAATGAAGAAAATCACTCACAACATCTGTAGGAATTCCATCAAATTCGTCAATTATGAGAACCAACTTCTGTCTGAATTCTAATTGTGACTCAAGCAAATTTGCCAATTCGTCAAAAAAATTAAACAGTGAAACGTGGTCAGTCAATTCTGTGTTCTCCAAGTATTGTCCTATAGTATCAAGATTATGTTGTGGACGCATTTGCAAAAATCTATTGATTTCTTTGCATAATCTATCGTGAAGAACATTATAGAATTCCGATGTAGAAAGGTTTTTAAATGCCTCAAAATTCAGTTGAATTGGAAAATAAGATTCATCTTCGTTTGCAAGGGTTTCAGTAGCAAATCGGAAAAACGTAGTTTTCCCTGTTTGACGCGGGGCAAACAGAACAATGTACCGCCCCTCCTTGATTCGGTTGATGAAATCCCTGATTTCTTCTGTACGTGACACAACATAATGTCTATCAGGATATACACGACCTCTGGTTCCAAAACTTCTCACTTTTTCACCTTGATCCTATTGTTTTCCCGCGTTACAGAATTTATTCATCCTCATCTTCGGAATAAGTATGTCCACTGAAGATTGCCCGAACCTGTTTCGCTGATTTCGGTCCTGACAACAATTGTCCAATTCGATCACCTTCCTCTGCTATCAATGCCTTGACATTTGTCAACACCGCTTCCAGTTTGTCCCCCGGAAACTTACATGCACCATTTTCATCCATGTGTATAATCTCACCCGGTGCCACATCCATACCTGCGATAGAAACGGGAACGTTAACTGCTTGAACAGCCATGCCGCCATGTCCAGGACTTATACCGCTCAACAGATACTGAAATTCCATCGGACGAATTTCATCAATGTCACGTGATGGTCCGTTTGAAATCGCACCTAAGCAACCCACAGATTTCATCGCAGCTGTCATGTTTCCCCCTGCTAATCCGACTTTGTCCGCTAACTCAGGTGGAAATTTCTGTTGAAAGGCAAATATAGTAGGTTTTTTAGATGCATCCATTGCATCAATGACATCCATAAAGGAAAGTTCGGAAAATCCAGGGTCTGGCAAACCGTAGACACATGTTACAGCATACCCTACAACTGCTCCTAACTCTGGATACATACATCGGATAGTGGTGTCTGTGTACCAATTCTCAGTCCACGGATTGTATAACCCAAGACAAAGCGGGTTTCCCGGATAGGTTGCCACAACATTTGTTATTGAAGGTGTATCATAGTTACGTAATTCAGCTAACATTTCTTGTTCTGTTAATGCCATAAATTTACCTCAATTATTATAACGCGCTTTTGTCCAACCATCAGCGCGCGTTTCCCACTTCAGTTCGCTCGGAACAAACCCATGACGCGTCGCACCGCCAGGAAGTTTGACCTCATTCGTTGACAACATATTATTTATACGCGCAAGTCGTGTTGTGCGTCCGTTCCGAATCTGTATATGCGTTTGATCATAGTGTATGCTCCTTTATGGAGAAGTAAAACAAAAAGTGCCTACCCGTCACGATTTAGTGGCGTAGGATCATCTTTCGCAACAGCAGTGCTTCATTATTTTCTCGCCACGTTTGAAGTTTTTTCAGATATAAAGATTTGAGTCTCATGGAAGTTCACCCCTCTCAATAGTTTCTATAAGATTACGCTGCCGAGAATCTGAATAATTAAAGGTCTGTGCGCGTTTATAGGCAGCTAACGCCCCTTTGCCATCTGTCAGTTTTAGATACGCGTCCCCTATATGATCATACGCCAATTCACTATCACGATTGTTCGTTGATAATGCAGCGGCTTTTTCAAGATAGCTAATTGCTTGTTTTATACTATATCTACCGATTTCATCATGCAGCATATAAAAACCTACATTCCGCATAAGATCAGCAGATTTCGAGTTTCGCTCCAATAATTGATAATACCCATCCACAAGTTTACTGCTTTCTACTTGTGACTTTGTCCATACATAAAGCGTCTGGTAGTCATCTGGTTTTGCATCAAGTGCCTTTTGTGCATATTTCCTTGTGCCATCACTTCTGCCTTCTGAAAGCAGCAGATACTGTGCCATCTCTAAATCGGTCGTAAAGCCTTGCGAAAGAATGCTATAATACAGACGTTTGTATTCATCCTCTGTCCTTTTCTGTCCATCCGATTTCCAATAACTCAAGGCATTCACTTTTTCTTGGATATGCGGGGGAAGTATTGGCATCGTAAATTCTATTTCTCTACCGACTGTCATTAAATCATCATATTCTATGCCCGAAATATAAAGGAATGGATCGCCCTTATAGCCGTTTGCTATTTCAGGTACAAGGATCGGTGTAGAGTTTTCTACAATATCGGGGCTTTTGTCAGGGTGTTCAGAGTTATTTCCAGTTTTCTCTGCTGCATCCATCTGCGTATCCACAACTGACGTTATGCGTTGAGGTTTGTCAGTTTTATTCCTGCTACACCCTGTGAGTAGAATAACGGCTATCAAGAGTAGTGTTGTAAGTGTTTGTATCTTCAGTTTCATCGTTTTTCACCTTATTTGAAATGTGAAAAATACAAATAACAAAAATACGCGTTTCATTGAACTGCTCCTTTTTCTATAAAGTCTATTGCGCTTCGTCTTGATGACGACTCGTAATACATTTGTGCTTCTTTGTAATATGCCAACGCCAAATCAATATCGGTGAATTGGTAGAAAGCACCTAACGCACCAAGCGCAGCACCTCGCCTATAACCTGGATCTAATACTGCAGACTTTTTCAGGTGATCAATACCTTCATCCTCGCTATTCCCATGAAGCAACAAAAAACCTAAATCAAAGTATAACTGCGCAGAACGCGGGTTCATTGACAATAAACGACGTAAACCTTGTTCTCGCAGAACACGATCTTCCTGCACGTATGTCCATACGTGCAAAGTCGTATAATCATCAGGAGCCGCATCAAGTGCCTGTTGCGCATATTCCATCGCGAATTCCGAATAACTGCCTTCTAAATGTAAAAACTTCGCTGCATCTAATGGAGACAACCCTTCTGTCAATATCTCAACGATCTCTCGATCCAGTGTTGGAGCTGTCTCACCTCTTTCACGACGAGCATATCGTTGTTCATCAAGCGTATCGAATGAGATTACCGGCTTAGAACCTTGTCCCCCATGACTACCAACTAAACGCTCATATTCAATATCACGAATATAGAAATACGGGTCGCTTTCAAAAGTGTCAGGGGTGCGCGGCAGTTTTATAGACGCAACTTGTGGAACATCAATTGAGGCTAATGATGCTGCTGCTCCTGCGAGTTCTTCTTTTACCATCGCAGATGTCTTAATAGGTGAGCCTATTTCCTGATCGGACTGACACCCACCACACCCCTGAAGCAGAACAAGCGTTATTGAGAATAATGTCGTAAAGTATTCTATCTGAAGTTTCATCAGTTTGGTCTACTTAATTATATATGTTCAAGTAATCCTAATAACTACTATATCTATAGAAGCGCGTAGGATCGCTTTTCTTTATGAGAGGCGTGCCTTTTTCAATGGCATCGATATTTTCCGATGAATGCCGACTGCTGTTAGGCAAGAGTTCATATTCTTTTTATAGACAGCAAGTGCTTTATCGTAGTCTCCTTTTGTCTGATAAAGATCACCTAATTGCTTAAGGTAGAGTCCCTTCTGATATGTTGGTGAAATTTGTGCGATCCTTTCATAAATCTCGATGACCTCGTCAACATTTTCAACAAGGGCAGCTAATTTAGATAAAACGCGCACGAAATTCGGCTTCCATGTGTGAAGTTTCCGATACGCAGCCTCTCTTTCTTCGTCTGATAACGACCCTTCCCTTGATAACAATTCGGTGTGGACAAGATGTGCTTCAAAGTTATCAGGTTCCGCTTCAATCGCACGCTGCGCATAGTGAGATGCTACTGGAGTATACCAACTATTCTCCTCTGAAAGAAACTTTGCAGCATCAAGATCAGAAAAACTAAAGTGATCAACGAAAAACTCTGATGCTGCAGGTTCGCGTTCAAACTTTGTCAAAAAGGTACCATCCTCATCTTCAAGTTCTTGATACACAGCAAAAGCGAATTCGTCTAATTCAGGCGAAATGTAAGGTGAAGAAGTTAGGAACCCCGATGTCGTGCCAATTCTTTGATATTCAACGCCAGCGACATAATACAAAGGGTCTCCGTAGTAATCGTCAGGCGTAACACACGCTCCTGTGGGTCTGGACTATATAAATCCGTATAAGTCCATCGTTTCTTTGTCACTGGATTATAATGTATATCCTTTACATCCAATTCCTCTTTTGGAAGCGGTGACACTTTCGCTTGTGGCACTTCACCCAGTTCGGGTTGTTCTATTTTATCTCGGTTGCAGCCTGCGAATAGTATGACAGCTGTCAGCAGAAGTATTCATATGAAAGTTTGCATCTGTCGTTTCATGAGCTTTCTCCTTTATGATTTATCTAAATGTATATCCGCTCTGCATTCTACCGGGCTTGCCACCGTCGCGTTCTCTCGTGTGAGAACGCGCTGCATTAGATGAGAGTTGATAGTAGACACAGCATACGTAGGCAATGGATATATACCTGTCAAAGTTGCCAATAAACACACAAACATCATAAGAATTGTAAATCTATATGTCATTATTTTAACCCAAGTTGCTACCTACTGAATATTAATCATCAAATGACTTTATCAAACGAAGAAACAAAGGAATTCTGCATATTTTGGTGCCAATTCTTATAAATCGGGGTTTCAAACCCCTCCAACAAATGATAGGTGGCAACTTGCGTTATTTTAGCCTAAGTTGCTACCTACTGAATATTAATCATCAAATGACTTTATCAAACGAAGAAACAAAGGAATTCTGCATATTTTGGAGCCACTTCTTATAAATCGGGGTTTCAAACCCCTCCAACAAATGATAGGTGGCAACTTGCGTTATTTTAGCCTAAGTTGCTACCTACTGAATATTAATCATCAAATTGCTTTATCAAACGAAAAACAAAGGAATTCTGCATATTTTGGAGCCACTTCTTGTAAATCGGGGTTTCAAACCCCTCCAACAAATGATAGGTGGCAACTTGCGTTATTTTAACCTAAGTTGCTACCTACTGAATATTAATCATCAAATTGCTTTATCAAACGAAAAACAAAGGAATTCTGCATATTTTAGTGCCAATTCTTATAAATCGGGGTTTCAAACCCCTCCAACAATTGATAGGTGGAAACTTAGGCTATTATAGTGTCTTTCCTCTTCAATTAGACAGGCATTGTCCTACCAGAGTATGCACGTCCAATACGTGCAGTTTCTTCACCTGAACCACATATTCTCACGCCAGAATCAATGCTTTCTTCAATCGTATCTGCTGAGGCACTTTCCAGAAACTTAAGTCCTGCGGATTGACAAGCAGAGAATATTCTGTCTCTTGCATCCTGCAGTTCCTGTGGACGCGGGTTTGGTTGATGTTTATATCCGAACGACATGCTCATATCACCCGGTCCCCACTCAGCAAAGGCAATTCCCGGTACTCGGGCAGTCATTTCAACATTAGCTAATGCCCGTTTATTTTCAAACTTCAGTCCCAGTAGTAATTCACCTTCTGGATTCAGGGGCCAAGGGTCAGCAATATCAAGATATTGGTCAACAGAAACACCCCAGATGTGTGAGGCAGGTCCCTGTCCGGCAGAACCACGTCTACCGACATCCAATTGCGACCCTACGCCGATTGTCTGAAATGGGTAACGACATGCTTCCACAAATGCTTTAACTGCTTCGGGGGACTCAGCATGGCAGAGTAGAAGTCCGTGCACCCCGCGTGCCAATAGTTGTCGCATCTGCCAACCGTTTGCACGAATCACATCCGCGCTGATGCCATCCACTGGCAACTCGACAATCACAGCAGGCGTTTTGTGACCACTATTTGTAGGGCCCCCATCCGCCAATCCACGCATGTAATTATCTAAACCCGACAGATCGAAACACCCATGTTCCATACCAATGTTGATATAGTCCGCCCACGTTTTGGCCGCTGCACGACCTGCATCATAGTTCAAGTCTGATGTTGTATGGCTCCCCGTATAGAAAACCGGTTGATCCTGTTCTAACAATTCAATTGCTTTATTAACCCGTTTGGGCATTGTCCTGCTCCTTAAATGTCCGTAAATATTTGTATAGAAACGTGAGTTTGATAAATAATTCAGATATTTTGTCTAAAGAGAACTCTTTTGGTATAATAAAATCATTATACTTACTTTCCAAAGGAGTTTTCTAATGCGTATTTTAACACTTTTTTGCAAAATTGACGACTTTTTTTAGCTTATAAGGCATTTCTGGAATCGCGATCACTTCAGAACGATAAACCGGTTGAAACACGCGGGCGTCCGCGCAATCTACACGACAGTGAGGTAATGACCATAATCATTGCCTTCCATCAAAGTGGGTATCGTACGTTCAAACATTTTTATGAAAAACATGTCTGCGTCTATTGGTGTGCTGAGTTTCCAAATCTTGTCAGTTATTCTCGGTTCGTGCAGCTCAAAAAAGAGGTGCTGCACCTCTTGACAATTTTTCTTGATGTGCACCTCGGAGAATGTAGTGGCACCTCTTTTGTAGATTCCACGCGTCTGCGCGTGTGTGATAACAAACGGATTTCAGCACATCGTGTCTTTGCTGAATATGCGGGACGTTCAAAAACCTCTATGGGCTGGTTCTTTGGCTTTAAACTTCACCTGATCATCAATGAGAAAGGCGAACTTTAGGTATTCAACTCACACCGGGCAACACAGATGACCGAAAACCCTTACCCGATTTAGTGGTGGGACTGCAGGGTTCCCTCTACGGAGATAAGGGATATATCTCTAAAGACCTGCGGGAAACGCTTCGCCAGCAAGGTATCAACTTGATCTACAAAGTCTGTAAGAATATGAAACCCGAACCGCTGTCTACTTCCGAGGAGGAGTGGTTGAGAAAACGTGTGATTATTGAATCTGTGATCAAGGAACTGAAAACACAGACACAGCTGGAACACAGCCGACATAGAAGTATTGTCAAATTTCAAGTGAATGTGGTTACTACCCTGATTGCTTATCAACTTTTAGAGCACAAACCCTCGGTGAACCTGCGAAAACTTCAGGAAATCAACGATTTACCTATGCTTTTTAACTTCTAAACTATTTTCAAACTCACGTTAATATTATTAACAATGGTAAAAATATCAGTGATTATAATATCGTTGATCCTATAGCACAGAGGCCAGGTGGTAGTTACGAGGTAAGAGTTATTGATTATCAGGTAATTTTGTAAAATCAATAGTAATTTGGGTACTCACTTCTAATTTTCTGTAACAACTAATTTTGTATACATCATAATAATCCTTGACATCCCATCTACAACTACATACAATAAACCTCAAAATAAAATGATCTTTGCGGAGATTTTTCATGCCAACAATCGAAAGAGTATTTGACTCACCCGGTCCTCAACCAAACGGTATGCAAGCGACTGAGGAAGGACTCTGGATAATTGACCAACGCAGCAATGAAGTTCATCTCGTCTCTTATGATGGTGAGGTGAAAAAGACACTTGAAACTGGATCGGATAAAGGCAGCGGCATTACAGATACAGGCACTACACTTTGGCTTGCTTCAACCTATAGCTGTGAAATATTGTCTATCGATCCAGAAAACGGTAAAACAATTGCCTCTTACGAAACACCAGGTGCAGGTCAAACAGGAGCACACGGTTTGGAGTGGCGAGACAATAAACTGTGGACGGCAGTGCCACCCTCGGCTACTATCTATCAGATTGATGTAGAAGACGATTTTAAGGTAATACACACGATACCTGCGCCTGACGATAGACCCCACGGAATTGCTTGGGTAGGAGACGATCTGTGGTGTGTTGAGACGAACCATCGCGCAATATATCAACTCAACCCAGAAAATGGTGAACACATCAACAAAATTGATATACCAGAACCACACCCAGAACCCCATGGTATGACCTATTGGGAAGGACATTTCTGGTATTGTGATGCACATACAACTGCAGTCTGTCGTGTGGAACTATCCTAATGTTGACCAATGGCAGACTCTTGAAGATGGGCAAAAACTGTGCTGCAATGAACATGGCAATTGATGAAGCAATTCTAATTTCGCAGAAGGACCATCCCAACCCTACTCTAAGGTTTTATGATTGGATGACACCTGCATTCAGCTTCGGTTATTTTCAAAATATAACTTCAGATGTAAATGTGCACGCATGTCGTGAAGAAAACATAAAACTGGTTAAACGGTTGACAGGAGGAGGTACTGTAATACACGGATGGGATTTAACCTATTCACTGATTTTACCGCGATATTCTGCGGAAAAGACAGTCTCAGAGATGTATCAAAAAATTGGAGAAAACCTTGTCAGCGCGTTCCGCAGGCTTGGTATTCCTGCAACACGTTATATTCCTTCTACAAATCAGGCTGATTTGTCTCAAAATATCTGTTTGACAAATCTCGCTGAACATGACGTGTTATGTGATGATAAAAAGATTGCAGGAGTGTCAGTCAGACGGAGTAGAAAAGGTATTTTGTTTCAAGGATATATCTCGTTGGATTCGCCGCCAAATCCTATTCTTAAAAGAGTGTCAAAACATAGAGAGGGACAAAAGGTAGTAAAGGAGAATTCATCTGCAATAAATACTGATGGACGTTGCATCAATAGGAATATACTTATCCAAACTATTTGTGAAACATTTGACATAGGAATATCGTTTAATGTTGGTAAAATGTCGGAGAAAGAATTGGCACTTGCAGAGGAGTTGGCAAAGAATAAATATGAAACAGATGCGTGGAACTTCAACTGATCTAATTTTACGTTGACAGGTATTCATAAAAATATTACACTCTGTGCACATCTATACGATATTGTGTATTTTCGTCAAAATAGAGGCAAACAATGGATCCACTATGTTTAGAACACTGTCTGACTGAACCGGAAAAACAGCAATTTGAAGAAAACGGTTACTTTTCTGTAGAGGATGCTATTCCTCAAGAAATGGTTGAAAGATTAATAGTTGCATTTGACCGTATTGGTGCTGAGCATTTGGGTAAAGACGAATTCCCGTCCCATGCAAGGTTTAACATACTTGACTTTGTAGGCAGAGATGACATCTTTATTGAACTTCTTGATTGGAACACAACATTTCCAAAGGTATGGGGTATTTTAGGGTGGAATATCAAACTTTATCATTCTCATATGATTGCACTCCCTCCGCTTCCAGAGGAAGAACATGACAAACAAAAACGACTCGGTTGGCATCAGGATAGTGGAAGATTGAACATTGAATTGGAAGGAGACCCGCGTCCTCGTGTCTCATTGAAAGTTGCGTATTTTCTGACAGATACATCCGTACCAGGACGTGGCAATTTCAGTGTGTTACCCGGTAGCCAAAAGTTCAATAAAATTAAAATGCCAGAAGATGGCAATGCTAACCCAGAAAACGCAACGCCTGTTTTTGCTAAACCCGGCACTGCTGTATTTTTTGACAGACGTTTATGGCATTCAGTCGGTCGGAATACATCGGACATTACACGTAAAGTGATATTCTATGGATATAGTTATCGGTGGTTGCAGCCGCGTGACGATATGACAGTTGAACATTATATGGAAAACTCTGATCCAATTCGGCAACAAATTTTAGGTAAGAGTACGGGTGGGATGGGGTATACTTCCCCTGGCGATAAAGATGTTCCGTTGCGTATATGGATTCAAGAAAACCTCGGTGCCGATGCAGTTGCAAGATAATCTATAGTTATACCATTTCTAATAGAAAACGCCGCATTTTTGAAGCACAAACTGCCAGTCTGTGCCATCGTTCAAGACATTCTTAGCAAATGTTAATGTGATAAACATTTATAGAAATGGTATTACCTCTAACAGAAACGATTTACCTTAATTCTACATTAAACGCGTTTGTAATTACGCAATTCATTGCGACTATGACAATCTTCTGAAATTGATACGCTATTTTCTTACCAATCCCCTCTCCGATCCTCCCAGAGATGCTCTTTCAAAACATCCTCATTCAATTCCGTCCCCCAACCAGGACCTGTTGGAATTCTCATATTGCCATCAACAATTTCAGGAACATCTGTCGTCAAATCATCTTTCCAAGGCACATCATCAATATCAACTTCCATAATACGCACATTCGGCAAAACAGCACAGAGACTCGCACTGATGAAAGTCGCAAGATGACTATAGTAATTATGTGGTGCAACATTGAATTGATACACATCCGCTAAATCACCAATTTTCTTTGACTGAGCAAAACCGTTCCAAGGAACATCAATCATAAACACATCCGCAGCACGAGAATCAAAGTATGGGATATATTCACGCATATAGTATAGATTTTCACCGGTGCAAATCTTAGTTGTCGTGGAATCCTTAATCTGCCGAATTGCTTCATGGTCATACATATCTATTTCCAACCACAAAAGATTATATGGTTCTAACATCTTTGCAATTTGCATACATGCTTCAGGTTTGAAATTAAAGTTCAGATCAAGATTGAGACCGACATCAGGACCGATGGCTTCTCTAAACGTTGCTATCAATGTTTCAATGTGATTCAGAAGTTCTGTTGTTAAATTCCCATCAGTAGAACCAGGTCCTCCCCCAAATCCGCTGAAATAAACAGATGCTGGATCTCCCGGTATAACGATATTTGTCTTAAGTGCCGTAAAACCTTTTTCAACCACTTCACGACCTAATGCAGCAATGTCCTCCATCGTTCTTAAAGGTGGAACACCCATCAACTCATAATGTCTTGCACGAGACGACCCACAATGTGACCAGTAGACACGAACTTCCTCACGAGTTGGTCCACCGAAAAGTTCCACAACGGAAATACCCAATGCCTTTGCTTTGATGTCAACAAGTGCCAATTCAATTCCTGCGATTGCTTTTGCAGCAATTCCGCCAGGACTCTGCCGTGAACCACGTATCATATCCCAAAACCGCATTTCATAAGCACGTGGATCACGGCCAATCAGTAATGGAGTTAAGTCCCTAATAGCACCTGAAACACCGTTAGGGTTTCTGCCGTCACTACATTCTCCATAACCAGTGACACCTTCATCAGTTTCAACCTTGACAAATATCCACGGTCTCCAACCACCATCAACAATGTATGTATCAATATTTGTTATCTTCATAGATTTACTCAAAAAGTTTGCTACAACACTACAATTTCACCACATTTTTCAGATTCACGCAATGCATCACACACACGCATCGTGTCTACCGCAGCATTTGTCCATACTGGTTCAAGACTATTGGATTGAACAATAGACGAAAAACGCTGAATCATATTGACTTCCTGAATACATGCTTCAGTCTCATATTTGTCATTATTTTGTCCGTGAATCCAAAACCTTGCCGTTTCTTCAGAACTTGGTATAGTGAAATCATCACAGACAAGTGATCCTTGTCTTCCTGCCACCTCAAACCATCTCCTCAATCCCGTATCAAATCCACAATCAAATGTCGCAATACGTTCACCTTCAAACCAAAGTAGACCTGAAAAATTGTAATCAACACCTACCTTATATCGTGCAGTCGCATAAACTTGTGTAGGTAACGCTTCAAAAGCCCAAAGGATTGCACGAACACAATAATAGCCGAGATCCCCGAGACAACCGCCACCTAACTCTGGTTTTGCTCTGATATTATTTATCTGTATCGTTTGCCAGTTGAAAGTAAAGGCTGCAGTAACCCTTCTCAGTTCTCCTAAACTATCCAGTTTTTGCTTCATCAACTCAGTTCGATCATGATGAACCCACATCACACCATCCATTAGTTGGACACTGTTTTCTTGGCAAGTTTCCGCCATCATTGTTGCTTCATTAAAATTAGTAGAAAGCGGTTTCTCGCAAAGGATATGCTTACCAAGTTCTGCTGCTCGGATTGTCCATTCAGCATGCATTGAAGGGGGGAGTGGGATGTAAACTGCATCTATGGAGTCATCGGAAAGGAGTTCATCGTAAGAACCGTAAGCGATTGGGACATCATGAGTCTGTGCCCATGATGTTGCACGCTCATCTGAGCGACTTGCTATAGCAATCAGTTCTGCATTTGAGGAAAGGTTGATAGCACGTGCAACTTTTGCAGCAATATTGGCAGTACTTAGAATACCCCATCGGACAAGTGGTTTTGTTTCAGTTTTCATAAATAAATTCTTGTAAATTTGTGATTATACTTCTTCATTACTATATCCAAAAAAATAGAATTCGTCAAGCGTTAATATATGTGTTCAGAATATGAACAATTTCTGAACATCTGTTTTCAAAATGAACAGAAAACCACAATATCTTATGAGAAAAAGTTGGCATATAAATTGCTATACATTATGTAGTTTACAAATGACTCTAATAAAATAAAAAGTAAATTCGAAACTCTGGAGAATATCATGAAAAAAGCAATACTACAATTATCTTTCATATTTATTGGACTCATAAGTGGACTGAACATTTCCGTCTATTCTGATGCAGTTGAGTTAGATACAGTTACGGTGACTGCTACTCGTGCTGAAAAAGATCCATTTAATACGCCAAATGCAATCAGTGTGTTGAGTATAAATCAGATCGCACGAACAAACGCAGAACACGCATCCAATATTCTACGTGATGTCGTTGGGGTCATCGCACAAGAGACAACGGTCGGTCAAGGATCACCGATGCTTAGGAGTCTAACAGGCTACCAAACTTTGATACAAGTTGACTGGGTACGATTGAACAATTCAACATTTCGTTCTGGACCAAACCAATATGCAGCAACCATTGCACCTGAGATGTTAGGAAGTGCCGAAGTCTTACGTGGTTCAAGCTCAATGCTCTATGGAAGTGGTGCAATGGGAGGTGTTGTGAGCTACTTCACAAAAGATGTGCCAATTGATCCATCACAAAACAAACTGATTATCCGTCCACATCTTATTGCTCGTTACTCAACGGCGACTCAGGAACGTCTTGGGCGATTGGAGTTGTCAGGAAACAAAGGAAAATTCGGTTTCATTGTTAGCGGTGGTGTCAGAGAATATGGTGACATCAACCCCGGAAATGGATATGACTTACACTATAAAAATCGGAAATATGAAATTGTAGATGCAAAACCGTTTGATGTGGATCTCTATAACTACAAGACGATAAATAGACTAAATAAAGAAGAAATCCCAGATAATTGGCTCATTGACACTGAAGGTCCTTTGAGTTGGAGTGCAGTCGATGTGAATGCAAAAATCGGTTATAAACTAAAGGATACAAGTACATTGAATGTCGCATATCAGATGTGGAGACAACCACAAACGCCTCGATATGATAAAATCGCCCCTCGTGAATTCGAAGAGTTCTATTTTCAACCACAGAACCGAGACCTTCTCTATACAAACTACATAATAAACCCTGAAGGTGATAGCCTTGATAAGATACGTTTTACTGCTTCTTTCAATAGACAGAAAGAGGGGAGAAATGAAGTAAAGCTTGATTCAGAGAAACGTAGACATAGATATGATACTGTGAATACAATAGGATTAAGTGCACAAGCCGTCAGCAGTGTTTTACCAAAACAACGGATAGTCGGTGGTGGTGAATTCTACTTTGATACAATACAGAGTCGGACCGTTTCAACGGAAAACGGAAAGAAAACTGTTGATGAAGATAAGGCACGTTTCATTAACGGTTCTCAGTTCTGGGATGCAAGTATCTATCTTCAAGATGAAATACAGATTCATGAGAGAGTAGAATTTACCATAGGTGGACGTGCAACTGCATATAATACCTATGCAGACCTCTCTGTCCGCTCTGAAGAATTTGAAGAATTCAATAAATTTGACAATAGTTTGACCGGTAGTGCAGGTGTCGTGATTGGATTGACTGAATTTGTGAATGTGGTGGGGAGCCTTGGAACTGCGTTTCGTGCTCCATCTTTGAATGACACAACTGCCGTTGAGGTTACCAACGAAGGTATCACTGCACCTAGTCCCGATTTAGATGCAGAAACTTCGTGGACTGCTGAGGGTGGTTTCAAGGTAAAACACAAACATTTTCGAGGTTCATTGACTATATTCCATAGTCGGATCAGTGGTCTGGTTGTTAGAAAACCTGTTGCAGAGGCGTATGAAGAGGGTGAAATCCCACAACTACATCAAGATCTAATTGATGAATATGAAGGAATTGATGTTCTCGTTTTTGATAATGTTGATGAAGCACAGTATCAAGGCGTGGAATTGGCTGCATTCGTTCCTATGAATTCTGTGTTTTCATTGTATGGTAACGCGGCATTATTGCGTGGAGAAGTTCTCTTGATTAACGGTGTGGAACCAGACCCAGAGAAACCTTGGGAAGCACGAACACGGAGAGAACCACCTTTGAATGGAATAGTCGGTATTGAATGGGATCCCGCGAATACTCAGTATTGGGGAACAGTATTTGTGCGAGGGGCTGCCGCACAAAGAAGACTAAACAGAAGTGATATTCGTGATCCGCGTATACAAGGAACAACCCGTGATACCGGTGAAGTTGAATTTGATGCGAATGGTGCTGCGATAGATCAAGGAACTCCAGGATGGTGGACGCTCAATGTGCGCGGTGGAATAACTCTTAATGATGCTACAAATTTGACCTTAGCTTTTGATAATATACTGGATAAACGCTATCGTCAACACGGATCGGGTGTCAACTCACCTGGATTCAATGTCAGTATAAGTTTGGATAATCGGTTCTAAGGCATGTGATAATCGGTTGGTATTGTAGAACAGTGTCAGAATATTAATTGAGATGGTATTTCTGTTTGATAAACTCAACCACCACTGGGGGTACCATCTCTAACAACTTTGACTCGCTTACTTTTCCTTGTCCCATTTCTACGACTTCCATCACCAATGAAGAACTTATGTGTGCATATTGTCTATTAGCAACCATGAAAAGCGTATCAATTTCTGGAGCAATCTGTTGATTCATCCGAGCCATTTTGAATTCCCATTCAAAGTCAGAGATTTCCCGTAACCCACGGATGATGGTGCATGCATTACGTGCCTGAGCGAAATGCACAATCAAACCGGTATCCCCATCAATAGTCGCTTTAGGGAATGGTTTGATGACTTCTTCAAGCATCTGTATGCGTTCTTCAATAGTGAACCTTTCCTCTTTTGCTGGGTTCACTGCAATAACAATGATGAATTCATCAAATACGTCAAGTTTGCAAACTCTCTCTATCAAGTCAACATGACCAAGTGTGATAGGGTCAAAACTCGCAGGGAATATAGCGATTTTCTTAGACATCTGTTCTCCTTTCTTGAATATATTTACTCTCCTTGAGATGTTTTTTCTATTATACTGAATTCTCGTGATGCAATGTTTCCAAGCATATCAATCAAGCGAAACCTTACATTCTTTATCTCAGGATTATTAATTTCAAAGACAACTATTTCCTTATCTTTACCTTTTAGCGTTTGACACTCATGTAACTTATTTCCACGACTGCGATCTTTAGAATCTCTTGACACATATAGTTGTACTTGATGTATACCGTCTTCATCAGTAACATCAAAAATAAAGTATCGTAGACCACTTGTTTTAGGAGAGGTTATATGCAAATCCATAGTCGGATATTTATCAAAAAATGGATGATTTTGGTTGAAGAATCTACTCTTATCTAACACTTCTGCTTCACATTTAGATAGTTTTGCCCATCTTTTACCCCATGGCATCGCATCGTTAACACGAGTGTAAAGTCGTTTGATAAAGTTAGGTTTTTTTGAGTCATCAATATATAATAATCCAAATGTCCCTCTAAGTAAATACGCTATAGATTTCCGATTAAGTTTGTTTGCACCTATAGATACATGTCTACCAAGGGAAATTCCTTCTATATCCCCTGACGCGATACCGTTTCTAGGTCTCTTACTATCTTTATTCGTGTACTCAAAGGAATGAATATGATCAAAATAATTTAATATAGGAATTGGAAAAACGGCTGATTGTCCCACTCTAAATGAGAGCCAGATGTCATTAGATGAATCCATATTGTTTGGATGATAGTTTGCAAGGTATACTTTCGCTTTACCATTCTCATCAGTTTCAAACCTAAATGTCTTTCTACCAAATCCGTGGCGTTCCATTTCATCTGCATAAAAGTCCTGTACTTCTCTTATTGTCTCATCTATCTTTTCGGTAATGTTTGGAGACGGCACTTGGTCTTTATTGAGTCTATAAGCAATTCGTACAATGTCTTTAGAAGGCGTAGTAGACTCTAAGTTTTTGGCATTGTGTTTCCAGACTTTAATTCTCCCATCAAAATCACCTATTACAATCAGGTTGCTATCGTATGAAAACGCAATGTCACGTGGAATACTCTGTGATGGTAATGCAGTAATTGGTGCACCACTTTCAACGGACCAAAGTTGAACAGATCTATTTGAATATGTCCTGTCTATCATGCTGGCACAGAACTTTCCATCAGGAGAAAATATCAACTTATCAATGTTACCGCGTTGCACTTCACCATGCCGCTCCCAACTTGGTATTCGCCACATCATATAACCTTGAGCACCATGACCTATAACACCTAAACTATCGTGTTTATTCTTACCCAAATAGATGTGTCTCATTGGAATGCGACCCCCACATACCAAATACTTATTGTCAGGAGAGAACTTCAAATACCTCATCTCCGCATAAGGAGTCCTTAAGGTTTTTACATGTTGTTTTGTCTGAAGATTCCAGATATTCACTAATCCACTTGCATATCCTGCTGCAATCATTTTGCCATCTGCAGAAATGCTCACTGCACAAGCCCAACTTCTGATTCTATGCACTTCTTCAAATGGTAGCATTGCAATTTCAGTTATCTGTTTTGGATTCTGGATATCCCAGATCTTCACGTCATTGTGGACCGTAGCAAGTTTTAGTCCATCTGAAGAAAAAGCGAATTCTCTGCTTGAATGCTCAATCGTGTTAATTTTGGTTCCTGAATCAACATCCCACAGCACCAAAACCCCTCCCCCTTCACTTGCCAACAACTCTCCTGTAGGCGAAAAACCGATAGATGGAAATATTCCAGGATGCGTGAAGGTTCTCACTGGTTTTTTGATGTTGTCTAAATTCCATAACTTTATATTTCCTTGACCATTTACACTTGCTATGAGAGAAGCATCAACAGGCGAAAACTTTATTGAATAAATTATACTTGCATCTGACAAAGTGAAACCTTCAAGTTGAACTTCATCGGAAACAAACGTTGTACCATGATTAAATTCAGTGATGAGTGTGGGTTTTTCAGGTAACTGCGCGAATTTCTGTGGATATATCTCTTCCTGCTGGGAACGTGTGATGAAATACACTCGAACGCTAATACCCACTGCCGCTAAAAGTACAATTAGTAGAATTCGTCTTTTATTCTTCATAATACTCACTCACATCCCAAAGACGCAACACACCACCCGTTTCTCCGCCAGCTAACATTGTACCATCTGAAGAAAATGTGATTTCATGTGCTCCGCCGAAGAACCCTTCACCTTTCAAAACGACGATTGGTGATAGAGTTTCAATAGAAATGAGTGTTACCTCTCCAGGATTTGAAACAGCAAGAATCGCACCATCTGGAGAAAAAGCTATTCCACTGATGATGCCTTCATCTACCTGTTGATAACTCATCTGATGGTAAATCAACACATCCGGAAGACTCCATATAATGTAACTACCCATTTCATCATCGGTTTTAATACCGATAAATCGTCCATCTTGAGAGAACTTTACCTCTCGCAAAAAACCTTGGTACTTCTCCAATAATACACTTCGCAGATTATTATCAGTATCCCAAATCGACAAACTATGGGATTCACGCGCAATAATCCATCTACCATCAGGTGAATAATCAATATCTCTCAAGCCAACGTGACTGTCTGGTGAAACTGATAATGTTTTCATAAATTTCCCTTGTTCTAAATCCCGAAGTCTAATATCACCATTTTCATATCCTAAAGCAAGCCATTTACCGTTGGGTGAAAAGTCTACACATCGCATGGAATTGATATACTTTGTATGATGCACTTCTGTAATTTCGGTTGTGATGGTTGGTTCATTTGGATTCTTAATGTTCCACAAAACAAGACGCCGTGGATGGATGGTTGCCATATTATCAGCAGATGGAGAAATGTCAGAATCTCCTTGGAGTTCTCCCTCTGGAAAATATACCTTCTCTCCTGAAGATGCATTCCACAAAACCTTCTTTCTATGTAAACCATTACATAACAAAAAATTACCTTTTTTCAGATATTCTATTGAAAAGAGACTCTCTTCATGGTTGAATTGAATTTCAGTCGGATTATCTGGGTTGTTTCTGTTCCAAATTTTAATGTAGTTGTCTCTTCCTGCAGTTGCTATTAATCCTTGATTTGCTGGAGAAAAAACAATGTCTATTATACTTGCCCCGTGACTGACCTCAACGATTGGAGCAATTGGTCTCATCCGCTCTAATGTCGTTGTTTGGTTACCACGCCACTGATGCCAAGTGGAAAAACCCAAGATTACACCGATTGCTACAAGAAATATGAACCATACTGAGAGTCTTTTAGTTCTCATATATCTTGCTTACATCCCATATTTGAAGAAGACCACCGTAGACGCCACCAGCAAGTGTGCGACCATCTGGAGAAAACTCTATTACGCTACTACCAAGAAATCCACCTGTTGCAAGCAACGCGACGGGGGTGAGTGTATCAACGGACCAAAGAACTATTCCTTTAGCATCGCAGACTGCAAGCATCTTAGCATCGGGTGAAAAGGCAATGTCGCTTATTCGTTGATCCAGAACTTCATGGTATATTTCCCAATCAGGTAAAGACCATATACTCAAACCATTGTCAGCTGCAAGACCCAAGAAGCGATTATCAGGTGAAAATTTGATGGATTGGATACGGTTAGATGTTGGAAGAGACGATGGTGGATTCCTCTTGTCATTTGGTTTAAGGTCAGGTTTTCTCGGTTCCTCTCTTTCAATAGCTTTAAACATTTTTTGCTTTTCAAAATCCCAAATTGTTAACACACTTCTCCATTTTTTAGTCGTGCTATTATGTTGCGGTCTACCTCCAGCGAACCATTTTCCATCTGGTGAAAAAGCAATTGACCGAAAAATTTGGGTCATTCCCGCATTTTTATATTTCATTGGTATTTCAAGACGGATAACATCCCTTCCATCAAAGTTATGTGTTCTTTCTAAGCCATCCAGATTAATCGATTCCCAACCCATCTGTGGAGGTAACATAATGTCAGCCTTTATCTTATTAGGATCACTGATGTTCCATAGAGTTAAACCATCAGTATGCATTACAATGTATTTCCCTTCTGGATGCATAGTAAAATACGATGAAGAAGTGTCTAAACTATTAATGCGATTTCCAGATAGACTATCCCAAATCTCAAGTGTCCAGAAAGTCCTGGTTGCAATCCAATTATCGGTAGGTGAGAATGCTATACCAACCATGTGGATATTCTTAGCAATGTCCCTTTGAACTTCTAATGATAACTTTGGAGAATCATGCTTGTTTCTATTCCAAATTTTTACAAAATCGCCATCACCAGCAGTTGCAATCAATTCTGGATTCTTTGGGTCATAAGCAATGTATCTTATAGACCCACCATGTGAAAATGTAGCAACGGGAGCGATGGGTCTCATCCGCTCTAAAGTCGTTGTTCGGTTACCACGCCACTGATGCCAAGTGGAATATCCTAAGATGGCACCGACAACGATAATGAAAATGGACAAAAGTAGGAGACTCTTAATTCTCATAAAACTCACTCACATCCCAAAGCCGCAACACACCGTCAAAACCACCTCCTGCAAGTGTATTGCCATCTGGTGAAAACTCAATTAATGAGACAAAAGCAAGAATACCTTTATCTTTTAGCAACGCAATTGGTGTTAGAGTTTCAATATCCCAAAGTGTAATGCCTTTAACATCAGCAACGGCGAACAGATTACCATCAGGTGATAAGGCAATGTCATTTGTTCGTTGATCCAGAACTTCATGGTATATTTCCCAATCAGGTAAAGACCAGATAGTCAACCCATTGTCTGCTGCAAGACCGAAAAATCGGTTATCGTGTGAGAATTCAATTGAACGGATATCGTTCGATTGCGGTTTAGTGTCTGAAGGTTTTTTCATACCATTTGGTTTGGAATCAAGTGTTTTTGAATGATCTATTTCAATAATTCTAATAAGCTGTTGCTTATGCAAATCCCAGATTTTTACATGTGGACTCCACCCTCTGTTCGTGACAAGCACCCCTCCTGCTGCTGCAATCCAATTTCCATCATGAGAGAAATCAATTGCTCTATAACGATGACGATCACATTCATTATTATAGTCTATAGGTATATTGTGACGTAAGATATCAATATTTTTCTCAGGAAACGGAGCTATTCTCTCTAATCCATCCAGTGAAATTGAATGCCAATCCATTTTGGGTGGTAACAGTATTTTTCCATTTATGTTTTTAGGGTCATTGACATCCCATAATGTTAAATTAACATTATCCGTTGCAATGTTATTGCCTAAAGGAGAAATTGTAAAATGTGAAGATGTTGTGTGTAGTGTATTAATTTTACTTCCTGAAGTACTATCCCAAAATTCAAGTGTCCAAAAGGTCTTGGTTGCGATCCAATTATCGGTAGGTGAGAATGCTAAACCAGCAATGAAAGTAGTTCCATCATTGTCTTTTTTATATTCTAATGTTAACTGTGGAGAAACACGATTGTTTCTATTCCAAACTTTTACAAAATCGCCTGCACCAGCAGTTGCAATCAATTCTGGATTCTTTGGGTCATAAGCAATCTGTCTTATAGACCCATCATGTGAAAATGTAGCAACGGGAGCGATTGGTCTCATCCGCTCTAAAGTCGTTGTTTGGTTGTCACTCCACTGATGCCAAGTGGAATATCCTAAGATGGCACCGACAACGATAATGAAAATGGACAAAAGTAGGAGACTCTTAATTTTAATAAAACTCACTGGCATCCCATATTTGAAGAAGACCACCGTAGCCGCCACCAGCAAGTGTGCGACCATCTGGAGAAAACTCTATTATGCTACATCCAAGAAGTCCACCTGTTGCAAGCAACGCGACGGGGGTGAGTGTATCAACGGACCAAAGAGCTATTCCTCTTACATCGCAGACTGCAAGCATCTTACCATCGGGTGAAAAGGCAATGTCGCTTATTCGTCGATCCTGAACTTCATGGTATATTTGCCAATCTGGTAAAGACCATATAGTGAATCCATTGTCAGCTGCAAGACCGAAGAAGCGATTATCAGGTGAAAATTCTATTGACCGGATGTCGTTTGAAGTATACGATCTGTTTGCTGGAACTTTTTCTTCTTTTCGTTTGGATTCTTGCATTTCTGAATCATCTCTATACATAATTTTGTACAGTTGATGTTTCTGTAGTTCCCAGATTTTTATTTTCTGTCTCCATTCACCTTTATGATCGTTAAGCATCTGTCCAGCTGCTGCGAGCCATTTTCCATCGTGAGAGAAGTCAATTCCTCTATAATTTTCGTTCACAGAGGCATTATAATAGCTATTAGGTATGTTGTGACGTATCATGGTAATTCTCTTATCTGGAAAAGGATCTCTTCTCTCTAATCCATCCAGTGCAATTACTTCCCAACCCATCTTTGGTGGTAGCAGATATTTACCCTTAATGTTTTTAGGATCGTTGACATCCCATAATGTTATGTGACTGCTATCCAATGCAAAATTATTACCTACTGGAGAAATGGCGAAGTTTACGGATGATCTGTGTAGTGTATTAACTATATTGCTTGAAGTGATATCCCAAATTTCAAGTGTCCAGAATCCCTTAATTGCAATCCAATCATTTACTGGGGAAAACCCTAAACCAACAATAAAATTTGTTCCATTATGCCCTTTTTGATTTTGAGTATTTAGCGTTAACTGTGGAGTATCTTCTCTGTTTAGGTTCCATATCTTAACGATATTACCAGATCCTGCAGCTGCTATCAAATTTGGATTCTTAGGGTCATAAGCAATATATTTTATAGACCTACCTTGGACAAAGGTTGCAATCGGTGGAATCGGTTTCATCCGTACCACAATCGTTGTTTGGTTGTCACTCCACTGATGCCAAGTGGAATAAGCCAGAAGACCAATAGTGATGATAACAGTAAAAATGAAGAGATTCTTTTTGAGGAATGACATGACTTTTTTGTAAAGTTTCCAATACGTTGCTTATAAAATCCTACCAAAAGGTTGATTTTACAATTCAAATCTAACCAGGAAATAGTTTTTTCACAAACGAAGTAATTGTACTTTCATTCTCGTCAATAAGGTTTATTTCTCGGTATGCCATATTCCCGTGAATATCAATAATCTGAACTCTAATCTGATTCTGTGCATATTCAGGATAATTAAATGTAACAGTAGCCTGTTCTTCAGCATTCATTGTAAGGTAATCATGTAGGACGAAGATTTTACCTTTATGTTTTCTATCCCAATCTGAATTGTTTCTTTGTTGGTTGATGTTCCATTGATATCCTGGTGGCGGATATGGGGTAGTAAGCTTAACTAACAACCGCACCTGATGAATCCCATTAGAATCCTGTATCTGTAATTTCAATTTTCCTGGGTGTGGTGAGAGTTTTTCTATTGAGGCAGGAGTATCATAGAAAGTCTGGTTGGAATTGAAATACCGAGATTTACTCAACCATTCAGCACTACTCTTTGACAGTTGGGTTTTATTTTTTCCATAGGACATAATGTAGGATGGGTCTTGCAGGTCGTTGTCTAATCCAAATGTGTATCCTAAATGTCTTGTAACTAAAACTGTTGAATATCCTTTGTCTTCTGCTGTCATGATTAAGTCTCCACCACGTAACCCTGTCATATCGTCAATGTAGTTAACTTTAGAAGGATTTGGGTTTGCACTTAAGATTCCACCTTCTATTTTGCCTAAAACATTACTAATTTCCACAACGATTAAGTTAATATTATTGGAGGAATCAAAAACTTGTTCTACTTCATTTCTAACTTTTTTATCAGTGTTGATGAAATAATAGTCTTCAGTCGTCCTACCTTCAATTAGGTATATCTTGGCTGAATTGTCTCCGTTTTTTTCAACAGATACCGTTTTTCTACCGAATCCGTGGCGTTCCATTTCGTCAGCGTAGAAATTTTGAACATCACTGATTAAGTGATTTAATTCTTGTGTGATGTCTGGTCGGGGTGTTCTGTCACTTGGTAAGAAATATATCACTTTTACAACATCAGATAGCTGCTCATTTTGTTGTGAAAAAATATCCCTATCAATCTCCCAGACTCGCAATATTCCGTCATTTGCACCACCAACAACATAGTTCCTGTCATGTGAGATGTCAACACAGTTTACCCATCGTGAATATCCTTCTATAGAAAGAACACGTTCTCCATTTTCAACCGTCCACAATTCAATCTCATTATGTCCACCACTAACAAGGACTTTTGCGTCTGATGAGAAAGCCAGATCGTTGACATATCCAGCGGCAATATTGGAATAAGCATGCCAATTTGTTGGAGAAAGTAGGTGAATGTCTTTATCATTTTCAGCTATTGCAAGTACAGGATTCTCTGCATCAGGTAAAAACTTCAGTTTTTCAACCCATTTCACCTTATCAGATTTAACATTAAAATTCGCTTTTCTGACACCCTTGTTACCGACAACTTCCCAAATGTCAACCTGTCCACTGACCCTATCTGCAGCGGATAATAGTTTGCCATCTGCAGAAAATGACAAGTGTTCAGCAAGTCCTTTAGACCGTAACTTTGGACCTTTTATTGGTTGTGTTGGTGTACGTATATCCCACAACTGAATACCACCAATTGTGCCAATAGCTAACCATTTTCCATCAGGTGAAAAAATGGAATCTCTCCCTATAGAATTGAAAGTTTTGACATTCTGCTTTGTTTTGATATTCCACAGTTTTGTGCCATCTTTCAAACCACTTAATGCGACCAGTTTACCATCTGGAGAAAATGAAACTGAATTTCCTTTGAGAACGGCAATCGGTTCGGATGGATAATTTAAACGCCATACCTTAACTTTATCGTCACTACTTCTACTCACAAGCAGTGAAGAATCAACGGGGGAAAATGCAACAGATTCAATTCTTCCACCGTGTTCCAACGCAGCGATCAGGTCAGGCTTATCGGGAGCTTTTGCAAACTTCTGTCGTATTTCATTAGGAATTTCTACACTCCGTGGCATTATGTTCGGAAGTGCTTCACTTTTTGATGACAAATACTTCGGAGTGTCACGGGTCTTCAATTTTAGCAAAAAAACAAATCCAATTGAAATGGTGATACCTAACACAAATACAGCTAAAAACTTCTTGAAGGACATAAAATGTACCTCAGCTTTCTCAAGATAATTTTTCTATACCAAGATTATATTGACGATGACTATCAATAGTATGTTATTTTCGCAAAGTATATATGAAGATAAAGAAATAATTCAGGTATTTTCCTTGAGATGTCTGTTAGCATACGCGTGAGGTATGCTGAATTGGTTAGGAAACCCTACCTACCGGTTTTGAGAAAATGAGAATTACCCAATTAATAACTAAATCATCATTTACAACTTATAAAGTTTTGTAGAGAAAAAACGGAAAAGAATATACCCTATTTGTAAACATTTTGGTCTATAAAATGAAATTTTACTAATGAAGCCTCTATACCGATTAGAACACATGTTACCAGAATTTAGCCTTATTTTCAAGTATAACAATTTGAGTGCAGGGGTATTTAGTTTTCGGTTTATCTTGTGTTTTTTTCACAAATGCTAAATACCTCAAGACGGTAGGTGTGGTTTCCTAACCGCACCGAATTTGTGAGAAAACCTTTCATAGTCAGTTTTATTATGGGTTCTGGTGCGGTTAGGAAACCGCACCTACCGGATTTGGGAAAGATCAGAAGTGCTAACAGGATGAAACTGTTCGAACTATGGCAAATTCTCTGCCCATTCACTCAAGACCCGTGTCATCTCAATGAAAACATCCTCATCGGATTTACGAGAACGTTTTAGGATCTTGAATCCATGGTCAGCAGTATCCAATAAATGTAATGTGACTATATCTCCAAGATTCTTACAGACCGGTTCCAATAACTCAAGCTTAGCCAACTTATCTCGCGTGCCAGATAGAAATAACATCGGAATAGTTACATCCGCAAGGTGTTCTGCCCGTTCTATACCTTCCTTTCCAGACGGATGAAGTGGAAAGGCGAAAAAGACAAGACCTTTGACATGTTCAATTGGTTTCTTTGCAGCAGACATTGATGACATACGTCCGCTATAGGAGTGTCCACCGACGAGGATAGATAAATCACTTGCTGCTTCATGTGCTGCAACCACAGCGGAACGCACAGTTTGAAGTGCTACCGCTTCCGATTCTCTGCCGCCTCCACCACGTTCCATATATGGAAACTGATAGCGGAATGTCGCGATGTTGATATCTGCTAAACATTCTGCAATGGTCTGTAGCGTTGAAGAACGCATATTCGTTCCCGATCCATGCCCAAGGACCAGAAGCCATTTTGCTTTCTCCGGTTTGATGAGAAGTGAGGATACTTCTCCTTTTTCAGGTGTTGCGATAAATTTCGATTCAATTGCTTCATATTTCATATTTTTCCTCATCATGAATGTAGGTATTGAGATTAATTAATTGCCCACACATTCTGTATATCTAACGTAAGTTTGATAAGCCACCCCAAAATAATTTATAGGTTGGGGTGAGGTGCGAAACCCAACAGTGGTGATTGAACTAAATTATCAAACTCATGTAATATCTAATAATTTGATTTTACCTTATGTTCTGTTCTACGATTTCTCGGTATCTGTCTAATCCTGCAGTTACTAATCCTTTGACTTTTGACTGATCGTCCCATCTACGTAAAATGAGTGCATCCTGATAGTGGGGGATATCTTCAAATGCATTGCATTCTTCGTCAGACATGGTACCCCCTTGCAACTTCAGACTCCGTTTGGATGCATCTGATAAACCATCATAATATGATGTATCAACCGTACATAAGTATCTTTTTGCAGGCACATGTAGACGAATTGGTGTAGTGACTGCCTCAGAGAAAAATGGTTCAAGATACTGAGCACCAATCTCCTCGTGGTTCAAATCAGTATCCAAGAACGAGACTTCTGCATTGTGTTCATCCAACACAAAATGTCCAATATCGTGAAGTAGGGCACTCGTAATCTGTGTATTGCTTGCGTTTTTCTGAACTGCAATGGCAGCACATTGAAGTGCATGTTCCAACTGTGTAACTGCCTCATCGTAAAAAGTCTGTCCTCGTCTTTCCAAGTAGTTGAAGAGTACATCAACCTTTTGGTGATGTGTCGCATCATTCATTTCCTGAGCTAAGGTTAGGTCTATCAAATTCTGCATGTTTTATCGCTTTTCCTTGAAAATGTGCAATTTTGCTGATTTGTGTGTCACGATTGGAACCGTCTTTCGCATATTGTGCAAAGGCTATTCGCTTATCTGCATAATACTTCTCCCGCCAGTCACCTTTTGATTTTGCATTATAGGTAAGATAGATAATTCGTCTCGGTTCATTTGATTGGTTAGGTGGACTCTTGTGTGGGATATATGAACCGAATAGAAGGATATCACCAGGTGCTGTTGGTACTGCAACCCAATCCATTGATTTGGCAATATTAGGTGAAATACATCCCTGTTCATCAAGTGCGATGAAGCCTTCCTGATGTCTTCCAGATGCAAAATACAAACAACCATTTTCTGATGTAGCAGTATCAACTGAAATTAGACAAGTTATATGGTAATCAATGAATTCATAAGCGGGAGCGTCTTGATGTGCTGCATACCCTCCTCCACCCGGATACTTGTAGTTTATTTTCTCTTTATAGAGAATGGCGGTTTCTGACATTAATTCAGACACAACATCAATGACTTTTCCTCTGGTTACAATGTTTTTTAAGTGAGTATGATAAGGAACGAAATTCTCTGAACGTGAGAGTCGTATGCCTTGATCAGTCGATTCGTAATGATGCATCCACTTGTCTTCAGTCGGTTGCATCGATGATATTTCGGCAACCCATGTTTGAATTGCTTTAACTTCATTATCCTTGAAAAATGTAGATAGTTTTAGATATCCATTGTGTTTCCAATCTTCGTGATGTTTTGAATTTAGGTATGTCATCATCCCATCCTTATGGTTAACAAGATAAAGTTAATATAACGTGATTTAGGTATTTTGTCAAATAATAGTCTTTGATAAAATGACTAATTCCAGCAGATTAATTTCCTTGATATAGGTAGTATGTTAGTGTATACTAAATTGGTAAAGTTTTTTGCAGTATTCACAGGAGGAATAAAATTTGTTTAGAGTTTTTCGGTCATTATTTGCACTATTACTCATTTTCGGTTTAAGCATTTCGTCAATGGGTAAAGAATCGGCAAGACTATATTTTCCTAATACAGTCGGTAGTACTTGGGTGTATGTTGATCAAGATGGGAACGAAATGACCCGAGCTGCTGTTGAGGATAAGCATATAGAAGGTATGACTTATCATGCATTTGCATATCAACCTGAAATTGAGGATCTGGAAAAATATCAGTATCTGATTCATCCATTTCTATATAATATTGGCGAGAAGTGGGTCGCATTATATGTCGGAGATGATATAGAAACTGCAACCAAATCTATCCTCAGCAAGAAACTTGATGAAACGATTGCATCAATGCGTCTTCTGATTGCCGAACAACTCCCTCCTGATGTTACTATTGAATTTGACTACTCAGTTGACCCTACAGCACAAGATTATTTCTATCTTTTTCCAATACCGATTACCTATAATGAAGAATGGATTGCAATGGAATTAGTAGTAAAGGTAAATATGTCTATGGATATAAATGGTGCGGCAGTTGATCCTCCGGAAGAACTTAAATCCATTGTATCTACGACTAATTTTGAGGAGAGAGGCAAAGTAGTTGGGAAAGAAACGGTTGAGACTGAAGCTGGAAAGTTTGATGATTGCATAAAAATTGAATACAGGACATTGACATCTACGGATACGACTCTTCCACCACAGATAAAACAGTTAATACCGACTCAGCAGTTACAAGAATCAGTTTCCACATTATGGTTAGCCCCAAATGTTGGTATTGTAAAGTACATTATCAGCGGTGAGAATTCAGATGAAGTTACCAATTTTGAATTGAAAAGTTATGAGATCAAAACAGACGCACCGGAAATCGGAGTAACTGAGTAAATTACGAAAGTGTTTAAATTGAAAGTGTGTTTAGGGAGATAAAAAGGAAATGGAATATGTTGAATAAACTATGTCTGACTTTCGTATCAATACTATTCCTGTGTTTTTGTATTACAATATTTGGAAATGAATCCTCAAGTATATATTTTCCGAGTGAAGTCGGTAGTTATTGGGTTTACGAAGATCAAGAGGGTAACGAAATAACCCGAGAATCTGTTGAAGATAAAGTAATACCTGCCCAAATCTTTCATGCATTCAGCTATGAACCTGCGTTAGAAGAATGGTTTGACTATATCCCACATTTGCAACCTAGCCGTTTCAAAGTAGATGACGATGGTGTCACGTTCTATAATAGTGATGAAATAGCAAAGTTTATCAAAGCCCGATTAACAAGAGAAATGGAGACAATTCTTCTTATAGAGCCTCCCGATGATGCAGAAATTAGTTATGAAGTAATCACTGATTCTTCTGAACAATACCTTTTTCTTCCACTACCAATTTCATTGAACGAAGAATGGGATACGGGCACACTCAAAACTACACTTCAAATAAGCATAAATGACCATGGCAATAATGATATTGATCAGATGGACTTTCATTTTTCTGTGATTGAATCGGGGACGGTGTTAGATAAAGAAACAGTTGAGACACAAGCAGGAACGTTTGAAGAATGTATAAAAATAGAATTCAGGACTGAAACAGAAATGAGTATGACAATTGACAGAGATGGTAATCCACCAGGAGAAACGGTGACAACTTTGTGGTTAGCTCCGAATGTAGGAATCATAAAATGTCACATAGTAATGGAAGATATGCTCCTCAAGACTGCTCCGACTGATGAAATTCCATTCACGACCACTGAAAAAACACTGGAACTAAAGAAATATGAAATCACTGAAACAGAGACTAATACCAACTACTTTCCTGTTAGTCCTGGCAGTTATTGGGTTTATGTAGACCAAGATTGGAATGAATTAACTCGGCGCGCTTTGGAAGATGAAGTGATTCCAGAAAAGCGGTTGAAGGCATTCAACTATAAACCTGCAATAGAAAATTGGGAAGAGTATGATGTCTATACGAATTCAGAATTGTATGAAGTGTCGGATGATGGAATAGTATTGCATGTAGGTGTTTCGGCGGCAAAAGGACTTAAAGCACGGCTGAAAAAAGAAATAGATGTAATTGAAGAAATTACAAACAGATTTCAGGAATCAATGAAAAACGACACTACAACCCAAGAGCAAATAGATTTTGAAATAAAATATGAAGTAGATGTCAAGTCAGAAGAATCATTACAATTTTTGCCAGACATTATTCAAACAAATGAGGAATGGGATGTCGCGAAATTTGAAGCAAAGATTGATATGCAATATTTTAGTACGAACACACAAAATAGACTAAACAACCGTCCATTTAGTAGAAATATATGGGACTTTACTATCATTGAAACAGGTAAAATTGTTAGTAGAGAATCTATTGAAACTACAGCAGGAAAGTTTAATGACTGTTTAAAGGTTGAATTTCGTACCGAAACGACAGTTAATGTTTCTGACAGATGGCAATCACAGGAATTAGGTACACCTGGAGAAACTACAACAACAATATGGATTGCTCCTCATGTTGGTATTGTTAAGTTCAAGAAGCATAGTGAAAATATAATGCTGAAGGCACTGTCTCAGAGTGCAGAAAATGAAAGAGTTATCACAGAAGCAGATATTGAAATGTTTAACTCATTTGAAGAAGAAACACTTGAATTAAAAGAATATGAAATCAAAAATGTTGATAAAGAAAAAGATAACAAGAATTAATTGTTTTCGCACAGATGATAAAGGAAAATTCACATGTTAAAGCGAATTAGTTTTATTTTTTCGATTCTACTTGTCTTACTACTCAGTGCTACACTGAGAGGTAATGAAACTGCAAAATTATATTTTCCAAGTACACTTGGAAGTTATTGGGTATATGAAGATCAGAATGGAAATGAATTAACTCGGGAAGTTGTAGAAGGTGAAGAGATATCGGGTGTAACATATAACGGATTCAGTTATGATCCTGAATTGGAAGATTGGATTGATTTTGACAGACATTTTGCTCCTTACTTGTACCATGTTGGTGATGAGTGGGTCTCATGTCTTGTTGGAGAAGAGGCAGAAAATGCAATAAAAGCGCGTCTCGGTAAAGAGATGGACATTATTTCTGAACTTGCTCAGAATGTTTTTGCCACCACTGCTCCACCTGAACTGAATATTACAATTAGCCTCATCTATGAAGTGGAAGCGGAAGCTGAGGAAAATAGTTTCTTACTTCCATTGGACGTGACACCTAATGAGGAGTGGGATTCATTCAATGTCAGTGCAACTATATCTTTTACGATGGATATCCAAGGGTTACCGGACTTGCAAGGTGCTCCTGAGATCCCAACAATTACATTAGATATTGATATTCAAGAAGCCGGTATAATCCTTGGCACTGAAACCGTAGATGTAACTGCTGGCACATTTGAAGATTGTCTGAAAATCCAATTTCAAACGGAAACTGAACTAACTGCCTCTGAACCTAATCCAAATCAGCAAGAACCGGGTGAATCTGTTACTACAATATGGTTAGCACCTAATGTAGGTATTGTAAAGTTTCATCAAGAATCGGAGAAGGTTTTCTTGAATACTATGTCAGATTCAGATTTTTCTGAGGCATCATTGGCGCAGCCAGATATAGAGGCACTTCTTGCTCCTAAAGTCATATCTTATGAATTACAAAGCTATGATATTGTTCCCGATGAAGAACAAGAGGAAGGTGACAGGGAATAGTAAGTTAGAGGTATACTAAAACTATAGTTGGTTAGGTGCAATCAAACTGCTTAATTTTCTTGTAAACTTATTCGGTTATATTCTAACCAACAGCATTGAAATGGAGTAGCACCAATGTTCAAGAAAATTTGTTTAGCAGTGTCAATGTTCTTTATCTTTTGTTTTAGTTCAGTCCTGTTAGGTATCGAATCTTCTACATTTGAATTAAAAGAGTATAAAATAAAAACTGACGATACTGATAGTGAGAAATGCGAATAATCGTTTCAAATTCGACAAATTGGAGTAAGATAAAATGTTAAGACCAATTCGTGCTATAATACTGTTACTTTTTATTCTCTGTCTAAGTGGAACATTGATGGGGGATGATTCAGCAGAGAATTATTTTCCTACAGCGGTTGGCAGTTTTTGGGTCTACGAAGATCAGGATGGTAACGAGTTGACACGACGTGCAGTTGATGGAGAAGAGATTGCAGGTGAAAAGTATCATGCTTTTGACTATGAACCGTCATTTGAGAATTGGGAGAATTATGATTATCGTGTCCATCCAACTCTTCTAAAGGTAGACGAAACAGGTATAAAGTTCTATATCGGAGATGCGGTGAAAAAAGCATATAAGAATCGACTTGCTAAAGAATTAGAAGTTACTGTTGAAGATTCACGAGATAATGTGCCGTCTGATACTCAATTGCAACCTAAATTTGATATAGAAATAGAAAACCAAGAACATTTTTATTTGCTTCCTTACCCAATAACCTTGAATGAAGAATGGGATTCATATAGAATTAAACCTTTGCTAAAGATTACAGCGAGTTTTGAAAATTCTGAAAACGATCCAGAATTGGTAGGTTATTCATCAGCATCCACTATTTATTTTACAATTTTGGAAACAGGAAATATTTTAGCGAAAGAAACCGTGGAAACAGCAGCTGGAGAATTTGAGGATTGTTTGAAAATAGAGTATAGAACTGAAACGGTGATGCCGAAGCTTGGAGGAGGAGGAGGAGGACCTGGAGCAGGTGAGACAATTACAACGGTGTGGTTAGCACCCAATGTAGGTATTGTCAAATTTCACCAAGAAGCTGAAAAACCAACCCTACAAGATACGTTTCCAAATGCAGAATCCACTACAGAAGTAAGAACATTTGAGTTGAAAAAGTATGAAATTAAATCGGATGTATTGGAGACTGAATGAGCGTTTTTCCTATCTATCGTCCAAGACGACTTCGTGCCAATGTGAACATTCGCCGTCTTGTTCGAGAAACACAGATATCTGTGGATGACTTGATCTATCCGATGTTTGTTGTTCATGGGGAGAATACGGCAATAGAAATATCATCTATGCCGGGATGCTATCAATACTCCGTAGATAAACTTGTGGATGCTGCAAAGCAACTTGCATCCCTTGGGATTCCTGCAACGATACTATTTGGAATTCCTGAATCCAAAGATTCGCATGGGTCTGAAGCTTATGCAGAAGATGGGATCATACAACAAGCAGTTCGTGCCATTAAAGAGGCAGTTCCTGACCTGCTTGTAATAACAGATGTGTGTCTTTGTGAGTATACAGACCATGGACATTGTGGTGTTATAGAAAATGGTGAAGTGTTAAATGACCCAACACTTGATCTGCTTGTCAAAGAGAGTATATCACATGCACATGCTGGTGCAGATGTCATAGCGCCATCTGATATGATGGATGGTCGCGTGGGTGCAATACGGTACGCTTTGGATGAAGAAGGGTATGATCATATACCGATTATGGCATATTCTGCAAAATATGCTTCAGCATTTTACGGACCTTTTCGCGAGGCAGCAGAATCTGCACCGCAATTTGGTGACCGTCGCTCTTATCAGATGGATCCTGCAAATGTTGAAGAAGCATTACGAGAAGTTGCATTGGATATTGAGGAGGGTGCGGATATCGTCATGGTAAAGCCAGCACTTTCTTATCTGGATGTTATACATCAAGTGAAAACGGAATTTCAGATGCCAGTCGCAGCTTACAACGTTAGTGGTGAATATGCTATGGTGAAGGCTGCAGCACAGAACGGTTGGATAGATGAAAAGAGAGTGGCATTGGAATTATTGACGAGCATGAAACGCGCTGGTGCAGACATGATTTTAACTTACTTCGCAAAGTCTGTTGTAGAATGGCTTGACCATTAGAATATAGTAAAATCAAAAGACATTACTTATTATTTTAATTTGATATGATATTAACTTATTCGGAGGAATGAATTGGAGAGTAACAAATCGTTATCAGCTTGGAAGAATTCGCAACAATTTATCCCGGGTGGAGTCAACAGTCCTGTCCGTAACTTCGGCAAGGTGGGTGAACATCCCCGCTTTATTGATCGTGGAAACGGATGCAAGATTTACGACATTGATGGCAACGATTACATAGATTACGTAGCCTCTTGGGGACCACTTATATTAGGACATGCACATCCATCTATTGTATCAGCAGTGAGTCATGCGGCAGGGCGTGGCACAAGTTTCGGTGCTCCGACAGTTTTAGAGACCGAACTTGCTGAAATCATTGTGGATGCCGTGCCATCTATTGAGAAGGTCCGACTTGTCAATTCCGGAACAGAAGCGACAATGAGTGCTATTCGTGTTGCACGCGGGTATACAGGACGTAGCAAAATCCTAAAGATTGATGGGTGTTATCACGGACATGTGGACTATCTATTAGCAAAAGCTGGTTCAGGTGTTGCAACCTTTGGTTTATCAGATAGCGGAGGCGTTCCTGAAGATTTTGCTCGAAATACGTTAACGATACCATTCAACGATGCTGAAGCATTGAAAACTACCGTTGAGGCAAATCCAGATGAAATAGCGTGTCTCATCCTTGAACCGATCATGGGAAACATGGGTATCATACCGCCGCGTGATGGATATCTCAATGAAATCCGTGAGATTACTGAACAACACGGTATTGTTCTAATCTTTGACGAGGTGATAACCGGCTTCCGTGTAGCGTATGGCGGAGCACAGTCTTTGTACAATGTTACGCCAGATATGACTTGTCTGGGAAAAATCATCGGTGGTGGATTGCCAGTCGGTGCCTATGGTGGCAAACGAGAGATTATGAAATGTGTTGCACCAGAAGGAGATGTTTATCAGGCAGGCACTTTATCTGGAAACCCGTTAGCAGTAACTGCAGGTTTAACGACTCTAAAGGAACTTGCGAAACCGGGAATATATGATAGACTTGAAAAAAGTGCATCTGTTCTGGCGAATGGACTTGCCGATGCGACTAAAAAACATGGTATTGATGCATGGCACAGCCGCGTAGGATCTATGTTGATGCTCTATTTTACATCAGAAACAGTAACGGATGCGGATGGTGCACGCACTGCTGATACAAATCGTTTCCGTGAGTATTTCTGGGGTCTTCTTGAACAGGGTGTATATGTTGCTCCGTCACAATTTGAAGCGGGATTTGTTTCGCTAGTCCACTCTGAAGAAGATATAGATAAAACCATACAAGTCGCATCTGAGGTATTAGCGAAACTATAGTAAAGGAATTGAATGTCAAGTTTTGATCAAGTCGTTAATCTGATATCCGATGATCTGAGTGCTGTTGAGTCTATTTTGACTGAAAACACGGCGAGTGAATACAGTTTTGTAGATATGGCGGTTCAACATGTAGTTGAGGGAGGCGGAAAACGGCTACGTCCGATACTCGTTTTGCTTTCTGCACGAACATGTGGGTACGTTGGAAGCGATGCGCATACACTTGCTGCTGTTGTTGAACTTATTCATGTTGCCTCACTTGTGCATGACGATGTTCTTGATGAAGCAGCGATCCGACGTGGACGTGAAACACTACAGACAAAGTGGGGGAATAAAGTAGCCGTCCTTGTAGGGGATTATCTGCATGCACGTGTCCTTTCAATGCTTGTCTCGCGAAAATCGGATGATCCTGCAATGGAAATCCTTGCAGATACAACACAAGCAATGTGTGAAGGTGAAGTAATTCATGCATACAAGAGTGGTGATTTTGACATATCTGAGGAAGAATATCTAAAGATCGTTCGTTTCAAAACTGGGAAGTTGATCGCTGCTTCTTGTACACTGGGTGCACATCTTGGAACAGAGAATAAACAACAGATTGATGCAATTACAAAGTATGGTCAACAGATTGGAACAGCCTTCCAAATCGTAGATGACCTACTTGATTTCGTAGAGGCACCAGAGAAATTAGGAAAGAATGCCTACGGTGATCTCCGTGAAGGAAAGTTAACTTTTCCAATCATATTTACAAGAAAAGCCTGTGATGATGGTGAAAAGCAGATGCTTGAAAAAGTACTTAACCCTGACAGCGATGAATCCCAAGCAATCAATTATGTTGAATCTTTATTTGAAAAGTATGATGTTGAATCTCACTGTCTGAAGATAGCACAAGACTATGCTGACCGTGCGAATACTGCACTGACAGGCATTCCACGATCTGATGCTCGTAAGGCACTTGAAAATCTTGCGAATTATGTGGTGTCACGGGAATCGTAGTTAAACCCATAATTTATCTCAGTTCTTCTAATGTTCTACCTAACGTTGTATAGCAATGTTCTATCCTGCACACATAAATCTTCAGAATCAAAATTGTTTAGTTGTAGGTGGTGGTACAGTTGCTGAACGCAAAGTTGTTTCCATGCTAATTAGTGGTGCAAATGTAACAGTAATTAGTCCTGACACAACAGAGTTAGTTGTATTTCTATCTGATACTGGACAAATTCGATGGCACAAGAGACAACTGAAGGAAGATGATACGAGAGACTATTTCCTTGTCTGTGCTGCAACGGATGATACTTCTATTAATACTGCAGTCTTCACAGAAGCACACGATAAATACAGGACACGATTAGTCAACGTAGTGGATGTTATTCCACAATGTACTTTCGCTGCTGCGTCTGTTGTAACGAATGGTGAGTTAGTCATAAGCATATCTACAAGTGGAAAGAGTCCTGCTACAAGTCGACGTATCCGTGAACATCTTGAGACGATGCTGAACACATCCTCATTATATACACTTGGATATGAAAATAATAAACCAACACCCATAGAAAACCAGCTGTTACCTTATCCTGTGTATCTCTTGTTGAAAAAAAGAAAATGTGTTGTGTTGTGTGAGAGAAATACATCAGAGATCGAAAGTCGTATCTCTTTACTTCGCAAATGTGGTGCTGATGTTTCCTGTTTTGACCCCAAACTGGTAAAATTCCAAGATATTGAAGATGCATTTCTGGTAATTACCGAGAAAAGGTCTTATTTAGGTTTATTGGGTGATAGGGAAGCGAATTTCATCTATGAGTCGCTTGATAGTCCAAACGTAGGGACATTTATCACTCCGAAACTGGTAATTGATGACAATCTGATAATCAGTATCTCTGTTAAAAATGGATTAGATCATACATTAGCAAATAGCATTCATGACAGACTAAGAATCCAGTTTGAAAACAACGGATACGGTGATTTTATTGATATCCTTGGCAGATACCGTCCAGAAGTGCTTAAGGCATTACCTACACCAGATAAGCGAAAAGACTTTTTAGAGTCACTCATTGAACATGTTGATAACACTTCACAATATGAAAGATGCTGTCTCGGTCTTGATAACCTTGAGTGTAATGCTGAATGTTTGTTTAACTGGGTGCGACACGGTAAAATTGATCAAGCACAAAACTTTATTTCAAAACAATTAACTACTCAAAGTTGAAACCTATAAGTCAAACCAGAAAACCATGCATTTCCTATTCCTTGTGACAGTTTTAGTCTATTTAGCAGCAAGCATATTCCAAGCCGGATATCTTGTTTTAGGGAAACAGACTGAAACTCCCGCGCTAAGACCAACAATTGCCCACATTGCTTATGCGATTACGTGTCTTGGATTTGGTCTACTGACACTATTTATAGTTGTATGGTGGACACAGCAGGGACATTTCCCTATGACACGGTGGACAGACTCAACTGCTTTTTTTGCGTGGGCAATAACGCTTATCTATTTGATTGTTGGTAGAATACCACATCTGCGCGCAATAGGTAGTTTCATAATGCCTTTAGCGTTCATTACAATCCTGATTTCGTATAGTTTCTCGAGAGGGACATCAGAATTACCAGATAACTTAGAAACCTATTGGTTAGTCCCTCACGTAACATTAATTCTTTTTTCTTATGCAGCATTTATCACTGCCTTTGGTTTTGGCCTAATGTTCTTACTGACAGAGAAGAAGATTAGACAGAAGAACCACACACCTCTATATAACATTCTTCCTTCACTCGGTGCTTCTGATGAGTTTGGACATAGATTTGCTATCCTCGGTGTGATTTTGCTCACAGTAGGTGTGTTAATTGGTGCTCTATGGACGCAGTATATCAATGACGAAGTGAAGTGGAGATGGCTTGATGCAAAAGTTCTTTTTACAATAGTAACTTGGTTTATTTATGTTGTTCAAATTAGTATACGTCAGCTATGGGGATGGCGCGGTAGGAAAGCAGCGTATTCTGAAATCATTGGATTTATCGCAGTACTATGTACTTATATCGGTGTAAATCTATTTTTAGACAGTGTGCACACATACCGATGATTGATACCTCTCAATAAATAACCGTATGAGGAATCAGAATGAGACAGTTTGGAATATGGGGTCCAGTTAATTCAGATGATAATTATGTCGTCACCCGAAGTGAGTTGCTTGCCGATTACCTCAATCGGATGAAGCAGGGACGGTATGTTGTATTATTCGCTCCAAGACAGACAGGAAAGACAACTTTTTTCCAGAATGCAATGGATGCATTGGAGATTGAGAAAGAGCAATATTTTCCTATACAACTCAATTTTGAAGTCTACAAGAATGCTTCTACAGAAACATTTTACAAGGACTTTCAGAAAGAGATAAAACGTGAGATTGGTTATGTTTTTCAGATGCGAGAAATAGACCTATCGCCAGAGTTAAGTGATCTTCTGGACAAATTTGAGATCATAGATCATTTCACGATGCAAGAATTCTTTGAACAATTAGGGCATTTACTCCTTCCACAACGTTTAGTAATTGTTATTGACGAATTTGACGGTATTCCACAAGCCGCAGCAAGAGATTTTCTTCACACACTTAGACGTGTGTATCTCTTGCGTAACAGTAACCGTTGTCCCTATAGTCTAAGTATCGTAGGTGTGAAAAATATCACGCAGCTCAATTATGACCGTTCAATTTCACCTTTCAACATACAAGATGAATTTAGCCTACCCAATTTTTCCTTAACACAGGTGTGTGAATTATTTCAACAATATACAGATGAGAGCGGACAACAGTTCTCCACTGAAGTCATTGACATATTGCACCAACAAACCGCAGGACAACCCTTCCTTGTCAACAGAATGGCACAGATTCTAACAGAAGAATTGGATATTCCAAAAACCGATAGAATTCAGATAGAACACTTTTTGCAAGCACATGCAAGAATTATCAACGAAAGAAATACGAATATTGATCATCTAATTTCAAATATCCGCAGGGATCCTCGATTTGAAAAAATGTTGATGCAGATCGCCTTTTACGATAAGAGTTTTGAATTTAGTCTGCACAATGAAACTATTAGTGAACTTGCAACCTATGGGATTTTAACTAAAGGTGAAGATAGAATGTGTCAGATTGTCAACCCGATATATTTTCACTGCATCATACAAGCACTAAAACCATTGATAAATGGACTTGAGGATGAATATTTTTCAGATGACGGACCAATAGGATTTACTGAGTATATCGGTGAATCAGGTGAGATTAATATGCAGCTACTATTAGAGAATTTCTACAATTTCATAATTCGCGTAGGGTATAGAATTCTCCAAGTACCAGATACACCTCAGGAATTTGTTGGTCAATATCTACTTTATGCCTATATTAACGAATTTGTCCGGACGATTCGTGCATCCATGTATCTTGAAGTACCAACCGGAAGAGGAATTGCGGATCTAATCGTCTCACACAACGGGAAGAAATACATAATGGAAACAAAGGTTTGGCGAAGTGAACGCAGATATAAAGCAGGAAAGTCGCAGCTTGCAGCATATCTTAAATCGGAAGGGGAAACTCAAGGATATTATATTGTATTTGATCACAGACAACACCCAAATCCGCTTATTGAAACAGAGGAAATTGATGGATGCACGATAATGAGTTATATCGTTCCAGTGGTTCAAGCGATTCCTTCACAACAACTTGCTGAAGCCGATATTATGAATTGTTTTCCAATATGATAGGGTGTGTAATGTTTGACAGAAAACACCATAACCATTGTATTACGGGTCTCCGTGCCCCGACATCTTTTAATCAACAATTGCGGGGCACGGAGACCCCGCGCTACAATGGATGGTAAGAATTTAGTGCCAAGAACTTTACACTCCCAACCACATTTGCTAAATTTGACTTTTAAACTTTATTGTGATATAATTTTTAAACTAATTGTTTAGGAAATTACGAATCAACGTTGAGTAAGAACTATGAACCAGATTGTCTCTATCGGAACGAGCCATCATGTTGCCCCAATTGAATTCAGAGAAAAATTGGCTTTTTCCGATGAACAACTCATCGATTCTCTCAATCAACTTCGCGATTCTTATTCACTACAAGAATCTGTGATTCTCTCAACCTGTAACAGAGTTGAGGTCTACGCTGTTGCAAATACGCACCGGATAAACCAAGCACCCTCCAAAATACTTCTCGACTTTCTATCCCGTTATCACCACATAGGACTTGATACACTCAAGAAATGGAGTTATCTCCATAACAACATGGATTCTATCCAGCATCTATTCCGCGTAACTTCAAGCCTTGATTCCATGGTTGTTGGTGAATCACAGATTTTGGGACAAGTTAAAGAGGCGTATGACATTTCTCGTTCTGCGGGTGGGTCAGGCACTATACTGAATAAACTGTTTGCAAAAGCGTTCAGCGTTGGCAAAAAAATCCGTTCAGAGACGACTATCGCTACGGGTGCTGTTTCAATCAGTTATGCCGCTGTAGAACTTGCCAAGAAGATATTTAACACTTTAGAAGACAAAACAGTTGCAATATTAGGTGCAGGTGAAATGAGTGAATTGACTGCAAAACATCTCGTTGCTAACGGGGTGAATAAGGTTATTGTGGCAAACCGTACATTTCAAAAAGCAGTGAAAATTGCTGAAAAGTTCAAAGGTATCCCTGTGGCTTATGAAGACGATCTCAATTTTCTTATTAATGCGGACATAGTCATTAGTTCTACAGATGCACCACATTATCTTATTGAACGTAAACCACTCGCTGACATCATGAGAAAACGGAAACACCGATATATGTTTCTCATTGACATTGCTGTTCCGCGTGATATTGAACCGGATGTTAGTAAAATCAACCATGCATTCCTGTATAACATTGATGATTTAGCGGCTGTAGTTGCGTCAAATCTCAAGGATAGACAGCAAGAAGCAACGCGTGCAGAACTGATAGTTACCCAAGAAGCGAAACGGTTCCATGATCACTTAAAAATACTTGAAGTCAATCCAACAATCAAAGCTTTACATCAGCAATTTCAAGCTGTCGCTGATACTGAACTGCAGTCATTCCTTGACAAAACAGGATTATCCAATACTCAGGAAGCCGACGCTGCAGCGATGACCCAGGCGATTATCAAAAAACTGCTGCACCTCCCAGTCGAAAATCTGCGCAATGCTGTTCATGATGGATTGTCAGATCATGGAGAATATGTTCAAGCACTTCAAGATTTGTTTGCATTGGATGCAGATAATGAAAAGGAACAGAAATGACTAGTTCTGTTACTATCGGCACGCGTGGTAGTCTGCTCGCCCTCTGGCAAGCAGAATATGTAAAGCAGGAATTATTACAACATTTCCCTAATGTTGAAATTAAACTTGAGATCATCAAAACCACCGGAGACACTATCCAGAATCGTTCTTTAGTTGGACTTGGAAAAGGTGTTTTTACCAAAGAAATTGAGATAGCGTTGTTAAATGATGAAATAGACCTTGCTGTTCATAGCCTTAAAGACCTACCCACAGAATTACCAAATGGATTACATATTTCAGCTATCCCTTCACGTGAGGATCCGCGTGATGTGCTTATAACCTCTACAGGTGTTCCGCTACAGGATTTACACAACGAAGCAATAATCGGCACTACAAGTCCAAGACGTAAGGCACAGCTCCTGTATCTATATCCAGAATTGAACATCATTGATGTTCGTGGAAATGTTGATACACGTTTACGGAAACTGCATGAGACAGAACTTGACGGAATAATACTTGCTGCTGCTGGGTTAAAACGACTTAATAAGCACGATGTTATCACACAATATTTTGATGTTGATCAGATGATACCTGCAGTAGGACAGGGTGCACTCGCCATTGAAACACGAGAGGACGATGTTGACACTGAAGAACTGCTTGCACCATTGAATGATCCTACGACTACTGCAGAAATTACTGCTGAGAGAACAGTATTGGAACATCTTGGTGGAGGATGTCAACTTCCTATCGGTGCCTATGCTAAATACGAGGATGGTGAACTAACCCTTATCGGTTGTGTATGTCAACCTGATGGCAAACTACGATTGACAGAAAAGGTAACCGGAGCGATTGACAATCCACAACACTTAGGGAAAGTTGTTGCAGAAAATTTGCTAAATAGTGGTGCAAGAGAACTCCTTAATTCCTAATAATATGAAAAGAAAACACACATGAATACAACTGAAACAGGTATTGTTTATATTGTAGGTGCTGGTCCAGGTGATAAGAAACTAATTACTGTAAAAGGGTTAGAATGTCTGCAGAAAGCAGATGTAGTGATCTACGATTTGTTATTGAACGATGTATTGCTTGAACATTGTCCACCGCTCACCGAAAAAATCAAAGCCCCTGACCCAAGAATCCGTGCTACACGTCAAGCAGAACTCAACAAATTGCTTGTACATCATGCAAAAGCAGGGAAGGTGGTTGTTCGTCTGAAAGGGGGAGACCCGTATATTTTCGGACGCGGTGGAGAAGAAGCGATGGCACTCGTAGAAGCAGCTATTCCGTTTGAAGTTGTTCCAGGTGTGACCTCAGCCATTGCAGCGTCTGCTTATGCTGGTATACCTGTTACACATCGGGACTATGCTTCATCGGTCGCATTTGTTACAGGACACTCCGCTGCACTTCATCCCGATTCCAACATCAAATGGGAATATCTTGCAAAAGCCGTTGATACCCTCGTAATCTATATGGGTGTAGCACATCTCAGTCAGATAATTGACCGTCTCACGAGATATGGACGGGATGCAGATACACCTGTCAGTTTGGTTCGCGTTGGAACGACACCACAACAGTTTGTAGTTCAAGGTACACTTGCAGATATTGTGGAAAAAGTTGAATCTGCTAAAATGAAAAGTCCTGCGATAATCGTTGTCGGCGAGGTGAACAGTTTACGAGAACAACTCCGATGGTTTGATAACAAACCACTATTTGGTAAACGAATCCTTGTAACCCGTGCGCGGGCACAAGCAAGCGAATTCGCTGATATGCTTGAGGAAAACGGGGCAGAAGTCATTCAATTTCCGACCATTGAAATATACCCACTTGAAGGACATTGTTCAGACATACCTTCCCCTAAAGAATATGACTGGGTGATATTTACGAGTGTCAATGCGGTTGAGATATACTATCAACATATACAAGATAAAGGCTTGGATACGCGTGCGTTCGGTAGCAGCAAAATCTGTGCTGTTGGACCAAAGACCGTTGCAGCATTAAATACCATAGGAATAAATCCTGATTTCATTCCCTCTCGATCTCAAGCAAGTGTTATTGCAACAGAGATTGATGATGTGGATGGAAAGAAAATTCTATTACCTCGGGCAAAAATTGCAGGTGCAGACCTACCTGATGCGCTACATCACAAAGGTGCTGTGGTTGACGATCTTCCGATATATGATACTGTCAAAGTGCGTAATGATTACAACGATGTTCTTGAAAAAGACCTTTTAGATGGCAAAATTGATGTGGTCACTTTTACCAGTTCCTCAACCGTTACCAACTTCGTTGAGATGTTTCCCCACCACACAGCAAAAGATTTGCTTAGTAAGGTTAGGGTTGCTGTTATCGGTCCCTCAACTAAAGCAACTGCTGAGGAACACGGTGTGCATGTTGATTTAGTGGCGAAAGAAGCAACAATAGAAAGTCTCGCAGAAGCAATTATCGCTGTTTATATTTAATAATCACGGTTTTACAGGTCTGACACAACGGAAACCTATATTTTCTCTGTTGGCAGAAGGAATATATGACCTATAGCTTCCATATAGATGGTATGACTCATAAGACCAAGCCCCTCCTCGTACTCCACGACCAGATTCAATCTTATAGAAATTAGAAGTTGTATCTGCAATTTTTTTATTGGAATCGGCGTTAGCGTTATAACTGTCCAAACACCATTCACCTACATTCCCTAACATGTCGTATAAACCGTAATTATTAGGTATGAAGCTTCCAACGGGTGCGGAGAATTCAAAACCGTCTTCAATGCCAGATAAGTTAGTTTGTGTTTCATCTGGTGGTGTATCACCCCACGGATATTTTTTTCCTACCAAACCGCCGCGAGCGGCCTTTTCCCATTCTGCTTCTGTTGGCAATCGCTTCCCTACCCAACGTGCATAAAACATAGCATCGTACCAATCAACAAGAATCATAGGATGTTTATCAGTTGGAGAGAATTTGGAAATGTAATCCCAGTTTGGAGAGCGGTGTCCAGTTTCACTGACAAAGTGCTTATACTCACCAACGGTAACCTCATATTTGTCTATGTAATAAGCATCCGTATAGACAATGTTTGGGGGATTGTTATTTGCTTGTTTATGACCAAACTCAAATTCACCCGCAGGAATCAAAACCATTTCTTCAGCAATTGGTGCTTCAACAACGTAATCTAAAACAGTTCTTCCACCCTTCCATGTAATTTCTAAATTGAGTTCCCCTGGTGTAAAGATTCCCATAATTGTGACTACTCTCTTGTTTTTCACAGTAACTATATTCTCAGAGAAAGGTGAAGCAATTTGCTTTACGTTCAAGTTTTCAGGAATGGCATTAAATCTGATTGTAATTTTTGTACTGGGTTTTATTTTACTTCCAGCATAAGGACGGATTGTAAAAGACTGAACAGGATATCTATCTTCGTCTCTTTCAATAGATGCATCTTTCACACAACGGAACCCACCGAGTTCTCCAGTGCTGTCCGGATCAATTCTATTTCTATCAGATACTCGCACATACGGTATGTGACTTGCCCATGAACCCCCACGTACAACACGTTGTGTTCCTACATTCTTGTAATCATCAATTATTTGATCAATAGTATCAGCACCAGAAACAGGATTCCATCTCGGTGATATTGAATAATAGTGTGCATTATATTCGTCTAATACCTTTTCCATAGCATTTCCAGATATATCATATAATCCGTATTGATTTGGCGGATATTCGTCTACGGGTGTGGTCTTTCCTATGTTTTTTCCATAATTTGCTTTCGTTTTATCTATAGTATCACCCCATGGGAATCTTTTATTTTTCAAACCACCACGTGCTGCTCTTTCCCATTCAGCTTCTGTAGGTAACCTTTTTCCTTTCCATTGTGCATAAGCCATCGCTGCATACCAACTTACTGAGGTGACAGGGTGATTACCTTTCCAACGCGGATAGTTATTTCCTTTCCAATCGCTTAGATAATTTACATCATAGTATACTGAATTGATTTGCCCTTTCTGCCATTCAGGATTTGCAAGTATGAATTCTCTATATTGTCTATTTGTCACAGGGTATCTGTCCATAAAATAACTATCAAGATAGACTGTGTGAACAGGTTGTTCGTCCATCCAAGCGTGCATGTAAGCAATATCTTTTGAATAATCGTTTCTATCACTTATTGCATCATAGGTTCCCATTTGAAATTCACCCGCAGGAATCAAGACCATTTCCTCTAACTTATCTGGTGAGGAATTGCAGCTAAAGAGGAATGTAATGTAATAAAAAAGAAATGAATATATTAAGCACATTCTGAAATTCATAAGTAATTTCCTTATTCAGTGTGATTCTACTGTTTCATCATATAGAAATTTGTTAAGGGAACACCGAGTCCAGACAACAAACAGACCTTTATACTCTTTACGGATTCACATCCCAAATAAGAACTGTGCCGTCAGCACTTCCACTTGCAAGTGTGCGTCCATCAGGACTTAAAGCAAGTGAAAATAACCTTTGATGTCCTGAAACAGTTGATTTGATTCGGTGCGTATTCATGTCCCAGAAATAAATATTCATCGCATCACCACTTATAAGTGTTTTTCCATCTGGAGTGAATAATATTGAATTGACGGGACCACGCGAATATCCTTTAATATATGACGGCTCATCTTTCTTATGCGGTAAGTTCACTGGACTTGTGAAACGTCTATTTCCTTTCAGAGATACTTTGTGTTTTCCGGTTGTAGGATCCCATAGATGAATAGAACCATCACGGCATCCTGTTGCAAGCGCGGATCCATTAGGATCAAATGCAACACTCAGAATAGAGTTTGTATGTCCTTCAAGTGTGGCAATTAGTTTACGATGATGTAAATCCCATAATCGAGCGGTTTTGTCTTCACTTCCACTTGCGATAATATTTCCATCAGGACTCAAACCAACACAAAGTATTGAAGCTGTGTGCCCTTTAAGGGATGCTATTAGGTTACCTGTTGTCTTTCTTTTTATTGTTTGCATTTTCCATATTCGAACTATTCCGTCAGTGCTTCCGCTAACCATAGTTTTTCCATCGGTACTAAATGCAATACCTCCTCCATAACCATAAGGACGCGATGTACTCAATGCGTCGCCATGTCCATTTAAAGATGACTGGTATTCTCCTGTCGTGGCATCCCAAAGTAGAATGGACGGTATATTATAAGATTTGGGTGAATTGGTACTTAAACCTACAAATATATCTCCATTTGGGGAAAATGCTGTGGAAATAATCTTTGTTTGCCGCTGATATCCACTTGATGTTGCTTTCAATTGTCCATTCGTTACGTCCCAAAGTCTCATCTTTTCATAATTATGAGCACTAACGAGTGTTTTCCCATCAGGATTAAAAGCAATAGAAAAGATCTCACTGCTATGGTCTTTGATCTTGTATTGTGGTTTATAATCATTTTTCTTTACAGTATCTATGTTCCATAGATAGAAATCCTCAACATCTTTATTTGTCCTATTCCGTGCAATGATGTTACTACCATTTGGACTAAACAAAAGATTATAGAATTTTCCTTTTCCTGTCAGTGTTAACTTACGTGTGCCAGTGCCATGATCCCAAAATACAATTTCCCCCTCACTCCCAACTGCAAGTATCTGTCCATCAGGACTGAATGCAACAGATACAACGCCTTTTGTAGCATAATCCACCGACTTAGGAAAACCATTGGAGATGATTTTTCCTTTTCTATACGCTGGATCTCCAGTAAGCGATCCTCTCAGTTGACCTGTCTGTGTATCATATAAATCAACAGTATAATCATTGGTCCCCTCAATTGCAAACGTTTTCCCATCAGGTGATAGATCAAATGGCGTGTGAAAGTAATCCAACAATCTATCAAATTCCAATTTCACACCTATCTTACCTGTATCTGGATCCCAAAAACGAACTTCACGATTCCTGATGCCAAAAAGAATACTGCTGTCTGAACTATATTTAATGTTATCACCACCAGATGTATCCTCTAACCCACACTTAAATTTCCCCGTTGCAGTGTCCCATAACCGCACGTCTGCACTTCCACTGCTGACTAACGTTTTACCGTCAGGACTGAACACCAATCTATCTACGGTTCGATGTGTGGTCGCGATATCACGATGTGTCCCATTCTCAATCTCCCATATCCTTATTATTCCTTTATTTGAGCTCGTAATCATTTTCCCATCAGGACTAAATGTGACACTACGTGTGCTTTTACCATGTCCTTCAAATTTGTTTTTGAGTTGATCAGATTGAATATCCCATAATTCTACACCACTTTTATGTCCAATTGCGAACGTACGCAAATCGGGACTCAAAGCCACATAATCCATCCCTCTTCCTGGTCCCGTTGATAGCTTGAGTTCTTTCCCGGACTGGACATCATACGACCAAATACCAGCAGAAGTCATAACTAATAACTGTAAACTGTCAGGTGTAAAATGGTAAGATCTTCCCCTTCCAATTGCAGTTATGTTGCCTTCATAGTTGCTAACAACTCCCTTTCCAAGACGCAATTTCGCCTTTTCAGGCAGACTCCATCTTGCATAGTTGCCTTGGTCACCTAAGACTTCATTCGATTCATCTCCATTACCATCATCACTATCACGATTTTCAGCAAGTTTTCCTTGCGGGTTTCGGATGTCCTGTTTCGTTTCAATATTCTGAACAATAGGAGAATCAACGATGTCTACAGCCATCTCAGACTGTGCATCCAAACTATAAGGTTTCTGAAAATGGGATAAGTATTGGCTGCCTATTCCAAGTATTATCACAATCAGTACTGCACTTGAAACGCCAATAACCCATGGAATAACTGGTTTGCTGCTCACAGGTGGAGTAAGTTTTATCCGGGTGACTTCTTTCATTATGTTCTCTGTCAAGTTCGGTGAGATTTTGAAGTTGCTTATTGCCTCACGTATCATAGGTTCATCCTCTTTCAACCGGTTTCTGGCTCTACGTAGACGACTCTTGATCGTATTTACCGATACACCCAAAAATTCACTCATTCTTTCACAGGTCATCTCTCCGAAATAGTGGAGTGTTATCACCGTACGTTCGCTTTCTGGTAAGCTGGCAAGCAGTCTTTTGACCACTCCGCGTTGTACTTCAACGGTTAGTTTAGTTTTCTGCGCAACGACATATCGGGAGTATGCATCCGTCTCTATTGCTTCATAATCCATTTCCTCAAGTGATTCAGTCTCAATTTGCTTCTTTCGGAGTTTGTCATGACAGCAGCGTGTTGCAATAACATATAGCCATCCAGCAAATCGGTGTGGTTGTTTAAGCGTTGCGAGTTTCTGATATGCCTTCAGAAATGTATCCTGTGTAATCTCTTCAGCAATATGAAAGTCACCAATTTTCCGCCAAGCGAGTGCATGAACTTGCTTCTGATATTTTTGAACTAATGTGGAGAAAGCGTTATCGTCGCCATCCAAAGCGCATTGAATTAATTCGACATCATTATTCTTCATAAACTACTACCCAATTTGGAAATACTGTAGATGAATCGATTAGTTAATGTCTAATCTACTTGATATCATTTAGATTGATGTCAAACAGAATACCATTAATACCCATTTATTATTAATGACGTGGTTTAGGTGCATATTGGGTGCATATTGGGTGCATATTGGGTGCATATTGGAGAAAATTGTTTTTGGATGGATATGTAAAGTTTTTGGCAAAATATCCCAGTCACCATTGTAGTGCGGGGTCTCCGTGCCCCGCCATCTCTCCTCGCAACAATTACTGGGCACGGAGACCCCGCACTACGATGGATGGTATGAAGTTAGTGCCAAAAACTTTACACCCTTTTTGGATTTTGGATGATATCCATGAATGTAAATTAAGAAATGAATCAAGCAATTTGACATCAAAGTCCAATGCGCTTAGAAACATCAAATCAACGGTATAAAGAATGTAAGAGGCGCAATGAAAGATGCCGTTAACGATATTGAATGTATCTACCGTAGCTAAAATAGTGGTAATATAAATTTCACAATCACCTGTTTGTAAACCGTGATTGTGCCAAAGATTGAATAGAACAATGCACACAATATTAGTCCAATCTGCTTATATATTGGTGGTTGAATCTCCTTTGGTAAGAATTTGCGATTTACATATAAGGTGTGGATTGAACACATCACCAGTTGATATCCGCCTATTGTCGCTGACACGATAATCATTAACAGAGGTTTTGCCAAATACATTGCTATTACACCCCATAGGACATAAACGAGGACAATCGGATAGTAGATCCATTTTGCATTGTGATCATCCATTGCTCTTGCCCTTCTGAACCCAGTCCAAATAATGTCGGTAAATCTACGTGGTACGCCATCTACACTGCCAAGTTGTGTTGAGAAAAGCACCCAAAATCCGCATAACAGCGTGAGATACCACAAGATTCTACCACCTCTTTGTGCGAGTCCTTCAGCTTGAAATCCTGCCGCAGCCCATTGATCCATTTCCTGCCCTAACGGCACATATTCAAGTGTCAACATTGCAGGTAATGCTAAACCGATGAAACACCCAACGACCCAGATATAGTACTGTTCAAATCTAACATATTTCCACCACTCTTTGAATCGATTGATATTTTCTGGAGAAATTCTGAACACTTTACCGAAGTGTGAGAGTGTCACCTTTTGACCACCGATGATAGATGGGATTGCACCAACCAAACTACTCATACCCCATCCTTTATCACGGACATAGTTTGATATAGTTATGTTTCCTAAACCTCCACTCCCAGCATAGGCAGCGAATGCCCCAAGTAGTAACCAATCAAAGTTTCCACCCTGTACTTCAGGTGGCAATGCACCGAAACTAAAGAAACCTTTTATGACAGTCCACCAGACAGCAGGTGAGACCAGAATAACGTCAACAATGACCAAGTATCCGATAATCCATACAACCATGAATAGCAGAACTTTCTCAAGTGCATTGTATATTTTTCCTCCGAACATAATGATTGCTAAGCATGCGAAAAAGATAATATAAGCAAATATACGGACAGTATTCTGATCGGCTTCCGATGGCATTCTTCCTATCCATGCTGCAGCCAGTGCAGTCGCAGCTGCCATTGCCCATCCAGGCCAAATGCTGAAAAAGTCAACACCGGAATATAAAATTGCCCAGAACCGTGGACCAGGTTTACACCGCATGTAACCACTCAACATCGGTTCACCCGTATACAATGTGTAACGGATTGACTCTGTGTTTAGAACAGATTGCAGTAGGATTGCAATGGTAGCGATCCACAGCAATGTGCCACCATATTGTGCAGTGATTGCAGGTCCTAATAACCATTCTCCGCTGCCGATTGATGCACCTAAAGCAATTATCCCTGGTCCTAAAATATTTCTGAATGCTTTACCAAATTGATATTGTGGTGGTGCGGGTAGTTCTGCTACCTCCCAATCGGGTAGTGTGCCACCGTCAACACGTTCGTTCGTTTCTGCCACACGTTCATTCGTTTCTTCCATAGATTACCACTCCCAAAAGATGTTAATATCTAATTTCTCTGCGATATTTGAAAGATTTCGTAAATGATCTACATGAATAGGAATGCCGTTCTCTATCCATTTATCGTAGTTGTCCCATTCTATTTCACCGGGGAGATAGACTTGTTCCACACCGTCCGCTGTTTTGGCATTGTGAATTTTACGGATACCATTCTCAACTTCAGATGTATACTCATCGTAATCAGTGAAACACTCAATATTCATGGCAAAAAAGAAGTGTTCAGATGTAGTTACGGTTTTATTGATTGTCATCATTCCACCAGAGAGAGGACCCGCTAAAATGCCCATTATCAGAGCCAACCCGTACCCTCTCGGACCAGCCGCGGGTGCTAATAAACTACCTTGATTTGGATCGGCACTCGGTTGACCGGTATTGTCTAATAGCCATCCATCTGGTATCTGTTTTCCATACATACGGAACGTTCCAATCTTCCCCCATGATGACACACCACATGCCATATCTAATACGATGGGATGTCCGCATCCAGTTGGCAGAGCATAACTAAAAGCGTTGTTTCCGACCACCGCTTCAGCACTACCGGGTGCGGCTACAGAGGGTCTGCCAGTATTCGTCGTTGAGAACCCAATCATCCTGTTTTCGGTTGCCATGATAGAATAACAAGCTGCTGCACCGAAATGTCCTGCGTTATGTACTCCTGCAGCAGCCACACCTGATGATTTTGCTTTTTCAATCGCAGTTTGCATAGCAAGCGTACTTGCCAGATGTCCCATTCCGTTATCTCCATCAATTACTGCGAAACTTGGTCCTTCTGAAACGATTTTGAGATTAGGTGTTGGGTTTAAGTTTCCATCAAGCACTTGGTTTAGGTATCCTGGCAATGCGCGTGTTCCGTGAGAATGCACACCACGCAGGTCGGTTTGAACCTGAAGTTTTGCCATTAGTTCAGCATCATCTGATGGTAGACCTGCTTTTTCACAAAGCTTTCGTGCAAAGTCATGCAACTTGTCTGCATCTATAACAATTTCTTGCATAACTACCTCTATGAGTATGAATATGCTGGCATTTTACCAAACAGAATGTAATGAATCAAGGACTATTTCTGTTTGATTGTTTAGATCAAAACTACGCATTGTCTTGACAATCTAACTATTACAACGTTACAATTTGATTAGAATAATAACAGAAGAAAAGGATCAGAAATGAAAAAATCCAAACATTTCAATTTAAGATACCAAGCACTCAATAACATTAATATAAGACTATATCTATTGTTCATTTTACCGATTGTTGTTTGTATGTCTCTAATATCCTGTGCTAATCCATTAGAACCTGTCGATAATGAAGAAGAGGAGCAAGTAAAAACCGAATTACAAGATCGGTCATTTCGTCAGTTTGCCCCATCGAAAGACGCATTGAAAAGAAAGGGTGTCATCCTTGATTTTTTTGATAATGACAAGCAAGTAATTAGTATATGGGCTCAATATGCTGAAGGTGATACTGCTCTCAATGAATGGGAGATCATTGCAAAGGATTATCGTGTTGAAAAAGGTGGTTCAGAATACAGACTTTATTTTGAATCTCCAAGTTCACATCAGAATTTACCAAATACTTGTGATAATTGTATTGAAGCTGAAGGAATGTCCATTTCAGTTCGAAACCTATTTGACAAAGAGAAGATTGAGTTTAGAATTAATGATCCTGATGAAAGTTTGCCCATACCCTTTCCAGTATTTCATACGTGGACAAAGTTTAGTGAAGATGAGTATTTTGAGTAATAATAGGAGAATGTGATGAATGTAGTGAGAAAGATCTTTCTGCTTTTAATCTTCTGTATAGTAATCATAGGTTGCTTTCAATCTGAACCGATAGATTTTCCAGACCCAAATTTGGAATCTGCTATCCGAGCAAGACTAAATCTGGGTCCAACAGAACCTATTTACAAGAAAGAACTAAAAACGATTACATACTTGTCTGTTAGAAAAAAGGGAGTAAGCAATTTAGCTGGATTAGAGAATGTTGTTAATTTAAGACAATTCGATTGCCGCCATAACTTTATTGATGACATTACTCCATTAATGGAATTAACGAAACTTAAGGATTTAGATCTTAGTTACAACCAAATCACTGACATCAGTGCACTCGCTGGTTTAAGATCGCTTGAGTATCTAAAACTACGTAGCAATTTTATCTCAAACGTAAGCGTAATAAGAGAATTTAAAGAACTTATGTCCTTACGTCTTGGAATGAATCATATTCAGGACATCTCACCTTTGGCGGAATTAACAGAACTCAGACGACTGCATCTGGATAACAATCAAATCGTAGATCTCACACCGTTAGTTGATTTGATAAGACTGACTGAATTAACTCTGAGAAACAATGAAATAATTGATGTTAATCCCCTCGGTAAACTGATTAATCTAAAAAAGTTATACGTTGATCATAACCATATTAAGGATATCAAACCACTTAGTGGATTAAATAATTATCTACTATTAAGTTATATTGATAATTTGATTGTTGATAGAAGTGCAGTTGACAAATATAAATATTTAGAATATCCATCCTATATCTCGGTTCTTCCGTCACCTATTCCTCAAGACGATGACACATCTCAAGAAGTTGTGCAGGCTATCCCATCTCCAGAAATACCAGATGTGAACCTTGCAGCAGCTGTAAGAGAGGAACTGAACTTAGAGCGAAATGAACCAATTCCATCAAACAGGTTGAGAGAAGTAGAATCAATTAATGCCAGAGATAAGGGAATAAAAGACCTAACGGGTTTGGAAAAAATGCCTGGATTATGGGCTTTATATCTAGATGATAATCAGATTGAAGACATTACCCCACTTAAAGAACTAACAGAATTAACTCATCTGTATATTGACGGTAATCAAATTCGTAATATAAAACCGCTTGCGAATTTGACAAAGCTTGACAGATTATCACTAAATGGCAATCCCATTGAAGATATTTCTCCTCTAAGTCGATTGACACAGTTATCGGAATTGGAGTTAGATGATCAGTTCAGCAAGCAAAAAAATAAAATAAGTGATCTGACTCCTCTCACACAATTGGTTCATCTAAGCAGTTTATCTTTATCTGGCAACAACATTTCTGACATTTCACCACTTGCTAATTTAAAGAAATTGACTTGGTTATCTATAAGAGACACCCAAATCAGTGATATAACTCCATTAGCAGGCATGATACATCTAAAACACTTATATCTCAGAAAATGTCAAATTACAGATATAGCACCATTGGCAGAAATGAAACAGCTTGATACATTATGGTTGTCTGGAAATACAATCAGAGATCTTACTCCATTGGCAAGATTAAAACACCTTAAGGATTTAGGACTCTCGGCAAATCATATCAGTGACATCACACCCCTTACTGGACTTGAACGACTCACCGATCTTAGTATTGGGAGTAACAAAATCCATGATCTTACTATGGTTGTGAATGTGCTATCTGGACTAAATCGACTTACAGATCTATCTCTAAATGATAATGGTATCACCGATATAACACCGTTAACTGAATTAGATCAACTAAGACGTTTAGGACTTATCAGAAATCAAATCACCGATATAAAGCCTCTTTCAAAGTTGACACAATTGGGGATATTGCAGCTTACGGAAAATAAAATAAGTGATATTTCGCCGCTATCTGATATGAAATATCTTGGGATGCTTTCGCTTGGTAAGAATCAAATATCCGATATCAATCCGATTACGGAATTGAAGCGGCTTGCTATCCTTAAATTGAACGATAATAAGATTGCTGATTTTAGTGAACTTCAAAATTTAAAGTCTTTAAGAAAACTATATGTCAAGAACAATCCTATTCAAGGAATGATGACGATTTATAAAATCCGAAGTAGTAATCCGAATCTACGTATTGATCCTGATGATGGTCATTAATAGTCGCCAAGTGTTATGAAAGTTCTTTTTCTTCACAATTTTGAGATATATGTGTTGCCATGAATAACTGTACAGTTTCCTCCTACTGTATGCGATACTTTCTTTTGCTGCCATAGGAATATTTTGAATGTTGTCCTGTTTGAGATAGACATTTTGCAGAAACTTTATACACCCTATGAAATACATATCCTTGACTTTTGAATGTGAATATAGTATAAAGTTACCATCGCATCAAGGGAGGATTATTTGTGAAACTTGTAACATTCAAACTGCTGTCAAATAATGAACAGAACAAACTTGGAGCATTGATCAATGGAAATACAATCGTTGATCTTGCACTTGAAGTATCGGACATGACACAGTTCTTTGAACAGAACTGTTTAGATGAAGCCCAAAAACGACTTGACACAATTTTGTCGCAACGCAAGGAAAGTAGATATAATATATCCGATGTAGTATTACAAGCACCGTTTCCACGTCCTGCAAGTTTGCGGGATTTCGGTGTATTCAAAACACACATGGATGCTGCATCTCGAATTACAGGAAAAGAAATTTCACCTGAATGGTTCAAACTTCCCAATTATTACAGAGGTAGCACAAGTCCCGCATCCATTGCTGGACACGAAGCTGTTGTCACTTGGCCAAACTACACAGAGAAACTTGATTTTGAATTGGAATGGGGTGTGTATATCGGCAAAACTGGGAAGAATATATCAATAGAAGATGCACATGAATACATCGCTGGATATACCATATACAACGATATCAGTGCGCGTGATATACAATTCCGTCACATGACGTTATCCCTCGGTCCTGCAAAAGGCAAGGATTTTGACAACAGCAACATCATGGGGCCGTGTCTTGTAACACCTGATGAAATTGGTGATCCTTATGATCTGAAAATGACAGCAAGAGTCAATGGAGAAGTTTGGTCTGAAGGAACGACATCAGATATGTATTATACTTTTGAAGAGATGATTTCCTTTGTATCGCAGTCTGAGACACTATTTCCGGGTGAATTTTTAGGTTCTGGCACTGTCGGCAAAGGATGCGGATGGGAACTTGACAGATGGATTCAACCTGGAGATGTGATAGAACTTGAAATAGAAAATATCGGTGTGTTGAAAAATCAGATTGGTCAACCAGAACAGAATCCTGCTGCTTGGAAGGAAAAAGTGTAACCGTGAGACTGAAGGACAAGGTTGCAATTATCACAGGTGCTGCTTCCGGGATAGGTAAAGCAACAGCAAAACTTTTTGCCGAACACGGTGCTAAGATCGTTGTTGCAGACATAGATATTGATGGAGGAGAACAGACTGTCGCAGATATACAAGACGTTGGTCATTTTGCAAAATATATCAAAACCGATGTGACTATCAAAGTAGATACACAAAATGTCGTATCACAAACCGTAGATTCTTTTGGAAAACTTGATATACTTTTCAACAACGCTGGAATCGCCATGCGTCTACCTGTTTCGGAACTCCCTGAAGATGATTGGCATCGTTGTTTAGATGTCAACTTAAACGGTGTATTCCTTTGTGCTAAAGCTGCTATTCCTGCAATGCAAAAGAACGGTGGAGGAGTTATTATTAATATGTCCTCTATCTACGGTCTAGTTGGTGCGGATGTCAGAGCTGCGTATGTTGCATCCAAGGGTGCAGTAACAAATTTGACGCGCGGAATGGCACTTGACTATGCTCAAGACAATATCCGAGTAAATTGTATATGTCCCGGTTTTGTAGAAACACCATTAGTTGCAGGAGTCATCAAAACACCTAATGAATACCAGAAACTTGCAGATAAACATCCGATGCGTCGGCTTGGTCAACCGGTAGAGATTGCTTATGGTGCATTATATCTTGCATCCGATGAATCTGCTTTTGTTACGGGGATCGCCTTACCGATTGATGGCGGGTATACTGCCGGGTAAATATAAAGCTAAATTCATATCGCAGAATCAATCCAAACGAATCCATGCGTAAAATTTCACTTATTGCCTTTCTTATTCTACTCCTAAACAGTGCATATCTATTCAGTTTCGGTGAACCCACACTTTTCTACATTCTAAATGTACTTCTCCATATTGGTCTTGGAATTGTTCTACTCATCCCATTCTGTATCTATCTTTATAAACATCTCAGAAAACTGACAGTTGTAGGAAATTTCGGAGTCTTAGGATTAATCATTGGGATCATCTCTGGCGGTTATCTGATGGTTGTCGGTGCGACAACTCCTTACCGTTGGCTTCTCATTGCACATATTGTTAGCATAAGCATTGGGAGTTTGCTCTTTTCCATCCATCTATTGAAGTTCAGTGACATAATTTCACCAATCTTTAAAAAGATGATTGTTGGGGTTTTTGTTTTTGTGCTGTTCTTTCCAATAGGTGCTAAGGTTTCGCAACACTATTTTCCTAACGCGGATTATATTGTCAAGAATCCTGCTTTCCCTCCGACAAGTATGTATGAAGAAGGTGGTGGATCGACAGGACATTTTTTTCCAGCATCTGTAGAAACAGAAACAGGTAACCTCATTACGAAGGATTTCTTTCTGACATCTGAAACGTGTGCAACAAAAGGTTGTCATCCGGATATCTATAAGCAGTGGAACGAATCCGCTCATCATTTTTCATCTTTCAACAACCAGTGGTACCGCAAATCTATCATCTATATGCAAGAGGTGAACGGCATACAGTCTTCGAAATGGTGCGGTGGATGTCATGATCCTGCAATCCTACTCAACGGAGTTATGGACAAACCGATAAGAGAAAACCTTCATACACCTGCCGCACAAGCAGGATTAGCATGCACAGCTTGCCACTCCATTGAACGAGTCAAGGATACGATGGGAAATAGTGGGTATGTGATAAAATATCCACCACTGCATGATTTAGCATCAAGTGAGAATAGCATTATTCGTGGTTTGCACAACTACTTAATTCGGCTTGATCCAGAACCGCATCGCAAAAGTTTTCTTAAGCCTTTTCACCGAGACAACACTGCTGAATTCTGTTCAACTTGTCATAAGGTACATCTTGACTTTCCTGTCAACAATTTCAAATGGGTGCGTGGTTTCAACGACTACGATCAATGGCAGAAGAGCGGTGTTTCACATCAAGGCGCGCTCTCATTCTACTATCCAGATAAGGCAAAGAAATGTGTTGATTGCCACATGCCACTTGTTGACTCAAAAGATGCGGGGAATATAAAGGGTAAAGTCCATAGTCATCGATTTCCTGCAGCGAATACTGCGCTCCCCTATGTTAATAAACACGATGAACAACTCCAAACAGTAATAGACTTCCTAAAAAATGATGTTATAACGTTAGATCTGTTTGCTAATGGAAAACCTGTTCCAAAGGATGGTGCAGCAATCCAACGTGGTGAAGACCCGCTAATTGAGGTAGTGGTTCGCACGCGCGGGGTTGGACATCAATTCCCTGCTGGCACGATAGATTCATTTGATATCTGGCTGGAGGTGAAGGTAACTGATGAGAATGACAAGATTGTGTTCTGGAACGGTCAAATCGCTACGCCCGATGGCAATGGTCCTGTTGATCCGAGTGCACATTTCTATCGTGCATATATGTTAGATGAGCGCGGTAACTTGATCAACAAACGCAATGCATGGGCAATGCGAACCGTATTGTATTCCCGCACCATCCCACCCGGTGCCGCAGATACGGTGAGATATAGACTAACTATTCCAGACGATTGTGGAGATACCCTCAAAGTGGAAGCAAAACTCAATTATCGCAAATTCAACTGGTGGCATACACAGTGGGCTTATGCGGGGGTTCGCGATCCTGAAGATACGGACTATCAGGTGGACAAAGGCTATGACGATGGAAAATGGGTTTGGACTGGTGATACATCTGATGTTGCGGGAGAAATCAAGTCCATACCAAATCTGCCAATTGTTATTATGGCAGATGTTAAAGCAACCATACATCTCAGATCTGAATCAGAGATTACATCAAAAAGCAATTTAGTTGATAGTAATGCTCGTGAACGGTGGAACGACTACGGTATAGGACTATTTCTACAAGGTGATCTGAGAAAAGCACAGACTGCTTTCAGGAAGGTAACAGAAATTGATCCTGGTTACTTGGATGGATGGGTGAATATTGCACGGTGCAACATCAAAGAAGGAGATATGAAAGGTGCTGAAGAGATGCTGAACAGAGCATTTGAGATACAGAAAACACTGCCTTCAGGAAATCCACATCGGGCAAAAGTCCATTATTTTTATGCATTGATACAAGAGACGTATGGCAAATACGATTTGGCAATTCAACATCTTCAAAAAGCAGCATCACAATTCCCACGTGATACTCGTGTTCGCAATGTATTGGGACGCATGCACTTTCTCAAACGTGAGTATGAAACGGCATTAACACATTTTCAGAAAACGATTGAGGTTGATCCGGAAGATTTAGATGCACACTACAATATGATGCGATGTTATCGTGCATTGAAGAATACACCTCTGGCAAACAAGTCAAGAAAACTTTACTTGCGTTTCAAGGCAGATGAATCGGTAGATGAAATAACGGGAATCGCTCGCCGCGGAGATCCTCACGCCAACCTTGAACGCCAACCAATACATGAACATACCAATAGTTATACTCAGTGAGTTGAACATATCATTACAAGTCTTGACTAATATTGTTGTCATAATTACAAGGTTGTGCTAATATCACTATATGGTATATTAACCTGAAAGAATTACGAAATAAAGGAGAATTACATGGCAGTATTTTTACATACTCGCGTTCGTGTCAGTGACCTTGACAATTCAATAAAATGGTATTGTGATCATTTAGGTTTTAAAGTTCTGAGTCGGAGTGACAAATCACCAGCAGGCAATCAGATCGTTCATCTTGAACTACCGGGAAATGAACATACATTAGAGTTAACCTATTCACCCGATTTTGATCTTCAGGTGCAGGAAGACCTGATGCATTTCGCTATCGGAGTCCCAGATATTGTAGATTTTTGCGATGGTTTGGAGAAAGCGGGATTAGAGATATGGCCTGATGAATGGCGTAAACAGTTTACATCAGGTGGCATGAAGATGGCATTTATCACTGACCCAGATGGATATGAAGTGGAACTGTTGGAACGTAAAGATACTTCAGGAGACCCGCTTGATGTGCTTGAGGAGTCCTAAAGTAATCTGTGGAATCTTGTTAAATTAGGCGCGATTTGAAATCGCGCCTAATTATTGTTACACATGGGACCAGAATTGATCCCATGCAGACATCCAATCTTTTGCATGACTTTCAGCGTTGACTGGACCAGTGATCTCAATACCATGTCGTCCTTTGAAGTCAGCAAGTTTGTCCACACTTGACACTTCAATCTTAATGGTTGTCGGTTTAGCAGGCACATAGGGTCTAACCTTTGTTAGATCCAATAGTGCTTCCTTGGATGCCTTTTCAATCATCTCACGAGCACGAACGGGCGGGATTTGTCTTGCACTGTATCGGCTAAGACCTTTTTTCACAGCAACTGTCGGTACACCTTCACCAAGGAGTTCTTTGGCTTCTCGGCAAACTGCTGTGTCACCTGTAACCAACGCAATCGGCACACCGTAGTGTCCGTTAAGTGCAGCGTTGACACCGGTTTCACCGACAAGATCATCGTTGAACCAGAGGTTACGATATCGTACCGAAGAAATAGTATGACAAAGAACACCATCGGGAGTGTTGTTCCGGGCATGCATACCGATAAGCAAACAGGCATCACACCCATCTTTCCACATATCATCAAAACGACCCCAACCGTGATGTGCAACCCATTCACAGTCTGGATCAATCTTTTCTGGGATAAGCGAATTAAATGTCCAACCTTTTCCTGCACCGTGGCAATCAACGACAACGATCTCCGTAGCACCAGCAGCTTTAGCACCGCGAACCGCAGCATTTATCTCTTCAGTGTAGAGCAGTCTACCCTCTTCAAACATAGCAGCACCACCCTCAACTTGGTCCCACACAACAATACCACTGACACCTTCCATGTCAGACATTATCAATACTCGCACTTGTTATTTCCTTTCTTCTACAATACTATATATGTTATTGAGTATAAATCAGTTGTTGATATAAAGCAAGCGTAAATTTGGGTGATGCCACTGTGAGAAGGATTTATAATTGTTGAAAATAAGGAATTGAATGAATAATAAACGAGGTGATTTAACTCAAGGAAGTTTATTCAAACATCTAATTCATCTGGCAGTACCTTTAACATTTGGGTATATTCTACAGGATACATTCAACATCGTTGACATGATTTTCGTAGGAAGATTGGGGTCTGCCGCGATTGCAGCTGTAGGAGTCAGTGGGAATTTGCTCAGGTTAATTGGTGTTTTCTCACTTGGGATTTCAACTGGTGCGGGGATTATGGTAGCGCAATATCTCGGTGCAAGAAATCACGCACAAGCAGGACACTTAGCAATGCAAGCTATCTTACTCGCTATTTTCTTTGCAATCGGTATCGGTATTGTAGGTTATCCTTTAGCTGAAATCGGTCTAAGAACTGTCCGTATAACTGATCCAGATGTGATAAAACTTGGCACAACCTATATCCAGATTATACTTGTTGGTATAAGCACAATGTTTTTGTCAATGACACTCGGTTCTATCTTCCGAGCAGGAGGAGATGCCGTTACGCCAATGGTAGTGTTGGTGTTCTCAACGATAATTAACATCGGACTTGACCCTATGCTAATTTTTGGGTTGTGGATTTTTCCCAAACTCGGAGTTGCTGGTTCTGCCATAGCAACACTCATCGGAAGAGGAATCGGTGTAATTATTCTGCTTATTCTATGCTTCAGTGGAAAGGCACCGATTTCTTTGAAAAACGTGCCATTCCGGGCTGATCTTGTTGAAATGCTTGACATTTTAAGGTTAGGGATATATAGTTCAATGCAGGGATTCTGGCGGCATCTGTCTCGACTGGGTTTCTTGTGGGTAATTGGACCTTATGGGAAAGTCGCAGTTGCTGCATATACGCTTTGCATGCGTCTGCGGATTTTGGTGATGAATCCAGGTTTTGGTATAGCAAATGCTGTAGCACCTTTGGTAGGACAGAACATAGGCGCGGAACAGATTGACCGTGCTGAAGACTCTGCTAAAGTAGGAAATATTGTAGGCACTACGGTTATGTCAAGTATTGGAATTTTGTTTCTTGTATTTCCGCAAATATTCATTCGCATTTTCACCGATGATGTAGAAGTAATTCAAATTGGAAAGGTCTATCTGCAGTTTCTTTCACTAACATTCGGTTTCATAGCATTCTCATTAGTATTAGGAAAAGCTCTAAACGGTGCAGGGGACACTCTCTCACCAATGATAATCACCCTCGCGGCACAGATGGGTGTTGGATTGTGTCTTGTAATCATCTTGTCCCATTTCATTGGTCTGAAAGGTGTTTGGATTGGTATTGCTCTGTCAAATGTCGTACAGGGTGGAGCGATGTGGTTTTGGTATGGAACTGGTAATTGGAAGAGAATTAAGATTATAAAAAATGTGAGAGGAAATTCTCTCAGAAAGGTAGTATGAAAATGACATATAAAGGATATGATAATCCTCAATTAGTTATATCAGCAGAGGAACTAAAACGCAATCTTGATGATGAATCCTTATGTATTGTAGACACACGTGCAACACATGAATACGTTCAAGGACATATCCCAGGGGCACTTCATCTGGATCTGTTTGGATTGAGCCTAATCAATACACGTAGAGAAAATATGGACACATTCATGTGGATGATGGCATACTTATTTCAGCAACGAGGTATTGATCCAACAAAAACTATAGTCTGGTATGAGAACATCACAGGAACAAAAGCATCTCGTGGTTTGTGGTTCTGTGAGTATTTAGGACATACAAATACTCGTGTCTTAGATGGCGGCTATAATGCTTGGTTAGCAGCGGATGGTCCGGTCAGCAGAGAAGGTGTTGAACCACCAGAAGTGTCAGAATTTCCGATAGATCCAAAGCATAATACGCACATGGATGCAGACAGCATACATGAAAACCTGAACAGAAACGATTTCATACCACTTGACACACGCACTGATGACGAACATTTTGGTAAGGTTGCTCGTGCAGATCGCGCGGGTGCGATACCGGGTTCTATTCATATTGAGTGGGTCAATAACCTTGATGAAAATGGCGCGTTCAAATCTGCAGATGAACTACGAGATATGTATGTGGCAGCAGGAATCACGCCTGAAAAACAGGTTATGTGCTACTGACAGGGCGGATACCGTTCTTCCCAAACCTATTTGGCTCTGCGGCTTATCGGTTATCCGAAGGTTAGCAACTATATAGGGTCTTGGAAAGAATGGGGTGACCGGCTGGATTTGCCGGTCGAAATACCTGAAGAATAGTCTATAGTGAACTTTGAAATTATTAGGGCACTTTAATAAATCTATTTTGAACAGAACGGGCAACAGAAATTGTAGCACAAACTTTTAGTTTGTGTCACAAGAGCGCAAACTAAAAGTTGACGCTACAAAAGTGCCCCATTAATTATATGTTTTACTATAAATTCTCTCAGTAATACATTGACATATTTCAGCAACTGCTGCTGGACATTCTTGTGGCAAGTAATGACCAGCATTCGGAAACCACGCTATCTGAATATTTGGGTTTGGTGGGATACGTAATTTCTGTTCAGTGAATTCAGTCTTACCCATCTCACCGAATACTTCATAAATAGGTATTGATGCATTTTCAAGATAGCTATAACCATCAAATTCTCTGACGGTTGTCCAGAATCTGTTCCACACATCAGGATGAAATCTACTGCGCGTCTCTTCCGATTTATGTTGTATATCAGTAATCTGTACTTCCGCAAGTGAACCGTAAAATCGTCCTGAGTCAAATGCACTACCAGCGGATGAGAGGCTTGTCCATCCTTCAAGTAAAACAAGTTCCGAAACCAGCGGACATCGTTGAGCAACTGAAATTGCAACCATACCACCAAGGCTATGTCCTACAAGGACAACTCTTTGAGAGTTAATTGTGTCTATAAGGTGAATCACATCAGCTGCAAGGTCTTCTAATGTAAAAGGTTCGGAGGGTACACTGCTTTTTCCATGTCCTCGAAAATCAATTGTAATGCTTCGTTGATCTGATGGCAAAAAATCAATCACCGACATCCAATCTTCTGAGTCACAACCCGTACCATGCAAGAGCAGAAGAGTACATCCAGTTCCACCTGAATCAGTATAAGCCATCTCTCCCCAACTTGTTAGGAGATATTTCGTCTTAGACATAGTGATGTTATTTAGAGCAGAAATTGTGCATCTACTGTCTCACCTGCGGACAGAGTCGCACCAGATGGAATAGTAATCAATCCGTTTGCTAACACAAGTGAATGGAGGATACCGGAACCTTGTGGTCCAGTCGTTTTAGCAGTGTACTGTCCATCTTTCTCTGTGAGAATAGACCGCATAAAATTGACGCGACCATCTTTATTCTTAACATCAGTTTCCAAAACTGCTTTGAAAGTTTGACGCAGTAGGTCAGTGTGACCTGCCATTTTCAAAATTGCCGGACGCACAAAAAGTTCAAATACAACAAGTGATGACACAGGATTTCCGGGTAAACCGAACACGGGTTTGCCATCTATTTTACCATAAGCTTGGGGTTTACCGGGTTTCATCGCAACACGCCAGAAATTCATCTCTCCCAATTTGGTCAGGACGTTTTTCACTATATCGTGCTCTCCGACAGAAACACCGCCACTTGTAATGAGTGCGTCTGCTTCTGCTATTGCCTCTCGAAAGATACGTTCAGTTTCTGCTTCATCATCTGGAGCAATCCCCATATCAATCGGGATTCCTCCTGCATTCTGCACTTGAGCAAAGATACCATATCTGTTGCTATCGCGTATCTTCCCAGGTGTTAATGACGCACCAAGCGGTGTGAGTTCATCTCCTGTTGAGACAATAGCAACTTTTGGCTTTTGATAAACTGTTACCTCTGCACAATTGAGTGACGCAAGCATTGACACTTCTGGCGGACGAAGCACCTTCCCCGGCGACATAACACTATCACCTTGTGAAACACTTTCTCCAGTGAAACGGACATTTTCATCTTTCTTAACACTTTCAAAGATTGTCACTTTATCACCATTGAGTTCGGTCACCTCTTGCATTACGACTGCATCAGCACCTTCAGGCATCATAGCACCTGTCATAATACGTGCGGCTTCTCCTGCAGAAACATGTTTAGATGGAGCATACCCAGCAGCAATCGTCTCAACAATTGATAACACAATTGGATTGTCTTTGGACGCATCTTGCACATCTGTTCCCCGAACTGCAAAACCGTCCATAGCGGAGTTGTTAAAAGGAGGAATATTCTCTGTAGACTTCAATTCTTCAGCGAGAACATAGTTCACACATTCGAATATCCCTCGTTTCTCTATTGGTAAAACAGGGATCGTCTCTAACATCTGTTCTCGTGCTTCTTCAACACTTAGCATCTAATTTGCTCCAGTTCTTATATTGTATGATGTTTCATTTAGCATGCCCAATCAGTAGCACAGCAGCGGGTAAAGATGTTTCTTTCGTCTTAGCATAAGCCCACGCAATACTATCTAAATCCTTATCTGTTTCCAGCTTTTGATACGGAAGATTCCATGCTTTGAGAGTCGGTTCAAGGAAACTAGTAACAGAATCTACCCATTTACCATCTTCATCCCGATTATGATAACCGCGGTATCCAATGAATACTACAACAGGAATTTGCATATTGAATACAGTGCCGCGAAATGCATCACCAGATTCAAGAAAGCCTGTATTTTGAATAATTATCACCGGTTTCTTACCACCGATATACAAACCCGCAGCAATTGCAAACGCCTCTCCCTCACGTGCTACCGTAATCACCTCAATCTTTGGGTCTTCGCGCAACAACTCATAAATTCGCGCACTGCCGTTATCTGGCACACCAATTGCGTGAGTAATCTTCTGTTTTTTCAACGCATCTACGATTTTTTGTGCTGATGCCACTTATGTTCCTCTTTCATAGAATTGGGTAGGTATAATGAAGATTAAATTATTAAACGGGTAATTCTCATTTTCTCAAACTCGGTAGGAGCGGTTTCCTAACCGCTCCGGACTTCTCAAAGAAATTACCTGATTTATTTCTTAATCCTCATAACTCCTACCCAAATAGATTCATACTATCGTGCAAATATTACACTGATTTACTGTCTACCTTCAACCAATGCATCAACGACAGTTGGATCAGCAAGAGTGGAGGTATCACCGAGATCAGAAACATCACCTTCTGCAATTTTTCGGAGAATACGCCGCATAATCTTACCTGAGCGTGTTTTCGGCAATGCAGGTGTGAACTGGATTTTATCTGGTGTGGCAATAGGACCGATATGTTGTCGTACAGCCAGTTTTATTCCTGTTTCTACATCTTCTGAAGGAGATTCTCCTGTCATTAGTGTGACATACGCATAGATGCCTTGACCTTTGATGTCGTGCGGATATCCGACCACAGCTGCCTCAGCAACAGCATCATGTTGTCCAATTGCACCTTCTACCTCCGCAGTGCCTAACCTATGACCAGAGACATTCAACACATCGTCCACACGACCTGTAATCCAGTAATATCCATCCTCATCACGCAAAACGCCATCACCTGTCATATAGTAGCCTGGAAACCTCCGAAAATAAACATCAAGGAACCGTTCATGGTCTCCATATACTGTACGCATAATACCGGGCCATGCAGTTTTGATACAGAGATAACCTGTCGCAGGATTGCCTTCCACTTCCTTGCCTTCTTCATCCAAGATCACAGGTTCAATTCCGAAGAATGGGTATGTTGCAGAGCCAGGTTTCAATGGCGTAGCAGCGGGTATCGGCGTAATCAAAATGCCACCTGTTTCTGTTTGCCACCACGTATCAACAATCGGACACCGTTCTTCTCCCACGATATTGTAATACCACAACCACTCAGGTTCTTTTATCGGTTCACCCACTGTCCCCAGTAATCTGAGCGTTGATCTGTCATATTTGTCTACCCATGTATCGCCTTCTTTCATCAAAGCGCGTAAGGCAGTAGGTGCTGTATAAAAGAGGTTTATATCGTGTTTTTCAACTACTTGCCAAAACCGTCCATAATCAGGATAGTTCGGCACCCCTTCAAACATAACGGTAATCGCACGATTCGCGAGTGGTCCGTATATAATATATGAATGTCCAGTAATCCAACCGATATCTGCCGTACACCAATAGACATCACCTTCATGGTAGTCAAATATCTGCTCATGTGTATATGAAGTATAGACCAGATAGCCACCCGTCGTATGCAATACACCCTTCGGTTTGCCAGTCGAACCTGACGTATAAAGGATGAAAAGCGGATCCTCAGCATCCATTACTTCTGCTTCACATTCAGCACTGGCTGTTTCCATGGCTTCATGCCACCAAATATCGCGCTTTTCATCAAAATCTACTGCGTCACCCGTGCGTTTCACTACAACCGTTTTTTCAATAGAAGGACAATCTGCCACAGCTGCATCAGCATTCGCTTTCATGGGGATGTCGCTGCGTGCACCTCGCATCGCAGTATCTTGTGTAATCAATAACTTACAAGCGGAATCGTTGATCCGATCTCTTAGTGCTTCAGCAGAAAATGCGCCAAATACAATGGAATGTACAGCACCAATTCTTGCACACGCCAACATTGCAATCGCTAATTCTGGCACCATCTGTAAATAGATACAGACACGGTCACCTTTTTCAACACCTTGTGCCTTCAATACATTGGAGAACTTTTTCACTTCAACAAGCAGCTCATTAAAACTGTAGGTCTTATCTTCAGATGGGTCGTTGCCTTCCCATATTATTGCGGTCTCATCACCGTGTCCTGATTCCACATGTCTATCAAGACAGTTATAACATGCATTGAGCGTCCCGCCTTCAAACCATTTTATCTCTGCCTTGACAAAATCGTAATCCCGAACAGTGTCCCATTTTTCAAACCACGTCAACCGTTCAGCAATTTCTGTCCAAAATCCTTCAGGGTCTTTAATTGATTCAGCATACCGCTCTTCATACGCTTCCAAACTGTTGACGTGCGCATCACCGATAGGATATTTAGTCTCATTCGGTGGAAATATACTCTTAGCCATCTATTGTCTCCTGTAAGAAAAGTATCTGTACTTCACGATCCTATGTAAATCTTATGGACATTTTATACTAAAACGGAGATTGTGTCAATATATGTGAAGGAAAGGCAGAGGCATTCAATTGTCGATATTAGTTGTGCATATTCTTTATATATCATATATAGTGACTTCTCATGCTATATATGATATACATTACCTCAAAGTTCATATAAGCATTTATGCTTTGGAGGTAAAAATGACGGAAAAAGATTCTCGCCACTTACTGAATAGATTAGCAGAAGTTCCTGATAAACGCAACCCGCGTGGAAAACGACATCCGTTATCTGCTATTTTAGGTCTTTCGGTGGTTGCCATGATGTGTGGATATTGCAGTTATAGTGCTATCGCACAATGGGACGGACATACCCTCCCGAATTTGGGAAAGCACTTGGGTTCACGCATCCGAAGACACCTTGTGCCGCAACACTCCATTATTGTTTCAACGATTTAGACATTGTTGCTTTAGAGCAAACACTCAGTGCGTGGGCAACCGATGTGTTCGCAGCTACGCAGGAAGACGATGAGAATGCGATAGCGATAGATGGCAAAACCTTATGTGGCAGTCTCACGCAAGATGCTCAAATCACACATCTGTTATCTGTTGTGACACATCAACTCGGTATCACACCCACACAGCGACCCGTGTCTGACAAAACGAATGAAATCCCTATTGCTTCACGCATCCTTGAAGCGTTTGATGTCGCAGGAAAAGTGGTAACAACAGATGCGCTGCTGACACAACGTTTGTTCTGTCAAGACTTATGTGATGCGGATGCGGATTATGTCATGCCTGTAAAAGAAAACCAACCCAATCTATTAGAAGATATTCGCTCGGTATTTGAAATCGGACACTCGGACACCCGGACATCACATCCCGCAAAAACAAGTGAACAGATACATAAGGATCTCGGCGCACATACAGATACTTGCACCACTGTTGACAAAGACAATGGGTGGCTCCAAACGCGCACGATGACGACAAGCACACTCCTAATAGATACAGGATGTGTGGACTGGCCGGGGCTTGCACAAGTTTACCAATACAAGACAGAACGCAAACACATCCGAACCGGAGAAACGCGCACGATGACGCAATATGGCATCACAAGTCTAACACCTGAGTGTGGGTCAGCAAAACGGATTTTGATGCTCCGCCGTGGACATTGGGCGATAGAGAACCTGTCGCACCGCACGCGGGATGTGCTCTTTGATGAGGATGCGTCTCAAGTCCGGTGTGGCAACATACCTCAGGTGATGTGCGCATTACGAAATGCAACTATTAGTCTATTACGCACTTCTGGGTACACTGAAATCGCTTATGCATTCCGATATTTTGCAGCAAAACCTAAAGAAGCACTCACACTTATAGGAGCAAACATCGACAATTGAATGCCTCTGAGAAACTGGGTGTGTAAAGTTTTTGCACAAGAGATTATGCGGCTTTTGCGTCTGGATACCAATATTTATTCCATCCACCATTTTTCAACAGGCACCGCATCTTTAGAACGGCATTGATACCCGGTTGCTTCCATCTCATTGCAGCTTGTTTACATCTTTGCCCAACAACATGTTTACAAGCACTCTCAATCACGCCACTACCGATCTGATAGCCTTTTTCTCTAAATGCTTTATATTGCGGACGCTTCGCATGTTTTTCAAAATATCTCGCTTTTCTTTCTAACACCTCTGACACTTCAGGGTGCTGTGTGGTTAAGGCACGAATGTTTGAGGCAACTGCTGTGATATTGCCATCATAAAGAAGTGGTTCCGTTTCTTTTATCCAAGTGTCAATAGCTTCCGTCTCCGTCTCATCAAAGGCAACTTTAGCAACATTATAGAGATGAGATGTGGCGTGCATGTGATCCACAATCTGAACGGCATTCGGAAAGTATTCTTTCGCAATGTTCCAAATCCACGGAGCACCATCGCCAAGAAGCACAATCTCTTGGGTATCAATATCTTCTTGATAGATACCACTGTTTGTCGCTAACTTATACAACTCTTTACCAAAATAGGAAACCCCCTCACGAGAAGCTACATAACGAATACTCGTTGTTCTAGCACGCGATATCGCACCAGAACTATCTGGGGGTAACGGATAATCTCTGTAAACACACCCTGCTTTTACTTCTTTCCATCCGTCCGGGGAGTTCGTATGACATCCATCACAACTTACATACCAACGCTGATTTTCTTCAAGCTTTTGGGTTTCTACTTGTTCAGGGACATTCACCCCTTCTGACATCTCATCCATGATTTGATGAAGTGTCTCATGCCTCACTTTTATGCCTTGATAGGACAACTCTTCAGATGCTTCTCTGAAGTCAAGACGTGCCGCAAGACGACACATCGCCTCAGCAACACGATGCGTATATTGACCGATCAACTTTTGTTGATCATCCCACAACACATGATAATGACCCGCCGCACAACCGTATACCCAACGCTCCACACGGATAACACCACAGAGCGTTGTAATACGACGCTCTCTTTTATAACGCCGACGACACACTTGACCACACTTAGGGCAATCTACAGGTTCACTCGGTTCCTCATTTGCTTGATGAGATAAAAACATCTCTAAAAACTTTTGGCGTATTAGACGAAAACCCTCAAAGACACGAGACTCTGCGCCTGAAAATGATATACTCGGTTCAGAAAAAATATCTTGAGCCAATGCATCTATTGCCTCTACAAAACTTTCACACGCTTCTTGATTCTCTTTGATTTCACAACGATCTAATGTTATACTAATCATCGGTATCCTCTCCTATTGGATTATAAGATTATTTGGAAAGGATACCATTTTTCTATGGACATCACAACAAATACCTAAATATAGACTTGTACAAAAACTTTACACACCCTGATTCATAGAGTTTGTATAATAGACATTATATAAATTTAAATTACAGTTGATTTCTGGCATAATAAAGAAAATTATGCTTTGGAGATTAACTCATGAACAAATATGATGAAATAAAGGATGGTCCGGGTAAGTTCCAAAAACTAACGGGTTTTACGACTGAAGAATTTTTGGCACTTCTTCCGATTTTTACGACACATTTTTTAGCGTTTGTCTCTACAAAAACACTTGATGGTCAAGAACGAAAAAAAACGGCGTTATACCACTTACAAAAATAGTCGTTTGTCAAATATGGCAGATAAACTTCTGTTTATTTTGATTTATCTACGACACGCATGGACCCAAGATGCTCATGGTATGTTCTTTGATATGTCTCAACCTGAGACAAATAAATGGATACACCTACTTTCACCGATATTAGACCAAGCATTAGATGAACTCGGTGAGTTGCCATCTCGTGAGGCAACTCCTGATACTTTTGAAAAAGAGATAACTGTTGAAAGTGACACACCGGCACCCGAACATTTTTTCCAAGATTGCACAGAGCGTCCGATACAGCGTCCGAAAGACCAACAAGCACAGAAGGACTATTATAGTGGCAAAAAGAAACAACATACAGTAAAGAATAATCTGCTTATTAATGCTGCGTGCAAGATATTGGTATTGTCTCCTACTTACAAAGGCAGCAGACATGATAAACGTATTGCCGATGAAACAGTATCTTTTTTGCCAAGTGGTAGTTATTTATACCAAGATTCTGGTTTTTTAGGTTTTAATCCTGCTGGTATTACTGTTGTCCAACCGAAAAAGAAACCCAAAGGTGGTGAACTGACAGCAGCTGAAAAAGCAAGAAACCGGGAAATATCGTCTATCCGTATCAGTGTAGAACATGTGATGAGTGGTGTCAAAAGATACCGCATAGTCAAAGACAAGTTGCGCAATTGGAAACAAGGTTTCAGCGATTTAGTCATGAAAATCTGTTGTGGATTACATAACTTTCGTCTAAACTTCAGACCTTGGTGTTATGACAAACATTTCGATTAAACTTATGTAATGTCTATTGATATAATGCGTTTAACACAAAATATATTTACAATGGATGCAAGAAACATATTATGAAAAGACAAAGTATAAAGCATTACGTTCTTCTCTCAATTATTTTAATATTTCAATCAAGCTGTCATATATTCAATTTTGACAGACCGAGTAACTCGGATTTATTGAAGTTAAAAAACAGATATGAAATCAGTTTGAACTCTACTTGGAATGAAGAGAAAGCCGGCATTTTGTTAGCAACATTGGATTCTATCTACCAGAACGTTGATTATCAGAATAACACGCATCCTCCTTCCGTTTGGAGGATAAGTAGTGATGAAATACAAGATAACATCAAGATAGAAATGTTCAATAGTATAAAACTCGTCACTGTCAGTCAGGATGTATTTGCAAGTGAAGAGAGCGCATCTGAATTTGAGAGAAATCAAAGATTCTTTCGTGTTGTTGCTCAATTCATTACGGAGAATTGGAAAAACAGAGATGCAGCAAAACTCATACTGAAAGATGGCACTGACAGATATGCACTTGAACTGGTGCTGCAAGAAATGTATGGACTACGTATAGTTCGTAAGGATACACCTGAATCAGAGAAAATAGCACAGAAACTACAAAAATATGTTGGTGAAGTGCATGTTACGGAATTTACCAACCAAGAACTGATGAAACTCATGACAGTTTATGAAATATTTCCCAGAGGATTAGACAGAATACCTAAAATGAAACACCTCCTTCGGAGAGATAAAGCACCGTATGCTGGTTCTGCTTGGATTGTTGCAGATTGTATTGAGTATGATGCACGAACATTTCGTGTAACAAATCAAAATGAACTTAAACGTATCATCATTCATGAAAAAGCACATTTTCTATGGGAATATGCTCTTAACGGAAAACTTAGAAAGGCATGGTCAGCACTGGGTGGATGGCATAAGGATCCAGATAACAGAAATAAATGGCTAAAGACCAAAAGTCGAGATGAATTTGTAACAGACTATGCTTACGCTAAGAACCCGAATGAAGATTGGGCGGAAAGTGTTGCTTTCTATCTTTCGCGTCCGAATAAACTTCGCACTTGCTCAATTGAAAAATACGACTTTATTGACCGTGTCATGCAACAATATCAAGAAGTTGGTGTTCCCTTCAAAAGATTGCAGCATATTGACAATTGATACCTATAAAAGTTTCTGTTCCCACCACTCAACATAATCGGCATCGCTTATATCAGGGGTAAGTCCACGTGATTCCATACTTTCTCTAAATGACTCATCCATATTTTCATCCCAATAGGACTTTGTTTCGTCTGATTCTGGTGTTTCTCCCATATCTCCTGTTGTTTGTGTCCATGTATCCAATTGATTGCATAGATCCTTTCGTATTTCATCATACTTCATATCATCTGCGAGATTATTGACTTCATAAGGATCACTCTTTAAATCATAGAGTTCTTCATCAGGACGTGTCTGTGCAAGAAAATGTTGCTGTGCTTGAGTCAGTTCACCTTTCTCGGCTAAGATGTGTATCAATGTCCATAATGGATATTGAAGTTTCTTATATCCATTGAATTGCATATACGGCAGTTCAGGATGATAGTTGCGGATAAGTTTATAGTCTTTTGTGCGGATACAACGGATGCGATCATCTGTGCCATCACATCGGTCACGTGCAGCGAAGATAGCATCACGAGATGTCGCATTCTTTCCAAGAAAAACTTGTCCTTGAACGTAACTTGGAATGTCAATACCTGTTAGAGATAGTGATGTCGGCATAAAGTCAACGCCACTGACAAGTTCATCGCTGACAACGCCAGCATCAATATTATCTGGATGTCTTACAATAAGTGGAATGTGGATGCCACCATCATATAGAAACTGTTTACATCGGATATGCGCGCGTCCATGATCACTGATGAAGAAGACAATTGTGTTTTCTGAGAGTCCTTCATCATCCAAGCGACTGAGTATCCTCCCCACTTTTTTGTCCAATATTTGGATGCTTTCCAGATAAAGTGCCCAATCCTTTCGTATTAACGGATGGTCAGGGTAATATGAAGGTAATTCTACATCATCAGGATTTATAGGTCGTTCAGGATCCGGTTTGAAAACCCGATGTGTGTCGGGTATGTTGATTTGTGCATAGAAGGGTTGTCCCTCATCCCTTTCCTGCCAATCTATACCATCAAATGGGTTCTTACTCTGAAAGTTGAAATCGGTTTTACCGCGCTTGTTATAGGGAGGTCCAGGACTGTTACATGTGAAATATCCTGCTTCTCTGAAACAATCAGTGATTAGTTTCATATCTGAACGTAGTGGTTTATCACGATTACTGCGATGGTTATGCGCATCAAAGTGTGTTTGATATGTTCCCGTAATCAGTGCTGAACGGCTTGGAGAACAGACAGGACAAGTTACATACGCATTAGAAAACCGTGTTCCTTCTTCTGCGAGTCTATCTATATTAGGTGTTGCAACGGCAGGGGTTCCATAACATCCCAAATCAGGTGAGAGATCTTCTCCGTATATCCACAGTACATTCGGTTGCGTTGTTGCCAAAACAATCTCCTTAAAATATGTTATAGTTATTTGTTTCCGTTTAATCTGTCTACCACATAGCGTTCGCGAAAGAGTGTTTGCCGCATCGGAGGCATTTCCTCAAGCAATTTTGGATTCGGTTTATAAACCCGTGCATATCCACTATCCACAGGACTATAAAGGTTGAAAATTGCTAATCTATCGTTGTCAGTATTTGTCCATGGATTTGCGCTATGTGTCAATGCTTCAGTGAAAAAGAGAAGTGAACCCGGTGGACATCCGTAAGTGCTCCATATATCCGATTCTGGATTCTGGATTTCAGCAGGTGCGGTATAAACTGATTTATGACTTCCTGTTACCAATAGTGTACCACCTTGTCTGTATTTGACTTCGTTCAACTCCCATACGATACGGGTGTGAGGACTATACCCTTTCCCTGGGAATGCGTTATAATAGTGTGCATCACCTGGAAAGCGAAGCATACCGTTTCCGTTATGTGGACCAAATCCACCCATACCTTGTGTGCGGTAAAATAGGCTTGTGCTCTCAACCGTATAACCGTAACAATCGCTACTGCTTACAGATGGATGTGCTGTGAACTCATTGAGCAGTGAAACGACTAATGGATGGTCAATCAGTTTCTGAAGTGGACCACCAAGGGTGTTCCGTTCATGTTCCGGTATAGATTCAGGATCATGATGCAATCTGTTTGCGAAATCCTGCATCTCCTTCAGTTCAATTCCGTTGATCACCTCTGGCATCAACAACCAACCGTGTGTATCAAATTCGTATATCTCTTCAGGTGTCATTTCAGGAACAACCAAACCATCGGCGTTGTGTGTAGGGAGTTCACAGATATCTGTTGGTAATAAAACATCAGTATAGGTTCGCATAATGTAGCTTTCTATTCCTTTTCTCAATACAGATAAATCCACTTACTAAATTTCTATCGGATATGCAGAAGTGCGATTACCAAAATCACCGTTAATTACATTTCCACCCGTATATACATCCCGAAATAGTGTTTGTCGTTTTTCAGGCATTGCTTCCAGAAGTTGCTGATTAGGCATCCAATTTGACCAACGGCTTGCAACAGTGTTATACAGATATGAGATACGGATCCGAGTAGTATCTGAATGATGTGACGCTGCTACGTCATACTTCTGTGAGATGGATTCAGTATATAGGAAAAGTGATCCTGGTAGACATTCGTAGGTTTCCCATAAAGAAGAATCACCATCAATCATTGTGTCTGGTGGGGAATATGCTGCTTTGTGGCTGCCTGTAATAAACTGAAAGCCATTCGTTCCTGCTTTGACATCGGATAATTCCCATATTGCTCGCGTTAATCCACTCCATCCACGTCCAGGCACACATCGGTAGATATGAGAATCTCCTGGTAATCGAAACAGACCGTTCCCTTTATTGTTTATAGTTGGTTTTTCTGATTCTTCATTCTCTGAACCGAAGTTAATATCTGTTTCTTCAAGTCGGAATCCGTAACAATCCTCACTTGCGAGGGCAGGATACGCCAAAAACTCATTCAGAAGTCCTACCACAATGGGATGATCTACAAGTTTTTGTAGAGGACCGCCAAGTCCACAACGTTCAGGTCCTGCTATGCTGTCTGGTACAGAATTCAGACGTTCGCAAAATTCACGCATTTCCTCTATATCTTCGTTAGATAAGACATTTGGAATTAATAACCATCCTTTGCGATCAAAGTCATATTTTTGTTTCTGTGTTGGTATGACGACAGGTTCACCATCCGAATTAGTGCTTGTCAAATCTTCAGGTTCTACCTCTAAAGCACTACCAAGGTTTTTGTTTACAACAAATGGTTTCTTTGTTGCAAGTTCTCTGTAAGCCATGCGAATCCTTTCTATAGGCATGAAATAATGGTATGAGTCTATCATGAAATTGATAATATGTAAAGAAACCAGAATTTTTGAACAGGGATATTTAGTTCTCGGGATTTCTGATGTATTTATCACAAATGTTAATGTGTGTCAGATTAGATATTATTCAATAATCCGACATGGTAGTAGGCACGTTCCGCGTGCCGTTTACAAAGAGAATAACGGCACACGGAGTGTGCCTACTACTTTGCACTGATACAACCAAATCTAACTATTAGTAAAACTAAATAACGTGGAATCTATAAACTAAATAGCCCTGATCAATAGACGAATTATATTGATAGTTCTACTCAATTATGAGAAACTATATATAGATTTATTACTGAAGGATGAATATGAAAAACGATAAGAGAACAATCTTCGGTTGGTGTATGTATGATTTAGCAAATTCAGCATACATTACGACTGTAGGTGCAGCATTGCTTCCAATCTATTTTAGAGAAGGTATCGTTGGAGATAGTGGTGTAGATATATTTGGACTTACTGTCAGTGCAACAGCAATGTGGGGGTTTATGTTGGGATTTTCCGCATTGCTTGTTTTTCTTTTTGCTCCTGTGCTTGGTTCTATAGCGGATTTCTCTGCTGCGAAGAAGAAGTTTCTGATAAGTTTTGCATATTTTGGGAGTCTGTTTGCTACTTTACTCTTCTTTTGTGGACCAGGTGATGCAGGCAAATCAGGTGATGTATGGTTCACAGTAGTTTTATACATTTGCACGCAAGTGTGCTTTGTTGGGGCAAATGTATTCTATGATGCTTTCTTGCCACACATTGCATCAGAGGACAAAATGGATTCGGTTTCAGCGAAAGGTTATGCTTACGGGTATGTCGGAGGCTCTATACAATTTGGAATCGCACTTGCATTGGTTTCTTTACATGAGCAAATAGGAATTGATCAAACCCTTGCTGTGCGCATTGGCATGGCGATGACAGGAATTTGGTGGGCAGGATGGACACTCTTTACTGTTAAATACTTAAAGGAAGTGAAGAGTGATGAGAAATTACCTGAGAAATATAGTAAAATGCCTAAACTGTTTGCATATTTGTCGCTCGGCATTGATCGGACTATCAATACAGTAAGAAAAATAGGGAAGTTTAGGCAGCTTACCATTTTCATCATTGCATATATGGCATATAACGATGGTGCACACACTGTCACTACTATGGCGGCAATATACGGTAAAGATGAATTAGGACTTGGCACGACAGACCTGATGGTTACACTATTGTTGGTTCAGGTGGTTGCGTTTAGCGGGGCATTGGTATTCAGCAGAATTGCAAATCGGATTGGTGCCAGACGTGCAGTGATGATTTCTTTAATTCTATGGAGTGGTGTTGTCATTTATGCGTATTTTATTCAAACTGCAACAGAGTTCTTTATTTTGGGCATGATTGTAGGGGTTGTGCTTGGCGGAACACAGGCACTGAGTCGTTCTTTCTATGGTGCTATGATTCCTGAAAATGCGAGTGCAGAATTCTATGGTTTCTTTTCTGTCTTTAGTAAGTTTTCTGCTATTTGGGGACCGTTCATATTTGGCTTCATTAAACAGGTAACTGGTCAAGCAAGGCTTGCTATTATCTCATTGATTGTTTTCTTTATCGTTGGATTTATTCTACTTGCGTTTGTCAATGATGAGAAGGCGAAAGCAGAGAAATTGGCTTATGACGCTGTGTAGATTCTGGATATGTCATAACTGAACATTCCAAATTTCAAATCTCATCTTACCACAATAAAACACAGATGAATTTAGTTTTCGGTTTTTCTTGTATCTTATTTCTCAAAGACGGTAGGTGCGGTTTCCTAACCAATGCAGAATACCAAACGCGTATTCTGCCAGATTTGTGTCAGACAGCATTCAAAATAGGTCTTCTCACAGGTTTCGGTGCGGTTTCCTAACCGCACCTTAGGTGTCAATTTAAGGATATATTTACTTGTGAAGGATTTTGGAAATCTATTTTCATCATACACACCTTTCGCACCGCTGGTGCTTGGTTTCTTGTGGTGGACATTTTCTATACACCTTTCGCACCGCTGGTACTGATATGTGATTTATAAAAGCCTCGGAGAGGCGACAGGTGTATAGCACGTAATATCAACACAGACATAAGCCCAGCGGGGCGACAGGTGTATCATAAGCACAAACTTTACTCACGAAATTGACGCCTATGGTTCGGTTTCCTAACCGCACCTGCCGTCTTGGGACATTTAGCATTTGTGAAAAAACTCAACAAAAAACCGAAAACTAAGTAACCCTGCTACGCAATAAAACACTCTTGACATTACAACTCTTAGAAAGTATAATTTAGAATACCAAATTTAAGAAACGAAAAGACACTATAATATTGATGAACCGAATTGAGAAAAAATTTCAAGACTTGCGGCAACAGAATACGCGTGCATTTATGCCCTACCTGTGTGCAGGTGACCCTACCCCACAATTAACCACTGAACTCCTTCTTACACTTGAATCTGCAGGTGCTGATCTGATTGAACTTGGTGTGCCTTTCTCAGATCCAATCGCTGATGGACCTACCATTCAACGCGCCAGTGAACGAGCATTAAAACACCGTATATCACTACAACAGATACTTGAAATGGTAAGTGAACTTCGTGACAAGACAGAAATCCCTATTGCGCTGATGAGTTATTATAACCCTATCTTTCGGATGGGTGAAGAGCAATTTTGCAAAGCTGCGCAGGAAGCAGGGGTTGATGGCGTTATTGTGCCAGACTTGCCGGTAGAGGAGGCACAACCATTATTAGATGTTGCGTCACAATATAGTCTCTCAACTATATTCCTTGCCGCACCGACAAGTCCACCTGATCGTATGAAAAGCATTGCAGATGCAAGTAGCGGCTTCATATACTGTGTATCATTGACAGGTGTGACTGGAGCAAGAACAACTTTGTCCGATGAAGTTGCACCAATGATAGCAGAACTTCGTAAGCATACAGAAAAACCGATAAGTGTTGGTTTTGGTGTGTCAACACCTGAGCATGCGGGTCAAGTGGCAAAAGTTGCTGATGGTGTTATTGTCGGCAGTGCAATTGTCAATGTGATTGAAGCGCATAAGGATGACGAGGCAAAAATGCTTGCTGCTGTGAAGCAATTTGCATCTGACCTTGCGGCTGGCGTGAAAGCATAAGGTGTGTCTTACATTCCCCGTCTAATACCGAAGTCCGTCTCAAATTCTTTCCATATCTCTTCTGATATGTCTGCAGTTGCTGCTGTATATCCATCTTCCACTTGTGCTTTATCTGCGGGACCGAACATCACGACACCATTAATCGGTGCAGCGAGACAGAACTGCAATGCTAAGTGTCGGATATTGACGTTGCGTTCTTGACACCACTTCCACATTGCGTGAGCCTTAGGTTCATCATCAGGATTTCGTCTACGTTCCTCATCAACGTTTGGTTCTTTTCCTGTGAGACTTCCCATTCCAAGTGGACTTGCAAGGATTATACCGACATCATGTTTTCGCGCTAATGGTAAGGTTGTCTTTGCCACAGATTGAGAAATCAATGTATAATCCAAAAAGGTGAGAATTAGATCGATATGTCCTGTTTCAATCATTTGCTTATGAAAGTCGTGTGAACGCACACCTGCACCAATATTCTTGATTAGACCTTCATCTTTCATCTCCAGAAGTGTGTCCAACGCACATCCTTTTCCTAAAACACTTTCCATATCCAATGGGTCATGAATCAACAATGCATCAAGATAGTCTGTCCGCATGTCTTTTAAGCTGTTCATAACACTCCACCTTGTGCCATCTGCGGAGAAGTCTTTTCTCCGTTCAGGATGTGTGCCAACTTTTGCCTGCAAATACACTTTTTCTCTCAGACCGCCAGATAGTGCTTCTCCCCAAATATGTTCTCTGTGTCCAGGATAGGTGTCAATATAGTTGATACCGAGTTCAATTGCTCTTCTGATTGCACCAATTACCTCTTCCTCTGGTTTTGAGTTCATCCACGCTGCACCAAGTGCTAAAGCATTTGGTCGCATTTCTGTACGTCCCATTCTGCGAGTTTCTAATTTTTGTGCCATAATTGTATCCTAATAATTGTTATGCTAACCCAAGTGCCACCTGTCATTTGTTGGAGTGGTTTCCAACCACGATTGTTATGAAGCGACACCAAAATATGCTGAAATCCTTGTTTCTTCGTTCAATAAAGTAATTGATGAGTAATATTGTGTAGGTAGCAAATTAGGTTATATTAACCTAAGTTACCACCTATCATTTGTTGGAGTGGTTTCCAACCACGATTGTTATGAAGCGACACCAAAATATGCTGAAATCCTTTGTTTCTTCGTTCAATAAAGTAATTGATGAGTAATATTGTGTAGGTAGCAACTTTGGTTATGCTAATTACCTTCAAGTGTCTTTCTCAACTTATGTGTTGATGTAGTAAGCGACTCTTGTAAATATGGATATTGAAAGTTACCCCATCTGTCTGGGGGTGGTTCATTTGCTTCTGCGATTTTGAGATTTACAAACGTTGGTCCATCTTGATTCCAGATTTCTGGCAAGTCAGTATCAAATGTATTTTGGTCATCATATTCATAGACTTGCTGAAATCCTGTTCCCTCTGCTATTGTCGTCCAACTAAAGTTAGTATTATAGGGAACAGGTTGATTTCCCGTAACTTCGTAAGTTCCGTTATCACATACAAAAAGGAGAAAGTTAGTAAGCGGCGTGTTTAGACCAGTAATCGTTGCGAGTGTTCCTAAGCACATCAACATACTGCCGTCCCCATTTAACACAACAACCTTTTTGTCGGGTTTAGCAAGTGCAATTCCGAGTGCCAAATCCGCAGCATGTCCCATTGCACTTCCAACCGATGCATAGTCCAAGGGATGTGTTGAGATTTTTGCCCACGGAACAGCCGTACCCATTGTCGTTACGACAATTTCATCTGTTCGTTGTGAAGCAATTAATTGAAGACATTCTTCTTTGTAGAGCATTTTTCACCACTTTAGTATATGAAACTACTGTTCCTCTGAACGAATGAATTTCATTGTAGGAGGATTGAACACATTTGTTGTGAATAGTTGGATTTTTTGCATAAATTCTGTTTCAGATTGTACCCCGTTTATCCCACCATCCCAGATTGCTAAAGATCGGTAAGTGATCTTACCTTCAATATCTGGCTTCAGCATGATAGACATCAGTGATGGATCAGTATCGTCAACGCCATCTTCCAGATTTCTTGGATACATCACTGCAAATCCGAGTGAATATACACCTTTAGGATCTGTTCCCCAACTCCATAGTACACCTTGTTCTTCGTCTACATCATTGTTTTCACTTATTTTAGGTATACCAACTACGAAAGCATAATCAGATGGTAAATCTCTATCTATTTGGATGTGTTGTTCAATTCCTGCATTTCTTCCATAGATATAAGTGTTTATCGTCAAATGATATGTTTCACCGTCTATTCTTAAACTTGGAATAATCCGCTGAACGATTGAACGCATTGCACCATTTGCGATTATACGGACGTAATCTCCATCAATTGGCAGGGAAATCATTTGGTTTTTACTCTTATTCCATAGAGCAATCCCACCACATCCTATCAAACCCTGCTCTGTAGCTAACGCAACCATATTCGTAGTTTCTAAATCCAGAAGTTCATTTAATGATAGTCCAATAGATTTGTAAAGATTTAGTTGTCCATCATTTTTTCGAACATAGTAGTTCTCCTGATTTTCAAAATCATGAATGACCCAACGATGCTCTTTTTTCTCAACATCAATAATTAGTGCTTGAGGATTCTGAGTCAGTGAAACCTTGTGCCTATCAAAGAAGCCTCTAAAGTCTGGTGAAAGTTGCTCTGCTAAGTCTAATTCTGTCTGATACATCGTATCTACGCTGAATAGTTCTTGTCCCCTTTTCCCATACGCATTGATTGCTCCATTGGGTTTTAGTATGTATGCAACTAAATCAGATTCCATCGCTGCGGTGGCATTAAGTTCTGGAAATATACCAGCGCGAGTCAATTTCTGAACATCAAGTGTAAAAGTTGCCTTCACATTTGGGTCGTATAGGATTGAAATCTCTTTAGTTTCTTCAGATTTCAGGTCTAACAAGAATACCAACTGATCCCGCACTCCATCATAATCCACATCATCTGCTTGAGAAGGTATCATTGCTTCGCGTGGGGATTTTCCAGTAACTACGGAAAAGGCATTAAGTGAGAAATCAGCACTTACCTTCTTGAGTTGTTCTAATGTGAGTACGATGGGGATATTATCTCTATCAACGCGTAATGTATTTTGAATGGCTACACGAATACGGTTTGTGTCCTGCTTACCACCCGGGAATGTACATCCCATCATAATAAATAGGCACCATAAAAGTAGATATAGACTATATTTTGTATATTGATAATTCATTCTGTCATTTTGATGTGTCTTCACTATATAAATCCCAATTTTCTTCTTGTGAGGAAGTTATTATTGATCAGGTAAAACTTCAAGTAATCGTTCTATTTCTGTCTCAGAGTTGTAAAAATGTGGAGATATTCTCACACCACTACCCCGTTCAGCAGTTATAATTTTATTCTCTTGTAACAAGTCAACTATTTTGGATGCAGTATGTCTCTTAGATTCAAATATTACAATTCCTGCGCGTTCAGAATCATCCTTCGGTGTGGTAACATAATACCCTTTTTCTTGCAAACCATTGATTAATTTCGATGTAAGTTCAAGTACACTATTTTCGATTGTTGAGATACTGACTTCAAGCAACAGTTCAATAGCAGCATTAAGTCCATATAAACCTATGCTATTATACGACCCCTCTTCAAATCGTGTAGCATCGGGTTTCAGTGTTAAGTCGTAGTCGAGAAAGTCTCGGGGATTTACAACACTTGACCATCCAACATTCGTGTTGATAAGTTGGTCCAGTTTGTCTTCAGTACAGTAAAAGATCGCAGCTCCTTCTGGTGCCAATAACCATTTGTGTCCATCTGCCGCGAGTATATCAATACAACAAGATTTCGCATCTACTTCAATGACACCCAGGCTCTGAATAGCATCCACAACAAACCAGATATTGCGTTCACGGCATATTTCACCAATAGTTTTGATGTCATTTCTGAAACCAGATGCGAATTCTACATGACTGAGTGTAACGACTCGCGTTCTTTCATCAATTTCCGATACTATATCATCAATATGAATACGACCTTCACGTTCTGGGACCATCCGTGTTTCAACACCACATCGTTCCTTCAAGCTCCACCAAGGGTATACATTTGCGGGAAACTCCACAGCAGTTGTAACGACGTTATCTCCTTCACGCCAATCTATACCGTTAGCAGCGATAAGTATGCCCTGGGTAGTGTTTTTCATGAATGCTATTTCAGAAGCATCTGCGTTGATTAGTTGTGCAGCAACATTGCGACACCTCTCTGCTGTTTCTATCCATAATTCTACGTTTACAGCACCGTTGACTGTGGCATCCTGCGCAAACTCTATCATTGTATCCTTAACCCGTTTGGATAAAGGCGCAACACCAGCATGGTTCATATAAATATAGTTTTCAGTTACAGGAAATTCAGCACGCCACTTCTCAAATATAGATGTCAACATGTTTTCCGTTGTCCTTTGAATCCAAGAAAATATCAACTTTGTAATCTATAACACGTTTCGCATTGGCGTATGATATGGTTTCACCGAATAGGCCGAAGATGAAGAGTAGAATGCCAATGTTTAATATGATAATTCCATAATAGTGGAAAAGAAATGTAAGAATTCCACCTATTACAAACAACAATGCTCCTGGAGGACCAAAATACCGTATAGGTCTTCGAGCACAACGGTAGATAAAAAACGGGGCAAACGGACTTAAATCGGCAGTACAGACTTCAGAAATTCCAATTGACCAACCTGTTAATGCACTGGCAAATATCACAGAAGCACCTAATGCCAAAAAACAGATTGACGATTTTATGTCGTGATTAAGTAGAAAAAAACCTATAATGAAAATAGGGAGGCTTAATAATGCAGCGACTCTGTAGACATTTATATGTGGGTTTAATTGTTTATGGTAAGAATGATGGATACTGGAATTGATCGGATTAGTCTTACGTGCAAAAACTGATAGGATCAACTTAAATGCCAGAATATCAAGAATGACACGCCATATTCTCCCAAGACCGTATTTGCTGGTTCCAAAACGACGAGGGTGATGCTTCACAACAATTTCAGTGATCCTTGCCCCAACGACGGTGGACATGGCGGGAATAAAGCGATGCATCTCTCCATAGAGAGGAACTTCCTTTATTACTTCAGATCGATATGCCTTTAGTGAACATCCATTATCATGAATTGCCACACCGGTTACCAAACTGATTATCCAATTTGCAATTACAGATGGAACTCTTCGTGACCAAAATTTGTCCTGTCGTTCTTTCCGCCAACCACACACTAAATCGTAATCTTCATCAAGTTTCTCAAGCAATTGAGGTATGTCTGCAGGGTCATTCTGCAAATCTCCATCCATGCTGATGATACGTTCACCTTGTGCATATTCAAACCCTGCAGCCATAGCAGCTGTTTGACCAGCATTCTCTTGAAATTTAATGACAGAGATATTTGTCTCCGTTTCGCGCAATTCTGAAAGCACTTCATAGGTGTTGTCTTGACTACCATCGTCTACAAATAACACCTCATAGGTCAGTCCAATGGTTGCACACACTTTGCTTATTTTCTCATACAACGGACGGACATTCTCCTCTTCGTTATAGACAGGAACAACAATTGATAGATATGGTTTCTGTGTAGCGTTCAATGCTACTCCTTCCTATTTAATACGATCCTATTTGCGGTGACAAGCGTCTCAAAAGTGCCTGCGTCAACCCATTCACCTTGTAAATAACTGTGTTGAAGTTTTCCACGTTCAATATAAACATTGTTGACCGAAGTAATCTCATATTCTCCGCGTGCTGATGGTTTTATCGTCCTGATTATATCAAATACATTTGAATCGTAGCAATAGACACCAACAACAACGTAATTACTCTTTGGGTGAGTCGGTTTTTCATCTATAGAAATGATACGGTTTCCATTCAAATTCGCAACACCAAAACGATCAGGGTCATCGACTTCTTTTAACAGTACACGGGCCCCTGTTTTTTGTATTTGAAATTCAGATACAACCTGTTTGATGGATGATTCAAAAATATTGTCTCCAAGCATAACAACGATATTATCATTTGCAGTAAACCCTTCTGCTAAAGCAAGCGCATGTGCAATACCTTTAGCATCTTCTTGAACACGGTAGGTTAACTCGCAACCGATTTCTTTACCACTACCCAGCACACTTACAAAGTCACCGATGTGGTTTGGATTTGCCACTATTAGTATTTCAGTGATTCCTGCACCTATAAGTTGTCTGATGGTATGAAAAACCATCGGTTCATTTCCAACAGGTAACAGGTGTTTACTAGTTACCTTTGTTAATGGGTATAAACGTGTTCCCAAACCGCCGGCGAGAATCACTCCTTTGAGGATTTGTTGCGTTGTGGTTTCCGACATTAATTAGTGTCTAAAAGAGTTGTGGAAACAATCTTATTAGATCCTCTATGTGCTTGGTAATTATGCGTTCTTACCACGTCCGGGGAAAGTCAATTCCGCAACACCAGACTTATCTAAATCGCCTAATCCTTGTTCAATCATTCGGTCGTATTGGTCTTTTGTCGCTTGTGCCAGGGGGAGTGCGATACCAGCTTCATCTGCAAGGTCAAGTGCGATTCCAGAATCTTTGGATGCATGGGCGGCTGAGAAATAACATTCATGATCGCGGATTTGCATGTCTTCACCATCCGTTTCTAAAACACGTGAATTTGCTCCTGTTTGTGCGAACACTTCCTGCAACATTTCAAGGTCAAGACCAAGTGCAGCACCTAAACCGAGACCTTCAGCAAGACCTGCGGTATTTATATTCATTACCATATTAACCAATGCTTTGACTTGGGCTGCCTTACCTGCTTCACCGATATAGCGCAATGAGACACTCATCGATTCTAATATTGGATGTGCTTTGTCAAAGGTATCTTTTTTGCCACCACACATGAGATAAAGTGTGCCTTCTCGCGCTTGTGTGATACTACTTGCCATACATCCTTCAAGGCTTTCAGCTCCATGTTTTGCAGCAAGACTCTCAATATCAACATGAACCTGTGGACTTAGTGTAGCACAGTTGATAAACACCTTACCAGATGCATCTTTAAGTAAACTATCTTCTGCATCTTCAGAATAAATCTGTCGCATTGCATTATCGTCAGTTACGACAGTGATGATATAATCCGCGAGTTCAGTTACCTGTGCCAATTTGTCTGCGGCAGATGCATCAATTTCTTCTGCCAATTCTTCTGCCCGTTCACTTGCAGCATCGTATACAGCAACTACCTGAAAACCTTCATCATTTAAGTGTCGTGCGATATTTGCTCCCATTCTTCCTACACCTACAACGCCAATTTTATAATCTGCGTTTGCCATATCTTCCTCCCTACATCACCTAATGTTGATAATGTATTTAGTATTCTGTTTGCTTCCTATAGATTATTTTACAAATTTTGGTTGTAATTGTCAACACGTTTTGTTATTGAATCAGAGAAATTAGATTCAGTTTTTCATGCGTTTCTACACAAGTGCTAAATAATGGTACGAAATTAAAACTAATTATACCAAAGTTGCTACCTATTATTTGTTGGAGGGGTTTCTAACCCCGATTGATTACAAAAAACGCAGAAAAAACGTATTCTGACACCAATTATGGTAAATCGGGGTTAGAACCTCTGCCTACAAGTGTAAGGTGGTAACTTGGGTTAACTATCACTGTTTTTGAATAGTTAGCGAACACATACAGATATTGATTGAAAATTGAACCTAATATACGTTAAACTTCTTAAGTTTAAAAATACAAGGAGAGTAAAAATGACACCAAACATTGGTATTCCAGCAGTTGACGAATTTGCGAAAAATAACTTTGAAAACTATAAGAAAGCGATAAAAGAACATGGCGGAAAGGTCTGTTTTTTAGTCAGAAATGAACAATCAATTTCAGAATTCATTGATGGCATTGATGCACTTCTGCTTCCTGGTGGTGGAGATATTCACCCAGATAATTTTAATCAGGAATGGCATCCGAAAATAAAATATGTAAGTCAGGATCGTGATGATCTGGAAATATCGCTATTCAAAGAGGCATATAAAAGAGATATTCCAGTGTTTGGGATATGTCGGGGTATACAGATCATGAGCGTTGCGATGGGAGGCAGTCTATTTCAAGATATTAAGTCTGTCTATCCGAAACCATCCCTCACACATCCCAATGAGCACGGAATAGATTCTGAACATACAATTGAGATTGAACCCGATAGTGAACTTGAGAAGATTGTCGGTGAGAGTGTTGTTGATGTGAATTCAGCACATCATCAGGCAGTAGACGATATTGGTGAGGGATTTGTTGTTACTGCATATTCAAGTGATGGGGTTGTTGAGGCAATAGAAAATCCGTCAAAAACATTTATGATAGGAGTTCAATACCATCCTGAGCGAATGCTTGCTACACAAGAATTTGTAGATCATAGAAACAAATTATTCAAAGCGTTTATAGACGAAGCATCAAAATAGATTGAGTATTAGTGTCATTATGTCAAAAATATGCGATCAAAGATAGTCGGTGAGTCAATCCCAAATCGCCTAATGACACGAGTGCATAATCAATCTGAAATCTGAGTACTGACAAACCAAAACCTCCGGTTAGACCAGAAATAGGACCTAAATCGTTTCCGCCGAGTTGGTATTTATAACCTGTCCGAATTTGCAGTATATTTGCAATCGTATAACCTAATCCTGCTGCGAAAGCATTATCGTTGTCGGTGGGTCGTATGAAATCCATTGACAAGATTGCATCATCGTTGAAAAACCTATAAGCAGTACCCACTCTGAGAACAAACGGTAGCTGGAACGAATCCTCAACATACTTCACTCGTGGTCCGACATTCTGTGCATTGATACCGATGGAGAGTGGCAATTTTGATAATGTATATAGTCCTCCAAAATCAAATGCTACGCCTGTACCATTTTCGTCAGATATCTGTTCACGGATGTATTTGGCATTTACGCCAAGACTCAATGTATTGCCAAATCCACGCGCATAAGATAATATCATAGCGAGATCGTAAGGGCGGAATATTTCAGTTAAATTACCATCCTGATCTCGTCCTTGTATATCACCAAAGGACAGAAAGTTCGCACTGATTCCCACTGAATTGCTGTTTCCAATGGGGAGTGCTATTCCTACAAACTCTTGATTTATTTCTGCGAACCATTCGTTGTGCATTAACGCAAGTTGTGGTCTCTCAAGGTTGATAAGTCCTGCTGGGTTCCAGAATGAAGCATATAAATCATCTGTTGCAGCGACTTGCGACTCTCCCATTCCAATCGCCTTCGCACCGACACCTATTTTTAGGAATGTCATTGCACGTGTGCCAGCGTTTTCGTGTATATCGGAGTTATCTGCTAAGATAGGAATACTTGTGAATAGGAAAAGAATGATAGGGATGAATGCAATTATTCGTTTCATATAATTATTTGATAAAAACATTAGGTAATTTGAATAAAATCTATAGAGTTAGTGTTGATATCATTGATATTGTTCAATGATATTTGAATTGTAGCATATCATTGAACAATAGTCAACTTATGATTTTCAATTCATCTAAGTCTGTGCTAATCGGACTGGATATCTCTTTTTCTCCTTCTATACCGATAGATTCATCAGATTGAGGTGGAGCAGTTCTGTAAATAATGCCTAATCTACATTACTATCAGTTTCATTTTGTTGATACACTTGAGATTCACGCTGGATAAGTGGAATCTGGGGTGCGCCAGCTTTAATTGACTCAATTTCGCTAAGCATCCATCGATGATTATAACGTCCATAAGCTTTTTCTAACATAGGTATTGCTTTATCGTACTCACCTATCCTCTGATACGCCCAACCTAATTCATAGAGTCCTTCAGATGGATCAAGACGATTTGCCTTTTCTAGGAGTTCGATCGCCTCTTCTGGAGCGTTCTTCTTAATTATAGAGCCTAAACCTACCAATGTGGGAATAGAATTAGGATCCATTTCTAAGAGACTACGGTATCCCAATTCTTTTTCAGCAAGCTCGTTGGATGAACGAAGTTGTGTCCAAATAAAAAGTGATTCAAAATCGTTTGGATTATCTGCAAGGGCTTTATCCGCATATTCACGGGCATAATCCGCATATCCTCCCAACGCTTTTAAATACTTCGCAGCACTTAAGTTATTCAACCCTTCAGCAAGAATATCAACCTCTTCTCGAGGAGGTCCTTCCTTTGCCCAAGAAGGATCTTTATCCCAACTATTCCCATCATAAAGGGCACTGATTCTTTTTCTTTTTTCTTCTGAAATTTCTGGTATAGGTATCTCTCCAATGAAATGACTATCTCCCAACCCGATGCTACCCTTACGGCGTGAGGATATTTTTGGATTCAACCGAATTCCATTGTCGTTATTGATGTTTTGTTTCTTAGTAGAAGCGGAGTCTGAAGACATAACCTCAGGGTTTTTTGAAAATCTGGTATTTGACAAAACTTTATATCCTACTAAAGAAAGTAGTCCACAACCAATTATGATAACAAACAGGTTTTTTCGAAGAAGTTGGTACAACATATTAACCTCCTTATTAACTATGACAAGTGTAGACTGTTTAAGGTACAATAAAGAAAGAAGACTCATAATGCGATAATTGAAATTATACACACTTTTTTTATTTCAAACAACGTTTTAATCCATACAGGAATAATATAGTAAAAACCGTAATTATTTACACACTACGGTTGGTTCGGTTTCCTAACCGAACCGGGAATGTACGTTTAGATCCATTCTACCTTTCTTCATAAATGTTAATGGTAGTAGGCACACTCCGTGTGCCGTCTGTCTTGTATGCTAGGGTATACGGCACACGGAGTGTGCCTACTACTATGTATTGTGAAGTGCCATCGATTTTTTGACCATAATTTCGTAAAGTTAAGACAAGTCATCTTTCTCAAATTCAATAGGGTTAAATAATCTAATGCCGAATGAGGGCGTTTTTGGATATACACTTCTTCAATAAAATGTCCAATGCGCGTATTAGCATCTGTATGTGAAAAGAAATTTTAACCTAATGTTACATACCCATTTAATATTTGACAGTAGAAGTATATTATGGTATCATAATATAGTAATATAAAGCATAACCACATACCGATTCTCACATATACAGTCTCTCGTTAACTACCTTTGAATACGCGTATAAGAATTTGAAAAAGAACATGAAACAGATCCAATTCAAGTTCACAGATATCTATCAAGTTAGAAACTACGGTTTCAGTCTTAGAAGGATAGGAATTCATCTTATAGGCATACTTCTTGCTTACCTAATATATGAAGCTTTGATCTATCTGAGTTTAGTTATTGAAGGTAGTTCAGAAGTAGCAAAGTTTTGGAATGCCTACGGAATTTTGCCGATTCCTCCATTTATACCGACAGAGTTAACCCCACTAACGACTAGTGCGATGTGGTTAGGTCTAATAATCTCAGCATCTATCTTTTTTCTTGTCGGTACAATGGCATCTAAAATTACAATTGAACAGTTGCGCGGAGATATATTCTTTTCAATTCTTAACTCCATAAAGTACATAAGACAGAAGTGGTTAACTGTATTCGGTTCTTTTTTGGGATTACTTGCATTCTTACTCCTACTTCTATTGATACCTGTCAGTATTGGACTTCTTGGTAAAATCCCTTTCATCGGAAAGTCAATTCTCACCATATCGTCCATTTTCATACCGATTGCATTCTTTTTTGGACTTCTCACCGTATTCGTTATCACTGTTTTTATATCAAGCCTGTTTTTTATTCCAGCAGTTGTTGCAACCACAGGCGTAGATGCTTTTGAAACTATCTATCAACTTTTTGCTATGTTATGGAATCAACCGTGGCAACTTATTGGGTACGGCTTGTTATTGTTGCTACTGAAATTGATCTATGTTCCGATTTTGGCAGTTTTCTGTATTGCTGGATTTTCGATTGTTTTACTGCTAACGCACTCCTTACATCCAACTTATATCCAAGAATCTCTGGGAATTGCGAATACATGGTTGGGAGGGATATTGCAGAAATTGGTAGGTTATTTTTCTACGGAAAACACAACAATATTTGGCATAAATACTACATTTTCATTGCCTACAGCGACTTTTTCAACTACAATCTGTGCCGTATTTATAACATTTACGTTAATATGTATAGTCGGTGGGATAGTAGCATATCTTTTTTCAATAGCATCTGTTGGAACAACAGTAATTTACACTATTCTTAGGTATCGGATTGATGGGCAAGACCTCCTGCAGTTAGTCGGATCGGATGAACAGGTGTCTACTTTACCACTAAATATAGGAGATGAATGATATTGAACAACACCGTTTAGTGTAGCAATATGATTGTGTAATCTATACTATTCAGTGAGTAAACTAAGTTCTATATAATTCTATGGTGAAAAATGTTACAAAAAGCGATAACTAAAGTTTTTGGAAGTAAGGAAGAACGCGATGTCAAGCGGTATCGTAGTATAGTTGAAGCTGTCAATAATCGTGAAAATGAAATCAAGAAATTAAATGATGCAAAACTTCAAGCAAGAACCCCTGACTTTCGTCGCCAATTAGAAGCAGGTGCATCGCTTGACGATATTATGATTGATGCTTTTGCAGTAGTCCGAGAAGCAGCCGTTCGCACATTAAAACAACGGCATTATGATGTGCAGATTATCGGTGGTGCTGCACTTCATCAGGGTGCTATCGCTGAAATGAGAACAGGTGAAGGGAAAACATTGACATCTACGCTTGCTGTATATCTCAATGCGCTTGCTGGAAAGGGAGTCCATCTTGCTACGGTGAATGACTATCTTGCGCGTCGGGATGCCGAATGGATGGGTAAGATATATAACTTTCTCGGTTTATCTGTTGGCCTCACCCTCAGTTTGATGCCTCATGAACAAAAGAAACTTGCCTATAAAGCAGACATTACCTATGGTGTGCATAGTGAGTTCGGATTTGACTATCTAAACGATAATCGCGCGCATTCATTAGATACGAAAGCACAACGTGGTCATGTCTATGCAATTCTTGATGAAGTTGATAGTATCCTAATTGACGAAGCACGAACACCTCTTATCATTTCTGATCCATCGAATAAACCTGCCGAACTCTATCGCAGAATAAATCATGTTGTTACACAACTACGTAAAGAAGCACACTTTGAAATAGATGAGAAAGGGAAATCACGTGGAAGTGTGATGCTGACCGACGATGGGATAGAAGAAGTTCAACGTCTTCTTGGCGTGGAGAACTTATATGACCATGACAATATCATGCTTGTACACCATTTACAGCAATCCCTAACGGCACATCATCTATACACAAACGATATTGACTATCTCGTCGAAAACGGACAAGTGTTACTGATTGACGAATTCACTGGACGTAAACAGATAGGTCGTAGGTTAAGTGAAGGACTTCATCAGGCAATTGAAGCAAAGGAACGTGTGAAGATCGCTCAAGAAAATGAGACTTTTGCGAAAATAACTTACCAAAACTATTTTAGGATGTATGAAAAACTTGCAGGCATGACAGGAACTGCAGCAACAGAAGCAAATGAATTTGGACATATTTACGGGTTAGATGTTGTCGTTGTTCCAACCAACGAACCGATGATTCGTATTGACAATCCTGACCAGATTTTCAGTTCAGAAGAAGCGAAATACAATGCAGTCTTGGCAGATATTGCTGAGCAGCACGAAAAAGGTCGTCCTGTGCTTGTGGGGACAATTTCAATTGAAAATTCAGAAAAACTGAGTAAGTTGCTCAGAGCCAAACATCGGAACATCAAGCATCAAATCTTGAATGCAAAAGAACACTCACGGGAAGCAGACATCGTCGCACAAGCAGGTTTACCGGGGGCAGTAACAATCGCTACAAATATGGCGGGTAGAGGTGTTGATATCTTATTGGGTGGCAATCCTGAAGGTATGGCAAAAGAGATGCTTCGTAAGAAAAAAGTAGACATGAGCATACCCTATCAAGAAACTGAGGAATGGGAAACTGCCCTTGCTGAAGCGGAAACGATATGTAAAGAGAATCAAGAAAATGTATTAAATGCGGGTGGACTTCATATCGTAGGTACTGAACGACACGATTCACGAAGAATTGATAACCAATTACGTGGACGTTCAGGACGACAAGGGGATCCCGGTTCATCACGTTTCTATCTTTCATTGGAAGATGATCTCATGAAAAAGTTCGGTTCAGAACGTCTACAAGGGTTGATGGGTAGAGCAGGAATGGATGACAATATTCCACTGGAACACCCATGGATGTCAAAATCGATCGAAAAAGCACAGACCCGTGTGGAACAGATGAACTTTGATATTCGGAAGAATATCCTAAAATTTGATGATGTGATGGAAGCACAACGTGACACCATATATTCTCTAAGAGACTCTATTCTATCAGAGGATGATCCGAAAGAAATTGTTTGGGAGATGATTGAAAATGTAGTCGCTGATCGGGTTGAAGAAATTATTCCAGAGCGTGGGCTGCGTGACGAAGAGGAATTAGATAAATTTGAGAAGTGGCTAAGTGCAACGTTTCCCGTGGAAGTTGTCATCAAAACACCTTTAACTGAAATAGGTGCAGAAGAACTCTACGACCAGATCATTGACGCACTAAAAATCGCATATCAAAAACGTGAAGATGAAATGGGTTCTGAGATGATGCGGACGCTGGAAAGATTGCTTGTTTTAGATAGAATAGATAGCCATTGGAAAGATCATCTCTATAATATTGACTTTATAGAACAGGAAATGCGGTTAGCAGGTTATGGTGGTAAAGACCCGATTGTTGTATTTAAGGGTGAGGCACTTGGCATCTTTGAATCAATGTATCAGAACATAGAGAAAGAGGTGAGTGAGTTCATATTCAAATCAAGTGTCAATACAGAAGCACCGCGACGCGCTCCAAGCAGACAAACGAATCGTTCGCGTCGGACTCCACCACGTCGTGACGCACGAGCCAATGATGGATCCCAAACTTCAGCAGAATTTGCTTCACAAGAAGCAATGGGTAATATGCCAAAAGTCGGTCGTAATGCACCATGTCCTTGTGGGAGTGGCAAAAAATATAAGAAATGTCATGGAAGATAGAGAATTATGAACATGGAGGAAAGTCGTGAAATCAGAAGAATCCTATACACTTTCACAAACCTTGCTTGAGATTTTGGCGTGTCCTGCTTGCAAGGGAAAAATTGAGCATGTAGAAGCGGACGAGAAACTTGTTTGTCTTGGTGAATGTCAACGTCGCTACCCTATACGGGACGGCATACCAGTAATGTTAATTGATGAAGCGGAATTGCCTACAAAACTATAGTTTGGACAATTTCTCTCAGTTGCATACTGATATTTCTAGTATTTTCAATATTCTGTGAGTTTTCAATAGGATAATAACTTGACGAAAAAGTGTTAGGATAACCTAAGTTTCCACTTGTCATTAGTTGGAGGGGTTTGTAACCCCGATTTATAAGAAGTGGCAGTAAAATATGCAGAATTCCTTTGTTTCGATGATTAATATTCAGCAGATTGCAACTTAGGTTAGAATATCAAAATGAGCAGCCCCAGCGGGGCGAAATGTGTATAGCACATCGTGAACAAACGATCTATAGCCCCAGCGGGGCAGCATGCGCGTGTGGCATGCTGCATGAGGTGTATCATTGAAGAAATAGGAATGATGACTGTGATTCTCCTTGTCCAGACTATTATTCAAGTCTATAATAAACTGTCCAAACTACAGTACAAAAGAATAAGTGCTTGAAATTGGTAAAACATAATAATGCGAATCTTATTTCTGTGCTTGCGATGTCCATATCCGCCACAACGAGGAGACAGGATTCGTTCATACCATTTTATCAAGCAACTATCAAAACGACATAAAATCACGTTAGTCTTTTTTGCCGAATCAGATGCTGATATTGAATCTGTCCGACATTTGCAGCCATTCTGTGAACGTGTAGAATGGGTTCGTTTTCGCCCAAATGTCGCAAGAATAAACACAGCAATCCATTGTTTATCTCGTACTCCATTGCAGGTGCATTATTGGTATTCACAAAAAATGCAACGAAAAATCAATGAACTGCTTGCTGAGGAGACGTTTGAACTTGTCCACGCACAACTTTTTCGCATGGGACAATATGTGTCAAAGGCAAAGGGAGTTATAAAGGTTCTGGATTTATGTGATTCGTTAGCATTGAACTTAAGTCGACGTGCAGAATTAGATTGCACGCCAAAACGATTTTTGGTAAAATTGGAGGAAAAAAGAGTTCGGCAATATGAAATAGAGATTATGAAATCCTTTGATCGGGGTACTGTCGTTGCTAACTTTGATAGAGATTATTTGCTTAAGCAGGACAACTGTCTCAAATTATCAGTAGTTCCAATGGGGGTTGACCTCAAATATTTTCATCCTCTTTCTGACAAAGCAGATGAACCTACAGATTCCAATGGATTCCAGTCATTAGTTACATCTGATTCAACAAAGAATTTGCTATTTACTGGAACGATGAACTATTTTCCAAACTCCGATGCAGTCATATACTTTTGTGAAGAGATATATCCGTTGATACAAAAACAACATCCTGATGTTAACTTTTATATTGTTGGCAACCATCCGACAGAACAGGTACAACGTCTTGCTGAGAATAGAGGAGTGACCGTTACTGGATATGTCCCAGATATACGTCCTTATTTTAATAGGGCATCTGTCTTTGTTGCACCTTTACGTGCTGGTTCAGGTATTCAGACAAAGAACTTAGAGGCGATGGCGATGGGTACCCCTGTCGTAACCACTTCAATAGGAGCAATGGGATTAGAAGCTGAGATCGGAGAAGAACTTCTAACTGCTGACAATCCGCAGGATTTTGCTGACTGTGTCATTCATCTGATTGAAAATACTGAAGTCCAGCAAAATCTTGCTCTTGCAGGTAGAAAACGGGTAGAAGCAAGTTATAATTGGGATGTACTCGTTGAAAAACTTGAACAAATATATGCCGAAATCTAATAATGACAAAACGGATTAACAGGCATTATAATTATCTATATCTATAATATTGGTGTATTGTGGATTTTACTAACCAAGGAGGTAGTATGGAAAAATACAAAATTAAATGGAGTTCATCGGTTTTTGTTGATATCTTACTTGTTTATTTCGCATTCTTATTAACCTATTTTACCTGCAAACAACTCAATCCAGATGTATTTGCAAGTTTTGGACAAATATCATTTCTTTCAGGTATCACAAATAACGCAATATTTTTATTCTCTATCGCTACCTTAGTCGCATTAGTACGTATCGTTACATTTTTGTGTTTTCGAATTTATAAACCTATATGGAGATATGCTGGTGTAAAAGAATTTCGCACCTTTGTAGCTGCAATTGGTATTTCCAGTACAATACTCGTGGGTTTATCGGTCATTCTCACGAGGTTTGATACTTGGACTTTCTTTCTAATGGATGGTATTTATAGTGCAATTATTATCGGTTTTATTAAGTTTTCACATAGCATCTTACGAGAAGGAAGACTAAAAGAGGTAGCACCGCCACGTAGGAAAGTTTTGATAGTTGGTGCTGGCATGGCTGGAATCGGGGTACTAAAAGAATTACGAGGAAATCCAGAAAAAGGGTATCTTCCCATTGGGTTTATTGATGACAATACACAGAAAGTCGGTAAATCCATAGCAGGACTTGAAGTTCTCGGTACCACACGTGATCTTACCTACATTGCACGGAAACGTGAAATTGAAGAAGTTATCATAGCAATACCGTCAGCCCCAGGTGGCAAAATTCGGGATATTATCCGACAATGTGAATATCGCCGATGCCAATTCAAAATCGTGCCAAATATACACGCAATTCTTGAGGGTAAGGTCAGTATCAGCCATATCAGAGAAGTGAAGTTGGAAGACCTTCTTAATCGGTCAACCGACCCGGTAGACTTAGCAGAAATTTCAAAGTATCTATCCGGTAAACGTGTCATGGTAACGGGTGCTGGAGGGTCTATCGGTTCTGAACTTTGTAGACAAGTCGCAAAACTTGACCCTGAATTACTTATTCTCTTCGGACGCGGTGAAAATAGTATATATCATATTGATCTGGAACTACGTGAATCTGATCCGCAACTTAACCGTGAATTAATTATCGGTGATATCCGTGATAATTCTAAAGTGTTTCAGATGACAAAACGCTACCGTCCCCATATTATTTTCCATGCTGCAGCACACAAACACGTCAAATTTATGGAGAAACATCCTGATGAAGCTGTAAAAAACAATATCCTTGGTACAAAAAACTTGATTAATGCAGCGATAAAGAATCATGTTGAGGCGTTCATTCTTGTTTCTTCTGATAAGTCAGTGAATCCTACAAGTGTCTACGGTGCATCAAAAAGGGTCACAGAGAAGTTAATCCAATGTAAAGCAAATCGGAATGGCACTAAATTCATTGCAGTCAGATTTGGTAATGTCATCGGTAGTCGTGCAAGTGTGTTGCCAAATTTCAAAAGACAAATTGCTAAAGGTGGTCCCGTTACAGTTACACATCGTGAAGCAACACGCTACTTTATGACTATCCCCGAAGCAGTTCAACTCCTGATTCAAGCAGGGGCGATGGGAAATGGTGGCGAAATCCTTATGCTCGATATGGGTGAACCTATAAAGATACTTGACCTCGCACGAGACCTTATACGATTGTCAGGTTTGGAAGTTGATAAGGATATTAAAATTGATTTTACTGGATTAGAAGCTGGAGAAAAACTCTATGAAGAACTACTTACACCCCAAGAGGGTGTGACAGCAACAAAACACCAACGTATCTTTGTAGCACAGATGGAACATATTGAGGAGGAACAACTCTTATCTCATTTAAGTGAACTATCTGAATATGCAGATGCCCTTGATACTGATGGGATTATCGCCAAATTCCAAGAATTAGTACCTACCTATAAACCGAATCGTGAATTTATCAAGGATACGGTGAGTGCTGACAATTCTGAAACAGCAATTAGAAGACACCTCATCAAAACCGATCAAGAAAAAGAGACGGAGGAACCTGGCATAACGGACACCGTATGAAGTTTACGTCCACTTGTTGATTCTGCATGATATATTGAAAAGGTAGAATGGTACATCACAAAGTTATAATTCAGTAAAATAACCTAAGTTGCCACCTATCATTTGTTGGAGGGGTTTGAAACCCCGATTTATAAGAAGTGGCACTAAAATATGCAGAATTCCTTTGTTTCTTCGTTTGACAAAGTAATTCGATGATTAATATTCAGTAGGTAGCAACTTAGGTTAAAATAGGATTATCGGGGTATGATATGTCGTCCGTTGAAAATGGTCTGCAGATCCATTCAAGTTGGTTGAAAAGACTTTTTGATATCATTCTATCCACGATTATCCTCATATTATCTCTCCCACTCTTTTTACTCGGTAGTTTACTCGCAAAAATCCAATCCATCGGGCCAGTTCTTTACAAAGCAAATCGCGTGGGACGAAATGGTCAAGTTTTTGAAATGTACAAGTTCAGGACAATGGTAGAGAATGCTGATAAAATTGGTATTGGGTTGACAACACATAAGGATCCACGCGTAACACAAATTGGACGTTTGTTGCGTTTTACAAAATTAGATGAACTTCCAAATTTCATAAATGTGATTAAAGGTGATATGAGCTTAACGGGTCCACGTCCTGAGTCGCCTACCTACGTTGAATTCTACACAGATGAGCAAAAACAAGTTTTACTTGTCCGACCAGGGATTACGGGTCCATCACAGATTGTGAACCGAAACGAAGAAGAAAAATTAGCCGAACAGACGGATCCGGAGCAGTATTATATCACTGAGTTACTACCGAAGAAGTTAGCACTTGACCTTCACTATGTTGCGACACAGAGTTTTATTTCTGATATTAAGTGGATATTGAAAACATTATGGGTGCTTGTGTTTCCACTTAAGGGAGAAAATCATACTATCGCTTCCAATAAACCTACTCACAATTAACGTGAGTTCGAATATAAGAAATTGGTTCATCAGGGGAATTCAATTGAACAAAAGCAGTTCCAACGTAACCCAAATACCTTCTTTGCTCCAGCGGAGCAATATGTTTATAGTATTCATCCGAACCAGTGTTTCCGCTCCAGCGGAGCGGTATGTGAGATAATCACACATAGCACTCCGCTGGAGTGCCAGAACTTTGTGTTTTGATTTTCTATAGACATAGCACTCCACTGGAGTGCTAGAACATGCCTGTCATCAAATCTGTGATAAATGTGATATATTGTATCGGTTTTACTAACCTTTATATTGAACTCACGTACAATTAGGAATTCCATGACAGTTTATAGTGAACATTGAAAATAATAATACAATGTCCCTGTAGGAGCGATCTCCGAATCGCGATTTAACTCAGTGATAATCGGGAATCGGAGTTCCCTCCTACATCTCGAAATGTCCTATTAATTCAAAAGTCTACTATAGTTTAGTGATTAGATCCTTTAGATTGCTACATACATTATGAAACAAAAACGTGTATTGATTATTATTTCAATAATAGTAATCCTATTCCTCATCATTGTGTTTCAAGTTATCCGATTCTTGAGTGGTTCATCCAATATTGGTGAGAAAGTCGCTGTGCTTGACATTACAGGTATCATAACAAAATCCGACTCCACAATAAAACTGGTCCACGCATATCGCGATGACCCAAACATCAAGGCAATTATTCTCCGTATAAACACACCGGGTGGAAGTGTCGCACCAGTCCAAGAAATCTATAGTGAATTGAGGAAGTTGGACAAACCTTTAGTAGCATCAATGGGAAGCACAGCAGCATCGGGTGGTTATTATCTCGCATGTGCTGCAGATACAATTGTGGCAAACCCAGGAACTCTAACGGGAAGTATCGGTGTTATCATGCAATTTACTAAGATAAAAGGTTTGTATGACAAAGTTGGTATAGAACACCAGGTCATAAAAAGCGGTAAGTTCAAAGATTCCGGTTCTATGTTTCGTGATCTTTCTGAAGACGATGTCGCTATTTTACAAGCAACCGTGGATGATGTTTACAATCAATTTGTTGATGCAATCTCTGAATCGCGTAATGACACATTGACACGCGACGAAATCATTAAATTGGCTGATGGACGCATCTTCTCTGGAAGACAAGCTCTTGAACATAAGTTGATTGACAAATTAGGTAATTTACAAGATGCGATTATTGTTGCTGGAGAACTTGGCGATATTGAAGGTAAACCAAAAGTATTGCGAAAAGAAAGAAGAACATCATTACTTGAACAACTCATCGGTATTAAACATAATCCTCACTTTGATGAAATCCTTAACTTTTCCGGTGTGACTTTCCGATATCAACTTAGTCTTGGTAACTAAGGACTATCCGCCATGGAGCAAGTGTATCAGACGAATACTGATTGGAAACGGCTTGCAGACATCATTGTCAAGCCAAACCAACGCGTGCTTGTCCTTGGTGCTTCAGATACAGGTAAAACCACATTTTGTCGGTTTCTGGTAGATTGTGGATGTGCTACATCGTTGAAAACTGTTCTTGTAGATGCTGATATTGGACAATCCCAAATAGGTCCTCCCACTACTGTAGGTATGAAACGCTATGTCCTTCCACAAAAAAACAAAACACCCCAATCAGAAGACAATATTAGTGAGACCGATACGAACAAGAATGCAGATGCACTTTACTTTGTAGGTGCTATAACACCGCAACGCAATCTGCTTCCAATACTAACCGGTACACGATTGATGGTAGACTCCGCATTGGATTTAGCTTCTGAATTCATTGTTATTGACACAACGGGATATATACACGATGGTGCTGCATCCATGCTTAAACAGCAAAAGATTGACTTGATTCGTCCAAACCATGTAGTCTGCATTGGTCGTCCAAAGGATTTAGAACGGATTGTTGGTTGCTATAAAGATCAAACTTGGCTTACAGTTCACCGCCTACTTCCACATAAGTTAGTCAGACCTAAGAGCGGAGAAGCACGAAAGAGAAACCGAAAAGATAAGTTTACCGAATATTTCCAAGACAGTGAACTTCAAGAAATTCCAATTGATGAAATTAAGGGGGCACGCACTCCATTTTTTAACGGTAGAATAGCAAATCAAAAAGAATTGGAGATTCTTTCTGGTTTGACTGAAAACGATGTGGCGTATGCTGAATGGGGTCAGAGAACAGTCAGTCTAATTGCAAGAACAAAACTCACCCATGAAACAACAAAAAAACTTAAAGACTATCTGAGTTTGACTTATGTAGCATCTGAAAACACTTCATACTTTGACCAACGACTTGTGGGAATGATAAACAGCTCAGGTGATATTGTAGCTATCGGTATCATTGAAACAATTGACTATGAGAACAGAAAGCTTCATATACGATGTAAAACTGGAATTGCTTCTGATGTTAGAATGCTACAGTTTGGTGAATATCAGTTCAGTGATAAATTCTAAGAGTCATTTTACTAACCGTAATAAACACACATATACTGACTATATGAACTGCACAATTAGGTGAAGATTTTTTGCAAAATAAGAATGTTCTTTTCCGATTTCTCCGCTATCTCTCTCCTTTCAAAGGCACTATTGTTGTAGCAATGTTCTGTGCTATGATCGTCTCAATGACACATTTGGGACACATGCAAATTTTAGCTGAATCACTTGATTCCCTAAAGTTGTTAGAAGGATACAGACAAACACAGGAGCCCATCCCTATTCGTTTTTTCAACATCAAATATATTTTTGAAGGTTTTGAAATAACTTTGACAGATGTTAGGAGTGCAATTAATTTCTTTCTCTGGATGATAGGGGGAGTACTCATTCTTGTCTTTGTTAAAGGAATATTCAGTTATGGCAGCGATTTTCTAATGGAGCGTGTTGGTAATAAATTTAGTTTCCGTTTACGGAATGTCCTTTATGAAAAGATTGTTTCTGCACCACTTGGCACACTGTCAGAAAAACATATTGGAGACATTATGACAAGAGCCACTGACGATGTTCGAATGTTGCAGCAAGCAATTGCTGCTACTGCGAATATAATGCGTTCCGTTATCCAAGTAATCTTATTCATTCTCTGGTTGTTTTATAGGAATATTGAGATGACAATTTTCTGTATTCTTGTCCTTCCATTTATAGCATATTTCATTTCGCGCATAGGGAAACGGGTTCGGAAGGAAAGCGAAGAAATTCAACAAAGGAGTTCGGATATCTATACACAACTGAAGGAAACTTTATCTGGAATCAAAATTATTAAAAGTTTTACCGCTGAACGGATTGAAATAAGACGTTTTCGTGCAATTGTATCCAGTTTCTATAATGCAGCGATACGTCGGGCAAGATTTGCAGCTCTACTCCCACCTATCATAGAAATAATGGCTGCAATCAGTATTGCAGCTGTATTCGGCTTTGGTTGCTGGCAGGTAATTGTAGGTAACCTGTCTATTGGTTGGTTTCTAAGTTATTTTGTAATGGTTACCTTGCTGTTTAAACCAATAAAAACCATTGGAACAGTTAATATAGTTCTGCAACAGGGTCTAGCATCCGCTGAACGTATATTTCATATTTCTGATTATACGGTAGAATCTACAGAAATTGTTGATAAGAAATTAGAACTTACTGACATACAAGGAACAGTGCAATTTCAAGACATTTCATTTGCATATCGTGAAAAACCTGTTATCAATCATGTTAGTTTTACTGCCAATCAAGGTGAAATAATTGCCTTAGTCGGACCAAGTGGAAGTGGAAAGACTACACTGTTGAACCTTCTACAGCGATTCTATACAGTTGATTCAGGAAGGATTCTTATTGATGACATTCCTATTGATGAAGTCACACTGAATTCACTTCGGAAAAATATCGCATTAGTGCCACAAGATACCTTTCTTTTTGATGGTACAGTGCTTGATAACATCCAGTACGGTTCTCCCAAATCAAACAGGCAACAAGTTATTGACGCAGCGAAACAAGCAAATGCACACGATTTTGTCACCAAATTACCCAATGGATACGATACTGAAATCGGTGAAGCAGGCGGAACACTCTCCGGTGGAGAACAACAACGAATAGCGATTGCTCGCGCAGTTTTAAAGAACGCACCAATTCTTGTGTTGGATGAAGCAACATCTGCACTGGATACACAATCTGAAACTATTATACAAGAATCGTTGACCAACTTAATGCAGGGGAGAACTTGTTTCATCATAGCACATCGCCTCTCAACCGTTATGCGAGCAGATAACATATTAGTAATTAAAGACGGTGAAATCGTTGAAAATGGAAAGCATATAGATTTGTATGAAAAAGGTGGACTCTACAGAGATTTGTGTGAACAACAGATGTTGCGATAACACAGAAATATAATAGCAGAAACATGGACGAATTTACTATCTTTTCTCTTAAACTGAGACTCTATTTGTAACACATCAGTCAATAACAAAAAATTAACGAAATTGTAAACCATTTTGGCATAAACACGTCTCAATACTATGAAGTCCGGTAAGCATATCATCAACATTACGGTCAATAGAGATAGCCCCAACCATTGTTGATTAGGGCTATTGGTAGACAATAATTGACATCAGTTTTGATACCATCAAATATGAAAGTTCGTTTGAGTCATTACTATAGGAAATAGAATTTAATTTCTACCTTGTTTAGTAATTGCACCTTCAAGGTCGGATTCGCGGTAAATCGCTTCGGACAAATCTACTTCATATAGATATGCACCTTTGAAATTGGCACCAAGTAAAACGATACCGTCTAATTTTATTTCACCAAAAATCGCCTCTTCAAGGTTAGCATTTTCAAAAGTCGTTAGACTACCGAACGGAGCAGTAGGAATACACTGTGGACATCCAAGCGTAGCACGTCTTAAGTCAGCACTACGGAAATTCGTGCCAGACAGCAGGCTACCACTGAGAAACGCACCAAATAAATTAGCGTTCTCCAGAGTTGCATCTGTCAGATTTGCCCCAACCAAGTAGGTACGTAATAGGGTTGCCTCCGATAGGTCCGCGCCCGTGAGATTGGCATCATTAAGATTAGCATCCGTTAAATCAGCGTTTTTCAGATTAGCACAACTCAAATTTGCTGATGAAAAATCAGCACCGACAAGTGATTGGCCTGATAAATCAATATCTGACAAGTTTTCATTTGACAAGGATTCACCTGCTAATAGACGTTGAACAACATTATTTTGATTGTTTTCTTGCATAAATTTGCCTCCATTTAACTTGATTTTTATTAGGACAAAAATTGATTATAATGATGGATACAGGTGAAAACTCCTGTATCAGATAGGAACAATAGGCATTTGTAAACATTAATTTCATAAGTTAGGACTGAATTTCAGAAAATGTGATAGCAATGTCATATAGTTATCGCGTCGGGAATATCTGCAACTTAGATGTGTATATTGGTGTATATGTAATATACGAAAAATACAAACTGCATGGACCTGAGGAAAACATAATGAAAGACTTTTACCCCGCAGAATCCACTGATTTAGATCTGATTCCTGCTGATGAGAAAAAAGATGAATATAGTGCTCCTTCAAAGGATGAAACCTTTGCATATTTACAGACAATCGCAAAAACACCATTGTTAGAAGCACATCAGGAGAAAGCACATTTTGAGAAATACCAAGAGGGAATAGATTATTTCAACACATCCTTCAAAAGATTACCCCATTGGATAATCAAATCATTAGATATTCCTGCAAAAAACCGAAATGTAACTGAACTAAAGCTAAAACCAGTTCAAACAGACCACGGGCAAATAATCAAACAGATTGCATCACACGTCCAATCTATTGAAGATATATTTTCCAAACTTGAGCGAAAAAGGAAAAAATTAGACAATTTAAAGGCAAAGATTCTAAAGGGTAATTTACACCTACTTAGAAAATATGTAAACAAAAAAGATACTTCTACCTCAGAATTCGCAGAAATAATACAAGCAGGTTACCTCGGCATTATTAAGGCTATTGAGAGTTGGATGCCTATGCAGGAACAAAAGTTCAGAACTTTTGCACGAGGAATCATTCGCGCCAATATTGATACCACACAAAAACATAGTAACGAAAACGCTACGGTAATTGCTGAACAATATATTAGACCGACATCTCAAACTTTGGAATATTCCACAATCGTTGAAGCAATACCACTTTCTATAGAAGAGGAAACAACTCTACTTGAAACTTTTTCCATGACACAATATGAAATTGGTCAACTATTAAGCAAATTACCTACAGAGTTCTTACAGGAAATTACATACAACAACGATCAATCTTCCGCTGAGGTAGAATTGCGTGTAAGCACCTTAAATCCACTATTAGAGACATTCAGAACTGAGTTAGCACATCTGAAAACTTTGCTTTCAAAACTTACAGAAGCAGATAAACTTGCGCATGGCACAAAGATGAAAATAGTTGAAGCTAACCTACGTTTAGTTGCGAGCATTGCCAAACAACACCATTTCAGTAAGACTACGTTGACCTTCCTTGATCTTATGCAGGAAGGAAGCATTGGACTTATGAAAGCAGTTGAAAAATTCGACCACACGCTCCGTTATCGCTTCAGTACCTATGCCACTTGGTGGGTAATGCAGTCAATTAAACGGGCATTAGACCAACAAGGACAGATCATACGTGTACCATGCTATATCGGTGAAACTCGTAGATTAATCAAACAAGTACAATCTCACTTGACTATAAAACTTGGGAGAGAACCTACGACTAAAGAGATCGCACAAGAAGTCAAACTTACAGAAAAAAAGGTTGATGAAATTTTACAAGCAACGAAAGATCCAATTTCTTTAGACGCTCCGATCAGCGATGCTTCACCAGAAGTGCCAATTCGAGACATAATACCGGATAATTCTCAAATTACTCCTGAAACGGAATTGGTCAATTACTCAAAAATTGAGGTATTAGAAGAAGTCCTCAACAGAACATTGAACCCACGAGAAACACACGTCATTGTGTTACGTTATGGATTAATAGATGGCACCGAATATACCCTCGCAGACATCGGAACAAAACTTAAAATCAGTCGTGAACGCGTACGGCAAATCGAAGTTGAGGCACTCAATAAACTCAGACGGAGTGAACCGAAAGAGTTATTGATTGAGTTGTTCCAAAAAGATTAGTTTTCTATTTCCATCCTGAGGACAGATAGGTACGCTCTCATTTGAAATTACATACTTGGTTTTCAGAACTTTTGGTCAGTTCTGTAACCAAGTATCAATGAAATTTCAATCCTGACAATCCATTAAGGTAATCTCATTTGAAAATAGCATATTTTGACTGCTTCTCAGGTATTAGTGGAGACATGGTTCTCGGTGCTGTCGTTGATGCCGGTGCTGACCCAGAGGTCTTGACATCCGAGTTGTCAAAACTCAATATAGATGGTGAATTTCGTCTCAGTTTTGAGAAATCAACAAAACATGGAATCACAGGTACAAAAGCGATCGTTGAATCATACGACGAGACGAATAAAGACGACCATAATCACCACCATCAACATACCCATGGTCCCAGTAGACATCTATCTGACATATTTGAACTTATAGATGCAAGTCAACTTCAATCTAATATATGTCATTCAGTCAAACAGATATTTGACAGACTTGCTGAAGCGGAAGCAAAAGTTCACAACAAAGAAAAGTCCAAGGTACACCTACACGAAGTCAGTGGGATTGATTCAATCGTTGACATCGTTGGTAGTGCAATAGGATTAGATCTACTTGGTATAGAACAGGTTTATGCTTCTCCACTTTCTCTTGGTCGTGGTTTTGTCCGTTGTGCACACGGTATGATGCCTGTGCCAGTGCCTGGAACAATGGAATTATTGCAAGGTATCCCCATCCGACAAACCGATATTCCAAAAGAATTAGTTACGCCAACGGGTGCCGCTATCATCACGACCAATGCTGAAGGTTTTGGTGTAATGCCAAATATGACCATTGAAACAATTGGTTACGGTGCAGGAACAAGAGATTTAGAATCTCAACCTAACCTTCTACGAATCTGTATCGGTAAAAAAAATCCATCAAGCAGCGCATCAAATAGAAATGTAACTATATCAACTAAGTCTGAAAAACACAATCCCGATAATAATGATATTGATCTAAGTTCTAATGACAACATAGAAGTCATTGAGACAAATGTAGACGACATGACTCCAGAAATATTTGGATATGTCATGGACAAATTATTTGAAATGGGTGCTTTAGATGTGTTTTTCACCCCAATTCTTATGAAGAAAGGTAGACCGGCAATACAACTTAGTGTTCTCAGTCCTTCAAATATGCGGGATATGTTGATAAGAGTACTATTGACTGAAACAACGACTTTTGGTGTTCGTATCTATAATGCAGATCGGATTATACTTGATCGTGATTATATTGAAGTTGATACCGAATGGGGACCTATTAGAGCAAAACGTGGATATTTGAATGGTATCTTGATAAAGACTGTTCCTGAATATGAAGATTGTAAGATTATTGCGGAAGAAAATGGTGTGCCACTCCAGTCTGTATATCAAGCAGCATACAAAAAAATATAATATCAATCAATGAAAAAACACGCGCTACGGAAAAATACGTTAAGATATTGTATTATGGATTGCACCTATCGCATTTGTCGCAGCGGTAATCTTCTTGCACCTTCTCTCCGAAATAATGCCGAATAACTTTCATTCGACAACCATCTGATACGGCGTAATGCACCATTCTATCAATTCTGTTACGTTTGACTTTGTAGTAATCTCCAAGTCCCATTTGCTCTTCAGAGAGAGAAGAAAAAAGTTCACTATCTTGTAGCAATTCAATCAACATCAGATCGTCCTTACCCCAATACTGAAGGTGTCCTTCATTTTGTAACTCAGCGAGTTGTTCCATCATGAATCGAGGATTTAGTTCAAAGTCTTGGCAAAAACTCAATATATCAGTTACGCGTCTTTCCTTCAGATGTGCGTATAGTTCTGACTGTACCGGTTTCTCGTTATTAGGCTTTGATCTAAAACTTACTGAGATCTTAGACGGCACGTTATGCCACCTCTTTAGGAAACCTAGTTTTTCCAAATAAGACAATGCTACCTGTATTTTAGATACTTTAAACCCAACTCTCAACTCTAATTCTTCCATTGCCATTAATCTAAAATTACCTGAACCTTTAAGATATTCAAGCACCTTAAGTAGTTGCAGCAGTGAGACTTTATCGGGGGCACTCTCTTTAATAAACCATTCATGTAAATCTCGGTCATCTGGGTAATAGAATAAGATGCAATCGGACAATATCTCATCTCTACCTGCACGTCCAATTTCTTGACAATATTCCTCCAATGTACCGGTCATTGTCCAATGTATAATATAGCGAATATTCGGTTTGTCAATCCCCATTCCAAAAGCATTCGTTGCAACGACGATGTTTAAACCATTTTCGCTGTCGTCAAAAAATGCCTCTTGTATCTGTTTACGTTCATGCAACTCTCTTCCTGCGTGATAATAATCTGCCTGATAGCCTTTTTTTTGAAGAAATTCAGCGATCTCTTCTGTTTCGTTTCTTCGTCCTGCATAGATTATCCCGTTACCTGTGAGTTCACGCATGCTATCTTCAAGTAAATCATATTTCTGATCTTTCTGATTACTTTCAAGCACTTTTAAGCTTAAGTTAGGACGTTCAATACCTTGAACAAGAACTTTTGATTCTGGGATATTCAGTATTTTTAATATATCATCCCTAATGTCTGGTGGAGCTGTTGCAGTAAAGAGTGCTACAACCTTCGGGTATACCGACTCAATTGCATCACAAATTGATAGATATGCAGGACGAAAATCGCGTCCCCATTGTGAAATACAATGTGCTTCATCTATAACAAATAGTGAAATCTGAATTGAACTAAGTAAGTCCAGAAACCGACGACTTCGTAATCGTTCTGGTGAAATATAGAGAAGTTTGACCTTTCCTTGTTTTAAGCGATTAATTTCATAACGATAATCTTCCCATGCCAATGTACTATTTATGAGTGAAACTGATGTTATTCCCTTCACCTTCAAAGCATCAACCTGATCTTTCATCAATGAAATGAGTGGTGAAACGACAACCGTTGTGCCGGGTAACATTAAGGCAGGTAATTGATAACATAACGATTTTCCGTGGCCGGTTGGAAATACAGCAAATACATTTTCACCATTCAGTATTGATTCTATGATTTCTTGCTGTCCATGTCGGAAAATTCTATAACCGAAATGTTCAAACAATGCATTTTCTATTTCGTTATCTTTTGAAGTAGGTGCGATTGTTTCTAAATCATCTGTTGAACTAAGGAATGAGTCTACCTGTTTGAGTAAATCCTGTAAATTTCCCATTGATTATTGACCTACATCAGCAACTAAGTAATTCAGTAATCCTTTGCTTTATCAAAAGCTTATAGTAAAACCATAATTATTTGCACAGTCCAGTAGGTTCGGTTTCCGAACCTATGTTTGTTCAGTCTCATAGATGAGGTTAGGAAACCACATCTACCGGGGAGTGTGCATGTCTTTCATATTTCACTATAATATAATTTCAAATATTGTGATTGAATATGTATCAGTAGAAAAGGATTGTAATGGCTATGATACTAAGAGAAGAAACGGAAACGGATAATATGAAATATGGCTGCAACACCATCCTTCCAACTTACAGTTTTTCCCTCATGATAGTCTCTTCCACGATAACTGATAGGAACATCTACGATCTTACATTTGCGTTTCGCAAGTTTTGCAGTTATTTCAGGTTCAAAACCGAATCTATCAGAACGAAGAGTAATATCTTTCAAGATGTCAGTCTTTATTAACTTATAACATGTTTCCATATCAGTAATGTCTGTGCCATTCACGAAGTTAGATAGAGATGTAAGGAAACGGTTAGCAAGATAACTTCGCAGCAGGCCATGTTGCCGTCCTTCCATAAACCGTGAACCGTATACCACATGCGCTTTGTCTTCAAGAATCGGTTGTAGTAATTTAGGATAATCCTGTGGGTCATATTCTAAATCTGCATCTTGTATGAGTGTGATGTCCCCCGTAACATGTTGAAACCCAGTTCGCAGGGTTGCACCTTTTCCACGGTTGATCTCATGATAGAATACTTTTGCTGAATTGCTTTCAGAATTTTCGAGTTTTTCTAATATTTCACGCGTGCCATCTGTTGAACAATCATCGACAAGAATTAGCTCCTTCTCCATGCCGATATCAACAGAATCAATTTGATTTAGGATTTCTTCTAAATGTGCGGCTTCGTTGTATATCGGAATTACAATGGATAGTTTATTTGCCATCCACATTCCTCCAGTCTATCATAGATACGAATATATTCTTTTTACTTAGGATTTGGAAAGACACAACCGTCTATAAACAGAATACCTTATTCTAAAATATTATGCAAGTTTTTTTGAATTACTTCGGGTGTGTAAAGTTTTTGCACAAACTGCTCATTCTCCATTGTAGGGCGGGGTCTCTGTGCCCCGCCTCAACTGATTAAATAAGAGATCGCGGGAACAGGACCCATAGGTGTTGTCAACATAAGGAAATATTGCTAATATCAACCAGACTCTTCAGTCCCGTAGGGACGATATGTTTATAGAAAAAGAGTTCCCATGCCTTTTTAGTCCCGTAGGGACGATATGTTTATTCTTCTATGTCGTTCCTATGGAACTCAAGAGAGGGTGATAACGTCTTTCTATAGACATATCGTCCCTACGGGACTAAAGAGAACAAAAGTTTGGACCTCTGTGCAAAAACTTTACACACCCAATTACTACATATATTCTCTGTGTATAAACACAACCCTACCCTTGACCCATTTGATGTCTTACACTTTCGTAGAGTAATATGCCAACTGCTACACCAACATTAAGTGATGACTGTCCTAAAGCCATTGGAATTTGCACTAATTCTGTGCATTGATCTCGTGTTTCATCTGACAAACCACTATTTTCATTACCAACAACAATCGCAGTATGTGGAATAAATTCAACATTGTATATATCGGTATCGCCTGTTGCTGTTGCGCCGATGACTTGCCATCCACACGCTTTGAGATGTTCAATCGCCATAGTAGTATCTGAAGCGTGGAATATCGGTAAACGACCAACAGCACCCCGTGAAGCACGGATAGTATTTTTATGTAGTGGACTCGCACCTTCACCGCAAAGTAAGACTCCTGATATTCCAGAAGCATCAGCTGTGCGAAATATCATACCAAGATTATCGGGATTACTAACATCTTCTGTGATAAGTAGATTGCAGTCTTTACCATAATGAAAATTGAGTCCGCCAGATTCAGCCAAGAAGTGCGGATAGTTGAAGTGAATTGACGCAATTATCGCAGGTACAGGTCTCGTTGTAGATATAGAACCCATTAAACCATCATTGACAAGATAGCATGAGATATTGTCCTGAATTGCTTTTTCTAAAAAATGCTTACCTTCACTATTAGACACATATTTTGTTGTATAAAGAATTGCATCAATCGGTTGTCCATCGGCAAATGCACGTTCCACTAACAATGCACTTTCAACAATAAATAGAGAATGTTCTATTTTTCCTTTTAATGATGACATTTTTCGGATATGTGTTGCAATATCGTCTTTTCTTTTTGTAATGGTACGCTGTTCTGACTTTGAATGACTGCCTTTTTTTACACCACAGAAATATAACTCTGATTCAATCTGGGTAGATTCTCCTTCAAATATGTCGCAGATTCTCTTCTCAATCCATTTGTCTGTGATGTGGAACATTCCTACAGAATGTCTTGGATATGCAAGGAGTAGTTCTTTTAAGCTTCGCTCATTGGTAGCAATCGGATATACCAAATAGTCAGCGTTGAACGACTTATCTGGCATAGTAAGCATTACCCCATCCAGATTGTGCCAACCTGACAGATAAATCTTATGCTCATTGTGTAACTCTCCTGTTTTTGTATATGCCTGCTTGAATATTTCTAACACCTGAGTAGACGTATTTACACTTTCCAAGAATAGCATTAATCTCTCAAAGTCAATCAATTTTCCATTAAGTCGGGCATTTATAATTAGCCGTTCTTACCTTTGAAAAATAGTTCCCAAGTATATTGCTGCTAAACCAACAAATATATCCCATTTCATCCATCGTTGAATAAACGTACAATTTGATTTTGATACATCCTTCCACAGACGAAATCCTAAAAAGATGAGTAATGTATCTACACCAAGAATAATCGTGATTAAATAGTGCCAACTATACCATCTGAATATGTAGGGAACAGGACTAAATAAAATAACTGACAACATAAAACCTATTGCTAATGTCACAGCAAACCTTGAATTTTGAATAGCCAGTGTGTTTGCTTGATATTTAAGATCACCTTCAGTATCCTCAAGGTCTTTTACAATTTCTCTTGCAGCTGTGAATAGGAATGCAAAAATGGCAGGAATAATGGTGCCTTGAATTGAACCAATAGCAACACCTCCAGATATAAAAGTGATTCCTGTCAATGTACTGACTGCTAAATTACCGTAGATAGGAGTGCGTTTTAGCCAGAAAGCGTAGCAAACAAGCATGCCAGAAACAAGAATGCTAATACACAGAGCATATATATTTATTATTGCCCCAAGTCCAATGGATATACAGATAAGAATAATTGCAAATGCCATTGCATTTTTACGACCAATCCGTCCAGATGGAAGTGGACGATTCGGTTTATTGATACGGTCAATATTATAATCGCAATAGTCGTTTATTGCATTTCCTGCAGATAGCATAAGAAGCGCAGCGATGGATACAAAGATAAGATTCACATCGGATATGATCAGAAATTTTCCTCCAGATGCAAACATACCACCTAACCATGCAGAAATGAAGGCAATTATGCCATTCAGTGGACGCGCAAGTTGTACATAACCAATTAATGATTTCATACTCATACCGTTTCTTACATTTTGAAAATTGATAGATTTGAAAGGGTAGTGTTTACTGGTAATAGGAAGGTAATTCTTCAGAACAGTCCTAAGATACTTTTTTTATATTATGCAGTTTGATTTCCAGTTCATCAATACGATTCTGAAGCTTTGTAAATTCTTGTAGTAAGTCAGGTATTTTTCTTGAGTATGCTTGAAACCTTAATTCCTGTTTATGTGGACGGGCAGGAATTCCAGAAAGTTGACTTCCAGGCGGCATATCCTTTGTCACTGCAGACTTTGAATAAATCACACTGTTTTCACCAAGTGTTAGGTGTCCAACGACACCGGATTGTCCGGCAATGTTAACGCGATCACCGATAGTAGTACTGCCAGCAATGCCTGATTGTGCTGCGAGACAACAATCTTTTCCAATAACAACATTGTGTGCAATTTGAACAAGGTTGTCAAGTTTAGTACCACTTTTGATCAAAGTTTCAGATAATGTTGCTCTGTCAATCGTAGTATTTGCACCAATTTCAACATCATCTTCAATAACAACAGTACCGATTTGTGGTATTTTGTATGGTCTATGGTTTGCGGGATCAGGTGTAAAACCGAATCCATCACTTCCGATCACCGCACCACAATGTATAATAACCCGATCACCAATAGTTACATTTTCTCTTATACTTACATTTGAATAGATTAAACCGTCATCACCGATTTTGGTTCCATCACCTATATACACAAGCGGCATTATCACAGTATCATTACCGATTTCAACATTTTCTCCGATTACACTGTGTGCTTGAATTGTAACTCGTTGTCCAATTTTCACATTTTCGCCAATGATTGCTGTTTGATGAATTCCAGATATTGATTGTTCACTAACTCCATAAGAGAATAATTCCAACGCTCTAACAAATCCCCAATATGGATTGTCAACACAGATTGTTGCTTTCCCATTGCCAGAAACACCTTTGCCAATAATTATGGCAGATGCCTCTGTTGTTGCTATAGCTGCAAGATATTTTGCATTTGCTACAAAGGTAATCTGATTGGGTTCTGCCTCATTAATGCCAGATACACCCGTAATTTCAATGTCTCCATCACCGGAAAGTTCTCCACCCAGATGCTCACAAATATCTTTGAGTTTTATACTCATGAATTACCTCATTTATGCGAGTTCTCGGGTCATCAGATTGCAAGAATTAAGAAAATATCTCACTAACAGAAAAATGAATCTAATGTTATTCTGTTCCATCACTCTGTTTTTCGTTTTTCTTTGTATCATCTGTAGTGTCAACTGGAATTTTAGTATTGTTCTCAGTATTCGTTTCTACATTAGCATTAATTTGACCAATAAGTTTGTCAGTCATATCATATTTCTCATTCATATAAAAGACTGCTTGTTTGTCAACAATTAGGTCGTAATTTTCCTCTTTTCCTACCTTGATAATCAGGTCTTCTAATTCCTTAAGTATAGGAGTCATCTCTTCTCTGTTCTTGGCTAAGAGTGCGTCCCTGCCTTGATTAAACTCTTGTTGGTATTGCATTTGTAATTGTTCTATTTCGCTGACTAAATTTGCAGTCTGTGCTTCTTCAACAAACAGTTCTGTTTTCTCTTTTTTCTCCTGCAAAGTTGAAATGTTCTCACCGATGGATGCCAATTTTTCTTGCCATCGTTTTTCGGCTGCTTTTAACATCTTATCTACTTCTACTGCTTTACTATAATTCACTAAAACACGTTGTGTGTCTACTACTCCTAACTTAAATGATTCCTGTCCGATACTGCTAGACAATAAACCAAACAACATCAATGGAAACAAAACAAAAACAAACTTTTTCATATTTAATCCTTTTCAATAAAACTGTTTCAATTATACAATTGCACATAAATGAATTTGCTAAAAATCAACAAACCTGTACTAAAACCCTGGACCGATGGTAAAATAGAACCTTCCACCTGGATCTCTACTTTGCCGATCAAATGCATATCCCCATCCGAAGCGAGCCAACATCCCTAACATCTGTAAACGCGCTTCAACACCTGCACCCCTTTTTAAGTTTATTTGGTTAAATGGGTTTCTTATAGTTTCATCCCAGACTTGACCTATATCAAAGAACACAGCTGTTGTGAGTTGTGGAGACACTGGGATCCTGTACTCAAAATTAGAGAAAAATACTTTGTTACCTCCGAATGGATGCGGCACGCCAGAACCATCAGTAGGATCGGGATATATTTCCCAATCTTCATAACCACGTACAGTATCTACGCCACCAAGGTAAAATCTTTCGTAAAACAACACTTCAATATCCGTACTCTTACTACGCATATATCCTGCACGTCCATGGATAGCAAAGACATGATTCCACCAAGGATTGAAAAACCAACTTGTATCCGCTGTCCACTTTTGAAATTTGTTGTCTGCTCCTAAAATTCCACCTGAGTATTCATAGGAGATACTATTTGAACTACCACCCATTGGATCGTAAAGGGATGTTCGATAATCACGTGTATCGCGTCCTAAGGCAAATAGAATACTCCTTGTTGATCTATTGAACAGATCTTCATCTTGTGTTCTTGCCTTTACAAGTTCGTTACGAAATCTAACTGACAGATCAATATCAAAAGCAATTGGCCGTCCAAGGGATATAGACCCGCCTTGCGTATCCCATACATATCTGTCTCTCAGATAATCACTATCCTGCAATGCCCCTACGGTACCGTAGTATCGTCTAAAGCGGCGGTTGTTGTATATTCGTGCATTCAACCTTGTCGGGGTTCCGAATATCCATGGTGAAGCGAAACTGGCTTCTGCGGTATGATGATCCCGTGTGCCAAGTTCACCTTTCAGATGCACACGATATGCCCGTCCAAATAGATTATGTTGTCCAACTTCTGCAGTCCCAAATATACCGCCTTCACTACCGTACCCTCCACCAACACTCAGTGTGCCTGTAGTCGGTGATTCTGCGATATTGACAACTATATTCTTACGACTGTCGTTTTCTGTATCACTTGGAACAAAGTCAACAGCACGAATGAATGGTCCCATTTGAAACAGTCTTTGACGCGCTTTCCGTAAAACTCTAACATCAAGCAATTCATCCGACTTAATATTTAACCAATCCAATTCTCGTCGTATGACTTTTTCATCGGTATTTGTTAATCCTCTGATTGGCACATCATCAATAATTATAACATCACCTTGATTTATTTTCAAGTTGATGTTTACCAAGGCATTCTCTTCATCAAATGTAGGAATAGGATTCACATCAGCAAGAAGAAAACCCTTGTCAAGGTATGCTTGTCGCAACTCGTTAATGGATTCCTCAAAAATGTCACGGTTAAATACTTCACCTTCAGCAGGATCTAACATCCTTTTGACTTTTTCTGCTGAGAATACAACCTTTTCTCCAGTCTCAATTTCAACGTCGTAAGTTCCTACTACAAATTTTGAGCCTTCATCTACCTTAATCTCAAGCATTAGCCCTGTTTTGTCTTCAGTAAAATTCTTCGTATAACCATCAATCTTAACTTGAGCAAAACCAAGGTCTTCATAGTAATTCCTAAGATTGAGACTGATGTCCTCTTCTTCAAACAACAATTCATCAAAATGTTTTCCAACACGCGTCTTCATCTTTTTTCTCAGTTTATTTGCATTTACTTGATCATTTCCAACAAAGTTTATTTCTGAAATTCTAACACGTGGTCCCTCATTAATTTCAAAGGTTACCTGAGTTGTATTTTCATCTTCGTTGTTATCTAAATGCACCTGAATGCCTACAAGGTAATAACCTTTTTCATGGTAAAGTTTTCTAATTTCACGTTCACTTTCCCACAGAAGACGTTCACTGAAGATTTCTGAACGACGTAATGTGACCCTATCCATCAGTTTGCCAGTATCCAATTCTTCATTTCCAATAATGGTAATACCTTGTATCTTAGGACTTTCATCAAGTAGGTAGGTAATCGAATAACCACCTTCCTCAAGACGTGACACATCAACTCTAATGTCAGAGAAGAATCCTGTATCCTTATATAAATTCTCAATGTCTTTTGTTACAGTCTCAACAATATCAGACAATTCCATACCGATCTGTGTTTGAATAAGAGTCAGCAGCATCTCTTTACGGAGTGATTCTACCCCTTTGAAATCAATCGTTTTTATTTTGAATGTATCGTCTGCTTGTGTTTCTGTCGAATCCTCATCTTGAACATCAGCAGTTTGCGTTTCCTCAGCGGGAATAGGTCCAAAAGGTGTATCTGCAGATTCACCTGCTAGTACGACTGTGTTTGGAAGTACTAATAGAATAAACGGGATGACAGCATATAAAAAAACTCTTTGGATGGAATCTCTTATGCATTTCAAGGTAGTGTTCTCCTTAATAATTGTGTTTTTACTATCTGTATTCAAAATCTGTAGCAATCCTACTTAAACTCCCTCAGGGAATATAGGAGTTCCAAAATTGTTTGCAAAATGTCTGAATGCTGCGATTAGTTTTTGTGTGACTATTCCTGGTTCTCCAGTACCAATAACACGTTGGTCAAGTTTGACTACAGGAATGACTTCAGCTGCAGTTCCAGTTAGGAAACATTCATCAGCAATGTAAATGTCGTGCCGTGTAAAAACGCGTTCTTCTACTTCAAATCCAGCTTCCTGTGCGAGTGTGATTACACAATTTCGGGTTACACCTTCCAATATTCCGATATATGACGGTGGTGTAATAATTGTTTCATTCTTTACCAGAAAAATATTATCACCACTACACTCTACTACATATCCATCATTATTCAACATCAGCGCTTCAACAACTCCTGATTGTTTTGCTTCAATTTTTGCGAGTATATTATTCAGGTAATTTAAAGATTTTATTCTTGGGTTAATTGCTTCTGAGTAATTTCGTCTTACTGATACAGTAACAATTTCCAGTCCATCTTCATAATAATTTTGAGGGTATAAAGCAATTTTATCAGCAATAATTATGATAGATGGGTTCCGACATTTGTCCGGATCAAGACCTAAATCACCTATTCCGCGTGTCACGATTAATCTAATGTATCCTTCACGAAGGTCATTACGACGAAGTGTTTCAAGCACAGCCTGCCTTAACTCATCAATCTGAATCGGTATTGTTAACATTAGTGATTTGGCAGAATCATAAAGTCTTTCTAAGTGTTCGTCCAGTTTAAAGACATATCCGTTATAGCATCGGATTCCTTCAAAAACGCCATCTCCATAGAGCAGACCATGATCAAACACAGATATTTTTGCTTCTTCAGACGGTAGATATTTTCCGTCTAGATATATCAACATATCAAACCCTTCCTATACCCAAAATATATTTCTATTCTTACTCAGTTATTCTCCCATCTACGAGGTGTACTGTCCGTTTTGCCCGTTCAGATATACGCGAATCGTGAGTTACAATGATAAATGTTTGGTTAAGTTGTTCATTTACTTCTAACAATAAATCAAGGACTGCATCACTTGTTTTGTCGTCTATGTTCCCAGTCGGTTCATCAGCAAGTACGACCTTTGGATTATTCATCAAAGCTCGTGCAATTGCAACACGTTGGCGTTCTCCTCCTGAAAGTTGACTCGGATAGTGTGTAAGACGATCAGATAGACCAACATTGCCAAGGAGATGTTCTGCAGTCTGATACACTTCCCGAGTTGTGGATCTGTTTACACCCAAAGAACCGACATTCTTAGAATTTCTAATTAATCTACTCATCGCTACATTCTCTAATGCATTAAATTCTGGCAACATCTGATGAAACTGGAACACAAAGCCGATCGCATCATTTCTGAATAGTGTGAGTTCATTTTCTGAAAATGTAGTTATGTCCTGTTCATCATAAAAAATACTACCTTCTGTAGGTCTATCAAGTGTACCAATGATATGAAGCAATGTACTCTTCCCAACACCCGATGCACCCATTATAACCAGTATATCAGATTCGTCTACATCAAGATTCACACCCTTGAGTACTTTTAGTTCCGAATCACCATCATAAAAGGATTTGTGTAAATTGTCAATTCTAATTTGTTTGTCCATAGATGTTTATGTGAATTCCAAACTATAATCATTATCAAAAAATTATTCGTACTGCAAAGCCTCAATCGGTTTTAGGTTTGATGCCTGCCATGCAGGATAGACAGTTGCAAACCAGCAAATTACAAACGAAAGCAAATTAATGAAACAGACAAAGAACCAATTTACTTTTATCGGCAATTGATTCATCTGATATATTTCGCTAAAACCCAATTCCTTCAGCGAAATTGGAGTAACAAAACAAAAAATCGCAAAACATATCCCCAGTAACCATAACAATGACATCCCGATTTTCCTTACTTTCGTGAATTGTAACAACCTTCTGTAAACAAGGACGATCTGTATAATAATAAGCAATGCTACCGTTCCCAACACAACCCAAGGAGATGGACGTCCGACATTTGTACTCAATAACCAGCATAATCCAAGTCCTAATCCTGTACCAGCAAATGTTCCTAACATTCCAATCGCACTACCTTGAATCATGAATATTTTCATTATATTGCCTCTTGATGCCCCAAGAGTACGGAGCGTCCCAACATCTCGTGTCTTCTCCATAACCGTCATAATAAGGGTACTTGCAATGTTAAAGGCTGCGACAAGAATAATCAATGCTTCTATTATAACTGTAGCAATCTTCTCCATTTTCAATGCTGCGAACAGTGGTGCATGAGTATCTAACCAAGTTGTTGTATACGGAACTTCAAATGTCGTCGAAAACTGAGCGGCATCTTCTATCTCTTGACTCAGTGCTGATGCCTTTTCTTCATCTTCTAACCGCACAAAAATGGCATTAACTTTGCCTACATTTTCATATTTTTCTTGTGCAGTGTCTAAATCAATATATGCAATCCTGCTATCATATATTGCAAGTTCAGACTCATATATACCGATGACAACAAAGTTCGCAAAGTCCACAAAAAGTGTTGGATGACCAATACTCCCACGGTTTTCTTCTAATTTCACTACAAGACGTAAGACATCGCCTACTGTTAGACCTAACTGACTCACTAATCTGAAACCTAAGACAATTCCTCCAGAAATTGTTTCATCTTCCCTAAGTTCAGCAAGTTCAATTAATGGGGAAGTTTGGAAATCTACTGAACCGGTTACATATTGTGAGAAACCTGTAACCCTGTCTTCTTGTTCAACATCTATCCCTTTGACAAGAATGGCATCTGTAATACTCTCTTGTCCTGTTTGAAATACTCCCATTTGTGAAAACACAACTGGACATGCTGCCTCTACCCCCTCAACCTGTGTAATTCGATCAATTCTATTCTCATAATCACTAAAAAAACTATTGCCATTCAACCTTAACACGACGTGCGCTTCATTTGCAAGGAACCGGTCTCTAAGTCCGTGTTCAACACCATCAAGCACAGCAATAACTAAGATTACAGTTGCAACACCGAGACCAACACCAGCAATTGAGATAACACTTATGATTGAGATAAAAGACTGTTTTCGTCGCGAAAGCAGATACCGAGAGGCTACAAACCATTCAAATTTCATATATTATATTGTTTACAGATTTAAAAGGCATCTGTAGCCTATCTTGTTAACTTATGCCTATTACTATATTCAGTGGTTGTATTGTTATGAATGTTATATTTTACCAAATCTTCAAGCACACCCCACCTTTCTACTGCTTTAGGAAAGCATTCTTCAAATTGCATTCCAACCTTCTCTAATACTCTACCGGAAGCGGGGTTGCGCTTTAGATAGAAGGCGTGGATACTTCTTAGTTTTAAAACGTCAAATGCATAAGAAAGGATTACTTTAGTTGCCTCTGTACAATAGCCACAGTTCCAATAAGGTTTGCCGATCCAATATCCGAGTTCACCTATTTTATCAATGTTATCTATTTCTATGCTGATAGTTCCTATAAGCTTGGTATTCCTTGATATGTCTGTATCCTTAAGAGTAATTGCTAAATTGAGCCCGCTGCCATTTTCAAAAACTTCTACATGCCTATTGATCCATTCCTCTGCCATTCCATCTTCATAAGGATGCGGTATAGCACAGGTTGTTGAGGCAATATCTTTATCACCCGCAAGTCTTTGAACATCTGCTGCATCGTCAAGTGTAAACGGACGTAGTGTCAGACGTTCTGTATGGAGTGTTGGAATGGCATTCATAATTCATTAAACTCATTCTTTGATAGTGTATATCCAATTTGATCTTCCCATTCACCCCAATGTTTCGTGTCATTTGGAAAGTCATCCCAATAGCGCATTCCAATTTTCTGTAGCACTCGTCCGGATGCAGGATTTCGTTTGAAATGGTAAGCAAGTATTTGATCCAAATTGCATTCACGAAACCCATATCTGATGACAACTTTAGCAGCTTCTGTACAGTATCCACAGTTCCAAAAACTTTCTCCAATCCAATACCCAAGTTCCGCATTATTGTATGGTAGGTGTTGACGTATTTGCAACTCAACATTACCGATCAAAGTTCCATTGGATCTAAGTGTAACAGCAAAGTTGGGACTATTTTTTTCATTAAATTCTTTACCCCATCTCCTAATCTCTTCTACTGCCATTCCTTCAATATATGGATACTCAATACATTGTATTGTTGATGCAACATTTGGGTTCCAGGCCAGTCGTTTCACATCAGATGCATCTTCAAGTTTAAATGAACGCAGGATTAACCTTTCTGTGTGTAAAGTAGGTGCAGTTTTCACTTTAGTTTTCCGGACGCATTTGGGGAAACAGAATGACATCACGAATAGAATATTGATCGGTCAATAACATAGTTAATCTGTCAATACCAATTCCAAGTCCACCTGAATGTTATCTATTTCTATGCTGATAGTTCCTATAAACTTTGTATTCCTTGATATGTCTGTATCCTTAAGAGTAATTGCTAAATTGAGTCCTCTGCCATTTTCAAAAACTTCTGTATGGCTATCAATCCATTCCTCTGCCATTCCATCTTCATAAGGATGGGGTATTGCACAAGTTGTTGAGGCAATATCTTTATCACCCGCAAGTCTTTGAACATCTGCTGCATCGTCAAGTGTAAATGGACGTAGTGTCAGACGTTCTGTATGGAGTGTTGGGATTGCCTTCATAATTCTTCATACTCATTCTTTGACAATGTATACCCAATTTGATCTTCCCACTTCCCCCAATGTTTCGTGTCATTTGGAAAGTAGTCCCAATATCGCATACCTATTTTTTGTAGCACTCGTCCGGATGCGGGATTTCGTTTGAAGTGGTAAGCAAGAATTTGATCCAAATTGCATTCACGAAACCCATATCTGATGACAACTTTAGCAGCTTCTGTACAATATCCACAGTTCCAATAAGGTTCTCCAATCCAATATGATATAAACGCATCATTGTGTGGAAGATATCTACGTATGAATAATTCAACATTGCCAATCAAAGTACCATCTGATCTCAGTGTAACTGCGAAGCTGGGTCCTTCCTCTTTAATAAAATAGTTTCCGCATCTTCTAATTAGTTCTTCTGCCAAACCATCTCTATATGGATATTCTATTACATTTGTAGTTGACGCGACATTAGGGTTCCACGCAAGTCTTTTCACATCTGATGCATCTTCAAGTGCAAATGTACGTAAGATTAACCTTTCTGTGTGTAATGTAGGTGCAGTTTTCACTTTAGTTTTCCGGACGCATTTGGGGAAACAGAATGACATCACGAATAGAATATTGATCGGTCAATAACATAGTTAACCTGTCAATACCAATTCCAAGTCCACCTGTTGGCGGCATACCGTATTCCAATGCACGTAAGTAATCTTCATCAACCATAAATGCTTCTTCATCACCCTTTGCTAAATTGCTTGCCTGTTCCATAAAACGTTGTCTTTGGTCAATAGGATCATTCAGTTCACTAAAGGCATTACCAAGTTCCATTCCACAGACAAAGAATTCAAAACGTTCAACAAAATCAGGATTTTCTGGTTTCTTCTTTGCAAATGGTGATACTTCAATTGGATAGTCATAAATAAATGTCGGTTGAATCAGTTTAGACTCAACAAATACATCAAATAGTTCAGCAATGATTTCTCCTCTTGGTTCGTCTCCATCCAATTCAATACCTGAGTCAACTGCAGTTGAGTGTAGTTCATGTGCTGATAACGATTCAGGATCAAATGAACTGTATTTTTGTATGGACTCTATCATACTCATTCTCTCCCAAGGTGGTGCGAAATCTATTTCCTGTTCCTGATATGTGATTTTTGTTGTTCCATGAAGATCCTCTACTGTTTGAGCAACCAAGTTTTCTGTCAATTCCATTATTTCTTTGTAGTCAGCGTATGCCTGATAGAGTTCTAACATCGTGAATTCGGGGTTATGGTCTCGGTCCATCCCCTCATTCCGGAAATCTTTCGAAAACTCATACACTCTGTCAAAACCACCTACGATAAGTCGCTTCAAGTACAATTCATTTGCAATTCGGAGATATAATGATTGATCTAAAGTATTATGATATGTTGTGAATGGACGTGCACTCGCTCCACCATAGATTGGTTGAAGAACAGGTGTTTCAACTTCAATAAATTCGCGTTCGTTGAGCATATCACGTATGGATTGCACAATCTTTGTCCGTTGAATAAATACTTCTTTCACCTCAGGGTTCATAATGAGATCAGCATATCGTTGTCTGTAACGAGTCTGCTTATCTTGCAATCCATGCCATTTTTCTGGAAGTGGTCGGATAGATTTTGAAAGCAGTTCAACCGAATCTACGAGAATCGTTAGTTCACCTGTCCGTGTCCGAAAGACTACGCCTGATGCACCGATAATATCACCAACATCAAATCGGCGATATATGATGTATGAATCAGCACCGACTCCATCACGTCGGACATAAATCTGAATTTGTCCAGCACTATCCTGCAAGTTGACAAAACTACTTTTCCCATGATCGCGTTTTGTCATTATCCTGCCAGCAACAGTGACACGGTGGGTTTCATCAGGGGTTTCAGTAACATCATCATATTCTTCTCGGATATCTAATGTTGTATGGGTCGGGGCATATTGATGTGGATAAGGGTCAATACCTGCTTTACGGATTTCATTCAATTTCTCTTTGCGTTGACTCATTAAGTCGTTTGTTTCTTCCATATCTCTACCCTCCTTTCTTTTTTAAGACCATATTAATTATACTCTCATTTTCTGTCTAATGCAATATGAAAACGGCAGGGCTATTTAGTTTTCGGTAATTCTGATGGATTTGTTCACATATCAATATAAGGCAATGCATAGTAGTAGGCACACTCCGTGTGCCGTATACTTTAGAACACAATATAGACGGCACACGGAGTGTGCCTACTACCATGAACATTTATGAAGAAAAGGAGAGTGGACCTAAACACGACTCACAATATAAACTTTCAGTAATACCGTTCAGTTGATATTTCTTAAAACTAAATAACCTTGTGAAAACGGATGTTCACTTACGTTTCAGTTCTCCCCATTGCACTAAACGCTTACCAACTGGAGCAACACTGAGAAAACCACCAACATTGGATTGCGGACCCATTCCTGCAGCGGGACTATGTTCCATTAGTCTATAATCTCCTCTTTCTGCATCAACAAAGAGTGGATCAGCATCAATATTATCTACATATATTAGCTTTTCTCCATCAGCTTCTCTATTTAGTCCATTCAATCCACCACCGATATTACTTGACTTGATATATACCTGATTTCCACCAGCCAAAATCTCATCATACTTACCTTCAGATTTATTTCCCCATACGATTGAATCTGTTAGGGTTAATCTTCGTGCTAAGGTTGGAAGACCCTGGAAAAAGATTCCACCACCGAATTGAACAGAAGTATTCTGAGCAATTGTAGTATGAGAAATAGTTACGCTTCCCATCCAAGATTCAATATCCAGTCCGCCACCCCGTTTTGATGCTTCGTTTTCTGCAATGATACACTCGGATATGTTTAACGTACAAGTTCTACTACATGAAACCCCTGCTCCAGATTCTGCTGTGTTTTGCCTAATGGTAGTCTCTATGATATCCAAATTAGTAATATTAGCAACTTCAACACCACCGCCACTGTTCCGTTCAATTAGTGATTTTGAGATGAGATTAGTACCTACCGAAAAACTCCCAACACATACTATACCACGAAGACTGTTATTAGATACAGTACATTCACGAATTTCAACACTCAGACGACCTTCACTATAAATGCCACTACCTGTGTTATCTCTAACTATAGAATCCAATATTACCGGACTTGATCTATCACCGATTGCATCCCATATACCTTCAAAATGAACACCACCACTGAAATTTGAGCCGACAATGTTGTCAGAAATAATGCAATCTTCAATTAGCACATCAGAATCTTTGCAATAGATTCCTCCGCCTTTACCACTATAGTCTGCAGGAGTTCCAGCACGGTTTTGTGTGATAATACAGTTTTTTATTGTCGGTGAGGCTTTATCAATGAAGATACCAGCACCAAACTGATGTCTACCTTTCATGACAGTGAAACCATCAAGCACGGAGGCATGAGTTTCATTGTTGTTGATAGTGACTCCTCTTGTATTTGTCCTACTTTCAGAGTCTATGACTGTTAACTTTGGTCCGTTCTGAGATTTTACAGTTATCGCTTTTCCATTGAAATTTATATTGACATTACCATCGCCTCTGTAAAAACCATCAGCGACAATTACTGTGTCACCATCTTTTGATACATCAATCCCGGATTGTATTGTCGGTTGATCTGCAGGAACGTTAATTATTGCAGCTTGAACATGTGTATATATAAAAACCAGACTTAGAACAATCAAAGGTATTATAAAAACTCTCTTGTTTGTCATATTTGCCTCCATTAGTTTGTATTATCTTCTCTTTATATCTGCCCACATCGTTAATTGTTTGCCACGTGGAACAACACTGAGTGTTCCCACACCAGAAGTTTGAGCTCCCATCCCCTCAGCAGGACTGTTGCGACTCAGGCTATAATCCCCTCTATCTGGATTCACGAAAAGTGGATCTTTATCTATATTGTTCTCATAGATAAACCACTCTCCATCCGGTTCACGTTCTATCCCTTCAAGTCCATCACGAATATCACATGAACTAATTGTTATTACTCCACCTCTTGCAGAAAATTCGTCATGTGTTCCATTGGAATTGTTACCCCAGACAATAGAATTGGAAAATGTAAAATGTGATCCTTCAATTGATGTATAAACTCCACCGCCACGCTCATTTGCTGTATTTCGCGTGATTGTACAGTTGGTTATTATCGCTTCTCCTCTCGTGGATATTACGCAAATACCACCTCCAGATTTTGTCGCAATATTTTCTGCAATTATACAATTTGATACTTCAATTACAGATGTTGGACCACAGAAAATCCCACCACCGATTCCTCCAATATTTTGATTAATTATCGAATCCATGATCTTCAACGATGAAGTTTCACTACAGACAACGCCGCTATTAGTGTTTTGTTCAATAATACAATTAATGATGGGATTCTGTGTACGCAGAAAAAAGTTGTAGACAATTCCGCTGCCACTATTCTGAGAAACTTTACAATCTTGAATTATCGGATCAACATCATCAAAACAAAAGACACCACCGCCACTATTGTCTGAGATGGTGCAATTGAGAAGGGTCGGTTCAGGAGTAATTTCTCTCAATACAACATCGTCTTTTATCCACGCACCATCAAAAAAAACTCCACCACCAAAGGTAGATTCAGCAGTATTATTGGTTATAAGACATGAATCAAATACCGCATCAGAATTGAAACAGTAAATTCCACCACCGCCTTGAGCATGGAAGTTCGCAGCTACAGCAGTATTCCAAGAAATGGTACAGTTCATTACCATCGGAGAAGAAGAGTCACAGAAGATGCCTCCACCGAGGTCATGTATGCCGTTCTTAATCGTAAATCCATCCAGTATAGAATTATGTGTTTCATCATTTTGGAAGATAAAACCTCGTGTGTTCGGTGTTGACTCACAATCAATAATAGTTGCCTCTGGACCATTCTCAGATTTAACGGTAATCTTTTTGCCTTTGAAATCAATGTTAACATTTCCATCTTCTTTATAGATTCCATCAGCAACCAAAACCGTGTCACCACTTTCAGCAAGATCAATACCTTCTTGGATTGTCATTTTTTCTGGTGCTACATTAATTATTGCCGCAAACGACAGATTACCTATACAAAACAAACCAATAATGAAAGTTAGAATTGCTAAGAATCTTGACTTTTTCATCATATCCTCCATGTATATATATCTTATTTACGTTTCAAATCTGCCCATAAGGTCAACTTCTTCCCAACAGAAGAAACACTGAGTGATCGACCAACATGTGATTGTGGACCCATGTTTTCTGCCGGACTATGGCGTTTAAGCCTATAATCACCTCTATCAACATCTACAAAGAGTGGATCTTCATCTATGTTATCCGCATAGATAAACCACTTTCCATCCGGTTCACGTTCTATCCCTTCAAGTCCGTCACGTATATCACAAAAACTGATACTAATTCTGCCACCAATTCCAGAAAATTCTGGATTTGTCTCGTTTGAATTATTTCCCCAAAGTATAGATTTTGTCAAAGAAAAGAATGATCCTTCTATGAATGCGTATAATCCACCACCGTTATGATTAGCTGAATTCCGAACAATCGTACAGTTTGCAATTACCGCATCACCGTTAGAAGATAAAACTCCAATTCCTCCTCCAGATTCTGTTGCTATATTTTGTGCAATAATACAATCAGAAACATCAATAGAAGAAGTTGAACTACAGAAAATACCTCCTCCGATTTCTCCAATATTTTGTTTGATGATAGTTTTTGTAATCATCATACTGGAATTATCACTGCATTCTATACCGCCTTCGGTGTTTAGTGAAATAAGACAATTGGTTATTTGAGAACCACGAGAGTCAAATGTATTAACTACACCACGACCCTTATTCTTAGATACTTCAGAATTCAAAATAGTTGTTCTGACATAATCTATACTATATACTCCACTACCTTTATTGTCGGTTACTGTGCAGTTGATTATACTCGGTTGAAAGCGTTGATCACGTAAATCACCATTCACATCTCTATGACCCTCAAAATATATGCCACCGCCATAGGAATCACTCCAATTGTTTGAAATTGTGCATCCTATTATTTTTACATCTGAATTTAGCACATAAATACCACCACCACGACCAGTGAAACGATCTTTTGTTTTAGCACTATTCCAAGTAATCACACAATCTTTAATGATTGGTGATGCACCATTACAGAAGATTCCGCCTCCAAAACCATGTTTGCCATTGCTAATGGTAAATCCCTCTAAAACAGTATCGTTGGTTTCCGAATTCTGGAAGATAAAGCCTCGTGTGTTTTCTTTCCATGTACAATGGATTTTCGTATTCTTTGCACCATTAAGTGATTTTACAGTAATGCGTTTCCCTTTAAAGTCAATGTTAACATTACCATCTCCTTTATAGGAACCATCTCTAACAAGAACCGTATCCCCATCTACTGCTGCATCTATACCTGACTGAATTGTGGGATGTTCTGTTGGAACGACAAACGTTGCAGCGAATGCTGAGATATTGCCACAAATCAGAATTAAACAGAAAATGGAATATACACAAATTCTATAAGTGTTCATGTTATCCTCCTATCCTCATGTAACGACTTATCTACGTTTAATGTCAGCCCACTTTACAATACGTTTTCCTGTTGCGTTCACACTGAGAGATTTTTCAATAAAATCCTCTTTCTCTTCAATTTCTTCAATTACTCCCTCTTCCGGTTCTTCGCGAGGTGCGGTTGCCCCCATTTCTTTGGCAGGACTGTTACGTCTAAGTCGATAATCACCAGTTTCAGCATTTACGAAGAGAGGGTCTTCATCAATGTTATCTTGATAGAAAATAAACTCTGCCCAATTTTCTCCAAACCCATCAAGTCCGTGTCGTATATCACATGATCTTATACTAACGGTTGGACCCGAACCAAAAACTTCTGGGTGAGTGCCTTTTGAATTATTCCCCCAAATAATAGAATTAGTGCATTTAAAGGATGAACCCCTGAGTTCAACATTCACGCCTCCACCTCTAACATTCGCAGTGTTTCTTGTAATTGTACAGTAAGCTATAGACCCAAATCCAAAAGAAGAATAAATATCAATACCACCACCTGATTCTGTTGCTATATTTTCTGCTATTACACAACCAATAACTTTAAGCCTTGATGTAGGACTACAAGAGATGCCACCACCATTTTCAGCTGTATTCTGTTTGATAATCGAATCAGTGATATTTAAACCTGAATATTCAGTGCCTCTTATTCCACCACCAGTATTCTGCAAAATTTCGCAATATCTTATATGGACAGTGGAGAAAAAATCACTGGCAATACCACAATTTTTGTTCTTAGAAATTTTGCAGCCAATGATTTCAGCAGAAGCACCATCAAAAGTAGATATACCACAGACATTTTCAGATACAATACAATTGATTAGACTCGGTCTATTGAATTGTCCATCTTCAAAATCCTTGTCAGGATGATCCCAAAAAGAAACGCCAGCACCAGAATAGTTGTTGGATATTTTAGAGTCTATTATTTTCGGATTAGCGGCAAAGCAGTAGATTCCTCCTCTATTTGACAGAATATAACAGTTCTTAATCGTAGGTGCAGAATTGGTGCAATATATACCACCACGTTCCTCATGGTTTGCATTCGTGATTGTAAATCCTTCTAACACAGCATCATTAGTCTCATCATTTTGAAAGATAAATCCGCGTGTATTTGGAATTAACTGACAGTCTACAATTGTCTCTTTTGGACCATTCTCAGATTTGACTGTAATCTGTTTTCCCATAAAGTCAATATTTACATTACCTTCCCCGATGTATCTGCCATCAGCTACTAAGACCGTATCACCATCTTTTGCAGCATCAATACCGGCTTGGATTGAAGGTTGGTCTGCGGGAACTTCAATTACCGCAGCGTATGTAAAAGTATTAGCAAAAATCAAACATAAAGATATTAGCAAATATGCATCACATTTATTGGCAATCATGATTTGCTCCTAATATGATAGTAACCTAAGTTGCCACCTATCATTTGTTGGAGTGGTTTCCAACCACGATTGTTATGAAGTGGCACCAAAATATGCAGAAATCCCTTGTTTCTTCGTTCAATAAAGCAATTGATGATTAATATTATGTAGGCAACAACTTAGGTTATAGTAGTATCTATTTTTCATCTGGTTTAAGTTTTAGATAACTCTCAATAAACTCATCAATTTCTCCATTTAGGACTGCGTCAACATTACCTGTTTCTATATTTGTTCTTGTATCTTTCACCCGTTGATAAGGGTGAAGGACATAAGATCGAATTTGACTTCCAAAATCAATATTCCGTCTTTCGGGTTGTAATTTAGCAAGTTCTTCGTCACGTTGAGCACGAAAATGGTTATACAAACGAGATCGTAACACTTTCATTGCAATTTCACGGTTTTTATGCTGTGAACGCTCGTTCTGACACTGAACCATTATATTTGTCGGTATATGTGTAATACGGACAGCAGAGTCTGTAACATTGACATGTTGTCCACCAGCACCGCTTGCTCGGTAAGTATCTATACGCAAGTCTTCAGCATTAATTTCTACATCAATACTATCATCAATCTCAGGTGTAACATGCACTGCAGCAAATGAGGTATGACGCCGATTGTTAAAATCATAAGGAGATAACCGAACAAGACGATGGACACCAGATTCTGCCTTCAAGTAACCATATACATAAGTGCCTTTAACCAGAATGGTCGCGCCCTTTATCCCTGCCTCATCTCCTGCAGTTAGATCCACGATTTCTGTCGTAAAACTGCGCTGATCACACCAACGTAGATACATCCGCATGAGCATCCCTGCCCAATCCTGTGCATCAACGCCTCCTGCACCAGGATGTATGTTGAGAATAGCATTGTTTTCATCAAACTCACCATCCAACATTAATCGGAGTTCAATTTTATCAAACTGTGTTGTAACGACTGAAAGACCATTCTGGATTTCCGCTTCCAAACTTGAATCATCTTCTTCAATAGCAAGTTCAAGAAGTACTTTCAGATCATCAACAGTATTCTGTAATTTCTCAAATTCACTGATTTCGTCTTTGAGTTTGGCAATACCCTGATTGACAGTCTGAACCCTCTGAGAATTATTCCAAAAATCGCTTGCCATCGCCTCTTTTTCAAGGTCTTCTAACTCTTTCTGTTTAGTAGGTAAGTCAAAGATACCCCCTAAGTTCATTCAGTCTGTTAAATACGGCATCTACATCTGCAACTAAATCTGTTAACATAAGTGTCCTTTTATTTTTTATGTTGAATGTGTCGTTTGAAATCTTTTTATAAGAAGATATATTATGAATGATAGACTAATTAGTGCGCATATTATCGGCAACCAATCACCATATCGTGTGTAAAGTGTAGTTTTCCCATCTGAGAGTGCTACATCAGCGATCAGAAATTCATCTGAAGTCTTTGGTGTTACAAAACGAGTATAGATCCGTCCATATTTATCAATGGCACATGTGAACCCACCATTAGCGCACCGAAAAACAGATATGCGGTTTTCTACAGCACGTAAGGGTGCCATTGCTAAATGAAGTTCTGGTAGTGCAGTTCCTGCAAACCAAGCATCGTTTGTAAGAATACCCATCGCATCTGCACCTTCCCTTACAAACTTACGAAAATGATTGGGAAAAGAAGACTCAAAACATATTGAAGTACCTATCAGAATATTCTGTTTTTCAGGTAACGCCTCTCCAACATATCTGATCGGTAAAAGATTATGTGTTTTCCCATGTTCAAATGGAGAAAATTGAATAAAATTTGGTAGAAAATCAGCTAACGGCACATATTCTCCAAACGGAACAAGCTGCATTTTAGCGTATTTCCCCTGTATTTCTCCATCCGATGACACTGAGATAACTCTGTTGTAAAGATTACCCAATGCATCAGGATCCGTAGACCCAATAAGCATTGGAATGTCACCAATTCTATCCAACATCTGTTTGAAATGGCTATTGTAATTTGTCCATTCTCCAGAAAGCACTTGTCCTCTCACTGTAGTTTCCGGCCATACAATTACATCAGGCTGTTCTTTCGCTGCTTCTTCTGTCATATTAAGATATTTCATAAATATTGACGGAAACTTCTTTGGATTCCATTTGTCAAGTTGAGGAATATTTCCTGGAACCAGAGCAATCTCTATACTTTGTGATTCAATGTTATCACTTTTTCCTATAGCAGTATATCCATAGATAAGTGTAATCGCTGCAATTAAACAAGGTGCGATTACTGCGACCAATTCCTTCTGCCACTCATGTCTACGACGAATGAATGTAGCAACACCTGCATTAAAAAACACTATTACAAAACTAACACCAAAAACACCAGCAATAGATGAAATTTGTATACCAGCATGATAATTCCACTGTGAATATCCAATATTCCCCCACGGAAAACCTGTTAACAACCATCCACGCACCCACTCTAAACTAACCCAGATCGTAGCAACACCTAATGGAAATAAAATCCCTGATTGCCGAGGGAGATGATAGACTAACACCGAAAAAACTGCAAAATAGAGGGCAGTATACCCAACAAGTAGAAAATATCCTAATAAAGTTGTGGCAATATTGGCATAAGGATATAGGAGTGCGATTGCTATGAGCAATCCTGCGAAAAATAGAAATCCAGATACATACCCTATGCGGAAAGCCATTTTCCAGTTCTCAACACCATCAAGTGCTACCAATAACGGCACTAATCCTATCCATGCCAAAGGAAAGAAGTTGACACTTGGAAAACTACAGAATAGTAGGATCCCCGATCCCGCTGCAAACAAATACCTGTATCGTTTTACAAAACTCAAAATGACTTCCACTGAATGAAATTTAGTTTTGAAGTATCATACCATATCTACATGCCTATGTCAATTGGTTTGTATGTTTGGTTTGAGCGCAAAGTCCAAACCAATTATCACCATTATCTTCCAAATGTCAGGTTCGTCGCCGCGCAATTCATTACTCCTCTTATGTTCTCTTCCATGTTCGTAGTCGCGCAATTGATTGCGCCTCTTACATTCCTTGCTTAGAAGTTGGTATAATCATTTGTTGTATGCAATCACAAAAATCTTTAGTATTTTTTGGTCATCTTTCAATTTACCAACCATTGTAGAGCGGGGTCTCCGTGCCCCGCCGAATACCATGCGCGTATTCGGTGTTGATTTGGTCATCTTTCAATCTACCAACCATTGTAGGGGCGGGTCTCTGTACCCGGCCGTTGCCTTACGAGACAAGGAATGGCGGGGCACAGAGATCCCGTCCTACAATAGATTACAGGTTTTTCACTTGAACTGATGTCTACGGTGACAAAAACTTTACCCACCATAGGCGTCAATTTAAGGAAAATTACGCTCAACGACTCAGAATACGTAGGCGCGCTTTGTAAGCGCGCCTACAGCGGGTTGTGTTTGCTAAATTGACACCTATGGTGCCAAAAACTTTACACACTTAATTATAATTTGTCCAATACACTTTTTGATGTTATAATCTATTAACGTAGATATGTAAACCAAATTAAATGTCTTTCGTTAGAAACATACGGTATCAAAACATAAATTTTATTACAAATCCCCATTTAGGAGGTATTATTTTGTAGGACAACATTTATAGTTCTACGAATTCAACAGTGTATATATGAAACGATATTTTACGCTACTCTTATTGGTAGTTTTCTTTATTCCTATTACAGTTTTTGCAGGTGCAGGTAGGACTGGATCTGTGATTTTGAACTTAGGTGGTGGAGCACGCGCCACTGCACTGGGTGACGCTTTTTCTGCAATGTCAGGTGATGTTACGACTACACTCTGGAATCCAAGTGGATTAGTTAACATCACCAAAAGCAATTTTCAGACCGAAAGATTCGGTCCACGTGTCTCTATGTATTACAAAAACCAAGGTGATTTATTTGGTGAAGCAGGAGAAGGATTGTATTACACTTTTATTACTGGAGCACTTCCTTTAGGTAATTACGGAACAATAGGAACAACCGTTCAGATGCAAGGACAAGGAACAAGTCTTGTTACAACAGATTCTCCCGATCCAATACGAGAGGAAAACCTCGGAACAAACTTTGTCTTTACATTCTCTTATGCTGACCAAATTACAAATAGATTCACAACAGGGATAAGTGCAAAGATGATCAGAGTTGTACTCGGTAGTGAAGGTGGAGGATCTTACTCTTATGCAGTTGATTTTGGAAGTCAATACAGACTTTCTACCAATTTACTTCCAACTACACTCGGATTGGCAATTCAAAACATTGGTCCAAAAATACATTTTATTGATGAAAATCAAGCCGATCCATTGCCAGCATTATTTCGTATAGGATCCGCAACAAGTCTTTTCCAAAGTAAAAACAACCATGTCCGGCTCGTTACAGGTTTAACGGCAAGAATTGATAAATGGGTTGAAGATGAAAGTGAGCTTGAACTCTTCATACAAACACAAAATGAGAACGGAAATGAAATTACACGCGAACAAGCTCTATCTGATCGGGGAGTGGGGATACGTGCCTTTGAGTGGAGACATCTTGAAAAAAGCATAGGCTTAGAACACTGGATTGCTAATACCGTTGCATTCCGTATCGGACACAAAGTTGACCCATTTGCCCCAAATCGTACAAAGTTATCCGATCATTTTGATGACGGTTTCAAATTTTCTGATGTCGGTCCTTTTCTCTTAGATTTGTCCGATTTTTTCACTTACGGTATTGGGGTACAGGTTTATACCGTAAAATTTGACCTGACGTATGGAGCAGTAGGACTCGGCCCTTTTCAAAAACGACTTCTTGAAGTTACAGCAGGATTGGTATTCTAAAATGAAATTGACTAAAAAATTTACGACACAAATTAGTCTCTGTGTTCTCTTGTTCTTTTCCACATGTGTTTTCTGTAGTGCCTCCAATGAATCACAGACACATTTCTTTTCAAATTTTTTTCTGAAATCCAACCTCGGAATCCGCGTCCTAACAGAGCATTCATCAATTGCTATGGCAGCAGAACAGAATATAACTCCTACAAAATCTCCCAATGAAGCATTTCTCTATTCACTCGCAATTCCAGGAATGGGGCAAATCTACACAGGGGCAAAACATGGCTATATCTATACTGCAGCCGAGGTAGTTCTCCTAACAAGTTATTTCTTGCTCCGAAATAATGCAGTGAACACACGTGATGACTATCGAGATATAGTCCGTCAAAATGTAACATTCATTGGTCCAGGATCTTTTGAAAAGTGGGATCTCATCGAAGATTTTGAACATGCAACACAATATGAAAATTGGAATCATGTCTACGATTCTGAACAAACACGGAATCGTACAGGAAAATGGTATTGGAAAGATCTTGACCCAACTTTGAAAGACGAGAAGGATTCTACTATTGAGTTTGATTCAAAACATCGTTTGGAAGCCTATGACTTACGTCAAAAAGCAAATGACACATTTCAAACTGCACGCACAATTATTGGTCTGGTTATCTTGAATCATGTCGTCAGTGCTGTTGAAGCGCGTATTTCAACCAAACGCCGGAATAAAAAACAGACAGAGTCTGATGGGTTCCAGATTGATGTGCATACAGATATATTGGATGGAAAACTAACAGGAGCGTTGGTTTATAAGAAAAAGTTCTAAATGGAGAAATTTATGTCATTAGCTCTACCAAATCTGTTAGATACCTTGAATTCTGTCACCGCAATTCCTATCATTCCTTACAATGGTTATGAAATTGATTATACCGGACATGCAAAGAACATTGACTATCTGATGACCAACAACTACCTTGATGAAGGACGAAAACGCGTAATCGCAATTGCTGGTACTAGTTTAATCCACCACATATCTGAAAAAGAACAGTTAAAACTCATTGATACCACGGGTAATCAAATGGGGCCGGATGGCATACTGATTTCGGGAATTGTTCCAAATCCGATAAATCAAGCAGGTCAACTGATAGAAGCACAATCTGATTTAAAAAGACCACCGGATGCATATCTACTGATGCCACTCACCGGAATAAGCAGTCCAGAGGGTATCTACGAACAGTATATGAAATTCGGTGATCACTATGGTAATAGTTGTGACGCACGATTTCTCTACTATTTTCGCCAAAAACGCGATTTGGATGCTGTGATACGATTGTTGAACGATTCTCCTCACTTTATTGGTGTTAAAATTGGAACTGATGAGGATGATGTACAACCACTCATAGAAGGTGTTGGAGGCAACGGAATTGTAATGTGGGGTATCGGAGACAGATGTACTAGACCTGCACAACTTGGAACAAAAGGACATACTTCTGGAATAGCAGTTGCTTATGCACGTGCTTCAGATGAAATTAACAACGCACAACGAAGAGGGGATTTTGAAACTTCAGCACGCATTGAAGCAGACATTGCACCACTGGAAGAGATCAGGTTTTGGAACGGACGAGTCTACAATTATTCTGCTGTTGTTGAAACAATGATTCAAAGTGGATTTGAGGACATAGAAGCAGGTACAGGTGGACCATTCAACCCACGAGTGCCACCAGAAATAAATGAACAGTTACGCGACATTACGAATGATTTGAAGCGTTACCATTAACCTGTGTAGGTGCGGTTTCCTAACTGCTCTTTGTAGCACAAACTGCTAGTTTGTACATCTACAAAACGCAAGCTAATAAATCGCACAACAAATATCCCTTATGTTGATATCATGCTAAATTAAACATAAATTTACAATAATACCTTCAACACGTAACCTATGAGCTACAAGTTCAAGAAGTATGAAATGACAACAAGTAAATCCAAACGAAATCCCGAAGATGTCACACAAAACCTACTCAAATCTTTAGCTAAAACCGAGTCCAAAACAGATCACAACCACAAACCAGGATAAAAATGTCCAATAAATGAACAATATCTAAAAAAAACATCCTATTTACTTGTTTTTTTTGACTAAGACATAACAAAAGACCTTCATAAACCCATATCAATACACAATCGAAAGCACCATGCATTAAAAAGAGAAAAAACAAGTAAAATAAAATTCTCAGAAAGAAACCACAAACCGAAAATATGTAGGTAACGTGAGTCTGATATATGCACTGTTTGTAGCACAAACTTTTAGTTTGTGTATACATATATTATTCTTAGCACATCCACAAAGCGAATTCTCCACATGTCTTTTGATACTTTAACCTTACATCATATAACCCACGAATTGTCCCAAACGCTAATTGGCGGTACAATCAGACATATAGAACAAGCAAATCCCACCACATTTAACTTCAAGATATCAAAAGGCACAGAGATCCACTGGCTTACAATATCCGCGCATTCCATCAATGCCCGCGCGCATCTGATCAACAAACCACCACGCGGACAAAAGCAATCCTATTTTGCAGACTTCCTTTCTACCCATCTGAAACACGGTAACATCATTGACATAGAACAACTTGGATGGGACAGAATATTGAAAATCACTGTTCAACCCTTTACGGATGAACCTATACAACCACCACCTAAGGCAATCATTGCTGAATTTATGGGGAAACATAGCAATATCATTCTGATTGATTCTACAGATGATAGAATTCTGGAATGCTTGAAACATATTGATGAAACTATGAGCCGTTTCCGTGAAGTTCTACCGGGAGACAACTATGTATTGCCACCACAACAAGAAAAGATAGATCCATTAACAATAGACAAACCCACTTTCTCAGAACTTTTCTCATCCTCTGAGGTAACATGGAAGACATTATTTGGTCAAATCAATGGATTGAGTCCTACACTTGCAAAGGAAATCATTATACGTTCTGAGAAAACAGATCTTTGGGATGCATTTCAACAAGTCTTAATCTATTTCAACCCAAACCATGTCACCCCAAACTTACTGACCGAAGAAGATAACCCTTTAGCAGCATATCCTCTCATATTACAACAATACCCGCATGCTACATCGCAACCTTATGAAACATTGAGTGATGCTCTTTCTGCATACTATGACGCTATCACAGAGAGAGAGAGAGTTGCATCTGAAATACATACTCTCACACAGGCATTAGAAAAACAAAAAAGCATGTTAGGCAGAAAAGAAAAAGCATTACAGAGAGATTTGGAAAATGCTGAGAAATCGGAAGACTACAAAATCCAGGGAGAACTGCTGCTTGCCAACCTTCATAAAATCAGACGTGGACAAACACAGGTAGAAATCCAAAACTACTATAGTCCAAATCTTGATTCACTCACAATCAAACTCAATCCTGAGCAAACACCATCGGAAAATGCACAAGCATTTTTCAAGAAATATACAAAAGCAAAACGCGGATATTCACAGATTCAACAACGGCTTGCTGAACTTGAAGCAGAGCAGAAGGTCCTGAGTAGATATGAAAACAGGTTAACATTTGCAAAAACGTTTGAATCCTTACAGCAACTTCATTCTGAATTTTTAGAAAACGGTTATCTCAAAACACAAAAACAAAAGAAACAACAACAAACAAGTGATGGTCCCTATCGTAAATATATCTCAAAGAACGGTTTTCATATCTATGTTGGTAGAAACAGTCAATCCAACGATCTACTCTTACGAGAGATAGCAAAACCCCGTGATATGTGGCTGCATGCAAAACAAATCCATGGGTCGCATGTCATCATCCGCAACCCGGAAAACCGTCCTGACATACCTATGCCAACACTCCTTCAAGCAGCGCAGCTTGCAGCATTTTATAGCAAAGCACATCATTCCAGTTATGTACCAGTAGACTATACATGGGCAAAGTATGTGGTCAAACGTAAAGGAAACGTCGCAGGTTACGTCCACTATACACACGAGAAAACCTTGTATGTTGAACCAGCAGTCCCTGAAACAAAGAAAAAAAGTAGTGTATAACTTTTGTATAAATATCTCATTGACTATTGTAGGATGAGACTCTGTGCCGTCGTTGTAGCGGTGGAAGATGACGTGGCACTTAAACCCATCCCTACGACCGGAGACAGTCGTTTTTGAACAAAAACTTTACACACACTGAAAGCATAGTATCTGGTATCAATTATACTTCTTTCTTCTTATGCCACATCCATTCAAAGTTGTCTTTCGGTTTGAATCCTAATATACGTTTCGTTTTGGCGTTTGAGAATTGTTCGTGCGGTAAATCAGCGAAGATGTTGAATATCTCACACTTTGATGGCAATTCTTCAAGATCAATTTCTAACCCCAAACGAAACGCCTCACCCGCATCCCGCCAACTGACAGAAAATGGGTTGAGATCGGTGCCTTCTCTCTCATAGTTGAGATCCTGGAAACTGAGAAATAAATAACAGAGGACATACATATCGTAATTTTCAGTAAAGACTTTGCAGATTTCTTGTCCAAGTCCCTTCGTTAATGGATATAGTCCTGTGCTGGTTTTGGGTGGAACATCTGGATTTATCTCGTAATCCCAACTTGTATATGCATCTCCTTGGATAGTAAAGTGAGGTCCTGTGTTTATGACCCGTTGGATCCCGTGTTTAACAGCAGCACGCATCATATTGTATGCTCCACGTGTACTAACATCAAATGCTAATTGCCGATCATGACGAAGCACGGAGCAATTGATGATTGCATCCATCTCTTCTGCTGCCCGTAGGACTTGATCTAACGAACTCACATCAATATTTAGGGATTCATGTTTTGTGTCAATCTCGTTGATGTCTGTTACACGCAAGGTGTAGTAGGGTTCTAATGCTTTGACTACGTGTGGTCCAAGATAGCCGTTGCCACCTAAAATGAGAACTTTCATAGAATCTCCTTATGTATGTGTGCATATTTTTTCGCTGATGGCACAAATTGTGGATTGAATTTGAGGTGGCCCTTTGCCTTACTGATGTCAAAACGAGAACCGGGAAACTCCGATTGAACGTGAAAGATTCCCCATCCTGATGGAGCATCAATCGCACCTTGGAACGCAGTGACCGCGTCACCTATTTCAAGCCACATAGAGTTGAATTCTGACTGTGCTGCATCTTCTGCAGTGACGATTGCTCCCAGTCTCAGACATGTAATTTTGATTTTCCTTTCGAGTGCAAATTCTCGGCATGTGAATTCACCGAGGTGTTTTGCAAGGACATCTCCGTCAGTGTGAGGACGTGGTCTCCAATTTTCTTTCACTGTCCAATCTTCTCCGTGTTGTTCAAACAAGCGGAGAGTGCTTGCATAGATGAAGTGTTTGACACCCTCTGCTGATGCAGCGATCAATAGGTTATAGGTGCAACGGGTTTGAAAATCAATCTCAAAGTTTTCTGGTTCGTTGGCTTGTGCCTTGAGTACGGGTGGTGTATCTGCTATATGAACAACTGTATCTATGCCTTTCACTAAATCGTTGGTTGATTCATCATGTCCTAAGTCGCTTTGTATAAAGTCATAGGTGGTATCAACATGCTGGAGTTCAGTTAGTCGGACCGTGTGTGATTCATTAGCTGCGTCTGCTAATTTACGTGCTAATTCAGAACTCGCTGAAGTAATCAATATTTTCATTGGTTTGCTCTAATATTTGGGATGTTAGGTTTGGTCTATAAAGCCTTTTGAACTTTCGTGGCGATATTGTTAATTTCTTCTATGTCCCCTTCACTCGGTTTCCAAGGTAGTCGTAATGGGTCACCTTCCCATCTTGGGATTAGATGTAGATGAAAATGGAAGACTGTTTGGAATCCTGCTGCTTCGTTTGATTGGAATAGGTTGAGTCCATCTGGATTCAACGCTTTCCGTATAGCTGCAGCAAGAGGGACAGCGGCTTCCATTATTTTACTGCCGACTTCTGCAGGCATGTCAAAGATATTGCGGTAATGTTGTTTAGGTATAATAAGTAGATGTCCAGGATTTGCTGGAGCGATGTCCATAAAAGCGAAGACATGTTCGTCTTCATATACTTTGGAAGATGGGATTTTCCCTTCAACGATTGCACAAAAGATACATTCCATCAATACGTTTCCTTATATGAATTTTGGTGTATTTTAGCAGATTGAATGTATAAATTCAATAACATATCAAATCCCAATGCCTTATTGTTGGAGGGGTTTGTAACCCCGATTTGCAGGTTTATTCTCAAGAAATCGGGGTTACAAACCCCTCCAACAATAGCGGATATCCTTAAATTGACACCTATGGTCCAAAAACTTTACATACACTTTATTTTGGGTTTGTATTTCTATTTATCAGAACCAGGATTTGCAGGATTAGTAGATTTGGAAATCAACGGTATGAATGCCTTATGAAGATTAATTTATTAATCGGGTAATCTTAATCACCCAAAACTTGTTGGAGCGCTTTGTAAGCGCGATTGTCAAACCCGTAGGCAGGGAATGCCAATTGAGGATTAATTTATTAAACGGGTAATTCTCATTTTCTCAAATACAGTAGGAGCGGTTTCCTAACCGCTCCGGACTTCTCAAGGAAATTACCCAATTTATTTTTATTCTTCATTTGGCATTCCTCGGGATTATGAGTTTGGCTCTCCAAAGTCCCATCTGCAGTTTAACGTTTATTCTCTGACTGGCACTTTGATGTTTCAGACTCTCATCCTGGAAATCTGTCATTCCTGCAAATCCTGGTTCAGACAAGAATCAATATATCCAATAAATTCAGTGATGCAACCGATGCCGGGACTTAACAGTAAGTTAATATCAACAATTACGAATTCTTAAAACTAAACAACCCTGATATCTTGCAGGGATATTTATAGTAAACTTTAATGGATGAATTGCGTCAAAATTTGGTAATACACCATATCATAATATATCACTTAAAATTGTTCAGAACTTTTTGAAATTGGTTATTGTCAAAACTTATTGTAAAACTAAATACTTATAATCACAATCTTCAGCAGGAATAGTTTATGTTGTTTTAAGGAGACGCTAATGCTTCGATGGAATATAAAGTTAACTTTAATTTTGGTCATAATTCAATGTGTTGTATTGCTGCGTGTGGACGCACAAGAACCGCAGGAAATTGACCTTTCGCAACCACTAACCCTTGAGCAATGTATTGAACTGGGATTAGAAAAGTCAACCAATATGCGAAATGCGAGACTGAGTTTAGCTATTCAGCAACTACGAGTGAAGAATGCCCGCGCAGATTATTTTCCAATTATCACCTCATCTGGAAGTTATAACTTTAATGATAGACTTGACTTCGGTTTTGAACCGCAAAACTACGATTTAGGGTTGACAGGACGTTATACACTCTGGGATAATGGACAACGTGAAGTGGGTTTCGCACAAACAAAAGAAGGATTAAAAGCAACAACTAACAGGAATGAAGGGATAAAACAGAGCGTAATTTTACAAATTACACAAGCATATTATAATGTGCTTAAGGATACTGACCTTGTTAAGGTTAGCGAAGATGTGTTAGCACGTTCCATAGAGGACACCGAACAAACGATCGCTCTGAAAGAAGCAGGTGTACTTATTCCTGCTGATGTTGCAACTGCAAGAGTTCGTCAAGCAAATAACGAATTGTCATTGGTAAACAATCAAAATGCCCTACAAATCTCACAAGCAACTTTACCACGCCTCATGGGATTAGACCCAGGATTGCTAATTACCGTATCAGCTGATGAATCCTTTCAACTCTATCTCGATAGAGGAACTATTGAGAAAATACAGATTACTGTTGAAGAAGCCATGCAAACAGCATTTGACAATCGTCCAGAATTTAAGGAAACTGAAGCGTCCCTTAAACAGCAAGAATGGAGTTTAACACTATCAAAATTACAGCGCTGGCCTCGATTGAGTGCAAATGCTAACTATAATATAGACCTTGATGATTACCTGCGCGAACGAGTAAATTTTCCTGACTTTCGAAGTTGGAGTGTCGGTGCATCACTAAACTTTACACTTTTTGATGGCGGTGTATTAGGCAATATTGTTAAGGAAAGGAGCATGCAGTTAGAACAAGCACGGGAAAATGCGAGTGACTTGGAACGGTCTGTCGCACTTGATGTCAGGCAAAGTTATCTAAATCTGAAACGCAGTGAAACTGTTGTAGAAATCTCCAACACACAGGTAGTAAACGCACAACTGAGTTTAGATGTTATTCAAGGACGGTATAGAGTGGGGAAAGCAATTCTGCTTGAAGTGCTTGATGCTCAAACAAGTTACGCACAGTCACTGACAAATCAGGTAAATGCATTCTACGATTACAAAATTGCCCTAGCACGATTGCAGGATGCAATGGGAGTCTTACAGTAATCATGAAGATAGGCAGAAAGTGGTTTGTAATTGGTTCAATCGTCATAGTAGTGATTGTGATTTGCGTTATAGGTGCGACCCAAATTAAATTTGGGAATAGTAATAATGATCAAGAGGACAAGCGAGAGGTTGTCCGACGTGGTGAATTTCTTGTAAAAGTTCAAGAGTCTGGCAGGCTTCGTTCCCTTGTAGAGGTAGATGTTCGTTCAAACGTAGAGGGTGAAATCCTTGAGATTTTCGTTGAAGAATCGGAACTTGTACAAGAGGGTGACCCGCTCCTTAAAATTGACGATGAACAGATTATAGAGGATATGAATCAGGCAAAAGCCTATCGGGATGCGCGAAAAGCTGAATTAGATCAATCGGAACTCCGTATTCAGATAGCAGAAAAACGCGAAACAAGCGGTCTTCTTCAGGCAAAAAATGCTGTTGCAAAATCTAAGGCATCTCTCGTTTCTTTTGCTGCAAACAAACAACAACGTATCATCGAAGCAGAGACTCTTGTTGCAACGACACAAAATCTGCTCAACCGAGATAAAATCTCTCTAAAGCAGGATGAGATTTCTCTAACACAGGCAAAACTAACGCTTGATCGCGCCAATGTAAATGTCCAATCTGCAAAGATTACACTTGAAACAACTCAAGCAGAACATAAACGGAATGAAGAATTATACAAACAGGAATTAATATCAAAGCAGGCATTAGAGCAATCACAAAAACAACTCGTATTGAATACATCGCAATATGAGACTGCCCAGAAAGAGGTTGAGTCTCAAAAGGAAACCATTAAATCTCGAGAAGAAAATATCAATGCGATGAAGGAGGCGATTCAGAGTAGAGAGTCAACGATTGCCCTACATAAAAAGAATGTTCAAACAATTATAGAAACGCAAAATGCATTGAAAGAGCAGTTAAGAGCGGATTTAGAAAACGCGCAGACTCGACTAAAACAAACTGAAGAGACAACTGAGGAAGAAAAGGATCTGACAAAACACTCCAAAGTAAGCGCGGAAGCTAACCTTCTTCAAGCTGATAGTCGGTTGAAATCTCAGCAGGAAAGGTACGCGTGGACGACAGTGAAGGCACCGATGTCTGGGACAATTACTCGTATATCTGTTGAAGAGGGTGAGATTATTACCTCTGGACGTTCAGCATTCTCGCGAGGTGAAGCTATCATGCGTATCGCCGATCTTACAAAGATGATCGTCATAACGCAAATTAATCAGGTGGAAATTGGCAAGATAAATGAGGATCAGCGCGTAGAAATCCGTGTTGATAGTTATCGGAATAAGGTATTTAATGGCAGAGTGAGTGAAATATCTCCCAGTTCCACTCATCGTCCACAGGGTGGAGGAGGTGTAATTACTTTTGAGATAGAAATTGAAGTAGATATATCAGATAAAGAATTCCAACTATTACCGGGCATGTCTGCTGATGTGGATATAATCGTCTTTGAGAAATCTGATATTCTTCAAATACCGATCGCAGCAGTTTTAAGTCCGGAGGTGTTTACCGTTAAAGCAACAGTAAAGCCGGATATGCTTGGACAGTTTCAACAAGGACAGCGACTCAAAGTCCAAAATCTCATTGGTAATCAATTTGCTGGACAAGTTAGTAAGATAGCATCCTCCGAAAGTCGTGGTAATCTTGAAATCTTGTTTGACGAACCGCCAAAAGGTATGCGTCCAGGTCCTACAGAAATTGCCATCGTAATCTCAGAAAACAATCGATTGGCTAATATTGAAGCAGAAATCAGGAGCGAACGTCAGCACTTTGTCAAACTTGATACTGGTGAACCGTCAAAAAAGAAGAATGGAGAAAAAGGTGTCAAAACACACATTAAAGTTGGTAGACGTAACAAGACACACTTTGAAATCGTACAAGGACTTAAAGAGGGTGATCGCGTCTTTGTGCCTTCCATGATGGAATTAACAAAAGATGAGAAAAATAAGGACAAATAAGTCCCAGAAATTGGTTAAATTACATACGCTCCTGATGTAACTCTTTCAACACATCTACAAAGGAGAGGAATAACGCAAAATGTTAATTGATGTCAAAGACATAACAAAAGTATATGAGATGGGTGATGTGCAGGTACATGCATTACGAGGCGTTACCTTTACTGTAGAGTCCGGTGAATTTATCGCAATTATGGGACCTTCAGGTTCTGGCAAATCTACTATGATGGATATCTTGGGATGCCTTGCCACCCCGACAGCAGGTGAATATTTCCTTGAAGATGAAGAGGTCGGGAAGCTCTCTGATAATAGGTTAGCTGATATACGGAATAAGAAGATCGGCTTTGTATTTCAATCCTTCAATCTTCTGCCACGGACGAGTGCGCTACACAACGTTGAATTACCGCTCATCTATTCAGGTTTAGGGAGAAAAGAACGCAAACGTAGAGCGTTTGAATCTTTGGAGGCGGTTGGATTAGCGGATCGTGTTGACCACAAATCAACTGAACTTTCTGGAGGACAGGTTCAACGCGTTGCGATTGCACGTGCGCTTGTAAACAAACCATCAATGATCTTTGCAGATGAACCGACAGGAAACTTAGATACCCGTTCTGGTGCTGAAATTCTCGCGATTTTTGACCGCCTTAATGAAGAAGGGAATACAATTATAATGGTTACGCATGAACCAGAGGTGGCAGAACATGCTCGACGTGTCCTCCACATTCGGGATGGACTCATTGAGCAAGATGAAAGGCGAGACTAAAACTGTAATCAAAGAAGTCAGTATTACCACACCCTCTAGACTTCATTTTTCATTGATAGATCTAAATGGACAACTCGGACGGATTGATGGTGGATTCGGGTTAGCCATCAAAGAACCGAACTTCCAAATTGTTGCTGAACCATCAACAGAAATCCATGTTGATTCTATCGCATACACAGAACGTGTAAGTGAAATTCTTACACGGCTACAAAAGTCCTATCAGTTTCCAGGTATCAAGTTAAAATTGATATCTGAAATACCAACACATAGTGGCTTCGGTTCAGGAACTCAACTCTCTCTCGGCATTGCTTCTGCAGTCAACACTCTTTACAATTTGAATTTAAACCTCTTGGAATTAGCTAGGTCAGTTGGACGTGGTGGCACATCTGGTATCGGTGTCGCGGCATTTGAAACTGGCGGTTTCATTGTAGATGGTGGACATCGGTATCCTGAACAGAAATCCTCCTTTCTTCCATCCGCCGCTGCAGTCGATATTTCACCCCCTCCAATTTTATTCCACCACGCTTTTCCTGAATGGCAACTCCTCATTGTTCTACCGAATTGTTCTCGAATTTACGGTGAGCAGGAATTAGACCTATTCCGGACGCTCTGTCCCCAACCTTCATCTGTTGCACCGAAATTGTCCCATTTATTGCTGTTTCAAGTTCTGCCTGCTATGCTTGAAAATGATATGATCAGTTTTGGCAAGGCATTGAATGAGATTCAAACATTTGGTTGGAAAAAGGTAGAGATTGAAGCACAAGGTGTTGAATTGAAGCAAACACTAGAATTTTTACAAACCAACGGTGCATTGGGGGCAGGTGTTAGTAGTTGGGGACCTGCGATTTGTGCTGTTAGTGAAGATATTGAAGGGTTGAAACGGAAAACAGAAGTATTCTTGGGGAAGTTACCAAGTGGTGGTACTTGCTTTGTCACAACAGCGAATAACACAGGCGCGTACTTGACATACTCACCGAGCTAAAACTCCGGTGATTCTTTTGAAGAATCACACAAGCGATTGTGGTATCAACAAGGGGTGCTTGCCAAAGCAAGTCTGATCCCCTCTACTCCAAAGGTAGATGCCCCTACCTTGTAAATATTAAGTGCCGCATTTATATCACGGTCATGTTGGATTTTACAGTTATGGCAATACCAATTGCGAATACTCAGATCAAAGAACATTTGGATTTGTCCACAGGCGTGACAGACTTTGCTTGTAGGTGTCCATCTGTTAATTGTTTCAACGCGTTTGCATCTTTTCTGTGCTTGCCACTTGATTTTCTGCATGAAGTCGCCAAAGGCATAGTCAGAAACTTTACGCCCCCAAAGCCGTTTCATGCCTTCAAGATTCAGGTCTTCAAAGAAACAGACATCAAACTTTCGGACAAGTTCAAGAGCAAGTTTCCAGTGATGGTCTTCGCGTTGCCGATTGATTTTTCTGTGAACGCGTGCCGAGTGTTTCCTTGCACGTTGGCGATTATTACTGCCTTTTTGCTTCCGAGACAACGCGAGGCTCGCACGTTTTATCAGTTTAGAAGCAGACTTATAGAATTCAGGAGATTGATATTTCGTGCCATCCGAACAGGTGAGAAAATCCTTGAGTCCAAAATCAAACCCTGCTGTCCTACCAGTCTTAGGTGCGGGCTCAAGTCCTTCAGCGTCTGTTGTGATAGTGATATGCCAATCGCCTACTGCGTCTTTCTTAACGGTAACCTGTTTGATATTACCTTCAATCGGTCGACTATACCAGAAGCGATACCATCTTCTATTGATACGGATTTTCGCAACGGGACATCCGCCTGTTTTGTCAATCGGTTCTATTTTGACTTGACTTCCATCAAAGGTCATAGATTTGTATTTATACCGACTTCTAAATTTAGGCGGACGCTTCGCCCTACCTTCAAAGAAGTTTTTCCACCCTCTATCAACGCGTTGGATACATTCTTGCAAACACCAAGAATATGGGATCGTCCAGTGTTGATATTTAGCAAGTCGTTTCAGTTTTGTCAAATGCTTAATCATCCGAAATGCACTCGGTCGCTTGTAACCTTCGCATTGTCCATATATCCTGTAGTGCCGTTGCCACAACGCAATAAAATGATTATGGACATGGGCAATGATATGCAGGTCTTTTTGCAAATGACGATTTCTTTTATGTTTTTGTCCCTTGTATTTGTAGGTTCGCATTACATATATATTCCTTGCATTACAATACCACTACAAAATGGTGCGGTGGCACTCTCAAGTGAGAGGTCGTATCCACCGCTGTAATGCGGAACAGAGTATACTATAAATACACGAAAATGTCAAGTTTTTTTGATTGATAAATATGTTAGCGGTGTCTACATCCCCGTGCTAAAGCATCGGGGTCTTGACACCGAAGATTGATAAAAAAGTTGGCTAAAGCATAAATGCTCCAACCAACTATCCTACAATCACCAATTGAAATCTAACAATCTGTAGTCTACTTTCTGCTATATTTCATAAGTGCGTTTGAACGCCAAGTTTACATACGCTTGAGTTCTGAAAGCGCATTTTGTTTGACTCCTAACTCTGCCTTAAGATTACCAATGCTATTTTCCAATTCTGCAATACTCTTCTGCTTATTTACAAAATCCTGCTCAAGTTGAGAGAAAACTGTTGCGACTTCAGATAAATTGTTGTGTCTACCTTTTAGTCCATCCTCAAAATTTGTGATAATTTCTTGCAGGTTGGTTATACATTCTTTCAACCATGCTTTTTTTTCATCTGAAGTTGTATCATGCATTTGACTCTGGAACAGTTCTTGTTCCGATTTTTTTGCATCTATAACGTCTTGAATTTGATTAATGGACTCTTCAAACTTGGATTCCAGTTCAGATCTTTTCTTTATTTTTTCCTCTTGAAAAGTCGTAGTATATTCTTCCAACCTTGATTTCATAGCAGTTTTTTCAACTATTACGACTCTTATCTGATAGATGGATTCTTCTAATTCAGCAATATGTTGAGTCATCTGTATATCTTTTTCAGTTGCCATCGTTTCATCTCCATTGAAATGATATGCATACTGAAGCCAGAGATACTCTATCCTTCTGCAGAAGCATAATAAGGATTAGTTCCTGATGCATGGTCAGTAGAATCAATGACCTGTTTGATCTCAGGGAACACTTCCTGTATCATCGCTTCAATACCATGTTTGAGCGTCGCATTCGCCATGCCACATCCTTGGCATCCACCACCCATGTGTATATAGATTGCATCATCTTCAACGTTTAGCAATTCAATTTGTCCACCATGAGCTGCGACTGCCGGATTAATTCTTTCATCAATGAGTTCTTGAATTTTTTGTGCCTTGGGATTGTCCCATGTCGGTTTGTTTGGGTTTTCTATCTTAAAGCCGCTGGAATTGAGGTCTTCAACATAGTCAATCACAGCACCTTCAAGTTCTGGTGCACTTTTTGCATCAACCAAGACCTTAAAAGCGTCCATTTCAATGACAATGTCGTCTTCCTCGGTATCCGTTGCCAAACCGAGGCTATATTGGAAATCGGAAGCACTGCGTCCTTCAATGCTAATACGCAGTCCTTCCACTTCCACTTCTTCTGCATCAATAACGTCTTGAATCTTATCTTGCGCGGTTTTTGTCACCTCTAATAGAGGTGATTCAGTTTTAACGCTTTTCTTAAATAGATTCTTCATAAGTTCCTTTTAGGTATCCAACTCAAGCTGCTGTTTTGTCAGCATTATAGTCAGTTCGGAATTCACCCATTTCGTTGTAAAGGTTGCTTAATTGCGAAATTGCGTAGATTTCTAATTGACGAATTCGTTCTCGTGTAACGTCAAGGGCATCTCCAATTTCGCGTAGTGTCTTACGTTCTCCATCTTCGAGCCCAAACCGCATTTTAAGAACTTGCTGTTCACGTTCAGAAAGTTTGCTCAGAAACTGTTGTACTAAATCATGTGTGATCAGTTGTGCGATTGCGCCATCTTCAGAAGTTGTTGAGGGGTCTTCAATCAGATCCCCCAGTGTAGCAGAACTTCGCGATGAGCGTTCATCACCCAGTGGTAAATCCATTGAAATGGTATCAGCATTAAAAGTAAGAATTTCTTCTACTTGTTGTACAGTTAGGTCAAGAGCTTCAGCGATTTCAGTACGCGTCGGTTCTCGCTGAAGTTCTTGGCAAAGTGCAGCATAAGTTGCATCAAACTTGTTCATCTTCGCAACGATATACGCAGGTAAGCGAATAGATCGTGCGAAGTTATCAAGTGTCCGCATAATCGATTGCTTAATCCACCAAATCGCATAGGTACTAAACTTAAAGCCTTTCCGATAATCAAACTTAGTCGCAGCTTTAATTAAACCGATATTTCCTTCTTGAATTAAATCTTCAAGCGGGACCTTGTTTCCTTGATACCTGACTGCGATAGAAATGACGAGACGCAGATTAGCCTGAACTAACTCGTCGCGTGCAGCAGTATCTCCAGCTTCAATCCGTTTTGCTAATTCAACTTCTTCTTCTCGGGTTAATAATCGATGTCCAGCAACACTCCGTAACCAACTCGTTAGAGCACTTCTATCGCTACCTTTGTAGTCATTTGCATATTCTGTTTCTTCCGAAGGATACACCTCATCTATTAATGTGTCAACACCTTGGATATCTTCTGTTTCACCGAAGAACTCGGTTTCCATTCTTCTCCTCTCCTTGTATAAAATTTGAAAATAAAATCTGCCAGAAAATTATATTACAATATACTATAACGTATTGTCAAGCAAATTGTTTAAAAAAAATGAATAGAATTGTGAAATTTTGGTAAAAAACCCTCAAAAGAACGATTATTTCTATTTTTTTACCAAAATGCGAACTTAAACACGGTTCTTTGGTCTAAATAGGAAATTAGAAAATTTGCGATCTTACTAAACTTTAACCGATCTGAGATCTGATACATTTATATATAGTAGAAAGTTATCCGAATAAATCCAATTCCAATTATTTACCTTAAATGTGTTATATAGTTAAGTATATTTGTGGGGAAATTAAACTATTTTTCATTCCATATCGTCTATATTAGGTAAGTCCAATATATTATATATACGGATATCCATTCCGAAACTTAATTGAGAAGTTTCTTAAACCCCCACATGATATTACATTATATTACATTTCTTCGTGATAAACCACACCCGTGGCAATATAGATAATACATCGGTTAGACCAGCAACTATGTATAGTGTGACCTGTTGATTTAAACTTATTAGGTTTTCCTGCGTCAAAAAACACTGATAATCAGCAAACCAATGAGGAAGAATAAATTATGTATGGCACTCCAGTTAAGAAATCGCTCGTAGAAGTGTTACGTGAAGCAAATCTAATTTCAGATCAGGATTATCAGGAAATTCATGAAAAAATACTTGAAGGTTGGGTGAGTAAGCCTGTCCAATCGGATGTTGATGTGAATAATGATGATCAGGCAGGATTGCAAAGTTACCACCAAATTCTTGATGAAATAGAAAAGGCTGGCGAATCTGAGGAGTTAATTATATCCGAATACGTATCCCCGAAAATTCTTGAACTTGCCAAAAAGGGGCGCGAATTCGGAACGGCTATAACTCATTTGGATGATATCAATCCAGAACAGGAAGTTCTTAACAAAGTACAGCCCAGTTTTGCTAATCGTAATAAAATTTTTCCAATACATCTTGAAGACAATGTTCTTACTTTAGCAGTAGCAGATGTTCAAGATGTGATGTTAATTGACCAAATTCGTTATTTCACCGAGTGTGAACTGAATCTTCTGCTTGCCGATGAAGACGAGATTACAGATGCTATCGTTCGGTTTTATGGTAAAGACGCTGCATCATTATTGAGTGCAGGTATCAAAGGACCGGTAGGTGCTGCCGCCACAATAGAACGTGCAAGTATTGATGACTTCGGTATTGATGAAAAGGATCTCAGCGAAGATCCGACAGTTGTTGATGCTGTTTATCAGATGATAATTGATGCGGTGCGTGCGGGGGCAAGTGACATCCATATAGAACCCTATCCGAGTGAACTTAAGATACGTTATCGTGTTGATGGTGTATTGGAAGACCAACCCCATCCACCCGCGTATCTCCAGTCTGCCATTACCTCTCGTATCAAGATTCTTGCGGAGATGGATGTGTCAGAACGTCGTCGTCCACAAGATGGCAAAATCAGTATGGAGATTGCTAGTCTTGGTGGTCGTCAAATTGACCTTCGTGTGTCTACAGTGCCTACTGTTGCCACACAACATAGTGAAAGTGTTGTGCTCCGTATTCTTGACCGTCAATCTATTGAATTTGGATTAGCGCAACTCGGTCTTACACACAATAATTTTGATCTATTTCAACGAATGATACATAAACCGCACGGCATTATTCTCGCAACTGGTCCTACTGGTAGTGGAAAAACCACCTCACTTTATGCCTGTTTGAAAGAGATTAACACGCCACATGTTAAAATCATAACACTTGAAGACCCTGTTGAATATGAATTGGAAGGGATTAACCAAGTTCAAGTTAATCCTGAGATCGGTTTTTCATTTGCCAATGGTTTACGACATATTTTACGGCAAGACCCTGACAAGGTATTGGTCGGTGAAATTCGCGATGAAGAAACAGCTGAGATGGCAATTCACACATCACTTACAGGTCACCTTGTCTTTAGCACACTACACACAAACGATGCGCCTGGTGCTATCACACGTCTGATTGACATGGGTGTTGAACCATATTTGGTTGCTTCAACCTTAGAAGGGATCATAGCCCAACGTTTGGCAAGACGTGTTTGTCATTCATGCTGTGAAATGTATAAACCGAGTGAAGAGGAAATTTCTGGTTTCTTTAGCAGTAACGATGTCAACGTGTCAACAGACCTTGAAATCCCACTGGCTAACGATGATGGTTGTAAAGAATGTCGTGGTAGAGGCTATAGAGGTAGGATCGGTATTTTTGAAGTTATTTATATGTCTGAAGAATTACGGACACTTGCTCTTGAACGTCCCTCAACAAGCGAACTACGTCAACTCGCGATGAAAACGGGTATGCGGAGTCTACGCGATGATGGATGGCAAAAGATCACCGATGGACAAACAACCATTGCAGAAGTGTCTCGTCTTACACAAGAAGATGTTTACGATTTTGAAGAGGATGACACATTGAGTTCTGAATAGCGTTGTAAGTATTAACTGCTGAATTCTCCTGAACAACTTATGAAATTATTTTGATGCGAGATAAACAATGGCAAGATTTCAATATGAAGCTATGACCAGTGGCGGGCAAACGGTCAACAACACCTTAGAAGCAGATACCAGAGGAGAGTGTATTTCCCTACTGCAACAGATGGGATACTTTCCCACGAAAGTTGAAGAAGAGGGAGAGGTGCTTGAAGCCAAAGCGAAACGGTTATTTAGTATTGGGACGCAGAAAATCAAACCGGCTGAAGTAGAGTTTTTCACATACCAATTGGCAGCCTTAGTGAATGCTCACGTTGCACTTCCACGTGCAATAGAGGTGACATTAGAACAGATTTCGAATCCAGAGTTAAACCGCGTTGTCTCGCAGGTCAAATACGATGTTGAACACGGTGCAACTTTTAACGATGCATTGCAAGAACATCCCAAAGTCTTTTCTGAACTCTATGTGAACATGGTAAAAGCGGGGGAAGCAGGGGGTGTATTAGGAGAGGTATTAGAACGTTTGGCAGAAATTGCAGAAGTGGCTCGCCTTACACAAGAAGATGTTTACGATTTTGAAGAGGATGGTACTTCCAATTCTGAATAGGATTGTAAGTATCAACTGCTGAATCCCTTTGAACAACTTATGAAATCATTTTGATGAGAGATAAACAATGCCAAGATTTCAATATGAAGCTATGACCAGTGGCGGACAAACGGTCAACAACACCTTAGAAGCAGATACCAGAGGAGAGTGTATTTCCCTACTGCAACAGATGGGATACTTTCCCACGAAAGTTGAAGAAGAGGGAGAGGTGCTTGAAGCCAAGGCAAAACGATTATTTAGTATCGGTACGCAGAAAGTCAAACCGGCTGAAGTTGAGTTTTTCACATACCAATTGGCAGCCTTAGTAAATGCTCACGTTGCGCTTCCGCATGCAATAAAGGTGACATTAGAACAGATTTCGAATCCAGAGTTAAACCGCGTTGTCTCACAGGTCAAATACGATGTTGAACACGGTGCAACTTTTAACGATGCATTGCAAGAACATCCCAAGGTCTTTTCTGAACTCTATGTGAACATGGTAAAAGCGGGAGAAGCAGGGGGTGTATTAGGAGAGGTATTAGAACGTTTGGCAGAATTCGCTGAAAAGCAGCGACTTCTCAAAAACCAGGTCGTTTCGGCTTTGTTTTATCCGGCTATTCTCTTCGGACTAATGATGTTATCCGTTGCTGTTTTGATGATCTTTGTCATTCCGAAGTTCACGACTATGTTTGCTGATCTCGGTGGAGAATTACCATTACCAACTCTTATCCTTATTGGTATTTCAGATACATTGGCAAGTTATTGGTGGATAGGGGTTTTAATTGCTGCACCTATTTTTATATTACTCAGGAATTATTTGCAGACAGATAACGGCAGAATGCAATTTGATAAATTTAAGACAAAGTTACCACTTGTAGGTGAAATATTTAGTACCTTTGCTATCGTCCGATTTACGCGTACATTAGCAACGCTTTTGGAAAACGGTGTCCGCATGCTTCCTGCCCTAAATGTTGTTAAAGATACAATTGGAAACAAGTTTTACAGTAACATTATTGCTGAAACAGAAATAGAAGTGGAACAAGGATCAACACTTTCCCGCGAACTTGAGCAACGAGAAGACTTTCCTACACTCGTCACACACATGATCGCTGTCGGTGAGGAATCTGGTGAACCTGTTACGATGTTAACAAAGTTGTCTGATTACTACGACATGGAAATCAAGAAAAGTCTTGAACGGGTGACGGGTTCAATCGGTCCTTTAGTTATTTTGATAATGGGTTTACTCATCGGATTTATCGCTGTAGCAATGATTCTACCTATTTTTGAGGTAAACAAGTTGATAGAATAGTATGACATATATTATGGTTTTTCAAGGTTAAATTCTCTAAACTATCACAGTAAATATGTGTCTAAAACACAGACAAGTTTTACAAATAACCTAAATATAAGAATGTGTGCACTGCACAAACATAAGGAGTGAGTTACATGTTTAAAAAGCTTAGAACAGACGAATCAGGACTAACACTGATTGAATTAACAATCGTAATTGCGATCTTAGGTATTCTGGCTGCATTTATCGCACCGCGGGTAATAACAGCGATCGACGATGCTAAGGTTGGAAAAGCACGCACAGAAATTGCTAATCTCAGAGTGTCTTTATCTAAATTTTCAGTAGATGTTGGTAGATATCCATCATCTGAAGAGGGATTGGATGCATTGTGGCGTTCTCCGAGCCAAGAACTTACAAGTTGGAGAGGACCTTACGTAGAAGACCCAATATCCGTTGATCCATGGAATAACGAATACATCTATCGGTTCCCTGGAACACACTATGGATATGATTACGACCTGATGTCCTACGGTAGAGATGGAAAACTTGGAGGTGAAGATCTTGATAAAGATATCACCAACTGGGTTGAGGAACAGGAAACTGGCACCCAGTAGACCTTTATTTTTTGATATAATAAATCCACACATGATGAAAGGTTCTCTGAGACGAACCTCCTATAATACTGAAGGTGGTTTTAGTCTTATGGAAATCATGGTGGTATTAGCGATTATTGCCGTATTGTCCTCAATATCTGCGCCTGCGTTACGAGGGTTTGCTGCAACGCGTCGTTTAAAGACCGCAGCAGAGGCTGTTGCTGATACACTTACATTCGCTCGTGACATGGCAATAACTGAACGCAATACACACCTGGTTGTTTTTGATATGGATGCTAATAGATATTGGTTAGCATCCAGTGAAACTTTTGACATACAAAATCCAGCAGCTTCAGCGGGAAGAACCATAGAAACCAATCAAGCAAATGCTCAACAAATGATGGTCTCACGGACTGATGGGGTCATGGGAATCCCGAGACCTCTAAATCGAGGTGTATCCATTTCGTCTTTCGTTACAACACATAATGGCGTGAGCCAGCAGATTATTTCTGGTGTGGACTACGTTTATTTTACGCCGACAGCAACATCGGTAGATACTGTTGTGTATTTACAAAACCTTAATGATGTTGTCATTGCAATTACTGTGGAGGCAGCCACTGGACGTTCAAGTATAGAGGAATTGGCACCGCAACAAATTCAAACCTTGGGATTAGGAAACTAAATGTATCATGTCTAAACAACATGCTTTCTCTCGTGAAGAGGGTTATACACTCGCAGAAATACTTGTAACCATAGCAATTATGGCTGCTATATTGCCGGCACTGTTAAAGGTGTTTAGCGACACCTCAAGCAACATCGGCAGATCTGATCACCGTATCACTGCTCTCTATCTGCTCCAATCTAAGATGGCAGAGATTGAAGCAAACGGTTTCCCAGAAGTCGGTCAAGAGAATGATGTGTTTGGTGGCACATCTATTTTTGAATGGCAATCTGTCGTATCAGATTTAGAAACTGAGGAAATGTTACCACTGCGAAAGGTTGAATTAACTGTTTCTTGGGAACATTTGAACAGGGTGGATTCAATTAGTGTGTTTACTTATATGGCAGACCGAGCAGCTCAACAACAGGAACAATAAATAAAGTATCTGCAGCAATACAAGACTGTTACTATGGTAAAAGTACTATGAGAAACCTGCTAAAGAAGTGCGAAAGTGGACTGACACTCGTTGAGATGCTGACAGCAGTTAGTGTCATTATAATTCTGGGTAGTGCCTCTTACGCCGTCTTCAATACAGCAATAGATACATATCATCTTGCAGAGTCTAAATTAATTCAGGCACAACGTGTCCGTTTCGCTTTAGACAATATAACTAAAGACTTAAGCCAGATACAAGCAGATACATCAGATGAAATGTTAGCAATCTTTTCACAAGACTCGCCTACTGCTGCAGGTGATACGGATATACTTAGTGTTGTCACATTGGTTAAAACAGACCCGGAATTGTTTGCCGAACAGATGCGTGTTAGGAGAGACTCAACACAGATACCGCCTTTGAGCGATGTTAGACGTGTGGTGTATTATGTAGGGACGAAGATACCTGTAGAGATGAGACAAAATGAGTCATATATCCCGCCCCCTTATACGGCTTCTCAAGTAACTGGACAAAACACCTCTGCACCAGACTCACTAACACTTTACCGTATTGTAACGACTGCATTAGACCCTGAATTAGTTGTTGACGCATTCATGAATTCTGGAACGATCCCACAAGTTGATGAAAGTGGTGCCCCGCTTCACTTTCAAGTAACACCAATAGTTGATGGTATTGTTAACTTTGATCTTAAGTATTATGATGCAGAAGCTCCTTATGATATGTGGGAACAGACAGATACGATACCTCTTATCGTTCAAATATTTATCAGCGTGATAGATGAAGAAGCAAGACAAACGGCACAAACTCAAGATCTTGTTCAAACCCCAGGGGAAATACCATCAGACGCGTTAACTCAATCAATTATGGTGCATCTGCCTCCAAGCGCAAATGCTTCTGAGTAGAAAAAGGATAGGATGCATAAATCAACTTCTCGTCCTCAGTTTGAATATTCCACTTACGGGTTGACCTGTTTTCAAAATACGAATGGATTATCCCTAATTTCAACACTTTGGATTTTGACCGTCCTTTCAGTTTTGGCGATGCAGATGTTGTATTCTTACGAACTTGAGAGTAAAGCACAACGGAACTTTTTTGACAGGGTTAAACATCATTATGCAGCAAAGACTGGTTTTGAGTTGGGGGTTGCAAAATTAACAGTAGATGAAACCAATTTCGATTCACTTGGAGAATCGTGGGCTGAACCGATTCAACAGCAGATTGAGGATGGCATACAACTTGGTGCATTCATTAACTATCAGGTGAACATTACAGATGAAGGGACAAAGATTAATCTCAATGCGGCAGAAGAAGATCAGATACGCAATCTACTCTCGTTTTTAGGCGCACAACCAGAAATTAATGAATTAGGCGATCTGGCAACACGAATTATTGAGGGACGACCCTATCGTACTATCCGAGATGTAGCACGCGTACAAGGAATGACAGACGAATTACTTTACGGATTACAGCAACAAGCTGCAGCGGAAGAAGCCACAAGTGGGTCCGCATCTATCCCAAGTGGATCCGCATCAATAACAGATACTCCCGAAACGGGACTTCCGCCGACGTTAACGATGACAAGTGCCGGTGGTCTTGTGAATGTTGCGACCGTCAGTTCCCTTGACACGAATACAGATGCAAATGGGGAACAACGCGTAAATATCAATTCAGCAAATGCAAATCAGATACAGCAGATTCAATCCAATAACAATCAGAATGTTTTTTCACAAGGTGAGGCAAATGCAATTATTCAGAGTCGTAATCACAGCGGGATTTCTGCTTTGTTAGATGTTCAAGTTGTATCTGACAATGTATTTAATAACATTCAGAACCAAATTTCTGTTCAAGATACTGCAAGTAGTAATGATGGTGGTTTTGGTGGTGGAGATGATTTTGGTTTTGGTGGTGGAAGAAATAACAATAACTTTGAAGGAGATAGTGGAAATTCAAATGTTAATATCAATACCGCAAGTTCACAAGACCTTCAGGAACTTAATGGCATTGATAGTGGCATCGCTGACAGGATTATTGCCCACAGAAACTCTCAAGGTAATTTTCAAAACATAGATGCAATTAAACAGGTAAGGTTATTAACTGTTCGTGAACTCGCAAATATCGCTGATAAAGTAACAACAAGAGACGGAGATACGGTAAATGGATTAATCAATATAAATACCGCACCTGTTGAAATATTGCAACTTTTACCGGGAATGGATCAGACGAAAGCACAAGCAATTGTTGCTCGACGTGAAGAAGAAAACCCAGAAATACAAGAGCAATATGAAGGAACAGTTAAAGGTAACCCATTCAGTGACATCGCACAACTGTTGGATATTGATGAAATTGACGATCAAACCTTCAGAGAAGTGGTGGATTGGGTCACATACCGTTCACACGGATATCGAATTGTTTCCTCTGGAACTGATGCAAGTGGGAAAGTAGTAGCAACATGTGTGGGAATCGTTGTGCGAAATGGAAACCAATTAACTATTCCATATTGGCGGCAAGACTAACAATCAATATTCATTATTGTTCATAATAGAGGCAATCATAAATGGCAAAAAATCAGGTTGTAGCGATAGATATAGGTAATACAAGCGCAAAAATACTCTACATTGAAAAAACACCTGAAGGATTACGTTTGGCTGGGGCAGGAGTCTCTTCCATCAAGAACCCTGAAAACATAGAACAAACAGCTGCTACCATCAAAGAATTATGGAACCGTCTCGGTATTAAGCAAAACATATTCAACAAGCATAGAATGGAAGTAGCAATTGCTCTCCCCCGAGGTTCTGTAGTTACGAAACGTTTACCTAATTTACCCGCTTCAACAACAGATGCGCAGTTGCCCTCAATTGTTGAAATGGCTGCTGAAACAGAACTTCCTTTTCAAACAGATGAGTCTGTCTTTACATATCATGATGTTCAACGTTCAACAGAAAGTGTTTCTGTTGAATTGGTTTCAACGCGGCGCGATACAGTAACACGGTATACAGAAACAATCGCAGCAACCGGTAATACTCCCTCAGCAATTATTCCTTCCATGTTAGCCATCGGAACAGTCGCCCGTGATGCATTAACTAATCCAGAAGCACGAACTATTATCGTAGATGTTGGGGCAGGACATACAGACTTCTGTTTAATGGAAGGAAATACGCTCCAATTTTCACGAGGATTTTCTGTCAGTGGTAACCATCTGACAAGAACCTTGATGGCAGAATTGCAGGTTAATGTTGAGACTGCTGAAGAAGAAAAACAAAACATTCCAGCGAATCAATTGCCTACCCGAACTTGGACGAGAAATCTAATCGGCGAGATAGAACGTTCCATCGCTGCGGCGCAACGAGAAATCAACGATGAACAATTTGGAGAGATTGATGAAGTATGGTTATGTGGTGGTGGCGCAAGAGTGCCAGAATTAGTTGAAACATGTCAAGAACAACTCCAAATACCAACAAGACTCTGGAATCCCCTGCAAGCAGGTCTTTTGGACACAAGTAGCGTCGATTCATCAATACTTGAAAACCATGGGGACACACTGGCAATACCCTTAGGTGTAGGAATACATGTATTAGAAACTGAAAAACCTGTTTCACTGTTGCCAACAGAAGTAGGTGCAAAACGCGCAGAATCTAACCGTAAACACCAACAACTCATTGCTGCCGGAATTACTGGATTTGTTATTCTCGTGTTAGTGCTTAGCGGAATAACATTTAGCAGATCACAAAAATCCAAAGAAGACTTTTTAGATCAACGGATAGCCACTTATACAATGCTTCAAAGTGATGCAAGCAGGCAACTCGCACGTGAACTAATATTAGTAGACAAATTGACACATCAAATTTCACCGATTGATGTATTAAATGCACTCAGCACACTCTTTAATGATAGAACCAAAGTTGCATGGAAAACATTTGAAATAAGCAATTTAGATGACCTAGAAAAAGCAAGGATTTCATTTAGTCTGCAAGCAAATTCACATGATGCAATTAACTCTATGCCAGAAATCCTAAATCGGACAAATCTGTTTAGCAATATTGAGACAGGTGAAGTTACGACAACGGGGGATGAAAGGAGACCAACGTTTGAAGTTAAAATCACATGTCGAATGACCAATGAAGCGATCCAATTGTTTGCACAGAAACGGCATCCGAAACCTGTTATTGAATTCAATGAGGAAATTCCAGAAGACATTAATCAGGAGATGCCAGATGACATTGATATATCTCCGCCTTCTGATGAAATTGAACCGACAGTTGAACCTACTGAAACGCCAACTGATGAAGGAGACGAAGCAGAGGAAGAATAACAGACAAATTCCCACTTCGTTGCACAAACCAACCTACACAAGTAGGTGAGGATATAATCGTGAAATTTGATTTTGAACTTACAAACCAAACTAAATTATTGCTCGGAATTCTGTTAGTTGCACTGATAGCAGCAATAGCAACACAATGGGGACCAGGTTTCTATAAGCTTGTCTCAAACCCCGCGATGAAAACTAAGAGAGAAACGCTTAAAACATCTAAAGATTTAGTAGATGCATCTAAAATACTGAAACCTATTGAGGTAGGACTGTACCAAAAAACTGGACTTGCAGATGAGGGAGCAGCTGTCACAATATTTGATGGGAATTACCCTGCATCGGTCGTGCGTAAGAAAATAGATGGAATTGTAAAAAGTGCTGGAATACCTGCAAATTACCAAATAAATTATGAAGTTGTTCCCGGTAAGAAACCTGAGAGAATCTCTCCTCAAGCACGCGGAAATCTTGCTGTGTTTGCATATCGGCAAAAATTGGATGCAGAAAAGGATTACCTTAATGCCGAAATTGCTGCATTTGAAGCTGAACTTCAAGCACAAGCTGAGGGTGATATGGATGTTGAAGGTGATACCATGGATATGTTTCTTGATGCATGGTTGGATGAAGCAGATGTGGAATCCGAAGAGCAAGAAGGAAAAGAAAATGCTGAGGATAAAGCGAATGACGAAAACGAGGAAACCGCTGAAAAAACTGATGATCCAAATCAAGGAACACAAGAAAAACCATCTGATGTTGAGGATGATGTGTCTGATACCGAAAATGATAAGGAAGAAACTCCAGAACCATCTGAAGAATCAGACAAAAATCAAAATGATGTTGATCTCTTAACAGATGATAATGTTGGTTGGGAGTTTGTCTCATTACCCGATTCCATGCCGATTTCAGTTAAGATTGAACTTATTGATCTCATTTTACCAATGATAGAACAACATCTCGTTGGAGCTGAGAAAACGCTTTTTGAAAAACATTACTTCAAAACTCAAACGAGAGTGTCCTCCGGGTTCTTTGGTATCGGTGCTAAGGAAGCTACGAATGAGATTAGTTTTCGTCCGAATAGTGAAGTTCTTGCCAAACTTACAAATCTCATTGACACTTATGGGGAAGAATTAAATAAACAACAAATTAGGATTGATTTCCTTGAATATATGGATAGGATTCAATCTCAAATTGAGGAACTCACCCAGAAGTTACAATTGGCACCTACTGTCTATACGCCAGAAAGTTATTCTGTAAAAATGAAATTTAAAGCGGAAATTGATAAACTCGTGAACTTAAACAAGATAATCGAAACCACGAGCAAATGGTTGATGGTCCGAGATTTACAAATTTCCACAGATAACAAAGATAATAAGATTAATGTAGAAGTTCTAATGATTGCGAGGGTTTACCAATAATGAAAATGTGCAGAAACGTTGCTTGTTCGAAGTGGATACATAAACTGAATACTTTCCTGGTTATTCTCGTGTGTATAGGTACATTTCTCCTTATTCCGGGAGACCTATTCGCGCAACGGGGTGGTCAGAGTACGATGGAAGTTGCTGAACGCGATGAGGAAACTGGTGAACCATTAACGTTTAACTTCAACTTCACCAGTGATGAACTCAAAAACGTGTTTGAATGGCTTTCACGAGAAACCGATCTTACCATTATCGCAAGTGAAAACGATATTCAAGGGAAAAAGTTCGCATTAATTAACCTCCGAAACGTTACGCTTGATGAAGTCATAGAACATGTCAAAACAATACTCGCGCAATATAACCTAACATTTGTTAAATCCAATAGCACTCTCATTGTGACAACTTTCGAAAAAGCAACTGTGATGAATGTGCCGGTGAAAGTTATTCAGGCAGATCCATCACAAGTAGAAATGACGGATGAAATACAGACTTACATTATCCAATTGGAAAATGCCTCCGCAACGGAACAAGCCGGGGTTTTGAAACCTTTATTAAATAGACAGGCAAATATCTTTGCGGATTCAATGACAAACGCACTTATCATCACAGATGTATCATCTAATGTTCATAGAATCGTTTCAATTTTGCAATTCGCAGATGAAGGCGACCCATCTCCATTAAAGATAGCTTTAATCCCACTTGCTTACGCGGACGCTGAATCTTTAAAACAAACATTTGATAAGTTATTTGATGATACCAATGAAGAGGACACTCCCCCAGGAAGACAGGTTGCTATGAGTCCCGAGGAGATCAGACAAGCTATTGAAGATGGCATTGGAGTACCATTGGTTGAGGGCATGGTTAAGGTGGAGGCAGATAGCAGTTCAAATACGCTTATTATCAAAGCAGCTGAAGAAAATATAACACTAATTAAAGAAATAATTCTTCATCTTGATAAAGCACCAACCCTTTCAACAGATATTCGCACATTTCGTCTTGAATATGCAATAGCAGAAGATGTTGCCACAACACTTGAAGAGATAATCACTGGAGATAATATACAAGGTGGTGGGAGAAGAAGTTTTGACAGAGAAGATATTTTAGAGATGATGACATATCGACGGGATGGAGGGAATACAAGTGATATCTTTCAGGGAATTGTCGGTTTGGTAAATATCAGCTATGATGAACGGTTGAACATCGTTATTATCTCTTCTGATCCCCGCAATTTCACCATTATTGAGAAAATCATTGAAGTACTTGATCAACAGCAGACAGAAAATGAGTTCAAGATGTATCTGCTTGAATTTGCAGATGCTGTAACCCTAAAGGAGAACCTAACCCAACTGTTTGAAGGTGAGGATACAGGGGGTAGCAGCCGAAGTTGGTGGGATTGGGATAGAAGGTCATCATCAAACCAAGATACCGGTTTTGGGGTACAAGGCACTGTTCACATGGTTGAAGATATTAGACTGAATGCATTACTCATTTCTACTTCTTCTCAGAATTTTGCAATGATTGATGATCTGATCAAAAAACTTGATGTCAACCTACCTGACCAAGAATGGGGTTCAAGGATCTTTTATCTGAAATATGCTGATGCTGAAAATATCGCAAATCTGATTAACACACATTATCAAGGAAACCAAGACGATTTTGGTGGTGGAGATAGTTACTATTATTACCGCTACTATCTACCGCAGCGTCAAACAACCCCGCAAGCACAAGGCTCACTGGCAGGTAATGTCGCAGCACAACCTTTAGCGAGTCACAATGCACTCATTGTTTCAACAGGAACAAAACGAAACTTTGAGATGGTAGAAAGTTTTATTAAACAACTTGATATACCGACACCTCCGCCGATGGCTGAAGTTACTGAAATCATTCGCCTTGAATACGCAACTGCGGATGCTATTGTTCAGGTGCTTGAACAAGTGTGGCAAGAAGTGCAATCTGAAGATGAAGGTTCTGGTTTTCGAAGGTTTTTCAGTTCAAGATTTGGTGAGGAAGAACCGACTGACATAAATTCGCTCTTCGGTAAAGTCACTATTTATGCCGATCCAGATACAAACTCACTTGTTGTCACCACCCGTCGTCGTTATCTTGATCAGGTGAAAGCACTTATAAAAAGACTTGATTTCGTCCGAGGACAAGTGCGGATTGATATTAAGATTCTCGAAGTTACTCTGGATGAAACGACAAAACTCGGTATTGAAATGGCTGCCAATGAAAAGAAACTTGGTGGTCTTGAACTCAGTCCGATTAACCCACTTGTTGGGGATGCAAACGCTGAACTTGGACTTGCACAAGAAATTTCAGGTTTCAATTATAGCTTGGTAACGAAAGAGTATATGGCACTGCTTCACACGCTTATCCGTGAAAACAAAGTCAAAACACTTTCTACACCAACGATCACGACACGTGACAGCCATGCTGCTACATGGAGTAGTGGACGCCGAATTCCATATCTCCAGAGCGTAGATACCAATAGTATCCTTGGAGATACCGCTACACAACCACTTTTCAACTACGATTTTATTGATCCACCTGTCGGTATTAACATATCACTCATACCTTACATTGCAAGATCACAAGCAGATGAAAATGGAAAACGAACAATCGGATTAGATATTACGAATATCAGTGCCAGTAACTTTATTGAATTCACAGATTTTAATGCCCCAATAACAGACGATAACTCTCTCAGCGTCTATATTGACGTCGAAGATGGACAACAGCTTATCGTCGGCGGTATTATTCGTAAGAAACAGAAACAGGTGGAAAATAAAGTGCCTATACTCGGTGATATTCCTTTACTCGGCAGGCTCTTCAAAAGCACAGAAACCGAAGTTCAAGATACTGAGATTGTTTTCATTATTACTCCTCACATTATAGATATAAAGAACCCAGCTGACCTTGAAAAACTAAAACAAAAAGAGGAAGAGTGGCGAAAAAATGGACAGATTGATTTAGAGAATACAACCAAATAGGTGCTGATTTCATTTAAATCAAGTCTTGAAAGAAACCTATTTTAAATTATGCTGCGGCGTTATAGAACGTAATCTGACACGATCACAACTCTCAAAACTGCATCACTGCTAAGTTCGAATAATTACGAGGAACTATAAATGACATTGAAATTGCCTAAATTCTTGAATGCCTTACCTAAACAAAATTGCATATTAAGCATCTTTGTTCTGGTGTGCATTGGGTTATTCGTCCTTATACCAGGGGATCTGTTTGCACAACGTGGTCAGGGAACGATGGAAGTTGCTGAACGCGATGAGGAAACTGGTGAACCCTTAACGTTTAACTTCAACTTCACCAGTGATGAACTCAAAAACGTGTTTGAATGGCTTTCACGAGAAACCGATCTCACCATTATCGCAAGTGAAAACGATATTCAAGGGAAAAAGTTCGCATTAATTAACCTCAGAAACGTTACGCTTGATGAAGTCATAGAACATGTCAAAACAATACTCGCGCAATATAACCTAACATTTGTTAAATCCAATAGCACCCTCATTGTCACAACTTTTGAGAAAGCAAAAGTAATGAATGTTCCTGTCAAAATCATAGAGGCTAATCCTGATTTGGTTGAAATGACCGATGAAATACAAACATATATCATCCAATTAGTAAATGCATCTGCATCGGAACAAGTAGACAAATTGAAACCTTTATTGAATAGACAGGCAAACATCTTCGCTGACTCAACGACCAACGCACTTATCATTACAGATGTGTCATCAAACATCCGTAGAATCGTCTCGATTTTGCAATTTGCAGATGAAGGCGACCCTTCCCCATTAAAGATAGCTTTAGTTCCACTCACTTACGCAGACGCTGAATCTTTAGTACAAACACTTGGACAAGTATTTGAGGATAACGATGAAGATGACAAACAACCAAGAGGCCAAGTCGGTATGACCCCCGAGGAGATTAAACAAGCTTTTGAACAAGGTCTGGGTGTACCATTGGTTAAGGGAATGGTTAAGGTGGAGGCAGATAGCAGTTCAAACACCATTATTCTTAAAGCCGCCGAAGACAATCTAATAATCCTTAAAGAAATAATCCTGCATCTTGATAAATCTCAAGGACTTCAGACAGAAATTCGCACTTATAGACTACAGTATGCAATCGCGGAGGATGTCGCCACAATACTTGATCAGATTATTGTTGGTGAAAGCGATGCAGGTGATAGAGCAAGATTTGACAGAGAGGATATGTTTAGATTACGCAGAGAACGCAGAGAACGAGGTCAATCAGTTGACCTTTTCCAAGGGATTGTCGGACTTGTAAATATCACCAGTGATGATAGGTTGAACATTGTAATTGTCTCAACTGATCCGCGGAATTATACTATCATTGAGAAAGTTATTGAAGTGCTTGATCAAAAACAAACAGAAAATGAATTCAAGATGTATCTACTTGAATTTGCTGATGCCACAACTCTCAAAGAACAATTAACCGCCCTGTTTGAAGGTGAGGATACGGGTGGTAGTGAACGGAATTGGTGGGATTGGGATAGTAGATCATCATCAAATCAAGATACCGGTTTCGGTGTACAAGGAACTGTTCACATTGTAGAAAATATTAGACTCAATGCTTTGCTCATTTCTACTTCTGCTAACAATTTTCCGATGATAGATGAATTAATTGAGAAGCTTGATGTTACCCTTCCCGACCAAGAGTGGGGGTCAAGAATCTTTTATCTCAAATATGCTGATGCTGAAAATATCGCAAACCTGATAAACACACATTACCAAGGTAACCAAGACGACTATAGTGGCGGTAGTAGTTACTCCTACTACAGATATTATCTGCCACAACGTCAAGCAACCCCACAAGCACAGGGATCACTCGCAGGGAATGTCGCTGCTCAACCTTTAGCAAGTCATAATGCACTTATTGTTTCTACAGGAACGAAACGTAACTTTGAGATGATAGAAGGTTTTATTAAGCAGCTTGATATACCCACGCCTGAAGAACAGGTAGAAGTCACCGATATAATTCGCCTTGAATATGCAACTGCGGATTCTATTGCACAGTTGCTATCACAAGTTTGGCAGAACCAACAGGCTGGGGATGATGACTTTGGTTTCTTTTTCTTTTTTGACGATGATAATCGCAATCAGGAAGAATCGAGTGACATTAATTCACTTTATGGTAAGGTGACAGTCTATGCTGACCCAAATACGAACTCGCTTGTTGTTACGACACGTCACCGCTATCTTGAGCAGGTGAGAGCCCTCATTAAACAACTTGATTTCGTCCGAGGGCAAGTGCGAATTGATATAAAGATCCTTGAAGTCACTCTTGATGAAACGACAAAACTTGGTATTGAAGCGGCTGCTACTGAAAAGAGACTCGGTGGTCTTGAACTTAGTCCAATTAACCCACTCATCGGTGATGCAAATGCAAACCTTGGACTCGCGCAAGAGATTTCAGGTTTCAACTACAGTTTGGCAACGAAAGAATATATGGCACTACTTTACACACTTATCCGGGAAAATAAAGTCAAGACGCTTTCCACACCAACGATCACAACCCGAGATAGCCGTCCTGCAACATGGAGCAGTGGACGCCGCATTCCATACCTACAAAGTGTAGATACCAATAGCATCCTTGGAGATACCGCAACACAACCGCTCTTCAACTACGATTTTATTGATCCACCAGTTGGTATTAATATTGCACTTACACCTCATATTGCAAAATCACTGGCTGGAGAAGATGGCAAACGGACAATCGGTTTAGATATAACAAATATCAGTGCAAGTAACTTCATTGAATTTACAGAGTTTAATGCTCCGATAACAGACGACAATTCACTAAGTGCGTACGTTGATGTTGAAGATGGACAGCAACTTATCGTCGGTGGTATCATTCGTAAGAAGCAGAAACAGGTGGAAAATAAAGTGCCTATACTCGGAGATATCCCATTACTCGGAAGGCTCTTCAAGAGTACAGAAACCGTCGCTGAAGATACAGAGATCGTCTTTATAATAACACCGCATATAATAGACATTAAGAATCCAGAGGACATAAAAAAGTTGAGACAGACTGAAGATGATTGGCGAAAAAATGGAATGAGCGAATTTGAGTACGCCGAATAATAAAATGTCGACATTGATTTATCCTTAAAGATGGGACGGGTGCTTAACTCGTCCCTATTTCATTTGTAGTAAAAACCATAATTATTTATACACGACGGTAGGTTCGGTTTCCTAACCGAACCTAGGCGTCAATTTAAGGATATATTTGCATGGCGATAACGTTCTTTAGTCCCGTAGGGACGGGATGTTTATAGCTAAACGCCGTCATCCCATTTCTTAGTCCCGTAGGGACGATATGTTTGTAACAACCGAAACGTATAAACATATCGTCCCTACGGGACTAAGAAATGGGTGTTGAACGTTGTGCTATAGACATATCGTCCCTACGGGACTGAGGACACTAATAAAATGGATTGATCTTCTTAAATTACGCCAGCCATTGTAGGGTGGGGTCTCTGTGCCCCGCCATTCCTTGTCCTGTAAGGCAACGTGTGGGCACAGAGACTCGCCCCTACAATATGGATGGTAGTTTTGGACTATCTCAAATGCGTCCAACAAGAAAAAAACCGCTAAATTGCCGCCTATGGTTCGGTTTCCTAACCGAACCATAGGCGTCAATTTAAGGATATATTTGCATGGCGATAACGTTCTTTAGTCCCGTAGGGACGGGATGTTTATAGTTAAACGCCGTCATCCCATTTCTTAGTCCCGTAGGGACGGGATGTATGTAACAACCGAAACGTATAAACATATCGTCCCTACGGGACTAAGAAATGGGTGTTGAACGTTGTGCTATAGACATATCGTCCCTACGGGACTGAGGACACTAATAAAATGGATTGATCTTCTTAAATTACGCCAGCCATTGTAGGGTGGGGTCTCTGTGCCCCGCCATTCCTTGTCCTGTAAGGCAACGTGTGGGCACAGAGACTCGCCCCTACAATATGGATGGTAGTTTTGGACTATCTCAAATGCGTCCAACAAGAAAAAAACCGCTAAATTGACGCCTATGGTTCGGTTTCCTAACCGAATCGGTGTTTGTTCAGTATCATAGATGCGGTTAGGAAACCGTATCTACCGAGGAGTGTGCACGTTTTTTGCATTTCACTATATAATGAATGTATAGAAATATAGAAATAATTATTTCTTGATAAATTTTGTCGCACTTGCTACACTATCAACTTGCATTGCTTGATTTAGGTTTTACTTACCTCAGAAAATCAAGCAATTCCCATAATTAAATCGCGGCTACTCAATAAAATACTTGTAATAGTCGCATTTTCCACTTATTACATTTTCTACTATGGAATATCAATAAGTAAACTTATATTTTCCATAGAGAAAAAACATTGAAATCTTATAGGTTTGACATCTATATGCTATTTTAAAGGAGGTCTGATTTAAATGAAAAGTTATATTGGTATTGTCATTGTTGTACTTATGTTAAGTGCGACAATAGTTTCGGCAAACGATCTTGCAATCTATTCTGGTCCCACAAATCCTGATTGGATTTCTGCTGGTGCTGTTGAGAAAAATACTGAAACGGTTATGAACGACGCTGGCGTAAAAGCACTCTTTAATAAGATTGAAAACTTCGGCGGTGGTGATGAAGTAGGGGATGAGTCTCCGTTGGCAGAATGGTGTGTTGAGCACACCGGGAACGGACAGCAAGATGTTATTCTCCTTGCATGTGGGACATCTCCGAGTGCGCTATATCCATTTCCCAATCTTAAACCAGATGGGTCAAATGTAGAGAACTTCATTGAAGCAGGAAACGTTATAATAAATGTAGCGGACTGGATTTTCTACATGAGTTATGAAGGTGGTGTCCGCAGTGCAGAAAACGCTGGAGCTGGTGCTGCGAATGTCTTCGACATCCCCGGATTAGATTTTGGTGAACGCGGTCAAGGAACTTTCGCTATGAAACCCACCGATTTAGGTGAAAAGTATATCCCATCTTTGGCAAATTTCAATTCTAATCGTCCATGGCATGTTGAGCAGTTTGCTAATACTGACTGGGATTTAGTTATTTTTGCCGAAGCAGATGCAAATAATGCAGATCCAGCGGTTGCTATTAGCAAAGAAGCAGGTGAAGATGGAACTGGTATGATTGCTGCTATGTGGCAAGCTGCTATGCCGGAATGGGGTGGAACAGACCCACGTGGTATAGGAGTAGTAGAATTTATTGAAAACTGGTTATCAGAGAATGCGACATTGGATGTACATGCAAATAACAAGTTGTCTACAACTTGGGGACACATCAAAAAAGGTCGCTAAGCTGATTCACTCACCATTTGCGGGGACAGAGATTAAACTGTTCCCGCTTTTCTCTACCGTATATTCCGATACAATTTTGCAAGTCTATCCAGTGAAAATCCCATAGAATATAGAAAGGTGATTAACCAATTTTTTGCTGTTGTGCGAACAATTCCGTTTCTTTCCCATCTGCGTGCAGAGATATGAATATGCGGTCTGATCATTTTTGTCTTTCCTAACCTACGTAATTCATTTGAAAAACCCATCTCCTCCATAATAGGAACATCTGGAAAACCCCCAATTTTTTGAAAATCTGTACGTCGGACGAAAATACCGCTATCTCCATAGAAAACCTTTAGATATTTTCCGCGCATATCTGCAGTGAATTCGATGATGCGATATAGATAACTTTTCCCATCTATTTTTTGATGGAACCCTCCTCCAATAAAACCCGATGTCAACGCTGATTCTACCGCTTTGAATGCTCCTTTCTCAAGCCAAACATCTGCATGAAGGAAGATGAGGATATTACCATTTGCAGATTCAGCACCTGCATTCAATTGTTTTGCGCGACCTTGTTTGGATGTAATTACTCTACCATATTTTTCAGCAATTTGGACAGAGTTGTCTGTGCTTCCACCATCAACAACAATAAGTTCATGCCCTACCAATTCTTGTTGAAGTTGAGATAACGTTTTATCCAATATCTTTGCTTCATTCAGGACGGGTATGATAACTGAAATCATGGTTCAACACTATATCGTGGCATTGTTGATGGACTGATTCAGTGCCAATATTGGAAAAACAGAAGCATAGATCGGGTCACTGTATCCACCGATTACTTCCCAGTAAATACCGACACAACTTTCTTGCCAAGACCCATCTTCTCGCTGCTGTTCAAGAAGACACTGAAGACCTTTTTGTGCTGCAGAACTATTTGCGTCAACAAGCAACAATGCATAGGAACACCATGCGGTTTGTTCAACAGTGCTTTCAGTGAGACTGCCAAACATATCTTCACCCCAACCACCGTCCTCATTTTGGGTCTGTTTTAGCCATTGCACTGCTTGTGTAATTTCTGGAGCATCTTCATAGCCTGCTTTTATTAGTGTTGTAAGTGCACATGCTGTCCCGTAGGTTCGCTTTGATAACCAAAGATCATCCCAATAACCATCCTTATGTATGTTAGACCGAAGCCATTTTATACCATTGTCAACATAAGTCTGACCTTCACCATACGCGAGTAACGCTTCAATGGTATGTGCTGTGATACTCACACATCCGACATCACCTTGTCCAGGTTGATACGTGCTCCAACTTCCATCAGTCCCTTGGTTCTGTTTCAGCCATTCAATTCCACGTTGGACAGCACTCTTGGCATCTTCGGATTGTAGTTTTGCTCGTATGATAGCGAGGGTAGCTAAGGCGGTGTCGTCTGCATCGCTTGGAAGCGTGCTATCGCGCATCCCAGAAAATGCCCATCCACCGTTGTCGTTTTGATGGTCAATAAGCCATTGCGCTGCTTTCTGGATTACTTCTGGATTGCCGTTATATCTTGTGTTTACCTCTGTCAAAGCAATAATGCTGAGAGCAGTGTCCCATACATTAAGGTTCAGTGCTTCACGACAACCACCATCGGGATTCTTAGTATTCTGTAGCCATTCAATCCCCTTTTCAATCATTGTGGTCATTTCAGAGCCTACATCCGTTTTTTGGGTGAGTTCAATGAGTGCTAAGACAGATAATGCGGTGATATAATTGACACGAAACCAACTGCCATCACTGAGAACACGTTCTTTTAGCCAAGACACTAAAGCATTGATCATGTCGGAACGTTTTGTCGTATTTAGTTCTATCAGGATGAAAACAGGCACTAAAGTGTGTTGTTCAGCAATAAATAACTCATCAAATAGTGATGTGTTGAACATGTCTACGGGTGGTAGTTTGTTTCGGGGCGGTTTCAGTATCGCACGTAATGCGGGGATACGTGTAAGGAACTTAACGAATTTCATCAATGGCAATGCATTTTTTGCAACGGTTAATTTCTCCCAGTCATAACGATTGAATGCTGCATAGGCGAGTTTGACTAAAGCGAGGTCAAGCGGATAAATCGGTATACGTGATATACATTTCTCAAGCTGTGGAGTAGATTCTTTTTCACTGACCTGTTCCAAGATCAATCGGGAAAACAACGTTGCTTCAGGGTTCGTCTGATTTGCAGCGTCCAATCCCCATGAACCGTGTGCGTTTTGGTTTTTTATAAACCAATCAACCAATGTCGGTTCTGGCATTTCACCTTGTGCAAGTTGGATCCATGCATACGCGCAAGATGGGAACGTGCTTGAGGAGAGTTGTCCTTCAAAGTTTCCAGCTGGCTGCTGTTGTGTGAGCAAGAAGTCAATGCTGCGTGTTAATGCAGATGTTGTTCGCTGATTTATCTCTGAGTTTGGTTGTGATTTCTGTTCTTGATGCATTTCTTCGTCTTCTGATAAAAATATCTGTGTGAAGTATATCATATTTGGGTGAAGTAGACAACTCTATGTTCATATTCGAGTGTGTAAAGTTTCTTGCACTAACCTCTTACCATCCATTGTAATGCCAAAAACTTTACTCACCCTTCGGAATTTGAAATACTTGTCAAGCAACAGAATATGTGGTATGATTTATCCATCAAAGGAGGCACAAAATGGCAATAGGATTAGGTGTTATTGGGATCAATCCAACTAATATGGGATCAACGGCAGCACTGCTTAAGGATGTACCTGATCTGAATTATGAACTACGCGGTATCTGTGCGAAACGACCGGATGTGCTTGAAGACTATGCTAAGCAGATCGGTGTTGAATTTTGGACGACTGACTACCGTGCGTTGGTGCAGCGAGAGGATATCTCTGTTGTCGCAGTGTATTCCCCTGACCATCTTCATGCAGAACATTGCATCGCTGCGATTGAAGTAGGGAAACACGTTGTCTGCACAAAACCGATGGTAACATCCTTGGCAGATGCACAAAAGTTGGTAGATTTAGTCAGAAAGCAAGGTGTCAAATTTCTTGTCGGTCAGACGATGCGATTTGATCTGCAGTTTTTGACAATGAAACGACTTTTTGACGACGGTGATTTAGGAGACATCATGGTTGCGGATGCATATTATGTTCATGACATGCGCGATGTCTACGATTTTACACCGTGGCGACTCCAGGTGCCACAAGATCTCATGTTTGGAGGTGTTGTACATCCTGTTGATATTTTACGCAGTTTTCTCGGTGATGTTGAGGAGGTACATGCCTACGGGACGAAAGGCACACTCACACCTGAATATCCGATAAAAAATAACTTCTTCCTTAACCTAAAATTTGAAAGTGGTCAGATTGCGAGAGCGATGGGACTCTATGATGTCGTCCATCCACCGATGCCGATGATGCAGGTTTCTATTTACGGCACGAAAGGAACAATGATTGGTGACTTTACAGACAACAAGGGAGGTCAGGTTAAATTGATGCTGGACAAAATTTTCGCGAGAGAACCTTTTGAGATGGCTAGTCCTCCAGAAAAAGACACAAGTGTTTATGGACATGGGCAAACGGTAATACGCTATATGCGTCATTTTCAACAGTGTCTTGAACACGATTTGGAACCGTCTCCGAATGTGGTTGATGGTGCTAAGTCTATTGCTGTGGGTGTCGCTGCTTGGGAGTCGGTTGAAACGGGTAAACCTGTGAAAGTGTTTAATGATTTTTAGCATCGTTGTCTGTTGGAAACCTTCCAACAGGAAGATCGTTAAAGGATGTTCCTATAATGAAATTATTGCTTTATCCACTTATTTTTCTTCTAATATCTACAATTTCTGTTGCTGAAGAACCGGATTCTTTTGGAACTCCGCCGTGGCAACCCACAGGTAAATATACACATAGCGACATCCGTGAAAGTTCTGGTATCGTTGCAAGTCGACAGTTTGATGGTGTCTACTGGACGTTGAATGACTCAGGTAATCCTGCCGTGCTTTACGCGACGAAACGGAATGGTGAATTAATCCAAGACATTAAAGTGCGTGGTACACGCAATTTCGACTGGGAAGCACTTAGTATTGACGACAAAGGGCAACTCTGGATCGGTGACATCGGCAACAATAGCCGTATGCGATTTGACTTGAATGTGTCTGTTGTGAAGGAACCAAACCCGTTCACCGAAACAGAAACAGAGGTCATTGCAAAATATCCGTATAAATATCCTGACAATAATGTAGATGCGGAAGGTCTGTTCATTTCTAACGGCATACCTTATATTGTCTCTAAAGAACAATCAACTGCGGTGCTTTATCGTTTCCCCGCATTGAAAGCGAACGAGAAACAGGTATTAGAACGTGTTGGTGAATTTGCTGAGGCAAGGTTAATTACAGGAGCTAGTATCTCAGAGGATGGGAAGCGATTGGCTGTCTGCACCTACAATTCCTTGTGGGTGTATGATGTTTCTGGGAATAACTTAGCACAGACAACAAAAAGGAAACCGTGGGTATTGTCTCACAATTTTCAAGGAGAAGCAATCTGTTTTGAAGGATATAATCTCTATCTAACAAACGAAGCACGAGATATTTATGCACTTCCACAATTTTGGTATGAAAAGCAGTGGAAATTGCCACCGAAGGACACAGAATCGGCTATATCCCTTTTAGTCAAAGAGAAATCGGATGGGTATAAGTTAGAAAACTATCGTGATGCGGGTATTGATATAGATGGAGGACATGTTTCATTAAATGCGAAAGCAGCTGGGGCAGAAGTACATCAAAAGATTGAAGTGCAACACAGAAACCTATATCAAATCAGTGCAGTGATGACTCGCGGACCTGAATATGGACTTGCTGAACTTACCGTAAATGGCAAAGCCGTCGGACAATCCCATGATTACTACCATTCTGAACTGGTTGCGGGGACGTTGGTAGTATTTGGTAAAGTCCCATTGAATCAGGGTGAAAATGAGTTTGTTTTGAAGAATATTGGTAAATCAGCCGAGTCGACAGGATACAAAATTGGAGTTGATTCCTATCAGGTGTTGCATGCCTCTCCGTTTGTGCGGAAATACATGGTTTTAGGTCCATTTCCAAAGACAGATTCAGACACGACTGTTCCATCGGTTTCATCTGAAAAGCACCTAAACTTGAACGAGACCTACATAGGAATAGATGGGAAAACAATACGTTGGCGTGATGTAGCAACCCGTCCAAGTGGCATGTTAGATTTACGATCAAACATCGGTATGAATACGGGAGTCGTTGGATATGCGGTTACTTACGTCTATGCTCCAAAAGCAATGGACACTGTCATGCTGTTAGGTAGCGATGAGACGGTTACGGTGTGGCTAAATGGAAAAGAGATCCACAGAAAGCGGGTCTACCGTCGTATCACACGGGATGCAGATGTCATTCCGTGCAAGTTAAAATCAGGATGGAACGAGGTATTGTGTAGTGTTGAGCAGAACAGTTGGACATGGGCACTGTTTGTGCGATTTACGGATGCGGATGGTGTGCTTAAATATAGATCGTCACCAAACAAATAGAACAGATTTTTGAGTGTGTAAAGTTTTGGGAAAAGTTATTAGATCTTCGGAAAACCCGTGTTCTATACAAAGATTGCTTTTTAGTCGTGCATTTCATTTCGTCTCTTTCTATAAATGTAACAAGCGCAATGAATGACGCTACTACATACATGATACTTCTTCTATAAATTAAGATTCATGTAAAAATAGACGTATGTGGTACGATCTACTAATCAATCCGATCACTTTTCAGATTCCCCCAAGTTGTCGCATATTTCCCAGCGGGTTCAACATTGAGAGGTCGTGCAATCTTCGCGAAATCTGCTGCATCAAAAGCCGAATTATATACGAGGACATCGTCAATGATGCCTTCAAACCAACCGACATTGCTTAGATCTTCAACACCATCATGGTAAAAGGTTTTCTGAGTGACATAGCCGATTGAAGTATCGTTAGTGTGTGAAAACAACTGACCACCGGATTCTTTCCCAACAAGTTTACCGTCTAACCACATTTCAAACTTATCATTTTCAACTTTATCAACAGTATCGCGCAAGACTAAAGCGATATGGTGCCAGCGATCTGATTTGATCTTCTTTGAAATCCAGGCACCATCCCAGTTATATTGTGCACGATTCCAACCCCCTACGAATGCCTCTCCTTTATGGATATAGACACATAAACCGCGTGTTGCGCCACCTTCTTGGAAGATGACTTGTTTCTCGTTCTTATTGATGTCTCTACAGATGAAAAAGGCTGAAACTGTTCTGTCACTATATGGACCACCTGTGTTGATAAATGGCGTATCTGGGAATTTGATACCATCGTCAACACCATCAAACTCCAATGCTTTGTCGTAAATACCTTCAACGGCATTGGGTTGTCCGACAATTTGTCCGTTAATGTTGTTTCCTGATATATCAATTGCACTTCCCTCATCAAATGACCATTGTGCTGCGACTGTTGCTTCATCTCGTTGTGCGGCTGCATGCATAATTGGGAAAAATGACAACGCAAACCCAATACTGCAAAAGAGAACTCCTAACGATAATTTTTCAATTCTGAATTTGGTGAATGAATGAATCATCTTTATATCTCCTTTAGGATTTGTTCCATACATTTTGTGGTTCACTGTCTTTGTGTGGTTAGTCTACCATATACATTTTGTTGAGTCAATCTGTGAAGGTCTAAAAAGTGTGTAAAGATTTTGTCACTATACCGGACATAATGGTGAATTGCAGGATAGATGTAACACGTTTTAGTCCCGTATGAAGATTAAGAAAATAAACAGGCAATACAAGTGTCCCACAAAATCATTTGTAGTGCGGGGTAAAAGGTTAGTGCCAAAAACTCTACACACCCCTCTGCATATAATCTCTCTTGACAAAATACCATATATCCATTATACTAAATCATAAATTCAGAGTTTAGAGGGTTAGATGCAATATAAAGGCTTAGCATTGGATCTGTTTCAAGAGGAAGCGATTGAAGCAATAAATCAAGAACAATCAGTATTAGTTACTGCTCCTACTGGTGCTGGTAAAACACTCATCGCAGAATACGCAGTTGAGAAATGTCTCCAGACGAACAAACGCGTTATTTATACTGCACCGATTAAAGCCCTAAGCAATCAAAAATATCGAGATTTTCAAGCCGAATATGGTGATAAAATCGGTGTTGTTACTGGAGACGTAGTCTTAAATCCGTTTGCGCAAGTTCTATTGATGACGACCGAGATATTTCGAAATACAATCTTTGATGATATAGACAGATTGCAGGATGTGTCTTATGTTATCTTTGATGAAATACATTATATCAACGATATTGAACGTGGCACTGTGTGGGAAGAGAGCATTATCTTTGCCCCGCAGCATATCAAGTTTGTCAGCCTGAGTGCAACGATTCCAAATATTACCTCCTTTGCGGAATGGATGCAAAGTGTCCGGGATATTGACATCAAAGTCATTGAAGAGTTGGAACGTCCTGTTCCTTTAGAACACCACATATATTTCAACGGCTTCGGTATAGGAAAAGTAGATCATCTGAACGATCTACGATTTGTTTTAAAGCGTGAGATACGCCAACGTGAGAAAATGAAATGGAGTGACGATAAAAAATCAGAACAAAATAGAAGTACTGAGTCAAATACAAAACGTACAGAAATACCAAAAGAAATAATAAATGTTGATTTGGTCCCCTATCTACAGAAAAAGAGACGGCTTCCCTGTCTCTATTTTTGTTTTAGTCGAAAGAACTGTGAAGCTAACGCTAAAAATTATGCTTCTTACACCACACGTAATTTACTTGATGAAGAGAAGCAGAAACAAATTCTGCAAATGTTTGATGCACTTTGCACTCAATATGATATTGATGAAGAAAGTGTGATTAACGATTTTCGCAAACTCATCGCCTGTGGAATCGCCTATCATCACGCGGGCATGCTACCAACACTCAAAGAAGTTGTAGAACGGTTGTTCACTTCAGGATTAATTCAACTGCTGTTTACAACTGAAACGTTTGCTGTAGGGATCAATATGCCTGCCTGTACAGTCGTCTTTGATAGTCTTGAGAAATTTGATGGTGTGAGTTTCCGTTACCTTCAAGCGCGTGAATATCATCAGATGGCAGGTCGGGCAGGTAGACGTGGGATTGATCCTGTTGGATATGTGTATTCAAAGGTTGACCCGAGGTATGCTACATTATCGGATGTACGAAAAGCAGTTTCTGATAAGATAGAACCGATAACAAGCCAATTTAACCTGTCATATTCCAGTATCCTCAATCTATACGAGAAATATGGTGACGACATATATGATGTCTACACGATGAGTTTGAGCAACTATCAGAATAAAAAACGGATCACAGATCTCAATGCACATATTGAACAATTAGAAGAAGAACTTGAATCCTTACCTGTTCCTGTCTGTATTCATGACGATATCAATGGCCTGAAACAGATTGAGAAATATTATCGGCACAAACGAAAAAATACTCAGAAACGTGAAAACATACATGCAGATATAGCAATGGCAAAATCTCGTTCTTCACGGGGAAAATCCAAAAAAGCACGAAATAAAAAGTTGAAATTTGAATATGATAAGTTGAATAACCTAAAAAGTGAACTGAATAACAATCTCTGCCATGACTGTTACAATCAGGATGAATGTTCTGAAAGATATCAAACAATCAGAAAAACGGAACAAAATATAGTAAAAAGAAAAAACCGACAGACAAATGTTGAGGATTATCAACGAAATCAGATAGCTGCGCGACTTAATGTCCTTGCAACACTCGGTTATATTGAAGAACTAACGCTGCTACCGCGAGGAAACACTGCAACAAATATCTACGGGTATGAATTGCAATTGACCCAACTTCTCTTTAGCGGATTTTTTGAACGGGTGAGTGAGGATGAGATCAATTGTCTGATCACAGCAATCATTTCTGAACCAAGAAAGGACGGTTATTACAAAAAAATAAAAGATAAAAGAATGCTATCTATATTCGGTGCTGCGACGAACGAAATTGCTGAAATCCAACGGATAGAAAATCAACATAACGTCTCAGATTTAACACCCTTGTTGGAATTGCATTTATGTTCTGCTATGCGTGCTTGGAGTAGGGGTTGTGAATTTGATGATTTAACCGGTTATGCGGATCTTGATGCGGGAGACTTCGTCAGAACTTTCCGACTTGTGATTGATCAACTACGCCAAATCCGTCGCGCAATGCCAACACACACAGCTCTCGTTGATAAGTTAAATCGTTGTATTGGCAAAATAAATCGTGATGTCGTTGATGCTGAACGTCAACTGCGAATTGGACAGGAAGAACCGTTTGAAAATGAAGAGGATACCAAATTAAAACAGAATGAAGGAGAAATTCATGGATAATAAAGATTTTGACTTAAAAGGAACAATTAAAGTCCGAATTGCTAAAGAAGACGATGCCGGACATTTACAAACATATTGCTTCTCTGAGAAAACTAAAGATGAGGTAGCAGAAGAATTAAAAGCTGACTTGGCTGCTGATAGTCAAACGACCCACCTTGTTGCTGATTCCAGCGGATATGCAGTCGGTCATATCTCAGTGAAGAAGCATCCGTTGGATGATACGGTTGGACAGATTAACAATCTGGCAGTCTCAGGACCATTCCGTCTGTTAGGTGTTGCTGACCATCTTATTGAAGCTGCTGAAGCAGCAGCTTCTGATAATGGTATAACTACGCTTGAAATTGACCTTGCACCATCAGATAAATCTGTCATTCAAAGGTATAAGGATTGGGGGTTCTCTGAAAAACCTATAGTCACACTTCAAAAGTCTGTAGGTGCTGAGGTGGAGAAAACCGCTGAAGAAGAGACAGAACAAGAAACAGAGGAAGAAACAGAGGCAGACGAAACTGATGAAACATCTGTAGAACAACCAACGCTTTTGCAATAGGTTGATACTTGTATAGATAATGTGTGATTCATCACACTACATAATTTCAAGGCAGGAATTGATGAAACGCTATTTGCTAAACTTTATTCTTTCATTAGGAATTGTCTTCTTAATTGTTGGATGTGGCAACCAAAATGAACATCTTGCAAAGGGCAAAGAATTGATAAAATCGGATAAACGCCGGAAAGAGGAACGCGCTGTACGAGAGTTTAAACTTGCCATTCAACAGGAGAATGACAATGCTGAAGCACATTACCTACTTGGGTTCTATGATTCACAAGAATTTTATGAAGCAAACCTACCGGAATGGAATCAAGCATCTATTGCCCAACGCGGACAACACATGTTCAAAGCGTATCAAAATAAATCTCGGGAATACCTTGAGATATTGGTCTTTGATACTCTTCGGGACGATGATGTTAATGTGCAAAACGCTGCTTTAGAGGCATTGACCCTGGTCTATCAACAAGGTGATCGCAAACAACTACTCAATCAACTTGAAAAAGCGATTAAGTCTAAAGATAATCGTGACAGACACGATGCACATTGGGTGATGTCAAACATCGGAAAATCGGATCCATCTACTATGGTACCCATTCTGGTTGATCTATTAGAACATAATCAAATGGGAACACGTTTAAATGCTGTGAAGGCACTTGGTGAAATTGGCAGCGAAAAAGCGATTCCTGTGCTGGCAGCATTGATTGAATCGGGTTCGGCAAAACGTGTAGGTGATCGTGAGGTCGCAGAAGTAAGACAAATGGCAGTTGCAGCATTGGGAAAAATCGGTGGAAAAGCCGTGCCTGAACTTGTCAAAATCACACAAAACAAGGGCTCATCGCTTCGGGTTGATGCAATCCGAGCATTATCTGCCCTTGGTGATGAAAAGGCTGTGCAGCCACTCTTAGATGCTTTGAAAGAGAAAAGCAGCAGAGAGATCGTCGTGAATCTGGGAAATTAATAATACTCTATCGTCAAAAGGAATGAGAATGTCTAAGAATATATGGTTGGTTTTATTTTATATCATCGTTCTTGTTGCACTTGGGTGTGATAATGTCTATTACGATGAACACCTGAAAATGGAAGTGCAACAACTTGATAGCGATCTTGAAAACCGATGGTCTACTACAGGAGTTGTTGTTAGTTCTATCACACAAAACGGTCCAGCCGAAAAAGCGAATCTCGTAGAAGGCGAACTCATTTCTTATGTAATTGGAGAATATCCTATTCAGCATGCCAATGACTTTAATAAAGCAGTCAAAAAAGCGATGGAAGACGACAATAACATGCTCCTCTATCTCAAAGATAAGGAACCAATTCGTATTGCAACACGGAAAATGGGAGATAAAGTTGGTTTAGAGGTAGAGAAAGTTGATGCTGTCCGCATTAAGACTATTATGTCTGGAACACCCGCTGCAAATACTGGTATCATTCAAATCGGTGATATTGTTGAAAAGATTGTGGATGAAAGAAAAATTCAAGGTTTAGATGATTACAAAAAATCTGTGAATGAGTTTGCAGAATTAAATGCAGCTCTGACTTTCCGCACAACTGAACTGATTGGCGTAAAAATCGCTGCTGTTACGGCTCTCGGGAATTTAGGTGATGCCCGCGCAGTTGATGCGTTGATTGACATACTAAAGAACACCCCTGAACTTTCACTTCGTAAAGCTGCAGCACGAAGTATAGAACGGCTTGTCGCACTGAGTGAACTCAGTCCACTTTTTCAGCAATTCCAAGAACAAGATCTGAATCAACTCCCCGCAAATACACTTGATAGCGAGCAACTCGCATCAGCAGAAATTTTGGGACTGCTGCTTGTAGACACCGAATCAAATACAGCGACACTTGAAGCACCTTTCGGAATTCAATTCCGACACAGATCTGAAGCACTGCATCAGAAGGTCAATGAAGGACAACTTGTAGAACTTGCAGAACAATATATCCAAAAGGCATACGAACCCGAACAAGAAATTCGACGCGCGTGTCTCTCTATGATTGAAAACCTTAAACCTGTATCTGCCATTGAACCACTTGTACGAGTGCTCAGGGATGAGGACGAAATACCGGGTATCCGATTTCAAGCGGGATTAGGGCTGAGTCGGATTGGCACATCTGCTATTGACGCATTGATCGCTGCGTTCAAAGAAGCAGATTCCACGGCACAAGACATCGCCGCATCAGCACTTGGTAATATCGGTGGAACGCAGACACGCGACTTCTTAATAAATGCTCTGGAAACTACAAGCAATCCCGCAACACAATTAACGCTTGTGGATGCAATTGCAAAAATTGGTGATGAACCGTCGCTAAGTGCACTTGAACGTCAGAGACAACGTTTTCAAGGAGATAATTCCGCTATCCGTATCTTTCTTGATGAGGTATTTAGCCGCTTGACAACATCATCAGAATAGTCACCAGTTTCAATTTAGTCAGCAATCTTTGAATACAGACTATATTCAGTTATGAAGTCTGATCCTACGAAACAAAGAAATGTCTGATCATAAAGACTTATGAAAATTGGACTAATTTCAGACTTGCATACTGATTCTACCGAAGCGAATAAGGCAATCGTTCCCTACATTATCAACGTTGTCAGAGATGCTAATCTTGATGTTTTTGTCCTTGCAGGTGATGTAACCCCTAACTTATCCGAATTTTACGAAATACTCGGTGAATTTGCTAATGCAGATTTCACGTGCCAGAAGCTGTTTGTACCGGGAAACCATGATATTTGGGTCGGTAAGAATGCAAACATGACCAGTGAACAAAAATGCGGTGTAATTTCAGAAATATGTCAAGACCATGGGTTTCATTCCCTTATAGATGCACCTTATGTGGTTGATAAGATAGGTTTCTGCGGTACAATCGGTTGGTATGATTATACGTTTGCTTCGGATGCATATCACTTTTCAACTGAGCAATATGCGGAAAAACAGTTGATGAAATCAGTCTGGAGCGATAAACTATATGCGAAATGGAGTGATATTGACGAGAAAATAGCACTCCGATTTGAGAAAGAACTTGAAAAGCAAATCCATTCTGTAAAGAGCACAGTGCAACGTATCGTCGTTGTGACTCATCACGTTCCGTTTAGAGAGTGTATACGGTATCGTGGGGAATTGCCTTGGGACTATTTCCGTGCGTTTATGGGAAGTGAAGGTCTTGGCAGGATATGTTTGCAGGAACCGTTGATCTCACACGTCCTCTTTGGGCACACACACCATGTTGTTAATCAACAAGTTGACAACATTAGGTCGATCTGTGCGCCTATCGGTTATCTGCATGAAACACCATTAGAAGAACTTCAGGCTTTTGCTGAACAAAGATTTACCTGTTTCTCTTTACCAAACGAATCCTAAAAAAAGAATATTCAGGAGAACATGATGGATATAACGCTAACAAATAGTAACGAAGCTGGAGCACTTGAATTTCCATGGGGTGCAATTAAATGGTTATGTAATGAACAGATTGATCCAGAAGCAGAGATGACATTCGGTGTTGTCTACATTAATGCAGGTGAAGGAAATCCCACACATTACCATCCGAACTGTGAGGAGTTGATTTATGTGCTATCAGGCGAATGCGACCATAAATTGGGAGATGAGACAATTCCGCTCAGACCCGGTATGATGTTACGTATTCCGCGTAATGTCAAACACAATGCTGTCAACACAAGTTGGCAACCCGTGACGATGATTATCTGCTATTCTGATGCTGATAGACAGACCGTTTTCTGTGAATAAGCGAACGTGATTCTATAGATGATATACAATTGATGCTACACCACATTTGCAAGTGTAAAATAGTTGTTGCCAAGTGATACTTACATTTGGTATAAAAAGAGAAAGGTTGTGAGGTTAAATCAGTAAGCTGAAATACAGAATGTCAAGCTTCTGAATCGAAACCATTGAACTTTATCTCTATTGAATTGGTATATACAAAGTTTTTAAGTTATAATTTATACAGACCATATTCCCAGTGCATGGATACTGGGTTTATGGCAATTTTGATGCCCAAATTGCAATGTTTTTTGACTTAATTTGAACTAATTCAAGGGTTCAATCAGATCACAAAAAATTGAAGAACTCAATATCTACAAAGATCCATAGATTCCTAATAAATGTCAAAATACGAAAAAAGAACTGCGGAATGTAGGATACAGATAATATATACAGATAATTGGAGCACGACATGAAATTAAGAAAAAAAGCTGAAACCTTACCAAAAGCTTTACGAAAGAAAATAATCATGGATTATAAAGAAACAGACTTACATGAATATCTGAAAGAATTGTTTCAAAGAATGGAATCTGATTACCTGGTTGAGGTTACCCACGGAATACAAGAATTTGGCAAAGATCTTGTTATGGTTAAGAATAAAGGACTAATTACACATGTTATTGGTGTTGTAGTTAAATGTGGTAATATCAATGGTAAAACCCTTGGTAATGTTGATGATTTAAAATCACACACTAAGAATGTGTTATCTAAAGGAATGACGAAAAGATTTGAAGAAATACAGAGTCAGATTGAACAAGCTGGAGCACATCCAGCTGAAACAAAATCGATTCTTGAAGATTTGCCGGTTTCCACAGTTTACGTTGTATTAGCTGGTGAATTTAGCAAAAACGCTAAAAAAAGACTTACAAGTGAAGTAGCTACAGCAACAGAAATTGAGTTGTTTGATATCAATTGGCTTATAGACAATTTCACCGAGTTTTATCCAAACATTTTTTTTGAAGGTAGGGTCATTAATTTCCTGGAAAAGAAAACAAGTGAACTGGAGGAAAATCATCGCAGAGAAGAATCAGGAAAGAATCTTTCTGAGTACTTTGTTGATCCCTTAATTCGACCTTTTGATACACCTCTTGAATTCAACGAAAAAGGTATAAGAACAGTTTGGAAGAACAGAAAATTTCCTTTCCTAAGACTATTAGAAATTACTAAGAAAAGGCGAAAACTAATTTTATTAGGTGATCCGGGCACTGGTAAAACTGGGGCTATGGCGAAATTATCTATTGACATGTATCAAAATGCTTATCAGCAGCTATTGAAAAAACCTGGTAATTCTGATGAAGAGATATTCGTTCCAGTCTTAGTGACGGCAAGACAGTTCCTAGATTTAGAATATGTAGAAGATTTTCTGATACAATACTTTGAATCTGAAGAGACTAAGAGTCATTTTAATGTAAGTGTTATCATTGTAGATGGTTTGGATGAAATTGATCCATCATACCGAAGAGATATGGTTGATAGATTAGATGAATTTTCGGAAACAATAGGATGTTCTTACATCATCACTAGCAGGAAAATTGATATATTAAACACATTACCAGAGAAATATGAAAAGTATGAATTACTACCGTTCGAATTTAGTCAAGCCATAAAACTTGTATCTAAATTGGTAAATGATCACAGCGTTTTAGAAACGATGAAAGAAAGTCTTCAAAGAATCCAAAACCAAATAATGTTAGTTCCACTGTCATTAATGTTACTTGTTGATTTAGTTGAAGAGCATAAAGAAGTTCCTGCCTCTGTAACCGAATTATATGACCGATTCTTTGATATGGCTCTTGGGAGAGAGGATCGTGAGAAAGGAATTGAGGTGTTATTTGATTATCTCATTAAAAAGAGATTTCTTAGCACTCTTGCACACAGTGAATTTAGAGAAAAAAACAGATTGACAGTACCTCGCGAGGAATTTGATGATTTTCTTAATTCATATTGTGCCAAGTACCAGTGGAATCTAGAAAAATTCAAAGGATTTGTCCAAGAAATAGAAAGAACAGGTATACTAAATGGACGGGAAGAGGTGATATTTAAGCATAGATCTTACTTGGATTACTTTACTGCATTCCACATTCACGAAAGCAGAGGAGATATAGAAAATCTAAATGACCTAATTGTAGACACATATTTTGACGGTATCTGGGGTGAGGTAGCTTTCTTTTACATCGGTTTACGGAGAGAGATAAGTCAGACTTTATTAGAGAAGATTTATTCGCACGTCAATGAAGATCTAATATCTGACGTTAGTAAACTTCTTGGTGGAAGGCTTTTGCAAGCAGGTTGGCATTCGCCTCCAGAACAGTTAATTTACGGAATTGAGAATGCGATACGTTATGCCCCAAAGGTCCGCAAACAATTTCATGAACTCATTACTTCTGCAGATGCCAGCATACCAGGTATTGTACCTGACTTTATTGCCTTGACACTATGTGATTTGTCATTTAACAGTGCTTTCTTGGAAACACACGTAAATAGCGTGGTCCAACATCTAATTTCTCAACAATCGCAAGATGACATCTATACTGCAGTAATCTTATCATGGTCACTACGTCATTTTCTAACGCCAGACGAAGTGGAAGCAAACATAAGTGTAATACTTGATAAGTTAAGTGAGTTTCCTAATACAGAGCAAGCACGGATACTTCTCTTGATGACGTTAATTGAAGAAGACAAGAAAACTAACAAACTTATTAGGCGACAACTTGGCAAGTTAAGAAAGAAATATCCTGAAATATTTAAAGCATTACTTCCTGCCAAACGCAAGGGATTCCGCTAGTCTTTAAACTAAGGGAAATGTGAATTAGTATAAGAAATAACTTATGGTAGAGATAGGACTCCTATGTTATTCTCTTTCAAAACGACGATTTATCATATACGAGACGTGTATTCGTAATTTAGGTAGTTCCGACCCACTTAAATTCTTCACAGATAATAAATCATGTAAGAATACGGTGTTTGATAAAGTGCTATAGTCCCCATAGTAGAGGATGTAATACATTATGTCTGAAGAAACAAGATGCAAAGTAAAAATCTGCGGCATAACATCAATACACGATGCATGCCTTGCTGCTGATGCTGGTGCAGATTATATCGGGGTATTGGTGGACGTTGCAGCATCAGAACGAACGTTGAAAACAACACAAGCAGTAGAAATCGCAAGTGGTAGTCCTATTCCAACAGTATTGTTGCTCTACAACCGCACAACATCCGACATACAAGATGCAGTCTCACAAATACAGCCTTTTGCTGTGCAACTACTTGGACAGGAAACACCTGAACAGGTTGAGGAACTCAAACGTGATGCCACATGTCAGTTCTGGAAATCTGTCTACCTTCCTGCGGGGAGTCCAGAAAATGTAGATAAATCAGCAGTGCATGCACAAATGAAAGCATATCACAATGCTGGTGCGGATTATCTTCTGTTTGATACAGTTGACATTAGCGTTGATCCACCTCGCTATGGCGGTACAGGCAAAAGATATGATTGGAGACTCGCTGCAGAACTTATATCTGAAAGTCCATTACCTGTTTTTTTGGCGGGTGGGATTCGTCCTAATAATGTCAAAGCTGCTATTGAAAACATAAACCCATACGGCATAGACCTCTGTTCTGGTGTAGAAGCATCCAAAGGTGTTAAAGATAAACAGAAACTGGTACAACTCATAGAACAAGTGAGAGATACTTTTTAGTTCAGACAGATTTTGTATAATATGATGGAACTAAACCCATGCCTTCATCTGAAAATGCTGAAAACTATTTTGGTACAGTTATCGCATAAAAAATACTTGATATTTTATACTATATTTAGTATTATAAAAATAGAGAGTTAAATTGACATTTCTATGTTTTCTTATGTTTAGGAATGCACAATAAATATAATTTTATTGCACCTATTTTTCATGTAAAAGAGGGGTATTTTGAAAATAAGATCTTTTAGGCTATTTTTCTTTGCGATAATAATATATTTTTTTATAATATATCCGTTTGAAACTACAAATGGATTTGATGGTAAACGTGAAGGAATCTTTATCGGACTTGGTATAGAACCTGGAGTAACAATATGGTCATGGACATATGATACTAATTCATACTATTCTGTTACGCCTTCTCTTAACGTCCCAAACTTCAGAATTGGGTATGGTCTATCAGAGCAATTTACTCTTTTTCTTACTCACCGTATGTCATTTAATGGAAAATATATTTATTCTTCCTATGGTAATAATTTTGAAGCTACCGATAATTTTTATATTGATGGAACATCTGGTTTAGGATTTGATTACTTTCCAAGTCGATTATCAAAGTTTTTATTAACCGGATGCCTTGGATTAGCAACGTCTGTGAATTCTTATCAAGAAAGTGTTGAGGATATCCTCTTTGGGTTTGGTTTGTCAAGTGGATTCGGTTATGAGTTATCTCGTTACCTTACATTAAATTTTATGCTTGATTACCGAAGATTCATTGGTACAGATGTGATTAACATTATAACATTATCTCTTGCCTTCAATCTCATTCTCTATTAAAGGTAAGCAATCTATAAATTACATTTTCAATTGATTAATGAATTAGTTTTAATTCTGTAAAAAATAAAAATGGAGTAATAATGAAAATACATTCGATGTTTCATGTTTTAATTTTCATAATGACGTTTTTGTTATTAAGTATGCCTTTCATCACACTTGCACAAAATAATACGGAGCAGGCTGAAGCCGTTGCTGCTGCTGAAGCTGATGCAGTAGCAGATACTAATCAAACTTTCTGGTTTATTGTTGGTTGTTTTGGTAGTTTATTCGGATTGTTGTACGCTAATTACGATGTTCCAACTGCTCCCGCTTCGCGCCTTCTCGGTAAATCTCCAGAATATGTTGCCCATTACTCGGATGCTTATGTAATAGCAGCTAAAAAACTTCAAACTGGACAAGCTGTAAAAGGTTGTGTTGCAAATGCAGTAACACAAGTAGCTTGTGGTTGTTTGTATATATCTTTGTTTGCAGTTTCAGTGGATACTTATTAAGATATACACTAAGCCTTTCCTAATTTCTTAACTTAGCGGACAGTCTACACAAAATTGTTAGTAGTTTTAACAATTGAGAATCGGAGATTACTATGCAATGGACGATCGTTCTATAGGAGCAATCTCCGAATCTTAACTACCAAATATAAGTGCCAGAATACTATATAGTCTGGAGGATTTTTCATGAAGATTAATGCATTACAGTTGATTATTATATTTCTTATTATAGGCGTAATTTCTATTTTCGCACCTTCTGCGGTTTTTGCGGATGCACACGAGACGGAAGGAGATATGGCACCTGAAACCGAAGCAATGGAAGAAAAACCGGGTGTGTCAGGATGGTTCCAGATTGACATTGATAGTTTAGGCAGCTATTTCTTGATCGGCGCGAGCCATCCGGTCGGCGGCATCTCAATCGCTTCAAATATTTATGTAAATGAAAAACACGACTATAATTTTGTAGATGGTAGTCACAGTCACAGATACTTAGGTGAATTTGATCTCGGCGTGACATTTCCTGTTGTATCTTCTGATAGTTTATCATTAGCATTGCTGCCGATGGTAGGTATTGGTTTTGATTATACTGGAGCAGATGGACCTCATGCACTTTATCCACAGGTTTTTGCTTTCCTTAATGCAGGTGATTTCTTTCTCTTCCACTGGACCATCAGTACGTTCTATTCCATATTTGAAGAAGATAGTATTGATGAATTATACAATCGAACTTATCTCACCTATTCTCTGAATGATACGATTGCAATTGGACCTCAGGTTGAATCGGTTCTCGGTCTTGGAGAAATGGGGGACTTGTGGGCATTCAATTTGGGTGCACGTCTCAATATCGCATACGGTACAGCGAATACGCTTGGTATATATGTCGGTTATGAAACAAAGAAAGGTGATGAAGAAACGGGACTTACTGGTAGAATGAACTTTACCCGTTTCTGGTAGCACAACTTTGAATAGGGGTGCGGTTGTCTACCGTACCCCTATTTGCTTAATAGATAAATATGTATCGTCCTATCCTTTGCCCGTGAGTATGCAGGGAATGTCTCTATCATGTGTCCTCTCTGACGAATCCAATTACGGACTGCCTTATCCGCATCAAAGACATTAAAACTGGCAACGTCAACGATAAACCACAGTCGTTCCATCTGAGCAGATTCCCACTTCTCTTCAAAACCTTCCTTATCGTCTAACAATTCTCCAACATAAGCAATTTCCATTTCCGGCAGATAAAACACACCCATTCGCGGTTCCGAAAGAACTATCTTATCTGTTGGTTGCTTCTGCATTTCAACAAATTCGAATGCCGCTCTCCATTTAGGTCGACCACCATTTTCATACTGATAATAAAGAAAATTCTGTGATAACAACACAAGGATAAGCAGAAAAGGTAAAAGTGCTTTAAATAGATTGTGTCTGTTTGAACCCATAGCATCCCAGACTTGTTCACAGGCAACAGCCGCCAGTATGAAATAGGCGGGGGTTGTCCAAAACAGGTAATATCCAGCAACATTCTGTAGTTGAGATGCAATCAATAGTAGTCCCAAAGGCACACCAGCAAAACAGATTAAAAACCTTGTGGGTCGGTTCTGCCAGTTTATAATAGCACTAAAAAATGCAGTAACAGCAATCGGTATGCTAACTCCTTGAACGATTGTTAGTATCACATAAAGTGGACTACGTCCCCATTCATTGTGTCCCCATCCTGATGAAATATAAGTGTGAACTTGTGGTAGTGCCAGCATGAGCACAGGAACGGTAAACGGAAGGAAGAATATAATGAGATTGACTAACCGTTTTCTGTTCCGATTTTCTAAGAGTTGCAATATGGCATAGGCAGCCAAAGCAGGAACAATCGCTGCAGCCAAGAGATGGGATAAGATAAGACAGATACTGGAAAAGAGTGCACCTATAGTTAGAAGTGTTGAATCCTTATCAAAGGAGCGGTAGAAAAACCAAGCTGCCAACGCTGCAAACAGAAAGGTGAGGATGTATGAACGCGCATTTTGTGACCAGAACAGATGCCAGTTTGATAAGGCAACAAAAGCAGATGCGAATAACCCAACTCTATTGTTGTATAAGGTCTTTCCCAAACTAAAGACTATCGGTATTGATATAATACCCACGATACAGAAGATAAGACGACTATTCCACTCACTACCTCCATCAAATATAAAAGACAAGTTTTCACCGAAAATTGCAGAAAACTTCGCTGTGATATAAGGAATTGGATTAATAGGGGAATTGCTGAGAGAGAAATCTTTTGCATCAAGTACGGTAAGCACTTCATCAATCCAAAAACTCCACGTACCAAGATGCCAAAATCGTAGGAGTGCACCGATACTGACGATACAGACAAGCAATATATGCTTATTTTTTAGGCAGTTTTGTGATGAAAATTTCAGCATTTTTACCAGAAACCAATCTGTATAAACTATGGTATATCGCTATCTGTATATAGTTTAGAGATAAAATCTTATGAAAGGTGATACATAAGGACAAAACTACTGTTTGTCTTATCTATAAGACATCTCAACATCGTAAAATACCCTTACACACTTAATTGGCACACATATTGCTTTAACACAAGCAGTGCAACTAAGCACAGATTTTATCACAGGTTGATGTCAGAATCAAGCATAAGCGTTCACAAACTGGCATAAACTCTCTATTTGCACGATGAAAATACGTGCTGGAATTAAATAAATCTAAGGAGATTTAAATGAAAATTAAAGCATTTTGGTTACCTTTATTACTTGCAATAGTTGGTATGCTCGCAGTTGGTAGCGTTCCGATGGTTTACGCTGACGCACACGGAGCGGGTGAAGAGATGGAAATGGAAATGGAAGAGGAATCAGGTATTGGCGGTTGGTTCCGGACCGACACAGATAGTCTTGGAACACAAATCTGGTTTGGTGGTAGTTATCCTGCTGGAAGTGTTTCTATAGATAGCGACATATATGTTGTTGGAACTTTCGCAGAATTTGACCTCGGTATTGGAATACCAGTTATTGATGACGAATCACTGTCACTTACTTTCTTGCCGATGGTAGGTATTGGATTTGATTATGAATCAGCGAACGGTCCTTCTTCTCTGATTGCACCGCAGCTGTTTACTTATCTTACTGCTGGTTCAATCTATTTTGAATCTTGGATTCAAGGCTTCTTCAATACTCCATTTGATTATGATGATGATTCATTATATACTCGTGACTTTCTTCTTTATTCAATTACTGATAATATTGCTATTGGTCCACAAGTAGAGGTAGGCTTGATTTTATCAACGTTAGATGAAAAAGATGATACAGGACTTGATAGTCTTGTTGTAGGTGGCCGGATCAATATGGCTTATGGTGAAAACAATACGCTCGGTCTGTTTGTTGGTTATGAGACCCAGCCATCTAAGGATGATGATGGTAAAGAAATTGAGCAAACAGGACTTACCGGTAGAATGACATTTGTTCGTACTTGGTAGTTCGTTGTATATGGACTGCAACCGTGCTGTTTTATCTATAGAAGGCATCGCGAATCTATGGTATGTAACACTATGATGGATTCGCGATGAAACAATATATCATTCAACGTATAACATCTCTCAGTTCTTCAAAGTATTAAAAAGCAGTATTATTGAAATATAGGAGATCTTTTCAAATGACAAAAAAGGTTATTGTAACAATCTTTGTCCTCACCTGCTTGGTTAGTATTAACGTCTTTGCTCTCAACGGGTTGATAGAAGGTGATGACGGAACACTCACAAAGGTAGAGGATTCAAAGTATATGGGAGACACACTATGGGTGCTGGTCGCTGCATTTCTTGTATTCTTTATGCAGGCTGGTTTCGCTATGGTGGAGTCTGGGTTCACACGGGCAAAAAATGCTGTTAACATTCTCATGAAAAACTTGATGGACTTCTCAATGGGGTCAATCGCTTATTGGGCAATCGGCTTTGCAATAATGTTCGGTGCGGGTAATGCTTTCATGGGAACAAGTGGTTGGTTTGTTCCTTCCGAAGAACTTTCTGCTGGTGCAGCAGCCAGTTCCAGTGTGTTTAGTTCGTTAGAGTGGAGTTCTGTGCCGACATACGCGGCATGGCTCTTCCAGTTGGTTTTTGCAGCAACGGCTGCGACTATCGTTTCTGGTGCAATGGCAGAACGGACACAGTTCAAGAGTTATCTCATTTATAGTGTATTTATCACAGGTCTCATCTATCCTGTTGTCGGTCACTGGGTTTGGGGTGGTGGTTGGTTATTAAGTTTAGGTATGTCTGACTTTGCTGGTTCAACCGTTGTTCATTCAACAGGTGGTTGGCTCGCATTGACAGGTGCTATCGTCTTAGGACCACGCCTTGGCAAATATGATGGTGAAGGCAAACCGAGACCGATTGCCGGTCACAACCTGCCACTTGCAGCACTCGGTGTGTTTATTCTATGGCTCGGTTGGTTTGGATTCAATCCTGGTAGTCAGATGGGTGCAGATGCATTAGATATTTCCAAAATTGCAGTTACAACGAATATCGCAGCTGCAGCAGGTGCAATAACCGCAATGATTACTGCATGGATAATGCTTGGTAAACCCGATGCGGGTATGTCCCTCAACGGTGCCCTTGCTGGATTGGTAACTATTACCGCAGGTTGTGCTTCTGTTAGTCCAACATCCGCTGCCATAATGGGAGCGATTGGTGGAATCGTCGTTGTTCTAAGTGTCTTGTTGATTGAAAATCTACGTATTGATGATCCAGTTGGTGCTATATCAGTTCACGGAACTTGTGGCGCATTAGGTACTCTGCTTCTTGGATTCTTTGATAGTTCATCTGGTGTTTTCTTTGGCGGTGGATTTGAACTTCTGTGGGCACAGTTCGTTGGTGTCGTTGCAGTTTTGGCATGGTGTCTCGTTACAGGCTTTATCCTCTTCTATGCAATCAAAGTAGCAACTGGTTTACGTGTTACACAAGAACAGGAACAGGCAGGACTTGACTATGAAGAGCATGGTGCAAGTGCATATCCAGACTTCAATGTCTCTTCAATACGTTAGTGTTTTTATAGATAACCTTCAATATTTAGGTTAAGGTTACAAATCAATTAGGTTCGCCCACAGGAAGTCTAACATATCCCTGAGTTATACATCCTGACATGTGGGCGTTCCTATCTTACTGTCTACAGTATTCCATAAATTCAGGGTTATTTAGTTTTCGGATTTTCTGCTGTATTTCATTACAAACGTGAATTGATGTGAGATACGGTTTTGTTTGGGAATACGACATGGTAGTAGGCACGCTCCGCGTGCCGTCCAAACGCGAACGGGTTACGGCACACTCCGTGTGCCTACTACTATGCATCACTATGACCCAGACCTAACTCATAGTAAGACTCATCAACTGGCAAATTATAAAACTATAGTAGACTTTTGAATTAATAGGACATTTCGAGATGTAGGAGGGAACTCCGATTCCCGATTATCACTGAGTTAAATCGCGATTCGGAGATCGCTCCTACAGGGACATTGTATTATTATTTTCAATGTTCACTATAAACTAATAGTCCTGCCATAAATTGCAATTACTTGATACCATCTCCATATTTTGATAAAATGCTTTTCCAATACTTGAAGAACTGAGTTTTCTGATATACATTAATTGATTAATTTATTTACGTGTAATGAATAGGAAATGATAGGTTGGCAATTTTGTCAATCTTTATAGTTACAATAAACAAGCATAATCGCTTGTAAGAACAAAGGAGGCTAAAGATGCCACAACGAAGTGCATCGAATTTTAAAAAGAAGCGTTTTAGTTATCCACTAATTGGAACGCTTATACTAATATTACTGATATCTGGTGTGTCAAGTCTCATGTTGACTTATGATGTGTTTGCAGACCAACATGAAACAACCGAAGTAGCTGCAGAGTCATCTCTCGATTCTGGTGATACTGCGTGGATGCTTACCTCAACAGCCCTTGTGCTGTTTATGACTATTCCCGGACTTGCCCTTTTCTATGGTGGACTTGTGCGTGTCCAAAATGTCCTCTCTGTGCTGATGCAATGTTTTGCATTGACAGGGATAATCACGATTATTTGGATTGTCTGTGGGTATAGTCTGGCATTCAATACCGCTGGTATGGAGGCTGGGAAAATAACATTTAACTCATTCGTTGGTGGATTAGGAACGATTTTCTTGAAAGGTGTAACCACAAGTAGTGAAAGTGGAACTATTCCAGAAACCGTTTTTATTGTCTTCCAAATGACATTTGCAATTATCACCCCCGCATTGATTGCCGGTGCATTCGCAGAACGGATGAAGTTTTCTGCTATGCTCATTTTCTCTGTTTTATGGTCAATAATCGTTTATGCACCACTATGCCACATGGCATGGGCAGGAGACGGCTCTTTGTTTGGTGATGTCATTGGAGCAAAAGATTTTGCGGGTGGTAATGTCGTGCATATTAACGCAGGTATAGCGGCGTTAGTGGCTGCAATATTGGTCGGAAAACGTCTCGGTTATCAGACAACAGCAATGCCACCCCATAGCTTAACGATTACCGTCGTCGGTGCGTCTATGCTGTGGGTAGGTTGGTTTGGGTTCAATGCTGGCAGTCAACTTGCAGCCGATGGCACCGCTGGTATGGCAATGCTTGTTACTCAAGTTTCAACAGCTACCGCAGCAATTACATGGATGTTTATTGAATGGATCAAACACGGTAAACCAAGTGTGCTTGGTATTGTTACAGGTGCTGTTGGCGGTTTGGTTGCGATTACGCCTGCATCAGGAACAGTTGGTCCGATGGGTGCACTCGTTATCGGATTCGCATCTGGAGCCGTCTGTTTCTGGGGTGCTACCAGTTTGAAATCGAAACTCGGTTATGACGATTCATTAGATGCGTTTGGTGTTCACGGTATCGGTGGAATTGTCGGTGCACTCTTGACTGGTGTTTTCACAGCAAGCGCATTAGGCGGTGCTGGTATGGATGTCAGCATCGGTGTGCAAGTTTGGAAACAGTTCCTTAGCATTATCATTACTATCGTTTGGAGTGGATTGATTTCGTTTATTATTCTTAAAATCGTTGACGCTATTGTTGGCTTACGCGTTGAAGAGGATGATGAACGTATGGGTCTTGACCTATCGCAACACAATGAACGTGGTTACAACCTATAACAAAATCTATACATTGTAGGGCGGGGTCTCTGTGCCCCGCTATGCATGTGTTATGCGATAGCAAAATCATTACTATAGTAAACTTTTGAATTAATGGGACATTTCGACATGTAAGAGGGGACTCCGATTCCCGATTATCCGTGAGTTCTGTCGCGATTCGGAGATCGTTCCTACAGGGACTTTGTGTTATTATTTTCAATGTTCACTATAGTTTTTGATTTTATCAACATAAACCTATTGAATGAGTCATGAGAAACATATTCTAACCTAAGTTGCTACCTATCATTTGTTGGAGGGGTTTGTAACCCCGATTAATAAGAAGTGGCACTAAAATATGCAGAATTCCTTTGTTTCTTCGTTTGATAAAGTAATCTGATGATTAATATTCCGTAGGTAGTAACTTAGGTTATTCTAACAAAAAACAAAAATGCATCATGAATTCTAAATGTCACTATAAATATGCGATTTGTATTCGCTGGGGCACAGAGACCCCGCCCTACAATGTATGGAGGGTTTGTTTCCAAAGCTGATACCTAATCAGAGATGGTATTATAACTCTACTATTCTCCCGGCTATCTCAGCATCTGGCATTATATCCTTCCTAACAAGTATATTCTGTTCTACACCAAGATTTTGATATACTTCTTCAATCCATGATGTGTTGAATACATCCCCAGTGTTATGAATAATCAGATTACGTGGTGCGACAAGTGTACCTGCAGAGCGGAAATCCCCTACTCTACGCAAACTCGGAATCGGTAAATTATTCAGATATGCCTCTTGGTTCGTGTTGTAAAACTGTGCTGCATCAACGATAACCTTCTCGATATTCGTGAATCCTGCAGCAAGCAGTCCCCACAAACCTGCATTGCCTATTCCGATGAGACTTACCTCAGAAACATCGCCTCTGGTTGTAAAATAGAGTAGTGTTGTTACAATGTCCTGAACACGCAACGCTGCTGTTGTTCGGTTATAGGTATTGAAGTAATTTGTCTCCTCAGATCTCTCATAGTCTCCGTGTTCACCTGTTCCAAACACATCAATAATTAGCACTTTACGATCAGCATTTATCAACTCTTTGATTATTGGTATAGGTTCCCCTGTTTCAGGATCAATCAACTTTTCTTTTCCTTCGGGATGCACAACGACAACGACCGGATCGTGTCCAACCAACGGCTCAGTTCGAAATAGAATGGCAGGAATTGCATCACCTACTCCTTGCCTGCCGATAACGACATGGCGCGCAGAATAGTCTGGATGATAGGTTGTGGGAAAAGCACCTTCTGGTTCCACAAGTGTTATCTCACTGCTATCTGGCAAGTGTAATCCAAGGGAGTGTTGTAAAGCACTTCCCATTTCTTCTTTAAACTGCTGATGTTCATCTTCATTTGTCGGTTTACGTTTCTCAATTGCTTTGTTAGATAACATCGTCCAAGCCCGTAGGATGTCGTCCTGTTTCAATGCATGCTCCGGTATATCGCGATCAGAAAAAACCAATAGATCCTCATCGGGTTCAACTTCATAAGGTGTTTCTTTATATTTGGATGCGTCTTCATCATTAAGAAACCATTTTGCAAACCACGCATATACTGCTTCACGACTTTCTTTATTGTAGTTGTGCTCTGCGTCTACTTGAACTTGATGTATCTTATCTTCAGCATCAAAATGTTCATAAATGCTTCGGATAGCGGGATACTCTACAGTTGGCGTATTTGATGTCCAATCACCTGTGCAAGACACAAGCAGTAGTGGACGTGGTGCCATCAATGCACCTATTTCAAGATTACTGCCTTCCAACCGCAAATTCGGTGCGTTTTCACATATACAACCGCCTTGCATCGTTGCCGAAATCATATTGACAGGTGCTGAGACCTTGACACGTTCATCAACAGCGGTGAGAATGAAAGTCTGCGATCCACCACCCGATGCGCCTGTGCATCCAATACGTTCTTTGTCCACATCAGGCAGGCTTTGTAAAAAATCAATGGCACTAATTCCATTCTGCAGTTGCAGTCCCATTGCACTCAAACCCCATAACGCTTCTTTCGCACTACCATAACGATGTTCTATCTGCTTACCACTATCGTTGTAACCTATCATATCATAAGCAAAGATGACATAACCCTGTTTAGCAAAATTGATACATCTGCCAGGAATTGAACCGCGTTCTATATCTTCTAATCTTCCACGTCCCCAATGTCCATGTGGACTTACAATACCTGGGAACGGTCCAGTTTTTCCGTTTGGACGATAGAGATTTCCTGTTGTGAAGAAACCGGGGAAGGGTTCAAAATGCACCTTTTCTACGGTATAATCTTCTCGTTCAATTTTTCCAAAGATTTGAGCGTTGATAGGTGTTGATTCATGGGATGGTATCAAACCATTTGCGACACGTATCTGCTGCCGCAGTGCTTCGGCTTTTTCAGTCCACGCCTCTTTGGTGTAGTTTGGAAAGGTGTAAGGGGTGTTTAGATCGCGTGAGGCAGCACCTCGTGCATCGTTGACAGTTTGTGATGGGTCGGTGAAAACATGTGCAAGTTCGTGGTGTTGTTCAGCCATTATAATTACCTCTGTTCCTAAGTTGACTCTGATTCAGCCAATTGTGTCTGTTCATTTGCGAATTTCGGAATTTCCGTTTCTCCAGTGGGATTGATGTAAGATGACATGTCTTCATCTTTCTTTGGTTCAATTGAAAGTCGACATCCAAGTGCAGTGAGAATAGTTGCAAGTGTATCAATGCGTGGTGCTTTCTCACATGAGAGTGTTTTTGAGAGCATTTCCTCATCTATGCCAGTTTTCTTGGCAAGTTCAGCAATCCCACCCTGCGATTCTACAAATGTTCGAAGTGCCAACAGAAATACAGTAGTATCCCTATCAATTTGGTATTCTTCCATTGCGAATTGGATATAGTCACATGCAGCATCCCAGTCAATGGCAAGTTGTTCTATTACTATTTCTCGCCATTTTCGGTATTTTCTCATCGCTGTCCCTCCTTATATTCTAACCAATAGGTTTTCGCGCGTTGGATGTCCCGTGTTTGTGTTGACTTATCTCCACCACAGGGCAAAAGGACGATTGTTCTATCCACTTCACCAAAGTAGATGCGATAACCTGGTCCAAAATGTAGCCGCAGCTCAAAGATGCCGCTACCAACAGATCCACAATCGCCTAAATTCCCTTTTTCAAGCCGGTCAAGTCGTCTTCGAATTCTGGTTTGTGTTCTTACATCTCGAATTGTGTTAAACCATTCCGTGAAAGGTTCATGCCCGTTTTGCGTTCGGTAGGTTTCTATTTCTCGTGGCTGTATGTTACGCATTAATGATTTCTTTTGGCTGTCAAGTATTAGTTATTACCTAAATTGCTGTTGAAGTTGCGTGAGGCATCACCTCGTGTGTCGTTGATGGTTGTAATGGATCGATGAAAACATGTGCAAGTTCGCGGTGTTGTTCAACTATGCTAATATCCTCAGTGATAACATTGCTAAAATAATATAGCAGAATTCTTTACGTTTATCAATTAAATAGGAAAAAACGGGTATGTTAGTATTTTGCATAAATACGACTGTACTAAGCAAGTTTCAATATTAATATGCACATTGTCCATTGATAGCGGACGGGGAAACCCCGTCCCTACGAACTCGGTGTCGTCATCTGCCGAAAAAATCGAAAGATTATTATTTAATATTGCTTATCTTGTAGTATCTAAAAACGTTAATGTTATTCACGCATTTGGGCAATACATATGGTTTTATGAAATACGCTTCAGACTGTTTTGTTAATCTATAATCGTAAAATGTTCTTTGGGTTCATCTAAATCAGCAAGAACCGTTGTGCCAACTTTGAGATATTTGCCATTGAGCATCACGAATTTGTCTCCACGCAAAAACAGATATTCTCCCATAAATTCAATCTCTTGTTCTGTATCTGAAGTTGACATCTCAGCATAGCCATCGTCTGAGATAAGAAATATATCTGTTACACCAGCGGATTTGACCGTAAAACCTGTAGCCAATACATCTTCATCAACATTCACAGAAATTGATTGAATCGTTGGGATTTCTTCAACAGCAGGTTTCATAGGAAGCAGCACAACATTCAGGACGGTTGGTAGTTCACGTTGTGTGGAAAAAGTCAACACCTTGTCATCTGAGTGAATAGAGAGATTTTTAGCATCTGAAGTGCCGATAAAGATATTACTTTGTCCCGTTTCCTGCGTCCATACCTGTCCTGCCTCCCGACTAATGTGTGGTGTAGTAAGGTTAAAAATCTGTTCCAGCGAATGTTCTCCATCACCGAGAACGGTATCATGAAGTAGGAAATATTCCCCTTTCACATAGAAAATGGAACGTTTGTGATGATATTCCGATGCCTTATACCAACCTTCAACAAAATCATAAGCAGTCGTTGCAATCCAACGTGTATTTGGGTCAGGAATTATCTCTGTTTCTGTTGGTTGCCGTTTTCCATCAATCAGAATCAAGTTAAATGACTTGTTTGTTCCTAATGCTTCATCACCATTGGTAATGTCAAGGCTCTGTGTAATGAGTTGCCGTCCATGTGCGAACAACACGAAACTCAACTTATCTTCGTAACCCAGTTTTCCCAAAGGACCGCTGTCAAAACACAGGTATTGTGCATCACTTTCCCTACAATCGCTCATTACATAGTAACCAGTATAAGGCAATGCGTGTGAAAATACTTGGTTGTCACTATCTTTCAGAAAAACATTTCTAATATCGTCTTTTCTAACAAAGTCTAACTTGTCTGTGGCGTTATCAGTGATAAATGGTGGGAATGACAGATCGGGTTGACTAAGGTATATGCAGGCTTTCGTCTGTTCTGCTAAAGACTTCTTCATCTCTGAGATACATTCAGAATAAGAGTGCTGTCGCGTTTTTTCGTAAGTATGTAGAAATCTGGAAATATCTGACATCGCTTCGGTTTGTGAACGCACCGTTAGATCTTTGTGAAATCCATCAGGATAGAAGAACGCGCTTTCTATCCATTTGTAGCGACGAAATACGAACCTGAGTAGTTGTTCACTAATACGAAATTCTGGAAAGAGAAGCGCAGCAATACCGATTTCTGTTGTCGCATAAATTGGCGGTGTCGGATATATGGAGAGTTTTAGCAGGCAATCGAGATACTGTTTCGCTGTGATAAAATCATTGGTTTTTTCTTTGTCTGATGTGATTTCAAGAGTATATATAAATTTTACACGAAATTCTGTATACTCAGATTTTGCAGTAGATAAGTCTCCTTGTATATATGCAGATTTTACATCTCCTAATCCATCAAATCCAAAATTAAGATACTCAAAAAACTCATTCTCACTTAGTGGAAACTTTAGGCTATTGGATTGTGTTAAATCATGATTAAGCGTTGTGTTATAGCATTCAATTGCAGTTTGCAAGAGGGGTAAATTGAACGAATCTGCAAGCTGAAATGCCGCTGTAATCGGCTGTAGGACATGTGTATCGGATGGTGAGGGAGATGCATCGCTAAGATTTATCGCAATACGACCAAACCCAGCAAGTCGCCAGAGGTCGGATTGGGGTAATCCATTGCATACACAACTTGCCAATGCCAACGCACTTGCAGCTGCCAGTCTTTCACGTGCTGTTGGTGCATCGGTATATGTATAGAGATATTCTATATGTTCTAACAGTATTTCTGCTAACGGTTTCCATTCCGTTGTATCAAGAGTTTCGTGTGAAGCGATTGCAAGTGCTTCAATTACCCGTGCAGCCACAGATTCCAATTGCCAAGCAGGATGTTGTCCAGCAAATTCAGATGGTGTGGGGTTTGTTTCAGCAAAGGTGAGCAGTTCTTCAAAATCGGCAATTGGTTGAAATTCACTGATTACCGGTAACTGTCGTTTTGCGAGTTCTGATGCTAACAACGCAACATGTTCGGATTGGTCTGTCATAAATTCGCCTAATCGCAAAGGCTTTCATTTGTCAAAATTAAAGCAGTTTATATCAAATGTGCCACGTCTTTTGCACTCGTCTGATATCCAATACCGCTTTATATCTACACAGATTATTTTGAGGTGAATATGATGAACAATATGCCATCTTATGCTTGATATGTTATCAGAAGTTCACGATTCTTACAAGGTAGCGGATGACTTGGACAGGGTTTTTTATACAACGTATCTCATAAATATTATAGTAAAATATGAAATTAACAATACACTTTCCATTTAGAAAAACGCGTTTGTAGTCGCGCAATTATGAAGATTAATTTATTAATTGGGTAATCCCGATTTCCTTAGGTCCGGTTGCCTAACCACACCAAAACCGTCATTTTAGAGGATCAACTCATTTCATGCGTGTCCTCAGTCCCAGCGGGACGAAAGGTGTATAGGAAGGCGATACTACCCATCACACAAGCCCCAGAGGGGCGACAGGTGTGCGTATATGGAATTAGGGATATACCTTTCGCACCGCTGGTGCTTGCTTATAGGTCCGATACATTTTCTATACACATTCCGCACCGCTGGTGCTGCTGTCTTCAAATACCAGCACCTTTTAGTCCATAACATAGGCTCAAGTGACGCAATAGACATTTTCCTAATCACATCTAAAAAGTCTATGAATTACCGAAAGAATAAATTAATCCCCATCATTGCGCCTCGGACATTATATGAATATGCAATTGGGACAATATGTTTCATTAATTGTCTATTTTACTATAGTTGGTGTGTTTTTTTCTTTTAAACGTTAATCATCTCTGTTAAACTATTTCTACTAAGAGTCCGGAGATGATTTGAATGGAATTAAGTGATGAGCAATGGAAGGTTATTGAGCCATTATTGCCTGAATATCCATCAGGTAAACCCGGGAGACCTTGACGTAGTCATAGAGAAGTGTTAGATGGGATACTCTGAGTGTTGCGAGCAAGGGCACCTTGGCGGGATTTACCAGAAAAGTATCCTCCCTATCAAACGTGTTATCGGCGTTTCAAGCAATGGTCTATGGATGGAACACTTGAAAGCGTGCAACTGGCACTCATAGAAAAACTTGAAAAACGAAAACAAATAAATATGAGGGAGTGCTGTATTGATGCGAAGTTTGTTCCAGCGAAGAAAGGTGGTGAGTGTGTAGGTCCGACAAAGTGTTGTAAAGGGACCAAACTGGTAGCGATTACAGAAAAACGTGGCATGCCTGTGAGTATTTTAATCACAAGTGCTTCCTGTCATGAAGTGCGCCTTAGCAACACAGTCAGATCAGAAATAACCCTTGTGACAACTGCATTCAACCCTCTTTTTTCGCGAAGGTTTTTATTATAATTTTTTCCAAAAACACCAAATTATAATGCAATTAATGCAAAATGTTTTTAAGGATACCATATTTTCAACCTAAAACACAACATAACATCCTTTAAGGTCTGTTCTTGCATTTGAAAGAACCTTTTCACACTTTGAGTAATTTACAACCTAACTCATAAATCGTAGATAGGGTTTCAAACCACGATTTACCGGACACTCGATCAGGTGATTTCGGACAAATTGCATTTATGAGACACGCTGTCGTAAAGTTTAGAATTAAGAAGACATTTCAATGCACTTGCAAGCACTACAAGTCCCGTAGGGGCGAGGTTTCCTCGCCCTCTGAGACGTGTCCTATTAATTGTAAATTCCACTATAGTTTTAGCTTTTTCTGCTCTATTTCATTACAAACGTTAATGGTTTTGAGATACGATTTAGCTTGTGAACACAACATGGTAGTAGGCACGCTCCGCGTGCCGTCCACACAGATTGGGTTACGGCACACGGAGTGTGCCTACTACTATGCATCACTACAATTCCATAATGCAGGTTAATTCTAAAAGCTACCATTAATGCTTCTATCCGTATATTTTTATGCGTTTTTATCTGTTAATGTGATATACTAAATTATTATGAAATCAATACAAGGCTAAAGGAAATAAGCATGATTCAAGTAGTAGTTAATGGTGCATGTGGACGCATGGGGAGATTAATTACACAAGGTGTCGCACAACAAGACGATATGCAGCTTATCGGTGCGACTGAATACGCTGCGCATCCAGAAATCGGTGCTGATGTTGGAGTCGTAGCAGGTATCGGTGAACTCGGTATTGCAATCACAAGTGATCTCAAAGATGTGATTGCAGATGCTGATGTTGCAATTGAATTTTCAACTCCCGATGCGTCATTAGAACATCTCAGACAAGTTGTAGAGGCAGATAAAGCAATAGTTCTTGCAACGACAGGATTCAACACAGACGAATTAGCAGAAGTCCACAAACTTGCTTCAAAAATAAAATGTGTCATGGCACCGAATATGAGTCTCGGCGTGAACGTCATGATTCAGGCGTTGGAATTGGTTGCAAAGGCACTTGGCGATGATTATGATATTGAAGTAATTGAAGCACATCACAATCATAAAGCAGATTCTCCAAGTGGCACAGCACTGAGATTAGCAGAGACTGTCGCCGCAGCCGTTGGACGAGATTTAGATGAAGTTAGTGTCTACGGTCGACACGGTATTATAGGTCCACGTCCAAAAAAACAAATTGGGGTCCATGCTATCCGGGGTGGAGACATCGCGGGGGATCATACTGTCATGTTTGCAACAGAAGGTGAAACACTGAGTGTAGTACACCGCGCACACAGTCCAGAGGCGTTTGCAAAGGGGGCGATCCGTGCCGCAAGATGGGTGGTAGACGCACCGCGAGGATTACACGATGTTAGCGAAGTCCTTTTTGGAAAGAATCAATAAACATGCAAAGGGAATACTAATAGGTCTCTTCCTGTTACATTTTGTCGCAATTTTATCAGTTCTCGGATGCCAAAACACACAAAAAAATACTATAGGGATATGGAAAACAGTTTTAGAAGGAGACTGGAGTGCACGGTTATATGATGTCCATTTTATCTCTGAAACACATGGATGGACAGTAGGTAATTCAGTCGGGTTGGTATCAGATCACAACATCAAGGAATCCGACAATTCCTACACCGATGGTGCAGAGAGTATTATCCTGCATACTGAGGATGGAGGAAAAAATTGGCATAAACAACATAGTACAGTTTTTGGAAATCCACTGAGAAAAGTATTCTTTCGCAATAGTAAGGAAGGGTGGTCTGTCGGTGAAGGTGGCGTTATTATACGGACAACCGATGGTGGAAAAACGTGGTTAAGGATTGAATCAGGAACACAATATGATTTACACGGTCTCTATATCGGGAAAGAAATCTGTTGGATAGTTGGAGATTGGGGGACACTCCTCAAATCAGTAGACGGTGGAAAAACTTATGAACTCCTTGGAACCAGTTTTGGCAGAAAATCAATAAAAGGGATTCAGTTTATTGATAACTCGCACGGTTGGATTATCACCTACAGTACACCGAATGACCAAGAGACCTCTGGATATATCTACCACACTCAGGATGGTGGACAGACATGGAAAGAACAATTCAAAACCAAATCCGCACTCTTTAGTCTACATTTCATTGATAGGATGACAGGTTGGGTTGTTGGAGATAGACGGAGCATCTATGTAACAACCGACCGTGGACAAACTTGGAGATTCCCCACAGAAGGAAGTAACCAACGACACACTGAAAAATACGGACAACCCGAATATCTTGGTAATGAACCATTACATACATTTACACTGTATGACGTTGACTTTGCTGACAATCATCACGGATGGATTGTGGGAGATTTGGGTGTAATTCTCCATATTGCATTAGGTATTAAGAAAGATGGCAGCAGTCTATGGAAACATCAACGTGGCGGTCCCCGCTTTCACAACAGTGCCGATGCACTCTTATTAGGTGTTGACTTTGTTTCCGATAAACTCGGTTGGGCAGTTGGTGAAAACGGAACTATATTGCATACACGCAACGGTGGTATCACATGGGATGCACAATCAAGTCCAACACATCTACTTTTTGACATCTGTATCACTGACAATAACAAAGGATATGTGGTCGGGGATCGAGGTGCCATTTTACAAACAGAGGATAGCGGTTCTAATTGGCAAGCACAGGATAGCAGAACTACCGAATGCTTCGGGGGAACGCATTTTGTAACACCGAGAAAGGGGTGGGCAGTTGCAGAAGCAGGTATAATTTTGCACACAACAAACGGTGGTGTCGTTTGGCAACGACAAACCTCTAACACAGAACAAGACCTACTCGGCGTGTTCTTTGTTGATGAAAACACAGGATGGTGTATAGGAAGTGCGGGGGAAATCGTACATACCTCCAACGGTGGCAAAACTTGGTCTCAACAAAAAAGTGGTGTTTCATTTAACCTATTTGATATTCATTTTTCGTCTAAAACTGAAGGATGGGTAGTCGGATTATTTGGAACGCTTTTATACACCAATGATGGCGGCAAACGGTGGCAACTTTCTACACTCACACGCGAACTCAAGAGAATGAACATTACACAGAATGCATGGTTAAACGCTGTCTATTTTGTGACTTCACAAATAGGATGGGTGGTCGGTGTGGATGGGTTGATATTTCACACCGATGATGGTGGCAAAAGTTGGACACGACAAAATAGCAACACGCTAAACTTTCTTTACGATGTGTTTTTTATCTCAAAACAAGAAGGATGGATTGTAGGAAAAGAAGGACTTGTTTTACATACAAAAGATGGGGGTACGATCTGGAGACCCCAAAGGACAAATACACGAACAGACCTAACGGCTATACACATGAGCAGTCCAAACACAGGATTAGTTACTGGACAAGGTGGAACTATTCTCAAGTATGAGATACTTGCGTATGAATAAGGAAATAGAATTATGACTGGTGAACAAAAATATCTATTTGATTTACAAGGGTACATTGTCTTGAAAGATGTTGTGCCTCATAATGTCGTTGAGGCATGCAACGCAGTGCTTGACAAGTATGAGAACATGAACCCGAGTGATTACCCGGACCCATTATGCTTGGGTACGGAACGTACTGAGAAAGAACTCTACATATCAAATATTTTGGAAGCAGACAGTGCCTTGAATGCACTCGTAGATATTCCGGAAGTACTTGATGTAGTTGTGGGGGTAACCGGTGGACCCTATCGTTTAAACCACACTTATACAATATATCGCTGGGGTGGTGGATATACCGGCTTGCACATGCATGGAACACCCATTATTCCAAAGTGTCAGTATCACTGCAGAAATGGCGAGATGGTCTCTACGTTAACAAAGGCAGTATTTCCGATGCTTGATTGTGGTGTAGATGACGGTTGTTTCGCTGTAATTCCAGGTGCACACAAGAGTAACTTTCCGAAGCCTTGGGGAAGCCATCCAGATGAAAACCCTGTGCTGATGCCTATTCCCGCTAAAGCAGGTGATGCAATCATTTTCACCGAAGCACTTACACACGGATCCGTCATCAATGTATCAGAAAAACCGCGCAGGACACTCTACTACTGTTATAGTGTCGGTTATATGCCCGATTGGGGTGGTCAAGGTTTGCATTTCAGTCCCAACGTCATGAACCAACTCAATGAAACACAACAAGCTATATTACATCTTAAATAATTAAGGAGAGGATATTACTTTGATTACAATTGCAGAAAGGTTACAGAAACTTCCACCCTATCTATTTGTGGATTTACGACAAAAAATGACAGCCGCCAAAGAACGAGGCGTTGATGTCATCAGCCTTGGCATTGGCGATCCTGATTTTCCTACACCCGACCCGGTAGTGCAAACTTTATGTAGTACAATACAAGACTCAGAAGATCCTGATAGACACCGTTACGGATGCGATAGTCCTGTAACAGAATTTCCGCAGGCAGTAAGTGCGTTTTATCAAAATCGCTTCGGAGTTTCCTTAGAAGAGAATCAGATCGTTACGACACTCGGTAGCAAAGATGCAATTGTCAAAATGGCATTAGGCATACTAAATCCGGGGGATATTGGTATTGCTGCAAGTCCAGGATATCCAACATATAACATCGGACATGTATTTGCAAGTGCAACCACATATTATGCTCCGATCCTAAGATCAAACGATTTCTATGTTGACTTTGATGCTATTCCTGTTGACGTGAAACGTCTTGCCAAAGTACTTTGGATTAACTATCCAAACAATCCTACTACGGCAGTTGCTGATTTAGACTTTTTCAAACGAGCAGTTGAATTTGGCAGACAGAACAACATACTCATCGCGCATGACAACGCATACAGTGAAAATACTTATGATGGATACAAGTCACCAAGTATACTTCAAGTGGATGGAGCCGATGAAGTCGCCGTTGAATTCTTTTCTTTGAGCAAAGCATTCAATATGACAGGGTGGCGATTGGGGTTTGTCGTTGGCAATGCTACTGCTGTTGAAGCTGTGAAAAAGGTAAAAGACAATATTGACAACGGTTCATTACGCGCATTACAATTCTCAGGAGCGAAGGCACTTTCAATTGCAGACGAAGTTACATCAAAACTCAACAACATATATCAGAAACGTAGAGACTCGGTGGTTGATGCACTAAAACAGAGTGGGTGGTCTATTGAAAAACCAAAAGCAACTATGTATTTATGGGCGCCAGTGCCAGAACGTTTCGACGGTTCAAGTCGAGCTTTTGCTACTGCTCTCCTTGAAGATGCAGGCGTCGTAGTAACTCCCGGACTCGGTTATGGACAATGGAGTGAGGGTTATTTCAGGATTTCATTGACATATCCCGATAATGTAATTGAAGAAGCGATTACACGAATTAGAGATTTTTCCTCACGATAAACATGAGGTGGTTTATTTTGATTCGATTGCTAAAATTTGTTCACATTTTATCATTGATTTTCTGCATTAATATTGTCGAATACGCTACAGCATTTGAACAGATGAAAAGTTACACTGTGGCAGATGGTTTGGTAGGTCCAATAGTACCTATGATTTATCAAGATAGCCGTGGTGTGCTTTGGTTTGGTTCAGATAGAGGTGGTGTCAGCAAATATGACGGAAATAGTTTTCTGCCATATACTGAGATTGTTCAGAATGAGAAAACTGAGGAGTTCCACGGCAGAACCAAAACTATTGTTGAGGATAAGTGGGGGTATATTTGGTGTTTGAGTCAACATCCTGCAGAAGGTAGCGGTGCTGTAAGTCGGTACAATGGAAAAACTTTTGAATATATCACAGATGGAAATTGTCTGACAGTAGATAATAGTGGAGATATTTGGGTTGGTAGAGACAATGCATTTACACGTTATAAATCACTAAGCATTCAAGACCCGCCACAGCCCTTTCCACAGACTATTACTGGTGTTTCCGTTGCCATAATAAATGTCATTTTTCAAAGTAAAGATGGCACATACTGGATAGGTGGCCATGATGCGAATGGTGCACTCATTATGAAGTTCCAAACTGATGTGAGCTTGTGGCAAATTAAGAACTTGGAACGGGTGGAAAATATCCCAAGTGTACCAAAAGATCGGGAAGTTCAGGTAATTATGCAAGACCGGAATGATCTACTTTGGTTTGGGGGACAATCACTACTATTTAGTTACGATGGGAATGAATTCAAGGACATACTCAGCACATCTACAGAAACACAGAATAGAAATGTAAAACTACAAACTGCTAATGATGGGAATGTAACGGTAAAGAGTGATGTATATGGAAGAATATGGTTTAGTGACAACCGACAGGTGAGTTGGTGGAATGGTAATACACTAAATCGCTTTAGAAAAATCACGTCAGATTCAAACCAATATATCAACATGCAAGGTTCCTTTGAAATTGAAGATGCTTGGAACAATCTATGGTTTGCTACTGAAATGGGAGCTCATGCATACAATACGAAGTATTTCGAAAATGAAATCAACAATCTTTTTCAATTGGATGAATCACAAACTGACCCATCAGAACTACAACCGAAAGTATATGGCGTTGACCATGGACTTGGGAGTGACAATATATTCACAATCTATGAAGCTTTGGATGGTAAAATCTGGTTCGGTCATGACAACGGTGTGACGACTTTTGAACAGAAACCGGTCATCGTAAACCATACCACCCGAACAATATTAGGCAGCAATAGTGTTAGATTGATGGAATCAGATAGCACTGGAACCCTATGGTTAAGCATTCCTGGCGGCGTAGCACAGTATTTTGAAGATGATGACTTACTCACGCAACACAATTTAACAAACTTTGCTTATAAAACCGAGTCACTCAGTATTGAGATTAGATTTGATAACAATTCGAATTTAAGTAGACGCGCAGAGATATCACACATTTTTGAAGCAGACGGTTATATCTGGTTTCTTGACAAACCTATTCTGCTACAAGATCCATTTACCGTTTACAGAATCTTCCGTTATAAAGATAAGAAATTTGAGAGGTATTCACTTCTTATACAGGCTGATATCGGTCCAGGTGGGGAAGAAATTTATATTAATTCGGAACCAATTGTTACTTCAAGAAAAAACCCCTGGATTGTATTAGGTGGATGGGTTTTCCTCCCAAGAAGAGACGGGCTGCACCGCCTTTTATCAGATGGAAAAATACGAAGAACTTCATTTAATTCAACAGAATCATTAACCTCGCCATCTGCAGCAGTAACTGCACTTCACACTGACAAACAAGGTAGGTTATGGTGTTATTATGACAATAGAGATGTCAAACGATTCTCAAATATAAGGATTAATGCAAATTACGTAGGACGAAATATCCATACCGAAGTACTGCAGCTCAAGTCTGTAATTCCTGCTATAGGGAATTCTACAGAAAATGTAGTCCAATGGTTCTACAATATTGAGAGTGGACAGTTAATGTATTGGCAGAATCCTGACATCATAAATACATTAACTGAACTTCCCGGAGCAGCAAGTGGGGCACCGCTTTTGACTATTCAAGACACTCCTTCTTCTCAAAACGAATCAGAATCAGCCACTTTGGTTTTTCACGATAGTATTAAAACATATCAAGGGACAGAATTGAGAAACGCTGTTCCTGTCGCAATTGAAAAGGTGAACGGTTCAATCACATCCTCTAATGGTGATCTTTGGTTAGCAACATCACAAGGGGCAATTCGGTATAATGGACAGGAAGCCATAACATATACCACAACTACAGACCATTTCCTTGTAGATGACTTACGTGATGTGCATGAAGACCGTTGGGGTAATATATGGTTTGCTACATGGGGTGGTGGCGTTGTCAGATATGATGGAAGCTCATTCCAATCTGTTACTACCAAGGACGGTCTCATTCACAATAATGTGTCAAGTATCCATGCTGCAAACGAAAAGGAATTGTGGTTTGGTACTGAAGGTGGCGCAACACAGTATCGGGCAAATCTGGGGGCACTACCGTTTTGTCGTATCGTTTCTGTTGACGCAGGAAAGTCATTCACTGAACCATTTAGTATTGAAGCAGGCAATCAGAAAATTACTGAAATCACAGAACTGCTTCCCGCACGTCTTAAAGATATGACTATTCATTTTCAAGGTGTTAACCCGCTTAGAGATGAAATGGAATATAAATTTAGATTAATTGGACTTGATGACATGGAATGGACGCGCATTTCGTCTGAGTCTGATGCAGAGCAATCGGTTAATGATACAACTTTAGGTAACGAAGTAAAGCAATTCTATCAACCACAACAAGTAGGGGAAGATGGGAGTTTGCCACATATCCGTTATGAAGGCTTAAAATCAGGGAATTATACCTTTTTGATAAAAGCATTTCGTAAAGGGTGGCCGTATACACAACAACCTGCGGTATTAGATTTTACCATTGATCAACCAATTTGGTCTCGATGGCGTAATTATCTCCCAACTTTGATTTTTGTGGCAGCAGTTGGTTCTTTGCTATTTAGATTGATTGTAAATAGGAGGCATACCGCTCAGTTGCGCCTTGAAATGCGGGAAAAAGAAGAGGCGGAAGTTCAACGGATACGCGCTGAGTTGAATGAAGCACAAAATATACAAATGGCTCTCCTACCAATAGAAGCACCTGATACAAGTGATTTTGATATTGCTGGCAGATCTATTCCTGCAACACAAGTCGGAGGTGACTTTTTCGACTATTTGACGGTGGCAAACGGACAAACTGCAATCGCTGTTGCTGATGCAGCTGGAAAAGGCATACGCGGGGCAATGAATGCTGTGTTGACAAACGGCATGTTACACGAAGTCGCACGCTATAAATCTGAGGCTGATGTCATATTGACCGATCTCAATGCTGGCTTGTCACCACGTATGTATGGTCCCAGTTTTATCGCACTCAACTTAGCTGTCCTGGATGAATCCGGGAAAAGTGTTGATTATGCAAACGGTGGACAACCTTATCCTATTCTCAAAAGAGGGGATCAAATCATTGAAATTGAAATTGCCGATCTTCCTCTGGGAAGTAGGAAAAACGTCGAATATGAATCTACTACATTTGACTTAAATGAGGGTGAATTTTTGGTCTTCCATTCCGATGGTTTGATTGAAGCACTCAACGCACAACAAGATATGTACGGAACAGATCGGTTAAATGATCTGATTGCAAATATCCCAAGCGAAAGTAGTGCTGAAGAAATGATACAGCATATATTTGATGATGTGCAGGAATTTGTTCAGGAGGCAGAACAATATGATGATATGACGCTTGTAGTTCTCAAACGGATATCCGTGCCTGAATAATTGGATTAGATCATCAACAACTATGCAAATCTAAAATCTATCACCGTTTGCCGATATTCTTCTGGCAAACCGATATCAAACCGTCGTCCTCTCACAACATAACCAGAAAAGCCATCTGCTTTTCGTAAATCGTCCAAACAAGATGTGAGTTGAAATTCGCCACGTTCACGGAGGTTGTGTTCAATATTCTGCTCAAGGAAACCAAAAACCTGCGGTTCAATTACATAAATTCCGAAAACTGTGAGGAAACTATCATCATCCATACCATCTACATGTAAATGTTCCCTTGCATATTCAGGATCAGGTTTTTCATAGAACTCAGTTACCGATAGCATTGATTCTTCACTCCATATTCCTGTGACGCACCCAAAGTTAGATAGTTCATCTATCGGTGTCTCCTTTAACCCGACAACACTATGTCCTACCCGCTCGTAAGCATCTAAGACCTGTTTTGCACAGGAATATGCTTCATCGGAGGCGTACAGATGATCCCCTAACATCAATAGGAACGGTTCCCCGTTGACCCAATCTTTAGCACAGTAGACAGCGTGTCCGAACCCTTCCTGAACATCTTGTGTAACAAACGATATACGACTACCCAATTCTATTAGATAGTCACAGTATGCTTTATTTTCCTTGCTCAGTTTGTTATAGTGTTCAATACGAGGTGGTGTTTTGAAATAGGATTCAAAAAGGTCAATATCTCTCCTTTGAACAATAAGACATACTTCCTCAATACCCGCATTGACCGCTTCTTCAACGATTGCCATAATGGCTGGTTTCGCACGCCCCGTATGGTCTATAACCGGAAATAACTCCTTTTTCATTGCTTTTGAAGCGGGGAAAAGTCGGGTGCCAAATCCCGCTGCGGGGATAACCGCCTTACGCACATGCTTACTTGCTTCAACGACCAATTTCAGACAGGACATCTGCAGATCACGTTCAATAATCTCAATTACCTTTCGCTGACTTTCTTCATCTTTTACGATAAATTGTGCAGTGCCATCACCTTGAGAACCAACCCCTTTGCCACCCCAGATATAAGGTTGTATCGGTTCATAGTTGAGCACTTTATGAAGTACGGGAGCTGTCAATTGCGAAGGACAAGCAGGAATCAAGTGTTCATCAAACTCATGCTGTGCGCGTGTCATTAACTTGCCAACAGTCTCTGCATTCCCAGTTCTAAGTGCTTCATAAGCAGATTGTGTGATCTCTTTACTCAATGGACCAAGAAAATGCTGCACTTTATTCTGTAGTTCATTTTCAGCAAAAGGGTAACAGTGATTCAACTGATTAAGTATCAGCCGCGTATCTTTTCCAACACCCAAGTCAACAATGACCATGTATAGATTTGATGGCACACTGAATTCTCTGACATTAATGTTATCCCCATCAAAAACCATGAGGATAGGATGTTGATAAGCACATCCCTGGTCCATCCTACCACAACGCGAAGGTGTCTTAATTTCACCTTGATAAGCACATTCCATTTCACCGCGTGTTGTCATCTTTAGATCGTATATACGATTAAATGCTCTTGCAACTAACACGCAGATCGCTGCACTGGAGGATAGTCCTTTTTTCACAGGTAAATCTGTTAGATAGTTATCTATTTCTAACCCTTGGACGCGATAATTCGTAAGAATTTGGTATGCGACACCCGCAGCATAACTGAAAAAACTGCCTTTTTCAGCTTCTTCAAGTAAAGCAGCGGGTTCCATCGGTAATGTAAAAGGACCGTGACGTGTCCCATCGCTCAGACTGGTTTTCAAAATAAGACTTGTTGGATGAGGTTGCACTTCGGCATAGACCCCTTGATTTGTGCTTGTGATGAGGGTATACCCTTTTTCAAGTTCAGCATTTGTTCGCCTATGTCCACCAGCCCAATCGCTGTGTTCTCCGAAGAGGCATATCCGTCCTGGAACAAAAAGTTTCATTATACGTCCTTATTTATTAAATAACCTAAGTTGCCACCTATCATTTGTTGGAGGGGTTTGTAACCCCGATTTATAAGAAGTGGCACTAAAATATACAGAATTCCTTTGTTTCTTCGTTTGACAAAATAATTCAATGATTAATATTCAGGAGGTAGTAACTTAGGTTAAATATGTGATAAAGTTCAGATCTTCTTTTGTATATTATATTATGAATATGTGCTATGGTCAAGTTGACTTTAAATCTAATTCCTAAGAAAATGATACATATATGACATCAACTAAGGCTTCTGCTTTCTTGCCCACTGACACCGATCTACCCAAACCTGTGCCGCATATATATCTCCCAATGAGAGTGCCTTATCCGCAGCAATATCAGTATATATCCTCTCTGCAATGGCATAATCCCTCTTGCGATAGGCGTTCATCCCTAACAACTGAAGAGATTCTATACGCATTAAATTGGGCATCTTACTTTCTCCCTTACCGGCACCCAAGTCTAATGCATGATGCAAATATTGTGTGCTGAGTTCCCATTCCTTCTCCTGATGCAGTAACTCACCTGCCAAATAATAGGTTATCCAACTGTTCGGTTCCGAACGTATAATTCGCAACAGTAACGTCATTTTTGTTCCACTATAAGTGCGACTGAGACTGTTGTTACGGATAAGCACCCTACGCAACCGATTTCTGGATTCTGAAGAAAAACTATCCGAGAGTGCTGCGATCCGCTTTAATATGCTCTTTTCTGTTGATTCGCGTTTAGCAAACGTAGAAGCGTTATTGTAGGTGATCAATGCATCTTCAATATTCCCTTGAAGCCAATAGATATCTCCAAGTACCTGTGCTGCTTCCGATCTAAATTGTGAACTCTCATCCGAAATGATTTGCTTTGCAATTGAAATTGTAGATTGATAATTGCCTGTGTGATAAGTGCTATACATTAGTCCACGTGCGTTTGTTGCATTCTCAGGTTCATAAGACAACAATTTTTGGAATGATTCAATAGCAGTTGTATAATCTTGACGATAATATGCACCCAGAGCATCATTTCGTAATGATGCCATTTCATGCGCGCACACCTGTTCAAAGATACCCCCACGTTTTAGTCTTTGTGTTGCATAGTTTAGTTCATCTTCTCTTAGTGAAACTTCATTTTTTAGATATAAACGCCATTCTCCCTCTAAGTCATGTTGATCCTTTCCATAAGTTTTTGACAAATTTCCAGTTGGAAATGCCTTTTTACACTTTTCAATTCCGTATCTATCAATCAGGTAGCGTACAAATGATCCTGCCATCAAGTAACTTCGCGATCCAGCATGTTTCCAAAAACCGAGACTCATGACACTTGAAAGTGACGGCGCAACATTCAATTCTTGCATTGCCTTTGCCCACTGATGAACGGTCAATTTATCTTCCTCCCAATCCGCAGCAACTGCAACCCCTTCATGCATCCCAACATTCAAACTGACTTTCCAAGGTGACCAATCTGCAGTCAACACATGTGCAAGTTCATGTTTTAATACTGGATGTGGGAAACCGAGAGAATGAACGTGAAAACCGTAGCCGAAAGGATCCTCTACGAATGTATCTCCAGCACCAATCAGTCGTTTTTTCTCCTCAGGTGAAGCATATAAATATACACGAACCTTACGCGAATTTTCTGTCTGCAAATACTCTGACAGTTGGACATAACGGAATTCACAATCGTCTGCAAATAAGTCAATCTCGTTTTCAAGTTCTCTGCTATAGAAGAGTTCAAAATGCTCCGTTTCCCTATAACCACCTAAAGATTCAGCAATGTCTTGACGTGAGGGACGTATCCCCAACTTTCCAGAATAGAGTTCAATTCCTGCTATTGCCAAGACTATCAAAGACAATGTAGTGACACGCAAAAGGGAGAACTGTGAAGACTTTACGAGTCTCCTCCATCTCAATTTGGGAGTCAGTGCTGTTGTTCTGTTTACTTCACACGTAAAAACTGAAATAGTTAAAAAGACTAACCCCCATAATATAGTTTCTGTTCGCGAAATCAGTAAGGTAGGGGTGATTGAGATGACGAAATCATAAATCGGTCCCGGAAAATAACCGAGTATTGGGTGAAAGGCAAATACAGGAGGATGAAAGATTAGGTTAGTAATTGTAGGAACACACGACACAATTAGAAAAGTCAGGTATGCTAAATAAGCGATCCAACGTCTTTGTATCCATACATTAAAAAATATACCTGCGGCAGTTACTGTAAAACAACTGAATATTGGCAATATGAGGTAAAAAAGAAAACCTTCTATGATATTGCAATTTTTGATACGTATAGCATTTGTGAGAATAATAATTAGTGGAATTAATAGTAATATGGCGTTTGATTTAAGTGCCCTATAGAGACATCTCAGAATTATGTTGTGTGATGATCCAGCAAGTTCGTCAGGATTCTTTTTCATCACCTGTAATTCGGTCATCGCTACATGCGCACCAGCAAATGCTATGAAAAGTGTGATGACTGCACAAAACTCAAAGGCAAGGAGATTAAACAACGGTACTGTAGCAAGCACCAATGACAAAACACCGAAAGATAGTATCCACAACCAATATGAAAATGTTCTATTTATCATAGGAATTTTATGTCGTTATTGTCGCATTGCTTTAAGGACTGTGTATATTCTCATATTGGTCATTACCATTGATTAAATCAACATATATTGGAATTAACCATTCTATATGAATCACTATATATCTGTCAATTGAAATTCAAAGCAGATTTCAAAGACTCCAACTTTATCTTGACTTTAAATAAATTATTTGATACTATATTTTAAGACGTAAAACAATCAGTCAGTAAACTTTCATAACCAATGGAATCTGAATGCCTTACCGTTTACAACGCAACTTTAAATAAAGATGTGAGTGGCGTTATTGGGTAGTTATGTGTTTTTTAGACTAATCAGATTCTGTACGAAGGAGATTTCATGTTGAATAAGAATATGGAGGCGAAACAGGAATCGGTGATTAGAAAAATCCTGTCTGAAGTTCCCGCAGCCTCTACGTACTCCCCTGTAAATGAGGCAATAGAGAAGGCAACAGATTTGGGGGAGGGCACAATAGCGGCAGCACTCAATGGTTTCAGTTCTATGCCACAATCTACCAATGTTTTCGCGAATCCCGTTTTACACAAGGCTGCCGTAGACTGTAAGGACGCACAGATAACATTGAATATCAGAAGTTTCGCAATTCGCGGTGTTGTTTCAGAGAGTGAGATTATTGAAAACAAACTGAGTCCTGCGTCCGTTATTTTTATAGGTCTTTTCGGTAGAAAACCAGAAAAAGACGTTGATGGTATAGATGAAGAAAATGTTTTTTCAGAACTAATAAATGATAACTTTTATAAGTTTACTGAACTTGACAGACAAGGACTAACAGGCAAACAAAGTCTCATCAATCAGGTCGCAGAGTTCGTAAAATCCTTCCCAGATGCCGGTCCTGAAGCAGCTATCCAACATTTCTCAACGCTACGTAAATTAAGTGAACCGAATCAGCACGGAATTAAAGGAACAAGGGATCCAGCGGATCTGTTGTTAGAATTCATTGATACACACATGGAAAACGTTGCTGTAGGAACAGTATCCGTTTACATGCGTCACCAGTTGAGAGAAAGCAATGCGCTGCACCCACAAGTACTGGCAATGCGTGCAAATGACCTCATTTCTGAACACCAAAAAAGTGGTAAGACCGCATTCCAGACATGTTATAGTCTCCTTTTGGGTAGAGAAGCAAGTGCTGTTGAAGCGAATATTTTGGAGCGAATGGGAGTCATACAAACACACCACGGTTCTGCAGGATCAAACGTGGTTGCACGTTATCTGGCATCTTTGTATGCTGGTGCTGTATCCGATTTCTTTGTTGCATCACAGATGGCTTTAGATGGTGACCGTCATTTTGGCGCTATTCATGATATGACAGCATTTATCAATGAAATTGAACCGCTTGATACTGAAGCAAGAGAGACAGCAATTCGTGAACGGATGCGGAGCGCACTCCCAACATTTGGACATCCTATGATCGCTGCTGCTGGTAGATCCGATGAAATTCAGCAAGACCCAAGACCCGCAATATATTTCAACCCATTCATAGATGCAGTTGAAAAGGGAAAGATTCAACTGAATGATAGACAGAAAAAGCGTTTAGCAATTATGCAACGTTTATATCAGATTGCTTTCGTTGAAGGAGTTGTGCGTGCCGGCCGTGAAGATGATCCCCCACTCAGACTAACCCCTAACACCGACTTTGGAGGGTGGGCAGTTCAAGAGGGACTTGACATCTATGAAAGCGATAGGACATTCCTTACATACATCTTCCGCGGATTTGGTTGGATTATGGATGCACGGGAACAACTCCAATTGAAAATTATCCGTCCAGTCATTCCACCAGACCCAGAGATTGTTCCCAAACCCTCCGATGATACAACAATCGCAAATGAGGTCGTTGCATTACACAATCGGATGGCAGGTGCTGAGATTTTTGACCAATAAAGATTTTCTCCTTCATAATTCCCTATAACCCCTTATAGATACTCCGTGTGAATCAGAGAGGAATCACAGTGATTGAATTTGACCAATTAAAAGTTCCGACAACCGGTGAGAAAATTGAGACATCGAACGGACAGATAGTTGTCCCAGATAACCCCATCATACCTGTTATTGAAGGCGACGGTATCGGACGCGACATCATGAAAACAACCCGTCGCGTTGTTGATGCCGCTGTTCAAAGTGCTTATGATGGTGAGAAGCAGATCGTTTGGTTTGATGTATATGCTGGCGAAAACGCCATGGATAAGTATAATGAATGGCTGCCACAAGACACCTTCAACGCGATCGAACATTTCCGTGTAGCACTAAAAGGACCGCTGACAACACCTGTCGGTGGTGGTTTTCGTAGTCTGAACGTAACACTGCGTCAGGTGCTTGAACTCTATGCGTGTGTGCGTCCTGTCCGTTATTTTCAAGGTGTCCCCGCGCCTGTTACGCATCCAGAAAAGATGGATGTTGTCATATTCCGTGAGAATACCGAAGATGTCTACGCCGGCATTGAATGGGAACAGGGTACACCTGAAGTGAAAAAGGTTATTGACCTACTTCGCACTGAAATGGGTGTTGAAATCCGTGAAGATTCTGGTGTCGGTATTAAGCCGATTAGTATTTTCGCAACGAAACGACTGACACGCATGGCAATTCAATATGCTATTGAACACGACAGACGTAGCGTAACCTTTGTCCACAAAGGCAATATCATGAAGTTCACTGAAGGTGCGTTCTGTGCATGGGGATATGAACTCGCGAAAGAGGAATTTGCTGACACAACGATTACAGAAGCAGAACTCTATGACGAATATGATGGTAACGTCCCTGAAGGTAAAATAATCGTCAATGACCGAATTGCAGATAGCATGTTACAGCAGATTTTAACCCGCACCGATGAATACGATGTAATTGTTACACCGAATTTGAATGGTGATTATCTTTCAGATGCAGCAGCAGCACAGGTCGGTGGGATCGGCATGGCACCCGGTGGTAATCTCAACGATGAAGTCGCCCTCTTTGAAGCGACACACGGCACAGCCCCTAAATATACTGATCAGGATGTCGTCAATCCGGGTTCACTCATCCTTTCTGCCGTGATGATGTTAGAACATATCAATTGGCAAGAAGCTGCTGATTTAATTATTGATGGACTTGAGAAGACTATTCTTCAGAAGAAAGTAACCTATGATCTGGAACGGTTGATGGAGGGTGCAACGAAAGTTCGCACATCTGAATTCGGTGCAGCAATTATTGAAAACTTTCAGTAAAAACATTCTGTTACGGTTTACGAGAGAACAACAGATGTCATTGAAAACTAAAATAATGCTTAGTGTTGGTTTGTTGACTGGCATAGGTTTTCTAATGGTGTATGTGATCTATTATCTTCACAAACGTATTTTGGAAGAAGTTATTGCAATTCGTGAGCACGTTGAAAAGTAGTATCGGACAAGATATTTTAATGAATAACTGGACTTACGCACAAACGGTAGGCGCGCTTTGTAAGCGCGCTGTATACTCGCAATTCTGTTAAAATATATGCCAATTATGTCATATCAAATGAATAATTTGTGGTAATTACGTAAGTCCTTGAATAATTTTGTTATTGGAGGAAGAAGTGGCAAGAAAGAAAATTAGTGTAATTGTTTTGAGGATGTTAACATTTTATACCGTTGTCGTCTTTATGATCGGTTGTGCGGAAAATCAACAAGATGAAATGATGACAGTTCTCATTAATAACATACTAGATGCAAATAATATACCAGATGCAGCGTTTGTAAGTGCATCACCCGCAGATGGAGATCTGCCAGCAAATGGCAGTATTAGCGTCACATTTGACAACAATCCTGGTGATGTAACAGTTACTGGTGACGGCACAGTTTCCACTTCCGGCAAAACTCGGACCATTAACCCACCAGCAGCAGATTACCCAACTGGTGCACTTACCATTACAATTACGTGGACTAACGGTAATGGATCCCAATATCTTACTTATAACGTAGTCACCGCTGATAAAACCGCACCGGAAGTTACAGAAAGCAGTCCTGAAGATCGAGAAGAAGGGATTAGTACTGATTTAGAAGAGGTATCAGTTACCTTCAATGAACCTGTAACTGGGTCCCTTATGCTACTTGATGATGGCGATGATGATCTAATGTGGACGCAAGAAATTGATGGCAACACAATAACCCTCACTATTATTGCTGGGGCAGCACTTGGCAACGAAAGCGAGTACACAATTGCTGGTACAGTCAGTGATGGTGCTGGCAACGAAACTGATGTTGAACTCACATTTGTTACTAAAGCTAAAGAATAGTTACGCAATTATTGAAAAGAAATTGAGACTGCATATAATTACCATAGGTAATCAGATGATGGTTTTTGGTATAATAAATTAAAATATTTTTTTAGATACGGAGGAAGAAGTGGCAAGAAAGAAAATTAGTGTGATTGGAGCAGGCAACGTCGGCGCGACAGCAGCATTCCTTATCGCACAGAAGCAGCTGGGTGATGTCGTCATGATAGACATCGTTGATGGCGTGCCGCAAGGTAAAGCACTGGATATGGCAGAGATGGGTCCGGTAGAACTGTTTGACGCTGCTATTAGCGGTGACCTTGATTATTCCGCAACCGCTAACTCAGATTTAGTGATTATCACTTCGGGTTCCCCACGCAAACCGGGTATGACACGCGAAGACCTATTGCAAACAAATGCAAACATAGTCGGTAGCGTAACAGAAAATGTGGTGAAACATTCACCAGATACTATCCTCTTGATGCTTACCAACCCACTTGACATCATGACATACCATGCGTGGAAGGTATCAGGATTTCCTTCACATCGCGTTGTAGGACAAGCAGGAGTGCTGGATTCAGCGCGGTTCCGTTATTTCATCTCGTTAGAACTTGGCGTATCAGTAGAAGATATCCACGCACTTGTTCTTGGCGGACACGGTGATACGATGGTGCCGTTACCACGTTATACCACCGTCAACGGTATTCCGATTCCGCAGTTGATATCAGAGGATCGTATTGAAGCGATGGCACAACGCACACGTGATGGCGGTGCCGAGGTTGTCAACTTGCTCAAAACGAGTGGATACTATGCTGCGGGAGCATCGTTAGCACAGATGGCAGAAGCGATTATTTTGGATAAGAAACGACTACTCCCATGTTCTGCTCATCTCACCGGACAATACGGTATCAATGATCTGTATATCGGTGTGCCGATCAAACTCGGTGCGAATGGCATTGAAGAGATCCTTGAGATTGAATTGACAGATGATGAATTGAACGCATTGCAAACATCTGCGAATACTTATCGCGAGGGGATTGCATTGTTGGGATATTAAAAGATTTTGATTAAGAGATTGCCCCCGTACTTAGTTCCTATAAAAGGTTTCTAGTACGAGGGCATTCTAATTTCCTGTCTTATTCCTTGTCCTTCTCTTCATCTTCGTCAACAACTTCGTATTCTGCGTCAACGACATCCTCAGGTGGCGTATCTTCAGTAGGAGCACCTTCTTCAGGCGCAGCACCCTGTTCAGCATCGGCTGTCTGTTGATAAAGCTGCGCTGATGCCTCATGCCAAATCTGCGTCAATTCATCAGTAGCAGATTTAATCTCCTCGTTGTTGTTTGTTTCAAGTGCCTGCTTGACGCGTTCAACACCTCCGTTGACCTTTTCCTTCGTAGCATCATCCACCTTATCCCCAAATTCCTTCAGGTTCTTCTCGGTTTCATAGACTAAAGAGTCAGCACGGTTGCGAGTTTCGACCTCTTCCCGTTTCTGTTTATCCTCTTCTGCGTGTGATTCGGCATCTTTCACCATCTGATCAATTTCTGCATCAGAGAGACCGGAGGATGCAGTAATCGTTATTTTCTGCTCCTTACCTGTTGCCGTATCTTTGGCAGACACATTCAGAATACCGTTGGCATCAATATCAAAGGTAACATCAATTTGCGGCATACCTCTGGGTGCGGGTGGAATATCGCTCAGACGGAACCGACCAATCGTTTTGTTATAAACTGCCTGTTCACGTTCACCTTGCAGCACATGCACATCAACAGAAGTCTGGTTGTCTTCAGCAGTTGTGAACTTTTCAGATTTCTTTGTCGGAATCGTAGTGTTCTTTTCTATCAACCGCGTAAAGATACCGCCAAGTGTTTCAATACCGAGTGAAAGCGGGGTTACATCTAATAGAAGGATATCTTTTACTTCCTCATCACCAGCAAGCACACCGCCTTGAATTGCTGCACCAACTGCAACGACCTCATCAGGGTTAACACCTTTATGCGGTTCTTTGCCGAATAGTTGTTCCACTGCTTCTTGAACCTTTGGCATACGTGTTTGTCCACCAACGAGTATCACTTCATCAATATCTGAGGGTTGCATCTCAGCATCAGCCAGTGCTTGTTTGCACGGGGTCAGAGAACGTTGAACTAACTCGTCGGTGATTTGTTCAAGTTTCGCGCGTGTCAGTGTCAAATTAAGGTGCTTGGGACCACTCGCATCACTTGTAATAAACGGCAGATTAATATCTGTCTGTGGTGTGCTGGAGAGTTCACATTTTGCAGTTTCTGCTGCCTCTTTTAAACGTTGGAGTGCCATCTGATCGCTACGCAAGTCAATGCCTTGACTACTAAGAAACTCTTGTGCCATCCAATCAATAATCGTTTGGTCAAAATCGTCACCACCGAGGTGTGTATCTCCGTTTGTGCTTTTCACTTCAAAGACACCATCACCGATTTCCAAAATAGAGATGTCAAACGTGCCACCCCCAAGGTCGTAGACAGCGATTTTCTTGTCACCTTCATTTTGCAACCCATAAGCGAGTGAAGCAGCAGTCGGTTCGTTGATTATCCGCAAGACCTCTAAACCGGCGATCTTACCGGAATCTGCCGTAGCTTGACGTTGGGAATCATTGAAGTAAGCAGGCACGGTGATAACTGCTTGTGTAACTTCATTCCCAAGATATGCCTCAGCGGTTTCTTTCATTTTCCGCAAAACCATTGCAGAGATTTCTGGAGGAGAGTATTCTTTGCCATCAATATTGACGGCAACATCACCATCTTTATCACTCTTTAATTCATAAGGCACACGGGAAGCATCGTCCCCAAGTTCATTATATTTTCGTCCCATGAACCGTTTTATTGAGAAAATTGTATTTTGAGGGTTTGTGATAGCTTGTCTTTTGGCTACTTGTCCGACCGGACGCTCACCCTCTTTCGTAAAACCGACAATTGAGGGGGTCGTCCGATTGCCTTCCGCGTTTTCAATAACCTTCGCATCACCGCCTTCTAAAACGGCAACGCATGAATTTGTCGTTCCTAAATCAATTCCAATTACTTTACTCATTATTGTCTCCATCAGTATAATAATCTATAGTTTATATAATTTGCTAAAATTATAAGTGCAATATCTATGCCAACATTAATGTTAAAAAATGCGGGTTAAGTTAGAGAAGTAAGTCAATTTGGCAGTTTTTATCGTAATGCAGATATTAAATATGTCTGTCAATATGACACATCGCGAATTTGATATTTCTGTTTAAGGTATCCCCAAGTTGTCGGCAATTTATCATCTGGGTCAACCGATAACAATCTATCAATACCTTTCTGAACCAATTGCACCTCTTTTTGAGTAAGTCCACGGTTGTAGATAGCAAACTCGTCCATATCCCCATTATAGTAACGATTTAAATTAGGTGGGTCTTCAGTACCAAGCAGCAGATGTGCTTCAACAGGTTCTAATTCACTTTTTTGTCGCGGATGGTCTATTAATACCTCACCATCAAGATAGACCGTCCACCATTCACTACTTTGAAAGGAAACTGCAACGTGCTGCCATTTTTCCTTGACTATTCTGACAGGACTTTTCTCGGGAACCTGCCGTCCATTTGACAACTTCCAACCCATCCATATATAACCGTCTGGATGGAGAAGCACCTCAAAATATTCCTCTACATCCGGTCCCTTGGCTGCAATAAGTTGCCATATACCAGGTCCTTTGACTAACGAAGGGCGGATCCATGCACATACAGTAATGCCTTCGGTAAATAGAAATTGATGGGAATGGAAAACCCTTACAATTCCGTTTTTTCCACCGAAATTGAGTCCCTTACCGTATTTACCATCGGTCCAACTCGTGTCTCCTTCTAATTTTCCTTCCTGTCCGTTTCCAGATAGATCTGTGACGGTTTCACCTTGACCATCTTCAAAACCGAAATAAACCACCAAACCTTCCACTTCAGCCGCTACACAGTCAATTTGATAACTCGCTATCATACATAGTATTAAGAGAAAGAGAATGATAAGGTTTCGCATAAGTTGCTCCTGTGTTTAATCGGAACGTTGGGTTGTATAATATGGATACATTAACATCTAACTACATTGTAAGGTGCGTCTCTGTGTCTGCCTTATAGTAAAAACCGTAGTTATTTACACACTACGGTAGGTTCAGTTCCTAACCGCATCTACCGGGGAGTGTGCACGTATTTTTACATTTCACTATAATGCCGCCTATGAGACATAATGAGGCACAGAGACTCACACTACAAATGACTTCTGAGTTACGATCTAAGCAAATGGAAATGTGCCTTGATATCCACGGGGACGTGAGACATGCCATACACCTTCATACATCGGTGTAACCTGATAATGGCAAACGACATTGCTCCGTTCCATATCGTCTCTCTCCTTTGCACCTTGATGTGGCATGTGATTGATGAACACAACACAATCCCCTGCTTTCGGATACAAGATAACGTGTTCTTGTGATTCGCACCATTCTTCAAATTTAGGACGATCTAACGGATACAGATGCGGTGGTTCGTTGATATGACCACCTTTTACGAACTTGAGATGTCCATCGCCTGGACCGTTGTCTTGAAAATAGTACGTGGTGTTAATCCCGGCTGGTGCCATAGCAAACGGATGTTCTTCAACATATCGCTTTTCGTGCCAATACCCGTAAAAGTCCATGTGCCATTCTTGTAGGTAAGGACCTGGATTGATATGAGCACGCAAACTACGGAGTTGACACTGTTTCCCCATCAATCCCTCAAGATATGGACGGACATTTGGATGTCCGACAAGTGGGGCATAAGTATCAGGTTCACGATCAAGCAGGGAATCAAACCACATGTTGCCTACTGCGTTCAAACCTTCTTCCCAACCTTGTTCACGGGCATAATTAACCCGTTGACGTATATTTTCGGTCTCTTCCTGTGACAACGCACCTTCTATTAAGATATAACCGTCTTCCAATAGTTGTGCGACATTAGCTTTATTATCTTCCATGGTTCATCTCCTTTTGAAGATTCAGCGTTATACCATTTCCAATTGAACATTTCTCATTAACAAAATACGCATTCGTAGTCGCGCAATTCATTGCGCCTCGGACATTTTACATTACTCAATGTATATATGAAATACAATTCGGGCAATATGTTTCATTAATTGTTTGGTATAAATCGGGGTTAGAAACCCCTCCTACAAATAACAAGTAGCAACTTAGACTGAAAAAGTTTTCTTTAGCAAGCGTTATGCATTAAATGCAGATGCAACAAGAACAAGATCCTGAATGTTGACTTTACCATCACCATTGACATCTGTAGCATATTCACCCATCTGACCAAAGTCGTTGGCAACCAACACCAAATCTTGAATGTTGACAACACCGTCCTCGTTGATATCTGCTATGTGTCTTTCTGGTGCAGTGGGTGTGGGAACTATTCCCCACAAATAAAGAGTACCGTTCGCTCTACCAATTGCGAGAGTCTGTCCATCCGAACTGTATGACAAACCACTTATGGCACTATTATACCCTGTGAGTGTGTCTTTCTGTTCACCTGTTTCTACATCCCACAAATAGACGATACCGTCTGAACCACCACTTGCCACTGTCTGTCCATTTGGACTGAACACAACACTATCAACCCCACCCGCATGTCCTATAGGCACCAGGAGGAGTCGACCAGTTTCAACATCCCACAAGCGGACTGTTGTGTCCCAACTTGCACTTGCGAGTATTTGACCGTCTGCACTAAAGGATAGACTCCTGACCGAATCCCCATGTCCGTAAAGTGTGTGCAGAAGTTCACCTGTCCCAACATCCAACAAATAGACGATACCATCCGGACGCGAAATTGCAAAGAATCGTAAATCTGGACTGAACGACATATGACCATGAAAACGGATACCAATGAAACTTGCAAACTCCGAGTGTGTGTGTAGGAGGCTATCAGTTTTTAAATCCCATAGATGGAAAGTACTTTCTCTATCCAGAATTGCCAGTTTTTGTCCATCCCGGTTGAAAGATATATACAAAGGATCAACTTCTAATTCAAGAGTGTGATTGATTTCACCTGTACTAACATCCAACAATCGGACAGTGGGATCTAATCCTGCAATGGCAACTGTCTGTCCATCCGGACTGAAGGAAACCGTATTCCCATGAAAGGTGTGTCTAATATCACCAGTTTTAGCATCGAACAGACGAATGACACCTTCATTTATGCTTGCGAGTGTTTGTTCATCCGGACTGTACGACATGTCCCAGACGCTACTACTATGTCCAGTGAGTGTGTTTCGGAGTTCACCTGTATTAACATCCCAAATACGAACAGCACTATTCTGAGGACTCACGCCAGCCAGCGACAACCCATCTGGACTAAACGACACACTACTGACACTATATATCTCTCCTATGAGTGTCTGTTGAGGCTGAAGAGTTCTGACATCCCATATAATGACATTGCCATCTATATCTCCAGCTGCGAGTATTTGTCCATCTAGACTGAACGATATCGTAAAGATCCAAGCCGAACGTGTGGTGATTGCATTGACAAGTTCACCTGTCTGAACATCCCACATAAGAATGTTTTTGTCCAAACCACAACTTACGAGTATTTGTCCATCCGGACTGAACGATACGCTCTGGACACTCTTTGGATGTTTTGTGAGTTCGTGTTGGAGTTCACCGGTTTTTACATGCCACAGTTTGACAACACCGTCCGAACCACCGCTTGCGAGTGTTTGTCCATCCGGACTGAATAATACTGTATTTACATTCGCTTCAAGTGTGTAGAGAATTTCATCTGTCCTAACATCCCATATATAAATCAAGCCATTTGAACTCGCAACGGCGACAATTTGTCCATTTGGACTGATTGATACATCTATCAAAACAGCATTTGTTTTCAGTTCAAGTGTGTTGTGGAGTTCACTGGTGTTAACATCCCACAAAATAGCAATGTTGTGAGAATCCATACCAACGAGTCTTTCTCCATCAGAACTGAACGCTATATCTGTTATGGTGTGAGGATGTGCTATCAGGTCCGGGGGGTCGTCTGTCTGCGTAGGATAGAGCCAAACGCCAAGACCACCAGCAACCGCTAAAATCTGCCCATCAGGCGAATATGCGACTTCACTGGTACTACCTTTATTGAGACGTACAATTTCTTCTGCAAAACTTTGCATTAGAAAACAAAATAATACTATGAGTGTGAAGAAAACATGTTTGAATTGCATCTTAGATATCTCCTGAAAAACACTGTATATTGCTTCAAATGGAATATAAGTCAGGACTTTTGCCCTTAATCTATTATAGTAAATTATAAATGTAAGTTGACACTTTCGAGCCACGGTAGGTGAGGTTTCCTAACCTCGCCGATTCAGAGTGTTCAAGTACTTTCAAAATCTACTATATGCGTTATAAATACTAACGGGTTATGTCCCAAACTTCAAAGTTCTCGCCACTTAACCATCTAAAACAAAAACAATTTGCGTGACATCCTCAATCAATGCCATCAGTACAAAAATAATCTAAAAGTCATTGTGTAGCTCACTTACTACACACTAACTAAGGGGTTCTAAAGGTTGTGAATGTCCAAAGACAGGTTTCGGCGCATCTCCAAGTGCTGCCCATCGCGCAGCATTCGCTATGACAAGCCGAATATTCTCATCGTAATAGATAGGATAGGTTTCATGACCTGGACGGAAATAAAATATCTTTCCTCTACCACGATAGTAGCAACAACCACTCCTGAATACTTCACCACCGGGGAACCAACTGATAAAAACAAGCGTATCAGGTTCTGGAACGTCAAACGGTTCACCATACATTTCGGCATGTTCTATTTCAAAGTATTCGTCCAATCCTTCAACAATCGGGTGTCCATGTTCTATCACCCAGATACGTTCCTTCTCTGCAGCCTCTCTCCATTTGAGACTACATGAAGTACCCATCAAGCGGATAAAAGGTTTGGAATAGTGTCCAGAATGCAGGACAATAAGTCCCATTCCCTGTAGCACCCGTGCTTTCACCTTATCAGCAATTGCATCCTCAACGGCACCGTGAGCAGCATGCCCCCACCATATCAGTACATCCGTTTTTTCCAGTACTGCGTCAGTGAGTCCGTGTTCGGGTTCATCTAACGTAGCGGTTAACGTTTCAATGCCGTGTTCACTTAATCCATCGGCAATAGCATTATGAATACCTTTCGGATAAAGTTTCTTGATAGTTTCGTTCGTTTTTTCGTGTCTAAATTCGTTCCAAACTGTAACTAAAGGTTGTGACATAAGTTCCTCCTTAATATTCTATTTCTGTTTCCACTGCTTCATCATAATCAACACCCTCTACCTCAAATCCGAAGAGGTTACGAAAACGTCGTCTGTAGCCAGCATAGTCAGAGAGTTCATGGAAATTGTCAGTATTAATTTTATCCCACCGTTCAGTGACCACATCTGTAACATCCTGCCGTAATTCTCTGTCATCCAAACGAATGTACCGCTCACTATCAAGCAGCGGTTTTAATCCAGGACCGAGATGTTCCGATAATAACCGCTGCATCTGTCCAATAGGTGCCTCATTGATACCTTTGGCATTCATAATATCATATAGTATACTGATATAAAGCGGGACAACAGGAATCGCTGCAGACGCTTGTGTTACAACTGCTTTGTTCACAGAAATATATGCATTACCGCCGAATTGATTTGCAAGTTGTTCATCAAGAGCATCAACACGTGCTTTCAAATCATCTTTCGCCTTGCCGATGGTGCCATCTCGGTAAATAGACCAAGTTAATGCGCTGCCGATATAGGTATACGCAACAACCTTTACTTCTGAGGCAAGCAATTCTGCATCTGCTAAAGCAGTAATCCACATCTCCAAGTCTTCGCCACCCATCACTGCGATTGTGTCGGAAATTTCTTTATCGTTTGCGGGTTCAATCGTTACTGGCACGACGATTTCGTTGTTTAGGTCAATGGTCTTTCCAGTATACGGTTCACCAATAGGTTTTAGTTCAGAATTATGCGTTTCACCTGTGCGAGGATGGGTTCGGCGTGGGGCAGCGATGCTATACACAAGTAAATCTACTTTACCGAAATTTGCTTTGAGTTGGTCAATAGTTTCCTGCTTCACCTCATCAGAAAATGCATCTCCGTTGATGCTTTCAGCAGAAAAACCATCTTTTTGTGCTTGTTGATGAAATGCGACGGTATTGTAATAACCAGCAGATGCAGTACGCCGTTCATCTGCAGGACGTTCATAGAGAAGTCCTAACGTCTTCGCGCCGTATCCCCACGTTAATGCAATGCGAGAAGCGAGTCCATAACCGGTTGATGCACCAACAACAAGTGCGTTCAAACCGGTGTTTTTATGGGGAGTGTTCTCTTTTATTAATCCTATCTGGTTTTGAACATTCGCTAAACACCCAGCAGGATGTGCATTCGTACAGATAAAACCACGAATCCGTGGTTTAACAATTTGAACTGCCATTATATCCTTCTTTTTTAAGGGTTAGTCTTCAATTTCTACGACCATCTCAACTTCAACAGGAATCCCACCGGGTAATTGCACCATACCGACTGCAGAACGCGCATGTTTGCCTTTATCACCGAATACTTCTACAAGCAGATCTGATACACCATTGACAACAGCAGGTTGATCCGTGAAATCCGCTGATGAGTTGACAAAACCGACAACTTTTACAACACGTTTAATCCGGTCCAGATCACCCAATGCATGTTTGAGTGTGCTTATCAGTCCTAGTCCAACTTGACGGGCAGATGCATATCCCTCTTCAATAGTGGCATCTGTTCCGAGTTGACTTTTATATATTTTCCCTTCACCTGAGCCGGGTCCGTGTCCGGAAGTAAAGATCAGATTTCCTGTTTGAACTGTGGTAACATAATTGGCTACGGGTATAGCAGGTTCGGGTAATTCTATCCCTAATTCTTCAAGCCGTTTCTCTATTTTCATGTAATATCATATCTCCCAAATAGGTTTATAAATTAATATTCTGCAAATAGGAAATTTGCAGTAACTTGTATTATTAAATAGGTTTTAAACGATTTTGTCAAGGGAATTTGTTTCCCATCACGGTTATTCAGTGTTCGATTTTTCTACTGTATTTCATTACAAACGTGAATTGATGTGACATAAGGTTTTGCTTGGGAATACGACATGGTAGTAGGCACGCTCCGCGTGCCGTCCAAAAGCGGACGGGTTACAGTACACGGCGTGTACCTACCACTATGCATCACTACGACCGAGACCAAACTCTTAGTAGAACTCATCAACTGGCAAATTATAAAACTATCGTAAATTATTGAATTAATTCTATACATTGCTGAGGCGAGGTTAGGAAACCTCGCCTACCGTTGATAGAAAGTGTAGATATAATTCTAAGCTTCACCATAAATTCCTCGCTACACCCCAATTTATCCTTGCCAACATAAACAATAATTGCTATGCTCTTATTAAATGAAAAAACAAGTTGGACAGGTTTTTACACCACTAAATTGGGCAGAATGGCTCATCAATAAATGGAACGTCTTTGATGCATGGATTGATGGCGCACATGTATGCGACCCAACTGCAGGACAAGGGGTATTCGCTCTTGCCATGCTCCATATAGCACGAAATAGAGGCATCCCTATCACATCAGAACGGCTATCCCGTATCACCCTCATTGAGATGCTTCCCACACATCTTAAGCATTTCAAAAGAGAAGTCAGAAGAGAATTTAACATTGACTTTACCGACGCACAAGTTTTCTGTAAGGATATAATCACCCAAAAGCATGATGAGAAATACGATATCCTTATAGGAAACCCGCCTTGGGCAAATTTCGGGGATTTACCAGCAGCTTACAAAAAAGTAATTAAACCCTTTTTCATTCAAGAGGGATTGGTCAACGATAAGCAACAGTTGCTCTTAGGTTCTTCTCGCGTTGATATGGCAGCATTAGTTTTGAAGGTTGTTGTGGGTAAACTACTCAATCAGAACGGATTTGGTTATTTTTATCTACCTACTTCTCTCTTTTTCGGTGAAAGTGCGCATAAAGGATTTAGAAATTACAAGGCTGATCACCGACATTTTGCGATTGATACTGTTTATGAATTTTCAACGACTAAGGTCTTTGAAGGTGTCAGCACATCATACTGTTGTGCCAGAATTCAAGGTGATATAAAACAGAAATTCCCTGTTACATATAACAGAGAATCGAAAGGGAATTGGGTTGAATACAAAGCAGTACCATTTGAAAGCCTAAACGACCCATGGCGGATCGTGCAAAACATAGATGAACTCAAGACAGGTAATTCACTTGAAATCAGGTTAACTCCTGAACAAAAGCCGCGGCAAGGCGTGAATACATGCGGCGCGAATGATATCTTCATTTATGATCATAAACCATCACATCTACCTGAACATTTGCTATTTCCACTCGCAACAAAGGAGATATGGCGGCAAGAAATATCCTCACCACACAGATGGATTATGTTACCCTACTGTCGGGAAACAGGAAAGCCGCTTACACACGATCAAATCCAAAAGTATGATACATTGTGCAATTACCTACAAAATTTCAGAGATGTACTAAAAGACAGAAAAGGGACAATGCTACAAACGTTTATTAGTAGAGGGAATTGGTGGGCAATGCTTGGCGTTGGCTCCTATTCGTTCGCACCATTTAAAGTAATGTGGGAGGCGTATGGAACAAACAAATTTAACCCCATGGTTCTAAGCAGTGTTGATGGGCAGATGTGGCAAGGTAATCAAGCGATGCACGCATTCATACCGTGTTGGTCTGAGGAAAACGCACATAAAATAAGAATTGCACTTGAGAACCCAGAAATACTAAAATTGTTACGCCAACTTAATGGGGGAGGAAAATGCAACTGGGCACAACCCGGGAAGATAAAGAAATTGTTGTCGTTTTTAGAGATAGACGGGTAACCCATAATACCATTTCTATATAATAACCTAAGTTGCTACTTATCATTTGTTGGAGGGGTTTGTAACCCCGATTTATAAGAAGTGGCAGTAAAATATGCAGAATTCCTTTGTTTCTTCGTTCAATAAAGTAATTTGATGATTAATATTCAGTAGGTAGCAACTAAGGTTATAATAACCTAAGTTGCTACCTATCATTTGTTGGAGGGGTTTGTAACCCCGATTTATATGAAGTGGCAGTAAAATATGCAGAATTCCTTTGTTTCTTCGTTCAATAAAGTAATTTGATGATTAATATTCAGTAGGTAGCAACTAAGGTTATAATAACTTATTATCACCAAAAAACGTTTGTAGTCGCGCAATTCATTGCGTCTCTTACACCCGCTACTTCATTGTGAACTTATAAATCCATAATAAGGTCATATTATTCAGAAATGGTGTAATAAACTTGCTTGCTGCCACATTCATTGCTATAATAAACACTATGACATTTCTTGAAGCAGTTTTCCTCGGTATTTTGCAAGGTCTAACCGAATTCCTCCCCATAAGCAGCTCTGGACACCTCGTCTTAGCACAAGAGTTCTTGGGATTGAAAGAACACCTCGTCTTTTTTGATGTGATGTTACATTTAGGCACACTGTTCGCTGTGCTTGTCGTATATCGTCAAGCATTAGGAAAATTAATAGGTGTAGGACTGTCTACACTCCGAAATGGACAGTTTTATCGCAAGCCAATCACAACAGTCAACACATCAGTTGAACTCAGGTTTATATGGTTGATACTCATCGGAATGATTCCAACAGGCATCATAGCACTGCTGTTCAAATCAGATTTGGAATCCTTCTTTAATAATGTGCAACTTGTCAGCATCATGCTAATCGTCACTGGCGTTATACTTCAATTACCACGACTTCGCAAACAAGATACAGAAAACGCTGATCCTGCTCTAATTAAAATCCAAACATGGAAGGCTGCACTTATTGGAATCGCACAAGGAGGTGCCATTACACCCGGTATCTCTCGCTCAGGCACAACAATATCTCTAGGGTTATTTATGGGAATTCCAGCAAAAACCGCGGCAGAATATTCATTCCTTCTCTCAATCCCAGCAATACTCGGGGCAGTAGTGTTAAAAATTCCGGATATTGGCGGAACACATATCCCTTACTACATTCTAGCAGCAGGAATGCTCGCATCATTCGTTGTGGGTTATGTTGCCTTACGGTTTCTATTGGCAGTGTTGAATCGTGGAAAATTCTCTCTCTTTTCTTATTACTGCGTGGCTTTGGGACTCATCTCGCTCTATGTTGTCACCTTCGCCACCTCATAAGCGTCAATATGATAAGTTGCTCTATTGTAGGAGGGGTTTCTAACCCCGATTAGACATCTCGAGCTATGTTTCCATTTTCGTTGCCCCAATCCAGTAGGTTGAAACACATCCGAACACTCTTTTATTATGACGAAGGACATCCACTGTCAAACCAATATCTTTTAGAAGCTTACATATCTTCTTGTCGTTTTGCAGTGTGTTTCGAATCAATTTTTTACCAGTGCATCCATAGATTAGACTGGCAAGATACATCTGCAATGGCTTCAGTCTAAAACGCCTGAGGTAACGTAGCGGAAAACCAAACCCATGACCAGAAATAGCAAGCATACCACCCGGTTTTAAAACACGCGCAAGTTCCGATAACGCCTCCTTGTCATCAGGCACATGTGGCATCACAAGGAAACAGGTAACTAAGTCAAAAGTGGCATCATCAAATGGCAAGAGTGGGAGTGAAGCACAAATCAAGGCAGGGGACGTTGAAGAAGGTGTAATGAATTCATCAATCTTTGAACGACCAATGGCTAAGAATCTCTCATCAATATCAACACCAACAAGAAGCTGCGGTCTACCCATAGACAAGGCAACGAGATGATTTCCAGGTCCGCAACCGACATCCAATACGTTTTTATCTATCGTCTCAATACCAAGCGCGTCAAGTTGTTGCTGTGTTTTACCTGTTTCCAATTCAAGATAAGCGTTCTGAATATAGGCACGGTGCCATTTCGTTAGTTCTTTATTTTCCATAGAATAGAATTTACCCATCTTCCAATACGTTGTGGAATTGTCGTCAGTTCCGCACGTAAACGGATGAGTCCAACATCATCACTCATCGGTATAGCCTTCAGTTGGTACGGAGAAGTATCAATTGTATTCCACCCAATATCAGACGTGCGTGCAGAACGAAATCTACCAGATTTGACAATCTCAATCTCGCGTTCAGAATAGTCGCCATTCGGATAACTAAAATGAAGACACTCCTTACCCAATAACTCCTCTAAATCCGCTTTACTGCCAAGTATCTCCTGTTTTGCTTCTATATCATTACAATTGGGTAAAATCGGATGAAATTGAGTGTGCGGTTGAAAATCCACAGCATCCATCATCTGCCGCATTTCACTTATATTCAGTGCCTGCCTATCCTGATACTCCTTTTCAGGTTCAAAATCTGCTGTATCCTTCAGATGTGCTAATCTTTCTACATTTGGCAACCTTTTCAATCGTTCTTTTTCTCTTTTAGTTTGTTTAGGTATTCTAAACCAGAAATATCGATGTGTATTGATTATCTGTGTGCAGACATAGACCGTCGGACGTATACGGTACTGCTTGACTACGGGCAAAAGTGCGAAATTCCCCGAATGTCCATCGTCTATCGTTATCACTACACTTTTCGGAGGAACTTCAGAAAAGTCATTGTTATGAATAGCTGACACAAACGTGTCTAATGAGATGATTTTGTAATGACGCGAGAGATACGCAAGATGTTTGGCAAACACATCTGGTGAGACATCGTGATATAATAGAATAGCGACCTTATTTTGACAAATCCATCGGACAAGCAACGGAATACCGAATAAGCAGACCAAAATTGAAACACTGTTTTTGATAAAGTTCGCGAGTCGGTTAGGTGCCATTTTTTTCTAAAAAACTGCGATATATCTTTTCTAATCTTTGTATAGATTCCGCAGTGTTGAACTTTTGCTGAATAGCTGTTCGTGCATTTTTACCTAATTCACTTGCCAACTCAGGTTCTGACAGAATGCGATGCAATGCTGATGCTAACGCTTCTGAATCTTGGGCAGGAACACGAATACCGTTCTTGTCGGTTTCTATAAGGTCTTTAATACCACCGACATCCGATGCAATGCATGGCATACCGATACCCATCGCCTCTATCAAGGCATTCGGTGAACCTTCATGTAGCGATGGAAGCACAAAAAGATCCGATTTCAATAACTCAGAATAGACATCCTCACAGAACCCAGGGAACATGACCTTGTCCGTAAGGTTGTGTTCAGCAGTAAGTGTACGAAGTTCCGGCTCAAGTTCACCATCACCGAGAAACGAACATCGCCACTTAACGTCTTTTTGATTCAACAAACCTAACGCTTCAATCAAATAACGATGACCTTTTTCTGGTGCGAATCTCCCTACGCAAACAATTAACTTCTCTTCGGTAATATCTTTCTGCTGCTGAGACCATACTTGAGTAGGCAATTCCAGTATATTGGGAATGCTAATAATATATCTATTTGGATAGAGTTGGAGGAGATTTCGTTGAATTTGTTCTGAATTCGTCAACAGACAATCTGCGGTATTATATATTACTTTTTCAGTCCACCAGAGTCTCAATTTGCCATATCTTGTCTGATAATCACCCCGTTGCGATGCAATGAACGGAATATCTCCCCACAATCCGAATTTACATGAAATACCACAAAGGAAATTAGAATACCACAACCAACTATGAACGATGTCCGGTTCAACTGCCTTGACAATGCCACCCAGTGAAAACGCTTTTTCTATCAGTTTCCAACGACTATTCTTACCAGCAAGTATAGTGACATCACTCACACAAGGGAGCGCGGTAAGTTCACCAAAACGTTCCCCTTCCGCACGACTCAGCACAACATGCACATCATATCGGTCAGGAGTAAAATGTGTCAACGTCTTGAGCAATTGAGATTCAGCACCATCTTTTGTCATAGAATCAATTACATAGAGAATTCGCATTTTGAGATATTACCAATACGTATAAAGCAGCACTTCAGATAGAATCAGTTGTGCAACCAACATGCCTCCAACCCAATACAAATCTGAACGCGGTCGTGCTGTGAGATAATTCGCAACAGGAATAACGAAAAACGGCACCATGAAAATCCAGATACGTTCCACTTCCATCGTAAACCATGACGAAAATGTGAAATAGAAAAGTGTTATTACAAAACCGATAACAAAAGTATCTGTTTTTTCAAGGTTCAAAATCCAAGAAAGCCATCTCTGATTACCTGATGTGTTGTTCTGCTGTAATTCCCGCACAGATGCGAACAGTTGATGTCCCCAAATAACTGTAATCGGAATACCCACACCAATCAAGAATGCAAACAAGTTAGCAAAACTGAGATGAAGATAACGATCAAAACTTTCAAAACCGCTACCCATACCTGCCTCATCCTTTTTGATCGCTGCCCAAAGTGCATCAAACGGTTGAAAACCTGTAACCACATATAGTAACAGGTAGAAACCGACAAATCCTGTTGCAGCAAACGCTAATACCTTCAAGTATTGCCTAAGTTTACTCCGTTCCAATAATGCAACTACACATAGAAATACCCCAACAACCACCGTCGCATACGTCATAAACATACCGAAGGCAAGTGAAATCCCTGTCAACAAACTATATGGACGGAACGTATCCAACTCCAGATGCGGCGCCGTCTCCCGTTCTCTCGCTTCGTAAAAGAGATAGAGACTAAGAATCGGGAACACACTAAAAGGACCATCCATAGATGTCGTAGTGAACATAACAAAGTTAGGGGTGATAAGGAAAAGCAGTAGTGCATAGAGTGCCACCTTCTCACCATAAAGTCGTTCACTCAGTTTATAAAACGGTATCACGACAATCGCTGTAAAAAGGACAGATATTAATGATGCCGATAAAAGATTGTAGCCGAAGATTTCGCTAACATACCATAAGAATACGACACCACCGGGAGGATGTGTCCGTGTATGTCCTGAAAACTTTTCAAACAATTCTTTCTTGCTAAAGTCACGTAGAAATACTCGTAACCCCAATTCATCAATATACGGCACATCAGCATAATACTCCTGTCCAGATCGGGTGTAAGGTTCAAGTAGTGCTGAAATCCGTTTCGGTTCTTCTTCCGTTCCTATTTCACGAAACCCATCAATCTGTGCAACACTTATATTGATAGCGATAAAACAGACTACCGAAATCAATATCAACTGAAGGGAATTAATGTTATTCGGTAAGATATATCTATAGCAAAGATAGAGGAAACCGATACAGACTATTAGGGCAGGAAGTAACCACAGACTCAGGTCAAGTAGTGGTTCAGCATAAAGAGGGACAAAATGTCTGCTATAGTTGATAGCACCAAGGTCAAGTCCTGTCTCCCGCATGATAGATTTCAATATTATGTGATATAAAAAGAAAAACAGCGCGAGGACACCCGTTTGTCCAGCAATAGATCGTAACGTTTTCTGCAGATTTTGCATTCGTTTTATGTGGCAAGATCAGAGTAGTATAATCAACTATTTTAGCAGACTTTTTGTGGGTGTCAATGTAAATCTGAATGAACAATGATTTGCAGGATGGATAGGCTTTTCAGGATGGTGTTTGGTGTGGTGTGTAAAGTTTTTGTCATTGTCCTTATGTTTGGTTTCAATATTATACCAATACTAAAAATGATTTTCACTTTTTTTATATAGTAGAATCTAAACTTACTTGCACACAACTGTAGATCAACCTATGTAGTCAACATAAGAGTTCGTAAGGGATTTATTAAAAAACAAAAATTTTTGAAATTGTATGTCTTCCCTATTTGTTTTGTCGTATGAAATCAGCAGTCTGAGGATGACACTTATCCAGCATTTTACGAATGCAGAATAGAATGTTGTTAAATGTTAAGAGAGTGACGATAAACATGTGCTTGTTGTATGGGAGAATAGGATTCATATTGAACGTATATGTATTTGAAATGTCGTTTTTGTGAAATGACATTCTATGCATTGACAAGATTGCTTGTAGGACAATCTTTATGTCTTGTGTATGCTGTTTAGTTTTCATAATTCTCTTTTTTATTCAATAAGGTATATGTGACGTATATTATAACATAACTTACTGAAGTCAAGCTATTATTCACACATATTAGCATTTTTCTTATTGGTGATAGGTAGTTAGTGCCAAAAACTTTACACGTCCCATGAAATCAGGGTTATTTAGTTTTAAGAAATATCAACTGAACGGCATTACTGAAAGTTTATATTGTGAGTCGTGTTTAGATCCACTCTCCTTTTCTTCATAAATGTTCATGGTAGTAGGCACACTCCGTGTGCCGTCTATATTGTGTTCTAATGTATACGGCACACGGAGTGTGCCTACTACTATGCATTGCCTTATATTGATATGTGAACAAATCTATCAGAATTACCGAAAACTAAATAACCCTGCCCTGAAATTGCTTTCCATTGCTAAAAAAGGAGTATTATGATAAATTGAAGTATATATTGAAGATTAAAGAGTTTGAAGGAGAAATTATTGATGTTAAATTGGGGTGTGATTGGACCTGGTGGTATTGCACGCGTATTCTGCAATGGTATGCGATTTACGGATACTGGACAGATTTTTGCCGTTGCGAGCCGTACTAAATCACGTGCAGAGAGCTTTGCGGATGTTTTTGACATACCACGTCGTTATGGGAGTTATGAAGCACTGTTAGCTGATGGAGATATTGATGCAGTTTATGTTGCGACTATTCACCCACATCACGCAGAGTGGGTAATTAAAGCCGCTGAGGCAAAGAAACATATTTTGGTTGAGAAACCGATTAGTATTGATCATGCGACCGCTTCAACGATGGTTGATGCTGCCCGTAAGAATGATGTGTTCTTGATGGAAGCGTTTATGTATCGCTGTCATCCGCAAATACAACGCATGGCTGAGTTGATTCAGGATGGTGCAATCGGTGAGGTGCGTTTCATTCAAGCGACATTTGGGTTTCAAGCAGGTTTCAATCCGGAAGGTCGTCTTTTCAATCGTGAAATGGGTGGCGGCGGAATTCTTGATATTGGATGTTATACTGCCTCAATAGCTCGGAAAGTTGCTGGTGCGGCTGCCGGTAAACTGTTCTTAGATCCGATTTCAGTAAAGGCGCATGGGAAAATTGGACCGACGGGTGTTGATCACATTGCAGCGGCGACAATGAAATTTGAGAACGAAATTATTGCTGAGATCGTTTGTGCTGTTGAATGTAACATCGGTAGTAAAGTTATTATCTACGGTTCTGGTGGGACAATAACAATCCCGAGTCCTTGGCTGCCATCCTCTCCGTGTCGTGGTGCGAGCAGTGCTATGCCTTTGGATACTACCTTCCCACCGAGTCAACTTGTTTTGAACTCTTATCAAGATAGAGAAACAACAGAAATATCTGTTGAAGTAGACCGTGACCTATTTACTTATGAAGCAGATATGGTAGCAAACCATATTTCTGATCGACAAGCACCTGCGATGTCTTGGGATGACACATTAGGAAATATGAAGGTGTTAGATGCTTGGCGTGAAGAGATAGGTGTTGTTTATTGAATGAATTGAGGACAAAGATACTATGTTAACTGTTTGTTATGACCCTTATTCTGGCACATTAGGGAGATTTTCTCGTGCGGAGATTTTCGACCTTGTCTCCGATGCTGGCTATGAAGGTATTAATATACCTGTGAATTCAGCGTTTCTCGGTGAACTTTCGGCATCTGAGATTGCAGATGCTGTGAGTCTTGCTGAGAAACACAATCTTGTAGCACCGACGATAGGCTTTGGAAATCATATTTTGACAACCCCTACAAGAAAAGATGAAGCGTTGCAGCACTTTGAGATCGTGCTTGAAGTTGCAAAGCAATTTGAAGCGGAGTTTATTGGGGTATGGGTAAATCCATCTGCTGATGTTTCACGGCAGGATTCGTTGGATTCGCTTGCAGATAACTTGACTGAAATGGTACCTGCATGTGAGGAGCATGGAGTTAAGATCGCGCTTGAGTTTGAAAAGGGATGTCCGCTTGATAACTATCGGGAAGGTGTTGCATTTATCTCTGACACAGGACTGCCTGTATACCTGACCTGCGATACTTATCACTTGTTTAATGACGGTGCGGAACCTCATGTTGCAGCATTGGCAATGCAAGCGTGTTTAGGTGATGTGCACATGTCCGGTAGCAATCGCGGTGAACCGGGTGGTGGTGTGTTTGATTTTGAGACTTTTGCAAAGGGTTTGAAGGAGATTAATTTCTCAGGACCGCTGGTAGTTCAGTATAAGATGGAAGATGTTGCGAGTATTAAACGGAGTTGTGATTTTACTCGGAAGTTTAGAGAGATGGTACAGTCTTGAGATAATGCCAATTCTATAAATAATATTCCTTTTGAAATAGAATGTAAGAGGTATGGTTAGTAAACCGCACCTACTAGGTCTATAAGAGATATTTTGGGTAAAATAGAGTACATATACCTATTGTCAACTCACGTTACGGATCAGGGATCAATGGTTTTATATTGTTCTTTCCTGCTTCATATAGATAAGCATCTCTGCCATCAAAATATGTCTTATAGACACTTTTCCAATCGCTGTTTGTTAACCCCCATCTGGGAGCAGGACCAAGTTTAAAATAGACAATATTCGCATCGTCAAGACTTTCAAATGGATAGTCCCCTACTGGGGCATCGCGTGTGTTTGGGACAAAAATGACAGCGTCGTGAACATCAAATTTCTTTACCAACGGTGGCAATTTCTGATAAACTGCACTCCAATTCTGATACACTTTCCCAATCCGCACATAACTCCAGACTGTGTTTACACTAAGCAACAATAGACATATTCCTGCCGCATAGGTAAGTTTGCTTTTCCATACCGGTTTTTTGAACTGCTGATAGAGAAGATACATACCACGGGCAGTTAATGGAATAAAACCGAGGAAAATTGCTTCAGTATAGTACCGTGCATTTACAGGTGTAAATCCCCAAGTTGATCCTTCAAAGTAAAAGAATGCATAAAGTATAAGGCTTCCTACAATAAAAGCCATACATAACACATCATATCTGTTTCGTGAGGAATAGAAAAATGGTATGAGTGCAAAGCACCAAGGTATTAGCAAGGGGAGAAAATCAAGGAAAAACTTGGGAGTTAACTTTGCGTCAATTAAGAGTCTGGGTTTGTAATTTCCCCAACCAAGAGCGTTAAAACTGATGCACGGGAGAATGTGTTGCCATGTTCTTGTGACTGACCATTGCGGTTTGAATTCCCATCCACTATCAGGGTCAACATAATACCCTTCACCGCGTTTTCCGAAACCCACTTTGTCTTTAGGTTGTGCGGCGGTGTGGGTGAAAGTGAACGGGTTTCCCGTAAAATGATTATTCCACGCCATACATACAAGTATCATGAACGTAAAGGGTATTAAGAAAATCCCTAAACGAGCCATCAATTGTTTCTGTGTAGGAGTGTTTGTCTGGTTCTGCTCATCTGTTTCGGTGGAATCGTCCACAACTGTTGGTTTATAGAGGTGATATAGTGCGAATCCTGCTCCGACAACACCGAAAACTATAGCGGAGAGTGGACGTGTATTGAATGCATACCCTAAAGCGACTCCAGAGAGAATCGGATAAATTACATGTCGTTTTCCATTAAGGATTCGGACAAGCGTGAATAGAAAGAGAGTAAGGTAAAATCTGCTTACCGGTTCACTGAACCATGTTGATCCCATTCCTGCCGTTGCGGGAGAGATCAGTGCAATAACCGCTGCTATAAGTGCAATAGGTTTACCATAAGTGTCTTTGATTAGAAGGAACAGTAGAAATATCGCGCCACCAGTTGCAAGTGCTGGGATAAGCCATGGTGCGTTGAAGAATACACCAAACATTAGCATGAGTGCGTTACCAAATGGATATTTGGAATACCATTTACCATTGAGCATGTTGATGTGTGGTGAAGGAGAGAGTCCATATTCCGGCATCGGTTTGCCGTTTGGGTCTTGGACAGGTGTTCCATCGGATGTTTGGATAGGTGTTGGTATGGATATTTTGCCTTGTGCAAATAACTTTGCTTGGAATAGGTATGAGGCGGTATCGGGTTCAAAATAAGAGAAGTTGAGGTATATACCGCTTAGGATTATGGAAAGTATGACACCGAGTATGGAGATTATGAGGATTGGTTTGTTATTCATCGTTTATTTTTCGGATTTAAGTTCTTTTGCTTTTGTAAAATATTTTTCAGATGCGTCAAGTTGTCCAAGTGCCTTTTTCGCTAACCCGCGCCATTGCCATGCCAGTTTAAATTTAGGGTTATGTATGATTGCTTTATCAAATTGTTCTATTGCTCCTGTATAGTCTCTATTACGATATCTATTTTCTCCTTCACTTTGGTAAGCATGAGCGCGGACATGATTGCGCTTTTGCCATTGTACTAAAGGTTCCAGTGACGAAGATTGACTAAGCAATTCCTTGAGTATGTTTGACGGGGCAGCACTGTATTTCTCATCTCTGGTATTTACGCCAATTACAGATCCTTTATAATTTAGGAGCGGACCTCCACTGTTCCCTAAGGCAAGTTTTGCTGTCGTCCTGATCCACTTATCACTATTGCGAATACCCAAAACTTTTCCAGATGCAACCTTATATTTTCCACCCGGAAATCCTAATGCAAGAACGGATTCACCCTTTTGAACTTCATTGCTGTCTTCCAAGGATAGCGGTATACCTTCACCAGTAGTAATCTTTAGGATAGCGAGATCGCTTTGCACATCAAATGCTGTTACTCCTTTAACTTGCCAGATTGTTTCATTGTCCATGAGTTTGACGAAAATGGGACCAGGTCTGGCAGCGACATGTACATTCGTTGCAATCTTATCCGTATCAACAAAGAAACCAGTACCAACAGTTCTTGATTTTTCGTTTCTATTTATCAATCGGACAGTGGAATTTTCTGTCAGTGCTAAAGTTCTTTCGACAATTTGCTGCGGTGTAAATGCACAGGATGGAAGAAAGACAGAGACTATTAGTATACATAATATAGATTTGATGCTGTTTTTCATAAGAGAAGAATTCTCATTGTTCTTGTGTGCTACGCTTTTCAGTTGACATGTTCATTAAATATGCTACAATAGTATAGTAGATATATTACCACATTTTCAAATTGAAAGGAAACGAATAATGGATTTAACACGTCAACCACCCCGCCGACCATCTAACTTAGGCGTTGCGGGTATTGTAGGTGCAGCTCGTATGACTGACAAGGCTCGTGCTCATAACAAGGAGATGCTCGGGGAATTTGTATATGGAAGGTATTCAGGTCTAGATCGTAGAATATTGGAGTTTTTAGGTATTTCTGCGGACGATTTTGCTGAAGCAGCAGATGAATATGGCGATGCTGCACTCAGCGCTTGGATGCTGGAAAAGGGGAACAAAACAGAAGTTGAAATTTCTGCATTTAATCAATCGGAATTAGAACGACTACCCGCTGACAAAAAACATAAGCAGTTGCTTGAAGAAAGATTGGCTAAATACGCGCCAGATCGGACAGATATTAAGACTGTCCTGCAGTCTATTGAACTTGACGATTGGGGTTGTTTCTGGCAGGTAGACCTTACGGTTCGTCCACCGCGCAGTGCGCGTGCGAGAGATGCTGCCGGTATTTGTGGCGTTGCGCGTATGGCAGATAAAGCACGTGCAGAACGCGCAGGGAAAATCGATGACTATAAATACGGTGATATTTCTGGACAGGATGTTCGGATTTTGGCGTTTCTTGATGTTTCGGCAGATGATTTTCAGGAGGCAGCGGTTAGCAACCCGAACGATATTGAACTCGGTGAGTGGGTGCAGGAAAACTGCAATAAATCACAAGAGGAAATTGATACCTACAATCAAGCAATGGTCAATCGGGGTCCGGACGAAACGACCCGTGAACGATTTGAAGCGCGTCGTCAAGAAGTGGATGCAAGTCGCACGGACATCACAACGTGGGTTGCACTGCAAGACTTGGATGACGAGTTGAGTTTCGGTGTCGTTGATCTCAATCGGCGCGCACCTCGTAGTCCTTATAATACGGATGTTTACGGTATGGTGCATCTCGCTCGGTTGATTGATAAGGGAAGAGCATTTAATGGTAATACATTGGGTGAATATTTTTATGCAGAGGATTCGGGCATGGATAGGATGGCACTCGGTTTTCTCGGTGTATCTGCTGATGAATTTACTGGTGCACTCAAAGAATATTCTACCGATGCTGAGATTGAGTCATGGCTGAAGGAGAACTATGCCAAAAGTGAATCAGAGATTGAAACGTTTAATGAAAAGATAACGAATATGGGGCCCGAAAATGAGCGGTATCAAGCCATGATGGACCGTATGCTCAAAAAGCTGGGTGCTGAAGATTCGGATATTAGCACTTGGTTTGCAATGATGGACCTTGATGATGAGAAGACGTTTGCGTTATAGTCGTTGAACAATTTGTTTGTTTTGCATGATGACTTAAAAGGTAATTATGCGGGAATCTATTTCTCAGTTAGGTGGTATTTTCAGTAAGAGTTTCAATGAGTTCCTCAAAAGTTGTCTATGTTCGATCATATCCTTAACCAGATTCAAGAAAAAGTTCGTTCGCGTGAGTATCTATTAACACTTCATGCGGAAGATGAAATGATAGATGATGGACTTACTTACTTTGATGTGGAAAATGCTTTACTTACTGGTAGAATTGTGGGAAGACAGAAAGATCGACAATCAGATGAATGGAAATATGTCGTTGAAGGCAGAACACATGGTTCTGAAATAGCTGTTGTCGTGTCAAAGTTCACTTCCAGTAGAAAATTAGTTATCATTACCGTTTATGTAAAATAAACCTATAAGGAGTTAAACTATGATTTGTGATGTGTGCGGAAAAGATGGGGCGCGCCAACGTCATCTGACTCGTAGTTATGGGAAAGGGGCATCGCTTTTGATTATTGAAGATGTACCTGTCATTTGTTGTCCTCATTGCGGTGAGAGATACATGACTGCACAAACATTGGAACAGCTTGAATGCATTAAAAGGTCCCCTGGGAATCTCGCGACAATACGCTCTGTACCGGTTGCAGTTTTCAAATAACGCATGTCCATACTGGAGCATAAGCATTGAAAAACCTTGAAGCGATTCCAGATGTTGAGTCGGGTAAGAGGACAGATGCGAATGCCGTGTGGTGGGGATTCGATCCTGTAGATGCCACGTAAGGATTGCAGGCTGCTATTGATTCTGGTGTGCGTTGATTGTTTTGTTGAAGATAATTATGACCGTGCTGTAGTAGAATTTACGCAACGAAAGAATGATTTACCACTACATTCCGACTTAGCGGTGAGAAGATAGAATGTATCTATATCATGGCAGCAAGCAATCTTTTCCAAAATTGAGAAAACGTAAGGCAAATGCACCACCAGGAAGACCTGCGGAAGAAGCTTTGGATGCTATTTATCTCACACCTGATTTTCTCTTTGCATTCGCTTGTGCGGCAAGACCACCCGGAGTTTCAAATATCGATCTGACAGAACGAACCATCTGCTTTGAAAATCCGGATCAGTTTGAGCCAAACGAGACAATCTACATCTATTTTGTAGATCCTACGAACATTTCAGAAGATAAGAAAATCTACATTGACCCGTGGCAGGTTGCTGTCACTGAGGATGAGATAACACCAGATAAGGTTGAAACCTATAAATCTGGCGATTTGCTAAAACACTACCGTGTTATAGATTCTTTGGATAAAACCTTTTGATGACAATTGGTGGACGAAGAATTTTCTTATACGGATTAACAATTAGTAAGTAGCAAGAACATATAAGGAATATATGTCTTTGAAGGGTGTGCATACTGTTTGGCTCTTTAACATAGGTAGGAACAGACTTCAGAGGCCGATTGATTTATAGAACTCCCGTTTGTAGTAGTACAATTTATTCTGTATCTTTGAACTTGCTAACGGCACGTTGTGTGTCCAGACTACCTTTAATCGCATATTTTTAAATCGGAATTATTTATGCACATCCCTCAGTATAATTAACATATAATAAAAGTATTTGCCAATATCGCAGAGGAAAATAACATTAATTAAATCTGTTGGAAACCTATTGGACCAGTCACAGAAAGGATTAAAGGGAAACGTGTTGTAAAAAAAGCATGTGTCCCTCTCAAGAAAGGCGTTTAAGAGACCCCTTCCCCTAAACTTTGGTGCAGTTTAAATGGGACACCAATATTTACTATATCAAAATGAATAGCGTCCTTATGAGTTTACAATTCACGCTTAGGAGATAACGATTTAATATCTCTTGCTACGTAGCATCTGTAGAAAAGGAGATTTGCGATATGTTTTTTGTAAGAATATCTCGGTTTCTTACATTAATTTGTGTTTGTTTTGCTTTATACATACCAAAATTATATTCGCTTGAACCTTATACTGTGCGAACTGTCTACTTCATGCCGACAGACAGTATTGACAGATCTGATTGGTTGGATTTAGATAATATCATGAAAAATAATCAGGAAGTCTTTGAAAACGAAATGGAACGTAATGGATTTCCTGGCAAGACTTTTAGATTAGAAACCGATAAACAGGGACAGGTTATCGTACATAAAATCAAAGGAAGGCATAACAAAGTACACTACAGTGGCGATACCTATGCTTTAGTCAAACAGGAATTACAAGTCCGATTCAATGACAAGAAAAATATATATGCTATTGTTGTCGCGGGTATACCAGCCCTCCAGTGGGGACAAGCAGGAGGGGTAGCAGGTGCAAGCCCTGGTGGATGGTGGAATAAAGGAGAAGATCACGCTTTTATCGTTAGTGGAGAAACTACATTAGCGAACACAGAACAGGTTATCTTGCATGAGTTGGGACATGCCTTTGGTCTATGGCATATAGTCTTATACGATCCACAGGAATTTATATTAGGCAGTGGAAAAAAATTATCCTTGCACGAAGCAAGATGGTTATCCAAATCCTACTATTTCAACGATGTGTGGATATTTGGTTTTGCACCAAGTATAGTAATGTTTCATGGTGCTGAAGCATTCGGTGACGATATACGTTTCCGTGTTGATGTTACAGACCCAAACGGGTTACATCAGGCTTACGCTTGGCTTAATACAAACATCGTCGGTTGGGATTTTCTAAATGGAAACGATGACACGGCAACTTTTGATGTAGAACGCAGGTTCGTTGAAAATGATACAGAACTTTGGATACAACTTATGGATAATGACGGTAATTGGTTATGGTATCGTATAAATTACGTATTGCCCGAGCAACCTACAGCCGAAAACGATGATATACAGAAATACTTAACGATAAGAGACAGGCGAATTCATTCCCTCGTGCCTATAAACAATGAAAACGAATGGTGTGGATGGGAAAACGCTGGGATATTTGAAAAACCTCCGAATAAACCAAGACCTGAATTACCGCGTTGGTATCTTAATTTTCCTGAATTAGATGAGTGGGATAGTTGGTTTTATTCGCACGCGAAAAGTCGATTTGTATATGACATTAGTAATTCACATTATAATACATTTCAAGTAATTCTCTATATGCCAAATGATTGTAATGAAGCAGACAAAGCAGATATAGAAATAATTCTATACGCGGATAATAATGAATTTTTTCATTCAGGCGTATTACGTCCTGCCGATGCTAGAAATAAAAAAATAACGGCACAGTTTCCAAAAGACACTAATATACTTACCATAGAAGTAACTGATGCAAAAGATGGTATAAACTGTGATCATTTTGTTTTAGGAAACGCACGTGTCTTTGTTTCTGATCCTGCTGATATTAATGACGACGTGGTTGAAAATGAAGTTGAAGACAACGAAGTTTGTGTAAACTGTATGGAAAATATAGACAAAGACACAATAGAAAAAGATTTATCAGTAAGTTTTCAGAATAAACTCACAACCCGCTGGGCAACAATCAAAGAGCGAAGATAACCAAACCGATACAACGACGACAGCGACCACAGTAGAGTCAATCTGTGAACGGATGCTATTGATGAGAGAGCAACTCCAAAAGCACTTTTAGAAAAGCACTCTATTTTGGACACAGGACGACAGATGCACAAGCAAATCAGAGAACAGACTGATAAACTCACGATACTTTTAGAGGAAATTGATAACTTACAAAATGATCAGCCTATCAAAATGAACAAGGCAGAGATGCGGATGGTAAAGACAGTTGCCAAGATTGCCAAACTCACAAAAGCACTTTTGAACCCGACGACAAGGAAAACACATCATGACTGATAAACGCAGAAGGTATATCTACAGATCAGAGAGTATAACATCAAACTAACAGATGCACTCGATACGATTGAAAACATACCACCAGAGAACAGCGATGAAAAAGTTTCAGACTAGGCAAGCATCTACCTTTGTACAGGAGTCCTTATGAAAAGATTTTACGTGTTATCATTAATTACATTTTTCATATTCATTCTTACAGGGAAAGCACCTGAAAGCCAAGTATTCCAAACAAATTTACGGTCGGAGTTGCAGTAGACTGTAAAGACAAAAGTGCTAAAAATCTTATTGAAAACAATATCAAGAAAGAACTTAGACAATTGCGGGATGTCGTAATCATTGATCCCGAAAAAAAAGTCTCTAACTACATAATTTTTTCATCTTTAGTTGAGCATAGAGATACATTTGGACGTAAAAATGGTGGCATAACGCTTGTATCGCATAGCCTTGAACCTATATCTTTATATAGTAGACTAAAACCTCATTTATCACGTGAAAAACATAAGGAACTTTTCATAGAAACTGGAGAACTTCCAATCTACATTCAAAGGTATATTGCAACTTATATAGTAACAAGTGAGATTACAGAACTAAATAATCATTGTAAAATGGTTGTAGATAATTTTGAAACAAACGTTTTAGAAAAAGCACGGAAAATAGAATGAAGGGTGTGCATAAATATTTGGCTCTTTAACACACGTAGGAACAGACTTCAGAGACCGCTTGATATACAGAAATGCTGTTTCTAGTAGCACAATTCATTGTGCGTCTTTAAACTATCTGAAAGCACGTTGTGTGTCCAAACGACCTTTAATCGCATATTTAAATCGGAATTATTTATGCAAACCCCTCATGTCTTTAAGGTTATACAAGAAAGGAGAATAAAAATGTATATTGGAACATACAACGCTATTTATAAAGTGAATGAGAATGGGAACGATGAACCCATAAAGGTCTTTGAAGGTACAGACCACCAAGATCTTGATAGAAGAGGTCCTTATTGTGCAATGGTTTCTCTTTCAGGTGATCAAGCAGCGGCATGTGCTCTGACGAATGGAACCATCCTAGTTTTATCGGAGGATGGTGAGCGGCGAATTCCAACAGGTATAGAAGATCCAATCGCTTCGTTGCTGGTTGTTCGTGAGGATCCGTTGACAATGCTGATTGGAACAGATGAAGGTGCTTATGTGTATCGTCTTGTTGGTGAAGAAGGACCAGCTGAAAGGGTAGTTTCGTTTGACGAATTAGAATGTCGGGAAGATTGGTATACGCCTTGGGGTGGTCCACCAGCGGTGCGGACTCTTGCGAAAACCAAAGACGGTTATTGTTATGCTGATATTCATGTCGGGAGTATTATGCGTTCATCCGATGAAGGCGTTTCGTGGGAACCTGTAACACCAGAACTCAATAAAGATGTCCATCAAGTCGTTACGTGTGCTGCGGAAGATAATTATGTTTATGCAAACACTGCTAACGGGGTATATGTCAGTACAGACCGTGGAGACTCTTGGGTGAACCGTCTTGATGGTTTACCGGTTCGCTACGGCACGGCTATTGCAGTACATCCATCAGATGCAGACTTGATGATCGCTTCAGTTCAAAACGGACCGAGAGGCGGTGGTGCTTGGCTTTGTCGTTCAGAGAATGGTGGGGAGACTTGGTCTGAACTCAATGATCACCTCACGGAATCCACGGATCGTATTAGAACGGGCGGAATTGCATTCACATCTAATGGAACAGCGTGGACAGTTATCGGTAAGACGTTATACATCGGCCAGGAACGAGCCACTGATTGGCAGCCTTTCTGGACAGCACCCGACGCTGAGAATGAGTATCCGATACAGACTTTAGCTGCCTAATATGTTTATGTAGGTAAAAAAAATGAATGTCTTAGGAATTGACTTTACTTTCTTTGCTGTAAACGATATGGAGAAATCTATCACCTTTTACCGTGATGTACTTGGTATCCCACTCGCGGGACTAGCACATGAAGGTAAATGGGCAGAATTTCAAATTAATCCTGGAACATTGGCGTTAGGAGAAGGTGATTTCTTTACGGAACCTGGTGGCGGAATGGTAGCACTTGCTGTTGAGGACGCGAAAGCTGCCGTTGAAGAATTAGAACAGACTGGAATCCAGGTCATTTCACCGTTAGGGGAATCCAACGTATGTTATTTTGCAGTTGTCGAAGACCCTGACGGTAATCGTGTCATCATTCATCAACGAAAGGACAAAACTGTTGGTTGAGCAGATGGTCTGGATTAATATATATTGTGTCTATCATACTTGTTGAATAGTACTTAAATCTCCATGAGAACAGATCTATATAAATGTAGGAATGTTGTAATGAGGTTGATTACATTCCAATGGTAAGGAAGGTTGAAAGTATGAATATTCTAGGTATTGATTATACTTATTTTGCTGTGCGCGATATGCAGAGATCTCTCGCTTTTTATCGTGACCTGCTTGGGATTCCGCTGTCATATATAATCTTTGAAGACACTTGGGCAGAATTTGAGATAAACGCAAGTGCATTGGTATTAGGAGAGGGTGACAATATTTCACCACCCGGTGGTGGTACAGTCGCGCTTGCTGTTGATGATGTGAGATCGACTGTAGAAGAATTAGAAAAAGAAGGTGTTCCAGTAAATTGGTCTCCTGATGAATCACCCGTATGTTATTTTGCCGTTGTTGAAGACCCTGACGGTAATCGTATTATTATTCACAAGCGAAAAGACAATACATTCGGCTAAACATAGTGTAATTGACAATTCTATGTGGATGAATACATACGAAAGATAACAATATGTTATATTTGTTTTGCATTTCGCATAACTTTTTGGTATAATCATGTATTACAAATAGATGATAAATAGCTTTTATTTTTTACAGAAAACAAAGGAATTCAAATTGCATATTAAACAAATCTCTAAACTTACATTTTTCTTGGCAATTACTGTTATAGTAATCGGTTTATTGGGTTGTGAACGGATGACGCAAGTGTTTGATTCGCAAGCAGCCATCTCGGTGGAAGAACGTGATCATGTTTGGCCAGTTGACCAGAATGGTATTGAGGTGCCAATTCCTGGTACGTGGGTATTAGTATCACATACCCATCTGAATTCGACATCTACAATAGGTGAAAGTTTCACATTACCAGCAGACCCGCAACCTATTCTACAAACATCAGATGGAACATACACGGATAGTGAAGGATTCCTCTGGACAAAAATAAGGCTAATAACCGCTGAGGGAGATCGGTGGCAATTCCTTGAACGCGTAGATACAAGTGTTTCTCCACATCAACTCCACGCCGTTGTTACAGTAGATGAAAACGGGATCCCAATCCTTGAATACGGAGAATATCCGTTTGATTTACCCAAATATAACGTGCAAATATGGGAAAAACAGTAAGATTGCGAATGCAACCCAATGCGTATCCCCATCCTCTTCCGTTTTTCGCTCTACGGATTCTTAAAGAACCAAAAGTACTATGACCCGTTTCTGATTTTAGCATTTCGTGAGAAAGGTTTGTCCTTCTTTCAAATAGGTATTCTAATCGGTTTTCGGGAATTATGTACCAATCTTTTTGAAATTCCATCTGGTGCACTTGCTGACCTGTATGGCAGACGTCGCGCCATGATATTTTCGTTCTGTGCCTATATTGCTTCATTTGCGACATTCGCTCTTAGTCAGACGTTTGCAATCCTATTCATGGCTATGTTCTTCTTCGGATTAGGTGATGCATTTAGAACAGGCACGCATAAGGCTATGATTTTCGATTGGCTCAAGATGCAAGGCAGGTCAGACGAGAAGACGAAGATATACGGTTATACGCGTTCCTGGTCCCAAATGGGTTCAGCGGTTTCTGTACTTATTGCAGGTGCATTGGTTTTTTATCTTGGTAGTTACATAGTCATATTCTGGTACTCAATCATTCCTTATTGTCTAAACATAATCAATTTCCTTGGATATCCTGCGCGATTAGACGGTGACAGGCAGAGCAAGTTTTCTCTCAAATCAGTTGCAGATATGCTCGGTAGTGCGTTGAAGCAATCTGTGCAATTCCCGCCACTACGCAGACTTGTATTTGAGGGAATGGGTTTTGAAGGGATGTATAAAGCCAGTAAAGATTACCTACAACCTATACTCAAACAGACTGCTATTGCCCTACCTTTTCTGGTGTTAATGGATGAGTCTAAACGTGCGGCATTGCTTGTGGGTGGTGTGTATTTTGTGTTATATTTTCTTTCTTCATTTGCCTCTCGCAATTCGTATCGAATATCAGATTGGCGTGGTGGAGACGAAGGTGCAGCACAGGTTATGTGGTGGATAGATTTGTTGCTTTTTGTCTTGTTGATTCCAGCACTCTGGTTCAGTTGGTATCCTGCGATAATAACACTTTTCGTTGCGTTAGCAATTCTACAGAACTTTTGGCGACCCGGTTTGGTTAGTCGTTTCAACGCACAGTCAACACCAGAAATGAGCGCGACGATCTTATCTATTGAAGCACAGTCAAAATCATTAGCAACAATCATACTTGCCCCGCTGCTTGGATTGTTAGTAGACAGTATTGGTAATTTCTCTCCTGTTGGGGTTATCGGCACAGTTATTGCTATCGCAATACTCATCACATATCATAGTGAATTAGAGACGAAGCAGGAGATCATTGCAAAGTGATCTGAAGTATGGAACAGATATCCTTATTCACCATCGATAAACAATTTCTTCAACCGCAACCTATTCCGAGTAATCAGCATGCTACGGATACAGTCCACGGTTTTCAATATATACCGGACTATCTAACTGACCATCAGCATGAGTGGTTATTAGACCATATTAATAAACAGGAGTGGGACACATTTTATCAAAGGCGTGTACAACATTATGGACATAGTTATAACTTCAATGGGCAGCAGGAAGAACAGAAAAAGGATATTTCCGAGTTTCCAGAGTGGGTAAACAGACTCTGTCTCAAATTGCAGAACGATGGACACATGCCGAAGATTGCTAATCAGGTACTTGTCAGTGAATATGAACCTGGACAAGGCATCGGAGATCATACCGATAAAGAAGCATGTTTTATGGATACGATTGTTATCTTAAGTCTTGGTTCAGCTTGTGTTATGGATTTGACAAACGTCAAGGATAAGACGAGAAAGGTTCCGATTTGGCTTGCCCCGGGAAGTTTGACTGTGTTACGTGATGATGCAAAGGTGAAATGGATGCACGGAATTCCTTCCCGGAAAACGGATATGTGGGATGGACGCAAGTATGAACGTCAGCGACGGGTTTCGCTTAGTTTTAGGAGGTTGGTGTAGGTGTGCCTAATACTGATTGCAACAACAGAACCGTCACATTTATAGAAATATGTGACGGTTTATATTTCTGGTAAAACTTTCTGAATTAGTAACGCTCACTTTTAACAGATGCCCATTGTGTTGTCAATTTTTCTTTCGCATCAACCACAAAAGGTTCATCAAGCGTAAGATCGTCTTTCGGTTCACCTTCAAAATAACGGAAGTTATCCAGCCAGAAATCAACATCAGATTGTGCAATAGCTAAACCTACCCACATATCTCTGTCAATATCAACACCTGCCAGAAAAGTAAAAGAAAATTCTTCCCACTCTTCAGTTAGATTAAAGTCTTTGCCGTTTCCATGAAATGTTGTCCAAGGATCACGTTGCAACTGGATATTTATGCTGACTACTCGTGGTTCTTCAGCACGTGCCCAGAAAATAATTGTATAGTCTCGTCCGCCTTTCATAGAGACATCCATCTGTTTTATCTTTGCATGCCAATCTGTTCCAGTAGCTATGACACCGATAACTTTGAGACTCTTGTCACCATGTTGTGCTTCTCTATTGTCAATTTCCCACTGAAATTCACCACCGCGTTCACAGCACTGTCCATCTTCTAATGTCCAGGAGGCTAAATCTTCTTCAAAACTGTAGTTTTCAAGGAGTAGTTCCCCTTTTTCCCATTTTCCTAAGTTTTGCACGGTTCCTGAATAAGCACTAAATCCAATGAATATAGTCATGAGGATAACAATTATAGATATACCTTTGTGCACGTAAAATTCTCCTTTACACCATATTTGGGTGCGTTTATATGATTAACTATCTCCACGCATGAGAGATTCCACTTCAGGTAAAATTTCCGACACAGCTTCTTGATCAACCTTGTCAGCGATACTTGTGTAACCTGCTGTGTGTATCATCTCTGCGAGATTTTTGCCAAGTTTTTCAATTGTCCATGCAACCGAATCCGGCACTTCAGTTTTGTCAAGATTTCGATGGTCGTTCTTTCCCGATGGATCATAATGATAGTGCGGATTCTTATGAAAGCAGTCAAATCGTAGTAATTGCACATTTTTTCCGTCTGCTTCACCGAAAACACGCACAGAGGGACCACCATCATCTCCAAAATTGCGGTTGTCCACGTGTAATTCAACACCACCCGCGTGGAATACTTTTTCGTCCATGATATTACTCCAACTTTATTGAGATATGAGTGAATTATACTCTGGATCTCAGTTTAAGTCAACTGAATATGACTACGAATACATATTACAACCGACATAATCACCCTCAATCTTTTTTATAGTATTTACTTTAAAAAACACTTGCAAACCGAATAAGAACATGCTATACTATTAAAAAATAATATTGGTCTATTCAATGATGAAACATTGGTCTATTCAATGATGAAACAGCAACTGCTTGATGGTTTCGGACGTATCCATACGAACCTAAGAATCTCCGTCACGGATGTATGTAATTTTCGGTGTATCTACTGTATGCCTGAAGACATGGTATTTATGCCAGATGCAGCACTGATGACATACAGCGAGATTCTGCATTTCACACGGATCTTTGTCCGCTTAGGTGTTAACAAACTGCGAATTACAGGTGGTGAACCACTTGTGCGTCCCGGTGTGCCGCAACTCATAGCACAACTCGGACAGATAGATGCATTGAAAGATATTAGTTTGACAACTAACGGTATCGGACTTATAACCCAAGCAAAACCACTTTACGATGCTGGACTGAGGCGAATCAATGTCAGTTTGGATACGCTCAACGAAGAGAAGTTTGAACAGATGACGCGACGCAAAGTCCTTTCGCGAGTGATTGAAGGACTAAAAGCAGCACACGACTGCGGTTTCAATCCAATTAAAGTCAATGCTGTCGCCATGCGCGGATTTTCCGATGATGAAATCGTGGATTTGGTCACTTTCGCTCGTGAAAACAATTATCACATGCGTTTCATAGAGTTTATGCCGCTGGATGCCGATGATATATGGGGACGTAACATGTTCATCCCCAGCAAAGAGATTATTGATAAGATTAGCAATGTTTATCCACTGGAACGAATGTCACTAAATGGTGATTCAAAAAATGACACTGCACAACGTTTCCGCTTTGCTGATAATGGTGCTGAAGTCGGTGTGATACCTTCTGTCAGTGAACCGTTCTGTGAAAACTGTAACCGTATCCGTCTTACGGCTGATGGCAAGTTCCGAACATGTTTATTCTCGTTAACTGAGACTGACCTACTAACACCTTTACGTGATGGTGCAGATGATAAAACGATTGAAGAGTTAATAATTGATGCAGTCGCACAAAAGGAGGCAGGACATAAGATTAATGCTGCAGACTTTATCAAACCTGAGCGGAATATGTCAAGGATTGGTGGGTAAAGACATAGTAAATAGAAATATATACGAATCAATTTTACATAGGAGTCCTGAGACAAAAAATGAGCAATGACCTAATAATTAAAGACCTACACATCAGTGTGCAAGGAAATAAGATCATCAATGGATTAAATTTAACTGTTAAACAGGGTGAGGTGCACGCTCTTATGGGACCGAATGGGTCCGGTAAAAGCACACTCGCGAACGGTTTGATGGGTCATCCGTTATATGATGTTGATTCAGGTGAGGTGATATTCAACGGTGTTGATATTTTGGAATTGGAACCGAATGAGCGCGCAAAATTAGGTCTTTTCCTGGCTTTCCAATATCCAACAGTTATCCCAGGAGTCAGTATGGCGAATTTTCTCCGGAGTGCTGTCAGTGCAGTCCGTTCAACGGAAACAAACGGTTCCGAAACGCCAGAACTCATTCCGATGCGGGAATTCCGAAAAGAACTACGCGAAAAGATGACACAACTTGATATGGATGAATCCTTCGCAAAACGTTATCTCAATGATGGATTCTCTGGTGGTGAGAAAAAACGCGCTGAAATCTTGCAACTCGCAATGCTTGAACCAAAAATTGCTGTGCTTGATGAAACCGACTCCGGACTTGATATTGATGCTGTGCGTATTGTTGGTGAAAGCGTGAACAGTTTGGTCGGACCTGAACTCGGTGTCCTGATTATCACACACTATCCACGATTGTTAGACTATATCCGTCCAGAGTTTGTGCATATCCTACTTGATGGCAAAATCGTTGAATCCGGTGGTTTTGACCTCACACAAATATTAGAGGCAGAAGGTTACGATCCTATTCGTGAAAAACACGGTATTGCTGAAGTTGTTCAGCAATAATAAAGTATACAAGGGAGAAACTCAAATGGCAACCCCAGAAACCCAACAACTTGACGAAATGGGAATCAGTAAAGACTACAAATACGGATTCCACGACGATATTAAGCCTACGTTCAAATCCAGAAAAGGATTGGACGAGGGAATCATCAATCAGATGTGCGATATCAAAGAAGAACCGGATTGGATGCGTGAATATAGACTCAAGGCTTACGAAATCTTTAAACAGAAACCGATGACAAAATGGGGTGGAGACCTTTCCAAGCTCGATTTTGACGATATCTATTATTATGTCAAAGCCTCTGACCGTAGCGAGCGGAGTTGGGACGATGTGCCAGAAGACATCAAGAACACATTTGACAGACTTGGCATCCCAGAAGCAGAACGCAAATTCCTCGCTGGAGTCGGTGCACAATACGATTCCGAGGTCGTTTATCACAATCTCGTTGAAGAATTGGATAAGATCGGTGTCATTTTCGTTGACACAGATACTGCCGTCAAAGAATATCCTGACCTTGTGAAGAAATACTTTGGAACGATTATTCCTTCGGCGGATAACCAATTTGCCGCACTGAATAGTGCTGTCTGGAGTGGTGGTAGTTTCATTTATGTGCCTCCCGGTGTAAAGGTCGACTATCCGTTACAGGCATATTTCCGCATCAACACCGAAAACATGGGACAGTTTGAACGCACGCTTATCATCGCTGATGAAGGTTCACAAGTGCATTACGTTGAAGGGTGCACAGCACCAACGTTCAGTAGTGAATCCTTGCATAGTGCTGTTGTGGAGATTGTCTGCATGAAAGGTTCACGGGTGCGATACACAACTATCCAGAACTGGGCAAGTAATGTCTACAATCTCGTCACCAAACGTGCCCTTGCCTACGAAGACGCACAGATGGAATGGGTTGATGGCAACCTCGGTAGCAAGTTGACGATGAAGTATCCGAGTGTCTATATGATGGAACCCGGTGCTCGAGGAGAAATCCTCTCTATTGCGTTCGCAAGCAAAGGACAGCATCAGGATGCAGGTGCCAAAGTCTATCATTGTGCCCCACACACCACCTCACAGATTACATCAAAATCCATCAGCAAAGATGGTGGACGTTCCAGTTATCGTGGTTGGGTTGATGTTGCGAAAGGCGCGAAGGGATGCAAATCTCACGTTGTTTGTGATGCACTTCTACTTGACAAAGAATCGCGTTCAGATACCTATCCGGTCATTGAAATCAATGAGAACGATACCAACATTGAGCACGAAGCACGCGTTAGCAAAATCGGTGAAGAGCAACTCTTCTACTTGATGAGTCGTGGATTATCCGAAGAAGAAGCTTCCACCATGATTGTCAACGGGTTTATTGAGCCACTTGTCAAAGAACTTCCGATGGAATATGCTGTTGAGATGAACCGACTCATCCAACTTCAGATGGAAGGTTCAATCGGATAATACATGGTGTTGTAGGGCAAGGTCTCAGTGCCTCAGCCCTACTGCACACGAGGAACAGAATATTGCAAACAGGTGAATTTTCAAAAGACTATGTTGAACAAATAGCACGCGATGAACCGCAGTGGATGCGTGACAGACGGTTGGAAGCATATTCGCTTTACGAATCGTTACCAATGCCGCATACAACTGAAGATGATACATGGCGACGCACTGTAGATATGCGGACACAGGATTACTGGCGACGGACGCGTCGAAATCTACGCGGATTCGCTATTGACAACTTTCATCCAGCGTCTAAAATAAATGGTAGTGCACCAGTTACAGGAGAAGATGAAGCGGGGATTTTCGTCCAAGTTGATGGATCCACCAAACACATTCATCTGTCTCCTGAATTAGAGAAAAAGGATGTCTACTTCGCTGATCTTCATACGGCTATAAAAGAACGCGGAGACTTAATTCGTGACTACTTCATGACAAAGGCGGTCACGTTGGAAACATCTCTAAAAAGTGGGAATTTTGCGAGTCATAACGCATTTGACGCACTTCACGGTGCTTTTTGGAATGGTGGATACGTAATCCACATCCCAAAAAGTGTTAGAATAGAAGACCCAATACGGGTATTTATTGAACACTCTCAAAACCAGCATGCGGATCTATCACATGTCCTCCTTATCGCTGAAGAGGATACCCAAGTAGTTGTCATTGAGGATAATGCGTCTGCAAAATCGGATTCAGAAGGTTTCCACTGTGGTGCGGTTGAGCTATTTGCCGGACAAAATGCCAATGTGACTTATGTTCAGGTACAACACTGGAATCGTCAGGTCTGGAACTTCGCGTCACAACGCGCCGTTGTTAGCAAAGATGCGCAACTCACATGGGTCACCGCTACCTTTGGAAGTAGATTAAGCAAGTTAAACCAAGCAGTAGTCTTAGACGGCACTGGTAGTAATGCACAACTATTAGGGTTGGCTTTCACCGATGCACGGCAACATTTAGATGTTAGCACCGCACAGGAACATTTGTCACCTTATACTTCAAGCGACCTTCTTTATAGGACTGTCTTGAAGGATAGATCACAAACCGCTTGGGGTGGAAATATCTATGTATATCCCGGTGCAAACTATACCGATGCGTATCAGAAAAATGACAATCTGCTATTGAGTGAACGCGCACACGCCGATACCTTGCCCGGATTAGAGATTGAGGCACATGAAGTCCGATGCACACACGGTGCAACTGCTGGCCAGATTGATGCTGATCAACTCTTCTACTTGATGAGTCGTGGTATACCTTACGATTTAGCAGAAAAATTGATAGTTGATGGTTTTTTTGAACCTGTCATGCAACGTATACCTATGCAGGCAGTCCGAGAAGAAATGCAAGAATTTGTCTCACACAAATTAGGAACATAAATCAATTAACTTGATATGTAGCGCGAGGTCTCAGTGCTTCGCATTTATGACATAATCTTAAGCCTTCAAATCAAACTTATAAGGAGTAATTACAATGAATCAACCAAAAATAATCGCCTATATGAAACCTGTCTGTGGCTGGAGCAATGGTGTCCGTGCCATTTTCGCCAAATATAAATTGGATTATGAAGACAGAGATATTATTAACGACGAGAACAACTATCGTGAAATGGTGCAAAAGACACGGCAGCCTTACCAACCGTGCGTCCAAATTGATGACGTTATGCTTGCAGATGTCAGTGGAGACGAAGTGGAGGCATATCTGCTTGAGGAAGGCATTGTCGCACAAAACGCAGCTGAAACGGATGTCCCGACTGATCAGGCATGCGAAAGCCACGATACAGCTCCTGTCAATATCGGCTTCCCAAGCAGATAAATTATTCTTTTTCTACGGTAGGCGCGCTTTCCAAGCGCGCTATTTCCTGTTTTATAGCATTATACAAGTTTTGAGGAGGGTATTGAGATAGATTAGGAGGTATATAATATAGAATGACACTTAAGGAACATATTGATGACATTAGTGATCTGCTAAAAGAAGGGGTATTTGCGAAAGAAAAAGAACGTACAGTATCTGATCGTATTGTGAATAGGCTGCTTCAGGCATTAGAATGGCCGATATTTGCACCACAGATTGTCATTGACGAGTACCTAGTTGAAGGACGAAGAGTGGATTTTGCCTTGTGTCACCCAGAATCAACACCACGAGTTTTTGTTGAGGCGAAAAGGGTCGGGAACATTGATAAAGGAATCAAACAACTCTTTGAGTATGCTTTTCACAGAGGGATTCCTATTGTTGTTCTTACAGACGGTCAGAAATGGCGATTTTACCATCCTGCGGGGGAAGGTTCTTATGAAGACCGTATAGTAGCAGAAATTGATCTCATCGCAAATGACAGTATAGAATGTAACATTTGTCTTGATAGATACTTGAACTATGAGTCTGTAAAAACAGGAAAGGCTGCAAAAGTAATTGCGACTGATTATCAAAGGATTGTTAGTGAGAGAAAAATTGAAGAAAGGCTGCCAGAAGTATGGGGAGAATTGGTGCAAGAGAAAAATGAATATTTGCTGCTTGCCATAATGGATAAAGCAAGAGAAAAAGTCGGACATGAGCCTACAGAAGAACAGGTAGTATCGTTCTTGAAAAACTTATCTGTTCCAACTGTAAAGTCCAGATCTGTTCCCAAAATCGATCTCAATAAGCAATCTCAAGGTAAAAAGAAAAAATCACCACCTAAACGCATACGTGTTACTATGTCCAATGGAGAAGTTATAGAGCATGAGGATGGGAATGCCACTTTCGTTGAAGTGATTGAAAAGTTAGGAATAGAGCAAGTAAGAGAACGTGAGATAATCCGAAATTCTATTCCTCTTATATCAACTTCTAAAGACCTTGAACGGAGACAACATCAACGAGATAAATATTATATAGTATCTGGACTATCTGCGAAGAATATGGAGAGGACTCTTAATCGGATAGCTAAGGAATTAGAAATCGAACTAGATGTAAAACTTGTTGATAAAGTTTGAAAAGTTGTGATTGAAACAGCATTCCATGTAAAGGTTCCTGCAAGGTGATTAAATAGGAAGCATTACCATGCTACATATAGCGGAAGATCTCAAAATCGCAGAGACTATTAATCAAATTCTAAAAGATTATGATTTTCTGGAATATGATGAAAAGCAGTCTAGGGACGATATACTATGCATAAAGGTAACCCACCCCGAAATTGAACGTGATTTTGAGTACTGCGAGAATATCCGCAAAAAATTGGAGAAATCTACTAATCTAAGTTTTTTTATACCTGACAAAGCCTATTTTGAAGGGAATGATTGTCGAAAAGCAGCGAATTATTTCACCTTAAGGTCAAGAATTACTTCCAATCCAGAGCAGTGTGGCGGCAGACCTTGCATCCGAGGGATGCGGATTCGGGTGACAGATGTTTTAGACTTACTTGCTAGCGGTCTCTCTTTTAAAAAGGTTCTTGAGGAAATGCCGGACCTTAATTCCGAAGATATTGTGGCATGCCTCAAATTCGCTGCGCATAAAATTGATCCTCCGGTGATTCGTAAAACTGGTCACCCAGTGATTAATGTATGAAAGTTTGGATAGATGCTCAACTTTCTTCAGCACTTGCACCATGGATCAAGAATACTTTTGCTATTGATGCGTTTTCAGTCAAGTGGCTTAAATTTCTAGAAGCGAGTGATAGAGATATATTTTTAGCGGCGAGAGAGACAGAATCTGTTGTGATGACAAAAGACTACGACTTTGTTGAATTATTGGATCAGTTTGGTCCACCACCGCAAATAATTTGGATTAGATGTGGTAATACATCAAATACTCAAATGCGTAAGATTTTGTTGCAGAGTTTTCCAAGAGTCCTTTCACTTCTACGAGAAGGTGAACCTTTGGTAGAAATTGCGGACATCCTGTAGATTACGTTACGGAACCATTCAATCAAGCCGCAACAAACATCTGGTATAATCAATATGACACAAAAAACAATGCACACCTCCGACTTTCGTCCACTTGATGTTCAAGCCATACGTGGAGATTTTCCTATTTTCTCCAATACACCACCGTTAGCATTTCTTGACAGTGCTGCGTCAACACAAACACCGCGTCCTGTCGTTGAAGCAATGGACGCATATTATGACACCTATCGTTCTAATATACATCGTGGCATATATCGGATTTCAGAGGAAGCAACAGAACAGCATGAGAATGCACGTAAAAAAATAGCACACCTAATTAACGCACCGCGCACATCACAAATTGTCTTCACGCGGAATACAACAGAATCTATCAATCTTGTCGCATATAGTTGGGGGAGTATAAACATTAGTCAAGGTGATGAGATCGTTCTTACCGACCTTGAGCATCATAGCAACCTTGTTCCGTGGCAAATGCTCGCACAACGCACTGGGGCCACACTCAGATATCTTGAGATAACCGATCAAGGTCTACTCGACTTCACACAACTACAAGATGTTCTATCTGAGAACACAAAGATAGTAGCCATAACACATGTCTCAAACGTATTAGGGACAATAAATCCAATTCAGTCTGTTATAGATGCTGCACACGCTGCTGGTGCGAAAGTCTTAATAGATGCCGCGCAATCCGTTCCACATTTTCATGTGGATGTTCAGCAACTGGATTGTGATTTTCTTGCTTTTTCTGGACATAAGATGTGCGGTCCCACAGGTGTTGGTGTGTTATACGGAAAATTGGATCTACTTGAAGAGATGCCACCGTTTCTCGGTGGAGGTTCAATGATACGTTCTGTTGAACGGGACATCTCAACGTATGCAGATGTGCCTGCAAAGTTTGAAGCAGGCACACCGAGTATCGCAGAAGCAATCGGTCTCGGTGCTGCCGCAGATTATATTACACAAGCAGGTCTAGCATCAATTCATGTTCATGAACAAGAACTTGTCAAATATGCTCATGATCGTCTACAGGATATTGAAGGCATTACAATATATGGACCAGCACCACATCAGAAAGCAGGTGTTATCTCCTTTAATATAGATGGCATCCATCCGCATGATGTTGCTGGAATTTTGGATACACATAACATCGCTATTCGTGCAGGACATCACTGCGCACAACCGTTAATGAAAAAATTAGATGTTATCGCAACTGCTCGTGCCAGTTTCTACTTATACAACACGCTTGAAGATGTAGATCGCTTATATGAAGCACTCCAGAAGGCACAAGCACTTATGATACGGAGAAAACAATGAACATTTATCAGGAAGAACTACTTGACCACTACGAAAATCCCTGCAATTATGGTACATTACCGAACCCCGATATTTCACACGAGGAAGATAATCCATTATGTGGGGACAGGATTCGGATGGACCTACTTGTTCAGGATGATATAATCAAAGAGGTGCGGTTTAGTGGACATGGGTGTACAATCAGTCTAGCCGCCGCATCTATGCTGACAGAAAAGATTGAAGGTAAGACTCTCACAGAAATTAAGAATCTCTCCCGAGACGATATTATGGATATGATAGGTATTCCGTTGGGACCTGTCCGTGTGAAATGTGCATTATTAGCACTCAAAGTTCTTAAAGCTGGAGCTTATGGTATTAAAGGTTGGCCCGGTGAAGAAGGAGATACAACGTAATGAATGACAATATAACTGCATCACAAAAGAATGAAGTTACAATGAATGTTGAACATTTGGAAAATCTAATTCGTAAGGTCATTCGAGAAGAATTGATAAAGTTTTCCGCACAAGAACTGGGTATTTTTCAACTTGATAAAGAATCACAACTTTATAATGATATGGAAGATATTCTAAAACGTAAAGAATCCGGTCAGTTGAAATTTTACACTCACGAAGAAATCTGGAATGAATAATTATCAAGTAGTTTATGAAGATCGATTTGATCGTAATCTTAAACGTTTTACAAGTCTGCGACAACGAATTCGTCGAAAAGTTCCGTATGATCGTACGGAACAACTCGGTAAGGTTTCTGGTGGATTAGACTTACGAGGGTGTCGTAGTTCCCGAATAGATAGAAATTTTAGGTTAATTTTTGTTATATGTGAGGAATGTCAATTGGTCAAAGAATGTCTGTACTGTTATTGTGAAGGAAGAGATGAAAAAACTGTTGTTTTTTTGACTGTAGGACCACATTCCCGTGCTTATACAATGAATTAAGACGACACTTAACAGATTTCACAGATCTACATCATCAAAGGCTTGCACAGTGAGGAAGATGAAAAAGGATTACTATGGCAGAATATTATAAAATTGCGAATGTAAGTGAAGTGCCTGAAGGCACAAAAAAATTAGTTGAAGTAGATTTCGTTCCTGTGCTACTCTTTAACATTAAAGGTGAGTACTTTGCGATGGAGGATGTTTGCACACATGATGGTGGACCTCTCGGTGAAGGCTTTTTGGAAGGTGAAGAGATAGAATGTCCACGTCATGGAGCACGATTTTGTGTTAAAACCGGAAAAGCACTTTGTATGCCTGCGGTTGAAGACATTGAATGCTTTCCCGTCAAAGTTGAAGACGACGAAATTTTAGTTAGTATTGATTGATATTAGCATTAACTCACAACCGAAAAGACAACTAATCTACCCAACAACACATTACATATTTACTGTACTAATGATATAATTTTTAAACACATTGTGGTATGAACATGGCATTAAAATTTAGGTGTCCAAACTGCAATGAATATATCTATCTTCAGTTTCTGAAGGTTGGTGACATTGCAGCATGTAAAAAATGCAAACAGAAAAATGTTGTTCCAGAAGATGCAGAAACTATCACTGATGATGAAGCAAGTCGGAATCTACAAGATTCTAAGAATAAAACAGAACAATCAGAAATCAGCACACAAAACACATATAAAGAACTTGAAGTTGAAACAGTAATCTCTGGTGAGTCTTCTAAAGTCAAGAACTTAGCTTTTGTCAATGGATTAGTTGTCGTTGATGGAAAAGAATATCAACTTGCCTCCCGACGAAGACGATACCTTGCTGTTGTTCTTAATGAATTATTTATCCTGTTTTACGCGCTAGCTTATGTCTTTCAGGCATTTATTGAAACAATTTTCAGAAGAAAAGGATACATTGTTTCATCGGGTTTAATTGGTTTAACTTTTATATCGGCTGCTGCAATCTTAGACTATACAGGGATAATAGACTCATCATTTGATAGAAACATATCAAACCTTTTCTTTGCAATTCTGTTTATATCATGGTTTTTTGGTGGTGTAGGAATTATCAGTATAGTGTTACTGGTTCTTGTAACAGTGACTAGTTTCTATCCAACATTCTTTATATCTCTATTCATATTTGGCACGTTTTTAGGTGGTGATGGTGCGCTAAAAGGACAAGGTTGGGTGAAAAAATCTTGCAAAATAAAGATTATTCATTCGCAAACTGGAATACCATGCACATTTTGGCAGGCAGTTCTTCGTAGGTTGTTTATATATATTCCACCCATTGGATTTATTGACATACTTTGTGCACTTGGAAAGAAAAAACAAAGATTAGGTGACATAATAGCAAAGACAATTGTTGTCAAACAAGAAAAAAATGAAACAGATCTTGACGACAGACCTGCCTATAAAACTTTGAGATATTTCGCCCTTATTATTATTATTATGTATAGTTTGAATCTGATTCTCAGATATGCACTTCCTGAAACATTTGATGGGCATAATGAAATAATTGGAGTAAATTCACAACAAACGATCGATTCATCCGATAGACAATTTCAGCTAACTATTCCATCACATTGGACTGAAATGGTTGATTTGAATGATGATGCAGTATTCCAAGTTGGATACAACTGGGATGAACTGTACGTGATAGTATTGGTGGAAAAGAAGGACGAACTAAACAATATGAACCTTGAGAAATATTCGGAAGTTACAAGACAGTCCATAATCTCTATGTTTGAATCTGATGAAACATCCAGACTTATAAATGTATCTGGTCCTATAGAATTGACTATTTGTGACAATAGAGCACTTCAATACAAAATCCAAGGTGTACATGAAGGAGTAGGTCTAATCTATTTTCATACAAGTGCTGAAAATCTACAATATTATATTCAGATAAACGGGTACACATCGCTATCAGGTTTCTCAGATGAAAAGAATGCAACACTTCAGGAAGTAATCCAGAGTTTGCGTAATTTACAATAGGCAAAGGATTGTTCCAAAAAAATTCATAGTGAGCAAGTTTAGTTGGCATCAAATTATAGTGATCATTGAAAATAATAATACAAAGTCCCTGTAGGAGCGATCTCCGAATTGAGATTTAACTCAGTGACTGTCGGGAATCGGAGTTCCCTCCTACATCTTGAAATTTCCGATTAATTCAAGAATCTACTACAAAGAGCTCTGATTTTGAATGTAGTTTACTTGACAAAAATGACTAGTGCGGTTAAAATATTCCTCTATTTTCTGGTGAAACAATAGATGTTGGACTAAAATAGAAGAAAAGAAAGTGTGAATACACTTCATTACTAAGGTTATTGTTAAACAAAGATAGCAACCTTTGTTTAAATCAATATGTTAATCAACGATCAAAAGCATTTCATAGGAGAGAAACGATATGGTAACTGAAGAATCTGTTTACGAAGCAATCAAAGAAATTATTGACCCCGAAATTGGAATTAATATCGTTGACATGGGATTAATCTACGATGTTGATATCAACGATACGACCATCGATATCACAATGACCTTAACAAGTCCTGGATGTCCGGCTGGCGGGCAGCTTGTCAACGGTACGCAGCACGTCACACAGCAGTTGGATGGTGTTGAAGAAGTTAATGTCAGTGTTGTTTGGACTCCGAGATGGACTCCCGAACTGATGAGTGAAGAAGCGAAAGATGAACTCGGAATCTTTTAACAGCAGTAGACACATGACCACAAGTGGTAAACAACCGAAACTACTCAAAAAACATGACAATGCTTTCCAAATAGAATGGAAGGATGGACATGCCAGTTGGTATCCATACCACTATCTCAGGCAGATGTGTCCGTGTGCTGAATGTGCCATCATCAGACATGAAGGTAAGGATGTTCACTCACTCTTTTCACCACAGGGGGACGGAGATATAACACTAATTGAAGTATCAGAGGATATTCAACCGATAGATATTCAGTTGGTTGGTCGTTACGCACTCCAGTTCAGTTGGGATGACGGACATAATACTGGGATTTATCCGTTTGAAATCCTGCGTGAGACATGTCCGTGCACAGAGTGTGCACCATTACCACCTGAACAAATTGAGGAAATACCCAAATAATGCAGACGAGAACATCACTGCCTGAAATAACGTCACAGGAACTGAAACAGAAACTTGATAAAAACGACTCGGTGTTTCTGCTGGATGTGCGTGAACAGAGCGAATACGATATCGTGCACCTTGAAAATGCAAAGTTAATCCCGCTCAATACATTACCACGACATATTCATACTCTTCCATCTGACCAAGAGATTGTTGTCTACTGTCATCATGGCCAACGGAGTCACTATGCAACCGCTTACTTACACCAAAATGGATATACTGATGCGATGAACCTGATTGGCGGAATTGACCAATGGGCAACAGAAATTGATACAACGTTAAGGAGATACTAATAATATGCTCGTAGAATTTGAGAACCGTTCTGGTGAAATGGAACAAGCAGAAATGGAAATTGATGAACCTTGTCCAACCTGTTGTGGTATGCTTTTTCCCGTTGTGGAATCTAAGCCAGAAAGTGGATACCGATGCAGCAGCTGCGGACTCGTCTTCAAACCTGTAGAGGAAAATACAGAAGAAGTCTCAAATCAAACCTAACTTACACAGATTTATCTATTCAATCTCCCGGAAATTTGGTACTTCCATTGGTGTTCCCCCACTTGCTATAGATTGTTCCGATACCAGTCCCGGCACCGTGTAATCCATTGCTGTATAAACATCAATAGGTGGTTGTGTGTCATTCAAGATACAATCAATAAAATCGCGCACCTTAAAATACTCTCCGAGGTCACCTACTTCTTGTGCTTCTGTAGGAGGGTTTATCCAATGTTCAGGTAAGAGATCGTCAAATTGAGATAATGGTCTCCACTGTTCGCTTATTCCGAACTCGCTTAACCAGATCTTTGGTGCAGCACCCAACCCCCGTGAACTCTCATAGCAGCCTTTTGTACCTTGTAGACTGAAATAGGAATTGGCAGGACGATTGGAGAGCATGTCAATCCGAATCTTGATTAATCCACCGCTTTCCGTCTTACACAACATCATCACAGTATCTTCCATGGCATGTTCTGGATCAGTATTGACACCCGTACCGAGGCAGCAGACACTCACAGCCCGTTCACCAAACCACTGCAGCACTGGACCGAGACTGTGTGTCGCATAGTTGCACCGATTTATCCCTACCTGCCAATAGTAACGCCAAGTTGGATTACCACTTTCATCGTGATGCAGAGTTTTGATGTTATGCAAATACTCTCCCTCGCCAAAATATAAATCTCCGAACAATCCTTTTTCAACCATATTGCGAATAAGTACATTGTGTTTGGAATAACATGTATTTTCAGCCATCGTATATTTTGCCGAGGACTTACGAACCGCACGAACAAGGTCATAGCACTCGTCCAAGTTGACAGCGGCAGTTACCTCACTGATGACATGTTTCCCCGCATCTAATGCTTCTATTGATTGCGGGACATGTAGATTTTCAGGTGTGGCAAGTACGACAAGGTCAACTGCATCCAACATTTCTGTGTAATCTGTGAATTGATGTTGAACATTAAATCTTTCTGCAAGGTTCTGAAGAGAGGCCTCATTGATATCACAAACAGCAACGACATCTGTTTCGGCTATTGTATCAAATTGGCGAAAGTATGAACTCCCTCTATTTGCACCGACAATTCCCACTTTAAGTTTATTTGGCATGTATGTTCCTCCTAATAGGCAATAGCATATCACATCGTCAAGAAAATATCAGCAATGTTCCTTGCATAAGTTTGGTGAGATGATATTACCATGCACTCTTGTTGAAATCTGAAGTCAGACGGTGTATAATAATAAAGCATTCAACGACATTCTAATAGGTAGGATTTGCGGATTTCCTACATGAGAAAAAGGCATGAGTAAAAAGACACTTGACCATCTATTAATTGCTCTCACAGTCCTATGTGATCTGTGTTTCATTGCAACTGCAATTGTCATCGCCTATTGGGTACGATTTGAAACAAGTTGGCTTGATGCATTGGCATTACATAAAGGTGGCACGCCTCCTTTCAATGACTATCTCCGACTAATCCCAGTTACAGCGATTATCTGGTTATTGATATTGAAAGGGTTCAAGTTATACCGTCCAGATGAATATGCTAAATCGTCTATGTTTTGGAATCTATGTAAAGCCTCTGTTGTTGCCTTAATCGGCACGTTAGCTGCACTCTTTTTTGTATATCACAATGTTGCATATTCCCGTTGGATAATGCTTCTTGCCACAGGCTTTAACCTTGTTTTCCTATTGATTTGTCGTCTTGTATTTCACCGATTTCGTCAGGCAATCCAAGCACAAGGTGTCGGTCTTAGTCGTGTTGCACTTGTTGGTTATGATGAACGTAGTATACAAGTTATCAACGTTTTGAATACCAAATCAAACAGTGGACACAAATTAGTTGGGTTGATTGATGGTGAAGAAAACACTGATATATCTCATACCGAAAGTTCAGATGTAGAGTTACTTGGTAATTGCGATGAGATACTTGAGATAGTGAATAGGTGTAATCTTGATATTCTATTTATTACATCTCCTGCAGTGGCAAATAACACAATTCTGTATATACTTCATGCAAGTGAAGGTATACCTATACAGATATATGTTCTACCTGAACTTTCGGAATTCATCAAGGGTGGTTCAGCGGTAACGGACTTTGACGGGTTTCCTGCACTTCAACTCCGTGACACTCCGATACAAGGGGTAAGCGGAATCATAAAACGTCTGATAGACATCGTGTTTAGCGTGTTTGCATTAATAGTATTAAGTCCTCTTATGCTAATAATCGCTGCAGCTATACGGCTGGATTCTCCCGGCAAAGCAATTTTCACACAAGAACGCGTCAGTAGAGCGGGTAAACGGTTTGACATCTATAAATTCCGATCTATGCGTGCAGATGCGGAATATGAGATCGGACATGTGTGGGCAAAAACTGATGATCCGCGCCAGACAGATCTTGGCAGGTTTCTGAGACGTTGGAGTTTGGACGAATTACCTCAATTCTTCAATGTTCTCAAAGGTGATATGAGTCTCGTCGGACCACGACCAGAGATGTCTGGTTTAATTGATACGTTCCAAGAAACAATACCACACTACCTTGCGCGACAGCGCGTCAAATCTGGAATGACAGGTTGGGCACAAGTTAATGGATTGCGCGGAAATACTCCTCTTGAAGATAGAGTCAACTATGATCGGTACTATATTGAAAATTGGTCAATAACATTAGACATAAAGATCATTTTGAGAACGGTTTTCGCAATCATAAGAGGATAGTGTTTATCGGGTTATTATGAGAAAAAGCTGCGAACAAAGTTCCATGCCGCTGTCTTGTAATACCGATGTCCACCATCACCAATGTATAACTCACATTGATCTTCAACACCTGCGACGGTGTATATTTCTTTCAGTTTTTCATAAGCGAAATTGACATGATCAATTGGAAAAATAGGATCATCTCGTCCGGCGATTGCACAGAACGGACGCGGTGCAATTAACCCCGCAACATCATACATTTCACCCAATCGCATGACACCGGGAACATAGTTACAATCACAATGGCGAATAGTACCGATGCTTCCTTCAAAAGTGCAATAGTAGCAACTGGGAACTGCGACTGCAATTCGTGTCTCACAGGCAGCTGCAAAGAGGGATACAGTGCCTCCGCCAGAATTGCCGGTTATAGCTATTCTTTCAGCATCTATGGGTAGATTTTCTATTCCCCAATCAATGAGTCGCGACATATCCCACACTCTTTCACCTATCGGTGTACGACCAACAAGTATGCTATGTACCAATTGATGACGGCAAGAATGTGTAGAATTATTATTTTTGTCCGCATCTGTTCGTGTTTCGCCGAATGCGCGTGTTGTCGGTGCAATTGCGATATATCCTTCCTCAGCAGCAGCTTGCCGCGCGATGTCGCGTTCTCCTTCAATCATCTCCTTTTCCTCTTTTTCAGAGTGAGCGATTCCTGCGTAGATGTGGGGGTGGTTATGTCCATGAGGTGTAAGGATTAGCGGAATGTTCCCTTCAATTGTCTTGGGTTTCAATAGGTAGAATGGTAACGGGACTGTCGGTTCCACCCACAGATACCAACTTTCTCGAATGTGACTATCCATATCTAAAACTCCCAGTTGTTCTGCTTTGGGGACATAATCGGCGAGATCAGATTCCATGTTGTCTAAACCGAGGATATTGCGGAGTTCAGGACGAAAGTTTGCCTGCCACGCGGTTATACCTTCGGGTGTAGTTTCATTGAATTCATACTTTCTTGGAACAGTATCATATAGTGTTTCAAAGTGTTTTTCAGCATTATACATTACATTTTCCTCTTCCACGGATAAGTAAAATATATAAGATTGATTGTGTGTGATGTTTTAGATTATATCTTATTTTCTATTTCATGTGGTGGTTTTTCTGTTTACAGATAGGCATTTCATTGGACATATAATACAGTCTCATGTTATTATGTAAAAAACTGATGAAGGAGATAACCAAAATGATAAAATCAGTAACTTTTCGTTGCTTGTTCATTCTTATGTTCATAACTGTAGTTGCGATCTTACCTGCATATTCGGTTGACGTAACTGTTGGCTTGTTGGCAGGCAGTAATGACCTTGGTGAAGTAGAGGAAGCAGCCTACAATTGGGCTGATGACAATTATCCAGCGACAATCCTTATAGCAGGCAATGGTGGCACATTCGAAAGCATCGGAGCCGGTGCGGACAAATTAGATCAATATGCTGTGTTATGGTTGTTTTACACAGAGACGAATCAGTTGCCAGGTCCAATTCTTGCCGATCCAACGAAAAAAGCGGTTCTTGATTATGTGGAATCTGGCGGTGCTCTATTTCTCTCTGCACTTGGTCTTCGTTATGTTATAGACATGGGTGTGGACGATGGTGGAAATGCCCGCGTATTTCAACCCCTTGGTAAGGGACCCCCTGAAATTGGTGTTATGCCAACGGATGAAGCCAAAAATCATCCTGTCTATAAAGGATTTGATACTGCCGAACCGATTTTTCTCACGAGCATGGATCAAGCGGGTTTCACTGCCGATTTTATTAATTTCAAAGCCAAGCCACCTGCGGGTAAGATACTCGGTACTAAAACACGTGGCGGTGGAGCTGGTGCTGGAGAACGTCCATTTGTTGAATACGATGTTGGAGATGGTAAAATCATCACACTTGGACACCATAATGGCGTCTATACTGATACGAAGTCCCCAGAAAGCGAAAATTTGAGAATGTTAACGGCAAACGTTCTCAATTATCTTGGTGAAAATTCCGCCTTCTTTGCTGTTGATCCTAACGGGAAACTCGCAATAACTTGGGGAACCATAAAGTCAGCATTGAAATAAGTTTATACTATAGTTGATTTTGAAATACTTGAACACTCTACATCGGCGAGGTTAGGAAACCTCACCTACCGTGGGACGATAGTGTCAACTTATATTTATAATTCACTATATAATGCATGCGTTTGAAACCCATAACATAATACTGTTATGGGTTTTCATTTTGCAGGTACTGATATTGACATTGCTATTTTACAAAATAGGTTCATTGTCAATCTTTTTTGTAACTGAAGTGTTAAATGGATTCAGCGTAGAATGGTGCAAAACCCAATATGCTACTGCAACCAACACGCCACCAATTAGCGTTGCGAATAACCACATCGCAGGATTCACCAGAATCGTTGGTCTTACGGTTCTTCGCAATCGCAAAGCATCACTATAGACTGCAAAAGCAAAAACAACGCGTACCAGGACAGTGAGTAAAGTAATAACAAATGTCCAGAATGTAATTATATGGTCTGGAATGAAAGCCAGATCGATCATTTTAATTCCTCTAAATTATGATTATTGTCTGTTTCTTGATGCTATGTGATGCCTATTGAATGTTGTGTATATTCTCATAGTATAATACTATCGTTTGGACAGTTTTTTATAGACTTGAATAATAGTCTATACAAGGAGAATCACAGTCATCCTACCTAATTCTTCAATGATACATACACCTGTTGCCCTACTGGGGCTGCTCATTTTGATTTTCTAACACTTTTGTCAAGTTATTATCCTATTGAAAACTCACATAATATTGAAAATGCTAGAAATATCAGTATGCAACCGAGAGAAATTGTCCAAACTACATTAGTATAATAGATTATTGATCTTTGGACAATGTTTATCTGTAGGTAGAATTCAATAACATTTGACACTATCTTCTTCATTTGATAATATAGATATACCAGATTTCAACACGATTTTTTTCTTCAGCGGAATGAGATATTATGCAAATTTCTGAGATCCAAAATCTATTATTAACATTAGATATTCAAGCTTGGCTCCTGTATGACTTTCGAGGTATCAACCCTATTTCGCAAAATGTAGCAGGATTTGCCGGGAAAAACATCACCCGTCGTTGGTTCTGCCTGATACCTAAACAAGGTGATCCGAAATGGTTAATCCATCGGATAGAAACATCCAACTTTACGGATGTGTCTGGACAGGTATCTCTATATGCCGGTTGGCAAGAACTAAACGAAGAGATGCCTAAACTTCTTGCTGATATTCAATCGGTAGCGATGGAGTATTCACCGAACGCATCAATTCCTTACATTTCTCGTGTTGATGCTGGGACGTTGGAGTGGATACGCAGTTTTGGCATTGAGATCGTATCATCAGCGGAAGTTGCCCAACATGTGGAAGCACGACTTACCGATGCCCAATATAAAGGACATGTAAAATCTGCCCTACAGATTTTGCAGGTAAAGGATTTTGCATTTGCATGGATCGGTAACCAACTAAAGTCTGACAGCATCATCACTGAATATGATGTTCAACAACAGATTCTCAATCAGTTTGATGAGATGGACTTGAATGCTGATCACCCCCCGATTGTTGCTGTCAATGCTAATAGTGGCGACCCACATTACGCACCATCTGTGGACAGATCACAACGAATTCGTAAGGGTGATTTTATCCTAATTGATCTATGGGCAAAACAGAAGGAACCAAACGCTGTATTTGCTGATACGACGTGGGTTGCTTATGCGGGTTCTTCCGTGCCTGACAAATATGTGCAGATATTTGACATTGTTAGAGAAGCACGAGACAGAGCAGTTGCGTTCATACGCGAAAGATGGGCAGCCAACGAACCGATTCCAGGTTATGCAGTTGATGATTGTGTCCGAGGATATATCACAGAAAAAGGATATGGTGAGTATTTTATCCACCGCACCGGACATAACATTGGAACCGTGATCCATGGTAATGGTGTCAATTTAGACAATTTGGAGACTCAAGATGCACGTGTGCTGATACCGGGTATCTGTTTTTCGATTGAACCTGGTATCTATCTTAGCGATTTCGGCGTGAGGACTGAAATTGACGTCTTTCTAACTGGATCAGGGAAAGACGGCGTAGAATTGACAACCGCGCCCGTTCAAAATCAGGTATTGCCTCTGCTGTAACTTTATAATTCCGTTTCTTTAGATCCTTTAATATGTGTGAAAAATATATCCGTGTGTTAAGAATCCATTGTTCAGAATAAGCAGTTGCGAGCATTGGCAGTGATATGGATAAGCGTGGTGCGTTTAGTAACCACTGTTCTGCATATTCTGCGAAGTCTGCTTCAACCAACCCCCTACATCCGAGTGTATAGATAACAAACCGTTTATCTTCACGTTGGTCTTCCCGTACATCCAGTTCCGTGTTGAGAGACATTCGTCTTTCGCTGTCAATCTCAAAAACCCAGAAAAAATAATCTTCGTTGTGTCCAAGATATCCGATTTCAACTTCAAGACGATGGTGTTGTTCAGTATGAATTGGGTTTGCCGCCATATCTCGTTTTATCAGTATTGGGTAAAGGGCAGTGAAGAAAATCTGCTCATATCCCATGGGATGTTCAACATTGTTGAGAATTTCCAAGAGTTTTTGTTGGTCATGCTGTAATCGCAGTTCAAGACAGCATTTTGAAAACACTTCTTCACGCAGTGCTTGCATTTCTGGTGGAGCGTCCTCAACAAGGGGTTTGAGTTCTTGTATTAATCTGATGATACGTCGGCGTTTAGGTGTAATACGCCAGAAACACCAACGGATGATTGCGACATAAGTTTCCTTTTCTCGGACTAATGCAAACAACCCTTGCGCGAAGTTTGAAATACGTTGAAATATACTCTCTGTAGCCAGTCCTTTCTGTTGTCTTGCCATAATATTGTAATACCTTGGAATTACTGAGAATGTTTTTTATACGATAATGTTCTTTATTTTTGTTTAGTTTCTGTTTCTTGTGTATCGGGTATGGGTAGTGGTTCAGTGAATTTATCACCACGTGTTTCAGCTTCTTTTCTACGTTGTTCCCATGCCATTAATTGGCGATAAACCTCTGCTTTACCTACGGCTATACCTTCTGCTTTACCTTCTGCTTTACCTTCTGCATAAACCCTATCCCTAAACATCTTTGCATATCCTAACATGATTGCCTCCCATATATGTGATATTATGAAAAACCAACCGACGATCAATGTCATCAATACTGACATACGTATTAATATTGTATCACCAAGTAGTTTCCATTCCCAACTTGTTAGTAGTTCAAATAATGTGTTGGTGGTGATAAGCGTTATGAATATACCAACAAACACATGAAACCATCTACGTGGAATTCTTACTAACGACACATAGTCGTTGTTATCTTGATTGTGAACCATAATAATAATAATTAATTATACAAGGGAGATCAAAGTTTATTCAAGTTAAAGTGTGCGTCATATTGACGGGTATGTAAAGTCTTTGGTACTAACTTCTTACTATCCATTGTAGTGCGGGGTCTCTGTGCCCCGCAGTTTTTGGTAGATTCAAAGTTGGCGGGGCACGGAGACCCCGCACTACAATGGTTGATCTGATATTTTGCCAAAAACTTTACACACCCATATTGACTATTTTTTTGACATTTCTCCCCAAATGTGTTATATTATTCAAATATCATGGTTTCATAATGATAATTTTGTTAGAAGGTATTCAATCCTTATCGTGCCGGAGTGGTGAAATCGGTAGACGCACTGGATTCAAAATCCAGCGGACCCTAGGTCCATGTCGGTTCGAGTCCGACCTCCGGCATACTGCGATGGTTTCTCAAACCATCGCTTTTTTGTTGCCCTACATTGCGATGATTTTCCGCATCCGTTTTGCGAGATCAATTTGCGCGTCTCTATCTCCTCCGACTTCGTGAACGACATACCCATCATATCCGACCTGATGGAATGCTTCCATAACTGCTGCCCAATCAGTGTCGCCATCTAATAGATTGACAAACCGATGGGGTCCTCGTGAGAAATCCTTAAAGTGTACGCGTTTTATACGGGGACCAAGCTCGCGTATCCAATGTTCAGGATAACCGTAAGCCATCATGTTGGCAGTATCAAGATAAGTGCCGACCCAGTCGCTGCCGATTTCGTCAACAATTTCCCGCATCTCCTTTGGACTGAGCAGGAATTTGTTCCAAACATTTTCCAATCCGATGGCAACTTTGTGTTTTTCAGCAGAAGGTGCGAGGTCTTTTAAAATGTCCACAAGGTTATCCCAGACTTGTTGATATGTGCCATCAACGCTGAGTTGCCCCGGGTGGAGTAGTATCCCACCTACAGCGAGTGCCCCTGCTACTTCTAAGCCACGCGCAAGTGATTTCACACCGTTGTTACGTTGTTCTGCTTCAGGACTGAGTAGATTTCCTCGATTTGAGTAACCTGCAGTAATGCTTGCGATTTCAACTCCAGCGGATTCACATTTTGCTGCTATATCTTTTAGTTCAGTATCACTCATATTTATATCTGTGTCCTTGCCTTCTCCAAATGTGAGTTCAACTGCATCGTAGCCTGCATCTTGGCAGAGCGAGAGTGTGTCATCAAGTGACATATTGCCGAGTATTATTTGAGTGACGCCAATCTTCATCTTATTATTCTTTCTCCTTTTCTGTGTGGAACTGTAATGGTGTCAACGATTGTATACATAGATAACGAGTCTCAAGACATTGTGGACACCGTAGTTCAACATAATATGTATCATTGAACACGGAATCGATCCAGTCTGTTTGTCTATCCTTTGAAGTTCCTAAGAATTGTTCAAGTACCTCGTAATCCTTACTACAATCAGGACAGATTTGCAAGTCATGTCCAATATCAAGTTTGTCTAACCATCCCATTATTTTTGTTGTTCCTTCAAAAATGTCGGACTATTCCATCTTATCTATAGTGTTGGATTCAGGTCTGTGACAGCAAATTTTGATACCGATTTGAGATGGCGACTGGGTATTCTTGCCTTCACATGAACTGCTTCATCCGCATATTTTGTATCAAGAACTGTTCCGTGTTTATACAGCAAGTCTAAAACTTTACCATTCTTATAGGGTATATGTAAATTGATCATAGCACCGTGTGAAGCGAAACGTTCTGCTAACATCTCCATTAATTCTGAGATACCGTCTCCACGTTGTGCTGATATAGGCATAGCCTCTGGATAACGTGACTTCAATAAAAGCATTTGGTCTTCAGATTCAAGTTGGTCAATTTTATTGAAAATCATAATTGTGGGCATGTCATCTGCCTCTAGCTCAGTAAGAACTTTATCAACGGCATTGATTTGTGCCTCAGCTTCTGAATGGCTGATGTCAACGACGTGTAGCAACAGATCTGCCTCTGTCACCTCTTCCAAAGTTGCTTTAAAGGCGGCGACTAATTGATGTGGTAACTTCTTGATAAAACCGACAGTATCGCTTAGAAGTATGGTTTGATTTTGAGGTAGATTGACTCGTCTTGTTGTTGAATCCAGAGTAGCAAAGAGCTTGTCTTCAGCAAGTACATTTTCACCAGTCATGGTATTAAACAGTGTAGATTTTCCAGCATTTGTATATCCTACCAGAGAGACTTTTATTTTCTCAGAACGATTTTGTCGTTGAACTCTACGGCGTTTTTCAACCTTCAGCAATTCCTTTTTGACATGAGAGATATGTTTACGAATCCAACGTCTGTCCATTTCAAGCTGCGTCTCACCAGGACCACGTAGAGCACCACTTCCACTTCCTGCCCCGGTTGCCATTCGTGAAAGGTGTGTCCACATCCTTGTGAGTCGTGGTAGAGCATATTCCAATTGTGCTAAAGTGACTTGCAAGCGCGCTTCACTTGTCAGAGCGCGTTGTGCGAAAACTTGTAGTATAAGTCCTGTTCTGTCAACGGTGGCAGTATCAAGTGTGTTTTCTATATTCCGAGTTTGTGCAGGTGAAAGTTCTTCGTCAAAGACAATCACATCCGCTTCCAGTTCTTCAACGATTGCTTTTAATTCTTCAACTTTACCCTCACCAATAAAATAAGTTGGATTTGGGACATTACGTGCTTGAATTGTCTCACATACCACTTCAATTCCTGCGGTCTCTGTTAGTTGGCGTAGTTCCTGTAAAGATTCCTCTGTCTCATGGAGCAGGGAGTCACGTAGAGTCACGCCAACAAGAATTGCTCTTGACGGTGGGTTAGGTACTTGTGTGTCGTAAAGTTGTTGCATATTACCTCTTTATTAGTTAGGAGATTTGTAAAATCCTATCTATAAGTTTATCAGATTTTTTCGTAGATTTCAACCTTATCTTTTAGGTTGGGGTGTAAAGTTTTTGTATCCGTAGGTGTCAATTCAAGTAAAGAACCTGTAACCTATTGTAGGGCCAAATCAAGTAATCAACGGTATGAATGCCTTTTGGCATTCCCCCAAATCAACGCCAAATGCGCGTGTGGCATTTGGCGGGTATGAATGCCTTTTGGCATTCCTCGCCTACGATTGTTTTCTGCATATTTTGAAGATAATTGGTATTCAAAGGGGTTAGAAATCCCTCCAATAAAAGGTTTATACTTTATCGAAAACGTACAAAAGACGTACAAATTCACGTACAACGTGTACGTTTTTGTACGTCCCGTTAGAGTAGTTGGCATAAGAGTTCGTAAGGGATTTATAAAAATACGAAAATTTTTGAAATTGTACGTTTTCTGTATATTGTTTTTGTCGTGTGAAATCGGTTGTCTGAGGATGATACTTGTCCAGCATCTTACGAATGCAGAATTGAATGCTTCTAATGTTATAGACGGCTCAATAAAAATTTGCATACTGTATGTGCGAAGGACATTCATTTTAAATGTGGTTGTCCTTAAGGTTTTCTTATGGCGAAATGACATTCTCTGTAGTGAAAAGATGTTTTGTTTATATATTTCTCTGTCTTATACACTGAATATATGTAATAATAATTATAACATACAAAAATGTAGTATGTCAAATTAATTTTTACATTTTTAGCTTTTTTTGTCTTTTATCATTATTTTTCTGTTTTTCAGAGTAAATGCCTATATTTCCTTGATATTGAATTCTGTGACAATAAGTTCACACAGCCGAATTATGTTTGGATGTGAAAAGCTTTTGGCCTGAACCATGTCATTTTCGTGTCAAAGGAGACCTTGTAATCCAGATAGTCAAGGTTGAAAACCTCTCCAACAAGTAAGGAGAAGTTTTTATACCCAAAACTTTATACACACCATCCGTTCACAATAGATAGCAATATACAGCAAGATGTGTTATACTTTTGAATTAGGAAGTCTCATTTGCATAGATCTGATTACCTAAATTTTTGGATGAAGGATGATGGCAACCGTTGATATACCGACCGAACTGAGAGTAGAAAATCTGTTGCCTAGCGTAAAACAGTTATCACCCGTAGAATTGCATGAATTTTGGACGTACGCGGACAGGCAGAACCACAGTTTAGGCATTAAATATGAATCTACTACAACAAGCAAATCTACGTAGAACATTACTGAATTTAGGAGACCATCCAGCACAAATTAGTTGAACAAACCATATATGAAGCTACAACTCTTTGCACATCGTGGTGGTATGGGACGCGCACCCGAAAACACACTCACCTCCTTTAGACAGGCATTTACAGACGGTGCTGATGCCTTTGAATGTGATGTCTGCCTTACTCAAGATAAACAACCTGTTCTGATACATGTGGATTTCAACCGAAACGATATTCGCATAGCGACAGAATGTACCACTCCGCTCAATAACATGGACTGGAAAGAAGTGCAAAACCTAAAAGTGCAAAACTCTGATGAACCCGTGGCACACCTTGATGATGCACTCAGATTTGTACAGGAAAACCAGATGCCGTGCTTTATTGAACCGAAATCTGACACACCTGAACTGCTACCGATCATTATTGAACGGATACACCATTTTGATGTTATACATCTCGTCAATATTCTCACTTTTTACATAAGGAAACACATACTCATTGATGCTAAGCGTTTAGAACCATGTCTCCAAACAAGCGCGATTTTCCTCAATCCAATGACAAACTTTCTCATGGCAGCAACAACGATTGATATAAAACGTGTCATCTTTGGATGGAGCAAATTCAATCAATTTAAACTCTATAACACAATTACACGCTCTATCCCACGACAAGTTGATGAACTTCGGTCAAACGGATTTGTTGTTGATGGAGGCTTCATCCTAACATCACAAGATGTTGAATGGGCAATGCAAAACGGTATTGAAGGTTTTTGGGTAGACGATGTTCCGATCATCAAAAGTACTATTGAGAGAATTAAGAATAAGTCTGTGTCAAAGGATTAATAGGTAATGAAGGTTAGTATCTGTAACCCACTCCTCAGAACCCCACTGTCCCTAATTGTTGATGATTCGTGTCCAGTGATTAACCTCACCTACTATTGGATTCAGCAGCGGCATGCGTGGAAAGCAAAACATCAACCGAACGTTCCTCCCGACCGTTGGGAAGGGGATGCCGCGCAACACAAAAACATACCTAATACCATACCAGCAGATTTTGCGTGGGAGTGGGCAGAATGGTGCTGGGAAAACGGTGTGAAGGGTAAATTTAGTCTCATTCCTTATCCAGCAGGTATGGGCAGAATTGACGAAGGATTTCATCCCGATGCTGTAGAAAATAGTCCGACACACGAATACCAGTCGTGGTTGCGGATTTACCGTGAAATAATCTGGCCAAACTTTGATTTGACACCTGAGATGTTAACCCACACCGCTGTTGTTGACTTGGATACATTTGACCTTACAGATGAATGGGAACAAGTAGAATGGGTGAACCCACCTGTAGATAATAGACTAACTGATTATATCATTACCGCAATGGAAATACTAAACAACGTAGGTATTCCGTGTGAAGGAGTAACGAGTCCTGGGGCATTCGGGAAACGTCAAGAGGAAGCATATTCGAAAGCTGTGTTAACCGCTTCACAGGAGGTGAACAACGATCCACGTCCCTTCTATTTTCTTTGGCTCAAACACGATGAACTCCCTGATGTGCCTATCTGGCATGTTGAAAAGGAAAAAGGTGTTGCTATTGCAAGTATTGTTGCATGTGCGGGTGATTGGTTCGGTGGATGGACAGGATATGATTTAGGCAATCCTGACCGATTCATCACTGATGACTTGCGAGGCGGACGTTTGCCACCTATCCTTGAAAAGGAGCTTCCATGTGTCCTTGTTGGACATTGGCCCGGTTTCTATTTCAACGGAGAAAAAAGTGGGTTTGATGTATTGAAATCTGTTAAAGAACGTCTGGATAATTACGACACAGATGGTACAAAGACACGTTGGATGAAAAACTCAGAGATTGGACATTATTGGATGGCACGGGAATTCACTGATATAACTGTACAATCAGATAAATCTCAGATCAATCTTTCCACCCAATTCCCAACAGCCAACTTTACTATAAGTGTTGATGTACCTATACGTCGTATTCAAGCTAACGGGTGGGACTTGCGCGAAGTGCGTTCCCGTAGAGACTTTCAATCAGATACATTTCTGGTTGAAGGTAAACACACTTATGCTGCTATTGATCTGGAAATTGGAGAAACAGAACTGGTAGTTACGGTATGAGAATTCTACCGCCACTTGCAATCACCGTCGCACCTGTCATATAGCTGGATTCCTCATTCAGAAGGAACGCGATTACATTTGCCATCTCTTCAGGTTCACCGAGTCTTCCAAGCGGTGTTGTGGAACGTAGTTGCTCCACCATTTCCGGAGAAACTTCACTTAGCATATCTGTCCCTATTGCCCCTGGTGCTACTGAATTGATTCGGATATTATGTGCTGCCAGTGGACCACAACACGATTTTGTGAGAGATATAATACCGGCTTTCGCCGCAGCATACGGCAGTTGATTCGGACGCACTGCCAACGCGGCGATAGACGATACATTGACAATACGACCAAACTGCTGTTTGATCATCCCCGGTTTGACCGCCCACAGCACGTTGAAGGGACCAGTCAGGTTTATTGCAATGATCTTATCCCAATGTTCAGGTGTAAGTTCGTCAAATACCATATCACCAACATCACCAGCGTTGTTCACTAACAGATCAATTGTTCCAAGTTCTTTGGTGACGCATTCGACCATCTTGTTCACTACTTCTCTGTCCGATATGTCGGCTTGGAAAGGTAATGCTTTCTGATGATGTTCGTTGTTGATTTCAGTACAGACATCTTCCGCTTTAGCAGCTGATTGAGAATAATGGACAGCAACGGTTGCGCCTTCACTGGCAAGCTTCAATGCGGTTGCCTTTCCAATACCACGGCTGCCTCCTGTTACTAAAGCAACCTTTCCATGAAATTTCATCAATCTTCTCCTATGTTCCATAGCGTATCTTATATCAATTCTAAGAATAATCGGACTCACATACTATACAGTCTGCTAAGGTAATTCATTATTGGGAATACTTTCATCTACATCAGGCGTAACAGGATCGTCAATCCCAAGCATTCTATACCAGGATTGAAAATCAAGTTCCGGTTGTCCCCATTGAAAATCGTAGTCAAACGAGAACGGAACTGCATGCCGAGTTTCAAAGAGTTTATCCACAACTGAAATTCTTTCTCCTTTGATGTGAAGATAGACATCAGCTACCGTTCGTTTTGGGTATGATCCGAAGTCTGGGTTACGAATTTCCAATGTGAGCGGAAAATCATCAATCGTGGATTGCTCAACGAGACTTCTAAGATAATCCCTTGCATCAAATCCACGTTCCTTTGCACGATCGCGTTCTTCTTCGGGATAATTACTTGACCTCCTGACTTCTGCCGCATCCGCACCTTGAATACGGATATTCGTAATGATATAGATACCATCTTCACGTTTTTGCAGTCCTGGCCAAGCATCAAGATCTGCTGGCATTGGTCCGGATTCATACTCGTGAAATAGGATCAGCACCCTGTTGATTGTATCAGCATCGTAGACGTCGTCGATGTGTGCGATGCTTCCATAGTAAACAGGTTCTCCTTCTTCGTATTCAATTTTTGAGAAAGTCTTACAGGTAAAATAGATTCCAGTTTCATTTTCAGTGAGAGTACATTGATTATTGTTGTAGTAGACATTTCTGCCAAGAACGGTTGCATCGTCACAACTGATAAGTGGGACTACACTGAGAATCGTGATGATTAACATCAGACAATGACTTAACTGGTTTCTTTCATTTAAATATCTATATTTCATCTGTAAACCTGTTGTTATATTCTTCCCACATCTCATCTGCAATAAGTGTTGTAGCAGCAACGAAATTTTGCCCTACTTCTGTTGCATTTTTAGATCCTGATAAGTTAGTCGCAATCAATGTGTTTCGGATACAAAATTGGATAGCAAGGTTTAGCAAACTTAAATTGTTGTCTACTGTCCATTGCCAAAGTTGGTGTGCTTTTTCTCCTTCAGGAGGTCTTTCGTTAACATCTGGTTCAAGGTCAGACAACAAACCCGCTGCAATAGGACTTCCGTTGATGACACCGATGTCATTCTCATTCGCAAAAGATAACAACCAATCATTTGCAGTTTGGCTCAGAAGTGTATAATCCAGATAGGTCAGAATCACATCTACGATACCTGTTTCTATGGCAACCTTGTGAAATTCATGCTGTCTCACACCGAGGCCGATGAATTTAACCAAGCCTTCTTCTCGCATCCTTTGCAATGTCTCCAATGCTCCATCTTTAGCAATAACTGGGTCCATACTTGAAGGGTCATGCACTAAACAAACATCAAGATAGTCTGTGCCTAACAGCCTGAGACTATTTTCAACACTACGACGTGTGCCAGAAGCACTATAATCCCCTCTCCATTTTGGGTGTGTTCCGGTCTTCGTAGCAAGATATATTTTCTCACGCCACCCATCAGCAAGTGCGAGACCAACCCGTCTTTCGCTTTCTCCATAGAGTGGAGACGTATCAATATAGTTCATCCCTAATGTGATTGCACGGCGGACTGTTTCAATTGCTTCATCGTCAGTGACATGATCACTACCGATACGCGCACCACCCAGACTGAGGCAAGTAACATCTAATTCGGTTCGTCCCAAGCGTCGTAACAGCAATGAGTTTGATTGACTTGACATAATCTCGCCTTTCTTAATAAGCGTGCGCTATAGAATTATTCGCTTTTCTCACTAAGGATCTGTTGAATTTCCGTTTTCAAAATCGGAATATTTGATTGCACCACACCCCAGACAATCTCAAGGTTGACATCAAAATATTTGTGAATGAGGATGTCTCTTAACCCAGCAATCTTCCGCCAGGTAACACTTGGATACTTTTCTCGAATTGAATCGGGTACTTGTTTGACAGCTTCACCAATGACTTCAAGGTTTCGGATGACCGCGTCAATCCGCATCCGATCCGTTTCAAAGGTCTCGCGCGTAACACCCTGTACGTATTCTTGAATCCTATCTATTGCTTCTAATATATCCTCAAGATAGATGTCAAAGTCCTGCGACATACTCAACCTCCTTTTCAATGTGAGGTCGCAAGCGGGGTTTGAGCGAATCTGCGATGACGAGGTCAATCTTCTTTTGGAATAGATCTTCAAGAAAAATACGGAGTTCCATATACCGGTCAAATGACACTTCCTCAAGTTCTACAACCAGATCAATGTCACTCCCGTCATGAGCCGTGTCCTTAACATAGGATCCGAAAAGACCAAGCCGTTTCACACCGTGTTCCCTCAGCGTGTTTTGGTGACTAAGAAGCGTTTGTTTAATCTCGCGTTTGGTAAGAATTGTCGTATTCATCTTGTATATTTTGTGTTACGGTTCAACCGCGTATATCTACAACTTTATCTCAATGTGAATTCTCGGTGCAAATGACCTCTGCGTGCATCGGGATGAATCACACTCACCCACTGCACACCTTTGACAACATCATCTGGAATATGTCCGTGCTCAACGCCTTTCGGTGTGATAACTAAATCCCCTGGACCAATGCGGTAGGATTCGCTTTGTCCATCAGCAGTACGTAGAGTCACCGTCGTCGTGCCTTCAGTGAAATACCAATATTCATCAAAATCGTGATAGTGAAGTTCAGTTGGACGATCCTTAGATACTGCAAATGCTCCGATGGTTGCCATATCTGGTGTATCAAGCACATTTCCTAATGTGTCACTGACCCTTTCTCCATCACCGATACAAATAATACAGAGGTCGGTATCCATTAGATGACTCCAATGTCTTTCAGGTGCTGCAGTGAATCTGCTACGCGTGCTTTAACACCTGCTTCCTCAAGGTGTTCACCTTCAATCCCTTCCAATTCCATCGTGAAAGGACCATAGAAACCGGTATCGTTTAATGTTTGGAAAACGGCTTTATAATCAACAACACCTTCTCCGAGGGTGGGAAAATTCCAAGTCCGATAACCACCGTTTGTGTCCTTGAGATGAACAGCACCGACGTAGTCCACGACCTTCTTAACTTCTGTGACAGCATCAACATCATGGTTATAATAGTAAACATTACCAGTGTCAAAATTGATTCGGATATTCGGATGATTAACACCCTTCATCGTTTCAAGAGCAATATCCCCGTTGTGTGCCATATCAGGATGTGTTTCTAAACACACCTTTACACCCAGAGGTTCGGCATTCTCACCGATCGCGCGTAGACGGTCATATACCTTGTTTTTGTCTGTTTCACCAGCGTGCACGCTAACAAAAATGACTTTGATATTCATCTCGTTGGCAACGTTTAATGTCGTTTGAAAATCCTCAACGACAGTCTCAGACTGCACATCGCACCTACCGAGTAGACTAGTTGCTGTAAGTCCATGCGATTTTAATTCTGATTGAAGTGCGTCAACGCCATCAGCAGATGGCACGCCAATCTCAACATTCGTCAAACCTATTTCTGCTAAGTGTGCATAAGCATTCGCACCAAACTGACGATAACTACCTAAATTACATGCAACTATATTTTTCATATTGATCTCCTATATGATTAATGTAAATCTTTGATTATGGTATTTTAAGCAGGACTGTATTACTCAATATTATTTCAAGGGTAAAAAGAAGTGCAGCTGGAATAAGAAAGTACAGTGCCATTTCTTGCCGATCAGTATAGCGAACAACTTTGAACTTTGTCTTTTCAAGTTTGTCAATCTCTGTATACACATGTTTCAATGATTGCAGGTCTTTCGCTCGGAAATATCTGCCACCGGTGGTACTAGCAATATTTTGAAGCGTTTCTTCATCCAAATAGGTGATAAAATCGGTATAACGTTTCCCAAACGTAGTATCTTCATAAGGAATGCGTGTTCCTCCTTCTTTGCCCATACCAATCGTATAAACCCGTATATCTAAGGATTCGGCCAATGCTGCTGCTGTTTCTGGGTCTATCGTCCCTTCATTGTTTTCACCATCTGTCAGAAGAATGACTATGTTGGTCTTCGTCTCTGATGTTCGCAAGCGGTGCGTAGCCATTGCAATTGCATCACCGATTGCTGTTCCTTCTCGTAGTTGATCTCCCATCTCAACTTCTACATCATCAAGTGATTTTGTTAAGTTTGAATAATCTAGTGTAAGTGGACACAGCGTATAACTTTCCCCAGAAAATACGACTAACCCTATGTGATCACTGTCTCTAAACTTAAGAAAATCGCGTATCACCGATTTCGCTGTTTGAAGACGGTTCGTATCATTGAAATCTTCTGCTCTCATGCTGTCAGACACATCAAGTGCTAAGAAGATATTAATACCTTCAACAAAACGTCGTTCTTGACTTTGGAGAAGTTGTGGACGCGTAAGGGCAAAGATAAGTAATGCTATAACGATGAACCTTATCACCTTCATTAAGGGTAATAGTTTGACAGAAAGTGTTCGTGGCATTTGACGGATACCTTCAAGTTCAGTGAAACGAATTGAAGGAGATGTTCTGCGTTTATGATGCCACCAAAAGAATAGTGCCAACAACGGCAATAAGAAGAACAGGATAAGAAAAATGGGAGAGTCAAGAACCATTATTATCGCACTCTTTCTGCCCAATTGATATTGGTTTGATTCTGATACATTTCATTCAATGCTGATAATACACAGATTCCAATGCCTACACCATTAAAAGTAAGGAACGCGATCCAATCCACATGCGGGATCTCTGTCGCCATAAAGTATGGAATAAATCCGAAGACCACAGCAAGCGGTCTTAATTTACCGGCGAGAAGAGTACTTCCAAGTGTGAGGAAAATCGCTGTTTTCCCACATAACGCTACCGGCACCAAAAGACATATACATAATAATAGAAACGGATATCCTACTATAGAGAGTATGAGAACAACTGCAACTGCAGGCATAACAATAAACATGAGGATACTAAATAGAAGGCTCCCGATCGGTTTCTCTGACAACATTGAACTGACAGCATTTATCGGTCTTGAAAATATCACAGCAATAAGTAGATACGTAATCAATAAAATTACGAACTTTTGAATGGTCAACCGAAAATTTCTTTCCTTTTTAATATCCCAGATGGTATGCGGATGCATCAACAAATTTGCAACAGCGGGTGCCATTTGCCATTGATTATTGATCCTTACATTTTGGACAGATTCAAGGCTTCCATTAACAGTACCACCGATCACTTTGAGCAAACCTTTCACTTGTGCTCCCTCTGTAAGTTCAACATTTCCACCGATAACTAAGACGTTGCCAGTTACAGTTCCCTGTATGGTGGCATCCCCCGCGATAAGCACAAGTGTTGTCAAAGTTTCATCAGGTTCTAACAAGAAATCATTTACGATTTTGAACATTCTGCGTCTTCCCTGCCACTGAGGTGTCGGGACAGGTTCCTCAACAGGTTTTTCGACTTCTGTCTCCTTTGGAACAAGCGGGGGATCCGTCATGTAGTTTTCAACGGTGGGTTCTTCAGGAGTAGTAGGTGAAGCTTCATCTGCATTTTCCTGGTCTTCTTCTGTAATAGTAGGTGGTTCTTGAGTCATAGATGGTTGTTCCTGTGTGGAGGGTGTAACAGGCTCCGTCTCCTGATTCTCCTCTTCCATCTCTTCTTCAATCGGTATCACCTCTTCTTGTGATGGGGCAGATGGCTCAGTTTGTGGCACCGTGTCTTGTCCAAACAACGGATTGATTGTACAGATTAGCATTACTATAAATATAATTACTATATGTTTCATATTGATTTCTGATAAAGATTGTATGTGAATTATCCCTTAGGTTTGATAAAATTATAATTCTGTATTATAGATGCAACGGTTATTGATGTCAACTTTTTTTAGTAGAGACCAATGCTATTTATGGTAGATTCTTGAATTAATTGGACATTTTGGATATGTAGGCGGGAACTCCGATTCCCGATTATCCCTGAGTTAAGTCACGATTTGGATATTGCTCCTACTGTACAATTATTCTCATACTTCACCATAACTATAGTAGATTTTGAAATTACTTGAACACTCTGCATCGGCGAGGTTAGGAAACCTCACCTACCGTAGGACGATAGTTTCAACTCTATAATTCACTATAAAATGATATTACAAGCAATTTCATTATTTTTTACTTCTTTGAAACCGTACCGTAAAGTGCGATTTTATCTGAACTAGGATTTGCGTGATATTAGGATGACCAGGAAAATTGGTTTGTATGGCAAAGTGTTATTGATAAGATATGCATTCTTGATTTTTGTTTTATGGTTAGTAAAGAAATCGGTGTAGGAAACTCCCTCTAACAAGATAGCATCTGGGTGTTATGTTCTCAAATTGACTTCTATTTTGAAAAACTTGACATGCCCATTTACCAAATAGTGATAATTCTATATTTGTGATTAATTAAACATATTTATGTTGTTGACGAAAATTTGTAGTTGTGGTAACTTAACACGTAGGTCTAATGACAAACATAAAAATGCTGCCATTCTCAAATGGTAGACAAGGAGGCAATTATATCCATGAAATGGTCTTTTAAGCAAACAAGATCTTACCAGAATTTTGGAGGGGAGTCATGCGGAAGTAAACGATTTGGGAGACTACCACGTACATTTTTACTACTAAATATAGGGACGCTCTTTTTGTTAGGATTTTCCATATTAGGTTGCGGAGGTCAGTCCTTACAAAGTATGTCTGCCATTCAACCGGTGCAAAATATCGTTGATGCACAAATGGAAAAAGGAGATAATCCAAATTCAGATGTGGTTGTTCCCGCAATTCCTGCTGCAAATTTAGCACAACCGATTATTGATAAGCATGGACTCCAAACAGTCGGTTTTCGTTATGTTAAGGTGCCTGATGCCAATGCAAAAGCATTAACCTACGTTTTTTCTTCTCCAGAGTATGCTTTTTCTCCTGATAAATGGAATCAATTTTTGTCAGAGTGGGGTGAAGTTAAGCCTCAGATAGAATTACCAACTGAGAACGAAAATAGGAAAGTTGTTGATGTCGTATTCGTCTCAGACTTTCCAACGGAATTTGATATACAGGCAAGGCAACCATTCCTAACAAAAACGGTGGATGACATCACCGTCTCTATCTGTTATTGGCGCAGAGCCGATCTGGATAGAAAATATAATCGCGGGAACGCCTATTCTCCCTTCTACGAAACTGAAGCACTTCGTCAAGGTGATAAAACGGATGTATTTTACGTAAAAATTACGAACAATCGTAAAGAATATATTCTCTTTGATGTAAAGAAATGTGAGATTAATGATCAAGGGGAAAACTATTATCCCTGTCTTACTTATAAGGATTTAGAGGAACGTTTTGACTATATGTCACGTGCTTCTGGTCTCTATGTAAAACACGGTTTGGAGAAAGCACGACAAATTCTAATTGAAAAACGCATGCCATTAGTAGAAAAACAGGTCGGTTTCCACCGTGTCGGTGTCAACCCTGGAGAGAGTGTGGAAGGATTCCTTCCATTCAGACAGGTAAAACTCAATGCCACTGACCTATTAGTAATTCTACCGATTGAAAAATCTCCTCCACCAGGCGGAGCACAACGTTATCAGACGTTAGAGTTCCACTTTCCGTTCACACATAGCAGAAGTATCCGGGTAGCTCAACCATCACCACAACGTTACTAAAATCGTAGTTCAGAAATCTATTTTTGATAGAAGTTCAATGTAAAAACATTGAACTTCTATCTTGTTAATGAGGAACGAATCTGTCACAGAACCACGATAGCATGTTTGTTCCGTTAGCGTTCAAAATGTAAGAGTTGTCATAGATATTGCTGATTATGCAACAATATCGCATGGTGGGAGTGATGCCAAAAAAAGTTTGCCGTAACTACGCGTTATTATACGTGAATCCAAAATTACGACTATACCGTTATCAGTCTGTGTGCGGATAAGCCTTCCGAAGCCCTGTTTAAGACGTAATATAGCTTCAGGCAAACTGAACTCATAGAATTCATTTCCACCTTGTTCTTTAATCTGTTTCACCCGTGCTTCCATGATCGGATGTGTGGGAACTTCAAAAGGTAATTTTGTGATAACGACATTACTCAATGCTTCACCGCGCACATCAACGCCTTCCCAGAAACTGGAAGTGCCGAACAGAACTGAATCTGTATTCTCACGGAACGCTTGTAGCATGTCTGTCCGCGAGAGTTCTCCTCCCTGTTTGTATACATCAATACCCATGTCAGTCAGGAAAGGTTCAACTTCCTCATAAACTTCATCCATCATTTTATAACTGGTGAACAGGACAAAAGCTTTACCGTGTGTCATTTTGAGATACCGTTTGATTTCACGGATGGCTGCAGTGACAAACCCATCACTTCTCGGGTCTGGCATAGACTGTGGAATATGTATTTTTACCTGTTCCTTGAAGTTAAATGGTGATTGTACCAACAGTTCACGACAATCATCTATTCCGATTCGTTTTTTGAAATAATCAAAATTATTTGATGTGGAAAGTGTTGCGCTAGTCATAACAACACTCTCTTTTATATCATATAGATAATCCTTTAACATCTGACTAACATTCACCGGAGTGGCATTCAGAAGTACACGTGGTGTTCTTCCTCTTACCGAAGATTCTACCCAGTAAATATATTCAGAATCGGGTTGGTGTACCATCAAGTCTAATACTTCTCTGAGTCGTCTGCACTGGTTGTAGTATGAAGATAATTCCACCTCATCATCATCTGTTTCAGCATTCTCACGTAGTTGCTTGAGTGTTTTCTCAATATTTAACATCGGTGCATCTAATATATTCCCAGTTTTGAATGCCTTAGCAACATTATCTCCATCAATTCGCTTAGTTGTGGTATAACCATCTGCGTTTGCAAAGTATTCTCCAACAGCACTGAAAAATATGTTTGCCTGTTCACGGGCTTCATCAACACCGTTCTTCAGGTCTGACGAGTCAAATTGGTTTGCAGCACCACTTTCTTTTCCTTCGATGTGAAGAGAATCCAAAAGCCATTTTACTTGTGAGTTGCTGATTTTGAGGCTTGTATGATTGGTAGCAGTGGCTTCCAAATGATGTGCTTCATCAATAACAAGGTAATCATAATCGGGTAGAATACCAACAGCAGGGTCAAGTTGACGAAGTGCCAAGTCGCTAAAAAGCAGGTGGTGATTGACGATGAGCAGGTCTGCATTATGAATCTCGTTGCGTGCATTGAAGTAGAAACAGACATCGTAAGTAGGACATTTGCGCCCAAGACAGTTATCTCGGTCAGATGCCACCTTGTCCCATACGAGTGATGTTGGTTGTATCGGCAGATCAGCTTGACTACCATCCTCAGTGTTTTCCACCCACTCAACTATCTGTTTGACCTGTTCTACCTCTTCCATTGTGTCAAACAGTCCGCGTTCAGAGGTCAGCAAATTATTCAACCTGCGACGAGATAGATAGTTGCGCCGTCCTTTAGCAAGGACTGCCTTAAAATCACGAGGTAACACATCATGCAGAAACGGTATGTCCTTTGTTACCAACTGCTCCTGCAAACTGATAGTGTTGGTGGAAATGACAACCGTCTGATTAGTTTTGACTGCAAGTGAAACTGCGGGAATAAGATAAGCAAAACTTTTCCCGACCCCTGTTCCAGCTTCTACAATCAGATGCTCAGCGTCAGAAAATGCGCGCGCAACAGCATTTGCCATGAGGAGTTGTTCTTCACGATACTCATAACCTGAGAGATGATCTGAAATGATACCACCCGGACTAAAAATATCTTTTAGCGTGAGAGTCTTCGGTTTTTGTGCCATGTGTCCTATTTACGTCGTTATCTAATAATGGTCGTAATGTTTAGAACTCTATTTTTGCAAATGTACAGTTAGTTTTTCTTTACCGTGGCTGCTCTTTATTTCGAGCATCAGTTCTTCAAGTTCTTTATGCCTTTGTAGCAGTGCTTCAAGCGTTTGTACATCAGAGACTTGTTCCCCATTGACAGCAGTGATAAGTGCCCCACGTGGGATCTTGGCATTGAACCCAGGAGCATCTACCTTAACCCTTTCAACAATTACACCGCGATCTTCATCACTTAGATATGTATATCTCTGTGCATCACCTTGTTCTAGCTGCCGCACCGCTAACCCAAGCGTATTCCAAGAAACAGAATTATCTTCAAACGGCAATCCTGCCATTTCTGGTGGCATTTCAACAATTGTTGCGCTGAGTGTTCTCTTCTGTCCACGCCGTATTACTTTGATGACAGATTCTTTACCAACAGTAGATTCCGCTATAAGCATTTGAAATTGAAGTGTGTTTTTGACCTTTTTTCCGTTGTATTCATAGATGATGTCACGCCACTGTAAACCGGCTTTGTCAGCAGGTGTTCCCAATAGCACTCTTTCCACACTGATACCTTGTGCCACCTCCCGCATACTAATTCCGAGATAACCACGAATGATCTTTCCATTTGCTATGAGTTGGTCACCAATGACACTTGCGAGGTTGCTGGGAATAGCAAACCCTGCACCTGCTCTCGCTGCTGCAGGTGTGTTTTCTACTTTTCGGATTAGAGCGTTGATACCGATTACTTCCCCATAGATATTTAAGAGAGGACCTCCGCTGCTACCTGTATTAATCCATGCGTCTGTTTGGATAAAGTTTTGGTACCTGATGACAGGCATCCCACCCAGAACATTACGACTTTTACCACTGACAACCCCCGTTGTTACTGTATAATCAAGTTGAAAAGGATTTCCAATTGCAACTGCAAATTGCCCTACCCGAACTTTCTCAGAATTAGCTAATGGCAGAATAGGGTATTCCTTGTCTCCTTCAACCTTTAGGACCGCAACATCTGTGTTGACATCTGTTCCAACTAATTTCGCATCTATTATGCTACCGTCTAACAACTTGACATCAAATCGTTGTCCACCGTGAACGATGTGGTCATTTGTCATAATATAACCGTCTTCACGAAAAAAGAATCCTGACCCCCATCGTCTTAATTCTCTATTTGAATGTCTAACAAAAATACCAACGATAGCAGGTTTGCTTTGGGCAGCAATATCAATAAATGCATTCTCAATTGTGCTTAGTAACTCTATATTACTCGGTTGTTTGGCTTGGAATGCACACGATGAGAGCAATGTAACAAGAATGAAAAGGATACATATCAGATAACTCTGTTTTTGCATAGATAATCCTCTTTAGGTTATTTCAGGTAGTTGGGGTGTAGGTATGTCGTTTCAACGTAATTGTTGCATGCATAAATTGGTAGGAACGGAGTTCCTTACTTCACCTTATTTACCAATTCTCTTAACTTATTTAATTAAACTAACTTTTTCTGTGCCTCGGATACTCTTTATATCAATAATAAATTCGGATAGGTCTGAATTATTTTCAAGGAAAGTTTCAAGAGATTGAACATCTATGATTTCTTGTCCGTTGATGGCAATGACGAGAGCGCCACGGGGAATGTTAGCAGTGGCACCGGGTGAATTCCTCTTAACCTTTTCAACCAAAACACCACGATCTTGTTCATTTAAATATGCGTATCTTTGATAATTGTCGTTCTCTAATATTCGCATGGCTAACCCAAGTGTTTTCCAAGAAACAGACTCAGTATTAACAGAACGTCCTACTAATGCAAGTGGCATCTCATCTATAGTTAAATTAAGTGTAATTTCCTGATCTTGCCGTAGGACCTTAATAGGGTATTGTTGTCCGATCTGGCATTCCATAATCTGCAATTCAAAATCGGAGACACCAGGCACTGATTCTCCATCAAATTCAACGATAATATCATTTCGTTTCAAACCACACTGAGATGCAGATGTGTTCTGTTTTACACTTGCTATCTTAATACCTTGTGCAACACTTTGCATATCAGCATGGAGGTGTCCACGTATAATTCTGCCATGAGTAATGAGTTGTTCGCTAATCTCTTTCGCAAGATCACAATTTACCGCCAGAGTTGATCCTTCACCCGGGTTTAAGGCAGTGATACCGATGACTTCACCACGTATATTTAATAACGGACCTCCGCTACTCCCAGGGTTAATCCAAGCATCAGTTTGGATGTAATTACGGTGATATTGATAGAGATTGTTCTTCTCGTGAAAACAACGATTCTTTCCACCGACGATTCCAGCAGTCACTGTATACTTATAACCGATTGGATCACCGATTGCAATAGCAAATTGTCCTACTCTAACCTTTGATGACTCCGCCATTTTGAGAACAGAATACTCTTGTTGTCCATTTATTTTTATTACGGCTATATCAGTATTCTGATCGCCTCCAACCAATCTCGCGTCATGTTTGCTGCCATTTGCCAAACTGACAGCGATCTTTTCCGCCCCCCGCACCACATGTTCGTTGGTTAGAATATACCCGTCATCACGGATAAAAAAGCCAGAACCTCCGCCTGATGTTTTGACAGGTTTATTATCTTTAAGTTCTTTTTTTGTAACTGAAATACTGACAATAGCTGGCTTACTTTGTTCAACGATTGTAGTAATGGCATTTTCAAAAGAGCTTAATATGTCAAAGTCTGTGGGTTGCTGTGCTTGAAGGGTAGGTGAAGCACAAGAACTAATCATTGCTATGAAAACGAGTAAAAGAGTGGTGTGAGTTGTTTTATTTTGCATTTGAAAACCTTCTTATATATTTCTTATATCTTGAATGTGTGTAAGTATGATGTTGTTCTGCTCAATGCCGCCTATAATCATCTTGGTGACATGGATTTTATATATCCAGAACCTACAAAACTTGAAACGATACCAGAAAAGCGACAGATAACAGAGATTAATTTATGTTATTAGTCCAGCATTAGTTTGAAGGCATCAAGACTTTGCACCTGTGCAGCAGCGAGATGTAACTGTTCAAGTTGCTGCAGATCGGTAATACGTTGCAGGACAGGGATAAGGTCATTAACAGCGTTTACAGCAAATTTTTCATTTAGCAATGCTAAGGTGTTTTTAATTGTAGTTTCTCTTGTACCTTGTTCAAGACCTTGTTCAAGACCTTGTGCAATGAATTCATCGCGTAGAAGTTGATAATATTTAGATTCTTGCATGAGTTCCTCCGAAATAATTCGTTTGAATAGTTCTACGTCATGGACAATACTGCCGAAAAGAGAGATAGCACAGAGTAAATCACCCCGTGACTGCTGATCAACAGGTGTAGCATAGACAGTATTGACACATTCTTGTACCCATTGTGATATATCCATTCCTGCTGGAGGTTTCATCAGTGGGGTAAATGGTAGAAGGCCGGGTGCCTGCATCTCTAATACTGCTCTCCCATCTATGTCAATCAGTCGTATTACCTTATATCGTAAAGCGTATTCGTAACCATGTGAACTATATTGATATAACCCCGCGTCATTTCTCCCGGCATTCGGATGAAAATAAATGACATTGGAATAGACAGGTATTTGATGTTTTCCGATCAGGTATCCTTGATATGTAGCATTTCGTGCCCACATGGGTGTATGTGTACTATCGCGAAGCTGCAACTCAATGTGCAGGATTACTTCACTATTGTTGACTCGAATACGTTTTACGCTGTCGGTGCGTTGTCCTATAACTATCTGTTGTTCTGTGTCAATATTGTCTACTACTTCGACGTCTTCTATGCCAAGTATAAACTGTGAGATTTCGGTAGCATAATCTGAAAAAAGATATTTTGTTATTTTATCATATTCTTGTGCCATAGAAGGAATTATATCTCTTTACCCTCTATATTGTCAAGGTGAAACAGGTAGATGAGTGTGTAAAGTGTTTGTCACTATAATGATTGACTATTATTCCCAACGTTTTCAAATCGAGTTCAACTACCGGAGTGTTATAGATCTGAAATCGCACTATAAGGTCTGAAATACATAGACGCAACATTAACATTCCATAAAAATCTGAACAGATTGTTATTGAGAAAATCACTGAACATTTGGTTTCAATCGGTGCTATTCATTATACGAAATCCGGTCTAAGCCTTGGATAATTGGCGAAGGTATTATAGAAGGAAGATCAGATTCTTATGTATTTTAGAAAAGGTTCGGTTGAGTAACCGAACCTTATACAGCAATTTATAGTAAAACATATAATTAATGGGGCACTTTTGTAGCGTCAACTTTTAGTTTGCGCTCTTATGACACAAACTAAAAGTTTGTGCTACAACTTCTGTTGTCCGTTCTGTTCAAAATAGATTTATTAAAGTGCCCCAATAATTTCAAAGTTCACTATAGTTGTCAATAGGTGTTAGAACGACATTGCGGTATGCTACCGGACCGTGATCTCCTTGCAACAGTAAAGGACCCGTAGCGGCTTCTTCAGTTAACATGGCACCGCGTGTTACTCCAACTACTTCCACGTCTTTGTGAACTACCTGTCCATTCCATACGACTTTGACAAAGGTAGCATTTGCAGTCTTGTTATTGTTGGCATCAAATTTCGGTGCCCGGAAAGTAATGTCGTATGTTTGCCATTCACCGGGTGGTTTACTCGCATTGACACGGGGTGGCACACCGTCAACAGGTTTGTTATCAATCCAACGACAATAGACCCCTCCGCATGTGCCGTAGTTGAGTTCTGTTGCCCCCCAACTATCCAATATTTGAATTTCATACCGTCCCATCACATAAACACCTGAGTTTGAACCTTGTGGCACCATAAATTCCACGTGTAGTTCACAGTCACCGTGTTCATATTCTGTGTAGAGGTCAGCGGTTCTTCCTGTGGGACCGTTGTAGAAGATGCCTTCGCCAGGGGTTGCTGTCAACAACTTATTATCGTCTGAATTGAGTGCAACACCTCCAATAGCAGACCATGCATGTTCTGATGCACCACCTCTGGCATGCCAGTCTTCTAAGTTCTTACCGTTGAATAAAGCAATTTCCGACATAGAATTCTCCTCTTGTATTTACTTTTGGTTAAATCAAGTTAAAACGTAAACTTTTCATTGACAAAATTTGAAAAATGACATATCTTAAATGAAAATCAATATAGACCATTTAAGAAAATAAATCAAGGACATTGTAGAGTAAATGAAACAAGCATTCTTATTTTTTGTGCTATCCCTAATGATGGGTTCATTCGTTGTGTTAATGCTTGCGACTATACAAGCTGAGACTGAGGAAACACAACAGGATACAACAGAACACACAAAAACACCTTTTGCAGAAGGTTGCAACAAATGTCACGGGGATGAATCCGCTTATGCAGAATGGACACAAGCTGGACATTCACATGCTCTTGTCAATCTTCTTGAAGGACCGTATGAGGTAAAGCCATCATGTCTGATCTGCCACTCATCGGGTTATGAAACCTTCGCAGAATATGCCATACCGGGACACCCGTATAACGAAAAAACAGCAGTTAATGCTGTCGCTTGTTCATCCTGTCATTCACACAGCAGCCAAGAAGAACATTTATTAGTCATTCCAGCAAAGAAATTGTGTGTCACTTGTCACAAAATGGACTGCGGTTGTGCTGGTGCTGGTATAGTGCATCAATCCCAAGCTGAGATGTTTTTGGGACGCGAAGGTGCAGGTGTTCGGCGTATGCCATCACCCCATGTGCGTGCCATGAAAAAACGTTGCGTCCACTGCCACATGGCAAAGATTGAAACGCCAACAGAAATTGAAACGCTAACAGGTGACAAGAACTTGGAGGAAAAACATGGTGGTCATACCTTTAAGGCTGACTTCTCAACCTGTAGTAGTACAGGATGTCATGATACTGCTGACAACGATATGACGAAGAAACTCCCTATATATCGCGCAGAAATTGAAGCAAAAATGAAGGAGGTCAAAGCAATACTTGACAACGCAGAGGATAAGACCTCTCAGGCATATATTGATGCCAAATTGAACTATGATATGGTAAAAGGAGACAGTGGTTACGGACTACACAACATACCCTATGCCAGTGCTTTGTTGGAACACAGTCTATCACTTAAGTCAGAGATAAAGTAACCGAAGCGTCTCCATTGTGAATGCGCTATACTCTATTTGCCACCATTCATGATAGATTTCAACGGGACATCTTTATCTTGGGGAATATAAAAACTCAATGCATCGTCAACAACACCGAGGAGTTGCTTTTGAATTGGATTGCATCTGTCAACTAATTTATCAGGCATCATGATATAATCCATCGGTTTGACCCAACGGTATGCGTATCCCATAAAGATAGTTTTGCGCGGAAGTCCTGACCAGTTATGTCCAATGCCATGATAAGTCCGTTGTTCAAAGAGGAATGCATCGCCAGCATTGACGTTCATAGAAATTGCGCCACGTGCCCATCCTGTATCTGGGTCTCTTGCTGGCATACCTGTTAAGCGGTTGCTTCCTGGCACTAACACCGTTGCACCTGAGGCAGGATCACTCTGATCGCTAATTGCATAAGCAATCTTAAGAAGAATTCGCGGATGTGGTTCCTGCATCTCACGGTATGACGTTCCACCATCACGATGAAGTCCAATTTTGGTCTTAACATCGTCAGGTGGTTCCTCTTTTGAAGGGAGAACAATCAGATGTGACGTTATCATCTGGATGTTCCAATTCAGAACACCGCATGCATAAGGAAAAGTCTTGTGCCAGTCAAGAAGTTGGAGAAATGCTTCATGATGTGTAATACAATTGCGAAGATTCAACTTGCCTCCACCTTCCAGATTTCCCGCTTCCTTCTGTTTTGCATAAACTTCGTCTACTGCAGCGTCAATTTCTGCTACGACATCTGGGGTTAAGGCATTTTTAATTAAGAGATATCCGTTGTTATCAACAAATTGCTTTTGTTCTGACGAAAGAACTATTGCTTCAGACAAATCGTTCATTGTTTCCATTTTTTTCACCTTTATTCGAAAAAATATAACTACCACTTTGGACAATTTGAGAAGTTTTGATTGTTAAGTATACAAGGTTTTCCTGAAAAACTCAAGAAAATTTAGACATTACCAACGCTTGGACTACAAGATGACAACGCGGAAAGTTCGTAATTAAATTGAGATCTACTACCTCACATCAATCAGGAAGCGATGAAGAACGAAGACATCGCGATCTAACAAGACAGAAACCCCGCCGTTTTGGCGCGACATGGCGTGCGATCTTAATCGGCACCGCGCTCACTATTCCCAACGTCTATTGGATTTTAGATTCCGCTGGACAAGGGTATCCAACCACGATTTCGCTCTATTTTAATGTCATTTTCTGCATCTTTGTTCTTACAGGTGCGAATTTGGTATTGAAACAGGTGCTTCCACGAATTGCCTTTGAACAAGGTGAATTGCTAACTATCTATGTCATGCTTGCAATTGCCTCTTCCTTGGCAGGGCATGATGTTCTCCGCGTCTTAATTCCGATGATCCCTTACGCTTTCTGGTATGCTACACCAGAGAACGACTGGGTACATCTTTTTCATCGTTATATCCCTGATTGGATAGCAGTTAAAGATAAGGCATTTCTAACGGAGTACTATCGAGGTGAAACGAGTTTATATCAATGGGAAATCATTGAAGGATGGATAACCACCACCCTAACTTGGGGTGCTTTCTTGTGCGCGCTTGTGTTTGTCATGGTTTTCATCAATACGCTTGTTCGTAAGCAGTGGACAGAACATGAGAAGTTGAGTTATCCGATTATTCAACTGCCTCTTGAACTTACGAATGTCGGTAGAACAAAACTGCTGGCAAATAAGATGATGTGGCTTGGTTTCGGGATTGCGGGTGCGATTGATATTCTGAATGGGTTGCACTTTCTTTTTCCCAATGTGCCGAGTCTGGGTGGTCGTCTTTACGATTTACGTCCATTCTTTACGCAGAAACCGTGGAGTGCGGTCGGATGGACACCTGTTGCGGTGTTTCCGTTTGCTGTTGGGATGGCGTTCTTTATTCCGTTGGATCTGTCGTTTTCCTGCTGGTTCTTCTATCTGTTTTGGAAGGTAGAACGGATTTTTGGTGATGCGTTGGGTATTAGAGGAATGCCGAATTTTCCGTTCACCGATGAGCAGTCGTTTGGAGCGTATATCGGTCTGTTTGTTATTGCTGTTATTGCTACGCGAAAACACCTTGCACAAGTGGCACGTAAGATATTTAGACCGCGCGGCGGTGAAGATACCGATGAACCAATGTCCTATCGTGGTATGGTCATTTGTCTTATCGGTAGCCTTTTGTTTATTGCAATCTTTTGCAACGCTGCGGGTATGTCAATTTGGGCTATAATAGTTTTCTTTGGCATATACTATGCAATTTCTACTGCTGTAACCCGCATGCGTGCTGAACTCGGTTCACCTGTGCATGATTTGCATTTCATTGGACCGGATGAGATGATGCCTCGTATCTTTGGGACACGTCTACTCGGTCCTCAAAACCTGACGATGTTGGCGTATTTGTTCTCATTCAATCGTGCTTATCGTGGTCACCCGATGCCACACATCCTGGAAGGTTTTAAACTTGCAGAACGGACACGGATTTCTAATCGTGGACTTCTCATTGCAATGTGTGTGGCAATTGTTGTTGGCACATTTGGCTCATTTTGGGCATTTTACCATATCTCTTATATTGAAGGTGCGCGGGATTGGTTTGCTGGTAGACCTTTCAATCGACTTCAAGGGTGGTTGACTTCGCCTAAAGTGCCGGACGTTCCTGCTATTGTTGCAATGTGTGTGGGATTTCTGATAACTGGGTTCTTGATGCTTATGCGTATAAGGTTGTTTTGGTGGCCCTTTCATCCTGCGGGATTTGCGATTTCGAGCAGTTGGTCTATGAATGTGTTTTGGTTTTCAATCTTCGTTAGTTCTGTTATCAAGTGGATAATTTTAAGACAAGGTGGGATGAATCTGCATCGTAAATTTATTCCGTTTTTCCTTGGGTTGATTCTGGGAGAGTTTATTGTTGGGGGTGTGTGGAGTCTTATTGGAATTACAACGAATACACCTATGTATCGGTTTTTGTTTTGAATGTTCCTACACAAGAGGTCCACCTTACGGGTGTGTAAAGTTTTTGGCACTAAGTTCTCACCAACCATTGTCTTGCGGGGTCTCCGTTCCCCGCATTCTTTCAGTCTCAAAAGTACACCCAGCTCATTGATAATCTCTTATTATGACTGAATCTAACTCTATTTTTTCGCGAAGGTTTTTTCATAAATAAATCCAAATTATAATAGTAATTAATGCAATTAATGCAAACATTCAGGACATACGCAGAGGTATTCAATCGTTGAGTAATTGCTGTTTTCTGACCAATGCCCACTTGCAGGCGGCATCCGAGTTTCCGACTGCCTTATCTCAACAAATTGACATCTATGGACGAATCCAAGCAAAACTGGACAACAGTGACAATAATTTCAGATATTGTTCCAAATGGGTATGTAAAGTTTTTGACATTAACCGCCAAATTCATTGTCCGAGGGAACTCCGATTCCCGACAGTTCGCGATTCGGAGATCGCTCCTACAGGACTTTGTATCATTATTTTCAATGTTCACTATAAATAACACTGCATCCTACCCAAAATTTGACAATTCACTCATTTTATGTTATAATAATAAAATTGAAATACACGAATTTATTTGGAGAAAAACCTTGCCGACTCCTGAGAGTCAATCCCCAAACACCGTAAATAACAACATCCGCATAGCACCATCAGTTATGTGTGCTGACCTCTGTAATTTGGAAAAAGATATACAATTATTAATAAATTCGGGGATAGACTTACTTCATTTTGACTTGATGGACGCACACTTCGTCCCTAACATGCCAATCGGTTTGGCACTCATAGAACAACTACGGGATAAGACCGAGTGTGAGTTTGACATTCATTTGATGGTGGATAATAACGATTTTTTTGTTGAAGCAGTTGCAAAGATCGGTGTGCAGCAGATCGCTGTACACGCTGAATCTGCTATCCATCTGGACAGAACCTTATCAGTAATTCAAGGATATGACATTAAAGCGGGTGTTGCTTTGAATCCAGCGACCCCGCTTTCCGCGCTTACTTATGTTGTTGATAGACTTGACTTTGTGCTAATTATGACAGTGAATCCGGGATTTGCTGGTCAGAAGTTAGTACCCGCGACATTACGAAAAATCTCAGATTGTCGCGCATATTTGGACAAACAAGGTGTCAACCTGCCAATTGAAGTGGATGGAAATGTCAGTTTTGAAAATATACCGAAAATGGTAGCGGCAGGGGCAGATATCTTAGTCGGAGGAAGCAGTAGCGTTTTCCACAAATCTGGTTCGCGCACTGATAATATACAACGGATTCATCATTCGATTTCACTTGGACTTGAAGATAGAGGCGTTTAATGGAAAACGGACTGATGGAGGCACTTGTCCTGCACGGTGTTGGGGATCTGCGGTACGAACAGATGCCAATTCCATCCGTTTCTGAAGGACATGTCAGAGTCCGAATCGGTTACTGCGGTGTGTGTGGTTCAGATATTCCAAGGATATTCGCTAAAGGCACTTACAGTTTTCCTACAGTCTGTGGACATGAATTTGCTGGAACGGTAGATCTATGTGGGGCAGGTGTTGATGAATTCAAACAGGGAGACAATGTTGTCGTTTTTCCGCTTATATGGTGTGGAAAATGTGCGGCTTGTGAGAACGGGAAATATGTTCAATGTAGTGACTACGACTACCTCGGTTCACGAAGTGATGGGGCATTTGCTGAATTTGTTGTTGCCCCGAAAGAGAACATTATTCGTATACCCGAGGGTGTGATGTTAGCAGAGGCAGCACAGACTGAACCTGCTGCTGTAGCACTCCATGCAATTCGACGGACCCAGGAGTCACTTGTAGGAAAAACGGTGGCAATTCTTGGTGTTGGTCCAATTGGATTGATGGTAGCACAGTGGACGAGAATTATGGGTGCTGCACAAGTGTTGCTGTTTGATATTATAAACGACAAACTTGAATTAGCAAAACGTCTCGGTTTTGATGACGTATTTAACAGCACACGGGAAGACCCGATTGATGTTATAGACACACAAACAGAGGGAGAAGGTGCACACGTATGTATTGAAGCAGCTGGTGTACCACAAACTTATTTATATGCGTTAGGGAGTGTTCGGCGCGGTGGAAGTGTGGTGTTGTTAGGGAATCCAATTGGAGATGTAACCCTTCCTGCATCGCTGATCTCACAATTAATGCGCCGCGAAGTACGTGTCCTTGGGACATGGAATTCAGATTACAGTGTATCTGGAAACGACGATGATTGGCGAACAGTACTGCAAGCGATGGCATCTGGAAAGTTTGATCTTTCTCCACTTATCACACACAAAGTACCATTGGCAGAAAGTATTGAAGTCTTAAACATGATGAAAGATAAAAGCGAATTTTACGCGAAAGTTCTTATTCACCCGTAATTTAATATTTAAAACAAGAGGAAATATGAAAGCGGCTATACTTGAAAGCCTTGAAAACTTCAATGTGACAGATGTGTCTGAACCGGAAATAGATAGTGAATCCGCACTGATGCGAATTGAATCGGTGAGTATCTGTGGTTCCGATGTTCGTATTTTCCATCATGGCAATCCCAGAGTTGAACCACCGACGATTATTGGGCACGAAAATTCAGGCGTTGTTGTCAAAGTCGGTAAAAACGTGTCGCGTGTAAAAGAAGGTGACCGGGTATCTATCGGTGCGGATGTGCCGTGTGGACAGTGTCATTGGTGCAGAAATGGCCTCGGTAATAATTGTGCAATTAATTACGCCATCGGGTACCAAATACCGGGGGCATTTGCCCAATATATGAAACTACCTCGCTTGGTTCTGGAAGAAGGTCCTGTTACAACCTTTGGTACTGGTCTTAGTTTTGACGAAGCCGCCCTCGCGGAACCTCTCGCTTGTGCAATTAATGGTCTTGAGTTGGTGAATATGTCTCTTGGGAAGAGTGTTGTGATTATTGGATTGGGACCGATCGGTTGCATGATGATAGACCTTGCACGTGTGATGGGTGCAACGAAAGTGATTGGTGTTCAACGTAGCAAACTTCGAATGGAAATAGCAAAGTTCTACGAAGCAGATGTTTATATTGCCTCAGAAGAAGAGGATGTGGTTCAACGGTGCCTTGAAGAAACGGATGGTGAAGGTGCAGATATAGTTGTAACGACATGCGGTTCAGTTGAAGCACATGAACAGGGAGTTGAAATGGTAGCACACCGTGGTTATGTTAACCTATTCGGTGGTCTCCCAAAAACCATGCGTCCAATGAGCGTGCTTTCAAACACAATTCATTATAAAGAGTGTTTCGTAACGGGTTCTCACGGCTGTGTTCCTCGACACCATGAGTTAGCAGTTGAACTTCTTGAAAAAGGATTAGTTCGGGTACAACCGCTCATTACTCACCATTTTCCACTTACAGAAATTGATAAAGCTTTTGAAACTATGGAATCCCGACAAGGAATGAAAATAATGATTCATCCGCATGCTGAACCTATGTAAAATATTACAAGGAGGTGTCAAATTAAGTAGGTATGAGCGATTTTTCAAAATATATCCGAGTAATACCCAATTTTCCCACACAAGGTGTCAGTTTTAAAGATATTTCACCTCTCTTAGGAAACGGATCAGCATTTAATGCGGCAATTGATGTGTTCGCAAACCGTTTTAAATCTGAGTTGATTGATGTAATTGTAGGTATTGATGCTCGCGGTTTTATCTTAGGTGCGGCACTTGCGCACCGATTAGATTTAGGTTTCGTTCCTATCCGTAAAAGTGGCAAATTGCCCTTTGATTGTTATGAAGTGACCTATAATCTTGAATATGGTACAGACACGCTTGCTATTCATCAGGATGCTTTTCCGCGCGGGAGTCGTGTGCTAATATGTGACGATGTATTGGCGACTGGTGGGACGCTTTCAGCCTCAATTGAACTCGTTAAACAGTTGGAGGCGGAAATAATTGGCATTGCGCTTTTATTGGAATTAACGGAATTTGAGGGTAGAAAAAAAGTTACAGGACCACCGATCTTTTCTCTCGTTGAATATTAGCATAGATTGTAATTCAACTAGGGTAGTAGATTATCGTATTTAGGATTTTCCTAATTTTGACGCGCCTGTAGCTCAGGGGATAGAGCAGGGGCTTCCTAAGCCTCGTGTCGGGGGTTCGATTCCTCCCAGGCGCACCATAACATATTTCAAAGAAATTGCAGCTGTGGTCATCTCAAAGCCATATCTTGTGAGTGTTCACTTTTCAGATATGTAAAACAATTGAAGAATTACGGATGAAAGACTACGCTTCAATAACAATCTAATTGTCCTAAGAAATTTTCAAAGGATTTACTGAACATAACATACATTAAGATTATAAATATAATCTGTCAAATTCTATCATCCGTAAATATAGTAATAGAGAATAGGAGCATTTGATGTACAGATTCAATATCTGGAAAATTGTTTTAATTATCGGTGTATTACTGTTATCAGTTTTATACCTTATTCCTACACCAGAAAGTCTTTATTTGCCGTTATATGGGAATCTTCCATTCTGGATACAGAAAGCGTTGCCACTTTTTGAAGTTACCGAAGAGAACGCACTCAAAGTAAATTTGACTGACGTAGATTATCCAGAAGGTAAGAACTTCCAAGAGGCAATTGATGAACTTCAAGATGTCTTCACAGTCCACTTAGATAAACTCGGATTTGAAGAAGCGGTTGACTATCAGTTTGATACTACTGAAGACAAAGAATTTTTCGTCAAACTAATCTCCGACAAAGCGAAAGAGAATCCTGCTACTACTTTGGAAGATTTACATCTATACGGTAGTATTCCGATATCTTTGAGACCTATTTTGCCTGCAAATCGTTTGAAGTTAGGATTAGATTTGAAAGGCGGCGTTCACCTTGTCCTGGAGGTTGATCTGGAGAAATCTAAGAGAGAATTATTGAAAGCGCATACATATACTATTCCGGAGATGCTTAGAGCTGAACAAATTTTGTGCCGGCAAGTTGAGCAGATTGAAGGAGAAGATGCATTGCATGTACTGATTGAGATCCCATCTCGACTTAGATCAGATCAAGCACAGAAAGATGAATACCTGCAAAAAGCTGTAGATTTATTAAATGAGGTAGAATATTTTGAAGATGCAGAAGCTGCTGCTGAAAAAGACACACAATCTACTTACCAACTTCGCCTAACTGAACAAGGAATGCAAAAATACAGCGATCAAGCAATTGAACGGGTATTGATTGTATTAAGAAATAGAGTTGATGCTTTTGGTGTTGCCGAACCGTCTATCCGTCAGGAAGCAAATCGTCCGCGAATTATCATAGAGTTACCGGGTGCCAAAGATTCATCGGGGCCGCTTCGGATAGTGCAAACAATGGGGCGATTAGAGTTCAAGATGGTAGCAAAAAGTCCTTCTGGTGGTAATTATTGGTCAGGTTCAGCGAACACAGCACCACCCGATAACCTTCCTGAGGACACAGAAATCCGATATCATCATGAAACCGGCGATTGGTATGTTTTAGAAAGTCCAGTTCTCCTGTCGGGACATAACATCAAGGATTCCAGAGCTAGTGCAGGTAGTACAAGTTTTGAAATCGTTGTCCTGATGGATTTTGACTCTGAAGGTACAACCAAATTTGCTAAAATTACTGGTGACCATATCGGTGAACATTTGGCAATTCTTCTTGATGATAAGGTGCAATCTGCCCCTCGTATAAACTCCCAGATAAGAGGAAGTGCAATGATTGAAGGTAACTTCAATTTTGAGGAGGCAAACTATCTTGCTAATATCCTCAACGCAGGTGCATTTCCTGTCGGTGTTCAAGTTGGTGAAGAACGTGCTGTCGGTCCCAGTCTCGGTCAAGAATCTATTGATAATGGTGTTAAAGCCGCAATCATTGGTCTTCTCGGTGTTCTAATATTTATGATTATTTATTACCGTTTATCTGGGTTGATCGCTATTCTTGCGCTCGTATTTAATATGATAATCATATTAGGTGCATTAGCAGGTTTTGGTGCAGCATTGACACTTCCCGGTATCGCTGGGTTGGTACTTACGATTGGGATGTCGGTTGATGCCAATGTCCTGATATTTGAACGTATACGCGAGGAGTTGCGGACAGGCAAGTCGGTTTGGGATGCAATCACAAGTGGTTATCAACGCGCTTTTGTAACTATTTTGGATGCTAACCTAACAACGTTCTTTACTGCTCTTGTCCTATATCAATTTGGGACAGGTCCAATAAAGGGGTTCGCCATAACGCTTGGTATCGGTATCCTTGCGAGTATGTTCACTGCGATTATTGTAACACGAGAGGTATACGGGTTGACAATCGGAAATAGAGATGTGAAGAAATTAAGCATCTAAAAAACTGAATATGGAAGGATTTAGAAATTGCAATTCCTAAGAGATACAAATTTTGATTTTATTAATAGACATCGTAACGGATTTTTGTTTTCTGCAGTATTAATCTGTATAGGTATTGTTTTTCTTGCAGTTCAAGGTGGACCGAATTTCGGTATTGATTTCCGCGGAGGAGTTAAAGTTCATGCTAAAATCAGTAGACCGCTAACAGAAACTGAGTTACAAGCAAAATTGGGCGAATTAGGACTTGATTCTAATGTGATTGAAATTGCGTCTGGAGAAACGGTTATAACTGAGACTGAACTGCAAAAGAAACTAAACGACAAAGGATATGACAAAAAACTTGAACAACCAACGGGTAAATATGTTATAACTGAAGCTGAATTGGAAGCGAAGTTAAGTGCATTAGGATATGAAACTAAGATTCAGATTGAACCCGGAAAATATCCTATAGAAAATGAGGTGTTCATCTCAATGGGACATCGTCCTGAATTCCAGCAACAGACAATTATTATACCAATCCTGTCTGACCCTGGAGATGCAACTGCGAAAAATATCCAAGTCAGCAGCACAGTTGAAAAAGCACATCTTTTGTCAGAGAAGGACACAGTAGAGTTGGTGGATGGTAGTGATCAACGACGGAATCAGATTAGTTCTGTGGAACTTATTGATGATGGTACAGTGATTCAGTTGACTCTTGCAGAAGAAATCGGTATTGATATAACAGAAAATGCTACCATTCAAATCCAAGCAAGTGTTGGAAGTATCCTGACAGAAGCACTACTTGAAGGGGGAGACGGTTGGAAAGCAGTCCCTAAAGGCGTAAATGTTACCGAGGTTGGACCGAGTGTAGGGCGTGATCTCCAATGGGCAGCACTTTGGTCGGTTCTGGCATCAATTGCTATTTTACTGCTCTATATATCATGGCGGTTTGAATTCCGTTTTGCCATCGGTGCGATTGCTGCACTCGTTCACGATGTACTCATTACATTAGGCATCTTTGCCATCTTTTCAAAAGAGATAAATCTGCCTACCATCGCCGCATTCCTTACGATTATTGGATATTCACTCAACGACACAATTGTAGTCTTTGACAGAATTCGCGAGAACGGTGTGTCTTTACGCGGCACAGAATACATTGACGTGTTAAACCGAAGCATCAATCAATCGCTAAGTAGAACCGTTATCACTTCAATAACAACCCTGTTTGTCGTTGCTGTCATTTTCGTCCTTTCCAACTCAGGAGAGGAGATAAACACATTCGCATTAGCCTTGATCGTTGGTGTCTTGATAGGAACTTATTCATCTGTCTTTATTGCCAGTCCGATACTTTATATTTGGCAACAAAAAGAACAAAGTGCACAAGCATAGTTTTATGAAAATACTGATTTTTAATTCTTACACAACTGGACAGAAACATAAACTTGACAATCCTCTCAGTGCTGAAGATTGCAGTTCATCTGACAAACTAAAGGTGCGTATAAAAGAATTGTGCGGTTTCAATGCTGAGGGGTGGTATGATAAGAGTAAAGACTATCGCTTACCGGCAGATGAGATGTTTACTGGACCTCTATTTGTTCAATTGCGTGAGGGTTTGAATCAGATTAGGCAGCACGAACATTACGGGAAGAATATTATAGATCTATATTTCCCGTGGTATTATTGTCGTATAGATGGAAAAAAGATCCCAGTGAACGAAAAGGACATTGTTATTCCCTTTGACACTGCCCCACTTCACGATCTTGATGTCTTGGAGTTTGATGACGACGGTGTTCCTGAACGGACAGTGGAATTACTTGAAAGTTATGACCTTGTTTTTTCGTTATTGAGACCGGACGATATAGAGTCATTGCAGCGCGTTTTTGAAGTGGAACGTTCAACCCCGTTAGTTTTCCTATTGCCTAAAAGTCAGAGAAAGGCAGTGAACGAGGATTTACCGAATGTCCATGTTGTTGAGACAGGGAGAGAATTGCAGAAAAGTCTTCGCACCTCAAATTATGCATTGAAGGGACTTGTGATTCGACGGTTGTGTGAAGCTGCGTGTCGTGATGGTTTTCAGGTGTTTGAGGATGTGAAGAATGACCCACAGCGGTTGATTGAGATTGTACTGTCAATAGGAGTGGGTGAATCTAATGAAAATATTAGTAGTTAGTCCTTGTTCAGCTACACAGAAACATGGAAAACTTCCTAACAAACTAATACCTGAAGATTTTAGGTCTACTAATCGTCTACTCAGTCGAATAAAAGAATTAAGTGATTACAAAACGGCTGCTGCAGAGATGTATCAAGGAAAAGAGCATAAATTATTGTTAGAAGGAATTAAGGGTGTTAGAAGACATAGTCAATATGGAGAAACAACTATTGGTTGGCACATTATTTCTACTGGTTTTGGGTTAATTGATGAAAACTTTGAAATTGTTCCGTACAATGTTACAAACAAAGAGAGTGACATTCTAAAGGATAGCAGAATTCTTAAAGAAGACATAAATGAAATTATTAATAATTTTGACACTGTTTTCTTTTTGTTAGGTAAAGAATACGTCAGAGCATTAGAACTATTAGAATGCCCTTTGAGAGTTACAGGAAGTGCTGTTCAGATTTTTGTTACTTACAAACGGAATAAAGGATATAGTAGTCTGATTCCTGATAACATACCAAACTGTAGTGTTGCTGAAATAAATGCTGATGAAATTAAGAGTGGGTATACAGCTAAAGGTGTTTTGTTCAAGAGATTATGTGAGATTGCGTGTCGTGATGGTTTTCAGGTATTTGAGGATGTGAAGAATGACCCGCAGCGGTTGATTGAGATTGTGTTGCAAGATAAATAGACGACATCTGTATAAAGATTTCAGTGAGTCAATTATGAACCTGCCACCAACCCTTACCACTCCAAATACACATCTTGTCATCGGTGAATCGGAACCGATGCACATAGTTTGGCATCAAGTCGCACAAGTCGCGCCAACAGATGCGACCGTACTTATCACTGGAGAAACAGGGGTTGGGAAAGAGGTCGTTGCACAGATTATCCACGAAAATAGTAATCGAAAAGATAGCCTCTTCAATGCAGTGAATTGCGGGGTGTTCTATCAAGACCTACTCCAAAGTGAACTCTTTGGACATGAAAAGGGAGCGTTTACGGGGGCAACAAGTCAACGACGTGGTGTGTTTGAATTGGCAGATGGTGGCACACTGTTCCTTGATGAAATAGGGGAAATGTCCCCCGAGGTACAGGTAAAATTTCTTCGTGTTTTAGAAACACAAGAATTTACACGACTCGGGGGTGAGAAAAACGTCCATGTGAATGTCCGAATAATTGCCGCCACAAATGCCAATCTTGAACAATCAGTAAAGGATAAGAAGTTTAGACAAGATCTCTACTACAGACTCAACCTTTTCCACATTCAGATTCCACCACTCCGAGACAGGCGCGAAGATATCCCGCTCTTTGTAGATACCTTTATATCTGAATTAAGCGAAAAACACAATAAAGCGGTGACTGGTATAAAACCGGACGCGCTCAACCATCTCCAAAGTGCAGACTGGCAAGGAAATATACGCCAACTCAGAAATGCCGTTGAATCCGCCATCATTGTAGCAACATCAGATGAACTTGAACTTAAGGATTTTCCTTTAGATACAGAATTTGGACGGACAAAGTTACCCGTTCAAATCACTAGTGAACCTTGGACATCAATACAACTTGTAAACCAGAACAGTGACACACTTCCAACAGACAATGTTGCCATATACAAGACAATTTTAGCACTACTTGCTTTGGTATCTCGCCTGCTTAAATCAAACTCTACTCCGGTAGATGATCAAGTGCGAATTCCAATTTCCGATGATGATAACGAGTGGATACACATTGCAGAATCAGACGATGCAGCAGATGTTTTTAGGAAAGTAGTAGAAGAGTTTTCAGCGAATATGAGCATAGAGGGGATTGAAAATCTGACCCAGGATGAGGTGACATCAATTGTAACATCGTCGGAACAGTTGGATAGTTCATCTAAACCAGTAGAGTATTTGCCAGTTCTTGACGAGGATAAAAACATTGGAAAGGTTGGAATGACGATGGCGGAAATTGAAAAAGCAGCGATCTATAAAACGCTGAGAGAAACAGGTGAGAATAAATCAAAAGCAGCGGAAATGCTTGGAATCGGAATTCGCACGTTATATCGCAAACTGGATGCTTATGAAAAAGATACTGATATGCTGCATGAAACACTAAACCAAGAATGATATTGGAAGTTGAAATCTTACACGAATAGATCCTTTACAGAACACTGAAATCCTGCAATGACATCACCACCATCAAGGATGTCATCACCTTGCAGAACGGTTATATCTTCTGGAGATCGATACACTTCCACAGTTTCTCTCCGAGGATTTACGACCCACACCACAGCACAACCCGTATTTAGCCATTTATCCACCTTTTCTGCTACCTGAGTATAGGTATCACTTGGGGAGATAACTTCAACAGCAAGATCAGGTGCACCTTCCCAATAACCTTTCGGAATACCTTTCTCTTCAATTGCAGATTGTCTTACAAAAGCCCCAGCAGATGCGCGAACGGTATCGGGATTTTGAGAAATCTTAAATCCTGTTCCAGCACTACAAACAGAACCTAAACGATGCATTTCAATGTGTTTGTCAAGAAGACTTCCAATAATAACTGATAAAATGCCGTGTTCAAAACCAGTCATTGAGGTCCTCCGTATTTCTCCTTTAACCAATTCATAACGATACCCATCATCAGACTGTTTACATAAGTCTTCAGCAGTTAGTAATGTGGATTGTGTAGATAGTGATTCCGCTTTGTGTTGGTTGTGTGGCCTTTTATCCATCTATCTGCCTCGTCAATACAAGAATGCCTATGCCATTCTTGGTCTATTAAATCTGACGTAGTGCAATTCATTGTACGTCATCAAAAGAATCAACTACACTTATGCACATTGATATTAAACCATTATAAACATCATTTAAGTCTGAATATTCTTAAGATTACTCTCACCATAAACTAATATCTTACCTGTCCTGAAAACCTGGGGACAATTACTCCATCCTCATTTTGCATCAGAGGCGTTGTACAAACTAATGGTTCCTGTGGAATATCTATCTGAGATTGAGATGGAAAACGACCCTCTATTACCTTCAAGCATCTTCAAAAAGTGCGATTGGGGAATCTGAAACTTCTAAACTGGCAACATGCGCAATTGGCATTGTCTCAGGTCTAAGATTTGTGCCGAACCGTACATGAAATCGTATAGGAATTTTGAAAGGCTCAGCAATAAGATAATCATATGAAGCACGTTGACGCAGGAAGTCTAGCTTTTCGTCGATAGTACCCGTACCAATATAAGCCTTTACCCGTAAAGAATATATTAATCCTTTTTCATCAATCACATACCATAGATTCACGATAACTTCTCTATCTTCCAATGTTTTATTCCTATTTGTCCCTATCTAAGTTGCGTCAACTTTGATAGACAAAAATTATGTCAAAAATAATAACTCATAGATTTTCTAAATCATCCAAATCTTTATATCGTCCAGCAGCTTGTTTGTTTAATTTCAAATGCTCCAAGTTTATAATTTCAAGTTTAACCCCGTCAACCACTTCAGTGATCCGTTCTGAAAAACATTTTTCAAAGTTAACACCAGAAATTGTAGTCATGATTTCTATCCTGAAGGGAGGATTCCCCATTCTTACGATCTGGTTTGGCTTCATAAATAGATCTACAGTTAATTGATCATTCTCAAAACCGAAATCCTTCAAAGCATTAACCATCTTTTCGGCATTTTCTCTTTGAACCGCGATCCATATATCCATATCCAGAGTTGTACGCGGATATCCGTGAAAACTAACAGCGTATCCTCCGATGAGAAGATATTCAATCTGATGCGAGTTCAACAATTTCAAGAACTCTTTGAAGTCGGACGGTAGTTGGATCGTAGCCATAGTTTATTTGTCGCATAATTTCAAGTGCTTGCAAACGTTCCTGCGGTGTTTTGGATAACCAATATTCTTTGTCGTTCGTTTTTTTAGATAGCGTTGTGACAGTAAATGCTGTCTTGTCCATTTTTATAGAACTTAGTTCTGGTGAGAGATCCGTGTCTTTCTTATGCATCGTAGCGTATTAAACCTTTCTATATCAATAAAACAATACATTAACACTTAATCCACTTCTGATGGTTCAACTTTCTCTAACAGTTGGGAAATAATATCAAGACTGGTAATACCGTCTGCTTCAGCATTGAAATTTGTCAAGATTCTGTGTCGTAAGACAGGTTTTGCGACTGCTTTGATATCCTCATAACTGACATGATAACGACCGTGCATAATAGCACGTGCTTTCGCCCCTAACACAAGATATTGCGATGCCCGAGGTCCTGCACCCCAATTGACCCAATCCTTGATAAAGTCAGGAGCATCTGGCTGTGATGGTCGTGTATTCAGACTAAGTTCAACTGCATAATCTACCATTGCATCAGCAATAGGAACCTTCCTCACAATCTGTTGTAATCTAAGCACTTCCTCACCTGAGATTACTGCTCCTATATCTGGCTCATAGGCAGAGGTAGTTGTTAAAACAATCTCTTTTTCCTCAGATTTCTCAGGATAATCAATATAGATATTGAACATAAACCGGTCAAGTTGTGCTTCAGGGAGTGGATATGTGCCTTCCTGTTCAATTGGATTTTGTGTGGCTAAGACAAAGAAAGGCAGTTCCAAATCATAAGTATTCCCTCCTGCAGTCACCTTATACTCTTGCATCGCTTGTAAGAGAGCAGCCTGTGTTTTTGGTGGAGTTCGGTTGATCTCATCTGCAAGCACAATATTGGCAAAAACAGGTCCTTTGATAAAACGGAATGCACGTTTCCCAGTATTTATCTCTTCTTCTATAATATCCGTGCCAATAATATCTGATGGCATAAGGTCTGGTGTGAATTGGATTCGATTGAAGGGGAGTTTTAGTATTTTAGCAAATGTGCTGATAAGCAATGTTTTCGCCAAACCCGGCACACCTACGAGGAGACAGTGTCCTTGTGAAAATAGAGCGATTAGAAGTTGATCAATTACATCACTTTGTCCGATAATCCGTTTTTTCAGTTCAGTCAATATGTTTTCACGAGCAGTTTTTAAGAATTCGGCGGCTTCCAAATCAGTTTCAATTGGGGTAGTTTCCATTAATCTTCCTTCCATAAAATACAAAAGCAATCATATTTGTAATAGAAAACGGCACTTGGTGTGCCGAATAATTTGTGGTATGCGATGTTTGTTATATCGGTTTGACTATTCTATTCTCCATATTTGGAGACCGTCTACATCAAAGTTGAAATCAATAATTCGTGAACCTGCTTCTTCAAGTTTCTGACGGACGTTATGTTCACGCGTCGGTTGACAATAAAATAGTAGGCAACCTCCACCGCCAGCACCACATACTTTACCACCAATTGCACCGTGTTCTTTTGCAACTTTAAAGAGTTTATCAATCTTTTCGTTTGTTACAGAGGTATGCAGTTTTTTCTGATTTGTCCAATTCTCTGTTAAGAGTTCACCGAAATCTGTAAAACGTCCACGTATTAGAGCTGCTTTTGTGGATTCTGCGATTGACTTAAGGTTTTCTAATGCTTTTTGAACACCCTCCTCTCCACTTTTATACGCCTGTGTGACGTTCTGATGAATATTCCCTGAAAGACGTGATTGTCCGGTGTAACATAGCACAAGATTTTTTTCCAGTTCATAGCGGATATGTGAGGGGAGTTTTAAATGGGATGTCTTTACTTCTTCTCCTTGAAATTCCATAAAACTTATTCCACCGATAGCACTGGCATAATGGTCTTGTTTACCACCAAGGATATCCAACTCATGCCGTTCTATGCTGCTTGCAAGTTCCGCATACTGGTATGGGAGATATGTCACATCTTTAATCGCACCGAGTACTCCTATAAGAGCTACTCCCATAGCTGCCGAAGTTCCAAGTCCACTTCCCGGTGGAGCGTTTGACTGTGTAATCAGATCAAAACTCCCAATTTGGATTGACATTTGACGGACAGCAGCTTTTACAAGATCAATATTACCATCATACTCCAGTTGTCGAACATCTTCTGCACCAACGAATGTATCAAAATCTGCTGAATAGATACGAATTTTTTTATCCAGAATACGTTGTAGTTCAACGGAGTCTGGAAAAGTTGGTTGACTATCACATACAAGAGTTGCGTATGCGTATCTATTGATTGCTCCGTTGACAACAAGTCCTTTAGTTTCCTCAGTGAAAAGGGCAACATCACTCCAACCACCTGCAAAATCAATACGGACAGGTGCTCTTGCTCTGATTAACATCACAGTTCTCCTGAAATATACTCTTTACCATTTCTCTAACAACTCCAAGATTTCAAAGTAGATAACCACAGAATGTCGGAGTTGTATATCACTTATCATGATAGCATAGTATCTGAGTATTTTCAATCATTTTTCTGGAGGATAAATACAATATCAATATTAAACTTCTGATATCAGAGTTGATAGATGTTTGTGATTTGTTTGATTGGATGGATTATCTGAAAAGAAAAAGTCGTGGAAATGAACTATATTCCACGACTTTTCCAATATAAGTCAACGACTTCGCTTAGGAGACAGCGTCTCTAAGTTTCTTACCAGCTTTGAATGCCGGAACCTTTTTCTTAGGTATTTTGAGAGGTTCACCGGTTTGCGGATTGCGACCTTCTCTAGCAGCACGGGTTCTGACTTCAAACGTACCAAAACCAATGAGTCCAATTGAATTGCCTTTCTTCAAAGCGTCTTGAACAGTTGCTGTAAACGCTTCAACAGCAGCAGCAGCATCTTTCTTGGTAAGTTCTGCTTTGTCAGCAACACTGTTGATGATGTCGTCTTTCATCAATTTATTAGCCATGATTCAACTTCCTTTTGATAAAGAATATATATATATACAGTCAAAAATAATCACATATAAGGTTTGAATTTAAATGGATGATTATATTTACATCTGACTGAAAAGTTAAATTTGATAGAAACTACCGAACTTGTAATTTGACAAATACATATATAAAATGTCTTAAACTCTTCTTGAAATAAAATAGTTTCTGCTAATACGGATACTATATTTTTTCAAGCATTGTCAAGGTACAACTGGATGTTTCAAAACAGTTTAACATTATAGTTTTCCAGGTTAAATAACGCAGGAATTCTATTTGCTTACTACTAATAACGTTGCTTAGCAAAATTGGTTACTATTCAGGTCGCTTCAATATAGTATTTATCTACATAAATGGCATTTTTAGCACTAATTTTTTTGTAATTTATCAATATTTAGCAAAATTCAATTATATCAGACCAATGCGTGTTGTGATGGGTGTGAGAAGCTATTGACAAAATATGCACAGAAAACCTGTAGGAGCGATCTCCGAATCGTGACCTGTAGGGAATCGAAGAACCCTACTACAACTAATATTGCGGTTAAGACCAAAAACTTTACACATCCGTGACAGTAAAACAGGTTTGCTTAAGTCACAACTTTGTGGTAAAATTATTATATAGTTAGAAAAGGTAGATTTTGAGGTAAAATTAGATGAATGAGAGTTATCGTGTTGCAATTGTTGGTGCAACAGGGGCAGTTGGCAACACTATGTTGGAGCTTTTAGAACAACGTTCTTTTCCTGTTCGTAATCTGAAACTGCTGGCATCTCACAGATCTGCAGGTGAAATCTTAACTTTTAAAGGTGCACACATCGTCATAGAGGAATTGACTCACGACTCGTTTGATGATGTTGACCTTGTCTTTTCTTCTGCGGGGGCATCAGTAAGTAGAGAATTCATTCCAACAGCAGTTGATAAAGGTGCATTGGTTATTGACAATACGAGTGCTTTCCGTATGGACGATAACACTCCTTTAGTTGTTCCTGAAGTCAACATGGATGCTGCACACAAACATAACGGACTTATTGCTAATCCAAATTGTTCAACCATACAGATGATGGTCGCACTAAAACCGATATATGATGCAGTTGGGATCAAACGAATTGTTGTTTCTACTTATCAAAGTGTTTCCGGTAAGAGTGGTCAAGCAGTGAATGAATTGATTCTACAGACAACCGAAGCGTTGGAAGGCAAACCTATAACTCTTGATCGTTTTCCGCATCAGATGGCATTTAATGTTGCTTTTGATTGGCCCTTTACTGACACAGGTGATAACGAAGAAGAGTTGAAGATGGTCAATGAAACCCATAAAATTCTTTCTGATGATACTATCGGTGTTTCAGCAACTACTGTACGTGTGCCAGTTTTCTTTGCACATTCAGAGTCAATTAACCTTGAGACCCATGAAAAACTTACCCCTGCTGAAGCACATAAATGTCTTGTAGATGCTCCCGGTGTGCAGTTGATAGACGATCCGGATAACTTTAGGTATCCCATGGCGATAGAAGCTGCTGGGAAAGATGATGTATATGTCGGACGAATCCGTGAAGACATATCCATTTCAAATGGATTAAATATGTGGGTTGTTGCCGATAATCTTCGTAAAGGTGCTGCTTTGAATGCGATCCAAATTGCGGAAGAACTTTTGTTGTAGATAGAGACTTGTTGTGGATTGTTCTTACCTAAATGGAACTTAATAGAGAAACCATCCCTCAATATCTTCGTGAACGACAAGTTGAAATAGGTTTTTTTGATTCAGGTGCGGACCTGCATACTGATGAGATCGGAGATGGGAATCTCAACTTTGTCTATCGAGTTTCCGATAAAACACATTCGGAAAGGTCCTTGGTGTTAAAACAGGCACCACCTTATATTAAAATATTGGGTCCTGACTATCCATTACCTTCCGAACGCTTGACTTATGAGTCGCGATCACTTCAAGTCTACAACCAATTTGCAAGTGATACAGTGCCAACACTGTATTATTTCGATGGTGACTTTGCCGTAATCGCTATGGAGGATCTCAAAGGTTACAACCTGCTGCGCGATGAACTAATTGCAGGAAATGTCAATCAGACAATCCCCGTATTGATCGGAAGGTTTATGGGCATTGTGCATAGCCAAACCTACAGCGATAACCTTGATAAAGCTCTTGTTAATAAGTACCAGAAAGACTTTGCAAACACCGTGATGCAGACTATAACTGCCGATTATGTTTTCACTTTCCCTTTTACTAATCACGAAACAAATTACTACACGGACGGTTTAGCAGTAGCGGTTAATCAATTGAAAACTGACCAACAATTCTTAAGACAGGTAGATGAATTAAAGAGCGTTTTTCTTAGAGTCCAGCGTGGGTTGACACACGGAGACCTTCACACTGGTAGTATTATGGTAAAAGGGAATTCTGCCAAAGTTATTGACTCTGAATTTGCTTTCTACGGTCCTGTCGGATTTGATGTCGGTTTGTTCTGGGCAAATTATCTCTTATCTTATTATTCTCATATAGACAATACTAAAGTTCAGTCAGAAATAATTACTGCAATAATTCAGACATGGAAAACATATATTGAACAGTTTAATATGGATTTTTCGCTAAAGCATCCCACCCTGCAAATTATCTTCCACGAATCTGTAGGATTTGCTGGATTGGAAATGTTGAGACGAATCATAGGTGCAGCACATGTCAAAGACATAGAAAATATTGAAGATATACAGAGAAAATTGCGTGTAGAAACCGCTGTGCTGGAATTTGGAAAAAAACTTGTGAAAGAACGACATGAAATTACTACGGTTGATGAAATGATAGATTTATTGTAACATGGTATTTTTAGTTTTGAGTAAATAAACAGGATAAATGAATAGTAACAACCTATGAATGACTACTATGAAATTCTTGGCGTTAATCGAGACGCTACTTCAGAAGAAATCAAAAAAGCCTATCACAAATTAGCAGTCAAATACCATCCAGATAAGAACCCTGGTGACAAAGCTGCTGAAGAGAGATTTAAAGAGGCGTCTAATGCTTATTCCGTGCTATCTGATCCAGAAAAGCGACGCACCTATGATACCCGTGGTCATGCTGGTGTACACGGTATGGGGTTTGAGGGCTTCACCAATGTGAATGACATCTTTTCTCACATCAACATGAACGATATTCTTGGACGCTCGGGTTATGGTGGATTTGGTGATGCATACGGAGATGTATTTGGACCGCAACGGAGAACTACACGTACATACCGCGGACGTGACCATCGCATAAACCTAACTATTCCTTTTGAGGATTCTGTGCTTGGAACAAAGAAAGAAGTTACCATACAAGGAAGAAACATTACTATTAAGATTCCACCGGGTATTAAAGACGGTCAAACACTACGGGTGCGGGGGCAAGGAGAATCTATCGGTGCGGGAGCACCAGGTGACCTGATGGTCAAAATATCCGTTCAACCTCATCCAACAATATCGCGAGATGGTCTTGATTTGGTAACAGATGTAAATGTGCCTATGACAACCGCAGCTTTAGGTGGCACTGTCCGAGTGCAAACGCTATCAGGAAATGTGGATCTCAAAATACCTTCAGGAGCACAACCCGGGCAGCAGTTACGTATCCGTGGACAAGGAATAATTGACCCTACTGGACGCAACGGGGATTTACGTGTTCGACTTGTTGTGGAAGTTCCCAAAGCCTTGACACGAAAACAGAAGGATTTGTTAAAGCAACTTGCAAAGACGTTATGATAAAAGAACATAAGGAAATTGATGACACACCACAGTTGAGTGGACAGTTTGATATTGTTTCTAAACAAATCATTCATAATAATCCAGATGAATGTATCCAATTTTACCTTGGAATACCGGACGCTCAGGCTATTAAAGTATTAGAAACCGAGCAACCTGTCGTTAAATGGTATCGTGCAGATAGTTTTATTCATGCAAACGTTCATGGTGAGGAAGCCATCGTACATTTGGAGTTTCAAACACACGATAGCAAAGAGATACCAATGCCATACCGTGTAGCAGGTTATGCCGGTTTAGGAATACGGATGTATCAATTACCTATCTATTCGCACGTGATTTACCTGCATCCAAATGCTGGACTGAACGATCCAGGAGAATACGTCCAGAATATGTCGGGCTATGAGATTACTATTAAATATAAGGTCATCAGACTTTGTGAGATAAAAGGACAAGGTATTTTAGATGCAAGACTGAAAGGACTCATTCCATTCGCACCATTGATGAAACCACCAGCGGAAATGGAACCTGAGCAATGGCTGCGGGAATGTGTCAGGGTTGCTGATACAATCCCGATGGATGAACCTGATAAGCCTAACTTTCTTTCAAACATTGCGATTCTGGGTGGTCTAATATTGGACTATGAAACTATCCGCAAAATAATATCGGAGGAAACTATGTACACATCATCAGTCATTCAGCACTGGACTGAACAAGGTAAGAGAGAAGGGGTTCTTGAATCACTCATAAATATATTAGAATTTCATTATTCACCTGATGAAGTGCAAACGCTAAAACCTATTCTTGAGAACATTGAAGAACTGCAGCAACTCAAGCAGCTACGCCAGCAGGCACTTGAAGTTTCAAACATTGATGAATTTAGAAGTATATTGTCATCAAATGGGAATTGAACCGTCTTACTTGAACTATGTACGAATCATCAGTCATTCAACACTTTATAGAGCAAGGTATTCAACAAGGTGAGAGAAAAGGAATTCTTGAATCACTCATAAGTATATTAGAATTCCATTTTTCACCCGATGAAGTGTATCCACTAAAACCTATCCTTGAGAGTATTGAAGAACTCCAGCAACTCAAGCAGCTACAACACCTTGCCCTTCAAGTATCAAACCTTGAAGAATTTAAACATTTTTTGTCATCAATTAGGAACGATATATAAAGAGAAGGAGAATTAATGATTTCACTATCACAACGGAGTCAAAACGTAACACCATCATCCACCTTAGCCATCACAGCGAAAATCAACGCGATGATTGCGGACGGCGTAGATGTCGTCAAATTCGGAGCAGGCGAACCCGATTTTGATACACCGGATTATATCAAAGCCGCCGCAATAGAGGCACTGGATGCAGGTTTTACCAAATACACACCTGTCCCCGGCATTCCCGAACTACGGGAAGCAATCGTTGAGAAATTTCAGAACGACAACGGATTGAGTTATACAACATCCCAAGTCATAGTTTCCTGTGGTGCAAAGCACACTCTCTATAACATTATGCAAGCGATATGTGATCCGGGAGACGAGGTAATCTTTGCAGCACCGTATTGGGTGAGTTATCCACAGCAGATCAAATTGGCAGGTGCAGTACCAAACGTCATTGAAACAACGGCCGAACAGAACTTCTGCATGCAACCTGATCAGATCGAAGCGGCAATAACACCGAAAACAAAAGCAATTCTGATCAACAGTCCGAGCAATCCCACCGGCACAACATACGATATTGAAACACTCAAGCAGATAGCCGCACTCGCTGTTGAAAATCAGGTCTACCTTATCTCTGATGAAATCTATGAAGCACTGCTATACGACGGTGCGACACATCAGAGTCCCGCTTCCTTCAATGAGGAAACGAAAGCAATTACCTTTGTTGTGAACGGTGTATCGAAAGCCTACTCCATGACCGGATGGCGTATCGGGTATACTGCAGGCCCCGAAGATGTGATTTCAGCGATGTCCCGCATCCAATCTCATAGCACTTCAAATCCGACCTCAATCGCACAGAAAGGTGCAGTTGCCGCGCTAAAAGAACCGCAGGATGCCGTTGAGGAAATGCGAAAAGCATTTGAAGAACGCCGCGATGTCATCTGTCAACGTTTTGATGACATTGATGGTGTGAGTTATGTCAAACCACAAGGTGCATTCTACATTTTTCCCGACTTTTCTGCACACTACGGCAGAACACTTGAGGGAAAAAAGATTGAGGGTTCAATGGACATTACTGATTATCTACTTGGCTCTGCTGGTGTCGGTGTTGTCCCTGGTAATGGCTTTGGGGCAGATAGCAATTTACGTCTTTCCTTCGCTACCTCTTTGACAGAGATACATCGTGGGTTAGATCGCATTAAGAAGGCGTTAGCATAGAGGCAAATCCATGAAAATGGCACTGTATGTTGGGTTAGGTTTGCTAAACCCAACATACTATCCAATCAGTATTTTGACAACTTTAGTCTGATATGGTAAACTACTTTTGCCCGATATCCAAAAGTACAATTCTTGTGATGCGTTCTATCAATCAAGGTGAAAAATGGTATTGAATGCGCGGAAAATGACATACGGTATTTTCTTCATTCTTTTAATCTCTTCCATCACTGTTACATCGTTTGCACAGCAAGAGCAACAGTCGGATTCCGCGCTATCTCGATCCCAATTTATGCAGATTATTGACAGGATAGATAAATCTGAAGAAAATATGCGAAACCACTTTGACAAGAAATTTGGAGAACTTGACAAGAAAATAGATGATCTTGAGACAAAGTTCCACGAACTTGATAAAAAGGTAGCAGTTCTAAGATCGGATGTTGATAAATTATTTACGATTATAATTGCGGTAGCGGTAGCAGTTGGGGCACATCTTTTAATCTTCATCGGCTCACACATTTACACATATTGGCGAAACAAAACTAATGTAGACGCCAATGTCTCTTCCCAACTAGCAACCAAAGTCGCATCCGAAGGCAGAAATAATACGAAGGCAGAAATAATACGAAGGCATTTAAGGGATAAGGAACCGTCTGAATCAGATGTTGTATAGGAATAGACCAATGACAAAAGATAATTCACCCAAAAAAAATGTTAAGACTACAAAAAAATATATTGACAAGGGTAGACAAGTATACGAACAAGAAGATTATAGGAGTGCTATCTCTAACTTTGACGAGGCGATCCGTTTAAACCCTAACGATGCGAAAGTTTATTATAATAGAGGAGTTTCAAAATACAAATTGGAACAATACTTTGAAGCTATCTCTGACTATAACGAGGCGATCCGTTTAGATCCTAACTTTGCAGTAGCCTATAATAACAGAGGTGTCGTAAAGTACAAATTAGGACATCCGAAAGATGCAATCCCTGACTTTAATGAGGCAATTCGACTTGATCCAAAATATGTAAAAGCCTATGGTAACCGTGCTCTTGCGAAGAGTGAGATAGGACAACATTTTGAATCGATATCTGACTTAGACATTATGATTCGATTAGAACCTGAAAATGATATAGCATACAACGACAGAGGATTTGAAAAAGCAAATCTTGGTCATCATGATATCGCAATTTCTGATTTTAATGAGGCTATTAAGATAAATCCGGATTATACAAATGCGTATTTCAACCGCGGACTATCTAAAAAAGAAATGGGACTAGATGCAGAGGCAAACCAAGATTTTAATAAGGCATTGAGCTTAGCAGAGGTGGCAGGAGACATGGAACTTATATCCAAAATTAAGAAACAGATATAACAATAAACCACAATTAAATAAATGGAGATATTATCGTGACACAACCTAATCTTGTTTTCGTTATTACCGACGACCAAGGCTACGGTGATTTAGGATGCACTGGGAACTCAGTCATCAACACCCCGAATTTAGACGCGCTCGCTGGAGAAAGTGTTCAACTGCGGAACCTACATGTCGGTCCCACCTGTTCACCGACGCGCGCAGGCATAATGACTGGACGTTACTGCAATTCAACAGGTGTATGGCATACCATCGGAGGAAGGTCGCTCCTCCGCAGTGATGAAGTCACGATGGCAGATATCTTCAGACGCAACGGCTATAAAACCGGTATGTTCGGTAAATGGCATCTCGGCGATAACTATCCTTTCCGTCCCCATGACCGAGGATTTGAAGAGGCACTCTATCACGGCGGTGGTGGAATCAGTCAAACGCCAGACTATTGGGGAAACGACTACTTTGACGACACTTATTTCAGCAACGGTTCTGAACAACCTTTTGAAGGCTACTGCACAGATGTCTGGTTTCAAGAGGGAATGAAGTTTATTGAACGTAATAAAGAACGTCCATTCTTCTGTTATATTCCGACCAATGCCCCGCACGGTCCCTTCCGTGTTCCCGATGCTTATAGTGAGGTCTACCGTAGGAAAGGCGAACCAGAATCGCGAGCATGTTTTTATGGAATGATTACCAACATTGATGACAACATGGCACGCCTCCGACACCATCTCAAAGTCCTCGGACTTGAAGAAAATACTATCCTTATCTTCATGACAGACAATGGAACTGCTAATGGATGCGACTTAGATGGACAGCAGTATGTTAAGTCAGGATATAATGCTGGTATGCGTGGGAAAAAAGGGTCGCCTTATGAGGGTGGACATCGTGTGCCGCTCTTTATGCATTGGCCCAGCGGTGGATTCTCAGAAAAGAAAGAAGTTGACAAACTCACTGCCAACATTGACCTGCTACCAACGCTAATTGACCTATGCGATTTAGAAGTGTCTGATAATTCCCGTTTTCATGGGAAAAGCATCACACCATTATTTCAGGATAAGTCGGAAGAATGGGAAGATCGCGTGGTCGTCACCGATTCGCAACGGATTGAAAATCCTGTAAAGTGGAGACAGAGTGCCACTATGTCCCAAAGATGGAGACTAATTAACGGCACGGAACTCTACGATATACAAGAAGACCCCGAACAGCGAGAGGACATTGCCGATCAACACACCGATGTGGTTGCGGAACTTCGCGAACACTATGAAGCATGGTGGACATTGGTATCAGAAAGATTTGATGAGGATTGTCCAATTGTCGTTGGCACGCAAAACGAACAACTTGCCTGTATTACGACACATGATTGGCACGGCAGTGCAAATGCTTGGAATCAAGGTTCTATCCGAAACGGAATGGAATGCAACGGATATTGGGCAATTGAGATTCCTGAAGATGGAGAGTATAGTTTTGAGTTGCGCCGTTGGCCTCGTGAGGAAAATAAGGCAATCACCGAAGGAATTCCAGGCGAGAAAATTGACCTCTACAACGGAGGACGTGCATTAGATTTGAAAACAGCACAAATCCGTATTGGTGATCAATCAGCAACACAGTCTATTGCACCTGATGCAATAGGTGTTACCTTTACATTCGACCTCAAAGCGGGACAGACCCGTATGCATACAGAGTTCTCTGATGAATCAGGTGAATTATCGCTTGGTGCATATTATGTGTATGTGAAACGTGTGATTTAAGAACACAATCACAACCTATGGATTGTCTCTTGTTGGAGGGGTTTCTAACCACGATTTCTTGAGTCAAAACTTTGAAATTCGGGGTTAGGAATCCCTCCAACAGGTAGATATTGCCTTAAATTGACACCAATAGGTTCGGTTTTCCAACCGAACCTATCAGGATTTTGGCAACATCAGTACCAACAATAGATTACGAATATTAATACAACTGCTGTTTCAGTTTTCCCCAAACCGTGGACAGTTTGTCGGTAGGTTCCACAGCATAGGCAGTTTGGTAAATACCATCCTCCATTATCTTCTGGATCTCTTCTTTGGTTAAGGCATCGTTGAAGAGGCCAACATCGTCCATTATAACAGCAGAAAGAAATCCTGTTCCTTTATCAGTAGCGAGCCAAGCAGTCTGATCTTGGTCTTGGAGCTGAAACTTAGGTACATCTTGTGAAACCTTTTGTTCTCCATCAATGTAGATTTTTGCTGTGGTCCCATCGTAGACATTAGCTACATGATACCAAGTACCCGCTTTAGCAACTACACCGCTACCAATGTTCCAGTTATTGGTCCAACTTCGAAGTACATTTCCGGGATCTTTGTATGGGACATAGCGGTTGTTACTTAGATCCCAAATAGAAAAATAGTTTTGCTGTGATGCCACATCGGTAAACTGAAGCCATAGAATAAAACTTACTTTATCCTGAATTGTCCCCTTGCCGATTGGAATAGTGACAGTCCCTCCTTTGTTGATGCTTAATGCCCCGTTAAATTTTCCGTCAACCCAATCTGAATTACTTGCAGTGCCATTCAGCTCATTTTCAGAAGCATCTCCAACTTCATCGCCGTTGCCTTCGTCAAGTAGCCATATCGCAACAATTTTCTCAGGATCAATTTGTGCATTACTAACACTCACCAAAATTCCCAATGTCAATAATAGGCATAGTGTAGTGTTGTTATAACAGTATACTTTATGTGCATGTGTGACTCCTTATTTGAATATTGCTATAATTATATGTTGTCTTTGTTGTTTATGCAAATTAATTGAGTGACAATAGATATTTTGAGATATAAGATATAGCATTAGTTTTCCAAAACAGATATCAATGTTTGATGGATATAATTTGCTTTTAATCTGCAATCCACATATAATGTCGGATGTATGTTATACGTTAATTCCATCATACATACGGATAAATAATATCGTTGAAGGAGAATAAGATGTATAAATGTGCGATTCTTGGGTGTCGTGGACGTGCCCGTGCTCATGCACGTGCTTATGGTAATGTCAAAGGTGGAAAACTTGCCGCTATCTGTGATATGAAGGAAGACCTGCTTCAAGGTTTCGGTGAGGAATTCAATATCGATTCACGCTACACAGATCTTGATGAAATGCTCTCTAAAGAGAAACCTGATCTCTTACACATTGTTACTGCTCCAGTTTTACGTGGTAGCAATGAACGGATTCGGTATCCGCTGCTGAATCAGGCTTCAGAACACGGTGTGCCTGCGGTGATTATTGAAAAACCGATTGCTGTTGAAAGCGAAGACTGGCGGCAAATCTATGGACTCTCTAAACGGACAAAGACAAAGATCTGTATCAACACACAACTCAACTTCCATCCCAAAAATCTTGAGTTGAAACGTGATGTCTCAGATGGTAAAATTGGTGCGATCAAGTTCATTGAAGCAAGTGCACGCAACCCTCCCGTAGACCAAGCACCGCACGTTCTTCAATTAGTCTCTTCCTATATTGACAACTCTCAACCAGTGAAGGTAATGGGACAAATAGTTGGAGCAGGTAATCTGGATGGAGCACAACCCTCACCCGCAAATGCTACCGGTATAGTCACTTATGAAAATGGTGTACAAGCATCTGTTGCTTTCGGTCCAGAGATGGCACCGCGTGTGAATCCTGGAACAGGTAACAATCGTCATAAACGGGTCTGTGTCTTTGGTGAAACAGGATTTGTCCACTGGCGGTTTGAGAGTTGGGAACGTTATACACCAGAGGGTGGTTATGAAGGTGGCAATCTAAGTTATGGTGACCAAAATGCCATCGCCCAAACAAATTTGACTGAAGCAGTATTTGATTGGTTAGACGATGAAAGTAAGGTGCATCCTACAAATCTATCTCAATCCCTTGCGGAATTCAATTTGCTGCTTGGTATCTACTATAGCGGCATAAGTAACACAGTCATTGAATTACCGTTCGATCCGCCAGATGGAATGATGGACATGTTTAGAGAACGACTATAGAGAATATACTTATGCTTAGATATGTAGTGTTTGAGAAGGATTGACTGCGTGTACCTTTCAATAAAGGAACATTCCGTATGAATGACATCATCTACATGGATAACCATGCAACAACACCGATTGCCCCTGAAGTGTTTGATGCTATGCTGCCCTATTTAACGACACACTTCGGTAATGCTGCCAGTACACATCCATTCGGTGTTGCCGCTAAAGATGCGGTGGACAAGGCACGTCATCAAGTTGCAAAGCTACTGGGTTGTTCCTCAGATGAAATTATCTTTACAAGTGGCGCGACCGAATCAGACAATCTTGCCATTAGAGGTGCTGCTTATGCCTATAAAGATAAAGGAAACCACATCATCACAAGCACGGCAGAACATCACGCTGTACTTGATACATGTCATGCCTTGGATAAAGAAGGTTTTAAGACCACATATCTACCTGTTGACAGATACGGTATGGTCAATCCTGATGACGTGGAAGCTGCTATTACACCGAAAACTATTCTGATGAGTTTCATGTATGCCAATAATGAAGTAGGCACAATCAACCCTATTCGTGAAATTGCCGATATTGCTGCAAAGCACGGTGTGGTGTTTCATTCAGATGCGGTGCAAGGTATCGGTAAGCTTGAGTCAAGTATGGATGTGTTGGGTCTTGATATGGCATCCATCACTGCGCATAAGATTTATGGTCCTAAAGGCATCGGTGCACTTTATGTTCGTGAAGGTACACGTTTGGATCCACTATTCTATGGCGGTGGACAAGAAGCAGGCATCCGACCGGGAACACTCAACGTTTCGGGGATCGTTGGTTTGGGTGCAGCCTGTGATGCATGTCAAGCTGCGATGGAACTCAAAACTGAAGAAAAATCGGTTGGACCATTACGGGATGCCCTTCACCAAAGATTAGCATCACAGCTGGTAGATATCCATCTCAACGGACACCCTGAAAATCGGTTGTTGGGAAACCTGAATCTCTGTTTTGCTGGTGTGCAAAGTCATGCCCTCTTGGCAGGACTTAAGCATGTTGCTGTATCCACAGGTTCAGCATGCGATTCCGAATCCGTAACTGCATCACACGTGTTAGTCGCAATGGGTATACCGAATGAATTGGCAGTTACTGCTGTTCGGTTCGGTATAGGACGTTTCAATACGATGGATGAAGTTGATATTGTCGCAGATGAAGTTGTAAAGACAATCAATCGTTTGCGTGCCTTGTCAAGCGAATAGTATATTAGAAACTGTGTTGAAATCCATTAAAAATTATGATATTCTTCAATTAATAAATTCCAGAATTGGTTTTTTGCAAACATAACAAACATTCAGAATATATATATATTCACATAACATAGGAAGTACTCATGTCATTACTTGCTGCACAAACTTTACTAACACCGAAAGAATACATTGTTGCTGAACGGAAGGCAACTCTTAAAAGCGAATACTTAAGCGGCGATATTGTTGCAATGTCCGGTGCGAGTAATGAACATAATCTAATTACAGTGAATACTGTAAACGGTCTGTATAACCAATTAGCTGAACGAGGTTGTAGAGTCTACGGCAGTGATATGCGCGTTGGAATAAATGCAGGAGACTTCTATTTCTATCCAGATGTTTCTGTTGTTTGTGAAAAACCCCGCTTTGAAGATAATGAGTTTGACACACTACTTAATCCTATAGTCGTGGTAGAAGTGCTTTCACCATCAACTGAAAAGTACGACAGAGGTGTGAAATTTACACGTTATCAACAACTAAAATCCTTACAAGAATACATTCTAATTTCACAAGATCAAATTCGGGTTGAACACTATTTCCGCCAAGGTAACTTGTGGCAATCTAACGAATTGACTATGCGTAAGGATGTACTCCCTCTTGTATCTGTTGATGCTAAACTTGCTCTGCGACTGATCTATAGATTTGTTGAAATAGACTAATTTCTTATTCAGATGGAAGTTTTGTAATCCCAATTCCTTGTTCACCTGCCACAGAATAGAGCAACCATGTATCTTCACCCTCACAATAGATATCTGGGTCGCGAAGTTGATGGACCATCTCTCGGTCAAGACCGTTTGTTGATGGAACAATCGGTATATTCACACCTTCATAATCGTACTTTGGCGCGATAACCTCCATCGGTGGGGAGGTGTGCCACTCGTTCCAGTCCTCCGTCAGTTCCACCGTGCTTTTCAATATTCTTTCTGGTGTATCTCCATAGAGCGAATAATAGACTGTTAACGTGTCACCGATAAGATGATTTGCGGTGTGGCGCGGTGTGCCATCTCTTCCCTTGCCTTGTTCAACGGGAAAGAGCGGTGCGTCTCGTCTTTCAAATACAGTCGTCCATTCCGCTGTTTTGCCGCGGTTCAGCATGTTGTGATTTGTTGCATAAGGCAAACCATTCCACCAAAACACTTTAAAATAAGGTCCTTGCTGTTTTTCCAATGTCTCTGTTGCTGTGAAATCAATACCATTTTCAGAAGTTGCCCAACAGGTAGCCTGTCCACCACGATAATTGCCGTGAAAATACATTATGATACGTTGGTTGTCTTCGTCAATGTGGACATCGGGTGATGCGATGTGATCACATCCTTTAAAGACGGTATTATCACGATGTAATGTGCCGGGACGATGGACGGTATAAGGACCCTCAATCTCATCAGCGTAAGCTAAACGGATATAGGAACCGCGATGGTGTGCGAAATAGAGATAGAATTTACCCAAAGGGTTTTCTACCCAGTCCGGCACGTGAATTAGTGATGGACCGTTGATATTTGAGAAACCGTGTTCTCTCTCAATGTCGGACATATCGGGATGAATTAGTAGTGTCCGTTTCATATATGTCTCCTAATCATGTGTTTGAAAACGATATACTTCTTGTGCGTTTTCGGATAGGTCTGTCCATATCTTTTCTGGAATACGTGCGTTGAATATATTTGGTGCATCAGGTGCGTGGTGAAATCTGCGAAAATAGACCAACGCGAGCATGTGTCGGCGCGTTTGCGTACGGTTCGGCATTGCACGATGCCAACACCGCATATCTCGAACTACTATGGAACCTGCTGGCATGACTAACTGAAAGGAAGGGAGTTGGGCAGCTCGTTCCTCTTCGCATACGTTGTAGGGTGTATTTCGAACCGCTTCGTCATCAATGATGAGATGTGATCCGGGCCACACTTCCGTTGCGCCGTTTTCCACCGTAAAATCAACCAATGGAATGTTAACGACTATTGATGAGACTGGCAGTGCGAACGGTAACTCAGGAAAGAGTTGACCGGAATCTCTATGAATCCATTGTATATCAGAACCCGGGGCGGTTGAATTGCATCCGTAGGGCAAATATGCAAATATCTTTTCTCCCATGACCGTCTTCATTATCGGCAATGCAAAAGAGTTGTCAATTATCCGCGCATCCATGAATGGCATCATTAGCATCGGGTGTGTGTCGTTGTGGACTTCATCTCCCTTATCAAGAACTGACTGCATTGCTGTGTTGACCTCTTCTATCCACTCGCGAGGAAGAACACTTTCAATGACAACTAATCCTGTTTCGCGTAGAAGGCGTGCGGCAGCATCTATGCTCTCTGATGTAGGTTTGTTTTCAGCACGTTCCTGTGCTGATATTTCTAACTTAGGTATGTTGATTGTTGTTCCTGTACTCACGGTCAGACCTATCCATCTGTTTGATTTTGTGGTAGTTTCAATGCTTCTCTCACTTCTTGACGGACCTGATTACAGATTTTGATTGCATGTGTAGCGTCATTTTCAGTAGCGAACTTTCCAGGGTAACGGAAGTCAACAGCATGTTCGGTAAGAATTGAAAAGTCTGGTTGCCAAGAACCCCAAGTAGGACGAGTCGTAACAATTAACTTCAACAATTCCTCTAAATCATGTGTTCTTGGGACCGGTATATTTTCCTCTTGCAACCATGCCTTTAAATATTTTTCTATGCATTGTTGTGCATGGAAACAGATAACATCCTTACTTGAAATCGGACTCGGTTGTAACAATTGAACTGTGGTATAATCGCCTTCAGCTTTTGTTATCCACTCAAGTGTTAATGGATTCATACCAACCTCATTTTTTTTGAGAGGCCTACTGATAAAACTAATATTTCCATAAAGCACTTTACCTCTTTCAGTGATCTCACGAAGAAACCAATCGTTGTGTGAGATTCTATAAGCGATCTCATCTGGTGTACGCACAAGCAGATCCATACTGATACGCCGCGGAATACATTCTCTTATTTTTGCTGCTTGATGTCGTGTCTCCGCTTCTGGTATATCCATCACAACCAACAAATCAACATCTGAGTCTTCTTTTGGCGTGCCGTAGGCGTGGGAACCAAATAGAATAACCTGAAGCGGTGAGAATTCACGAACGATATCGTCACAGGTTGCTTGAATGTCATCTTGCGTAATCATGACCTTTCTCCTTATTGGCAAGTATAGCATGGAAGCATTACAGATGTCAATACGGGTGAAAAACCTGTAATCTATTGTAGTGCGGGGTCTCCGTGCCCCGCCATTCCTTGTCCTGTAAGGCAACGGACGGGCACAGAGACCCGGGGAATGCCATAAGCGCATTCATACCGTTGATTTGGTCCCTACAATTCATGGTGAGAGGTTAGTGACAAAAACTTTACATACCCTGACATTCATATTGTATAGTTTACAAATCTATATGCTGCTATAATACAGTTAGTTCAATTCGATGGAGGAATAATTCCCATGAAACATATATTCCCGATTCTTGTACTTCTCATCGTATTTGTCAGTTGTTCCCCACCAGAACCCGTGGAAATCCCCGACCCGAATTTAGCTGCTGCCGTGCGGGAAGCACTAAGTTTAGATATAGATGAACCTATCACACAAAAGACTTTAGAAAAATTAGTAACTCTTAATACATACCCTAAAGAAATAAGCGATTTGACAGGTATTGAAAAAATGTCGGGTTTGACAAGCTTATACATCGGTCGTGGTCAAATTGCAGACATTACACCTCTGGCAGAATTAACAAATCTTACCTTGTTGAAAATGAGTTACAATCAGATTCTGGATCTCACTCCTCTATCCGGATTATCACAACTCAGGCGGTTATCTCTTGATAGCAATCAGATTAGCGATATTTCACCACTTGAAGGTCTATTTAATCTGACAGTTTTATCACTAAATGATAATCAAATCAAAGACCTAACGCCTCTCATCAATTTAACACAGTTACGGAGATTACAAATTAAGGGTAATGGAATCACTGACATTGCACCCCTTGCAGGACTAACCCAACTGAAGGAAATTGGTTTCAGATATAACGAAATTGACGATATAACACCATTGGCTGGGTTGATAGAACTGACTGCTTTAGACTTATCTAGCAATAAAGTAACTGATATTAGTCCAATTACAGGATTGGATAAAATGACAGATCTGTCACTTGAACGAAATTTAATTAGTAATATCACTCCTCTTTCCAATTTAACGAGACTGACAAAATTAGAACTAAGTAATAATCAAATAAGTAATGTTTCCCCACTCTCTCAGTTGACCAAACTAACGGAATTATCAATTAGTGAAAACGAAATTAGTGGTATTACTCCACTCGCTGGTTTGGCACGATTAACGCGTTTAATTATTGGTGGGAATCCGATTACCGACATTACGCCGCTATCTGAATTGATGCAGCTCAAGATCCTGTCGCTTGCAAATAATCAAATCAAGAATTTCGGATCCATCAGTGGATTTAAGCAACTTTCATTCTTAGGATTTGAGAATAATCAGATTAAAGATTTAACGCCTTTAGTTTCGTTCCTTGAAGAATTACCTTATCTGACATCACTTTCCCTAAGTAACAATAAAATAACCGACATCACACCACTTGCAAAATTAACCCAACTTGACACGTTAAATATTACGGGTAATGAAATCCGTGATATTGAACCAATCGTGGGATTAACCCAACTCAAGAAACTGAATCTTTCATATAATCAGGTTGAGGACGTTTCGCCAATTGCAGGTTTGACACAACTTACTGAGTTAATCCTCTGGGACAACAACATTGTTGACATTACACCACTCGCTGGATTGATTCAGTTAACTTGGTTACATCTAAATGGAAATCAAATCAGTGACATCACGCCGCTCGAAAAGTTGACAAACCTTAGATATCTATGGCTTTTTGATAATCAGATCCACGATATAACTGCCCTTTCAGGTTTAACAGAACTTAGATCCTTACATATCAAACAAAACCAAATTTCCGATATTTCTCCTATTATCAGGTTATCAATGTTAAATGACTTGAGACTCGAAAATAATAAGATAGCTTATGTTCCTCAATTGGATGAACTATCACGACTTAAATTTATATGGTTGGATGGGAACCAGATTAGTGATCTCACAAACTTCGCAGCCCTGAAAAGTCTTGAACGCTTATACATTGAAGATAATCAAATCCATGATGTCACCCCACTCAGAGGACTTACAAATCTTACTACATTGCAACTTAGTGGAAATCAAATTAGCAACACTACTCAATTTGCTATGTTAAAACGACTTACTCGGTTAACTCTCAACAACAACCATTTTAGCAACATCACACCACTTGGTGAATTGACACGTCTTACCACGTTGTCCTTAGAAAACAACCCGATAACCGACTTTACTCCCCTCAAAAATCTAACACGCTTAGCATGGTTAAGAATCGGCCATAATGACGTTCGTGATCTAACTGATCTTGTTTCAACTCTCAAAGGATTGCCACATTTAACATTCTTATCACTTGATGGTAGTGAAATTATTGATATTACACCACTTAAGAACTTAACACAGCTCACAGGCTTAGGACTCACAAAGAATCAAATCCGTGACATAACTCCCCTCGCTGGAATGACAAAACTAAAATTTTTATATTTGGCAAACAACCAAATCCGAGACATCAGCACCGTTGAGAACTTTAAGAAGTTAAACGTATTGAAAATAAGGAACAACCCGATTCAGAACCTGTCCCCGATTCGCAGACTCGGCAAAGAATTACAGGACTTCCATGTAGACATCAAAGTTGATCCGTAAACGCGTGATTGAAAGGAATAGAGAACTATGAGACATATTTACCTAATTTTTGCACTTCTTTCACTATTTCTCAGTTGCTCGCTTTTCAAGCGAGGGGTTATACCCGATGAGAACTTAGCTGCTGCAATACGATCAGAACTCAAAATAGCACCCAACGATCCTATTTCAAAAGAAGATCTGAAAGAGTTAGAGATGCTATTAGCCGTGAAGAGAGGAGTAAAAAATCTAAATGGTTTGGAAAAAGCTGTAAATTTAAGTATTTTGACGCTTGATATGAACGAAATTAGAAACATCACTCCCCTATCAAAACTAAAACAACTTACCTCATTATCTCTTGGTAACAATAAAATCCGAAATATCAGACCACTTTCAAAATTGACTGGATTAGAGAGGTTAAACATTTCAAACAACAACATTGATGATATTACCCCCATAGCAAAGTTAAAGCAACTTACAGAGTTAGAACTTCAAAAGCATCATATCAATGACCCGACACATCTCTTTGGTTTACTTGCGGAATTGCCTCAACTTACCGATCTCAATCTTGAACTAAACGAAATAAGCGACATTACACTAATCTCTAAATTGACGCAGCTTACAGACTTAACACTTGATGGTAGTCAAATTACGGATATTACACCGATTACTAAACTGACGCAACTGGCAGATTTGACGCTTTATAAATGTCTAATCACAGACATTAAGCCGATTGCCGAACTGACGCAACTTACAGACTTAACACTTGATGGTAGTCAAATTGTAGACTTTGACCCATTAACTGAGATGACACAACTCACGCGGTTGTCACTTCAAAATTGTCACATATCGGATATCACGCCTTTCACTAAATTGACAGAACTCACAGTTTTCTCATTATATAAATGTCAAACTACAGACTTCACACCGATTACAGAAATGAACAATTTGAAATTCTTAGGACTCGGCGGCATACCAGTCAAAGACTTAACATTTCTTGCTAAATTAAAGCAGTTAGACTCCCTATCACTCACAGACTGTCATCTTCGTGACATCACTCCTATAGGTGAACTAAAACAACTCAGTATGTTGTATCTCAACAGTAATGAAATTTGGGATGTTTCACCGCTTGTTGTTTTAGATAAACTTCAATTTTTAGCCCTTAGAGATAATCAAATAAGCGATATTTCAACACTTGCTGAATTGTCTGAACTTCAGTCTCTGATGCTTGATAATAATCAAATAAGCGATATTTCAACACTTAACACATTGACAAACCTTGAGATTTTATCACTTGCGGGAAACGAAATCACAGAGATCAGCAATCTTGACAACTTGAAGAATCTCAAATGGTTAGTTATACAGGAGAACCCAATTCAGGATAAGACAGCAATTCGCAAACTACGAAAACTGATTCCACATTTGCAAATTTTAGAATCCAATCACTAATCAAAATGTTTAAATGAGGGAAGGAATTCAACATGGCAAAGTTAGCAATAAATGGTGGCGAGCCAGTTGTCAAGCAAGGTTTAGGCAAAGGTTGGCCCATTCATGATGAAACAGAAGAGAATGCGTTGTTAGAAGTTATACGCAGCGGTGCTTGGAACAGGCGCGAAAAGGTTGATGAAGTCGCTGAAAAATTTGCCGCATATCACAATGCAAAATACGGTATTCCGCTTGCGAATGGGACTGTAGCGTTACAGTGCGCGTTAAAGGCTGCTGGCATAACTGCTGGCGATGAAGTCATCGTTCCGGCACTCACATTCGTAGCGACGGGAACATCCGCTGTTTGCGTTAATGCAGTACCAGTTATTGTTGACATAGACCCACTCACCTACAACATCGCACCCGATGCAATTGAGGCAGCGATTACCCCACGCACACGCGCCGTCATCCCAGTACATAACGGTGGTTACCCGGCAGATATGGACGCGATTATGGAGATTGCTGAAAAACATAATCTAAAGGTAATTGAGGATTGCGCGCACGCACACGGTTCGCAATGGCGTGGCAAAGGTGTCGGTTCAATCGGACATCTCGGCACATTCAGTTTTCAGATTGGGAAAACGTTAACGTGCGGTGAAGGCGGGATGGTGCTGACGAATGACGAAGATCTGGCGAACAGGGCAGGTCAAATCGCTAATCTAAACATGCGTATGACAAACATGCAAGCTGCACTTCTGTTGTCGCAACTGGAACGGTTGGATGAACAGGTAAAGACGCGTGAACGAAATATGGCGTATCTTGTGAAGGGCATGGAGCAAATAGAGGGAATCCATCCGATACCGCGCGATGAACGCGTCACCCGATGGTGTTTCTACTATTGGGATTTCCGTTTCGTATCCGATGAATTTGGAGGCATTTCACGCGGACGATTTATGGAAGCACTCGGTGCAGAAGGTGTGCCGTGCGGTGTCGGTGCACACGGACAACCCATCTATAATGAAGGTCCTTTTGCTGATGCTGATTTATTTGACCGACTTGGATTACCACGTGAATATCTCGGCGACCAAGCAATTGATTACAGCAAAGTTCACTGTCCGGAAGCAGAACGGGTGTATCACGAAGAAGTCTGCAGTTTCGGACATGCCATGTTTTTAGGCGACACAGACGATATGCAACTGATTTTAGATGCATTCCAAAAGATTAGGCAACACGTAGATGAATTGTAACCTATAATTTGGTATATCTACTGCAACTTCAACGGAACATCTAACGTCTGCGGGAACGAACACTCTGTTTCATTACAAGGTTGGTAGTCAAGTTTTAGTATAATTGGAATGGTTTTCTTAATAACGGTATTCGGTTTCAGCGTTAATTTCAAGGGAATCGTAAACGTCCCTTCATAGACGTTAACGGCTTCAGGACTGAACTCAAATACCACCGATTTGCCTTTAGGATATTGTACTTGCGATATTCCTACTGGTGCATCTTCTGCCACAGTAATTGTTGTTGGAATAAGATTATCTTGACCAGCAGGATTTGCATTGATATGCCAACCTTTTGCTATTTTTACCTGTACCTCAACGTCAATATGGTTGCCTTTAGCAGGTGTTTTTATCTTAGCCGTTGCGGTTACAAGGGATTGATTTGAATCGCTAAGTCCAAATTCTCCAAGTGGTGTTTGCGGCAGGACTGAAACGTCAGGAGTAGATTCTTTTTTATTTGATATGTCATCTGAGTCCAAGTATCCATTGAGTGCATAGAGCATGTGCATGAAAGACGATGGAGATTCCTCCATTGATCTCGCGAAGCTACGTAGCGTCTTTTCAATATAGTCACTATAACTTGTACCAAGCAATAAGAGGTTATTAACTGCTACAGCATTACCCGACGGAATAGCAGAATCATGCGGTTTTTTGGTGCGAACAATCAGTTGTTTTGCATCTGCCTTTGTGTAAAAGAAACCACCATTTTTGTCGTCCCAAAAAAGTGCTATCATCTTGTCGGTTAGTGTTTTCGCAGTTTGTAGCCAACGGTCATCTCCAGTTGCATTTGCCAAACCTATTAAACCTCGCACTAAAAAGGCGTAATCATCCAAATAGGCATCGTAACTTGCAACGTCAACGGTATAAGTATGCCATAATTCACCGTTGGGTTTTGTCATATTGTCCAAAATAAACTGTGCTGCATTTGACGCAGCGGCAAGATACTTTTCATCACCTAACACTTCATAACCATATGCAAGTGCGTCTATCATCAGACCGTTCCAATTCACGATTACCTTTGTATCAAGCAGTGGATACTCACGTTCAGTTCGGGCTGCCAAGAGTGTATCTCGCGCAGATTGCAAGGATTTTAACGATGCTTCCGATGCTTCCCCCTTGGGAACATATAGGACACTTTTCCCTTCAAAGTTAGCACCCTCATCTACACCGTAAATAGAGGTGAACTTTTTGAGATCTTTTTTCGGTATAACGTTCTCTATTTCGTCTTTAGTCCAAACATAATATTTTCCTTCTTCTGCGTCTGTTTCTGCGTCTAATGCCGCATAAAATCCACCTTCAGGTGATGTCATTTCGCGAGCAACAAAACTGAATATTTCCTCAGCCACACGTTTATACTGGGACTTATCGGTCAACTTATATGCTTGCAGATATATTCTTGCCAATTGTGCGTTGTCATAAAGCATCTTTTCAAAGTGTGGGACAAGCCATTTCTCATCAACAGAATATCTGTGAAATCCACCACCTATTTGGTCATACATGCCACCGTAAGCCATCATATCCAAAGTATGTGTTATCATCTTCAATAGCAATTCATTATCTGTGGGAGGGGTTTCTAATCCCGATTGCCTTTCATATTCTCTCAACAAAAACTCCAAATTCGCAGGACTTGGAAACTTCGGTGCAGCGTCAAATCCACCGTTAAGGTGGTCATAAGTCTTCTTCAAGTGTTCCACAGCAGTTGTGATAGCAGAAGGTTTGAGTTCGTTTGCGTTGAGAGTAGTGAACGCTTTGCTTGTTACGGCTTCAATGATTCTTGTAATTTCGTTTGCAGTGTCAATCACCTCATCCTCTCGTGTTATCCAAGCGTCCTGCACTGCTTCCAATATAGTAGGAAATCCAGGTCTATTCGGCATATCTGTAGGTGGAAAATATGTGCCAGCAAAGAAAGGTCTTAAATCAGGTGTCAGGAAGACAGAGTTAGGCCATCCACCACGTTGCATCAATATCTGTGTTGCAGTCATATAGATTGCGTCAAGATCTGGTCGTTCTTCCCTATCTATTTTGATATTGATAAAGTCCTTGTTCATCTGTTTAGCGATTTCTGGATTAGAAAATACCTCTCGTTCCATCACATGGCACCAGTAGCATGTGGAATAACCAACAGATAGAAAGATTATTTTGTGTTCTTTCTTTGCGCGTTCCAACGCTTCATCACCCCATGGATACCATTCCACTGGGTTGTGTGCGTGAAGAAGCAGATAGGGACTCGTTTCATTTACCAGACGATTTGTCCACTTCCATGTTCCATCCGAATTTTTGAGTACACTGTCATCCGCACTCCCTACCAAGGTGAGACTGAGCATAATTAGGCATAGGATTATGTTTCGTATTATATTCTTCATTATTCGTCCTTTTTCTCTTTAGGAAATGTGACACGTTCATAAATTTCCTGCAACGGTAAGTCACACTTTATAGATGCAATTGGAAGAACATCATCAATTTCACGAAAGGAAGTATAACCCCACTCATCTTGTTTACGGAGATACCGTTCCACATATACTCTATCTTGTGATACAAGGATGTATTCTTTTAAGGATTCAAGTTGTTGGTAGTGTGAAAGTTTTTCTCCTCTATCATAAGCTTCGGTACTTGGTGAGAGTACCTCTACGATAATAATTGGGTTTAGGAGTGTGTCAAACACATCATCTTCAAAACGGGGTTCATCACAAATAACACCGACATCAGGATAAAAATAGGAGTTTGCTGTTGGTATACTAATACGCATATCGTTGGTGAAAACCGCACATCCTGTTCCTTTTAAGCGAGTGTGTAGTTCACTGGAGAAATTATTAGTAATTAGATTATGTGAAAAGCTTGCACCCGACATAGTGATAATTGCCCCATTGACGTATTCACTTCTGACAGTGTCATAGGTAGGGATCGCTTTACGTTCTAAAGTTATGTATTCTTCTGGACTTAGGTATGTTTGTACTGCACTGATTGCCATGTTTTTCTCCGTTTGTGTATTGATAATTTCATTATAACGCAGGCAAGTAGTGATGTCAAGATGATTGAACATAGCATCTGCAACAATGCTATTGCACAAGTGCTTTCTGTGCTATCGCGCGACCTCGATCCGTCAACATCAGCTGGGCTGACTCTTGCGAAACATATCGGTTGTTTAGCGCGTATTTTACGACGCGTGAGGCAAATGTCGGTTCCCACCGTAGGTGTTCGTGGAGGTGTGCAATCTCAGATTCCTTTTGTGCTTCGGGAAGTCCTTCGTGATTAAAGAGGTGAATGACCAGCATTGTTTGTGCAAACTCCCACTTTTGACGGATATGTCTACGGGCAATTGCGATGAGACCGCGATTCGGGACAATCATAAAGACAAGGACAAAAGCAAGTAATGTAACCGACGCGATCGTCCCCGCAATTGAGACATTGGTAATGTAGGCGAGCCAATAACCGACCATTGCGTTAACACTCCCTATTACAACACTATAGATGAGCATCCGTGTGAGACTATCTGTCATCAGATAAGCGGTCACGGGTGGACCAGCAATTAGTGCGACAACTAAAATAGAACCGACTGCATCAAACGCTCCCACCGTTGTCATGGAAACTAAAGTCATCAACCCATAATGGATCAGTGTTGGTGCGAAACCTAAGGTGGCCGCTAAACTTGCATCAAACGTTGCTAACTTCAATTCCTTATAGAATGTTAGAATAAAGGCAAGATTCAACAGCAGCATACTACCCATAACATATAGCGATACGGGACCCAGTTTATATCCGAAAATCTCTAAGTGATTGAGAGTTGCATAGCCAATTTCACCGAGAAGGACAGCATCTGTATCCAAATGCACATTACTTGCGAACCGCGCAATCAGAATCACACCAATGCTGAACAAAGCTGGAAAAGTTAACCCGATCGCGGCATCCTCTTTCACAAGTTTTGTTTTCTGTAGTAATTCAACGAAGACAACGGTTAGCACACCGGTTGCAGCGGCAGCAAGAATTAACAAAGGCGATGAAACATTATGTGTAAGAAAAAAGACGAGGACGATACCTGGAAGAATAGCGTGGCTAATTGCATCGCTCATCAACGTCATGCGACGCAGCACAAGGAATACGCCGGGTAATGCACACGCCGAGGCAGTAACAATTGCGATCAGTGTGGTAAATATGACGTCGTAGTATTCTTCAATCATTTTTAATCTGTTTTCTGTTGTGGATGCTCAATCAATTTGCCTTCGGTAACTTCAGGTTACGTTTATTTCGACGTTGCCGAATACCATCCGAGATTAATCCGCGTTTCGGAGCGAAAGCGATTGAAATACCAACACAAAATGTCGCGCAGAGGATAATCATCGGTCCCGTAGGTATATATGTCGAAGCACTGCTGATGATGGTACCACTCACACCTGCTAATGCCCCGAATCCAGCTGCAAGAATCACCATCAAGTTAAGTTTGTCTGTCCATTGTCTTGCGGCTACAGCAGGTGCAACTATCATTGCACTCATAAGAACAGCACCAACTGCTTGTAAACCGAGAACGATCGCAATGACAAGCAAACTTGTCAACAAAATATCAAGTCCACGAGTTGGAAACCCGATAGAAGCAGCAAAACCTTCATCAAAAATAAGCAATTTCAACTCTTTCCATAGGATAAACACGATAATGAGTGCTATACCCCCGAGGATACCGATTGTCAGGACATCTCGTTTCAATAAAGTTGCTGCTTGTCCGAAGATGAACGTATCTAATCCTGCCTGATTTGCATTGCCTGAACGTTGGATTAAAGTGAGCAAAACCAAACCGAAGCCAAAAAATGTGGATAAAACAAGGGCAAGGGCACTATCATATTTGATTCTTGTCAATCGGACAATACTCAATATTATCAGGGTGCCAATCCAACCAGCAATAGCAGCACCAAGTATCAGGATTAACGAAGTCTTACTTCCAGTCAATATAAATGCAAGTGCAATCCCTGGTAGTGCAGCATGTGAGATTGCATCACCGAGAAGACTTTGCCGTCTTAAAACAGCATAAGTTCCGAGTGCACCGCTAACTGTACCAAGCAAAGCAGCTCCAATTGCGACTATTATAAGGGTATAATAATTTTGAAATAGAAAGGATATAAGTTGCATGATAGTTAGGATGGCAGACGTTATGGTTCGTGCCTACATCTCTTATCGATTCTTGATGAATGCAATCCGTCCGCCATAAGTCTCACGTAAGTTATCTGATGTGAACGTATCTTCAACAGGTCCACTTGCGATTCGCCGGATATTCAGTAGTGTTACCCAATCAAAGTAGTCAGTAACTGTCTGCAAGTCATGATGCACCACAACCACTGTTTTTCCATTTTCCCGAAGTTCCTGAAGTAAAGTGACGATTGTGCGTTCAGTCGTGGCATCCACGCCTTGAAAAGGTTCGTCCATTAAGTATATTGTTGCATCTTGAACGAGAGCACGAGCGAGGAAAACGCGCTGCTGTTGTCCACCAGAAAGTTGACTTATCTGTCGGGTTGTATAGTTCTGCATACCAACTTTTTCAAGAGCTTGCATTGCAAGTTCACGGTCCCGCTTTCCAGGTCGCCTTATCCAGCCGAGTGCTCCATATCTTCCCATCATTACAACATCAAGCACATTTGTCGGAAAATCCCAGTCAACACTTCCCCGTTGTGGTACATAACCAACAATTCTCCGTTGCACATCGTAAGGCTTATTATAGATCAGAACATTGCCAGCAGCAGGACGCACAAGACCTAAAATTGCCTTAATCAACGTGGTTTTTCCTGCACCATTCGGTCCAACGATAGCTAATAGCACTCCCGGTGGCACATCAAGGTCTATGTCCCACAAGACAGGTGTCTCTTGATATGCGACAGTCAGGTCAGTTACTTCTATGGCTTTTGCATCCGGTGCTTTCAATTTATTCATCCTCTGAAGGAGTAGTTTCTCCGATCAATGCCTTTACAATGGTATCAATATTATGTTTCACCATACCGATATAAGTGCCTTCAAGTGTTCCTTCATCTCCCATTGCGTCAGAAAAGAGTTCGCCGCCAATCTGTACATCAAATCCCTTCGATTTCACAGCGGCATTCACTGCCTCAAGACTGCGTGATGGAACAGATGATTCCACAAAAACTGCAGGTATCTGTCGTTCTGCAATAAAGGAGGCTAATTCCTGAACATCAGAGATCGCTGCTTCCGATACAGTGCTAATTCCTTGTAACCCGCGCACTTCAAATCCATACGCCTGACCGAAGTAGTTGAAAGCGTCGTGTGCTGTAACGAGCACGCGTTGTCCAGGTGGTACACGTTCTGCTTGGGTCTTAACGTATTGATGCAGTTCAGTGAGTTGCGTAAGATAACGTTTCGCATTGTCTTGATATGTTCTCTCGTTATCTGAATCTAACTTTGTTAGGGAAGCACTAACCTTTTCAACCACTTTCATCCATAGGGTTACATCAAACCAAAGGTGTGGATCATACTGCCCATCATATTCTGATGGTGATAGAAGATGTGTTCTATCTATTCCATCTGTTACAGCAACGGATTTGGTATCACCTGACATCTTGGCAAGAACGTCTCCTAATTTAGCCTCAAGATGTAATCCGTTATAAAAGATGATTTGTGCGGAATTCAATCTTTGAATATCCTTAGCAGTCGGTTTATAAAGGTGTGGGTCCACACCGGATCCCATCATCCCGAATAACTCTACATGTTCACCACCAACATTTTTGACGACATCGGTAATCATACCTATCGTAGCAACAACGCGAACTTTTCTGTCCGTTGATGTATCTGTAACTTTTTTATCACAACCGAGAATTACAAGTATAAAAATTGTAAATATTATAGTTGAGAATCTATACATGCTTTTAATTTCCAAAGTAAAAGTGTTTTAAGACTTCACCTACAAGGTAACCGGCACCAGCTACACCGAGACCGACCACAAACATATCAATACCACTTCGAATTAGTCCCCGTCCCGTGAATAGACTCCGCGCAGCACCAACAGCAAAGTGGGAAAACATTGCCAACGTAAAAGAAATCCATATCGCTGCAAGACCTGAAGTAAACAGAAAAGGAGCGACAGGAATAAATGCACCAACAGCAGTAGCAGATCCCGTAATCCAACCTTCTTTAAATGGTGTTGTATGCGTTTTTCCAATCTTAAGTTCAGATTGAATTTTTTCCTCTAATGCCCTTTCGGGATCACTCATCACTTCTTGGGCAAGGAGGCGTGCATGTTCTTTTGGGACTCCACGGGCAGAATATATGAGTGTGAGTTCATCTTCCTCTATATCGGGCATAAATCGGATTTCATCTTTTTCTACCTCAATTTCGTGCTCGTACACCTCTTGTTCACTCTTCGCTGCGAGGTAACCCGATGCCCCCATTGAGAGTGAATCTGCTACTGTCCCAATGATACCTGATATCAAGACAGTGGATGGACCATCTGTGGCGGCTATTACACCAGCAAGTAAACCGAAGTTCGCCGTTAATCCATCGTTGAAACCGTAAACTAAGTTCCCAAGCGTTCCCCCGGATTCGGTCTTATGCCACGGTTCATCACTTGAACCAGTGAGAACTTGGAGACTTTCTGTATGCAAAGCAGAATCTTTTGCAAGCACAAGTGCAGTTTCTTTAGCATCTTCCAGAGTGCTGTTTTTGTGCAGTGCCAGGTAATCTTTAACTTCACTCGCTTCTTCGTCAAGCATCCGCGCAAGTGGGAATGTGCTCCCAAACTTCCGGGCATACCATGCCCAGAACTTTGCCTTCAATGTCGGACGTTGTTTTTTAATCTCTACATCATAAGATGATAACATCTCCTCCCAACGCTCCACATGACGACTTTCCACTTCAGCAAGCTCAATTAATATGTCTTTCCGATCAAGGGACGGTTCAAGATCTGCTAATTCACTGTAGAGGAAACTTGCATCCACTTCATCTTGTAGATGGTGTTTCCAAGTTTTTATCGTACTGCTGTCCGGTTTAGTTTTATTTTCTTTTTCCATTTTGTTCCCCTCATCGGTAATATGCGCGCCTTCAAAGCGCGCTCATACATTATCTGTTTCTTCTACATTATTGACGAATATATGTTTTGCAACCTCACGTCCGATTACCGCTTGCTGACCTGCGATATCAATGGTGAAAGGACCTTCAAATGGTGCAACTTTTATTACTCGGAACGCTGTACCGGGATAAAGACTGAAACTGCCAAGATGACGAAGCAACGCAGAATCATCATCACTCACTTCCGCTACTACACAAGATTGACCATTATTTAAGTCGGTCATTGGAACAGAAGGTGTTTTCAGGACAACGCCATTTTTATCAGGTATAGGGGAACCGTGTGGGTCTTCGGTTGGATATCCGAGAAACGCATCCATCCGATCTTCTACATCTTCTGAAATCACATGCTCTAATTTCTCAGCTTCTTCATGAACACCATCCCACGGTACACCGAGTGCCTTGAAAAGATAAAGCTCCAAAAGCCTATGATGCCGAATTATTTCAAGGGCAATTGCTTTGCCAGCATCAGTGAGTGTTACACCTTGATAACGTTCGTGACTCACAAGTTTCATTGTCTTTAGTTTTTTGATCATACCCGTTACAGATGCAGGTTTAACATCAAGGTATTCTGCCAAAATACCTGTTGAAACTTTACCACCTTTTTCTTGTAACTTGTAGATTGACTTGAGGTAATCCTCAGCCGCCTGTGTAAGCATTTGTCTTTCCTATCCGCATGAAACACATAAAAAGTGTAATCCTATCGTGCGGTGAACGGTAGGTCAAACCTACCAATGTTTAGTTGATATATACAACAAAAATTAACTCTGTCAAGAAATTAATTTAGTCATGACTAAATTATATAGAATTGTCAGATTTACGTCAAGAAGTTTTTATTTCCAGGGTGTGTAAAGTTTTTGTCACCGTAGACATCAATTCAAGTGAAAAACCTGTAACCTATTGTAGGGCCAAATCAATGGTTGGTGAGAAGTTAATGACAAAATCTTAACACGTCCTGCTTCCTAATTTTCTTTGACTTCAGAACCTTCTAATGATATACTAAACATTGGTATCCATCCGTTAGAAAGAAAATATTATTGGAAACAGGTGCCATCTTCATATTGATTTAACAACTCTCTTCTTGAACTCATCTAGTGACAAAAACTTTACACACTCTCACAGTAGATATATGTGGTCTAAAAACTGTAAAAAGTGTTATAATATCTTGCATGGACTATTGTCCTTTCAAAGTTATTGAATAGTTTTTAGATCTTTATATTAAATATAGTCTCACATAAACAGGTTGATCTAAATACATTGCTTCTCCTTTGAACGGTCTTTAGTCAGTAGGGACGATATGCGTGTATTATAAACATAATATATGTGAACACTTTGAAAACAAACAGTTAACTGGTACAAGTCTTAACTCTTGGACACCTACCCTATTTATCCAACTATTTTGTGCGAAGGTATTGCCTTTTATTATTCTAACCTAAGTTGCCACCTATAAATTGTTGGAGGGGTTTGTAACCCCGATTTATAAGAAGTGGCACTAAAATTTGCAGAATTCCTTTGTTTCTTAGTTTGATAAAGTAATTTGATGATTAATATTCAGTAGGTAGCAACTTAGGTTATTCTATGAACTATACACGCTATTTGAGACAGATCTATGAAATATCTCCGTTTATTTGTCACCATTATTATGTTCTCAACCTTCCTGTTTCCCAGTTTTGCTCAGGAAGAAGCACCCGAAGAATATATTGTCAAAATTGTCTATTTCCTTCCAAATGACCGAACAACTCGTGAAGACATAGATGAGAAAATTGAGAAAATGATTACCCGCGTTCAGAACTTTTACGCAGACCAAATGGAAAACTACGGACACGGAAGAAAGACCTTTAGAATTCAGACCGATGAAAATGGAAAGGTAGTAATACATCATGTCATCGGAAGGAAAATTGCTGAAGAATATAAAAAGAAACCTGCAAGTTGTTTTGGTGAATTTGCAAATAGAATCCAAACACGTAACACTATATTACTCGTTTTTCTGGATCATGGCAGTGGAACAATAGGGAAAGCCTGCGGAGTGGCTTATACAGGAAGACGGACACTCATTCCTGCCTCTGGTGGTTGTTTTAATTGGAGAACTGTCGCCCATGAAATCGGACACAACTTTGTCTTACCACATGATTTCCGAGATGGTAGATATATCATGTCTTATGGACCAGGTCCGCAAGATAGGATTTCTGAATGCGCTGCGGAGCTACTGGCACTCAATCCCTACTTCAACGGAGGTAGACTTGGAATAGAGCAAGGTTCAAAAGTTAAAGTGTTTTCTACAGTCGTGTATCCAGCAGATAACACGCATGCCTTTTTTGAGGTAACGGATCGCGATGGACTCAATCAGATATTTTTTCTACACGGTCCTACATTAATGCACAGTTGCCACTCAATATCTGGTAATAGAGCAATCATCCACATTGATACTGCAACAATAAGGGATAGGGTTGTAATTGTTCGAACTTTGGATGTTAATGGCAACGCAAGATATCCTGGCAAGTTTCCAATTCCTAACATTGAGCTATCTATCGTAATAGACATTTCTCCACAACAATTAAATAAAAATGATGGGTTAATCGGTTATTGGCCGTTAGATGAAGCAAATGGACAATATGCATTTGATGCAAGCGGAAACGGCAACTACGCGCGTCTCGGGACCGGGACATCAATAGAATTTAACAGCGGGAAAATTGGGAGCGCATTGCGATTTGATAATAAAAAGGAAGATGCCATTGTCGCGAACGGTGGTGACTTAATCAATGGGTTGACCGCTTTTACGCTAAGCCTTTGGGTGAAAGCTTCTAAAGTCAATAGCGAAAGAGGATTTATTTTTTACAGATCACCTAACGGCAAAGATCAGGTTCTTGCCATGCGTTACGACGCGGAAGGCTTCAAAGGTGGTGGAAAGAATGTTATTAAAGCGGCTATTTCCACAACAGGTGGCACTCAGATCTATGAAAGTGCAAGTGGTGTGCAAACAACTGAGTGGCAACACCTTACATTGACATGGCAAACGGGTAGCAAACTGAAACTACACATCAACGGGGTGCTTGATCAACCAACATTTAACAGTGATGCAACAGATGGTGAAATTGCTGGTGTTGAAAGATTGATAATCGGTAGGGGTAGTAAAGATATAAATAATTCTTGGAACGGTCTCGTGGACGATGTACGACTTTACAATAGAGTTTTGAATACAGATGAAATTGCAAAGATACCTAAAGTAATGAGAAAAGCTGATCACTTTCACGGTGTCGCTTTAGCAGCTGTAGCCAATTTTACTGCTGAGACGGTTGATGCGGGTAAAGGTATTGATTATATCTTAACCGTAACTAATACTGGCAACATAGATGATACAATAAAATTAGAAACATCCGGTAATGTTTCCACTACATTAAGCGAATCATCAGTATCACTTTCCCCTGAAAAATCTTCTATTGTATCATTCACAGTTCCAGAGAATGCAGCTATCGCAGGGGATTACACGGCTGAAATTACTGCTACATCAGTAGCCGATAATACGAAATTTGCTCAGTTAACAACAACAACTAATATTAAACCTAAATATGGTGTCTCTCTTCATGGTGTGGAGAGTTTGGCAATGGAATTACAGCATGCGGATGCAGGAGTCGATTATACACTTTCTGCCACAAACAATGGCAATACAGACGATAATATACTGTTGGCTACAGAAGGTGATATTGATGCAACATTAAGTAATACTTCAATATCGCTTGGTCCCGGTGCGTCTGAGGAAATAACTCTAACGGTACCAGGAAATGCATTCGCGGCTTCGGGTGATTATGCAGTCAAAGTTACTGCCACATCGGAAACTGATAACACAAAATCCGCACAAATCACCACCGTTACCTATATTTTTTCACCAGAAGATTTAGGGATTCAAAAGGGGTTGATAGGACATTGGAACTTTGATGAGTCGGATGGAAACACTGTATATGATGCAAGTGGAAACAACAACGCTATACTTCTAACTGGGGCAATCTTAGAACCGAACTCTGGAGTCATTGCTGGGGCGATCCGGTTTGATAGTAATAGTGAAGAGGTAACTGTTGAGAACGGTGCAGATTTACTCAATGGCCTGGATGCTTTTACCATCGCACTCTGGGTAAAATCTAATGCAATCTTCACCGATAAAGGTTTTATTTTCCCACAAACACCTAATGGCAATGATGGGATATTCTCTTTACGTTATGACGCAAAAGGTGCAGATGGTGGTGGGACGAATGTAATTAAAGCAGGAATCACCACAACAAAAGGGAAACAGATATATGAAAGTACAAGCGATGTACAAACTACCGAATGGCAACACATTGCTTTGACATGGCGAAGTGGTAGAGGATTGACACTTTACATCAACGGGGTGCTTGATCAACCATCATTTAATAGCACTGCCACAGAAGGCAAAATAAAAAATGCCAAAAAATTCATAATCGGAAGAGGTGCTAAGGATGAAAATGGTTCATGGGATGGTCTCATTGATGATGTACGACTCTATAATAGAGTGTTAAGTCCAAGCGAAATTTTGAATTTAGTAAGTAGTATTGAGACGGTGGCACCCGATCCAATTCATGGTGTCGGTTTAGTAGGTAGGGGAGATTTGACGAACCAGACGCAAGATGCAAGTGACGGTGTCACATATTATTTTACTGTCACGAATACTGGAAATATAACCGATACCATAAAGTTAGCAAATACAGGAGATGTTGAGGCAACCTTAAGTCAAAACTCTGTTTCGCTTGCATCTGAAGCATCTTTAGATATGACTGTAACGATTCCTGGGTCTGTCCTTGAGGATCCAGGTGAATATGTGGTCACAGTTTCTGCCACTTCCGAGGGTGATGAAACACAAACGGCTGAAATTGTCACAACAACGACAGTTTTTCCAAAGACATTTGTCTTTCCGAATTTTCCGAATCCATGTAACCCAGAGACGTGGATACCTTATCAATTGACCGAACCAAGTGATGTTACGATAACAATTTATTCTATGCGAGGAGAGGAAGTGCGCACTTTAGCGTTAGGACATCAGACATCAGGTTTGTATCACAGCAAAGACCGCGCTGCGTATTGGGACGGAACAAATAAATTCGGTGAACAGGTCGCAAGTGGCATCTATGTCTATAAGTTTGAAACAAAGGATTCCAGCACAACGCAGAAAATGTTAATTCTGAAATAGTATCAAATGACCATAGGATAGCTGGAATGCTGATGTTTATTAGCTTCGCAACCATCGTTAATGAGTGGGTTGAGTTGGGATCGCTAGCATCTTCTTCAAGAAATGATGCGGTTAGCGATAAACGTGTCTAAAGTATAACAAAACGGGTAGTGATTATCAACCCTATTTCAAAGCAACTACCCCGGTCTTGCTGAATAAAGTTCGTCTGGAACAGGAAGTTAGGATATCATTGTGTTTCTCCTTGGTGTCCTGTTTCATCGTTTGAAGATGAATTGGTAAGGTTTGCATCCATCGCTTGAAGTTGGTGCTGTGGAATAAGGTCAAGATATTGAGTGATAACGCGTTTAGAAAGTCGTGTAATCTGTGAGATTGTATCAATATCTACGGTTGCGTTGCGAACGACTTTGATGCTCTCATAGTCGCGAATGTATCGGTCAACTGCCTCCTTAGAGTGTTTGGTTTTTGCGGCAATTCTGGGAGTGAGATGTCCTTGAAGATAGAGCGTGATGATCTCTTTCTTGTGGGTAATAGCACCCGATAAATCATGGATGTTGCCCCGAGTGGGCAAGATGTCGCCAGTGGTTTTTTGCCATTCATTGACATAATCACAGACAACAGCATCGCAGACGTTCAGTAAGACGGCTAAATCGAGTTGTGTCAATAAGGCACCTTGGTCATAAGCTTGATGACACCAGCGGACCAAGCGATTGATTCGCAGTTGTCGGGAGGTAAATCCGTTTCGAAAAGATTCAATATCCTCAGTAGCGAGGTAGGTTAGGATGATGGGTTTCATCCGAGTTTTGACGATGGACTTCCCTCTTTCTGGATGTTCATCAATAGGGACGGCCATCCAAACAAGTTGTCCATAACTGAGGAAACGCTCATCTGGGAGTTGATCACCGGTGGCGAGTTTCTCCAAGGGGAGGGTAATGACGAAATAGTCCTCAACGGTCTTGAGAATATCATCAACAATGGCGGTGGCAGTGACTTCGCCTTTGTCATACCCGTAGTCATTGAGAAAGCGATGGATAAGCAACTGTCGTAGGGACTTATCGTTGATGCGTCTGAATTTTTTCTCGTTGATTTGCGTGCGGGTTAGAGGTTTGCTCATGAGAGGTCCCCCTTTTTTGCGTCCTCAGGTTCTGGGTGAAGGAGTTGGGTCATGCGATCGGTGTGTTGGTATTCCTTGAACAGCGAGAGATACTCGCGTATCAACCGGTCAGAGAGATGAGAAATCAAGCGTATCTGTGCGTTAGGGAACCCTTGATGATGGAGCGTAGCAACTTGTGTGAAATCTCTCAAGTATCGGTAGACGGCTCGTTCGCTGTGGTTCGTTTTTTGCTCGATTTCGGTGAAGGTATAAGCTTTGAAATACAACTCCAAGATCTGCGTCTTATGAGAAGTGCCGGGACCCATGTCGTGTTTCGTCCCGCGCGTCATAACGAAATATCCTTCCTGCTTCAACTGGCGAATGTCGCGTTTGACTGTAGAAGGACTGGTGGTTAATAGGACAGCTAAATCCTCATAACTCAGTAAGGAATCTTGGTCATAAGCTTCTTTAGTCAATCGGAGGATCCGATGTCGTCTGAGTCCTGCGAGACCATAAGTCGCTAAGACCTCAAGATCGGCGTTTGTGTCATTGAGGGTGAGCCGACAGGAGATTTTTTTCGCTAAAGCGATATGTTTACCTGCGGGTTCCTCAGCGGCGACAGCCTCGTAGCAGATTTGTCCTGATGTCAGTCGCACATCGGTATGTTGTTCAAAGTAAGTAGAAATCTGTTTATAGTAGGCTTCAGCAACGATAGGCATTAGATTAAAGTCTGATGAAATCTTCTGAATAATAGCGGCTCTGGCATTCTTAGATTCGAGCCGGTTAATACCGTAGGCGGTATCCTTTTTGCGATTCATGTTGACCTCCATGAATAGATTAACGGGGATCCGAATACATCTACTCGTTAGTATAACTCATACTAAAAGTATAACTCATGGGGTCATTTGATACAAACTATAAGTGAATTGAGTTCGCATTTCTATACCCTATAGATTTGGCTTCCTAATCGAACCCGTTTTCAAAACACGGTAGGTTCGGTTTCCTAACAGAACCTTAGAAGGAACATTAAATGTTCAAAAAACTAAGATTTATACTTTTCATTCCTATAACTATGTTGTATTTCACTTCTGTTATTGGCTCAGTGTCTGATACTTATGGTATAACGTTAACGGGCATCGGTAATTTAAAAGTTGAAATACCGAAAGGCAATGGAAATGTTCTATATACAATTCGAATTACAAATAATGGCACTGAAATAGACACAATATCCCTGAAAAGAGAAGGGACAGTAAAGACAACGTTGACACGAAACTCTGTAACCCTTGCACCAGAGGCATCTACGGATGTAGTGATGATCATTAGTGAAGACGAACTATCGGATGTGGGGACGTATGAAGTCAACGTGACTGCAACTTCCAAAGGCGATTCCACAAAAACGGCAACTATCACCACGACCACAATCATCTTTACCTGTGGCGTTGAAGTCGACAGTATCGGTGATGTGAAAATTGAAACAACTGAATCGGGAACGTCAGCAAGCTATAAAATCCACATTACAAACATCGGCAGCAGATCTGACACAGTATCAGTATCAGTTTCAGGTGATGTTGATGTTGATCTAAGTGAGACTTCAGTAGTCCTGGATGCAGGAACTTCTGCGGAGGTGACATTAACGATTGATGAGGATGTGTTTGCCGTTCTACTGTCAACTCATGGAGAATATTCCATAACAGTCACAGTTACATCAAGTAGCGTTAGCACGGAAACAGATGAAATTACTACTACCATTAAAGTAGAACAGATACCCGCAGACCTTACTGCTGATGGAGTTGTGAATATCCTTGATTTAGTGAAAGTTGCCAATGCTTTTGGGACCGAAGGGAATGGTCTTGCAGCGGATATTACTATGAACGGAGTTGTGAATATCCTTGATTTGGTGAAAGTTGCTTCCTATTTCGGTGAAACACAGATTGATTATGCTTTGGCAAACTTTAGTATATCTCACAAGTAGTTGGCGTTGAACGGTATCTCGCTCATACTCAACGTTGAAATTGCTTAGGACTCTTTTGTCCAAAATAATGACAAATTCATCACCAAGCCAAATACCATTTACCATTTGGTGTTGACTTTATGGTGAAGTATGAAATTAAATCTACACTTTCTTTTCACGGTAGGCGAGGTTTCCTAACCTCGCCTCAGCAATGTGTAGAATTGATTCAATAATTTACCATAAATATGATTGGTAAATACAACTACAAATCGGATGGAAAATGTTGGAACAACAAGACTTCTCGCAGCTAAGCAACACTGAAACTAATACCGTTTACCATCTTCAACTTAAAAGGTTAACTGATATTCTGGATGCAGCTCTTAGCGTGTATTGGCGACATTTTCGGGTTTTTGGACCGATTGTTGCTATCTATTTTGTCTTAGATTCATTACGAGAAGGAGTATTCTCATTCCTTGCTGAAAATAAAGGTCTTATCATCTTAGATGAATACACTGAAATACTGATTTCAGCACTAGTGTACGGATTATGTGTTGTCGTAGCAAGTGAAATCTATCTTGGAAAAGCCACTACACTTCAAAATGCAATACGAGGTTTCCAAAACCGTTTCCCCTCTTATTTCGGCAGTACGATCATTTATTTATTTCCATTCTTACTATTGCCTCTTATACCAGAAGAAGATTATCCTGAAATCCTTACTGTTATTGGCTTCTTCATTGGTTTTCCTGTCGCTATTTATTATTTAATCTCTCTAATATTCTACGGTCCTGTTGTCATTGTTGAGAGAGAGGCATCTTTTGATGCATTAAGGCGCAGCCGCGATTTAGTCCGAGGAACGTGGTGGAAGATATTCTGGAGAGTCATTGGTATTCTGGTGTTCATTATAACAATTGATTATATTCTCACTGTTTCTTTTGGCTTGCTATTTGCATTCTTAGGACTAATTCAGGAAGTTAGCGCGGGTTCTACAATCATTTATGTGCTTCAAGCACCATTTGAGCTAAGCCGTATAGATTCAGTTGCTTCCGCAATTATGAGATTTCTTGATATCGGGGCAAATGCTTTCACCACACCGATTATCGTAATCAGCGTGACACTTCTTTATTTCAACAGTCGTTTTCTAATGAGACGTTTGCCACCAAGGTGAGAATATCCCAAAATCAGGATCCATCTCGTCCTTAAGTAATACATATTCTATATTTGAAAGCATTACGTCCTTGGTTAGTCCATGTTTTCAGTAGTTTGAGTTTCCAATTGTCCGGTCCTCCAGACTTGACAAAGTATATGTGATTTACTATAGTGAAATTGGACTGACAATAAGAAAATTGACTCCCATGGTTCGGTTAGGAAACCGAACCTACCGTCGTGTGTAAATAATTATAGTTTTTACTATAACTTGTAACTGGGTTCATTTTAAAGGAATTATTAGAAATATGGAAAAATTTAAACTTGGTGTTATCGGTGCTGGCGGTATCGTCTGCCGTATGCATCTACCCGATATAAAAAATGGAGACGATTTTGACATCGCTGTTATTGGTGGAAGGCGCGAACACCGTCTCAAACATCAGTGTCAAGAATTTGATATACCACGTTGGACACAGGATTATGACGCAATTATCGCAGATGACTCACTTGATGCCATCCTTGTCGGCACACCGCATCCATTACATGTCTCATGGGGTGTGAAAGCATTGGAAGCAGGGAAGCATGTCCTAATGCAAAAGCCGCTCTGTGGTGAGATGGATGAGGCAAATCAATTTGTGGATGCTGCTGAAGCGAGTGGCAAAACTGTCATGTGTCTTCCACATTTTAGCGCAGGTATCTATAAAGTCCGTCAACTCATCGCTGAAAATGCAATCGGACGCGTCTCTGGCGCGAGAATGCGAAGTAGCCACGGTGGACCGGAGATATATTATGCCGAAATCATGGATATTTTTGGCGAAAGCGGTGACGACTTGTGGTTTTTTGATGCCAAACAAGCAAGTGTCGGGGCGCTTTTTGATATGGGAGTCTACGCTGTATCAGGTCTCGTCGCAATGCTCGGAACTTTCAAACGTGTTACCGGCTTCGTTTCAACTTTTGACAAACCGACAGAATTAGAAGATGTCGCAACACTCGTGCTTGAAATGGAATCAGGTGGAATTGTCACCGCAGAAACATCTTGGTGTGACCCTGCACGTACAGGTGAATCAAGTATCCACGGCACAGCAGGCAAGTTCACAATGCCGGGAAAAGATGGTGCTGGTCTTACACAATACACACCTACCTCATATACGCGCGAACATGCTCCCGTTGATACGAAAGCCATTGATTGTGGTGATGTCGCACCCAGTGGGATGCACGCACATTTCGCGGAACATATCCGAGCAGGCACACTACCGCCTTTATCCAATGTTTATACAGCTCGACATGTGACTGAAATTCTACTGGCAGGACTCAAATCATCTGAAACTGGTAGTGCTGTTGAACTCACGACAGTATCGGACAAGTAACTAATACTTCACTTGTCCACAACGGTAGATGCACTTTGTTAGCACGCTGGAAATACATAATTGAGGGTAGTTCATCATTGTGAAATGTAAAAATATGGACACACCCTGGTAGATGCGGTTTCCTAACCACACCAATGGCATCAATTTAAGGATTTATTTGCATGGTGATAACGTTCTTTAGTCCCGTAGGGACGGGATGTTTATAGCTAAACGCCATCATCACATTCTTAGTCCCGTAGGGACGATATGTTTGTAACAACCGATACGTATAAACATATCGTCCCTAATGAAGATTAATTTATTAAACGGGTAATTATAATCACGCCAAACTGGTAGTAGGAGTGCTTTGTAAGCGCGATTGTCAAACCCGTAGGCGCGCTTTTTAAGCGCGCTGGACTTTGATCTCAAATTACCCAATTTATTTCTTAATCTTCATACGGGACTAAGAAATGGGTGTTGATCGTTGTGCTATAGACATATCGTCCCTACGGGACTGAGGACACTAATAAAATGGATTGATCTTCTTAAATTACGCCAGCCATTGTAGTGCGGGGTCTCCGTGCCCGCCTAAATCTGTTACATTCATACAATCGACGGGGCACGGAGACCCCACACTACAATAACAGATAGTCGTATTTTTGCGAAAAATTTACACACCCCATTGGAGGTAGATTTGATGTACACACAGGAAACTATCGACACGGATGCAACAACCTTAGCACTTCCAGAAGGTGCAATTGCCCGATTGGGTAGAGGTCAAATCGGTAAAATGTCGTTTTCACCTGATGGAACACTCCTCGCTGTCCCTACACGTATCGGTTGTTGGCTTTACGACCTAAGTACAATGACACACATTGCACTGTGGGGAACGGAACGTGGGATGCTCGCAACTGCTTCCTTTTCTGATGATGCACTGTGGGTTGCCACAAGTGACTGGGACGGTGTTGTAAAAATATGGGAAACACAAAATCTGAAACTTGTCGCAGAAATAGATGTATCCGATTATCCGAGAATGGTGAGAGCATCGGCTAACAATCTCACTTTTTTGCAAGATGGAAAACATTTAGCAATGAACTATACTGACGTATATCTCGATCAGACTCCAAGATTTTACGACAGGCAGAGTGCTATTTACGCTTGGCAGACAGACACCGATACTCCTATCACAAACTACACTGAAAATTCTGAACGGAACGGTGGCAACATTAGAACTACAGCATTTTCAGCGGACGGTAGTTTCTTTGCTTTCACAAAGACTGCAAACATGACTTCCGTTATCAGTATGGATACAGGGGAACAGATAGCAGAATTGCGGGACGACTACACAGAAGAATCCGGTACGGGATGTCATAGACTTGTTTTTTCACCTTGTGGAAAGTATCTTGCTGCCTGCAATAGTGGTGACAAAGTGCATGTGTGGAATGTCAACAGCGGCACCTTAGAAATGGAACCGACACCTTATGGTGGAAATCGATATATAAAATTTGGTATACCTGCCTATACGCCAGAAGGAAATTTACGAGTCGCCGGTATTGGCGGAATTGAAGTAATGTTATGGGATGCGATAAATCAAAAAACAGTAGATACTTTTGAATCTTGGGTTCCATCTCAAAGAAGTGCCTGCTTTTCAAAAGATGGCACACGTTTCGCAGTCACCAATGGACACGGAGAACTTCACGTATGGACAGAGAAAGTACAACCAACACTCGCTTCTCTACCGGTACATCATCAATGTGTCAATTCAGTAAGTTTTTCTAAAGATAGCAGTGCTCTGGTGAGTTCCCATCAGACACGTTCTGCTGTCTGTGTTTGGAATGTTGCGAGTCGACAGGTAAAACACACATTTCACTACCGAAACAGCAACCCGAATACATCATGTGCTATGGTTACCGCCCGTGGTAGGGAACTATTAGCCACCAACGAAGAAAAGGAAAACGCCATTCAAGTCTGGCATCTCCCATCTGACACCAAAATTGCAGAATTCACCAGAAAACCATCGCAGGTTAGAAACATGGTGTTCTCACCAAATGGGGAATATCTTGTAAGTGCTGGCTACCGAAATCCTATTCAAGTTTGGGATGTTGCATCTGGGAAACAAATCACAGAACTCCCAAGAAACCCGTCCTCACATGTATCTAAGATTGGATTGTCACCTACAGGAGAATATTTCGTTATCATCTATGGAGATAGTATTGCTGTGTGGGATGCTTTGCAATGGGAAAAACTACACCATGTTCCGCTTACACCACAGGAATACCCGGGTTGGAAATTAGTGTTTCATTCAAACGGTAAGCATCTTTTTACTATACCGAGACCGAGCCAAGATACCATTGTCTGGGAACTCAAGAGCGGAGATCAGATCGGAACACTTGATACAGCTGTTTGTTTAGATCCCGCCTTATATAAAGGTAATCCGGAAGACCTTCAACGTGTACCAGAAATACAGAATAGAGGTCAACGTAGGATCAGGGCACTTATTACATCTTCTCGTCATAACATTGTTGCGGGTGGGATGTGGGCCGAAATTAGAGTATGGGACTCAAACACCTTAGAAGAACAAATGTCACTAATTCCACCTATAGGATGCCTACTGCCTTTTGCGCTCACGTTTTCACCATGTGGAAATTACCTTGCCGCTGGTTCTCGATGGCAAGAGAATCCTCGGTGGAAAAAGGAACAGAAAAAGACATCCATCCGTTTATGGGATATTGCCACGGGTGAAAACGTCCACACCTTTTGGGCGCATTCTTCAGATGTTCTTTCACTCAATTTTTCACCAGATGGAAATCTCTTAGCAAGCGGTAGTTATGATGGTAGTATCCTACTTTGGGACATGAAACCATTTATCAGGTCTTAATTTGTAACGTGAGTTTGATAATAGGTATATGAACTTCATTTTCCTAAATATTACTCTCATAGACCCGGTAGGTGCGGTTTCCTAACCAATGCAGAATACCAAACGCGTATTCTGGCATAGGTGTCAATTTAGCTATTTTTTTCTTGTTAGATGCATCTGAGATAGTCCAAAACTGCCATCCCTATTGTAGCGCGGGGTCTCCGTGCCCCGCCTAAACCTGCTACATTCAAACAACGTGCGGGGCACGGAGACCCGGGGAATGCCATAAGCGCATTCATACCGTTGATTTGGTAGGGACGATATGTTTATACGTTTGGGTTGTTACAAACATATCGTCCCTACGGGACTAAAAGCTGTGATGATGGCGTTTAGCTATAAACATCCCGTCCTTACGGGACTAAAGAACGTTATCGCCATGCAAATAAATCCTTAAATTGACGCCTATGGTGCGGTTTCCTAACCAATGCAGAATACCAAACGCGTATTCTGGCATAGGTGTCAATTTAGCAACCCCAACCCGCTGTAGGCGCGCACTGGACTCTGATCTCAAGTTACCAAATTTATTTCTTAATCTTCATTTCGTTAGAATTGATATAAGTTGTGTACAAAAAGACATCTCCATGCAGTTGAATTTCTTCATTACTACATGGAGATGTCAACACAATTAATCTAAACTTGCATGAAATTCATACCAATCATCAAGGTTGTTAAGGTTGACAGCATCTAAAATAGAGCCATCATCTTCAATACCACTCGCACCAAGAATACCTTTACGGGTATCGTCATCGTGATGGTACCCCTCTATCGAAGCATTCAACTCAGCAACTGCATCAGCATCAAGGCTACCACCTTTCTGCTCTAAAACCCACGCCTCAAATTGAGGATAGGTCGGGGAATTATCTCGGATATATGCAAGGGTCGTATCCTTATCAAGTCCAAGACCATCTAACACCATCTGATCATAACCCGCGCCACAGGCAGGATAGTCTTCGTGAAGAACACCTTTCGCATCCATCAATACTTTAGACCAAAATCTTGGGAGATGTAATACACCTAAGGGACCAGCGACCGCAGAACTAATTGTCGGGATCAGAGCTGATTTCTTTTTCCGTCCAAACATAACAAGCCTCCTTGCTACTATGGATAAGTTAATGTCTTAACTTGCAAGTACATCTTGCAATTTTCCTCATTATACCAAAATTGTAAAAAATTCGGAATTGAATTTTCATAAGTAGGTTTATAATGTTTTTGGCACCTAATCCTTCAATTTATGGAAATATTTTCCTGTTAAAGCGGTTCCTAACCCCGATTGTCCCAACATTATTTCGTCCAAAGTTCCAATTCAGCGTTTGAGTTTTTTCTCAGGAATGGCACTCTGATTGTTCAATCTCTTATCAAAACCACCTATAAATCCAGGTTCGAACAGACAACAATAAAATCCCAATAGAATCACCATGAAATCCACTGTCCTCAACACCAAAACCCATCATCATCATCCATCACATCAGGTATAATATCATCAAACAGCAGTCAACAATTAACCCTCAGCATGCTAAAGACAGCCGATTGCCGAAATCGAAATTACAAACCATCGCCGCAATAAAAATAAAACAAGAAACTACACCAAAACTGTCCAAAAAATGAACAATAACGAAAAAAATTTACACCATTTGCTTGTTTTTTCAAATTAAGTTCAAAGCAAGAAAACGCCATAAACCCATATCACAACACGATAGAAAGCACCATGCACAAGAAAACCAAAAAACAAGTAAATATAAAATGTTAGGAGGACTATTCAACCCCGATAAAAAGTGCATCAAAATATGCAGAAACCCCTTAATTTCATAGAAGAAAAAGATTTTGATGAACGAAATTCTGTAAGTAGCAACTTAGATTATTTATAAAATCGTAAAAGAGCATACAAAAATGTTGAATTTTTTAGTTGTTTTCTATAAAATACATTCAATATCATAATGAGGAGTACATTGGATGACACCCGAAGTCGTATTAGAAAAACGTAATCAGATGCTGCGTAACGGATTTTGCATTGTAGACGATGTATTGACTGAAGAATTCCTGCAGGAGTTGCATGATGAAACAGAACGTCTCATTGCAGGGCACGTAGAACCTGATGAAATGATATATCAAGGACAACATGTGAATGTCGGTGGGGCAGACAACCCATACATAAAACGGTTGCTGGAGTGGCAGCCATCACGAGACGCTTTGAATCAACTCGGTTTCGGGGATTTCGGAGCATCAGGTGGTATTATTATCTTAACAAAAGAAGCCGGAGGTCCACCACTGTATTGGCACCAAGATTGGATGCGATGGAATGACCCGCTTAGTTGTACACCGTGGCCACAGACCATTTTTCTTAATTACTATCTTTCAGACACGACACCTGAAAATGGGTGTTTAAGGATTATTCCCGGCACACATCTAAAACGAATCGAGTTACACGATCTACTTGTTCCGGCACATGAACAAGGTGCAAGGTTTATTGAGGAAGATCACCCCTACATGTTTGACAATCATCCAGATCAGATTGATGTATGTGCCAAAGCCGGTTCATTAGTTATGGCAGATGCGCGTGTACTACATTCCGCACACAGAAATCACACTGATGTACGTCGTACGCTGATTCTCGCATGGCACAGTCGTCCGAACACTGTTCCTGAATACTGGGATGAAGAGATTCCTGAACTCATCGCAGATCGTGATGCAAATGGAAACTATCCTGGTTCCCGTATTCCAGGTCATTATTTGAAGCCATAGAACAACAGATTATCACAGAATATCAGCAGAAAACACAGTGAGGTTGAGTAACAGTATCTAAATATCTATATTTTTCTTGATATTTTTATGGATTTATGGTATGCTATTATATGGCTTATGTATCAGCACGTAAAGCAAGTGAACTGCTGGATTATACCCCCGACCATTTAAGGAAGTTGGCAAATGAAGGAAAGATTGAATACATCCGCACAGGAGGCGGACACAGACGCTATGATGTTGACGGATACATCAAAAGCAAATCCCAATCAATTGCAACTGTTTGCTACTGCAGAGTATCCAGCACGAAGCAAAGAGATGGTCTTGAACGACAAGTTGAATATATGCGAAGCATCTACCCCGCAGCAGAAGTTATCAGAGACATCGGAAGTGGTATCAACTTCAAAAGGAAAGGGCTTAGAACCTTATTGGAACGGCTTATGCAAGGTGATAAGCTCCAAGTTGTTATTGCCCATCGGGATAGGCTCGCCCGCTTCGGTATCGACCTTATACAATACCTCATTGAACAAAACGGTGGCGAACTCGTGGTTTTGGACCAAACAGCACACAGTCCGCAAGAAGAACTCACGGAGGATCTTCTCGCAATCCTGCATGTCTTCAGTAGCCGGATGCACGGGCTCAGAAGTTACCGTGACAAAATCAAAGAAGATAAGAGTTTATCCAACAACAGAACAACGTGAAACGCTTCGGCAGTGGTTTGGCACAGCACGTTTCACTTATAATAAAACCGTTGCTTTGTTGGAGGAAACAGACACTAAAGCGAATTGGAAAGCGATAAAAACAGGCATTCTTCACGATCTACCTGATTGGAGCAAAGAAACGCCGTATCAGATAAAGTCTATTGCTATCCGAGATGCTTGTATTGCTGTTAGAGCAGCAAAGCAAAAATGTCAAAAAACAGGTAAGTATCAACCTGTATCTTTCAAATCCAAACGTCGTCCATCAGATAGTATTTTCATTCCGAAGTCTTCCATAAAAAAACAAGGTGTTTACCACACCTTGCTGGGACACCTCAAAATGTCAGAGATGTTACCTGATAATATCTGTGACTCCCGACTTGTGAAAGAGAATGATAAATACTATCTCTGTGTTTCCTATACTGTGACAACTCCGAAGCGAAAGCCAAACGGAAGTGTTGTTGCTTTAGACCCTGGCGTGAGAACATTCCTCACATATTTTCATGAGCGTGGTTTCGGATGGCTTGGACACCATGCTATTAATCGGATTCAAAGACTTTGTTCATATCTCGATGACCTATTATCTCGTGCAGCTAAAGCAAATAGACAATCACGCAAGAATATGAGACGTGCTGCAAACAGAATACGCACACGCATAAAAAATCTTGTAGATGAATTGCATCATAAAGTCGCGCGATACCTTGTGGATACCTTTGATATTATCTTACTCCCTACATTTGAAACTTCAGATATGGTAATGCGTGGAAAACGCAAACTTCGAAAGAGGTCTGCCCGACAAATGTTGACGCTCTCTCACTACAGATTCAAACAGTTCCTAAAACATAAAGCGAAAGAAACTGGATCTATCATCGTTAATGTCTGTGAAGCATACACATCAAAAACAGTTTCTTGGAATGGTGAGATGAGAAAATCACTCGGTGGACGCAAGATAATCAAAGATAGCACAGGACTCAACATGAACAGAGACTTGAATGGCGCACGTGGGATATTCCTGCGTGCTTTGGTAGATGAACCCTGGTTACTCTCTATGAGTAACTTGCAAACCGTATAAGATGTGAAATACACAGCATAGCACGGATATATACAGGTTAATATCATCGGTATCTATGGAACAGCACACACTTCATTATGAAGTCTTAAATGTCTTTCATCCAGGTGAAACTGGACAATATTGGGATGTGGATGTGCATGCCACCCCAGAAGAGTTAAAACAATTCGCTGATTCCGGTTACCTCATTCGCGAAGAACTCTTTCAAGGAGAAGCGCTGCAAAAGTTGAGAGATGCACTTGACCGATTAGAAGAACAGGAATCGGAAGGCAAAGATTCAGCTATCGCTTCAAAACAGGGATGGGGTTTTATTCCGAGACATCTGATGGATAAGGATGAAGCATTTCTTGATCTCCTAAAATTTCAACCGGTTTTGTCTATTGTACGTGCGATGATGGGACCGCTTGTTAGATTACGCGGATTGAGTGCACGCATCACATATCCAGGTGATGACAGACAGCATCAAACACCTTGGCATCAACACATGCGTGTTGTTCCAAATCCGATACCTCCTTGGTTCTCTCGTCCGCATTGTATTGATTGTTGCATCTATCTTGATGACTTAAACGAAGATACGGGAGGTGTTGTCGTAGTTCCCGGTTCTCACGACTGGTTAGACAAGGCAACACCAAGCACTTATGAACCTTTAGATGGAGAAGTGGAACTACGAGTGAAAGCTGGCGGGGCAGTGTTAATTCACGGCAATCTCTGGCATCGTGCTTTACCAACACTCAGAGCAAAACGGAGAATGTTAATTCTCGGTTATACACCAACATGGCTACGAAGTTCACCACACGGTGGAATGCCACCAGAAGATGGATTGACACAAACATTCCTCAAAGATGCAGATATGGAAGAAAGGATGTTGTTAGGTATAGGTGGATATACATAAAATGCATAAAGATACGTTTATCAACATGTATGATTTAGCAAGGAGTACTATTATGAAAATCACTACGGTTCTTAGAATTATGACACTAACGTTAATGGCAACAATTCCATTATTGATGGTTCACGCGAAGGGGGTCAGCACAGATGAACTGATCATCCATTATAGTTTTGACGAAGAGACCCATGAAGGGTTAGATATAATGGATTTGTCGGGAAATGATAATCATGGTCTGAAAAACGGTAATCTCAATGTTGTGGATGGCAAAGTTAACGGTGCTATGGAGTTTCCAGGTGGTGCGGCTAACTATATTGCAGTGCGAGAGCATTTTTATGATGATTTGTTTCCAGAAATTACCCTCGCAGTATGGGTTAAAACTTCAATAAGAGGAATGATCGCCTCATGGGATCGAAGCGAATTTTTCCGATTCGGTGTTGGTGATGATGTACTCGGAAATTTGACCTTCATCGGTTTTGATGTCTGTTGTCCAATCATAGATTGGCACGGGAACGTTGAAGTAACGGACGACGAATGGCATCATGTTGTTGCAACCTTTGATGCAGAAATGAAGCGGATATACGTTGACGGGGAATTGGACGTGGAGGCACCAACAGACACAAACACCAAGATGATCGGAAAACAGTTAGTACGTTACGGGTTTATCGGCATCGGTTCAGAAGCTGTTGCTTTCAATGGGGCAAGAGGTCCCAACTGGGTTTTCACTGGATTGATGGATGAGTTCCTCCTGTTCCATCGTGCAATTTCCGCTGAGGAGGTTGAAATCTTGGCAAAAGGAACTACTGATCCTTTTGCAGTTGAACCATCAGACAAATTGAGCATCACATGGGGGAAAATCAAGAGTACAAAATAATACAGTGATAACCAAAACTGTAAATCATAAACCACACAGAAATAGAACCTTATTTTGTTGTAGATAACACATATCTAATAGTGTCTATGAATAAAAGGAGATAAAATGAAAAATTCATTTATTTTCAAAATGTTGACGCTAACAGTAATCCTATCTATAGCAGCGTTAACTACACATGCAGGTAGTATTAGTGATAAAGAACTTGTCATCTACTATAGTTTTGACAAAGCATCCCAAAAGGGTGACGACATATTAGATTTGTCAGAAAATGAGTACGACGGATTAATCCACGGTGACAAACTAAAAATTGTAGATGAAGGTATAGTAAACGAATGTATGGAATTCCCCGGCGGCGCAACCCAATACATCGCTGTACGTGATCTGAACTATACTGAAGGTATACCAGAACTGTCTATGGCAGTTTGGGTAAAAACGTCCGGTAGGGGAATGATTGCCTCCTGGGATCGTAGTGACTATTTTCGGTTTGCAGTTGGAGATGCTGCAATAGACCATGTTGATTTTGTCGCTTTTGATATCTGTTGTCCTATAGAAGATTGGCACGGAGATATTAAGGTGTCAGATGGAGAATGGCATCATGTCGCTGTTACTTTTGATGGAGATATGAAGCGTATATATGTTGATGGAAAAGTGGATGTGGAAGCAGCCGCTGCGACTAATAATAAAATGATCGGTCCGAAAGCACAACGTTACGGTTTTATTGGTATCGGTTCTGAAGCAGCTGCATTTAATGGGAATGCAAGTCCTACATGGACATTTACAGGACTAATGGATGAGTTCCTGATGTTCCATCGCGCACTTTCCGAAGATGAAATAGAAGACCTCTATAGAAACAGTGGAGATCCGTTTACTGTTGAACCGATAAATAAATTAAGCATTACCTGGGCAAAAATCAAGCGCAGTAATTAAAAGCAAAACGGGTGATTGATCTAATCACCCGTACATTCAAATTATTACATAGAATTATGCGTTTCCGTTTTCCACTACCTCTTGTATTCCAGGCCATTCACGCCAAATATCGGTGTAACCATCATAACCGTTTTCTTGGCAATCAACATGTCGGATACGAAAAATCACCGCATACCGAATATCTGAAGATGCATTCGCTGCTGCAGAGTGTACAACTTGGTGATGGGTTAGAACAACATCACCCGCATTTCCAACAATTTGTGTAGGACCTTCGGGGAGTTCAGGTCTTGGCATTCCGTTCGCTAAGATTTCATGTCCTTCCTTTTTGAAGTAGTCTGCAAAGAAACTGTGTGTCTTGGGCCATACCGTAAAGTTACCACTATAGGGTTCAAGCACATCTGCTAAATAAACAACAGCTAACGCCGTAAATCCGCGCCTGTATACCCCTTTTTCCATACCGTTTGTTCCGCTTCCCAATCCATCAAGGTGTCCACCAGGTTCTTTCGCATCACGACCCCACGGCATCGGAAAACGTAGTGCTATCTGTGCTGAACCGGGAACTTGAACATTCCCTTCTCCCAACATTGATTCGGCAATGTTCTGGATAGGTGTTTTATTGAAAATCTCAACAATCTGCGGGGCATTCCTGATTTCGTTACAATACGATTGTGCGCGAAACTTTTCCAAGTCGCCTTCGTGCATACCGACTGCACCGATAGAATGATTAATCATCTTTCGGGCACTATCCACCATCAACTTCGGCACAACACCAGGAACTTTGATAAAACCATTTTCATAGAATTCTAACTTCTGTTTTTGTGTGAGCATATTGAAATCCTCTACGCATTATTTCAAATATTTGAAATTTAGACTATACCATAAACAATAAGTTTAACTATAGTTTGGACAATTTCTTTTGGTTACATACTGAGATTTCAAGCATTTACTAAATAATGTGAGTTTTCAATAGGATAATAACTTGACGAAAAAGTGTTAGAATATCAAAATGAGCAGCCCCAGCGGGGCGAAATGTGTATAGCACATTGTGAACATACAATCTATAGCCCCAGCGGGGCGAAATGTGCATTGAAGAAATAGGTATCATGACTGTGATGCGCTTTGTCTAGACTATTATTCAAGCCTAAAAAAAACTGTCCAAACTATAGTAAGTTTAAGGTAATTCAGTTGTCATCATTTCTTCAACCAATGCTGGAACACCACCTCTGTCTCAGTAGGTTCTACTACACGTAAAAGGACTTCTCCATTTGCAAGAAAATCTAATGCCATAAAACCCGAGTGTTGATGTGCAAAAAGTGTATTGTCTCCATGGCTTACTTCAGTTGCCTTTTCACTCGAGCCAAGTCCACTCACAAGCAGATAATCTGTCACATCCCCTTCTAACACTTGTAGAGAATGTTCATGACCAGATGCATAAATTAAGAGCGGTGACTTTTTCCGAGTAGACAAGGCAGCATTGAGTTGTGACACCATATATTTATATCGTGCTCCGTTCAAATCCTGATCCGATTTCACCACATACCACCGAACCAACGGATATAAAGAACCAACAATCGGAACAGGCACGAACAACCATTTGTGGGCAAGTCTACCGGGAAAGAGGTGTGCCTTCCAATCAAAGAAACCGCCATGTATGCCATAACTCTGCAAAGGATGGTGTCCAACAACGATAACTGGCAATTCCGTATCCAAATACTCTTTTAGTTTATTCACAACCGTATCTGTGGATGCTGGTGGTTTCTCGTATTTATGTAACCACCACTGTGTATCCAATACAACTATTCGCACAACCGGAGCAGACTCTGGTAGTTCCAGCATAACGGGACCTGGAGTGCCACCTTGTGGCAAGAATTTTGGCGTGCGCGTCAGTGCATCGTTAATATATTTCTCTTGTGCAAGCAGCGCACGATATCCAACCTTTTTTCCATTCGTCCAATCATGATTACCTGGAATAAACAACCCGTGAGCATCTGTAGACTTGATGACATCAAGTTGCGGTCCCAAACGAGTAGCGGCTTCGTGCTTTTTCCGTTCTGTCATTCCATCAGGATACATATTATCTCCCAAGAAGACAACACTGGTTTTATCTGGAGATTTTTTTGTCCATGAATGTAATGTCTGTAGAACAGGTTCTTCTTGCTTCGGCAATCCCGCATCACCAATGAGTAAGATGCGATACTGCAGCATATTCTCCGTTTCTATATCCTGTTTTTCAATTGCAGGAATGTCTTGATGATAGTAAGGTGATGTGTGGCTACACCCTACAATCGTCAGTTGCACCGCCTGCACAATCAAACATAGTAGGAAAATGCTCCAAAGAAAACGCGATCGATTGTAGAATTTCATATCTTCCTTTTTTGGATCGTATCTCATAAATCATTTGTAGGGTGGAACCCATCCCTACAATGAATTGAAATTCTGAGGATAATAAGGTTTCACTCTATACTCTTGGTACTACCTATGCACACATTTATCAATAGACTAACACGAAATGATATGATATAATTTAAGTTGAAAAAATATAATATGGTGAAGAAATGAGACGTTTTGGAACACAAGGACGTGTATATCCTGAGCAACATTATATTGTATCTCGGAGTAAAGAGATAGCAGATTTTATAGCACGTATTAAAGAGGGACGGTATATTGTCCTTTTTGCACCACGACAAACAGGAAAAACCACCTTTTTCAGAATGGCACTTGAAACACTCACAAATGGGGAGTCTTCCTATTTTCCTATCCAACTCAATTTTGAGACATATAAAAACCTATCCGCTATAGAATTTTACGAAGCCACATGCAATAGAATTCGTAAAGAGATTGAACAGGTTTTTGAAAAACGTGGGCAAACACTCTCTGGTAAACTATCGCGATTTCTTTCAGACAGTAAAATAACAAATCATATTTCAATGATGGATTTCTTTGAACAGTTCTCAAGTATTTTAAATGATGATTATGGAGTTCAAAAAGTAGTTGTCATTATTGATGAATTTGAAGGTATTCCTCAAGCTGTTTTAAGCGATTTCCTTCATTCGCTTCGAGACATCTATCTCTCTGATCAGACGCGTTGCATCCATAGTGTTGGCATTGTCGGTGTCAAGAGCATCACACAACTCAACTACGATAGATCCGTTTCTCCATTCAATATCCAAGACGAATTTTTCTTACCCAATTTCACGCTACAACAAGTAGAAGAATTAGTAAGACAATATACAGATGAAACAGGTCAGGTGTTCTTGCCTGAAGTTGTTAAATCCCTACACAAACAAACTGCTGGTCAACCGTTCCTCGTAAATCGATGCGCGCAAATACTTACTGAGGAATTGGATATCCCAATAAGCGAAATGATCACAGATCAACACTTCTCAACAGCACACATAAGACTGCTTCGTGAACGAAACACAAACATTGACCACCTGATAACAAATATACGAAGAGATCGTAGATTTGAAACATTACTCATGAAGATTGCTTCTTATGATAAAGGTATAGAATTTAATTTATACAATGAACTCATCAACGAACTTGCCACTTTTGGTGTTATCGCTGAAGGGGTAGATGGCATGTGTGAGATAGTAAACTCTATTTATCAGTATTGTATTATACAAGCATTCCAACCCCTTGTCAACGGACTTGAGGGGACCTATTTTCCCGAAAATGCAGATACAGAATTCACGGATTTTCTCACCACTGATGGCAAACTTGAGATGTTGCCACTTCTGAATAATTTTCAGGAATTCATCGCTCGTGCGGGGTATAAGATTTTAGATGTGCCTGATACACCGAAAGAGTTTATTGGACAATATTTACTCTATGCTTATCTTGAACAGTTTGTTCGAATCGTACGCGGCTTAATGTACCTTGAAGTTCAAACCGGACGAGGTAGAATTGATCTACTTATCCTTCACAACTCACAAAAGTATATCATTGAAACAAAGATATGGGAAAGCGGACATCGATATCAAGCAGGCAAAAGACAACTCGCTGTATATCTCAAATTAGAAGATGCTGTGGAAGGATACTATGTCATTTTTGATCATCGGTCAGAAACTGAACCTCGGACTGAGACTGAAATAATAGACGATTTTACAATTCAGAGTTATGTGATTCCTGTAATCCAAGAACGACCTTCTTCTGTTTAGGATCTGTTATCTTCCATCCACTGTTTTATTCGGTCAACAACTTTATCAATCGGAACATTTTCTTGTTCTCTGCTTGCCAAATCCCGAACTGCTACAACCCCAGCAGCTAACTCATCCGATCCAAGAATAGCTGCGTAAGGAATACCTTTAGAATCAGCATATTTCAACTGTGTGCTAATGCGTGTAGGTTGGAAATACACCTCTGTCCGTATACCCCCTTGACGTAACTGTGTCGCTAATTTAAGCGATTCTTCCATCAAGTCATCATCAAATACGGTCATCAATACCTGCGTTACTGTTTTTCCCACAGAGGATGGAAACATATCAAATTCATCCATGACATCAATAATCCGTTCAATACCGAAACTTGTGCCAGTGGCAGGGAAGCTCTGTTTGCTAAAACTCCCTATCAGTTCATCGTATCTACCACCACCTGTTATGCTGCCAATCTTCGGTTCTTCAACAACCGTTTCGTATATCGGACCCGTATAGTATTCTAAACCGCGCACCATAGCCACATTCACCCTATAATATTTTTCAGGAACACCAAGCGTAGTGATATAGTTGATTAACTCCTCCAATTCGGTCAATCCCTCCTGAGCAATTTCAAGATCCGCAAGTTGATTTTTCATATCAGTCAGAATCGTAGATGCATCACCTTCTACCTGTAAGAGAGCAAGCAACTTTTCAATAACATCTTCCGGTATCTCATTCACTTGCAATTCTTCAGTGACACCATCCACCCCGATCTTATCCAATTTGTCAATAGAGCGATAAAGTCCACCGAGTTGTTCGGTAGGAACCCCAGAATATTCACCTATACCAGTAATCAGTTTTCTATTGTTGATATTTATCTCAAATTGCTCAAAACCGAGACGCGACAATACTTGATAGATCAGATTTACATTTTCCGCATCTGCTAACATGCTATCACTTCCGACAGTATCCGCATCACATTGAAAAAACTGACGATAACGTCCCTTCTGTGGTCGTTCCGCACGCCACACAGGATCAATTTGATATCGCTTGAAAGGTTTTGGCAGCTGCGGATACATCGCAATAACGCGGCAAAGCGGTACAGACAGATCATAACGGAGTGAGATGTCCTCCTTACCACCCGTGTGTCCTGCTTGATAAATCAGTTTTTCTGCATCCGGTCCGTATTTACCTGTGAGAACTTCTGATAATTCCATGGCAGGGGTCTGTAAGGGTTCAAACCCAAATTCTTCAAATACATCACGGATCACGTCTATAACATATTGCCTACGGATCATCTGTTCAGGTAAGATATCCCGCATGCCACGTGGTACACGCGGTTTGATAAATGTTGTCATGATAACTGCTCCTAATACTATATTAACCTGATATGTAGTGTGAGGTCTCCGTTCCTCGCAAGGCGAACTTCTAATCAAGTTAATTGGGTTAAATGTGACCCGGTAGTGCTTGACTCCTACGTCTCCGTAATCCTTTTGCCAACGCCTGCTTCAATTCGTCAATCTTTTTCCGTTTCCAAGGATCCCTGAGTGATTTCGGGTTTACAATCAGTGTAGATTCAGATTCTCTTAACACTTCTATTATCTTAAGATGGTTTGCCTTCAACGTATTGGCTGAACTACAATTATCTATTATAGCATCCGCTTCTTCTGGTGGTTTACCCTCCGTTGCTCCAAACGACAACATAAGGGTAATGGGGGATTGGTAAGTCCCGAGTGTATTCAACCTCTTCCACGGCGTAAGAATCGCAGGTGCAATGCGGTTTTCTGTCGTTTCAAGTATATATTTCTCAGCGATATTTAAATACTCTGTCGAGATCCGGATGTTCCTATCCGCAAGGTTCACCAAATCCGTGAATGTATTGATGTCCTCCCGTTCCTCACGAACTGCCAGAACTATGCTGACAAAGCCGTAGTCTAATGGAAGGATTTCTTCAACATCAGCGTCCGTTTCTTCAACCCAATCCTGTCCAGTTATACCCAAATCGTAGAAGTCGTCCATACCAACATAGACCGGTATCTCTTGCGGACGAGAAATCTTTATCTGAACTTCACTGTCGTTAGCAAAACTCGCACGATAAGAGCGGTCAGTTGACTTATAGCCATTGAGTTCATAACCTGCTCGTTGAAACATCTCAAGAGTTCCAGATTGAATCGTACCTTTCGGCAAAAGTAAATTCAGTGTCCTTTCTGTTTCCATAATCAGTTTTCCTTAATCCTTAATGCGTATCATTGTTCTTAGTATCCATTCATACCTATTATTCAAGGTCTTTGAAGGTAACCTCTTCTGTGTTTCCAGTATTCAAATCAATCCGTTGGATGGAGTGATCTTCATTCAACTTAATCAGATAATCGTAGTTCGCTTTAGCAGCATAGTCATGCTGGTCTTGTAGGTCACGTCCCATCAAATCTACCTCTACAGTCTTTCCAGAACATCTCAATTGTTCTGCAGTATGTTGTGCCTCACGAAGGTTATCAGTAGAGGTTGCCACGATAAAGTAATCCTTTTTCGCTTGAATAGGTTCGCGTTGTGTTTCGGCATAAATCTCCATCAGAGAATCAAAATGGAACGCAAAACCAGCACCTGGTACAGACGGACCACCAAAACTTTCAATTAACCGATCATATCTTCCACCACCACAGATCGGTAGATTGCTCTCCGACACTTCAATCTGAAAGACTGTACCTGTATAGAAGTCAAATCCGCGCGTAATACCAAGATTTATTTCAAAATCGGTGATATTATTGTATTCCAAACATTCACACAGTCTGAGTATTTCTTGACGAACTCCCTGTGCTGTATGATTAAGAAATGTCCCCCAAGCATCCATCACAACATCTTTACTCCCACTAATCTTTGAAACATCAATACAACGTTGTGCTACCTTTTCAGAAATATTGAAATATCGGTGCCATCTCGCTTTATAGGTTTCCTCTGCGACAAGCGGTAACTTCTCTATCCATTCCTCCGCGTTGTCTTCTGTTAATTCTTGGATGTCCAATATCTCAATCTTATACTCACCTTCGTAGTCAGTCCCTTGAGATCGTCGCAAGATATTGAGTTCATCACGAGTTGCTTCCAAATCCAAATGTTGACTGTCCCTTTGCAGACGAGAAAGATGATCTATATCCAAAATCACTTCACTATGGTCTTTTGGATCAAGGGCAACCTGTTTGAATATTTCACGAAAGACACCTGTGTTACCGATCTTCAAAGTCGTCTGTGTTAAGTTCAGTTTCTCAAGTATCCGAACTGGTAACGTGATAATCTCAGCATCTGCCAATTCAGATGACGGACCAATCAACTCTATCCCCGCTTGGCGAAATTCGCGCTTTACCTCACGATTGTCTGTCCTCGGTTCCTGACGCACACATTGACCGATATAATATAGCTTATAAGGGTATGGTAAATGATGTAAGTCGCCATTTGCTATGAGACGACATACGGGTGCGGTAAGTTCCGGTCTCAGTGCATAATCTACCCTATCCGGACCGACAAATGTGAACATTTTGTGACGTATCTCCTCACCGGATTGTGCGGATAATAGCGCAAAGGATTCAAACAGTGGTGTTTGAATCTGTGCGTATCCGTAACTCTCAAAAGTCTCACGAACAACATTCTCAACGTAATTTCGTTGAACCATCTGTTCAGGTAGAAAATCGTTTGTTCCGGTGGGTTTCATAAACTTTTCCATAAGCGTTACTCCTACAATTCTCCATAATCAACATACAAGCAATTGTAACAAAAAAACCCAGCAAACAATATGCTCAATCATCTCAACGTGCCAATAATCTGGCACGGAGGAGAGCGGTTAGTTCACTAGGATTGTGTAGCAAGACTCACTTGCTATGTGTCCAATATGATGTATGGAATAATCACCTCATCATTCTAATCCGCTCTACTCAGCAATGGATTGAATGATGATGGCTGCAAATAAATATCATAATTCTTTCGTATAAAGTTGTAATCTTTCTGCAAATTATACTGCTACTATCCATGAAAGTCAAATTTTAATTTATTATGAAGGTGTGTATAGTTTTTGTTCAAGTATCCTATAAACCATTGTAGTGCCAAATCAACGGTATGAATGCGCTTATGGCATTCCCCGGGTCTCCGTGCCCCGCTGAATACCTTATGTGTATTCAGCGTTGATTTGGTCATCTTTCAATCTACCAACAACTGCGGGGCACGGAGAGCCCGCACTACAATGGATGGTAAAAAGTTAGTACCAAAACTTTACAAACCCAGAATCATTGAATATTATTGAATATTTCCCAAAATAGTGATACGTTTAACTCAAAACTTATATGGAGAGACAAATGGGATTTCCAGTTTACGACTACCGAACAGATGTTAGAAATGTACTTGTTACACCACAGATTCGCTCGCGGTTTTTAAAGATGGAACCGGGACAGAGTGCACAACTCCATAGCCATGATCTCGGACACGAAATATTTCTTATCCTTGAAGGGCGCGTCGAATTTGAGATTGATGGTGAAACCGAGGAATTAGGTCCAGGACAAATGTGTGTCGCCTTAGTAGATCAACCACACAAAGTGCGTGTTCTCGGAGATGAACCGATGACGATGTATCTGTCTGTCACACCCCATATCCACCCGACACATACACCGAGAACAGCGGATGGGAAAAGATTGCCTCCCAATTTTGCCCCAGCAAGTGCTTATGATGTTGAACCTGATATGGAACTAACCATAGAAGAACTGGTTTCTCGGCAGATAGACATTTCGCAGCTGCTCGTTGAACTTAGCATCAAGTGTGCCGATATTCAAAATGAGATGGGGTATCAACTCAAAACTGCCGTTACCGAAGGAGATACACAAGCTACCATTGATGCACGCAATGCAATGTGGGAAGCACTCTATCCTATTTACAAGGTCGTATCTGAATTGGGAGATATTTGGAATGAACTTGCCCCACGCGTATCACAATAATTCTTTTGAATACCAAGATGTCATATACTTTACTGACATTATAAATTGACATTGTTTTTTTCCAAAACTGTTGTTATAATAATGTTAATATAGAACCTGTTAAAGATATTAAAGGAGTTCACAATGAAGGATTTTGCTTTTACTGGGGGAAGACCCGACCCATATACGTTTCCAACCGAAACATTGATTGAAGCAAGTGCAAAGGCACTTCGGAAATTGGGAGGACAGTTAGTCAACTATCCAGGAGAATCTGGTTATCGGGGATTGCGTGAATTGGCATCTATGCGTTTTGAACGGAGAGAAGGAGTCCCACTGCCAGTTGATAATACCTCTATTACCTCAGGTTCAATGCAGGCACTTGAATTAGTGTTGGGAACGTTCATAAAACCGGGAGACACGGTATTAACCGAGGAATTTACCTATAGCGGCACACTCGGAATTATGCGACACCTCAAAGCCAACATTGTCGGTGTACCGATGGACTACATTGACGGAATGGATACGGACGCGCTTGAGGATAAGTTGAAAGAACTTAAGCGTCAAAATGTCACGCCTTCTCTTATCTATACGACCTCCAATCACCAAAACCCAACTGGTGCGATATTGTCGCTTAAAAGACGACACCGTATGCTTGAACTTGCTGAGGAATACGACACGCTCATTGTAGAAGATGACTGCTACGGAGATATCGATTTTGTTCCGAATCCAACACCCGCTTCACTCTTTAAGTTAGATACAACAAATCGCGTTATTTTTATTGCAACATTTTCAAAGATTCTGGGGGCAGGTGTACGTCAAGGTTATTTCGTTGCAAATCAACCCTATTATGGTATGATACATCAAAACCGATGGGATGGTGGCACGAGTGCACTTGCAAGTGCTATTGTTGCAGAATTTTTCATGGAACATCTTGATGCACATCTTGAAAAGACAAATGCTGCTGTTGGTGCAAAGTGTCAAGCCGTGATAGATACGCTTGAACAACACGTCAGTGATATATGCACTTGGACAAAACCGCGCGGTGGACTTTTCCTCTGGATAGATCTACCTGATTCAACCGATATGCAGAAGTTGAGTGAATTGGCATCAGCGAAAGGTGTTGGATATAGCAACGGTAGTGCATTCCACTATGCTGGTGATTTAGTCAAAGCAATCCGATTAGCGTATGCATATTGTCATATAGATGATGTGGCAGAAGGAATTACTTATCTCTCAGAAGCAATTCAAGGTGCGCAGATAGCAACCGTTGATGCGGCTGCAGCTGATTAATTTCAACACACTGAAAATGTAACATTATTACAATTGCAGGGTATAACCTCTCGGAGGAGAATTTGCGTAATATCATCCTTTTCTCATTAGACACGTTACGTGCATCAAGTATGAGTTGTTATGGACACAAACATCTGACAACACCACATCTTGACGCGCTTGTATCAAATGCCACACTGTTCGAAAGTTGCATCAGTCCACATATACCTACCCACCCAGCACATACGACGATGTTCACTGGCAAAGATGTTCTGACTCACCAAATTATAACTCAAGGTGGACAAGTCAACCTATCTGAGAATATCAAAACACTTCCAGAATTGCTCAGCGACGCAGGTTATTTTACTGTGGCAGCAGACAATTTAGGTCGGTGGTTTCAACGCGGTTTTCCAGACAATCAATATCGTGGCTATCAGTGGGAAAGTCGATATCAAAATGCTCGCAAGGCAGAAGCAGTGAATAATACAGCAATAGAATTGTTAGACCTCGCGCAATCGCAAGATAAACCGTGGTTTGCATTTCTACACTATTGGGATCCACATACACCTTATCTGCCGCCACTGCCGTTCGAACGCATGTTTTATAGTGGCGATGAATGTGATCCAAACAATCGAAGCATGGATGCAGTATACGCTTGTGAACCGTTTACCGACTATTTTCGGCAGTGGATGTGTAAACCGGACCCTGATGACACCGACAATATTGAGAAGAAACGGCTATGGACAGACATAAATTATGTAAACTCACAATACGATGCTTCAATCGCGTATATGGATGCGTCATTGGCACAACTCTTTCAATATCTACAAGTAAACGGTCTCATGGACGAAACGTTAATTATCATCACGGCTGACCACGGAGAGGAACTTGATGAACACGAACTTTGGTACGACCACCACGGACTGTACCAGACAAATTGCCATATTCCACTGATACTTCACTGTCCGAATGTAATCCCAAAATCACAACGGCTTGAAGGATTAGTAACGTTGAAGGATATCGCACCAACTGTGTTGGATTATGCAGGACAACCAACACTATCAAAACGTGCAAAAATGGAAGGAACAAGTCTACGTACATTGGTAGAAAATGGGTCCGATGATGGATCGTGTGATGCGATTTACCTTACAGAGTGCGGATGGATGAAGAAACGTGGATGGCAAACACGTAAATGGAAACTGATTGTTGAAGCAGGCGGAACACCTGCAGTCTATAACAAACCTGACATTGAACTCTATGATCTTGAAGAAGACCCCGATGAGATATACAATTTGGCAGAAGAGGCAGAAGGCATCGTGACACAACTGAAAAATGAAATGGATGAATTCCTAAAACGAAGAATGACTGAAACTGGATTGCCAGATCCTACAGATGTACAAGACATCACAATGCAACGGATCGGAGACAAATCAAAAGCGGTACCATTACCATAACATAAATTACAACATGATAGGTGAATACACATCGGGGAGACATGTTGTTACGTACTAAGTTGACACCAATGGTGACAGCTTAAGTCAAAAACAGAAAAAGGAAGAAAGATGAACAATAGAAACCGGACTTTACACATCAAAAGTAGAGAAATTATTATCATACTTGTTCTCTCCGTAGTAAGTTCTCTAATCATCGGGTGTGCTGCACTTCAAGAGGCACAACAGAAAAGAGAGAAACGGATGGCGGAAAAACGAAATGCAAAACACTTTTTGCTATCTACGTCAAAGTCAACAATCAATGTTGAGCCGAATCCAGTAGATGACAAACCCCACGGAGAAAGTGATCACTATACAATAAAGTTCGCAGATGATCTGATGGCTTTAGATAAATATGATGAGGCACCAGAACGTGAGATATTTGCAAAGAGCGCACTCGTATATATGGAGAGTTTATACGATGCAATGCATAACATTTTCGGGTTTAAACCTAAACATAAAATTCACGTAACCTTATATGAACTTTATAAAGGTACAAACCGGATAGCGGTTACAGGAACTCAGTATAAATACGGAAACAATATTAAAACTGTCACTGGTATTACTATGCATTTTCCTATGTCAATGTACGATAAGCCTGAAGTCCGGGTGCATGAATTAACGCATGCCTTTACTAATATCTATTTCTTACCTACGTGGTTTAACGAAGGTATCGCTGTGTTGATGCAGATGGAGTATGCAAAGGGAAGCGGACAACCTAAATTTGAAAGTCTTGAACGTAGTTTGAAGCTCGATTTGAACGGTATAAATGAATTAGAAAATTGGGGAAGCCATATAGAATCCACACCATTGACACATTGGAGATATAGTTACGCTTATACCGTTGTGTCGGAACTTAGGGAACGGTATGGAAACGAGCTTTATATCAAAGTTTTTGAATTGATGGAGGCAGACCAACTACATCAGAAACTGGCTGGTGCAATGCCAACTAGTTTTGTTGTCTACTATATTAGTCAAGCAGCGGGTGTTGATCTGGTGCCGTTTTTTGAAAACTTAAAGTTTAATGTACGCAAAATAGATAAAGGAGATATTTTGCAATATATTCAACAACAAAATACACAAAACCCGCACAGACATTGATGTCTACAGAACAGTATAGCACCTAAGGAATTATGTGTTATAAGCACCGCACAAATTGTGGAGATAAACTATTTGGTTTTTCTGGTGCCACACCATAACGGATTGAATGCAGGCAAATCAAATTCTAAAATTTCTTGACCGATATGTTGGCATTCCACTCGGCATATTGTTGTCCATAATTAACTTTGTTAGAACTTTTCTGCTTAGGGAAGTTGGTGCACAGAACCGAGAATTTAGATCGCAAAGTGCAAGCGACTTCCCGAAAAAAATACTTTTTATCCAACTTTCTGCACTCGGTGATACAATTTTAGCTATACCTACCGTGCGTACCGTGCAGTTAAGTTTCCCACAGGCAGAAATATCGTTCTTGGCATCACCAACTAATCTGACATATTTACAACATTGTCCATACATTGACAGACAGATTGAGTTTCGTTATCCTCTACATCAGATAATTCGGACGCTTCGCAAACACAAATTTGATTGTGTGATTGATCTGGAACATTGGTCTCGGTTTAGTGCCATCCTTGCGTATGCAACAGGTGCATCGCATCTCATTGGATTTAATTCTGCACATCAATATAGACACTATCTATTCTCTGACATCGTTCAACATATCCGTGGAAAGCATGAAGTGCTTAACTTTCTGAGTATTGCCCGGTTGTTGGGATGCGATACAGAGGATACAAGTCTTGCTGTTTGGATTAATGAAACGGAACGTGAGTGGTGCCGAAATGTATTCGCACAGGAACAAATCATCCCGTCTGATGTACTAATCGTGTTACATCCAGAAGCAGGACGACGCGGTGAACCACGTCGACGGTGGCTATTGGAACACTATGTTGAGCTGATAAACACATTGGCTGCTTGTTATGATGCACGAATTGTGCTAACGGGTGCTCCCGATGAGGTAGACGTATCGGAGTGGATTGTTGAGTGGACAAAATGTAAAGTAGTCAACCTATCGGGAAAAACAAAGGTAAATGAACTTGCAGCAGTATTTGATCGTGCGGATCTGGTGATTAGTGGGAACTGTGGACCGATGCATCTCGCTGCAGCTACTGGAACACCTGTCATCGCTATTCACGGACCGACGAATTCTGATCAATGGGGTCCGTGGACTGAAAGGTCAACGTGTCTTGAAGCAACATTGCCATGCAGTCCATGTCTAAATTTGGGGTTTGAATATGCATGTCAGGCGTTACCTGATGGCACATCTCCCTGTATGCAGACTATTACAGTGACGGATGTGTTAAAGGCATGTGAAACGTATTTAGGATAGATACTGTTGAATCAGATTTGTTTAATTTCGGTTTCCTTACGTCTTATTCACATGTGCTAAATCCCTCAAGAAGGTAGTTGCGTAAGTATTGCGATCAAATAAAAAGCAACCGAACAGGTGTTTACTCTGTCCGATTGCTTTACAAGTCTGCTCTCATAAACTTTACATTCAGATTGAATCTGCTTTGTAAATATGAGACGATCTCTGTGATTAATACATATCACCACCGGGTGGCATTGGAGGAGCTGGTGCTTCTGCCTCAGGAATTTCAGCGATCAGCGTTTCAGTGGTAATCATCAGTGCTGCGATACTTGCAGCGTTTTGAAGGGCAACACGCACGACCTTAGTTGGATCGGGGATACCTGCTTCAAACATGTCAATGAAACGTTCCTCTCGGGCATCATAACCAATGTTTCCACCATCTTCTTTGACTTTTGCGATAATGACAGAGTCTTCTTTCCCAGCGTTTTTGGCAATCTGACGAAGTGGATCTTCAAGAGAACGAGAAATAATAGAGACACCTACCTGTTCCGTATCATCATCAAGTTCAAGCGCGGAAAGTGCTTCTTGTGCCCTGACAAGAGCGACACCACCACCGACAACAACGCCTTCTTCAACAGCGGCGCGTGTGGCGTGCATTGCGTCTTCAACGCGAGCTTTCTTCTCTTTCATTTCAACTTCAGTTGCTGCGCCGACATTAATGACAGCGACACCACCGGCAAGTTTCGCAAGACGTTCCTGCAATTTTTCTCGGTCATAATCGGATGTGGTATCTTCAATCTGCCGACGGATCTGGTCAATACGTCCCTGAATTGATTCAGTGCTTCCCGCGCCTTCAACGACTGTAGTGTTATCTTTGTCAATGACAATCCGTTTAGCACTACCAAGGTCGTTTGCTGTGACGCTTTCAAGTTTAATACCAAGGTCTTCAGAAATGACACGACCATTTGTCAAGACAGCGATGTCTTCCAGCATAGCTTTCCTACGATCACCATAGCCAGGAGCCTTTACAGCTGCACAACGTAGTGCACCGCGTATCTTGTTAACGACGGTCGTTGCGAGAGCTTCGCCTTCAACGTCTTCGGCAATAATCAATAGAGGTTTGCCTTGTTGTGCAACCTGTTCAAGAACAGGAACAAGGTCTTTCATTGTACTGATTTTCTTTTCGTGAATTAGGATCACAGCGTCTTCAAGGATAGCTTCCATACGGTCGGGGTCTGTCACAAAGTAGGGTGACAAATATCCTCTGTCAAACTGCATACCTTCAACTACATCCAAATTAGTATCAAGGCTTTTTGCTTCTTCAACTGTGATAACACCGTCTTTTCCGACTCTATCCATTGCATCGGCAATGAGATTACCAATAGCATTGTCGTTGTTTGCGGAAATAGCTGCAACTTGTGCGATTTCGGTTTTCTCAGAAACTTCTTTGCTGAGACTTTGTATTGCACCAACAACTGTCGCAACTGCTTTTTCAATTCCGCGTTTGAGAGCCATGGGATTATGACCGGCGGCGACGTTTTTCAATCCTTCTCGGTAAATTGATTGTGCGAGAATGGTAGCGGTTGTAGTTCCGTCTCCAGCGACATCACTAGTCTTGGAGGCGACCTCTTTAACCATCTGTGCGCCCATATTCTCATACGGATCTTCTAATTCAATTTCTTTTGCAACAGTCACACCATCTTTTGTGATGGTTGGAGCTCCGAATTTCTTATCAAGAACAACATTCCGTCCTTTCGGACCCAAGGTGACTTTGACTGCTTCTGCTAATTTGTCAACACCTTGTTTAATAGCATTCCGAGCTTCTTCATCAAACGCTAACTGTTTTGCTGCCATGTGTGTAACTCCTTATTTACTTAGTTAACCTTGGCTAAGATATCATCTTCGCGCAAGATGAGAAATTCAATGTTATCGTAGGTTACTTCGGTACCGCCATATTTCGCGAACAGAACTTTATCGCCGATTTCAACATCAACAGCCTGCCGTTCGCCACTATCAAGTATACGACCTTTTCCGACCGCAACGACTTCGCCTTCTTGTGGCTTTTCTTTGGCGGTATCGGGGATGATAATCCCGCCACTGGTTTTCTGTTCATCCTCTTCGGAACGTTTTACGAGGATTCGATCACCAAGGGGTATAAGTGCCATATTGATTCATTCCTCCTAAATGAATTGTTAACATAACTATGAGTTTTGTTAGACAAAACTTGTTTAGATATTTCTATACGCTAAACTATATAGCAAGATATGTGCCAATTCGCTGAATATAGACGTACTCTAAATTGATGGACTTTTGTAGAATCTTTTCTTTTTCAAATTCGTGACATTTTGTCCATACAAGTTGATTCTTGATGATTAATCGTGTCATTTTGGCATTGTTGAGTTGAATTGTCATTTTCTGAAACTACAATGAGATGCGCAAGTCGCTATGTGCATTTGACAACCTGACCAGTTTTGGCAGATCTATATGCTGCGTCTATAATCATATTTGCTCTTAGACCGTCGTTGTTACTTGCAAGTGGGGACATACCTGTGGCGACACATTCTGCAAAATGCTCAAATTGGTTTTGATATAGGTCTTCGAATTGAGATGCAATCACCTGTTTTTCCCCATCAAAGTTTGTATGGATTTTCCAACCATCATCGTTCAAAACAGTTACTGATCCCTCTGTGCCGTAAAGTTCAAGAACGATGTCGCACTGTGCTGCGGAGAAACTGAGATCTGTAAAAGCTTGTGCACCGTTCTGAAACCGCATTAAGATGCCACCCGTTTCTTCTACCTTATAATTGTAGATAGGACTGCCACAAAATGCCGTTACTTCTGCAACTTCACCGATAAGATAGCGTAACATATCCACACTGTGGGGTCCCAAGTCCATCATACATCCACCGCCACCTTGTTCAGGTATTGCACGCCATTCGTCAGCAGTTAATAGATATTTCTTGAGAAATGGCATCCTACCGTGGACTATATGTCCAAGTCGGTTTTCTTCAACCCACGCTTTTATCTGTTGAAAGCAGGAATGGAATCGGAAAAGGAAGCATACTTGTAAATGAACATCATTTGCATCACAGGCTGCAATCATCTTTTCACATTCCTGGGGATTGAGTGCCATCGGTTTGTCACAGAGGACATGTAGGCCATGTTCTGCCGCTGCAATGACCTGAGCACAGTGTAGATTGACAGGTGTTGAGATGTAGATTGCGTCAAGGTCGGTGTCGGTGAGTAAGTCGTCAACGCTGCTATATGCTTTTGTAGCATTATGTTCATCAGCCAGTTTTTGTGCGCGCGTTGCATCTCGTGAGAAAAGGGCATGTAATTCTGCCCCTGTTGCTTTATGAATCGCAGGCATTGCACGGCGTTGTGCAACACTGCCAGCACCGAGAACACCCCATTTTAATGTCATTGCATTTCTCCGTTATTGATAGTTTTTTGCCTAAACCAGGATTTCCAAGATTGTAACTCAACAAGAATAATTTAGATTTCTATAAAAGGTACTTTAACCAATTAAAAGATGTATACCAGTTGCGAACAGGACGATTAAGACAATTCGAGAGAAGTTGCGTTCAGAAAAGCGACTGTTTAGGAATACACCGACCTGCACACCGAGTGCAACAAACGGGAGAAGTACCAATGCCTCAATGATAATATCCCACGAAAATAATCCCAGTTGGAAATAAGCAGGAATCTTTGTTAGATTGATAAAAAAGTAAAGTAGTGTTGTTGTTGCTACGAATGTGCGGTTGCCTAATCTTTGTGGTAGAAGATACATGATGATCACGGGACCAGCCATGTGCGCGAGTGTTGAGAAAATCCCTCCAAGCGTGCCTAATAGCACACCGTGCCATGCTTTGAATTGTAGCCCTGGTAGTTCATCAGATGCATCTGGGTTTAAGTGTTTTGTTATTCTGCCACGCAGAAACTCAATGACCGCGAACAGGCAAGCAATTCCACCGATTATCTTCTTAAGATGTACATCTGATAGATCATTTAGGATGAAACTTGCAAAGACAATGCCGATGATCGCACCGGGAATCAGTCTCCAAATACTTTTCCGATCCCACTGCTTCCAATAATGTCCCAATGAGATGACATCTGTTGAGAAGAGCAAGAGGAGCATAAGTGGAAGCACCACATTACGAGCAGATCGAAATGATGCGAACATAGGTACGACAATCATGCCGATTCCACCACCGAAACCTGCTTTGCTTACACCCGTTAGCCATGTTCCAAAACAGAAGATTATGATTTCGTAAATATAGATTTCTCCAGATGATACTTTTATAGTGCCGTTTATGATAACGGATTGTGATGGATTTGTCAAGATGGAATTGGTTCCTGGGTGTGTAAAGTTCTTGGCACTAACTTCTTACCATCCATTGTAGTGCGGGGTCTCCGTGCCCCGCCATCTTTCCTTCCATCAAGTGCGGGGCACGGAGACCCCGCACTACAATGGTTACTGGGATATTATGCCAAATACTTTACAGACCCTGAGTTCCAGTCAGGTGTATTCAATTGTCAAGATTCAGAAAACACATAATCTCAACAATTGAATGCATCTGAATAAATCCCAATTTATATTGACAATAATTTGTATATTTGTTACACTAAAACAAGTGAAATCAACTATTTGAGGATATATATGAGGAACTGGATTTATATTGTTATATTATTATTAGTTTTTTGTGGAAACATACCGATTAGTTACGCAGCAGACGGTGAGAAAAAATTAGGATTATCAGAAGCAGCAATTCAGATAAGAGATGAAGTATCTATACGCAACATTCGGAAAGACCTTGCACGTTTATCAAGTTTAGAGTCTCGGGTTACCGGCTATCCGCAAGCAGCAAATGGCAGTAAGTATATCTTTGACCGTTTCGTTGAAATGGGGTTAAAGAATGTTGAAAGTCGTGAGTTTACTGTCACCGTGCCTATTGACTACGGTAATAGTGCTATTGAAATCCTGTCTTCTGATGGCAATGTACTGCAGACCTATTCACTCAAGTCGTTGTGGCCAAATCTTGTTCGCACATCCCTCCTTACCGATGGTGTCAAACACACTGTTGCGGCGGGTGAAACCCTTGAAATAATCGCAGAAAACTATGCTGTCTCCCTGACAGACATTACGGATAATCCTCATAACCAATACCTACCGACACCTATCGTAGAAGGTAACACAGTATTCATTCCAACGGGTGGTCTCACCGGTCCTTTGCTTTACGGTGATAATGCACAACTTGCAGATTTCAATGGAAGCAACGTTGGCGGATTTTGGTATGAACTCCAAGAGGGTGATACACTTGTTTCACTTGCCCGACGATTTCGCGTCACACAAGCAAGTATAACCGATGATGTGCTCAACGGTCATCTTCAGAAAGCTTCTGATGGTATTGACAACGATGAAGATGGCACTATTGACGAATATGGTGAAATTCCATTGTTGTCAGAAATTCTTGGTTGGGCAAAAGATGGTATAGACAACAATGCAGATGGATGGACAGATGAAATTCCTGGTGATGCCACTGATGGTATTGATAACAACAATGATGGACAAATTGACGAAACTGGGGAATTCATAGCAGCAAGCGAATCCCATATATTTATTCCAAAAGGTGCTATCGTCCTCGTTGAGTTTAACTCTGGAACACGGTGGATAAATGCTGCGATGTTAGGTGCATCCGCTGTTATTTTTATTGAACCTGAAACGACAATACGTGGGGAAGCAGAAAACAAGTTTCTGACCGTTCCCGCTAATATCCCACGGTTTTGGGTCTCAAAAACAGATGCTGTCCAATTGAAAAATATCCTTGATGCGGGAGAAGAAGTGAATGTCCGTTTGCGTGGTAAAATGAAATGGGAACGGCGCGTAGGACAAAACATTCGGGGTTTCTTAGAAGGCGGGGATCCTGTCTTACGCGACGAATTAGTTGTTCTCACTGCGTATTATGATGCTATGTCTGTTGTTCCCGCTATTGCTCCTGGTGCCGATCCAACTTGTGGCATTGCTGTGCTGATCGAACTTGTGCGATTGTTCGGACAACCAGAATACCGTCCGGGGCGCTCCGTGCTGTTTGTTGCAGTTGATGCACATTTCCAAGGTTTGGCTGGCATGCGGGCATTTATGGAAGGTATCGGGCAAGATATTGTCGGGTCGGCAACAGACTCACCAGGAACACCTACATTGCAAGGTCTCAGACGAGGATTGTCTACAGATATTATTGAATTTGAAGAATTAGGTCGCAAACTCTTGCTCTCAATTGATCGCACAGTTTTGGTTGACCTTGATGCGGATTTCTACTACGGCGTGCACGGTATCAAGGATGACCTCGATTCGCTTTCTACAACGCTTGAAGGACTGTCATCAACACGCGCACAGATTGATGTGCTACATAGGGCACAACGCGATTTTTCTGAACGTCAAAAGAAAGATGCAGAACGAAACCGAAAACGCGAAAAACAGGGATTCACTGAAGAGGAGAAATCAAGACTTGATGCAAATCTTGTTCGTTTTGAGAAGGAAGCACTGCAAACCACACATTTCCTCCGACAGATTGTTAACAGACTTGGGCAAATACGGACATCCGCGCTGGTAACAAGCAAGAAAGCACAACAAGAACTGATTGAAGATATTGCCCTTCCGATTGCACGACTGGATACATGGGCAGTGGATAGATTAATACGTGAACTTGAGACAAAAGAGATAAGTGATAAATACGGCACACACCCGAGTTTTTCCTATCTGTTGCCTGTAAAGAACGGTTCCGATTATCAAGTACCAACACCCGACGATCTACCATCAGAATTGAACGCTGATATTGAGAAGTTGAACAGCACTTTAGCGAACTGGGAAATGAGTGACACGCGGAAGTTTGCTTTGATGTGGACACCTGATAAGATACTTGATCGTCATTTAGACCTACCGACTCTCAGAAAAGCGCGAGATGCGCGAAAAACCCTCGCTAATACAACTGAAACCAAGGAAACAATAGTCTCACGAGAGCGTACATTACTCCAAAAAGTTCAAGGAAATATCAAGGACAACACGCTCACGGAAAATCAGATTAAAGATACTATCACCAAATTAGGAACAGATCGCCTTAACGATTTACCTACTGAAATAGCAACTCAGTATCTTACAGTTTCAACACAAGAGCGGATTGGTAGAATCAATGCACAGCTACGTCAACGTTTAACTGAAGCTGAAGCAGCAGATGTCATTAGCGACAGTGAAGACGGTCTGATCAAAGATTTGGCACGTGATAAACAAGGGATATTTGAAATAGCATTACGGAATGCGCGTTTAGAACAGGAACGCATCCAAAATCTATTGGAAACCCATAACACCCTTACACGCGAATATCTGGATGAGGAGTTGTTGATTCTGCAAAGTTACTTGTCAAGTGAAGAATTAGAACAGGCAAAAGACGCACGTAAACGTCTCGCAGCATATCTTACTGAGGCACAAATACTTCAAGCGGTGAAACTGAACGCTGTTGCTGATGTCATCGCTCTTGACAATCTCGTAGAAAAACTCCCGACACTAACCTCCGATTTAGATGCGCAAACTAAGGAACTTCTCCGAGATAACATGCTCACCTTACGGAATGCGCGGTTCAGAAACATTCAGAGTCGTGTTGAGAAGATGTCACGTATTAGTGAGGAAGAATACAATCGAAAACTGGCACAGATAGAGGCTGCCGTAGCATTACAAGACCTATTCAACCGCTATTATACATCCCTTTTCTGTAGTGTTGACTTGTCCTCTCAATCAAATCAATTTGGTGTATTTAACAAAGGTTGGTTTTATGACCAAGAACCCGAGTTCGTGCTACGTCGTGAGTTCGCCAGCATCGGGAATAAACTGGCTGATTATGCATCGGATGCAGATTTCGGTGTTCGTGTCAGAAAACTATGGCGTGCAACGGATGACCAGATACGTCAAGCTGTCATGGCACGACAGTGGTCAGTCGCAAGTCAGATTTCAGACAAGGCTGCACTTGAAGGAAAGACACTTGAGACCCTTCTGAGTGCACATTATGGAAAACTATCCGGTTTAGGCGGTGTGAGTCGGCTCATGAGAATGCAGTTTGAGCAGTGGAAAAACAGAGGAGAACCATCTGAAGATATGCTTAAGGATATGGACTATATCCGAAAAGAAGTAGAAAGGTTTATCCGAAATGACGTTCGGAGTGCGAAGAAAAATCGTAAGAACAGTATCCGTATGCGAGGACAATTAGATGCGATGCTCAGACTGCGGCACGAAGACCCAGACACATTTACGGAAGATGAAATTGAGGACATCAAAACCTTAATTTCAATTGTAGGACTCGGTGGTGGCACTAATTTTGTCAATGCTATTTCTGCCAGTGGAGGTAAGACTTGGAAAACATATATTCCGGGGAAAATCGCTTTTGACAGCGAAGTTGCTACGCTTGTCGGCAAGACAGGTATAGCGTTTGCTACTATTGAAGATGCCCGTGTCCTCACTGATACCCCACTTGACACAATTGACCGTGTTGATCTACGTCAAGATGGAAATTTACACCAACAAGCACAGACCTTAGCATCTTTATTGATACAGGCACTCCGTGATCCAAGAATGCCGACTGCAGCAAGAGTCGGAAACTTCTACTGCAACCTATTCGGAGATGTCGTTGAATTTGATGCTCGTGAATCTGCACTGCCGAATAAACCTGTGCCATACCCGATCATAACGCTCCGTCGTAAACACAAGACGATGATGGGTGTCCGTGGCGATCTATTCACTATGGGAGATAACAAAGGTAATTTTGAAGTTGCTGGATTGGCTATGGAAGGCAGAGCAACCCGTAGACTTGGGGGTGCTCAAGAAGTTGAAGCATACATCCTTGACCCGGATTCTGGAGATATTGTCTATGCACCTGATTTAGGAAATTACGGTGCAAAACTATTGCCGAACAAAGTGCCAATCAACACACGCCGTCGCGGTTGTCGTGTTGTTACTTTCCCCTGTGTCTCTACTACGATTTACGATCTTGTTGACCAGCGTTACCTTCGAACTTTACGTGAATTGGAAGTCTACGATGCATTGTCCGATAGTCCACCCGAAAAATTTGGTGTGTCTAAACCGTGGCAACAGGAAGGTGTATCTGCTGCTGAACCTATCGCACTTGTCTATAGCGAACCGGAGAGCCGGATTAAAATCGGAATGGCGTATGGACAAATCGGCAAACGTCTGCTTCTAATTAAAGCCACAAAGAGTGGTATGAAAAACCCAACGCTCTATACGGGGGAAGGGTTCGTTGTGCGTGAAAATGGTAGTATCCGTTTAACCCCTTATGTTGTTGTGCGGGATATGTGGTGGCTGGATGAAAACCGGTCACGGCTATATAAGCGGTTCGGTATTTCTAGCGATAGACTTGACAAACTCCATCAATTTGCGGATGAATATCTCAATCGTGCGGAAACGGCACTTTACCAAAACGACTATCAACAAGCCCTCAAGTTAGCCCGTGCTGCGTGGGGATATGAATCACGCGCTTATCCTGATGTCAAAAGAACAGGTAACGATGTTGTAAACGGTATTATGTTCTACCTCGCGCTCCTCATGCCGTTCGCATACTTCTTGGAACGGCTCATATTCGGATTCACGAACATTAACAAACAGATTTTGGCAACCTTCGGTATCTTCCTGCTTGTGTTTTACTTCTTAAGTCAGGTACATCCCGCATTCCAGATTACCACAACACCCATCATCATCTTAGTTGCATTCGTTGTTCTTGCGTTAACAGTGATTGTGATTAGCATCATTGTTCGGAAATTTGAGGAGCAGCTTGAGAAAATACGACAACAAGGGAATAAGGTCTATAAAGCCGATGTGGGTAGGTTAAGTGCAAGTGCCGCTGCGTTTAGTCTCGGTATTTCCAATATGCGAAAACGCAAGGGACGGACAATCTTGACGTGTACCACGTTGGTGATCCTTACCTTTACCGTCATTTCGTTCACATCAGTGCGGACATTTATGCGTCCTAACCGAACAAGTCTACCACAAGTGACACCGCGTTACACGGGTCTACTCATCCGAGACCAGTATTGGAGACCCCTTGAAGAACCTGTTCTCAACTCCATTCTGAACGACATGCAGAAAACGCAAGTATCTGTTGGCGATTTGGAAAAACTGTTGCAACAAAAGAACAACCTTTTGGCTAAGCAAGGAAGAACAACATTGGATGTATCAGCTGCAATAACAGGATTGCAAGATGATGGATATATCGTTAATGTTGATAAAAAACCTACGCTTGCTGTTGAGAATGTCGTTGCTCCACGTGCTTGGTATCAGTCTTCTGGAACAGGTGATCAATCCTTTGTGCAATTGACGCGAAGTTCAAACGAACAAGACCCCGCACCACCGACGAACACACTTACTGGTGAAGCTATGCGTTTTGCTGCCAACATGCTTGTTGGGATGAGTGAGGCTGAGTCTTCAGTCACAGGTATTGATCGCTATTTGCAATACGGAAAATGGTTTGACCGTGCCGATGCTGAAAATTGGCCTACCGAGTGGCCTTATGCCATCGTTCTACCGAAAGGAATGGCTGACCTCCTGAAAATCACAGAGAGTGATATGGGCAAAGCTACAATTTCTGTATATGGCGCAGATTTCACCGTCGTTGGTGTTTTGGGTATAGGATTCAAAGATTTGACAGACAACGATGGCGAAGAACTCACACCTGTAGATTACCAATTGATGCAACAGCAAACCAGTCGAGGTGGAACAGGTGATGAAACCCTTGAGGGTGAACTGCAGAAGTATCTACATCTCACACCCGATAGTATTGCCATTTTGCCTTATGAAGTTGTCATGAACCAAGGTGGAACGTTAAGAAGTGTCGCAGTGAATATGGATCCCCAAGAGGATGACCCTGAATTGTTAGGAGCGACAGACAAATTGGATCTCATCATGGCACCACTCATGAACCGCATTGCTCTTGACTTCTTCGTTGGACGTGATAAAGATACTTATCTTTACAGCAGTATCGGTATGACCAGTTTTAGTGGTATGGGTAACCTATTTGTTCCAATTCTGATTGCCGCCTTGATTGTTCTGAATACGATGCTTGGTGCTGTTTATGAACGTGTCCGTGAAATCAGCATTTATAGTTCTGTCGGTCTTGCCCCCACGCATATTGCTTTCCTTTTCCTTGCTGAGGCGTGTGTATATGCAATTGTTGGGGCTGTATTAGGATATTTGATGGGTCAAGTCATCGCGACTACCTTAGTGCATTTCGGTTGGCTTGCCGGATTAACCCTAAACTATTCTTCAATGTCAACTGTCGTTGCAACCATAATCGTGATGATTGTGGTGCTTCTCAGCACACTTTATCCTGCTATTAAAGCATCGCGGATGGCGGTGCCAGATATTGAACGGAAATGGAAACTACCTGAACCTGATGGAGATATATGGCATTTCAATTTACCTTTCACCGTGTTAGCAGAAGAAGCACTCGGTTTGAATGTCTTTATGCGCGACTACTTTGACGCTCACGCTGATGAGTCGGCAAGTGATTTCTACACCGACAATGTTGCATTCAGAGCAAAAGAAGAAGAGGATTCATATCAGATTGGTATGATGGTGTGGTTAGCACCTTACGATTTGGGTGTCAGTCAATCAATCCAGTTTGTCACCTCACCTGTTGGTGGAGAAGAGGAAGACCTATACAAAATCACTTTGGAAGTCAACCGTGAAAGTGGTGAGATTGCCTCTTGGAAACGGGTGAATCGTCGTTTCCTCAATTTGTTGCGGAAACAATTGTTGATTTGGCGGACATTTAGTGTTGACATTCGCGCAGAATTCCACGAAAGAGGAAGAACTGAAAATACCGAAACAGCGGAAGATACAGCAGGATTGGAACCGGTCATGACAACAGCTGATTAGATCTATCAATATCTGACTGCTTGAGGAAATTATATGGAAAAATTAGCAAGTATTATCATTGTAATTGGAACTATCCTATGGTTAGTCAGCGTTTTGTTTTTGGGTGGACGTTGGCAGTGGCAGATGTTCGCCGCACTCATTTTGACTGTCGGTATCTTCATCGCTCATTTTTGGGAAGAACTCAGCGAAGGCAAGAAAGAAAATACTACAAAAGATGATAGTTGAGCGACTATAGCCTCTTGAAATATTCAGCATATTATAAATCGGGATTAGAAACCCGTATAAATCGGGGTTAAAGACCCCTCCTACAAGAGTGTTTGTAAAAAAGGAGAAAACACAATTTGGCGCGAGAGAGAATCTCACAAGCAGATGAATGGCAAACGTGGGCACAACGATACGACATAGAAGGCGGTGTCCGAACCTTTGAATCGGGGTTGACCGTCAAAGTGTTCTTTGGGGCACTCTTTGTCGGATTGCTCATGATGCCCGGTTCCATCTATCTGAGTTATGTATCTGGTCAATCTGGTGCAGCGGCTGCCCCATGGGTAGCAGTTATCTTGTTCACCGAATTAGCCAGACGATCATTCACGACAGCACGTCGTCAAGAACTCTATATGCTGCTCAGTCTAACGGGGGCAGCAGTCGGCAGTGGTATGCAATATCGGAGTTTCATCTGGTATGCATATTTTGTGAACACACCGCAGGCGATTTCCTACGAAATTGCCGATAAGATCCCCGCATGGGTCGTTCCTGCCGGTGATTCTGCTGGAGTTTTGACACGCAATCTGCTGCATCCCGATTGGTTGCTGCCTATAGGTATCTATCTTGCGGGGAAGTTCCTTGGCACGCTTCGGGTTGTCAGTGGTCAATATATACTCTTTAGACTTACTGCAGACCTTGAACGACTCCCATATCCCATGGCACCGATTACCGCACAAGGTGCGACTGCATTAGCCGAAACGACTGGAAAACAGGAAACATGGCGATGGCAGGTCTTTTCTATCGGGTCTATGGCAGGTCTAATATGGGGATTCATTTACATCGGTGTTCCCGCTCTCTCCGGTGTCATGATGAGTCAACCGATACAGATACTGAAGATCCCGTGGATAGACTTTACACAAAGCATAGAAGGATTCGCGCCGACAGGTGTCTTTGCTCTCCGAACAGATTTCGGACAGATGCTCTTTGGGTTCGTCTTGCCGTTCCCTGTCGTGATGTCAGAGTTTGTCACCGCGATGCTATCGCAATTTGTTTTAAATCCGCATATTCTATATCGAAATGAAATATTGCACCAGTGGCATCCTGGTCTTGATGTGCGTGCAACAGGACTCTTCAATGATCTTGATTTCTGGCGGAGTTACGGCATTGGTAAGACATTTAGTCTCGGTCTTGTCGGGATGGCAGCCTCTGTTCCAATGTTATTCAAACTTCGCAAAACGCAGAAAAAAGCAGGCGAACGTGGCTCCCTTGCTACGCCACCGAACAGAGGCGATTTCCCACTATGGCTCATGGGTATACTATGGCTCATCGGTATGGGTGGGTTCGTCTGGCTCATCCATTGGATGGTGCCGAATTTCCCAGTCAGTTTCTTGCTCGGATTCGCATTTGTATATACACCAATAAACTCATATATAACTGCACGAACATACGGAGTGCTTGGACGTGACCTATTTGAAATACCTTACTTGCACGAGATAACATTTATTCTCAGTCGCTACGAGGAAATTGATATTTGGTTTGCACCGCTACCTGATGAAGATTACGGGGCAGGCACACAAGGATGGCGTGTGCTTGAACTGACAGGAACGACCTTTACTTCAAACCTCGCTGCGACGTTGCTGATTATGCCTATTCTGATTATCAGTGGTATATTGGTGCAGCACTTTATATGGCAAATTGCACCAATTCCGAGCGCGCAATATCCGTTTGTTCAGATGATGTGGCCCATCAACGCAACGAACGAATGTCTTATGAAAACATCTCTGCGTGATGGAAATAGTGAGATCATACAAGCCATAAGAGGGGATTATGTTGCTGCCGGATTTACATCAAGCCTTGCAATCTATGGATTGCTTTGGGTACTAAAATATCCATCTATGTGGTTTTACGGAATCATTGGTGGAATTGGGGCTGATCCGGGTAGCATGGTCGCAAGATTACTCGGTGCAATCATCGGTAGGTTCTATATGATTAAGCGATTCGGATTGAAAAGATGGTTTATGTTCAATCCAGTATTGGCAGCAGGATTTGCTTGTGGGGTTGGATTGATAGGAATGGGTACCGTTGCAATTGCCCTTGTCTCCAAAGCGGTTATTGTTAAACCGTTCTAGACAGTGTTCTTTCATAGTGGGTGAGAGATATGGACTGGACTCTCTTTGGTTGGGCAGGTATTGAGTTAGAGATCCCGACAACTTGGGAAATCAGCGGCATTAGCGGGGATGAGAAAAACGGATATCTTCGTCTTGATGACGCTGAAATGCCTCGCCTAGAACTCAAATGGGCAAAATCTCGTAAAAAGAAACCCGACCTGCACGCCACTCTTGACGATTATTTCAAGTTAGTCCGAAAGAACTACAAACGCGGCGGTAATGTCTCATTTCGGAGAAATGTTGAACTTATCAAAGATGAGGATTTTCTAAAAGACCATACTGTTCTTGGATTTAGTTGGAAAGGTGGCATACGGGCAAATGGGTTAATTCTTCATAATCCGGAGTCTAAACGGATTACCATCGTTCAGGTGATGGGAAGGTTAAAAGAGAACTGGCGACCCACTGTGCTTCGTATTTTCAAATCCATTTCTGACCACGGTGACCCACAACATACTATCTGGAGTGCTTACGGACTCAGGGTTGCTGTGCCAAAAAACTACAAGTTGGAAAGGCAGAAGCTTCTCAGTGGCTATCTCATGTTTGCTTTCGCCAGGCGGAAAACCAGAAAAATCTGTGTGGAACGTTACGGTCCGGCTGAGGTGTTATTGAACGAATATATGGAAGAACAGAATCCGTTAGAGACTTGGTTTCGTGCGCGTTACGCAAAAGCGATACGCGGATACGGATTTGAAGTGACACCCCACAACGAACAAGGAGATGAACGCATTAATTTTGTTGGACAACAGACCCGAGTTTACGATAGTGTGCCATTTTCACCTGTGTTATTCGTTGATAAAGTGCTAAAACGACCAAGACTGACTTTTATAGTTAAACATTGCCAGCATACCAATCGGATCTATGTGGTGCAATCTATTGGACGCAACGAGGGTGCAGAACAACTTGCACAAGAGGTAGCAGAGAGTATACACTGCCATTGAGTTTGAGATAGTTTAATCTTCAAATTTGAAAATAAAAACATGATTAACAAAGCTCTATATGCACTAAAACTAAAAAAACGACCCGATGTGGATAGAGGCAAAGTCCTTCAAGCATTCCCATTGAGAAATCAGTTGATAACGTGGGAAGTTGACGATAAAAACGAGGCATCACTTGTCATTCCACAGAAAGAGAAATTCTGGATCAAATTGACGAGTAAAATCTTTATGCTGCCTGATAAACGCGTCGTCGTGCTAGACAGCATCGGTTCTTATGTTTGGCAGCTGTGTGATGGCAAACACACAATTTCACAGATAATCAACGCACTTCAGAAAAAACATCGATTAACACGAAAAGAGGCAGAGACCTCACTTTTTACATTTATAAAGATGCTTGGAAAACGGAATTTTATACAATTTGCTATCCCAAAAGAAGATAATCAGAATGAACTACCATCGCAAAAACCTGTGCAACAGAAACGTTTCGGGTTTTTATCTAAAGGGTAGACGGCACTTCTTATTTCGAACACGGACAATTAATCTTGACTGAATGCTGATGACTGAATGCTGATGACTGAATGCTGATAGCCAATACATAGGAGAAACAGATATGCAAGCAGAAATAAGTGGTGTCCAACCAGATCTTGCTGAAACACCGAAACGGTTAGGACGTATCCTGCCGAAAGAGAACACTGTCCGTGTGAGGAATCTCATCAAACGATATGAAATGGGGACACAAACTGTAGACGCACTGCGTGGCGTTAATTTCCAAATTCAACGCGGTGAATATATCTCTATTATGGGACCTTCCGGTTCGGGAAAATCTACTCTCTTTAATATGATTGGTGGATTAGATAAACCGACTGAAGGCAGAGTCTATATTGACGAGGTAGACATTGCACAACTTGATGCTTATGAGTTAGCGTGGTTGCGTTGTCGGAAAATCGGTTATATCTTCCAGTCGTTCAATCTTATTCCTGTTATGACAGCATTAGAGAATGTCTCACTTCCGATGATTTTTGCTGGTATGAGTGCGGATGAAAGCAGAGAAAAAGGTGTGGATCTCCTCTCACTTGTCGGATTAGGTGACCGCGTTCAACATAAACCGCTTGAACTTTCTGGTGGACAGCAGCAACGTGTTGCAATAGCGCGTTCCCTTGCTAACGATCCCGCCATTGTCCTCGCAGATGAACCAACGGGTAATTTGGATACCAAAACAGGTCTTGAAATCATTGACTTGCTCCGCCGTCTCAATGATGAAAACGGTGTAACCATTATTACAGCAACACACGATCATAAGATGCTGGATGTTTCTGATCGCATTTTCTACATGGCAGATGGTAAAGTTGACAAGATTGAGTCGCGCGATGAAATAGACCTTCAAGTCGGAAGGTTGGACGGTCAGGAAGTCGGATGAGTCCTGTGCATATTTTAGAAATCATGCTTAAGTTCTCATTCAAGTAACTGCAGCCAGACGAATTTAGAACATAGAATCGTTCCTACTGCCTGACATCACCCCACACAAAATAAACATTGATCCTATTTGACATCTTTGCTATAATCGAAATGTCAGATATCTTTATATACGATAGGTTCTTGATTATAATACAATAGTGTCTATCATATCTGTTTCTACTCTGTCCAATTTACTAAACATCAACCCGCTGCATAGCAGAATAAGGAGATAAATGTATGAAAACGCAAAAGATCAAACCTATATATATATATAGCAATAACCGCAACCGTATTCCTATCACTAATATTTAGTTCAGATAGTGAGGCAATTCGAATTGTACAGATGGACCCAAGTGATGGTGCAGAAGATTATTCTTATGGCGGTTACATCTACCATGCAGGCTATGTCCGGACAACTGAGGGCTTGGGCTTCGTAAAATGGTATGTTAACGGTAAATATGCCACTTCGAGTTATGTGAATAATGGCGTAACGGAAGCCTATTTCAGTCCTTATTGGTTAGAAGGTAACCTACAGGGGATAGATTATACGATCACAGCAGTTGCATATTCACTGAATGATGAGGATGGAGATGGCAATCCAGATACGGACAGTCGTTCATACCAGTTAAAGGTCTGGGAACCTGTCTTGGTACCGCTCCATTCTGACCATACTGATACTTCTGGATACGTAGAAATCACTAAACTCTATTATGATCCGAATGGATCGGGTTATGCTGTTTGCGATGGTTACTTCGTTCTGACAAACCTGAGTGATGTTGAATCGTTTAATTTTGACTTGGGTGGCCGTATTGAATGCTTTGCGACTAACATTGCCCAAGTCCTTGCACCTGATAGGAAAGTCGAAAAGGAAGGGACATTAGGACCTGGAGAAACTTTTTCTCGAGCCATTTCTCTTGACATGAACCTTGGAATAAGAGGTGCATCAAACGGGATACAGTACACAATGGAAGCCAATTATTGGATGAACGTATCAGTCGGGGCGCATCAAGTAGATGATGTCGAAGCCGTGGACTCCCATACATTCGAATACGAAGACCAATAAGGAGTATGCAGATGTTCAAAAGATTGATAACCTACTGCTTGCTGTTCTGCTTACCGAGTGTCGCAGCCGCCAAAATCGTATTTACATCAAAACGCGATGGAAGCAGCAATATCTATGTGATGGACGATGATGGCAGTAATATCCAAAGACTCACCTTCACAGAGTCTCCTCAAGCCAATGGGGGACCTACCTGGTCCCCCGATGGCACATACATTGCATTTGCAAGAGATACATATGTGGCTAAGCCTAAGACTAATCAAAAGTATGATATATTCCTGATGGATGCGGATGGCAGCAACGTGCAGCAGCTTACAGACGATTTCGCACTGGATGCGGGATGTACGTGGTCACCAGATGGGCATCACATCGCGTTTACTAGTGCGCGAAACAAGGGTTTTGACATCTATGTAATGGATATTTTAACTCGAGAAGTCAAGCAACTTACGCACAACCCAGGGGTTCGAGAATGGGCAAAGGAACCCTCTTGGTCACCCGACGGCAAATATATTGCCTACGAACAAGCACTCTTCGGAGGCTTCTTGAATGTGGGAGCAACCATATACGTGATGAATGCGGACGGTAGCAGAAAAAAAGAACTGGTTCCACCTCATAATGAGTGGTCACGTATGTTACCCAGTTGGTCGCCTGACAGCAAATCTATTTTGTACTCTGAGTTACGCTATGCAGTAGTTGGAAAGATTGGGAAGTGGGTTGCCAGCAATGTTGTGATTCAGCGACACGGTAGTAAAACGCGGAGATTATTAAATATCCCAAAAAAGTGGTTAGTCACTTTTGTGTGTTGGATGGATGATGGAAAACAGGTGCTGTTTGCCGCACAAGATGGTATAGGTGAGAAGTTTGACATTTACCGGTACCACCTTGCTACCAATCAGATAACTAATCTCACGAACCATCCAGCGCATGATAATTCAATGCATTGGATCAGCGATAGAGTGTTGTCTGTAACGCCACGCGGGAAAATTAGTCTAAAGTGGGCAGAACTCAAAAGTGAAACACAACTCCAGAAACGCAATTAACGTTGAATTGTAATATTGCAGAAGAATAGAGGTAAATAACAGTATGTTACTTGCCTCTTCTCTTCTTTCCTACATGTGCATAGATATTTTCTAACAATGTCCATCTACAAACGTTTAGGCATCCGAACAGTCATCAACGGCAATGCGACTTTAACACGTCTCGGTGGGTCTATTATGCCACCTGAAGTCGTTGATGCAATGGTTGATGCATCAAAGCATTTCGTAGACATCATTGAACTTCAAAAAAGAGTGGGAGAAGAATTAGCAAAACTCACCGACAACGAAGCTGCTTATGTCTCCAACGGTGCGGCGGCAGCCTTAACGCTTAGCACGGCAGCGTGTATCACTGGACTTGACGCAACCAAACGTGCAAAACTACCCCACCCTGACAACACAATGAAAAACGAAGTCATCGTGCATCGCCACGGTAGAGTAGGATACGATTTTGCGGTGCGTCAGGTCGGCGTGGAATTCGTTGAAATAGGAGATGAAAACGGCACTACGCCAGAAGAACTTGAAAACGCCATCACCGACAAGACTGCTGCTATCTTCTACTTCGCAAATCCCGGTAGAGAACACCTGTGGGTGTCTTATAAAGAAGGGATTGAAATTGCAAAAAGGCACGGTGTCCCATTGATTGTTGATGCAGCTGCCCAGTTGCCTCCGCCAGAAAACCTGTGGCGTTTTACAAAGATGGGAGCGGATTTGGCAATGTTTAGCGGCGGAAAAGGACTGTGTGGTCCACAAAATAGCGGGTTGATCGTCGGCACAAAATCGTTAATAGACGCAATTGCATTCAACGGACCACCTAATCCTTTTATCGGCAGAGGAATGAAGGTCGGCAAAGAAGAGATGGTTGGATTACTGGCAGCAGTGGAGTGGTATCTAAATCAGGATCATGATCAGTTAATGCAATCCTACGAAGACCAAGTTACTTACTACACTGATGAATTTAAAGACATCCAAGGCATTACAGTGCATCGTAGTTTCCCATCGGAAGCGGGACAACCGATGCCACGAACAGAAATCCGATTTGACACAGAACAAGTCGGCATTACTCGCAACGATATTCTACATCAACTACAAACAGGTGAACCTGCAATAGATATTGCTGCCGCTGGAGCAAACGGTGTGCTCATCAATGGACAGACGCTGATGCAAGGAGAAGTAGAAATCATTGCACATAGAATAAAGGAGATACTCAATAAAACAACATGAAACTCAACAACGGTATACGAATGACATGGCTCGGACATGCCACGTTTAAATTTGAAACCGAAGGAAACACCTTCTTACTTGATCCGTGGGTTGATAGCAATCCAGCATGTCCCGATGAACTCAAAACCTTTGATAGCCTTGATGTGATGTATATCACACACGGACATTGGGATCACATGGAAGATGCTGTCCCAATTGCGAAAGAACATACTCCCACCGTGGTTGGTATGATTGAAGTTGCAAAATACCTTGAAAGTAAAGGTGTGGAAAACACAATCGGCATGAATAAGGGTGGCACCGTATCAGCAAATGGTGTGAAAGCAACAATGGTCTCAGCAAGCCATAGCAGTAGTACTATTGAGGAAGATGGCACTATTGTCTATCTCGGTGAATCTACTGGGTTTGTGCTTGAATTTGCAAACGGCTATAAAATATATCACGCAGGGGACACATGTGTGTTCGGCGACATGCGAATTATTGGTGAGATTTACCAACCGGATTTAGTACTGCTTCCTATTGGCGGACATTTCACTATGGATCCACGTGAAGCTGCTTATGCCGCACAATTGCTCAATGTGCCTGCTATTATGCCAATGCATTACGGCACATTTCCTTTGTTGACGGGAACGGTTGAAGAATTCCGTGAATTGACAGCATCCTTAGATGTGGAGATTGTTGAATTAGATGTAGGAGACACTTTAGATTAAGGTTTCTCGGTAGGGACCATGTAGTCCAAAAGTATAGGTAGTTCTTAGTAATTCCTGCGGATTGCCAGTATCATATCGGTTACCTGCGACTCTATAGCCATGCATACCTTCTTGCTTAACCATTTCTGCCATTGCATCCCGAAGTTGTATCTCTCCGTGTGTCAGAATCCGGTTGCGGAAGTTGTAATCCAGTATGTCAAACAGAAGTGGCGTGAGTAGGTCAATCCCAAAGTGGCAGAGATATTGATTCGTTTCCTCTTCATCCCATACACCAGCAACCCGCATGTGTTCTCGGGCAAAATCGACGGTAGGTTTCTCTGTAATTCGGTTCAACATATAAAGATTAGGATTGTCAGGTGCGCTACTCCCCTGCACAATGCCGTTCAGAGAGAGTTCGCTTTCATCACACACATCCAAACTGGTAACAGATTTGCCTACTGCAGCAAAGACCTCAACCAACTGTTTTGCACAAGTCTCTTCCGTATCAGATATATACAGATGGTCTCCGAGCAGAATCATGACAGGTTCGTCTGCAGCAAAATCTTTCGCACAATAGATCGCATGTCCAAATCCTTGTGGTTCCGATTGGATTGCAAACTGCAAACGTTCTCCGATCTCAATCAACCTATCAACTTGCACTGACAAATCCGTCTTTTCGCGAATAGCATCTGGCACATCAGCAGAAAAGTAGTCGGTAATTGGTTCAACCTGATGCGGTTGCGCTACGAGACACACCTCTTCCACGCCAGCAGTTAACGCTTCCTCAATTATCAACTGAATGATCGGTTTTGCAAGACCATCTTGTGCGATAATCGGAAATAGTGCCTTCGGTACGGCTTTCGTTGCGGGGAAGAGACGTGTTCCGTATCCAGCGATTGGAATAATTGCCTTTTGTATTGTTTGCATCAGGTTTCACATTACGTATATCCACAGCTTGTTATTCGGAGGCTTTGATTTTTCCCCACTTTGTCGTGATTTTTCCAGCAGCTTCAACCGCAGTAACGGTTTCAATACCATCACCAAGTGCCTTAACATCATCATCGGAGAGTGGCACATTAAAGATTACAATTTCATCAATAATCCCTTGCCAATGACATCTACCCTTGCCAGCATTACAACCTGTATCCATTCCGATATAGACCGGTTCAGGAGAATCCCAAGGTTGTCCAGCTGCGTCACCACTGTTTTGTAATTCACCATTAACGTAGATATGGATTCTCGTTCCATCCCATACACCTACAAGGTGAACCCATTCGTTTACCGGAAGTGGGTCTCCGAGAGCTTGAAATTTATCGGGTGAACTACTTGTTCGAAAAAAGAACGATGCTTGGTTAATTCTCCCACCTGGATTTTCATGTGCTCCGGTTCCGAGAAAATACTGTGACCAACTTGAACACCCAATGCCTTTCCAAACAACACATTTTCCATTTGGTTGTGCCGATGCAAATACCCATGCATGGATAGAAAAACCTTCGGAGTCCTTGAAATTTAATGCAGCCAAACTGTCAGGATCACCCTTCGTTCCTATTCGAACATGGTTTTGTGCCTCAATACCACTGAACTCTAAACCGCTTCCGAATTTAGCATCAACCCATTTTAAATCACCAGAAATAATGCCATCACTACCGTTTCCAGAAAGGTCCATAACGGTTGTTCCACTGCCTTCTTCAAAAGTCCACATGCCTTGAATTGTATCTACGCTGAGTGCCGCATCAGTAGAAAGTAAAATAGCGAAACAAAGCAAGAAAATTATTAATGTCATCAGTGTGTAATTGGATACCTTTCGCAACATCATATTTCCTCCTAAAAACTAAACCTATAGTAGGTTTTTGTATCAACTTAACATTTATTAATTGCAGAAAGGAACTCCGATTCCCAACTGTTTATGCCTTTTGTCGTGATTCGGAATTCACTCAACAGAAGAATATCTACTTATCGTGCAGAATCACTAAAGTCAAGGTCGTTATTCGGCAACTTTGAGTCTACCCCAAGTCGTAGCCGTTTTTCCCGCAGCATCAACTGCAAAAACACCTTCAATGCCATTGTCAAGTGACTTGACTTCATCCTCGGTAAGTGGCACATTGAACATGACGATTTCATCAATGATTCCACCAAAATGACACCTACCCTTACCAGCATTACAACCTGTATCCATTCCGATATAGACTGGTTCAGGAGAATCCCACGGTTGTCCTACAGCGTTTGCGCTGTTTTGTAATTCACCATTAACGTAGATATAGATTTTCGTTCCATCCCATACACCTACAAGGTGGATCCACTCATTTACCGGAAGTGGTTCTCCGAGTGCTTCATGTTTTTCGGGTGCGCTTCTCAAACGATAATGAAACGATGCTTGATTAATTCTCCCACCAGGGTTTTCATGTGCACCAGTGCCAAGTAGGTATTGTGACCAACTTGAACACCCAATTCCTTTCCAAACAACACATTTTCCTTCGGGTGGTATCGTTGCATAAATCCATGCATGTATTGAGAAACCTTCGGAGTCTTTGAAATTTAATGCTGCCAAACTATCAACATCACCTCTGGTTCCTATACGAACATGGTTTTGTGCATCAACACCGCTGAACTCTATACCACCACCGAATTTAGCGTCTACCCACTTAAGATCACCAGTGATGATGCCATCACTTCCGTTTCCAGATAGGTCTTTAACAGTATCTCCTTTTCCTTCTTCAAAGGTCCACATTCCTTGAATTGTATCTGATGCAAATCTTGCTTCACTTGTTGCTATAATTGCGAAACAGAGTACGATAATTACTGCAGTAATGGGCATGTAATTCAAATACACATTTGTCAAAACATGTTCCTCCTAATGTAGATATTAAATACATCATTCTTATCATAACGGATGTGCAACGAAACACACCTCCTCAGTCTTAACTGTAAACACTTCATATATTTGCCCTTGATAATTCGGTTAACAATATCTTCTTGGTGATAATAAGTTATAGTGTCATTTGTACAGTTTTCATTGGATGGAAGAGATGTGTTCCATAACTTACGAAATCGCTTTTATCAGTTAAGTGTATTTAAGGATGTTAAATCCTTTTACGTTTGAGTGCTCCCCAAGTAGTAGATAGTTTATCGGCTGGTTCAACAGGTAACTGATCAGATTTCGCTTCGAAGTTCTGCATAACCTCATCCTCATCAAGAACTCTGTCATAGATGCGAACATTATCTATCATCCCATTGAGATACCTTCCATCATGCTCACTACCGATACGGCGTTCATCCATATTTTCAGGTTGAGCACCTGCTGCACCTTCAGCAACCAACTCACCATCAACATAAAGTTTGAGTTCATTATCTGGTGGATTAGTTGTGTAGATAATGTGATACCACTTTTCTGCTTCAGCATTAAAACGTATCTTTGATCCACCATTTTTATCTACTTGAATTTGGTTTTCTTGAAACTTGTAATGGACTTTACCTGCTGCCCACTGCCATGTAGAAACTATACCCTGAATACCAGCAAACTGAGTTTGAAGCGCGTAGCATTCAACTGATGCGAAATCAAACATACCCATGGCAGGAATTTCAACGTAGTTATTCGCTGCGGCTTTAAACTCCATCGCATCACCCAATGGTCCTTCAACAAAATCAAGTTTCCCAATGAGTTTTGCGTGATTATCATTGCCGGAAGTATCCATGACCTGATCGCCATCAAGGTCAGATTCATTGAGTGTATACATTGCTACAAGACCTTCAACTACGAAGTCTTTTGCTGCATCAGCCACGTTTACATACAACATCGCTGTAAGTAACAGACTGAGGATACATATCACCTTTAGAACTTTAGTCATCACTATTATTCTCCTTTATTCTTTTACACCAGATAGGTTCAAACGACCTGTCTGATGACGGTTTTAATTTAATGGATTAGACTATCAGAAGTCTAAATAATTTTCTTTAGTGTACCAGATTTACAAAAAATCGTCAAATAGTTTCACTATTTAGGGTGTGTATAGTTTTTGGCAAAATATCACATCAACCATTGTAGTGCCAAATCAAGTAATCTACGGTATGAACGCCTGATGAGGATTAAGAAATAAATCAGGTAATTTCCTTGTGAAGTCCGGAGCGGTTAGGAAACCGCTCCTACCGGGTTTGAGAAAATGAGAATTACCCGTTTAATAAATTAATCTTCATTAGGCGTTCCCCGGGTATGAATATGCCTATGGCATTCCCCGGGTCTCCGTGCCCCGCCATCTTTGAATCTACCAACAACTGCTGAATACGGAGACCCCTGCACTACAATGGTTGGTGAGAAGTTAGTGACAAAAACTTTACACACCCCTTATTGACGGTAGTGTTATTTATAACGTGAGTTCGATATAAAGGTTAGATAAACCGATACAATATATCACATTTATCACAGATTTGATGACGGGCATGTTCTTGCACTCCAGTGGAGTGCAATGTCTATAGAAAATCCAAACACAAAGTTCTTGCACTCCAGCGGAGTGCTATGTGTGATAATCTCACATACCGCTCCGCTGGAGCGGAAACACTGGTTCGGATGAATACTATAAACATATTGCTCCGCTGGAGCAAAGAAGGTGTTTGGGTTACGTTGGAACTGCTTTTGTTCAATTGAATTCCCCTGATGAACCAATCTCTTATATTCGAACTCACGTTATTTATAGTAAAATCTACAATTAATGAAACATATTGTCCCAGTTGCATATTCATAGAATGTAAGAGGCGCAATGAATTGCGCGACTACGAAAGCGTTTTTCTAAATGTAAAGTGTATTGTTAATTTCAAATTTCACTATAAATACCATCACAAATCATGAAACTTCAAAGAAGCCAAATAACATTGACGTGTGACTACACTTGAACGAGGTAATTAAGCATACAACACTTGCAGCACATCAAAATAATCGGGAAACGTTTTACTAACGCAATTAGAGTCTTTAATCTGAATACCCGACACTTTCAACCCAATAAGCGAAAACGCCATCGCAACGCGATGGTCATTATAGGTGTCAATCGCTGCAGGAGTAATCGGAGAAGGAGAGATTTCAAGTCCATCTTGATGTTCAACCACATCTACACCTAATTTTCGTAGTTCTGTCACCATTGCGTGGATTCTATCAGTCTCCTGCCAGCGCGTATGTTCTATGTTACGGATAACGACTTTGCCATCTGCAAAAGGTGCAATCGCAGCGAGGGTTAATGCGGTATCTGAAATATCCTTCATATCCACATCAATACCCTTCAATCGATGCGGTCCCTGGACAGTTATACCTGCATCCAATACAGATACATGACACCCCATCTGTTCTAAGACATGCACAAATTGGACATCACCTTGTGACGAATTTGTGGACAAGTGCTGGATGGTGACGCATCCTCCCGTGAGTGCAGCAGCAGCGAAGAAGTATGAGGCACTGGACGCATCCGGTTCAATGTTGTATGTACGCGGTTGATACTGCTGTCCATCTGCGATATGGAAGTGTTTATAATCTTTGTGCGAAACCTGCACACCGAAAGCTTCCATAACTGAAATTGTAATGTCAATATAGGGTGTCTTGAGATCTCCGATAACTTCTATCTCCATACCCGTTTCAGCATAAGGTGCGATGAGCAACAATGAGGTTAGAAACTGACTGCTTTTGCTTGCATCAAGTGATGTTTTGCCACCTTTTAGTCCTGATGCTTCAACGATGATAGGGAGATGACCGTTCTGAGATTGCGAATAGGCAGAAACCCCAAGTTGAGTTAGGGCATCAAGTAAATCTGACATAGGACGGGTGTGACGCATCGGTTCATCTCCATCAATCACAAATTCTCCGTGTCCGAGGGAGACATAACTGATAAGTGATCGTGTTGTTGTGCCTGAGTTGCCTACATAGAGTTCCACACCGTGGACAGGTATATTCCCACCATTTCCTGTGACGATGAATGTAGATTGTTCCCTATTCTCCGAGATTTGAACACCGAGCTTACGGAGTGCATTACACATATAGTGCGTGTCATCACTGAAAAGGGCACCAGTCAACGTGGAGTTTCCGTTTGCAAGTGCAGCGACTAACAACGCACGGTTTGTAAAACTTTTGGAGCCAGGAACTGCAATTGTAACGTTAGGTGGGTTTTGAATCGGTTGAATTGCTCTCATTATGTTTTGGCACTGTCTTTAGGACAATAATTCTAACTCGGTGAGTAATTCTTTGAGTTCTGCTTTTTCTGTATCATTTAGGGGTAGCAAAGGACTCGTAGTGTATGCGTTGCAAATACCCAAAATCTCCAAACATGCTTTCATTCCACTCACACCTTGTCCGTAAGTATAAAGTTTACTAAGTTTAATCATCCATTTTTGTAATCGGTCAACTTCATCAATATTGCGTGCTTTCGCTGCGTTGTAAAGTGCGACAGATTCTTTCGGGGCAACATTCGAAATGGAGATAACACCACCATCAGCCCCGAATAACATTGCTGCTCCGATGATATAATGTGAACCGATAAAGATAGCGAAATCGTCGCGATCACCGAGCAGGGAGAGTAGATTCAGGCAGTTAATCCAATCACCTGAACTATCCTTCATCCCAACGATATTTTCACAATCTTCTGCGAGTTGAGCAACAATCTGCGGTTTGATGGCGGTTTTAGCGGTAGATGGAATGTTATATATCAACACTGGAAGGTCAGTACTTGCAGCGATTGCCTGATAGAATTGTATGATATCAGCATCATCAGTAGATGGATAATAATAGCCGGGTGTAGAAGCAACAGCATCTACCTCATATTGCTGGGCAATTTCAATGTTTTGAATCACTCGTTGCGTGCTTGTGTCCATCACACAACAAATTATAGGTACACGTCCTGCGACAGTCTTGGTTGCAATGTCCAATGCCCGTTCACGTTCTGCATTTGTCAAAGTCGTGAACTCACCTGAAGAACCCAATAGATAAATGCCGTGGATCCGGTTGTCAATTAGTCGGTTAAGTTGTTTGACAAAGCCAAGTTCATCAACCCGTTCTTTTTCGTCAAGTGGTGTTACCGTCGGTGTAAAAATACCTTCATATCTGATATTCATTGTCACCTCTCTTATGTATCGCTAGATTGTAGCGTGATTGCAGTTTAACAAAAGGGTAAATAAATGTCAATAAATTCTATAAATGTGCTATCATAGATATCGGACATCTAACCGAACTATGGAAAAATAATCAATGACTATCCGAACACAGCTCACACTTAGTTACATAGGTATCGTTCTGCTGGTACTATTAGGAATGGGACTTTATCTCGGTAATGCACTTAGAGGTGTGTTGAGTGATCGCATTACGGATGAGTTGGAAGTTCAGGCGGCATTGACCAGAGAATTCCTCCTTGTGGAACTGCCTGAAACCAATAATTTTTCCCATAAAGTAATAGACGGTCTTGTTGATAGACTTGGAGAGACAGGGAAGGTGCGTTTGACATTCATCGGTAAAGATGGTACCGTTTGGGGTGATACAGAACGAGATGGAGTATCACTAATTGAGATGGAGAACCATTTATCGCGAGCAGAGGTACAGAAAGCAATTATGCATGGGTATGGCATGACTGAACGTGAAAGTGCCACAACACAGACAGAATATCGCTATTTTACGCTTCCAATAGAAAGAGATGGAGAAACAATAGGTTTTTGTCGTGTTGCAATGCCGATGGAGACCATAAATACAGCACTCGGTAACCAGCGACGTATGTTGTTATACGCTAATATAGCAGGTTCTGTTCTCGCAATTATATTTGGGATACTTAGTACTGGGGCAATTGTCAAACCAATTAGACGATTGACGCAGACCACACAATCTATTGCGGCAGGAAAAACGACATCCAAGGTTGAGGTAAAATCTAACAATGAACTTGGACAACTGCTTCAAAACTTCAACCTGATGACTGATAGAGTGGAACAACAGATTGAACAGATTTCTGTTGAAAATCAACGTTTGGAAACTATCTTGAATAGTATGAATGAGGGTGTATTGCTTGTTGATGAATTATCTGAGATTACTTATGCCAATCCTGCTGCGATCTTGATGTTAAACCTTCCCGATTTGTATGCTGGTAAAGCATTAATTGAAATCAATCGCATTCCTGAACTACAAGCGTTACTCTCTGAGGCTGAACAGACAAGCTCCGTTGCCTTTGCAGAGATACGACTTGCAAATGTGCAAGCATCAGAAGCGGAGGTTACTATTGTACCTGTCGCTGCAAAGAGTGAGTATGTCATCGTTATACATGACGTTAGTCATGTTCGCCAACTGGAGCGAATCCGTGCTGATTTCGTTGCAAACGTCTCACATGAATTGCGAACACCCTTGACTACAATTCAGGGATACGCTGAGACGTTGCTTAACGGCGAATCAAAAAAGAGCAAAAAACACAAAGATTTTATTGTTAAGATACTAAATCATTCTACTCGTCTTTCACGTTTGGTTTCCGACTTGTTGGAGCTGGCACGATTGGAATCGGGAGACGTAGAATTGAAAGTAGCACCCTGCCATTTGAATGCTTTATACGAACAGATTATGGATGTCTTTGAACCTGTATTGGAAGAATCAAAATTGGTTTTGAAGTGGGATATTCCCGATGAACTGCCTCAAGTAAATATAGACCAACAGTTATTCATGCAGGTTTTCATCAATCTTATTGACAATGCTATTAAATATACACCAGATGGTGGTGAGATTGAAATTTCAGCGGAAATTCTTCCAACAAACACAGAAAGTGCTGATGAATTAGTCGTCAATATAAAAGACTCTGGTATTGGGATTCCATTAGAATCGCAACCTCGTGTATTTGAGCGTTTTTACCGCGTTGATAAAGGACGCGCGCGTAAGATGGGTGGCACGGGTTTAGGTTTGGCAATTACCAAACATGTTCTTCTACGCCACAATGGACGGATATGGTTGGATAGTGAGTTAGGTCAAGGTACGGTGATCCATTTTGCTTTACCTGTCCTACCAACAGATTAAATCTCCCACCGTTGTTCTGTCCACGCCATCTCCCAAAACAGATATTCATATCGACTGCTGAGGTGGAAATGGTGCTTTAGTCTTTCTTTCTCCGCTGTGCTACTTCCTTGGGTAATACTGTTTAACAGATTTCGCAACCATTCACCTAATGAAAGGAACTCAGAAGAAGCATACATATCAATCCATTCTTGGTATAGGGGTTCAGGGGAACCCCCTTGTTTAGCAAGGTTTGTGCCGATCTCCGCGTAACCCCATTGACATGGAAGCACACCTGCAATCACATCTGCTAATGTGCCTGTTTGTGCGACGTTTAGTATGTGCCGCGTATATGCATGGGTTGTCGGTGCCATCGGTGCTGCTTCCATTTCAGCAGGGGTTATTCCGAATTTTTCGCAATATCCACGATGCAAATCCATTTCGGTGTTCAAGGTTTCATTTAGCAATTTGGCAAAGAGTGCCATCGTCTTTTCATCAGGTGCTTTGATAACACCATGTGCAAACACGCGACTATAATCTAGTAAGAACAGGTAATCTTGGATGAGGTAGAACTTAAATTTATCTTTAGGTAGACTCCCATCTGCGATACCACGGACGAATGGATGCTTAAAGTCTGCTTCCCAAATAGGTGCAGCATAATTGCGGAGTTCATCGGTGAATTTGGATTGTTGTGACATATAGTCTCCATGAATTAGATGATACCAATTCTAAGAATGATTTTCCTTTTGAATTGGATGTAAGAGGCGCAATGAATTGCGCGACTACTAACAGGTTATTTCTTAAATGGTATGTTATCATTTTAGAAATGGTATTAGGACTCAATTATAGTTTTCTTTTATATCATACCTTAACAGAATAAGGATGTCAAAATGTTTGAAAGACTTGGAATAGTTACCAACATCTGGGCAAAAGAGATAGAAAATGGTGCGCGTTTTGATGATTTGATGGTTCAATTCGGAGAAAACGGATTTAGAGATATGGAAGTGCGTGAAGGTGATTATCTACGCAACTCCGAATTCGGAGTTCTTATCACAGCACTTGAAGAAGCAATGCTTGTATACTCTGATAATGAGTTTAAATCTATCTGCGATGCAGTGTGGAACGACACTACTACAGATGGGTTTAATCTGAACGATACGGAACACCCCAAACTCTTTAAGGAGATTGCGGATTTTGTTCAAAAAGCATCAGGATTGACACTCAGTTATGCCATGTCGCACCCATGGTTTTCAGCTCCGAGTGATTTACATGCAGATAATCAAAAGATCGTCATTGCCAAGAAGTTGGCATATCTGTTATGTCCTACGCGCGCAAGGTTACGTCTTGTTGATTTGGACACTGAAGGTGAGATTGACGAAAAAGCTGCGATTGACAATCTATATCGTTACACCACATTATTGCCAGAATATCCCATGATCTTTGCTGTAGAGAACGCACGACAATCAGCAACGTTGACCTTGAAATTTGCTGTTGCTGGTGGTGCTAAACTGACTTATGACGAAACAAATACATATTTTGCTGATGGAACAACCATCAATCCACCAGAGGAATTTTGGAAAGAAGTAAAAATGGATGACCTTACGTCAGTACATTTCAAACAGAAGACTGAGGACGGTGTATTATCAGAAGTAGGAGATGGATTCGTAGATTTCAAGACAATCGCAGGACATCTTCAATCGCGAAACTATACTGGCGACCTGTTGCTTGAAAATGCCCCGACTGCGCAATCGTTATCTAACGCGATGAATAGTAGGGAATATCTGATGGGATGTAAAAAAATAATACACCATTTATAGGCGCGCTTTCAAAACACACCATGAGTGGCACTTTAAGCACATAATTGAAGGATTCTCTCTTGTTGGAGGGGTTTCTAACCCGCATTCACATGTTTAAGCTCAAAAAATTGGAGTTAGAACCCCCTCTAACAAGAGGTCAGGCACTAATTGGTGCATGTGGCGTGCTTTACAATATGCGTCTACTTTTGATATCCACGTTCTTATTGACGTACTGTCTTGATTCTTCCCCAAGTGGTTGTCAGTTTTTCTAAAGCATCAACAGATGAAGGTTGCTGTTGGGAGATGGCAAGTTCCTTTTCAGTCAAGGGACGATTCCATACTTTCACCTCATCAATCAATCCTTTGTAAAACCGATTGAGATGTTCGCCAATCCAAATTGATTGTCCACTGTTGATGTCCAGTGTGTTGTCATCCTTTTCCTCAATCAATTCTCCATCCACATAGAATCTGATCTTTTTTGCATCCTGGTCTCTGACACCAGCGAGGACATGCCATGTGTTGTCGTTTAAGAAATCTGGAGAAGTTATTCCAGCACTATTAGCACGTCCCTTATCCCGAACATTAAATCCCATTTTGCCACGTAATGCCGCGTTATCCCCACTGACAGAAAGTAACCATACTGCATCAGTGGCAGGACGATAGTTGCCAACGATTCCATCGTTTTGTGCAGGTTGATCGTCTGTTTTGACCCACACCTGAACTGTCAAGGAATCGCCTGTGGCAAAGGTGATAGAAGCTGCCAGTGGCACTTCAACAAAGTCATCCGTACCATCAAACATTAATGCATCACCGAACTGACCCTCAGCAATTTCTGCGTTGCCATTTATCGTTCCATCATTACCTTCTTCAGACTGATCTTTTACGGTATCACCTTGAATAGTGTTATCATCAAAACTTAGATGAAGGACTAATCCATTTGTTGGGTTGGCATCACTATGCGGTGCAATAGCGAAAAGCATGCCAAATAACGTGAGGGTTACAAATACTTTTTTCATGATAAACTCCTTTTTATGCTTACGTGGCAACCTATACCAGTTTTTAGGAAATTACTCCGATTATTGCCTAAAATGGTGGTTGTTTTGTATCTTTAGATTCAGCATCGGTGGTGTATTCAGCTTCTGATTCCTCGGTTGTAGGCACTTCACTTTCCTGATCTGCAACGGTTAATTGCTTAATACGGGTACAAAGTTCCTCAAACAATTTGGGGTTAGTTTCAGCGGCTTTGAGTTCAGCGGACAGTTGAGTCCACTGTTGTTCAGACATGTCGTTTCGGGATTCTACGCTGTATTTTCGTTTTATGTAATTCCAGAGGTCTCCCTTACTGATGTCCTTTCCTTGAAGAGGTTCTGACAATTGGTTTGCAATAGCGAACGCTGCCTTCTGTGCATTTGTGATGTTGTCACCAGATTGTGGAATCTGTTGTTGTTTAGGATTACCACCATCTATTTTACGTTTCAAGTAGAAATTCAACACATCACGAATAACAGGAACAGGAAGTAGTTGTTTGATTGCGTTCCGTTGTGCTTTATGTATAGCTTTTGTGAATGCGTAAGGATCGGGACGATTTCCGTTCGTCTTCGACTGCTCATACGCGCCCCATCGTGAATTACCTGTGATTGTATCTACTGCCTTGACAGTGGCAATCCAAGAATTCTCACGTTCTTCATATTCCATATCTTCTACCTGTATACCACCTCTTCTGTTAGCAGCTTCATTGATACCCGCTAACGTCAATCCTTCAATAAGCCGTCCTCCGACTTTGAAAGAATAAACGTAATCCTGTATCGTCTGTCCAGTCATCAGTTCAACAATTGCTTGATCATCAACTTGATCAACAACTTCATATTCAGCGGTTACAGGTACTATTTCATTCTTTTTTTCTTCTGACATTGTTTTCTCCGTAGTTTCAGCCATTGTTTTCTCCATAGTTTCAATATCGTAATATTATTATAACATCGTTTCTATTATTACGTCAAGGAATATTTACATTCGTTAAATAAGGTTTTCTTTTGATGATTAAGACTTACTCAAATTTCACGATTCTCCAATAATATAGTAAAAACCATAATTGTTTACACACTACGGTAGGTTCGGTTTCCTAACCGAACCGGTGTTTGTTCACTTACATAGATGCGGTTGGAAAACCGCATCATAGGCGTCAATTTAAGGATATATTTACCTGTGAAGGATTTTGGAAGTCTCTTATTATCATACACACCTTTCGCACCGCTGGTGCTTGGTTTCTTGTGGCGGACATTTTCTATACACCTTTCGCACCGCTGGTGCTGATATGTGATTTATGAAAGCCTCGGAGAGGCAGCATGCGCGTGTGGCATGCTGCATGAGGTGTATAGCACGTAATATCAATACAGACGAAAGCCCCAGCGGGGCAGCATGCGCGTGTGGCATGCTGCATGAGGTGTATAAAATGCACAAACTTTACTCACTAAATTGACGCCTATGATGCGGTTGGAAAACCGCATCTACCGGAAATGTGCATATATTTTTTGATTTCACTATAAAATCTTAGATAGTAGATTTTGAATAGTCTGAGTTGCCAGTGTTGGAGCGAATAATGTTAGATGCGTAATGAATTACGCGACTACAAACGAGTATATGGTTAATGAAAAGCAGACAATTTGAAATGGAATTAAATATCATTCTGTTTCAGATTCAAGTTCCAGTCCATATAATGCATTTCTTATTAAGACAAGATCTGCTATATCCACAATTCCATCTTTGTTAACATCAGCAGGATTGTCCTTTCCTTTTTGTCCAAGTCGCGATGATACAAATTCAAGGTCTGCATCATCTAAATGCCAATCAAGGTTAACATCTTCTGGCATACGTTGTGGTTCAAAGACCCATGCACGACCAATTGCTGGTAGCGAACGTTCACCATCATTGTGTGTAAGGTGTGCCTCCTTTATCGTCAAGGTTACATCTGCACGCTCAATCACTTCAAATGTAATGGATGCGATTGGACCATCTTTTATGGTTGCACCTGACGATGCATTACCTGTAAGCGCTATCGTATTCGTTTTCACAACAGGAGGTGATATGTCAATGTTTCTTATGTTAATGTTTTCGTTGTCAGGGATAACACGGAGTGCTTTTGCATCGTACTCTAACATAAATTGATATCCTGAGACATCCTGACCATCAACCATATAAATATCAAAGTTAAGTTGTTTACCAGCAGGTGGAGCTTGGACAGAACGTGGTGTGATTTGCAGTCGTGTCACTGGTGTTTGTCTCATTTCCCAAAATAGTGCGGTGCCATCATTACTTCGGCTCATAAGAGTTGTTCCGTCTTCTGAATATTCAAGGTTTGTGACAATGCTCGTATGTCCTTTCAGAATACTCTGAAGTTTTTCTGTATCAACGTCCCAAACATTGATGGTAGCACTGAGTCCAGTACTTGCCAGCATCGTATCATCTGGTGAAAAGGCTAAAGCGTGTGTTCCTCGATAAAAACTATTACTATGTCCTGACAAAGCCAGTAATTTGGATTTCTGTTTTTTTGTGTCTACATCCCACAATTTAACATCGCAGCTTGCATCTGTGCTTGCAATCGTCTTTCCATCTGGGGAAAACGCAATGGCTGTAACTGCCCGAGACTCTTTTCTTAATTTCTCTATTACGATATTTGTAATTTTGGAGCGTTCCTTTCCTGTCTTTGTATCCCAGAGTCGTATTGTATTATCGTCTTCATCCCATTGTCCACTGCAACTTGCAAGTAATGCACCATCTGGTGAGAAGGTTATAGCGTGTATCTTATCTGTATGTCCCTTCAAGGTTGCTATCTGTTCTTGTGTATGCGTGTTCCATAGTATGATTTCATAGCCGTGCATTTTATTTGCAGCGAGTGTCCTCCCATCAGGTGAATATATAATATTTCCCATTTCAAAGCTATTATCATCTGTTGTGAGTGTAGCAACATATTTTTCGGTTGTCGTATCCCACAAACGGATTGTTCTCCATGCACCTGCAGCAATAATCCTCCAATTTGGTGAATGAGCATAAGTATTTGGTTCCCAATATTCGTCCACATCAGTTCTTAGTGGAAAAGTGACAATTCGGTTTTCATACCTATCCCAATATTGAAGTCCTCCGCTACTGTTTGTCATAGCAAGGTTGGATCCATCAGGTGACAAGGCTACGGATGCAGGCACGTGCACACCACCTTTGAGTTTCATGAGGAGTTCACCTGATTCTATATCCCACAAGCGAATTGCCCCATTACTGTCAACACTCGCAAGTGTAGTTTTGTCTGGTGAAAATGTAGCCACATCAACTCTCTCATCATGCCCTTCAAAAACTGCTAACTCTTCACCAGTCTCATAATTACGAAGACGTAACGTTCTGTGCCAGTCTTTAACAACAGTGATTAGGTCTCCTTCTTGAGAAAAATCTATGGATAGAAATACTTTGGAATTATCACGTTCTGTATAAGTACTAATTAATTCGTGTGTATCTGCGTCCCACAACAAGATTGTGCTATTCGGCCTGTTCTGTGCTGATCCAATTGCGGCAAGTTTAGTGCCATCTGGAGAAAATAGGATTTTATGTTGTCGAGAATCGTTTCTTTCCTTATTAAGTAAAGCTAATTCTTTTCCATTGTGTGCATCCCACAACTGTATCTTATTCTCTTTCGTAGTAGTAGCAATTGTCTTTCCATCTGGAGACATATCAGACTGGGAAATAGTACCGACATTACCACTTATGATAGTGCCTATTAGTTGTCCAGTGTGGATATTCCATATTTTTTTTCCATTGGAAAGAGTACATCCATCCGAGAAAAACATCAAATCCTCGTTCCCATCTCTTCCTTCATCTGCAAATGTATCTACGAGTTGGTATGTATATGAATTCCACAGATGTATTTTCCCATAAAATTGACTACTTGCAAACAGGTCACCATAAGGAGAGAACGCGATGACAGACTCATTTGCCGCGTTCCCTTTGATTAGTGCAATTTCATCACCCGTATTTGCATCATAAATCCAAATCCCAATAGAAGTTGCAACAACAAGCTGCGTATTGTCAGGTGAAAACTCCATAGCATTTACTCTACCTTTACCAAGTCGCGTGGTAGCACCCTCAGGCAAAGCAAATTGTGTGTGATCTTCTATAGGTTGCATATTCTGCTGTGGATCGTATACGGTACTGCCTATAACAGTTGGACGCACTAAACTGCCATCAGATTTTTCAAGTCGCACTTGTGATAGACTTAGGTACAAGGCTTTCTGATCAATAACTTTAAATGTTACACTTGCAAGTGTGCCATCACCATGACCAATTTTACTTGAAGCTGTGGATACAAGTTTTACGCGATTTGGATAGATATGTGTTATTTCAGCAGAAATCTCACCAGTGAGGTAGTCTCCATTTTTACTTGAGACATAACGAAGAACAGTGTTATCAAAATCTATTGTTGTGTGAAAACCAGTGATATTCTTCGCGCCTTTTATGCCAATGTTGATTGTCAACTGTTCTCCAATAGCAGGGGATTCCACGAGATGTGGGGTGAGTTTTACAACCGTGTTTGTATCAACGACAGGTTTTACTTTCCATAAGTAAACGGTTTTGTCCTCACTCAAACTCGCTAAAATATATTGGTTTTGTGTGGCAATGTCCTTTTTACTATACGTAGTTTCTGACATGTCATTTGGTTGCGGGAATGCTAACGAAGTAATCTTACCAAAATGTCCAATTAATGTATCATAGAGATGTCCTGTCCGTGTATCCCACAATCGTATTTTAGCATCCCGATAACCGCTGGCAAGCATTTTCCCATCAGGAGAGAATGCTAACGATGTTGTACTAAGTCGCTTGTAAGTTGTGGTGTATTCGCCTGTTTCTAAATTCCATAAGCGGATTTCAAATTGAGTTGCGCTCGCGAGCATTCTATTATCTGGTGAGAACGCTAACGATCCAATTGTGCCAAAACCAGTCGTATAGGATTTTATGTGTTCTGCAGAAACGGTATCCCACAAATGGATTGTCTGTTGTCCATCACCTGTTGCAAGGAGTTTACCATCTGGTGAGAATACTAAAGCAGATATATATTCATTGTGTTTTGTGAACGTTGCTTTGTTTTCACCCGTATGGGTGTTCCACAGTTGCACCGTGCCATCCTCTTTACCAACAACAAGTATTGTTCCATCTGGCGACAGCATCCTTGATCTTGTATCTGAAAAAACATCCTTATGTTGTTCTATGAAGGGTTCTCTACGTTCCCCTGTGTGCACATTCCATAATAGAAATTGCTTATCTTTATTTCCGTATGCAAATTGCGGAAATTCATTATCTCTATTTCCATAGCCAGCATTAGCGATTGTTGATCCACTTTGTGAAGAAAGGATGTAGTAACGGGAGTGTAGATCGCTTGTGAGGCGCGTCTTTAGTTGACGTGTATGAATATTCCACAACAATATATCTTTACTCTCAGAAGTTATAACTGTCTTGCCATCCGAAGAGAGAGCCATTTGTGACCAAGAATGTGAATGGATGAGGGTGGTCTTATGTTGATTAGTTTGTGTATTCCAAAACCGAATTGTACCGTCATACCCTGCACTCGCAAGTGTATTACCATTAGGAGAATATGTTAATGAACGGACTCCTTCTTTATGTCCAGTAAGAGTTACTTTATGTTTTCCTGTTTGGACATCCCACAACATTATTGTTTGATCCCAACTTCCACTGGCAAGTGTTTTACCATCTGGGGAAAACCCCACTGACATGACTGTTCTATGATGTCCGATGAGCAATTTTAGTCGTTTTCTTGTTTTTGTGTTCCATAGGCGTATCGTTTCGTTAGGACCACGACATGCAAGTATAGTACCGTCTGGTGAAAACGCTAATACCTTATCCGATCTTGTTCGTCCGTGTATCTTAGAGAGGTGTTCACCCTTTTGCATATCCCATAGGTCTATCCTTTCATCATCACTTGCACTGGCAAGTGTCGTACCATCCGGGGATACTGCTAATGATGTAATGTACTCGTAATTTTTCTTAAAGGTGAATTTATGCTGTAGAGAATTCGCGTCCCAAAGTTGGATAAGACTACCTGCACTAATAAATGTCCTTCCATCTGGAGAGAATAAAACTGTCTTAACGCCTCCTTGCACTTCCAATGTAGCTTTGATCTCATGCGTCTGCACATCCCAAAAACGGATGTTATCATCCCAACATGCGGTTGCCAAAGTCTTACCATCTGGTGAAAACGCAATAGATGTGTTATAATAAATAATGCGGTTCAAATTATCCCGAAACTCTACAATCCTGGAAAATTTGTATCCAGCAAACAGTGCCAGTTCTTTCCCTGTATGTGTGTCATATAGCCACGCGCCTATAGAAGTTCCCACAGCAAGCAATTTACCATCCGGTGAATATGCCATATCAGTTATCTGTCCTTTACCGATACGTGCTACAGCATTTTCTGGTAGTGACCACTGAGAAGAATCTTCAGCAACAACATATTGAAGAAAAACACATAGAAATAGTAATGTTGCAATTAGAAACCTATAAAGTTTCACGGTCCTTATCCTCCGAATACCATTTTAATACGACTATACCTGCATGTTAGCAATTTATATGCCAATAGATATCACTGTTTAGATGTGTATTAGCATATATAAGCTGAAGAGCTGCACAGAAAAGTACATCCAATGTTCTAAAATGTACACTTTAGGGTTTTCTTTGGAAATAATCTTAATAGGATAAGAATATCATTCTGTTTCAGATTCAGGTTCCAGTCCATATAATGCATTTCTGATTAAGACAAGATCTGCTATATCCACAATTCCATCTTTGTTAACATCAGCAGGATTGTCCTTTCCTTTTTGTCCAAGACGTTTTGATACAAATTCAAGGTCTGCATCATCTAATTGCCAATCAAGGTTAACATCTTCTGGCATACGTTGTGGTTCAATTACCTTTGCTTGACCAACCACAGGGTTTGAACGGCTGCCATCACTGTGAGTAAGGAGTGCATCCGTTATCGTTAAGGTTGTGTCTATGCGCTTAATAACTTCAAATGTTACGGAGGTGATTGTGCCATCTGTTATGCTTCTACCATGTGTTGCATTTCCTGCAAGTGTAATGGTATTTTCCGCAATTTCAAGAGGAATTATATTGTTGATCTGAATTTCGGATTTTGAGATGTAACGTAGGGCAGATGCATTATAGTTTATTGTAAATTGATAACCTTTAACATTCTGCCCATCTGCAATATCAATGTTAAATGTGAATTGTTGACCAATAGGAGGAGATTGGACAGTATTCGGTGTGATGTCCAGACGTGTGACAGGGGATGCACTCATTTCCCATAAAAGCACGGTGCCATCTATGCTTCCACTTACAAGTGTCGTACCATCCGTTGAATATTCAAGAGATGTGACCTGACCTGTATGTCCTTTCAATACTTTTCGATGTTTTCCAGTTTCAATGTCCCAAACATTAATGGTAGCGCGAGGTCCACTACTTACCAAGGTTGTCCCATCTGGTGAAAACGCTATAGCAGAATACTCACTATAATAACCGTGAATAGATTCTAAATCCGCTTTCAGCTTAGTTTTGTGTTTTTTTGTTTCTACATTCCACAATTGAATGTCGGCACTGACATCTATACTGGCAACAATCTTTCCATCTGATGAAAATGCAACAGCCAGGACTGGAAATCTTCTATTTATGTTCGCGCGAATCAAGTTTGCGAATGTAGTAATATTCTCACCAGTTCTTGCATCCCAGAGTCGGATTGCTTGTTCGTCTTGCGACAAAGTTTCTGCAGTGACGATTAGTGAGCCATCTGGAGAAAACGCCAAAGAATAAATCTTTTCCGCATGCCCATTAAGTTTGAATTTTTCTTCTCCAGTGGACACATTCCACAATTGGATAGTCTTGTCATACATGCTAAATGCAGCGAGTGTCTGTCCATCAGGTGAAAAAGCAATAGTTTTTATTTGCCCTCTATGTCCTTTCAAAGTTGCAGTTTTTTGTAGACTATTTACATCCCATAACACCACATCATCATAGGCACCACCTGCGAGGATTGTCTCGTCCGGTGAAAACGCCACAGCTGATGCAGAATAAGGATCTCTTGCTCCCTGAATTGTCCCTATGTTCTTTAACGTCAGGCTATCCCACAACTGCAACGGTTGATCACGGTTAGCAGTAACGAGGGTTGTACCGTTAGACATCATCGCCACTGAAGAAATAGCATTCGTATACCCAGAAAATATTGAGTGGAGTCTTCCAGTTTCTACGTCCCACAAGCGGATTGACCCGCTTTTTCCCGCACTCGCAAGCATAGATTTATCTGGTGAAAATGCTGCTATATGGACGATCTCATCATGTCCTTCAAGCATTGCGATGTTTTCATCAGTATCAAGATTCCTGATATAGAGTTTTTTCCGTTCTCCAACTACAGCGATTGGGTTACCTTCGTTAGAAAAATCTATAGACACAAATAGAAAGGAGTATTTCTTCTCAATAACGGTTTTTTCCAATTCATGTGTTTGTGTATTCCACAGCATAACTGAACCGTTCTGTCGGTTAGGTGGTGATACAATTGCACTCAGCTTAGTCCGGTCTGGTGAAAATGCTACTTTGTGGTTCTGAGAGGTATATTCTCCACCTTCATGCAGTTTAGCAATTTCTTGTCCAGAGGCAGCATCCCATAATCGTACATTGCTTCGCTGGGTCGTAGTTGCCAGCATTTTGCCATCTGTAGAAAACATCATTGCTTGTACGCGATCAGAATGGTGCCACTTTAGGGTGGTTTTATGTTGTCCCGTATGAATATCCCATAACTCTGTTCCATTTGCAAGGGTTCGTCCATCTGGTGAAAACGCTATTGCATTGTCATTAACATATCTATGATTGATGTCAAAAGCTCTTAGTAGTTGCCCGTTTATTAGATTCCACACACGGACTCTGCGATCAGAACAACTACTCGCTATAAATCTACCATCAGGTGAGAATGCGATTTTAATTGCACCGGCAGCGTTATCGGCAAATAGTGATTGTGCTTCGTCATTGTTAATGTCATAAATCCAAATTCCAATTGAACTCGCTACTGCGAGTTGTGTGTTATCAGGTGAGAACTGTATATCATATATTGTGCCTCTTCCTAAACGTGCTTTCACACCGTCTGGCAACGCCAATTGCGAAGGATCTAAAGAGGTATCCTCCATTCTTGTTGATTTGTGAACAGAGCTGCTAAATACTATAGGACTTGAAACACTTCCATCCTGATTTTCAAGACGTGCTCTTGATAGACTTAAGGTTGATGCTTTTTGGTCAATAACTTCAAAGGTAACACTCGCAAGGGTTCCATTGCCGTTCATTGCAGCATCAGGTGAAGACGAACATACAAGTTTGACACGATTTGGATCACTTTTCCAAGACGGTTCTATTGAGACATCAAAGGTCGCTTCATTTGCCAGAAATGTGCCTTTTTCACTTGAGACATATTGGAATGCTGCAGGGTCATAATCCAATGTCAGTTGAAAACCACTGACCTTTTCTCCACCTTCAATATCCAAATTAAGCGTCACCTCGCCACCGACACTTGGGGATTCTATAATGTCTGGAGTTACTTTTACAGATGCTTCTGTTTCAACATAAGGTCTAATCTCCCATAACAAAACGGTGCCGTCTCTACTGCTACTTGCTAAGGTTGTTCCGCTTGGTATTGAAATGTTGATTTCATTATTTTCATTTAATGCGTTTTTCTGCCGCGGTAGAAAAACTAATTCCTCAATAGCACCAGTATGTCCAATAAGAGTATCCATGAGAAGTCCAGTTTTTGTATTCCATATACGAATTTTGGCATCATAACTACCACTTGCAAGGATGGTTCCATCTGGTGATAATGCTAACGAATAAAAATCTATCTTGTGTCCAGATGTACTGAAAGTAGTAGAAAGTTGAGAACCCGTATTCATATCCCATAAACGTGCTTCGTGGTGGGTACAACTGGCAAGCACTTTCCCATTTTTTGAGAAAGCTAATTCTTTTGTCCCACCACTATGTTGGGTTAATACTGCTTTATGTTCTCCAGTTACTGCATCCCACAGTTCAATTATACTTTGGTTATCCGTTGTAACAAAATGGTTATTATCTGGAGAGAATACCATAGTACCAAACTCACCAGTCTGCGTTGAGAGAGTTTTCTTAAGTTTACCTGTGGTTGTATCCCACAACTGTATTCCCTTTTCTCTGAGATTGATTGCTAAGGTCTTACCATCTGGAGAGAGGTTACTTGAAGATACATCTTTTTCATTTTGTGTAAAGGTTGACTGACCTTTACCCGTGGAGATATCCCATGAAATCAGTTTTGTTTGATCTTCACTCCTACTGATACTTATTAGGTTTTTCCCATTTTGAGAAAAGAGTGCGGGTGTGGTGAAATCGGAGTCACCGATGAGATAAGTCTTCGGTTTTCTGGTGTGGAGATCCCATATTATAATATTGCTTAATGTGCGAGTAGCGATCATTTTTCCATCAGAAGAGGGTAACATGGAAAATAGAGTTTGTGGTTGTATTAAGGTGCGTATTAGCTGCCCAGTTTTTACATCTAACAATTGGATCTCACCATTAGTCCTTAAAACTGCAAGTGTTTTACCGTCAGGTGTGTATTCAACTTCATTGAATCGCGTGCCGTTTCTTGGCAAAGTCGTTATCTGTTGTTTAGTTTTTGCATCCCATATACAGATCATCTCATAACAAGAACTGGCAAATGTATTTCCATCAGGTGAATATGCAACGGAGTTGACAACATGCTTATTACCAGAAAGAATTGTAATCTGTTTCCCAGTTTCAGTATTCCATAAAGCTACCGTTTTACTTATATTTCCACGACAGACAATGGTCTTTCCATCAGGTGAAAACCCAAGCGTATTGAGGAAGCCTGCATCTCCAATAGGTATATTCTTACTTTGTCCTGTTCTTAGATTCCACAATATAATAGAATCTTTAACAGTATTGGTAATGAGTGTAGTCCCATCAGGAGAAAATGCAAGGGCGCGCAGTGATGTCTGATCTTCTGACAGGGATTTTATTTCTTTGAAGGTGAGTGTATCCCAAAGTTTCTTATCAATTGCTAATGTTTTTCCATCTGGTGAAAACAGAGCTGAACGGTGATACCCCTTGATTGTGGCAATAAGTTTACGAGTTGGTACATCCCATACACGGACTTTCCCATCCCAACTGGGACTGGCAAGTAATTTACCATCTGGTGAGAATGAAACGGTAGATTGGAAGGATGGATTACCTGAAAACCCAATGAAATCTTCATTTGTATACCCAGTAAATAGCGCGACTTCTTTGCCATTATTTGCATCAAACAACCACATTCCAATATAAGTGGATACTGCAAGTAGCCTACCATCAGGTGAATACGCCAAATCGTGTATCTGCCCTTTACCGAAACGTCCTATAGCATTTTCAGGCAGTGACCATTGAGAAACATCTTCAGCACCGACGTTTGGTAACATTGCCATAAGTGCCAGAAATGTTATGACAAGAATTCTCATGGGTTTCATTCTGTTGTCTCCTCTTCATGTTTTTTTGTGGCACGTATTCGCTTACCGTCTTTGTCAGAAAGAATTAAATCTATTATATTCAAGGATGATGGATTAGCAGCCAAGACTTCAAATGTTAAGGTAGCGAGTGTTCCGTCACCATTTCCTGTTCCTGTGAGGGCAGTTGCGGCAAGTGTCAACTGATTATTCTGGAGTATTGGTTGCATAAAGAAAGCGTTACCGGGAAGAAAGGCTCCAATAACACAAGAAATATATTTTAGTGTGGCGTTATCATACTGCACACTTAACTGGTATCCGGCGACGTTTTCTGCTCCTGTAATCTCAATACTGAATGTCAATTGATCGCCAACATTAGGTGAGTTTGACGAAGGAATTATTTTCGTAAATGTAAATTGATCCTTTGTATGCACAGGATGCCATAAAACAATAGTGCCATCATAGCTTGCGGAGGCTATAGTTCTGTCCTTCGGTGAAATATCTAATGAAGAGACAGATTCACTATGACCCCTACGAGTAGCTATATGTTGATGCAAAGGGATATCCCAGAATTCAATTCTGCCTCCACTTGTTCCAGCGAGAATTACCCCATCTGCCGAAAACGCTTCTGTCCATATACCGAATTTTTCAGACAGAGTAGAGAGGTTTTTTCCGGTGTTTGCATCCCACAGCTGTACCGTTTCACCGCTACTAATGAGATTTTTGCCATCTGGAGAAAATGCCAATCTCCGACTCTCATCCAGATGTCCTGAGAGTGTTTTCTTGTGTTTTCCTGAATGTGCATCCCACAGATGAATCTCCCACTTATCTCCAGTGACAAGTGTTTTTCCATCATTTGAAAACGCTATAGATGCGGGACCTTCAACTGCATACCTTTTTCTTCCTGTCATTGTATTCCATACTATGACCTCTTTACTCCCACTTGCAAGCGATTCTCCATCAGGTGAGAACACTAATTTATTGACTGCATCTGTATGTCCTACCAGTCTTCTTAGTACATCACCAGTTTGGACATCCCATATATACGCTGTTTTATCCGAACTACTACTCGCAAGCATTGTTCCATCCGGTGAAAAAGTTAACTTCTGAACGACATCTACATGTCCGTTTAGTGTTGCGCGCTGCTTACCGGATGGAATATCCCATAGTCTAATTGTATTACCTTTACTTGCACTGGCAAACATTGTTCCATCTGGTGAAAGTGCGACTGTAATTATGGGTGCTGTATGTCCATTGAGTGTAGACCGAAATTTGTAGGGTTCGGTATCAAAGATCCATATTCTTGTTGTTCCGTTTCCGCAAACAAGTGTCTTGCCATCAGAAGAATGGACGACAAATGGTTTGCCATATCTATGTTCGCGCTGCCTTGGGTAAGACATCTTTGCTTTCTGCTCTCCTGACTGTGCGTCCCATAGACGTATTTCATCAAAACTCCAACTAGCGAGGGTGTTTCCATCTGGAGAGAACTCAAGTCGTGCATTCCATCCAGATCTCCCAACAACTTGGACTGGATGTGGTCTCTGTGGAGAGTGTATCAGATGTGGATCTCCCTTCAGAGTAGTCTGAAAATTGCTACTATTTAAATCCCATGACCGAATTGTTGACCGAATTGTCATATTTTGCCAGTCTTCAGCGGTGACAAGTTTTAAGCCATCAGGAGAAAACGCAACTGAGAAGACGGTCCCGAGTTGTGCGGTAAGTTCTGCTTTCTGTTTTCCAGTGTGAGCATCCCACAAACGAATTGTAGCGTTGTCTTTACCTTGTCCACATACTAAGGTTCTGCCATCTGGTGAAAGCGTCACTGCTTTATAATGAATATCGTCAAATAGTGCTATCTGTTTACCGGTATCCGTATGCCACAATCGAGCAGTTGCATCGTTACCCCAACTTACAAGTCGTTTGTTATCTGGTGAAAACATTACTAAATCTACATTTTGTGTGTGTCCTTTGAGAGTGTTTTTATGTTTTCCAGTGCCCCCATCCCATAATCGGACTGTGCGATCTGTACTTGCACTTGCAAGTGTTGTTCCATCAGGTGAATATGTCAGATCCGAAATCCATCCCGAATGTCCTTTTAGAGTCATCTTGTATTTCCCTGAAGAAACGTCCCACAACCGAATATTACTATCAATTACTTCTACTGCCTTTTCTTCCTGTACAAATGGCCCAACCCTAAGTATCTCACTGCTTCTGTTTGCGGCTGTGGCAAGTGTTTTACCATCAGGTGAAAATGCTAATGCTTTGGTATCACCCGTATGTCCAGTAAGTGTCGCGCGTAGTTTATAAGTGTCGGTGTCCCACAATCGAACTGTCCTATCGTAACTCCCACTCGCCAGTATTGAACCATCAGGAGAATACGCAACAGAAGTAACCGCATCCGTATGTCCTGTAAGCAACTCAACTTCCAACCCCGTGTGCACATCATGAATCCAAATTCCTATATTTGAGCAGGCAATAGCGATGTTATTGCCATCTGGTGAAAAAGCGAAATCTGCACCGTGTCCTTGTCCGATACGGATTATCGCACCATCAGGCAATGCACGCGGTGGTGGACTTGGACCACTGCCGAAAACTTGTAATTGTATTGTGATTAAAATAAATGTGAGTAAGGATACAGGTTTCTTCATATTGCTTATGATGCCTCCATGTATCGGGAAAGTATTAAATATGGGAAGAAGTAGATGCAAGAATTCTACTGCATTGAATTTTATCACAATTTCAAAATGTTATTCAAGTATTATTGTGTAAGTTGTTTCACAATATCGTAATAGAAGCGAATTCCGAACCTTGTTCTACCTATTGGGTGTGTAAAGTTTTTGTCAATAAGAGTCTGCTGATATTGTTGGATGTCTTACTGTTCTAACTTTGGCGTGTCTTATACTATATAACTTTGCAATACGTTCTTCAGTCCCGTATGAAGATTAAAGAATAAATCGGGTAATTTCCTTGAGAAGTCCGGAGCGGTTAGGAAACCGCTCCTACCGTGTTTGAGAAAATGAGAATTACCCGTTTAATAAATTAATCCTCATTAGGGACGATATGTTTATAGAAGAAATTTGGACTACCTCACTTGAGTTCCGTAGGAACGGCATATAAAGATAAACATATCGTCCCTAATGAAGATTAAGAAATAAATTGGGTAATTTGAGATCAAAGTCCAGCGCGCTTACAAAGCGCCAAATCAAGAAATCAACGGTATGAACGCCTTTTGGCGTTCCCCGGGTATGAATGCCTTTTGGCATTCCCCGCCTACGGGTTTGACAATCGCGCTTACAAAGCGCTCCAACAAGTTTTGGGGTGATTAAGATTACCCGATTAATAAATTAATCTTCATACGGGACTAGAGAGTTGGAGGCGACTCGGTTTCTATAAACATTCCGTCCTTACGGGACTAAAAATAACAGAAGTTTGTATCTGCGCCAAAAACTTTACACACTCTATGTTATGTTTTGGGTTGAAAATATGGTATCCTTAAAAATATTTTGCATTAATTGCATTATAATTTGGTGTTTTTGGAAAAAATGATAATAAAAACCTTCGCGAAAAAGGAGGGTTGAATGCGGTTGTCACAAGAGGTTATTGCTGATCTGGCTGTGTTGCTAAGGTACACTTCTGTGGGTTTAGCATGTGAAGAAGCGGGTGTGAGTGTTGGTTCGTATTATCGTTTGCATTGGGAGTCTCGTAAACTTTCGCGCCGGCGTGTTCCGAATGCCGTTGATACACCTTATGAATGTTTGCTTCGTGAGTTCGGCAGGCGGACTCGTGCGTCTCGTAAGCATTATTTGGCGTGTAAGCGTGTAGTGCGTGGGAAAAAAGGAGTGGTAGGATAACGTAAAGCGTATCTCATAAATATCTTAATTGCATACGTATGCATTCCAGAAGCAAAAAACCTAAATACAATTCAGCATAATATTCCCAACGAACTACTAACCGTCGGAAGTCTTCTAACCAGCTGAAGAATTGTTCTACTTTAAAACGAGGTTTATATCGTCGTAATGAAGATAAAGAAATAAATAGTGTAATTTGAGATCAAAGACAAGCGCGCATACAAAGCGCCAAATAAACGGTATGAATGCCTTTTGGCATTCCCCCGCCTACGGGTTTGAGAATCGCGCTTACAAAGCGATCCAACACACCCAGCCCCGATTTGCACGTTTTGGCTAAAAAGATTGGGGTTACAACCCCTCCTACAATAGGGAAGTTGGGTTGGGTAACCGCTAAATTGACGCTTATGGTGACAAAAACTTTACACACCCCTACCTATTGGGTGTGTAAAGATTTTGTCACCGTAGATGTCAATTCAAGTGCAAAACCTGTAATCTATTGTAGGGCGGGGTCTCTGTGCCCCGCCATTCCTTGTCCTGTAAGGCAACGGGCGGGCACAGAGACCCAGGGAATGCCATAAGCGCATTCATACCCGGGGAACGCCTACAGGCGTTCATACCGTTGATTTCTTGATTTGGCCCCTACAATGGTTGGTGAGAAGTTAGTGACAAAAACTTTACACACCCCTACCTATTTTTCAACTTGCTATCTACAAGTTAATGTGGTATAATTACAGCAGTTGTATCCTATAAAGGAGGAAGATAGAATTGGCGTATATAATTTGTGAACCTTGTGTAGATGTGAAGGATACTGCGTGCGTTGATGTGTGTCCTGTAGATTGTATACATACGGTTGACGGCGAAAATCAACTCTATATTGACCCTGACGTGTGCATAGACTGTGCAGCGTGTGTTGACGAATGCCCCGTTGAAGCGATTTATCAGCAAAGCGATGTACCAAGTCAATGGGAATCATTCATTGATATTAATAGTAAATTCTTTGAAACGTTTGAATATCCGGAAAAAGCTGATGGAGATTCTGATGAATCGGGCAAGTCAAGAGGGAAAGAACAAGGAGTCCCTGAAGAATTTGTGCAGCTGCCAGATGCTGTTGGACCGTCTTTACGTCAACCTTTCGGTTTAATCGTTATGCTCGGACAGCCGCTCCTCGGTGCTTTCTCTGCAAGATTTAAGACGGAGTTAGAGGGAATGGCAGGGAAGCCTTGGGTTTTCAGCAGTGCGATTTCAACTGGCATCAACAGTTTGATCAATTTGATTCTCTATCCGCTTGTCCTCTTTTTCATCGGGATGCAGCAAGGTGGTTTCGGACTTTTCTCATCACAAGGCAACCTCATGCTCTTTTTGGGAATTGTGATAGCCATCGCTGAAGGTGTTTTTCGTTTTAGAGACGAACTCACAACGACACCTGATGCTGAACAAGCACGTTACGGTGCCTCATTTTACGGATGGTTCCCTTCACTCATTGCTACACCTCTACTCAAAGGGCTGCGTTCTGCTTTGGTAAAAGCACCTGCAGAACCGAGAACAACAATGCCCGGTGCTGTTCAAACTGAAGGGACAATATACTCTGACGATATTACAGAACGTTACCGTCGCTACGGCATGGTTAATCGGGTATCAGAGCTTGCTGATCATTATCGTATTGAGATTGAATTTCCGCGTTGGGTGCCGAATTCTTCTGCGAAAGAGACTTTCGAGTTACCAGACAGAATGCCAGACTACGCCTATGAGGTCTATCTAAGTTCCCCTTATGCTCCAGAAACATCACCTACACAAGAAAGTGTTGTGACTGTTCAAACACAACTTCCAAGGAGTGAAAATAACCCTAAGCAATTAGCTGATCCGCGGTTTGAAAAGGTCGTTGGTCGAACCAGTTCATTTCCAGATGGTTTCAGAAATATCTTTACTATCCCAGGACAGCCTCAGGATTTCTACTCAAAGTATCAAAATAGGATGCTTGAGATTATCGTGCCGAAGTATGGCACGTATGAAGAACTCGCGTTAGAACAGCCTGTTCACTATGCAAAACTTAAGGGATAGAGAGACGCTAATCGCTTGGGACAAAGATAATCTCTGGCATCCTTTCACACAGATGCGTGATTGGTTGGCAGAGGAACCGGTTATTATTGAACGGGGTGATGGTGTTTATCTGTTTGATGTTGAGGGCAATCGGTATATTGATGGAATTGCGTCTATGTGGACAAACGTCCACGGACATAATCATCCCGATCTCAATGCTGCACTTAGAAATCAGTTAGATAAGATTGCACATTCAACACTGCTTGGTTATAGCAATATCCCAGCAATTCAACTTGCTCAAAAACTTGTAGAGATCACACCAGTCGGTCTGAACAAAGTTTTTTACTCTGACAACGGCTCAACAGCGGTAGAAATCGCGCTGAAGATGGCGTTTCAGTATTGGCAACATAAAGAGCAACCACAACGAAAACTCTTTATTCACTTTGATAAAGCCTACCACGGAGACACTGTCGGTGCTATGAGTGTCGGTGGGATTGAGAGTTTTCATCATACCTATAATTCTCTCCTTTTCAAAAGTATCCGTGTATCTAACCCCGAGACCAATCATACCTCAAAGTCTACTACAGATGTAACGAAAACCCGCTGGTTGAATGCCGTGGATCGTGCCCTTTCCGAGCATCCCGGACAGATCGCAGGTATCATATTAGAACCTTTGATACAAGGTGCGGGTGGTATGCTTCTTTCACCGAATGGATTTCTGAAAGAACTGTCGGAATTGACAAAAAGGAGCGCAACGCTTCTGATTGTTGATGAAGTGATGACAGGATTTGGTCGCACTGGGAAGATGTGGGCATGTGAACACGAAAATGTGACCCCAGACATTTTATGTTCAGCGAAAGGATTGACAGCTGGTTACTTACCGCTTGCAGCAACGATGACCACCGATGAAATCTACAACGCCTTCCTTGGAGAATACAGCGAGCTCAAGACATTTTTCCACGGTCATACATTTACTGGGAATCCGTTAGCATGTGCAGTAGCCTTAGAGAATATCGCAATCTTTGACAAAGAAAAATTGCTTGATCGACTCCAAGTAACAATCAGACATTTTATGAAACGGCTTGAGAAATTCTATGCTTTAGCACATGTTGGTGATGTGCGTGTTTGTGGTATGGCTGCTGGCATAGAAATAATGGAAGATCCCAACAACACAATTCCTTATTCTTTTGAAGAGAAAATGGGGATTAGCGTGTGCAAAGCAGCACTTATTGAAGGGGCAATTCTCAGACCTCTTGTCAATACCATCGTCTTGATGCCACCTCTAAATATATCTATTCCAGAGTTGGATTCCTTGCTTGACATTACCTACCGTGCTATTGATACAGTCACAAAAAAATAGGACGAGTTTAAATTAAAACCCGCCCTATAATTTGTCTGCTTTAAATCACATTATTAGAAACTTTCACGACCAGTTGCTGTATTCTGTGCTTTATCGGTTACCCGAATTGTAATGCTATGAGCACCATCGGATAGTTTTCCAGTTTCTAATAATAAGGTCTCTTCTTTGGAATCAAAGATTCCATCTTCTGGGAAAATGACTTTCCACTTTTCGTCGTTGTCAATCTTATAGACAGCTTTCTGGACAGTGTTCATCATATCCGAGACCTTACATGTGATTTTAAATCCTTCACCGTTTGGCTCAACCTCAATTGCACCGACATTCGGATCGGTATTATCAATACTGAACGGTGCACTTTCTTTCTTGGCAGTTTTTTCCCATCCAACTGGATTGCTTAACTTATCTGTTGCAACAACCTTCAGTTTGTACCTGCCATCAGCTATTGAGGTGATATCCCAATCATAACTGGGAGCATCGAGTTCTTTTTTGAGGAGTTGCCAGTTTTCTTCATCAACACCCTTGTAGTAAACAGTAAATTGGAGTGTGTCTTTATTTGCATCTTCAACTTTCCACTCAATTTTCCATCTTTTTGGTGATGAAGCTGAGGACGAACCTCTGCTTGCGCTTGATGATGGCGGACCGGCTGAGGGACGTTGTGAACTGCTTCTACCGGATGCGCCTACAGAAATACTGGTAAACCGTGGCTCAACATTTGTTTGAGCAGATGCGAGTATTACCTTTTTCAGTGTAGGTGATTTGGCAGGATCAGTTGTCGTGAACTTTGCTCGCCATTGGATATATTGTGCATCCGCATTCGGAATTTGCGATCCTTCTGGTGTCATGAGTTCATCTGACCATTCGTTCCATGTATCATCAGGTTTTCGAGTATTCCCAGAACGCGTAGCGAAACTAATTGAAGTACCCTCTGGTACATCAGCTTCCCACGAAATTTTACCCCAACGCGACAAACTTTGTGCGTTGTGGACAGAGGATTCAATTGTGCCTTCCTCAACATGGTCTGATGTAAGTTGGAATAGTTTACCTGGGTTACCAGCAGCGAGGATAGTCTTCATGTTATCCGAATTCTTTGTTTGGTATATCCCTACGACATCTTTCGAAGAACATTTACCGATTTCAGCAAATTCACCTGTATCTGTTTCAACGCGAAATAATTTACCATTACTTCCGGTTCCTACCAGCAGATTATCGTCGTCTTCCAAAACAATAGATGAGATCAGCGGTTCTGGTGAACTCCATACTTGTGCCACTGTTCCATCGGCGTGAATCCTATAAATAAAGGATTTGTTTTCCTTGGGTGGACCACTACCTGGTGCCTGTGGTGAAGGCACAGATGGCCCTCTGCTTGGACGGGCACTTCTACTACTTCTATCAATTGGTACTGATGTAATTAATGAAGCATAGACGTTGCCTTCACTATCCATGACCAGATTCCGTACATCTTTCTCTTTGGCTTGATAAACTACATTTGCGGTGCCATCATCACTGATTTTATAGATGATACCGTTTCCGCTACTACCAGCATAAAACCCACCATCATAAGCAACTAAAGAAACTATATTCTTTTCTTCAGCGTCAAATAGGACATTGACTTCACCGTCAGGTGTAATTTTATATACTTTACCTTCAAGACCTGTAACGGCAAACAGGTTTCCTGCATCGTCAAGATGCATAGACCATACGTATTTGTCGCCTTCTTTTAGAATGGTTTCTGGCGGTGTAGATTCATCTGTAATTTTGTAGATCAACCCATCAGGACCTGTGCCAGCATATAGGGTATCATCTGCTCCAATAGCAAGACTATATATTTCTACTTCAGGTGAATCATAATAAAGTGAAAAATTTTGACCGTCTGCGTCTATTTTGTAAATTTTACCTTCGTTGCCTGTTCCAGCATAGATATTGCCTTCAGAGTCTTCAACGAGTGCCCAGACACGTGCCTCATCTATTTTTGAGAAACCGTCAATTTTGCGTGATAACATGGCATCTCCCGTGCTTGAAACAGAGATTTTCTTAATTTCTCCTGATTCAAAATCCGATCTCTGATGTTGTTCCCACAACGATGTGGTCACAGCCGATGCAATACATACGGGAATTAAGAGTAATGCCATTAGGCTCCAAAAGCGAAAAAAGCTGCGCATAAAACATATCCTCCTGTTACAATTGCGCGTAAATGAAAATAAATCCAATATTAGATTATTGTGCGTTCCTATTAACGGCTACCGGCATAGAAGCACTGCCAACGATAATGTAGTCAGTTTCAACTTTATCCGTGTGTACCACTGTTCCAAACGTGAAACCATTTTCTCCACTTCGGAGTGTGGTGTTCATCACAGACATAACGGAAAGCGGTAGATTAGGAAATTCCTCACCTTGAACGGTTAATCCGGGTTGTGGCACGGAAAGTTCAAGGATAAGGTTTGTGTTCGGTTCACCGTCATTTAATAATTTTACCAACTGATTGATGTTTGTCGCACGAGAACTTCCCGGGGATCGTGAGCGTTTCCAACTCCGATATGAGTTGGAACTCATTGCGCGAAGTAAGACAATTCCATCAGGTGTATCTTTCGGAATTTTAATTTTGGCTGTTAATGTCTCAGTTTGCTCAAGATAGGGACGAATAGTATATGTGATTTCTACTTCTTCCCCTGGACGATAGACATTCTTATCAAGTCGTGATTTCAGAATCACAGCTGTCTTTCGTCTATCCTCTAATTTAATATCAAGGTCAATAGACTCTATTTTAACTTTAGCATAAGGATTCACTAACAAATCCAGCATCGGGGATAATATTGTCTGTGAGACGTTAAATCCAGGGGATCCGCTTGATGAAAAGATGTTGTTTACGACGACTTCATTATTGTCTAATTCTGGATGATCTTCAAGTGTAATTTTAGCCATTACATTGACTGTGTGATCATTACCAGAAAATTCCATCGCGCTTACTAAACCCGAAATTCCAGAAGCCGCATAAAGTGCTGTAAAAGTCTTATCTCGTGCAGCTTCATAGGATAGATTATGCACTTTCTTATCAGATGTTTGAACCTTTGCTGTCACTGGAATAAAGTGATGCGTGTTCGGAAGTTCTTCAATTAGTCCAGCAATTGCGGGGACACGATCTTGTACCAAAGTTCCGATAGGTTGTGTTGGTGAAGCGACTTTAACTGATCGGGTACGACTTGGCAGAATAAAGTGGACATAACCTCCAGACAACGGTAGGTTGACATTGCCCTCACCAAACGCAGAATGTCCATAGGCAAGTAATTCTTTCTTCTGTTTGTCAACATAAGTGATAGTTCCAAAGCCAAAAGATGCGACATCGCCACGTATTACCTCTTGTCCAACAATCTGTCCCGGTTCAACAGGAGATTCTTTGACAGGAGCTCCACCACCTGCTGCTTGGACAGGCACCATATTCCCTCTCGCAAAAAATGGTTTTAGTAGCTGCAGGGTTTGTCTATCAAGTCTTGGAATGGTGACAGGTATTGCCAACTGCAAGGAAAACTCTTCCACATTCAAGTCAAAATTTGATGCCATGTTGGCATTATCAATCTGATTTGGGAACAAGCCGTTATCAGTTTTAGGAAGAAGGGTAGGCAACATATTGAGACCTTCCTGAACAAATTCAGAACCGAGTTCAGTTTGTTGCGTGTGCGCATATAAAAGGTTGGGTTTCATACCACGTTCTGCGACATCAACCATTTGTTCGAATGACGTGATTCCAAAGTTATTTGAGTGTTCACGTTGATTGAAATAACCAAGTGAAATAGCTCCCATTAACCGTCCATTAATGTAGACTGGACTGCCACTCATTCCACCCGCAACACCGGTACGCTTAAAGTTTTCACTGGTACCTTCTGCCCAGACTACATGCCATCCTGGACTTGCGTTGTATTCAATGCTTGTTACTTCATAAGTAAATTCCTCAGCATCTGTACCAGAAAACACTGTGTATCCTTTACCTTTCATGCCAATTTTTACTTCAGACAACGGCATGAACTCGTCAGCGTCCCATTCAATTTGTGCGTTTGCGTTGAGTACAATCATGCAGAATACCACAAGCACACAAAGTAAATTCTTTTTCACTACTTTACTCCTCTTTGATTTATTGAAATAAATTTACATGTATGACACAACTTAGATTTTTTTCGGGTCTAATATATCAATCAAAAGTATATCTATTTGCCACACAACAGATGATTCATGTTTCAAAAACCAGTTTATTTGTAATGGATTTATAATACCATGTGAATCTGAATAAAGTCAACTTAAAACTTGGAATATGTCTACCTTTGACTGTTACTGAGCAAATGTGCTTGATTCTTGTTCTGTCTGTAACATTGAAAACATTGAAATGCATACATTTCACTTGAACATTCTACGAATATATGGTACTCTTTATTTGACTTGACATAAGTAATTTCTGTTAACATTTACATAGAGGTATACACTAAATGTCAGCCATTAAAACTGATCTTTATCTCGGAGATTGTTTAGACATACTCGCCAATTGTGACGCTGATTCAATTGACCTAATTGTAACTTCTCCCCCTTATGCCGACCGACGTTCCAAAACTTATGGTGGCATCAATCCGAATGAATATGTCAACTGGTTTATGCCGCGTGCTAAACAATTTTTAAGGGTACTCAAGCCATCCGGAACATTCATATTGAACATTAAAGAGAAAGCTGTCAATGGAGAACGACATACTTATGTGATTGAATTGATTCTTGAAATGAAAAAGCAAGGGTGGTTGTGGACAGAGGAGTTTATCTGGCATAAAAAGAACAGTTATCCGGGAAAATGGCCGAATCGTTTTAGAGATGCATGGGAGCGATGTTTGCAATTTAACAAATCCAAGCAGTTCAACATGTATCAAGAATCTGTTATGGTGCCGATGGGAGATTGGGCGAAGAAAAGATTGAAAAATCTAAGCAAAACTGATCAAAGTAGAGACACCTCAAAAGTTGGGAGTGGGTTTGGTAAGAATGTATCAAATTGGGTAGACAGAAAAATGGCGTATCCGACGAATGTATTACACTTGGCTACAGAAACAGGAAATAGAAACCACAGTGCCGTTTTTCCTAAATCATTACCTGAATGGTTTATCAAGTTGTTTACAAAAGAAAATGATTGGGTACTGGATCCGTTTGCTGGTTCAGGGACTACGTGTCAGGTTGCTCAAAAGTTGTTTAGGAATTCTGTTGGTATTGAGATTATGTCGGAGTATTATCAAGTTGCAAGGGAGAATATCAAATCAAAACAGATGCTACTATTTGAAGAGGCAGATGATGAAACACATTACACAACAAGAGATAACTGATTATGTTCAGGATAATATTCAGACCTTCCACCAGAGAAGATTAGAAAATCTGCAAAAACTGAAGTTATTGACAGTTGTTAAACGAAAAAACCCATATCTATTTAAAGCCAAGGATATCAACACAGCACAAGATTATGTAAAAACAATATTGGAAGCTCATCTATCTTCACAGGAAGAAACAATTTTCGGTGGGTTTCTTGAGGGACTTGCGATCTTCATTTGTTCACAGGTATATGGTGGTCAAAAATCTTCAGCAGAAGGAATTGATTTAGAATTCCTAAAAAATGGCATTAGGTATATAGTTTCTATAAAATCAGGACCAAATTGGGGAAATAGTAACCAAGTTGCAAGACTCAAGAATAATTTTACGAAAGCTAAACGGATACTCAGGACTAATACATCATCTGCGAATATCATAGCTGTCAACGGTTGTTGTTATGGAAAAAATCAGACACCAGATAGAGGTGAGTACTATAAATATTGTGGTCAACAATTTTGGGAATTCATCTCAGGAAATGATAATCTTTACACAGAAATAATTGAACCGTTGGGACATCAAGCTAAAGAAAGAAACGAACAGTTTATGCAAGAATATGCCAAAGTTATCAATAAGTTTACCTTAGAATTCATACATAAATTTTGCGATACGGATGGTACCATACTTTGGGAAGAAATCGTGAAATTCAATTCAGAAGACACCTCACCATGAAAGCAATTCCAAGTACTTTAGGATACCAATAATCTAACCATTCTTACCTAACCTATCTCTCTCCAATTATCAAAGAAATCAATCCACATTTACCTTTCATCGAAAACACCGTTTCATTCAGAACCCACAATTTACTGGACACATAGCAAATCACATGCTATGTTAAGCACTATATATCTTACATTCATTACACATAGGAGAAAATATGGCTAACGAAGACTTCACCTCTAAAGTTCCGCATTATACGTTCGCGGAAACGTTTGCAGAACAGGAAGAACAGTTAAAGACAAATCCGTTGATGATACGGTTGAACGAATATCGTAAGACTTACGAAGGGGATCCGCATCGTCCAATCTATCACTACATCAATCCAGAAGCGATGCTCAATGATCCGAATGGATTATGCTTTTGGCAGGGACGTTGGCATCTTTTCTATCAGGCATATCCACCGGAAGACACACGTCAACATTGGGGACACGCAATCAGCGATGACCTTATCCACTGGCAGGACCTACCTTATGCAATCTATCCGAATCCAGAAAGATGTTGTTTCTCTGGCTCCACATTTGTTGAAGAAGACCGCGTGATTGCAATGTATCACGGCACAGTAGTCGGTAATATGGTTGCGGTGTCAAGCGATCCGCTTCTCTTGAATTGGGAGAAAGTGTCTGGTAAAGCAGTGATACCCTCAAGGCATGCTGACGGCACAAACCCTGTCTATCGTGTTTTTGATCCATGCATCTGGAAAAAAGATGACATGTATTATTCGCTGTCGGGTGGAACATTACCCCACGGTCCCGCTGGCAAACCGGTGCGTGCGAATTTCTTACTCCGTTCTGCTGATTTGGCAAATTGGGTTTATCTGCATCCATTTGTTGAAGATGATCAGTATACGTTGGTCGGTGATGATGGTGCATGTCCCTATTTCTGGCCTATCGGTGACAAACATATCCTCCTATTCTTCAGTCACATGAGTGGCGGTCAATATCTACTCGGTGATTACGACAAAGCACGGGATAAGTTCGTCGTGACAGGAGGCTCAAAAAACAACTTCGGGGCTGCATCTCCCGCTGGTGTACACGCACCTTCTGCGGCACCTGATGGTGAGGGTGGTGTCATCGTCATCTATAACATGAATCCCGCGAAACCGACGAAAGGCTGGAATCAGATTATGACGTTGCCACGACGGCTAACACTTCTACCAAGAGATGAAATAGGTGTTGAACCTGCAGGTGACATTGAATCGCTAAGGTCTGACCATCAACATGTTGATGCGACGGCGTTACCTGCAAATCAGGAAGTTGTATTAGATAATATCAATGGCAATGCAATGGAATTGGAACTGGAGATAGACACGAAAGGTTCACCGATGGTTGAGTTGAACGTGCTACGTTCACCGAACAAAGAGGAATTCACCCGTATTGCATTCTTCAGAGAACGTGGTATGCGAAACCATAATTCAGAAAGAAATGTTCGTGAGAGTTTGCTAACGATAGATTCGTCGTATTCGTCAATTGCACCAGATGTGCGTTCGCGTGCACCTGAAACTGGCGGTCTGTCTATTTTGGGAGACGAAACGCTCAAACTGCGAGTATTCATTGACAAGAGTGTCGTTGAGGTATTCGCTAATGGCAGACAGTGTGTTGCTATGCGTGTTTATCCTGACAGGGAAGACAGTGTTGGCGTATCTTTGCGTTCTCAAGGGCAAGACAGTCAGCTTGTATCATTAGATGCTTGGCAGATGAAGAATATCTATACGTAGAACGTATCTAATAAGTCTTATGTATGGCGAGGTCTCTGTGCCTCGCCTTGTCTTACAAAAGGAATAACTGATGGGCACAGAGCCCCATCCCTACGAAGGTGTTGCATTTCTGAAAGTATTACGTAAAACTTTTATGAGATAAACAATACATGTTTGTAGGGATTGAAGAACCTTATTTTTCACTACAGTAGGTCTTTAATATGTCAGATACATGGGTAAAACTGTGAGGTACATGTAAATTAGAATAGGTGTCCCATGAAGATTCCACAAAAACATAAAAGCAATACCAATAGTATTTTAGTCAAACCATTGGGGATCTACCTGATGTTTTGTTTATCTATCTTCTTGGCAGGCTGTGGCATCTATTATCCCATTCAACATACTGAGACGAAACAAACGGTCTACATACCCGAACCTGTTCCGCCTCCGACAACTGCCCGAGAAACATATAATCTTGATCCATTTTACCAACAATGGATTGATGTAGGAGGTCTACCTGTTATAGCGTCTGCGAGGGTAAATCCTTACGCATTAAAAGAGGCAGCCTGGCTTATTAGACAAATGCTTCAACACCGTGAGGATATACTACTTGCCCTTGTGAAAAACGGTTTGCGTTTTGTTGTGATTGCACACAACGAAAAAATAACACAAATTCCTGAATACGATTACCTAAGACCAAAATTTTATTGGAATTTACGTGCACGAGGCTTAGGTGCGAGACCTCCGATTTTTTTAGCGAGTTGTGGTGAGGAAAACCTCCTGAATTATCAAGGAGACCCTTATAAGTCTAATAGTATTTTGATTCACGAATTCAGTCATGCAATTCACCTGATAGGATTGCAAACTGTTGATCCAAGTTTTGACAAACGACTCAAGCAGGCATTTGTTTCTGCAAGGCAAAATGGGTTGTGGAAGAAATTATATGCTATTACAAACGAAGAAGAGTACTGGGCTGAAGGCACACAATTTTGGTTTAACACGGGGAGGAATCATCATGTCAAAACTCGCAAACATTTGAAAACGTATGATCCACTACTCGCTGCATTACTTGCTGAAGTCTATGGCGACAGTAACTGGCGATACACACCTGCAATAACACGGACTGGTCTACCTCATTTACACGGTTATAATCCAAGTAAATCGCAGAAATTTGAATGGCGGTCATTTAGACGAACATTTTCAGAGTTGAATAAACAATTGCTTAACTCATATAGCGATGGAGGTGGCAAATGGGTAGACTTAAAGAAGATTGAACTGAAGAAGAAACAGAAATTAAAATCAGATGTAAACAATTCTGAAACTGAGATCATATTCGTGAATCGCACTCATTCTGACATTGTATACTATTGGATAGATTATGATGGGAACGAGAGATATTATAGTCGTGTTGCCCCCGATTATCACATTCCTCAAACCACCCATGTTGGACATTATTGGATAGTCAAAGATTTGAATGGGAATAATATTGCATTGTTTCAAGCTAACAAGAAAACAGGTCGGGCTTTTGTAACTATAAAGGCTCAGAGAAAGTAGTATTTACATACAAGGAGTTATTAAACTATGAAACGACTTACAGTAACTGCATTAGGGCAAATTGCAAAAGCAGATATTTCGTTTGGAGACTTGACGGTGTTCGTCGGTGAACAAGCAAGTGGAAAGAGTATACTGTTACAACTCATAAAGTTGATTTCGGATGCAGGTGGAATTACGCGAACCCTTAGAAAACACGGTTTTGATTGGCAAAAAAATAGCGATAAGTTTTTATCCCTCTATTTTGGTGAAGGAATGGAGGGAATATGGAAAGAGAATGAGACTACAGTCACTTCTGATGGAACAGATTTTACACCTCAGAAAGTGCTATTAAAAAGAAAAAAGGAAGAAAGTGTTTTTCTCATACCTGCCCATCGTGTAGTTACATTAAAAGATGGATGGCCGCGCGCATTTACTGATTATGGTACAAGTGATCCTTATGTCGTTAAGGAGTTCAGTGAACAATTACGGCTCTTGATGGAGGCAGGATTAGGTTCTGGTGAGAGACCTATCTTTCCACAAGAAGGTCGTATGAATAAAACAATACGGGATGCAATTGGAAGAAGTATCTTTGGGAAAGCAGAGGTGAGATTGGATAGATCTGGTCTGCGTAAACGGATTGTATTAGATGTAGAAGGAACACAACTACCGTTTATGGTGTGGTCTACAGGTCAGAGAGAATTCGCTCCTCTTTTACTGGGATTGTACTGGTTAATGCCTTCAGGAAATACACAAAAGAAAAATAACATCAACTGGGTTGTAATTGAAGAACCAGAAATGGGATTACATCCTCAAGCGATCTCAGCACTTCTTCTGATGTTTTTAGAACTATTAAGACGAGGTTATAATGTCATTGTTTCCACCCATTCACCCCAAATTTTGGAACTTGTTTGGGCAATTCAATACATCGCAAAATCAAAAGACGCACCAGCACGTTTAAGACAATTGCTGGGTTTGAAAGCAAATGCCTTTTCTTATGACCTTACAGAGACAGTCATAAGCAAAAAAACATACAAAACATATTATTTTTCTCGTCAGCATAATGCTGTTAATGTCAAAGATATTTCTACATTAGATGCTGAGGATATGGATGAGGCAGTATCAGACTGGGGAGGACTAACAGCGTTCAGCACCAAAGCTTCTGAGGTAGTTTCTGATGCTATGGGGAGGGCAGACCTGTGAATTTTAAGGAAGCTGTTCAGAAAACACCGCAAATCGTCAATTATCTACAAGCTGGACTACAAGCATTGGGTGGAAACAGTAGTAAAATAATAGTGAACACAACCCGTGATTTGAAAGGAAGCGTTGATATAGATACCTGTCTCAAAAACGATTATCCAAATTCACCTCGTTGGGACTATGTATTTGGGTATAAGGACAAGGTTTTTTATGTTGAAATACATCAAGGTAAAACCAGTGAAGTAGATAGCATCATTTTAAAGTTCAATTGGTTGAAACAGTGGCTTAAGTCTTCAGCAAACAATCTTGAACAATTAATGGATAGAAGTTTCTATCACTGGATCTCCACAAAAGGAACTGCGTCAATTGCAAAAGGGAGTAGACACCGTAGGAGGTTAGATCAAAAGGGAATCAGTGGTCCAAGTGCTGTATTGCGAATTGAACGTTGATACCGTCTCATGACTTTGTTATCTTCTTCTTTAGAATTTCCCTCATTCTGTTGGGTACGCATAATGAACAAACCATTTGAAAAAGTAACCGCATTTATCACACAGGAAAGAGATGGGGTAAAAATGCTACTTGTATTTAAGCACCCCACTGCAGGCATTCAAATCCCCGCCGGTTCTGTTGAAGTAGATGAAGATATTGAGACTGCAGCCATACGCGAAACTTATGAAGAGACAGGTCTACATGATGTAAAAACAGAAAAATATCTCGGTTGTTTTGAAAACGAATTAGAACCACACCAACGGATTATCACGAATACAACCAAAGTCTATATACAACCCGATCTGGCTGCAGTTCCATACAGAGACAAACTCACAAGAGGACTCACTGTTGATTACCATTCAACCCAAGAAGATTTCATACATATTTCGTATATTGAGTATGTGTATGATAAATATTTCAAACCCACACATATTACCCACAACATTACCGGATGGGTGCCGAATGAGAACTTAAGTGCTCAGAAGAAACGACATTTTTTCCATCTATCCACACAAGAGAAAACAGAGGATGCATGGGAATTGAAGAGTGATTTAGAACACATTTTCAGACCTTACTGGACACCACTTTCACCGAAACCTAAAATTATACCACCACAAGACAAATGGTTGGATTTCGTTTATGAAAAATTACTAATTTAGTTGAGTAAATACAACAAAACTCGTTTTAGAATACGAGATTACTATTAGGAGAAATTGATGTCAACATATCGTGCAGGTGTTATCGGTTTAGGACGGATGGGGAGCACTTTCGACGACGAAATAACACAGGGAGGGTCGCTCTTTCTGCCATACTGTCATGCGCCGAGTTATGATGCATCTCCGAAAACAGAATTAGTCGCTGGTGCTGATCTACATGCCGAACAAGCTGAAATATTCGGTGAACGTTGGGGACTTGGTTCAGAACATATCTATAGCGATTATCGTGAGATGTTAGAGAAGGAAAATCTTGATCTGGTCAGTGTTTGTACGACAGCACGGGTTCGTTCAACTATCGTGCAGGATGTGGCGCGTGCGGGTGTCAAAGGTATTTGGGCAGAAAAACCGATTTCACTCAGTCTCGCAGAAGCGGATGAGATGTTAGAGGTCTGCAATGAGAACGGCGTAGTCGTAGCAATCAATTGTGCCAGACGTTGGAATCCTTTCTTTAGCGAGGCGAGAAAACTCATTGACGAAGGTGAAATTGGCAATGTGCTGCAGGTCACAGTATATGCTCAGTGTGGTCTTTCACATAACGGCAGTCATGCAATTGATATTCTACGTTATATGGCAGGTGGCAATGTGGAGTGGGTTTTCGGTGAGATGCAATCAGACGAAGCAGCCGCAGGTGAAAACGACCTGGCGGGTAACGGCTATCTCGTGTTTGATAACGGTGTCCGTGCATATCTGCGTAGCACATCGTGTGGTGCAGCACCTTGGGAGGTAGATGTTATCGGTTCAGGTGGTCGCATCCGTTCAATCAACAATGCTGAAAAGTTTGAGATGATTCGGGTGTTGCCCGGTGGTCGTCGTGGACGCGGTGTTCCTGCAACATGTCCGTTTCCGTATCCTGTTCGGATGCAAGGGATGGGATTGACCATTGTTGACGACATCATTAGCGCAATTGAGAATGATGGTTCACCTAAATGTTCTGGAGAAGATGGTCGTGCTGCTTTGGAAGTTGCCATTGCGCTGCGTGAGTCGCATCGGCGCGGTGGTGTTAAGGTGGAACTGCCTGTTGAGGATCGGAGTCTGCGTATCCTTTCGTCTGAGATTCGCGGTGATGACACACCTGCACGGGTTAGACGGCAGCGAGGATAATATATGTGGATATATAATGACAAATCTAATTTGACAATTGCCATTGAACATGGTACGATTTTAACATAGTCTTCATCATTGAATTGTTCTAAGCAGGAATTAAACTGAATTACTAACTTGACAACGGTGCAAGAAAGTGATGTTGTGTGGAGTTCTATTTCTATGCGCCGTGACAAATTACTGGAAAGAATGAGAGCGAATCCGCGTAATGATTGGCGGATGAGAGATGTTGAAACACTTGCGAATCGATATGGTCTATCAATAAACCGTCCAAAACGCGGAAGCAGTCATGTCACACTACGACACAATTCCGGAGGTAAGTTGACTATACCTGCCCGTCGTCCGATAAAACCGGTATATATTCGAAAACTTGTTGCAATGATTGATCAGTTGGAGGAAAATGATGAATGAGCTAGGTTACCCACCTAAAATAAGTATATTAACAACAGAAGAAGGGGAAGGTTACCTGATTGAATTTCCTGATTTACCAGGTTGTGTCTCTGATGGTGACACTATTGACGAAGCGATTGCAAATGGGAGAGATGCCATCTTATGCTGGATAGAAACCGCAAAAGAGCATGGCGATGTAATTCCTCCACCTAAGTCTTCTCTACTTACTTCTGAACACATAGAGGAAGGAAATAGAAGAGAAGAGAATCCTTCAGGCATTAACCATGATAAGGTAATACACCAGTACGAACCTTTTGTTATTGTCTCACAAACTTGGGAATTTGAATGGTCTGTAACTTCAACTGCTTCCTTATAACCTAACATGCTATAAGAACATTACCAGACCTTCTTGGACATAAGTATTATATGTGTTACGATGTTGTCTAAGTGTTATTCTATGCTTACATGAAATAGTTTCTAACATCAAAATTAGGATAGAGGAACATGGGAAAGATAGCTGATGCGACATTTGAAGGTAAGTTTGGCACTTATGCGTTTGATGTATTCACTACGGATACACTATTCAATTCTGTCGGTGCAGTTTATATTTTCTCAAAACGTGATGTAGGTCCGGATGGGAGAGCAACACACACATTTCTGTACATTGGTCAAACTGAATCGTTGAAAGAGAGAATACCAAACCACGAAAAGTGGCATTGTGCTAACAATTACGGTGTCAATTGTATTTGTGTCCATAGCGATAATGATGTTAATTCTCGCTTACGTAAAGAAGTTGACCTACGTGCAGTAAACAAAACTCCCTGCAATGCCCAATAGTATATGCATAAGACAGTAGGAGAATTGTAAATCGTAGAAGCTATCACCATGACACAAAACACTGCATTCGTCTATCATCCAGACTACCTCAACCACGACACAGGTTATGGACACCCAGAACGTCCTGACCGACTCGTAGCCAGTCTCGCCGCACTCAAACAAAGCGATGTTTGGGAACAACTCCACCACATTGACCCACAACCCGCGACTGCTGAACAGATTGCCTACGCGCATAATTCTGGGTATAGTGAACATATTCGACAAGCCTGCGAGTCTGAAATCCCATTGACCTACGACACACCTGTTGGGTATGAGTCCTACGATATTGCCTTGCTTTCAACTGGAGGCGTGCTGTGTGCAGCTGAGGCAGTTGCGACTAACAAGGTGAAAAACGCCTTTGCCATGGTGCGTCCACCGGGACATCACGCTACACCGGGACAAAGCATGGGGTTCTGTTTGTTCAACAACGTAGCCGTTACTGCACGTTATCTACAACGAGAGCATGGTGTAGGTAGGGTTGCTATTGTGGATTGGGATGTTCATCATGGCAACGGAACACAGGATATATTTTATGAAGACGAGTCTGTTTTCTTCTTCTCAATCCATCAATCTCCCCTATATCCCGGCACTGGTTCACGATATGAACAGGGGAGTGGAAAAGCACGCGGCACCACACTAAACGTCCCGATATCACGTGATACTGGAGATGACGAATATATCAGAGTCTTTGAGGATGTTCTTATACCAGCATTACAAGATTTTTCACCGGAGTTTATCCTTATCTCCGCAGGATTTGATGCGCACCACCTTGATCCGCTTGCTAATATTTACATAACTGCAGAGGGATTTGCTAAGTTAACCGATTTGGTAATGGATGTTGCGGAGGAAACTGCATCCGGTAATGTCGTTTCTACATTGGAGGGTGGTTATAGTTTGGAAGGTCTCTCGGAATCTGTTGTGGCACATGTTGAACGTTTGAGTCGCTAACTACTCAATGTCTTTCGCACAACGAAACCCGAGCGCACCAATACCGGCATAATTAGGACCGGTACCATGCCTATTCGCAGCACGTAACCATTCAGGATTACCGTTCCACCCACTACCTCGTAGGACACGATTAGTTACTATATTCTCAAAATCATTAACAATATCTTCAACATTATTATCAACCGCAACAGGATTTTCACGAGGTGAGTTTGCGTAGAAGTCACTCAGATAACCGTCAAGACACCACTCCCATACATTTCCTGCCATGTCATATACACCATAATCGTTCGGAGGATAATCACCTACAGGTGTTGTATGTCCAAGTCTCTTGCCATAGTTCGCTCTTTTCGCGTTAATATCATTTCCCCACGGATATTTTTTCCCTTTTAGTCCTCCGCGCGCAGCCTTCTCCCATTCAGCTTCTGTAGGCAGACGTTTGTCTACCCAAACAGCATAAGCCATCGCCGCATACCAACTCACGAAACGCACTGGATAATCACCTTGGTCGTTAGGATAGTTGTTTCCTTGCCAGTCAAAAAGGTAATTGTCGTCTTTGAACTTTTCATCGATTTGCTTCTTTTGCCATTCTGGATTGGCGAGGATAAAATCCTTGAATTCGGCATTCGTCACTTCGTTTTCGTCAATGAAAAAAGCATCAAGAAAGACGGTATGCACTGGTTGTTCATCGTTATCTGCGTCTCCATCATCGCTTCCCATCTCAAATTCACCATCAGGTATAAGCACCATGCCATCAGGAGCAACAGGTTCTGGGTCAGGTTCAATTTCAGGTTCTATCGGGATCTGTTCTGGAGTACCAATGGTGTAAGTTAAATCGCGGTCTCCACCCTCCCATGTAATTGTGAGTTTTAATTGTCCTTTTGGGAACGGTCCCTCTATGGTAACCGTAGTACCAGAAATAGTAGCAGTTCCTACATTCACTTGGACACTGCCGGGATATCTATCAAAAGTCACAGTGATTGTGCTGTTTTCTTCGATATTTGAACCCGGTGTTGGATTTGCGCGGAGCAAAAGCGGACGTTCATCGTCTTCAACACGTTCACCACATCCAATTATGTTAATTGAAAACATAATTACTATCACCGATGCATATATTCTTAGCAAAGTTCTCATCGTTTCTCCTATACAGACAAATTTACGCTTTTTTCCCCACATGAATAGCAACAATACCTAACGTCTTCCGATAATACTCAACATCTGTCAGTCCACACTGCTCCATCACCTGTTTCAACGCATCACAATTCGGAAACTGCATGACTGAACGCGGAAGATAACCGTAAGCATCATCCTTGTTGCGTGAGATACAATTGCCAAGGAACGGCAAAATCTTCGTAAAATAGAAATAGTAAAGTCCACGGAACACCGGATTGACAGGCTGCGTGAACTCCAGAATTGCTATTCTTCCACCGGGAACAGCAACGCGCGTCATCTCACGGATACCCAATTCAAGATCAGATACGTTCCGAATACCAAAACCCACTGAAACAATGTCAAAAGTATTATCTGAGAATGGGAGGGTTAGGGTATCAGCCTCAATTGGAATGAAGGCGTGTTGTCTATTCTGTCGTTCTACCTTCTGCTTCCCAACAACCAACATTTCATAGCAAAAGTCCGAACCGATAACAGAACCACCTATCTCAAGCATATCTACATACGCAAGGGCAAGTTCACCTGTCCCTGTGCAAACGTCAAGCACTTTACTTGTTGGAGTGACACTACTTGCTTTGACAGTCTCTCTACGCCAACCACGGTCAAACCGTAGACTTAGCAGTGAATTGAGAAAATCGTAGTGTCGTGCTATCGCAGAAAATAACTTCTTGATACGGTGTGCCTGCATTATCCACGCTATTTCCAATTGTAGGACGGGGTCTCTGTGCCCGCCAATCTTGATGGATCGAAACAACGGATGGGCACAGAGACCCATCCCTACAGTCTGAGTGAGTGTTGAATGAAGTAAAACCTAACATAGTTAGATTTGTGAGATACGATCTACATTCTTAACTCCGCACCGAGTTCTTGATTCAGCTGTTTAATAACATTTTCATGAAGGTCGTTGACTTCCTTATCTGTCAAAGTCTCGGTGGTAGAATGATATGTTATTGTATATGCAAGACTTTTCTTGCCTTCTTGCACCTGATCACCCACATATACATCAAACAGCCGCACCGATTCCACCAGATCTCCACCAGTGGAATAGATAATACCCATCGGCATATCGGATGGCATATCCTGATCTACGACAATCGCAAGGTCACGCAAAACACTGGGGTAGACAGGAATCGGTTCAAATCGTTTGGAGAAATCTGCTACGTATGCCAGTTTCTCAAGGTCAAGTTCAAAGAGATATACCTTGTAAGGAAGTTCGTAATTTTCAAGCACCTCTGGATGTGCTTCCCCCAGAATCCCGATGCGCTGATCTCCCAACAACACTTCAGCATTACGACCCGGATGGAATGTCGGCTCATCAGTTTTTGCATATTTCCAATCGGCAATGCCGCATGTCTCAAGTGCTCCCTCAACAAGCCCCTTGATGTCAAAGAAATCTGGTGGATGATACGGATTTCCGTAGACACCACCCCCTATTTCACCTGCGAGAATGCCAGCAATGCGTGCCGGTTCGTTTCCATTCAAAAACACAGTGGATATCTCAAAGAGGGCGATAGTATCTATCTGATGATTATGGTTGTGCTGTGCATTTTCAAGTAGACTTGGCAATAGTGTCGTGCGAAGAATTGACATCTCTGGACTCAACGGATTTTGCAGTTTCAATGCATCACGGAGTGGATTGTCTACAGTTAAACGTATTTTGTCAAAGCAGTTCGGATGGCAGAAACTATAGTTTATCGCTTCCATCATACCTGAACCAAGTAGGTAGTGCTTTATACGTCTACGGACTTCATCTAAAACGTTTGTCGTCGGTATGGGTATATCACCTTTTGGTAGCGATGTAGGGATGTTGTCATACCCGTGTACACGCGCAATCTCCTCAATCAGATCAATCTCCCGTGTAATGTCTCTACGGAATGTTGGGACTGTGACCTGATAGATGTTATCTTGTTGTTGTAAAGTGTCTACACCGAACCCTAAACGACTTAAAATCTGTCTAATTTCATCTGCATCAAGTTCGGTTCCTAATATGAAATTGACGCGTTCAGGACGAAGTTGAAGCTGTAAGAGTTCGCATTTTCCCGGATAGACATCAATAATCCCTTTACATACTGTGCCACCTGCCAACTCAACAATAAGTTGCGTTGCGCGATCAATAGCAGGAACAACATTCTCTGGATCCGTGCCTCGTTCAAATCTATAGGATGCCTCTGTGTTCAATCCTAAGGCTTTTGCAGTTGCACGAACACTTGACGGATCGAAATATGCACTTTCCAGCAGCACATCACACGTTGTGTCAGTAATTTCTGAGTCATTACCACCCATAATACCAGCAAGTGCTACAGGTCTTTCTGCATCAGCGATCACTAACATATCAGGCGTGAGTTTACGTTCCTCTTCATCAAGGGTTGTGATCTGTTCACCCTCTGCTGCCTGACGCACAACAATGCGGTTTTCTCCCAGTTTGTTGTAATCAAATGCATGCAACGGTTGTCCATACTCCATCAAGACAAAGTTTGTAATATCCACAATATTATTGATAGCACCGATACCGACAGACTCAAGCCGCTGTTTTAACCAATCCGGTGATTCCCCTATTTTCACGCCACGGATCACACGCGCTGCATAACGGGGACAGAGATCTGGTGCATCAATAGTGACGGAGGTGATTTCACAAATATCAGAGTCATCTTCCTGTATATTCACTTCTGGCAGTTTTATATCATTACCTGTTTCTGCTCTAACTTCGCGAGCGACACCGATTAAACTCAGGCAATCCGGACGGTTCGGGGTAATTTCCAGTTCAAAGATTGTATCATCTAAACCCAAGGCATCGGTGAACCCAATACCGATAGGAATATCAGAGGATAATTCCATCAGTCCTGCAGCATCCTCAGAAATACCCAACTCCTTCTCTGAACAGAGCATGCCGTGCGATTCTTCACCGCGTAATTTAGCACGTTTTATTGAGATACCATTGGGTAAATCTGTGCCTATTGTTGCGACAGGTGCGAACATACCCTCACGTGCATTCGGTGCACCACAAACTATCTGGAGTGTGTCTTCATCACCAATATCCACCTGACAAAGCACAAGTTTATCAGCATTCGGATGTGGTCTAATAGAATCCACTTTACCGACGACGACACCTTCTAGTGATGTGCCAAGTTCTTTGATGGATTCTACCTCAATCCCCAACATCGTGAGTCTATCAGCGAGTTCTTTTGCAGAAAATTCAAAGTCTATGTATGTTTTCAGCCAATTTAATGTTACGTTCAATTTCGGAGTCCTTCGTTAATAATAACACGGAAATCAGGGTTACAACCCCTTTCATAAAAAATCTACTGTCCACTAAAACTGTCTTAAGAATCGAAGATCGTTTTCATAAAATGTGCGGATGTCTGGGATTCGGAACTGAAGATTGGCGATACGTTCTACCCCCATCCCGAATGCAAAACCGGTGACTTCTTCAGGGTTATAGTTGACAGCACGGAACACCTCTGGGTCAACCGCGCCTGCTCCTAATATTTCAATCCATCCTGTATGTCCACAACTACGGCAACCTTCACCTCTGCACACTGTGCAGGTAATATCTGCTTCAGCACTCGGTTCAGTGAACGGGAAAAAATGTGGACGGAAACGCATCAGCGTCTGATCACCAAACATCTGTCTGGCAAAAGACACTAACACCCCCTTCAATTCACTGAAAGTGACGTGTTTATCCACAAGCAGTCCTTCCACCTGGTGGAACATAGGTGTATGCGATACATCGTAATCCACACGATATGCTTTGCCGGGAACAATTATGCGAACTGGCGGTTTCTGGTTTTCCATCGTACGGATTTGAACGGGGGATGTGTGAGTCCTTAATAGATGTCCATCCGTGAGATAGAAGGTATCATGCAGATCGCGTGCGGGATGATCGGGTGGTGTATTGAGTGCATCAAAATTGTAATGTTCGGTTTCAACTTCTGGTCCCGTCACCACTTGAAATCCCATTTGTGTGAAAATCGATTCAATACGTTCTAACGTTTGCATCACGGGATGCGCTTTCCCATACGCTGGTTTTCGTCCGGGAAGTGTAATATCAACTGATTCTGCAATGAGTTGCTCTTCTTGATGTTCGCTCTCCAGTGCGTTCTTCGTTGCTTCAAAAGCATCCGTTAAGGAGGCACGCACCTCATTCGCGAGTTTTCCAATAACAGGTCGTTCTTCTTTAGAAAGCTGACCCATGCCCTTCATAACATCTGTCAACTTTCCTCTGCGTCCAAAGTATTCAATTCTCAGCGATTCAAGTCCCTCTGCAGTTTTCACATCTTTTAACGCTTCCTGTGCTGCGACTTGAATCGCTTCTAATTCTGTTTTCATAGTTGCCTTATAAAAAAATTATGCCTGTCACACTGTCCCTCTATCTCAAGTTTTACTTGAGATATTTATGGGGACGAAAGCGACAAGCAACTACTTCCGCGGTACCACCCCGCTTGACAGATTGTTAAATCTGTCCGCTTCATTTCTTTGTCAATTGGCTCCAGGTTGAAATTCAGTAGTTGCTCCCAAAACCGCGCTTCCAGCCGATGGCACGGTATCTCTATTTGAGATGTCTCAACGACCTACTTTGACCCTTCACTGCCGTTCAATATCGTTATAGGTAATGTATTTGACTTTAACCTATCCCTTTGCGAGGGTGGCAAGTTGTTCAAATCCTGATGCATCATTTACCGCGATGTCAGCGAGGACTTTTCTATCTAATTCCACCCCTGCGGTCTTTAGTCCGTGTATGAATTTACTGTATGTTAGTCCGTGCAGTCTTGCGGCGGCGTTAATACGCATAATCCACAGTCGCCTAAAGTCGCGTTTACGCGCACGCCTATGTGCATAAGCGTGATTCCACGCTTTTTCAACCGCTTCCATCGCGGTACGTCTGAGGTTATTACGTCCACCACGAAACCCTTTGGAATGCTTGAGTATCCGTTTCCTCCGTTTCCGGCGGACATTCCCTGTTTTTACTCGTGCCATTTTGAACTCCTAATAAATTAAACGTTTCAATCGTTTTTCATTGCTTGGATCAACTAATGTAGATTGTCGTAAACGTCGTTTCCGTTTCGCAGATTTTGAGATAAATAAGTGTCCCGCATACGCTCGATTACGGCGAATCTTCCCTTTTGCAGTAAATTTGAAACGTTTTGCTGCGCCTTTATGCGTTTTCTTTTTCGGCATTACAATATCCTCTATTACAACTTTTATAAACTGACTTATTGAACGTCCTCTTTAGATAAGATGTAGACATAAACTTACAAAATAAACGAGGAGAAACGGTGTCTCATCGCAAAGGTGCATCTCTTCAAAATCCATCAAATCAGAAGAGATACAGTATTCTATGAATATAAATAAGTATTGTTGTGCCGTTCATAGAATGTATGAGACACTAACTTATGAAGATTTCGGTGTTAGAAGCATGGTCATGACACGGGTTTCCATCTTAGCAGGTTGTTCTACCTCAGCGAGTTCAGCCACGTCTTTTTCCAATCGGGTAAGCATGTTTCTGCCCAACTCTGTGTGGAGCATCTCCCTACCGCGAAAACGTACTGTTGCCCGTACCTTCCAACCGTTTTTCAAAAAGTCTTCAACATGCCGCTTTTTGAATTGGTAATCATGTTCGGCAGTATCTGGTCGAAACTGTATCTCTTTTAGGACAATCTTCGACTGTTTCTTTCGGGCTTCTTTTGCACGTTTATTCTTCTCGTATTGATATTTCCCGTAATCCATAATCTTACAAACAGGTGGTTTCGCATTTGGTGAAACTTCAACCAAATCCAAACCGACTTCATCAGCACGATCCATTGCCTCGCGTGGTGTCATCACACCAACCTGATTGTTTTCTTCATCAATAAGCAAAATTTCTTTGGCTCGTATTTGAAAATTAGAGCGAGTCTGTCTTTCCTTCGGTTTCTGATTACGTCTGCCTCTATAGTGTATTTTTCACACCCCCATGAATAATCCTGCATGTGCAATATATACGTATAATTGAACAAAATGAACAACCCATATAGTGCTTACACATGACTAATCTTGTATTAACCTTTCTGTAAACTAAACGACAATAAACCAATTCTTACAAAATGTTGATACACACTAAACACTATTGAATGTTTAGTCAAAATATTAATTACGGTATTATATCACATTTACAACACAAATGCAAACTTAAAAATACCCGATTGTCCACAAAGTCCTTAGAACAATAATTCCTCCTGCCAAACCACCTATTATAATGATTAACGTGATGCTGATAAGTTTGGCAAACCGAAATATGTTTTCAGCGTATTCTGGTTGTTCTTTCACCCACGCACGTGCCAGACTGAATGTTAACACAACACTAATTAGGTTCAGCACTGCTGCCCCCATGAATGCTAAGAAAATCCCATTGAAGTCTACCATCTCCATCGTTTCTATGATTGAACCATACACTGAATAACGTAGGATGAGAACTATTAGGATAGCAGTCAACACCAAAATAAATCCTATGAAAACAATGAGTGTTCTTTTAAATTCGCTTTCCATCTAATGTTTAACTCTTGTAGGCAAAAAATATTATATGGCAATTGTAACACATTTGTAATGGATTGGCAAATTTTGGCAGGTTTATAGAGTTTTAAGTATATTCCAAAATAGAGAAATTCTGAAAGTCAATACACAAGCCGGTACGTGCAATTTCCTAACCACACATTGGAGTCAATTTAAGAGGTTTTTCTTGTTAAACGCATTTGAGATGGTCCAATACCGCCATCTATATTGTAGTGCGGGGTGTCCGTGCCCCGCCTAAACCTGCTACATTCAAACAATGGGCGGGGCACGGACACCCGAAGAATGCCATAAGCACATTCATCCCTCTGATTTGCCACTACAATGGTTAATGTGATATTTTTCCAAAACTTTTCACTCCCCACACCACTAGGGTTATTAGTTTTCGGTAATTCTGATAGATTTGTTCACATATCAATATAATGCATTGCAAAGTAGTAGGCACACTCCGTGTGCCGTATACATTAGAACACAATATAGACGGCACACGGAGTGTGCCTACTACCATGAACATTTATGAAGAAAAGGAGAGTGGATCTAAACACGACTCACAATATAAACTTTCAGTAATGCCGTTCAGTTGATATTTCTTAAAACTAAATAACCCTGCCACGCCACGAAAACACTTGATATTTTCCGATAATGATGTTAAACTTTATCCTAACCTACCGTTTTGAAGAAAAGGAGCAATTACATGGACATAGCATTTACATCTGCAATCACTGAAGTCATTGAGAAATTAGAAGCAGGCAACCCGCTGCCGCCGCTTGTTCCAAAATCTACATGGAATAATGAATTGACAGACGAACTTTTGGCACTCTCACTTGAGGACCTTTTTAATGGAGAATCACTGAAAGACGACATTTTTGGTGGTGCGATCAAAAGTGGCCTACTCCTCTGGAACGATGCGTTGGACGATTCACATAACATTTCACAGGAACTGAGTAACAATACAGGCAGTTATTGGCACGGGATTATGCACCGACGGGAACCGGATTATAGTAACGCGAAATATTGGTTCGGTAGAGTCGGCACACACCCTATTTATCCAAAACTCAGAGAACGTGCACTTTCAATATCAAATGCTGTGCAAAATCCGTCAGATACACTTGCACAAATCACGCAAAAAATAGAGAACGAACCGCATTGGGATGCTTATCAGTTTATTGATTGGTGTCAAGCTGCGGAAAACGATCTATCTTCAGATGCAACTCAATTTTTGCAACAAGTACAGGCAGAGGAGATTAAACTACTACTGGCATATTCGTATCAGAACGCTATCTAATAATTTGACATTTCCTTTATGTTACTTAAGGAGAAAAAGAATGAATTCAAGAAATAAGACTTTCACCCTGAACAATTTGAGTTCCATTTTAGTCATCATCACAAGTATTCTCATGGTAAGTTCCTGTGTGCCGACTACGATGAACACCAGCGGCACGTCAAGGGTTCAACCGAGTGAGGCTTACGAAGAGATTAAACAACTCACAACAAAAGTAGAAACTATTAGCGATCCAACAGATGCTGAAATGTTGATTGAAAAGGCACAGAACTTTATTAATTTACATGGAAAATATAAGCATGCAGATGAGGTGTACTATATTCTTGGTACCACTTTAGTACAATTTGATCGCACTGCTGAAGGAATTGATGTATTAGAAGAACTCATTCGTTATTATCCGCTTGCTTCTTATGTTGAACCTGGTTTATTGAACTTAGCGTTAGCGTATGACAAATTAAGCAGGCATGATGAGGCTGATGTAGTTTACGGAAAATTGATAAATAACTCAAAGTATAGAGACGGTAGACACGCACAAACCGCACAGAAATTGCTGCAAACAGACAAAGCAGATCGTAAAGGCGTGACTGAAGGTTTGTCAGCTACAAGCAATAGTTCACCTAATTTTGTTGGGCAATTAGCAATGGATTTTGATGTAACAGACCTAAATGGACAACCTTTATCAATAGCACAATTTCAAGGTAAAGTTGTACTTCTTGATTTCTGGGCAACGTGGTGTCCTCCCTGCATTGCAGAAATGCCTAATTTGAAACGGACCTATGCAAAGTATAAAAATCAGAACTTTGAGATTATAGGCATTAGTTTAGATAGGGCAAAATCCGCTCTGGAATCTTATATAGCAAAAAAAGGTATCACGTGGCCGCAATATTATGACAACGGGGACAGGATTTCTAATATGTATCAGGTGCGATCCATTCCATCTACATTCCTGATTGATGGTGAAGGGGTTATACGTATGACGAATCTTCGTGGTAGTGCACTTGAGTCCGGGGTTGCACAACTTGTTCAGGAAAACGCTACTCGTTAAATAAACGTGAGTTTGATAAATGAAATTCTTGTATTCCATCAGAATACGCGTTTTGTATTTTGAATTGGTAAGGAAACCGCATCTGCAAGGCTTGTGAGTGTAAGTTTTTCGCAAATGAGGTTCATATCTCTATTATCAAACTCACATTAAAACAAAAAATTGATGTTGTACCATATCTAAATGATAACTTGTCATTATCAAAATAGGTGTTCGTAGGAGCGCAATCCATTGTGCCTCGGACATTCTCTGTCTTAGTTTGAATTCACAATCTCATAATGAACTTTTCTTTCTTAGAAATGGTATTACAAGCCTTTGCCAATAAAGGAGTATGAACATGTCTTTACGTAATACTTGGATACCGATCACGATTTTCCTTGTGGTAATCTGTGTCGTGCGTCCCGACTTGCGAAGCGAAACAGACGCGGAAACAGTTTCTGAGAGTCCCTTTTCCGCAGCGGAAAAACTCATCATAACTGAAAACTATTCTGAGGCAATACTTGTGCTCCAACCGCTCTTGATGAGTGATACCAAAAGCAAGGAACAGGAAGAAGCCTTCTGGTTGGCTCACACGCTTTTGGTCAAATTGCAAAGAAACGGAGTGTGGGGAAAAGACAGAGATCAAAAAATAAAAATCCTGAATAAATTGGGGGCGCAGTTTGATAATGGTGAGATAAGCTTTGGTTATAGATACGGTTTCCTGCATCGGTTGATAGATACATATCCAGATACCCCGAAACTGCCCATCATTGAATACGCACTTATACAATCGGGAAATCCTGTGCCGCCAGATATGTTTGATGAAGTGGGGCATTTACCTAGAAAAAATGAACCTGCGAAAGGTACGCTTTCTGCTCTGCACGCATATATTAAGAAATATGAGAAAACAGGACGTGCTGAAGTTTATAGAGCATATCTTGATATTGCTCATATTCATCACGGCCTCTGGGCGGCGATCACTTTTCCTGATCATCCGTATGTTGACATGTTTGAAAAGTTTGGGACCGGAGACCCTGAAAAAGACAAAAAACTTGCAGACTCACACAGAGATATTGCTCTTGAATATTACGCGAAGTTTTATATCAATCCACACGGACTCATAGATACCTTTGAATATAGATTCTATGATTTCAAAGATGAAAATGGTTATCAACTTTTGAAGCGAAAAGCAGAATTTGGTTGGAGTTTCATTCTTTACGGATGCTGAGGTGTTACCAATTTCCTTATGAAGAACGGCAAGGCTATGCAAAACAACTATACTTGGCTCTATCAACGTTTTTCTTAATACTTGCTTTTATACCTATCACCAAAGCACAAGAATTTACACATTGGCATCTACCCGAAGGTAAAAAGGAGCGTCTTGGAAAAGGTTGGGTAGGTCAAGTTATACCAATTCTAATTGATTGTCTTACATTAGCGTGAGTTCGATATAAAGGTTAGAAAAACCGATACAATATATCACATTTATCACAGATTTGATGACGGGCATGTTCTTGCACTCCAGTGGAGTGCTATGTCTATAGAAAATCCAAACACAAAGTTCTTGCGCTCCAGCGGAGTGCTATGTGTGATAATCTCACATACCGCTCCGCTGGAGCGGAAACACTGGTTCAGATGAATACTATAAACATATTGCTCCGCTGGAGCAAAGAAGGTGTTTTGGGTTACGTTGGAACTGCTTTTGTTCAATTGAATTCCCCTGATGAACCAATCTCTTATATTCGAACTCACGTTTACATTAGCAAAGAACGCGTTTTGCGCCTCTTACATTTTTTCACACGAAGGTCTAACTGCCAATCTCAAAATGAAATGTTATCTTTTACGAATGGTATTAAGTCGAATTTAGATATTCTGAAATTCTTAGTACACAATCTTTACACATCAGCATAAATAACAATTTAAAAGTAAATAAAACCCGATAATACACCAAAGGAGTATATGATGATTATCCAAAATAAGTGTAAAGGTAATCCACAATTAATGTCCATGAGTTTAGGCATGCTCGTAATGACAGTTCTCATCGGTTTATGCACGCATCTTGCCGCTGCAGACTCATCACAATCTGCAGCAACTGCGAGTCCAGCACAAATCGGATTCAAATATCAAGAAGTAAAAGCACTTTACAAAAAACTCGCAAGCAAGGATAAGCCAGAAGAATTAGACATTTTAGTTGAAAAATCAACAGATTTCGTAACATCCTTTCCTGAATACAAACGGATAGATGAAGTCTACTACTATCTTGGCAACGGATTGGTACGATTAGAAAAAGTTGAGGAAGGCATCAAAGTCTTTGAAAAACTTATTGAGGAACATCCAGAAGCGCGCTATGTTCAACCCAGCCTTTTAGAATTAGGTATGGCTTACGACAAACTCAAGAAACAAGACAAAGCAGATGAAATCTATACAAAATTGATTGAACACCCCAAGTTTGGTTCACGATCTTATGCAAAACAAGCGAAGAAATATCTTGAAATGGACAGATCCAAACGAACTGGTGAAATTCCCAAACCATCAACACCAACATCATCACGTCCGAGTGAGTGGATCGGTAAACCTGCTCCTGATTTTCAAGTAAAGGATCTGAAAGGGGAAGACCTTTCATTGGAAAAATATAAAGGGCATGTTGTACTGCTTGATTTCTGGGCAACATGGTGCGGACCTTGCATTGCTGAATTGCCTAACGTCAAGAAAACATACCAAAAATACAAAGATCAGAAATTCCAAATTATTGGTATTAGTCTGGACAGAGCACAAAAAACACTTGAGACGTTTGTTGAAAAAGAAGGACTATCGTGGGTTCACTATTTCGATCAAAGTGGACAGATTGCAAATCAATATAAAGTAACCGGGATTCCATCTATGTTTCTGCTTGATGGTCAAGGAGTTATCCGAAAGGCGGGTTTACGTGGACACGCACTTGGAACTGCTGTTGCGGAATTGGTAGAGGAGAATCTCACAAATCCAGGAGGGACACCTACACCCAAGGTAGTCCCTGAGTCCACTTCTCCACCCAAGTCAATCCCCGCAACGAAGTTAATCAAAATGAAACCGAATCCGCAAAACGAACCAGCAGCGCAACCTACTAAGATCAAAGTAGAGGATTGGGTTGGCAAACCTGCTCCTGATTTTCAAGTAAAAGATTTGTATGGGGAAGAACTTTCGTTGGAAAAATATAATGGACAGATTGTGCTCCTTGACTTCTGGGCAACATGGTGTCAACCATGTATCAAAGAGATCCCGAAACTTAAGAAAGTTTATGAAAAATACAAAGATAAGAACTTTCAGATAATCGGGGTAAGTCTTGACAGAACAATGCCACCGCTTGCAGCGTATGTACAGAATGAGGAACTCGCGTGGGTTCATTATTGGGATGAAAGCCGAAATGTAAGAAATCAATACGGAGTCACTGCAATTCCAACGGCATTTCTGATTGACGGTGAAGGTATTATCAGGAAAGCAAGTCTCGGTGGATTTGATGTGGACTCTGCTGTTGCAGAATTAATGAAGGAGAATCTCGCCAAACCTGATGAGACCGTACCTCCTAAAAAAACGACTGACGACTTACCAGAAATCGGTGAAGGCGTAGACCCTAAAGCCAAAGAAGTAATTGCCGCAACGATTGCCGCACACGGTGGTCTTGATAAACTGGAATCTGTTAAGAATATCGTGATGGTATCCCACAGTTTTGAATACTTCCCTGATGGTACCGTGCAAGATGAGGGCCGAAACAGAACTTACTATTATCCTAACAAAGCACGCGCCGATTGGGACTTAGATGGGGGAAGCGACAGTTTAATCTTCAATGAAGATGCTATGTATCGGATAATGAATGGAAAGACACAACCTGTTCCAGAGGATAAGGCAGAATCTATTATTTCATTCTACAAGGATGGTCTTTTCAGAGAACCGATTTGGCTTCTGTCAAAACTCTCACAAGATGCAATTCCTGTTAAATACTTAGGAACTGAAGAAGTGGGTGATGACACTGCTTATGTTCTCCTCCTTCCACAACCATCTGGAAAGAAACTGAAAGTCTACATTAGCGAAAAGACACACTATATAATTCAGCTTGTATACGGTTTTGAAATGGAAGGTGAAGACAAAAAAATTACTGCTACTTTGGATGATTATCGGGAAGTGGATGGTATCATGGTTTCCCACCTTCGTACGACCAAGAATGGTGAATACCGGCAAATCCTGATAACTGACATATCCTTGAATGCAGAAATTGACGATGCCCTCTTCAATCCTGATACAACTGGCGAATAGGTTCTCACTGCCACAGTAGATGTAGTTTATAACCGCATTTAGTGTCAATTTAGCGGAAAATACCGCCAACCAGAGCTGTGCGGATCTCCGTGTCCTACCCATTGTTTGAATGTAGCAGGTTTAGGCGGGGCACGGACACCCCGCATTACAATATGGATGACGTTTAATGCTTATACAGATCTCACAATAGAAGAGGAATAGATAAAATGACAAGACTCAATCTACTGATATTTGTTATCATTTTTACTTGTCCGTTTGTTGGTGTTGTCCATGCACAAGGTGCAACAATCAAAGGTCAAGTCCGTGACGCATCTCCTGAACGGCAACCGATAGAAGGTGTTACCGTGACAATAGTGGATTCTGCAGTTGGCCAGGAATATACCGTCACAACAGACAAAGATGGTAATTACGAAAAAACTGGTTTACAAGCAGGTCGATATACAATCAGTGTATCTAAGGATGGTTATGCAGACAGAATGGGCAAGTCAAAGGTGGTTGCTGCAGGCGGTGAAGTCTATGACTCAATCATAATGAGAGAGAAGGATAATGTATTCACCATATTCACCTTATTCCAAAGACTACCTCTCGTATGGTTACTTGTTGCTGGTGTTACCTTTGTAATTATTGTCGCTCTTGTGATTTTCTTCATAGATTCACGGAAACCCCGTTATTGAGGTTGAGTAAATGGCACATGTCATCCTGAACGATGTAACTAAAATATACGACAATGATGTTCATGCTGTAGATAACGCAGACTTTCAAATCCCAGATGAGTCGTTTACTGTGCTTGTTGGACCTTCGGGGTGTGGCAAGTCCACAATCTTACGGATGATTGCAGGACTGGAAGAGATTACCGAAGGGGACATCTATATTGACGATGAACGCATTAACGACGTTCCACCGAAGGATAGGGACATCGCAATGGTATTTCAAAACTATGCGCTCTATCCACACATGACGGTGTATAAGAATATGGCATTTGGATTGAAACTGCGGAAGTATGAGAAAAAGGAGATTGACGCACGCGTCAACGAAGCAGCAAACATACTCAGTATTTCGCATCTATTGAATCGAAAACCGAAGCACCTTTCCGGCGGTGAACGTCAACGTGTGGCAGTTGGCAGGGCAATCGTTCGGCAACCGAAGGTATTTCTATTTGATGAACCTTTGAGCAACCTTGATGCGAAACTGCGTGTCCAGATGCGGATGGAAATCAGTCGTCTGCATGATCGACTCAAGGCAACTATAATCTATGTTACACACGATCAGGTTGAGGCGATGACGATGGGAGATCAGATCGTTGTTCTCAATGAAGGGAAAATCCAGCAGATCGCAGAACCGGGCACTCTCTACCACAAACCTGCTAACCAATTCGTCGGTGGTTTCATCGGCACACCTCCGATGAACTTTATTAATACACAGATAGAGAGGAATAACGGCACACTGACACTGAAGTTTGAAGACTTCTCGTTGAAACTAAATCCTGAATTGCAATCTGTACTCAGTGAACTTTCGGGGAACTCTGTGATGCTTGGTATCCGTCCTGAAAATATCCATGTCGGAGAAAATGAAACGAATCAAGTTATCTCACACGTGGAACTTGTTGAACCGCTTGGAAACCATGCACTCCTGTATCTACGGACAGAGAAGAATACCTTTGTTGTCCAATCAAATCTGGAGGATTTACCACAACACAACACACCTTTGACTGTGAGTTTTGACACAAACAAAGCACATCTATTCCACTCAGAGACAGGCGAATCGTTGACAGCATCATAGTACATTGCAAAGAACAACCTTACTTCCTTTGCTTCAGATTACTCCACGCAGTCGCTAATTTATGCTTTGCTGCAACTTCAAGCGCATGATTCGGATGCTTCATTAAGAGTTGAACCGTTTGATCATCACCAAGTTCCCGCGCTATTGCGATCGGGGTGAATCCATCTTTGTTTCTGGGGCGCACCCATATATTTTCACGTGATAACAACGCGTTCATCACATTTTCAGATCCATGCACAACTGCATAATGAAGCGCAGTAGATCCAGATTCATCTCGTGAGTTCACATCAATACTTGTATCCGTGTTTAGAAGTTCAAGAGCATACACCTCATGTCCCTGCCTGACTTCAAAAATCAGAGGATACTTGGGAACACAGCCATTTGGAGAACTTTCAAACTTATAGTCAGCAAAAAAACAATCATTAATTGCTAAGCCTTCCTGTATAACTTTGTATAACCACACAATACCCTTTTCATCATCTTTACTGATGAAACTATGATTGTGTTGAAAGAGTCGGGATCCTGCCATGATTGATGCTGGTTGAGTACCTATAGTGTTACGCAGACCGCCTTTAGTCATACTACGAACTGCCTCGTTCCTTCCGACATAAGTGTCACCGAGTCCTATTGCATGTCCAAGTTCATGGATAAGATGGCTCTTGAATATGTCAGCCATACCAAAACCCACTTTCAAAGTAATAATAGGAGATAAATTTGATATGATAGCATTTGATACTCCACGTTCACAGGAATTGATGACTATGAGATCAACATTCGGAAGTGCTTCAAATATTATCTTATCATGCCACTGGTAGCGAAATTCATTAACAACCGGTGCTTTTGTCTCTATTTCTTGAAGTGGTTGTAGCAATATCTGGAGAGATTCGGTGATTGCTTCTTCAAATTTCTGAGGGTTATCTCGTATTTCTTCTGGACAATCCTCACCGAAAGCATAGGCTATGTCCCAATGCTTTTCATGTATTTTCTTCATTAGAATATTCCATGGAAAGTCACTTCCAAACTGTTGTTGAACAGATAAGAAACCGTATGATGTGATTGCAGAACTGAACATGAGGAAACTAGAAACGACAAGCATAAGTATAATATTCGTTTTATTTAAAAACCGCATCATTATTCTCCTACATTTCATTTTGAGGTAACATCTGATACCTTAATCAATTCAAAACTATCTGCCTGTTAACAGGCATAATAAGCAAAGTTCGTGCCAACATTTTGGTTTTTTAACACTTGGGTTATTATTGCTGATGTCATCAGTACATCGAGCACTATTATTAATCTCAAAAACACAGACGCAGCTTGAGCAAATTTGAGATGGCTAATTTAATACACAGGCATTCAAATCAAAAATCTTCTCAAGTATTGTAAACTGTTGGCAATCTGATTTTTGCGCAAACAGACAAAATATGCAGAATGAAACACAAAAAATGTTGTATGGAATACAATTTATGTATATACAAGGAATGGTGGGACTTGATATTCGTGAAGTATTGGATAGAAATCAAATCGCTTTACCATACTGATCAGATTTCTGTAGTGAAGGGAAGTGCTATTATAAAATGTATTTGTGGGAGTTACTGATTTGAAAATAAGAAAAAATAAATCTTTATTGTCCTCAATCTTATATAAGTGCCTGAATCCGCTGCCATGTCTCATCATCAATAGGAATGCCTTCCTGATCGCGTTTGCGTTGTTCATTCCAACCGCGTTCACCCGGCATCAAAATCTCATCAACTCCAGCGCGCTTTGCAGATTTGATATAGTTGATAAAACGTTCTATCTCCGCACTAAACCCAGGAAACTCGCGAAAACTTGCAACATTCATCACATGCACAAACAACCCGTTGCCAACACGTGCATCATCACTACGACTGCAACCCGCACTTGTCAACGCACCGGCAAGTATATCCACAATCACACTCAATCCAAAACCTTTGTGTGCCGCAATCCCACCGAATGGTAATATGGCAGCAGGTGTTGTTTCGTAGAAATCGTTTGGGTTTGTCGTTGACTCACCGTCTGAGTTGATGAGCCATCCTTCTGGAAGTGCTTCGTTGCGATGCTGTTTCACACGGATCTTACCCGATGCAACAACACTGGTTGACATATCAAATATAATCGGGTCTTTGCCTTCAATAGGCACTGCACATGCAATCGGATTTGTGGAGAGTCTCCCTTCAACACCGCCGTGTGGTGCAACACATGTGCCACCACCATGGTCGTTCACCATCAGGAGTGCAATCATCTCAGCATCTGCAGCAAGACAGGCATAGCCACCTAATCTACCTACCTCATTGCACTGCGACACTGCAACCGAACTCACATCAGTTTGCTTTGCTTTCTGAATTGCCATGTCGACTGCACGCGTTGCTATGACAGGACCGAAACCCCAATTACCATCTAACACTACTATGGATGCTGATTCATGAACTATTTCAATCGGTGCGTTAGGTTGGATTAGTCCTGCTTCTATCTCATGCACATATTTTGGGAGATGGATAACACCGTGTGAATCGTGTCCGACAAGATTCGCTTCTACCATAGAACGGGTAACCACTACTGCTTCGTCTGGAGGGATATTATATTTTTGGAATACATTTAGACATAAGGCAGTGAGTTCTTTAGCAGAAACATTTGGCATTGTGGGATTATACGTCCTCTGTATGATTGAGGATTTCTGCTATCTGTTTGGCGAAACGGTACGCACTGTTGTCCTCTGGAGCATATCCTATCACCATACGTGCATTGGTAATGCTCCAGAACTTATGTGAGTTGTCGCTGATACCGTAGAAAATCTGGAATGGGATGCCGTTCTCGTCCTCAATGTTCTCTGTTTCAATGCTCTTGACAAAGAGTTGAACCTGATCACGGACACTCAAGTATGCACCAAGTGCGCGGTGCATCTTATGATAATTGTCCGCAGTGATGTCATTCAAATCGGTTTCCCGCGGTGCACCGATACGGATTTGCACATTCTGTAGTTTCTTGTTCTTCCTAAAGCCAGTGGCAAAAACAAAACCGAGATGTTCATACGCTTCCTTTGCCCATCCATAAAAGTTATCTGACAACGGACGCATCTCCGGTGTAACGAAGTCCCATTTTCCTGACCAGATAAGTTTTTCATAATAGTCTGCAGCGTGGTTAGAACTACACACCACAACGCGCCGCACATCCGTTTCCCAACTGGTATGGTATATGTTATATGCCATCTGTATATTGTTGAGTTCGTTCTCAAATCCGCCACCTTGAAATGCACAGTGCACAACAGCATCTATACCTTCAAAATAGTGTTTATATAACTCACGATCAGGGTTGCTGACATCAACGATGTGAACATCGTCCATCTCTTCTCCCTGCCGATTTGTGTTTCGGACATCAAGCAGGACAAGATCATAACGTTCACGAAATGCTGATAGCATCCGTCCTGCAATATAACCCGCTGCACCTGTGATTAGCACTTTTTTGCGGTTTGGCATTTGGGAAATCTCCGCTTTCAGTTACCAGTCTGTCAAGTCACCGATTTGGATTTTTTCGCTGCAATTGCTTTTTCATCTTCAGCAAGTTTTGCTTCAATTGCTTCTATTAACCTTTTCGTTTTACTATTAGAAGTATTTTTACCTGCCATTTCGTACATCTGTTTAAGTTTATATGTTTGACTTCCAGGGTACTTCTTAACCCGATCAGAGTCACCCAAAAAACGCGCAAGCATCTGAAAAAGAAGTTTTCCAGCAACTCTCAGGTTATATTCTGATTTAAACCTATTAACCAAATTAGAGTCAGGCTTCTTAAATCCTCGATCATTGAGAAAGGTATAATCCACCCGAGTAGAACCTTGAAGAACAAGATCGTTCAGATCTGTTCCAACTTTTGTATCCGATGTAAGCCTTCTTTCCAGAAACTTCTCATACTCAAAGGCAAACCATTCAACAACTGCATCACGTATCTTCTGAAGTTGATTGATTTCTCCTCTTTCAAGTAAAACTTCAAGATGATCCTTTAAATATCCTTCGTACAGGTCATTCTCAATACAGTATCCTTCTGTCCAAATAATATCATCAGGTTGAGGGTTTGTGCAGAACAGAAGTTCTAGATCTCTATCCGCCATAAAAGCCACTGCGATATTACGATCTTCAAAAAGATTGGTTTTTTGATTATATATCTTTAGTAATTCACTTATAGAACCCGCATAAAACACACGCGCGTTGCCAGTACCAAAACGGTCACGCACCCACCAATATATCATTTTATCAGTCTTCCCTTCAACAATTACGACTCGCTTTTGTCCTGTGTGGCGTATCCGACTCAATAGCCGACTCAGCCCCGTCCTTGTTCCACGCGACAGTGACGGTAGATTGAGTTTATTACGGAGTAAATCAGATTTTGACTCACGCATCAGTTTCCTCCGATTTCATTATGAATTCATTATTAGGAAACTGGTCATAAATGAATTCTGAATGTGTTGCCACAAAAAACTGATTCCCCGTTTCCTGTTTTAGTAGGAGCGGAAGTAGAATATCCTGCCAATCTTGGTGTAGACTTAACTCTGGCTCATCAATAAAAATAGGTGTATTTTCACAAAAAGCATTATAGCACAAGAAACTAAGCATTTGTTTCTCACCAGAGGAGAATTTGTCCGAGGATATTGCTTCCTCTGTCCCACCAAGAGTAATTCCATCTGATCCTTTACCAAAGGTAATTCCTTCTATATCTTTACTACGAGCAACTTGTCCAGTTACATGGACTGCTTGATATTCTAGTATATTCCGGATGAGATCGGATAAAACAGAAAAAGGTTTAAGCAACGCTTCACGTTCTGCAGTAACCTCATTAACCTTTTTTTGAATGTCCTCTAATACTTCATGTGCTTCTTGAGATTTTTGAGTTCCAACTATTTCCTCATTGCCAAAATATTCATCTATTTGTTGAGTAATTTCCTTAGATAAGTCCACCTGAAGAGCATCTATTTTTTTAGAAATAGGAACAAATTTCTGAGTTAACAGTGCTGCAATGTCATTGGTTGCAATTGAAGCAATGAACTTGTGGCCATGGACTGACAGTACAGACGAATAATCTGATATTGCTTCTTGAAGTCTCTCCGAAACCCGGGTGCTGCGATAATAACCTTCTGAAGGGACCCTCCTAGAAACGCTAGAGAAACCTCCTTCAATTCTCCTAAATGTTGGAAAAAAAAGACTATTCTTCATAGCGTTAGCTATATACATATTTAGTTGTTCAACTATTTCTATGTAATCACTTCTAATGATAAATCCAGTTTCATGATCTACAGCGACTGTGAAATCTACTTGATTTGAGAAAGTATTCTTCTTACTGGAAAAATGGACTTTTCCTGAATTATTGTAAGTTATAGTAAGAGAAAACAACTCTGTCTCAATCTCAACTAATTTAAAAGGAATTTCAGGAAATATTCTTTCTAAATTGCCACTAATTAGATACCAAAGAAGTTTCAATACTGTCGTCTTACCAGAGCCGTTTGCCCCAGTAAAAATGTTCAAATCTTCATTGAACTTAAAATCTTTATCAAGTCTATTATTAAGTCCTTTGACATCAAGACTTCGAATCATAGATAATCACCTCATTTCTTATTTAGTGTTATATTACAACAAACCGTTAGAACACTATAGATAGGTCAGAACTATTGTAACACGTACAAGAATTAACTCTCAACATAAAATTTCCATAAAATCTAATTGTCTACGGAATTTTCAACTTATCTTTACAGTGTCGCGCAATGGTTTTCAACTCATCAATTACCTGTGTTTCAGTTTGCATCAGTTGATTATAGAATGGCGGGACAGGTTCTCTTCCAAACAACTTATCAAAGAAACTGCGTTGTACTTCTGTCGGTATCTCAAACCGAGATGTTTCTGCTCTTGAAGGATCTACACCCAAATACTCAATTGTAAAATAGTGCGATCCGTCATCTTTTATAATCTCTCCATTCTGAATACTGCCGGTAATCTTCCGTCCATAACTCACGGAATAGACTCTACCGGTCTTTTGACTTAGGACAGTATACCCACCCTCGTCAATAGATTCGTTCCAGCATTCCTCAAATCCATTCTGTGGAAGACGTTGACGTAGTTCTTCTGCCGATCGCACCACAAAACTATTCTGATGCAGTACCCGGGTTATAACGAATTCCTCATCCTGCTCCTTAATCGGGGGGTGACCTGAAAGTAGGTCAACACCATCAAGTGTCCAGACAACACCTGCTTGCATACCTTTTGCTAAGTTTAGGTGTTTTTCAACAAATTCTCCGTTGAGTGGATGAAGTTGGTACTCTCCATTTCCATTGAAAATTGCCCTCAATTTCTTACGATGATCTATGACTAAGAACCGCTTGTCAGGAAGTGGTATCTCTAACTTCATTGTATATCCTATATCCAAATCTGTTGTGAGATTTAGTTGTGATTTACGGAGGTTGGCAAGCCGTGTCAATGCAGTTTGGCTTTTGGATAAGACGCGTCCAATTAGATACTTACTTCGAAGATTAGGTATCTGAGTAGCAAGACGTTCAAGTGTTCCTTCATCCAACTTCTCCAACATCACTTTGTGTTCCCAACGTGTGCCGCGTTCGTGTGCAAGAATTTGAAACTGCTGTTTATTACCACTGGGACGAATATATCCAAGCGCAGTCCACGGGTCAAAGGTAGCACGATAATAGCCACTTGTTTCTGAATCGCCACCTGCTAAGACACAATCCCGTCGTTCGTATCGGGAATATAGACCGAATTGGAATTCATAAGATTCGTAGTTCTCTAAAGCTTTACGCAAATCATGTGCAAACTCACTTCCACGGGAAAACTTACTAAATATTTGTTCAGTCTGATGCGGTTGGTTGAGTGCATCAAGGAAAGAACCGATTGGAATACCTGCCTCTTCAACACCTTCGTCTTCGCTTTTTCCAAACACTTTTGTTTTGGTTTTGAAAGGAGGGTTGCGAAGTGTTACATCACGCTGCGAAACAAGTTGTAAAGCGGGATCGTCAGACATACCTGCAAGTGTTGGTGCATCTCCAAGGATTTCAGCTAACTTTGCATCATCAATCTTCTCCATCAACACAGTGCCACGTTTGAGTTCAGCGAAATGGATAATATCGTTGAGACTATATTGCAGCGGGGTACTGGATGAGAGGTTGTCGTAATTAGAACGGTGAAAACGGATACGTGGTTTTATCCGAAAGACAGGTGTTAGACCATAATCTTTCAGCAACGCATACAGAGTCACCGTATACGATTCCTCGTGCACTTTCTGTGCGAGAATACCGCCATCAGAGGTTAAATTGTTGACGATTAACTGATCTTGTACAGGACTGCTATCATTACCAAAAATCATCATCCTATGTTCTTCTCTATTGTCATCAACTAACATGAACTTATCCTCCCCTGAAGAATACCAAATTAGCATCCAGTGCTTTCTGATATGATAGCATTGTAAGGTGTGGCGACCTAATGCTACAAACTGGAACAATTTGGTATAAATTATATCTCTCAGTGCCAAATTGTTAGATTTATCCTGAATTAAGTCTCTGTCTGGCAAGTGCGGCTGCACCAAGCACACCTGCATCATCCCCCAGTTGTGCTCTCACAATCTGAACACCTTTTAACGTATCTGGTAAAGCATACTTCTTAGCTGCTTTACGTATATCTTTTATGAAATCCTTATCAAGTGCTTCAACAACACCCCCACCAAGCACAATCATATCTGGATTAAGGAAATTTACAATAGAACCGATACCGACACCGAGATATTTTGTCGTCTTTTTAAAGACATTCTGTGTCAATTTGTCCTTACTCCGTAGTGCTTTGGCTAATGTGCCGCTGCGAATTTGCTGCAGGTCCCCATCTGTAAACTTAGTAATGGCACTCTTTTTCCCTTTTTTCATTATAGCATTTCTTAATTGTTTTGTCATCGCAGTACGGCTTGCAAGTGCTTCCAAACATCCACGATTCCCACAGCCACACTTCGGTCCACCTTCTTGGACAATAATATGTCCAATTTCACCGGCAGTTTTGCTGGCTCCGTGGAATAGTTCACCGTTCAAAATGATTCCACCGCCAATTCCTGTGCCAACAAAGATCCCAACCAAATTCTGTACACCGCGTCCTGCCCCGTAAGTATGTTCCCCGAGCGTACCAACGTTAACATCGTTGTCTACAAAAGTTGGAATTCCGATGCGAGCTTCTAATTCTTTCTTTAAAGGGACATCTTTCCAACCAAGATTCGGAGCGAATATCACAACACCTGTTTCCGGATCAAGCGGTCCCGGTGCCCCGATACCGATAGCACGAATCGTATCTTCAGATACCTCCGATTTTTTGAAAGCCTCCTTGATACAGTCCGAAATTCGATCAATAACAATAGAAGTATCGTCTTTGGCTTGTGTCGGGATTTTTGCTGTGGCTAAGATATTACCTGATGCATTAACAACTGCGGAGAGGATTTTGGTGCCACCCATATCCACTCCGATAACATTAGCGTCCATTTTAATTTCCTTTGTCTAATCGGTAATTTAAGATCTTGTAAGATTTCTATGTCGCAATAATCTCAAGAAGTTTCTGTTTAAAGTCTGTTGCAGATAAATGCTCCCATTTTATTTTAAACTCTTGATAGTCGGAATTACGACTGCTCTGTGTCCGTGAGAAAAGGGTGTCAACGCCAAGTAACTCATCAGATTGACTACTTTTCTTATAATCAGATAAGATATCCAAAATAACATCACTGTCGTGAATATCTCCGAGAATATCTTGTAGATCAATAACAACTCCAAGAATATCGGAAAACCGACTGTCGTAATTTACGGCAAAGAATTCCATCGTATACCGCAGTCTTTTAACAGAAATTCGCATGTTATGAAGTTCATCCCGTCGCTCTGGGTCATTAATATACTGTTCCCAACCATACACCTCTTCAAGTCTCTGTGGTAAAACGGTACGTCCATTCTGACGAAAACTTTGCTTCGGATTGAGACCTATTATTTTCTGTGGCTTTGCCATGTTACCCCTCCGATTGAAAGAACGTCAGAAATTTAGTTTCAAAGTCATTTGCTTCAAGTTCAGCAAACAATTCCAACATCGGTTGTCGTGCAATTTCCCGTTTCTGTTGTAAGTTTTCAATCAGTCCATGGATACCACTTTGTTCTTCGTGTGGTAACGTCAGCAACTCCGATTGAAAATGTCTAATGAGAACATCAAGATCACGGACTACCCCCATCGTCCGAGTAATAGTGCGTATCTGTCTGTATTGTTGCTTGAAAAAGTCACCCTGAAAACAATCCGAGAAGTTATCCATCGCGGCACGCAACCGTCGTGATGCTACTCGCATATCGTGGACAAATTCAATATTTGTGCCATCTATTGCTCCATCTTTGTGAGACATCATCTCTCGGAAATAGCCGACGATAATTAGTCGTGCACAGGTTTCCATATTCTCATTGGGTGCGACACCTTTGATTTCTATTGCTGCAGACATTTTAACACCCATTATATCATACCATTTCTATAAACGATATTCCCTTTTACTGAAATGTAGTCGTGCAATAAATTGCGCGACTACTATCCAACTATTACAGGAATGGTATGTTCATTTTAGAATGGTATCATTAGTGATGGATATATTCTTTTCCCTACCCAAGATCTCAAAATAAGAATAGATTCGCAAACAAGAAGTAAGTAAAAATCCCAATGACATCAATTGCAGTTGTAACGAACGGTCCTGTTGCAACAGCAGGATCAACATTTACGCGTTTGAAGAACATCGGAATTATCGTTCCAACCGTTGCTGCAATCACCATGTTCACAAAAATAGCAAGGGCAACGACAAGTGGCAACTTCCATGCAAATTCTCGGAATTGCGGAAGAAGATAGGCGAATCCTCCAAGAAGCACACCATAAGTTGTACCGAGTAATGCCCCTGTGTTAAATTCACGCCACAACACCCGCCAAGTATCTTTGATGCCAACTTCCCCAATTGCTATACTTCGCACGATGATGGTGGAGGATTGAGTTCCTATATTTCCACCCATCCCCATGATGACAGGAATAAATGCGGCTAATGCAGCGATCTGTTTCAATTGTTCTTCAAATATACCGATGACATATACCGCCAGTAACCCACCTGCAAAACTGGCAAGTAGCCACGGCAAACGCGCTCGCGTGTTTCTGAAAATGGAACGGGATGTAATATCCAGATCACCTGTCCCCGCCATCTTAAGCATATCTTCTGTATTCTCTTCTCGGATCACATCAACGATATCGTCAATTGTTACAACACCTACCAACTTCCCGATGCTATTGATGACTGGGATTGCTAACAAATTGTAACGAGCAACTACACGTGCCACTGTTTCTTGTAGCATATCCGTATGAACAGTGTATAGATGCGATGTCATTAAATCCTTGAGTGGCGTATTTGGTTTTGTTTGCACCAACTGCCGTAAGGACAAGACACCTTTTAGTCTATTTTCTTCGTCAACGACATAGACATAGAAGGTAATCGGCGGTATGTCTATTTCAGTGAGATCGCGTATCATCTCGGTTGCTTCAGCGGCAGTGGTCTCTTGAGGCAATGCGAAATAATTCGGTGACATAATCGCACCCGCAGTTTTTTCCTCATACTCAAGTAACCGTTCAACATTTTCAGAAGTAGTTCCCTCAATGAGATTAAGTAGTTCCTCCTTCTTCTCTTCAGGTATATCGGATAGAATCTGTGTGACATCGTCTGCTGGAATTGTGTGTAAGACACTGGCAACAGTTTCAGGTTCAGTCTCTTCTACGAATTCGTTGATGTCTGTCGCGTTTAGTTCACATAGGACCTCACCCATACGCTGTTCTTCAATTAGAAGCGTGAAAAGGCTGCTTTTTTCTTCAAAACGTAGGCGTGGAAACCATCTTGCTATATCTGCCGAATGCGTTTTTGCGATGATGTTACGAAGGTTCGGAAAGGCACGACGTTGAATCAAACGAACAACGGTAGAGATAAACAGTTCATCAACATCATGTGTTGTAATGATCGTTTGACCTTCCATATTCTATGCTCAAGAATAATCTCTTATAGTGATAACTTTAGGACTTTGCGCGGTGTCGGAGCAGATGGTCTGTAAGCACAAGTGCTGCCATCGCTTCTACGATTGCTGGAGCACGTATTAGCACACACGGGTCATGCCGACCGCTTGCTTCTAATGTCACCTCGTTCCCGTCTATGTCTACCGTCTGTTGTGGTTTGCCAATAGTTGCTGTTGGCTTAAATGCGATTTGGAATACGATATCTTCACCATTTGAAATGCCACCTTGTGTGCCACCCGAATTGTTCGTTCTGGTGCGAATCTGTCCAGACTCATTGTAGAATGCATCGTTGTGTTCAGAACCAGTCATCGTAATACCGCCAAAGCCTGATCCAATTTGAAATCCCATTGTTGCGGGTAGAGACATCATCCCCTTTGCTAAATCAGCTTTAAGTTTGTCAAATACTGGTTCACCAAGACCTACAGGAACGTTGCGGCATACGGATTCAATTATGCCCCCAAGCGAATCCTGATTCCGTCGTGCCTGATCAATACGTTCTGCCATTTTTGGACTGACAATTGGGTCAGGACATCGCACAGGACTTGCTTCAATCTCATCATGCGTAACCCTGTCTGCATCTACATTAGCTTGGAGTGTATGTATCTGTTTGACATACGCGAGTGTTTCAGTTTCACATCTCACACGTAGGATCTGCTTTGCGATTGCTCCTGCAGCAACGCGTCCGATGGTCTCGCGTGCACTTGCTCTACCACCTCCCTGCCAATTTCGAATGCCATACTTTTTCTGATAAGTAAAGTCAGCATGTGAAGGACGGTATAGGTTTTTCAGATGTTCGTAAGCGGATGGTCGTGCGTCCTTGTTCCATACTAACATAGAGATAGGAGTACCGAGGCTTTTGCCTTCAAATACACCTGAGAGTATTTCAACAACGTCTTCCTCTTGACGCGGCGTGGTAAGGTGACTCTGTCCCGGTCGTCGTCGATAAAGTTCATATTGAATAGCATCAATATTTATATCTATCTGTGGAGGACAACCGTCTACTACCACTCCGACTGCACCGCCATGTGATTCACCCCAAGTTGTTATTCGAAAAAGGTGTCCAAAAGTATTCATTTCTCAGTTCCGTTACAAATGGTTAGAGAAGTATATCTTCATTGCATCTTATTACATATCTTAAGATATACTATAACAAATTGTCAATAATCATGCAAAGCAATATTTGACAAGGGGTGTGTAAATAGGGTTATTTAGTTTTCGGTAATTCTGATAGATTTGTTCACATATCAATATAAGGCAATGCATAGTAGTAGGCACACTCCGTGTGCCGTATACTTTAGAACACAATATAGACGGCACACGGAGTGTGCCTACTACCATGAACATTTGTGAAGAAAAAGAGAGTGGATCTAAACACGACTCACAATATAAACTTTCAGTAATGCCGTTCAGTTGATATTTCTTAAAACTAAATAACCCTGGTGTGTAAAGTTATTTGCTTGACTCTATTTATCTTTCACTATACAATTGCCAATACTATTTAACAAACAAGCGGAGGAATTTGCCGATGGAAAAAGCAGTTTGGGTTGTTGGAACAATGGATACTAAGGGGGATGAATTTGCTTATGTCACAGATTTAATAAAATCAAGTGGTGTCCCAACGTGTGTTGTTGATACAGGCATCTTAGGAGAACCGAAGTTTATACCCGATATTTCTGCTGATGAGGTTGCAAAAGCAGGCGGTTCCTCTTTGAAAGCATTGCAAGCGGAAGGGGACAGAGGCAATAGCGTGGCTGTGATGGCACAAGGTGCAGCAGCTCTCGTCGCTGAAAAACACGCTGCCGGTCAGATTGTTGGAATAATTTCACTCGGTGGTTCCGCTGGTACTACTATCGGAACGTCAGCAATGCGAGCATTGCCAGTGGGTGTACCAAAAATCATGGTTTCAACCTTGGCATCAGGAGATACAAGTCCTTATGTGCAGTCCAAAGATATATGTATGATGTATTCTGTAGTTGATATTGCTGGCATAAATCGTCTGTCACGGCAGATACTTGCCAACGCTGCTGAAGCTATGATCGGCATGGTAACTGCTTATACTTCAGAAGCATCAGATGACAAGCCTCTCATTGCTGCGACAATGTTCGGTGTAACGACTCCGTGTGTTACAAAAGCACGAGAGATCCTTGAAGCCGCTGGCTATGAAGTACTTGTCTTTCATGCAACAGGCACTGGTGGACGGGCAATGGAAGACCTTGTCAAAGGTGGATTCCTTGACGGTGTGCTTGACGTAACCACAACGGAACTTGCCGATGAATTGGTCGGTGGGATACTCAGTGCTGGTCCCGATCGTCTGGAAGCCGCGGGACATGCAGGTTTACCACAAGTGATCGCACCCGGTGCATTGGATATGGTTAACTTCGGTCCTCCCGAGACTGTACCAGAGAAGTTGGGCAAACGACAGTTCTATCAGCACAATCCAACAGTCACACTCATGCGGACAACTGCCGAAGAGACAGCCGAATTGGGTAGAATCATGGCACAGAAACTCAATGCAGCGAAAGGACCAACAACCGTCCTTATTCCTACACAAGGCGTATCTGCTATTGACAAGAAAGGACAACCATTTGACTCACCTGAAGCACGAGATGCGTGGAGAGAAAATCTGAAAGCACACATCAACGAAAACGTTACAGTTATTGAGATGGACGCACATATCAACGATGACAAATTCGCCACCAAACTCGCAGAGACATTGTTAGACAACCTGAAGTAGGAGAATAAATATGGCAAAAACCTATAAAACACTTTCGCAATCAGATGTAGACCATTTCGTTCAGAAGGGGCATGTTGTCCTGAAAAACTGCTTTTCACACGAATTAGCTGCAGAGTGGCGCGCTTATGCCTTCAAACGTCTCGGTTATTCCCCTGATGACGCAGAGACTTGGGAACAGCCTCGTATACATTTGCCCTCTATGAATCGTTTGCCGATTCGTGAAATTGCCCCGAGTGCATGGGATGCTATATGTGACTTACTCGGTGGTGAAGATAGGATTGCTAACACACAACCTTCTTGGGGTGATGGTTTTATTATCAACTTTGCATTAGGGGCAGATTCAGAATGGCAACCGCCTGAGTCACACTACTCGGGTTGGCATAAAGATGGTGATTTTTTCAGACACTTCTTGGATAGTCCTGAACAAGGATTACTCACAATCGTTGTCTGGTCAGATATTCTGCCAAAAAGCGGTGGCACGTTTGTTGCCTGTGATTCGGTGCAACATGTCGCACAACATCTATATGCTCATCCAGAAGGTTTGCTACCGGGACAAGGTTTCGGTCAGTTGTATCAAAAATGTCAGGACTTTGTGGAAATTACGGGGAATGCGGGTGATGTTGTTCTCCTGCATCCGTTTATCTTACATTCTGCATCGCAGAATCCATCGGGACGCGCCCGATTTATCACAAATCCACCCGTTGCACTCAAAGCACCGATGCATTTCAATCGTGACAACCCCCATGATTTCTCGCCTGTGGAGTTAGCAGTCTTACGAGGGTTAGGGAAGGAACGTTTAGACTTCAAACCAGCAGCACCGAGGGAACGATTAGTGCCGGAACGCGTAAAACGCCAGAAGCAGATGTTGGAAGAACAGAAAAAACGACTTGCAATGGGGTGACTTACTCATCTTTTTCCGACTCTAACTGTGCCTTCTGCCACCCATAATCTACATTACCATCATAAAACTTGTCAGGATTTTCTACTGCCCATATCTGCTTATGGATAATCCAATTTTTGGGGTCTAATGCCAGTGCCTTTCTCCATTCCACCATCGCTTCTGTCTTTTTCCCTATCTCTAACAAGGTTAGTCCAAGTTGAAAACGTGCATTTGCCTCAATGACTTTTGGATTTGGCGATTTCTTTGGATGTTTAGCACTACTGAGTAATGTTGCGTTATAGGTAGGATCGGATATCCATCTCTCAAGCATCTCTATTGTTTCTTTTTTGGCAACGTTAATACTAAACGGAGATTTAACCAACCGTCCTGCTTCGTCAATCATAACACCATAGGGAATTGCCTTTAGGTTGAAGAGATTCCCAAGGATATTTTGAGAATCGACAAGCGTGATGAATTCGGCATTAGCATTGTCATGCCATGGACGTACGACAGATGCACCTTGGGCATCTATAGCAATGGAGACTAAATTTAGTTCATCACGATGTCTTGCGTAAAACTTCTGCCATCCAGACAGTTGACCACGGCACGCTCACCATGAACCCCAAATGTAGAGAAGCGTTTTCTTTTCGCGAAAATCTTGCAGACGTTTTGGTGTATCGTCAAGATCCGGTAGAGTAAATTTAGGGGCAAGTTGTTCTGGTCTAACAATTTCTAATTCGGTTTCGGAGGTTTTGTATATTTCAAAACCGAACGGTTCAGTCAGGTCTTCAAGTTTAGCGTAAGTTACATTGTCAATGCTGAATGCACGCTCACCCAATGGGAGTGGCACACACAATTCCAATTCTCCACTACGACATATGACGACCATCTCTTCTCCATCAGGTGTTTCAACCTTTAAACCCAAACGCTTGCAGAGAGTTTCAATCGGTACTAACCACATCCCATTTGTGAAGATAGGAGATGTTGAAAATGTGACCAGTTTATTGTCAATTGAAACTTTGAGATTGCGAACAGGTGATGCATGCAATCCTGCCGCAAGGGACAGTATAATACAAGTGGTGAGCATTAGTTTTGTCATGGTGTGGTTTTCTCCCGATGTTGGGCATCATAAGTTAAGAATTTGATTATCTGTTCGGCAGTCTTTGGGGTGAGTCCGGACCCTGGTTTTCGCATCATTTTATGTACATAGTGTCGCCATTCCTCAGCCTTAAAGTTGGAATTAATCGGACGTGCAATGGTATGGCATCTGCTACATCTCCGAGTGAAGACAGCGTAAAGGGTTTGCATCTCCTCTGGGTATTCTGAAACATCAATATAGTTTAGTCCATCATCTGCTGGATATGTACTAGAAGCAGTCCGCGGTACGCGTAAGGCATAGTACATGCCAAGACCTACCAGAATGAGAATAACTATTACGACAATCCAGACAATAGCCTGTTGCAATTCTTAGTACCTTTCACATCTGCTACTTATAGAATTGATGATAATGTATCAATGCTTACTTCACCATTTTCTATGACATCCAGTATTAATCGACTTCCTAATAGAAGGTACATTCCAGCTATAGATCCGCCTTCTGTACATAACACAGAAACACTTCGTTCTTCTCCATGCCATAGTACTTTTGCCAGATATTTCTCTAAAGATACCACAGTCCCATCACCAAGAAGTACCTCTTGGTGATCAACTATTGGAAGTGATAGTTGATTTATCAATTCACTTGGTAAAGCCAAATAACCAGAAAATCCTGTGTCAACTATACACTCAATCTTTTCCCACTGATTTGATCCACCGATATCCAATTCAATTACAGTTTCTAAATCCGAAGTAACTTTTCCAGCTATCATTTTTTTGGTATTGAAATCTTAAAACCCATACGATGTGCTGTCTCAAAACCAATCCGTAAACTGTAAATAACAGCATCAGGACGCTTAGCAAGAAGATGCATGGTTGGCGTCAAATCATCTGTACCAATTTCATATTCTCCAGTTTCAATGTTCACAGATAAGAACTTTCCTTTGTGTTCAGGTTCAACCTTATCCTGAATCTGCTGTTGGTATATTTCTTTCCCTCGGGCAGCAACAAATTCTGAAGTCAACTTATTATGTGACATAGCGATTCTCCTCAGCGTAGTTTTTGGCTTGAATCTTAAAGTCCTTATGATGCTAGTCGAATCTTTTCAATCCAGTCAATCTATACTCCACTGCAGAATATCAAACGACATCTTTCACCTTCTGCACAATAGCATTGGTACTAATCCCATGCAGTTCCAATAACTCCTCAGGTTTGCCTGAACGTGGTATGCCTGTAACAGCGAGTTTATGCACACGGATATCTTCAGCCGCAACAGCGTCCAACACCGCGTCACCTAAACCGCCTTCAGGATAGTGGTCCTCAACGGTTATGAGGGTATTGTTTGTTTCTGCTGCAGCAGATAATAGAGTTTCCGTGTCAACAGGTTTGACAGAATACAGATCAATGATACGGAGATTGACACCTTCTTTCGCAAGTATATCGTGTGCTTTTAATGCCTCGTGAAGTGTGATACCCGCAGTAACGATGGTCGCTATATCCTCAGCACTCTTCCGAACTACCTTACAACCACCGATAGGAAAACTATCTGTAGCATCGTAAAGAATCGTAGTTTTCGGACGAGAAGTGCGAATATAGACGATGCCTTGGTGTGCAGCAGCTTCTGCTATAAGTCGTTCCGCTGCGACAGCATCGCTCGGATATAACACGACAGACTCAGGGATCGCTCGGAACATGGCGATGTCTTCTAAACCCATCTGGGAAGGACCATCTTCGCCAATTGAGACCCCACAATGAGAACCCGCATATTTGATATTGGCTTGTGAGATCGCAGACATACGAATTTGGTCATACGCACGCGATAGAAATGCAGCGAATGTGGAAACAAACGGAATCTTCCCTCGTTTCGCCAATCCGATTCCTGCTCCTACCAAGTTCTGCTCCGCAATGAACATTTCAAAGAACCGATCAGGAAAATGTTCCATAAACTGTTCTGCATAAGTAGAGTTTTTGGTATCTCCATCCAGTGCTACAACATTAGGATTAGCAGCACCAAGCTTTGCTAATCCTATGCCGTAACCACCACGAGTTGCTACCTCTTCGTCAGCGGCGTAATCTGGTGGTTCACATGCTTTAATCTTAGTAGGTTCGGTATCTATCGGATTTGGAGCTTCTATGTCAACTGAAATATCTGTGTGTAGCGGTCCGAGTTCTTCTAATGCTTTGTCAAGTTGTTCACCTTTAGCAACAGCCTTCCCGTGCCAGTTGTCTTCATTTTCAAGGAAGGATACTCCCTTACCCTTATATGTTTTCGCAACAATCATGGTGGGTTTATCAGTTGATGTCTTGGCTCTCTCTAATGCAGATAAAATCTCATCATAATCGTGTCCATCAATACCGATTGTTTGCCATCCGAATGCCTCAAAACGATTACAATACGTATCAATATCATGAGCATACATAGTCCGTTGGCTCTGTCCAAGAGCGTTTACATCTACAATTCCGATAAGGTTATTCAACTTGTAATGTGATGCTAAAGCAGATGCTTCCCACACACCACCTTCAGCGGTTTCACCATCACCGAGTAATACATAGACACGGTAATCGGATTTGTCCAGATATTTTCCGTTCAGTGCCATGCCGAGTCCAAGTGACAAACCTTGTCCGAGTGACCCAGTCGCCACCTCTGTCCAATCAAAACGTGGCGTTGGATGTCCTTCAAGAATACTATCAATCTGTCGAAGTGTTAGCAGATCATCTGCTGGGATGATACCTGCTTCAGCATAAGCGGCATAAAGCAGTGGTGCAGCGTGCCCTTTTGATAAGATAAACCGGTCATTGTTCGGGTTATGTGCGTCTGCACAGTCATAGCGCATCGCATAAAAAAACAGCGCAGAAACAATATCTGCTGCCGAAAGGCAGGTGGTTGGATGTCCTGAACCCGCCTCCGATGTTGATAAAATAGAGTGTATACGTAAGTTAGTTGCTTTTCTTTTAAGAAGATTCTTCAATGTGTCCACAAATTTCAATCATCCTTTCTCTTATGAGTGTTTAGCCTTTAATGTTTCCGCGCGTCGTTGCGCTGCAACTGTAAGATAATGGTGTCTGCAGGTTTTAACAAGGGATTCAAATGTTTTGATTGCCTTTGGAATATCATGTGTTTTGACATAAGATTCTGCCTGCCAATAAATCGCTTTAGCTAATATTTCGTTTGTCGCAGATTGTTGCGTTCTTTTCTGCTTCTTTTCGTTTTCGATAGCATCGTTAAATTTCTCTATTGCCTGTTCATAATCATTGTCATCATAGTAAGCGGCAATCGCTTCTGTAAATGCCAGATTGTTTTCTTCTTCTTCATTAAAAGGTGCGATGTCAATCGTTTGTCCTAAAATAAATGAAGAACCTTTAGCCATGGGTTCATCTTCATCATCGTATTCGTCATCTGCTTCATCTTCATCTGGTTCATCTGGTTCATACACAGCATTCGTGGCATCTTCTTCATCGTCATCTTTATCAACACCTAAAGGATCAAATTCCTCTTCGTCGGTGAATTCTTTATTATTCTCCTCATCAGAATCGTCCAATATTTCATCATCAATACCATCAATCTCTTCAAGTTTGAACTCCATCTTACTTCTCCTCATCTGTGATAAATTCTATAGTACAGTCAAGTATAAATACTTTCCATGCAGTTTTTGTCAAATAAGATTTACATATTATATCATATCAAATTTGAGGAGAGATGTCAAGAGAATCTAACGTACTAAGTGTGGAAAGTTTTGTCACCGTAGATGTCAATTCAAGTGAAAAACCTGTAACCTATTGTAGGGTGGGGTCTCTGTGCCCCGCCATTCCTTGTCCTGTAAGGCAACGGACGGGCACAGAGACCCGCCCCTACATTGGGGTGGTGAGAAGTTAGTAACAAAACTTTACACACCCCAGTAGCAAACTATACTTGACAAAAATGACTGTATTAGGTAAAGTATCACAAATCCTGATGTTGATACTGGAGGAGAAGATGTCAGAACGTTTAGCAGTAGATGGTGGAACACCCGTCATCACAGAACCGATTCCTGGTGGGATGCATGGACCGAGTGTCATAGATGATCGCGAGATTGAAGCTGCGACGGAGGTATTACGAAGCGGGAAACTCTTCCGATTTGTGGAAGGTTCAAATGTTGCTGCCTTTGAGCAAGAAGCTGCAGCACGGCTTGGTGTCAATCACGCTCTGATGGTAAATTCTGGCACATCGGCTATTATTTGTGCACTTACGGGTGTTGGCGTAGGTCCTGGCGATGAGGTGATACTACCCGGATACACCTTTATAGCAACTGCAGCGGCAATCGTCGGTGTTGGAGCGATTCCTGTCATTGCAGAAATTGATGATTCACTTGGATTAGACCCTGCGGATGTAGAACGTAAAATCACACCACATACCAAAGCGATATTACCCGTTCACATGCAAGGGGTGCCGTGCAAACTTGAGGAAATTATTACTATTGCAAAGAGGCATGATCTCAAAGTTGTTGAAGATTGCTGTCAATGTGTTGGCGGTCAATACAACGGAAAATATGCCGGGACTTGGGGTGATGCTGGCGCGTGGAGTCTCAACTACTTCAAGGTGATCACTTGTGGTGAAGGCGGGTTAGTCTTTTCTGATGATTACGACGCTTATGAACGCGCAGCATTTGCTTCTGAACCGGGGTTACCGATGTGGATGAGCGATTCTGAATGGCAGAACAAACCGTTTTCGTGCCAAACATATCGTCCTGGTGAAATATTAGGTGCAATTGCACGCGTGCAACTTTCCAAGCTGGACGATATTATCGGACATACCCGTTTGCTCAAAAAGGCGTTTGTTGCTGAACTTTCTGATGAACCGCAGGGATATATCCGTCAGCACGTGGACGATCCGAGTGGGGAGTGCGGTATCAGCGCAGCGATTATCGTACGGGATGTTGAACTTGCGAAAAAATACACGGAAGCACTCAGATCAGAAGGACTTGGTGCTGGGACTGCTTACAACGAAGGTTTCCCGGACAGACATATTTATACCTATTGGGATTCCATTCTGGGCAAACATTCACCGAATCCTGCAGGATATCCGTGGAGTGACCCACGATACAAGGGTAATGTTGAATACTCCAGAGATATGTGTCCTGAAACGCTTTCTATCCTTGGTCGTGCATTACGATTTGGATTTAATGTCAATATGCAAGAGGACCATGCTCGGTTAATGGCAGCTGCTATCAATAAAGTTGATGATGCTTTGGGATAGAGAAACGCACGAAAATCGGGTTAGAAATCCGCCAAATACCATAAGCATATTTGTCGTCGATTCACTCAAACAAGATAGGAAAACACACTATTCGGTAGAGGTACAGACAATATCAATACGTCTTGAGACTTCAACAAATCCTAACTTTTCTGCAGTTCGAAGCGATGCACTGTTTTCTTCACCGCAATACCAGACAGGAACTTTGCCCATAGCTTGAAGTGTTTCTGCGACGAGAGATGCAGCTGAGGTAGCATACCCTTTTCCTCGCCATTTCTCTAATGTGAATACACTTAATCCACCATGCAAATCTGTCTGTGCATAAGTTTGGGCAATTGAGACAATACTATCATTCACAATAGCAGCAGCAACGGGACCAGTTGATAGTATCTTTTGAGGTGTTTGATAAGAGTTTCCCCAAATTCCCTCTGGTGCCTTTGCAAAAAGTGCTTCATCTGATGAAGTTAATAGTCGAATCACCTCATTGGGATAGGGACGAACAAGTTCTATAAGGGTTTGATGAATTACAACCGAATAACTAACAGGTCTGCCAGTTTTCGCTGATATAAGTTGTCCAAGTGTCTCGGCATCTGCAGGATCAACGTTGATAATGAGACCTTCTAACCCTTGCTGTGCTGCTAACAGGTGCCACATAGCATTGACATCTGTAGAAAAGCAGAAAGCATCATCGTAAACCGTATCAATTACTAAGTAGGCGGTTATGTGTGGCAGATTACCGTAGACATAAGCACGACACATCCCCTGCTTGAGACAGTCTAAAACATCCAACGTTGTCGAGGTATCATTAATAACATCTGCTAAAATAAGACATTCTTCAGGTGTTAGTTTATCCATTGTTAGTAAATCATATCTCATAAATCATTTGTAGAGCGGGTCACTGTACCCGCTATCTTTCAATCCATCAACATCTGCGGGGCACAGAGACCCCGCACTACAATGAAGTTGGATTTCTAAGGAGGATATAGTTAAACGATTTATGAGATACATTGTAGAAAGGACTCTCTGTTAATGAAGATAACGATATTAGGTTCAGGCACTTCCACAGGTGTTCCTGAGTATAAGTGTGAATGCGAAACTTGTCAAGACTCAATGCAGGTCGGATCAAAAAACTACCGCACGCGTTCATCCGTGCATATTCAAAAGGATGGAAAAAATCTGCAATTTGATCTCGGTCCAAACTTTATGGATCAAATCAATCGGAACAAGATTGAATGGATAGATGCTGTCATCTTTACACATTGCCATGCGGATCATATCAGTGGAACAAACGATATTGTAATGCCGTGCCGAAAACAACAAATGGATATGCCGATCTATGGACCTGCACAGACACTCGATATTTTGCAACGAAACTATGATTATATGTTTACCAAAGAAACGTTTCAAGGTGGTGGTGTCGGTCATCTGCTACCGAATGTGGTTGATGGCAGGTTTGAATTACTTGGATTTGACATCACGCCTATCCCCGTAGATCATGGGAACGTTGATACGAATGGGTATCGTATAGACAACTTTGGGTATATACCCGATGTAAAACGGCTGCCAGAAACATCGCAAGCGTTACTTGAAGGGATTGAGGTGTTGGTTATTGATGCCTTGAGTTTCAATCCGGGACATCCAACCCACCAATCGGTCGGACAGGCATTGGAGATTAGTGCTGCGTTGCAACCGAAAGAGACCTATTTTACACATATTATGCATAGACTTGACCATCGGTATTTCAAGGATCAGTGCGCGGAGCAGAACATTGATCTTCCCGATAATGCCTACTTAGCCTATGATGGACAAGTGATTGAGTTGTAATAGATAACAATATCGAATACGTTTTTTATCTGCCCCAACCACCCTGTGATCTCTGTCTACGTTGTAGGATGACGCGGTCACCTTCTTTGATACCGCTCTTGACAATGACGTTTGTCTCGTTTTGCATGCCTGTTTCAATAAGGGTTTCAACACCTTTGCCTCCATTATCCAACATGACATACTTTCCTCGTATAACATTGACCTGTGCTTGAACGCCATCCGCTTTCTTCTCTCCATTAATTAATAGTGATACGGTAGAAGATCCAGAGATGAGACCGCGTTGTGAACTGTCAAGCTCAATCGTGACGCTTCCATTTGCAACATCTTTGATAGTTCCGTTGAATATCTTCTCACTCAACGTCTGCATAGCAACCGGTTTGCCAACTTTGAAGGGGGATGTGTTGCCTACTTGTGTAACAGCAGTGGCAGAAGTTTTTGAAATGACTGCATCAAGTGGTAGCAACAGGACGTTCTTTTCTTCGTAAGTAATGATGTCCACATCAGCACTCATACCGGGTTTGATTTTACCAGAGGAATCAAGCACTTCAATCATAACCTCAAAAGAGATAATGTTGTCTTGTTGTTGTCCACTCGGAGAGATTTCATAGACTCTGCCCTCATATTTTTGTGTTTGGAAAGCATCGATGTTGATGACAGCGGGTTGGTTGTTTTCAAGACGTTCCATATCAACTTCGTTGATGAAAGTCTTGACCACCATTTTTGAAAGATCTGCGATTGTCATGATAGGTGGACTCTGAGAAAATGCTGAACGTCCGGAAGTGACAATTTCACCTTGTTCAATATCAAGTTGTGTGACAGTACCTGACATCGGTGCCTTAATAGTTGTCCAAGCGAGGCGTTCTTCTTGATTTTTTAGACTACTTTCTCTTCGGAGGAGGTTTGCACCAGCACTTACCTTTGACTGTTCCGTAAGCAATTTCTCATTATCAATAGTGAGTAATAGTTCTTGTAGCTGCGTTTTTGAGTTATCCAAACGAATTTGGCTTTCCTCTTCTGCTTTCTGTCGTGTCTTTTTGAGGTGCTGAAGGTTTAATTCTTGGTATTGTAGCTGCGCTTCACGCGTTTTTATACCCGTTTTACGAGCTTCAATGGTACGTTGTTGTGAAACGATGGTCTGTTTCTGTGATTCTACCCGTTTTTTTGCGTTTTCATGCTGGGTATTAGCATTGGCATATCGAGTTTCAGTATCTTCTAACACCTGCTTTGAGACTAATTCCTGTTCATAGAGTGAGGTGTTGCGATCTAACTCTGATTTAGCCGAATCTAATGAAACCTTTGAAGAATTTTTTGATGTTTCGTATTCAGCGAGAGACAACTCAGCTTGTGCCAGTGATATTTTTGCCTGTTCTAAAGAGATATTATCTTGTTCTAACAGATTTTTTGTCGCTTGGATATCAGTTTCAGCGGAACTGATTCGAGTCAAGGATTCCGCTTTTGTCGTCTCAAGGTTCGCTTGTGCGATTCGGACAGCTGCCTTTCTCTGTATTTCGTCGCTATTGAGCCGTTCTTTTTTAAGTTCAATGTTCAATTCTGACTGCATAAGCTGCGCTGCAGCGGCCTTCACATCTGCTTGTGCTTGTTTCTCTTCCTCCTGATATAATTCTGGATCAAGACGTACTAAAATGTCGTCTTTTTCAACAAAGTCCCCATCATCTACAAGCAGCTCAATAACTTCGCCTTCAACGTTTGATTTGACTTCAACGTCAAGAAGTGGCTCTAAATTCCCAGTGGCTCTGATGGTCATTTGGAAATTGCCGCGTTTGACGAGTTCTATTCTTGGTGCCTGCGCTGGCTCAGTTCCGTTTTTTCCACGACTTAGTACAACCCATCCCGCTGCAACCACAATAATAACGATAGTTGCTGCAGTAATAATAAGTTTCTTCAAAACCTAATTCCTCCTATAAGGTTTCAGACATGTAATACCATTTCTAATAAAGAAAATCTCTCTATGAGACTTTGAATTTAGACTTTGATAGGTAATATTAGAGGCGCAATGAATTGCGCGACTACAAACGCTTCTTTTGATAGTAATATGTGAGTTAGAAATAGTATAAGTAAAACTCCATCAGTTTAATAGTGGCTGTTTGAAATCCAAAGTTTGTTGCCAATCTAATCGGATCGGAGAGCTTCAACAGGCGTAAGTTTTGCTGCCTTATAGGCTGGATATAACCCAAAGAAAACACCGATAGCAACAGACACGAGTAATGCGATGAACATTGTTAGAAACGATACGACTGAGGGCCAGTTACTGCCTTCCCATACGAATTTAGAGATTAACGCTGCTGTACCCTTTCCCATAAATACTCCCATAATTGATCCAAGTATGCCACCAGCGAATGTAAGGACAGAAGCCTCAATCAGGAACTGTGTGATAATGTCATTGAATGTTGCACCGAGTGCTTTCCGCAGCCCAATTTCTTTGGTGCGGTCAGTTACGGATACGAGCATGATGTTCATGACACCGATGCCTGCTACCATCAGAGCGATACCAGCAATACCACCCATTAGTAGTTTCATGACCAAACCGACTTTATCAGCGGTTGCCAATTCCTCTTCTGCGGTCCAATAGTTATATTCTTCTCCTGTGTTGTTATGCTGTCTCCCTAACACCTGTTTTGAATCGTCTATTACGAGTGGAATTTTCTTTATGTCCTCAGCTTCCACGCGTATACGTTCAACATCTTGCCTACCTTTAAACCGTTCCTGAAGCGTTGTTATGGGTATGATGAACCTGTCATCCCACCCAGTAGTGTCCATCGCGTCGCCTTTTTCTTCCATGACACCGATGACTTTCAAGCGCACCTCATAGAGTCCGCTCATACCGCGCCAATATGATGGACGCGAAGCTTTGATCTCTTTTCCAACTGGGTCTTCATGAAGAAAAATCTCTTCAGCGATTTTAGACCCAATAACAGCAACACTACTTGAGGATTCAACTTCTTCTGGCGTAAAGAATCTGCCATCTGATGTGTACCAGTTATATGAACGGTCGTAGCCTGCAGTTGATGCGACAATTCGTGATTCCTTTTTGCGTCCTTTATAACTAACACTCCAGCCAGGCATATCATCTTCTGCGACGACATCAATAATCCCGCGTGCGTTTTTCAATATTTCAAAAGCGTCTTCTGTTTCCAAATGTTCAGCACGGTTTCTACGCCATCGACTCTTACCCCTAACAGCCTGACCAGCAGCACGACTCAAAGTACCTGATTGCCTATCCCAATCATCTTTGTAGATTTCAATAATCTTTGTACCACCAGTCCGTTCGATTTCTCTTAGCACCATAGCTCTGGAACCGTCTCCAACAGAGACCATACAGACCACAGAACCAACCCCAACGATAATACCCAAAATCGTCAGACCTGAACGAAGTGGATTTCTTTTTAAACTGGTGATACCTAAAATAATACATTCAAAAAGGTTCATATAGTTCTCCTGTTATTCGGTGCGTAATGCTTCAATCGGGGAAAGTGCAGAGGCTTTTAATGCCGGATATAAGCCAAAAGAGACACCAATCAAAGCAGAAAAAGAGACAGATATAATAACCCACTGCATTGAGATAACGGATGGCCAATCAGGTACGATTTTAACGATATTGACTGCAAGAAGTGCCATACCTTCACCCGCGAGATAACCTAAGCCAACACCTATTGCACCACCTATGATACACATCACAATAGATTCAATGAGGAATTGCATCATAATATCTAAACGTTTAGCACCGATCGCTTTACGTAAACCGATTTCCCGTGTGCGTTCACTCACAGCGACCAACATCATATTCATAATACCGATGCCACCAACGAGGAGTGAAAATCCAGCGATGCTTCCTAGCGCGATCTTAATAACTTTACTGATTTTATCCAACTGTGCCATACCTTCACGCATATCTCGTAGGTCAAAGAAGTCATCCTGATTTTTGTGCATTTTTCTCATAACCGCTTTCACCTCTTCAATGGCTTTCGGAACATCATCAACGGTGTTTGCTTGCACCGATAGCATGACGACGTTATCGTTGCCGGTAAACCGTTCTTGTGCTGTCGTGAGAGGAAGAAATAACATATCGTCAAGGTTCCACCCAAATCGTAGACTTCTTCCGCGTGCTTCCATTGTTCCGACTACGGTGAACCTTTCAGCGATCCGCGCTTGATCTCTTCTTCCGTATCGATCATAACGGTCTCCTCCTTTACCGATCTTAATTTCTTTGTTAATGGGAGATTCGTTTCCAAATAAGTTTATTGCCACCTCAGTTCCTAATACACAGACTTTCGCTTTGAGATCCATATCTTCGTTGGATATGAAGCGACCTTCCTTTACCTTCCAGTCCATTGCTTCGGAAAAAGAAGCGTTGACACCGTTATATCCGCTTCGTGCTTCGGAGCCATCATTTGTTTGAATAAGTACACCTCGCCATTCAGGAATTCGAGGGACGACAACCTTGACAGATGGACATTCAGCTTCAATAGCCAAAACGTCATCGTACTTAAAGTGTTCATTACTGCGGTTTGGCATCCATCGGGAACCTATACGTTTGTGGCTGCTGCGATACATAGTGAATTGGTTGACACCACCAAGTTTTTGGGCATCCTGCAGCACAATTTCCTTCGCTCCATCCCCGATTGAAATCATCGCGAGCACTGAAGCAACACCAATGATAATTCCAAGCATCGTTAGCAAGGATCGTAGTTTGTTGCTACGAATCGCTGAAAACCCAACGAAAAATCCTTCAAATATACGCATTTCTTGTCTCCAAAGACATGCAAAGATAATACATTTCTATGCTTGGTTGGTTAGACAGAAACAAAGCGAAGAATGTTCGTGAAATTAACAAATAATAAGAATTAGATCTGCCGAATATAACATGGTGTTCTTTAGAATGTACTTACTTTATTGACGTAAGAATAGTGTAATAGGTTTATTTGAAAAGGATTGCTTTTTGAATTATGGATTGCGCGGAAAATGTAAGAGTTTGCGTATTTAGGTGCCATTAGTGAATATAATGTTTTTTATTGATGTAGGCAAGTTGTGGTCACTATTTGGAGACAACGATTACATTTGAATTATCTACCAAACTCATTTGACAAAATAAAACTGAAATGATATACTATAATATAGTGATAATTCAATTAACTTAATATGGGGTAGTAGATGAATACAACTGGTCCACAATTTGGTGGAGACTGGACAGAACAGAAATTGGAGTGTGTTAGTAAGTATCTCAGTGCTTATACGACTATCATGAATAAATATAAGGATAAATTTACATTTGCCTATATAGATGCCTTTGCAGGAACTGGTTATCGTAAAGTAATGCTTGATGAAGACATAAATGAGACAATGTTTCCTGAACTTGACTCTCAAGAGGTAATTAACTTTCGACAAGGTTCAGTTCGGAACGCACTTGAAGTCCACCCACCGTTTGACAATTATATTTTTATTGAGGAAGATGTGAGAAATTACTCTGAACTTGAAAAACTTAAAGAAGAATTCCCTGATAAAGAAATTGATTGTAGACAGACAGATGCAAATGAGTATTTTATAAATGTTTGTAATAAGAATTGGAAAAAACACCGTGCTTTAGTTTTTCTTGATCCATTTGGCATGCAAGTAGAATGGAACACTATTGAAATGATTGCTAATACAGAAGCGATTGATTTATGGTTACTCTTCCCAATTGGTACTGTCAATAGACTGCTGAAAAGGAATGGTGATATTCGCCAGTCCATTCGTAACAAACTTGATGTGTTTTTTGGTGATAACGACTGGTACCATGTATTCTATAACTTATCTCAATCGCTTTTTAATGATGAGGAACAATGGGTGAAAATTGGTGCTATATTCACTGAAATTGAACAATATTTCTTAAAGCGACTACGTGCAATATTTGCAGGAGTTGCTTCAAATCCACTTGCTTTGCGAAATTCAAAGAATGTTCCGTTATATCTATTATGTTTTGCAGCTGCAAACCCACGAGGCGCATCTACTGCTGTTAAAATCGCGGAAGATATTCTCCTAAAACAGTTACGCCAAGGTTTTTGACATCAAGATTACTAATGTTTCCATACGGAGTAACAATGGCAACCATATCATCAAGTATAGAATGGACAGAATCAACATGGAATCCTGTGCGTGGATGTACACGCGTATCTGAAGGCTGCCGATTCTGTTATGCAGAACGTATTGCCGCACGTTTTTCTGGTGAAGGTTTGGCTTACGAAGGATTTGCAACAAATACTAAGACCGGTCCACGATGGACTCAAGAAGTACGTCCTGTTCCTTCGTTGCTTAATGAGCCATTAAAATGGAAAAAACCACGTCATATTTTTGTGAATTCCATGAGCGATCTGTTTCATGAAAAGATTCAATTGGACTATATTCAGAAAGTCTTTGCTGTAATGAAAAAAGCACATTGGCACAAATTCCAAGTCTTGACAAAACGATCTGCACTGTTGTTGAAATACAGTTCGGAATTGCCATGGCCTGAGAATGTATGGATGGGGGTTAGTGTTGAAGATAGCTGCGTCCTTGATAGAATTGATGAACTACGCGAGACCGATGCGAAAATCAAATTTCTTTCACTTGAACCGCTTATAGGTCCTCTTAACGGTCTCAATTTGAATGGTATTGATTGGGTTATAGTGGGCGGAGAGTCCGGTCCTGGTGCGCGCCAAATGAAGAAAGAATGGGTCATAGACATTCGGGATCAGTGTGTAGAAGAAGATGTCCACTTTTTCTTTAAGCAGTGGGGCGGCACTCGTAAATCAAAAACGGGCAGAGAGTTAGATGGGCAGACTTATGATGAAATGCCAATCTAACAACTTTACTCTGTCCGTAACGCTTCAATGGGGGAAAGTGAGGATGCTTTGATGGCAGGATACAAACCAAATGATATGCCGATCAACGCGGAGAACGAAATTGAAATCAATACCCATTCGGTTGAGATGACTGACGGCCATTCAGGGACGACTTTTGCTATCTTGACAGCGAGAATTGCCATACCTTCACCAGCGAAATACCCTAAAGCCACACCTATCAATCCACCTACACTGCACATTGCAACAGCCTCAATTAGAAACTGCGTTAAGATGTGATAACTTTTAGCACCGAGTGCTTTCCGAAGTCCTATTTCGCGTGTACGTTCGCTAACTGCGACAAGCATCATATTCATGATGCCGATACCACCAACAAGCAACGAGAAACCTGCAATACTACCAAGTGCAATCTTGATGACTTTACTGATTTTGTCTAATTGTGCCATACCTTCACGCATATCAAAGATTCTGATGAAATCGTCTTGGTTTTTGTGACGTTTCCGTATAACAGTTTTAACCTCTTCAATCGCCTTTGGCACAAGATCAACAGTTTTTGCATAAACGACAATATCCTGTATCCTATCATCTCCAGTGAACCGTTCTTGTGTGGTCGTCACGGGCATAAAGACAAGACTATCGTAACTCCAACCGAATCGGAGGCTTCTGCCCCTTGGTGTCATAGTGCCAACAACTGTGAAACGTTCTGTGGATCGGTTTTTGCTTCTGCGTCCATATCGGTCATAACGACCATCTCCTCTGGCGATTTTTATCTCTTGTCCGAGTGGGGATTCATCACCGAATAAGTTTTTTGCTGTCTCATCACCCAGTACACAGATAGTAGATGCATTTTCCACATCTTCATCAGTAATAAATCGTCCTTCTTGAATTTTCCAATCCATTGCAGTATGATAATACGCATCTACCCCGTTATAACCCGCACGTACTTCTCTACCTCTGGAGGCTTGAATTAACGCACCTCTCCATTCAGGTATTCTTGGTGTTACAGCGATTACTGATGGACATTCTGCAGCAATTGCTATGACATCATCATATTTCATATACTCATTGCTGCGTATTCTCACCCACTGTGTGCCTTCCCGTTTATACCAAGTGCGGTAGATAGTAAACTGGTTTGCGCCACCGAGTTTTTGAGCATCGCGTAGGACGATTTCTTTTGCACCATCCCCAATGGCAATCATCGCAAGGACTGAGGCAACACCGATGATAATGCCAAGCATAGTCAGCAATGAACGCATCTTGTTTGACCGTATAGCATGAACCCCGATAGATAATCCCTCAAAGATTCGCATATTGTTACCTTTAGATAAGGACTTTTTTGAATTCTATGTGAACTGATTGTATCTATTCTTTTCGTAGTGCTTCTATAGGTGAAAGCATTGAGGCTTTTATTGCTGGATATAACCCGAATGATATGCCAATAGCTGCGGAGAATAACACTGAAATTGCGATCCAATGTCCTGATATAACTGCAGGCCATTCTGGCACGATTTCAGCGATTCTGACGGCCAAAAATGACATACCCTCTCCCACCAACATACCAATGCAGATTCCTATGATTCCGCCTACTGCACACATTCCAACAGATTCTATCAGGAATTGCAGCATTATGTCAAATGGTTTTGCACCGAGTGCTTTCCGTAAACCGATTTCGCGTGTGCGTTCAGTGACTGCGACTAACATCATATTCATGATGCCGATACCACCTACAAGGAGTGAAAAACCCGCGATGCTACCGAGGGCGATTTTTATCATTTTGCTTATTTTTTCAAGCTGCCGTATACCCTTTCGCATTTCATATATTTTAACGAAATTAGCTTCGCCATTGTGCCGTTTTCGGATCACATCTCTTACTTCTCTGACTGCATTTGGGACATCCTCAACGGTGTTTGCATATACAATGATTTCCTGAATACGGTCATCACCAGTGAACCGTTCTTGGGTTGTTGTGATTGGGAAAAAGACCATAGTATCAAAACTCCAACCGAATCGTAGGCTTCTTCCTCTCGGCATCATTGTGCCGACAACTGTGAAGCGGTCAGTAATACGTCTACTACGTCTCTTTCCTCGGTGGTCGTAATATCTTACTCTTCGTGCTATTTTTACCTCTTTTCCAAGTGGTGAGATGTTCCCAAACAAATCGGTTGCAGCTTCATCTCCCAGCACACATATTTGTGTAGCATTTTTCACATCTTCATCTGAAATGAAACGTCCTGCTTGCAATTTCCAGTCCATAGCAGTTTTGAAGGAAGCGTCAACGCCGTTATATCCTGCGCGCGTTTCTGCCCCTATTTCAGATTGGACTAACAACCCTTTCCAGTCCCGTATTCTTGGAGTAACATCTTTTACAGATGAGCATTCGGATTTAATGGCAAGTACATCATCATAGTTTAGATATTCTTTTGTTCTGATACGGACGTTGTGTTTACCAAGTTTTTTAGTTGATCTACGATAGAGAGTGAATTGATTTGCACCGCCGAGTTTTTGTGCATCTTGTAGCACGATCTCTTTAGCACCATCGCCGATTGCGATCATTGCAAGTACGGAAGCGATTCCGATGATAATTCCAAGCATTGTCAGCAATGAACGCATTTTGTTTGCCCGTATTGCTGCAATGCCGATAGATATTCCTTCGATTAGACCCATAACACCTTCTTATATTTATGACAAAAAATCATAAGTTAAACGTTATTGATAAGAAATGGTTTATTTGTTGTACCATTTCTAACGTGTTTTGACAAGCGCGCTTACAAAGCGCGACTACGGGTTTGAGAAAAGATATTTTCTCCCGTTGTTGGTATGGTGGCGATGAAACATGGCGGGGGTACAGAGACCCCGCACTACAATGCGAAAGGGGTTATCGCGGTTTTAAACCGCTCCAACAATGTGCGAGCGCGGTTGAAAACCGTTCCAACAATGTAAGAGGCGCAATGAATTGCGCGACTACGAGCCTATTGTTGGAGTGGTTTAAAACCACGATTGGCTGAACCAGGATTTGTAGGAGAATGTAAGAGGCGCAATGAATTGCGCGACTACGAGCGGACGGCACACGGAGGGTGAATACTACTATGAAGAAGCGCAAGGTGAGAGGGGTTATCGCGGTTTTAAACCGCTCCAACAATGTGCGAGCGCGGTTGAAAACCGTTCCAACAATGTAAGAGGCGCAATGAATTGCGCGACTACGAGCCTATTGTTGGAGTGGTTTAAAACCACGATTGGCTGAACCAGGATTTGTAGGAGAATGTAAGAGGCGCAATGAATTGCGCGACTACGAGCGGACGGCACACGGAGGGTGAATACTACTATGAAGAGGCACAATGTGAGAACGGCACACGGAGGGTGAATACTACCATGAATGTAAGAGCGCGCTTGGAAAGCGCGCCTACGAAGGAGAGAGGTTGGGAAACCTCGCCTACCGTTGGGTGAGCGTGGTTGGAAAGCGTTCCAATAATGGAAGCCTGTCGGGGCACGGAGACCCCGACCTACAATGCGAGAGAGGGTTATCGCGGTTGAAAACCGCTCCAACAATGGAAGAGTCGCAATGAATTGCGCGACTACAAACGCGTTTTTCTAACGTGTTTTGACAAGCGCGCTTACAAAGCGCGCCTACATCGGATTGTGGTTGCTAAATTGACATTGTATGTCAGAGCAAAGAGACTCCGACATACAATGTTGACAGAATCTATTTCCGTATCAACATCTTACGCGTAGCAGAATAATCTCCTGTTTTGAATGTGTAGAAATAGACTCCCGCTGCAACCTTCTCACCAAGTGAGTTCCTACCATCCCAGTACATTGCACGGTTCCTGCTAATATAGTTCCCCGCGGGTTTTTGACTTATAGCAATCTCCCGCACCACAACGCCACGCAGATTGTAGATGGTTAATGTGACATCGGATGGTTTTGACAACTGATACGGAATCCACGTTTCAGGATTGAATGGGTTCGGATAGTTGGATAGCAGTGCAGTTTGCGTTGGAACGGGAGTTAGAGCAGGTGCACCCCCAACATTTGTCACGGTGATTGTTACAGTAATGGTATCAGTTAGCTTACCTTCACTTTCATTTATGCCCTCTGTAGTTTCATCATCATCAGGACGATCCTGGACTGTAACTACCACTGTATATTCTGTGTCCATATCAACAGTAAATATCATAGCAATCCTAATCTGACCCGTCGAACTATCAATAGTAAACTTGTCAGCATCTGTTCCGCTTAATGAATATATCAATGTGTCCTTTTGATTGTCTTCGCTATCCTTATCCTCATCCGTAGCAGTAACAGGATCTCCAACACTTGAACCTAATGACCTATTCTCCACGATACTTCGAGTAGTTGTCTCACCGTCAGTAAATTCTGGAGCATCGTTGACATCATTAATATTAATTGTCACATCAATGGTATCGGTTATATCACTACTATCAGTGACCTTTACTGTCACTGAATAAGGTTCATCAACAACTTCATAGTTTAGATCTTCCTTGGTTTTCAATTGACCAGATGTCTCATCTATGGCGAATTCATCTTTATCTGTGCCCTCCAAACTATATGTCAAAGTGTCACCACTATCCACATCAGTTGCAGTAAAGGCATTTCCAATAACTGTATCTGCTGCAGTATTTTCATCTACTGAGATTGTAGTTGTGAGAGTAGAAAGAAATTCTGGTGCTTCATTGACATTTGTCACAGTGATCGTGACTGGGATAGAAGCACTATTGGTACTCGTGTCACCACTATCATCAGTGACCTTTACAGTGACGGAATAGGAATCTTTTGTCTCTTTGTCAAGAGCTGCCTTGGTCTGTAATTGTCCCGATGTGCTAAGAATATTAAAGGATGCCGCATCTGTCCCTTCCAATGTATATGTAAGGGTGTCCTTTTGTGTGTTATCAGCATTCTTATCTTCATCAGTTGCCCCAACAGCATCACCTATATTCATATTCGCTGCGGTATTTTCAGCAATACTTCGCGTAGCACTTGTACCATCATCAAATTTTGGTCTATCGTTGACATCGTTGACATTAATAGTTACGGTAATCATATCAGTCAGACCGGGAGTTCCTGTATCGGTGGCTGTAACTATAACAGTGTAACTATCCTCTGTTTCATGGTCCAGATCGGATTTTGTTTGGAGTTGACCTGAAGTAGAAACTATGTCAAAGTCACTGGCATCCGTTCCGCTGAGGGCATAAGTTAACGAGTCTCCGTCATCAACATCAGTTGCTGACACGACAGCACCAATATTTGTGCCAGCCGTCACATTCTCGTCAACAGAACGAGTTGCGGTAGTAGCAGAAAAATCTGGTGCCTCGTTGAGATCATTAATGTTGATGGTTACATCAATTGTATCTGTGAGACCGGGAGTGCTACCGTTATCTGTAACAGTAACAGTCACTGAAAGGGAAGCATCAGTTTCGTGGTCAAGTGCTGCTTTCGTTTTTATCTGTCCGGAACTACTGTCAATATCAAATGAAGCGGCACTTGTACCACTGAGCGTATAAGTCAAAGTGTCAGCAGAAGGCAGCGTATCCTCATCCATTGCAGAAACAGCAGTGCCAATATTCATATTCGCTGCGGTGTTTTCGTCAATGCTGCGTGTCGTAGGCTTACTATCGGAAAAGACGGGAGCATCATTGACATCGTTAACAGTGATTGTCACCGTAATCGTATCAGTAAGACCAGGATCACTACCATCATCTGTAACGGTAACATCCACAGAATAAGAACTCTTTGTTTCAAAGTTAAGATCTGACTTCGTTTTAAGCTGACCTGTACTTGTATCTATATCAAACGAAGACATGTCCGTTCCACCAAGAGAATAGGTCAAAGTATCAGCAGAAGGCAGTGTATCTTCATCTGTTGCAGCGACCGCAGCACCAATAGTCATATTGGCTGCGGTATTCTCATCAATATTTCGCGCACCAGTTTCAGTAGAAGGGAACACTGGTGAATCATTAACATCATTGATGGTAATGTTTACTGTTATCGTATCGGTGAGGGCTGGACTCTGATTATCAGATACAGTAATCGTCACCTCATAAGCGTTCTTGGCTTCAAAGTTGAGATCTGCCTTCGTTTTCAACTGACCTGTATTTGAATCTATATCAAATGAAACGTCATCAGTGCCACCACCAAAAGAGTATGTCAATGTGTTGGGTGTACTGTCATCTGCTCCTTCATCTTCATCAGTTGCTCCCACAGCACTCCCAATGTCAACATTAGCCACAGTGTTTTCATCAATACTTCGGGAGGCAGGATCATTCTCCGTAAACACTGGTGCTTCGTTAATGTCATTGATTTCAATCGTAATATTGATTGTATCCATGAGTGCAGTTGACCTTTGATCTGAAACAGTAACAGTAAAAGAATAGGAATCCTGCGTTTCATGGTCAAGTGCAGAACTGGTTTTAATTTGACCGGTACTACTATCAATCATAAAAGCTGCTGCATCGGTGCTACTATCAAGACTATAGGATAATGTATCAACAGGATTCGTATCCTCATCAGTTGCTGCGACAACGCCACCGATGTTAACATTTGAAGTAGTGTTCTCGTCAATATTACGCGTTGCTGCTTCACCTTCCGTGAACACTGGTGCGTCGTTTATATCATTGACATTAATCGTCACAGGAATCGTATCGGAAAGAGTACCGCCAGATGGACCAGCAGGACCGCCATTGTCTGTGACAGTAACTGTTACAGAGAAAGTGTTCGTTTCTTCAAAGTTAAGAGGCGCACTTGTCCGTATTTGACCGGTCCCACTGTCAATGGTGAAGGATGACGCGTTCGTTCCAGCCATCGTATAGGTTAACACATCACCATCATCAACATCAGATGCTGAGATTGGCGTTCCAATGGCAGTGCCTGATGGGGAATTCTCATCAATTGACCTTGCAGTATCCTCACCATCGTTAAAGGTTGGTGCTTCATTGACATCACCAATTGAAATGGTTACTTCAATGGTATCTGTAAGTACACCCGGGTCACCGGGTTGGGTTGTACCTGAATCGTTGTCTGTGACAGTGACAGTGACTGTGTAAGTTTCTTGTGTTTCATGGTCAAGCGCACCACTGGTACTAATTTGTCCAGTGCTGCTATCAATTGCAAAAGCAGATGCGTCTGTACCATCATCAAGGCTGTAAGTTAACGTATCAGGTAAATTGGTAAATAAATCGATATCTTCATCCGTTGCAGAGACAGGTCCACCGATATTGACACCCGAAGGTGTATTCTCGTCTATATTTCGGGTTGTTCCTGCGTCACCTTCAGTAAAGACCGGTGCATCGTTTATATCCCATATATCCACTCTCACTCTGATATAATCTGTAAACTCACCGTCACTGACTTCAACTGATATGAACTCGTATTCGGCATCTTCAGAGTTTAATGGTACTTTCGTTTTAAGTTGCCCAGTACTTGCATCAATATCAAACAGAGCAGCGTCAGATTCTCTGGGAATAGAATACACAAGCGTTGTGTTTAGATCATCGTCTGTTGCAGAAAGTGGTCTATCAATATCTACGCCGGCAGGTGTGTTTTCATTTATACTACGTGATGTATGTGTGCCATCATCAAATACAGGAGGTTCATTGATATCAGTTATGTTAATTGTCACAGCTATAGAAGAAGATAATTCCCCATCCGATGCAATAACGGTAACAGAGTAACTTGTCCTGGACTCTCTATTCAGGGATGCATTTGTTTTGATCTGTCCAGTTGCACCATCAATACTGAATGCTGATGCATCCGTTCCAGATAGTTGATATGAAAGCGTAGGACTGTCTTGATCTGTTGCAGTCACTGGACTACCAACATTCACATTAGTACTGGCATTTTCTGAGATGGAGCGTGATGTCGAACTACCCTCATTAAATACTGGGGCATTAGCGTTCGGTGTCACCTCATCTAAATCTATCAAAGTTATTGTTACGTCTATACTGTCACTTTCACCGTTATTATCGTCAACGGAGACAGTAACCGTATAGGTTTCCTTTGTTTCAAAGTCCAGTTCATCTTCTGTCAGCAACTGACCTGTTGATGTATCTATGTCAAAAGAATTGGCATCAGTACCACCGAGTGAATATGTTAAGGTGTCTCCGTCAAGATCCGTAGCAGATATAGGTGCTCCGATGTTGACTCCAGCCTGTGTGTTTTCTGCAATCGTCCGTAAAGTACTGTCACCGTCATCAAATTCTGGCACCTCATTGACATTTGTGACTGAAATTGTAATTACAATACTTTCAATACCACCATTCCCATCAGAAACATTAACGATGACTGAATATTCTGATTGTGTCTCAAAATCAAGATCCGAACTCGTTTGCAATTGTGCCGTACCAGTATCAATACCAAATAAAGATGCATCGGGACCCGAAAGGCTATAAATCAAATTGTCACCATCTGCATCTGTTGCGGAGACAGGATCACCGATATTCACACCAGAACTAGTATTTTCTTCTACTGAACGGGTTGCCTCGTTGCCATCTGTGAAAACTGGATCATTGTTTTCGGGTAATTCTTCAACATCTGTCACATTGATCGTGACAGTAATAGTGGCACTACCACCTTGTCCATCGGAAACTGAAATCGTCACAACATGAGTCGGTTTAGTTTCAAAATCTAACGGTGTATTGGTTTGCAGCTGCCCAGTACTATTGTCAAACCCAAAAGCAGTTGCATCCGTTCCACTTAGACCATAAGTTAATGTATCCTCATCAGCATCTGTTGCGGAGACAGGTTCTCCGATGTTGACACCGGGAAGAGTGTTTTCAGCAATTGTGCGTGTTGCCAATTCACCTTCTGTAAATACAGGTGGGTTGTTGGTCAATGACTCGTCTACATCTGTAACATTGATTGTGACCGTGATACTGTCGCTGCCACCCTTTCCATCAGATACGGAAATGACAACAGAATAAGATGTTTTTCTTTCGTAATCTAAAGGTTCATTCGTTTTTAATTGACCTGTCGTACTGTCAAGACTGAACGACGCTGCATCAGTGCCACTCAGGCTATAAGTTAACGTGTCTTCGTCCTCATCTGTTGCGGAAAATGGATCGCCAAGATTTACACCGAGTGCCGTATTTTCTGCTACAGTCCGAGTTGCTTCATCACCATCAGTAAATTCGGGTGCGTTGTTTGCAAGATTCTCGTCAACGTCAGTGACATTGATAGTCACAGTAATACTATCACTACCATCTTCATCGTCAGAAACTGAAACAGTAACGGTATAAGATGATTGCGCTTCATAATCAAGTAACGCATTAGTTTTTAACTGACCAGTACTACTATCAAGACTAAACGAAGACGCATCTGTACCGCTAAGACTATAGCTTAACTTATCATCATCAGTATCTGTAGCAGATACAGGTGTACCAATATCTGATCCTATGGTAGCATTTTCAGCGATGGTTCGTGTGGTGCTCTCACCATCAGTGAAAACTGGGTCTGTGTTTGGTGTTTTTACGACTTCCTCAAGATCAGTGACATTGATTGTAACCTCAATACTGTCTGTCAACTCACCATCAGAGACAGTGATTGTAACTGAGTAAGTAATCTTTGTTTCGTAGTCCAGTGAGTTTTTGGTCATCAATTGTCCAGTGATAGAATCAATATCAAAAACTGCTGCATCAGTCCCACCCAAACTATACATCAATGTGTCGTTGTTAGCATCAGTTGCGGACACCGCATCACCGATGTTAACACCAGCCTCGGTATTCTCTGCTATGGAACGCGAGGTGCTATCACCATCAGAAAAAACAGGTGCAACTTTGATGCTGCCATAAATTCCTAACGGTGTTTCATTCGTTTTTACCAATGCATATCCTGTATGCTCCATCGGGAGATCTGGTAGACTCCCAATATCTACAGTTACAGCACCTATAGTGTCAAGTGTACGAGTTACTGTAGAGATGTCGCTCTCAGTTTTCGTTTTGGGTATAGTGATGGTAGTTGTGCCATCCTCAAGACTACCATTTTGGATTGTCAAAGGTAGCACTATATCAAAAGTTGCTCCCGTTGGTATAACCACTTTAATACCATTTTCTCCGATTTTCAACAGAGAAATATTTACCGGTATCGGATCAACAGTGTTTTCACTTAAATCAATGGAATTCAACGCACCTAAACTGGAAAAAATACCATTGGGCAGCATCGTCAGATTATTTTTGCTTAGGTTAAGTGTTGTAAGAGAAAAAAGTCCAGCAAAATCATCTGAATGAAGCGACGTGATCGACATATCACTTAGATTCAGGGATGTAATTATTGCTATATCAACCTCTGTAACATTGTTACAGTCTTCTACGTTGGGAACAGCAGCAGCAATACCTTCTGCAACCTGAGATGTGCGATTACATACGACAGATTTCGTAAGAATATACCCATAATGATTTACAGGTATTGCTGGCAATGTGTCAATATCAACAATTGGTAAAGACATTGTGGATGTGGGAATAACTGTAAACGTGTCGCTGTAGATATTCCCCTTTTCTATGACGACATTCGCCGTATTACTGCTTATGCTACCATCAGTTACATTAATTGGTAGTTCAATATTGAATGGCGATGCGGTTGAGATAACTGCCTGGTACTGATTGACAGCAACCTGCTGAAGCGAAATAATCAATGGAAGGGGATCTATCAGATTCCCGCCTAAACGAAGTGTCGTAAGTGAAGTCAATCCACTGAAAGTACCGACTGGTAGACGGGTCAGCATATTGTTAAATAGATTGAGATTTGTCAGTCCTGATAGACCAAAGAAATCACCAGATTTCAGCTCAGTAATGCCTTTATTCCGTAAATCAAGAGCGGTTATAGCAGCAAGATGGTCAGTTGTCACATCCTCTGCATTGCTGATGTTCGGGACTGCATTAACGATTGCATCACGGACTTGTGCTGTCCTTTCACTAACAGGGACTGACATAGAGACGAATGCAGTTTCCAGTTCATCAATTATACTAATGACAACTGTAATTGTGTCAGTTAGAGTACCGTCTGAAACAGTTACAGTTAGTGGATACACACTCATCACTTCATAGTCCAATGCAACTTTAGTCAACAATTGGCCGGTCGCAGAGACAATATCAAAGGATGCAGCAAGAGTTCCACTCAAACTGTATGTTAAAGTATCCTCATCAGCATCGGTTGCAGTCACTGGCATTCCGATGTTCGTATTTGCGATAGTGTTCTCTGTTACTGTTCGGACAGTAATGGCACCATCAGAAAAGATGGGTGCTTTATTTTCAGGCACTTCGCTATTATCTGGAGATTCTGGTGCTGTGTTGTCTGGAGTTTCGGGAATGAGTGGTTCATCAGGTGTCTCTGGTTCAATGCTGACAGCACTGATGACGTCAATCGGTAGGTCATCTGATTTTGAAAGCGTATAGCCGTAATGGTTTCGCGATAGACTCGGTAAAGTTTCTATATCCACTGTAACGGCATCAGTTGTTTCAGCTGTTCTGGTTACCGTGAGTGTATTACTTTCTGTGTTTCCTTTGCGAATTGTAAGTGTTGAGGCATCTTCTGAAATACTACCGTTGGCTACCCTAATGGTTAGAACATAATCAAACGTAGCACCAGTTGGCGCAACGGCTTTGACCTGAGTGTCTCCAACTTTTTCAAGTGTAACTGAAATTGGAAATGGGTCAATTGCGTTGCTTCCTAACCGAAGTGTTGTCAATGCAGTCAGACCTTTAAAGATGCCATCTGGTAAACTGCTGAGTTCGTTGTTGTATAAATTAAGACTCGTCAGTCCGGTCATCCCAGAAAAATCTCCGGAGTTCAAGCTTGTTATACCTTTAGCCCGAAGATTTAGACTGGTTATCGCAGCCAACCGAGTATCTGTCACGTCCGCAGCAGAATTCACATCCGCTGCAGCGATTATCGCACTTTGTACCTGTGTAGTTCGTTCACTAACTGCTGTAATGTCTGCAGAACATATTACACTTATGCTAAGAATAGCAATAGAGAAAAATATGCAAGGTATATACCTGCATACTCCAAGATTCATGTTCATAAACTCCCCTTTCATAAACATGTATATGATTTAATTATGTAGGCTATTTGAGAAATATTATACTATCTTCATTGTTATATCGTAAGATGCTGTTATCATCCTATTGACAATAACTGCATCTGGATTTTCATTGTAATACTCCTTTATCTGTTATACCAAATTAACCTAAATCGTAGGGGCAGGGTTCCCCTGCCCGCCCGTGTTCTCAGCATCAAAAACAATACAGATCTCGTTAATTTATAGTAAAATGAGAAATTAACAATACACTTTCCATTTAGAAAAACGCGTTTGTAGTCGTGCACTTATGAAGATTCATTTATTAATTGGGTAATCCCGATTTCCTTAGGTCCGGTTGCCTAACCACACCAAAACCGTCATTTTAAAGGATCAACTCATTTCATGCGTGTATTCAGTCCCAGCGGGACGAAAGGTGTATAGTAAGGCGATACTACCCATCACACAAGCCCCAGCGGTGCGACAGGTGTCCGTATATGGAATTAGGGATACACCTTTCGCACCGGTGGTGCTTACTTATAGGTCCGATACATTTTCTATACACATTCCGCACCGCTGGTGCTGCTGTCTTCAAATACCAGCACCTTTTAGTCCATAACATAGGCTCAAGTGACGCAGAAGACATTCTCCTAATCGCATCTAAAAAGTCTATGAATTACAGAAAGAATAAATTAATCCCCATCATTGCGCCTCGGACATTATATGAATATGCTATTGGGACAATATGTTTCATCAATTGTCCGTTCTACTATAGTATCATCTGTTTGTTCTAACAAATAGCGATATTCATATCACCATCTCAATTTTATATTATGACAAAAAACATCTTAAATTCTATATTATGACAAAAAACATCTTAATTGGTAACGCCTTTGTGATGAAACGGTTTCCTTTTTTTTTTGCATGAAATGAATTAGGTAGACAAGAAAAAAGGCGGATGTGCAGTCCGCCTTTTGAGGTGAAATATAGGTGTAATATAATTTTATTTCGGGTAGGATGTATCAAGAGAGAGAATTGCATAACTGGTTGCGAGGACAGGGAGTGCTTCCATCCAACGGCTATTTTCATTCATCCAAGAGCCATTAGATTTCTGAACTTGTATGAGTTTTTCAGCGAGTTCTTTATACCAATCATGTGAGACACCTTTGGCATCAACTAAGGTAACTTTTCCGTATAGTCGCAAAGCTTTTGCCATGGTGTGATAGTTGTAGTAGAGACCTTGAGCACCCATACCGTAGTTCTCTTCAACGGTAAAGTGCTTTTCAATCCATTGGACAGCAGCTTTGACGCGGTCGTCATTTTTATCAACCTTTGCATAGATGAAACTCAACAATCCGGCGTAAGTCATACTGGCATAGGATCTGGGACTACCTGCTTCGTCTGTACCAGCTTTGCTTTCTCCATCTGGTGTATAGATAAACCCACCATCGTTGCCCGACCACGGTTGATCGTTGCTTTCACTGCGGTTTTGCGTACGTTCAAGGAATTTTATCGCTTTGTTCCAGACTTCGTCGTCATCGGAACCGCTCTCTTTTAGTGCTTGGATAGCAAGGTTGAGATTTGAAAGGTCATGCACTGACTCGCGACTACCGTAACCGATTCCACCATAGTAGACGCTCTCTTCATCTTGGATTTGGAGGCTTTTTAGGAAACCTTGTGCTTTATTGATTACTTTCTCATATTTCTTTGGGTTTGCGGTTGATGAAAGTGCCATCACGGATATAGCGGTATTGTAGTTCGGTAAAGCAGGTTGTTTTGCGGCATCGTATATGGCACCGTTTGCCTGCTGCATAGCGATAAGACGGTCAATTGCTTTTTGGATAAACGGATGTTTTTCATCTGAGTATTTTTTCTGTGGGTGGCGTAAAAAGGCAGTGATAGCGAGCGCAGTGATGCCGGGGTGTCCTTCACCTGGTGCCATTTCAAACAAGCCATCTTTTCCTTGCTGCGTTTTCAACCATTCTAATCCTTTGTCAATACTTGCGATGACGCGTTCGTTTAATGCCTCGTATTTGTTCGATTTTGCCACGCCGTGCGAGTCCGCACTGACATGTAGGTTGATACTGACCAATGCCAATATCAGCATTATTCCGAGTATGTTTTTCAGTTTCATGAGTTTCTCCTCTTGATATAATGAATATAGATGTGCAATTTATATGCCAAATTCAGTTAATTGTAAGAGTGTGGTGTTACTGGGTTCTATACATCTGATGTTTGGATTATCTGTCACAATTTGGACAGTGGTGTTCATAATTTGGACAATTTTCTATATTGCCAAATTAACCCGATTTGTAGCGCGGGGTCTCCGTGCCCCGCCTATTGTTTGAGAATATATGATGTTTGGGCGGGGCACGGAGACCCCGCGCTACAATGGCTGCTGGTATTTTCCTATTGTTGGAGGGGTTTCCAACCACGATTTTCAGGTTTTGGCTCCAACAATCGTGGTTGGAAACCACTCCAACAATCGTTTATCAATATGATGAGATATCCCAAAGCAGGACTGTCCCATCCAAACTTCCGCTTGCCAATGTTTTGCCATTATAACTGAACGTAACAGAGTTAATTTGAGATGCATGTCCTTTGAATTTTGCTTTTTGCGTTCCAGTTGCGATGTCCCAAAGATATACACTAAGGTCTGTAACACCTGTGACTGCGGCAATTTTGCTACCATCCGGACTAAAGGCAACGTCCAAAATCGTTCCCCTCTCAACAGGTTTTTATCTAGTTAATGTTCCTTTTTGCTTTCTTGTGGCAACATCCCATAGATGTACTTCTTTATCAATGCCAATAGCGAGTGTGCCTTCATCTGGACTAAATGCAACACCATGTATCCATTCTTTCTTATCAGGGAATTTTGTTATTTGAGCTGCAGTGGCAACATCCCAAAGATACATACCGTCATATCCGACACTGACAAGCATTTTTCCATCAGGACTGAAGTCTACACGTTTCACACTGTCTTGATGTCCTATGAGTGTTGCTTTTTTCTCTCCTGTTGCAACATCCCATAGAATCACGACACCATTTCTACAACCGCTTGCAAGCATTTTTCCATCAGATCTGAATGCGACACTTTCTACACAGTTCAAATAGTCGTCTTTCACTTTTATTGCGTGACCTTTAAATCGTGCCTTTGCTTGTCCAGTCATCGCATCAAACAGAAAAACATTAGAATGATGAGCACCGATGGCAATTGTACTCCCATCAGGACTAAACTCAATACTCAAGATGCTTGGAAAAGTTTTCCGGTATACAGTCTTGTAATCATTTTTCGTTTCGTTCAAGGTATATACTGACCAATTATCACCACCGTGTGCAAATGACTTTCCATCTGGACTAAATGCAACGCTCCAGACCTCCCCTATATGTCCAGAAATTTGAGTAGTATGTTTCCCACCACTACTATCCCATAGTCGAACTGTGATATCATTGCTTCCCGTTGCAATTGTCTTTCCATCTGGACTGAACGCAACACTGTAGACATTTGACTTATGCCCCATAAAGGTCGCAGTGTTCTTTCCAGTTTCAACATCGTACAGAAGCAATCCTTTCCAATATCCCAGTGCAATTTTTTTACCGTCGGGACTGAAAGCAAGGCCACTAAGAAATATTGCGTCTTGGCTTCTGGCAAAGGTCAACTTTTCTTCACTTGAGCTAACATCCCATAGTATCGCTCTCCCATTGCCATTGCCACTTGCAAGCGTTTTACCATCTGGACTGAAAGTTACACTTGTAACATTGTGGTCATGACTTTTGAGTTTAGATAGTTGTACGCCAGTTCGCACATCCCATAAATAGATCAGACCGTCTCTACCTCCGCTTGCCATTATAACACCGTCGGGACTAATGGCAACACAATTGACATCACCTGTATGATCTCTGAGCACAAATCTGTGTTCGTCAGCACTAAGATCCCATACAATCACGGTGCCGTCCTCACCTCCACTTACAAGGGTTTTGCCATCAGGAGTGAATGCAAGACTAAAGATTGATCCGGTATGTCCAGTTAAAGTTGCTTCCAATGTGGAGTTGTCAACATTCCAGATATAAATGATACCGTTCGCACCACAGGCAAGGGTATTGCCGTCTGGATTAAACGCAACGGTGTTCACTGAACCAGTATGCATAGGAAATGTTTTTATAGGGAGTCCTGTTGCAAGGTCCCATAGAATTGCGGTGTCATCATTACTACCACTTGCAAGCGTACGTCCATCGGGACTAATAGCAACGCTATTCACTCGATGTTTATGTCCCTTTAGTGTTGCTTTTGATTTTGCACCAGCAATATCCCAGAAATCGATTTTATCCTCTGTAGCACTGACCAAAATGCTTCCATTTGGATTGAAAGCAATACTTTTAACATAGTTTAACGATCCGAATTGTCGCTCTGCTATTCGCTTGCGGGTGTCTACATCCCATAGCTGCATCTCATCACCACTCCCAAATGCAAGTGTATTGCCATCTGGACTGAAGGCTAAACTGGTAACACTACTTGTGCGCACCTCAAGTGAATCAATGAATTTTGTATCAAGATCAAATAACCATAGTATACCTCGACCACCTTCGTGCCATCCTGCTATAGCGATTAATTTCTTATTCGTAGGATGAAACGCGAGATCTCCTATTTTTCCTGTATATTGTTTGAGAACATCTTTCTGTTTACCAGTTTCAACATCCCATAGATGAATTGGACCGTTGTAATTGCAACTGGCAAGTGTTTTCCCATCTGAACTGAAAACGAGATAATTGATTTCTTGTGTATGTCCAGTGAGTACATTTTTCTGTTTAGCTTTAGCAGTGTCCCATAGGATGATGGTTCCTTCACGGGTTCCACCAACTAATATAGTGCCATCAGGACTATAGGCAAGACTTACAAGATAATCCTTTTCGGTGCTATAAGTTGCTTTCTGAGTAGCATCAACTACGTTCCATAACACGACTTTCCCACCGTCTGCAGAAGCAAGAGTACTACCATCCGGACTGTAAGCCATGTTTCGGATGCTTTTCTTATTTGCAGAGAGTAGAGCCTGTTCTTTATGTGTATGTGCATTATAAAGCCAAATACCGATAGTTGTTGCTACAGCATAGGTATTACCATCTGGTGAATAGGCAACATTGTGGATATTACCTTTCCCGAATCGGGCTTTTGCTCCTTCGGGCAAGTTCCATTGCAAAGAATCTTGTGAATAAGCGTTTGGCAAACATAATGAAAAGATGAGAAGTAGTATTGAAAGATGAAAAAAAGGATTTTTCATTGGTTTTCCTTATTAGGATAAAGTTGATTTGTCTAAGTTATACCATATCTAAATGATCATTTACCATTACCAAAACACGCATTCAATGTGAATGTTTTATGCACATCCACCACGCACAATTATGAAGATTAAGAAATAAATTGAGTAATTCATTGAGATGTCCGGTGTGGTTAGGAAACAGCACCATAGGCGTAAATTTAGCAACCCCAATCCGCTGTAGGCGCGCTGGACATATTTGTGAAATATAAGTTGGTTTTCTGAACCAACAAACATGTCTGTCAGTCTGTCAGTTATGTTTCTTTGATTCAGCGCGCTTACAAAGCGCGCCTACGAATTCTAGGTTATTAGGGCTTAATTTCCTTGAGATGTCTGTCAGCATACGCGTTAGATATGCTGAATTGGTTAGGAAACCGCACCTACCGGGTTTGTGAAATTTATTACTACCCGTTTAATAATTTAATCTTCATCATTGCGCCTCGGACATTCATTACTTAAGTTTAGATTCAAGATCTCATAATGAACTATTCTCTGTTAGAAATGGTATTTTCTGAGAAGTCTAATCCTGTAAATCTACTAATCCTGTAAATCCTGGTTCAGACATTAGCATAGCACGGAAACCCCTCCAACAATCGTGGTTGGAAACCCCTCCAACAATCGTGGTTGGAAACCGCTCCAACAATCGTGGTTGGAAACCCCTCCAACAATCGTGGTTGGAAACCGCTCCAACAATCGTGGTTGGAAACCCTTCCAACAATCGTGGTTGGAAACCCCTCCAACAATCGTGGTTGGAAACCGCTCCAACAATCGTGGTTGGAAACCCCTCCAACAATCGTGGTTGGAAACCGCTCCAACAATCGTGGTTGGAAACCACTCCAACAATCGTGGTTGGAAACCCCTCCAACAATCGTGGTTGGAAACCCCTCCAACAATCGTGGTTGGAAACCACTCCAACAATCGTGGTTGGAAACCCCTCCAACAATCGTGGTTGGAAACCGCTCCAACAATCGTGGTTGGAAACCCTTCCTACCGTGGTAAGCGAAAGGCATGCGGAGCGTGCCTGCTACTCTTATTTGAATTGTTCAATATCCCAGAGTAGTGCTGTACCATCCCAACTACCGCTTGCAAGAATGTTACCATCTTTGCTAATAGCGACACTTCTGACCCCTGAGGTATGTCCTTTGAATGAAGTTTTTTGTTTACCTGTTGCCACATCCCACAAATAGATCAAATTTTCAGCTCCCTCTTCTCCGCTTGTGAGGGTTTTTCCATCAGGACTGAATGTAACACCTAATACCCAACCAGTATGTCCCAATAGTTTTCTTTTTTCTATTCCAGTTTCAACGTCCCATAAGAGAACTTCTTCCAAACCGCCGGTTGCAAGGATTCTTCCATCAGGACTAAATGCCAGACTGTTCACACCGTGACTATGTCCTGAGAGTTTAGTTTTCTGTTTAGTAGCGATATCCCATAGAAACACGTGCTCATCTCCACCAGATGCGAGTAGTTTGCCATCGTGACTAAATGCAACACATTGCACCCATTGTTCATGCCCTTCAAGGGTGTCCTTTGGCTCACCTGTTGAAATATCCCATAAGATGATACGTTTATCTCTACTTGCACTAGCAAGTGTTTTTCCATCCGGACTAAATGCGACAGATTCAAGGCTATCTGAATGACCTTTGTAGTTTGCTATTTGTTTTCCAGTTGATATCTCCCACAGTTCAATGTTGTTAGATAACTTTCCAGTTGCTATTATTTTTCCATCCGGACTGAATGCGATGCTCTGTGCACTTGAGGTGTTTCCGAATGAAACATCGTGATGTCCAGTTTGTGCATTCCAGAGACGTACAGAGTGTTTTGCTCCAGTTGTTGCGAGTGTATTCCCATCCGGACTGAATGCGACACTTGCGACAGATTCAATAAAGTTGGTAGTTATCAAATTTAATTGTCCGCCACGACTATTCCATACTCGAACTGTTCTATCCCAACCACCACTAACAATTGTGCCGCCGTGTGGACTGAAAGCAACACTCTTCACTCTCATTGTATGACCAATGAAAGCTGTTGTGATTTTGCTGGTATTGGCATCACATAAGTGTATTCCATCATCACTTGCAATTGCCAGCGATTTTCCATCAGGACTGAATGCAATGTCTTCAAGTAATGAGATCTCTGTTCTAATATTTGAGTGGTCATTCGAAGATAGGTCTTTTATCACAATCTGTCCCCATCTATCGCCACTTGCGAGCGTAGTACCGTCAGGACTAAAGACTAAACATGTTACATCATCAAGATGTCCGTTATATTTTGACTTTTGCGTGCCGGTTTCCCGATCCCATATAATAATCTGTCTGTCTACACCAGTGCTTGCGACCGTTTTTCCATCGGGGCTGAATACGATACTATTGACACGATCCGTGTGCCCTCTAAGATATTTTTTTCGCTCGCGTGTAGCTACATCCCATAATACAATAGTTCTGTAGTCTCCACCGCCAGCGAGTGTTCTTCCATCAGGACTGAAAGTTACACTTTGGATTTCACCTATATTTTTTGTGTATAATGTAGCGATTTCGTCTGTTTCAATGTTCCATAGATGAATTGCACCTTGTGTTCCAACTGCCAACATATTGCCATCTGGTGTGAATGCGATAGAATTGACTCTTCCAGTATCGGCAGAGAATTTAGATTTCTTTTCTCCAATTACTGCATCCCATAGAAAGACCGTTCCGTCCGATTGTCCACTTGCGATTATGTCTCCTATTGGACTAATAGAAACGCAATTCACTGCTTGTTCTTTGTTTGTATTTATAGTTGTTATTGGTAGCGCACCCGTTATATCCCACAATAACACTTCGTGGTCAGTTGCACTTGCAAGTATGCTTCCACCAGGACTAAATGCCACAGAAATCACAAATCCATTATGTCCGTTATGTGTAGTCATTAGTTCAGCGGTGGTTGCATTTCGTAGGGATACTGAACCTAACCCTCCTATTGCAAGTATAGAACCATCAGGGTTAATTGCAAGGCTTTGTGTGAACCGGCTTTGTAGTTTTGGTTTGAATGTGAGCGGGATACCTTTGTTAATATCCCAAAAGGTTAGTCGTCTTTTTTCATCTTTACTTGCTGCTATGAGAGTTTTACCATCAGGACTAACCGCAATATCTGTGATAGTCTTTTCGTATTCATTAAGTTTTCTTATTGACTTACCGGTACTAACATCCCACAACTGTATTGCAGTCGGGTAATGTGTTTTCCCGTAACCTCTACTAACAAGCGTATTTCCATCTGTGCTGAAGTCTATCTCTACGATAGTGTTAATGTATCCATTGGATATAATTTCTTGCTTGCCTGTGGTAATATCCCATAAGACGATATTTTTATTATGCCAAATTCCACTTGCCAATGTATTTCCATCAGGACTGAATGCTACACAGGATACGGTCTCTGATTGATCGTATGAGAACACTTTTATCTCTGTGCCAGTAATAGCATTCCATAGAATGATGTTCTTTCCAATCCCTGCTGCGAGAATGTTATCTTTTGAACTAAATGAGATGTCGCGAACTTTCTCTGTATGTGCCCCTAACAAAGCGCGTTCTTGATGAGTATGTGTATCATATAACCAGATGCCGATATCTGTTGCTATGGCAAGTGTATTTCCATCAGAGGAAAAGGCTAACTTGCGGATATTGCCTTTTCCTATTCGGGCAATTGCACCTTCAGGTAAGTGCCAATTTGATGAATCTTGAGAATATACGTTTGGCAAACATAACGAAAAGATGAGAAGTAGTATTAAGAGATGAAAGCAAGGATTTTTCATTGAATTTCCTTTATGAGGAAAAAGATGTTTTGTCTAAGTTAGCATTTCTAAATGATAATTTCCTTGAGATGTCTGGTGTGGTTAGGAAACCGCACCATAGGCGTAAATTTAGTAACCCCAACCCGCTGTAGACGCGCTTTGTAAGCGCGCTGGACATATTTGTGATATATAAGTTGGTTTTCTGAACCAACAAACAGGTCTGTCAGTCCGTCAGTATTGTTTCTTTGATTCAGCGCGCTTACAAAGCGCGCCTACCATTTCTGTGGGAGGGTTTTCGACCTCAATTAAACAAGTTGCGTGGCACAATATCGTGGTTGGAAACCACTCCAACAATATCGTGGTTAGAAACCACTCCAACAATCGTGGTTGGAAACCACTCCAACAATCGTGGTTAGAAACCACTCCAACAATCGTGGTTGGAAACCACCCCAACAATATCGTGGTTAGAAACCACTCCAACAATCGTGGTTGGAAACCACTCCAACAATATCGTGGTTGGAAACCACTCCAACAATATCGTGGTTGGAAACCACTCCAACAATCGTGGTTGGAAACCACTCCAACAATCGTGGTTGGAAACCATTCCAACAATCGTGGTTGGAAACCATTCCAACAATATCGTGGTTGGAAACCACTCCAACAATCGTGGTTAGAAACCACTCCAACAATATCGTGGTTAGAAACCACTCCAACAATCGTGGTTGGAAACCACTCCAACAATCGTGGTTGGAAACCACTCCAACAATCGTGGTTGGAAACCACTCCAACAATCGTGGTTGGAAACCACTCCAACAATCGTGGTTGGAAACCACTCCAACAATCGTGGTTAGAAACCACTCCAACAAGATAATTCGCTAAAATTGGATTGTTTGTCCAGTTTCAGCGGATTGCATGGCTGCATCATAGACTTGCATAACTTTTCGCATCTCTTCCGGTTTAACGACTAACTCTGCGCCTTTGTTCAGGACATCGGCTATGTTTTGATAATAGGATTTCCAAGTACCACGCACACTTTCAATCACAAGTTCTCTGTTTTCTCCACCTGCTGCTGTCCATACTTTTGCATAGTTTGCAGGGTCTTGTTCTGCAGCATCAATATCTCCATCACGCATAGGTCCTTCTTGCGGATCCAAACCGTATTTGATTAGTCCACCTTCGTCTCCGACAACATACCAACGCGGTTTTTCTGCTTTGGAAAGGTTGCTAATCTCAATTTGGTATCGCACATCGTCCTCAAACTTTATGATGAGGTTTCCATAATTGCCGATATCTGTGTCCCATTTCGTGTTGTAGTGGATGTCGCAGAAGACAGATTCCACAGGTGCTTGTCCAAACTGCAGTGCCTGATCTACGAAGTGTGCGGGCCAATCGTATAGGATGCCTCCGCTTTGACTCTTTACACCGCGCCAACCACCGGGGGCACCATAACGCATAATTGCGACTTGAAAGAGGTAAGGTGTGCCTAACAGACCATCGGCAATAACCTTTTTGACAGTGAGGTAATCCCAATCCCATCTGCGGTTATGGAACACGCTGAGCATCACGTCATTACGTTCACTTGCTTCAATCATTGCATCTGCTTCAGCGGTGTTCATCGCCATGATTTTGTCTGTGACGAGGTTTTTGCCAGCATCCATTGCTTTTATAGCGAGTTCTTTGTGCGTATCGTGTGGAGTTGCTAAGACAACGAGATCGATGTTGTCATCAGCGATAACTTCATCAATCGTTTGATATATCTGTGCATCTGGGTATGCTTCGCGCGCGGCTTCACGTCGTTCATCATTCCGGGTTGCAATTGCATATAGGTTTAACCCATCTGCTAAACCGACGAGATAGGAGTGAAATGCCCGTCCTGCATATCCGTAACCAATAACTGCGGTATTTATCATAAGTTATTTCCTGTTGGTCATAGATTATCACCAACAAATCCTTTCATTTTATATTATTCAAATTCCAGTCATATTCTAAATAATGAAACTCAACATCTTCTGCTAACACAAATTCTGCATCATCTGGTGATAGATAATCTGAGAGAAAGTCTGCAACTCCTTCATAGCCTTCAGTGAAGTCTTCCTTATACCACTTGAAGATTATTGAAAGATAAACGCTGCGTTTTTCTCGGTCTAACCTCACCTTCTCTGGGTCGGTGACAAATGTGAGTGTGACTGCATCTAATCGTTCTTCAATTGATTCAGGTAGATAAACTTTGTTTTCTATATGCGGACAACTTATTGATGCACATACGAGTGCGAAATGAATTCTCGGATCAACAAACTCTTTGCGGATGATGTCGTGTTCTATGTGATCAAGTGAGTATGTTTCCCCTGCTACCTGAAACTTTAGACGTGAGAAAAAGCCGTTAAACAACTTCACCTTTTTCACACTCTCTATTGGATAGTGGTCTATTACGCCTTTGATAACAAGGGCATTATATGCATTTATCCAAAAAGCCATTTGCGCGTTGTAGGACATTTTATCTGGTTTTGCAGTTGCTAATCGGTCTAAATACTTCTCAAATTTTTCTGAGTTTGCTTTGAGTTTCGCATAGTCTACCCGTCCATCTCCAACGTGTTCTTGTAATACCTGATTAAATAGTTCATGAGAAAAAGGGATGTTGAGTGAATCGGCGTTCTCACGAGAATCTACTTCAACGCGGTAGTGGTATTGAAAGAGCACACTGAGTATGGATAGAAGTATTAGGGAAATGATTAGTATGCGGTATTTCATTGTGGTTTGTCCTTGGCTTGTGTTTATTTTAGCATATCTTGGCATTTATTGCGGGGAAATTCCACCTGTTATTTGTAGGAATGACATTTCTGTTATGTTTGAACCAGGATTTCCAGGATGTACAGAGGACCAGGATAACAGTCTGAATTTTAAAGTGTTTTTGCTTGGTAAAAAGAAAATGCGGAAGCAGCAAAGAACTTAGTAGACAAGATTAACGAATCATTTGGAGATCTTGGGAGTGTTTCTTGTATGTCGTTTAATGATGCAGGGCATCATATTTTAGAAGGCACTCGGGCAATTGGACAGAAGTTGTTAGAGTTGTATGCGTCTCAGCAAGCCTCGGCAAAAGAGACGGAACCGGTGTCGTGCTCAAAGTGTGAAAAAGCGTGTCATTCATGGTGTAAGAGCACGGCAGATTAAGACACTATGTGGTGTTATTCGTAGCGAAACAAGAAGTTTCGTCTATCAGTGATAATGCAGCATGGATATGGTACTTCTCTTTACCTAAATTTGACTTTTATTCATAGAGTGGGTGTGTAAAGTTTTTGCACAATAGATTATGCGGCTTTGCGTCTGGATACCAATATTTATTCCATCCACCATTTTTCAACAGGCACCGCATCTTTAGAACGGCATTGATACCCGGTTGCTTCCATCTCATTGCAGCTTGTTTACATCTTTGCCCAACAACATGTTTACAAGTACTCTCAATCACTCCACTACCGATCTGATAGCCTTTTTCTCTAAATGCTTTATATTGCGGACACTTCGCATGTTTTTCAAAATATCTCGCTTTTCTTTCTAACACCTCTGACACTTCAGGGTGCTGTGTGGTTAAGGCACGAATGTTTGAGGCAACTGTTGTGATATTGCCATCATAAAGAAGTGGTTCCGTTTCTTTTATCCAAGTGTCAATAGCTTCCGTCTCCGTCTCACCAAAGGCAACTTTAGCAACATTTTAGAGATGAGATGTGGCGTGCATGTGATCCACAATCTGAACGGCATTCGGAAAGTATTCTTTCGCAATGTTCCAAATCCACGGAGCACCATCGCCAAGAAGCACAATCTCTTGGGTATCAATATCTTCTTGATAGATACCACTGTTTATCGCTAACTTATACAACTCTTTACCAAAATAGGAAACCCCCTCACGAGAAGCTACATAACGAATACTCGTTGTTCTGGCACGCGATATCGCACCAGAACTATCTGGGGTAACGGATAATCTCTGTAAACACACCCTGCTTTTACTTCTTTCCATCTGTCCGAGGAGTTCGTATGACATCCATCACAACTTACATACCAACGCTGATTTTCTTCAAGCTTTTGGGTTTCTACTTGTTCAGGGACATTCACCCCTTCTGACATCTCATCCATGATTTGATGAAGTGTCTCATGCCTCACTTTTATGCCTTGATAGGACAACTCCTCAGATGCTTCTCTGAAGTCAAGACGTGCCGCAAGACGACACATCGCCTCAGCAACACGATGCGTATATTGACCGATCAACTTTTGTTGATCATCCCACAACACATGATAATGACCCGCCGCACAACCGTATACCCAACGCTCCACACGGATAACACCACAGAGCGTTGTAATACGACGCTCTCTTTTATACCGCCGACGACACACTTGACCACACTTAGGGCAATCTACAGGTTCACTCGGTTCCTCATTTGCTTGATGAGATAAAAACATCTCTAAAAACTTTTGGCGTATTAGACGAAAACCCTCAAAGACACGAGACTCTGCGCCTGAAAATGATATACCCGGTTCAGAAAAAATATCTTGAGCCATGGCATCTATTGCCTCTACAAAACTTTCACACGCTTCTTGATTCTCTTTGATTTCACAACGATCTAATGTTATACTAATCATCGGCATCCTCTCCTATTGGATTATAAGATTATTTGGAAAGGATACCATTTTTCTATGGACATCACAACAAATACCTAAATATAACCTGAGTTCGATAAATATTTTTAAGTTCCATGGATTGGACAGTGGATTTATTTCAGAAGTGTCCGCATATCCAAGGAAGGTTTTTTCGGTTGATGTGTATATGCGATTAACGCACACACAAGGTTCACCTGAAAGTTGGCAACACTCCTATGTCGACTATGTTCAAGTTCAGTTTGCTGCTTGAGTTGTCCAATCACAGTCTCAATCAGCATCCGCTTTTTTAGCATCAGTGCGTCGGATACTGACAAAGGTTCAGTTTTCATGTTTTTACGAACCTTGGTTATCAAGGATACACCTTGTGTTTCCAAAGTTTCACGCAACTTCTGGGAGATATATCCTTTATCTCCATATAGTTGCCAAAGAGGCGTTGGGTCATCTGACATACCGGTCTACGATCATCTGTATTTGCTGTCGTAAACCAAACGGATAGGAGTTCACCGCGTTCATTGATGATGAGATGAAGTTTGAAGCCATAAAACCATCCGAGCGTGGTTTTGCTACGCTCAGCCATCCCATCAAAAACGCGATGATTGTGAATGCGTCGGTTATGACAAACACGGATCGGTGTCGAATCGATAAAAGATATGCCACTGCATTCTCCAAATCGTGTTGAAAGATAAGCACATAATGAAACAAATGCCTCAAACATAAGTTCTACAAAGCGATTGTAGCTAACAAGGTGTGGAAATGCCCATCGCAAGTTCTCACACACCTGCTTTGTATAATAATCCTTGAAAGTCTGATATCTGCTTTGATGAAAGGCAACAAGTAGTGTCATGACTTCACTTGTATGTAGTTTCCGAGGGCATCCACGTTTTTTCGGTTGATCGGGAATCGGTAGTTGTCGTTGTGCAATCTGTTTTTCATAAACTTGTAAAAAATCGTCAATCTCACAGAAAAGTGGTATAATGTTCATGGAGAACTCCTTTGATAATGGATTCCTTATCTCATTATACCAAAGGGTTCTCCTTTTATCATTCAATACTATTTCATTTATCGAACTCACGTTAGTATATATTTATTTTAACTTGAAATTTCACTAACGTTTATGAGATAATTGACATTACAAGTTCGTTGTGTGTGTAATGTTTTTCGTCACTAACTTCTCACCAAGCAATTGTAGGGGCGAGTCTCTGTGCTCGACCGTTGCCCTACAGAACAAGGCATGGGGCACAGAGACCCGGGGAATGCCATAAGCGCATTCATACCGTTGATTTGGTCCTACAATATGTTACAGATTTTTCACTTGAATTGATGCCTACGGTGACAAAACCTTTACACACAGTCCGTTCGTTCGGTTGAATTTTCTATCAAGGTATGAATACATTATACTGAAATATTGGATGTGTAAGATGAAACCAAAAGTAATGAAAAACATTCACATTGCTCTTATACTTTCAATCTGTATGCACATCATTCTGGTTCTTGTTTTGACCAGATTGTACCGAAGTGAACCAAGTGCTCTTAAAGAGGTAACGCATCTCAAAATAACAGAGATACCAACCGAACGTGTTCCACGTCATATAACACGCGAACAATATATCCCTGTAAAGATTACCCCAACAAAACAGACCCAAATTGAGGTAGCAGTCAATACTCCCGAAGTATCCTTACCTTCAACACAACCATTTTCACATCAGAATCCAGTGATTCCATTCACAGGAATATCGCTACCGAATCCAAGTGTATCAGGTATAGGCACATCCAACCAAACATCTAAAGCTATGATAGGACATCAGAATATAGGTAACCATCTAAGGTTAGGTAAAAAGGAATCTACAGATGTGTTAAAAGTCACCAAGCCGAAATCACTTAAAGCTCCTGCAAATATTTCATTACCGTCTGTTAGTGATCTGAAGATGCCGAGTGCATTGATGGCACGAATTGGGTATCATATAGTAGAAAACCGCAACACAGATAATTTAGATGTAGTCTTTGTTATTGATGGGAGTGGTAGTATGAAAGATAACATCAATGCAGTCAGAAACCACCTGAACCGTATGACTAAATTTTTTGATGATGCCAATTTGGATTTTACACTTGGCGTTGTGATTTTTCGCGATAAAATGTTGGGTTTAGATTTTGAGATTTATCCACAAACACGTTCTGTTCCTCATATCAAAAGACGTCTTGCCCAAGTAAAGTGTAGCGGTGGCGAAAAGGCATTAGATGCTCTGATACGCGCTGCTGACGATGTAAAATATAGGGAAAATGCAGATGTACACTTCATCTTAATTACTGATGAATTTGTTAGTGGTAATTATACAGCAAGAGATGTCTTGAGGAAAATGCGTCAACAAAATATCAGGGTGGATGTGGTTGGACGCGATGAACCATTTCAGAAATTCATTACACGCAGTACTGGTGGTTTGTGGTTACCTATAGCAAGTTTAGGAGTACAGTAGTAGAGGAGCTCAATGTTTCTCCAACAGAACCGCGTATCTACACCTTATCCATCCTTGGGATCACTATCTTCTCACAATCTACTATCTAAAGACAATTATTTTGCAATAAGTATTACCACTGTTTTTCTTCTCGTTGGTGGTTTTGGAGCACTACACCATGAGATGTGGAGAGATGAAATACAGGCGTGGCTCCTTGCAAGGGATAGTGCATCTGTCTTTGAACTCTTTGCACACATGAAATATGAGGGGCATCCAGCCTTCTGGCATCTATGCCTCATGCCACTCAGTAGAATCAATGTATCACCTATCATGATGCAAGTTTTCCATCTTCTGATTGCTGCTACCACTGTTTTCCTATTTACACGATTTGCTCCGTTCAATAAGATCCAAAAATTTCTTTTTGCATTTGGATACTTCGCACTCTACGAATATGCTATCGTTGCGAGAAATTATGCCATTGGTGTACTGCTTATTACAATCTTCTGTGTTCTGTATAAGAATCGTCATAGACGATTTGTGTGGATAGGCGTTGTCCTGTTTCTACTTGCACATACAAGTGTACATGCATTAATTGTTTCAATTGCAATTGGTATTGCACTTTTGTGTGAGTATCTCTATTTCTACTGTTGTAAGGAAAAGGAATTACCTGAGAAGGATCAACTCATCTGGATAGGTTTTGTCCTCATCGGTATAGGTATCTTGACAGCAGTGTTACAACTTAATCCACCATCGGATACGGGTTTCGCAGTCGGATGGCACTTTAAGTTTGGCATGCAACGTGTCAACAACATCACTAAAATCATCACACAAGCGATGTTTCCACTGCCAAGAACAGGTATGGGTTTTTGGGGTAGTCATTTGCTCAATCAGAATACATTATTCCAATTTATTCGCTTACCTTTATGCTACCTACTTGTGTTGTGGTGTATACTTCGGTTCATAAAACGTCCCACTGCACTTCTCATCTTTCTGATTGCTACCGTAGGCCTGCTTGCTTTTTTCTATGTCAAATATGGTGGTAGTATACGCCACCACGGATTCCTATTTTTTACATTTGTTCTGACGAGTTGGATATTTCATGATTGCCCAGAGATTAACCTACCATTTGACCGAGTATGTGTATTCGCTCAACGTTGTTTCAGTATTGTTTTTTCGTGCATCCTAATTTTTCACTATCTTGGAGGAATCACTGCAATTGCTATAGACTATCGCTATACTTTCTCTAACGGCAAAAAAACTGCTGAATATATCAAACAACAGGACATGAAAGATATGTTGATGGTTGGGGACACAGATTTCGCTGTCAGTACTGTCATAGGATATTTAGGTAAGAATGAGGTCTACTATCCAAAAGGCAGCCGATTCGGTTCTTTTGTCAGATGGGATAAAGCACGAACACACGGTGTTTCAAATGCAGACATTGTGGAGGTAAGCGAGTTACTAAGTACACAATATAATCAAGATGTGTTGATAATCATGAATCGAAAATTAGGTGTAGAGTTGATTGAAAAGTATCAACTCACGGTATTGAGTTCCTTTACAGGTTCAACGATTGGGAATGAGGGTTTTCATCTATATGTAATGAAGTTTATTATATAATAAGTTGGGTTTCGTACCTGAACCCAACCTACAACACATCTTACATTCTAATGATAAGATTTGATTTTTCACTGTCAGGGTGTGTAAACTTTTTGTTACTAACTTCTCACCATGAATTGTAGGGGCGGGTCTCTGTGCCCGCCCGTTGCCTTACAAGACAAGGAATGGCGGGGCACAGAGACCCCACCCTACAATAGATTACAGGTTTTGCACTTGAATTGACATCTACGGTGCCAAAATCTTTACACACCCTCACTGTCATTTTCACTTGACAATATCTTATGCAAGTGTTAAGATATATAAACTTGTCAGATATAAAGAAGAATGGAGTAATACGCATCGTATGTCAAAACCGAAAAGAAAACGTAAAAACAGACATACAGAAGACGAAGCACCACTGTTACCTAAAACGAAACCACTACAACTTCGATATTACGGTGATCCTGTCCTCCGCAAAAGAGCAACACTTGTTCAGGAAATAACCGAAGCAGAAATCAAACTTGCTGACGATATGTTGATGACACTTTATGCAACTGGTGTCGGTATCGGTCTCGCAGCCACACAAGTTGGCGTACTAAAGCGGTTTCTCATAGTTGACATCAGTGGGGATGATGAGGAAGAGAAATTTGACCCACTACTATTGTTCAATCCAGAGATATTAAGTGCAGAAGGCGAAACAGTGGTTGAGGAAGGATGTCTTAGCATACCAGATGTCCGTGCTGATGTGAAACGTCCAGAAAAGATTGCCGTTAAAGCATTGAGCATAAATAATAAAGAGATCCAATTTGAGGTAGATGGACTTTTGTCCCGTGTGCTTCAACACGAAATTGACCATCTCAATGGCACACTCTTTATTGACAGGATAAGCGGTTTGAAAAGACAACTACTCAGAGACGAACTTAAGAAAATCCAACAAGCCGAAAGACCTTTATAGAACTTTAGGACATGAATTTATGTTACCAAATCCATTACAAACAAAAGTAGACCACCTTTACGATTGCTTGAGTGATTATCATAAGGTTATTGTTGCTTTCTCAGGTGGTGTTGATAGCACTTTTCTTGCTGAGGCTGCACATCATGCGTTAGGTGAAAACTCACTTGCAGTTACCGCAATCTCCGATTCCTATCCTATCCGTGAAATGAAAGCTGCACAGGAAATCGCTAAACAGATTGGCATCCGACTTGAAACGGTACACACCGAAGAATTAGACTTGGAAGGATACGCAAGCAACCCGACGAATAGATGTTTCTTTTGTAAGACAGAACTATTTGATAAACTACGTCCAATTGCAGATAAATATGATGTTGGAACAATCGTTTACGGGGCAATACCTGATGATGTCGGGGACCATCGACCGGGAATGGACGCTGCAAAACAGATGGGGATCAAAGCACCTTTGATTGATGTTGATCTCACAAAAGCAGAAATCCGTGAGATTTCTAAAGCATGGGACCTACCGACTTGGGATAAACCTGCTTTTGCATGTCTTTCTTCAAGATTTCCTTACGGTATGCGTATCACTCGTGAGTTGCTACGGCAGGTTGATGCTGCAGAACAATTTCTCTACGATTTAGGCATTCGTCAGTTTCGTGTCCGCCACCACGGTGAACTTGCACGAATTGAACTTGATGCAGATGAAATTGTCCTCTTACGTCAAGAAACAATACGAAATCAGATCAACGATCACTATAAAACACTTGGGTACGAACACGTCACACTGGACCTACAAGGGTACCGTTCTGGCAGTCTGAATGAAGGAATAACAAAAGTCATCACTGGAAAATAAAATGATATGGGGAAACAGATATGTCCGATTTAAATGGTGTATTTGCAGTTTTTGCAGCATATCCTGTTCATATATTGACTTTTGCCGGGTGCATTCTGCTTCTTGTACTTGTCTTACCAAAACGGAAAAGACAACATAAGCATCTATCAATCTCACCTGAATCCTCTGCAAAAAAGGCAGACTTTTCCAAGGAAGAAAAGCAAAAACTTGCTGAGAAAATTAACGAAAACAGAATGCGCGTCATCCAAAAAAGTGCAGCAATTGATGAAAACTCCAATTTTATGGTTTTTGCAACAATCATTTTAATTTTACTCTCGTTTGCATTTATTGTAGGAGCAATAATACCAGATTATAGAATATATTTTTTTGCTTTGATTCCTCTATATATTACTGGTGTAATATTGCTGAAGTTTTATAAGTATTTAGTTAAAATCTGGAACCGTTAGAAATATTACCGAAGTAACAAAACCTGATATGTCCACCCATCAAACCCAACCGTTAATCGGATTAGAGACCTTCAGTTGGAAAAAATGGGATGCTTGTACCCATTGTGGTCTCTGCTTACCTACTTGTCCAACCTATCGCGAATTAGGTTTAGAAACTGATTCCCCGAGAGGTAGATTATACCTCATGGGCAGCGCGTTCAAATCGCAAGATGCCACACCTCTCAACGAAGATTGGGCAGAATATATCTATCGATGCTTAGATTGCCGCGCTTGTGAAACAGCATGTCCATCCGGTGTCCACTTCGGTGAACTTTTGGAACAAGCTCGCGCCATCTATGAACAGAACGCGCACCGTTCAACAAGTCACAAATTCTGGAGTAATCTTGTTTTCAAGCAAATCCTACCGAACAAAGAACGGTTAGACCTTATCTTTGAAATGATGTGGCTATACCAAAAACTCGGGATCCGATGGTTAGTTCAGAAAACTGGTATTCTCAAGTTGATGGGACAACTTGGACAGATGGAGACGTTATTGCCTAAAATCCCACCACCACGTCTCAAATATACAATACGCGACATTACCCCTGCAATAGGTGAAACCCGATTCCGCGTCGGTTTTATCCCCGGATGCATCATGAATCAAGTCTTCACAGAGACCAATTTGGCGACAATCCGTGTTTTAGCAGAGAATGGATGTGAAGTTGTAACACCACGCAAACAGACATGCTGTGGTGCATTGCACCTACATAACGGAGAACGCGATTTTGCTTCAGAACTTGCAAAACAGAACATTGATGCGTTTGAAAACGAAAATTTAGATGCCATTATCATCAATTCTGCTGGTTGTGGTGCAGCACTGAAGGAATATGAAGTGCTGTTAGAAAACGATCCAAATTACACAGAGAAAGCGGAAAACTTCAGCCACAAAATGCAGGACATCAGTGAATTCTTAGCAGAAATTGAAATGGTTCCACCAAAAGGTGAAATACCCCTCCGTGTTACTTATGATGAACCCTGCCATCTTCTACATGGACAACGTGTAAAATCCCAACCCAGAAAAGTCCTACAAACAATCCCCGAACTTGAACTCATTGAGTTAACAGAATCTGATTGGTGTTGCGGCAGTGCAGGTATTTACAATATAACCCAACCAGAATTATCACAAGAGATACTTGAGAGGAAAATGCAACACATTGCTGATACTGAAGCGGATATTGTCGCAACTGGTAATCCTGGGTGTTTACTTCAGATTCAACAAGGTATTCATAAACTCGGATTAGATATGAAAGCAATGCATCCTGTTACTCTGTTAGATTATTCATACAGAGGCTTTTCTCCAGAAGACTGGATTGAATATGCCAATAACCGAATGTGATAAAGCATTGATAGCAAAGTATCCCATTATATATCAGATTTTACAAAAAACGTGACATCATTTCAAATTAATGGTAATATAAGAATATGGTATTATCAAATGTAGATATAGAAAAATATATCCGTCAAGGGAAAATAAAAATCTCCCCTGAACCTGATTCAGTAACACAGTGGGGAAGTTGCTCAATTGATTTCAGATTAGGTAATATATTTCGCGTTTTTGAACATAGTAAACATCCGTTTATTGATCTAAAGGAAAAGGTGGATGCGGATGATCTCATGCGAAAAGTTTTGGTCCCTGATGGAGAGGCATTCACGATGCAACCAGGTGAGTTTGTTCTCGCCGCAACGCATGAAAAGCTTGAATTAGCAGACGATGTGATGGCGCGACTTGAAGGACGCAGCAGTCTCGGAAGACTCGGCATTATCGTCCACAGTACCGCAGGACTATTCGACCCCGGTTGGGTAGGAAATGCTACGTTGGAGTTAGGAAATCTGGGCAGAATGCCAGTAATGCTTTATCCAGGTATGCGGATTTGTGCCTTTACATTTGAACAACTTTCTTCACCTTCAAGTATGCCTTACCGACACAAACCGTCAAATAAATATGCTGGTCAAGATGGACCTGAATCCAGCAAATTTGCTGAAGATATAGAATTAAAAAAAGAAAAATCTACTTAATTCTGCTGAAAATTTGGGCAATTTTATGCCTAATAATTTGGCATACGTTTTCGCTTGTCTTTAGTATTAGATATTTGTTCATCTCTTTCAAAACGATATATTCGTCTATGTTCATACCAAATCGGGTATGAATCTGTCATCAACAGAGCGTATTCAACGCGCTTATATCGGGGTGTTTTTCGTATTGGCATAGACATTGCATAGTTCATCATAAGAATTATATCGAATTCTCTACTTTGTTACGATTAATAGGATAACACTCCACGTACTATGATATGATTGTAAAATTTTGATTCATTAGGAGGAAATGCGAATGACACCAAGTGAGGTGGTTGCACTTACAAAAGAAAATAATGTTAAAGTTGTTGACCTGAAATTCATGGACCTACCGGGAATGTGGCAACACTTTTCTATTATGGTTGATGAATTGAGTGAAGACCTATTTACTGAAGGTATTGGTTTTGATGGGTCAAGTATCCGTGGTTTTCAGGCAATCAACGAGAGTGATATGTTGCTCTTTCCCGATCCCGCAACTGCGTTGATTGATCCAGTATGTCAAATCCCAACATTGAGCATTACGTGTAATATAAAAGACCCAATTACATTGGAAAATTACACGCGTGATGTGCGGCATATTGCACAGAAGGCTGAGGCATACCTTCAGGCCACAGGCATTGCCGATACAAGTTTTTGGGGACCTGAAGCAGAATTTTATCTGTTGAACGATATACGTTACAGTCAGACACAGAACTCTGGTTTTTATCACGTAGATTCAGTCGAAGGTAGTTGGAATTCTGGACGTGAAGAAAATCCTAACCTCGGTTACAAACCAAGATATAAAGAAGGCTATTTCCCTGTTCCACCATCAGATACACTTCAAGATATCCGTTCTGAAATCTGTCTGAAACTTATTGAATCTGGTATTGATGTAGAAGTCCATCACCACGAGGTAGGAACCGCCGGACAAGGTGAAATTGACATTCGTTATGACACACTAACGACGGTCGGTGATAAAATCGCATTGTATAAATACATCGTTAAGAATGTTGCGCGTTCACATAATTTGGTCGCGACATTCATGCCCAAACCGCTTTTCCAAGATAACGGTTCTGGTATGCATGTACACACGAGTTTGTGGAAAGATGGTAAGAATGTCTTCTTTGACCCACAAGGCTACTCACTTCTCAGTGAAACAGCACTTTATTGGATCGGTGGTTTATTGGCACATGCGCGTTCATTATGTGCAATCATTGCCCCGACGACCAATTCCTATAAGCGGTTAGTTCCTGGGTATGAAGCACCAGTCAATATTGCTTATTCACAGAGAAACCGTAGTGCTTGTGTACGTATTCCTGTGTATTCCAAGAGTGAAAAGGCAAAACGTGTTGAATTCAGAACACCGGATCCGTCCTGTAATCCATACTTGGCATTTAGTGCATTGCTCATGGCTGGACTTGATGGAATTCAGAACAGAATACATCCAGGAGATCCCTTGGATAAAGACCTATACGACCTTGAACCAGAGGAACTTGATGAAATTGAATCTACGCCTGTTTCTCTTGGAGATGCACTTGATGCACTTGAGGATGACCACGAATATCTTCTCAAGGGTGATGTCTTTACTGAAGATGTGCTGGATGTTTGGATTGATTACAAACGCGAAAATGAGGTAGATGCCATTAATATGCGTCCACATCCTTATGAATTTTACCTCTATCACGATATATAGAACACATTTTGTTTAAGGGTAAGAACCCCGTTCTGAGAATTGACCTTAGTGTAAATGTTGTTTGTTGGAAGACAGGTCATCAGGTAATTTCACAGAATGGGGTTCTACATCAAGCTTATTTCAAGATGCAAAATATAGGCAATCGTCAATTACATGTCAGAATATTTAGATGAAGTAGAATACGTATCTGCTCATACAACCTTAAGATTATCTGAGGCGAATCTCTGGATCCGCCAAGGCAACCCTATCCAATTTGCGTAGGTATTAGGAGAATCCAATGAAAAAATTAGAGTGTATTATTCGTCCCTTCAAACTGGAGGAAGTAAAGGAAGCTCTCAGCAATGTCGGTGTCCGGGGGATGACAGTCAGTGAAGTCCGCGGATTCGGACGTAGTCGAGGGCATACCGAACTCTATCGTGGTAGTGAATATACCATTGAGTTCGTCCCGAAATTGAAAATTGAAATCGTCGTTGCAGAAGAGAATGTAGATAAAGTCGTTGAAGCGGTGCAGCAAGCGGCTTCAACAGGAAAAATCGGAGATGGCAAGATCTTTATCATTCCTATAGATGAAACCATCCGTATCCGAACAGGAGAAAAGGGACCCGCTGCTATCTAAATATATCTCTGTCGCACATGTCGAATTGTTGTTATCGCAGGTCTTAAACCTGCAATGTTTTTTGCCTCGGATGCCGGTTTTCCGGTGTCCGGGCTTTGTTGTTACATTGGAGAATATTCTCACCCAACCATTGTAGGGGCGGGTCTCTGTGCCCGCCCTTTGCCTTACCGGACAAGGAATGGCGGGGCACAGAGACCCCACCCCTAAAACGAAAAGCGGATGCTGTGGAACATCTCAGGCTAATATAACCTAAGTTGCCATCTATCATTTGTTGGAGTGGTTTCCAACCACGATTGTTATGAAGTGACACCAAAATATGCAGAAATCCCTTGTTTCTTCGTACAACAAAGCAATTGATGATTAATATTATGTAGGTAGAAACTCAGGCTAATATAGCACAAGAGGAGGTACTAATGTGTCTTGTACTTGAATTCATACCAGAAGGCTCTGACGACTGCCCTCTGGTGCTTTTATCAAGTTCTAAACCAGAGAAAGCTGAAAAGTTATCTCAAGCGTTAACCCCTCTGGTTACAGACAATAATGCAGTCGTAGATATACACACTTTGCCTTTTGTCTCGCCAGTTGACGGGTGCAGACTATCAGCACAAGTTATTGATGAAGATATTGGTGCCATTCTGATAGGAAATACAAAAAATCATTTTACGTGGGAGTTGACCCATCAAGGTTGGGAATTGGTATTAGCGTTTTTAGCTCCTTTCACCAAACCAGATAGAGATAGATTGGGTCATCAATACCTTGGACCTGATGATGAAACAGGTGGTATATTCGTTATACTTTCAGCATATTATAGGAAGTGGTGATGCTACAAAGGAATAATTGTGAAATAAGTTAGTTATTTGAGGAGGTACTAATGTGTCTTGTACTTGAATTCATACCAGAAGGCGACGCCTTCCCTCTGGTGCTTCTATCAGATTCTACACCAGAGAAAGCTGAAAAGTTATCCCAAGCGTTAACCCCTCTGGTTACAGACAATAATGCAGTCGTAGATATACACATTTTGCCTTTTGTTTCGCCAGTTGATGGGTGCAGACTATCAGCCCAAGTTAGTGATAAAGATATTGGTGCAGTTCTGATAGAAAATACAAAAAATCATTTTACGTGGCAGTTGACATGTCAAGGTTGGGAATTGGTATTAGCGTTTTTAGGTCCTTTTACCGAACCAGATTGCTTGGGTTATCAATACCTTGGACCTGATGAAACGGATTATGAAACGAGTGATATCGAAGTTATACTTTCAGGATATTATAGGAAATGGTGATGCTACATTTGAATTAGTTTCAGCAGTCTGCCCGATCTTATATTTAACTTTAGTTTGGACAATTTCTCTCAGTTGCATACTGAAGTTTCTAGTATTTTCAATATTTTGTGTGTTTTCAATAGGATAATAACTTGACGAAAAAGTGTTAGAATATCAAAATGAGCAGCCCCAGCGGGGCGAAATGTGTATAGCACATCGTGAACAAACGATCTATAGCCCCAGCGGGGCAGCATGCGCGTGTGGCATGCTGCATGAGGTGTATCATTGAAGAAATAGGAATGATGACTGTGATTCTCCTTCTCCAGACTATTATTCAAATAGGAGTGGTTTTCCAACCACGATACCTCGTCTTGTTGGAGTGGTTTTCAACCACGATTATGCGTATCTTACATTATAGGAGTTGTTTTCCTCCACACATATATTATAGAAGTGTGGTTGCCAACTCCAATATTATTGGTCTTGACTCAAATCATCGGCATGACAAACGCTTACAACATCGGAGCAGCTTATCTTAACAAAGGCACTTAGAAACGACAGACTCATAATCATGGAAATCTATAAATCCTGTAAATACTGGTTCAGACAACAAAAAACAAATAAAGAAATAGACTGTTTAATGTTAATGTTTTATGTACATTCACCACGCGCAATTCATGGCATCTCTTACATTCAGCAATGGAGGTTAAACTGACTAATGTCCAATGGTAGACGAGGATTCTTAGTCCTGCCGATGCAGAGTATTCAAGTAATTTCAAAATCTACTGTAATACCAAAAACTTTATACACACCTATACATCTATTTTTCCTTGACATTCAGAAAAAAATATGATAATATTATTAAGGTTTTTATCCTGATAGGACGTTGGTTAGAAATCCTATTCGCCAACCTAATCTCTATACTAACATAAACAAGAAAATAAAAAATAATGATTGAAGTCAGAGAACTTACCAAATCTTACGGACCAACACTTGCTGTTGACCGAGTCTCATTTGATGCAAAAGTTGGAGAAGTTGTAGGATTCATAGGTCCGAACGGTGCTGGCAAAACCACAACAATGCGTATTCTTACCTGTTATCTCACTGCAGATGCTGGAAATGCTACCGTTGCTGGCTACGATGTTCTTGAAAACCCTATTGATGTTAGGAAAAATGTCGGTTACCTACCTGAAAGCGCGCCGCTATATGCAGACATGGGAGTGGTTGAATACCTCAAGTTTATGGCGGAAGTTCGTGTTATTCCCAAGAGCCAACGCAAAGAACGAATTAGTACGGTCATTGATATATGTGGACTTGAAGGCGTAATACAGAAAGACATTGGTGAACTCTCCAAAGGTTACCGACAACGTGTCGGATTAGCACAAAGCCTCATCCACGACCCACCTATTCTGATCTTAGATGAACCCACATCTGGACTTGACCCAACGCAAACTATTGAGATTCGAAACCTGATTATTGAGATGGGGAAAGAGAAACTCGTCCTATTCAGCACACATATTTTACCTGAAGTTGCCGCAACTTGTAGTCGAATACTTATGATAAATCAAGGAAAGATAGTTGCAAACGGCACATTAGAAGACCTTATTGAACAAGTTCGGAGTGAGGAAAAGGTACATCTTGCTATCAGAGGAACTGAGGAAGAAATTACACCTCAATTCAGAGATATTGATGGAGTGACTGGGGTTTCCCATGTGAAGACAGATAACGGTGTCGTGAGTTATGAAATAACGACATCACAAGAGGGTTATGATGCATCAAGCACATTATTCCGCGCTGCTCAACATAACCAATGGGATCTCGTTGAACTTCACCATGAAACGATTGACTTGGAAAACATATTCCTTCACTTTACGACAGGAATAAGTAGCCAAACGATATCTAATAAAGAAATGATAGAAGAAATGGACTCATCTGAAGAAGAATAATACCGATAATAATATTAGTGGTTCTTCATACACCATACAATACAACGAACAGATAATTGAATACTATGCAAAACATCAACGCAATTTTCAAAAAAGAATTTAGAAGTTATTTCAATTCACCCATCGCATATATCTTTATTACATTTTTCCTTGCTATTTCATCATGGCTTTTCTTCAGAACTTTTTTCATTAGTGGTCAAGCCGAAATGCGGGGATTTTTTGGGTTAATGCCGTGGATTTTTCTCTTCTTTATTCCTTCTGTTACCATGAAACTTTGGGCGGAGGAGAAGAAAATCGGTACAGCAGAAATACTCATGACCTTACCATTAAAGGATTATGAGGTAGTTGTAGGAAAGTTTCTCGCAAGTTTTGGGTTGCTGACAGTAACTGCTCTCTTTTCACTTGCACTTCCAATTGCTGTTATAGTTCTGGGGGATCCGGATGGTGGCACTATTATATGTGGTTACATCGGACTTCTCTTGATGGGTGGTGCATACCTGTCTATCGGATTATTTGCTTCAACGATTACTGAGAACCAAATTGTCGCATTTATTCTTGGGATTTCTGCATGCTTTGCTTTACTGATTATCGGAGAGGACATTGTGCTTTTTAGCACTCCCAATTGGCTATTTCCGATATTTAGTTATCTCGGACTCGGTGTTCACTATAGTAGTATCCTACGCGGAGTCATTGATTCACGAGATATTATCTACTATTTAACAATAACTGGATTTTTTCTATATCTGAGTACACTCATGATAGAAAGTAGAAAATGGCGTTAGGTTTAGGAGGTAAACTGTTTTGGCTGATAAACGGATAAGATACGGTGCTAATACCTTAGCATTTGCTGCACTCATATTTGGAATTCTTGTTCTGATTAATTTTCTTTCCGCACGTCGTTTTGTACGGTTGGATCTCACTGAGGATAAACGTTATACCGTTTCCAAATCAACTAAGGATACTATTAAGAATTTAGATGATATTGTCACAATAACCGTATACTTTTCAACGGAACCCGCACGAGTAGGTCAAATACTACAGGATGTCAGAGATGTTTTGGATGAATATAATGCGTTCTCACGGAGACTGCAAATTGACTATATCAATCCTACCGATATGGACGATGCGGAAAAACAGGAACTTCGTTTTAAGGGGATTCAGGAAGTACCAATCAATGTTTTTGAGAAGGACAAAGCCGTCATCGCAAACGTCTATATGGCTATTTCTGTTGGTTATAGTGGAAAAGAGGAAGTACTACCCGTTGTTCAATCTACTGCTAACTTAGAATACGAACTCACATCCACAATTGTGAAAGTGACGACAAAGGATGCAAAGACTGTCGGATTCTTGACCGGACATGATGAATACGATATCAATGCACAGACGCAGGCAAATCAGCAACTGCGGCAACTCTTAGACAAGAATGCAGATGGACAATATAACATCACAACGGTTGACCTTCAAGCAGGAGAACTTGTTGACCAAGCTGTAACTACTTTAGTCGTTGCAGGACCAAAACAGATGCTGACAGAAAGAGAGAAATATGAGATTGACCAGTTTATCATGCGCGGAGGTAGAGCATTATTCCTGATTGATCCCATTACGATGCAACCCCAAACCCTGCAAGGAACACCACTTGCTACTGGATTGAACGATCTACTGGAACACTACGGTATTAGACTCGGCAATAATCTTATTGGTGATCGCAGATCACATGATTCTGTGCAGCTACAACAAGGTAGAATGACATTTATTCAACCTTATATCTATTTCGTCAAAATACACAGAACCAATTTTTCTAAAGAAAACTCTATTACCAGCCAATTAGAGGAATTGACTTTACCTTGGACAAGTTCATTAGAGGCCTTGACGAAAGAGGGGGTAACAGCAACAGCATTAGCAAAGACTACTGAGTTTGGACAAAGTTTTCAAGGTATGTACAACCTGATGCCCGGTTCACCTATTCCGCAGACAGATTTACAAGTGTTTACCGTTGCTGCTGCTTTAGAAGGAAAGTTCAATAGTTTCTATGTAGATAAAGAAATTCCAACCACAGAACCTACAGCCGATCCTGAAGGTGAAAGCGTGGATGACACATCCATGGCAACATCAGATACTGAAAACCGAATAACTATTACCGAAAGTTCAGATACGCAAATTATTGTTGTCGGAACAGGAGGAATTCTCACACAACTGAATCCGAATAGTGCCAAGTTTTTCTTAAACTGTATTGACTGGTTAACCCTTGGAGACACTCTTATCGGTATCCGTTCACATTCAATAACAAGTAGACCTTTAAATGAGGCATCAGGTTTGACGAAGAATTTCATCAAATACTTGTGTACCATAGGTATTCCTCTGTTAGTCGTTATTATCGGGTTGATCCGATATCTATTAAAAAGGAGGGTAAAACGGTTGGTTGGAACCTACGGTTCACGGATATAAGCATTAAAAGCCAACCAATAGAATAATGAAAAAGAAACAACTACTCGCTTTAGGTGGAATATTTGTTTTTTTACTGCTCCTTGTCCTGATATTTGAGAACCCATTCAGGAAGAGTGAGTATCGAAAGAAAGTTGATGAAGCAACCGCGCTCTTCCCAAATTTTGACAAGGAACAGGTCGCTAAAATAGAGATTGCCGCTAAAGGGGACACAACAACTCTCACAAAACAAGATGATAAGTGGCTTGTCACTTCAATGGACAACTACTCCGCAGACATAGATGCAATAGACGAGTTGTTCACTAAAGTTGCAGAGTTTGATAATGCCAATAAAGTCTCTGACAATCCAGAGAAACAAACTGAATTCCAGGTTGATAACAGTGGTGTTGAAGCGAAATTGATGGATGCAAATGATAAGTTGATAGCACATCTGTTTGTTGGGAAAAATACTCCCGGATTTTTAAGCAGTTATGTTCGCTCTGCAGATTCAAAGGATGTCTATATTGCAAAAGGTTACTTACAAGGAGTTTTTGATAAGAGTACACGAACTTGGAAAGACAGAACTATTTTTAACTTCAATAAAAGCATCGTCACAGAAATAAACATTACCACACCGGAAGAATCAATTGAACTGCGGATGGATGCTGAGAATAAATGGCAAATGCTTCAACCTACTGCAGCTGCTGTTGTTCAGAACGAAGTTGATAATCTAATCAATTCATTTAGTCAATTGAAGACTGACGACTTCGCTGAAGTAAAGGAACTTTCTGAATATGGATTAGATTCCCCAACTTCCTCAATTTCTGCTATACTTAATGATGGTTCTACCAAAACCTTATATATCGGAAAAGAAGATGGTGGAAAACTATACGTAAAGAGTGATGAAAAGGAACAAGTTTTCAGACTATTCAAAACCAATGTTGACAATCTAATCAAGAAATCGGACAAACTAATGGAGAGTGCAACAGCCGAAGAAACCAACGAAAACAATCCATCACAAACAGTTGAGGAAGTATCTCCTGAATAGAGTGTTCTTTCTAAGTCATGGCACATAGTTTTCTTCCACATTGCATTTCATACGATACTTACAATTGTTCCAAATATTAACTCTCGAAATGATATAAGGAGTATAGTTATGAAAACTATGGTTTGTTTAGCATTGCCTATATTCATACTACTCACTGGATGTGCATCCATCTCCAAGACTCTATCTGAAAATAACACAGACGATTACGATTTCCGAAATACCCGATGGGGATACAGTCGTCAACGCGTCCTGCTTGTTGAGAAAGATATGCACGTGTATCAACGCACTGATGACCTGCTAATATATAGAACTAAGATTGCTGGTGTCCCTGCATTTCTCGTCTATACATTCAAAGATAACAAACTACGAGCAGCGGGATACATTACGGAAAAACCGGTAAAGAATGCACAGAATATGACGAAAGCATGTGTCACTAAACATGGACAACCGACAGAAAAACTCAAAGAAGGTATGTTGTGGAAAACTTCCGATACTGTCATATATTCACATGCATATCCATCACACATAACCGTAAGCAACGCAAAATTTGAGAGGACAAATGGTGGTATAATAGTTGATGCTGTACGTAATTATTCAAGACTAAAATCAAAATCAGTTAACCGTTGGGACGGCGTATGGTCATATATTGATGTTGATTTTTATAAAGAACAACACCAATCAGTAGCACAGTTTACAGATTTATCTTTGTACGAAAAAATTTTATTTGGTATTATCAAAAGGAATGAAAACATTCATTTTACAAACAATGCAGGTGTTTCAATCTCTATCCCACCTGAACAGATCAAGTTGTTTGGGAATTAATGTTATAAATATATTATGATATGAGCGTGTGGTTATTGGACTGGAGGAATCATAAAATGGACATCACATATACAGAAATAAAATTCCCACTTATTCCGCCGCAGACTCTATTATGATAAAATCAAGGAGACTATAATGTCTACATCACAAGAAAGTTCGTATTGGAATACCTATTCTTCCAATCTTCGAAATTACATGCTTGTAATCTTACTGTTACTGGTTTCAACACTGACAGCATGTGATAGGAATCTTGTTTCACAGGTCTTTACACCGTCTTTATCTGGTAGGACAATAAATGTCAATGGAAGCGGATCGGTATCAGGTGAACCTGATATCGCAACACTAAACTTAGGGGTTTCCGTTGAGAGAGATTCTGTTGCAGATGCACGCGAAGAAGCAGCAAGCGCAATGACAGCATTAATTGAATCGCTTAAGGCAAACGGCATAGCGGAAAAAGATATAATAACGCAGAATTTCAGTATCTATCCGCAATACGATTATTCGGAAGGCGAACGCAAACTTCGGGGATACAGAGTGAATAACACGGTTCAGACAAAAGTGAGAGAATTGGATACACTTAGCGATGTGATCGATGATGCCGCTGAAGCAGGTGGGGACAGCATCGTCCTCAATTCCATTCAGTTTATGATTGAAGATACCACGCCATTACAAGAACAAGCGCGGGCATTAGCTGTGAAAAATGCTGAAGCTAAAGCACTCACTATAGCCGAAGCAAGCGGCGTAACACTTGGGAAACCTGTTACTATCACAGAAAACTCATATTACGAAAGTCCACCAATTCCTTATGCTGTTGCGGAGTCAGCCTTCGCTGATGATGCTGGACGCACATCCACACCAATCGTCTCTGGTGAACTTACTGTCACTATAAGTGTTACAGTTGTATATGAAATTGAATCTGAGTGAAACAATTAATTGAAATGTAAATGGATAGGTGTGTTTTTTCTTATATCAATTAACATCTAAGGAGCTGCATATTTGCCGCTCCTTTTCATTTAACACTACTTGCTGAGAATCAACTCATAGACATCAATCAACTTCTGCCCGATGCTTTGCCAATCATAATCCTGCTCAACACGTTTTCTTCCGTTTTGACCAATTTTCTTGCGGAGTGCAGGATCAGTGAGTAATTGTGTTACAGCTTCTGCAAAGTGACTTGGTTCATCAGCAATCATGATCTCTTCTCCATTTTTAAGTGCCAACCCTTCTGCTCCAACAGTGGTAGAGACTACCGCCTTCCCCATAGCCAATGCTTCCAGTATTTTGAGGCGCGTACCACTGCCGATACGTAACGGCACAACGAATACCGTTGCAGCTGCGAAGTATGGTTTGATCTCTGGAACACGTCCTGTTACCACAACACCGTCTCTTTCTGCTATTCGTTGGACATCATCTGAAGGATTTCCTCCAACAATAGTAAAGTTGACGTTTTGCACACTCTCACGGATAATCGGTAACACCTCATCTGCAAAGAAGGAAACAGCGTCTTCGTTTGGATACCAATCCATACTACCGATGTAGATAAGATGTGCTGCGTCTTCTGATTCAGAATCAGGTGTAAAATGAGTGACATCCACTCCATTTGGAATAACCTTTACTTTATCAGCAGGACAGTGTTTTTCAAAGATGGCACCATCAATTTCAGATGTGCAGGTCACGGCATCAAATTCTGGACTTAGCACACTTTCATAACGTTTGAATGCTATCTGCTGTGTCCAATATGCGAATTTATAGAATATGTTTGATGTTTCATCTGTGAGACGATGCCAAATCGCAGAATCTACATTTTGTAGTGATAGAACATTCGGTAGGTCTGATTCTGAGTGGAATTGTGCTGTATGAAACATCTCATAATGTATAATGTCAAATGACTCAGATGCTAACAGTACCTGTAGTTTTTGCCGGTAAGTGGTCACATTGTAACGTGCTACTGTGATCGGTTGTCTTCTAAAAAATGCACCAAGGAGTGTAGTCACGGATATACGAGGTAGTGTGTGTAGATGTTTGACAAGGTGGACTGTGATGCCGTATTGTTGGATATGAGAAACACTCTCAACATCGGTTGGTTGGGTCTCTAACGCAAGTAGGGTAACTTCGTTATCCTGTGCAATTTGTTTGAGTAGATTATAAACGCGGATGCGTCCTCCGTCGGTGAGAGGGTAAGGCACGGTGGGAGACAGAAATAGGATCTTCATGGATAAGTTGAAAACTAACGTTATGACCTGTTATAGATATAGAGTCTATGCAACCGATGTCCACAGATTCAATTTAATCTCTAATTGGTAACTTCACTGTTATGGGGAGGGACGGGTTTTCTAAATACACCGAAAGCTTCTTTCAATCTATCAATGACACCAATTACCTTTATCTTAAGTTTCTGCCGTGAACTGAGCGTTGGATCAGGAGGATAGAAGATGAAACCACTCTTACTTGGAATCCACCCATTCAATCTATCGGTAATATCAACATAAAGCCAATCACTTTCAAGATTCAGACGGACATTCAACCAACCATCCTCATTTCTGATAGCATATTTCTGAGTGCCATCAATTACTTCCCAACTCATTTTATCTTCAGCAACAGTTAACTTTGCTTCTTTTGATAAGGGTATATTCTTCTTCTCAAATCCATCGTAAATGTCAGGGGTAAATGATCCTTCACTCAAAGAATCTGTAGATGCTGTATTTACAGTAAAAAGTAATGTCTCAATTGGATATTTGGATTGTTGTAATACATCCAATTTATTCTGACCAGACTTGATTTCATAAGTCTGCTGGAATTTATTGTCTTTCAACAACCACTGTTTTCCTACCTTAACAACGTTGAAATCAAGATCCTTTGAGAGAGAGACCTTGTTTTTGTTAAATACATCTTCAAAATTCGGTAGATAGATGTTGAGTTCATTCTCATTTCTCTGAACAGTGTATCCTGCCCCATTTTCATCTGTGAGAATCCAATCCTTACCACTAAGAAGGACCTTAACATCTGGTGTTTTTGATCTAAATTCGATTCCACCTAATGAATCTTGAAACATTTTATTCCAGTTAAAGGTGTCTTGCAGTTCTTTGTCTAATAGACCAGCACTGTATTTTGCCCGTTGTCCAAGACCCACACTAAACAACATTTCCTCAGAAAAAACACCAATGTTTAAATTGCTAAGATACTTCTTGTCAATATCAAATAGATATTGACTCTTGGTATATACTATCGGTTTTGAGTTGGTAGTAGGTCTACCGCGTATTGCTGTCCGTGTGTGGACCTGTAATTTTGGTGCTTCCATCTGTGCAATTGGTGGTGCATTAAGGACATATACACAGAATAAAAACCCAATTACGATTGCAATGAATAGAACAATCAAGAATGTCTTAAGTATTATTTTCATGATTCATAAATCACTAACTATTATTTCGGATTTTTAAGATAAGATTTGTAGAATTGTGTTGACATTTAATCTGACTCAATCCACAATTGTATACAATCTACATATACTTCTATTATATCACTACATTCAATTGAAAAACAACATCAAATGCAAGACATTAATCCCTTAGCAGAAGAATTGAATAATCGTATCCGCATTACAACCCCCTCGGTTTACTCTTTACTTTCAGAATTAGGCAAACGCATTTACCTACCAAAAGGTATCTTAAGCCAGAGTGCAGAAGCATCTGTGAAAGCACACCACATTAATGCGACCCGTGCTGTCGCATCGCAAGATAGTCAACTGATGCATTTGAATGTCTCATATCATAGGGTGCAAACACTTTCTCCAGAGAGTGTTTATGGTTACCCGCCTATTCTTGGAAATACAGAATTACGTATGCTATGGGAGACTCACCTACGTACAGTGAACCCATTACTTGAAGAAGCACAAATCAGTCTTCCTATTGTGACCAGTGGTATAACCCACTGTTTCAGTCTTCTCTCGGATCTGTTCATCAATGCGGGTGATACACTTATACTCCCAGATAAATACTGGGGTAATTATAGACTCAAATTTGAGACAAAAGCAGGTGCGGTAATCCAGAACTATCCATTTTTCAACACAGAGATGTGTTTTAACATCAAAGAATTTCGTCAAACTTTACATAAGTGTGCTTCCGATAAGGTCTCAATATTGCTGAATTTCCCACACAATCCTACAGGATATGCAATTAAGCGAAATGAAGCACACCAGATTAGAGATGCGATTGTGTCGTGTGCAAATAACGGCAGTAATATACTTGTCATGATTGATGATGCTTATTCTGGATTTTGGTATGATACTGATGTCATGCATGAATCCCTTTTCGGTGTATTAGTCGGATGTCATCCCAATGTTGTGTCCGTAAAGATTGATGGTGCTACCAAAGAGGAATATGCTTGGGGTCTACGTATCGGGTTTTTGACATTCGAGTTTCCAGAGAGTGTAATGTACTCAATTGAGGAAAAACTCAGTGGCTTAATACGAATTAGCACATCAGGTGCAGCACAAATATCCCAAACACTTATCCTTGAAGCAATGAAATCGGTAGGTTATAATGAACAGAAACAACGGAACTTTGAAATACTAAAAGATCGAGCCTTGAAGGTACAACAGATTGCAAATGACTCACGTTATGCTGATACATGGGATGTCTATCCATGTCATGCAGGTTATTTCATCTGTATATCTTTAAAATCGGGAAATGCAGAGACTGTTCGTCAAATACTACTCAATGAACACGGAATCGGCACAATCGCCCTAAGTGAAACTGAATTACGAGTGGCGTATTCCTGTATTGATATCACCGATATTGAGGATGTATTCAGTAAGATTGCACAAGTTGTTCAATCGCAGAAATAGTTTTGATCCACTTTTCTTCCTATATATGAATCTTATGGAACGAAATAAGAACCGTTCCATAAGATAGAATGTTTACCGTTCACTCTTTAATGCACCCCAAGTCGTGGTGATTTTACCACTTGGTTCAACTGGGAGTTGACCGATTGTATAGCGGAAATAGATGTCGTCTTCAACATCATTTGGACCGCACCAAACCCAATTTGCAGTACATTCTGGATCACCAAAGATTGCGCGCATTTCTGCTGCGCCTCCATTCCAGATTCCACCGCCAAATTTGTCATAAATCTGAAGTTCTGTTTCCCAATCGCTGTCATCAAAGTCCACTTCTTCCCAACCATCATTCCGTTCAGCGATAGGTTTTCCTGCTTGACATCTCCATCCATCTTCACCAGTACCGATATAGTCAGGTTTGTCGTCTAGTACGATATCAGCGAGGAATCCTCCTCTTCCTTGAGCACCGGGTTCTGCATCGTGCACATATACTGCGATTACAGCAAAGCCGTTGTCCAATTCAAAGTCAGATACAGTAGGTTGATTCCAGTGAATGTGTTCTGCGACCTTCTCTCCGTTTACATAGGCAATCCAAGTGTTATCACCGCTGACCCGTAAAGTTCCTTTTTTGGGAACGGCGTTAGTAGTTTGTATTAGAATTATACCTGCTAATAATAGAATTAATATTAAGCAGAACATACTCCGATTCTTCATATTTTCCTCCATATTGTGTAATAGTTGAACATAATTGAATATGAATTCACTATAATTACAGTCTTGTTTATTTTATGTTTCATACACGATTAGAACATAGCGTGAGACTATTGGTTTTGCCCTTCTGATCCATTCAATGTTTGTGTGAATGTTTCAACACTGGGTGTATCAATTGCAGTGAGATGTAACTCTGTCAAACGATCAAGGTCAAGAATAGATTCAAGTGCATGCTCTACGGGTTTCACATCATGATACGGGAATCGCTTTGAAAGTACAGATAGAATGTTTTTGATTGACATTTCACGTGCACCTTGTTCAATACCTTGTTCAATACCTTGTTCAATACCTTGTTGCATTACAAGTTGGTAAAAGGGAGATTCTTGCATTATTTCCTCCGATATTAGTATCTGAAACAGATACGGATCATGGACTAAACCGCCTAATGTTGATAAGGCAAATAAGAGTGTTGCACGGGTTTGAGTGTCAACAGGAGCGTTTATTGTCTTCTCAACACATTTTTGTAACCATTCTTCTGTATTCATGCCCATTGGTGGCTTCATTAAAGGTATAAATGGTAATAGTCCAACTGATGCTGTGTCTAAGAATGCGGTTCCGTCTAAATCAGCCAATCGAATCACCTGATATTTAAAGTGCAAACCAAAGACATCATTTCCATAATTATAGCCACCCGGGTCGTTCTGTCCAGCATTTGGACTCAAATACAACACGACTGAATATACGGGAAGTTCATGACGTAATAGGAGTTCACTTGCATACGCTAACACCCGTAAAGGCATCGGTTTGTCTCTACTATCCTGTGTCTGCACCTCTATATGTAGTATGACTTTCTCATTGTGATATAGCACCTTAAAAGTCATGTCGTTACGATGTACTTTAATCCTTTGTTGTTCAGTGTCAAGTGTTTCTAAGACTTTAACATCTTGTGTATCAAAGGCAAGTGCAGCGAATTCATTTGCGAATCTGTCCATCAAATGCTTCACAATTTCATCATATTGTGCCATGTAACGTATTATACCTTTGTCATATTTTGATTGTCAAATTCTTCTCAGGTGGTATTGAACTCTCATGTTTCTCTAATGTAGGAGCGGTTTCCAAAACTATAGCGTGGTTTCTGACCTAACAGTTGGCATCAAAAGAGAGATGGAAAGTGACGATGTGGGTCAGCAGGTTCACGGAAAAGTATCTTTTGCCGTTCAGTTAATTCTATATCCTGCGGTGGTGCTACGCGGCGTGATGTCCATGCCATGTGTGAGACACAATATTTGTATAGAAGTGAACGCCGTTGGTGTTTACCGTTCCATGCTGCTGTACCGTGTGTTAGAGCTTCAGAAAACATAATCGCAGAACCGACAGGTGCATTGGGGATGACAACACAAGGTGCTTTTTCTGGTTCAGCTGCTATTTCGTGTGGCAGTCTATAGTTGCTTTTATGACTTCCCGGAATGCAGCAGAATCCACCATTGTCAGGTCCAGTGTCGGCTAAATTCCATGTTACTACGACAAAACCGTTGTGTATTTCGTTATCTTTGAAAGGGAAATATTCACCATGTTTTGCCTTTGAGGTAGGAGATGAAGCCCCATAATCGGCGTGCAGTCCTCCTCTGGGCATTCCGTCTTTCATATACATACCGTAGATACGGTCAAGACGAAAGCAGTCTCCTAAACGGAAACGGAGTATTTCCATTATCTTTGGATGATCAAGTAGATTACAGAACGATTTACCCCACTGTAAGAATCCGGAACCGTCTGGTGCACTACCAAATCTTTGTGCCTTTCCTGGTTCTGGGAGTTCCTGTTCGTCAATACATCGATTGAGTTCAACTACCTCGTCAGAGTCCAAAACATCTTCAATGACTAAATAACCTTGTACATCAAATAGATATTGTTGTGTCAGTATATCACTCATATATTTAACTTCCAATATGTACCTTGAGTTCAGTACAAACAATTTTACAAATTGGTGAATATTGACTTCGTATCACTTTTTCAACATCCCCCAATTGATCATTTTTTTCTTTCGCGGTGTAACAGAATAGATACTATCACTTATCCAATGAGGCGTGAAATCAGATGCAGGATTGTTTGTGATATTGGTTATGTTTTCGTTGGAGAGATTATACTTGTATATGTCATGTGGAAGATTCCCATTAAGGCTTTCATTTGCCCCGATCAGAACTTGTCTTCCGTTGTCCATCCAACAGACAGAATGTATATTCCAATTTTCGGGTGTCTTTAGAATCTGCCGTTCATTGGATCCGTGTTTCTGGATCACAACGCGACATAAAAGGTGTCTGATTTGTGGCTGTATAAACTCTGAGAGTCTTTCGGCGAATAGAACAGACTTGCTATCATGTGACCAGTGGGGTGAATATTGATCCCAATCTTTATGAGGAGCGAGTGGGTGTGGGTCTTCACCGTTAGAATGCATTACATAGATATTTGTGATCCGCCAGGGTCTGAAACTTTGTTCATAGGCGATATATTTCCCATTAGGAGACCAAGAGGGACCAAATGTCTGTTCGCCATTTATCGGATGATGTGTTAATTGTTGGATATCTTTCGTGTTGAGATCCATTGTATAGATTTCCCTTCCATTTGCATTTCCACCTAATCTAAAACTTACAAAGGCAATGCTTTGACCATCTGGTGCCCACGTCACATCTCCATAAAGTGTGACTGGATCATTCGTGAGATGCAGTACATTACCACCCTTCTGATCTATTATCAAAAGATCATCCAGATGTTCCACCGGATGATTGCGATATCTTTCAAACGCAATACGTTGACCGTTTGGAGACCAGGCGGGTCTTTGGTCCCAAGGACCTTGATTATCTGAGAAGGTAAGTCTTTGTACATTGCTGCCATCATCATCCATCACATAGATGCTTGGTCGGTTGTCGCGATTGGACGAGAAGACGATTTTCGCTGCAGCAATAGTAGGAAGTAGTGTTACAACGATACCAACTAATACAGTGAGACCTACAAGCCTCCAATACATTAACTCTTTCATTGGATAGTACCCTTGATTTAAAATGGTTTAGGAAATAACATATCTGAACATTGTAGGTTGGGTTTCGTTCCTCGCTCCATAGACATCAACCTAAAGAATTTACAGATGCCGATCTCTCAAAATTCCGTAGTGACGAGATGTTTATAATATGACATTGGTACAAACATATCGTCCTTAATGAAGTTTAAGAACATATTCAGGTGGTTCTCAATTTCCTCATACCCGGTAGTTGTGGTTTGCTTAGCGCACCATAGGCATCAATTTAGGAGTATTTCGTTATAATCCCAGGCCGGTAGGTTCGGTTTCCTAACCGAACCAGATGTTGCTACAAAATTACCGGATTTAGTTGCTACAAAATTACCGGATTTATTTGTTAATCATCATACAGGACTAAAAATCATTCATAAAAAGACATAAGGTCAAATCCCGCTGCCTTGTAAACAACGTTTCACCAATAGTTATTTAGTCCAATTGGTTAAATCAATCAATTCATATAACAATATTGACATACATTTTCGCTGAATTGTAAGTACCTGATTCTTCTCTCTTACAAAGCGCACCTATCGTTTGTTAGTAAGTGCTAATTGTCCAGCAAGATCTGTAATAAACTGATATGCAACGCGTCCTGAACGTCCACTTGATGATGCTTCCCACTCCAATGCAGCACGATGTAATTCTTCGGTCTGTATCTCAATTCCCAATTTCTGTGCATAATGGGACACAATCTGTAAGTATGTATTCTGAGAAATTCTGTAAAAGGCGATACGCAATCCAAAACGGTCGCTGAGCGATACTTTCTCTTCAGTTGCCTCCCGTGGATAAAGTTCATCTTCCTCGTTCTGTGGATACTGATTTTCTCCAACTTGTCGTGGCATCAAGTGTCGCCGATTGGAGGTTGCATAGATTAGCATGTTATCTGGACATTCAGAAATACCACCTTCTAAAATTGCTTTCAATTCCCTATATTCCGGTTCATGATCGCTAAATGCCAGGTCATCACAGAAGAGGAGAAACCGCTCTGGTCTGTCCCATAGCAGCTCTGCGATTTCTTGTAGATGAGCAAGTCCATCTTTTCCCACAGCGATTAAACGAAGTCTTTGTGCCGAATATTGTTTCAACATCGCTTTGACGAGTGATGACTTTCCCGTTCCCCTGTCTCCCCACAATAGTGCATGATTTGCCGGAGCACCTTGAAGAAACTGTCGTGTGTTTTGATCTAAGACGGTATATTGCGAGTTTATACCGATTAAATCGGCACTGTCAACAAGATGGGGGTGTTTTACAGGAACAAGGCATCCCTTTCCGTTTTGCGTTTGCCATTTTAATGCGATATAGTTGTCAAGGCAATCGTTTGATGCGTCTTTTGTGTTTGCTTCCAAACGAGTTAGTAAAATGTCTATCTTTTCAAGCAGTTGTATAAAAAGTTCTTCTTGCTTGTTTGCTTTTTCTGGCATAAGGTATATGAATAGTCTAATATTCCTGACCGAACATTGTCCATCACTATTTGCCATATAGATTATTATCTATTAGAATTCTTCAAATGTCCCCATAAGATCGTTAATTTTCCTTTTGAATTGACAGCGAGTGAACCGCTAAACTTTAAAGTGCCAAGATTTGCTGAGTCGTCAGGATTCAAACCGCTCCAACACATAAAGACTATTGCAGCTCTTTTTTCTGGGTTATCTGTACCCTCTTCATACCCAGGTGTAAATCCGATTTCAGATCCATTCTCAATATGTTCCTTGGTAATCCAATCGAACGGCATAGCTACTTCGTAAATCATTCCGCCTTCTCCCAATTCTGGCGTAGGTGTAATAGCGATGTCTGAGTTCGGTACATTTTGATTCTTAACTGCACTGAAGTCTGTAACAAGTGCTTTATTGTTTATACGTGCAAAATTGGGTTTAAATGCCGGGACACCTGCACGCAGCTTTTCCCAGTCCACATATAAAAAAATTGTATCCCCAAGCCAAGGCTCAGCAGGATTTGCAGCTGGAGCAAAGATATCGTCCATTACTGCAGCAGCAAAATAGAAGTTCTTATCATCATACATCGTTGACCATGTCATGGTAAGGTCGTCTTTTCCTTTCCACGAACCTTTGCCACGGTGTAGTTCTTTTTCAGAGTCAAAGGCAACCCAGACAGCATATCTCCAGTCATCAAGTTTACCATCTATTTTAGGTTTACTTGGTGGCATGCCAGTGATTGATTCTCCATATTTGAGTCCGAAGTCTGCACTGTTGTCCTCTGGTAGAAATTCACTATTTGCTGAATTAGCAAGGAGAAAACACAGGATGACAGATAAAATTAATAGTTTTTGCATCTTCTATTTTCCTTATGTATTGTTATTATTTTGCAATCATTCTACTTGTTTAAATGATGTATGTCAAACAAAATTGTGTGTGTAGAGTTCTGTAATTGTATAATGCGGTGACTAATCGTGGTTAGAAACCACGCCGACAATGCGATGCCTAATCCTTGTTGAAAACCCTTCAAACAACGTGATTATTTACCTATTGTTGGCATTGGTTGTATCAGAGACATCCCAAAGAAGTACTGTGCCATCGGATGAGGAGCTTGCAAGCAAACGACCATCTGGACTGAATTGGACAGAACGGACCCACGTTGTGTGTCCTGTAAATGTCTTTTGGATTCTACCTGTTATTACATCCCAAATGCGAATGACCTTTAGACTACTGCTTGCAAGTAGATTTCCATCAGGACTAAATGCAACACAATCCGTATTTTTGTTGGTTGGTTCAGAAAAAGTGTTAAGTAGTTCTTGAGATTTCAGATCCCATATTCTAATTGTGTTGTCATTGCTTCCCGTGGCGATTAGGTCTCCATTTGGTGAAAATGTGACACATTCTGCAGATTCTTTATGACCTTCAAGTTTTCCTATTGATTCTCCTGTATTTGTATTCCATAATCGGACAGTTTTCTCGTCAGTGGCACTTGCGAGTATATTACCGTCAGGACTGATTGCGATATCCCGAATCTTTTGGTTAATTGGAATATGCTGTATATTTTCACCAGTATTAAAGTTCCAAAAATTGATTATAGAATCCCATCCACCGCTTATGAGATAATTTCTAATGGGAGACAGTGCTAAAGAGCTTACATTTTGTCCATGTCCACTCAGTTGATTTAATATATTTCCATTGTTCATATCCCATAGAATAATCTGTCCATTGTAACTTCCTGATGCGAGTATTTCTCCGTTATGTGAGTATGTTAGGGAATATGGACGTTGCGTGTGTCCTTTGAGTGATAGATGTATCTCTCCTGTTTGTATATTACGGACGTTTATGGTATCATCTGCCATCACGGTGGTAGCAAGGAATTGACCATCTGGAGAAAAGACTACTGATCTGCTGTAATTTGTATGTCCAGAAATTGTTTTCTGAAGTTTGTTGTTTCCGATGTTCCAGATTTGGATCGTTCCTTCACTTATACTTGCACTGGCAAAAGTGATACCATCAGGTGAAAGTGATACTTTGGTAATCGGATCAATATCTTTGTTATAAGTATTAATTAGCATTTCAATTTCAACTGCCCACAATTGGATGATCTCCTCAGCAGATCCAGATAGAATATACATACCGTTTTTTGAGGAATCTAAGGACTTTGTATAGCCTGATTTACCTGCCAGTTTCTTCAGTAATGCACCTGAATTCACATCGTATATCTGTAAATCACCGTTTCTATCTCCTGCGGCAATTCTGCGTCCATCCGATAAGAATATGATTTCATATAGGAGTTCATTATTCGTTTGAATTTTATTGTTAATTTTTCCTGTTTCCAAGTTATACACCGAGACATTGCCTATATTAGTGAATGATGAACTTGCAATCATTTTGCCATCAGGAGAAATTGCTATTTTAGCTGAAGTGTCTGATAAACCAACTAAGGTTGACAACGCTTCACCCGTTGCTGTATTCCATACACGAATAGTTGCATCTGTGCTTCCACTTATAAGAGTTTTCCCATTTTGACTATAAACTAAATGCCTGATTTCAGATGTATGTCCCGTGTAAACATCTTGTAGCTTGCGTACATCTAAATTCCAGAATTGTATGTTGTTTTCACTTGCAGAAGCAAGTATTTGTCCATCAGGACTGATTGCAATTGCAGAATAATCATTTACCCCGTCTGTGAGAAGTGCGAGTTCGTCGCCTGTATGGACATCGTAAATCCATACTCCTATTGTAGTGCTGACAGCGATACGATTACCATCTGGTAAATATGCAATATCTCGGATGACACCTTTCCCAAATCGACGGGTTGAATCTTCAGGTAATTGCCATAGGGTGTGTTCAACTGCATGACAAACCGATATAGAAATTGATGAAATTGAAATGAGTAGAATGAGATACAGTTTTTTGTTTTTCATTGTAAATTTGACATATCCCATAAAAGGACGGTTCCATCTGCACTACCACTTGCAAGTGTTTTTCCATCTGGCGAGAATGCTACAGATAAAATATAACCTGTATGTCCTGCGAAACCTGGTTTGGGTATTCCAGATGATGCATCCCATAAACGGATTTTCTTATCCCAACCGCAGCTTGCAACTATATCATCCAATGGTGAATATGCAACGGATAAGACATACCAAGTATGACCAGATAACAGGCGAATGTTGTTTCCTGTGTTTGTGTTCCAGAACCCAATTCTCCTGTCATCGCTTGAAGTTATCAATATGTTTCCGTTTGAATTGAAGGTAAGTCCAGTAATTTCATTGGTATGTTGATTATGTTGGTTTCTAAATATTAAATTAGGAGAAGAAGGTTTCTTGTGTTTACCAGTATTTGGATCCCAAAATATAATTTTGTTATCACCTGCACCTGTGACAAGAGTTTTTCCATTTGGAGTAAATGCGACAGCTCGGACTTTTTCTTTATGGGATTCGAGTGTGTGTAAGGTTTCACCTGAGTGGAGGTCCCATATCCGTGTCGTTAAGTCATAACTTCCACTTGCGAGTTTTGTTCCGTCAGGAGAAAATGCTACCGAAGCAACGACGTTCCAATGTTCACTGAGTGTCTTTACAAGTTGACCTGTTTGTGCGTTCCATAAACGGACTGTTTTGTCTTGGCTACCACTTGCAATGGTTTTTCCATCAGGTGAGTATGCGACACTATAGACCGTTTGTGTGTGACCGAACAGTGTATTCTTATATGAGCCTGTTTGTGTGTTCCAAAGATCTATAGTGCTTCCTGAATTACCACTTACGATGGTTTTGCCATCGGGAGAAAAAGCAACAGACTTGACATCTCGATTATGTCCGACAAGCATCATTTTCTCTCGGCCTGTACGAGCATGCCAGAAACGTATAGTTCCATCATAACTTCCACTGGCGATGGTATTCCCATTTGGAGAATATGCGACAGAAACGACATGGTTTGTGTGTCCGGAAAGAGTTTTCAACTGTTCACCTGTGTTGATGTCCCATCGGTGAATATCATTGTCCCAACTGGCACTTGCAAATGACTTTCCATCGGGAGACATCGCAACGGATACGACATACCATGAATGTCCTGCGATTATGTGTTTGTTCAAACCGGAATTTGCATCCCATATTCCAACGGTGCCATCATCACAGCCCGTGACGATAGTTTTGCTGTCTGGACTGAATGCAAGTGAGGTTACAGCGCGTTCATGCCCCGATAGAATTCTTAGAAGTTGATAGGTGTTTGCATCCCAGAGATGTATGGTTGAATCGTTATTACCACTTGCAAGGATAGTGCCATCTGGACTGAATTCAAGTGCTCTCCCCCAACGTGTGTGTCCAGATAAGGTCTTTATAAGTTTTGCAGTTTGGATGTCCCAGAGGCATACGGTTGCATCTTCACTTGTGCTTGCGAGTGTCTTTCCATCTGGACTGAATGCGACTGAACGAACATCATCTATATGTCTGATAAGTGTTGATTTTCGTTTTCGTGTCTCTATGTCCCATATTTTTATTGTGTAGTCGTTGCTGCCTGTCGCCATCAATTTGCCATCAGTACTAATAGCAATGCACTCAATGCTGTCTGTGTGCCCCGTGATGAGTGCAGTTTCTGCACCAGTGTCTGTGTCGTATAACCAAACACCGATGGATGTAGAGACTGCAATGAGATTGCTATCTGGTATGTATTTTATATCATAAAGTTTTCCTTTTCCTAAACGTGCAACTGCCCCTTGTGGCAATTGCCATCGAATATAATCTTGAGCCATGCTACTGGACACTGAAAATTGGAATATGATGAGTATGAGTATTAAATTAATGTTGAGCTTTTTCATAACGAATTGTCGCTTATTGAAAGATGATATGAGATAAATCTTTGTTGCGGATATTATGTTTAGTTTTGATGACTCTATTTATAGACTAACATGTCTATCTTTCTGCTGTCAAGGTAAGATTATATTACAACCAAGGTTATTTAGTTCTCGGGATTTCTGATGTATTTATCACAAAGGTTAATGTGTGTCAGATTAGATATTATTCAACAATCCGACATGGTAGTAGGCACGCTCCGCGTGCCGTTTACAAAGAGAATGTCGGCACACGGAGTGTGCCTACTACTTTGCCCTGATGCAACCAAATCTAACTATTAGTAAAACTAAATAACGTGGAATCTATAAACAAAATAGCCCTGATATTACAACCAAGGATATTCAGTGTTAGGTATTTCTGATGCTATTTTCACATGTGTTAAGGATGTTCCAAAATGGTTGGCTGTTTTTTTGGCTGTTTTTTATTGATTTTTTGTGAGTCGCTCTTCTGCTTGTTATAGTAAGGGTTTGTTAGGGTTTTTGCTGTCGGTCGGTTTTTTGAAAAAAACAACCAATGTCGTTTTTTTAATTTTCTCTTCCTGATTTTTCATTGTCTTTAGTGTGAGTGGTACGATCTGTTTTTGGTTTTATAGTGAAATACAAAAATATATGCACACTTTTGGTTCGTGGGACCTAAACCGACGGACTGAACTGTGCTGTAGCACAAACTTTCAGTTTGTGCAGTAGTGTACGCAAACTGAAAGTTTGCGCTACAATTGTGTGCAAGTAATTATAGATTTCACTATAATAAACATTTAACCGTAATTACTTCAGAAACACATGCATATTGTAGCGCGGACACATAGACCTACTACATAAGATGCGATTTATCAACATCTTGCTATTATAACTATAGTTTGGACAGTTTTTTATAGACTTCAATAATAGTCTGGACAAAGAGCATCACAGTCATGATACCTATTTCTTCAATGCACATTTCGCCCCGCTGGGGCTATAGATTGTATGTTCACGATGTGTCATACACATTTCGCCCCGCTGGGGCTTTTATAAATCACATATCAGCACCAGCGGTGCGAAAGGTGTATAGAAAATGTCCGCCACAAGAAACCAAGCACCAGCGGTGCGAAAGGTGTGTATGACAAAAATAGACTTCCAAAATCCTTCATAGGTAAATATCTCCTTAAATTGACGCCTATGGGTCTCTGTACCCGCCATTCCTTGTCCTGTAATGCAACGGGCGGGCACAGAGACCCGCCCCTACAATTCATGGTGAGAAGTTAGTGACAAAATCTTTACACACCCCATAGACACCTATTACATAAGATTCATAGGATGCGATTTATCAGCATCTTGCTATTATAACATGTGCATCTGGATTATATTCTAATTGACTTTAGGTGGGTTCTGTTGTGATTTTGGTTTTTGAAACAATAAGATTCATGTATATTTTGGGGTGTGTTTGTTTGATTTTTTGTTTTGGTGTCATAGAATGATCTCTTGTAAGTTCGGTAGGATGAAAGTGAAACAATTTATTCAATTATCCGTTTATCTGAGTACTTTGATCACTATGATTCATCTCACTGTGTGGCTTGAAATAGATATTTTCATGCGATGACGATATTGTGAAGGCACTTGAAGAATCTTTACAAAACCAGAGAAAACTAATGTCTAACAAAAGAATCTCCACTGGTGTGGTACATAATGTTCCATCTGATTTACGAAAAGTGCTGATTTCTGCAAAAGTTGTGCAAGAGGCATGGAATGACCTGACACCTCTTGCACGTAATGAATGGATTTGCTGGGTTACATCTGCGAAGAAACCAGAGACGAGAATGAAACGGATTGAACGGACACATGCTGAATTGATAGAGGGTAAACGTAGACCTTGTTGTTGGCCGGGTTGTCCTCACCGTTAATATTGCGTAGGAACACGGTGCTCAGGTGATGAATTGTTGTGAAGTATCTATGAGCTTATCTCCCACAAGAGGACGGTGCCATCAGCACTACCACTTGCAAGCGTTTTTCCATCCGGACTGAATTTCATACTATTCACCTTAATTGAATGACCATAAAGTATCTTCTTGTGCCTTTCATTTTCAGTATCCCTTAAAATAATGGAACCATCCTCTCTACCGCTTGCAAGTGTTTTTCCATCTGGACTAAATGCTAAGCAAATGGTCATATCTGTATGACCGGTAAGTTCCATTATGGATTTGTTGGTGTTAGTATCCCACAGTTTGATGAAGTCGTCATTTCCAGCACTTGCTAATGTCTTCTCATCTGGACTAAATTCGATACAGTCAACGCCTCCAGAATGTGCAAAGAAGGTCTTTAAGTTTTCACCTGTGTCAACATCCCAGAGTTGTATGGAGTTTTCAAGATTTCGAGTCGCTATGGTTTTCCCATCTGGGTGAAATGCGATACCTCTTACACAATTATCCGGACCTAATTGCACTTTCTTTTCTTCACATGTTTGGACATCCCATAATCCGATATTGTTATCAGTGTCTTTACTCACAAGTGTATTGCCATCAGGACTGAACGAAATATCTTCATAGATTTCAGATTGTCCAGTTGGTATTATTTTGTGTTCACCTGTGTTTACAATCAAGAGTTTGATACCGTTGTCAGCAGCACTTGCAACGAGAAGATTTCCATCAGAATTGAATGTAATACCGAATGTAGTCTCTTGGAACTGATAATATGTTTCAATGTTCTTACATCTTCTTGTATCCCATAAACGGATCGTGTGATCACTTGTTTTACTTGCGATTTGATTTCCATTTGGATTGTAGGCAATATTCATAACATATTCTGAATATCCGGTATATTTTATTATATTGTCACCTGAGTGAATATCCCAGTTTCGGATGGTGCCATCCCCGCTGCCACTTGTTAGTGTTTCTCCATCAGGACTGAACGCTAATCCTCGTATATAGGATTCGTGTCCTTTGAATGTCTTTATGTGATTTGCAGTGTGTGTATCCCACAGTTTGATGGATTTTTCATAAAGTGATGCAGATGCAAGTGTTTTGCCATCCGGACTAAAAGTTAAGACATCAACATGTTCTTTATGGGCAGTAAGTGTTATTATCAGTTCATTAGTTATTCTATCATAGAGATATATCTTTCCATTATCACTACCTACAGCGATTATTTCTTGAGTTGGACTAAACGCTGTACTGGTGGTTTCACAATCAGGATGTAAGTTGGACGTCATTATTGGCTCATACGTTTTGGTATTCAATATACTAATTTTGTCTTTCCAACTTACACATACCACTTCCTTACCATCAGATGTGAATAATACATCATTTGCATGAAAAGATTCTTTTGTAATAGTATGCTTAGTGTTTATAATTGTATTAGACTGCTTAAGATATATTGATGAAACATCCCAAAATCGTGTAGTTTCATCGCGACTATCCGTTGCGATTGTTTTTCCATCAGGACTATACGCTATTTTCCATACAATATCTGTATGGACATCAAATGTTAAAGGGAAAGGTTCACCTGTTTTTGTATTCAAAATCCAGACGCTACCATCGTCACATCCTCCTGCAATGTAATGTCCATCAGGACTATATTCAACGCAATTGACTTCATGACCATTAACTACCCACATTTTTATTACACGATTAGTAAGAATATCATATATCCATATACCTATACCACTTGCGACAGCAAGTGATTTTCCATCAGGTGAATATGTTATTCTGTGTATCCTACCTTTCCCAAGTTGTGCTTTAGCATTTCTCGGTGAGAACCCTTGCATAGGATTATGTTCTAAATTGTCTTTCATTGTTGCAATTCCTTTTTGTTGACTCATCCTATTTGTGTCTTGAAGAGAACTGTCATGTGTTCGCTTATGTTTGATCGGTTTCAGATGAAAATCTACAACCCTAAGACGATTCCGAGCACGACTTAATCTGCTTTTGACAGTGTTTGGTGATACGCTTAATTGCTTGGCAATTGCTTCGCATGTCATTTCTTCAATGTAGTGAAGGATAACAACTGTGCGTTCCTTATTTGGTAATTCTTGTAGCAGATCATCAACTATTTCTCGGAGATATTCGTTATATTCTTCTTCTCTGAGATCAGCAATATAATTTGCATAGGCAGCTTTCTCCAATGCTATTTCAGGGACAGACTCCAACGATTGCATGTCCATTTTCTTTTTTCTCAACCATGCAAGACATTGACGTTTAGCAGAGACATGGAGCCACCCAGAGAACTGTTTAGGTTCATTTAAGGTTGAGAGTTTTTTGAAGGCATGAAGAAATGTATCTTGTGTTATTTCTTCAGCTATGTGGTAATCACCGGTTATTCTCCATGCAAGTGCATGGACACTTTTCTGGTATTTTCTTACCAATAGATTGAAAGCAGTCTCGTCACCTGATAAAATGCTGCTAATTAGTTCTGTGTCGTCTCTTTCCATCAGAAAACTCCAAAATAATTTACACTTACAATAATAGGTGACGCGTTTTAAGGGAAGGAAGGTTGCATGCGTGTAATAATTTTCGTGAAATCGGTTTGAGAATATCCAAGAGTAGATTCGGTTATCCGAGCCTTTGTTGGACAACCGTATCGACAGTTTTTGTGTGATTATCACTGATAAAAAGATCAATTCCTATGGTATTATTCCCCACAAGAGGACGGTACCATCGTCGCTGGTACTAAACAGCGTTTTGCCGTCATGATTGAATACTAAACTCATCACCCTTGCAGTATGTCCTGTCAGTGACTTTATCAACTCACCTGTCTGTGTATCCCATATTCTGATATCTCCATCTGAACTTGCACTTGCGAGGAGATTACCGTCGTGACTAAATGTTAATGTGAAGACAGGAAATACGTGTCCTTTAAATGTTATCTTTTTAACACCCGTTTCAAAGTCCCACAGGTGTATGTTCTTGTCACCACCGCCACTTGACAGGGTTTTTCCATCAGGACTCAGTGCAAGGCTCTTTACCCCTTCAAAACTCAATGGATTTCCCTGATGAAGTTCTGAAGCATCGGTGTGTGCAGTGTAAGTCTTTGTGTTCTTACCCGCAATAACATCCCATAGACGAATCGTATTGTCTTCACTGCCACTGATAAGCGTTTTTCCATCAGGTGTGTAGACAAGACTATATACTCTGTGTTCATGCCCTTTGAGTGTGTTTTTTAGTTTTCCTGTGTGTATATCCCATAGGCGGATGGTCATATCTTCACTTCCACTTGCGATGGACTTTCCATCTGGACTCAATGCCATGCTATGGGTTAATCCTTCATGTTCTGTCATGTGGAACATTTGTTTCCCAGTATTAGCATCATAGATACGCAGACCTTGATCAACTCCTGCAATTATTGTTTTTCCATCCAGTGTGAAAACTAATTCTGAGATAGTATTTATATACCTATCAAAAGTCTTGACAGGTTGCTTGGTATTTATATCCCAATAACGAATGGAACCATCATCATAACCACATGCGATATATTTTCCATTTGGATGCAAAGTCATACTACTCACAAAATCCGAGTGTCCTGTGATCTGATGTTTCTGTTTTCCAGTGTTGGTGTCCCAGAAACGGATTGTTGCATCTCCACTTCCACTACTTGCGAATGTATTTCCGTCAGGACTGTAGTCTAAACCCCACAGATCACCTGTGTGATCAGTAATAGTCCGTATTAGTTCACCAGTATGTGGATTCCAAATACGGACTGTTTCATCAACGTAGCATGAACTTATAAGTGTTTTTCCATCTGGACTAAAGACAAGACGTTGTATGTCAAAGTTATGTCCAGTGAGTTTTCGTATCAGTTTCCCCTTAAATATATCGGCGAGATAGATAATACCGTCACGACCACCGATTGCTACATATTTACCATCCGGACTGAATCCTACGCAAAATACGCCTTCTTTCATTTCCACAGTGAATAATTTAATTTTTTCACCGTTAGCTGCATCTGAAATACATACTACACCGTCATGAGTTACACTCACAATGATTCTGCCTAAATGACTGAATGAGAAATCTGCGATATATTCTGGTAATCCATTAATAGTATTCTTATGTTCACCTGTTATAGCATCCCATGAGATGATAGTATCCTTTTCACCGCTTGCAAGAACCTTTCCATCATTGCTAAATCTCAAGATGTTCTGTGCAAATCTACCCGTATGTGCAAATAACCTAATTTGTGTGCCAGTGTGTATATCCCATAGAAGGATAGAGTTGTCTTTTCCGGCACTTGCTAAGGTGTTACCGTTTGGATTGAATGTAATATTAGTGACCGAACTTTTATGGTCTGTTAGAAGACTGATTTCTTGATACGTTGTTGTATCGTATAACCAAAGACCGATTCTGGTTGCTACAGCAAGCATTTTGCCGTCAGGAGAATATTGGATCTCATTTATTTTTCCTTTACCGAGGCGTGCTATTGCACCGTCTGGTAGATTCCACTGCATAGCATCCTGTGCATAACTTGTATTCAAAATAAGGATGCTCAATAAAATGAGATTAAGTATAAAAGGGGTTTTAAGCATAATATCTCCAAAATGAAACAAATTTTCTGGTTGATGTTCCGAATTGAAATGTAGTGTAAGAAGTATGCTGAATTGGTTAGGACACTGCATCTACCGTTCTTGGTGACCATAGAATTACCAGGGCTATTTAGTTTTATAGATTCTACGTTATTTAGTTTTACTAATAGTTAACTCTGGTTGCATCAGGGCAAAGTAGTAGGCACACTCCGTGTGCCGTAATTCTTTTTGTAAACGGCACGCGGAGCGTGCCTACTACCATGTCGGATTATTGAATAATATCTAATCTGACACACATTAACATTTGTGATAAATACATCAGAGATCCTGAGAACTAAATTACCCTGTAGAATTACCCAGTGCTCTTCTTAAACTTCATTGAGTTTATAGCAAACACATGTTATTGATTAAGGTATGGTTTCATATCCCACAGCAGGATAGAACCATCCTCATAACAACCAACTAAAAGCGTGTTATCATGTGAAAAGCTGAGACATTTTGGACTATCTTGTGTCGTAAATTTAGCAATCGGTTCTTTTCCCTTTGTTATGTCCCAAACGCAAAGATTGTCATTGCAATTCCATGTATCAGGACTGCACGCAAGATACTTACCACATGAAGATACCGTAAGAGACACTAAATGTTTACGATCCCACCATTCCGGCTTTGGAATAGACAGGACTTCTTCATCTTTCAGGAAATCCCATAATTCTATAGTATCGTTATTCCAATCACTCCAGATTTGGTTGGACTCCGATGAAAACGCTTGATAGTTGATGCTGTCATCATACGTATACCTATCCAAAAGTTTACGTTCAGACACATCATATATTTGTCCATAGTGACAGATAAGGTATTTACCATCTGAACTGAAAGAGATATATTTAATGTCCTCAGGCGATTCAACTGTAAAGGTGTCATAGATTTCATTTGTTGTTATATCCCAGATATAGATTCTATTATCTTCGTCATGGCAAGCAAGCAAGTTCGTAATCGGTGAGAAGATAACATCTGACAACTCAGATTCTATCGGAAATGAAACAATCGGTGTATAATTACCCAGTTCCCACAGACGCACACTATTTTTTTCACCAGAGGTGACATAGTATTTCCCCTCTGAGGAAATAACAATAGAAGTATAGTTTTCACCGAAACTATCAGAATCATGTTTCCTTTTTTGTTTTGGTTTGAAAATCTTTGAAGGTAGGTTTGGAGTTGTGATATCATAACTCAAAACACCCAAACCTGAATTAGCAAATAAAGTCTTGCCATCTAATGAAAACTGAAGAGAACTTGGCCACACTCCTGACGAATGTTCTAGACTGACAGCTCGGTCTTCACCTAATTTCCAATAGTGGAAATTATGTTCACTCTCAAAAGCAAGATGGACCCTACTTGAAAAGTCAGTATTGAAGAATCCTGATTCATTCTGGTGTCTATAAAGTGTTTCTCCTTCTTCTAAATCATTCACTGAAGCAGTATTATCCTTGAAGTGATAAAAAGTAGAGAATAATCTATTCTCTAGTGTATAACTTATTGATTGCAAACCCTCTTCATTTGGTTTCTGATATGTAGTGTGTAGTTTCCATTCGTGTTGATCATTTGAAGATGTGTTGGGAATGTTCCAAACTTGTGTTTTACCATTCCAATCACATGCAGCAAGTTGTTTTCTGTCTGGCGAGAAGCATATTGTAGCAATGTTTTCTATGCCACTAAGTGTTGTGAGATGTTTACCTGTTGCAATATCAAACACAACGACTGTGTTTGAATACAACACAGCCCCTTTTTCTTCAATCATTGGAAATCCATCTTTGTTGTAAGGTTCGGGGGTTCCATCAGGAGAAGCGAAAGCTAATAGACGGTTGTCAGGTGAAAATGCAAGCGGATTCGTACCCACATATTTTCCTATGCATTTAGGCAAATCAGTTGTTCCTATTTCATGAACATTTTTCGGAAGTTCCCAGATTTCTGTACAACAGTAGAGTTTGTTTTCAGGATTTGCGTGTCTACTGTAGCCACCAACTGCGAGATACTCACGATTAGAAGAAAAAACAATTTGTGTTGATGGAGGGACACGTTCTTCGCGGGGTATTTCCATTATACATTCACCGGTAGTTACTTCACATATTTTGATATGTCCATAGTAGCTTATTGCGATCCATGCACCGCATGGAGAAAATGCAACAGATGTAACTCCATTCCCCTGCTCCCATAATGTTATGAGTTCACGTTTTTCCACGTCATACCACCATAGACCGAGATAAGTTGCAATTGTTAGGAGTTTTCCGTTTGGTGAGAATGCTGTATCCTGTATCCCACCTCGTCCTATCCGTTTAATTGCACCTTCTGGTAAGTTCCATGAGCTTGGATCTGTGCTACCGTGATCAATCTGATAAGGAAAGTAAGCTGACATAGTGAAAGACTCCTTTGTTAATATTACAAATCTTGATTGATGTTTCGATTTGAACTGTAGTGTAAGAAGTATGCTGAATTGGTTAGGACACTGCATCTACCGTTCTTGGTGACCATAGTATTACTCAGTGGTCTTCTTAAACTTCATTGAGTTTATAGCAACACATGCTATTGATTAAGGTATGGTTTCATATCCCACAGCAGGATAGAACCATCCCCATAACAACCAACTAAAAGCGTGTTATCATGTGAAAAGCTGAGACATCCTGGACTATCTTGTGTCGTAAATTTAGCAATCGGTTCTTTTCCCATTGTTATATCCCAAACGCAAAGATTGTCATTGCAATTCCATGTATCTGGACTGCACGCAAGATATTTGCCACATGAAGATACCGTTAGAGACACTAAATGTTTACGATCCCACCATTCTGGCTTAGGAATAGACAGGACTTCTTCATCTTTCAGGAAATCCCATAATTCTATAGTATCGTTATTCCAATCACACCAGATTTGGTTGGACTCCGATGAAAACGCTTGATAGTTGATGCTGTCATCATACGTATACCAATCCAAAAGTTTACGTTCAGACACATCATATATTTGTCCATAATGACTGATAAGGTATTTGCCATCTGAACTGAAAGAGATAAATTTAATGTACTCAGGCGATTCAACTGTAAAGGCGTCATAGATTTCATTTGTTGTTATATCCCAGATATAGATTCTATTGTCTTCGTCATGGCATGCAAGTAAGTTCGTAATCGGTGAGAAGATAACATCTGACAACTCAGATTCTATCGGAAATGAAACAATCGGTGTATAATTATCCAGTTCCCACAGACGCACAATATTCTTATCTCCCGAGGTGACATAGTATTTTTCCTCTGAGGATATAACAATTGAGGTATACCGTTCACCGAAACTTTCAGAATCACGTTTCCTTTTTTGTTTTGGTCTGAAAATCTTTGGAGGTATATTTGGAGTTGTGATATCATAACTTAAGATACCATAAATGTATGACTTAGCAAATAAAGTCTTTCCATCTAATGAAAACTGAAGAGAACTTGGCCACACTCCTGACGAATGTTCCAGACTGACAGCTCGGTTTTCACCGAATTTCCAATAGTGGAAATTATATTCACTCTCAAAAGCAAGGTGGACATCACTTGAAAAGTCGGAATTATAGAAACCAGTCCCATTTGGGTGTCTATAAAGTGTTTCACTGTTTTCTAAGTCATTCACTGAAGCAGTATCATCCTTGAAGTGGTAAAAAGTGGAGAATAACCTATTTTCTGGTGTATAACTTATTGATTGCCAACCCTCTTCATTTGGTTTCTGATGTGTGTTGTGCAGCTGCCATTCCTGTTGGTCATTTGAGAATGTATTCGGAACGTTCCAAACATGTGTCAAGCCTTTACGATCGCATGCAGCAAGTTGCTTTCCGTCTTTCGAAAAGCATATTGTTCCAATATCTTCTATGCCGCCAAGTGTTGTGAGGTGTTTACCTGTTGCAATCTCAAATACAACCGCTTTGTTTGAAGACAACACAACCCCTTTTTCTTCAATCATTGGAAATCCATCTTTGTTGTAAGGTTCGGGGGTTCCATCAGGAGAAGCGAAAGCTAATAGACGGTTGTCAGGTGAAAATGCAAGCGGATTCGTACCCACATATTTTCCTATGCATTTAGGCAAATCAGTTGTTCCTATTTCATGAACATTTTTCGGAAGTTCCCAGATTTCTGTACAACAGTAGAGTTTGTTTTCAGGATTTGCGTGTCTACTGTAGCCACCAACTGCGAGATACTCACGATTAGAAGAAAAGACAATTTGTGTTGATGGGACACGTTCTTCGCGGGGTATTTCCATTATACATTCACCGGTGGTTACTTCACAGATTTTGATATGTCCATAGTAGCTTGTTGCGATCCATTCACCGCATGGAGAAAATGCTACAGATGCAACTCCATTTCCCTTCTCCCATACTGTTATGAGTTCACGTTTTTCCACATCATACCACCATAAACCGAGATAAGTTGCAATTGTTAGGAGTTTTCCGTCGGGTGAGAATGCTGTATCCTGTATCCCACCTCGTCCTATCCGTGTAATTGTACCTTCTGGTAAGTTCCATGTGCTTGGATCTGTGCTACCGTGATCTATCTGATAAGGAAAGTAAGCTGACATAGTGAAAGACTCCTTTGTTAATATTATGGTGAAGTATAAAATTAAATTTATACTTTCGTCCCGCGGTAGGCGAGGTTTCCTAACCTCGCCGATGTAGAGTGTTCAAGATATTTCAAAATCAACTATAATATCGTGCATTCACGATGGTGTCTATATCCCATAGGATTACTGTGCCATCAGTGCCACCACTTGCAAGTGTTCTACCATCAGGACTGAATTCTAAGCCGTCTACATAAAAGATGTGTCCTGTAAGCAATATCATTTCTGATTTGGTATGTATATCCCATAACGATATATTTCCATCCTCACCAGAACTTGCCAGCATCCTTCCATCAGGTGAAATAGATAACATATTAACAGGGCAAGGCACTTGGATTGTTGAAAAGACTTGATACGTATCAATATCCCAAAACCTGATTGTTTTATCTGAACTACCACTGATGAGAATGGTATTGTCTGGTGAAAAAACTACTGTTTCAACGATAGTTTCATGATCTCTTAGCACAGTGAGCGGATGTCCTGTGATTGCATTCCATAAGCGAATTGTGCCGTCAGCACTGGAACTGGCAAGTGTTCTACCATCAGGTGATATTGCGACAGTGCCGATCCAATTTGTATGACCATCTAAAAGAGCCAACTGATTGCCAGTGTCTATATCCCACAATCTGATGGTTTCATCATCACTGCCACTTGCGAGCGTTGTCCCATTTGGTGCAAATGCCAATGTGCGAATCATTGAAGAATGTCCTTGCAAGATTGCTCTCTGACTGCCTGACTCCAAGTCCCATAGAACTATTCTTTCGTCTCTACTTGCCGTGACAAGGGTTGTTCCATCTGGCGAAAAAAGCACTCTATCAATTGAATTATGATGACTTTCATACGTAGAAGAGAGTTCATAAGTATTCAGATCCCACACTTTTGGTATACTTTCGCATGTGCCAGCTGCAAGATAACAACTATCAGGTGAAAATGTCACAGAACCTATCCATGAAGTATGTCCTGTGATAATACCTGTTTCATTTCCTGTTGTCAGGTCCCAGAAACGGATAGTGCCATCTTCACTTGCACTTGCAAGTGTTCTTCTGTCTGGTGAAAATGTTATCAAATGTACATCGTCAGTATGTCCTGTGAATCTTGCATGTTCATTACCTGTATCAGCATTCCATATTCTCACGATATTATCACTACTTCCACAAGCAATGAGTGTGCCATCAGGAGAAAAATCTAAGAACATTTCATTGACACTGCCAAGTCCTGTAGCAAGGGTTACTTGCTTTTCGCCAGCGTTGACATCCCACAAACTCACAGATTCATCAGAACATCGACTTGCTATAAGTATACCGTTTGGTGAGTATGCTAAGCCCTCAATAGGTTCATCACCCTCGCCAAATGTACTTATATGTGTGCCATTTTTAGCGTTCCATAAATTTATAGTCATGTCATCACCACCGGTAGCAACGATATTGCCATCTGGAGAAAAAGCAAGTGTATTAATGTGGTCAGAATGTAGAACAGAAAAGAGAAAACGTCCAGTCTGTCTGTCCCAATAACTTATTTTTTTATCCCAACCAATAGTGACAAGTGTTGTATCATCTGGAGAAACTGCGAACTCAAAGACATCTTCTGAATGTTTTGAGGTGATGATCCGACGTACATTTGAGTGAGCATTCCATAGTAAAATTGATTCGTCATCGTATATTGTGACAAGCGTGGTTCCAGACCAAGACGACGGTAACTGTGTTGAACCATTACTGTGTTTAGAACTTAGAAATGCAATTTCCTTATAGGTGTTGGTATCATATATCCATATACCAATGGGTGCGAGTGTTGCAAACTGTGTACCATCAGGAGAAAACCTGATTCTTCCAATACCACCTTTGCCTAAACGTGCTTTTGCTCCTTTTGGTAAGGACCACTGCGATATTTGATTTGTATTTTGCATAGTAAAGTCTTGTTCTTGTATTGTTGAGTTCGCATTATTATGTTCAAAGAGTTATTGCGATCAGCGCGAAATGACTATTAGGTATAATTTTTGGTTGTTTAAATCAATTTATCCGAATATGCGTGGTTTATAAAATGTAATAGAGATATAGTAGATATTTGATAGGATAGAAGGGTGTGGAGTTGTATTGTATCTCATCGTTTGGTGATACTTCACACGTAGGTTTGCGATGGACTTTGACGAAGTTAGGAATAAAGTTAATCTTTGAATGTGTTAATGGATAGTTGTATATAAGGCAAGGATGCCGAACAAAAACACGCCTAAATCAATGATTGCGAATATTATACCTTCTCTATTGTTAAAATACAAGCACATTTTGTATGATTTCAGGGTTATTTAGTTTTCTGTTTTTCTTTTGTTTTTTTTTGCAAATGCTAAATACCTCAAACTAGTAGATGTCTATTTGAGAAGATCAATCCATTTAATTTTTCTCCTTAGTCCCTAATGAAGATTAAGAAATAAATTGGGCTGATATTTCTCAAAACCAGTTTGAGCAGTAAGACATTGTTTTTCCATATTGATCTACATTACTGTCATCTACACTGAGAGTAGGACGTCGACGAGATTGTGTTGAAGCACTTTTAGATTCAGTATCTTTGATCAACTCTAGTGCCATAGCACATCCGAACCGTGCATTCAAACATTTCCAGTGATACTGGCTCATTGCGTGAAGATCCCGATAAAGCCCGCTTTGGGAAGTGTCAACGCATCTGCAACTTGGTACGGATTATAGAGACCAAATTGATGACAAAGGGATAACAGAAGTCCAGTTTCAATGATTTGTGATCGAATACGGTGAAAACGAGAAAAAAGAAGATGTTGAAAAAACTTCATAGATTTGATAATCTGATAATGCATGAAATGTCCTCCTTTGTATAATCAAAATGGGATTAATGTTTATACTATAGGATGACATCTCATATTCATAAAATCAAGTCAACTCTTCAAAATGGACGCATTTTCATTGCTCAAAACCCTCAATGTAGTGATATTTAGTGGATGCACCGCTATTCTGATAAATGTCAGTTATCAATCACTATTCAAATTTACAACACTTTTGAAAAGGAGATTTATACAATGATTTGGGTTCAAGTTGAAGAAAACGTGCCTTTCAATTTAGAACAGGTTACGCATTTTGAAATAACGGGATTGACAGATAAATCAGAAATTAGAGCGAATCTGAATATCTGGAAACGAGGTTGGGTTACAGATCAAGCCTATATAACAGTTGCAAAAGGCACCAAGCAGGAATGTGAGACGTGGCGTAATGAAATTATCGCTGGTCAGCACACCTTGCCTTGTAAAGGACATCTCTATCCTATCAAGGATTATCTCAACCAGATAAATGAAACGCTTGGGAAGATAGTAGGCTGTATTGAAAAGTTATCTCAAAAGCAATAATGGGATGTTCCGTCCAGTGTGCAGGTGGCAGCTGCGGCAATCGCAGTAAAAACAGCACCGATGTTTCATAAGAAATCATTTTATCGCGTCCTGCGGGGAGACGCAAAACGTTAATAAATGGATTGGAATAGGTTTCAAAATTCGCACTGGGTATTTTGGCTATTGTTGTTATAGCGATGATTGTAAAGGAGATGTAAACGATGAATACCACGAAACAGCAGGCAAGATTAAGTTTGTTTCACTTAAAAGAAGCAGTTTTAGAGGTTTTATTTGAAGCACAAAATGAGATCTGATTTTCGTAGTCTTATTTCATTTGAAAGATGAGGAGCGTGTGATAGATTTTCGAGAATCTGACCAGAATCGTGTTCCATATATGGTGAAGTATAAAATTATATTTACACTTTCATCCCACGGTAGGTGAGGTTTCCTAACCTCGCCAATGTAGAGTGTTCAAGTAATTTCAAAATCTACTATAAGTGGAAAATCGCACAGAATGAAGCAAATCTCTTAACGGAACACCCAAACACTGAAGAATATGCGGGTGTGCTAAATTCTCTGTAAACTAACGGAATAAAACTTATGATAAACACTTCAATTGATCAAGTATTAGAAAATGAGGAATTTCAGAAATACTGGCTCACTCATGCCAACGCAAACTCGGTTTTTGAATGGCTAAGGGAGTATAAGCCTTACCTTTCTTATAAAAAAGAGATTCAAACAGTTTTGATTGAACGTGATGAACCTTTAATAAACTTGGGATTAGCATTATATGCAGAAGGGTTGTCAAAAGAGACTTCACTGAGTCTTTTTAGGAATGACGACAAGACAATAAAAAAGGCTGCATTGTCCAGCAACATACCTAAAAAGTTTTTGGTTTCTTGGGTTGAAAGTCCTGAAGTGTTAGGTGAGGTACTAAATACTTTTGATGAGGAATTATTGGAGTCTTTATTGTCAAATAAGTCTATCCCCGATGATTTGCTTGTGTCTCTATATAAAAGAGAAAAACATTTTAACAGTCTGACTGATGAACAATGGCTTACGGCAATAGCGTTTACTGCATCTAATCCTCGCGTTAGCACCCCACTTGATGAACTACCTTGGGATGGATCTATATGGCACTCATATACGGAGGTATTCACAGCTGGTTGGAAGCTGTTTGAAACGATGCCGGTGAATAAAGACTCTGCAGCAGTCCTTTCTCATCTCGGAGAAAATTTAGTGCCAGACAAACCTCATGACATGGATGTGTTTGCAATGGCAAAAAGATGGGAAACAGAAACCGAAGGAGAAATGGATGGTTTGCTTAATTCGTATGTGAAGTGCCGTTATGTCCTCGCAAAACTGATTGGATGCGGAGCATGGGCAGTAAAAGATCGATTCGGAGAAGGTGTTGGAACGGAATTTGAATCATTAAAAGATAACGATGATCTTGCTTTAAGACTATCATATTATAGTAGGTTCCGTGCATGCAAACCAGAGGAAGTAAGAAAAATGTTCGAAAAAGACAATGACAATTTCCTTGGTGTTGCCATATACAATACAAACCTCTATAGGAATAAAGATATTAGAGAGGAATTGAGAAAATGTTGTTGGGATTACGAAGACCCAAACGCACTAATGATTAATCCCGATAATTTCAATGCACAAGTTAAACGGCTTACAAAGGAGCATCCCGAATGGTTCCCTGATTTTGAAGGTGACATCTCTTTTGACGAAGTTGAGGATCCTTTACTACGAGCTGATAAACGTCTTGAGTATCTTCAACAACAGATAAAAATAATCTCGCAAAAACTAATGGAATATGACTCTGAAACTTATGAAGATCAACCGTCCCTGATAGATGAGATGAAAACTGCAATAAATGATGTGAATTCTGACCTAAGAGAATCTAACCAACAACTTTCTGAAAAAATATCAAAAGTAATACGTTGGGGGTTATTAGTGGGTTGTGTGATTATAGGATTGTTACTTGGATTATCTATTAACTTATAGGACGGACAAAGAGGTGACCAATGATGCAAGCGTTAGCACCGATTGAACCCAAAACAGATTTACAATTCACCGATGAGGATAAACTGCGTATTGGTATTGCGTGGGATGCCCTATCTCCCAACTCCAGACGTGCCTATCAGCAGACGTGGCGTTCTGTTTCAAAGTGGCTATCCTCTAAAGACGCGACACTGAGCGATCTGATAGATGTGCACTTCGCATCGTATTTTTCGGCATTAGACAGACAATGCGTTGCCCCAGCCACGTTCAGTATGTGTGTCGCAGCAGTGAAATGGTTTTTTGTGAATGTGCGAGCCTTTGATGTCCAGTTCCCGATGAGTCAAAAGTGGTTACTCTTGTCACGTAATGTTGGTCCACCAACTTGGTACGATGAATTAGATGGTACACAAGGTGTAGACTGTGGTGGTGAAAATGCAGGTTTATATATGATTCAAGCTTATACTGCTGTCCGTGCTTCCGTAGGCGGGGATAGTTTGGACGTTAAGGCGGACGAAAAGACTGAATTTTTGATTGTTGACTAAAATTGTCCTTTTTATTTTCTATAGGGATAACACAATCTGTTATCCCTATAAGACATTTTAGGAGTTTACTAAACTATGATCTTAGCACGAACCCGCAAAGAAGTTATTACTCTCTTCCTATTTGTTTTCATGTTAAATTTAGTAAATATAGCATCCGCAGCTATCGTTTTCAAGTCCAGCCGCAATGGACTAAGCGACATCTACGTGATGAACGACAATGGCACAAATGTCACACAACTTACAAATACGCCATTCTGGGATACAAGTCCACGTTGGTCGCCAGATGGAAAACATATTATCTTTATGCGAGACTTGGGACCGGTATCAGAACCGCGTCAGTTGCAACAACTTGATATCTTCATAATAAACGCGGATGGTAACAATGAAAGACGTCTGACCTTTCATCCAAAAAACGATGTGTTTCCTACATGGGCTCCTGATGGACAACATATTGCGTTTACAAGCACCAGAATTGGACATGGAGAAATTCATATCCTAGAGATTGCCAGTGGAAACATTAGACAACTGACAGAAAACGAAGAAGGAATTGCTTATTCATCTACCCCGAGTTGGTCGCCAGATGGGCAACATATTCTCCACGAACAAATAATCGCAGGTGGTGGACGACACATCTACATTACAGACGTAGATGGTAAGAACACCCGTTCTTTCCTGAAGGGAGACCAACCGCACCGCATCGACGATATGGTAATATCAAAATACAGCCCGCACTGGTCCCCCGATGGAAGACACGTTCTGTATTACGAATCTCATAAAAAGTATGAAGATGCTCGCGTCGTTAGGCTTGCGAATCACCTTATTGTCGTTGACAAAAACGGCAAAAATCCGATGAAGTTGAAAATCCCCGAAAGTTGGTGGATAGGCATAGCAAATTGGGCAAAAAATGGCACCCAAATTGTTTTTTCCGCACTACCAGACGGTATAGATGAACAGGGACGTGCTAAAAATAAATTAAACTGATATTTCTCAAAAGTTGTTGAATATCAGTATTTATCAAGGTTCTTTTAGGTTTAGTTCATGAAAATGCGGCATGATTTCAAGTAACATGTGTCTTTGTCCAGTGAGTTCAAGTTGTATCTGATGGAATGTGCGACGTTCAGAGATGCTTACCTGCAACAACATGAGGTAACTCATTACTTTTATACCGAGCCCCGCACATGCGCCTTGCGCACTTTCTAAACGCATATCGGATAAATGCAGGTTGGATTTCAGTTGTCTCCAATAGTGTTCGATCCCGTTGTGTTGAGACCATATTCTGAGTGCTTCACAAGTGCGTAAGGGTTTACCAAAGACTAAGAGTGTGCGTATCTTTCCCATATCTGAAAAGAAAAGCACAATACACTCACCAAATGTTGGACTTGTGGCTTGGACACGACAGACCGGTTTATCACATCCCCATTGCTCTGGCTGCAGTTGTATGGATTTCTTATGAAGCGAAAGTTTCATTTTTTTGTTGTTTATTGTCATCACATAGTTGTTTTTACCATGAACCAATATGGACACAAACCCTAAATCTGATAAGATGTTGACCAGTTTCTTGCTACCATACCACGAATCGAAAGTGATCGGATATTTTCTGATATCAATGCTATGGGCATCAAAGAAATCTAACACTTCTTTCATCATGCCAACAAAAAGAACCGGTTTCTTTGTATTGGCACGCCCTTTTTTTGAAACAAGCCGTGTATTGAGTGGAATGACAATATCGCCAATCTTGATCGTGATACCTAATATGTTCTGCCCCCAAGTGGTGTTATTCCGTTTTTTAGACCACCAGTTTGAGCAGTAAGCTATTGTTTTTCCATAGCGATCTATATTACTGTCATCTACACTGATAGTAATACACCGACGAGATTGTGTTGAACCACTCTTGGCTTCAGTGTTTTTGATCCACTCAAGTGCCATAGTGCATCCGAGCCGCACATTCAAACATTTCCAGTGATATTGGCTCAATGAGTGAAGATCCCGATAAAGACCCGCTTTGGGAAGTGTCAACGCATCTGCAACTTGGTTCGGATTATAGAGGCCAAAGAAATGGCAAACGGATAACAAAAGTAAAGTGTCAATGATTTGTGCGTTCATACGGTGAAAACGAGAAAAAAGAAGATGTTGAAAAAACTTAGCAGATTTGATAATCTGATGACGCATGAGATGTCCTCCTAAAAATAATCAAATGTTGTTATTTTTTATTATTAGGATGGCAACTCATGCATCTAAAATCAAGTCAAATCTTCAAAATGGACGCATTTTCATTGTGCAAAACCCTCAATATAGTGATGTTTAGTGGATTCTCCGCTATTCTGATAAATGTCAGTTAAATATATACCGATACCATATTTCTACTGGAAAAATTACCCAAATCACGGACACACCTAATCATAAAGATAGTTCACCAGATTGGACACCCCATAGTCTCGCAGTCTCTCCGAAGGGGAAATTAGGTTTGCAATGGGGAGTGGTAAAAATGATAACGATTAGATAGACTTTGAATGAATTCACGACATTCGGATCGCCATTCTGAATAAAGAAGTTTGTGGGATTATCAGGGGAAAAACTGCCGTCATCGTTGGCAAGTGTCAAGATGATGTTGGATGCTTTGAAGACGTTCAACTCTGGATAGTCCAGTGTGAGTTCTATTCCAGCTATGCCGTTGTGCTGTTCGGACAGTAGATCGTCGGTAATATCTACATCAAGTAGCTGGACGTGTAGATAAGGTGTAAGGTCTCTTTCCCAGATAACTTCATATAAGGTCGGCATAATTCTATTTTTTTAGTAGATTAATTACTTCTTTAATGTTATGATGCAGCATATTCATTTTTAAGGAAGACACATCAATGGTTGCTTATATAAGAAAACCACTACTCACACTCACAATCCTCATATCCATTGTTGTATTCATCGGCAACGCCTACGCACCTGAACCTAAAAAATATAAGGTATGGATTAATATCCGTGCTGGCGATGAGGATAAAATTGAACAAGATATTGTAGAAAGTCATTTGAAACGAGAACTTCGTGCTTTAGGCAATATCGTTATTGTTGACATAAATGACGAATGGGATTGGAACATTTCAATCGTTTTACTTGGTCACCACTTAACAGATGGTAGCAAAACACAACGCATGTCAATTGGATATACTTACAACCAACGTGTTGGTGGCTATGAATTTGTTCTAAACAAAAAGTTTCTATCATTAAGAGATATTCCTGTATATAATTATGATCCAGGTGTTTATAGTTGGCATAAAGACGATTTACCGGCATGGTGTATATTGTTGGCAAACGCTTTCGATAAACTCCTAAAAGCAGAACATCAGTGATATTTATTGCGTTGTATAACTATTTTAGTATCAATTCCCTTCACATCTCCCGCACACTAAACCTGACATTCTGTCCTGCAGGTCTATACCCAGTAGAATACGGGGCAGGTAACGTCACATTGTCAAAGACCGCTAAATATCCGTCAAGCGGATGTGTCAACGTATCCCGGACGAAATAGAATGTCCGATAGTTTTCATAAACATCGGTAAACGTGTCCACACGATCTTTTTTCCATCGCGATCCTGTATAGGATATATCCAGTTTGGCTTTCTCGTTGTTGACTGTGCTCCACGGTCTTAGTGACCCGCCAAGCATTTCATGCACGCCAGCGCCACGTAAAGCGGGTTGCGGTGTGGTATCTGGTAGAAACACTTGATCGGGTAATTCTAATAACACTTTTCCCGCAACGATTTCAGAAACACGTACAGGCTGAGAGTTGTCATCTTTTTCTGTCACGGCAAGTGTAATATTCGTCACAGGTTGTTCAGGAAAAGAAGCAAATCCTTTTTTCTCAGGATACGTCTCAGCGGACACAATCACCGTGTTGTCCAGTGCGATTGTCGCTTTCGCTACATTCGCGACACCGAACCAGACGCAATTGACCGCTTGGGCAGTTGCCCCTAATGTCACCGTCACCGTTGGGGTTGCACCTGTCAATTCTTGGATAGTCCTGCGATCACCGTCAATCTTTATATCTGAGAGATCGCGTATAGGATACATGTTGTCTGGATCCAGAAATGCTGTTGCCATTAGCCACCCCATCTGGACGTTTTGAGTTGAACCCTCGAATTTGCTTGTCCCAATCGCGTCCCTGAAGCTTCCACCGTCACGTTGAGATTTGCTTCAAGTGTCGGTGTGCCGGTCTCTTGACTTGCCCGTGTTGTTCCTGGATTTTGCGACACATTCCGATTTGTCCGTTCTATCGATCCGTCATCCGATACATATTGCGATCGCTGATAGACTTCCGCGCTGGGACTACGACTAATCAGTCTTGATGCACCATAAGCCAGTCCAAGACCTCCGAGCAACGGCAGCAGGACACCACTGAGAAGTCCTGCACTTGCTGCTGCACCGCTTCCACTGAACAAGGCACTGAGCGCATTTGTAGCGCGACGGGCGAGTGCGAGTTGTGCCTCTGCGGCGATCATCTGAGCGATACCTGATAGAAAATCTGTCACAACAGACTGAAACGAAGCGCGCTGGCGTTCTGAGACTTCGTTCTCTATGCGTATCCGTTGCAAAGCGGATTGACGTTCAACACGTTCAATTGCGGCGGCTTTATTCATAGCACTCAACGTGACACTCTCTTGAATAATTTGGATTTCTGCGGCAGCTTCCTGTTCAATTCGTAGTAGTTCCGCATTCCCATCGCGGCGCACCTGTATATTTTCTGTAACAGCATCTACAACATCAAGTGGCACGGAAGCAATCAGATCGCCTGTGCCCGCTGTTAACGTATCAAACGAGAATGGTTGTTGCTGTCTGAGTCTGGAAACATAAGCACGTCCCTGATCTATAAACTGATGTTCGCTTTCTTGAAACCGTGCAGCACCTGAAGCAAATATATCGGCAGTGCGTTGATCGCGGTCGGCTTGTCCGGCTTCCAATCTTGAAATGGCATCAATACCTCTCACATTTTCGGCTAACGCAGCGAGTTCTGGTGCGCGTAATCTGTGTCCGAGCTCTCCTAGCAGTGTTATGCCAGTTTGAAGTGTTTCGGTAACTTCACGTCTGAAGATAGCCCCAAAAGCGCGCGTGCCTGTCTCAAATGTGCGTAGACTGTTTCCCATACCGTCTATCAAAATGATAAAATCTTGTGCCTGATCTAATGCTTGTTGTGGTGCTACGTCTTGCGTCAACAAATGTCCAAATATGTTAAAGGTGCGATTGCGTGTCTGTGTATCATCTATCTCCCGTAAAGTGCTTGATATTTCAGCAAAGACCGCATTATGTGCTTTCAGGCGGGCATCGGCTTCGCGTTTGGCAAAGTCTATCCGTAATTGTGTTGCTTTCTCATGGAATTGTGTGCGTTTCTCTACCGCTTCGCGAGTGATCTGTGTCTTTTCCTGTTCGTAGTCTATTGCCAATTGTTGAAGTTGTGCTGTTAACTCTCTGATATTTTTGGCATGTTCAGATTCAGCCTGTTCCTGAGTAGACAAGCGCGACAAGGTTGCGTGTTCAATTGCACGTTGTGCTTCAATTTCATCGCGGGTCACTTGCGTCAAGGCATCCAAAGCAGTGAGTCGGTTCTGTGTCGCACGTTCCAGTTCCGTTGTATCTGAGACATTCCTGAAAGCGTGCTCCGTTTCCGATAAGGTCGCGTTCAACGTAATGAGTTCCAATTTGAAGTTTCTGACTGGCACGACAGCCGCCTGCAAGTTAGAATCCGCATGTTGAAGTTGCGTTAGCTGCTGTGCTAAGGTATTACTGAACGTTTCTGCTTCTCTATCGGCACTGGCAAACTCCGCTGTTGTGCGTTCAAGTCCCTGTGCATAGCGACGTGCTGCTTCCGCATTAGATATATATCCGGTGCGTATATCTTGGAGTCTACCTTCAGCATCGCGAAATACGTTAATTTGACGCAATTGTTCATCAGACACTGCTGCTAAAGCGGTTTCCAGCTGTTTTGATGCCTGTTGCGTATTGAGTATATTCCCTTCAGCAGACTGCCAACGGGCATTGGCATCGAGTGTTAGTTTAGCAGTCTGTTGTATTTTGTTTCCAAGCGTATCAAACGTTTGTCCCAAATTATCAGCGGACTGTTTGAGCTGATCGGTACGTTGACCAGTGCGTTGCAAATCGGCAACGAGCTGATCAAAATCCTGACCTGTCATATTCTCTGCTTTTATGCGTAAGCCTATTTCAACCGCCATATTTGTATGCCTCATTTTCACTTGACATTTTGTTAATTAATACCTATACTATTTTGCAATAGGAGTATTGCTACTATGCTAAATCCAGAAGAAATACAAGACCCAGAAGAAATACAAGACCCAGAAGAAATACAAGACCCAGAAGAAATACAAGATATAGAAGAAATACAAGATATAGAAGAAATACGAAAAGAGAGACGTGAACAATACCTCTTTGAAGAAAAGAATATATTTGATAGTCTGCTAAGCAATAATGTAGAGCTTAATAGGACTATGAGATATTTTTCTGGAGCTATATTGGTATTAATGACCGCTTACATAGATTGGAAGGCTGTCGATAATGCCAAATATATGTTATATTGTTATGCACCTTTTGTCTTATCTATTATTAGTAATATAATTTCTCATATATTTGTTAGAGAAAGTTTGTATAAACAACGCGAATTTAATGCCGACTATTACCTGAGATATATTGAAACAGCACTTTCACAGTCCAGTAAATCGGGTACAATCGGGGGCATACTAATTTATCTTTCCATAGGTTCATTTATAGTAGGCATAATTATATTTTCGCTATTTTTAGGATATGGCGAGCTGAATTTAAAAGGAGATTAATATAATGTCAAAGAGAACCCAACGAAGCCACGACACCAATGCCAAAAAAATCAGTAATAAGCGTCCCAGGCGGTCATGGACAATGCCTAAACCTCCATCTGAGGCTAGACCTCTACCTAAACCTAAGCCAGCATCTAATTCACCTAAACCATCTGTTTCACCTAAACCACAAACAGATAAGCCCAACAAATAGGCTTATCTTCCATCTAACATTGCATACCTCAAGTCATATCTCTTTGACTTGGGGTTTACTTTCTCCACCGCCATATTTTTGTGTCTCTTTTATGTCTCAACATTACTATATTTACCATAATGTATTATTATATCATACTTTTAGTATATATTCAATATTGACCTGACCTGATGTCAATTAATGCGTATCTATCAATTACGCCAAGAATCTGTAATAGTAAAGGCGTGACAGGTATAATTGGCAAACAGACCTGCTGTCGACCTCCGAATTTCGTTCATTCTCTAGTGGATTAATTTTCTCATAATTGCCAAAATACCGCCATAAAACCATACGGTATCTACTGCCGTCAACCTCCCAGAGAATATGCACGATTGAAGGTTGACGGCAAACACCCCTTAAATTCAGCAAAAACAAATTTAACTTGACAAACACTGTAAGGGTTTAGTAAAATATAAATACGTGTTTTGGATAGCCTTTTAATCGCACCAATTTGGAATAGAAACGAAACACCGATATCGCCTGATGCGGAATTACCGAAACTTTTAATCGCACCAATTTGGAATAGAAACGTATTTAAAACAGAAACGCCCTGTGGGGTGGCGGGATTCTTTTAATCGCACCAATTTGGAATAGAAACGATGACACCTCCCAGTCGCCATGACCAGCTAGAAGACTTTTAATCGCACCAATTTGGAATAGAAACAAGTATAAAAGAATCATCGGCACACGTGAAGAAGCAACTTTTAATCGCACCAATTTGGAATAGAAACACAAGATACAAAGCAGAAAAGACAATCGGCGGCGGCTTTTAATCGCACCAATTTGGAATAGAAACTTACATAACAGCGTTGACTATCTGAATTTCGCCGAGCTTTTAATCGCACCAATTTGGAATAGAAACGCACGCAGCGAACGGGTGCAATACTGGTCTATCTGTCTTTTAATCGCACCAATTTGGAATAGAAACTTATTTTAGGACGGAAGCCCGTTTGGAACTCAACGAACTTTTAATCGCACCAATTTGGAATAGAAACTTGATTACTGATACTGAAGTTGTGTTGTCGCAGGCTTACTTTTAATCGCACCAATTTGGAATAGAAACTGAATTTAAGCCAACCGAATTGACTTGACATTATTCTTTTAATCGCACCAATTTGGAATAGAAACGCTTTCTTTTTCCGTGAGGATTCATCTTTTCTAGAGCTTTTAATCGCACCAATTTGGAATAGAAACGTTGGAAACACAGACGAGTCTTTGGGGTCTGAAGCACGCTTTTAATCGCACCAATTTGGAATAGAAACATTTTTTGGAAATACTGTATTTTATGATGAATTTGTGGCTTTTAATCGCACCAATTTGGAATAGAAACCATTAAACGACATCTCAGTGTCGTAATTTTCTGTAACTTTTAATCGCACCAATTTGGAATAGAAACAGTGCTGAAGGGGATGACGCTGGTTATAGCGATGTGGCTTTTAATCGCACCAATTTGGAATAGAAACATTATTATTTGCGATGAGGTGGACGGTTATGAGAACTTTTAATCGCACCAATTTGGAATAGAAACAGATTCAAAACGGCAGGACAGAATGCTGATGATCTGACTTTTAATCGCACCAATTTGGAATAGAAACGAAAACACGGAGGTTGATAATTATGCAGTCGACTATCTTTTAATCGCACCAATTTGGAATAGAAACTTTTTAGACTCTCAAAACCTTCTCTAAGCGACTCTTTCTTTTAATCGCACCAATTTGGAATAGAAACGAGACAGGCTGTGAGATGTTATCTTCTCGTACAAGCTCTTTTAATCGCACCAATTTGGAATAGAAACGTTCGATAGAAGCACACCCGCAGAAGAACGTCCAGCGACTTTTAATCGCACCAATTTGGAATAGAAACCGAAAAAAGTGAATAGGTATGCAAGACTTCTTTTACCTTTTAATCGCACCAATTTGGAATAGAAACGGGTATAGCCTTCAGTTATCAGAAATCAGTTATCAGAAACAGAAACACATACTACTGACTACTGACTACTGAACGCTGACAGCCATTCTCAATCGCACCAATTTGGAATAGAAACCTCACGTTGATACGGTTTACGACTTTACCCTAATTCCTTATCGTGCAGAGAAGCTTGAAACTTGCGATCCTGAAACTTCTCATCCAATTCCTGTTCATACCCAATTGCGAATACCAGATCATCCAGGGCGTATGCCAGTAGGGGATAAAGTGGTATCTGGTGCGGGTGCAGGATCAGTTGACTGGGTCTCTGGTGATACCGTGCTGCTTTCTTGTCCAACATCAGTGTTAGCAGTCGTCCCTGTTCTGTTTTCGTTCGTTTCACGAAAGTTGCGCAGAAAATCCTGAACCTCCTTGGGATTATTGACAGCGTTCACAGCGTCGTAAAACAGATTCAGATAAGCCGACCCAAGCGACTCCACTGGATAGCCTTCACCATCAGCAGCAGCAAGTTTGAACATCGGATCTTCCATACCGGTAACAACCGTATGGCGTTTTATTTTTACCATTAACTCAATTTTTTCGTCTTCGGTCATGGCGTTTTCGTCAATTGTGCCATCGTCTTGGATAAAGGTATAGACACCGATACCGGTGAACGCCTCAGCATTGTTGAACCGTCGGACTTTGACAAGGCGTTCACTTCCATCGGGGAATTCAAGCAGAACTGAGACAACTGGTTGAAACTCTTGAAAGAGGGACTCTGTCGTGAGCGGGGTCGCCTCAAGTTTTTCAAGTTCTTGTTCAGAAACGATACGCACCTGTTGTTTCTTTTTCTTTTCACGTAAAACATCTTGGGCATTCATTTTATGTATTTCCTTTCAAGATTTATATTTATTCTATTTTTTTCGGATTGTTTTCAGTCACGATGTGCTATACACCTGTCGCCCCGCTGGGGCTATAAATGGTTTGGTCACGATGTGCTGATATGTCCAGCGCGCTTACAAAGCGCGCCTACGAAGAATGAGTTATTTGAGCGTCAATTTAGCAACAACAACCCACTGTAGGCGCGCTTTGTAAGCGCGCTGGCAATATTCAAATTAATCAATCGCGATTAAAAACCACTCCAAGTCTTGTAAGACAACGGGCGGGCACAGAGACCCGATCCTACAATTCATGGTGAGAAGTTAGTGGCAAAATCTTTACACACCGCAAATCTGTATGAATTCAGGTCTATTTATAGTAAACTTTAGATTTTATGATACATGTTTATAATTTCATCAATGGTTCCATCTGCCTTGTATTCTCTAAGTCGTCTGATATTGGCAAAGTCATGTTCAATCGGATTGTAGTCAGGTGAATAAGGTGGCAAAAACAACACCTCTGCTCCCGATGCTTCTATCAGCTCACAAGTGCGATGCGTCTTGTGTATTTTGGCATTATCAAGAACCACCACGTCTGAGACAGACAACCTTGGACATAAATAGGTTTCAAGCCAAGCATTGAAACACGCAGCATCGCAGCTACCATCAAACAAACAGGGTGCCGTAAAAGTGGAATCGATACGCGCAGCGACCAGCGTCGTTGTTCGTGTTCGTGTGCCTGAGATCAAATCTAAAACAGTTTCACCTTTTGGAGCATACCCATGCCGTCTATAACTCTCTGCGCGAAAACCGCATTCATCAACATAAACTATCTTTTTCCCAGCGGTGTGTTTCTCGGCGAGTGCCTGAAGGTAGACTTGTCGTTTCTCGTCGCACCTTTCCCTGTATCCGAGTGTCTTTTTTTTCGCGTGATACCGAGTTTTCGTAGTCCATAACCGATACAAAACTCTGAAACATCAAAGTGTGCAGCACGCTCTTTTTGTGTCAAGTCTGGGAAATCAGCGACATGTTTTCTGAGTGCCTCCTCATCGATCACTCTCATTTTTTTTGGGTCCCGTTTTTCTAATGGCAAACGGGTCGTCAGCTGCTAACCATCTATCAATAGTTGAGCGGGCAACGGAAAACAGACGGGAAGCATCAGATTTTTTCCCGCCAGCTTCAACAAAGTCTAAAATGCGTTTTCGTAAATCTGGTGAATGTGCCATAGGAAACATATTCTAACAAAAAACAAAAAATGTATCAATAATTCAAAATGTCACTATAGTTTTCAGTTTTTCTTGTATTTTTCACAAATGCTAAATGCCTCAAACCAGTAGAAGCGACTCCTACCGACTTGTAAATTGACTTTCAGTAAACCTTAATGTTAAGAAATCATGAAAACTAAAGACACTGTGAATAGTAGTTTTTTCTTGAGTTTTTTGTTGTGTGTGATATACTACTGAAAATCTTTTTGTTCCAATCTTTGAGTATGAAGCAGAGATTTTGTCTTGAACATAGTTTCAAACTTAGTTTATTGATTATCGCTAAATGAGAGGTATTAGATATGGTTAATTGTGCATTGCTTAGTGGTAGAGGCATGGGTATGATGCATGGTGGAAACTTCCATAACCATCCAGATGCGGAAGTTGTCGCAGTATGCGAAATGAATTCTGAACTGCTTGAAAAAGCGAAAGAACATTTCGGTGTTCCTGGTTATACAACCATTGAGGAGTTGTTAGCAAACTGTGATGCAGAACTTGTCCTGCTGATCGTTAATGAAACACGACGTATTCCACCATTAAGCGAACTGATTGCGGGTGGACGAAATGTATTCACAGAAAAACCGTTATGCGGATTAGAAGGTCAAGCGCGTGTGCGTGAAGAAGATCTCAAGATAGCGGCACCGGCAATCAAAAGTTGGCGTGAATCAGGGTTGAAATTTGGTATTGATTTTAATTATCGGTTTATGCATCATTTCAGAAAACTGCACGATGATGTCGCTGACGGTGTGTTAGGTGAAATCAAAATGGTTCATGCCCGTGCACATTTCAATTGTTGGTCTCATATCATAGATCTAATTTTATGGACGATTGGTAGACCCGATTGGGTGAGTGTCGTCGGCGATCCAAATGAGTCAGGTGGATGGGCACGATTGATTCATATCGGTTGGCCGAACGGTGTCATCGGCACACTAAGTGGTACAAATCTATGGGGTTATGATGATGATCCACTTCGTATTAAAGTTCTTGGAGATAAGTCGTACGCTGAGGCGAAAGGTTTAGATGGGAAATACTTACGCCGCAAAGCAGGTAACTCTGAAGTTGAGGAACAATGGGAAAACGAACAGGGTAATCCTGAAATGCCTGAATCTTTCAAGAGAATGGCAGATGGTGTAATTAAAGCGATGCAATCCGATAATGCTTTCCCCGCAGATGGTAATGCTGCATGGAATGAATTACTATTTGAGGCAGCTGTTCATAGATCTGCATTACAAGAAAATGCTCGTATTTCTCTTAATGATGTAGAAGAAGACGCATTTGCGTAAATTCAGAATTAGGCGCGGTTTTATACCGTGTCATTTTTGAGACATTTCAGGTGACAAAAAACCCTCCCTACATTGTAGGGAGGGTTTTTTGGTTAAGATGACGGTTCTTCTTTTTTTGAGGAATATGTAGTACAGATTCTAATTGAGAATATCTCACTATGGTATTTTGAATTCAAACTTATACCAATTCTGAAAAATAAGACTTCATATCAGATGAGCTTTCACTCTGAGGAGGAAAATGTAAGAGACGCAATGAATTACGCGACTACGAACGATTTTTTGTTATGATTAGTGAATTGTCAGAAAAAGTATAATATAGTAAAAACCATAACTATTTTCACACTCAGGTAGGTTCGGTTTCCTAACCGAACCATAGGCGTCAATTTAGCAATTACCCAACCCCGCTTCCATTGTTGGAGTGGTTTCTAACCACGATTATGTGGCTTTTCCATTGTTGGAGGGGTTTGTAACCCCGATTATCAGGTTTTTGCTCAAAAAATCGGGGTTACAAACCCCTCCAACAAATGCGGTTATCCTTAAATTGACACCTATGGTTCGGTTTCCTAACCGAACTGGTGTTTGTTCAGTCCCATAGATACGGTTGGGAAACCGCATCTACCGGGAGTGTGCACATATTATTTGATTTCACTATAAGTAAAAATAAAAAATACTTTGTAAACCCTGTTAATGTTCGAATCGTTTCCTCACACAGAATCATGATTCTCTCGATTTTAGTTTTATCAATTAGTAAGAATTAATAGTAGATAAAATTAATAGAATTCTGTATGAATAAATTGGCAGGAAAGGGGAGAAACCATGAAAAAGCAAATTTTCAATCAAAAAATCAGTGTGTTTATCTTTATTGTAGTTTTATTGGTCTATGGTATAGACGGAATAGTATATGCTAGACTAGAGTTTGAGGAAGGTGCTGAAACCGTTCGTGAAATAGCAGAAAACACAGCAAATCGACAGAATATTGGGTTACCATTGAGATATTCAGCAGAGGACGTTGAGGGTTGTATAGACATCTGGCTACGTGGTCCTGATGCAAAATCATTTGCTATTTGTCTGCCTTTTCGCGGAGGTATACAGTTGAAGACCAAATCTGCATTGAACTACGAAAAAAAGAACTCCTATAAAGTTACTCTATCCATCACCGACATGGAAAATCCTGAAAGCTATGATGTTATCTGTGTGCGTATCTTCATAACGAACGTTAATGAGACACCTGTTTTTTCAGAGGAAATGGTTGAGGCAGCAGTAAACCGCGTTCATCGCTCAATACCAGAAAATACCCCTGTAGGTATAGACATTGGACCGCCAGTGTCAGCAACAGATCCCGATGGATCGGAAGTTGTCTTAACATATATGCTAAGTGGATATGACGCTGATATGTTTGAGATAATTACTGAAACAGGTCAGTTGTGTACTAAGATGCCACTTGACTATGAAGCATTTGAACGTGAACCTCGCACCTATTTTGTAGATGTAGAGGTCTCTGATGGAGTAACAACCGCTACAACTGAGGTGTGGATTGATGTTGAACCTGTAAACGAATTTGCACCGATGTTTATAGATGGAGATACAACAACCAGGGAAATAATCTCTACGGAAGAGATAGGTGTAAATATCGGTAGTCCTGTATCAGCCATAGAATTCGATGCAGGTGAAACTTTAGAATATACTCTGAGCAATGACGAGACTGGAGCTTTTGAGATAGATAGTAAAACAGGTCAGTTGAGAAACAGAATAGAACTGGATTATAAAACTAAACCGGAGCATACCCTCAAAGCTATTGTCTCTGATGGCACCTATACAGACAGTATTATCGTTACGATACAAGTCCTTAGTGATATCGTCGATATACCTGACAGAAGTTTAGCGTGGGTGATCCGTAAAACGCTTGGTTTAGGTGCTGATGCAGATATTACAATGAGAGAATTGTTAAAGTTAACATCGCTGCATGCTCCCAATCAGCGTTTTGTAGGACGTCCTGTGCCATCCAATCTCACTGGTTTGGAATATGCAAAGAACCTAAGGCAATTAAATCTCAACGGCAATAGTATTGCTGATCTCACACCTATTGCTGGATTAACGAACCTCATTTCTTTGAGACTGTATAGTAATAACTTCTCTTCTCTCATCCCACTTAGGGGCTTGAAAAGCCTTAAGAGTTTAGATATCTCCGCGAACGGGATAAGCGATATTAGTTCACTTACAAGCTTAACGAACCTTGTTGAGTTGTTTCTACAACTCAATAAAATAGAGGATGTTACACCACTCAAAGGTATGACAAACCTTGAGCTGCTTTATCTATCCGAAAATAACGTAGAAGACATTAAAGCACTTGCAGGTCTAACGAATCTAACTCAGTTGTATTTACAAGCAAACAGTCTGCAGGATATTACACCCCTTGAAGGATGTGTGGATCTTGAGACACTATATCTGTCAAGTAATGATATTGTAGATATTTCACCGCTTGAAGATTTGACGAGTCTGAAGTATCTTCATCTTTCATACAATCGAAATCTGTCAAACGTAAGTCCTCTTGCAGGATTAGAGAATCTTGAAATCCTTAGACTTTTCGGTTGTCCAATAACTGATTTTACTCCGCTTGAAGGTCTAACAGCAGATATTGATGTACATGATTGATCTATCGAATAAAGGTGACCTACATTACAATTCATAGAATGTAATATATACTTGTCAAATCGTCTCATAACCATTGTAGGGCGGGGTCTCTGTACCCCGCCTTTTTCTAAATCAAGATTTTCAAGATTGTAGGATTTTTATGATAAGAGAGTACTGTATCAAAGTACACACCATAAGATAGAATATGTCTTTGAGATGAAACGATAGAGAACCAGACTCTTATCCGTGCCATCCGTGCCATCCGCTCAAACCCGCGATTCAGACAGAAGGAATTGCCCAAAACTACCGCCTACGGTGTTTAAGGAAACCGTACTATAGACAGCAATTTAAGTAATAATCCACCTATTAGTGACATTTGTTAGGAACGTTGCCTAAAATGAATTCATTGAAAATTGTGATAGGATATGCTAAAATTGCATGCAGAAGATAAAAATTAACACAAAATTCTCGGATAAAATGGAGACACAATCCACATGAAACGTTCTGTATTTTCTCTAATTGCGATTTGCTTTGGATTACTCAGTTGGGTAGTTCATGCACAACAGACAACACCTTTGGTGGGAACTGGTACCCAACCCAAAATTAAACAGATGACTGCAAGATTGTCTGGTGAGGTAATTTGGAAAGGTTATGACCTATCACATACTAACGTTTCTGTGTATCGTGATGAACAACTGAAAGACATTTACACCAGCGGTGTATCAAAATTAGGAACTGGCACATTTACACTACGTGTAGAGCCTGGACGGTATTTTTTGGTTGCTTATGTGGATGTTGATGGTTCAGGAAAATTTGATGAAGGTGATGGATATGGAGTCTTAGGTATAAAGAATTGGAGTGATGAGAATCAGACACATGTTGCCATTGAAGTAGGTACAAACACTGCTATAAAAGGCATACAGATACCGATTACGGCAAGACTTCAGGCAGTTGACGACAAACAGAAACTTGTTCCTGCAACTACATATAAACCGAGTGAATATCAACAATTCAAAACTGAACTTATAAAGGCAACATCAGGTCTACGTGGCACACTGAATTATTCAGGAGAGACTGAAATTGCTCAAGAACACAAACTTGTTCTTGCTTATACAGATACATCGTGGAAATATCGTGCGGGGCTTACTATTGTGAATGACAAGACTAACGAATGGGAACTCCGTTTGAAACCGGGGAAATATTATCTCATGGCTATAGTTGATAAGAATGCCAGTAATAAACTTGATGATGGTGATATTTTCGGTTTTTATGGTATTAAGGACATTTACAAAAAAGGGGCATTTCCAGTACCTATATTGGTAAAACCCAGTTCATTTGCAGAAAATGTTGATATACATCTTAATGCTTCCTATAACATGAAAAACCAGACAGGATCATCAGAAGGAACAGCGATTATCTCGGGACGAGTCTTTCCTATACCACAAACTCCAACAGAGGTTCGAATTGAAATTTATGATAATTCTGCCTTTGTAAAACCGATCGCGACCACGGTTACTAATCCTGATGGCACATACCGTCTTCAACTTCCTCCGGGAGAATACTACATCATTGCCAATCACGACGCTGATGGAGACGGTAGATATAGCAAAGGAGATAAGTTAGGTGGTGTGGGAACGGATTCTCTTACGACGAAACAACCTGCTGTGACCATATTTGATGCAGGCGAAACAAGCGATGTCAATATCCGATTAAGTGCACAGTATGATGCAGAAGGTCAACTTGTTGCTATCAACGATCCGAATATAACCCCATCTATCGTCGATTTAGGTGCGAATCCATCCCCCGGTGTGCCACAAGAAGTAAAGATGGGGAGTATTACAGGGAAAGTGAGTTCGTTCTTCTCCTCGCATAATGACAAATACAAGAATGACAACGGTTCATCAGATGAAGAGATACCCGTTCCTGATGGCATTCTGAGTCTTTCCACAACCCCTGATTTCAGTTCTCCTATGATAGTTCCACTTATCCTTGATGAAGATGGAAACTACCTCGTTGAAGTCAAACCGGGTAGATATTTTGTCCTTGCTGTTTTAGATCAAAATAGGGATGGTTCATCAGGGTTGTCAGATGGCATCGGCGTTTTTGGGACACATCAACCAGTGCGTGGTACACCTGCTCCCGTTACTGTCTTAGAGGGTAAAATCACACCGCATGTTGATATTGATATTATGGCATCTTATGTGGATGAGACTGGTACGATGTCAGAAATTGAAGATGGTGGTCGGTGGAATATCGCACGTATGTATGGTGAACCGGAGGATATTTTCAAATACACACAACAAGGCAAACAGATTGAAGAATGGATGTATTGGACAAAGGGACTTGGTTTCAAATTTGAGGCGGAAGGTGCTGGATGGAAATTAAATGATCAGGAAGAGTTTGAACCTAACACTCAGAATATAGGTAAAGATTCAGAAACGTCTGATGAAAAAAAACAGACTGGTGATAATGAGACGAAAATAGATAAACCTGATAATGTGGAATTGGGTAGGTTTTCACTCTCTGCTACATCCGTTTCAATCTTCTACAGTCACGATGGTGTGTTATGGCGTATTGCCCCAACAACAGCAGAAGATATGAAACTAAACGCTTTCCGTGATATGCCTGTGGATTCTCGGGTGGCACCACTTGGAGTAGGTCATCGACCCTCTGTATCTGTGGACGGAACCCTTGTCTATCATGATTTTGATAACAATGTTCTAATTATGGATGTTAGAACTGGGGAAAGCACGGTTTATTTTGATGGTCGCGCCCTGGCAGAAGATGTGAAGATATCACCCAATGGCGAATATATAGCATATTCACGGAACGAACCTAACGACAGAAAAAGGATTGTCATTCAAAATATACGCAATGAGAATATATTCCTTGTCCCTTCAACAGCGAGGGAAATGACGCATCCTGCTTGGAGTATAGATGGTCAATTCCTTGCTTATGCTACTGCTGGATCAATAGAGAATCCTGCTGCAGATACAAATCGGAACATCTTTCTATTCAATCAAGGAACAAACAGTGTTGAACCTATTGTTATTTCCCCAGCAGATGATGCGGAACCCTCATGGCATCCTGTCGACCGAAATACACTTGTGTTTTCCAGAGGCACTGATGGAAACGTCCGTCAGATATGGCTGGTCAATTTTTCAACTGCAGGTGAACGCACAGAACAACAGATAACTGAAATGGGAGGGAGTCGTCCTGTGTGGGTACCACCGAATGGACGTTGGATTGTTTATGAAAACAATGGACAACTCTGGACAGTGGATTATCAAAATCCAGGAAGTGAATCTCCGCTGATGAGTAATGGAAAAGTTGTGTTTGGGTATCAACCTGTTGCAGTTTCTGTTCAGAGATGAGTGTTTGTTGTGTAGGATTGTTTTACCTAAGATTCTAACTCTTTAACTTACAAATCTTGAAATGAAGAAGGTATACAATATGAGTAGAAACAGACGTAGGAAAATAATCATAGGACCTCTATCTTCAGACATCAACCAGTCAAGCAACGATATTTTATCTCAAAAGATATTTGAACAGATAGATGATCTACTCACTAATGAATACGATTGGGATGAAATTGGTTATGAGAAAGCACGTCCGGAAGATATTGATAAGGCAAAAAATGTTTTGTCAAATTTTATTTCATCAATAAATTCTGCAGGATATTCATTGTTTTCATTAGAAACACCGTCTATTTCCAATGGTGAAAATGGGGGCGCAACTATAGAGTGGCGCGAAAATGGAAGGAGTCTATATTTTGACATCAACCATCAAAGTACAAAGTTTACGAAGGTGTGGAGAGAAGGCAAGAATACAATAGTGAGAACCAAGAAACTTCGCAAGAGTGACTATGTGAAAGTATGGGAATGGATAATAGACGAACGATCCTGAAAATATAGATAATGATGAAGAACTCTATAGAAGGATTGAATCAAACGAGTTTAACACTAAAACTCCTCCTCATTATATTGTCAAAGCATCTGGTGATATTAAGTTTCAATCTGCAGCATTTCTCGGAGGAGAAAGACCATCTGTAGATAGGTCAAAACTTAGGTCTAAACCAGAAGACACAAAAAGAAATGACTCTGATGGCATCCTTAGTGCTATTACTGAAGATGTTAGATCTATATCTATAAAAGACTTTACTGTTGATGTAAAATATGAACCGATTAATGATAACCAAGCACATTCGGAGATAATCATAATTCCAGATCATGACGGTATATCAAATAGTTGGAAAAAAGGAGCACTCTCAGATCTCAGACGAGGTCTAGCAGATATTGCAGTGTGTAAAATTAAACCTAATCCAGTATGATAGTAATTGGACAAACTCAATTGAGAAACAACAAGGTAACATTCCATACATAAATTAGAATGTTACCTTTTTTATTGTGAAAAAAAAGAAAATACAATAAAATTATAGGAATACAGTTAGATTTAAATTGTCAAAAACTTTTCATTGCAATTACGGCTTTTTAGTTCTTGAAGTCCTAATATTTGATATAGCAAGGTGTAACTAAATATGTATAGCTTAAAAAGATTTCTCCAATTAATGTTAATAATGATTTTCTTTATGCTGCTTCTCACAACAGCATCAGCACAATATCTTCTCATCCCAATGGATAATGTGCAGACAAACCACCTGAAAGCCTATGGATTGACCTATTGGGCATTGGAAGTGCCGCGGGAATACAGTTGTTACTGGTGGTTGAACTATCGTGGTGGATCGTTTGTTACACCTGATGCAGCGGATGTGAAACTACGGGCAGCACAGATGGGTGTTACTTTTGAAACGTTGAGTGCTGTTGAATATCAGACAATCAAAGAGACCGTCATTGAAACAAGCAATATGGATGAGATATTACTTGAAAAAGCACCGAAGATCGCAGTATATGCACCACCAGAAGCGTCTCCATTTCAAGACCCTTGGGATGACGCGGTGAAAATTGCTCTGGATTACGCGGAAATTTCGTATGACCAAATATGGGACAGAGAGGTGCAACGCGGGGCATTACATACCGAAGGTTACGATTGGTTACATTTACATCATGAAGATTTTACTGGACAGCACGGCAAATTTCACGGGTCATTTTCACACCAAGTATGGTATCAACAACGGATGGCACTATTTGAGAAAACTGCAAAAGAAGCAGGTTTTAAAAGTGTTTCACGTCATAAAGGACAAACCGCATTAGACATTGCAGATTACGTAGCAAAAGGTGGATTTATTTTTGCCATGTGTTCTGCTCCTGAAACGTTAGATATTGCATTAGCATCAAAGGGAGGCGTGCTTGACATTGTTGATCCTGTGTTAGATGCTACACCACTTGCAAAGGATTTTCAAAAGGAATTGGACTTTGAACACACATTTGCATTTGAGAATTTTACGCTCTATCCAAATCCGAACAGATATGAATTCTCGGATATAGATAATCCAAATCCTGATAGGAGTCCACAAACAGGTGTCGAAGATTTCAAACTCTTTGAATTCTCAGCGAAACATGATCCGATACCAACAATGTTGACACAAAACCACGTCTCAGAAGTGCCAGGTTTCCTTGGACAAACAACATCATTTAATAAAAACACGATAAACCGTTCAGTCACGATCTTAGCCAATATTGAAGGCACAGACTATGTTAAATATGTTCACGGGACATTGGGAAAAGGCACATTTACTTTTCTCGGTGGACATGACCCAGAGGATTACCGACACCTTGTTGGTGAAGGAAAGATACCAACGAATCTTGATTTACACAAACATTCACCCGGTTATCGGTTGATATTGAACAACATCTTGTTCCCTGCCGCTCGTAAAAAACCACAGAAAACCTAATAGTCACCAGTATTCAGTTTTTAGTCAAGAATCTTCCTTTTACTGATAACTGATAACTGATAACTGATAACTGACTACTATAAATATATGAAAGCAACACTCGCAACCTGCAACTTGAATCAGTGGTCACTTGATTTTGAAGGTAACTGTGAACGTATTATTGAGTCAATTGATCGAGCGAAAGCAATAGGTGCACGATACAGACTCGGTCCTGAACTGGAAATTTCAGGTTACTCTTGTGAGGACCATTTCTTAGAGGAAGATACGTTACGACACAGCTGGGAATCACTGGCACAGATCATGGTCGGTGGTCATACTGATGACATCTTGTGTGACATTGGTATGCCTGTGATGCACAAGAGCGTGCGATATAACTGCAGGGTGTTTGTCTGTAATGGTAAAATACTGTTAATCCGTCCCAAAAAGATACTCGCGGCAGAAGGAAACTACAGAGAACCGCGTTGGTTTGCAGCGTGGCAGAAGGGATGGACAACCGAACCGTATCAGTTACCACCTGAAATCCGTGAAATCACGTCACAGTCGTCAGTGCCGATAGGATGTGCAGTCATCGTGACTAATGATACAATCTTGGCTTCTGAAACCTGTGAAGAGTTATTTGCACCACATTCACCCCATATTGACCTTGCTGCAAACGGGGTAGAGATTATTGCGAATGGGTCAGGTTCACATCACGAACTGCGTAAGCTCAATACACGTCTATCTTTGATATGTAATGCTACTGACAAATGCGGTGGGATTTACCTATACTCAAATCAGCAAGGGTGCGATGGCGGTAGACTATATTTTGATGGGTGTGCATCCATTGCTCAGAATGGACACATTCTTGCACAGGGATCGCAATTTTCTATAAGCGATGTTGAAGTAGTTTCAGCAACTGTTGATCTCACAGATGTGCGGTCATATCGTGGTTCAAGAATGAGTGGGGCAGTACAGGCAAGTCAAAGTGTATCAATCCCACAAATAAATGTGGATTTCTCGGTGACCGATAGTGAAAAACGTAATGTTACCATTCCGATGACTAAACTCAATATACATACACCTGAAGAGGAGGTCGCACTCGGTCCTGCATGCTGGCTATGGGATTATCTTAGACGATCTGAAGCCGGGGGATATTTTGTGCCACTTTCAGGTGGATCGGATAGCGGTACTGTTGCTACACTTGTGGGGTCTATGTGTCAACTTGTTGCAAAAGCAATTTTGTCTGATGCACAACACGTGATATGTGATGTTGAACGTTTGATTGGTAGAGATTGCGTAGAAACTATCAAAACTGAATATAACGATCCCTTTCTTGCTTCACAATATCTTGCAAATCAACTACTGTACACTTGCTATATGGGAACCGTGAACAGTTCTCGTGAAACGCGGCAGCGTGCAAAGCAGTTGGCAAGTGAGATCGGCAGTTATCATTTAAACATGAATATAGATACGCTTGTTAACGCACTGCAAAAGTTATTCACTGGTATCACTGGTAAAACCCCTCAGTTTAAAACTGAAGGCGGTAGCACTGTTGAGAATCAAGCATTACAGAACATACAGGCACGACTGCGGATGGTCATCAGTTATCTTTTTGCACAGACCTTGCCGTGGGTTCGCAATAAACGTGGTACGCTTCTCGTCTTAGGTACTGGTAATGTTGACGAAGCACTGCGGGGGTATCTCACAAAATACGATTGCAGCAGTGCAGACATCAATCCGATTGGTAGTATCAGCAAAACGGATCTTCGTAGTTTTCTAAGATGGGCACAGGAGAATCTCGGCTATCCCAGTCTTGGCGATATATTGGAAGCACCACCAACAGCAGAATTGGAACCCATTACGGAGACCTACACGCAAACTGATGAGGATGATATGGGAATGACTTATGCGGAGTTGAGTCGGTTCGGTCAGCTACGGAAAGTTCATCGGTGTGGACCTGTTAGTATGTTTGAAAAACTTGCTCAGGAATGGAATCATCTTCCGCCAGATGAAGTGGCTGAAAAAGTGAAAAAGTTCTTCCGATATTATGCGATTAATCGGCACAAGATGACAACCCTAACCCCGTCATACCATGCAGAACCGTATTCTCCAGAAGATAATCGATTTGACCTGCGTCAGTTTCTATACAACACACGTTGGAGTTGGCAATTCAAGAAGATAGATAGGATGTGCGAGGAGATGCAAGACGAATGATTACACCTAATTCCTCAGTTACATATAAGAAATTAAGCATTCTTCTTTTCTCTATTTTCATATACTTTTCATCTGTTTCGCTATCAGTATACGCTACTCCAAATATTCCGAATAACTTTGACGGTTGGGTGATTGACACGTTAAATAAGCTTGAAGTATCAGGTGTTACCGGTGGTTTTCATCGACACACATTACCGCTTTCGCGTGAGGATGTCGCAAAGATCATCCAAACTGCAGAAAAACGTGTCCAATCTGGTGATGTCACTATATCTGACATAGATAGAAAACTCTTAGAAAAACTCAAACGAGAATTCCACAATGCGTTAGCACAGAGGAATCCCAAAGATTCACAAAATTCCGTACTACAAAGAACAGCCGTTACTATCCAACCGGAAATGCGTGTGGCGAATAAGGAAATCGCGCCCGCTCTTCAAAGTGGACTGCATTTTGCTATTGGTAAAGATAGTCACAGATTGAACATATATTCTGAGTTGGAAATATCCAATTTTGAACAAGGTCAAGATTTTGTTGAGAGTTATTATCTACCGGTTCCACCACCTCTTTTGAAATCTGCTGACCAACGGTATGAAAGATGGCACTGGGATTATGTTGTTGACTTCAAACGGAGTTATCTTCAATACAACCTATCATTCTCTAATGAGGCAAGTTTAAATCTTCTCTTTGGAAGAGATTATGTTTATTGGGGAGCAAGTCCTATCAAGGCAGTCGGGATATCTGATAACTCACCGCCGTTTGAAATTGTCCGTCTCACTGGAACAATTCCCTGCAAAATCGGTGCACTCAAAGCAACTGCGTTTTCAGCACAACTGAATTCAACATGGTTTGACGACGGCACGACACGTTACCTTGCGAAACGCTATCTTAGCGCACATCGGGTGGACTATCAATTTCGTGATTGGCTTGAAATCGGTGTATCAGAATGGGTGCTATATGGTGGAGATGTGGAGTCAGTAAGATGGCATTACCTCAATCCTATAATCCCATATTATGCAGTGCAATATAATGCTAAGAATGACGACAATATGATGCTGAGTTTTGATGGCGCAGTGCGACCGATTGATGGTGTACGCCTCTATGCGGAATGGCTTGCAGATGATTTTCAGTATCAATCTGATTCTAATGACCCACATGCGGTTACATGGTTGACTGGTGTGGAGTGGTATCCAAAATTCTCTGACCGACAACTCGGTTTTCTCGCAGAATATGTGCGCGTAAATAGGTGGACATATACACATTTGGAACCTGATAATCAGTTTACACACTTCGGCACAGTGATTGGACATCCGATAGGCACGGATGCAGATTTACTCACTGTTCGTGCGTCATATCATGCTACACCTTCTGGAATAATTGAGGGTAGACTTAGTCATCAACGAAACGGTGAAGCAGACATTACAGACCGGTTTTATGGCGAAGACTTTGAGAATATTCCATTTCCATCAGGGGTTGTTGAACGACTTACTGAATTTCGACTTGGTTGGAAATATAGACCTAGAAAGGGGGTAAAAGGTTTTATCAACTACGCTTGGCGGTATATTCAAAACAGAGATAACGTTGAAGATGAAACTGATCAAGAACACCGTTTTGTTTTTTTGATTGCTTATGCTTGGGGAAACTAATGTATAAGGACATACCTACATGCTGAAGATAACAAAACGCATTCTCATAAGACTCATTTTGTGTACAGTTCTAATTGTTGGATTTGTCGTATTTGTCCGTGATTGGAACGGCGTACGGATACTTGTACTTACACCCAAGATATTGAAGTATCGTCCAGTGATACAAGAGCATGCTGCTAAACAACAATTGGATTGGCGACTCATTACTGCCCTGATTGTGCAAGAATCTGGGTTTGACGAGAATGCGGAGAGTCATGCAGGTGCGATGGGTCTGATGCAATTGATGCCTAAGACTGCGAAAGAACTTGGTGTCATAGACCCATACAACGCTAATGAGAGTATCGCTGGGGCGACACGTTATTTCCGTAGTTTATATGACCTGTATCCTGACAGTTCACATCCGAATCGTATCCGTATTGCTTTGGCAAGTTATAATGGTGGACGTGGACACATCAAGGATGCTCAACAGATTACAGCACACAGTTATGATGACCCTAATCAATGGAAGTGTCTAAGAAAAAATCTTGTCCTTCTTACAGAAAAAGATAAGGGATTGCATAGCAATGTGTGGGAGTCCGGTGAACCACCGCACGGATATTTTCGAGGTTATCCAGAGACAATTGAATATGTTGATAGAGTAATGAGATATTATGCACGGCTTTGCTATTATTCTGATCTTGTGCATAGGGTTAAATCGTTTGTAAATTTATAGTGAAAAAGTCGGACCATTTCTAATATAGAATACATCTCTTTTTTGTAGCACAAACTTTTAGTTTGTGCATCTGTAAGATGAGACTTTTAATCGTCATCACCGCGTTTCCTCCTCATGTGGTACTCAAAATACTGTTTTTTGGTGTCTATGATGGTCCAAATGGAAAATACGATGCTTATGACACCAAGTATTGAACCAGTGATAACAATTATTGTGTTTATTAGAATATCTTATGTAACCTGTCTCAGTTAACTATACTGCATCAGATTTCCCGATAGATAGCAATTGGATCAATAATAATTTCATTAGTTACTCTTCCAACGAATGAGGATTCCACAACTGTAAGTTTTTCTATAAGAAACATAATTGCTTCCTTGAGATGTTGGAATTCAAAAAGTTCATTTTCAACTTCTTGATTATCAACGGGATTGTTTGAACTTTGGGAGACAGTTCCAACAATAACAAATTCTTTTTCTGCTAACCTGGAGTATTTTCTTACCAACAAATGTTCGTCCTCTCGAAAATCTTCTCTCTTACATTCTGCAGAAAATGTGTATGATCCTATTGGTATCTGCACTGCAAACTGATCCTGAAACCCATAATTTAAAATAAAATCTAAGTGTTTCAATAGATCTTGGTCTTGCCATAAACCTTGATCTTTCGCTAATTTTTCAATATTTGTTAAACTCTTCAACCGTTGTTTGAGTTTTGCCTTTTGATTCCTATCTTTAGTGTTTTCTGCTGCTTTTTCAAATTGGTTGCGAACTTCTTCCATGTTTTCAAAATTTGTGATGTATGCCAAGGCCTCACCTAATTCATTGAAATTCTCTATAGTGGTTTTAAGCATATTCATATCATTGAATACAACTTTACCTGTCACTTTAACGAAGCCTGCATTCTCAATTTGCTCAATCTGTTGATCTATGTTCTCTGCTGAAATACTAAGGACTTTACCTGACTCATTAAGTTCTTCTTCAAAAATTTTGTAAGTATAATCATGAAGATATTTCTTTTCTTGAATACCCGATTCAGATTTTAAAATATCTGCTACAACTCGTCCACTACTAATAATTGGTGCTTTTTGTTCTGTAGATTCTTCTATTGTTGCCTCTTTATAACTCATTAAATATTCAGTAATTCCTTCAAAAATCTGAGATGAAATAGAGTACATTTTATATTCATCAAGATAGATGAAATTTTTAATCTTTTTCACGCCGTTTCCTCCTTGTACTCATAAATTCCTCATAATATCGTTTTCTGGTGTTTATGATGGACCAAACAGAAAAACCGATGCCTATTACACCAAGAATTGAACCTGTGATGATAACTGCTGCAGTCATTTGATTAATCCCTAACCGACAACTAATCTGATGAGTCGGTTTTTTATGAAATTTGTTCTATTTTAGAAATTCTATCATACACGGTAAAACTGATTAGAAATGATACGAAACTTAAGCCAATAGAAAAATATGTTATACTCCGGACATTGATTAGCCCAGGGTTCGACTGACCTAATAATGAACAAGCAAATAAGACACTATAGAATGATATAAAAGCGATTGAAATTCCATTATGCATTGTTTTCCATGACTTCTCGCGATCAATGAAATGTTCTATTTCATTGATGTTGGATATGTGCAAAATCAATCCAAACGCCACAAAGTCGGCAGCATTCAGGAAATCCATATTTCGGTTTTGTGATATACCCCAAATTAGTGCTCGTGAAAGGACAGGAATTAAACCTACAAGCACCGTGTATATAAGCCACTTGATTTTTACATTTGTCATGTGTAGGTCTACTAATCTCCACAATTGTCCATATATCATTATCTTCTATGGCACATTCTTCTAATTAACATCATCAGAATAAATCATTGATAAAATTGTAGCATTTTTTTCCTAAAGAATCAAGAAAAACGGATTACGACTTACAGCACACAACACATGCCTACTACTCCAACACAGGCAACTCCGCAACAATATCCACCGTCTCTAAACTCACAGTAATCACTTGACGAAGCAACCGTACAATATACTGCGGATCATCCACACGATTCGGGTCGTTGATGATACCACTGCGTTTGTCCGTTTTTACACGATACTGATTGATGATCCACTCCAATGCGGAACGGGTGCCAAGGCGATATTCTAAAGCTTTTGCAGGGATACCGTCAAGTGTTAGGAATTCGTTGTAGGTAAGCGAGGTTTTGTCTTTGGCGAGCTTCATCTTCTCTACACGCCAATTGAGCGGAACGCTCGGGTTCTGCACTAATTTGAGTTTGTCATATTCAGGTTGGGATTCGTAGTTGACGTGGATTTCAGCTAACCGCGCGCCAGCGTTCGCAAATCCCCAGAAAGCTTCAGCAGATTGGGCAAACGGGATATGCGGTAGGTCTCGCTTGAGATTCGCCTGATACTTTTCACGATAATTGTGATGATGTAAAATGCCGTAGGTATAATGGAAGATGTCCCATTTATTGATGGAGTCGTCTTGATAGTGTGTGCGGAACTGTGCCAATACCCAGTCGGTGATGTTTTCTTGGCGGTTTGTGCCGTCTTCGTCGTAAGTGTAGAAGGGGAAGCATTGCGTGCCACCATTTGCTGAGCTTGAAAATTTCAATTCTGGGATTGCATTTGCAATTTGACACCTGAAATAATCGTGACCTATTCCACTAACACAAACCACGCGATTTTCATTTTCAGATTCTGGTGTTGGAAAAAAAGAAGGAAACACATACACGACATCAACCATCATTCTGTCAAAGTAAAGGTTTGATTTAGTAAATGGACGATAAAGTGACTTTCTGAACTTGTGCTCATCATATTCAGCTGTTCTTCCTCGCTTCAGCTTTGCCTTTAGGTCTCTACTCCAAGCGATTTTCTTGTCATCATAAGCCAAAAAGTTGTCAACGTTTGCCCCACGATCTTTCCTTTGTTCCCACTTGAATACCTGATCATTGTAAGTCTGAAGCATCTGTTGAATGTTTTCAGTGAGAACTTTTCGGTTAAAATTAAAAGTCCAAGCATCACGATTAGTCTTGACACCATTGCTATAGGTTTTGAATATCACATTCGCAGTAACTGCTTTTTCTGCTTTGGCTTCCTTTGTTCCCATAGGTATAAAAGAGTCATATTCAGCGTGGAGTCCTTCGATGAGCCATGTGTGCCGTGCGTCCGGTTGAATCAGTTGCCATTCAATACCACCTACGTGTTGACGATCATTGAGAAAGTCAAATTTCTGTTTTTTGTTCCACAAGTCATCGGTGTGATAGTAAAAGATTTGCGGTGCATCTGATGAATCTTCCTTTTTCTTGACAAATAAATTGATACTCACACCAACCTGAATACCGAACACATTGGCATCGGAGACCTTCAACCCTTTCCGTGCATTTCCTCCTAAATCCAGGATGTAAATTGCATCGCAATCCTCCGCGAGGTGTTTCCGCATCCCATCAAATGCTATGCCGCCGAGAAAACTGTTGTTCGTTACGAAAGCGACAATTCCTTCTTCGTCAATCCTATCTAATGCCCACCGAGTCGCTTTAATGTAAGGATCGGAAAGAACGTTTTTATTTCTTGCTTTTGAGTCTTGTGAATATGTTTCACGTACTCGTTTGTCCATCGTCTCATACTTGCGATTTTTGTTGTTATCGTTCTCATTCACTTGCCGCATATTGTAAGGTGGGTTGCCGATAACGACAAACATCGGGGTTTGTTTCTGTTTTTCAACGCGTGCAGTATTTGCAGCAGAAAATAGTTGCATCTGCTGTCCTTCTGTCATCTCAAACGTATCCACAAGGCAGATACCCTCGAAAGCAGCGTAATGGTTTGTTGACGTGAAAAACTGATGTTCAATGTTAAGGCTGGCGATATAGTATGGCAGCAACATCACCTCATTGCACTGGAGTTCCGGTGGGTCGGCAGTGTATTTTCGTTCCAATGCGATCGGGTCAAGTTCCTGCATAATACGGACGATGAAGTTACCTGTGCCAACAAACGGGTCAATGATATGCACACCACTATCGGACAGAGAACGTCCGAACATTGTTTGCCCGATGTGTTCAACGCTTTTCACCATAAAATCCACAATCGGTTGCGGTGTATAGACGATGCCGTGTGTGTCAGCAACCTTTATGGAGAAGCCCTGAAAAAACTGCTCATACACAGCATTCAAAAATCCCTGTTTTTGTGAGAAGTCGGTAATGGTACGTGCGGTTTTCTCTATTGCCACATAAAACCGGTTCAGTGGACGTAGAAATTCGGACCGGTTCAACGTGCGTTCGGTCAGCACGTCAATGACGGTTTCAATTTCGCGTGCGATGATATTTCTGCGGGTGAAGTCACGATTATCAAAAATGGTTGCAAAAATCCGTTCGGTTAGCAGGTGCTGAATCAACATCTCCTCTACAGCTGCGGTAGAAAGATTGGGGTTGATAGAGGTCTGGCACTGCTGATGAAACTTGGAGAAAGCCTCATAAAAATGTGGATTGTTTTGACGTTCCGTTTCGATTAATTCTGCTAACTTCTCACCGAGTACTGGGACAATCTCTCTGAATTCTGAGACAGCATCATGCCATGCCGAGATGTTTTCTTCCTGATATGCGAAAAATGTCTGGAGAACGTGGACAAGATTTTTTGGGTCAGTGATGTCTAAGTCAAGCCGTAGCTGCCCGTTTTGATAGAGAAGCGCATGTGTTGGCGATTGAAACACGATATTTTTTGATGGGTAACCTGCCGCAAATTTCTTGTCCGCTTCAATGTGCAAGTCGTCCTGTGTATCCTTTGCTTCCCAATAGCCGTGCGGTAAACCGTAAGCGTCAACAATTTCACCATCGGGGGTTATCTGTTTGTTTTGTGGAGTATGGATTGTTTTTTCGCAAAGGAGTGTAAGGTTGGATTGTCTGCAATAGTGCTGGAGTAGGTTTTGGAATGCGGCTCGGACACTGCCTTCGTTTTCTGCACCGAGTTGTGCATATTTTGCGAGCTCCGCGTAGTATGTTTTGATCGGTTTGTACGTGGGTTTGATACTGAGAGATGGCATGATGTATCCTTTTGTAGTTGTACTGTTTGATACAACGGCAATTATATGTGAATTGGTCTGTGATGGCAAGCAATAAGTTTCTAATTCAGAACTATTTATGGTGAAGAATATAAATAACTATACCTTTTCCCCACACAGTAGGTCCAGCATATCTCATACCCGTTCCTATAAGAAGAGTCGACGGATTCCAACAAAAAATTTACTCTCAAACCAAAGAAGATGTTGAAAAAACTTGATAGATTTGATAATCTGATATACTGCTGAATTATATCATAACTACTATTAAGGACATTTATTATGAGTGAAAAGATTTATCGTGCTGCGGCAATCGGGCATACGGGTGCAGGTAACTATGGACACGGACTGCATACAGCATACAATAACATAGATAATGTTGAATTTATCGCTATCTCAGATACAGACGAAGCGGGAAGGAAAAAAGCAGTTGAAGAAACAGGCGCGTTACGCAGCTACGCTGATTATCGTGACATGTTAGAAAAAGAGGAATTAGACATCGTAAGTGTCGGTCCTCGTTGGGTGACAGAACACGTTGAAATGGTAACCGCATGTCTTGATGCTGGATGCAGTGTCTACTGTGAAAAACCGATGACAGGTTCCCTTGAAGAGGGAGACAAAATCGTTGAATCTGCCAAAGCAAATGGACAGAAGGTTGCGGTTGCGCACCAAGCGGTTTATCTGCCTGCTACGCATACAATCAGGCAGTTGCTCCAAGACGGTAAGATTGGCACCGTGCAAGCCATATATGCCAGTGGAAAACAGGACAGACGCGGTGGGGGTGAGGACATGATTGTCCTTGGCACACACCTGTTCAATATGATGCGATTCTATGTCGGTGATGTTGATTGGATGCAGGCACATGTCTTGAAAGATGGTCAGGAGGTAGTGTCCGGTGGTCATCATGAACCCACTGAACCTGTCGGACCAGTAGCGGGGGATTGTATTAATAGTTACTTTGCTTTCAAGAGTGGTGTTACAGGTTTCTTCCAGTCGCGTAAAGACCAAGCGGGATCAGGCAGATACGGTATGGAGATTGTCGGGAGTGAAGGTATTTTTTCTCTTCGTGGAGATGTCGCAAACAGACTAATGGTTTATCCCTATCCAGTTTTAGTGCCTTCAAATTCTGATCAGGCATGGGAAGCGATTGATCTGGATGATACTCCTTTCTCCAAAGGAAACGAACTTGCTATACTTGACTTAATTGATGCTATGGAGAATGATCGCAAACCGATATCCGCAGCGGAAGATGCAGTCGCAGCATTGGAGATGATATTAGGTGCTTACGAATCTCAACTCACAGGACAACGCGTGCAATTTCCGATTGCTAATCGGCAACATCCATTGAGTCGTTGAGGATATGAACTCTTACATATCTTGAAATATGTATGGGTAATTATGTCAGCGACGTGGAAAGAACGTATCAATCCCAGCTTCAACGTCTTCTATTGGATGTCCATACTGTTTCTGATAATTTTCGTTTGTCCCGCGTTCTGTTTCCGTGAGTTCTGTCAATGGGAACAGTATAGTCTCACGGCTGCGTTTGCCTGATTCATTCATCGCAATGTTCATCTCTTGGTCTTGCCGTGCAAGTGCAGCCCCGTATTCGGGATCAGTATCATTGTTGACAGCATTCGCAATACTAAGGAGTTCATCCGCAACAGCGATTTGTCCTTCAGAAAGTGGATAGTTTTTGAGAGGATTCTCCCAGGTTACAGTTTGTTCTGGGAGTTCAAGCTCGATCTTTTCAATGACATCAACGCCATCAACATCAATCGTTGTACGTTTGGCTCTATGGGCAATACCTTTTGCACCAGATTGCAGATCGGCGGCAGGTGTAACATAGATATCTTCTCCAACGATTGTTCCTTTACTACCATCAATCTGAGAGATACCTGATTGTCCACGACCAAGTGAACGTGCATGGATGACATTTGAGTAGACCATTAAAGCGGTTGCATTATTATCAAATTCAATAAAACCGAGACTCCATCTTTCACTGCTGTGGTCACGTTTCATTCTATCAATTATTGGGATAATGGGAGTTGATTGAGTAACACCGAGAGCAGATTGTGGTTCGCCTCCAGCACGCAAGCGGAGCATACTCATCCCGTGATAGCCACCTTCATAGAAAATGCGGTAGATTCTGGCGACTTCACCAATAACATCTGATTCAATGACTTTGGACAGAAATCTTTCGCGCGGGGCGCGGTAGTAGTTTTCTGCTACTTCAAGTTTAACATTATTTGCTCTTGCACTTTCAATCATCATATCTGATGTAGGGAGTGTAACCGCAATCGGGGTTTCACATAAGATATGAACACCTGCATCTGCCATAAAACAAGCAATGGAATGGTGTGCAACACCTGGCACCGTTATGTCAACGACATCAAGGTCTTCCTGTGCGACTAAATCTCGAACGTTTGTATATGGATTAGCACCGTATTGTTCTGAATATCGTGTTGCTGTTTCTTCTTCAATGTCGCAAACAGCAACCAAATTGTAGACATCTTTGAGTTTAGCAATGACAGGTAGGTGAGAACCACCGCCACGTCTGCCTGCACCGATGAGGGCAATATTAAGTTTTGACATAGAATAACTCCTTTATTGTGTGTTTTATCCAATTTCTGTGTGTTATAGTGAAATGTAAAAACACGTGCACACTCCACGGTTGATGCGGTTTCCTAACCAATGCAGAATGCCATACGGGGAATGCCTAAAGAAGCATGCGCGTGTGGCATGCTCCATGATTCATACCGTTGATTTGGCGCATTCTGCCTGACAATGAGACTGAACAACACCGGTTCGGTTATGAAACCGAACCATAGGTGTCAATTTAAGGATAACCGCTTTTGTTGGAGGGGTTTGTAACCCCGATTTTTTGAGCAAAAACCTGAAAATCGTGGTTAGAAACCACTCCAACAATGGAAGAGCCACATAATCGTGGTTAGAAACCACTCCAACAATGGAAGAGCCACATAATCGTGGTTAGAAACCACTCCAACAATGGAAGAGCCACATAATCGTGGTTAGAAACCACTCCAACAATGGAAGAGCCACATAATCGTGGTTAGAAACCACTCCAACAATGGAAGAGCCACATAATCGTGGTTAGAAACCACTCCAACAATGGAAGAGCCACACAATCGTGGTTAGAAACCACTCCAACAATGGAAGAGCCACATAATCGTGGTTAGAAACCACTCCAACAATGGAAGAGCCACATAATCGTGGTTAGAAACCACTCCAACAATGGAAGAGGGGTTGGGTAATCGCTAAATTGACGCCTATGGTTCGGTTATGAAACCGCACCTACCGTCGTGTGTAAATAATTACGGTTTTGACTATAAAATAACATCAATGTTGTTATACGTCAATGAAATTTGGATTTAGATATACAAAAATATGTTAGCCATTATACTAAAAGATCTTCGTATATATGCCAATACTCGCAAATATCTGATTATCCAGTTTGCTATCTTAGTTTTTCTCGTATTAGTGCTTTTTGTTGGAACAATGGAGTTCTATACACAGGGAATTGATACAAATAAGAATGGGATTCTGATTGATGTCGGCAAAGAAACGTATACCTTTTTAATTCTGTGTATCTTCTTCGCACAATTTGTAGTACCAAGACATGCAGTGGATGCAATTCGTTTAGAACTTACAGACAACAATTCCATAGATAATAGACTGAGGAACAACAGCAATTGGACATTCTTGAGATTAACGCCGATAGGAAATTGGCGTATAATAGGTGGAAAGTTGACTGCGGTTGTCGTATGGTCATTCTGGTTGATATGGTTCTCAATTCCACTGTTTGCACTTTCAGGTTTTTTGGGAGGCGTGCCAATAGGGCAGTATTTGCAGAGCGGCGTAGTGATATTTGTCAGTTGTCTGTTGTTTGCTCTGATTGGAATTGGATTTGCGTTATGGTTATCCCCGCTCAATGCCAAAGCCATTAGTTATGGGATTGTATTAATGACCACTTTCTTGCCACTCTTGCCAATAGCACCATTTACAGAAATACCAATGATTGAAATATTAAGTCCGTTGGCTGCCCTATTATCAATCTTACAATCTGACGTAGGGAATTTGTGGATGTGGCATGCAGGATTGTATTGTGTGCTTTGCCTAACGATATTCCCCGTTTTGGTATGGCGAATGTCCAGGGTGTAATTTACGGTTTCCAGAGTGTCGCTTCAATATATCGTTCTCCATCAGGTTCTTCATCAAAATAGTAGACCGTAACAATGACACCGTCTGGACGTTGGACAGTACGAGGATAGCCGATATCGGGATCCCCACCATTATCTCGTAAAACAATTTCTTCTCCCCATGTCTCCCCTTCATCGTCACTCAACTTAGCACAAATACGATGCGGTGCATCTCGGTATCCATAGATTAGACATAATCTACCGTCTAATAGATGTGTTAATGTCGGCGGATTCCCACCGCGACCCGTGTTATCAACAGGTCGGTTCACATAGTCCCATGTCTGTCCGTTATCATCTGACGCATACAGATCAATCCAATTACTTAGTTTTTCCCAATCTCTGTTAGATTGTCTGCTTTTCCCACGGCACCGAACAGCAACCAAAATTCGTGTTTCAGAGAGACGAACACTTGCTGGCATAATGGCAAATCCATCAGGTTCGGGTCCAATTTGAGATAGCAATGAGAAGGATTTTCCACCATCAGTTGAGCACGCACAGAATATCAATCCTTCTTGACCATCCGATTTAGATGCTGTTAAGAAGAGTAGACTTTCATCTGAATTAGAGACCAGATAATCAGTGCGTGCAGCAATACCAGTAAAACCGAACATCGGTAGTTGATAAGGTCCCTCCCAACTATGACACCGATTAGTAGAGGTATAAAACCACGAATATGCACCTGCTTTGAGACCTGATCTACTACACATCATTGCAAAATCGGGATGTGTAAAATCAACACTTTGCGGTGTGCTATAGCTGGAGTCCTTTTGATTTTTATGTTTGTCCTGAACATGTTCATTTGCTGAGAGCGTGCCTGCACCTGGGAGACGACAAGGTGTCTCTGATACAGTCCAAGTTTCTCCACCGTCTGTGCTACGTGCTTGCATTGCAGTAAAAGGTTTGTCTTTGTCGCGTTTGTGAAATCCAGCATCGGACTTATGGTATCCAACAGTAAACCCAACCACGATTTCATTTTCCCATGACCATATCCCGTAGTTTGCTGGCCACCCTGCAAAACGTCCCGGTTCACGATATATTGTCACCTGTTTCATATCTGTCCTCCAAAAAGTCTTTCATCTGCTTAGTATAGCAGTTACATATCGAATTTTCAATCATCATGTTTTGATTGACAAAAATGATAGATAGGATAGAATATGTACAGATTTTAGATTACATATAGAAATACTATATTAACCTAAGCTGCTACCTACTGAATATTGATCATCAATTACTTTATCAAACGAAGAAACAAAGGAATTCTACATCTTTTGGTACCACTTCTTATAAATCGGGGTTACAAACCCCTCCAACAAATGATAGATGGCAACTTAGGTTATATTAAAGGACGTATCTATGGAAAAGACACATCTAATCCATGCACCACACCTTCACGCGATTTCACGCACAATCTTTGTCGCTGCTGGCACATCAGAGCATATTGCGAATGATGTTTCAGAAATACTGATAAATGCACATTTAGCAGGTCATGACTCTCACGGTGTTCTTCGCATCCCCGCATATCTGAGAGCAATTGAGGCTGAACAGATAATTCCTTCTACCGAACCTGAAGTTGTTGCTGAAACTGCAAACACCTTGCGATATGATGGAAATAAATGTTTTGGACACTACGTTTCACGTGTGGCAATGCAGAAAGCAATTGAGAAGGCAAAAACTTCTGCCGTATGCAGTGTGAGTATTTTCAATACAGGACATATTGGTCGTTTAGGGGAATATGCTGAAGACGCTGCTGAATCGGGTTGTATAGGACTTATTACAGTTGGCAAAGGTGGTAAAGGGGCAGGTCCGACTGTGCCTTTTGGTGGGGCAGAGGGAACTTTCAGTACCAATCCTATTGCTATCGGAGTACCGACAGGTGATGGAACACCTTTTATTGTGGACTATGCGACAAGTGTAATTGCTGAAGGGAAAATACAGGTGGCACGGAGTAAGGATGCTGATTTACCAGAAGGATGTATAGTAGATAAACACGGTCAACCGAGTGTAAAGCCTGCTGATTTCTATGATGGAGGTGCTCTCTTAGCCTTCGGTAGACATAAAGGATATGCCCTCGCTATGTTCACATGCCTTCTTGGTGGATTAGCGGGAACATTCAACGCTGATACTGGTGACATGAGCGGAATCTATATGCAGGCAATTGATGTTAGTGCGTTTACGCCTCTCGCAGACTATCAGAAAGGTGTTCGTGCGTTCTTGGATGTCATAAAATCAACACCTCCTGCTGCTGGTTTTGATGAAGTGTTAGTACCTGGAGATTATGAATCACGTTACCGTTCAGAACGGCTTGAGAATGGTATTGAGATACCTGATACAATCTATAATCAACTTCATGAAGGTGCAGAAAAATTAGGTGTCTCAATTGGTGAAGATATTATTGGAGCAGAAGATAAGGCACGTTATCAATAGTCTATGTTATAATTCATTGTATCTGTTTAAGATTATACTGACCATTGTGATGATTATCTCATCAAAACACATCATTTATGAGTTGCATTTCATCAATGATGATAATCTCTATTGGGTGTGTAAAGTTTTTGCACAGAGGTACAAACTTTTGTTCTCTTTAGTCCCGTAGGGACGATATGTCTATAGTAAAGACGTTATCACCCTCTCTTGAGTTCCATAGGAACGACATAGAAGAATAAACATATCGTCCCTACGGGACTAAAAAGGCATGGGAACTCTTTTTCTATAAACATATCGTCCCTACGGGACTGAAGAGTATGGTTCATATTAACAATATTTCCTTATGTTGACAACACCTATGTGTCCTGTTCCCGCAATCTCTTATGTAATCAGTTGCGGCGGGGCACAGAGACCCCGCCCTACAATGGAGAATGAGCAGTTTGTGCAAAAACTTTACACACCCATCTCAATTCAATATTACAACCATGTATTACAGAAAATATCTTCTCCTCCTTCTAATCTTCTTAATATCTCCTCTTATCATCAATGCACAGGAACATACTACATTAACCCACGGTGGTAATGTGTATTCTGTTGCATATTCTCCTATCAATGCATCACTTATTGCAAGTGCAGGTGGAGATCACACCGTCAAATTATGGGATTTGGAGCAAGATGAAGTTACAACATTGGGAAGTCATAGAGATATTGTTAATTCTATTGCTTTTTCACCAGATGGCAAGTATCTAATTAGCGGAAGTGATGACTATACCATGAAATTATGGGATGTATCTGGTAAGATGCATCTCTCCACACTCTCACATATTACAGACCGATACCGAGCACAAATCAAAGCCGTTGCCTTTTCTCCAGATGGACAGAAGATAGTTTCAGCAGGACTACACCTTAAGATTTGGGATATTCACACACTCAGAGAGATAATGACGATTAGACATCGGGATTGGATTTTTGCTGTTACCTTTTCATCTGATGGTAAATATCTTGCTTATGGAGATACCGATGGACAGATTAGTGTAAGGAATTTTCAAACGCAACAAGATATAGTTCAATTTAGAGGGGATGCAGATTCTATTTCTGCATTGAAGTTTTCTCCTGACAACCAATTCCTCGCAAGTGGCGGTTTAAATGGAAGTGTGAAGTTGTGGAATCTACTGAGTTGGTCACTTATAGGCACATTACCTACCTCAGCGACAGTCACTGGACTGAGTTTTTCGCCAGATAGTAGCATCTTGGCAAGCACAGATTATGAAGTAGTAAATCTTTGGACAACACGTACTGGAGAACAATTAACCACATTAAATGGACACGAAGGTTGGGTATTTACAGCAGATTTTTCACCCGATGGAACTCACCTTACGAGCGGTGGCAGCGATGGCACTTTACGACTCTGGGATATTACATCTTTTCATACTGTGTCATCCGAAATGGTGCGCATTATCTATTTCATTCCAAGTGACCGCACTGCACAAACAAATATGTGGACGAAACTGGATACTCTCATCAAAGGTGTTCAAACATTGTATGCTGACCAAATGGAATTCAACGGATTTGGTAGAAAGACATTTGACTATGAAAAAGATGAATACGAACAAATGATCATATATCGCGTTGATGGGAACTTCATTGATTTCTATTATCATACAGATACAACTAACAAAATACTGGATGAAGTTTCTAAGCAGTTTGATCTGGAAAAACATGTTTATCTTATCGTAGCGGAGGTCAGCAGTCAGGCAATTGAACAAGAACATGTTTGTGGGGTTGGTGGTAGTCTATGGCGCGGATTAGAGCATGCAGTGAAATCTAATGGCGGATATGCTCTTATTCCTGCATCCGGTGATTGTTTTGATGAGGAAGTCGGCACGATTGTTACTGCTCATGAACTTGGACACGCTTTCGGTTTAGACCACGATTTTCGAGATGATAGTTACATCATGTCTTACGGTGCTAATCCTTATCAGTTTTCATATTGTGCTACAGAATGGTTAAGTGTTAGTCGATTTTTCAATCAAGAAAACATCACTTTCAACAACCTCACATCAATGCATATTCTCACTTCTGACACGTATCCTCCAAATGCGTCTGATTTTTCAATTATATTTCAGATTACTGATCTTGACGGTATTCATCAGGTGCAGCTGCTTGTACCTACAACCGATGATGATCCTGCGACCGGTATAAAATTACATAGTTGTCAACGTTTAGAGACTCAAAGTGCTGCCGTAGAATTTGACATCACATCGCTTACGTCATATCCACTCAACACTATTGTCTTACAAGTTATTGATGTCTATGGCAATATAACACAACAAGATTATGTGCTAAAGGCAGGAGAACCTTCGTCCGTTGTGAACCGATCTGATGTGAACGGAGATGGCACGGTGGATAATTTTGATCTTGTGCTTGTTGCTGCAAACTTTGGGGAAACCGTTATGGGTAATGTCATTCCGAATCCAGATGTGAATCGGGATGGAGTTGTCAATATTATTGATTTGCTTTTGGTTGTAAATGAGCTGAATAATGGTGATTCAGCTTCACCGACATCCTCGTCCCAGATTTCAGATCTCAATCCAATTGATGTTCAACATTGGATCAATCAAGCGAAAGGTTTACCTGTAAGAGATGAAGTAATTAGCAACGGTATAGAGAGACTTGAGCAACTTCTTGCTGTGTTGATACCATCAGAGACACGGCTCTTGGTGAACTATCCAAACCCCTTCAATCCTGAGACGTGGATTCCGTATCAGTTAGCGTCAGATGCTGATGTGAATATTACGATTTATGATGTCCGTGGTAATGTTGTCCGCAAGTTAGTTTTGGGACATCGGTCTGCTGGGACATACTTTGATCAGGATCGTGCTGCATATTGGAATGGAAAGAATGATCGTGGTGAGTCTGTTGCAAGTGGTGTGTATTTTTGTGTTTTTTCTGCAAATGATTTTCGTGCGACGCGGCGGATGCTGTTGAGGAAGTAGGGTATGTCTAAAGTATGAAAAAACGTGACAATTTTATGTAATTGTGCTATCTTAACTCTATACAGTATTGTTTTGTAAGATATTCTATGCCACTGAAACAACTTTCCCTCAAACACGAATACCGTTCCGATAAGTCAGAACTTATTAAGGATTTCTATACGCCGTGTCTAAAAAATGCCAAGCGATATTGTCGCGCAGTGGCATACTTTACGAGTAATGGTCTCCAGCAAAATGTCAAAGGATTACCCACATTTATCCAAAATGGAGGACATATCAGTTTAGTAACAGGTCCTAAAGTAATGACAGATGACATTGAGGCTATCAAGAAAGGCTATGAAGAGAGGAAAAAGAATGTAAATACCACTTCTGACTATAAATTTGATGATGTCTCCGACGATAGATTGAAGTTACTCACTTGGCTAATTGCACATGAATATTTAGATATCAGAATCGCACTACCCTCCGACTTAGACGACACTTATCCCCGTGGAATATATCACGAAAAAATCGGTGTATTTATAGATGATGACAACTACGCTGTAGCGTTTACAGGTTCTTCAAATGAAACAGTTGGAGGATTAATACACAATTTCGAATCTATTGATGTGCATTGGTCATGGAATGATGAGCAAGAGCGGGTTAGACAGAAGATTGACAACTTTAGGCGTTTATGGAACAATACAACTGAAAAATTACAGGTAGTTGATTTTCCAACTGCTTTGCTGGATGGTTTGCTTATACATCAAACTGTTTATGAAACGGAGCAAGATACAACAAAAGATACTCCAGAGATTATTGAGAAAACTACCTCTTATTTACCAGACAACATACAATTAAGAGACTATCAGATTCAAGCAATTGATGCATGGTTTCAAAATGGTTGTCAAGGAATCTTTGAAATGGCAACTGGTACTGGTAAGACATTTACAGCTCTTTCTGCTCTTGCAAAGCTCAGGGAGGAAAAGAAACGACTCTTTGTTGTTATTGTGTGTCCATATCAACACCTTGTTGACCAATGGTACAAGGAAGTAGTTAAATTCAATTTTGAACCTATCTTGGCATACAAGAGTTCTTCAACCTGGGTGAATCAGCTTAACACTGCTCTAGTGCGATATAATTATGGTGTTCGTGATGTTGTCTGTACAATTACAACACAGACTACTTTCGTTGCTGAGACCATGCAGAAAGTACTATCTAAATTGAAGCATTGTGCTGTTTTGATAGCAGATGAAGTGCATCACCTTGGAGCGGAGCGGAGTTGTAAGAAATTGACCGATGTCTTCAATTTTCGTCTTGGATTGTCAGCTACACCAAATCGGTGGTTTGACGAACCGGGTACTACTGCACTCAAGACATATTTTGGAGATACGATTTACGAGTTTTCCCTTGACAGAGCAATTGAAAAAGGGTACATTTGTCCTTATTACTATCATCCACATCTCATTGAGTTGACTGATGACGAATTTGAGCAGTATGAATGTCTGACGGAAAGAATTTCAAAACTCTATCATCAGGTTGAATCTGGTGAGATAAGTGATGCACTTGAGCGATTGCTGATAAAACGAGCGACGCTATTGAACCGCGCAGAAAACAAACTGATAAAGTTGGTAGATTTGTTAGTTGACAAGACTAATACAATGCATCATACATTGTTTTACTGTGCTCCTGGACGGATAGTTCCAGTTCTTGAATTATTAACCACCTTAGGAGTACGGACAGGAAAATTCACAGCAGAGGAATCAACAACTAAAAGACAAGAACTGTTAAGGATGTTCGCATCAGGACATCTTCAAGCTCTTATTGCAATGAAGTGTTTGGATGAAGGTGTTGACGTGCCAAGTATTCGAACTGCTTACATCCTTGCAAGCAGTAGTAACCCAAAAGAATTTATTCAACGGCGTGGTCGAATTCTCCGGCAGTCTCCCGGTAAAGAACATGCAGAGATCCATGACCTAATCGCTGTTCCACCTACAGATTACCGTCAGTATTCGACCTCAACATTCCGCACAGAGCGGAAAATTATTGAACGAGAATTAGAGCGATTTAACGAATTCGCTGGAACGGCATTAAACAAATTTGAGGCACGTGGTAAAATATGGGAACTTGCTAGGAATTACAATTTACTACATGCTTTAGGAGTACCCTGATGGAAAACATGGAGAACAAAGTAGAAAAATTTAGAAATTCTTTACCATCCGCTATAAATAAAGTTATTGATAGAGTTCTTAAGGTTGAACTTGAAAAACTGGATATGAAACGACCTCAAGGTATCAAACGCGAAATCCGTAGAATTATTCAAGAAGAGGCAGAGATCAGTGAAGATTAACAGCATTGAACTAAAAAATTTTAGGCCATATTATGGAAAGCATACTTTAAATTTCGCCACTGACAATGAACGGCATGTTACTGTAATTCAAGGTGTCAATGGTGCTGGAAAAACTTCTCTGTTCACAGCTCTTAACTGGTGTTTATATGGTGATGATTTCGTTAAGAGAACTATCGGTCATATTGGTGAATTAATAAATAGACGTGCCTTAGCGGATGGTGGAATGGTTGATGCCTCAGTAGAACTTCGCTTTACCTATCAAGGAATGTTCTCCGATCGAGAAGTTGAATTCAATGCTAAGAGGGAAATACAAAGGGATTTGCGATTGGATGGAACAGCACGTACTATGACGCGACTTTTCCTAAAAATTACCAATTGGAGGGAATTTCACGATGACGAGGCATCAAACTGGATTCAGGCGATAATTCCTGAGAATGTAAGTGTCCACTTCTTTTTTGATGGAGAAAAGATTGACAATTTTACAAGGCCAAACAGCAAAACGGAAGTTGAGAGTGCTGTTCGCAATGTCTTAAAGGTTGAAGAAATCGAACGAGGTATGAAGCATTTAGAAAATGTTGCCAGTGAATATCAACGACAAGTAAGCAAACACGCTTCAGACAAGTTAAAACCATTGCTTGAAGTAAGAGAAACAAAAAAATCTCTCCGCAGTAAATTATCTAAAGATATTGAATTACTACAAGAGGAAGTCAAACTTGCTAAAAAACAAAAACAGGATATTGACGATCAGTTGGAAGATATTAAGGGTTTACGTAAACTCATTGATGAGCGAAAAGCAATTGAATTGGAATTGAAGCAGTTCAAAGTGAAAAAAGTAGAGTGCCGAGAACAAACTCGTAGTCTAACTAATCAAGGATTTATCCCTTTAGCCAAACCAGTACTTGATAAAGGATTGGAAATTCTTCAAGAAATCCGACCTGGACTTCCAGATACATTTTTGAATGAATTACTTGATAAAAGGCAATGTCTTTGTGGTAGACCTATTCATGATCAGAGTCCAGAGATTGAAGTTATCAAGAACTTGCTCAATCAATCGATATCGACAAATTTGGGTCATATTGCCCAAGAAACCCATGGTGACTTGAAACATTTAGTGCGAACTCATGTTGAAAAGATTCCGAACGATCTAAAATCAGTTCTAAATGAAGAAGAAAAATTGGAACAGGACATTAAGACCAAAAAGAGTCGCTTGGAAGAAATTAAACAAGCATTAGAAGATTTTGATCATGATGAAACCAATAACTTAGAAAAACGACGTAAAGAGTATGAACAGATTATCCCGAAATTAGAAGGTGAGATAAATCAGATTAAGGGACGAATTCAAGAAATTGATTTGGAAATAAACAAACTAAGTCAGAAGATTAATAGTGAAAAGGATTCAAACGCTAAAGCAGAAGAGTTAAAACGTTTTTCAAAACTTGCCGACGATTCTGCAAAAGCAATGGGGAAAATATTCGAATTATTTGCAGAAAATATGAGAGGACATGTGCAATCAGAAACCGAGAAGATTTTCAAAGAACTTGTGTGGAATGGCGATCATTTTCAAGAAGTATTGCTCAATGAAGAATATGAACTTCAGGTACTTGACGAATCTGGAGAAGATGTACTCCCCGAACTTTCTGCTGGGCAGCGTCAAGTTCTCAGCCTTGCTTTTATTGCTGCAATGGCGAAAGTAGCAGTTCAAGAAACAATTCCTCAACTCACGGAAGAACCTTTTCCAATTGTAATGGATACGGCTTTCGGTAGACTTTCCAGAAAGCATAGAGAAAATATAACGAGAATAATACCTAACATCGCTAACCAGTTGGTGTTGTTTGTAACTGATGAGGAATTGCAAGGACAAGCGAAAGAAAATTTGGCATCCCGGATTGGTGTAGAGTACGAATTAGAATTCGATCGAAAATCTAAGACATCTAAAATCAAAGAAATTTGGTAGAGAATATAATGCTTTCAAACACTAACGGAGATAGAAACCAGCAGTCTAGAAAACCACGGGATCGTATCCGTATTGATAGAATTCATCATCCAACATACGTAGCATTAACTAAATTGAGAGCGAGCGAAAGTCATAAAGATTTATTTCCTTTTGAGTCTATGAAAAATGTTTTCATGTTAGCCATCTTCATAGGTTACAACGAGGAAAAACGAATTCCGCTTGGAAAAGATAAGGAAATGATTTTCGCATGGACTCACTTTTCACCTGAGGAAGATGTTCCACTACTTCGCGCTTTAGCACTTGCAGAAACAGAAGATGTTGAGGTATTAACAGATCAAAATCGAATTCTAACGATTGCTGAAGAATATGCCAATGGTGGAATCATAGAAATTCAGAAGCAAGTTGAAGACATGCCGGGTGATAGAATCACCAACTTAGTGGATTTACTTAGGAATTGGAATCCGTATAACAGATTAATGTCCGTAGTTTTGTAGGAGTAATCCGTTTGAGCACTGATAGATTAACCTAGTGCATATCTTAGCACGGTTTTGTTGTGAAGCAGATGTCGGTTAAAGTCTACATGGTACATTATGGCATATTATGATCTGACTACTCAACCTGAAAGTGCAAGAATCTACAAGCAAGACTTTCTACTTTTGAAAGGGCAGTGGGATGTGTACACCGATCCATTGATTTCACTGAATTGGAAATGTATTAAATTTGAAAGAGACAATGCTAATCAAATCCCCACTGAGAAAGGGGTTTACGCATTTTTTGTTGAACCAAGAATTGCCCAATTTCCTTCACATGGTTATTTAATGTACATTGGACAAACAGGACATAACAGCGAGCGAAACTTACGAAAGCGATTCGGAGATTACCTCTATGTCAAAAACCTTTCGAACAGAAATAGAGCTCTCTTAAAGTCACCAAATAAGGGACGTATTCATGATATGTTAAATATATGGGCAGGTTATCTGTATTTTTATTATGCTGAAGTAGATCCGACTCAAATGGATTTAAAACAGTTAGAGCAACAACTGCTAGATGCCTTCTCTCCACCTTTCGTTGATCAAGGATATTCAGCAGAAATGGGTAGAGCAATCAAAATAGGAAGACAATGAAAAAATTATACCTTCCTTCTTTAAGAGGGATAATTGGTGATTGGGTATATTACCCTACACTCATGAAACTTAAGGATATTGCTGAGCGGATCAAAATCGCTGAGGAACTTTATGAGAGTAAAATGTTGAGTGATATGGTCCAGAGATATATAAAAAGAAACAGAGGCAGGGAAATAAAAGATTATCTTCTAAATCAACAACAGCGTTTTTTCAATTCGCTAATTGTAGCTGTCTATGAGGGCGATCCCAGTTGGTACGATATTACTTCTATTGAGAGCAACAATTTAATGGATACCGAGGATATTCCTGAAGATGTCGTTGCCGGAATAGGAATTCTTAGTTTGAATGGTGAAGAAAAACTATTTACACTTGACGGACAACACCGTCTTATAGGAATTAAGGAAGCAATAGCAGAAAATCCTCAACTAGGTGAAGATGAACTATCAATCATCTTCATTGCTCATAAAACAGATACAGAAGGGATGGAAAGGAGTCGGAGACTTTTCACAACATTAAATAAAAATGCTATCCGAGTTTCAAAAGGAGAAATTATCATTCTTGATGAAGATGATACAATGGCTATCACTGTTCGGAGGCTGGTTACAGAAAGTCCAATGTTTATAGATGAGAAAATCTTAAACAACGCTACTGATAATATACCAAAGAGCAATCAAACTTGCCTCACGACTATTGGAAATCTATACGATCTACTAGGTATACTATTCACAAAAGTATACACCATATCAAACAAAAAAAGATCCTCAGACAGAAAAAAAGAACTAACAAAAATACGTCAATCTGATGTGGTTCTTAATCAGCATTATCTCAATGCTTGTGAGTACTTTAAACAACTTACAAATTGCTTCTTACCGCTCAAGGAGTTTGCTAATTCAATTGATGATTATCCAATCGTTGTCAAGAAATATAGACATTCGAATGGGGGTAGTATACTTTTCCGTCCTATGGGGTTGAAAATATTAACAGAAATCGTAGCTGTTCTGGCGGAGAAACACCCACTAACGGAGTGTTTCAAAATGATTTCAAAATTACCAACGGACTTAACTAAGGATCCATACAGAGGTGTTATTTGGGATTCAAGTCAAAAAAAGATAATAAACGGTAGTACACTCGCCAAAAACCTGCTTCTCTATATGCTGAATCAGCCATCAAAAGATGTAGGAAAATTGCAGGAGGATTATGCTAAAGCATTAGGGGTTGAAACAAATCGGATTGAGTTGCCCGATAAGGTCTTATAAATTGATTTTTTGTTGTTAATAAATTTGCTAAGTCCTCAAGAATTAGGCTTGTAATATTTCTCGTGGTGGTATATCAGTCTAAATTATGAAAGAAGATTTGCTAAATCCTCTAACCGTTTCACCCGACCGTAAAGCAAACGTACTCCGCGATTCAGATGTGCACGGAAATATTTGACAAGTGTATCGTTATCCTTACTCATCCCATTAGCAATCCCTCGTTCATCCAAAAGAGCAACAATCAACGGATCCCACTCTCCCATCAACGTAAAGCGGTTAAACTCTGAACCGTCAGTTGTGTTTGCGTCAATATCTGGTTCATTTTCCTCAGCAAGGGATAGCATTAATCCGATTCTGCTCAGAACATTAGGAAGTAAACCTGTCCTACCTTTCAGAGTTCTGAGTTTAGTCCGTGAATCTTCTGAGATATGAATTCTGTTTAACTGCATAAAACCCTACCTGAAATAACCTTCTTTAATGTCGGAGTACTCGTCTGATTCTTGATACTCTAAATGGAACGTGTGTGAAACAAAAGGTTCCAATAGTGGAAATAAATGTTCATCAATTTCAGTGTCGGTAGAGAGCAGGATAACTTGATGACTTACGGACGGAAAATAGCGTTCAGCAAGAAGTTCGCGGTGACTGGTATCTAAACGTCCGAGGGGTGTGTCAAGAATCATTGGGAGTGGTTTACCTGAGGTCCTTGCTAATCCCCATAAAAGAGCAGTTGTGTATATCTGCTTTTCACCTGCCGACAATTCTTCCTTTGCAAGCGGTTGATTATAGGTATCATAAAGCGTAACACCAAAGGTTTCGGAGTTAATATGGACTCGTCTTATTCGGTCTGGTTTATGAGATAGATAGTTGAAACTTTCAACGATAGAGTCACTTAATATAGAAACTTTTGCCTGTGTGAGTTCACTTGTGTAAGTTGTTAAAACCGAACTTACATCGCGTACCTGATCTTGACGTCGGATGTGATCTTGGCCGAGCTGCTGGGAAACATGCAATTTCTCAAGTTTTCCTTCTGCAACCTCAATTTGATAAGTCAGAGAACGGATAGATTCGTCAATCTCTTGTGTTTCCTTATTTAACTGTCCAAGTTTTTGGTTTAATGTGGACAGTTTCTCAATTATCGGTTTCAGTACCTCTTCGGCAGGGACTCTCTGAAGACCTTCTTCTACCCTTTGTAATTCTGATTTTGCTTCCTTTAATTCATTGGTCAAGGCAATAAATTCTTGAGGTGTCTCATTGAGACAGATATCAATCCATTCAAATAGATGAACGTATTCGGTAGGAGAACGGTCTCGAATGTTTTTGAACTTTTGTATTTCTTTTGGACGGTTACGTCGTTTTTTCAGAAGTGCTGCAATCTTAGCACGGACTACATCTATTTGCACGTCAGGGAAAGTTTCATTATCCCAAAATGTGTCAGAATTAATGTTCTCAAGAATTTGCTTATTTTGCTTTCTTAAGGCACGATTTTCGGCTACCCATTCATTTAATTTAATCTCTTTTTGGAGCCTTTCTCTTAATTCTTCAAGTAGTTCTGGTACTAATGAGAAAGGAAATAGTTTCTCACAAAGATCCCTAATGTCATTTTCTAATGCCTCAATATCAGTGAGGAGTTGTCCTTGTCGTAAATTTAGGCTCTCTCTTTTTTCAGCATAACCGCCACCTTCTGCAGCAATGCGTGATTCTTGACGTTCAATTTGTGCTTCTAACTCCTCTATTTTCGTTTGTAATGATTTCTTACTATCTTCTGTATCTGATAACGACATTCTAAGTGAATTCATTTCGGATTCTAATACTTCTATTTTTTCATGCACTGGTTCTGGACTGCCCTGTTTGCCCAAACGGTTGGCATAGATGTGCAAGTCTGATTTTAACCGATCCACTAAGTTTAACCCAAGCAACGATTTGATTGATTCAACAAGAAACTCATCATGGCTTGAATCATCAACCAATTTCTGAATATCTTCTCCATCAAAAAAGAAGAATTTTGATACACCAACTGGAATAAGTTCATTTATATAATCTTGCCAGTGTGATGTTTCCTGGTTGGCGTTAAAATCATCGTTTTCGGTAAAGGTCAATCCTTCATTGACTGAGCGGTGAGTTTTTCCGTACTGTCGCCAAGAACGTTCAACACGATATAGATTTTTTTCACCACCACGTGCATATTCAAATTCAAGGGATACAGAGGCATGATTTGATGATAATGTTGCGGATGGAGTGCGGTGGATCATTGTAGAAAGGTACTCGTAATATTCATTTTGACCAACCCGAGCACCTAATGAACGTTTACCATAGAGACAAAGACGAACTGCATCAAGGAGAGTTGTTTTCCCAGAACCATTCATACCACCAATTAAGATAATATTTCCTGTACCTTTTGGTGTCAATTGTACAGTTTGTAATCCACGGAACAAACCGAAGTTGTTGAGTGTGAGTTTGTGGAGAATCATTGTAACTCGCAGCTATCTAAACTGTCGCGCACTTCTTCTTCCGAACGCCAATCCTCGTGAAAGATTTGGTCAATTCGAGATTGGATTCCAGCACGCCGACTCATTCCATCCATTTGCCGCTCGGTATCTAACAATTTTGCCACAAGCGTAACAGGAACCCCGTTTTCATCACAGATTTTGGATAACAGTTCCTTATCTGATGCAGTAAAAGCAGTTGTATCGTCAGCAATCCACTCACGTTTACCAACTACCTTTGAATAAATCTGTGGTACTGCATCTTTCCAATCTTGTCGTTGGGTTCTCCAAATTTTTCGGATTTCTTCAAGTTCGTCATCAGTGATGAGTTTAATTTCAGGGTTGGGACCTTCTTTGCGAACCTGTTCTTGGACGTTGAGAAGTTCTTCCAAGAGTTCTTGGCAAAATTTGAGCGTATAGGGACCGTGAATAAGTTTATTATTGACGATAGTAACTTGACCGTTACTACGTCGGTGTTCACGAATTTCAGGTTTTTTTTCTGGATCTTGGGTGTCAGCAAGGAAGTCACGGAACTCAAGCAATGGTAACATCCAATCCTCACCACTATCAATAAGTCCTTCCATCGCTTTATCTTTTGAAACTACGGTACAGGTCCAGCATCCAAAGCGACTGTTTCCACATGATGGAGTGGTTTCATCAACAACAAGAGGACATTCTCCTTGGGCATTTGAATTTCGGTAGAGGGTGACAAGCTCCTTATTGTCGTTATTCCATGGTGAAGGAACATTCAATAAATAGAACCAAACATCGTTCAAACTGAAATCAACAATAGGTGCATAAACAAAGGCATTCGGTAGTGTGCTATGCCGCAGAAGTGGAGAATTCTGTATACTGTGCATACTTAATACCTGGTCCCGCGTAGCACTCTCTCCCCTTCGGACCCCAAGTACCATAATCACTTCACCGAATTCTGCTACTTTATCTAATATAAAACGATTGGCAGGTTTGATTTTCATGCGGTCAGTACACCATCTGAATTTGCTGTAAGGTGCAGGATATCCTTTGCCTATTAGGTTTACCCAAAACGTATCAGTGATTTTCGGACGGACGATGTCTGTCTGAAACGGCATTTGTTCTTTCCGCGCGACCCTTTCTAAACGTTCAAGGGTATCGGTAATATAACCAACAATCACTGGCGTTTCAACGAGAGTATCGGAGGAAATTACATAGACAGGAAACTTGCGTTTTTCTGGAGATAATTCTGCAAGCGCATACCACACGAGCTGCAGTGCTGCAGTAGAATCTTTTCCCCCACTATAACCAATTACCCAAGGGCGCGCGTTTTCAAGATAAACTTGTTGTATTTCTTGGTGAATGTCTTCTGGAGTGCGTGTATCAAAGATACTGTAAGATGTATCTGCCATATTTCCGTACCTTCCTTCAAAAGAAAAACGTTCCGTTACAGATTGACGTTTCATTTGGATTAGAAACAAACAATTTTGTCACACGAAAGTAAATCAACTATTGAAAACCATAGGTTCGAAAAAATCAGGACTGATATCTTTGAATGAGAGAACTGTGATTTTGAGTTGTTCTAAAACACCATGCTGATTAAAGTCAATTTTCCATGGCGTTTTGAAATTGAAGTAATGTGTTCCTTCAGGGATATTATGTGGTTTATTTTCTACTTGAAATACTGATAGCATTGCAGAATCGACGAAGTAACAATTTTCAAAATTGTCATAAAATCCGCCATCTCCACCAGTCCAGAAATACGCATAAGGTTCATAATCCTTAAAATAATCAGGGTCGGCAATAATATAGTGTCCTGGTGGTAAAGTAACTGTGTCTATTGGCATTTGGAAATTATCCTTTAAATTATTAACGAAAGTATATTACACTTTATATATTATGACATATTTTTATAAATGTATAGATATTCTATCATATATTGCTAAAAAAATCCATGAAAATCTGTTTGCACCCAGGATTATTTAGTTTTAAGAAATATCAACTGAACGGCAATACGGAAAGTTTATATTATGAGTTGCGTTTAGACCCACTCTCCTTTTCTTCATAAATGTTCATGGTAGTAGGCACACTACGTGTGCCGTCTATCTTGTGCTTTAAGGTATACGGCACACGGAGTGTGCCTACTACTATGCATTGCTTTATATTGATATGTGAACAAATCTATCAGAATTACCGAAAACTAAATAACCCTGGTTTGCATCACAAAATATTGCAATCCATCAATTTATATATTATAATATATCCATTAACCAAGAAATTCAGATAGGTACGGATAGTTGAAACAGCTTAAATATACTACGAACATACTGTTCATCGTTGGAATAATTTGTAACGTATTGCTTCTCAGTCTGATGCCGTTCATGCACTGCCATGAAAATGACCTTGAACACGAACATTGTCATGAGCATGAAGACAGTGAACCATTACATACGGATGAGAGATGTCCAGCATGTGTATTTATCACAACACACGTTAATTTCAATATCCAACCTACTACTATTCCCACAAATGCTCTTTGTGATACCAAAATACCACAAATAACAATCTCCCCAAAAACATTCAATCCTACATCAAATATACAGAAAAGAGCACCCCCAACATTCTCAGGTTTATCAGTAGATATTATTTTTTTATAGTAAACTTTTAAATTATAGTAGATTTTGAAATTACTTGAACACTCTGCATCGACGAGGTTAGGAAACCTCGCCTACCGTGGGTCGAAAGTGTCAACTTATATTTATAATTCACTATAAATAATTGTTCTGATGTCAATTTATCTTGACAGAATGGATGAAGTCTATTTGATTTGTATAATAAGTGCGTTGTTTACCAAGAATACATGTCTGGTCTTGCGCGCCTTTGTATCAATAGTTCCTTGTCCTGATAAGAAGTTTTTAACGAGTAATTAGTTCAGTTGAATTGTGATAATTCATACTTTATTCATATAAATTAAATTGGAGAATAAAATGTATACATTTTCTTTAGAACGCGAGATTTCACGCATATTGTTAATAGCTATTGTTGCTGTGCTACCTTTTATGGGAGGCTGCAGCGAAGACGATAATCCGATCACTGATGACCATGAAGAAGAAATCATGCATGCTGATGCAGATGGTTTCATTCTAAAGGTAGATGGAAATCAGGTCTATCGTCAATTCGAAGGTGAACACGAGGGTGAACTTACCGTGACTGTTGGTGAAGAAATTGAAGTTCAAGTCAGTTTCCTTGATGACCACGAGCACGAATTTCATCCCGGTGAGGATGAGGATGAAGACGATGACCATGAGCACGAAAATGAGGAAACAGAATTAGTTTTTGCTCTCGGTTTATCGAAATACGATGATACAATCATTGAAATCCACTTAGGTGAGGACGATGAAGATCATGACGATGATGATGAAGATCATGATGATGATGAAGATCATGATGATGATGAAGATCATGATGATGATGAAGATCATGACGATGAAGATCATGGATTGAGTTTTGGAGTGGAAGGCATATCAGCAGGGAATACTGAGATAAAACTCCAACTCCTGCATGGCGATCATCCCGATTATACTGCAGCACTTCTCATACCGGTCACTGTAGAATAAGGAGAATTTCCATGTTGTACATTGGAAATTCCTGCTTATGTAGAAAATCAAAGGTAGGTACGTGTATAAAACGTACCTTCCTTTTTGCTCTCATTTTGACATTCAGTTGTATGTTATGCCATAATCGAGATACACACAGCAACCAAGTAGCAACCTATCAGCTACGCGGTGAAGTATTAGATATACAAAACTATATCAGACTTAGCGACGTAACTGTCCGTATTATAGGGGTTGAAAAAACAACGCAAACAGATAAATTCGGTCAGTTTAAAATTGATGCAATCTCAGAGGGACAACATACGTTTCAGTTTACAAAGGTAAACTATCTGCTGCATGAACAGGTTGTTGATGTAAATGATACAACGCCTTTTCTGCAAATCGAAATGAGAACTGAAGCAGAACAACTTGATACAGTTACTGTACTGGGTGCGAGACAATCTCTTGATCAATATAAAAAAACAAGTGACATATCGTTAGATGAAGTTGAACTGGAAAAACGGTTGGGAATGACATTGGCGCAGACGCTTTCAGATCAACTTGGGATTTCACAACGCACTATGGGAAGCGCAGTTGCCCGACCTGTGATAAGAGGATTAGGTGGTGACAGATTACTCATCCTTGAAGATGGGGAACGAAGTGGGGACAAATCTGCCTCCAGTGCAGATCATGCTGTTGCTATTGACCCAACTTCTGCAAAAGGGATAGAAATCACACGTGGTCCAGCATCTCTAATCTACGGTTCCAGCACATTAGGCGGCGTGATTAACGTCAAACGCACCAGTATTCCAGATTACCTTCCTAAACGTCCCACTATGCGATTAACCTTTCAAGCGGAATCTGTGAATACAGGTTTAACTGGAACAACAGGATTGATGGTGCCTGTTAATGACTTTGTAGGGAATTTAGAATGGAATCGTCGTCTTTCAGAAGATACGCAAACACCAGATGGAGTCCTTGAAAACACAGAACTATCTAATCTCAATTATACCATCGGTACTTCACTCATCAAGCCATGGGGATATATCGGTGTATCTGGTGGAGGCTATCGTTCTGATTACGGGATACCCGGTTCACCTGAGGGACATATCCATGGAGTCAACATTGCTTTGGACAGACAACGTTATGATGGGATGCTGGAATATCGTTTTAACAAGAGTTGGATTGAGAAAGTAAGACTGCGGACAGCCTATACACGATATGAACATCAGGAATTAGAGTCAAATGGTACGCTTGGCGTGGAATTCGGAGTTCTGACATACAATTTCTCCGTGATGACATTTCTATTTGACAATGTTATCACAGGTTTGTGGGGTGAATACAGAGATCACGCAACGGGTGGCTTCTATTGGACACCTCACACCCGTGAATTTGCGCTGGCTGGATACTTTACGAATCAACAAGAGATCAATCGTCTGACCTTACAAAGCGGGGTCCGATACGACTTCCGGCGTGCTGAACCATTTCGCCCTGGAACTGTTATTCAAGCAGGTACTGTTGAAAGACGTGATTTCGGTGGTTTTTCTGGTGCTGTATCAGGAATCTACCAGTGGAATGACAATCTAAGTACTGGTACAACCATCATGAAATCATACCGCGCCCCCGGCATTGAGGAACTTTTCTCTGACGGTCCACATCTTGCCGTGTATTCTTATGAAATCGGTAATGCAGAATTGGAATCGGAAAACGGGTATGGCGGTGAACTCTACGCAGAATATACAAACGACAGATTCAATCTCAACGTGGCAATATTCCAGAATCAGATTTATAGCTACCTCAAACCAACAAATACTGGTGAAAAAGAGTGGGGTAGTGGTGCTGCTGGGTGGTTGTGGATATATCAATACAATGGACAGGATGTAGTTATGAATGGAATTGAAACAAGTATAGAAACTGAGATACTTCCTAACTTCGTTGTAAATATTGGTATGAGTTATTTGAATGGGACGATTGAAGACGAAGGTAAACCTTTGGAACGTATTCCACCACTCAATGGGAGACTTGCATTAAATTATACTTTATCTCCCTTTCATTTTCACCTGACATCAAAATATTCTGTAAGTCAAACACGTCTTGGCGAATTTGAAGAACCGACTGATGGATATGTTATCCACAATGTAGGGGCCTACTTTAATTACAGTTTGTGGCAGTTTGAAAATCTAATTGTCCTTGAAGTAGAGAATCTTTTTAACACTGCCTACCGTGATCATTTATCCCGAATTAAAGCTGTGATGCCAGAACCGGGAAGAAACATTAAATTTTTGTATAAAATGAATTTTTAAACAAGTTTCAATATTAAATATGCACATTGTCCATTGATAGCGGGCGGGGAAACCCCGTCCCTACGAACTCGGTGTCGTCATCTGCCGAAAATATCGGAAGATTATTATTTAATATTGCTTAGTATTTGTGCAAATATATTTGACTGAGATTCTTGCAATGGTTCTAAACTTAACCACCTTAGACACGGAATGCTTTTGCAGACATGAAAATGCGCTTAGGTATGCAACAAAGTTGCTTGTTTTTCCGTTTGAAAAACCATTTTCTTGAGCGTTTTATACTGTTTTGTATTAGAAATAAGCCTATTTTTTTTCATAAAACAAAGTTCTTAGATTCACATTTTCATGCTTTAACAGCGTATTAAGAAATCTCAGATTATTAACAGAATCTGTATGGATATTCTATATCTACAATCCATACAACAATAGGAGTAAAGAATTGAAAAAATATTTTAGTCAAGGGTTCGTAGACTCTGTTGGCGCATGTATATCTCTTTCATGTGCTATCCATTGCATGGCGATGCCCCTTTTGGTTACATTTTTACCATTGATTGGTCTTGGTTTTTTTGTCAGTGAACCCGCGGAATTAGTCATCATCGGTGGGGCAGTTGTGCTTGCATTGGGAAGCATCGTTTGGGGAATTCGTCATCATCGTCGTTGGAGGGCATTCCTTGTCCTAATCGTAGGAATTGCATTTATTGCTACTGCACATATTTCTGCTGAAGGAATTTATGAGGTGATCTTACATATTTCTGGAGGAATCTCTCTTGCATCCGCACACCTCGTAAATCGACATCTGTGTAAAACCTGCGCTGCATGTGAAGAAGAACATGCTAGCGTATCGCATTAATTAACTTAACGTGAGTTCGGCAAAAGATTTAGTGTTCTAAAGAAAGCGTTGCTGTCGGGATCCGTTTGCATTCCGACCAGCGGGTTTCTATCAAGGAAGGCACGTGCTGCATAAAGGAGACTATACAACCGTGTTTAATTTGTTCAATTCGCAGAAGCAGAGTGACCCACAGCAACTCGTCCAAGTCAAATCGTGGGTCTTCCAAGCCTTTGACCTATCAGAAGACATCTCCGTGATGATTACTCAGTTGCAGTGCACCGAAGAAGGCTGTCCGTCTATTGAAAACGGTCATTGCAATCATGGAGACACCGGGAAAGCCCCGGCAATACAAAATTCACAAACCGTTGTCAGAGGTAAAGCAGACAGACATCGTAAGTTTGACCGCTGACTAAATTCAACAAGGAGAGAAAGATGAACACAACCATGCTAAACAATCAAGTCCCCGTCACCGTGTTAACGGGTTTTTTGGGGTCTGGTAAAACCACGCTTCTCAACCGCATTCTCACCGAAAACCATGGCAAACGTATCGCCGTCATCGAAAACGAGTTTGGCGAAATCGGAGTCGATAATGATTTGGTCATCGGTGCCGAAGAAGAGATTTTCGAGATGAACAATGGTTGCATCTGCTGCACGGTACGCGGTGATCTCATCCGTATTTTGGGGAATCTGATGAAGCGTCGCGATAAGTTCGACTACATCATGGTCGAAACCACAGGGCTTGCGGACCCCGGACCAGTTGCTCAGACGTTCTTCATGGACACCGAAATGCAGGAGAAACTGCAACTGGATTCCGTCACGACGGTGGTAGATGCCAAACACATCTGGCAGCACATCGATGACAGCGACGAGGCGCGTGAACAGATTGCCTTTGCCGATGTCATTTTGTTGAACAAGATAGACCTTGTGACCGAGACAGAGTTAGAACAACTGGAAGCCAGAATTCGCGGCATGAACGGTGCAGCGAAGATTTATCGGACGAAAAACGCCGTGGTTGAAATGGACAAGATTCTCAATGTCGGCGGATTCGATCTCGACCGGGCGATGGAGGTTGACCCACAGTTTATGGAACCGGAGTATCCATTTGAATGGGCTGGTGTTTATAACCTTTCGGAAAGCGCGCATGAACTGGTTCTCCAAGAAGGTCCTGACCCGACGATGAAAGTCGCGTTGGCACCCGTAAATGAGTCAACCGATGAAGCTTTGGAGGCCGCTGTTGAGCCAGTCGTTATGGTTTTCTCCGATAACGAGCATGAACTTTCGGCGGGTGGCACCCTTCAACCGGGTGGACAACTCATTGCGTTGAATCTCACAGCCGATGAATTACGTTTTGATGTGCAGATCGACCGCCCCGGTGCTTACGCGCTGTTTACCGAGCATCACCCCGACGAATTTCAAGCACAACTCTTTGGCAGCGGTGCCCTTGTCAAGCCAGTTGTTGAACGCGAATTTAAGCCAGACCACGAACATGATGACGAAGTCACATCGGTCGGCATCACAACCCCCGGCGACCTCGATCCCGACCGGCTGAACGATTGGATTAGCGACCTGCTTCGGACAAAAGGTATAGACATCTTCCGCATGAAAGGTATTCTAAGCATCAAGGGGGAGCCAAACCGATTCGTCTTCCAAGGTGTTCATATGCTCTTCGACGGTCGCCCCGACCGCCCGTGGGATGGTGAACCGCGCTGCAATAGCCTCATCTTCATCGGGCGCAACCTCGATCGGGCAGAATTGACTGAGGGGTTTGAAGCATGTCTCGCTTGAACAACATGAGCAGCCGCATTCTCCAGCCCTCTCAACTGCGCGAAAATTGGACGGCAACCATCAGCGACCACGTCATTGATCTGGCGTGGTCCCCTGATGGGAAATACATCGCTGCCGCGTCGGTTCTCGGTCCGGTGACAATTTTTGAAGGGCATCGTCGAGCGGTTATCCATGCCTTTGAAGGGCATGAATTCGGTACAATGTCGATCGCATGGCGTCCAGACGGCAAGGTGCTTGCAAGCGCAGGACAAGATGGGAAAATTCGGTTGTGGGATATGGCAAGTGGCGAAGCAACCCATTCGCTTGACGGGGGAGCAGCATGGGTTGAGCACATATCTTGGAGTGGTGGCGAAAAACCGATACTCGCCTCTGCCGCGGGTCGTAAGTTGAAACTCTGGAACGTTGTCGGTGAACTTGTTCGCGAATATCCTGATCATCAGAGCACGATTTCTGGTCTCCAGTGGAAACCGCGTGTAAAGCAACTTGCCTCAATTACCTACGGCGGTGTCATGCTGTGGGACCCGCAACAGTCGGAAGCCCTCAACCGAATGGAATGGCAAGGCTCATCACTGGTGATTGCGTGGAGTCCTGACGGCAAACACATCGCCACCGGAGATCAAGATTCGACTGTACACTTCTGGATTATGTCTACCGGTGAGGACTTACAAATGACTGGCTATCCGACGAAAGTGCGAGAAGTCTCGTGGGATGCCACGAGTCGATACTTGGCTACGGGAGGTGGTCAGGATGTTACGGTGTGGGATTGTTCCGGTCGCGGACCAGCTGGTACCAAACCCATTACGCTTTCCGGGCATCAGGATTTTCTCAGCGTTGTGCGATTTCAACATCGCGGAAAACTGCTTGCCTCAGGCTGTGCCGACGGTCTGGTCTACGTCTGGCAATTGCGAGGTAACCTCCGTTCTCGGACGGTTCATGAAGCCGCTCTGACAACGGGGGTCACAAACCTCGTTTGGTCACCGAATGACCAGTATATTGCTGTTGGTGACGAGTCGGGAGGGGTGAGCGTTTTTTCGATTAGTTGAAGTTCAACATTTAAACGGAGGCAGTTGCACGATTTCTTATACCATTTCTATATATGTTTATCCCATTAACATTTGTTAAGAATGTCTTGAAGGACGGCACAAACTGGCAGTTTGTGCTACAAAAATGCGGTGTTTTCTATTAGAAATGGTATCACTTCGGTTATCTTATGGAGATAAAGATTTGACACAACGAAACCCAACCAGTTGACTTGTGGAAGCAGGATCATTGCCACGTCTATATGTAATCCATATCCTTGGTTGACCACTTTCTACCCAAGAACCTCCCCTGACAGAACGTGAAGAACTGATGTTCCTAAAATTCTCAAGAATATCTTCTATGTTTCTGTCACCACTCAACGGATTGTTCTTGGGTGGATCGTTGTAAAATTCATTGTCATATTCATCCATACACCATTCCAACACATTCCCAACTATGTCATATAAACCGTATCCATTTTCAGGATAATCACCAACAGGAGTTGTCGCACCAGTGATTCCAACATTCAGACTGTAATTCACCTTATCATCGTCAAGAGTATTTCCCCATGGATACTTTTGTCCTTCTTCACCACCGCGGGCGGCTTTTTCCCATTCTGCTTCAGTTGGCAACCTTTTACCTATCCAAGTTGCATAGGCTGCTGCTGCATACCAACTTACATACACAACAGGATGGTCGCCAATATCACTTGGGAAGGTATTATCAGTCCATTTTGCAAGATAATTCCCATCATGGAACCGGGTGGGGATACTACTCTTTTGCCATGATGGATTGCTCTCAATGAACTTTTTATATTGGCTATTCGTCACCTCATAGATGTCAATATAGAAAGCGTCAATATGGACAGCATGTCCGCGCTGAGCAATACTTCCTGCCTCTCCGCTGACACTCCCTAATTGAAATTCACCAGCAGGAATGAGTGCCATGTCCTCTGGGATTTCAGTTTCTTCAACAGTATAGGATATCGTTCGGTTTCCTCCATCCCAATTGAGTTCAATTTCAAGATTACCCATTGGGAAAGGTCCGATAATTGAAACAGTATCACCAGTTAGAGTAAACTCTCCATCCGAGACCGTAAGATTTCGTGGTGTGCGTTCAAATGTGATTGAAATTGTAGAATTTGTAAAGATAGTACTACCATCAGGTGGATTCACTGATTGAATTACAATCGTATCCTCTGCTTCTTCTCCACATCCAATATGAAATAATGCAGGTATGAATATAAATATAAGAATGATATGTAATAGACGATTAATCAAAATTTCTCCTTGTAAATCGTATTGAGTATGTCAGATGAATGACAGAATGGTCTGTCTACTCCTACAATGTAATAATGGACACTCCACTAATGCTTGTAAAAAAATAGTTATTGATGGTTCACATCAAACACCTGTTGCATTTCCACTTTCAACAACTCAAACAGTTTACTCTTCAAGTCAATCAGGTCTCTCACTGTTGTATCTCTTGGCCTTGATAAAGGTACATCCACTGTTGCTTTTATAGATGCCGGTCTTGCAGTTAGGACATAGATTTTATCTGCAAGTACAAGTGCTTCCTCAATATCATGCGTAATTAGAAGCACTGTTTGTCTGTTTTTGTTCCATATATCCAAAAGTATAGACTGCATCACAGTGCGTGTCATTGCATCTAAAGCACCAAAAGGTTCATCTAATAAAAGGATATCCTTTTTGAATAGTAGTGTCCGAACTAATGCAACCCGTTGACGCATACCACCAGAAAGTTGCGTCGGATAACTTTTTTCAAACCCATGCAAACCAAGCTGTGTCAATAATCCAAGTGCTTCGTTTTTTGTATCAACAAGCGACTCACCTTGTATTTCTGGACCAATGAGGACATTCTTCAATACTGTTCGCCATTGTAGAAGAAGGTCTTTTTGCTGCATATATCCGAATGCACCAAAATTACCTTGAAGTCGTTTACCATTTAACCAAATCTCACCTGAAAGCGGTGTTATAAGTCCAGAGATGATATTGAATAATGTACTCTTTCCGCATCCTGAAGGACCAAGTAGTGCGACAAACTCTCCTTTGTCTACAGAAAAGTTTAGGTTTTTCAACACTTGTAATTTCGTTTTATCCTGAACAAATTCATGTGTAATACCTTTTGCCTCAAGTGTAGTCATAAACCTAAGTATCCACTAAGAAATCTGAGTTGTATTATATTTTGAAGAATATTATTAACTACGAGCAGCACGTTGGTGGAAATAACGAATGAGAGGAATAACATACGATTCATCTGTTCTGATATCTATATTATCCACCTTACTTGTCCGTAATGTCCGTAGTCGTTCCTCTCCTGATTGACGTATATGTTCTGTATATAGTTGTCTGCCATGATCCGACCTTGTATCAACAACGATCTTATCACCTGTCTCTGGGTCTTTTAATGCAATTAGTCCGACATTCGGCATTTCCAATTCCCTTTGATCTGTTAATGTGATAGCAATTAATGAATGCCTTTTTGCCGTAACACGCAGCTGCTTTTGATAGTCAGTATCCTTGAAATCAGAGATAAGAAAGACAACACTATGTGGTTTTAGTATTTTATTCGCAAAGGATAATACTTCAGAAATATCTGTCCCCGCATGATTAGGTTCAAAACGGAGAATGTCTCTGACTACTCTCAGGACATGTCTTTTCCCTTTTTGCGGTGCTACATAATGTTCTACTTTATCTGTAAAACACATCAGTCCAACTTTGTCGTTGTTTCTGATGGCTGAAAATGCGAGTAGTGCTGCAATTTCTGCTGCTATCTCGGCTTTGGTTTCTGAAATACTCCCAAACTGTGTTGATGCACTCATGTCAACGAGAAGCATCATAACCAATTCACGTTCTTCTACGTATTTTTTTATATATGCATGTCCCATCCGTGCTGTGACATTCCAATCTATTGTCCGAATTTCATCGCCTTCTTGATATTCCCGAACTTCGTCAAAGGTAATTCCTTGTCCTTTGAATATACTTCTATATTCTCCAGCAAAGATGGTATTCACTAAGCGATTAGTAAATATATCAATACGTTGTATCTTCTTCAGGATCTCTTTTTCATCCATACAACTGCCGACCAGAATCAGATTTTGGTTGCATTATTATTCATTTGCCATTATATTATCAGATAAGTAGTGAGAAATCAACAACTTTGTAAGTGTGAGGAGACCAATGCAACAACTTTTAGACGGTACCAGTATTGAAATCCACAATAATATCCAAACAGGAAACATCCGACATGCTGTTTTTGATTTTGATGGGACCATCTCACTCATCAGAGATGGTTGGCAAAACGTGATGGTACCTATGATGGTTGATTTCCTCAAAACCGAAACCAACACAACTGAAACACGCGAAACGTTAGAAGCAATCGTCGTTGAATTTGTTGATAGATTGACCGGGAAACAGACGATCTATCAAATGATGCAATTGGCAGAAGAAGTTGAAAAGCGGGGTGGAGAACCAAAGGAACCGCTTGATTACAAAGACGAATATAATAATCGGTTACTTCCCATCGTTGACAAACGAATTGCAGACCTTGCTGATGGAACCTTATCCGGTGAAACACTACGTGTACCGATGTCACTGGAATTCCTGAAGAGTCTGCATGATATGGGTGTTCAATGCTATCTGGCAAGTGGAACAGATGTTGAATTCGTCAAGAATGAGGCTGAACTTCTCGGTGTTGCAAATTTTTTCAATGGTGGTATACATGGGGCATTGCGAGAGTACAAGAAGTTTTCCAAAGCGATGGTTATTCAGAAAATACTCAAAGATTTTGAACTGAGTGGCAGTGAACTGCTCATTATTGGTGATGGATATGTTGAGATTGAAAATGCAAAGGCAGTGGGTGCGATTGCTGTCGGTGTTGCATCTGTTGAAGATAACATCTACAATATGAACGCGGATAAGAGGGAACGACTTATTCGCGTGGGTGCGGACATCATTATACCTGATTTTCGTGATGGGAAAAGACTTATATCATATCTGATGACTTCATAAGTTCAATTTCAATGGATAGGTTAGGATAGAATATCCAATATAATTATTGTCTTTTCAGATCTCCCCATAAGACTGCAGTCTTACCAATAGAATGCACATTTAGACTGCTATGTGCGGGGACATTGGGACCAGAAATAACAAAATCGTCTAATGCAAATATTCCAAGGTGTCCTCCACCACGTTCCACATAAGCAATTACTCCTAAACAATCAATCGTAGTCATTTGTGCAACCTTGAATTCAGTCAGTAGATTATTCTGTGATATAAACTTGAAATGTCCGTTGTCAAATGATATTTCCATTTCCTCAAGTGGAAAATGTTCTGAATCTACTTGATGAGCAATTTCAAGTATATTATCTGAACGTGGTGTTTGTATTACACCGTTTCTAAATGGCGTTTTATTTATTGGTAAAAATGATCCGTTAAGAAAATGAAACGTATGTCCTATTACATTGTTTCTTTCATCAAGCTGACCTATTAGAATACCAATCCTGTCAGTATTTTGCCATTTCTGTACAATCTTAACCCTTACATTGAGTTTATTAGCCTTAATTGGAAAACCGACAAACTCAAGTGGAAATCTTTCAAATATTCCGGGGGATGGTGGTGGATCAATCCATACATCCAACATTCCATCTTTAGTCTTCCATACAGTTTTTGGTGCCCAAACACCTGTACCGAAGTGTTCATCGTATTCTTTCCAAGAATCAAGTTTATCTGAATTAAAATTCTCTACCCAAGTTTCAGCAGATAGCATTTGTCCAGAAATACATACTACCGTTAGAATAACCAGAAACAGTGTGAAGAATACTTTCATTATGTTCTCCTATTATGGATATGTGCATTATGAAGAAATGTCATTTCGTGATCTGACAGATTTATTGCTGTTTTATTTCACCCCATGATATTGCAGCCTTACCCTTTGCAGTGGCATTCAAAGTCTTTTCCTGATGAGGAACCATATCCGAAATTACGAAATTATCCATGACAAAATGTGCAAGTGGCACTCCACCCGTATAGGCTATAATTCCGAGACAATCAATGTATGGTAGATTAGGTTCGTCGAACTCAAGGATGTGCTCTCCTTCAGAGAGCAATTCGAAATGTCCCTTATTAAAAACTATTTCTATTTCATTAAGGTTCTCATAATTGTGATCAGGAACATCACCTAACTCTATTGCACCCCAGATGCCTTTGTGAAGGATTTTATAGGTACGTCTATATGTTCCACCTGCCCAGTCATACTGCCCAATAAGAATACCAACGTTTGCGTTGTGGATTTCCAATATGTCTACTTTGACATTGAGTTTTTCAGCCCTGATAGGTAGACCTGTAAATTCCAACTCATAAGTTTCACGGAGTGCATGGTTCAATTGTGGCTGTATCCACACATTAAGGTTTCCATCTTTCGCTTGCCACGTCGCTCTATTGCGTTCTTTCTGATGTTTATTTTCAGTCCATGAATCGAGGTGTCCCTCATTGAAATCTTCAACCCAGAAATCATCTATTACAGTATCGTCTATTGGTTGATTGTCTTTTGGTTCAACTACGACAGTTCCGGGAGCAGGAATAGTTGGTCCTGATATCTCAAAATCATCCAGATTCACAGCAGCAGGAATATTGCAGTTCTTGGGAAAAATGGCTATGCCGATGTAATCTATCGTTTGGATACTGTTCGTTTTGAAGTCCACGATGTATTTACCATCTGAATAAACGTAGAAATGTCCACGATCAAACACCACATCAAGTTCTTTTAAGTTCAAGCCAATCTCTGGTGCACTACTATGACCCCATCCATCGGGATTACCAAGTGTATGGTTAGCAAAAAGATATGCGTGTTGGAACACTTGATGAACTAAGCTGTCAGGTTTCTTACCGATGAAGATTCCAGCATTTGCATTTTCTAATGAATCAACTTTCAACTTTACGCGAATTTGATCTGTTTCTATAGGGAAGGCAGTAAATTCAAGCGAGTAATTCGTAACAAGCTCAAGTCGATTAGAGATATTTAATCGTCCGTTACAGAACGGTTCTGTAGACACTTCCAGTTGTCCATTCGTGGATTGCCAAGAGACTCTTTCCCGTTGGTATTCACGTCTGCTCCATGAATCAAGATGTACTTCACCAAAGTCTTCGTGCCAAGTCCTAACATTCGGTCCTGTTAAATCTTCAGGAAATTCTGGAGCAATTACAGAATCAAGGGGTATAATATTCCAAAGATGTACTTCGTTGCTTTTCCCCACACTTGCAAGTGTACGTCCATCAGGACTAAAAGCGAGATCGTAAACATCAACATTAGTTACACCGAAATTCTTGAGAAATATTCCTCTTTTAGCATCCCATAAACTGACACCCGCATCCTTTCCACAAGCGAGCATGCGACCATCTGGACTAAATGCAGCAGATAAATATATCCTACCACGATCAGCAGGTAGACTTCGTATCAATTCTCTTGTATTGGCATCCCATAATTCAATATGACCCCAACCAGCACTTGCTAATGTATGTCCTTGATGACTGAATGTAACATCAAAAAGTTCATAGGCACTTGGTTCAAGTGTGTGTAGTAGTTGTCCGGTATTTGAATTCCAAACTTTGACGCTTCTATCATCTCTGACACCATTGGCAAGCAAATTGCCATCAGCACTAAAAGTTAAACCGTCCAGTGTATCAGCATGCCATGTTCGTAGGAGTTGACCTGTGTCTGAATCCCATAGAATGATATGTCCATCCGAATCTCCACTTGCAAGTACATCCGAATTCGGTGAAAATGTTACGGAGCGGACATCACCAAGATGACCACCTAAAGTTTTTTGCAACTTGCCAGTATCTGAATTCCACAGATTAACTACTTTCGCTGCCCCTTCAGCACTTGCGAGTAGACTACCATCTTTGTTAAATGTTATCCCACCTCTGGAATTTGTATCTATTGTTCTAATAAGACTACCAGAGCGAGGATTCCATAGACGGATTGTTTTGTCTCTTCCTTTAGTTGCAAGCAGATTACCGTTTGGACTAAACTCAACGCTAATCACAATATCGGTGTGACCTGTGAGCGTAGTATTGGGTTCATCTGCAATAGAAGTTGGTAATACAAAAACTAAAAATAACAAGAAAGTGATAATGAGAAGAGGTATGTGTTTCATGAAAATAGTCTCCAAAATTATATACTTTGGTTTTAGTAATTTGGGTCTCATTACATTTGGATATACCATGTTATATTAACCTAAGTTGCTACTTACTGAATATTAATCATCAAATTGCTTTATCAAACGAAAAACAAAGGAATTCTGCATATTTTGGAACCACTTCTTATAAATCGGGGTTTCAAACCCCTCCAACAAATGATAGGTGGCAACTTGCGTTATATTAGTTGTATTTCAGATGAAAAACTTTCATTTTTTTTATACTGATCTGAGAGGAATCTATCTGGTTTTCTTGTAATTTGAGGTAGGAAACCATCAACGAGAATATTCGGAGTAGGAAGTAACAACAAGAAATATCGTGGTTGAAAACCACTTCAACAAGATTATTGGGTTAATACAATGGAATTATTTATCATCTATTTCCACCTCTATCCATTTGCCATCACCTAGATCGACACTCTTTTTAATTTGGATGATGTTTTTATCAGTTAACTTACCAGATGCTTTTAATTCTGCAAGAACCTTTTTTACATCATCCTGTGAGATAATTTCTATAGATTTTGCATTACTCCAGTCTACACCTTTGGGAGCAAATTGTTTATGTAAATTTTCTATGTCACCCATGTTTGCTTGGATTTCCTCTTCCTGAGATTGCAGATCCAAAATCTCTGTATCTGATACATCTGATTCTGTTTCATTAGCAATAGGTGCTTCATATTTAGATTTAGATAAATACTCTGGATTGTAATCCTGTTTTTGCTCGTTATCAACATAGGAAGGTTGCTTCTTATCAACTTTTTCTGTAGATTTCCTTTTCTGTTGTTCTAAATTTGATCTGATATTTTCTTTCACGATTTCTTCTTCAGCTTCAGTTAATTCTTTGAATATCGTAGTAGGCGTTTGAGATGTGTCACGCTGGTATATACCATAAACTGATATTCCAGCAATTACTACGATAACTCCTATCAGAAATATAGCGAGATATGCCTTTTTGGTTGTTGTGATTACCATTGATATTCTCCTTCTTTAGATTTTATAGTTGAACCAAAATTATTTACACACGACGGTAGGTTCGGTTTCCTAACCGAACCATAGGCGTCAATTTAGCTATTTTTTTCTTGTTAGATGCATCTGAGATAGTCCAAAACCGCCATCCCTATTGTAGTGCCAAATCAACGGTATGAATGCCATAAGCGCATTCATACCCGGGGAACGCCAAAAGGCGTTCATACCGTTGATTTCTTGATTTGGCACTACAATGACAGGCGTAATTTAAGAAGATCAATCCGTTTTATTAGTGACCTCAGTCCCGTAGGGACGATATGTCTATAGCACAACGTTCAACACCCATTTCTTAGTCCCGACAAATGCCAAACGCGCATTTGACGTTGATTTGGTAGGGACGATATGTTTATACGTGTCGGTTGGTACAAACATATCGTCCCTACGGGACTAAAAGCTGTGATGATGGCGTTTAGCTATAAACATCCCGTCCCTACGGGACTAAAGAACGTTATCGCCATGCAAATAAATCCTTAAATTGACGCCTATGGTTCGGTTTCCTAACCGAACCGGTGTTTGTTCAGTCTCATGTCAGGCAGAATGCGCTTATGGCATTCTGCATTGGTTAGGAAACCGCATCTACCGTGGAGTGTGGACGTATTTTTACATTTCACTATAGACTGTGTCCATAAAAGAATGTGTTAAATATACAAAATATGTCTTAGTCAACCAATAATATAGTTAACTAATAATATAACACAAATTGAGTGAAACTGTCCAGAATATAGAGGTTGAAATAGGTAGGATGGGCGGTACAAGACTTGAACCTGTGACCTCTTGCATGTCAAGCAAACGCTCTAGCCACATGAGCTAACCGTCCGTAATGCACGATTAAGATGGAGGTAGCGATCGGAATCGAGCCGACGAATAGGAGTTTTGCTGACTCCGACCTTACCGTTTGGCTACGCAACCAAATCTACACGCTTGGAAAGCGCACCTACAAATAATTTGAGAGAAAGCAGGAGACGGGATTTAAACCCACGTCCTACACCAATGAAATTATCCATTACTAAATGTGCAAGTGCCATCTCTCACGTAAATGCATTAATTCCGAGACAATCAATGTATGACAGATTAGGTTTTTCAAACTCAAGAATGTGCTCACCTTCAGAATGCAATTCAGAATGTCTCTATTTTTCATATTGCACGTTTATCACTTTGTTATCAGCAATATCAGTATTCTCTAAAAAATCTATTAAAACTTGATGGTTCGGATTCCCACTGGATTTCAAATCTGCAATCACCTTTTTCAGTTCAGCCTCGGTTGTAATCTTTATAGTCTTAAATTTTCCTAAGTCTATATCTTCAGGGACAAATTGCTTATGTAACTTTTCTATATCGCCGATGTTTGCTTGGATTCCTCTTCCTGAGATTGCAGATCCAAAATCTCTGTATCTGATACATCTGATTCTGTTTCTTTAGCAATAGGTGTTTCATATTTAGATTTAGATATATACTCTGGATTGTGATTCTGCTTTGGCTCGTTATCAACATAGGAAGGTTGCTTTATATCAACTTTTTCTGTAGATTTCCTTTTCTGGTGTTCTAAATGTGATCTGATATTTTCTTTCACAATTTCTTCATCAGCTTCAGTTAATTCTTTGAATATCGTAGTAGGTGTTTGAGATGTGTCAGGTTGCATTATAGAATAACGTGAGTTTGAAAAATAATTCAGATATTTTGTCTAAAGAGAACTCTTTTGGTATAATAAAGTCATTATACTTACTTTCCAAAGGAGTTCTCTAATGCGTATTTTAACACTTTTTTGCAAAATTGACGACTTTTTTTAGCTTATAAGGCATTTCTGGAATCGCGATCACTTCAGAACGATAAACCGGTTGAAACACGCGGGCGTCCGCGCAATCTACACGACAGTGAGGTAATGACCATAATCATTGCCTTCCATCAAAGTGGGTATCGTACGTTCAAACATTTTTATGAAAAACATGTCTGCGTCTATTGGTGTGCTGAGTTTCCAAATCTTGTCAGTTATTCTCGGTTCGTGCAGCTCAAAAAAGAGGTGCTGCACCTCTTGACGATTTTTCTTGATGTGCACCGCGGAGAATGTAGTGGCACCTCTTTTGTAGATTCCACGCGTCTGCGTGTGTGATAACAAGCGGATTTCAGCACATCGTGTCTTTGCTGAATATGCGGGGCGTTCAAAAACCTCTATGGGCTGGTTCTTTGGCTTTAAACTTCACCTGATCATCAATGAGAAAGGCGAACTTTTAGGTATTCAACTCACACTGGGCAACACAGATGACCGAAAACCCTTACCCGATTGAGTGGTGGGACTGCAAGGTTCCCTCTACGGAGATAAGGGATATATCTCTAAAGACCTGCGGGAAACGCTTCGCCAGCAAGGTATCAACTTGATCTACAAAGTCCGTAAGAATATGAAACCCGAACCGCTGTCTACTTCCGAGGCGGAGTGGTTGAGAAAACGTGTGATTATTGAATCTGTGATTAAGGAACTGAAAACACAGACACAGCTGGAACACAGCCGACATAGAAGTATTGTCAACTTTCAAGTGAATGTGGTTACTGTCCTGATTGCTTATCAGCTTTTAGAGCACAAACCCTCGGTGAACCTGCGAAAACTTCAGGAAATCAACGATTTACCTATGCTTTTTAACTTCTAAACTATTTTCAAACTCACATTATTATATACAATCTGAAACAAATGTGGAATTTATTTCTCAAACATCCTTGCTAACTCTCAATTGGGATTTCATAAAGGGGTAGTGTATAGTTTTGTCACCGTAGGTGTCAATTCAAATGAAAAACCTGTAACCTATTGTAGGGCCAAATCAACGGTATGAATGCGCTTAGCCGAATACGCGTTTGGTATTCGCCATGATTCCCCGGGTCTCTTTGCCCCGCTATTCCTTGTCCTGTAATGCAACGGATGGGCGCAAAGACCCACCTCTACAATTCATGGTGAGATGTTAGTGACAAAACCTTACACACCCTCAAAACAGGGTTATTAGTTTTCGATAATTCTGATAGATTTGTTCACATGTCAATATAAGGTGATGCATAGTAGTAGACACACTCCGTGTGCCGTAAACCTTAGATCAGAAGATAGACGGCACACGGAGTGTGCCTACTACCATGAACATTTATGAAGAAATGGAGAGTGGATCTAGTTGATATTTCTTAAAACTAAATAACCCTGCCCTCAAAAAGGTTTTTGTTGTAATAATATTGGCAATTATGCTAAAATATATTATCTTATAACGGCATAGTTTGACCTATTCCGTATGGTTAAAAAAGGAGAACTTACTATAAAATGAGACAATACAGAACAGAAGAGATTCGGAATATCGGAATTATTGCTCATTCAGGGGCGGGTAAAACTTCCCTAATTGAAGCGATGCTTTATAACGGTGGTGCAATTGAACGAATGGGAGCCGTGGATGACGGAAACACGGTTGCTGACTATGCCTCAGATGAGATAGAACGCAAGACCTCACTCAATTGTTCCGTGTGTATTGCGGAATGGGCAGAAAATAAACTTAACCTTATTGATACTCCAGGAGCAGAAGATTTTTACGGAGACCTTCATGGTGTCCTACGGGTCGTAGATGCAGTAATCGTAGTTGTTGATGCCACAACAGGCGTTGAAGGGGGAACAGAAAAAGTTTGGGAGGTAGCTGACAAATATAATCTTCCACGTATTCTCTTTATAAACAAGATGGATAAAGAGAATGCAAGTTTTGATAATGCACTTGCAAGTATTTCTGAAATCTTGGAAACACGAGCGGTTCCTGTTCAAATCCCAATCGGTAAAGAAGAACAGTTTACAGGTGTAGTAGATGTAATCCAAAATGGTGCCTTCCTTGAACCAGATGAAAACGCGCCTGTCAAGAAGTCTGATATCCCAGATGAATTAGCTGGAACTGCAGAAGAATATCGGGAAGCACTCGTTGAAGTTGCCGCTGAAAGCGATGATGAACTTATTGAAAAGTTTTTTGAAGGTGAGCTCTCAGAAGAGGAAATACAGAATGGTCTGCAAACAGGGATTTCAGAAAATCAGTTTGTTCCAGTGCTATGCGGTTCATCTCTAAAGAATATAGGTGTACAGCAGTTGATGGATATGGTAATCAGTTGTTGTCCATCTCCAGTTCAAGCTGGAGAAATCCAAGATGTAGAAGACGACTCTAAAACACGCGAACCTTCAACCGACGCACCTTTATCTGCTGTCGTTTTCAAAACAATCGCCGATCCATTTTCAGGGCAGCTCAGTCTTTTCCGTGTGTATTCAGGTGCATTGTCAGGAGATTCGCAAGTAAACAACTCAAGCCGTGGAGAAGTTGAAAGAATCGGCAAACCCACTTTTATGAACGGTAACCAAGCGATTAATACTGCCAATGTCACGGCGGGAGATATCGGTGGAATTACAAAATTGGATAAAACACGTACCGGAGACACATTGTGTGATAGAGACGCATCTATCAAATTACCCGGAATTGAATTTCCTAATACGGTTATCTCTTATGCTATATCCCCAGTCCGTGAGGGTGATGATGAGAAGCTCATTAACGCTCTAACAAGAATTAGTGAGGAAGACCCATCCTTTCAAATTGAACGAAACGACGTTACAAAGCAGCTACTTGTTTCAGGTTTAGGTGAACTTCATATTACAGTTAATCGTGCAAGAATAGCAGAGAAGTTTGGGGTTGAAACAGTGGTTGCACCTCCAAAAATTGCATACCGAGAAACTGTACGTAAGGAAGTGCAAAATATTCAAGAACGACACAAAAAACAATCAGGTGGTAAAGGGCAATTTGGTGATGTCACGATTAACCTCGCTCCATTACAGCGAGGCGAAGGTTTTGACTTTATCGATAGCATTAGAGGTGGGGCGATTCCGAAAAACTACATCCCCGCAGTTGAAAAAGGTATACGCCAGAGAATGGAACGAGGAGTCTTGGCAGGTTTCCCTTTGGTTGATATTCAAATTGACTTGCATGATGGAAAATACCATGATGTAGATTCATCGGATATGGCATTCCAAATTGCAGGATCCATGGCTTTTGCTACTGCTGTACAACAAGCGAATCCATGTTTGCTTGAACCCATTATGAACGTTTCTATCACTGTACCTGATCAGTATATGGGAAGTATTATTGGTGATTTAAACGGACGTAGAGGACAGGTGATGGGTGTTGAACAATTAGGAAAACGACAGATAATTCAGGCTATTGTCCCGCAGTCAGAAATGCTACGATATTCCATTGATTTGAAATCTATGACGAGTGCGCGTGGCAACTTCACCATGGAATTCTCTAACTATGAGATTGTCCCCGATGATGTTGCACAGAAGGTCATCGCTGAATCCACGACAGAAGAGGACGAATCCTAAATCAAATCTTGTAGTTGACTTTGATTTTGACCCAAGTACTCTTATAGCAAAAATCATAATTATTTACACGCTACGGTAGGTTCGGTTTCCTAACCGAACCATAGGTGTCAATTTAGTGGTTACCCAACGCCAATTCTCTATTGTAGGAGGGGTTTGTAACCCCGATTTGCAGGTTTTAGCTTAAGAAATCGGGGTTACAAACCCCTCCTACAACAGCGGATATCCTTAAATTGACGCCTATGGTTCGGTTTCCTAACCGAACCTACCGAGGGTGTGAACGTGTTTTTACATTTCACTATAAAATAGACACATCCATTCATAAGGGATGCGTCTAATATGTAATTGTCTACTGAGGAAACTGGAGTGAAAAATCATGATGCGTAGAATACTCAATACAATTACAATTTTCATTGTACTCATTTCAGTGAACATATTTGCTGATACTTCTCCTGATGAACCCCACACAAATCTAATAGCACTAAAGCAATCTGAAGGATTTACAAAATTCAAGAAAACAGTTAAACCCAAGTATCCCAAGGAGGCAAGAAACGCTGGAAAAGAAGGTAGAGTTGTTCTCCAAGTGACCATTGACATCAACGGTTTACCAAAAGACATTGTAGCACTTACCAAGGTTGGTTTTGGCTTTGAGGAAGCATCAATTGAGGCATTAAAGCAGAGCACCTTTTATCCAGCTATAAAAAATGGAAAACCTGTTGAGGTCAGGGTTAAGGCACCTTATGAATTTAAGCTTGAGTCATCTGATTCTATAATGGTATATATACCAAAAGGTGAATTCCAAATGGGAAGTAATAGTGGGGATTCAGATGAAGAACCGATGCATCGTGTCTATCTCAATGCATTTTATATAGACAAATATGAGGTGACAAACGCAGAATATAAAGAGTTTGTTGATGCAAACCCGCAGTGGCAGAAAGACAAAATCTTGCGGAATTACCATGATGGCTATTACTTAGCAGATTGGATTGGGAACTTTTTTCCATCTGGCAAAGACAACCATCCAGTTGTGTATGTGAGTTGGTATGCTGCGATGGCTTATGCAAAGTGGGCAAAAAAACGATTACCGACTGAAGCAGAATGGGAGAAAGCAGCTCGCGGTGGATTGGTAAGTAAGAAGTATCCATGGGGAGATACAATTGACTCAACCAATGCCAACTATTTTGATGGATCTGACAAGGAAATCACCCAAGTTGGTTCCTATCCAGCAAATGGGTATGGATTATACGACATGGCAGGCAATGTTCGAGAATGGTGTCTTGATGCTTATGATGAGAACTTCTTTGACAGTAGTCCGCGTGAAAATCCGTTTGCCAGTGCGAAAAGTGTTGATGATGTCATCACAAATTTCATGACAATCAAGAATAATCGTGTGGTTAGAGGTGGTTCATGGTTGAATAGTGCACAATTAATACGCATTTCAAATCGGCACTGGAGAGCACCTTCTGCTACAAACCCTAACGAAGGGTTCCGTTGTGCGAAGCAGGCAGTTCAAAACCTTGGAAAAGGAAACATTTCTAATCAATTAAGAACTTCAACAGTTCAGGATGTTATTTTTGTATTCTCGAATCCAATATCTTTTGGTGAAGAAATTGAAATCACATCCATAGCCAAGAAAGACATTGAGAGATTACTTGATCAACCAAGGGTATTTGATGGAGAAATTTGGGGAGTGAGACTTAGAAATGACGAAGACAAAACTATAGAGGTAAAGACTTGTAGAGAATATATTAATGCTTGTAATGATGGATACTATCCTGATTTGCCAAATTCAAATATGAGAAGTTGTATCAGTTTTCAGCAATTCTCTGGTTTTCTAGAGGCAATTAAAATAGCAGCTGTTCCCCATCAAAGTTTCATATCTTCACCTAAAATAGGACTAAAGAATCTAAAATTGTTGCCATTGTCCTTCTTTCCTTGGACAGGTGATAGAAAGAAACTCATAGGTGCCACATATCAAAGTATGGTGGATGAAGGTGTATTTGCTGTGAAAAAGATAGATGAATCCTCATTGACTATAGAGGAAAATCAAGGATCTATGGGACAGGAGCTTGAAGAAATTGTCCGTGCTGACTTTAATGGTGATGGTATTGAGGATATTCTATTATTTGAGTACAATTATGCCATAGGTGCTACGTTAGCATTCGGTGCATGCATAATCTGGACTAAGAAATCAAAGGATGGAAAATTTGAGGCAGTGGATCCAGTAAGGATCGATTGATATCTACTGATCAATATGTTGTTATCTCGTCTCACGTAATCTTTGCATGTCATTGGAATAACAAATCAAACTACAAATAAATCGTAAATCCAAAGATGAATTAGGCATATCTTTACATTCATTAAGATTATCCCGCTGCCACTTCACAATAACAGCGGGATAAATTATAAAAGTCTATTGTTGCACTTAACTATCCAAATGGAAGACTGCCATTTTAGTTTCAGTCATCTCTTCGATGGCGTATTTTGGTCCCTCTTTGCCCATTCCGCTCTCTTTCACTCCGCCATACGGCATCAAATCTGCACGCCACTGTGTGCCCCAGTTTACCATTAGATTTCCAGATTCCACTTCTCTGACAAAACGCATTGCCCAATCAATATTCTGTGTGAAGATGGCAGCACTCAAACCGTAGTTTGTATCGTTAGCAAGCGCGATTGCCTCGTCAATGTCCTTGACAGGGGTGACACCGACTGCTGGTCCGAATATCTCATCACATGATATTTTCATCTCAGGTTTGACATTAGCAAGGATAGCAGGTGTTACAAACTGATCTTGCTTTTCGCCACCTGTGAGGAGTTCTGCACCGTCCGAGACTGCTTCTTCTATCCATTCAGTGACACGCGTAGCATCTGCTTCACGAATCATAGGTCCCATACGTACACCAGATTCCAACGGATTACCGATACCAATCTGTGATACTTCTGCTTGGAAAGCATCTAAAAAATCGCCATAGATCTTTTCATGAGCAATTACTCTTTGCGTTGAGATACATACTTGTCCAGCATTGGAATAGCCGGAAGCTGCAGCTGCTTTTGCGACCTTTTCCGGGTCGGCATCAGGCATCACAATGAGCGGGGAATTTGAACCGAGTTCCATTGTCACGCGTTTCAATCCTGCCACTTTACATATATGTTCACCTACGTCACGACTTCCTGTGAAGGTAATCTTTCTGACCCGACGATCCGCACAAAGTGTATCACCGATTTCACCACCCGGACCTGTCACACACTGAATAGCTTCAGGGGGTGTGCCAGCTTCTAAGAATAGTTCCACCAATTTCAGTGCGGAAAGTGGTGTATCCGTTGCAGGTTTAATAATGATAGCGTTTCCACCTGCAATTGCTGGTCCTGCCTTATGGCAAACAAGATGTAGTGGGAAGTTGAATGGACTAATTCCAGCGACAATACCACAAGGGACACGTACTGTAAACCCAAGTTTGTTTTTTACACCCGGTGCGCCTTCAAGCGGAATTGTTTCACCTGTCATCCGCTTTGCTTCCTCTGCCGAGAGAGCAATGATTTCGGATGCACGAGTGGATTCACCTGTTGCTTCCGCTAAAATTTTTCCTTCCTCACGGGTGATAACTTCAGCGAGTTCATCAGCCCGTTCAACCATTAAGTCTGCAACTTTCCGCAAGATTTCATATCGTTCATATCCTGTCAAACCTGCCATGATTTTTGCACCGCGTTCAGCGGTTTGAATAGCAGTTTCAACATCCGATGCATCTCCTCTTGGTACAGTATCAACTACTGACCCATCGAAAGGACTTAGAACGTCTATTTTATTTGATTTGTCAACCCATTTACCACCAACGTGCATTTGCATAATGCGTATTCTCCATTTCTATATTGTATGCGTGTTGCATACTTCTATTGTGATTTAGATTTCAATAATCCCCATGTTATGGTTGCTTTTCCAGTGGCTTCAACAGCGGCAAACTCTTCTAAGCCTGTTTCCTTTACATCGTTGACTTGTGCTTCAGTAAGTGCTTTCGTAAAAAAGCCTACTTCATCAAAGAGTCCTGTTGCAGCAACGTTGCCAGGACGTGCTCCTATCCAGATAGGTGATTTACTGGTATCAAGTTTTCCACCACTCGCCATTTCAACTTCTAATTTACCATCAACAAACATCTGAACCTTACTGCCATCATAGACTTTAGCGATATGATGCCATGTTCCATCTGCAACGATAGTTTTGCCCGGCATACGCGTCTCATTACCATTGACGTGCCACATAAACACTGGATAGTCAGCATCATGGATCCATATATCAAGATGACGTACCAGATTGGCTTCGGGCCAAACTTCCCCATTACGCCAAACGATATACTGCCATGAAGCAGCATTGAGTTTTACCCAAGCAACAAATGTATATGGATCAGAGTTAAAAACATTATCATGCTCAATTCGGACATAACTATCACCTTCTCCTGGAAATTCCAGTGCGCCTCTGATCTTGCCATTGTCCACCCATTCCAGATTGCCTTTGATGTCGCCATCGTGTCCACTGACAACATCTTTAACAACTTTTCCTCCTCCTTCTTCAAATAACCATGCACTCACTAAACCAAGTTTTGCTGCATGTGCGGTAAAGGATGTTACAAATATAAGCATTGTAAAACAGAAAATAAGAGTTTTCATTATGTTACCTCCAAAAAGTTGTAAAACCAATTTAGACGCGGCATTTATCCAGAGCGTCTTCATCCAATTCTATTCCTAATCCTGGTTTGTCGGGTATTGTTGCGTATCCGTTATCAAGTGGGATTGTTGAGGGTGTTACGATGTCAAAAGCGCGTAAAGCATTCAATGTCATTGACGGCATCGTCGCGTTTTGCATTACAGCTGCAAGATGCATAACAAAAGTAGTTGTTATACCGAGTCCAACAATCTGTATCCATACTGGTAAATGTGCAGACTCTGATATGATTGCTTCTCGTATAGCATTTGCAGCGCGTGAATCAGGATATGCAATTATAAATGAATCGTTCATTTTTGCTCGGATGGCTTTAACAGGATCAGGATTCCCGAAGTGAATTGTAATCGGCATATCGGTGTGTCGTTTTATCTCTTGGTATCCTTCAATGTCTGATTGCGGTATCGGCGTTTCAAATGACTCAATGTTGTAATCCTGAAGTTGTCGTGCGACTTCCAAGGTGTGTTCTGGTGTTTTAAATGAGTCATTCGCATCTACTCTAAGTTGAAAATCATCTGGTACTACTTCAGCGATTGCTGCTACCTGTTCACGAACTTCAAACCAAGGACGTGCCTTGATCTTATGCAGCCTATATCCGAGTGCATAAGCATGTTTTGCTTCAGCTGCCCATTCTTCAGGTGTCATGTCGATTGACCAATACCCGAATGAAGCCTTGTCGTTAACTTTTTCACCTAATAGTTGGTGGACGGGTACACCGAGTGATTTGCCCATAATATCATAAAAAGCCTGTTGTAAAGGTGTTGGTGCCCAACCATTCATGAACTCAAACGGGTTTCTACCGATGTATCTTTGAATCGATTCTTCGGATTGAAATGAGCCATCCCCTATACCAGTTATTCCATCATCTGTATGTACTTTGTAAACGTGGTCAATCTGATATAGATTACGACTTGTCATCAACTCATAGATGCCTTCATGATATGGAACTCTCACCTTGATAACTTCAATATCTGTAATTTTCATGATATTGATTCCTCCGTTTCAGGAATATGTGATCCTATATGTAATTCAATTAACTAATATACTGACAGGTATTCTATTCATCCCGCCGGATCCAACTGACAACATCTTCTGCTTCACCAGATCCACCTTCAACTCCGTCACTACCAAAGGATATTAGGTCGTATCCATATTGGTCATGCACCCCTGGACGTACGTAAATATATGGATTTCCCCAAGGATCTTCGGTGATCGGTATCTGGATGTAAGGAGTTAACCAGTAAATTGGAATTGGCGGTTCTTCAGGATGTTCCCAAAGTGCTTTTAACCCTTGTTCCGACGATGGATAGTCTCCATTGTCTTTAGCATACCTATCAAGAGCAATGCCAAGCGTTTCAATGTCTTCCGCAGCTTGTGTTTGTAATGCCCGTCCTGCTTGACCGAGTAATCGAGGTGCTAAGAGCACAGCTGCAATAACTGCAATTATGACTATGACAATTAATAGTTGTACCAGCGTTATACCGGATTGTTGTTTGTAAAATGGTTTCACGAATGCCTCTCCACACTTTTCTATTTTGAATGTGCTTACAAAGTTTATCATATCATGTTGAATGAGTCAACACAACTATTTTGGGGGGTGTGTAAAGTTTTTGGCATGAAATTGCCTTGAATGGAGTTCTTGCTCAGAATGTATACACATGGTATCCTAACCTAATAAATAAATCACAATTTTAGGAGAGGATACCAATGTCAAGTATATCATTAAGTGTTCATGAAAGCAACGATTGCGAAGATGATTTTAGAAAGATTGTCAAAGAAGTAAACGATCTCTATGGAGACATCAATGTTGACGAGAGTTTATCTTTAGATGATGTTGAAGTTCGTGTTTTTGAAGCATTTCGTTCTCTTGAACAAAAGTTTTTAGAAATGTGTGTCTCTAAAAAGGCAGGTAAGAAAGAGAGTGAACCTGTTGAATGTCCAGAGTGTAAAGCACCTTGTCGTCCATTACGCAAGCGTGCGAAACATCTAACAACTCTTTGTGGCAAAATAAGTATAAGGCGTTGGGTGTATTGTTGTGAACACGGACATAGGCATGCCCCGTGGGAAGTCAAACAGAAGTTATCGGATCAATACACGCATCGTGTCGCTGAAGCGATGTGTCGTTTGTCTGCGCGGCTTGACTATAGGGAAGCATCAGAGGAGTTGTCTCATCAAGGTATAGAAGTGAGTCACACGAGACTTCATCAAAATGTGTGTAAGTGGGCAGAAGATTTGGATGTATGTGAACAAGTAGAGGCTCAAGAACTTAAGGAAAATCAGCGTTGGTATGTGAGTTGCGATGGGTGCCACACGAACTCTCCGGATGGGTGGAAAGAGGTGAAAGTGGGGTGTATTTACAGAGATTATCCACAACCTGTTTCGGGTGGGACCCCGAGTGTGCGAACAGAAAGTATTCGGTATGTTGCGGGTCGTCAAAATGCCGCCGCTTTTGGTAAGAAGTTGTATGCGTTAGCACTAAAAAGTGGCATCTATCAAAAAGATATAAATACACAAGTGATTGTATTTATCGGAGATGGTGCTGCGTGGATTTGGAACCTTTGTAAAGAATACTTTCCGAATGCCGTTCAGATTGTGGATCACATGCACGCCACATCTCATCTCTATAATGTTGCTAAAGTTGCCTTTGGTGAGACGGAGACAGAAGCTATTGACACTTGGATAAAAGAAACGGAGCCACTTCTTTATCATGGCAATATCATAGCAGTTGCCTCAAACATTCGTGCCTTAGCCACACAGCACCCTGAAGTGTCAGAGGTGTTAGAAAGAGAAGCGAGATATTTTGAAAAACATGCAAACCGCATGCAGTATAAAGCGTTTAGAGAAAAAGGGTATATGATTGGAAGTGGTGTGATTGAAAGTGCGTGTAAACATGTTGTCGGAGAAAGGTGTAAACAAGCAGCTATGAGATGGGAGAAACCGGGCATCAATGCTGTGCTAAAGTGGAGATGTTTGTCAAAGAATAAGGCTTGGGACAGATATTGGTATCCAAACACAAAAGCAGCATGATGTTCATGCCAAAAACTTTACACACCCATTTTGGGTGGCAGGATAATTTAGTTTTATAAATTGCCAGTTGATGAGTCTTACTATGAGTTTGGTCTGGGTTGTATTGATGCATAGTAGTAGGCACACGCCGTGTGCCGTAACCCGTTCGCGTTTGGACGGCACGCGGAGCGTGCCTACTACCATGTCGTATTCACAAACAAAACCGTATCTCACACCAATTCACGTTTGTAATGAAATACAGCAGAAAATCTGAGAACTAAATAACCCTGTTTGGGTGGTCGTGTAAAGTTTTTGTCACCGTAGAGTCAATTCAAGTGAAAAACCTGTAATCTATTGTAGGACCAAATCAACGGTATGAACGCCTGCGGGCGTTCCCCGGGTCTCTGTGCCCCGCCATTCCTTGTTCTGCAAGGCAACAGGCGGGCACAGAGACCCGCCCCTACAATGACAGGAGTAATTTAAGAAGATCAATCCTTTTTATTAGTGACCTCAGTCCCGTAGGGACGATATGTCTATAGCACAACGATCAACACCCATTTCTTAGTCCCGTAGGGACGATATGTTTATACGTTTCGATTGTTACAAACATATCGTCCTTACAGGACTAAAAGCTGTGATGATGGCGTTTAGCTATAAACATCCCGTCCCTACGGGACTAAAGAACGTTATCGCCATGCAAATAAACCCTTAAATTGACGCCTATGGTGTGTAAAGTTTTTGTCACCGTAGATGTCAATTCAAGTGAAAAACCTGTAATCTATTGTAGTGCCAAATCAAGTAATCAACGGTATGAACGCCTGATGAAGATTAAGAAATAAATAGGGTGATTTGAGATTAAAGACCAGCGCGCTTAGAAAGCGCGCCTACGGGGGTTTGGGGTGATTAAGATTACCCGGGTCTCTGCGCCCGCTATTCCTTGTCCTGTAAGGCAACGGGCGGGCACAGAGACCCGCGGAATGCCATAAGCGCATTCATACCGTTGATTTGGCCCCTACAATTCATGGTGAATAATCGCCATGAACCTTATTCATTAGATGGGGAAATATGGTTACAGTTGAAAATGTACGATATAGTCAAGCCACTCAAAATGAATACAATGCCCTAACGGATACTAACGATCCCAACTTAAAGGCATCGTTGCCTTGTGCTGAATCATCGTATAGAGTTTCCTGTTGAATCGGTAACATAAATGTGATAGACAGCGGCACATTATAGGGTGTTGCGATGGATGTACCAAATGATACCAGGCTAAATTTCAACCCTGTATTGATGTCCTTTTCACCTGACCAATATGCGTATGACTGATATAAACCAAGATAACTTGTCTGAAACGACAGCCAATCAGTAGCCCGATAATTCAGACCTGCTGTATAGGTAAGATCCTTTGAACCGAGATAATTTTTCCTGTTTTCATAGAAGGGATACTTGCCTCGGATACTTGCATTTGCACTCAGTCCAGCAAATATAGGTAAACTATACCGTAAATCCGCAATTGGATTAAACGTTCCAGTACCAAATTGAATATGTAGATGTTCCATGCCCATATCACCAAGTGTCCACGGATTATCTTCAATTTTTCCCAAAGGGATTGTTGTGCCAATTTTTGCTGATAGCGTGTCATGATTCAGAAAGATCCCATGTCTTTGATAACCCAACAAAAGATCCATATCCGAAAAACCGCGATATGTTGCGTCCCGATGATGAATATCTTGATAGAGTAAGATTTTCCTTCTCATCTCTTCATCATCTATTTTATCAAGTCCTCCAACATTTGCGTCTTGCTCTTTTATCTCATAAGGTAACATTGCATCCAACTGAAGTTTTCTACTGATTTGTAATTTAAACCCAATATCAAACCTAACAACGTTCAACTTAACTTCATGTCTATGTTCTGGAACTTGTTCAGGAGGTCTACCAACCTGTGACAGACCATTGTATTCAATATGACCACCTTCAGCGTTGAATGTGCGAGTGCCAACACTAACTTGAAATTTCTTATTCTCTGAAGTTAAACTAACTTCACTTCCACCTCCCTGAGGGATAGTGGGATTGCTTCACGCACCTCAGCTCTCTTGTGCAAAACCGAGGTGAAGAAATATGAATTGGATAGAAAGTATTATCAAAAGCAAATGTTTCATTCTAGTTTCCTCTGATAAAATGGTATTGTATTTTTTTAAATTTGTATAACCTAAGTTGCCACTTGTCATTGTTGGAGGGGTTTCTAACCCCAATTTATAAGAAGTGGCACCAAAATATGCAGAATTCATTTGTTTCTTCATTTGATAAAATAATTTGATGATTAATATTCAGTAGGTAGCAACTTAGGTTAAAATAGTAACATTTTAATCCTTCTAATGTCAATGTAATTCTTATGTTCTTTATTGCGCTAAAATTGCCATAGACTAAGTGCAGTTTTGCCTAAAACCCTTTCTAAATCATCTGGTGTAAAGAAATCCATCTCATCACGAACAACCGATAAAGTCTGTGAATAGGTGGCACGGCTTAAACAGACAGGCCAATCAGTTCCCCACATAATGCGGTCTGCACCAAATGCTTGATACACTTTCTTCACCTGTTCGTGTGTATCAATCCATGGATAACTTGCCTTTGAAATAGACCATGTATGACTTATCTTCACAAAGACACGCGGATATCTTGCTAAATCTAACAACAATTGGAGCTTCTCTGGTTCATCCGGTGAACAGTCTGCCATGTGGTCAATCACAACATCAAGATCAGGATGCTGTTCTAAGAGCGGGACTAAGTCAACCAATCTCTCTGCCCTCGTTAGAATTAACATCGGTACACCCAATGACTCCGTACGACTGAAGATAGGCGGCATCAATGGACCCTTAAACCAATCTCCATCAACACCAACAGATGGACTTAAACGAACACCGTGAAATCCATGCTCCTCAGTCCAATAACTTAGATGATCTGGTGCTTCTGAATCTTCAGGATTTATTCGACACACACCCATAAATTTGTCCGGATATCTTTTCATCGCATCAGCAGCATAACTATTATCCCACAGATAATGGATAACCTGAACAAGCACAGTCTTTTCAATACCGTTTGCTTCCATGAGTTCTAACAACATTTCAGGTGTTGCGTCATCTGCAGGATGATTTCTTTCACGTCCCCAAGGAAACTTTGGGTCGCTTTTCCACACGTGAACATGTGGATCAATTATTCTCATATTAATTCTCCTTAGGTTTTCTTAAATATCCATATACTCCTAATGGCAGACAGTAAAGGAGAATTAGGATACGCAGGCTAAATCCTGTAACGATCGCATTTTCCATTGAAGTGCCAAAATAGTTTAAGAACCAAGCAAACGGCAATTCGGTTGTTCCAAAGTTACCTACTGTTTGTATTGGCAGTAGATTGAACCCGTTAGTAAATGCAAGTGCAAACAACACTTCCGTCAAGGGAATACTCACACCCATCTTTGAAACAAGATAACACTGAAATCCGAAACGGATTGTAAGACATAGGAGTGAATAACCGCACACCTTCAAAAGTTGTAAGTTCAGTCGGTACGCTGTTATCTGATTAAGTATACTGAGCAATTTGTTGACAATCCATGTAATAGACGACTTATCTAATTTCAATAGTGGTCTAGCACATCTCATTGCCACCGATGTACAAAAGTCTGGTGCTACACACGCCAAAACCATTACAAACAACAAACTTGTTCCAACAAATAATGGCGTTAGATAGAGCACTGTCCAAGAAAATTGAGTGCTCAATTTTGGTAATAGAAGCGTAGCAGAAAATACCATCAATGCAATTAACAACACCAAATCAATTAGACTTGCAATCAAAAGGGATGCAATTCCATGTGTTGCATCCACTTTTTGCCTCTGTTGCATTAGATAAACATAGGAAATGTCTCCTGTCCGCATTGGGAGGACATTACCCCAAAATGTGTGCATCGCCAGAATAGGAAATATCTGATGTACACTGGACTTCAAACCCAGTAAAGTTCTAAATCGCAGTGTCTTCGCAATCACCAACAGACAATAACATATAAACCCAACTAATAACGCATGAATTGGTATCCCGCTGAGCGTCTCTGGTATCTTTCTTAGGTCAATCTCTTTTAATAAGAAGTATGAGATTAAAGCAGCTAAAAAAGTAGGAATGACAAATCTGACAAACTTCTGAAGTCGCGTCTTATTCAAAATCACCCTACCGTTACGACTGATAATCAAAATGCTTTGTGTATTCTTTCACAAGATCACCTTTGCGAAAACCTGGAACTGCAGTACCGCATTTATTAGCTAAACCAGCATAATCAAGTTGTTTTAACCGAGATAATATCTCACCACTGTTTGCTTTAATTAGGATCCACTGCTTATTTCGTTCACATCTCTTTTCATCTGTCTCTTTGCGGGAATAATCTTGCCAACCTTGACAGGGAACTGCGAAATCAAACTCATTTTGAAACACTTTTCGAGCATCAACTGTATTGTTATACTGCCATAACTGAAAATCATCATGTCTGATAGGTAAAGATGCATATTGCCTCATGTCTTGATGGTTGCTTGGAAGCCTAGTCCAAATCTGAAATTCTGTATTTACAGAATATGATTTGCCTGAATCAAGATAGAAAGCATCTCTTGGGAGTCCTAATTTACTAATAAATCTCATACTTTCATCAAGTTGCTTATGCACAATATATTTCCTAAAGTTAACGGGGACGATGAATGCGACTATATCAGCTAAAACAGCAGCGTGATTGAAGAAAGAAATCGCCATCTTTCCACGTTTCCCAAATGGTGGATTACCAATTACAACTGTATAATTTGGGTGATTGGGTTGGTTTGTAAATTTGAAAAAGTCTTGTCGCTCTATTCCTTTACATTTTGGGTGAATATCCATACCCAATCGCTGATCGGAAGGTAACAGTTTAAAAAATGCTCCTGTTCCGCCAGATGGTTCAATAAAGAACATATCATTGACATAACGGTGTATAGAAGGAAGAAGGTCTGCAAAGTATTCCCAACAATCAACTGCAACTTCTGGTTTTGTGTAGAATTGATCCAATGAATTATCCACGTTTCTGTTTCCTTAGTGAGTTGATTTATGTTACTATGTTTTGACTAAACTGTCAAGAAAAATGGCGGAGTCATAAACTCCGCCATAAGATGTCTATCTGATTTATATCCAAATTGCTCTGGATTTCAATGTCTATAAGCGTTTCGCCGGTATTTGTACATCAAAATGCTCTATAATAACGCAAGTTGCCACCTATCATTTGCTGGAGTGGTTTCCAACCACGATTGTTATGAAGTGGCACCAAGATATACAGAAATCCTTAGTTTCTTCGTCAACTTATAGTGAACATTGAAAATAATAATACAATGTCCCTGTAGGAGCGATCTCCGAATCGCGATTTAACTCAGTGATAATCGGGAATCGGAGTTCCCTCCTACATCTCGAAATGTCCTATTAATTCAAAAGTCTACTATAGTTTATAATAACGCAAGTTTCCTCTGCGTTTATTCTTCGGTCATCTCCGCTTCCGTTGAAAGATAATAATACCCGACAATTATGCACATTTCGTCTTCAGATGTAAATCCGAACTCAATCGTCATCTCGCGATCGTAGTTGTTATGTGTGCACTGAAAACTTAGTCCGTCGGTCGCATCAAGCATCAGCGGTGGGTTATAGTACGTGATCGGTGCGTTATCATAAACGATACTCCTGTGAAGCAATTCATTTGTTGACATCCGCGTAATCTCAAACAACTCACCATGTCTATGCATGTGAGATGACAGTGTCATTATATTCATGATGGCATCGGAAGGGGCACCGCGTCGATCAAGTTCATCTTCAACATACCAGTCCATTTTTGCTACACGTGTGCGCCCCGGTGGAATGTTAAGATTCGTATTGGAAACGAAAATCTCTTTCGCCTCATGCTTGACTTCTTCAGGTGGAACCGTGTAAATATTTATATAAACCTCACCGACGAGTGTTTCTGTGCCTAATAAGTTGATGTAGTGAGAGTTCAAGTCGAACAGGGTGTCACCAGGGAGACGCAGCGCAACACCTTCAGGAAACTCAAAGGAGAGATCCTTAGATTGCGTCCCGCCAACAAAGAACCGGTGAATCCCTATATTTCCAAATGCTTGCGGATCCTCTGGATCCAGTTCACGAAAAACGTGGTCCGGGTCAACGCCTATTCCCGGTGTGACACCCGCTTGCAGAATGTCTTCTTCTAATGCTGCTTCGGTGAGTCTGTATAAGATAAAGTGATGACTACCTGTCGGGTAGAATATCTCGAATCCACTGATGAATATATCGCCTTCTATCAGATCACCATTCTCATCCCGAATCTGAGTTGCGTAAAAGACCTCGCGTTCGGTACCCGGTTCAATTGTGTAAGGCGGTAAATGCAACTGATACCCCTGCCCCGGTAGCGGTGCTGCCGGTGGCACAAATCTTTCTTCGGGGTCTCGTAGCAAACCAAGATCACCAACCCCTTCTATTTTACCTGTCTGTGGCGCACCGGCAGCAATCCATTTCCGAATAGCATCTATTTTGCCGTCGTGAAGCGCACCACTACCCAGGGGCATCATTAGTCCATGCTCCTGTGATATAGGGGTAATCAGCTTCGTCAACAGGAAACTATTTTCAGGATTGCCCGGATCAACAAGTTTCATACCCGAATCCGATGCCGACGGGTTCTCAGGAGCTTGTCCAATTAGCTCCTCATAAGAAGACGTATAGCTGAGGTCCAAACTTGCAACATTTGTCGGTGACGCATGGCACGCGCTATTCACGCAGCTTTTATCAAAAATATACTCTTGAATAGCGTGATAAGTTGAATGCTCCTCCGGTAATGTTTCGCCAAAACGATTGCTGACGCGAACAAGATCAAGTATGTTGATAATACCATCGCGATTGACATCAGGGTCATGTAAAGCTGTGCGATCCCGCGGCTGACCAAAAGCAGCTGCGACAAGCACTAAATCTTGAATATTCACCACTCCGTCTTTGTTTACATCCTCTAACAAAGTAGGGGAATCGCTGTGTCCAAACACAGCTGAAGATACAGTCAACATAAGCACAAGAAACAGAAATAAATTTACGATTTTTTTCAACATCAAAAACATCCTAACCTTTCTATAGAATTGGGGCAATTATAGTAACCTAAGTTGCCACCTTTCATTTGTTGGAGGGGTTTGCAACCCCGATTTATTAGTAGTGGCACTAAAATGTGCAAAATTCCTTTTTTCTTCGTTGGTAGATACGGTTTCCTAACCGTATCTATGAGACTGAACAAACACCAGTTCGGTTAGGAAACCGAACCTACCACAGTGTCCTGGTTCGGTTAGGAAACCGAACCATAGGCATCAATTTAGTGAGTAAAGTTTGTGCATTTGATACACCTGTCGCCCCACTGGGGCTTTCGTCCGTGTTGATATTACGTGCTATACACCTCATGCGGCATGCCACACGCGCATGCCGCCTCTCCGAGGCTTTCATAAATCACATATCAGCACCAGCGGTGCGAAAGGTGTATAGAAAATGTCCACCACAAGAAACCAAGCACCAGCGGTGTGAAAGGTGTGTATAATAAAATAGACTTCCAAAATCCTTCACAAGTAAATATATCCTTAAATTGACACCTATGGTTCGGTTAAGAAACCAAACCTACCGCAGTGTCCTGGTTCGGTTAGAAAACCGAACTATAGGCGTCAATTTAGCAATTACCCAACCCCGCTTCCATTGTTGGAGTGGTTTCTAACCACGATTATGTGGCTTTTCCATTGTTGGAGGGGTTTGTAACCCCGATTATCAGGTTTTTGCTCAAAAAATCGGGGTTACAAACCCCTCCAACAAATGCGGTTATCCTTAAATTGACGCCTATGGTTCGGTTAGAAAACCGAACCTACCGCAGTATGTAAATAATTATGATCTAAAAATTCGAGGGCACTTCACATGATTATCCAAATGATCCTATGCTAAACCATCCCAATATCTCCACATATCTTCAGGGGTGTCAAACCTAATTTCATCAAGGTCTTTCCTACGGTATCTGCCGATAAGCGCAATTCTGACATTACGTCCACAGTTTGGACCTGCAGTGTGACTCATCTGATGATGCCAGAAACATACATCCCCACCTTCACCTGTGAACTCATAACTGGGTCCCAAATCAAACGGCGCAACACCACCCGGTAGACTATCTAAATCATGATGTCTGAAGTATTCTGCCCAAATACGATGACTTCCAGGCCAAATCGTGAACCCACCGCCGTGTTTACCCACAGTATCTAAATATACAGATGCACCAAGCGTAAATGCGCCAACGACACCTTTGGGAACACCGTTTGACGGTGTATGGTAACCGTCAAGATGACCGAGTGGTTCACGAAATTCTCTGTCAGGATCTGGAAAATTGATGTGTGGACCTGCCCCACCATCAGGATGCAATTTACCTTCCCCTACCATCTCTTCCGCCATAGCAAACACCTTATTGCCGTATATTGTTCCCTTGATAACATCTTCGCCACCAATAGGAGCAGTGCGATATCCTTTCTGAATCCAGGATTCAGGATCATTCCTATCTTCGTCTAAAGACTCCCATATTCTATCCAGTGCAGCATCGATTTCATTCTGATCAAGTGCACCCCGTACAACCAGATATCCGTTCTCTTTGAAGAACTTTTTATCTGCGTTTGTTAGATAAGCCATAGATTTGTATTCCTCAATTATTATGAAGTAACAATAAACCCGTTTTCTTTAACGGCTTTTTGATATGCATCTTCTTCAATACTCAATCCAAATCCTGGAAGATTTGGTATATTGACATAACCGTTTGAAATAGAATAATTGGAATCATCTATACCAGGTGTGTCAGCATGATCCCATTCAACAAACTCAAATTTCTCAATCCTCGCAGCGAGATGTCCAGTTACAAAGTTTCCGTAATATCCTCCATAATGATGCGGTGCTGTGCCAACATTTACTGAATCTAATTCAGGTCCCAATTCAAGCCATCTTGTGAAACCTGGATGGAATATGTCGTATTGTACAATGTCTATAAGTCCATTTTTTGCCCAATTAATCAGATTTGGAGAAGCACCACCTTCACCATCAGCGATTTTAGTTTTTATGCCTTCAGTGTCCAACCATTCTTTTAATATTCCGTAGACACGTGCATCTTCATGGAAGGCTTCTTCCATCCAATAAACATTTGCTTCAGCTGTACCACCTAACACCTGTTTTGTAATATTGAGATTGTATCCGTTATTTGCGTCAATAAGAATAGTGGCATCGGAACCCACAGCATCACGCACGGCTTTGATAACATCAATATCGCGTTGCGTTCCCTTTTCAAGCGGCATGTGCATCGCACCACGACCGACTTTGATTTTATATGCATTATGTCCGTGTGCTTTACCTTCAAGTGCTTCAGATGCGATGAAAGCTGCTGCTTCAGCATTATCATCAATGTGCAGGTCATCAATGTATAGAGATGTATCATAACAAGGTGCTTTGAAGTCTCCATTTTCACCTGACAGCATTGCGTAGACCGGCTTTTGTTCCAACTGTCCAACTAAATCCCACAACGGATATTCCATGAATTGATAATCTTCATTTACACCGTTTTCACTATCAAAAACGTCTGATAAGTTGAAACCAATGATTGATTCAGCTTTTTCACGAGATATTGATGAAGTACCTATACCACAGACACCGTCAGCAGTAGTGAGTCTAGCAAATGCAGGTCGTACGTGTAAACCGTGTTCACCAAGACGTGAGTTGCATCCTGCTTTACGCGGACGTTCTCCTGTCAATCGTCCCCATTCAATCCGTTCTATTTTCACGTTATCCAAATTTCCTCTCCTTTATAGTAAAAACCATAATTATTTACACACTAAGGTAGGTTCTGTTTCCTAACCGAACCATAGGGGTCAATTTATGAACCCCACCCCGCTGTAGGCGCGCTTTGTAAGCGCGCTGGGCACATCTGTGAAATGCAAGGTGATATTCTGAACCAACAAACATGCCTGTCTGTTAGTCAGTTAGGTTCTATGATCCAGCGCGCTTACAAAGCGCGCCTACGTATATTGAGTCGTTTGAGCGTATTTTCCCTTAAATTGACGCCTATGGTTCTGTCTCCTAACCGAACCAGTGTTTGTTCAGTCTCATAGATGCAGCTGAGAAACCGCATCTAGCAGGGAGTGTGCATGTATTTTTACATTTCACTATAATAAATACCATATCATTTACAATTGAGTCTGTAATAGATTATAACTCTTTGTGTCTAATTTCTTATAGTTTTCAATTTCGTATCGGTTACCATCAGCATCTTTGATTAAGACTCGTGCATTCTCAAGCGTAACTATATCGTATCGTGTGCGGACACCGAATTCTACATCTCCTTGCGATGTTTCAACCTGCCAAGTTGTTACGCCGAATTGTCCATAAAGTGAGTTGATCTTAGTAATTTTCGGCATAAAATATCTTTTATTTAGTTCTTCTATGAGGACATCACGAGAATTGGATGATAGTTTATTTACATCTTCAACGACACCAATTTCATTACCTTCACTATCAAATAGTGTGATATAACGCATCGTATCACTAATAGGAAAACTACGTACAGGTTCAATTCTTGTATATGTTGTTCCATCGGAAAATTCTACAACAAGCTCTGCAAATGCATTGCGACTGATACTCATGCTATTGGCATCAAGAAATTCTAATTCGTCCGTAACTTTAATCGCTTCATGCATCAAGTTTTCTCCTACAAATCACTAACTCTATTACCATGCACGGATCTTTGATAATTCAGTCTGTTTCTCACACAGATTAGCATAAGTGCCGTCTTGATCAATCAATTCCTCATGAGTACCTATCTCGTCCACTACACCTTCTTTTAATACAACGAGACGATTGGCATATTTTAGTGTTGAGAGTCTATGCGCGATGGCAAACACCGTTCTACCTCTGACAAGCCGTTCCAACGCTTCTTGGATTCTAGATTCTGTTTCAGTATCAATAGAAGATGTTGCTTCGTCAAGAATCAAGATACGTGGATTCTTCAAAATGGCACGGGCAATGGATATTCTCTGTCTTTCACCACCAGAAACGCGTGCGCCTCTTTCACCGACCATTGTATCATATCCATCAGGAAATTTGACTATAAAATCATGGGCATTCGCAGCTTTCGCTGCTGCAATGATCTCAATCCGAGATGCACCTGGTTTTGAATAACCAATATTCTCTGCTATTGTTCCATCAAAAAGGAACGGGTCTTGCAGGACAACACCAATCTGTTGGCGCAATGATTTAACCCGTATGTCTTTGGTATCATGACCGTCAATAACGATTGACCCTTCCATAGGGTCATAGAACCGCGTAATGAGATTGACGAGAGTGCTTTTTCCTGCACCACTGTGTCCAACGAGACCGATCATCTCACCAGCCTCAACTTGGAAACTCACACCGTTTATAGCATTCTTCTCGTTATCATAAGTGAAGAATACTTCTCGAAATTCAATGTCACCTCTAATGTTGTCAATTGCTTGTGCATCATCTCTATCTGAGACGGTAGGAGGCGTGTCCAATATCTCAAAGACGCGTTCGGCAGAGGTACCTGCTCGGATAAATCTTTCATTCATTTCACAAAGTGTTCTCACAGGACCAAAGAAGCGTACCATATAATATTGAAACTCAAATAGTATACCAAGTGTCAATTCTCCTTGAAGTATCTGCCATCCTCCCACTAACCAGATGATTATTGAAGCTGAGTAGGTTATAAACTGCATGATGGGTCGGTAAAGTGATCCCAGTTTTGCTGCGCTCAATTCACCAGAAAACACTTGATAGGTAAGTTCGCTGAATCTATTTATCTCATATCGTTCTCTTGCAAAGGCTTTGACAACACGTACACCCGGGATTACACTTGCCAGAATTGTGCTGATATTCGCATAACGTTTCCACAAGACCTGATATACTTTACTCATCTGTTTACCAAATAAAATTGTGAAAAAGATGAGACAAGGAATCGGAATTAGAACCCATAACGCAAGCTTCCAACTTGCAGCGAACATTAAAGCACACATAAATATCAGTGTGAGTGAATCACCGATAATATCTTGAAGTCCATTTGCAATGAAATCTCGTAGTCTTGACACATCATGCGTAATTCTGGACATCAGATTGCCTGTGTCACGATCATGGAAGAAATCAATAGAGAGCGTATTTAGATGTTCATAAGTCTGATTTTGCAGCCGCCTTGTAATGTTCTGACCTACCCAAGCCATCATATAGCCGCGTACTGAGGATAAACCCATATTAAAGACACTAAGACCAACCATAATAAGGATAATGGTAAGGAAATGTCCGAAACTACCTGAAAGCGGCATGCTACCGAACCAACTGCTTAATGTGTTACTGAGACCTTCAAGGTGTCCCCAAGATGTCTCTGGAAGTTGCTCTGGAATTGGTTGTCCATCTGCATTTGCAGCCGCAAAAACATTACCAGCAGGCACAAGAATATTATCCACCAATTCTCTACTAAGTTTACCAGGATACACATCAATAAATCGGATTACTAACATCATTAGGAAGGCAGGAATGATGATATATAGGAATGGAAGGGCATATTTGAATAGACGGAATATGAGTTTGCTTTTTTGGACACAGTTGACACAGACCCCCGACCAACTTGGGATCGGTTCACCACATTTTTCACATCGCGATTTATCTCCGCCGCGTTGTAAACCGGGAGGACCACCACGGCCACCGCGTCGTCCACCTGGTCCGGGTCCGCTACGTCCACGTCTTTCAGCAAAAACGGAACCGTTTGATGAAGATAATTCCTCTAATTCCGCGACTGTCAGGTTGAATTTTGGAGTTAACCGCTTAGAATAACGCGCCAACTCAACAGCATTTTCGGCAGTGGTAACCTTGAGAATGTTATTACCGTACATTTCAAGGATTTCAATATCTTCTACTGCGGTGAGAGACACTTCTTGTATGTCGTGACCAAGTGCACCATTTTGATTGAATGCAATTAGTCTTTTGTCTGTTACTAATAGCCAATCTTTACCATAAGTGCCGTCAAACTGTAAATCTGTTGAAACGGCAATCTTGATTTCCTCTCCGCTATCAAGCAGTTCTGTTGCACGTTTTTCAAGGATTTCCGGTATCTCTTCCTTGGTCGTTAATTCATTATCACCTTTTTTTCTGTTGCGCGGTTTACTACCAAATGATCCCATTCCCATCCGATGTGATCTACCGCGTCTTGAACCTGACGATGGTCCGTGCATAAATCAAACCTCATAGAAGTAGTGCTTATTGTTGGTACTCCTGATGTGTATATGAAAGTGCTGTAAACTAATAAGGTATCTTTATTTAACGTGTTTTTAGGTGAAAGGTTGAAGAAAAGTTGACGATATTCTATAGGGTTTGATATGGTAATACCATTTCTACAAGATAACTTGTCATTATCAAAATAGCTGTTCGTAGTCTCGCAATGCATTGCGCCTCTCACATTCATGGTAGTAGGCACGTTCCGCGTGCCGTTCTTCCATTATCCGCGTAATCTGAGTCATCCGTGCAAATCAGCGATTCTGAACGCAATCCGCTCGTAGTCTCGCAATGCATTGCGCCTCTCACATTCATGGTAGTAGGCACGTTCCGCGTGCAGTTCTTACAATCATGGTAGTATGACATTATATCTACACTTTCTTTCTACGGTAGATGAGGTCTCCTAACCTCACCTAAGTAATGTGTAGAATTCAATCAATAATTTACCAGAAATATACCTTGAGTATCACGATAGAATTATGTTATTATTAATTTGAATTATCAAAGACATTTTGTAGTTATCTGTCCTAGCAATCAAACCAAATTGAACTAACATAAACTAATTATTTCCAATATCTGTTGGAGGAACAAATGCGTAGCCATGAAATAGATTACGAAATTTTTGGAAACGACATGCAAGTCGTTGAAGTTGAGCTTGACTTAGGTGAAACAATCGTCGCGGAAGCCGGTGCTATGAATTGGATGGATGATGATATTGAGTTTGAAGCAAAGATGGGTGACGGCACCGGTGGTGGTGACGGATTAGTCGGAAAACTCTTCAGTGCAGGGAAACGAGCTCTCACTGGGGAATCTCTGTTTATGACTCACTTCACCAACACAGGTAATAACAAAAGACGTGTTGCATTTGCTGCACCATATCCAGGACATATTATACCTATAGATCTGAGTGAAATCGGTGGGCAACTGACTTGTCAGAAGGATGCATTTCTTTGTGCTGCACATGGAACTGAGCTTACTATTGCCTTTACACAAAAATTGGGAGCAGGTTTCTTCGGAGGAGAAGGTTTTATCCTCCAACTACTACGCGGTGATGGAATGGCTTTTATACATGCTGGCGGTACAGTCATCAAAAAGGAACTAAATAACGAAACTATACGCCTTGATACTGGATGTCTTGTCGCTTTTTCCCCAGGTATCAATTATAGTATTGAAAGGGTTAAGGGACTGAAGTCTATGTTCTTCGGTGGTGAAGGACTGTTCCTTGCTACATTACAAGGTACTGGCACCGTATATCTACAGAGTTTACCATTTTCCAAGTTGGCTGACCGAATTATTGAGCAAGTACCAAGAAGTGGTGGTTGATATTTAAATTGAGACCTATAGGTTTCGTTCCTCAACCTAACCTATAACGGATATTAGATTTAATTATCAAACTCACGTTACAATAAGCAAGGAGATGACATGAATAGAATCAAGTGATGAGGAATGTAGAATAATTGATCTCTAATACGAGAATCGCCATCAGACCAACAAGGAAGACATTAAAGGGGTATTGAAATGGCAGTATCTCATAGAAAGAATTACAAAAAAGGTTTTACAGGATAAACGGCGTTTTCTACAGTATAAGTGCCGTTTCAAAATCAGGAAGGATTTTAGCACGGAAAGAAGTTGATTGTTTCATACACACAAACTAATTTGAGGTAAAACTCATACATAAAGAATATTATGGAGGTGATAAATGAAATTCATTTTTACTCCTTTGCGTGCTTATTTTAAAGAGTTATGATTAAAGGAAGAATATTTCAACTTTTTTTTGTGTGTGTGCTTCTAAGCTGTATTTCGCACGCAATTGTTGTACCTGAAGGTATGGTGTTTATACCTGCAGGTGAGTTTGAAATGGGCCGTAACGATGGTCCCACAGATGAAAGTCCGAGACATGTCGTTTACGTTGATGATTTTTACATGGACATCTACGAAGTAACGAACGAACAATTCAAAGAGTTCATTGATGCTAATCCAGAATGGCAAAAAGAAAACATTGCTGATCGGTTCCATGATAGCACATATCTAAGGTTATGGGATAAGAACAACTACCCCACGGGAAAAGGTAATCATCCAGTTATTTATGTCAGCTGGTATGCCGCTATGGCTTACGCACAATGGGCAAGAAAACGATTACCGACAGAAGCGGAATGGGAAAAAGCGGCTCGTGGTGGTCTGGTCGGTATGGCATATCCATGGGGTGATGATACGGATCCTGAGCAGGCTAACCATGCAAGGTATGTCAATGATACCGAACTTGTTGGACAGTATGATCCCAACGGATACGGATTATACGATATGGCTGGCAATGTGTGGGAATGGTGTTTAGATGAATATGATAATGAGTTTTATGTGAAATCTAAGAACCAGAATCCCTTCAACAAGGATTCTATAACAGATGTGATAGATAATTTTAAGAATAGAAAGACTTCTCGCGTCTTCCGAGGCGGTAGTTGGTCAGATAACATCATTTTTCTACGGGTGGATAACCGTGATGCTGGAATCCCAAATTATGCAAGTGCTTTTGGCGGTTTTCGTTGTGTGCACAATCCCTGAAAGGAATAACAATCACAATAATAACCCTAAGACTTCAGATCAGTACCGAACGTATTTCATATCTTTTTTAGGGTGTGTTATTCCGATTGTCCTTGAATCATACGTTCCGCTACCAGGCCAACGATGACAGAGGCACCAACACTTCAGGACACTTACCAATGAATTCACAACGCTATTAGATGAATTTGATGATATATAACCCTGAGTGAGCGTGGTATTGAAAAGGTATCATCTTATAACAATACCTTCGCCAAAATAACCTATTATATTAGTCAACAAACCTGTAAGAATAATGTAGAAATTCCCAGAGGACTGATAGGTGAATAGAGAACGGCTATCCTGCTACTAAAAACCCGGAGAATGCCTCAATGGCATTCATACCATTGATTTCTTAATTTCTTGATTTGGTGTCTGCCATCCGCATTGTAGGAGGGTTTCTAACCCCGATTTTGTCAGACTAAACCTGTATTATCAGGATTTAAACATCATCTAAATCGTTTGGAGTAATATTGAAAATACAATCTATCAAAGCTTATCAAGTTGATCTTCCGCTACACGAAGGCAGCTACAACTGGTCAGGAGGAAAATCTGTATCCGTGTTTGATAGCACAATCGTCGCTGTTGAAACGGATGAAGGTATAACAGGTTATGGAGAGGTCTGTCCTTTGGGACCATTCTACTTACCCGCTTATGCAGAAGGCACACGTACAGGTATTGCCGAACTTGCACCGCATCTTATTGGTAAAGACCCAACACAACTGTTACCTTTGAATCAGCAGATGGACATTGTCCTAAAAGGACATCCGTATGTGAAATCTGGAATAGATATCGCATGTTGGGATATTTTGGGTCAGGTTTCAAATCAACCAGTCTGCACACTCCTCGGTGGTAGGTATGGCGAAGATTTCATGCTTTATCGCGCGATTTCACAGCAATCTCCTGACGAAATGGCAGAGAAAGTAGCAAACTACCGTGCTGAAGGTTATCGCAAATTCCAGTTGAAAGTGGGTGGTGATCCTAACACCGATATTGAACGAATCCATGCAGTTTCTGAACTCATGCATCCCGGTGATGTCCTTATTGCCGATGCAAACACCGGATGGTTAATGCATCAAGCTGCTCGTGTCGTCCGAGGTGTGAGTGGTGTGGATGTCTATATTGAACAACCGTGTTTGTCATACGAAGAATGTTTAGCAATACGCGAACGTACAGATCATCCGTTTGTCCTTGATGAAACAATTGATAGCATCCATACTTTGTTACGTGGACATGCAGATAGAGCAATGGATGTTGTCAACATTAAGATTAGCAAATTCGGTGGTCTTACAAAAGCAAAATTAGCAAGAGACCTATGTGTTGATCTCGGCATTGCGATGACGATTGAAGATAGTTGGGGAGGAGATATTACTACTGCAGCAATTGCTCATCTTGCACATAGTACACCGACTGAGTTTCTGTTTACTACGACTGACTTTAACAGTTATGTCTCTGTCAGCACAGCAGACGGTGCCCCACAAAGAAAAAACGGAAGAATGGCTGCCTCAGCCGAACCGGGTTTGGGTATAAAACCGCGGATGGAAGTGTTAGGTGATGTAGTTGTGAATGTGGAATAACGCTATGGCAATAAGAATCCTTACTGCTTCAGATGTAAAAGCTGCACTGCCTATGCCGAAGGCAATTGATGCTATGCGTCATGCATACAGTCAACTTTCAGCGGATAAAGTAACCATGCCCTCCCGCCAACATATATCCACAGACAATGGTGTGACACTGATAATGCCTGCATACCTTCCTGAAGGAAATGAATTTGGCATTAAAGTCGTATCTGTATATGATGAAAACCCTAAGCAGAATCTACCTCGAATCACTGCGACAGTGTTAGTTCTTGATCCAATAACAGGTGAAACAAAAGCAATCATGGATGGTGCCAGTCTCACAGCAATTCGTACAGGGGCAGGAGGGGGTGTTGCAGCTGATTTGCTTGCACGTCCGAATGCATCTACAGTTGGTCTTTTTGGTGCAGGTGTACAAGCAAGAGTGCAGCTGCAAGCCGTCATGGCGGTTAGGACAATCAAACGCGTTAATCTGATGAGTCGTACACAGACTTCTGCAGAACGGCTTGCAGCTGAAATATCGGAGTGGACAGATGCACCAGAAGTAAACATCGTTTCTCACTCAAAACAGGTCGTTTTAGGTGCCGATATTGTCTTATGTGCCACAACTTCTGCGACACCACTTTTTGATGGGAATGAACTGCAACAAGGGACACATATCACCGCAGTCGGCACATTCGTACCAGAGAAGCGCGAAGTTGATACTACCACTATACGACGTGCAGACCTTGTTGCAGTGGATTCACGAGAGGATTGCTTAGAGGAGGCAGGAGACCTAATCATACCAAATGCAGAAATACATGCTGAAATTGGAGAAATTATCAATGACGACAAGCAAGGACGACAATCTGATGACGAAATCACTTTCTTCAAATCTGTAGGAGTTGCAGTGCAGGATGCCGTTGCTGCATCAGTTGTTCTGTCAGAGGCAGAAGAAAAAGGTTTAGGTGCCGTCATTGATATAACACAATAATTTGCCGATCTTTCTTATTCAGACAATAGATAACTGATTATCTCGGCTGCAACTTCACCTTTTGGATTATCTTCATATTGTGTGTGAAATACAATCGCTATTCTGCCACGATCCCCATCTCGAACAATAATAGGATCAGCAAATGTTGCATGCGTATCGCCAGTATCGGTCGCTAAGATCTTTTCAGCAAACCATTGAGCTTCCAGTTGATCCAGAGGAAAGGTTCTGTCAGATGCGAAATTACCCAAACTCGGTGTTAGTGTTTTGCCAACTTCTGTAACAATCATTCTTCTGTCGTGTGTATATACATCAAGATCAATATCAGGAATGTCCATTAGGTTTTGTAACGCGCCGCGCTCGTTTGCTTTTTTACCTTCAGAACTGCTATAGCCAAGATAATCTGCTTGATTCAAAATCGTATCACCATCCGTTGTTTCAATCCATTTTTCAAGGACAGAATCATCGGGTTGAGCATTTCCAGGGGGATAAATGGTGTAAGGTAAAGTACCGTAAAGGATACAGACATTCACAGAACCGTTTTCGGTAGTTTGCAGCATCCAGTCTCTGAATGAGTCCTCACTTCCTGTAATTCCAACTTGAATTCCTTTCGGTTCCAATAAGTTTCTCGTGATTTCAGCTTCAATTTTTGCCAGTTCAGGTCTTATCCACAACGTTCTTCCTAGATAAATCAATACATCAACAGGTGATTCTTCCACCACTATTTCAGATGGTTCTGCATCCTGTGTAACTGCTATCTCCAATTGATGTGTTTTATTGCAACTGGATAATGAAAAGATGCATACAAAAAATAAAATAATAACTAATCTTTGAAAATTTCGCATTGGTATTTCTCCTTGAGTATTAAAAGGTAGATAATTATACTATGCACTAGTAGACAGTCTACTAGAGACGGTAGCAAATGCTATTGAAGTTGGTCCGGTTTGTCTTGAATTATCTACATGACTAATATAGTAGTTTACTTAGTACTTAAACGATTATTTTCACAAATCATTACGACATATTATGTAAGAAAGTATGATTAATGCTGTTTTCTTTGACCTTGATAACACCCTCTGTGACTCCGATACTGCTTGGAATACAGCGGTTGATGCAACATTTCAACGGTTATGCTTACATGAACCACAGGTCTCTATGGAGGTGCTTACAAAGGCATGGACGAAAGTTCATTTGAAACTTTTTCAACAACTTGATGCTGGAAAATGTTCTATGGCAGAAGTAAGAGATCATCGTTTCACTGCTTTATTCAAAGAACTAAACCTGCCATCATGCAAAATGACAGAGGAACTCAACGATTTTCTCAGTAACCAATATGTCACAAGACTACGTCTTTACGAAGATGTCACTGTACTTGAGAAACTCAACGAATATCATGTAGGTATCATTACAAACGGTGCGCACGATGAACACAAAGATAGTCAACTATCTAAAGTAAGACATTTGGGATTATGCGATCGTATTCAGTCTTTGACAATTTCTGATGAAATCGGTGTCAGGAAACCAAAATTTGATATTTTTGCAGTGGCTTGTGAACGTGCGAATGTCCCGTTGAAAGAGGCAGCACTCGTGGGAGATTCTATACAAAATGACATCGTTGGTGCAAACGGTGCAGGAATGACGAGTATTTTGATTGACCGAAAATCGGATGTTTCAATAACAAATATAGCAGATGGACAACCAGACCATCTGATTACAAATCTATATGATGTTTTGAGTTGTTTGGAAGGCCGTAGTTGTTAGGACAGATTGTTCACTTGGTTAAAAGAATGCTTAATCCTATTCAGTTATTAAATAATTGATGATTATTTCAGCTGCAACTGCCCCTTTCGGATTCTTCCCATGATGCGTTTGATGTACCATCGCAATTCTACCCCTATCACCATCTCTTAGAATAATAGGATCTGCACCTATTGGTTCATCATCACCAGATTCACTGGCAAATATCTTTTCTGCATACCATTCATAATCCAGTTGTTCCAATGGGAAAGGTCTATCTGATTGAAAACTAACTAAACTCGGGGTTAAAGTTCTTCCGCTATCAGTGATTAGCATCTGTAGTTCTTCAAAATGCTCAACATTGATATCAAGATGAGGAAGGTCCATCAGATTCTGTAGAGTAGCTTTGCTGTTAGGTGTTTCATCTGAACTGTAGTAACCAAAATAATCACCGTGGTTCAGAAAGGTATCACCATCCGTAGATTCAATCCAATTTTCTGCGATTGACGCATCTGCCTGGGTATTTCCCGCAGCATAAATTGTTGAAGGTATCACACCGTAGAGTATACATACATTCGTTTTTCCGTTTGCAGTTGTTTCAATCATCCATTCACTTACCGTATCTACACTCTCTGTAATCGCTGCTTGAATTCCTTTGGATTCCAATAGGTTTTTTGTCGTGTTTGCTTCAACTGCTGCAAGTTCAATAGTAATCCATGATGTGCTTCCTATATAAATTAAAACATCTTTCGGTTTATCAGCGGGTTCTTCCATTGATACATTGGTTTCAACGGCATTAGACTCTTCCTGTATTTTCGCACAACCCACAATTGATACAACGCAACAAATTAGGGATAAAACGACAAAACATTGATATTTCTGCATTAATGATTTCCTTAAGTATAATGTAAATTCCACAAAATTGAAGTTCTGACTACGTCTTTATTATATAGTGATATGCAAAAACACGGGCACACTCCCCGGTAGATGCGGTTTCCTAAGCACATCTATGAAACTGAATAAACATAGGTTCGGTTAGGAAACCGAACCATAGGCGTCAATTTAGCAATTACCCAACCCCGCTTCCATTGTTGGAGTGGTTTCTAACCACGATTATGTGGCTTTTCCATTGTTGGAGGGGTTTGTAACCCCGATTATCAGGTTTTTGCTCAAAAAATCGGGGTTACAAACCCCTCCAACAAAAGCGGTTATCCTTAAATTGACGCCTATGGTTCGGTTAGGAAACCGAACCATAGGCGTCAATTTAGTGATTTCTTGCTGCATTTTCAAGATATTCCAATGTGGTGTCTCTATTAGCACGCCTCTCAATGTAGCACCCGTTTTGGAATGCTTGTTTTATTTCATCAAAAGTTTGCCGGAAAGACATTATAGACTTGCGAAAACCTATTGCGAGTATGCGTGCGTATGTGCTAATAAGTTCTGCTGTCTTTGATAGACTATGTTTTAGGCATCGCCAACCGACCACTAACATGATCCAATGCCGAATAATCGCAACGATGAGTTTCGCATACAACTCACATAAGATACGATATGGCTTGTCGCTACGGGAGGTATCAACTTTTCCAATGCTTTTGAAGCACTTATACATCAACTCAATCTGCCATCGAGTGCGTGCGACAGCACAAATCTGCTCAGCAGCCAGTTGGTCTACTCCGACGTTAGTAATGTAGATATTCCACCTTGCGAACTGAAGTCGTTCTGGTGAAGGTTTCGTATACTTCCGCTTCGCACGATGTTTTATATCCTTCATGCGCTGTTGGGTTTCTGTTTCTGAAAGTCTTTGAACAACTAATCGTGCTTTGAGACGCTTGTTTTTGCCTATAAAGATTTGTTTGTCCTTGAAGGTATCAGAACCCTTCTTGAGCCATTTTAGCAAGCAAAAAGGTTCACCTGTTTCATCATAGAGAAAACACTTTACTTTGTAGCGTGATATCCAAAAGGCGTTTGCATCGGAAAGTTTTTTGAAGGTATCAAGCGAATAATAGCCGAGGTCTGCAAGGCGTAAACTGCCAGAGGGTAGCATATCAATCTGCTTTTCAATAGCACTATCAGCGGTGATGCCATCGGTCAGTTGAAAGTGTTCAAAAGTGCCTGTGGCAATATCAAAACGCAGGTGGAGTTTCACGGAAGCTGTGTTCGGTTTGTTCTTTTTCTTGCCACCTTCCCAAGTGTCGTGGAGCGTATCAGGGAGTGTAATCCAAGAACTATCTTGTAAATAGACACCAGTGAACTTTTCAAGGAGCGGAAGCGTTTGCGGGTCGGCAGAAATAACCGTGGCTGCAGCAGCATCAAGGACAGCTCTAAGGGTCTCTGCTGCTTCGGGTGTAAATCGCTGTTCAATGGCTTGTCGTGTGATTGAAGTTCCGAGCACACCAGCGGTTTGAGCAAGTTGTGTATAGGTGGCATCTGGGTTTTCTAAAAAAGTAAAAACAAGGATTTGAGCAAAACGACTACCGTTGAGTTTACAACTTCTTTTGACAAAACCTGTATTGAGAGCTGCATCATTGGCTATAGTTGTAAGAATATATTGCATTTCTTTGGGAACTTGTGATAATGTATTCATTGGAAACACCTCTTTGTAGACAATAATAACTCTATATCTACATTATATATGAGGTGTTTTCATTCTTACAGAAGTTTTATTTCATAATTTATACTTTCTCTGATTAAAAGTTGACACTTATCGGACTTGGTGCATCCTTAAATTGACGCCTATGGTTCGGTTAGGAAACCGAACCTACCGTAGTGCGTCGTGTATAATATAACGTGAGTTTGAAATAGAGGTTAGAAAAACCGATACAATATATCACATTTATCACAAGTTTGATGACGGGCATGTTCTAGCACTCCAGCGGAGTGCTATGTCTATAGAAAATCCAAACACAAAGTTCTTGCACTCCAGCGGAGTGCTATGTGTGCTAATCTCACATACCGCTCCGCTGGAGCGGAAACACTGGTTCGGATGGATCTATAAACATATTGCTCCGCTGGAGCAAAGAAGGTGTTTGGGTTACGTTGGAACCGCTTTTGTTCAATTGAATTCCCCTGATGAACCAATCTCTTATATTCGAACTCACGTTAATATAAATAATTATGGTTTTTACTATAATAGACGTTACTTCGGTATTATCCGTTTCACTTGTCCGTTTTCACCGCCGATTACGATACTACCATCTGTAGGATGTACCACAAGCGCATAAATCCAACCCGATATTCCTTGAATCTCGGCAGTAATTTCCACTGAATCAGGATCAACAATACGTATAATACCATCATCACAGACCGTAATCACTTGCGTGCCATTGTTCACCCACGAAACATCCAACGGTGTTCCCTTCAAACGAGCAAACTTAACCATTCTACCGATTGTCGGTTGCCAGAATCGAACGGTTTTGTCATCACCTACAGAAACGAGCATTGGTAGACCAGAATCGTTTGGACGTAAGGCAAGGTCGTGGACAGGAAGCGTGTGATTGTTCATACTTCGTAGTAACTCACCAGAAGATAAGTCCCAAACCCGTATGTTTTGGTCTATTCCAGTACTCACAAGAAGCTGATTATCATTGAGAAAACAGAGCGATGATACACCTCGAGAATGTCCTTCAAACTGCTTAATCGGTTTTCCTGTTGATAGGTTCCAAAGGATGATACTTCTGTCCAAACTTGCTGATGCAAGAGTATTTTCATCTCGCCAAGATACATCCATGACTGAATCTTTATGCTGCTTAAGGACGCTGAGTGACTTTAACGCATGCCATGAGAATATCTCAATAATACCTTCAGTTGCCGGATTGCCTCCACCTACTGCTAACCGATCACCATTGGGCGAAAATGCAACATCATGGATATTGTATGCTTTGACTTCCATCAACTTTGTTTGGTTTAGTGATGGATAATCGTAAATATGCAATCCTGCTTGTGAACATGCAATCACGGATTTACCATCAGGAGAAAACACAAGTGAGGTAATTGGAGGCATGACGGTTGGTTGATGTGTTTCTGAATCTGATTGAATACGCTCTGATTGATTTCCTTCCCAGTCGCCAAAGTCTGCACCTTGCTTAATCCACTGTTCAAATAGATCCGTTTCCTGTTCTGTTAGTGGAGTGCTATCTTCTGATGGTGGCATAATACCTGTCTCACCTTCTGGTAATGTAATACGATGAAAAAGAAGACTATCATCAGGTTCATCTGCGACTATTACCTCACCATGCAGACTCTCCCGAATACCCATCACACTGTCCAGTTGAACACCACCCTTCGGTTTAGTAATGTTACCGTTTGCATCTAATGTAGGTGCACTATGGCATTTGAAGCATCGGTTCTCTAAGATAGGTAAGATTGACTTCTCAAAATCCACTACAGTTTGAGGATTTGCAGATAGGTCTGAAGTAGATGGTATGAAAAAAAGAAAAAGAATGAAAATCGTTATGAATGACAGAATTTCTTTATGGTACATACTTATCCTTGGCTCGTTAATGATTCATTACAAATTCATTGCATGTCAGGAGACTCCACACCATATCCTCAAGAACTGCCTGTTGTGATGCTGCAGACAAATTGAAGTCAATGTGTTGATCCCAGAATGCTATATCACTATCCGTTGGATACCGACTTAACGCGGAAATATAGAATTCTATAACAATGTCCATCGGTGATTTATTTTGAGTAATCAGTTTATCCAATCTACTGTCTTTGACACTGATACGAGCATTGAGAAGGTCACCGTTGAATAGATGTAGTTTTCGTTGAAGACCATCAATTGCTTCATCCGAATTCTCGCATGAAGTTTCACGTGAACATCTACCGAGAATGTCAAGTGCGTCAGATTCTGTATTTGGATTAACAAGTGAGATAGCGCGTGTGCCTATAGGTTCATTCCCATATCTATCAGGAACATCAAGAACATCAGAAATTGCATCCGCTAACACTTCCGGTGAGAGTGGCTTCTTTACTGCATGAGAGTAAAAGCGATTATCTGATCTGTTTTCCGGTAGCGCATGAGAACTGCGTGCGTAAGCATCACTTAGAGCAATTAGTCTAAGTGTTCGTCTTATATCATATCCATGTTTTACAAAGTCATCTGCTAAAGCAGTCAAGAGTTCAGGATGTGTGGCAGGATTAGTTGAACGAAAATCATCTACTGGTTCAACTAAACCACGTCCCATTATCGCTTTCCATATCCGATTGACGATGGCTCTGGCAAAATATGGATTATCTATGCTTGTTAACCATTCAACTAATTCACCGCGACCATCAGTGATATCTATCGGTAAATACTCTTCACCGGGAATTCGTGGAATTGCCTTTTCTCGAGTTGCTGGATGAATGACTTCAGCAGATGGCTTTACTTTGACGACCTGTTCATCTTCAATTTTTGCGAAGATTGCAGTTAATCCGTGATAATCGTCCTGTGTCCATTTGTCAAGTGGGTGATTATGACAATTTGCACACCGCAACCGAACACCCATGAAGAGTTCACTCATAAATTCCGCTTGTTCACGCGGACCATTCACAGTTCTGTAAAAGTTCGCTGGACCAATCTCATGTGAATCACCCGATGCCAATATAACAGCACGTACAATCTTGTCATAACCAACCCCTTCTCGAATCTGATTGGAAAGCCATTGGTGGTAGACATTAGCACCTTGTGTGTTTCTTTCCTTAGCACCAATCCGTAGCAGTTTAGCAAATTGCAGAGTCCAATACTCGTTAAATTCGTTTGATTCAAGTAATTTGTTAACCAAATTCTCTCTTTTCTTTCTACTGGTATCTGCAGTATATGCTTTGACCGCATCCGTAGTGGGAATACGTCCCGTGAGATCAAGTGTAACCCTTCGCAGAAAGGTCGCATCATCTATAGTGCCAGAAATAGGCAGTCTCAAAATAGAAAGTAATTTATGAATTTCGCCATCAATGATTGTGTCAGTTGATGTTGACGGTTGGGATTTTTCTACTGTATTTGGATTGTTATGTATTTCTGCATTGTTTAGCGGTGCAATAAGTTCTATCGGTAGGACTTCCGTTAGATAACGAGCAAGTATGATATGCCGGCCTGGACGATTTAATTTTGCTATCGCAGTTGATACATCAATTTCAATTGCTGATGAATCCTCTGGTGTAAAAACAGTCCATCGTGTTATATCTCTTTTCGTTCCATCTGAAAAATGAGCATCTGCGTACAATTGAATGGGACTCTCAAGATCCGCTATCACCTGTTTTTGTGGTGATATTTCAACGCGTTCCAAACGACGTAGCTTTTCATAAGATGCACCTTGTTGTATCCAGTTGCGGAGTAATCGTGCAGCTTCTCCATTTTCATCCAACACATGACCACCGCCATGGTTTGTCTGTGCCGTCGGTTTTAAAATGACGAGGCTCTGTTCTGGATGCATCAGATTGATACGCCTGCCCGCGAGTTGTCGAACAATCGACTTATAGTCTGCTTGCGGATTGCCACCAAAGAGTGACAACTTAAACTCGCCTCTACCCGCGGCTGAACCATGACATGCACCAGCATTACACCCAAACTTTGTAAAGATTGGTATCAGATCATTCTCAAAATCAACAAAATCATTCGCAACTGAGGATTGATTAGGTGTTTGGTATTCATTGGCATTCGTTACAGTTTGAACCAAGTAACCACACAAAGTTAGAACCAATGTGATTAGGATTATCTGGATTACCTTCATTATCCACCTTTTACTTACGCAAATAATTCGGAAACGACTTTAGCACCGTCAGGGGCAACGCGTACGGGTCTTCCATCACTGGTATGAAGTTCAAGACTCGGGTCAATGCCGAGTAGCGTGTAGATTGTAGCTGAGAGATCCGATGGTGTCACGGGACGTTCTTTTGGAAATTCACCGAGTGCATCGCTGCTCCCTATAATCTGTCCTCCCTGCACACCGCCGCCAGCCAACATCACACTGAACACATTAGGCCAATGATCTCTTCCACCTTGTGAGTTAATCTTTGGTGTACGTCCGAACTCACCCATAACAATTACGAGTGTTTCATCCAACATACGCCTGTCCGTAAGGTCTTGTATCAGCGCGCTGAGTGCCCGATCAAGAGATGGCAGATGGGCATTTTTGTCTGTTGGATAACGTTCCTTGAGTGTGAAGATATCTTGATGTGTGTCCCATCCAGCATGATTGACTGTCACAAATGGAACACCTCGTTCCACTAACCTTCGTGCAAGTAGACATGCATGTCCAATACCATTCACGCCACCTTGTCCATATCTTTGACGTACGTCATGCGGTTCTTCTGAGAGTGAAAAAGCAGCTTTCGCTTCAGGAGATGTAATTAGATTATATGCACGTTCTAAATCAGGATCCGTTCTTGAGCCTGCATCTTTAGCATTACTAAATTCATTGAGTGCGTTGACAAACTGTTTCCGACGAGAAAGACGCGTCAAATCAATCCCTTCATAGAAATCAAGATCACGCACTTTAAAATCATTGTCTTTGGAATTACTACTAACAGAGAACGGACGTGTTGCACTTGGTAGGTATCCGTTTCCTGATAATTCACCCGTAAAGTTTGGAACTGCGATGTTAGGTGGTAAAACCGATAAAGAAGCTCCATCAGAGTTCTGAGCATTTTGCGATCTGATATATGCGATCGTTGATCCAAAAGTCGGATACTCCAACGCAGGCGTAGGTTTGTAGCCTGTCATTAGGTATTGCGTGCCAAGGTTATGTTCACCAAGAGGTGATGTCATTGAGCGAATGATAGCGAATTTATCCATTATTCTTCCTGTTTGCTCCAGACATTCACTGATGTGGATTCCAGTAACATTTGTAGGAATAGTCTTTAGCGGTCCTCGAACCTCTTGTGGTGCATCTGGTTTTGGGTCAAAAGTCTCAAGATGACTGGGACCTCCATCTAACCATATTAGGATACAGGATTTTGCCTTTGCTCCGATTGTGTTGTTGTCTGCAAAGGCACGTTGTAGGTGGAAAAAATCACCTAATCCTAAGCCAAGTGCTGCCAATCCACCAACCCGTAAGAAATCTCGGCGACTGACCCCATCACATCGTTTAATTCCAAGCATGATGATTCTCCTTTATTGCTCCATACGCTGTCTTTCGTCTGGTTTCTCGTTCAACCATCTTTCAAGATTAGCTGGTTGGATATCAATTGCTTCTCCGATAGCACCAAGTACATAAGGGTCGGGACGGAGCATCGGTTGTGCGAAAGCGAAGTTGTAAAGCACTTTTCCATCTTTGGCGATGATAACCGTTTGTGCCACATTACGATTCAACCCGTAGCTGCCTGGACCTTCCCGACCGTCCTGAGAGATACCAAGTAAAACACCATTGGGAATATGTGGAACTAACCTACTGGTTTGATTCTCCAAGGTATCTTGTGTGTCTCCTAAAAATACAGCACTTATATGCATTTTCTGTTTAGACTTCTCGTTGATTTGAGCGAGTAGACGAGAAACACCAGCTAACCCACGCAAACCGAGACCGCTTTCGTCTTGCATGAAGAGAACGAGCAGTTGTCCATCTGCCTTGGCGATGGCATCATGAAATTTGTCCTTAACGTCACCATTGATACCCTTAACCATCAAAGGTGGCAGTTTTTCCCCATGTTGTGGACCAGAGAAGAGTGTTGCACCCTGCACCTTCTTGAACTCATCAGGATTTTTTACCTCAATACGAGTATTACGGTTTCGGTTTTGGCTTTCTCGATTTGCTAAAGCGCGGCGTGCTGCCAGGCCTTCTTCATCATTGAGTTTGCCATCACCATCTTTGTCAAACCTTTTGACAAGTTCTTCCCGAGATGGTGTGCGTTCTCTCTCGCGTTCCATTTGTCTACCTTCTGGATTTACCCTTGAGTCTCCATCGCGCCTAATGTGCTCCTCTGGAGAAGGATCACGTTTGCCCTCGCGTTCCATTCCTTCTCTATCACGCTGCATCCGTTCACCTTCAACAGCTTTTTCGTTAAGCCATTTCGCTACTGTTTCTGGTTGTTCCTGAATTACATTTGCTATAGCACCGATGACATGTGGGTCAGCATAGAGTAAAGATTGTGTGAAAGCGAAGTTATGAAGTACTTTTCCATCCTTTGCGATGATAACCGTCTGTGCCACATTACGGTTCAATCCGTAGTTCCCCGGTCCTTCACGACCATCTGGAGAAATACCGACTAATGGAACGTTCTCAGGCACATGCTGAGTGATTTGTTTCAACGCAGCGGAATCATCGCTGAAAAATACAACGCTGATGAGCAAGTCTTTGTTGGATTTGTTGGAGATTTTCTCAATAACAGCCGCAATATCATGCAACCCACGCAACCCTACGCCGCTCTCGTCTTGCAACAGCAGCACGAGCGGTTGTCCATCAGCTTTAGCAATAAAATCGAATGTTTTATCTTTTGCTGCACCACGTATCCCGGTTGCATTCAATGGGGGAAGTTTCTCACCGGGTTGCGGTCCAGAAAACAGTGGCTTATCTTCGGAGGAGCTGAAATCTGCTGGATCAGCAACTTCTACTTGGCGGCGATTTTGATATCGACGTTCTCCGCGCATCATCTGCGCATCATCTTTTGTCTCCTTGAGAAGTTGTTCACCTTCTTCCCAAGTAATTCCCAGTTTTTTGAGATGTTCTGCCACCTCTGATCTTGGTATTTTTCCATTCCTGATGCCTTTTTGAAGCGCGGCAAACTTAGAAGCGATTGCCTTCTTGTCCAAATCATTTTGCTTAAAGCCTTTCGTTGACGCTTCATTCAACCACTTCTCCAATGTACCGGGTTCTACTTCAATCGCTTGTGCGATGGCACCGAGGAGGTATGGGTCGGTATAGAGCATCGGTTGCGTGAAAGCCAAATTGTGCAAGACTTTTCCATCTTTTGCAACAATGACGGTCTGTGCTACATTGCGGTTCAATCCATAGCTTCCTGGTCCTTCACGTCCATCTTGAGATATACCTCTTGACACGAAATTTGGAATTTCATTTTTATACATATTCCGCGCCCATTCAGGTAATTCATCCATCTCATCTGCAAGGATGACAACACCTATCTGTAATCCTCGATTAGATTGCTCGGCATTAGTTGTTTCTTGTCGTTTATGAATTCTATCAATATATTGTAACATGCGGATCGCATTTGCAAGACCTTTTATGCCTACACCATTAGCATCTTGTAGGAATAATACGATAGGTTTCTCATCTTTGTGGGCAGCTATATCAAACTTTTTACCATCAATTCCTTTAACTTGGAATGGTGGGAGCATTTCACCGGTTTGTGGTCCGGAGAACAAACGGTTTTCCTGTGATCCATAAAATGCTGACGGATCCAAGACCTTTATAGATTTGTTTTCCTTGTATTCCTTCTCATCCTTCATTTTAGCAGGATTTTTCTGTTCAGCAATTTTCTTATCTGCTATTTCAGAATCCTTCGGTGTTTGACTGAAAAGAGTCCCATGAAAAAAAATAAATGGTGACAACTGAGCATGGGCATGCTGAGGTCAACAATAGACAATTAGGAGCACTGCCAAAATTATCAAACAGGACATCAATCGCAATACTCGGCTATTATTATAGGTAATTGTGGAAGTGGTTCGAGAAAACAATACTGGTATCGTATATTTAAAATTAAGTAATTCATTCATATTCATCTGTTTTTTCCTCATTAACAAATATATATCTAATATGACAAAACATCAACGCAAATGTTCTAAATTAAAATTTACCGAAAACCCGCACAAATATTTCCATGAAGTTTTGATCGTTTACATCCCCAATCGCACGCTGATCTATGTATCGCGTCCCGATATGTAGAAAAAGCTGCTTCCTATAAGCAAAAAAACTCTTCTCCATTTCAGCCAATAATGCCTGACGTACATAATCGTTATCATCTTCCAGCATATCGTTGAATAACAAGATCTGACCACCACCTGTTAATTTGATCGTCTTTGTGAACTGATATACGACTTTGAGAATGAGGGCAGGAGTCATATCACGTACATGTGCCTGATCAAATTGACGCAATCTAATTTCTCGTGTTACATCTCTGTCATCAATCCTTCCTTGAAGATTGAGATATTCAAGCCGGTCTTCTGCCATACGGAAACCGTTGCGTATGGTATATTTAAACATCGGACTGATTTCAAGTGATTTTGATGGTCGAAAGCGATACAGAGATTTAAAAATGCCTACTTCATAATGTTCATTATCGCCGTCAAAATCTATATCATATTGCAGCTTTCCCCGTGCTGTGGTAATCATTCGATCAATCCCTTTATATTCCCATGTGAATTTTGCAGTGTTAATCAGATCATTCTGCATCAATAAAGGGTCTTTTCTTCGTTTTTCAAGTTCTGATCCACCATCTATATAGAAAAACTCAATGCTTTCATCAGACAACTTCTCCTGCACTTCAGGTTGTCTTCGATAGAGATTTTCATCTTGCCAAGTTAAAAATCCAGCATAATACCAAGTTTCATCAGGGATATTGTCTTCTACTAATTTTATTTCATTTTCAATAATCAATGAAGAGGCGTGCGCGAGTTCTTTTTGATAAATTATGTTAGCATACGCTTTTCTTGAAGTGGGTTGATTGCGGTATCTAAGATTCTTCTCATATTGCACCCCAATATCCAGATCAATGATACTCTTCTGCTGAGTTATCTGTTGGTTCATGAATAGTCGTATACCTTGTAGACCTATGTCAAATTCGTAATTTGGGTCTTTATCATTTTCCTCCTCGTCACGAATCCCGTTATTATTCCTATCGGTTTCATCAAGGAAATCCTCATCAACATCAAAGAGTAAAATGTCGTCTTCATAATCAAAGGATCCGTTATTATTTTTATCCAAATCACCGGGAATTATCAGTGATGGAGGGTCTGGAAATGTATTGTCTGAGTATCTATCTTGGTCATCGTTGTCGCCTACAGAGTGTGATGCGTCAAAACGCGGACCGACGCGAAATGCTTCTGCTTGAAAGAGCGTATCTCCAACGGTACGGAATGCTTTAAATACGGTAGTAGTCGCTTCAAAACGGGAACTCAAGTCTTTCCGTAAGGAGCTTTTAGGTGTTATTGCAACCTCTGCCTTCAACCCATAATTTGTAAAATTAGTCTCCATATCGACCGACCAGACAGGTGATTTCCTGTAATACCAAGAAACACCAATCTGTGATCTACCGAATTTTGTTACTTCTCGTAAACCGATTCCAGAACCATCAATATTTCCCTCTTGACCGTTTAATCTGTTGAGTGTACCAGGAACCATTAAGATTGTCCAATCAGTGTAAGGAGAACGGACTTCCCAACGGACACCGTTGAGATCAATCTGATCAAAAGTGAACTTTGTAAAAGTGGTAGGAACTTCACCAAGACTGAGAATGTTTTTGACGCTACCAGCGGTCTCCTCAATCACCAGCACACTATGAAAACCGCGACGAAAGAGTCTATCAAAATCAAAATTGTCTTGTCTAACCCGTTCTTCCTCTGTGTCAGCAAGGAAATTCCGTCTATTTGTAAAGTCATATTCTACGCGTCCGGATAGGAATAACTTACCGAAAAGACTATATACGTCTTCCGCATGTATTCGTGGTGTAATAGAAATGAAAATTAGGATAATTAAGAGGGAAAGACAACCTTTTACACCGAGATGATTTTGAAATCGGGACCTTCTACAGTCGTAGTTAATATCCATAGGAATACATCTTTTTAGATCAGAAAGATATAGTGATCATAAATTGTCTGATCCAATAATCGCTTTTTTGTCAGTTTTTAATAATTATCTAATAATATCCTCTGGACCATAGGCCTCAGTGAAAGTAGTCCAAATTCCTGCGTTTTTATCAAAACGACTCAATCCGCGATATGTACCAAACCATACATACTTATTTCCAATCGCCATAGATAAAATCCCGTTGTGTGCTAAACCATCTGTTCGCGTGTAGGTTGTCCAAGTATCATTCAATTGGTCATACCGACAGATTCCAGCATTGTAAGTACCAACCCACATATCAGTCCCATCAACACCAATGGTGGTAATTTTATCACTTGCAAGACCGTCTTCAGTCGTATAGATTCTCCAGTCTTCTGTTCGTTCATTGTAAACTGTCACACCTTGGTCACTACCAAACCACACACGATATCCGTCTATTGCAATACAACTGATTTCGTTACTGGAAAGTCCATCCGCTTCTGTAATCGTCTTCCAAATGTCTCGAGCAATATCGTACTTACTTATACCTCTACGTGTCCCAACCCATACATGTTTCCTGCTTGCAGTAATGCACCATATTTCATCAGTTACCAATGATTCAGCGAATTCCTTAGACACCGTAGAGGGTTGGATCTCAGTACCAGACGTATATGCAATCCAAGCGTTCAGATCATCTGCAGTTCTCGGATATTTTCCAATTCCAGAATTCGTTCCAACCCAAATGTTGTTCCCATCTGTACTTACCGATGTTACATTATTTGCAGGTAACCCATGTTCAGTTTTGTATTGATCCCAACGCAGCGCGATCTTATCAAACCTATTCGCGCCGTCCCGGGTGCCTACCCAGACATATTGTTGATCAACCACTATTGAACTAACAGCATTGTCTGATAGCATTCCACGTGATTTTGGTCGATGTCTGTGCCAATGCCCGTTATGTGTTGCTATTTCCTCAGAACCACCAGTCTGTCTATAGTTCCGCCAAGTTCCAAATTCCTTATCATATCGCGATAAACCGTTATCAGTTCCTACCCAAACAAACCTTTCATCTGTATCCACTGTACGCACGGTTCTTCCAGAAAGTGTTGGCAATTGTGGTAAAGGTGTCCAAGATTCACGGTGTTTGTCATAGCGAGAAAGACCATGGATAGTTCCAACCCAAACATATCGCTCATCAACTGCTAAACCATATTCTCCTACATGGTTATGCAATAACCCTTTGATGTCTTTAAAAGTTGTCCAAGTGCCAGATGCAAAGTGAAATCTGCGAAGACCTTCATTCGGTGCAGCTAACCAAAGATAGTCATCATCCGCAGCGAGTTCAAGTGTGCCTCTTCCTGACGATATTGTCGTCCACTCTTTGTTCATCCGGTCATAACGGGTAACAACATTATCCCAAGGTCTGTAAAGAATCCATACGTCGGTTTCCGTAGCAATTACTCGCCTAATGGTTTTTGCTGCAAGTACATCATTAGTGGAAAAGGTTGACCATTTCTTAGTCTTTTTATCATATCGGGATAACGGACGATTACTTCCTCTATCATATTCTGAACGTGCGACCCAGATAAAGTCTTTATCTATTGTTATCCATTCTGCGCCTCTACCTGCAAGACCATCTGTTGGAGAGAATTCCTTCCATTCCTTTGTTTCTTCATTATAACGGGTGACAGAATGTCCTGATGCATACCAAACTTCTTGTCCATCAACGGCAAGTGCTCTCAATCTTTCGTGTTCATCATGTCTATCAGGTTGTTTGACTATTTCCCATATTCCAGTAGTTTTATCATATCGGTTCAACTCCATACCCACCATAGGTAGAATCCACACACTATTTTCACTCACTGCGATCTTGTCCATATCATCTACAGAAAGACCATCCTTCATTGTAAAGTGTTGCCAAAAACCTTTCACTTTATCGTATCGTAAAACACCGTAATCTGAAGTGAACCAAACTGCATCCTTATCAACATAAGTCCAACGCAACACTGTCATCGTTTTCTTCAGAGTAGACTTAAATATATCAAAACGTGTGTACCGCTGCCAAGTTTGAGTTGGCCGGTGGTAACGTAAAATACCGCCATTTCGTGAAGACTTCCAGTTAGAAAACCAAATATAATCTTCATCAAACATTATATGTGAGACTTGTTTTTCAACCAAAGGTTGTCGTACCGGACGGGATTGATGAAATACCTCTTGACCGTCAGAAATATTGTATTCAACAAGACCGATTGATGTAGCTAACCAAAGTTTCTCACTCTTATCACATATAATATCGCGAATATTATGAGTGATTTTGCAAGATTCCCATTTTTCAGTTGCTATCGTATATTTTCCCAATCCCCGTGGTGTTCCAACCCATAATACACTATCCTGAGATGCAAGTGCTGTGATGCTTGGTGATCCCAATTCAGTACCAGATGTATCTTCAAATGATATAGGAATCCACTGTTGCTTAGTCTTATCAAATCTTGCCAGTCCCTCCTGTGTTCCAACCCACAGAGTATTGTCACTTACAAGGATTGTATTTACAGATTTGTTTATTAACCCATCTGACATATTCTCTATTTTCTTCTCAGTTACTGAATATTGCCAGATACCGTCCGCACCAGCAAACCAGACATCTCCATTCCAAATAAGAACAGATGTGATAAGTGGATTCTTTGTATCATCTGGAAGTTTAAGCTGAGTCCATTGTTTCAAGTCTAAGTCATACATCGCCGGACCCAGATTCGTCCCAAGCCAAATCTGCTTTGGATTATATGGAACGTCTTGGATCTTTGCTGGAGCTGCTACCGCGGTTACAAATGCCTCTCCTTGTGCGGGGCGAAAAATGTGCCATTTCCCGCCAAAGTGTGTGCATGAACCGAGTCCTCGTGCAGTACCGATCCAAATTGCTGCACTGTTCGGATGTCTTTCTTGATTATTACCAAGTTCTTTCTCACTGAGTGTTGAAGGCAGTGAGGTGACATTTACAGACATCACATAGTTGGTTGGGAGTCCATCTTCTTTAGAGATTACATCCCATGTCTGTTCATCGGGAGAATACACTGATAGTCCAGATACAGTCGCTATCCAAAGTTTCCCCGTATCATCCTGTGCAATGTCCCGCACATCGTTATCGGCTAAAAAATCAGCTTGTGTATAGATAGTCCATTCACCTGTAACCTTGTCAAAACGACTAATTCCATCTTCTTTACTTGCAAACCAAACATCATTCCCTTGTGTCGTAATCCAACTTACATTATTACTTGTCAACCCATCTACTTTGGTGTAATGCACCCATGTATTGACAGGTTTGATGAAACGGTGGACACCAGCATTAGCAGTTCCAAACCACACCTGAAAACCGTCGGATCTGATACAACTAATCACGTTGCTCTTTAACAAATCTGTTTTGGTATATGTTTTTACGAATGTCTGATCAACCTGATTGTATTGACTCACGCCTCTGTGTTGTGTGCCAAACCAGACACTGCCGTCATCTACTGCGATCGTGGCGATCTCATTGTCAATCAAACCATCCGACTTTGTATAGTTATTCCATGAATCTGTGTCTCGATGATAGCGACTCACTCCGCCTTTGCTGAATCTCGGATCCTCATCCCATCCGTGCGGATCAGGATTAATCTCTCTATCAGTGCCAACCCACACATATTCTGGTTCAACAGCAATTGTCGTTACAATTCTGCTGACTAAACCATCCTTGCGAGACCGTACTGCCCAACTGTCAATCGTCTTGTCATATCTGTTCAAACCGTTTGAAGTGCCAAACCACACATAGTTCCCGTCTACTGCGACAGAAGACACCTCATCACTTGCCAGACCGTCAATGCTACGATAGGTTGTAAATGCATTTGTCTCAGAATTATAACGACTAACGCCTTCATCTGTAGCGAACCAAACCCACTTTCCATCAATTGCAACAGCGTTTACCATATCATTTGCTAATCCATCCTCCATCGTGTAATGTGACCATCTATCCTCATTGGGTTGCCAACGAGAGACGCCTTTTGCTGTGGCAATCCACACATTATCTGGATCTGCAGCTATACAGTTGACTTCATTGCTAATCAGTGTCCGTTTTATTTTCCAATTCTTTTTGGGTTTGGATGCATTACGAGACATACCGAATGGAGTATCGGATTCCGGGTCTGTGATACCTAATGGTCCGCATCCAATAATGTGGATCAGCGTCATTAGTAGCAAGGCAGGTATTATCGTAGAAAGGGATAACCGTTTGTCTCGGCGGGATTTAGAGGGAGGAACAGTATCATCTGAATTATTATTGAAATACATGCTTATCCTTCAACTATCTTGTGTCAACCATTGAATTATGGTTATATTGTTGACAACAATTATGACATAAAAACGTTTACCAATCAAGAAAGGTTTATTTTGCGGGGTTATTTGTAGTGAAATCTGAAATTAAGAATACACTTTACATTTAGAAAAACGCGTTTGTAGTCGCGCAATTATGAAGATTAATTTATTAATTGGGTAATCCCGAATCCCTCAGGTCCGGTTGCTTAACCACACCAAAACTATTATTTTAGAGGATCAACTCATTCTCATGCGTGTATTTCAGTCCCAGCGGGACGAAAGGTGTATAGGAAGGCGACACCTATCCATCACACAATCCCCAGAGGGGCGACAGGTGTCTGTACATGGAATTAGGGATACACCTTTCGCACCGTTGGTGCTGCTGTCTTCAACTACCAGCACCTTTTAGTCCATGACACAGGTTCAAGTGACGCAGAAGACATTTTCCTAATCACATCTAAAAAGTCTATTAAAATACCGAAAGAATAAATTAATCCCCCACGTAAGAGTGCTGGACTTTGATCTCAAATTACCCTATTTATTTCTTAATCTTCATTAGGCGTTCCCCGGGTATGAATGCGCGTATGGCATTCACTGGGATAAGCGTCTGAAACATCAAAGTGCCATCCAGAAAATATACGTCAACCTGGGAATAGGAACTTTGGAGAGCCAAACTCATAATCCTGAAAAACTCATAATCCTGAAAATCCTGATCCAGACAAAAACTCTAAAACTATAGTGAACATTGAAAATAATAATACAATGTCCCTGTAGGAGCGATCTCCGAATCGCGATTTAACTCAGTGATAATCGGGAATCGGAGTTCCCTCCTACATCTCCAAATGTCCTATTAATTCAAAAGTCTACTATAAATAACCCTGAACTGATATTGAGGCTTTTCCCTAACTGACGAACATGTTCACAACAAACACATTCAATATATCTCATTTTACAATACAATCAATGTCATATTATGCCAACATATTATTTTAAAATAACTCGCATTTATATTGACTCTTATATGACGATATATTATAATAATCTTAATCCATGTTGTTACTTACAAGATATTTGACACGGATATACCTTTTCTAATAGAGAAACGCTGATTATTCACAAAGTATTGTAGCGCAAACTTTCAGTTTGTATCCTTGTATGTCCATACAAAAAGTTTGTGCTACATAGGTAGCAACTCCGGTTATTTTAGCTTCAGATCCTTGGAAGACTTAAACACAAAACTTGATGTTGTATCTGATAAGGTTGTATGACTCCCACCACTATCCTATATCAAGGAAAACCTCTCATGAAACCGATACTATGTTTCATACTCACGCTATTCACTCTTGTTATGCTTGTGTTTGTGCTGAACAGTTTCGCGCAAGACGACTCATCTGAATATGTCGTTCGCACAATATACTTTCATCCGAACGACATTGAACCGCAGGAAGACAGGATCACAAGATTAAACACTTTAATAATGGACGTTCAAAAGTTTTACGCTGACCAGATGGAAGCACACGGGTTTGAGAGAAAAACATTTAGACTTGAAACAGATGAAACAGGAAATTTAGTACCGCCACGCATTATTAAAGGAAAGTACTCCAATGCACAGTATAATGAAGCTTTAACCCCTCCAATTAATAAAAATATCTATCCATCTCAAGAAATAAATGAACAGTTAGACATCTCTAAGAAACTAATTTATCTGAGGTGGATAGACCAGTCCAATCCTGACACTGGACCGAGCGTAGGAGGCTCAGGATACGGGGAAACAGTTCGTGGGGGAGTATCAATCATATTGGAAAACATTGACAATGAGGATTTATCGTATCCATATTTCTCTCGTTTGTGGTACGTTTTGGTACACGAACTCGGACACGCTTTTGGCTTGAGCCATGATTTTCGAGACGATTCCTACATTATGTCTTATGGACCAGACTCTATCACGGAGAAACTGTCGGCTTGTGCTGTTGAATGGTTAGATGCCCATATCTATTTCAATGACGTTGGCGGCACAAGCAACGAAAACACAGACATTAAAATGCTGAAACCAAGTCTTGACACTCCACCTGCTACTATCCGTTTACAATTCGAGATAACAGACCCTGATGGACTCCATCAAGCACAATTACTTAAGAACGATTTTGATGAACGTGATAGTAGAGGAAGTAAGGCACTACTGGAATGTAAATCCTTAAATGACAATAGAGATACTGTCGAATTTGTTACAAATGAGTTATTATCACAGGAGATACCATCAAATCCTACTGATAAAGGAAGACTCAATAAAGTACATCTTAAGGTCGTAGATGCACTCGGTAACTTTAAAATTTGGACGTTTGAAATTGATTATCCCCAACTACAACCTCCCTCCGAAGTTGTATCAATACCCGATACCAATTTAGCAATGGAAGTGCGAAAGACTCTCAACTTTCAACCAAACAGAGACATTACACAAATAGATATGCTTCGGTTGAGGAATCTATCGGCTAACGATCAACAAATAACGTCCCTTGAAGGCCTTCAATATGCCGCGAATTTAAGCTTTTTATTCCTTAGAGGAAATCTGGTACAAAATATCTCACCACTCAATACTTTAACAAAATTGAAGCACATAGACTTTACGAACAATCAAATCAGCAACATCTCTTCCCTCAAAGGAATGAAACTATTAAGATCATTAGACTTTACGAACAATCAAATCAGCAACATCAATCTGCTCACTGAACTAACGGATTTAAGACATTTATATCTTTCAAATAACCAAATTAGTGATGTGACTCCTCTTGCAGGTCTTTCTAATCTTAAATTATTATACCTTCAAGGAAACCCAATTAAGAACAGAAAGCCGCTCCTTGAACTCTTGCGAAAGAATCCGGATGTAAAAATACATCTTTCCGATAAAAATGGTCACACCAAGGTACTACCAGTCACCCTATCCCATTTCCGCGCACAACACACAGCGGATGGCGTTATCCTCAAATGGACAACAGAATCAGAGGTGGACAACGCAGGATTTTACATATATCGCAGTGAAACAAAAGACGGTGAGTTCAAAGTTGTCAATCCGATAATGATACAAGGTGCAGGCACCACAGCTGAACGCAACGAATATACGTTGACAGATACCACCGCTAAACCGAATACCGTCTACTATTATCAGATTGAAGATGTCTCACACGCAGGGGAACGCGAGCAGTTAGCAACGGTGCGGTTGCGAGGGTTAATCTCCGCAAGTGGAAAACTTACGACGATTTGGGCGGATTTGAAACGATGATTAGTATTGAGGTTTTTGCGTGTGTATTAATAAATACAAATTGAAAGGAGAAATGAAATGAAAAGGTTAACAGTGAAACGAAGAAACAGCTTGTCAATTCTTATGTTGGTAGTAATGTTGTTGTGTGTACAAATTGTAAGTTACGCTGATATTGTCTCAGTTGAGCCGGGTGATAACGATACTTCACTTGTCGTCAGATTTAATTTCAGTTATGCACAAAATGCTTCTGGTTCTTATAGCGAAAGTTTTGACTTTAGCTGGAGACAAAAAACACCTCAAGGTGAGTGGGAATCAGCCACAGCAAGGTATTCAGCGTATTGGTTAATTTATTATATTCCGTCCAGAACTGTTACTTCTACAAGAGTATATACTATTGATGGGCTTATTCCCGATACTACTTACGAGGTACGTTTGGATTCAGGTGCAATTCACGAAGGGACGACAAGTTACACAGGGCTTTCAATCTCAGTTGCGTCTCCATTGACAGAGGCGACTTTGGATGAAGGCGCAGTCACATTGTCACTAAATTATGATACTGATACTTACGATGCAGACGTTGCCACGATCATGAATGCCGTGACGGTAACAGGTATTGATGGCGTAACGGTAGACACTGCTTCCGTGCAACGCCTAAGTGATACAGAAATAACGGTTGCACTTAATTTTGATGGAACGGACTTTGATAATGATACCAAACTCACCTTTAGTATTGATTCAGCGGCAATAGTAGGTGGCATAGGAGAAACACTCACCGAAAAAATACTTGTTCCCGCTGTTATAGAAAGTGTTTCTGCTTCGGTTGAGTCTCCGTTGACAGAAGCGATGTTGGATGGGAGCACTGTCACCCTGACCCTGACTGGTGCTGCTTATGAACAGGACATCTCCACAATTAGTGAGACGTTGTCGGTCTCTGGCATAAGTGGTGTGACCTTAGATACCACTACTGCACAACGTAATAGCGATACTGAAATTACAGTTGAACTTGATTATGATGATACCGATTATGATACAGATTCCGTCCTCACCTTTAGCATCGCAACAGGAGCGATAGCCAACTACATAGGTGAAGATATCACGACAGAAATACCTGTCACTGCTATTATAGAAGGTGTTACTGCATCTGCTGTGTCTCCGTTAACAGAAGCAAGCTTGGATGTAAGCACTGTTACCCTAACCCTGACTGGTGTCAGTTTTCAGCAGGACATCACCACAATCGGTGAGGGATTGACGGTCTCTGGCATAAGCGGGGTAACCTTAGATACCGATACAGTAGAACGTATCAGCGATACAGAAATAACGGTTGAACTAAATTTTGATGGAACGGACTTTGACACGGATACTGAACTTACCTTAAACATTGATGAAACTGCTTTGACAGGTGACATCGCAAGTGCAGTACTCACGGCAGGAATTCCTGTCACAGCTGTGAAAGAGTTTGTTTCTGCTTCGGTGGTATCTCCGTTGACAGAAGCGACACTGGATGGAGGGATTGTCACACTGATGCTTAGGGGTGAGATTTATGAACAAGACATCTCCAAAATTGGAGATGCGGTGACAGTCTCCGGTATCACTGGCGTAACGGTAGATACCGATACAGTTGAACGTATCAGCGATACTGAAATAACGGTTGAACTCAATTATGATGATACCGACTTTGTCCAGGATCGCGCGTTGACTTTCAGTGTTGCCGCGGGGGCAATAACAAACTATGATAGCACAGCGTTCACCACAGAATTACCTGTCACCGCAAACAGAGGAGAAGCGCATTTGATCATTTTCTGGACAGACTCTGGAAGAGATAAAATCCAACGTGCAAACTTAGACGGCTCAAACATTGAAGACCTCATCACAAGCGGATTGGATATTCCACATGGCATAGTGTTAGATGTTGCGGGTGGCAAGATGTATTGGACAGACTCTAGAAGAAGAAAAATCCAACGGGCTAACTTAGACGGCACAGACGTTCAAGACCTCGTTACACAAGGATTGAGTTATCCAAGAGGTATAGCGTTAGATGTTGCGGGTGGCAAGATGTATTGGACAGACACTGGCATAGATAAAATCCAACGTGCAAACTTAGACGGCACAGACGTTCAAGACCTTGTTACACAAGGATTATTCGTACCAGATAGTCTTGCGTTAGATATAGCAGGCGGTAAGATGTATTGGACAGACACTGGCATAGATAAAATCCAACGTGCAAACTTGGATGGCTCAAACATTGAAAACCTCGTCACACAAGAATTAGACAGTCCAATCGGTATAGCGTTAGATGTTGCGGGTGGCAAGATGTATTGGACAGATAGTGGAACAGATAAAATCCAACGTGCGAACTTGGACGGATCAAACATCGAAGACCTCGTAACACAAGAATTAGAAGGTCCAAGTGGCATAGCGTTAGATGTTGCGGGTGGCAAGATGTATTGGACAGACAGGGGAACAGATAGAATCCAACGTGCGAACCTTGACGGTTCAAACGTCGAAAACCTCGGCATACCAGGGTTAAGCTTTCCAACCGGCATAGCGTTAGGCACTATTTCTCCAGTTAACTCAACTACAGCAAAAGAGGATGTGAACCGTGATGGTGTTGTGGATGTTAATGATCTGGTGATAGTCGCACGACGGTATGGAAGTACCGGGAGCAATGCTGCGGATGTCAACGGAGATGAAATTGTCAACGTGGACGATTTCGTCTTGGTTGCAGCGGCAGTAGACAGTGCGGCATCCGCACCTGCTGCCCGCGCGCACGTGCAATCACATTTCACGGAAGCACAACTACAAGGATTTCTCACTAAGGCACGCGCATCAGGCAACACTTCACGCACCTACCAACGGGGTATTGCTGTTCTGGAGCAACTCTTGGCACTGTTCGCACCGAAAAAGACTGCCCTCTTACCAAATTACCCAAATCCGTTCAACCCAGAGACGTGGATACCGTATCAACTGGAGAAACCGAGTGATGTTGGGATAACGATTTATGATATTCGTGGACATGTTGTGCGTAGTTTGAATTTGGGACATCAGGCTGCGGGTATCTATCAGAACCGTTCCCGTGCAGCGCATTGGGATGGTAAAAACGAGATCGGTGAAAAGGTTGCGAGTGGAATCTATTTCTACACACTCACCGCTGGCGATTACACGGCTACCCGCAAGATGTTGATACGGAAATAGTATCTCTTGTTGGCGCGATTGGGAAACCGCACCAACAAGAGGACGGCACACGGCGTGTGCCTACTACTATGCATCGCGCTTTGTAAGCGCGCCTCTGCCATTGATAGGTTGACGTTTATTTTTTGACTGGTAAGTTGTTACCAAGTCCCGTAGGGACGGAATGTTTATAGCAGAATGTTGGTCCTCATTTCTTGAGTTCCGTAGGAACGATATGTTGATTGAACTTCAAGACAATAACATTCCGTTCCTACGGAACGCAAGAACGGTAGGACACCCTTTACTACAGACATTCCGTTCCTACGGAACTCAAGAAATATCGCGGTTTGAAACCGCTCCAACAATGTGAGCCTGTCGGGGCACGAGGACCCGACCTACAATAGTGGATGTAAATCGCGGTTGGGAACTGAGGCTACGAAGAGGACGGCACACGGCGTGTCCTACTACTATGCATCGCGTTTTGTAAGCGCGCCTCTTCCATTGTTGGAGCGGTTTGAAACCGCGATGGTCATTCGTAGGCGCGGTTTGTAAGCGCGTCTACGGTGTGAGCCTGTCGGGGCACGGAGACCCCGACCTACAATGTAAGAGCTCGGTTGGAAACCGCTTCAACAATGTGTAGAATTAATTCAATAATTTACCATAATAATATCAATGGTCGTCAGACTCATGCATTTTCTGAAAACAGTAAAGATGTGTCAGAGAACGGAGAATTAACTTGTTTCCAGCAACTGCACCAGATGCTACAAATTCTGTGTCAAATCTGTTGGTAGCCAATAAATTGAATGTTCGTCCCACAGAAATTACTGGCACACTCCCATCCATGTTAAAAAAGTAAATTTTTCCATCAACATATAATGGTGATGCCCAATAATTGCCACTCACACGACCTTTCCATACCGTTTCTCCATTCTCGGCATCTAAACAAGTAACCACTCCTCCTTCATTAATCATATACAGCAGATTATCAATGACAAGAGGTGAAGGTATTTCAGGAGAACCTTTACGGTGACTCCAAACGATGTGCGTATCTGTTACATCTCCTGAGCCGGATGGATCAACTGCTAACAGACGTTTTTCTATACCCGTTGTGAAATAGACGAGATCATTTGCGAAAATTGGTCGACATGCAACATTCCAACCCCATCCGACATGACGAACACGCCAAAGTTCATCACCTGTTTTAGGGTCATAAGAAAACGTAATTTCAGCAGCAGGACTTATCAATTGCTTCTTTCCGTGAAATGTGATAATTGTAGGTGTTGCATAAGATTTTCGGTTGTCATTCGCTTTCTCTTTTTTTACTTTTTCAATATCCTTCACACCCTTTTCTTTCAGGACCTTCCCAAAATCGGAGTCAAAATTCCGATGTTCTAGCCAGATGGTATCACCACTGTTTTTATCAAGTGCTGCAATGAACTGCACATCTACGCCATCAAAGGTGAGAAAAATAGACTCGTCATCAATAATCGGAGAAGAAGCCGGACGGACACGGTGATCGCAGTTCAGATTTCTACGTTCCCATAGTACATCGCCTGTTGTTGTATCCAAACATGCTGTGCCATAAGTGCCATAGTGAACATACACTCGTCCCGCTTCCACAATAGGTGTAGGTGAAGCATGGCTATTTATATCGGGATGTTCAAGTTGAGGGTTTTCAACGTCGAATACCTTAATGTCATGTATGATGTCGCCACTTTCAAGATCTACACAAATAGCAAAGAGTTCAGTACCATCTGTCCGAGCAGTTGAAAGCCAAATCTGATTGTCCCATACAACCGGCGAGGAATATCCTTTATCGTGAATTCGTGTTTTCCAACGGATATTCTTGTCCTCATTAAATTCAATTGGGAGATCCGTTGCAATAGTTGTTCCATCTCCGTTTGCACCTCGGAACTGATTCCAGTTAGTCTTTTCTATTTCATTATCAGCCAAAAGTGATATAGGTAAGAACAGTGTGCTGAGAATTAATAAAGTCAAATAGGTACTTGAAAACTCTTTCATGTGTAATGCCTTTCATACATTGAATAAACTGTAACGCAATATATCATGATGTCTACTTGATGTCCAATGTGAAATAAATACTAATAGGTTATTTTGTCTTAGGTTTTTCTTGTGTTTTTTTCACAAACGGTAAATGCCCTAAGCCGGTAGGTGCGGTTTCCTAACCGCACCAGATCTGTGCCAGACACCTTTCATAATAGGTTTTCTCACTGGTTTCGGTGAGGTTTGGAAACCGCAAGGTATCAATTTAAGGATATATTTACTTGTCAAGGATTTTGGAAATCTATTTTTTCCTATGCACCTTCCGCACCGCTGGTGCTGATATGTGATTTATAAAAGCCTCAGAGAGGCAGCATGCGCGTGTGGCATGTTGCATGAGGTGTATAGCACGTAATATCAACACAGACGAAAGACCCAGTTGGGAGACAGGTGTATCAAATGCACCAACTTTACTCACTAAATTGATGCCTATGGTGAGGTTAGGAAACCGCACCTGCCGGCTTGCGTGTTAACATTCAGTAAATCCTAATGCTGAAAATTGTTAAAACTATAGTGAACTTTGAAAATAATAATTCAGATACCTGTAGGAGCGATCTCCGAATCGCGAGTTAACGCAGTGATAATCAAGAATTGGAGTTCGCGCCTACATCTCAAAATGTCTCATTAATTCAAAAATTTACTATAAATAACCGTGTAAATACTACGAGATCCTCATGAAGATCTTGATGAATATATGGTACATTGAATATATAGCCAACTGTGAAATTATGTTGACACCTCCAACATGACATGATACTTTTATAATACAGAATAAGAAAGGAAGTAAGAATGATGAAGAAAGAATCGCGTCGTGTCAAGACGCTGAGTGGATTTATGAAGTGGGTTGCGCAATTCAACGACGGACAATATCTGTTTCGGGGCGTTTCAGACGAAAAATATGAAATACAAGCTTCTGCTTATCGCCGCCTTCCAAAGGCAGACAGTAACAATCCTACGAAACTGCTCAAAATCAACAAGGAAATGATTAGCGACGCTCGTCTTGAAGGACACGATCAGAAAAACGGCCAGCTACTCTCTGAATTGGAACTACTCGCTGAACTCCAACATTACGGCGCGGCAACCTGTCTGATAGACTTCACCTATAGTGCTCAAATCGCGTTATGGATGGCTTGTCACCGAAGTCATAAATCGAACGTAAACGGGAAAGTCTTTGCTGTACGTAGCGATGACCCGGTTCGCTTCAAGAAAGTTACATCTGATTCTTTACCAGAAAAACTTGACTATTTCTTTGAACCAGATCAACATGGAAGATATCCGTCGTATCAATGGCAACCCAAGCAACAGAACAATCGCATTATTGCCCAGCAATCCGTTTTCTTATTTGGTGGTGCAAAAATTGAGGCAGAGGCAGAATGCATTATTTTAAAAAGTAGTAAGGAAATTATTTTGGGTTCTTTAGAGAAATCATCAGGTATCACCGAAGCAAGGATGTTTCCTGACTTTGACGGTTTCGCACGCCATCGGGCACATGACAGAGAATTTGTTGAACATAATGCTCGCAGTTATCTGCATCTCGGAATTGACGCAGAACAAGAAAACAGAAGGGATGATGCTATTGCTTATTACAATGAAGTTATATCGTTACAGCCAGTGGATGATTCTACACTTGCAGAAGCTTACTGTAATCGAGGTTATGCCTACGGTGTTAGAGGGGAAACTGGTTTGGCAATCTCAGACTATAACATGGCAACCAAACTCAATCCAAATTTTGTCTATGCCTATCGCAATAGAGGGAGAACCTATGAGAATGATGGGAGAATTGACCTCGCAATTGCAGATTTTGAGAAGGTGATAGAACTCAATCCTCAATCTTCGCATGCCTATTCTGACCGTGCACGTGCTTACAGAAAAAAAGGTGATATTAATAGGGCTGCTGAAGATTACAGAAAAGCTATAGAATTGAATCCCTATACTACTAACGACATTTACATGCTTATCATAATCTGGCTGCAGGAACAAAACTGGAAAAACGCCGAAATGGTCATAATTGATGCTCAGAACAGGGGGATAGATGTCATCAATCTCTTTTCTCAATATTATCGATCCCTTGAAGAACTTGAAGATGGAATTGAGGTAAAATTGCCGAAGGCCATCGCTTCAATGTTGATGCAGAAGTAATAGTGAAGCATAAGACCTCACCTAACACATCTAAAGAGATCCCGATCACTGAATCTGTTTAAACTTATGCGCAGCCTCTTCCAAACCAACAAACCGACTATAAATTGCAACATGACTTAATGTGCCTTCCCAGTTTCTTCCACCACTCGCTTCATCACCGAAAATAAGTGGATATAACTCCCAATTGCTGAAGTCACCTTGAATTCCATTAGTCGTCTGGACTAACTCACCATTAACATAGCAATATACATTCCCAGAAAAATAACTGACGATGACATGTGTAGCCTTTCCAGAGTCAATCTCACCAAATGAGAACTCGCCACCCTGACCGTTTGTGCCTGTGCGCGGTGTTCGGATCCTAATGGCAAACCGATTTCTATCCTGTCCCAAGGTAAAGTTACGATGGGTGACATCCTTTGAAAACGATATTATACGCGCCGGACCGCTCTGGTTTAGATTGTCTGTGCTGACGAGACATTCAATCGTTAATTGATTGCTTTTCTGGCATGCTGCAAGCAGAGTTTCATTCACATTTTTTGCGATAAATGAACCACCAGCCAGATCCATTTGTCCGTCTTCAGCAAATTTTGCTTCATCGCGGGATTCGATTTCATTGCTATCTTCAAACTTACTGTTCCAAGCAAACACCAGTCCGTCGCGTGAACCGGGAAATTCTGAGTGAGTGCCTATGTCATCAGGAACAGCAGGCATAACATTAATGGTAAGTGCGGTTATTGCCGATGCACCATCTGCATCTGTAACAGTGAGCATTACGGTATATTGTCCAAGATTCTCATAAACGTGAGTTGGATTTGATTCATCTGATGTGATTCCATCACCAAAATCCCATTGTTGCGTCAAATCATCTGAAGCTGAAAATGAGACTGTAAGCGGTGCACTGCCTTGAAGAACATCTGCAGATGCTTTTGCTTCTGGACGAAGTTTCTCTCCCGGTGCATAAGGCGTAAATCGGTATGCAAAATCAGTTTGCGAAGATGCAAATGTATATTCTCCTGGTTGTGCTGTCCCAACAGGTAGAATTTTCATATTCCAAGTATCAATGCCATCAATTTTATACGGAGTGTTTCCATGCAGCTTAACTGTTATTGTTTGCGGTTCAGTGGTATAAACCAAATAGAATTCACCCTCTTTAGCAAGGACATATCGTCCTTTATTATCACCGACCGGTTCAAGCGTATCAAATGCTGGTGCATCTGCCATGAAAGCTCTAAGAAATGTTATACGTGACGGACTTTCACCACGAAGTATGCCTCCCTTTGCCCACCACAAAAGGTCTTCAGGATGTTTGTATGTTTCTCCATGTCCAACATAACATCCCGATAAAGTACCTGTCCAGAAATTTTGCACCATCTGTCGTGCGGTGATGTTTCCCCATCCTTGCGGTATATCTCCTTCATAACGACACTCATCATAGATAACCGGTTTATTATACCGTGTGCGGTAAAGGATACCTTCAGCCATATTTGATGTTTGAATACTTGTATGTGTCACCCAAGGTTTATTATGGTCATACCAACCTCTGCAGTTATGTATCCCACGTAACCGTTGGTATGGATCGTGGTCTCGAATTATCTGGAAAAAACGGTCCCAATCAGATTCCTCTTTTGAAGGCATAATGTCATATTCATTCGCCAGAGACCACCACACATTACGGTATGCCGCTAAGCGTGCAACAGCATAACGGATATAACGATCATCACTTTCAGCATCCATATTCTCAAAATCCCATCGGTCATAAGTGTGGAATAGGATTATATCTGCTTCAATACCAAGCTTCAACAAGTCTTGTACTCTTTGTTCAAAGTGCTGCCAGAATTCTGGATTGAATCTTGTGAAATCCCAATCTTTGAGCGGTTTTCCCTGATATGGATAGTAGACAGGTTCATTTTTATTGTAGGAGTAATCTTTAGGAAAGATACACATCCGCAGCTTGTTGAAAGGTGCGTCGGTGAGAGTATCAAGCGTCTGCTCCTCCATCTCCTCTCCCTGATGTGTCCATGCATAGCATGTCGTGCCAAACTGATGATACGGCGTACCGTCAACGTATTGCAAGTAGAAATCTTTATGCACATGCACTGGTCCGTGGTTGCCATCAGTCGGTTCAATACATGTAAATTGACCGGTTTTACCGTTCAGTTCCGTACTGTTACTTTTTGTAGTGTATGTCCATTCACCAACTTCGTTTGGCATGAAACGGATTCTGTATATTCCATTCCCGTCATAGAATCCTTGCGGTTCAAAAGTGCGTCCACCTTCTATGTCACTCCGTTTTATTTCTGCTGACAATTCTACCTCAGTGAAAGGATTACCTGTATCGGGTCCATTCAAGGTCACTTCATATAATCCCCAACGTTCAACCATAGACTTCTCCTTCTCTTGTTTCATCTGTGCGACAGTATCCCCAACCAAGATGATTACTATTAGGAATACAAAAGCAATAATTTGTTTTAACATCCTATTCCAGTTGTTAAGTTTCTAAGTTTTGACGATTAAATAACCAAGTTTCTCTACTGAAGACATTTTCTCTTAGATTGCTCAAGTATACTCAAATATTTGACTCGTGTCAATAGATTATGAATCCATCAGGGTTATTTTGTTTTAAATAAATTATCAACATTCGGATTTACTGAAAGTTAATACCCAAAGCGATATGTGCGCTTTCCGAACCGTACTATTGGCATCAATTAGCAACCACAACCCGTTGTAGGCACGCTTACAAAGCGCGCCTATGTATATTCAGTTATTTCGTCAATCTAAGAAGATCAATATCAGACAACTATAAACCCTTCAATTGAAGCATTTGAGATAGTCTAAAACCCCGTCATCCATATTGTAGCGCGGGGTCTCCGTGCCCCGCCTAAAGCTGCTACATTCAAACAATTGGCGGGGCACGGAGACCCCGCGCTACAATGGTTGGCTGTATTTTCCATTAAATTAACGCATAAGGTGCGTTTAGGAAACCGCGCCAACCGTCTTTGGCATTTAGGTGGAGTTTAAAAAATCCAAAAACTAAATAACCATGTGAATCCATCTTTATGACTTGAATATAGAATACATTTTGAACAAGTCTGTTCAGAAATTGAACAGCAAGTTTGCAATTCTCAACGCTAATCCGCAAGAATCCTGATATAAACCCGTTTTCTATCAAAAATATCTTTGGCATAATAATTGCTCTATGAAGAGTGTGGACTGTAGTGTTATTCATTCAACAACTGGTAGTGGACGTATTGATACGGTTGAATTTCGCACTATCGTTGACATAGAGGATATGTAAGACATTGAGACTCAGCATGAGGTCGTTGTAAGAGATGTCATATTCATTAACTTTGAAATGTAATCTCAACCGCAGTAGGCGCGCTTTGGAAGCGCGCTGGTCTTTGATCTCAAATTACCCAATTTATTTCTTAATCTTCATTGGAACGCAAACAAACTGTTTATTCTACAAAGATTGTTCATACCAATCTCACTTTTTTACTTAAAGTGAATCTGAGAGGAATCTAATGAGATATATTTCCAGTTGTGTCATTTTGATCAGTTTTTTCTATCTACATAATCTTACGAATGCTATTGAACCTATTGGTACAATCGGACATGAATTACCCCAAAAGCATGCGTTTCACACCAATGAAAAGATGCTTCGTGTTGTTCAAACACATATTGAAATCGTTGATGTTGATACAAGTGAGGTGGAAGATGAATTTGGCAATCTCACAGATAATAGTGAAGTAGCATTCAGTCCAACTGCTTCTCATATTGCGATTTTAGATTCTTTTTGGAAAGATAGAAAGACAACTGTAAATATATGGGATATTAATGCAAGAGAGATTTTCTCCAATTGGGAGTTTGAATCTGATGGCTCATATTACGGAGCGTTCAGTCCAATAGAACCATTGTTTGCTGCTGTTTCAGATACCAGCATTGAACTATGGAATTGGCAGACCGGAGAACACATCGGTTCAATGAAAGGAGCACGTCGTCCTCTAAAAGACTGTTATGTACGAGCTAATGGAAGAACATGTGGGGGTTTTCACCAGATTGTGACGGAATTTACTCCCGATGGAAAATACCTAATCGTAGCATCAAACAAACCGGATATAGAATTGTGGAATATTGAGACACGAGAATTAGAAGGACACTTTGAAGGACATATTGGCAATTGGGTTGAAGGACTAGATATCAGTCCCAACGGGAAACTTATGGCATCGTTTGATAGAGAATTGGGGAGTGTTTATGTATGGGATATGAACACACATAGACTGCAAAGGATATTGCAGAGTGGAATTGGATATATCACAGACTTAGAATTTAGTCATGACAGTCAACTCCTATATGTTGCATCAAGAACAGGTGCATTACGCGGAACAGGAAATAACATATATGAAGGTTGGGATGATAAGGTGCGTGTTTGGGATGTTAATACTTTTGAACAGATTGACATATTTCAAACTGAGTTTCGTCATTTAGGAAATATATCTCTATCACCTGACGGTAAGAAAATGCTGTTATACTATCTAAATGGTGAGGTAATGTGGGATATAAACAATAAACGAAAGCTCAATACCTGGGCAGATTTTATTTGGATTTTCTCTGAGGTAGGGTTGAGTCCAGATGGAAAAACATATACCGAAGTATCCTCACATTTTATTAAGACATGGGATGTTGATTCACAACAGACAAGGCTACTTGTTTCTGCTGATGGATCTAAATTTCAAGGGCACGCATTTTCCCCCGATAGCCAGAACATCGTTGTTGGAAAAGCATTGAATCGTATGCTTGAGTTACGCAATCTAAAGAATGGTAATATAGAATCTCTAATTCCACACCATATTACGTATGTAGAGAAGATTAGTTATGGCACGACAGGGAGATGGATTGCTGTATCTGATTACTCGGATGAACTGGCAATCTTGGATATCAATCATCCAGATAAACCACAGTTCCTACACACGCATTTAAGGTTTGTAGAGAGAACGAATTTCAGTCTCTTTGGCTTCAGTAATAATGATGAATATTTCGTAGCTTCTGCTCGAACAAGTATAAATGTCAAATCTACATACTGGTTATTGTTGTGGAAACGAGAAGGAGATAGTTTTGTCTTTCAATACGCCTGGGAGGGATATATAGCAGATAAACCTACATTTGTGACGAATACAGATAGATCCATACTGTTTGCTGGCATGAAAAATGAAGATGCACAAGTATGGAAACTCTCACCTGAATCACCCCAACTCTTGAATGAGCTTACTGGATATGAGCCAATGAAATTTACTAAAGATGGACGGTATCTCGTAACACAAAAAGACAACAATCTGCAAATAGTTGATTGGTCTACGGGAATACCGATTGAGCATCCAACGATTAACAGAGTCATGTCACTTAGTGAACACGGTTCTAAATTAGTGTCTTACGATATATACGGACAGCATAAAATTTGGGATATCACCAGCATACTCACATCCCTACCTAACCCGGTTGATCCTCATGGCAAGAAACTTGTCACCCTGGGACAAGTCAAACGGAATCAACTCCTACAAAACTATCCAAATCCATTCAATCCAGAAACTTGGATTCCATTCACGGTAGCAGATGAGCATTATGTAAGCATAGAAATCTCCAATCCCACAGGTGAATTGGTAAGATTGCTTTCACTTGGTAAATTAGTCGCGGGTGACTACATATCACAATCAGATGCGGCATATTGGGATGGACTCAATAACGATCATGAACCTGTGAGTAGTGGTGTATATTTCTATACAATTACAGCAGGTAATTTCTCTGCAACACGCAAGATGTTGATAATAAAATAGAATCATTGACAGTATAAGATATTCCACATCTTTCCAAAATAAGTCGCATATCTAAACCTGTCTGCACATGTAGGTGCAACCAGATATCGTTTTTGTACATTCATGTGCAGCATTATTTTCATCCATACCATCTAATCGTGATTTATAGCCATTTACAATACTTAATTTGTGGCATACATCTTGCTTTATATTGAAAAAAGACTTTACCAATAGAAACGGTTTGAATAGTTCCACTCAATAATGACTGCGGGGAATACTCAAATTATGAATAGAATGAAATGTGGATTGTATTCTTTAATCGCATTGTTTTTCTTCTTTTGTTCAATTGTTTTTTGTGGTTGTGGTGCACAGCCGCTCGGACCTTATAAACCGCTATTACCTGCAATAGAAAGTGAACAAAAATTTTCAGATAGATTCGTACTGGATGAAGAAGTTCAATTCTTCCACGACCTTTATGGTAAAGAGGTAGTTGAAGGTAGTGAAATCAGTAGATACGCAGATCATCAAGAATTTGATAAAAATGGAAAATTGGTTCTTGGATGGAATGGACAACTTGACAGCTTAAGGTTCACAACGCAATTGGACCGAGCAATATTAGTAGAAGAGACTCTTTTTGGTAGATATACGGATATAGCTATTGGAGATCATATACGATTAAAACCGGATACACTGTTCGCAAACCAATATGTAATATCTAAAACAGAATTTGATGGACTAAGATGGGACCTTTCATTTGCACAAGAACATCATCTCTTTTCTTTTATACACTCCCGAATTTCCAATTCCATTAGGTTAACTACTGCAGCAGGAAATACGGGCGGATTAGGATTGGATCTTGGAAGACGAAATGGGTTGAACCCTATATCAAGAGTCAGAAATATTGAAAATGCACGACTGTTAGGTTTTCGTGGACAAACTCTTTTAACTGAGAATCTTCGTGTAGGCTATACCTATATTAATATGCACAAACAACACCCTGAACGTATAATCTCCAGCTACATGGGAACAGTCCCAAATACTCCACCAGAGACAATATCTATCGTCTTTCGTGATGACTCACCAGAGGACAATCACACGGATGCATTTACAGATTTTGCATTCTATGACCCAGATCAACATGGTAACAATATTCAAGCAGGTGTAGGCGCAGCAGTTAAAAGTATGCAAATAACAATCGTTACTCAGCCACTTTCCGAATTAACTCCTGAAGAGATTGATGAAGGAATTGAAGCTGATCCTTTACCGAAGAAAACTTACATCTTTGATATTACAGCAGACCAATTCTTACCTGTTGGCACATCAAAGATAGTTGATTCAGTTGACAGTGAATGGAAAATTGTAACTGGATTCAATAAAATGAAATATGACCTAAACCTACAAGATATAGATATTAACATAGATCCAAGGACAGTCAAATCTGTTGTTTTTGAAATGATTGTTGCAGGTGATTACAACATTGCTGTAATAGGTTTGAGTGATGCAAATAAAGCTGAAGAAAACCCTGAACTACAAGAATGGATCAAAACTACTGATGGGCATATTCAGATACCATATCGTGACGTTATACAAGCACCAGGGAATTACGGACAATCCCCAGAATATAGAAGAGATAGAGATAAACTCAAGGACAATCCAAGACTATGGAAAGGAGAAGGTAGACCGCGCAAAGTCCGTTACCGGTATGGTGCTGCACGTGCCGCAACACTTTACGGAATCGACCTTGAAGGGAGAATTGGCAATGTTTTCATCAGAACTCATTATTCTATCAATGGCAAATACAAACAGTATCCCACTATTTCTAAAGAGAAAGTAGGATATAGTCGACAAAATATAATTGTCAAGACACCAGATGGTGATCAATCTTCAGGTGTGACTATTGACCCAAGAACAGGACTTCATGTTGATACAAACGGGATTCCCACCTATTCGGAAACGGATGGTGAACGTTTTGAAGCGTTTTTAGGTGGAGATGGAGCAGATGTTGATTCAAATGGCAAACTCCGTAGAGAAAAGGCGTGGTTCATTCATCTTGAATCTCGATTTGAAAAACTCCACTTAGAAGGTGTCTTATACCACATTGATCCAGGTTACACCACCACATATTTAAATTTTGGTTCAAATCCAAACAGAGGGGCAGTCTTTACGCTTGATAGGAATATAGATCCGAATCAACAACCTTTAGAATTTGGCGCATGGGAAATCAATAATTATATTCTGATTGAGGATGATGATGATGCAGATGGTTGGCCCGATGATATTGATTTTGATGGTGTAATTCCTCATGCAGATGACAGAGATCAAAACGGTGTATTAGATTATCATGAGAATTTTCTCATTTTTGATGCAGATCCTCCGGTATTCAAGGGTATAATAGATCTGAATAATAATGGAACAATAGATACAATTGAGGATGATCTTGAACCACAATATGAATACGGTATTGATCGTCAAGGTTATCACATCAATGCAAAATATGATCTGCTAAACAATCTCTCTCTACAGATAGGGTGGTTGAACGAAAGAGAGGTATCAAGTAGACGGAAAAATAACTCAAAATATGTACATCTTATATATGATCGTGACATCCCAGACTTTGGTAGCATAGCATTCCAAAATCGATTTACCAGAGTTCAGGATGATATTCCCGATTACACAATCACCTTACCTGTTGGCGAATTAGAAACTTTATCTATCAATGATGAACTCGATTATTATAACGCTCGTGTCAATACAACAATATTCCTATGTATCTATTCTGCTGTGCCTCACTTAACACTTGAAGCGAAATCCTTAGTCGTAATGCAGAAACAACTTGAACAAGATGAATCGAATGCACTGTTCACAGATGTTGATTATGATCCAATCACAGAATACTATGAAGCAGATGAACGTATTGATTTTATGGTACTTGACAACCAAATCCGTGCATCCGGTGACCGACGGGATTCCCCATTCTATCCCGATCACGGGATTAATGCTCTGGATCCAAATGACACAGGTTTGATATATGACAAATCGAACTGGATAAAACGACGTTATCCAGAAAGAAATATACGGAATCAGTTAACTATTCTAAAGGGAAGGTATGAAATACCACTTGGTGATCTCCCACATTTTAATAGAATTGGTGTTGATCTCGTTTTAACACCAATGGTTAAGTATGTTTGGGATAGGGCATTTGACCGAACTGCGGAGGAAATACCGAAAACACTCAATCCAGATTTGTTTGCTCCAACAGATTTAGAAGTGGTTGAATACTTACGATTCAATCGCAGAAGTCGTGAAGATATCCTTGGTGTGCGGCTTGATTACCATTTCTCACCTAAAATGAAGGTACTTGGCGGATTCCAATACAGGAAGTTCGTCAACAGAGATCAAAACATCAAAAAATATCTGCAGAAATATCCTGTTGACACTCCTGTTCCGTTCAAATATCGTCCTGATTTGAGAACACGAATTCTTGAAATTCAAACCATCAACAGAGGACAATGGCTTGGGGCGACTATTATCGTTCTTGCTGGTGTCCGAAGAACAACAAACCTATTCAAACATACGGTCTCGAATACAATGTATGTTAGAGCAATGGCAGGATTTTAGTCGATAAAAATGCTAATCAGAATATAAGATTGTTTGACTGGTAATCATTCTAAAAATGAGTTAAGATTTCTCTAGGTGTAGAGATAGAAATTGTATTCAATGTATGTACATAATTGTGCAACATCTACCACACCTGCACATCTACGTGCAAGAGAATAATATCTAATACCTCCAATTACTGAAAATTAGCAAATCAAGCTCAAATTCCTCTGGCACAGATATTGCATTATAAAATCTAACGCTTATGGATATTATGGTGAAGTATAAAATTATATTTACACTTTCATCCCACGGTAGGCGAGGTTTCCTAACCTCGCCGATGTAGAGTGTTCAAGTAATTTCAAAATCTACTATATATCCACAGTAAAACTTTAGGTCGTAGTGCGTTAATACAGAATCTATACAGTTGTAAATAGAATAAAAAACTAAAGGCATCCGGCATAAGTAGTTAATCTAATAAAGAGGAGAACTATCATGAAAATACTTAGTACACTTTTAAATCGAGGAATGAAGGTTCATATCATTATATTGTGCCTTTTATGTTTACCCAGCACAGTTTTGGCAATTGAACCTATCGCGACGATTGGACAACCGCGTCCAATACAACATGCTTTCCTTAACAACGACACGATAATTCGCGTTGTACCAACTCAGATTCATATCGTTGATGCCAATACTCATCAGGTAGTAGATGAATTTGGGAAGTGTACTGATTTTAGTGATGTGATTTTTAGTCCATCAGCTTCTCATTTAGCTATTCTTAACCACACCACCAATCCAAGAACGACAACAGTAACAATCTGGGATGTAAATGCGCGCCAGCAAATTTCCCAATGGGAGATCGCATCAGTAGTCTATAACCGCGCCTTGTTCAGTCCTGTCCAACCCATATTTGCAACCTATTTACCATTCGAAATACATTTATGGAATTGGAAGACAGGAAAGTCTGTTGCGAAAATACCGCGTGAAAATTATCCAGCATTTCGTGCTATGGCATTTAGTCCTGACGGACGTCATCTCTTTATTGCATCAAAACAATCTATTGAGTTATGGAATGTTGAAACAGAACGCTTTGAGGGAAACCTAGTTTCGCAAGTCTTTGAAGATGCCGAAGACATGCTGATCAGTCCTAACGGAGAGTTTCTTGCAGCTTACGAAAGAGATTCCTCATATCTTAATATTTGGAATGTAGAGTCTCGACAACATCTTTGGGAAAAACGAAGTGGTTTAGGCAGAATTAAAGACATGAAATTTAGTCCTGATAGCCAAAATCTATATGTAGCGACTGCCACTTCCGGTATAAGAAGATCAGGTACAGAACACTGGCAAGGATGGGACGATCAAGTTCGTGTCTGGGATGTTAATTCAGGTGAACAGGACGATATATTCGGCACAGAATTTAGGTGCTTACAAAGCATAACACTTTCTCCAAATGAGGAAATGGCTCTCCTACATTATAATGATGGAATGGTGTTATGGGATATAAGAGAAAAGAGACAGCACAAAGTCTGGGCAGATTATCCAAGTTGGATAACAGGACTGAGTCCTAATGGAAAGACCTTTATATCTCTTTCTCATACACATCTTAAGTCATGGGATATCCCATTACGAAAGTTGAACCTATTAGAATCTTCCGAAGGTGAGTACTTTGAAGGTTTCGCATTCTCATCCGATGGACAGAAATTGGCAATTGGTAAGAACCCATGGATTGAAATACGTGATTCACAAACAGGTAAAGATGACATAAAGTTCTCTCAATTCATTGGAAGGGCAGAAGCTATCGAATTCAGTCCCTCTGGAGGGTTACTTGCCGTTGGTAATGACTTTGGTAAATTATTCATTTTGGACACCAACAGTCACGATACTTTTCAGGAGATTGATACCGGTGAAAACGGAAACCAAATCTGTCTTTTTTCTAAGGTGGCTTTCAGTCAAAACGACGATTATTTGGTTGCTACCAGTTATCCTGCGAATAATCAATATTCAATCATGTTGTGGAAGCGTGAAGGTGAAACTTTCGAAAATTTATACTCATGGAAGGAATCAATTCATAAAACTGATTCAATGGTAGACTTTGCAACTACAGAAAATGGCACAACAGTGCTTGCAGTTACCAGTATAGACGGTATTAATATTTGGAAATTACTCCCTGACAGTCCAGAACTTTTGACGACAATCAATGAGTGGCATGAGGGACACTTCAGTTCCGATGGTCCTTATCTTATTACTCATCAAGAAGATCAACTCCAAATCTGGAATTGGCAATCTCAGACACCACATGAACAGGTCAATATTCCCAGACTCTTTGCTGTTAGTCAAGACGGTTCTATCATTACATCTTTCAATGAAGATGGACAAATTCAGATCTATGATGGTACTGAACTCTTTCCTTCATTGCATGGAGTAATCAATGACAAACTTCAAGATAAGAAAATTGTTACATTTGGACAGATAAAAAGGAATAATCTACTGCAAAACTATCCCAACCCATTCAACCCAGAAACTTGGATTCCATTCAGACTCGCTGATGAAAGTAATGTTACTATTGACATTTACAGTTCCACCGGAGAATTGGTTCGAAAGTTGGTCGTCGGAAAATTGTCTGCGGGTGATTATTCAACACAATCAGATGCAGTTCACTGGGACGGAAAAAATGACATTGGTGAGTCTGTTAGCAGTGGAATCTATTACTATACCATCAATGCAGGAAACTTCTCAGCAACCCGAAAAATGCTAATCAGTAAATAGGCACATGCCAATATTGTCTCGTATGCAAATTAAGGAGAAAGACTATGAAGAATCAGAACTGGATACTACCTTATTTGCAGATTTGATCACCATTCTATTGATTGTTAATCATACAGAAATTAACTATACCTATGGCAAAGGATTGATATACTGAATCAGATCTGATTTAGACACTCTACAAAGCAAGGTAAATATCTCCAATTGAATGGAATGCCGTTGAACATGTTCTAACAAGAATGCCATCTGTAAGCGGCAGAACATTAACTTTACATAATCAAAAGATGGTTTGGATTGAAGGATTAGGAGAAAAGATACAATGCGCAAACTCTGATTCTTTGATTTTCTATCTCCAAGAAATGATATCAAAGCGGATTATTCAGGAGGCAAATTTTATGCAATATCGGTTAATTATGAAGAAACCAGTAGTCTTAATCACTCTCATTCTAATTTTACTTTCTGTTCTAAACATCAAAGCGTACGCTCAAAGTAAAGGTAAGTTATATTGGAATGAAAATAGAAAAATCAAGAGAGCGAATCCTGATGGTTCTAACGTGCAAATAGTCATTAATAAAGATATAGCAGGGGCAGATATCAAATTTGACACACAAAAACGTAAGATGTATTGGGTTGACCGTGTTGAAGATAAAATCTATAGTGGAAATCTAAATGGTACAAATATAAAAGAGATTTTGGATGGTGGTGAACTGCATGCACCCCACTCAATTACCTTAGACATAAATGCTAAGCAGATATACTGGGGTAATGATGCACCATGGAAAATTAAACGTATAGATTTTGACGGATTCAATATTCAGGATATAATTATACCACGCATACCACAAGGCATATTTAGGGTCTCTGTAGATGCTGAAAACATTGAAATTGACCAAGAGATGGGTAAATTATATTGGGCTGACTCTTTACAGGATAACATTGCACGTGCGGACATTGACGGATCTAATTATGAAGTACTAATTAATCTACCCGCACCACTTGGATTGGCACTTGACTTACACAATCGTATGGTATATTGGAGTGATGGTGTTCTGGGGAAAATTCAGCGATCCTCTCTTGATGGCAACAACATTGAGACCGTTCTGGCGGATTTAAACTTTCCATCCGATATAGCGATAGATGAACCATCAAACAAACTGTATTGGGTAGATTCAAATCCGGAAACAGAGAAAAGCTATATTCTAAGGGCAAACCTTGACGGATCCAATGTCAAGACTATTTATGCAACCACTAATACGATTTGGGAAGTTGCATTATATCCAGAAGGATTTTACGATGTTATACCAAGATCAAACCAACTAACTACAACTTGGGCAAATGTAAAAACACAATAGAATCTCTATATATAACCCAATGCTCATACTTATTCGGCACTTCTACAGTGCCGTTTTTTATTGCACTTTCAATCTATACTTGGTAATATAGTCTAATACTTGTAAATCCTAATTCGGAGCATTATATGAAAAAATACCGAATAGCTATCATCGGACTCGGAGGAATGGGAGGCAGCCATGCACAAGCAGCAAAGTTAGAGGAAAACTGTGAACTCATTGCAGGAGCAGAAATCAATCCTGATCGCGCAAAAGCATGGGGTGAACGATTCAGTGTCAAAGCAATCTATGACGACTATGAGAAGATGCTTGACGAACAGAAACCTGACATCGTTATCATCCCAACGCAAGCACCCATGCACCACCCTCCCACGATTGCAGCTGCACAGCGCGGTATCCATGTTTTCTGTGAAAAACCCATCGCACTCAACCTTATCCAAGCAGATGAGATGGTAGACACTTGTGACCAAAATAATGTAAAGTTCGCTATCAACCACATCAAACGTGCAAGTCCTTACAATCGTCATGTTCTTTCACTAATTGAGAAAGGCGAAATCGGTGATGTTGTGCTAATGAAAGCCACAGATAAGGGTGGACGCAAAGTAGGCAATTCATTGATGGAAATGGGGACACACTTATACGATTGGCTGCGACTATTTGGTGGATATGTTGAATGGACACATGCACACCTTGTGCAAATAGATGGACTCGAATCCACCGTGGACGACATTAAACTCACACAAGAGGTACACCCTCATGACCGAGATGCCGGACTTGTTTTGGGGGAACGTGGACATGCATCTTTTCGTTTTAAGAACGGGATCCATGCAGATGTCCAATTCCTTGCACAACCCCAAACCAATGATAACGCTTACGGTATAGATATTATCGGGACAGAAGGACGTATCGCTATCCGTGAGAGCGTCGGAACCACAATGTTTATTCATAAAGGACAACATAAAACACCAGACCAACCTTGGGATCCTGTCCATCTTCCTGAAGAGAATGTTGATGAAAATGGCAACCAACGGGATAAAGGTTCTATACGTCTGCTACTACAACGACTAATGTTGCGTGATCTGATTGAGGCAATAGAAGAAAACAGAGATCCATTTGCAAGTGGCAGAGACGGACGGGATTGTCTTGAAATGATTCATGCAACATGGGAATCACATAGACAAAAACATCGCATTTACATGCCCCTAACACAGCGCGAACATCCACTTGAAAGATGGCGAAGAGATCAAATATAATTATAGTAAAAACCAAAATTATTTACACACGACGGTAGGTACGGTTTTCTAACGGAACCATAGGCGTCAATTTAGCGATTACCCAACCCCTCTTCCATTGTTGGAGTGGTTTGTAACCCCGATAATGTGGCTCTTCCATTGTTGGAGTGGTTTCTAACCACGATAATGTGGCTCTTCCATTGTTGGAGTGGTTTGTAACCCCGATTATGTGGCTTTTCCATTGTTGGAGGGGTTTCTAACCCCGATAATGTGGCTCTTCCATTGTTGGAGGGGTTTGTAACCCCGATTATGTGGCTTTTCCATTGTTGGAGTGGTTTCTAACCCCGATTTTCAGGTTTTAGCTCAAAAAATCGGGGTTACAAACCACTCCAACAAAAGCGGTTATCCTTAAATTGACACCTATGGTTCGGTTTCCTAACCGAACCGGTGTTTGTTCAGTCTCATAGATGCTGTTAGGAAACCGCATCTACCGGAGAGTGTGCACATATTTTTTCATTTCACTATAACATACAAAATTGAATTTAGGAGTAATGTAAATGTCTGAAAAAAATTGCACTCAATGTGGTTCTGATAAGATCATGCAGAATATGGCACTGAGTGAACGAGCAGCCGGAGGTCCTTTGGTGGTTACACTTGAAGGCAACCCTAACGCAAAGATCTTCAAGGATATGAAAATAGCAGCCTTGCGGGGAACAGTTTGCGGGGAATGTGGTAATGTCTGTCTATCTATTGAGAATCCCGAAGAACTATGGGAAACCTATAAAAAAGTAAATAAATCACTATAATAATGGAGAAAAAAATGAAAAAACGCAGAGGTATTTTCGGTCCATCCAAGGACGAAATCTGGTCACAAATCGCAACAGACATCGGTGGTGAATATATTGATGGCGGGTTTTGGAAGAAGGACGTACTCATCTATAAACACGGTGAATGGCAAATACTCCTTGATACCTATACGCAAACAACATCTACAGGAACAACGACCTCCACAACAACATATACACGGATGCGTGCACCTTTCATTAACAAGGACGGTCTCTATTTCAAAATTACACGAGAAGGATTCTTCAGTTCAATCGGCAAGTTCTTCGGCATGCAGGATATTGAAATAGGTGATCCATTTTTTGATGACAAGTTCATTATAAAAGGTAATAATCCTGAAAAGATTAAGCTACTCCTTGCAGAACCAAAGATAAAGGAGTTGTGTCAGCAACAACCGAGAATATACTTTACAATCAAAGATGATGAAGGGTGGTTCGGCACTGATTTTCCTGAAGGTGTTGATGAATTATACTTTTCCTGTGTTGGCGTAATCAAGGAAACAGCCTTGCTAAAATCACTATTTGGACTATTCTGTATCACTCTACAACGTTTAGTTCAAATAGATTCCGCTTATGAGGATGATCCACAGATTCACTTGAAATAGGTTCATTTCACGGCAACAATAGCAATTTTCCACTTGTCTGCCTGCTGGCAGATAAGTTCAGTATCCATCACAAATGTTCGGTTCGCTTCAACTGCCAAAACGCTCGCTTTAGCATTATGTAGAGTTTGTAGGGTCTTCATACCTACCGTTGGTACATCAGTTCGGAAATCGTGGTTTTCAGATGCAGCTTTTGCAACCACCACTCCTTTACCTCCTAACTCTCCTCCCCGCAAAATAGTATTGTCTGTCCCTTCTATTGCTTCTATTGCAATGATAATTTCGTTTTTTATAACGACAGTTTGTCCAATGTTCATGTTCGCTATTTGTCGTGCCGTCTGTATTCCTATATCAACATCTGTCCACTGTGCATTATTAGGTTCACGTTTTGTAAGCACACCGGGTTCAGGTAATAGGTCGGATAAGAAATAGTCCTGTGTGAGGATGGAAAGTCCTGCGGATTGGAAATGTTCAAGCACAGCAGAAACGATTGCAGTAGGTCTTTTGCTGCGATTTCGTGCCATTATCTTGAGGGCTGTTGCATCAAATTTTAGTGGATGTAAAAGGATACTTGGCTCAATTTTACCGATAATCACAAGTTCCGTGACATTTAAATCAAGTAGTTTACGTATGATTTTCTCAATCTGACCAACACCAAATTGATAGACTTCACAAGGCTGTTCATCAAATCTTTGGTTTTCATCTTTGGTGATCTGTATGATTATCGGTTTTCTACCGTGCACGGCTGCATTCTGTGCCACAATAGTTGGAAGTTCCCCCGCACCTGCAATAATACCAAGTTTTTCCACGACAGTGTTCCCTTTATGATAGTGTATAATGGAAAGTAAGCACGCTGTGAGAAAATCATGTTTAGGAATGTCTTATTGCATCAATAGGACTCAGTTTTGCAGCTTGACTGGCGGGATAGTATCCGAAAAAGAGACCTACAGCAGTCCCCGCTGCAACAGATGTTAGGACTGATTTGAATGTGATGACAGAAGGCCATCTGAGCATTCCATCCATGAATGTATCTACTGCAAAAGAGAAACCTTGTCCAACAATTGCACCTAATCCGATACCGAGAATGCTTCCAAATAAACACAAAAGGATTGATTCCGTAAGAAATTGAAACCGTATATGATACTTTTTCGCACCGACTGCTTTGCGTAATCCGATCTCAGGAATGCGTTCTGTTACGGACACAAGCATTATATTGAGAATACCTATTCCTCCGACTATCAATGCTACGGATGCGATAATGACTAACACTAACTCAATAATAAAGATAGTCCTTTTGGCACTTTCAATTCCTTTCTGTGCTTGCCATGTTCTAAAGAAAGTATCGTCACCACCGTGGTTGCGTCGAATGACTGTCTGTACCTCTTTCACTGCTTGGTCAACTACAAGTGGACTCTTCGCACGAACCATAATATGTCCGACGTTGTCATGTCCCCAAAACCTTGTCTGTGCAGTCGTAATGGGGATAAAGATCATGTTGTCATCACTCTTACCTGCTTCTAACCCAGGTCCACGACTCTCCATTATACCGATAACACTAAATCTCTTATTGTTAATTGAAACTTCCTTGCCAATCGGATCCATACCCTTAAATTGTTCTTTCCAGACTTGAGAACCGATCACACAAACTTTATTCCAAAGATCCATATCCGTATCTGCGAGGAATCTTCCTATTTCAGCATGCCACTGTCGGACACCTTGATATTCAACGGTAGTTGCTCGCATATAGGTTGGTTGATGTTTTCCCTCAACTTCAAAGTTGATGTAATAACTCCCTTCAACAGTAGCAATTTCAACGGATGGACACTGATGTAAAACATCTCGTAGGTCATTCATATTGAGATGATGTGGACTGTTGTTTTCTCTCCATCTACCGTTAACTCTAATCTTCCCTGGACGGTAGACACCAAACATACTTGGACCACCTATCTTTTCAAATTCCAACATCACCAGTTTTTCAGCTCCGGCACCTAATGACATCATAGCAATAACACCGGCAATACCGAAAGTTATTCCTATTAGAGTCAGGACAGTTCTGAGTTTGCTTGCACGAAGTGCTGAAAATGCAGTGATTAGGTTCTCAAGTATTCTCATAGGTTACTTCTTGGTTAGTTTGTGACAGTTATATTAGTAGACAGTATACAATTGAATCTATTGAAAAGCAAACAATCTTGAAGAAAATATCCTATTCACTCAGATATTTTATATTGTAGGTAGGGTTTCGCGAACTCAACCTACATGTGTCAACTGAGTGTGTAAAGTTTTTGGCACTAACTTCTTACTATCCATTGTAGAGCGGAGTCTCCGTACCGTAGTTGTTGGGAGATTCAAAGATGGCGGGGCACGGAGACCCGGGGAATGCCATAAGCGCATTCATGCCGTTGATTTGGCACTACAATGGTTGGCGTATTTTAAGAAGATCAATCTATTTTATTAGTATCCTCAGTCCCGTAGGGACGCTATGTTTATAGAAAACAGTGCAATGAATCTCTTGAGTTCCGTAGGAACGGAATGTGGATAACCTAACTAAAGTATAGACATTCCGTTCCTACGGAACTCAAGAAGGATCGGGATAACGTCTTCTATAAACATAACGTCCCTATGGGACTGAAGACATAAATATCAGACAACTATAAACCACTAAAATGAATCTCTTGAGTTCCGTAGGAACGGAATGTGGATAACCTAACCAAAGTATAGACATTCCGTTCCTACGGAACTCAAGAAGGATCGGGATAACGTCTTCTATAAACATAGCGTCCCTATGGGACTGAAGACATGAATATCAGACAACTATAAACCACTAAATTGATGACTATGGTGCGGGGTCTTCGTTCCCCTAGTTGTTTGTAGATTCAAACTATCCATTGTAGAGCGGTGTCTCCGTACCGTAGTTGTTGGGAGATTCAAAGATGGCGGGGCACGGAGTCCCCGCACTACAATGGTTGGCGTATTTTAAAAAGATCAATCTATTTTATTAGTGTCCTCAGTCCCGTAGGGACGATATGTCTATAGCACAACGTTCAACACCCATTTCTTAGTCACGACAAATGCCAAACGCGCATTTGACGTTGATTTGGTAGGGACGATATGTTGATACGTTTCGGTTGTTACAAACATATCGTCCCTACGGGACTAAGAAATGTGATGACGGCGTTTAGCTATAAACATCCCGTCCCTACGGGACTAAAGAACGTTATCACCATGCAAATAAATCCTTAAATTGATGCCTATGCCAGAATACGCTTGTGGTATTCTGCATTGGTTCGGAAACCGCACCTACTGGGTCTATGAGGTAATGTTCCTATTCGCCCGGATAGAGTCTACCGAAATAAGGTGAATAACCTGCTGGACCCGGGTATCCATCCCAAAAGACAACATCAGAAGGAAATTCATTCTTACCTTCACTACGCAGCCAATCCATCAATGCAGGATCAATCCCACGTTGCGAAATCTCATCCACAGCAGTTGCATGAAGTTTCGCAACGACATCCTGATGTTGATCTTCAACATAATCCAAAGAACCGAGTTTTATCAGTCTTGAGTTTTCAGGTTTTGTTGCAACCTCTATATTCCATTCTTGGTCAAATGCTGTAAAGAGGACAGCCTTTTCACGATTGCCTGCTTGCCTCCACCTTTCAACACTTCCACCTGATAAGGCGATCTTTCTTTCTCCAGATTTACCGTCTCGTGCTGGTGTTAAAAAGTCGTGTCCTTCAAGTCCTTCTGGCAGATCTTGTCCAAGCATATTAATAATAGTTGGGAAGAAATCCTGTGGTTGCACAATGACATTACTTCGTCCGGTATCTCCTTCAGGTAAGCGGACGAACAGTGGAACGTGTCCTACCTGTTCACGAATAGGTTGTCCTTTACCAAACGAACCGCGTTCCGCAACATTTGTGCCATGATCGCCTGTGAGAATAATAGCAGTATTCTTATCAAGACCTGTGGATTCAAGTGCGTCCACGAATTGTCCGAAGCAATGATCCATCCACGTCACCTTTGCTGCGTATTGATGTTTGACGTGTTCTCTTGCTTCATCTGAAAGGACATCTTTGTTTCTTCCACCGAGGCTGCGTGGGTCAATGTTTCCATCATACCCATCTCGTTTATCGTATTTTAGCATAAATTCTGGTGGTGCATCCCAAGGCTCATGCGGATCAAAGCAATCAACCCATAGGAAGAAGTTCTCTCTTTTTGAATTATCTTTCAAAAACTGTGCGGCAGTGTTGAATAATTTAGCACAGTTCCAATCATCAAGAGATTTGCGATTTCTGTTTGCACGAGAATAACTTCGTAGCATATTTGACTGAAATGCCTGATCGTTTAAACAATCAAAGAGTGGTTCTTTCTTCCAATTCTCTGGCCACGGAACAGTGTCCATAATCCAATCTCGGTCTACTTCAGCACCTCTGATAAATGTCCATGCATGGAAGGGCCAATCAAAATTGTGTCCACCATTGACAAGGTGTGGTGTATCGTGAATGAGTTGTGTTGCGTATCCGCGTTGTGCAAGTGTTCTGGGGAGTGTTTGCCGTTCATGACGAAGTGGTTTCCACGGATGGAAGGGAGCACCATATTGACCTGTAATAACATCTGTCCGATAGGGTATTGTTGGAAAACTTGCTAAGAAAGCGCGATCAAATGCCCAGGATTTCTCAGCAAATCGGTCAAAGTTAGGTGTTTCTATCCAATCATTTCCGTTTGCGCCAATATAATCATAACGTAGTGTATCAATAACAATGTAAGCGATGTTCATATAATTGCTCCGTTGGTTATGGCACAATGTTTGCACCATTTCTTTATCTTACCATTTTGGGATTGCTCCGAGAAGTAACTTCTGCTTTGGTGAGCCTTCTTCACGAAGTTTTGTGACACGGGGTCCGTTAAAGGGTTCTCGAGATTTCATCCAGGCATTCTGATAGCACATCAAACAGACACGCCTCCGTTTATCTGATGTATTTGCAGCACCCCGATGCCACGTCCATCCATCAAACATCACTGCTTGTCCTGGTGAAACTAACACGCGTTTTTCGTCTGGAAGCTGAACAGGACTTGGGGGTGGACGGAATAGTGCCCTATGACTACCGGGTTGCACCACTGTCGGACCGGCTTCATCAGTGACTTCATCAAGATAGTAACCACAGTTTATTTGAGCAGGTAGACTTCCATAGGGTGTCCCAAATGGGTCAACTGGCCAGGGTCCGTCACGATGCCAATTTTGGTCTGGAGTTCCCGGTTCAGTGATACGAGCAGTGGCACTGTGGAGTTGGACACAAGTGCCTAATATTGCCTCCATCCGTTTCATCACAGGTTGGTTGTCAAGGAGAAATGCAAACCTGTCATCCTCTTCAAGTAGTTCTCCAATGAATTGGCTTTTTTCGTGTCTTTCATAACTTTCATCAAGCGCATTTCGTAAAGAATTAATCTGTTCCGGGGTCGCAGCATCATCTACTATAAGATAACCCCATTTTAAGAAAAAGTTAACCTCTTGTTGCAATTGATGATCAAGTTCAACATTCAAATGTGGAGGTACTACCGGTCCTTCTGCCATTGTCTATTCCTCCTTAATCGCTGCTTTGTCTGCGGCTGCCCACTGTTCCCACCGTTCTTCGTCAGACTGGAGAAAACCTGAGTTGCATCGGGGTTGTAGTTGCTCATCAACACCGAGAAGACGCATATATTGATGGTTGTTTGCTGCCTTTGCATCTGCAAGAATCTTTTGTGTATGGGGTCCGGTGTGATGGTCTGTATGTTTAAGCCATGTCAAGTTGTAATAAATACTAAAGAAGTAGCGAAGTTGACCGGAAGTATTCGGCGTTCCTGAATGTATCAGACCGTTATGTGTGATAACAACGTCCCCTGCTTTCATGTGAATAATGGTTTCATCTGGATGTGGAATTCCACGGTTTGCCTCTTCAATGGTAATAGGTTTTCTATGTGAACCAACAATCACACGGAGAGGACCAAACGCATCCGTTAGGTCTTGAAGGTATGATATTGCATTGATAGCGTTTGGACGATGATATGCATCGGTGAACGGTACATGTGCCCATCTATCTCGATGCCATCCTGAAACTCTCCCCTCTGCCTTTTCTGGTTCAACTGAGGCAAATGCCGCAAGTGTTAGGTTATCTAACTGTACAAAGGGTCCCATTACCTGCTCAAGAAAATCTAAGATTGTCTGGTGAGAAACAGCAGACCACATCAGTTCTGGTGCTAATTCAAGTGTGTTTGCAAACCATGTTTGCCCATTATGTTCTGCCGAGAGTTCTTGATGCTTCTCTTTCCAGAGTTCCATCTGTTCTTCGTCAAAAACTTTCTCAAAGATAGTGAAACCATCGGTCTTGTAGTCCTCAAGTCGTTGTTCTAATGTTGGCATGTTTTATCCTGTAGAAAATGTGAATAATTATCTCGTAGACTTTAATATTTGATCTGCAAGCTGCATCGTCTTAACTGCTTCATCTAAGTTCGCGGCAGGCAATGAAATTGACGTGTTGTTTCTAACGCAATCCAGAAAATAGCGGTTTTGCTGCACTGTTCCGCCACTCCCAGCATCTGTGAGTTTGTGGTGTGTGCCATCGCAATAGACTGTTCCTTGACCTACACCTTCAAGATATGCAGAGATATTTCTACCGTGTATCTCATAACGTTCAAGTCGTGCATCGGTTGTATAGTTTGCGATGAGTTGTGCAACACATCCATTTTCAAAGAGTATCAACGCGGCGTGAACATCCTTGTAATCGGATATTGTCCTTTTCACAACGCTATGCACTTCCTGGACGTCCGATTCAGCGATAGCACGGATGGTGTCAAGTGCATGAATGGGTGTTTCAAGGAGCATGTTATCCATCAGTATTTCAGGAAATATACCAGATTGTGCTAATCGGGTAATGCTCTTGTGGAATTCGCCGACCACTTGCGTGACGGGTCCCCGATCCATCACCATTTGCTTAGCTTGAACTATAATAGGGTGAAAACGGCGGTTCCAACCAACCATTCCTTTCGCATTTGTTTGTTTAGCGGTATCGCGTAAAGTGATGGTCTCTTCAACACTCATTCCTGGTGGCTTTTCAAGTAAAGTGTCAATACCACGTTCAAAACAGGGTAACGCGGCTTCACCATTGAGATGTGCTGGTGTCGCTACGAATACAGCATCCAATTCTTCTTTGTCAAGTAAAGTCGCAATAGATTCATATCGGTTTGGGATATTAAATGTATCGCCTGAACTGTTTCTAGCATTTTCAACGGGATCACAGACTGCAACGAGGTTAACGTCTTCAAATCCAGATAGTATTTTCAAGTGTCCTCGTCCACGTCCGCCACATCCGATGACTGCGACTCGTAGTTTTTTATCCATATTTTCACCGTTAATGTCGTATATGTGGTGCTTCCATGACTTCTCGTTGTTCAGGGGTCATATCTTCTATGTAATCTGGATACTCAATACGATGTGCACCAGCACTATATGCCTGAAATCCAGGACTAAATTTATAGAGTAGTGCGCGCCTTTGGTGGGATGCCGTCCATGGGAGTGTTCCGTGTGTTAAGGTTTCAGTGAAGATGACAGCATCGCCTGCTTTGGCATTCACTTCAAGTACAAGGTTCTGATGTTTTTCATATCGTTTCATATTACTGGGACATGGAAGATTGGCTTTATGACTGCCGGGAATTATCGCAAGTCCACCATCTCCCGGACCTTCATCAGCAAGCATGTATTCTACAACGGTAAGTCCTGTATAGATGCGTCCATATTTAAAGAAATATGCTTCAGAGAAATTAGGTCGTTCAATTCCACCACCGTGAAGTGTGCCACCTTCAGTGCCGTTTTCCATTGCAATTAGACCCGGTCCGTGGTCAAGTCTGTATTGTTTCCCTAAGATCTCCAGTAAGTGCGGTTTTATATTGGGATGTATCAGGAGTTGACGAAATGGCTCACACCAAGGTTTGTCCCACGTCAACATCCCACCCATATCCATGCGGTGTGCTGTTCCAGTAAGTGCTTCCGAGCCACCAGCCAGTGAGTTTTCACGTTCTCTAAGATGTTGAATATGATGGTCAATAGCAGCGTTGCACAGTTCAATCTCATCAGTAGATAGTGCGTTTTCTATTATTAAAAAACCTGTTAAATCAAATAGATACTTTTGTTCTTCGTTCATATTGATTTCTCCTGAACTGACAATGAAATGTGTGCATGATTCAGATTCTTGCATATTAGCAACATGTAAAAAGTGTGTCAAGAAAAAATGGGTGTGTAAGGTTTTTGGCACTAACTTCTTACCATCTATTGTTGTTGTGAATACGACATGGTAGTAGGCACGCTCCGCGTGCCGTCCAAACGCGAACGGGTTACGGCACACGGAGTGTGCCTACTACTATGCATCGCTACAACCCAGACCTAACTCATAGTAAGACTCATCAACTGGCAATTTATAAAACTAAACAACCTGCCCGTTCAACGGGTGTGTAAAGATTTTATCACTAACTTCTCACCAACCATTGTAGGGGCGGGTCTCTGTGCCCGCCCGTTGCCTTACAGGACAAGGAATGGCGGGGCACAGAGACCCCGCCCTACAATAGATTACAGGTTTTTCACTTGAATTGATGTCTACGGTGACTAAAACTTTACACACCCCGTTCAACTTCAGTTCTTGAAAAACGGAGAGTTATTCTGTATAATAATAGGAACAATATTGGTGATAAAAATAGGAGGAATATTATATGATACAAGATGCAATTCAGAAGGTTATTGATGGGAATTCCTTAACTGAAGTAGAGATGGTTGAGGCTATGACTGAGATTATGGAAGGAGAAACGACAGATGCACAAATTGCCTGCTTCTTGACTGCATTGCGGCTTAAAAGAGAAACGATTGAAGAAATCACTGGTGCTGCACGCGTGATGCGATCTAAAGCCACACAAGTATCAACCAAACACCCATTTTTAGTCGATACGTGTAGCACAGGGGGAACAGGATTACATTCATTCAACATTTCAACAACATCTGCGTTTGTCGTTGCAGGAGCGGGGGTCCCCGTTGCAAAGCATGGCAACAGAGGTGTGACGCGACAAAGTGGCAGTGCCAATGTATTGATGGCATTAGGTGTGAATATTGAGATTTCTCCAGAACAGGTTGGTCAGTGTATTGATGAGGTGGGAATCGGATTTCTGTTCGCACCAATGCTACATGGCGCGATGAAACATGCGATAGGGCCGCGTCGTGAAATCGGTATCCGAACAATATTTAATGCACTTGGACCTCTGACTAATCCTGCGGGGGCACAGGCACAAGTATTGGGAGTGTATGCTCGTGAACTTACACCGATGCATGCGAATGTGCTGAACAATCTTGGAACACAACATGCTTATGTTGTGCATGGGAACGACGGTTTAGATGAAATCACAACAACAACAACAACGCGCATCTCTGAACTTGTCAATGGCGATGTGAATACATACACTTTTGACCCAACCAAACATGGTATTCCAAAAGCATCACCAGAATCGTTACTTGGGGGTACCCCTGAAGAAAATGCAGAGATAACAACGAGTATACTCAAAGGTGAAAAGGGACCAAAGCGCGATATTGTTCTGCTGAACGCAGCCGCCGCTATTGTTGTTGGTGGAAAAGGAGACAGCATAGAAAACGGACTTGAACTTGCTGCCACATCTATTGACTCTGGGAATGCAATGGAAAAATTGGAAGGATTGAAATCTGTCTCAAATCAGTAATAAGGATGTTATGATATTAGACTCTATCATTGAACACAAACAAAAAGAACTTCAAACAGATCAGGAACGGGTGCCGCTGGCTACTCTAAAATCAATATTAGCAGACCTACCCCCAACGAAGGGTTTTAAACAAGCGATTTGCCAACCTGATACCATCAATCTCATAGCAGAAGTAAAGAAGAAATCTCCAAGTAAAGGCATTATTAGAGTAGATTTTGATCCTATATGTATTGCTAAAACTTATGCTGAGAACGGTGCAGCAGCGATTTCCGTGTTGACAGATATTCGGTTTTTTGATGGGAGACTTGAGTATCTAATAGCAATCCGTCAAGAAGTTGATGTGCCGTTGTTACGGAAAGATTTCACGATTGATCCGTATCATATCTATCAAGCGAGGGTTGCTGGTGCAGATGCCGTGCTCCTTATTGTCGCTGCTTTGAACAGTGATCAGCTGCGTGAGTTTGCTGACATTGCATCCTCTCTTTCAATGGCTTCTCTAGTAGAGGTACACACCGAAGCAGAATTGGATATTGCATTAGATGTTGGCGCAGAGATCATCGGGATAAACAATCGCGATTTACGAACCTTTAATACTGATTTAGCCACAACTTTCAAACTACGGGAATCTATTCCTTCCGATAAAGTTGTTGTAAGTGAAAGTGGAATCTATACGAGAGAAGATGTTGAATCTTTACGTGAGGTCGGTGTTAACGCTATTTTGGTAGGTGAATCATTGATGCGTAGTCCGGATATAGGAGAACAGGTTCGGAAATTAATTGGATAACTACGATATTGATATTACCTCTATGCCGTGTCGTTTGAGGAGTGCTGTTGTAACTCCATCTCCTGATATAAGTGTGCTTGAAAATGACCCGTCATAAATCTCTCCACAACCGCATGATGGACTCTTGGATTTTAGAATGACAGAAGTCGCTTCTTGCGATTGTGCAAGTTCCAGGGCAAATTGCGCGCCCTTTAGGAATTCTTCAGTCTTATCTACACCATCTGCAGTGAGTACTCTTGCTTTACCATCCAAAACATCGTTTCCATCACCACCGACAATTTCTACAGCGGGACGAGGAGTCGGTAGTCCACCTGCTTCTTCAGGACATACAGGTATCAGTTCATCACTTTGATGGATATTGATAGCATTTTCATCACGACTATTGCCACCATCATATCTGCAGTTGACACCGAGTAGACATGCACTGATAAGGATTTTCATAACTTTTCTTCCCAGGGTTATTTAGTTCTCGGGATTTCTGATGTATTTGTCACAAATGTTAATGTGTGTCAGGTTAGATATTATTCAATAATCCGACATGGTAGTAGGCACGCTCCGCGTGCCGTTTACAAAGAGAATGACGGCACACGGAGTGTGCCTACTACTTTGCACTGATACAACCAAATCTAACTATTAGTAAAACTAAATAACGTGAAATCTATAAACTAAATAGCCCTGTTTCTTCCCAGTCAGATACTTTCTGTTCTATGACAGATATGTTCCCTGTTTTCAAGATAAGATAGTTTTCTTCAAGTTTTTGCAAAACGCATTGTAGCACTGTGTTTCGACAAATCTCTCTGTTTCCAGTTTCGGAAGCAGCAAGTTGTAGTGAGGTGGCAGTGCTTTGAAGTTCGGTTGGAAAGTCCTCTACGGTGATATTTACATTGATACCGAAACCTAATACAAAGAAGGGACGACGGTGTTTGTCGTATTCAATTTCTGTGAGGACACCAGCAACCTTCTTTTTTGCTATCCGAACATCATTTGGATGCTTTATTTGTGCATCAAGTCCCGTGATTGAATGAATACCTTGAGCTATGGAGAGAGCACCGATAAGGTTTGGTAGATGGACTTGGTCTTGTTTGAGACGGTGTCTAAAGATTACGGATGAGAGAATACATTTACCCTGTGGGGCATTCCATTTTCTGCCGTATCTTCCCCGTCCTTCAGTTTGATGTTCCGTGATGATGAGCGTTCCTTCTATCGCACCCTCTGTTTTTCCGCGTGTGATTGCTAAATCATTTGTTGATGAGACTTGTGAGTGATATTCTATGCGGCTTTTGCCAATAATATCAGTAGTTAATGTCTGTTGAAAGGATTCAATATCCATCACTGATTTATCCACACGCAACAATCGGGGTTTGAAACCCCTCCAACAATGTAACGGTAGGTTCAGTTTCCGAACCGAACCATAGGCGTCAATTTAGCTATTTTTTTCTTGTTAGATGCATCTGAGATAGTCCAAAACTGCCATCCCTATTGTAGTGCCAAATCAACGGTATGAATGCGCTTATGGCATTCCCCGGGTCTCCGTGCCCCGCCTAAACCTGCTACATTCAAACAACGTGCGGGGCACGGAGACCCCGCGCTACAATGGCTGGCCTAATTTAAGAAGATCAATCCATTCTATTTGTGTCCTCAGTCCCGTAGGGACTGAAGACATCAATATCAGACAACCACATTCTACTAAATTGTCTTCAGAAATTGTATTGTCAAATCAATGCCAAATGCGCGTTTGGCATTGATCAGGTTTTCCGTGTCCCACCTATTGTTTGAATATAGCAATTTGGGCGGGGCACGGAGACCCCGCACTACAATGACTGGCGGTATTTATCGCTAAATTGACATCTATGTTGAGGTACAGGGTTCCACCCTACTATCGTATGAGTTAGATATGTTAATCGGGTTTATAAACCCCTCCAACAATCTGCTGTTACTTACCACCGAGATTGCTGAGATGGTCGCTTGCTTGTACTCGCCACTGTTCAGGTGGATTTAATTCAAGAAATCGTTTCCACTGAGTTTTTGCAAGTTCTATACGATCTGTATATTCATACATCAGAGCGAGATTGAAGTTTGCGGTCAAATTTCGTGCATCAATCTGCAGGACACGTTCAAACTGTTCAGATGCAGCACCGAGTTTGTCCATACTATATAATACGTTGGCATAGGCAATAATTGTATCCACATGCTTATCGTCTAAGTTAAGAGCAATTTCTAACATTGCCTTTGCCTTGTTATATTCCTGTTCGGAATTGTAGTAGAGATCACCGAGACGTTGGTATGCTGTGACTGCTTTATCATCAATTTCAATCTCTTTTTCATAGAGTTTGATTGCCTCTTTCCAATTTTGTTGACGTTCAGCCAGTTTACCGAGTTGTGTATGAACACCTTTATATTTTGGATCAAGTTTAAGCACTCTTTGGAATGCTTCATTTGCTTGATCAAACTTTTCTATCCATACTTTGAGGACACCCATGTGGTAGTATGCTTCAGTTCTTTTCGGATCTAATGTCACAACTTGCATAAAATCATTGATGATCTGTTCGCTGAGATACAATTTGTCTTTTATGCGTTTATATCTGTTTGTTATCATAGCGCGATAGAAATAGGAATCAACATGCCCCGGATTTAGTTTGATAGAGTCTGAATACTCTGTTACAGCCATATCCCCATGTAGATGGTAGTCTTCAAGTTTCTCTGCGTGAGTATCCAATAGCCGTGCGAATTGATAATGCCACTCCCATTGCTCTGGATCGTGTTCGTTTGCTAATCCGTAGTGATGAATGGCTTGATTGATGTTTTCTTCATAACTCTCTTCTTCACCATTCTTGCTCCGTTTGTTGAAGATTGCAGCAAGTGTGTGATGGATATTGGGATGGCTGGGTTCAAGTATTAACGCAGGTTGATAAACACGAATCATGTTGTCTTCGTCTTTGCGAGATTCATAGATGCCACCAAGTTTGAAGAACGGTTCAGCGTTTTCTGTATCTAATTCAATTGTTTTCTCATAATAGACGATTGCGTTGTCAATATCACCTTTGTTTTCATATAACTTACCTACCTGATATTGTGCATCTACATTCTCTGGCTGCAATCGGATTGTCTCCAGATACGATGCTAAGGCTGCATCGTGTTGTTCAAGAGCGAGATAGGATTGCGCGGAAAGATAATGTGCTTGCGCGTCTGTTGGCTCAATAGCGATGATTTTCTTCAAGGCATCCAATGCGTTCTGATGTGATGCTGTCTGAATGTAAATGTGTGTCATTTTATATAGCACATCAGCGCGATTTGAATCTAACTGCAAAGTCTTTTCATAGTAGATGAGTGCGTTTGCATTATCTTCGTTACCTTCGTAGGACTGACCTAATAGATAGGTTGCATCAATGTCCTCTGGAAATAAGATGACATGTATATTGAGCGGTTCAATGGCTCCCTTGTAGTCTTCAGCTTGAAATGCAGTCTTTCCCTGTTCAATGAACTTGTTCGCATAAGCAGGATTGAGTTCAAGCGCACGTCGATAATGTGTTGCTGCTACATCCAAATCGCCTTTTTTGCGATACAAATCACCTAGATTGATATGTGAATCGTGAAAATGACCGTGCGGGAGTTCCATGTCAAGATAGGAGGGTTCTGCTTCAACAATTTCAAGGGTCTTTTTGTAGAGTTCTATTGCTTTATCGGCGTTACCAGTATCTGCTTCCAACTTTGCCATATAGAAGTGTGAACGGGGGTCGTCTGGTAATACTGCTACTGCTTTATCCATTAGTTCACGTGCCTGATTTGCCCCTAAAATACCGATAAAATAGGGTTCAATAGGTTCGTAGAAGTTATTCTTGAGTGCAGGATCGCTATCTATCGCCTGACGATAATGTGTGACAGCAGTATCTGTATCCCCTTGAGCATATAACACTTCGGCAACAGCGTAATGTGCTTTCGCATGCGTGGGTTCTATTTCAATTGTTCGGCGATACAACTGTATAGCACCATCTGTGTTTCCACCTTCTGCAAAAATGATTGCGAGATCAAATACATCTTTGGCAGTATAGGGTTGATTTTCAGCAGATTTTCGGTATTCTTTTAGTGCTTCTTCAAAAAAACCTTCCTTCGCAAGTACTTGTCCGAGTTTGATGTAGGCGGGTGCGAATTTTCTGTTGTTCTGTATTGCGCGTTCAAAGGTTGCTCGCGCCTGATTCAGATTGCCTTCGTCCATATATACTAAACCTATACCGTAGACAGGATATTCCCATTTCGGGTTGAGCGATTGTGCAACTTCAAAGGATTGGAATGCTTCCGTGTGATTCCCTTGTTTGAGATGTATCTCACCAATATAGTAGTGCGCGGGATAGTATTGTGGATTTAATGTAAGACTGGTTTTGAATTTTGTGAGTGCATCATCATATTTTTCCTGTTTCTGGTAGATAGCACCGAGACTATAATGACCCCAAAACATTGATGGGTCAATTTGCAGTGCGGCTTCATAGTTTGCTATTGCTTTGTTTTCTGCATCAGGATTCTGTTTTATGTCAGTGAGGGCATAAGCATATCCTAAACCGTAAATAAACGCAGCATTATCTGAGTAATTTACTTTTTGTGCTTCATATAAATTGGTTACATCAATGAGGTGTCCATTCTTTCGCCATTTTACAATGTATTCACGATGTTTTACTGTTGCATCTTTTCTTGCTTTCAAGACTTTTGCGAAGTCTTTTTGCATATCAACTTCCCATTTTTCTTGTGCCTGCATGGATAGGGTTAATATGAAAAATGAGAGTGTAAGTGTGAGTGCTGTTATCTTTTTCATTTCTTATCTCCTCTGTTTCTGTGTATTTCCTTGCTAACTGTTTTTCTGAAAGAACTGGTTCAATAGTTCATGTGTTGGCATTGACGGGGTTGCACCAAGAACTGAGACCGCCGCTGCACCTGCAGCCACGGCAAACCGAACGGAATTATCTATACTATTTCCGTTTGCGAGAGTCGCCGCGAGGGCACCACAGAACGCATCTCCTGCACCCGTTGTATCCACGACATCCGTTTTTATTGCTGGAACTTGAAAGGTTTGCGTTGGTGTGCATAAGATTAATCCCTGTTCTCCAAGTGTTAGCACAACTGCGGATAATCCATCGTTGGCAATCTTTGTTTGTAATGTTTTTGCTGCAGCAATTGCTGTCTCTGGTGTTGTTACTTTACGTCTTAATAGTACTGATGCCTCAGTTCTGTTCGGTTTCAGTATATCCACCTTTGACAATAGTGTTGGCGGCAGTTGACGCGCAGGTGCTGGATCCAACATGACAATTGTGCCGTTTGCTTTTGCAATTTCTGCAGCACGTACGGATGCTTCAATAGGTGTTTCTAATTGTAGCATCAAAACATCTGCATTTGCAATGTTATTTTCAGCTTCGTTTATGTCTGCTGGGGTGATGTGCATGTTGGCGCGTGGGACAACGATGATACTGTTTTCACCATCCGGTTGGACAACTATCGTTGCGATGCCTGTTCCATTTTCTGCATCGGTTTTGACATATTGGCTGTCAATTTTTTCAGATTCTATTGCTGTACGGAGTATGTCCGCGAAGGGGTCATCCCCAATTCTACCGATGAAGGTGACATTTGCACCTAATCGGGCTGCGGCTGTTGCTTGATTGAATCCTTTGCCACCCGTAAAGATGTCAAACGCGTCTCCGATGAGGGTTTCGCCTCTGTTGGGTAGACGTTCTGTGCGGATGACAAGGTCAACGTTTGCACTGCCGAGGACGGTGACTTTGGGCTGCATTAGGGGCATGATTTCATTATTGCTAAGGTGTTTTATGTATCAATTGCTTGTAAGAATTCTTTAACACAGTGAGTCTTGACTGCTTTACGAAGCAATATTGTCAAGTGATCAAGGTCTTGAATCAGGGTTGTTTAGTTTTCGGTTTTTCTGCTGTATTTCATTACAAACGTGAATTGATGTGAGATACGGTTTTGTGTGTGAATACGACATGGTAGTAGGCACGCTCCGCGTGTCGACCAAACGCGAACGGGTTACGGCACACGGAGTGTGCCTACTACTATGAAGAATGTGAGAACGGCACACGGAGTGTGCCTACTACTATGAAGAATGTGAGAACGGCACACGGAGTGTGCCTACTACTATGCATCACTACAACCCAGACCGAACTCATAGTAGGACTCATCAACTGGCAATTTATAAAACTATAGTGGAATTTACAATTAATAGGATACGTCTCAGAGGACGAGGAAACCTCGCCCTACGGGACTTGTGGTGCTTGCAAGTGCATTGAAATGTCTTCTTAATTCTAAACTTTACTATTAGTTCATCTTTACAACCATATTTCCATCCTCATGCCTATAAGCGAACTCACCGGTGAACCTATCTATCAGATGCTTTACGATTTCGTCATATTGTGCCATGCTGTGTGTTGTGCCTCGGTTCTTTGGTTGTTTTATTGATTATACTTGATGGTCGGTGGTTTGTCAACGGAGATTTTTTGGTGGGATGGTGTTAAGGACAGGTTCATTTAGTTTTCGGTTTTTCTTGTGTTTTTTTCACAAATGCTAAATGTCTCCAGACGGTAGGTGCGGTTTCCTAACTGCACTATAGGCGTCAATTTAGCAATTACCCAACCCCGCTTCCATTGTTGGAGTGGTTTCTAACCACGATTATGTGGCTTTTCCATTGTTGGAGGGGTTTGTAACCCCGATTATCAGGTTTTTGCTCAAAAAATCGGGGTTACAAACCCCTCCAACAAATGCGGTTATCCTTAAATTGACGCCTATGCCAGAATACGCGTTTGGTATTCTGCATTGGTTAGGAAACCGCACCTACCGTCGTAGGTATTAACTTTTAGTAAATCTCTAATCAGTAAAACACTTAAAATTAAATAACTTTGTGTTAAGGATGTTATATTATGTTGTGTTTTGGTTTGAAAATATGGTATCCTTAAAAATATGTTGCATTAATTGCATTATAATTTGGTGTTTTTGGAAAAAATTATAATAAAAACCTTCGCGAAAAAGGAGGGTTGAATGCGGTTGTCACAAGAGGTTATTGCTGATCTGGTTGTGTTGCTAAGGCGCACTTCTGTGAGTTTGGCATGTGAAGAATCGGGTGTGACTGTTGGTTCGTATTATCGTTGGCATTGGGAGTCTCGTAAGCTTTCGCGCCGACGTGTTCCGAATGCCGTTGATACACCTTATGAATGTTTGCTTCGTGAGTTCGGCAGGCGGACTCGTGCGTCTCGTAAACATTATTTGGCGTGTAAACGTATAGTGCGTGGTAAAAAAGGAATGGTACGAAAACGTAGTGTGAAGTTAGAAAGTGGCGCGGATGTCAATAATCGTAAACGGGTTCTCGAACTTTGTAAGGAGACTGCGTCTCTGACATCATCAAATTTTGATTTTTAGGAGTGAGAAATGAATAAGAAGTTGAAGTCTTATTGGGTAAAACATGTAGAACAACCGGCATCTATTGAAAATATGTTTGAAGCGATGGGGATCAGTTTTCTGGAATTAGAGGAGGCATTTGCGTTGTATCATCCGTGTGTTTTGGAGCAATGTCTTCCCTCAGAGATGCCTTTGTCGGTGCAGGAGGAATTTTTTGGTTTGGGTTATATGACGATGAAAGATATGGCTCGGGTGATGTGTTTGATCGGGTATCGTAAGTGTGTGGAAGATAAGGACAAAATCGGTGTGGGTTTCAAAGGTGAAGTCACCTTAAGAAAAATTCACGATGGTTATAGAAATTATTATGACCGGGAACCGTTTCGGGACTATACCGGCATGTACATTGATTACAAAGAAGCGTGTCGGGAATGGATGGACGATCTGCTTTATCCGTATTATCGTAAGTGCCTTTCGTCTTCGTTGCGGGAGGTAGCTGTACGGGGGCATGCACGTGGATTGTCTACGACAGCGGTGATTAATGATTTGATTTTTACGGCTGATGATTTGTCGCCGTTTGCGTTATGGAAGTTTGGGGATGTTTGCGGTACGGATCGGCTTCGTAGGTATCTTCATCCGCAGTTGGTATATTTGAAATCGTCTAATCCTCGTTTTCCGAAGAAATATTGGGGTGTTTGGGATGATGAGCGTGAACTTTTTCAGCAGGCGTTGACGGGTATACCGATGTCGACGGTAGTGGAGCAGGTTCAGGCGTTGTCGGATCATTATGAAAAGTTGGTTGAGGCGCGAAATACTGCGAAGGATCCGAAGGATTTGGTGTCGTTGTCGAATGCGATTGTTAAGACGGTAGCGGGTTTGTTTACGTTGACGCGTGATTCTGTTTATCGGGATCAGTTGGCTTCTTTGAAGGAGCAAAATACTTTGGAGATGCTGGGTGCGGGGTCGTCTGATGCGATTGGTTCTTCTGAAATGCAGTCGTTTGCGCCACCTAAGGTTGCGGCACTGAACGCGCCTGCTTCGGATGTGCTTTCTGATGAGAGTGTGGTTCAGAAAGATGAGGAGACTGTGTCAAAACCGTAATCTCCATGTAGTATAAAACTCGTATATTTGTTTTGTTCAATATCATTCACAAACGTTATTTTTCTTATTGGTTTGCATTCCTATTTGTCTGAACCAGGATTTGCAGGATTAGTAGATTTTCAGGATTATGAGTGTGGTTCTGCAAAGTCCCTATTCGCAGTTTGACGTTTATTATGGTAAATTATTTAATTATAACTATAGTTTGGACAGTTTTTTATAGACTTGAATAATAGTCTGGACAAGGAGAATCACAGTCATCATACCTATTTCTTCAATGATACACCTCATGCAGCATGCCACACGCGCATGCTGCCCCGCTGGGGCTATAAATCGTTTGTTCACGATGTGCTATACACATTTCGCCCCGCTGGGGCTGCTCATTTTGATATTCTAACACATTTTCGTCAAGTTATTATCCCATTGAAAACTTACAAAATATTGAAAATGCTAGAAATATCAGTATGCAACCAAGAGAAATTGTCCAAACTATAGTAAATTAATCTTCATACGGGACTAAAGATCATGGAAAGAAAAAGAGGGACGATCAAATTCTTCTGTCTGTGTGAAACAATGTTTGACAATCAGTTATTTAGTACAACCAATACCTTCGCCATTTTTACATGCTTCAATTGAATCGGAATACTGTGTTGATCTATCATCGATCTGTGATAATGTCCGATAGTATGAATAAAAATAACTTCAGGTTTTTGTTGAAGTATTTTTAATTATCATAACTCAAGTTGCTACCTATCAAAATCCGAGCAACTTCGTTCTCCTTAAGATATCCAATCTTCCGCTCCAGCGGAGCGATATGTTTATAGCACGCTTTGTTTCATTCTTCCGCTCCAGCGGAGCGGTATGTGAAAAAACCCTTCACTGGCTAAACGACTCGTTATATAGTTTAGGTGGCAACTTGCGTTATCATAGATCCTAATTTGACAATAGAAATGGTTGGACAGCAATCTGACTGAATAGAGTGGACGCACAATCTAGCAGAATGTGCTACAAAACGCACAATCTAACAGAATGTCTATTATTGGCGAAGGTATTGGTACAACCCGTTATATTTGTATTGGAGCGCGACCTGTCAAGGAGAGATTCAGCTGATGGAAACCAATATTCTTACTGAAAGCAAGAATCTGTTTCTAAAATATAGTTCCGTAAACAGAATTCGGAGCTGCCACCAATTGGCAACTTTTTTTATGTTATAATATCATTATTATGAAAAATACACCAACTATTGCAGAACAAATCTTGTTTGCTGTGGAAGAAACCCATCTCATGCTGCATCGCATCGCAGCCAATTGTGGGATCACTGACCAGACTCTTCGGAACTGGTTGAGAGATGGAGAAGTACATCTGCAGCAGCTTGAAGAAGGCAAGATTAAGAAAAGTGATCTCAATACCAATGAGAAAAAGGAGCTGGATCTATATCAACGTGTGGCAGTTGCTCGCGCGGATATAGAATCAAGGTGTCTTCAGAGGATACACGAAATCGCAGAGGAGAAAAGGGATATCAAGGCATTTCAGTGGCTTCTCAAGATACAAAACCCGTTCTATCGCGATACTGATATTGAAGACGTAGAGGCAGCAAGTGAACCACCGGAACTCGTTGTTACCCATCTGGACGAGTGTGGCAGGAAAGAGTCGATACCGCTCTCAGAGTTTATGAACAGTGTCAAACAAGAAGAAGAAGTCGTTAGCGAAGACACCCGCTATAGCAACGAGTCCTGATGGATATTTGCCGTGTGTGGGATTGATGCGTTGAGGGATTAGTCTATGTTTGTCATCCGTTCGGTGCGTAAGGCGTAGGTCAACGTTTTCACTGCCGAGGATGGTGATTTTGAGGCGTGATTTCCTTTGCATAAGGTTATTATGTATCAATTGTCTGTAAGAATGCCTCAACACTCGGTGTGTCAATTGCTATGAGATGCAGCTCTGATAATCGATCAAGGTCTTGAATAGATTCAAGTGCTTCTGCTACAGGTTGTACATCGGTCAACTGAAAACGTTTTGTAAGCACAGCCTGAATATTCTTGATGGAAGTTTCACGTGCACCTTGTTGAACACCTCGTTGAATTACGATTTCGTAGTAAGGAGATTCTTGCATGATTTCCTCTTTTTATTGTCTGAACCAGGATTTTCAGGATTAGTAGATTTTCAGGACTAGAGTTTGCCACGCCGAAGTGCCTGTCTAAATGATTACTTTTTCTTTTGAGTGGCTCTTAGAAACGCCAAGTATCTATCCTGTCCATCTGCTAATCCTGGTTCAGACAGATAGGAATCCATACCCACAAGAAGATCAACGATTGTGAATAATATTGAACAAAAAACCGAAAACTATAGTAAAACTTACAATTAATGAAACATATTGTCCCAATTGCAAATTTATAGAATGTCCGAGGCGCAATGAATTGCGCGACTACAAACGCGTTATTCTAAATGTAAAATGTATTGTTAATTTCAGATTTTACTATAAAGAACCCTGAAAACTTGGACATTGGGTGTGCCAAAGGATAGCATGGCGAACTCATTGGCGTACTGGTGCATCAGATCTTTATTCTCTCATCGTATTGTGCCATGATGCGTGTGGTGCCTTTTTCTAAGTGGGCTGTGCGGATGACGAGGTCAACGTTTGCACTGCCGGGGATGGTGACTTTGAGGCGTGATTTCCTTTTGCATAAGGTTATTATGTATCAATTGTCTGTAAAAATGCCACAACACTCGGTGTGTCAATTGCTATGAGATGCAGCTCTGATAATCGATCAAGGTCTTGAATAGATTCAAGTGCTTCTGCTACAGGTTGTATATCGCTCAACTGAAAACGTTTTGTAAGCACAGCCTGAATATTCTTGATTGAAGTTTCACGTGCACCTTGTTGAACACCTCGTTCAACACCACGTTGTATAATTAGTTCGTAAAATGGAGATTCTTGCATGATTTCCTCCGTTATAAGTTTTTCAAAAAAACTTGGGTCATGGACTAAACCACCTAATAGAGATAGGGCAAACAACAGTGTTCCACGTGTTTGAGAGTCAACGGGTGCTGTTTCTGTCTTCTCAACACATCTTTGCAACCATGCTTCTGTGTTGATACCCTCTGGTGGTTTCATTAAAGGCGTAAACGGTAGCAGTCCAACCGATGCTGCTTCCAAAAATGCCTCCCCTTCTAAATCCGCCAACCGAATTACCTGATATTTATGCTGCAAACCGAACACATCATTTCCATAACTGTATCCGCCTGGATCGGTCTGTCCTGCATTTGGACTCAAATATATCACTACCGAATACACAGGAAGTTCATGACGTAGTAGGAGTTCACTTGCATAAGAGAGCATCCGGAACGGCATCGGTTTATCTCTGCTATCCTCCGTTTGCACCTCTATATGAAGCAGAACTGTCTCATTGTGCCATAGCACTTTAAATGTCATATCATTGCGATGCACCTTAATCTTTTGATGTTCGGTGTCGAGTGTCTCTAAAACTTGGACATCCTGCGTGCCAAAACGTGAGTTCGAATATTAGAGATTGGTTCATCAGGAGAATTCAATTGAACAAAAGCAGTTCCAACGTAACCCAAAACACCTTCTTTGCTCCAGCGGAGCAATATGTTTATAGTATTCATCCGAACCAGTGTTTCCGCTCCAGCGGAGCGGTATGTGAGATTATCACACATAGCACTCCGCTGGAGTGCAAGAACTTTATGTTTGGATTTTCTATAGACATAGCACTCCACTGGAGTGCAAGAACATGCCCGTCATCAAATCTGTGATAAATGTTATATATTGTATCGGTTTTTCTAACCTTTATATCAAACTCACGTTACCAAAGGATAGCATGGCAAATTCATTGGCGTACTGGTGCATCAGATGCTTCACGATTTCGTCATATTGTGCCATGCTGTGTGTTGTACCTTGGTTCCCGGTTGTTTTATTGATTATACTTGATGGGTCGGTGATTTGTCAAGGAAAGATTCAACTGATGGCAACCAATATTCTTACTGAAATCAAAAATCTGTTTCTAAAATATAGTTCCGTAAACAGAATTCGGAGCTGCCACCTGTTAGTGGCTTTTTTCATGTTATAATATCATTATTATGAAACTAACACCAATTATCGCAGAACGAATCGTGACTGCTGTGGGAGTATCCAATCTCCCGCTGCATCGCATCGCAGCCTATTGTGGGATCACTTACCAGACGCTTCGGAACTGGTTGAGAGACGGAGAGGAATACCAGAAGCAGCTTGAAGAAGGCAAGATTAAGAAAAGTGATCTCAATACTAAACAGAAAAAGAAACTGGATCTATATCTCCGTGTGGAAAATGCTCGCACGCATGTGGAGTAGAGGTATCTTGAGAAGATACACAAAATCGCTGAGATGAAAGAGGAGGTCAAAGCATTCCAGCAGCTTCTCAAGATACATAACCCATTCTATCACGATGCTGATATTGAAAATGTAGAGGCAGCAAGTGAACCTGAGGAAGTCACTGTTGTCCATCTGAACGACTGTGGCAGGAAAGATAGGATACTGATCAGAGATTTTTTGAACATTGCCAAACAAGAAGAAGTCGTTAGCGAAGACACCCGCTATAGCAATGAGTCCTGATGGATATTTGCCGTGTGTGGGATTGATGCGTTGAGGGATAAGTCTATGTTTGTCATCCGTTCGGAGATTGCTCAGACAGAGGAAGTATTATACCAAATTAACGAGATCTGTATTGTTCTTGATACTGAGAACACGGACGGGCAGGGTAACCCTGCCCCTACGATTTAGGTTAATTTGGTATTACACTTCCTGTTTGTCAATTCCTTGCAGGAACGTTTCAACGTTGAATGTCCGGACTGCTGTTCGATGAAGCTCTGTCAAACGATTAATGTCTTGAATAGATTCAAGTGCTTCCGCCACTGGTTGCACATCGCTCTGTGGAAAACGTTCAGTGAGCACAGATAGAATATAATTGATAGAAGTTTCACGGGCAGTTCGTTCATAGATTCGCTGCGCAAGCAGTTCATAATAAGGAGATTCTTGCATGATTTCCTCCGTTATAAGTTTTTCAAAGAAACTTGGGTCATGGACTAAACCACCTAATAGAGATAGGGCAAACAACAGTGTTCCACGCGTCTGTGTGTCAACGGGTGCGGCTTCTGTCTTCTCAACACATCTTTGCAACCATGCTTCTGTGTTGATACCCTCTGGTGGCTTCATTAAAGGCGTAAACGGTAGCAGTCCAACCGATGCTGCTTCCAAAAATGCCTCCCCTTCTAAATCCGCCAACCGAATTACCTGATATTTATGCTGCAAACCGAACACATCATTTCCATAACTGTATCCGCCTGGGTCGGTCTGCCCCGCATTTGGACTTAAATATATCACTACCGAATACACGGGAAGTTCATGACGTAGTAGGAGTTCACTCGCATAAGAGAGCATCCGCAACGGCATCGGTTTATCTCTGCTATCCTCCGTTTGCACCTCTATATGTAGAAGGACTGTCTCATTGTGCCATAGCACCTTAAATGTCATGTCATTGTGATGCACCTTAATCTTTTGATGTTCGGTGTCAAGTGTCTCTAATACTTGGACATCGTGTGTTCCAAAGGATAGCATGGCAAACTCTTCGGCGTACTCGTGCATCAGATGCTTCACGATTTCGTCATATTGTGCCATGTTGTGTGTTATGCCTCGGTTCTTTGGTAGTTTTATTGATTATACTTGATGGGTCGGTGATTTGTCAAGGAAAGATTCAACTGAGGGAAACCAATATTCTTACTGAAATCAAAAATCTGTTTCTAAAATAATGCTGCGTAAACAGAATTTGGATCTGCCACCAATTGGTGGCTTTTTTTATGTTATAATATCATTATTATGAAAAATACACCACCTATTGCAGAACAAATCTTGTTTGCTGTGGAAGAAACCCATCTCATGCTGCATCGCATTGCAGCCAATTGTGGGATCACTGACCAGACTCTTCGGAACTGGTTGAGAGATGGAGAAGTGCACCTGCAGCAGCTTGAAGAAGGCAAGATTAAGAAAAGTGATCTCAATACCAATGAGAAAAAGGAGCTGGATCTATATCAACGTGTGGCAGTTGCTCGCGCAGATATAGAATCAAGGTGTCTTCAGAGGATACACGAAATCGCAGAGGAGAAAAGGGATATCAAGGCATTTCAGTGGCTTCTCAAGATACAAAACCCGTGTTATCGCGATGCTGATATTGAAGACGTGGAGGCAGCAAGTGAACCACTAGAAGTCGTTGTTACCCATCTGGACGACTGTGGCAGGAAAGAAGAGTCGATACCGCTCTCAGAGTTTTTGAACAGTGTCAAACAAGAAGAAGAAGTCGTTAGCGAAGACTCCCGCTATAGCAACGAGTCCTGATGGATATTTGCCGTGTGTGGGATTGTTGCGTTGAGAGATTAGTCTATGTTTGTCATCCGTTCGGAGATCGCTCAGACAGAGGAAGTATTATACCAAATTAGCGAGGTCTGCATTGTTTTTGATACTGAGAACACGGACGGGCAGGGTAACCCTGCCCCTACGATTTAGGTTAATTTGGTATTACACTTCCTGTTTGTCAATTCCATGCAGGAACGTTTCAACGTTGAATGTCCGGACTGCTGTTCATGAAGCTATGTCAAACGATCAATATCTTGAATAGAGTCAAGTGCTTCCGCCACTGGTTGCACATCGCTCTGTGGAAAACGTTCAGTGAGCACAGATAAAATATTATTGATGGAAGTTTCACGTGCAGTTCGTTCATAGATTCGCTGTGCAAGGAGTTCATAATAAGGAGATTCTTGCATGATTTCCTCCGATATTAGTTTGTCTTTACAATCATGCTTCCGTGCCCATACCCATAAGGGAACTAATCAACGAACCTGTCCATCAGATGCTTCACGATTTCGTCATATTGTGCGATGCTGTGTGTTGTGCCTCGGTTTTCGGTTGTTGTATTGATTATACTTGATGGGTGGGTGGTTTGTCAAGGGAAGTTTTGTTGGTTGGCAATGCTTGAGGATTGTTATAGTTATTGCGTAGGTCAGTTAACGAGCAATTTATTCAGAGCATCAAAGGCTTTTTGGAAATGATCAAGGTGTGAATCAGTCAAAGCAGACTCAAGTGATTGGACGTTTTTACTGAAGTAAAGTGCGGGTCGGTAATGGTTAAACTTTACATTGTTAGGAAGCGGATTATTCTTAAAATGTTCTTCAAGGCAACTAATAATACGTGGAGAGTAGGTTGGCAAATCTTCTATTTTCAGAGATATACCAAATTCCTGGTTTACCAATTGCAAATAGAAGTCTGGATCAAACATATCCTCAATATCGGCTTCGTTACCCTTCACAAAATCGGCATAGGTGAGAACTTTATTCTGTTTAAGTAATTTCGTTTTGTAAAGTTTTTGAATTTCCTGCTGATCTTTCTTTTGAAAGTCTATAAGAACGGCTATATTCAAATTTGTTTGTGCCCTGATCAGAGAAACGAATTTAGACACATTACCGGAACCTCCTACAGGAGTAATAGTCCAATTAGGACTTAAACCCGTTTTTTCCTTTCTCTGAAGAAGTGCTGAAATGGTTTGGATGTACAGTAGGTCCGACACTCCTTCAACGATGAGACTGTTAGGACCAATGAAAAGTGTCTGAGTAATTTCGTAGCCGAGAGCACCTTGAAGAGGAAAGAGACTGTCAGGTATTGCCTCCAGCACCTCAGTGATGACCTTAGTTCCTTGTTCATTAATAGATAGACGGTCAGAATTCGGTTCAATGCTTCGATCCTGTACAATTCTTATGCGATCGAAATGCATAGGATCAACCATGAAAGGTGAATGAGTTGTGTAGATAAGTTGGTGATGTGGAATGAGTTCTTTTTCAAAGAAGTGGAGCAAATCTCCTTGAGCTTTTGCATGTAGAAATAGACCTGGTTCGTCAAGTAGTAGAATTAGATTGTCGTGCTTCTTAAGTAAATCGTTATACCAAGCCAAAAATGAAAAAAACCAGACAAATCCACGAGAACGAGTACCAAGTGATGTGGTGACAAAATGTTTAGTGTCTTCTATTCGACTCCAAATGTTTAAACCAGTTGTCATACCTCTTGGATCGCCTCTTTTTCCAGTACGCAGGTCAAATTTCATTCGTAGGTGTTGGTTCTGGGACCAATAAGGTAAAACTTTGCTTGTAAGAGCATTTCCAGCTCCCTCTAACTTGTTAATCAGTGTTTCTGTATGTTCTGTCTCTTTGATCTGTTGAAGATCAAGGCCTGCAAGTTGTATTAATCCTAGTAATGGATAGTCTGAGTCTTTTAGTTTGTTTTCAGTGAAACGCTTCAATAATTGATTTACGTTTTCTTGTCCTTCCATTTGGTAGAACTCATCAAAATAAAGAAACTTAGGTAAAATGCTTAGTAAATTCTTTTCAACATCATTATCAGTAATCTTCTCTTCAACATCTTCAAGGTTATCATTAATATTGGACTCTCTTATAGATTTTGTAAGTTTTATATTAGAGAGATCGAAAATTAGTTTGTTTGAGTATCCTTTACAGATTGAGATAATCAGTGGTTCATCCTTGGGGAATTCTAATCCTGTCAATACTCTATTGTCGCCTATGTCATTAGGATTGATACTGAATGTTGCTTTGATTACATTTGCAGGTTGTTCATTTCCTGTCTTAACACTTGATTGATACTCAGCTACTGTCTGTCGTGGATAGTCATCTGTTGAAATGAAATCTCCATCACTTTCGTTAATTGGGTTTAAACGGTAAAGTGCTTTTAACAAAGCGGTTTTTCCTGCCTCATTCTTTCCAACCAAACAAGTGACATCTCCAATATCAAACTCGGTTGAGTCTTGAATACTCTGAAAATTTGTGATACGTAATTTTGTAAGTTTCATGTCTTATTACCAATCTTATCTGAAATTATTGAAATTAATAATGTCTAACTAATACAGTTTTTACACAATTACAATTCCCGATAATCCCCTTTAAACACTTCTCTAACATGCCAACCGATAAACTCTTCCTCTGGATAATAGGATCGTCTTTGCGGCAAAGAGATGCTTTGTCCATGGAAATTCATCAGCCACTCCTGAAAACCTGTTGACCCATCTACATCAGTAGAAACCAATACTTCATGTTGTTCGGATAATGTGAAAGTTCCCCGATGAAGTAACTTATGATGTAGTGCACAGAGGGCTAATCCGTTCCCCGTTTCATCTGGTCCGCCTGCACTTTTCCATTTGATATGACAAGCATTTAAGGCAACAGGAGAGCTTCTCAATCTCACATCAAAACCACAAACAGAACACTTGTAGTTGTATGCACTGAGAACATTATTGCGAAAAGTGGATGGGTGAATAATCAGTTCATAAGCAGGCAATGGATATTCAATGCCAACTGCTTGTAAGATATCTGAATGGAGTACTTGATCAAAGTGTGCATTTAATAGACTATGGATTATTTCAGATGTAAGTTCTGAATCCTGTTGTAGTTGCTCAGATATAGTTTCGTGGAATCCACCTGAAACATTGCTCTCCCTTAGGTCAGTTACATAAGCATCTCCGCTGTCGGTTAAACGAATACTATCAGCATCTGTAACTTCCCATACACCATCATTCTGCAATCGCCAAAACGGGAAATGCGAATAATAGGAATCCCGTTTCGGACCGAACTCACTCAGTAAACTCTTAAGATTTTCTTCTATATCATCTTTGTATGAAAGAAGTCTATCTTCACCGCGTAGCAATTTACCAATGGCATAGAGAACCAATAAGGGTTTGTGTGGTGCTCGTTCACCTCTACTGCCCCATTGTCGTAAGGTTTCAAATTTTTGCAGAATTTGTTCTCTATCCATCTGTTACCTCCTCAGTATCATTTATGACAAACCAAACAAGGTTCCTCATCATCCTCATCATCGTGAACATCGGTAAGAATTTCTATGAGTCGACGATTCGGTTTTTCCTTTTTCTTGGATGTCTTTGCTTTTTCAGTATTTGCTTTAATTTGTGCTATCCGTTCTGGATCTGCTAATTCCGCTAAACTTTCCCCCTGACTCCACGTGAACCGTTCACCTGTATCTGAATCAAATTTTTCATATTCCTTGGCAAGTTCAAAGAGATCGGGGTGTTCCTCTAAGAGTCCTACCCACTCGGATTTGCGTTGGAAAAAGCAGAAGTAGCAACCAGAACGTGTACGCCATTTGTAATAGTCAGGCAAACCGAGTCCGCTTTCCTCAAGGATTCGATAAACGTGCTCTTTGGTAATACCGTCATCTTTGAACGGATATTTAGGGAAAATGTTTTGAAGGGAACTTATCTTTGGTGGTTTGTATCCGACACGATCTTCGTCAGCACGAATACCGATGTAATGATACACCATATCTTCGCCGACATATTCCTCAAAAGGTTTGATTTTGAGTTTAATAGTACACCAACGGACTTGAGAGGATGGCAATAATCCACCGTGTAGTGTCAACCAATGATCAAAATCACGTTCAACGTTGAGTCGTGCGATTGGTTTACCGAGGAATGCTTCAAGACGGTCCAGGAAATCGTAGGTCTCTGGTAGTTCTTTTCCGGTATCGGTGAAAAAGTATTCCATCTCTGGCACTCTGTCTCGCATGTAGACAGCAAGATCAGAACTATCTTTTCCACCCGATAGACCGAGTAGATGTCTAATTTTCTGTGACATGTTTCTCCCCAATAACCCCTATTAATCTCCAATGTTGTTTTTCTTGTAATGTGAATCAGAAATCGTAGTGCTTCATTCACAACTGCAACATTGGAAAAACCCATGCAACGTCAGGTTCTATTTGGACAATAGGTTTACCAGCAAAGGATTTGTGTCCAGGACCTGTCCCTCGGTCCCGTAACTTTGTTAAATCATATTCAGGTAAAAGATCGTCCAGCAGGTCTGCTTTATTCATACATTGTATTATACCTGTATTATACCATAAGTACCAGAAAAATCAATACAAGTTATTTTCCAGATTCACGCATCAGATTCTTAGTAATTCGTGCTAATACAGCAAGACGAAGATCAGGTTTTTCATCTAAATCAAAATCCTTAAAAACACTTGCAATTGCCTGTTCAATTTTCTCCGTTTGTTCCTCATTCGTTAGCTTTACAACACGTTCCTGCTCGTTTTCGTTAGGTGTTGTGATTCCTATACGTATTGTTTCTGTATCAGATTCATCGTGCTGTAGTTTTTCATAAGAAACGGCTTCAAAATGTCGGAATTTTCTTGCAAGTTGTGAAAGGTTTATCTCAAATTGTGCGGTGTCAGTGTCCATCCAAGATGCAGGTGGTTTTTTAGCAAGAAATGTTGCAAGTGCCTCGACCCAACCTGTAAAACCGTGTCCTTCGTTGCATAGATTGATTAAGAACCCTTTGAGTTGTGTTTCTATTGTGATCTCTAATAAAGGTTCCGCCCTTTTTGCCAATTCATTTCGGAGATCGTCTTTTGAGACTTTTAACATGAATACATTTGCAAGCATCCTTTCAAGTGAATTGAGTAGTTTGTCATACGCACCACCTAATTCGGAAAGCACATTCTGTAGTGTGTTGAAAAAATCTTTAAGTTCCTTTGTGTCTGTTGATTCCGCAGAAAAAGCGGAATATCCGAGTGCCTCAGGTAACTGCTTAAAAAGTAGTTCGTCAGGTTCGCTTGCTTTGCTCACTACTTCTCGTAGATTTTTTGCTTCATCACTTATTTCTTGTGTTTTCTGTGTGTAGTTTGGGAGTTGTGCAATGAATCGCATCAGTGGGGCAACGATTGTCAACAAGTCGGCATCTTCTGAGTATATAGGTTGATTGAGCAATTCCAAAAAATGTGAAAACAGTTCTGTCCGTATACCTGCTAATCGAAAACGTTTCAGTTCAAAGTTCTCTGGTGCTTTTAACAATCTTTCAAAGACAGGCATTGAGAGATCAGCAACAAAGGAACCATTTTCATAGAGTGCAATTTCAGTTCTGTAGTGGAGAATTACTGCACATAACAGAATTGGAAGTGGACCTTTTCGAACTCCAAGTGGTGGAAAGCTAAGATGGTTATACAGATTCTCTACAGGTTGTCTTGACTCTTCACATTTGTTAAGAAACGACTCAATTGCATGCCAAGTGTGTGCTATTCTGTTTTGATCATCTACTTTTGGCGGGTGGAATCCCCAGACACCTGATTCCATACGATGTATACCCGTATCCCATAAGAGAGAACGGTAGATACTCATTTCAGGAGGGTATCCAATAATACCGAGATTTTCCTTGTCTCCGTTTTCAAGCATGGCTTGAATTAATTTTCTACGTGCAGAGGTTACAGCACCAGAGATTTTGCGACGGTTGATTAGTTCATTTCGTATAAACGGTGTTTCGGAAAACACATCATCACAAATCCTTGAAAGGTATTCATTTCTTGCGCGTTCAGAATCAATATCGGTTGATTGTCCTCTATGATACCAAACACATGCTTCTTTGTTATCAACACCATATATTGCTGACAAACTATCTGATACTTCGCGTTCAACTTCTGTAAGTCGTTTTTCAAGTTCACGTCTTGCTACAGCATCACCTACAAGCTCGGGTGTATTTTCTGAAACCCAATGTAAATATGCAAGTTGCGTAACAGCATTGCTAAGGAAACCAATGGAATGTGGTATTGCTATTAACACTTCTATGCGTTCTGCGATGTCATCGTCTGTCGTTTTTTCTATGAGTTGCTTTACCTCAAAGTCATCTGCTGGTAAAGCATATAGAATAAGTCCATCTGCATCACCAATAGGCTCATTAAGGTCAGTATCGAAGTTTTCAAGGTCAGTGTAACGAATTGAGAAATATCGTAGAGTACCTGTCTGATATAGGTGTCGTCTTGCGACAAGTGGACGAGTTGGCATGTAGCGTGACAAATCTGAAACAAGTGCTGCCTTTGTGTCAACGTGTGTTTCTGCTTCACGGAGTTTTTCCTCAATGTCAATGTTACTTCCTTCCCATAACACATAAACATCGTTGTGTCTTCGATAGGTAACTATTGAACGAGTCTTTAAAGTTGTAAGTGTATTAAAAAATTCACTGTCAAATTCTTCTTCACCATTGAATAATGCATATCTGAGTAACTCTTCTGATGCCTTCAGATTTGGAACGGATTCTCGGACGATACCGAGCAGTCCTATAGTTTTAATCAATTTGACTGTCAGTTCAGATGGATTTTGTATTTGCATCAATGCCGATTCAATTTCTGCCCACTTTTTCCCATTACTTGAAGTGAAGAGTTCGTTCCCTTGTGTTGCGTCAAGATAATCGTATAGGTCTGCAATTGTATACTTCGGAAGTATGGAACCGTCATAATCTTGTTGGGTTAGGAAATCTTGTAATCCGTAAGGTTCACTGGAATTGAGAAATGCAAAGAGCGAACGTTCATTCTGAGCAAATCGTTTGAAGAGAGGACCGATGAGTAGTGCTACTGTAGGGTGTAAAGGTAGACACTCTTGCAATAGATGTAAAAATTCGTTTTCATTTAGTTGTTGTGGAATTAATCCTAATTCGGTTGCAGTGCTCAGATTTTCTTTAGAAATTATATCTTGTGGTTTTTCAAGTGCTGCACCAACTAAGCGAAGCACTTGTTCAGTGGGTTCGGTGAAAACTACGTCTTCAAATCTTCCCTGAACCTTTGTCCATTCCTCTCGTTGCGATTGTTCTGTACGCAGTGCATAAGCCTCAAAAGCTTGATGGAGAATAGTCATAAGAAACAACGGTGTTTGTTGACTTCGGTCTGCTAATTCTGCAAGACTTTGAAGGAGAAACATATCCCCTTGTGATGGATTTTGCGCCGCGAATTCAAGAAATTTACCGAGTTCATCGATGATTAGTAATAAACCGGATCCACCAGACTCGCATATCTGCTGGGTTGCAGATTCATATAGGTGTGTTACATCGGAAGCAGTAGGTAAGGAATCTTTACTTGCTGTTTCCAACAGTTCTTTAAGTTCCTGCTGTAGTGAAATAGATATATATGTTCCGTTGGAATTTGAAAGTCCACGATCTAAACTCCGTAATAAAGCAAGGGAGAGCGGTGCACGTTCACCTGAAATGAGAACGGGACAGAATCCAGAATCTGACTGATTGCCATTACCGTTTGTGTTTTTGAATCGTTCATATAGCGAGGAATCACCATGTTCCAATAGTTCTAAAGCCTGTTGCGCTGTAGGTGAATTTGAATGTCCTAATAATTTAGCAGCAAATAGTGCAAATGCTGATTTGCCTGACCCGTAGGGACCAGTAAGTGACCATGCTTTAGATGTCGATCCATTCTCAAGCGTTGAAATTACACGCGATAACATCTCACGTGCTGTAGCGGTAAGGACATAACCATCTATAGCATTCTCACTATAGAAGTCGCGTTCAAGATGGACAGAACGACGAAAACGACCTTTTACATGAAATAATTCTGACAATGGAACGTTAGCCATAATACCTCTTTAATAGATGCATTGAATCTACATCTCTATTTCTGTAGACTTGTTTTAAGTCAGCAGTTTCATCGTATCGCATTGCACCTTCTGTCAGATCTTCAAGTTTTTCAAGATATAGGGTCGGTGTATTTTCATCTAATCTGTAATGCGTCCGGGACTCAAAGGAGCAGTTAAAATGTCTGTAAATGTGAGAGACTCCCTTTCAGAGAAACGTTTGACCCAAAATGCAACAAGTGTCGCCGAGAAGACTTCAATTGGCAATGTGACCTTTTCGCCACGTTGGAATTCATATCCTTCACTCTCAGGTAGTTCGGAAATAAGATTGAGTTCAACAAGTGGACAATCAAAGGACTCTTCCATGACAGCAGTAGTTTGTCGTGAGTGGCAGTATGTTCTGATAAAACAATTTACATCGCGCTCAAGTGTGTTTTTGGAAGCAGATCGCATAGATTTTTTATTTTGTAAAACCCATTCATACATCTGTTTTCTAAATGTGTCACGTATGAATTGGTTGTTCTTCTGTATATTAAATGCCCAATACCAAGTCGTTGCTTGGTTCATATTTGTTGAGATTTTCCAGTGAATCAACCATAGAGTCGCGGGATCGTCAAGGTATGGATCAAAGCCACTTTCTTTAAATATTGCTCTACCTAATTCTGTTGGAACACAACGACTCCTTTCTGATTTATCATTATATATTAGTCCCGCAACACTACACCAATGCCGTATGGAACTCACCATATTTTTCCCAACACCTAAAATCACTGATGCGTTCTCTGATGAGAAAACCGTAGGGTCTTTAGTAACAGCATCAACACCCTTTTTTAGCCACGTATATCGGAACGGAAAGGTTTGGTGTCCAGAAAAAGATGGGTTGACCAAATATGGTGTTGTAGAAGTTTCAGCAAGTAAATGTTCCATACAATTATTATACCACAGTCCAATCGAATTATCAACACCTGATTTTTCAAATTCCACATAGGGTTATTTAGTTTTAGGATCTTGTTCAATATTATTCACAAACGTTAAATTCATTTTGGGTTTGTATTCCTATTTGTCTGAACCAGGATTTTCAGGATTAGTAGATTTTCAGGATTGTGAGTTTAGCTCTGCAAAGTTCCTATTCACAGTTTGACGTTTATTCTCTGGATGGCACTTTGATGTTTCAGCATCTTATCCTGTCCATCTGTCCATCCTGAAAATCCTAGTTCAGACAAGAATCAATATATCCAATAAATTCAGTGATGAACCGATTCAGTGACTTAACAAAAAGTTAACCTCAATGATTACGAATCCTTAAAACTACAGTGGAATTTACAATTAATAGGACACGCCTCAGAGGGCGAGGAAACCTCGCCCCTACGGGACTTGAAAGCGCATTGAAATGTCTTCTTAATTCTAAACTATACTATAAATACCCTGCAACATACCTTACTATAGTTTGGACAGTTTTTTATAGACATGAATAATAGTCTGGACAAGGAGAATCACAGTCATCATACCTATTTCTTCAATGATACACCTTTCGCCCAGCTGGGGCTATAGATCGTTTGTTCACGGTGTGCTATACACCTTTCGCCCCGCTGGGGCTATAGATCGTTTGTTCACGATGTGCTATACACCTTTCGCCCCGCTGGGGCTGCTCGTTTTGATATTCTAACACATTTTCGTCAAGTTATTATCCTATTGAAACTCACATTATTTTGTAAATGCTTGAAATCTCAGTATGTAACCAAAAGCAATTGTCCAAACTATAGTACATTTAAATGAAAAGAGAATATCATTTTTAAAATGGTATAATTTGGCTATAAATTGTAGGTATCAAATTAGGGGAGGGTACTAAAAAAGTGACCCTCTGTAATTTTGACTGAATTGTGTAGGCATAGGCTTTACGGCATGTTTGCGTTTTTCACAATTTTAGTACGCCCTTATAGTGAGAAACAGAGAAATGACTTACCGTGATCTCAGTAATAATACTATTTTTAATAGACAATATCCCGTTAAGAAATAAACCGTTCGTAGTCGCGCAATTCATTGCGCCTCTTACATTCAAATGAAAAGAGACTATCATTTTTAGAAATGGTATAATTTGACAATAAATTGTAGGTATCAAATTAGGGGAGGGTACTAAAAAAGTGACCCTCTGTAATTTTGACTGAATTGCGTAGGCATAGGCTTTACGGCATGTTTGCGTTTTTCAAACTTTTAGTGCGCCCCTTTAGTGAGAAACAGAGAAATGACTACAGAAATGTCTTACCGTGATCTCAGTAATAATACCATTTCTAATAGACAATATCCCATTAAGAAACAAACCATCCGTAATCGCGCATTTATGAAGATTAAGAAATAAATTGAGCTGACATTTATCAGAATAGCGGAGAATCCACTAAACATCACTATATTGAGGGTTTTGCACAATGAAAATGCGTCCATTTTGAAGATTTGACTTGATTTTAGATGCATGAGTTGCCATCCTAATAATAAAAAATAACAACATTTGATTATTTTTAGGAGGACATCTCATGCGTCATCAGATTATCAAATCTGCTAAGTTTTTTCAACATCTTCTTTTTTCTCGTTTTCACCGTATGAACGCACAAATCATTGACACTTTACTTTTGTTATCCGTTTGCCATTTCTTTGGCCTCTATAATCCGAACCAAGTTGCAGATGCGTTGACACTTCCCAAAGCGGGTCTTTATCGGGATCTTCACTCATTGAGCCAATATCACTGGAAATGTTTGAATGTGCGGCTCGGATGCACTATGGCACTTGAGTGGATCAAAAACACTGAAGCCAAGAGTGGTTCAACACAATCTCGTCGGTGTATTACTATCAGTGTAGATGACAGTAATATAGATCGCTATGGAAAAACAATAGCTTACTGCTCAAACTGGTGGTCTAAAAAACGGAATAACACCACTTGGGGGCAGAACATATTAGGTATCACGATCAAGATTGGCGATATTGTCATTCCACTCAATACACGGCTTGTTTCAAAAAAAGGGCGTGCCAATACAAAGAAACCGGTTCTTTTTGTTGGCATGATGAAAGAAGTGTTAGATTTCTTTGATGCCCATAGCATTGATATCAGAAAATATCCGATCACTTTCGATTCGTGGTATGGTAGCAAGAAACTGGTCAACATCTTATCAGATTTAGGGTTTGTGTCCATATTGGTTCATGGTAAAAACAACTATGTGATGACAATAAACAACAAAAAAATGAAACTTTCGCTTCATAAGAAATCCATACAACTGCAGCCAGAGCAATGGGGATGTGATAAACCGGTCTGTCGTGTCCAAGCCACAAGTCCAACATTTGGTGAGTGTATTGTGCTTTTCTTTTCAGATATGGGAAAGATACGCACACTCTTAGTCTTTGGTAAACCCTTACGCACTTGTGAAGCACTCAGAATATGGTCTCAACACAACGGGATCGAACACTATTGGAGACAACTGAAATCCAACCTGCATTTATCCGATATGCGTTTAGAAAGTGCGCAAGGCGCATGTGCGGGGCTCGGTATAAAAGTAATGAGTTACCTCATGTTGTTGCAGGTAAGCATCTCTGAACGTCGCACATTCCATCAGATACAACTTGAACTCACTGGACAAAGACACATGTTACTTGAAATCATGCCGCATTTTCATGAACTAAACCTAAAAGAACCTTGATAAATACTGATATTCAACAACTTTTGAGAAATATCAGTTGAGTAATTTCCTTGAGAAGTCCGGAGCGGTTAGGAAACCGCTCCTACCGTATTCGGGCATTTAACGTATGTGGTAAAAACACAAGAAAAATCGAAAACTAAATAACACTGGTTTTCCACAGGTATGTAAAGTTTTATCACTAACTTCTCACCATGAATTGTAGGGGCGGGTCTCTGTGCCCGTCCGTTGCCTTACAGGACAAGGAATTGCGGGACACAGAGACCCCGTCCTACAATAGATTACAGGTTTTGCACTTGAGTTGACATCTACGGTGACAAAAACTTTACACCGATTCCACAGAAGTTCTTGTTTAAATTAGACTATCAGTGTATAATGAACAAAAAGCAACAGTAATCCCTCACCAACAATCAAGGACTTATTCTCAACCAAAACAATCTAAAACTCATGTCAATACAGATAGAAAACCGACTCACACAATATATTCCGAACCTCAACATCTCCCAACAAGTCTTGCAAGAGCAGTTGGGAGCCTTCATCAAATCCGAACGCGAACTACTCAAAACAGATATATTAGCTGGAGAGAGCGGTTTTACCGCGTGTACTACCCACACACAGATATGGGACGCAATCCTCCAAAAGGTTTATGAAGTCGCTACCTATCAAATCAAAACAGAATACTCCAAACAGATAGAAGAACTTCTCAAGATACCGGGTATTGACTACAGTGATTTTATGGACGAAGTGCCAGAAGATTGGACTCCCGATGTTGCCCTTTACGCAGTCGGAAGTTATGGCAGGTATGAGTTGTGCTATTTTTCAGATGTGGATGTCGTCTATACATCCTCCGTTGACCTTGAAGATGTCTACGACGAAGGCACACTCGAACTTGTCAGATGGTTCTATGACTTCTTTGATAGTTTACATACGGTGATTCCCGGTTTTGAATTTAGTTTTATCTATCGTCCGATGGCAGACATAGCAAAATGGAACTTTATGGATATGACCGCTTTAATTGATATGCGATTTATTGCAGGTGATTCTACATTGACAGAAAAGTTCCGTAAAGCAGTACAATCAGACAAATCAGACATTTCACTTGTCCTTGACCTACTTCAATCAAGGGCAGATTCCATCAATTCCTCAGAAGACACAATATATCTCAATCAACCAGACATCAAGACAGGACGCGGTGGATTACGAACCCTCCAGTATGCGTTATGGATGTGCGGTCTCCCCAATTTTACATCAGTCCTTGAACTATATGAGAGATTTGATGACGAACAGCTGAAACCATCACTTGATTTTATGTTTAAGGTGCGGAACTTACTGCATGTATTGGCAGATGCACCACATGATGCACTCTCTTTCCACCCGGAACAGGATGACACACTCCAATCACAGATTGCTTGTGCACTCGGTTATTCTGATGAATCAGAAGAAGGTCGTTATGACTTCATGTCGGATTACTATGCCAAAGCAAAGTATCTACACTTTAAAGCAGAATTATTGATACGTAAGTTTCTTGCGAATGGCATACCAGTTTCAGATGTGTTGGGTGTTAGAACGGATGTGTTGTATTGCATTGATAATAACTTTGGTGAACTGGATACAGACGAACTCTATAGACTATTCACCTATTTCCAACAATACGATTTTGAGATTGATCCATCACTTGCGACCTTCATCTTTGCGTATGTTGATGCGTTTGATTGGGATCACTTTAGACCGAGAATGGCAGAACTCATCAATACCCCCGGCAATGTTGAAAAGAGTTTAACGCGGTTACATAGACTTGGGATATTGTCTCGACTCGGAGAAGGCGGAGAACGATTTGAAAAGGCGATGATGACCCGAAGCGAACGTAGTCTTGATCCATATACCGTTGGGAAACACACACTGACTGCTATTGGACATCTTGATGAGATACGTAGGACAGAACCCAGTAGTCCTTTCGGTGGTCCACGCATCGGACAACAGCTGTCTCTATCTCCAAACTCTGAGTTAGAGGAGTTGAATACTGCGTTTCGTTCATTGTCTGATACTGCCTCGCTCTATATGGCTCTTTTTCTACATGATATTGATAAACCGGATCCTGCACACCCTGACACTGGCGCAGAAAAAGCAAAACGTATTGCCCCAGAATTTGGATTTAATTCTCAACAAACAGAGGAAATCTGCTTTCTGATACGAGAGCATCTTAGAATGATCACATTAGCACGGTATCACCAATGGGATGAACCGACGATTACAGAGTTTTGTGAGAAGGTTAATTCGTTAGAACGACTAACCGCACTCTATCTATTGACATATTGTGATTCAATGGCGAACGGTGCTCAAAACTTTAGCAATCTTGTAAAGCACAATCTCAAACGATTATATGAAGTTGTACGTGTGCGATTCGTAGGACCGGAAGAAACACAATGGGGAACTTATGCACCCCCAGAAGAATTCCAACATTTCCTTCAACAGATGCCTGTCACATATCGAATCGGTGTTGCACCTGAGGAGATATCTATCCACATGAAGATGATGTCACAAGCAGAAGCAACAACTATAGAGAACAACGATTCTACTTCTGGTGCGGTGAGTCTGCAGTTTGTAGATAAACCAGGTTTTACGGAATTACATCTGTGTGGTCATAGTCGTATCGGAAAACTACATACGGTCAGTGGATTATTCTTTGCGAATAACATAGATGTGCGTGATGCGCGCGTCTACACCAAACAGGATTCAAACTTGGAGTTGGAAATATATCGGCTTGTCCACCAGTCAGCACAGCAATCTTCAGAACCACTCCCACTTGACGAAGAACTGAAACGTGATTTAGATTTTGATATACGGAGTTTGATGTCTGGTGAGGTCACGCTTGAGGAGATTTTTGAGAAACGGTATGTTGACCTAAGTGGCACATGGACAGTTTATGATGTTACGGTAGAATCAGCAAGGAATTATACTGAGATCGTCGTAACAGGTGAAGAGAAGGTCGGTTTTCTCCACTATTTTAGTGGAATACTGACGAAATTGGAGTTGAACGTTGAAATGTGTAAATGTTCTGGATTAGGAGGACAAGCGACAGATCGCTTTTATGTGCAACCTGTTGTGGATCCACAGAAAGTTCGGGAACAAATTTTAGTTGAGTTGCCATCTGAATAGGTGAATAAGTAAATGAAACAACGAGTACTCATAACAGGAGCGGCTGGGACGGTTGGTACAACGCTCTGGCAAGCATGGGAAAAACAAGATATCTACACATTAACCTTAATGGATATCAATCCGATTCTAAATTCAAATAGTCGTGTTGTAATCGCAGACATCAGAGATTATTCTGAGATGAAAAGGTTATGTAGAGATCAAGATGTATTGGTGCATCTGGCTTATCTTCATCAAAGTTCCCCTGTTAATTCACCTGAGGATGTTAACGACATTGATGCGTCAATGAATATATTTGAAGCAGCACGAGAAAATGGAATTCAGAAAATAGTCTATGCAAGTACTAATCATGTATCCGGTTGGAACGAAAAATTAAGCTCACCACCCCGATTTTCAACGGGTGACCAGTTCCGTCCTGATGGTTGGTATGGTGCGATGAAAGGCATGGCTGAAATTGCAGGACGTTACCTCGTAGATGCACATAATATGCGGTTTATAAGCATTCGTATCGGTAGTTACAACGGTACCTATGAACCGAATGGGATCCGACACTGCAGCACACTTCTCACACCACGCGACTGTGAGCAACTGTTTAGGTTAGCGATTGACTATGACGGACCTGTCAAATATCTGATTACATACGGTCGTTCAGCAAATTCGGATGGGTACCAGCAGAGCTACTTAGACATCAGCGGTGCAGTTGATCTGTTAGGATATGAACCGCAGGACAACTTGATTAAGACGCATCTCCATAAATTTATGAATAGTAAGTCATGAATGAAGAACCACGTTACAACGACCTATTCTATCAACGTACAACTTCACATTCAAAGATATTAGATGTAGTGCGGGATTGTGCTATCTCTTTAAATGATGTGTCTTCTCCAATTGACTGGCACGAACTCTTTGGAAATGCCAATCCTGTAGAAGTTGAGATTGGTTTTGGTAAAGGTAGATTTCTTCTGGAAGCTGCAAAGCAGTATGCTGATGTTAACTTTATAGGGGTTGAACGCGCGCAAAAGTATGTTGAACTCACACGTCGAAGGTTTCTTAAATACATACGACATTACGCAGTAGATAAAAATTCAGGTGTTTTTGGGAATGTTCGACTTGTATGGACTGATGCAAATTACTTTCTGTCAAGGTATGTACCAGATAATTCAATAAAAGCATATCATGTCTATTTTCCTGATCCGTGGCCAAAAGCACGTCAGCAGAAAAGACGAATCTTCCGAAATAAAGAATTTCTTGAGGCTATTTCAAGCACTTTGTCATTGGATAGTGGTAGATTGTATGTGGTTACAGATTATGAAGAGTATTTCAATGAAATCCAAGAACGTATTGCTCAACAGACAGATTTAAAACCTGTTACACATGAGATAGAAAATTACCAACACATAACAACCAATTTTGAAAATAAGTACCAATTAGAAGGACGTAAAATCTACCGTGCTGTTTACGAGATGGTATGATCGGGAGAAAACAGTGTCTACAGTACCAGAAAAAAAACTACTGACACCCGAAGAATATATTATTTTCGAACGGGAAGCTGAATTCAAAAGCGAATACCGAAACGGGCAGATAATTATGATGCCTGGTGCGAGTCGTGAACATGTTCTTATTGCAGGTAATATATTTGGTGAGCTATATATACAATTGTTGGAGAGAACATGTGAAGTTTATGTAAACGATATGCGTGTAAAAGTAAGTGATAGTGGTTTATACACTTATCCAGATGTAATCGTTGTGTGTGATGAACCGAGATTTGAAGATGGACACTTTGACACTTTACTAAATCCAACTGTTATTGTAGAGGTGCTTTCACCTTCAACAGAGGATTATGATAGAAGCGGCAAATTTTATTCCTATCAAACACTTGAATCCTTACAGGAATATATCCTTGTTTCTCAGTACGATGTCCGCGTAGAACAGTATATTCGTCAGGATGAGAATTGGAAATTAATGGAATACCATTCTCTTGATAATGTGATGATAAATGCGTCTATTGAATGTCAATTGGCACTCCGAGCAATTTATGCCAAAGTCAAAATGATAGGTAGATAATACAATCATGGAAAATCAAGGAAAAATGTGGCAATCTCTACCGAACGCGCCAGGGGTTTATCTGATGAAAGCCTCTGACGGTTTACCTATATACATAGGTAAAGCAGTTAATCTACGAAACCGCGTTCGCTCCTATTTCCAACAAAGTGGCTTAACGGATAATCCTCTTACTGCACAGATGATGCGGTATGTCATAGAGGTGGATTATATCGTCACGAGTAATGAGATTGAAGCATTAATACTTGAAAATAATCTGATTAAGTCGCATCAACCACGATACAATGTAAAACTGAAAGACGATAAACGATATCCATTTCTCCGTGTCACCACCAATGAACCGTTTCCACGCATTATGATAACGCGGAAAACTGACACTGATGGGACACGCTACTTTGGTCCATTTGTGCGAGTCCGTTCCACACGGCAAGTACTAAAACATTTGACGAAACTTTTCCCTATCCGTACCTGCACGCTACCGCTTGAAAAAGTAAATAACAAATATCGTGCATGTCTTGACTATCATATTGGAAGATGTCCAGCACCGTGTGCCAATCTGATAAACGTTCAAGAATATCAGAAGATCGTTCGCAAAGTTTGCCAGTTCTTAGGTGGAAACACAAGCTTCGTTGTCAAAGAATTGAAGCAACAAATGACAGATGCAGCGAAGTCACTTGATTTTGAAGTTGCAGCGAAATATAGAGACATGCTAAACGATGTCGAACAGGCAGTTTCCTCACAGCAAAGTCTTGATCATGTGTCTACAGTGGATGAGGATGTGATTGGCATTGCAACCGCTTTTCAACACGATCTGCAAAGCCGCTTGGGTGATGTGGCATGTGTGCAGGTATTACATGTTCGTGATGGAAAACTGCTTGAACGGGAACACTATTATCTAAATGATGTACATGCAGAACAGATACCAACTGCCATCAGTGCATTTGTTTCACAATATTATCAAAATGCAGTGCTTGTTCCCAAAACAATTGTGCTACCAATGCAAATTGAATCTGTTGAACTGATTGAAAAATGGCTCAGCGAGAAGCGCGGAAATAAAGTCTCCCTGCATATACCAAGAGCAGGTAGGTTAAGAAAGCTACAGACTTTGGCTATGAAAAACGCTGAAGTGTTACTGTTACAACGTGAACAAAGTGTGGTGTTAAGTAGTGATGTTGATCCAGCATTAGTAGAATTACAGGAACTGCTTGAGATTAGTCATCCACTTAGACGGATTGAAGCTTATGATATTTCTAATCTCGGTGATCGATATGCTGTTGGTTCAATGGTAGTTTTGGAAGATGGAAAGCCTGCAAACAGTGAATATCGTCAGTTTCGTATAAAAGATGTTGTTGGACAGAATGACTATGCAATGATGCAGGAAGTAATCAAACGTCGTTTTCGTCGTGCAGAGACTGGAGACAAAAAATTCAGTAAGTTGCCAGATTTAATGTTGATTGATGGTGGAAAAGGACAATTGAATGCAGTTCAAACCGCACTCAAACCGTTTTCAAAAGCGAAATTAGATCCAGTTCCAATGAAAATCCCTATCATTGCCTTAGCAAAGCGAATTGAAGAAATATTTGTTCCAGGCAACCCTGACCCGATAGTTCTGCGGGAGGACAATCCAACGTTGCACTTAATTCAACGGTTAAGGGATGAAGCACACCGATTTGCTATAACATATCACAGAAAACTTAGACATAAAGCCTTGAGTGAATCTGTGCTTGATGAAATACCGAACATCGGACCAAAACGGAAACAGGCATTACTTCAACAATTTGGTTCAATAGATGCAATTCGGAACGCGAGTTTGGACGAACTTCTCTCTGTAAAAGGTATACCTCGCAACGTTGCTGAAAACATACGAAAAAATCTCTGAACTACACCAGCACACTTGACTTTTCTTTTTCAGCTGCCCAAATCTGTGCTTTATATTTTCTGTGTGCACCTTTACGGGCATGAATTACTATGATCCGATTGGTAGTTTTTGATATGATTGAATTCCATGTATGGCACATTTTTTGCTAAAACAACACTGGCTAACGGATTCATTTTGATATATCAATTGTCTGAACTTATCTATACAACGTGAGTTTGATAAATCAAATATTTGTATTTCATCAGAATACGCGTTTGGTATTCTGCATTGGTTAGGAAACCGCACCATAGGCATCAATTTAAGGATTTATTTGCATTGCGATAACGTTCTTTAGTCCCGTAGGGACGGGATGTTTATAGCTAAACGCCATCATCACAGCTTTTAGTCCCGTAGGGACGATATGTTTGTAACAACCGAAACGTATAAACATAGCGTCCCTAATGAAGATTAAGAAATAAATTGAGTAATTTGAGATCAAAGTCCAGCGCGCTTACAAAGCGCGCCTACGGGTTTGACAATCGCGCTTACAAAGCGCGCCTACGGGTTTGACAATCGCGCTTACAAAGCGCGCCTACGGGTTTGACAATCGCGCTTACAAAGCGCGCCTACGGGTTTGACAATCGCGCTTACAAAGCGCTCCTACTACCAGTTTTGGCGTGATTATAATTACCCGTTTAATAAATCAATCTTCATACGGGACTAAGAAATGGGTATTGAACGTCGTGCTATAGACATATCGTCCCTACGGGACTGAGGACACTAATAAAACGGATTGATCTTCTTAAATTACGCCTGTCATTGTAGCGCGGGGTCTCCGTGCCCCGCACGTTGTTTGAATGTAGCAGGTTTAGGCATTCCCCGTGTGTGGTATTCTGCATTGGTTAGGAAACCGCACCTATCGGGTCTATGAGAGTAATATTTAGGAAAATGAAGTTCATATACCTATTATCAAACTCACGTTATACACTATAATTTTTTGGAAAAAAACATGCGAGAATCATATATAAGAATCATCGGAATTCTCTTAATCCTGATTGGTGTTATATTCCTACATTTCAAACTGTATAGTTTTGCAGCTATGACAGAACAGGGTGCATTGCAGATTTTGGTCTGTTTGGGTAAGGTAACAGATATTGACACTGGAGGTGATATTGATCAGATCCTTACATTCCGTGTTCTCTCTGGGCAATTTCGCGGAGAAAGTGTTAAGGTGAATAATATCTGGTACGGTCGTCAATATAGTGATCGTGTATTTAGCAAAGACGATATCGTCTACCTTGACATTCAGATTAGAGATCCGAATAATCCTACAATTTATTCTGTCTCCATTGGGGATTACTTTCGAACACCTTTTCTACTGTATCTTGCTGGTGCATTATGTATCATGATGATACTTGTAGCTGGAATGAAAGGTGTGCGAGCTATATTGACACTATTTGTTACTGCATTATCCGTCATTTACCTGCTTGTACCTCTAATGATGCGTGGATACAACCCAATTATGGTGGCACTACTCATTGCATCGTTCCTTACATTCGTAACATTTCTTTTTATTACAGGCTTTAGTTATAAAGTCATCTCGGGTGTGCTTGGTACTCTGGGTGGATTAACTGCTGTTGGGGTGCTTTCAATTATCAGTCAACATTTGATGGCATTAACAGGATTAGCACAAGAGTTCGGTTACTTGGAGCTTGGATTGGCTTTGTGGAGGACAGCAGGATCACATCATTGGAATTTTACTGGAATACTGTCTGCTGGTATCATTTTAGGTGCAGTTGGGGCGATGATGGATGTCAGTATGTCAATTTCCTCCAGTGTGCACGAAGTTAAGCAAGTAAATCCTAACATCACTGTCCGCCAATCAATACGTGCAGGTTTGAATGTTGGACGTGATATAATGGGTACGATGGCAGATACGCTTATCTTTGCGTATTTGGGTGCACACATGATTACGATGTTACTGCCGCGTATTGATTTTCCAGAGGCAGGTATTCTATATCCGTTTTTACGACTCGTCAACGAAGAAGCAACAACAGTAGCGATTATCCAAGCAGTTGTTGGAACTATCGGCTTAGTCCTGACTGTACCAATTGCTGCGACTGTAGCCGGTTTTCTCACGAAATATACTAAAGTCCAAAGATCAGAAATCCATGAGAACATACCAACTGAAGAAGAATTGGAAGAGTTATTTGGAAAGGAAAGCGAACATGGTGGTAGATCTCTCTTTTCCAAACGTTCTGCAGTGCCATTAGCAATGATACTCGTTCTAATTGTTACAGCTGTGCTCTATTTTCGAATTCAAGGCATGTCTGCTACGATATCAGAAGTACACGACGAACAAGGACAACTGGCATCAAAACAGGAGTATGTAAAGGGAAAAGTATTGCGATTAGTTGAATCTACGGGGCTGTTCCTGTTCTCCATTGACGCATCAAATGCAGAGATCTTGGACAGAGAAATTGTGCCATCAGAATTAGAGCAAGCATTCGTAGATAACCAATTTTCTTTGTCAGAAAAGTCAACAGTTTCAATTACACCTTGGAAAGACAGTCGGTGGCTGATCTCCGATCCAGAATATGAACAGACATTTAGTATTCGTATGAGTCAAGACGGTACTAATACATTGAATGTATATGATTCAGAATCAGAAAATCATGTGATTGAAGTAGAGATATTGGGTGGAATGTATAAAGGAAAGCATCTAATATTACGTAACGTGGTCAATCACGGTATGCCATTGTTGAGTATTCCAGCAGAACCGGGGGATATAGTCGTCTGTAAGGTCAGCGGTGATCCAGAACAGATTGGTCTGGTGAACATTGTTCAGGAATACGGAAGAGATAGATTTCTGATTTGGTTTGTTGGCGGAATGTTTCTCCTAATCATCCTTGTCGGTAGAATGGAAGGTATTCGCACCGTTTGTGCCATGATAATCTCAGGAGCAGTGATCTATTACTTTATGCTTCCGCTGATTTCACAAGGAATGAATGCAGTGTTTGTGGTTACATTGACATCTGGCGTAGTAGCCTTTGTTTCTTTGGTTTTTGTTATTGGTCCAAGTCGTAAGACCTTTTCAGCAGTACTAGGCACAATGGGTGGCATTCTCGTTGCAGGTGTCATCCTGCTCTTTGCCCAAAACCAACTGCATTTTACTGGCTTAGAAACTGCGATCGCTGCTGATATAGTTGAAGCAACGCGTAATCCACCATTTGTATTTGTACAGCTACTGATAGCAGGTATGCTCATGGGTGTATTAGGTGTTGCTGTTGATGGGGCAATTGAGGTAGCATCAAGTATGGAGGAAATACGTCGGGCAAATCCTAACATGCCTACCTGGCGATTGATTACTTCCGGTCTCAATGTAGGAACTGATATTCTTGGAACAATGATCAATACACTTGTGTTCGCATATCTTGGTGTTGAATTGTTGCTGATAATGACGATTACGACTGAAAGTCATGAATTATTCTTAGCACCTACGGTTCAGATGTTAAGCTTAGGTGTTGTATCAGCTGAAATTGTGAGGTTACTTGCTGGGACACTTGGTCTGGTATTAGCAATCCCGATTACTGCAATAATCTGTGCATTCTGGAATCCGAGGAAAGCAAAGTATTAACTTCCTATTGTGGTGAAATACAAAAATATATGCACACTTTTGGTACGTGAAACCTAAACCAACGGACTGGACATGGTTATTTATAGTAAAACCTACAATTAATGAAACATATTGTCCCAATTGCTGATTCATATAATGCCCGAGGCGCAATGATGAAGATTAATTTATTAAACGGGTAAGAATAAATTTCCCAAACCCGGTAGGTGTGGTTTCCTAACCAATGCAGAATACCATACGTGTATGCTGTCATAAGTGTCATTTTACTGGTTTATAGTAGTCTGATATTGATGTCTTTAGTCCCATAGGGACGGGATGTTTATAGAAGACGTTATATCGTCCCTTCTTGAGTTCCGTAGGAACGGCATATAAGAATAAACATATCGTCCCTACGGGACTAAGAGTTGTGATGGTAATGTTTATCTATAAACATCGCGTCCCTACGGGACTAAAGAACATAATCGCCTTGCAGAAAATCCCTATAATTGCGCGACTACAAACGTGTTATTCTAAATGTAAAGTGTATTGTTAATTTCAGATTTTACTATAAATAATCCTGCGGACTGGACTGTGCCGTAGCACAAACTGCCAGTTTGTGCAGTAGTGTACGCAAACTGGCAGTTTGCGCTACAATAGATTTCACTATAAATGTCATCCTAACCTCGATACAAGGTTCGCATCTGTTTAATGACCTTCGGCAATTTCTCAATCACTGTGTCAATCTCCTCTTCTGTAGTGTTTCTGCCGAGGGAAAAGCGAACTGTACCTTGCGCTAATCTGGGTGGTAATCCAAGTGCTGCGAGCACATGTGAAGGTTCCATAGAACCTGAAGTGCATGCTGATCCTGTTGAGACACAAACCCCTTCCATATCTAAACGCAAGATAAGACTTTCACCCTCAACGGCTTCAAAAGATACGTTTAGAGTGCCAGGGACACAGTGTTCAGGATGTCCGTTATAGTGTAATCGATCAATGTATGTGTCAAGTCCGTCTCGTAACCTAAGCGTTAGTTTATTCAGATGCTGAATATAATTGTCGCGCTCTTGTTTTGCAAGTTCAGCAGCGACACCAAGACCAACAATAGCAGGAACGTTCTCTGAACCAGCACGTCTATTCCTTTCGTGTGATCCACCATGCACAAGATTTGCTAATCTGGTGCCACGACGGATGTAGAGGACACCGATACCTTTAGGTGCATATATCTTGTGTCCTGATAGAGATAATAGATTGACTCCCATTTCCTGCACAGCAACATCCAATTTCCCAATTGATTGAACTGCATCAGTATGAACTGGGATCTCGTGTTCTTGTGCTATTTGACAAATCTCTTCCAAAGGTTGGACTGTACCATTTTCGTTGTTGACATGCATGATGGATATCAGAACTGTTGTATCTCGTATAGCGTTACGTAGTTGCTCTGGATTGATTCGACCATATCGGTCTACAGGAAGATAAGTAGCCTCATAGCCGCGTTGTTCCAGATATTGACATGTGTGTAAAACTGCATGATGTTCTACAGAAGAGGTGATGATATGGTTGCCTTCTCCGCGACTTTTTTGTAGTTCCGTTAGTCCTTTGATGGCGTGGTTGTCTGCTTCAGTACCACTCCCCGTGAAAATAATTTCACTTGGACTCTTTGCACCGATGAGTTCAGCAACCTGTTCCCTTGCAGTGTCAATTGCGTTACGTGCTTCACGTCCAAAAGCATGTATGCTTGAACCGTTTCCGAATGCCTCGGTGAGATATGGCATCATTGCGTCACGGACTTCAGGTCGCAGAGGCGTAGTTGCGTTATAATCAAGGTAAATACGTTGCATTTATTTGTCCACGAAATCTATAAATAGTTGCTTTTATATAGTAGATTTTGAAATTACTTGAATACTCTGCTTAGGCGATGTTAGTAAACCTTGCATTCCTGTGAATGTAAGAGGCGCAATGAATTGCGCGACTACAAACACCGTAATTCTTTAGCAAATGTTCACTTAATTTTATAATTCACTATTATGTGGTCAAGTGACTTAGTCATAAGTCCGGTAATTTAGAAAGGAAATCTGATTTGGGTTTATCTGCACTTCAATATTAGAATTACTTCTTCTAACATTTCCATTTGCATTTAAGAACGAGAGTTTTAACCGATGCTTGCCAGCAGGAAGTGGCATCCGTACCATATATATCTGATTTGGTAAAGTTTGCCAAGATCGCGTATCTGCACTTTCCGTGAGAACACCTGCGAGGTTTGCGACAATTCCTAATGCTGTACTTTTCTTTTTTGCTTCACGAAATATTAGGTATTTACCTAAGGCGCGGGCTAATGTGCGAATAAGTATGATGGTGCGTTGAGAATTGAGTGTTTCAATCGCCATATTTTCAACGTCTTCTATCAGTACGCCTTGTGCGGTATGATCACCAACGGATACTTGTATTCCAGCAAATTTAGGACGTTTTGATCGAATTGTTGACATGGCGACACGTAGAAGATATTCTAATTTTATCTCTTCCACTACCATACCTTCTCGTGTTCTCAATGTTCGCGCAAACTTCATGCTATCTTTGTTATCTTTTTCACCAAATCTATCTGTTGTTAAAATAGGAAAAGTCAAGGACTCTTCAATCTTACGTGGCACATATCCAGTTTCATAAAAGAGAATCAACTCACCGTAGTTTTCAGGTTGCTGAGGCGTCTCACCGTATTGTTTTCGATAACGATCATATTCGTCTGTAAATCCGAGTTTTTGAGATACACGAACTAATGAGTGGCCAACATCTACAGGCGGCGAAACACTTGTGTATCTGGAAGACTTTTTATAATATTCTGCAGCTTGTTTATAGGAAATAAATGCATTATTCAACTCACCGGCTGCTTCAAAGACCATTCCACATAAGTGCGCGAGAAAACCTGCTGCAAAATAGTTGTAGTCTTTCTCTTCACCTTTGAAATATTGAATTAGATTTGTAGCCTGTTTGCATTCAACGACTGCTCCCTCAAGACTGCCGTCATAGATATAATTTAGGATGCTGTAATAGTGGCTCAGTAGTCTCTCATATTTTGTGCCAGGATATGGTCGTAGTTGATCAGAAGTGAGTAGCGACCCAAGCTCTGTTGTAATACTCTTTGTGTAACGGTCTTCAGCAATGTCTTGTGCAAGGTCAAACACTTTGCTACTTTCTGTGAATAGATTAGCATAATGTCCAGTTAACCCTAATTCAAAATGATGTGGAATATCTGGTTTTTTGGGAGAATTTTTCTTAAGGTAATTATATGCAACGGATGGTTTGCCAGATTCTAAACCATTTTCAACATTTTCAAATTTGTAACCTGCACATCCAACTGTCAATATAACAATTAGTAGTAATGGATATAATTTCGTCATAGAATCACTGCTATTAAATAATACTATAGTTTGGACAGTTTCTTGAGGACTTGAACAGTGCTCTGGACAAGGAGCATCACAGTCATAATACCTATTTCTTCAATGATACACCTTTCGCCCCGCTGGAGCTTGCCTTGGTCGGGACACATTTTTCTATACACATTCCGCCCCGCTGGGGCTTGCATTGATCGGGACACATTTTTCTATACACATTCCGCCCCGCTGGGGCTTGCCTTGGTCGGTACACATTTTTCTATACACATTCCGCCCCGCTGGGGCTTGCCTTGGTCGGTACACATTTTTCTATACACCTTTCGTCCCGCTGGGGTTTGCCTTGGTCGGTACACATTTTTCTATACACCTTTCGCCCCGCTGGGGCTTGCCTTGGTCGGAACACATTTTTCTATACACCTTTCGCCCCGCTGGGGCTTGCCTTGATCGGGACACATTTTTCTATACACCTGTCGCCCCGTTGGGACTTGCCTTGGTCGGTACACATTTTTCTATACACCTTTCGCCCCGCTGGGGTTTGCCTTGGTCGGGACACATTTTTCTATACACCTTTCGCCCCGCTGGGGCTTGCCTTGGTCGGAACACATTTTTCTATACACATTCCGCCCCGCTGGGGCTGCTCATTTTGATGTTTTCACACTTTTTCATCAAAGTATTATCCTATCCAAAACTCACAATATATTGCAGATGCCAGCAATATTAGTATGTAACCAAGAGAAATTGTCCAAACTATAGTAAATAATAGGAGAGAGCGGGAATCATTACCCGCCTAACAATTCCTTCATATTGTCATGATAGATCATCTTACATCTTAAACTTTTTGCGACCGATAAACTTTTTAATCTTTTTTGTACCGATCCAGACTTTCTCACTGCTTTCAATGTGTGTCAATGTGAGATCAGTTTGATAAAAAACAATTTGCTTTCCACCTTCTCGGTCTTCAATAGTGTTAATTTGTCCTGACATCATATAATCTGCACCGAGTTCGCGTCCCATCCGTTTGATACTTTCAATCGCTGCGTTTTCACTCTGGTCTGCGCGTTCCTCTCGTATTTCATCACGTTCACTCTTACTGGAGACCGTCCGAACTTTCCCAGAGTTGACGAATGCACGTTCAATATCACTAATAAAAGTCTGTGTCGCAATATGTTCGTTGCTCTTATTACTAATGTTAGTGACAATTACAACAGGTTTACTACTGGTCTGAATACCGTGGTCGTTAATCCAGGTGTGATTCAAACAGTCATCAATAATTTGGTCCGCTACTAAACGGGAATCAGTATCGTTCCAACGACCAGATAGGTCAACGGTGGTATCGCTATCAATACGAGTGACCTGTTTGGTTGGACCACATCCAACAGAAACGATAATGCCAACAAATAATAGACATGAAAATAATTTTTTCATTTGATTTGCTCCTTAGATATTTTTATGTGTAGCAAGTGATATTAGAAATCTAAATCGGCTTCTTTAACGATTTTGTCAACGAAAGTCTCAAGGTTCATCGCGCCGATATCCCCTTCATCACGACTTCGGACACTGACAGTTCTGTTTTCCTGTTCACGTTCTCCAATGATTAACATATATGGCACTCGTTGTAAACGTGCTTGACGTATTTTTGCACCTATTTTGTCATCACTGTTATCCAATACAACACGACAGTTTTTCTGTAGAAGTAGATTTTGAACTTCTGTTGCATAATCAACAAATTTCTGACTGATTGTCATCACAACGCACTGAACAGGAGATAACCAAGTCGGGAATGCACCCGCATAGTGTTCAATAAGCATAGCAATGAATCTTTCAAAACTGCCACAAATCGCACGATGGATCACAACAGGTCTCTTTTCAGAGCCATCTGGTGCAATATAGATTAATTCGAACCGTTCTGGCAACTGAAAATCGAGCTGGACGGTTGCACATTGTACATCTCTATTTAATGAATCACGCACTTGGAAATCGAGTTTTGGACCATAGAATGCCGCTTCACCCGGTTCCACAGCATACTCAATCTCGTTGTTTTTCAAGACAGATTCAAGGATATCCTCAGCACGATTCCAAACATCTACATCTCCCATGAATTTTTCAGGATTTCGTGTGCTAAAGTCACATCGGAACGGAAGGTCAAAACTTCCATAAATACGTTGGAAAAGTTCAAGAATTCGTTCATATTCATCAGCAATCTGATCTTCAGTCACGAAGTTATGTGCGTCATCTTGACACAATTGCCGTACGCGAGATAATCCGCTCAATGTTCCAGTTGCTTCATTTCGATGTAACACGCCTTGATCATGAAGTCGGTATGGCAAATCGCGGTAACTGTGTCGGACGCTTTTGTAAATCAGCATGTGTGCGGGACAGTTCATCGGTTTGAGAGCACTGGTTGGTTCACCATCCTCATTCTCAATGAGGAACATGTCGTCTTTGAAGTGTTCCCAATGTCCTGATGTTTGCCATAGACTGCTGTCGTAAATCAGTGGTGTACGCACCTCTTGGTAACCTTCACTGAGATTGAGTTTTCGAACCTTTTCGGATAGATGATTATATATAAATGCGCCTTTTGGTAGCCAAAAAACACTCCCCGGTGACTCAGGATGCATTTGAAAAAGCTCCAATTCGCGTCCCAATTTCCGATGATCGCGTTTTGCAGCTTCTTCGCGTTGTTTTATAAATGCTTGTAGGTCTTTTTTTGTTTTCCATGCCGTGCCGTAAATTCTTTGTAGCTGCTCACGGTTGCTATCGCCACGCCAATATGCTCCCGAAACACGAAGTAATTTAAAATGCCAACATTCTCCTGTTTGCTCTACATGCGGTCCCTTACAAAGATCTGTAAAGTCACCATTGTGATAGATTGATACACCTTCGTCAGCGACACCTTCATCTGAAGCACTAACTTCTTGGTCAGAAATCCCTTCAATCAGTTCAAGTTTGAACTTTTGGTTTCGTTCACCAAACCATTCACGTGCTTCATCATAACTCCATGTTTCCTGTACAAAAGGCACATTGGATTTAATCATTGCCTTCATGTGTTTTTCGATTTCAGGAAAGTCATCAGGTGTAATAGGACGTGGTACCTCCATATCATAATAGAATTCATTTTCTATTGGGGGACCGATTGCGAGTTTGACAGTGTTTTCACCGTCAGGAAACAGTTGTTGTACTGCATACGCCATAATATGCGCGGTTGAATGGCGAAGTCGTTCTAAATAGTCTTCAGGTTGATTGGATTCTTGCATTTATATTTAATCTCAAATTCTGCTTGTAGATGTTAATTTATGATTGAGTGATTTATACCCAACGTAACGATTTATTGGTTCATACGGGTTACACAAAATAGAGCAACGTCTGGAATATAACGAAAATTCGTATTATTGCGTTGACGCATGTAGTGGATTTTCTACTTTTCTTCGTAGAATGACTCCCCATTGACCAACAACCCAGAGAGAATTGCCCTCTTTTGCACGAGTGATTACATAAAGGTCGTTATCTATGTCGGTGTGCTCTTGTTGCCAAGTTTCGCCACCATCGGTTGAACGGACAATCGTTCCTGCATCACCACAAGCATATATGACCTTTTCTGTCAGAGCGATTATACTATTCAACATATTTGTATTACCAGACATTTTGGGTTGCCATGTAAATCCACCATCTACAGTTTTGAGGACAATACCACCTTCACCGACTGCCCATCCCATCCGTTTTGTAATAAATGAAACGGAAGTCAGGTCATATATTGTATTGGATTCGTGCATTCGCCAGTATTCTCCACCGTTGATCGTCCTTTGGATTACACCACTTTGACCGACTGCCCAACCGAGCGGAGCAAATTTCATGTCTACACTTGTGAGGGTGTCGTTGGCAGTTGTGCGTTGCAATGTCCAAGTAGGACCTCCATCTTTGTTGTGTATGATATCACCAAATCTACCAACACCCCATCCTTCAGAGAATTTGCCAAAATCAACATCGTTGATTGAGTATCGTCCCGGTGGGTCACCTTCAATAAATGGCGGTCTTTCAGGTGTGTCCCCTGCTGTCCAAGTCTTTCCATCAGTCGTATAAAGCACTGTTCCATCACTCCGCATTGTCCAGCCCCATTTTGGATCAAGACTTGCGAAGTGAATTCCTATAAGACGTTGGTTTGTTCTGATAGCAAGTTTCTCCCATGTTTGTCCACCATCTTGTGTTTCTAACAGAGTGCCATCACTACTTGCTATCCAACCGGTCATATCATTGTAAAAGAGAACTTCTCTGAAGTTATTGCGTTGCTGTTCACCGAGTTGACGTTCCCAAGTTTTTCCGCTATCAGTTGTATGATAGATGCTTCCTGCACTTCCAACTGCCCATGCATTTTTGTCATCAAGAAAATAAACGTGTGCAATTCCGCTTCCACCACGTCTAAACCTTCTTCTCGGTTCAGGTTGCGGTGTTGGCTGTTGTGTTGGCGCGGTATTTGTCTGTTCAGGATTGGAAGGTACTGTGCCTTCAGGTGCAAGGTTTCCTGGTCGTTGGCGTTGCTGACTTAATTGTCTTTGTAGTGAATCAAACGGGTTAAATTCTTCTGTTACATCTGTTTCTCGATCTTTGTTTTCTTCATCTGTTTTTGATTGTGCGGGAGTTTCACGAGGTGGTGGACGCATTGCTATCATCTGATTCCCGGTTGAGACTGGAATTTGTTGCCAATTCAATCCCTGATCTTCGGTGATATACGCGCTTCCTCCACCTATTCCCCATGCACTTGTATGTGAACGGAATGTAATACGACGTAATCCACTTGGATTCTGTTTTGTAATCTGCAGTTTCCAAGTTTCTCCACTATCATTTGAGAGCAAAGAGTTACCATTGCCCAGAACGACCCATCCATTTTTTGCATCTGCAAAATGGACTGCAATTCCAGACTGGTTAGTTTTTGACTGGATTTTCCAATACTTGCCACCATCTACCGTCTGTAGGACAAATCCGCCATCACGTCGTTGTGGTGCAATTGCCCATCCTTCCAACGCGTTGATGAAGTGAAGGTCTGTGATATTTGCGTTTGTCGTGCCTGTTTTCTGGACTTGCCACGTTTTTCCACCGTCTGTTGTATGTAGGACTTGTCCTATTGAAGCACCAAGCCAACCAACATCTTTATTGATGAATTTCATCATGCTAATACGCGGTAAGTTCTGTTGTGTTGTCTTAACCATTGGTTTCCATGTTTCTCCACCGTTATCTGTCTGGAGTATCATATTAGATGCAAGTATACGTCCATTTTGATGGTCAGTAAATTCTACATCTCGTAAATTCATACTAACACCACTATGTTGTGGTAACCAAGTTTTACCACCATCTTTCGTGTGTGCGATAGCTCCTGCAGAACCTACTGCCCATCCAGTATTTGCGTCTACAAAATGAGTATCCGAAAAATCTGTGCGCCATGTTGCTTGACGAATTATATCCCAATGATAAACTACTGGCACAACAGGTTTTTCCTCATCCACAACGACAACCTCTGGTTCTGTTACGGTAGGAGGTAGTTTCGCTGGTATTTTCATGTTGTCAACGGAGTATCGCATTGCGATTCCACCTTTACCAACTGCGACTACTCCATCCGGTGAAAGAGCCAATCCATAAAGATCATTTTCTGTGCCGCTATCTTGAAGTTCCCATTTTTTTCCACCGTTCACAGTGGTGAGCATAATTCCGTTATCTCCGACGATCAAACCGTGTTGTGCATCGGCAAAATAGAGTTTGTTCAAATTCTCTTGTGTACCACTATGTTGAATATTCCAATCCTTGCCACCATTTTTCGTATGTAAAATCTCACCGAATTGCCCAACAATCCAACCTGTATTATCATCAATGAAATAGACACCGTAGAGTTCATTGAACGTATCAGTAGATTGTTGTTGCCATGACAGACCACCATCTTTTGTTGCAATGCATACCCCCGGCCAGCCGATTGCCCAACCAGTTTTCTCATCAAGGAAGAAGACTCCCTTTAGCATGACAGAGAGAAAATCACCAACAGGTATCTGCGGTAACCAGATGTTTCCACCGTCGATAGTATGAATGATGGTTCCCATATCTCCTACGACCCAACCGACATTCTCGCTGATGAAATGGACTGCGCGGAGTGCAAAAGGTGCCGGTGCGCGTTGCGGTTCCCAGTTTGCACCACCGTCATTGGAATGAATTATGAGTCCACGTTCCCCTACTGCCCAACCGTGTTTGTCGGTTGCAAAATAGATATTCCAGATTCCATCCCATATTTCGTTGTCCAATTCCTTCCACGTTTCTCCACCATCATTTGTTACTGCCATTGTGCCGCGTTCACCGATAGCAATTGCCCGATTTGCATCTGTAAACTGAACGTTTTGCAGGTCATTTGCTGTGGTTCCACTGACCATTTCCCAAGTCTTACCTGAATCTTCTGAGTGCATGATAGTACCTGACCATCCGACAGCCCATGCTTCATTTCTTGAAGTGAACTGCACGCCAGTAAGATTATTTTCAATGCTGCTCTCCATTAATTGCCAGTTATCTCCACCATCCTCTGTGCGTGTGATGAAACCTATATCAGCAACTGCGATACCGTAGTTTTTGTCTGCGAAATGGATACTGTTAATAGTTTCTCTGACATGTCCATTTATTAGAGGTATACGACTATCTTGTTTCTCCCAACTAACCCCACCTGACGTTGTATGAAAAATCGAACCATCACTCCCAGCAATCCAACCTTCATTGCTACTTATGAAGAATATCTTTTTGTTATCATTAATGAGTCTGTCGCGTTCACCTTCAAAGCGATTGCTCTGTTCATTCCAAGATTTTCCACCGGTTCTTGTATGGAAAATTCTATCATACGTTCCTACAACCCAACCTCTATCATTGTCCACGAACCAGACACCGTTCAGAGGAAATTCACTGACAGATTCTAGTCTACCCCAAGATTTTCCAGCGTTGTAGGTGTATAACACGTCAGAATCCTCACCAACAATCCAACCTTCCTTACCATTTGCGAAGAATACATCGCGGAGCATTGCAGAAGTTCCACTCTTTTGTAGACTCCAGAATCTTCCACCATCATCGGTTGTTGCAATCAATCCATCTGTTCCTACCGCCCACCCATCTTTTTCATTAGCAAAATAGACCGCTTTAAAATCACCCTTTGTATTTACTTCCTGTTTTGCCCAAGTCTTTCCTCCATCAGCTGTATGTACAATTGTTCCTCCAAGACCAACGATCCATCCTTTATTAACGTTCACAAAGTGAAGATCCGTGAAGTTTGTCTCCCAATCTGCTTTACGAGTCGCTTCCATCTTAACACAACCATTGATGAGAAGCATTATGCCGAAAATAAATACACATAGAAATAAAGCAGTTTGTTTCATCCAGTTTCTAAATGAGTCTTTGTCATACCTGAATTGCATTCTTTTCTCCTCCATGAGTTAGTAGTATGTATCTTCACCGAATAGTCCAGAACGAACAACTGCTATCGTGACTGCTATACCAATGCACAGCACTATAAGTCCAACTTGTATCAACACCGGTTTTTTACTTATTAATCCGCTAAATATATTTAATTTACCAATGAGTGTGAAAGTTGGTGAAATCGCCAATAGTAGGACACAAATGAATGGTGTTTCACCGTAAAAATAACCGTTCATCCAAATGGCAACGAATAAGAAAACAAGCAGCGGAGATAAGCTCTGTGGGAATTCTAAGAGATTTATTTCGCTGTCTAATTGCATCCTACGTTGTAAGGTAAGCGTAATGATCCATACTGCTGCGAGAATTGCTGTTAATATACCCGCATGTTGTGCTAACCTAAGACTTCCTGTTAACGCTAATATCAATACAGTTCCACCAGATAGAGCAAAATATACTAACGGTACAGAACTAACTGATGGACTTTCCGAAAAACTCTGTTTTACTATATTCCAAAAAACAAATATTCCCACAGATAAGCATATCCACCAGATTATTTCTTGAAAAGTACCCCATGTATGTCTAAAAAGTGCGTCTAACAAAATTCGTGGTGTTATAATAGAATAGATAACTTGTGAAATTGTTCGTCGTAATCCTTCAGAATCCCAATAAGTACTACTGAAAAGTGCAAATAAAGTGAGATAGAATAACCAATGTATACCTTCTCTTGGAAGAAATGTAATTGTTCGTTCTATGCTGATGTAACCAATAATGTATGCTATTGCAATTGCAACAGCAGTTGACCATAAAAGGTTATCTTTGTTTTTTATACGCGTCCTTATGAATATGGCTGCAATGTATATTCCACCACAAGCGATTGCAGGAATTATCAATCTGAAAAACAACTGATTAAGGGTTGGCACGCATATTATTCCTCTTTAACGAAATACTCTATATACATTATGCATTTCTATTTATTCGCTGCTTCAACACTGATTATTAATTGGATGTCATCGTTGACACCTTCCATCCCAAAATTAAAACCGTATTCACTCCGTTTTATGTCAAAGATTGTATGAAAACCGATTACTTCACCAGTTTGTGGGATAGACTTCTTACCAGTAATTTCAACATCAATGGTTATTGATTTCTTTACACCGTGCAGATTGAGTTCTCCTGTAACTTCCAACATATTTTCTTTTTCAGTCTTTGCACTGACATTTGTGCTTTCAAAAGTAATAACTGGGAACTGTTTTACACTAAAAAAGTCTGAACTTCTTAGATGTTGGTCACGTTTTGCATTTGCAGTATCAACACTTGCACTTTTCACTTCAAATTCAACATGACTTTTGGATACATCAGTATCATTCAATACGATATTACCTGAGAATTCGTTGAATCTGCCGTAATTGTAAGCAACTCCCATGTGTTTCGCTCGGAAAAGGATGGATGAATGGACAGCATCAATATTATATGTTTGATCAGGACCATGGGATTCAATCTTTTCAGTAAAGGATATAATAAATATTCCTAATGCCAAAAGTCCAATAAATGAAACATGCCAGTGTCTTCTAAACCAGATAATCATCAGAATACCTCTCTATAAATTGTTATAGTCTTGTTTTTAAGCAAGTTTCAATATTAAATGTGCACATTGTCCATTGATAGCGGGCGGGGAAACCCCGTCCCTACGAACTCGGTGTCGTCATCTGCCGAAAAATCGGAAGATTATTATTTAATATTGCTTCAAATAGAATTAAATATAATTTCAGTATAACTGATATATTAGTAGAAGTCAATTGAAAAAGACATTTCAAATCTTTTCAACAGATACCAATTGCATAATCAAATTTTGTTTGATTACGAATCAAAAAGACGGGTATAGTAACCCGTCTTTAAAGTAGTAAATTTGATACGAAATTCCATGAACTATAACAGCCAATTACTCCTGATATGCCAACTCTGTTTGAAGCCTTCTTACAATGACGTTCATGTTGTGTCGCATCATTCCAATATAAGTACCTTCAGTTGTGCCGGGTGTACCCATCGCATCCGAAAACAATCCACCACCAATCTTAACATTGAAACCTCTTGCCTTCACAGCTGCTTGAACAGATAAGATACCACGGGGCGGGGAGGAAGTCTCAACAAACATAGTTGAAATTCTATTTTCAATAATGTATTCTGCGAGATCTCTAACATCAGCAATGGCTACTTCATCTTCCGTATTTATACCTAATAAACCGCGCACTTCAAAACCGTAGGCTTTTCCAAGATAACCAAATGCATCATGAGTCGTTACAAGCACACGTCGCTTTATTGGTATCTGTGCTGAAAGTCTTTGCATCTCATAGTGCAAAGCAGCTAACTGCTTCAAGTAATATTTCGCATTGGAACGATAATATTCAGCATTTTGTGGATCTCTCTTTATTAATGTGTCTTGAATCTTTTCTGTTGCCTTCATCCACAAAGAGACATCATGCCATACATGTGGGTCATATCCACCTATAAACTCCGATGTTTTCCGAAGTTGTGAACGATCTATTCCATCTGTTACAGCGATTGCTTTCGTTTTTTCATCCATTTTTTTAAAGACTGATCCGGTTATTCTAACTTCAAGATGTAATCCATTATAGAAGATAATATCTGCGTCCTTCATAACTTCAGTGTCTCTTGCAGTTGGTTTGTAGAGGTGTGGGTCAACACCTTCCCCGATAATACCTGTAATGTCTATCCTATCACGCCCTACATTTTCAACTATATCAGTAATCATACCAATTGTAGAGACGACGTTCAATTTCTTATCGGATTTATGATCAACATCTACTTTATCATGGCATCCACTAACAATAATTATAATGAAAAAAATTAACAAACTTAAGTGCTTTCTTATATTACTTGATAGCAATTACTTAACTCCTTCTTAATATTTTATTTGAACATTTAATTCGTAAATTAGGATTACTATTGTTCAGAAAACAAGCATTCGCATGAGCAATGAATCTATATTTATATATAGTAATACGTCAAATATGCAATGTCAAGTTACACAAATTATTATCATCCAAATAATTGCAATTTGACCTGATTCGGGTGTGTAAAGTTATTGGCAAAATATCACAGTCACCATTGTAGTACCAACGTGAGTTTGATAAATAAAATATTTGTATTCGGTGTGGTTCGGAAACCGCACCATAGGCGTCAATTTAAGGATAACTGCTTTTGTTGGAGGGGTTTGTAACCCCGATTTTTTGAGCAAAAACCTGAAAATCGGGGTTACAAACCCCTCCAACAATGGAAGAGCCACATAATCGTGGTTAGAAACCACTCCAACAATGGAAGAGGGGTTGGGTAATCGCTAAATTGACGCCTATGGTTCGGTTTCCTAACCGCACCTACCGGGTCTATGAGAGTAATATTTAGGAAAATGAAGTTCATATACCTATTATCAAACTCACGTTAGTACCAAGAACTTTACAGACCCACTGAATCACTTTTTCTTGAATTATAAGTTGGAATTGTTGTATAATTACCATAAAGTTGTGTTAATAATCTCAAATGTTGCACTTTGCGTGAGTTTAGGGAGTGATACAAAAAATGAGCATATCAAGTATGAAGTTTATATCTTTTTTTGGACTAATTCTAATCAGTTTTTTGCTTTGGAATCCTTTCGTTATGGCAGACGGTCACGATAAAGAGAAACCGGTCAGTTACCATACACAGATTGTACCGATCCTAAAACGTAGTTGTCAAGGTTGTCATCACCCTGGTGATCCAAATGCAGATTTGATAGTAACGACTTATGCTGAGCTCAAGCGGGGTGGAATGGCAGGAGAAGCCATCATTGCAGGCAAACCGGATGAAAGTCTACTCATTGAACTTATTTCTGGGGATCCACCCGCTATGCCACAGAATCAAGACCCACTCACCAAAGAAGAGATAGATTTATTCAAACAATGGATTCTTGAGGGAGCGAAGGATGATACTCCTGCTGATGCAGATGCAATGGATGGTGAAAAACCAATATATACTGTGCCACCAGTCGTTTCTGCACTTGCTTTTTCACCTGATGGTACGACACTCGCTGTGTCAGGTGTTAAGGAAGTTTTGTTGTATGATACCAAGACTTTTGAAATCAAAGCGAGATATGTTGGAAAAGCCCGCCGCATTACATCAATTGTTTATGCAGATGGAGGCAAAATTCTTGGGATTGCCGGAGGTTCTCCAGCACAATTTGGTGAGATACAATTATGGGATACTGCTACGAACAAACTTAACAAAGCAATCCGTTCAACTTATGACACAATTTATGGACTCTCTTTCTCCCCTGATACATCCCGAATCGCAATTGGTACGTCAGATAATACGGTACGCGTAATCTCCATAGCGGACGAGAAGGAACTTGTTAAATTTGACAATCATGGTGACTGGGTATTCGGGACAGTTTTTTCTACTGATGGATCGCATTTTGTAAGTTGTAGTCGTGATACTGCACTGAAATTAGTTGAAGTTGATACAGGTTCTTTTGTAGACGATGTAAATTCAAGTAACAAAGGCTACGGAGAAATCAACGCAATTGCCCGGCATCCTAATGAAGACCAGGTGTTAAGTGTAGGCGAAGACCGAATTCCAAGACTTTATAGAATGTTCCGTCAAACTCGCAGAGATGTTGGTAACACAGACTTCAATCTCATTCGTGCTTACGAAGCGCAGTCTGGGGCAATTAAGTCTGTTGCATTTTCTGCAGATGGAAGCAAATTTGCTACTGGTAGCGCATCTGGAGAAGCACGCATATATAATGTATCAGATGGGAAAAGGTTAGCATCTATGCAAGGTGATACCGTCTCAGTATTCGCGCTTGCATTCCATCCTGATGGCACACAACTTGCTGCAGGAGGTTTTGATGGAAAAATTCGTATATTTAATGCAAACTCAGGCAATCAACTGAAAATCTTTATGTCCGTACCAATAGAAACAACTGCCAGCGAAGAGGTGACATTGACAGTATCTGGTATGACATGAGGGGCTTGTGTAGCAAAAGTGCAGGATGCACTTACAAAACATCAGAATGTTATTAGTGCCGAAGTTTCTCTCCCTGATCAAGCAGTTATTAAGGTTCGTAAGAACACAACAAAAGTTGACGAACTCACAGATGTCGTTAAAACAGCGGGATTTACTGCTACCGCAAAGTAGACGTACATAGATGCCTATTGAAAAGCCAAATATCCTTTGGATTTGCACAGACCAACAACGTTACGATACCATAGGAGCATTAGGTAATCCTTATGTCTCAACACCAAATATAGATAGTTTAGTTGCAGAGGGTGTAGCATTTACACATGCATATTGTCAAAGTCCGATATGTACACCGAGTCGTTCCAGTTTCTTGACGGGGATGTATCCGAGTGCAACACATGTTAATGGCAATGGGAACGATTATTATCCTGAGACATATCCTCTGATTACGCGTACACTTGCAGACATAGGTTACGATTGTGGACTGATAGGAAAATTACATCTTGCGAGTGCTTATGGTAGAATAGAGCCGCGTGCAAACGATGGTTACCGTTATTGGCAATACAGTCATGCACCACGAGATGATTGGAAAGAAGGTCACGGTTACGCCGATTGGGTTCGTTCAAAAGGATACATTCTTGGGGAGTTAACCAAGAACCCTGAAGGTGTTCCTACAGAATTACATCAAACAACTTGGTGTGCGGAAAAAACGATAGGTTTTATCCGAGAGGAACGTGATGGTCCTTGGCTTGCGAGTGTTAACATATATGACCCACATCCACCATTCAATCCACCCCAGACATACCGTGAACAGTTTAATCCTGATGAGATGCCTGAACCGCTATTCAAAGAGAGTGATTTAGCACAACAGCAAAAATTGGAAAAAATAGATTTCCAATCAAAAGTCAGAACACCAGATGAACTTGACATTCGTAATCCAATCATACCTCGATCACCAGGGACGAAACGTGACGGCACAGTTGGTAAAAGAGATGCCAAGACCCTAATTGCAGCATATTATGCCATGATTAAACTGGTTGATGATCAGTTAGGACGAATTTTGGATGTGCTTGATGAAACAGGACAACGAGAAAACACTGTCATCATTTTCACAAGTGACCATGGTGAGATGTTAGGGGATCACGGTCTTATTCAAAAAGGATGTCGGTTTTATGAAGGATTAGTCAGAGTGCCACTAATATTCTCTTGTCCAGATAATTTTGAGAGTGGTTTGAAAAGCGAAGCTCTTGTTGAACTTGTTGACAAAGTGCCAACACTGTTGGAATTAGCAGGATTGTCTGTTCCAGATGAAATGCATGGTCGTTCATTGTTACCTATCCTTAAAGGTGAATCAAACGCTAAACATCATCGTGATTTTGTGCGTTGTGAATATTATGATGCATTGGATAGTCGTGATCACTCCTACGCAACAATGTACCGAGATAAGCGTTATAAGTTAGTAGTATACCACGGACATGAGGAAGGTGAACTCTACGATTTAGTTGAGGATCCGGATGAGTTTAATAATCTTTGGGAATTGCAGGAGAAACAAGATCTTAGATTTGATTTATTGAAAAGAAGTTTTGATGCCTCTATGTTTGCTATGGATAGGGGTCCTAAACGCGTTGGTCCTATGTGATTGTGTTATATTCATCATTTAGTTGCACATATTTTGTAAAGCGTTATAATGTTGAAAAAATTACTTTAACCTCAAATTTGGAGGAAAAAATGCTAAAAAGAATTATCATTTACTTGACATTAATGCTAATATGTGGTTTAAATATGGGAAACGCGGTGTTAGAATTAGGTTTTCTTTCTATTGGAGATAAAGGTGATTTTACGAAACCCGCGTTAGACTTTGCTAAAGATTCATTTAAAACTACAGAATTAGATAAAAACGATATAAAAAGTGCAACTTTGAAGAATTACGGTGTTGTGTGGTGGCACGATGGAGATAGCGATCCAGGTGCTTTATCAAATGCAGAAATTGATGCACTTTTAGATTATTCGGAAAGTGGTGGTGCTTTGCTCTTTACGGGTAGGGCATTTAGTTATGTTACATCCATAGGTCTTGAGGCTGCACAACCACGCTTATTTGGCCCCGAAGTTGACGATGGTCACAAGGTTGGTATAATTGTTTTGCAAGAAACAATAGACCTTGGATTAATTGATGGATTGGAAAACGTTGATGGGGATGCTCCAAAACTCAATGATTGGATTCAATTAAATTCTACGGGTTTTCCATTGAGTGGGGATTATTTTGACAGTCTTGCCAAGAATTTTACTACTCTTGCTCATGCTTGGGAAGGTGAAACTAATTATGCTCACAGAATTGCTGCCTTTGGCTATTGGAAAGCAGGAGACGGTAAAGTATTTAACTTGAATTGGCGACTACCAAACTATCACAAGAATAATCAGAGTATTGATAATTTAGAACAAGTCACAGAAAATATAATTAATTGGTTAGCAAGTGAATCAGCATATTTAGATGTATCCTCTCGCGGGAAATTGCCCATCGTATGGGGAGATTTGAAAAATCAGAGGTAAAAAGTCAAAAAAATTGGTATAATAGTAAAAAAGACGGTTCTACCGTGAGAATCAGTTTCATATCACACTTGGAGGTTAATGTGAAACTTAATTTAAACTTGGTTGTTGCACTTCTTGTTGTTTTTTCGTGTTGTATGATTTTACAACAATCAACATGGAGTCAGATGGAGGAGACAACACCGAGTGTAGAAGTTCCTGATATAAAAGCATTGAAGACTCATCCAGAGTCGCTGATGCTTGAGCATGCACGAGATGGTCGTCGTGTGCTTGTTTCGGGACAAACGAAAGATGGAAAATGGGTTGATGTAACAACATGGGCAGTACTAAAACCTGCCTCAGACGGTGTAAAACTACATGAAGATGGCTATATCTTTCCTACAGCAGTTGGCAATACAAACATTGTTGTAACAGTTAATGGTATCACAACCGAATTGCCGGTGACTGTGAAAGGTGTAGATTCACCACCCGTAAGTTTTGTCAGAGATGTCATGCCGATCTTGAGTCATGCGGGTTGTAATAACGGCACGTGCCATGGTGGTGCAAAAGGGAAAAACGGCTTCAAACTCTCTCTACGTGGTTACGATCCTGATTTCGACTATGAATTGTTGATTGAGGATATATCAGGCAGACGATTTAATCGTGCGTTTCCAGAGCAGAGCTTGATGTTGTTGAAACCGACATCGGAAGTTCCCCACAAGGGTGGACAGGTCATCGCTCCAGAATCGCGTGATTACAATCTCATTCATCAATGGATTAGCGAAGGTGTCGTATCGGATGTTGAAAAAACCCATCGTGTTGCACGTTTAGAGGTCTTTCCAGAGTCTGCAGAGTTGTCAATGCCAGGAACAAAGCAGCAATTAATAGTTATTGCTCACTATCCAGATGGCACAACACGAGATGTCACCCGTGAAGCAAAATTTACCAGCAGCATGAATGACGTTGCTAAGGTAACAGACGATGGTGTGGTTACAGCAGAACGTCGTGGAGAGACTGCAATCCTTACCCGTTATGAAGGTGCATATAGTACAAATGGTATCATCGTGATGGGGGATCGGAGTGGATACGAATGGGTTGAGACACCCATCTACAACTATATTGATACGCATGTCCACAACAAACTGAAAAAGTTGAAAATCCTACCGTCTGAACTATGTACAGATGAAGAGTTTGTTCGTAGGATTTATTTTGATATGACCGGACTGCCACCTTCACCTGATAAGGTGCGAAGTTTCCTTGCCGATAAAACAACCTCTAAGGAGAAACGTGAAAAACTGATTGATGAGTTGGTAGATACTTCAGAATATGTTGATCATTGGACACATAAATGGGGTGATTTGCTACAATCAAACCGAAAATTCCTTGGGGAACGCGGAATGTGGCTCTTCCAACAGTGGATACATGAGTCAATTGCAGAAAACCGTCCTTACGACAAATTTGTTCATGATTTAATTACTGCTACTGGCAGTGCTTATCAGAACCCGGCGGCGAATTATTTCCGTGTTTCACGGGAATATACTGCAGCTGTTGAAAACACAACGCAGTTATTCCTTGGCGTTCGATTCTCATGTAATAAATGCCATGACCATCCATTTGAGGTATGGACACAGAATCAATACTATGAATTCGGTGCATTTTTCTCAGATGTTAAGGTTAAGAATGGACGATTACCGGGTGAAGAAGTTGTCTATGCCAGTTTCAATCCTACACCTGTTCAACATCCGAGAACATTAGCAGTTGTGCCACCATCTGTTCCATTTGGTGAAACAAAGAAAGAAATCACCAATAAACGTGAATCCTTAGCAGAATGGTTAACCTCAACTGAAAATCCGATGTTTGCGAAAGCTGGTGTAAACCGTATATGGAGTTACTTTATGGGACGTGGTATCATTGAACCAGTTGATGATATTCGGACAAGTAACCCACCCAGCAATCCTGAACTTCTTGATGCACTGACGAAGGATTTTGTTGAAAGCGGATTTGATATTAAGCATATCATGAAAACGATTGTCCGTTCGCGAACTTATCAACAGAGTATCAAAACGAACAAATGGAATAAAGAAGACACGGTTAATTTTTCACACGGAATTGCAAGAAGGTTGACAGCAGAACAGTTGTTAGATGCCATAGGTGTTGCTACTGGAAGTCAACCGAAGTTTCAAGGTGTACCAAAAGAGTTCCGTGCTGTTCAATTACCCGATAGCAAAGTAAAGGACGATGGATTTTTGAAATTGTTTGGTCGTCCGGAACGTGAGAGTTCTTGTGAATGTGAAAGAACAACTGAAGTAAGCCTCGCTCATGCGATGAACCTAATCAACGGACCAACCGTTGCGAATGCTATTATTGATCCTAACGGACGAATTGCAAAACTCCTCAAAGAAAACAAGGATGATCGTCTCATCATTGAAGAGATGTATCTTGCAACATTTGCACGGTTACCAATGGAGAACGAATATACGATTGCGATTGATCATCTTGCAAGTGCCAAATCTAAGGAAGAAGGTGTGCAAGATTTGATGTGGGCATTAATTAATAGTCCTGCATTCTTATTCAATCGTTAAGCCCTAAACCGATTTTTGTGTTATAATAGAGATAGTTCTCACACAACACAATGGAGGAAATAATTGATGATATCGTTACCACAAGCCCCCGGAAGATTATGTGATGGTTTCTCACGTAGAGAATTTCTCCGCGTGGGTGGCGCGGCGATGCTCGGTATAAGTCTACCACAAGTCCTGTCACTCCAAGCCAAGGCAAACACGACAGTTGTCCCCGCGACGCCTCTCAACGGCTGGGGTAAAGCAAATTCTGTCATTCTGCTATTCTTACAAGGTGGACCGAGTCACATTGATATCTGGGATCCAAAACCTGATGCTCCGTCAAATATACGGGGTGAATTTAATCCTATTCCGACAAATGTCCCTGGCATTCAGTTGTCAGAAACGATGCCGAAATTAGCGCAACAGATGGATAAAGCATGTCTGATTCGTTCAGTGAGTTATACGCCAGCTGGACTTTTCAATCATACTGCTGCAATGTATCAGATGGTTACAGGAGAAACACCGGACAAGGTCGCGCCTTCGGGACAACTTGACCCACCCTCACCTGCTGATCATCCAAATGCTGCTGCACATATTGCAAAGTTTAGACCACCAGAGGAACCGATGTTGGCAGCTGTCCAACTCCCACGTCCGATGCAGGAAAGTGGTATCATCGGTAAAGGTGGAAATGCTGGGTTCCTCGGCAGAGCGTATGACCCGTATTTTCTCTTCCAAGATCCGAACAAAGAGATCAAACTGGATGATCTGTCACTCCGACCCGAAATTCCACCTGCGCGATTGCAGCGTCGAAAAACTCTACTTGAAACGATCAACGCAAATATGCCGGAGATTGACAAGGTCGCCGATTCTTACGCATTGAACGAATATTATGAAAAGGCGTATGATCTCATCCTTTCACAGAAGGCACGAAATGCGTTTGATTTGTCTCAAGAAACGGATGTACTACGTGACAAATATGGTCGTCATACATTTGGTCAGAGTGCACTGCTTGCACGACGTTTGGTAGAAGCAGGTACGCGCTTCGTTCAAGTGAACTGGCCTTCAGTTGCGAACGGCAATCCAAATACTACTGCATGGGATACACATGCTGCCAACTTCGGTCCGTTGAAAAACCTACACTGTCCCAAGTTAGATAGTGCGGTTTCTTCACTGCTTGAAGATTTAGATCAGAAGGGTATGTTAGAAGAGACGCTTGTGCTCGCTATTGGTGAATTTGGACGCTCACCACGAATGGGTATTAGCACATCTGGTAATGGAAACGCTCCTGATGGACGTGACCATTGGCCCTATTGCTATACCGGTCTAATTGCAGGTGCTGGTGTCAAAGGTGGTCAGGTTTACGGTAAGTCTGATGCAACAGGTTCAACACCACTTGAAAAACCTGTGCATCCGCGCGATATCCTCGCTACGATTTATCATACACTTGGTATTGATCCGCACACTATCGTGATGAATCACTTAGACCAACCACGAGAATTGGTGAAAGGCGAAGTGATTACAGGTATATTCTAAATTAGTTCTAATACTGAAACCAGTGCTTGGATAATTAGAGTTTAAGCACTGGTTTTCTCATACAAATAGAGTAACAATACCTTCGCCAATAATAGACATTCTGTTAGATTGTGCGTTTTGTAGCACATTCTGCTAGATTGTGGGTCCACTCTATTCAGTCAGATTGCTGTCCAACCATTTCTATTGTCAAATTAGGATCTATGATAACGCAAGTTGCCACCTAAACTATATAACGAGTCGTTTTGCCAGTGAAGGGTTTTTTCACATACCGCTCCGCTGGAGCGGAAGAATGAAACAAAGCGTGCTATAAACATATCGCTCCGCTGGAGCGGAAGATTGGATATCTTAAGGAGAACGAAGTTGCTCGGATTTTGATAGGTAGCAACTTGAGTTATGATAATTAGAAATACTTCAACAAAAACCTGAAGTTATTTTTATTCATACTATCGGACATTATCACAGATCGATGATAGATCAACACAGTATTCCGATTCAATTGAAGCATGTAAAAATGGCGAAGGTATTGGAGTAACTGAGGTCTTAAATAGTAGTAGTAGTATATATAAGAAAATTTTGATATCCGCAGGTTTGCTTAGTAAGCGCGCCTACCAATGTTATACATTAATTGTAAATTCTACTATAAATGTGGAGATTATAATGTTATTCAAAAAGTATAATTGGCAATCAAAAGTTCTGGGAATAACACTCGGTATTACTCTTCTTCTACTCACTTTGTCTGTCACTTTCGCGGATACTTCAACACTTCGTCTTGGTGGAAACGCACCTATTGGTTTAATAACCGATCACGGATACAAAGCAGGTGATGTAGTGTTCAGCCAACGAGGTGTCGTGATAGGTTTGCATGCATTACAGTCTGGCACAGAAACGATAGAAACCGCAGATGTGCTAAAAGATTATATGTTTGCTCCAAACTATATAATTACATCAACACAGATATTCAGTACTACCTATGCCCCACATGATCATATTACTTTGATGGCGATAATGAATTATCATGAACGGTACATGCAGATGGAAGGTTCATATCAGCAAGGAGACCATCAAAAACAACCTGTTGGGATATCTAATGTAGACAGCGAAGGTTTTGGCGATATCAAATTTGATACGCAACTCACGCTATTGAAAAAAGAGCACCTTACGTTCATCGGAAGCATCGGTGTTTCGTTGCCAGCAGGGAGTATCGCGAAAACGTGAGATGATGGACGGGTACTGCCTTACCCGATGCAACTCGGTAGTGGTTCCTATGAAGCGCGTCCGGGCATCACGGTTTTCGGTACAAAAGAGAACTGGAGTTATGGTAGTCAATTGATCAGTTCCTTACCCTTACATCAAAATGCACGCAAATATCGGCATGGCAACACTTTCACCGTGACTGCTTGGAGCACACAACGTGTAAACAATTGGTTCCAGTTTGGAGGGAGACTTCTATTTTCACACAAAGCGGCATTCAGCAGCAACGATCCTGAGTTGAATCAAAACATAAGTCCAATCCACCAAATAGATTCCCAGGGCAGCACGCAACTTGACATCGCTATTTCAACTGATTTTATGATCCCTACCCCTACAAGAGGGCCTCTTCAACGGAACCGTTTAGCGTTTGAGATTCAGATACCGGTGTATCAAAATCTGACAGGGATACAACTCATGAACCGATTGCAGTTCACTGCCGGGTGTCAATTCATCTTCCGTTAGTAAAAGGTTTCTGTGGAACACATACACCACAGAAAACAACACTACTAATCAAGTAGGCCTTGAGTATGTCAAAATACGGTTATATTGACAAAGGGGGAAGTTTCGTCATTCCTCCACAGTTTGATGGCTGCAACGAATTTTCTGAAGGTGTAGCATCTGTGGCAGTTGCTGGAAAATCTGGGTTCATTGACAAACAAGGGGATTTTGTCATTCCCCTCCAATTTGAAACGGCATCTTGGTTCAGTGAAGGATTAGCTGCTGTTTCTATAGATGGTAAATACGGCTACATCAATAGAGTTGGCACTGTGGTGATACCGCCGACGTTTAAATTTGCTGATCACTTTTCAGACGGTTTAGCTTTTGTAAGAACCGAAATGACCGTTGGTTATATTAACACCGGCGGTGAGTGGACACTCGTCCCTCTTTATGAATGCTTCTTATCCTTTTATGAGGGATTAGCAAGAGTAGGATTGAAAGGAGAGAAGATCAATGAAGGTTATATTGATACAACGGGGGCAGTTGTAATTCCACTTCGCTTTGGAGACACGACAGATTTCTCTGAAGGTTATGCCTATGTAAAAACAAAGGAGGGAAAACGGGGTTTTATTGATAAAACCGGTCAGATGGTTCTTGAATCCGAGTTAATATTTTATCCACCATATTTCTCTGAAGGGTTGGTCGGTGTTAAGATCGATCATAAATACGGATACGCAGATAAAACCGGGAGTGTCGTGATTGAACCGAGATTTGATACAGCCTGGGAGTTTTCTGAAGGACTTGCAGCTGTGGCTGTAGATGCTAAGTATGGTTACTTTGAGAAATCAGGTGAGTGGATATTTGATGAGAGTTTCAGGGGGACTGGACTTTATGTAGATGCTAAGTTCGGTTTCATTGACAGATCGGGGGAGTGGGTTATTGAACCGAGATTTAAGGAAGCTGGACTTTTTTCAGAGGGGTTAGCTTCGGTAACGATATAATTTTGCACACATGACAGTGAACGTAGGGGCTGGGTTACCCAATCTCTACAAAGGTGTTGTGTGAGATCCCATCGCGGAGTGTCCACATATTTTTGGATTCTATTATATTAACCCAGAAGGTCATAAAAATGTCGAAATACGGTTATATTGATAAGAGCGGAAGAATTGTTATTCCACCACAGTTTGATACTCCCGGTTATCATACCGAAGGATTGGCCTCCGTAGAGGTTGATGGTAAATGTAGGTTTATTGACAAACACGGAGAGTTTGCACTACCCCTTCAATATGAATATGTAGATGATTTCAGTGAAGGATTAGCTGTATTTGGCGTTAATGGCAAATACGGGTATATCAATAGAGCCGGTACCGTGGAAATTCTACCGACATTTAAATCTGCTGATTACTTTTCGGACGGTCTTGCCCTTGTAAGGACGGAAGCACCTGATGGTTCTATACATGCGCACTATATTGATACATCTGGTGAGAAAGCATTAACTTTCCCTGATGATCGTGTGTTGTACGGTTTTTCTGAAGGTCTTGCCCCAAATGCATTCTGGAATGAAAAAGAAGGGACATTTGATGATGGGTATATTGATACTAAGGGAGCGGAGGTTTTTCCCACTCGCTTTGCTGACGCATCCGCTTTCTCTGAAGGCTATGCCTATGTTAAGACAAAAGAGGGAAAACGGGGTTTTATTGATAAAACCGGTCAGATGGTTCTTGAATTAGCATTTGGAACCAGTAGTTATTCCTACTACTCTGAAGGATTGATTGATGTTAAGATCGATCATAAATATGGATACGCAGATAAAACCGGGAGTGTCGTGATTGAACCAAGATTTGATACAACCTGGGAGTTTTCTGAAGGACTTGCAGCTGTGGCTGTAGATGCTAAGTATGGTTACTTTGAGAAATCAGGTGAGTGGGTATATGATGAGAGTTTCAAGGGAACTGGACTTTATGTAGATGCTAAGTTCGGTTTCATTGACAGATCGGGGGAGTGGGTTATTGAACCGAGATTTAAGGAAGCTGGACTTTTTTCAGAGGGGTTAGCTTCGGTAATAATATAATGTGGAAAACCAATTAATTTATTCTTACCAGAATCAGATTTCAGATTTTTCTAAGTAGGCAACTCAAATTATCACATCAAAACTACTAAGTAAACACTTATCCAAGAGGTAATGATTATGCTTGAACCACTATTTTGTAAACACAAAACAGCAAGAAATAAGCAGAAATTGCTAATACAAGTTGTCCTAACCTACTTTTTGATTGTAGGGTTATCACATGCCCAAGTTGCGCCACAATTGTCGAGTATATCCCCACGTGCAGCACAACGCGGACAAACCATTGAAGTTACATTAGTCGGAAAAAACATAGACGAAAGTGCGAAGATATGGCTTAAACAAGAAGGTATCAAAGCAGAAATAAAGCAAAAAACACCTGTAGCAACCGTTCGTTTCACTGGTTCAGGAATATCTGCAAACATTCCAAATGACCCGCGGTTAGTTCTATCATTTGAAATTGCACCGGACGCACCACTCGGGAACCATCAGATACGACTAATAACCCCAAACGGTGTATCAAACCCACAGAACTTCATGGTCGGTGACCTCCCTGAGATGAAGGAGCAGGAGCCAAATTCTACAAATGAAGAAGCAAATATGCTTGAGTTGCCTGTTACTGTTAATGGTGCGGTTGCTTCTATTGATGATGTAGATATATATCAATTTAATTTGGGAAAAGGTGCCCGTCTCATATCTGATATATTCGCGCAACGTATCGGTTCTCCTTTAGATTCGTATTTGGTTTTGTATGACCCAAATGGTGCTGAGGTTGTAAAAAGTTTAGATGGAAACGGTTTAGATTCATTTATCGATTATACAACCCAACTGGAAGGGAAGTACACACTCCACATTCGAGATGTCCGATATCAAGGTGGTGGTAATTATCTGTATAGGTTGAATATCGGAGAGTTACCCTATCTTCAGAGTGTTTTTCCATTGGGTGGAAAACGCGGTGTTGCAAATACAGTCAATGTTGCTGGGGCTAATTTGGGGTCCATAAATTCAATACAACTTGATATTTCACCTGATGCATCGGTTGGAATTCAGGAGCTTAGAGTCAGTAATCCGAATGGTTTAGAGACAAACCCTTATCCATTTGCTATAGGTGAGTTCAACGAGACAAATGAAACAGAACCCAACGATGCGTTGGCACAAGAAAATAAAATTGGAACTCCCATCACAGTAAACGGTAGAATAGAGAAAGAAGGAGATGTAGATAGGTATTCCATCAAAGTTGAAAAAGGAACGAGTTTAGTCTTTGATGTAAAAGCACGAGAGTTTCGTTCACATCTTGACCCTGTGCTAACTATCTATTCACATAAGAAGGGTGAAGCAGAAGGAAGTTTAGAAGAACAGGTATTACGCGTCAATGATGATGCAAGCGGAACGGATGCAAGGATTGCATTTACATTCCCAGAAGCCGGAGACTACGGTATTTCAATACGTGACCTAAATAGCGCAGGTAGCAGTAATTTTCCATATAGACTTACCATTCGTCCTCTGAAACAGGGTTTTCGTCTGAGTGTGAATGCTGACAACCCTCGGATTAGTCGTGGTGGCACACTAATGTTGACTGCATCAGTAGCCCGTATAGACGGGTTCAATGGAGCACTCCGTTTTTATTCTCCTGATCTACCCAAAGGATTTGTCGTTAGTCCAACTATTCTCTTTTCCAATCAAAATCAAGCACTGTTAACTATTACCGCACCAAGGGACGCTGAGTTGGGGCTACATCCATTTTCCATGGTTGGCGTTAGTGCTGTTGGTGGTCAACGTATAGAGGAAACAGCATCACCGAAAGGTATTCTCTTGACGGTGTTGGATACACCACCTTTTACACTTTCATTTGCTGATGTTGATGTAAACGTTGTTCACAATAAAGCTACAAACTTTCATGTGATTGCTGACCGAAGAGATGACTTCACTGGGGCAATTGCCTTAAATGTACAAGGTGTTCCGGCTCGTATCACAGGAGGCAAGGCAACAATTCCTGCAGGTAAAAATAGTGCTGTGATTTCATTGAGAGCGGGTACAGTTGAACGTCGAGAACAATTTTCTGTTGTGCCCACACCAGGAACAAGTTACATTTCTGTGAATGGGACCGCGAATGTCAACCGAGAAAACTATACCGAGTCATCTCCTGTCATACCTTTGACAGTCGTTGAAGCACCATTTATCGTAACGATAGAACCATTGCGTTTTAGCATTGTTTTCCCAAAGCAAGCAGACGAAACTGCACCACAGGCTGCAGCAGATGGCGAAACTGTCGCTGTCTCAAATCCGAGTCCAACTGAAACTTCACAATCAGAACCTGAGACGAAGGTTGAGCCGATAACCAAATCCGCGACACTTACAATGAGCATTGTTCGGAGTGGAAGTTTTACAGATATTGTTACTATAAAACCGATCACGGTGCCAGAAGGTATCACTATACCAGATGCGACTATTCCAATCAATGAAAATGATATTGAAGTAGATTTAAAGGCACTGAGTTCTTTGGAAGCCAAGACCTACCAAGTTAAATTCCGTGCTACAGCAATTATAAACGGAAAAACTTTTCAACAAGACAGTCCGGTTATCAATGTTAAGATATTACGTTAACTGTCAAGGTTCTTAGTTTTATTGAAAATGTAGTGCTGTGTTGGTAGGTTTGAAGCAAAATCTTTACGGTAGATAAATCGCTTCAAAGGAAAATCTTGTTTCCTTTGAAGCGATTTATTATCTAGTGGAGTGTCCTCTCCAAAAAATTTGAAACGCCAGATAAATTGGGAATCTGAATTCTCTCCTACAAAGATATATCCATCTTCAGTATTTGGAATCTTTTTTACTACTCCAGTGAATCTTTTATGAAATGACATTTCATATTGGTAATTACACACTTTTTTGGAATAATTGGTGGATTTCCATTGATTTTTTGTTTGACAACTATGTCAAACTACGATATGATAGGACTTATTAAGGCATTCTATATAATATATGTTGTTTTTGAATAAAGTGTCTTAATATGAACACACAGTTAATGTATCAGTTTTTTGTTTTAGGTGAGTAACTGCACAAAGTTCTCTATGATACTCTACTTCTTTGCTCTGCTTTCATAATTTATTGAAAAATGATTTTGAATTTCTAGAATAAATTGATATTATGAAATAAAATGTTATGCTGGAACACAGATTAGTAAAGATTGGAATGGTAAAATAGATGCAGTTTATTCAAACTAACGTAACTTAACGCGAACTCACGTAAAAGTGAGATTCATTTCTCTTAGGAGGTAGTACAGAATGAGAATTATGTTGGTATTAGCAGCACTTGCGTTGATGATGACTCTTTTTCTTTTCAGCACAAGCGACATGGTACAGGCTGAGGAAATCTTGGGTGTAGGAACGGATTCACTGATTGGAGGAGACCTAACCGACCCAGAAGACGATGGTGCACCTGATGCAGATGAAGGATACAATGCCACTTTCACTGCCAACGATGAACCCGGATTCGGTGGTGGGGAATTTTCGTTTAACGTTTTCGATAACCTGCTTGGCGGCGGCAATGCCAAATGGTGCTGAGGACCTGGAGGAGGCATTCCGGCGGAAGGCCTACACGTGACAGCTGAGTTTGACGAGATATACGCATTGACACACTTCACCGTATCTTCAGCGAACGATGTTCCTGGAAGGGATCCTACAGAGTGGGAAGTTCAAGGGTCTAACGACGGTGAGGAATTTACGACCATCTTTTCTCACGACGGAGATAGTTTCTGGACTGAGCGACTACAAGTTATCCGTTTTGATGCAGATGAAGATTTCGACGTTCAAAAAGTCGGGTATCGGTTTTTTCGGCATGTTACTTATAACACCGTAGCGAACCCAGGTGGGGCATACTTTCAAATTGGCGAGATTGAGTTCTTCGGCGATGATAGTTATCCCGTAGACCCTAAATCCAAGCTCACAACAAAATGGGCAAGCATCAAAAACACCCGATAAGCGCAAATATCGGACATTTTCTAAATCGGCTTGAATCCAGTAATAACTTGATTTGAGCCGTTTTTCATATCCGCTCAAGAATTCGTGAATTTAACTTTTATATTTGTTGAGAATCCAGTTGTCAACCGAGCATTACTGCACATTAGCAAGTTTCTAATGATTTCAGTGTTCGTGGTGCCGCTCCTATGGTTTCATTGAAGATTGAAGGTATAATGCTGCTATTAATTTAAAACAGCATACATCGTTATATTTCATAGATATGTCCTACGCGCTTACAAAAGGATATCCGCTATTGTTGGAGGGGTTTGTAACCCCGATTTTTTGAGCCCAAACCTGTAAATCGTGGTTAGAAACCACTCCAACAATGGAAGAGGGGTTGGGTAACCGCTAAATTGACACCATAGGCGTCAATTTAAGGATATATTTACCTGTGAAGGATTTTGGAAGTCTCTTATTATCATACACACCTTTCGCACCGCTGGTGCTTGGTTTCTTGTGGCGGACATTTTCTATACACCTTTCGCACCGCTGGTGCTGATATGTGATTTATGAAAGCCTCGGAGAGGCGACAGGTGTATAGCACGTAATATCAATACAGACGAAAGCCCCAGCGGGGCGACAGGTGTATAAAATGCACAAACTTTACTCACTAAATTGACGCCTATGGTGCGGTTCGGAAACCGCACCTACCGGGTCTATGAGAGTAATATTTAGGAAAATGAAGTTCATATACCTATTATCCAACTCACGTTATTCGTTACATCAAATTCGCATTGTTGTTCCCACTTCAAAATACACGGATTTCCGTGATAAAGTAATTTTAAAGCAGTCAAAATTCATGCAAAAAATCTTATTCTGTGATATACTTTTACAAAATCAATATTGTAATTCGTAGATAGGGGGCATAAACGTTGTCACGTCGTTTATTTTTCTTAACACTCGCATGGGGTAGTTTCACTGGTGCACTCGGTTTATGTTTTGGTCCAGGTTTGGTGCGTTATTTATACCCGCGAGTCTTGTATGAACCATCATCTGTCTTTAAAGCTGGTTTTCCCGCAGAATATCCAGCCGGTAGTGTAAGCGAAAAATTCAAAAAAGAACCTTTTGGTGTATGGATCGTTCGACGTGAAGATGGAGAGTTTTATGCTCTGCTAACAACCTGCACGCACTTAGGTTGCACACCGCGTTGGCTCTCATCAGAAAACAAATTCAAGTGTCCTTGCCACGGTAGCGGTTTCGACCGTGACGGAATCAACTATGAAGGACCAGCACCAAGACCGCTTGAACGTGTGAAGATTACCTTGGCTGAGGATGGTCAACTCCAAATAGATAAATCTGTTAAGTTTTTAGGTGAAAAAGGTCAATGGAGTGATCCAGGCGCATCATTGAAAGTCTAACATACAGATAGTATTGATGTCTGATGAGAAAAGATTTACAATCTAATTGAAAAGGAATACAATGAACGAAGAACGCAAAGGACTAATAGAAAAGATTACAAAATCCGATATTTGGAGATCTATTTTTCGACACGGTTACGAAAAAACAGGACGTCGTTTCACGCTTCAAGTCCTACAGAATGTATGGCTCCATTTACATCCTCCCCGTATTTCACGTCACGCTTTGAACTTCAGATTTACATGGTGTATGGGTGGCATCACCTTTCTCATGTTCCTTGTAACAGCGGTCACAGGCGTATTGCTCATGTTCTATTATAGGCCTGTTGCTGAATATGCTTTCCGAGATGTACAGGCACTTGAATTTGACATTCCTTTCGGTATGCTTCTACGCAACATGCACAGGTGGGCTGCACACGGTATGGTCATTTCCGTTATGCTCCACATGTTTAGGGTCTTTTTGACAGGTTCATACAAAAAACCACGTGAGTTTAACTGGGCAGTGGGTGTAATTTTATTACTCATCACATTTTTTCTGAGTTTTACAGGTTATTTACTACCTTGGGACCAACTGGCATACTGGGCAGTTACAGTCGGAACGAATATGGCTCGTGCTACACCAGTATTAGGACATGAAGGTCCTTTTGCCCCAGCAGATATTATCACACAATCAAATGATGTAAGATTTGCATTACTTGGAGGAACTATTGTCGGTCCATCAACATTGTTAAGATTCTATATCTTGCATTGTATTGCTGTACCTCTTGTTGCAAGTCTATTGATGGCGTTACATTTCTGGCGTGTCCGTAAAGATGGCGGTATTTCTGGTCCCCTATAAGACACTTGCAGAATAACAATCAGACCTATACTTTGTAAGAATACGAAATAACATTTGAAGGAGACAGGATTTAGATATGGAGAATGTTCTATTATTAATAGAGAAACCTGATAATGTGCCAATTTTGGCAATGCTTTTCCTAATTCCATTCTTTATGTGGTTAGCATACAGACAAGCACGTCAAACAGATAGAACAGGTGTCCCTTCAGATGCAGCACTTAACGATAAGGTATATGTCTGGCCATATCTCTGTCGGAATGAATTTGTCTGTGCAATTATCATCATGCTCATCCTCGCGGTATGGTCTATTATGATTGACGCGCCACTTGAAGAGATGAGCGATCCTGCTAAAACCCCTAATCCCTCTAAAGCCCCATGGTACTTCCTTGCACTTCAAGAAATGCTGGTTTATTTTGATCCTTGGATTGCAGGTGTGGTTTTACCAGGACTCATAATCGCAGGTCTTATTGCAATTCCCTATATTGACATCAATCCCAAAGGAAAAGGATATTATACAATCAAGGAACGCCCCTTTGCACTGGGTGCATTCTGCTTCGGTTTTATTATCCTTTGGATTGTCCTGATGATTGTTGGCACTTTCTTAAGGGGACCTGGTTGGAATATATTTATGCCGTGGGAATATTGGGATCCACATAAGCTTGTCCCATTAACAAATGTAAATCTATCATATCTCTTTGGCATCCGTGATGAGATGACGGCGAATTTCTTTGGATTTGCGGTAGTTGCAGGATATTTCGCACTCGGTCCAGTTTTCTATTTTTGGAAAGGTAAAACCAGCAAATTTCTACAAGAACTTGGATTGATTCGATATGTCATCGTGTCATTTCTGTTCTTATGTATGATGGCACTACCGATTAAAATGATACTGCGTTTAGGATTGAATATAAAATATGTGTGGGTGTCTCCTTGGTTCAATATCTAAATGTAGATGTTAGTAGTATTACATTGTCTTTCTGTATACATTGTACTCGTATTAATGATTGATTTGGAGGAATACACTTCGTGAGGAACAACAAAGATATTCCAGCAGAAAAAAAATCTTATGCTGTTTTGTTCTTTATTCTGTCAGCACTGTTAGGATTAGTTACCGTATGGGGTTTCTGGGATGAAATGATCACTCGAAGACCTTGGAAAGAATTCCAACAACAGTTTTACCAATATGAATATGAAAAGACAAAGGCTGAATTGGAACATGCAAAGAAAAATTTACCTGAAAAACCCTCCAATCCTGAAATTGATACGAAAGAATTAAGTAAATTAGAGAATGTCGTTGAGACGAAAAAGGTGGCGTTGGACGAATCACTGCAAGAACGCAAGTTTGAACAGAGCAAATCCGATGCAATCAACTATAAATATCAGCACAGTCTACATGTCGCACATGGAAAAGAGACAGAGGAAGTCCAAAAGTGGAAAGAGAAATTAGACGAATTTGAAAAACGGATTGAAGGTGAACTTACATTTGCTGTCTTGGAAACACAGACGGAATATGCTGATGAAAATAAATCACTTGCAGAATTTTACCTATCCAATAATGACCCGGCAAAAGCACTTTCAACCTACCTAATCGCACAAAAAAACAATCCTATTGATACAGATATTGCAGATGGGATTGTTGCAGCACAACAGGCACTCGATTCCCTTGATACGATAAAGAACCAATTTGATGCTGTTACACGTCTGGAAGACAAATTAGCAGATGTCGGTGGCATCAAACGCAAGTTCCTTGGCAGTCTATTGGAAAACCCGTTCAAGGAAACACGCACTATCGTTCAGTATTATCTTGAAGAGTTTGATTATACTGCTGATCGATGTGCGACTTGTCATTTCTCGGTTGATAGAAGCGGTTATGATACTGAGGCACAGGAGACGTTTGAAGTAGATGGTGATGGAGAGAACTTTGAAACACATCAACTGAAACATCCAAAGGTTAAACTTGGTAGTGAGACAATAGTTATTGAAGATTTTGAGGCAGAACCTGACGACTATGAATTGTCTGAAGATGGATTGCTCACGTTCACTGATACAGATGTGTTTGGAGAAGTTGAAGTATCTTATGAAACAGGATACCGCGATGTCTTACAAACTCACCCAGATCGTGATGTGTTACTTGGAAATCACCCCATTGAAAGATTCGGATGTACACCTTGTCATGGTGGACAGGGACACGGATTGACAGCAAAATCCGCACATGCCCTGACACACGCAGAATTCTGGCTTACACCTGTGCTTGGTATGGATAAAAAGACTGGTATGACATCTACAGAGAAAAAAGGATATATGGAATCAAATTGTAGACGTTGTCATGATGGTGTGATGAAGTTAGATCATGGAGTTGACCCAGAAACTAACATTCCAGTGGACTATGCCTCTACTCTTTCAAAAGGTATGGATCAATTTGAGAGTCTTGGATGTCATGGGTGTCATGCAGTTGAAGGATACAGTTCCCTTGAGAAAATTGGCAAGGTTGGTCCATCACTGAGCAAAGTTGGCAGTAAGATTAACGATGTCAAATGGCTTGAAGAATGGATTAAACAACCGGAAGCCTACCTACCAGAAACTACAATGCCGAACTTCTTTCCTGTAGAAGGCATGACCCAATTGGTCTACTTTAAGAATGGTGGACAACGTACTGGTGTTGTTACAGAAACAGCTACAAACTACCTTCTAACTGCAGATGATGGTACATCATATACTTATGCAAAAGATGATGTTTTACGTATCGTTGACGAGGTAAAATCAATTGCAAAATATCTTGCGGCTATGAAAGACCCATCTTTGGATGAATCGCCGGAAACATATTCAAAATCTGAAAGCGCGATCAGTGCTGGTGAAGAAACTGTGAAGACGGTAGGGTGTCTATCCTGTCATACTGTTGATGGATTAGGAAGTGATTTTGCCCCTGCTCTGGACAGTGTAGGTAATAAAGTTAAACCGAGTTATCTCCGCAAATGGATTGAAAATCCGAGAGAATATGACCCTGATACATCAATGCCAAGTTTGCGTTTAAGCAACCGTGAACTTGATAATGTAGTCGCATTTCTAATGAGTCTACAGAAAACCACACCATCACCTGTTTCAGCATCAATCGGTGAAGTTGATGCACAGGAAGGTGAAAAACTTGTTCGCACTTATGGGTGTTTCGGTTGCCATGAGATCCCAGGATTTGAGAATGAATCCAAGGTGGGAGCTGATCTCGGTGAATTCGGAGCAAAACTCTATGACGAACTTGATTTCGGTGATACCTTAGAAGAAGATGTTGAACATAGTTGGCACGGTTGGACAATTGGAAAACTTACAGACCCAAGAAGATACGAAACGCGACGAATTGTTTCCCGCATGCCAGTCTTCCAAAATCTGAAAAACGATGTAGAAGATGCTAAGGCAATCGCTGTTTTATTGAAGAGTTTCCAACCACAACCATATCCACTGAATTATATTTTTGAGCATGCAGTTGAACCAGAACGCGTTGAAAAACAGAATCAAATTGATGCTGGTAGAAGAGTAGTCAAGAAATACAACTGTGCTGGTTGTCACATAATAGAGGGTGAAGGTGGAGATTATCAAAACGTTATTGTTTCACACGAAGGTTTAGGTGAGGCTACTGCTAAGCAGTTAGCACCTCCACCTCTGCAAGCAGAAGGTGCACGTGTCTATCCAAATTGGTTGTTTGAATTCCTCAAAGTTCCTTCAGACATCCGTTACGGTCTCAAAGTTCGTATGCCAACATTTGATATGTCGGATGAAGATGCAACCACACTTGTGAAATACTTCTCAGCATTAGACAATGAACCGTTCCCCTATGAAACCATTGAGCAACCAACGTCAACCCGTGCTGAACTACAAGTCGGTAAGCAGATTTTTGATACACTAAAATGCGATTCCTGTCATCCATCACAAGGTGAGATTATTCCCGCAGGTAGCGACAAAGCAGGTAGACCCGATCTATCCTTGGCAAAAACACGACTCAAAGCGGATTGGCTTATAGATTGGATGAAAGATCCTCAGAGTTTCCAAAAAGGTACTGCAATGCCGCAGGCATGGCCTATAGCGGGTGGAAAACACATGGCTGTACCGGGTTATGCTGGCGATGATGCTGAGAAACAGATTCAGTTAGTACGAGATTATCTCATATCATTAGGACGTTAATGTAGGTGCGGATTTCTTTTATGGAGAATCCTACATATTAGACATTATATGAATTTAAATTACAGTTGATTTCAATTTAAATTACAGTTGATTTCTGGCATAATAAAGAAAATTATGCTTTGGAGATTAACTCATGAACAAATATGATGAAATAAAGGACGATCCGGGTAAGTTCCAAAAACTAACGGGTTTTACGACTGAAGAATTTTTGGCACTTCTTCCGATTTTTACGACACATTTTTTAGCGTTTGTCTCTACAAAAACACTTGATGGTCAAGAACGAAAAAAAACGGCGTTATACCACTTACAAAAATAGTCGTTTGTCAAATATGGCAGATAAACTTCTGTTTATTTTGATTTATCTACGACACGCATGGACCCAAGATGCTCATGGTATGTTCTTTGATATGTCTCAACCTGAGACAAATAAATGGATACACCTACTTTCACCGATATTAGACCAAGCATTAGATGAACTCGGTGAGTTGCCATCTCGTGAGGCAACTCCTGATACTTTTGAAAAAGAGACAGCTGTTGAAAGTGACACACCGGCACCCGAACATTTTTTCCAAGATTGCACAGAGCGTCCGATACAGCGTCCGAAAGACCAACAAGCACAGAAGGACTATTATAGTGGCAAAAAGAAACAACATACAGTAAAGAATAATCTGCTTATTAATGCTGCGTGCAAGATATTGGTATTGTCTCCTACTTACAAAGGCAGCAGACATGATAAACGTATTGCCGATGAAACAGTATCTTTTTTGCCAAGTGGTAGTTATTTATACCAAGATTCCGGTTTTTTAGGTTTTAATCCTGCTGGTATTACTGTTGTCCAACCGAAAAAGAAACCCAAAGGTGGTGAACTGACAGCAGCTGAAAAAGCAAGAAACCGAGAAATATCGTCTATCCGTATCCGTGTAGAACATGTGATTAGTGGTGTCAAAAGATACCGCATAGTCAAAGACAAGTTGCGCAATTGGAAACAAGGGTTCAGCGATTTAGTCATGAAAATCTGTTGTGGATTACATAACTTTCGTCTAAACTTCAGACCTTGGTGTTATGACAAACATTTCGATTAAACTTATATAATGTCTATTGAAACATCTATTGATTATTATCGTCATGATCCTTGTATGGTTAAACGGTTTCATCTGGTTAGGGAAACAAATTGACCCAAGTACAAAGTATCCGAATGAAGTTGAGTATCATTATGCAAGATATTGTGCCGGATGCCACGGGAACAGTGGTGAAGGCAATGGGAGAATAGGACGGTTTAAAAAATTAGACCCTGCAGACCTAACAGACAACACCCTATGGTCAATGCATGAAGATGAACAATTACTGAATAGTATACGAGATGGAAAAAACGATATGCCAGCGTTTCACTATTATCTCAGCGTTGATGAACAAGAGGAACTTCTTGAATATATCAAGAAAAGTTTCAGACCTTAACGCTCTTCCCGTCAAATCCCCATGCTTTAGCTTGCGGGATGTAGACGGACAAAAAGGTTGATTTTGAGAAAGAAACACACTGTAATACAATTACCTTTTCAGTTGTGGATGTCGTTAGCATCTGCACACTACTAACGATGCGAAAAGGGTTCTTCACCGAGAAGACATACCATGAGAAAAACCTATAAATACAAGATACAAAATCAAAAGAACACGCTAAAACTTGGCAATCTGCTTGACGATATGCATCAGGTCCATGTGCATATTATGCGATTGCAGCAAAGGTATTATTACATATATAAGAAAAACATATCTGCCTATACGATGAATCGTCATATTGCGAAGTTGAAAAAGCGAACGAACCCACATTGGAAACAACTACCGAGTCAAGTTGTTCAAGATGTTGTCCTGCGTATGGGCAAAGCTTATGATGCATTTTTCAGAAATATGAAAGATCGCAAGGCTGGCAAGACAACGTGCAAAGTAGGTAGACCGAAAATCAAACCGAAACATAAATACAACTCCATGACGTTTACACAGGCAGGCTATAAACTTGAAGGAAACCGTATCAAGATCAACTGTATAGATACGTGGTTCTCCTTTCACAAACATCGTGAAATAACAGGTGACATCAAAACAATAACCCTCAAGCGTGACAGGTGTGGCGATTACTGGATATGCTTTTCTTGTGATAACGTTGACACACCGAAATCATTTGCGAAGACAGGTGAAAGTGCTGGCTTTGATTTCGGATTGACAACCTTTCTCACAACTTCTAATGGTAATAAGATTATGTCTCCGCAGTTTTTGAAAAAGTCCTTGAACAAGTTGAGAACACTGAATAAAAGCGTGAGTCGTAAAGTTCAGGGGTCAGGCAATTGGTATCGTGCTATCCGTGCGTTATCTCGGCAGTATAGGAAGATAGCACGACAACGTCTTGACTGGCAGTGGAAACTTGCTACAGACCTTTGCAGGCGTTTTGACACCTTGTGCTTTGAAACCCTCAATATAGACGGCATGAAACGCCTCTGGGGACGTAAAGTCAGTGACCTCGCTTGCTACCAGTTCATTCAAGTGTTGGCATTCAAGTGTGCTAAACACGATAAAACTTTCCTCAAAATCGGACAATGGACGGCTACAACAAAACCCTGTAGCAACTGCAGACACACAAACGATAAACTAACACTTTCAGATAGACACTGGATATGTCCTACGTGCAAGACTGAACACGATAGAGACATCAATGCAGCTATCAATATCAAACAGGCAGGCTTAGCTGCCTAAAGTGGAGATGACATGAGACGGGGGATCCTTTTGGAGAAACGCTGTTGTCAAGGAAGCACAAGCCCCAACCTTTAGGTTGTGGGTCACTATGACCTATCACGGATATCCGTGATAGTTGTTTTTTAGGGTTTGCCAATTCAAATCTTTAGGTGTTAATATAATAAAAAGTTTAATTATTAAATTAAGGAGTAGAACGATGAAAAACTTAAAAATCATATTTACATTACTTATTATCGGGACAATGACCAGTCTTGCCTTTGCTGGCAATATCACTGGAACAGTAATTTATGAAGGAGATGCCCCAGCGCGTACTGCCCTGACAATTAACACGACTGAACAACATTGTATTGATTCAACTAAAGGTGCGAAATCTGAGAATCTTGTTGTCTCTAAAAGCAAAGGTATTCAGAATGTTGTGATTTATGCACGGGGTAGGGGTTATACAGTTACACCACTCAAGGAGAATGTAGTTGTTGACCAAAAGAACTGTCGTTATTTGCCGCATGTGCTCGTTGTTCCGACAGGTTCGACCGTAGAACTTACGTCCAGTGATCCAGTAGCTCACAATGTTCATTCACATGCTGAAAAGAATGAAGCACCCAACGTACAGATTGCACAGAAAGGCACAAAAGTCCCTTATACAATCACAAAAGCAGAAGCCATTAAGTTGACATGTGATATCCATGCTTGGATGTCAGGTTACATTGTTGCGGTAGATAGCAACTATTATACTGTAACTGGACAGAAAGACGATAAAGATAAATTCATTGATCCTGATACCTATGAAAAATCGACTGATACAGGTAAATTTACATTGAAAGAAGTTCCAGCAGGTAGAACGAGAGTTATTGCTTGGCATGAAGATCTCGGCTCTGCTAACAAAACCGTAGAAGTACCTGCAGATGGTGATGTTACAGTTGAATTTAAAAGTTCAGATTTCAAAAAGCCCAAGAAAAAATAGAGTTCTTGACACTATTTGAATCACAAAGAGTGGAATTTTAAACTTATTGTAATCCATTGAATATAGGACACGAAAGATGCGTTGTTGCTCTCCAAAAACTCTGAAGAGAATATATTTCATACTCGCAGTGATGTTACTCGGGTTTGCGCTATTTGCTGTTCTTCCTGCATTTGCACAAGACGTGACAGATGAAGAATATCGTCCGTTCCCGTTGATTGGAAGTCGAAACGCAGCTTGGATCGCTGCGCAGCTACATCTGCTCTTCGGTTCCTTCATTCTCGGTGTCCCGATGTTTGCTGTTATTATTGAGTTCATCGGTTGGAAAACAAAAGATGAACGATATGACAGAATGGCACATGAGTTTATCAAGCTCTGTATGGGGGCATTCTCTACAACAGCACTGCTGGGTGGCGTCCTTGTCTTTATTCTTGTATGGTGTTATCCAAAGGTTTTGAGTAAGTTGAGTGGAATCTTTGGTCCGACAATGATATTCTACGTCGTACTGTTCTTTGGAGAAACTTTTACGTTATACATCTATTATTATGGTTGGGATAAGATGAAAGGACGGTTTAAATGGATACACCTTGTCCTTGGTGTTCTGTTAAACTTGTGGGGAACAGCCATCATGTTTGTATCAAATACATGGCTCACCTATCAAACGAGTCCTGCAACGCAATTTAAAAAGTTATCCGATGAAACAAAAGAAGCATGGATTGAAAGCATGTTAACTCAAAATCCTGAGATGACACGTGCTGAAGTTCTTGATGGGATAACTGGCAACTCTGTTATTCCGCTTCACAATGAGTCAGGTGATTTCTTAGCCAATGTATGGGAAGCAGTCAACAACTTTACATGGATGCCAGTCAATATTCACAGACTAATTGGTAACATTGCATTTGGTGGTTCAATTGTTGCAGCTTATGCCGCATTTCGGTTCCTCGTCGCTAAAACGAAGGAAGACAAAGCACATTACGATTGGATGGGATATAACGGAAACTTCATCGCATTGTGTGGACTCATACCGTTGCCATTCGCTGGTTATTGGTTGGGTAGAGAAATCTACATGTTCAATAACACCATGGGTATCAATATGATGGGTAGTCTATTTTCTTGGCTATTTATCCTTCAGGCAGTAATGATCGGTGTGCTATTCATCGGTGCCAACTACTACCTATGGTCAGGAATGGGACGCATTAAGGGTGGCGAGATATATGCTCGCTATCGTCCTTATATGATTGCCATTATTGTCATCTGTGTAGCTGTTTGGATGACTCCGCGTACTTTATCAAAAATCTCCTCAGCATCTGAGTTAAGTGCGATGGGGGGTTCAAACCATCCGCACCTCGGTTTCTTTGGATTGATGACTGCGAAAAATACCGCTGTTAACATCGTTATCCTGACTACATTCTTGAGTTTTCTATTCTATAGACGTTCTGGTAAAACACCGACAACCAGTTGGAAAGGTCTTGGTAATATACTAATTTCTTCCATATTCTTTTTAGGAGTTGTTTCTATTGTTGTTATCGGAATTGTTGGATTTTCTGTTGCTACAGACACCCGTGTGAATGTCTTAACTCCTTGGCAAGTGATGGTTGCACTCGGTGTCATGGTGGTTGTAACAATCGTTGATATATTCATGTATAGAAAAGCAACAACATCTGGCACTATAGATTGGGGTGGGATGACAGAACGTTCACAATACGTTCTTATATTACTTGCTATCACCTTTACCTCATTGATGGGGTTAATGGGATATGCCCGTTCTGGTCTACGTGAAGGATGGCATATTTTCGGTGTTCATAGAGACACCTCTGTTGACGCATTCACACCTACTCTAAGCGAAGCTGTGAATATGGTATCCATCATAATGGTTATCTTTTTCGCACTTGTCGGATTTATTTTCTGGCTCGGTCTTTGGGGAGAGAAAAAGAAGCAACCTGAAGTTCCAATGGAAACAGTAGTAGAGAGTAGTGATTAACAGGAGATTAGAACGATGAAAAACACACTTATCAGGACAGGATGTCTAATCTTAATGGTTGTGAGTTTCATTGCATTTATTGCAAAGGCTCCTGCTTTTCCAATTGCATCAGAAAACCTATTGCCATGGTCAGTTTGGTTCACAATATCAGTATTGATTAACATGGTCTTGTGGTTTCCTGTGATGAAATTGGTAACGTTCTCTTTAGGAGTAATTTGGTTTTACGCATTTATTGCCGCACTTGTTCCAGATACATCAACAGCGACAGGTCCTGTAACCGAACTTGACTGGTCTGATCCTGATGCGGTCGTAGAAATAGGTGCTGCTATTTTCAATACAAAAGGACAGTGTGCAGCATGTCATACAGTGGATACTTCTGCACCACCAGGAAGGTGTCCCGACCTGACAGATATTGGCGTAACCGCAGCAAACCGTGTAGCAGGAATGGATGCGAAGTCTTATCTAATTGAATCACTCTATGATCCGGGAAAATATTTGGTACCTGGTTATGGTAAGATTATGCCAGAGGTATGGAAAAAACCGATTGAACTTACTAAGTTAGAAATTGCAGCGGTTATCGCCTTTCTACAGAGTCAAGGTGGTGAAATCTCCCCGGAACCCTTTGATGAACCTATTGATAGAGCAAATATTGAAACAGCGGCTGCTGCTTTGCCACCACTGCTTACAGGTAACCCTGATGCAGGGAGAAAAGTCTTTATAGACCAAGCATGTATATCCTGTCATGTTGTCCAAGGTGTTGAAAATCCTAAAGCAGGTGAAGCGAACGAAGACTTTGAAGTTGTCACCGCACCAGAACTTACTGAAATTGCTGCTTTCAATGAAGCACGTTACCTTGAAGAATCTGTTTTAAAACCACATGCACAAATTGTCAGTGGATATGGAACAGCAAAAATCAAAGCAAATGGTACTACCTACGAAGGCACTATAGTTTCCCAAGATGAGGAAAAAGTTGTAATTAGAACGAAAGCAGCCGATGGTACAGAAACAGAACATACCATATTATTTAGTGAATTTGATGAAGAACCTGTTGATGAAGACGATATTGTAAATCTTAAGGACAATGGGTTTTTCACATTGACAATTACACCGAAAGATTCTGATACGCCTGTCAGCGGAGAGATCGTTGAGGAAACTACCGATAAGGTTACGCTGAAAGTTGGTGAAGAAACAAGAAGTTTCTCAAAAACTGATTTGAAAATGATGATGACACTTACAATCTTTGATGTGGGAGAGGTTGTTGGAGAACATGTGTCCGGTACAAGGGATGATGACGAAATCGTTATGATGGTTGATGGAAGCGAAGAAATATTTGATACCTTTGATGTAGAAGAAGATGTCTTAGCAGTCGGTTCAGGGAAAAAGTTACTTATAAAATCTCCAATGCCTGATAACTTTCCCGATACATTAACTGTGACACAGTTAGCGGATTTAATTGCATTTTTGAGTGCTTTGACTGGAACCACTGCAGATGAAACTGCCTCTGACGATATTGAACAATCAGAAACCACTGATTCATCAGAAGAAGCACCAGAATAGATTGGGAAGAACTTAAGAGGAGAAAAGCAATGAAAAGGATTTCACTCTTTACAATATGTTTTATAATATTCATTGCCTGTTGGGTATTTCTGCGATTCATTGTAGGTGGTCTTATCTCAGTCCCAATTCCTAATAGTGTAATCGCTATGTATATGGCGTTGATCCTTATTGCTATTCTGGTACATGTCTCCGTAGAAGATACGAGATTTGAAGAATTTATCAGGCCAATTCACGAAACACTTGTCGATGAGAAACGCAGTACCCGTCGTGTAGTTCTTGCAGTTCTGATTCCAATTCTAATGTTAGGGTATACATATACAAATATTGCCCAGAAGGCTAATCCTCCAGGAGACCCGCGGGATGCACACCCTTCACCGCCACTGGAACTGACATATAAGGATAAAGTCATCGGTTCAATGCAGGAGGTAGAAAATCCATATCGGCATTATGAGAAGGATGATCCTGAAGAATTTAAGTCTCATGTAGAAAATGGACGAAATGTTTACTATGACAATTGCTTCGTCTGTCATGGAGATCATCTTGATGGAAAGGGACATTTTGCACACGGTTTTCAACCCATACCAGCGAACTTTCAAGACCCTGGAATCATTCCGAATTTCCAAGAATCTTTCTTCTTTTGGAGAATCAGCAAAGGTGGACCAGGTTTACCTAATGCTGGCACCCCTTGGAACTCCGCAATGCCTGTATGGGAAGAAATACTATCTGAAGAAGAGATCTGGGATGTCATCCTCTTTTTGTCACATTACACAGGTTATTCATATCGGACATTCGGTGAGGGACACTAATCATGAGAACAACATTCTTTGTCCTATTTATCCTTATGTTTAGTTTGTTTGTAGTTACTCTTACGTCTTATACCCAAGAATCTCCAGAAGTTTCTGAACGTGGGAAAGAGGTGTATGATGAAAGCTGCGCGCACTGCCACGGTATTGAAGGACGTGGAGATGGCAGTGCAGCTGAAAACCTTCTACCGAGACCGAGAGACTTCACTGGTGGCGTTTACAAAATCAGATCTACAGAAAGTGGTCAATTACCTACAGATCAAGACTTATTTGATATAATTACCAATGGAATGCCCGGTTCATCCATGCCAGAGTGGGAGAGTGCACTCAGTGCTAATGACCGTTGGGAACTTGTTGCATATATAAAAACTTTTTATAGCGGGTTTCAAGAATTAAAAGATAGTGAAACGGCACCAAGAAAAATTAATCTAACTGGAAAAATCAAATACTCACAAGAGAGTGTAGAAATTGGGAAAGTGCTTTATACAGAACTCGGTTGTATTGAATGTCACGGAAATGTTGGTAGAGGTGATGGAACTTCTGCTCCAACATTAGTAGATAATTGGGATCACAGGACATGGCCAGCAAATCTTGCTCAGGGATGGAACTATAGAGGTGGATCAACCACGGAAGATATTTTTAGGCGATTTATTGGTGGAATTGCTGGTTCTCCTATGCCTGCATTTGAAGGTGACACTTTCTATCACTTCGGTTTGACACCAGAAGAATCAGAACGTGCTGTCGAATTGGAAAACAAAGAAGAGATTACACCAGATGATGAAGCTGAATATGCAAAGTATTCAGAGAAAATGGAAAACGCGATTGATGCTGCACTTGATCGAGCGGAAGGAAGCGAACTTACACCAGAAGCGCAGAAAATCTATGATGAGGCAATGAAGGTTGTTTATGAAAAGAGTTGGCATCTGGCAAACTATGTCAAATCTCTTTCACCAGAAAAACGACCTGAGTATGCTATTGGAAACAATGTACTGAGATCAAAGTATAAAGAAGGCGATTTACCAACATTTGACGATGCTGAATGGGAGACACTTGAATCAAGTTATTATCCTCTTGTTGGACAAGTCATAGTTGAACCGAGACAGTTTAATCCAACAATAGACTCTGTGAATGTAAAATCATTCTATAATGATACTGAGGTAGCGTTCTTGTTCACTTGGGACGACAGGACGAACAATACTACCCTTGAAGAAACTGATGATTTTGGTCAATCCTACATAGATGGTTTGACAATTCAGTTTCCTGTCAAAGTACCTAAGGGGCCAACAGATGAAAAACCTTATTTTCTATGGGGTGGAAGAAAGCCTGTTTATCTGTGGCAGTGGATGGCTTCTGAACCAGATACGATAAAAGAGCTCACTGCGAAGGGTATGTCCAATGCAGAGTTACAAGAAGATCAAGGGAATGTTCAAGCAGAGAATGAATACAAAGAGGGACAATACAGACTATGGGTTAAACGCACATTAAAAACTGAAGATAAGAAGGATTTGCAGATTGAACCTGCTGTATTTGTACCGATTGCTTTTTCAGCATGGGATGGTGCAAACGGTGATATTGACACGAAACGTGTGATAACAAGTTGGTACACCTTTGTCCTTGAACCTGTTCCTTCTTCAAGAAGGTTTATTTATCCACCTTTAGTCGCATTGCTCTCATTAGGTTTGTTAGTTGGTTTGCGACAGTTTGTACAAAGAAAAAATACTTAATCTTTTAGATGAATGTGTTGGGACGAGTATGTTCCACACATTGAAAATTAACGAAAAGCACCTTTGATTGTTGAGTATCGCAAGTATCCTAAGCGATGCATAATATACCATTGGGTGTTGATAAAGGAGAAAAAAATGAAAATTAGAGTGTTCGCGTCTTTTATGGTTCTTCTTGCGTGTTGTTTTGGTTTGATTGTGCTTGCAGACAACCACGAAGAAGAGAATAATATGCTTGTTTTTCCAGAAGCGTATACACCCATGAAGGTTAATGACGGTGGAAAAGTCACTGGTATCGTCAAGTTTGAAGGTGAAGCACCTGAAATGAAAAAACTTGATATAAACAAAGACAAAGTAGTTTGTGGAAAAGAAGCTAAGTTTGATGAATCCGTTGTCGTTGGCGAGGACAAGGAACTGAAAAATACGATTGTCTATCTTATGGACATAGCTAAAGGTAAAGATTTTGACGCAGAGTCAAAAAAACCTGAAATCGATCAAGAAGGCTGTAAATTTACACCGCACGTCCAGATCGTACCCGTTGGTACTCGTCTAACAATGCTTAATAATGCACCAATTACACATAATGTTCATATATTTCTTAATGATGCAGATATGGGTCAAGATATTAACAAATCACAGAACAGAATGGTTAAGAAGCTACGGATCAAGGGAATTGCTAAAGCAGGTGGTCCGGTTCAAGTTAAATGTGATATTCATAGCTGGATGAAAGCATATATCGCTTATGTCCCACATCCATATTTTGCTGTAACCAATGAAAAGGGTGAATTCACACTTGAAAACGTGCCACCAGGAACATATAAATTGGGGTTTTGGCATGAAGTCTGTGGGACAAATAACAAAGAACCGCAAACTGTTACAGTTGCCGCCGGTGGTGAGGTAAAGCAAGATTTCACACTGAAACTTCCAGAGTAGTTAGTGTGGAAAACAGAATTACGGTTGAAAACCTATCACATTCCTACGGTTCAAGACGTGCTTTAGACAATGTGAGTTTTACCGTAACTTGTGGTGAGATATTGTGCTTTCTCGGTCCAAATGGTAGTGGAAAAACAACCCTTTTTAAAATTCTGTCAACGCTAATTCCTCCAATTTCAGGTAGTGTTAACATTCTTGGATATGATTTATATACGGAGAAGAATGCCATACGGAAGTTATTGGGGGTTGTTTTTCAAGACCCTGGACTAGATCCAAAACTGAAAGTATATGAAAATCTAAAACACCAGTGTCATCTCTATGGATATAAAGGAAAAGACCTAAACTATAGAATTTCAGAACTTCTTGAAAAGTTTGATATCAAAGATAGATCAAATGACCTTGTTGAAGTATTATCTGGAGGCTTACAAAGACGGGTTGAGATTGCTAAAGCGATGGTACATTCACCGAAGGTGTTACTACTTGATGAACCAAGTAGTGGATTAGATATTGCTATTAGAAGACAACTGAGTGATTATCTGAATTTACTTGCAACAACAGAAAACATATTGATTCTAATAACATCGCATCTCATAGATGAAGCGGAGATGTCTGGCAAAGTTGGAATTTTGAATAATGGTAAATTGGTTTCGTTGGGAACACCTACAGAACTGAAATCGCAAATTGTAGGTGATGTCGTGCTGATTGAAGCAAGTAATATTGATGTTCTCAGTGGTACAATTGCAGACAGATTTAGTGTTTCAACTACAATAATTAACGATAATTTACATGTTGCGTGTGAACAAGGACATGAGTTCGTTAGAGAAGTCTTAACCGCATTTCCTGACGAAATCGAAAATGTTCGGATTGGTAAACCCACGTTAGAAGATGTTTTCGTCAAATTAACAGGGAACCCATTTGAATAGGGTATTACGAAGTGATGAGTCTTCTGCTTCCCGTTTCAACTATTTGGTGGCGTGAAGTCATACGGTTTTTTCGCCAACGGAGCAGACTCTTTAGTGCCATTGCTCAACCGCTTGTTTTTTGGATACTTATTGGAAGTGGATTGAGTGCCTCATTTCAACCCGCAGGAACATCTGAAAAGCAAGGCTACATTGAGTATTTCTATCCTGGCATTGTTGTTTTAGTATTGCTATTTACAGCCATTTTTGCTACAATCTCGGTTGTAAATGACAGAAGAGAAGGGTTTTTACAAGGTATACTCGTTTCACCAGTTCCAAGATGGTGTATAGTTTTCGGTCAAGCATTAGGAGGAACAACTTTAGCATTAATCCAAGGAATACTATTGTTGATCATCGCACCATTAATTGGAATCAAGTTTGGTTTAACTTCGCTGATAGTGACATTGGGTGTGATGTTCCTAATAGCATTTGGTCTGACTAACCTCGGATTGATCATTGCTTGGAGAATGGAATCAACACAAGGGTTTCATGCAGTAATGAACCTAATACTTATCCCTATATGGTTATTGTCTGGTGCGTTTTTCCCAATTACTGGGGTTCCAGATTGGTTGGGATGGGTCATGAAAATAAATCCTTTGACTTATGGACTCGCTGCATTTCGTCACAGTCTTTATTCTAATACAATACCAACAGGTACAGAATTACCTTTATGGACACTCTCAATATTGATTACAAGCGTGTTTTGTGTATTGACATTCTTGGGAGCAGCGTTTACAGCTTACTCCCAAACAAATTGAACAATAAGTAAAATCTATGTTGTATATATCATTGAATTTTGGTTAATTACCGTTTTTATATGCAACTGTGTATGTTAAGGAGAATTTGATGTTACGATGGCTACCAATAAATATATCATCGTTTGGACAAGGCGTTGACAATCTGTTTACGCTCATATATTGGATTACGTTAGTTGTGTTTGTTCTGGTTATGGCGACACTTGTAATATTTCTAATCAAATACCGCCATCGTGAAGGAGTCCGTGCTGAGTATATTGAAGGAAGTACGAAGCTTGAAATTATTTGGACAGCTGCGACTACAATAATTGTTTTCGGTCTAGCGATGTTGAGTTTCCCACAATGGAACAATATAAAATCTCCCTCTGAGTTTCCCGAAAATCCCGATGTTGTAGTTGAGGTTAGAGCTAAACAGTTTAATTGGAAAATGATCCATCCTGGACCTGATAATGAATTCAACACAGATCCCGGTCTTGACAAAGAATTAGGCACAGTTGATGATCCTGGTGATGACCTGAAGAAATTAGATGAATTGCATGTGCCTGTCCACAAGGTTGTTCATGTTAGATTATTATCTGAAGATGTTATCCATAGTTTTTTCGTTCCAGAACTACGTTTAAAACAAGACGCACTACCAAATCGATATATTCCTGTGTGGTTTGATACCAATGCATTAGATGTGAGTCCATTAACTGATTTTGAAGACGTCAGGAAAAAAGGATGTTTTACTGGTACACTTACATTTACTGATGCGAACACACCTTCTGTCACGGGGAATATCGTTTATGAGACTGATGATGCATTGACGGTCAACGTTGATGATGAATTAAATATCTATAACAAATCAGATGTTAAACAACTTGATATAACGGTCTGGCGATTTGAAATACCGTGTGCGGAACTTTGTGGACTTGGTCATTCAACAATGGTTGGTTATCTATATGTACATACGCAAGAGAGTTACGATGAATGGTTAGCGGAAGAGATGTCCAACTAAGCTAAGAATAGATCTACATCTTTACTCAACGGCTCATACACCTTGGTTACGATCTCAAAAGGAGTTAATAAAACAATGCAGGAAAACGATAATAAATCACATGAACATGACAATGATGAAGGTCATGATGCTGCCCACGAAGATCATGACACTGTTGAACATGCACCTGAGCATAACGGAGACGACCACGATACCCATGCACATCATCATGAAGAGGGTTTTATAAGAAAATATATCTTCTCTCTTGATCACAAGATGATTGGAAAACAGTTTTTGATTTACGGACTGATAATGCTATTTCTTGGTGGTGGTCTCGCGATGATATTTAGATGGCAGCTGGCGTATCCTGAAGTACCAGCACTTGAAGGACAGGAAGGACGTGGAGCAAAACCATTACCTATCATTGGCGTTTCTGACGAATTTCAGGAAACAGGAGAACCAAAAACCTGGGCAGATAGATATTGGATGAATGTTTTTGAATCCGAAGAAACTGAATGGACTGAAGAATTCATTCCAGGCGGTGTCATGACAGGGTCATTTTATAATATGTTGTTCACCATGCATGCTACTGTCATGGTGTTTTTTGTTGTCGTTCCTATTTTAGTAGGTGCATTCGGGAATTTCCTTATCCCTTTGATGATTGGAACGCGGGATATGGCATTTCCTGTGCTCAATATGCTTTCATTTTGGCTCGCTGTTCTTGCAGCTGTCGTTATGGTAACTGGATTCTTCGTACCAGGGGGTCATGCAGCGGCAGGATGGACAGGATATGCACCACTATCAGTTGATCCTACTTGGACTGGTGTTGGTTGGGGTATGAACTTATGGGCAATTAGTTTGTTAATACAAGGATTCTCATCGCTCGTAGGTTCGATTAACTATATTACAACCATCATCAATATGCGTGCACCAGGAATGACCTTTTTCAGACTTCCTCTCGTCATCTGGGCACTTTTCATCGTCGCAATCCTGTTACTTCTTGCTTTCCCAGTTTTATCTTCTGCATTAGCACTTCTCATCTTTGATAGACTCGCTGGAACAACATTCTTCTCAGCAACTCCTACAGGTGGTGGCGACCCACTACTCTGGCAGCACTTGTTCTGGTTCTTTGGACACCCCGAAGTCTATGTCCTTATTTTACCGGGCATGGGTATTGTTTCTGAATTAATACCAGTCTTCTCACGAAAACCTATTTTCGGTTATCGATCAATGGTCTATGCTATGATCGCAATTGCATTCTTAGGTTGGATTGTCTGGGGACATCACATGTTCCAGAGTGGAATGCGTCCCGGAATGGGGGCATTCTTCATGACGACAACAATGCTGATCGCTGTGCCATCTGCAATTAAAACATTTAACTGGCTTGGAACTATGTTCCGCGGTTCTATCCGATTTACGACTCCAATGCTCCATGCAATTGCCTTTGTATCAATGTTCGTAATTGGTGGACTGAGTGGCATTTATATGGCAAACACACCTGTTGATATTGCTATACACGACACGTATTTTATTGTGGCACATATTCACTATGTAGTATTTGGGGGTAGTCTGTTTGCGATCTTCGGTGGTATTATCTTCTGGTTCCCCAAAATGTATGGACGCTATATGAATGACACGTTGTGCAAAATTCATTTCTGGTTGACCTTTATAGCATTCAATTGCACCTTCTTCCCAATGCATATCCTCGGTGTTGGTCTGCACAGACGGCGTATTGATAATCCAATGTTAACTGAACATCTACACGGATTTGAAGGTATGAACATATTCATCTCGATGAGTGCTTTCACACTTGGTGCGGTTCAACTCATTCTGGCTTTCAACTTTTTCTGGAGCATATATAAAGGTAAAGTCGCTGAAAAGAATCCTTGGCATGTTACGACATTGGAATGGGAAGCACCGACACCTGTTCCACACGGAAACTTTGTACAAATTCCGACTGTTTATCGTGGTCCTTATGAATACAGCGTACCTGGTGAAGAATCTGATTGGATCCCACAGGCGCAACCTGAGCATGCACCTGCAAGTACAGGTGATTAACTTGTATAGACGAAGCAACAAGAATCAGTTATATGAAAATAGTTGTGCTGAATAAAAGATGAAGCAAACCATATATAGTCCCTGGTTATATAGAATTGCAATAATTACCGCAGTAGCAACTTTCATTCTGATTGTTATAGGGGGAATAGTAACAAGCACAGAATCAGGATTGGCAGTTCCTGATTGGCCTACTACTTTTGGATATAACATGTTTCTGTATCCGCTTTCAGAAATGGTAGGTGGAATCTTATATGAACACAGTCATCGCTTGATGGGATCACTTGTAGGTTTATTGACGATTACTCTATTCATTTTGCTATTGATAAAAGACGACCGAAAGTGGATTAAATGGCTTGGATTTGCTGCACTCATCGGTGTCAGTGTGCAGGGTGTTCTCGGTGGACTTCGGGTAACTGAAGAAAATCTAAATCTCGCGATTGTACATGCATGTTTGGCACAAGCATTTTTTGCATTACTATGTGGGATATGTCTATTCACCTCACGAGGGTGGTTTAAAACTCAACCAATCGGAAAAATAGAAGGCGGAAACATAGAAGGAAGGCAGACAAAGAAACTTCGTAGACTAAGTTTAATCACAACTTGTCTTATATACTTTCAGCTTATCTTTGGGGCAGTGTTAAGGCATACTGGGAATAGACTTGATGCACATCTCTTGTTTGCATTTTTGGTAACACTTCATATATTTCTATTAGTCAAACGCGTATTCAGTACAGAGGAACAAACACAAGGAATTGGACAATCCTTACTATTTCTATTGCTTGCACTACTTGGCCTGCAATTAATTTTGGGCGTCGGAGCCTATATTACAAAACTAACAGCTATCGGAGAATCAGTTTCTACATCAATGACAGACATTATAACAACTGCTCATGTAGCTATAGGTGCTCTTATGTTAGTAAGTAGTTTTGTGATTACGTTGAAAATCTTCCGCTTGACGGATACATCAAGGTACATAGGAATTCCTGATACAAATACACTTGTAATAGATAGAGATTAACATTATGCGTTCAACAACAGTAGCCGTACCTAACAGCAGTGATACAGCAGAGCATCCATCAAGAGTCTCAGTGTTATTGAGACGTGTTGATGCTTATATTGAACTTACCAAACCACGAATGGTATTGATGATTCTTGTTACGACTGCTGCTGGTTTCTATCTCGGGATGCAGGGTGGTGTGAATTGGATGCTTTTCGGACACACTCTAATTGGATCTGGGTTAACTGCAGCTGGAGTTTTAGGACTAAACCAGTATATTGAACGTGATATTGATGCATTGATGGCGAGAACACAGCACAGACCACTTCCTTTAGGAAAAATACACGGAATGGAAGCACTGGTTTTTTGTGTTTTACTTACAGCAGGAGGAATGTTATACCTAACGACTTTTGTAAACCCGTTGAGTGGGTTCATTATTTCTTTAATTGTTGTAAGTTACTTGTTTATCTATACACCACTAAAACGTAGTACGTCTTTGTGTACGCTTGTTGGAGCGTTCCCCGGTGCGTTACCACCTGTTGTAGGGTGGGTAGCAGCACAAGGTAAACTCTCAGGTTCTGCATGTGTACTGTTCGCCATTTTATTTCTTTGGCAACTACCACACTCGCTCGCTATTGCATATATCTATCGCAAGGATTACGCAGATGCTGGTTTAAAGTTATTACCTGTTATTCATCCTGATGGATTAAGCACACGACGGCAGATTGTAATCAACTGTGTTGCACTTTTTGGTATAGGTCTTCTACCTACTCTCTTCAATATATCTGGTGGAATATATTTTCTGGTTGCACTACTCGTGGGTGGTATGTTCTTGATAAGTGGTATCTATTTTGATAAAAGACCCACAGTCAAAACCGCACGATATGTGCTATATGCATCTTTATTGTATTTACCACTAATATTCATAACGATGGCAATAGATAAAATAAGTCTATAATTGGAGTCAAAATGAAAGATCAGGTACGCAAGAGTCGAAATCTGAAAATTGGTCTTATTTTAGGGTTAATCTTCATTGGTTTATTTACGATTACAACAGTTGGATTTGTTGTCGGTTTTGAAGCATCAATTTCCATAAAAAGACTTGTTTCAGTAATCACAACAATTATCGCAGCCGTGATCGGTATTTTTCTAATAGGTTCTGCCATTATTGAGATAGTTATTAAAACTGGACTTATTGCTTTTGTAGTCAATTTAGTAAAAAGAGGGTACCGTAGAGTTCGTGGATGATGGTATAAGGTGGTATGGAAATTGCTGAAAATCGTCCATTTAGTAATGCCAAATTAGGAGTATTGATACTCCTCGGTGCTGAGACGATGTTGTTTGCAGGACTGATTGGAGCATTTTTGGTATATCGGATGGGGAATGTAACATGGCCTCCGTTATCCCATGCTGATATTCAACTCCCACGTTTAGTAACTGGTATCAATACCGGTCTTCTAATTATAAGCGGCTTTACGATGTTTCAAGCATTACGATCAATTCAACAGGATAAGGTCAAGTATCTACGATATTACTTACTTTTCACTGGAGCATTAGGACTGCTTTTTCTTGTAATCCAAGGTAGTGAATGGATACAACTTATAGGTAAAGGATTGACATTACATTCAGGGGTTTATGGTGCTACATTTTATGTCCTTATCGGTTGTCATGCGGTTCATGTATTTGGAGCAGTTATCTGGTTAACAATTGTCATTGGTATGTCATTGGCAGGAAGGTTTTCATCTGAAAATCACACCGGTGTTGAAACTTGTACTATCTATTGGATTTATGTGGTTGCACTTTGGCCTGTACTCTACTACTTAGTGTATTTCGCGTGAAGGAGTATCAAATGATACAGAAAATTGTCTTGAGTTTACTTATTACAGCACTCATTGTTGCTATTTCACCGCTTTCACTTGAGGCTTGTCCTGCATGTAAAAACTTAGATGAACCAATAGCACGCGGATTTAACTGGAGTGTGCTGTTTATGATGGCGATGCCATTCACAGTATTTGGGATCATTGGTGGAAGTGTATTCTATACCTATCGACGTGCAAATAGAGACTTGAAAACATAACAACATGCCAAATAGAAAAGGTTCTATACGAGGAAGCAATGAAGAATAGTGGTGACTCTTGGATAAAATGTATTGATTGCCGAATGGGCATGTCCAAAATCTCCAAGCATAGTGTTTCGCTTATCTTAACTGATCCACCCTATTTCCTTGATGGAATGGATGACAACTGGGACAAACAACAAATTAAGTCCAAACAAAAGAAAGGTGTTATTGGTGGACTGCCTGTTGGTATGAAATTTGACAAGGAACAAGGTAAAAACCTATACAAATTTCTGATACCAATAGCTGAAGAATGGTTTAGGATAATCAAACCTGGCGGGTTTGTACTCTGTTTTTCACATCCAAGATTATCGCATCGTGCAACTATTGCCATAGAGGATGCCGGTTTTGAAATTCGTGATATGTTAGCATGGCGATATGAAGGGCAAGCAAAAGCTTTTAAACAAGACCATTTCGTTCGGAAGCGCAACCTTCCAAATGATGAAAAAGAGAGAATTATTCAAGCGTTGGGTGGTAGAAAAACACCGCAACTTAAGCCACAGATGGAGTTGATTATATTAGCACAATCTCCACGTGAAGGAACATTCGTTGACAATTGGTTACAACATCAGACTGGACTCATTGATGTAACTAATCCAGTCGTTGAAAACGAAAGATTTCCCGGTACAGTGATTCCTGTTCCCAAACCACGTGAGAAGTTCGGACATATCGCTGCAAAACCTGTTCCTTTGCTGCGACATCTAATTAGGATATTTTCTGCGGAAGGATCAATCGTATGCGATCCATTCGCTGGTTCTGGTTCAACTGGAATGGCAGCACTTAAAGAAGGACGAGCGTTCATTGGGTTTGAGATTGACAAGGAAATGTCTGTCATAGCCAATAATCGAATTCAGATAGGAAAACAATAAATACGCAATTATTGATAGAAGTAAATCGGTAATAATTGCAGAAATATGTAGTTATATGAGAATAAAATAGGTATAACAATAATAAAGGAGTTGAGTATAGTGGAACAAGCTACCACTTTAGAACATACTGAAGACGTATACGAACCATCGCTTACACCAGATAGTCTCGGCAAACTCGGCATGTGGATATTCCTCATTGGTGATACCATGTCATTTGGTGCATTGCTGGCAGTCTATGCAGCACTCAGAGCTGGAGCAGGCGTAATCGGATGGGTGCAACCAAGTGAGATTCTTGGCATGAATCTGACTGCTTTTATGACATTCCTGCTGATTTGCAGCAGTGTTACTATGGTCAAATCATTAGAGTCAATTCAGAAGGGTAACGTATCTCGGATGTGTACTTTTCTTGGATTAACAATTTTAGGTGGTATCATTTTTCTTGGTTTGCAAGCGTATGAATGGACACATCTAATCAAACACGGATTAACTTTGACAGGTATTCCAGACCATAGTTTATCAGGTGCTGCAATTAGTGGTTCTACTCTGTTTGGTCCCACTTTCTATGCTATCACTGGATTCCACGGATTGCATGTAACTGGTGGTGTAATATATCTGATAGTTATCCTGATACATGGTCTACGAGGAAGATACACTGCCGAATTTAACCATGAAGTAGAAATTGTTGGACTCTATTGGCACTTTGTTGACCTTATTTGGATCATGGTTTTCACCTTTATTTACTTATTGTAGGAGGATATAAATATGGCTCAGAACGGAGAACATAAACATACAAGGTATTGGTTTATTTTTTTGTGGCTTACTGTGTTAACTGCCATTGAGATTGGTGTTGCAATACCTGAGTATTCCACCGTCATCAAAGCGATCCTACTCATTGGATTGGCTTGCGGTAAAGCATTCTTAGTCGCTGCGTATTTTATGCATTTAAATCTGGAGAAACGCACTTTATCCGCAATTGTTATTACACCTTTTCTTATATGTGTTTTCCTTGTCATAATGTTGATGCCAGACTTGACAACAGATACACGACACAATGCAATTGAAAAACCAGCAGAAAAGGTCGTTGAGACCACACCGCATTAAGGGTCAGTAGCAATACTATCCAAATAATAGACACAAAGAGTATGGAACATCAGAAAAGTAATCTTGAGTCTAAACGACGTAAACTTGATAAATCCACACTTCCTTGGGTTATATTAGGATTAATTATAATCAGTATTGCACTACTCAATTTGTGGATGATGTTCGATAATAAAAATGAATCTGATACTGAGAAAGTAGTCGCAAGTGTTCCAGAATTTACTTTGACCAACCAACAGAGAGACGAAATAAGTTTGTCTGATTTATCTGGTAAAGTCTGGGTAGCGGATTTTATTTTTACCAACTGTCCTACAATTTGTCCTATAATGACAAAAGAGATGGCAACACTGCAATCAGAATTTAGTGCCTCTGATGTGAACTTCATTTCCTTTACCGTTGATCCAGAACGAGATACATCAGAAGTTCTTGCGAATTATGCGAAACAATTCGGGGCAGATGAAAAAACTTGGCATTTCCTGACTGGTGAGAAAGAGCAGATTTATCAATTGGCAAATAACGGATTTAAATTAGCCGCTGCACAACATGATGGTGTGTTTCCACATAGTAGAAAGTTTGTTCTCGTATCTCCAGATGGAGAAATATATGGATACTACGATAGCCACAGTGAAGCAGCAATGTCGAAACTTCGTAAAGATATGAAAACACTCCAGAAATAGATTTCTTATGAACCTAATAGTTTCCTTCATTGCATTTCTGGTTCATTTCCCATTTGGATTTTATCGGGTTCGTTACAAAAAATTCAGTCGTCCTTGGAGCAGATGTCTATATATACCAATTGTGCTTAACATTCTTGTCAGACGTTTTATCCTTCACTGGGATTGGCAGACCGCTTTGATTTACTTGTGGCCTGCAGTTCTGATTGCTCATATTGTCGGAGGATATGTCGGTTCTCGTTACAAACCGTGTGAAAATGTTGAGACACAGTAAATAGTATCAAATGACCATAGGATAGCTGGAATGCTGATGTTTATTAGCTTCGCAACCATCGTTAATGAGTGGGTTGAGTTGGGATCGCTAGCATCTTCTTCAAGAAATGATGCGGTTAGCGATAAACGTGTCTAAAGTATAACAAAACGGGTAGTGATTATCAACCCTATTTCAAAGCAACTACCCCGGTCTTGCTGAATAAAGTTCGTCTGGAACAGGAAGTTAGGATATCATTGTGTTTCTCCTTGGTGTCCTGTTTCATCGTTTGAAGATGAATTGGTAAGGTTTGCATCCATCGCTTGAAGTTGGTGCTGTGGAATAAGGTCAAGATATTGAGTGATAACGCGTTTAGAAAGTCGTGTAATCTGTGAGATTGTATCAATATCTACGGTTGCGTTGCGAACGACTTTGATGCTCTCATAGTCGCGAATGTATCGGTCAACTGCCTCCTTAGAGTGTTTGGTTTTTGCGGCAATTCTGGGAGTGAGATGTCCTTGAAGATAGAGCGTGATGATCTCTTTCTTGTGGGTAATAGCACCCGATAAATCATGGATGTTGCCCCGAGTGGGCAAGATGTCGCCAGTGGTTTTTTGCCATTCATTGACATAATCACAGACAACAGCATCGCAGACGTTCAGTAAGACGGCTAAATCGAGTTGTGTCAATAAGGCACCTTGGTCATAAGCTTGATGACACCAGCGGACCAAGCGATTGATTCGCAGTTGTCGGGAGGTAAATCCGTTTCGAAAAGATTCAATATCCTCAGTAGCGAGGTAGGTTAGGATGATGGGTTTCATCCGAGTTTTGACGATGGACTTCCCTCTTTCTGGATGTTCATCAATAGGGACGGCCATCCAAACAAGTTGTCCATAACTGAGGAAACGCTCATCTGGGAGTTGATCACCGGTGGCGAGTTTCTCCAAGGGGAGGGTAATGACGAAATAGTCCTCAACGGTCTTGAGAATATCATCAACAATGGCGGTGGCAGTGACTTCGCCTTTGTCATACCCGTAGTCATTGAGAAAGCGATGGATAAGCAACTGTCGTAGGGACTTATCGTTGATGCGTCTGAATTTTTTCTCGTTGATTTGCGTGCGGGTTAGAGGTTTGCTCATGAGAGGTCCCCCTTTTTTGCGTCCTCAGGTTCTGGGTGAAGGAGTTGGGTCATGCGATCGGTGTGTTGGTATTCCTTGAACAGCGAGAGATACTCGCGTATCAACCGGTCAGAGAGATGAGAAATCAAGCGTATCTGTGCGTTAGGGAACCCTTGATGATGGAGCGTAGCAACTTGTGTGAAATCTCTCAAGTATCGGTAGACGGCTCGTTCGCTGTGGTTCGTTTTTTGCTCGATTTCGGTGAAGGTATAAGCTTTGAAATACAACTCCAAGATCTGCGTCTTATGAGAAGTGCCGGGACCCATGTCGTGTTTCGTCCCGCGCGTCATAACGAAATATCCTTCCTGCTTCAACTGGCGAATGTCGCGTTTGACTGTAGAAGGACTGGTGGTTAATAGGACAGCTAAATCCTCATAACTCAGTAAGGAATCTTGGTCATAAGCTTCTTTAGTCAATCGGAGGATCCGATGTCGTCTGAGTCCTGCGAGACCATAAGTCGCTAAGACCTCAAGATCGGCGTTTGTGTCATTGAGGGTGAGCCGACAGGAGATTTTTTTCGCTAAAGCGATATGTTTACCTGCGGGTTCCTCAGCGGCGACAGCCTCGTAGCAGATTTGTCCTGATGTCAGTCGCACATCGGTATGTTGTTCAAAGTAAGTAGAAATCTGTTTATAGTAGGCTTCAGCAACGATAGGCATTAGATTAAAGTCTGATGAAATCTTCTGAATAATAGCGGCTCTGGCATTCTTAGATTCGAGCCGGTTAATACCGTAGGCGGTATCCTTTTTGCGATTCATGTTGACCTCCATGAATAGATTAACGGGGATCCGAATACATCTACTCGTTAGTATAACTCATACTAAAAGTATAACTCATGGGGTCATTTGATACAAACTATAGTGATCATTTATGTGTGAGAAGTGAGTAAAAAAATGAAAAAAATATATGTTCCAGTTGATAATTCAGACTATTCTGATGTAAGTATTGATTTAGCGGTTGAATTCGCAAAGAAATTTGACTCACAATTGGTCGGTTCACACGTATACGCTGCGAAAATGCATGATGTTCGCTTCAAACAAATGGAATATACTTTACCAGAAGAGTATCAGGACGAAGTCGAACTTGAAAAGCAACGGCGCATTCACGATACTCTCATTACAATGGGACTACAGTTAATCTCGGATTCATATCTTGAGGTAATGAAACATAAGTGTGAAAAACTTAACATACCATTTGAACCAAAAATGCCTGAAGGTAAGCACTACATTAAGCTTGTTGAAGATATCCAGGAAAGCGAATACGATCTCGTAATCATGGGAGCACTCGGCATGGGTGCAGTCAAGGACAGCCTAATCGGTGGAGTCTGTGAACGTGTTGTAAGACGTATCACTACAGATACACTTGTTGTTAGAGATCTAAACTCAGCTAATGAACCGAATGGAAATATACTTGTTGGTATTGACGGAAGTCCAGAGTCATTTTCTGGATTGAAAACTGCTATACAACTCGGTCAGAAATTCAATAAACAGGTGGAAGCAGTTGGTGTATACGACCCCTATCTCCACTACATCGTCTTCAATTCCGTTGTGAATGTGCTAACTGAACGCGCAGCAAGAACTTTCAGATTCAAAGAGCAGGAACAATTACACGAAGAGGTCATAGATACCGGTCTTGCCAAAATATACCAATCTCACCTTGAAGTAGCACGTTCAATAGCAAAGGAAGAACACGACTATCAACTTAAAATCACCCTTCTTGATGGAAAAGCCTACGAAAAAATATTGCAATACATCCGTAAAACCAATCCCTGGCTACTTGTTATTGGAAGAATTGGTGTCCATAATGAACAAGATTCTGACATAGGAAGCACAGCAGAGAATCTCCTACGTCTTGCTCCATGTAATGTCATGCTTTCAAGTAAACGTTATTTCCCTCAGATTGATGTGAAAGCGGAAGAAACCCTTGTTTGGACACAGGAAGCAATGGACCGCATGGAGAAAGCACCTCCTTTGGTGCGCGGTATAGCCAAAACCGCTGTCCACCGTTTTGCCATTGAACGCGGGCATTCTGTCATCACTGAAAGTGTTATTGATAAGGCGATGGAAGCGATTATGCCGCAACGCGCATCTGAAAAACTTACCAAGGTGGCAAAAGAAATCGCAGAACAGAAAGTTTTAGAATCTGATGCAGTGCAGACATATATATGCGGTGAATGTGGATATGCTGCCCACAACCAACAACCAGTGAAATGTCCCGTCTGCAGTTCACCACCAGAACGTTTCCAGATGGTAGACAAGACTTCACTTGAAAACATTGCAATTGACGAAGGTGGTGCTGACGAAGTAGAGACATTTGACGGTATTCGGTTGCAATGGTCTGAACAGTCAAAGAAAGCACTACGTACCGTCCCCCGCGGATATATGCGACGTAATGTTAAAGCTCGGATAGAAAAATCTGCCCGATCACAAAAGATAAACACAATCACAAATGCTTTCGCTATGGAAATCATTGACGATAGTATGGGGGAAGCAGCCGCTGTCCGAGAGGATGCGCCAGAACTCAAAGCATTACAAACACAAAACGAAACTCAAAATTCTACGCCATCTGATGAAATAGTTAGTTCATTGAAATGGACAGATGATGCGATTGCGCGGCTGAATCTTGTGCCAGCAGGTTTTATGCGGAATATTACCCAAACTCGCATTGAACAGCGCGCACAAGACAATGACATCACGCAAATATCTCTTGATTTTGCCGCACGGGTCATTGAAGATGGGAGAAGCCTTGCTAATGAAGTGTTAGGTGAGTACTATCAAGTTGAACAACCCGAAAATACAGAATAAATCGAAAATCGTATCTGATTTATCACGATAATATACAACAAATACATAGCATATTCATTCAGAATATGCTATCTTAATATAAACATAATCAAGGTATAAGTTAGGTGACAAATATACAAATAGACGAAGGTAGAGACAATGAAATAGTTACTTTTATTGGCATTCCGAGAAAATGGGTAAATCCTGCACTAAAAATCTATTCGTTCATCTTTTTAGGTTACGCAATTTGGCTAATCTATCTGAAGTTCAATAGTGGCTCACAAATGCTGTCGGATAGATTAAGTGCTATTTTTACACATCTCGCTGGATTTTCAGTAGTAGAAGGTCTCACTATCGTCGCTACAATACAACTGGTGGATTTAATTATGTATCTTACAAATAAATTCAAAACAAAAGTGAAAAAACAAGTTAATGAAGCGAAAGCAGAGGGTAAAGAAGAAGGAAAAGCTGAAGGTAGAGAGGAAATCCAGAAGGCATGGGTTGCTTGGAATACTCGCCGCATAGACGCAGAAACAAAAGGAATTCCTTTTGACGAACAACCACCCATACTACCTGAAGACAAACATCATAAAACAGAATAGATTTAACTTCACCTATCATTCAAACAATGGAGGAATATCATGCGGAAACTACTAATCAGTAATTTGGTTATAATCCTTATATTATCTCTCATACCAATAGATGACTGTTTTGCGGAAAACTGGCATCAGTGGAGAGGGGCAAACAATGATGGAATCAGCAATGAAACAGATGTTCCAACCGAATGGAGTCAAACAGAAAATGTACGTTGGAGACTTCCATTACCGGGTGAAGGTGCATCTACTCCTGTTGTTTGGAATGATAAGATTTTTCTGACATGTGCAGATGGAATGGAATTAGTTCTGATGTGTATCAACACAGATGGCGAAGAATTATGGAAACGTACATTAGCAGAAGGCAATCGTACTAAACGAGGCGATGAAGTCAACTATGCTGCTCCTTCTCCCACGACCGATGGTGAATATGTCTGGGCATTTCTTGGAACGGGGGATCTTGTTTGCTACGATTTTGAAGGAAATAGTATATGGAAGACAAATATTGAGGAACGATATGGTAACTTTAGACTCGGTTTCCTGATGTCAATGACTCCGCTGCTATACAAAGACAGATTATACCTCCAACTCATCCACAGCAACGCATGGTTAGTTCTTGCACTTGATAAAATGACAGGAGAAGAGATATGGATGCACGACAGGAAAAGTGACGCAAGGGCAGAATGTGAACATGCATACACCTCGCCAATATTATATAAAGATTCAGAACGTGAATTACTCATCGTTCATGGGGCAGATTATGTTACCGCACACAGTCTTGATGATGGCAGTGAGATTTGGCGATGTGGTGGACTAAATGCTAAACAAAGGTATAATACTTCCTTCCGACTCGTCGCCTCTCCAGTAGCAACTGAAGGACTCATTGTTGTTCCTTCAGCAAAAAATGGTCCTGTACTGGGTTTAGCCCCATCTGGTCAAGGTGACATAACGGAAAGCGAATGGCAGATCTGGAAGCTTGGACGTGGAACGCCTGATGTGCCATCCCCACTTATTCACGATGGTTTAGTCTATCTTTGCCGAGAAAACGGCGTACTTATCTGTCTTGATGCCAAAACAGGTGAAAAACTTTATGAACAACGAACACATAACCATCGTCATCGATCTTCACCTGTTTATGCTAATGGCAATATCTACCTAACAGCTCGTGACGGTGTTGTCACAGTTGTTAAGGCAGGACGCGAATTTGAAGTCGTGGCAACTAATTCAATAAATGAAGCTGTTGCTGCGTCACCTGTTATTGCTGATGGCACTCTATATTTGCGTAGCTATGAAGCCTTATATGCAATCGGCAAGATAGAATGAAAACTTACAAAGAACTCCCAAAGGATGCGGGTTCTAACATAATTGGACAAGTCACCGAGCAAGCGAACCGAATCAGTACGCGCCTGTCATCGGTGAAATATACCATCGCAATTATGAGTGGAAAGGGAGGAGTCGGAAAGAGTGCTGTAACGGTAAACCTTGCAACTGCACTCACATTATCTGGTTTTGCTGTCGGTGTTGTTGATGCTGACATCAACGGTCCAACGATTGCCAAAATGATGGGTGTTCGAAACACCACCCTTGAGTATGTTGAATCAGGTGTCAAACCGGCTACGACATCACTCGGTACAAAAGTCATATCAATGGATCTACTGCTATCTGATGATGATGCCCCAGTATTATGGAACGCACACACACAAAAGGATGCATTCACATGGCGTAGCACTATGGAAGTAGGCGCATTAAGGGAGTTTATCGGTGACACCGCTTGGGGAGAGTTAGACTTTCTACTGCTTGATCTGCCACCAGGTTCTGATCGTTTACCAAATGTTGTTGAACTTATCCCAAATCTTGGTGGTGTAGTTGTTGTAACCATCCCTTCAGATGTCTCACACTTAATCGTAAAAAAGTCTATTACAATGGCAAGAGACATACTCAAAGTGCCAATCATTGGTGTTGTCAAAAATATGGCTTTCTATGAATGTCAACACTGTGGTGAACACGAACAACTCTTTTCTGCTGATGATACATCGTTTCAACAAATTACCCTTGGAAAAATACCTTTCGATCCAAAGTTATCTTTATGTAACGACAATGGTACACCTTATGTCCACGAATACCCGAAATCTTTAGCCAGCAAATCCATAAAAGAGGTCTCTCAGAAGATACAAGATTTTTTCAAAATTTAGTTTAGCAAGCATTTATAGAGAATAATGGAGTGAGAAATGAAATTCCTATGTATAGACTGCGACACGGCAATGAAATTTAAAGACGTAACTCGACCTGAACAGGGATCTGTCACCGCAGTATTTGAGTGTCCAGAGTGTTTCACTGAGATAGCCATGTTTCTCAATCCATCAGAAACACAGATGTTGAAATCCTTAGACCTGAAACTCGGGGGAAGTAACGCTGCAGCTCAACCAATGCAGTTGATACGTTCACAGTTAGAGACATCTAAACCAGATATGATGACTGATGCTACCGTTGACACAGGTACGAGTGAGTCAGCAGAAGCCGGCAAATGTCCCTTTACATCTGTTATCTCGGATGCTTTTGAGGAGCAAGCGGAACCAGAGCCTGATGGAGTAAAATGGACACCAGAGGCATTGGAACGGTTAGACCGGATCCCAAGTTTTGTACGTCCGATGGCGAAAATGGGAATTGAAGGTTTTGCCAAAGACAACGGACATACTGAAATAACTGCAGAAATAATGGATGCAGCACGCGGAAACTTCCCGATGTAGTTTAAGCACTTATCCAAATTCTATACAGTTTCATTTTTGACAATATGTGAGTACACAATGAACCTTCCAACCAACCGCTGGAAACAGAGAGCTGATAGTTTTCGTAAAGCGTTTTCTCGATTAAAGGAAGCTGTAGACCTTGCTAAGAAACGGGAACTTTCGGATTTAGAGGCCCAGGGTTTGATACAAGGATTTGTATATACTCATGAATTAGCATGGAATACCCTCAAGGATTTCCTTCAATCACAAGATTTCAAACTTTATGGTTCTCGCGATACAACACGTGCAGCATTCAAAGAAGGAATAATCGAGAATGGAGAGGCATGGATGGATATGATACGTCATCGTAATTTAACAACCCATACCTATAATGAAGATACCGCAGAAGAGGTGGTTACGGCAATTCTAAATATTTATTTCTCTGAGTTTGAGACGTTGTTAGGGAAATTAAAACAACTCAAACAGGAATAGTTTTTATGAAATACGGATTATCAGACAGCACTATTGAAAAAATACATAGTGTCTTTCAGAAGTATCCACAGATTGATAAAGCCATTTTGTACGGATCACGTGCAACGGGTACATATCGAAACGGCTCTGACATTGACCTAACATTCTGTGGTGAAGGATTAACACACAGCGTACTCACTAAAATTGACTTTGATCTTGATGATCTGCTTTTACCCTATACAATTGACATATCCGATTTTAGTAAAATAGGAAATTCTGATATGGTTGCACAAATTGAACTTCATGGGGTTAGTTTTTATGAGAGATGTGATGATGTATAATCTCATATAATATAAAAAGGATAAGCCAGTCAATATCAACCAATGCGCCAAGTTGTTGAACTTTCCCTCCGATGTATACATCTAATCGCAGCAATCTTATGGTTCGGAGGTGTGTTCTTTTATTCTTTCATAGCAATACCCTTAGGACAGAGAAAGCTACATGCAAGTGCATTGTTAGACATTCACAATCGCTTTCAAGGTGCAATGCGATTGACAATAAACATCATTCTATTGACAGGTGGTATTGTAATTTTCATTGTTGCGTGGAATAATAACATGCAAGTAGAATCGGAGTATATGATATATTCTGCAGCAAAATTAGCAGCATTTGGCATTATGGCACTTTGCTGGGGATTATACAGTTCATTATATCGCAAACACCTTGAAGCAGTGGAGCCTGACAGTTCAATCACTGTACCTATGCATGTAAATGTTCTTGGATATCTAACACTGTTGTCGGGTTCAGTTGTTTTTGTACTCTCATTACTCTTGAGAAGTTAAATGGATAAAACAAAAGTTCAAGCAGTCTCCTGGAATATCACCAGATTATGCAATCTGAAATGTACGCACTGCTATCTTCCAGCGGGATTCGTAGACACAGACGAGTTCCCACACGGGTATCATAGAGAATCTGAGTTAACACAAGCAGAATGTTTTCGCGTCATTGATGAGATTGCAGAAATCAATCCACACATCCTATTGATACTTACAGGTGGAGAACCGTTGCTGCGTCCAGATATTCTTGAGATTTCAAAATATGCATCGGATACGGGTTTTCTTGTTGTGATGGGAACAAACGGTGTGCTACTCAATGACGATGTAGTAGAGAAGATGCAAAAACACGGCGTAACCGGAGCGGGATTAAGCATAGATTCTATCCAACCGTCTGAACATGACAAGTTTCGTGGTATGCCTGGAGCATGGCAGGCGACAATGAATGGGGTGGAATCCCTCAAACGCGCACATCTTGATTTTCTTATTCAGACATCAGTAACCCAATGGAACTATGATGAAATTCCTGAGATCGTTGAGTTCGCATATCAGTTAGGGGCAAAGGTGCTAAATCTGTATTTTCTCGTCCGAACAGGAAGAGGGAAGACTGTAATGGACATCTCAGCACAACAATATGAGAACATGATGGATACTATGTTCAAACTACAGAAAGATTATATTGGGAAGATGCTCATTGCGTCAAAATGTGCTCCACATTACAAACGTGTCATTTATGAACAGCAGTCCGACTCAGCATTCCTTCAGGGATATCCAAGCGGCACATGTCCATGTGGTATCTACTATTGTCGCATTAGTCCTGAAGGTGAGTTGACACCTTGTCCATACCTTCCCGTCAGTGTTGGAAATCTTAAAGAGGAAAGTTTTGCAAAACTGTGGAATGAATCGGAAACATTCGATGAATTACGAAATCGGAACTTACTTGAGGGAAAATGTGGGGTATGTGAATTTAAAGAAGTATGTGGAGGATGTAGGGCACGTGCCTATGCTACCACTGGCAACTATCTCGCAGCAGATGAATCTTGCGAATACCAACCAGGACAAATAGACAATAAACCTGTACAACTTGAGAAACGAACAGCCTTTGGCACAGAACCCGAATACGATTTGCGTTGGAATGATGCTGCAGAAGAAAGACTGAAAAGTGTGCCATCGTTTGCACGTGGCATGGTTGTCAAGAGTGTTGAAAAATATGCGCGTGAACACGGATATCAGGAAATTACTCCAGAAATTATGAAAGCAGTCAAATCCAGATTTGATAAGACGGGTATCCCCTCTTTCAGACCAAAAAGTTAGATATGTAATTTCTTCTGTTGGAGTGACTTTTACCCGAATACAACATTTGACGATAGAGGAAACTTTTATGTTAGCACCTAAACAGGTTGAGTTTTTTCAAGAGAACGGATACCTGATTCTTAAAAACTTAATTGATACAGAAGTAATCAATGGTTGGCGTGAACAGATTTGGAAGCATTTTAATTCAAGTTTAGAAACTCCAGAGACCTGGCCAGACAATTATGTTGTAGAAAACTTCGGTTTTTCTCCAAACTTTGGACATTTACCAGAGATGCATGCGATAATACAGCAATTCAGTGGAGGCGAATTTACAGGCGGAGGGGGTTCTCCTCTCGTCAAATGGCCAAACCCGGATGCAGAATGGTCATTGCCGGGAAGCGGACACATTGATGCTTATGGTCCCGGTGGTTGGAGTCCATTCATGATGGGTGCAACAACATACCTATATGACGTAGAACCAAGTGGAGGGGCTTTCGTATTTTGGCCAAAAAGCCATCTCACAACACACAAATATTTCCTAAAATATCCTGAACAGGTTGATGGAAGTTTCAGAGATATTGAGGGATGGGGATGGAATGTCTTTTCTGATTCATCACCAGAAGGAGCACGTGAGTTTATCGGTGCTGCGGGTGATGTCGTGCTTTGGCATGCATATTTGTCTCATACAGGTTCAGGGAATATCAGAGACATCCCACGAGTTGGACTATTTGCTCGATATCATCATAAACGACGTGAAGAGATAAGATACGAAATCCCAGAAGATCTATGGAAATATTGGACAATTTAAGGAGGAAACATGAGCGATCAAACGAAAGTTCAAGAACGTCTCACAAATGTAGAAGAGCGATTGGGACGATTAGAAAACCTACTTGTCAACATAAATGAAAAGTTAGATCAGACGAATCAACCAAGTGTTCCTGAAACTGAAAACACTGAAAAATTTCAACAGTGGGTCACAGATTATGTTTCTATGCGATTACAGCAACTTGTTCCTGAGACATGCGATCATCCTGCAGAAACACCATTAGATGATGGTCCTTACCTTGACAACACGAATGTTCCATGCACAGAAGAAGTAGTTCATCGCGTCAAACGTATACCGATCCCATTTGTCCGAGAGATGGTTGTTCAACGCGTTGCTGAAAATGCACGTTCAGCAGAGATTGAACGCGTTGATATTGACTTCTTTGAAAATGCCGCTACCTTTTGACAATGTAAAGCTACAGAGGAGTTCCCTCTGCCTGATTTCGATTGGAAGGTCTTCTTAAAGGCTCCTGAAATGTAAAATATTTCTATCTGTTGTTTCAATGGATATTTGCAATATAACTTATCATCCTTTAAGGAGGGAACCATGTCATCTCTTGGAGCACAAACTATATATTCACCTGAGGAATATCTAAATTTAGAACGCAAGGCAACATTCAAGAGTGAATATCTTAGCGGAGAGATACTCGCAATGTCGGGTGCGAGTCGTGCACATAATTACATTACACTTGATATTGCAACTGAGATAAATATCCAATTACGTGACCGAGATTGTGAAGTTTTTTCAGGAGACATGCGTGTCAAGGATAGACAATCAGAATCATATTTCTATACTGATGTTGTTATTGCCTGCGGTGAATCACAATTTGAGAATGATACCTTTGATACACTCCTTAACCCAGTGGTCATCATTGAGGTGCTTTCACCTTCAACTGAGATATATGACAGAACAGAGAAGTTCAATTACTATAAACAAATCGCCACTTTAAAAGAATATATTCTCGTTTCACAAGACAAGATTAAAGTTGAACATCATCGAATTCAAAGCACTCAGTGGAGATTAAGAGAATATCAAGAACTGCAGGAGACATTTACACTTTCCTCAATTGGATGCAAACTTTCTTTAAACGAAGTTTATAGACGCGTGGATTTAGATCAATAAATCGCTATTACTTGACAAGGTTTCATTATGGACTGGGTTTTTAACACATTCTCTGAATATCTTGAGAACGACTTCAAAAAGCGTATAGGTAATCCGAATCCGACAGTTGCTGATTTGTGGAATGCTTTTCAGGTGCTATTTCCCGCAACCTCCGCACAACTCTTAGTGCAGGAACCCGTTGGCAACACCGTGCGATTCAAACCACTTGCATTTTATTACGCGGACGAAATGGGTCCATTGATTGATGCTCCGTTAGACTATCTGAAACAGCATTTTGGTGGCGGTAAGTTCAAAATCAATTTCTATCACGGCATGCAGTTCATCGCAACTATAAATTTCAAACCAGAAGGTCCAGAAATATGGAGAGATTTACCTGAAATGGAGGCAATAGGACCATCATGAGTCAACCCAGTGAGTATGCAGTTTGTCCAAAATGTGGTCATGCAAATGTGCAAAAGTTAGACGAAAAGTCATGGTTTTGTTTAGATTGTGATTGGGATAACCTCTCTGCTATCAAGAGTGGAAATGATGAATTGCTGTCCTCTTTAAGACACGGTGATCTTCATACTCGACGGATCACAGCACAAGCTTTGATAAATATTGGTGACATAGAACGACACATAGCAACGCCTTCAGATGTTGATGCATTGCTTGACGCACTTGAGGATGAAGACGCAGACGTACGGTATTTTGTTGCAGTTGCTCTTGGTAAATTGGCAGCAAGTAATTGTCTTCCTAAATTAAAAACCCTTGCTCATAATGACACATCAGCACTTGTTCGCCAAGGCGCACAAACTGCAATTGAACAGATAGAATCGCCTAAAGAGTAAGATGAGGAGTCTTCAAATGGAAATTATTAAGATAGGATATATTGGGTGTGGGTTTATGGCACAAAAGGTGCATATACCGAATTTTGCAAGTATTCCAGAATGTGAAATCGTCGGGTTAGCAGAGGTACGCACTGATCTTGGTAAAAAAGTCCAAAATAGATTTGATATTCCGAATCTCTATAAAGACCATCATGAACTCGCCCAAAACTCCGAGATTGAAGCTGTTGCAGTTTCAGCCGATTTTTCCTTACAAGGAGAAATCGCTAAAGATTTGTTGCTTGCTGGTAAACATGTCTTTGTGGAAAAACCGATGGCTATTTCCGTAGAACAAGCACAAAGAATGGTAGATGCGTCAAGAGAATCAGGTAAAAAGCTGATGGTCGGCTATATGAAACGATACGATGCTGGCAACGAGATTGTCAAGGAGAAGATAACACAGTTCCGTGAAACAGATGAACTCGGTCGTTTGACCTATGCCAGAAATCACGCTTTTGGCGGGGATTGGGTATGCAATCTTGATACACCGATGGACAATACAGATGAACCAAAACCGAGTGCTCCTCAGAAATTCCCTGATTGGCTGCCTGAAAAATGGAGGAGTGCATACATCGGATATTTACAACAATATACACACAATATAAATCTAATGCGGTGGTTTCTTGATGCTGGGGACAATGTCACGGTGAAAGCAGTTGATCTGAATGACAACGGGTATACGGGTGTTGTTATTCTTGATATGAACGGTATCCGAGTGACTCTGGAAACAGGACACATTTCACACTACCGTTGGGATGAACATTCACAGATATATTTTCAACACGGATGGGTTCACACTTGGGCACCACCGTTGTTATTGAAGAACACACCAGCAGAAGTTGAAATCTATAGGGCTGGAGACGAACAGGAAATTACGCGACCGATTCCAAGACCATCATGGACATGGGCATATCACAGGGAAGTGGAGTATTTTATCAAGAACCTGCACAAACCTGAGCCTTTCCGTTCCTCTGCTGAAGACACATTAACAGATGTAAGATTATTTGAGGACATTTACCGCATTTTTGTAGACCAACATAAAGGTTGATGAACATAGCGGTTGCTTCATAGATAGTACATAGTATATATGCAGACATTCCACATTTTTTCTACTATTGTTTTCGTAACAGGATCTCGGTATTATTTATATTGATTGCAAGTTCGTAGTGCTTATCTAAATATTCCGCAATTATCGGGTGACGTTCCTCAACAGGTATTCCATCCACGTTATCAAACCACCCACCCGTCTTAAAAATCACTAAACGCGTCTGATCGCTTTCCAGTGCTGAAATGACTTCTCGCTGCATCCCCGGCGTTGCGGCGTAAGACACCATATGGAATCGGGTGACACTGGGTCGGTTTGCAAAGAAATAATATGCCCCTTGACTTGTAAAATCAAATATTTTCTCATCGGGTGATGTGTTCTCCTGAATGTAAGCAATCACCTCCTGTATCTGTGTAACTTGATCATCCGGAATATCAACATTCCCTGCACGTTCCAATTCCACAGGCGCAGTTCTCGTCTGAAACTGGTTTGCCAACATTCTGTTCCACTTGTTACTTAATCCTTTCAGCGGGTGATGAACTGCCCCAACATACCAAATACACATTATTGTTGGTATAAGTATCCATAACAACTTCAACACTCGTTGCCAACGTGCCTTATCTTTGAGTAGAGACAACCGTTCACGGAAACCATCGACTGCTTCACCTGCAAATAGTCTATCAATCATGCCAGAGATTCCTCTATCCAGTGGGAATAAACAGAGCAACCACAAGAATGTTGATCCAAAATGTAAATGACCACCGTCAGATCTACCAAGTGCAGTTCTGAAAAATGCAATACCACCAAGTAACAACAACAGAAGTTTCATAGAATCTTCAGGTGTGATGTCTGTTCTACACAAACGCAGATATGTAAGATATCCCGCTACAATCATAAAGATTAGTATTGGAAGATACCATCTAAACCCATTGCTTAAGATGAATTCTTTCCATCCACTATCTGAGATAATAGCAAGTGTGTTGGCAAGTGACGGGTATTTGAGACCCCATATTGCGAGTTGGTATTTACACTGAATGTAGGAATTCCAGATTAAATCATCAAAGGCACCGCGTGATAGAAAATAGAATGCAACTGGGAGGAAACCTAACAGTAGACCGCAGCAATAACTGACTAACGGGAATGGTCGTATCTCCATCTGAATTCGACGTTGTAGGCTGTAAATCAATAAAAACAGACCAATTGCACCGAGTGTATAAAGACCGACTTCCGTGCTATACCAAAAGGCTAAACTGGTAAATAAACCTGCTAGAACAAGCTTCCATCCAAATTTGAAAAGATGTCTAATCCATTTGCGTTCATCAAAAGGTGTGCGTTGCCAACTTGGAAATAGTCCTTTGTCTCTGTCGTAAGTAAGATAATTAGCAATGCATGCGAAACTGAGTAATCCGAAGCAATGCCTTGGTGACACAGAGAAATTGTCTGCAGAAGCGATGAGGAAACATAAGAAAGCAGTAAAAAATCGTCCACGAAATACTTGTAGACCGAGGAGGTATAAGGCAATGTATCCAAGCGGTGCCAAGACGCGTTCCATAGAACGCACACCCATCAATGATGGTTCAAACACTTTGCTGCCAAACCAAGCTAAGTATGCATTTTGGAAGAGTCCATGCTGCACATAGACATCTTTGAATACCACACCCCCATGTATTATTTCATTCAGGGGCGCGAGTCTTTCACCCTCATGAAACATATCTATACCACCATTTATGCCGCTATTATATACGAGCAGATAGATAAAAATTGGTATGATGATATATTCACATGCACGTCGTATAAGCAGAATAATGCTGGGTTTTGTAGACGAAGTCCCACCTATTAAGGTTAAGGGTTCAGATGATACGGAATCCAGTTTTGCTTGAAGAAACTGATACTTAATTAGAAACAGAATCAAATGTAATATTAGCGATAAACTTATAGGTAGAAATAACCAGAAATAATCAGTGTCACCATAGTTTTGGAACTGCAACCAGCACAGCCACAAAGGAATTGATGCAAATGCATTGAGTTTTAGAACTCTGTGTTGGGATTGTTTGGTAGCTTGTGCCACCCATTGTGAGTAAGTATGCCATACGAACCAATATGCACAAATTGTGATAGGTATTCCGATTAGGGCAAGTAGATAGTAGAAATACTCCTGATGTTTTGGATACTGGTTGACACTAATCCAACCGACGACACCCGAACTGTCATGAAACTCAAAGTTGAGATGGTTGCGTAGTGCGATTCCTATGCCAATTGCTAATGAAAATGCAGAGATGACTATTATTTGGACATAGGGACGTAGGTGGACACTGTAACTTATGTTTAAGTCTGGAAGTAATCTTTGGAGGGAACGAATACGTCCTGTTTCCATGATGTTTATCAGAGTCTCTTCCTAATAACCAAATTGTATACAATGTAGATTGAAGACCTTATTGTACAACATCACCTTCAACAGGTTCAACTTGGACATTAATGTTTTTTAGGTAGTCAATCGCAAGTTCAAGGTGTTCGGCTGTGGCTTGCATCTCTAATATCACCCATCCGGTTTCCTCGGTAACATTTGCGCGACGGATATTTGTGACCACATTATATTTGTGTCCAATGTTGTAGATTATTGGTTCAGTGATTTTGTCGGTAGGAAATGAGAGACGAACTTTTAATGCTTTCATTTTTTTCCTCCTGATGGTGTTGTTTGAACCGAGACCTCAATAAAATCTGATCCATCTTCATCCCACGCAAATGCTTTAACAACTCGGATAATACCATTATATATTGATATGACGATGTATGCTACTCCTGGATAAGCGGGTTCTCCCCACACCAATGCATCTGTTTTGTCTTTTTCTGAGAAGTATGCCTCGTGGTTCGGATGTGAATGGTAAAATGCTTTAATTGGTCGGTCTTGTGTCTCTGCTTCCTTATGTATTGTGATCAGATCATCAGGGTGAATGAGGTATGCTGTCCGTGCATCACGAGTATAGGTATCTGGGTCATCCTTGTGCATCTGATTTTGGATATTGCGGCAAGGTCTGACAAATTCTTGTGTATCCGTGTGCAAAATCACGCCACAACATTCATCAGGAAAATCTGCTCTTGCATGTTCACAGATTTCATCAATTGTTTTTCTGAATAGTGTTACCATATTTTTATAGAGTATCTACACCTATTTGAATCATGCATACCTTTTTGATCTTCTTGTAAGAATCATCAGTATTAAGACAACACTGATAATGACAACCCACCAATTTGAACTAAAAAACGTCCAAAATATGTTAAACCCAAGCCATGTCAAGACTTCTATGACAATGATTCCCCAGGCTTTACTTCTATGGGAACTTAATTTTCGTCTGCTTACATGTTGTTTTTTTAAACTATGAACAATTCTATTTGAAATGAATAGTGAAAATAGGACAATTGCTAAAAAAATGTAGTTGACAGTCTCTTTTTCTTCATTTGAAGCGGCAACAAGTGGAGTTGGAAAGGAATATGCCTTTGGCGTTTGACTGGTAATACCTTTTCGTCTCATGTCTTGCAGTTGTGTAGTTGTGAAAGTTGCCTGACTGAAGGTTTTTTCTGTGTTTTGACGAGTAGTTTCAAACACTTCTTTCCATGTCAGAAAACTATCGCTATTCTTATCTGGATTACTGTCTAACGCCTTAATAAAGTTATTGGTGAACCAACCACCTGTTACAATGTTACTCCAACCGTATTGACCTTCAGTTGCAGCTGTAACATGTAAGAAACCCTGATGTTCAAGAAACAGATTACGCAAGATTTTCTCGGTTAGGCGGGTCATGCTTCGACTACTTTGTAGATTAGGATCTAATTTCTGTGAAACAAGACTACTGCAACAATCTGTAATGAGTAATGTCAGTCGAGGAGATTTTACCTTTTCAATGGCATTGACAAGATCTGAACGAAGGAGCCATTTTCCTTCCATAACGAGAAAAGTCTGATCTGCGTCGTTCATTCCACCGTGTCCTGCATAATAAATAAAAAGGATGTCGTTCTTCTCAGTATTTACATTCCGAATCCATTGTAAGACACCGTCTCGAGTTGCCTGATCTTTGGAACTCAATAGAGTTGTTGTATTTACTTCACACAATTCGTTTTCAATAGAACCTAAGAGTTGGACGATGTTTTTTCGGTCAACTTTTACATTAGTACCTATTCTTGGATCGCCATCCATAATTACCAAGAGTGCGTGTACGGTTTGGGCATTAGCAGGGACGACACATATAATAATACTCATCAAAATGACTAAGAGTGTAATGAAAGAAAAAGATTTCAATTTATTCATAATCATAAAATCCTTCTACGCATTTTAATTACATAGCTGGTTTTTGAATATATTGTTATATTGATTATATTATCGTTGAACAGGGATTAGGAAGCGTATGTGTCTTAGTTTAATTTCTCTGTCTTTGTCCTCTTCTACTGGGATGAGAAAGTAGTCTTCAAATTCAGTTACATTTTCTGAATAAATCCATTCTTCATTCCAATAATATTGTAATGCCAGTTGACGGGTTCCCCATCCATTTTCGGGCTTAGTCCGTTTTGCAGCCAACTTACTATTTGGGATTGAGTCCCCAATTTTCTCTCGTATTTTATCGTTGAATATGTAAACTTGTATTTGTGTGTCTGATTCAGAATATCCATTTAAAACCTTCGCCAGGTACATATAATCGCCATCTTCAATCAATATTAGTTCTTGTTTCATTGGTTTCTCACTACATGAAAATAGAATGACAGTCATTGTCAAAGCTAATAGTGTTAGAGTATACAAATAGAATTGTAAACTACTCTTTGATCTAAAACGGTTCATGAAGGAATAACTCCGAAAACATTTCTAAAGTCCTTCTGATGCATACAACTTAGCATATCAATTGAATAATTGCGTATTAACTTCACAAATAGGTAATAATCATGTTTCTCGAATTTACTGAATCTGTAATGAAGGGTGGGGTTTATAATAGTGCTCAAAAATGTAAACTGTATGTAATGCTGTGTCACCAAGACAAGCGGATTATGGTCTCAGTTCAGAGATCGCTCCTACAGAGGCATTGGGTGTTGTAAGTAGTAATCCCAACTCCTGAACATCACCTGAACATACAATTCATAGAGGACACAGCATTATCACATGTGATGTTAGGTAATGGTTTAGCCACCAGCAATGGCGGGAATTATCGATATTTCAGCACCATCTTCAACAGGTGTTTCTTTTCCTTCAAGAAATCGAATATCTTCGTCATTGAGGTAGATATTCACAAACCGACGAATATTGCCGACATCATCACAGAGACGTTCCTTCATCCCAGGGTACTCTGTTTCCAAATTATCTAAGACGGTTTGAATATCAGCCCCTTCTGCTTCCACCTCTGCAAGATTCTGTGTCAAACGTCTCAATGGGGTCGGAATTCGAACTGTTACTGCCATATTTCCTCCTTTATCGGGTCAATCTACAGACACCGTATCTTTATTCTATATCATATTGGTGGTATTTGAAATCCACCAATGTAAATAAATCATATTGAGTAATGTAACCCACACTCTTTGTTATTATCTTCAGTTTCCACCGTGTTTTGCCAACGCCATCGACCTGCCCGTTTTGGTTCTCCAGGACGGATACGCGTTGTGCAGGTCATACAACCGAGGGATTCAAAGTAATGTCCATTGGAATCCGGTAGAAAAAGTGGGTTTATAGGAACTTCATTTTCAATTACAAATTTCCATACCTTTTCAGTTGTCCAGTGAATTAAAGGACTTACTTTTAGAATTGGGTGTGAAGCAGATGAAATTGTTTCTACCTTTTTGAAATTTTGTCTGGCTTCAGATTGATCATGCCGAGTGCCAGTTATCCAAATGTCTAACGTCTCTAACAGACGTTGCATCGGTTTTATCTTACGAATTTCACAACAAAACTTCTGTTTTGATCTGCTGTCAAAAAACAGGAATTCGCCATGTTCGGAAACCATTTTTTCTACTTCAGAACTATCAGGTTGAATACTTTCTATTTCAACACCGTACCGTTTCTCTACTTGTTCAAAAAAAGTATAGGTCTCTGGAAACAGTCGTAATGTGTCAATAGTGCAGACGCGAAATGGTATATTATTTTCTGCTGCAAGATGTATTTGAACCATTCCAGTCAACTGACCACTTGTGACAATTGCTGCACGGTGATTGAACTGCTTAAAGATGGTAAAAAGAACATCTTGAGGGTTCTCAATTAGATTTACCTGTTGCTTCAAATCCACCATTGAAGCATTCTGAATCTGAAATGTCATTTCGATTAATTACCTACTTAAATATACTATGATAAGGTTTCCATTATATCTGTTTCAAGTTCAAAATATCGGCTTAAACTAAAATACCTCTCACCAGTATCAGGGAGAATAGTAACCACAGTCTTGTCCGGTCCCAATGTTTTTGCGATCTGCAATGCAGCATATACGTTTGCCCCAGAGGACATACCAACTAACAAACCTTCTTTTTTTGATATTTCTTTCATCGTTTGATATGCTATTTCTTCTGTAACAGCAATTACTTCATCAATAATTTCTACATTTAATACTTCCGGTATCATTCCTGCGCCAAGTCCATCAATTCGAGTCGGACCGGGCATACCGCCTGATAGGACAGATGAAACTGATGGTTCAACTGCAATTATCTTGGTATTTGGATTATGTGCTTTTAACACTTCACCCACACCCGTTAATGTCCCACCTGTTCCTACACCAATCACAAAATAATCTATCAATTTGTCAGTAGCATTTAGAATTTCAACCGCAGTTGTTTCCCTATGGACTTTGGGGTTAGCAGGATTTGTAAATTGGTTAGGCATATAATGTCGATTATTCCGACGAAGAATTTCCTCTGCTTCCCAAATGGCACTTGCCATACCTCCGTGTTCTGGAGTTAACACTATTTCTGCCCCAAAAGCAGACAAAAGTGCATATTTTTCACTACTAACATATTCTGGCATAGTCAGTATAACATTATACCCAGATGCAACACCAACGATAGAAAGCCCGATTCCAGTATTTCCTGCTGTTGGTTCAACTATAGTATCACCAGGTTTAAGAATACCGCGTTCCTCGGCATCAACAATCATGCCATAACTGATACGATCTTTGATGCTACCTCCAGGATTGTATGATTCTAACTTAGCGTAAATAGTCGCGCCATCTTTAACTGGTAGGGAATTCAACCGAACCATGGGTGTATTCCCGATAAGTTTTGTCAGGTTTTTCGCGATTTTCATATAAAAAACGGGTGCGAATGGGTTGGTTGTGTTAACTTCTTATATTTACGTGCATGAGTACAGAGTTCTTGAAGCGTTTTTGAGTTTAACACCTCGCGAACATTTTCTTCAACCTCTGCAAAGAACGTAACTAATTCATACGATTCTTGCGCTTCAAATCCTTCTGTGAAATTTACAGGACCTTCTACAGCAGTAAATATATCTCCAACCCGTATTTTTTCAGGAGCTAGTGCTAAACTATACCCTCCGTCAGGACCCCGACGACTCTTTGTCAGCCCAGCTTCTTTGAGTTGTAGTAATAGTTTTTCCAAAAAGGGTCCAGGAATACTTCGTTTTTCCGCAATAACTGTAACCGAAACATATTGTTTCCGATAATGTAAACCGAGTTCTAACATTGCACATATTGCATATTTCAACTTCGCTGATAAATGCATCTACTCCCCCTTCTTAATCCTAACCAATTCAGTTGACTTTAATTATAGTATATCTTACTAACAAAGTCAAATTTATTCTCAGTTTTTTGAACTGCACCATCCGTGTCAATTTGGTACTGGTAAATTACATAACTATAGTGAATTGTAAATATAAGTTGACACTTTCGTCCCACGGTAGGCGAGGTCTCCTAACCTCGCCGATGCAGAGTGTTCAAGTAATTTCAAAATCCACTCTAAATAACACTGAAATAGTCTGCAATTCTTGACTTTTAATCCCAAATATGTTAAAGTACATCTACTTGAAGAGAACACGTCAAATCCACATGCTACGTTAACAACAACAACACAATTCTGTTTACAGACTAAAATAACCTATGTTGTCACCTATCATTTGTTGGAGGGGTTTCTAACCCCGATTTATAAGAAGTGGCACCAAAATATGCAGAATTCATTTATTGCTTCGTTTGATAAAGTAATTTGATGATTAGTATTCAGTAGGTAGCAACTTAGGTTAAAATAAAAATGTCACAAGGATAATATGTCAATCACCGATTATTTTAACGGAAAAGTCTTGCTGATTACAGGTGGTACCGCCTTCCTCGGGCAACCGATGGTTGCCAAAATCCTAACCTCTCTTCCAGATGTCAAAAAAATATATCTGCTTATTCGGAGTCGGACTGAGTCAAATGGTAATATCACTTCCGCACAAACACGATTTGAAAAAGAGTTGTTAACCTCCGATGTTTTTGGCGAATTACGCCAGAAACACGGAACTCAATTTGAAGAATGGGTTAAGGAAAAGATCACTCCTGTTGAAGGTGAACTCACAGATGAGAGACTCGGTTTCAGCGATGCCGATTATCAACGCCTACAAAATGAAGTTGACATCTTCATTAATATCGCAGGACTCGTTCAGTTTGATCCTCCATTTGATGCCTCACTAAAAGGTAATACCTTCGCCGCTAAACATGTTGTTACTTTCGCAAGAGATTGTCCAAATGTGGTTTTCCTCCATGTGTCCACTGCCTATGTCTGTGGTGACAGAACTGGTCATGTGTCAGAAGAACTCCATCCACCTTACGAACAATACGCACAAGAACATAACGAAAAAAGTTCAACGAAAATCCCCGCAACCCTCACAGAAGAAATTGATTATCTACTGGCTTTAAACCAATCCATACGTGATGAAGCTGAATCCGCTGAACAAATAGCACATTTTCAAGAGATAGCTGAAAAGCAATTAAAAGCAGACAAACGTAAAAGTCGAAAAAACCTTGAGACCCTTACAAATGAAATTAAGGAAGATTGGCTTGAAGAACGTCTGGTGGAAGCGGGATTGGAACACGCACGGTCACGCGGATGGAATGACACATACACCTACATGAAATTCCTCGCTGAAGAGGTAATCATGGAAATGCGTGGTGACTTGCCTACAGCCATTGTTCGTCCTTCCATCATTGAAAGTAGTATCGCAGAACCACATCCAGGATGGCTCGGTAAGTATCGGATGTCCGAACCACTCATCGTTGGATTTGCAAAAGGAAGACTCCCCGATTTTCCCGCAGACCCAGATATTATTTTAGATATTGTCCCTGTTGATTTCGTAGTGAACGCTATGTTAGCTGCAGCAGAAGCCATCGCAGAAAGCGGTGGAATTGAGGTATACCACGTCGCTACCGGTACACAAAATCCGCTATATTTCCGAGGTATCGTAGAAGCAACTTATGACTATTTTACGAATAACCCTATGATAGAAAACGGGAAACCTATTCCTGTTCCAGTCTGGCAATATCCTACTTTAGAGGAATTCCAACGAAAATTAGACAGTAAAATGCGTCTGCTTGACAACGTAATGAAAGCATTAACATTACTACCCTTTAAATCCGCAAAACGACAAAGACGCAGATTGTTCATAAAACAGAGTAGCATAAAAGCAGCACTTCACTATATTCGGATTTACGCACCTTATACCCGCACGAACTTTGAATTTGAAACAAAAAAGATGCAAGCACTCTATCAACAACTTTCACCTGAAGAGCAGAAACTGTTTGATTTTGATGTGTCTCAAATTCAATGGAAACGGTATTTCCAAGATATACACATTCCAGGAATCAAACGACACGTGCTTAAACTTGATGAGGATACACCCAAACAGAAAAAAGAATCTGCACAAGAGGACGCAGACGATTATCCTGCTCCGGCACCAAATCCTATTGACAACATTTCACCAAGGACAATCGTAGATTTAATTGAGATTCAGGCGAAACGAATTCCTGATAGAATTGCTCTCCAAATGGTAACAGAAGATGAATGGGAACGGTATACTTACGCTGAAACCTACTCACATTCACGTCAAGCAGCATACCAATTATGGATAAACGGTTTACGAAAAGGGGATAGAGTTGTTCTGGTATCAGAAAACCAACCTGAATGGTGCATCGCCTACCTTGCCGCCTCGCAAATCGGGTGTGCAGTTGTTCCACTTGACGCACAAACACCGACAAGAGAGATATTAGCCATCGTGGAGTTCACGACTGCCAAAGCAATCTTAGCATCAGATGCTGTTTTAGCCAAATCAAAGACACAGTTGACTGAGACAGACATACTCACACAAAACATTAACAAGTTTAACGAAACTGCCAATATAAAAGACGAGATTCCATCAGACTTTCCTAACATAGAAATTACACCGGACACAGTTGCGTCCATAATCTTTACGATGGGAACCACGGTTGACCCAAAAGGTGCTATGTTAACGCATGGAGGATTTATCTCTAATGTTAAAGCCGTAGCAAAAGCATTACCACCAACAGATGAAGAACGCATCTTGTCGGCTTTGCCACTGTATCATGCCTTAAGTTTTTCATGCAGTCTATTGATGACACTTTATAATGGCACTACTGCAACCTATGTCAACGCACTGCGTCCGACAACCCTTTTGAAAGCCATGCGTGAGGATAAGACCACTGCATTTATCAGTGTACCCCGACTCTTTCAAATGCTACAAAGCACTATTGAACGACAAGCATCGCGAGAAGACACACCCGGAGAAACCATTGCCGAAAAAGCAAAAAATGTAATGGGTGGAAACATCCGAGTCCTTGTCAGCGGTGGTGCTGCTCTTGACGATGCAACTTATGATGGATTTCAAAAACTCGGTCTAACACTGTATCAAGGCTACGGTATGACCGAAACAGCACCAGTTCTTAGCGTCAATCCTTATCTGAATAGTAAACGTGGGTCTGTCGGTCCTCCTGTTGAAGGTGTCGAATTTCAAGTTTCAAATCCAGATGGTAATGGCGTTGGGCAAATCATCGCAAAAGGTCCCAGCAATATGATAGGATACTATCAAAATCAAAATGCAACCGAAAAGGCTATCCAAGATGGGTGGCTTTACACAGGTGATCTCGGATATGTTGATGAGGATGGATACCTTTTTCTTACTGGACATTGCAAAGATGTAATCGTTCCCGCATCTGGCAAAAACATTTATCCCGTGGAATTAGAAACACTGTACCAAAACTGTCCAGTCATTGACGAGATTTGTGTCGTTGGCATTCCCTACGAAGATGGGTCAGATACTGATGTTCATGCAGTAATTGTTACAACCGATGACAAAGACAATACCAAAACAGAAGTCCATCATCACTTGCAGAAAATCGCTAAACAACTGCCGAGTTACCAACATTTTCACAAAACACATCTGTTTCAATCTCCTCTACCAAAAACAGAAAACGGAGAAATTGACAGGAAAAAGGTTAAGGAACAGTTACAGGAACATCTTGCAGAAGAACAAACTATTATTTCAAATGAAGCAGAACAAGGATCTGAAAATATTCCAGCGGATATTTTAACACCACTTGCTGGATTAGCACGGATGCAAGCAAATCAAATTCGTGGAGAAAGTCGTTTGGATACCGATCTTGGACTCGATTCACTCACGCGCCTTGACCTGCTTATGCTCCTTGAATCCAGACTCGGTCAGACAATACCTGAAGCAATGGTTGCAAACTTGCAGACGGTCAACGATGTTGTTGAATTAACACAGACTTTTGCAGAAACAGATGCAAATCAATCACCTGAAATTTCAGAAAAACCGTTGAAATTGCGGGAAAAACCACATTGGTATGCACGAGCATTTCGTGCAGGTGTACGAAGTATCTATCGCAGTCGTTTTTCATTTGAATGTTTCGGACTTGAAAACATACCACAAGACAAACCTTACATCATCACACCGAACCACGCAAGCCATTTAGATACCCTTACGGTGATTACGGCACTCGGTCAATATTCACACCGTATGTGGACGCTTGCCGCACGCGATTACTGGTTCGGTAATCGCTTTCAAGGATGGTTCGCACACAATTGTCTCAACGCACTGCCTATTGAGCGCGACGGCAATTTTAGTCAGTTTCTACAAGATTTGCGCATGGCAAATGCAGTGATGGAGCAAAACAACGGATTACTCATTTTCCCGGAAGGCACTCGTTCAGTTGATGGACAACTACAACCTTTCAAACCGGGTGTTCTCAGTCTACTAATTTATGGAGAACAGGTACCGATAATACCGGCATACATTAAAGGCACATATCAAGCACTGCCAAAAGGACAAAACTTACCAAAAAAACATCCGATCCAGATCGCTTTTGGCGAACCACTACTATTTGAAGGAACAAAAAACACGGACAACATCACGGAAAATTCGGAAATATATCAGAAATTTCTGACTGAACTTGAAACCCGTGTTGCTGAACTCAAACAAAAATTATCTTAGGAATTAAATTGGAATCGCTTGAAAATAAAACAATCGCGTTCTTTGATGTAGACGGCACTTTGGTAAGTACAACTATTGTACATTGTTTCGTCTGGCTTCGGACTTCATCGTTTTCTCGAATTCAGAAACTATTCTGGACTATCGGTTTCTTACCAAAGGTCATATACTATCTGATTTTAGATCGGATTAGTAGACCACAGTTTAATCGGGTATTCTATAGAAATTATCGTGGAATGAACGCAGACACATTAAAAACTTCAGCAGCTGATATGTTCGAAAATTATCTGAAACACAAAATATATCCTGAAGCCATTACACAGATACAAGAACATAAAGAACAGGGACACCAAGTTGTGCTTTTGACCGGTTCACTTGATTTCATTGTCAGTCCTATCGCTGAGTTTTTCGGTGCTGAATCTGTCTTAGCTCCCGCACTTGTTGAACAAGATGGCAAGTTCACTGGTGAACTCACAACTGAACCGCTCATCGGACAGCAAAAGGCAATAGCAATGAAAAAGTTTAGTGAACAAACACAGATTCCACTTGATATATGCTATGCTTATAGTGATAGTCAATCTGATCTACCGATGTTAAATGCTGTAGGCAAACCTGTCGCAGTCAATCCGAGCAAAGGACTTCGCAAACAGGCACTTGAAGCAAACTGGGAAATCCACGAATGGATGAAAGCATCTTGACTTTAGAACATATTTCATTAATCATTGTAATGCGGGGTCTCTGTGTCCCGCAATGACTAAACACGCGAAAATAATGGCGGACACAGAGACCCCGTTCTACAATTACAATATTTGTGAGATACGCTGTAGAAAGAATGTTGATAAATAAGGAGAAAAAATGGAAGTCAAACGTTATTTTGAATCAATGTCTGAACCACAAGACACAATGTATGTTGAAATTGCAGGAATGCATCGCTTTACGCGCCGTGGAGATGATTGGACAAAATTCCGTGAGGATCTCATCGAACTGCTTGAACAGACAATCTCTGAAGACCTTTCAAAAGAATTTGCCAAAGCCACAGAGAATTGGGAAAATGAGGAATTGGGATAATTATCTACTCCATCTTATAAAATTATCCTAAGCGACCACCAACAAAGAACTATATGGAGAAGACTATGAACACCGTATATGACTTTAAAATAAAACAAAAAAAATATATACCAGTCTTTCCAAAAGCAACTGGAAAGCCGACTATGTACATAGAAGGGTATCCCTATGAGGACGATGAACCTAAGGCAGCAACCGGATTTCACGCTGATCAGCTCACTACGTTTTCTGATCAACTTTCACGCTATTTCGCGATTAATGAACACATATATATCGGGGTTGACAATTTCATCTACTATAAGGAAGGTGACATGTCAAAAGTAGTTGCACCTGATATTTATGTTGTGTTTGGTGTAGATAAATACCCACAACGGCGTAGTTTTTACACGTGGTCTGAAGGGGCAGTACCGATAGTAGTCTTTGAGTTTCTTTCCGATGCGACTGCAGATAAAGATCGGCACGAAAAAGTACAAGTGTATCTGCAAGATATGAGTGCTCAAGAATACTTTATCCATCAACCTGAGATGGAAAAACCTACGAAGTTCCGAGGATGGCAGCGGATGCCTTCGGGAGATATCGTAGAGATAGAACCAGATACAGAAGGTGGACTGTTTAGCGAAGCATTAAACCTTTGGTTCCGTTGGGAAGATAATCAGAATACGCAGGTGAGACTCATGCGTCCGTATCTCCCTGATGGCACACCTATAATGACATCTATGGAAGAAAAGCACATGCGGGAAGAAGCACAACACCTTCATGAAGCAGCGGAAGCAAAGGTAAGTGAATTAGAAACTGAGATAGAACGGTTACGCGCACAAATCGCAAACACAAAATACGAAAGTGCATGACAAACACCATTTCCACTCAATTGTCCCAAGTACACAAGTAAAAGTCTTGTAAGTCCTATTTTAACGTGAGTTTGATAATAGGTATATGAACTTCATTTTTCCTAAATATTACTCTCATAGACGCGGCAGGTACGGTTTCCTAACTGCACCATAGGCATCAATTTTAGGAGATATTTACCTGTGAAGGATTTTGGAAGTTTCTTATTATCATACACACCTTTCGCACCGCTGGTGCTTGGTTTCTTGTGGCGGACATTTTCTATACACCTTTCGCACCGCTGGTGCTGATATGTAATTTATGAAAGCCTCGGAGAGGCGGCATGCGCGTGTGGCATGCCGCATGAGGTGTATAGAACGTAATATCAATACAGACGAAAGCCCCAGCGGGGCAGCATGCGCGTGTGGCATGCTGCATGAGGTGTATAAAATGCACAAACTTTACTCACTAAATTGACGCCTATGGGGCGGTTTCCGAACCAATTCAGAATACCAAACGCGTATTCTGATGGAATACAAAAATTTGATTTATCAAACTCACGTTAGAAATAGTATTACCATATTGTTGAAGGGTTTCCAACCCGAATGTAATACAAAATCTTGACAAATCCAACCCCAAACATACATGAAATCCATTGTTCCCATCACCAAAAAATACAACAATCCCAAACCACCATCAATTAGAATGATGTCCAAATATATGAACAGAAAACGAATAACAAACAAAAACTAAAAAGTTAAAAAACGACATTGGTTGTTTTTTTTTAAAATTCAATAAACCAATAAAACCACTATAAACCCATACCACAACAAGCCTGATAAGGTCATAGAAAAAAGTAAAAAAACAACCAAAAAAACAACCAAGTTAATTTCACATCCTTAACTAATGTGAAAAAATGCATCGGAAATACCAATCTTACCACCATGACCTAATCCAGAATCGCTTGACAAACACCATCCATTAGGATAAAATAAAAAGTGCTTAACTACAATCATTTACAAATTGCGTTCTCAACCGAAACGGGAGTCTAAACAAACGGATATATGAGTACATTCTATGTCACCACCCCTATCTACTACGCCAACGGTGAACCCCATGCCGGACACGCCTACACCACCATCGCTGCGGATGCATTAGCACGATACCACCGAATCAAAGGGAATGAAGTTTCTTTTCTTACTGGCGTTGATGAACACGGAGCAAACATTGATAAAACAGCTGAAACCGAAGGACTGACACCACAAGCATTCTGCGATAAGTTAGCACCGATTTTTACTAAGTTGTGGGAACGTCTAAATATATCAAATGACATCTTTCTCCGAACAACAAGCGAACTACACAAACGCGGCATAAAAAAGTTTCTTACTGTCCTATATGAAAGCGGAGATGTCTACAAAGCACCGTACGAAGGACATTACTGTCGTCCGTGTGAACGTTTTTTCCCTGAGAAAGAACTAACAGATGAAAAGAGTTGTCCCGTCCATAAATTGCCGTTAGAATGGGTGAAAGAGGAAAACTACTTTTTTAGATTATCCAAATATCAAGATCGGCTATTACAACATTATAATGATAATCCTGAGTTCGTATATCCAGAAAGCAGACGGAATGAACTCTTGAACGTGCTGGAGTCAGGTTTAGAGGATACAAGCATCTCACGATCCTCTGTTTCGTGGGGAATACCCTTACCATTTGACGAAGAACACATCGCCTATGTCTGGATAGATGCATTACCCAACTACATAACCGCTCTCGGTTATGATGCCGATAGCGAAAAATATCGGACATTTTGGCCTGCGAATGTTCACATGATGGCAAAGGAAATCACCCGATTTCACGCTCTTCTTTGGCCCGCCATGTTGATGGCTGCAAACTTGCCACTTCCCAAGCAGATTGTCGCACACGGTTGGTTGACGAAGGATGGTGAAGCACTCAGCAAAACACGCGGTATCTTCATTGATATGGATGGAGACATCAAAACTTACGGTGTAGATGCGTTCCGGTATTATCTCATGCGAGAGTTCAGTTTCGGCAACGATGGTGACTACCGTCCCACTCGTTTACATCAACGTTACAATGCTGATCTCGCAAATGATTTAGGTAATCTGCTGAATCGCGTTCTCGGTTTAGTTAACAAGAACTTCGATGGAATCCCAGCACCGTCAACTCCAGATGATATTGACACAGAAATCGTGGAGATGGCACAGACGACATCCGAAAAATTGGATGAACACATGGCAACCTTCGCCTTTGATAGTGCATTAGAGACAATCTGGGAATTTGTGCGACGTGTCAACCGATACGTACAACAAACTGAAGTGTGGACACTTGCTAAACCTGAAACAATACCGAGGATGGGAACAATCCTCTATAATTGTTTGGAAGCGTTACGATACATCTCTGTGTTGATTTCACCTTATGTGCCTGAAACTGCTGAGAAAATTCAGAAACAGATCGGTCTATCAAACTTTGATACCGTTGCAGAATGGGGACGTTTACCTGTTGACATAAAAGTAAGCAGAGGTGAACCTATCTTCCCGCGTATTGATCTGAAAAAAGAAAAAACACCACAACCAAAAGAAGCTGCAAAACAGGAAAAGAAAACAAAAGAGCAAAAATCCAATCTCATATCCTTTGCAGATTTTCAGAAAATGGATCTACGTGTTGGATCCGTCATATCTGCTGAACCGATTGAAGATGCGGATCGTCTCCTCAAATTGCAAGTAGACCTTGGAACAGAGAAAAGACAGGTAGTCGCAGGAATAGCAGAACAATATAAGCCGGATGCACTCATCGGAAAACAGGTTATTGTTGTTGTCAATTTAGAACCCGCGACCATACGCAATGTAGAATCACACGGAATGATCCTCGCTGCAAGTGATGATTCTGTTGTGTTGGTAAGTCCTGAGACTGAAGTTCCTCTCGGTACACAAGTAAGATAACGACGTGTTATCTTGTCCCTAATCTCACAAATGCAAAACATTGAAGTAACCCTCAAAACCCGCATTCAGAATAACGAAGCAGATTCGTTTGTTATCATTGTGCCAACAGATTCAGCACGTTTGAATCGTCAACGCGAGTTGATTGACTATCATCCGAACCGTGCAGTTGCTAATCTACAAGTCTACGACATTCAGAACTTTATCCAGAGGTTATACAATCGGGTTCGTCCCGCAAGAAAACATATCTCAACAGGAATTCAAAACCTTTGGCTTAACGAAATCGCTGAAGATGATGCTGATAACTATAATGCATTCAGACCAATCCAGAATAAACCCATTCCAGATAGCACCCTCTCTCTCATTGCTAACACTATAAATAATCTAAAAGAAAAGGGTGAGACTATCCAAGATATTGAAGCAGATTCGCCTACCAAGACTGACCTATCAAACATATATAGTCAATATGAGTCAAAACTTGAAAACGGGTGGATAGACGACAAAGGTAAACACCTTTACCTCGCAAACAATTTTGAAGAGGACTTTGTCAGACAGGCATTCCCCAAAGTAAATCTCATCGTCGTTGAAGGTTTCTTTGTTCTTTCTAAATCAGATATCAAAATACTGACCCGTATTGCGCAGATACCTAAAATAGAGTTATGGTTTCGAACCGACTGTATAGAAGCAAATACTGAATTATTTGAGATTATTGAATCCCTCGTCTCCCAATTTAGAACAGCGGGTGCACATATAGATACCGACTATGACCGAAATGATGACAACCATATCTATTTCGCACAAAATCTGTTTCGCGATAATACCGTAACTCACAAAGAAAATCTGACAGAACAGATAAAAGTATTAGAACCCGCAGACCGAACCGAAGAGATAGAGCAGATTGCGTATCTAATTCAGAGGCATGTGTCTAATGGAGACTGCAAATTGGGAGATATCTGTGTCGCATATTACAACTTAACACAATACCAACAACGGATTGCTGAAATATTTCCCTCTTTTGGAATACCCTATTCTCTTGTGGAAAACATCCCGCTGACAAAATCAGAAGTCGTCAAAGCCATCTTCTCCCGACTTTCATCAAGGGAAAAGCCTATAGGTAATTCCTATTTCTCAGCTGTCAATCCCGTATCACCGGCACGCACATTTCATCCAAATGAATTCCAGGAGTATATCAATGCATTACTCAATACCGGTGAAGTTCTTCAACGTATACTCAACCCGATGCTACAAGAGAACAACAAAATCGTTGAAGGTGAAGTGAATGCACTGCAAACATTTAGAAGGATTGTTGGAGAACTTTGCACAACATTAACAACTCAAGAGGAAAGATCGTTACGACTTGAAAACTATATCAATAAACTACATTACATTGCCAAACACACGCATTATCAGAACAGAGCACAGACACAAAGTGAGACTGTCAAGATAGTCACTCTCGGTGAACTCAGGAGTTCGGAGTATAAAACTGTCTTTTTAGGTGATTTTGTAGACGGTGGATTCCCACCGAATTACCGTCCCGATCCTTTGCTTCCAGACAAACCATCTCGCACGGAAGAAGAACAACTCTACGACAATCGATTTCTATTTTATCGTGTGTTGAAATCATTTAGTAAAAGGTTGTATCTCCTGACTCCGCAACGTGAAAATGTATCGCAATTAATCCCGTCTCTATTTCTGTCGCAGCTACAAGAAATCGCTCATATTGGGTCGGAAACGATTGAAAATCCCACGCAAAGGAGTGTTCCAGGTTTCCTCAGTGCTTACGGAAAGTATGTGTCAACAGCAGAACATCCATCTACCAATACATTCCCTGAAGAACTTGAGGAGAAACGTGCTTTAATAGACCATGTTGTTTCTATTGAAAAAAGCCGTGAGGACACACACGAACTTATGGCTTACGAAGGCAGATTGAAAGAAGGAAATCTATCTGAAGAGAGCCAAGCACAATTGGAAAAGTTGCGTGAAAAGAAATATTCTGTCACGGAATTGGAAACTTATGCCAATTGTCCGTTTCAATACTATATTGACAAAGTCTTAGGTTACAGAGTTAAAGATGACGATGAAGAAGATGAACCTTCTCCTCTTGAAAAAGGTTCATTGATTCATAGTGTTCTATTTGAATTCTTCAATAACCGTCGCAAAAATGACGATCCTCCAATTTCACAATATTCAGATGAAGCAAAACAGCAATTAGATGAAATCCTACACCATAAATCTGAAGAAAGACGGAATCAGCGAGAGAACATAAGTGAAGATAATCTCTTTTGGAAAATTGAGATTGAGAAGCAACGGGTAGCACTGCATAAATGGCTTGATGCCGAAAGCGAATACGATCTAACTGTTGTACCACGTTATTTTGAAGTTAGTGTCGGATATCCACCAGGTAATAGGGATGAGGAACTGAGTCAATCAGAACCTGTTTCAATAGGCAATGTTAGAATGGATGGCAAAATAGATCGCATTGATATTGGTGCGGGGAGTTTTAACGTCATAGACTATAAGACAGGAAGTTCAACGGTAAGAATGCAGGATATACTTGAAGGTCGGAGCATCCAACTCCCGATCTATCTACAGATCGCACGACAATTATTGGAGCAAAATGGTATAACAGGATTAGAACCTACGGCAGGACTCTATCACAAAATTAGGTTAGACGAATGCAGCGTAGAACTGGGTATTGGTATAGAGGATTACAATGATATTGCTTTCAGAAATTATAATGGTGCCGAATGGAAACCCGTAGGTACAAGAAGTGGACAATTGTTGTATGACGAACAGTTTGAATCACGACTTAATCGTGTAAGTGGTTATATTCAAGAGTACGTTGAAAGCATATCTAACGGTATTTTCCCAATCATCACACGTGTTGATACTTATGTAGATTCTGTGGAGGAAGGACATGCACCACTTACTCCGAAAGACCCCACTAAACCGTGTAGTTATTGTGCTTACAAACGAATTTGCCGGGTGGGTGCATTTGTTGAATCATCCCAAACAGACACATAATTTCATTTATTCGTGAGGTAGAGATGTACGAAATGCTTGGAGAGACAACGTTAAAAACAGATGAGGTTATGGAAGTTGGTGTAATCAATGCCCCTGACCAACCCCATGCCGATGAAATAAAGAAGTTTCTTGGACACAAACCGCAATTCTTCGATTGGCACATTGAAAGGTGTGTAGTCGAATTACTTGACGAATTGGAAACACGTTTCTATGTTGGAAAGGTAGATGGTCATATCATCACAAACATCATGACAGTAGAACATGATGGGGTAGGGATATTAGGTCATGTTTATACACTACCTGATCAACGCAGAAAAGGGGCGTGTAAAGGCACAATGGCTTTTCAGATGGAGGATTTTCGCCAAAGAAACGGACGCGCACTCTACCTCGGAACTGGTTACAACAGTCATCCATATCACATATACCACAGTTTTGGATTTGAAAGCGTTTATCCAGAATCTGGTTTTATGAAATATCATGTGAACGATGATTTTGAGGAAACATACTTCGCTACAACTACCGCACTTCCGAAAGATGTTGAATGGCACGATTGGCCAAAATTAACTGCGTTGTCTGGAATAGTTGGATGGGATACACTCCGCAGTCTTCTATGGAACGTCTATGGTCCGACGAATTTGGAAAGCGGTTTTTTGACTTTCAAGCACGCGTTAGAAGTAAGCGATGTCATAGATGATGCAAAATTATTGACTACACAGGACGGTGCTATTGTTGGTTGGGCAACGGTGAATAGAGATAGTAAGTGGCGACATAATATCGCACTTCTTGACCTATTCTTTCATCCTAACTTTGTCGATTCTGTTCCCGCACTCCTTTCATCACTGAAATTTCCTGAACTGAAAGTTCAATGTTATATTGATAGTTCGTCTGAGAAGAAAGCAGAAGTATTAGAAGCAGCAGGTTTTTCATGTGAAGGTAGGTTCAAGAATCATATTAAATATAGAGGAAAGAAATATGATGTGTTAGTGTTTGGACGTGAGGCATAGAAGTGGAAAGCATGTTTATGTTACTTCAACACCAATATCTTACCAACCCTTTGCACACGATCATCATCTTTGGTGGCAGTGAATTTGTAGATGTAGACACCGTTCGCAAGCGGATCACCGTCTGCATCTAAACCTTCAAAACGATATTCGTTATAGGAGATTGACGCGTCAAGCGTATCAATTGTCGTGATGAGTTTACCGGTGAGGGTATAAATCTTGAGCGTGACTTTCTCTGCTCCACCAGTGAGATAGTAAGCAAAGTTAGTTCCCTTACCAATGCCTGTACCAGGTCGGAACGGATTAGGGAAGTTTGCGATATTTTTTATCTCAAATCCACCAGCAACTTTCGCGTTTAGACCACCATCCTCTACATTTCCATTTGCATCCTGTGCCTGAAGTCTTATACGGTATTCACCAGCGTCCAACGCATTTATAGGTGAATAGGTAATCAATAGGACATTGCTACTCAACGGAGAAGCGGAGACTGTGTATTCATCCTGTGGGACACGATCACCGTTCTTGGTGAGAATGATATTATCCTGGCGTGGATCAATGCCGTTTGCATCCTCAATTTTAGCAGAAAAAGTAGGCGTATCAGAAATGTAGTCACCATCAATGAATCCTTGATTGTCAACGCTTATCTCTAAGGTCGGTGGTTGTGAATCTGTGTGTGATAGCAAGGCAAACGTTCCTGGAAGTTTCACCTCAGCAGATATAGTATCGTCTGTCTCTGTTTGCTCTCCTACGCGAATCCAATTCTCTGTCTCATTGTCTTGCATATATATGTACAAGGCTTCTTCAGCAGTTTTTACAAACGACGCTGTTGCAACTAATTCTGATTGTTCACTTAATTTTAGACGATATGCAACAGGTGTTGCCTCTGCATCCACCGTAGGAGCAGAAACTATATCAGGTTGATTCTTGATGGTCAACGCTTCCGTTTCAAATGTCATTGCCCCGTGGGTTTCAAGGCTACCGGGAGGAATTGTGATGCTAAGTTTCCCATCTAAGCTCTGTATTGGCTTGTCAATACTATCAGAATCAAAGAAAATATGTGAACTTTCAATTTCCCGTGATGCAATATTATTGTTCGTATTATATTCAGGAAAAATACCATCCGGTTTCTCTGTCGTTGGCATGTCAACAAACACAGCTACAATATATTTCCCAGGGGTAGGTCGCCACGGCACACTTGCCACAACAGTCCTATTGGGTGGTAATTCAGGCAGTAAATACACATCACCGATTGGTGTCGCATTCTGTAACATCTCAAGTGTGGCCACTTGTGTCTCCGCCCCATCGGTGACTGGAATCTGAAAGAAACTGACAGGAACATCTTTAGCATGAAGGGAACCCTGGTTACTTATATGTGCAGACATGTGGAATGGGGAATTGGTATCCCAATCAAGAGTGTGTTCTAAAACGATCAAATCTCCTAACCCAATGTTATATGTGCGAACATCTGTCTGAAGTATACGACCATCTTTTGGTTTTACATATATATAATAATCAATTTGATCTCCTGAATCATGTCCAGAGATAGGTTGTTCAGTTCTATAGGTTTTCCCTGCCTGTTTAATCATAGGAATTGCTTCAGCTTCATCTCTTCGGGATTCTATTAGAAACGTACTCCAATAGAGTGACATTTCGTCAATTTCACTGTCATTGGTTACTTCTGCGTAAATATGGACAGGTTGATTCGGCAATACAGGATACGGCTCAAGTCGAACGTCTTTAATGTAGTGATCTACAGGATTAGACGATAAATGACCAATTACATCTTTCTCGTTATTCCATGCATAAGTTCGCAGATGCCATGAATCATAGGCACTGTTATATGGTAGTTGGACTTGTGCTTCAAACTTGCCATCTACAACCTGTGCTGTTTCCCTGCGTGGTTCAACATCCATACCCAATCGATTCGTTGTTGATTCAGAACGGAACCATGTTCGGACTCTTTTACCCTCTCTGTCTGGTGGGTTCGGAAGCACTGTTACCTCTACGTTCCCACTGAAATTCGGATCAGGTAGTGTGCCAGAAACTGTCAACAAGGTTCCTGCATCAAAAACATCTCTATGTAAGACTTTCTGTGTATCCGTTTTGATTTGCATCTCTGTATGTGGCAATCGTAATTTCGTAGCAGGATCACCAAACAAGGTAAACACTTCTGCAAGATCAGGGTAGCCCGGTAGATTTATCAGAAAACGTGTCTTTGCTTCTGCCAAGATAGCACCAATATGTAACATTTTGTCATGGAAAATCACATCTAAAATCTCTTTATTGAGAACGTGATCTTGGTATAATAACCCGATGCTTGTTCCACCGATCACACCAATAGCACCCCCACTTTCCGATCGGAGAAATTCTTCAGCAAGACACCCTGTTTTACTATCAAATTCCCCTGTAAAACAGGTCATACTAATGACAAAAGGCAATTGCGATATATTCGTTAAGTTTTTCTGCGGGTCCTCCAAATCCATCATCCGACTCGATGCCCATCTACCGCCAGCTCCATGTCCAACATAATTGACAAGACTTGCCCCACTGTTAAAACCATCAATTACTTGTCTTCCAACTGGTGTGCTACCTTCTCCTAATAACTGATCATCTCCGACTGAAGGGGCTGCATATATTAATTGGGTTTCATATTTTTCGGTGAGTCTATTTTCTTCAATGAGCGAATCTGTCTGGATGTGAAAATCCTCATCTGAACCAGCAAGCATGAGTATACGTTTGTGCCAAGGTCCAATTTCATCTGTACTCTCATATTTTATTGCACGTTCAACGAATATCCGTGTATCCACGCTATTTGTTGCTGGAACACGTCCAATGAACATTTCTGGGAAGAAATCATTTCCGCGGAATGTAACGAACTGGTGATCACTTGAAGATGAACCATAACCGGGGACTTGTATCTGAATCGTAGGAACAACGCTCGTTTTGTCTATGGGATTGGCATCGCCAATTAACAGAACATACGTAGGGGCAGGGGGTTGCCAGTTTTCATAAGTATACTTAAGAAAATCACGGATTGCGTAGGGATTTAATATTCCATGATTGAATTCATCATAGATATCTTGAACATCAACAACTTTCGTCCGCATTCCTTGTTGACTTCTGAAGTCTGCAAGCGGTTGTACATCTCGCATCAGTTCTGTAGCGGTAATGATTATATAATCTGCACCGTTGTGCTGGTTACGTAAATCGGAAGGTGTATCATTTATGATTTTCTCAGGTTTTAGGAATTTGTCATTCGTTATCGCAATATATTGTATAGCAGTATCAGGAATGTGCGGTTCATTTGGTTGTAATCGCGGCACACCGCCAATCCGAGTAGATTGGAAAACGACATCGTATACACCTGGATTATCTTCATCTTCTATAGGTGCTAAGCCCACATACCGAGTGCCGTCAACACTATATATTTCAATATTTGGATTGGTAAAGTTTTTGAGGGTGACCATAAAATTTGGATTTATTTCACCGGTTGCGTCATCTGGTTGTAGAGTAATTGAGAAAGGTAATACGTTCTCATTCGCATCATAGGTTCGCCAATAATCAATTTCAAACCAGTTAATCATGACCAGGTCCAACACATGGTCTTCAGGAATAACTGTTCCTAACGTATTTCTACCGTTCTTGAGAAAAGATTGTGATATATCTTGATTTTCAAACCGATATTCCGTTGCTGCAGACCATCCCGGTCTTCCGATCACGATATCGTCATTCAACCACAGTTCTGTAAAATGTGTGCCTTCAGATCTACCGTGTAAGATGACACGTATGGTTGCTTTGTTGCCAGTGCCTGCCACCCCTGCGAGTGTGAACGGAAAATCCCTGATCTCTGTGGCACTAATCTGTGCCCAAAACCAACTATCATCGGGCAGATGAGGTAGGGAATTAATAGTGAATCCTCGAAATTGAAGTCCATCGCTAAATTGTTCAAAATCGTCACCTTGTTCCAAACCGAAATTCTTAAATCGTCTGAATTGATTATCATGTTCCATATGGACACGTGTGTAAAAGTTATTCGGTTCATATAGGTCAATGGGGTCTGTAGAAATAGTCTTCGTATCCATACGGAGCCCCGTTCCACCATTCCATGTAAGCCAATAAACATTTTCATCGGTATACGGATCAAAATATGTTTTTTCTCCACTGTGACGCTGTGCATAGAAGACAATTTCAGCATCAACACCAAATCCTGAATTATCATTTACTGACTTTCCGTTACCTGTGTTCCGCACAAATATCGGTATCGGCTTTCCCTTGTTAGACAATCTTAATGTAGCAGGTCTAATTGTTGATACGTCAACTCCAGCAGCTGCTAAATCGCTTGCTGTAATGTGGTGCATTCCAGTCGAAGTTATTATGACTTTGTAGCTAGGTATGGTCTTTGCGGGGGCACCCGGTAAAGACAATGGTGAGTTGAAGGTAGAAAGTGCATCTAATCCAGACAGATCACCCCTTGGCACCGTATCTCTATCTGAGGAACGCCATTGCTTAGCAGTTTCTGGATTAATCAACAGTTTTCCAAACATTTCTTCATAGACTGAAGATTCTGGACGGAGTATTCCTGGCAAAGAAGAAGGAGTATTTCTATTACCATTGAACTGCACTTCAACCACAAGTTTGTGATAAAGTTTAACAATCCCACTCACAGGATTATATTGAACGGGATTTAGTTGAACGGGAAGCACTCGATTTTCTCTGATCCATCCTACAGTTCCGATTTTGGCAAGAATGAAAGGGTAAAAGCGATTAGTTGCATAATTAAAATCCGATTTGTGTTTGAACGATATTTCTTTAGAATTGCTTTTCCCTATAATGTCTCTATAATCTGCCAGTGTGTGTTGGAGGGTGTATGTACTAAAGTCACCACTTTCAATAATCCTGACAGAAAAATTTGCATCGGGTGGAACACCTATCAAATCAGTTTGCACGGGTAGATGTGGATTCCCTGGTTCATAAGCAAAACGACATCTTGGAAAGGAAACAGATTGGTACTGCTTACCGTCGCGTTCATGTGTATTAATCTCAAAATCTGATTTTGAGACCGAGAGTTGTAAGATTACACCTTGTGGTGAGGCACTGACTAATTCAATCTGACAATCTTGCGGTGCTGTACCACGTTCAGTAATAACGTTGCTTTCAATAATTGGTGCCGTTTCTACAGATATAACAGCAGAAAGTGACGCAATCAATATTAACAACAAAAGTGTTGGGAATAATGTAAAGTGTTTCATTGGATTCTTGAGAGTGCAGTTTATTTTATTTATTTTTTACGAGATGATAGACTTCAATTTCTCGGACCTGTGCGATTGAAGGTCGCAGCACTCTATAATGTGGATAGTACTGGTCTAACATTGATTGTCGTTGGTTTACAATTCTGTCACCAGGATCAGGTTCAAGTTTATTTATGACAATGTCGTCTACAGTACGGGTCACGGTAATACGAATCATCTGAGTGTTGAAGGTCAATCTATCAAAAAGATACATGCCTTGAGCATCTTTTCCCTCAAGGTTGCGCCGCTGAACGACAGAATGGAAAGTCTCCCATTCATCTGTTTTTGGTTTAAGGTATTCCATCTTAAAACGGAAGAGGTTTACATTGTGAACAATAATTTTGCGTACTGGCTTAACTTCAGCAAATCGAATCACAAAGTAACGTTTATTGGTTGCAGGAATAGTGGCAATCGTTTCAAGATTTCCATCATTCAAGCCAGGGTGGTTTGCTTCAGTACCGTAATTGGCTTGTGCGATATTTTCACTGTACTGCGTAGATAACACTTCAGCGAGTCGACATGCATTAAGACTTAAACAGAAAGTTAACAGACAAATAATTGTTAGACATCTCATTCTGTTTCCTCCAGAAATTCCACATTAAAATGGTCTACAATACCCATAACGAGTTCTCGGATAGGAGCATTTTCTATGCCGAACACCTCTTCTGCAACACCCGGTCCAGCACCTACAATGACAGTATCACCTTCCCCCGCGCCAACATAATCAACAGCAATAGTTGGTGTGCGAACAAGTTCGGATCGGACACTTAACGGTTGAACAAGCAACAACGTTCGGTTTTCATACGCTGGATGTTTTATCACTGAAACGACTTTTCCGATAACTTTTGCCAGATACATAACTACCTTTGATAATTTATTGGAAATCGGGGTTGAAAAACCCTTCAACAAGACTGTACGTTAAATTAGAAGCAATTTGAGATAATATAACACTTAGCTGGATTCTTCTATGAGTGAAATAGAATCCACAATGCCGACAATTGCTACATCTACTGGCATCCGTTTGCCCGGTAAAACTCCGACAGCATCTCCACCTGTCACCATATAGACTATTTCTCCCACTCCTGCGTCTTGAAGTGTATCCACTGCTACAAGCGGTTCAGAAATCGGTGTGTGCTTCTCATCCAATGGTTGCACAACAAGAAGTCGTGTGCCTTCCAAACTCGGATCTTTTCGTGTCGCGACAACGGTTCCAATGACTTTTCCTATATCCATTAGTATTATCTCAATTTCATTTAATTCATTATATTCTTTGATTTAAAGACGCTATTTGATGCCGTATTCGGTTAACTTTGTATGCAAAGTGTTTCGGTTGATTCCGAGAATTTCTGATGCTTTACTCCGATTGCCTTCAGTGTGTTCTAACACGATTTCAAAGAGCGGTTTTTCAAAAATTGATCGTATTGCTGCATACAATTCTCCATCATCCGTTTCAGATTCCAAATAGTTTGCCACCTGGTTTTGTAGAAGTGTATAGACCTGTTGGTCAGAATTTTGGTGGTCTTGCGGAATATCTTTAATTGACTTTTCAAATATTGGTGAAAAATGTTCTGTTAGAAGCATCTGTCCGGCACACATGACAAGTGCGCGTTTGATTGCGTTCTCAAGTTCACGAACATTACCGGGCCACTCATATCCTGTAAGCCTCGTGATTGTGTCAGAAGAAATACCGATTTTTGGAAGTTGATATTCCTGTGCAAATCTACTTGTAAAAAGGTCAATCAACTCAGGTATATCCTCTTTACGTTCTCTGAGAGGTGGAAGTGATATAGGAATCACATTCAAACGGTAGTAGAGGTCGTCTCGGAAAGTTTTCTGAGAAACTGCAATATCCAGTTGTCGGTTAGTTGCTGCGATGATCCGCACATTGACAGATATAGTCTTACTGCTACCGACAGGTTCAATTTCGCGTTCCTGAAGCACTCGTAGCAACTTCATCTGGACTTCAATCGGCAATTCTCCTACCTCATCAAGAAAAATGGTGCCACTATCTGCCTGTTCAAATTTACCCTTTCGATCCGTGTGTGCATCAGTAAATGCGCCTTTAACATGCCCAAAGAGTGTGCTTTCAATAAGAGTTGATGGAATAGCACTACAATCAACGACAACAAACGGATTATCACTTCGTGGACTATTCTGATGAATCAATTCTGCAACCAACTCTTTTCCAGTACCACTTTCCCCCATAATGAGAACTGTTTCGTCACTGACAGCTGCGCGTCCTATTACTTGATATACGGTTTGCATTGCAGGACACTGTCCCACCATTCTGCCTTGTCCATCAAGGGACTGTGGAGTTTGTGGGGTCTCTGTGTCCGTTTCCTCTTTTGTAATACTGGCTGCAGAGGCAGCGCGATCTATAAGTTCAAGCAATTTATTACGGTCAATTGGTTTTGTGAGGTAACTATATGCCTGTCGTTTTGCCGCTTCAATAGCAGTCTGTGTTGTTCCGTGTCCCGTAATAATAATAATAGCAGCTGCTGGATTCAGTTCTTGTATAGATTCTATCAATTCCAGTCCATCGGCATCACCTAAGAAGATATCCAGCAGTATGACATCAAATTCATCTTTCTGGACACAACCTACTGCTTCCTTCCCATTTTTTGCTTGGACTGTGTCATATCCTGCCTTTTTAAGTGCAGCACTTAAGACTGCGCGTAGGCTATTGTCGTCATCTGCAATTAAGACTGAATAAGACATGAATTTTGTTTCCTTTTGATTAGCAAATTTACAATAGGCACCTACATGCTAGGTTCTAAGTTACAAGGTAATGTTAGAACAAATGCAGTACCAGTAGATAGGTTTTTATCTACTTCTATGCTCCCACCGTGAAGTCCCAATATCTTTTGGCTTATGTATAAACCAAGTCCGGTTCCCTTCTGTTTTGTTGTATAGAACGCATCAAACAGATGTGGTATTTCATTCTGTGAAATACCCGGTCCAGTATCTTGTATCCGAATGTTCACTGTTTCAGTTTTTCCTTGTGTGTAAGTGTTAACTGTGAGTGTTCCGCCTGTTTCCATTGCTTCAATGGCATTAGAAAAGAGGTTGAAAATGACCTGGGTTATCCCATCCTGGTTGACATTCACAGGTGGACATTCGGTGTAGTCTCGGACGACATCAATATTATGTCTGTCTAATTCCGGTTGATACGTAGCAAGACAATTTTCAAGTAATTTATCAATCTGGCAAAGTTCAGCGTCCGCTATTGCCGGTTTTCCGAAAGCAAGTAACTGCTCAATAGAGCGGTTAAGTCTATCAACTTCTTTGATTATAATTGACGTGTATTCATCAATTTCTGTTTGCTCCTCTTTAGGGAGCGGTGCAAACCTATCGGAAGGTTCGCTGAGAAGTTGTGTTGCCAAGCGGATGCTACCGAGTGGATTTCGCACCTCGTGGGCAATTGTTGTTACCAGTTTACCGAGAGCAGCCAAACGTTCGGATTGGACTAAGGCATCAATTGTCTGTTTGATCTTTACCCGTTGGGCAATGATTGAGGCAATGATTGTTAGCACCTGTTCATCTTCAGCGGCAGAGAGTTCATCTTTCGCTTTGTCAATAATCAATGTGCCGATGACTCTTTCCTCAACAAAAATGGGTAGTACCCAAAAGGCAATATTATCTTTAGATTCAACGAGGTCAGGAGGAAAAAGTTTAATGGAGGTCCGGGGAATTCGGGTTCTCGGAACACCTTTTGCTTTGCCATCTGCCAATACCTCTCGCTCAAACTCCTCCATTTGGTGATCTGTCCCGCGTTTTTGTTCCGCTTCAGTTAATCCTAAGACAGCATTTACCGATTTTACTACCTGACCATTTTCATAAAGGTTTAATGTGCCACGATATATACCGAGACGTTCAGAGAGGATTTCAATGATTCGGTGAAATAGTTCTTCAAGTTCAAGTGCAGCATTTGCTGCTTGACTTACTTCAAACACGATGGACAAGTCTCGCACCCGTTTTTCTAATGTTGATTTCTCGCTACTGACCCGATCAACTTCTTTGGTGCGATCCAATCGTTGAATCCGTAGTTGACGTATCGTTCTAACAAAAACAAACGCTACAATCGGATATAGAAACGCTACTGCAAAACTCTCAAACTGTTTTGGATGCTGCAAAGCATACACCCAATTTGCAACAGTTGTCAATCCGAGTAATAAATTCTGATTACGAGTATTACCGTATATGGCGGCTAACAATATCACACCGTAATAAAGGTGTGAAACGGTGAAATAATACTGATGTGCTCCCGATACGTATACTATTACATTGGCACATAGCACACCGAGTGCCAAAAATATGGTTTTCATGAGTAATCTACGTGCCGTTTAGGGAATACTTGACCTATAATTTCAAGAAATTTGACAACATTTTCAGACCGACGCGTCCGCTCTTCTCCAAATGAAATTGTGTTGCAACAAGATTATTATGTGCAATCGCACTACAAAACTCAAGACCGTAAGTTGTTTTTCCAATAGTAGTTTGCTCATCATCGGGAACAGGAAAATAAGAGTTGACAAAGTAAAAGTGTGCAGGATTAGGCACTCCGTCAAAGATTTTATGCTGCTGTACTTGCCATACTTCATTCCATCCGATTTGAGGGACTTTTAGATGCTTTTCAGCAGGATATTTTTTGACGCATCCGGGAAGTAACCCAAGACATTCAGTATTCTCCTCTTCACTATGCTTAAAAAGGATTTGTATACCAATACAGATGCCTAACATAGGTTTGCCTGACTCATAAAATTTAAGGAGCACTTCGTCAAGAGAGCCTTTCTGCAGATTTTCCATAGTTGCTTTTGCAGCACCGACTCCAGGGAAGATAACACGTTCTGCGGATAAAATGGTCTCTATATCATCGGTTATTCGGTTTTCGTAGCCGAGGTTATCCAATGCGCGGGCAACGCTTGTTAGGTTTCCTGCTTTGTAGTCAATAATTGCTATCATATAGGTTTTGTAGTTCTGTTAATATTGGTTTCAATCATAATGATTGTAATATCAAGGATACAGACGCATTAAGATTCAATCTCTTGCAGCTGCTTATGAAGGTTTGCCATTTCTATTGCAGTTACTGCAGCCTCAGCACCTTTGTTGCCTGCTTTTGAACCTGCACGTTCAATCGCTTGCTCAATCGTATCTGTGGTGATGATTCCGTAAATAATAGGTATGCCTGTTTGGAGTGAAACTTGCGCGATACCCTTGGCACTTTCACCCGCAACATAATCAAAGTGCGGTGTAGCACCACGGATGACAGCACCGATACAGATAAGGGCATCGTATCGCTTGCTTTCAGCGAGTTGTTTTGCGATGCTTGGTGTTTCAAAAGCACCAGGTATCCAGACAACATCTACTTCATCTAAGTCACCACCGTGTCGCTTTATCGCATCCAGTGCACCGTCCAGAAGTCTTGTTGTTATAAAACTATTAAAACGACTGATGATGATACCGAATTTTATTCCATTACAATTTAAGTTGCCTTCATAAACGTTTGGCATAGTATCTCTTTCCTATATGAAAATTGGGATGTTCGTTTTAGAGGAGGTGACCAAGTTTCGTACGTTTTGTCTGCAGATAACGTTGATTATATGGGTTTGGTGTCGTTTGCAACGGTATTTGCTCTACTATCTCTAAACCATAACCGGACAATCCCTTTACTTTGTGCGGGTTGTTTGTCATCAATCGCATTTTTTTGACACCTAAATCAACAAGAATCTGAGCCCCGATACCGTAATCACGAAGGTCAGGAGGAAATCCGAGACGTTCATTCGCTTCAACCGTGTCAAGACCTTCATTATCCTGAAGTTGATATGCACGAATCTTGTTTTTGAGACCCATCCCACGACCTTCTTGCCGCATATAAAGGAGCACCCCTCTCCCCTCTTTTTCTATGTTTTGCAGAGCGATTTCAAGTTGTTCTCCACAATCACAACGGAGTGAGCCGAAGACATCACCTGTCAAACACTGCGAATGTACACGCACTAATATGGGATCTCCATCGTCAACTTGTCCTTTCGTTAATGCAATATGTGTATCAGTGGGTTCACCTGGTGTTGGTTCTCCATCTACATTGCTCTCATAGGCGTGGAGTTTAAATTCTCCTTGTTCGGTTGGGATTGCTGCTGTTGAAACACGTTTAATGAGTGTTTCATTGCTTCTACGGTAAGCGATCAAGTCAGAAATAGTGATGATTTTGAGGTCGTGGTGTTGTGCGAATTCTAATAGTTCAGGAACACGCGCCATAGTGCCATCATCGTTGAGAACTTCACATAACACACCAGCGGGATACAGTCCTGCGAGTCGTGCTAAATCCACTGTTGCTTCAGTATGTCCTGCCCTTCTCAGCACGCCTCCAGGCTTTGCTTCCAATGGAAAGATATGTCCTGGTCTCACAAAATCGGATGGCACAGCTTCTTCATCAACAAATTTTCGTATAGTATATGCGCGTTCTTGTGCTGAAATGCCAGTGGTAACTTCCTTGGCATCAATTGTCACCGTAAATGCTGTCTGCATCTGTGCAGTGTTGTCAGCGACCATCGGATTTAGTTGTAGTTCTACAAGGCGTTCTGAACAGGTAGGCAGGCAAATCAATCCTCGTCCGAACTTTGCCATAAAATTGATGGACTCTGCTGTCACCTTTTCTGCTGCCATAATGAGATCACCTTCGTTTTCACGATCAGGGTCATCAATAACTATGATTGTCTCACCTTCTTTGATGGCAGTGATGGCTTCATGAATAGTGCTAAATTCCATAATGTTTTCTTCGCTTATATCCTTCAAACATACCCGTGTTTTTGTAAGAATTCTAAATCAATTGTTCGTGATGGTGGAATCTGGTTCTGCATGAGCGTTTCAATATAACGTGCCATCACATCAACTTCTATGTTCACGATTTCTCCAATACGGCTTTTCTCAAGAGTGGTAACATCTAAAGTATGCGGAATAAGAGCTACTTCAAAGGTGTCATCATGAATGTTGGCAATCGTTAAACTCACACCATCAACAGCAATAGAGCCTTTATATGCGATGTATGGTCTGACTTTTGGACTGACTGTTATCTGCATGCATGAAGAAGAACCCTCTTCTTTCCAACCGCTAATAGTTGCGACTTCATCTACATGTCCTAACACCAAATGCCCTCCAATTCGATCACCCAATCGGAGTGAACGTTCCAGATTGACATGTGTTCCTACTATACAATCGCGTAAAGTAGTTCTGCGACAAGTTTCTTCACTTATATCTGCTACAAATGCGTTTTGTTCAAGATCACGCACTGTCAAACAAGGACCACTGACAGCAATACTATCTCCTATCTTTATGTCTTCCAAAACGGTTGTTGCTCTTATTTTAACAGTAATCCCGTTGGATATCGGTTGTACTTCGGCAATTGTTCCAATTTCTTCAATGATTCCGGTGAACATGATTATTGAGATACCCTTCAATCAATATGTCGCCATCAAGTTCAGTGATCGTCTTTCGTTTTAATTCCGGTGTGTCAGTTAGTTGTGCAATCCCTTCGCCACCAAATACACCAGGTGCATCTTTACCACCAATAAATTTTGGAGCTACAAAACACATCACTTTATCCACTAATCCAGCCAATAATGCAGTTGAGTTGACTTGACCACCACCTTCTATCAAAACGCTTGTTATACCACGGGTTCCTAATGTTTCGAGCAATGTCTTGAGACAGACCTGTCCATCTTTTGCGGGTATTTCAATTATTTCTGCCCCCGTTATCTTCAGAAGTGCTATATTTCCCGCAAATGCTTGCGGCGTAACGGCAATAATGACATCTGCTTCGCTCTCTGGGTTGAATATCTTCGCTGCTGTCGGGGTTCGTGCGTGTGAATCTAAAACAATTCGTGTGGCATCTTTTCCTTTCTTGTTCGGTAGTCTTGTCGTTAAAGTCGGATTATCAGTCAATACAGTTCCGATACCAACGATGATTGCGTCTACTTCATCGCGTAACTCATGCACTCTTTGCCTTGATGCGGGTGATGTAATCCATTGGGATTCACCCGTGGACGTGGCGATTTTTCCATCAAGACTCATTGCAATTTTTAATATCACAAAAGGATTATCTGTTGTCATTTGTTTGATAAATACCTCATTCAGTTTTTTCGCGGCTTCAGCACACAATCCGACGTAGACTTCAATACCTGCTTCCTCTAACTGCTTAATGCCTTTTCCAGCGACTTTCGGATTCGGGTCTAAATGTGCAGCGTAGACACGTCTAATCCTCGCTTGGATGATTGCATCGGTGCAAGGTGGTGTTCGTCCCGAATGGCAGCATGGTTCAAGGTTCACATAAAGTGTTCCACCGATCGCGTTCGTTCCTGCTGCCTGAAGTGCGTGAATCTCCGCGTGCGGTTCACCTGCTTTTTGATGATAACCCTCACCGACAATTTTTCCAGCATTAACAATCACTGCACCAACAAGAGGATTTGGACTTGTACGTCCTCTACCTTGCTGTGCCAAAACCAATGCGCGGTTCATAAACGCTGAATGCGTCTCGTTCATCGTAAAGTGTTACCTATAATGCTGTCCCTATAATATTATACCACATCTCAATCTCAATTCAAAATCATTTTATTGCTGTCAACTGACTTCAGACATTCAAGCACCTCAGCCTGATCTACCATGTCAAACTGATGTGTTCCAATATACATAAACTGTACAAGTCCTTGTTTATCAATGATAAAGGTTGCTGGTCTGGCAATGTTGTATGCTTCAAAGCTGAGCCAATGGTAGACACCATAACTCTTGATGACACTCCGATCTTTGTCAACCAATAGTGGATACATGATGCCGTTTCGTTCAGCGAAACCGCGTAGTTCTCGTGGCCACTGTCCCGCTATAGCGATTGGTGTCCCGTTGTATTCTTTGTAACTAGGTGTATGTTCTTGTACAGCAGCCAACTGGCGGCGGCTGTTTGGTCACCAGGTGCCTCGGAAGAAGGTTAATACTACATTTTGTTCTTCGCGATAAGATGCAAGTGACACAGTTTGCCGCCGATGTGATGGCAATGAAAATGAGGGGGCAGTATCGCCTATGTTGAGTATTTTGTTTTTGCGTGGCATGGTGTTATTTTCGCAGAAATTTGGGGTTCTGTCAAGGGTGTTTATTATTGACAATTACAGAATGGTAATGTATAATTGAAAAAAGAATTGGGATAGTTGTTGAGTATCGCTAAAGCGGTTTCATGTAATGGATTGGTTTATCAGGGGTAAAAGGTATTAATATGGCAAAACAGATAGCATTATTCAATCATAAGGGTGGCGTTGGAAAGACAACAACCACTTTTAATCTGGGTTGGATGTTGGCGAATAAAGGAAAGAAAGTCATCCTGGCAGACTGTGACCCACAGTGCAATCTCACCGGTATGGTGCTTGGGTTCAAAGATGCTGAAGATTTCGCATCAATGTATGCATCAGAAGGTGTGACAAATATCCGAGACGGTCTTGCTCCCGCGTTTGAATCACGCCCTGTGGAAATAAAAGCAGTAGATTGTGAGCCAATAGATGGGCAACCAAATATGCACCTCTTACCCGGTCATATCGGACTTGCAGAATATGAGGTTACCTTGGGAATTGCACAAGAACTTTCTGGTTCACTCGTGACACTCCAGAATCTACCAGGATCTTTACACTATCTCTTTAACAAAACAGCCGAGAAGTATAATGCAGATTTTATCTTGGTAGATATGAGTCCGAGTTTAGGTCCGATTAACCAAAATTTGCTAACGACGAGTGACTATTTCATTGTTCCGATGTTTCCTGATTACTTTTCGGCAATGGCAACGGAGAGTCTCGCCTCAATCTTACCGAAATGGTCAGCGTGGGCAAAACAAGCTAAAAACTTAGAACTACTCAGAAATGCTATTTATCCTTTCCCAGACAAAAGTCCCAAATTTCTTGGTACGATCATACAAAATTTCCGTGTCAGAGGAGGAAAACCGACCGCAGCGTTTAGAAACTGGATTAAAGAAATAAATACGGGTGTTGAAACAAAGATCATTCCTGTGTTAAGTAAAAACGAGATGCTTCTTACCAATGATTTGTATCAGAAGGCACATGAATTAGGAACGGATCCAAATGAGTTGGATATTCTAGTTAAAGATATAGCATACGAATCAGTTATAAGTCAACCGTTACTCCAGTTATCAGACTTCAATACGCTAATTGCCCGTTCACAGGAACATAACGCTCCTGTTTTTGATTTGAGTGACGATCAGCTTGAAATTGCAGGGATTGCCCTTGAAACTATGAAAGAATCTATGAACAAGTTTAAAACTTTATTCTCTGATGGTGCAGATCGTATAATTACACTTACTGAAAATGCTTAATCCAATTGATCAATTCCGAGATAATATAACCCGGGTACGAGACCTTGGTGGACTACATGCTGCCCTTATCAATACTACAACCGTTGCAGTTGATTTGACGGATTTATTACGTACGCAGATAGTCATGGTAGTAAGCGCGCTTGATTTATTTATCCATGAAATTACGAGAGTAGGTATGCTAGAAGTTTACAAAGGCATTCGTCCTCAGACAGATGCTTTCTTAAGGTTTCAAGTATCTTTAGATTCAGTACTGCAAGGCATTTTAAATACAAGTAGAGATGAATGGCTTGACACAGAAATACGAGAAAGACATAGTCATCAATCATTTCAGGAACCAGACAAGATTGCTGATGCAGTGAGACGTTTTTCGTCATGTGAGTTATGGCCGTCTGTTGCTGTAAGACTAAATCTTGATGTGCGTGATGTAAAGAGTCGACTTAGTGCAATAGTCAAACGACGAAATCAAATAGTTCATGAGGCAGATTTAGTTCCAACTTATCCTGGAACTACAACTCGTTGGCCAATTTCTCCAGCAGACGTGTCAGATACTCTTGATTTTATTCAGAATGTTTGTGAAGCGATTCACATGGTATCAAACCAAAACTATAGTAAACTTTAGATTTTATGATACATGTTTATAACTTCATCAATGGTTCCATCTGCCTTGTATTCTCTAAGTCGTTTGATATTGGCAAAGTCATGTTCAATCGGATTGTAGTCAGGTGAATAAGGTGGCAAGAACAACACCTCTGCTCCCGATGCTTCTATCAGCTCACAAGTGCGATGCGTCTTGTGTATTTTAGCATTATCAAGAACCACCACGTCTGAGACAGACAACCTTGGACATAAATAGGTTTCAAGCCAAGCATTGAAACACGCAGCATCGCAGCTACCATCAAACAAACAGGGTGCCGTAAAAGTGGAATCGATACGCGCAGTGACCAGCGTCGTTGTTCGTGTTCTAGTGCCTGAGATCAAATCTAAAACAGTTTCACCTTTCGGAGCATACCCATGCCGTCTATAACTCTCAGCGCGAAAACCGCATTCATCAACACAAACTATCTTTTTCCCAGCGTCGTGTTTCTCGGCGAGTGCCTGCAGGTAGACTTGTCGTTTCTCGTCGCACCTTTCCCTGTATCCGAGTGTCTTTTTTTCGCGTGATACCGAGTTTTCGTAGTCCATAACCGATACAAAACTCTGAAACATCAAAGTGTGCAGCACGCTCTTTTTGTGTCAAGTCTGGGAAATCAGCGACATGTTTTCTGAGTGCCTCCTCATCAATCACTCTCATTTTTTTGGGTCCCGTTTTTCTAATGACAAACGGGTCGTCAGCTGCTAACCATCTATCAATAGTTGAGCGGGCAACGGAAAACAGACGGGAAGCATCAGATTTTTTCCCGCCAGCTTCAACAAAATCTAAAATGCGTTTTCGTAAATCTGGTGAATGTGCCATGGGAAACATATTCTAACAAAAAACAAAAAATGTATCAATAATTCTAAATGTCACTATAGTCATGAAAATCTGTTGTGGATTACATAACTTTCGTCTAAACTTCAGACCTTGGTGTTATGACAAACATTTCGATTAAACTTATATAATGTCTAATAGACATAGAAGAAGATAAAGCATAGAGGAGATTTATGAAAAACTTTTACTTTGCAGTCGGTGCTGCTTTCAGTTTATTGAGTGTATTGTTGGGTGCATTCGGTGCACATACGCTCAAAGATAAGCTCTCAAAGGAGATGTTAGATATATTTGAGGTAGCAGTGAGATATCAGATGTATCACGGAATTGGATTAATAGTTGTAGCGTGGGCATTTTCGCAATGGGAAAGCAACTATATATCTGCAGCAGGTTGGTGTTTCATCGTCGGTATCCTAATATTCTCTGGGAGTCTATATATACTCAGTCTGACAGGACTACGATGGTTTGGTGCAATCACACCGATTGGCGGAATAGCCTTTATTGCGGGTTGGGGATGTCTGATTATTGCTGCTTTTCGTCAGTAATACATAGGCTTTTTATTGACTATTATTCACTTGAGAGATTTTATCCCAATCCCATAATAGCATTGTGCCATCTTCACTTGCACTGACTAATGTCTTGCCATCTGAAAGAAACATTAGTTTGATGACTTTACCAGTATGCCCTTGATGCGTTGATATGTGTTGAAGAAACTGAGCGTCAAACAACTGGATTTTTCCCTTCTTATATGATCCACTCAACAGGACTTTGTTATCAGGTGAATACTGTAGGATATTCACACTATTTTGTACTTTGGTTTTATTAATCTGTGATCCGGTTGTTGTATCCCATAAAACAATAGTTCCATAACTACCACTTGCAAGGACTTTGCTATCAGGAGAGAAAATTAAGGCTTCTCCAGATACACTGCGATCCTCTTGTGTAAATATGTTTTCAGCTGTTTGGACATTCCATAAACATACCCTATTGTCATAACCACTGCTTGCTAACATTTTCCCATTTGGAGAGAAAACCATTGTATCTACCTTATCAGTGTGTCCTGAAAGTGTATGAGTCAAATTAGCAGATTTGGGTCGAAAGAATATGGCCTGAAGGAACGATCGTTTTGCATTTTCAAGATTCCACATTAAAATATCACCATTTCGGTCTGTAAAATCAGAACTAGTCAACATTTTCCCATCTAAAGAGAATACGAAATCTGGAAAACTTGACAAATTATAGTTATGTCCCTTTAAGGAAATCGTTTTTCGTCTATTAGGTATATTCCATATTATAAAATCATCCTTCATAAATGGAAACCATTCCTCTATCACAAGTGTATTTGCATCCGGAGAAAGTGCTCTAGGGCTTTTATTGAAAAAATAAGTACTAGTCAGTTGATGCCCTGAATTAATATCCCAACGTATTATTTGTTTTTCCAACCAATGTATACTCATCAGATTGTTTTTTTCTCTTAATTCAGCTAATCCGTCTATTTTCACGACATGTCCTGGTCTGACAAAGAGTTGGTTACGTGAGGGGACATCCCATCCTCGTATTGTTCCATCTTCACTGCCTGAAATAAGCATTTTACCATCAGGAGAAAATGCTAACACTGTTACCTTGTCTTTGTGTCTACTGTGTGTAAACATGTTTTGACTTATCAATCTTTTTAACCCATTATCATTATCATTGACCTTCAATATCCTCACATTTCCATCATCATCACCACTTGCGAGAAGTTCACCATCTGGTGAAAAAGCAAGTGTGAAAGAACTTGAATATGTGCCTTTGTAAATTTCCCTTGATGCATTGGAGACTATATCCCATAACATGATTGTTTCATCGGAATCTCCACTTGCAAGAATCGTTCCATCTGGTGAAAACGTCAAGTCATTTATGCGTTGTGAATTTCCAGATAACGTATTTAGTAGTTCGCCAGTATCAGTATTCCAAACCTGAATCGTGTTGTCATCTTCATCAGATATTGCCGTAGCAAGATAACTTCCATCTTGGGCAAGTGCAATTACAGGTTTAATTTTTGATTTAGACTCCATTTTTATAGATGATATCGTCATAGGTAAGGTTGTATCATCTATTGTCCACAGATCAACTTCATTATACTTCCTTGCCTCTATACCAGCAAGTCTCATACCATTGTCTGAGAAATCAGATGTATATAGGTTTTTTCCATTTTCATTGTCTTCTATAGTTGATAACTGCTTACCTGTTGTAGTATTCCAATGCATGACTCTTACATAATTATAACTATGAATGACACCTCTGAGAATGCTTCCATCGGATAAATAAGTGATGTGTAAGATATTATGTCTATCTCCATTTAGCAAAGAGACTTCATTTCCACTTTTTGCATCATACAACCAGACACCTATAGTAGTTGCAACAGCAAACTGAGTGCCATCGGGTGAAAACTTGATGTCGTTGATAGTGCCTTTACCGAGGCGTGTTATTGCACCTTCAGGAAGTTGCCATTTGGTATACTCAACATTAGACGAAGGGAATATCAATTCTTTTGAATCACGATTGAATAAAAAGCCAACGAATAATGACAGTGCCAAAAATGCAAGTGTGAATATTGAGAGTATTAGTAAAATCACAAAAGTGCGGCGTGAGATTCTTATTTTCATATCAAATTAATAGCGTTTGTGCGTGAGTCATGTCTATCAAATAATTGTAAAATTGGAAAGATCTTGGAGGGCAATGACGGTATAACCGTTGTCATTGAGAAATTCTATATAAATTTCAAAATCCTCTGGTTCAGTGTGTACCCACGGATGTTCCAGATCTGGCACTCCGTGAAATGTCAACACAGTAATGTTACCGTCTTTTGCTTGCTCAAGTGCCCACGTGAAATCATCAAAATGCCAATTCGGTCCTGATGCTCCAGTGGTTGGTATCAGAAGCGGATGGTGTATATTCGGATCATAAACGGGACCTCTTCCACCCTCCGAATTATATGAAAATTCTGGTGCAACCCCACGACGGGCGAACTGGAATCCATGCGAATTCACAACATTCACTGCAGATTCATTATGACTATACCCAGGATAACAGAAAGTTGTCGGTTTTGAAATGCCATATTCCATACATTGCAGATCAATATAATGTAGGTCGTTTTCTAACTCTTGATCACTTTGTTGTGTTACATTTCGATGATGTCTGGTATGGTTTCCGATTTCAAATCCTGCATCATGTAAATTACGAACTTCTTCCCATGTCATATAGGCTTCTTTATTCTTGAGAAATCCAAGTCCTTCTGTGATGTAAAAAGTTGCACCAAAACCATATTGCTTTAGAATTGGTGCTACAAAGGTTGCTTGTGACTTACAGCCATCGTCAAAAGTCAAGACTACAGTTCTATCGGGAATCTGTTTCTGTAAAGTATGTTCCATAACGTGTACCTATGAGTAAATTCTATCTGTCAACACCAACAAGTAAACTACGTTATTATACATAAGGGTCTTGTGTTGGTCAATTGAAATCAATTTTCAGATCAATGCAATTCAATTGTCTTCTAAGAAATCGGGGTTGGAAACCCATCCTCCAAGAATGTTTCGCGACAATTGGATGGTCCTGACTAATGTAATTTTGATATTGACAAAAATTTAGTTTGACTATATGATGTGCAGAGGAGGTTAAAACTATGATTGATAGACGTGCATTTTTAAAATCATTGGCAGGATTAACCACAGGAATTCTCCTGTCTTCAGGTGTTTCAGAAGGTCAGGAGTTGAAACCGTCAACTGATCACTTAGGCACACTCTTGCCATTACGTAAATTAGGTCGGACAGATGAATCGGTTACAATGTTAGGAGTTGGTGGTTGGCATATCGGTGAAATGGATGAGAAAGAAGCACAAAAGACTCTTGATGTTGCCTTGGAAGGTGGGGTGAGATTTTTTGACTCTGCCCAGTCCTATCAGAATGGTGGAAGTGAAACACGTTTAGGCAAACTGCTAATCCCCAAATTTCGTGATGATATATTTCTCATGACAAAGACAACAGCGCGAGATGCAAAAACTGCAAGAAAACACCTTGAAGAATCACTCAAACGTCTCAATACAGATCAAGTTGATCTCTGGCAGGTCCATGCTATTCGTAATCCTGAAGATGTTAATGAAAGGATTGAGAACGGTGTTTTTGATGTCATGACTGAAGCAAAAGAATCAGGAAAAGCTCGCTACATTGGATTCACAGGACATACGAGTCCATCTGCACATCAACGTGTATTAGATAAATCGGATATATTTGATGCGTGTCAATTGCCGGTAAACATTGCCGATGTCAGTTATGCAAGTTTTATTGAAGGCATAATTCCATCGCTTGTTGAACGGAACATCGGTGTTATAGGCATGAAATCATTAGCGAATGGTGGATTTTTCGGTGGAACCAGACATGGCAAACACGGACCAGAACCAAGAGTCGTCCCCAATCGAGTAAGTATTGAAGAAGCAATTCGTTTTGTATGGTCCTTCCCTATCAGCACACTTGTCACCGGACCTGATAACGCTGAACAATTACAAGAAAAAATAGATATCGCTAAACGGTTCTCTGGTATGCAGGAAAAAGAACGTGAAGAATTAATAGAGAAAGTTGCAGACATGGCTGGCACAACGGTAGAGTTTTATAAAGCGTAATTGACCTAATCTCGTCTTATACATTTCCGACTAATCCGTTGTCTCATAATTACTTGTTTTTTCGTAAGAGTGTTTATGTCTCTTATGTTGTCTCGCCGAAATGACTTGCCACAGTTGTTAAATCCAAAATATTAACCTTCCCATCACCATTGACATCTGCTGCGGGTGGTGGATTGTCTTCTCCAAAGTGTGATGCCACAAAAGTTAAATCCAATATATTCACTCTTCCATCGCCATTCACATCCCAAGGTGTTTTGGGTGGTTCCAATATCTCGGCATTTTCAATAATAACCTGATGCTGTGCTCCACCCAAACCAGAAATAATCGCCTCTGATAAACTTAGCATTGAAGCTTTTGCATCAAGGACCTCAAATGTAATTGTTACCAGAGTTCCCTCTGTCGCACTCGCTGTAATATCTGGTGCAGCAATAATTTGTGCAAAAGTAATTGATCCGTCTATAACATCTGTTGGAACAGGAAAAGCATTATTGGCAAGATATGTGCCATGTTCCAGTGAAACAAATTGAAGAACTAATGGATCAAAATTTATTGTCCCTTGATAACCTGCTACTTCAACACCATCTGCAATATCAACAGTAATGATAAGTTGTTCACCCACCTTAGGTGATACAATAGATGCTGGGACAATCTTTACTGTTACTACAACTGGAACTGGAACACTCAATAGCATTGCAAGTTCATCAATTGCATCGGGATCCTGAAGCATTAGTTGCACATCCGGATCACTGATAAACGCGATAATCTCTGAATCTTCTTTAAGCAGTCTAATGATTTCGTCTTCAATATCAGGAAGAAAGGTCTTAAGAATGTCTGGATTATCAATAACAAGTTGGATAGTTGCAGGAACAAGTAGCTTCTGTATTTCAGGATTTTTCAATTCAATAAGAAGAATTGGAAGTTGTGCTTGTATGTCTTCCCTCATGAATAAATCTAAATACCTTTCATGAATCTTTTCTGCAAGAGATACAAGGTTCTCTATGAGTAATGTTTCAAGTTCTTCTATAGCTGCAACATCCTGTAGCAACGTTTGAATATCTGTGTCCCTAAGAAAGTCCTGTATCTCCTGATCTTCTTTCAGTAATGTTATGAAATCGTCATCAATATCAGGAACGTATTCTTTTAGTAGATCTGGATTTTTAACAACTATATCAATTGTTGTTGGATTTATTATTTTCTGTGCATCAGGTTGCTTTAATACATTAAGGGCTGTTGGCAGTAACTCCTTGATATCCTCACGTTGAAAAAATGTGCGGTATTTTTCAAACACCCTTTCAGCAAGGGACGGTTCCTGAGCAGAAGTGTCAACAACAAAAGGACAACTCATACTTAGGATAAATACAAATGTGAGATAACATAAGAATATTAGTAAATTCTTTGTATGGGTGGTTTTGGTAGGTTGTATTCTAAACATTTTGATCTCCTTTCATAGTTGATTTTTCATTAGGAATATATTTTATGAATTAAGCCATCTTTAATATTTACGTATTTATTTGGTTTTTATTTCAGAATTATTCGTGGATTTAACTCTGAATGTATTTAGGGTAGTTTATTGAAACAATGAGATGATATTAGTTGTATGTGGAAACTCCGATTCTCGACCGTAAAACAGATAGATCGTGAATCGGAGGTCACTCCTAAAAAATTCAGCCACAGTTTGGCGATATCTGATATAAGTGTTATGCGAGTATTTCCTCTGCAGTAGGATTCACTCTGAAACCACCCGCCATAATGTTATTATATGGTTCATGCGGTTCACGTCCTACGGGACGCATTTCTGGGGTGTGGTATCCAAATCGCACTGCCTTCCGCCACTGTTCTGTTCGATTTACTTCTGACCAATGAATTAGACAATAGCTAAAGAAAATCACATCTCCTGCACTTGCTGGAATTGGGATTGAATCTATGAAATCTGGATGAAATTTATCTGTTGGCAAATGCGGTGCAGTGCCTTCCCCTGTAATATGTTCGCGTGGACCTTCCTTGTGGCTACCGGGTACAACCCGCAAGGCACCGCTTTCATAAGGGGCATCGTCAAGATGAACGAGACAATCGACAAAATCCAGACCATCGTGTGGATAAAACGGATAGTCTTGATGCATTGGAAAAGGTGTTCCTTTTTCTGGTGGTTTTGCATGGAGAACAGTATGATGCCATTGGACTGACTCTCCAATTAAAGACCGAACAGCACCCGTTAAGCGTTCATGAAAGATCACTCTGCCCCATGTTGCAGAATAGAAGTGAGGATTGTGCATGAAAACTGCTTTCGTTGTTTGCTGGTCTTCCTCTTTGAGATACTTTGTTCGCCAAGGTCCTGGCCAACCGATAGTCTCTTGTCCCCAGTTGTTAATTATCTTCACCATTTCGGATGCAAGTTCTTCAGTTTCTTCAGGTGAGAAGAGTTGCTCAACTTTGAGATAACCGTTCTCATTGTAAAAGTCCACTTGATCTTGCGTTAGCATGATAGACTCCTTATACTTATACACGTTCAATGTTAGTGATAAATTAAATGAGGTTGGCTCATGATTATTATGTGTGGTGTCGGCAGTCTATTTAATCCCGTATGAAGATTAGGAAATAAATAGTGTAATTTGACTTCTAAGTCCAGCACGTTTACAAAGTGCGCCTACAGGACTTGTGAAAATTATTGTTGCCAGTTGAATAAATTCATCTTCATTAGGGACTAAAGAGAGTTTATATGACGTTTTGCTATAGACATTCACCCCTACGGGACTAATGTAACTGCATTTGAAATACCTTAATTTGCCAGCTATTGGGAAAATGAGAATTACCCAATTTATATTTCAATCTTCAAGAGCGTGCCAAATACTTTAAACACATATCTGGTGATTGTTATTATGAAACAGCCTCAATTGAATTCTACGTATTAAACCTATAGTTGTCAACAATAAATATAAAATAGTTTGTAAAGTTCTCAATACCTTCGCCATTTTTATTCTTTCTCCTTAAGAGATCTACTCTTCCGCTCCATCTGACTGAATAGATTATAAGCACAATCCACGAGAATATCTATTATTGGCGAAGGTATTGTAATTGGAAATGCTATTATGATTATTTTTCACTATAATTTTCAGAATGTGCTACAATTCCGAACAATCTAGTGATGAGGAGAAATGACATGCTTAGTATTAAACAGATTGAAACATTCAGATTGAATGTGCCGTTTTATTGTGATCGTGTCAGTCGGAACATGCACCGTGCTTTAACACACGGTGAACGCGTTCATGTCTACCGAGTGGAACTTAGTAATTCAGAGATTGGATATGGTGAAAACTTATCCGATGAATCGGGTAATATTGAACGTTTGATTGGACAAAATCCGTTTACTTGTATGAATGATGATGGCGTTGGTTTTGGTATTCAGATGGCACTGTACGATGCAGTTGGCAAAAGTGTTGGCGTTTCTGTATCTGATTTGATTGGACCTAAAGCGCGTGATCGTAGTCCAATTTCATGGTGGGATATTGATATGCTACCGGAGGACTGGGTCGCAGAGGTGCAGGAATCTGTGAAGCGGGGATATACTTCAGCAAAACTCAAAGCGCGACCTTGGCGTGACATATACGCACAGGTTGATGCTGTTGGTAATGCTGTGCCTGATAACTACCGACTCGATATTGACTTCAACGGTTTCCTGAGAACTGCGGATGATGCAATTCCAGTGCTACAACAATTGGATAAACATCCGAATGTGGCAATCTATGAAAGTCCATTTTATCTTGGGACAGATTTGGAAGGTGCAGCGAGATTACAGGAAGCAGTAGAAAAACGGATTGTTGAACACTGGAATGAATCTTGTCTGCATGCGCGATGTTCAGGTGGATTTGTTGTCGGTGGAGGTGTCAACTCATTATTACGGACGAATGCGCTCTGTGCTTCGTTTGGTCAACCGTTTTGGCTGCAGATGGTTGGGACAGGCATAACTACTGCATATTGTGTACATCTCGGTGCCGTGCTTTCACAAGCAGAATTACCGGCAATTACATGCCACGAATTGTGGGAATCGGATCTGCTTGAAAAACGACTTGATGTTGTTAATGGGACTATTGAAGTTCCCGATAAACCCGGTTTGGGAGTTGATATAGACGAGGACGCATTAAGGGAATATAGTGTTGACTCATCAACACCTACACCACAGCAGTTATTTCATCAGAGTGATTATACTTGTAGGGTACATATTCCAAATTCTGAAGGTGGAGAGACAGTCCACGATTTTGAGAATGAAGGGGTGTACTATCCTGCGTTCAGTGAAGGGAAGTATCCTGGATTTGTTCCAGGAGTTTGGATGGAGGTAGTTTAGAGTCATAGGTGAAATTCTACAGTGCTCCAGTTGTGATGTGGCTGGAGCATTTCTTATGTAATTTCATCAAAATAATCAGAGTCTACTCGTTTTATTTCGTAAGTATCCACTGTTGAAACACCAACATTATGATCAATCATCAATTGTGCTAGTCTTTCTCCATCAATAAGGGCAATTTTGGGATTATCACTTCCTTCAGCAGATATTCTAGCATTTCTGCTAAATCCAGTTGTAGTTATGATAACTCCCTTATTTAACCCTTTAAGTCGCAATGCACCAACAAATTCATTAATTACAGATGGACTTATCCTATTTCCAGTTGTTCGCAACTTTGCTTGAAAACCAACCACTTCAAGGCCGAGTTTATCTTGATAAATTATACCATCAATTCCACCATCTCCAGGACCACCAGTAACCTCACCTGCATCCTCCCGAGATTCACCGTATCCCATTTTTAAAAGAAGATCTAACACGAGCTTTTCAAAGAAACTCGGAGATTTCCTTTTAATTTCCTCTAATAGATCTAAAGCCAATTTTTTACGAATTCTTTGATTTATATTCTCAATATCTGGAGGATCATCTGTAGGAACATCCTCTGGAGAAACATCTTCATCTGGAGTCAAATCTTCATCTGGAGGATCTTCTTCAACAAGGAAATAAGGTGTCCTATTACGACCGGGTTGTTCAACTATTCCTCTTTTTTTCAGAACATTTATCGCACTCATAACCATGTGATAAAATATATTACTTTTACCTTCATCATTCATTCTAGCTGCTTTTTGTTCATCAGACAGATTGAAATAATTTGCTAATTCTTTCACTAACTCCTTGACTATAATTCCTTCAGATGGATGTTCAAGTATTAGTATTACTTGCCTAATTTCTTCAACAGTCGGAAATTCTATCTGTTCTTCTTCACCAGTATCTGGATTAGTTGCTTTTCTTGTGGTAGTTTCCATATAACTTCTCTTATTGTAAATAAATATGTTCGCAGTTTGACATAAGTTATCTATCCTGTCAACAAGATTCTATCAAATGGCAGGCTTTTTAGTTTCATAAATTGCCAGTTGATGCGTTTTACTAAGAGTTGGGTTTGAATTGTAGCGATGCATAGTAGTAGGCACACTCCGTGTGCCGTAATTTTCTTGCAGGTGGACGGCACGCGGAGCGTGCCTACTACCATGATGGATTTGCAAAAAACATGATCTGCAATACATTAACGACTGTAAGAAAATGCATCAAAGATATTGAAAACTAAATATCCTGTATCAAATGGTGTATGTGGCATCTTGGAAAGGTGTTCTGATAGAATCTTGGAAAGCACTGAGCATGTGGAGTTGCGGGAATTAGAGATGTCCCGCCGCGTTTTCAGTGCCTTCCGCGATTCTGCATATCGTGGTTGAAAACCACTCCAACAATTAATATTTTACATCAACTTTCACTATACATCTCCTGTATCACATTGTACATATCCTGAGCATCCGCAAGATAATCATTCATTGTCTTTTCAATAAACTCCTCAGGAATACCGTGCATTGCTTCTGCGATAGCACCTGCAATTGCTCCAAGTGTGTCAGCATCGCCACCAAGCGAAATTGCATTCCGCACAGCATCTTCATAACTCTCCGATTCTAATGCACAAGTTATTGCTTGTGGAACGGTTCCTTGACAAATCTCGTTGAAAGAGTAATCTGGTCGTATATCGTCAACAGACATGGTTAAGTCATAATCGTATTCGTCCGCAATTACTTTGCGGATGTTCGTTGGACTTTCGTCTTGAAATGCAAGCCAGATAGCATGTGTAGTTGCACGCCCGCCTTTCATGCCTTCAGGATGATTGTGGGTTATTTCAGTAACTTTATCGGATGCAGCAAGTGCTGCATCGAGATCATTCCGATTTAGGAATGCAGCGGGAGAAACACGCATCGCAGCACCATTACCATAACTATTATATGGTTCAGGAGTATCTTCATGAATCCATTGTCCGAACATACCGCCATATCCTCTGTCAGGATAATTTTGACACCATTCTTGCATCGTTTCTGTGGCTGGTAGGTCATGTAGTAATATATCAGCTACTGCTATTGTGCAAACAGAATCATCTGTAAAAAAACAACGAGAAGTTAGAAAATTAAAATTCTTAGTTTTTATTGGATGCCATTCGTATACTGAACCAACAATATCTCCGATAATTGCACCTATCATTTATTGCTCCTTTATTTGTATCTATGTATAGTAGTTTTAATTTTTCTGTTTTTTGTATAAATCCTTGACTTAGAGACTCTTCCTACCCCCATTGTAATTATGCTGTCTTTTTATAGATTTGTCTATTTTATTTTATCCCATCATGAATATGGATCTTGTGATAAAATAGAGGATACCACACGTCAATTATCTATATCAATTAGGAGAATAGAATGAAAGAAGAACTTTTTGTTTGTCAAGAATTCACACCAGTTAACGGGTTCACATCAGGAATAGAAGGACCAGCTTGTGATGCTGATGGCAACCTGTATGCCGTCAACTTTGAAAGACAACATACAATTGGGAAAGTGACACCAGCTGGAGAAGCAAGTGTTTTCGTAGAATTGTCAAACGGTAGCATCGGCAACGGTATCCGCTTCAATAGTGAAGGTTATATGTTCATAGCAGACTATACGAACCACAATGTATTGAAAGTGGATATGGATACCCGTGAGATAAGTGTCCACGCACATGAGCCTGATATGAATCAGCCCAATGACCTTGCAATCGGAGCAAATGATATTCTCTATGCAAGTGACCCGAATTGGGGTAATTCTACCGGACAGATTTGGCGAGTTGACACGAATGGTCAGGTTACGTTATTGGAAGCGGATATGGGAACTACAAACGGAATTGAAGTGAGTCCAGATGAAAAGAGGCTGTATGTCAATGAATCTGTGCAACGTAATGTATGGACTTATGACCTATCGCCAAATGGTGAGGCAAGTAACAAGCGACTATTAATTCAGTTCCCCGATTTTGGTATGGATGGCATGCGGTGTGACATTGAGGGTAATCTGTATGTTACTCGACACGGTAAAGGCACGATTGCAAAACTGTCCCCTGATGGTGAGGTGTTATTGGAAGTTGAGTTGGCAGGGAAAAATTGCACGAACATTGCATTTGGTGGACCGGATGGGTGCACGTGCTATGTTACGATGGCAGATCGTGGGAATGTTGAGGTATTCCGTGCCGACAAACCGGGTAGGAGTTGGAAGTTGTTCCAACGGTAATTCGTTCTCAATATCTCTTAAAATATTGACAAATTTTGTGATTTGTGATAATCTTTCGTAAATATTTAAAATTGGAGGTCTATCATGAAACAATTCTATCTTATTATAATCCTTGTCTTAATTTGTAGCACATTTGCATCTGCAGATTTACTTGATGGTCTTGTGCTAAATATGCCACTTGATGAAGGAAATGGTAACGAGACAAAGGATATATCTGATAATGGTTTTACAGGTACAATAATGGGTGCTGCCAAATGGGTTGATGGTATGTTTGGTGATGCCTTGGAATTCAACGTGTCCACAGATTTCGTTGAAATCGCTGATGACGATGTGTTTCACATTGAAGATGAAATCACTCAAGCTGCCTGGGTTAAACTGACAAGATTGCCCGGTGCACATGCAATTATCTTTGGAACACGTGGAGGTGGCGGTGCAAGACATATCGGTTTCGGTTATGGAATGAATCCATCAAATGGCCTCAAAGTTTGGACGAACGGTGCTGGTGGCGGGTTCAAGGATATCAACGATAATGAAACGAAATTAGAAGTTGACAAGTGGTATTATCTATCCTATACACATTCATCAGACGACAATGGTAAAGTGAAAATCTATGTGGATGGAGAAGTCACACTTGAGAACGATTCTGGTAATCCTGTTGCCCCTGCAGGCGTTACAAGTCGGATTCAGATTGGGACTTGGGGAGGCGAAGCTTGGCCGGGTGTAGTTGATGAAGTCCGTCTATGGAATCGCGTCCTTTCTGATGCTGAAATGGAAGAGAGTATGAATTTAGGATCTGATGAATTACTTGATGTCAATCCTAAAGACAAATTAGCCACTGCATGGGGTTCAATAAAGAGTATTCGTTAATCAATCATATAAGGCGGCATTACTTGCCGCCTCTTTCTTTCAGTACAAAAACGATAAAATCTATATGCAAGTCTATGAATCAATATTAAACCGTCTTGAAAACACCGCAAAACTGTATACCAATATCGCTCCAGAAAACGGGCAGTTCCTATCAATTCTCACCCGATCAATTCATGCCAAATATATCCTTGAAGTAGGTACCAGCAACGGATATTCTGCAATTTGGATTGCAGCTGCACTTAAGGAAACAGGTGGTAGGCTAATCACCTTAGAAAATGACCCAACACGCGCAAAAGAAGCACAGTCAAATCTCCGTGAAGCAGGACTTGATGATATTGTTGAGATTCGTGTTGGGGATGCACTTCAGGAAATATCCAAATGTGATTTTACTTTTGATCTTGTGTTTCTTGACGCTGAGAAAGGTCAATACCTTCAATACTTAGAATTAGTGTTGCCAAACATCCGTCCAGGTGGTTTAATTGTTGCTGATGATACAATTACCATGCGTGATGAGATGCTGGATTATGTAGATTTTGTGTTTAATACACCACTCTTAGATTCTGTTGATATCCCCTTGGATGATGGGATTATTCTAAGTTATAGAACGGAAGAGTAAGTTGCTACAAGTACATATATCAAATAAACTGTGATAAAACTAAACTTGGCCAACTGATGTATTTTATTCTGCATCTTTGATGATAAAGGAGAAAGAAAATGAAACGGTTCATAATTTGTTTTTATGCGATTGGTTTTTTTATCGTCCAATTTAGTCATGCTGAAATCGATCCTACTACTATAGTAGGTGCATGGCTGTTTGATGAAGCAGATGGAAAAGTTGCATCTGATTCATCAGATAAGGGAAATGATGGCAATCTTGTCGGTGGCGCAAAATGGGTGAAGGGTAGATTTGGCAATGCAATTGAATTAAATGGGACAGATGCTTGGGTGACGGTCCCTCAGATTGGTCCATTAGCAGACTTTACACTACTGAAATGGTTCAATTCTACTGGAAGAGTTAACAGTTGGAGATGTTTTTTCAATCGCAATGGTTGGGCAGCAGGTTTTGTGCATTATCAATTTAGACCTGACAATAAAATGGAAATAGCAATTCACTCAAACGAACCAGTCCGACATCCAGGATGGGAAGATACTGGGTTCATTGCAGATAATAGTACTTTGAATAAGTGGGTTCATCTTGCAGTCGCATACAGTAGTACCGAAAAGAATGTTCGTGTGTATTTTGATGGTGAATTAGATGCAGAAGGCCAATGGGGTCCTTTGTCCAGTGAATTTGGTCCTGGCAGAATTGGTTCATGGGATGGCGGCGGAAGAGAGTGGCAAGGTTTGTTTGATGAAATGTTACTCTTTGATGTATCATTGGAGGAAGACGATATTTTGATGCTTATGAATAACGGTTTTGAAGGTGCCCTTGCAGTTGAAGCTATAAACAAAGCTGCGACTATTTGGGGAAAGATAAAAGACGAATCAATGAAAAGAAGATAGTGAGGATTCACAAATTTCACTTAAAATCAAACTATCCAACAAATCCGAACGTTTTACAGAATCTGTCATCCGTGGCATGACACAGTTATGTTTAAAGCATAATGCAATCAATTTGTCACAAGGCACACCTGCTTATCAACCACCAGATGATGTGAAGCAGGCTGCGATTACTGCTATTCAAGAGGGATACAATCAGTATAGTATCACTTGGGGTGCACCTGATTTTCGTGAAGCAATTGCACATAAAATGAAGACATTCAACGGCATTGAAACCGATGCTGCCAAAAATGTGACAGTAACTTGTGGTTCAACAGAAGGCATGTTGTCTGCTCTCCTTGCTATTATCAACCCTGGAGATGAGGTTATAATATTTGAACCATTTTATGAAAACTATGGTCCGGATACGATTATCTCAGGGGCAAAACCTGTGTATGTAGCACTCCAGGAGACAGAAACAGAAGATGGAGGAATGCTATTCACTTATGACAAAAATGAATTGAAAAACGCATTTTCATCAAACACGAAAGCAATTATAATTAACACACCCAATAATCCTCTCGGAAAAGTATTTACACTTGCTGAACTCCAGGAGATAGCTGAACTTTGCTGTGAACACGACTGCATTGCTATTACAGATGAAATATATGAACATATGATATATGACGGCAAACCACATATTAGCATTGGTAGTCTACCACAAATGAAGGATAAGACGATCACAGTGTCAGGATTAAGCAAAACTTATTCAATGACAGGGTGGCGTTTGGGATATGTTATTGCACCTGATATATTATCCAATGCTATACGTAAAATGCATGATTTCCTAACCGTTGGTGCACCACATCCTTTACAACGTGCGGGTATAGCTGCTTTAAACTTGCCATCAAGTTATTACACAGAATTGGTGGAAAAATATGACAGAAATCGGAAACGGCTCGTTAAAATATTGACGGATGCCGGTTTTCGTTGTCATCCACCAGAGGCTGCATACTATATTATGACAGACATTTCAGATTTTGGCTTTCCGGATGATACCGCATTTGCACATTGGTTAGTAGAGGAGATTGGTGTTGGTGGAGTACCTGGATCCAGTTTCTACAGTCGTTCGCATCTTGGTAAGACAAAGTTTCGTTTTATGTTTAGCATGTCTGATGATATTTTAGATGAAGCAGGTAATCGCTTGATGAAGATTAAATCTAAAATCTAAGAGATAGTGTGGTCGAAATCCTACAAAACGAGGGAATGAAAATGGATACCGTCCTTGATAAAGAAACCCGTGAAATCTATGAAGAAGAGATAAAAGCACTTATTCAGCATGACCCGAAGTATATTACACTTGGACCTAATGAACTTGAAGCGATTGTGAAGGCGTTTGATTTTACATTATCGAATGGACGTGATAAGGTTAGAGCGCAAATGCTATATGATCTGATACAAGAAAAAAGAGAAGGCTAATATGCAATTAGAACGTATTCGTCTCAAGTCGTTCGGTTGTTTTCAACAGCAAGATTTTGAACTATCTGAGGGTATCAACCTTATCTTTGGACCAAACTTCAGTGGTAAGAGTACGCTTGTCAATGCAATCTTTTTCACATTGACAGGGAAACCGATAGTCCCGCGAGTTGATGCATCAGCAATTAAGAGTGCAAAGGCTTACAGTGGAACTGCAGGATTACAATTCTTGGACAATGATGAGCGATATATGTTGTTCCGTGGAACAGGTAAACGTTTCCAACTCAGACAGGAAAAAGGTGATGAATGGCATATAGTCTTTGATGAATCCCGTATCACTGTTGTGGAGGCAACGTTGAAAGAGCAGTTCGGTTTTTCACATGACCGACTTGCCTTGACTACGTTTCTTCGTGAAGGTGAAATTTTTGAGTTCCTTGCGCGACAACCAGCAACAAGACGCGATATCTTATATGCACTGCTTGGTATTGATCGATTGATTGAAGTTAGGGAAAGATTCATCGATACACGTCGACTTGCGAAACGCGAACGCACAAGAATTCAGTCACATCAGAAGAGTCTTAGATTTAATGCCCAAAACCCCCATAAACCTGAGATAGACAAGATAGAAGCGGAATTGAAGAAATTGGAAAAGGAATACAGTAGAGAAAGCGGAGATTCAGAAATAATCAATGAATGGATTAAGAATAGACAACAGATAGAAAAACAATTGGATTTACTTCTTCAGGAACAGAAAGAGACACTAAGCGGTTTTGATAATTTCTTACATCTGAAAGAGATGATCTCTACCGTTGAAACTGCGATTAAGGAATCGAAGGAATTAGAAGCGGAACGCGATACACTCATCAAAACAACTGGCAGCCTTGATTCCCAGGTTACAGCATTGACCAATGTATGTCACTCACTTCGTACTTTAATTGAGAATGATGATAGACATTGTCCAACCTGTCATCAGAAAGTTGAGAAGGATATTCTTATAAAGATTGTTGAAGAAAAGGAGAAAGAAAAATCGCAGCTATCCACTGATTTGGAAGAAAATAATAAAATACTGTCGGAAAAAACAGAAAACCTGCAAAGTAGACAGGCACTTGAGCAACGTCTTGACAACCTAAAAGCACGTGTATCTCGTCTTGAACAGTTGGAAGGTGACATTGATAAATCTCAAAATGAAATTTCTGATATTAAATCACGACTGAGTGCAAAAGGTGTTGATAGTGAGACTGATTTATCGAATGAGTCTGATGAAAGTGGTTCAGAATCATCTGAGAATATAGATAAGACCCAGTTAAAAGTCCGTATTGATAGGCTACGTGAAAAACTCTCAAAACTTAAACAGGATGAAGCAGTCCAGCAAGACAGGCTTACTCAACTTCAGAAAGTCAATTTAGAAGCCGAACAGACCGAGAAGACAACCTTATGTTTAGAACTCGCTTGTTTAGGAGTTGACAAGACCATTGATACGTTACAACGTCAAATACTCAAACCTGTAGAATCGGAATTACAGGGTTGGCTCGGACAGATGGAACTTTTTGGCAAAACACATATTGACTTACAACGTCAGCATCTACTTCCTTCACTAAATATAGATGGGGTTGATCGTAGTTTGATGTTGCTCAGTGGAAGCGAAAAGATGTTTCTATATCTCTGCTTTAAAGTAGCACTTGCAAAGGTATTGGGTAATACTGGTTTCTTTGTCTTTGATGATCCAACGTTACATTTAGATGGGGAGAGAAAAGCATTGATGGTAGATTTCATTCGTCAACTTGCAGAAGAATATCAGGTGATTGTTACAAGTTATGATGATGATGTGCGTGAAGGATTAGAAGGGGCACATCTGATTGAGATGGGTAGAGATATTAATGATTAGCTTGCCACATGATTGGAATATCTAAACTTCACAACATATAGAGATACACAGGATGTGTAAAGTCATTGCAAAGGCACCTCTTAAGCCATTGTAGTGCGGGGTCTCCGTGCCCCGCCATCTGTCAATCTACCAACAAATTGCGGGGCACGGAGACCCGCACTCCAATTGATGGTAAGAAGTTAATGCCAAAACTTTACATACTCAAGATTCACAATTTAATTTGACATATTCATGTTAATATGTTACAATAAATAAGCTTTTAGTGTCCAAACAAACCCTAAGAGCCTTTGCGGGAGTAGCTCAGCGGTAGAGCTCCACCTTGCCAAGGTGGAGGTCGCGGGTTCAAATCCCGTCTCCCGCTTCTCTCAACTTTTTTATCGGTGCGCTTCCAAGCGCGCACATTTGGTGGCGTAGCCAAGTGGTAAGGCCGGAGTCTGCAAAACTCCTATTCGTCGGTTCGATTCCGACCGCCACCTCCATCATTCTCACTCAAGGGCGGTTAGCTCAGGTGGCTAGAGCGTTTGCTTGACATGCAAGAGGTCACAGGTTCAAGTCCTGTACCGCCCATCCTACCTGTTTTCTACCCAATATTCTGGAAAGTTTCACTCAATTTGTGTTATACTATTAGTTAACTAAGAAGTCTATTGTATATTGATTGAGATATATGACGGGTGTGCATAAATATTTCGCTCATTAACACAGGTAAGAACAGACTTTAGAGACCGCCAGATTTATCGAAATGCCATTTGTAGTAGCACAATTCATTGTGCGTTTTTGAACTTGCTGACGGCACGCGGAGTGTGCCTACTACTTTTAAGACCATATTTGAGATTGCTTTTCTTTATGCACACCCCTCAGATATATTAGTTTTTAAAATGGATGCTATTAACAAATTCTTTTATGAGCAAAGTTAAAACCTAAAGAAGGAGAAATCAATGGCAATCACAACAACCAAAAAGACATATCTCGCTATTTTTTCCATAGGGGTTATCAGTGTAATTGCTGGGATATCATTTTATTCTATAATGCAACCTGACACATCTCAAACACCTACTACGATATTCAAAGAATTAACTGAAGCTGATGAAGAAATTGTGAAAGAAAATATCAGATCAAATTTAGAACAACAGAAAAGGAAATCTACAGAAAAAGTTGATATAAAGCAACCTTCCTATGTTGATAACGAGCCAAAGCAGAATCACAACCCAGAGTATATATCTAAATCTAAATATGAAACACCTATTGCTAAAGAAACAGAATCAGATGTATCAGATACAGAGATTTTGGATCTGCAATCTCAGGAAGAGGAAATCCAAGCAAACATCAGCGATATAGAAAAGTTACATAAGCAATTTGTCCCTGAAGATATAGACTTAGGAAAATTTAAGACTATAAAGATTACAACCGAGGCTGAACTGAAAAAGGTGATTGCAGATTTGAAATCCAGTGGGAATCCGAAGCATCAAGTTATAATAGATTTTTTAGAGAATGCTGATATTGCTGATAACAAAGTGATAAACGTGCAATATGAAAAATAGAGACATTCTGAATTGCATTCTGAAGGTGAGCACATTCTTGAGTTTGAAAAACCTAATCTGTCATACATTGATTGTCTCGGAATTAATGCATTTACGTGAGAGATGCCACACTTGCACATTTAGTAATGGATAATTTCATTGGTGTAGGACGTGGGTTTAAATCCCGTCTCCTGCTTTCTCTCAAATTATTTGTAGGTGCGCTTTCCAAGCGTGTAGATTAAGTTGCGTAGCCAAACGGTTAGGCCGGAGTCTGCAAAACTCCTATTCGTCGGTTTGATTCCGACCGCCACCTCCATCTTAATCCTGCATTACGGACGGTTAGCTCAGGTGGCTAGAGCGTTTGCTTGACATGCAAGAGGTCACAGGTTCAAGTCCTGTACCGCCCATCCTACCTGTTTTCTACCCAATATTCTGGACAGTTTCACTCATTCTGTGTTATATTATTGGTTAACTAAGAACAATACCTTCGCCAATAATAGACATTCTGTTAGATTGTGCGTTTTGTAGCACATTCTGCTAGATTGTGCGTCCACTCTATTCAGCCAGATTGCTGTCCAACCATTTCTATTGTCAAATCTATGATGACGCAAGTTGCCACCTAAACTATATAACGAGTCGTTTTGCCAGTGAAGGGTTTTTTCACATACCGCTCCGCTGGAGCGGAAGAATGAAACAAAGCGTGCTATAAACATATCGCTCCGCTGGAGCGGAAGATTGGATATCTTAAGGAGAACGAAGTTGCTCGGATTTTGATAGGTAGCAACTTGAGTTATGATAATTAGAAATACTTCAACAAAAACCTGAAGTTATTTTTATTCATACTATCGGACATTATCACAGATCGATGATAGATCAACACAGTATTCCGATTCAATTGAAGCATGTAAAAATGGCGAAGGTATTGTAAGAAGTCTATTGTATATTGATTGAGATATATGACGGGTGTGCATAAATATTTCGCTCATTAACACAGGTAAGAACAGACTTTAGAGACCGCCAGATTTATCGAAATACCATTTGTAGTAGCACAATTCATTGTGCGTTTTTGAACTTGCTGACGGCACGCGGAGTGTGCCTACTACTTTTAAGACCATATTTGAGATTGCTTTTCTTTATGCACACCCCTCAGATATATTAGTTTTTAGAATGGATGCTATTAACAAATTCTTTTATGAGCACGGTTAAAACCTAAAGAAACGTGAGTTTGAAAATAGTTTAGAAGTTAAAAAGCATAGGTAAATCGTTGATTTCCTGAAGTTTTCGCAGGTTCACCGAGGGTTTGTGCTCTAAAAGTTGATAAGCAATCAGGGCAGTAACCACATTCACTTGAAAGTTGACAATACTTCTATGTCGGCTGTGTTCCAGCTGTGTCTGTGTTTTCAGTTCCTTGATCACAGATTCAATAATCACACGTTTTCTCAACCACTCCGCCTCGGAAGTAGACAGCGGTTCGGGTTTCATATTCTTACGGACTTTGTAGATCAAGTTGATACCTTGCTGGCGAAGCGTTTCCCGCAGGTCTTTAGAGATATATCCTTTATCTCCGTAGAGGGAACCCTGCAGTCCCACCACTCAATCGGGTAAGGGTTTTCGGTCATCTGTGTTGCCCGGTGTGAGTTGAATACCCAAAAGTTCGCCTTTCTCATTGATGATCAGGTGAAGTTTAAAGCCAAAGAACCAGCCCATAGAGGTATTAGAACGCCCCGCATATTCAGCAAAGACACGATGTGCTGAAATCCGTTTGTTATCACACACGCGCAGACGCGTGGAATCTACAAAAGAGGTGCCGCTTCATTCTCCGAGGTGCACATCAAGAAAAATCGTCAAGAGGTGCAGCACCTCTTTTTTGAGCTGCACGAACCGAGAATAACTGACAAGATTTGGAAACTCAGCACACCAATAGACGCAGACATGTTTTTCATAAAAATGTTTGAACGTACGATACCCACTTTGATGAAAGGCAATGATTATGGTCATTACCTCACTGTCGTGTAGATTGCGCGGACGCCCGCGTGTTTCAACCGGTTTATCGTTCTGAAGTGATCGCGATTCCAGAAATGCCTTATAAGCTAAAAAAGTCGTCAATTTTGCAAAAAAGTGTTAAAATACGCATTAGAGAACTCCTTTGGAAAGTAAGTATAATGACTTTATTAGACATTATATAAGTTTAATCGAAATGTTTGTCATAACACCAAGGTCTGAAGTTTAGACGAAAGTTATGTAATCCACAACAGATTTTCATGACTAAATCGCTGAAACCTTGTTTCCAATTGCGCAACTTGTCTTTGACTATGCGGTATCTTTTGACACCACTCATCACATGTTCTACACGGATACGGATAGACGATATTTCCCGGTTTCTTGCTTTTTCAGCTGCTGTCAGTTCACCACCTTTGGGTTTCTTTTTCGGTTGGACAACAGTAATACCAGCAGGATTAAAACCTAAAAAACCGGAATCTTGGTATAAATAACTACCACTTGGCAAAAAAGATACTGTTTCATCGGCAAGACGTTTATCATGTCTGCTGCCTTTGTAAGTAGGAGACAATACCAATATCTCGCACGCAGCATTAATAAGCAGATTATTCTTTACTGTATGTTGTTTCTTTTTGCCACTATAATAGTCCTTCTGTGCTTGTTGGTCTTTCGGACGCTGTATCGGACGCTCTGTGCAATCTTGGAAAAAATGTTCGGGTGCCGGTGTGTCACTTTCAACAACTGTCTCTTTTTCAAAAGTATCAGGAGTTGCCTCACGAGATGGCAACTCACCGAGTTCATCTAATGCCTGGTCTAATATCGGTCAAAGCAGGTGTATCCATTTATTTGTCTCAGGTTGAGACATATAAAAGAACATACCATGAGCATCTTGGGTCCATGCGTGTCGTAGATAAATCAAAATAAACAGAAGTTTATCTTCCATATTTGACAAACGACTATTTTTGTAAGTGGTATAACGCCGTTTTTTTTCGTTCTTGACCATCAAGTGTTTTTGTAGAGACAAACGCTAAAAAATGTGTCGTAAAAAGCGGAAGAAGTGCCAAAAATTCTTCTGTCGTAAAACCCGTTAGTTTTTGGAACTTACCCGGATCGTCCTTTATTTCATCATATTTGTTCATGAGTTAATCTCCAAAGCATAATTTTCTTTATAGTGAAATATACAATTAATTGGACACTTTTTCTGTAGGAGCGATCTCCGAATCGCGATATAACTCAGTGATAATCGGGAATTGGAGTTCCCTCGGACATCTGAAAGTGTAAATGTAATTCTAAAATCTACTATATTATGCCAGAAATCAACTGTAATTTAAATTTATATATATAGTAGATTTTGAAATTACTTGAACACTCTGCATCGGCGAGGTTAGGAAACCTCACCTACCGTAGGACGATAGTGTCAACTTATATTTATAATTCACTATAATGTCTATTAAGTTTAGCCAAGGACTATTTTGTATTCTCTGATTTTAGTTTGCCCCAAACCGTAGTTACTCTATTTTCAGGGTCAACGGAGTATGCTCTACTTGACCAATCATAAATATAGTATCTGTTCGTCATACCATCCAATTTTTTAGGCACACCACCATTAAAGGGAACTGCAATGTTGCTATAAAGAGTAAGACCTCTATTGTCTCTACCCATTATTTGGTAAATAATGTACTTTCCATTAGGTGACCATTTAAGACCTAAAAACCACGAGTGCTCTTGAAGTTGTTTGAGGGTTCGCCAAGTACGCAGGTTATGAAGTGAAACAATACGAATTTCATCTGCAATCGTTACGAAGTTATGCAAGCGCACTGAAGAAAAAGCAAGTTTTTTGCCATCCGGTGAGAAAACAGGCATGCTACCTACTTTGCTGATATGTAGAGTTTTTTCAGTTTTGAGATCAAAGAGAAAAACACCTTCAGCGGTGTCGTAAGCGATCTGCTTTCCATCCGGTGACCAAGCGACATTGGTCGCATTTGCTTCCTTTAACAACGTAATTTTTGGTGAAGCTTTTTTCAATTCACTATGGGATATGAAATAGATACCTTTCTTTGGCAGGGGGTCTCTTTCGTGAATCAGACTGTTCACGAAAACGATATCTCCATTTGGTGAGATGTCTATATCGTAGACATCCTCAACCCGATTATGTGTTAGTTTGCGCGGTTTTGCCGGGACATCAGTTGTATCAATAAGGTATCCTTCATGCTCAAACGGAGAGAGTCCCCAATCATGAACAGAGATGGCAATAAGAGGACCATTTCTTTGTACAGACAAATGCATAATATTAATAGGATCGTCACTTTCTATCTTTAAGAGCAGATGGGTAGTGTCTGTGTTGTTGATGCGAGTGATCCATAATTCGCTGGACCTAATGCCTGTTTCCATTACATAGATGATTTCACTTGTAATTTTTGTGTCGCCTGTGAGTGGAATGAAAAAGATCAAACAGAGACATAAAAGAAGGAACTTCATGAGAACTCCTATTGTTCTGCGGGGATTTTCCTATGATTTTCCATTTCCATCGGAGATTCAAACGAGTCAAATACCCTTTCAGAATATCTGGATTAGAGATCTATAAGAACATGCAGACTACAATTTCCTATAATCTTGTTTTATTCATTTATACAAATGCCTTGAATAGCCCAACGTAGAGTGCTAACACCTTTTCGGGATCAGGTCCTGTATATGCACATTCGTTGGATATGTAACCAGAGAAACCGATACGACTTAGCCATTGAAACATCTGTCGGTAGAGTTCAAAGGTTTCTGGTGTTTCCACCTTGTGTGTATGAACTGAAGTGATATGCGGCGCAACGCGTGAAAAGAGGGGTTCAATACTTCCATCATCGCAACCAACGAATTGGGAATTGAAGACAAAACCAACGTTAGGCAGATGGACACCTTCAATAACCTCCATTGCAGAATCCGGGTCTGTGAAGGAGCCGTGCATCTCAATTGAGACTGTAATACCCTTCTCACCAGCATAGTTGCCAAGTGCTTTCATACCTTCCGTCACATAACCCACAACAGCATCCCGGTTTTCCTCTGAATATCGGTCGCCAAGCACGCGAACATGGTCACATGCCATGAATTCTGCCATGTCAATCACACGGGAAACGCGTCGGACAGTTTCTTCTCGGTCATCAGCATTTTCTGAATGGAAATTCTGGCAACTCGTTAGTGAAGAAATAACAACACCACTCGCATCTACTTGCGATTTCAACCCATCCCAAGCATCTTCAGCTGTATCCCACTCAAACCCATGTTTCTGTTTGTAATCCATCAACAGCTCAACACCGTGATAACCGGTAGCCTTTGCGGTATCAAGGATTCGCTTGAGTTCCCAATCTTGACATGTCTGATATGTATTTAATGCCCACTTCATAATAAATATCTACTCCTGAATCGGTATCGGGTACCAGAGTCCACCTGTCTTAGATGACAATGCCCGATGTGTCGTATGATTAATACCGATGACATCAACTGTGATCTTGTTCTGTTGACACTGACGTAGCACATCCAATAATTGAATAGATCCCTTACTTGCCTCATCTGTCACAAGCACAAAACGCCGATTAGCCTCTTCCCGAAATTTCACCCGTCGAATCGCTTTCATGATTGCATCATGTGCACGTTCATCACCTGCTGCAGCGACAACATGTGTCGTCAATAATCGTTTATATCTCTCTACATCCCATGTCGGTTGATGAACGATGGTGTCTCTATCAAGATACCTGAAAAGAACGATACCAAGTCTAAAGTCTATACCCTTCTCTTCAAATACCGTAGCCATCTGGCGTAGTTGTCGTCCAACAGCACGGATATTATCTATCATACTCCCGCTTATGTCAAGCAGAAAAACGACATCTACAACCCGTTCTGTTCTACTATCAGCAACACTTTCAGCGATACCCTCTAACGCTTCACCCATCTTTCCATCTCTGTCAATAGGCAGTGGTGCGTTTTCAGTCTGTTGTTGGATTGTTCCTGCTTGTTTTTTCACTTGTTCAGCCATTGGTGTGATGGTTGGTGATTTTGCATTCTCAATCGCTATTGATTTCCATTCTGGATTTTTAGATACAATCTCACTTAGTGTTGTCTCTTCCATCGGCAAATTTGCCTCTGTGCCGACTGCTGTCATTGATGTGCCGGTGTTTATAGGACGCGTAGAGTTAATCGGTTGGGCAGCATTTTGTTTGGTTATTTCCACTGCATTTGAAGACACAGGACGACGTTTTGGCATTGAACGCTTGCGTTCGCTACTCATGTGAAAACGTTTTGGTGTGGACACTAACACCGCATCCGATATCAAAGGGTCGGAAGTAATTAATGGACGATACCACCGGACATAGCTTATACTTACAAGCGCAATCATAACGCCGTGTAATATCAACGACATCAGAAACGCGCGACGCATTTTTTTGCGTTTTTGCTGAAGTTTTTTTGAATATATATCAAAAAGCATGTCCATCTCCAACTAAGGTGTCTCAGAAAGTATAGAGACTGTTCCCTTGTTTCCATCAACCTCAATCATCTGTCCATCAACAATATTGTCGGTGGCGTTTGGTATGTTAGCAACTGCTGGCACACCATACTCCCTTGCCACCACAGCCCCATGAGATAATAACCCACCACGTTCCATCACTAATCCTGCAGCATGCAGAAACAAAGGTGTCCATGCAGGATCTGTAGATGGACATACAAGAATGTAATCACGTTCATCAGGTCGCATATCGGTAGGGGACAAAAGCACCCGTGCATTTCCCTTGGCAACTCCCGCTGAAACACCTACACCTGCATAAGTATCCGATACGTCGGTTGACACCCCTGTTCCGATATCATTTAATGAATCGCTAAAGATTACATCCGGCAGTGAAATCTGTAGCAATAGTTCACGTTGTGCCTTACGTTCAGCAATAACATCACCGACACCTTCACCATTAATTAGTTGAGACAGTTCATCTGGTACAAGATAGAAAATTCCACCGTTTAGTTGATAACGTCTATCTAATTCCACCAAAGCACGTCGTATCTGTTCATATCCGAGCATAAGGTGAAATTTCGCTGTTTCACGAAAAGGCATATACCGCCTCGTAAAATCCAACTCACTCTCAATCTGCTTCCGTAATCCTACCTTTTTATCTAATATCTCATTGAGTTCTTTTTCTGCTCTATCCCGTTGCTCAATTTGTCGTGTGTGATATTGACTATTATCTCCGTTGTCCACATCCGTTTGTTGTGAAAGAGATGTAATTATTTGTTCTATATATTCTGTATCTTCTCGCCACCGTGGTTGTGCCAATTCAAACTCATTCAACGCACGGTGTCCATAGTCATTCAGAAAATCGGAAAGTGACATATCACCTGTTCCTACCTGCCGTAACCTCTCATTGGTCTCAACTGTGAGATTACCGGTACCGCCGCTAATCAGTCTACTTGCAAGGTTCTTTGCTACTGTTTCATCAACACATTTAAGTAAGGATGCTTCCAACCGTTGAAGTGAAAAAGCAGCAAGGACAGTCGCGATAAGTGCCTTCGGCGCAAAGTCATCCAATGTCTGCTCACACCATCCTTCAAACTTTGTGACCAATTCTGCATCAGAAAGTTTAGAATAATGTAGGTTCTGTTCGGATTGAACATGTTCCTGAAACTGTGGAAGAATCTGCGTTGTCAGCTCCTGATCAAAATCCGAGCGAAACTTTCTCAAACGTAACTCTGCATTTGTCATGCGTATAATGTAGAGTGGAAGTTTGAACCAGAATGTGGGAGTGCTATGCTTAATATTCAATGCTGCTTGCGCATACATCGCTTTTTGAGGGTGCTCCTTCAGCACTTCAAAATCATGCACCAACGGACAACCTTCAAAGAAGAGTTCTGACTCACGGTTCAAGTTAACATAGATTCTGGCACAAATCAGATCCAGTATACCCAATCTGTCTACCCGTTTACTTGGGTAAAAACCTAAGTCACGGTATGCTTTGCCTAATCCTCCAGTTCCAGACATAAAGCGCTGCATAACTGCCCAAGTCATCGGCAACGGAGTAGGTAATACCTCAGCAAGATTATGATGACTCCAGATCGTTCCGTGAGAATCAATGAGTGTTTTCAGTGTCTGAATCTCAGACTCACGAAGTTTCGCAATTTCTTCCTCACTATTTTCTGCTGAAATCTGTTGCTGTGGATGTGTTGTGATTGACCTTGCCTGCAATAAAACAAACTGTCCATCCGAAAGTGCCCACTCTATATCCATCGGCTGTCCATAGAGCCGTTCAACTTTAAGACCAAGTTGTGCCAATGCTTCTAACTGTGGATCGTTTAGACTTGGCATATCCTGCTGCTCAGTTGATACTTCACTCACACCAGATGACGTTATCATCTCCTGTTTTGTTGCGACAGTTCTTTGCAATATCTCACCAGTTTCCCGTGAGATTAGGAAACTGTCTGGTGTAATTTCACCCGATACAACCGATTCTCCCAACCCCCAATTTGACTCAACAATACTGGCGTTTTCATTGAAAGGACTGACAGTAAAAAGCACACCGGAAACATCCGCCTGACACATCTCTTGGATAACAACCGACATCGCCAAACCTTCATCGGAAATGCCTTGTGTGCGACGGTAGGCAATTGCACGTTCTGACCAAAGCGATGCCCAACACCCCTTTACAGCCTCTAAGAGTTCATCAGAGTGAACATTTAAAAAGGTATCTTGTTGTCCAGCAAAACTTGCCGTTTCCAAGTCCTCAGCAGTCGCACTTGAACGTACAGCGACAGTATCTGTTTGCAATTCATCGCGTGCTATTAGAATGGATTCAGCCAGATCTGTTTCTAACACTACTTCTTTGATGCTATTTGCGGTCTGTTCAGATAAGTTCTGAACTGAACGAAGGTAGGCATCTGTGGTAATACAGAAACCTTGTGGAACTTGGAAACCTGTCTTTGTCAATTTCCCAAGATTTAGACCTTTACCACCGACAAGCAGCAAGTCATCTTCGTCAATCTCAGAGAATCGTTTGATAAATTGCATATTCTTAGGACACTCGTGAAAACCAAATTAACCTGATTTGTAGCGCGTGGTCTCCGTGCCTCGCAATACTTACTATATCGGGTAACGATAACTCAGGTTAATTTGCTATAAGATGGAGATAAGTTGAATTAGTATAGCAGCGTCATCGTGATAGACGCAAGTGGGATTTGAAGGACGGGTGTGTAAAGTTTTTGCACAAACTGCTCATTCTCCATTGTAGGGTGGGGTCTCTGTGCCCCGCCGCAACTGAATAAATAAGAGATCGCAGGAACAGGACCCATAGGTGTTGTCAACATAAGGAAATAGTGCTAATATCAACCATACTCTTCAGTCCCGTAGGGACGATATGTTTATAGAAAAAGAGTTCCCATGCCTTTTTAGTCCCGTAGGGACGATATGTTTATTCTTCTATGTCGTTGCTATGGAACTCAAGAGAGGGTGATAACGTCTTTCTATAACGTGAGTTCGTTATAAAGGTTAGAAAAACCGTTACAATATATCACATTTATCACAGATTTGATGACGGACATGTTCTTGCACTCCAGTGGAGTGCTATGTCTATAGAAAATCCAAACACAAAGTTCTTGCACTCCAGCGGAGTGCTATGTGTGATAATCTCACATACCGCTCCGCTGGAGCGGAAACACTGGTTCGGATGAATACTATAAACATTTTGCTCCGCTGGAGCAAAGAAGGTGTTTGGGTTACGTTGGAACTGCTTTTGTTCAATTGAATTCCCTTGATGAACCAATCTCTTATATTCGAACTCACGTTTTCTATAGACATATCGTCCCTACGGGACTAAAGAGAACAAAAGTTTGTGCCTCTGTGCAAAAACTTTACACACCCTGAAGGATAGCGGAGTATTTATTTTCGTATTTTTACAGTATAGCTAAATTCTCTAAGACGGTAAGTTCGGTCTCCTAACCGCACCGAATTCAAGAAGATGGTTTATCAACTCACGTTATATTAGCAGTGTCTCAGTCCCAAAGGGACGATATGTCTATTCTTATATACCGTTCCTACGGAACTCAAGATGAGTGAATAACATTTTTCTTTAGACATATCGTCCCTACGAGACTGAGGACAGATGCAAAATACAAAAGCATAATATTAACGGAATAGTACAAATCTTCAAAAATATTGAAAACTAAATAACCCTATGATAATATGGGTGTGTAAAGTTCTTGTCACCATAGGCATCAATTCAAGTGAAAAACCTGTAATCTATTGTAGGGCCAAATCAAGTAATCAACGGTATGAATGCGCTTATTGCATTCCTCGGGTCTCTGTGCCTTGCCATGCATTGTCTTATAGGGCATCGGGCGGGCACAGAGACCGCCCCTACAATTGTTTGGTGAGAAGTTAGTGATTAAAACTTTACACACCTTGATAATATATTGACATCAAATTAGTGTTAATTTATGAATAAAATTACAGTAAGTGGAACTGCTCTTTGAGAAAAATCAACTTTGAAGAGAAATCCCAAGAAATTAAAGGATATTTTAGGGAATGCGATACCTCTGTCTCACAATTCTAGTATTTCTCCTCTGCTATTGTAACAACCCTGTTACTGCCGAATTAAACCCATCCGCTGAAAAGACACTTGGAACAATCGAATGGGTAACTATTCCCGCAGGTGAATCCCTTATGGGATCAACACCAAAGGAAGCAGAAGCAGCTTATACACAAGCCAAGTTTAGAAGTTCATTGCTGGAAAAATATACCTTTGACGCTGAAGTGCCACAACACAAAGTCTATCTCTCCGAATACCAAATTTCCCGATACGAAATCACGAATGCGCAATATAGTGCTTTTGTTGAAGCAACGAACCGTCCCGCTCCTCGTGGACAACAAGGTGAAGAAATCTGGAAAGATGGCAACTTCAATGCCGATAAACAACCTGTTGTTGGTGTCACATGGTTTGATGCACAAGCATTTGCAGAATGGATTGGCGGTAGTTTGCCAACTGAAGCACAATGGGAACGTGCGGCGCGCGGGCAAGAAAGTCGCATTTACCCATGGGGCAACGATCCACCCAAAGTACGACAGCATGCAAATTTCGCAAGACGTTATAACCATCCCACACCTGTTGGACAATTTTCAGATGGGACATCACCCAATGGTATTGCAGATCTTGCTGGAAATGTGTGGGAATGGTGTCTTGATGAGTATAACCCCACATTTTATCAACAGAACAAAAAGAAAGTGTCCCGGAATCCGTTGAATCTACGCTTCCGTGATGTGTTACGTGTACGCGTAATTCGCGGTGGCGCATGGGATGTCGGCAGCACTTTCCTCCGTTCGGCTTTACGCTCTCCGTTCTATCCGTTGGATTCCACACATACGATCGGTTTTCGAGTTGTGCGTCCAAGTCCATCAATAGAAAAATAAAACTGATTGTCTGTTGGAAGGTAACATAGCGAGGCACGGAGACCCGGGGCTACAATGGCTGGCGTAATTTAAGAAGATCAATCCATTTTATTAGTGTCCTCAGTCCCGTAGGGACGATATGTCTATAGCACAACGTTCAACACCCATTTCTTAGTCCCGACAAATGCCAAACGCGCATTTGACGTTGATTTGGTAGGGACGATATGTTTATACGTTTCGGTTGTTACAAACATAGCGTCCCTACGGGACTAAGAGCTGTGATGACGGCGTTAAGCTATAAACATCCCGTTCCTACGGGACTAAAGAACGTTATCGCCATGCAAATAAATCCTTAAATTAAGCTCAAATTACTCGGTATTCGTAGGCGCGCTTTGTAAGCGCGCTGGATCCTAGAAACATAACTGACTAACTAACAGGCATGTCTGTTGGTTCAGATAATCACCGTGCATTTCACAGATATGTCCAGCGCGCTTACAAAGCGCGCCTACAGCGGGTTGTGGTTGCTAAATTGATGCCTATGGTGCGGTTTCCTAACTGCACCAACCGTCTTCTGCTTAGCATTTGTGAAAAAACTCAACATAAAACCGAAAACTAAATAACCCTACCCAAACAAGATATGTCGATTGACAGGTAAATACTGTTAGGATAAAATGAGTTAATAAATCAGATAACACACTGAGAGGAAAATCAATGAATTGCCTTGATTATGGACTTTCTTTTATCAACTCTGTTGGCAACGGAAACGCACCTCGCTTTTGGGTCGAATCTCGATGCCGCATCATAGATAACACAGATGGAAGTTTCAGCGATTATTACCAATGTGGTTCGTGTAAGAGTGAACGCACCTTTGCGGAGAAAAATCTCTTCACAGATCCAAACTATGACTTCCTCCCTGTTTTTGGCGAAGAACATATAGCGGTATTCAGAAGGCATGCATACTGTAACGATAACTATGTCGAGTATAGACCAGCACAGGATTATTGGGGCGGTCCCCTGTTTGATGTTCAAGAGGCATCGCATGTCCGGGTCCTTGATAGCAACGCAGCCATTTTAGAGGCGACACAGAAATGCCTACCCATCGTAACGCACACAGAAATATGGGATACCAATTCACATCAGCGGGCAATTATTGAGTGTCCTGTGAAAACGATGAACATAGATAAAAGTGCATGCATCTACCAAGTTGATACAGGAATTGTTCTATTTCCAGATTTGTCCAAGCGATACGATCGGCAGATTGAGGCATTCAGTCTCGCTTACATTGCTTTCAACGCATCGCACTTCGCTGACTTCGTTATCGAAAGTCCCACCGCCATCATTAAGAATGGAGTAGAAGTTACGCAAGTTTACCACTATTCCAAAATTCGGAGTTTAGAAGCAAAAAATACCGTATTCTGCATCGGTGAACTTTGACAAACACTCCATAGGTATCAATTTAGCAACCACACCCCACTGTAGGGACACTTACAAAGCACCATCAAGAAATCAACGGTATGAACGCCTTTTGGCATTCCCCGTCTACGAATACCGAGTTATCTAAGGAAAATACCGCAGGGTTATTTAGTTCTTGGGATTTCTGATGTATTTATCACAAAGGTTAATGTGTGTCAGATTAGATATTATTCAATAATCCGACATGGTAGTAGGCACGCTCCGCGTGCCGTTTACAAAGAGAATGACGGCACACGGAGTGTGCCTACTACTTTGCACTGATACAACCAAATCTAACTATTAGTAAAACTATAGTAAGACTTACAATTAATGAAACATATTGTCCCAATTACAAATTTATAGAATGTAAGAGGCGCAATGAATTGCGCGACTACAAACGCGTTAATCTAATGTAAAATGTATTGTTAATTTCAGATTTTACTATAAATAACGTGGAATCTATAAACTAAATAGCCCTGAAAATATCGACAGCCATTGTATTGCGGAGTCTCCACAACCCGCCATTTATACTGGTTTGAAAGATAACGGGACACAGAGACCCGGGGAATCATGGCGAATACCAAACGCGTATTCGTCTAAGCGCATTCATACCCGACAAATGCCACACGGGGAATGCCTCAATGGCATTCATACCGTTGATTTGGCGCATTTGGCGTTGATTTGGGGGAACGCCTAATGAAGATTAAGAAATAAATTGGGTAATTTGAGATCAAAGTCCAGCGCGCTTACAAAGCGCGCCTACGGGTTTGACAATCGCGCTTACAAAGCGCTCCTACTACCAGTTTTGGCGTGATTATAATTACCCGTTTAATAAATCAATCTTCATCAGGCGTTCATACCGTTGATTTCTTGATTTGGCTCTACAATGGTTATGCGATATTTGCCAAAAACTTGACACACATCTAACTTCTGCAAAGTTGACTTCAACTATTTCTCATGCTAAAATAACCTAAGTTCCTACTTACTGAATATTAATCATCAAATTACTTTGTCAAACGAAGAAACGCAAGAATTCTGCATATTTTAGTGCCACTTCTTATAAATCGGGGTTACAAACCCTTCCAACAAATGATAGGTGGCAACTTAGGTTAAAATACGAATATGAAGATAATTGAAGAAAAAGAAGCATGGATTCATACGCATTTTATGGTTGATAGTTATTACATTACCGAACAGGAATGCAGACAGATTTCAATCAACGTTGAACCGGGGTTAATGTCTCTCGGTATACAATATGGATTGAAATATAATATAGCACCATCCAAACATCGCGCCATTATCGTTTTAGAGTGCATCCCGTTTGATAATGTCAAAAAGATAATAGAAGACTTAATCAATGAAGTAATCAAGGATTTCCCAGTTCGCCATCCAGAACGGCGGAATGTAGTCACGAATATTTCAGTCGCAGAACCAGAAACCAACACACAAAGTAATTCAGATAACATCTCATAAGTTTCTTGAAGGAGAACCAAAATGCATAAACTTCTTACATTTCTCTGTTTCATGCTAATGTTCTCAGTTGCCGGTAATGCCAAACTTGTTTTTGATTCATTCTTTCCCGGAACATTTATCATAGATGATGGAACCAACTTCACACAACTGATGCCAAACTCATCTAAACCAAATTGGTCTCCAGATGGAGAACATATTGCTTTCACACATGGTCGATATATATGGACAATAGACACAGATGGAAATAACGCACGGCAACTTCTACCTACGCAGCAGGATGTAGAGATAACTGTGCAAGAATGCCCCAGATGGTCGCCGGATGGTCAACAGATACTGTTTACACAATCTGAGTATATTACACAACAAATAGGCAAAGGAATAGACTTCATTCATATAGCACACCGATATATGATTTGTGAACGGAATGGAGAAAACATACAGGAACTACAAATACCAAAGAATTTGGAACCCGCAGGAATTGATTGGATGGATAATGGGGAATCCGTGGTTTTTTGTGGAAATAAAACTGAGCTAAATAAGATTGTATTTGAAGTCATACTTGACTATACAATCTATAAGTATCATATCGCAACAGAGAAAATCACCCAAATAGGAGATGACCAAGTGGAGGGATATTCAATAGACTGGGTTAGTGGCAGTGCGTTACCAGTATCTCCGAAAAGTAAGATGCAAACACAGTGGGGAGAAATTAAGAAGGCTCCTTCGGGTTCAGATAAAGAATAGGAATATCAATACCCAAGTCCAGGACCGGTAAGAATCTGTGTACCTACAGTGCCATCAATAATTTCAAAAATCTCCGGATATTCCTCTCGCCAGCCATCATTCGCACTTGGACAAAATTGACGAGCATTCCCTTCAATAGCAGTAACCCCACGGATACGTGCAGCAAGTCCAGCAGAATGTAAGAACGATGCGCCAGGACATGTCAAATCCTGAACAGCAAGGAACATACCGTATTCCTGCGCAGCCGCCCCCATCAACAATGCTTGCGACTGACCTTTACACGCCTTGAGTGCGACTCCAGAATACCCTTGTTCTCGTGCTAATAACAAGGTTTCAAAGTCTGTTAGAGATTCGTCAATCACCACCGGTTTGATCTCTGATGCCTTGTGCATCTTATTTTCCGGATGTGCTTCAAGATCACGGTCGGTCGGTTGTTCAATATAGGCAAGTCGATCAAATGCTTGTCCAGCCCCTTCCTGAATTCGATGGAGAAACTCTAAAAGATAATCCACATTTTGGCAGGTTTCGTTGAAGTCGGCAGAGTAGTGCCATGTGCTAACCCCGCGGTGTGCTTGTGTTTCAGCGGTGATTTGATCAATCGCCAACACACGCGCAATATCCCACTCTAAATCATCACCATTCAGTTTAATCTTGAGGTGTGTCAACCCATCAGCCATAATCCATTCTGGTAATGTCTCCGGAAGTCCATCGTTAAGACGTTTAACGATGTCTTGATCGGTGAGTGGATCTAATGCCCCGATAAGGTGATAGAGAGGCATATCGGGTTTCGGATGACGGGTGGTATATTGGTCAAGATACTTTCCTGCAAAGTCAGAATCTAAGAAACGGGATAGATCCGATTGTATAAAATCTTCGTCTAATCCGTTGTAACTATTGATACCGTTCGCCTTCCCGAATGCATCATGAATCGCAGCGTCGATTGGACTTGTTGTGACCTCAGTGCAAAGTTTCGGTATTGGAGTTTCTAACTGCATCGTCTGCGATAACTCTCTCGCTATCTGTAAAAATTCAGGTTCAAGCACATCGGAGAGTTCAAGTGGGTGTGCATAGTGTGTACAATCTCGTGTCAAATCAATTGCCAATTCAGCAAGCTGCTTCATCGCAGTGAGACTTTGCTCAAAGGGAACATAGCGCGGTGGAAATGCCCACACATTTCCTAATGGCATAGACCCATTGCCTACTGCTTCTTTACCATCACGGGTTTGGACAAGAATTTGTACGTTAAATAGGATACAGTGGTCAGTTGGGACACCACCAAATTTTAGCGGAGTCCGGTACTGGTGTTCTTCAAAGTTATATGCAACGTCAAGGATACGAATATCTGTTGGTTTTGGCATATTCTCCTCTGCAAATTGTTTCTTTTTTTGAATAGGTGTAGTTAAGGTGCCTTGTATTTTGTATCGTCAAAATATTTGTCAATCGGTGGTTTTCCATTATATCTTGGAGCAATTTCAGCGGCAAGACTGACAAGTTGATATATCAGCCATTCACCTTTTATCTTGACAAAATAGATATAGGTCTCTCCTGGTTTATCAACATCTCCTCCCCAACAGTTAAATCCTTTGGCACTTGCTTCGTCCCATGATGCATTTACATGCTTAGGTCTAATATAAAATTCACTTAGAGTAGGATTAGGTCCCCAAAATTGATTAAATGGGACTCCTCCACCAATAGGTACTTCGCTCCATAATCCCTCAAGCATCCCTTTTATAGAGATCCAGTTTGAGGCAATATACGGTTCTTCGGTAATGTCATCATTCCCTAATATGTGAACTCCAAATTCAATATCAAATCCTGTATACACTAATTTTTTGAAAGCGTTCATATCTCTATCGTTAAATGCTTGATAGAATTCACTATAGACCTGTTGTATGGCTGCTTTTTCTGATTCATAGTCAATTTCCGAAGATGCTACTTCATCAGCAGGAACTTCTTCTAAGTATGATTTATCTATATAAGGTGCGGTGGGAAAGAAAAAAAACTCAGCAAAACGGATGCTGTCTGTAGTTTCTTCATCACTCAAATCGCCACAACTCAGGATAAATGATAACATACCTATCAATAGAAGGACACTTGTTGTTAAACTTATCGCATTGTTTTCTGACATTACTACCTCAGCACTATACTAACGTGAGTTGCTACCTACACAATATTAAGCATCAATTACTTGACTGAACGAAGAAACAAAGGATTTCACCATATTTTGCGGACACTTCAGAAAAATCGTGGTTAGAAACCACTCCAACAAATGATAGGTGGTAACTTAGGTTATACTAACATAAGTTGCTACCTACAATATTAATAATCAATTACTTGATTGAACGAAGAAACAAAGGATTTCACCATATTTTGCGGACACTTCAGAAAAATCGTGGTTGGAAACCACTCCAACAAATGGTGGCAACTTAGGTTATACTAATAGAATAGGAGATGTGCAGTCACCAAAAAGGAAACGATCTCATCGGTGAGTGTAATTTCATTGGCATCATCAACCTGTGTGGAATGTGCATTTCCATAGTTTACTGTAAAATCTATGTTCAAATGACGGACAAGTTCAAATCCGATTCCTCCAGAAACTGCCAATCCGGTTTGTCTTGCACGTTCCAATTTGAATGGTGGTTCCCATGTAACAAGTGCTGCAAATCCTGCAGAACCTATAAGGTAAAAATCCGTACTACTCAGAGGATAGAGCATCATGCCAACCCCTGCTGTTCCATTAGCAATCATCGTATCTCGATAAAGATTGGATAATGGCATCCAAGTGATGCGACTGGTGTAGTAAAGCAGAAAGTGATTTGAAAACCCGTGCCCAATCTTAATCTCAGTAGCAAAAGCAGATGTAGTTCCACGCGGGTCTGGCCAATCCCCTTCATAAGTACTACCCCAATACTCCGCAAGTGGTTCTGCAAAGTTCACATTACCAACACCAGCACCAAGACCAAAAATGAAACCTCTACGTTGACCGAGTTTATTTGTCGGTCGACGTATATTAGACTGTTGTTCATAAATTAGGTTCTTGTTTTCAAGTCCAAATGCCATCACAGTATCAGATGACAACAAGAAAAGAAATGTTATGATGACTCCGAAAAAATAATATTGTTGAATGTTTTTTATCACTCAATTGTCCCCGTTTATTGGCTTGGACAGATTTTTTATTTTTAGATTTGTATGTTAAGAAAAAGTTAGATGTTTTTTATTCACTTCATCATACCTGCATGCTTGAAAATGCCAAATCAACACTGAACATACATTCATGGTTGATTTGGCAATCCACTACATTCTAATATTGAAATGGCATAACACTAATGCCCTACAGAAAAAATAAAACGAAATATACGCTGGGTTATTCTATACCCAAGTGGTCGTTTATTTCCTTCTGATATCCTTCCAATTCACAGTTCTCAATTTCTGCTATGGTTACAGGGCGACCCCAATATCCAGATTCATAGGCAGCCATACAGATAGCTTGAGATCTCTGTCCTTCAACCGCGTCGACTTCGGGTTTACCACCGTTGCGAATTGCATCAGCAAAATACTTCAACTCAATAGCGACTGTATCACCGATGCCTGATGGGAAATAGTATTCCTTCTGTTCATCATCAAGACTATCAGTGAATTCTTTCATCAAATCGTCATTGGAAATTGGTTCACCGCCGCGTGGCACTAATCCTCTACCCCAATCAAGTGCCCCTTCGCTACCATAGATTGTGTGTTGACCAAAACCGTGTGCTGGTGCGGAACCGACCCATGTCCACTGTGCAGTTACACCTTGTTCAAACTTGATTGTAGCAATCATACAGTCTTCAACATCAACTGAATAACCACCTTCACGGGCACCGGCATTATCATAACGGAAAGGTTCGTAAGCTTTGTTGACAGCATAAACTTCCTCTGCCTCCAGACCGAGAATATATCGCATAAGATCGGTGAAATGCACACCACCATCTAATGCCCAACCACCGCCTGCATCCATCTTGAAGTTACGCCAACCCCATTTGCCCAATGCCTCACCAACTTCTACCCAGAAGAACATCCGGGGATCACCAATACGTCCTTGTGCAATTGCCCAACTTCGGGTGCGTTGGATTCGAGCCAACCGATAGTTTTCTGCGACAGAAATAATTCTATCATTTTTCTCTGCTGCTTCCATCATCAGTTTACACGCACGCATCGTAATGCCAAAAGGTTTTTCTATGATAACATGTTTGCCTGCTTCCAATGCTGGTACAGCAACCACATGATGTGCCCTGTGCAGGGCACAGATATCAACACATTCTAAATCGGGGTGTTTCGCAAGCATCTCATCAAGGTCAGTATAGACAGCAGGCTTCGTCCCACCTTGAAATTCGTGTGCCTGACTTGCCCGTTGTTCGGCTCTACCCTCGTCTATATCACACGCAGCGACAATATCAAAAACTCGCACCTCTTTTGACCACAACTCTCGGTAGGCGTTCATGTGGGCACCGGACATGCCACCACATCCGATTAAACCCATTTTAATTCGTTCTGCCATATATACCTCCTTAGGCAATCCTTGCTTAGACTATTATAGAATTGATAGGTTTACAATAAAAGACTAATAATACTGGTATGCGTGCTTTTTCAGTATGTTATTCTACAAAACACTCCATTCATGAGTGGAATTGTATAGAATATGTAATCTGATGTCAACATTTTTATGACTTGGAATTTTGACTTGACATCATGAACAATATTATCTAAAATATGGTGAATACTTTCTACTGGAATTCGTCTGAATGTTTACTGATCAGAAATCTGTCTTTACTATACAACAAATCCAAGAGTTACGTCAGATTACTATTTGGGGAGTCGGTTTGATAGGTGGTTCTCTGGGATTGGCACTAAAGAAGAACGGATTTCAGGGAAAACGTATCGGTTTAGGACGAAATATCCGTAGACTTGAGAAGGCACGCAAACTCAATGCGGTTGATGTCATAACTACAGACTTGTCTGAAGGGATACAAGAGAGTGAGTTGGTAGTGTTGTGCGCACCTGTGACTCTTGTTCCAATATTTACAAAACAGATCCTTGAAACTCTTGTTCCACAGCAGAAACGGATCGTGATAACAGATGTCGGTAGTACGAAGTCAGTCATTGTCAGCACCGTTGAAGAACAACTGAAAGCAACAAATTCTGATTCGGTTGCTTTTGTTGGTGGACATCCGATGGCAGGTTCACATGAAACTGGAGTAAATGCTGCAAATTCGGATCTATTTAATAACGCTAATTGCCTGTTAACACCTACAAAAAATACAGATAAGGAAGCATTACAATTAGTTGAGAACTTATGGGATTTTGTTGGTGCAATCCCCCATGTCTGTTCACCTGAAGTTCACGATTTACTCGTTGGTGCTGCGAGTCATCTGCCACATTTAATGGCGAGCATACTTACCAACACTGTCGCAGATGTAGATTCACAAGAAGGAACTGCATTAGATTTCACAGCAACAGGATTTCGGGATTCTACCCGAATTGCAGCCGGTTCACCTGAATTGTGGACTGGCATTTTCTTGCAGAACAGAGATGTTCTCCTGACACTTATTGACAATATTGTTAATAACTTACATGATTTCAGAGATAAACTTCAGAAAAATGATGAGATACAGATTGAGCAAATTTTGGCAGCAGCCCAAAAAATAGTTATGAAACAGTCAGAAGAATAGGATTCAGATGCGTAAAGTTGTACCTCGTGTAACGATTGCAATAGATGGACCAGCGGGTTCCGGGAAAAGCACTGTGGCTCGGTGTGTTGCTGAAAAACTGGGTCTACTATATCTTGAGACTGGTGCGATGTATAGAGCCGTTACACTGCTTGCTATTGAAAATGGAGTTAAAGAAGATATATCAGGATTGATTGAACTCGTAAAACAGTGCAATTTAGAATTTGTTGGTAATGGGAAAAAGATATTTCTTAATTCAATAGATGTTTCAGAAGAAATACGAACACCCAAAGTTGACAAATTAGTTGCAGATATTGCCAAGATACCCGAAATCCGGCACGAGATTGTTAAGCATCAACAGAGAATTGGTGCGGAAGGAAATATCATTGCAGAGGGAAGGGATTTAACGACTATTGTCTTCCCGAATGCAGATTATAAGTTCTATCTTGACGCATCTATCCAAGAACGGGCAAAGCGAAGATTTGCTGATCTTCAGGAACAGAATGTGAAAACTACAATTGAAACCGTTGAAGTCGAAATTGCTGATCGTGATGAAAAGGATACCTCACGCGAACACAGTCCCTTACAAGTTGCTGAAGACGCAATTCGTGTGGATACAACGGGGAAGACCGTTGAGGAAGTCATTGATATTATAGTAACACATATAAAAGAGAAGTGAGATAAAACTGAAATAAACGCTTATGTGGTATACAAACAACCAATTCTGGTCACCAAATCGATTATATCGCTGGTCACATAGACTAACATATCTCTTTTGTAAAGTCATGGGGGATATTGAGGCAAGTGGTGTACACAATATTCCAAGAGAAGGAGGAGCATTGATCGTTGCCAATCATGTCAGTCTGTTAGACCCGCTATTTATAGGTTCTGTAGCGAATCGTGAAATCCATTACATGGCACGAAGTGATCTCTTCAGTGTGCCGGGATTAAGTAAGTTAATCAGAACATATAATGCTTTTCCTGTCAATAGAGGCAGACCTGACTTAGGGGCATTGCGAAAAACTGTCTCTCTTTTGAAAGCAGGAAATGCAGTTCTTATTTTTCCTGAAGGGACGCGGAGTTGGGATGGCGAGTTAGGCAAAGCTCACGATGGGTCGTGTTTTATAGCACACCATGCAAATGTTCCAACTATACCTGTCTACCACCGAGGTGCTGAGAAGTTTTTACCGCGTGGCAGTATGCGTCTTAGACGTGCAAAACTGGATTTAGCATTTGGAGAACCTATAGACTTCTCTGGTATAGTTGAAACGGATGTTAAACGGGAGATGTATCAAAAGATGGGAGTGCGGATGATTGATGCTTTAGTAAAGTTAAGGGATCAGATGGACAAACCAGATGTTTAGTTTTGGTGTTTTTTGTTTAATTACCTATATCACACGGAACACAGCACAAGCGATAAACAAACACAGCACATTGACGACACGTCTGCTGTGAACGTCAATGGAGACGCCGTTACCAAGGCAAACGGCAAGATGGTAGGTGGGCACAGCGGGGAACTGCGGGGGAAGCTGTCTATCGTGATCGAACTGCCCCGCTTTATAGGATAAGAACACTGCCTGTTGTGAGGGACGACCATCGCAAAGAATACCTGCAGGTTCATTAAGTCTCACAACAAAAAAATAGGCAGATTACCGAAGATACCTGCCTGTGTAAAGTTCACGGATTAAGGTTGGACTACTTGAGTTCTCCCCACGTCACTTTTTTTTTGTCTTTGGGGGATACAGATAGCACATCATTACTGATCCAATCTATTATTTGATCCCAGCCCGGATCATCTGTAAGCTGCGTGATTACATGTGTTTTGATATGATACTTATAGACATAACAAGGGGTGAAGTCAATACGTCCCACTATCGGTATGTCTATAGGCCTGGTCCGTGCTGTGAAAACAACAGAGTCACCGTCATCCATCCAGTCAATGCCATAGCATTGCCAGTCTTTCGGTATGGATAGTTTTCTGATGTTATCACTGGTGCGATCGTAAATCATATACCGAAACGCTTTATAGATAAGCGCATTACCAACATTACCGACATCTGGCACACGCTCCCATTTTAGCTCGGTTTCTGTGAACACAATTTGCTGGCTGTTCGGCGACCAACTCGATCTTTCTCGATAAATATGAAAATTATCCGGTTGCGGACCAGGATTAGGAATAAGGGGTCGTGGATTATGTCCATCTGCACCCATAATCCAGAGGGTGCTAGTCCTGTTAGGACTGAGAGACTCCGCGAAAATAATATGTTTGCCATCCGGCGACCAATCACAGAAGGCTGCCAAACGCTCTGATATGACTTCACGCTCTCCTGTCTTAACATTCATCACTTCTACGTTATATCTCTGATTGTTATCTTCCGTCCAAACTCTATTATAAACGATAAACTTACCGTCCGGTGAAAATGAACATTTACCAATAGAACCCAGACCTTTTTCTGTCAGTTGCCGAATGTTTGTGCCGTCTGGATCCATAAAGAAAAGTACAGTGCCAGGTCTCTTAAACAGAATCTGTGTGCCATCGGGAGACCAACTCGCTGGGTAGGGGGCACCCTCTTCTATGAGAAGCGTCTGGTTGCTCCCATCATCGTCCATTACGTAGACACCCTCTACACCGTTGCGTTCTGAACCAAAAACGAGTTTGGCGTGTGCTGCAGTTGAGAGTAACAGTAGGACCAAACAGAGCAAAATAACTTTTCGTGCGTTCATGACTATGCTCCTTAAAAAAGTGGCAGGGAACGTGTCCCCTGCCGTTGCAATAGGGTTATGGACCATCTTTCCAAGTAAACTCCACAGCAGTCGTACCTGTCTGTTGTTGTGTGTCTACTTCCCAGTTGTCTGTCCCTGAGTAAAGTCAAAAGAAATAGACAGATAACCGAAACCATCTGCCTATATAAAGTTAACGTCTTACGGACTTACTGCTTGAGTGTTCCCCACGTTACTTTTTTTTTGTCTTTGGGGGATACAGATAGCACATCATCACTGATCCAATCTATTATTTGATCCCAGCCCGGATCATCTGTAAGCTGCGTGATTACATGTGTCTTGATATGATACTTATAGACGTAGCAAGGGGTGAAGTCAATACGTCCCACTATCGGTATGTCTATAGGCCTGGTCCGTGCTGTGAAAACAACAGAGTCACCGTCGTCCATCCAGTCAATGCCATAGCATTGCCAGTCTTTCGGTATGGATAGTTTTCTGATGTTATCACTGGTACGATCGTAAATCATATACCGAAACGCTTTGTAGAAAAGCGCATTACCGACATTTGGCACATGCTCCCATTTTAGCTCGGTTTCTGTAAACACAATTTGCTGGCTGTTCGGCGACCAACTCGATCTTTCTCGATAAATATGAAAATTATCCGGTTGCGGACCAGGATTAGGAATAAGGGGTCGCGGATTATGTCCATCTGCACCCATAATCCAGAGGGTGCTACTCCTGTTAGGACTGAGAGACTCCGCGAAAATAATATGTTTGCCATCCGGCGACCAATCACAGAAGGCTGCCAAGCGATCCAATATGACTTCACGCTCTCCTGTCTTAATACTCATCACTTCTACGTTATATCTCTGATTGTTATCTTCCGTCCAAACTCTATTATAAACGATAAAATTGCCGTCCGGAGAAAATGAACATTTACCGATAGAACCCAGACCTTTTTCTGTCAGTTGCCGAATGTTTGTGCTGTCTGGATCCATAAAGAAAAGTACAGTGCCATTTCCAATTCTCATAAACAGAATCTGTGTGCCATCGGGAGACCAACTCAATGGGTAGTGGGCAGCCCCTTCTATGAGAAGTGTCTCGTTGCTCCCATCGTCATCCATCACGTAAATACCCTGCACACCATTGTGTTTTGAACCAAAAACGAGTTTAGCGTGTGCTGCAGTTGAGAGTAGCAGTCCGACCAAACAGAACAAACAAACTTTTCGTGTGTTCATGACAATTCTCCTTAAAAAGTGTGGCAGGGGGAACGTGTCCCTGCCGTTGCAATAGGGTTATGGACCATCTTTATAAGTAAACGTCACAGCAGTTGTACCTGTCTGTTGTTGTGTGTCTACTTCCCAGTCGTCTGTTCCTCCTGTCCTAGCACCATACACCTGAAGGTGCGCGTGTGCGTTGAAATAACGCGGCTCATCCCCTTCTTCAAGGGAGCCGATATCACGATTGAAATCCCCAACATGTTCTAATTCCCCATCATCGTTTATCTCTTGTCTACCAGGACCTGGGGAAGCATACTCAGAGGTTTCACCAAGGTCAATAGTTTGGAGTGGCTTGGTATCTCTATGTTCAGGAGGTATATGGTCACCATTGTGTCCAGCGTATTCATTCGTTCGGAACCACGGTGCAACTCTCAACGGGTACTCATCGAGGTCTCTCGCCTTGGGATTATTTCTTGGGTTATAGGCATAGGCACTAGAATCCATGACGATATTTTCTCCGTTGTGGTAGTGACGATAGATGGTAGCATAGCCACTGGCACCTGTATTTCGACCAGTACCATTATTCCAAGCTGTGGTGACTTTGAAGACTCTGAAATTGTAGGTATCGATTGTAAACGACATCCAATCACGACCTCCAATCCTCTTTATTTTCTGTGCCTCCACACCTATCACATACTTTTTACCTTTTGGTTCTCCTGATAGGTCAGAAATAGAGAAATATTGATATGTACTCACCCCATCACCTTCGGTGCTGCCTACCCAGCGAGTTTCTTCTGTTTCAACATCATAAACTGCCCAGTTAAGTCTGTCATAAGGTTCGTCTGTTTGGACATAAAAGGTGAAATCTGGATACCCTAAGTCATACTCTTCGTGGGTATCGCTGTATGATCTGAATTCCACAATCTCAATTGCTTCACTCGTATTTGCCATTGTGAACATACATAGAGAACATATCTGCTTTATGTATGACAATAACAGGAGCCATGATGTACGATACCATGTTTCCATGTTATTGTCCAACAAGAAAGTTGCATCGCTGTCCAATCAGGATGCAATGCAACAAGAAAAGTCCGCGACGAATATTTCGGGCGGACACAAAAATATCGCAGTCTTTCATTCCTGCGATAAGGGATTGTGATATAAATTTAATAAATGTGAAGTCGTTAGAGTTGCGTTGCGTGTCGGATAATAACTTATAGTTAACGTGAGTTTGATAAATAATTCAGATATTTTGTCTAAAGAGAACTCTTTTGGTATAATATAGTCATTATACTTACTTTCCAAAGGAGTTCTCTAATGCGTATTTTAACACTTTTTTGCAAAGTTGACGACTTTTTTTAGCCTATAAGGCATTTCTGGAATCGCGATCACTTCAGAACGATAAACCGGTTGAAACACGCGGGCGTCCGCGCAATCTACACGACAGTGAGGTAATGACCATAATCATTGCCTTCCATCAAAGTGGGTATCGTACGTTCAAACATTTTTATGAAAAACATGTCTGCGTCTATTGGTGTGCTGAGTTTCCAAATCTTGTCAGTTATTCTCGGTTCGTGCAGCTCAAAAAAGAGGTGCTGCACCTCTTGACGATTTTTCTTGATGTGCACCTCGGAGAATGTAGTGGCACCTCTTTTGTAGATTCCACGCGTCTGCGCGTGTGTGATAACAAACGGATTTCAGCACATCGTGTCTTTGCTGAATATGCGGGGCGTTCAAAAACCTCTATGGGCTGGTTCTTTGGCTTTAAACTTCACCTGATCATCAATGAGAAAGGCGAAGTTTTAGGTATTCAACTCACACCGGGCAACACAGATGACCGAAAACCCTTACCCGATTTAGTGGTGGGACTGCATGGTTCCCTCTACGGAGATAAGGGATATATCTCTAAAGACATGCGGGAAACGCTTCGCCAGCAAGGTATCAACTTGATCTACAAAGTCCGTAAGAATATGAAACCCGAACCGCTGTCTACTTCCGAGGCGGAGTGGTTGAGAAAACGTGTGATTATTGAATCTGTGATCAAGGAACTGAAAACACAGACACAGCTGGAACACAGCCGACATAGAAGTATTGTCAACTTTCAAGTGAATGTGGTTACTGCCCTGATTGCTTATCAACTTTTAGAGCACAAACCCTCGGTGAACCTGCGAAAACTTCAGGAAATCAACGATTTACCTATGCTTTTTAACTTCTAAACTATTTTCAAACTCACGTTATAGTTAAATTGAAGCATGATCATGCCATGGACACTTAGCACGTGAACATTCCGAAACTGAATTGTGATACTCACATGTCGTTGCTCCATCTCAAATCACCACATTCAAAATTTACTATTTCAAGTAGTAAAACCTAAATTACACTTAATGTCAAGGTTATTTGATTTTAAGAATTTATCAACATTGAGATTTACTGAAAGTCAATACACAAGAAAAACCGAAAACTATAGTAAACTTTAGAGTTAATGATACATGTTTATAACCTCATTAATGGTTCTATCTGCATTGTATTCTCTAAGCCGTTTGATATTGGCAAAGTCGTGTTCAATCGGATTGTAGTTAGGTGAATAAGGTGGCAAAAACAATACCTCTGCTCCTGATGCTTCTATCAACTCACGGGTCCGATGTGTCTTGTGGATCTTGGTATTATCAAGCACGACCACGCCTGAGGCAGACAGCCGTGGACATAAATAGGTTTCAAGCAAAGTATTGAAACACGCAGCATCGCAGCTGCCATCAAACAAACAAGGTGCCGAAAAAGTCGAATCTATACGCGCAGTGACCAGCGTCGTTGTTCGTGTCCGTGTGCCTGAGAGCAAATCTAAAACAGATGCACCTATCGGCACATAACCATGTCTTCTATAACTCTCAGCACGAAAACCACATTCATCAACATAAACTATCTTTTACCAGCGGTGTGTTTCTCGGCGAGTGCCTGACGGTAGGCTTGACGTTTTTCTTCGCATCGCTCCTTGTATCCGAGTGTCTTTTTTTCGCGTGATACCGAGTTTTCGTCCGTCATACCCGATACAAAACTCTGAAACTTTGAAATGGACAGCACGTTCTTTTTGGGTTCAGTCGGGGAAATCAGCAACATGTTTTTTGAGTGCCTCCTCACCAATCCCGCTCATTTTTTTGGGACCTGTTTTTCTAATCGTAAACGGGTCGTCAGCTGCTAACCATCTATCAATAGTTGAACGTGCAATGGAGAACAGACAGGAAGCTTCAGATTTTTTCCCGCCAGCTTCAACAAAATCTAAAATGCATTTTCGTCCATATGGTGAATAGACCATAGCAACAAAGTCTAACAAAAACAGAAAATGCATCAATAATTCTAAATGTCACTATAAATAACCCTAGTTTAATGTCAAATCATTTTCCAAGAAAAGGGGTGTAGAGTTTTTGACATTTGTCTGAACCAAGATTTGCAGGATGACAAGGATTTTCATTCAGAAAATGGAACGCGGGTGTATATCCGGTAGTGGCAATTCACATTGTATTGAACTGAACTTCAGGATGTCTGTCGGTATTTCAAAGATTCTTGCTACCCATTGCGTTTCCAGCAGACGATGGTGATCAATACGCATTCGATCTTGTGATACAAGGATATACTCCTGCAAAGACAGAAGTTACTGAGAATGTGAGAATTTGTCGCCTCTGTCAAACGCTTCCGTTGATGGCGAAAGCACTTCTGCGATAAGGATGGGTTCAGGGTGGTGTCAAAAACATTATTTTCAAAACGGGATTATCGCAGACAACAACGACATCTGGATAGAAATAAGAACCTGTCGACTCCGTTTTCACACGCATATCACTATGTTGGATTTGCCAATATATTGAGAACATCCCCCTCTTTAACTTGATATGTTTTCCCTTCTACTTTCAATAACCCTTTGCTTCTGGCTTGTGTGTAGCTACCACAGGTAACCAGATCATTCCAATTAATACATTCAGCTCGAACAAATCCGCGTTCAAAATCAGTATGGATCAATCCTGCTGCTTCAACCGCAGTCTGCCCCTGACGTAGTGTCCACGCCCGTGCCTCTTTTGGACCACCCGTGAAAAAAGTAATCAATCCCATAAGATTGTATGATGTTTGGATAAATCTATCTAAGGCAGATTGATTCAATCCCATTTCTACCATAAATATTTCTGCATCTTCAGCATCCAGCTGTGCGATTTCCATTTCTAACTTTGCCGCAAGTGCTATAACTGTCGTCTGTGCTTGTTTTTCATATTCTGTGAAACTTTCAGCAAGTTGGTCTGCTTCTTGTAGCTGCATCTCACTAATATTACATATAATGAGAAGGGGTTTCTGTGTTAAGAAACCGTATCCACGGATCAATTTCTCATCGTTTTCTGCGATTGTTAATGATCGTAAGGGTATACCACCATCAAGCGTCTGTTTAAAGGTTTCCAATACTCTGAATTCATTCTGATATTCTGGTGTCTTCTGATTCTTCAGAAGTTTTTCAAGTCTTGAGAGTCGTCCCTCGATTATCTGTAAATCCGCAAAAACTAATTCTATATTGACTGCATCAATGTCTCTTTTTCCATCTACATGACCATCAACGTGTGGGACGGTCTCATCTTCAAATAGTCTGACAACATGAGCAAGCGCATCTACAGTACGGAGTTCTGCAAGCACACTGGCATCTATCTCTGTGTTGTCTGAAACATTTACATTAGGATTGATTGCTGACCGAGAAGTTCCACCACCGTCCACATAGTCAATAGTCGCAGGGACAATAGTTTTTGCTTGAAAGATAGGTAACAGCTTCTCTAACCTGTCATCTGGCACAGTAATTGTGCTTAGATTTACCTGTTGTTTGCTCGTGTAGTCACCTATTTCAACATTGGATTGAGCCAATGCATTGAATACTGTGGTTTTTCCGACATGTGGTCGTCCGACGATACCAATTTTCATAATGATGGTCAGTTCTTTGTTTGGTGTGGTTAGGTTATGGGTTAATGTTTGACAATATCTAAACAACATGATAACATATACGAATATAGGGGAAAACAGAATAGAGTCAATAGATAACGCTAAATATTTACGAGAGTAAAGCAAGTCATAGCACCCAAACCTAAAGGATTGGGCTTGTGCTTCGTAGCAGTTAGCGTTGTTCTCCAAAGAGAACATCCGTCTCACATCTGCTCCACAACGGGATCATAAGCAGCCCGTAATATGTTGATAGCAGCGTTTATGTCTCTATCATGTTCGGAATTACATTGTGAACATGTCCACTGTCTATCATTGAGAGAAAGAGTGTCGTTTTTATCTCCGCAGTTGCTACAAGGTTTTGTAGTAGGTGTCCATTGTCCGACTTGAAAGAATGCTTTATGATGTTTGAAACATTTGAATGCCAACAATTGAATAAACTGGTAAAATCCGAGATCGGAGACTTTACGTCCCCACAGCCGCTTCATGCCATTAAGGTTCAACGTTTCAGCCGCAATCGTATCAAACCTTCTGCACAAGTCTGTAGCAAGTTTCCACTGCCAGTCAAGCCGTTGGTTTGCTATTTTGATATAATGCCGTGCGAGTTCTCTAATAGCGCGACACCAATTGTTAGACCCTTTGACTTTACGACTCACAGCTTTATTCAGTTTGCGAAGGTGTTTCAAGGATTGTTTCAAGAATTCTGGTGCTTGTATCTTTTCACCAGTGCTCAATGTCAAAAATGTTTTCAACCCGAAGTCTATACCTACGCTCTCACCTGTTTGTTGCATAGGTTCGGTAGAAGTATCATCGGTGACAATGTAAAGCCAGTATTCACCGGCACTATTACGGAGTATTTGGACATAGCGGACAGTGCCGTGCCAGTCTCGGTGTTGGTGAAAAGAAAACCAGCGACGATTGAATTTCAGAGATTGTGTGGTGTCATTCCACGACTTGAAAGAGATACACACACGACCATTTTCAAGTTTGTAGCCTGTTTGAAACTTCGCAGAACGATAACGATATTTACGTTTGAATTTTGGAAGTCCACCTTGACCAGCAAAGAAGCGTTGATATGCAGCATCTATGCGAATAATCGCTGCATCCAAAGTGTCACGCGGTATCCAAGCCCAATGTTTCTTGGTCGTCTTGAGCAACTTGGTAAGATGCGGTTGCAGCCTATATCTACCAGCGTATTTTTCGTATCTGCGGTAATAACGTTTTTCCAAACGCAAAAAGTGGTTGTGCACATCACAAAGATCATCAAGCAGATTGCCGAAGCACTTGTTCTTTTTGTGATTGCGTATCTTGTATTTGTAGGTGCGCATTGTTTTACTCAAGTATTGCTTCCGACACGATTCGGTTTTGGTGGAGACCACCTCAAGCAAGGTGGATCGTATTCTCTACCAACAATGCTGAGAATATCGTAACATATATGACATAGTTTGTCAAGAAAAATATAGGAACGGGCATTCCTCCCAAACCTAAAGGATTGGGTCTCCTGCCCGAAGATTGATGAAAATTGCTATTCCAAATTGGAAACGTCATTTACCGAAAATTCTATTAATCATATTAATATTTTTTGTTTGTCTATCCATATTGCAATGGTTTGTCATATTATACCTTATTAATATAGCAACAGAAACGTTAAAAGAAACTATGATAAGTCAAGCACCAGAAGGCGTAGACAAGGAAGATTTAATAAAAACATTTGAAAGAGTCAAAAGAAGAGTGCAACAACTCCCATTCAGTTTTGTCACTGGAAAAATAAATATACGTAAAATCAAAACAGCAGTTGATTATGCGATTGCTGCCAATGATGATGGGAGTTGGGATGCAGAAGAAATAAATACCCTAATGAGGTTTTTGAACGCCTCTATAGGATACAAACGAGAAACTGAGTAATTAAAACAGATGCTATTAACACCACCTTATGAAAAATTTGCTTATGCCTATGATCGAATGATGAAAAATGTCAACTATATAAGATGGGCAGATTACATTGAAGCACTATTCGGTAAATATGGTTGTGAACCTAAAACAATACTTGATGTAGCAAGTGGTACAGGAACATTAACCACACTTTTGGCATCAAGAGGATATTCAATGACAGGCATTGATAGGGCAAAAGGCATGCTGAAAGTTGCACGGGAAAAAGCTGAAAACCTTGATTTGAATATATCATTCCATCAAGGAAACATGCTCAATTTTCAGTTAGATCAGCAATTTGATGCAATTCTATGCACCTATGACAGCATAAATTATGCCTCTAATGAAAAAGAAATGCAAGATGCGTTCAAAAGGGTATCAGAGCATCTCACACCTGACGGACTGTTTATCTTTGATGTTACTACCGAGAAGAATATTGTTGAGCATTTTCATAACAGAACATTTTCCGAGAACCATCAGGATTATTCTTTTATATGGAAGAATAATTACATACATCATACGAAAATGTGCAGGACATTCTTAACCTTCTTTATACGGGAAGGTGAGTTGTTTCGACGTTATGAAGAGGTACACCATCAACGTATTTATGAAGTAGGTACGGTGAATGATTTATTAAAAGCAGCAGGTTATAGATCGTTGAGTGCCTATGATATGTATACTTTCAATCGGTGGACTCGTTCTTCAGATCGTATAAACTTTACAGCACAATTAGTATGAGAAATGTATAGTCTCTTACAAATCTTCAGCGATTAGGTCTCCGACTTCTTCTGTGGTGTAACCCATTCTTCCTGCGCCAAGGTCTTTTATTTTTCCACTTGCAAGTAAGTCTGAGATAGCTTTTTCAACTCTATTTGCTGCGTCAGCGTGACCAAGATGGTCAAGCATCATCCCAGCTGCGCCTATAGCTGCAATAGGGTTAATCTGGTTTTTGCCGGTGTAACGTGGGGCAGAACCGTGGATGGGTTCAAACATCGCAACGCTCTCAGGGTTTAGATTACCAGAAGCTGCAACTCCCATACCGCCTTGTATCATTGCACCAAGGTCTGTGATAATGTCACCAAACATGTTACAAGTGACAATCACATCAAACCATTCAGGATTTTTGACCATCCACATTGTCGTTGCATCAACAAAGGCGTATTCTTTTTTGATATCTTTGTAATCTTCTCCTACTTCGTCAAAGACGCGTCTCCACAGATCGTGTGCATAAGTTAGGACGTTTGCTTTGTCACAGAGAGTCAATGTATTGGTCTTGTTCCTTTTTCGTGTGAGTTCATAGGCATAGCGGACACATCGTTCAACGCCTTTATATGTGTTTATCATTTCTTGCATGACAACTTCATCTTTAGTGCCGCGTTTCAAGAACCCGCCGATCCCTGCGTAGAGACCTTCTGTATTTTCACGGACGATGATGAAATCAATATCTTCTGGTCCTTTGTCCTTCAAAGGTGTCGGAACGCCTGGATAGAGTTTAACAGGACGTAGATTGATGTAGAGATCAAGTTCAAACCGAACTTTTAGTAATATACCTTCCTCTAAAATCCCTGGTTTGACATCGGGGTGTCCGATGGCTCCGAGATAAATTGCATCAAGTTCTCGCAGTTCTTCAAGTACAGTATCAGGTAATACTTCTCCTGTCTTCAGATATCTGTCTCCACCGACATCGTATTCAACTGTTTCATATTGTATCCCTTCTTGTTGTGCAGCCGCCCCGAAGACTTTCATGGCTTCGCGTGTTACTTCGGGGCCGATTCCGTCTCCTGGGATAAGACCTATTTTATACATATATTCCCTCCAAAGATTGTGTCAGACTTATAGACTCCATATATTTTAACATATCTGAAGGGGTATTGCAAATTTGGATAATTATGTGAGGGATGTGTAAAGTTTTTGGCACTCTGACAGAAATTAATAGATTTATCAAGTTTTTGCAGACCCAATTTCATTTCTGAATGTAACTCAATTTAATACATTGACTTTATGATTTAGATTATTTTGGTAATGATAGTTGTTATTTCTCCTATTCAATGTACTACGATGAAAATTATCTTCATTGATTATTCCTGTATTTCTCTACATTAGGACTGTGAGATTTTGCAAATTTTGCTTTAAACAAACCGATAAGAATATCTGAATAATATGTAATAAACAAGAATTTCAATCAATTTTTTGGAATTAATATTACAAAAGTGGGACAATGTCTTTCCTGCTTATGAGGATTAATTTATTAAACGGGTAATTCTCATTTTCTCAAACCCGGTAGGAGCGGTTTCCTAACCGCTCCGGACTTCTCAAGGAAATTACCCGATTTATTTTTTAATCTTCATATGCAGGATACCCTAACCAACAAGTGGACAACAGAGACCTGCCAAATGTCCCATAAAAGATTTGACAAAAACTTACAAGTTAGATAATCTTTAGATGTGACGCTCTAACTACATCAGGATCAAACAGAAAAGGGAGGAATTATTTTGACGTTCCACAAAAATTCTATTGTAATAATCAGTAGTATATTGATGTTTATATTAGGTTATCACAATGCCAATGCACAACAAAATATAGCGCAAGAAGCGTATGTCATTTTTGAACAATCCTGCTCAGGTTGCCACGGAGAATCGGGAGCATATAAGGATAGTCTCCTGCTTGACCGCACAGCACTTGTTGATACCAATGTCGTCATACCGGGCGATCCAGAAAATTCTGAGTTCTATAAGCGACTACTCGGGCCTACTGAAAAGGGTCCACAGATGCCACTCAATCTACCCCCGCTTTCACAGGAAGCCATTGAAACGATTGCCAGTTGGATTACAGCAGGTGCCCCCGATTGGGATGTCCAGCATGATATTAATTTCATAACTACGGACACAATACTTAATACCATCCAAACACATTTGGCATCGCTTGATGACTTTGACCGTCCCTCCGCTCGGTATTTTACATTAACACATCTCTATAATGCCGGTGAAAGCCCTCAGACACTTACCGATTATAGAATTGCACTCTCTAAATTGATAAATAGTCTTTCGTGGAAATTTGAGATTACAAATCCGATACCTATTGATACTGATGAAACAATTTTTTATATTGACTTGCGGCACTACGAATGGATTACCAGAACCGATGTCTGGGCATTAATAGAGCAAGCATATCCCTATCACATTGAGTTTGATCCTGAAACGCAAGTCGGACTGATTGAAAAACTAACACAATTGCAGAGTGAAACGGGTAGTACAATACCGTATATTCATGTAGATTGGTTTCTTGCAACTGCTTCGTTACCACCGCTATATCACGACATTTTGGATCTTCCAGAAAAGGATCTTGTTTTAGAAGCACTATTAGAGGTGAATGTGACAACTAATATCAAGCAAGCACCGGGGATAGATGTCTGGCGTGCAGGCTTCAACGATTCGGGTGTTTCAACGAACAACCGCGTTGTGGAAAGACATTCGTCTCGCTATGGTGCGTATTGGAAAAGTTACGACTTTGCGGGGAGCACAGGTTCACAGAATATTTTTACACATCCGCTTGATTTCACACATGACGGTGGAGAAATTATTTTCAATCTACCAAACGGATTGCAGGCTTACTTGTTGGTTGACGCTACTGGAAACCGACTAAACGATGCGCCAATCAACATCGTTTCTAATCCTGCTGCCAGCGATCCTACGGTGCGGAACGGACTTTCCTGTATCGGGTGTCATTCCAACGGAATGAAGACGTTTACAGATAGTGTGCGCGCAGCGATTAAACAGGATCAAAAAACTCCATATAACAAAGAACTTGCTTTACGACTTTACCCTGAACAGTCGATACTTGATGAGCTACTGCAAAAAGATACGGAGAGATTCCTGCAGGCATTAGAATATATTGCCGGTCCGTTTGAGGACGAAGAATCAAGGCAACGATTCTTTAAGAAACATGAAAATGAACCGGTACAACGGTTTCATGAAGTGTTTCAAGCACCGCTGGATGCTTCACATGCTGCTGCCGCCGTTGGATTAGAAACAGCAGAATTCCTCACACAAATACGCGAGAAACAGAGTTTGAAAAACTTCGGACTACAGACACTCACGGAAGAAAACGGCACTGTGAAACGAGATGCGTGGACATCAAATTTTTACGACGTGATTTCCGCACTGAATACACCTGACGGTGCCCTTCCACCGGTTGTTGACCGTCCAGGAGTTATCCCCGGCGAAATAGTATCTATTCCAGATGTGAACCTACGTACAGCCATTGAAGCTGCACTTAGCAAAGTGCCTGAAGACACGATTATAGCCTCTGAAATGGCAACATTAGAACGCCTAGAGTTGAACGAGAAGGACATCAGCGATTTAACAGGGATTGAATTTGCTATAAACCTGAATTTGCTAAATGTTAGTAAAAACAATATTTCCGATCTATCACCGATCTTGGGTTTAATTAATCTTTCTGAACTCCGATTCACCCACAATCTTGTATCCAATTTATCTCCGCTCAAAAGATTAAAGAACTTAACTGGACTGTGGTTTACAGAAAACCGACAGGTATCGGATATATCACCTCTCCAAGGATTAACCAATCTTGAGAAGTTACATTTTTCCAGCACACTTATATCCGATCTTTCCCCAATTAAGGGATTAACGAATCTCACTGCACTGGAGTTCAATTTCATGCCGGCATCTGACTTCTCAATACTCGTTGATTTAGTCAATCTGGAATGGTTCAGATCCTGGGGAACTGGTGTATCCGATCTATCTGCATTAGCAGGATTACCAAAATTAGTCGACATAGATATTTGCGGTGGAAAGGTATCAGACCTAACACCTTTAGCGAGTTTAACTGGATTGAAAAGTTTAGAGATGTATGCACATCAAGTATCAGATCTATCACCCCTCGCAAACTTAACAGAGTTAACACATATAAGGATGAGAACCAACAATATATCAGATCTATCACCTCTTGCGAAGTTAACTAATCTGCGAAGTCTATTTCTTAGTGACAATATAATATCTGACATCTCTCACTTAGCTGGGCTAATCAATTTAAGAATATTAGATCTACAGGATAACCCGATAACCGATTTTTCACCTTTAGATGAATTCTTCAAAAATCCAAACATAGAGATATTCACTACCGAAGTTGACATTCCTGACCCGAACCTACGTGCCGTTATCGCAGAGGAACTTGGAAAAGCAGCCGATGATACGATCACCGCAGCGGATATGTCAACGTTAGAACGGCTTGACGCTAACGACAAGGACATCAGTAATTTAACTGGACTTGAATTTGTGATTAACCTGCGTTGGTTAGCTTTTAGTGATAATACGGTTTCGGATCTCTCACCATTGGCGGGTTTAATCAAACTTACCGAACTTAGGTTCAACTATAATCTTGTATCTGATTTATCTCCACTAAAAGGTTTAAGAAACCTAACGGGATTGTGGTTCACGCATAATTTCCAAGTATCTGACCTATCACCTCTTGCAGAATTAGTTAATCTTGAAACCCTATCGTTTGTGTCTGAACATGTGGTTGATTTAACACCATTGAGTGGATTAAAAAGTCTCACTGTACTATGGCCTCAGTGGGCTCGTGTAACCGATCTGTCACCTCTTGAAGAATTAACCAACCTAAAAGAATTTGTAATGTGGGGTAACCCTTTAGCAATTGATTTATCCCCCTTTGCTGAATTAACGAAGATGGAGAAGTTTGATATTTGCGGAGCAGAAATATCAGACCTGTCACCATTGGCGAACCTAACAGGATTAAAACTACTTAATCTTGTAGATAACAAAATTACTAATATATCATCTCTTTCCGCATTAACCGAATTAGAACGAATGGATATCAGAAATAACAAAATAACTGACATATCACCGCTTGCGGGGTTAACTAACTTGCAATACCTAAGAGTCAGTCAAAACGAGATAACCGACTTTTCGCCTTTGGATGGAATACGCGAGAATATGACACTCGTTTGGTTTGACAATCCGGGATTTCCAGAAGGAGGACCGAAGATTGAAGGTCCGTGGTTATGGGTAGTGTTGCCGGACGCAAGACCGAATAGTGATTGGGATTTGCTATCAGAAGCAAGTAACGGCATGGTAACAGAATTGGATATTGCTACACATGGCACATCAGAGGGTAATCCGATTGGCAGTAGTGTCTGGACATCCCATTTACTCTCGCCTTCTGGAGAAGTTAAAGATCTTCTGGATTTTACATTACAAGGTGAGTCAGATGGGACCGTTTACGGTTATGTGTCTTTGGATTCGCCACTGGAACAAGAAACAACAATGTTTGTTGGCATCAGTCACAATAATCTGAAAGTTTGGCTAAATGGAAAGTTGATTCGTAGTTACAATGGTCATGGTGATATAAGAGACGCTTACACTGATTTTACACCTGTTACTCTTCAGAAGGGAAGGAATATCTTATTAATCGCGTTTCGTCATGGAAGTAGAGCCTTTGTTGGATTTGAACCCAACACGGAATATAGAGTAGCGACCCCCAGTGTAGATTACGTGTTTACCAAGACACCGATTTATGCTGGCGATACCTTTACACTTGATATTAACGCAAAAGATGTCTACGACATGGCAGGATGGCAATTTAATATCAATTACGATCCTGTTGTGCTTGAAGTAGTTGAAGTTAACGAAGGGGATTTCCTGAAGCCAGATAACGCTATGACCTTCTTTCAGGCAGGGACAATTGATAACACAAAAGGTAAGATCACTGGACTCAATGCAACAAGTTTCAATAAAGAAGGTGTCACAGGAACAGGAACACTGCTGTCGGTCACTTTCTTAGCAAAAACGGAGGGCGAAACACGATTGACATTGAATAACTTCCAATTTGGATCTATTATTGGTGAAAAGATTCCTGCTGGACCGCGTGAGGTTTCTATCACTATAAGAACACAATTTGCTGATGCTGATGTAAATCGGGATGGAAAGATAAGCATTTTGGATATGATCCTTGTCGCCAACAACTTTGGCGAAGATGCTTCTGCTGCACCACAAGCGGACGTAAATAATGATGGGGTTATCAATATCCAAGACCTTATTCTCGTTGCACAACACATTGGTAACTCAGATGTCACTGCCTCGCCTTCCAGTATTGTTATAGATGGTTTAGAACTAAATCCGGCAATGATACAAAGGTGGATAAAACAAGCACAAGTTGAAAACGACGGTTCGCTTGCCTTTCAACTCGGAATAGAAAACCTTCATAAACTTTTAACATCGCTGATGCCTCAAAAGACAGTACTGCTTGCCAATTACCCAAATCCCTTCAATCCAGAGACATGGATACCGTATAACCTTGCTAAGTCTGCGGATGTCACTTTGACCATCTATGCTGCGAATGGTACAGTAGTTCGTACGTTGGCATTAGGACATCAGGAGACCGGTATCTATAAAAGTCGGGCGCGAGCGGCGTATTGGGATGGTAAAAATAATATTGGTGAACCTGTGGCGAGTGGAATTTATTTCTATACCTTAACAACAGGAGATTTCACTGCTACGCGGAAGATGATGATACGGAAATAGTATCAAATGACCATAGGATAGCTGGAATGCTGATTTTTATTAGCTTCGCAACCATCGTTAATGAGTGGGTTGAGTTGGGATCGCTAGCATTTTCTTCAAGAAATGATGCGGTTAGCGATAAACGTGTCTAAAGTATAACAAAACGGGTAGTGATTATCAACCCTATTTCAAAGCAACTACCCCGGTCTTGCTGAATAAAGTTCGTCTGGAACAGGGAGTTAGGATATCATTGTGTTTCTCCTTGGTGTCCTGTTTCATCGTTTGAAGATGAATTGGTAAGGTTTGCATCCATCGCTTGAAGTTGGTGCTGTGGAATAAGGTCAAGATATTGAGTGATAACGCGTTTAGAAAGTCGTGTAATCTGTGAGATTGTATCAATATCTGCGGTTGCGTTGCGAACGACTTTGATGCTCTCATAGTCGCGAATGTATCGGTCAACTGCCTCCTTAGAGTGTTTGGTTTTTGCGGCAATTCTGGGAGTGAGATGTCCTTGAAGATAGAGCGTGATGATCTCTTTCTTGTGGGTAATAGCACCCGATAAATCATGGATGTTGCCCCGAGTGGGCAAGATGTCGCCAGTGGTTTTTTGCCATTCATTGACATAATCACAGACAACAGCATCGCAGACGTTCAGCAAGACGGCTAAATCAAGTTGTGTCAATAAGGCACCTTGGTCATAAGCTTGATAACACCAGCGGACCAAGCGATTGATTCGCAGTTGTCGGGAGGTAAATCCGTTTCGAAAAGATTCAATATCCTCAGTTGCGAGGTAGGTTAGGATGATGGGTTTCATCCGAGTTTTGACGATGGACTTCCCTCTTTCTGGATGTTCGTCAATAGGGACGGCCATCCAAACAAGTTGTCCATAACTGAGGAAACGCTCATCTGGGAGTTGATCACCGGTGGCGAGTTTCTCCAAGGGGAGGGTAATGACGAAATAGTCCTCAACAGTCTTGAGAATATCATCAACAATGGCGGTGGCAGTGACTTCGCCTTTGTCATACCCGTAGTCATTGAGAAAGCGATGGATAAGCAACTGTCGTAGGGACTTATCGTTGATGCGTCTGAATTTTTTCTCGTTGATTTGCGTGCGGGTTAGAGGTTTGCTCATGAGAGGTCCCCCTTTTTTGTGTCCTCAGGTTCTGGGTGAAGGAGTTGGGTCATGCGATCGGTGTGTTGGTATTCCTTGAACAGCGAGAGATACTCGCGTATCAACCGGTCAGAGAGATGAGAAATCAAGCGTATCTGTGCGTTAGGGAACCCTTGATGATGGAGCGTAGCAACTTGTGTGAAATCTCTCAAGTATCGGTAGACGGCTCGTTCGCTGTGGTTCGTTTTTTGCTCGATTTCGGTGAAGGTATAAGCTTTGAAATACAACTCCAAGATCTGCGTCTTATGAGAAGTGCCGGGGCCCATGTCGTGTTTCGTCCCGCGCGTCATAACGAAATATCCTTCCTGCTTCAACTGGCGAATGTCGCGTTTGACTGTAGAAGGACTGGTGGTTAATAGGACAGCTAAATCCTCATAACTCAGTAAGGAATCTTGGTCATAAGCTTCTTTAGTCAATCGGAGGATCCGATGTCGTCTGAGTCCTGCGAGACCATAAGTCGCTAAGACCTCAAGATCGGCGTTTGTGTCATTGAGGGTGAGCCGACAGGAGATTTTTTTCGCTAAAGCGATATGTTTACCTGCGGGTTCCTCAGCGGCGACAGCCTCGTAGCAGATTTGTCCTGATGTCAGTCGCACATCGGTATGTTGTTCAAAGTAAGTAGAAATCTGTTTATAGTAGGCTTCAGCAACGATAGGCATTAGATTAAAGTCTGATGAAATCTTCTGAATAATAGCGGCTCTGGCATTCTTAGATTCGAGCCGGTTAATACCGTAGGCGGTATCCTTTTTGCGATTCATGTTGACCTCCATGAATAGATTAACGGGGATCCGAATACATCTACTCGTTAGTATAACTCATACTAAAAGTATAACTCATGGGGTCATTTGATACAAACTATAAATAGTATCTCTTGTTTGAGCGGTTTGAAACCGCGATTGTCCTTCGTAGTCGCGCAATTCATCGCGCCTCTTATAACATCAGCGACGCTGCGTAATCCGTTGTAATCTATTATACATCAACAAATACCATCCCAAACTTATTATAAATCCATTGTCCACAATCACAGAAATTCTATTATTCCAAACCAATGTCAAGTACAATAATACACAAAAATCACACAATAAACTACGATGAAGCGAGGAATAAAATATCACAAACTGTAAAAAAGAACAGATAGACACAGCAAAACAGTATCAAGAACTGTCCAAAAAATGAACAATTAATGAAAAAATACCCTATTTACTTGTTTTTTCAAAATTCAGTCGAGACAAAATACCGTCATAAACCCACATTATAACAATAACAATAACGAGAACACTATGCAGAAAAAACTAAAAAAACAAGTAAAAAATTATGTAGTTGGATGGTTCTGAATCATTGCTCTAATTTTCTGAGTTTGAATAGGTGTGTAAAGATTTTGTCCCATGGGCGTCAATTTAAGGATAACCGCTTTTGTTGGAGGGGTTTGTAACCCCGATTTTTTGAGCAAAAACCTGAAAATCGGGGTTACAAACCCCTCCAACAATGGAAAAGCCACATAATCGTGGTTAGAAACCACTCCAACAATGGAAGCGGGGTTGGGTAATTGCTAAATTGACGCCTATAGTGTGTAAAGATTTTGTCCCCATAGGCGTCAAGTTAAGGATAACCGCTTTTGTTGGAGGGGTTTGTAACCCCGATTTTTTGAGCAAAAACCTGAAAATCGTGGTTTTAAACCACTCCAACAATGGAAGTCTGTCGGGGCACGGAGACACCAACCTACAATCAGGGAGGGTAATCTCGGTTTTGAACCGCGATTCTTTATCCGAAAATCCACGATACACACCCCAATGTAAAAAACTGGACAGCACATACTATTATAATGTATAATTGATACTACTAACTTAATATTACCATTTATACTTTGACAAATGTCCTGTAATAAACAACAATCGGGAAGTAATGTTGTTCAATAAGTTATTACCTAAGAAGTGTGTGTCAATACGAGGTTTCCTTGTATTTACCTTTTTCACTTCTATTGTTTGTCTCAGCAATGCTGATATATTAGCCGTAACGGAGCGAACACCACAAGTCCGCGATGCAATCGTTGCAGCTGCAGGTGTCGATTCAGTTGCAGAGGTTACGGATAGCCACTTAGCAGCCATCACAACACTCAACCTACGGAATAAGGAGATAACAGCACTAAAATCTGGCGACTTTTCGGGAATGTCAGGGTTGGTAAGCCTAAATCTATATGCTAATACATTGAGTGAACTTCCACCAAACATTTTTGAAGGTCTCACATCGTTAGCAAGGATACGGTTAGGAGGGAACACGGTTGACCCACTTCCTATCGTTGTCTCGCTTGAGAAAGTCGGGACTGACCAAGTCAAAGCCGTAGCACATACAGCCGCCCCCTTCAAGATAGATGTGCCAATTCGTGTTGCAAACGGGACGCTTTCTGGTGATACTACGAATATTACAGTGCCACTTGGTAGTAAAGCAAGCGAGGCTATTACTGTCAGTCGCACATTAGACACTATAGGTGCTGTTACCGTAGACATCGGCACGTTACCGGGTCTGCCTCGCAATCATTTCGGATATACCTTAACAAAATCTGATACGCTGCCGATAGAGCTTATCGCTGCCGTATCTGTACCGACTCCATCGGAAAATAACGCGCCTATTTTCCGCGATGGAGATGAGACGACCCGCACCGTCATTGAAAATACAGCGGCAGGTGAAAACATTGGTGAACCCGTCGCTGCAACGGATGCGGATGGCAACACCCTAACGTATGCTATTGTAAGCGGGGAATCCAATCCTGATGCTGAAACGTTTGATATTGAAGTAGCATCAGGACAACTTAAAACGAAATCACCATTAGACTACGAATTTCGAACATCATATTCCATCACAATCACCGTTTCTGACGGTAACCTCACAGATACCATCAAGGTAACGATCAATATCACAGACGTGCTAGACAACCGTCCACCCACGTTCACCGAAGGCGACATCACCGTCCGCAGCATCGTTGAAAACAGTCCCACAAGCACAGAAATAGGCACACCTATCACCGCAACCGACCCTGATGAACACACGCTCACTTACACGCTCAGCGGGTATAACGCACCCGCATTTGACATCAATCCGACTACCGCTCAACTCAGAACGAAAGCAACTTTAGACTATGAAACCCAACGGCTTTATGTGGTTGTTGTGAACGTAACTGATGACACTTATACCGACAGCATCACGGTGATTATTCAGGTCATTGACATAGATGATGTCACCGATATGCCGATAACACTTGACATAAGCGACCGAACACAACAGGTGCAGGACGCGTTCCTCGCCGCTGTGACGGACGTTGAGACTGTGGCGGATATTACAGACACACACCTCGCACAGATAACTGAACTCAACCTACGAGACACTGGCATTACGCAACTCCAACGGGGCGATTTTGATGGCTTGATTTCACTTGCAAATCTAAATCTATACGATAATGAGATTTACAATCTACCTGTCGGTATTTTTGAAGGACTGACAGCACTCACAACGCTACGATTGGGTAAGAACCCGCTCCATCCGTTTCCTATTTTTGTTTCCATGCAGAAGGTGCGTGACGGTGTCTATCAGGTCATCGTCCCAAGCGGTGCACCGTTTGATATTGTCGTGCCGTTGATAGTGAAAAACGGCAGTCTCAACGATGGCAAGTCGAGTATTACAATTCCCAAAGGCACGTTAAAAAGTGAGATGTTCACAGTAGTCGCAGATATGATGTCCGATGCAACGCCTACGGTAGACATCGGTGACCTCCCGATGATACCCGATATGCATTTCGGCTATATCCTCACAAAGTCTACAGCGTGTAATCGCACACCACAAGTGCGGGATCTACTCATAGAACGGGTTATCACTATCACCGATTGCAGACATATCACGGAAGTTGACCTCGCGACCATCGCACAACTCAACTTAGACGAGATGGGGATTGAGAGCCTCTCACCACTGGACTTCTCTGGGATGCTATCCCTCACATCACTATCCCTCAAAGACAACAAAATCACCGACCTGCCAGATGGTATTTTCGCTGGACTGTATTCGTTGAAAGCATTGGACTTAACAGGCAACTGGATTGTCGTGCCAAAACCAGATGAAATGATGTCCGATGATATGATAGCAGACACAGATGGGATGATGCCTGAGCAGTTACCCGATGAACCTATAACAGAAATAGAAAACATAGTGCCAGATATAGAAGGTATGATGGAAACTGATGATATGATGATAGAAAAGATGATGCTACCGTTGTCTATCTCAGTGGAAATCGTGAAGATGAACGACACTGACATCAAGGCAGTTGTTCCAACGGGTGCCCCTTTTGACATTGTGTTACCCCTGACCATCCCAAACGGCATGCTTCCCGATGAGACGACAAACCTTGTTGTCCGCACAGGTGAAGTTGAAAGTCCACTGTTCACCGTAACCCGTATACCCGACACGATAGGTGCTGTCACAGTCGACTTTGAAGTGCCTGAGATGCTACCATCCCTACACGCAGGCTACATTCTGACTAAAACGAACAAGGACCCGCTGGATATTATCAGTCAGATTGAAGTGAGTCCTGTGTTCACGGATGGTGAAGCAACCGAACGCACGATCACTGAAAATGTCGGTGCGGGGGTGAGTATCGGCACCGTCGTTGCTGCCGATGATGCAAATAACGATGAACTTACATACACCCTTTCAGGTGATGATGCTGACAAGTTTGAGATTGACACGGAAACAGGGCAGCTTATTACATCCGAACCCCTGGATTTTGAAGACCAAGACACCTACTCAGTTACCGTCACCGTCACTGACGGCACTTTTACGCAGACGATTCCCGTCACCATTAGCGTTGAAGACACAAACGATCCGCCAGTATTCGTTGAAGGTGATAAGACAACCCGAACTATCGGGGAACATACCGCTGCAGATCAGTCTATCGGTTTCGCTGTCCTCGCATTAGATGCAGATAACGATAGCTTGACCTATGCCATTGAAGGGGCTGATGCAAATGTATTCGGATTCGATACATCCAATGGACAGATAAAAACGGACGAACCGCTGGACTTTGAAACGAAAAACACATACACAGTTGTGGTGAAGGTATCCGATACTGAAGACGCTACGGATTCTATTGAAGTGACCATCAATATCACTGACGAAAATGATGCCCCCACATTCACTGAAGGTGAAAACACGAAACGCACGATCCCCGAAAACACGGACGCTGGCACCAATCTCGGCACCGCTATTTTGGCAACAGACCCCGATACAAAAGACACACTGATATACACATTGAGTGGCACTGACGCAGCATCGTTTGCGATTGATGAAAAGTCGGGGCAGCTAAAGACAAAGGACGTGCTCGATTTTGAGACAAAGGATACTTACCTTGTCAAAGTTACCGTGTCTGACAGTGAACTTGAAGACACGATTGATGTGGAAATTGAAGTGACAGATGTGGTTGAGACGATTACCGAGACGGAAACTGAGACGGAAACTGAGACGGAAACTGACACAGAAACTGAGACAGAGACTGACACCGAGACAGAGACTGACACCGAGACAGAGACGGAAACTGAGACTGAGACAGAAACTGACACCGAGACAGAAACTGACACAGAAACTGAGACTCCTAACAACGCTCCAGAATTCACGGAAGGTGAAAGCACAACACGTTCGGTAAGTGAGGATGCACCATCGGGGACGAATATAGGCTCACCTGTTTCTGCTACTGATACCGATGGCGATTCCTTGATATATACGCTCAGCGGTAATGACGCAGCCGCTTTCACCATCGTCAGCACATCTGGACAGTTGCAAACCAGCGCGAGTTTGGACTATGAAACACAGACAACCTATGAATTGACGATTACTGTCTCTGATGGTGATCTTACAGATAGCATCGCGGTTACGATTAACGTTTCTGATATTGACGAGACTGGTACAGTGACACCGACAAACAACGCACCTGTGTTCACGCAAGGCACGTCCACAACCCGATCTGTCCGAGAGGATGCACCCATCGGTTCAAATGTCGGAACGCCTATTGCTGCTACCGATGCGGATGATGATAACTTGATATATACGCTCAGCGGGACAGATGCGGCTTCCTTTAACATCGTCAGCACTTCAGGACAGCTCCAAACCGTTATCGCTCTGGATTACGCTACGAAATCCTCGTATTCCGTGACAGTTACTGCTTCGGACAGCCAACTTTCAGATAGCATTGTCGTGAACATCAATGTGATTGATGTCATCAGAATAGTGTTCACAGAAGGCGCGCAAACAACACGAACTATTGATGAGAATGTGCCGATAGGAACGCTTGTCGGTGGTGAGATCACTGCGACCAATGATGAAAACCGACCGATGACTTATTCCATCTCTGGTCTTGGTGCAACAGATTTCACTATCAATCCGAATACCGGACAGATAAGCACTGCCGTGAACATCAATTATGAAAGGACAAGTCAATATATCTTGACTGTCACGGCAAGGATAGATGCTATATATTTTGCAACCATCCGAGTAACGATCACTGTTAGGGACATCACAACAGAACCGAAACCGGTTACGCAACGTGCAGAAGTGGTCATCAATGCAATCGTAGAACAAGTGCCCGGTGTAAGCGACCCGCTGGATGTGACCAGTGAGCAGTTGGCAAATATCCTCACGCTTGACCTGTCTTCAGATGATATTGAGACTTTGGTCACAGAAGATTTTGAAGGACTGACTGCGTTAAGGAAACTAATCCTTGATAATAATCAACTTGAAACGTTACCCGATGATTTCTTTAGTGGATTGACATCTTTGACATCGTTGAGTCTGTCGAAGAACAATCTCACATCCTTACCATCAAGTCTTTCAGCGTTGACATCGTTAACGAAACTCAATCTGTCATCAAATCCTTTAAAGACTTTGACGACAGAAACTTTTGCAAGTCTTACTGCATTAACAGAACTGATCCTTGATAGTATTCAACTGCCTTCGTTGCCCGATGATTTCTTTACTACATTGACATCTTTGACCTCTTTGAGTCTGCGGAACAACAAACTCACCTCCTTACCCTCAAGTCTTTCAGGACTGACATCCTTAACGAAACTGATACTACTCAATAATAGATTGACATCTTTTCCCGCTGTTATTAAACAACTGACATCGTTGACAATTTTAAACTTATCAGGAAATCCGATGAATTCGCTTCCTGCAGATGCGTTTTCAAATTTAACATCGCTGATAGAACTCGGTTTAGGAGATATAGGTCTGACTTCATTTCCATCAGGGGTGTTTGATGGGTTGACATCACTGGAAGAGCTTGGTTTAGCGAAGAATATGTTTAGTTCGCTGGATTCAGATGTTTTTGATGATTTAACCTCGCTGACACTCCTTGACCTCTCCGAATGTGAAATGACTTCGCTCCCAGATGGGATATTTGACGCACTCACTTCATTAGATGGATTGTGGTTATATGAAAATGCGTTCTCAACGTTGCCATCAGGGATTTTTGACCAACTCTCGTCTCTCACGGATCTGGATATCTCCTATAATCAACTGGATCCCATCTCTGATGGGTTATTTATCGGCTTGACATCACTACAGTCCCTTGACATGAGCTACAACAATAGGAATAATAATGTGTCTCTTAAAATCTCTTTAGAGAGCACAACATCAGGCAAGTTCAAGGCTGTTGCGGATGCGGGTGCGCCGTTTGATATTACGGTTGCGTTCAGTATTGCAAACGGCAGTGTTATGGATGATATAAGCAGTGTGCAAATTAGTCAAGGCAGCGTTGAGAGTAGTGAAGTGACCGTGACTCGCACCGCAGACACATCACTTCAGGTCGCTGTATTGTTTGAAAGTCAAGACAGCACCAGAGCTATACCCGCCACCCATGATGGCTATAGGCTATCTCATACGACACGGTATATTGTGATTTTTGATGTGGGGCAAGGTGCACCCACTGTCAATCATACTGTCAATCATAAGGCACCCGATAACACGCTTCTATTGCCGAACTACCCGAACCCGTTCAATCCGGATACGTGGATACCGTATCAACTGTCCAACCCGAGCGATGTTGTGATAACGATTTACGACATCCGTGGCAGTGTGGTGCGGCATTTGGATTTGGGACAGAAGCCTGCGGGATATTATCTACATCGGCATCGTGCTGCACATTGGGATGGTCGGAACAGTTTCGGCGAACGCGTAGCGAATGGTGTCTATTTCTATCAGTTGCGTGCGAGTTCGCTTTCACCCTTGCGTAAGATGCTCATTATAAAGTGACTCTCAATCATAGGAGACGACAATGAAAAACAGATTATCTTTTATCTTCATAACACTGGCTATAACACTCACCTTAATAACTAACAGTTACGCCCAAGACTCACCGCAATGGCACCTACCCGAAGACGTAAAAGCACGACTCGGGAAGGGTAGGATTCAAAGCGTTCAGTTTTCGCCCGATGGGACAACATTTGCAATAGGAAGTGGTATCGGTATATGGATATACGACGCGCAGACTGGTGAGGAACTGGACCTATATGCGGGGAATTTGCCCTACTCCGTAGCATTCAGTCCAGATAGCAGCACAATCGCAAGTGGGAATAGGGACAACACCATCCGTCTATGGAATACGGTCGATGGCACCCATATCAGCACACTTGAAGGACATTCGGATTGGGTCTGGAGCGTAGCGTTCAGTCCGGATGGAAACACACTTGCAAGTGGCAGTTTTGATGAAACTATACGCCTGTGGAACGCAAACACTGGGGCACATATCAGAACACTTGAAGGACATGCGGATAGGGTTAACACCGTAGCATTTAGACCGGATGAAAACACACTTGCAAGTGGTAGTGATGATGAAACCATCCGTCTGTGGAACGCAAACACTGGGGCACATATCAGAACACTTGAAGGGCATATTGATACGGTTGAGAGCGTAGTGTTTAGTCCTGATGGAAACACGATCGCAAGTGGCAGTGCTGATAGCACCATCATTCTGTGGAACGCAAACACTGGGGCACATATCAGAACACTTGAAGGACATGCGACTGGGATTTACAGCGTAGCGTTTAGCCCCGATGGAAATACAATCGCAAGTTCGGGTTCTGCGAACACTATCCACTTGTGGAACGCAAACACTGGACAACGTATACAAACTCTCATAGGACATACGAATTCGATCTGGAACGTAGCGTTTAGTCCGGATGGAATCACACTTGCAAGTGCCGGTTACCAAGAACTTTGCCTGTGGAACACAAACACTGGCGCACAGACGCGCACACTCCCAGGACATACGAATGAGATTTACAGCGTAACGTTTAGTCCAGATGGAAACACCATCGCAAGTGCGAAATGGCAAGACATCCATCTGTGGAATGCAAACACTGGCACGCAGAGACACATACTTGAAGGACATTCGGATTGGGTCAACAGTGTAGTGTTTAGTCCTGATGGAAAGACACTCGCAAGTGGCAGTGATGATGAAACCATCCGTCTGTGGAACGCAAACACGGGGGCACACATCAGAACACTTGAAGGACATTCGGATTGGATCTGGAGCGTAGCGTTTAGTCCTGATGGAAATACAATCGCAAGTGGCAGTGATGATGAAACCATCCGTCTGTGGAACGCAAACACGGGGGCACATATCAGAACACTATCAGGCCATACGCATTGGGTCCGGAGCGTAGCGTTCAGTCCTGATGGAAAGACACTCGCAAGTGCGAGTTTTGATGAAACCATCCGTCTGTGGAACGCAAACACGGGGGCACATATCAGAACACTTGAAGGACATACGGGTACGGTCAGCAGCGTCTCGTTTAGTTCGGATGGAAAGACACTCGCAAGTGGCAGTGTGGACACTACCATCCGTCTATGGAATATGGACGATTGGCACCCATATCAGCACACTTGAAGGACATACGTATGTGGTTAGCAGCGTAGCATTCAGTCCTGATGGAAAGACACTCGCAAGTGGGGGTTATGACAATACCATCCGTCTATGGAATATTGACGATGACACCCATATCAGCACACTTTCAGGACATACGCATTGGGTCAACAGCGTAGCGTTCAGTCCTGATGGCAACACACTCGCAAGTGGGAGTTCGGACGGTACTGTGCTGCTGTGGAAAATCGGCGCAGGAGGTTTGTGTTTATACAACGCTATTTAATATTAAAACCCCGATTTCCCCTCTTCCGGTAGGCGAGGTTTCCAACCGCGATGCAAAGTAGTAGGCACATGCCGTGTGCCGTCCTCTTGTTGGAACGGTTTCTATCAAACACACATCAACTTAATGAACCATTGACCCACCAGCAACAGGTATAGCCAACCCCGTTAGAAAGTCGGATTGTTCGGATGCCAGATAAGACACCATATTCGCAACATCTGTTCGCGTTGCAAGTCTACCTAACGGAACTAAACCTGACCGGTTCTGTATAAGTTCCACATATTTATCCTTGAATTGTTCAGCACTTTCTGTAAGAGCATCAACAAGTTGGGTAACCCGTTCCGTATCCACTAAACTTGGGCAGACAGCATTCACGTTTATCTGATAAGGAGCAAGTTCAAGAGCAAGTGCTTGAGTGAGTCCTATAATAGCGAACTTTGAAGCACTATACGCAGCGTATCTTGGCATCGCTTCTTTTCCCACTACAGAGGAGATATTGATGATCTTACCGGGGATTTTTCTTTCTATAAAATGCCGAGCAACAGCCTGTGCAGTAAGAAATGTGCCTTTCGCATTTATCTTGATAACTCTATCCCATTCCTTTTCATCTAAATCAACAGCAAGAACTCGGTCTTTACCCGGTTTAGAGCCAGCATTATTAACAAGTATATCTATTCTATCAAACTCAGAGACTACTTTCTCTATCATAGCAGATACTTCATTAGAGTTCGTAATATCTGCAACAAAACCATAGGAGCGTTTACCAAGCGATTCTATCTCACTAACAACATCTTGTAGTCCTAACCAGTCAGATTCATCTAAATTATACGGCTTTTCGGTAACATCATTAACGACGACATCAGCACCGTCTTTTGCTAACCTAACTGCAATAGCGCGACCTAAGCCAAACTCCCCCGCAGCACCGGTGACAAGGGCAATCTTTCCATTTAGATCACTCATATAGAATCTCCTGTTAGAGCAGTCTCCCATTGCAGGAAAGGTTCCCAACCGCAATTTCCCCTTCCTCCGGTAGGCGAGGTTTTCCAACCTCGCTCCCACATTGCAGGAACGATTTCCAACCGCGATTATGTCCCTCTTTTCTGCCATCGCTGCTGAAAAACACTCCAACAAGGCTACTTTAGTATCCTCATCTTATATAACGCTAAAATAGGGTTTTAGGATACCGATGCTGTGAGTTTGATAAGTCTATTTGTGTTAGTTAAAAGCAGTTATCAAAAACTATTAAAACACCGAAAATAAAGAAAAATTAGCGTTGTATATTGCCGTATATAACACTATCCAATTTGCAAATTAAATCATGTCGTGTGAAACTTTTGTACCACTGGTAATTAATGAAGAATGTGCGGTTTTGATTTCTGGTTTTCAATGTCTATAGGCGTTTCGTTGGTATTTGTTCATGAAAATGTTCTGTAAGAGTAGATAAGATGTGTGTTTGTCCAGAAAGTTCAAGTTGTATCTGATAGAGTGTTTTATGTGTCAAACGACTCAAATGCTGTCCTAAGAGATAGCTCATCACTTTGACACCTAAGCTTGCAGATGCCCTTTGTCTACCTGCTAAACTCATTTTTGAAAGTTTCAAATCTGTTTTTAGGTGTCTCCAAAATTGTTCTATACCGCGGTGTTGAGACCAAAATTGAGCAACAGCGTAAGGATCTTCAAAAATCCCTTTAATTCGAGTTGTATGCTGCACGTCCTGCCGAGTATCCCGAATTTCCGCCTCAACAGCAAAATCCTTCGTATCAAAAAAGACATCAAGGTTTTCTTCAAAAGATATTTTATCCTTGTCACTTTACACACATTCTGCTATCATTCCATTCCATACTCAGAGAGAGAGCAAACACAATGGAAGAACAGAACCCAAATGATCAACAGAAAGCAGACGACGGTGGCTGCGTAAAAGGCTGTCTCATCGGAGGAGGTATTCTTGCAGTTCTTATCACTATCTTCATCATCTGGGCACAGTTCTCAAGTACCGACGACTCTCGAAAGTCCCATAAAATCTACTCTCCAACCGACAATTTTAGTTCTATAGACCTTGGTACCACTATCAAAGTCGGCGGCATAATTAAGGATCTTGACGTTTCCACAAAAGGCATGGTGTCGTTTGCCTGATTCGCTGATGGAAAATCTATCTTCTGTTTCGCCGAGTCCAACAAATCAAACTACGCAGAAGGAAGTGCCGACATCGTCACAGGACAGTTTTACACAACAGACGCATTAGAGTCAGTGTTAGGGTTTGAGATTTACGACACCATAGGCGTCAATTTAGTGAGTAAAGTTTGTGCATTTTATACACCTCATGCAGCATGCCACAGGCGCATGCTGCCCCGCTGGGGCTTTCGTCTGTATTGATATTACGTGCTATACACCTCATGCAGCATGCCACACGCGCATGCTGCCTCTCCGAGGCTTTTATAAATCATATATCAGCACCAGCGGTACGAAAGGTGTATAGAAAATGTCCACCACAAGAAACTCAGCACCAGCGGTGCGAAAGGTGGGTATGATAATAAGAGACTTCCAAAATCCATCACAGGTAAATATATCCTTTAATTGACGCCTATGGGGTTTGAGATTTACGACACCAACGTGCCTGTAATATGGATACCAGACCCATAGACACCTATACCCCAGCCTTCGTCACCTGCACCATAGAATTCGGACGATTGACCTTATATAACGCTAAAATACGGTCTGGGATACCGAGTCTGTGAGTTGGATAAGTCGCATTTAAGAACACTATTCTGGGATTACAGTTCCAAGGTACAATCCTATATAATCAAAATCGTTATTGGCTATCTTCTCAATAACTTTGACCTCTATAAATGTGCTGTCAAATCTACTATGTTCAGTTGTGATATACTCTGTTTTCGGATCATTGAATACCAATTTTATGATATTACCATTACATCTAACAAATTTATGGTGTGTTATACTTTTAACAAGTTTTTCACCACGAAGTTCACCTATAATTATTTCACTTATTTCATATTCTCTATATTCGTCATGTGGATTTGACATACTCACCGAGCTAAAGCTCCGGTGATTCTTTTGAAGAATCACACAAGCGATTGTGGTATCAACAAGGGGTGCTTGCCGAAGCAAGTCTGATCCCCTCTACTCCAAAGGTAGATGCCCCTACCTTATGAATATTAAGTGCCGCATTTATATCACGGTCATGTTGGATTTTGCAGTTATGACAATCCCACGTGCGAATACTCAAATCAAAGAACATTTGGATTTGCCCACAGGCGTGACAGACTTTGCTTGTAGGTGTCCATCTGTTAATTGTTTCAACGCGTTTGCATCTTTTCTGTGCTTGCCATTTGATTTTCTGCATAAAGTCGCCAAAGGCATAATCAGAAACTTTACGTCCCCAGAGGCGTTTCATGCCTCTAAGACACAAGTCCTCAAAGAAAGAGACATCAAACTTTCGAACAAGTTCCAGTGCAAGTTTCCAGTGATGGTCTTCGCGTTGTCGATTAATTTTTCTGTGAACGCGTGCCAAGTATTTCCTTGCACGTTGGCGATTGTTACTGCCTTTCTGCTTCCGAGACAACGCGAGGCTCGCACGTTTTATCAGTTTAGAAGCAGACTTATAGAATTCAGGAGATTGATATTTCGTGCCATCCGAATAGGTGAGAAAATCCTTGAGTCCAAAGTCAAACCCTGCTGTCCTACCAGTCTTAGGTGCGGGCTCAAGTCCTTCAGCGTCTGTTGTGATAGTAATATGCCAATCGCCTACTGCGTCTTTCTTAACGGTAACCTGTTTGATATTACCTTCAATCGGTCGACTATACCAGAAGCGATACCATCTTCTATTAATACGGATTTTCGCAACGGGACATCCGTCTGTTTTGTCAATCGGTTCTATTTTGACTTGGCTACCATCAAAGGTCATAGATTTGTATTTATACCGACTTCTAAATTTAGGCGGACGCTTCGCCCTACCTTCAAAGAAGTTTTTCCACCCTCTGTCAACGCGTTGGATACATTCTTGCAAACACCAAGAATATGGGATCGTCCAGTGTTGATATTTAGAAAGTCGTTTCAGTTTTGTCAAATGCATAATCATCCGAAATGCACTCGGTCGCTTGTAACCTTCACATTGTCCATATATCCTGTAGTGCCGTTGCCACAACGCAACCAAATGGTTGTGGACATGCGCAATGATATGCAGGTCTTTCTGAATATGTCTATTGCGAGGATGCTTTTGAAGTTTGTATTTAAATGTTCTCATTTGTTTTTCTGGTCTTCAATATATTGTTTTAGGACATCCAAAGTAACACCACCTGTAGAAGCAACAAACTTTGAACGGGTCCATAGACACGGCATGCGAGTTAATATTGGATATTCTTCTCTGAGCGTTTTACCAGTGAACCCTTTTATACGACCAATTACCGTAGATACAGATTGGGTGGGGTCTATACTTACCAAAACGTGCACATGGTCAGGCATAGTGTCTATCGCACGAATGATATACTTGAAATCTGATTGTTTGTCAAATATTAATTCTTTTAACCTTTCCTGCATTTCAGCTGACAAACATTTTCTTCTGTATTTTGTGCAAAAAACGATATGGTATTCACAAGCGTATATACACCCACGTGTTTTCTGATATTCTAACTTTGGAGTTTTTAATTCAATTGACATATCACATTACCTGTTGGACATTTAGTTTATGCGATATATTATACAATATTTACACTGATTTGACAAGTTAAAATGCTAATATAGCATCAAGTCAATAGTGCCGTCTACATCACCGAGCTAAAGCTTCGGTGTCTTGACGGCAAAAATAGGATAATTCGTCCACTTGATGTTGTCCTTACACATAGGATAATCAAATAAACAATCAAGATATTGTAATATATATATATTCGCTCCTTTGGAAGTGCGAAGGTTTTACGTCTCCCCGCAGGATACCTAAAAAGGAATATTTACGAATTTATCCGTAGAATAGCTGAAGTAAGTATGATGACCACGAAAAGAATTAATCTGATAAGTTTTATTATACGATATTCCCTTTTTGGAAAGTGTTGAATTTTGTATAGCTTTTGATAAATAATGTTATCAAAATCTATTAAAACACCGAAAATAAAGAAAAACAAAGAGAATTTGATGCTTGATATTTCCTTTCACAAGTTGGGACAAATCCTTATCAAGAAGCGTTGATGAGGTCATCCTGGACATCTGGAAATCCTGAAAATCTTGGTTTAGACAAGAAACACCGTTGACATACACACAACATGCTATAATAGCCACATCAAGACAAAAGAAGGGGAGGACAACCCATAAAAAAACACGAATACCCAACATCCTACTCACGTTTGCGATGATAACCGTCATCCTACTCAGCACCACACCCACCGCACACGCCTTCCAGCATAAAGAACTACATGAGATAAAAAGTCATCGACTTTTGATTGAACGGGTACACGCTGAACATTGGAACATCGTTTATGCTATCAGGGGGTCTTGTTCAGAAGAAAGACGTGCAAATGCCAAAAAATTTGAAGAAGACATCACAACTGCGCTTCAAATATTGCTGCAACCGCTGCGAGAATATGATACCAAACTCCCCATCGTCAACGATTTTCGTTTTCAGAAGGTGCCAACACATCCTGGTGAAACACAGGTAGGTGCAGATTTGATACCACACCATAGGCGTCAATTTAAGGATTTATTTGCATGGCGATAACGTTCTTTAGTCCCGTAGGGACGGGATGTTTATAGCTAAACGCCGGCATCACATTTCTTAGTCCCGTAGGGACGATATGTTTGTAACAACCGATACGTATAAACATATCGTCCCTACGGGACTAAGTGGTTGACTCGCCAAGATATTATGGTATAATTCTTTTATCTATTAAATTCAAAAAATGGAGAGGAGAATTGAGATGGGAAAACGAATACATCACATTCGTGAGGTCAATGAAGAAGAAAACGCTGAATTGAGGAGACTTGCGAGTTCACGCACGCATCCGTTTCGGACGGTGCAGCGTGCGAAATTGATTGTTAGTATGCTTGATGACAAAACACTGACAGCTACTCAAGCAGGAAAAAAAGCGGGTTTCAAGTCGGATAACTCTGGTGCCTGTTGGGTCAAAAGGTTCAATGAAGCGGGTATCCTAGGGCTCACAGATAAGCCGAAAAGTGGGAAACCGCGTGTGCATTCAACAGAGGTGCGAGGGCAACTCATAAATTTAGTGCTGCAAAAACCGCGTAGTCTCGGTTATCCGTTTGAGTTGTGGACATTGATACGATTGCAAACGGCGTTTAGAGAACGGACAGGTATATATCTTTCTGATTCAACGATCTGGGAGTGGCTTAAAGAAGAGGGACTGCGTTGGAAGCGTCAACAAAGTTGGTTTCGTGAAGCGGAAAAGCAAGACAAAGAGTTTGTAGAAAAAAGGGGGCTGTTATAGCAGCATATCGTTCCCCGCCGCCCAAGACGCGTGTTATCTGTATTGATGAGATGGGACCGATAGGTGCTAAAACATATCCGGGTGAAGTTTGGCAACGCGGTGTGGGGCGTGCGACCTTTGAACCGGACTATGGTCGTCGTGGCAAAGTATGGGTTCATGGTGCGTTTGAACCTGCGACGGGTCAAGCGGAAATAGTGATTTCAGAGAGTAGGGATAGTGCAAGTCATATAGCATTGCTTGAGAAAATCATAGAGAAGTTTCCATCAGACAAGTGGCTTTTGATTGAAGACAATCTTTCTACTCACCATAGTCGTGATGTAAAAACCGCATTATTGGCGTGGCCGAATGTAGGTGTTCAGTTTATTCCGAAATATGCGTGTTGGTTAAACCTGATAGAACCTTGGTGGAAACAACTCAGATCACTGGCATTGAAAGGGAGAAAGTTTGAGACACAAGATGAGCTAACCGAATCCATTGAGAGCGCGGTGTGTTGGTGGAATGCCCATAAACACCCTTACCTTTGGAAGAAAGACCCACAAGAGCAACCAAGATACAAGTTAGAACCCTATGGAACTTCAATTGAAGAAATATCGCAAAGACTTAAAGAGTGAACCACTAAGAAATGGGTGTTGAACGTTGTGCTATAGACATATCGTCCCTACGGGACTGAGGACACTAATAAAATGGATTGATCTTCTTAAATTACGCCAGCCATTGTAGGGTGGGGTCTCTGTGCCCCGCCATTCCTTGTCCTGTAAGGCAACGGGCGGGCACAGAGACCCCACCCTACAATAGGGATGGTAGTTTTGGACTATCTCAAATGCGTCCAACAAGAAAAAAACCGCTAAATTGACGCCTATGGTGCAGATTTGATACCACACTTATTCATATACAAAGAAGACTTGGATAATGCCACCCTTGCCGTTATTGATACCTGTTTGAGAATGGAAGAATTTGCAGGTCGCGCATTTACAGGAAGAGACAATAACCCGTTAGCCAGTATATTCAATGGAGATTTTTGGGACCATCCGAGTTTTATATCAATTCTCATCCACGAACTTGGACATTTATTTGGACTTGGAGATACTTATTCAGGAAGGGGTGAACCAGATCCCTGCAGATCAACAGAAGGTGTATCACGAAGGATTACCTCTTAAGGATTGTTTCTTTCCTAACTATAAATTTGAAGAGAAACCGGCAGGCTGTATTCCAAAATGGCCGCTCATCTTTGAAATCAGACAAGGGTATGAAGTCCTTGCTATCCGCATCCTCAACCAAGACCCGAATATAGATGTTAATCAACAGGACGCTCTTGGTAATACGGCGTTGCATTACGGTGTTATGGGTGAACATCAAAAGTTTATTGAATCCCTACTTGAACATGGCGGTGTGATTATGAATCGTCGCAACAAAGCAGGAAAAACCCCACTCAGTCTTGCGCGTGAGATTGGCAATGAGGAGATCATCACCGCGATTGAAGAACATAAAGATAGACTTCGGTTAGCAGTTGATCCTCAGGACAAGTTAGCCACGACCTGGGCAAGTCTTAAAGAAAGATAGATTGTTTGGGTATCGGAGTTCGCGAGGACATTATTCAATATCGGCTTTTCAAACTGCCCCAACATGTTGTTAGTTTTCGGTGTGCCGCTACAGAAAGCAGATGGTTCGGATGCGATGCCAAACGCCGTGCGAGTGCTTTATTCCCAAGTTCACGCGCTAACCCTATCGGTGTCCGACCCCTGCTGTCTTTGATATGAACTAAAATATCTCTATCGCTTAAAAGCGCATTGATAACATCCATGTAGACTTTATGAACGGCATAATGCAACGCAGTTGAACCCGTCTCATCTTGCGCATTCACATCAATGTTTTTATCCTCCTTGAGTATGTTTATGGCATACTCCCGATGTCCGTTGATTATTTCAAAGATCAAGGGATATTTGGGTACACATCCTTCTGGATCCTCTTCAAACTTATAGTCGGGAAAAAAGCAATCATCTGTAGCTAAACCCTCATAGATCGTTTTGTAAAGCCAAACAATACCGTTTATATCGTCTTTGCTGAGAAGGTCTTGTGCTTTCGACGCACGAAGACCTGCCATGACTGAACCAGGTTGCGTCCCTATGGTGCGATTCAGATTACCGCTTGTTGTGCGGTTCCCTTCTCCAGGAGTTCCCACATAAGTATCCGCCAGTCCCAAGGCATGTCCAATCTCATGAGTAAGTACGAACATAAAAGTCTCATTAATTGTTGTTCCAGCACGCATATATACATCTGGTGGTAAGGAGATACCTACCCATGCAATTGATGTTCCTATTTCACACATGATAGTAACCCTCAAGTCCAGCGACAAGAGCGGCAGTGCATTTTCACCCTCTTGTTGATCAGGTTGTTTGCGGAATTCAATGTTATCGGTTGAGAAAATCGGCATTTCTGTTTTCAGGTTGTAAAGTGGATTTAACCACGTTTGTAGCACCTTAGTAATCGCTTCTTGTAGTGCTTTGTCACCTATTCTTTCTCTGAGTGGACATTTCGCACTATGCCTGTAACCAATGACCCACTTATCCTCATGTACTTTTCGGATAAGGGTATTATGTTTTTTATTTAACTGTGTCTCAAGTGATGCAAAGTCATAAGCAGTGGGAGTGCCACAAAATAGCAAGTAAGTCAACACCACCAAAGTTATGAAGGTATTCATACTTAGTAGTTTTTTCATAGCCGTGTCTCCTTTATCTGTGCTTTCACAAGCATATCCATTTATGTTACCACATTTATGGTAAATTATTGACTTAATCCTACACATTGATGAGGCGAGGTTAGCAAAACTCGCCTACCGTTGTTAGAAAGTGTAGATATAATTCTATGCTTCACCATAAATACCCCTGAGTCAACTTCTGTACTGACATCGGAAATTTAGACCACTACCTAAGATAAGATTGTGATCTAATTACAATCTTGTTAGAAGGAGAAATCCGATGGAGACCAAACGAAGAAGATTTACCCCAGAATTTAAAGCTGAAGTTGTCCTTGAGGCACTGTGTAGTGAAAGTTCACAAGCGGAACTATGTCGCAAACATAACATCAGCGATGTTCAACTCTCAAAGTGGAAACGCCAACTTCTTGAAAATGCGGAAACCACCCTCTTTGAAACTAATGATAAACAGACCCAAGCGTCTCAACAACGGATCACTCAACTTGAACAACTTGTTGGTAGATTGACCTTGGAATTGGATATCCAAAAAAAAGTCTCAACCTTGCTGAGTTGACCCTTGCTGAAAAACGAAGGATTGTCCAAACTTTGCGAACCGATTACTCAATGCGACAGATTTGCGATACACTCGGTTTCAATAGAAGTAGTCTCTATTATGAACCCAAAAAGGATCCTTGCGAAGCACAACTCCAACAGGAGATAGAAATGTTATCTGCCCGTTATCCAAGATATGGTTATAGACGTATCACAGAGGAACTGTTACGTATAGGATACACCGTTGGATACCGACGCGTCGCACGATTGATGAAATCAGCTAATCTGTTGGTCTCTTTCAAACGCTCTTGTCAAACCACGAAATCCGTTGATGGTAAATGTCAATGGGTCAACCGACTTGATAACCTTGACATTTGTCGGCGCAATCAGGTCTGGGTTGCGGATGTCACCTATGTTCGGTTCAAAGGAAACTTTGTCTATGTTTCAGTTCTCCTTGATGTGTTTACTCGAATAATAAGAGGGTGGCAACTGAGCCGGCATTTGACACAACCTCTAACATTGAGACCCTTACAGCAAGCATTACGAGAAAACGTTCCAGAGATCCATCATAGTGATCAGGGAGTTCAGTATTTATCAGAAGCCTATATTTCTACTCTCACTGATCATGGGATTGAGATTTCGTTAGCTCATAGAGGACGGCCTTGGGAGAACGGTTATGTGGAACGGTTATGTGGAACGGTTTATCCGAACTCTCAAAGAGGAAGAAATCTACTTGAATGACTATGATGATATTGCAGATGCTAATGCTTGCATTGGACATTTGATTGAACAAGTGTATAACAAGAAACGACCTCATTCGGCATTCGGTTATTTAACTCCTATTGAATTTGAACAAAAAAACTTGTCTTAACTTTACGAAATTATGGTCTAAAAAATCGATGGCACTTCAATCTTACCCTGCAAGAAAAACGTAAACCCTCAGACTTTGTTAGCACCAAGAACGGATTCTCAGCGAAACTAACAAGTGCTTCTATACAGCGAAGAATAGCATCAGGTGCAGCGCAAATTCCCTCATAAGGGAATACGAGATCATGCCAGTGTGCCCGACTGTGTCCAGAGGAAACACCAGTGTAAACGTTAATTCCCCACGACTTATCCCACCGTTCCATCGCCCAGTTTTCTATCCTTTGACGTTCATAAAAACGCTCTCCACCAAAAAACTAGGACCTTGATCTTCTCCCGGAGCGCGTCCTATCGGCATAAACGAAATACCAGCATCTTCAATATCATAAAGCAGCATAGGATAATTCCGCGCACAATAGACTGTGTGTTGATGTGGATAACCTCTGTTGTACGTCGCAGGCATTACCTTTGTCCTACGTTGTCGAAATGGATTCTTGTGCCGTTCGTGGCAAAGTGATATTAGATTTTTTAAGATATTATTCATAATCTTATTGTAATACAAACTTGCTTTTTATTCAATAAATCATCTTGAATAAAGTTTCTAAAACTCTATCCCACTTACGAAACAAGAGATTCAAGAGAAAATAATTATACTGTTAATTTATAATATAAAATTTTGTATTTATAAATAGGTGACACATATATATAATTAATGTTATATTATTATATATGGACATATATTTATAATAATTTCACGTTCTTACAAGAGGAAAGTGATAATATGTTGAAAAAACAAATAGTTTTTCTAATGTTACCATGTCTGTTAACACTATTTGGAACATGGAGTTATGCTAATATAACAGTAGTTGTTGATCGCACGGCAGTAGTTCGGGATGCGATCGTCGCAGCATTATCAGATGTAGACAACGCAGCAGACGTAACCGAAGCACATCTTGCTATCATCAGCGAGCTGAACTTACGCAATAGAGGAATAACCGAACTAAAATCAGATGACTTTTCTGGGATGACAGGATTGACAAGTCTCAATCTCTACGGGAATGAATTGAGCACATTACCCGATGGAATTTTTGAAGGTTTGACAGCATTGACATCACTCCGACTCGGTGGTAATACTGTTGATCCGATGCCAATTACTGTTTCAATAGAAAAGGTAGCAGATGGACAGTTCAAAGCGGTAGCACCTATAGGCGCGCCGTTTGATATAGTCTTACCGATCAGTGCAACAAATGGTAGTATTGCTGACAACCCCACGAGTATTACAATTGCCAAAGGTAGCACCGAAAGCAGCACTCTTACAATAACCCGCACTGCAGACACAACCGCTGCCGTTACCACCAATATCGGTACATTACCGAGTTCGCCTGCGAAGCATTACGGTTATTCGCTATCTAAATCAAGCGATCTACCCGTTGAAACCATCGCTGCAGTCACAACAGAAGAGACAATACCCACGCCGCCAGTAGAAGAAGATAAAAACGTTGCACCTGAGTTCACAGATGGTGCAAGCACAACACGATCCATTGCAGAAAATACGGCAGCAGAAACAAACATCGGAGCAGCCATCTCAGCAACTGATGCTAACAGCGACACCTTGACGTATAGTCTTGGTGGCACCGATGTTTCCTCGTTCAGTATTGATTCAATGACAGGACAGTTGAAAACGAAATTGGCACTTGACTATGAAACAAAGCGCGTCTATTCGGTAACAATTACGGTCGCGGACGGCACACTTGCCGATACAATCACTGTCATCATCAGCATTATTGATGTAAGTGAAACAACTATTCTCTCCACGTCACTCCCTGTCAGCCAACGCACAACACAGGTGCGTGATGCCATCGTCGCAGCGGTGCCAAATATAACCGATGCAGCAGATGTAACCGACACACACCTCGCAGCGATAACAGTCCTGAATCTACGTTCCACAGGTATAACATCACTCCAATCTGGTGATTTTTCCGGTCTCACGAGCTTAACAAGCCTTAATTTATACGGTAACATGCTCAGCAGTCTACCGAATAATATCTTTGAAGGATTGACCACATTGACATCATTACGTTTGGGTGGAAACGTTGTTGACCCGATGCCGTTGATTGTATCCATACAACAAGTGTCAACGGGGCAGTTTAAGGTAGTGATAGCCGAGGGCGCGCCTTTTAATATATCCGTGCCTGTCAACGGCAGCACGGTCACCATATTGAAAGGTAGCACAGCAAGCACAACCTTTACTTCAACAACAAATGTGAATCTCGGCACATTGCCGTCACTACCCGCGAATCATTTTGGGTATGTTATCGCCAAATCCGCCATTTGTAGTCGCACAACCCCAGTAGCAGAAGCAATCGCTGCGGCAGTGCCAAACGTAACCGATTGCAATAACGTCACTGAGGTAGATCTCGCCACTATCATATCGCTTGATTTAAGCAGTCAATCAATTACATCACTGCAAAGCGATGATTTTGCCGGATTACTCTCATTATCAACGCTTGATTTGAGTAACAACCAACTCAGTAGCCTACCCGCTGGTATTTTTGATGGTCTCACGTATCTCACTTCGGTTGACTTGAGTGGGAACACTACTGACCCAATATCGTTGTCCATCTCACTTGAAAAGGTTGACACAAACCAAATCAAAGCAGTGATACCGACAGGTGCACCATTTGATATTACTTTACCGATTAGTGGTGCCAACGGCAGTTTGAGTGGTGGCACAACCCTCACAATTCCGACAGGTAGTGTGGAAAGCACCACGCAAAATGTCACCCGCACACCCAACACAATCGCTGCTGTTACGACGACTATTGGAACGTTACCGACCATACCAACATCACACAGTGGTTATGTGCTTGCCAAAGTAGGTGTCCTTCCACTTGAAATCTTCAGTGAAATCAACGTTGCACCTGTATTTACTGATGGCACAGCTACCACTCGCATCATTGCAGAAAACACTGCTGCAGACACAGATATCGGTAATCTTGTTAGCGCAACCGATGCGAATAACGACAGACTCATCTATACCCTCACCGGCACAGACTCAGCGTCTTTTAGTATTGTCAACACGACAGGACTGCTGAAAACGAAAGCAGCACTTGACTATGAGACAAAAACATCATACACAGTGACAATCACCGTTTCTGATGGCAACCTTACAGATAGTATCAGTGTTACTATCAATGTCATCGATGTTGACGAAAACCGCGCGCCTGAGTTCACAGATGGCGAAAGCACAACGCGCGCTGTCGCAGAAAATACCGGTCCAGGTGTAAATATAGGCACTGCCGTATCCGCTACAGACGCAGATGAAGACACCATCACCTACACACTTAGCGGCACAGACGGAGCATCGTTTAGTATTGTCAGCACAAGTGGGCAGTTGCAAACCAGTGCAGCATTGGATTATGAAGATAAGAGATCTTATTCGGTAATCGTCACAGCAACAGATAACAGTGGCGCAAGTAATAATAGTGCAACGATTACGGTTACAATTAGTGTCACAGATGTGGATGAAAACCGCGCACCTTCGTTCACAGAGAGCAGTATCTCCTTCAGCATCTCAGATATTGCGAGTGCATCAGTCGGTGATAGCATTGGCTTACCCATTACTGCATCGGATGATGATGATGACACATTAGAATACAGTCTCGGTGGTGATGATGCGTCCAAATTCACTATTGATAGCAGCTCTGCACAGTTAAAGGTCACGCAAGCACTCATTGACGATACAAGCTCCTCATATTCCATCAAAGTGATTGCTACGGATCCAGATAATGTCACGGCAGAAATCTCTGTGACAATCACTGTCACTCGCTTAACAACACAACAGCAACAACAATCAAACAGCACACCAACGTTTGATGAAGGTGCCAACACGACCCGATCTATCGTAGAAAATATAGCATCTGGTGAGATATGTACACACAACCTCTTTCGGATAGATTGGATGATCTCACAAATCTGATATACCTTGATTGTTTGAAAACGATCTAACCAGCTTACCCTCTGATATATTTGACAACCTATATTGACAAGGAGTTGAATTTGAAAATATTTTACATTTCGTTTGTTACTTTTATTGTTCTCACTGCTATAATTGGATGTGACCGTAGGATGGATATTCCGCAAATAATAATACCTCAAGACGATACTATGAGTTCTACAAATGATAATTTTGAGATGCCTTTTGAAATGTTACCTTCTGATCTGAGTGCCATATTTGCAAGAGGCGAGGAGGCATTTATGAAGGACTATACAATAGAAGAAGGATTAGGACCCATTTTTAATCAGTCAAGTTGTGTCGGTTGCCATCCCGGTAATGGTCGTGGTATACCAGACTTAGCACTTATCCGATTTAGCATGGGACATAATCTGTTGCTTGATATGGGCGGTCCCCAGTTGCAAGACAAAACTATCCCTGGCGTGCCTTACGAGACACTTCCAATGGGTGTGGATAAATCAACACGACTCCCACCTCCTGTTTTCGGCATGGGACTTATTGAAAATATTCCTGTTGAAACCATATTATCTTATGCAGATCCTGATGATGAAGATGGTGACGGCATCTCTGGCAGACCACACTGGGTAACTGTTCCCGATTTCGTGCCAACTACGGAGATTGGCGGTGGACCAGGCAATCAGCTTGGTAGATTTGGACGGAAGGCTTCCGTATCGTCTTTGGTACAGCAGACTGCAACAGCTTTCCAACAAGACATAGGGATAACTAACAACTTTTTACAAGAGGAGCCATCCGACGTTGGGGACACCGTGCCTGATCCAGAAGTCGAAAGGTCAACTGTCATGGATATAGTGTTTTTCCTGCGATTGCTGTCGCCTCCACCCCATGGTGAAATAACAGAAGAAGTCAAAAGAGGTGACACGATGTTTAATAAAATCGGATGTGCTACGTGCCACGTCCCTACTATGCAGACGGGGCCATCTCCGATTGATGCCTTGAACCAAGTTAATGTCAACATTTATTCGGATTTTCTTTTACATGATATGGGTGAGGAATTGGCGGATAACCGACCTGATGGTGACGCAACTGGGAGAGAATGGCGAACCGCACCGCTTTGGGGAACACGCTTGATCGCGGAATTCCTTGGTGGGACACCGTTTTTCCTCCATGATGGTCGCGCTACCACACTTGAAGGCGCAATCCGAGCACACGGTGGTGAAGCACAGAACACAAAAGAAGCATTTTTCAACTTGTCCGAACCGGATCAACAGGCTATTATCACCTTCCTCAATTCACTTTAGCATTGAGATATTCTGCGAATAAGGTTATAGAAAATTAGGATTTTTATTTGACCTTATACAACGCTAAAATAGGACTTGGGATATATCTCGGATTGAAACCTATATCGATTTATTATTCGGATAAATCAATCTGACTATCACTTTGACTATAGCCTTCCGAAGATTGTGCCAACGAATAAAATGGGAACAAGAATACTGATGATGATACTCTTGACATACTCCCCCTGCTAAAGCATGGGGATTCTTAGTTCCCATGCCACAGGGTAGATTGTGGTATCAACAAGGGGTGCTTGCCGAAGCAAGTCTGATCCCCTCTACTCCAAAGGTAGATGCCCCTACCTTGTGAATATTAAGAGCTGCGTTTATATCACGGTCATGTTGGATTTTACAGTTATGGCAATACCAATTGCGGATACTCAGATCAAAGAACATTTGGATTTGCCCACAGGCGTGACAGACTTTGCTTGTAGGTGTCCATCTGTTAATTGTTTCAATGCGTTTGCATCTTTTCTGTGCTTGCCACTTTATTTTCTGCATGAAGTCGCCAAATGCATAATCAGAGACTTTACGTCCCCAAAGACGTTGTATACCTCTAAGATTGAGGTCTTCAAAGAAACAGACATCAAACTTTCGGACAAGTTCAAGAGCAAGTTTCCAGTGATGGTCTTCGCGTTGTCGATTAATTTTTCTGTGAACGCGTGCCAAGTATTTCCTTGCACGTTGGCGATTGTTACTGCCTTTCTGCTTCCGAGACAACGCGAGGCTCGCACGTTTTATCAGTTTATAGTAAAGTTTAGAATTAAGAAGACATTTCAATGCACTTGCAAGTGCCACAAGTCCCGTAGGGGCGAGGTTTCCTCGCCCTCTGAGGTGTGTCCTATTAATTGTAAATTCCACTATAGAAGCAGACTTATAGAATTGAGGCGATTGATATTTCGTGCCATCGGAACAGGTGAGAAAATCCTTGAGTCCAAAGTCAAACCCTGCTGTCTTACCAGTCTTAGGTGCAGGCTCAAGTCCTTCAGCATCTGTTGTGATAGTGATATGCCAATCGCCTACTGCGTCTTTCTTAACGGTAACCTGTTTGATATTACCTTCAATCGGTCGACTATACCAGAAGCGATACCATCTTCTATTGATACGGATTTTCGCAACGGGACATCCGCCTGTTTTGTCAATGGGTTCTATTTTGACTTGACTTCCATCAAAGGTCATAGATTTGTATTTATACCGACTTCTAAATTTAGGCGGACGTTTCGCCCTACCTTCAAAGAAGTTTTTCCACCCTCTGTCAACGCGTTGGATACATTCTTGCAAACACCAAGAATATGGGATCGTCCAGTGTTGATATTTAGAAAGTCGTTTCAGTTTTGTCAAATGCTTAATCATCCGAAATGCACTCGGTCGCTTGTAACCTTCGCATTGTCCATATATCCTGTAGTGCCGTTGCCACAACGCAACAAAATGGTTGTGGACATGCGCAATGATATGCAGGTCTTTTTGCAAATGACGATTTCTTTTATGTTGTTGTCCCTTGTATTTGTAGGTTCATATATATTCCTTGCATTACAATACCACTACGAAATGGGGCGGTGGCACTCTCAAGCGAGAGGTCGTATCCACCGCTGTAATGCGGAACAGAGTATACTATAAATACACGAAAATGGCAAGTTCTTTTGATTGATAAATATGGTAGCGGTGTCTACATCCCCGTGCTAAAGCATCGGGGTCTTGACACCGAAGATTGATAAACATCAGCATTCCAGCTATCCTATGGTCATTTGATACTATTTCCTTATCAACATCTTGCGTGTTGCAGAGTATTCCCCTGCTTTGAGTGTGTAGAAATAAACACCTGTCGCGACCTTCTCACCGATACTGTTCCTACCATCCCAATGGATAGCGCGATTACGACTCGTATAAACACCCGCTGCTTGATGCCCTAACTTCAATTCCCGAACTACAACGCCACGCATATCGTAGATCGTCAAGGTGACATCCGCAGATTTGGATAACTGATAAGGTATCCACGTTTCTGGGTTGAAAGGGTTGGGGAAGTTTGGGAGCAGTTCGGTCGAATTTGGTGTCTGGTGAGCCGGAGCTGCCCCAGCATCAATCACCGTCAAAGGTAGGTCCGCCGGTTTCACCAGATTGTAACCTGTATGAGGTCCGTATGTAGGTATTGCTGGCAGGTCTCCCATATCCACCGTAACAGCACCTGTTGTGCCAGCGGTGCGTGTCACGGTCAACTCACTGCTTTCGATGCTACCCGTAGGAATTGTGATGCTCGTGGCACCACCACTGAGACTCCCATTCGTGACGCGGTAAGTGGCACTTCAATACTGAAAGGTGCACCAGTGCGGATAGATGCCTTGATTTTGCCTGATTCTACCTTCTTCAGTTCCACAGTCAGATCAAACCAATCGATAAAATTACCATCTGAGTCTGTCATATTACTGTGCACCTGTACAGCCATCAAAGAATTCAAACCCTCAAATATACCATCAGGTAGACCTGTATGAAGTGAACGTCCTGCGACAAGATATTTTAGAGACGACAATCCATCAAACAGATCCGCTGGAAAACTTGTTATTTTAGAACTTTCCATCCACAACTTTTCAAGAGATGATAAACCGTCAAATAAGTTTTCAGGCAAACTGGTAAAAGGATTGTGGTTAATAAATAGAACTTCTAAATTTGAAAGTCCATCAAACACATCTTCTGGTAAACTGGTTAATTCATTAAACTCTAAGTATAGGCGGACAAGACCTGTCAACCCATCAAAATCCGCACTCTTTAATGAGTTAAGAGCATTATGTGATAGATTAATTTCTGTAATAGTGGCGATGTGTTCAGCTGTAATATTTGTCTCATGAGTTTGCCCTGAGGCTTTAATTATCTCTCTGGTAACATTCGCCGTTCGACCTGTCAATAGGTCATTTTCCACTATATCCCTGACCCTGATGGTGACATTGATATTGTCAGTGAATGGATTATCGATGTCATCTTCGGTTACAGTGATAGTCACGGAGTAGGAGTCCTTCGTTTCGTGATTAAGTGCAGCACTCGTTTTCAGTTGCCCAGTGGTGCTATCAATACCAAAGGATGCCGCATCAGTGCCACTCAGCGTGTAAGTGAGGGTATCACCATCATCTACGTCTGTCGCGGACACGGGAACATCGAAATCAGTGTTCGTAGCGGTATTCTCATCAACAGACCGCGTGGTGCTATCACCATCATCAAAAACGGGTGCTTCGTTCACATCGGTAACGGTGATGTTGATCGGTGCTGGAATACGACTATCGCCGTTATCAATCCATATTAAGACGCGATATAATCCTTTTGTTTCGTGATCTAATGCGTCCTTCGTTTTCAACTGTCCGGTGTTTCTATCAAGATCAAAAGAACTTGAATCTGTGCCTGCGAGGCTATATGATAAGCTGCCTCCCTCATTGTTCACAGCCACTGGGTTACCGATATTTTCACCGGCAGCGGTATTTTCGGGCACTGAGCGAGTAATTGGGGTTGCTTCTGCTATTGAAAGCCCTACGGTTACATTCGTTACGTTAATCGTGACGCTAAGTGTATCTGATTCGTTCCCATCCGATGCTGTGACGATAACAGCATAGGTATTCTTTGTTTCATAGTCCAACGCATCCTTCGTTTTGAGTTGTCCAGTATTCCTATCAATGTCAAACGAAGACGCATCTGTGCCACTGAGCGTGTATATCAAATCATCACCATCGGGGTCATTTGCCGAAACGGCTCTGCCAATGTTCATACCAGAGCTTGTATTTTCAGCAACGGAGCGGGTTGTGCTTTCACTTGAAAACACAGGTGGACGGTTCTCATCAACATTCGTCACATTAATCGTTACCATGATAGTGTCTGAAAGTTTACTGTCAGAGGCAGTTATTGTTACGGAATATGTGTCTTTCGTTTCATAATCCAACGCAGCCTTTGTGCGGAGCTGCCCTGTTGTGCTATCAATATCAAAGGAAGCTGCATCAGTGCCACTCAGCGTATATTCAAGCGTATCCTCATCTGCATCCGTTGCGGACACAGGTGTCCCGATATTTACACCACTCCTCGTATTCTCTGCGATAGAACGTGTCGTGCTACTACCTTCTGTAAACACAGGTGGACGGTTCTCGTCTACATTCGTCACATTAATCGTTACCGTGATAGTGTCTGAAAGTTTGCTGTCAGAGGCAGTTATTATTACGGAATATGTGTCTTTCGTTTCATAATCCAACACAGCCTTTGTGCGGAGCTGCCCTGTTGTGCTATCAATGTTAAAGGAAGCTGCATCAGTGCCACTCAGCGTATATTCAAGCGTATCCTCATTTGCATCCGTTGCGGAAATAGGAGTGCCGATATTTACACCACTCCCCGTATTTTCTGCGATAGAGCGTGTCGTGCTGCTACCTTCTGTAAACACAGGTGCACGGTTCTCGTCTACATTTGTGATATTGATGGTGACATCAATACTGTCACTGAGGTTGTCTTCGTCTTTGGCAGTGATAGTGACGGAATATAATCTTTTGGATTCATAGTCCAATGCTGCCTTTGTTTTCAGTTGGCCTGTGTCCTCATCAATATCAAACGACGTTGCATCGGTGCCACCGAGTGTATATATCAGATCATCACTATCGGGATCGGTAGCGGTGATAGCACTGCCGATGTTGGTATTCGCAGCTGTATTTTCTGCGACTGATCGTGTTATGCTGTCATTTACAAAAACGGGTGATTCGTTGACATCTGTGACGCTAATCGTCACCGTGATAGTATCGGTAGAGCTGCCATCAGAAACGGTGACCATGACTTCATACTCGTCTTTGTTTTCGTGGTTGAGTGATGCCCTGGTTTGAAGTTGCCCTGTCGTGCTAACAATGCCAAACGATGAGGAATCATCCCCACTCAGCACATAAGTGAGTGTGTTATTATCCACATCGGTTGCAGAAATAGGGGTGCCGATATTTGTGCCAGCCACCGTATTTTCTGCTACTGTGCGGGTTGTGTTTCCCCCATCTGTAAAAACGGGCGGATTGTTGGAAGGCGTTTCATCAAGGTTTGTAACGTTGATGGTGACGGTAATACTGTCGCTCAAATTACCATCAGCGACGGTAATTGTAACTGAGTATGTAGATTTAGTCTCATAATCAAGTGGATCCTTCGTTTTCAGCTGACCTGTCGTTCTTTCAATATCAAAAGATGCAGAATCTGTTCCAGACATTGTGTAAGTAAGCGTTTCCCCATCATCAGGATCGGTTGCAGATACAGCAATTCCGATGTTGGCACCTGCCCCGGTGTTCTCTGCGATGGTGCGTGTTGTGGTAGCACCATCCGTAAACTCAGGAGATTCGTTTACATCCGACACATTAATCATGACACTAATACTGTCCGTGCCACCTTTGCTATCAGAAACCGATACGGTTACCAAATAGGAGTCTTTTGTTTCATGATTGAGGTCTATCTTTGTTTTCAGTTGTCCAGTGTTGACATCAATACTAAAAGAAGCCGCGTCAGTCCCGTTAAGACCGTAAGTCAAGCTATCGTTGTCGGCATCTGTTGCGGTGATAGCAGCACCGATGTTTGTATTTGCCGCCGTATTTTCCGCAACTGAACGCGTGGTGCTGTCCAACGCGAACACAGGCACACTGTTTGGCACTGTTTCGTCTACATTCGTAATGTTGATGGTGACCGAGATTGAATCGCTACCACCCTTACCATCAGAAACGCTTATTGTCACTGAATAAGAGGATTTGTCCTCATAGTCCAGCAATGCACTTGTGCGCAGCTGACCTGAACTGGTATCAATCGTAAATGAATTTGCATCTGTGCCATCAAGACTATAGGTGAGTCTGTCGTTATCCGCATCGGTCGCAGAAACAGGTGTGCCAATGTCCACGCCAGAGCCGGTATTCTCTGCGATAGAACGACTTGTGCTATCACCATCAGAAAACATAGGGACATTATTGGGTGGCGGAGGGGCATCCTTCACAACAGATGAAGGTGGGTCAGATTTTGTGGTTGGTGGATCATCTTGTGGCGTTCGCGGTGTATCATCATCGTCAGGTGATACAACAATATCATCTTCTGTATCCGGGATAACGACAACCTCTTCACTCGGCGGTGTTTCGTCTATGTTTGTGATGTTGATGGTCACGACGATTGAGTCTGTAAACGTGCCATCAGAAACGGTGGCCGTCACCGAATAAGAGGTTTTGGTTTCATAATCCAGTGCTGTCTTTGTCATCAACTGCCCAGAGGTGCTAACGATGTCAAAGGAATCTGCATCGGGGTTGGAAACCCCTGTTACTAAAGAGTAGGTGAGCGTGTCCCCATCAGGGTCGGTTGCACTCACAGGGTTACCAATATTTACTCCTGTTTCTGTATTCTCAGCGATAGATCGCGTGGCGGTGTCACCTTCTGTAAATACAGGTGCGCGGTTCTCGTCCACGTCGGTGACATTGATTGTCACGCTAATTGCATCGGTCAAATGACCATCTGATACTGTTATGGTGACCGTATAGGTGTTTTTGGTCTCATAATCTAAAGCATCCTTCGTTTTGAGTTGTCCTGTCGTGCTGTCAATGTCAAAGGCTGCTGCATCTCCATCCAAAGAATAGGTGATCGTATCGTTATTTTCGTCTGTCGCAGTGATAGCACTACCGATGTTTGTGTCTGCTGCAGTATTCTCTGCGATAGTACGTGTAGTTGTCGCGCCTTCTGTAAACATAGGCGCAACATTGATAGCATCGAATATCTCTAACGCATCAGATTTAGCAAGCGTATAGCCACTATGTGATGCAGGTAGATTAGGTAACATGCCGAAACTTACCATAACAGCACCTATCGTATTTTGTGTGCGGGTAACAGTGAATGGCGCGCTTTCAATATCACCCTTAGAAAGAGTGATAGCATTCACACCACCCGCAACACTGCCATTCATCACATTAATTGACAGTGCTATTGTAAACGGCGTGCCCGTAGGCACCACTACCTTGAATTGGTTATTACCTACCTTTTCAAGCAAAACACTAAGCTGTAGCGGATCAACCGTGTTTCCGCTCAGATTAAGAGCTGTCAATGATGGCAATCCTTTAAGAATGCCATTGGGAAGTTCGGACAGTTGGTTATCACTCAAATTAAGCGTTGTGAGTGAAAGCATGCCATCAAAATCGCCTGCTGCGAGTGATGTTATAGATGCACCGCTTAAATCCAGAGTGGTTATCTGTGCAAGGTGGACATCGCTAACATTCTGGCAATCGGTGATAGCTGTGAGAGCAGCAACAATACCATTTCTCACTGCTAACGTGCGATTACACACCTTTGATTTTGCAAGGGTATATCCGTAATGATTAGATGGGAGTGTCGGCAGTGTGTCAATGCTGGGGATACTACTTGACCTAAAGGTAGCACTTTCTATACTACCTTTAGGTATTGTGATAGTGCTGCCGTTAATGGATAAACTGGCATTAAAAGGTGCCGCTGTCGGTATCACTGCTTTGAACTGTCCAGGACTAACCTGCTGCACAGACACTATTAAAGGGAGCGGATCAACAACGTTTGCACCTAAACGGAGTGTCGTCAACGATGTAAGTCCAGCAAAAATGCCATCTGGTAAACTACTCAGCATATTGCCGTAAAGATTGAGGTCAGTGAGTGCGGTTAGGTCTGAAAAATCACCAGATTTTAGATGTGTAATACCCGCATTCCGCAGATTGAGCGATGTAATTGTAGCAAGGTTAGTTGCTGTTATATTTTCTGCTGTGCTGATGTCCGGTACAGCGGAAACAATTGCATCACGGACTGCTGGTGTGCGGTTACTTACAGACAGTGTCGTCGGAGTCAAATGCGTTTCCGCAACATCTATAACGCTAATAATGACAGAGATTGTGGCAGTGAGACTACCATCAGAAACAGTGATTGTGACTGTATATATACTTTTCGTTTCATAGTCTAACGCTGATTTTGTTCTCAGTTGTCCCGAACTGCTATCAATGCTAAATGATGACATATCGGTGCCGCTCAACGTATAAGTAAGTGTATCCTCATCTGTATCCGTTGCCCCCACTGCTGTGCCGATATCGACATCCGCGACCGTATTCTCTGCAATAGATCGTATTGTGATAGTCCCATCAGTAAATATCGGTGCGGCGTTTGGTGTGGGGCTATCGTCTGTTTCTGGTGTGCTTGGCGTTTCTTCTACGGGAGGAGGGTCTTCTAACTCCGAAATAACTTCCAGCGGTAAAGTATTAGATGTGGATAACACATAACCGTAATGGTTTGCGGGTAGACTCGGTAATGTGCCGATATTGGTGGTAACGGC
>CAXXTN010000004.1:0-2567670 GCA_963666175.2 Candidatus Poribacteria bacterium
CTCTTAATATGTAATATATGAATGTGATTTCAAGTTAGATTAATAAAATACACAAAGTTGTTGATGACAAACACGATTGGATTGAAATAACGCTGAATTCGTGGGAATTCGCATTGTTACGAGGAGTCAAGATGATGAGGATATAGTTTCGTTCTCAATTAGAGGATTAGATTACAACCTGAAACCCGGTGTGTTGCTGCTGATTACCAACGCGCCGCACACCCATACAGACTTAATCCAAGGGCAAATATAGCGGATCCGCCGCACAATCCAGTTTAACTCTCCCTCTATCTGGTAGTGCCGGATCTGCGCCTGCCCATTACACACTACCTGTTAATTCTACGCAATCAACATGGTTTAAACGGCACTTCAGACTATGGTAAATTATTGAATGAATTCTACACATTGCTGAGGTGAGGTTCGGAAACCTCACCATAGGCGTCAATTTAGTGAGTAAAGTTTGTGCTTATGATACACCTCATGCAGCATGCCACACGCGCATGCTGCCCCGCTGGGGCTTATGTCTGTGTTGATATTACGTGCTATACACCTCATGCAGCATGCCACACGCGCATGCCGCCTCTCCGAGGCTTTTATAGATCACATATCAGCACCAGCGGTGCGAAAGGTGTATAGAAAATGTCCACCACAAGAAACCAAGCACCAGCGGTGCGAAAGGTGTGTATGATAAAAATAGACTTCCAAAATCCTTCACAAGTAAATATATCCTTAAATTGACGCCTATGGTGAGGTTAGGAAACCTCACCTACCGTGGAAAGAAAGTGTAGATTTAATTTCATACTTCAGACTAAATAAAAAATATTGCTGGTAACTATTACAGAGAAGTTAGTAAGTATAATACGGATATAGGGTACCTCCACGACACAACAGTATTTTTGAGAACCCTCAGTTTCTCACACCAAGGAAAGCGTGGCAGCGAACAGAACCCATTCGAGATGGTTATGACTTGAATGCCTGGGAGGAGATCGGGTATAAATCTGGACTCGGCTATGAAATGAATGCCGAATATCTGGCATTGGGAATCGGAATTCCAGCATACAATCAATTATGTCATTAATGCCAAAAACTTTACACACCTAAATATTTTTGTTGCATTTAATATCAAAATATCTTATCCTTAAAATACATATTAAGAAATACTATACAATATTGATATTATAACAAAATAATTTACTTAATATGTAATACAAGAATATTTCATACATTTCAAGATAGTATTGGAAACAATTACAGTGAGAGTTATCTTGAGATCATAATGTCACTTCTTAAAAGTTTAAACCTTAAATATATCTTTATGATTAGGTTAAGATCAGTTCCTACCTTTCACGAATACTCTTGTTGGAGGTGGCTATAAGCTCTTTCACAATCGGGGTTGGAAACCTCTCCTACACAATGTAAGAACTCTTTCACAATCCGGGTTGGAACCCCTCCTACACAATGTCTGATGCGCAATGAATTGCGCTACTACAAACGGAAATATTTGGAGTTCACGACTATAAGTCGCAAATGTCAATTTAATTTTACTATCTATCATATTAGGAAAGGAATAGATGAGAACATGAATATAAATAACCTTAAACTTGTAGTATTCGTACTAGCAACCTTTTTACTTGTTTTAAACCTCCACATTGTAACAGAAGCACAAGAAGACAACACAGAGACAATCCTTGCCGTGAGTGACCGAACTACAGCAGTGCAGGATGCTATAGTCGCAGCAGTAGATGGTGTGACGGATGCGGCAAATGTAACCAACACACATCTTGCAGCAATCACAAGCCTTAACTTGCGGAACAAAAGCATCACTGCTCTAAAATCTGGTGATTTTAGCGGGATGACAGCACTCACTGATTTAAATCTGTATGGCAACCAACTGAGTAGCCTGCCCAATGGTATCTTCAAAGGATTGACAGCGTTGACGACGTTGCGGTTAGGTGGCAACACCACCGACCCGATGCAAGTCGGCATATACGTTGAGCATATTGATGGTAGTAATTACAAAGTGGTCGTCCCGACAGGCGCGCCGTTTGACATTACCGTTGCCCTTGAAATATCAGATGGCGTAAACCCCGAAACGTTAGGGAATGAAACCGTGTCCAAAGGCAGTGTGGAAAGTGCATCTTTTACTGCAGCCTCTATAGTCGGCACAACTGTTGAAATCGGTAGTACTTTGCCGTCACTTCCAAGAAATCATTACGGATATGAACTTGCCAAAATAGATCCACCAAGCGAAGAGAGCACAGCAGTGAACAACGCACCTGTGTTTACAGATGGAGATACCACGACACGTTCCATTGCTGAGAACACAGCAGCAGCGACAAATATCGGTACTGCGATTGGTGCCACGGATGCGGATACGGATGATACGTTAACCTACACACTTGGTGGTACGGATGCGGCATCATTTGATATTGTGAGCACATCCGGACAACTCCAAACCAAAACAGCACTGGATTATGAAACGAAGAACTCCTATACCGTCATAGTTACAGTATCAGATAGCAATGGTGGTAGTGATACGATTACAGTCACGATTAATATTATGGATGTAACTGAAGAGGTCGTAACAGAAACGGATGACGAAGAGGAGGATGTTGAAAATAACGCCCCTTCCTTTACTGATGGTACGAATACTTTGCGTTCCATCGCCGAGAACACTGCAGCGGATACAAACATCGGTACAGCAATAGGTGCTACAGACGAGGATTCGGATGATACCTTAACCTATACGCTTGGTGGAAGAGATGTGGCATCGTTTGCGATTGAGGCTACGACAGGTCAACTGAAAACCAAAGCTGCACTGGATTATGAGACGAAAAGTGTCTATCTCGTATCCATTACCGTCTCCGATAGCACTGATACTGACACCATCTCAGTGGTTATTAGTATTATAGATGTAGCGGATACTACCATATCCACAGTGTCTGTTGGCGTGAGTGACCGTACCCCCGAAGTGCGTGATGCTATCGTCGCTGCAGTGCCGAATGTAACCGATGCAGCAAATGTAACAGATACACATCTCGCAGTGATTACCTCACTCAATCTTCGAAATAAAGACATCACCGCCTTAAAAGCAGGTGATTTTTCTGGACTTACCAATCTTAGAACTCTGAACCTTTACAGCAACAGCTTGAGTGCACTCCCCAATGGTATATTCAACGGATTAACCTCATTGACATCGCTTCGGTTAGGAGGTAACACCGTGAGTCCGATGCCGATTTTTGTGTCCTTAGAACAGGTGAGCAGCAATCAGTATCGGGTCGTGATTCCTGCAGGTGCCCCCTTTGATGTTGTGGTACCACTCCTTCTTACAGATGGCGGAAATACGAACCAAAGTTTAGGCACAGTAACGGTCTCAAAAGGGAGTATCAGAAGCGCAGCGCAAACGGTGGCATCTGTGAGTGGAACGTTTGTAGATATCGGTGCGTTGCCTTCATTACCCGCAAACCATTTCGGGTATACGCTTTCGAAATCCGCAACATGTAACGTGACGAAAGCAGTAGCAGATGCGATTGCTGCTGCAGTCCCGGGTGTGACCGACTGCCGAAATGTGAGTGAAGCGCAACTCGCTGCGATCACCTCGTTGGATCTCAGTAGCGATTCCATCACATCGTTGCAAAGCAATGACTTCGCTGGACTGTTATCTCTTGCCACACTCAATCTTGAAAACAACCAACTGAGCAGCCTCCCTGATGGCATCTTCGCAGGAATGACCTCTTTGACAACCTTGCAGTTAACAGGTAATTCAGGCGCGCCATTCTCGTTTGAAGTCTCTTTAGAGAAGATCGGCACGAATCAGTTTAAAGCTGTGATGCCCATCGGTACCACGTTTGATGTTGTGTTGCCAATTACTGTCACGAACGGCAGTGCAGCAGACAGTGCAAGCAGTGTTACCATCTCACAAGGCAATGTGGAAAGCGGAACACTCGCCGTTACAAGAACACTAAACACACTTGGGGCAGTTACCGTGGATATTGGCACGTTGCCGAGTATACCCACATCCCATAATGGTTATGCTTTGTCAAAGTCATCAGACTTGCCACTGACAATCTTTGAGGCAGTGAATGTTGCTCCTGTATTTACGGAAGGGACAGCTGCAACACGTTCCATCGCAGAAAACACCGCACCCGGCACGAACATCGGTTCGCCTGTTTCCGCTACGGATGGAAATATTACTGATACACTTGTCTATTCATTGACTGGCACAGATGCATCTTCGTTCACAATTGTTGCTTCTACAGGACAACTTCAAACAAGAGCAGCACTGGACTTTGAAACAAAGGACTCATATACGGTCATAGTCAATGTCACTGATAATAATCTGAGTGATACGATTACTGTCACTATTAATGTAACCGATGTAGTTGAAAACGTAGCACCCGTGTTCACAGATGGCACGTCAACCACCCGTTCTATTGCTGAAAACACAGCAGCCGGCACAAACATCGGCACACCAGTAGCTGCAACGGATGGAAATAGTAATGATACACTTGTCTATTCATTGACTGGCACAGATGCATCTTCGTTCACAATTGTTGCTTCCACAGGACAACTTCAAACAAGAGCAGCACTGGACTTTGAAACAAAGGACTCATATACGGTCATAGTCAATGTCACTGATAATAACCTGAGTGATACGATTACTGTTACTATTGATGTAACCGATGTAGTTGAAAACGTAGCACCCGTGTTCACAGATGGCACGTCAACCACCCGTTCTATTGCTGAAAACACAGCAGCCGGCACGAATATCGGCACCCCCGTTGAGGCAACTGATGCGAACGGTGATGACACCCTCACCTACACGTTGAATGGCACGGATGCGGCAACATTTGATATTGTTAGCACTTCGGGACAACTGCAAACGAAAAATGCGCTTAATTATGAGCGTAAGAACTCGTATTCAGTGACGGTGAATGTCTCTGATGGAAAAGGTGGGAGTGATAGCATTAGTGTTACCATCAATATTACGAATGTTGTGGACGAAGGCACACAACAACAAGTTGAGAGAAACGTACCAGAAACACCGAGCAACAATGCACCTACCTTTACCGATGGTCTTAGCACAACGCGGTCAGTCGCTGAAAATACAGCGAGCGGATCGAATATCGGTACGCCTGTTGCTGCGACAGATCAAGATCTCACGGATACGCTTACTTACACGTTAGGTGGCACGGATGCAGCTTCGTTCACAATTGTTGGCACAACCGGACAACTCCGAACAAGTGCAGCCTTGGATTTTGAAACGAAAACCTCCTATACCGTCACGGTCAATGTTTCCGATGGCAGAGGTGGTAGCGATAGCATTTCTGTCACGATCAATGTGACCAACGTAGAAAACGAAAGCACAGAACAAACGCCAGTAATCACAAACAATGTCCCGTCATTCACAGATGGTGATAGCACAACGCGGTCTGTCGCAGAAAATACAGAAAGCGGATCGAATATCGGTACGCCTGTTGCTGCGACGGATCAAGATCTCACGGATACGCTTACTTACACATTAGGTGGCACCGATGCAGCTTCGTTCACAATCGTTAGCACAACTGGACAACTCCGAACAAGTGCAGCCTTGGATTTTGAAACGAAAACCTCCTATACCGTCACGGTGAATGTTTCCGATGGCAGAGGTGGTAGCGATAGCATTTCTGTCACTATCAATGTGACCGACGTAGAAAACGAAAGCACAGAACAAACGCCAGTAATCACAAACAATGTTCCGTCATTCACGGATGGTGCAAGCACAACGCGTTCAATCGCAGAGAATTCCGTCAGCGGCACCAATATCGGCGCACCCATTGCTGCGACAGATGCAGACACGTCTAACGAAATTCCGGATGTGCTGTCATACTCCTTAAGCGGCACAGATGCAGCTTCATTCTCAATTGATTCTGCATCAGGACAACTGCAAACCAGTGCAGCCTTGGATTTTGAAACAAAGGACTCCTACACCGTCACGGTGAGTGTTTCCGATGGTAAGGGAGGGACAGACAGCATCACTGTCACTATCAATGTGACCGATGTTAATGAAGATGCTGGACCAAACGTAGCCCCTGTTTTCACCGAAGGGGATAGCACGTATCGGTTAATTGAATCACAACCGAATGCAGGTACAAATGTCGGTGATCCCATTACTGCGACCGATGCGAATAATGATACGTTGACGTATAGTCTGAGTGGTACACATGCCAATAGGTTCAACATTAATAGCGCAACAGGCCAGCTGTCAGTCAAAGTAGGCGGTGTTGGTTTCAGTTATTGGGATGACGCATTCAGAAAATCTACGGTGACAGTAACGGTATCAGATAGCAATGGAGGTACAGATACGATTACCGTGAATGTTCATCTGATCAGTGCACACGGGAACCATGCGTATAACAACCATTCCCCTTTCTTCGCTGATGCGATTCTTGGTGTAACATATCCTGAACCACTCTACACATTCATAGATATTATTGACAATGTGAGAGAGTTTGAAATTGCGGAGAATTCACATATAGGATCACTCGTTGCATCAATCTATGTCGCAGATGAAGACATAAGTCATCAAAATAAGATGAGAAGTTCTATTAGTGGTCCAGATGCCGATCTGTTTACCGTTAACGATAGTGGTAGACTCGATATAACGGCTATATTTATTGGTGGCCCCCTCGTTACATTTAGTGTTACTGAGGTATATACAGATACAGCATTGGACTATGAAACGAAAGAAGACTATTCCATAGTCTTGACAGTGACTGACCTTGAAGGTGCCACTGACACGCTTTCATTGAACATCAAGGTAACGGATGTGGATGAGGCTCCATCATTTTCCGATGGTTCGAGTGCAACGCGTTCTATCGCAGAGAACGTCAGTACAGGGACGAGTGTCGGAAGTGCGGTAAGCGCGACTGACCCGGAAGGTGAAGACTTGACGTATACGTTGAGTGGCACGGATGCCGCATCCTTTAGTATTAGTAGCACAACGGGGCAGCTGACGACGAGTTCCGCACTTGACTACGAAACGAAGTCATCGTATACGGTGACTGTCACCGCTTCGGATGGCACGAATTCAACCGATATCACGGTTACGATTCGTGTCACAGACTTAAACGAGGTCGTGACTCAGAACGCCCCTGTGTTCACTAATGGTACGAGTACATCGCGTTCAGTCGCAGAAAATTCTGCATCAGGAACGAACATCGGCAGTGCAGTTTCTGCAACAGATGCGGATCCAGGCACCACGTTAGCATACTCGCTCAGCGGTACGGATGCGTCATCCTTTGGCATTGTTGGCAGCACTGGCCAGCTGCAAACGAGTGCCGCACTTGACTATGAAACGAAAGCCTCATATTCAGTGACGATCACTGTATCGGATGGTAATCTTTCAGATACCATCACGGTGACGATCAACGTCACGGATGTCAATGATGCACCAGTGTTTGATGAAGGCACAACAACGACCCGAGCTATTGGCGAAGAGGTCGCTATCGGCACAATTGTGGGTAATCCTGTTGACGCTGTTGATCAGGACAGAGATGTCCTTAACTATACGCTCAGTGGCACGGATGCTGCGTCATTTACGATCGATTCTTCCACAGGACAGTTGAGAACAGCTGTTGAACTTGACTTTGATACCAAGAGAACCTATTCTGTGGTCGTTACTGCCACTGATAATGAAACAGATACAGATGCGGATACGGATACACCACTTTCTGACACCATCACCGTGACAATCAATGTCAACCAGTATTTCCCTGGGAGTCTGCTACCCGGATTCGATGAACTTGCAGATGACCTATTCGCTTCCATTACGCGTTCTGTTGAAGAGAATTCGCCATCAGGTACAAATATCGGTTCACCTGTCAGTGCAACGGATCCGGACGAGCATGATGAACTGGAGTACAGTTTACCATCAGGACAACGGGATAACGGCTCTTTCAGTATTGTCAGTTCAACTGGGCAGCTACAAACGAGTGCCGCACTCAACCATGAAACGAAAGACTCTTATAGTGTATACATAAGGGTGACGGACGGTGCTAACGCTGCCGAAACGACAGTCACTATCAACGTCATTGATGTCAACGAAGCACCTGTGTTTACGGATGGCACAAGCATTACTCTAACTGTTGCAGAAAATACGGCAGCAGATACGAATATCGGTTCTGCTGTTGCTGCAACAGATGAGGATGAACCCGCGAACACGTTAACCTACACGCTAAGTGGCACGGATGCTGCTTCGTTTGATGTTGTCAGCACTTCTGGTCAGATAAAGACAAAAGCGGACTTGGATTTTGAAACGAAGTCGTCTTATTCCGTAACACTCAACGTTTCTGATGGGAATCAAGGCACAGACACTATTGCTGTGACGATCAATGTGGCGGACGTGACAGAGGTGGCGAACGAACCACCTGAATTCAGTGATGGTGCTACTGCCACGCGTTCCATTCCGGAAAATACTGCAGTCGGTAGCAACGTCGGTGCTGCCTTCACGGCGACTGATCCAGACAGTGGTGGCACGGTGTCCTATTCGCTGAGTGGGACAGATGCTGCATCGTTTAGTGTGGATAGTTCAACCGGGCAGCTGACGACTGCTACAACTTTTGATTTTGAAACGAAGAGATCTTATGAGGTCGTCATCACTGCATCTGATGGCAAACCAAACAACGGCAAAGACACTATCACGGTGACCATCAACATTACCGATGTAACCGAGAACAACGACCCTACTTTCACTGACGGTGAATCCGTTACCCGCTCCATTAATGAGGCAGCTTATACAGCAGATATTCTGTCATTATCATGGGAAAATATTGGGGATCCGATCACTGCAACGGATGCGGATAACGATACCATCACTTATGCTATTACCAATTCATCATCTCTTTTCCGAATTCAATCCAGTGGTCAGTTGCAGGGTATTGGTTTAGACCATGAAACTACAGCATCTCATACGCTAACGATTACAGCAACGGACACCAACAATGGCAGCGATTCCATATCGGTAACGGTCACTGTGAACGATATCAATGAAATTCCGCTTATTTCATCAGATAATGACTCGACATTAAGTTTCAATGCTGGGACTGCTGCCAGCACAAATTTAGGTTCCATTTATACTGCTTACGACTATGATGATAGCGATACACTTACCTTCTCGCTGGCAGGTACGAATGCCGATAAGTTCCAACTTAGCACAACGACAACGGCAGCTTATAGCGGTTCGGACGGGTACGCGGTTCAAGCAACGGCGCAGCTTCAAAACAAGGAAGAGTTGGCAGCCGGTGAATTTAGTGTTGTCATAGAGGCATCAGATACGGCTGGACTGAAAGCGACAACGCGTGTTACGATCAATGTTATTGGAGCACCGGAGCCTGCTATCTCCTCACGCACGCAGGCAGTTCAAGATGCGATCATTGCTGCTATTGATGGGGTGACTTCTGCAAACGACGTAACCGGTGCACACCTTGCAAGTATTACCGCGTTGGATCTTTCAAGTAAGTCAATTTCATCGCTGTCCACTGGTGATTTTAATGGGATGAGTTCACTGACATCCCTTGACCTGAGTGATAATTCATTGGGAACCTCTCTTCCTGATGGTATCTTTAGTGGGTTATCCTTAAGCACCTTAGACCTTTCTGGTAATTCTGGGACGCCAGCAATTGTTTTGTCAATGGAAAGGGTTGCTGATAGCGATAGCAGCATTCACACTGCGGACGTTAGGGTGAAAGTGAACACAGCAGCACCCTTTGACATGCAGGTTACTGTCCTAACACATCAGTGGATTCTCATCAATGTACCTGCCCAGCAGCCCACTATTTCAGCGGGAAGCATTTATAGTGATACATTTGTGATCGAACGTGATCCTAATTCATTTATACTCCTTGATATATTGGTGAGTATTGATGATAATAGATATCCATCATTACCCTCTGGTCATACAGGCTATGCGTTCAATAACAGTGACGATCAGCCGTTAGAGGTTGTTCCTGATGATGAAGGAACCGGAGCACCTTCGCTGCAAAGCAGTGCGGACTCGCAGCGACCGGAAACAACTGCACTGCTTCCGAACTTCCCAAACCCGTTCAATCCAGAAACGTGGATTCCTTATCAACTCAATAAACCAAGTGATGTTTCTATCACGATCTACGATATTCAAGGCAATGTCGTGCGTCATATAGATCTTGGTCAGAAACAAGCGGGATATTACACGGATCGGAGTCGTGCGGGACATTGGGATGGTCGGAATGCCTTCGGTGAACGCGTGGCGAATGGTGTTTATTTCTATCAACTGAAGGCAGGGGACTATTCCTATCTGCGTAAGATGTTGATAGTGAAGTAGGTTATCGGCTATCAGTTTCGGTCTCGTAGGTTGGGTTATGTTCCTCAACTCAACCTATGGGTTCTAATTAGTGAAATCCGAGAAATTCCATCTGAATACGGATCTGTCATTGTAGGAGGAAACTCCGATTCTCGATTTCTTTGGGATTCACAATTTTAGAGGGGCATTCAAAAGAAATGTCTAGCTATAAATATGATTTAGGCATGCTGTCGGGGATAGAAATCCCTCCAACAATGAGATGGATCAAAATCCTTCAATAAGATCGAGGTTAGAAACCCGGTCTACAAAGTAAAAACGGAGAATCAGATGAGATATATTTTAAATCAGAAAGTAATAGTGTTAAACTTCATTGTTTTATCTTTGTTTTTTGGAATAGTCATGACAGGTTATGCTGATGACACAGAGACACCGCATTTTCATGATGAAACCACAACACTCACCGTTGAAGAAAATGCCGATTCCAACGTAAATATCGGTGCCCCTTTCACTGCACATAATGTAGGCGAAAACGACGAATATAGACTCAGCGGAACGGATGCAGATAATTTCAACCTTCACCCTGCAACAGGACAACTTAAAACCAGTGCTTGGCTTGATTATGAAACCAAGACATCCTATTCCGTAACAGTTGAAATTCATCAAGCAAGCAACGAAATGGTATCAGCTGAACTTAATGGTGTTACAGTGTCAACTTACAATTACACATTGAGAGATTCAATCGCTGTGACGATCAATGTAACCAATTTAGACTACGAATTCCTTCCCGGTGAGAACGTTCGCTCCGTAGCAGAAAATTTGCCAGTCGGTACGAATGTTGGGAGTCAGATTGCACACGAGTTCGGATCTAATACGAATTATACCTTCGTCCTTGGTGGAACTGATGCATCTTCTTTCAAACTGCGACGTTTAACGATACCAAACGAACCAATTGCAAATCTTTTTACCAATCAGATACAGACGAATGCTGCACTTGATTATGAAACAAAAAACTCATATGAGGTCACACTTAAACTGCAAACCTATACGGAGAAAATTATCCCGACGGGGGCAGTTAAGCGGATCTTCACCGATAGGGACACGATCACAGTATCTATCAACGTAACGGATGCCAACGATGCTCCTGTGTTTGCCAATGCCACCGCCACCCGATCCATCGCTGAAAACACTGTTGCAGATACAGATATCGGTGCAGCTTTCACAGCTACGGATCAGGACGAAAATACACTTACCTACAGCCTTGGTGGGACAGATGCGTCTTCATTTGCGATTGGTTCAACAACAGGGCAGCTCAAAACGAAAGTACCGTTGGACTACGAGACGAAAGCAACCTATATGGTCAATGTGATTGCATCTGATGCAGATGATAGCGATAGTATTTCTGTTACCATCAACGTAACGGACGTAGATGAGAATACTACATCGAGTGTGATGCCGTCTGAAGTTGACGCACCACCGAGTATTACCAGTGATGAAATTGCACAAATCATTTCATTGCTATCTATGGACAAGGTGATATTCAACGAACTCTATAACGCATCTAATGACACACATGATTGGTTGGAGCTGCGAAATATCAGTGATATAGAAGTGAACCTATCGGGATGGCAAATGAAAGTCAATACGGGTTTAGGTAGGGAAATTATCTCATTCCCCGATGGTACACTGCTTAGTTCTGGAGAGGTGTTATTGCTTGTCAACACAGCACCGAATTCCCCTGAGAGCCAATTGTCGGATCCGGGTGATGGTACTGTACGATACGTTGTAGATGCGAATTTCGATTTGCCGCAAACCGATTTTGCGTTGATCTTACAAGGTCTTGATGGTGGGTATGAAGACAGTGTCGGTAATTACTTTCCTAACCGGGAAATCAAACCCGCGACTGCACTGCTACTCACTGCAAATGTTGCATGGACCCGTGCCAAACCTGCTGTGATCGGATACCAAGCAGAAGCATGGGTTGAGAGTGGCTACAGAGATGGACTGGGTTATGATGAAGGTGCACCTGAATCAACAAGTCTCGGTACTCCTGGCCATCGGTTAATTCTAAGCACTGACCTTGATGGTAATGGTGTTATTAACATTCTGGATTTGGTGTTGGTAGCATCTAAGTTCGGTGCCACAAACGCACCTGAAGCCGACCTAAATGCTGACGGTGTCGTGAATATCCGTGACCTTGAAATAGTTGCGAATAGTTTTTGAATCTTGAACTCCATCACTTAGCGAAACAGAACGATGTGCAGTCATCTGGTAATTAAGAGCATAAAGGTCTCGCCTTGGCGGAGACGTGTGCAAATATCCGCTAATACGTATCACTATACGTCCTGCGCGGAGACGTTAAACCTGCACATTTACAATAGGAGGGATAAATTTAAAAAGGACTCATGGAAATTGATTACCTTTTCCGAACCGAACCTGATCCTACGCGAGAACCTCTATGAAGGTATTTGGCACAAAGCCGGTTCGGTTAGGATACCGAACCTACCGGACTTGGTATGACGCTAAATTGATGCCTATTCTCTTATCCTGTAAATCTACTAATCCTGCAAATCCTGGTTCAGACAATTATTTTACGGTAGCTGCGGTTAGGAAACCGGAGCTATAAGACTAAACAAACACCGGTTCGGTTAGGATACTGAACCAACCGTAGTGTATAAATACCAATGGATTTTACAATATACCCACTCTAACAAGAGGCTATGAATATATTCAACAATGGAGAGAATTATGATCAGAATATTATCTGTTTTTCTAATGACTTTGACATTTTGTATATCTGTCGATACTGCCGCAAACGACAGTATAATCTTTAATGAAATACACAATGCTGTTGATGACAAACACGATTGGATTGAAATTAAGAATATCACGAACCGTGAAATAACGTTGAATTCGTGGGAAATCAGCATTGTTACGAGTAGTCAAGATGATGAGGATATAGTTTCGTTCTCAAGTAGAGGATTAGATTACAAACTGAAACCCGGTGCGTTGCTGCTGATTACCAACGCACCACACACTCATACAGACTTAATCCAAGGACAAAATATAGCGGATCAGCCTCACAATCCAGATGTCACTCCGCTATATTTAATTGCGAGAGATCTGCGCTTGCCCAATACACCCTATCTGTTAATTCTACGCAATCAACCTGATTTAAACGGCACTCCAGACCAAATAGAAGATGTTGCCGGTAACTACTACAGAGAAGTCGTTGAGGATAACACGAATATATGGCCGCTGAGCGATACAAGAGTATTCTTTGAAAACACGCAGTTTCTCACACAAGGGAAAGCGTGGCAGCGAACAGAACCTATACGAGATGGTTATGACCCGCGTGCATGGGAGGAGAGTGGGTATAAATCTGGACTCGGTTATGAAATGAATGCTGATAGCAGCAGGAGTCTCGGCACACCGGGATATCCAAGCGATATTTACGTCAGTAATGTTGACAGACGTGAAGTGGTCTTCAGTGAAATTATGTTCGCAACGAAAAACTTTACACTCCCTTATCGCCGTCCTCAATTCACTTTAGCATCGATATATTGTGCGAATAAAGTGATAAACAATGAAAAGTAATTGTGCTTTTATTGTCCGAACTTCCCTCAGGTAAACCCGGTAGACCTTGGCGTAATAACAGAAAAGCATTAGATGCGATACTCTGGGTGTTGCAATCAAGGACACCTTGGCAGGATTTACCAGAAAAGTATCCACCCTATCAAACGTGTCATCGTGGTTTCAACAATGGTCTATGGATGGAACACTTGAAAGAGTGCAAATGACACTCATAGAAAAACTTGAAAACGAAAATAAATAAATATGAGTGTGTGTTGTATTGATCCGAAGTTTATTCCAGCAAAGAAAGGTGGTGTTTGTGTTAGTAAGACAAAGTGAGGTAAAGGGACAAAACTGGTATCGATTACAGAAAAACGCGGCAGACCCGTGAGTGTTTTGATCACAAGTGCGTCTTGTCATGAAGTGCGTCTGGTTGAATAGGCTTTGGATGCTTGTTGGACATCTGAATCCTCTGTGGTGTTGATAGGAGACAAGCATATACTCTGATCCTTTAGATGTGGCTTTGAAGTGACGTGGCACGGAAATGGTATTTAGGTTTTGTGCTTCTTGTATGCATACGTGTGCAATTAGAATATTTATGAGATACGCTGTAGATTATGTTTATTGTAATCGTAGACAACATTTTTGATAGGGAGGAATTAAGTTGCCCATGGTAATACGCGTTCTGTAAGAAACGAAACCTAATCAATAGAAGTGCTAAAGAATGAGGTATCCAGAGGCGACTAAAAACAAAAATGATAGCTTTTAAACAAGAAGAATTTGAGAATGTAAGTGCAAAAATTAAGGTTATTGGTGTGGGTGGAGCTGGTGGGAATGCTGTGAGACATATGATTGAAGCTGCGCTCACAGGTATTGAATTTTATGCAGTTAACACAGATCAACAAGCCCTCAGTACATGTCATGGTGCAACACAAATTCAGATCGGTAAGAGCACGACCAAGGGCTTAGGGGCGGGCTCTTACCCAGAACTTGGAGCAAAGGCTGCTAACGAAGATCGTGAACACCTTCAAGAAATTGTTGATTCAGCAAATATGGTCTTTGTCGCAGCTGGTATGGGTGGTGGAACTGGCACGGGTGCAGCTCCAATTGTGGCATCTCTTGCGAAGGAAAAAGGTGCGTTAACTATCGGATTCGTGACACGACCTTTCGATTTTGAAGGAAGACGACGTGCCGAAAATGCTGAAGCAGGTTTGAAGGAACTTCGCAACAATGCAGACGCGGTAATCGTTGTGCCTAACCAACGTCTGATTGACAACTTTGATAGAAAACTCACGATTCAACACGCTTTCAAGATTGGAGACGAAATCCTATTACACGGTGTTAAAAGCATCTCTGATATTATAACTGAATCAGGTGAGATTAATGTTGACTTTGCAGACGTAGAGACTGTGATGAGAGATTCTGGAACAGCATTGATGGGTATGGGAAGAGCAACTGGTGATAATCGTGCAATTGCAGCTGCGGAGCAAGCTATTTCTTCACCGTTACTTGAAGAAACCAGTATTGCTGGTGCTGCTGGGATGATCGTCAATATCACATCTCCTCCTGATTTCACGATGGTTGAATTAGATGAAACAATGCAAGTCATCGTTGAAGCATCCGAGGATGCAGAACCGATCTTTGGGTTAGTGTACAGAGATGAATTGGAACTCAAGGATGAAGTTCTGGTGACTGTTATTGCAACAGGTTTTGACCCGCCAGCAGAATCAAACTACAATGTTGGACAGGGAATTGGTACGAGTGGCGGTTTCAATCGTCAAGTTCAACCAAATTCGATGCTGCAAGGAAGTAGGGGTAGAAATAATGAGGCTGGGGTAGGAAGAAGCAGTCAATCTGGCACACAACAGAATACGTGGGAACACCAGCCACAAGAAAGAGAAACGAGTTCACTACCTCGACCATTGACCCCAGAAAGGCCGCCACGCGATGAACAGGAACAGCAAGAAAACACTGAGCAAGCGACAGATGAGGAAAAAGATCAGAACAAAGAGAAACAGTGGGATATTCCATCATTCCTGCGTGTTCAACAGGAAAGAGATAAACGAAGAAGCTAATGCTATTTCTATAAATAATTATGACATTAACCGTTGTAAAGAAAGATCGAGATTCAGCATTCAGACAATATCCTTGATCATCAAGTCTACTACCTATCGGAACACCACGGGACCGAATTAGGATTAACACATATCCATCTGTTATATTCGACGGTAAAGCCTTTTCATTGGAGCTATAATACCCTGATAACACATCTGTTGACAAAGTTGGGAATATGTATGGCCAAGAACTGAATTATGCTTTGCTCTTTGAGTTAATATCAGATTGAGGATATGTCTATTGCTGGTGAACGGCAGACGTTGACAACGCAACGATTGAAAGGAATTGTCTCTGCTAAGGATAGGTTGACAACGCTTTGGGGCAGTTGAAGCTGCAGTGAAGTTTAGAATAGTAATTTGAGTTGTGAAGACGTGCGCGTAGAATGTCCGAGACGCAATAAATAGCGCGACTACGAACCTGTCTTTTCCCTGTAATTGACACATATAGGTCTGAAATACTTTACGGAAAACGTCCTGCACGATGACGTTAAACCCGCAAATTACAAAGGATGAATATCAATGAGCTATCTTAAAATCCAATTTATGGAAATTGATAACCTTATGGATAAACATAGATACACTTTGAAAGCAAGAAGTTCTCAGATAGAATATTACTCTAAATTTCACAGACTTTTGGACACGAAGTACATTGTTTATCACCAAGAGTTTGTTGTGTCCAAAAGAACTCCTGAGTATAAGTGTTTGAGTAGGGAAGACCAGGATTTTTGTAAAAAAAGGTGGAAAGAAACTCTAGAAAGATGTAAAAAGGAACTTGAGAACTATGAGAATAACAGAAGTGTAGATGCGTATTTATAGTAGATTTTGAAATTACTTGAACACTCTGCATCGGCGAGGTTAGGAAACCTCGCCTACCGTGGGTCGAAAGTGTCAACTTATATTTATAATTCACTATACATAGAGCATTGGACGGCCTTTATAGCAGTGAACAGACAGATTCACGCTATGCATTTATATTGAGATAATCTTACTTCAGACTGGGAAGATCTTGGTTATCTGGAATCTGCGAAGCAAGCGTATAAAGACCGAAAAAAGTATTAATGATGTGATAATAGGCGCGTTAATTTTTTGAACCCATTATTAGCGTGAATCAACCAATCTCGGTTTCAAACCGCTGCAACAATGGAGGTTGCCTTTATGCTATCGCGGTTTCAAACTGCTCCAACAATTGGGGTTGTAAAGTTTTTATCACTAACTTCTACCATCCATTGTAGGGCGGGTTTCCGTGCCCCGCCGAATACCACACGCGTATTTGGCAATGTGATATTTTCCCAAAAACTTTACACACCCTTGGTCGACTCACAGCATTGACGATCTTGGAAGTCTTAGACATATCGGATAACCCGATTTTAGATGTTACGGAAGTTCATCAGCTGATTGCTTTGGGAGTGGATGTTGAGTTTGATACTGCGGTTCCTCACTAGTCCCAAGTCGCACAGACAAATGTGCTATTCAATACAGTTTCGCACAAGATGACACACCAGAATATGTCGTGCGAGTAATCTATTATTTTTCTATTTTTCGAAAGATCGGGAACCCTAAAACTATAGTAGATTTTGAAATTACTTGAACACTCAGCATCGGTGAGGTTAGGAGACCTCGCCTACCGTTCGTTAATTTTGTTGTGGGTTTGTGTATAATATTGAACGAAAACCCTAAAACTAAACAACCCAGTCATTACTGTTTTTTCTTGATTATTATGATAAATTAAGATAAATTAGATTGAACACAATTCAAAAAACTATAGGATTTTAACCCGAGAATATAATTCAAATTGGAGCTGTTGTGTATCAAACAATTCCACGAAAAGAGAGAAACTACCTTTGAAAAGTATAGGAATTATCCCAGCGCGATATGCCTCAAGCCGTTTTGAAGGTAAGGTGTTAGCAGACATCCTGGGAAAACCGATGGTGCAGCATGTATATGAACGTGCCAGTTGTGCCAAGATGCTCAATCAAGTTATCGTTGCCACAGATGATAAACGGATATATGATGTTGTTAGAGGTTTCGGCGGGAACGTCCAGATGACAGGTGAATGTGCAACTGGTACTGACCGAGTGGCAATCGTAGCTGAACAGATAAATTGCGATGTTGTGGTTGACATTCAAGGTGATGAACCATTAATTGAACCGAAACAGATTGATCTTATGCTTCAACCTTTTGTGGATAGACCGTCAGTCCAAGTTTGCACGTTGAAAGAACGTATTCACACAGTTGAAGATTATCTTGATAGGAACGTTGTTAAAGTTGTTACGAATAATCAAGGGGATGCGTTGTACTTTTCAAGGGGTTCTATTCCCAGTACTCCGATAAACAAAGAACACACTTTTGATGAAAGGGCACTGGTCTACAGGCATATCGGATTATATGCGTTCCGAAAGGAACAGCTTCTTACCTTCACATCTTGGAAACGCACCCCGTATGAGATTACAGAAGGTTTGGAACAGTTGCGTTTTTTGGAACACGGCATCCCCATCCACGTCGTTGAAACCGACACCACCCTAATTGGCGTAGATGTTCCTGAAGACTTGGAAAAGGTAAAACAGATATTTGCAAAGAGAGGCATTGGAAGAAAATGACAAAATATATATTTGTAACAGGCGGCGTCATCTCTGGTATTGGCAAAGGAATAACGACAGCATCGTTAGGAAGATTGCTCATAAATCGTGGATTTAATGTCAACCTTGTAAAAATTGATCCATATATAAATGTTGATGCAGGTGTGATGAATCCATTTCAACACGGAGAGGTATTTGTGACGCATGACGGTGCTGAAACAGACTTAGACTTAGGAAATTATGAGAGGTTTCTCGGGGTTGACTTAAATAGACATTCAAACTTTACAACAGGTTCTGTCTATAAGGAAGTGATTGAAAAAGAAAGGCGCGGCGATTATCTCGGTCAAACGGTGCAGCTGATTCCACATATTACAGATGAGATCAAACGCCGTATCTATCAGATTGGTAAAGACAGTGATATTGATGTGGTCATCACGGAAATAGGTGGCACAATAGGTGATTTTGAAATGCCTCCGTTTGTTGAAGCTATACGGGAATTAGCCGTGGAGGTGGGTCGCCAAAACACTTTGTTCCTCCATGTTTCACTCATTTACACCTTGCCTAACGGAGAGAGCAAGAGCAAACCTACACAACATAGCATCCGGAAACTCCAAGAATTTGGTATTCAACCGGATCTATTGTTATGTCGGACGAGTCAACATCTTGATGATAGTATCCGTAGAAAGATTGCCCTCCTTTGCGGTATCAGTGAAGACTTTATTATTGAAGGATTAGATACGAAATGCGTAGATGAAATTCCATTGAATTTTGAACAACAGGGCATGGGGCATCTCGTATCAAAGAAGCTTGGACTTGAGCGGCGCGCGACTCTGGATGCCGAATGGGTTGCCATGGTAGATAAACTAAAGAATCCTAAGCATTCCACGAAAATCGCTATTGTCGGTAAATATACCACTGGCAGCGATGCGTATATTAGTGTTCAAGAAGCGATCAAACATGGTGGTATTGCTAATGAAACCGAAGTTCATATTGAATGGATAGAGGCTGAATCGTTGACAGAGAATACAGATCTTGATGGGTTGTTTGAAAATATAGATGGTATTTTGGTGCCCGGTGGATTTGGGGATCGTGGCATTGAAGGTATGATAACCGCGGTAAAATATGCTCGAGAGAAGCGTATACCATATTTGGGTTTATGCCTCGGAATGCAGTGCCTTGTCATAGAATATGCCCGGAACGTTGCGAACATGAAAGATGCAAACAGCACTGAGGTTGATGAGAAAACACCGTATCCTGTAATTGATCTGATGTTGGAACAACGTGCAATTGCAGACAAAGGGGCAACAATGCGCCTTGGACATTATCCGTGTGTTCTCAAGGAAAACACGAAAAGTTACGAAGCGTTTCAACAACCGATTATATTAGAACGGCATCGGCATCGTTATGAGTTAAATAACGACCACCGTTCAAGATTAGAAGAAGCGGGATTATGTTTTAGTGGTGTATCTCCCGATGAAAGTCTGGTTGAAATAGCTGAGGTGCCGGATCATCCGTGGATGGTCGGTTCGCAATTCCATCCTGAGTTTCAATCAAAACCGCTTACACCACACCCATTATTCCGCGACTTTATTGCATCTGCATTATGTCATCAACAGGAAAGAACTGAATTAGGAGAAGATTGATGCCTAACACTGCTACGGTCCGTTCAGGTGCTTGGTACGGAGATAGAGAGATTACACTGCGTTTCCCATCGGACTGGGAAGTGGAGATGCTAAACCAGAAGGATGCTCCCGCACTGTCTGATACACAAATTGAACAAGCATTTGCCGAACCCATCGGTACAGAACGTATATCAAAACTGGCGAAAGGAAAAAAAAGTGCTGTCATCATCGTAGATGATCTGAGTCGTCCGACTCCAGCATATCAAGTTATCCCTTTTGTGTTACGTGAACTTTCCGCTGCTGGCGTTCCTAAATCTGAAATACGATTTGTTGTGGGTGTTGGTGGACACCGTCCAATTTCTGAGGAAGAGATGCGAAAGAAAGTTGGGACGGACATCGCAGCTGAATATGAGGTAACCAATCATAATTTCTTAAGCAACGATTTACGGGCGTTGGGCAAACTTGAAAATGGCACACCTGTGTATATCAATCGGACAGTCGCAGATTCGGATTTCAAAATGACTATAGGTGGTATATATCCGCATAGTTCAGTGGGTTTTACTGGGGGTGCGAAACTGATTGTCCCTGGCACTGCAGGTTTTGCTACGATGTATTATTTTCATTCTTTTCCACAGGGACGTGGTCCGGCAGTGATTGAAGGAGATAGTGAGGAACCTGATCGGCGCGATACTATTGAGATGGCAGCGGGGTTACTTGGATTGGATGCTATTGCCAATGTTGTGCTCAATAGTCGACGGGAAATCTGCGGATTGTTTGTTGGCGACTTCGTCAAGGCACATCGTAAAGGAGCACATTTTGCCCTGGAGACCTACACAACGGAGATATCTGAAGCAACTCAAACGGAAAGCGATCTTGTTGTGATTAACTGCTATCCGCTTGATGCTGATGCGATTCAACTTGATAAGGCACTCGCTGCTTTTTCCTATTTTGAAAACGCCTATACGATTGCTCTTTATCCCGCGACTGACGGTTCCTGTTTCCACGGACTGTTTGACCGACTTGATTACAAACGTTATATGCAACAGAAAATTGAACGTTTGCCTACAGTCCCAACACCTGAACCAAAAATTGGGAAACCGACCCAGCTCCATGTTTGGTCTGAGCATTTTGATAGAGATGATTTCTACAAAGAGTATCCTTCATCTCTCCTTTACCGTGACTTAGACCAACTAATTGAGCTCATGACAGAGAAACTTCCAGCACGTGCCAAAGTTGCGATTTTACCTGTTGCTGGCACTCAAATACTGACACCGAACTCACTTCAATAGCGGCGTATTATTTGCGACTTCTACACACCACGAAAACGGTGTTAGGAATTGCATCATAGCATAACTTGTCTGAACCAAGATTTGCAGGATAAAAGGATGACGAGGATAGGAGTCTGAATTTTTAGAGTGCTTTTGATAAATAGACTGCTCCGATGTTGCTACATAGCGGACAATCCAAAACAATGCAGAATACGCGTATAGTATTCTGCGGGTTAGAAACCCAATCAACAAGGTCGTTTAGTGATAATTGAATGGCTCTGCACCTCAGTTCACAACTCTTGACATCTTCAACTAATTCATGTTATCCTATGCTACAGAAACAAACACCAGAAGAGAACGTGACAACGGATACAACAACAAACATACTAACCAAACGTGAGTTTGATAAATCAAATATTTGTATTCCATCAGAATACGCGTTTGGTATTCTGAATTGGTTCGGAAACCGCACCATAGGCGTCAATTTAAGGATTTATTTGCATGGCGATAACGTTCTTTAGTCCCGTAGGGACGGGATGTTTATAGCTAAACGCCATCATCACAGCTTTTAGTCCCGTAGGGACGATATGTTTGTTACAACCGAAACGTATAAACATATCGTCCCTACCAAATCAACGTCAAATGCGCGTTTGGCATTTGTCGGGACTAAGAAATGGGTATTGAACCTTGTGCTATAGACATATCGTCCCTACGGGACTGAGATCACTAATAAAACGGATTGATCTTCTTAAATTACGCCTGCCATTGTAGCGCGGGGTCTCCGTGCCCCGCACGTTGTTTGAATGTAGCAGGTTTAGGCGGGGCACGGAGACCCGGGGAATGCCAGAAGCGCATTCATACCGTTGATTTGGCGCTACAATATGGATGGCAGTTTTGGACTATCTCAGATGCATCTAACAAGAAAAAAAATAGCTAAATTGACGCCTATGGTGCGGTACGGAAACCGCACCTACCGGATCACCCGAAGAAACAGCACTACACACACATGCTATTGTATATCTCTCTCATCTGATAGTATGTAGACGACCAGAAGATGAGAGGGAACATTTGATGCAACGCATCATGACACACAATAAAGATACGGAGGTTGAAAGTTTAATTATGACTGGGGCAGAAGCTCTTATACAACAAGGGAAAAAACAAGGACTTGAACAAGGACTTGAACAAGGACTTGAACAAGGGAGAATAGATGAGAAACAGGAAGCAGTTCTTAGACTGATGCGGCTTCGTTTTACGGAAGTTTCAGATGCGGTTGTCAATGAGATAAATGGTATAGAAGACCTTACGCTTCTTGACGCACTTTTTGAAGAAGTTTTCAATGCTGAAACTTTTGAGGATATTGTTTTGCCAAACAAAAATAACGGTGCATAAAAACAATAGTTCGTTAGAAGCATTGCGCTCCCTTTGTCTGAAGTGCATTAGTTATATTAACCTAAGTTGCTACCTACTGAATATTAATCATCAAATTACTTTGTCAAACGAAGAAACAAAAGAATTCTGCATATTTTAGTGCCACTTCTTATAAATCGGGGTTACAAACCCCTCCAACAAATGATAGGTGGCAACATAGGTTATATTAGAATTTGAAATCATTGAACACTCTGCATCGGCATATTTTAGTGCCACTTCTTATAAATCGGGGTTACAAACCCCTCCAACAAATGATAGGTGGCAACTTAGGTTATATTAGAATTTGAAATCATTGAACACTCTGCATCGGCGAAGTTAGGACACCTCGCCTACCTGTGAATGTAAGAGGTGTAATGAAGAGCGCGACTACGAAGTCAGTTGCTTCATTGAAGGAAAACAGATATGAAGAACACAGCCACAGTCCACTCACATGCTTGGTATGGTGATATTGAACTTACTCTGGATTTCCCTTCTGGATGGGAAGTGGAGGTTTTGGGTCCAAAGGATGCACCCGCATTATCTGATTCGCAGATTGAGCAGGCATTTGCAGAACCTATTGGCACACAACGTATATCAGAACTGGCGAAAGGGAAAAAGAGTGCTGCTATTGTTGTAGATGATCTTAGCCGTCCTACGCCTGCAGCAGAAGTAATCCCTTTCCTATTGCGCGAACTTACCATTGCTGGTATTCCTAAATCTGAAATCCGATTTGTAGTGGGTGGTGGTTCTCACCGTCCCTTATTAGACGAAGAGATTGAGAAGAAAGTCGGTGCCGATATAGCTGCTGAATATGAGGTGACAAGTCATGACTTTATGAGTGGTGACTTGCGTGGATATGGCAGCCTTCAAAATGGGATGCCGATCTATATCAACAGTTTTGTCGCAGATGCGGATTTCAAAATCTGCTTAGGTGGTATCTATCCGCACGGTGCGGTTGGATTCGGAGGTGGTGCGAAACTGATTGTTCCCGGTATTTCTGGGTTTGCCACGATGTTCTATTTCCATACATTTTCACCGGGACGTGGACACGCGGTGATAGAGAGAAAAAGCGACACGCCAGACCATCGTGATTTTGCTGAGGAAGTTGCGAATGTAATCGGTCTTGATGTAATTGCGAATGTTGTGCTTAATTCACGTAGAGAGATTTGCGGTTTGTTTGTTGGAGATTATGTGCAGGCACATCGTGCTGGTGCACATTTTGCGTTAGAAACTTATGGAACAGAAATACCGATGCAATCCCGAAAAGAGACCGACTTGATCGTACTGAATTGTTATCCGCTTGATAGCGATCCGATCCAAACAGGAAAAGCATTATGGGCAGCAGGATACTTTGAGAAGGCGTATAAGATGCTACTCAATCCTGCAAGCGATGGTGTATGTTATCACGGTCTGTTTGATCAGATTGATTATACCCGATATTTGCAGCAGAGGATGGAAAATATTCCGCCTGAACTGCCCGAACCAAAACTTGGAAACCGAGACCAACTGCACGTTTGGTCTGAGTACTTTTTGGTTGACGATTTCTATAAAAAGCATTCCAACGGGATACTCTTTCGTAACCTTGAACAACTAATTCAAATGTTTGCTGAAGAACTGCCTGATCATGCGAAAGTTGCTGTTTTCCCCTCGGCAGGTATTCAGGTGTTGGCACATCACGATTGAGAATACTACTTAACATATAATCGGTTGTCTATATATGAAATGAGAATATCTGATGTCTAAACGCGACGATTATATTGCCTTTATTAGCGAGTTTAAAACGATCTCACCAACGATTACAGAGGGACAACGTAAAGGACTTCTTCGTCGTGCGGTACAACAACATGACATTTCTGTTGATGACGCAGATGGCATTCTCAAAGCATCAGGAATAATTATCGGTGAGAAGATTGATTACTTTGATGTGTTAGGGTTTTCTATAGAAACCTTACAAAACCAAACCGAAACTGACATTGCATCTCAAGTTGATGATGCCCACAATATACTGTATAACGAATCATTAAATGCAGGAGCAAGGGTTCGTCCTGATGGCTCAACAGAAGAACAGTGGCGTGCCCTCCTAAATCAGGCACGTGATATTCTCAAAGACTCGCAGAAACGCCAAGCACACATTTCAATGCTTCAAACTGATGTGTTGTCACTTCCTGAGTCTCTCTCCGACTTAGACTTATTGACCTCCGAGCAAACCGAATCAAGTGATGCTATCAAGGTTGCCACCCCAGAAGAGATTGAATTAGTCAACAGAGACAGTGAATCTGCAAGTGTTGCGACATTTTCATCCACGAATATTTTCCAACGAATTAATTCCTTCCTCGGAAAAATTGAAAACGGTTTATTGTGCGTGATTATTGCAATGATGATTGGACTTGCAGTCCTTGAAATTGTGTTACGATACGGATTTAAAACGAGTTTGTTGTGGAAACACCTTCTGCTTCAGAACTTGACTCTCTGGATGTGCTTTCTTGGTGCTGCCCTTGCTTCCTCTGAAAGACGGCACATTAGCATTGATGCGCTGAACAGGATTTTACCCGCCAACGTCACCCGATATACTGGTTATATTATAGATGTGCTGAGTCTGATTGTTGTAGGCATTTTGGCTTATTTCGGTTTTGACTTTCTGATGGAAGAACAGAAGAGTCCTGCGACTATAGGGATTGTACCAATGTGGTGGGCAAAGACTATTATACCTTTTGGTTTTGTCCTCATGGGAATTCACTTGATACTACAGATATGTATCAATTTAACTGATATAGAACAGTTGAAAGAAGATGTCGAAGGAGAACAAGAGTAATGGGATATATTATCGGCATCGGATTAGTCGGTTTTGCTCTGTTGGGTGGGGCACTCTTTATTCTACTTGGGGGTGCTGCGATTGTCGGTTATGCGATGGCAGGTGAACCGATTTCTACCATCCTAATTGATATAAATAGACTGACTAAGAATTCCACGATTCTGATTATTCCGCTATTTACATTCGCTGGTTATATTATTGCCGAGGGTAAAGCACCGCAAAGATTAGTTGCGTTTGCCCGTGCCAGTGTCGGTTGGTTGCCGGGTGGCATAGCGGTTGTTGTTCTTATCACTTGTGCTTTCTTTACCACATTTACGGGTGCCTCTGGTGTAACCATTATCGCTTTGGGTGGATTGGTCTATCCTATTCTACGGCAAACCTATAGTGATAGGTTTTCGCTTGGATTGATTACTGCCTCAGGTAGCATCGGTTTGCTATTCCCTCCAAGTATTCCCCTTATTCTCTATGCGATTATCGCACAAGTCCCGATTGATAGTATGTTCTTTGCAGGAATCATACCGGGTATAATCATCCTTGCCATCCTAAGTTTCTACTGTAGTGGATGGAGTGTTCTTAAGCAGACAGAAACGACCCAATTCGACTTTTCTGTTTTCCTGCGAACCTTTTGGGATGCTAAATGGGAACTGATATTACCATTTCTCGTGTTAGGTGGAATCCTTACAGGTGTCGTTACCCTTGATGAAATTGCTGCATTGACAGTCATATATGTCTGTGTAATAGAGATATGTATCCACCGCTCCCTATCTATAAAAACCCTACCACGTATAGTCAAAGATAGTATGGTTCTTGTTGGTGCAATTCTAATTATACTCGGTATTGCTTTAGCGTTGACAAACTATCTCATTACGCTTGATGTGCCAACAATCGTGCTTGATTGGATAGAGTCAATGACAGATAGTAGGATCGTAACCTTGATCGGACTCAATATCTTTCTGCTGATCGTTGGGTGTATGATGGATATTTTTTCAGCGATTATCATCGTCGTTCCGTTACTGCTACCCATCGCTGACCAATTTGGTATTGACAAGGTTCATCTCGGTATCATTGTCCTAACCAATCTTGAGATCGGTTATCTCACGCCTCCTGTTGGGATGAATCTGTTTATTTCAAGTATGAAGTTTGACAGGTCTGTGGTGCTCCTCTATCGATCTGTTATACTGTTTATCGGTTTGCTGCTGATCGCCTTGATCCTTGTGACTTACATCCCCGATTTGAGTCTCTGGCTGCCGCGTGCGCTTGGGAAAATATCTGAGCCATTATTGTGAACTGCCCAAAATACCGAAAACAACATAATCCCGCCAAACAACAGGGTTATTTAGTTCTCGGATTTTCTGCTGTATTTCATTACAAACGTGAATTGATGTGAGATACGGTTTTGTTTGTGAATACGACATGGTAGTAGGCACGCTCCGCGTGCCGTCCAAACGCGAACGGGTTACGGCACACGGCGTGTGCCTACTACTATGCATCGCTACAACCCAGACCTAACTCATAGTAAGACTCATCAACTGGCAATTTATAAAACTAAAATACCCTGGCCAAACAACTGGGTGTGTAAAGTTTTTGCACAGAGGTACAAACTTTTGTTCTCTTTAGTCCCATAGGGACGATATGTCTATAGAAAGACGTTATCACCCTCTCTTGAGTTCCATAGGAACGACATAGAAGAATAAACATATCGTCCCTACGGGACTAAAAAGGCATGGGAACTCTTTTTCTATAAACATATCGTCCCTACGGGACTGAAGAGTATGGTTCATATTAACGATATTTCCTTATGTTGACAACACCTATGGGTCCTGTTCCCGCAATCTCTTATGTAATCAGTTGCGGCGGGGCACAGAGACCCGGGGAATGCCATAAGCGCATTCATACCGTTGATTTGGCCCTACAATGGAGAATGAGCAGTTTGTGCAAAAACTTTACACACCCCAAACAACTTTACAATTTGCACCACACTGACAATTCTGCTATAATTGTGTGAGATTCAACAATAGATAGGAGAACAACATGATGATACAAGTTCGTCGGTCAATTAAGTTTAGCGTAGAATTTACGATATGTTTGATGCTTCTTTTAACCATTTCAGCCTTGGTAATTGGATGTTCAGATAAGAACACAGATGAGGAATTCAAGGTTGCGATGCTTCTTCCCGCTTCTAAATCGGATGCAGGATGGAATGCTTTGGCATACACTGGACTTCTTCAGATAGAGAAAGAACTTGATGCAAAAATAATGGACGTTGAGAGTAAGACTATGCCTGAGCAGGAGCAACACTTCCGTTATTATGCTGATAAGGGATTTGACTTGATCTTTGGACACGGCTATGAATATCAAGAACCCGCAAAGGCGGTTGCACCTGATTTTCCGGATACGATTTTTATCACGTCATCAGGTGGTACCATCACCGACAATATCTCTCCAGCAAACTTCCGTGTAGAACAACCCGCTTATCTGTTAGGTATAATGGCGGGTATGATGACACAGGGGAACAAACTGGGTTGTATCGGTGGACAGGAGATTCCATCTGTCAAGAGTACTTTCATGGCTTTTGAAGCAGGTGCGAAGAGTGTTAATCCTGAAGTAAAAGTTATCGAAATGTGGGTTGGGGACTGGACAGATGCTGTTACAGGGAAAAGATACTCAGAAGCACTGATTAATCAAGGTGTTGACTTTCTGTTTCCCAATGCAGATGCCGCTGGACTTGGTGCTTATGAAGCGGCAGAGAATGCCTTGGAAGACGGTAAGATTGTATATACCTTTGGTGCCAATCTGGATAAGAGTGACATATCACCAGAAACGGTGCTTGCCAATGCCGTAATTACTCCTGATGCATTTGTTCAGATAGCGAAAGTGGTTAAGGATGGTAAGTTTAAACCGCAGATTTATACCTTTAATATGTTAACGGACCACGCAATCACACTCACCTACAATCCCAAAATGAAAGAGAAGATACCTCAAAGTGTGCTTGATAAAGTTGAAGCGGAAAAATCCCGAATCTTATCGGGTGAGCTTGAGGTGCCGCAGATTGATTTTACAGAAGAAAACTAATTTCTTCTGTATAAACTTGGTAGGATAGAAACGTGGATTATGTCAGATAAAATGCAGATTGACGGAATTGAAGTCGACTTTATTGAAGGTGAAACAGTGCTTGAAGTGGCACAACGTCATCAGAAAGATATTCCTACGTTGTGTTATGATCCACGGTTAGACCCCTTTGGTGGCTGTCGCTTGTGTATTGTAGAGATGGAAGGTGCGCGTAATCCGGTAGCATCTTGCACAACGAAAGCCACACCCGGCATGATCATCCATACATCAACCGATACAATTGAGACTTATCGGAAAACACTGCTTGAAATGGTAATGAGTGAGAACCGTGAGGTAGATGTGCATCCGTTGCGTGGTTACGCTTCCCGTGAACTTGCAAATCTCTATGATGAATACGAGATCAAGGGAACTGATATTGAGGGCACAATATCTGGCACGAGCAAAACCGATGACAATCCGTTCATTCTTCGGGACTATGAACTTTGCATTTCGTGCTACCGGTGTGTTCGTGTATGTGCTGAACAGGAAGGTGATCACGCCATCAATGTGATGAACCGCGGTTTTCAGACACAGATTACGACAGAATTTGATGGACTTCTAAAGGACTCTGCTTGCACTTTCTGTGGACAGTGTATCCAGACTTGTCCCACGGGTGCGCTTGCCGACAAAAAGGCACTCCGTGCGGTTGATGAGGTTACAGACAGGACGTTTGACAAGACACGAACTATCTGTCCATATTGTGGCGTTGGCTGTTCCATTGATGTGCTTTCAAAAAACGAGAAAATAATTGGTATCCATCCTGCAATGGACGGTCCTGCGAATGAAGGTGCGCTCTGCGTCAAAGGGCAGTTCGCCTATGATTTTGTGCATCATCCTGACAGACTCAAGACTCCGCTTATCCGTGGTGATGATGGTGAACTTCATGAAACGAGTTGGGAAGATGCACTTGATGTCGCTGCTGAAGGGTTCAGAAAAGTCAATGCAGAACACGGTAGACATAGCATCTACGGTATCGCTTCTGGACGTGCCCCGAGTGAAGCGGCGTATCTGATGCAGAAGTTCATACGTGCAGGTTTTGGTACAAACTATATTGACAATTGCAGCCGTGCCTGACACGCACCGACCGTTGCCGGTCTGGCAGCGACAATCGGTCGGGGTGCGATGTCTAATCCGCTTGTAGATATGCAGAAGCCTGATGTCATCTTCTGTATTGGCACAAACATGACTGAATGCCATCCAGTTGCAGCGACGGGATTGAAAAAGGCGATTGCTCGCGGGGCAAAACTTATTGTCGCAGATCCGAGACGTATCGGATTGGCAGAATTGTCTCATCTATATCTGCCACTCCGCGTGGGGTCAGACACTGCCCTGCTCCTTGGAATGGCGCATGTCATTGCACGTGAAGGGTTGATTGATAAAGAATTCATTGAAAATCGGACAACCGGATTTGATGACTTCTTTGAACACATTAGTCAGTGGACACCTGAATGGGCAGAAACAATCACAGGTGTCCCCGCACAAGACATAGAAACCGCTGCGATGTGGTATGGTTCATCGGATGCAGCTGCTATCTACTACACACTTGGGATTACAGAACATATCTGCGGCGTAGAAAACGTCCAAAGTTTATGTAACCTTGTGCTGATGACAGGGAATGTCGGACGCGAAGGAACGGGCATTAACCCGATGCGTGGACAAAATAATATCCAAGGTGCAGGCGACAGTGGTGCTTTACCAAACAACTATCCGGGTTTTCAATCTGTCACGGATCCTGAGCATCAAGCAAAGTTCAAAACGGCTTACGGCAAGGAAGTTGACCTTGAGAAAGGAATTACAAAAGTCACGGCTTTAGACCTTTGCGGTGATAGTATTCACGCGATGCTTATTGATGGTGAGAACACATTGTTGTCTGATCCAGACCGAGAGCATTGTGAACATGCACTCCGATCCTTAGACCATCTCGTTGTCATTGACATCTTTCTGACTGAAACAGCGGAACTTGCCGATGTTGTGCTGCCAGCAACTGCCTGGGGTGAAACTGATGGCATTTGCACAAATACCGAACGTCGTGTGCAACGTTTACGTGCAGCAGTACCACCTGCTGGCGAAGCGAAACCTGATTGGTGGATAATTTGTGAACTTGCAAAACGACTTGGGTTCAACGGATTTGAATATGACTCACCTGAACCGATATTCAATGAACTCTGCAGTCTTTCACCGATTTATGCTGGATTAGATTGGGAGCGAATTGAGAATGGCGTTACGGACACTTTAAACAACCAGTGGCCTGTTCCGCATAAAGATCACCCTGGCACACCACGACTGCATGAAGATACTTTTATTAACGGAAAAGGGATTTTCTCCACAGTGCATTACCGTGACCCCGCTGAGACAATCAGCGATGATTTTCCTGTATGGTTGACGACTGGCAGGCGTTTGCAATCTTACCATACGCGCACGCAAACGGGAAGGTCTCAAGGTATAGATTATCTGTTACCCGAAGAATCCCTTGAAGTGAACCCCGCAGACCTTAACAAATGGCAGTTGTCAGATGGGGAATGGTGCAAAATGAGCAGTGCGCGTGGGAGTATTAATATAAAAGTCAAGGCGACAAATCGATCGCCACGAGGCACAGTATTTGCCAGTTTCAGTTTTGCAGATGTGCCTGTAAATCTGTTGACGGGTTCTGGATATGATCCGATTACACATACTGCTGAGTTGAAGGTGTGTCCAGTAAAGTTAGAACCGCTATAAGGAGAATAGCAATGAAATGGAAAACACGTTGGTTAGAAGAAAATAACGATATTGACGCATTGAAAGCACAATTACAGTCTGAGGGTTTTGACGCATATCAGTGGTCTGGTCGTCCGGGTGGTGCGTATCTTGATTATATTCACACTCAGGATGAGGTGGTTTGTGTGTTATCTGGCACGGCAGAAGCAAAAGTTGCCGATGCGGAAGGCACTGTCGAAAAAGGTGACCGAATTGATGTGCCTGCAAACACCTACCATTCATTAACGGTAACAAGTGATGAACCCCTCGTCATTTTAACAGGCATGCGTAAATCTAAATAGGTGTCTGGATATCCTAAGATATTATAAAGTATCATTTTTTATTGTCTGAACCAGGATTCACAGGATTTACAGATTTACAGGATAAGAGTCTGAAACATCAAAGTGCCATCCAAAAACAAACGTCAATCTAAGAATAGGGACTTGGCAGAGCCAAACTCACAATCCTAAAAATCTAAAAATCCTGTGAATCCTGGTTCAGACTATTCTTCAAGTCCACAAAAAACTTTCCAAACTATGGTTACAATTCCAAACATCACAAAGAAAAAGGATTAAATATGAACATAACTGTCGATATTGGTGATTTTCGTCAAGTAGAAACGGGTGCTATCCTCATCCCAGTGCTTGAAGATGACATGCACAATGAGTTACTCTTAGCCGCTGATTCAGCATTGGATGGTCGCATACAAGCGTTTCTGAATCTTGGTGATTTCAAAGGGAAACCGAAAACAACAAGCGTACTCTATACAAACGGTGGGATTGCTGCACCGCGTGTCATACTGGTTGGACTCGGATTGTTTGAGAAACTGGATGCTGAACAGGTTCGGCAAGTTGCTGGACACACGGCGCGGCAAGTCCGTGATATGGGGCTTAAATCTATTACTGTTCCTATTCCACCCGAAACACAAGACGATTGGGCACAAGCAGCCGTTGAAGCCAGTCTACTCTCGTTGTATGAGTTCAAGCAGCACAAAACGCTAAGCGATGATAAAGAAGATGAAAATAAATCACTTGAATCGCTGACCTTTCTCGTAGGGAGTGAGTCAGAGAAATCGTTGATGGAACGACTTGTTGAACGCGGAGAAACCATTGCAAGCGGGACTATCCTTGCCCGCGATCTAAGCAATCAACCCGGCAACCATCTCACGCCAACACAACTTGCGGAAAAAGCCGAAGAAGTCGCGGATACGGTCGGATTAGATTGCACAGTTTTTGACAAACCAACGCTTGAAGAAAAAGGATTCCGAACTCTATTAGCAGTAGCACAAGGGAGTGCTGAAGAACCACGGTTTATCATCTTGGAATATACACCTGAAGGGGAAAGACACGATACAGTTGTCCTCGTTGGTAAAGGAATTACTTTTGATACGGGTGGCATATCGTTGAAATCTGGCAAAGGGATGGACGAGATGAAACACGACATGTCTGGGGCTGCAGCGGTATTAGGTGCAATGCAGGTCATCGGTCAGTTGAAACCGGATGTGCGGGTGCTCGGAATTATTGCGACAACTGAAAATATGCCGGGTTCCACTGCTATTAAACCGGGAGATGTTGTCACATCCTACGGTGGTAAGACAATTGAGATAATGAATACAGATGCCGAAGGCAGACTAATTTTAGCTGATGCACTCGGTTGGACAGCGCAGTATGAACCGAACGGTGTGATTGATTTAGCGACCCTGACAGGTGCTGTGATTACTGCTCTTGGACATATCGCAGCAGGTGCAATGGGTACAGACGATGCACTGATTGAAAAGGTCAAGAACGCCGCTGACAAAACGCACGAACGCGTCTGGCAATTGCCGCTTTGGGATGATTATGATGAAGGAGTGAAAAGCAAAGTGGCTGATGTGCAGAACATCGGTGATGGGACTTCTGGGACGATTGCCGGTGCAGCGTTCTTGAAGAAGTTCGCTGAAGGGTATCCGTGGGTGCATCTTGACATTGCTGGTACTGCCTGGGGCATGAAAGGGTCTACATATATTCCTGAAGGGGCAACTGGTTATGGTGTCCGCTTGTTAGTGCAATTGATTGAAGATTGGTAGAAGCTGTTGATATTGAAACACAGAGTTTCAGCGTTGGATGCAACTCATACATTCAACGCTGATTTGTTTTCTATACCTAGATTATTCGTGTATGCATTCCTAATCCTCTCATGTAAAGCAGCAAGTCTGTACTGCACATCACTCTAACTCACATAATACTCTACCAGATTATTTGACTCAACCTTATTGAAATTAATCTGTCAAAAAACAACGTGCAATCCCGTGAACATTATACGCTAAAATATAGAGAATTGGCTGTAGATTATACCATTTCTATTAATGACTTCTCTCTTGAAAAAGGCTTAAGAGGCACAATGAATTGTGCCACTATGAACGGTCTATTTCTTGAAAGGAAGATATTCGGAGAAATGACGTTGTATTCCATGTTGAAATAGATAGAGGAGAGAATGTCCAAAAAAGGGAATCACCAACTACGAAACTTTGGGTTTGCACTGCTTCAAGGCACTTTCATGCGTATCAATCTTGCATTTGTAGATGCGTCGACGGTGCTTTCTGCTTTTGTGCATAAACTTACCGGATCCAATTTTCTGGTGGGTCTGACTGGCTCAATGATGACAGCCGGTTGGATGTGGCCCCAACTGTTGGTATCTAATCTCTTGGAACATCGTCAGCGTAAGATGCCATATTATGCAATCGGGATGTGTATCCGCGTGTTCGCGTGGTTGGCTATATTTTTTTGCACTGTAAGAATCGGCGCGCAAAATCCGATTTTACTCGCAGCATGCTTTTTAGGGTTCTACTTTCTATCTTCCTCAGCTATGGGAGTATCAACGCTTCCCTATATGGACATCATCTCTAAATCTATAGCACCAAATCGGCGTGCCCGCTTTTTCAGTCTAAGACAAGTATTTGGTGGATTTTTCGGTATATGGGTTGGATTTTTTGTGCGTGCTGTGCTTGTAAAAGAAGATGAATTTAATGGTGTTTTTGGATGGATTACGCAAAGCTTCAGAACAATAACGATGTATGTCATCAGTTCCATCTTTCAGATAGAGACTGAACTTGTGTTCCCATCAAATTACTCTGTCCTCTTTATCTGTTCTGTGCTTGCTGCCTTTCTATCTTTTGTCAGTTTCTTGGGAATACGTGAACCAATCCATCCTGTTAATGCGAAACGTATACCTATGTGGGAGCACTTAAAACAGGGACCCCATTTCTTACGGACAGATATGAATTATCGTAGATTTATATTTTTCCGTATCGGTTTGCACCTTGCTGGCATGGCAATCCCTTTCTACACACCGTATGCCTTGTATGAATTAGGTGTTCCCGAGTCAACAATAGGTTTTTTCATCGTATGTTCTGCTTTTAGCGGAGTTGTTTCAAATGCCATGTGGGGTTATATTGGAGAAAGATATGGAGTGCGATGGCTACTGATTATCACTGCTGGTTTGATGGCATTTCCGCCAGCAATTGGGTTCTTTTCAGGTATAGTCCCAAAGACCTTCATATTACCTGCTTTTTTCTTCCTTTTTGCAATAAGTGGTGTATTGTCAAACGGCATGATGGTTGGATTCATGGCGTATATGTTAAACATAGCACCCCCGCGCAGTCGTCCGAGTTATATCGGTTTTATGAATACTTTGTTATTACCTGCCAGTTTCGCATCTACGATTGGTGGATTACTCGTACCGCTTATCGGTCATCAGGGGTTGTTTGCATTATGTTTTTGTATCTGTCTTGTTGCCTTCCGTATCGCTACCGGACTACAGGAGATTATGCATGAGAATGAGTTTGATGAGGATGTTGAGGCGTAGGGTTGGGTTCGCAATATCGTTGCATTCTATTGTTAATTATGATATTATGTTGAAACAAGATAATTAGTAATGTAAAGTGAAGTGAATGCACAAACCTCGTACAGTTGATGGCATACTCAAAAAATTAAAAGAAAAATCAGACAGTGGAGAATATCTATACCGTGGCGAACCTGAACACTATATGGATCATCCCTTTTATGGAAAAGTCTCCTCAAACTTGTATCGTGTCTTTTTGGAGGATAAAGAATTTGATGTTGAAGATGAACAATTTGATATAGAGGTAGTCCAACCAATACCTTCGCCATTTTTACATGCTTCAATTGAATCGGAATACTGTGTTGATCTATCATCGATCTGTGATAATGTCCGATAGTATGAATAAAAATAACTTCAGGTTTTTGTTGAAGTATTTCTAATTATCATAACTCAAGTTGCTACCTATCAAAATCCGAGCAACTTCGTTCTCCTTAAGATATCCAATCTTCCGCTCCAGCGGAGCGATATGTTTATAGCACGCTTTGTTTCATTCTTCCGCTCCAGCGGAGCGGTATGTGAAAAAACCCTTCACAGGCAAAACGACTCGTTATATAGTTTAGGTGGCAACTTGCGTTATCATAGATCCTAATTTGACAATAGAAATGGTTGGACAGCAATCTGACTGAATAGAGTGGACCCACAATCAAGCAGAATGTGCTACAAAACGCACAATCTAACAGAATGTCTATTATTGGCGAAGGTATTGTCCAACGGGAAATGTTAGAAATTGCCAAACCTTTTATCCGTAAGACATATAGTGAGATTGAATGCCTTGCAGAAGTTCAGCATTACGGTGGTAAAACTAACCTAATTGATTTTTCAGAAGACTATCTAATTGCACTTTACATGGCGTGCAACAGTTCTCTTGATAAAAACGGTAGAGTTATCACACAAAGAATTGAATTAATAGATTCTTACATTAAAAACCCGTATGAACCAATGAATCGTGTCATTGCACAGAAGAGTGTATTTGTTAGACATCCTGATGGTTTTATTCAACCGAACGACGAAGATGTAATCAATATTCCAGCAGTCCTCAAAATACCGATGCAGGAACATCTAAAAAAGGCACACGGTATTTATACCGAATCTGTTTACAATGATATCCATGGATTTATTCGACATCAAAGCCTTAAACTGGAAACCTATAGAATGACTTATAAAGGTTTATCACAAGAGCAGAAGGGAGATTCAGAAAATGGCTAACAAAGCAAAAATGGCACACTATGAAGAAGCCGTTAAGCATTTTAGTAGAGCTATTGAACTGAGTCCCGGTTTTGCTATGCCCTACATTTACCGTGGCGAGGTGTACCATAAAATGGGTAAATTTGAAGAAGCAATTACTGACTTTACCGATGCAATTTTCTGGACTCGGCAACCTGCAAGGGCGTATTTTGGTCGTGGAATGGCACACGGTGCTAACGGGGATATTGACAAGGCAATTGAAGATTTTACAAAGGCAATCCAACATGATCCTGATTACGCTGAAGCATACTATCATCGGGGAAATTCTTATGTGATTAAAGACGAGTTTGACAATGCCATAGAAGACTGCGACAAAGCTATCCAACTTAATCCTGATCTTACTGATGCTTATCTGGTTCGTGGTAATGCGTATAGTCGCATAGGTCAAGTTGACTTCGCAATTAGAGATTATAGCAAAGCAATACGTCTCACACCAGATTATGTAAATGCATATATTGCACGTGGTAACGCATATAACAACATAGGCGAGTTTGACTTAGCAATTACGAATTATACAAAAGCATTAGAACTGAATCCGAATTGTGTTGAAGGATATGTTATTCGAGGAAATGTGTTTTTCCTTAAAGGTGAAATTGAGGCTGCTATTGCTGACTGTAATAAAGTGATTGAACTTAGACCTAATGTTGCTGTGCATTATATTACGCGTGCAACTGTAAATTGTTTTATGGGTGAATTTGATGCATCTATAAAAGACTGTGAAAGGGCAATTGAACTTAATCCGAATGCTGCTGATGCCTATCTGATTCGCGGTATAGCTTATGACAACAAAGGAGAATTTGATTTAGTTATTGCAAACTGCACAGAAGCCATTAAATTGCGACCTAATTACTCCGATGCGTATTATGAACGCGGCAATGCCTATAACAGTAAAAGTGAATTCTATAAAGCCATAGCTGATTACACGAAAGTGATAAAGTTAAATCCATACCACGTTGAGAGCTATATAAACCGTGGTATCGCCTACAGTAAAAAACGCAATTTTGATCAAGCAATTGCAGACCATAATACGGTTATCCAACTCCAACCTGATCATATTTCATCATATATCAATCGTGGTTTCACTCTTGCAAGTAAAGGTGATTTTCTTAATGCTATAGCAGACTTTACGTGTGCGATACAAATTAATCCTCTAATCGTAGAATTATATTATAATCGAGGTAAAGTTTATTACAGTGAAGGGAACTTTGAAATGGCTATTACAGATTTTAACACTGCAATCCAACTCAACCCAGGATTTGCAAGAGCTTACTTTGTTCGCGCTAAAGTGTGGTTGCATCAGAAAGCATGGACAAAAGCGAGAATTGACCTAACAAATGCGGAGAATAAAGGTTTAAACATTATCAATGCATTTCATAATGATTATAAGAGTTTAGAAGACTTTGAGGAGCAAATCGGTATGAAATTGCCTGATGACATCACTTCCATGTTGATACAGCAGGAGGAAAACCCTCAACCAGAACCTATTGAAGAAACTCCATTCCATCATCTAAGTAAGATTAATCTGCACTCACTTGAAGTTATTTCTGAAGAACAGATGCTGCAGAAGGAACGAACGCAAGATCAAACCACACCAAGTATACCATCCCAACCTTCACGAAAAATTGAACACCGTCTATTTGCACAATAAACTGCCTATTTGGTTGACTACCTGCATAGAATATAACTGATACAGCATTCTACTGCTTCAACACCGAACGTAAGACCACCATGCCTGCAAACCAACCTAACATTCTCCTCATCATGTCCGATGAACATGCGCCGATGTTTAGCGGACCGTATGGACATCCGTCGTAAAAACATGAAGGTCAGTTTGTCCAATCCTCCACTTGTAACCCGAATCCTCTAATCCGCTGATAGTCAGAATCAGCAGTAACAAGAATTGCACTAAATGTCATAGAAGTCGCAGCAATCCAAAGATCATTTTCAGATAAAGGTGTACCTTGTTTTTCAGCGTAACGTTTCACCGTTGCATAGTCATCAGCCGCTTCTTCTGGAATTGGGTGACATGGCAACCCCTCAAATAAATTGTTGACTTGATCTTCTAAAACCTGTCGTCTGTGTCCTATCGGAAGTCTTTGAATTCCAAACAGGATTTCACCTCTAACGATTGTACAGGTAAAGACATAGTTATTCACATCAGATAAGGACTCAAGATGAGCAACAACATTGGGAGAGTGTGCCATCAATAGACTGCATGTTGAGGTATCAAGAAGGTATTCCATCAATTATTTCCTGTCATCTAATCAAAGACAGAATCAAATTGAGTTGGAATTTCTCCCTCTTTGATTGATTGAAGGAGTGCATCTGCATCTTCTTTTGTCACTTGATGTGATTTGTTAATTGCAGTCAATATTTGCTTTGGTTTACCTGCTGGATTAGGATTTTGCATACTTTCTGGGTTTCTAATATCTTTTTTTGACAGTGGGGATTTCACAGAAAGTGATTCTACATACTTCTGTAGTTTTTCAATATCGGAATCTGACAGTTTCTCAATTGTATCCTGCAACCACTTTTTTCTCTTAACTGACATGAGATTCTCCTTATCTGAAATTAACCAATGGGTCGTGAACAAAGCAATTACAATGGAAGTTACTGCAAGTAGACTATAAGTTTATCAGAGTTTTCCATGAATGTCAAGTGTTTGCTGTTTGTAGAGATAGGAATAAGACTTTCCATTTGATAGTAGCGTTGTATCAAAACAAGATTACCTATTGACAGTTTGTGCAAGGAATGGTATCCTAAATAAATCAAAATCTGGTTAATCTTAGATTAGTTGAAACACCATGTCTGCAAACCAACCCAACATTCTCCTCATTATGTCCGATGAACATGCACCGATGTTTAGCGGACCGTATGGCCATCCTCTCGTTCAAACACCACACATGGATAGACTTGCCGATGATGGGGTAACCTTTACAAATGCCTATTGTAATTCCCCACTCTGCATGCCGTCTCGGATGTCTTTTATGACAGGACGATATATCCATCATATCGGGGCGTGGGACAATGCGGCTCCTTTGCCACCCGATGCTGTCACTTGGGCACATTTGCTACGTGATGTTGGTTATGACGTTATGCTCTCGGGAAAACAGCATTTCGGTGGCTTGGATCAGCTGCACGGATTTCGCGCGCAGCTTGCACGAGACCTACATGCTGAAAGACAACACGGACTTACGGATTGGGACAAAGGCACACCACCAGCTGCACGTCCTTGGCAAGGATTGGCACAAGCAGGACCTGGAACAACCACGGAGATTGAAGTTGATGATCTTGCAGAGGAAGCGGCACTCACATATCTCCGAGATCCAGCAAGACAGGAACAACCGTGGGCACTCAACGTATCGTTCATCGCACCTCATTTCCCTCTCGTAGTTCCGCAACGTTTTTGGGATCTCTATCCACTTGATGAGATTGACCTCCCCAATATACCTGAAGGACACATTGACAATCAGCACCCAGTCTATCAACGAATGCGTAGCATGTTTGGTTGTGTCGATTTTCCGGAGGATTTAGTCCGACGTGCGCGTGCGGGTTATTATGGACTGATTACCTATCTTGATGAGAAAATCGGAAGGCTCATAGAAACGCTTGAGGAGACAGGACAGTTGGAGAATACCGTTGTCATCTATACCAGTGACCACGGTGAGATGAACGGTGAACACGGTATGTGGCGTAAATCAAACTTTTATGAAGCATCGGTTCGGGTTCCACTACAGATTATGTTTCCTGATGGGATATCCGTAGGTAAACGAATTGATGAAGTCGTTTCACTCGTTGACCTTACTGCGACGTTGGTTGACATTGCTGGTGGACAGTCTATCAGCAATTTTGATGGCGATAGTCTGATTCCTTTGATAGAAGGCAATGCGACTGATTGGAAAAATTTTGCATTCTCTGAATACCTTGCTCACGGTGTCCAACGGCCGATGGCTATGCTACGAAAGGGACGATACAAATTCAACTATAGTCTCGGTGATCCACCTGAACTTTACGATATAAATGAAGATCCAGGAGAATTTCACAATCTTGCCAATGAACCGAAATATCAAGATGTCTGTAGTGAATTGGAAACGCAATTATTGGAAGAATGGGATCCCGTTGAAATTGAGAAACAGGTGCGCGAGAGTCAGATGGCACGTATTCTCATTGATCGTGTTACTGATGGACAATGGAGAAAACCTGTTTAACCGAGCGTTTAAAGGAATATTATATGCCATTATCAGAGAAACATCCAAACCTCATTTATGTTTTTGCAGATCAACTTCGTTATCAAGCCTGCGGTTATGCCGGAGATACGCGTGCGCGCACACCGAACATTGATAAACTTGCGACAGAAGGTGCGGATTTCTGTAATGCAGTTTCTGGTAGTCCGATGTGTGCACCGTATCGTGCCTCACTCTTCACTGGAAAATATGCCAGCAGCACTGGTATGGCAATCAACGAACTCCGCATGAATCCGAACCATGATTGCTTTGGGCATGTGTTACATCGCAACGGATATCGGACAAGTTATATCGGCAAATGGCATCTATGGGCAAAACAGTTGGGTAATCATCATGATCCTCAGAATTCGTATATTCCGCCTGGACCACATCGTCTCGGTTTTGATGGAGAATGGTCTGCATACAATTTTCATCATACCTATTTTGATACATATTATCATAAAGATAGTCCAGAAAAGATTACGATTCCGGGTTATGAACCGGATGGACAGACAGATTTAGCGATTGAATATCTACAACGGGCATCAAAGGAAGACGATCCATTTGCGCTTTTCCTTTCTATCGGTACACCGCATGACCCGTGGACACAGAATAACGTTCCTGAAGAATACTATGAGATGTTCCGAGATATTGACTTTCCTTTACCACCGAACTATAGAGCAGAAAACGATCCTTATGGTGATGCGTGGGCAATGATGAATATGAAAATGCGTGAAAACCTACCAGAATGGATGCGCGTCTATTATGCGATGACGACTAACTTAGACTGGAATATCGGTAGGTTGATGCGTGCCGTTGACGAACTCGGTTTGCTTGACGATACAATCTTTGTTTTCACCTCCGATCATGGTGAGATGTTCGGGGCACAGGGACGCAAGGCAAAAAACATCTTTTACGATGAGGCAGTGCGTATCCCGTTTATTGTCCGATGGTCTAATCAAATACCCGAAGGCCACGTCGCTGATACATGTTTGAATACACCTGATATTATGCCGACACTTCTATCAATGATGCATCTGCCGATACCAGCAGATGTTGAGGGTTCAGATCTTAGTTCAGCAGCGTTTGCTCAACCATTTGATGAACCAGATGCGGCATTTATGCAAGGTATGGGTTGCACTGCGAAATGGGAAGATGGGCATGAATGGCGCGCACTCCGATCAAAACAGTATACTTACGCTGTTCACCGACCGGATGGACACGAAAAACTCTTTGATAATGTTGTGGATCCATTCCAAACCCGTAATCTCATTGATGAACCAACATCACAGACAGTCCGAGATGAATTCCGAGAGATGCTGAAGCAACGTATGGGTGGTCTGAACGATACTTTTGAGGCATGCACATGGTATCGGGACAATTGGACTGAAGATAGAGTTATTCTCAGAACAGCAACGTTGGAGTAATTAGAACATTATTTTCAGACACTATCATTATCAGTACTGTGTTTCCAGCGCGCTTACATGGGGATTAAGAAATAAATCAGGTAATTTCCTTGTGAAGTCCGGAGCGGTTAGGAAACCGCTCCTACCCGGTTTGAGAAAATGAGAATTACCCGTTTAATAAATTAATCTTCAGCAAAGCGCGTCTACATGATCTCTGTTCTTAATACCACATTGACTTATCCACTACATTCAATAGTGGTGTTCCTTCAGCGAACCGTCGTGCATTTTCAATAAACACTTCAAAGTGGCGTTCCGATATATTCTCTGCATCCTTGACTGCTATATGCGGTGTTATCAACACGTTTGGCATTTGCCACAACGGACTTTCTGTAGGCAAGGGTTCGACCTCAAACACATCTAAACCACACCCAGCAATAGTTCTGTGTTCAAGTGCTTCTATCAGATCATCAAGTTTAGTTGTTTTACCCCTCCCAATGTTGATGAAGTAAGCTGAACTTCTCATTAGTGCGAAACGTTCTTTGTTCCACATTCCCTCAGTTTCCGGTGTATGTGGTGTGGTTACTATGACAAAATCTGCAATTGGAATGAGTCTATCTAAATCCATGGGTTGATGTTTTTCCACCAAAGGCGTGTCATATTCCCATCTGGTATCAACACCGATTACCTTCATGCCGAATTCTGCACAGAGACGTGCAGTTTCATGTCCGATTCCACCAACACCGACAATCAATGCAGTTGCCTTCGCAAGGTCAATATATCCACTCTTTCTGGCATTGTTGTCCCAAAGACCTTTGCTTTGTGCGTTCATATAGTAGGGTAATCCACGAGCAAGTGCAAGTACGAACATCAAGATGTGTTGTGCGATATGGTCATTATAAATGCCACGCATATTGCAGACAACTACCTGATGTTCAACCAATTCAGAATAATAGAAACCAGGGGATGGTCCGGCAGCCGGACTTTGTAACCAACGTAACTTTTTCGCTAAAGGTAGTTGTTCTGGTGATACCCAACCGTAAACAGCATCTGTATTTGGTAGATGTGTGTTAACCTCTTCATCTGTTTTTGGTAAGACAACGGTATATGTGGGTAGTTCATCCTGAATATGTTCTGCCCATTTTTGTAATTCTGTATTGTGTGGTGGCATCATTAGCAGTTTTGGCACGGATTCTTCCTCTTATGAAATTGATCATCAAATTATGTTTATCATATCACGGCATGACATGTAAATCAAGGTATCTAAAGAGGGGTGTGCAAAGTTTCTGTCACTAACTTCTCACCATGAATTGTAGGGGCCAAATCAAGAAATCAACGGTATGAACGCCTGATGAAGATTAATTTATTAAACGGGTAATCTTAATCACGCCAAAACTTGTAGGAGCACTTTGTAAGTGTGCTTGTCCAACCCCCGTAGGAGCGCTTTTTAAGCGCGATTGTCAACTTTTTCCACGCACTACACGCTTACACGCCAAATAATGCTTACGAGACGCACGAATCCGCCTGCCGAACTCACGAAGCAAACATTCATAAGGTGTATCAACTGCATTCGGAACACACCCGCGCGAAAGCTTACGAGACTCCCAATGCCAACGATAATACGAACCAACACTCACACCCGCTTTTTCACATGCTAAACTCACAGAAGTACGCCTTAGCAACACAACCAGATCAGCAATAACCCTTGTAGCAACCGCATTCAACCCTCCTTTTTCGCGAAGGTTTTTATTATCATTTTTTCCAAAAACACCAAATTATAATGCAATTAATGCAAAATATTTCTTGCAAAATATCTTTATGGACACCATATTTTCAACCCAAAACATAACATAGAGTGTGTAAAGTTTTTGGCGCAGATACAAACTTCTGTTTTCTTTAGTCCCGTATGAAGTTTAATTTATTAAACGGGTAATTCTCATTTTCTCAAACTCGGTGGTGCGGTTAGGAAACCACACCATAGGTGTCAATTTAGCTATTTTTTTCTTGTTAGATGCATCTGAGATAGTCCAAAACTACCATTCCTATTGTAGCGCGGGGTCTCCGTGCCCCGCCTAAACCTGCTACATTCAAACAATGTGCGGGGCACGGAGACCCGGGGAATCATGGCGAATACCAAACGCGTATTCGTCTAAGCGCATTCATACCCGGGGAACGCCAAAAGGCGTTCATACCGTTGATTTCTTAATTTAGCGCTACAATGACAGGTGTAATTTAAGAAGATCAATCCGTTTTATTAGTGACCTCAGTCCCGTAGGGACGATATGTCTATAGCACAACGTTCAATGCCCATTTCTTAGTCCCGTATGAGGATTAATTTATTAAACGGGTAATTCTCATTTTCTCAAACTCGGTAGGAGCGGTTTCCTAACCACTCCGGACTTCTCAAGGAACTTACCCGATTTATTTTTTAATCGTCATTAGGCGTTCCCTGGGAATCATGGCGAATACCAAACGCGTATTCGTCCAATGGCGTTCATACCGTTGATTACTTGATTTGGCGTATTCTGGTATAGACGTCAATTTAGCGGTTACCCAACCCCAATTTCATATTGCTGGAGGAGTTTCTAACCCCTCCAACAATAGCGTCCTTCTAGTACCGGTAGGTGCGGTTTCCTAACCGCACCATAGGCGTCAATTTAAGGATGCACCAAGTCCGATAAGTGTCAACTTTTAATCAGAGAAAGTATAAATTATGAAATAAAACTTCTGTAAGAATGAAAACACCTCATATATAATGTAGATATAGAGTTATTATTGTCTACAAAGAGGTGTTTCCAATGAATACATTATCACAAGTTCCCATAGAAATGCAATATATTCTTACAACTATAGCCAATGATGCAGCTCTCAATACAGGTTTTGTCAAAAGAAGTTGTAAACTCAACGGTAGTCGTTTTGCTCAAATCCTTGTTTTTACTTTTTTACAAAACCCAGATGCCACCTATACACAACTTGCTCAAACCGCTGGTGTGCTCGGAACTTCAGTCTCACGACAAGCCATTGAACAGCGATTTACACCCGAAGCAGCAGAGACCCTTAGAGCTGTCCTTGATGCTGCTGCAGCCACGGTTATTTCTGCCGACCCGCAAACGCTTCCGCTCCTTGAAAAGTTCACTGGTGTCTATTTACAAGATAGTTCTTGGATTACACTCCCTGATACGCTCCACGACACTTGGGAAGGTGGAAAGAAAAAGAACAAACCGAACACAGCTTCCGTGAAACTCCACCTGCGTTTTGATATTGCCACAGGCACTTTTGAACACTTTCAACTGACCGATGGCATCACCGCTGATAGTGCTATTGAAAAGCAGATTGACATGCTACCCTCCGGCAGTTTACGCCTTGCAGACCTCGGCTATTATTCGCTTGATACCTTCAAAAGACTTTCCGATGCAAACGCCTTTTGGATATCACGCTACAAAGTAAAGTGTTTTCTCTATGATGAAACAGGTGAACCTTTTTGCTTGCTAAAATGGCTCAAGAAGGGTTCTGATACCTTCAAAGACAAACAAATCTTTATAGGCAAAAACAAGCGTCTCAAAGCACGATTAGTTGTTCAAAGACTTTCAGAAACAGAAACCCAACAGCGCATGAAGGATATAAAACATCGTGCGAAGCGGAAGTATACGAAACCTTCACCAGAACGACTTCAGTTCGCAAGGTGGAATATCTACATTACTAACGTCGGAGTAGACCAACTGACTGCTGAGCAGATTTGTGCTGTCGCACGCACTCGATGGCAGATTGAGTTGATGTATAAGTGCTTCAAAAGCATTGGAAAAGTTGATACCTCCCGTAGCGACAAGCCATATCGTATCTTATGTGAGTTGTATGCGAAACTCATCGTTGCGATTATTCGGCATTGGATCATGTTAGTGGTCGGTTGGCGATGCCTAAAACATAGTCTATCAAAGACAGCAGAACTTATTAGCACATACGCACGCATACTCGCAATAGGTTTTCGCAAGTCTATAATGTCTTTCCGGCAAACTTTTGATGAAATAAAACAAGCATTCCAAAACGGGTGCTACATTGAGAGGCGTGCTAATAGAGACACCACATTGGAATATCTTGAAAATGCAGCAAGAAATCACTAAATTGACGCCTATGGTGCGGTTTCCTAACCGCACCATAGGCGTCAATTTAAGGATATATTTACCTGTGAAGGATTTTGGAAGTCTCTTATTATCATACACACCTTTCGCACCGCTGGTGCTTGGTTTCTTGTGGCGGACATTTTCTATACACCTTTCGCACCGCTGGTGCTGTTATGTGATTTATGAAAGCCTCGGAGAGGCGACAGGTGTATAGCACGTAATATCAATACAGACGAAAGCCCCAGCGGGGCGAAAGGTGTATAAAATGCACAAACTTTACTCACTAAATTGACGCCTATGGTGCGGTTTCCTAACCGCACCGAAATCTGTGAGAAAACCTATTATGAAAGGTGTCTGGTGCAAATCCTGTGCGGTTAGGAAACCGCACCTACCGTCTTGGAATATTAGCAAGTGATGCGAGGAAAGATGGCGGGGGCACAGAGACCCAGCACTACAATGGTTACAACGATATTATACCAAAAAACTTTACACACCCAATTTTATGTGACAAATTTACCAATAAATGTTATACTTGTTAATATAGAAAGTTGGATATTAAAACGTATCAATCTACCTACCGATAGGATAATACTCGAAAATATGAATTCCTCATCTATCTTGTTTTATACTGGTGCTGCGTTTATCTCATTTGCTGCAGCGAGTATATCATCTTCCGATACCATTGAAAAACCTATTGAACCGCCATCAACTATCCGAGAGAAATTTGAAATGTCCGAATTTTACCAACAGTGGATAGATGTTGGTGGCTTTCCTGTTGTTTCATCTGAGAAGGTGGATCCACATGCTTTGCAGGAAGCAGCTTGGCTCATTCAGCAGGTTATTGGACACCGACCAGACTTACTACAAGCACTTGGGGAAAATAATGTTCGGTTCTCCATTATGGCATACGACGAGATGACAACAAAGATTCCTGAACATAGTGATCTAAAGCCGGACTTTTATTGGGATCGGCGCGCACGTGGTTTAGGAGCAACTTCTGCACGTCCCTCAGTGAGTTGTGGTGAAGAAAATCTGCTTAATTATTCGGGTGATCCTTACGGGACTGAGAACATACTTATTCATGAGTTTGCTCATGCATTACATCAGATGGGACTTAGCACCGTTGACCCAGATTTCGATAAACGGCTTAAGGTTTTGTATGAGGCAGCGATGGAGAAAGGTTTGTGGAAAGGCACTTATGCTTCTACAAACAAAGAGGAGTATTGGGCTGAAGGGACGCAATCTTGGTTCAATACGAACCGAGAAAACGATGCACAGCATAATCATGTGAGTAAACGTGGAATATTGAAAGAATATGATCCTGACTTGGCAGAACTGCTCACTGAAATTTATGGAGATACTGACTGGCGGTATTCTAACGCTGTCAAACGTCTGAATCTACCGCATTTGCAGGGATATGATCCTGATAATGCCCCAAAGTTTGAATGGCCTGCCGATCTTGCAACATGTTATGACCAACTTTTTGATGAGAACTGTGAAGGTGGAGACAAATGGACAGATTTGAAACGTTATGAACCGAGTCAACTTTCAACGTTGGAATCTCACGACGGTGACAATACCGCAGTTCTTTTTGTGAACAAAACTGAGACTGATATTACTTATTATTGGATTGATGCGGATGGCAATGAATCATATCGCGGGCGCGCTGCCGCAAATGCCTATAGCATCCATCATACGCATGCCGGTCATATTTGGCTCGTGAAAGATCCTGATGGACAGGACCTTGTTGTGTTTCAAGCTGAAGAAAAGACTGGTCGTGCATTTATTGGCAAGTGATATGCTATGTTTATTTAGCAATATCTAATTATTTAACAATTGATTATATTTATTAGGGAGAGATATTTATGAACAAGAAATTGTTTCGTATAATAGCATTGGCTTTGACGGTTTTATTGGTGACACCCCTGATTGCAGACAATCACGGTGGTATCTTGGAAAAAGTGAAGAATAGAGGCAGGTTAATTTGTGGTGTCAATAAAGAATTGCCAGGATTCGGTTTTCTCGGTCAGGATGGCGAATGGAAAGGATTTGACGTAGATTTTGGTCGCGCAATTGCGGCTGCAGTTTTTGGCGATGCGAGTAAAGTTGAGTTCCGTTCCTTAAAAGCAGCTGACAGATTTCCTGCTCTTCAGACAGGTGAGATTGATGTGTTAATCCGCAACACTACTTGGACATTAACCCGTGATACTGCAAACGGTGCAGACTTCTGTCCACCTAACTTTTATGATGGTCAGGGATTTATGCTTCGTAAAGATCTGGAAATAACTTCACTGAAGGATCTTGACGGTGCTACTATCGGTGTTACTGCTGGAAGTACCACTGAGTTAAATCTTGCAGATAAAATGCGGACATTAGGGATCAAAGTTGAGTCTATTGTTTTTGAGGAAACTGATACGCTTTATCAAAGTTACGACCAAGGACGTTGTGATGCTGTGACAAGTGATAAGTCTCAACTGCTTTCACGGCGACAAGCTTTGAAAAATCCTGATGATCATATTATTCTTGATGTGACCATTTCCAAAGAACCTTTAGCTCCTGTTACTGTTCATGGAGACAACAAATGGAATGATGTTGTGAGTTGGGTTGTTTATGCTACGTTCTTTGCAGAGGAGCACGATATTACAAAAGCGAAGGTGAAGAACCTTAAATCTGACAATCCAGAAATTCAGCGTTTTCTTGGTGAATCTGGAAATATTGGCGAGCAACTTGGTTTGCCAGCAGATTGGGCGCGCAATGCTATTGGTGCAGTCGGTCACTATGGTGAAATTTTTGACCGTAACCTCGCGCCTCTCGGTCTTCCGCGCGGTGTTAATAAACCTTGGACAGAAGGTGGATTGCTTTACGCAATGCCGTTCCGATAGAACTACACTACACATAGGAAGTCAAAGATGCATGGTGTAATTCTATGCACTATGCATCTCATACAATGCAACAAAATCCAACAAATATCCCTTTCTGGCGAGATACCCGCGTACTTAAAGTATTATTCCAAATCCTTTTTCTTCTTGGCGTATTCCTATTATCAGGGATTCTCTACGCAAATATGCTTAAAGGGTTAGACAATCTCGGTTTGAATCTCAAACTTGATTTTTTGAGAAATGAAGCGGGGTTTGATGTATCTGATAGCGTTATAGAATATGACCCGTCGGATACGTATATAAAGGCGTTTATTGTCGGTGTGCTGAACACGCTAAGGGTTAGTTTGGTGGGGATCTTGTGTGCGACAGTGCTTGGTCTCTTTATTGGGATTTCTCGTCTATCAACCAATTGGCTGGTGCGAACCATTGCGGCAACATATATTGAGATCTTTCGTAATGTTCCACTCCTGCTTCAGATATTGTTTTGGTATATTGTATCCGGTACACTACCTGCAGCGCGAGATAGCATTAACCTATTCAATACTGTCTTCATCAACGACCGGTCAATATATTTTCCCTCTCTACAACAGACAGCAGGATTCAGCAGTTGGATTGGATATCTTTATGCTGCAGCTATTTTGTCAATTATCTCTGTATTTGTCTTGGCATTGATTTTTCAACGCAAGCAGAGGCAAAGTATGGAAGAAGGAAATGACAATGGGTATTTCAGGCATATAACCAGAGCTGCGAAATGGAGTGTTGTACCCGTTTTCTTTATAGTTGCTATCATAGGGTGGTTTCTTGCGTCAGAGAGTCCATTCGTATTGGTCCGTCCAGTGCTTCAGAGGTTCAATGTTGAGGGTGGAATACGATTTTCAGCAAGTTTCATATCTCTTCTAATTGGATTAAGTGTCTATACCAGTGCATTTATTGCTGAAATAGTCCGAAGTGGTATACAGGCAGTCGCAAAAGGACAACGAGAAGCAGCGCGGGCAGTCGGTTTGAGTGTGGGACAGACGTTACGTTTAATTATCTTACCACAAGCAGTTCCAATTATTATTCCACCACTTACAAGCCAGTATCTTAACCTTGTCAAAAACTCGAGTTTGGCAACTGCAGCGGGTTATGACGACTTATTTCGCATTGGAAGTACCATTTTGACTCAAGCTGGTAAAGCAATCCCAGTTTTTGCTATGGTCATGGCAAGTTACCTGACAATGAGTCTCACAACATCAGCAGCAATGAACTGGTATAACAGTTGGGCTAACCGTTTTAAACGGTGATGTATATGTGTGTGATTTATACTGTATTTCAACGCGTATCAACCTAAAGGATGTCATATAGTGGAAGAACAAGTAGATATTCAACAAATTAAACCACCAACTAATGCGAAAGGACCTGTAGGGTGGCTTAGAGAGAATCTCTTTAATACTTGGTATAACGCAATTCTGACTTGTGTTGCCTTGTTGTTTCTCTATTTTGTCTTTAAGGGAATATTAACATGGGCATTCACTGAAGCAGAATGGAATGTTATTCCAGCGAACTTACAACTTTTTGCAATTGGACCTTACCCACGTGATCAAGTCTATCGTATATGGATTTGCCTCTATATTTTGACAGGACTCTTAGGTTTGAGTGCAGGTATTTGGCGTGGGATAGTCCAAAAATGGACAATTATTGTTGGGAGTATTTTTCTTGTATTTCTCGTTATACCTTTTGAGATTGTTCAGCACCAAGATAGTAATTTTGTTTCAATTGAATTTAGGTTTAACTTGATCTGGCTTATTTTTGAGTCACGACGATGGCTTTTAGGTGATATAGCATTACTTATAGCGGCATTTTTTGTGGGAAAGCATATTACCAGATTGCGTTCTTGGATATTGGGTGGGTGGGTACTTTCCTTTCCAATAATCATGGTTGTCCTACACGGGTTTGGGGAGAATGCTATTCAGACAAGTCTGTGGGGTGGCTTGTTGCTCACATTAATTCTTGCTATAGTAGGAATTGTCGTTTCATTTCCACTTGGTGTGTTTTTAGCACTCTGTAGACAGAGTAAACTTCCAGCTATCAAATGGGTATCAATATTTTATATTGAAACGGTGCGTGGTGTGCCCTTGATAACAATTTTATTCATGGGAAGTGTCTTGATAACCATCTTTATACCTTATTTTAACATAGACCAAGTTATAAAGATGATGGTTGCTATAACTTTATTCTCCGCAGCCTACATGGCAGAGAATGTCCGTGGTGGACTGCAGGCAATACCCAGAGGACAACATGAGGCAGCACAAGCAGTCGGTCTCAATTACGCTCAGAGCATGCTGTTTATAGTCTTACCACAGGCACTACGTGCTGTCATCCCTGCGATTGTTGGACAGTTTATAGCACTCTTTAAGGACACATCTTTAGTGTCAATCATTGGCCTCATTGAACTGTTAGGTGTCTCCAAAACTATTCTTGCAAATAAAGAATGGTTAGGACGGCACATTGAGGCATATTTATTTATCGCCCTTGTCTACTTTGTTTTTTGTTATGCCATGTCTAAAATCAGTCAGGAAGTTGAATCAATACTTGGTGTCGGAAAAGTTTAGCATACTATACAAAATGTGCATATAAAGGAAAATGAAATGACTAACAATGAAACCGTAACGAACGACCCGATTATTGTCTGTGAAGATGTACATAAATGGTTTGACGATTTCCATGTGCTCAAAGGGATTTCCACCGTATTTAAAAAAGGTGAGAAAGCGGTGATTTGCGGTCCGTCTGGATCAGGAAAGTCCACATTTATCAGAACAATAAACAGGTTGGAAGAACATCAACGCGGTACAATAATCGTTGACGGAATTGAACTCACGAATGATCTGCGTAATATCAATCTCATCCGTCAGGAAGTCGGTATGGTGTTCCAGCAGTTTAATCTATTTCCACATCTGTCGAACATAAAGAATATAACTTTAGGTCCAATGAGAGTGAGAAAACTGTCAAAACGTCAGGCAGAAGAAGAAGCATTAGGATTGCTTGAACGTATGGGTATTGCTGATCAGGCGTATAAATATCCATCAGAAATTTCTGGTGGTCAGCAGCAGCGTGTTGCTATTGCAAGGGCATTGGCAATGGAACCCAAGATTATGCTTTTTGATGAACCGACAAGTGCACTTGATCCGGAGATGATCTCTGAAGTGTTAGACGTGATGAGGGAACTTGCTCATTCAGGTATGACGATGTTGGTTGTTACGCATGAGATGGGATTTGCCCGAGAAGTGGCGGATCGGGTCATGTTCTTTGATGAAGGTGTGGTTGTAGAGGAGGCAGTACCTGCTGATTTCTTTGATAACCCGCAGCATGAACGCACAAAACTTTTCATATCGCAGACGTTGCAGCATTAGGGTTTATATCAGAAAGTATAACCGATGAATTCAGAATGCGATCTATCAACAGGTGTACTCGCGAATTTCTACAATGAAGAAGTTGTTTTCATGACATCTATTTATCTTAAAGTCAATACCTTCGCCAATTATCCAGGATTAAGATTGGCTTGCGTGTTGTGAATAGCACCTATTGAACTCAGACGGCCAATGATTTGCTGAATAACAATAGGTTCAGGTTTCTGCGGAAGTATTTTTAATACTTCCTGCACATATTTCAGACCTCGGTAGTGCGATTTAAGATCTAATACACTATATTCGGGATTCTGACATCTGTTCTTTTCCATGAGTTTTGCACTGACATTTACCATAAACATTGACAGATTTGCCGCATTGTTCACAGGGGTTTTGTGGACATTCATGAAACCTTGCAGACCCCAATGTTGTTTGGCATCGCGAAAGTTGAACTCGATTTGAAAACGGAGTGAATAATAGTCTATCATTTTTTCTGCGTCAAGTGCTAAATCAGAACTGAACAATAAGACATGTGCCTGCTGTTTCGTGGATAGGTTTGTTTTTTTGATACAAACGACATTCAATGGGTCGGGGAACTTTTTGTGGCGTAGTTCCATTTGATACACATCGGTTCTCAGGTTGTCCACTGTTTGTGTCCAAACAGCGTTCTTTTCATCAATCTTATGCGGATGTATCCGTTCTCCATAGATTGCTGGGCGTCCGCGTTTGTAAGAGGTCGTCGGGGGAAGATACAATGCAGCATCGGCACGTAGTTTTGAAATAAGATGGAGACCACATTGATGGACCATTTGTAAAGCGTTATTATTCCCAAAATATCCATCCAGGACAAAATAACGGATGGGTATCAAGTTATCAATGAGGTGTAGCACCTCTTTGAGCATCGTTTGAAGTTGTTTCAAAGTATCACTGAGGACGACATCCCTTTTATTTTTGTTTCGGCTCCCTTTTGGACGCCCGCGTTTAGATTGTTTTGTCTGGATGTTGTCTGACTTTTCAGTCGGAGAAGCACCAGGATTTGAAGGTGTTTCACGAACGATTTGTTCAATAGTCATCGGGTAGGAACGCCGCCGAGGGACACTGACTAAGGATATGGCTAAAAACGATAAACCGAGAATGCTTTTTCCGTGCAATGAAGAAAAAAAGCGAGATAAACCATAGGTGCATTTGCCATCTTTGTTTCTAACGACTTCGTCGCCTACTAAGATATGAACACTATCAGGATCAAGCAAGTGTGTGCGAAAAAACGCCCAGCACATTGCCGACCAAGGCAACACCGTATTGAAAAAGCGTTGAATAGTGCGGTAACTACCTCCTTTTGAAGTCCAACGAGAGATATTTAACATGGAGACCCGTCCTGTCATCGCAAGCAGTGCAAGGACAACTTGACATAACTGACGGATCGCTGTTTTAGATATAGATAGATTAAGAATTGAAAAAAGTGCTATAATTTCTGACATGGGTTTTTGTCCTTTTTTGTTATATAGTGTAAAACTATAAGACAAAAACCCATTTTATTCAACTAATTTTGGCGAAGGTATTGTTAAAGTAACGTGAGTTTGATAATAGGTATATGAACTTCATTTTGGTCAAGATCTTACTCTTATAGACAAGGTCGGTGTGGTAAGAAAACTCAAACCAAATATGCTTGAAAATGACAAAAAAAGTTGACAATGTCCCTTATATTGTGTATACTATTATATTATCCATGGGGTCGAGTGGTGGAATCGGTAGACACAATGGACTTAAAATCCATCGCTTCTAACACAAGCGTGAGGGTTCAAGTCCCTCCTCGACCATATTTCTTCCTTGACGCAGGGTAGAGCAGTCTGGTAGCTCGTCGGGCTCATAACCCGGAGGACGTGGGTTCAAATCCCACCCCTGCAATCCTTTTTCACTCCCGTATTTACCCGCAAAAATTAGCAAATCGTCTGGATCAGGATTCTTAGAATCTTGGTTTAGATAATTATCTTTGTTAGTGTAAGATGGAAATGTCATCGGCAGGATGCACAGGATAGGGACTGATGTCGTAGTCTCCATCAAGTGAAATGTCGTCAATCATTACCACCTTCTCTGTCAAAGCGGATTGGTGCAGTGCGAAAATAGTTTGGATGATGTGAAGGTTACTGCGTCCATCTGTAAGTGGTTTTCTCCCTGAAAGCAGGCATTCAATAAAATGGACCATAGAATTACCGAAAGCATCAGGAAACCAAACCCCGTTTATCTCAGGTTTTATTATATTTGTATCGGGTGCTGTGAGGTGGACTGTCATATCCGCACTATTTCCGTAGATTGCCCCTTTTGTACCTTGAATACGGATTTCTTCGTGCGGGTGTTGAAGATTGTGTCCTGAATTTGCCAGGAATGACCAGTTACATGACAGTAGTCCTTTTATACCGCTTCGACATTTGAACTGCGCGACTGACATCGTTTCACCTATTTCAACGGAACGGTTGTGTCCGTGTGCTTGACAGTAGACACTTTCAAATTCTCCGAACCATTTGTGGATAAGACTGATGTGGTGCACTTGCATGACTGGGATGAGATGTTTGCCGGGATAGCCAGTATAAAACCCGTTACAGGTAATAGATACATGATAGATCTCACCGAGATGATTGGTGTTAATGTAGGGTTCAATTGCGAGGAAACCGGGAACAAAACATGAGTTTTGGTTGACCATGAGTTGGACATTGTGTTTCTCACAGATTTCAACCATCTCAATTGCTTGTGGCATTGTCATGGAAAAGGGTTTTTGACAGAAGATTTGCTTTCCTGCTTGTGCGGCGGCATTTACGATGGGGGAACGTATCCATGGGTGCACAGCCATGTCAACAATATCAATATCTGAATCATCTATCAGATCGGCAATGCGTGTATACCTTCTGTTGATGCCAAATCTATCACCAACGTTGTGTAATCGTTCTTCATCTTTATCGCAAATCGCAGCGACGCGTAAGTCTTTGCTTTGATAACCGAGCAAGTGCTGCTGCCCTATTCCTAATCCTATTAGGCCGATTCCGAAGTCTTGTAGTGTTGCCATTGTTGTGAAAAAGAAATCTGAGAAACGCTAAATGCCTAACCCATTGTCAATCACACGTTGATAGGTATTAATCGTTTCGTCTAACATTTTGTCAATGTGAACGATCTGACCAGTTGCCCCGGATTCAAGCATAGCATAAGAGATCGCAACGGAACGGGTTCCCTGATGTGCATCAACTTCAATGGGATGGTTTCCTGCGATAGCCTCAGCAAAATCACCGTATTCAATAGCGATAATTTTCGCGTCTGTATCAACGAACTGGGAATCATACTGCCAGAGACGGTTCCCGCCGAATAAGTCAGTGGTAACTGCATCAAGCTGAAAATCTGGAACCAAATCTAACAGTTTTTCATTCTCTAAAGTACCGTGTCCATCAATGTGTAAAGAGATAACTCTTCCACTCCGGTCACCGGGGAGGGTCATAGAACCTTGTGAACCGTGGATTTTGCGTAGCCAACTTCCTTGTCCCCATGCCCCGTGATCTTCAATATACTGTCCGACGACTCCGTTCTTGAAAGTCATCGTTGCGTAAGCTGCATCTTCAGCAGTAGCTTCAAATTCAGCAGGCATTTTTCGCTGCCACTCTGTATAAACACCGGCAGGATTTGAACCTGATTCACCTGTCACTGCAGCGGGATTGTGTCGTATCGGTTCATGGAGTCGTGTCTGTGCAAAGACGGTTTCCACCTCACCAAGTAGGTACTCAATCATATCGGCATAATGAACGCCAACATCAAGCAGCACCCCGCTTTGATCTTTTTGATGCCGCCACACAGAGATAAGCATTCGGTTTGATCCACCTATTGCATGATGGATGAGAAACCGTGGTTTTCCGATAACCTCAGCATCAATGAGTGCCTTGGCAAGACGATTTATAGGATCACGTCGATAGTTTTCTGCGACACTTAGAACAGCATCCGATTCCTCTGCAGCACGACAGATGAGGTTGCACGCGCGAACTGTTAACCCCATCGGTTTTTCAACCATCGTGTGCCATCCACGTGCAAGTGTCTCAACAGCAACGGTGTGATGATAAGGTGGGGTTGTTGTGACATCAACAGCATCAACACCGATTTTAGCCAGTTCTTCAAGGTTTGCGACAACGGTAGGTTTCTTGCCGAAACGTTCCTCTGCTTTTTCTGCGAGAGATTCCGCGTTTTCAATAACAGGATCACATGCACCGACCAGATCAAACCTTTTCCACCCTACCCGATGGAGTTCTGCTAATCCATACATGTGCCGATGTCCCATACCGCCACATCCAACGATTGCAAGACGAATTGTTTCCATGTCTACTTTCCTACTGATTAAGTATTATTTCTAATCTTTTTAAGTCATTTGCCAACAAGTTAGCATTCTGACGATAAAGGTCCCTACGATCTATCACCGAATTCGCATAAGCTTTACCTCTGCTTATTAGCGGTCCGCCAATCCTAACTCGACCAGGACCAACATTATATGCCCCAAGTGCTAATGTTAAGTTATTTTGGTATCTTCTCAGAAGTTGGTTGAAATAGATCAACCCCGCTTCAAGATTCTTTTGTGGGTCGAAACGTTCATCAACACTACCGTCAAGACTCGGTTTAAGTTTATTTGAGTATTTCGGCACCTTCAGACCGAGTTCCCTTGCGGTTCCGGGGACCATTTGCATCAAACCACCTGCTCCAGTCGGTGATACTGCAACCGGATTAAATTTGGATTCAACATAGATGATTGCAAGCACGAGTTCTATTGAGACATCGTGTTTCTTGGCAATTTGAATGCTTTTCTTTGTCCTAGGCGGTGTAATGTGTAAGGTGTTTTCCCTAATGTCAGATTTAGTTTTATTAGGTGTATCTGAGGTTTTTGGTGTAACCGCTGAAGTTGTTGCGTTAGATTTAACTTTATGGTATTTAGACTCTTCAATTGGCTTCTGTTTTTCGCCAAAAGTGATGCCGAATGCAACAAGGTGCTTATATTGGTTGTTGTCTTCATTCAAAAAAGTATAATAAGTTTGCTTTCCCCATTTGTTGAAAGAGAGTCCTAAACTCCAAGTTTGAGTCGGAGTCTCAGGATTAGGATCAGAAGAGAAGAAGGAACCTATATTTGCGGAAAGCGGTCCGGTAACGAATTCAACACTGGTACCGAAACTCAATGGGACAACATTTATGCATGAATGCCATCTGATAAATGGATGTGGTGTAAATGTGCTTCCGACAACGAACTGTGGATCGTAGGTTTGTAGCAGAATATTGGTATCGTCATGAATAGAAACACCGGTAATATCGCGAAAATGCATGCCTACGACCACGTTATGCGGCAGTGACATTATAGCACCGACATCATAGTTTGGTGCCCAAAGACTGTTGACAAACGGTGCGCGACTATATCCTGTGCTTGCACCGAGTTGTAGTCGTCCGATTTTCCTAGCATAAGAGAATAATGCCTGGTTACAACCGTATTCAAATGTGCCAATAGGATTGGAAGAGTTGTGGACAAGGAAACGATCAGATGCATTGAAATCAAGTATGTTAATACCAAATGTTCCTATATGTCTTATAGGATATGCAACTGAAAACGCGCCTTGGGAGAAATCATAGATTAGATTCCCAGACTCAAGAGATGCAAGTCCTGCGGGATTCCATAGTGGACTTGTTGCATCGTCTGCACTACTCACAAACGAGCGACTTAATCCAATACCACGCGTGCCAATTGCTGGTCTGTGTTGATGTGTTTCTTGATTTTGTTGATTGTTGGGTGTATCTGAGAGTGTTATCTTACCACAAAGAACACACGCTAAAATGACAAGAAAGATGTTTTTAAGCAACTTTCTGCGTTTAGTGGAGGTCAAGGTAGCGAGCTGGGTTTTCACTTTTGCCTTTGTATCTGACTTCAAAATGGAGGTGGGGACCTGTTGAACGTCCGGAACTTCCTGTTAATCCAATAACTTGTCCTTGTCTGACAAAATCACCAACAGAAACATAAATCCTGGACAGGTGTCCATAAGCCGTGCTGAAATCATCTTCGTGTTGTATGTTGACTGTATTACCGTAACCGCCCTTTCTTGATGCATAGGTAATCGTTCCGGTTTTTGATGCATATACTCGTGTGCCAGTTGCTGCCCGAAAATCTATCCCTTCGTGTAGACGGTAACGGCCAGTTATAGGATGATTGCGGTAGCCGTATCGTGAAGTCACATACATTTTAGTTCGTAGGGGTTTTATGAAACCGATATCCCCTTCACCAGGGAGAAATATTCTCTGACCGGGTTTTATCCGTTTTGGATTAGAGATTCCGTTAATCTGTTGTAGTTTTTTCCAATCTTCAATATTATGCTTTCGGGCGATACCATATAATGAGTCACCAGGTTTAACGATGTACCAAGATCCTCCAGCATTCTCATTAGTATTTCCCGGTTTAGATGCAACTGGTATTAATAACTTCTCTCCGATTTGTAATCTGTCATAAGATGCAATGCTATTGGTTTGGGCAATACGTTTCATCGGCACATCATATATTCTTGCAATTTCCGATAACGTCTCCCCCTTCTTAACCTGATGTAATTCTCCAATACATGATGATGTCCAAGATGCAGAAATTAATAGCATCAAGAAAACAGATAAAACTAAATGTATATTTACTTTCTTCATTTCGTTCCTAATATATTATGTATGCGAGTATCTATCCTATGAATAAATAAAAATAATATAAAACAGACCCTTGCATTTGGTTTGAAAAATGAATCCTCGTTATAGAAAATAAAGTATTACTATATTTGGACAAATAAATTATTGTAAAGTTTAGACAATTTTATTTTTTGGCTGTAAAACATTTTTTAGATATATATTTTTAGATATATTATTTGTTGATTTGGACATCACGTTAGCGTGTGTGAGGAGGAAACCACTATAAAATACACAAACATCTTAATTGATTTGTATGTGAAGTCTATATTAGTAAGTCGCATCCTATTTAATAATATATATTGAAATGATGTACAGTATATTGTATGTATTTGAAATTTTTTGTCAATAAATAAATCTCAGTATTTTATGTATTTAGCAATTTATTTTTTCAATCACTGACTACTTGTAGTAAAATCTCTTTCGTATCAGATAGAATTTGTGTATCAGTTTTTATGCCAGAAGTACCGACCGAAACGACTTCACTAATCACAGTCACAACCAGTTGTAGTACCTCAACCCGGGTATTATCATCACCTATTGTATTTGGTGCAGTCCAAGTAACTCGTGTTTCGTTAGTTTCGGAAAGTGTGCCATAACCTGTGATGTTTAGCCAATTTATAACGACACTTGTTCCTCTAACTCCTTCGACCGTAGCAGTTAGTTCAACCTGTTCACCCGGCTTCACAGTTTTTTTCGTTGCAGTAACCGACACATTGAGTTCACCGGATTGCTCTTCGTTGATGTCATCGTCAGTTTCATCCGTTTGGTCAGTCTCAGACACAGGATTATTGAGATTGCTGCCACCACATCCTAAGAAACAGAGGACCGAACAGACTAAAAAGATATAACAGAATACCCCAAGAAATCGAGATGTCCTCATGACTTCCTCCACTTTAGTTTATATTGGTAATGGCGCGCAAACACACAATCACCAATAAAGACTTATCTTCTTAGACAAATACTTCCAGTTCTAATTACCAATTCGACATAGTATTGGAAAACTTGTCTTGATACAACAACACATTAACTAAAACGGATAAAGTGGAAGACGGTTACAAAGAAGAGCAAGTATATTTACAAATATGGCAGGAATAGTATTGTCCCTGCCATATTTTATTGTTATCTTGCTGTAGCTTCCATCTGCTCGCGTAGAAATGCGAGAATGTCGGCTATATCTTGATCGCTGAGGATATCAGAGGCATAGAAGGGCATAAGCGATCCACCGCCTCGTATTTTCGTTGCCCACCGGGTCATAGTTGCATCTATATTACGGGGTGCTCTACTTCTAACGAGTTGGGTGCCGATGCCGGCTTTTTTAGGTGTCGGGTGGCAAACGGCGCAGGCGCGTCCAAATAGCTGCCATCCATTTTTTGAATCACCATTCATAGCAGCAATCTTCTCTCCTGCTGCTGCTTTTGCATCATCATCTAACATCTTGATTTCAAACTGAGGACCTTCTTTGTCTCCAGTTATTGCTTCAAAATAAGCCATAAGTGCTTCAGCATGTTCTTCTGGAATTGCTGTTGGCTTAACATCAGCCGGAGCAACTCTTTGTAGGAAATGCTCATAACAGAACCCGCCGCCGCCAGCGGCACGGGCGAAATCAGCACCTGAAATCATCCCACCTTTTGCAGAACCTCGCTTCGGAACACCGATGACACTATGTCCAGCACGGATCACTCCGTCCGGTTTTTCAGTTTCATCAAAATCTGCATGGCAATTGGCACAAGAAAGACCAGTTGCCGCTTTTTTTCCATCTGGACTTAGGGTTCCTTTAAAGGTCGGATCGTGGAATAGTTCGCGTCCAAGTTGCGCTTTGTCTGACATCTGCTGTGCTTGTGTAAAAAACACTATCACTGCAATCAGCATGATAGCAACCGAAAACGAAACAATTTTACGCATCAAAATTCTCCTTCCTGAATTAATATGCTTTTACCTTATGAAAGTGTAGCAAATTACTATTCTGTTGTCAAGGAAAAATGTCTGTATTTTTTAAACTGTTGAGGATGCCGCTGTCACACCTATCACTGAAGGAACGGTTATATACAAAACTTTGAAATTAATGAGACATTTTTCTGTCCGAGGGAACTCCTTCAGAAAGTGTAAAATTAATTCTAAAGTTCACCATATTAACCGAAGTTGCTACGAACAGAATTTCTATCATCAAAACCACTTTCTTACTGTAAAAACAAAGGTTTTCTACATATTTTGAGGTTAAATATTATAAATTGGGGTCACAAACCCCTCCAACAAGTCATAGGTGGCAACTTGGGTTATATTATACGATAGAGGCCAGAATAGACAACAGAAATAAGCATCAAAAGATTACGGATAAACATTTACCACACTCGATTTTATCGGTGATTATAATTCAAAGCAATTTATTTTTCTTGACTGAATGTTCACATTTACACTATCATGCCAACAGACGTTAGAAATTCATGACCCACATGGATTACATCAAAAGGGACAGGTACCGACACGATCACTGCCTTTGCTTAGGAATGACAGTGCTGGTTTCTAAATACCATATTATAGACCTTAAGTCTATTGAATAGAAACCAGTAAACCAGTTGACCTGATAGGCATACACACCAATACCTTCATATTTGTCAATATCGTTGTCAAAACTCAAACAATTAATAACTTGTAATCTGATAAATATGAAGGAGAAACAATGTTCGTGAAACAAAAGTCTATTCTAACCGCAGTGATACTCGCTGCATTCGTTTTCGTTGGTTTTATAAAGAGTGGTGATGCCGTTGAGACGACGGTGCCTGTTAACCATAAACCGATTGTAATTGAAGAACTGAGGTCTTACAATGATCGCAGCACAGAATACAATTACAGTTCTTCCCACTTCACTTTCTATATCAAAACCGACAGACCCTATTCTTATATCTTTTGGTTTGTTGACGATGTTTATGAAGGCATGAGCGTGGGAGACGGTAACAACACCGATACTTATTTCGGTTTTCCCAATTTACCCGGTAACATAAAAGGTAAAGAGTATGAAATAAAGGCAATTGCTTGGCCACCTGAACCGGGTAATTTTCTGGTAGACACTGAAATCTACGATTTTATGGTGGTGAAGCCGGTCGTAACAGAAGGGTACGGTCCCAATAGCGGTTTTTGGGGATCTGCAGAAGTCAAACGACACTACTTCAATGGCACCACTTTTGTTATGGAAGCCAAGACCTATGCCTCTAATCCAACGAATGAAACACTGAGAGCAGGGGCATGGTTTCAACAGCGGAAATATAAAACGAAAGGTGATAGCACAGCTGGGGATCTGGTGAATATAAAACGGGATCCACATATAGAAGCTCCTCTTGAATTCGAAGATGTAGCCCCCGGCGAATCGCTTTCGGATTCACCCAATTCTATGATGGTAGACATTGGGCACGGAGGACTGATCGGAGATAGTGAAAGAGTTTGGCTCGATGCACACACGCACCTCCAAGTACATTCTATCCCAACAGACGATTGGGAAGCAGATACCGGTGTTCACGTTTTTACTGCAGAAGACAATCCAGAATAATAACTTCATCGTAACGGCAGGGGACACGTTCCCTTGCCGTTCTATCTCAGGAGAAAACACATGCGCGGACAAAAAGTTTTCTTGTTATGTCTACTGTCGCTACTTTTTTTGTCAACGGCAGCCCATGCCAAAATCATTTTTAGTTCTGGACGCGACGGTATGGACGGTATCTACATTATGGACGACGACGGTAGCAACCAGACACTTCTTATGGAAGACAAAGGTTTGGGAACATACCCCCAGTGTTGGTCTCCAGACGGGAAACAGATCCTGTTTAAAAGACGTCATCGTCCAAATAGAAATTTTGGTCTATTCCTGATGAATGCGGATGGCACGAACATTCGGCAACTCACAGCAAACGATGAGAGTTATATCAATGGGGGTTCATTTTCACCCGATGGAAAATCTATTGTTTTTAATAAAGCTATTCAGATAGACGAAAAGTGGAAAGACTGCATCTACGTGTTGAATATTGAAACCGGAAAATTAAAGGAAATAGCGAATATTCCTGGTATCCAGTGTGAGTGGTCGCCAGATGGTAAGAATATTGTGTTTGCATGGCCACAGAACAGCCCCAGCCACACGATTTGGATTATGGATTCAGATGGGCACAACCCACGCCGACTTATTCCGGAGCCTGGTATAGGAGAATTCATAACTTACAGATCGAAACCGCACTGGTCACCAGACAGTCAACAGATTGTGTTTGTGCAAGAAGAGTATAAATACGTGGATGTACTGGGTGTCGGGAACGTGCTGCGCAGTGCCCTATTCATCAAGGCGTATCGGTATTTTATTTATGATCGCATTAGTGAAAACCTCAGACAACTCCACATACCGAAGGACTGGGATCCGCATGGGATTGACTGGATGGATGATGGCGATTCAATCGTTTTCAGTGCGTCTGTCGACATACCTGTGGGCAAACCTATACCACGCGGTTTTGTGTGGCCAGCATCCTATATCTATAAATATCACATCCGCACAGATGAGATCACACAACTAATTCACGATCCAGGGTGGGATCAGTCAATAGATTGGATAAGTGACGATGTGTTATCGGTAACCCCATACGGTAAAAAAAAAGTAACGTGGGGAACGGTAAAACAACAAGGCAGTGAGTAGCGGCTCGGACAGAACTTCGGCAGGTCCCTGCCTATTTTATTTTTGTGTCATAAAATGGCGGTTAGAGTTTATTGTGCTTGGCTTTGCTGTGTTATACCGAATTAACATGTTTCTTCTTGTTTTCACGGGCGAGGAAACCTCGCCCCAACGGACAATTCTTTGGGCATTTTGTTTTCAGAAGGAACTTCTAAAACAGCAATGTATGGTAAATTCCTATACTTCTGACTATAATCAAGACCGTAACCTACTACAAACACATTTGGAATCTCAAAACCGATATAATCAACAGAAACAGAAAATTGACGGCGAGAGGGTTTATCAAGAAGTGTGCAAATCTTAATAGTTTTTGGTTCTAATGGTTGTAGATGCTTGATAAGAAATGTCAGTGTTTGTCCTGTATCAATAATGTCTTCTACAATAAGGACATGCTTCTGTTTAACATAATTGCTTCCCTCTCGAATAAACTCAATGTTCTTAGATGGTTCAGTACTATCGTTGTAGCTTGAAGTTTGTAGAAATTCAAACCTCAATGGCAGAGAGATTTCCCGAACAAGATCTGCAAAAAAGAGTGTTGCACCTCTCAGGACGCAGATAAGGACAAGTTCTTGGTTTTCATAGTCTTGTGTTATTTGCTTGCCAAGTTCTTGAATCCTATTCTGAATCTGTGATTCAGAAATTAGGATAGAATTAGGAATTGGTTTTTCTATTTCCATAATTTAACTGAAGAACTCTCTGCGTTTGATGGAGGATTTTGTATTTTTCATGGGTTGTAAAACCGATAACCCAAATAATGTCATTCCCACTTATAACCATCGGAATGCGGTCTCGTTCACTCAGTGGGACTTTTACATCCATTAGATAATCTTTAATCTTTTTAGTTCCTTCCATACCATAAGGTTGGAATCTATCGCCTTTCTGCCGATTTCGGACGGTCAAAGGTATTTGGATTGTATCATAATCAAAGATTGCCTCATGAGTTCCATCAGGCACAGTAGAAACACCCTCTTGTGGAATGTCGTATACGTCTGCTTGAATTTCTACATCTAACTCCGGGATATATGTATCACCCGGTATGTTAAGAAGACAATTATAATCTTGTGTATGAACTGGTGTGCTTTCAAAAATCAGTTGCTGATATGTACGTCTAAAATGCAGACCGTTTGGTAATGTAATCGATGCATTCGGTTTTTCTCCATTGATGATAGTGAGGATAACGTTGCAATGATCAAAAGAGAAATCACTGATATGTCCAATCGATTCGGCGATGCAATGTCTTATAATCCTTCTTTGCAGAACAGTGTAATGATGTAGAAATTTAGTTCTATCTAATGTTATGTGTTTAGATTGGGAAAACTCAAGTTTACAGACTTCATAAGCTTCGCGTGTCATTTCGTCAAGAAATTCCGATTCAGCACCTATAATATCTGCTGTACGGACTAACCCTGATATTATATTTGCATTATATTTCTGTTCAAGAAGAGGAATCAATTCATGTCGAATTCTGTTACGCAGAAAATGTGTATCTTTGTTCGTTGGATCCTGTCTTGGTACAACGTCTATTGATGCAAGATATGCTTCAATTTCTGTGCGGTTGAACTGCAAAAGTGGACGGATAAACTTCCCATCTCTTACGGGTTCAATGCCTTTCAAACCTATAGACCCAACGCCACGAATTAAGTTCATTAAAACTGTTTCGGCAGAATCATCTTGGTGGTGTCCGAGAGCCACTTTGGTAGCACCTGTCTGTGCACAGACAGATTCGTATAATTCGTAACGTGCTTTGCGTCCCGCAGCTTCAACAGAGAGTTTCCACTGTTTGTTCAAACTATGTAAGTCTATAGTGTGTCCTGTAAAAGGTAGACCTAACCGTTTGGCGTGTTCGTGGACAAATTCAGAGTCAGCAGCAGAATCTTCACGAAGACCGTGATTTAGGTGAACGACATGTAGGTGGCAGTTTAGATGTGTATGTAGGGCATGCAACCCGTAAAGCAATGCAAGGGAATCAGCACCGCCAGAGACTGCGACGAGTAAGGTTTCTCCATCCTCAATCATCGTGTGCTGTGAAATGAAGCGTTGCATCTCTCGCACAAAACGGGTTTCCATGAGGTGAACCTTCAAAGAACAATGCCGGTGCGGAGAGTCGAACTCCGGACAGCACGATTATGAGTCGTGTGCTCTACCACTGAGCTACACCGGCACATTTTAGTCATTAATTAAAGTATAACACATGAATTTAGGAGTGTCAAACATATTTTTAGTATAGCCGGATTATTTAGTTTTCGGTATTTTGGTGAATATTATTCACAAGCGTTAGATTCATTTTGGGTTCGTATTCCTATTTGTCTGAACCAGGATTTGCAGGATTAGTAGATTTTCAGGATTATGAGTTTGGCTCTACAAAGTTCCTATTCGCAGTTTGACGTTTATTCCCTGACTAGCACTTTGATGTTTCAGACTCTTATCCCAGTGAATGCCATACGCCCATTCATACCGTTGATTTGGAAATCTACTAATCCTGCAAATCCTTGTTCAGACAAGAATCAACATATCCAATAAATTCAGTGATGAGACCGATGCGGGGACTTAACAACGAGTTAATATCAATAATTACGAATCCTTAAAACTAAATTTCCCTGTTAGTATAGGGTGTGTAAAGTTTCTGTCATTAACCGCAAAATTCATCGTAGGCGGGAACTCTGATCCCTGCTCTGTTTAACATGTTGTGTACCTCTTAATTTTTCAAACGTTCGGTGTCAAAACCCAATCCTTTAGGTTTAGGATGTAGACACCGCTAACGTCTCTATCTTATACCATTCCTAAAAAATAACATACCCTTTGAAAAATAGATGGTGCGTCGCGCAATGAATAGAGTAACTACGAACGCCTGTTTTGAGAATGACAAGTTATCTTTTAGAAATGGTATTATGCCAAATACTTTACACACCCAGCGGTTTATTTCTATTTATCTTTCGATAATTCGTGCTATAATAGGTCTAGATAAATATACCATTTCTAAAAAATATCATACCCTTTGAAAAATAGATGGTGCGTCGCGCAATTCATTGCGCCTCGGACATTCTAATTCAAAAAGGAAATTCATTAATAGAATTAGTATTACACTAGGTAACTCAAATGAAGACTAATGGGCTCATCGCATTCTTCGTCATATTATGTGTCATTGTATTGTGTATTATGGCGTATTTCATATTTCGTCTAGATGGACCGGCATCTATCATTCCACACCCGTTTGCACAAGTGCCTGAGAAACCGAAATTGATTTCGGAATTTACTGCGAAGTATCATCTTACTGATGCAATTGATGCAGTTATGCCAGAAGGTTTTCGCAACGATATTGATAGCAGATCGATTTATTCCGTAGCGTTTTCCCCAGTAGATGCTTCTCTAATAGCAAGTATCAATAGAAACGGCATTATCAACTTATGGGATAGAGACAACACTGAAGTTCCCGTAAAAGTATTAAGTCACCCCGAAATATTCCCATCTATTGGTTTCTCACCGACCGGAAAACTGCTTGCGACTGCTCGTTGGAAGCTTGTCTTATGGGATGTTGTGACCGGGAAGAAAATCAATACACTTGAGACATCTTTTAATCAATTTGCGTTTTCACCAGACGGTAAACGACTTGCCACGATCCCTGTGCTTGCTAAATATGTCCAGGAATATGGTGTGAAAATATGGGATATTCAGAATCCCAAAAGAATCACAGAAGTTACAACTTTGCCTTTCAATCGCTCGGCATGTGCTGTAGACATTTCATCAGATGGTAAGTGGATTGCTGCCGGATATACTAACGGGACTGTTAACGTATGGGATCTACAGACAGAACAACTGATAAAGACCTTAGAAACACCGTTATTTCAGATGAATTATCTAAAGTTTTCTCCGAACAACGCATATATGGTCGTAGGCGGTCGTGATAAGCAGATGTATGGTCGTTATGGTGAGAAGGGTTATATTATGTGGGAGGTATCAAGTTGGCAGCGTAAGGGTGAGGTGCTACGTGGACATGTTGAAAATATAGCGTTCTCCCCGGATGGAAAGTTATGTGCGCGTGCTAACCACACCCGTCCTTTATTCGGAAGCGGTGTACAACTTTGGGACATTCACAGCGGTGCGCCGATTACGTCCATTGGCAGAGGTGCTCGTAGTTTTTCAAATCGTTCAGTCTACACTCCCTTACAAACGAGAGATGTTGCGTTTTCACAAGATGGACATCTGCTTGCGACCGGAAGTGAGGACGGTGTTATCCGTGTATGGGAACTAACACCTCAGCAATTAGAGGGTACCACGATACCTGCCGATGTTGTGCGTATCGTTTACCTTTTCCCAAAAGGGAAAACAGTACCGCCCGATATTACAGATAAAATAGATAAATCCATAAGAGCCGTTCAAGACTTGTACGCGGATGAAATGGAACGTCACGGTTTCGGTAGGAAAACATTTACGTATGAAACCGATGAAAATGGAACTGCGAAAGTCTATCTTGCCCAAGAAAATCAAACGAAATTTCCTGATTTGTCAAACGATATTTGGCTTACGGTTCGGGATGACACACACATTGACACACTCAATCTCTTCTCTGGTGCTTTTCATTTACACTTGAGCGGTGCTAATGAAAACTTTTGCTTCCCTTCCGAGAAAGGAGGCTCAGGCAATATTTTGCCACGCGATATTATAGGGTTGACCCATGGTAAACTTGTTACCGCATCTGTTAAAGATCTCAAACGGAATAGACTTGCGTTTGTTCTCAGACATGCATTCAGTTTACCTCATAAACCTCCACAGCGTTATAAGTCTAACGCTGTGATACGGCTGTTCAAACGGCTGAACAATATGATGCCGTGGGTAAGAAAGTGGCATAAACTTACCAGATGTGAGGCTGAATGGTTAGACAAAAACCGGTTCTTCAATCTGAACCAACCTTTCTTTGACAAACGCCCCAAGATTGAGTTGAGTGTATCAGGTACGGATGCTTCAGACACGCGACGTTTCACGTTTGAGATCGCTGACGAAGATGGTATACACCAAGCCCAACTGTTTGTGCCGATAGACATGGAAAGGCAATCATGGCGAATGAAGTTTCACGATTGCAAAACTCTTAAAGGTAAGGAGAAAGCAACCTTTGTATTTGAAATAACGGATCCCGATATAGAGAATGTTGAACTTCGCATGATTGATGTGCATGGCAATATCGCACTAAGAGAGTTCTATATAAGACCCAAAACCGATGATCCTGTCAAAGAACCTTAGATATGCAAGCAGCGCGATTTTTCTTAGGAACAGGCACTTTATTTTAAATAGGACCAGTGAACTCTCAAAGGCTATTCAAGGAAAGAGTTGACTTTGTCAATGCTAACAACACCAAGAATTAGGAATTATGAAGAAATCTAATCTGATCACAACCTATCACTCAGATTCAACTACAACTCTCAATATTACAAATTTCAGAATTTGTTCCATATCACTATATACACTTGTGCCTCACACTGCTTCCAAATGCGTTTGCAGCAGATACACCGCAAGTTCCCGCATTCCAGGCGCAGAAGGTTATGGTGCAATCACTCGCGGCGGTAGAGGTGGGAAAGTCATCTCGTCGCGAATCTGAACGACTCCGGACCAGACAACTTGCGAGCAGCAGTGGAAACTGAAGGACTGCGGATAGTCGTATTCACGGTATCGGGTACTATCACGCTTGAAAGTAAATTGAGAATCTCCGATCCCTATATCACTATCGTTGGACAAACGACTCCCGGAGATGGTATTTGCATTAGGAAATATCCGCTTTTAATTGATACCAACGAAGTTATCATCAGGTATATAAGGGCAAGACTGAGAGATGAAACGGATGATGATTCAGATTCTATATCGAGTGATCGGCGCAAGAACATTATAGACTATACCAAACTGGAAAACAACGTGAACACGCTGAAGTAACCTTCTAAAACTTCCACGCCAACATTGAATTGTGTTGCAATGTAATACCATTTCTAATAGATAATGTATCGTTGAGCATTTGTAGGTTTGTCTTCAATTGCTGCATGTCCGAGCCGCGATGAATTGCGTGAGGTGAATGTGCGTATGACATTCACATTGAACACGTTTTGTCTTAATGTTAAACGATCAATTAGAAATGGTATAAAAATTGGAGAAACACGTCAGTTGGGCAAGCAAAATTCACCTTGGCACAGGAATTGGGGTTAAAAACCCTCCAACAATATCGAATCACGACAATTAAATGCTTTTGCTAAGATCGGTGTGTAAAGTTATTGTCACCAACTTCCTACCACCCATTGTAGTGCGGGTCTCCGTGCCCCGTCCTCTTTCAATCTACCAACAATGGCGGGGCACGGAGACCCCGCACTACAATGGATTATGAGATGTGTGACAAAAACTTTACACACTCAAAATAGATATGACTATTGCATATTATCTATACTCGTGATATAATTCCGATTATGAATATACAAGATTTAGAAGGTAAAACCGTCGGGGCAGCAGTCTCTGGTGGACTTGATAGTTGCACTATAACGAAGTGGTTGGTTGATAATGGTGTCAATATTGTCTGTTTAACGGCAGACCTTGGACAACCCGATGAACGTAACGTTGACGAGATTCGGGATCGGATGTTGGCGTGTGGTGCTAAAGAAGCGGTAATGGTAGACGCAAAGGATGCACTCGCTGAAGAAGGAATACGACTCATCCAATGCCAAGCGATGTACGAAGGTGGATATTGGAACACGACTGGCATTGCACGGCATGTTACTGTCAAAGCGTTGTTGCCAGAAATGGAGAGTCGTGGGATCTCAATTTTGACACACGGTGCCACCGGACGCGGGAATGATCAAGTCCGATTTCAACTTGCGACGAACATGCTAAATCCCAATGTTGATGTTTATGCACCGTGGCGTGATGCGGAGTTCCTCAAGGAGTTCGGTGGTAGAAAAGAGATGATAGACTTCTGTGAAGAGCGCGGCCTGCCTATTACTGCAACCCACGAGAAACCTTATTCTACTGATGCGAATTTGTTAGGTTTGACACACGAGGCTGGCAGGTTAGAGTCGTTGAAAACGCCAGCAGGTTTTATTTCCCCAGGGATGGGTGTACACCCGAAAGATGCCCCTGATGATATAGAACACTTTAGCGTTACTTATGCACGTGGAACACCTGTTGAAATCAATGGAAGTCCTTGTACACCTCTCATGAGTTTGTTAGAAGCAAATCGGATTGGTGGACGTAACGGCGTTGGAATCGGTATTCATACCGTTGAAAACCGATTTGTTGGAATAAAGAGTCGTGGCGTATACGAATCACCAGGAATGGAACTTCTTGGTAGGTGTTATGAGTATCTGTTACAGCTGATTATTGATAGACGTGCCCGCAAACTTTTTGAAGGTATTTCCTCCAATGTTGCTGAACAGATTTATCAAGGCTACTGGTTCGATTCCGCTACACAATCCATGTTAGCATCAGTTGAGCAGTTCACAAACTTAGCGAGTGGAACAATTACGGTTGCCCTCTATAAAGGGAATGTAGCATTTCATGCTGCAGGTGGCGTTCCGCATTCACTATATTCCGAGGAAACTGCCTCAATGGAAGACATTGGAGATTTTGATCATGCGGATTCGGAAGGATTTTTAGCAGTGCTGGGTGTCGGTGCACGTGCATCTGCAGTGGCTGGACAAACGCAGGATGAGTAGTATTTCCAGTATTTAGATATAACCTTCTATTGTGTGAATATAGTCTCGTTTGGTGATAACACCTAACAATCAATTTAACGTGAGTTCGAATATAAGAGATTGGTTCATCAGGGGAATTCAATTGAACAAAAGCAGTTCCAACGTAACCCAAACACCTTCTTTGCTCCAGCGGAGCAATATGTTTATAGTATTCATCCGAACCAGTGTTTCCGCTCCAGCGGAGCGGTATGTGAGATTATCACACATTGCACGCCGCTGGAGTGCAAGAACTTTGTGTTTGGATTTTCTATAGACATAGCACTCCACTGGAGTGCAAGGACATGCCCGTCATCAAACCTGTAATAAATGTGATATATTGTATCGGTTTTTCTAACCTTTATATCAAACTCACGTAATTTAGCCTATCTGAGTATAATGATTTTCCCGATGTTTCTGGAAACCAAATCTTCCTGCGTTGCAGTAATCTGGTAGATATAGATACCGGGAGCAATCAGGTTACCATTTTGGTTTGTACCATTCCAAATAAACTGTCCCGCACCAACTACCTCTTGATGTTCTTCTTTATAGACCTTCTTTCCATTAGCAGTAAAGAGATCAAGTGATACAGTTTCTGCGGACTGAGATACAGCAAGTTGATAATCAAACGTCATTTCTGATGATGTAGGTCGAAAGGGGTTGGGAAATACACGGGTTTCTACAACGGCAAAAGCTTCCGGTTCAAGTTGTTCAACAGATAACTTGTATGATGCAACACTGCTAAATCCGTCATCTGATGATACTAAGAGATACAACGTTTGTTGTGTCGCAGGTTGGAATAGAATTTGATATCCGAGTTCTTCGGGGGCTTTTTCGCCAATTGCTAATACTTCACCAGCGGCAGTCAAGAGGGATAAGCGATAGTTTTTATCTTCGGGAATCTCTGTCAGCGTTATTCGAATTGTCTTTCCACCAGCAGCTTGTACTTGATAATAATCCTGTGTATCCGAAGCGTCGTATAGGAAGGAATAGTAATCCTCACTGTAGTAGATTGGAAATGCTGTTTCTATGGTGTTGTTCGGTTCATAAGTATCACCAAAAGATACTAACATGGTCATGATTATTCCTTCTGGACTGATATTTGTGATAGATATACCAGAGGATTTACCATTATTATCACTGCTGTTAGGTAGCGTGCTGGGTGTAAACGCTGTTTGGTCGTCATCAGCAGAATAGGCTGCACCTTCTGTAATAGTATTGATGTCAATAAATCCTGGGTCATCAGGTGTGATACCGAAATGTTCGGGGTCATTAGGGTCTTCCAACCAAATTTGATGACCAGCATCATAACTTCCGACCGTGCGTACCCGCGTCTCATCAATGTGCCAGATGAGGATACCCGATTCGGGTAGATACGTATCAAAATTAGCACCAGAGGTCTTGTTTCGGTTTTCAATTAGGAAAAACTCTCTGTTAAGAGTCGTATTTGGTAGCTGGAAATCATCACTAAAGGTTGTATGTGCGTCCCGAGTAAGTGGAATATCGATTTTGAAGAGTTTGTTTGTTTTGGGAGGCAATTCAAAACTCGGAACGGATACCTGTCCAGAACGTGTGATATTAACCGGTTCAATCCATCCAAGTCTGCCATTTTCAGGACGTGCATCGAAATCCCATTTCAGGTACCCCATGATATGACTCGGTGCTAGTCCGTTGCCAACAGTGTCAACCACTTCACCTTGGAAAGGTCCGAATTGTCCCATCAATCCCCACTTATGATCACGAGCATCTGTAATGTTCAATCCATAAACATCAGGCGCACCGAAGTCGTGGAAGAATTCATGGTAGTAGATACCTAAGTGTGGTTTATCAAAACCAGGTTCCTCTCCGACAACGACTGCTGTATCAACTCTAACACCGTCAACAACAACATTGACACTTGGTGTTAGGATTGACCAAATATCATTTTCTTCACCTGAGGTAGCTTCATCATTTCCTGCATGTATTAGAAATAGATGATCAACGATTCCGTCTTTATCACGGTCGTACTTTGAAAAATCAACAGTAGCATCAACCCCAAGGCATGCTTCGGCGATGAGTTCTCGATATCTCGGAACGATTCTTAGACCTTCACCGTAATATGTCATCGGCTTCTTGGCACGTACCCAAGTGTTGCCTGTAGGTAGAACACCTCCTGCCGGACCCGGTTGTACATCCATCTGTCCATAAGAGTTTTCACGGAAGTATGTTTTTAAGGAAGCTCCTTCTTCAGCAAACAAGTATTCGTTAAATTCGGCACTTGTACGTTGTCCCGGTTGGTCACTGAAATCAATTTTTATAGCGAGGACATATTCAATACCATCAGGTTGTACAATGCTCTGTGGTTTGGCAAAGCAACATCCATCCAATGCTTGTTGGTATTTTGAAAGACCTGAATCAGAACTCTGTTCAGTACCAGGTTTTGGAATCATTTCTCCTGTGCCAGGATCAATGTCAAAATACAGATATGGACTGGGTGGGGCTGCAAATGACAAGAGTGTAGGTGTGAGGAGACAGCCCAAACAGAAAAGGACTAAAACAGAGAGTCTATTAATCAAATTCACCACCACATTTCCTGCACAAGATGTAAAATTGGATGTCATCGGAATGTGCGTGTTGTTTGATAAGATCTACGGCTTGGTCCGGCAGATTTTCTTCACATTTGTGGCATTTATAGAGCGAACCTTCATGTTTAGGGAATTGTCTGATGTCTCCCCAGATGTCATCAAGCCAATATTTGAATTCCCATGGAAAGTCTGTCTCAATTGCTTTAGAGATTTCCACTGCATGCTGGATTAGTTTTCTACATTCATCAAATGTTGCGGGTTGATATGGATGAGGAATAGTAAAGACAGGTACCGTGTTGCCTTCAGTGGCATTTTGTGGATTAAACCGACGCGACCGTGTCAATAGGATCTGATCTAAACGAGTTCCCGGTTCTCTACCCTTTGACCAGAGCCGATAGTAACCTTTACGTTTAATTCGGAAGTACCCAGGAGCAGACTTTCCATTTGGGTCTGTAGAGGTGTCCCATATCCAGCGGTTCCATTTTGAGTCGTCGCCAGGTACAGCCCAAATTTTGATTGCATTTGGTCCACCATCTTCATCCCACGGATTCGGTTCAGCATCATCAATGCCAACCCAATATGAATCCTGACTACCAGATTTATAGAAGGTGCGTATCCACACATACCATTTCCCCGTTCTTGGAATATAAACGTCATAAATAGCACGTGCATTTCTTGCACTGTCAATTGCTCTTTTGTTGGAAGCTTCTTCGTCTTCAACTATGTTGACACCATTATCAAAATGTAAAGCAGTTTCTGCTTCAACGATAAGAGTGTTTCTTGGGACACGAATAAATTCCGGTTTCTTTTCTTTATCATCTCGCTCTCGCTCGCGTTCTTCTTCCTTTTTTTTCTGATCTTCTTCATCTTCGGGGATAGCATGTTCTAGTTCAGTGAAACTATCGCCAAAACGTTGGCATGCCCGTTGAAATTGTTTTTCTGTCAGGTTGGCATCGTAGAAACAGTCTCTGATACCTTTTTTCCAAAGGTCAAGCAGAAGAAACATTGCCTTTATATTGCCATCGGGGCGTTTCCGTGTGCCAACGACGATTAGCATTCCTGTGTCTTTAGAACGACTCACAAGGCATATATGTAGCGGATATTCGGGGCGAGGTCCTCTTCTACTACTCACGACAAGAGGACTGTAGTATCTGCAACGATTATCGCATCCTGGGATTTTAGCACGTTTTGCGCTACAACACTCAGGGCAAATAATCAGGTTGCCAAGTGCTGGACATGCGCGCTTTCCATTATTAGAACTGCATGTACGGCATCTTTGTGTCTTGATACGTCTTTGTCTTGTAGGATGTCTCTGATGTCGCATGACTTCCTGATTTTCTTTTCATTGGAGCGTTAAGAAGACACATTGAATGTGTAGGTAAGAGAATATCTAACGTATATGAACGCCCCAAAAACCGTATTATTCTCTGATTATGCATTTGGGTTGTTAGGTCGATTCACAAGATCCGCAAGGTATTCAGCAATTTTGTCAGTTATCTGTTCTGCATCTACATCAGCAAAGTTAAAGAGTTCCTTTAACATTGGAGAAATTACACCTGTGTCCAGTAGTGCATTTGCAAGTCGTCCCATGCTGCTTTTGTTGATGCCACCTTGCCCATCATGATTTCCCATATCAAGAATTTTGATATTATCAATTTTCTCAACAGGCCGCATCATTTGTTCAACGATATCTGGTGCTTCATCAATCAGTTCAAGGATAGCTTCTTGAACGAGGACACGTTGTTCAGCGACATTGCGTGCTTCGTATTCAGCCATTTCCCCTTGTGCTTTCGCCCGTGCTTCTGACAACACTGCATCTGCGAGTCGTTCAATCGGTTGCGCTTGTGCTTCTGCACCGATGATTGCCACATCGCGTTGCCATTCTGCTTCTTTGGTCTTTTCAGTTGCAGTAACTTCAACTTCAGCCCCCATGCGTTCTGCTTCAGCAACAAGTTTTTCTTTCTCAGCAAGAGCGGTAAGCTGCTGTTTGTTGGCAACATCTATTTTTCGATCTTCATCGGTGATAGCGACACGGAGTTCTTGGTTGATCCGGGATTGTTCAACTGTCAACATCTTAGCAATTTCGGTGAGTTCAACATACTTGTTCTGGTCAATCTGTGCGGTTTCAACGACAAGGTTCTTTTCAATTTCTCGTTGTTGTACCTGTTGTTCTTGTGCTAACTTGGCGACTTGTACAGTCAATTCTCGTTCAACATCTCGTAATTGTACACCCTCTTCTTGTGTGATCTTGGCTTTTTCAACGAAGAGTTCTTTTTCAATTTCACGAACAGCGATATCTTGTTCCTGACTAATTTTCTCCAATTGGACAGCGAGATGTTGTTGTATTTCTGCAAGTTGAACGACTTTAGATTGTTCAATTTGAGCGGTTTCCACGACGACGTTTTTCTCAATTTCGCGTTGTTCAACTTGTTGCTCTGCAGCGAATTTTTCGGTTTGGACGGTTAATTCTTGTTGAACTTCTCTTAGCTGTATCCCTTCTTCCTGAGCGATACGGGCGCGTTCTACCTCAAGTTTCATCTCGTATTCGCGCTCTTGAATACTCTGATCCATCTCATATTGGAATTTTATAGTGTCAGCTTCTCGGTCAGCGGCATATATTGCGATATTTTTCTGTTGATCAGATTCACCCCATGCTCTGTCTTGTTCTTGTTCAAATTTTTGTAGATCTGCTTCAACATGTATTTTTACGACTGCGACTTCTTTTTCTTGTTCAATACGTTCTTTTTCTCGTTCTGCTTCTGCTGTAATTTCTGTGATTGCCCGTATACCAACAGCATCAAACCTGTTGGTGGGATCCAATGTGCTTATCGGTGTTTGATCAACACGCACAATGGATACGGTGTCAAGTGTCAAACCGTTATGAAGTTTTAGATCGCCCCCACAAGCGTCTTTTACTTTCTCAGCGAACTCCTGTCTCTTTTGTAGTAAGTCTTGAATTTCACTTTCTGCAGCAACACTTCTTAAAGCACCGTCTAACATCGGTTCAATCAACTCTCGGACTGTTTCTGGAGTCAATGATTTATCACCGAGTGCTTGTGCAGCTTTTAATATATCAGTATTATTCACATCCTCATCAGGTGTAACTTTAATATAAAATACGACCTCAACATCTGCGCGGTTGAAATCAACTGTAATTAAGGAATCGGATTGCTCTCGAAGTACTTCAAGTCGCATGGTGTTCAGTGACATTTCTTTGACTTCATGGATAATGGTGTTGACCCAGAGCCCGCTTGTTACAACGATCTTTTCCTTGGCACCCCCAGTTCTGACTAACGCGATATCAGATTTTGGTTTCCGATACCGTATAACAGAACCTATAACAGCTGCTAAGCCGCAGATAATAACGATTGCAATAAAACCCATCCATCGCAATGCAGCTGTTTGGTCATTGGCATCGCCTAAATTCAGTATTGTATACGCGTAATAACCGATGACAGTTGCAACAATAATAAAAACAATAACAGCAATAATGAGACGCATGAATCTCTCCTATGGTAAAACACACTTTCAACTACAGTTATGATTGAAACATAATTTCAATATTTTCGTTTGTCCTCTGACGTCCCTTCAAAGGTTGGCGTGGAGAGGTCTGCCACGCAAGGTTTGCTAAATAACAGAGACTATTTTCAATGAGAGGTTTGGCGACTGCTGTGCGATGTGCATCCCGAGTATCTATTGCAAACCCAACGTAGTACCCTTCGCCCCAAGGCAACACAATACTGACAGCATCCCCATTATCCTCTCTGACAGCTAATTTCTTGTAACTTGAGTCATTCGTAACCCAATGGTCATCAGTCACTAAATTGTCAACATCAACCTTATGTGGCCATGTAAACATACCGGTTCTATTACCGTCCTCTGTGATAGTTACGTTTGAATCGTTGGAGTTGGTTACAGTAATTGGGTGGCGGTCAACTGGTAGCCAATCCCCTCTCCAGACCGGTTCAGGATGATGTACCCCATCAGCTGGTACAATGTTGTTATCCATTGCGGATGCCCAGACAATACCGCCTTGACGGACGAATTCTCTGATGTCTTCATCAGCATCTTCAACATAATATTCTCCATCATGTCCGGGTCCATTCCATGTAAACCAGATGATATCGTAATTTGACAGTACAATGTTAGATAGTTTTATAGCATTTTTTGGATCGCCTCGGTTGTCGGGATTGTCGTTTATCTTGACTGTTGTAAATTGAAATCTTAACCCTTCAAGTGTGGCAAGTGACTCCAAAACGGCGGGTTCCCCTGTTAGATTATCACTAACTACAATTAAGACACGAAAGATACCTAATGGTACTATTTTGATGGAAGATATAATATCTGAAAAAGCTTGTGAGTTTGGTAATGAACGAAGATTCCTGATGTTATGTTGGAATTGCCGTGAATCAAGGACAATATCAAACCTACGACCTTCAAAGTTCACATGTTCATATAAGATGATACGGCATCCATTGAACGGAAAATTCGGTCCGCGTTGAATACGAATAGAGGATATAACGTCGTTCATGCCAATCTCAAACATTGAACTAACATCTCGTAGAATAACACTTTTGTTTCCGCTGAAATCTGTGTCGCGAAACACTTCCATGATGATAGGAACCGCCCCATATTCTGGTGGGGTCGGATGTGCAGCAGGACTAAAACTTATTGACGAAATTACGTCCCCAAAATTGTACGGAATTTCATGAACGTTCGGATAGAATCCTGGTGCTAAGACTAAACGTCTACCTGCATAACTTACATGTTCATGAAATATCGCTTTGTAGTTAGGAGACGCATTGAAACTCGGTCCCTTATATATCTTAACAGAAGATATTACATCTTGGGCACCAATTTCAATGGTATTTGGCACGGAATCAATAAGTGTTATCTTGCGTCCATGATAGTTGACGTGTTCAAAGACTTCAACAACTAACCTTGGTCTGCTCGACATAGTATTGCCCTTCGTTGAAGGTCGTTATATCTATATGTATCGGTTCATTGGTAATTTATTATATCATTGATTTCAAGGATTGTCAAGGAAAAAGAGGATACAAGGATACAATTGTCTTTTGCACTTGACACTTGCGCAAGAATATGATAGTTTTACAATTAGGAGTTTATATATTTCATTATTATGTATGGGATTTTTGCATATTCAATCAACATCGGAATTCAATAGTCTCCTGTTCAAATATTTCCCACGACTTGGTAAAAGGTGGCACCGATGCGTTATTACAGAATACTTGTCCTACTATGTTTTTTAGGTATCAGTGCGTTGATTTTTTACTTTCTAATGCGGATGGAGGATTCTGAAAGAAAGAAAATAGCATCTGTTGCTCCGGTTGACCTACCATATACATGGGTAGGTAATATTAACAAGACCCCGATAGCTGAACCATCTGGAATAACCTACCATCCTCTGCGAAGAACGTTGTTTGTTGCAGACGATGGTGGGTTTATACATGAAATCCATCCGGATGGTACGGCTATCAAAATGATAGATTTTGGAGAACGTGACTTTGAAGGAATTGCAACGCATCCGATATCCGGACATCTGTATGTTGCGGTTGAAGATGAGGAAGTGATATTGGAGATAAATTCTGAAACACTTGCTGTTCGGCGAGAGTTTAGAATCAACCGATTTTTTGATGGAAAACCGCTCCTGAAGGAGGGCGGAATGGGTGTGGAAGCGATTGCTTTTGTCCCTGATAATTCTCATCGAGAGGGAGGTACTTTTTGGATTGGTAATCAAACCTTTAATCTTAAACCGACTGGTGAACGTTCAGTTGTGTGTGAAGTAGAAGTACCACTTAACTCCTCAGATGATAAAGTCGCCGATTGTACTATCATCCGTTTCTTTGAAATGGATTTTGTTGATATATCTGGACTCACTTATGACAGGCAATCAGATTCTCTTGTGCTAATTAGTGATACAACAAACTTATTGGTTGAACTAAAACGCGATGGTAGCATGCTGCATAAATATCTATTACCGGGAAAAGACCAAGAGGGTGTCACGTTAGATGGACTCGGTTATATGTATATATCGCAGGAAAACGGTCAGATTATTAAATTAGCGGATAGTCGGCTTCGTTAGTTTATTCTGAATCAATGAGCCGCAACACAACCACGCCAGGCATCAAATCTACAATTGGGTTGAGAGATGCATATTGTTCAGCCGTATACCCACAATCAACTCTCCACAGCACCTGTACATTCCCCTCATCATAGATCACCCCATTGGCGAGTTTATTCCCTTTGTCATCTTCTAACTGAAAACTTCTACGGCGTTTTTCGTCCATAACTACACCTTTGTATTATGGGTCGGTTAATATCTATCAGGACTACAACGCATGCTTTAGAGAATTACAAAGTCAGTATCCACTTTGTGTGCAATCACACCAGCATCGTGCCCACGGTTGAGCAATTCTTGCACGGCTTTTCTGCCACTTTCTCCATAGTCCAAAGTGTAATCATTTACATACATTCCAACGAACTTATCAGCGAGATCCGTTTCCATATCCCTTGCATAAGTCATTGCATATTCAAGTCCACGTTCACGATGGTCAAGTGAATATTGAATGCTTTGCTTCAGGAGAGATGTGATAGCACGGATTTTCTCTGAACCGAGATTACGACGTATTACGTTTGCCCCGAGAGGTAGTGGTAAACCAGTTTCCTCATACCACCACTCACCTAAGTCAACTATTTTGTGAAGTCCTTCACGAGCGTAGGTGAGTTGTCCTTCATGTATAATGAGACCAGCGTCAACCTCTTCATCCTGTACTGCTTCAGTAATCTTATCAAATTGGTATGTTTTGGTTTCAACATCAGGTTGATAGAGTTTCATTGTCAGATATGCAGTGGTCATTTCCCCTGGGATTGCCACTCTTTTGCCTCTAAGATTATCTATAGGTGCTTTTGAAACGAGAAGGGGACCATATTTGTCTCCGATACTCGCTCCACAGGGCATAAGTGCATAATTGTTTGAAACATAAGCATACGCATGAACGGAAATAGCCGTTACTTCAAGTTCAGCGGCTAATGCGCGTTTATTCAATGTCTCTATATCTTCAATCACATGGACAATGTCATAGGGTGCTGTCTCAATATGTCCCTTCGCAAGTGCGTAAAACATGAAGGCATCATCAGAATCTGGACTATGTCCAATTCTAATTATCTCTGTTTCTGTCATTCTGTTCTCCTACTATTATTGTTGTTTTTATTTGTTTGTGGTATCATAAACTAATGTCAACCCAAAAATACCTTTACCTCATGGCGATTCCGTTTCAACATTCAGAACTGGTATCTGCAGAGTCAGTTGCGTTGACAGGTGCTACACCGGATGCACACGGGATAACACTATCAGATATATGTGTGGATGCACGACGAGGTGCTCACCTTAAAAATTGCACCGAAATTCTCTTTGAAACTACAAGCATCAACGAACTCTGTGTGTATCTCCGTTCTGCTGATTTATATTCAGATGATTTTCGGGTCTCTGTAGTGAAAAAACCGCGCTCTCTTGATGTTGACTCAATGGCATTGGCACGAAAAATTGGCAGCTTCATCGGTGGTAAACCGGATCTTTCATCTCCGAAAGTTGTCTTTCTAACCGTTGTAACTTCAGAAAAAATATGGTTCGGTCGTGTGCTCTCAGAATCTGATGGAATTTGGCAAGAATATAATCAGAGACCTTATGTCACTTCCAGTTCACTTCCTGCCAGGTTAGCCCTCGCGCTTGTCAATTTGGTTGCTGCACCTGGAGAACACCTTCTGGATCCATGTTGTGGGACAGGAACAATCGTAATGTCTGCCGCACATTACGGTATTCGGGCAACAGGTGCGGATATCAATCCACGCATGGTTGGTGCTACAACTAAAAACCTTCAGCATTATGGTCTTGAGGCTGATGTCCGATTAGATGACGCACGAATTTTAGAAGGCAAATTTGATGCAGTTGCCACAGATTTACCTTATGGCATAAGTCTTGTTAAGGACACTGTTGCAACTGCAGAAATCCTTACTAACCTACGAACATGTTCTCCAAAAGCAGCATTTATTGATACTCGTGATCTGTCTCAACAACTGGAGGATTTAGGATATAGAGTAGAAAATATAATCCCTGTTCCAAAGTTGCGTCTGATCCGACGTGTCTTTATTGCCTCCAATGACGATCAATAGTCGTCTATATCTTCAAAGAAATCCGTTTCGGGTAAATACTCATCTTCGTTAATTTCATCTTCTTCATAGTCTTCATAGTCTTCTAATTCCATCAATGAATCAAGTTCATTTGGATTGTCAATATTTATTTTACATATCCAACCATCACCTTCTGGCACACTGTTGACAATATCAATATCATCTTCAATTGCTGGATTGACTTCATAGATTTCTCCAGCAACGGGGGCATATAAATAAAAGTTGCCACCCGTTTCTGTTTCAATTCTGCCGATAATTTCTCCTTGTTCGCATTCTTGTTCAGGGGAAACATCAATATAAATAATCTCACCGTATATGAGTTTGGCGCGCTCGGTTAATCCGATAGTTCCTTCTGTGTCAATAACTTCAATCCATTCGTGTGTTGTTGTATATTTCACTGTGTTCAAAGTGCATTCCTCCGAGAATACAATTTCTCACTTTAATTCTGTTCTTGTTGTTTCAATACACTTAATTTGTTCCTTAAAATAATCTAAATCTTTCTTACGTATCCGAATAGAAATATTTGGGTTTGGGTCGTATTCAATGTTAATTACCTTTCCACCTAAACGTTTACATAGTGTTACAACTGTTCCGATTTGAGAGAATGAGGCTTTTACTTGTAAGTTGTGATAAAAAGTGCGAGTTTCCAAGACAGCATTTTCAAGACAAGCTTTTGCACAAGCACCGTATGCCCGAATTAATCCTCCGATTCCAAGATTAATTCCTCCATAATACCTTGCAACAACGACGATAATATTGGTTAATCCTGTTGACCGAATTGCAGCAAGAATAGGGGGACCCGCAGTGTTTGTCGGTTCACCAGCATCTGTAGCATACTCCAATTTTGCTTCGCCGCTTCTAAGTTTATAGGCATAGCAGTAATGTGTGGCTTGACGAATCCGTGCTTGAACATCAGCAACAAATAATTTAACTGCAGCGCGGTTATCTATTGAAGTTGCCTCTCCAAAAAACCTTGATTTTTTTACTGTATGTTTCGCCGCAGCAATTCCGGCGATTGTTTGATAATCAGATGACATTTAACTAAGACATTATCAATACATTACGCATTTTATAGATATATGGTTTAACCTATTTTTTGACAAACAACATTTAGAAGTCTTGGCCAACTGAAAAAGAATAAATAGAAGTTCCTTGAACAATGTGAATACGTTCATCCACCGATGCTGTAGGTTCAAACTGGGGAGTGTATGCAGCATTAATTATGATATTTCCAAAGCGAACACCCATCCCTAAACAGAGTCCTTCTGCTTTCCAAGTGCGTTCCTCCATTTCAAACGTCAAATCATCCAAGAGATAGACAGAAGTATACCGGTTTTCTGTATCTCTAACATAGCCTATTCTACCACCAATTCGGTCGCGATACCATATCTCTACACCGATGTTAGCACGTATCCCGTCATGAAAAGGTGGATGAATATCTACTCTGATCCGAGTTGTTATGATAGATATGTCTCGCTGATAGTTCACTCCTATGATAACATCACGGTGAATTTTGTCCGGAATAGCTGGATCGATGAATGATAAACCGTTGCTTAAATTACGTACTACAACACCTAATTGTAGAGTATTACCTATATGTTGGATGAGTCCGATGTTATATGCGTAACCACGTCCGAAATGTTCTGTGTCAGATGCATCTGTAATCTTTGAACGTAACCACCGAGCGTCAAAACCAACCACGGTTCCTCCAAAACAATTTATACCGTACCCCAAACCAATTGCCAGGTTATTTTCAGGAAAGTTATTTAAGGCTTTGCCTTGATGATTAACACGACGAAAAGGACCTGTATGTGCCATTGAGAATGCAACACCTAAAGTTCCGAAATTCCCCATTGGTAATGCCCAATTCAATGTCTCAATCCCAGATGCGCGTTGATCAAATCTAATAGTGTCCTCGTAATCTGCATTGAAATTTGGTTTAGACAACAGTGCAATTGTGCGCGGAAAACGTGTCATGTGAAGGACAAACCTATCTCCTTTAGCATTCATTATACCTGCGGGATTATTACCAAGAGCATTTGCTCCAGTAGTAGCACCGACAAAACTACCACCCATTCCTCGATACTCAGCACCAAGCAACTGCTTGAGAAATCTATCGGCTTCTGCTGTTGTGTTCGTTTCTGAGAATGCTTCTGACGTGATGACACTGATAATTAGAATTACACATATAATCAATAATACCACATAATTCTGTACAAAATTAAGACAATTTTTTATGGAATTCAATCTTTTTTTCACTTTAATGCTTCCTCCAGAGATGAAAATAGGTAATAAAATTAGAATAAGATTGCTGATGGATATGTAATGGTAGTGTTAGTTTAATGGGTGTATGAATTCTCATTCATTGGAACATAAGGTGACTTGTGCCACAGCGTAATCAGCGGTGTGTGATAGACTAACATAGGTATTGACAATTCCAATTTCTGATGCACACTGCTGAACTTTTCCGTGTAAAATAAGTGATGGTTTCCCGACAGAATCAGCACAAATTTCTACATCCTGCCAATTCATCCCAACTGTTAGACCTGTTCCAAGTGCCTTCAGAGTTGCTTCCTTTGCAGCGAACCGCGCGGCGAGTCGTCCATAGCGTGTTGGTGTTTTGCCACAATATTCAAGCTCTTGCGGTGTATAGACACGGGACTCAAACCGACTTCCCCATCTAAGAGAAAGTCGTTTAATCCGTTCTACTTCAATAATATCTATGCCAATTCCTTGAATCTTTTGTTGAAGCATCAGTTTAGGTGAGTTGGTAATACTTTATCTATGAAGGACATCAGTCATCCGTGCAGCACGGACAGTTTCTTTTACATCGTGAACACGCACAATATCAGCCCCATGCGTAATTGCCCAGCAAACAGTTGCAAGCGTTCCCTCAACTCTATCAGTTACGGGAAGATCTAACAAGTTACCAATAAAGGATTTCCTTGAGGTGCCAATTAGTATAGGTTTATTTAGACGTTGGAATTCTTCAAGTTTTCTTAATATTTGTATATTTTGGTGGATAGTTTTTCCAAATCCGATGCCTGGGTCTATAATAATTCTATCAGAGTCTATACCTTTACGGACCGCATCGCTGATCCATTGTTCTAATGCCTTATACACCTCTTGCACGACATCAACATATTTTGGAGCACTTTGCATGGTGCGTGGTGTTCCTTTCATGTGCATCAAAATGACACCTGCTTCCGTATCTGCTGCGACGCGTGTCATATCGTCATCACCCCGTAATGCTGTAATATCGTTGATGATATGTGCGCCAGATTCAATCGCTTGTTTTGCCACAATTGCCTTTGTGGTATCAATGGATAGTAAGACATTTAATCGTTCAGAATCCAGTGCTTTGATAATAGGTATCACCCGTTCTAATTCTACGACTTCAGGTACCGGTTCCGCACCCGGTCGTGAAGATTCCCCACCGATATCAATGATAGTAGCACCATTTGCCACCATATTTTTAGCGTGTGTAAGAGCGTTGTCAAGGTTTAGATATGTCCCACCATCTGAAAATGAGTCTGGAGTAATATTTAGGACACCCATGATATGGGTGCTGTCGCCAAATTCGAGTTTTTTACCTCTGCATATCATGTGAGGGGTCTTGTTGGCAACTGTGGCCGGGGACCAAGGATTTCTTCAATCTCCTCGGTAATAAGTGTTTCACGTTCTAACAGAGCGTCTGCAAGGTGCTTTAAACTGTCAAGGTGTGTCTCAATAATCTCTTTCGCCTTATCGTAACACTCCATAACGATGTCATGTACTGCTTTGTCAATTGCAATAGCCGTTTGTTCGCTGTAATCTTGATGAACAGTTAATTCTTTACCCAGAAAGATCTGTTCGTCTCTTTTGCCATAGGTTAAAGGTCCTAACGGGCTCATTCCCCATCGCGTAACCATATGCCGTGCAAGTTGTGTTGCTCTTTCAAAGTCATTCTGTGCACCAGTCGTCTGTTCACCAAAGATAATCTCTTCTGCAACACGTCCGCCCATAAATACAATGATATCTGCAATAAGTTTCTTTCGATTAGGATTAATCCGTTCTTCAAGCGGGAGGAGTGCAGTGATCCCGAGAGCTCTACCACGTGGCACGATAGTACATTTATAGTTAGGATCACTTTCAGGGACAAAGTGCGATAGTAGCGCATGTCCAGCTTCATGGTAGGCAGTGTTACGTCTTTCTTTATCACTAATGACTAAACTTCGACGCTCAGGCCCCATTAAGACTCGGTCTTTTGCTTCATCAAAGCATGCCATGTCAATGTTATCCATATCTTCCCTTGCAGCGAGCAGTGCGGCTTCATTCGCCATATTTTTCAGGTCCGCACCAGAGAATCCTGGTGTTGCTTTCGCCAAAATCTCTAAGTTGACATTTTCCGCCATCTTATAAGGTTCTTTAGTATGTACCTCAAGAATTGCTTTTCTACCCCGTACATCTGGTAAGTCAACGATGACTTGACGATCAAATCTACCCGGTCTTAATAATGCTGGATCCAGAACATCCGGACGGTTTGTCGCAGCGATCATTATCACAGTTTCGGATTCTTCAAATCCTTGCATTTGAACGAGAAGTGCATTTAGGGTTTGTTCACGTTCATCGTGTCCTCCACCGATACCTGCTCCACGATGTCGTCCAACAGCGTCCAATTCATCAATAAAAATAATACACGGCGCGTTTTTCTTACCTGTTTCAAACAAGTCTCTGACCCTTGAAGCACCAACACCGACAAACATCTCAACAAAATCGGATCCACTGATACTAAAAAATGGGACATCTGCTTCCCCTGCGACAGCTTTCGCCAACATCGTTTTTCCAGTTCCCGGTGGCCCGACTAACAAGACACCTTTAGGTATTGTGCCACCGAGACGTTCATACTTTTTGGGAGCTTTGAGAAAATGTATAACTTCTTCAAGTGCATCCTTTGCTTCGTCAACACCTGCGACATCCTCAAAGGTTATCGGTTTTTCGTTTTCAGTATGTAGTTTTGCCCGACTTTTCCCAAAAGAAAGTGCTCGATTGCCGCTACCCTGCATCTGGCGGGAGAGGAAAATCATCAAACCCAAGAAAATCAGTAGTGGAACGACTGTAGTACCAATAATAAGCATCCAGTCGGGAAAATGTGAACCAGGTTTTATTTCATAATGGATACCACGTTCGTCTAATTTCTCCTGTAAACCATAATCTTCGCTCGTGTCCCGACTTGTTTTAAAATCTCCCTTCCAATTGCGAGGAAATATAGGATTTTCAAGGGATTGCTGTTGTACACGATCTTTCACCTCTTCCTGATGAAACTTACCTTCAATCCATTCGTCATCAAGAGTAAGATAACCTTCAAAAGGATTGCCTTTACCTTCTATATTTTCCTTAGAAATGATTCGATGAAAATCGGATGTTGGCATCTCATATAATTGGTCCCCACGGTTGATAATTTGGTAGATAGTGACAACAACAACCAATCCCAAAATAAACCACACGAACATATTTTTTGTGTTTTTGTTCACAACCAATCGCCTCGTTTTCTATATCAAAGTTAATTGGACTTTTAGTATGCTGTAGACTCTTGCATACATCAAGGATAGACACTCAAATTTTGAGTACAGTCAGACTATTTTGTATTTTTACTTGTTCTGTGTCTGTTATAGCAATACATACATATAATTCTTTCTTAGCAAATTATAACACACTTTTTGCTAAATATCAACTGAATTTCAAAGAATTCTGTCTCAATCAACGTATAGACCTAAACTCATGGCATTTTGTTCGTATTGACTCTATAAATGTGGTTGTGCCAAAAAACACTCAATGACAATGGCTTTGACACTTGATGAATCACATCAATCCGTTGATGTTTATACCCAGAGTAGATTTTATTTGACAACAGCAAATTCACTATGATATACTAAATTCAATCATGTCTAAAGGAGGAGTCTCCTATGTGTAAAAAGATTCTTATGACTGGTATACTGATGTTGACGGTATTCTCTTATGCTTTAGGACATCTAAGAGATGAAAATCTTCAGAATTTTCAATATAACGCGGAACTTGTTTCTGTTGCCCCTATCGTAGACGGTTATCTTGATGACCCTGTATGGGATGATGTGTTACCAGCCAAACTAAAACAAGACATTATTACCGGAAATGAATGGCACGAATCCTACGATTTTACCGGCTCCTTCAAAGCGGTTTGGCGTAGTGGATTCCTTTATGTCGCGATTAAAATACAAGATGATAAATTTGAAAAATATCAATCAAAGCTATTCAGAGAGGATCAACTGATCCTATATATCGATCAATATCACGATAGGCTTAAAGATGAACTATACCGTTATGAAATTCCAATCGGAACAGAAGAAGGCGTCCTGAAATCACCCTTAACATCAGTTGCTTGGGGAAATGCTGGCCAAACATGTGAACTTAGTTTTCGACTTGGAGACATTGCAAGTAAAGACAATGCTGTCGGTTTTAGTATTGCTTATGATGATGTTGATAACGGTCAATTACAAAATACAATCGCCTGGGCACCAGATGGATATACGGAACAAGATAACTTGATCCCTGATCTCGTTTTTACGGCGAGGATCAATCCGAATGCTCAACAAAAATTAATTAGATGGGGACAAATTAAAAGCCTTTACTAATAATATTTCAGGCAATTCCTACAATGATATATCAACAGAAATTGTTGGAATTGCCTTTTTATATTTTGAGGAACAAGTGTATTATATCGGCAAATCCTTAGAACTTATGGGAATAACATGTCTTGCTGCTGCACTGTTTTTAGGTGTTTTCAACCCTTTTGGTTATAGTGAAGCTAAAGCTATGGGGGTTGAGATGGGGTTCTTAGCACTCGGTGTTGTCGTATTTTTCGTTGGAAGACTTATAGAAAAGCAAGAATGACATTATTGACACAATCCCACCGCATTTCAACGGATATCAGTTCAGTCTAATCCTATTGATATTCTATATCAAACAAAACTGCAAATCCAATACCAGAGAAATCTCTATTCATCATCTTGAAATGAAGAGGAATTCGTTGCGTGGTCTTCATGGATATACCCATAAACTGGGATACGAATGGGATTAGGAGATGTTGAGATTCTTATATGGATATTGTCACGTAATAGTTTAGGTGATTTTGGTATGTTCCAAGCAACTTCAAAATGTTTCACGACATCTGACGTGTCGGCATTTACAGGTAATGAATTGGTAACTTCCTCCAGCTTCAAGTATTCTGGCACTTGCCAATTCAAAACTTGAAAATGAGATTTTGAAAGTAACATAAATCTTAGTGCGGGTTTTGTTCCATTTTTTACAATACCAAAGGAAAGAATTTCAGGTTTAGCAATTACAGGTTCAACGATTTTTGCTATTATTGGTAATGTCAAAGTTCTATCATTTGGAAAAGCAATTGTCAATGAAGATGAAAATAGTTCGGCTGCATGGGGTGGAGAGGTTTTGTTGACTTCCTTGATACCCCTTTTCGGTATCCTTAATTGTAAATCTATAATATAGCATTCTGAATTTGGATCAGATGTCAACTTCCACTTTAACAATTTATGTTCTATTGGTAATATACGGATATCTTCTTGATTGAGCGGAGCATTAACACACAGTTTAATATGCTTCTCATACGGTATCTTAGGTAGAATTTCTCCGAAATCACATATTTCTGCACTCAAAGTTGCAAATCGTTTTGCATTTGCAACAATTGTAAGATAGACTTGTGGTGTTTTAGGACTGTCAGTAAAAAGTATCGCAGTTGCTATGCTTGTGTTTTCTGGTAGGAATTGTGGATCAAGCAGGACACTAAACGTTGCATCTGTATCCGGTGAAATAGCCTTTGGTCCTTCTATATCAGCATAACTACAACTTGTTTGAATTTTTGTAATATGTATCGGACTTTTTCCGATATTTCGTGCTAATACCGTTCGTGATACCTGACCTTTCCATTCTGGAACAGTGCCAAAATCAAGTCGTTCTTGAGAAAGTACTAACTCCCCTGGGTATTCACGCCGGTTGTTTATAAGGAATATTATCAACCCCGATATCAGTAGTATAGGTATGATAATTGTTGTGAGAATAGAACGTTTTGACATAACGAATAGAAATGTATATGTGAGTTATGTATGATTATGTGTGGACTCGTCCTGTATGTTGATGGTATATATTAACAGTTGACACCTATATTGGCAAGGATTATACTATGTTTAGTGAGGATATCACATGCAAACACAAAGAATTTGTCTCTGGTCTGGCCCAAGAAACGTATCAACAGCATTGATGTATGCCTTTGGACAACGAAGTGATACCGAAATCGTTGACGAACCTTTATATGCACACTACTTATGTGTAACTGGCGCAAGCCATCCGGGACGTGAAAAGGTGATGGCATCTATGCAGAATGACGCAGCGGAAGTCATTCGTGATGTTATTCTTGGTCCCTGTAGGAAACCTGTACTCTTCATGAAACAGATGGCACACCATCTTGTTGATATTGACAGGTCTTTTATGCGTGAAACTCAGAATATATTGCTGATACGCGACCCGAGAGAGATGCTTCCCTCTTTAACAAAAGTAATCGGAATTCCACAACTAAAGGATACAGGCTATAAATTACAAACTGAACTGTTATCTGAATTGCAAGAAATGGGACAATCTCCGCCAATCTTGGACTCGCGAGAATTATTGCTTGCCCCGAAGGAAGTGCTATCAACACTGTGTAGTCGGTTAGAACTTTCGTTTGAAGAGTCAATGTTGTCGTGGGCACCCGGTGGACATCCATCTGACGGTGTGTGGGCACCATATTGGTATCACAACATACATCAGAGCGATGGTTTTGCACCATATCAACCGAAAACTGAACCGTTTCCTGAAGAATTGAACAGTGTCCTGTCAGAATGTTTGCCGTATTATGAACTCTTGCGTGCAGATGCAATACACGGAAATTCATGAATAATTACGTTTGTTAAGCACGCTATTGACATAAAGGAAATACTATGAAGGATCAGAAAACAGATAAAAAACTACAGCAAATTGGAGAAGATGTTTTACAGAAGTCAGTTGTCCGTATTATGTGGCAAACATCTGGTAAGAAAAAGGATGATGATAACATTATACCTCGTGGAAGTGGATTCTTTGTCGGTCAGAACTTAGTTGCTACCAACGTGCATTGCATTGTGGATGGAGAATCTGTGTTCGCAGAACTTGTTAGTGAAAATACGAGATATTCTGTAGTTGGTGTCGTGGCGTATGATATTGAAAATGATCTTACAATATTAAAAGTCGATGGTAATGCTGAACCTATATCACTTGGAAACAGTGATAGTGTTCAAGTCGGAGATGTTGTTTGTGCTGTAGGTTTCCCCGGTGGAAAAGAAGGGGGCATTACTCAAGGCATTATTCATGAGATCAGAGAGAGCAACAAACGCTTACAAATCAATAAGTATTTAAAACCTGGATATAGTGGCGCACCAGTGATAAACAGTGTCGGTGAGGTAATTGGCGTTGCAGCTATGGTATCCATCGGGCTAGCATCTTATGTCGGTGGAGGAACATCATTTAATAGTCAGGCAATTCCTGCAAATATACTTCATGATATGCTTTCAGAGAGTGTAGAAACAGAACCACTGGAGAAATGGAACAACAATCCTCATATCCAAGGATATGCTAAAGGTATAGAAGGACTGACAAAACTGAGACAAGGAAAACATAATGAGGCACTTGAATGCCTTAATGTTGCACTTGAACTCAATCCAGATTTAGTGGAATTATACGCAAATAGAGCAGGACTAAAGACTTTGACTGGTGAACCAGAAGATGCCATTCAGGACTGTAATGCTGCAATAGAACTCAACCCAGACTGTATAGAAGCATACCTCAACCGAGGTGGTGCTAACTTAATGTTAGAACAATACGATGACGCAATTGCAGACTGTAATATTGCAATTAAACTAAATCCTAATATAGTTCAAGCTTATGTTTGTAGAGCAAATGCAAAGTCCGAAATGGGCAAACACGAAGAAGCCCTTGAAGACTTTGATACTGTGCTAAATTTCAATCCAGATTCTGAGGAAATCTATCTTTCACGAGCAAGTTTGAGATATGAACATAAAGATTATGCTGGAGCAATAGAGGATTTTGACAAGTTGGTTACTCTCAATCCAGATTTCGGTGCATTTTTCCAAGTTTACGCAAGTCGAGGGCTTGCAAAATACTATCACAAAGACTATGAAGGAGCGATTGAAGACTATGATATTGTCATAGAATCCAGTCCTAAAGATGCGGGGGCATTCTATAATCGCGGTATGGCAAAATATAATATAGGTAGCTCTCATGCAAACAAGAAGAAGAAAAAAGCATCGAGAAAATACTATCATGACGCAATTGATGACTTTAATCAGGCAATCAACATAGAACCAAAAAATGCCAATTTCTATTATAATCGTGGACTTACCAAACGACAACTTAGTGAATTCGAAGAATCGCTTAAAGACTTGGATACATCCATCAGACTTAACTCTAAACACTGTTGTCCATACTTCAATCGTGGACTTGTTAAACGAAAACTTGGATCATCGAAAATAAAGAAAGGTGATATATTTGGTGGAAGGAAATTCTTACAAGAGGCAATCGACGACTATTCGCAAGGCATCAAATTAAAACATAGTCTATCTATCTCATATCACAACCGTGGATATGCAAATTATCATCTCGGCAGATCTTATGCTGATCAAAAAAGAATACATGAGGCACGAATACACTATCAAGCTGCTATTGACGATTACACGGAAGCAATCAAACATCAACCGAAATACTCATTGGCGTATGAACATAGAACATTGACGAACTATCTCTTGGCTAAATGTGAAGAGGTAAGCCGGAATGCAGATGCAGCTGCCAAACTTTTTCATGCAACAATAACCGACAGTGATGAATATATTCGTCATAAATCAAAAAAACTAAATGCCAACATTATCCACAAACGCGGTGCTGCAAATGCTGCCTTGGGTGAATATGAACAGGCTGTTGAAGATTTCAGTCATGCGATTCAGATTAAACCAAAACACGCTTTATCTTATTATGACCGTGGCATTGCCAAACAAGCACTTGGACAACACGAGGAAGCGAAAAAAGACATTTCAAAAGCAAAAGAATTAGACCCTGATATTGATAAACACTGACGTGAATGTAATTATGGTGAAGTATGACAAACTCTTATCCTGCAAATCCTTGTATCCTGTCCATCCTGGTTCAGACAAAAGGAATAAAAACCCATAGTAAATCAACATTAGTGATGAATATTGAACAAAAATCCGTAAACAAAGTAATTCCGCTCTCCCTCAACACGATTTGACAAACACATCTGAAATCTGTTAATATAGTTTAATACCTTATCATCACATCAGTTTCCTTGTTCTATATAATCCAATCAAAACACAAACATAATAAACAACTTGTCAGTAATAATATACACTAAGAACTTTTTAAAATGAGATATTACATTTTCATATTTTCTCTTTTGCTATGGGGTGTTGTATCTACACATGCCGAAACCAGATTAGGAACAATTCCATTAGATTGTCCAGATGTCGCTCCACCAACTTTTGAGTTTAGCTTAACTCAGGAACTGATAGCACTTATGTCCACTGCCGAAGTTTTTAAATCGGTTAAGCATATATATATCCACACCTATGATAAGAATGATGAAGTTTTTGACAAACTGAGAACCTATTATGAAAACAAATTCTTGAAAAATAGTTGGGATGAATTTACAGAGGATGTAGACTACAGAATATACTATCTTGTTAATACTGATGAAAAGGCTGTAGGTATCTTTGTTATCGTCAGAACCAAGATGTCAGTATATCTTCTCAATGTCGTTGGAGAAATACCACAACAACAAGTTGGGACACTATTGGCAAATTTAAACCAATTGGGAATCTGGATACCAGAATTAAGATCGCTTGGACAACAAATAGAGACAAAAAAACCGCAAACAGAGTCAATTGTATGGTCTGCTGATGATACAGATTTAATCTCTGATTCGACAACCATTCTCCGAATTTTCAATGATTCCACTAAATCGCTATCAAAGTTTGCAGGCACAATGCAAGAAACACGTCTTGGGCATTGGACTTACAATTCCCATCCAATTTCAAGAATTGAAATTAAATCACACACAAGAAGTCTGGGAGACTCTCAGAAACAGAGAATTGATGAAATAAAGGATATTCTGTTTAGGGGGAATATACATCAAGATGGACCGGTAGACTTTGCCATTCTGCTGAACAGATTATTAAATTCAGATGCATCCGTTTATATACATGAAATCACCGTGGATACAGACGAAAAGCGGATTCAATTATTTTTGAAGGAGACCCAAGACGATGATCATATCAATCTCTCACAACAGTTCCGCACGGGAGAAGATGATCCTATACATGAAATACAACTATACGGTAATCTGGAATTTGATTTGAAGCTACTCAAATCTGTACTTGAAGAGGGGCCATCAGAAATTGACTATTTTATGAAAACGATACCTGACACATTTCCAGAAATTGATACCGCAACCATAGAAACAGTAGATTCTGGTCAACGTAAAATTGCGAAAATCACAGTATTACTGGAAAAACCAATTGTCCAGAAACCCTATGTAAATGCTATGCCACGGATAGGATTTAATCGTGTATCAGCTTGGGAACTGGGAGCCCGTGTTGAAACTGGATTACACTCGCAGCCATCAAAGGATGCCACACCAATGGACTATGATTGGAATAGAGAAGTGCCACTCTCAAGAGACAATCCAAAATTATTCGCACAATTTGGTTATGGATTTGGGAATAAACAACGTTATTACTCAATAGGTGGTAACCAAATCTGGGGAAAAAGAGAAAGATGGAACATCGGAGTAAGTGCCCGCTATCAACGCGCAATCACTACTATATCATCAGACCTTTTTGTTGGCTATGAAGAAAGAGGATTGTTCCTCTTAAGATTGGTTGGAGTGCCAGACCACCAAGACTATTATCTAAAAAAAGGTACAGAGGTGTCATTCCATTGGCAACCAACTTGGTCAAATACTGTAAGAATCTCTCTGTCTTCAGAAAAACATGAAAACCTACATAAAACAACCGATTGGCATTTCCTAAACTGGCGTTCTGCTTCAAAAGTGCGTGATAACCTTGATATAACACCAGCAAACATCCGAAGTATAACTTTGAAATATGACTTCAACAGTAGGAGTAACTACCTTGGATGGCATAACACGTTTCTCATTGAACACTCTAACCCAGTTTTAGGTTCAGATTATGATTGGACACAGGCTCAAACACATATTCGTTATGCATATCCTTTCGGACGACACCAAATTCGGAGCAGGTTTGTGTTAAGTTCAGGGTTTGGTAAAAAGACAGAGGAACAGGCAAGTAATACGCTTTTGCCAATTCAACGACAATTTATCATCGGAGGACTTGGAACGCTCAACGGGTATCCTCCTAACAAATTTATCGGTGATAAGGGATATCTCTTCAATGTAGAATTTAATTTAGGTTTACCTGTTATCAATCAACTTGATTTTCTAAAGGATATCCATGCTGTGCTATTCGCTGATATAGGACAGGTTTGGAACGAATATAGAGATAAATGGGATTTTGATCCGAAAGGTAGTGCGGGTATAGGATTACAGATTTCTTCGGATGTGGATATTTTCAGATTTAATGTTGCACAAGCTTTTGATTCAGATCAAGACATTCAATATAATCTCATGTTTTTTTATAGTTATTAGTAGTCTACATATACATTAACATAGAACGGATACATCAAAATAGAGAGGTAACAAAAGCATGAAAAGTAACAGAAATAAAATATCACTATTGATCTCCTTATGTATTCATTTCATTTTGGTCCTATCTATATCACCATTTATCGTAAGACATCTCAATGAATTTGAAAATCCTTTATCTCTTGAGTTCTTTAAGGTCGAATCACCTGAGCGTATAAAACGACGAACAAAGCTTGAACATAAGTCTGTTCAACCAAAAATTAGAACAGATAGCGGTTCACCATCAATTACTCGTGCTGCACCGAAATATGCTCCAGAAATGAATCCACCAAAAGCCCCAATCTACGATGACCTTGCACCGGAAATTGTGACATTTGCTGATATTCCACAAACGAATTCAGCTTCTTTACCCAATGCAAGTTTTGGAAAAGATACAGATGCGGCGGGCCCCGTTGTAATTCCTGAATTTCGTGGAGCAGGAGGAACCAAACGCGGTGTTGGTCGGGGTGGATCAGGTTCAGGAAAAGGAGGCGGCATGGGGAAAAGATTAGCCGGAATCTCCAACACAGATGACCTGCCTTCAATTGGATACGCAGAAGGAGATATGGGACTTGGCATTTTTAACACTGATGTGATGCCTGGACACGGTTTAGTTGGTAAAGTCTACATATCTGAAACTGCTATGCATCGCTTGCCGAATTTCAAGAGAATGACACCTGTTTATGCCTTTACCACGGCGAATTTAGATGTTTCGGCAAGACACTATACAGAAGGTTTTCCTACACCCAAGAAACAGGAAGTACTCGAGAACTTTGCTATCCGCTTCCACGGGAAACTTGCAGTGGATACGCCTGGTGTCTATATGTTTGAAATGCTCTCTGATGACGGTTCTAAGTTATACATCAATGGAAAATTGGTTGTAGATAATGATGGAACGCACGGTCCTTCCAGCAGAAGGTCCTCCATTAGACTGAATGCCGGATTTCACCCAGTTGAGATACACTATTTCCAAGGTCCACGTTTCCAAATTGCACTACAATGGTTTTATAAACCGCCTAACCGTCCGAGACAAATTGTACCAGCAGAAGTGATCTTCCACCCCGGTAAGTCTGAGGTCCCAGACGCATTGAAGTCATTAAAACAAAAAATGAAAAAATAGTCCTGTAATAATCCTAAACATAATGAAATACAAAATAAATATACTCTTTATGCTATTAATATGTACTACTGTGAGTGCACAAATCAATAGTGGCAAAGTTACATTCAAATGGCAGAATTCCCCTGCACCACAATTTGCCTTTGATTTAGACCATAGGACTATTACTGAAGTGATGGATAATCCAAAACCTGACATTACATCATCATTTAGCCATGTTGACAACCTATATTTGCGAAGTTACCATAGAAAAGGTCTTAATTATCAGCAAATGCTCACCTACTATAATAATAGACTGGTAGGACGAGGATGGAGCACATATCAGAGAAATGGAAAATTGTATCTTTTCACACTCACACAAAAAGACTCTGTTGTTGGAATCTTCATTATTGTAAGTAGTGGAGAGGAAGTGTATCTGATAAATATTACTGGAGAAATTCCACCCAAACAAGTAGAAAATATAATAAGAAACCTTAACCAACTCGGTATTGATATAACAGAATTGGAAAATCTGCGTCAGTTACCTGATTCTGTTGTGGCACCAACAACAACAGAGACATTGAAGAAAGAGAAAAGTCCTTCATCGGACATACCCTTTGATCCACCGATTTCATTTTGGTATTACGATAACTTACCAATTGATGATTTTATCATTCAGAATGCACAGAGAAATGAGGAAAACAAAATATTTAAGTTTCTTGAGAAAGGATCGGGTGATCTTAAAAATGTGTTTCCGATGCTAATTAAATCGCTCCCACCTCACCGGACTGTTTCTGTTAAGGTCACGGAGGAAAATGGAGCGAATATAGCAATTCTTACTATGAAGAATAGGAAACGTTCAAAATCAGTATCAGTATTAAGATCTATCACGATCGATCATAGTGGAACACATCGACGAATAAATTCAACCACTTCCAATCTTGAAATTGATGAGTTATTTCCACAAGGTGCGACACGTTTCAAAGCAGCAAATGCCCCTATTCATGAAGTAAAGATTATTGGGAACCAGAAAATATCAGAACAAGATATTCGTAGACACCTAAATAACGGCTCGGAAAATATTGAACAAGCCCTAAAGACTCTATTCAAAGTAATGCCCTATTTTTCAGAAATAAAGCTGCGGGTTAAAGAAGAGAACTACAGACGTGTTGCAACGATCACATTTGCAGAAAAACCTCTGTCTTCGGACTTATATCTTGGGTTTCGCCCTCCTCTATTTCTGGGGTTCAACCGTGTTACCAACTGGGAATTCGGCACAGGATTTCAGATTGGAAGACCTACAGAAATTGGACCATTGTGGCAGTGGAATGTGTCGCATTTATTAAATACGCGCACATATAACATATTTGGTAGAATTAGTACTACATTAGGAAATCCCAAATTCCATTATCGGTTCGGTGGTAGAATAAACTGGGGTAAACCATATCTATGGAAATTCGGATTGGCGGGACATGTCCACCGTCAAACCGATGTAGTAGCCCCAGAACTATTTCCAAACTATAGACATGGATTCTTCACTTTTCAACACATATTAGGCTATCCTGGCCTAGCAAATTACTATTTAAGAAAAGGATTTGAAGTTCAATTAGAATGGAGTCCAAGGTTACCAGAACATACGTTCAATATGTCAGTGATCGCTGAATCACACGAAAGCCTTCAAAAAAGTACTGATTGGAATATATCGCAATGGGTGTCAAAGCAAATTGAAGCCAGAGAAAATCCTGCTATCACACGAGGACGTATACACAGCCTTACCTTCAATTACAGTTTCAACACGCAGCAAGAATATCTTGGATGGGATAATACAATATCTGTTGAACATAGTAACACGGCTTTCGGTTCAGATTTTGATTTTACTCGCCTCCGAATGCATCTTCGTTATGCTTTTCCTTTAGATAACAACCGCGTCAGAACTCGGTTACTATTCGGTTTCTCTGATAACCCATTACCCGAACAGAGAAAGTTTGCAATTACTGGTTTAGGTGGTTTGCGAGGATATCCTCTTTTTGAATCAACAAGTGGAACGTCCACAACACCTGGCGTAAGTTCCTCAAAATATGCTTTTATGGGTGACGGTGGATTCTTGCTGAACATTGAATATCATTATCGTTTAAAACACTTGATTAATCGGGATTTTTTCAATAATCTCTTTCTTGTCTTCTTTCTTGATGAAGGACAAGTATGGAATATGTCAGATTCATTGTTCTCCTTTGACCCCAAAGCAGATTTAGGCATCGGTTTACAGTTTCATGATGCAGGCTATTTTAGGTTTAATATTGCCAAAACCTTGGATTCATGGCAAGGTTACCAAACATCTTTTGGATGGAGTTTTAGTTTTTAGTGATTAAAATGCGAAATACTATCGTTTTATCTATCCTCTTTACAATAGTCTTTCCGAATGTAATTGTAATTTCAGATGCTAATCCTGAATACGATTTCACCTTCGTACGTCTAAAATACAGTGGTAGACTCACACAGTTAAGTAATTGGGAAGTAGATTATCCTGCCTCTGATCGGAACTTTATCTATCAACTCAGAAAGCAGACCAATATTAGTGTAGCACCTGACAGCATTCATATCTCAGTCGGTTCAAAAGACCTATTTGATTATCCTTTTGCTTATGTTCTTGAAGTAGGTAGTATGCGATTAAGTAATGCCGAAGCAACAAATCTGCGTGAATATCTATTGCGCGGTGGATTTCTGTTTGTTGATGATTTTCACGGAGGGATAGAGTGGAAGTGGTTCCATAAAGAATTCAAAAAGATTTTTCCGGACAGAGAACCGGTTGAAATACCCGTTGAACATAAGATTTTCCGCTGCTTCTACAAGATTGAAAAACTGATTCAAATACCCGGTTTACGCGCACTATACAGTGGAAGAACGTATGAAAGGCATGACGGTCATCCGGCAAAATATCTTGGTGTGACTGATGATAAAGGAAGGCTTATGATGTTGATATGCTTCAATTCTGATTTGGGTGATGCTTGGGAACATGCTGCAATGGCTTCATATCCTCGCGAATATTCAAATATTGCATTAAAAATAGGAATCAATTCAGTCATATATACACTGACACATTAACTCCATCTCGGCTTAGAATCATTGCAAATATCATAAACCAACTGTTCAAGGAGAAGTTCCTCATCTGTACCGGTTGTCTTGAATTGGATTTGCATATCCAAAGTTTTTTCCATTGCAGAGACCAATTCTTCTGTTGTGAATGCGTGTAACGTTTGAAATATCTTATATGCTGGATACGGATTTCGTTTTAATATATTATGTTCTGATGTGTTAGGTAGCAACTCGCCTAATTCCTCAGCCAACGGTTCAAATATCTTTGAAATAAAATCGTTGTAACGTAGTTGCCTACTTATTGGTTTTAGTTCTTTTTCCTTCGCGATTAATTTCGCTTGTAAGGTTAATCGTAGATGGCTAACGATAGCACCAGCAATCATATTTGGGTTTACACCACTGGCTAATATTTCCCGTAGACTTTTCAATCCATGTCGAGTTGAACGTTTTCCAATTGCATCGGTAAGATCGAAAATCCTATCGTAAGTAGACTGAGATACGATATTTCGGACATCAACTTCATCTATCTGTTGTTTGTCTCCAACAAAGTTGATGATCTTGTTGATAGCTTCAGCAATCATGTGCATGTCACCACCAGTTCGATTTCTTAGTTGTTCAAAAGCACGCGGTGTTATTCTTTTGTCATAAGTTTCAAACTTTTCCACTACTTTCTTATAAAGTGGATCCTTGTTGAGTGAACTGCCTTTTTCCAATGGATCATAAGAGACATACCTACCAACTTTTTGAATTGCTTTTGCAATACGATGATTACTACTTACTTCACTCTTTTCCACAAAGATGAGAACACTTGACTCAGGCAGGTCTCCTTCAAGCCATTCCAATAATAGTTCTGTGTCTTCGTTGCTGCTTCTAACTTCTTGATGTTCATCAAGTTGACTAGCAAGTTGTGGTAATCGCGAGAAAAACGATTGAATATCTTCTGGAACATTGCTACCAAGCGTTTCGCTAATCTCATCAATTGCACTGACGTAATCTGTATTCCCATCAGCAATTTGTTGTGTAGAAATTCCGATAAGTTTTGCGACAGCATTCACACATTTTTGAATGTCCTCTGATTCAGACTTCATTGCTTCTCGAACTACAGTGAGTGGAGATGTGGTGCGTTTCTTTGACTTAAATGCAGAAAAATTTTCTACCACAACAACACGCCAATCCGACATTGTTGGATATAACTCAACATTGCTAAGGATATCCCGCACCGAAACATTATTTCCATCTAAAATGGTTAAATTGAAATCACGTGTGTCCGGTGATAGCAGTTTATCCAACATCTGTTTGAGTGTGCCTTCAATCAGAAACGTTTCCGTACCACAGAGCAGATATACGGGAAAAACTTTGTTGGAATCAATTTCACGGAGAACATTTATCTTTTTTTCTGGATTCTGTTTCATGATGACTAACTGCCAATATTTGGAATTGCTCAAGTAGTATTATCTTGAGTGGTTACCTTTTGCGTCCCTTTAGCGGCGAAAGAAGAGAGACGTTTCTTTGTATTTTGATTGCCACAATCAGGACATTTTGGGAGTGCTTTGACATCGTTTGTCCGTTGTAATACTTCAAAATTGGTTTCGCATGTTTTGCAGTGATATTCAAAAATTGGCATAACTTACCTTCCAAGAACTATTGTGAACCATTACGGCAAGAATCTAAGACGTGGACAAAATCCTCTAAATGTTCTGATACCGAAGCTTCCCGTATTAGTTCCTTAAAATCTTCTAAATCGTCAATTTCCTCAAGTGAAGAGGTTAAAGTTGCAGCTGTATTCATATTGAAACGGTTATTGAGTGTGTCCAATATCTGGTTGATAGCAAACTCCTTTGCTCCAATTTGTCTGCCTTGTTCAATACCACGTTCAATGCCACGTTCTATGCCACGTTCTATGATTAGTTGATATACAGTTGAATCTCTCACGATATCCTCCTTTAGTAATGTCAAAATATCTTGTCGTCCATGTGCTAAACCGCTCATTACCCATAACTCAACAAGTAGATTATTACGCAGAGATGTATCTACTGATAACGACTGTGTTACTTCAACACAGTGTCTTGTCCATTCAATTGATGTCATATTATCTGGATGCTTCATCAAAGGTGTAAAGGGCATCAACCCTGGCTGTCGAGTTGCGAGTATTTCAGTTCCATCTACTTCGTTTAAGCGTATGACCTGATATTCAATGATAAAACGGTGATTTGGTACATCTTGGAAATATCCACCAGGATCCTTATGTCCTGCCGTTGACCTTAAATATAGCACATACGAGTAAACGGGTATTCCATATTTCTCATAGCATCTCCCAATGTATCCAACATTTCGTCGTACCATATTTAGATTGAAACTATCATCAGTTTGAATTTCGCAGTGCATTAACACGGGTTCTCCATTGAGCAGAACTTTGATTAGAACATCCATGTGCCGCGCTTCAACTGTGGTTAGATTACTATCAACATGTTCAATAAACTCATACTCCTCATTCCCCAGAAGAAATTGAACCATATTCTCCGGAAAGACGTAAAAGGGATCTTTCGCAACAATATCGTATTGCTGATGTGGTAACTGTTTTTCGTTAATTATGTGTGTTCTCCATTTATAGGTAATTTTGTTAAATAGGACGAATTTTTACTTTTACTTTTGTGCCTTTGGGTGGAATGACATCTGTATTGACGCGATATGTGCTATCATCTGTCCCACCGGGTAAAGGACTATTTATGAGTGAATCGGGATCACGATAAACGGCGATTAAATTATGATAAAGTTGAGAAGTAAGTTGGTTGTTTATCAGTCGTCCGCCCGTGAAAATCCAATGTGTTTTCTGCATCGGTTGCCCAGTGATGGCATTCCATACCAACTCACGCGCATTATGGGTGGCAACATCATCTCCTCTATTCCATTCAACCCATATCTGAACTTGAGAACCCTTCGGTTCGTGTGGATCCCCTTGTACGGCGAGATTCCTACCGGGTTCAAGATCAAGTAATCCGAGTGCGATAAATAAGTGTATTGGTTCTACATCAATGATTAGGATACTCTCATGAGATTTGCCAAGTGTTCCACAGGCAAAAAATTCAATTATGGTGTCATCAGTTGCTATGTTAATTTCACCTGGAATAGTTATCTCTTTTGTGTTCGTATTTAATACCACAGCACCTAATTGATATAGGTTTTCTCCAATCTTTTTAGGTTTCCCCAATTTTGCATCTGTAGCAGAAGTTGATTTCGAATATGTTTGAACTGTTACGTAAGCTTTGTTATCGCTTTCATCAGCGTCCTTAAGTTCTACAACGACAGAGATTGTGGTGTCACCTTCCTCTTTTGGTACCCAATCAATTGTGACATCTGTTTCATTCAGCGTAGATGACCATAATACCTCAGTTGATTTCACTTCAACGTCATTTTCATAGAATATGACGTTCAAAGTTTTATCAAGCGGTGTGCCGCTATTTCTGAGTGTGGCAGTTAATTTTACTGCTTCTCCGACCCGTGGTGATGGGGGTGAATACCGCAAACTATTTGGCACTATACCGATATTTGGTTCAGTGGGTCCAACAAGTGCATGACTCAATGTCATCACAGCAAAACAGGTTGCCAAAAAATCGCTCTCCGCACCATGCCATCGACCATCCGGTTGCTGTTCTGATACCATCATTGCTGAAATTTCATTATACCAGTCGTGACCAGCCAACGTATCTACCTTAGGTGGTATGTCGCAAAAACGTTGTAAAGAAAGCAGGTAATAGTATAACCAGGAATTTGAACCAGGATTTCGTGTAAGTGACCAATGCTTTCGAATCCATTCCATTCCTTTTTGAATTTGCATGTTTTCAATAGGCACACCACATGCCCGCAATGCCCACAACCCAGTTGCTGTCATACTTCCGTAAACACCAATTGCCCAAGGTGACCCTTGATCAACTAAATTATAGAGCCATCCACCTGTTTCTATTTGATTGCGTCGAATCCATTTTTCAGCCCGTTTCCATGTATCCTGTGGAATATCAAGACCCCACTGTTTTGCGGCGTATAAAGCATAGATAACCATGTTCATGTGAGCACCATCTGCTGTGTATCCGTAGCCCCATCCACCATCATCACGTTCATCGGCAAATTCATCGTTTTTAATTGGCAGTTGCTTTTCAACTAATTTGTTGACAGCAAATTGCGCTTTTCCTCTATACTCCCTGTTCTCAGTTGCTACCAATACGGGAATTAGGACAGCATACTGATATACAGCAAGTGTATTCCAATCCTCACTTAAAATAAAATCAAGACCTCGTTGAACAGATGGATCAGAAGGTTTTTTACCAGCAGCGAGCAATGCTTGTAAGGCTAAAGAGGTCTCTTGTATACGGTCTTCTCCGAAATTCCATTCAGGACCCGGAACAAAATTTTCCGCAAGTCCCTTTAAACTGGCTTGACAGATGAAACATGATAGGACTATCTGATTCTCTGTACCACACTGCAAACAAGTGCGACTTGTCTTGCCTTGACGCGATTCAATCCATGCCACACCTCGGTCAATAGCAGTTTGTATCTGTTCTGTTGATACATCTGGGAACGTTCTTGCAGTTGCTACTATTGTTGCATATGCTCTGTTATTCGTATAATCCGATTCTGCGATATGTTTGTCGCCTTTAGGGTTAACATCCGCATAGATATTGGTTTTACCAAGTGGCGGTTGCCATTTTGCAGTAATACGTCCAATATCACCTGGCATGAGTTCCAAGATTACACCAGGACTCAATATTTGTAGCGGCTGAGTAGCTGGATCTCCTTCGTATAGGTCTACAACTAAATCTTCGTTCATCGTAGGAGCGACAGCACCAACATTTCTTACATCAACCCAGATGAGTATTTGCTCACCTTCAATAGGTGTAGGATTGGAAAAGGTTATACTTTTGGTATCAATTTGAAAATCGGGGAGCTGCGCATAAGTATTTGCAGCAACAGAGATTACAAGACAAAGTACAAATGTCATAGTACATAATTTTCGCATGATACACCTTACAGATCTAATTTGACCTATATGAAATTTGCTTGAATAGAAGACTATTAATTAAGTCAAGGTTGCGAGGCACGGAGACCTCGTTCTACAATGAACAGATAAAGGTTGCGAGGTAGGGAGATTTAAACCTGGTTCTCATTTCAAGAAGTAGTGAATCTTGAGATTAATTCCCTTCCCAAAATCCGATTGAGACTTTAGAGGGTTGTGGTACGGAAATTGCGAAACGTCTCTTACCATTTGCTGTCCATTTACTAACTTCACCCGAAAAAGTTGCCCCGAGCATATCGGCAATCCAGATTTCATTTTCCGCTGGAGAATAACTTACAGCGACGATTGCCATTCCTACTTCATAGGTTTGTTCTGTTGTACCAGTTGAAGAGATTTTCAGTAACAAATTATTGTTTGAAGCTACCCATACACTTCCATCTTTAGGGTTCACACTGGGTGAAACTGGTGCCTTAATGTCAGAAAGTTTTACCAACTCTTTACCATCAGGAGACAGTCGGACAAGTGCATTATTCTGTGTGTCTGCTACCCAAACATTGCCTTGATAGTCAACTGACATCCCACCTTTTGGCTCATTCATCGGGGGTGCAGTTGCAACTTTATTTCCATCAGCATCATATCGTGCGATTGGTCCTTTTCCATCTGCGATCCAGCAGCTACTATCCTTTGGATTTACGACTACACTGAACCTACCCGCATCCAAATTCGTTGCTCCATCTGGCGGTATAACTTCGGCAAGAACACTTTGTCCATCTGCTGAAATCTTTCTGACTCCATCAAGTCCAGCAATCCATAAAGTGCCATCAGTGGGGTTAATAGATATCCCTGTAGGTGATTTAATTGCTGGCGTTTGCGTGAATGTACCAGCTGCAGGGTCAAATCTGAACACAGTATTAGAGGCGGAGACTGCAATCCATACAATACCATTGACAGGATTGACCTGAACATCACTTGCATTTGTCAAATTTTCTATTGCGGTGGGGTCTCCTTCTCCATTAGCATGCAATCTATAGACAGTCATGCCACTACTAACAATCCAACATTCACCATTATATTCAGCGTGACCAAAAGATACACACATCAAGAGCAGCATGACTGCCCAAAATATTTTTTTCATTTTCTCTATATCCTTTTCGCTTGTACTTTATTTATATAAACAATTTCGTAGTAGTATTTATAGATTAGATTTTAGCATTTTTCAAACATATTATCAAGGTGTTTTGTTTGCATAATAGATATCCGATTTTCGTAAGTTGTTATTCATCCTAACAAGTATGTGCAAGAATGATACCACTCGAAATTATCGTCCATTCCGTTTTCAAGCGCAATTTCGCTTTCAACTGCTATGAGATTTGGTAAGAATTTGAACATATTTGTCCACATATTGAACAGGATGTGCCTCTAACGTGAGATTGATAAATTCATTCAATAACCGATGTATGTTGGGTTGAGGCACGATGGATCCAATTTATAGTATGTTTTTCACGCCGTTTTTGTGTAGTGAAACAGGTTAATCGTCCTTTATTTTTCTGAAACAGGTCTAAATCAATTTATTTACAACATTTCTCTGCCTGCAAAGTAAGAACTCTACCAATGCTAAGTGAGATTGGAAGTGTGTGAAGGACATCCTATGTGCACCTATAATACAAGATACATAAACGTAATAGCCATTATTAGACTTAATACGAACTTTTTTTTAATAGACTTGACTAAACAAACGAGACTATATTAGAACACTCTTGCAGCAATTCTATTGTTATTCCTTGGAGTGTTTCAAATTGACTGTAATTTTGAACTAATCTTTGACAATAAATTTAGGAGAATGAAATGAGACAGAAATTTTTCGCAATCGGCACAATCGCACTTATGACAGTAGTTAGTTTATTCATATTTGAACATGTAACAGACGCACAACGTCCGGACAGAAACGCACAGCCAGGACAAAATCAACGGGGTGAACGTCCTGGTGGAGACAGAAGTAATCGGGGTATGACAGAGATGCTCAGTCTACCTATCAATCCAGTATCTATCGTTGAAAATTCTTGGACCGATTTGTCGTTTAAAGTAGGAGTAGATGATGAGGCACTCGTGAATGCACGCCCTATCTATCAGGCAACTCTCGAAAAATTTGAGATGAAAATGAAGGAACTACGTGGAAAATATGAACCGAAGATGAAAGAGGCGTTTGCAGCTGGTGACCAGCGAGCTGCATTTCAGGCTGCTCGGACAATTCGGGAAGAGATGCAGAAGGATGTAAGTGTTTTGCTAAGTAACAGCGGTAAAGAGTTTCAAACGGAACTGAAAAATGTGTTATCTAAAGAGGATTTGACACACCTCAATAAATTAACGAAAGATCGACAGATTCAACAGCAAGAACAGTCTAATAGGTTCCGTGGTGGACAGCAACGCGGTGGTCAAGGCGGACAAGGTGGACAAGGTGGACAACGCGGTCAGCGTCCTACTCAGTAGTGTAAGAGAAATTCAGTTCGTTTGCAAAGTGCCTATTGTTTGTAGGTAAGTTTTATCAGCAAATTAGGTCGGGTGTTTCACCCGACCTTTTTTGTTGCCATTATTCCTGCTTATACCAAATCCAAAAATGATTTTCACTTTTTTATTTTAACTATAGTTTGGACAGTTTTTTATAGACTTGAATAATAGTCTGGACAAGGAGAATCACAGCCATCATTCCTATTTCTTCAATGATACACCTCATGCAGTGCTATACACATTTCGCCCCGCTGGGGCTGCTCATTTTGATATTCTAACACATTTTCGTCAAGTTATTATACTATTGAGGGTGTGTAAAGTTTTTGCACAGAGGTACAAACTTTTTTCTCTTTAGTCCCGTATGAAGATTGATTTATTAAATGGGTAATTATAATCACGCCAAAACTGGTAGTAGGAGCACTTTGTAAGCGCGATTGTCAAACCCGTAGGCGCGCTTTGTAAGCGCGCTGGACTTTGATCTCAAATTACCCGATTTATTTCTTAATCTTCATACGGGACGATATGTCTATAGAAAGACGTTATCACCCTCTCTTGAGTTCCATAGGAACGACATAGAAGAATAAACATATCGTCCCTAATGAAGATTAATTTATTAAACGGGTAATTATAATCACGCCAAAACTGGTAGTAGGAGCACTTTGTAAGCGCGATTGTCAAACCCGTAGGCGCGCTTTGTAAGCGCGCTGGACTTTGATCTCAAATTACCCGATTTATTTCTTAATCTTCATACGGGACTGAAGAGTATGGTTCATATTAACAATATTTCCTTATGTTGACAACACCTATGTGTCCTGTTCCCGCAATCTCTTATTTAATCAGTTGCGGCGGGGCACAGAGACCCCGCCCTACAATGGAGAATGAGCAGTTTGTGCAAAAACTTTACACACCCTCCTATTGAAAACTCAGTATGTAACCAAAAGAAATTGTCCAAACTATAGTATTTTAATGTAAGAGGCGCATTGAATTGCGCGACTACGAACCAGCTATTTCTTTATTGGTATATTCTCTATAATATCATTTCTATAAATGTTCCTCCCATTAACATTTGTTAAGAATGTCTTGAAGGATGGCACAAACTGGCAGTTTGTGCTACAAAAATGCGATGTTTTTAATTAGAAATGGTATTAGATGCAGTAGTACACTTGACCACGACAAGTGTTAAATCATCATATTGTTCTGCATTTTCAACAAATGCTTGCACATCATCAAAGATGTGTTGAACGACTTCTTCAGCAGTAAAATCGTTTGGAATTTTGGAAGTTAGGTTTATTAGCCGTTCAGTTCCGTACATTTCCTCGTCTGAGTTTAGTGCCTCAATCAAGCCATCCGAATGGATGATAAGAATATCGCCATCTTCAAAATCATAAGTAACAGATTCATATTCCACCTTTTTCATACTTCCGAGCGGTAAATCACTGTTTGTGAATTCAATTATCTCTGTGCCTCTTTTGAGGATTGGGTAAGGCTGTCCTCCGTTTGCGTAGTCAATGGATATCCCGTTTTCGTCGAGGATTGCCAAGTTGAGTGCGATAAAGTTATGTCCATACATTCGTGGTGCTAATCCGATATTTAGGTCGCGTAGAATGACATTTGCGTCAGACTTGATATGAGCGATTTCATTTAACATTCCATTTGTAAGCACAGCATTCATTGCTCCTCTGATGCCTTTGCCAGCTGCGTCAGCTACAGCGATAGCGGTACGTCCATTTGCGACAGTCAGGTAATCGAAAAAGTCGCCACCGACCTGTGTAGCGGGAATTGATTTACCTGCGATGTCATAAGATTGTGTTTGTGGTGGTTCAGTAGGGAGGAGTGCCATTTGTATATTCTGTGCTTCGTTTAACTCGTCACGGATGCGTTGGATTTCTGCCTCTTCTTTCTGTCTCATTTCCTGCCGTAGCTGTGCTGTGTGCCTTCGGTTGACAATCAATCTAAATAGGAGAGTGCTTACAACGACAAAGACAATGAGAGGTGGCAGATATGTTCGCCATCGTGTCCAGAGGGGTTTATCTATCGTGAAATTTAGAACGGAGGGTTGTTGTGTGTAGTGCCAACCATCCCGATATGCTTTGATAAGAAAGGAATAATTTCCTGGTTTCAAACCTTCATATCGGATTTGAGGAAAATCCCGTGATGTTCCAATTATTTGTGGTAGAAAGTATTGGTGAATACCGCTATTAAACGTTGTTATGTGACCTTGCGGATTGTTAGGATATACGGTTGTCCATGCGTTGTTATCTATTCCGATTAATTTGAATTTGTATGCCACATCATCACCCAGTGGATTTATGCCTTGAAATTGGATCATCAGATATTTGTTTCGGGCAGGTATTGATTCTGTAATATCAGTCATGGTGTGTTTCGCAGATTCCGTGCGTAAAGTGTCTGTAGTGGCTTTTCCGGTATTGACTGATATGATACGGCAGAATGGCAGCGCACCTCGGCTTACCCGATATTGCGTTGCACCACCTTCGGTTCCAAACCATAGGTCTTCTTGGTCTGATACATGGATACTTGACACATTGTTATGAATGAGACCATCTTTTGTGGTAATAGATTCAAATGTCTCACCATTGTATCGTAATAAACCACCACCCCATGTAGCGAACCATATATTGCCCCACTTATCTTCCTTGACATCACGCAAATCATCAACGATGAAACCGTCTGCTTTTGTGTAAGTGGTAACTTCTTGAATGTTATATCGGATTGCTCCGTGTGTGGTGGCTAACCAAATATCACCCTCAGATGCGACAAGTGCGTTGGTGACCTTATCTATTTCAACGGATGCTTCATGTATCAATTCAGTGGCTTGATACGTCTTGATGCTGTTCTTGAAAACAATAATTGCTAATTCATTGTTTGTGTTTCCTGTGCTGGCGTTCTGCTCTGATTCTGAGGAAGCAGGTGAAGTGTGGACAACTAATAGCGGTGGATTTCCAGATGTATTGGATCTTTCAAGTAGCGCGTTTTTCCAATACATTAAGCTATCCCTTTTAGTGTTGTAAAACCATTTTGTGGACTTGTTTTCAGGCACAACAGGTATAGGGATAATTGAATTTAGTGTTAGTTTTTCCTCTTGTATTTTTCCAACTGTCTGATTGTTTCCACTACGGATATGTGTATACCGTTTTACTTCGCCTGTATCTAAATGACACCATAATTGGTTTAGACTATCTGTATGGAGTGCTACTATATTATCAGGAGACGGGGGTAGGTTTTCGATTGTATCAAAGGTTATTCTTTCTGTGTTGTTGTCCTGTAATATGCGATATAATCCGATTTTTGTCGGTAGGAAAAGCCATCCACTCAATGCGAACCATGGATCAGTGTTTGAAGATACGATCAGTTGTGGACCGCTGAATATCGGTTCTCCATTTTGCCCGATTTTAGCACGGATTTGTATTGAAAGTTTGTGAAATACTCCGTTTGTATAGCGAAAGATTCGGTGGTGTGTAAATCCTTTTTGATGTTGAATTGGTTTATCCAGAAACCATAGGTCTCCATCTATCTCAAAGATCTCAACTATCTCTGTGGGTCTATCAATTTTGGGATTTCCATCTTGTTCCAGCGTGATGTTTGGTAATGGGTATTTATAGAGTTCATCATCTTGTGGGACGTATCGTGCGACACCACCGGGAATGCTGAGCCATAGTGTTGACATGCTGTCAGGGAACATCAGTTTAACGCTACTGCTTCCTAATATAGAACGTGTGCCGTAATGTACGATTGCGGGTTGCGGTTGTAGTGCGGTGACTCCGTTGTCATGACCGAACCATATTGTGCCATCTATTGCTTCAAAGATAGTGAGGATGTTATCACTTCCGAGTCCATTGTTGACTTGGAAGACTTTGTGTGTGAGTTCTGTGGTGCCTGTAAGTGTAGATTTCAACTGGGTATTACTTATGCTCTCTTCTCTGTTATCGTTGTTCTCGTAGAGGTGGACACCTGTTTCAGTTGCAAACCAGAGTCTTCCACGTGCATCTTCAATTCCATAAGTGCCTTGTAGGTAGATTTCTTGGTTTGCTTCTACACTTAATGTCCCGAGTCTGTGGAGACTATTGCCATCACACCACCGCAATTGTTTGTTATCGCTATACCAGATTCTTCCTTGTGTATCGCTTTTTACAGAAATGGAGTTTCTGTTTAGAATAATCGGCTTTTGAAATGTGGGGTTTTGTGGGTGGGTTTTTATGGATGCATCTATAAACTGTTCAAACTGTGAACCATCATATCGCAGTAAGAGTGATTTTCCACCGAACCAGAGATTATCCTCTGTATCTTGTGCGATAGACTGGATTGCGCGTAATTGAGGTAAGTTTGGCAGGTTATTGAAACGGCTTAGGTTGACTGTTTGTCCTGCGTTGATGTTTCCTTGAAGACGGAGAATAAGCACGTCTTGTCCATCGGATCCGCCAATCCAAATTGTCTCGTCTCTGCTTTGGAAAATGGTGTTTATACTTGCCCCTGAGTTACCGCCGACGTTGAGTTGGAGTGCCTTCGGTATTTCTTGACTATTTGTTGCTGTGTATCGCGTTAATATATTCTTGTTGCCGACCCAGATATCCCCGGCTTTATCCGCGATAAGGCAGTTTCCATCAGAAAGGTATTCAAATGTGTTGCCGTTGTATCTGATGATAACTCCTGTGTCTTGCGATTGCCTTTTGTTTAGGAACCATATATGTCCCCACTTATCTTCAACGATGTTTTGTGTTCTGCCGTAGAAGTTCTCTGATATTGCTCCGTAGGCAGTTATGGTTTTTCCATCAAACCGACTTACGCCTCCCTGTTCTGAACCGAACCATAGCATTCCTCGACTATCTTGGAATATCACGGGAACAACTGCATCTAATAGTCCATCTGCTACGGTGTAGGTCTTTACCTGCTGAAATGCTATGGCATTTTGAATTAGGGCAAAAGTGAAGAGAAGGATTATGATGAGATATTGCTTTCTATAGTTGTTCACAGTAGATTCGTTTTGAAGTATAAGGTTGTTATTATGTTTGATATTATACAACGATGGACGGTTAATGACAATAATCTAATGGTTTGTTTTTTGAATCTTGGGTTTTCGCAGGGGACGCGACATATTTTTTGTCTGAACAAGGATTTGTAGATTTCCAGGATAATGTAAGATGCACAGGAAATTGCGCGACTACGAACCGCGGAATTTGGGTTGGTTGTTTTTTTGGTTGTTTTTTTTTGATTTTTTGTGAGTTGCTCTCCTGGTTGTTGTGATATGGGTTTGTTGGGGTATTTTGTGTTGGTCGGTTTTTTTGAAAAAACAACCAATGTCGCTTTTTTTAGTTGTCAGTTTTCAGTTGTCAGTTTTCAGTTTTCAGTTTTCAGTTGTCGGTTTGCTATAAAATGCACAAACTGGCAGTTTGTGCTACATGGTTGATGGTTGGTTGGTATTATTATAACTGATGGTGGGATGGGTGTGTAGATTTTTTGAAGGGAGAGCAATGGATTTCTAATGGGATTGCATGTGGGTTTGCATGTGAGGCGGGATTTTTTGGATTAGAGGCTATTGGGAGTGAGGAGGGTCGTTGGAGTTAAGATATTCTATTCTGATTCTTCAACTCCATAAAGATCGGATACTTCCTCATCTAATTTCTTCTCAAGGCGAGCAACTTTTCTCTCTAGCCCTTTCCGTTTAGCAACAAGAATCTTGTCAACTAACGCAATAATCGGTTTTTGCTTTTCATGAGATACATCTGGAATCGGTAACTGTTTCCAATCGTCAGGATAGATGTGGATATTACTGTGACGGTTTGCTCTTAAATAATTGCAAGCAAAAGTTGAATTCATTACACCAAGCAAATACTTTAGTGAAAATTGAGAACTTATATTTTCAAGATCTTCACGTTGCAGTAGATTTGGAAGATATTTTTCATCACAGTAGCGTGCTTGTTTTTTTATAGATAGATTCTTTATGTTAGATAAATCATGCCAAAGTATAAAACCAACACTGCTAGCTGTGAAAACGAGGAACTGGCTATCGTAACAGACTTTTGGATTCGGTCCAGGACTACGCTGAGCGATTAATTTTTCATCAATTTCGTACATTTCAGGAAATGTCTGTGTGTAAAACTGTGAAGGCGAGCGTTCTGATCCCCATTCAAGCCACAGATTAGCCTGTGGTAACCAAGCATCTAAATGTTTTCCTTCTACAAAAGGTTTAGAATGAAGGTGATCCTTCTTCTCTGATACTACATCCGCAGTAACAAATTTCTCTTCGGCATCTTTTTTGCTGCTAGGACGTAAACCATAACTTACATAACAAATCTCTGATAGGGCAACAGTCGTGTTAAAAAATTCTTCTACATCAGTATCTTCTGGGAAAAACACACGATGCGTAAGAGTCTGCTGTTCGTCAGTTGGTAAGAGATAAACAGAACAAAATTCATTTTCATGTACCCGACGCTTCGGTTTGTTTTTGCTACCATCTGATTTTTGAAATAGAAAGATTACATTGCGTACTCCTACATTTCCGAAAAGGGGAACCCTACTACAAAAATCCAGACGTAATATTTTGCTATTTTCCAAAAACCATTTCTGAGATTTTTTTGAGTATTTTGTGTGACAATAAGCATCTGAAACAATGAGTGTCATAAAACCTCCAAGCTTGAGTAATTTATAACTCTGTTCAATAAAAGGTATAAACAGATCCCATTTCTCAGATAGAGTCTCATACTGTTTACTATCCTCTATTTGTTGGCGTGACTCAATAATTTTTTGCCTTAATATTGGGTCATCATTACCTGCTTCTACTCTAACATAGGGAGGATTGCCGATGGTAATGTCAAAACCTTCTTTGATGCCAAACATCCACTCAGGATCAAAAAATCCTGCTTTGTCATTTTGGTCATACGGATCCCAAGTGGCAATTCTTTTAGCCTCCTCAACACCAGCTGTCAGTTTTGCCTCATAACCTCTAAATACTTTCTCTAACTCTTCACGCAATTGTTTTTGGTCATCTTTATTTGGTAGTTGTTTGACCTGATACGCAATTTTACTTTTTTCCTCATTGCGTAATTCATTATATTTATTTACTAACGCTTTCTCTAATTTGTTACGGCAGTCTTCCTCATCTTTAATAAAATCTAATTTCTTTTCACGATCATTTTCACTGAAATACTTTTTGCGAATACCCTCGATTTTCTGACGTAGTTGTTGAATGTTGCCATCATCAAGCAGTGACTGTAAATCCTCTTTTCGTAGTCGCATTAACCCTATAAGTGTATTCGCAGCAACAAATTTTGTTTCAAGGTTCGGAAGTGGACGAATGCCGTAGTTATCATTGACATTTTTGTTCGGCTGTTGTTCAATAACCAATGAAATAAAGAATCGGAGTTTGGCAATAGTAACAGCAATCGGTTGAATGTCAACTCCGTAAATGCTATTCTGAATAAGATAAAGTTTTCTGCCATAGTTATTGTATTGATTTGCTTCAGAAAAAACTTCATCAATCACCTCAAGTGCTCCTTTCCTGCTTGTCGAATCGGGGATATTGTTTGCCTGTGCAATTTGCTGCTGTTTCCAACGTTCGTTCTCCGGATCCAGTTTTTTGAGGATTAAAACCAATTTATTCAGAATTCCCATCGGGAACGCACCAGAACCGACTGCAGGATCAAGTATTTTTAGTTCATCTATCGCATTGATTAATGGTGCAATTTCTTCCTTATGGATAAGATGATCATTCGGTTTATTCTTCTCACCAAGTTGATTGTAAGCAAGAAGATCCTCTCGGAGTCGTATTTCTAACCATTCTCGTTTATTATCATAAGGTTTCACTTTCTGCAGGAAATACGCGATAAGTGCCTCGTCTACCATATAGTCAACAACGTTGCTACGGGTGTAGAAAGATCCAGTTTTTTTACGTGCAAGTTCCTCAGTTTCAGGGTTATACACACCAAGTAAATTTTCAAACACCTGTCCAAGCAGTTCAGGATCAAGTGCTACCTCCTGATCTATTGGTGTGTTTTCTTCAACGGTAAACTTATAATTTTTGAAAATATTATAAAGACCTATTTCTTTTTCGAAAAAGAGCTTGGTGGGGACGTGTAGTTTTCTTCTATGGTTAGGCCAATCCGTGAAACAGTCAACACGTTTGCCACCAGCAGTTTTAGCCTTAAACGAGTCAAGCGAATCGAACAAGCCTCCGTTGACAAATGGTACTTGCTTAAGATGATCTAAAAATGCGTCTCCATCTTGGAGCAGATCTTCATATCTATATTTATTTGAATTGCGATGATCTGGATTAGGAGGTGGGTTAGAGGATTGTTTGGTTGATGGATCCGTATCATCGGTGTCATTTGGTTCACGGAAAGTCCGTTCGGCAATGGGTGTATTGAGCGTAGCAAAGAACAAATTTTGAAGTATGGCTTGGTAGTAATCAGAGGTTTCATAATCAAAATTATTTAGGTGTTTTTTCGCACCATTTTCCTGAAAAATATCTTCTGGAACAAGGTTCTTTTCATCAGTTTTCATTTCTTTGAGAAACCATATAAAAAGGATACGTGTTAACATTCGGATAACCTGCATCTTATTCTCTTTGTCAGGAAATTTACACTCTGTTATTGCCCAATCATACCACTTCTCGAGTTCATCATAAAAACGTTTATTGAGTTCTTCCGTATTGAGAATCTTCTCCCAAGCATCATGAAGTGAATCAAAATTATGAACCTTTTTGTTTTTATCTGTAATGAGATTGCGAAGGTATAGGTCAAACACAACTTCAATATGTGCACGTTTGGGGTCATCAAGGTCAATATCTTTGATAAGCGTAACCTTTTCCAAAACTTGTTTATTTTCATCTCTTTTGCTCTGTCGTCGGTTGATAATACCGAGAGTAAGAACGGATCCATATCGAAACATCACCATAAACGGTTGTAGTATCCGCATACTCATAAACCGCATAATATTAGCAAGTTGAGTACGTGTGTAGGTGTCCCCAGTAAGCGGCATCGCAATGAACATATAGGAACTTCTGAGTTCGTTATCAATTGCTTTACTTTCAAAGTGTGTCACTTCTGTAATTAGCTGTGCGTTGATCTCAGCGTCCGTCACCTGCATGACTTGAGAAAAAGGTTTCCACTGCTTTATGCATAATCTATCAGTAGGATTGGCAGTTTTTTCAGCATCCTTTTTGATACGGTCATATCTGGGTTTATCTAACTCATCACTGCTAACGTATCCACTATGATACCCAAGCGTGTTTAGAAGCCTTATCGCAGCGTCTCTTATTGGTTGGTTATCAAATTCCTTTAACGCTGTCTCAATGTTTTGCTTAACTATTACATCTGAATTCATAGGTGACTTTTCCTATTATCAATTATTTTAAAATTGAGATTTAAACGACGTTTAATTTCATTCAGTCGTTCAATTTTCGTATTTGTGCTAGAATGCGTTGTAATGTAATAATTGCTAGATTTTGTTTGAGAGTATATGGGATGTTGGTATGTGTCAATGAGTGGAATTGCATTTATTATGATATCGAGAGTTTTCACTTTCTCTACACCTATTTTCTCAATAACTTTAACGAATGTCTCGGAGACACGGGAATGACAAATCTCTTGACCATCTTCCATTATTACGGTCAGATCGCCAGCATGTCGCCTTGTTGGTATTCTTGATCTCGGTGGTTCTACGGGTGGTTCTGATTTCAGATGACGTTTAACATTTTCATTCACTTCTTTAGTGCGTTGTAATAAACTATTTAATGATTCAATCTCTTGCTTCAAGAGATATTGCACCGCTCCACCTTGGGGGTTAACGTCATTTTCTAACATTTGGATGTTCTGGTTTAAGACAGGTATTATCTCTTCCAGTAAATTAGATGTTTCATTAATTAACGCATCAGGATTTTGTCGCATTTGCTAACTATGCCTCCATAAATTGTTGGATATCAGAATGTAATACGATTTGTTTTGAATAGGCGTATCTCGGGAGATATAGAAATCAACACACAAGCGATAGGACAGGTATCTAAGCAATGACACCTCAACCTACTATTTTCTGTTATCAATCACTTCAATATTGATATTCAAACGTCTCTTAATTTCCTTAAGTTGTGCTATTTTTTGATCAGTGTTTGTATTTGTCATAATATAGTAATTGCCAGAGGTAATTTGATTGTACACTGGATGCTTGACTGTGGCTATGATCGGTATGCCTCTGGATACCATATCAAGACTTTTCACCCGATCTATCCCTATTTTCTCAATTACCTCAGCGAATGTCATGGAGACACGACTATGACAAATCTTTTGACCACCCGCCATTATCACTGTAATATCACCAGCATATTCTCTTGTTGGTCTTGGTTGTCTTATGGGTGGTTCTGATTTCAGATGACGTTTAACATTTTCATTCACTTCTTTAGTGCGTTGTAATAAACTATTTAATGATTCAATCTCTTGCTTCAAGAGATATTGCACCGCTCCACCTTGTGGGTTAACGTCATCTTTTAACATCTGGATATATTTGTTTAATATGGGAATTATCTCATCCAGTAAACCAGATGTTTCATTGAACAAGTTTTTATTTTCTGTTTGCATTCATTTCTTCCGTATTATAACTATAATTAATCCTACCGACTAATCACGAGCCACGTGACGAGTTGGAATTCAGTTTCATCTGTTATCTGATTATCTACTGTGGGTAGCAGTGCATCGGGACTTGAATCCAGTTGATCGTTGACCTTACGAATATATTCTTTGCGAATAGATTCTAACGCAGCTTCAGAAAGTATCTGATATATGTCCATATCACTGCCATTGTTGGTATCTTCGTTGAATGTATCACACAGTGCTGTATTCGGTGAAGACTTTCCAACACAGAGCACACTGAACCTCTCTAATATACGTTTCGGATTGGTGAATCCAATAGAAACAGCTTCATCATCAGTTACATAGACAAGATAATATGGGTGTAGTGGATTCAATTTTTGACCTTCATTATTGTCTTCTTCCTCCAAGACCTGTTTTAAACAGAAGATAACACCCGGATTTATGTCCACTGGTGCGCCTTCATGTGTTAGGGGTTTGGTTACTGCATATAAACCCATATCCGCTTGGCGTAATTCGTCCTCTCTGGTCTGTAAATAGTTGAGGAGTTGTGCGCGGAAATCGTCCAGTGTGAACTGACTGAGATTCGGTTGTTCGTCTAATTCATCAAAGTCAAGGTTTTCGGTTTGCATACGTCGGAGTTGTTCGTCTCTATGTGACCAGACACGTTCTAAGTTTTCATCTCTATTTTCAGGTGTGAGAGGGTTGTCATATCCAGTAGCGGTTAGGTTGACAAGAGCCATACGTGCCTCAACCCGAACTTTCAGGTTGATATACTCGTCAAGTTCAGGTGTAGGCCAAAAGTTGACCATACTGATTGTTGGGTTCTTACTACCGATACGGTCAATCCGTCCGAATCGTTGTATAATACGCACAGGGTTCCAGTGTATATCGTAATTGATGAGATAATCACAATCCTGTAGGTTTTGTCCTTCAGATATACAATCCGTTCCAATGAGTAGATCAATTTCTGGGGTGTCCTTTTCCGTGTCATCTGTTGTTCGTTCTTTAGCGATAGGCGAGAAGTTGGTCAAAATCTCATTAAATTCAGTTGTGCCATAGGTGGTTTTGTTTGCGGAACCTGTTACGACAGCACATTCAATTTCAAGTGTTTCTTTTGCCCATTCGTGTATGTTGTTATAGAGATAATTTGCAGTATCAGCAAATGCAGTAAAGACAAGGACTTTACGGTTCTCTTGCCCTTCGTTGTTTTCTGTTGGCTCCTGCACCTTTTCCTTTATAAGCGTCTTGAGTTGATCTAATTTAGCATCTCTGTCAGGAGTAATGTTAGCTGCGGCGCGTTGTAATCTTGTGAGTTGTTCTCTATCTTTCTGTAGGTCATCCAACCATGCTTCAAGGTCAAGGTGCTCATACTGGTATAGATCATTTTCTGCATCTTCTATGCCATTCAGTAGATCTTCATCTTCTCCATATTCTTCTTCAGTTTCTGCAAATGCAGTGTAATCGACATCAGTATCAGCCTCATCCTGTATGAAATCTTCTATATCAATTGCAAGTTTATTTATTTTTTCAATCGTACGTTTTAATGTTGAATCGAAGGAGTGGACACTACTCTCAAGACGTTTGAGGAAGTTGACTTTCATCATCCCAATAAGGTTACTCTCACGATGCTTTAGAATTCTATCTTCATAATAGTGTAGACAATCCGGTTTGATATAAAAGGATGGGTTGAAGAGTGAAAGTTTATATCCATCTATCTGTGTGCTAATGTTTTGGAAACTGGGGAATATACCTTGTGTATCAATATCGGGATAGACAGGAACAGGTCTTTCCCTATGCGGGAACCTGATTTGTGAACCGTCAGTATCCCTATAGAATTTAAGGATATGCTCTCTGGATCGTGCGATGGTGAGTCTATCTAATAGATTGAAAAAAGTAGTATTCAAGCTTTCAGCGAGACTATCTTGTCTTTGCGCTTGGTCGGATAGCGTGCCGTTTTGTTCTGTCCATTCTTCGAACCGATTTTGAGCGTTTTTCAGAGTTTCTCTAACGCTATTTATACCTATACTTTGAAAAGCATTGTCATTGTCCTCAGTGATGAGTCGTATCTGGTTTTCAAGGTCTAGCAGGTCGTTGTTCACAGGTGTTGCCGATAACATAAGCACTTGCGTTTGACACCCATTTATGATGATCTCCTCCAATAGTTTGTTATATCTACTTCTGCGTACTAGTAGACCTTCCTCATATTTATCGGCGGGTCTATTTCGGAAGTTATGTGATTCATCAATAACAACAAGGTCGAAATTTTCCCAATCGTAATCTGATGGTCTTCCTCTGTCTGTCAAGTCTGAGTGTGCCTTGACGTTGTAGTGAAAGTTATCTTTTCTGAATGGATTATTTTTTCTTGGATAGTTTAATGAATAGAGGGTCCAATTCTCTTCTAACTTTTTTGGGCACAGCACCAACACATTCGCCCCCCGTATTTCAAAGTATTTGATGATGGCGAGTGCTTCGTAAGTCTTTCCTAACCCGACACTATCGGCAATGATACAACCATTATATTCCCTGAGTTTTTTGATACATGCCTGAACACCGTGTTTCTGAAAGTCGTATAGTTTTTGCCAGATTTCTGATAACTGGAACTTTGGATTTTCTTGAGCGAAATCCGCATCGGTTGCACTCTCCAAGAAGTCTTCAAAGATATGGAACAACGTCTTAAAATAGATGAATTCGGGGTCTTTGTCTGTGTATATGTTTTCAAGGTATCGTTTAACTGCTTCTTTTACATCCTGCACCTGATCTGATTCCCAAAGGTTATCAAACCATACTTTTAGATCTGCACAGTCATTTTTGCTATCTACTTCAAGGTTTAGTTCAATGTTGCTTGCTTTTTCATTCAATCCCAAACCTCTCACTGTAAAGTTGGAACTACCGAGTATTGCGTCAGTGCTGCCATCCTTCTCCATATAATACATCTTGCCGTGTAAGAAATTTGATTTTGCGACAGACTTGATTTCTACTTTGTCCTCAATCCAATCGTGACAGGCTTTCGCAACGGCATTTTGGGGTAGGTAATTCTTTAGCTCTAAACCTTCTTCTGTGAGACGAAAGACTTTGCTTTCTGTTTTGCTGGGATCCATACCTTGAATAAAACTCGGTTCGCCAAACAGAAAACGGAGTTCTTTTATGTTTGTGAGTTCGTCTTTGAGTTGGTGAAAGGCGTAGATTGTGAAATAGGCTGAGACAAAGGAGAGGGAAGAATCTTCTTGGATTTTATCTCGTAAAAAATCTGCGACGGTGCCGTAGATTTTGTTGTCTCGTATTCGTGTGTTTTGCGACATAGAATTTCTTTTTAATTGGATTTTTGTGTTAGAATTGAAAAGTATTATATAAAAAATGAGAATTATAGTCAAGAACTGAATAGAGGAATCCAGGGTTATTCAGTTTTCGGTTTTTCTTGTGTTTTTTCACAAATGCTAAATGTCCCAAGACGGTAGGTGCGGTTTCCTAACCGCACCGGATTTTACCTGAAACCTTCCATATTAGCTCATCTTACTGGTTCCTATGCGGTTAGGAAACCGCACCTACCGTCTTGGGTATTAACTTTCAGTAAATCTAAAAGTGAGAGACTCTTAAAACTATAGTAAAGTTTAGAATTAAGAAGACATTTCAATGCACTTGCAAGCACCACAAGTCCCGTAGGGGCGTGGTTTCCTCGCCCTCTGAGGCGTGTCCTATTAATTGTAAATTCCACTATAAATATGAGGGAGTGCTGTATTGATGCGAAGTTTGTTCCAGCGAAGAAAGGTGGTGAGTGTGTAGGTCCGACAAAGTGTTGTAAAGGGACCAAACTGGTAGCGATTACAGAAAAACATGGTAGGCCTGTGAGTATTTTAATCACAAGTGCTTCCTGTCATGAAGTGCACCTTAGCAACACAGCCAGATCAGAAATAACCCTTGTTACAACCGCATTCAACCCTCTTTTTTCGCGAAGGTTTTTATTATAATTTTTTCCAAAAACACAACATTATAATGCAATTAATGCAAAATGTTTTTAAGGATCCATATTTTCAACCCAAAACACAACATAACATCCTTTAAGGTCTGTTCTTGCATTTGAAGCAACCTTTTCACTCTTTGAGTAATTTACATCCTAACTCATAAATCGTAGATGGGGTTTCAAACCACGATTTACCGGACACTCGATCAGGTGATTTCGGACAAATTGCATTTATGAGACACGCTGTAGTAAAGTTTAGAATTAAGAAGACATTTCAATGCACTTGCAAGCACCACAAGTTCCGTAGGAGCGAGGTTTCCTCGCCCTCTGAGACGTGTCCTATTAATTGTAAATTCCACTATAAATAATGCCATTTCTATAAATGTTTATTCCATTAACATTTGTTAAGAATGTCTTGAAGGACTGCACAAACTGGCAGTTTGTGCTACAAAAATGCGGCGTTTTCTATTAGAAATGGTATAACCCTGAGAGGAATCTAGTTTTCATAATTTGTGCTTCAGACAATCAATCGAAATCAACGCCGAATGTGCGTCAGACATTCAGCGGGGTTGTAAGGGAGACTATTGTTCAAGTGATTGCTTGAAATTGCCATCCAAGGGTTCTACTAACTGGATGATTTTGTTGCGTTTTTGGATGTCGTTGCGGGATTGATATGTGTTGGCGAGTTTTCTTCCTGTGTCAATTAGGCGTTTCAGGAGTTCGGGGTTGTCAAGTTTGTTCTTCAATACCTGTTCATATTTTGATAAAGCGTTTTTGGGTTGTCCGCGATTAACTAAGCAGATTGCGAGTGAACATTGGGTATGAAGTAACTTCGTCTTTACAGCTATAATTTCGGGAGTGTCTGGTTTTACCTCCTGTGCTTCTGTTGCTTCACCTTCTGTTGTTTCCTTCTTTGGTGGTGCTAATTTTGTGAGTCTTGCTATGAGACGCGATTCAATTGCGCGTATGTTTTGATATGCTACAGCGTTACGAGGTTCTTTGGTAAGTGTAGCTTCATAGGCAGTTATTGCTTTCAAGTAATCGGACTTAATAGTATAGAGATAGCCGATCATGTTGTGAATATTCGTGCTCTTCTTGGATTCTGGGATGCTATTAAAGACTTCAATAGCGACAGTGTATTTCTTCTGCTGCACGAGTTCGTTTCCACGTTTGAGTTGCATGTTAAAGAGGGCTGCTGTTGCTTGTGGGTGATCGGGATGATTTGTGAGTATCTGTTCCAATTGGGTTTTTGCCTTGTCAAACTGGCTTGTGTGCTGATATGCTTGCGATAGATTCAGACAGAGATTGATGTCTTCTGGGAACAGTGTTACTGCTTTTTCAAGTTGATCAACTGCTGTGGTGTGTTTTTTTTGGTTTATCAGATGTTGCGCGTATTGTTGATAGACTGCGATGAGGTTATGTTGTGCCTGTTCGTCATCTTGTTTTTGGTTGTATACCTTTTGAAACGCTGATAATGCTGATTGGTATTGCCCTTTCTTGAGATATAAGTCACCGAGGAATGCGTGAATATCGGGTTCATCTGGATGGAGTTTTTTGAGTTCAAGATATGCTTCAATCGCTGCATCTATGTTGCCTTCAGCACGTCGTGCGTTTGCTTTCTGCCAGATAGCATCTACCATGTTCGTGGTTGCGATTTCAAGTTTTGGGTCTAATATGCGTGCTTGCTTGTAGGCAGCGATGGCTTCATCCCATTTTTTCTGCTCCTTCAATGATACACCATAACCGACATAACATTTTGCAAACCCTTGTTGTGTTACCATATCTGTGGGTTGGATTTTGAGTGCTTTTTTGTAGTTCTCAATTGCTTTTGTGAACATTCCATTTATGGAATATCCGTTTGCTAAATACTGATAGATTGTGGGGTTCTGCGGTTCAAGTTGAATTGCTTTATTGCTATACTGTTCAGCAGATGGAAAGTCTTTGGTTTTCAGTGCGTGGTGTGTTTTTTCAAGATAGATTTGATGCATGTTTCGTTTTGTGGCTTGGTGGTGAGGTGAGATTTCTAAAGCTTTTTCAAACGCCTGAATTGCCTTGTCTACTTCCCCTTGCCGATAGTGGAGCACACCGAGATGGTTGTATGCTATGGCGTTGTCGTGTTGTGTTTTCCGCTTGTCTGGTCTAACGAGTTTGTTCTGTAACAGATCAATTGCAAGGGTTTGATTTCCTGTTCTTTCGTAGGCTTGGGCGAGTTTGTGTGATGCGTTAATATTATTGGGTTCAAGTCGGAGACACTCCTGAAAACTCTGGATTGCGGTTTCGATGTCACCTTTGTCAAAGTGTATGGTTCCAAGTAGGTAGCGCATACGAGGATGATCTGGTGTGCTTTCTATTGTTTTCATTAGGAGACTGATAATAACATCATGCTGCGGTGTGTTGAGTGGCGTGTTGTAGAGTTTGCGGAGTGTGTTTATGTCGCGTTCGGTTGGGTGTTGTGCTGATGCTATTGCATAACTGATGTCTCCTTCATAAGGACTGTGTCCCCATAAACCGAGAGCGTGTCCTAACTCATGAAGACAAACAACTCGCATTTCCTGCTGTGTTATGTCGTCAATTGATCCATCGCTTTCAAGTAAGAGGATAATGTCTACTTTGAAATCTATTTCATTTCTTGGATCGGTATGTTGTTCTGGTTTTTCTGTGTTGCGTGTAGTTTCTTTTTGTTGTTCTGAGGCATCGGATGCAAAGATGATTTGTGTGCTGTTATTGATGCGCGTGAGTTCTGCACTGCCGAGACGTGTGTCAAGGTGTGTGATCAAGGTGCTTTCTCCAGCACTGATACGGATGTCTGCTTCTTCGAATGTGTCGGTTTCTTGAAATGTGATGAGTTGTTCAGTGGCAGTTTCCCATTCTTGCATTGCATACCGTAGTTCTGGAAGGTATGGACTGTCTTTTATGGCTTGCGAGATGTAGACCTGTATTGGCATTTCTGTGAATCGTGTGATTCTGCCGTCTGAGAATAGTGTGATGTGGTTGAAGTAGTCGGATGCGGGGTTGGTGTGGTCGTGTGCTGTTAGGGGTGTTGTAGGTGTTAGGAGGATGAGGGTGATGACGGGTAGTATCTTGAAAAACACAACGGAATTCCTTATGTGAAAGATATATGAATTCGAAAAAGAAGAACAATTAAGTCACATTATATTTTTCTCTCATATTCTGTCAAGTTTTGATTTGGCAGGGAAATTTAACTCCGACTTGCCAATTTATTTGCAAAAATACTAATCAACCCACCCAACATCAGATACCCAATAATCACCTCCATCGTGACAAGGAAACGTGCTGTGGCATTGTCCGCGACGACATCACCAAAACCGAGTGTCGTAAAGGTGACGATGCTGAAATAGAAGGAATTCCAAAACGTTAACGACTCACCACTATATGTCCCCGTTGACTGATGAAACTGCGGTGACCACGTCTGTATCCACTCTGGTAACCACGATGGAAACGGCATGTATGCAATAGCAAACAGTAATGCAAAGAAAAGTGACCAGAACCCCCACAGACCAAGGTTGCGTCCGTAATCCGAACTCCATCTCCATAGGCGCGCTAACAACGGATTCGCTTTTTTGAACGCTCGGATAAACTGCTGGTCTGCAACATACCGTTTGAAAAACGGATTTGCGACTTCGTCTACATGTTGACTGTCTAAATAGAATTCAGTGGGTCTATTTAGATTCTTAGAGAACCGATTGATAATTGATTGACGGATAGTGTTCGGGATGTAATGGACATCCCGGAAAGATGCGACAGCAGCAAATTTTGCAGCAGTAAAACGCGAGGTACCGATAAAAATTGCACGATTAAAAACAGCTGCACCTGCAAAGTTTGTTCCTGTACTGTCAAGTGTCTGTTGGAATTGGACTTGACTGAAGTTTGCTTCCTTTTGAAATTGTGCCTCATGAAAAACAGCATTCTGGTGGAAATGTGCTTGGTGGAAATCCGCTACATTGTGAAAATCCGCACGCCAGAAACTGACGCTTTTGTGGAAGATAGTACTATGGAAGTTAGCACGTCCCTGAAATGTAACTTCTCGAAATTCGCATGGGTGTTCAAGTGTGGCTTCATCAAAATCAAGGTCTGCTTCAAAGATTGACCGTCTGAAAGACATCTCTTTTTGAAAAACGACTGACCGAAAATTGACCACGTTCTTGAATGTGCACCCGTTACAAGTGAGCGATTTGTTTAGGAAGATTCGGTCATTTTCGTCACGTTCAATTTCTGAAGAGAAGAGGTCAACAACACCTTCAATCTTACAAGTGGTTAGTGTGATGTCTGTTACATCGCTTTCCAACACATCAAGAAGTTCTTGTGCATCAATTGTCTCACCTTGCTTTTCATACATTGATTTTGTCATAGTACTGAACGTTGAAATCTTTTACTTATTCAGACATCTGTGCCCAACCGGTGCTTGCGCGTATTGCATCAATAGCAACCTGATAACGCCATCCATCTTTGAATGTAAGATAAGGTTCATGGGGTCGGTCTTCAATATCTGCGAGGAAATCACGGACGAGGGCAGTCCATTTATTCTGTATCTCATCACCGATTTGTGGTAGGTCGTCTTGTAATTCTATCGGAACAGAAAACTCCTCTACTTCTTCGCCTACATGTTTTGTGATGTGATGCAGTATGTGTCCGCCTCTACCGACGAGTGTGCCTTGTGTGCCGTAGAAGAACCAACCGCCATGGGGTTTATGTGATGGCACACCGGGATGCGTTGCCATTGTCACAAGGATTGAGTTGTCAGTGTCTCTGTTTGGTTGTCCTAACTTGAAGAATGCAGTATAATCCCATTCAGCGTCACACTCTCGCCACTCAAGTTTTGATGCTTCTTCTTGTGTGATCATGGTGCTTCGCCAAACCCGCCAGTCGCGTATTTCAGGTACAACTGGGGCTTTTCTCGGATGGATTTTTGCCTCACCGACAGCGGCAGTTGTTTTCATGCCAGTCATGCGTTCAAGCATACCGAGTCGATGTGTGAGTCCGTTGTTCAATGCGCCACCACCGTGTGCAAGTGAACTCATCCAATTCCACGGCTTAATCTTATCTGAATCTGAAGGGGAACCGTGGATTCTGCGTGTATATCCAACATCAACGGCTGTCAAGTCGCCTATGATTTTCTCTTCTGTCAGCAGTTGGCGTATATAAGCGACACTTGGATCGTATCGGTGGGTGGCAGCGAATGCGTGTTTTAGTTCTGTTTCTTTGATAAGATTGTAGATATGAGTCGCGTCTTCTGCGTTGAGTGCAAGTGGTTTTTCACATACAATGTGGCAACCGAGTTCAACGGCTAATTCAACTACCTCAGTGCGTAATATAGCGGGTGTAGTGATTGCGACGATATCTGGCTTATGTTCCAACAGACTCTTACGCCAGTTTATAGAAGCATTTGGAACACCTAATTCGGTGGCGACTCTCCCAACGATTTCAGCTTTGCGCGCACAGATGGCAAGCACTTCAACACCGTAATGTTGGAATGCTTTTGTGTGTCCTTCTGCTGACCATCCTGCGCCGATAATGATGGCTGTTAGTTTTTTCATGTGATACCCAATCAACTTGAACAGGTGTTTAAGATATAATCAAGATTGCGAGGCACAGAGACCTCGCGCTACATTTTAGGCAAATCATATAAACTATGCCAAGATTTCGTTCACTACCCGCGCTTTTTCTTCAACACCAGTTAACCTATGATCTAATCCTTGGAACTTATAGGTCAACCGTTCATGGTCAATACCGAGTTGGTTGAGGATAGTTGCATTTAGGTCTCGGACAGAGACAGGGTCTTTGATGACGTTGTAACTGAAATCGTCAGTTTCGCCGTAAACAATTCCGGGTTTGATACCAGCTCCTGCCATCCACATCGTAAAGCATTTCGGGTGATGGTCCCGTCCGTAGTTATCCTTTTTGAGTGCCCCTTGGCAGTAGACGGTGCGTCCGAATTCACCACCCCACACAACGAGTGTATCGTCAAGCATACCGCGCTGTTTGAGGTCTTGAACGAGTGCTGTAGAGGGTTGGTCAATGTCACGACACTGGTTTCTTATATCGTTGGGTAGGTTCCCGTGTTGGTCCCAACCACGATGGAAGATTTGAACGAGTCGTACATCGCGTTCCATCATCCGCCGTGCGAGGATACAACAATTTGCGAATGTGCCGGGTGTGTTGACATCGGGTCCGTACTTCTCCTTGATGTTGTCCGGTTCCTGTTTTAAGTCTGTGAGTTCAGGGACGGAGGACTGCATGCGGAACGCCATCTCATATTGAGAGATACGGGCATGCGTTTCTGGATCGCCGACTTCTTCATAGACTTCCTCGTTGAGTTTGACTAACGTATCAAGCATCTGTTTGCGTGTCTTTTCATTCATACCTTTCGGATTTGAGAGGAATAGCACGGGATCACCTTGACTACGGAGCAGAACACCTTGATGTTCAGAGGGTAGGAATCCTGAACCCCAGAGGCGGTTATAGAGTGCTTGTGCAGATTTTCTCCCAGTCCATGTTGCATTCATCACAATGAAAGCGGGTAGGTTCCTGTTTTCAGTGCCTAACCCGTAGCTAAGCCATGCACCGAGACTCGGTTTCCCGGGAGTTTCGTCACCTGTACAAACAAAGGTGATCGCGGGATCGTGGTTTATCGCATCAGTATGTACCGATCTGACGATAGCGATGTCCTTTACCATTGTTGCGGTGTGCGGGAGCAATTCGCTGAGCCACGCGCCATCACTGCCGTTGTCGTGCTTTTTGAATTCAAAGATGGAAGGAGCGATGGGGAAACGTGATTGTCCGGAGGTCATCGTGGTGAGACGTTGTCCCATCCGAATGGTCTCAGGTAAATCTTTATCAAAGAATTCACCCATCTTCGGTTTGTAGTCATACATGTCCATCTGTGAGGGTGCGCCGGACATAAAGAGGTAGATAGCGCGTTTTGCTTTTGGTGCAAAATGTGGGAGTTCAGGTAATCCACCCGTTTGTTGTTCAAGGGCGCGGACGATGCTATTCGGTAGTAATGAAGCAAGGGCTGCACCGCCAAGTCCCATCGCACATTTACCGAAAAATTGTCGGCGTGTTTCAAGCTGCAAATATTCTTTGATCGGGTCCATTGTTAGTCTCCTTTAGAATAATGTCCTCATAATTCAGTGATGCTTTGTTATCCAATGCGGTTATTATGTTCTACATCTGAAGGTTGTTTTATGCCACGTTAATCCTAACTTCGACTTGCGAGTTTGTTGGCGAAAATACTGATTAGACCACCGAGCATGACATATCCGAATATGACTTCAAGTGTAACGAGGATACGAGCGGCTGTATTGTCCGCGACGACATCCCCGAATCCCAGTGTCGTAAAGGTTACGATACTAAAGTAAAATGATTTCCAAAAGTTAAAAGCTTCGTTTGCCTCTGTCCCGATGACTTGGTGAAAATGCGGCATCATATTCTGTAGCCATTCAGGGTACCATTCTGGTGCCGGCAAATATACAAATGAGAACGAAAGTGCGATTAACATAGACCAGAGTGCCCAAAGTGCGAGGCTGCGTCCGTAGTCTGAACTCCATCTCCATACGAGTGCCCAAAATGGATTTTTATCTTTGAAGGCACGGATGAACTGCTGATCTGCGACGTAACGTTTGAAAAATGGATTTAAGACCTCATTTATATCTTCACTATCTAAATAGAATTCCGCAGGTTTCTCAGACCGATGACGGAACTTGTTGAACAACCACTTCCATATTGTGTTTGGGATATAACTTATTGCCCGAAAAGATGCAGAAACAGCAAACCTTGCGGAAGTAAAATCAGTTTTTCCAAGAAATGTAGCCTCATTGAAAACTGTAGTTTCTGAAAATTGTGCTTGGACGAAGTCTATCTCGTCTTCGAAAAACGCCTTTTTGTAATGTGCAGCATCTTGAAAGATCGCATTTCTAAAAGTTGTGTTTTCTGCGAATCGCACTTCATTGAAATCTGCGACCTGCTGGAAGCGCGTTTGTGAAAATCGTGCGACACCTTGAAAGACTGTTCCACGGAATTGCGCAGCACCTTCAAACACAGATTCACCGAAGTCAGATGCATTTTGGAAAACACACTGGCGGAAATAAACAGTATCTTGAAAAACCGTATTCCCGAAAAACAGGTCCTTTTGGAAAAAGGTATGTTCAAATTTGACAAGGTTCATAAAGGTGCACTGAACGCACACAATTTCCTTATCAACTACCAATTGTGCTTCATTATCCGATTTATTTTCAGATGAGAGAACAACATCACCTTCAATGGTACAATTTGTCAAAAACACACTTTCATAATCCGATTGCAAAATTGAAAGGAACGTATCAGCATCAAGCGTCTGTTCTGTATTCTGATAAATTTGCATATTACCTCCATACGTCTTGAAAACTGTCGTGCGAAAACTTTGCACTCAGACAGAGATGAAGGCTGTAACTGACATTCTATAAATCTATGGATATTTGTATTACATCAATAGAGAATTTTACAAAACTAATTTATGCTAATATCTCATTAACAACACGTGCTTTTTCTTCAACGCCAGTTAATCGGTGGTCGAGTCCTTGGAACTTATAGGTTAGCCGTTCGTGGTCAATACCAAGTTGGTTGAGGATAGTTGCGTTTAGATCTCTGACTGGGACGGGGTCTTTTACGATGTTGTAACTGAAGTCGTCCGTTTCACCGTAGACAATTCCGCCTTTGATGCCAGCACCTGCCATCCACATCGTAAAGCATTTCGGATGATGGTCACGTCCATAATTATCCTTCTTGAGAGCACCTTGACAGTAAACGGTTCTTCCGAATTCACCACCCCACACAACGAGTGTATCGTCAAGCATACCGCGTTGTTTCAAGTCTTGGACGAGTGCGGTTGCGGGTTGATCAATGTCGCGTGCTTGATTTCTAATGTTCTTAGGTAGGTCTCCGTGCTGATCCCAACCGCGATGGAAGATTTGAACGAGGCGGACATCGCGTTCCATCATTCTACGTGCGAGGATGCAGCAGTTGGCAAAAGTGCCAGGTGTGTCAACTTCGGGACCATACATCTCCTTAACTTTGTCAGATTCCTGTTTTAAGTCTGTGAGTTCGGGGACTGAGGTCTGCATGCGGTATGCCATCTCATATTGTGAAATACGGGCATGCGTTTCTGGATCACCGACTTCTTCATAGATTTCCTCGTTGAGTTTGACTAACGTATCAAGCATCTGTTTGCGTGTCTTTTCGTTCATTCCTTTCGGATTTGAAAGGAACAGCACCGGATCGCCTTGACTGCGGAGTAACACCCCTTGATGTTCTGATGGGAGGAACCCTGAACCCCAGAGTCTATTGTAGAGTGCTTGCGCTCCCTTCGGACCGCTCCATGTTGCGTTCATCACAATGAATGCGGGTAGGTTTTGATTCTCACTACCGAGACCATAACTCAACCATGCACCGAGACTGGGTTTCCCGGGGGTTTCGTCTCCAGTACATACAAAGGTGATAGCAGGATCGTGATTAATCGCATCGGTATGTACCGATTTGACGATTGCAATGTCCTTTACCATAGATGCAGTATGGGGTAGCAATTCGCTAAGCCATGCACCATCGCCACCGTTGTCATGCTTTTTGAACTCAAAGATGGAAGGCGCGATTGGAAAACGTGCTTGTCCGGAGGTCATTGTGGTGAGACGTTGTCCCATCCGAACGGTCTCAGGTAAGTCTTTATCAAAGAATTCACCCATTTTTGGTTTGTAGTCAAATAGGTCCATCTGTGATGGCGCACCCGACATAAACAGGTAAATGGCGCGTTTTGCTTTCGGTGCGAAGTGCGGGAGTTCAGGTAGACCGCCAACTCGTACTCCTGCTTGCTGTTCAAGTGCAGTGGCAATGCTATTGGGTAGCATTGATGCGAGGGCTGCACCACCGAGTCCCATTGCACACTTGCCGAAGAATTGGCGACGTGTTTCAAGTTTCAAGAATTCCTTAATCGGGTCCATTATAATCTCCTTTTGCAATGCCTACTACTTGTTTAGGACATTGCTATGCTTTACCTATTTGCAGGTGGAGGTCGAATATTCAGTTCCTCAGGTGCTGGAATATCCAACTCTAAATCCGGCAGTTGTTCAAGTAATTTTTGAATGGGTTCCATATTCTGAATTGGATTTCGGCTTACAGCTAAACGGTTTAGATTTGTAAAGTCTTCAATATAGCTAAAATCCCTAATTTGATTAGTTGAGAGTACTAATTCATTTAATTTTGTTAATCCACCAAGCGGCTTTATGTCTCTGATTTGGTTGCTGTTAAGATGCAATATCGTCAATTCTGTTAACTCAGCAAGTGGTGTAATGTCAGTAATTCGGTTTCCCCAAATCCATATCCAAGCCAATTGTTTCATACCAGCGAGTGGTTTGATGTCACTAATTTCGTTACTGCCGAGTGCTAAATCTGTCATCTCCGTTAACCCCGCGAGTGGTTTGATGTCACTGATCTGATTCTTTTGAAGATTCAGTGCCACTAATCCCTTCAATTTAGTGAGTGCGGTAATGCCACTAATCTGATTTTCCCCAAGATATAAGTGGGTCAATTGTGTTAGATCCTTGAGTGGTACTATGTCACTGATTTGATTCCGCCAAACCCACAGCTTTGTCAATTGATTTAAATCAGCAAGCGGTTTTATGTCGGTGATCTGATTTCCGCCAAGGTTTAACTCTACTAACTGTTTCAATTCTGAGAGAGGGGTGATGTTATTGATCTGATTGCTATGAAGTCTTAACTTCGTCAACTGTGTTAAGTTTTTGAGCGGTTTTATGTCGGTGATCTGATTAGTATTGAGCCGTAATTCAGACAATTGTGTCAGTCCACCGATTTGGCTAATATCACTAATCTGATTTCCCCAAAGCAGTAACTTTGATAGCTGTTTCAAGTTAGCAAGTGGTGAAATATCAGCAATCTGATTTCCGGCAAGGTTTAACTCCACTAAGTCTGTCAAGTTAGCGAGTGGTGTGATGTCAGTAATCTGATTATCAATGAGGACAATCTCGCTTAATTGAGTCAATCCAGTGAGTGGTGTAATGTCACTGATTTCATTGTCACGAGTATATAATTTGGTAAGTTTCGTTAAATTTGCAAGTGGTGTAAGATCACTGATCGGCGTATAGTGTAACCATAGTTCAGTGAGTTGTGTCAAACTTGCTATAGGTTTCAGATCACTTATCTGGTTTCTTATAATATTTAGTGTCTCTAAGTTTGTTGCATTTTCCAGACCAGTTAAGTCTTTTATGTTTTTGTTACTTAGGTCTAATTTTTTTAGTGTTTTCAACTTCTCTATTGGAATAGGCTCGTTACGTTCAATATTAAGTTCATCTCTTATAGTGTCTGCTAAATTAACATCAGGAATTGTCGGATCCAATTTTGTTGAACTTAGAAGTTGCACCTTAATATCAGTATTTAAATTTGGATTTTGTTCCAATAGTTTTTCAAGTGGTTCCATATTTTGAATTGGATTTCCTGCAACACGTAAACGCGTTAAACTTGTCAGGTTTTCAACAGGACTGATATCCTTGATTTGATTGCCATTCATCAATAATTCTGTCAACTTCGTTAATTCTGCGAGCGATTTGATGTCGTTGATCTGATTGGATGCAAGCCATAACTTTGTGAGTTCCGTCAACCCAGCAATTGGTGTGATGTTGTCAATTTCATTTCCTCTGAGCAATAAACTACGAAGTTTTGTTAGACCTTCAATTGGTTTAATGTCACTAATTCCATTATCGTCAAGGGATAATGATGTCAACTGTGTCAATCTTGATAAGGTTTTGATGTCCTTGATTTGATTTCCACTGAGTGATAAATATGTTAATTGGGTTAATCCCGTCAGTGGTGTGATGTCTTGGATCTGATTGCCGGAGAGATTTAGATGTGTCAATTGTGTTAGATTAGCAAGAGGTGTAATGTCAGAAATCTGGTTATTTAAGAGCCATAAAGTTGCCAACTGTTTCAAGTTAGCAAGTGGTGTGATGTTGCTAATCTGATTCCTCCAGATGCGCAACCATGTCAACTTCGTCAATCCAGAAAGTGATGTTATGTCACGAACTTGATTATCCATGAAAGTTAAGTCTGTCAGTTGTGTCAATCCAGCGAGTGGCGTAATGTCGCTGATTTGATTGTCGTCAAGCCATAATGTTGTAAGTTTAGTTAGTCCAGCAAGCGGGGTGATGTCGCTAATCTGATTTTCAATGAGATATAACTTTTCCAGTTTCGTTAATCCAGCAAGCGGGGTAATGTCATTGAGTGGATTTTTCGTGAGGTATAAGTCTGTTAGCATTGTCAATCCAGCAAGCGGGGTGATGTCACTGATTTGACTTTCCCAAAGCCATAACTTCCTCAATTCTGTCATACCTGAGAATAGTGTTAAGTCGTTGATCAGATTTCCCCCAAGACTTAACTCCCTTAACTGTTTCATCCTTTCAAGCGGTGTAATGTCCTTGAGTGGATTATTCCAAAGATATAATTGCGTCAGTTGCGTCAGTCCAGCAAGCTGAGTGATGTCATTGATTTGGTTGCCAGAGATTGATAGTTTTATGAGTTCAGTTAAACTTGCTAATGTCTTGATGTCACTGATTTGATTATTTGTCAGGTATAGTTCTGTCAGTTTTGTTAAGTTTGTAAGAGGTGTGATGTCACTTATTTGATTATCAGCAAGTTTTAAAGTCGTTAATCCTGTTGCTTTTTCTATACCTGTTAGGTCTTTTATACCTTTTTTTGTGACATCTAAACTTTCCAATTCTTCCAACTTATTTTGTGGGATAGGATCAGTTGGTTCTAAACCGAGCACCTCACGAACAGCGATGCCTAAGTTGGCATCCGGTATCGTTACGGCATCACTATATGAAAAACTAAGAGAAACTACGAGAATAGTTAGCATAATGCAAAAATACTTCATCATTTGATCTCCATTAAAATAACGGACAGGTGCTCTCGTTGTAGATAATCGTGTTCTTGAATTACCAACCAACAAATTGAGGTGATTAATTATTCGCTTGCTGGAATATCCAGTTCTAAATCCTTCCGTTTTTGGAGTAATCCCATGTCCTGAATCGGATTCTCATTGATACGTAAATGCGTTAAACTCGTTAGGTTAACTATAGGTTGAATAGAGTTGATTTGATTCTTATCCAATGCTAAATGTGTCAACTCCGTCAGTCCACCCATAGTATCTATGTCTTTAATCTGATTTCCACTAAGCCATAGGTGCGTAATTTGCTTTAAGTTAGCAAGTGGACTTATATCACTAAGTTGGTTTCGCCTGATGTTCAATAACTGCATCTGTTTTAAGTTAGTCAGTGGTTTGATGTCTCTGATTTGATTGTCCCAAAGTCCTAATTCAGTGAGTTGCGTTAATTCTGAAAGCGGATTGATGTCAGTGATACGATTATCGCCAAGTCCTAACTTTGTAAGTTGCGTCAAGTTTGTTAGAGGCGTGATGTCACTAATTTGATTGTCCCAAAACTCTACAAAATGCAGATTCGTTAATCCTGCAATAGGTGTGATGTCGGTGATTTGATTCTTCTGAAGTTCTAAGACTTTTAGACCTGTTGCTTTCTCCAATCCTGTCAGGTCTTTTATGTCTTTCTCTTCGGCATGAAGTTTCTCTAATTTTTCTAACTTGTTTAGCGGAATAGACTCGGATGGACATAATTTAAGTGCTTCGCGTACAGCATCAGTTAAGTTGGCATCTGGTATATTTACTGCAAAACTATTCATAGCAAAAAACCTTTCAAGATAAATTAACAAACATTAGAAGGAACTTACTTATTTGCGTTCGTGACTTCAATATCCAGTTTCAAATCAGGAAGTTGTTTTATGAGTTTTCGGAGTGGTTCCATATCCTGAATTTGATTTCCATGGACATACAAATTCTCTAAACTCGTAAAATTCTCTATAGGGTTAATGTCGTTGATTTGATTGTTAACAAGATTTAATGCCGTCAGTTGTGTCAATTCAGCAATCGGCTTTATGTTGCTGATCTGATTTGCCATTAGGTGTAAGAAGGACAAATTTGATAAGTTAGAGAGAAATGTAATCTCACTAATCTGATTTCCTCCGAGTGATAACACCGTCAGCTTTGTCAATGCTGTGAGAGGTCTGATGTTGCTGATCTGATTTCTCCAAAGGTGTAACACCGTCAACTGCGTCAACTTCTCAATCGGTTTTATGTTTCTGATCTGATTTACCCCGAGGGATAACTCTGTCAATTGCGTCAAGTTAGCGATCGGTTTTATATTATTGATCTGATTGTTATAGAGATGTAATACTGTTAAACCCGTTGCGTACTCTAATCCTGTTAAGTCTTTTATGCCTCTGTCGTAGGCATGCAGACGATCTAATTCTTCCAACTTCTTTAACGGAATAGGATCGGTTGGCTCTAAACCAAGTGCTTCACGTACAGCTGCGGCTAAGTTTTCATCTGGTATCACGACTTCTGGTCCAATCGAGCAGCTAAGGAAAATTATTGGTAACAAGAAAAGTATGTAAAGATACTTCATATTTGAATGGGCGCGAACTATTGTCCGCGCCCTCCATATATTACCCTTTATTCAGGACTTCGTCCAGATTGAGGATAAGGTTCGCGATCATTGTCCATGTAGCGACTTCAATTGGGTCTAATTTTTCATCAGGTTTGGATTCCCCAACAGCGATGAGTTCTTTGGCAGCTTCTGGATTCGCTTTCAGTTCTTCAGCGTGAACCTTCATCGTATCAAGGATGAGTGTTGCCTCCGTAGCCTTCGGTTCGCGTGCGGTTGCCATCTCAAACATATATGCGATCCGTTCCTCAGGTGTATTACCACCCAACTTAATCGCGCGTTCTGCGAAAACACGTGCCGCTTCAAAGAACTGCGGATCGTTCATCAACATCAATGCCTGCATTGGCGTGTTTGTGCGTTCACGACGGATAGTGCATGCCTCGCGTGATGGTGCGTCCAAGATGTTCATTTGCGGTGGTGGTGCTGTTCGTTTCCAGAACGTGTAAAGACTCCTACGATATATCTTATCAGCACCAGCATCTTTCCTGAAGGTATCCGTATTAGATCCAGTAAACCCGACTGCTTTCCATAATCCACCCGGTTGCGGGGGTTTGACGCTTGGTCCACCGATCTTTTTGAACATCAACCCACTAAGTGCAAGTGCGTTGTCACGAACGATCTCAGCATCAAACCGATACCTTGGACCGCGTGAGAGCAACACATTATCCGCATCAAGTTCCAGCTTTTCAGGTGTAACCTTTGAACTCTGTCGGTATGTTGCAGAGGTGAGCATCAGTTTCTGCATAGATTGCACATTCCAACCAGAAGCAATAAATTCGGTTGCGAGCCAATCAAGTAGTTCCGGATGCACTGGTGGCGTGCCTTGTGTCCCAAAGTCCTCTGATGTTCTGACAATACCTGTTCCGAAAACATGTTGCCAGAAACGGTTGATCGTGACACGAGCCGTGAGAGGGTGATTTGGTGAGACTAACCATTTTGCAAGTGATAGTCTATTGGGGGGTGCACCTCTTACCATCGGTGGGAGCACAGCAGGGGTCTGTGGATAGACCTGTTCGCCTCTGTGTTCATAAGCACCGCGTTCCAACACATAAGCACCACGTGGTTCTGAACGTTCTTGCATAACCAATGTTGTAGTGAACGAATTGTTCAAGGAATTTCGCTTATTTTGCGTATCAGAAATGTCTGCGTAAAGTTGCTTCAAATCCTTATCTGTTGTAACATTCCGACGGTAATATTCGCGAATTTGCGTCTGTTGATCTCCGTTGCGTTGTCCTCTATCAATAGCGATGGTGTCTACGATATTTGCTGTAACGATTGGGGTATCGGATTCCATACGGAAGTAAAATCCAGACGGACCGGAATAGTTGACAACCTTCAAGAGTAAAGCATTGTTACCTGGGTTAAGTTGAATTTGCACCTTCTCAGTATCTGGCGCAGCATCGCGTTGGATATTGCTTGCAAGCACTTCCATCTGATTTACCCACACCTTCAACGCATCATTACTACTGAGGTATAGCGTTGCTTTCTGTTTGGTTTCTGAGGAGATGTTACGATAGAGATAGGTCGCACTATTTTCCCCAACGATGTCGTTATGCACTTCTTCATCTGTCCAATGAGCCTGCTGTTTCCATGTCAACTCCTGTGAATCGACACTGAATTTATCACCCGTGTTGACAGGTTTGGTTTCTGGTTCATAAACATTATAGAAGGCGACGTTGCCGTGTTCAGCAGTGAATGGACCGACCGAATGCCATGTTGAAATGCCAACTTTAGAACCGATAGGATAGATTGTTGGTGCATTTGTGACAGCGAGTCTGAACCGACCAAAATGGTGTTTCGCGTGTTCAGATTCATGCTTGAGTCGGATTCTTACTAACCCACCTTTCGTGCCAAATGGATTGGCAACGAGGAAAATCGCTTGTCGACTGCTTCCACGATTATTGTTGCTTTCCAATCCCCAACCAGTTTCAGGTTTATCGTCAATTACATTTGCAATGACGAAGTCACTACCTGCCTGCTCTTTGTCTGCCCAAGCTTTGACGATGGGAACTGCTGTCCAAGGGTCTTTTTCCTCCACTGGTTCAGCTGTATCTTCAGATGTTTCCTCGGAGTCTTTGGCTTCATCTGTTTCTGGTGTTGCAACTTCCTCAGCAGCCTCTTCTCCTTCAGTTTCAGGAGGAGCCTCTTCTCCTTCGGTTTCAGGAGGAGCCTCTTCTCCTTCGGTTTCAGGAGGAGCCTCTTCTCCTTCGGTTTCAGGAGGAGCCTCTTCTCCTTCAGCAGTTTCAGGTGAAGCCTCTTTTCCTTCGGTTTCAGGTGGAGTTTCGGCATTTTCTGGGGGTGTCTCTTCAGCGGGTTCGTCAGCCTTTTCTTGCGTTGCTTCTTCAGCCGGTTCGCCATCAGTTTTCTCTTCATCAGTTGCTTCAGCATTTTCTGGTGTCTCTTCAGCAGTATCCGATTCTTTCCCTGCTTCTTCTGCAGCCTTAGCTTCTTCTGCAGCCTTAGCTTCCTCGGCTGCTTTTGCTTCTTCAGCTGCCTTCTTGGCTTCTTCGGCTGCCTTCTTAATTGCTTCAGCTGCCATCTTTGCTGCTTCCTGTGCCTCAGTAAGCATCTGTTCTGACATATCAGCGGGTAAGATGTCAACAGAAAATCCTGATAAAACCACATTGCTATTATCTGATCTTCCGATACCACTTCCGGGTAGGGCTTTGTCTGGGATCCCTTCTAACCGTATAGCACTCCATTTTCCTTGAGGTAGTTTTGCGATAACTTCATATACCTCTTTGTCTGGATTTGTGCCGCTTGCTAAAACTGAATTATCGTCCTGTATTGCGAGTGTCGCGCCACCTTGTGAAAGCACTACCTCTGGTTTGATAGTTGTCCATCGCGGCATTCTGTTTTCCCAAGCGGTTTGTGCAGCGTCTATATGCGGTATTGATCCCTTACTCTGTGCGTCTAATTCTTTGATTTTGTCGTCATATTTTGCGAGTTGTGCTTGCTGCTCTGGCGTTGGCAACTTCACAACTGGGGGAGAATCTTTTCGATTGCCATCCATCGCATTTTCAGTGATGTTGTTGAAATATGCATAGAGTTGATAGTATTCCTTCTGTGAAATCGGATCATATTTATGGTCGTGACATTGCGCACACCCTGCAGTCAATCCCATCCAGACGGTTGCCGTTGTATTTGCCCTGTCAACTGCATATCGGACGTAGTATTCTTCAGCGATTGAGCCACCTTCACTTGTTGTGACGTGGCATCTGTTGAAACCTGTTGCTACACGTTGTTCAATCGACGGTTCGTGCAAGAGATCCCCTGCCAACTGTTCAACGGTAAACTGGTCGAAGGGCATGTGATTGGTGAAAGCGTTTATAACCCAATCTCTGTAGGGCCACATCTCACGGTAGTTGTCCAAATGTAGTCCGTGTGTATCGCCATAACGCGCAACATCCAACCAGAAACGTGCCATGTGTTCGCCGTATTCAGGCTTCGCCATGTAGGTATCAATCAGTTTATCGTAAGCATTGGGAGAATCGTCATTTAGGAATAGATGGATCTCATCAAGTGTCGGTGGTAGACCTGTAAGGTCAAAACTTAAGCGTCTGATGAGTGTGCGTTTGTCTGCTTCTTTCGCAGGTCGAAGTCCTTCTTTTTCAAGACGTGAGAGAATGAATGCATCAACTGGGTTTCGGACCCAATCTGCTTTCTTGACTTTGGGTGGTGTTGGTTGAACAGGTGTTGCAAATGCCCAATGTTCTTCCCATTTTGCGCCATCTGTAATCCATTGCTTGATTGCTTCAATTTGCTCTGGTGTTAGCGTTTTATTAAAATTCGCTGGTGGCATCTGATAGTTATCGTCTTCAGATATTATACGGAGATAGAGTTCGCTCTCATCTGGTTTTTTAGGAACGATAATCGGATATCCACTCGGTTCGGAAAACGCGCCTTCTTTTGTATCAAGTCGCAGATTTGCCTTTCGGGTCTTCTCGTCGGGACCGTGGCATGCGAAACAGTTATTTGATAGGATAGGACGGATATCTTGGGTATAATCAACGGTCGTTTGTGCGGTTTCGTGGTCATCTGCGGATGCAAGGGGTAACCCTAACATCAAGATGCACAAACAGATTAACATAGCAGTTAGTGGAACAGAACTTTTAGCACTTTTCACTGGTATCTTCTCCCTTTTTCAATTTGGTTTAGATGCACAAGTTTTCTATGACGAAATGTTATGTTATGTAACGTTACGGCAATCATAAAGTTTAAAAATGGTTATGCAATTTTAAGGTGTAATAGGTTTTATTGTCAATACTTTTTTGAATTGGGATATAGTTTCTGTTGAGAATGTATCAAAATCATGATAAAATCATAATCAAAGTTTGTCCAGAATACTGATGAGTAGAAGCAATTTTTGAGGAGTAACAGAATGGCATTTAGTGATTTCAAAGCGATCCCTGAAGTTCAGTAAAGATTTGGGATATGACATGTGGAAAATGACTTTATAGAGTCTAAAAACAGTGCGGGTCCTTCGGAACAATTTCTACAAGAATTTGATTTAACCGCGATTATATTGATGTTCTCGCCTCCGAGGGGGCACGATGCGAAGCCATTATCAATCTTCGGTGTCAAGACCTCAATGCTTTAGCACGGGGATGTAGACACCGCTACCATATTTATCAATCAAAAAAACTTGACATTTTCGTGTATTTATAGTATACTCTGTTCCGCATTACAGCGGTGGATACTACCTCTCGCTTGAGAGTGCTACCGCCCCATTTAGTAGTGGTATTGTAATGCAAGGAATATATATGTAATGCGAACCTACAAATACAAGGGACAAAAACATAAAAGATGATCTTCTAAGTGGCACGCTATATTATTTTATTTCTTCGCGATCTGAATTAGACAAACTCGTTGTTGGAACTCCCTTGATAATGTTGGTTGAAGCAAAGAAGAATGATTTTGAGATTGGTTGGGGGCAATGTTTAGCGGAGTTAGTCGCCGTTCAAAAGATAAACGAGAACACGGAATATCCTGTGTTCGGTATTGTTAGTGACGGAACACTCTGGCAGATTGGACATCTTGTCGGTGAAACCTTTACCCAAAATCGTACAAGTTATAATGTGGATAATTTACCTGTCCTATTTGGTGCTATTGATGCTGTCTTTAAAGCGGCAAAAAACTCCATCCAATAAACACATTCGCTACAAATTTGAAAGCCATTGTGAACTCAAAAAAGTAATACCCACCGAATTACCCAGACGTTACTAGTAGTCCTATCAAAATTACGAGTCCGATAAGACTAAATATTGTCAACAAGAAACCTTGTTCACGTCCAAGTTTACGATTTGCTTTGTCCCTTTCCTTTAACAATCCGTTTTCTGCTTGTTGTGCAATCTCCGATTTCACACTATTTACTAATGCAGTTCTGTCAATATCTTCCATTACCTCTTGTTTTATGCGGTTCGTTTCGTCTTCTCTTATAGCATCCGTATCTGTGTTTTTTCGTATACGTTCTCTTATTTCAACGTCTATTTCATTTTGGACTTCCGCTTTTATCTTGTTTTCTCTATCCTTAATTGTCTTATCGTGATTATAAACATAGTTTTCAAAAGTTTTGCGATCAATTTCTACAAAGTTGTTGTGTCTATGATTCTCCCAAAAAGTCCACTGATTGAGATCACCGTTATTAGCAAATATACCCAAATAAGTATCGGTTGCACAGAGGTAGGAATATAACTGTTGAATACCTTTTCCGACGCGCCCTGTTTCCTTACACTCCGCAATTGCGACAAGTTTCCCATTTCTCAAAAGCACGATATCTGCTCTGCGTTGATCACTGCCCATTTGGATTATATATTCGCGCTTGACACTATAACCCAGCGAAATAATAGGAAGTGACTCAAAATAATCAGCAACAATATCTTTGATTTGATCTTCGGAATAGTGGACAGATTTCTCTTTAACTTGATAGCCACCGAACTGGCGTAGTAGACTCTCAACAAGGTTTTTAAGCTCTGTATTACCTGTCTGCGTTGCAAGTTTCAGCGCAGTTCGCCAATCTTGTTTAGCTTCCTCATTCTGATTAAGTTTTGTCTTTGCATTTCCCCGTTTGTAGTAGGTATTGGCATCATTAGGTTCAAGCTTAATGGTAGTACTATAATCAGTAATTGCAGCACTGTACTGTTTTAGCTCTACCTTCGCGCACCCTCGATCGCTTAAAGCTTCTGCATAATCAGGTTTAAGTGCAATTGCGAAATTATAGTCTAAAATTGCTTCAGCATATTGACCAAGATCATACTTTACTCTGCCCTGCTTATAGTGTTTAATAGCTGATGCCTTGATTTGGTTTTCAACCATTAGTTGTTATCCTTCTATGAACAAGTCCTAACGTTCTATTCCCCCGCAACCTTCTCAAAAATAATCACATGCTGCCACGGCAGGTCATCATGCGTTGCTACCCAAGACAACGGATGCGGTGTTGCCTCTTTCATCACCTGTAACTGACTCATCTTGTGTAAACGTTTGATAGGCACATTGTCATCTTCCAAACGGTATTCAACAAATACTACCTTACCACCTACTTTGAGTGCACTACAAATATTCTGCATCATCTGATATGGATGTGAAAATTCGTGGTAGACATCCACCATAATGACAAGGTCAATCGAATTGGGAGGCAACCTCGGATCGGTAATCGTCCCTAATACCCCTTTGATATTTGTAATTCCTTCTTCCGCCATTTTCTCGGCAAGAATGTCAAGCATCTCCTGCTGAATTTCAACACCGTAAACGATGCCTGTATTCCCCACTTTTGGTGAAATGCGTCTGGCAATGTAACCTGTGCCAACACCAATATCCGCAACAATATCACCCTCTTTTAGATTGAGCAGTTCTATGAGTTTATTCGGCATCTCTTCGCGTTCGCGCTCAGGACGTTCTAACCAACCTGCTGCGAGATGCCCCATCACTTGCGATATTTCGCGCCCCATATAGATTTTGCCAATACCATCTCGGTGTGGCGGACGTTGTTCATAGCGCGTACTCGTTGGACGTTGCGGGTTATCAGCAGTTGTGGCATAACCCAACAGAAGAAGCATGCCAATAATGCTTACCATAACATAAAGGTTTTTATACATTGATTTGATCTCCAATAGCTAATATAAGTTTGATACTTTTAGGTTTTAGCAGGCGGCAGCAGCATAAGTAATCCCCGATTAGGATCTTTCGTAAATCTTCTGATATCCGAGTAATGATTTCTAAAACTGTCTTCAACAGCACTTGTTGGACAATTCCCCAGTCGAAGCCAAATGACTTTTGGAGGATGTCCGTGAACAATACTTCTGTTACTGAAGTCTGCATCCTTTGATACAATTAGATAGTTATTTTTACGGGCGTAATCCCATAACTCAGTATCCGCTGCCGTATTCAGTCCAATCGTTTTGGCATGGATGGAATTGGGCAATAACTCCGACAACCGCGTCACGAGCTGATCAGATAGATTCTGATCAAATAGAAGTTTCATTCTTGTAAACGACCATTTGGGATTTTTCCTTGTCCGCGGCATACGCAAAACAGGCGCGAATGTCGGTCTCGGTTAATTCGGGGAAATCATTGAGAACTTCAGCTACTGTCATCCCTGATGCCAGATACTCAAAGACATCGTAAACAGTGATCCGCATTCCACGAATACAGGGTTGTCCGCTGCGTTTGCCATGTTCAATAGTAATAATATCTCTGTAGTTGTTCATTGATGCACCTTCTATGTATAGTTCCTTAAACTTTATCAAAGCATCTTACGAGAAGAGATGCTAATCGTTTCTACAGGAGAGATCCAATAGTTTACCACCTTCCGAGGTAGAGACTTCGATTCTCCATCGGTATAGGTACACGCATACCTTTCTGGCGTTGCGAGTCCACAATTGCAAAAACCATTTCGGTGCTCCGATGTGCAAGTTGAATGTTGCCTTGTGTTTCCGTATCAGTGTCAATTGCTTCAACTATGTCCTCAATACATCCTACGGTACCGCTTTTCCGTTCAAAGACAGGGAATTGAGTATCTAAGATTTCATTAAATTGCCCTTGACGTTTGCGGAGTTGAAAACCGAGTCCATTGTTGAGAGAACGTACTGTGCCTTCACTACAATTCACCTCAAATTCATAAGCAGTTCCGAGAATACTGATGCCGTGAATTCCGTTCTTAAAACGGATGTAACCCATCACGATACCTGGATCCGAATCGGTTTGATTATCATCAAAGTCGGCATCATCAACAGCGACATTTCCTTGGACGTATTCTATCTCTGAATCACTTGCCAAAAAGAGGATTAAGTCCGCAGCATGTGTGTATCCCCATAAAGCGGAACCTCCCGTATAGGAGATGATAGAACGTCGGTCTCCTATTTCACCACTTTCAAGGATTTCACGCATTTTTATGTATCCGGGAGTAAAGCGACGTTGTGTACCGAGATTGAATTTGATGTTGTATTTTTCGCACACATCAAGCATAGCGTCTGCCTCTTCCATAGAGGCACAAAGCGGCTTGTCGCAATAGATGCCTTTCACACCATTTTCTGCAGCAAATTCTGTGATTTCTGCATGATTCCCCGGACGCGTGGCAATACTGATGATATCCGGTTTTTCCTGTGCTATCATCTCTTGATAGTCAAGGTAGTATTTCGGAATGTCCCACTTGTCGCAAACATATTTTGCTTTATCTTCAACTACATCTGCCCCTGCGACAATTGTTGTTCGTTCATACGCGGTATAACCGGCTGCATGTGAATATGGTAACGCGCCGTGGGGTGATCCTTGAACTTCTTCATCTATCGTGCCACCCATCCTTCCACAGCCGATGATACAGACGCGGTATTGTGTGGATTCCATAGTTTTCCTCCATAAATCTGTCTCTGATGCAACTTATCCTGTTAAGTCGTTAATTGGACAACATCTTGTTGAACAACTTCCTTTATCTGTCCATAAGATGCGGTTTTTGTTAATTCCTGCACCTCAGGTGACAAACGTTCAAAGATTGGTTCTGGCATTCCTGATCTACCTTCAAATTGTGGACGGTACCGAAGGATAAGGAAACGCCTATCTCGATCCTTTGGTCTCCACTGTAGCACACCGTGGGTCAGAAGTTCAGAAATCACAACAAAATCTCCTGCTTTAGGTGTGATATTGGTGAATACATCGTCTGGTTCTGGATCAATACCATCTGGTCCGGGTGTCAGCAAGTCTTCAGGTCGTTCAAATTGGCTTTTATGTGAACCGGGAATGACAATAAGTCCACCATCACCCGATTGTACATCTGTCAAGTAGAAAAAAGCAACAAAGTCGTTACAGTAGATTTGGCTATTCTTGACTTCATATCGTGTGAGCCAGTGCCGTCCCTCACGAGCACAATGTAGACCCGCAGGATTTGTTCCCATCGGCTGCCTATCAGGATTGTGCTGTTCAAGCGTGAGTGTACCTGATACAAACCTTGGCATATCAAAGGTGAACTCTTTGACGAGAGGCCAAATAGCAGGATGTACCGTCATCGCTTCAAGTGAACGGTCAAAAGCGAATCCGTGTTCATATCTACCACCCTTGCCGGGTTCTAAATCGCGAGGACGCGTTGTAAAACCTTCAGGACGTTCATCAAGTGGCATGTGGATATATCTATCAACCGCCTCTTGTGCTGTCTTCAGCGCATCTCCTGTAACAGCAGATTTAATGTGTAAGTAGCCTGTAACATCAAATAGATAACGTTGTTCTGGTGTCATTCTATGTTCCTTTTAGGTTAACTGGACATGTTCCTGTTTTACTATATCCTTAGTATGCGTATAGTGTCCGTGTTGTGCAAGTTCGCGTGTTTCAGGTGAAAGCCGCTCCATGACCTCAGGTGGAAATGGGTCTCTGTGTCCCCTATTATCTTGGAAAAACTGCGTCTTATAACGCAAAATGAGAAATCTACGATGCCGTTCCTTCGGTTTCCATATCAGAACCCCGTGGGTTAGCAATTCGGACATGACGATTGCCTCACCTGCGCGTGCGGTAACATTAACGAGTGCTGGATGTAGTTCATCTGAAGGATTCTCTGGGTCGGGGAAGAAGATACCTTCTGGTCTTTCAAAATTCGCTTTATGAGAACCCGGTAAGACGACTAACCCGCCATCACCCGGATAAACATCAGTAAAATAGAAAAAGATGGCAAAATCGTTATTATGAATATGTCCATTTTTAGCAACATATCTACGTGTCTGCCATCCGCAATCTTCGCGAGCACAGTGCAACTTCCCAAGAACCTGATCGTGTTCAGGACCTTTCGCAACCAGAGAACCCCGATTAAAACGCGGTCTATTGCTGGTCAATTCTTTCACAATTCCCCAGGTTTTTGGATGAAGTGTGAGTGCCTCAAGCGATTTGTCAAACGAAAAACCGTTGGAAAACCCACCACCACCATAACTTATACCAGGTGGGAGTTGGTCTATAGGTGTTTGGACGCAACGTTCAACAGCATTCTGAGCGTTTTCCAACTCCTCTTCACTGAGAACATTTTTTAGGTGGACATATCCCGTTAAATCAAAGAGGTATCGTTGTTTAGGAGTCATTTTTTACACCATGTACTCTATTTAAGTGAATTGTATCATATTTTTAATATTTTGAAACAAAATTCATTACATATCATGGAATAAGGAAATATATACTACGCAGTTACATCTTTCACACAACGAAAACCGAGGTTATACTCTGTGTTCCAAGGCGGGTAGTTATCACGAAATGTAATTCGCAAAAATCTTTGATCATCGTTCCATGCACCCCCACGTAGAACGCGTTCCGGTCTTATTTCTCTATGATTTTCTACGACATCGGCTATTTTCTCTGCACCGCCAATCGGATTACTTCTCGGCGAATTCGTGAACGGATAATGATATTCATCCAAACACCACTCCCACACATTTCCAGCCATATCGTATAAACCGTATCCGTTAGCAGGATAACTTCCTACCGGGGCAGACAACTTGTATCCATCATCTGCATCCATATTTGAATACTTATAATCTGTATTCTTATCAGCGAAATTACACTGTGTTCCATCAGGCAAGGTGTTGCCCCACGGAAACTGTTTGCCTTCCAAGCCACCCCGAGCAGCCTTCTCCCATTCAGCCTCAGTAGACAGGCGTTTTCCCAACCATTTTGCATACGCCATCGCTGCATGCCAACTCACAAAAGTAACCGGATGATCGGCATGTCCTTCTGGGTAGTTGTTATCACGCCAGAGTACCAAATATCCTTCTGCGTATCCTTGGTAGATGCGATCCTTTCGCCAGTGTGGATTTGCATCTACAAACGTTTTATATGCTGCATTTGTCACTACGTGCACATCCATATAAAATGCGTCCGTATAAACAGTGTGTAACGGGTGTCTATTGTCATTTGGATCAGCATCGGGACTCCCCATTTGGAATTCACCTGCTGGAATTAGGACCATCCCATCTAAAGAGGCGTCATCGTTATTTGCCGTATCAGTTGTTGTCGTATAATTCATTTTCAATTCCTATGATTTCTTTTGTTTCAATTTTATATGCTACTGTGTAGTTTGTCAAGGAAACCACACCTGCCGTACTTAAATATTAACATTCAGTAAACCTCAACAATGCAAAATTCTTAAAACTGAATAACCGTGTGACGAATCTTATCAACCTTGATTATTACGATCAATTGTTATATACTTAATGAAGATTAAGAAATAAATTGGGTAATTTGAGATCAAAGTCCAGCGCGCTTACAAAGCGCGCCTACGGGTTTGACAATCGCGCTTACAAAGTGCTCCTACTACCAGTTTTGGCGTGATTATAATTACCCGTTTAATAAATCAATCTTCATACAGTATATATTCCAACTATATACTGAGGCAATCTATGCACAAATGGACGCTAATAACCTTTGTCAACTTACTGATATGCCTAGTAATTACTACAGCATCAACCGGTCAGTTAACCACTACAGTCAATTTGAGGATGACAGACAAAAACGATATCCTTATCCGGACCGGAACAGGATTCTTCGTTACCGATTCGTTGATAGCAACGAATGCTCATGTAATCAAAGGTGCAGCTGCTGCTACCGCATCGTTAGTCGGAACAGAAAACAGGTCTGTGATTGAAGGTGTTGTCACAGTAGACCCGAAAACCGATATAGTATTGTTGCGAGTCTCAATATTTGGTGCTAAACCCCTGCAGATAGGTGACAGTGATTCTGTTAAAGTAGGCGATACTGTGAACACATTGATGAGTCCCATAAAAGGTATCATTGAAAGAAGGGATGGAATCTACACGGAAGAACACTTCAAGATAAATGTGCCTATTTCACCAAATCACAGTGGTGCGCCAGTGCTAAACTACAACGGTGAAGTGATTGGTATTTGCTTTAAACCAGATGGGAAATTGAATGAACACAATTTTGTCATTCCGTCAAACACATTGGTAGAGTTGCTACATGAAACAAAACAGATAAAACCTTTATGGGACAGAAATCCAACCAGAAATCTATCTGTCGATTTTTTTTATAAATCCGGTAGAGTGCATTCCAAATTAGGTAATCATCACGTAGCAATTTCGAATTTCACTGAGGTGATCTTGAACAAGCCTGATTCTTCCAGAGCATATTATTCTCGTGCACGGGAATATCAAATTCTAAAACAGTATGAAACTGCTATGGAGGATTATGATACCGCCATCAAACTCAGACCCAATTACGCTTATGCGTATAACAATCGCGGGAATGCAAAATTAGCACTAAAACAATATGAGGCGGCGATTTCAGATTACGATACCTCTATGAAACTAAATCCATTTAATGCTTATCCTTACAATAATCGTGGACTTGCGAACTATCGTCTAAAAAAATACGAAATTGCCATTTCAGATTATGACATAGCCATAACAATGAAGGCGGATTATTCGACTGCATATTTCAATCGTGGACTTGCAAACCAAAACCTCAACCGATATAATCAAGCGATTCAGGATTATGATAATGCCATTAAAATTGACAAGAATTATGCGTATGCTTACGGCAATCGAGGTAATGCAAAACGAAGTCTCAAACAATACCATGCAGCAATTGCGGACTATAACACTTCCATTAAACTTGACCCAGATAATGTTTATCCCTATTACAATCGTGGACGAACCTATTATGACCTTGGTCAATATGCTGCGGCAAATGCTGATTTTGATGCCGCGATCAAGGTAAATCCAGATTATATGTACACCTACTTTGAACGCGGTAGACTGAAACATCAACTCGGGCAATATGCTGAAGTTATTTCTGATTTTGACACGTTGATAAATACATTTAGTCGAAATTATTATACAGATTACTACTATCGTGGCAGAGCGAAATATGAACTTGAGCAATATGAGGAAGCGATTGAGGATCTTGATGTATCAATTCTTCTCAATTCAAGATATGCTTATTCATACTACATTCGCGGCAAAGCAAAGGCAGAACTTCAACAATATAAGGCAGCAATTGAGGATTATAATATGGCGATTGAAATCTATTCACAATCTGGTGAATTTTATTATAGCCGTGGAGACGCAAAGGCAAATCTTGGGCAAAATAATGCTGCGATTAAGGATTATGTCAATGCTTGTCTCCATCGGGGATACCAGAGAAAAACTATGGGGGAAACCGAGGAGGCTAATCAGGAGTTTGAAAACGCTTTGAAACTGGCAAAACAGTTAGGTGATGAACTTCTTATATCCAAGGTTGAACAATACATCAACGGACCTCGGTAATGTCTAACATCTTTTATAGTGAATTATAAATATAAGTTGACACTTTCGTCCCATGGTAGGCGAGGTTTCCTAACCTCGCCTATGTAGAGTGTTCAAGTAATTTCAAAATCTACTATATCGCGATATTTATCGTACCTGTCAAGTTGGACATCTTTCGGAGTTTATCAAATAAAATGGTCTGATATTTCTCAAAAGTTGTTGAATATCAGTATTTATCAAGGTTCTTTTAGGTTTAGTTCATGAAAATGCGGCATGATTTCAAGTAACATGTGTCTTTGTCCAGTGAGTTCAAGTTGTATCTGATGGAATGTGCGACGTTCAGAGATGCTTACCTGCAACAACATGAGGTAACTCATTACTTTTATACCGAGCCCCGCACATGCGCCTTGCGCACTTTCTAAACGCATATCGGATAAATGCAGGTTGGATTTCAGTTGTCTCCAATAGTGTTCGATCCCGTTGTGTTGAGACCATATTCTGAGTGCTTCACAAGTGCGTAAGGGTTTACCAAAGACTAAGAGTGTGCGTATCTTTCCCATATCTGAAAAGAAAAGCACAATACACTCACCAAATGTTGGACTTGTGGCTTGGACACGACAGACCGGTTTATCACATCCCCATTGCTCTGGCTGCAGTTGTATGGATTTCTTATGAAGCGAAAGTTTCATTTTTTTGTTGTTTATTGTCATCACATAGTTGTTTTTACCATGAACCAATATGGACACAAACCCTAAATCTGATAAGATGTTGACCAGTTTCTTGCTACCATACCACGAATCGAAAGTGATCGGATATTTTCTGATATCAATGCTATGGGCATCAAAGAAATCTAACACTTCTTTCATCATGCCAACAAAAAGAACCGGTTTCTTTGTATTGGCACGCCCTTTTTTTGAAACAAGCCGTGTATTGAGTGGAATGACAATATCGCCAATCTTGATCGTGATACCTAATATGTTCTGCCCCCAAGTGGTGTTATTCCGTTTTTTAGACCACCAGTTTGAGCAGTAAGCTATTGTTTTTCCATAGCGATCTATATTACTGTCATCTACACTGATAGTAATACACCGACGAGATTGTGTTGAACCACTCTTGGCTTCAGTGTTTTTGATCCACTCAAGTGCCATAGTGCATCCGAGCCGCACATTCAAACATTTCCAGTGATATTGGCTCAATGAGTGAAGATCCCGATAAAGACCCGCTTTGGGAAGTGTCAACGCATCTGCAACTTGGTTCGGATTATAGAGGCCAAAGAAATGGCAAACGGATAACAAAAGTAAAGTGTCAATGATTTGTGCGTTCATACGGTGAAAACGAGAAAAAAGAAGATGTTGAAAAAACTTAGCAGATTTGATAATCTGATGACGCATGAGATGTCCTCCTAAAAATAATCAAATGTTGTTATTTTTTATTATTAGGATGGCAACTCATGCATCTAAAATCAAGTCAAATCTTCAAAATGGACGCATTTTCATTGTGCAAAACCCTCAATATAGTGATGTTTAGTGGATTCTCCGCTATTCTGATAAATGTCAGATGGTGAATTATTATCCTATTGCCTGAGTTATAGTCCTACCTACTTACAAAAAGACCCACAAAATACCATATTTCATAGTATAATATCTAAAAACGACATGGAGGCAGTATATGAAACTCGGATTTGCAAGCGCAATTTTACCTGACCAAACATTAGCACAAGTCGTACAATTCGCGGCAAATACAGGTTATGATTCTGTTGAATTGATGTGTTGGCCGAAAGGAAAAGCGGAACGACGTTATGCTGGCGTTACTCATATTGATGTCGCAGCACTTACCAATGCGGAAGTTGACCTAATTCTACAATGTCTGTCGGATGCGGAAATAACGATTAGCGGATTAGGCTATTATCCGAATCCACTAACACCAGATGAAACAGAAGCAGAAATCTACAGCGAACACCTTAAAAAACTGATATTGGCAGCAAAACGACTCTCAGTAGACATTGTAAATACATTCATCGGTAGAGATCAGACACGCACAATAGACGGCAATTGGGAAAGATTTAAACAGGTATGGAAACCGTTAATACAATTTGCTGAGGACAATGGAATACGTATCTGCATTGAGAATTGTCCGATGTTCTTCACAGAAGATGAATGGCCTGCTGGGCAAAATCTTGCCTACAGTCCAGCGATTTGGGAACGCATGTTTGATGAGATTCCATCTGAAAATTTTGGACTCAATTTTGACCCGTCCCATTTTATCTGGCTACAGATGGATTACCTGAAACCGCTTGTCACCTTTGCTGATCGTATCTTTCATGTGCACGCAAAAGATGTACGGTTAGATAGAGATAAACTTGATGAAGTAGGTATCCTCGCAACACCACTTGCATTTCACACACCGAAACTGCCGGGACTTGGCGATGTGGATTGGGGAAAATTCTTCTCTGTACTGAGCGATACCGGGTATGATGGTTCGGTCTGCGTTGAAGTAGAGGATCGCGCCTATGAAGAAACATTAGAATCACGCCAACGAGCCTTAAGACAGAGTCATATCTACTTGAGACAGTTCATCGGGTAGCGGTATGAAGCAATTTGAGTGGCTGCAAACAGAGTATTCCGAACTTGAAGATGCAGGATTGGCACGTCACTTACGCACCGTGACGAGTGCACCGACAGGCACAATCAACCTTGATGGACACGATGTTGTGAACCTCGGTTCAAACAACTATTTGGGATTAAGCACACACCCCGATGTCATCACTGCAGCAGTTGAAGCCACACAGGTATACGGTACGGGTGCAAGCGGTTCCCGTCTTATTTCTGGCAATAGTAAACTCTATACAACTTTGGAGACTAACCTTGCGACAATAAAGGGTGCTGAAGCTGCGCTTGTTTTCACTTCCGGTTATGCTGCCAATTTAAGCATCATTCCTGTGCTCGCGGGGGAAGGCGATCTCATCTTAAGCGATGCCTTGAATCACGCAAGTATCATTGATGGGTGCCGCCTCAGTCGCGCAACAAAAAAGGTCTACCAACATTGTGATGTTGAACACCTAAAGACATTATTAGACGAGTCCTCTGAATATAGCCGCAAATTGATTATTACAGATGGCGTTTTCAGTATGGATGGAGATATTGCACCGCTACGAGATATCTATGATGTTGCCTTAAATTATAATGCAATGCTGTTAATAGATGACGCACACGGCTTTGGGGTTTTAGGAAAAGATGGAGGTGGCACTGTCGAACACTTTGGACTTCAAGGGACAGATATTATTATTCAGATGGGTACGCTAAGTAAAGCAATAGGCGGCCTTGGTGGATATGTCGCAGGGAGTCGTGCGTTAATTGAATTGCTCATCAACCGAGCGCGCGGTTTCATTTTCACCACAGGACTGCCACCCGCAACCTTAGCTGCAGCCGACGCAGCAATCAAGATCATGAGCTCTTCACCAGATCTACAGCAACGCCTACTAAAACATGCGGAAACATTGAAAACGGCTCTAACGAACATTGGATATACCTTATTACCGAGCCAAACACAGATCTTACCTGTACTTTCAGGTGAACCGCAACGTGCAACTGATGTTGCTGAGGCACTACTTGCGGAAGGTGTGTTTGCACCTGCAATTCGTCCACCTGCAGTGCCTCCAGGGACAAGCCGTTTACGTGTAACCGTAATGGCAACACACACAGATTCTGAAATCCAAAAAGCGATAGATGGATTTGCTTGTGTTACTCACCTTGCCTCTCAGAGGTAATATCACACCTCATTACTACTTGAAATTTTCATTAATATGTGTGAAAATATGATAAATCTAAACAGAGAGACCTACCAAAATGAGTACGAAAGCACATGTGATTGATTTTGACGAACAGAAACCCATAGACCGTGGGACTGGTGTTAAGACAGTGCCTTTAGCAGGTAAATGGCTTGATTCTACATCACTGACCAACGGCATAACGATGTTTGAACCTGGCGCAGCAATTGCCCGACATTACCATAACTGCGATGAGTCTGTCACGATACTTGAAGGTGAAGCAACCTGTGAAGTTGATGGGGAAGTCTTTACCATGAATACGTATGACACAACCTTTGTTCCTGCTGGAATCCCACATCGGTTTTGGAATGAGAGTGATGCACCAATGAAGATTTTGTGGACGTATGCATCAGTTGAAGTCACTCGGACTCTCACTGAGACAGGTGAAACAGTTGGGCATTTGTCTGCAGGTGACCGAGCGGTTGTATCATAAAACTGGAGATATGAAAATGTCCGTACAGACCTATATTAAGGACAATCAAGCAGCGTTGTGTAAGTTGCTGCAAGAACTTGTCAAGATTCCTACCGTCAATCCACCAGGGGAGAACTATACAGAGATTGTTGAATTACTTGAAGAGAAATGTAAAACGTTGGGAATGAAGACAAAAGTCGTTAAGGTTACCAAGCGACGGGCAGAACAAGTTATATCAAACGTCTCTACCCATCCGAGATTAAACCTAATTGCTCGCTGGGATGTTGGCGCAGAAAAGACGGTGCATTTCAACGCACACTTTGATGTGGTACCTGTTGCAGGAGAGTGGCGATTTGATAATCCGTTCAGTGGGAAGATTGATGGGGAATGGCTTTACGGACGCGGTTCCGATGATATGAAAGATGCTATCGCTGCCTTGTTATTCGCAATTCAAGCAGTGCAGGAGAGTGGAAGTGAACCGAAGTTTAACATAGAATGCTCGTTCACGTGTGATGAAGAAACTGGGGGACAGTTGGGGGCAGGTTATATCGTTGAGAAGGGATTGGTCAATGCGGATTATGTTGTCAATTGCGAAGGCGGTTCGGAAATGAACATTGGTAATGGTCATAACGGTGTTTTATGGTGTGAAATTGATGTTCAAGGAAAAGCAGCACACGGGTCTCAACCGGACAAAGGGATAAATGCTTTTGAGAAATCAGCGGAACTTGTATCAGCACTGCAACGGGTTAAACGGGATTTGAAGTCTCCTGATCGCGCATTTAAATTGCCTGATGGTAGTGAACGTTTTCCAACTATGAACATCGGTGGCACATTTCGCGGTACCGAAGGCGATAAAGTCAACACTGTGCCAGCACATCTCACATTTTCAATAGATAGACGTGTTACACCGAATGAAAAACTGGAGTTTGCGGAACTTGAACTGCGTGAAGCGATTGTTGGCGCGTGTGATTACTATCCTGACTTAAAAGCAGATGTACGCGCCATTTTACGAATTGAACCCTGTCTAACGGATCCCGAATCACCTTTAGCACAAGGTTTTGCTGATGCTGTGCGAACGGTTCGTTTCCATCAACCGCGGTTTAAGAGCACTGCAGGATTTACAGATTTACACTATTTTGTAAATACAGGTTTGCCGGGTATTGGCTATGGACCGAAGGGTGAGGGTGGACATGCAATAAATGAACGAGTCTTTATTCCTGACTTGGTGCGGACATCTGCTATCTATGCCACCTTTATGACGCGTGCTGAACTGTAATCACAAGCATTGTAGGGGTGGGTCTCTGTGCCCGCCCGTTGCCTTACAGGACAAGGAATGTCGGGGCACAGAAACCCACTGTAGGCGCGCTTTGTAAGCGCGCTGGACTTTCATCTCAAATTACCCTATTTGTTTCTTAATCTTCATGAACGTGCCTACTACCATGACACATTCGCAACTAACCTGATAAACCGTTCGTAGTCCCGCAATAAATATAGAAATATTCGCAAATTCGTAAATAATTACTTGACACAAGCAATTATTATGTGTTATAATTTATGTCACATAACAATTACAGTTAAGAACTGCAAACTACACGAGTTCTGCTAAATAACCGTATGTGAAATATTCTTTCAAAAATACAGGGCATCATGTTACTATTTCTCAGGTGATATACATGCAACTTATTATGCCATTTTCATCCAATTACATCGTTCTATCTTATTCAACCGCAAGGATACTCAACAACCGGACACCACGGGTATCTGAATATATTCAGCAGGAAAACACTCACGAAAAACAAGAAAAAACCGAAAAAGAAAAGTGTACAAAAATAAAAAGTTTCTGTTTTTCAGTAAATCCTTATTACCCCTTATGTAGACAAGGCTAACAGCCATTAAAAAAAAATGTACAGATGTACGGAATAATATACAATAACTGTACACTTTCTTCTGGACGAAATTCCAATGAATTATACTATTTCTAATCAAAAACAGGCCATTAGAGAAATAACTGGTTCAATGTGAATGTCTTATGCATATTCACCAAGCGAAATTCATTACGCCTATTACATTCTTCACCTTAGTGTGAACCTATCATCTCATAATAAAGTCTTATTTTTCAGAAATGGTATAAGGATTGATATAAATGCCAAACCCAAAACCGGCTCCATTCAATTTCACACCAAACGACCCCACAGGAACAACTTGGGCATTACCGGAAGGTGCAATTGTCCGCTTAGGAAAAGGATACCAAAATCCTACTGACACCCGAGAGATGGCACTTTCTCCTGATGAAACATGTTTCGCTGTCGGTACACGTATAGGACTCTGGTGGTATGACGTGGTTTCAATGACACCCATTGCATTGTGGGAAACAGAACGGGGATTGATCTCCATCGTTGAAATTTCACCTGATGGTAAACTAATTGCGTTAGCCAATTGTGATGCTATCATCAAAGTACGTGACATTCAGAGCGGTGAATGTGTATCACAAATAAATCAATCGGAAATTCATCATACTTGTGGACATATCTCATTTTCTCCAGACAGTTGTTGGTTGTTCATCGTGAGTGCAGATAGTAATGTTAAAGTTCTTGATGTTCAAAGTGGTGAATGCATCGCTCAGATGGAGCAAGAAACAAATGATGTGCACGCAAGTCAAATTTCTAAACTTCGATTTTCGCCAGATGGACAACACGTCGCATCCACATTAAGTGATCAAACTTACTTGTGGGATCCTAAGACAGGGGTCATAACCGCTAAATTTACTGGCAGGAATTTTGCTTTCTCTCCAGACAGTCGCCTGATGGCGTGTCAGAATCCATATAAAACACCTGATTCTAATCCTGTTCGCTGGACAAGCGATGTTTCAGTGTGGGATATAGGAACAGGTGAGCGCATTGCGTACATTAAGGACCACCAACATTTGGTAAATTCTATCAGATTTTCACCGTGTAAGGGATATATGGTAACAAGTGATAGATATGGTTCGCTAAATATATGGAATCTAACGAAGGGATGTCTGGAAAAATCTGTTACTGACTATGAAAAGTCACGTGTAGTTCCTTATTATTTAGCGGATGGAACACTACTTGCGACCGTATTTAAGCGTGAAATAATTGAGGTATGGAACATAAAACAGCGTGAAAAGCTACAATCTTATGAACTACCCATTGAAAGTATTGGATATAGATGGTTTTCTAAATGTCCGAAGTTAGCGATTGCCAACTCCTCATCTAATAGACAGACCATATCCAAAAAGACACTTACCTTTCCAACACTTACCGAACCAATCTGTTTTCCGCGTCCGGTTAAGTTTACTAACGAAGAAGAACTTGCCGTTCGAGGAAATATACGAGATATTATATTATGGGATATTAAAAGCGGCCAAACACAGACAATATCTTACCCGACAGAATATAATGAAGGTATTAAGTCTTTTACTTTTTTACCGACAGGGGATATACTCGTTGTTGACTGGAACCATAACCACAACGTTTACAGGGTGATTAAGATTAGTGAATCAGACGCTATTCCGATCGCTGAGTTTACACCTCCTATTCAGTTAGGAAATGATACTTTTACACTTTTAGATGAACGTATAGCTTTTTCAGGTAAAGGTGGTGTAATCTATTTCTGGGATCTTAAGCACAGTGAAATACCAAGACAATTTATAGGACATACCGATCATGTTTGGTCGTTAGCCTTTTCTCCAGATGGAAAAAGTCTCGTGAGCGGATCAGGTGATAAAACAGTGCGGATATGGAACTGCGAGACAGGCGAAGAAGTAGCTAGGTTACCTTTAGAAAAACCTATAACAACAAGAGCATTAGCTTATTCACCGTGCGGCAGTATGATAGTTGGCGGAATGTTTGGTAAAATCTACCTATGGTGTGCTGAGAAAATGACAATCACACGTGTAATACCCCAACCTGAAGACAGTCATAAACTTTATACTCTCGGTTTTTCTCCATGTGGACGATATCTTGTATCTGGCACTTGGTGGCAGGAAGGAATGAAGAAAATGGCAATACGATTATGGGAAGTCTCTACTGGTGCAAATATTCATACATTCTGGGGACATACAACTGATAATGAATTTTTGGAGTTTTCATCAGATGGCACGATCCTTGTGAGTGGTAGTTTTGATGGTACCGTCCTACTTTGGGATGTGAAGCCATTTATTGATGTATAAGGATTTGGTGCCAATATAGTCTAATTTTGACATCATTTTTACAGAGTTTGCATTGGAATCTATCCTCTGAACATGGTATCATTTCATATCACAGTCACGGACATATCAATTGTAAAGGATCTTGTCATCATGATTATCAATAAACTTATTGCCAAAAACTGGCGAAATTTTCAACAGATAGATGTTCCTCTCAGAGAACGCCAATTTATCGTTGGACCAAACGCTTCTGGTAAATCAAATCTGTTGGACATTTTCCGTTTCCTACGCGATATCGTCAAAGTGGATGGTGGCGGTTTTCAGAAAGCAGTTAAGGATCGGGGTGGTGTCTCCAATATTCAGTGTTTAGCTACTCAAAATGTTACAGAAGTCGCTCTTGAAATCCATATCGCGGAAACATCTTGTTCATCTGCAACATGGCGGTACGGCATAGGATTCCGACGTGAAACTCGCGAAGACTGTGATGCATATCTCACGCATGAACGGGTTTGGCGAGAAGATCAACTACTCCTGGATAGACCTGATGCTGATGATACCGAAGACCCTGATCGTCTCACCCAAACCGCGCTTGAACAAAGTGCTACGAATGTAAAATTCCGTGAAATTGGTAAATGCCTTAGAAATATCACATACCTCCATTTAGTACCGCAATTTATCCGACATGCGGATAAGATTCAGGGAAAAATTATTGAAAACGATCCATTTGGACAGGGATTTCTTCATAGAGTCGCAAGTGTACATCCAAGTACCCGTCGGTCCCGTCTTAAAAAGATTGAACATACACTTAAAATTGCCATACCACAGTTAGAAAAGTTAGAATTCGTTCACGACAAAAACACAGGGCACCCACATTTACAAGCACGTTATGAACATTGGAATTCAACTCAGGCAGTACATCAAGAAGATCAATTCTCTGATGGAATGCTTAGACTTATTGGATTGATGTGGTCCCTTCTTGAAAACGATTCAATTGTATTGTTAGAAGAACCTGAAATATCGTTAAACATAGGGATTGTCTCTAAGCTTGCACCTTCTATTGCAGGACTAGGCAGAAGCCAGAAATCTCAGGTGTTAGTTAGTACTCATAGTGATGTTTTACTTATTGAAGAGGGTATAGATGGCAGTGAGGTATTGTTGTTGATGCCAACAACGGAAAAAGGGACATCTGTAATGGTGTCGTCTAACAATGATGATACGCGCATCCTACTTGAGAATGGGTTTACAGTAGGTGAAGTCGTACTAGCGAAAACTCGTCCAAAACATATTGGGGGATTAGTTTCAAAAAAATGAGCGCGACGAATGTAATTCTTGCTGTTGAGGATGAACTTAGCGAGGCACTTTCAATGAAGATTCTTAGGAATTTTGACATCAACATCCTATTCACTATTCTCGGCAAAGGAAACGTATCACTCCGACAAAAAGCACCTGAACTCAACAGATCTGCTAAAGGTTTAGATATATTTATGTTGACCGATTTAGATTCACCTCAAGATTGCCCTCCAGGACTTATACGATCTTGGATTAGAGGTCCACTTAATCCAAGATTTATTTTTCGAGTCGCTGTTATGGAAGTTGAATCTTGGGTAATGGCGGATAGAATGGCATTTTCTGCTTTTTTATCAATACCTATGCATCGCATCCCATCACCGACAGATAATATCTTTAATGCTAAAGAATTCCTTATATCGCTTGCCCGGAAAAGTCAAAAGAGAAGAGTGCGGCAGGCATTAGTCCCATTGCCAGGAACAAAGCTTCGATTGGATCACAATATAATGAGTTATTGAGTGAATTTGTAAATGACCATTGGGATCTAGAACGCGCAGCCACCGTTTCTCCAAGTCTAAAACGCGCTTTGGAACGACTCAGACTCTTAAGAGAATAACCAGTCATAGCACCCAAACCTAAAGGATTGGGCTTGTGCTTCGTAGCAGTTAGCGTTGTTCTCCAAAGAGAACATCCGTCTCACATCTGCTCCACAACGGGATCATAAGCAGCCCGTAATATGTTGATAGCAGCGTTTATGTCTCTATCATGTTCGGAATTACATTGTGAACATGTCCACTGTCTATCATTGAGAGAAAGAGTGTCGTTTTTATCTCCGCAGTTGCTACAAGGTTTTGTAGTAGGTGTCCATTGTCCGACTTGAAAGAATGCTTTATGATGTTTGAAACATTTGAATGCCAACAATTGAATAAACTGGTAAAATCCGAGATCGGAGACTTTACGTCCCCACAACCGCTTCATGCCATTAAGGTTCAACGTTTCAGCCGCAATCGTATCAAACCTTCTGCACAAGTCTGTAGCAAGTTTCCACTGCCAGTCAAGCCGTTGGTTTGCTATTTTGATATAATGTCGTGCGAGTTCTCTAATAGCGCGATACCAATTGTTAGACCCTTTGACTTTACGACTCACAGCTTTATTCAGTTTGCGAAGGTGTTTCAAGGATTGTTTCAAGAATTCTGGTGCTTGTATCTTTTCACCAGTGCTCAATGTCAAAAATGTTTTCAACCCGAAGTCTATACCTACGCTCTCACCTGTTTGTTGCATAGGTTCGGTAGAAGTATCATCGGTGACAATGTAAAGCCAGTATTCACCGGCACTATTACGGAGTATTTGGACATAGCGGACAGTGCCGTGCCAGTCTCGGTGTTGGTGAAAAGAAAACCAGCGACGATTGAATTTCAGAGATTGTGTGGTGTCATTCCACGACTTGAAAGAGATACACACACGACCATTTTCAAGTTTGTAGCCTGTTTGAAACTTCGCAGAACGATAACGATATTTACGTTTGAATTTTGGAAGTCCACCTTGACCAGCAAAGAAGCGTTGATATGCAGCATCTATGCGAATAATCGCAGCATCCAAAGTGTCACGCGGTATCCAAGCCCAATGTTTCTTGGTCGTCTTGAGCAACTTGGTAAGATGCGGTTGCAGCCTATATCTACCAGCGTATTTTTCGTATCTGCGGTAATAACGTTTTCCAAACGCAAAAAGTGGTTGTGCACATCACAAAGATCATCAAGCAGATTGCCGAAGCACTTGTTCTTTTTGTGATTGCGTATCTTGTATTTGTAGGTGCGCATTGTTTTACTCAAGTATTGCTTCCGACACGATTCGGTTTTGGTGGAGACCACCTCAAGCAAGGTGGATCGTATTCTCTACCAACAATGCTGAGAATATCGTAACATATATGACATAGTTTGTCAAGAAAAATATAGGAACGGGCATTCCTCCCAAACCTAAAGGATTGGGTCTCCTGTCCGAAGATTGATGAACAAGAAATTCCAACGACACATTGAAGATTTTACATGCGGCAATTGTGGAGTGTTTGTAAAGGGGGATGGATACACCAATCACTGTCCAGAATGTCTATGGAGTCAACATGTAGATATTAATCCGGGGGATCGCGCTGAAAGCTGTAAAGGACTGATGGAACCGGTTGGGTTTACTATGAAAAAAGGTGAATACATCCTGATTCATCGCTGTACCGTGTGCGGAACATCAAAGAACAATAAGACATCAAAAAATGATAGTTTTGAGGTAATACTCAGTTTACAAGGAGGATAACATGGGCAAAAAAGGTATTGCAGCAGTTATTGGTATAGTGGTTAGTGTAATTGCAGCCATCGTTCTTGCGATACTGTTATATACAACATCAGACAAACTCAAGCAGACAGAATCAGATTTGTCTACTACTAAAACTAACTTAGAGACGACTCAAGCAACGCTACAAAAAACCGAGACTGCAAAAACAGGATTGGAAAAGAAGTTAGCTGAAACTGAGAAAACACTGAAAGATACACAATCTGAATTAACGCAAACAAAAGAGATACTGGAGAATGCAAGTGAAGCGGCGCGAAAAATCGCTGCTGACCGGAACAAACTCCAACAGGACAAGAATAAACTTGAAAGTGAAAAGGAAGGTCTCAGAGCACAACTTAACAAAATTGAGTCTGAACTACAACGGATACGCGAGCAATCACAACGTTCAATTGCCGCAATCCAAGATAGATTCAAAGACTCAGTCGGTGCAGTGTTAGATGAAGCAGGACGATTGACCCTTGATGTAAAGGGTAAAATTCTGTTTGAAACTGGAAGTGCAATCCTTAGTAAAGAAGGGAAAGAACTACTTGATGCAATTGCGGAAGAGGTGTTGCTAAACAAAGATTATTCAGAATATGCAATTCGTGTTGAAGGACATACCGACAACAATCCTATTGCAGGCGATGCATTGCGAAACTGGGACTTATCAACCCAACGTTCAATCTCTGCGGTGAAGTATTTGCAGGAAAATGCTAAAATTGATCCGAAGCGTTTATCGGGAACGGGATATGCGTTCTATCAACCGATAGATACTGCTGAGACTGCGGAGGCAAAAGCAAAAAATAGACGGATTGAGATTATACTTGTGCCACCTCAAGATTTCTCTACGGAATTACTAAAGTCATTACAAGAAGTAATGGAATCTATTGAAGCAAACTAGAATAGTTAAATGTTGCTAAACTATGTTATCCATAGTTGCTTTCTACTCTGTCGTTTTCTCTGAACTTTTTGCTTGGCTTGCGAGTTTTGCTGCTTGCCTTGCCAATCTTTTTACGCCGTCAATCTGTTCCAGCATTTTTGCATTTGACCACGAAATTGACAGGAGATAGCGGATTTCATCGGGTCTGTTCAATGTCTCAACACCAACAGCAATCTGAAGTCCACTATTAGCAGTATGTTGAATACCAGCGTTAACACCGGTCCCATCATATTCCAGATTGAACCCTATATCCCCTCTGGCAAATGCAGGAGAGATTTCTGTGCTTACACCTGCGAAAAATCCAATAGGTTGTTCATCATCTGCAAAACGGTTATTGCCAATACCGATATGACCCGATATCAGATGGATACGTGGTAGGTTGAACGTTTTGCTGATGACAAGATATGAGGATTGGTGTTGGTAGGTGTTCCATTTATAACTAACTTTATCACCGAGATTTTCTATACCTAACGCGACATTTGGAATTAATCCAGATTCAGTTATAATGTGTGCTTTTAAATGGGCTAAAAACGAACGAGAAGCGTCACTACTATGAGGTAATATATGTGTCGCTCCAAGTTCTAACCTATCAAACATACCGAAGTTGACACGAAAAATGACAGTATTACGTTGAAATTGTGATACATCCTGGAAAGGAGCGTATACTCCTACCCCAAATATACCATGTTTTAGCACTTTACCTGTCGGAATATCTATCAATCCACTATCACTAAAGATTTCACTACTAACGTTAGTTGAAAACATGCAGAAAATAGTAAACAGTAAAATTAACAACATCAGATGTTTGGACATAGATGTTACTCCATATAGCGGATACCATCAGGTGTTCCGATAATAACCTTATCCGTACGATCTACAAAAATGCCGTTTTCAACGACACCGGGGATATTGTTCAACTGCAATTCAACCTTCTCTGGTTCAGGGATACCATCAAAATGGCAGTCCAAGATATAGTTTCCGTTGTCTGTGATTAACGGATTCTGAATTCCGCCGCGCAATTCCGATTGTCCACATATTTGGTCAACGACTCTTTTGGTTGCTTCCCATCCGAATTGCACGATCTCAACAGGTAAAGCGAACGAAGTGCCGAGTACCTGCGACACCTTGCTTTCATGAACGACAATCAAAATTCGTTGTGAAGCATTAGCGATAATCTTTTCTCTGACGAGTGCTGCGCCACCACCCTTAATTAAGTTTAGGTGTGCATCTACTTCGTCAGCACCATCAATGGTTAATTCTATGGTCGGATGTGCTGCAAGTGTGGAAAGTTGAATACCTTGTTCAGTAGCGATTTGCTCAGTGCCTGAAGATGTTGGTACCCCGATGATATTGAGTCCGTCACGAACCATCGCTCCAATCTTCAATAGTGCGTAATATACAGTTGAACCCGTGCCTAATCCGACAATCATACCCTCTCGGATTTCTTCGGTGGCTTTTTCAGCTGCAATCTTTTTTAGTTGTTCAGTGTTCATAGTTCTATCCGTCTGTTCTCGCTTATTGATTGTGCGGATGCAAGACTAATCCGAATAGCAGCAAGTGCGATCTCTGCATCTGCTAAACAAGGTTCGTGCTGTTCTGAGTTTTGAATTTCAGATATCCAGAGGTCCTGAATTGAGGGTTGATGGGTATTTGGAATTGTCAAGTCCGTAACTTCTCTCGGTGTTGAACATCTCCACCCGTTTCCATCATCGGATAATGTGCCATCGGTGAGAACATATCGCTCATGCTGCTCTGCAGTGTTTATGGTAATGCCTCCTGCCCAACTCCACTGTCCGATGCCACCCTGTTTGAATTCAACGGTGATGGTATTCACAAAACGTTCATATTGACCAGCATCGGTTAATCCTTCGTAACTCGCACCACCTTGCACCCATTTCGCATCACCGAACATATCAACGATAGGATATATATGATAGATGAAAAAGTGTGCTGGTATTCCTGAGACAGGCAGGTTGAAGAGAATTTCAGGACGCGCACCACGACCTGGTGTTAACCGGACAAATGATGCGAGGAGTAAATCACCCAATTCAAAAGTCTTTTGCTTGAGTGCTTTGTGGGTATTTGATACAACTTCTGGATGGGAAACTCGTAGGACACGACTGCGTATTTTTGCAAGATGCAAAACCATTTCACCTTGATCAACACTGTTTGCAAGCGGATATTCCACAAATACATGTTTGTCTGCTTGCAAAGCAGCGATTGCAATTTCACCATGGCTGTTGTTATGTGTGCAAATCACAACAGCATCAATATCGTCTTGTTCAACCAGTTGTTTCCAACCAGAAATAAACGTAGCAGCCGATTCAGTTGCGAGTTGTTTTCCTGTTTGTTCGTTTCTGGATGAAATAGCAACTACTTTTGCTGTTTCTAAAGAGGATAATCGTGAAAGATGGTTCCGTGCCATACCTCCTGAGCCAACGATGCCTATTTTTATGTTCCTCATGCCCAACCTTGGCTCTCACCACCAACACGCGCTTTGCTGATCTTTTCATAGTAACCACTTTTCCGATATGCCGTGAGTGGATGTGGGTCTCGGTCCATCTCCAGCCGCACCTGTTCAAGTAGTGGATTCACATCCGTTTCATACGCACGTTGTAGGATACTTTCTGCTTCAACAAGGTCAGCAACATCTTGTGCTTCAGCCAATGCTTCTCGGTCAACTAACAATGCTTTTGCATACGCTTTCTGTAAGTTACACACGGATTGGATACTCGCTTCTACCTTCGGCTTCAAGTTGTGACTCTGGTCAATCATATAGGCGATATCAGTTTCAGTGTCAGGATCAAGTTCTGCGGCAACAAGTTCAGTGTAGATGAGGAAGAGTTCTTGTGGATTAATCGATCCTACCGTTAGATCGTCGTCAGCATATTTTCTGCAGTTGAAGTGAAATCCACCAAGTTTGCCTTCGTCAATTAAGTATGCAACAATGAACTCAATATTAGTGCCTTGTGGATGGTGACCAAGATCAACAAGCACCTGCGCTTTCGGACCGAGTTTGTTTGCCATCAGGTAAGCAGTACCCCAATCCGCTAAATCGGTATGATAGAATGCTGGTTCAAAGAACTTATATTCAATCAACATACGTGTAGCATCGGGCAATGCATCGTAGACTTCACTCAACGCTTCTGCCATCCACTGTTTACGTCTTCTGAAATTCGCTTGCCCAGGAAAGTTGGTGCCATCAGCGAACCACAAACTCAACAGATCCGATCCCGTCTTTTTCATGATGTCAACGCACTCTAACATGTGATTAATAGCAAGTCGACGTATTTCTACCTCCGGATTGCAGACACTACCGAGTTTATATATTTGGTCTTGAAAAACATTGGGATTGATTGCTCCGATTCCGATGCCGAGATCTGCAGCATATTGTTTCAATGCACCCCAATCATCAGTTTTATCCCAAGGGATATGAAGCGCGACAGTAGGAGCAACACCGGTAAACCTATGAACGGTGGCTGCATCTTCTAAACGTTCCGCTGCATTCCTTGCTGCACCGGGTTGCTCAAAAACACCGAAGCGGGTTCCAGAATTGCCGTATCCCCACGAAGGAGTTTCAATATGTTGACGTTTGAGGAGTGACTTTACTGCCTCTATTTGGATTCCTTGTTTTTCTAATGTTTCAGTTAACAGATTATATGCTGGACTGTTGCTCATATATGTTTCTCCTGATTGCACTGCACATTTCAAGTCTGTTATAATCCGATTCAGACTTGTAAAATGAAGAAAATCACGCATGATTTACAATAACATACACGTTTTCTGTGTCAAGACTTATCAGAATTTAAGGTGTCTTCTGGAGTAGGTATAGGTTCTGAAAATTCTCTACCTTCCTTTTCTGCTTGTATTCTCCTACGATTCCATTCAAGGACAAGGTGGTACTGCTCAGCTATACCTTCAACTTTCCCCTCAGCTATACCTTCAACTTTCCCCTCAGCTATACCTTCAACTTTCCCCTCGGCTATGCCAACAGCCTTCCCCTCGGCAAAAACCCTATCCTTAAACATCTTTGCATACCCTAACATGATTACCTCCCATATATGTGATGTAATAAAAAACCAACCAACTATTAACGCCATTAAATTTGCTGTTCGTGTTGACGTTGTTTCCCCTAAATCTTTCCAAGCCCAATCAGTCAGCAATTCTACCAAAATATTCGCAATTATTAAAGTTGAAAATAACCATACAAATAGATAAAACCACTTACGAGGAATTCTAACTAAAGACACAAAATCGTTTTCATTGAGATTGCTTGACATAGTTTCCAATTATACCACATATCATGCCATTTAACAAACACAATTTGCATATTGGGTGTGTAAAGATTTTGTCACCGTAGATATCAATTCAAGTGCAAAACCTGTAATCTATTGTAGGGCTAAATCAAGAAATCAACGGTATGAACGTCTTTTGGCGTTCCCCGGGTATGAATGCGCTTATGGCATTCCCGGGTCTCTGTGCCCCGACATTCCTTGTCCCGTAAGGCAACGGGCGGGCACAGAGACCCGCCCCTACAATGGTTGGTGAGAAGTTAGTGCCAAAAACTTTACACACCCTTGCATATTAAAACAGGCAGGATAAACGGCCGATTTTGACAATAGCCATTTATCCTGCCCAATGTAGTATAATACTATACTCTAAAATTACCTATTGAAAAGGAACGAACGCGATGAGATAAGTGCCCAGAGTAGATCTTCTGTGTCCTCACGTCTCGTTTCTTCATTTTTCAAATATGATGTAGCCGTATCTAGTTCCGAATCCGTCGGTAAACGGCTCAATGTCATTAGATACAACTCTGTAGCCAATTCAGCCGGTTGCATCTTTTCACCGGTCTTAGGTTCAAGAAGTTTGGTAATTGTACCGTTTCGGTTTCTCAACTTTCCGTTCACATAGGGCGAATTGATGATGTGTAGTGCTTGTGTGAGTGTCGGTTCAAGTAAAGGGTCTAAGTTCCCTAAGAACTCCCTATCAGAACGACCAAAAAGATTAAGAAAACGCGAACTCACCGGTAGCGGTACTTCAACAGCACGCATGCCTTCTGGGTAACGTCCATATTTCTCTGTTGATCCCGTAACATCATTAAGGACATCAAGTAAAATCTGTGCCATCAAGGGACGCGGCATAAATCGTGAGAAGAATCTATCATCTAACTCATTCGTTTCATTCGGTGCTGCAGAAAGTTGATATGTACGGGAGTTCATAATCAATTTGATTATATGTTTGGTGTCAAATTCACTCCGCACAAATTCTTCAGCTAATGCTTCTAAGAGACCTTCAACACTCGGTGGAGTCGTAGCACGCATATCGTCAACAGGGTCAACAATCCCCCTACCAAAATAATAACTCCACAGGCGGTTAACAGTTGCCTTTGCGAAGTATGGATTAGAATCGGCAGTCATCCAGTCAGCGAGGTGTTGAATCGCCTTTTCTCTATATGCTTCTGGGAGTGTATCTCCGCCAAGGAATGTGGGTTGTGCAACCTGTCCACGATTTCCTTGAACAGACTGGTTTATGACTCTCCCGGTCGGATTGTTAAAAACTACCTGTTCTTGGTAGAGTTCTCCACCTCGAATGCCGACTTTCCCAGTAAATGCGGCGAAGTTCCAATAATCGTCAGTTGTCCATTCGTCAAATGGATGTTTATGGCAGCGCGCACAACTGAGCCGTATGCCGAGAAACACCTGAGCAGTCGTTTCAGCTCTGCCAGCGGGTTCCCGTTCAATACGGAAATAGTTGGTGGGTCCATATTGATATGTACTACCAGTAGCAGTCAAGATTTGATTAACAAACTGGTCATAGGGTTTGTTTTCATTTACAGAATCATGAATAAACTCGTGGAAAAGCGTTGCACCACGGTCACCGAATTCGCCGTTTCCTAACCGACGAGGATGAACACGCAACATATCCGCCATTTTCAATGTCCGCAAATTAACCCATTCGTTCGTATCCATGAGTGTATCTATCAAACGGGCGCGTTTATCAGGTTTTGACTCATCAAGGAATTCCTTAACCTCATCTGATGTAGGTAGTTTCCCGACTGTGTCCAGATAGACTCTACGTATAAATTCTGCATCGGATGAGAGTTCAGATGGACGTACATTCAATTTTTTTAGTTTTGCGGCAACAAAGTCATCAATGAAATTGTTGGTGGTGATATCGGGGTAAGGTTGTCCATCATCTTCTCTCGGTACTGTAAGGAAAGAAGACGATACAACACCCAAAAATCTTGCTAAGATAGCAGTTCCACCCCAACGTATGCTTGTTACCATTCCTGATTCTGTAACAGTAGCAACGGGTTCATCTTTTGATTCATATACAACTTGGTGTGTAACGTCTTTCGTTGACCCATCAGTGAAATAAGCAAGGACTTTCAACTGTTTTGTTTCACCAACGGCAGAAAACGTAGTTTCATTTGGTTCAATTTCAAGTTTCTCCAAACGGGGTTCGTCAGGTGAGAATGGTGCACCAGCAGAGATCCACTGTAAAATAGTGTCTGCTTCATCAGAAGTAGGTTCAAATCTCATTCCACCTTCATGGGGTATCTGCCCTGTCGGTTTGAGAAAAAGAAGACTTTGCTCAGGATCTATCAGATTGATACGTCGTCCGCGACTGTGATGTACAATCGGTTCATAATCACTTTCTGGGTTGAGAGTGAGTAATGACAGATTTAAGCCACCTTGCCCACCGAATTTACCGTGACAGAGTCCCGCTGAACACCCCATCTTGTCAAGAATAGGTGCGATATCTTTGAGAAAGAGCGGCGTACTTGCTTCTGTTTCACTATCAAGTTGTTTTTCGTTGTCTGTATTTCCCCAACATATTGGAGTAGACAACATGTATGTAAATGCTGTCATAGCACATACTATGAGGATTGGAACTAATTTGTTCCACCTTACACTTTTCATCTTAGATCTCCTTTTTTAAACAAGGAATACATTGTGTTGTTGTGCTTACGATATTTACGAAGTTATGTAACTTTTCATCCGTTCAAAGTTATTCAAGATACTAACTTGGAGGTCAGTTAAAGTGTTTTTATGACTATTTGCATAAAAAAGGTTATTCAAATAATTGAGAAAAAACATCATTCATAGTCTCAACAAAGTGGAATGCGAGTCCTTCCTTGATGTCCTCTGGGATTTCAACAAAATCCTTTTGATTTGCATGTGGGACAATGATTTTTTTAATCCCTGCTTGTTTTGCAGCGAGGATTTTTTCTTTGACACCACCAATGGGTAGGACTCTACCTCTTAAGGTCAACTCACCTGTCATAGCCACTTCTGGGTCAATTCCTTGTTTTGTAGCGATAGAAGCGAGTGCAGCCGCAATTGTGATCCCGGCCGACGGTCCGTCCTTTGGAATAGCCCCTGCGGGTACATGTATATGGATGTCGTCTTGGAGCGTTGTGGTGTCAAATTCTAACGACTCTGCCTGCGACTTAATAAAAGTCAAAGCAGTTTGCGCGGATTCCTGCATCACATCACCTATCTGTCCGGTAACACGAAGATCGGCTTTACTACCTTGCTTTTGGGTTGCGGTTGCTTCAACAAAAAGGATTTCACCACCTGCAGGCGTGACTGAAAGTCCTGTTGCAACACCGACATCTGCTGTTCTGCCCGCAATTTCAGAATCAAATTTCGGTGGTCCAAGATAAGTTGGTAGATCATCAAGTTTGATACCAGTCTGATCAGTGTCTCCTTCAGCGACGCGACGTGCAGATTTTCGGCAAAGCGTACCAAGTTCACGTTCCAGATTCCGAACACCTGCCTCACGCGTATAGTCTCTTATCACTGTTTCAACCACTACATCAGTGATCGTCAATTGCTCTTCAGTTATCCCGTTTTCACTAAGTTGACGGGGAATCAGATACTGCTTTGCTATCTGCTTCTTCTCGTTTGAAGTGTAACCGGGCAATTCAATTGTCTCCATTCGGTCCCGGAGCGGTGGAGGTATGGTATGAATTTGGTTCGCTGTGGTGATGAACATAATCTGCGACAAATCAAAAGGGACATCCAGATAGTTATCTGTGAAAGAGTTGTTCTGTTCTGGGTCAAGCACCTCAAGCAACGCAGCTGCTGGGTCCCCGCGAAAATCTGAACCGAGTTTGTCTATTTCATCAAGCATAAAGACAGGATTGCTGGATTCTGCTTGACGAAGACCTTTAATGATACGTCCTGGCATTGAACCGATGTATGTCCGTCTATGACCACGAATTTCAGCCTCATCGTGCATGCCACCTAAAGAGATACGAACAAATTGTCTACCGATTGCCCGGGCAATAGACTTACCAAGTGAAGTTTTACCCACACCAGGAGGACCGACAAAACAGAAAATAGGTCCCTTCATGTCTGCCTTGAGAATTTTGACTGCAAGATGGTCAACAATACGTTCTTTGACTTTCACCAAGTTGTAGTGATCAGCGTCAAGAACATCCATCGCATTCGATAGATCAATAGAATCCTCCGTACTCACTGACCACGGTAAATTAAGCAACCAATCCAAATAATTACGTGAAACGGTAGATTCTGGAGAGAAGGATTGCATTTTTGAAAGACGGTTCAGTTCTTTGGTAGCAGCTTTTTCTGCTTTGGGGGGCAATTTTCCTGCTTTCAATTGCTCACGCATCTCGGCGATATCTGCATCTAAATCATCTGCCTCCCCGAGTTCCGTCTGAATTGCTTTCAGTTGTTCCCGTAGATAGTATTCGCGTTGCCCTTTATTGATAACCGCTTGCGCGTCTGATTGAATCTTACTCTCCAGTTCATGAAGGTCTACCTCTTTCGCGAGAATAACAGCAAGTTTGTTCAACCTTTCAGGAATAGGAATTGTTTCAAGAACTTGTTGTTTCTCTTGCGGTTTTAAGTCTAAGACCGAGGTGATATAATCGGCTAAACGTCCAGGTGCCTCAATCCCTCTCGTTATCATACCATACTCATCTTGGTAACGTGAAGAAAGTTCAATAATCCGTTGGAACATTTCATCTACACTGCGAACAAGTGCTTCTAATTCCAAATCTTGCTCGTTTTCATCTTCCGTGTCCTTATCCTCATTGAAATCTTCGTCTTCAATGTCCTCCTCGTCCTGTAATAGTCTAACACGTGCTTTGATAAATGGCTCTGTTTGAAGGATCTCCTCAATCTGTACACGGGAACGGCCCTTGGCAAGAAATAACACATCCTCATCATCTTTTTTCACGCGTGGGATTTCTATTAAACTACCGATAGTGCGTAATTCATCTATCTGCATGTCTTTTACTTCTTCTGGGTTTGTGTCAAGACTACGACCCGAAGTAGTTTGAAAGATGCAGAGCACACGTTCTCCATTCAAGACAACGCCATTGTCAACGGCATCCATAACCATCTTTCCTGTCAGCGCAACGTGATGTGGTGGAAACGGTGGAGATGGTGGCATATAAGGAAAAATAACAAGATCGTCTACTGGAAGTATAGGGACTTCTACCGTTTTTATTTCCTCTTCTTCTTCAATGTTCTCAGGCTCTTCAATGTTCTCAGGCTCTTCAATGTTCTCAGGCTCTTCAATGGTTTCCAGTTCTGCGGTGTTTTCGTGTTCATTTTCCATTGTTATTTATCCTCCTTTGTTAATCCACTCCTGTGCATCGTATCGTTGTTATAAATATTAATATTTTACCACTTCTCAAAAATAAAATCTCCTACAGATATAATGTTCGTAGTCGCGTAATTCATTGTGACTCTTACATTGTTCAAAAGAGAAGATAAATTATAGAATTGGTATTATATATAGCACATCCTAAAAAAGATAGGTTAGCAGTTTCCTATTTTCTGCCTGCCATTACAGTGTATTAGTAAGGGTATCCGAACATATCTACTGAGGATTTTCGACACTGTTTATCCAACCGCGTTCACCTTCAATAACCACCTCGGTTTTAAGTGCTGCGCATCGTTTCTGATAGTCTTTCAGTGTATCTAACGCAGTGTCTTCTAATTTCCGTTTCTCCGTATCTTTTGTGGGTTCATACTCCTTCATTAGAATCGGTTTCGGAAATGGGGCACTCGGATTATCTACCAAAGTAGGAATCAGTTCAATAGATTTTAACGTGTCCTCTTCAAAAGTAACTTTCGGAATAATTGTGCGCGCATACTGTAATGAATACGTGTCATAGATGAAGTCTGCAAGACCATAGATTATCGGTTTCCCGTTATAGAGTTCAATACCTCCATAGGTATGCAATTGTTGGCATAAGACTAAATCCGCGCCTTCATCAATAAGGGCATGTGCAAAAATACGCTGGCGACCCATACTCGATTGTTGTGTGTCTGTATTCGCTTTACTCTTTCCCCAGTGAAGCCATACAATAACAAGGTCTGCAGTATCATTAACCTCACGAACAGTTCGTGTCATTTGACTATAGGCAGCAGAAGCAACGACGTTCAACGATGCCATATTGAATTCATTTCCGCGTAAATATGCAAACACTGCTATTTTTTTAGAGTTAACCTCTAACCAGGCTGGAGCATTGGCTGCACTTGGCGTAATGCCTGCACCTATAGGTTTGACGTTATACCACTCCAAATGGGTTACAGTATCTTCAAGTGCCTGAACACCAAAATCCATGATATGGGGTGTAGCTATGGTAACTACGTCAAATCCGGCATTTGCGATTCCTCTTGCCAGATCAGGCACAGCACGGAAACGTAGTTCACGTCTTTCATCTGGTTCACCTCTATCAGAAATGCTCGTGTTCAGGGATGCTGTAGCAATATCTGCGGACTGAATGATAGACGTTGTCCCTTCAAAAAAGACACCCGCACCATGCTTTTCAATAGTGGGTGTTAAATTACTTCCAATTGTGATATCCCCCACGGCAACGACAGTTATTTCTTCTGCATCTAATATGGAACTGATTTGTATCAAAAGAAAGCAAAAAATAAGGACAGAAATGATTGTTTTCATTGTTCGTTTTTTAGTTGTGTGCCGAGTGCAATTAAAGCTTCAGCTAATGTTTGGCGGTTAGAGTGCGAATTATTTTGAAGTGTCTGCGTTTCTGTCTGAAGTCCAGCAATTTGTTCCTGAAAATCGGTTGCAAATTCATTTATGAGTTCTGATAACTTCTCAATATCGTTCTCAACACGACTGATAAGTTCATCAATACGATTGTCAACTCGTTGTACTATGTTGTCTGGTATATTACTGTATTGTTCTTTAACGCCTGCGATCTCTTCTAATAACCTTGATTCAACATCAGAGATACTTTGTTCTGTATTTTCTATCTCTTGTCTCAATTGGTCAAACTTTTCATCGTAATTGCGAAGGTCATCTCCAAAAATACTGTCTCTAAGGTAGGATTCTAAGTTTTGCGTTTTAGATTGTTGCATTTCCTGTGTATCATCCATTACAAGTGGTTGCTGTTGTTCTTTCATAAAACATCTCCTCTGCAAATCTTATACCATTTCTGAAGAATAACCTCTCCTTAAGAAAATAAACCGTTCGTAGCCGCTCAATTCATTGCGCCTCTTACATTCGTAGATGGGAAATGCTAAATAGCCTTCATACCTTTGATATGGTGCCGACAATCCGCTTTGTTGGGGGTGGTTTTCAAGCCCGATTTTCAATATTTAAACAGTTAATTCTGGGTTGAACCATTCCAACGAGAAGACATATCCTTATGTTGACACTTATTGGGTTTCGTTCCTGAACCCAACCTATTTTGAAAATTGCCTAAACCATTGTATATATACAGTCAAAAACATTACGGATAGTTATATACGTTTTCCGGTGTTCCATCTTCTATATCTACATCTAATTGGACTAATGTGTCCTCTGTTGGCTCACTCCGACTTGCATTGAACTCGCGAAGGATGCAGTTAACGATTTCTTCGCTATATGCCTCAGCAGAAACTTGTCGTTGATTTGCTTCCCAAGCCATTCGTGCTACAGCTTCAAAATACTCAGCGTGTTTATATGCGTCTAAAAGGTCTTTTCCACGTGAAAACGTGCCATGACCTACCCAGTAGAGGATGTGACGCATCGGAGCAGTCCCATTTTCAAAAAGACGTAGACTTTCATAAGATAGTTCCGGTATTCCAGGCACACGTTCCTGTACGAACCCAATGCCACCTGAGGCATCATAAATAATCGGCGTTTCAGGTTCATAGCCTTTCAAGAAACTATAAAAGCGATCCGGGTGTCCGTGTTCAGTGCGCGAAATCAGGTTTAAAAATTTCGGTTGCAAATGGACTAATGCCTGAAATCCCTGTTTTTCTAACTGCTCAAATATGAGTAGATAATGGAACATCTCACTGGTTGGAACACAACGGTTTGCGTCATTTTCTATTGCTGTTGCGTTATCTATCTCTGTTTGTGTTTGTGTGCCATAACGCATCCTATAATGTGTGCCATCCGGTTCTACTTCAATGACGGTGACATTCAGCGCAGGATGCTCTATACCTACCATGTCTAAACGAGAACCCGATTTTGTCAATAATACATGCCTACCTGCCAACCCTTTAACGACGATGGCTGCAGGCAACGCATACCGTGGGGATTCATCGTAGTCTATCAGACATTTCGTATCTACCGATTCTGACAATAACACTCCCATATTCCCTGCTGATGCCCAAAGATAATCGTGTGCATGGGCATGTGTACCGACCCAACCGATTTGACCGATACAAGTGCCTAATTCACTGTCAGGTGAAATAGGATGCAGACCTTGTTGATACCCTCTGCTACACCACTGTTGGTGACGATAACTATGCGCTGGTGGTGGTGCTTGCAGTCGCATCAGGTAAGGATTGACTAATGATAATTCCACGTTTGCCTTTATTAGAGAGTGCTATAACAAAATCTATGTTGTTTAATATAACATGTTTTAAGGACATAAGCAAGTAAAAACGTAGAATTGGGTTAGTGTATAGATCAGACATATATCTTAATATTCTTCAAAACAAAAGCCTACCGTCAAAGAACAATAGGATTTCTGTATTTTCAATTATAATATTTTATTTGGATTCCAATGGATCAAAAGTCATTACATAACGTTTCCTTTTGAGTGGTTTACCAAGGAAGATTTACGGGAATAGGAGGTTCATCTGGAAATAAATAACCTTCAAGAGGTTGAAGTGTATCATCGCGATATCTTTCTACAACAGCAAGTAAATGCGGTGGTAAATTAGTCCAAGTAACGTACAACCCCGACCAGCATGACTTTGAATCAGATTATCTGCACGATGGACTGAATGAACACCAAACATTGTTTTGGCATCTAATCCAATAAACATTCATGTTTACCTTCGATGTCCAATCTGTATTTTTACCGATCATCCACAACTTTTTTATTGTGAAAACTGTGGTGTTTAAATTAAATTCTCAAACTCACGTTGTACTATAATACCATTTCTAAATGATAAATTACCATTACCAAGAAACGCGTTCAATGTGAATGTCTAATGCGCATCCACAAACCTCGTGAATCTTCCAATGCAACTTTATTTCTTAGAATTGGTATCACAATCATGCTATTCCAATAGTCTGCGGTGATAGAGGTGTAAATTTGAGAATATCTTTGACAAGGGACTTGCGTTTGGTATAATAAAATAACTACATAGTCTATGAAATATGAAAAGGAGTCCCATGCTTAAGATTATTGACACACACCAACACCTTTGGGATACATCTAACTTACCATATCCGTGGTTAGATGGATTTGACTTACTCAAACAACAATATACACCACAAGATTATCGTGATGCAATTGGAGATATTAACGTCGTCAAATCGGTACACGTTGAAGGTGATCCTGCCGAAACACATGTCGTGCAAGAAGTGGAATGGCTAACACAGATTGCCGAAACAGACGGTATGATAGGTGCAATTGCCGCCGCTGCACCACTTGAAGAGGCAGACGTAGAATCTACACTTGAACAACTTGCTGCGTTTGAACTTGTTGTCGGTGTTAGACGGATGGCATGGCACCACTCAGACAATCAATTCTATTCAAGTCCAGAACTGATTAATGGTGTGAAACTATTAGCAAAATACGATCTCTCTTTTGAACTCTGTGCGAAACACGACCAACTTCCCGCTGCCCTTGACTTAGTAAAAGCCACGCCAAAGGTTATGCATGCTGTGAACCACTGCGGTGGTCCAAATATAAAAGACGGAGAGTTTGAACCTTGGGCAACCCACATGCGCGAACTCGCCGCCTTTGATAATGTCCTGTGCAAAGTGTCTGGTATCGTCACGACTGCCAGTGAAAACTGGACATCCGATGAACTCAAACCTTACATCAGACATCTCGTTGATGCATTTAGCTACGACCGTCTAATGTTTGGTAGTGATTGGCCTGTATGCACTTTAGCTGCCGAATATCAGAAGTGGTTTGACACACTACTCTCGGCTATTGACGATGCATCGGATTCAGAGAAAAACCAATTCTTCTACCAAAACGCTTTAGAGTTTTATAGGATGTAATTGTTCACATTACGGAGTAATCAATATAGGTTCAACACCTTGTGATTCCTGAATTTGTTGTTTCAGTGCCGATGCTTCAGACCGTTCTGTAAACGCACCGATTGTCACACGATGCATCGCTTGTCCGTTGACCGTAATTGTGTAAATCTTCACTGTCTCATTCGGGTATAGCCGTTGCAGATTTTCAGACAACATATTTGCATTGCGTCGTTCAGCGAAAGAACCTACCATCAAAGTTAACTTCGGTGTATCATTCACTGTCTGTGTTTCGCCACTTGTGCTTCCACTGCCGAATTGCAGTTGTGCTTGCTGAATATTCTGATTACCTGCAGCATCTTGAACATTTAATGCAAATTTATAGGTTGTCATTGTCAATTGTGGGATCTTCGTTAGAACAATCGTTTCAGGTGGTGCACCTACACCTTCACTGTTTTCAACGAGGTTGTTGTTTGAATCAAATATCTCAAGTTTCCAATTGGCAATTTGATTGATTTCCCACACTTTCACACCAACACTCTTTGCCCCAGTCTTTGAGAGTTCAATTGTTGTTGGAATTAGGTCTACTGTAAGTTTTTTGCTGTTCCTCAGATGCACATTTCCTTGTGCATCAAGAATATGCAATTGAAGGACGTAATCCCCATCGGGAACTAATTTTCCATCACTTCCCATACCGTTCCAATCAATATCTTCTTGTGGTGAACCGGATCCAGTTTTTTCCCAAACCGTTTCAGTATAGGCATCGCGTAGCGTTAATTTCCATTTTTCGTTTGCTCTCGCTTTGAAACGGAATGTAGTGCTATCCTTAATTCCATCACTATTTGGAGAAATTGCAACTTCAGTGAGTTCTAATTCATCTGGAGACCCCACAGGTTCTGCATCAGGATTGAGCGTTTTCGGCATGAGAATCGTAGAGGCTGTTTGTGTCTCAACTGTATTTATGGTTATTGTATCTGCGGTCACTTCAGTCTTATCAGGTTTAGTTGGAGCAGATTTGCGTCTATTTTCGCCCCACCGTAACGTTGCTGTAATCCAGTGTAGGCTTTGGTCTAACTCACCACCACTGACATGTGCATAATCCAACTGTCCGGATGCGTTCCGAAAACTTATTCCCTGTGTCCACTGTCCGCTACTGAATCTTTCGGCTGCGGTTAGTGCTGTATAACCTACCCGTACCCCGAAGTGATTGTTGAATAGCCACCGTTCTGCGCCAAAGTGTAACCGCAGTCGTTCACCCCATTCAGCATTGTTCTGTCCACGGATAGCAAAATCTGCAGATAACAAGGTTGCTTTGTCGGGACGATATGTAGCTCCGAAACGTGCTGCTAACGGAAGGCTTTCATTTATCGGTTCAATCAACTCACCATTACCATTCCGTATCCCGTTGCTTAATTCTGATAGATTCATACCAAAGGTAATAGAATCCCCCAACTTTTCCAACGGATAAGTGAATTGCATGCCAATATCTATGCTCCATAGAAACTTGTTTATATCGGGTTCATTGTTCTGAAAGTAGCGTAGGTTTGCACCTGCGGATGCCTGTGGTCCCAATGCTAATCCGTATCCCAAAAGTACAATCTGTGTAGACTCATTGTTTGAATTGTTCCATCCGTTGAACCAGGATGCAAGAGATAAACTTCCGACATTTTTATTCGTTAAACCCAATGTGTATGGACTCGCTGATAACGAGAACGCCTGATCTGGTCCTGACGATTCCGCAGAAAACGGAATAGCTCCCATATTTACTTCCAATCCATTCATAAATCCGAGTGAAGAGGGATTCCATAGAAATCCGTTATTTGCGGAAGGTCCCGCTGTGAATGCACTCCCCATGCCAACTGCACGAGCACTTGCACCGACAAATATATCACGATGGTCTATTCCAGAAGAACCTTCTGTGACCATCACATTTCCGAACATAAACACTACAAAACTGATCATAACAAGAGTTTTCAGTCTCATTTTATTAACTCCATCTATTTTAAAGGTAAATTCCTCTGTAATCTTAACGTCTAAATGGTATAGTTGGGTACAAGTGATATTGTGGAGGGTGTGATTATAAAAAGGTTTTTACACCATATCTCATAAATATTAGTTGGTGTGTTTTTCTTTTAAAGTGGTGAGTGTGTAGGTAAGACTAAGTATGGTAAAGGGACAAAACTGGTAACAATTACAGAAAAACGTGGTAGACCTATGAGTGTTTTGATCACAAGTGCTTCCTGTCATGAAGTGCGTCCGATTGAACCGGCATTGGATGCTTGTTGGACATCCGGATCTCCTGTGGTGTTGACAGGAGACAAAACCTATGAATCTGACCCTTTAGATGCTGCTCTGAGGTGTCGTGGCACTGAAATGGTATCGCCACACACCACATAAGAAAAATAGTACGAAACCGGCTACATAGAATGTTCGTCGCTGTTGAAGCACTCTTAGATTCGGTATCTTTGATCAACTCTAGTGCCATAGCACATCCGAGCCGCACATTCAAATACTTCCAGTGATACTGGCTCATTGAGTGAAGATCCGATAAAGACCTGCTTTGGGAAGTGTCGACGCATCTGCAACTTGGTTCGGATTATAGAGACAAGATAGATGACAAATGGATAACAAAAGTCCAGTGTCAATGATTTGTGATCGAATACGGTGAAATCGAGAAAAAAGAAGATGTTGAAAAAACTTCACAGATTTGATAATCTGGTAATGCATAAAATGTCCTCCTATGTATATTCAAATAGAGTTAATGTTTATAATATAGGATGACATCTCATGTGCATAAAATCAAGTCAACTCTTCAAAATGGACGCATTTTCATTGCTCAAGACCCTCAATGTAGTGATATGTAGTGGATGCTCCGCTATTCTGATAAATGTCAGTCTATTTACTACAGGACTTACGCATTTTTATAGATGGTGTTATACTATTCTATTATGAATACACATACACTCTCAAAAAAGAAGCAAGATTTATTTTCCGATTATTGTCAATTTTTGTTAGGTAGTGTTTACATTATCTTAGATTGTCATGAGTATTGATGCGAAATGGACAAAACCAAGATATCGGACTGCGAGTTTATCATAGCGTGTTGCAACACGACGAAACTGTTTTAGTCTATGAAAGAAACGCTCTATTATGTTTCGGAGTTTATACAACTCTTTGTCATAAGTGCGTGTTTGTATGCGACTTTTGCGTGGTGGTATCACAGCTATCGCATCTTGGGATGTTATCTCCGCTATAAACGCATCGGAGTCATAGGCTTTGTCCCCTATAACATACTGGCACGAATATCCTGTGATCAGTTCGGATGCTTGCGTAATATCATTGCATTGTCCCTGTGTCAAAGTAAACCTAAGAGGTATCCATTCATTGCTGAGAGATAGATTTAGTTTCGTGGTAAATCCACCACGGGTTCTTCCGAGTGCTTGTGCGTCTTGTCCCCCTTTTTTTTGGGAGCACCGGCTGCACAGGAGTGAGCACGCATCATCGTGCTATCAATGAGAATAGCAGAAATCTCACCCGCATCGTGAAAATGTTCATGGAGTGCAACAAAAACACCCGCATCACACCATCTACCGAACCTACGATAGATTGTGTTCCAATAGCCGTAGACTTTTGGTATAGCACGCCAAGTAGCTCCTTCTTTCGCTATCCATACAAGAGCGGAAAGAAACCTTCTACAGTCTTGTGCGTCTCCAACATAGACGCTTGGGTTTCCTTGGAGAAAAGGAAAAATACTTTCCCAAGCTGCATCACTGATAGCAACAGGAAGTTCAAAGGAATTGTCTGTATTATTGTTGTTCATGAATACAGACTACTAAAATGCCGGAAAAATGTCAAAACATTTCAAATGTAAACACTACCTAGCAAGTTTTACTAATTTTACACAAACCTACTTTGCCGATCGGACAGACAAATGGAACCACGATCAACTCAATCGTTTTTTAAGAAATGAAAACATTCCTTCAAGTGATCTCTGGCAATCTGTCCAAGATGACATTGAATATGATGATGAAGGATACCTGATTTTCGATGATGTTGTGCTGTCTAAGACCCATGCTAAAGCGATTGAAGTCCTCCGTTCTCAGTGGAGTGGTAGTGACAAAAAGGTCGTTGACGGCATCGGTATTGTCACGTGTGTTTATGTTAATCCAAAAACGCAAGAGTATTGGATCATTGATTATCGTATTTATGACAAAGATCATGATGGTAAAAGCAAAATAGACCATTTACTGGAAATGTTGCACAACGCTTACTTCAAAAAACAGCTCCCATTTCGTATCGTGCTAATGGATGCTTGGTATGCGTCAATGCGAGTCATGAAAGCGATTGAAACACTTTCCAAGATTTACTATGTGCCATTGAAACGCAATCGTCTTGTGAATGATACAGATGGCGTTGAACCGCACCAACAAGCAAAAGATTTATCTTGGGATCAAACAGAAATACTACAAGGAAAACGCGTGCATATCAATAAGTTTCCAAAAGGACATCAAGTAAAGTTGTTCCGGATAGCCTCCTCTACCGGAAGCACGGAATATATTGCGACAAACGATTTATCTCAATCGGATGTGGATGCGACAACCCAAGAATATCGCGTGCGTTGGAAGATTGAGCAACTTCATCGTGAGATCAAACAACTGACCGGTATTGGCAAATGCCAATGTCGTCCAATGCGTGCTCAAAGAAATCATATTGCGTGTTGTTTTCAAGTATGGGTCTGTATGAAGCGCGCTGCTAGCAGACTTGGTAAAACAATTTATAATCTTAAAGGTAGTTTATTGGATGACTATTTACGATATCAACTCTCTAATCCTTCAATAATCTTCAAGAATGCGTAAGTCCTGTTACTAATCAATACTGTTTAAGAGAAGAGCAAACTATGCAATGTTAAATTTGAAATTCTTATCTGGTATTGCATTGGATGCTGAAGGTGTTTACGATGTTACCCCTGATAAACCTAAGTTGACAACAACTTGGGCAAACGTAAAAGTACAGTAATATTGGTATGTTCGCTATCCAACACAATCACATGTTAGGTAACCCTTCCACATACGAATAGGTATAAACAGAAAGAGGCTATGATATGATTAATATTTTTACTTTGCGAAAACTCTTCATGTTAATATTGGTAGCGGTTATGTTGATTTCTGCCATCCAGGGAATTAGTTATGGACAGGGTAGAGGCTCTATATACTGGTCAGAATATGGAAAAATCCGTCGTGCTAATCTTAATGGAACTGCTGTTGAAGATGTTGTAAAAAAACAGGGACATATAGTAGATATCACATTAGACTTACACAACCACAAGATATATTGGTTAAACTGGGAAGCAAATGACGACCATGAAATAGATGAAACAAAAAGTATCCGATGTGCTAACCTTGATGGCACAAATATTGAAACCGTTATTACTGGACAAGAGATAAATTGCATTGCATTAGACCCCCAGACAAACAAGTTATATTGGGGAAGTAGAGGTTTTAAGGGAATTCAACGGGCAAACCTTGATGGTTCTAATATTGAGGATATATTGAATGAACCAGTTGGTTTAGCAATGAATATTGAATTGGACCTAAATGTTGGTAAAATGTATTGGACAGATCTTCTTCTACAAGAAATCGGACGTGCTAATATGGATGGAACCAATGTTGAAAACCTTGATGTCAGTCCACTTCAAACCCTAATAGGACTTGCGTTGGACGTAGGTAATCGTCAGTTATATTGGTCTATACCAAGTAATGGGATTGTACAACGTGCCTCATTCAACGGTCATAATGTTGAAGACCTTATCACCGGATTGCAAAAACCAATAGATATCGCTTTAGACCTCTGTTCTGAAAAGATATATTGGCTGAGTGATAGTATGGTACTGAATAGTAAAATTCAACGCGCAAATCTTGACGGTTCAAATGTCAAAGATATCATTACAAGTTTAAATTCCGTTTCTGCAATCGCATTGGACACTGAAGGTATTTACGATGTTTCTCCAGATACTAAGATGTTGACAACTATTTGGGCAAAGATGAAAGCAGAATAATATTCACATAGGAACATTACATCTACTCTTTCGGATTTTTATTCTCTTAACGCGTTGTGCTAGTTAACATTTGGTATATTTATCTTTCACATGTTTGTCTCGTTTTTGTTTGAATTCAGCAACTTTTTCAATTCACGACACCTTTCACAGGTAGGTGGAAATTCTGATTCCCGATGGGGTATCGCGATTCGGAGAACGCTCCTACAAATAGCATCGGAGAAGTTTATCACATATCTGTTATGGTCTCCTTTCCCATATCAAAGGAGAAATCAATGCGTTTATTATTGTCAGCAATTTTAGTTGTACTGTTGTTATCCTCAACCATTACAAGTGCAAGAATCGTATTTTGTTTATGGAATGAAGGTGTTGAAAAAGTTAGTAGAGTCTACGTAATGGACGATAATGGTAAGAACAAAACAATGCTCACCGATACACAAAGCTCTGGTGTTGCCCGTTGGTCTCAAGATGGAAGACAGATTCTGTTTAGTCAAGGAGATCATTTAAAAGGACAAATTGGTCGGGCAATTGTCCTCAAAAATGTCGATGACAAAAGTAGCAGACAACTCACAGGATTTAATGAAGGTTTCTTTGACAGGTTTCCCTTATTCTTACCAGATCGCAAATCTATACTATTTGTCAGATTTTCTAAAGGTGTCCGAGTAATGAATCTTGAAAGTAATGAGATCAGAGTAATTGGAGATTTCTTGATAGACGATCCAGATATCTCACCCAATGGCAAATATATTGTATACACTGATTTTAGGGCGAATGTACTTAAAGAAGTTTCCAATATTTGGATTATGAACTCAGATTGTAGCAATCGAACTCAGCTGCTACCTCCTGCCCCAGATGACGGATTCATTTATGACAGACGCCTTCCAAGATGGGATCGGTATGGTAACAGGATTGTGTTTATGGAACGTAGATATAAAGTCACAAAATTTCCTCCTGGTAGAGTCGCCATTCAACAGGGATTTCACTATTTCATTTGCGATCTGGATAGTAGAGAATTGCGTGAGTTAGAAGGTATTCCTATAGAATTAGAAGCTGAGTGCATTGACTGGATGGATAATGATAATTCCCTCGTTTTCAGTGCATGTAAGAGGACATTGTTTGAAAGAGATCTTAGAATATATCCACCATATAGCTTTTATAAATATCATATTGCAACCGGTGAAACCTCTGTTTTGGCAGAACACCTAGGAAAACCTATTTCTGTAGATTGGATACGTGATGATGCACATTCAATATCACAAGTGGGCAAACTCTCAATCCAGTGGGGAAAACTCAAGCAGAAGTAGGAGTAGTTGGCATTCTATCTTGCCGTAGTGGTGGATCTCTGTGCCTACCATTTTTCTGAATCTTGGATTATACAGATTACATGGATTTCCCTCTATCTATACCGAAACTCACCTTATTTCGTACACCGAGCTCACGTACGGTGTGATTGAGAGTGCCTGTCAACATGATGTGGCGGAAAGTGTAAACGGGCAGATGTGAGATGGAAGAGAAAGGTATCAATGCGTTGCTTGCCTTACGGTTTTTGATAAAAAATGATGCGTAGGTCGGATATTGGCATGAACTTGTACAGGCAGCATGACCCTTATAACAAAAACTTTATACCCTAAAAGAAGCAATCCTAAAACGAGACTAAAAACTCAAGTAGATTCAAATAGCTACCTGCGATGGATAGAGAATCGCCTGTGTTTGTGCCAATCGTCCCTCTATTTGCGACCGTGCTCTTGCGTCCTTTGCCAACAACACTAAAAAACCACCGCCGCCAGCACCGGCAATTCCGTAGCCGTAGCATAAATCGGTGACCGAATCCAACAGCGCATCAATTGTTGGATTCGTTGTTTCGGGATTGAGGATTTTCTTTCCTTCCCAATAGTTGGTTAGCAGATTACCAATACCTACACCTAATAATTCACTTGCCTCAAGCCATTAAATATGAGAAAATAGACTAAACAATATATATATATATAGGAGTGAAACAGTGGAAGAGATACGAGAACTTGCGACGTTATTAGAATCGGGGATTGCTGAATACGATGATCAGTTGAAAATCTTACAATCAGAAAGACTAAAATATATCCGTCTGTCAATGACAAACGGATTCGGTAAGGGAGATGATGACTCCAAAGAGTCTTGGTTATTACATCTTAAGCAACTTGAAGATTCATTGTCACTTCGACTCAGAGCATTGAAGCAAGCGATCGTGGATTCCGCGTTATCTTTTCAACAATCCGCTGCAGCGAAACCAGAAACAGCGAAACCAGAAGAAAAGAAATAATCAACAATGCTATCCCGTTCATCACATTCAATCATACATATAACATGTTTCATAATTGTGTTTTTTCATTGTGCTGTTCTTAGTGTGATTTCGCAAGAAACAGATATTGACAGGACTATCAAAGATGCGATTCATCACCAGAATTTAGGTTTAGCGTATCTTGAAGAATCGCAACCAACAAAGGCTGGCACAGAATTTTCGGCACTCGTTGAATTACTCCCAGATGAAGCGATAGGCTATGGCAATCTTGCAGTCGCTCATTTACGGTTACAGCAAAACGACCTTGCTGAGGAATGGATTAAGCGCGGGATTGCTGCTGTCCCGATGGATAGTCAATTGCATTTTATCTTGTCTGAAGTCTATCAGGTAAAAGGGGAAAGTGAGAAGGCGATTGAAGCGTTAAAAGAAGCAGTGCGTTTATCCCCCGATGAATTGGAATTTCGTTACAAACTTACACGATATTACCTTGGACAGCGAAAGGTTCCAGAAGCTCAACGTGAGGCAGTTCACCACTTACAGGAATTATACGCGCGTTCTCCCGTTAACGTGGTTGTCTTAATGAAGTTAGCACAAGCACTCATCGGACAGGAACGGCTTGAAGATGCTGAAAAACACTGTCAGGAGTTGCTGATTTTGTTAGGAGACACAGATGTTGAAAAGTTGGCTCTACTAACAAAAGGAATAGAAGCAATAAAAGCAGGGAATCAAAATGATGCATCACGGAACATCCGTTTTTTTGAGAACGTGCATCGTGCCAGTCCTCGCTATCAACAAGGTATCGGTGAATTAGTGACTGACATCCTCGGACATCCGATAGAAACGTTCAGTCCAGGTTTCAAAGCGCGACTCACTGCCAGAAAGAGTCCACCTATCAAAGTGGAATTTGTTGATGTTACAGAAAAACTTGGTCTTGTCAGCCTTCAAAGAGATAAGATAGATAGCGCATCCATTTCACTATTTGATTACGACAATGATGGACACTTAGATATCTATTCAACATCAACAGGGTTACTTCGTAATGATGATGGCAAGTTCCTTCTCGCCCCATACTTTCAAGACTTCGTCGTTTTACCCCCATCAAACCTTCCAATTCACACATATCTTGATCTGGATAAAGATGGCACACAAGAAATCCTATTGCAAACGCAAAGTAGTATAACATTGCTACGTAGAGATTCAGAGGAAAAATGGGGTGCTTCTCCCATCATTTGGTATCAGCGAGAAACTGACAATACTGGTGTTCTTCTCTTCGTTGATTACGATCATGATGGAGACCTTGACCTGTTTTCTGGACGATCTGGTGTCCAAATGTATCAGTATAATGGGAATGAGACTTTTATAGATGTGAGTGATAAGACCTTTGTAACTGAAGATAAAGAGAATAAATCGAAGACGCAGCAATCCTCTTCAGAGGCTTTTCCCGCAGATTTTGATGACGATGGTGATATTGATATATTTGCTATACATTCCGAAATAGGGTGCACACTATATGATAACCTTCGGCAAGGAAAACTCCTTGCTGTTACTGACAAAACGGGTGTTTCGCAAGAAGCACATTATACATCAGTTGCTGCAGGTGATTATGACAACGATGGTGATATTGACCTATTTTTAGCATCTACGACAGGAATACACCTCTATCGCAATCGAGGTGATGCGACTTTTGCTGCTGATATACGTTCAAAAAAGACTTTTGAAAAACATAACGACCAATCAACTAAACTAAAAAGTCTCGATTACGATAATGATGGATTTCTTGATTTATGGGTAATTAGCAAGCAAGGGTTATTTCTCTATCGGAACGATGGAACGGGTATGTTCACCGAAACAAGTTCTATCATAAAACCTACCACACCGATGGAAAAAGGCATCGCCAGTGCTGTCGGGGACTATGACAATGATGGAGATTTAGACCTATTCTATATCAACGATATAGGACAACTACGCGCGCTTCAAAACAACGGTGGAAACCAAAACAACTGGATTCAGGTAAAATTGGAAGGCATCACTACTGGGAATAACAAGGTAAATAAAGATGGCTTCGGTTCAAAACTTGAGGTGAAGGTAAGTGATTTATATCAACTGCAATATGCTTCACAGCAGGTAGCACATTTCGGTTTGGGTGCTAATGACACAGCAGATGTTGTGCGTGTTGTGTGGACAAACGGAGTGCCGCAGAATGTCATTGAACCGAAGGCAAAGCAACGGATTGCAGAGAAACAGATATTAAAAGGGTCATGTCCATTCTTGTATGTGTATGATGGGGAGAAATACGAATTTGTTACTGATTTGCTTTGGCGTGCTCCGCTTGGTCTTATCACCTCTATGGGGTTTGTCGCACCTGATGAAACAAGAGATTTTATTAAAATATCGTCATCTCAAATCCAACCGAAATCTGGCAAGTATTCTATTCAGATCACAGAGGAATTGTGGGAAACAGCATACTTTGATATGGTCAAGTTGATTGCGGTTGACCATCCTGCAGATACAGACATCTTTGTAAACGAACAATACACACCGCCTCCATTTGCAGAATTCAAAATATACGGAGTTTCAGAAAGATTACATCCGAAATCTGCCATAGACCATCTTGGCAATGATATTTCTGATATTCTAAAAGAGTCGGATTATCAATATGCAGTTGAACACGAACTAGGTCCATATCAAGGTGTTGTTGAACCGCATGCCATCATCCTTGATCTCGGAGATGTTGCTGCTGATGTTCCTGTAACGCTCTATCTCAATGGTTGGATCTTCCCAACGGATACCAGTATCAATGTAGCCTTGTCTCAAAATCAAAGAATAAATCCCCGTTTTCCTTCTGTTACTGTGAAAGACGAAAATGGACAGTGGAAAACCGTGATTGATATGATCGGTATTCCTGCAGGAAAAAATAAGACTATCACAATTGATCTGACAGGGAAATTCTTGTCAAATGATCGGCAGGTTCGGATTGAAACAGATATGCAGATATACTGGGATGCAGCATTTTTCACAGTAGGTGCACAAAACGTTCCGATGATAACCACAGAATTGAATCCTGATAGTGCGGACCTACACTACAGAGGTTTTTCACAGATGTATCGTCCGAATCCGCACGCGCCACATCTTTTTGACTACCAAAAGGTCACAAAAGCCGCACAGTGGCGTGATCTTGAGGGATTTTACACTCGCTACGGTGATGTAAATCCACTATTGCAGGAAATTGACGATATGTATGTTATCCTCAATGCAGGAGACGAAATTACGGTTGAATTTGACGCATCACGTCTACCTGATCTAAAAGACGGTTGGACACGGGATTTCATTTTATACAGTGATGGATGGGATAAAGACGGAGATATAAACACCCTAACATCACAAACAGTTGAACCATTACCATTTCACGGCATGTCAAAATACCCGTACCCAAAGGCTGAACATTATCCGGATGACGAAGCACATCAGCGATATCGTCTTGAATACAATACACGCCGCGTGATACATCGTTTGCCACCATTGTTAAAAAATTGAACTATGTATTATGTTCAACACGGCACAAGGGTATATATAGGAAAAGTGTAGATATTATTAAACAACCTGATAGAACAAGATAAGGATACGCAATATTGATTTGATGGAACCAGATAGCTAGAAATGGACCTAAAATCCGTCCTAAACTTGAGAAGGCATCCATCACACCGAGAACTGTCCCTTGTCCAGATCGGCTCAGTTTAGTGAACCAAGATGCATTGGTAGGTCGGATAATTTGGCTACCGATACCGATAGAAATCAGATATAGCGTGAGGGTAAAATATGGAGTTGCAGTAGGTAAGAGTGCCATACCAAATACGTGGAGTAAGATACCGGAAAGGATAATTCTTCGTTCACCAAACGTGTTAATCATTCTCCCAAGTAGACCACCTTGAAATAGAACGACAGCCGCACCCATTATAAGAAACATTCCTCCCATTTCTTTTTGTCCATAACTCCATTTGTCTTTAATAAAATGTGGGAATACCGTTTCAAAGCCCATGAAACTGAAACTTGAGAAAAATGAAATAAGGAAAATAGCGGTAAGCGGTGATGTTAACGTCTGCCATCTGAAGATTGATCTAAGTGAAACCCATTCGTGGTGTCGCTTTGGTATGATTTGTTCTTCAATTTGTGTGTTTTGTTGGAGAGATTCCGGCAATATGATAAATACGAGGAGACAGTTCAGAAGAGACAAACCGCCTGCGACAAAGAACGGTAAATCTTGCCTACCCATGATACCACCGATAGCAGGTCCCAAGGTGATACCTAATCCAATTGCTGCTCCCATCAACCCCATGCCTTTACCGCGTTCTTCATCGGTTGTAACATCTGATACGTAAGCCATTACCGTTGGCAAAACTGCAGCTGCAGCAACACCTCCAATACTCCGTATAAACAGAAGCAGGACATAATCACTTGCTAAACCAAAACCGATTAAGGATGCTGCATTACCTAATAGTCCACCGAGAATTGCGGGTTTCCTGCCATATTTATCTGACAATCGTCCCCATATTGGTGTAAATATCAGATGCATCGCTGAATAGACTGACATCAAAACTGCATATTCAGTCAATGTTGCCCCAGTATTTTCAGTGTAATATGCGAAGGAAGGGATAATGATGCCAACACCGAGCATTACGAAAAATAGTGTTAGAAACAGGAGGAGAAGTTTGGATTTTTGCATTCGTAGGTTCTATAGGTAGATTCTGTCCATTTAGGATAACTGCAAATTGTGCAGTATCAACTATTATACATGTGCTTAAGGAGTATGTCAATATTAAACGAGATTTCAGACATAGGCATTCAATTGTCATGATACCCTCCAACAAGAGTGCTTCACGCTAATTAGATGATTCTGTATAGCTTTATTCATGATTTGCAATTTCAACTGATATATGATAGAATAGGTCTATAATCTGAACATCTTATTTTTTAGAAAATACAACAAGGTTAGCTCATGACATTTTTCAAGAGATATATTGCCCTGATATTAATTTTTTTAGTGATTTCGTTTTTGTGGGGGACTTTGGTGCTGTATCCTCTCAAGATATTCGTTGTATTTATGCATGAGGTGAGTCACGGACTTGCTGCATACCTAACGGGAGGTAGCATCGTTGAGATTCAGATAAATTCACAACAAGGCGGACATGCGCTGACGAGGGGTGGTAACACATTTATGATACTGACCGCGGGTTATCTCGGCAGTCTGATATGGGGCGGTATTATTTTGCTAATGGCAGCAAGAACCCATTTTGATAAAGCCATTAGTGTGCTGATTGGGATTGGCATGGTAGGGATTACTATTGGCTTTGGATCGGATATGTTTACCTATATTTTCGGTGTCGGTTTTGGCGTTGTGCTTATTACTTTTGGATTATTTCTGCCAGAGGTTGCAAATGATTGGTTTTTACGCGTGATCGGTATTACAAGTTGCCTCTATGCTATCCTTGACATTAAGAGTGACATTCTGGATCGGTCACATTTACGTTCTGATGCTCGGATGCTTGCAGAACTGACACATCTGCCAACATTGTTTTGGGGTATAGTGTGGATTGTCATCGCTATCGGACTGACTCTATGGTTCCTCTACATAGCAGGGAAATCAACCGATTCGCCTGATGTTGAATCTGAAGAAGGAAATTCAGTTGCCGAGCGTCCTTTGTAGTAGTTGCTTTGTACTCATTGATGACTATACGTTATCGGAGACCATGGATTTGTTTCAAGGATATGAGTTATTTCTGAAGTGGACTGAAGTCTATATTGTAAAAATTGAGCAGCCAAACACAGATACCTAACAGAAAAAGTGGTATACAGATAAGGAGGATAAGAATAAAGAAACCCCATACCCATGATCCTTTGGATTTTGCTACCGTTGCCAAACGTGCTATCAACATTCCGCCGCCGATTATTACAACAACTACTAACCCAAAAACCATCATCACCATTTCTCTTTCCTCTCTATGAAGCAGTCTCAAGCGAAAAGTCCTATCACCTTCCGTGCAGTTTTAATTGGGATTGCTCTCATCCCGATTAACAGTTATTGGATACTGTACCTGAGTTATATATGGGATTCTAATCGTCCTACGAGTTTGGCATTACTTTTCAATGTGCTGTTTACACTACTTGTTCTGATTGCGATAAACGCTTTTCTGCGTCGGATACGACCTTCACTTGCATTTTCACAAAGTGAACTGTTAACTATCTATGCGATGTTGTGCCAAGCATCCGTTTTTGCAGGACGTGACATGCTACAAGTATTAGTCCCGATAATGGGAAACGGTTTTTGGTACGCAACCCCCGAAAATGAGTGGGCACAACTCTTTCATCAACATCTCCCTGAATGGCTCGTTGTTGGAGAACTGGACATATTACGCGGGTTTTATGAAGGTGAATCCACACTCTATATCAAATCACATTTTCAGGCATGGTTAATGCCAACGTTAATATGGGTATGTTTCAGTCTCGTCCTCGGCGTAACGATGCTGTGTCTGAATGTGCTTTTACGCAAACAGTGGCAAGAACATGAACGTCTCACTTACCCGATTGCTCAACTCCCCTTTGAAATCACACAAGAAAAAACTGGCTTCTTCAATCGTCGTATGATGGCTGTGGGACTGTGCATCGCTGCCTTGCTCAATCTACTCTATAGTTTACACCAAATCAATCCTGTTTTCCCTACAATTCCGCTTTATCATAATTTTCGTCTGACAGAGCAGCCGTGGAGTGCGATGAATAATCCCGGTTTTCGCATTAGTTTCTTTCCATTTGCAATTGGTGTTGGTTTTCTGATTCCGCTTGATTTGGGGTTCTCCTGCTGGTTTTTTCATCTGTTCTGGCATTTTGAGCGGATTATTGGACAGAGTTTGGGGTGGCGTGGTTCTATCGGCTTTCCGAGAGAAATGGCACAGATTCGCGGTGTATGGATAGCCTTATTTCTCTGGACGTTGTGGATGGGACGTTCACATGTTAAGGTTGTCCTCAAAACTATCTTCAACAATCGTTCTCTGACTAAGAGTGATGAAGGGGAAGCATTACGATACAGAACAGCGGTGATTGGTGCACTTGTTGGACTAATACTGATTTTAGCCTTCTGTGTAAAGGCTGGTATGTCTCTATGGTTTGCTTTACTTTTCTTTGTCATCTATTTAGCGATGTCTGTGACAATAACGCGTATTCGTGCTGAATTGGGACCGCCTGCACACGATCTATATAACGCTGGTCCAGATTTGCTCTTGACAGATGCGATTGGAACACGACGTATCGGTAATCGCAATTTATCTGTGATGTCATTATTCTTCTGGTTGAATCATCTTTCCTACCGTGCACACCCGATGCCGCATCAACTGGAGGCACTGAAACTTGCACATCAAACTCGGTTTAATGGTAAGCAACTATTATGGGTATTAGCAATTGCGATTTTTGTTGGTGCACTTTCGGCTGCCTGGGGACACCTACATCTATCATATCAGGTTGGTTTAGAGAATGCGCGTTCTTGGTATGCGCGTGCAGCTTTCAACCGATTGGCTGGATGGTTGTATAATCCGAGTGAAACGAATTTGGGTGGTATGATGTATACGGTTGGTGGGTTTTTCTTTGCTATCGGTCTGATGCTTTTGCGATGGCGTTTTATTCAGTGGCCTCTTCATCCTGTGGGATATGTTGTATCAAGTTGGTGGACATTTACGGGACTATGGTTTCCACTTCTAATCAGTTGGACAGTTAAACGGATTCTGCTTTCAGCAGGTGGTGTGCGGTTATATAGACGCTCCATACCATTTTTCATCGGTTTAGTGATTGGAGATGTGATAGTCGCATCAATTATTAGCATATTAGGTTTGTTCCTTGATTTCCGTGTTGTCTACCTCAGTTGGTAATTCATTGCGATAGAATATTGATGGTAACTTTGCGGAAAATGTTGCGTTGAAATTATCAGTTAATCTTGTTATTATGTGAGTATGATGGATACAGAAAACTTCTCACTCAATGTGAATATTGGCGGGATTCGGATGCGGAATCCTGTGATGACTGCCTCTGGAACCTTTGGCTATGGCAGTGAATATGCAGATTTTGTAGACCTAAACCGACTCGGTGCGGTTGTGATGAAAGGTGTTACAAGTGTGCCGTGGCCTGGCAATCCGATGAACCGCATTATGGAAACGCCCTCCGGTATGCTCAACGCTATTGGACTGCAGAATGTCGGTGTGGATGGTTTTATCACCAAGAAATTACCTTATCTTCGTGAATTTGATGTGCCTGTGATTGTGAATGTCTGCGGTAAAACTGTGGAAGAGTATCTGACGGTCGTTGAGAAGTTAAGCAGTGCAGATGGCGTTGCTGGTGTGGAACTCAACATCTCCTGTCCGAACTTGGATTGCGGCGGTATGAGTTTCGGCGTAGATGCGACCTTAGCACATCAACTTGTCACAGAGGTGAAAGCAAGAACGCATTTGCCGTTGTTGGTTAAACTATCGCCAAATGTTACGGATATTACCGTGATTGCGCGTGCGATTGAAGATGCAGGGGCAGATGCACTATCTGCGATCAATACCTTACTCGGTATGGCAATCAATGCAGAAACTCGCAAACCTGAACTGGCGAATATAACAGGTGGTCTGTCAGGTCCTGCAATCAAACCTGTAGCATTACGATTAGTTTGGGAAGTGTACAAAAGCGTCTCTATTCCGATTGTGGGAATGGGTGGAATTATGAACGCGACAGATGCGTTGGAATTTTTCATTGCGGGTGCTTCGGCAGTGGCAATTGGAACGGCTAACTTTGTCAATCCAAAAGCATCATTGGAGGTAATAGAAGGTCTACACGCATATCTTGAAAAGATGAACATGAAATCAATAAATGAATTGGTTGGGAGTTTGGACGTTGATGTCTAATCAACGCTAAAATGTTGATAAATTTTATTATTCGGTGTATAATTTGAAATATGGCACAATACTATGATAACGCTGTCAAATATGTTATGTTGGGGTATTCTCAAGAATTTGCAGAATTTATGGTAGGACATTCTGATATAAAAGTCTTGGAGAACCTTGAAACAGAACAACCGACCATTAAATCACATCAAAATGATAGCACTTTAAAAGTACAGTTGGAAAATGAAACAGTAATATTCCATACCGAAGTCCAAACAGATGACAGTAGAAAACCGATGTGGTCCCGTCTCGCTGGATATAACGGGTTTTTGATACATCAGCACGAAATGCCTGTCTATTGTAACGTTCTATACTTACACCCGAACGCAGGCAGAAATGATAAAGGTTTCTATGCATACAAAGGAATGGGATATGAGTATGTGCTTCGTTATAAGGTAATTAGATTGATTGAGATAGATGGACAATCAATATTATTAGAGAAGCAAGTTCCAGCATTACTTCCTTTCACACCGCTGATGAAACGATCTTCAGGTATAGATGCTAATCGTTGGTTAGAGAAGTGTATTGATGCGATAGCATTAGCAAGTGTAGATCAGAATACTCGTGAGATATTATTCGCAGCACTCGGAGTTTTTAGCGGTATAGTTTTTGAACCAGAATTGATTTATGAGCGATTACCGGAGGGTATCATGCAAGAATCTCCTTTTATACAATACTGTCTTGAAAAATTTAGCGCAGAAGCTACGCAAGAGGCATACAAACAAGGTAGGAAACAAGGTGAGAAAAAGGGTGAGGAAAAGGGAACCATCCAAAGTATAATCTCTCTACTTGAAACTCAATTTCAACCTGATGCAGTAAAGGTCCTTGAACCTACTCTGGAAAGTATTGACGATATGCAACGACTTAGAGATTTACTGCTTGCAGCACCTCGTGTTGACACCCTTGAAACATTCATGCAATATATGTCAAATGGAAATGTCATTGAATCAGAGAATGGCGGACCACAATCATAGAGGGGATGATGCGACACCTCGTAACACTTGATGATCTGTCAAATTTTGAAATAGAGCAGATTTTTCGTTTAGCAGAAGGGATGCAGTCCCAACAGGAAACCTGGTCAGGTATCTGCCGTAGCAAATTGCTTGCCACGTTATTCTATGAACCGAGTACACGGACTCGGCTTTCCTTTGAAAGTGCAATGGAACGTCTCAATGGTGGCACACTCGGTTTCGCTGATCCGAGTTCTACCTCTATGACCAAAGGTGAAACCCTCGCTGACACTGCACGGATGGTCACGAACTATGCGGACCTTATCGTGATGCGACACAGTTGGGCAGGTTCTGCGCGGGTTATGGCACGTTATTCCAATATTCCTGTCATCAATGGCGGAGATGGCAGCCATGCCCATCCAACACAAGCCCTTACAGACCTCTATACAATTATTCGTCGCAAATCACAGGTGGAAGGTTTGACCGTAGGCATCTGTGGGGATCTTCGGTATGGACGCGCAGCACATTCGTTTACGTTAGCTGCTGCCAGATTTGGTGCCAACCTTGTTCACATTGCCCCGCGTGGATTACAGATGCCACCTTGGGTGCTGGCTCGATTAGCAGAAAATCACAAACAGATACCTCTTGAGGTTGAAAACGTTACAGAGGTAATTGAAACGCTTGATGTTATCTATGTTAATCGGCTTCAGGAGGAACGGCTCCCACCCAACTTAGATGCAAAAACGGTGCGTGGCAGTTATCTGCTGAACGCTAATGTGATGAAAAACGCGAAACCTGATGCGATGATAATGCACCCGTTGCCTCGCGTCAACGAACTGGCTTATGAATTAGATGATGACCCGCGTGCAGCCTATTTTGAACAATCTGCAAATGCCGTGCCTGTCCGTATGGCACTTATTGCGAGTCTGATGGGATTGGAACAACTCATCTTAACTCAACCACCAATCCGTAACATCTGTGAGTCTACCAAACATTGTGAAAATTCCAACTGTGTTACCAACCACGAGACCTATCTGACACCAGAACGTGAAACGTATAATGGTGATGCAGAAGTGAACGCTTGTGCGTATTGTGGTAATCTGCTTTCATGAGACAAAAATAAGCAAGACCTTTTGTGCAGAGAAGTCTATTCTTCATCAGGTTCATCTTCGGGTACAGGCACCTTGGAAATCATTCCATCTTTCTCAATGATAGCAAATCGAGCGATTTGCCATAGTATTGATTTTTCACTTGCTGCTTGCCATCCACCTTCAAAATGCGTGACCGCAACAAAATCCTTTTCGGTATTAGGTTCGGGACCACCAAACACATCATGCGATGCCCAGTTTGTATAGGTTACTGGTTCACCACTATCCCATCGCCAAACACCTTCCTCTTCCACATCATTGAGTCCTATCCAAAAATGCGGATTCCTAAACATAATTTGCACCCAGATCTGTTCTTCTTCGTCGTTGATGGATAGTAGGTGTGATTCTTCTTTTATAGCCTTCTGTTGTGCATCGTGCCATCCATTACAAAGAACTTGTGCATAAGCGTGTCCATTTGCGGGGTTGATGATCCAAACTATCTTATCTGGTTGTCGTCGGATTGGCGGACGGAAATTGGCACCAGCAAACGCTTCAACTGCTACAGGTGGAACTTTTTCCTTATTTATCTCTTTTTTCCCTACAGCAGGTTGTTTCGCATCTGGACTACCATCAAGTTTAATCACGATATTTTCAGGATGAACACCTTTATTGATAAGAAACGGTCCTGCTCCACCTTTAAAGGTCTTATATGTTACCGATAACGTGTAGTAACCGGGGTCATCCCTATATTCTGTGAAATAGCCTTCAGCATCAGTACTGCATTCTGTTCCGTAAGTTCCACTGCTACCCCCGAACTCTCCACTTCGATGTCTTATGGATAGACGTGCATTTTCATTAACAACAGGTGTTCCATCAGCATACACAATTTGTGCGCGGATCTTTAGCAGTTTTTTCACGGTAATTTTCACGTCTTCAATAGTAGTTCCTGGTTTCAATCCAAATGTCAATCCTTCAAATGGTCCCATATCGTCAAAAGGGAAAAAAGTGATTTTGTTTAACCTTATTGAGAGAATCTTCATTTCGGTCTTCATTCTACCAAATCTCATCGCTTCCATTTGTTGTTGGTGTACTTGTTCCGGATCATTGAGATCATTTTTCTTAAATGCATTCAACATTACTTCCGGTATTGCCATTATCTGAACCAATCCGGGTTGGATATCTGAAGACTTGAAAGATCCATCATCTTCTGTTTTCACAAGTATAGCAGGTTTTGGTGCGGCAGGAGGTATTTCACCGTCTAACTGTTCCAGTACGAATTGTGGAACAACACCCGCAGGTTGCGGGAACCCTTCAATGAGTTGCATAGACTGAATACTAAATGAGAAACCGGAAACAGGTTTTCCTTCAGTATCAACGACTTTGCCTGACAGTCCAGTTGATGCTTGTTCATTAGGTTCTATAGGCAGTTCTTGAGCAATAACATTTGTTATAGTTGTCAGAATTATGAGGACGAATGCTACATGTTTACTTATGGTGTAGATGCATTTCATGGTATTATCTCCTTTTATCGGTAAGTGGAATGGACTATTCAGTCTCTTCATCAGGAGTTGGTGCCCCAATGACAAGATCTTTCTTCTCCAAAATGGCTTTATTCGTGATATTTGCAACAGGATTATCTGCACTTACTTGCTGCCATTTCCCTGTCGCACCGATGAGTGCAGTATAAGTCTTGCCAATATTTTCATCCTGTTCACCATCATTTTTTGGAGCAGAAAGTAATTTTTGCGTGTCCCAATTGGTGTAAGTGATTGGATCACCGTTATCCCACTTTTTGTCATCTTTTTTCATTCCATCGGTGAATCCGATCCAATAGTTTTCATTCCCGTAGACATCAAGCAGCCACTGTTGTTCGTCTTTATCATTGATAGCGACGAGATGTGCGTCTTGTTCTGCTGCTTTGGCAAGTGCTTCTTCTGGGGTTTCACAGTTGATCACTTTATAGGCGTGTCTGTTTGCGGGGTTAATTGCCCATACACCTTCTCGTCTTAGTTTAGTAATGGTGCGTCTAAGTTCCATGTTGGGTGGCTGTCTTGGAGCTGGTGGCCCCTGTGGTCTAAAAATATTTGGTTTCGGAGGTGCTTGTTGAACTCCTTTTAGCGTTAGAGTTAAACCATCAAGTCGTTGTCCTTCTTCAAGTAGTATTTCTGGTGACTGTGCCGATTGTCCTTGATATTCAATAGTGATAGTAAAATAAGCAGCCCTATCAACATACTTTGTAAATATTCCATCATCGTCCAAGTTCGTTGAACTACTTCCACTGCCACTACCCCCGTTAACATATCTTCTTTTTGTTCTGATTCTAACATTCACGTTTCGGAGGGGTGTACCATCATCCTTAAGAACCTGTCCACGGATATGCATCCGTCGTTGAACTGTTATCTTCACATCAATCTTATCGGTTTCCTCTTCAATACCGAAAGGAAATCCTTGATGCATCATAAGCTGATGTCGGTGAATATTGAAGTCAATTCCTTGAATTCTAATACCGCGAATTTCATAGTCTGAATTTCGTTCAGGAAGTAGATTCAATAGATTAACTGTAGGGGCAGTAATATTCTTGATGATAAATGTACCGGTCGCATCGGTATTGCTCGGTTGCGGAGGTGGAAAGACAGGTTGACGACCATGGATGCCATGTCTGTCTGGAATAAAATTGCCTTTATACGACCTAACAGACACCATCAAGTCAGGAACAGGATCACCATTTTCGTCAACTACCTCTCCAGAAATGATTGATGCGTTACTATTGTAGGAGAATAATAGAAAAACCGCTATACACATGATAAAAAGCGTTATTGTATTGGGATTTGACCGTTTCATTGTGTGTCTCCTTCCGTTAAGTTTGGTGGGTGTATTTGATTGTAATGTAGTAACTAATAATATTATACCCTAATGTAATGTTTATTGACAAGATAAGGTGTAGATTTTAAAATTTGCCACTTGACTTTTTTTTGCGAATTATGCTAAACTTTTCACACGGGCGGGTTGTGCTTTGTTGGCAGACATAAGAGGTTTGCCCTCCATCAAAAATACGCAGCACGCCTTACGACTAAAGTTTAATCAAGGAGGCATATCTCTATTATGCGTTTTTTTAGTTTTCTATTAATACCCATTCTCCTCATTTCAATCGTTGGATGTATTGGTAGTAGTGAAATCAAAATTGACAAACCACCAGCATTTGCTGATGCAAAACGAATTGTTGTTACCAAGTTCATCGCGGAAAACATGGACTCACAGGAACTTGGCAAAAGGGTGAGCAAAAATTTAGCAGAACGTTTAGAACTTGTCTTAAAAGACAACGATTGGGTTTATGATATATCCAAAAAAGTACAACCAATAGCCGATAAAGTTGCGGAGTTAGGACTAACACTCAATGATATCTATGCTGACCCAGCATTGGCAGCTAAAGTAGGACAAGCTCTTGAAGCAGACATCATTATAACTGGAATGGTCCAAGACCCGAAAATCCGTCAGATTGATAACAACGAACACTATATGCGGCAAGGAAGACAAACAGGTATTTCCGGGACATCTACCTACATCACTACGCGCCAGTCTATAAGTGGTAAAGTACGGGTCAAGGCTATTGAGGTTGCGACAGGTGAAATCCTATATAACAATGAGATACTATCATATCTTAAATATTGGTTCGCTTATCAAACACAGCAGAGCGGACAAGTTATTTTCAAAGAAGATAATGAAATGCTCGCTGATTTAGGGTTGTATTTGCCCCGTAGAATTTCATATGAACTTTACCCAACTGGACTCAAGAAGGAACCTGTAGAAAAGGTTTTGTTGACACCTGAAATTATACTAAAAGGCACTGGCGGTATATTCAAATACGATTAAAATGACCTTCCTGCCGATTCAAAGATATAAGGTGGGCGGAAGTTTTAGCTTCTGTCCACCTTGTTTTGTGGTATAAAACCAATTTAACCAAATTTGTATTTTGAGGTCGCAGTGCCTTGCAATACTGACTGTATAAGAAACAACTTTCCATTATGAAATAGCCAGTTCAATGTGAATGTCATACACACATTCACTAAACGCAATTCATTGCGCCTCTTACATTTCTGCTCAAAAAGGAAAATGTCATTGTAATTAGGAGTCGTATCGCAAATCGTTTGCTGACACTATCCATCATAAATGTTACAATTGACTATTCGTTAGACAATATTGAGTCGGTATCTTGAAAAAAGTTTTTTATTTGGAGGGTGTAGGTTTTACCTTGTTGTAGCAATTGCGTTGATACGTCATAAAGTTCAGCGGGAGGAACACCTTCATAAGGGTTCGCAATTTTTTGATAACAGTTTAAAGCATGTTCAAAGAAATTTAATGTGTCCTCATCAATCGCGCCGCTTTCTTGAACTGCGCGGAAACCTTGAAATTTCTGATATGGAGGTGTCTTGCCACTAAATTCAATTATAGCATTATTTATGTCGACTGTACGTTGAACAATCATAAGAAAGCAGCTTTTGATATAAGAATGCGTTAACCTGTCAGCAGCAATATATTCCTTTTTGTTAGCTGGAAGACCATTCTGCAATTGTCCAAAACATTCTTCTAAATACGTCAATTTTGCTTTTACAGGATTGAACTGCCGTTGTAATGAAGTCTTTTGAGTGGCTTTTGACATTTTAAACTCCTAATATTCTCTATTTTGCAGATTATAATAGTAAGACGTGATTTAACACAAAAAGTTGTAACAGCAAGCAATTTCTCATTCGGAAACCTTGATTACCCGAATTAATTTAACGGATATGTTGAAAAGATGTTGACAGAGGAACACTAATGATGAAAGCGGTGACGAGAAGTGGTGATGGCGGTCCAGACGTTCTGCAATTAGGTGAAGTTCCAACACCACAACCGACAGAAACACAGTTATTAGTAGATATCGGAGCAACTGCCCTCAATAGAGCGGATCTAATTCAACGGCGCGGAGGTTATCCACCGCCTTCCGGTGAGTCGGAGATCCTCGGTTTGGAAATTGCTGGCATAGTTTCTGGAATGGGAACAAAAGTTACTGGTTTTAAGAATGGTGACCGTGTTTTCGGGCTTGTCGGTGGTGGAGGTTATGCTGAAAAGGCTGTAATCGATTATCGAATGGCGATGTTAATACCGAACAAATGGAGTTTTGAACAGGCTGCTGCTGTTCCAGAGGTGTATTTCACCGCAAATGAGAACATCTTCACATTAAGCAAGTTGGCTGCCGGTGAAACAATTCTAATTCACGCAGGTGGAAGCGGTGTTGGCACTGCGGGAATACAGATGGCACATCATGCAGGAGCGCGTGTGTTTGTCACCGTAGGATCATCCGTCAAAATTGAGAGATGCGTGATGCTGGGTGCTATCGCAGGAATAAACTATAAACAATCTGATTTTGTCACAGAAATTGAAAGGTTGACAGGTGGAGAAGGTATTGATGTTGTATTAGATTTTATCGGTGCACCTTATCTGTCAAGAAACTTGCAAATACTCAAGACGAAAGGACGTTTATCGCAGGTAGGGTTAATGGGAGGTTCGTCTACAGAAATTGACTTAGGGATGGTGATGCGTAAACGACTGCAGATTAACGGATCTGTTATGCGTCCACAGTCGCTTGAGGAAAAAATCGCTATTACGCAGCGGTTTGTCGAACGTTGGTTTCCAGAATTAAAGACAGGAAAACTTCAACCCGTGATTGATACCGTCTTCCCCTTATCACAAGTACAGGACGCACATGCGTATATGGAAGCAAATAGGAATTTTGGTAAAATTATTTTGAAGGTATAAAAGTTTGTTGTGTTCTTAGGTAATCCCATATTTTCTGAAGAAATGCACTTTTGTTTCAACTAACAATAAACTCAACACGTCTCAATATTTCGTTGATATATAGGTTAGTTTTGATTTTTAGGTTCATGATTATGCGTATAATTAAACATTGGAAAGGTAAATCACCCACCGCACGTTTCCTATGTGCTATTTGCTTTATACTGGTATCGGTTCTATTCGTTTTTAGTTTTGCTTCTGTTGCTGAAATCACCCAAGAGACCTCAGCAGACGGTATTACAGTCAATTTCAAACTCCCGCCACTCCAAATTAAAGAAGTTCCAACAGATCCCGATTCTGAAGAAACAGGCATAACTGGTGTTCACCACACAGTGCAATATACCGAATGCGGTTGGATTCACGAACCAGGACTTCCTCGGCTACCTGCAACACGTGTTCTACTCGCTATTCCGGCAGATGCTGAACTTAATAAAGCAGCTATTGCTGTAAACGCTGGTCCCACACAATCTCATAATGCGGTTAAGTTTCTACCTTATCAAGTTGAAATGCCAGTGAGTGTAGACCGTGTTTCTATTGATGCCGATCCTTTACAATCCGGTAGTAGCGTGGGCAATCAACAGAATATAAAACAAGGCAACCCTAATGCCATTTCAAAACTATATCCAGAAGTGCTTGCTCGGATTGAGATGGATGGTTTTATCCGTTCACATCGCGTCATCAGTTTGGCACTGTATCCGGTTCAGTATAATACAGCGACACGCCAACTACGTTCCTATAGCAGTCTTTCAGTTTTTATCCCGATTAAAACGCAATTACGACCTGACGTGTCAGGGACAACGTTCAATCCGACACGAAGAGATCCCTATGAACAAGTCTATAGACAGCATATTCTTAATTATACAGACTATCTCAAGACGTTCAACGTTGATTTGAATGCAGGTGGTATTTTTAGCAATAGAGCAGGAGGACTTGCTGCTGCACCTGCTGCACAAAATTCACAACAGACACGTTACAAACTCTATATTGATGATACCGGTGTGTATCAAGTAACTGCAGCGTCCCTTCGTAAGGATTGGGGTATTGACCTTATAGGTATTGACCCGCGAAAACTTCGCATTACCCACGCAGATAAAGAAATTCCTATCTATGTGAGTGGGGCAGTAGATGGGAAGTTTGATGCTGAAGATGCAATTGTGTTTTTGGCACACAGTTCAACCGATCCCCAAAGTCCCTATCCTAAGAATGCCTACACATTGTGGAATGTTTATTGGCTAAGTGTTGCTACAGATGGACAACAACCAGCACGTGTGCCGCAAATTGAAGCAAGTCCAAGTGATGCAACAGCAATTCAGGTGCCTACTTTCCGATCGCGTGTTATTTTTGAAGAGGACCACCTCTCCAACAACCTTGAGTTTGTATATCCAGAAGTTGTTTCGGAGGGTGATAAACACAAATGGTTTGACGCTTTAGACTTTTGGTTCTGGGACGGTATCAAAAATGCAAGTGATATTGGGGAACTACGGCTTGAATTTCCACTCTATGATGTTGCAAAGAGTTTTGATCCGCCAAAAATAGATTTGGTTCTGCAAGGTGGAACACCTGTGAACCACCAAATCTTGGCAGCCGTCAATGGCGTGCGGATTGATCTGGCAGAATGGGATAGTCAAGCACAAGTGACCCTTTCCAAAAATCTGCGTGTTTGGAATAACCTGAAAGATGCAACCAATAGGGAAAATAATGTTCTTTCTCTGACACGGATTGACAGCAACTTGGAAGAAGACACGACACGGTATCCGTATCATATCTACCTAAATCGGTTTTGGGTGGAATATACGCGCCTCTTTTTAGCCGTAAATGACGAACTTCGTTTTGGCACCCCCATCAAGGCATCACAAGAAAGTGAAAAGCAAGGCATTACACACCAATTTCGGATTGATGCTTTCTTTGATCCGAATGTCTCGGTTTTTGAGACAGATGGAAACACCCTTACGGCAAAACTTCAAGGTGTAAATGTAACGCAATATGCAACAGATGATGTGATGCGGGAACGTCTCAGAGCATTGAATGCAGGAGATCTCAGAGGGATACCAAATCACACCTACACAGCAACTTTTCAGATACCAGATACACGAACAACCGAATTTATTGCAGTTTCTGGTGACGCACTGCGGAAACCGGTTAAGATTGAAACGGTGCAACCCAATGATTTACAAAACCCGTTGAACGGTGTGGATTATCTCGTGTTGACACATGCCAGATTCCGTGAGGCAGCTGACAGATTAGCTGAGTGGCGTTCCACGACAAGAGGTGGTGGATATCGCACTAAAGTTGTTGACATCATGGATGTTTACAACACTTTCGGGGATGGAAAAGTACATCCAATCTGGATAAAAGATTTTTTGACTTATGCTTATCAGAATTGGGCACCACCTGCACTCTCATACCTTGTTATTTTAGGTGATGGCACTTACGATTTTCGCGGTATAGACAGAGAAATACACCCTGACCCACCCGAACTGGCAGGTTATATACCTCCCCACTACATACCAACCGATTCTTTCGGAAGAACTTCTGCAGACCATTGGTACGCCACGATCTCTGGACACGATGAATTTGCAGATTTTTATCTGGGGAGATTGAGCGTTGAAACTGATGCAGAAGCGGATGCTGTTGTTGACAAGATTATCAATTATGAAGCACAGCCGTTAAACGGTGCTTGGAGACGTAGGATCATTTCTGTCGCAGATGACGAAGTTAGCAATTCGGGGGATGATATATTCAAAAGAAGTCTAAACGAAATTGCTAAAGACCATACGCGACTCGGATACGAAACTGTTGAGATTTATCTTGAAGATGTGATAGATGAAGTGGAGGCAAATCCGGAACAATATCCAGGCGTGCTACCTCGTCACGTGGCAAAAGATAGAATAATTGATTCATTAGGTGAAGGTTCTGTTATCGCACAATACGCAGGACACGGAGGACGGATTGTTTGGGCACACGAAGCCATTTTTGATAATGCCTCTATTGACAAGATTGATGAGACAAAACACCTGCCGTTTATGTTGGTATTGAGTTGCTATAACGGATATTTTGATGCACCTGGTGAACCGAGTATGGCTGAAAAACTACTCCGTAAAGAAAAGGGTGGTATCATCGGGATGCTCAGTGCAACTAGACTCACCTACGGGAGTGGTAATGACGACCTCAATCGTATTATCTTTGATCTACTGTTCCAAAGAAATGAACGGCAATTAGGTCCCTTGAGTTTTGACTCCAAACTTGAATATCTTCTAACAGCAGGCACGTCGCAGCTGGATATTATGTTGGAATATACGCTTTTTGGTGACCCCGCATTGCATATCGCAATGGCAGACTATGAAATCCTTCCCAAAATTGAGACGAAAACAGTCAAAGCAGGTGATACCCTCAAGATTGCTTCAGGATACATCCAGAGTGCACGATATGACGCAGCATCACAGGGGAAAGTGTTTACCCGAAACACAAGTTTTAATGGAGAACTGACGGTTAAGGCAACTTTCCCAGGACAACAGTCAATCGGTATAGACAAAACTGGAGCACCGAAGGAGTTCTACTCTGGCGATGTAATCGTTACAGAAACATTCCCAGTCCAAGACGGCAAATTTCCAGCTGTTGAAATAAACGTGCCACGAAACATCTCACATGGAGATGCCCATGTAGAGTATTACGCTGAAAACGATACCGAAATCGCTGTCGGGGGTGATGGCTTTACTGTTGATATCCCGAAAATACTTGATATAGAAACGAAAGTGATTACCACAGAATCCGGTGAGGATAAAATTGATATTTCCGCACACATTTCTGATGATAATAAAGCAACTGTGTCTGTCGTATTAGAATGGCGGAATCCACGCACCTTCAATAGAGACAGGGTGGATATGGTTCCTATTGAAGTGAATTCAGAAACAACATCGCCATCAGTTCCCACAGCAAGATGGTGGAAAATTCCTGAACCTTTACCAGTTCCAACTGACGGGAACGCTTTCCGTTATGATATTCAGGTTACGGATGCAGACGGATTTGTAGTCACCTCTGATTATTTCAGATTCTATCCATATATATATCCTAATCTTTCTCTGGTTTCCAAAAGATATTCTGGCGTTGAACAGATCAGTTATATTTCTGTTAGTCAAAATGATGGAGCGAATGAACGCGTTTTGTCTGCTGATATTGAAGTTGCGGGAACTGCGAATTCTTCTGATGATTCGGTCGCTTCTGAACGAGATCTGCTTGCAGAGTTAGGGCTGTCAGATATTGATATTGATGTAGTGTTTTTTAGTGGGAATCCAGATATTGATGAGGATGGTATCATTGACATTGACGCGAATATTCTTGGTCGCACTCAGATTGAACCTGATAACTGGGTAGTGCGAAATCCCCTTCTCCAACGTTCTAATGCCTACAATCCCGACCCGCTCAACATCAATCCAATTGCCACTGTTTCTATACCCACATCCTTACGCAATGGTGTGCACGATGTGTTCGTTTATGTTGATCCAATTTTTAGCAGCGGTGATGAACCCGGGAAAGTGCGTGAAAACAATGAAAGAGATAATATCGGATATAGACAGATTGCTGTTTCCGAAACCATTGTTGGAGCAGCACCCACACGCGTAACGAGTATTGATGGAGGCTTGCGGCTAATCGCTCCCGCAGGTGCTATTCAAAATAAGTCTACCGTTATGACTGTCAATCCGATTGTTGCAGAAACCCCTGATACGAATTATGTTTATTATATCGGAGGCACTGGAGAGGTCCGAAATACGAGACAGAACCTTCCTTTTCCTATTGTCAGAAGTGACCACAATGAGAACCCAACAACAGTAATGCTTTTTCCAGTTGCACTACCTACATACCCATCTATGCAAGGTTACACACTGCATCTAAACGATTCTACTGATGAGCAATGGAACGCTTTTAAATTACAAGCACCAGTTAATGTTGAACTTGATTATGATTATATAGCACTCCAACAGGAAGTCACGCGCGAACTTTTTGGTAGTGATACGGACGTGTTAATTGAGGGACCATCTATTGAGGAAACGCTTAAGACTGCTGTAGAAGCAAGAGCACGAAACATCGGTGCATACCTCTGGGTTGATAAGATTGCCAACTGGATACGACTTGACTCTGAAGTCAAAATGCACACTAACGGCAATATATACACTACCACGCGTCCCACACATATCCGGGCAAATAACATCGGTGACGGAACTTTAGTAGATGTGGAAATTGCACCAGATGGTGCGGACATCGGCACTTGGATAGTACTTTTTGAAAGTGAGCGAACCTACCGACTCCTCTATATCCCTGTTACAACAGGATTAGATACAGACACTACGCAACCACAATTAGAAGTAATTGAAAGTAATATCTCAATTTTACCTTTTAGTCATCTCGGAACAAACTTTTCTAACACAAATCTCGGGTTTACACTTGACATTGACATCGGGGAAACCCCTTTCCAATATGGTGATATTTTACGCTTTAATATATCGCAAATTGAAGTACCAGGTGAAGATACTGATCAGTTCTATGGTGCATCTTTTCTCAATAGAAACAACGGGGATGGCACAGTTCAATATCTTGAATTGGTACCAGAGACGACAATACCACAAGACACATGGCTAATTCTGTTTATTTCTCCAACGCAGTTTCAGATTGAAGGCAAGAACAGTGGGGTTTTGGTAGAAAATGGTGTGCCTATATATGGGACAGTTGGTACACCTTTTGAACACAGTGAATATGGGATGAAGTTACTAATAACACATGGTCCTGAACCTTTTGAAGCCGGGGATCGCTTCATCTTTACTACAAGCATGGTAGGAACGATTCAAGCGAAAACATCGTATCTGGGAACTATGACATGCCTGCGGAGTGAAGATACGGTGCCTCCCGACATTCAGTTAACCGTTGGCAATCAGAAACACTTTATTGATGGGGCACCAGTACACGATGCTCCGCTTATCCAAGCTACACTCACGGATGCACGCGGTATTGACTACATCACGCGTCCAGTGAAACTTGAGTTGGGACGGTTCGGTGAGTTTGAAACCATCGCTGAAACAGAATACAAACTCACACACCATCCAGGGGCATCGAAACTTATATTGACATATAATTCACCTGAACTGGAACCACGAGAATACCAACTTCGTCTCTCTGCAAGTGACCTCGACGGAAATGCAGGTGAGAGTGAAATTGACTTTCAGGTGCATGGTCAACTCCAATTGGTTGAACCCTTGAATTATCCTAATCCTTTTTCAAAGGATACTACATTGACCTGTGAATTGACACGTCCAGGGGAGTCGCTCACTGTCAAAATATATACACTTACCGGTCGCCTTATCAGAAAACTGGAAACAGAGGCTACCGCAGGATTCATTCAAATAAAGTGGGATGGTAGAGATGACGATGGTAACGAAGTAGCAAATGGTGTGTATTTCGGTAAGTTTATCGTCAAAAGCCTTGACGATGATGAGGATGACCAGACACACATTCTAAAAATGATGAAATTGAAATGATTATTAGCAATCAGTTGTTGGCTGTCGGCAGTCAGCGACTTCAAATGTGTATTGACAATTAGGACGTTTACTTTAATCTGACCGCTGATAATTGATAACTGATAGCCTTAAATTATGAAAAAATATATTCTAATATCTATTCTTTTTCTATTTGTTCTGCTGCCGATTGCTTATGGACAGACTTATACTGCGGACTTTCTTACATTAGGAACAGGAGCACGTCCGTTAGGTATGGGGAACGCATTCACTGCAATTGCCGATGAAGCGAGCACCGCTTACTATAATCCTGCCGGCATCGCACAACTGACGCATCACGAATTTAACTTCATGCATTCCACGCTTGCAGACCTCGCCGCCTATGATGTTGCAAGTTATATCTATCCGTTTTCCCGTAAAATGTCCTTCGGTATCAGTTGGCTCCGCGTCGGTGTTGACGATATTCAGGTTACTGGGATTCCTGTCACCAGTAAATCAATCGGTCCCAACAACCGTCCGTATGTCGTTAACACCTTTAGCAATACAAGTAATGCTATATTACTCAGTGGTGGAACAAATCTTGTCAGGCTACCGAGAGATATTACTATCCAGCTCGGTGCCAATCTCAAGATAATCTACATTGATTCTTATCTCAATACCAATGCTGTCGGTGCTGGCGGTGACTTAGGGATTCTTGTAAAAACGAACAAGGATAAACCAGCTTCTTTCGCCTTCGGCATTGTTGCAAGTGATTTTTTCACAACCAAACTCTATTGGAACACACCGCCAGAAAACGAGTGGGAAACTCCGCATACAGAGACACTTTTGCCACGTTTCAAAGTAGGTGTGGCTTATCATCAGAAACTCGCAATTTTCAATAGCAAACTCACCTTAGCAACCGATATAGACACCAGAAACGATTATGAATTTCACACAGGGGCGGAATATGTTCTGTTTGAACTTTTAGCACTACGGTGTGGGTTTGATGGTAGGAATGGCACTTCTCGTGCAATGTATTTTACTGCAGGTGCGGGTCTCCAACTCAGATTTATCACGGGTGCAGCATTTCATGTAGACTACGCCTATCAACGACAACCGGATTTAGGTATCAACAACCGCCTCTCCCTTCGTGTCAGGTTTTAGATAGCAAACTTGTCCCTACGGACAAACAAACTTTCCCAAAACCTTCCTGCACGATGCACCTGTCGCATTCGGAACGTTACTACAATTCCCGTGCACCGCCTCGTTTGCAAGGATAGCAAACGCAATCGCCTCTTTTGCATCACCAGACATTCCAGTTTCCGATACATCAACAACAGGGATAGGTTCAAACACATCAGCGATACCACGCATCATCAGTGGATTCCGCGCACCACCGCCGCTAACGTATAGTATATCCAACGGAGTTTTTACCATAACATAATCCACATAATATTGAAAGATACTTCTCACTGTCAATGTTGTTAACGTAGCAAGACCATCATATTCTGAAATCTTGTGATCATGAATTTGCTGCAAGTAAGTGCCGGTAAAGGCTGTACCGAACATTTCCCGACCCGTTGTTTTCGGTGGTGTCAATTCAAAAAATGGATGTGAGATCCATTGCTGTAGTAGTGGTTCACAGACTGTGCCTTGCTCCGACAGTTCCGAATTTTCATCAAACTGCATTGTGCCACCTGTAATCTTTTCTACGCACGCATCCAAAATCATGTTGCCCGGTCCTGTGTCGGATGCATGCACCGCCGATATCACACAACCCGTTGGCAGCACTGTTAGGTTAGCAATCCCACCGATGTTTAAGAAACCAATCGTTTGTGTGTTGTTATGAAATAGCAGATAATCAATATATGCGACCAACGGCGCGCCTGCTCCACCAGCGGCAACATCTGCTACACGGAAATCCGCAACGGTGGGAATGCCTGTCTCATGGGCTATCACTGCAGGTTCACCTATCTGTAGTGTCGCGGGAACAGATGCTTTAGGCATGTGATGAATCGTTTGCCCGTGCGATCCGATTAAGTCAATTTCTGTCGGTGCTATTTCAACGCGTTCCAACAGTGTCAATACACTTTTCGCAAATTGCTGTCCTATAACGAAATTCATTGTGCATATTTCATCAACCCGGGCAGTTTCAACACTGAATAGGTCAAAGATTCTGGAACGCACCTCATCTGCATAAGGGAATGTGTCAAACGCTACAAGTTCAATTTCCGTAGTCAGTCCTAATCCTGTAATTTCAACGAGTGCGACATCCACACCATCCGCGGACGTGCCACTCATCAAACCGATAATCAGTTTTTTGTCTTTATGCAGTAGATCAAGAAATGGTTTCATAGTTGTCTGTTTTTCCAAACACGGTTAGTTCGTATGGCTTCAAACATAGTTGCGCGGGGTCCCTGTGTCCCGCCATTCAGAATATAGTCTAATACAACAGATAAGGTTCTCTCCTGACACGAAATTCTTCCGAGATGCAATGCCACTCACCAACAATATCATCACATGATGTGCCATCTAAAAGTGCTTGACGCAACGTTGAACTTCCCGCCAATCTATCAAAATGTGTTTCACGGAATTCAAAATCATTCGGATGTTGATCAATTAATGTCCATAACATCCTCAATGCAACTTCAACAGTTGCCACCTGTTTTCTATCAGTGATATGTATCGCAACCCCGTGACACGCCTCTTCTTTATATTTTGAAAATTGTGGCGTAAACGTTATGGGTCGGAAAAGAACACCCGATAACGCATACGCATTCAACCGATCTGTCCAACTATTGTTATCTAACCACGGCGCGCCAATATATTCAAAAGGCTTTGTTGTGCCTCGTCCTTCACTAACATTCGTGCCTTCAAATAGACATGTGCCTGGATATACCATAGCAGTATCAAGTGTCGGCATATTCGGTGAAGGTGGCACCCAATGCAAGCCTGTATCGTTATACCACATTTCCCGATGCCAACCTACCATTTTGGCAATATTCAACGGAAAGTTAAATCCTTGTTCTGCATGGTAGAGTCTTGCAACTTCACCAATTGTCATACCGTAGCGGACAGGAATCGGATAAGGTCCAACCAGAGATGTATAATCACTGTCTAACATTGGTCCTTCTATGTGGAAACCCCCAATCGGATTTGGACGATCTGCCACAATACATTCAACTGTGCCACTTGATTCCATTGCATTCATCGATTCCAGTAATGTGCCAAGATATGTATAATACCGCACGCCAACATCCTGTATGTCGTAGATGATGACATCTAAGTTTTTGAGAATTTCTGTCCAGTTCAGAGATGATGTGCCATATAGGCTATGGATTTGTAAGGTGTGGTCTGTTCGGTTTTGACCATACTTTGAATCTGTTATCTTCACACCGTCTTGTGTTGCACCCCATAACCCATGTTCTGGTGAAAAAAGTGTAATCAAATTAGCGTTTTCAAGTAGCAAGGTTATATTTTGTGCCAAGTTTTCATCAACACCGGTATGATTTGTTATCAATCCGACAGATTTGCCGTTGAGCCATACCTGCTTTTCTGTCAATAACTGGGTGATGCCGAGTGTTATCATGCAAAAACAATCCTATGGAATTGGTTGCGACATTCAAGTATACCAGTACGTTGTGCATCCGGATGAACCCGATTTGTCAAAAGGATAGCAGCAAATCCTTTTTCAAGATCAATCCTTATGGAAGTACCTGTGAATCCTGTATGATACATTGAGCCATCCGCAAGAATATACCACCCGATACTGCGTTGTTCGGAAGCATCAGGTCGTGTGTGTGGTGTTGCTAATGTCTGAACACTTTCAGGTGATATAAGCGTGTCACCATCCTGTAGAAGCATCTGACAGAAGGTCATAAGGTCTCTTGCGTTAGAAAAAAGACCAGCATTGCCGGAAACGCTTCCAAGATAGTTAGCGTTTTCATCGTGGACTTCCCCGATGATTACACCTTCGCGCCAGTTGTGTCCCTTATAATAGCGGCCGTGTTGTCCAGAATTTACCATCCTGCGTTCATAACTATTTGAGTCTTCTGTTGCAGCGCAGTTATCGTGTGTCTGCGGTGATGGATTGTATGAAGTGCGGTTCATACCGAGTGGTTTGAAGATGGCGTTATGTGCTAAAGCGTCTAAATCCTCACCTGTAATCGCAGAGATAAGTTTTCCCATGAGAATATACCCTAAACAACTATAAGTAACCTTTTCACCAGGTTTGGCTTCAAGCGGCATGTTGCCAAGGTGTTCTATGACACTTTCTGGTGATGTTGTTTCAATATAAAGCGGTTTCCATGCTGGCAAACCAGAGGTATGAATAAGAAGGTGACGACACGTAATGTGCGGTTGTTTGAATTCAGGTAGGTATGTTTGTGCAGGTTCATCTAATGATAATTTCCTTGATTCCACTAACTGCATGGTCAACGTTCCGATGACAATGGGTTTTGTTAGGGATGCAAGGTCAAATAATGTATCGGGTAGCATCGGTGCTCGCTTCGGTGTTATGATCCGATCACCGAACGCTGCGTGGTAAATAACCTTGTCTTTGTTGAGGATTGCAACAACTGCACCCGGGAATATCTGTTCCGATATTTTCTGCTCAATAAGTGTTGAAATTGCTTGGACGTTCATCATTCATGAGTCTATCCTATTTTTGGAGAGATGTCAATAAGATTACCGGTTATGGGTGTGTAAAGTTTTTGTCACCGTAGACATCAATTCAAGTGAAAAACCTGTAATCTATTGTAGGGCCAAATCAACGGTATGAATGCGCTTAGACGATACGCGTTTGGTATTCGCCATGATTCCCCGGGTCTCTGTGCCCCGCCATTCCTTGTCCTGTAAGGCAACGGGCGGGCACAGAGACCCGCCCCTACAATGGTTGGTGAGAAATTAGTGCCAAATTTTACACACCCACCTGAAAATCTTGGTTCAGACTATATTCCGCGCCTTTCACCATTCAGAAATAGATCAGATAAAAAAGAATTTCACTAAATTTCTGAAATTTTGGGGTGAATATTTACCGTTTTTCTGCTATAATTAATCATCCAAATTAGTTGAAATACAAACCGAATTTCTATCGTAAATTTCATTAGAAACTTTCCAACAGGAGAAACCATGTCTTCCGAATTTGTCCATCTACACAACCATAGCGAGTATAGTCTACTTGATGGGGCATGCCGCATTTCCGATATGATACAGTGGGCAGTAGAGAGCAGCGCGCCCGCTGTTGCACTCACCGACCACGGCAATATGTTCGGGGCATGGGAGTTTTACACCAAAGCAAAAGAGGCAGGTGTAAATCCTATTGTTGGATGTGAGGTATACGTCGCCCCAGGTAGTCGTGAAAAACGAGGAAAAGACCAAGGCAGTCCATATCATCTGACACTTCTCGTAGAGAACGCAACCGGGTACCAAAATCTTCTTGAATTGGTATCGCGTGGCTACACTGAAGGTTTCTATAGTAAACCCCGCATTGACATGGAAATCTTGCGTGAACACCGCGAAGGAATCATTGCACTGACAGGATGTATCCAAGGACAAGTCCCGCAACTCATCGCTTCAAATCAGCGAGACGATGCCATCCAAAACTTCAAGAATCTCATTGAAACAATGGGACCGCGTAACCTCTACGTTGAAGTGCAAAATCACTACATCGATAAGGAACTTCAGGCATATCCGATAATGATGGAATTGGCGAAAGAATTTGAACTGCCACTCGTCGGTACAAATGATTGCCACTATCTACGCAAATCAGACCACCACATGCACGATGTGCTCCTTTGTATCCAAACAAAGAAAACCGTCAACGAACAAGATCGAATGCGGTTTGACAATCATTTTTACTTTAAAGACATTGACGAAATGCGGGAGGTCCTAAAGGATTTCCCACCTGAAGCTATAACGAATACGCTTGAAATCGCAAATCGGTGCAATCTGGAATTGGACTATGGCGAGAGCGTCATGCCAAAATATGAGGTGCCAGAGGGATATACTAATGAGAGTTACCTAAAGGAACTCTGTTATCAAGGCTTACATGAAAAATTGGGTGGAGAACTTTCCACGGAAGTCAAACAACGGTTGGAGCATGAACTTGATATTATCAGTAAGACCGAGTACCCCGGTTATTTTCTGATTGTATGGGACTATGTGAAATATGCGAATAAGCAGGGGTACCCACTTTCCGCGCGTGGGTCCGCTGCCGGTAGTCTCGTGTTATACGCACTTGATGTCATTGCTTTCAATCCGATGGATTATGATTGCTTATTTGAAAGGTTTTTGAACCTTGAGCGAATAAGTCCACCTGACATTGATATTGACTTTGCAGACAGGGCAAGAGACCATGTTATTGATTATCTCAAAGAAAAATACGGACACGATTCTGTCGGTAAAGTCGCTACCTTTTCTACTTTAGGTGCTAAAGGAGCTATTAAAGATGTCGGACGCGCACTTGATGTACCGCTTGAAAATGTCAATAAACTAACGCAATTAATTCCAAGCATACCAGGTATTTCTATTGATGATGCATTGGAACAGGTGCCTGAATTTCAAACACTGGCTGAGCAACCAGAAAATAAAGAACTGATGGATCTCAGTTTAGCAGTTGAAGGTATGAAACGGCACGTCTCTTGTCACGCATCTGCCATTGTTGTTTCAAACGGTAAACTCACAGATTTTGCCCCGCTTTTCAAGGATAAACATGATCAGGTCGCAACACAGTTTGAACACAAAACTGTTGAAAATGTGGGTATCGTCAAATTTGATTTCCTCGGTTTACGTAGTCTTACCGAGATTTATGATTGCCTCCAAATGGTTAAGACGAATCATGGGGTGGACATCAAATTAGACAGTATACCTTTTGACGATGAAAAAACCTTTTCTGTTATCAGTAGAGGACTACTCGCTGGTTTGTTTCAGCTTGAAACTTCTCCCGGCATGTATAGGGTTGTTACACAGCTTAAAACAAATAATTTCAAGGAATTCTCGGCAATTCCCGCACTCTATCGTCCAGGACCATTAGAAAGCGGTATGATGCAACAATTCATTGACCGTAAAAATGAATTGGAAGAAGTAGAATATATGCATCCGTCGCTTGAGAATGCCCTTAAAAATACTTACGGCGTATGCGTTTATCAGGAACAGGTGATGCAGATTGCACGTGATATGGCGGGATTTACGATGGGAGAGGCGGATGTCTTGCGCGATGCAATGGGGAAAAAGAAAGAAAAATTACTCAAGGAACAGCGACCGAAATTCATTGAAGGAGCGGTCAAAAACGGGATTGCTGAACATGATGCTGCTATGGTGTACGATCAACTTGAACCATTCAGCAGATACGCCTTCAATAAATCACATTCTGTCGCTTATGCTATGTTAGGTTACCGCATGGCATATTTAAAAACGCACTATCCCCATGAATTCATGGCAGCGATGATGACTGGTGAGTCCGATTATTCTGAAAAAATTACACGTTATCGCACAGAATGTGTAAAACTCGCAGATTTTCTTGAAGTTGAAATCAACTTACTGCCACCAGATGTCAATAGCAGTAATAAAGATTTTATGGTGGATGGAAACGATATCTGCTTCGGACTTGTCGCTGTGAAAGGTGTCGGAGATGGAGCAATTGATGCAATCGTTGAAGCACGAAATGAGAGTGGCACATTCACTTCCTTCCAGGACTTATGTGAACGGGTGGATACGAAAGTCGTTAATAAACGCGCCCTTGAGGGACTTATCCTCTGCGGGGCATTTGATTCGCTTGAAAAAAATCGGGCACAACTCCTGACGAACTTACCAAGTGTCTTAAAAATCGCACAGAGTGCACAAGCAGAACGCGAACGCGGACAGATGAACCTCTTTGGCGATGCAGCTGAAATACCTATTACACCTGTAACACTGACGAATGTTGATGAGTATGAACCGCTTGAAAGGCTTAAACTTGAAAAACAACAACTCGGATTTTATGTTTCTGGACACCCACTCCAAGAATACGCGGACATCATCAATTACTATACATCGGCAAGCACCCAAACACTTGGTGCACACCCAATAGAAACTGCTATTTCTGTGGCTGGGATGATAACGGAAGTTAAAAATCTCACCACGAAGAAAGGGGACTCTATGGCAGTTATCGGCTTTGAGGACCTTGAAGGTTCAATTGAGGTAGTCGTTTTCCCAGAAGCATATAAAAATGCAGGTGAGTTGTTTGAAGGAAGGATAGTTTGGATTGAAGGGCCTGTCAAGATAAACCAGAACAGTAGAAACCGAAATTCTGACGATGAGGATGAAACTGAACAGGAAGAACGCCAAATTCAAGCGGACGAAATTGTGGATTTAGAAACTGTCCCAGAACAACAAACAACTGCTGTTGAGGTTACGGTTCCTGAAACTGATATTGATAATCTTGAAAAACTTAAGTCTCTCAAAGAAATTGCTGTTGCGAACAGTGGGAACTTGCACTTAATTCTGCGTCTCATGACACCGCAACACGGTGAAGTCATCGCTTGCTGTAGTTCTCAATATAAAATCGCAGATAATGACTCAGTTTTCAAACAAGTGGAAAACCTATTTGGTGAAAATTGCATTAAACGCAGCAATCGCACGAAGCCAAAACCGAAAAAGAAAAATGGGAACCGCAAATCCCGATTTAATTATGTATAGTCATTCCATTGGTTCCTGATAGGATGTCTGTTATATCGTTTAAGAGGAGATTCAGCAAATATGCAATATCGCACACTCGGAAAAACTGGACTCAGCGTTTCAGAAATAGGGTATGGCGGCGGTAGAGTTCAGCCAGAGCACGATGTAAATTCGCTTGTCAATATGATACATTACGCCATAGATTGCGGTGTGAACTTCATTGACACAGCACCAAACTACGGCGGCGGTTACAGCGAAACGGTTATCGGCAAAGCAATATCGGGGCGACGGGATGCTTGTATCCTCGCGACAAAAACTGAGGCTTATGATCCTGATGGTATTGCAACTGATGTGGAAGGTAGTCTAAAACGTCTCGGCACGGACTATATTGATGTGCTTCAATTCCATGGCGGTTGGTTTTATGAAAAAGAAACAGAACAGATTCTAAACGGTGGTGGATTGGAAACATATCTCAAACTGAAGGAAGAAGGGAAGGTTAGGTTTATCGGATTTTCTGCGGATGGTCCCTCTGGTGGTGCAGAACAACTCATTGCTACAGGTGCACTTGATATGATGCAAATCCATTACAACCTGATGTATCAAAGCACTTGTGACACCTTCGGCATGCGGGGTGTTATTCCTGATGCTGTAGCGCAAGACATGGGAATTGTGTTGATGCGTTCCACGACAAGCAATGTCTACCAAAATCTTATGAAGCACTGCTTTCCCAATGTGATGGCGGACGTTGACGTGGATAGTTTTCTCCTCAACTATTCCCTCTCTAATCCCATGGTCAACGTTGCCTTGATGAGCCTGCAAAGCATTGACGATGTGGATTGGACCAGTGCTGTGTCTGACGATGTGGATGCGAGATTAGATCTGCGTACGATTCATGGGAGGTAGGTATATCTCTAAACACACCAGTTCTTTCTAAGGTTTTCGGGGTGGTCTTTCATCAACCGATGCCTCTTCCTTGCTTAGCACCTCTATCAGATGATATTCATACTTTCCCACATCTTGAATACCTTCTGGACGTTCCTCAAGTCTGACTTTGAGTCTGTAGATATATCCGGGTTCAAAGTCAAATCCTTGTATGCCATCATAGAAAAACTCCCATCGCTCCCTTTCCTCGTTGTATTCAAGATAGCATTCCTGTTCAAACGCTCCGATGCAAGTTGTTCTATAGGGACCAATGATGATTATTTCTGTGTGCTGCCCCCAATCACATCCGATTGTGAGGGATAGGAAGAGTAATGTGAGTATTAGTTTTGTTGTATTTTGCATTTTATTTTTCAGGATCTATTTTAATTATATTGGTTTTATGTTTCTGTCATTCCGTTGTCAGCATTGCTGCGATTTCTTCTGGTAACTTCACATCATTTTCTTTCTCAAAGTTCATAATACTTACATAGATATTGTGAAACTCCTTTCCAATATCTGATTTTAAGACTTTAGCAGCAGTCAGGTTTAATTTGGCTTCTTCCCAATTCTGTTTCTGCATCCAAAGGAATCCTAGAGAATAATATGCTTCAGCATCATAAGGATCAAGTTCTATAGCCTTTTTATAGTTTTCTGTGGCAAGTTCAAAATCATCTTTTCTAACATAAGCATCACCGCGAATGATATAGATAGCCGCGTTTTCAGGATCGAGTGCTATAGCCTGTTCAAAATCTACGAGTGCGCTGCATAAATCGTCTAACTCAAGATAAGCACCACTACGAATAATATATGCTTCGGCATCGTCAGGGGTTAATTCTATCAATTTGTTAAAGTCTGCTAGAGCGAGATCCGCATCGCCATGCTCTAGATAAGCGTTGCCTCTATAGATATATGCGTCTGAATCGTTGGGATTTAGTTTAATTGCCTTACTAAAATCCGAGAGGGCTAGTTCAAAATTCCCTTTTCCAAGGTAGGCATCACCGCGAATGATATAAGCATCTACATTGTTAGGGTTTAGTTCTATTACAGTGTTGAAATCCAAGAGGGCAAGGTCAAAATCTCCTTTATCAAGATGGGCAACACCTCGATTGATATAAGCACCTGGAAGTTCCGGTTTCATTTTCAATGCTCTTGAATAGTGCACAACAGATTTTTCAAATGCGGCCATTTTTTCTTCAGATATGTCTGTTTCATCACCTCTTAGTTGAGAAGTTAGGCCTCTGTGAAATTCTAAGTAAGCACTTTCATGAAAACGTTGGTTTATAATAAATCCATGTAAATCGTTGTAAATACTTTGAGTAGAAATGTCATGGTATTTTCGCAGGTGAGATAGCAAAGGTTGCTTGAGGTGTGCCGGAATTGTTATTATCTCAACTTCATCGGGACTGAGAAAACCGTTAGGATGTCGAACAAATACACTTTTCTGTGCAATAACACGATTTTGAGGATTACGAGGACGCAATATTTGATCTTTATTTTCTTCGTCTTTTCTTACTAGAATCAGTCTGCCATCCTCTTTGAGAGAGTCTGAGCGGTCACAAGCAAAGAAGATAGCTATAAGGTGGTCGGTGGTAAAGTCTATCAGATTGGTTTTGCCACCGTAGTGCTGAATTTTCGTTAGGATTTCAAAAGGGACATTTGTTTCCTGACTATAAACCGCAGCATCAGTCAGAATCTCCTCTTGGATAACTTTTATGTCAAACTCATCGGCATCAATTCGGGCGTACTGACGATAAAGACTTGAGCAAATTCTTCCATAGTACGGAGATTCTTCATGATGTTCTGGTTCACCACGGTAGATGTAGTCACCGTTTTTTGATTTTTCTTCTATCTCGCGAATAATGCTTCTAACAGTAGGTTGTGTTTCATTTGGAGTGTTAGTTTGATTAAACATGCTCTTTTGCTTTCCTCTACGATACTGTTAGTTGTCAATCCGAAATTATAGGATAACAAGGATTCTGTTTGCTATAGATGACAACCTTGAGAAATAGCAAGTTTCTGTATATATAAAGATAATTAAATATTTCATATAAACAGTACTTTAGGAGATATCAAATAATACTCTTAAGCACTGCTACGACATCTTATTATATCTATAAAGATAACCGAAGTGGAAATTGCTTATTTAACTTTTCCTTTTCGTTTGATAGTTTCAACTACTGCTGTGCTTTTGCGTCGTTTTGCTTCTTTTACAGGTATGAATCGACCTGTTCTTGCATCGCGTCCAACCTTGGTAGTTGTAGATTTTTTACGTGCCATTTGAAATCACCTCCTTTACACCCAATACCTTCGCCAATTATCCAGGATTAAGATTTGCTTGCGTGTTGTGAATAGCACCTATTGAACTCAGACGGCCAATGATTTGCTGAATAACAATAGGTTCAGGTTTCTGCGGAAGTATTTTTAATATTTCCTGCACATATTTCAGACCTCGGTAGTGCGATTTAAGATCTAATACACTATATTCGGGGTTCTGACATCTGTCCTTTTCCATGAGTTTTGCACTGACATTTACCATAAACATTGACAGATTTGCCGCATTGTTCACAGGGGTTTTGTGGACATTCATGAAACCTTGCAGACCCCAATGTTGTTTGGCATCGCGAAAGTTGAACTCGATTTGAAAACGGAGTGAATAATAGTCTATCATTTTTTCTGCGCCAAGTGCTAAATCAGAACTGAACAATAAGACGTGTGCCTGCTGTTTCGTGGATAGGTTTGTTTTTTTGATACAAACGACATTCAATGGGTCGGGGAACTTTTTGTGGCGTAGTTCCATTTGATACACATCGGTTCTCAGGTTGTCCACTGTTTGTGTCCAAACAGCGTTCTTTTCATCAATCTTATGCGGATGTATCCGTTCTCCATAGATTGCGGGGCGTCCGCGCTTGTAAGAGGTCATCGGGGGAAGATACAATGCAGCATCGGCACGTAGTTTTGAAATAAGATGGAGACCACATTGATGGACCATTTGTAAAGCGTTATTATTCCCAAAATATCCATCCAGGACAAAATAACGGACGGGTATCAAGTTATCAATGAGGTGTAGCACCTCTTTGAGCATCGTTTGAAGTTGTTTCAAAGTATCACTGAGGACGACATCCCTTTTATTTTTGTTTCGGCTCCCTTTTGGACGCCCGCGTTTAGATTGTTTTGTCTGGGTGTTGTCTGACTTTTCAGTCGGAGAAGCACCAGGATTTGAAGGTGTTTCACACCGAACGATTTGTTCAATAGTCATCGGGTAGGAACGCCGCCGAGGGACACTGACTAAGGATATGGCTAAAAACGATAAACCGGGAATGCTTTTTCCATGCAATGAAGAAAAAAAGCGCGATAAACCATAGGTGCATTTGCCATCTTTGTTTCTAACGACTTCGTCGCCTACTAAGATATGAACACTATCAGGATCAAGCAAGTGTGTGCGAAAAAACGTCCAGCACATTGCCGACCAAGGCAACACCGTATTGAAAAAGCGTTGAATAGTGCGGTAACTACCTCCTTTTGAAGTCCAACGAGAGATATTTAACATGGAGACCCGTCCTGTCATCGCAAGCAGTGCAAGGACAACTTGACATAACTGACGGATCGCTGTTTTAAATATAGATAGATTAAGAACTGAAAAAAGTGCTATAATTTCTGACATGGGTTTTTGTCCTTTTTTGTTATATAGTGTAAAACTATAAGACAAAAACCCATTTTATTCAACTAATTTTGGCAAAGGTATTGTTACACCATAAAGAAGTTTCAATATACCACTGCTTTTTATTATCGTTTAGTAAAATGATAACATGTTTCACGAGGACATTTCAAACATATCCATAAGGATACAATGTCACTATAGTTACGTAGACAGAAAATTCCGAATCACATAGTCCAGAATCCCACCATTTTTATAGTATTCTACTTCTACCGGTGAATCAATACGGATTAACAATTGAGTTGTCTGCGTCTCACCGTTTGTTTGAGAAACCGTCATCGTTGCTGTCTGTCCCGGTTGCAGGTCATCAGCGAAACCTGTGATACTGATAATCTCACTACCATCTAAGTTAAGACTTTGTGCATTTTCACCATCCATAAACTGCAATGGCAATATACCCATACCGATTAGATTGCTGCGGTGTATTCGTTCATAACTCTCAACCACTACCGCTTTGACCCCGAGCAGTTTAGGTCCCTTAGCGGCCCAATCCCGTGAACTTCCCATCCCGTAATCTTGACCAGCAAAAATAACAGAAGGTATATCGTTTTCACTATAATTGAGTGCTGCTTCGTAGATAGTCGTTTGCGTTTCCTCTGGATATTGAACAGTATAACCACCTTCAACATCGGGAGTCATTAAGTTACGGACACGACGATTTGCAAACGTGCCTCGACTCATCACGCGGTCGTTTCCACGTCTCGCACCGTAGGTATTGAAATCTCGCGTTTCAACACCGCGTTCTTGCAGATAACTGCCTGCCGGACTTGCTGCTGCAATTGCTCCCGCAGGAGAGATATGGTCTGTGGTAACAGAATCTCCAAAGATGCCGAGTATACGTGCATCAGTAATATCCGAAATTTGCGCGGGTTCGCGTGAAAATCCTTCAAAGAATGGAGGGTGTTGGATATAGGTACTTCTCTCGTTCCACGGATAGAGTACACCTGTTGCTCCCGCAAGTTCTTCCCATTCTGGTGCCTGATTTCCAATAGATTCGTACATCTCCTTAAATGTTTTGCGGTCAACCGCTGTACCGATCATCTCAGCTATTTCTTTACGGGAAGGCCATATATCTCGTAGGTACACTGCCTCACCAGAATCATTATGTCCGATGGGTTCTGTGGCAAGATTGATGTCAATCCGTCCGGCAAGTCCATAAGCAACTACAAGCGGTGGAGACATGAGGAAATTGGCTTTTATCTCTGGATGCACCCGCGCTTCAAAGTTCCTGTTTCCGCTTAAGACACTTGCAGTTACGAGGTCTTCCGCATCAATCGCTTCCTGAACAACGTCATTGAGTGGTCCACTGTTACCGATGCATGTTGTGCAGCCATAACCGACTACGTTATATCCTAACTTTTCTAAATAAGGTAATAAACCTGTGTTTCGCAGATACTCCGTAACAACACGCGACCCTGGGGCTAAACTTGTTTTTACATAATCGGGAACACGCAATCCTTTCTCAACTGCTTTTTTGGCAAGCAATCCCGCACCAATCATCACCGATGGGTTGCTCGTATTTGTGCAACTTGTAATTGCCGAGATGACAACTGCCCCGTGCGTGATTTCCTCTTTGCCTTCCGTCTCTGTTACGCCAAATCCATCTTCTGCTACAGGACGCGTGAGGAGTTCATTGAATGTTCCTTTGACATCCGATAAAGCTATCCGATCTTGCGGTCGTTTTGGTCCAGCAATACTTGGTTCAATATCGTTAAGATTTATTTCTAGTACATCGGAGTATTCTACATCACCGAGACGTGGAATGCCGAACAGTCCTTGTGCCTTGAAATACGTTTCCACTAAGTCAACATGTGTTTCATCGCGTCCAGTGAGACGGAGGTAATTCATTGTTTCAGTGTCAGGTGGGAAAAATCCGATCGTTGCGCCGTATTCAGGACACATGTTAGAGAGCGTTGCGCGGTCAGGCAACGAAAGTGCTTCTACGCCTTCACCGAAGAATTCAACAAACTTACCCACAACCGCAGCCTCTCTGAGTCGTTGCGTGACAGTCAGGACAAGGTCTGTTGCGGTGATCCCTTCTTTAAGTTCACCTGTCATATAAACGCCAAGCACTTCTGGAGTTAAAATGTATACAGGCTGCCCCAACATTGCAGCTTCAGCCTCAATGCCACCAACACCCCACCCGACAATGCCGAGACCGTTTATCATCGTCGTATGTGAATCTGTCCCTACAACCGTATCAGGATATACGACTGCTTCTTCAGTCATTACAACTTGTGCGAGGTATTCCAAATTCACTTGATGCACTATACCGATGGAGGGTGGAATGATATTGAACTTCTCAAACGCTTGTTGCCCCCATTTCAGAAATTCGTATCGCTCCTTGTTTCGTTCAAATTCTCTTTGGGTGTTAAATTGAAAGGCGTTCTCTGTGCCGTAAGCATCAACTTGTATAGAGTGATCAATCACTAAATCAACAGGAACGAGGGGTTCAATCATTTGTGCGTCACCACCGAGTTCTGCTACAGCAGATCGCATCGCGGCAATATCCACAACAAGCGGAACACCAGTGAAATCCTGTGCAACAACGCGGGCAGGTTTAAACGGTATTTCTGCTGCTTTTGGAGATTTCGAATCCCAATTGGCTAAGTTGACAACGTCTTGTTCAGTGATTTGATGTCCATCATAATTACGGAGTAACGATTCAAGTAGTATACGAATACTGACAGGTAGGCTTTCAATTGAACCTTTACCTGCATCCGCTAAGGCAGGAAGCGAGTAGTAGGCATTTTCAAGTCCTTCGCTTTCAAGGATTTGACGTGTATTAAATAGATTGTGAGAGGGTTGGGGCATTTACAGACTCCTTCATATAGTAATTGCTTTCTATTTTGTTATTTTACCACAGTAGGGGGCGGATTTCAATTGTTTTCAAAGGCATGCTCGTAATGGATGAAGCAAAGGCAGACAAGGAAAATCCTGATTCAATCAATATAAGAAGTGTTTTGACTGAATCAGGATTGTTTATGGTTTAAAATTAATCTAACGGTCTACCTTACATGGATAAGAATTAATAACGGGCTTTGAGGCTACCCCAGATTGTAGGTAGTTTGTTAGCGGGTTCAACCGCAAGTGCTTGCGCGGTTAGGAGTTTGGCATCGCCAATAGCTGAATGATCACAACCATTTCCATCTCCACCATCCCCCATAACTAATGTGAGTTCTTTCGCATTAGAGGGAATGTCAAATTCAACCTTAACAGCATCAACATTTTCTCCACCATCTGTGCCTTTGAGCGTTTCAGATTTGAATTCTTGTTTCCCATCAACAGAAAATATGAAATCACCGCTTCCGCCATGACCACAATCACCAGGGTCTTTTTCATCGGACATGCCGACATACGCTTCAAATTTGAGGTATTTGTCACCAGTTAAGTCATAAACTAATGTGCCTACAGCATGTGCCCCGATACCACGTTCAAAGTAAGTGCCGCCGATGACGATATGGTTTCGGGATGCAGCACCTTCACCGATGGTGGCATTGTCAAAGTTAAGTGGTCCACCCCAACCTGTCCATTGACCTGCATCATTCATGGGAATAAGTCCACAGGCATTCGGTTGGGGTTGGCTGCCACCAATCACAGCAAGATACACGACACCTTTACGATCATCTTCTTCCACGACTTCATCATAATCGTTCTGTGTGCCAGCAACTTCTTCACCAACTTCCTGAATTGGTTTGGCACCATCACCATCAATGTTTGTGCAGTCTTCTTTGGCAGCATTCACGGTGAAAGCAATGCCTATTAATAGTATCATCATAATGAAAGCAAAACACTTAATGTCTCCATTAGATGTTCTTAACATATTAACTATTTTCATAGATTAACCTCCTATAAAACTACAATTGTGTCAAACAATTTAACAGGTTGAATATAGTTCTTCTGGGGAAAACAGTATAGCTAATTCACACTTTGCATTCTCAGCACAATCGGATGCATGTACGAGATTATAGGTGATGTTAGTAGAATAATCACCACGAATACTTCCCGGCGCGGATTCTAACGGATCGGTGGCACCGTTAATGAGACGGGTTAATTTAATTGCATTCTTCCCTTCAATAGCAATTGCAACAATAGGTTTGCCGGTCATGAATTCAATAAGCTTATCATAAAATGGTTGCCCTTTGTGAATAGCATATAGTTCTTCCGCCTTAACGCGTGACATTTGCACCAGTTTCATACCGATAATCTTTAGACCTTTTCTCTCATAACGGGAAATGATCTCTCCGATAAGTCCGCGTTGAACACCATCTGGTTTCACCAGAATTAGTGTTTTTTCTATTTCCATATCAACTCCGTTTTACTGTTATAAAATCGAATAATTAATGCAGATTTCTTATTTTAAATCTGATAATTTAGTATATTGATTTTGTGATTATTTGTCAACTTTTTAATCACCCTAACCATTTTATGCTTGCCTTACCCAGTGACGTTGTGCTAAATTATAATAAACTCGTTGATACAAGGAATCCGCATGGAAAAGCAGTTGCCACCTATAACAGATCCATCTCAAGTTTTAGCAGAGATATTAACTACAGAAAAACCTTGGGGACGTTTTATTCAGTATGTTCTTAACCAACCTGTGACTGTAAAGATTTTAGAAATCCATGCGGGGGAGCAGGTAAGTTATCAGTATCACCACCATCGGAGTGAACTATGGATCCCACTTGACGAAGGTGCTTGCGTTCGGCTTGAAGATGATGTGATACATCCAAAACCGATGGAACCGGTCTTTATTCCACAAGGTACGAAACATCAACTTATTGGCGAATCTCAAGATTATCGGATACTTGAGATCGCTTTCGGAAACTTTGACGAGGAAGATATTGTCAGACTTGACGATAAGTATGGAAGAGTATAAATCAGAGAAAATACAAGCTATTTTAGGAGGAAAAGGAACAAAATAAATGAATCCGAGTGTAAAACAGGTAGAGTTAGGAAACGATTTAGGTATCAGACTCAAAATGCTTGTGTGTGCGGAAACTGATGCACAAGCTGCAGAAAAATTGGTTGATACACGTTTAGAGAAGATACAGGAGTTGTTCAAAGAAGAAGTAGATGCTCCGTTATCGGTTTTAGAACAACATTTGCGTGCATGGACCCGCAGCCATCAGCAAACCGATCACATTCAGCAAGTGCTTGATTTGTCAACAAAAGCAAGAGACGATTTTTCTGTTCTTGTGACCATCGGAATAGGTGGCTCTGATCTGAGTGCACGTGTGTTTCACGAAATAGCGAATCATCCGTATCACAATCTTCTGTCAGAATTGGATCGGGGTAGTGCACCTGAAGTCTACTTTGCTGGTGATACATTTGATCCAGTTCGGCTTAAAGCATTGCTTGATATGTTGAAATCACGCGACCTGTTACACAAAACGCTTTTCAATGTGATTAGCAAATCGGGGAAAACAGGTGAAACACTCGCGACTTTAATGATTATTCAGGACACGCTCCAACAGGAATTCGGTGAATGGCGGAAACAGATTATTGCGACTACAGGTTTGACAGACAATAGCCTTTTATATCAATTTCACCGAGAAGCATCATTTTATGGCATCCTTCCAGTTCCAGATGGTGTAGGAGGACGCTTCTCGGCTTTTTCACCTGTAGGTTTATTCTCATTAGCGATGACTGCTGGTGTCGATGAGAACCCTGAAGATAGAATACACGATGCAGTTGAAGGTGTAGAATGCGCTCATAAGAACTTCCAACTGCCTTATGCACATCACAAGAACACCGCATACCATTTGGCACTATGGCTTGACTCTGTTGAGAAATATTACGGTGCAGGTAGTATTGTGTTCTATAACTACGCAGACAACAGTCGTCTCGGAGAGTGGTTTGTTCAACTCTATACTGAGTCCATTCAGGAACGTGATATCGGTTCTAATGTGATTGCTGCCAAGGGTCCTACGAGTAATCATTCTATTCTCAATGGAATTCTTGCTGGACCGAGAGATAAGGCAGTTTTATTTGTTCATTGGGAAGATCTTGGTGTAGATTTAACTATTCCGAGCACTAAGGAAGGCAGCGGGTTAGATGCGTTCGAAGGTCTTTCAATGAACGATAGCCAGACCGCTTCCTATCGTGGCACAGAAACGGATTTCACTGATAATGATATTCCAAATGTCACATTAACGTTACCTAAGAGGGATATCAGTAACCTGTGTCTATTGATGCGAACTCTCATGGATACGGTAGCAGTTAAAGGTAGATTACAAGAACTTCATCTTACTGACGGTGTTGCGAAACTCGCAGATGAGTTGACCTACCACCAATCAGCTGTTGAGGGATATAAAAAACGGACAGAAGAAATTGCGGGTGAAATGAAAAGGGAATAACATCCCTATATTATTTCGTGTTTGCCAAAGTAAATTAATTGCAGTGCCACGGGACCTATGCCTATGCCTATGCAATATGCTCAAAAAATAATTGACAAATTGTCTTCAATACGACTGCAAAACAAGATTTTTTTCACCTATAGTCTTGTTTTTCTTCTTATGTTCGCAGTTATTTTTGGGATTGCAAGTCTGTTGATTGATAACACTTTTAGTGAACAACTGGACAAAGATGTGTTTGAATTAGAATCAAATATTTCTGGCCGCTATCAGTTGTTTGTTGAAGAGATTAAAAACGAAGTCCAAACAACTGGTGAAGATTGGAATGTGGGTGATGCAGTCCATAAGGCAGAAATGGGAGGCACTCGAGACATTCCACCAACTAATTTTGATGTTTTTGAATGCGGTAATATTGAAGGTATATTAGTGTTGAGTAAGTCTGTTGATGAATACCGTATTGGTCAAAAAGTTATTGAGATTGAAAACGCGGATGCGGGTCCTACGTTCAAAAAAGGGAAAGGCACCATTCGCGAACGAATCATTTCTACAGGTGATGATCCGCAGCTTACGGTTGAGGTTACACAGTGGTTTGATTGGGGTTTTGTCACTGGTGGAAGGTCGCTTCAAAAATGGTTAAGAGGTGAATTACTGAACCAACCTTCTGAACATCCGATTTTTCTTGTAAAAGGAAAGAATGAACAGGAGGAGTGGATCCCTTTAAATCGTATCGCATACCGAACGTCAGATCTGAAAGTTGGATGGGAACAACAGAAGCAGAAGTATGTAGATGAAGGGAAATCTGTTGAGAAGTTGGTCGTTGGCTTAAGGGATCATCAAAGGACAGATGGTTCAGATGCATCAGACGAAGGTCTACGTACGCCTACTTTTACAGTTGTTCGAGCTGACATCCTGAGTTCACCTTTTTCGGATCCACAAGAATTGCCTTTTGTAGAATTAATCATTGCCTATTCGCATCAGTATCGTATTCAGTGGCAAGATCAAATGCAGGTAATTTTGTTATGGAGTATCGGTGGTGGTGCAGTATTAGTCTACTGCAGCAGTTACCTTGTAAGTCGACGCATCACACGGCCTATTGCACAACTTCAACAAGGCGTGAATGAGATTGGGGCAGGTAATCTTACGTATCAAATTGCCGTTCAATCTAAGGGTGAAGTTGGAGAACTGGCAAGTGGATTTAATCAGATGGCATTGATTTTGACACGAAGCCTGGAGGAGCATAAGGAGGCTGAAAGAATTGCTGTCTGGCGTGATGTCGCAAGGCAGCTCGCACATGAAGTGAAAAATCCTTTATTTCCGATTCGGCTTTCTGTTGAAAACTTACAAATTGCAAAAGATCAACCGGCAATCTTTGATAAGATATTTAATGAGTGTACAGAGACAATTATTGAAGAAGTCGACCGTATCCGTGAACTAATAGACGAGTTCCACCAATATGCCAGACTTCCCAATCCTGACCGACACCCGGTTAATTTGAACGATATTGTTGAATCTGTATTAAAATTGTATATGGATTTGTCTCAAACCCAAAGTGTTGTAATTGAAAAACAGTTGAGTCCGATTCCCGAACTTTCTTTAGATCGTGCCCAGATGGAGCGCGCAACTGGAAATATCGTTAAGAATGCGATTGAGGCAATGCCAGAAGGAGGAACACTTACACTTAGAACTATTACTGCAGTTTCTGAAAATAGCAGGAATATTTCGCTTGAAATTCAAGATACTGGACATGGAATGTCAGAAGAGACGCAAAAGAAACTTTTTACACCAGACTATACAACAAAATCTTATGGAACCGGTCTCGGTATGGCAATTGTCCGTAGGATTATTACTGTTCATGGTGGAGACATAGCGGTAGAATCGGATGAGAACGTTGGTACCACAATTCGGATTAGCTTTAACGAGGACACATATCTTACCGATACGGAACCTGTCACTTACCGTTTGAACCCTTAGAATAGATAGACCTTACGCAATTAACACATTTTTTTGGATAATCAATGCAGTAATGGGTAATATTCAACATATATCTGAGTTTTCAGCGCGTTTGCATGAAGATTAGTTATTAAACGGGTAATCTTAATCACCCCATAACTTGTAGGCGCGCTTTGTAAGCGCGCTGGACTTTGGAGCCAAATTACTATATTTATTTCTTAATCTTCATCAAAGCGCGCCTATCGTAATTGCGTAAGTCCTGATATAGCTCGAATCCATTTTTTTATTCTTTGCTGATAGATAAGTTATAACCTCTCATCAATTTAGAGACAAAGAAACATGAATACTATCCTCATTGTAGATGACGAAAAGAATATATTAAAAATGCTTTCACAAGGGTTAAGCCTGAAAAGTTACAAAACCCTAACTGCAGCCAGCGGTGAAAAAGCATTACAGATTTGTGCGACTAAAGACGTTGATCTCGTTTTGTTGGATATCATGATGGAAAACGGGATGGACGGCGTTCAGACGTTAGTGAAATTGCTTGAACAAGACCCCAATCTCAATGTTGTTATGATGTCGGCACAGCAGGATATTGAGATAGCCGTAAAAACGATGGAACTCGGCGCGAGACGTTACGTTACAAAACCGGTGGGTATGGAGAAAATCCTATTCAATATTGAGCCATTATTGGAACTCTCGCGATTGGCAAAAGAAAATGAAATACTCAAATCGCAAATTCCAGCTGAAGATGAAATGGTCGGTGAAAGTCCTGCTATTAGAAAACTACAAGTGGAGATTAAACAGGTTGCAGCGAGTAATCTTGGTGTTCTTATCTCCGGTGAAAACGGAACCGGCAAGCAACTCGTGGCAAATGCAATTCATCAATATAGCAACCGTTCTGATAAACCTTTTATCCCATTAAACTGCGCGGCACTGCCTGAAGAGCTTGTTGAAAGCGAACTTTTCGGACATGAACGCGGTGCTTTTACAGGTGCTGATTCTATGCGACAAGGTCGTTTTGAACTCGCTGACGGCGGCACCCTTTTCCTTGATGAAATCGGAGATATGAGTCTAAAGGCACAGGCAAAAGTGCTACGCGTGCTTGAATATGGAGAGGTGGAACGGCTTGGCAGTCAGCAAATTCGTAATGTTGATGTCCGAATCATCGCTGCGACAAACAAAAACCTTGCTGAGGAAATTGAACGGGGACAATTCCGAACTGATCTCTATTATCGTCTGAAGATCGTCCCTATGGATGTGCCACCGCTACGTAACCGAAAAGAAGATATCCCGATTTTAGTAAAATACTTTGCGGAACGGCTACAGAAGAACATGGCTTCTGCCCCAAAAATCTTTGCTTCAGAAACTGATGCCGTTTTTCAATCATACAACTGGCCCGGGAACATTCGTGAACTCAAAAATCTGGTGGAACGTCTGCTTATTATGGTGAATAAGGAAATCATACAACCGAACGATGTGGCAGGGGTACTGCCTATAGACCGTGGTCAAATCCAGACTTCAAATGCCGCTATTGCCTATCAATCTAATACACCTTTAAGCACCCTGGTTGATTCTGCTGAGGCGGAGTGTATCCTTGCCGCCTTAAAAGAAAATGAATGGAACATTCGGAGAACTGCTGAGGTCTTGGAAGTTGAAAGAAGTAATCTGTATAAAAAAATGAGCAAGTATAATATTGCTCGTCCAGATGCTGATAACTAACTGTTGAAAACCGAAAGCCGAAAAATATGAACAGAAACAGCGGAATGACCCGCATTCAACTGCTAATCTTAATCGCACTAGTAATAGTCATTGGCGTGCTTTCGTATCCACCTTGGGCAGAATATCGTAAAGTTAGCCAAGCAGATGTAGACGTTGAAATCCTTGCTACAGCGATCAAAAAATACTACAGACACACACAGACGTATCCAACGCAGTTAGAACAACTTGTTACCGATCCTGGTGTGGATGGATGGCGTGGCACCTATCTTGAATCCGTGCCGAAAACACCTTGGGGTGGGAACTATGTGCTAATCCAAGAGAACTATAAAGTCGGAATTGCGAAAGATCATCCCCGTGTACCAGCAAAGTATCGGATTGGTGGGATTGCTGAAATCAGCAAAGTGTATCATTATGATGCTGTGCAAGGTGAAAAATATTGGTGGTAATCTGTGGGTGATATCTGGATACCTATCTTCATTTTCATCATAGGTTTAGCAATTGGCAGTTTCCTCAATGTTTGTATTTACCGCATTCCTCGCTCAGATATGTCAATCTATTCCCCGCGCAGATCTTTTTGTCCAGAATGTAGTCAATCCATCAAGTTTTACGACAACATCCCACTATTAAGTTATCTGTTGTTACGCGGAAAATGTCGGTACTGCAAAGCAAAAATATCTGTCCTATATCCGATTGTTGAGTTGATTACAGCGGCACTATACCTCGTAATATACTACCAATTTGTCATGTCACTTTATTTATTGCACGCCATCTTTTTTGTGTCCATCCTGATACCGATTGCTTTTATTGATGCGCAGCACCTTATTATTCCGAATGTCCTGAGTCTCACGGGACTCATACTTGGGTTGGGAATAGTGTGTGTGATTGCATATCAGAATAAAGATTTAGATTCTCTGAAGATGCGACTTATTGGATTTGTCGCAGGTGGATTGGTGATATGGTTAATTGCGTTCATCGGCAGTGCAATAATGCGTAAAAAGGCGATGGGCATGGGTGATGTCAAGTTGATGGCAATTATAGGATTGTATCTCGGTGCGTTTCCTGAACTACCTATGGTGATAGCATTGTCTGCCTTCAGTGGTGCAATTATCGGGACGCTGCTGATAGCAACGGGTAAGAAAGATAGGAAGAGTCCCATACCTTACGGTCCATTTATTGCTGTTGCCGCTGTGGTTGTGCTGTTATGGGGTGACCCACTTTGGGAGAAATATTTGCAGCTGGCGGGATGGAATTGACATGTGTTAAAAGCGTTGTATTTCTGAGGAGTCTGTTATACAATTCTATGTAGATTATATTATCCTATAAAGCAAAGTGACTAGAGATCTTGTCGTAGTGGACAGTGAAAGGAAAAAGTGGAGATTGCCGAAGATTTTGATGAACTGCCTGAATCGTTTAATATGGCGCAAGTTGTCCTGAACAATATAATGTCCCATGCACAACATGTTCTGAATTCTTGCACATACCGCTCCGCTGGAGCGGAAGAATGAAACTATGTGGTGCTATAAACATATCGCTCCGCTGGAGCGAAAGATTGAATACGCTGACTACAGGGAATTGATTGATTTTTGGGCTGAAGGTTGTCTTTGAACATTTTGAGTTTCAGTTCAAACACTTGGCGAATAATGGACAAGCATTCATCTGTTTTCCCCGCTCCAGCGGAGCGATATGTTTATAGTACACGGTATGATACTAACCTCCGCTCCAGATGAAGATTAAGAAATAAATTGGGTAATTTGAGATCAAAGTCCAGCGCGCTTACAAAGCGCGCCTACGGGTTTGACAATCGCGCTTACAAAGTGCTCCTACTACCAGTTTTAGCGTGATTATAATTACCCGTTTAATAAATTAATCCTCATGCGGAGCGGTATGTGAATTTACAAGTGGGTTGGTATCAAAATTTTCTAATGTAAGGCAAGTTGCTACCTAACAATATAACGTCCCGGCACAACGCGCTCAGAATTCTTGCACATACCACTCCGCTGGGGCGGAAGAATGAAACTATGTGGTGCTATAAACATATCGCTCCGCTGGAGCGAAAGATTGAATACGTTTACTATAAAGGAATTGATCGTTTTTCGGTCCGAACGGTGTCCTTGAACATTTTGAGTTTCAGTTCAAACACTTGGTGAAGAATGGGCAAGCATTCATCTGTTTCTCCGCTCCAGCGGAGCGATATGTTTATAGCACACGGAATGATGTTGACACCCGCTCCAGCGGAGCGGTATGTGAATTTACACGTAAATTGGTATCAGAATCTTCTAATAGAATAGATTTTATGGCTTAGAGAAAGATAACTCCTATGGCAAATACATATACCCAACTCTACATCCATATCGTATTCGCTGTTAAAGGTAGACAGTCCCTCATTCCAAGACACTATAAAGAGGAACTTCACCGATATATCACTGGCATTATTACCAATAGGAGACAGAAGGTTATCCAAATCAATTCTATGCCCAACCACATTCATATTCTTATAGGTATGACCCCAGATTTTTCTCTCTCTGATTTAGTCAGGGATATTAAGGTGAGTTCAACAAAATTTATAAACAAAAAACTTTGGGTAGTAGGTCAGTTCAAATGGCAGGAAGGTTTTAGTGCATTTACCTATTCACATTCGCAGTTAGCAGATGTCGCAAGGTACATTCAAAACCAAGAAAAACACCATTCTCATAGTACATTCAGAGAGGAATATCTTGAGTTATTAAAACGTTTTGATATTGCTTACGATGAGAAATACGTTTTTGAGAGTGTTGAGGAGGATGTTCCAGAAACATAATATTCTGTTAGTATGGAGGCAGTAAGTAGACATCAACATACCGCTCCGCTAGAGCGGAGGAGTGTACATAACATTTTTCTATAAACATATCGCTCCGCTGGAGCGACTAAATATCTTTGATGCTATATGTAAAGACGCTAATATCTTGCAACCAACTACCTAATAAACTATAATCCATAAAGGAGGATTTATGGACGTAAAAGATGCAATTATCTCAAGACGGTCCGTTTTCAAATTCAAAGAGGAACCTGTGCCTAATGATGTTATTGAGAAAATCTTCAGTTACGGGATTTGGGCACCAAACCATCACGTTACTGAACCGTGGCGGTTCACCGTTATCGGTGAGAAAACGAAACTGATCCTTGCACAAAGGTACCGAGAAATCAAGATGGAGGACACACCAGAGCACGTTGATGCCGAGAATCTTGCAAAGATCGGTCAATTGGCTTACGAGAAATTTATGTCTAAGCCAACGATTATCGCTGTGTCCTGCATACAAGATGGAGACGAACAACGTCAACGTGAAGACTATGCCGCTGCCTGTTGTGCGATGCAGAACGTCCAACTCGCTGCATGGGATGCAGGAGTCGGTATGCAGTGGAGCACCGGCAGAATCACGATGGAACAGCAGACCTATAAGTTGCTCGGGATTGATTCATCGCAGGAATACATCATCGGTTTTTTCTATACAGGTTATCCTGCAGAGATTAAAGAACCGAAACGGAAACCTGCAGCTGAGTTTATCCGGTGGGTCGCCTAAATAGATAACTGGTATGCTGCCTTTGCATTCTGCCAAAAGTATTTCTCGCTGATTTCATCGCCTTTTTCACTGAAGTAGTCATCAACAATCTTTTGCACGACCTTATATTGAGCAAAACGTTCTGATACGGGCCAATTGCTCCCGTAGATGAGTCTGTCTTCTCCAAATGCATTCCACAAAACATCAATTGTTGGTGTGTAGTAAGCAACGTTTTCAGGGGCGGGTGTTTGTCCTGTATGCTCCGCTAATCCTGATACCTTGCAGTAGACTTTCGGATAACGGGCAGCTTCCTGAATCGCAGAAATCCATGCGGTATCTGGCGGATTACCATCAACGCGAACACCAGCAATGTGGTTAATCACAACCCGCATTGTCGGTATGTGTTCAACCAGAGCAGGTAGATGCTTTAATGCATCAGGATTTATGAGCAGGTCTAAGGTCAGTTCCTTCTCCGCTAATTTCTCAATGTTCTTTACGAGATTAGCATCACTAAGTGATTGCATAAGACCACCACCGAGACGTATTCCTCTGAAAAGCGGATTGGTGGAAAACCGATTCAGATTGTCTTCAAAATCATCGTCGTTAGGGTTTAGGTTTCCAACGAATCCAACGATAAAAGGTTCATTTGCGGCAAGATCAAGGATCCATTGGTTGTCTTCAACCCATCTGCTTGCTTCAACGACTACAGTTCCTGTTACGCCTTCAGGAACAGCAAGTTTTTTGTAATCATTTGGTGTCACCGTGCGGTAAAGTAGTTCATCATTGGGGTTTGGCCACGGCACCCCTTCTGGACGCGTAGGGTCATAAAAATGCGTATGTGTGTCAATTATCATCGGTACTCCTTAGGAAGTTGTAACTATCAGCATCTTATTGTTGTCTTGTTTGTTTTCATATCTGGCTTATTATTCAGTTGTTCAACACCTGATGAAGCAGAACAGCAACAGAGAGAACTGAAACGTGAAGCCTTGAAACTTGAAATAGGACAGGAACTCAATCCGCTTGACCCCGAGGGACATGTAGCTTTAGGAAAAATCTATCATCAATTGGGTGAACATGAGAAAGCAATAACAACGTTTCAAACAGCAATTGCTCTTGACGAAAACCACGAACACGCCTATAACAATTTAGGTTTAGTTTATGTTGATATGCGTCTGTTTATCCTTGCGATAGAAATGTTTCGTGGTGCGCTTGAAATTGCGCCAGAAAACCCCGCCTTCTATAACAATCTCGGTTATGCTTACGACTTGTCAGAAAGATTTGATGAGGCACTGCAGGCATATCAAAATGCTTTGGATGCGGACTCAACTTTTGTAGATACCTATTACAACCTTGCGGATGCCTATCTCAACAAAGAATCATACCAAGAGGCTATTCAGTATTATAAGTCAGGCATAGAACTGGATGGTGGTGATGCTACGGTGCATTTCAATCTTGGTCTTGCTTATGAAGAGACCGGTGAAGTGCTCAGTGCTATCCAATCTTATGAAAAGGGTGTCTCTCTGGATTCCGATGAAATAGAAGCATATTATCGTCTTGTGCTTGCCTATCAGAAAAAAGGTGATAACGTCATGATGAGTCGTTATTTGGATACGTTTCTCAAGAAAGCTAAAGGTATACCACGTTTTGAAAAACAGTATCTTACTGCTAAACAGATTCTTCAAACTATGGGAGACAGATAAAGTAAAAAGTGTGCTTGCCTCCTGGCAGTTTCATTCTAAAGGATATATCTGCTCAAGTCTTGATCTTTGACGATTTCCGCCAATTCACCACGGACATAATCTGCGTCAATAGTAACGCTCTTCTTCTCAAGATCTGGGGCATCAAAGAACAGACTTTCAAACAACTTTTCCATGATAGTGTGTAGCCGTCTGGCACCGATGTCTTCCACGGATTCGTTGACCTGAAATGCGAGAGATGCGATTTCGTCAATTGCATCTTCCGTAATTTTGGCTTTGATCTCCTCAGTTTTGAGTAGTGCGGTATACTGCTTGACTAAAGCGTTTTTCGGCTCAGTCAAGATAGACTTGAAGTCGCTTTGATTCAGGCTTTTTAGTTCAACACGAATAGGAAATCTTCCTTGAAGTTCAGGAATTAGGTCTGATGGGTTAGAGACGTGAAAAGCACCCGCAGCGATGAATAGGACGTGATGTGTGCGGACAGAACCGTATTTTGTTGCTATGGTACTTCCCTCAATTATAGGAAGGATGTCTCGTTGTACCCCTTCACGAGATACATCGGGTCCTTGTCGCGATTCGCGTCCAGCGATTTTGTCTATTTCATCCAAGAAGACGATCCCTGTATTTTCAACGCGTTCAATCGCATCACTGATAACAGCGTCCATATCAATCAGTTTTTCTGCTTCCTCTTGCATTAGAATTTGGCGTGCTTCGGAAACCTTCACACGTCGTTTCTTCGTTTGATTCGGCAGGATATTGCTGAACATATCTTTGAAGTTGATGTCCATTTCTTCAATCCCACCCGGTGAAAAAATCTCTACAAACGGCATGCTTCGTGATTTCATATTGATTTCAACTTCATTATCCTCAAATTCCCCATCCTTTAGCCGTTTACGTAATTTTTCGCGTGTTTTTTGGTGTCGTTCTCGTTGTTCTTCTAAAGCGTCATTTTGCTTTACACTCATTTCTATATCAAACGGCAATTCAATTTCTTCTTCTTCGTCTATATCTAAAATGGCATCTTCATCCATATCAAAATCATCATCTGTATCATCCTCAGTAGGTTGATTTTTTAGTGCGCTTGGCATCGGGAATAAGCAATCTAAGAGCCGTTCTTCGGTTGATTCTAGTGCTTTTTCTTCAACGACTACGGTTTGTTCAGTCTTCACACGGCTGACCGAAATCTCTGTTAGGTCTCGGATCATTGATTCGACATCACGACCGACATACCCGATTTCTGTATATTTTGATGCTTCAACCTTGATGAATGGTGCATCTACGAGGCGTGCGAGTCTTCGTGCGATTTCTGTTTTGCCGACCCCGGTAGAACCGATCATGATGATATTTTTGGGAGCGACTTCATCTTGCATATCATCTGCCAGCATTTGTCTGCGTGCTCGGTTGCGTAGTGCAATAGCAACACTTCTTTTTGCCTCAAATTGACCGATGATATATTTATCAAGTTCTTCAACGATCTGGCGTGGGGTTAGCGAATCTGCTAAAGATTTTTTTTCAACAGTATTTTTCTCCAAAGTGCCCTCCTAAAAGACATGAGACACACGCATTTGTGTCATAGTCAAAATAACAAGTAACCTATAGGTTCTAATCTATTCTCCAGTTTCAATTGATTCAATTTCAACTTGTGCGTTTGTATAAATGCAGATTTCACTGGTAATGCGTAATGCCTCAGCGACGATCTCGGAGGCATTTAGCTTTGTGTATTTTAGCAAAGCTCTGGAAGCGGCAAGAGCGACAGAACCGCCAGAACCGATAGCGAGTACATCATCGTCAGGTATGATGAGATCGCCATTGCCAGAAATAAGATAACCGTCCTTAGCATCAACGGCAATCATCAAAGCGTCTGCGCGTCTAAGAATGCGGTCACTCCGCCAATCTCTTGCGAGTTCAACAGCAGCTTTCTGAAGGTTTCCGCGGTATTGTTCCAGTTTTTTCTCCAAGTTTTCATAGAGGGTAAGTGCGTCCGAAGCAGAACCTGCGAAGCCGATAAGGACACTATCCTGATATATCTTCCGTATTTTCCGTGCGCTGTGTTTGATGGCTGTATCACCTAAAGTGACTTGTCCATCTCCACCGATAGCGGTTTGTCCGTTTCTGCGGACAGCTAATATTGTAGTAGAACGCATTCTTTTCTTTTCAAGTAAATCTGGCATATTATTTTCCTAACTAATAGAATCTCCTAAATAATTAACTAAAAGTTTGTGCTTCAATAGTGCCCAAGTATTTATATGTAGATTTTCCACGAGACGAAATAACTTAAAAACATCACTATTCCCATGAAGAGACCACACCTTATCCCCGCGATTAGAGGATGTTGTTTTCGATGAAAATAATAAGGTAACAAGGTAAAGGTAAGCAAGAATGTAATTGGCATAAAAATAGGGACTGATGCGATTTGTGGTATATTTCCAACTCGTAGTTCGTTCCAGATCCATAATTCTTTTCCAAGTCCGTATATTCCAACGCCCCCGATAGATGCTACAATCCCTGTTATCCCCGAAGCGATGAAATGGTGCAGTCCGGACATCTGAAGTCTCTGGTAGCAGTAAACGGTAAGCGTTGCCAGAATGCCCCATGTCAGTATTAAACCAATCGGTGTCGTCACGTTTCCGAAAAAATCTGAGCTACGATAAATGATAAAGCGTACTTTTTGTGAAAATAACCAGTCCATCGGCAGATATGTTGCGGTTGCTGATATGCCGAATAGGACGTTTTCCCAGAGTATGCCTTCATCAAGTTCTGGATGTCTGTAAATAAGATAGCCGAACCAACCGATTCCAAGCAGTAGATTCGGATATAGAAGCCAGATAGTGCGAATTCCTACTGACCTAATTGGTAATAAGAACACTAATAAGAACGTTAATATTGTGGTTAAGGCTACAGTGAATACGGCTTTATCTGTTTTGAGACTCATTAGTTTGTTATTGCGGAAATTGAGACGTGTTACTTTAAGAAAAGTTTACTGGAAAGTGATGACAAGTTGGTTCCCTGTAAGTTTTGCTCCAGTTGCTTTTGCACTTGATAAACTTCGTGGTAGTGCGACATGTCTTTTAAAACCTCCAATTGTAATAATCAACTCATCTCCATGCTTAGTTAGATCTACCTCTTGTTTTGTTAGAAATGGAAGTTGCATGATCAGTTGGTAATTATCATTGATTTTCGTAAACTGATAGGGTTTCTGTTCTGAAAATCTATCTGCGGGATCCATATCGGGATAGAGGAGATTGCCCAATTTAGAGAGTCCTGTTTCACCGATAATCTGATCGTCAAAAAGATTCACTTTCCAAATCGGCACACCCGAGAAATAGTTTTCTGCTTCCTCTATGTACTTTTGTTGGGTCTGTTTCCAGATTTCAAAAAACTTTTCCTCAACACCTTGAGGGAAGATCCGATTGATAATGACAGCATCAATACATAATCCATACAGGCAAAAGTACATAAAGGCGCGTTGTGTCTCTTTGATTACTATTTTTTCTGGGTTTGTGACGAGACGTACAGTGGTTATATTGGGGTCAGTCAGTACTGTATCAATCCCTTCAAGTTTATCAAAGAGTTGTTTGATATTTTGGAAGTATGCATCCTTTGGTATTGGAACAGAACTGATAGTTTCAATTATGGGGCCTGCGATTTTTGCCATGTTGCGTTCTAATTTGAATATGCGATTCATATACCATTCAAGTGTAGTTGGAATACTAACAAATCTAAGAGATTCACCTGTCGGTGCACAATCGAGGATAATAACATCATAAGTGTTTTCACGGACGTACTGATTGATGTAGAGCAGTGCACAGATTTCTTCCATTCCCGGAAATACGGCGATTTCCTCCGCTACCAGACTTTCGAGTCCAGAACGGTTCAGCAAAGAACGTATGTAGTTGTAGACTTCATCCCAGTATTCAACAATCGCTTCTTGAACGTTTATTTCCTGAATCCATAGGTTTTCATTGATCTGTATCCGTTTTTCGTCTACTTGTGCGATGAGTAGGTCTTCTTTGTCAAAAGAATCGCGTAGGGAATGTGCCACGTCAAGTGATATGACGATGGTTTTATATCCAAGTGAAGCAAGTTTCATCCCTGTTGCTGCGGAGATAGTCGTTTTTCCGACTCCGCCTTTGCCTGTATAAAATATGAGTCGCACTTTTAATCCTACTTATTTGTATATTGTTGTTAAGTATATCTTATATTTTGGTGGTATGCAAATGAGTCTTTGTGGTTGAATTTTACGAAACGCTTGTCAGCGAATCCTTTGTGTTTTTCTTGTAAATCCATTGAATTATTCTTTCCTTGAAACCGTACCGTAAGATGCGTTTTTTCGTGTTACGGTACGGTTTTGGTACGTTGCTGTGAGTCCAGTCCGTGTATGAGTTTGTTAGTAATTTTCGTGCGAATTCGTGGAAATTTTACATTTTTTAAACGGTACGTTTTTTGGTTTTGTTTTTTGGTGTCCTGTGTGATTGACGAATTTTAGATACGTTTCATATCTTTCGTATATGCGTTTGAGGCATTCGTTTATGCATTCTGATTGTTTTTTTTTGCTTTTGAGTGTGTCTGGCTGTTGATCATAGTACTGTATCTTTTTGTCAAGTTGTTGGAACTTTCTGGGTGTGTAAAGATTTTGTCACCGTAGATGTCAATTCAAGTGCAAAGCCTGTAATCTATTGTAGGGCCAAATCAAGTAATCAAGAAATCAACGGTATGAACGCCATTGAGGCATTCCCCGTGTGGCATTGTCCAAATCAACGCCAAATGCGCGTGTGGCATTTGTCGGGTATGAATGCGCTTAGACGAATACGCGTTTGGTATTCGCCATGATTCCCCGGGTCTCTGTGCCCCGCCATTCCTTGTCCTGTAAGGCAACGGACGGGCACAGAGACCCGCCCTACAATTCATGGTGAGAAGTTAGTGACAAAAACTATACACACCCTTTTTGGGTCTGAATCGCGGGTTTGGGCATCTGAATCGCAGAGAAGGGAAGAACGGCACACGGAGTGTGCCTACTACTATGCACGGAGAAGGGGAGAGGGATGGTGGAAGAGCGCGCTTACAAAGCGCGCCTACAGCGGGTTGGGGCTTCTAAATTGACACTTATGGTTAGGAACTGGGTTTGAAAAAAGTAACTAAGCATCCACCGACCGCTGCGAGTACAATTCCAAGAACAAACTCCCAACGGACCGCCCCCCAGCCTCCTTTAGGTGGATGCGATAGTGTTGCCACAATAGCATTCACTATAGGTGCTCCTGCAAAAACGATAGACATCACAACAGCAGGTCTGCCTCCGGCACCGAAAGCAAGCAGCACACCAAACGCACCGACAGCACCGACAACGCCTGCGAGGAAAGACCAGTTTACACCTTTACCACTAAATGTCCATTCTGCCCCGGTAGAGTAAAGCATAATTGCAGACCCTATGACAGCTACCAAAAGATATGCCAATCCGACAAATAGAAACGCTTTATAACGCCTTGGTGCTGCATCTTCTGTAGCCTCCACATTAGGATCTTTCATAGCATCCTGACCTTTATGTAAAAAAACGCCATAGAGTCCCCAAGATGAGACAGTCAGTACCGCAAAAATTAACCACAATTTTCCCATAATATTCGCCTCCGTTTTGAAATATTTAATCCCATTCTATATATATTTTTGAAACACTTGCATAAGTTGTTGTGCGATGATCTCATCACTAAAATTTTGATGGACATTCTCTTGACCTGTTTTCCCTAAATGTCTCCGTCTTTCAGAATCTCGGTATAATTGTAGTATCCCTTCAGCTACTGCATCTGAGGATTCAGGTTGGACCAAAATTCCTCCCTCAGTTGCATCAACCATTTCTGGAAATGACCCGTGTTCGGGTTGAACAACCGGTACCCCGTTGGCAAGTGCTTCCAAGATAGATAATCCTTTTGACTCACGGTAAACTGTGGGAACAGAGAAAACATGAAGGCGGTTGAGAAAGTCTATCTTTTGAGAACGGGTGACCTCGCCATAATGAACAAAACTCTCTTTTAAGCCCCATGCATGTATCTGATTGGTCAATTCCTCAAAATAGGGTTCATCCTTCTTACCAAGATATCCCGCGACATGAAGTTCTACATTGTCTGTTCCCAACTCCTTTGTCAGTGTGTAGAAAGCACTAACCAACAAGTGCAGACCTTTTTCTGGACAGATACGCGCCAAATAACCGATTTTGAAAGGAGGAGGTTCTGTCTTATCAGACAACTCCCCGTGTCCGTCTAAATTTAGACCTAAGGGAACTATATGTACCTTGTCTACAGATACTTGCAGATATTCCTGTGCCATAAATTGCGCATAATAGTTACATGGTGCAACAAATCCATCAGCATCTACAGCGCGCTCCGCTAATAGTGCTAATGCCTCAATTTTGTATGGGTCAATCAGATCTCGCAGGAAGATGTCTTCACCTTGCAATGCACAGATTACAGGAACGTCCAATGCGTTCTTTATTTCTCTTGCCATGCCAATTAGTATAGAGTTAGTCAAATATACAATGTCCGGCCGGTTGTCTTCACGTAGCCATTTGACCAATTTTGTCAATTCTTTTCTTTGATAACCTTCTTCAGCTCTCAACATTGAGACTGTCAATTCTCCCAAATCTCTCGCGTCCGTAGATGCACTAAGTCCCGCTAAACTGTTGAGCAGCTTAGGACTATCCAACATTCTATCAAACACCCATGGCGTATGCCGAAAGAGCGAAAGTTTCTGTTGTAAATATACATTAATGCCACCATAAAAGACGCGATCCAAACTAACATTTTCTTCGTCTGTTCGAGTTGGCGTATATGTCGGAATCAGGGAAACGTTATGTCCCTGCTTATTTAACACTGTTGCTACGGTATTGTCATGGATACAAGTTCCACAATACATTCCTGCAGCACCAGCTGTAATATAAGCAACTTTCATGTTTTATCTTTGCAACAAGATTAAAAGCGTATAACTTGGCAAAAATCCTTTCACATATCATGTATTGAAATATCTATCAATCGTTTCAGATGAAGGTGGTTTTGTAAGTAAGGAGACAATAATTAAGGTTAAGGTAGAAACAAGTATAATGACTGCAACCGGCATAATTCCTGTTCCACCTACAGTATATCCAGAAGTCTGCCAGTATCGTAGAAAGAAATAGAGCCACAGCAGAATGACACTAAATATTGAAGCAAGTACACCGTGCTTAGTACTTCCCTTCCAGAATAGTGCTGCGACTACAATCGGGAAAAGACCTGAGAACCCCGTGAAAGACCATATTGCTAACCTGAAAATACTTGGTTTCGCAATTAGAGATATAATATAAGTTATACTGATAATAGCAATGACAAATAACCGTCCGACCCATACCTGTTGTTTTTCTGTCATCTGTTCTTTTCCACCTTTTCTGAGGTAAGGACGCACGATGTCATTCGTAAACATGCTCCCAAGAGAGAGTGTCTGTGAATCAAGTGACGACATAATTGCAGCAAAGACACCTGCCCCTAAAAATCCCGCTAATACCCCTGGCGCGTGTTGACGAATCATCTGAATCAGGACGCTGTTGACTTCCGGTCCTTTTAATGCGGGGAAATCCACATTACCCAATATGCCAAGTAGAACACTCGGCACCCATACAATGGCAATACACACGGGATATAAGATAATCGGATAACGGAATGTACCTACGTCTTTCGCTGTAAGGCAGTGTGAAAAGATGTGAGGAAACATCCCGACTGATAACGGAATACACGTATAAGTCAACAGTTCCAAAGGTTTTATGTGGTCTGCTTGTCTTAATAAACTTGTGTCAACTTTGGATAGTGCGGTGGAAAAACCACCCATACGATATATGATAACAACAAAGGTAACACCACCGAGAATCATGAAAACAAGCGTTTGAAATGTGTTGACCCACGCCGTGCCACGCATACCACTATATATCACATAGCACAACACAACAGCAGAAATCAATAACCCACCTACCCACTGCGGAATTGCATTCTCTGTAATTTTAGATATTGTATCGCCACCACCCATAACACCAATTAGTAGATAAGGTATAAGTAACAGCACTAACACAATAAAGAGGAGTAGTCCAAGTCCATTTGATTCCCAACGATCCCGAAAGAATTGAACTTGTGTGACATATCCGAACTTCTTTCCAATCTTCCACAATCGTGTGCCTATGAACAGAAACACACAAGGCACAATTATTGCAGATGAAGATGCCATCAATGCAAAGACACCGATACCTCTACGGTATGCTTCACCAGACGCACCAAGTATAGAAAATGCAGTCATGTGTGTTCCAAAAAGAGACATCAACAGCATAAACCAGCTTATGTTACGGCTTGCAACAAAATAATCTTCACCTGTGTTTCGGAAGAATTTGTGGCTCAGTATACCGAGACTCAGCACTAATGCAAGGTAGATAATAATGACAGCCAGAATCATTTCTCTCTCCACATAAATTTGACGAGGGAATACATAAGCACAGAAGCAGCGAAGCAAAACACTATGTGATAGAGCAATCCTATAGGTAGTCCCAAAACGATATGCGATGTTTCCCAGAACCAGAAATCGTTATGAAGAATAAACAGAACCAGAAGTAATATATATAGAATCCAACTATGTGTAGTTTTCATGTATCCCCTCACGTCCACGCCAATTATAGTAAAAAATAAAAACACATGCAAGCAACGTTATCCCATGTATCCACATTAAATTGAGGTCAGTAGGTATAAAGAAGAGCAATGCTGCAGCAACAAACATCACACAACGTTCCCACACTGATATATCCTTAAATGCGTAACCAGCAATACTTGATGCGAAAAAGACAGTGCCAGCCAATGTCCAGAAGAGATTGATAAAAATAATCCATAATTGCGGACTACCACCCTCAGCACTGAGCCATAGCAATTCTGGTCGCAGCACAAACGCGTAAGGTAATGCAAAACCGACAAGAGCAAACCGAAATGCGGTGAAAGCAGTCTGCATGATGCGAGAATCCGCAATCGCAGCAGCAGTATAAGCAGCAAGGGCAACAGGAGGTGTAACCATAGACATCATTCCGAAATAAAAAATAAAGAAGTGCGCAGCAAGTGGAACGACTCCTAAGTCAAGCAAAACCGGTCCAACCAAAATCGCCATCAACAGATAACACACAGAGGATGGCAGTCCCATGCCTAATATGATAGTTGAAATCATGAGCAGAAACAACGCAAGTAACAAATTCGTTTCAGCGAGTGGCAGTAGAACTCTCGGCAATTTTGAACCGACACCTGTAAGAATAACAACACCGAGAATAATTCCAACACAAGAAGCAGCTGCTATCAACGACACACCGCTATGTCCTGCGTTTTCCATCGCCTTGAAAACACCTGATACACCCACGCGTGTTTTTACATGAAATAGACTTACAGCTAAAACAACCAATAAACTCCAACTGACCGCACGGAACGGAGTTGCTCCCATCAGTAAAATCAGAATCAAGGTGAAAAACGCTGCAAAAAACACTACGCCTTGCATGATGGGGAGCCTTTCAGTCGGATTGCCATTTGCACCCTCATGCACTGAAGTACCATTTTCATCGGTCGCTTCCATTGATTGATTGGACTTTGTTGTCCCATTAATGGTTCGTTTTGCGTAAAAATGCACGATGAGTAGAAGAGCGGTGTAATATAGAATAGCTGGCAAAAGTGCTGCTCTGATGATTTCTAAATAGGTGACAGTAGGTTGGACAATTTCTAACATCATGTAGGCAGCTGCCCCCATTATAGGTGGAACTAACGCGCCACCTGAACTTGCCGCTGCTTCAATACCACCTGCAATTTCAGGTTTGAAACCTACACTTCGCATCAACGGAATTGTGAATGTGCCAGTTGTAGCTGTGTTTGCCACTGCAGAACCGGAAAGAGACCCCATCATTCCGCTGCCAATCACTGCCACCTTTGCTGGACTGCCAGTGCTTGTCCCGAATATCCGTCTTGCCAAATTTAGAATATAAGCTGTCGCACCAGTGCGTTCCAGAAATGTGCCAAACAGGACAAACAGAAAAACATAGGTGAACATTACACGAAGCGCAACACCAAACACACCGCCATGCAGAAATGTTTGACTGATAATGCGTTTGATGGAATAACCGCGATGTGGAAATAACCAACTGGGTAGATACTGTCCGAAACTTGCGTAGAGTAGGAATATGATTGCGAGTAATGGTAGGGTAATGCCGATAGAACGTCGCGTTGCCTCTAAAATCAGAATAAGTCCGAATCCACCAACATAGAAATCTAAAATGTGTTCTGCTGATGCGCGATCCCCAAGGAATCTGTCGCTCAACCAAAATCTTTCAAACATCGGTTCCGTTTGAATAACAACATAACCGAAGCAGAAAACTACACCACCTATCAATACAAAATCAAGAATATTGCAGAGAACATTATCAGCAAGACGAGGATGAAGTGGGTATTTCAAAAAGACAACTATTAACCCAAACATGGCAAAGAGTGCTAATGCTGACTGCGGTTTCAACAATGGATAGTTGACTTCGGAGAGGATAAAAAGACATAGTATTACCGCAACAGGTAGAATGAGGGAGGGTTTTATCTGTTTCAAAAGAGGAAACGATCCTGACCTTTCATTGAGGTGACTTGATGAGTTGCGGTATGATGATTTCAAATTGTGACAATAATGTCATCACATTTTATGTCTACACGGAACTTGCTTATAGTTTAGCAAATAATAGTGTGTGTGTCAAATACAAACCTTCTCTCGGGTGTGTAAAGTTTTTGGCATGAACATCATGCTGCTTTTGTGTTTGGATACCAATATCTGTCCCAAGCCTTATTCTTTGACAAACATCTCCACTTTAGCACAGCATTGATGCCCGGTTTCTCCCATCTCATAGCTGCTTGTTTACACCTTTCTCCGACAACATGTTTACACGCACTTTCAATCACACCACTTCCAATCATATACCCTTTTTCTCTAAACGCTTTATACTGCATGCGGTTTGCATGTTTTTCAAAATATCTCGCTTCTCTTTCTAACACCTCTGACACTTCAGGGTGCTGTGTGGCTAAGGCACGAATGTTTGAGGCAACTGCTATGATATTGCCATGATAAAGAAGTGGCTCCGTTTCTTTTATCCAAGTGTCAATAGCTTCTGTCTCCGTCTCACCAAAGGCAACTTTAGCAACATTATAGAGATGAGATGTGGCGTGCATGTGATCCACAATCTGAACGGCATTCGGAAAGTATTCTTTACAAAGGTTCCAAATCCACGCAGCACCATCTCCGATAAATACAATCACTTGTGTATTTATATCTTTTTGATAGATGCCACTTTTTAGTGCTAACGCATACAACTTCTTACCAAAAGCGGCGGCATTTTGACGACCCGCAACATACCGAATACTTTCTGTTCGCACACTCGGGGTCCCACCCGAAACAGGTTGTGGATAATCTCTGTAAATACACCCCACTTTCACCTCTTTCCACCCATCCGGAGAGTTCGTGTGGCACCCATCGCAACTCACATACCAACGCTGATTTTCCTTAAGTTCTTGAGCCTCTACTTGTTCACATACATCCAAATCTTCTGCCCACTTACACACATTTTGATGAAGTCTCGTGTGACTCACTTCTATACCTTGATGAGACAACTCCTCTGATGCTTCCCTATAGTCAAGCCGCGCAGACAAACGACACATCGCTTCAGCGACACGATGCGTGTATTGATCCGATAACTTCTGTTTGACTTCCCACGGGGCATGCCTATGTCCGTGTTCACAACAATACACCCAACGCCTTATACTTATTTTGCCACAAAGAGTTGTTAGATGTTTCGCACGCTTGCGTAATGGACGACAAGGTGCTTTACACTCTGGACATTCAACAGGTTCACTCTCTTTCTTACCTGCCTTTTTAGAGACACACATTTCTAAAAACTTTTGTTCAAGAGAACGAAATGCTTCAAAAACACGAACTTCAACATCATCTAAAGATAAACTCTCGTCAACATTGATGTCTCCATAGAGATCGTTTACTTCTTTGACAATCTTTCTAAAATCATCTTCGCAATCGTTGCTTTCATGAACACTTAATGATATACTTGACATTGGTATCCTCTCCTAAAATTGTGATTTATTTATTAGGTTAGGATACCATGTGTATACATTCTGAGCAAGAACTCCATTCAAGGCAATTTCATGCCAAAAACTTTACACACCCCCTTCTCTCTTATCAATTTGTATCAAATACTATACACATCCATCATCACACCGCAAAACCAATGTTACTCCAAAACCTTCCTACGACTTGGTGAATCGATAAACAACGAATCCCCTCCATCAATCGTCAACTCCAATCCAGTCACCCATGCAGCCTCGTCCGAACAGAGCCACAACGCACCATACGCGACATCAATCGGATTACCAAGACGTTCTAACTGCACCGCTACAGGAGAGATTTCTCTGTCCGGCAAAGGATCCCAGATAATCCCGGGACATAAAGCATGGACACGGATATTCTTATCGTATAGTTCTTTCGCAAGATTCTTTGCAGTTGCTACCATCCCTGCCTTTGCAGCAGCATAAGCAGCGTTAGCATCCTGCCGAACACGTGCACCCGCTGAAATCGTGATTATACAGCCACCACCCTGTTGCTCCAATATTGGCACAAGTCTACGCACAGGATTGAATAGTGTCCGTAAATTGTTTTGCAATGCACCATCCCAATATTCAGAATCCATAGACGTAATATCGTGTTCAGTTGAGAAAAAACCACCCGCTGCGTGTATAAAGCAGTCAACACCACTATATTCTGAAACTACTTCATCTATGAGGGCATCAACTTGCGCGGAATCTGTCAAATCGGTCTGATGCATATACACATCACCACCGTTATCACGAATACGTCCCGCTGTTTCTTCCATCTTTTCTGTCGTGCGTGCCGCAAGTGCAACCTTTGCTCCTTCTTGTGCAAAAAGCAGTGCTGTTGCACGACTCATATTTGAACCCGCACCACCGATCAATACAACCTTATCTTTCAATCGCATTATCATTTTCCTTTATTGTCATTACAATGTTCTCGGGTAAAACCAACTGGAGAATGTAAAAAAACAAGGACACAGAAGATCTCCCATCCATTCCTCCATGATAAAGAAATATAACACAGATTTATCAAAATGTCAAATCCCTCCAACAAGTGAACATAGTGACAATTGAATACCCTTGCCTACACCAATTCCATGTTGACATCTGTAGTTAAACCTGCTATATTAATGACATGCAATTTGTCAAATAAAGGAAATCTTACACACAACCGAATGCACACAAACAACACACACAAGTTAAAAGTCGGTTCTTTGGTTGCCGAACCCGGCACCAAAGTAGAAGGACATTTATCAGCAGGAACCATGCCAGATGGCACACCGATACGTATACCTATTGTCCTCGTTAACGGAAAACAACCGGGAAAAACCTTATATCTTCAAGCAATAAGCGATGGCAACGAACTCAACGGTATCGCTGTTATCCATGAAATATTGAACCAAATCACACCGGAAAACTTGCGTGGAAAACTTATTATCGTTCCAGTTGTCAACGTTCACGCATTCCATGCTAAACAAGCATATAGTCCCGTGGACAACGTCAAAATGAACCGTTGTTTTCCCGGACGACCAGAAGGCACATCAAGCCAACGTATTGCCAATCAATTATTTGAAAAGGCTATCCGAAACGCTGATTACTGTATAGACCTGCATCAAGGCGGCGTTCAACCGATGATTGATGAAGTGCGTGTGCGAGTGAGTAAGAAACACGATTGCCATAGTGCCTGTATGGAATTAGCAAAGGTATTCGGAATAGGCTATATTCTGGATCAAAGAGGCCCGAAAGGACAACTTGCACAGGCAGCTCCTGACATTGGAATACCGACTATAGATCCAGAACTTGGTGGCACATACGGATGGGATACTACAAGCATCAACAAAGGGGTTAGTGGTGTGTTAAACGTCCTTAAACACTACGAATTTATTGAAGGCGCACCAGAATTACCTGATAAACAGGTTGTCGTCAATAAGTTTATCACAATCGTCAGCAATAAAGGTGGATTTGTCTACTACAAAGCCAAATTATACGATCAACTACAAGCACAGCAAACAATAGCCGAAATCCACGATGTGTTCGGAAATGCTATTGATGTTGTTAGAGCACCAGAAGCAGGTGTTTTCTGGTCTCATCCAATATATCCAATGGTCGCAAGCTGCGGTATTATTGGAAAAATAGGAACACCTATGAGTTATATATAACAGGATTTAGGCACAAACTGTAAGCGCACTTTATAAGCGCGCTGGATTTTCAGAATTTTTCAGGACATTACCTCCATTATTACCATAATTATTGAATGGGTTTTAGGAAAACAGTATGCATATAGATAATCGCAAAAACTTCATTGAACAGATGGAATCCGACAGTGTTGCAATCTTTGCAAACGCACCCGCAGCAATGCGAAATCACGACACAGAATATAACTATAATCCCGATCCGAACTTTTATTACCTCACTGGTTTTGAAGAACCGGAATCAATCTGTGTGATAGCACCTGACAAGAAAAAAAATCAGTATATTCTTTTCGTTCTCCCAAAAGACGAAAAAGCAGAAATATGGAATGGGAAGCGGGTCGGCGTGAAAGATGCTTGTGAACACTACGGCGCAGACAATGCATATTCTATAAAAAAGTTCAACAAACACATCAGTAAATACCTAAAAAATGCCAAAAAACTATATTACACGCTCGGTTCAAATTCTTACGTAGATTCACAGATACTTTCCTATTTTAAACAAGGTGTTAGATCGCGCATACGCACAGGAAAGGGTATTAATACGCTTGTTGACCCCAGTCCCATTCTCAGTGAAATGCGACTAATCAAAAACGACACAGAATTGGAACGCATCAGACAGGCAACAAATATCACCGTTGATGGACATATCGCAGCGATGGTGGCAGCTCAACCGGGTATGTACGAATATGAATTGGAGGGTATTGTAGACGCAACATTCCGTAGCAGTGGTGCAAACGGCACAGCCTTCCCTACAATCGTAGCAAGCGGCGGAAATGCGACCACCCTTCACTATACAACAAACAACTGCCAAATCAAAGATAATACGCTTGTTCTAATTGATGCGGGGGCAGAATATCAACGCTATTGTGGGGATGTAACACGTACCTTCCCCGTCAACGGCACCTTTACCGAAGCACAAAGAGAAATATATCAAATCGTTCTAGATGCTCATTATGCAATTATTGACAGTATACGACCCGGTGTATCTATAGATGAACCGCATCAAAAGTCAATAGAATTACTGACAGATGGAATGCTACGACTCGGACTATTAAAGGGTAAAGCGAAGAAATTGATCAAAAAAGAAGCATACAAGCAATTTTATATGTATCGTATCGGGCACATGCTCGGTTTAGATGTGCACGATGTTAATTGCGTGCGTGACGCAGAAGGTGAATACAAGACTTTTGAACCCGGCATGGTCATCACGATTGAACCCGGATTATACATAGCGGAAGGCACGAAAAAGGTTCCGCCTAAATATCTCGGCATCGGTATCCGCATTGAGGACGACATCCTCGTCACAGAAGATGGCTATGAAGTGCTGACTGACGCTGTACCTAAAGAGATTAATGCCATTGAAGAACTTATGAATCAGTAGAACTGACATGTAGGAATATCTGATTATTTGAGGAATAACACCATGATTGATGAAGTAAAAAAAATAGTTGCTAAGGAAAAGGATGAAATTCGAAAACAGTTTAAAACGGAAATAATAGGTATCTTTGGGTCTTATGCAAGGGGAGACAACAATCCTGATAGTGACTTGGATCTTTTGATAGATTTGGATGCTAGTGCTACTTTATTTGATCTAGTTGGTGTTCAACTGTTTTTGAAGATAAACTGGGATGTAAGGTAGATGTGGTAACACGTGGAGGGCTCCGAGATGAAATTCAGGAAAATGTATATATTGATTTGATTAGTTTATGAGAAATATAAGACGTTATGTAAAAGACATACATGCAGCAATGACCGCTGTATGCGATCATAGATAATGACTGGAATGCGAGATAGACTCACTCATGCAGATTATGATATTGATTATAGGATTGTCTGGAATACTGTTAAAGATATAATCCCATCACTACAGCCTATCATTGCACAAATTCTTGAGGAATTGGAAAAAGAACAAAAGCATAATTGCAACACTATGTAAACATTGTCATTGAAACAGCAGGGTTATTTAGTTCACGGGATTTCTGATGTATTTATCACAAATGTTATTGTGTGTCAGATTAGATATCATTCAATAATCCGACATGGTAGTAGGCACGCTCCGCGTGCCGTTTACAAAGAGAATGACGGCACACGGAGTGTGCCTACTACTTTGCACTGATACAACCAAATCTAACTATTAGTAAAACTAAATAACGTGGAATCTATAAACTAAATAGCCCTGTTGAAACAACTTTTGAATACTAATACAAACACTATTTGCGGAGTCTACGTAATGGAATACAAAGCACGTATTGAAGTTGCTATTCCCAAAGGAGTTCCTAATAAAACAAAAGGAGACTTACTTGAGGATTTAGCGGAAAAACTATTAAGAATACAACAATATAAGGTCGTTAAACAACTTCGAATAACTGGCACTGAACTTGATCTTTTGTGTGAACACCGAGTTAATCGAAGAAATATTTATGTAGAATGTAAAGCATATCGCAATTCTATCAGTGCAGATGTCCTTACCAAACTCTTGGGAACTGTGCATTCAAAAGAGTACCAAGAGGGTTGGCTTATTTCTACTGGACCTTTGAGCAAAGATGCAAAAGGCTTTCAGCATGAGTGGGAGAATAAGCCAACTGCGGAATCTCAGAAGTTAAGTATTTATCCGCCAGAAATGGTAATTGAAGCTCTTATTTTAGCTAGAATTGTTAAGCGACTTCCCTATGATCTTGCTGTTAAAACAATAGGAAATGAAGATCAACTTGGTGATCCAACATTATTAATTACTGAATATGGCGTGTTTTGGACAATTGCTTGCTTAGAAGGTGGAGTACCTGTCGGTGTTTTGGTATATTCAACAGAAACCGGAGACCTTATTAAAGATCATGAACTGTTACGGAAACTATCCCAAACAGACACAAGTCAATGTGAACTAAATTTTGAGTATATCTTTAGTTTGCCTAAATTAAATTTTGAACCCGCTATGAATCCGGTTATTGAGGTAGAACATGGTGAAACATGGACTGATTACAGACCTGCCCGTCCTGAGGATTTTGTTGGTCGGAAAGAGGCACAAGAACAGATTTTACATCTCCTTAAAGATGTTCGTAATGGGATTTCATTTACTCGTGTATTTGCTGTTAAGGGTGATTCAGGGATGGGTAAAAGTTCATTAATTGCGAAACTAAGAAATCGTGTGCGTAATCAACATTATAGTAGTAAATTCTATATATATGCCGTTGATGTTAGAGCATCAACAGATAGTAGTTATATATTATGGTCAGTACTGGAATGTCTGCGGAATGCAGCGGAATTGGGATTCGGAACTAACAACCCTACGGACTTAAAAATAACTAATTCTGTAAATCCATTTGAAAGTCCATCAATAAAAGAATTCTTAACTCAACTTGAACAAAACAAACAAGTGGTCTGTCTCGTATTTGATCAGTTTGAAGAATTATACTCCAAACCAGAAATGTTTGGTATTTTTGAAGCAACACAGAGATTGTTGCTTTCAGCAGTTGCAGCTCAGTCAAATCTTGTCCTTGGTTTCGCATGGAAAACCGACAGTACGGTACAACAAGATCATCCTGCTTATTATTTGTGGCATAGATTAGCTGACCATCGAATGGAGGTCGAACTTGGAAGATTTACGAGTTCAGAAGCCTCGAAAGCTATCAGCATATTCCAAAAAGAGTTAGGAGAACAATTACGGACTGATCTACGGAGACAACTTACCGAAAATAACCAAGGGTATCCATGGTTATTAAAAAAATTGTGTATTCATGTATATGATACGGTTAGATCTGGAATTAGCCAATCAGAGCTTGTTGATAAGGACCTAGATGTAGAATCTTTGTTTGACAAAGATCTTCAAGAACTTTCAACTTCTGAACGTACTTGCTTAAAAATGATTGCAGAAAGTTCTCCAGCAGATTGGTATGAAGTGCTTGATGCTTCGGACCAGGAGGTAATTCGTGGACTTCAGGGCAAGCGATTAATAATTCGTAGTGGTGATCGATTAAATCTGTACTGGGATATATTTCGTGAATATGTACTAACGCAAACAGTTCCATCAATCGCATTAAGTTATCTTCCAGGATCCTCAATTCGTGCAATGTTAAAAGTGGGAGAAAAATTAAACTCAACAGAGAGCAAGAGTTTTTCAGAACTAGGTAAACTCTGCAGTCTTAGTGAAAAAACGATAGTTAATGTAATACGAGATCTTAAAATGTTTGGAATAGCCACAGTAAAAAGTTCAAAAATCAAACTTGCTGAGGCAATGGAGACATCTGATCAGGTGAAACTACTGCAGAGACTTAGACATGTGTTGCAGAGTCATGCTTTGACCATGAGATTGTCATCACATGATCCATCAGAAATTATCACAACTCAACATATAATTGACCTGCTGAAACAGATTAACCCAACTGCTATGCATAAGGAGAACACTTGGAAAGTTTATGCTGAAAAGATGGGGCATTGGTTATCTGTAACCGGATATCTTGTACAGAGAAAAAATGATTGGGTATTTGAAGATCAAGGAAAAGTGAATCTTGAATATTTAACCAAAACCCGTAAAGGTCGCAAGAGTGGTGGAGTATCGATTTTTTTAGGTGAAACATCTCCTGCTAGAACTATTGAATGTCTAGATCACATTAGAGAAAACACAGTTTTTTCAGTGGAAAAAATAAAAGATAAAGGTTATCGTAATGCAATAAATGCATTAAGAGGTTTGGGCATCATTAAATATGAACTGGGAACACATACATTAAACGGACTTGAAAAAATACCCTCAAAAGAAATCGTATGGGATGCAGCAAGCAAGGAAAAAACAATACAAAAAGTAATGAACTTTTTGAAAAATCATCCTACTGCTGATGGAAAATCTGTTGGAAAATTCATAAACAGAGAGTACAAACGTGATTGGTCCAAAGGATCGGAAGTAAGGGTAGGAAATAGTCTTCGTCAATGGACAATTTGGGTGTATACTGGAATTCACCAGAAACAGATTCCTAAACCACCCGGCCGCATTGAAACTTCTTCAGAAAGACAAATGCCGATATTTGAGAATGAATAATCAAAAAACATGTCGTAATTCTATTCGCGGAGAAGCGAGATGCCAAAAAAATCAACAGGCAAGAACAGATACCAGAAAAAAGCACACCGACGACGCGAAGATCGCTTACGCGGCGATGAGATTGAATACTACCTTTCACTTGCCTATTCTGATAATCCTGACGATCGCGCATTAGCAATGGAAAACCTCTGTCCATGCCACGTCCGCAAACACATTGATGCAGTCTGGGTGGCATTATACAAAGGTATGGTTGACCCCGATCTACGTGTGCGACGTGCCGCATGGCATACTCTTGACGATGGTGGAAATCCAAATGACCCAAGGCTACAACCACTCCTTCAGAAAATCGCAAAAACAGAAACCGATACAACTTTACGCCAACGCGCACGTAATCTCATCAAAGAAACCGAAACAATAGAAACACACAAACACGAACTCTTGGCTCAGCAGAAACACACCTTATCTGGACGTTGTGATTGGTGTGGAACATCAAATGTCTCTGTCACTTACGATTATGAAACTGAATTTGAAACCGATGGCACAAAACGATTCGCATTAGTATGTGGGGTTTGTAACTAAGCCGGAAATCAGAAAAACAACATTGCTGAAAATTAATTGAAGAAAAATAAATCTTGACACAACATAATACATAACCTTTGCGCAAGGTGGACTTTTATGATTCCAGATGATGTATACGTACATAAAACAGTAGAAGGCGATGTTGAGGCGTTCAACGAATTGGTTAATCGTCATCAACCGAAAATATATGGACTTGCATTTCGAATGCTCGGAAATGCAGAAGATGCCAAAGATGCCACGCAAGAAACATTTTTAGAAGCATATAAATCTATAAAATCTTTTCGTTTCCAATCGCAATTCGGAACATGGTTATATCGCGTTGGACTCAACACATGTAATCAATTTATCCGTAAAGCCAAATCCCGTAATAGAATGATTGAAGCATATACCGAAGAATCGTCTGCACGTGGTTTGACTGTAGAACATAATGTCCCCGAACGCAAGGCATTAAAGACTGAACAAAGTCAAGTAGTTCAAGCTGCTATTGACCGTTTGCCACCAAAGCAGCGTGAAGTGGTGACACTCTTTTATATGCAGCATCTCAAATACAAAGAGATAGCTGAAATACTTGACTGTTCTATCGGAACCGTTGCCTCCAGATTGAACAAGGCAACTCAGAACCTCAAAGCAAAATTGGAAAAATACTATTATTGAGTATTACGACTGCTACGTGAACAATCTCATAAACTATATTCGTGAGGATTGTTAAAATGAAATGTGAACAAACTCGTGAACACTTAGTATTACACCGTCAAGATTCCAGATTAACTGGAACGAAACGACAAGAATTTCTAAAACATCTACGTGGATGTGAGAACTGCCAAATTGAATATGAAGGGCTCATGCATACTGCTACGGTGTTAGGAAATCTTGAAGCACCAACACCTCCGCCTGATTTACTCGGGAATATCCAGAACAAGATCAGGGAAATCCATAAGCAGAACCAAACCGCATTTTTTGCAAACCCCTTTTCATGGCTTTTCAATAAAGTCAATTTAGACCTTTCACCTCGGTTTGTCAATAGTGTTGCACTGCTTTGCTATCTGGTTGCGTCCGCTTTTATAGTAAAGTTCGCTTTTTTTTCAGATGCACCAAAGCAGCCCCTCGGTTTGACAGCATTGGAAGCATCCCGTTTAGTAAAACCGGGGCAAACTTCACCATCACAATTAGGATCACTGAAGTTTAAAAGTGTCAAGGAAAAGCAACCACTTTCTTCTAGTGTTATAGGAGAGAATAGTATTGACCTTTCTCGCCCATTCGTAGACACTAAATCAGAGGAAATGTGGCACACTATTACCAACAATCAGGATGGAGAAACCGTTGATGCACACTTCCAGAAAACTATGAACGAAAAACTCACACTTTTCTGGAATGACATAAAGTCAAACCTATAAGGAGAACTATATAACCTACAATGACATTTATATTAATATCAGTTCAAGAAAAGAGGCACAACATCTCGTGCCTCTTTTTTGTGCATACGAACACCACTAAAATAGGATTGACCTACCATCAATTTTACGATAAAATACCTAACATAACGTGAGTTCGAATATAAGAGATTGGTTCATCAGGGGAATTCAATTGAACAAAAGCAGTTCCAACGTAACCCAAACACCTTCTTTGCTCCAGCGGAGCAATATGTTTATAGTATTCATCCGAACCAGTGTTTCCGCTCCAGCGGAGCGGTATGTGAGATTATCACACATAGCCCTCCGCTGGAGTGCAAGAACTTTGTGTTTTGATTTTCTATAGACATAGCACTCCACTGGAGTGCAAGAACATGCCCGTCATCAAATCTGTGATAAGTGTGATATATTGTATCGGTTTTTCTATCCTTTATATCGAACTCACGTTAACATATTCACAATATAAACGTTTGTTCATCGGACATAAAAATTGACACAACCATTGCTTGAAGTCTCAAATCTAAAAACAGTGTTTCCCACAGAAGGTGGACTTGTCCACGCTGTAAACGATGTCAGTTTTTCCATTGAACGTGGTAAAACTGTCGGTATTGTCGGAGAAAGCGGATGTGGGAAAAGCATCACCGGTCTCTCCTTACTCCAACTTGTGCCAAATCCAGGTAGAATTGAAGCGGGCAAGATACTGTTTTACCGTGATGAAGACGAAACGCCGTTAAACATAACACAAGTATCACCGCGTAGTAAACTGATGCGTGAAATCAGAGGCAACGAAATTGCTATCATTTTTCAGGAACCGATGACTTCACTAAATCCTGTCTTTACCGTTGGAGACCAAATTGCTGAAGCAATTGTACTGCACCACGAACAAGAACCGACATTACTATCACGTTTGGGTTTGCATACCAATAAAAGTTGGGCGAGTCAACTTGCTATTGAGATGCTGGAACGTGTCGGAATTCCTGCACCTGAACAGAGAGTAGATGAATATCCCCATCAACTTTCCGGTGGGATGCGTCAACGGGTCATGATCGCAATGGCTCTCTGTTGTGAACCTACATTACTCATAGCAGATGAACCCACCACAGCACTTGATGTCACTATACAAGCACAAGTTCTCGCTCTCATGCAGGAGCTGCAAGCAGAAATTGGTATGGCTATTATGCTAATTACACATGACCTCGGCATTATCGCTGACATGGCAGACGAAGTGGTCGTTATGTATGCGGGACGCGTTGTTGAAAAGGGAACTGTTGATGACATCTTCTATAATCCATTACATCCATACACACGCGGTTTGCTCAACTCCATTCCAACACTCAGTGGCACCCAGCAAAATACTTTGGCTTCAATTCCAGGAACGGTGCCGCATCCATTGGTACTTCCTAACGGATGCTCTTTTCAACCAAGATGTGCAGAAAGTATACAAGATTGTGAACAAATGCCAGAACTCAAGACTTATGCCCCCAACAATAGTGTAAAATCAGAAAACGACACCCATACAGTGAGATGTTGGCTATGTGAGGGAAAACCTGATGTCCAAACTGCTTGATGTAAAAAACCTTCGAAAATATTTTCCTATACGAAAGGGAATTCTCCGCCGCACCGTTGGGCATGTCAAAGCAGTGGATGGCGTAAGTTTTGAAGTCGAACGCGGTGAAACACTCGGTTTAGTTGGAGAAAGCGGATGTGGAAAAACAACTGCAAGCAGATGCTTACTCAGACTTATCACACCAACTGAAGGTAATTTTACTTTTGGAGAAGAACAAGTAGATTTAGCAAAGTTGACTGCTAAACAGATGCGTCCTTTCCGAAGACGTATACAGATGATTTTTCAAGACCCACAGTCATCGCTAAATCCCCGGATGACTGTAGCAAATATCGTCGGTGAACCACTTCGGGTTAACCGCACGGTCAAAAGAGTTAAACTGCAAGACAAAATTGTTGAACTCTTAGAATCGGTCGGTTTGACATCACAAGACATGCGACGGTATCCCCATGCATTCAGTGGTGGACAACGTCAACGTATTGGGATTGCACGCGCTTTAGCACTACAACCAGAATTGATCGTTGCAGATGAACCAGTGTCCGCGCTTGACGTGTCAGTACAAGCACAAATCCTCAATCTGTTGGTAGAGTTACGGGAAAAGTTTCAACTCTCCTATATCTTTATCGCACACGATCTCAGCGTTGTTAGACATATCAGCGACCGTGTTGCAGTGATGTATCTCGGAAAAATTGTGGAAATCAGCGATGCAGAACAACTCTACAAATCCCCCAAACACCCGTATACTGAAGCATTGATATCGGCAGTACCAATTCCTGATCCTAAAAAACAACGTAAACGTGAACTGATTCGTCTTGAAGGGGATGTGCCAGATCCTTCCAAACCCCCATCAGGTTGTCATTTTCATCCAAGGTGCCCTTATGCAGAAGACTTGTGTAAAACAGAAACACCTGAACTTCGTGAGGTATCACCCGGTGTCAAAGTCGCATGCCATTTAAGTGATACATTGGAATTAAATGGAGTATAAGCATGATTATACAGAAACATTTATACTGAAGAATTAATTTATGACAATACAGAAGAACACGCAAGAAACATTGAAAGATTATACCAAAGTTTCTCTGATGATCTCAATGTGTTCAGCAATTCTCTTGCCCAAAGTAAAGAGGATGAATAAGGAGTAAATACATGTCAACAGATACAGAACTCGGATTTTTTGCCACTGACGCTTCATTGAAAAATAGTGCAGCAATCGTAACCGGGGCTAGTCGTGGAATCGGACGTGCAATCGCTATTGAATTAGCACGTCAAGGTGCTGACGTACTCATCAATTATAATCAGAATCGGGATGCAGCCGAAGCAGTGAAAAAAGAAGTTGAGGCACTCGGTAGAAAAGCATCGATCATCCAAGCGGATATCAGCGACTTAGATGCGCACCAAAGAATGCTTGAAACTGCACATAATGCATTCGGAAAGGTTAATATACTTATAAACAATGCTGGTATCACCCGTATCGCTGATATTCTTGAGGAAACACCAGAACAATTTGATCTGCTGCTGAATACGAACTTAAAGGCACCACATTTTCTCACACAACGCGTTGCAAACTATATGGTAGAAAATGAAATCCGTGGATGTATCATCTACACGCTTTCTATCTCCGATACAATGGCATCCGATAACCGGACGGCATACTGTATTTCAAAAGCCGGATTAGAGATGAGCATGCGTGCTTATGCAGGCAGATTAGCCATGCACAGTATTAAGGTGAATGGAATCGCGGCAGGTGTCATAAATACAGACCTATCCCGCGTCCGTATTCCAGATTATGAAGAAGCAGCCGAGAAAGGGTATGTCTTTATGGTGCGTCCCGGCACTCCTGAAGATGTAGCACAGGCAACTATCGCTGCGATGAAGTTATACGATACTGGGGTCGTTATCCCTGCTTCCGGCGGTGTGATGACACCTCTCCTCAATCTAAGGTCTATGACAGAATTAGAGATGAACAAATCTTAATCCACATCCCAAATTCCTATCTCGCGCAATATGGACTTCTTTATCTTGCAAACCATCGTATAGGCAGGATCAAACACATTCCCCATATCGTATTCAACGGTTTGCCCCAAAAGAATATGTGCGGCACTTTTTTCCAAACCAAGCTCATCCAACCATCGGAGAAGTTCTGTAGTCGCATGCTGCGCCGCCTGATCTAACGGACGGGCATTACCAGCGGTAAGAATGTAGTCGTCATTTTCTGAACGTGGCCAATTTATGGATTTGCCTTTTATGACTTCAACACTGAACTGAACATCAAAGGAGATTTCTATTCCAGTACCAACTATCTCACCATCTCCCTGAACTGCATGTCCATCTCCAAGATGAAAAAGCGCGCCAGGAACAAAGACAGGCAGATAAACTGTAACTCCTTCCTTAAAACCACGATAATCCATGTTCCCACCGTGCGTAGAGGACGTAGCAGTGGAGATAACCTGACCACGTGGCGGGGCAACACCAAAACAACCCACCATCGGTTCAAGCGGTAATGTAAGTTCACCCAACTGTGTCTCAGGCGTTATTAAAGTAGCAGTCCATGCCTCAACATCAACATGCCATTCTGCACGACCACCTTCTGGCATCTCTGATGCGACATAGTGCGGATCAAGTACATTAGGAGCAACAACCGTAGCAGTTCTCCCTATTTTCCGATTCGGAAGAAGTTTGTCAAAACGCACGACAAGTGTATCTCCCGGTTCCGCGGTTTCAATAAAGAACGGCCCCGTCTGTGGGTTACCACCCGGTGTCACCTGTTTATCCGAAGCATCATAGCCAGCATTATCCACAGTTGTTGTAATAACGGTATCACCACTATTGATATGGAGTACCGGTTCGTGTGCCCCGATAGCAGTATGGTAAGCAGTCGGCGTAAAATGATGTATTGCCATTAAAATCCTTTCCTAATTAGAGTTCTGCCCCTCACTTTTTGCTATCTTTGAGGTGCCTCTATTTTCTATTCAATCACCATAATATAACATATCAACGGTGAAATGTCTACATTCAGAGGCATTCAATTGTCGATGTTTGCTCCTAAAAGCATGAGTGCTTCTTTAGGTTTTGCTGCAAAATATCGGAATGCATAAGCGATTTCAGTGTTCCCAGAAGTGCGTAATAGACTAATAGTTGCATTTCGTAATGCGCACATCACCTGAGGTATGTTGCCACACCGGACTTGAGACGCATCCTCATCAAAGAGCACATCCCGCGTGCGGTGCGACAGGTTCTCTATCGCCCAATGTCCACGGCGGAGCATCAAAATCCGTTCTGCGGATCCACACTCAGGCGTTAGACTTGTGATGCCATATTGCGTCATCGTGCGCATTTCTCCGGTTCGGATGTGTTTGCGTTCTGTCTTGTATTGGTAAACTTGTGCAAGCCCCGGCCAGTCCACATATCCTGTATCTATTAGGAGTGTGCTTGTCGTCATCGTGCGCGTTTGGAGCCACCCATTGTCTTTGTCAACAGTGGTGCAAGTATCTGTCCGTGCGCCGAGATCCTTATGTATCTGTTCACTTGTTTTTGTGGGATGTGATGTCCGGGTGTCCGAGGGGCTACTTTCAAATACCGAGCGAATATCTTCTAATAGATTGGGTTGGTTTTCTTTTACAGGCATGACATAATCCGCATCCGCATCACATAAGTCTTGACAGAACGAACGCTGTGTCAGCAGCGCATCTGTTGTCACCACTTTTCCTGAGACATCAAACGCTTCAAGGATGCGTGAAGCAATAGGGATTTCATTCGTTTTGTTAGACACGGGTCGCTGTGTGAGTGTGATACCGAGTTGATGTGTCACAACAGATAACAGATGTGTGATTTGAGCATCTTGCGTGAGACTGCCACATAAGGTTTTGCCATCTATCGCTACCGCATTCTCATCGTCTTCCTGCGTCGCTGCGAACACATCGGTTGCCCACGCACTGAGTGTTCGCTCTAAAGCAACAATGTCTAAATCGTTGAAACAATAATGGAGTGTTGCGGCACAAGGTGTCTTCGGATGCGTGAACCCAAGTGCTTTCCCAAACTCGGGAGGGTATGTCCGTCCCCATTGTGCGATAGCACTATAACTGCGATAACCACACATCATGGCAATCACCGAAAGACCTAAAATAGCAGATAACGGATGTCGTTTTCCACGCGGGTTGCGTTTATCTGGAACTTCTGCTAATCTATTCAGTAAGTGGCGAGAAACTTTTTTCGTCATTTTTACCTCCAAAGCATAAATGCTTATATGAACTTTGAGGTAATATATATCATATATAGCATGAGAAGTCATGCTATATATGATATATTAAGAATATGCACAACTAATATTGACAATTGAATGCCTCTGTGTCTACATTGGAGGGTAAACAACCCTGACGCAAAATAGATTCTACTTGACATTATATATCCATTTGGTTATAATTATATCATGGTTGACATAAGTCGTAACTTGAAGCAACTTGTATGGGTTGGAAGTGCTAAGAAAAGGCTTAAAGAATTTCCAAAGTCTGTTCAAAAAGATATAGGAGATGCTTTGTTTATTGCACAAAAAGGAGGTATGTCGTCTGACGCGATACCGTTCAAACACGTAGGTTCAGGGGTTTTTGAAATACGGGTTACACATAGGACTGATACTTACCGTTCGGTGTATTCCGTGAAAATTGGAGAACGTATTTATGTCCTGCACTGTTTTCAGAAAAAATCAAAGAAAGGTAAAAAAACTCCACAGAAAGAGGTAGATTTAATCAAAGAACGTCTGAAAATAGCACAAGAATTGGAGAAAAACTATGAGCAAAAAAATTAAATTTGAAGAGAGTTCAGGCAATGTGTTTGCGGATCTGAATCTACCAGATGCTGAGGAATTATTTCTCAAAGCTACACTTGGATATGAAGTGTTTCAGATTATAGAAGATCGGAAGTGGACTCAGGCTGAGGCTGCAAATATTTTAGGGGTGAAACAACCTGAAATCTCTCGGCTTAAGAATGGGAAATTTAATCATTACAGTGTTGAGCGATTACTCACATTTCTGACTCGCCTGAAATATGATATAGAAATTCGTATTGTTCCGACTGAAAATCAGGTAGGGGAACAACGAGTTATGAGAGAAGAACCTATGAACCAGAAAACATAACACCATACTATTCTGATACCATTTCAATTAGAATCGGTATAAATAGAAAATCCCATCTTAATCACAAAACAAACCCAAAATTGATATTGCCAATAGCACACAAAATATGGTACCCTTAAGAGACGCTTGAGTTGAGTAGATGGTCGCGTTCCAATATGGAATGAGGAAAGTCCGGACTCTGCAGGGCAGGATGCTGGGTAACCCCCAGGAGCGGCAACGCTATGGAAAGTGCAACAGAAAGCAGACTACAACGCGTTAAACGTTGTACAGGTGAAACGGTGCGGTAAAAGCGCACCAGTCCATAAGGTGACTTATGGTGCTCGGTAAACCCCATCTGGAGCAAGGTAAAATGGGGGACATTTAAAGGTGTGCCCGCTTTGTCCCCGGGTAACCGCTTGAGGTCAATGGAAACATCGATCCCAGATGAATGATCATCATATACAGAATCCGGCTTATTCTCAACTCAAGCATATCTATAAGAAACATACTACAATTACTTGATCTAACAAATTCTACGGACACTATTCAATGTCTAATCCCGATTCTGTCCTACTTGGCACACATATCCAAAATCAAGAAACGGACAGACAACAAAATCAGTCAAATCTCTTTGGAACATCTCAAAGAGTTTTGTTTTTGGATTCCCTCAAAAGTAAAGGCAAGTATAAATATACACGGTACAGAGGTCTACCGATACGATATGCTGGTGGAAAGAGCCTTGGGGTTGGACATATTGTAGAACAGATACCTGATGGATTGAAAAAACTTGTGTCACCGTTTATTGGTGGAGGGGCTGTTGAAATTGCATGTGCAAAAGAACTCGGTATGCAGGTTTGTGCTTACGATATCTTTGATATTCTCGTGAATTATTGGCAAGTACAACTTTCATCTGCAAATGAACTCGCAGAACGACTCAAAAAATGGCAACCTACAAAAACGCGATATACAGAGATAAAGGAACGCCTCAAAGCACATTGGAATGATGAGGAACGCATTTCTAATCCGTTAGCGTTAGCTGCACATTATTGGTTTAACCACAATCTCTCTTATGGACCAGGTTTTCTCGGATGGATGTCAAAGATCTATGAATCTCCAGAAAAATTTACTCGATCAGTGCAAACTGTACAGAATTTCAGATGTCCAAACTTGTCTGTTAATACTGGGAGTTTTGAGGCAACCCTCCAAATGCATTCAGATGACTTTCTATATTGTGATCCACCCTACTATCTTGATGAGGGAGAAATGTTTCGAGGTATATATCCGCAACGTAATTTCCCTGTTCATCACAAAGGGTTTAACCACGAATTGTTACGAGATCTACTGCATGAACACAATAATGGTTTCGTTCTTTCATATAACGATTGTCAAACTATCAGGCAGTGGTATGCTGACTTTCAGATTCTTGAAGTCCGATGGCAATATACATTAGGACAAGGTGAAACTCGTATAGGCAAGAATCGGATTGAAAATGGAACAGGTCATGTCAAGCGATCTCACGAACTACTGATTGTAAAGAATGTCTAAGGAATATCTTTATCAGTTTCTTTGACATTCCATACAATCTTGAGGTATCATGATATTGCTACAATAGAGTACATTTAGAAACAATCAGGAACTATGATTCTACATAATTTCAAATCCATCATCTCATCTCTAAAATCTCTCACATTTTACAAGTATCTATCATTATCCCTTTTTCTAATTGTGTTAGGGGTGTTTATTTCATTGAAACAAGGCATCGGTGAAAAAGACACGTACAGTTTTGAAGAACACGGAATCACATTCTTAGAGCAGTACTGCTTCGGTTGCCATGGCGGCGATCAACCTGAAGCAGGGCTTTCCCTTGACTCTTATGAAGACAACCTATCGGTAATCAAAGATTACGATGCTTGGGAGAGAGTGCTTGACATGATAGAAACAAGCCAGATGCCACCAGAAGGCAACGACCAACCTACCATTGAGGAATCAGATGCTTTTGTACAGCACGTTAAGGCAATTTTTGAGAAAGCAAGTCGTACTGCGAAACCTGACCCCGGTAAGATAACTGTCCGCAGACTCAATAGAGTTGAATACCGAAACAGTGTTCGTGATTTACTCGGTGCTGATTTTGACCCGACTGCAAATTTTCCTGCAGACGATGTTGGACATGGATTTGATAATATCGGTGATGTGCTGACGATGTCACCACTACTGATGGAACGTTATCTTGACGCTGCAGAAGCAATCGCTGCGCGAGTTATCATTTTGGAGCCACCTAAACCATCAACTAACTACATTAATACAAAATATCTTAATCCACGGCACAATGATGTCCGTGATGCCCGTTTCCGCGTGCTCGATCCAAATGCTACGGAACAGTGGCAATCCGGACCCTTTTTTACGCCGGCAAGACCTCTCAAACTTTTACCCGATGTAGAAACATATTTCCGTGCAACACTTTATGCCGAAACAGAAAGTGACACCCCCGTTCAGGTCGCACTCTACATTCAAGGCAAGGATCTTGAAGACGTAACCCCACAAGATGAACTCGCAAGGTTAGTCGGTTATGACACCTCTACAAATAACAGAATCAAGATTCTCAAGATTTTTGAAATTACCTCAAGAGATCCAAAGAAACTGCAAACGATTAGGTATCTGGTTAGTGGAATTGAAAATATTGACAACGCCGGTATAGCAATGGTAAAACCTGAAAATGGGACACCACAAGCGAAACTCCAAATCCGAGCCATAACATCTCTAGGACCGTTGGAAACAAGACCCAAATCACACCTTGAGATATTAGTCTGTACACCAGATATTTCACAAACGGAACAGACACGCGAAGTGTTAACAAGATTGCTCCGCAAAGCGTATCGTCGTCCACCGAGTGATCAGGAAATTGATCAACTCGTGCAGTTTGTGGAATCCACTCAAGCAGGTGGCGCAAGGTGGGAAGAAGGAATTCAACAAGCGATTAAAGTTATTCTCTGTTCTCCCAAATTCCTTTTCAGATTAGAGTTAGATGACCGCCCAGAAACCGAAGAGCCACAACCGATTGATGAATTCCATCTCGCTTCGCGACTTTCATACTTCTTATGGAGCAGCATTCCAGATGATGAACTTCTCAACCTTGCAGAGAAAAACCAACTCACTGCATCACTTGAGGCGCAGGTCAAACGAATGCTTGCTGATCCAAAGGCAACGGAATTGGCTACAAACTTCGGTTCACAATGGTTGCAAATTCAACGTCTGGAAACCGCTACACCTGATATTGAACGTTTTCCGACATTCAATTCCAAACTGCGAGCAGATATGTTGAAGGAAACAGAACTGTTTCTGGAATCAATTTTTCGTGAAGATAGGAGTATCCTTGAACTCTTAAGTGCTGACTACACTTTTCTTAATCAACGTTTGTCTGGACATTATGAGATTTGGAAAGATGAACAGGGAGAACCGATAAAGGGGAACACATTCCGTCGAGTTGCTTTGAATAATGAGAATAACTATTTTAAACGCGGTGGTATCCTGACACAAGCCAGCATACTAACAGTAACATCAAATCCAAAACGCACATCACCTGTGAAGCGAGGACGATGGGTCTTAGAACAGATACTCGGCACACCACCGCCTCCGCCACCACCCGATGTCCCCGAATTGGAAGAAGAACATGATGCTATTACCGGAACCACACTCAGAGAACGACTTGAACAACACAGAGATGACCCAGGGTGTGCAAACTGCCATGCAAAAATGGATCCTATCGGGTTTGCAATGGAAAATTATGATGCAATCGGGAAGTATCGCACAAAAGATGGGGAGCAAGATATTGATACTGTCGGACAACTACCTGACGGTACATCATTTGAGAACATTCTAGATTTAAAGCAGATTCTAATCAACAGAAAATCACAATTCGCACGATGTCTAACAGAAAAGATGTTGATCTATGCCTTGGGGAGAGGCTTGGAATACTATGACAGACCCACAATTGACCGAATTGTCACCGCATTGGAGACAAATGATTATAAATTCTCGGTCTTGATTACAGAAATAGTCAAGAGCGACCCGTTTCGCTTACGACGCGGCACAAAAGGATAATTAAAGATGCGACTAAAACACTTCTTGCCAATAATATACACTGTTTTTCTCACACCCATTATTATACTAACAAGTTGTTACACTGTTCCACTTGAAACACGGTTTGATAATCCTTATGAACAACTTGGACATAAATATTCAATCCGTTTAGATACTACTTGGAATACAAATCGCGCAGAAGCACTCCTAAAATTATTAGAATCCATCGCTCCAAAACCAGATGTAAATGTTACGGCTTCTACATGGAAAATAAACAGTGATGGGATGCAAAATGACATTCTCATTGAATTGCAAAATGGTATAAAGTCCGTTACGATAAGTACTTATGCCTTCCCTGATCAAGTTGATGAACAGGAATTGGTACCAGAAAGACGTTTATTTGATGCTGCTGTCCAATTCGTTACAGAAAATGGAACAAATAGATCAGCAATAAAATTTATATTACAAGCAAGGTATGGCATCAGTACAGAAATAGAGTCTTATGAATTCTTATTTAATAAACTGCCAGATGATGAGAGGGGGGCCGAAATAACGGAATTTGAAAACAAAGACCTGATGATTTTTCTATCAATTTTTGAGAAATTTCCAAAGGCACTCCAGAAAATGCCCCAATTAGAATATATCGTATGTAGATCTGATGCGAATTTAGGATTTGCAGGTAGAGCATGGACTACATTGAATTTCATGGAGTACGACTCAGCTTTCCTCAATAACGGTAGTCCTGATGGTATATCCCAAGTGATTGCCCATGAAAAGGCACATTTCTTATGGACACACCTCTTTCCTGAACAGCTCAAAAACGATTGGCAAGAACTTGGTGGGTGGTATGAAGATAAGAAGAGTGAGCATGGTTGGTCGACAACCCGAGACCGTGATACATTCATATCCGACTACGCAATGGAAAAAAATCCAAACGAGGATATGGCAGAAAGTCTTGCACGCTATCTGGTCTATCCAGATGAGCTGCGTTCGGCATGTCCTGATAAATACAAGTTCGTCCATGAGCGAATAATGGTCATCTATAATGAACGATATCTGTCTCCAAATCTTAAGTAAATTATTTGACAATTGCTCAGTTGTGTGGTAAACTAAACATCAACGGTGATACTTATGAACACGCCAAAACAACTTACACGACGATCATTTATACGCAGCTTAAGTGCAAGTGCTGCCATACCTCTATTAGGTTCTGTAGGGGTTTTGTCAAGTTTAGCGGATACTGGCACGAAGACCATTCAACGCTATCCTGATCCTGCAATTGAAGTTCTTGACCCGCGTTTCAAGAAATACAAAATCGGAAATGCTGTCGTGGAACGTTTGTGGACAGGTGCGCGTTGGTCTGAGGGACCCGTCTGGTTCGGAGATGGCGGTTTTCTCCTCTGGAGTGATATTCCCAACAACCGTATGCTAAAATGGCAAGAAACAACTGGAAAAGTAAGTGTCTACCGAAAACCTTCTAACTATACTAACGGACACACTCGCGACCGTCAAGGCAGACTCATTAGTTGCGAACACGGCACACGGCGCGTCACACGTACCGAATATGATGGCACAATTACAGTACTTATAGATAACTTTGAAGGCAAAAGATTCAACGCACCAAACGATGTCATTGTGCATCCTGATGAACATATCTGGTTTACGGATCCAGGATACGGCATACTTTTCAATTACGAAGGACACAAGGCAGAATTTGAACTGCCGACATCCGTTTATCGTCTCAATCCTGACACTGGAAAAGCAACAGTTGTTACAAGTGATCTTGAAAGACCAAACGGACTGTGTTTCTCCCCAGACTATGAAAAACTCTATATCGCCGACACAGGCACACCCAAAAACATCATTGTCTTTGATGTGATTGACGGTGAACGTCTGGGAGGCAAACAAGTGTTTTATGAGACAGCACCCGGCAATGCCGACGGTCTCCGATGTGATATTGACGGAAATATATGGGCAGGTGCAGGTTGGGTCGGTGAAGGCTACGATGGCGTGCATATCTTCTCACCAGATGGCACACTCATCGGCAAGATACACCTCCCAGAAATATGTTCCAATATCTGTTTCGGTGGCGTTAAAAGAAACAGACTCTTTATGACTGCAAGTCAATCTCTTTACTCGGTTTACGTAGAAGCACAAGGAGCACCACTTTTTTAGAACATGTCTCATAGATCATTTGTAGAGCGGGGTTTCTGTTCCCCGCTATGTCTCGTAAGTGGAAATAACGGATGGACACAGAGATCCATCTTACAATGAAGTTGAATTTCTGGGGTGAATTAGGTTAAGTTATTTAGGAAATAGGATGTCATTAGCAGGATACATAAGGAAAAGACATATATGAAAACACCAAAACTATCACGTAGAACATTTTTAAGCGGATTAGGAGTCAGTATCGCATTACCTTGGTTAGAATCAATGGGTCCACTCACAAGTTGGGCAACCGCAGCCACAACAGGTGTGACAGGACAGATAATACCAAATCGCATGGCATTTCTCTATAGTCCGAACGGGAAAATAATGGAGAAATGGACTCCGGAACAGGTAGGTGCAAACTTTGAACTCACCGAAATCCTCAAACCGTTGCAAAACGTCAAGGATAAAACTCTGGTTCTTAGTGGACTCACAGCAGACAAAGCACGTGCCAATGGTGACGGTGGCGGTGATCATGCCAGAGCAATGGCAGCATACCTCACAGGGGCACAACCCCGTAAAACAAGCGGGACAGATATACACGCAGGCATTTCTGTTGACCAAGCCGCAGCGACACAAATCGGCGATCAAACACAGTTGTCTTCACTTGAACTCGGTATTGAAAAAGGTTATAGAGCCGGAAATTGTGACTCTGGCTATAGCTGCGTTTATTCAGCGACGATGTCGTGGAAATCCGCAACGCAACCACTACCGAAAGAGGTTAATCCGAAACTTGCATTTGAACGCCTGTTCTCCACTAAACCCAATGAGAAGAGACAACAACGCGATGCTGAAAGAAGAAGTATCCTCGATTTCGTCAAACAGGACTCACAAGACCTAATCCACAAAGTCAGCGGAAACGATGTGCGGAAACTTGATGAATACTTCTCTGCTATTAGGGATATTGAAAAGCGAATTGAGGCGGCTGAAAAGTTCCCCTCCATTGAAAGTCCTGACTTCAATGCACCAGAGGATACTCCCAAAGATTTCCAAGAGCATGTCCGACTCATGTTAGACCTGATTGTGCTTTCATTCCAGACAGATATAACACGAATTGTTACCTTTGCGTTAGCAAACGAAGGCAGCAACAAGACATATCCAAACCTCAACGTCACAGATGGACACCACAACATCTCACATCACGGTGGCGATACAGCGAAGATTGATAAAATTCGAAAGATTAACATCTTCCACATTGAGCAGCTTGCATATCTGTTAGAGAAACTTGATTCTATTCCTGAAGGTGAAGGATCCTTACTCGACCATTCTATGATTTGCTATGGCAGTGGAAACTCGGATGGTAACAGGCATAGCCACCACGACCTACCTGTCTTATTGTCAGGTGGTGGTTGTGGAACGATACAAGGTGGACGACATATTCAGTATCCAAAGGAAACACCACTCAATAACTTATGGCTATCCATGCTCAACCGAATGGATGTTAATATAAGCAAATTAGGTGATAGCACGGGAACTTTGAAAGGATTATCGTAGCACACATACTAATTCCAAATTCGGTAGGAGCGGTCTCCGAACCGCTCCGATTTGTGCCAATGGCGTCCATAAGGGTTTTCTCGGAAGATCCGGTTCGGTTAGGAAACTGAACCTACCGGCCTGACAAAGACGCTAAATTGATGCCTATGGCTTCCCAAAACACCACCCCCAGGCGTTTCAATCTGAATGACATCACCTTCGCGAACAGAGAACGTAGTTTTCCCCGCAAGTGCGTGTTCCTCGCCATCACGGATGAGTACATTACGACCCGACTGACCCGATTCACCTCCCTGTAATCCGTAAGGACGAAACACCCTTCGCTCAGATAGGATGGTAACTTCAGCATCTGTGAGTAACCGAAGCGACCGCACAACCCCAGACCCACCACGGAATTCACCTTCTCCGCCAGTTCCCCGCCGAATCGCATACGCCTCAACCTGCATCGGATAACTCGTCTCTATCGTTTCTATAGGTGTATTCATAGTATTCGTCATGTGGGTATGAATAGCATCAATCCCATCACAACTTGGACGAGCACCCATACCACCCGCAATGGTCTCATAGTAGGTAAAATCGCGTCCTCGCAAAACATCATAGCCGCCGACCGTGATATTATTCATAGTCCCACTACTCGCAGCAGGAATTCTGTCCGGACACAACTGTGCCATCGCTCCAAAAAGCACATCAACAATTCGCTGTGAAGTTTCAACGTTTCCACCAGCAACGGCTGCGGGAAACTTAGCGTTGATAACACTCCCTTCAGGTGCTATGATTTCAATAGGTTCCATACACCCCGCATTTGAAGGAACATCCTCACCGGCAACACAACGGAACGTATAAAATACGGCTGAGACGGTAATAGCGTAGATTGCATTAACAGAACCGCGCACTTGCGCAGATGTTCCCGTAAAATCCACAATTGCAGTGTCATCTTTGATTTCAATGGCAACCCGAATTTCTATCGGTTCATCAGTAATACCGTCGTTATCCATAACATCTGAATATTCGTATCTACCATCAGGAAGTTCACGCAAGAATGACCGCACCATCCGACTGGAATAAGCACAAAGTTCCTGCATATACGCCTCGATTTCAGGAATACCGTATTTCGCAACCATTTCCTGTAATCTACGTTCACCGATGCGGTTTGCTGCGAGTTGCGCCTCCATATCACCCCGTCGTTCTACAGGTGTTCGCACATTAGCAAGGATTAAATCCCACAAGTCGGTATCCAGTTCTCCACCACGTACAAGTTTAACAGGTGGAATGCGGATACCTTCCTGAATCACACTCGTCGCAAGCGGCATGGAACCGGGGGTCATGCCACCCACATCCGCGTGGTGTGCACGGTTTGCTACATAAAAAGTCGGAGAGTCCGAGGATCCATCGCCAAATACAGGTGCTACCAATGTAATGTCTGGTAGGTGTGTTCCCCCACGATATGGGTCATTCAGCACGATCATATCACCGGGTACCATCTCAGTCTGTTCAATAGCTGCCAAAACGGAAAGCGGCATTGAACCAAGATGTACAGGTATGTGTGCCGCTTGGGCAATCATCTGTCCTGAAGCATCAAAAACAGCACATGAAAAATCAAGTCGTTCTTTGATGTTCGGTGAAAAGGCTGTGCGTTGTAGGGTTACACCCATCTCTTCCGAGACAGAAGTTAGTATATTTTTATAGAGTTCTAATTTTATTGGGTCAAAATTCATCAACGTTTCGGGCAGGAAACCCAATCCTTTAGGTTTGGGAGGAATGCCCGCTCCTGCAGAGGCATTCAATTGTCGATATTAGTTGTGCATATTCTTAATATATCATATATTACCTCAAAGTTCATATAAGCATTTATGCTTTGGAGGTAAAAATGACGAAAAAAGTTTCTCGCCACTTACTGAATAGATTAGCAGAAGTTCCAGATAAACGCAACCCGCGTGGAAAACGACATCCGTTATCTGCTATTTTAGGTCTTTCGGTGATTGCCATGATGTGTGGTTATCGCAGTTATAGTGCTATCGCACAATGGGGACGGACATACCCTCCCGAGTTTGGGAAAGCACTTGGGTTCACGCATCCGAAGACACCTTGTGCCGCAACACTCCATTATTGTTTCAACGATTTAGACATTGTTGCTTTAGAGCGAACACTCAGTGCGTGGGCAACCGATGTGTTCGCAGCGACGCAGGAAGACGATGAGAATGCGGTAGCGATAGATGGCAAAACCTTATGTGGCAGTCTCACGCAAGATGCTCAAATCACACATCTGTTATCTGTTGTGACACATCAACTCGGTATCACACTCACACAGCGACCCGTGTCTAACAAAACGAATGAAATCCCTATTGCTTCACGCATCCTTGAAGCGTTTGATGTCTCAGGAAAAGTGGTGACAACAGATGCGCTGCTGACACAACGTTCGTTCTGTCAAGACTTATGTGATGCGGATGCGGATTATGTCATGCCTGTAAAAGAAAACCAACCCAATCTATTAGAAGATATTCGCTCGGTATTTGAAAGTAGCCCCTCGGACACCCGGACATCACATCCCACAAAAACAAGTGAACAGATACATAAGGATCTCGGCGCACGGACAGATACTTGCACCACTGTTGACAAAGACAATGGGTGGCTCCAAACGCGCACGATGACGACAAGCACACTCCTAATAGATACAGGATATGTGGACTGGCCGGGGCTTGCACAAGTTTACCAATACAAGACAGAACGCAAACACATCCGAACCGGAGAAATGCGCACGATGACGCAATATGGCATCACAAGTCTAACGCCTGAGTGTGGATCCGCAGAACGGATTTTGATGCTCCGCCGTGGACATTGGGCGATAGAGAACCTGTCGCACCGCACGCGGGATGTGCTCTTTGATGAGGATGCGTCTCAAGTCCGGTGTGGCAACATACCTCAGGTGATGTGCGCATTACGAAATGCAACTATTAGTCTATTACGCACTTCTGGGAACACTGAAATCGCTTATGCATTCCGATATTTTGCAGCAAAACCTAAAGAAGCACTCATGCTTTTAGGAGCAAACATCGACAATTGAATGCCTCTGCCCGCTCCTGTCCTTTTCTTGACAACTCATGTCAGATCTGTTATACTATTCTCAGCATAGTTGGTAGAGAATACTACCCTCTCCGCTTGGAGAGGTCTCTACCATGCCAGTAGTATTGGTAAATAATGCTGGAGAAAAACAATGCGAACCTATAAATACAAGATACGCAACCATTCTAAAAACAAAAAACTTGGTAATCTGCTTGACGACCTTGCTGATGTGCATAACCACTTTCTGCGTTTGGAAATGCGTTATTACCGGAAATACGGTAAATATGCTGGTAGATATAAACTCCAACCACATCTTACCAAGTTGCTGAAACGGACTAAAAAGCATTGGGCTTGGATACCGCGTGACACACTTGATGCTGCGATTATCCGTGTCCATGACGCATACCAACGCTTTTTCAATGGACAAGGTGGACTTCCTAAATTCAAACGCAAACATCGTTATCGTTCTGCGAAGTTCCAAACAGGCTACAAACTTGAAAATGGTCGTGTCTGTATCTCTTTCAAGTCGTGGGATGACTCCACACAATCTCTGAAATTCAATCGTATCTGGTTTTCTTTTCACCAACACCGAGACTGGCACAGCACTGTCCGCTATGTTCAAATCCTTCGTGATAGTGCCGGTGAATACTGGCTTTACATTGTCACCGATGATACTTCTACCGAACCTATGCGACAAACAGGTGAGAGCGTAGGTATAGACTTCGGATTGAAAACATTTTTGACTTTGAGCAACGGTGAAAAGATACAAGCACCAGAATTCTTGAAACAATCCTTGAAACATCTTCGCAAACTGAATAAAGCTGTGAGTCGTAAAGTCAAAGAGTCTAACAATTGGTATCGCGCTATTAGACAACTCGCCCAGCATTATATCAAGATAGCAAACCAACGGCTTGACTGGCAGTGGAAACTTGCTACAGACTTGTGCAGAAGGTTTGATATGATTGCCACAGAAACGTTGAACCTTGATGGCATGAAGCGGTTGTGGGGACGTAAAGTCTCCGATCTTGGATTTTACCAGTTTATTCAATTGTTGGCATTCAAATGTTTCAAACATGATAAACAGTTTCTTCAAATCGGACAATGGACACCTACAACAAAACCTTGTAGCAACTGCGGAGATAAAAACGATAATCTTTCTCTCAATGATAGACAGTGGACATGTTCACAATGTAATTCCGAACATGATAGAGATATAAACGCTGCTATCAACATATTACGGGCTGCTTATGATCCCGTTGTGGAGCAGACGTGAGACGGGTGTTCTCTTTGGAGAACAACGCTAACTGCTACGAAGCACAAGCTCAATCCTTTAGGTTTGGGTGCTATGACAAGATAAAATACTGATATATGTGTTGGTATGGAATTAGTGTGTTACAGAACTTAGTTGCATTTTAACATCTTCTCTTGTAATATACAACAAAAACCGCTAAAACAGAGGAAAATATGAACAAAGTTAACATCGCTCTCATCGGAGCAGGTGGGATGGCAAATGGTGTCCACTATCCATCTCTCTCGGAATTTGAAGACGTAAACCTTGTCGGATTGTGCGATCTTGTGGAATCTAAACTGCATGCAACCGCTGAACGATTTGAGATTGAAAATACCTTTACAGACTATCGGAAAATGCTTGAGGAAACAAGTCCAGATGCCGTATATGTCTTAATGCCGCCACAACATCTGTTTCCACTTGTAATCCACTGTTTGTCGCAAGGACACCATGTCTTTATGGAAAAACCTCCTGGTGTCACGCTTCATCAAACCAAGGAAATGGCTTTAGCAGCAGAAAAGAACGGATGCAAGACGATGGTAGGCTTCAACCGTCGTTATATACCGTTGAGGCAGAAAGTCAAGACTATCGTGGAAGAAAACGGATCGATTATCCAATGTATGTCCACCTTCCACAAAAATACACCAAACGCACTCTATTATGATGGCGTGATAGATGTCCTGACATGTGATGCCATTCACGCAGTGGACACACTCCGTTGGCTCGGAGGAGGAGAGGTGCAAGCAGTCGCAAGTGATATTAATGCCTTCGGTTCTGAACGAGAGAACAGTTTCAATGCTCTTGTCAAGTTTACCACTGGTGCATCGGGTTATCTATGCACAAATTGGGCAGTCGGCGGACGTATCCACATATTTGAGATGCACGCACAAGGTGTCTCCGCATACATTAATCCGGATACTGGTGGCAGTGCAAAGATCTATACATCAGAAGGACTTACCGAAATAACAACTGAAGAAGCGGCTAATTCTGACGCAACGCATAAGACTTACGGTTTTTACGGTGAAAGTCAACATTTTGTGGATTGCATTCAGCAAGACCGCCAACCATTAACCTGTTTCACTGATGCTGTCAAAACAATGGAACTCGTTCAAGAGATTTATAGAAATAGAATCTAAGCGGACTGAACGATGAGGATTTAACATTGAAAACCCATATCCAATGTGATATAATAAACAGATAATTTATGTCCAATATTCTGGAAATAAGCATCAGTGAAGGAACACATATCTATGAAGCGGATAAAAATTCCCGGAGTTGACCAAGAAATATCACAACTGATTTTGGGAACGATGATGTATTCACCTGGCGACTACGAACACAGCACAAAAATGCTGGATACATTCTTTGAATCAGGTGGAAACACACTGGATACAGCACACATCTATGGAGGCGGCAATAGTGAAAAGTTAATCGGACTATGGATGAAAGAGCGTGGAAATCGAGAAGATGTCTTTCTCATAGATAAGGGTGGACATCCACAAGGCGGGAACCCAAACCGCGTTTCACCAGAATTCATCAAACAGGACCTTGATGAAAACCTCATCCGTCTTGATACCGATTACATTGACCTATACATGCTTCACAGAGATGATACTGCAATGCCTGTTAGCACAATTATTGATTATCTGAACGAAGAGATAAACGTAGGACGTATCCGCACCATCGCTGCTTCAAACTGGGAACCCCACCGCATTGTTGAAGCAAATGCTTATGCAACTGAACATAATTTGAGTGGTTTTGTTGCTGCAAGCAACAACATAAGTCTTGCTGTCCCTATGGAACCGATGTGGGGTGGTTGTGTAAACGTTGACGATGATGCACGGCGTTGGCATATAGAAAGTCAGTTCCCACTTATGCCGTGGTCATCACAAGCACGCGGCTTCTTCAGCGGTGCTTTTACACCCGAAAACCGAGACAATGGCGATATGGTGCGTGTCTATTACAACGATGAAAACTTTGAAAGACTCGCACGCGCAAAACAATTAGGAACAAAATACGGATTTTCCCCAATTCAAGTCTCACTTGCATATTGTGTTCAACTTCCTTTCCCGAACTTTCCCATTGTCGGTCCAGCTAACTTGGAAGAAATGGCTTCTTCCCTCGGCGCATTGAACCTTGAACTAACTGATGATGAAATGCGTTGGTTGAACCTTGAAATATAATAAGAATAATCCATAAGATACAATCTTTGTGCAACAAAACAAACAGGAATAAACATGAAAAACAGACTTTTCAGCACAATATTCATACTTTTGCTTACTATTCTTTCCTTTGGTGGTTTATACACTACTTATGCACAAGAAAGCTGAGGTGCATGAAGCAATCCTGCAATCCCACGTGGTGGGATAGGTGAAGTCAGTTTGACTTCTGAAGATGCCAAGAAATTTCAAGTATCTGTCAGTGCGATGCGTTGGTTTGACGCAGAAGGTGGACATCTTGAAGATGAAGGCGTTTTCGTTGATGAAAACAACGGAAACAGAACAGTAGGTCCAGTTCCTGAGCACCGACATCATGTTGTCCTAAACATATATCGGGTTGATGTCGGATTAAAATACATACTCGGAACGAACTGGATTATAGACGCAAACATACCATTTGAAACCAAAACTCAAGATGCAACTATTGAGAAAATTGAAGATGTTGAGTATACCCAAGAACAGTGGGATGCTATTGAACGCAATGGGTATATCCACCATCGAAATGAGACCTATAACGGTCTCACTGATGCGGAAGTCTTTCTGGGGCATTATAGACTGGGGCTCCTTACGGAAGGCGATTTTCTGATGGGACGTTTTGGAACCACCATCCCGTTTGGAAAAACTGAAGAAGACCCATGGAAACTCGGTGCAATGGGAAAGGAACACCTACATATCCAATTTGGCACTGGCACTTTCAACCCTGTTATCAACCTGCACTATAGTCTGCCTATCTACAAAGGGTTAGCTTCTCATAGTAATTTACGGACAAAACTGCCGTTCTACGAGAACAGCAAAGAATATCTCGGTTCCAGAGAACTTACCTACAATTCAGGATTGAATTTTCGCTTGAATAAATGGGTTTCTTTCCAAGCAGGCTATCTTGGTGTATATCAAGCTTATGCGTATTGGGATGGAGAAATAGATAAGAATTCCGGTCTGCTTTTCGGTATGGCATCACTCGGAACATCTATTACAACCCCATTCAATGTCCCGTTATCGCTCTCGGTGTTATTCCCTTTACATCAAAAAACGCTTTACGATGACACTGATGCTTTCGTTGATGGCAAATATGAAGAAAGCGATGCATTTGAATTTGGTCCGTTGGTTTCTTTGACAGTCATGTATTCATTCTAAATATCGTTGATAGGTTTAGTATCTGTAGGTTGGATCTCGTTCCTCAACCCAACCTACGAAGGCATTTAGGGCAGATTATCAGACTGACTTTAGTCTAACTATAGAAAAGGCAATATGATAGCACACAGTAGAGGAGTTCAAATTTTTCAGGGAATAATTAGCGTTATTTTGGGTGGTGTCAGTATCTTATTGACAATTATATTGCGTCAATACACATATTCAACAACAACACTTATCACCTTTTTTATAGTTGGCGTAACCCTCGTTTTCTCTGGCGACTACCTGATTAACCCCTTTCGTATGCCCGTTAACCCCTATAAACAACAACTTCTTAGCGAGATGTGTCTTATCGCTTATGGTGCGTTTTATGTCAATATAGGTATATCTCAATTATTACATCCACTCTCAAGGATACATCTCTCAGAATTCATCCATCCGATTTGGATACGTAGGGGAATAAGCACCATCGGTATACTATTAATAGTTGGTGGAATTTATGGAATTATTCAGTTGCGAAATACTGAATTCACTGAATCTTCACCGGATTAACGCCCAATGATTACAGCATATCGAAGAGGCGTTTCACCGACATTTCGGATACCATGCAATACTTGACAATCAACATGCACAGCTTCATTATCACTGATGCAATGCGTCTTTTCTCCAAATAGCACTTCACCCTCTCCAGAAAAAACATAGAAGATCTCTTGTCCATCATGCGTATGCGGTGGATGCGCGCGTTGCCCCGGACCAACTTCCGATATATGTAGACTGAGGACATTTCGGTCTGTTCCTTCTTCAAGAATAAACCGATCAATACCTTTGATGTCCGTTCTCACTGTTTCTGCCATTATAATCCTCCTAATTATTTTGTTAATTCTACCACGCTTATAGAAACCTATCAAGTTGAAAATGGATGTACCACAGAGGAATTCAATTTCCATCTTGTTGGAGGGGTTTCAACCCCGATTTTGTCTTGTAGGTGTGGTTTCCAACCTCAAATGTCTGAACTATATACACATCTCACAAGTTGCCTTCAGCATCTTAGTATGATATACTCTAATCATCTACAAACATTCAGGAATAATACATATACAATGGCGCGAAATAAATTGAAGGACAGTGCAGTATATCAGTTCGTTATGATCTTTGGTTGGGTTTGCCGCATCTTACCTAAGAAATGGGCAATGTCCCTCGGTACAGGGATCGGTAAACTTCTCTATCGCACCCTCAAGAAACGGAGACAGATCGCACTCAATAACTTGCAAATTGCATTCGGAAACGACATGGACGAAGACAGGCAACATGATATGTGTAAAGCAAGTTTCATCAATCTCAGTAAAACAATCATTGAATTCATGCGTTTCACTAAACTGAATTCTGACAATATCTGGCAGGAAGTTTCAGTAGAAGGCAGAGAGCATCTTGATGCAGCAATAGAAAAAGGTAAAGGCGTGATCGTAGTTTTAACACATTTTGGGAATTGGGAACTTCTCTCACTCGTTTGGGGAGTACTCATCCCAAACCGAGCAACAGCCATCGCCTTTCCTTTAAAAAATGAGAAACTAAATGCTTATATTTGTCGGAATAGAGAACGTCTGAGTCTAAAACTTATACCGAGAAAAAACGCTATTCGCGCAACACTACGTGCCCTAAAAAACAATGAGGCAGTTGGGTTCTTTGCTGATCAGAATGCAGGAGAACAAGGTGTATTCATTGAGTTCTTTGGCAAACCCGCATCCACATCCAGAGCACCCGTAACTATCGCATTGAAAACCGACACTCCGATCCTATTTACATTAGATATTCGGCAACCAAATGACCAGCATCATGTCTACATCTCTCCACCAATCTATTTGGAGCCATCTGGTGATACAGAAACTGATGTTATAGAATACACAACGCTCCTTGTTAAAGAGTTAGAGAAATACATACAGAAATATCCAGAACAGTGGCTTTGGCATCACAATCGGTGGAAAACCCAACCGAAACCTGATTGACTTATGAGATGAACTGTGACTATTGGAAACAGCAGACAGTTTATTGAGGGTGTGTAAAGTATTTGGCATTACCCCTTTCATTTTCATTAGTAAGACTTACAATTAATGAAACCTATTGTCCTAATTGCAAATTTATAGAATGTAAGAGGCGCAATGAATTGCGCGACTACAAACGCGTTATTCTAAATGTAAAGTGTATTGTTAATTTCAGATTTTACTACATGTTGGATTGAAAACTTGAAGTCCGATCAATCCAATTCAAAGCCGAATGCGTTTATGGCATTCGTCGTGGTTATAAACCACTCCAACAATGCAATCGTGGTTGAAAACCACTCCAACAATGCAATCGTGGTTGAAAACCACTCCAACAATGCAATCGTGGTTGAAAACCACTCCAACAATGTAATCGTGGTTATAAACCACTCCAACAATGTGAGATGAAAGTATGAGGTGCAATGAATTACGCTTGGTGAATATGCATAAGACATTCACATTGAACGCGTGTCTTGTTAATGAAATCCGAGATTTTTCCTTTGTCAAACCGTACAATTTGACGTACAAATTCACGTACAACGTGTACGTTTTGTACATCGCTGTTAGAGTAGTCTACATAAGGGTTCGTAAGGGATTTATTAAAAAACATAAATTTTTTTAAATTGTACGTCTTCTGTATTTTGTCTATGTCTTGAAAAGATTGCTTGTAGGATGATCATTATTCCTTGTGTATGCTGTTTTGTTTTCATAATTCTCTTCCTTATTCAATAAGGTATATGTGACGTATATTATAACATAATGAACTTACTAAAGTCAAATTATTATTCACAAATTTTTACTTTTTTATTGGCAAAATATCACATCAACCATTGTAATGCCAAATCAAGTAATCAAGAAATCAAGAAATCAACGGTATGAACGCCTGTAGGCGTTCCCCGGGTATGAACGCCTGATGAAGATTGAAAAATAAATCGGGTAATTTCCTTGAGAAGTCCGGAGCGGTTAGGAAACCGCTCCTACCGAGTTTGAGAAAATGAGAATTACGCGTTTAATAACTTAATCTTCATTTGGCGTTCCCCGGGTCTCCGTGCCTCGCCATTCCTTGTCATGTAGGGCAACGGGCGGGCACAGAGACCCGCCCCTACAATGGACGGTGTGGGGAAATGCGGGGCACAGAGATCCCGAACTACAATTCATGGTAAGGAGTTAGTGCCAAAAACTTTACACACCCTCCATTGATTATAGCATTGCTTAAACATAGAAAATATGCTAACATATAAACCAAACACAACACACATACAATGAAAATTGAGTAATACCATTTCTAAGAAAGAACATATCCATTGAGAAATAGTCGCTTTGTAGTCGCGCGATTCATTGCACCTCGGACATTCTACTTCAAAAGAGATCATCATTAATAGAATTGGTATATTGATAACAGCAAGGTAACCGCATGAAAAGATACACATTGTCCTTCATCGTATTAGTGGTAGCGATAGGAATACCATTGTTCATCATTCACTCCAATGAGAAAGATGCAGCCAGTGAAACCGAGCAAATAAACCGATTGATGAAAGCACTTAGATCTGCTATTGATACCGCTAAAGAAAATCATTATAAACCAGTAGACACAAATGCAATGTATCGTGGTGCAATAAAAGGCGCACTCGGTGCAATCAATGACCCATATACTTATCTATTATCGGAACGAGATCATCAACGTTCTGTTGAAAATCTATATAATGCAAATTTCGGTGGAATTGGAGTAGGCATATATCCTGATCGTGGATTTATCAAAATATCTAAACCAATACCAGGAACTCCCGCAGATTCTGCACATCTTCAAGCTGGCGATTACATTACCAAAGTTAATGGTAAACAAATTTTCTTAAATGAAAGAACGGGAATGACCGTCGACGATGTTGTTGATCTACTCAGAGGGGCAGTTAATACAGATGTCACCATTACCGTACAACGTAAGTTCCTTGAACCTTTTGATGTAAAACTTAAACGCGCTAAAATTGCTGTACCGAGCGTTACAACAACTATGTTGGACGATAATATCGCATATATAAGAATAACCAAATTTATCGGAACAAATCGGGTAGGTGGTACTGTAGAAGAATTCAACCAAGCACTTGCAGCACATAAAGAAGCAGGTATGCAGGTACTCATCTTAGACTTACGAAACAATCAAGGCGGTTTGCTTGATGCAGCATACCACATCGCGGATGCATTTATCAGTCAAGGGATAATCGTATCAACCAAGGGAAGAAATAGCGATTTTGATGATCAATATCGCGCCCATCCTAAAACCAGATGTGACTCTGAGATCCCAATTGTTGTTCTTGTGGACGAATATAGTGCCAGTGCATCTGAAATTGTCGCAGGTGCGATTAAAGATACAGGACGGGGAATCCTTGTCGGCACAAAAACTTACGGCAAAGGTGTTGTTCAAAAACGATACCCGCTAACTGACCTCGGTGCGATTTCACTCACAATATCATCCTATTATACACCTAACGGTATATCAATAGACAATACCGGGATTACGCCACACGTCCACGTTACTGATCCGCAACCTGAAAGAATCGAACAGATAATGCAGCGGATCGTCGCTGAAAAGAATGCGCTGGAGAATTTTGTCACTGAATGGATTGAGGTGGAATCCAAACGGATAGGGAATATCCCTACTGATTTTGGTAAACTTGAGGCAGAACTCCCACATTTCAGGCAAAAACTTGCTGACGATGGATACCGAGTCAGTCTAAGATGGTTGACAATACGCGCTGAACAACTTTTCAACATTAATGTCGGCATTGAACGGGTTGTCAACTTAAGACATGATACACAGCTACAAGAAGCGATCCGTCTCATCAAGGCAGATGAAATTGGGAACACTATAAAGTTGTATCGTGCTCTTGATCAGATATTGGAATTAATGGGAAAAGAAATGCAAACCATGGCACAGCTATAGTATAACCGAAGTTCACAGCGAGCAAATCCCTCACTACAAAATTAATGAATCACCAAACCTCGCAAACTAACGAGGTTATCTCCAAAAAAGCGATAATTGTTGGTTTAATCCTCGTCATCGTAAACGCATACTGGGTTGGAATAGCCAGTGAACTCTGGTATGCAGTCTATACACTTGTCTCCCCGTTTTCCAACGCTGTCTTTACACTGGCAGCACTGCTTGTTCTCAATGTTGTCCTTCGTAAATTCACACCCCGTATTGCATTCACTCCAGCAGAATTGCTACTGATCTATATCATGGTGACGATGGTCTCCACCATCTCTGGACATGCCATGATGGCAATCCTGATGGGGACATTAGCACACCCATTCTGGTTTGCTACTCCCGAAAATGAGTGGGCACAACTCTTTCTACACCACATTCCCCAATGGCTAACAGCACACGATCCTGAATGGTTAGCAGGTTATTATGAAGGTGAATCAAGCCTGTACTTGACTGAACACCTTCGCATCTGGGCAAAACCGGTACTTATCTGGACAGGTTTTATCTTCATTCTTTACGGATCGTTGCTCTGTTTAGGATTGCTACTCCGAAAACAGTGGATGGAACGCGAAAAATTAAGTTTCCCATTAACACAGTTGCCGTTGCAGATGACAACGAACCGTAGTTTTTTTAGATTACGATCGCTTTGGATAGGGTTTGGTATTGCCGCTCTGGTCCGCATCATTGCTGGATTACACGACCTGTTTCCTGTATTCCCCGCTTTCCCATCAAGTTATCGGTTAGATAGATTCCTCACAGACAGACCGTGGAATGCAGTCGGCTATGTCTCTATGTCTTTCAATCTTGCCATAGTCGGCTTGACCTATTTCATGCCACTAGACCTTGCGTTTTCCACGTGGTTTTTCTTCTGGCTAACCCGCGCAGAACGAGTGATCGCAAGTGCAGTCGGTATAACGAATATCGGCACACTCCATCTCAATGACCGCGCGTCAGGGGCATGGATAGGCATCGCTGTGTTGACGTTATGGATGGGACGCAGACATATCGTCCGGTTTTTCAGACATGTGGTGGGGCTTGAACAAGGTGACGATAGCAACGAACCGCTATCCTATAGAACATCTGCAATCCTCGCGATACTCAGTGTTGGTGCCGTGTTTCTTTTCTGTTATATGGCGGGTATGTCGCTCTGGGTGATCGCTGCTTTTTACGCGCTATTTATTGCATTTGCACTGGCAATCGGACGCGTCCGTGCAGAATTGGGACCCCCTTATCATGAGGTTATCGGGATAAATCCGCGCCAGATTATGGTCAATACCTTCGGTACACGCGCTTTAGGTGCACCGAACCTGACTATAATGACTTTTCTGTATGCGTTCAACAGATGCAACCGCTCACATCCAATGCCGAACCAGATTGAATCGCTCCGAATCGGCAACCAAGCACGGATACCCGGAAAAACATTAGTCTTATGCATGGCACTTGCTATCGGAATCGGTGCCCTTGCCACATTTTGGACATATCTACAGGTCGCGTATCAATATGGTGTGCTCGCAAGATGTCAGGGACATGTTGGACATTTTGGTTGGGAAAGTTTCAATCCGTTGCAAAGTTGGTTGCAACATCCGAAGGAGGCAAATGTCAGTGGAATAGGATTTATGGGTGCTGGTTTCGCATTTGTGTTTCTGCTCAATTTCCTGCGAACACGACTGCTATGGTGGACACTACATCCATCAGGTTATGTGCTGTCCGGTGCTTCTTGGGGTGGCCTCATCTACTTTTGGTTTCCTGTCATGGTGAGTTGGTTGATTAAGTTTATGATCCTACGGTTCTCGGGTTGGCAAACCTATCGCAAGGCTATTCCGTTTTTCCTTGGATTGGTCTTAGGAGATTTTGTGCCACGCAGTGTATTGAGTATTATTAGTTTCGTGATGAATCTCTATATGCCATCTTCAGGGGCAGGACATTCGCTTTAGCACAATAAGTATGTTATAATTAAATTATGAAACCACTACTCACAGTCAATTCAATAACAAAACAGTTCGCAGCATCACCTATCGTAACAGACGTTAGTTTTGAGGTGTATCCAGGAGAAATCTTTGCATTATTAGGTGCAAGCGGATGTGGCAAAACGACAACCTTACGCCTCATTGCTGGATTTGAAAAGGCAGATGCGGGCACAATATCAATGGAAGATCGTGTCCTTGATGACCAAAACACATACATTCCGCCTGAATCGCGTGGTATCGGGTTTGTCTTTCAAGATTATGCCCTTTTCCCTGACAAAAACGTTCTTGAAAATGCTGCCTTCGGTCTGAGTCGGAAAACGCTGAAAAAGGAACGACACGCAAACGCTTTGGAGACACTTGAGAGAGTCGGCATTGCACACCTACACACACGGATGCCACATCACTTATCTGGCGGTGAACAGCAGCGGGTCGCTTTGGCACGTTCACTTGCAACACAACCGAAACTCCTACTCTTAGACGAACCTTTTTCAAGTCTTGATGCGGGACTCCGACAAACTACACGTGAAGAGGTGCGCGAATTGCTAAAGGCCTCAGGGATCACTGTGGTTCTGGTAACCCACGACCAAGAAGAAGCATTGAGTTTCGCTGAACGGGTAGCAGTCATGAACAGCGGTTCTATTGAACAGATCGGAACACCTACAGAAGTATACCAACACCCAAATACAGTATATGTCGCCCGATTTTTAGGCACAACGAACATCATTGAAACAGACATCACAAACGGAGTAGCAAATACACCTTTTGGAACTATGGCAGTAGATTCACCAGACACAACGCATGCTCTCTTATCAATCCGTCCAGAACATCTTAACATAGAAAAGCATAGCACCAATTCTTGTGATAGAAAACAAGGACATATCGTAACCCGTGAATTCAAAGGACATGACTTTACCTATCGCGTTGAGGTGGATGGCAAACAGTATTTCGTCCAGACCGACTATCAACAACATTTTGAAGTAGGAGATGTGGTTACATTGAAACCCGTTGAAGTGGTTGTTATTCGAAATGCAGATTAATTTGTTGGAGGGTTTCTAACCCGATTTATACCAATTTATGAACAATATCAGATTTTTCGCTGATATTTGAAGAAATTTTGAAAAAAAATAACACTTTGCTTGCTTTTTTGTTTTTGCAATCTTGTATTATTTATGTTAATCATTGAGATTCACCAAATCATATTTGGAGGTGGAAAATGTCCCGTGGAATCTTAACGAACAGATGGTTTCTGGGTGGATGTGGATTTCTGATTGCCTTTGGGATTGCTTGCTATTTCTGGTATCAGCATGAACTTGCACCTTATCAGCACAGAAATAGAATACGACGGTGATGGTTTTGGTTGAACATCAGAAGCATCGTTCAGTTATACATTCCCTTATACCGCAGGCGACTATGTCATCACAGCACGTGTGTATCGCTTTTCAGATTACACATATTACGATGAAACATACACTGTTACGGTATGGTGAGAATATGTAGTTTTACAATCATTGACAAAAAACAGGCAGGTAACCGCAAGGTTATCTGCCTGTTTTTTCACTACATTTTTGCTCCTAAATGTGTTAAAATAATTAGGTATAAGATACGTGCCTTTACGAAACCAATTTTACTATTTTAATGCTAACAGCAAGGATATTCTGATGGAAGCAAAAATACTAATTGTAGAGGATGAACGTGACATCGTAGAGTTGCTAAGATATAATCTGCGGGAAGCGGATTTTAAAGTTGACGCTGTACGTAACGGGGCAGACGCACTGCAACGTGCAGTAGATAACCCACCCGACCTGATTTTATTAGACCTCATGCTACCAGAGGTTGATGGCTTAATCGTCTGTCGTCTCCTAAAGAACGACCCTCGAACCAAAAAGATTCCCATCGTCATGCTGACTGCAAAATCTGAAGAGAGTGACCGTGTGACAGGATTTGAATTAGGTGCTGATGATTATATCACCAAACCTTTTAGTCCACGCGAGGTCGTCTTACGCATCAATGCTGTCCTCCGAAGACTCAAAGCAGGCAATGAGGCGGATGAGGAAAATCAGATACAAACACACGGTGTGACAATTGACTTGGATAGACATCAAGTATTAACAGAAGACGGTGCGATTGATCTCACCGCAACCGAATTCAAGCTTATTACAATGTTTGCACGTTCACCCGGTCGCGTTTTCAACCGTGATATACTTATGGATGTTATCTGGGGGCAAGAATATTACGGTGTTGATAGAACAGTGGATACACACGTCAGTCGTCTCAGAAGAAAAATCGGTGATTTAGGAGCACATATTGAAACGGTGTACGGCGTAGGGTATCGGCTTAAGGAAGAAAAAGTGCCGAAAAAGAAAAAGAAATGACCACTCATGTACATTTGAATGATTATCTTTGCATGAAAGAAATGGAGCGAATTAAATGAACTTAAGACTAAAAGACAAAGTCGTCGTTGTGACAGGGGCAAGCCGTGGAATAGGCAGAGCCATCGCAAACGGTTTTGCAGAAGAAGGTGTACGACTCAGCGTCTGTGGGAGAGACCCGGATACCTTACAAGATGTAACTGAGGAACTCACCGCACACGGTATCAAAGTGTTTTCAAAACCCACTGATGTAACTGACCCTGAGCAAGTTGAGGCTTTTATGTCAGAGACGTTGAATCGTTTCACCAGAATAGATGTTGTTGTTAACAATGTGGGTGGGAGTCGGTGGACAGCATTAGACGAGATTTCTGATGAAGAATGGCATGAAATCTTGGATCTAAATCTGGTATCGGCAGCACGTATAAACCGACACGCTATACCAGGAATGCAGAAGCAAGGCGGTGGTGCGATTATCATGATTACCTCCATTTACGGCAGAGAGGGTGGCGGACATATCACCTATAACGCAGCAAAAGCCGCAGAAATCAGTATGACCAAATCGTTAGCGAAGGAACTCGCACCACAAAACATTCGCGTCAATAGCATTGCCCCTGGGTCTATCCTATTTCCTGGTGGCGGTTGGGATCGTCGTATCAAAGCAGATCCAGAAAAGATGAAGGCATTCGTAGAAAGTGAAATGCCGTTGGGACGTTTTGGCAAACCTGAAGAGATCGCTAACGTTGCTGTTTTCCTTGCATCAGAACGTGCCAGTCTTATTACAGGAGCATGTATTAACGTTGACGGGTGCCAATCCCGATCAAATATATAAAACCGTTATGGTAGGTGCGGTTTCCCAACCGCACCATAGGCGTCAATTTAGTGAGTAAAGTTTGTGCATTTTATACACCTCATGCAGCATGCCACACGCGCATGCTGCCCCGCTGGGCTTTCGTCTGTGTTGATATTACGTGCTATACACCTCATGCAGCATGCCACACGCGCATGCTGCCTCTCCGAGGCTTTTATAGATCGCATATCAGCACCAGCGGTGCGAAAGGTATATAGAAAATGTCCACCACAAGAAACTCAGCACCAGCGGTGCGAAAGGTGCATAGGATAAGAATAGACTTCCAAAATCCTACACAGGAAAATGTATCCTTAAATTGACGCCTATGGTGCGGTTTCCCAACCGCACCATAGGCGTCAATTTAAGGATTTATTTGCATGGCGATAGCGTTCTTTAGTCCCGTAGGGACGGGATGTTTATAGCTAAACGCCGGCATCACATTTCTTAGTCCCGTAGGGACGATATGTTTGTAACAACCGAAACGTATAAACATATCGTCCCTACGGGACTAAGAAATGGGTGTTGAACGTTGTGCTATAGACATATCGTCCCTACGGGACTGAGGACACTAATAAAATGGATTGATCTTCTTAAATTACGCCAGCCATTGTAGGGTGGGGTCTCTGTGCCCCGCCATTCCTTGTCCTGTAAGGCAACGGGTGGGCACAGAGACCCGCTCCTACAATAGGGATGGTAGTTTTGGACTATCTCAAATGCGTCCAACAAGAAAAAAACCGCTAAATTGACGCCTATGGTGCGGTTTGCCAACCGCACCAGATTATATCACCATAAGTTTGAAAAATTCTGTATAATACCCAACAAATGCAAACACCGAAAGGAAATAAATATGAATATTCTGATGTTACGTCATTCTGCAGGTTTTGAACATAGTTATCTACCGAATGCCGAAGTCGCACTCAAAGAGATCGGTGCAGCAAACGGATGGCGAGTCACGACAACACACCGTTGCGATCGTATCTCAGCAGACAATTTAGCAAAACACGATGTCGTGGCATTCGCAACAACAGGTAACTTGCCGTTCAACGATGCACAAAAAGAGGCGTTGCTCAACTTTGTTCGAAACGGTAAAGGCTTCTTCGGAATCCACAATGCCACCGACACTTGCTACGATTGGGAAGAATTCGGTGAAATGATCGGCGGCTATTTTAACGGACATCCGTGGCATGAAGAAGTCAACGTTATTGTTGAGGACAGAGACCATCCTGCAACGCGTATGCTCGGAGAGAGTTTCAAAGTTGTAGATGAAATCTACACATTCAAAAATTGGTCGCGTGAAAATACGCATGTGTTGATGCGTTTGGATAACGATTCCATTGATGTCTCACGTGGCAACCGAGATGACAACGATTATGCTCTTGGGTGGTGTCATACCTACGGGGAAGGTCGTGTGATGTATACTGCATTTGGACACCCGGATGCACTTTGGAGTCAACCGTGGTTTCATGAACACATTGCCGGATGCCTAAAATGGGCAGGTGGATTAGAAGATTAGTTGCTCATATTGCTGGAGGGGTTTCTAACCCGATATTTTGAATCTAAACCTATAAACTCGGGATTGGAAACCTCTCCAACAATACCTTACTGTGCTATCACTCCAGTCGCACGCAATAACGTCTCTTGCACTAACAACTCATGAGATACCGGCCTGTCAGGTGGTTGTTCCCCTTTGATAGTTGCCAAAAACGCAACCAGTTCCAACTCATAAGTACGTTGACGACTTTCACCCTCTATCTGGACTATCTGTTCACCTTGTGAATATCCATCTTTAGCATCTTGTAGACAGAGTCGAATAGTATGACCGGGTTCAAAAGGTTCAACGATAATAGCACTCCCTTCTGTGCCATACACCTCAAACCGTCGCGCCACTGGACGCGGTTCCAATGCCGAAATTGTGATAAATGCCATTCCCTTCTCATACTCATAGACCGTGAGCGTATTGTCTTTGAAGGGTTCCACCGAACCGCCATCATTGCGTAGAAAACTAGTAACCTTCTCTGGTCTACCTAACATCCATACTACTTGATCCAGCACATGTCCACCTAAATCAAAGAATATACCTCCGATATGTTGACTGATTCGTGTCCGCGCCTCCTTCGATATATTGGTTGACATATGTGCCCGAACAGAAAACACATTCCCCAAAAATCCAGATCGCGCCCAATCTGTCACCTGTCTAAAACTGGAATGATACCGCAACATATATCCCATCTGTACTAATAGCGACTTTTCCTGAGCCGTAGCAATGACGCGTTGCCACTGTTCCCAGTTTTCTCCAGCAGGTTTATCGTACCACACGTGTTTACCAGCATTCACAATCTCTTCTGTCTGATCCAAACTCTCTGCGTTGTTCCCTTCAGAAGCAATTGCAACAATCGTGTCGTCTTCTAACATCTCAGCTGCATCTTTATACCAGTGGACATCGTAAGACCAACTTCCATTTGCCTGATGTTTAGCACGTCGTTCTTCATCGGGTTCGTAAACGCCAGCGACCTCTACATCAGGATTTCCAAGCATCGCCTGAAGTTTGCCGCGTGCATGTCCGTGTTTAGTGCCGTATTGTGCCATCCGTATTTTCGCCATATTCTCTCCTCCATCTATGAAATTATTGTATGTCTATTTTACGTAACTTATCACAGCATGTCAAGAATTGTTGTGCTATGCGGATTGTTAGAGGCATTCATTTGTCACTTATGATGATTGTTGGAGTGGTCTCTAACCACGATATTTTGAATCTAAATCTGTAAAATCGGGGTTAGAAACCCCTCCAACAAAAGGTTATAGATATTGCGAAAAACTATACACGCTAAACTGTGTTTTCCAATTGACAATTCCCCTATTATGTATTAAAATTTCACTTACTTTATCCGCAAGGAGCGAATCATGAAACAGATTGATGGTGGGATTACAGCAGTCCAAGGCGTGCAAGCTGCAGGTATACGCGCAGGAATGAAAAAGGCAGAAACAAAAGATATAGCACTTATTTACACGGCTACACCTGCGACAGCAGCGGGTGTCTTTACCACGAATAGTGTCACCGCTGCCCCAGTTTTAGTTTGTCACAAGCACCTCACCGCCCCAACAGCACAAGCAATTATAGTCAACAGTGGGAACGCAAATGCCTGCACTGGCGCCCTCGGTATGACAAATGCACATCGGATGGCGGCAGCAACCGCAGAACAACTCAACATCAACGAAGAGCAGGTGCTCGTAGCGTCCACAGGTGTGATTGGACAGCAATTACCGATGGAGACTATTGAGAATGGAATAGAGATGGCAGCAGAAGCACTCAGTTACGAAGGTGGGGACGACGCTGCGGAAGCGATTATGACAACCGACACATTTCCGAAGTCAGCCGCCGTTGAAATAGAGGTCGGTGGGAAAACAGTGCGAATCGGTGGGATTGCTAAGGGCGCGGGGATGATCGCTCCGAATATGGCGACAATGCTCTCATTCCTAACCTCCGATGCGAATATCAATAGTGAAACGCTCCAATCCGCTCTAAGCCGCGTTGTGGATAACACCTATAACCTTCTTACCGTAGACACTGACCGTAGCACAAATGACACCGTGCTCATTCTTGCCACAGGGAAGGCAGAAAATACTGAAATAGTTAACACAAGTGGACAGGATTATGAAGCCTTCTGTGATGGGTTGATGTTTGTCTGCACGGAATTGGTAAAAATGTTAGCACGTGATGGGGAAGGTGCGACTAAACTTGTAGAGGTTGTTATTAAACAGGCAAAGAATAGAGAGGATGCAGAAAAAGCTGCACGTGCAGTCGCAGAATCCCCTCTCGTCAAAACTGCAGTCTTTGCAAACGATGCCAACTGGGGACGAATAATGATGGCAATCGGTAAATCTGGTGCAGCGTTTGATCCTTATCAAGTAGATGTACTACTCGGAGATTATCCACTTGTCAAAAACGGAATGGATGCCGGTTACGATGAAGAAAAAGCAACGGAGTTGTTTGACAACGACCCCGTTCGGATTACCATAGACCTACGCGCCGGCGATGCTGAGATAACCATGTGGACCTGCGATTATTCCTACGATTACATCCGTATAAATGCAGACTATCGGACATAGCAACTTGGTCCGAAATCAATTTCTTAAATGACACCCTTGAAAATAGGTTGGCAATTCTGAAATTTTTATGGCATTATTATATAGAGAGATTATGGAGAAGGAGAAAAACATTGAAATTCTTTAAAAAGGGTGACAAAGATATAAAAAAGGCTAATCCCGATGCCAAACCTCATCCTGAACTAAAAGTCATTAGTGGCGAGGAAATCTCAGGTAAACGCACGCAACCACCACCACCCCAGCAACAAGCACCACAACAGTCTCAACAGAACATCACATTACCAAATATAAAGTATAAAATTGCAGTGGCAAGTGGTAAAGGTGGAGTAGGAAAGTCCACCGTTGCTACCAATTTAGCTATATCGCTTGCAAAAAATGGGGCATCTGTGGGATTAATGGACGCGGATGCTTATGGTCCGAGCATCCCTACGATGATGGGTATACAGGAGAAACCGCGCACCAGTCCAGAACGAAAACTCATCCCACTTCAACGTCATGACATTAAACTGATGTCGATTGGGTTTATGGTACCAGAAGAACAAGCGATGATTTGGCGGGGTCCGATGTTGCACTCCGCTATCAGACAATTCTTGACAGATGTGGACTGGGATGAACTAGATTACCTCATCATTGATCTGCCACCCGGCACAGGAGATGTTGCTCTTACCCTATCACAAGCAATCCCACTCACAGGCACGGTGATTGTCACCACACCACAGGATGTCGCTTTGGCAGATGTGCGGCGTGGTGTTGCCATGTTTGAACGTTTAGGTGTGCCGATTCTGGGGATTATTGAAAATATGAGTTATTTCCTCTGTCCGCACTGCAATGAAAAAACAGAGATTTTCAGTTCGGATGGTGGAAGAAAAACAAGTGAACAGTTCGGTGTTACTTTTCTAGGAGAAATACCACTTGATTCTGAAGTATGCACAGCAGGGGATATTGGTGTGCCTATCGTCGCCGGACATCCAGATTCACCACAAGCAGCTGCCTTCGGAGCAGTGGCTGTGGAATTGGATAATGTATTACAAGAGAGTGGGGAAGAGGATGAATTGACTATCCTATAAAGCAAAACTGGTTCGGTTAGGAAACCGAACCTACCGTAGTGGGTAAATAATTATGATTTTTACTATAATATGCGGATATCATTTATAGAAGTAGTATAATTTCAAATTTGAAAGATATCTGTAGTAATCAAATTGCCATTGATGTTTCTTTAATAAGATCAATGCCCATTGACTCTGCGATCAGACGCATTGCATTCTGGAGTAGGTCTCCTTCTTCTTCTATGTCTTGGGAGGGTGGATTTCCAAGATTTTTATTCAAATCTTCCAATGCGGAAAAACCGAAGTTTTCCATACCTTCAAGCATGTCCCCAAGATATCCAAGGGTCGGCAATCTCAAGTCGTAAGCATCCTCACGCATACGATAAAACATAATATCATCTTCGTAATATTTGCCATAGAGATCGGGATATCCCTCATATCTATCAAGTAATTCCTCATGTTCATCGGTAATGTCCCATAAACCGCCTTTAACAGACTTACCGGGGGCAGGTGCAATATCTGCGTAGAATCGAAAAACAAGTTGATATCCTTGAAGGGTGTACGGACCGAGCGGGACAGCATTCCTGCACCGCCACTGCATCTGTCCTACATTGAGATTTGAGCCGTAAGCAAAATATTTCATGATCAACTATTGATTATCTGAACTGAAGTGAATGGTCAAAACTGAGTATTTTGGATTTTATTAATCAGTTATCAGTTAGTCATATAAACTAAAATGCGTAATCTGACTAACTGATAACTGAATAGTGTGTGCTAATACAACAACAACTCGGTATCTGTTACAGTTGGAGCATCAACTGTGTTATCTCCATTTTCAACTACAGTATCCTCAGATGTTTTGTATCCGTAGATTTCAATTTCACTAATTTTTGCAGGTGCACGACGGCGAACTGCCGCCATAGATGCTGACCCTCACGTGCTGCCAGTAGCACAATCCACAGCATTTTCCTTCCGCGTCAGTGCAGCATCGTCAGTCGTTCCTAAAACTGACAAACGAATGCGGTCTGTTGGAAAAGAATATAATATGGGTATTACTATTGGATTAGATTTAACACGCTGTACAGTCTTTATCATTTTCCAATCGGTGTCAGAAACTGCACTGCTACCTTTATCTACGTAGAGGACAAAATTCTTGATATTATCTGAGTGAATTACTATTTTACGAACAATCTTTTTTTCAGGTAAATTAACGATAACTTCTGGGGCGGGTGTTCTACCGACGCTAGATTGAGATTTATTTGGAGAACTTACCACCCCTACGGTGTTGATATCGCCATCAATCATTTCTATGTTCGTTGTCTGTGTGCCATCAAGTAGCGCATAATTTTCGCTCCACTCTTGTTGTGATAGTAGAGTGCTACATCCTGACATAATCACTACAAAACATACAAGTGAAAGTATAGCAATGAATTTAAAATACATTTAGATCTCCTGTACTGTTTTTGTTTATAGATGGTTACTTTGTTTTGTTGCTCTCTTAAACGTTAAATACTATAATATCAGATTCTGATTATATTTGTCAAGAAAATATGTAGATATAGAGCGTGTAAAGGTTCTGGCATAAATACTACATCTCGTTGGAGGGTTCTGTAACCCCGAATATTCGGGGTTACAGAACCCTCTCAAGAACTTACACATCCTTTAATAACGTGAGTTTGATAAATCATATTTTTGTATTCCATCAGAATACGCGTGTGGTATTCTGCATTGGTTAGGAAACCGCACCATAGGCGTCAATTTAGTGAGTAAAGTTTGTGCATTTTATACACCTGTCGCCCCGCTGGGGCTTTCGTCTGTATTGATACGTGCTATACACCTGTCGCCTCTCCGAGGCTTTCATAAATCACATATCAGCACCAGCGAGGCGACAGGTGTGTATGACAATAAGAGACTTCCAAAATCCTTTACAGGTAAATATATCCTTAGATTGACACCTATGCCAGAATACGCGTGTGGTATTCTGCATTGGTTAGGAAACCGCACCTACCGGGTCTATGAGAGTAATATTTAGGAAAAATGAAGTTCATATACCTATTATCAAACTCACGTTTTAATACTTAAAATGTTGCAACATATATACAATTTTGCTAAACTTGCCTCAACGTTTTATTCAAGCTAAACCACATTCAATCAATACGGTTGTCCTATTGCAAACAACAAGTAGAAGAAATCCAAGGAGGAATCTCATGATTTCCAAATTCCAATTGATACTAACGTTATGTCTTTGCTTTTTATTCTTGAGTGTAACTATGAGTTTTGGTGTGGAAATGTTCAAGATTTCAGAATATGGAAATGGTAAACAAATTTGGTTTGAAGCAGAACATTTTGATGAACGCGATCCAAATAAGGTTTACAAATTAGGTAAGGAAGAAGGGGCAAAAGACCCCACTGATGGTGCCTATGGTGATATCGTTACGAACGCAGGTGGAGATGGATGGTTACGCTATAATTTTGACATCAGTCATGCTGGCGGAGAGGCAGGAGATTGGCGGTTTATCGGACGTGTTATAAATCCGAATAATCACTCTGATTGGTTATGGGTTCTGGGTGCTGATGGAGATGAAATTCCTAAGGAAAAACCTGGACACTTTTTAAAAGATGTGGATATCATTTTTGAAGAAAACACACCTGCTTGGGATTGGGTGCGAACCGGTATTTTTGGGGCAGATGGCGGCACGGTCAATGAATTGCAGGACGGTGAAAACGTCATGATTATATATACTCGTCAGAGTTCAAACCTTCTTGAATACGATGTCTTTCTCTGGTCAAGTGATTTAGAGTATGAACCAACAGATGAGGATTATGAAAACGCTAAAGTTGGAACTTTGCCTGTTAATCCAAAGGGGTTGTTAACGACAACTTGGGGTAATCTCAAGAATCGTTAGTGTCTGATGGTTCTGTTTCTGTTGAAGCAATTGCCTCCAATTCTGCCTGACATTCAGAACAGTGTCCAATTATCTCATTTCGGAAGCGTACCGGTTTAAATTGGTGTGCTTCACACACTGCTTTTTGCAATGCATCAATTTGCGGTTCTTTGAATTCGACAATCTGTCCACATCGCAGGCAGATGAGGTGGGCATGCTCCTTAAGAGAATGGATGCCCTCGTAACGCGTGTTTTTCTGTGCGTCAATAAATTCTGTCAGTAAACCGCTTCTTACGAGAAGCGGGAGCGTGCGATAGATAGTCGGTCGAGAAACGTTGTACCCGTTTTGACGCATTTGTACCAAAAGGTCTTCTGTTTGAAAGTGTCCAGGGTAGGCGAAGACTTGGTTCAAAACATCCATACGCTTTTGCGTTAGACGAAGTCCAGAACTTTTAAGAAAATCTTCGAACTGTTGTGTAAAGTCGTCAGCAGTGGTAGTTTCTTCATCAGCGTTCATTTTTTAACCTATTTTGTGTTGTATTTATTATTAGTGTTTCTGACTTCGTTGACGTTTTTATCAGAGTTCTTAGGTAGCACAAACTTTTTGTTTATGCATTCGTGTACGCAAACTAGAAGTTTGCCCTGCAAAGAATTGCTTATACCGAACTCACGTTATAATTTTACAATTTTTAATGGTAAGGCTTTTTCAGATTCAACAAGTTTGTGTTTTACAGCAAGTTTGTAATAAAGTTCAAGTCCCGCAATTGCCGACTGGTCTAAATCATAATTGATGTGATGTTGCAGGTAGTCTCTACAGAGGGTTTCAGGGAAACCGAGTTTTGTTGCTTCAATCTGTGCAATTTCAGGAATCTGTTTAATTCCAAGCATTTTTGATTCTATTAGCAGTTGTGGTACGTTTTGAAGATTAACCTCTCTCCTTGCTACCCAACAAGCGTATACGAAAGGTAATCCTGTTAATCTTTGCCATTCTTCCCCCAGATCAATGCTATAATCTGTTGCTCCGATGTTTTTAAGTGCTGCATCTCCAATAAGCAACACTGCCTCTGTATCTGCAGTAACGGGATCAATTGATGGGGCACAAGACCTAAACGTTGGATTTATTTGATATTTTTCAGCGAGTAAGATTTTTAGCAATGCAACAGATGAACGTGAACTTGTATCTAATGAGATATGTTGAATATCCTGGATTGGGACGCGACTGAACAATTGGATACTTAAGACACTTCCACGCGAGCCAATCGCAATGTTTGGAAGAATGCGATAACTCACCGCCGTAGCATTTGCCCGAAAGTATTCTATAATCGGAATTAAACCGATATCTAACTCACCAATACTTAATTGAGATGCAAGGCGACTCGGAACTCTAACGCTAAGCGATATTTGTTCTGTTTGAAGTTGTCCGTTCAAGAGCGGGTAGATGAGTGGTTTAGTATTCAAGAACGATACTGCCCCTACCCTCAAGCAGCTTTTCTGTGCCACTGATTTCCCTCTCGAATTATCTCATTATACAACGTATCGCGTTCCACTGGAATATAGCCTGCTTCTTCGATGAGACGTGTGAGTGCCTCTACTGAAACAGCCTCTGGCGTATCTGCCCCCGCCATGTGTGTAATCTTTTCCTCTGTCACTGTCCCATCAATGTCGTCAGAACCAAAACTGAGTGCTATTTGTGCCGTTTTCAACCCAGTCATGATCCAATATACTTTTATATGAAGTATATTGTCCAATATCAATCGTGATACAGCAATGTTTCGCAGATCGGTCAAGCCTGAGGTTGAAGGAAGATAAGCCATTCGGGTGTTCGCTGGATGAAACGCAAGCGGAATGAACGTTACGAACCCATCGGATTTATCCTGCTGTTCCCGTAATCTGATGAGATGGTCAACTCTGTCCTCAACTGTTTCAAGATGTCCATACAACATCGTTGCGTTCGTTGGAATACCGAGTTTATGGGCAATACCGTGTATTTCCAGCCAACCTTCTGCACTTAGTTTGCCGGGACAGATTTTCTCACGTGTCTCTTCTGCAAATATTTCCGCACCACCTCCAGGAATTGAATCTAAACCCGCTTCACTTAGCTGCGTTAATACTTCCTCTATAGACATTTTAAATATGCGTGAAAAATGGTGTATCTCAACTGCAGTAAAGAATTTTAGGTGAACATCGGGCATACGTTCTTTGAGGCCACGGATAATCTGTAGATAGTAGTCAAACGGGAGTTTCGGGTGCAGACCTCCGACACTATGTATTTCCGTACATCCGTGTTGGATAGAATACATCGCTTTATCCAAAAATTCGTCAACACTCATCTCCCATGCCCCTTCAGTTTGCATGTTTTTCCGTGCAAAAGCACAAAAATGGCATCGTGCATGGAGTATACACACATTGGAATAGTCTATGTGTTGGTTGATATTGTAGTATGTGACGTTTCCGTTTAGGCGTTCACGAACATGGTTGGCTATGAATCCAACCCCATTAATATCAGAACTTTCGTAAAGTGTAACCCCTTCTTGAAAAGAGAGACGTTCTTCTGCTATGACTTTTTCGTAAATATCATGTAATTTCGAGTCTGTAAAAGTTTTATATTTCTCCATTATTGTCTATACCTATTTCATAATCAGTATTCAAGATTCTCCTTGACAGCAATCCTACTATAAAGGTATTATAGCATAACACATAAATATATGCAAGAATTCTTTATTGGAAGGTACGAATACAATCATGTCAAAACTTGGATTAATCCATTATAACTATGCAGGCAAATCACTTGACGATTTCCTTAAATTTACAAGCGAAACAGGATTCGGGTACGTTGAACTTTCCATCGGTGATGTTTGGAAATCGGATACCGCTGAACCGGAAAAGAACGCGGAATCTGTTAGAGAACAGGTTGAATCTTATGGTTTGCAGGTCTCAGCACTCGGAGCAGGAAATGACTTTGTTGTGTTAGATGAGGAAGCTATTCAGGTACAGGTTGAGCGGATGGAACGGATTGCTGAACTGGCAAAACTTGTGGGTACTTCGGTTCTACGTACAGAAGGCGGGTCTATGAAAGATTCTGTGCCTGAAAGTCGTTGGGTAGAAGCAATGGCTGGATGCTTGAAGCGATGCCTTGAATTTGCTGAAAGGGATGATGTCTACTTAGCTGTTGACAATCACGGATTGGTTACCAATGACGGTGATTTGCAAGTTGAGTTGTTTGAACAGGTAGGTTCTAAGCACGTTGGTGCAAATATGGATACGATGAATTACCGTTGGGCGGGACATGATTTAGAGACTGTTGGCAGATACTATGAAATCATTGCACCTTGGACACTACACACGCACCTGAAAGACGGCACAGGTTCACGCGGAAATTATCGTGGCGAAGCTCTCGGTGAAGGTGAGATTGATCTGGCAAAAGCAATCAGTTGTTTGAAAGAAGCAGGTTATGACGGTGTCTGGTGTTGTGAATATGAAGGCAGAGAAAATGATGGCACTGGTCAACGGAAGAGTTTTGCATGGATGCAGGAAAATTTGTAATTTCGACTCAACCTGAGTCCTTCAAATAATGAACAGACCTACTCCTATCATCACATTAACAACCGATTTTGGCACAAGCGATGTATACGTTGGTGTGATGAAGGGTGTCATCTTAAACATAAATCCGAATGCGCAGATTGTTGACATCACACATGCAATCACCCCACAAAACATCCATGAGGCTGCTTTTACAATCAACTCAGCATATCGCTTTTTTCCAAAGGGAACGATACATGTCGTCATTGTAGATCCTGGTGTTGGCAGTGATCGACAAGCAATGGTTTGCAAAACGGATGATGGTTTCTTTGTTTGTCCTAACAACGGGGTTTTAAGTTATCTGCTTCAGCACATTGAAACCGAAGAAGATGAGACGGTAGAGGCAGTATCCATTGAAAATCCAACTTACATTCTACCGAGAGTTTGCAATACTTTCCACGGCAGAGATATATTCGCACCTGTTGCTGCGCATTTATCGCTCGGTGTTTCACTTGTAGATATTGGAACTCCGATCCGAGAACTCATCCGATTTCGTTTCCCAGCGGTTCACAGCACACCTGATACATTAACAGGACAGATTATCAATATTGACAGTTTTGGTAATCTAATTACGAATATCACTGAAAATATGCTCGCTGCTTTTTTATTATCATCTGAACTGAACGCAGATACTGTTAAAGAACTTGATAAGCACATCGTATCTGCTCAATTTGAAATAATTGCGGGTAATACAAGCCTTAAGAAACTAAATGGGACTTATACCGAATCTGAAGCAGGAAAACCGTTGGCAATTATAGGCAGTTTTGGTTTGTTAGAAATTGCGATAAATTTAGGCAATGCAGAAGCACATTTAGGATTAGAAGCTGGTGATAAGGTGTTTGTGCGTAGGTTGAATTGACATCTCAGAATCTGTAGGTTAAAATAAACATAGGAGAACAGAATTGAAACAGATAGCATTAACGGGTATAAAACCGACAGGACAACCGCATATTGGTAACTATCTCGGTATGATTAAACCTGCGCTTGAACTTGCACAGGATTATCAGGCACTCTATTTCATTGCAGATTACCACGCGCTCACCACTGTGAAGAACAAGAAAGAGTTGGAAGATTTGACATATCAGGTGACAGCGACATGGTTAGCATTGGGATTGAATCCAGACAATGTTATTTTCTTTCGTCAATCTGATATACCAGAAGTGTTTGAGTTGGCGTGGGTGTTAGCCTGCTGGACTTCAAAAGGATTGCTTAACCGCGCACATGCATACAAAACTATTGTGGATGATAATGTGGCGGCGGGACGCGAAGAGGACAAAGGCATCAACACGGGTCTGTATACGTATCCAGTTCTGATGGCGGCAGATATACTGCTATACGGGTCTCACGTCGTTCCAGTAGGACTTGATCAACAACAACACCTTGAAATCACGCGTGATGTCGCTATGATGTTTAATAATAATTATCGCGAAGTGTTGGTCGTGCCAGAAGCAGTAATTCGGAAAGAAGTGATGACTATCACTGGACTTGATGGCAGGAAAATGAGCAAAAGCTATAACAATGTTATCCCGATTTTTGCCCCTTCAAACCAAGTTCGAAAACAGGTGATGCGTATTGTTACAGATTCCAAACGTCCTGAAGAACCGAAGGATCCGGATGAATGTAATGTCTTTGCTATCTATCGTCACTTTACGGATGCGGATGCAGTTGAAGCAAAACGGCAACTCTATGTTGATGGTGGACTTGCTTATGGTGATATGAAAAAAGATCTTTTTGAATTGTTAGAGACTACGTTCTCTGCACAACGTGATCAATATAATCTGTTGATGAAAAATCGTGCTGAATTGGACAAAGTGCTTGAGAGCGGTGCCAAAAAAGCGCGTGATATCGCTGTACCAATTATGAGAAAGGTTCGTAAGGCTGTTGGTTTGACGGGTGCGCAGTAAATCCTATTATTGATGCTGTAGGGCGCGGTCACTGTACCACGCCATATTCACATTTTCTATTTCAAAATCAACATCTTACGCGTTGCAGAGAATTCTCCTGTAGTCAAGGTATAGAAATAGACTCCGCTTGATACAGTCTCACCAACATCATTTTTTCCATTCCAATATGCCGCACGGCTACGATTTTGATAGAGTCCTATAACTTGATTTCCCAATGCCAATGTCCTAACTAACGTCCCATCCGCAGAATAGATGGATATGGAGACAGATGCAGGTGTTGCTAACTGATACGGTATCCACGTCTCTGGATTGAATGGATTTGGATAGTTAGACTAAAGTGCTGTTTCTTGCGGAAGTACTGCCATCAGAAGTTGTTCAAGCACGAGAATCCCTCGTTGAAAAGTAGGATCTATTGAGTTTACTGACCGTGCTGCACGCAACCATTGCTGCACATTGAACACAGAGAGCATCTCTTGTCCCTCCGCATAGATTGCGGGTGCACCCGCTGTATTTCCAAAAGCACCAGCGACTAAGACAAGATCTACAATATTAACCGTTCCGTCACCATTAACATCCTCTGGAATGCCGCCTCTATCTCCGAATTTAGTTGCTACAAGGACTAAATCCTGAATATTGACAACACAGTCCTTATTCACGTCTTCGCTGATATTTGTTGAGCAAGTTACACTTTCTCCATCCTCTGTAATCACGGTTTTTAGTAATTGTGCACCATCAATCCAGGCATAAGATTCTTTCCCTTCACTGTTAGTTAAGATAACATCTCGTAAACCTAATTTTGATGGCTTGTCTGCTATTACTTTGAATTTGATAGTGGCGAGTACTCCATCACCATTACTCACATCACCGGATAAGGAAAGTGATGCGAGTTGAATTGTTCCTTTGTGTTGATTTGCTATAGGTTGAACGGGTACGCCTCCAGATAAATAATCTCCGTATTGAGTTTCTACATACGCAAGCGCATCGGGATCAAATTCTATTGTTGCTTAATAACCAGAAACGTCTTTACCATTTGTAATTTTGACATCAAATGCTAATTCTGCTCCGACAGCTAAAGATGTAACCGAATCTGGTGTAATGCTAACAATTGGATAGGATATTAAATCGTATAGTAAAACTGTGTCATCACGACCTGAAGCAGCTAATATATTACCGTCAGGAGAAATTGCCATGTGAAAGTGAAAGCCTTCTGTGGATAATATCCGTTTATATTCAAAAGTTGTAGTATCAAGAAAATTTATGCCATGAGCATCACTGCTTATAAGTGTATTATTGTCCTGAAAGATAAGTGATGAAATAATCCAGAAATTACGGTCAAATTTAAATTTCAAATTCTTTGTTTTGGTATCATGTAAATAAATGTTATGATGATCACCCGCTGCTAAAATATTCCCATCTGGAGAATATGATACAGAGAAAACCTGATCGTCTCGATTTTTAAGTAATACGACTTCGGTATTTTGTTCTGTATTATATACCCAAATACCAAGTCTACAAGCTACGGCTAATTCTTTCCCATCAGGAGAATAACTTAATCCTCTAATCCCAGTCACTGTTGTTGATGATGTGGCGAAGGGAACTGATGTGGGACTCGCTTCAGGCATTTCTATAACCGATGCATCTGTAGGTAGGACATTTATAGGTCTTTCACCTACAGGCAACGCATCTGTATTTGGTTCGTCTACATTTGATTTCCAAAAACGAATTCCCTTTGGTCCTGCTCCCGCTAAGGTTTTACCGTCCGGAGAAAAGAGGACATAATCTCTATAACCTTCACCATCTAAAAGTAATAATTTCGGTTCTCCAGTTATAGCGTCATATATTACATCACCACATACAAGTGTCTTACCATCTGGGGAATACCTAACATATTTCCCATTAACGTCATTAATAGTCAATTTTGCTGTCTTATTTTCAATATCCCATAGAACTACCTTCCGTACCCAATTGACTACACTTGCTAAAGTCTTACCATCTGGAGAAAAATCTAAATCTACAAAATGTTGATTATCTTGCGTACATAAACGCGCGACAGCATTTTCTGGTAAGCTTAATTGCGTGCAATTTTGTGCAGATACATTAAATGAAGATAGGTGCATTCCGGAGAATAAAGTGAGTGAAATTAGAATGAATAATTTTTTCAATTTTGGTTTTCCTTTCATCATATAAGGTGTAATCAATATTGATAATAATTTATATAACATTATACTGCCTAACATGACTGCTAATCAAGACAATAATTATGGAAACGGTTTGTCTAAGGATGACTCAAATATTGAGCTTATTCTGAGATGATAGGTACACACTGAGGTGAAGAATGTCCGAGGTGCAATGATTTGCGCGACTACGAACGCATGTTTTGGAAGTGGTAATAGAGCATCAATTTCTATCAGATGTGTACCTTGCTCATTATAATGTAGTTCAGTGTGCTCAAGTTCGTGTTGAAGTCCGGTAGCAGTTGCAGCATCTGCTGTAGCACGATAGGTGCGTGTCGGCAATAGAAGGAGGGCTAGCGGTTTTTCGGAATTCACAGGATTTTGTGGATCGTAGGTCGGTAAGAATATAAGTAATGTATTCGTAGGTTGGGTTTCGTACCTCTACCCAACCTACGAATACAGAAGGACATAAAAGAATTGTTTCACTAAGATGTTCGAATTCTTAGGTTTTTCTGATAATCTGCGTGTGCAGTCTGTGGATCAGATTCACCATCAAGCACGCGACGTAGGCATTGCACAAAACTGATCGGGTCATCTTCACCAAAGATTGTGCGACCAAACAATATAGCGCGTCCACCATTTTGCACAACGTTATGTGCAAGGGCAAATGTGCTACGCGCATTTTGCCGCGCTCCACCCAATGCACCGATAACAAGCGTCGTATCAAATTGGCATAACTCTGTCCAAACATCAGCCGTTGTGTATGCAGTTTTGATGAAACGAGGACGTTGATGTTTCCTGAGATAACTCATCGTGCGGACAATAGAATCAGCGACGTACATACCACGTTTTTCTTCATCCATTCCCGGCATTTTTATATTCGGCAAAAACACTTCTAATAGATGATCAAAGCCTTCTATTTCTCCCACAATATGTGCGAATTGGACGTAAGCATGCAACATTTTCTCGTCGACAAGAGGGTCATTGTTAAGCGTAATTGAATATAATCCGAGATTGACTCGGCAATCCAACGCCGGACCAACAAGCGTCTCACAATACCGTTGCATGTCTTCAGGAAAAACTGTCTGAAATGGCATCGATGGTCTTGAGGTATAGACACCAAATCTCGGATTCCAGATTGCGGTCTCAGAGTTCATCCGAACAATTGGAGTAATTGGCGTGTTCTCAAACAGATTTTCATCTAGTGCGAGTGTTTCAGCATCTGCGGGGGTCATCAGGAGACCGTCAAGTTGTCCATCTGCAACAAGGTCGCGTTGGAGTTGTAAAAACTCTCCATGCGTACGATAGTGCGGTTTTGGGTGTTGTACTTGTCCGAGTCCTTTTATTCCTGCTGATGCAAGTGGGTCAGCAGCAAAGACGAGAATAGGACTCTGTGCAATTAAGTCTGTATCATCAAGTTTGTCAAATATCCGATTGCCCATATATGATTAATTCCTTTAATTTGGCGCAGGCAATTCTTGTTTCCCTGCACATCAGGTTAAGTAGGTATTATAACGTATTTGTTGGATCTATGTCTATAATATAATCTATTACATTCGATTTTAATATTGTTAGTGATTCTTCGCTCAATCGTTGAAGTAGTTGACTAATTCTGTCTACGTTCTGACATCTGAGCAGAAAATGCCATCGGTATTTACCGTCAATTTTTGAGAGCGGGGCAGGTGCAGGACCTAAGATTTTCACCTCCGGAAAATCTTCACTTTGTAAGATTTGAAGACGTTCATCAACAGAATGCATAGCATCAATTACCATTTTTTCATCCTCTCCCCGCAGCAAGAGTGAAGCGACATGACTGAACGGAGGATATTGTAAAACACTCCGTGCTTCTATCTCTTGTTGATAAAAATCGATGTAGTCATGTTTCTTGACAGATGAAATACTGTAGTGGTTAGGCATGTAGGTCTGTATGATTACTTCACCAGCTGTATCAGCACGTCCAGCACGACCAGCAACTTGTGTGAGCAGACTAAAGGTCTGTTCACTTGCGCGGAAATCCGGTAAATTCAAAGCAGTATCAGCAACAACCACTCCAACCAAAGTCACGTTTGGGAAATCCAACCCCTTTGCCACCATCTGTGTCCCGATGAGAATATCAATTTCATGTCGTTGAAAAGCGTCCAAAATGTGCTGATGTGCATTTTTTCGTGCAGTAGAGTCGGCATCAAATCTTTTGATATTTGCTGTTGGGTAAGACTTACGCACCTCTTGCTCAACTGTTTCTGTCCCAAACCCTCTGCGACCAAAGTAGTCAATCGCAACACCATCGCAATCAGGACAAGATGAATGCGTGTCACGTCGATGTCCACAATGATGGCAAACCATCCTTTTTGTTTCAAAGTGAAATGTCAATGAAATAGAGCAGTTTTCACATCTTTCTACATAACCGCATGTGCGGCAGAACACATAACTGGAATGTCCGCGTCTATTTAGAAACAGTATAGTTTGTTCACGCTTTTCCAATTTTTCTCCAATTGAGTTTCTAAGGCGTTCAGAAAAGATAGTGCGGTTGCCCTTCTTTAGTTCTTCTCGCATGTCAACAATATAGACCTCGGGCATCTTTCTATCTAATACACGCGAGGGCATCTTAAGTAGTTTATAAGTACCGTTTTGAGAGTTATAATAACTCTCAAGAGATGGTGTTGCGCTGCCAAGTATTATCGGACAGTTTGCCAGTTCACTTCTTTTTTGGGCAACTTCACGTGCATGATAACGCGGTGCAGTATCCGATTTATATGAATCTGAGTGTTCTTCATCTATAATTAGTAACCCGAGTTGTTTTACTGGAGCAAAGATTGCCGATCGGGGACCGATAACAATATCTGCATCTCCTTTGTGGATACGATGCCATTGGTCATAACGTTCACCATCACTGAGACGACTGTGAAGAAGTGCAACGCGCTCACCGAAACGCCCAATAAACCTTGATGTTGTTTGCGGTGTCAGAGAAATCTCCGGAACAAGCACGATAACTGATTTTCCACTTTCAAGGATCTGCGTCATTGCCTGCATATACACTTCTGTTTTGCCGCTACCTGTGACACCGTGAAGTAAGTACTGGTAATGTGATTTATCTTCCGACTGGAGTCCTTTCAGAATTTCTTCAAATGCCTCTGATTGGATTGAATTTAGTGATAGTGGCAATGTAGGTACGACATGTTGACTACTGAGTGGATTGCGCACCGCCTCCGCACGAGATATAGTAATTAGTTCGCGTCTTTCAAGTGTGCGAAGTAGTGATGCGCCTGCCTTTACCTGTTTTGTTATTTCTGCTGTGGCTACTGAACCTCCTTCATCAAGGAGTATCTGAAGGATTTCCGCATGTTTGAGTGCAGCTGCATGCGGTGTCTTTCTTTTATTTTGATTATTAGGTTTTTCATATCCATCCCCACCAGTCGTCAATTCTGTAATCTCGTCCTCAATATCTGCTTCTGGTAAGGCTAATGTAGCAACATTGGTATATTGTGTAGTAGCTTTCGGTTTGTGACTAACAATGACATCAACTACCCCCTTTTGTCGCAGTGCTGTGATAGTAGGGCGAAGTTGTGCGTGACTTTTGCCAATGCGACGAGCAAGTTGATTTGGAGTTAGTTCATCTTCTGATTCCAAATGTGCGACAATTGCTTTCTGAACCTTTCCTGTGGGCGGCGTGTATTCAGGTAGCAGTTTCACGACTTGCTGTTTTTGGTTACGGACAGCAGCAGGAACAGCACAAAAAAGGGCGTTACCCCATGATGTGAGATAGTAGTCTGCCATCCATTTCGTGAGGGCAAGCAACTCATCAGAATAGGTTGGGATATTGTCAAGACAGTCGGAGATGTTCTTTATTTTATCAGCAGATAAATCGGTTTTATCTGTCCGTTCTACGACAACACCTTCCTGACTATCTCTGTGAAAAGATGCGAGAACACGCGTGCCAGGTTGCACAATTGCATCTAAGTGTTTGGGAATGGAGTAAGTAAACAGCCGGTTGACTGCGATAGGAAAAGCAACATTGGCGTAATTCATTTCTCTTACTCTATTCAAAAAATGGTAGGTCTTATACCAAATTGACGTGAATATTATTCTTTGATTATGTCAGCATTGCGAGGCACCAAATCAAAGGTATGAATGCCTTTTGACGAATGCGCCTTTAGCATTCGCCATGATTCCCCGGAGACCTCACGCTACAAATCGAGTTAATTTGGTATTAGTAGACATTCAGATACTTACATCGTACAAGAATTATTCATCATCTAATAAAGCCATCACCTGTTGCATGTCTGCCCAAACATCGCGTTTTGCACTCGGATTTCGGAGCAGATACGCAGGATGGTAGGTCGGCATAACGGTAGGAGCATTATCGTCTTGTAGGGCGAGAGCAAACTCATGGAACCGCCCGCGGAGTGCGGATATTCCTGTTTTCGTATCCAGTAGCATCTGTGCTGCAAAACTACCGAGTGCTACAATTACTTTCGGTCGGATCAACGTAATTTGTCGTAATAGATAAGGACTACAAGTTTTTACCTCATCAGGCGCAGGATTTCTGTTGCCTGGGGGACGGCATTTTAACACGTTAGCGATGTAGACATCTTCACGCGTTAATTTCATCGCCTTAATAATATCTGTCAGTAATTTTCCTGCTCTGCCAACAAAAGGCTCACCTTGTTTATCTTCATCAGCCCCGGGTGCTTCCCCAACAAACATCAGATCTGCATTAGGATTTCCAACACCAAAAACAACTGTGTTACGTTCTGCGTGCAATCCGCATTTGACACAACTTTGGGCATCATCGTTTAGTGCAGATAAATCTAAGTCTGAAAACGGATGTTCTTTTGCATCTTCAGATGTTTCTGTTTCTAACAATCCGAATTCAAGTTGTTCTACCACGTGTTCCCTCACAGTTGCAACGATGTCGAGATATTCTTCTCTCAGACTATTATTCATGTGAATTCCATGTATATTGCAATTTAGTTAAGCCAACTATCAACCAACGTAATGCTGTCAAACCAAGTGATGTATAAAAATAGTGCGATGATAAGCACAACACTCACCTGTTGAACAATTTCCTGTGCTCTTCGGGGTACAGGTCGTCCTCTGATTTTCTCCACAGCAAAAAAGAGTAGGTGTCCACCATCCGCAATTGGAATCGGTAATAAATTAACGATGGCGAGGTTAATGCTGATAAAACCGATGAAAAAGAGAACAGTAGTTAAGCTAACACTTTCAAACATACGACTCGTAGCATCCGCAATACCAATCGGACCCGATAGATACTTCGGAGATACCTCTCCACCAATCAGTTGTTTTAATGTTCGTGTGATGGATGTAAACGTGAGCCACGTTGTCTCTAAGCCTTTGTTAAATGCTGTGAATACGTTATATTTAGGTAACGGAGACCCATCTATTTTCAAACCGCTAAGATAAGGTGCCCATTTAATTCCAAAAAATGTGCCTTCTTCATCCTTAGTTGAGGCATCTGCAGGTGAAAGCGTTACTGTTTTTTCGGTCCCCTCACGTAAAATACCAAGTACTATCGGAGCATTATCCTCCATCTCCAACTGTGAGAAGAGTGATTTACTGTTTACTGGTTCTCCGTTGAAACTGACAAGAACATCACCGTCCTTTAGTCCTGCTTTTTCTGCAGTACTTTTCTCTTGAACAACCGCTTTTATTTGCCAAGTGACAGGCATTGTTATTGTGATTTTTTCATAAGTTTCTTTGTCAATACTCCTGCTAACACCGATTTCGATTTCCTCTTTGTTTTCGTTTATCTGTTGGTAAAGTGATTGGTAATTTGTTCCAAACCAGTCTAATCTTGGATCCCAGATACCCGGTCCAAACTGAGGTACGGCATATATCTGTTGACCGTTAATTGATTTTATCTGATCGCCAACTTTTATGCCTGCCTTTGCAGCCACACTGCCTGCATCAACATCGGAAACAAACGCGTCACTTGTACTGCTTACCTGAAGCAAACCATAGTCTCCCCTCGGACCACCAGGTTGAGCATCTGGTGTTACAGTAAGTGTTTCCTGTTCTCCATCCCTTTCAACGATGAGTTCCATTTCTTTCTCAGGGTTGGTGAAAATTCTCGTTTGGAATACATTCCAATTTGATATCGGTGTGCCATCTAAAGAAACGATTGTGTCGCCGGGTTTGACACCTGCGACAGCTGCAGGTCCATCATCTGCAAGCATACCTATCTGAACCTTCTCTTGTTTTTCACTAAAAGACTGTCCTGTCAAACGACTGATTAATCCCGCAGAATCTGCATCAAGACCTACAGTAAAAATAAACCAGAATGCTAATATACCGAACAATAAATTCACTACAGGGCCAGCGATAACAACAAATGCACGATTTCCAAGGGAAGCACTACCAAATTCACCTTCTGCACCAGTCTGTTCAGTCGGGTTTTCACCTTCCATTGCGACATATCCACCAAATGGCAAGAGAGAGAGTTTGTAGAGCGTGTCCCCTTTTGTAAACCCAAAAATCTTTGGACCGAAACCGAGCGAAAACGTATTGACCTTTATACCCGCACGTTTTGCAGCAAGAAAATGACCGAGTTCATGGATAAAAATTAGAAACCCGAGTGGGATAATTGCTAACAGAACTGCTTTGATACCGGGGATAATTGAAAGAATAGGTTGAAAAAAATCCATTATATGTCTCCTGTTTTATGACTGCAAGTTTACCTATGCTGCACTATTTTTTAGTGTTAATGATTGAAAGTGCAGTGGATTTTGCCCACTTGTCAACTTCAAGAATATCCTCAAGTGTGGGGTCTGCAATCACATCATGTTTGTCCATTACACGCTGCAAAACGGCGGGAATGTCCATAAATCCGATGCTTTCTTCAAGAAAAGCATCTACCACAACTTCGTCTGCACTGCTAAGAACAACGGGAAGCGTCCCTCCGACTTCAGCGGCGGTATAAGCAAGTGAGATGCATGGAAACTTCTCTCTATCAACCGGTTCAAAATGCAACGTGCGAGATTCGCATAAATCTAAACGTGGGACTGGCGTAGAAAGCCTGTTGGGATATGTTAAAGCGTATTGAATCATAATACGCATATCCGTTGGTCCGAGTTGGGCAAGTGTGGAACCATCTGTCCATTCCACCATTGAATGCACAATACTTTCCCTATGGACAACAATGTCTATTTTATCAAGTTCAATATCAAACAACCATTTTGCCTCAATAACTTCCAAGCCTTTGTTCATCATGGTTGCTGAATCAATTGTGATCTTTGCCCCCATATCCCAGTTGGGATGCCGTAATGCTTGTTGCGGTGTAACTTTGTAAAGACTTTCTTTCGGTGTATCTCTGAACGGTCCACCAGATGCAGTTAAGAGTAACCTATGTATGTCAGCTTGATTGTTTCGCGCACCTTCTAAACACTGAAAGATCGCGCTCATTTCACCATCAATAGGGATTAAGTTAACACCGTTCCTTTTCACTGCTTCCAGTACCAAAGGACCGCACATTACCATTACCTCTTTATTGACAAAGGCGATGTCTTTCCCCGCATTGATAGCAGCTAATGTAGGAAGCAACCCAGCACTTCCACCCATTCCATCTAAGACCTGTTCAGCTTCATCAACAGTGGCAACAGCAAGAATTCCATCATTGCCTGAATGTATTTCAGTTCCCTCATAATCACGTAGGCGTTCACGAAGACAATTTGCAGCATCAATATCATATAATGCTGCTATACGTGGACGAAATTTCCGTATTTGATGTTCAAGTGTATCAACATCCTTGTTTGCTGCAAGGGCAACCACCTTAAATACATCTTTGTGTGTTTCAACTACGTTCAAGGTGTTTTTTCCAATAGAACCGCTACTACCTAAAATTGAGATGTGCTTCATGTGTATTGATTATGATGGCTGTGCTGAATACCAGCGTTAATGATATTTAGATAGTCTCTATTGGATGCATCAGTGAACGCATTTATAGTGAATTATGAATATAAGTTGACACTTTCGTCCCATGGGAGGCGAGGTTTCCTAACCTCACCGATTCAGAGCGTTCAAGTAATTTTAAAATCTACTACGTTATAGACAGCGGTGTGACACAAAGGTATCTATTTCTATTTTAAAATCCCTATAAAAATGAGATAATAATAGAGGATAGGCGTGGTAAATATCAAACTATCACATCTATCAAGAAATCCGCCGTGTCCCGGTATGACATCTCCAGAGTCTTTGACACCTGCAGTCCGTTTCATCAGTGAGACACTCAAATCACCAAGTTGTCCCAACACACTCAAAACTAATCCGATAATAGCAGCGTGTAATAACGAGAGCGTATCTTGTAGAAATAACGTACTGAGTACGATGCTTGTCAAGGTGCCTACGACTAAACCAGCAAAAGTACCTTCTACTGTTTTTCGCGGGCTAATCGGTGTGCTAAGTTTAGTTTTACCGACTGCCCTACCGATGAGATATGCCCCGGTATCGCAACACCAAATTGTACCGATCAGTAATATGACAAGTTGAAAACCATTTTCACCTGTCATTCGCAGCAGGATACAGTGATAACCAAATGCCCATCCGGTTGTTAGTATACCTGTTAATTTCAAGGTGACGGTACGCAATTCTCCATCAACTTTTCCACGGAAAATGCTTGATGCGAAAGCGTAAATGAATACTCCGACCATGAAGCAGGACATTATGATTGAAGTGTTCACATTTTGTATTGATTCAGGCAAGAAAAATGCAAAGCAACTAAATGAAACCGTTAAAACGACAGGTATTACCGGATTCAATTTGCTACCGAAGTTGCCGGCTAACCTGCAGTATTCAACTTGCATCATGGTGACAGCGAAAGAAACGAGCAGCAGATAAAGCAAAGGCTTATCATGCCAAGGCCAACCGTCCCAATAAATTATCAGGATGATTATCGGAAGCAGCACTACTACACTCAAAGCTCGCCGCCAAAACATAATTAGTTCTCTAAAAGTTCAGCTTCTTTTGCTTCGGCTAATTCGTTAATTTGGTCTACGTAGGTATCAGTTAATTTTTGGACCGGATCCGCGTCAGCACGTCCACTTTTCTTATCGCCACCTCGACCTTTGCTTCTACGGCTACCTGCCCCCGAATCACTACCTTCAAGTTTACGAATAGCCTCGTTTGCATCTCGACGGATATTTCGAATCGCTACTCTTCCTTCTTCCGCCAACTTCTTTACCAATTTGGATAATTCAACTCGACGTTCTGTCGTCAATTCAGGCACTTGTATCCGAATTAAACTACCATCGTTACTTGTTGCTAATCCTAAATCGGATTGTGCAATTGCTTTTTCAATTTCGGTTATAAGTGTTTTGTCCCAAGGTTGGATGACCAACTGACGTGGTTCTGGCGTTGTGACTGTTCCCACTTGGTTCAGCGGGGTTTTACTTCCGTAATAGTTAATTGTAACCTGGTCTAACAACGCTGTCGTTGCCCGACCAGTTTGGATATGTGACAATTTCGTCAAAGTTGACTCAATTGACTTTTGCATGCGTGATTCAGCATTTTTCAGTACTTCTTGCATCTGAATTTCCTATTCCTTTCTGGTTATACTGATTCCGATGTAAGTTGTGCTGTCTATGATGATATTTACTGTCCGAGGACATAGAGCACAAAACGTTTCACAACGATATTCTCACCAAGTTGCGCAATCGCATCCTTGACAAGGTCCTCAATAGTTTTATCGGCATCGCGAATATAAGGTTGTTTTAATAGACATGCTTCCGAATAAAATTTAGAAAGCCGTCCTTCAACAATTTTATCAACAATATGGTCAGGTTTACCTTCTTGTTTTGCTTGTGATTTCAATATTGCTTTTTCTGCGTCAAGATCCTCTGCTGGTACTTCGTCTTCTTTGACATATTTGGGTTTTGCAGCAGCCACTTGCATAGCGATCTCAGCTGCCAATTTCTGAAACTGCTCAGTGCGGGCAACAAAGTCGGTTTCACAATTCAATTCAACTAATGTCCCGACTCGGTTTCCTGGGTGAATATATGAGACAACTAATCCTTCTTCAGTGGCGCGTCCACCCTTAACTTCAGAAGCCCGCAATCCTTGCTCACGCAATTTCTTAATCGCAGCATCAAGATCACCATCCGTTTCTGTCAGTGCTTCCTTGCAGTCCATTATGCCAGCACCAGTCCGAGATCGTAACTCACTGACCATTTTTGCTGTAATTGCCATGTTTCCTCCAATTTAGACCCATTTTTACGGTGCCAGACCATAATACACTGTACATCCGTATTGCTGGCACACTATTTCTGAATTTTAAATAGGACTTACGCACATAGGTTAGGTACACTTGATGAAGTTTAATTTATTAATTCGGTAATATATACCCAAACCCCGCAGGCACGCATTGTAAGCACGCTAAACTTCAATATCATATTCCTGAATTGTATTTTGTCTTCAGGTCAGTACACTTGTTACTCACAATGTCGCTAAAAATACACGTTATAAGACATCGTTAGTAATCAATCGTGATTTCGCGTAAGTTCTATTAATGTGAAAGACTATCTTTCTTGTTTTTCGTTTTTTGTATGTAAATTTGAAATAGTCTTGAGCGTTAATCTGATGTGATAGTTACCACTATCGACGAGGACTTCTTTTTGGGCGAGCTTGACGCGTTCGTTTTTGCTCTGCATCCCCAATTGCCTCTGGTTCCGCTGAGAGTTGTTCAGTATCAATTATTTCTGCTGTTTGCTCCTCGTGCCGTTCAGTTTCTGCGACTTTATCAATCCGGCTTTCGTCAGATTGATCTTTTTCCGCTTCAACTTCTTCACCTTCTAAAGCATCACCGCGACCCTCTATAACAGCTTCTGCTAATACAGCACAGATTAACCGAATGGAACGAATCGCATCATCGTTGCCTGGAATAGGTAGGTCAATATGATCAGGATCACAGTTCGTATCTACGATTGCTATTATTGGAATACCGAGTTTGTTTGCTTCGGCAATTGCAGTGTGTTCCTTTCGCGTATCCGTGACAATAACGACTTCGGGAAGTGTTGACATCTCCTTGATACCGGCAAGGTTATTGGTCAACTTTCCCTTTTCACGCATGAGACGAATGATCTCCTTCTTCGGACGTTTCTCAAGCTCACCACTCGTTTCTTCTTCTTCAAGGGCTTCTAACCGACTGATGCTTTGGCGTATGGTTTGGAAGTTTGTCAACATTCCTCCTAACCACCGGTGATTAACGTAGTACATACTACATCGAAGCGATTCCTCAAGAACTGCCTCCTGGGATTGTCGTTTTGTGCCTACAAAAAGAGCCACCCCACCATTAGCAGCAATACTCCTGACATATTCTACTGCGGTTTCAAGCATCGTCAATGTCTTTTGCAAATCAATAATGTAAATACCATTTCTCTCGGCGAAGATATACTCAGCCATCTTCGGATTCCAACGTCTGGTTTGGTGACCAAAGTGCACTCCACATTCAAGGAGTTCTTTCATTGTAACTGCCAAAAATTACCTCCTGGAGTTGAGAAGTTCATGCCTCCTCATTGGGTTTATACGTCCACCCCCTTCATTTCTGCATCAGACTCTCATAATGAGAGAACCCACCGTGCAAATCTGGAGGTGTGTATCTCTGTTAACTCTGTTTTTCTTGTCCAGCCAAATTGTGTTAATTATACCATGTTTCTACAGGCTATGCAACATTTTTTCTGTACAGATAGGTGCTGTTTCCTGACCGCGCTTGTTTTCAAAATCACAGATTTCAACGGATGCTACAGATGGGTGTGTAAAGTTTTTATCACCTTATGCTTCAATTTATTGTAGATCGTGCTCCTCTGAACCGAGTGTGTAAAGTTTTTTGCATAAACGACTGTCGCTTATTGTAGTGTGAAAACTTTACACACCTATATGCATAAATTCAAATAAATGTCGTGTCCCAGTTTACCTGCCATCTCTCACCAGTTGAGCCTTTTCAAAGTGTCGTATCGCTGTGTTGAATTTGTCACGGCATCCTGGGTTGCAGAACCCGACGACGTTCCCTTCATACTCGGTCAAAGAGTCGGCTTGGATCGGTTCACCTGACCAAGGACAAGTCTCGTTGATACAATCTGCAATGTCAAGTTCGTTTGTTCTGTGATCCCGGTCTAAAATAGGATTTTGGTCGTGCAAATTTCTCCTCCTTGTGCCTTACACATTTCCAAAATTCTAAGTCTGCACAGTGATAGGCATGTTTAAGCTGCTATGCAACTGCTAAGGCGCGCACTTCTCCAAATTCGTGTGCCAATTTCGTCCAGGAGCCGCCGTTGTCTTCACTCAAGAAAAGTTGTCCGCTCACACTACAGGCAATCAACAATCCATCCACACTTGGATTAGAACCGAAACACCAAATAGTGCTATTTGAAATCATCCCTATATCAGAGCGATCCCACCGAATTGCGTCTGCATCGGATGCGGTAGCTGCATCTTGCATATAAAAGATCCCACCTTGGTCACCGGGAGGGCCGTTGCCTGCACCGATAAATACTTTTGCACTATCACCGTTTAAATAGAAAGCTGCGCGGCAATATGGCCACGGAAAGTGATCCCGAACTTTCAGAGGTGTCCAATGGTGCATATCTGTTGTAATACAAACATCGTTATTCGTTGCAGCAACAAGTGTTTTTTGTTCACCCGGAACCACTGTCAGTCCATGAATATCTTGGCTGCTCAATCCTTCACTGCGATTATGCCATGTTTCTCCACCATCTGTGCTAAGACGCATACCGTCAATTTCAATGCCAGCATAGACGGTATCATGGTCTTCTGGGTCAATAATCATAGTTGTCACGCGCGGAATGATAGGAATGCCTTCACATTCTTCTGCCAGTTCAGCGTCAAGTTGTTTCCACGTTTTACCAGCATCTGCTGTTTTGAAAAAAGCAGATGGACATGTCCCTGCAAAGAGTGTATCTGGCTCAGTCGGATGGATTGCAAGTGACCAAACTTCGCGACTGTCCATCTCACTCGGCAAATGTGCCCAATTATTGCCACCATCTGTAGTTTTGACGATACCTTTCTCAGTGCCAGCATAAAGGACTTTTGAATCTGTCGGATGTACGACAATAGCTCGAATATCCGCTTCTGGGAACATCCCATTGCTAACGCGGTGCCAAGTTTTGCCAATATCAGTACTCCGCCAAACGCTCTGTCCAATAGTTCCTGCATATAGTGTGTTAGCCATGTATTCCTCCATTTTATAGCATCGGCAGTCAGTTGTCAGCAGTAGATAGACAATCCTTTTTTACTGAAAGCCGAGAACCTATTATGTGTTATTCTTCAAGAACGCCTTCGTCAACAATATTTTCGCCTCGCATAATACGCCATTCAATGTCTGCTGTTTCAATCTCAGGTTCAATATGAAAAGCGTAACGGTAGACCGTTTGATCCTTACTTTGGATGTACACCATCGGTTCTGCATCATAAAGCTTGCGATTCTGATAAGTTAGGGTTATGGTAAACGCCTGTGCAACTGTTGTCTCACTTGGAACAGCAATAATTTCCCAATAGTTAGGGTGTATCGGATTAGGAAGGATATGCGTTGTATAAGTGCCGAGACTTCCTTCAAACGCATTATAGTTATAAGTTATAGTTTGCTGTGAAAAACTTTGATTTTCAACTTGCAAACTCGGCATAATCATCATGCGTTGAAATGAAGTTCCAAATTTAGGAATATCTAATGAAGCGGTACCATCCAGAGTCTTTATAGGTAACGACTCAACAAGAATACCGCCAGTGTTTTTCAGATATGCGACTTTGATGTCTACATTTGCATTCCTTCGCGTAGAAAAACTGAAGGTAAGTCCAGCCTGTCCTGCAGTTGCGACTTTATACTCAATTGCATGTGAAGCAAAATTAGCAAGTATTTTATTCTTACCGGCAACAGGATAAGAACGATGACTAAAAATCGGTTTGATCGTTGGTATAGGTGTGTTATACTTATATTGTTTTTCAAGGGTACCAAGTGTACGCCATGTGCTAAGGTAATTCGCAACCTTCCAATCAGCGAAGATATCCGAGAACTTCCGTGGTGCCCCACGTGCAGCCAGCGCATGTGTAACCCCTACTATTCCATCTAATCGGTTTTTAACAATCTCCGCAATAGTTTGCCTTCCCCCATAGTGATCGTTTAGGTATAACATGAAAAGAAAAGCAGCCCCGTAATGGGCAAGCAAGTGTGTTTGACTCATTTGAGACCAATCGGTAAGGGAAATGTGTGGTGCATTCTGAAAAGCAGTAAGATGTTGATTTAGGTTATACCCACACAGGAAGGCAGCATAATCTGCACAACCTTCATCTACCCAAATTTCTTCTCTTGGTGAATGCTTCCAATGTATAAGGTGTTGGAGTTCATGTGCGATAACAGCATGAAGTGCGTCAAAATTTGGTGAACGGTACTTTGTATTAAGGTAAAGAATATCGGCTTCGTTGCTATGTAATGGTCCAAGGGTTGGATGGTGGAGCACCCCGCGTTCTTGGTCTATTGGCATGAAGTAACCGACTGTTGTGTGGTGGGCACCAACATCGCGTATATTGAGCAAGAGCAATATAACTTTTTGATTGGCATCAACATCGGGTGGCGGTCCAAAATCATCTGTCAAGATGTCATAAATACCACGGCGCGGATCTGCAGGTGTTGCTTCATCAAAAGCTCTCTGTATTAATTGCACTGTTATAGGATTGATATTCTCTTGCCATTCTGCATCTTCCACATATATATCACAATGTGTACCACTTGAACGAAGCGTCGCGTTGACCGTATACTGCTGTTTTCTTGCGAAATCAATGGCAAAGAAGGGGCGTTGGAAACCGATAGGACGTGCTGGGGCATTCGGTTGTGCTGGCACTGTAACAACTTCCGATAAGAGTTGGTCTACCTTCTCCTGTTTTAAGAACGTGGTACCACAACGAAACGCTTCGCCTGTTTTGGAAAAGAGTATTAGCGTTAGCAAGAAAAATGTGAGGATAGTATATCGCATTTCTCAATTGTTTCGCACCGCATCTAGTAACTATTGCTTAAGACGTTCCTTTATGTCACTATTATCAGGTTCAAGTGTTTGTGCTTGCTGCCAAACACTTCGTGCTTTTTCTGGTTCACCGGTTTTGTTATATGCATCTCCAAGATGCATCAGGATTTCCACACTATTTGGTAACTGTTGATTAGCACGCTCCAAAGTAATAACAGCTTCCGCGAATTTTCCTTGTTTAAAGAATACCCAACCAAGGCTATCAAGGTATGCTCCATTTGCTGGTGATCTTTCAAGTGCGCGTTTGATTAACGCCTCAGCTTCATCAAGATTTTTACCTTGTTGGGCATAGAGATACCCGAGTCCGTTGAGCGCATCTTTATGGGTTGGTTGAAGGGCAAGCGTTTTCTGCAAATAGGTTTCTGCATTTTTGAAATCGCCCATCGTTTGATAGATTGAACCAATACCGTATATGACAACAATATCATCAGGATCGTCCTCAAGCATTTTCTCAAATACCTCTGCTGCCTTTTCAAAGTTTTTAAACGTTATATAAACGTCTACAAGGGCGTACTGAGCTCTGTTCGCAAGTTCTTGAAAATGCCTACGTCGGGATTGGTCACGAGAATTCTTGACTCTCTCTTTTGCTATGGAGGTCGCGCGGAGCAGATGTGTCTCAGCAGATTCAGCAAGTTCCAATTTATCAACTGACTCATCTGACGGGTTATCATTACTTGACTGAGCTGAGTTTTTTGCAAGTCCCTGAAAAACTAAACCCATACCCAAATTACCACCGAAGTCTTGCGGCATCATTGTTAGCACTTTCTCAAAAGATTGTCGGGCTTCAGTCAATTTACCTATATTGAGGTAGAGTTCCCCTAATGCTCTAAGTGCGTTCTGATCATTCGGTTTAATTTTTATCACTCTTTGATAGGCATCAATTGCTTCATGCGGACGCTCCAAATTATCATAAATATCACCAAGGCGTTCATGGAAAGTAGGTTCAAAAGGTAAGATGCGTGTAAGTGCCTTGTATGATGTTTCCGCAGTATGATATTCACCGATCTGGAACGCCAAATCTGAAAGTACGTGGTGTGCATCTAAATGGTCAGGATCTAGTTCAATAACTTTCTCAAGGGTTTCTAGGACCTCAAGTTCTTTGAGGACTTTCTTAATATCCCTTCTACCTGAATAGGATGCCCGTTTCACAAGGATTTGAGCCAGTTGCCATGTCGCTGGAATATGTGACGGGTCAAGTTCAAGGGCGCGGCGCGTATCTTGTTCAGCACGGCGAATATTCTGCATTATGTTTAGAAGTTGCCCGCGTTTATACCAAACAAAGGCGGATTCCGGTGCCTGTTCTACCAACGTATCATATATATTTCTTGCTTCCTTAATGTCTTTATTAAATGATTGTAGATAGACTGCATACATGAGTTGTGTATATACCTGTTTTGCATTCTTATATGCCTCTGTTAACGGCACTTGTTCGGGTATTTCACTTGAGGAGTTTTCTTGTGCTTCTGTTACCACACCTGTTGACAACAGACATAAGGCACAAAGCAGACTAAAAAATATCCATATTTTATTTCTCATAATAATTCTCCTTATCAACTGCAAGATTAATCCGTTTCCGTTTCCGTTTCCGATATTTTAGCAACATCTACCAATGTTTCGTCATCTTGTAGAGTCATCATTCTGACACCTTGCGTTGTACGACCTATCACGCGAACATCACTGACAGCCATACGTGTAACATATCCAGTAGAACTGATCAAAACGAGTTCATCAGAAGTCGAGACCAGTTTTGCAGAAACAACCGCGCCATTCCGCGTTGAACGTTTTATTGCAGTCAAACCAACACCGCCCCGGTTCTGTGAACGATACGCAGACAGTCCTGTGCGTTTACCATAACCGTTTTCTGTGACAATCAATAACGAATCCTTTTCATCTGCGGAACACACCATGTCTACGACAAAATCCTCCTCTGCCAACCGAATGCCGCGCACGCCGCGCGTCCGCCGTCCCATACCACGCACATCAGATTCTTTGAAGCGGATAGAATACCCGTTATGGCTAACAAGGATAACATCATAGTTGCCATCTGTCAGTTGCGCACCAATCAATAGATCATCCGGATCCAAATTAATTGCTATAATCCCACTTGAGATGGTATTCCGAAATTCACTCAGGGCAGTTTTCTTCACAATTCCCTGTTTTGTTGCCATTAGAATATAGGTATCCTCGGCAAATTCTCGGATCGGTAAAAATGCGGTTATGGTCTCAGATTCACTCAATTGTAACATATTTACTGCGGCTCTGCCTGCTGCTGTTCTTGAGCCTTCTGGTATCTCAAAAACTTTCAGCACATAACACTTACCCAAACTTGTAAAGAAGAGCAGGGATTGGTGTGCTGTGGCAATAATCAACTGTTCCAAGAAGTCTCCATCTTTCGGATTACCACCTTTGATACCAACGCCACCCCGATTCTGTGTGCGATAGGTATCCATCGGAATACGTTTGAGATAACCTGAATGTGTCAGCGTAACAACCATCTCCTCATCGGCGATAAGGTCTTCCATCTCAAAACTTTTCACTTCAGAAACGATCTCAGTCCTACGGTCATCACCATGCTCCTCCTTCAAACCTGTCAATTCCGTTCGGATGATATCTGTGACAAGATCCTCATTCTCAAGGATAGCTCGGAGTTCGGCAATTGTTTCAAGCAAGTCACTGTATTCATCGTTGATACGTTGCCGTTCCAGACCAGTGAGTTGTCTTAAGGTTAAACCTAACACCTCGCGTGCCTGAACATCCGTGAGTTCATATTGAGATTGCAATTGATTCAGAGCCTCATCTGGCGTCTCAGCCGTTTGCACAATATCAATCACTTCCTCTAAATGCTCCAAGGCAATACGGTAGCCTTCTAATATATGTGCCCGCCGTTCACAACGGGCTAAATCATACTGTGTCCGTCTACGTATTACCTCCCGCCGATGTGCTAAGTAGTGAAGTAAAATCTCTGGCAGCGTTAAAACTTTCGGTAGACCATCTACAAGACAGAGCAGAATTGGGTGGTAGTCGTCCTGCATAGTAGTATGTTTATAGAGTTGATTCAGTATAACTTGGGGCACTTCACCTCGTTTGAGTTCAATGACAATACGAATATCTTCATCAGATTCGTCTCGTATATCCGAAATCCCTGTAATTGTTTTCGCGTCTACCTGTTGAACTATCTGTTCAAGAAGACGATTTTTCTTAACCTGATACGGAATTTCGGTGACGATGATCTGTTCACGATCTCCCCTTGATTTATCGTGCGTCATCGGTTCGATCTCCACTTTTGCACGTATCGTAATCCCACCTTTACTTGTCTTACCTCTAGTATACATTTCCTTTATCGCTTGTCTCCCAACAATAATACCACCTGTTGGAAAATCTGGACCAGGCATAAATTCTATAAGTTCATCAACAGTTGCCTCAGGAAAGTCAAGTATGTGCAAGAGAGCATCCACAACTTCATTGAGATTATGTGGCGGAATCCGTGTAAGATACCCCACACCGATACCGGTAGTGCCATTGACAAGTAGGTTCGGAAGAAGTCCGGGCAAGACAGTCGGTTCTTCTATTGAATCCTTATAATTCGGTTGGAAGTCTACCGTATCCATGCCAATATGTAAGAGCAATGTCTCAGCAATCTTAGTGAGCTTACACTCCGTATAACGCATTGCCCCGGCGGGGTCATCGTCAATAGACCCAAAGTTACCCTGACCATCAATTAACGGATAACGTGTATTGAACTCTTGTGCGAGTCCAACAAGTGTACCGTAAATCGGTCCATCGCCGTGTGGATGAAAGTTCTTCATCACCTCCCCAACGACTGCAGCGCACTTATCGTAGGGACGATCACTCGTTAGATTGAGTTCTCCCATAGCATAAATGATACGTCGTGAACTCGGTTTCAAACCATCTCGAACATCCGGAAGTGCCCTATTCGTATTGACGCTCATCGCGTACGTTAAATAGGACGTTTGTAATTCATTTTCTATTGGTCGTCTAATAATGTTTTCGTCTTGCATTTTACTTTCTTTATAGTAGCTTTATATAATGGTGAATAAAAAGTAATTATACACTTTCCTCTCACAGTAGTCGAGGTCTCTAACTTTGCCGGCACAACAGTGTATAAATAATTCAAACAATCCATAATTGCCGGGAACATAAAATTGCTAAGCCCAGCATTGATTTGATTCACATCTATTTTGCTTTCAACGGGTTATGCCCCATAAACGTCAAGTTCAACCTGTGTTCCATAACGTTCAATGAATGCACGTCGAGGTTCCGATGCATCCCCCATTAGCAGCGTAAACATTCGTTCTGCTTGAACCGCGTCCTCCATCGTCACTTGTAACAAAATGCGTACATCTGACTGCATCGTTGTTTCCTTCAGTTGTTTCGCATTCATCTCAGCAAGTCCTTTGTAACGAGTTAAGGTCATTCCACGATTCGCACTCACCATAAGAATAGAGAGCAATTCCACAACAGTGTTCACATTCTGCTGCTCATCCGATTTATTTGACACAGTAAAGAGTGGTGAATCCTCTGACATATTCTCAACAAAATCCTCAGGTTGGAAACCGAGTTCCCTAACACACTGGATATGAGGAGAAAGTTCATTATGAATCGTAGCATCAGATGACACATGGTATTGTGCTGTCATATAAACAGGAATATCTGATAAAGCGTCTTCATCCTCAATGTCCATTTGATGAGAATCAGAATTGTGGTCTGCCTCATTTTCACCGAATTGAAGTTCACTTTGAACAGAATTTTCTACTTGTGATTCAAGGATATTTAAGACAGTATCTACCGAATCTTCTTGTGTTTCGTTCGGTTCCATTAATACTGATTCGCCATCCGATTCAGTTTCCTGTTGATCTGACATAGGTTGCCATAGAAATTCTACCAACTCTTGACGTGTACGGTTTCCGCGTCCATTCAGTTCTGAGAGGCATTTTTCAATATGAGACAACGCCTTAACACAAGCAATTGCTTCCTCTTCCGTATAAATGTCTTCGCGCCCCTTATACTTTATAGTTTGCGTCCCTGCAGCGGATTCAAGAAGGTAGTTCTGAAGTTCCTCATCATCTTGAAGGTACTGCGAACTCCGCCCTCTCCTAATTTGGTACAAAGGCGGTTGCGCAATATAGAGATGTCCTTCATGGATCAACTTCGGCATCTGCCGAAAGAAGAATGTCAGTAGCAACGTACGTATGTGTGCGCCATCTACATCCGCATCCGCCATGATAATCACTTTACCATACCGCAATTTTTCCAAATCAAATTCTTCTTCACCAATACCGGTCCCGAGCGCAGTAATAATATCTACTACCTGCGCATTTTTTAATATCTTATCTAAACGCGCTTTATCAACGTTAATTCCTTTACCTTTTAGTGGAAGAACCGCCTGGAAACTACGATCCCGTCCCTGTTTTGCTGTACCACCAGCGGAATCTCCCTCAACAAGAAAGATCTCTGTTTTTGCCTTATCACGTTCTGAACAATCGGCCAGTTTACCCGGCATAGATGCGGAATCAAGCACGCCTTTCCGGCGAATGATGTCACGCTGCTGCCGTGCTGCTTCACGCGCCCGAGCTGCCAGAAGGTTCTTTTGGACTATCCGCTTCGCAAGTGCTGGTTGTTCTTCTAAACAATCCTTCAGCTGCTGGTTCACAATACTCATCACAATACCTTCTACTTCGGTATTTCCAAGTTTCGACTTTGTTTGTCCTTCAAACTGCGGTTCGGGAACCTTAACGTTGAGAACAGCCGTAATTCCTTCGCGTATATCCTTACCTTCAGGTGTAATTTTTTCACCTTTTAGCAAGCCATTATCCTTACTATATGCATTGAATGTCCGCGTCAAAGCACTTTTGAAACCGCTCTCATGAAAACCACCTTCAGATGTTCGGATATTATTTGCATAAGAAATAATATGTTCAGGAATGCCTGTGTTAAATTGAATAGCAATTTCAACATGAACACCATCTGATATTCCTTCTAAGTATATCGGCGTAGCATGGTATACATCCTTATTCTCATTCTGATAAATAACAAACGAAACAATCCCACCCTCATAATGATAAACAACTTCCGCTGTAGTATCCTGATCATCTTCTGCTTTTCCTGCCCTAAGGTCTTTAAATCGGATACGAACTCCGCGGTTAAGAAAGGCAAGTTCACGGAGACGTCCTTTCAAGGTTTCAGCCTGAAAGTCAAGCGTATCAAAAATTTCATGGTCAGGCATAAACGTTGTTTCTGTGCCACTTTTCTTAGTCTCTCCGATTTGCGCTACATCTTTCACTGGTATGCCACGTTTATATTGCTGTTCATACAGTTTACCATCCTGTGCAACTCGAACACGGAGCCATTCCGAGAGGGCATTCACACATGAAGCCCCTACACCATGTAACCCGCCAGCAGTTTGATAACCAACATCGGCACGACCATCAAATTTTCCACCTGCATGAAGTGTTGTCATCACCACCTCAAGCGCAGATACTCCTGATTGATGTTTTCCAATAGGAATACCGCGACCATCATCCGAAACAGTGACGCTCCCATCAGCATTGAGTAATATTCTAATATCTGATCCATGACCTGCCCCAAATTCATCTATTGAATTATCAACAAGTTCCATAACAAGATGATGTAACCCAGCAGTACCAGTACTGCCGATATACATACCTGGACGTTTACGGACAGCTTCCAAACCTTCCAATATTTGAATAGATTTCTCATTATAGTCATTTGACATTATATATATAAATCCTTATTTATCGGTTGCCGGTTAACATAACATCACCAAAACCATCCTGTTGTTTTCGCTACTAGTCACACCAATTGCAAGTATGAAATGAGATAAATTTAGGATGAATTGTGTGAAAAATTACAAGATTTTCCTTAACTACTTTTTGGATAGGTGTTTTGTTAATTTGAGGTATGATATGTTCAAACTTATTCCACAAAATGCAACAATTTCTTGAACCCATTTTTTAACGATTTGTTATAGAACACTAATTTATTTATTTGCTTTCTCCTGTCAAACCACAGCAAGAAAAGTTCTGTTAGTTTTTATATTTGAATTTATTTATGCTACATCCATTATATCATAAATCATCTTATGATCACAACCTATTTTTTATCTGTTTTGTGAAAATATCTCTTGTTTTTCATTTGGATATTTTTTATTATTCTGAAAATTCCATATCACTACACTGTGTTAGATAGAGTGTTTTTAATGCTTCTCGCAAATCGTTATCATTTACTACTGAAACGGCAGCTTCAATCCGCTCCTGCAACTCAGGTGAAATGGATTTGATATCCTTTTGAATATCATCCCCCTTTTGTTGTTGGCTTGTTTCAAGTTTAGTTCCATTTCCACAATTTTTCACCTTAGAAATTTGTGGATTCAGGCGAAAACGGATATCAACTACCCTAACTTTAGGATCAGACCGTCGTTCCAGTGAATTTAGTCCTTCGAGTATCTTACCAAGTTTTGACAAGATTTCAGTTTTCATCACGGACAACTCATTAGCATATACTTGATGTGCCACATCAACTCGCAAAACTCCATCTAACAACAATACAGGTGCAGTCTGTCCAGCAATAGCCTCCCCAACAACCGATTCCCATACATCAAATACACTCATCTCATAAAGTTTATCAGACCACTCTCGCTCGCGCACCACTGTCTCTACAACACTTTGTATTCGTGTGCTTCGTTTGTCTACACGCGATTTGCTAGTATTTTTTCTTTTAAACTTCCGATGTCTCATTCTAATTATGTCCAGGTAACTCTAAAATTTGCTATAAATATAACATTTAATCGTCGTTAACAATAACGCCTTCCTCAACAACTAATAGATGAACATTAGTGAAATCATCTCCCATCACATCCTTATCTGTTGCTGTTATCACAGTCTGTGCAGAAACATCTTGGAGATACGTTAATAGATATTCCTGTCTTTTCACATCTAACTCAGATAACACATCATCAAGCAGAAAAAGAGGAGAAACGCCGGTATCTTCGCGAATAAATTCTAATTCAGCAAGTTTTAGGGCAAGTGCTATCGTTCTACACTGTCCTTGGGATGCATAAGTGCGTGCTATTTCCCGCAAACCAATCATAGTTTCCAAAGTTAACATGAAATCATCCCGGTGCGGTCCAACGAGTGTTACGCCACGCCGCAGTTCATCACGTCGCGCTTGTTCCAAAGCATCACGAAAATAGTCAGAAAGATTTGTAATATCAAAAAGTTCCGTCTCTGGAAAAGTAAGACCTGGAACATAATTCAAAAATAGTCGTTCGCGTTCTCCAGTCAAAGATAGATGCGTTCTTTCTACAACAACACTTAACCTTGCTAACGCAGTATGCCTTGCCCCAATCAACGCTACTCCAGATTCAAGTAGAAGTCCATCCCAAACAGAAATCTCATTTACTGCTCCTTTTCCTGTGCTCAATCTTTTTAGCAATGCATTCCGATGCTGCAAAATATCACGATAACGTGTAAGTTCTTCCAAGTATTCACGATTTAATTGTGATAATAATAGATCAAGCCAACGCCTGCGGAATGTTGGGGATCCTTTGACAATATCCAGAGATTCAGGTGAAAAAACAACAACGTTGAATTTGCCTATCCAATCAGAACGTCTACGTTGCAATACGCCATCAGTTTTCAAGCGAAATGCTCCTTGACGAGGTTTAACAGCATCAAGTCGTATAAGCGTATCTGGTCTTTTATCACTACGAAAATAACCACTAACAGCAAATCCTTCAGATGTATGACGAATTAATTCAACCGCAGAATTAGCGCGATGTGATTCACCAGTGCAGAGAAAATAAAGTGATTCAAGGAGGCTCGTCTTTCCCATTGCATTCTTTCCAACAATTAAAGTCACTGGTGAATGAAACGTTATGTCACATTCCTTAAAATTCCTAAAATTACGTAAACATATACGTTCTATAAACATCTAAAGATTACCATCTTCCATTTTGTAAGGAAATTTTCTTGTTTGTGTTATATTAAAAAATTCTATATGAGTGATTGTCAAAGTGTCCTAATTATATTATTAAGTACAATTTAGAATTTAAATTGTACTTTAGTAGTAGTAGTAGTAGTGATAATATGATAATAACTGCTCTAAATCCTGTCTAGTAGGGGGTTTGTTGCTGATAATAATTTGATAACAAATTTAGGGTTATTAACAATTTATCAATCCATTTTTTGAATAGAAAAGTTATTAACAATTTATCAACAAGGATTGGGAGTTATTATCAGTTATTATCAAGTTATTATCAAGTTATGATAATAACTGATAAAAGTTGTATGTTGGCGAGGTTTTCTTACTGAACTTACGTCAATTCATCAGTCAAAAGTTGTATAACCTTTTTCGTCTCGTCATTTTCAAGTAGTATTTCAATCTGTTCACAAGCATAAGTGATGGTTCTATGATTTTGTCTATTAAATGCTTCGGCAATATCTATCAAAGAAAGTTCTGTCAGTTCCCTGCAAAGATACATCGCCACTTGACGAGGATAGACTAGATCTTTTGTCCGTTTTGCGGATGTTAAATCACCATTTGTTAATTGAAAATGTTCAGCAACAAGTTCTTGTATAGTTTCAGGTGTAACAACTTTTCCGAGTGTTCTGTCTCTGGTAGGTGTGGATGTATCCTTCAAAACGCTACGGGCAAAGTCAATAGTTAACTCTTCATCAAGAATTGATGCCCGTGCTTTTAGACTTACCAATGTCCCCTCCAATTCGCGTATGTTCGATGTGACTATTTCTGCTACATAGTTCAACACTTCGTCTGAAATATTATCAAGACCTTGGTCTTGACATTTTCGACGTAGAATATAAAGACGAAGTTCATAATTCGGTTTGTCAATTTCGGCAACCATTCCCCATTCAAAACGGGAACTAAGTCTTTCTTCAAGATTTTCAAGCATACTGGGGGACCGATCACTCGTCATCACAATCTGGTTTGAGTTCAGATATAAATCGTTAAAAGTATTAAAAAATTCCTCTTGTGTCCCCTCCTTACGTTGTATAAACTGAATGTCGTCAATTAGCAGCAGATCTGCTGTCCGGTATTTTGAGCGAAAACCTTGGGCAGATGTCCGGTTCATTATTGAATCAATATATTCATTCATGAATGTTTCGGATGTAACATAAAGAACTTTTCGTTTTGGATTTTCTTCTTGAACCAAGTTACCGATAGCATGAAGGAGATGTGTTTTTCCAAGTCCCACACCACCGTATATAAAAAGTGGATTGTACACACCGCCAAGATCTTGAGACGCAGCGTATGCAGTCGCATGACATATCCGATTGCTCTGACCAACATAAAAATTGTCAAAGACATAGTTTGGATTCAAACCTGTAGGTTCAGGGATAGTTTCTTTGAGGGTAGATTCTGAGTTATCACCATCAGGGGTTTTTGCAAGAGAAGCATCCACAGCAATCTCAAACGCACATTCAGAACTTATACGGTCCGCTAATACCTTGGTAATGTCACTGAGGAATCTATTTTCAATTTCGTCTTGTGTGTAATCAGATGGAACAGCAACTTTAAATGACTCTTTATCAAGGTAACGAGGGGAGACTTGTCGTAGATAAATATCGTTGACAGCGGTTTCACCAAGTGTTTCCAATATTTCTAACCATAGGGTATCAGAGGTATGTCGCATGGGATGTTCCTACATATTAAGGGTGTTAATTGCCCTAGTTATGTTATTAATATGTTTAAATTATTGCTACAAAGTATTAATGATGTGGACGTGAATTATAGCATTTTTCAGATTAAAATATCAAGTTAAATTAAGGTAATTTTAATCAGGATTTTTAAATGTTTTTCGTTTAAATATTCTGAGGTTTAGATTAATGAATATAGAATGTGTAAAAACATCTTTAGCCAACTTTTGTTGGATAAATGTCTGAATTTTAGCACAAATATCTAATTATAGTAAAGTCCATAAATATGTTGACATTTTAATTTATTTATGTGAGACTCTGTTATTATGAGATATTCAGCAGATTTACGTAAACGTGTTTTAGATTTTGTGAACGAAGGTGGTAGTATAACAGCCGCATCACGAACATTTTGCATCTCGCGCATGTGTATCTACACTTGGCTAAAATCCGAAGACCCTCTCACTTCTAAAAAACCGGGACCTCGCGGACCCTATCGTCTTAATTATGAAGCGCTTAGGCAACATGTTATCGATTTTCCTGATCATACACAACTTGAACGCGCCTCACATTTCGGCGTTTCCAAGCATTGTATTTGGTATGCGCTGAAAAAACTGAAAATCACGCGAAAAAAAAGCAGTTCGGATATAAAGAACAATGTGTGAAAAGAGACACTTATGTGTCCGCACTCACAGCAGCATTGTGTGAAGGCAAAACACCTGTTTATATTGACGAAAGTGGTTTCACGATAGAAGCAGTCAGACATTATGCTTATGCGCCAAGAGGAGCTATTGTCTCAGATTTGCGTTCAAGTCAACAGTATAGGAGCCCCTCACTGATCGCTGCGCGTCTATCGGATGATTTTATAGCACCTTTACTTTTTACAGGTGCTTGCAACACCGAGCGTTTCAACGAATGGCTTGAAACACACTTATGTGCGCATTTGGATCAAACTCATGTGGTTATACTTGATAATGCGAGATTTCACAAAAGCAATCGCACACAGGAGTTGATCAACGGATGCGGTGCGAGCCTATTATTTTTGCCTCCATATTCACCGGATTTGAACCCGATTCAAAAGGATTTTGCCAACATCAAAAGACGATGGCAATACAATGCCGAAAAATCAATTCAGGAAATCATTAACGCGTATAAATAATTATGTGCTTTACTATATATTTACCTATTATTAACGTATATTTGATGCTAAGGATACTAAATTTGTGATTGAATTTAACGAATAGGCATATAATATATAAGTATGAGTATGTAAATAAGAAGAGGAGTTTATATGGAATACAATTGTATTCTTGTTTGAAAGGTTAGTGAATGTGTGGATTCTATTCATTGCAACGGTGAATAATTTGTCGGTTCAAGTATTTTATTACTCACAATATTGACTAACGGACCACCAACTTCAGTCAACCGTTTTGCAGCTTGCCATTCAGGATCAGAGATGAACGAATCCCATGCGCGCTGATAGTGTCCCAAATCTTCAAAAGCAAGCAGGTAGACCAACTCCGTTGTCGTTGCTTCACCGATAACTGTTTCCCAAAAACCGATGACCTTCATATTATATTTCTCAAACAACGGCAATGTGATATTTGCAAACCGTTCATTCAGATTCTTCATCTTTCCCGGTACTGCTTGATATGTTCGCAATTCGTAAATCATTTAATTACCCCTTCAAAAGTCCTATGCACAGTATATATGTGCTTATAGGATTCCATATTTGTCGTAAACTTCCCGAAGCGTTGCACCTTCTCGGAGGGCATCACGGGTTCGGTTTTCACCACGCATCTTTTCCAGCGCAGCTTTAACTACCGCCTTTTCAATAGACTGCGGGATGATCACAACACCATCAGCATCTCCGAACACGATATCACCAGGATTCACCGTAACACCGCCACATTCTATCGGGACATTGTATGCTACCACTTCTCCGCGTCCATTGGAGTCAACAGGTGATATTCCAGTTGTAAATATAGGAAACCGCATTCCCATAATCTTACGAACATCGCGTATAAAACCTTCAATGACAGCACCCCGTACCCCACGTGCGCGTGCTGCGGTTGAAAGAAGTTCACCCCAAAAACAGATGCGGGTACTTTCGTTTGTTGAACAGATGAGAACATCGTCCTGTTTTAGATTGTCCACTGCCGCAATTTCCTGTTGATAAGGTTCATCGGGAATCTCATAGACTTCAAGACACAGTACAGGCATAGCACGTCCAACAACAACTGTCTCTGGTAGCAGTGGACGGATAGTGTGTTTCATTGCCTGCTCACGAAAACCCGCGGCATCAAGCGCATCCGAAATCACGGCGGCATATAACTGCTCTTCCATCATATTAAAGAGTTCTGTATCGTTTTCCCACTCCATGTTTTCTTCGTGTTCCATAAAGGTTTTCCTTAATCCGATTCATTGTAAGATGAGGTCTCTATGCCATCGTAATTTCCGTTTATTAGGCTACGCTCTAATAATTCTGATAACCTACCTCTTGTAGTCGTGCAGCCTTCTCTGCCACACCATCGCTCATTTTTGTTTTGTAAGCTTGTAGTTTTTCCTCCAATTCGGGATATTGAAGTGCCAAAATTTGCACTGCAAATATCCCGGCATTCCGTGCACCGCCCGATCCAATTGCCATCGTACCAACAGGGATACCAGGGGGCATTTGCACTGTCGCGTACAATGCGTCAACACCGTTGAGTGGACCACCATCAATTGGTACACCGATAACCGGTAATGTCGTGTGTGCTGCAATAACACCTGCTAAATGTGCAGCGCGTCCAGCACCGGCGATAATTACCTGACCACCTTCTGCTTTAATCTTTTCTGTCCACGCCAATGTTCTTTCAGGTGAACGGTGTGCTGAAGAGATAGTTATCTCAAACGGCACTTCAAAATCTTCTAATACCTTAGCGGCTTCTGACATCTTTTCTAAATCTGAATCACTCCCCATCACAATACCAACAAGGGGTGTTTTTTGTTCATTAAGTGGCATATCTATTCTGTACCTCAAATATGGTGTTAGTTTATCTGATAGTGAAAATTAAATGAATACCTTAAGTTATCTTATTTTGAATAAATAATATGTGAATTTCTTTCAATGATAAGTGGTTCAGGACCACCTGTTGGAAACTGTGCTGCCCACTCATTTGGGTCATAATCACGAGTGACGAAACAAGCACGATGCCCAGGCACTGCATGCTCCAATCCAATACGTGTCGCCATTTTGACACATCCATCGAAAAATGGGAATTCACCCTCGGTCGGATGGTTTGTCAGAAAACCAATATCTGGCGCATGTGTTGCCACTGCTGAGATTAGTTCATCATGTTCCGCAAAGTTATTGATCGGGTCACCACTAAAATAAAGTTTAACGCCATCATTTACGATGACATAGCCTAAATGTGTAACATCTGGAGGACTTATGTCAGCAGATGGATCGCCGGTAGGCGGTTTGGCATAAACTGCATGCACAGTGAGATTGTTGAGTTCTGCTGATTCACCCGCGCTAATTTCCGATATGTTGTTAGTTTCAACATCCGTTTCTGACAAAATCTGACGAACACTTTCTTCAGGACCGATAAATCGTGTAGCTGTGGAAGTGTCCCAAATTCTGCGTATCGATTCTGAACACGTATGATCACCGTGTGCGTGTGTTAACAACACATAGTTTGTCGGAAGTTCCGACTCATCAAGTGGTGGTTCGGTGTGAATAAAACGATCGGGTGGACGATTCCTCGGAAAATAAGGGTCAATTTGGATAATAGTACCCGCAGAATCTTTTAAGGCGAAACTGCTTTGTTCAAACCAGTGGATAGCAATAGAACCATCTGGCACCTTCAATTCAAAAAGTGGATGCATGTTAATTCCTGTGATGTAAGCGGTTAAGGAAGGTTCAGTAACGATTTAAGGGGCAACCTTCCGTTTTGGTAACTGAGTTAGACAAATGTCATGATGTGGCGCGCCGTAAAAGAGCAAGAGTCCTATTACATTCAGGCGGTTTCAATCGGAATTCCTTTAATTCATGTATGTGTTGGCAGCAACAACAAACTGTGTCTAACAGTGTAAAAAAAAAGTCAATTTTTGTCAAATTGTTTCTGAATTCACTGCAGGTATTAGGTTTATAATAGCCTTGACACTTCCACCTAAAAGTGTTGACAAAACTTCGCTATTTTTCTATTATAACCTAAGTTGCTACCTACTGAATATTAATCATCAAATTACTTTGTCAAACGAAGAAACACAGGAATTCTGCATATTTTAGTGCCACTTCTTATAAATCGGGGTTAGAAACCCCTCCAACAAATGATAGCTGGCAACTTAGATTATTATAACAATTCACGAGTACCAAGTCCGTTTCCAATTCTGCTCACCTACTTTTTCTAAAGGAGCAAAAATCACATAGGGATTGTTTCATGTTTTCACCTGAAAAAGATAAGCATTGTGTAGAGACAGCATCCATCTCCCTTAAAAACATGGTGTTGATACCTGCTGGCAAGTTTGAAATGGGAAGCAAAGATACTGAGTCTTTTTACGAGCAGCTTGTGCATACGGTGCATGTGAATACGTTCTATATGGACACGCATGCTGTGACGAATCTTGAATATCAGCAATTTTTGATTGAAAATCCGAGTTGGCAGAAAGATCAGATTCAGGACGAGTTTCACGATGGTGACTACTTGTTGAACTGGTATGGTAACAACTATCCAGCAGAACAGGAGAACCATCCTGTTACTTGGGTGAGTTGGTATAGTGCGATGGCTTATGCTATGTGGGTAGGAAAGCGTTTGCCGACAGAAGCAGAATGGGAATATGCTGCGCGCGGGGGTTTATCAGGCAAAAAGTACCCGTGGGGAGATGTGCTTTCTGATGCAAAAGCGAACTATGGTAGAAATGTTGGAAATACGACAGCGGCTGGTAAGTATCCTGTGAACGAATATGGTTTGTACGACATGTCTGGGAATGTTTGGGAGTGGTGTCTAGATCTTTGTGATGATGACTTCTACTTTGCATCACCTCGCAAGAATCCACGCTCAGGTACGAACGAAGCAGAATATATAATAAACAATTTCATGGATATTAGGACTGAGCGCGTGTTACGTGGTGGTGGTTGGAGTGCTTCAGCACAAGGCATCTGCGTCGCGCATCGCTTTCTGCTGTCTCCCAGAAACACAATCTATGACTACGGTTTCCGTTGTGTGCAGTAACAACTTACGGAAAGTAACTCCTTTTCTTGTTCTGCTTTCTATAATAGAGATAAACTCCTAATACTCCAACAATGGCACCGATTGCATCAGAAAAAAAATCTGAAAATGTAGCAAATCTACCGGGGACAAAGGTTTGATGCCATTCATCGCTTGCACCGTATAGAATTGATATAAGTGCAGCGGTAATCCATATCCAATTATATGGTAGCCATTTCGGTGGAACATTCACTAACGCAATCGTTAGTAACACACTGAGGATGCAGAATTCTATGAAATGGTAGAGTTTGTCAATTGACAACCACTCAAATTTCGGTGTTGGGAGAGGTGGTTGTTCCATGGATGAGACAGCAAAAATTAGTGCCATGTAGAGTACTGGTGGCACCCAATACCTAAGATAACGCATTGAGAATCGCATCCACGTCGTAGACACACCCACCCCAAGTGCCACCACCGACAGATTGTAACGCTGCCCATAGGCGCGTATCGTCTGGTAGAGCTTCATCGGGAGATAAATCGGGGCGTGGTTGCCTTTCTGCTAACACACGTCCACCTTCTGCAGCACCGAAGTGTTCATCACTGCCATGTCCTACTAAATCAATACTCCCAATCAATCTGATCGTATCAATCTCAATTTGAACGATATCACCATCAAGCACTTTTCCAATCGGACCATCTGCAAGTGCTTCCGGACCTACATGTCCGATACACGCTCCAGTAGAAACACCAGAAAACCGAGCGTCCGTAATCAAAGCGATATGTTTTCCAAACGAGAGGTGTTTAAGTGCTGATGTAACTTGATAGACTTCCTCCATACCTGTTCCTTGTGGTCCACGGCAGCATAACACCATGATATCTCCAGGTTTCATCTCGGTTTCACCTTGACCTTTGAGGGCCTGTATTGCATCAGATTCTCGAACGAAAACCCGTGCCGGACCTGTCATCCGATACACACCATCATCATCAACTACGTTTGGATCAATTGCAGTGCTTTTGATGACAGAGCCTTCTGGTGCAAGGTTACCGCGTGGAAATGTAACAGTGCTTGTCAATCCTGCTGATTTTGCTGCATCTGGACTTAAGATCACTTCATCAGGTGTGACGTTATCACATTCTTCCAGTAATTCTCTTACGCGCTGTCGTCGTTCTGATTTTTCCCACCAATCAAGGTTTTTGCCGAGAGGTTCACCGGTGGTTGTCATCACATCTTCGTTGAGTAATCCACCCAAGTTACGTAGATGCAGCATTACTTCAGGCACACCGCCAGCAAGGAAAACACGTATTGTAGGATGTCCTACCGGTCCATTCGGCAGCACATCAACAAGACGCGGAACTTGTTGGTTAACCTCAGTCCAGTCGTCTACTGTGGGACGTTCAAGTCCTGCTGCGTGTGCAATTGCTGGAATATGTAATAATAAGTTCGTTGACCCACCAAACGCCGCATGCACTACCATCGCGTTTCGTATTGCTTCTGGTGTAACGATATCCTTCATCGCTAACCCTTTTGCTGCTAAATTCACCACTGCTCGCGCAGAACGCAATCCCATATCAGACCAGATATTTTGTCCCGATGGTGCTAACGCAGTATGTGTCAAACTCATTCCAAGTGCTTCACCAACAACCTGCGAAGTCGCTGCTGTTCCCAAAAATTGACATCCACCACCAGGAGTTGCACAGGCACGGCATCCCATATCTGCAGCATCTTGCAGACTAATTTCACCGTGTGCAAAACGTGCACCGATTGTTTGGATTTTGCCAGCATCTTCTCCTGTCGTTGGAGGTAACGTCACACCACCCGGCACAAGCACTGCAGGCAATTCACGCATTGAAGCGAGTGCCATCATCATGGCTGGCATGCCTTTATCACAGGTCGCAACACCGACAACCCCTTTTCTTGTCGGTAGAGAACGGATCAGTCTACGGAAAATCTGTGCCGCATCATTGCGATAGGCGAGACTATCCATCATACCGACAGTGCCTTGTGTGCGTCCATCGCACGGATCGGAACAGTAGCCGGCAAACGGAATCGCAGCAAGTGCTTTGAGTTCATGTGCCACCGCCTGCATCAAAAGACCGACTTCCCAATGTCCTGTGTGATATCCAAGGGCAATAGGACTGCCATCAGGTGCGCGAATACCCCCTTGTGTGCTGAGAATTAGGAACTCCTCTCGCCGCAGTTCTGTCGGAGCCCATCCCATTGCTGTGTTGTGGCTCAGACCAAAAATATCCCCACTCGGACGATTGAGGAGCATCTCTGCAGTGAGGGGTAAGCTGCCTTCTGGTCCAGCAGCGTGAGTCTGAATGTCGTAAATATTGCTATCACCAGATTCTAATATGTCAGTATAGTTTAATTGTTTTGCCATAAGGTGTTCCTTTAGTGTAGTCCTTGTGAACTTCAAATTTTGTCGGAATAGAGATACTTGGTGCTTATTGCATACACCCAATAGGTTGATTTAGTTGTAAGTAACTAAGGCTGAGAAAGACTACAAGATAACTAGAATATTGTAAGGGCGGATAAGGAATCCGCCCTTTTGATTTGTATAAATGTTAATTTACTTCTGGTGCTAATGTCCATCCTCTTTTAGTTGCGAGTTTAGCAAGTGCGACTCGTAACTTATTGAATGTTCTTTCTCTTTTGCTCTTTGTATCAAAAGTATCTGTGTCAAAAAAATCAGGGTCTACACTAATGTATGAATGTGCATGGTTTTTTGGATCGGATTTTGGATTAGGATCATAAATCACATCTACGGAGTGAACAACGACATCTGCATTCTTGTCTCTTGTTTTGACTTCTCCGATTGTGCGGACATCAGCAGTTATAAGACTAACAATACCGTCTGTGTCATCCCGTTTAGACAAACAAGGATTAGATTCTTTTAATTCTGCCCTGTCTACGGAAGGTTTTTTATTCTTATCACGAAAAGCGTTACTACGAATTCGGAGTTTTCCTCTCTCAATGATGTACTCTTCCGCTTCCAATTTACCTCGTACGCTTCGGTAGAGTTCCTCATCGTTCCGTACAGAGTCATTTTTGTCCATGAAGTAACCATTCCCAATGTGTTAGATAATCATTGTGACTGAAAGTGCCTTCGTGCATCTCTGTATCAATATTTATACCCCATACCTGAAGATATTCTGCTTCATTTTCTCCAATTAGGAGATGTAATTCTCTTTCATCTTCGTACCATTCTACAGTTACATAACCATCTTCATCACTGGATATGAATGGTGTAAACCACGGATGTTCAGCAGAAATGATAGTGTCTAACAAGTCTTCAATAAGAAATTTCGCATGATCTAGGGATGTCTGGTATGGCTTCTTTGATTCATACCCATCCCAGTTATCTTTCCGTTGCGCTAGGACATCAAACCGATCTAAAATTTCACGTCTCTGCGAATAATAGGAACTTGTCTTGTAAGAATCCTCTTGTTCTATATTTGTGGTTATGAATCTTCCCCATTGAACTCGATCAGTAGATTGTTCCAATTCTTTATGTCTTAGCAAAGATTCAAGACTTGTTTTGTAAGAATTCTCTTGTTCTATATATGCGGTTGTGGATCCTTCTAGATCTAAAGTAGCAGCATTAGCAAGGGTTGAAGCCATTATGCTATATAGAAAGAGGTGTACATCAGATTTTATAGTTGTATTAGCAAACTCAAGAGGCTTTGGTCTCACAAGGAGGATACTAGTATCCTCCTGCTCCAGACTCTTCCATATTCTCGCGTAAGGCATCAGTGATGCTCCACTGGAAGATGTTCCAGTTAAGTCGCTTGAATATATTACATCTTGTAAGGACATCCTCAATCTCCTCTGTTTTACTTTCAGAATAGCAATCGATGTCAATTATATAAGATTTTTCATTAGTAAATTGCTTTTGTTTAAACTTTCCAGATACCTTTGACAAGACATGAGCCACATTTGCTTTTGTCTCACCGTCACTGAATTGAGATATTTTTCGTAATGTTTCAATGTCTGCTGCTATAGGGGTGGATAACTCTGAAAAGATATACTTCGGGATATAAGTTTCAACACCTTGTTTTGCGTGCGGAAGAGAAGACCTATTCGCTATGTTTTTATGCCTAAGACCAATTCGTGTAAAATAAGAGGGTTCATAGATATTATCAAATATTTGTAAAACCTTTTCCAATCTTTCTCTATAGTCTTCATAATTTTTGTAATTTCCGTGGCAAGTAAGAGCGATAAAATTCTGTGTTAAAGATACTTCCCAGTCTCTTTCTTTAGAAAAGAAGCGGAATACTTTAGCTGTAGATACTACTTCTTTTAGTTCCTTAGGCATATCAGATGGCAAGAGTAGGGTATCCGGAACAAGTTCTGGATACCCTACTTTTCTTATAATATCCTGAAATTCGACAGGTATGTCTTGTGAGATTTTAAGAATTTCAGGAAAACGCGCCTGAAATAGAACTTCAAATAAGATATTGTGTTTATATACGACTCTTTCAATTTCTTTAAAGCGCATTAGCAGAATACCTCGATTGACTGTCTGTACATAATAACAGCAAATTTCCGGAACATATTTATAACTTCCTTTAAAAATAACATTTCGGGATGAGCACAACCAACTATAAATAAACTAAGAAATGAAATCGTGTGTAACCGACTACACTGGTCCCTTCATAAATTGACGTGGAAGGTATTTTAACACATCACAGAAATATTAACAAACTTTTTTAATATTTGTAGTAATATATTTCGTTTTTCTTCAAAAATCTATTCAAAAAGTTCCGCTACAGCACACGAAAATCCTTCAACGACATCCTCACCTGTCAAAGTATCTTCATAGTTTAGCAACGTAATATCCGTTTCAGAACGATATACCATTACCGTCTTCGCAATTGGTTCAATTACCCAAACAAGTCGCGTCCCAGCCTTCAGATAGGTTAGTGCCTTTTCGGTAACATTATACTGTTTATCTGATGGAGAAACTATCTCAATAGCAAGATCAGGAGCAATAGGAGATCCTTTATATTTATCTTTTGGGATGCGATCTGTTGACAGAAACGCTACACTTGGTTTTACCACTGAGTCAAGTAATTTGAAAGACGTTTCAAATGAATATACGCCACCTAATTGATGTAAACGAACATACGAAGCTAAATAGAGGCAAACATTGGAACATATTAGTCCTTGTATTATTGAACCAGGAGGTTTCAATACTAATGCTCCTTTTACGAACTCATAACCCTCTAAATCGTTCTCAAGAAATTCTTCCATCGTCATCGTCCTGTGCGGTAGAATTTCTTGAACAGGTTCTGGGTTCGTTTGCGAATTAAGCATCAGATACCTCCTTCAGATATATCGTTATTGGTGGAAATGGCATCGCTTTATTTATCCTGACTTGAAAGTAGTTTTACTACCTCAACTCTACCTGTTTTAACCTCTGTTTCATCTACTTTCAGTTGTAACAACCCAACCACGAACTCTGTTATACCCCAATCAACTTGGGTAGTATCCAGGGGGGTTGCACCATCATGTTTTCGGGCATTAATATCCGCTCCTTTCTCAATAAGCAGTTTCACAGTCTCAATGTGTCCAAGAAACGCAGCACCATGCAACGCCGTCGAACCGTCTTTATGTCGATTATTAATATTCGCACCCCTTTCAAGAAGCAATTTCACTGCTTCCGTTTGTCCGTTGAGTGCTGCCCATCCTAATGGATCTATTCCGAATTGTGGATCAAGCGTCTTCAAATCCGAACCGCTATCCAAAGCAGCTTTGATAGCTGCAAGATTACCATATGCTGATGCCTTCCACAAGTTGTGTGACTGTGGGGCATCTTTCATTTGACCGGAGAGAAGTCGTACTATTTTTGCTCTACCCGCAAGGACTTCTGCTTTTTTTACCTCAATCACTTGGATAATATTAAGGATAGTTTGGGTTGTTTCCCAGTCAAGTGTGGCATTATCCATAGCACTCCCACCTTGGATGTTTCTGACTTGAACATTTATACCGTGCTTAAGAAGCAATTCTGCCGCTTCGGCACGACCAAGGAACGCTGCTGCATGTAACGACGTATTACCCTCTCTGTTTTGAACATTAATGTCAGTTCCCTTATCCAGCAGGAAAGCGACTATCTCTGTGTGTCCCATCAATGAAGCTGTAAATAACAGTGGGTCTCCAGTTGCAGGATTTCTCGCATTAACATCCAATCCATCGGCTACGGCTTTCTTAACCATATTCAGATCACCAATGAACGCGGCATCCCACACATCGTTTGCTGCTCGCTGTGGTTGTGATGCTGATTTAACATTAAGCAACTTTGCTATTTTAGCTCTACCAGCTTCCACTTCTTTCTGTTCTAACTTAATATCAAACATGCCAATCATGAATTTAAGCATTCCCCATGAGATATGTAATCCGCTTGCTGGGGTTTGTCCACCTCGGTTTTTAGCGGTGACATCTGCTCCTTTTTTGATAAGAAGTTCAGCGATCTCTGCGCGTCCTAAAGTTACAGCTATATGCAAAGGTGTTCCGCCATCCTCTTGTCTTACGTTAAGATCTGCCCCGTGTTCAATCAGCAATTTGACAACTTCACCCTCACCCATCATGGTTGCCCATGATAGCGCGGATATGTTTGTCTCTGGAGAAAGTTCATTGATATCCGTTCCTTCGGATAGGTAACGTTTGATACCGTCAAGATCACCTGTCCGTGCTGCACCCCATAAATTGTCTTCAGGCAATTCAATAAACTGTTTCATAAATTTACCATCAAACCCGTCAGGTCCGATTATGATTGGGGGATTTGGTCTTCTTCTCCAGACTGGCATGCCACCAGAAATCTCAGATAGTATTGCACTCTTGCGCGTTCGAATAAATTCGCGAGTCTCATCTAACTTATCAGAAAAAGAGACTGTTTCTCCTTCATCCCATTCCTCTTTTTCTCGAAAGAAACGTTGGGCTGGAATCATGTGTGGTTCAATCATTGCTTCAATTCTGTCAGTTTCTGCCAGGAGCTTAACCTCATTCCAGTGATTCTCAAGTATATCCATCAATGTAGTCGCATACCGTTCTCTGCCTTCATCAAGTTGATAAAGTTTGTAGGCGACCAAACCTTGTGTCTTAACCGAAATCGGTGCGTTTGGATTTCTCTGGTGCGCAAGTATGCTAAATTTAGTGAACAGTGAATCTGCTCCCCACGGTAGAAAGTGAAATTTATCAGTTTCCGGATTCAGGTAGACAAAAAAGTTGTTGTTGTTTCCAGAATACCCATCCCAGAAACCGAGTAACCCTTCTGTTGCCCAAAAGCGATAAAAACTATCCAAATCAACATGTTCGCCGATGGCTTGTTCACTTACTTCGTCTGCTGCCAGAACATTAATCAACGCTTTTATCTTTTCTCTACCACTCTCATCATCCCCTCTTTTATGTTCAAAACTATTCTCCCACTCTTTGTAAAAATCAACGACTGTTCCTTCATAGACCGTGCCTTTATCATTTCCGAATGCACGTTTGAGCAACGGGTTCCGCATGCTCTCCACATGGGAATATATCCCTAAGTTTTCACCATTCACCGTCACCTGTGCATAAGCACAGCGGGGGGCAGGAGAACCAAGCGCATTAAACAACGCATATCCCATAAACTGACTAACCTGACCTGCATCCTGCTGGTTGTTGTTCAACGTCAGGTTCCTAAGTCCTTCTATTCCACCCTTTTCGTCAATATGATTCAGCTTAATTTTTAGTGATGGACGATTATGGTTTTGCGAACCGATGAACCCTTTCTTGCGGATTCCAACTTTCGGAAACTCCACACCATCAATAGTCACACTTGCATCTACATAAGTATACGGGTGATCAGGCGGCTTAAATTGTCGTGACTTGTTCAATACCTCAACAAAGTGCCGAGTCTGAAACCTTATTTTATTCCAATCCTGTTTTGATACGGTAATCTGTATATCTAAAACACGGTCTGTTGGGAAAATATCGTCCATTCGCAATTCTTTAGCGTGAACGTTATAGGCAGCAATTCCCAGACACAAAATCGTCGCTGTATATAATATCCATTTTGTCATCGTTTTCTCCTGTTGAATATATTCCAGTATATCAATTAGTTTATCATATTTCAGATTATATTGCTTGCTATTTTTGAGTGGTGTTGGTATTATAAATCACTATTCATAATGTGACACTACACTGAAATGTAAACATTATCTAGAATATGGCGTTATAAGAATAAAACAATATAGTTTTTTAAGGAGGAAACAATGAAAAAAGCAATTGCTTTTTCAACAGTTATATTAATATTGTTCACAACTATGTTGTATCCGATTGCAACATACGCACAAATGACAGAAGTACAACAAGCAGAAGCAGATGCGCGTCGTGATGTGGGGCAAGATGTTTCTCCCATATCTTGGGGAGTTGGTGGCTTTTTTTGCGGTGTATGTGCTGTTGCCTATGTATACATTGACAAACCTCAAGTGCCTGCCGCACGATTAGTTGGAAAGTCAGCGGATTACGTGGCATTCTATACAGACACATACAATCGAGAAGTAAAGAAACAGCGCGGTCAAGCTGCCATGATTGGCTGTCTCGCTGGTTCAATTTTCAGTACTTTAACATACTATCTTTCTGCACAATCAGTAGAATAAACTTTAAGCTAATAAAAACAAAGGGGACGACATATATGTCGTCCCCCTTTTAGTTGCAAGTAGTTATGGAATGTTGCTGTTAATAAGTCGGAATAGTGGGTAAATTGAAAATCTAAAATAATGGTAGAAAATTCACATCTTTCTTGATAATAAAATATGGTAATTATACCCACATAACAATTATAATCGATTCTCACTACGTGTCACGCGGTAAAACTAAACGTAGAAGGAAAAAGAAAAAACTTGATGTACTTGTCAAGTGCCACAATATCCTCTTCAAAGCAAAAAAATAAGAATATCGCAACATTTAGGAACTAGGGAATCTCTTTTTAAACCACAACTATGGTGAAGTATGAAATTATATCAACACTTTTTTCTACGGTATGTGAGATTTTCTAACCTCAGCATAGGTGTCAATTTAGGAGAACTTACACTATAATTCCAGGCCAGTAGGTTCGGTTTCCTAACCGAACCATAGGCGTCAATTTAGCTATTTTTTTCTTGTTAGATGCATCTGAGATAGTCCAAAACTGCCATCCCTATTGTAAGCGCATTCATACCGTTGATTTGGCGCTACAATGGCAGGAGTAATTTAAGAAGATCAATCCGTTTTATTAGTGACCTCAGTCCCGTAGGGACGATATGTCTATAGCACAACGTTCAACACCCATTTCTTAGTCCCGTAGGGACGATATGTTTATACGTTTCGGTTGTTACAAACATATCGTCCCTACGGGACTAAAAGCTGTTATGATGGCGTTTAGCTATAAACATCCTGTCCCTACGGGACTAAAGAACGTTATCGCAATGCAAATAAATCCTTAAATTAACGCCTATGGTGCCAAAAACTTTACACACCCGAGATAAAGCACAGACTTGACACCTATATAAATAAGAATGGGTGCGTACTCTTTTTCATTTATTGTTCGGGTTCAGGCAACGCATAAATTCCTCGACGCACTCTAACAATCTCATTAGAATCCACAAGACGTTTCATTTCTTGTTTTATTGATACAGGATGTCCCTCAACACATTCAACCAATTCCGCTGTGCTTTTGTCACCAGTGGCGAGAGCAGACAGAATTTGTTCTCGCAGTGGTACGCGTAGCGGAATGCCGCCTCTGAGTCTTTGCAATACACGGTTCGCTTGGCGCGTGGAGCATCCCAAGATCCGTTCCACTTCTTCTCTGCTTAATTCTGCCGTGATAGTCTCGCGTTCCTTTTCAAAACGTTGACGTGTTGCGACTGTTTCAGGCAGTTTGTCTAACCCACCTGCTACTTCAAAATCTTCCCAGTCAAAAAGGATGGTTTCGGGTCTATCTGTGATGTCCGGCAGTTTAACACTCGTGATTAATACAATCTTCTTGCCAGTTAAGCTGTTTAATCGAGCACGGCCTATAACATTCGTAAAAAGACTGATGATATGTTGGTTACTTTCATTCTGAACTCGTTCGTCTTTAAATATACCCGTTTCAGAATCAACTTCATAGGAGATAGGTTTCTCATCGTTTCCAAACAACATTTGTGATCGTAACCACAAAACCCCTGGTGCCCAATGTGGTGTTCCAATTAACCATACGACTTGTGCTTCTGACAAATCGCTATCAAATTGATCTATATTTTTAAAATGTGTGATGCAATAAGTGTTTTCATTATTAACAAATTCCAGAATCCATTCCGCAAAGGGACTATAGGTGATTATTACATGCTTGATGTTCGGAGTCCTCTCAATTTCTCCGAGAATACCGAGAAGAAAACGCATTGCTGTTTTTGACAACCATGATTTGTTCCAATTATCGTCATGGTCAACAAGTGAATGTAGTGGATAGTTACCCGTCCGAATCTGAAAAACTTGATTTCCCGTTTGCCATGTAGTAGGTTTAACTTGTAATACTTCGGCTTTCTCCGTTGGAAATATATTATGATAATGTCGTTGAAACAAACCTGAAGACATTATCAATAGACGTTCAACCTTTGGATGCAATACTGGTGGTATCCAGAACAGTAGCGTATCATTACTTAATCCTATAGGGGCATCAACATCTCGCTTGTAGTGTTCAAGATACCGTTGTAACTGATGCCAAATCGTCCAGTTTGGATCTTGATAGACAGTTGGTAATGCCCGAATCTTTTCCAAGGTGCTTATATCGAAGACACCCAACTCAATAGCTTGAGTCATCTGCATTCGTATTTTGACATCTTCGTTGAGTAGAAAATATCTGAGATGAAAAGAAGGTAATCCTTTTTCCCTGAGTCTATTCGCAGCTTTCTCGTTTAATGGTATGTAAGCAAACTTTCCGCTCTCAAATTGTATCGTGTGCCGTGCTAACTCCTCTCCAGTTTCCTTATCAACGATCCCATGCTCAATGACTTTACCTTGTACATTGACTTGACACATCTGTTCTACAAGTTCTTTTTTCTGCTGTTGGAATAGGTTTACTGTTGCTCGGATGCGTTGCACAATACTATATCCATTTACATCTCTGGTTTCCAGAATATTTAGTAAGGCTCTGGCAAAGTTCCCTAAGACATATCCATGCCATTGTTCGTTCCACTCTTCCAATAATTCTTTTGGTATGATACATTCAATAAACATACTATGCAGCTCATTCTCATACATAATACAGAGTCTATCTGTGTTATCACCTTTTTCAAGAATGTCATCTAACAATCCTGCGTATATGGGATTGAAAAATAGTTTGGGCGTGTAGACAATCTGTGCCATCACTTGTTTTAATGTATTGTATTGTGATAGATAACCTCGTTGCTGACACTCCGTGTGTACCGGACACTGTGGACAGATACTGACACGAGGATCTACCCCTTTTTTCTGAAGTTCATTGCACCGTTTTGGATCCTCACAGACATTACCTCCTTGAAAAGGGTTTGCCATCCTCATTTCAATGGGTATATCTTTCACTTGCTTCCATTTATAATTCCTCGGTTTCCATAGAGCGACTGCTGGTAAATTATGCTTCTCAAAATGTTGTAATGCTTCCTCTGCTACTTCAATGTTCGGAATGTTTAAGCAGATCGTCCCACCATCACGGAGATAAGATTCGATGCCTGAGTTTGTTCCAGCACTCGTGTCAGTGATAAGTCCGGTAATTCGTGTAGTTCGGTCAATGATTTTCCTTATAAAATCTATATTCTTTTCGTAGGTCTCGTAAGTGTTTGTTGTGTGTGTCTGCTCGCTCAGTATAGGAGCAGATCGTTTTAGTCCCAACGGACTTAGCTGACCTTCACGGACTGCAAAGACCTTATCTGAAATAGGTAATATGCTTTTAGGTGTTGACGGTTGAATTCCGGTATCCTTCCAGACATCTGTTATAGGTGTGGGTTCTACGGGTAATTCCGTATCCTCCACAGAGGCGGGTACATCCACCCACTTAAACGGCCATATCCACACGGTGTCGTCGCACTCCCAAAGAGATACGTAGATGTTAGGAGTATTGTTGTTGAACTTTGTCCAATAGTGAAAAGCATCTTCTTTACGTATATGTGAAAATCCTCGCTTTACAAATGCAGCATTAGCAAGATCAAGATTATGTGAATCGAGAGAAGGTAATTTGGGGCGGATAGATTGTGGATCAGGTTTTGGTTGATGTTCTTTTGGTTCTTTTAGAGAGATTGGCTCGTGAATCAGAGTGCGGAGTGTATCAACATGAGCAAACAGGACATCTTTTCTAATGATAGGCGGATTTAATAGGTCTCCTGTCAGAATCTCGTAGCGTGCATCCCAACAACTCAGTCCATTTTCTCCAAAGATTACAAGATAAACTTCTTGATGATTTAGCTCATCTTCGGTTGATGCCCCACCACAAATATACAATCTTGCTTCCTTTGTATTTGGATGTAAGTAATCTGGCACTCTGCAGGAAAAGCGTAACCCACCAGATCTGGAAATAGTCAACAACGGATTAACAACAGCATTGGTCAGTGCTTCTATACAAGCCATAACAGCCTCTGGTTCAGCACATAATGCTTGATATGTAAATTCCAGATCGTGCCATCTTGCGCCATTGTGTTCAGAGAATATACCTGTATAGATCTGAATTCCCAATGAAGACTTCCAATGTCTTAGCCCGCGGTTCGTAAAACTCTCTGGTCTAAGAAATCGTTGCTCTTCGGAAAAAGTCCTATGATGTCGGTCATGTTTTGAAGCAAGACCTATAGGTACGAAACTGATATGAGCTTGTTCTAAATCACTTAGCATGACAGGATATTTGTGTGCACAATAGACTGTAAATTGATGCGTGTAGTTCTTGTTGAATAGGCAATGTGTTGCCAATCCTTTCCGCTGGTTAAGCGGTTTATTGTGTCGCTGGTGGCAGTATTCTAATATGTTTTTAAAATCCATCATGAGATTACCTACCTTGCGTATCAGAATCAATCTGTAATTCTTAGTTATGAAGATTGATTTATTAAACGGGTAATTATAATCACGCCAAAACTGGTAGTAGGAGCGCTTTGTAAGCGCGCTGGACTTTGATCTCAAATTACCCGATTTATTTCTTAATCTTCATTACTAAGAAATTTTCAAAATTGTGGAATGTGGTAAAAAAATGTTTAAATAAGGTTATTGACATCAATATAAATGTAACAAATAGTAAATATAAAATATTATCACAATTCTACTTCTAAGTCAAGTATATCCAAATATTAACATAGCATCCATTCATAAAAAAAGCCACCATAATAATAAATAGTGTAAGGTCAAAATATATTATATAGTTAATATTATATAAGCCTTTATACTATTTTACGGTTATTTTGTATTTTCTTTCCTATATCTATAATATGATCCCGTAAGTTATAAACGATTATATGGTAGGAATATAACCCAAAACCGTAAGTATATCAAAACGCCAGTTGAATGATCTAAAGTCAATCCACACATTAAGTTTGAGATGAAGTCTTAAATTGACATATACGGTGTCTTCATTGATTTATCCGCTCTACAAAACCATAAACACACATAACAAACCCAATCTATCTTACTTTTTCTGGTAAAAAGAGCGAAATTTCTATAATTTTGTTGACATTACACCACTATATCCATATAATTAATAGTGTTAAGACTTATATAAATATTATTGTAATAATATTTATAGTCTTAATCTTATTATACGCGTTATATACCATAATTTGATGTAAAGGGGAGACATTGAAGACTTTAGATATCTATCCCAAAGCGATTCTATCCATTTTACTTTCTCTGTTAACAATATTTTGTATCCAGATAATTAGTTATGCGAACAACAATCCTGTTTTACTGGTGGTGATTCATCAGAACGAGATGTTCGGGAGCATTACGCTGCCGGTGAAAACATTGGTGACCTTGGATCCTACAACCGATGATGCCTAATCAATTGTCTGGGTGGTGGAGATGTGTCTGAGTTTGATATAGAGAGCACTATCGGACAGCTAAAGACGAAGAGAACACTTGATTATGAAAACAAGTAAACTTATAAGTTGACATTTACTGTCTTAGTTAACAGTGACGGGAGTGGCACTATTATGAAAGGAAGTTTACGGTGAAAAGAATATTTGTTTTGATTTCATTTTTTTTGATTCTTGGTTTACAAGTTACATCTTCTGCGGAAATCACTCCAGTGGTTGATCGCACAACACAGGTACGTGATGCTATAGTGGCTGCTGCGAGTGTTAATTCCGCAAGTGATGTGACTGAGACACAACTTGCCGCCATCACAAGTCTGAACCTACGTTCAAAAGGTATTACAGCACTAAAATCTGGTGATTTTTCTGGGATGACTGGATTAACAAGTCTGAATTTGTATAATAATGAACTCAGCAGTCTACCTGACGGTATCTTTGAAGGACTTACTGCGTTGTCAAGTCTGAGATTAGGTGGCAACACTGTTGATCCAATGCCGATAACCGTATTACTTGAAGAAGTCGGAGAAGACCAAATCAAAGCTATTGCACCCACAGGTGCTCCTTTTGATATAGTGCTCCCAATTAGTGTTACTAATGGTAGTCTTTCTGAAGATGTTACTTCGCTTACTATTTCCAAAGGTAGTACGGAAAGTAATTTAGTGACAGTTTCTCGAACTACCGGAACGACTGCAGCGGTAACTGCCAATATCGGAACATTATCCAGTGTACCGAATAATCACTACGGTTATGCACTCTCCAAATCCGATACATTACCGCTTGAAGTTATCGGTGTGATAACTTCAGTAGATGGTGAAGATGAATCTACCGAAGAAACAGAAACAACCGAAACGCCGACAAACACAGCACCGACCTTTACGGATGGCAATATTACTGTTCGTTCAGTGTCCGAAAACACAGCGATTGATGTGAACATTGGTAGAGCCGTTTCTGCGACTGATACTGAGAACGATACATTAATATACAGTCTTGGTGGAGTGGATGCAGATGCATTTAACATTGTTAGCACAACAGGGCAGTTGATAACAAAGGTTTCACTCGATTATGAAACGAAGCGCATTTATTCAGTAAATGTGAATGTTTCAGATGGAAATCTCACAGATTCAATAACTGTCATTATTAGCATTATTGATATAGATGACACACCATCGGTTTCAACGATGCTTGCTGTCAGTGAACGGACACCAGAAGTGCGTGATGCGATTGTTGCAACAATTCCAAATGTAAATATTGCTGCAGATGTCACTGATGATCACCTTGCTACCATAATCAGTCTGGACCTTCGTCGCACTGGAATTACACAACTCAAAACAGGTGATTTTTCAGGTTTAACAGGTCTTACCAATCTAAATCTCTACGACAATATGTTGGAGAGTCTACCCGTAGGGATATTTGAAGGACTCACATCACTAACAACATTTCGTTTAGGTGGTAACCTTACAGACCCAATGCCGCTCATTGTATCCCTTCAACAAGTTGCTGCCGATCAGTTCCAGGCTATTGTTCATACAGGGGCACCATTTAATGTTGTCCTACCGATAGAAGTGACCAATGGCATAACGAGTAATGGCGAAACGACAATCACAATACCACAAGGGAGTCTGAAGAGTGATGCATTCACTGTCGTATCAACGAGCACATCAGAGGCTATTGGCGTATCTATTGGAACATTACCTTCCTTACCCGCGAACCATTATGGTTATATTTTGGCAAGATCAGCAGTGTGTAGCCGCACGTCACAAGTCGCTGATGCCATTGCTGCTGCTGTTTCTGGAGCAAGTGATTGTAATAATGTGACAGATGTTGATTTAGCGACCATCACATCGCTTGATCTAAGCAATATGGATATTACATCACTGAGAACAGATGATTTCTCAGGATTACTGTCACTATCAACACTCAACCTTTTAAATAACCTATTAGATAGTCTACCTGACGGTATTTTTGACAGTTTGACATCATTAACATCCCTTAACTTGAGTGGGAACACGGTTGATCCATTTCCACTTGGGATTGCATTGGAGAAGGTTGGAGAAGCCCAATTTAAAGCTGGAATATTAACAGGTGCTCCTTTTGATATTATTTTGCCGATCACTGTAGCAAATGGCAGTCTCAGTGGGAATGCGACCACTATTACTATCCTTCAAGGGAATAGAGAAAGCATGGCTGTGAGTGTTGTCCGAACTCCTAAAACTTTTGGGGCTGTCACAGTTAATTTGGATGCCTTACCGAGTCTACCTACAACACAGACAGGTTATACACTTGTTAGGTCCAATCAAGTGCCGCTGGAGATTCTTCCAGCACTAAATGTTGCGCCTGAGTTCATTGATGGTGAAATGACAACGCGTTCTATTGCAGAACGGACAGTAGCCGATGTAAATATCGGTAGTCCTGTTTCCGCTACGGATGGTGATGGTGATACTCTAACCTATAATCTTAGTGGGACCGATGCTGAATCCTTTAATTTTGATAGTACGACAGGGCAACTAAAAACAAAATCTGAACTGGATTATGAAGAAAGAATATCTTATACGGTCACAATTACTGTTTCCGATGGCGTTCTCACAGATACTATCACAGTTACCATCAATATTACTGACATAAATGATAACCGTAGACCTGAGTTTACAGAAGGTGATAGTGCTACAAGGATCATAGCAGAAAATACGAATGCTGGTGTAGACATTGGGAGTGCTGTTTCTGCAACCGATCCTGATGAGGACACACTGACCTATAGTCTTTTAGGCACAGATGCTTCTGTATTTGATATTGACAGTTCAACAGGTCAATTACAAACGAAAGCATCCTTAGATTATGAAACGAAATCCTCCTATTCGGTAACAGTAGATGTATCTGATGGTGAGTTTTCGGACAGTATTGCTGTCACAATCAACATCGCAGATATAGATGAAACCACTGCCGATGTAAATGATGACACCCCTAATAACGCGCCTGTTTTTACCGACGGTGAGTCTACTACGCGATCCGTTGCAGAAAATACGGGTTCCGGTGTTGACATTGGTAATCCTATTTCTGCAACAGATGAAGACAAAGACACTTTAAGCTACAGTCTTGGCGGTACAGATGCATTATCGTTCAGTATTAGTAGTGTGAATGGTCAATTACGCACAAACGCAGCCCTCAACTATGAAACGAAATCTTCCTATTCAGTGACAATAACGGTTTCTGATGGCAATGAAGGCAGTGCTACCATCAGCGTAACCATCAATATTACAGATGTGTTAGAGAAAACCAATACAACTCCTCAGTTCACGGATGGCAGTACCACGTCGCGTTCGGTTGCTGAGAATACAGGATCGGGTGTAGATATTGGTGATGTCGTGTCTGCAACCGACGACGACGACGACACCCTAACATATAGTCTTAGCGGCACAGACGCGTCCTCATTTAGTATTGATAGTCGTTCAGGACAACTCCGAACCAGTGCATCGCTGGATTATGAAACGAAGTCATCATATACCGTAACGATGACCGTATCTGATGGAAACGGTGGTAGTGCCAGCATCACAATCACAATCAACATCACAGATGTAGATGAAACGACGAATACGGCACCCGTCTTCACAGATGGTAGCAGCACATCGCGCTCAGTAGATGAGAATACGGGTTCAGGTGTAGACATTGGCAGTGCTGTATCTGCGACAGATGCTGATGATGACACGTTGTCCTACAGTTTAAGCGGAACGGATGGATCCTCATTTAGTATTGATAGTAGTTCAGGTCAACTCCGCACCAGTGCATCACTGGATTATGAAACAAAGTCATCATATTCAGTGACAATCACTGTCTCCGATGGAGAAGGAGGCAGTGCAAGCATCACGGTCACCATTAATATCAATGATATTGACGAAAGTCCCGCCAACAACGCTCCTGTCTTCACAGATGGCAGTAGCACAACACGTGCCATTGCTGAAAATACTGCATCTAATGTGAACGTCGGTAGTCCTGTATCTGCGACTGATGCTGATGATGATACGTTATCTTACAGCCTGAGTGGCACAGATGCCACTTCCTTTAGCATTGATAGCACGACAGGACAGTTGAAAACAAGCGCATCTCTCAACTTTGAAACGAAGAATTCTTATGTGGTTACGGTAACCGCCTCCGATAATCAGGGTGGCAGTGCCAACATCAACGTAACGATAAACGTTACGAATGTCAACGAAGCACCTGTTTTTACTGCTGGCACCAGCACGACACGTTCCATTGCAGAAAATGCCGGTCCCAACATTAACATCGGCAGTGTTGTGTCTGCAACAGATGTTGACAGCACGACATTAACTTACACCCTCGGGGGAACAAACGGCGCATTATTTGACATTGAATCCACGACAGGACAATTGAAAACGAAGGCTGCACTTGATTATGAGACGAAAACATCTTATTCCGTAACCATTACGGTATCAGATGGGAGCCTGACGGATTCCATTGCTGTGACAATCAATGTCAGAGATTTAGACGAGACACCTTCAAACGTCGCACCTGTGTTCACTGATGGTGACGATACCATCCGCACTATTGCTGAGAATACTGCTGCTGATGCTAACATCGGAAATGCGATTGCTGCGACTGACGAAGATAGTGAAAATATCGCATATCTGCTCAGTGGAACCGATGCATCTTCATTTGCTATTGATGGTACCACTGGTCAGTTGAAAACCAATGCGGCACTTGATTATGAAACGAAGACTTCTTATGAGGTAATAGTGACCGTCTCTGATGGCACGCTTGAAGATGAGATCACGGTCACGATCAGTGTTACAAATGTCAACGAAGCACCGGTGTTCACCGATGGTGATTCCATTACCCGTCAAGTAGCTGAGAATACTGTAGCCGCTACGAACTTAGGTAACGTCATTACTGCAACGGATCCTGATGCAAACGACACCATAACCTACAGTCTCAGTGGCGCAGATGCTGCAGCGTTTGACATTGGCAGCACATCTGGACAATTACAAACAGAAGCTGCTCTGGACTATGAAACCAAAAATTCATATACGGTTACAGTTACAGCGACTGACACAGGAGATGCTGCCGACACAATCACGGTCACGATCACTGTTGCGGATGTTAACGAAGCACCTGCATTTGATGGAGAAAGCGCGGAACGTTCCATTGCAGAAAATACGGGTTCAGGTGTTAACATTGGAGATGCGGTCTCCGCTACAGACCCTGATACCGACGACATGTTGGAATATTCACTCGGTGGCACAGATGCTGCATCCTTTGATATTGGCAGCACAAATGGACAACTCAGAACAAAAGCTGCTCTTGATTATGAAACCAAAGCCTCGTATTCCGTTACAGTATCTGTTACTGACGGAAATGGTGGCACAGATTCAATCGCTGTCACCATCAATATTACAGATGTCAATGAAAACCGTGCCCCCGTATTTGCGAGTGAAAGCACTACACGTTCCATCGCAGAGAACACAGGTTCTGGTGTCAACATCGGAGATGCTGTCTCCGCTACAGATCCCGACACCGATGACACACTGGAATATTCACTCGGTGGCACAGATGCCACTTCATTTGACATCGGTAGCACAAACGGACAACTCAGAACAAAAGCTGCGCTGGACTATGAAACTAAAGCCTCGTATTCCGTTACAGTATCTGTTTCTGACGGTAATGGAGGAACAGATTCGATCGCCGTCACCATCAATGTTACGGATGTGCCCGAGAACCGTGCCCCGGCATTTAGCACGGACAGTGCTTCGCGATCCGTCGCTGAAAATACAGGTTCCGGTGTCAACATCAGCATAGCAATTACCGCAACCGATCCTGATAGTAGTGACACGCTGGAATACTCACTGGGTGGCACAGATGCGAGTTCTTTTAGTATTGACAGCACATCAGGACAACTCAGAACTAATGCTGCGCTAAACTATGAAATCAAAAACTCGTACTCCGTGACGGTATCGGTTTCGGATGGAAATGGTGGAACCGATTCTATCGCTGTCACCATCAACATTACAGATGTCAACGAAGCACCCACATTTACGGAGAATTCACCAACCACGCGGTCAATTGCAGAAAATACAGCTTCGGACACGAATATCGGAAGTGCGGTATCCGCTACCGATCCAGATTCCGGTGACTCTTTGACTTACGGACTTGGTGGGACAGATGCGGCTTCGTTTAGCATTGATAGTAGTTCAGGACAATTGAAAACAAAAGTATCACTTGACCGTGAAGATGACGATGCTTATGAAATAACCGTTATTGTCTCTGATGATGATAACTTATCCACTTCAATCACCGTCAACATTTCTATCACAGATGTCAACGAAGCACCATCGTTCACAGAGGCTTCACCAACCACTCGATCTATAGCAGAAAATACTGCTTCTGGACAGAATATCGGCGCTGCTGTTTCCGCTACAGACCCCGAAGGTGACACCTTGGAATACACACTTGAAGGCACAGATGCCTCATCCTTCAGCATTGTCAGCACGAGTGGGCAGCTACAAACAAATGCTGCATTGGATTATGAAACAAAGACTTCATATTCGGTAACTGTCAAGGTCACTGATGATACCTTTACAGACACAATTGCTGTCACCATCAACGTTACGGATGTTAATGAGAACACTGCACCCTCATTTTCAGAAAGTAGTTTCTCCTACAGAATATCAGACATTGCAAATGCATCTGTAGGGGATAACATCGGTGATAAGGTTACTGCTACCGACGCTGATGAAGATACTTTGAGTTATAGCCTCGGGGGTGACGATGCGGCTAAGTTTGATATTGATAGCAGTTCAGGACAAATAAAGGTCACGCAAGCACTCATTGACGATACGAATTCCTCTTATTCAATCAAGGTGATTGCTACAGATCCTGATAATGCCACTGCAGAAATATCTGGAACGATCTTTGTCACACGCGTTTTACAACAAGTGACAAACAATGCCCCAGTATTTGCTGATGACAGCACAACCCTTTCAGTCGCAGAAAATACTGCATCTGGAGAAAATATCGGTAGTCCTATCACTGCCACAGATGGTGATGCAGGCGATACATTGACCTATAGTCTGGAAGGCACAGATGCAGCATCGTTTAGTATTGTTAGTACAAGCGGACAGCTGCAAACCAGTGCAGCGTTAGACTATGAAACAAAGAACTCCTATTCGGTAACTGTCAAGGTCACTGACGATAGCGGTGCAAGTAACAATAGTGACACGATTGCTGTCACCGTCAGTGTCACTGACGTGAATGAAGGAATTACTCCTGTCGCTAACCGCACACCGGCGATTCGTGATGCTATTGTAGCTGAAGTGCATGGTGTTGACGATGCTGAAGATGTGACTGCTGAGCATCTCAAAACAATTAAATCACTCGACTTATCTAGTAAAGGATTAACATCACTCAAATCAGGAGACTTTGATGGTCTTACGGAACTAATTTCAGTATGGTTAAACCGTAATATGCTTAGTTCATTGCCAAGTGATATATTCAAGGATAATACTTCTCTTGAAGTGATTCTCTTAAACTTTAACCGATTTACCTCTTTACCAGATGGTTTGTTAAGTGGTCTTACATCATTGATTCTCTTTTCGGTACACAATAATCCTATCGATCCAATACCTTTTACAGTCACCGTTGAGAAGGTAGAATCAGGCAAAATGAAAGTAAAAATACCTATCGGTATACCTTTTGATGTTATCATACCGATCAATATCACAAACGGCAGTTTCAGTGGTGGGACAACAAATATCATAGTCTACGCGGGGAACGTAGAGAGTGAAACAGGTTTTGTAACACGCACTGAAGGGACGACAGAAGCTGTCACCGTAGATATTGGCACATTACCAGATTTACCTGATAGTGATGGTATATATTTTGATGGATTTTCTCTACAAAAGTCCAGCGATCTTCCGATAACTGTCATTGAAGCAGGTGTAACACCGATATCCGACAATGATGCTCCTACCTTTACTGATGGTAGTAGCACGATTCGTTCTGTGCCAGAGAATTCGGACATCAACACAAACATCGGTACACCTGTTTCAGCGACAGATGGTGACGATGACACGTTGTCATATTCCTTCTTTGGGGACGACACCCGTTTTTTTACGATTGATACTACTTCTGGTCAGTTAAAAACGAATACCGAACTGAACTATGAAAGAAGGAATTCTTTTTCATTTCTTATGATTGTGCGTGATGGAAATGGAGGATCAGATACCATTGATGTTATCATCAATGTATCCGATGTAGACGAGAACGATCCATTTGCTCCACTTGATGATAGGTCTCCCATTGTTGCAGATGCGATATTGGCTGCCATTCCGGATGCCAGTTCTTATGCTGATGTCACATTGGATCAACTTACTGCTATCACTGAACTTAACCTCCAAGGGACGCGGTTGAGTTCGTTACAAGTTAACGATTTCCATAAACTGACAGGATTGACAAAAATTGATCTAACGTGGAATCACTTTACAACGTTACCATCAGGTCTGTTTGACGGTCTTACATCGCTAACAAATTTGGATATGGGATTAGGTCGTTTGACATCTTTACCGGCAGGAATATTCGATCCACTTACCTCACTGAAAAGTTTAAGTCTTTTTTGGAACAAGTTAACATCCTTACCATCAGGTGTATTTGACGAGTTAACTTCTTTGGAAGATCTCTATATTAACGTCAACCATCTAACCACATTACCATCAGGGATATTTGACGAACTTACTGTCCTGAAAACATTGGGTATGTCAAGTAACCCGTTGACTGCATTTTCTGATAGTGTCTTTGATAAACTCAGTTCATTAGAGACATTGGGTGTAGGAGATCTTTCCATTAGTACTTATCCATCAGATATTTTTGATGAACTCACCTCACTAAAAACCCTTGATTTGTCCTATAGTGAATTAACATCTTTACCTGATGGTATTTTTGATGAATTAGCATCACTGACAAAGCTTGACCTATCTGAGAACGATTTTACATCTCTGACAGATGGTATGTTTGATGGGTTGACATCCCTCAGTATACTTGATATTTCAAGAAATCAGATCAATACGTTAGATGGAGATTTTTTCGATGACCTTACTACGTTAACCGAACTTCATCTTGATAGAAATGATTTGACTTCTTTACCAGACGGGATCTTTGATGAACTCACCTCACTAACACTGCTGGATTTTTCTGCGAATGATATAACCTCTTTGTCGGGAACTGTTTTTCAGTCGCTCTCTTCTTTACGGACATTAAATTTCTGGGGCAATTCATTAACTTCACTACCAGATGGAATATTCAAAAACCTTACTTCTTTGAACGGTCTGAACATACCAGGTCAAGCAGATGGTGCAAATATATCTGTGTCTGTCTCATTAGTCAAGGTAGATGAGGCTAAATTCAAGGTCATTGTTCCGACAGCGGCACCATTCACTATGACAGTATTACTATATATATTGAACGGTGAAGTTGATGGTGATTATGAGGCCAGTACTACAGTCAACAAAGGTAGTATTGAAAGTGAAACGTTAACCGCGGTACGGGGTGATGAAGATGATCCAGATATAGTTGTCGCTGTATTTATTGATGCAGTACGTGGAAAGCCATCGTGGCATTTAGGTTACAGTCTTACTTACGATAGCAATCAAACACTTGTTGTCATTGATGCTGCCGGTGCGGCACCTGAAAGCAATCAAAATCTACCTGAAGAAACTGCATTTCTACCCAATTACCCAAATCCATTCAATCCAGAAACGTGGATACCCTATCAGTTATCCAAAGTATCGGATGTCACCTTGACAATCTACGATATGTGTGGCGTTGTCGTGCGTGAGTTAGCATTAGGACTGCAACCCACAGGATACTATACAGACCGCAAACGCGCAGCATATTGGGATGGAAGAAATGGACTTGGTGAGAAAGTCGCCGCGGGTATATATTTCTGCAAATTCAAAGCAGGTGATTATACCGCAACGAGGAAACTGTTAATAAGGAAATAGTAGTCCTCATAGGAATGGGTTATTCCCTTTCCCATTCCTATGATTAGAACAAGGTTGAACAATAGTATCTATGTTTACTTAATGAAAGGACATTATTTTGAAGAAAGTATATGTATTGTTATCATTATTGATGATTCTCGGTTTACAAATAGCAAGTTTTGCGGATATCACAGCGGTTGCTGATCGCACAACACAAGTAAAGGATGCAATCGTGGCTGCTGCGGGTGCCAATTCCGCAAGTGATGTGACTGAGATACAACTTTCCACTATCACAAGTCTGAACTTACGGTCAAAAGGGATAACAGAACTGAAATCGGGTGATTTCAATGGAATGACCGGACTGACAAATCTGAACCTATACGATAACAAACTCAGCAGTCTACCGGATGGGATATTTGAAGGTCTCACTGCGTTGACAACATTGCGTTTAGGCGGTAATACCGTTCATCCGTTACCAATTGGTGTTACACTTGAGAAGATTGCAGAGGAGCAGATAAAAGCCGTTGTAGCAACAGGTGCGCCTTTTAATATTGTTCTCCCTGTAAGTGCTATCAACGGTAGCATTTCAGGAGATGCTACTTCACTCACCATCTCCAAAGGTTCAGTGGAAAGTGGCACAGTCAGGGTATCTCGCACTGCAGGCACTACTGCAGCTGTAACCGCGAATATTGCCACAGTTCCCAACTTACCTAGTAATCACTACGGTTATGTTCTTTCTAAGTCAGATACATTGCCGCTTGAAGTGATCAGCGTCATCAGTACACCACCAGAAACCCCAGTAGAACCAGAAACTCCCACACAACCAGAAACACCTGAAAACACAGCACCGATGTTCAGTGATGGCACTATTGTCGTCCGTTCGGTATCTGAAAACACAGCAACAGATGTGAATATTGGGAGTGCGGTTTCAGCCACTGATGCTGAAAACGATACATTGACATATAGTCTTAGTGGACGAGATGCTGATTCATTTCGTATTGTTAGCTCAACAGGACAACTCAAAACAAAAGCACCGTTGGACTATGAAACCAAGCGCATTTATTCAGTAACAATCACTGTCGCAGATGGAGACCTTACGGATTCTATTTCTGTCATTATTAGCGTTATTGATGTAGACGAATCACCTTATGTTTCTACAATCCTTGCTGTTGGGGAACGCACACCAGAAGTGCGTGATGCAATTGTTGCTGCAATACCCAGTGTAAGTGCTGCTGAAGATGTGACTGAAACTCACCTTGCAGCTATTACTACTCTCAACCTTCGTAGTGCTGGGATTTCAGAATTCAAAACAGGTGATTTTTCAGGTTTAGCAGGTCTTACCAATCTAAATCTCTACGGCAATATGTTGGAGCGTCTACCCTCAGGTATATTTGAAGGACTCTCATCGCTAACTACCCTTCGTTTAGGTGGTAACCTTGCAGACCCAATGCCGCTCATTGTATCCCTTCAACAAGTTGCTGCTGATCAGTTCCAGGCGATTGTTCATACAGGTGCCCCATTTAATATCGTTCTACCGATTGGTGTAACGAATGGTATAACGAGCAATGGAGAAACGACAATCACAATACCACAAGGGAGTGTGAAGAGCGATGCTTTCACTGTCGTATCCACGGCCACATTAGATGCTATTGGCGTATCTATTGGAACGTTACCTTCCTTACCCACGAACCATTTTGGTTATATTTTGGCAAGATCAGCAGTGTGTAACCGCACGTCACAAGTCGCAGATGCAATTGCTGCTGCGATTTCCAGTGCAAGTGATTGTAATAATGTGACAGATGTTGATTTAGCGACCATCACATCGCTTGATCTAAGTGACCTGGAAATTACATCACTGAAAGCAGGTGATTTCTCAGGATTACTGTCACTATCAACATTCAACCTTTCAAATAACCTATTAGATAGTTTACCTGAAGGTATTTTTGACAGTTTGACATCATTAACATCCCTTAACTTGAGTGGGAACACGGTTGATCCATTTCCCTTTGGGATTGCATTGGAGAAGGTTGGAGAAGCCCAATTTAAAGCTGGAATATTAACAGGTGCTCCTTTTGATATTATTTTGCCGATCACTGTAGTAAATGGCAGTCTCAGTGGGAATGCGACGACTCTTACGATTCTTCAAGGGAATAGAGAAAGCATGGCTGTGAGTGTTGTCCGAACTCCTAAAACTTTTGGGGCTGTCACAGTTAATTTGGGTGCCTTACCGAGTCTACCTACAACACAGACAGGTTATACACTTGTTAGGTCCAATCAAGTGCCGCTGGAGATTCTTCCAGCACTAAATGTTGCGCCTGAGTTCATTGATGGTGAAATGACAACGCGTTCTATTGCAGAACGGACAGTAGCCGATGTAAATATCGGTAGTCCTGTTTCCGCTACGGATCGTGATGGTGATACTCTAACCTATAATCTTAGTGGTACCGATGTTGAATCCTTTAATTTTGATAGTACGACAGGACAACTAAAAACAAAATCTGAACTGGATTATGAAACAAAGTCATCGTATTCAATAACAATTACTGTTTCCGATGGCGTTCTCATAGATACTATTGCGGTTATTATCAGTATTATAGACATAGATGATAACCGCAGACCTGAGTTTACAGAGGGAGATAGTACTACAAGGATCATAGCAGAAAATACGAATGCTGGTGTAGACATTGGGAGTGCTGTTTCCGCAACCGATCCTGATGAGGACACACTGACCTATAGTCTTTTAGGCACAGATGCTTCTGCATTTGATATTGACAGTTCAACAGGTCAATTACAAACGAAAGCATCCTTAGATTATGAAACGAAATCCTCCTATTCGGTAACAGTAGATGTATCTGATGGTGAGTTTTCGGACAGTATTGCGGTTACAATCAACATCACAGATATAGATGAAACCACAACCGATGTAAAGGATGACACCCCTAATAACGCGCCTGTTTTTACCGACGGTGAGTCTACTACGCGATCCGTTGCAGAAAATACGGGTTCCGGTGTTGACATTGGTAATCCTATTTCTGCAACAGATGAAGACAAAGACACTTTAAGCTACAGTCTTGGCGGTACAGATGCATTATCGTTCAGTGTTAGTAGTGCGAATGGTCAATTGAGAACGAGCGCAGCACTTGACTATGAAACGAAATCTTCCTATTCAGTGGCAATAACGGTTTCTGATGGCAATGCGGGGAGTGATACCATCAGTGTAGCCATCAATGTTACAGATGTGGTAGAGAAAACCAATACTGCACCCCAGTTCACCGAAGGTAGTACAGCATCGCGTTCGGTTTTTGAAAATACAGGATCGGGTGTAGATATTGGAGATGCAGTGTCTGCCACCGATTCTGACGATGATACTTTGACCTATAGTTTAGGTGGCACGGATGTATCTTCGTTTAGTATTGATAGTAGTACTGGACAATTGCGTACCAGTACCTCACTTGATTATGAAATAAAGCCATTATATACCGTAACGATGACCGTAACTGATGGAAATGGTGGTAGTGCCAGCATCACAATCACAATCAACATCACAGATGTAGATGAAACGACGAATACAGCACCCATCTTCACAGATGGTAGCAGCACATCGCGCTCAGTAGATGAGAATACGGGTTCAGGTGTAGACATTGGCAGTGCTGTATCAGCGTCTGATGCTGACAATGATACTTTGACCTATAGTTTAGGTGGCACAGATGTATCTTCTTTTAGTATTGATAGTAGTTCAGGACAGTTGCGCACCAGTGCATCACTGGATTATGAAACAAAGTCATCATATTCAGTGACAATCACTGTCTCCGATGGAGAAGGAGGCAGTGCAAGCATCACGGTCACCATTAATATCAATGATATTGACGAAAGTCCTGCCAACAACGCTCCTGTCTTCACAGATGGCAGTAGCACAACCCACACTATTGCTGAAAATACTGCAACAAATGTGAACATCGGTAGTCCTGTATCTGCGACTGATGCTGATGATGATACGTTATCTTACAGCCTGAGTGGCACAGATGCCACTTCCTTTAGCATTGATAGCACGACAGGACAGTTGAAAACAAGCGCATCTCTCAACTTTGAAACGAAAAGTTCTTATGTAGTTACGGTAACCGCCACCGATGATCAAGGTGGCAGTACCAGCATCAACGTAACGATAAACGTTACGAATGTCAACGAAGCACCTGTTTTTACTGCTGGCACCAGCACGACACGTTCCATTGCAGAAAATGCCGGTCCCAACATTAACATTGGCAGTGTTGTGTCTGCAACAGATGTTGACAGCACGACATTAACTTACACCCTCGGTGGAACAAACGGCGCATTATTTGACATTGAATCCACGACCGGCCAATTGAAAACGAAGGCACCTTTGGATTATGAAACAAAAACATCATATACCGTTACCATTACGGTATCAGATGGGAACCTGACAGATTCCATTGCAGTTACAATTAATGTCAGAGATTTAGACGAAACACCATCAAACGTCGCACCTGTGTTCACTGATGGGGACGATACCATCCGCACTATTGCTGAGAATACTGCTGCGGATGCTAACATCGGAAATGCGATTGCTGCGACTGACGAGGATAGTGCTAACCTTGCATATCTGCTCAGCGGAACTGATGCCTCCTCATTTGCTATTGATGGTACCACAGGTCAGTTGAAAACCAGTGCGGCACTTGATTATGAAACGAAGACTTCTTATGAGGTAATAGTGACCGTCTCTGATGGCACTCTTGAAGATGAGATCTCGGTCACGATCAATGTGACGAATGTCAACGAAGCACCGGTGTTCACCGATGGTGATTCCATTACCCTTCAAGTAGCTGAGAATACTGCTGCTGGCACGAACTTAGGTAGCGTCATTACCGCAACGGATCTCGACGCTAACGACACCTTAACCTACGGTCTTGGTGGCACTGACGCTGCCTCGTTCAACATTGTTAGCACATCAGGTCAACTTCAAACGAAAGCAGCACTTGATTATGAAACCAAAATGTCCTACACGGTCACGGTTACTGCGACTGACTCTGGGAATGCTACCGACACAATCACTGTCACGATCAATGTTACGGATGTCAATGAGAACCGGGCACCCGCATTTGCGAATGAAAGTACTACACGTTCCATCGCAGAAAACACAGGTTCTGGTGTCAACATTGGAGATGCGGTCTCCGCTACAGATCCCGACACCGACGACACACTGGAATACTCACTGGGTGGCGCAGATGCTGCATCGTTTGATATTGGCAGCACAAACGGACAACTCCGAACAAAAGCTGCGCTGGACTATGAAACCAAAGACTCATATTCTGTGACGGTATCGGTATCGGATGGTAATGATGGAACGGATTCAATCACTGTAACCATCAATGTTACTGATGTTCACGAGAACAGTGCACCTACGTTTGACGATGGTGAAAACGCAGAACGTTCCATTGCAGAAAATACGGGTTCTGGTGTCAACATCGGAGATGCTGTCTCCGCTACAGATCCCGACACTGATGACACGTTGGAATATTCACTCGGTAGCACAGATGCCGCTTCATTTGAAATCGGCAGCACAAACGGACAACTCCGAACAAAAGCTGCGCTGGACTATGAAACCAAAGGCTCGTATTCCGTTACAGTATCTGTTTCTGACGGTAATGGAGGAACAGATACAATCGCTGTCACCATCAATGTTACGGATGTGCCCGAGAACCGTACCCCGGCATTTAGCTCGGACAGTGCTACGCGTTCAATTGCTGAAAATACTGGTTCAGGTGTAGATATAGGTGATGCTGTATCCGCTACAGATCCTGACACCGATGACACCCTGGAATACTCACTGGGTGGCACAGATGCGAGTTCTTTTAGTATTGACAGCACATCAGGACAACTCAGAACAAATGTTGCGCTAAACTATGAAACCAAAGCCTCATATTCTGTGACAGTTTCTGTTTCTGATGGAAATGGTGGAACCGATTCTATCGCTGTCACCATCAACATTACAGATGTCAACGAAGCACCCACATTTACGGAGAATTCACCAACCACGCGGTCAATTGCAGAAAATACAGTTTCGGACACGAATATCGGAAGTGCTGTGTCTGCGACTGATCAGGATTCAGGTGACTCTTTGACTTATGGTCTTGGCGGGACAGATGCGGCTTCGTTTAGCATTGATAGTAGTTCAGGACAATTGAAAACAAAAGCCGCACTTGACCATGAAGATGACGATGCTTATGAAGTGACCGTTATTGTCTCTGATGATGATAACTTATCCACTTCAATCACCGTCAACATCTCTATCACGGATGTCAACGAAGCACCATCATTCACAGAGACTTCACCAACCACTCGGTCTATAGCTGAACATACTGCATCTGGACAGAATATCGGTGCTGCTGTTTCCGCGACAGACCCCGAAGGTGACACCTTGGAATACACACTTGAAGGCACAGATGCCTCATCCTTCAGCATTGTCAGCACGAGTGGGCAGCTACAAACAAACGCTGCATTGGATTATGAAACAAAGACTTCATACTCTGTTGCAGTTAAGGTCTCTGACAGTTCTCTCACAGACACAATCTCTGTAACTATCAACGTCACCGATGTCACTGAGAACCGCGCACCATCATTTTCTGAGAGGAGTTTCTCCTACCGAATATCTGATATAGCGAACGCATCTGTGGGGGATAGTATTGGTGATCCTGTCACTGCGTCCGATGCCGATGACGACACATTATCTTACAGTCTCGGTGGAGACGATTCCTCCTATTTCACGATTGATAGCAGTTCTGGACAACTGAAAATCACACAAACACTCATTGATCATAACAGTTTCTCTTACTCAATAAAGGTGATTGCTACGGATCCTGATAATGCCACTGCAGAAATATCTGGAACGATCTTTGTCACACGCGTTTTACAACAAGTGACAAACAATGCCCCAGTATTTGCTGATGACAGCACAACCCTTTCAGTCGCAGAAAATACCGCATCTGGAGAAAATATCGGTAGTCCTATCACTGCCACAGATGATGATGCAGGCGATACATTGACCTATAGTCTGGAAGGCACAGATGCAGCATCGTTTAGTATTGTTAGTACAAGCGGACAGCTGCAAACCAGTACAGCGTTGGACTATGAAACGAAGAACTCCTATTCTGTCACCGTGAAGGTCACTGACGATAGCGGTGCAAGTAACAATAGTGACACGATTGCTGTCACCGTCAATGTCACTGACGTGAATGAAGGAATTACTCCTGTCGCTGACCGCACACCGGCGATTCGTGATGCTATTGTAGCTAAAGTGCATGGTGTTGACGATGCAGCTGATGTTACAGCGGCACACCTCGCAGCAATAACATTCCTTGATATAAGGTCTAAAGCTATAGGATCGGTCGATGTAGGTGACTTTACCGGACTCACAGGATTAACACGACTTTGGATGGGTTGGAATAATTATAGTTCACTACCATCTGACATATTTTCAGATAATACTGCGCTTGAGGAGCTTTTAATATCCAATGGGAATTTAATGTCTTTGCCAGATGGTTTGTTAGAAGGTCTTACTTCACTGGAAATATTCTGGGCACATGGTAACCCTGTCTACTTTTTCTCTATATCAGTCACCATTGAAAAGGTAGCTAGTGGTGAAATGAGAGCGAAAATACCGGTAGGTGCTCCTTTTGATGTCATCATACCCATCAGCGTCACTAACGGAAGTTTCAGTGGGGGTGCAACGCAAATCACAATTAAAAAAGGTGCTGTGGAAAGTGTTACAGGGACGGTGACCCGTACGAGTGGCACAACCGCTGCAGTCACCGTGGATATTAGTACATTGCCAAGTATACCCTCAGATCATAGAGGTTATGAACTTGTGAAATCCAGTGATCTACCAGTGACTGTCATTGATGCGAATGTAACCCCGGATGTTACAGTGAACAACGCACCTATATTCACAGACGGTAGCAGTGCGACTCGTTCTATTGCAGAGAATACAGCTGCAGGCACGAACATCGGTTCTCCGGTTGCTGCGACAGATAGTGACTTTGATACACTGACCTATTCTCTTAGTGGAACAGATACAGATTCATTTACTATAGATTCTACTTCAGGACAACTGAAAACGAGTGCCAAACTTAATTATGAAACAAAGACAACTTATTCATTAGTTGTTTCTGTGACAGATGGACAAGGTGGAACTATAACTATAAACGTAACGATATACGTAACCGATATAGACGAAACGGATCCGTTTGTACCACTTGAAGACCGGACAAAAGCAGTGGCGGATGCCATACTTGCTGCAATATCAGATACAGACAATGCTGACGAAGTTACCTTAGCCCAACTAACCGCTATCACATCACTTAACCTTGGAGATAAATTCATAACTTCATTAAGGTCTTGGGATTTCGATAAACTGATAGGATTGACAGCAATTAACTTTAGTAATAATCGTTGTACAACGTTCCCATCAGGTCTGTTTGAAGGTCTTACATCGCTAACGAGTTTGAATTCGGCATTTGGTCGTTTGAGCTCTTTACCTGCAGGAATATTCGATCCACTTACCTCTTTGAAAAGTCTTAACCTATATGGTAACAGGTTAACATCCTTACCATCAGGTGTATTTGACGAGTTAACTTCTTTGGAAGATCTCTATATTAACCATAACCAACTAACCACATTACCATCAGGGATATTTGACGAACTTACTGTCCTGAAAACATTGGGTATGGGGAGTATCCCGTTATCTACATTATCTGATAGTGTCTTTGATGAACTCAGTTCATTAGAGATATTGGGTGTAGGAGATCTTGCCATTAGTACTTATCCATCAGATATTTTTGATGAACTCACCACTCTGAAGGAACTTGATTTGTCCGATAGTGAATTAACATCTTTACCTGAAGAGATTTTTGATGAATTAGCATCACTGACACAGCTTGACCTATCTGAGAACGATTTTACATCTCTGACAGATGGTATGTTTGATGAGTTGACATCCCTCAGTATACTTGATATTTCAAGAAATGATTTGACCTCTTTACCAGATGGGATCTTTGATGAACTCACCTCACTAACAATTCTTGATTTTTCTGCGAATGATATAGCCTCTTTACCGGGAAGTATTTTTGATACACTCACTTCATTACAGTCATTAACATTTTGGGGAAATGCGTTAACTACCCTACCAAATGGGATATTTGTAAACCTTACTTCTTTGACGACTCTTAACATACCAGACCAACAGGGTGGTGCTAATCTAACTGTGCCTGTCTCCTTGGTAAAGGTAGATGAGGCTAAATTCAAGGTCAGTGTTCCAACAGGGGCACCATTCACGATGACAGTATTACTATATATATATAACGGTGAAGTTGATGGTGATTATGAGGCCAGTGTTATAATCAACAAAGGTAGTATTGAAAGTGAAACTCTAACCGTGGCACGGGGTGATGAAGATGAGTTAGATGAGAATGTGGGTGTATACATTAATGTAGTACGTGGAAAGCCATCGGTTCATAGAGGTTACAGTCTTAGTTACGACACAAATTTAGAACTTGTTGTGATGGATGCTGTCGGTGAGGCACCAGAAAACATTCAGAATCTACCTGAAGAAACTGCATTTCTACCGAATTACCCCAATCCATTTAATCCAGAAACGTGGATTCCTTATCAGCTATCCAAAGCATCTGCCGTTTCCTTGACGATCTATGATATGCGTGGCGTTGTCGTGCGTGAGTTGGCATTAGGACTGCAACCCGCAGGATACTATACAGACCGAAAACGCGCAGCATATTGGGATGGAAGAAATGCTCTCGGTGAGAAAGTCGCAGCAGGTGTATATTTCTCAACATTCAAAGCAGGTGATTATACTGCAACGAGGAAACTGTTAATAAGGAAATAGTAGTCCTCATAGGAATGGGTCATTCCCCTTCCCATTCCTATGATAAGAGCGAGTTTGAACAATAGTATCTATGTTTACTTAATGAAAGGACATTATTTTGAAGAAAGTATATGTATTGTTATCATTATTGATGATTCTCGGTTTACAAATAACAAGTTTTGCGGAAATCACTCCGGTGGTTGATCGGACAACAGAGGTAAAGGATGCAATCGTGGCTGCTGTGGGTGTTAATTCCGCAGGTGATGTGACCGATGCACAGCTTGCCGCTATCACAAGTCTAAACCTACGATTAAATGGTATTACAGAATTAAAATCGGGTGATTTTTCTGGGATGACCGGACTGACGAATCTGAACCTAAATGGAAATGACCTTAGCAGTCTGCCAGACGGTATCTTTGAAGGACTCACTGCACTAACAACCCTACGATTGGGTGGAAACACGGTTGATCCAATGCCAATTACTATCTCATTGGAAAAAGTTAGTGAAGATCAATTCAAGGCAGTCGCTCCAACAGGAGCACCCTTTACTATAAGTATTCCTATCAGTGCTACCAATGGTAGCATTAGCGGGAATACCACATCTCTGACCATTTCTATAGGTGCAGTAGAAAGTAGTGCAGTCACCTTAACTCGAACAGCTGAGACGACTGCTGCAGTAACAGTAAATATTGGCACGCTACCCAGTTTACCAAGGATCAATCACTACGGTTACGCGTTGTCCAAATCAGACTCGCTACCTCTTGAAGTTATTGGGATGGTTAGTCCGACTAATACCACTGATACGGCTGATACCACTGATACGGCTGATACCACTGATATGATGGACAATACCGATACCGTAACAAACGCTGCACCGGTGTTTGCTGATGGTAGTCTCACGACACGAACTATCGTAGAAAATGCAGATGCAGGCGTAAATATCGGGAATGCTGTCTCAGCGACAGATGCAGACGATGACAGTTTGACATACACTCTTAGTGGTATAAACGCAGATGCTTTTAGTATTGATAGTGATACTGGACAACTGAAAACAAAGAGTGCGTTGGACTATGAAACAAAGCGAATCTATATTGTTTCTGTCAATGCTTCCGATGGAACACTCGCAACAACTATTTCTGTCATAATAAGTGTCATTGATGTAGACGAATCACCTTATGTTTCTACAATCCTTGCTGTTGGGGAACGCACACCAGAAGTGCGTGATGCAATTGTTGCTGCAATACCCAGTGTAAGTGCTGCTGAAGATGTGACTGAAACTCACCTTGCAGCGATTACCTCTCTAAGCCTTCGGACTGCTGGGATTTCAGAACTCAAAACAGGCGATTTTTCAGGTTTAATAGGTCTTACCAATCTAAATCTCTACGGCAATATGTTGGAGCGTCTACCCTCAGGTATATTTGAAGGACTCTCATCGCTAACTACCCTTCGTTTAGGTGGTAACCTTGCAGACCCAATGCCGCTCATTGTATCCCTTCAACAAGTTGCTGCTGATCAGTTCCAGGCGATTGTTCATACAGGTGCCCCATTTAATATCGTTCTACCGATTGGTGTAACGAATGGTATAACGAGCAATGGAGAAACGACAATCACAATACCACAAGGGAGTGTGAAGAGCGATGCTTTCACTGTCGTATCCACGGCCACATTAGATGCTATTGGCGTATCTATTGGAACGTTACCTTCCTTACCCACGAACCATTTTGGTTATATTTTGGCAAGATCAGCAGTGTGTAACCGCACGTCACAAGTCGCAGATGCAATTGCTGCTGCGATTTCCAGTGCAAGTGATTGTAATAATGTGACAGATGTTGATTTAGCGACCATCACATCGCTTGATCTAAGTGACCTGGAAATTACATCACTGAAAGCAGGTGATTTCTCAGGATTACTGTCCCTATCAACACTGAACCTTTCAAATAACCTATTAGAAAGTCTACCTGATGAGATTTTTGAAGGTTTGACATCATTAACATCCCTTGACTTGAGCGGGAACACTGTTGCCCCATTACCGCTTAGAATCTCATTGGAGAAAGTTGGAGAAAACCTAATCAAAGCTGCTGTAGCAACTGGTGCACCTTTTGATATTGTGTTGCCGGTCACTGTTGCAAACGGCAGCCTGAGCAATAACGCAACCACTATCACGATCTTCCAAGGCAGAGTAGAAAGTCAACCCTTGATGGTCAACCGCACACCCGACACTTATGCTTCGGTGACAGTAGACTTTGGCACACTACCAAATTTACCGACAAACCATGTTGGGTATGCCCTGATGACATCTACCCAACTGCCTCTGGAAGTCTACACCGCAGTCAATGCCTCCCCTGTATTTACTGAAGACACGACTACAACTCGCTCTATCGCAGAGAATGCTGAGGCAGGATCAGACATCGGTGCTGCTGTTACTGCTACAGATGCTGATAATGACACCTTAACTTATAGTCTTTCAGGCACCGATGCAGCATCTTTTGAAATTGATAGCAGAACTGGGCAGCTACAGACCAAAGTCGCGCTTGATTACGAAACGAAGGATTCCTATTCAGTGACGATCACTGTCTCTGATGGCAGTCTTACAGATAGTATAGATGTTACGATCAACATCACCGACATCGTAGAAACACCGACTACGGATGAAACAACGGATGTGAAGGATACTGATCCCCCGAATAACGCACCTGAGTTCACAGAAGGTAGCACGACAACCCGATCCGTTGCTGAAAATACAGGTTCAGGTGTCAACATCGGTAATCCAGTATCTGCAACGGATGAAGATAAGGACACTTTAACATACATTCTTGGTGGTTCTGATGCGACTTCATTCAGTATTGGTAGCACGAATGGTCAATTGCGAACGAGCGCAGTCCTCGACTATGAAACGAAGACTTCCTATTCTGTGATTATTACTGTCTCTGATGATAACGATGGGAGCGACACAATAACCGTAACAATAAATGTCTCGGATGTTGAAGAAGTAGTGAATACGGTGCCAGTCTTTACAGAAGGTGAGGCTGCATCCCGTTCTGTCTCAGAGAATACTGGTTCTGGTGTCAATATTGGGACTGCTGTTTCTGCTACTGATGCTGACAATGACACTTTAACTTACAGTCTTGGTGGCACAGATGCCGCTTCATTCAGTATTGGAAGTACAAACGGACAATTGCGAACGAGCGCACCGCTTGATTATGAAACAAAGTTATCCTATTCAGTGACAATCACGGTTTCCGATGGAAATGGTGGAAGTAATTCTATTGTTGTTACTATTGATATCACGGATGTAGATGAAGCGACGAACACAACACCCGTCTTCACAGATGGCAGTAGCACATCGCGCTCCATAGATGAGAATACGGGTTCAGGTGTAGACATTGGTAGTGCTGTTTCTGCAACAGATGCTGACAATGATACTTTAACTTATAATCTCGGTGGCACAGATGGCTCTTCGTTTAGTATAGATAGTAGTTCAGGTCAACTCCGCACTAGTGCATCACTGGATTATGAAACAAAGTCATCCTATACCGTAACGATTTCTGTCTCCGATGGAAAAGGTGGCAGTGCAAGTATCACGGTCACCATTGATGTCAACGATATCGACGAAAGTCCTGCCAACAACGCTCCTGTCTTCACAGATGGCAGCAGCACGACCCGCACTATTGCTGAAAATACTGCAACAAATGTGAACATCGGTAGTGCTGTATCTGCCACGGATGCTGACGATGACACTTTATCTTACAGTCTGAGTGGCACAGATGCCACTTCCTTTAGTATTGATAGCACAAATGGACAGTTGAAAACAAACGCAGCACTCAACTTTGAAACGAAAAGTTTTTATGTAGTTACGGTAACCGCCTCCGATGATCAAGGTGGCAGTACCAGCATCAACGTAACGATAAACGTTACGAATGTCAACGAAGCACCGTTGTTCACAGCGGGAACCGGCGCAACGCGTTTCATCGCAGAAAATGCAAGTGCTGGTATCAACATCGGCAGCGTGGTGTCTGCAACAGATGAAGATGGTGGCCCTTTAACATACACTCTTGGAGGCACAGATGCAGCGTCATTTGACATAGAATCAAACACCGGGCAATTGAAAACGAAGACTGCACTTGATTATGAGACAAAATCATCATATTCCGTAACCATAACGGTATCAGATGGGAGCCTTACGGATTCTATCGCAGTGACAATCAATGTCAGAGATTTAGACGAAACTCCTTCAAACGTCGCACCTGTGTTCACTGATGGTGACGATACTACCCGCACTATTGCTGAAAATACTGCAACAAATGTGAACATCGGCAACGCGATTGCTGCGACTGACGGAGATAGTGAAAATCTCGCATATCTGCTCAGTGGAACCGATGCCTCCTCATTTGCTATTGATGGTGACTCAGGTCAGTTGAAAACAAGTGCAGCCCTTGACTATGAAACGAAAACTTCTTATGAGGTAATAGTGACTGTCTCTGATGGCACGCTTGAAGATGAGATCACCGTCACGATCAATGTGACGAATGTCAATGAAGCACCAGTGTTTACTGATGGTGAATCCATTACCCGTCAAGTAGATGAGAATGCTGTGGCCGGCACGAATTTAGGTAACGTCATTATTGCAACGGATCCTGATGCTGACGATAGCATAACCTACAGTCTTGGTGGCACTGACGCTGCAACGTTTGACATTGTTAGCACATCTGGACAATTACAAACAGAAGGAGCACTTGATTATGAAACCAAAAATTCATATACGGTTACAGTTATAGCGACTGACACAGGGAATGCTACCGACACAATAGTTGTCACGATCACTGTTGCAGATGTCAATGAGAACCGTGCCCCAGCATTTGAAAGCGAAAGCACGGAACGATCCGTCGCAGAAAACACACTTTCTGGTGTAGATATAGGTGATGCTGTCTCTGCTACAGATGCGGATGAAGACACATTGGAATACAGCCTTGGCGGTACAGACGCGGCTTCCTTTAGTATTGATAGTACATCCGGACAATTACGAACAAACGCTGCGCTGGACTATGAAAACAAGCAAAGCTATACAGTAACCATCTCTGTCTCCGATAACAATGGCGGGTCTGACATTATTACCGTTACAATCAAAGTCACCGATGTTGATGAGAACCGCGCACCTGTTTTCACAGACGGTGAAAGCACGGAACGGTCAATCGCAGAAAACACACTCTCAGGTGTTGATATCGGTGATGCTGTCTCTGCTACAGATGCGGATGAAGACACATTGGAATACAGCCTTGGTGGTACAGATGCGGCTTCCTTTAGTATTGATAGCACATCTGGACAATTACGAACAAACGCTGCACTGGACTATGAAACTAAGCAATCCTATACAGTAACCATCTCCGTTTCCGATAGCAATGGAGGCACTGATTCCATTACCGTTACAATCAAAGTCACCGATGTTGATGAGAACCGCGCACCTGTTTTCACAGACGGTGAAAGCACGGAACGGTCAATCGCAGAAAACACACTCTCAGGTGTTGATATAGGTGATGCTGTCTCTGCTACAGATGCGGATGAAGACACATTGGAATACAGCCTTGGTGGTACAGACGCGGCTTCCTTTAGTATTGATAGCACATCTGGACAATTACGAACAAACGCTGCACTGGACTATGAAACTAAGCAATCCTATACAGTAACCATCTCCGTTTCCGATAGCAATGGAGGCACTGATTCCATTACCGTTACAATCAAGGTCACCGATGTTGATGAGAATCGCGCACCTGTGTTTGATGATGGTGAAAACACGGAACGATCAATCTCTGAAAACACGGGATCCGGTATTGATATAGGTGATGAAGTATCTGCTACAGATGCGGATGAAGACACGTTAATGTATAGTCTTGGGGGGACAGATGCGTTATCGTTTGATATCGTCAGCACAAGCGGACAGATTCAGACGAAAGCAGCACTCAACCATGAGGTTAAAGATTCGTATTCGGTAGATGTTATTGCTACTGACGGTGATAATGCTACCGGTTCGATAACTGTTACCATCAGTGTTACAGATGTCAATGATGCACCTATGTTTTCTGCTATCACAGCAACCCGAAGTATCGCTGAGAATACGAGTTCTGGTGAAAACATCGGTGATGCTGTCGGTGCAAGTGATGAGGATGATGACACCTTAACCTACAGTCTTGGTGGCACAGATGCTTCGTCATTTGATATTGTTGATACATCGGGACAATTGCAGACAAAGGCTGCGTTAGATTACGAAACAAAGACCTCCTATTCGGTTACTGTTACTGCCACTGATGATAGCGATGCTTCCGCAACTATAGATGTAACCATCAATGTCACCGATGTCAATGAGAACCGCGCACCATCATTTTCAGAAAGTAGTTTCTCCTACCGAATATCAGACATTGCAAACGCATCTGTTGGGGATAGCATCGGTGATAAGGTTACTGCGACCGACGCTGATGACGATACTTTATCCTACAGTCTCGGTGGTGATGATGCGGCACTGTTTGATATTGATAGCAGTTCTGGACAACTGAAAATCACACAGTCTCTTATCGATCATAGCAGTTCCGCTTACTCAATCAAGGTGATTGCTACGGATCCTGATAGTGCCACGGCTGAAATATCAGGCACGATCTTTGTTACCCGTGTCGCACAGCAGAACACAAACAACCCTCCCGTATTTGATGATGGTGAAAGCACAATACGTTCTGTCGCAGAAAATACTGCCTCTGGAGAAAATATAGGTGATCCTGTAGCTGCTACCGATGATGATACTGATGACACATTGACCTATACCCTTGAAGGCACAGATGCGTCATCGTTTGCTATTGTTAGCACGAGTGGACAACTGCAAACCAGTGATGCGTTGGATTATGAAACAACAACTTCCTATTCGGTAACTGTCAAGGTCACTGATGATAGTGGTGCAAGTAATGATAGTGATACGATTGCTGTTACAATCAATGTCAATGACGTAACAGAATCCGACACCGTTACACCTGTTAGTAACCGTACAGGTGCGGTTCGAGATGCGATTGTAGATGCTATTGAAGGTGTAGATGCTGCTGAAAATGTGACAGAAACACAGCTTGCTGCAATCACTACATTGGATATTAGAAATAAGAATTTAACAGGTCTATTATCAGGTGATTTTGATGGACTCACGGGTTTAACCTTATTAAATATAAGCAGTAATAAATTCAGTTCGTTACCTGTTGATATCTTTGATGGTCTTACTTCACTAACCGAGCTTGATTTATCATTTAATAACTTCTTTGATGACGACGAAAACGCTTTTACAACACTGCCTGACGGTATATTTGATAGTCTCACATCACTGACCAAACTTGAGCTTGGATACAATGGACTGACTTCATTACCAGATGGGATCTTTGACCGACTCACATCATTGGAATTACTTGACTTGAATCTGAATGAGTTCACGACCCTATCGGGTGATGTTTTTGACGGACTTACATCCCTCAAAACGCTTTACTTAGCCACTTTCAAATCTGAAACAACCAATCAACTAACATCACTGGGAGAAGGTATTTTTGACGATCTCACTTCTCTGGAACATCTTGAAATGTATGACCATAACATATCCACCTTGCCAGATGGATTGTTTGATAATACCACTTCACTCATTAGATTACTCTACTATTCTAACGGTACCACATCATTACCAGACGGAATATTTGATGAACTCACATTGTTGAAAACCCTTGCCATAGGTTCAAACGGAATTACTTCATTACCAGATGATGCATTTGACAATAACACACAATTAGAAAACCTCCTTTTGTCATATAATTCTATTAGTTCCTTAAATTCTGATGTTTTTGACGAACTAACGAATTTAACATCCCTATCTTTAGCAGGTAATGAATTGACAACTTTGTCTGCTGATATATTTGACGAACTAACGAATTTAACATCTCTGTCTTTAAGTTATAACAGTTTGACCTCCTTACCAGGTAATATCTTTGACAATAACTCGAAGCTGACAACACTTGTTCTCGAAAATAATAATATCAGTTCTCTACCGTCAGGTTTATTTAGTGAATTAACCAACTTAACTAAACTTTATTTGAACCGGAACAACTTAACCTCATTCCCCGATGGCATATTTGTAGGTCTCACAGAACTAACTCTATTTGAATGTGCTTTTCAAGGTGAAGATGCCAAAGTGGACAGTGTCCCCATCAAGGTGGGACTGGAAAAAGTCGCAGAAGGACAGTTCAAAGTTGTTTGCCCGACAGGCATGCCAATTAATAATAACCGTATTAGTGTCCCAATCAGTAATGGTAAAGTCCACCCAGATCAAGAATATGGATACATAGTCACTTTAGACAATAGAAGACCTGAAATAAGAATACCAGTTGGTGAAGCAGAAACCGATGCTTTAAGTGTGGTCCGATTGGATGAAACAACTGATGCTGTTACCGTCACTATTGACGTTGTTTTTTTTGAACGCTCTTTAAATAATTATGGATATTATTTAGACCCAAATAATACTAACCTACCATTGGAGCTTATTCCTGAAGTCAATGGTGCCCCGACCAACACCCAACTCATACCAGAGGAAACGGCACTACTTTCAAACTATCCCAATCCCTTCAATCCAGAAACATGGATACCTTATCAGCTATCCAAAGCATCCGATGTTACATTGACAATTTATGATATGCGTGGCGTTGTCGTGTGTGAGTTGGATTTGGGACATAAACCCGCTGGATACTATACTGACCGCAAACGTGCTGCATATTGGGATGGCAGAAACGCACTCGGTGAGAAAGTCGCAGCGGGTGTATATTTCTCCACATTCAAAGCAGGCGATTATACAGCAACGAGGAAAATGATAATAAGGAAATAGGCAACAACATTGGGATTGGCGCGTTCCTATCCCTACATCTATTTTATTAAAGGAAGTTTAAGATGAAAAAAGTATTTGTTTTGCTGTCAATTTTGATAATTCTTGGTTTACAAGAAACAAGTTTTGCGGAAATCACCCCGGTTGCTGATCGCACAACACAGGTACGTGATGCAATCGTAGCTGCTACAGGTGCAAATTCCGCCGGCGATGTGACCGATGCACAACTTTCCGCTATCACAAATCTAAACCTACGTTCAAAAGGCATTACAGAACTGAAATCGGGTGATTTTTCTGGTCTAACAGGATTAACAAACCTGAGTTTATTCAACAACGAACTTAGCAGTCTACCCGATGGTATCTTTGAAGGACTCACGGCACTAACAACCCTGCGATTGGGTGGGAACACTGTTGATCCAATGCAAATTACCATTTCATTGGAAAAAGTTGGTGAAAACCAATTCAAGGCAGTCGTTCCAACAGGAGCACCATTTTCTATAAGCGTTCCCATCAGCACTACCAATGGTAGCATTAGCGGGAATATGACATCTCTGACCATTTCTATAGGAGCAGTAGAAAGTACTGCAGTCACCGTAACTCGAACAGCAGAGACAACTGCGACAGTAACAGCTAATATTGGGACACTATCCAGTTTGCCAGCGAGAAATCACTACGGATACACGTTATCCAAATCAGGTTCGCTTCCTATTGAAGTTATTGGAATGGTTAGCATAACGGACATAACTGATACAACTGATATGACTGATACGATGGACAGTACCGATACCGTAACAAACACTGCACCGGTGTTTGCTGATGGAACTCTCACGACACGAACCATCGTAGAAAATGCAGAGGCAGGCGTAAATATCGGGAATGCTGTCTCTGCGACAGATGCAGACAACGACAGTTTGACATACACGCTTAGTGGTATAAACGCAGAGTCCTTTAGTATTGATAGTGATACTGGACAACTGAAAACTAAAAGTGTGTTGGACTATGAAACAAAACGAATCTATATTCTTTCTGTCAATGCCTCCGATAAAACACTTACATCAACTATTTCTGTCATCATAAGTGTCATTGATAGAGATGACACCCCAGCGGTTTCTACGATGCTTTCTGTTAGTGATCGCACAACACAAGTGCGCGATGCGATTATTGCTGCTGTCCCAGTTACTGATGCTGCGAATGTAACAGAAGCACATCTCGCAGCAATTACCTCTCTCAATCTACGCAATGTAGGTATATCAGAACTCAAAACAGGTGATTTTTCTGGATTAACAGGATTAACGAGTCTAAACCTATATGGAAATATGTTGCGTAACCTGTCTGTTCGTATCTTTGAAGGTCTTACCTCTCTCACTTCACTTCGTTTAGGTGGCAACATTATTGCACCAATGCCACTGATGGTGTCATTGCAACAAGTTTCTGATAATCAGTTCAGAGCAATAATTCCTACGGGTGCGCCATTCGACATCGTGTTACCGATCAATGGAGCAAGTATCAACACTGTCACAATATCCAAAGGAAGTGTGACAAGTGAATCTTTTGCAGCGACAACGGCAGATGTACAACTCGGTAACCTACCAAATCTTCCTGTCAATCATTTCGGATATATCCTTGCTAAATCCACTGTCTGCAACCGCACGATACAGGTTAGCGATGCGCTCGTATCCGCGCTACAAGGTATAGATGATTGTCGCAACATTTCAGAAGCTGACCTTGCTACCGTTACAGCCTTAGATCTAAGTAACGCATCAATAATTTCACTCCAATCAGATGATTTTTCAGGATTGTTCTCATTAGAAACACTTAATCTTGCGAATAATCAATTAGAGAACCTACCTGATAGTGTTTTTGTCGGTTTATCATCTTTGACATCACTGGATTTGAGTGGCAATACGGTTGACCCATTATCCCTAAATATGACGATACAAAAAGTTGGAGAAAATGGGATACGGATTATTATACCGACAGGTGCACCTTACAATATAACACTACCTATAACTGTTGCAAATGGCAGTTTAAATGATAATGCTACATCAATTACAATCCCGATAGGAAGTATAGCCAGTCAATCCTTTACCGTAACTCGGACACCCAACACTTATGATGCTGTTACTGTCTCAATCGGAAACCTACCGAGTCTTCCCACTGGACATACAGGTTACGCTCTAATTCTATCTGACCAGACACCTTTTGAGATATTCAAGGCACTAAATGTTGCTCCTGAGTTCACTGAGGGTGAAAGCACAACGCGTTCCATTGCTGAACGGACAGTAGCCGGTGTAAATATCGGTAGTCCTATTTCCGCTACTGATGATGACGATGATAGCCTAACCTATACGGTTTCAGGCACGGATGCTACGTCTTTTGACATTGATCCTACGACTGGACAGTTGAAAACAAAAGCACCTCTTGACTATGAAACCAAGACATCTTATATGGTAACGGTTTCGGTTTCCGATGAAACACTCTCAAACACCATCAATGTCATAATCAATGTTACTGATATTGATGATAACCGCCGTCCAGAGTTTACTGAAGGTGACAGCGCAACTCGCATTGTAGCAGAAAACACGAGTGCTGGGGTAGATATCGGAAGTCCAGTTTCCGCAACAGACCCAGATGACGACACACTGGCATATAGTTTAGGCGGAACTGATGCGACATCATTTAGTATTGACAGCACTTCGGGACAGATACGCACGAATGCTTCATTGGACTATGAAACGAAATCCTCTTATTCGGTAACAGTAGATGTATCTGACGATGAGTTTTCGGACAGTATTGCTGTCACAATCAACATCGCAGATATAGATGAAACCACTACTGATGTAGAGGATGCCACACCTAACAATGCGCCTGTGTTCACAGAAGGTAGCACCACAACTCGAACAGTTGCTGAAAATACGGGTTCCGGTGTTAATATCGGTGATCCGGTATCTGCAACGGATGAAGACAAAGACACCTTAGACTACAGTCTTGGCGGCACGGATGCGTCATCGTTTAGTATCGGTAGTGCGGATGGTCGATTGAGAACGAGCGCAGCACTTGACTATGAAACGAAATCTTCCTATTCAGTGACAATTACGGTTTCTGATGGCAATGACGGAAGTGATACCATCAGTGTGACCATCAACATTACAGATATCGTAGAGAAAACCAATACTGCTCCCGAATTCACTGATGGAAATACTACATCACGTTCGGTCGCAGAAAATACGGGTTCGGGTGTAGATATTGACAGTGCTGTATCAGCGACTGATGCTGACGATGACACTTTAAACTACAGTCTTGGTGGAACAGATGATGCCTCATTTAGTGTTGATAGTAGTTCAGGACAACTTAGAACCAGTGCATCACTTGATTATGAAACGAAGTCATTATATACCGTAACGATGACCGTATCTGATGGAAATGGTGGCAGTGACAGTATTACAATCACTATCAACATCACAGATGTAGATGAAACGACGAATACGGCACCCGTCTTCACAGATGGTAGCAGCACATCGCGCTCAGTAAATGAGAATACGGGGTCAGGTGTAGACATTGGCAGTGCTGTTTCTGCAACAGATGCTGACAATGATACTTTGACCTATAGTTTAGGTGGCACAGATGTATCTTCTTTTAGTATTGATAGTAGTTCAGGACAGTTGCGCACCAGTGCTTCACTTGATTATGAAACGAAGTCATCCTATTCAGTGACAATCACTGTCTCCGATGGTAATGGTGGTAGTGCAAGTATCACGGTCACCATTGATGTCAACGATATCGACGAAAGTCCTGCCAACAACGCTCCTGTCTTCACAGATGGCAGCAGCACGACCCGCACTATTGCTGAAAATACTGCAACGAATGTGAACATCGGTAGTGCTGTTTCTGCAACAGATGCTGACGATGACACTTTATCTTACAGTCTGAGTGGCACAGATGCCACTTCCTTTAGTATCAATAGCACAAATGGACAGTTGAAAACAAACGCAACTCTCAACTTTGAAACGAAAACTTCGTATACAGTCATGGTGTCCGCATCTGATGGTCAAGGCGGTAGTTCCAGTATTAATGTAACGATTTACATTACGAATGTCAACGAAGCACCGGTGTTTACCGCGGGAACAAGCACAACACGTTCCATAGCAGAAAATGCCGGTCCCAACATTAACATCGGCAGTGTTGTGTCTGCAACGGATGTCGACAGCACGACATTAACTTATACCCTCGGTGGCACAAACGGAGCATCATTTGACATTGAATCCACGACCGGACAATTGAAAACGAAGGCTGCACTTGATTATGAAACAAAAACATCCTATTCCGTAACCATTACGGTATCAGATGGGAGCCTGACGGATTCCATTGCAGTGACAATCAATGTCAGAGATTTAGACGAGACACCCTCAAACATCGCGCCTGTGTTCACTGATGGTGACGATACGACACGCAGAATTGCTGAGAATACTGTAACTGATACCAACATCGGCAATGCAATTGCTGCGACTGACGAAGATAGTGAAAATCTCGCATACCTACTCAGTGGAACAGATGCCTCCTCATTTGCTATTGATGGAGACACAGGTCAGTTGAAAACCAGTGCGGCACTAAACTATGAAACGAAGACCTCCTACGAGGTAATAGTAACCGTTAGTGATGGCACGCTTGAAGATGAGATTACCGTCACTATCAATGTTACGAATGTCAACGAAGCACCGGTGTTCACCGATGGTGAGTCCATTACCCGTCAAGTCGCTGAGAATACTGTGGCCGGCACGAACTTAGGTAACGTCATTACTGCAACCGATCCTGACGCTGACGATACTATAACCTACAGTCTCAGTGGCGCAGATGCCGCATCGTTTGACATCGGCAGCACATCAGGTCAACTTCAAACGAAAGCAGCTCTTGATTATGAAACCAAAATGTCCTACACGGTCACGGTTACTGCGACTGACTCTGGGAATGCTACCGACACAATCACTGTCACGATCAATGTTACGGATGTCAATGAGAACCGTGCCCCAGCATTTGCGAGTGAAAGCACCACTCGTTCCATTGCAGAAAACACAGGTTCTGGTGTCAACATCGGAGATGCTGTCTCCGCTACTGATCCCGACACCGACGACACGTTGGAATATTCACTCGGTGGCACAGATGCTGCATCCTTTGATATTGGCAGCACAAACGGACAACTCAGAACAAAAGATGCGCTGGACTATGAAACCAAAGCCTCGTATTCCGTTACAGTATCTGTTTCTGACGGAAATGGTGGTACAGATTCAATCGCTGTCACCATCAATATTACAGATGTCAATGAAAACCGTGCCCCCGTATTTTCGAGTGAAAGCACCACACGTTCCATCGCAGAAAACACAGGTTCTGGTGTCAACATTGGAGATGCTGTTTCCGCTACAGATCCCGATACCGATGACACACTGGAATATTCACTCAGTGGCACAGATGCCGCTTCATTTGACATTGGCAGCACAAACGGACAACTCAGAACAAAAGCTGCGCTGGACTATGAAACCAAAGCCTCGTATTCCGTTACAGTATCTGTTTCTGACGGTAATGGAGGAACAGATTCAATCGCCGTCACCATCAATGTTACGGATGTGCCCGAGAACCGTGTCCCGGCATTTAGCACGGACAGTGCTTCGAGATCTGTCGCTGAAAATACAGGTTCCGGTGTCAATATCGGCATAGCAATTACCGCAACCGACCCTGATAGTAGTGACACGTTGGAATACTCACTCGGTGGCACAGATGCGAGTTCTTTTAGTATTGACAGCACATCAGGACAACTCAGAACAAATGCTGCGCTAAACTATGAAACCAAAAACTCGTACTCCGTGACGGTATCGGTTTCGGATGGAAATGGTGGCACAGATTCTATCGCTGTCACCATCAACATTACAGATGTCAACGAAGCACCCACATTTACGGAGAATTCACCAACCACGCGGTCAATAGCAGAAAATACAGCTTCGGACACGAATATCGGAAGTGCTGTGTCTGCGACTGATCCGGATTCCGGTGCCTCTTTGACTTACGGACTTGGTGGGACAGATGCGGCTTCGTTTAGCATTGATAGTAGTTCAGGACAATTGAAAACAAAAACCGCACTTGACTATGAAGATGACGATGCTTATGAAGTAACCGTTATTGTCTCTGATGATGATAACTTATCCGCTTCAATCACCGTCAACATCTCTATCACGGATGTCAATGAGAACACCGCACCCTCATTTTCAGACAGTAGTTTCTCTTACAGAATATCAGACATTGAAAACGCATCTGTGGGAGATAGCATTGGTGATCCTGTCACTGCGTCCGATACTGATGACGACACATTGAGCTATAGTGTTGGTGGGGATGATGCCGCTCTGTTTGATATTGATAGCAGTTCTGGACAACTGAAGATCACACAGTCTCTTATTGATCATAGCAGTTCTGCTTATTCAATAAAGGTGATTGCTACGGATCCTGATAATGCCACTGCTGAAATATCAGGAACGATATTTGTTACCCGTGTCACAAGACAATTAGCAAACAACCCACCTATATTTGATGATGGTGAAAGCATAACCCTTTCAGTCGCAGAAAACACTGCCTCTGGAGAAAATATAGGTGATCCTGTAGCTGCTACCGATGATGATACTGATGACACATTGACATATACTCTTGAAGGCACAGATGCAGCATCGTTTTCTATTGTCAGCACGAGTGGACAGTTGCAAACAAGTGCCGCGTTAGACTATGAAACAAAGAACTCATATTCGGTAACTGTCAAGGTCACTGATGATAGTGGGGCAAGTAACAATAGTGACACGATTGCTGTCACCATCAATGTCACTGATGGGGATGACGGTATTACTCCTGAACTAAACAATGCCCCGGTATTTGCTGATGAGAGCACAACCCTTTCAGTCGCAGAAAATACTGCATCTGGAGAAAATATCGGTAGTCCTATCACTGCCACAGATGATGATGCAGCCGATACATTGACCTATAGTCTGGAAGGCACAGATGCAGCATCGTTTGCTATTGTTAGCACGAGTGGACAGTTGCAAACCAGTGCTGCGTTGGACTATGCAACGAAGAACTCATATTCTATAACTGTGAAAGTCACTGACGATAGTGGTGCAAGTAATAATAGTGATACCATCACTGTTACGATCAATGTCACAATCGAAACACTTCTCAGTAACCGTACAGCTGGGGTTAGGAATGCGATTTTAAATGCTATTGAAGGTGTAGATGATGCAGCTGATGTTACTGAAACGCATCTTGCAGCGATCACAGGAACATTAGGCCTAGCTGGGGATGAAAGTATCAGGGCAAATGGTCTCAAATCTGGCGATTTTGAAGGTCTTACCAGTTTGACAGGACTCAGCTTGGGACAAAACGAGTTAACAATACTTCCAGATGGCATTTTTGACAATCTTACCAGTTTGACAACACTCGACTTGACTGGAAACGAGTTAACATCACTTCCAGATGACATTTTTGACAATCTTACCAGTTTGACAACACTCAAGTTGATCAGTAACGATATAACAACACTTCCAGATGGCATTTTTGACAATCTTACCAGTTTGACACTCCTTGACTTCTTTCTAAACGAGTTAACAACGCTTCCAGATGGCATTTTTGATAACCTCACCAGTTTGACACACCTTAACTTGGATTTTACCGAGATCGCATCGATATCTGCTACAATCTTTGATAATCTGACTTCGCTTACGATACTTGAGTTTGAAGCCGGTAACTTAACAAGTCTTCCAGCGGGTGTTTTTGACAACCTTACAGCACTGACAAGACTTGATCTGGATGGTCATGAAATCAGCATATTACCTGATGGGATCTTTAAGAATCTTACTAATCTGGAGATCCTTGAATTGGATAGTAATGAATTGTCTACTATACCAGCAGGAACGTTTGCCGGTTTAACCAATATAAAAGAACTCTATTTATATGGTAACGCAGTTGAACCGCTGCCTATCAATATAGATTTTGTGGCAGTTCCAGGAGGTAAAATTAAAGCGGTTGCTCCGATAGGCGCACCCTTTGAATTGGAACTTCCTATAAATGTTACGAATGGCATTATCAGTGGGGGGGCAACGGGTGTAACAATAGCAGTAGGTGCGACAGAAAGTGAGACTATAACGGTAACTCGTGCTGGGAGTGCTGTGAACGATGTCGTTGTGGCTTTTGGAAATATGCCCTCGCTACCTTCAGGTCACATGGGTTATAGTCTTATTAAAGGAGATTCACTCACGATATCCACAGGAGTAAACACAAATATAACCCCTGTCAGTGACCGAACAGCAGCGGTTCGTGATGCTATTGTCGCAAAGGTATCTGGCGTTACCGATGCAGCTGATGTTACAGTAACGCATCTTGCAGCGATTACTGGAACATTAGATCTAAGTTCTAATACTAATTTACAGTCAACTGGGATCAAATCTGGCGATTTTCACGGTCTCACGAGTTTGACAGGTCTTAACTTGTCTGGCAACAATTTAAATACACCTCCAACTGGTATTTTTTCGGATCTTACCAGTTTGACGCATCTCAACTTAAGTTCGAACAACATTCAAACGTTAGGGAATAATTTCATTGACAATTTAACATCTCTTAAGATTCTTGAGCTTGAGAGTGCGTCGTTGACAAGCCTGCCAACAGGTATTTTTGACAACCTGACAGCTCTGACAAAACTTGACTTGGATAGTAATAATATCAGTTCATTACCTGATGGGATCTTTAAGAATCTTACAAATCTGGAAATCCTTGAATTGGATGGTAATGATTTGTCTGCTGTTCCTACAGGTACATTTGTAGGTTTAACCAATATCACGGAACTTAAATTAGGGGGTAATACGGTGGATCCGTTATCCATCAATTTAACATTAGAATTTGTTTCTATCGGTAAGATTAAGGTAGTTGCCCCGATAGGCTTACCATTTGAATTCGACTTTCCTATCACTGTTACGAATGGAAGTATAAGCGGTGGTGGGACTGGTGTTACAATAGCAGCCGGTGCAACAAATAGCGAGACGATCACTATTATTCGTACTATGGGGACGACTACCACTGTCACTGCAGCTTTCGGGGATCTGCCCGACTTACCTTCAGACCACGAGGGCTATAGTTTTACAAAAGAGAATTCGCTTACCGTATTCAGAGATGTTGACACAAGTATAACCCCTGTCAGTGAACGAACAGCATCGGTACGAGACGCAATTGTCGCAAAGGTATCCGGTGTTGACGACGCTGCTGCTGTTACGAGTGACCATCTTTTAGCGATTACAGGAACAATAGATCTAAGTGGGAGTGAAGATATACGGACAAACGGTCTAAAATCTGGTGATTTTGACGGTCTCACGAGTTTGACAGGACTCGACTTGATTGGAAACAAATTAACAACACTTCCAGATGGCATTTTTGACAATCTTACCAGTTTGACAACACTCAACTTGGCTCATAACGGTTTAACAACACTTCCAGATGGCATTTTTGACAATCTCACAAATTTAACATACCTGGGCTTGATTTGGCACGAGCTCGGAACGATATCTGATGCTGTCTTTGACAATCTGACTTCACTTAAGACACTTGACCTCAAGAGTGGTCCGTTAACAAGTCTTCCAGAAGGTGTTTTTGACAACCTCACAGCACTGACAACACTTGACTTGTATGGTAATAAAATCAGCACATTACCAGATGAAATCTTTAAGAATCTTACAAATCTGGAAGAACTTGAATTGGGTAGTAATGAATTGTCTGCTATTCCTGCAGGTACGTTTGTAGGTTTAACCAGTCTCACAAATCTTTATTTGGATGAGAATAAAGTTGATCCGCTGCCTCTTAATATATCATTGCAGAAAGTTAGTAGTGGTGAGTTTAAGGTAGTTATTGCAGCCGGAGCCCCTTTTAGTCTTGATTTACCGGTATATGTACAGGACGGAAGTATCAGTGGAGATGTAACAAGTATTACTATTCCAAAGGGATCAACAGACAGTTCAACATTCACCGTAACCCGTAACGAGGGTAGTGCTGGTTCTGTTGTGGTGGTAAATAGTGGACTACCTAGTCTGCCTTCCGTTCATGATGGATATTCTCTTATAAGACCATCACCAATTATTGTAATCGATGGTAATAATGCTGCTCCATATTTTCCTGATGGATTATCAACCACTCGATTTGTTAATGAGAATGCTGATTATGATGGTGAAGACTTTGACGAACCGGTAACAGCTATTGACATTGATGGAGATTCTATGACCTATAGTCTCGGTGGCACAGATGCTTCAAAGTTTAGTATTGATAGTACCACCGGACAATTACAAACGAACGAAGTATTCTTAAGCTACAATACGTTAGGCTGGTCAAGATATAATGTAACCGTCATTGCAACTGATGATAGTGGCACAGATAATGATAGCACATCTATCAACGTTAGAATCCAAGTTACCGAAGATAAAGGCAGCCCACCGCTCAGTAGTCTTACATCGCAGAACTATCTGTTACAAATACCTGATTCAACTGCCTTTCTACCAAACTACCCTAACCCGTTCAACCCCGAAACGTGGATACCCTATCAGCTGTCCAAAGCAGCCGATGTTTCCTTGACGATCTACGATATGCGTGGGGTTGTCATTCGGAAGTTGGATTTGGGACATAAACCTGCAGGATACTATACTGACCGGACACGCGCAGCATATTGGGATGGCAGAAATGTACTCGGTGAGAAAGTCGCGGCAGGTGTGTATTTTTCCACCTTCAAAGCAGGTGATTTCACTGCAACGCGCAAGATGTTGATACTGAAATAGACTTAATATCAGTATTAAAAGACTAATCAAAGATATTCTAAACTAACCAACAAATCAGGCATCGGATACTCACCCGTTGTCTGTTTTGTTTTATAGTGAAATGTAAAAATACGTGCACACTCCCCGGTAGATGCGGTTTCCTAACCGCATCCATAAGACTGAACAAACACCGGTTCGGTTAGGAAACCGAACCATAGGCGTCAATTTAGCGTTTTTTTTCTTGTTGGACGCATTTGAGATAGTCCAAAACTACCATCCCTATTGTAGGGGCGGGTCTCTGTGCCCGCCCGGTTGCCTTACAGGAGAAGGAATGGCGGGGCATGGAGACCCGGGGAACGCCAAAAGGCGTTCATACCGTTGATTTCTTGATTTGGCCCTACAATGTCTGGCGTAATTTAAGAAGATCAATCCATTTTATTAGTGTCCTCAGTCCCGTAGGGACGATATGTCTATAGCAAAACGTTCAACACCCATTTCTTAGTCCCGACAAATGCCAAACGCGCATTTGACGTTGATTTGGTAGGGACGATATGTTTATACGTTTCGGTTGTTACAAACATATCGTCCCTACGGGACTAAGAAATGTGATGACGGCGTTTAGCTATAAACATCCCGTCCCTACGGGACTAAAGAAGTTATCGCCATGCAAATAAATCCTTAAATTGACGCCTATGGTTCGGTTAGGAAACCGAACCTACCGTAGTGTGTAAGTAATTATGATTTTTACTATATTTATTTTTTCAAATCTGCCCAACGGGTTGTAAGTTTACCACTGGCAGACACGAATCCTCTCAGACGAACCGTGGCTAACTGCTCCCGCACGCCAGCATGCGACACATCCTCTATCCGATAATAGTAGACGGTATTCGGTTTAGCACTGGTATCTGTCCAAGTATACTCGTTCCTTTGACCAGTAGTGCCTGCCCCTTTTATCATCGTAGGATTGACGACCGAAAATTCACTATCCTTTGTTTCGCTGCGATAGATGTAAAATCCTGCGTTGTCCACTTCTGATTCGGTTGTCCATTTCAAGACTACACCAGCATTGGTGTGTTCTGCTCTGAAATGGGATAGGGTTACGGGTAGTGGTGTCCAATTATTCTTGATATAGATTTTCATATCCGGGTTCTTTCGCAGCAATGCAAGGAGTTGTTTTCTGTTCTTAATTGGGTTGCCGACAAGAGTCAATTCCTCCAGGTTTACCAACTTTAAAAGCGGACTTACGTCACTAATTTTATTAAATGAAAGCAATAACTTCGTTAGTTTCGTCAATCCTGCGATCGGTGTAATATCACTGATTTGATTACCTGAGAGACTTAAGCTTGTTAGATTTGTTAAGTTTCCGATGGGCGTGAGGTCTTTTATCCTATTGTGGTGAGCATTAAACGTAGTTAAGGTTGTTAACTTCGCGATGGGCGTGAGGTCACTTATCTGATTGTTATGGATCACTAAGTTCGTTAATTCTGTTGCATGTTCAAGACCGGTGATGTCTTTTATCAGGGCTACCGACGCCTCCAGTTTCGTTAAACCTTGCATCGCTTGTTGCGTAAGGGAATCGTCCGGATCTAGTTTGAGAGTATGTCGTACTGTCCTTCTTAAACTTGCGTCTGGCATCCAAGCAGCTGTCGGATCTGATGAAGGTGGCACATATCCGACATCAATATCTATTGCAACATCCGGATTTTGATCAAGGAGTTTGTGAAGTGGTGTTTTATCCTTAACAGGATTTGTCGCAAGCCGTAACTCTCTTAGGTTTACCAATCCCGTGAGCGGCGTTAAATTGCTAATTTGATTAAATCTAAGCGATAAGTTGTTTAACTGTATTAAATCTGTGAGTGGAGTAATATCACTAATCTGATTCTGGGAAAGTCTTAAAATTCTTAATTGTGTTAATTTTCTCAGTGGGTTTATGCTTGTAAGCCGATTTTTGGCGAGATCCAAGTGGTTTAATTGTGTTAGTCCTGCAAGTGGCGTGATGTCGCCAATTTGATTGTAGCCAAGTTCTATTTCCCTTAATTGTGTCAATCCTGCGAGTGGCATGATGTCACTAATCTGGTTGTTGGAAAGCCATAAGACCCTCAATTGTGTTAATCCTGCGAGTGGCATGATGTCGTTAATCTGATTGCCGAGTCTATAATCGCTGTATAAACTTAGAAACCTTAATTGTGTTAGTCCTGCAAGTAGCGTGATGTCGTTGATTCTATTTTCAGCAAGATCTAAAGAACTTAATTGTGTCAACCCAGCGAGTGGAGTAATGTCTTGGATTTTATTATCATAAAGAATTAACTTTCTTAGATTCGTTGCATGTTCAAGACCAGTGATATCTTCTATCTGGTGATCGAAAGCTGTAAGCCTTGTTAATCTTAGCATATCCAATTGGGTAAGAGCATCTCTCTGAGATAGATTAAGGGTTTCCCGGACTGCCGCTGCTAAATTCGCGTCAGGTATTGACACAGCTGTAGGAGAAGGTAGCACGGCAGCAACATCGATTTGGAATCTCTGTGATGTAAAGTTTCCATGCACATCAATAACATTAAGCATTACATAACTATTGAGTTCTGTTGTCAAATCGGCAACCACAAATTCAACCGTGTTTTTATTACCTTCTAACCGCTTACAAGCGGTTAAGCTTGGTCCGGAATCGGGGAAGAGAACGAAGGGGGCAAATAACTGTATTTGATGGAGACCATCAGGTTCGGTTATCTCAAAACGGAGATGGAGAGCATGTGGAGGAGGAGTAAAGCTTGGTGTGTGCATCTGAATTTTTGCGGGTTCGTCAAATTCAGTATGATTTCGATTTGAATTGAACACACGATGAACACTTAACCATTCCGCTGCGCACTGAGACAATTCGGTGGCACCGCTATCCCATGGCCATGGACCAAAAGACATGATACGGAACGAGTCTCTAAAATCATGATTTAATCCAAATGTGTGCCCGATTTCGTGGGCAGCAAGAGGATGATTGAAAGAAGGACCAGAGGCAGGAATAGCTGCCATTCCGCCCCAATACCCGTCAAATGTAGCTCTACCTGCTACATCACCAATTTTTTCTGTGCTGATATCTACTACAACTAAATAGATATTCTGTGAGGTGTCAAACTGCTCTCTAATTTCTCTCAAGACTTTGCCAAAGGTTTCTTGATGGTAATTGGAATCGTTAAATTGACCCTCAACTTGATGCACTACCGCCATTCCAGTCGTATCGGTTTCCAGTTGAAAAGTTTTTCTGCCGAACCCATGGCGTTCCATCTCACCAGCATAAAACTGCTGTACATCCTTTATAAGTGTATCCAGTTTTGTGTCTATGTCTGGTTTCGGTTGACGGTCATTTGGAACAAAGTAGATTATCCGAACCACATATTTTGGTGTTTCATCTTGTGCGAAACTGTTTGGCACAAGCGTAAACGTCATCAGAGTGAGTATAATAAATATGAAACATAGTATTGTTTTCATGCGTTGTTCCCCTAATTCTGAATAGTTAGTTGTGTGTTTTCAAATCTCCCCAAGCGGTAATTAACTTACCGCGTGCAGATATAAGCCCTCTCAAACGAACGGTTGCTAACTGCTCGCGATCCCCCGTGTATGACACATCCTCTATCCGATAATAGTAGACGGTATTCGGTTTAGCACTGGTATCAGTCCAAGTATACTCGTTCCTTTGACCAGTAGTGCCTGCCCCTTTTATCATCGTAGGATTGACGACCGAAAATTCACCATCTTTTGTATCACTACGGTATATGTAAAATCCTGCGTTATTCACCTCTGATTCGGTTGTCCATTTGAGCACAACGCCTGCATCAGTGTGCTTTGCACGGAAACGGGAAAGCTGCACGGGCAAAGCACCGCCAAGTGTATAGCCAGGGTTTCCTACGTCTGTCCGATCTCCGTAGTATGTCGTCTTACCGAGTTTGGCATCCGACGCACTTCGCCAACTTGATACTTCAGTGCCTGCAAGAGGTTTTCGGGTCATAAGATGATAACGTCTGAGCATAGAAGTGCGCGCCCCATTTTCTGTTGTGCCTGAAGGCAATGCCCATAGCGGTGTATCCTGCGTGTCACTATCACCATCAAGATTGCCAATTGTGTCTACCACACGATCATCCAGTGATGATAGACGTAGGAAGAAACCATCAGAAGCAAGAAAAGATTGTCCTGTAGTAGGAATCTGAAAATCACCAAAACGAATAGCAAAAAGGTCGTAGACACGCCTGTCTGGAATGTTTTGCGTTGATTCTGATGTTTCACTAACTATAACAACTGTCTGTTTCGGTAAAATAACTAAACTCTGAAGTTCTTTTTCATCGGATTTATTCTGTCTGCCTTCTCGGTATTCATAAGTAATTTTCCAGCCATTGAGATTGACTGCTTCTGTTAGGGAGTTGTTGTAGAGTTCAATCCACTGTGGCACCGTGCGGTTACCGATTTTGTTGGTGAACATGACCTCGCTAATGCTGATTTGTCCTTGACGGAAACCTGTCGCTAACGCACTATTATGGTATCCGGGAGTACCGTGGCTTGCGTCTTTTGGGGCAGTGGGTTGATATCCGATGCCACCTTTATACCCGCTTTCACCCCACGCCTCAACAGCATAGCCTATCTGTGCAATTGCTGTGCGTTGCCATGCTGTGCCTTCGGTCAAAGGTTGATCGGCTGTCAACTTGTCGTGCAAATAAGTCCCTGCGACATCCTCAATATCCTCCAACGTCTCGTTGCTATGGCGGGCACTCCGCAGATACAGCAGATAGTGCGTGTTGTTCGGTAGTATTAGTTCTTCCGCAACCAGATAATGATGTTGGGCACCTGTCCTGATATCTGGAGTTTTGATATTCAGTCCCCGCAAGAGTGTCGTCTCCCTCGGATCGGTATTGGTTATCAGTAAAACATCACCAGCAGGCAACGTGTAGTCTGGAAACTTAACGACATCAATATCTTGATCTTCTGCATTATTGGTTGTGCCATCTTCACGGGTGAGGATGCTAATTTCCCAATCGTTGAGAGGAATATCGTTCCCGCTGATGTTCCTGAGTTCTATCCAGTCATTTTTGTTGTCAACACCGTTGTGAATTTCATTGAAAAGCACATTTGTCTGCGCGACTTGCGATGCGTGAGGCACAGGTGTATCAAACTCAACATCTACTCCTAAAGTAATCAGTTCATGGACTTGCGTAACGTCTGCAATCGGGTTATCTGATAGGTCTAAAATCTCCAAGTTCGTTAATACGGCAAGTTGACGAATGTTTTCAATACCATTTTCTCTGAGATATAATTCTTCCAGTTCTACCAAGTTCCGAAGCGGTGTTACGATCTTAATATCATTAGATTCAAGGTGTAATTCCACCAGTTTCGTCAACTTGGAGAGTGGCACCAGAGTTTGTATATTATTCTCATTGAGCCTTAACGTTGTAAGGTTTGTTAGCCCTTCAAGCGGTTTGAGGTTGCTGATTTCGTTGGAATTGAGTGACAAAGTTTCTAACTTTGTTAAACCTGAAAGCGATGTGAGGTCGCTAATATTGTTTGTGTTGAGATTCATCCTTGCCAAATTTGTAGCGTGTTCTAAACCTGTTAGATCGCTTATTTCTGCTCCTCTGACATTCAGGGTTGTTAATTCCTGCTGTAGGAGTTGTTGTGTGATGGTTGTTTCTTGTGGTATCTCAAGTGTCCTTCGAATTACCGATTCTAAATTGGTGTCGGTAAATGCTACCTCTTGTGCAGTGGCAAGTTGATTAAAACTGATGAGAACGATGAGGACGATGAGGACACTAAATAATGTATGTATTCGTTTTGTCATATTTTCTCCTTTTTAAATTTTGTCTGAACCAGGATTTGCAGGATTTACAGATTTACAGGATTGAAGATTTTGAATGAAAACCATTTTTCAATAACATCCGAATCGTGTAAATCTTGGTTCAGACAATCTTTTACTTCCTAATCAACATTTTCCGTATTTTCGTATAATTATCCGCATTGAATTTGACGAAATAGACACCTCCCGCCACCTTCTCACCGAGATTGTTTTTACCATCCCAATGCGCAGCACGAATTCGGTTATAATAGACCCCAGCTGCCCGATGTCCCAACGTCAACTCCCTAACGACGACACCACGCACATTGTAGATCGTCAACGTGACATCTGAATGTTTTGCTAACTGATACGGTATCCACGTTTCTGGATTGAAGGGGTTGGGGTAGTTGGGGAGTAGGGATGTTTGTGTAGGATGTGAACTCGCGGGGGCAGCAGAGGGAATTGTAATATCAATGTCTAAAGTTCCACTATCAGCTTCAATTGCAGCGACGAGTGTGCGGAGTGGGGCGTAATCTGAAATCGAATTGCCTCTGAGACGTAAGTGAGTTAAAGATGTCAAACCTTCAAGAGGAGAGACATTGCTGATAGAATTGTTTCGAAGCTCAAGATCTGTCAACGCAGTCAACCCAGAAAGTGCTGATATATCACTGATAGAATTGCTATCCAGATAGAGCCCTGTCAACGCAGTCAACCCAGAAAGCGATGATATATCACTGATAGAATTGCTATCCAGATAGAGCGTAGTTAATGAAGTCAATGCAGAAACCGATGATATATTGCTGATAGAATTGCCACCCAGATCAAGCTCTGTCAGAGAGGTGAGTCCCTCAAAATCACGAGATTTCAAGGCGGAAATTGACTTACTGTTTATATCAAGTTCCGTGATTGCCGCAAGGTGTGTTGTTGTTATATCGTCTGCAGACTCTATGCCATCAACAGCTGCCACAATAGCGTCCTGCACTTGTTGAGTGCGATTACTTACTGGGAAAATCCCGGGAATTGTAATGTCAATGTCTAATCTTCTACCATCATCTTCAATTGCAGCGTAAAGTGTGCGGAGTGGGGCGTAATCTGAAATCGAATTGCCACTGAGACGTAAGTGAGTTAAAGATGTCAAACCTTCAAGAGGAGAGACATTGCTGATAGAATTGCCATTCAGAGTGAGCTGTTCCAACGCAGTCAACCCAGAAAGCGATGATATATCGCTGATAGAATTGCCACCCAGCCAGAGTTGTGTCAACGTAGTCAACCCAGAAAGCGATGATATATCGCTGATAGAATTGCCACCCAGACCGAGCCCTGTCAACTTAGTCAACCCAGAAAGCGATGATATATTGCTGATAGAATTGTCATCCAGCCAGAGGATTGTCAACGCAGTCAACCCAGAAAGCGATGATATATCGCTGATAGAATTGCCACCCAGAGCGAGCTCTGTCAACGTAGTCAACCCAGAAAGCGATGATATATCGCTGATAGAATTGAATTGAAGTCTGAGTTGTGTCAACTTAGTCAACCCAGAAAGCGATGATATATTGCGGATGGAAGTGTTATTCAGGTGGAGCACTGTCAACTTAGTCAACCCAGAAAGCGATGATATATCGCTGATAGAAGTGTTACCCAGATAGAGCTCTGTTAACGCAGTCAGCCCAGAAAGCGATGATATATTGCTGATGGAATTGTTATTCAGACTGAGCGATGTCAACGCAGTCAACCCAGAAAGCGATGATATATTACTGATAGAAGTGTTATCCAGACTGAGCGATGTCAACGCAGTCAACCCAGAAAGCGATGATATATCGCTGATAGAAGTGTCATACAGATAGAGCTGTGTTAACGTAGTCAACCCAGAAAGCGATGATATATCGCTGATGGAATTCCCACCCAGATTGAGGCTTGTCAGAGCAGTGAGACCCTCAAAATCACCAGATTTCAAGGAGGATATTCCTGTATTGTTTAGATCAAGTTCCGTGATTGCTGCAAGGTGTGTTGTTGTTATATCGTCTGCAGACTCTATGCCATCAACAGCTGCCACAATAGCGTCCTGCACTTGTTGAGTGCGATTACTTACTGGGAAAATCCCGGGAATTGTAATGTCAATGTCTAAACTTCTACTATCAGCTTCAATTGCAGCGACGAGTGTGCGGAGTGGGGCGTAATCTGAAATCGAATTGCCACTGAGACGTAAGTGAGTTAAAGATGTCAAACCTTCAAGAGGAGAGACATTGCTGATAGAATTGCCATTCAGAGTGAGTTGTTCCAACGCAGTCAACCCAGAAAGCGATGATATATCGCTGATAGAATTGCCACCCAGCCAGAGTTGTGTCAACGTAGTCAACCCAGAAAGCGATGATATATCGCTGATAGAATTGCCACCCAGACCGAGCCCTGTCAACTTAGTCAACCCAGAAAGCGATGATATATTGCTGATAGAATTGTCATCCAGCCAGAGGATTGTCAACGCAGTCAACCCAGAAAGCGATGATATATCGCTGATAGAATTGCCACCCAGAGCGAGCTCTGTCAACGTAGTCAACCCAGAAAGCGATGATATATCGCTGATAGAATTGAATTGAAGTCTGAGTTGTGTCAACTTAGTCAACCCAGAAAGCGATGATATATTGCGGATGGAAGTGTTATTCAGGTGGAGCACTGTCAACTTAGTCAACCCAGAAAGCGATGATATATCGCTGATAGAAGTGTTACCCAGATAGAGCTCTGTTAACGCAGTCAGCCCAGAAAGCGATGATATATTGCTGATGGAATTGTTATTCAGACTGAGCGATGTCAACGCAGTCAACCCAGAAAGCGATGATATATTACTGATAGAAGTGTTATCCAGACTGAGCGATGTCAACGCAGTCAACCCAGAAAGCGATGATATATCGCTGATAGAAGTGTCATACAGATAGAGCTGTGTTAACGTAGTCAACCCAGAAAGCGATGATATATCGCTGATGGAATTCCCACCCAGATTGAGGCTTGTCAGAGCAGTGAGACCCTCAAAATCACCAGATTTCAAGGAGGATATTCCTGTATTGTTTAGATCAAGTTCCGTGATTGCTGCAAGGTGTGTTGCTGTTACATCGGACGCAGACTCTATGCCATCAATAGCTGCCACAATAGCGTCCTGCACTTGTTGAGTACGTTCACTTACTGGGTATGCCAGTTCGACTAGGACAGTCACAGAAATAGTCTGTGTTACAGACAAACGCCCATCGGTTGCGATAACCGTGATAGTTGCGTTTCCTAGGCTCACAGGTGTAATGGTTACTATGGCACCGGATGCACTTGCTGTTGCTATATTATTATCGTTAGAACTCACAGCATAGATCAGTGTATCATTATCTGGGTCACTGAAGTTACTTGATACGTTCACTGTTGCCGATCCGCCTACTGTTAGGGTCAGGGATGGTATTGATCCAACTGTAACGGGTGCGCGATTGACAATCTGTGCAGCGGTGACAGTCACAGAAATAGTCTGTGTTACAGACAAACGCCCATCGGTTGCGATAACCGTGATAGTTGCGTTTCCTACGCTCACAGGTGTAATTGTTACTATGGCACCGGATGCACTTGCTGTTGCTATATTATTATCGTTAGAACTCACAGCATAGGTCAGTGTATCATTATCTGGGTCTCTGAAGTTACTTGATACGTTCACTGTTGCCGATCCGCTTACTGTTAGGGTCTGGGATGGTATTGATCCTACTGTAACGGGTGCGCGATTGACAATCTGTGCAGCGGTGACAGTCACAGAGATTGTTTGCGTTGCTGTGAGTACACCATCGTTTGCGGTAACTGTGATAGTTGCGTTTCCTGCGTTCACAGGTGTAATGGTTACTATGGCACCGGATGCATTTGCTGTTGCTACATTATTATTGTTAGAACTCACAGCATAGATCAGTGTATCATTATCTGGGTCGCTGAAGTTACTTGATACGTTCACTGTTGCCGATCCGCCTACTGTTAGGGTCAGGGATGGTATTGCTCCAACTGTGAAAGGCGCGCGGTTAGCAACTGGTGTAGCGGTGACAGTCACAGAAATCGTTTGTGTTGCTGTGAATTCACCATCGCTTGCTGTAACTGTGATAGTTGCCGTTCCTACGCCGACAAGTGTAATTGTTATTTGAGAACCAGTGTTCGTTGCAGTTGCTACGTTCTCGTTATTAGAATTTACAGAGTAGGTAAGCGTGTCCCCATCAGGATCACTGAAGTTTGCAAACACATTTATGACAATAGCAGCATCCCCGACAGTCAACGTCCGCGCAGAAATCGATCCGATAGTATCCGGTGAACGATTTGGAATTGACGCAGCGTTTACACTTACAAAGAAGGTTTGTGTAGCTGTTAACTCACCATCACTTGCTGTCACCGTGATTGTAGCACTTCCTGTCCCCGCTGGTGTGATGGTGATCGTTGAACCTGATGTGCTCGCGGTTGCTACATTGTCGTCATCTGAGTTTGCTATGTATGTGAGTGAATCTCCATCTGGGTCTTGGAAGTTACCAGAGACATCTATCTGAATGGCAGACTCATCTTCGGTTAGTGTTTGCGAGGATATTCCTCCGACTGTAAATGGTGCGCGGTTCGCAACTGTAGCAGCAGTGATGGTAACAGAAATGGTCTGTGTTGCTCTCAACTTACTATCACTTGCGGTCACCGTGATTGTAGCTCTTCCTGCACTCTTAGGTGTAATGGTAACGATTGATCCTGACACGGTTGCAGTTGCCACACTGTCGTCATCTGAGCTTGCTATGTATGTGAGTGAATCTCCATCAGGGTCACTGAAATTGCTGGCAACATCTATTTGAATTGCAGCATCACCGAAGGTCAACGTCCGCGCAGAAATCGTGCCAACTGCTGTCGGTGTGTTATTCACAATAACTTTTTCTATCACTGTTACAGAGATAGTCTGTGTTGCTTCCAACTTTCCATCGGTTGCGGTTACTGTGATTGTTGCGTTACCAACGTTTTTCGGTGTGATTGTCAGTTTGGATTCTGTCATGGTTGCCGTTGCTACACTGGTGTTATTCGAGCTTGCGGTGTATTTGAGATCGTCATTGTCTGGATCACTGAATTTACTTGACACATCAATCTCTTCAGGAGCATCTCCGAAGGTTAACGTCAACGTAGCAATCGTCCCGACTGCCAACGGTGCTTGATTTGGGTCTATTACAGAAACGGAGACAGTCTGTGTTACTGTAAGGGTGCCATCGCTTGCGGTAACCGTAATGGTCGTGCTGCCTGCTTTTTTCGGTGTGAGTGTCACTTGGGATTCAGCTACGGTAACCGTCGCGATGGTGTCATCGCTGGAACTTGCCTGATACGTTAATGTGTCGTGGTTATCATCAACGAAGTAATTAGACACTCCCAAAGACTTTGATGTGCCGATAATCAAGGACTGTGTTGGAATTGTTCCCCGCGCACGAGGTGCAACATTTAGCACCGTTATCTGAATAGGTTCTGAGCAGTTGTTGCCTGTATCTGTTTCATTAGAAAGACCGTCTACACAGACAAAGCAGTAGAAACTACCTGATGGAAAAGGAGTGCGGATCTTTGAAAACTGAAGATTCGTTGACGTTCCCGTATTTAGACTGATTTTGTCGGCTATTTGCACTTCAGTATCATCTAATTCCGAAAAGGTTTGATCTGCGGAGATATAAAGCCGTGCCGTTGTTGACGCTGCACTGGCGGTCCCCTTATTTCTGATGGTGGCATTCAATGTAAACTCATCTGTGGGATTGATACCAGTTGTTTGTCCTAATAAGTCGACTGATACCGATTTCACGACTAAGTCTGACCCGCGCACATTGACTAAAATGCAGTTTGAGTAGTTATTAACCGTATCATCTTCACCTGTAACGCTGTCAACACAAGCATAGTAATAATATTGTCCCGGATGACTTGGTGCTCGGACACCATGATCCTCGTCGTCCGAATCCCCTTGAATGAGACTCCTCACAGAACCTGTGGCGAGCAATTGATCATTTGATGAAACTGATGAAACTGATGAAACTGTCGTATCCGAGGAGAGATAATACCGGACCGTTGTTGAATTTAATGTATCTGCATCTCCTTGATTGCGGATATGCGCTGTCAAATTAATGTATTCATTTGGATCAACCAAATTGCTGTTTGATGAAAGTGTAACAACCAAGTCTGGAGCCCCCGTAACTTCAACCGGTGTTATCACATTTTCCACAGTGATTGCGATCGCTCCAGAACAATTGTTGTCTCTATCAGTCTCATTTCTTACTTCCGACACGCATGCCCCGTAATAATAGACACCCGGCTCAGTGGGTGCGATTAAACGAATGGATTCAGAACCTATTTCATTTGTGCCTAATCTGGACACAGTATCATCATCAAGCCATCTGTCACTTGTGGAAATACGTGCATCGGAGGAGCGGTAATAATCCAACGTGGGTGAGGATAAAGGTTTACCGGATCCGATATTACGGACAGTGGTTCTCAACGTAAACGAGTCGCCTGGGGCAAACGTCGTTCTATTGCCAGAAAGCAAAATGGAGTCAACGATATAGTCGGGGGTTCCGACAACTCGGACGCGTTCTTCCTTCGCCAAGTTATTACGTATTGCATCTTCATCAAGATGATCCGTATTATCAGATGCGTATATATTACTTGGTAGAAGTGCACCATAGTAATAAGAATCAATTGCCGTAGGAACATCTACTCTGTAGGTTAATGTTTCAGTTCTACGTTCGCTAATAGAGGGGACACTCAGTATCCATCCACCACGCAAATCACTATCATCTGCTAAGTCTTCAAGATCAAAATGTCGATTCTCTGAGTAATATATGTAGACATCTGTTTGCACAGACTCACCAGGACCGTTGTTTCGGATTTCAATTTCTAATTCAATATTCTCACCTAAAACTACCTCATTATCACTGACATCAAGGTTTAGGATTTCCAGATCTGGTGGACGACGAAATAGTAACTGATCCCTACCGACAACTTCTGTGCTCCATCCATCTAATGTTTCAGTATTCCAGTCTATTTCCCACCAAGTGAAACCGTTGGCAGAACGCGGTCCATCCGTGATTATACCGTAGTCTCCATTTCTGACATTTCCAATATTAGCAAAGTTAGTTCCTGCGTCTAACCTTACATTGAGAACATCTCTTGATGAAAGTCCATCGACAATCACAGAGGCACCTACCCGTAACCCCTCAGCACGAGGGTTGCTGCCAATATTAGCATTCCATATCGGATCAGTGTTTGTGTGGTGCGAAATCACTGCATCTGTTTGTTGAACTAAAACAGGTATAGTCTGTATCGCGGTTAAGCTTGTGTTTAACGTGCCTCGTGCTGTGACTATCACTGTCGCAGAACCTGGTGATACAGGTATGATTGTGACTCGTGAATCAGAAATAGATGCGCTTACGATGTTACTGGGATTTATTTCTACTTCATAGGTCAGCCTGTTTTGGGCTAAAAAGTGTTGGGCAACGTCAACAGTGACAGGAAAACCGCCGAGTGTCAATGATTGTATAGGAATTGCATCTTGTGGTAGCAAAAGAATATCTTCACCCTCATCAATAATAAGTATAAATACTTCTTTATAGATGTGATCATCTATATCAGAGGGACCGTACCCTATGGCTGTATACTTCGGGGATGCAATCTCATTTTGCGTGTCTTCGTCATGTGCTGCACTGATTATAACAGTTTGTGGTATATACCAATTATTTGCTGTGAAAGTTAGCAACTCTGGAGAAAAAGTAATGTCGGGATTATCATCACTTAAAGCAAAAGTTGCTGTGGACTCTGGTGGAGATTTCAGAACAATAGTGTAAGTGATACTTTCACCTTCATTTAGTGAGCGAGGTAAAGTTGTGACGATGCCAGGGTAACAGAATCCGTGCCATTTTAAATCAAAATCAGCTTCTTTATATATCAGTTCAATATTTCGATAGAGGGTTCCATATAGAGAACCTTCTAAGCGAGTATTAAAACGTTCTAAAGCAATTTTATCAGTCGTAAAATCAATAAAACTCCCAATAGAACTCAAGAAAGATCCAATTCCTAATACATCCGCAGCTATATCCGCGGCATCAGTATTTTCGCCTAAGATCTCACCAAAGTTCGCTGCCTTTTCTGCGTAATCTAGGTAAACTTGGGCTATGAGTTGAAGACGCAATGGATCAAACAAGCCTGTTTCATCAGAATACTGAGCTAATTCACCTTCTAATACAATAGGAAAATCCAGAACTTCACCAGCATTGATTGCATCCCATAATCGTGGTGCATGGTGATTTGCTAATGTCTGTAAATGTTGTGCAATGGTTGCGCATCTGGCAGCTATTGAATAAGCATAAAGCACACGTCTGAGTTTTATATCAATTTCGCCAAAACTCGTAACAAGGGAGACAGATTTTATAAGGGATGATGGCGCACCCGTTAGGATAGAAACAACATTTAAATCTTCAAGGACAGTATCCGTTATCAATAGACCAACAACGGCATCAACAGACTGATCAGCTATTGTATTAACGCCCAAGTTTCTTACAGATTGTTTGAAGTCTGCGGCGAGGTCTGATGTATCAAAAATTGGAACATGCCGCTCCGTTTTTGCTATAGCGCGGGCTGCAGTATAGAGTTCCCAAGTTTTATTATCTTGGGTTGATGGACATAATTTCACCTGACCTGTTTCATTGTATATAGAAAAGTCGTCTATAAAGTGTCCTTTATTGTATGTCAAATTTACTGATTCGTTATTATTCATCGGATCTATATTGCGAAATCGAATCTGATAGACAACTCCATCACTTGCTCGAATTAGAGCGGTTTGTTGTGCTTCAACCGTTCCTGTCAAAGCAAGTATTAACAAGAGCAGGTTTAGAACTCCAAAAACGCTTTTTGTTTTAAACTTCCAAACTTGTGATACACCAGAACAAACATGCATAGAATAATCTCCTTGAGTTTAGTGGTTCTTTTCTATCAAGACAGGTCAGCATTAGAACATTAGGGTGAAATGTAAAATACGTTCACACTCCACGGTAGATGCGGTTTCCTAACCGCATCTATGAGACTGAACAAACACCGGTTCGGTTAGGAAACCGAACCTACCGTAGTGTGTAAGTAATTATGATTTTTACTATAAAGTGACGCGTTGTGCTAATTAACATTTGGTATGTTTATATCTCACATGTCCGTGCAAGATGAAAATGTCCAAACTATAGTAGTATTAAGTCATATAATAATTTGGTATATATATTATTTTATGACATGTTACTATATTGCAATATTAAATGCAAATAATATTGGCGTTTTGGTAGGATCGATTTCCCAAGTGCTTATGATTTCGGTGGAACTGATGAACACTCTAAATGAGATTATGTTGGGTAGGGTGTGTGTAAAGTTCTTGGCCAAATGGACACAGATATCCTGTAGGAGTGATCTCCGAATCGCGACTGAACTCAGTGATAATCTGGAATCGAAGTTCCTTCCTACATCTCAAAATGTCCCATTAGTTGAATAGTTTACTATACTTACTGCTTCAAAGTGCCCATTAAAAAGATAATTGTCATATTTTAGACAGGAACTACGGCGTGACAACTCTTATCTTGGTCATCCTATAATCCTGAAAATCCTGGTTCAGACAAATAGGAATACAAACCCACAATGGATTTGACGTTTGTGAATGATAATGAACAAAAATCAATAATGCTTAAAACGAAATGCTCTAAATTATAATTATTTTGTTTGACAATTACGTGACTTTATATTACAATTAGTAGTGTTAAGACATAGTAATATAAATTATAGTTAAAAATAGTGGTAAACCACTATTTGTATTGTTAGTATGTTGGTCCGTATTTACCATAGTTATGGTAAATAGAACTGTCTTTTGTCATATTTGAAATATAAGAGTTATGGTTGGATAGGGGAGTTAATTGGGGCAACCTAATTATTATATTCAAATGGACCGGACCCATACATGATTCTTTCCCATAAGAACTTAAGAATAAATCCCTCCTTGTAAAAGTTCTCCTCAATAGATACATAAAGCATCAACTGATGTGACTTTTAATGACATTGTACCATTTCTAATAAAGAATATCTCATTATGAGAGTATAAATTCTAACTTAGATAGAGAATGTCCGAGACGCAATTCATTGTGCGACTACGAACACCTGTTTTGATAATGACGGGTTATTATTTAGAAATGGTATTACTTATCTTTATTTTATATATAAAGGAATTATCTTATGAAAACACGACTCAAGAATCTGAATTCTGTAATATCTATTTTACTTTGTTCATTAGTTTTCTTTGGTTTATCAGTTGCAAGTTCGGCGGACATCACACCAGTCAGTGAGCGTACAACAGAGGTGCAGACTGCTATCGTCGCGGCGGCAGCAGTCGATTCTGCCGCAGATGTAACGGAGACTCACCTTGCAGCGGTTACGACACTCGATCTGCGAGCTAAAGGTATTACAGCACTGAAATCTGGTGATTTCTCTGGGATGTCCGGACTGACTAATATTAACTTGTATGATAATCAACTTAGCAGCCTTCCAGATGGTATTTTTGATGGTCTCACTGCGTTGATAACATTGAGGTTAGGTCGTAATACTGTTGATCCGTTTCCTATTACGGTTACACTGGAAAAGCTTGGAGAAAACGAATTTAAAGCAGTGGTCCCGACAGGGGTACCTTTTGAGATAGTCGTTCCTGTCAGTGTCAGCAACGGTAGTATTAACACTGATGCTAACACCTTAACCATAGCAAAAGGTAGTAGGAATAGCGGAACTTTCACAGTATCTCAAACAATTGCGAGAATGTCTGTCACCGTAGATTTCAGTTCCTTACCCAACCTACCCCAGAACCATTACGGTTATGTGTTATCCAAATCCGAAACATTGCCTACTGAAGTAATCAAGGGTAACACTGCTCCGATGTTTGTTGAGGGTTCCAGTGCTACCCGTGCTATCGCTGAGAATACTGAAACAGATGTCAACATTGGCACACCGATTGCAGCTACAGATACTGAGGACGACTTGCTTACGTATACACTTGGTGGTATTGACGCATCGGCGTTTTCTATTGATTCTGAGAGTGGACAACTAAAAACCAAGACATCTCTGGATTACGAAACAAAACCTTTTTATTCTATTACCATCACTACCTCAGATGGTCTGCTCACAGACACCATAACTGTCACGGTCAACGTCATTGACTTGATTGACAACCTTGCACCTCAGTTTACAGAGGGTGCTATCACTGTACGCAAAATTTCAGAGAACAGTGAGGCAGAAGTCAACATCGGTACACCAGTGGTCGCAATAGATATAACTGAAAACACAGATAACGATAGTGCAGCAGATACCCTTACATACACACTTGGTGGGATTGATGCTGCAACGTTTAGCATTGATAGTGACATAGGTCAACTCAAGACAAAAGAGTCGTTAGATTTCGAAAAGAAATCCTTATATAAGGTAACTGTCATGGTTACAGATGGTGACCTCAGCGACATAATCACTGTGGTCATCCAGGTTATAGATTTGGTAGAAACAACCTTTGTATCTAAATTCCTACCACTTAATGAACGTACACAACAAGTGCAAGATACAATCGTTGATATCGTCAGTGAAGATGAGATAAGCGAGGCACACATAGCGGCGATTACTTCACTCAATCTACGGGATACAGGCATAACAGAACTGCAATCGGGTGATTTCTCAGGTATGTCAGCTCTTACAGATATCAATCTTCACGATAATATGCTGACGGCACTACCGGTTGGTATTTTTCAGGGAGTTTCATCACTGACGACACTTCGATTAGGTAACAATTTACTTGACCCACTACCGATTTTTGTCTCTTTGCAACAGGTTGAGAAAAACGTGTTTCAGGTGTTTGTACCGAGTGGGGCACCGTTTGACATTGTCGTTCCAATTCAGGTCGCTAACGGACATATCAGTAGTGGCGAGTCAACAGCAACGGTGCTGACAGGAACTCTAACAAGTCAACCGTTTACAATCGTTCCCTCTACTGACACGTTGGCACCTGCGTCAGTAAATGTTGGTCCATTGCCGGAATTACCACTGAATCATTACGGTTATATTCTTGCGAGATCTACTGCTTGCAATCGAACCCCAGAGGTGGTTTCAGCGATAGAAGCAATGTATCCATTTCTCATGCATTGTCAAAACGTAGCAAATGTGGATATCGCTACGATTACATTCCTTAATTTGGACGAAATGGGAATCCTGTCACTTAGAACAGATGATTTCTCTGGATTTCTGTCACTCACAACACTGTATCTAAATAATAATGAGTTGACAGACCTACCTGCTGAAATATTTGCTGGCTTAGATACATTAGACACTATTAATTTGCGCGGAAATCGGTTGGCGTTACTGCCAGATGGTATTTTTAAGGGACTGACAAATTTAGAATCCTTAGACCTAATTGGGAACGCAATTGATCCGTTACCTTTGACTGTATTATTAGAAAAGGTTGATGAAAGTGCATTCAAAGCGGTTGTCCCGACCGGTGCACCCTTTGATATTGTGCTCAACGTGGTGGCAAACAACGCAAATACCGCAGATGGTATTGACAGCATTACCATTCCAAAAGGGAGTGTTGAAAGTGATGTTTATACTCTCACACGTAGACCGAATACATTCAATGCTGTTTCAGTAGATATTAGCACTTTACCAAGTCTACCCTCACTGCATACAGGTTATGAATTGGTCAAGTCAGATAGGTTGCCACTTGAAATTCACTCGCGTATTGAAGTCGCACCTGTGATTACCGAAGGAGACACCACGACACGTTCTGTTGCAGAGAATACGGTTGCAGGGACAAACATCGGGGATCCGATCACTGCAACAGATGGGAATAACGATTTGCTTACGTATAACCTTAGCGGTGCTGATGTTGCAGTGTTTGATATTGATTCTACAACGGGACAGTTGAAAACGAAGGGAGCTCTTGATTATGAAACAAAGACTTCGTATTCAGTAACAGTATCCGTTTCAGATGGGAGTTTGACTGCAAGTATTGATGTAGTCATCAGTATCACAGATGTTTCAGAAAAACCGGTGTTCATTGAGGGTGTCAGTACCACCCGCTCTATAGCAGAAAACTCGGAGATCAACACAAAAATCGGTGAAGTCATTGCTGCAACAGATCCTGATGGTGACACTCTCATGTATAGTCTTAGCGGACAGGATGCTGGGTATTTCGATATTGAATCCAGAACAGGACAGTTAGAAACGACTACTTCTCTTGATTATGAAACAAAGTCATCGTATTCAGTAACAGTATCTGTTTCTGATGGGAGTTTCAGCACAAGTATTGATGTGGTCATTAACATCGTTGATCAACCTGAAACACCTACGGATATGACTACAGACTCGGATACAGAGACGGACACGGATACAGAGACGGACACGGATACAGAGACGGACACGGATACAGACACGGACACAGAGACAGACACGGATACAGAGACAGAGACGGACACAGAGACAGACACGGATACAGAGACAGACACGGACACAGAGACAGACACGGATACAGAGATAGACACGGATACAGAGATAGACACGGATACAGAGATAGACACGGATACAGACACGGAAACGGATACAGAGACAGACACGGAAACACCGAATAGTGCCCTCATGTTTACAGAAGGAACAACTGCGACTCGTACCGTTCCAATAAATACTGATATTGGTAGGAATATCGGTCTACCTATTGCTGCAACGGGTGCTGATCAAGAAAACTTCACATATACACTTGGTGGTACCGATGGACTATCCTTTGACATTGTTAGGACAACTGGACAGCTGCTTACTAAAGGTACAACGTATTGTGATAAAAAGTCCTATTCGGTGACTATCACAGTCTCAGATGGAAACCTATCAGATAGCATTGATGTCACCATCAACGTTGAGAAAGTGAATAAACGGGAAAACAACCGAGATCCTGTGTTTACAGTTCCAGGTCCCTATACCATTAGTGTTCCTGAAAATACACCTGTCGGTGTAAATATCGGAAGTCCAATATCGATTTCTGATCCTGACAATGATTGTTTAGAATACGAAATACAGGGGATTGGTAAAGAGTTGTTTGACATTGATCTCAGAAGTGGGCAATTTAGAACCAAGAGTCCATTGGATTACGAAATCAAAAACTCTTACTCACTAACCTTGTGGATTTCTGATTTCGCCTTAATTGTTCCTACTGGAGTGACGATTGAAATTACAGATTTCAACGATCCTCCTGTCTTTGCTGTTGAAAGTTTAACGTATACAATACCTGAAAACATCCCGATAGGACATATTTTTGGTTCAGAGGTGACTCTAACGGACCAGGATGACACAAGAGAGTCGTTAGCAATAACACTAACTGGGTCAGATTCTTCGGGGTTTAGCATCGCTGACGGAATTGTTGGAAAGTTTGCGGTCCAACAATCATTTGATTATGAAACCCAATCAGTTTTCAACGTGACGATAATGGCAGAAGATAGTAGCGGTGCTACAGATACACTTCCGGTAATAATCAGGATCATGGATATTGACGAGGGTGTTAACAATGCTCCAGTGTTTACAGGTGGCGCAAGTGCTACACGAGAAATTGCTGAAAACACCGACACTAACACTGATATTGGACAAGCTTTCTCTACTATTGATCCTGATGGTGACACATTGAGTTACAGTCTTGGCGGTACAGATGCGGCTTCTTTTAGCATTGTTACGACAACAGAACAAACAGGACAGTTGAAAACGAATAGTGCATTGGATCATGAAACCAAAGATACATATTCCGTTGAAGTCATAGCGTCAGATGGTGATCTCAGTGCCAGTATTCAAGTAAGTATTACGGTTACTGATGTCAACGATCCTCCTGTTTTTCCTGTTGAAAGTGTTACTTATTCAATTCCTGAGAATACTACTGCGGGGCAAACTGTTGGGACACCGGTACTCGCAACCGACCAAGATGGTGACACTGTGCTGTATCGCGAATCGGGACCAGATGGGGATTGGAATGGGTTTACACTTAATATACATACTGGAGAGTTACTGACGCGTATTTCATCTTATGATTTTGAAACAAAGCCTACGTACACCCTCACCATAACTGCAAGGGATAGGCATTCGGCAACAGATACGCTTGCTGTCACGATCAATATCACAGAATCTGTAAATGGTGCGAACCGTGCACCGACTGCTGTTGGTTCTATTCCAGCACAGACGATGCAATCGGATGACTCTGCCCTACTCTTGACTGTTTCAAGTTATTTCACCGATCCAGACGACGATAATCTCATATATACAGCAAGCTCAAGTAATAGCGGTGTGGCAACAGCAAGTGCTTCCGGTGCTCAAGTGTCGATTAGCGCAGTAGCGGTTGGAACTGCTACTATCACGGTTACCGCCAGTGATGGGAGTTTGTCTGTAACACAGACGATTTCTGTGACTGTCGAATCTGCGACTGTCGAACTGACATACCCAGTAAGTGATCGCACTCAACAAGTTCAGGACGCTATTATGGCAGCTATTGATGGTATAGATTCTGCATCCGATGTAACAGCAACACACCTTGCGGCAATCACGGAACTTAATTTAGACGATGAATCAATTTCCTCCTTGAAAACTGGTGATTTTGAGGATCTCACCGCTCTGACAAAGCTTGATCTGAGTGGCAATTCGCTCAGCGACATATCATCGGTTTCTGGGTTGACTAAGTTGACATGGCTCGATCTGGAAGACAATTCGCTCAGCGATATATCAGCACTTTCTGCGTTGACTAAGTTGACAGAGCTCTATCTGGAAGACAATTCGCTCAGCGATATATCAGTGCTTTCTGGATTGACTAAGTTGACAGTGCTCTATCTTAATAGCAATTCGATCAGCGATGTCTCTCCTCTTGAAGGACTGACATCGTTAATTGATTTATCTCTTGGTGAGAATCCGATTTCAGATTACGACCCACTCCGCAGACTTGTCGCTGCAATTATCGCTGATGGTAGAACTTTATTTCTTGACATTACAATTCCCCTGCTCCCAGTAAGTGAACGCACTCAACAAGTGCAGGACGCTATTGTGGCAGCAGTTGATGGCATAGATTCTGCATCCGATGTAACAGCAACACACCTTGCGGCAATCACGGAACTTGATCTAAGTGCTAAATCAATTTCTTCCTTGAAATCTGGTGATTTTGGGGGTCTCATTGCTCTGACACGGCTCAAACTGGGTGGGAATTCCATCAGCGATATATCAGCGGTTGCTGGGTTGACTACGTTGACACACCTCGGTCTGCATGACAATTCTATCAGCGATATATCAGCGGTTGCTGGGTTGACTGCGTTGACACAGCTCGGTCTGAATGAGAATTCTATCAGCGATATATCAGTGCTTTCTGGGTTGACTAAGTTGACAAGCCTCGGTCTGTATGAGAATTCTATCAGCGATATATCAGCGCTTTCTGGGTTGACTAAGTTGATACACCTCGGTCTGTATGACAATTCCATCAGCGATGTCTCTCCTCTTGAAGGCTTGACATCGTTAGAGATTTTATGGCTTGATGACAATCCGATTTCAGATTACGCCCCACTCCGCAGACTTGTCGCTGCAATTGAAGCTGACAATAGAACTCTAACGATTGATATTACAATTCCCTCCGCTCCTCCCGCGAGTTCACATCCTACACAAACATCCTTACTTCCGAACTACCCCAACCCCTTCAATCCTGAAACGTGGATACCGTATCAGTTAGCAAAACCTTCGGATGTCACGTTGACGATCTACAATGTGCGTGGTGTCGTCGTTAGGGAGTTGGGGTTGGGACATCGGGCAGCTGGGGTGTATTATAGCCGAATTCGTGCTGCGCATTGGGATGGTAAAAACAATCTCGGTGAGAAGGTGGCGGGAGGTGTCTATTTCGTCAAATTCAAGGCGGGGAATTATACGAAAATAAAGAAAATGTTGATTAGAAAATAATTTTAATTTACTTTTTTCGCTTGGAACGTATGTAGGTAACCCGTTGCCTACTAATACAGAATATACCAGCTGCAGAAGAGCAGTTGATAACTTTATCTAAAGGAAGGTTAATATGAAAACACTAACTCAAAATAATAACCCTGTTCTCTACGTAATGATTTCCATTTTTTTATTCGCATTAAATGTAATGAGTTATGCAGACATTACACCAGTAAGTGACCGAACAACAGAAGTGCAAGATGCTATAGTCTTGGCAGTAGGTGTGAATTCTGCCGCAGATGTCACCGAAACCGACCTTGCAGGTATTACAGAACTAAACCTACGGGCAAAAGGTATTACGGAACTAAAATCGGGTGATTTCTCTGGCATGTCTGGACTGACAAATCTGAATCTATATGGAAATGAACTTAGCAGTTTGCCGGATAACATCTTTGATGGACTCACTGCACTCACAACCCTGCGTTTGGGCGGAAACACCGTTGAGCCAATGCCAATTATTATCTCATTGGAAAAAGTTGACGAAAATCAATTCAAAGCAGTCGCACCAGCGGGTGCCCCTTTTAATATAATTGTTCCCATCAGCGTGAACAATGGAACCATTGTCAATAATACGACATCTCTGACCATTTCCACAGGAACAGTAGAGAGCAGCGCCGTCACAGTAATTCGAACAGCAGGGACAACTGCTGCAGTAACCGCTAATATCAGCACATTACCTAGTATACCAAGTCTCAATCACTACGGTTATGAATTATCAAAATCTGACTCGTTACCTCTTCATGTTCTCAGTAGTCCAGACCCAACACAGGAAGAAGTCACGGATAATCCGGATGTGGATGATCCTCCTGTGTTCCACGAAGGCACGAGCACAACACGGACGGTTGATGAGAATATTGGCATCGGAGGAATCATCGGGGATCCCATCATTGCTGTAGATCCTGAGGATGAAACAGTATCTTATAGCATCAGTGGAACTGACGCTTCGTCGTTTACTATTGACACCGAATCAGGACAACTCAAGCCAAATCAAACATTGGACTATGAAACGAAGTCCTCCTATTCTGTCACTATTACTGCAAAGGATCCAAGTGAACTATCAGATACTATTGATGTGACGATCAACGTCAACGATGTGAATGAAGCACCAGTTTTCTCATCAGACAGTCCAACACGAAGTGTTGCTGAAAATACTGCCGCTGGTGTCAATATCGGGAGTGCTGTTGCTGCAACAGATCCAGAGGGTGATACGGTGACATATAGTCTTGGTGGCACCGATATAGCGTCCTTTGATATAGTGACCACTTCCGGACAGTTGCAGACAAAAGCAGCGTTGGACCATGAAACGAAGAATACTTACGCTGTGTCAATCACTGCTACAGATGCTGACGGTGCTGCGAATACGATCAATGTTACGATCAATGTGACAAATGTGGTGGAACCCAGCGACAATGTCGCTCCTGAATTTACTGACGGCACAAGCACAACACGAAGTGTTGCTGAAAATACTGCCGCAAGTGTCAATGTTGGAAGTGCCGTCTCTGCGACAGATGATGATGGCGATACGTTATCCTACAGTCTCAGTGGAACAGATGCTGCCTCCTTTGATATTGTTAGCACATCGGGGCAGCTACAGACAAAAGCAGCATTGGACTACGAAACGAAGTCATCCTATTCTGTCACTCTTACTGTAAAAGATCCGGATGAACTCTCAGATACCATTAGTGTTACCATCAGTGTGACCGATGTGAATGAAGCACCGGTTTTTTCATCGAATAGCATTACGCTAACCGTAGCAGAAAATACTGCCGCAAGTGTCAATATCGGGAGTGCTATTACTGCGACAGATGATGATGGGGATACGTTATCCTACAGTCTCAGTGGAACAGATGCATCGTCCTTTGATATTGTCAGCACATCGGGGCAATTACAGACAAAAGCAGCGTTGGACTACGAAACGAAGACGTCCTATGCTGTCACTATTACAGCACAGGATCCGGATGATCTCTCAGATACCATTAGTGTTACGATCAACGTGACTGATATCAATGAAGCACCGGTTTTTGCATCGGATAGCATTACGTTAACCGTAGCAGAAAATACAGCAGCTGGTACTAATATCGGGAGTGCTGTTTCTGCGACAGATCCAGATGGGGATACGTTGACATATGCTCTTGGCGGTACGGATGCAGCGTCCTTTGATATTGTGAGTTCATCTGGACAGATACAGACAAAAGCCAGCTTGGATTATGAAACGAAGAATACTTATGCAGTGACGGTAACTGCGACAGCTGGCGACGATTCTTCAGATACCACCAATGTTACGATCAATGTGACAAATGTGGTAGAGTCAGGTGAAAATGTGCCGCCTATATTCACTGAAGGATCAGACACAACACGGAGTATTGCCGAGAATGCGACATCAGGACAAAACATTGGAAGTGCAGTTTCTGCAATAGATGACAATGATGATACGTTGACATATACTCTCGGTGGCACTGATGCAGCATCATTTGATATTGTGAGCACAACTGGGCAGCTACAGACAAAAACCAGTTTAGATTATGAAACGAAGAACATCTATAATATAACGATTACTGCATCAGATGGATCACTTTCCGATACCATTGATGTAACAATCGGGGTTACAAACGTACATGAAACAGGTATCAACAATTATCCTACGTTCAACGATGGTGTTAGGGCAACAAGATCTGTTAGAGAGAACACAGATGCTGAGAATTCTATTGGCACACCCCTTACTGCTACCGACAGTGATGGTGATACGTTGGAATATTCCATGTCTGGAACAGATTCCTCCGCCTTTAGTATTGACAGCACAACAGGACAGCTCAGCACTAATAGTGCGTTAGATTATGAAATGCAGAATACTTATTCTCTTACTGTCACCGTTACAGATTCGCAGAACGGTAGTGTAAGCATTTCTGTTATGATCAATATCATTGATGTATTTGAGTCGACACCTCTCAGTGAACGCACAGGAGCCGTTAGAAGTGCGATCATTGAAGCTATTGATGAGGTATCAACTGCAGCCGAAGTTAATGATGGACACCTTGCTGCAATTACAACACTCAGAATTGCCGCAACACCTATAACCACATTAAAAAACGGTGACTTCGATGGACTCTCTTCGTTGACAGAACTTGGAGTGCAGTTCAACAGATCATTGAGAACCGTTCCTGAGGATCTATTCAAAGGATTGACTCTCTTAAAGACTTTAAGACTTTCAACCAACAATGCACTGGAAAGTATACCAGCAGGTCTCTTTGATGGATTGACAGCTCTTGAGAAGCTTGGTCTACATGCCAATGCTCTTACCTCTTTACCAGAGGATATATTTGACGGTTTGTCATCGCTGAAAGAGCTTGAATTGTCACAGAACCAAATAACCAGTCTGCCAGAAGATGTCTTTGATGGATTGACATCTCTTGAGTACCTTGTATTATTTAGGAATAAACTGACAAGTCTACCAGCAGATTTATTTGACGGCTTATCAAAGCTTAGTACACTCAATCTTTCTTCTAATCAGTTGAGGAGTATACCTGTTGGTTTGTTTGAGGGTTTGACATCACTAATTAGTCTTGAAATACATCAAGGTTCTGCACTTCAGATCACGGTATCGTTAGTCAAGGTTCAAGACGGTGAGTTTAAGGCTACTGTAGATACTGGTGCACCATTTGATCTTGTATTACCTGTCAGTGTGACCAATGGTAGCATTGACGGAAGCACTACTACGATTACGATCAAGACGGGTAAACTTGAAAGCGACACTACGCTCACTGTAACCCGAGAGACAGGAACGACTGGATCGGTCGATGTGGATATCGGTACATTACCTACACCTCCAGAAGATGAACATGATGGTTACATTTTAGGCACATCTAACCTACTACCTCTGAGTGTTATCCCAGCAACTGGTGAAGCGAGTAACACTGCCCCCACTTTTACAGATGGTGCAAGTACCACCCGTTCAGTAGCAGAGAATACTGCATCTGGTCAAAATATAGGGAGTGTTGTTGCGGCAACAGATGCTGAAGATGACACATTAACTTACACACTCAGTGGGACTGATGCAGCGTCCTTTACAATTGATAGTTCATCAGGACAGATACAGACAAGTAGCGCGTTGAATTATGAAACCAAGTCGTCTTATTCTGTGATTGTTACAGCCACGGATCCGGGTGGACTCTCAGATACAATCAATGTTACTATCAGTATCACAGATGTAAATGAGGTGGTTGCCCCTAAAGCACCTGAATTCACTGAAGGCACAAGCGCGACACGAACCGTCGCTGAAAATACCGCTGCAGCACAGAACATCGGAAGTGCTGTCTCCGCTACTGATGAAAATGATGATACATTGACTTATAGTTTGAGTGGGACTGATGCAGCCTCGTTTGACATTGACACTACAAATGGGCAGATTAAGACAAAAGTTTCTCTCAACTATGAAACAAAGAGCAGCTATGCTGTGGTTGTCACTGCATCCGATGGAACACTATCAGATACCATTAACATCGCAATAAATGTTACTGACGCCAATGATGCACCCGTGTTTGCAAATGATTCTACAACTCTGTCTATAGCCGAGAATACTGCTGCAAATACAACCATCGGAGATCCTGTTTCAGCAACAGATGAAGATGAAGATACCTTGACCTATACGCTCGCTGGAACAGATGCAGCATCTTTTGATATCGACAGCACTAATGGACAGCTGAAGACAAAAGCAAGTTTGGATTATGAATCAAAGACATCACATTCTGTGACGATTACTGCTAATGATGGTGATAACGCTTCAGATACAATCAATGTTACTATAAACATCACAGACGTGGAAGAGACGGTTACCCAAAATGCCCCCGTATTCACTGAAGGCGCAAGCGCGACACGAACCGTCGCTGAAAATACCGCTGTAGCACAGAGCATCGGAAGTGCTGTCTCCGCTACGGATGCAGATGAGGATACATTGACTTATGCTCTCAGCGGAACAGATGCCGCTACGTTTGGAATTGTCAGTACCACTGGGCAGCTACAGACAAAAGGAAGCTTGAACTATGAAACCAAGAGCAGCTATTCAGTAGTCGTAACTGCGTCGGATGGAAGTCTATCAGATACCATTAACATTACCATAAATGTTACTGATGTCAACGATGCACCCGCATTTGCAGCTGAGTCTACAACTCGGTCTATAGCCGAGAATACTGCCGCAGATACAAACATTGGAGATCCTGTTTCAGCAACAGATGACGATGAAGACACCTTGACCTATACGCTCACTGGAACAGATGCAGCATCTTTTAATATCGACAGCACTGATGGGCAGCTAAAGACAAAAGCAAGTCTCGATTATGGAACCAAGAAAAGCTATTCAGTAGTCGTAACTGCTTCGGATGGAAGTCTGTCAGATACCATTAACATTACCATAAATGTTACTAATGTCAACGAGGCACCAGTCTTTGCCGATGATTCTGCAACTCTGTCTATAGCCGAGAATACCGCTGCAGATACAAACGTTGGAGAAGCTGTCGCCGCTACTGATGCAGATGAGGATACATTGACTTATGCCCTCAGTGGCACAGATGCCGCCTCATTTGATATTGGCAGCACTGATGGGCAGATTAAGACAAAAGCAGCTCTAAACTATGAAACAAAGAAAAGCTATGCTGTGGTGGTAACTGCTTCGGATGAAAATCTATCCGATACCATTAACATTACCATAAATGTTACTGATGTCAACGAGGCACCAGTCTTTGCCGATGATTCTGCAACTCTGTCTATAGCCGAGAATACCGCTGCAGATACAAACATTGGAGAAGCCGTCGCCGCTACTGATGAAGATGAGGATACATTGACTTATGCTCTCAGTGGCACAGATGCCGCCTCATTTGATATTGGCAGCACTGATGGGCAGATTAAGACAAAAGCAGCTCTAAACTATGAAACAAAGAAAAGCTATGCTGTGGTGGTAACTGCTTCGGATGAAAATCTATCCGATACCATTAACATTACCATAAATGTTACTGATGTCAACGAGGCACCAGTCTTTGCCGATGATTCTGCAACTCTGTCTATAGCCGAGAATACCGCTGCAGATACAAACATTGGAGATGCTGTCTCCGCTACTGATGAAGATGAGGGTACCTTGACTTATGCTCTCAGTGGCACAGATGCCGCCTCATTTGATATTGGCAGCACTGATGGGCAGATTAAGACAAAAGCAGCTCTAAACTATGAAACAAAGAAAAGCTATGCTGTGGTGGTAACTGCTTCGGATGAAAATCTATCCGATACCATTAACATTACCATAAATGTTACTGATGTCAACGAGGCACCAGTCTTTGCCGATGATTCTGCAACTCTGTCTATAGCCGAGAATACTGATGCAGATACAAACATCGGAGATGCTGTTTCCGCTACGGATGCAGATGAGGATACCTTGACTTATGCTCTCAGTGGCACAGATGCCGCATCGTTTGACATTGACACAACAGATGGACAGATTAAGACAAAAGCTACTCTAAACTATGAAACCAAGAGCAGCTATTCTGTGGTGGTAACTGCTTCGGATGAAAATCTATCCGATACCATTAACATTACCATAAATGTCACTGATGTCAATGATGCACCCGCGTTTGCAGCTGATTCTGCAACTCTGTCTATAGCCGAGAATACTGATGCTGATACAGACATCGGAGATCCAGTTTCAGCAACAGATGAGGATGAAGATACCTTGACCTATACGCTCGGTGGAACAGATGCAGCATCTTTTGATATTGACAGCACTGATGGACAGCTAAAGATAAAAGCAAGTCTCGATTATGAAACCAAGAACAGCTATGCTGTGACCATTACTGCTAAAGATGGTGATGACGCTTCAGATACAATCAATGTCACTATCAACATTACAGATGTAGAAGAAGTTGTCCCAAATGCACCCGAATTCTCTGAAGGCACAAGCGCAACACGAACCGTTGCAGAAAATACTGCTGCAGATCAGAACATCGGAACCGCTGTCTCCGCTACGGATGCAGATGAGGATACCTTGACTTATGCTCTCAGTGGAACAGATGCCGCTTCATTTGACATTGACACAACCAATGGTCAAATAAAAACAAAAGCAGCTCTAAACTATGAAACAAAGAGCAGCTATGCTGTAGTTGTCACTGCATCCGATGAAACGCTATCAGATACCATTAACATTACAATTAATGTGAGTGATGCCAATGATGCACCCGCATTTGCATCTGATTCCACAACTCGGTCTATTGACGAGAATACTGATGCAAATACAAACATTGGAGATCCTGTTTCAGCCACAGATGAAGATGGCGACGACCTGACCTATACTCTCGGTGGAACAGATGCAAACAATTTTGCTTTGGTTGAAGATTCTGGACAGTTACGTACGCGTGGTTTTTTGGATTATGAGACAAAAACATCATACGCCTTGACAATTACTGCTACTGATCCAGACAACAGCAGTGACAGTATTAATGTAACCGTCAATGTGAATGATGTGACCGATGTTAATCCACCCATCTTTTTAAATATAGATACAGATGGCATTACCTTTTCAGTAGATGAAAACACCGCTGCAAATACAAGTATCGGTGACCCATTTGAAGTGAGGGGGATAAGACCGATTAGTTTCTCACTTAGGGGTTCTGATGCAAGTAAATTTAGAATTGGTCGCAATTCTGGGCAGTTAATGACCAGAACTGCATTGGACTATGAAACCAAGAAATCATACTCCATAAAGGTTGTCGCTACAAATAGTGACGGTAATAAATCAATTGACGTTACAATTCAAGTCACTGATGTATTTGAATCCGTCCCATTAAGCCAACGTCCAGCTAAAGTGCGTAATGCAATTGTTGCGGCAATAGATGGTGTGTCTAAGGTAAGCGATGTAACAGACGCACATATGTTGAGTATAAAAACGCTTGATTTATCAGATAAATCACTCTCCGAAATCACCGCTAATCATCTGGATGGCTTAACTTCATTGGAAGTATTAAATTTAAGTGATAATAATATCACAAGTCTGCCTGAAAACCTATTTGATAATTTGAGCTCTTTGACAGAAATACACTTGGGCAACAATAAGCTTCATTCTTTACCATCCGATGTATTTGATGATTTAAGTCTCTTGAAAGAACTTCACTTGAATCACAATTTCATTACCGGTTTGCCATCGGGTATATTTGATGATCTATCCAGTCTGAAAAAGTTAAATCTCCATTATAACATTATTTCCAGTCTCAGTTCATCAGTCTTTCAGGAATTGTCATCACTAACTAATCTGAATTTTGAGTATAATGTTTTAACAAGACTGCCAAATAACATTTTTAAAGGGTTGACCTCTATTAATACTATTAAGGCAGCTAATAATCGCACTGATCCACTTAGTATGACGGTATCTCTCAATAAATTAAGTGAAACTACGTTCACTGCAGAAGTTAATACTGGTATTCCGTATCAATTGGATGTCCCAGTTACCGCTACTATTGGACCTGTTGAAAGTCCATACACTTTAGGTATTAAAAAGGGAGCTACTCAGAGTGAGCAAGAGATAGAATTCGCTATAGCTCCGGGCACGGTTTCTGTAAATATTGACGATTTATCCGCAGTACCTTCAAGGTTTAGTGGATTATCGTTAGTAAAATCGAGTAATTTGCCAATCACCCTTAATCCACCTAATCAACTTGTACTCGGTGCTCCGACGAATTCACAATCAATACCTGTTGTCACATCATTTAACCAAAATTATCCGAATCCCTTTAATCCAGAAACGTGGATTCCCTATCAACTATCCAAAGCATCGGATGTCACTTTGACGATTTACAATATGCGTGGCGTTGTTGTGCGTGAGTTGGTATTAGGACATCAATCTGCTGGATATTACCACAGCCGTGCACGCGCTGCATATTGGGATGGTAGGAACTCTTTTGGTGAGAAGGTTGCAACGGGTGCGTATTTTGTCACCTTCAAAGCAGGTGATTTCACTGCTACGCGTAAGATGTTGATTCGAAAGTAACATTTGGCTTTACAACCTACATATAGGCGGCAATAGCCATACTATACGCTCTGAAAGGAGTAAGGCATGGCTTGTCGCCTATATTTATTTTCGGAATAATTCGTTTTGGACTTGAGCAGATTTATAAATTGACCTTATTCCATACTCTCTGTAAGAAACTTGTCAAAGATGTTCGTTCTTCTTGTGGTTATAGTTCCAAACCTAAAGGATTGGGTCTCCTGCTCGAAGGTTGATGAAAATGCACAAGTATCGTCATAACCTCGCTCGGATGAAAGGCATGGGACTGTAGTGTGTATTGCACGTTCCAATTATTTCAGGCAACTAGTGTTGTGCTTGATATTGTTCATACACTAAGAAAGAGTCGTCAATATCACAGAAAAGTGTTATGATATCCATCAGAGAACTCCTTTTTAAGTATATGGTAAACATTATAACAACAAAGGAATTTCTATTTACCAGTTTTTAATTATCAAACACACGTTATCCTAACTAAAAACAAAAAAGCATCATTAATTCTAAATGTCACTGTAAATACCCTGTGTTTAGTCAACATCCAATTTAAAATTATAACTTTCAAGTTTGACTTCATAATGGTCAACATCTAATTATACTAAGGAGTAATATACAACATGTTCAGTGTGAGATTTAGAAAACCAACAATGTTAATTACGATCCTATTCCTGATCTTTGTAAGGATGAGTCATGCTGCTACCTTTGAAGTGCCTCCTTATGATGGACCTCTTATTAAAGCAAGTGTAGCAGAAAATCAACCCGAAGGTACAGAGGTGATAAGATTTGGAGTGAATAATCCAGATGGCGATACCTTACATTTTAATACAGGTTTTTTTTCAAATGTGTTCACTTATGAATACATCAACAATGAGATAATAATCAAAACAAATATGGTATTGGACTATGAATTTGATAATATGCCTATAATTGAAGATTCACCTGTGACTGGATTTTTTATTGAAGTATCTGTATGGAGTAATCTTGAACAAAATGCTGAAGTATTGCCTCCGTATCCCGAAGAGGATGACAGTGTTACTGTTAACGTTGATATTATAAACGATCCTAGTGATGATAACGATCCACGTAACAACGCTCCAATGTTCACACACGAAGGAAACATTACCTTTTCTATTCAACAGAACACACCAGAAGGCGTTAATTTAGGATCGCCAATAGTAGCAACAGATGTAGATAGTGATAGTTTAATCTATGGAATACATTCTTCTTACGATGTATTTACAGGTGTTAGTCTATTTTCTATTGATAGTGCAACGGGACAGTTGCAGACAACCGGATTAATGGATACTGTCAGAAGTTATTTTATCATGGTCTATGTAAATGACGGCAAGGGTGGGTTTGATATCACTTATGCTGATATCAATGTAGAAGAAGATAACAATGTAGAAGAAGATAACAATGTAGAAGAAGATAACACAGAGAATAACCAAAGACAAGTAACTGAACATAAAGATGCAGACACGAGACTAATACAACAACAGACAACCATAACTGAGGAATCTACTGATCAAACACAAGAAAGTACAAACTCAGAAACTAACACTGTTGTATTACCACCTCAAAATAACAACCAAACTCAACAGAACATTGAAGAAGTAACTGATTCAGATACATTGACAGAAGAGGGCAATACGGTTCAAAGTAACAGTTTATCCGCACTCGGGCAAATTGGATTTAGCGAGTTAATGTATGCTTCTGATGGAGGTTTACATTCGGACCCGCAATGGATAGAATTGTATAACAATTCCAGTGAAGAGATAAATTTGACAGGATGGCAGTTAGAAATTGAAGCACGGGATAAGGATGGTACACATAGGTTTGCCACTATCATACTTGAGAATTTATCTGTTTCACCAAAGGAGACAGCACTCATAGTTACTGGGAGTGGTAGGAAATCTGTCGAAATATCCGAAAATAACATTTACAACTTTTTCAATCATCACGCAGATGCGTTTGATCAGAACAAATATCAGAACGCGATCGTCGGACTAGTAGGTTTCTACCTGAAACTATCGGATCCAAATGGTACCGTCAGTGATGTTATTGGGAATTTGGACGGTGATACCACTACAAATGACGAACCCACATGGCAACTCCCTGTAGGTATAACAGAAGATGGTGTCCGGACATCATTGATACGCCGATATAGTAAAGAAGAAGGTATTCCGATTGATGGGACTTCGATAGAAAACTGGGTGCTTGCCTCAGATATTGGACTATCAGTGTTACAATATTGGGGTAAAAGCACTGACATTGGAAATCCAGGATTTAGAAGCTTGAGACCTCTTCCGATAGAATTGTCAAATTTCCGTGCAGAAATGACGAATACAGGTGTTGTTCTCAAATGGACAACAGAATCAGAACTTGATAACGCTGGATTCAATATCTTACGTAGCAAAACTCCAAATGGTCCATTTGAAAAAGTCAATCCAAAGTTAATCCAAGGTGCAGGAACTACTGCTAAACGTAATACTTATGTATGGACAGATACCACAGCGAAAACTAACATTGAGTATTATTACCAAATTGAAGATGTCTCTTTTGCTGGCATACGACAAACTCATGCTAAAAAACGCATGAAAGGCATTTTCTCTGCAAAGAATAGGTATATAACCCGTTGGGGAGCCTTGAAATCAAGTGCACTGCCATCAAAAATATAGACCACTTAGAAGGGGAACAAAACGAAGAAGATTCACTCTCGGATTTAAGACTGAAAGTTAATCCCAAGCCGGTAGGTGCGGCTTGAGGCATTAGCATTTGTGAAAAAACACAAGATAAGCCGAAAACTATAGTAAAACGGACAATTAATGAAACATATTGTCCCAATTGCATATTAATATAATGTCCGAGGCGCAATGATGGGGCTTAATTTATTCTTTCGGTAATTCATAGACTTTTTAGATGCGATTAGGAAAATGTCTTCTGCGTCACTTGAGCCTATGTTATGGACTAAAAGGTGCTGGTATTTGAAGACAGCAGCACCAGCGGTGCGGAATGTGTATAGAAAATGTATCGGACCTATAAGCAAGCCCCAGCGGTGCGAAAGGTGTATCCCTAATTCCATATACGGACACCTGTCGCCCCTCTGGGGCTTGTGTGATAGGTAGTATCGCCTTCCTATACACCTTTCGTCCCGCTGGGACTGAATACACGCATGAAATGAGTTGATCCTCTAAAATGACGGTTTTGGTGTGGTTAGGCAACTGGACCTAAGGAAATCGGGATTACCCAATTAATAAATTAATCTTCATAATTGCGCGACTACAAACGCGTTTTTCTAATTACTATAAATACCCCTGTGAGTTATGCACCGAAATAGTATATTCTAGTCGTGAGTATCACGTTAATATGAATTCCACAAATAGTTAAGATAGAATCCAACATCACCTTCACGATCGGTTATTCCAACCATTTGAACCCTTAAGTCTAAAAGTTCTGCGGATTCTGTTGGGTAGAAGAACTGGATACCTCTTTCGCCATCGGTTCCGGTGAATTGTGCAAAACCTGTTATGTCTCCGTCCGTTAATTGTTTACCATTTATTGTAACTGTTACATTACTTTCACTAAGCGTTGGAGGATTTGTCGGTGCATTTCCCTCTGGGTAGTATATCCAGATAAGCCATCCATGTCCATCACTGGTGTTATCAGTAGGATCGGTATTCCCAGGATTATCGACATCATTGGCATCTGTAGGTGTATCATTGTTATTGCCGTTGTTATCACCACCGCCGTTGTTATCACCACCGCCGTTGTTATCACCACCGCCGTTGTTATTATCACCACCGCCGTTGTTATTATCACCACCGCCGTTGTTATCACCACCGCCGTTGTTATTATCACCACCGCCGTTGTTATTATCACCACCGCCGTTGTTATTATCACCACCGTTGTTGTCGTTGTCATTACTTCCGGGAGTATTCGTTCCCCTTTTAGTCTCGGTTTGATCTGCCTCTGCCAATGTCTCAACAAAGTCGGTGGTATCCCCTATCCTTTCGGCTCGCACAATAGGTCTGCCTTCATGATGGAACAGATAAACTGTTTTTTCTGGATAAATGTGGATGATAGGTCCATTGGTATCTACCACGCCATTTACAAGTGGGACAAGATCAATACAGGCGGAATCCGTGTCATTATGAATGCAATATCTCCCACCACGAATGGAGGTGAGATAATCGTCCACATCCGCATGTGTTAGCATTGAACCTGTATTTGAAACAATCGATCCCGTATAGGAAGGATCGGAACACCCTACTATACTGAAAAGAACAATTAGTATGCTACTGATGAATCCGAACAATAATAGTTGAATTCTCGACATGGCACTCTGTAAGTTTTTCACGTAATACTCCTTTCTTAATGGTTTTTATAGCGGTTCTAACTTCAGGATATTCGTGTTATCATCAGAGTCTACGTCATCTGCACTGATATGGAAGGTTGCTGTGTTGCTGGGGATCAACCCATTGACTTGAATCGTTATCTCTGTGACCTTCGTTTCAACGACAAATTGAACTCCACCCTCAATTTGTGTCGTTTGAGTAATATCAAGATCTTTTTGATTATTTGCGTCTATGGTTAATCCTTCTACAACTCTGACATTCATTTGATCAGTGGAATATATCTGGATAGTCCATCCTTCAGGAATGGGGGCAACGTTCAGATTATGTCCGGTTGAGGGTAAATTAACTTTACCTTCATCTTCTAATTGCTGCACGAGTTCTGTGGTATCCATTGATCTTTTGGCTCGCAAAATAGGACTTCCTTGATACTCAAATACATAAGCAACGTTTTCTGGATGCACATGGACAGTAGGTGTGTAACCTATATCTGCACCATTAATCTCTATTTTATCCAGATCAAGTTTGACGCAAACGGAATCAAATCCGTCCTGCAGGCAAACGGTATCTTCACCTGTTGCATTAAGGTATGTATCTATGTGGTCAATAGAGAGGACCGGACCTGTATAAGGTGTCTCGGAACATCCTGTTATGCTAAAAATTATAATCAGAATACTACCGATTAAGAACAACGCTAAATGTTTCGTTTTCATGGGTTCAAAATTTCCTTTGATTTCCTATTAATCTATATGATGTTTTACCATCGTGTACTAAATTCGTATTATAACTAAACGAATCATGATTAATATTTGGTACATAATACGGTATTATAGACGTTGAAATTAAAAATAATACACCTTTATTTGAAAACGATCTTTCGTTTCCGGAAACATGAGATACTTGACACTGCAATTGTGAACGTACAAAACCGAACGCTTTTTATAGAAGATTATCTTGATTATTCTACAAATAGAGAGAGGGAACAACCGATCGGTTGTTCCCTCTACGTTTTGTGATTGGCGTGTGCCGCACATCAATATGAATTTGTCAAAATCAATACAACAAATGCACCCTATTTTTACCACGCAACGTCTCATCAGGCATCACAATCGGCATCTCAACAATTGCAATAAGCATTCCATCAGCACTGATAGCAAGCGTATCATAAGGAAGCTGCCCTTCCGTACGATAGGTATACTGGTATTTCGCCAACCCACTACCCTTAGCAGTTAAGTCAAACACCGAAACCCCATGCAGACTTTCATTCGGATTCTGACTCCGTTTAGACACAGCCAACGCAGCATAAACGCCATGAGCATCAACACGTAAACCTTGTGGCATATTCTCAAGTTTCCACTGCCAAGCCTTTTCACCATTCCACGAATAAGCAAACAACGTCATCCCGTTTGGATGTAACGTAGAGGGACGTTGTGCCCCTTTCTGAAGGTGATACGGAATATAAGTGTCGCCAGTAACGAAGAGCGCAGCATCGTCCGTTGCTCCAATAGTGCCAGTCGTAGCAATAATTGGAACATCACTGACCTCCATAGGTGTTGCCAAATTCTGCGTCCATATCGGTTCAGGACGATTCACATCAAATATGTAAGCACGTCCATCATCTGTTGTGACGTTAACAAATTTACCATCAGGAGACATGCTTACACCGCGCCAAAAGGTAACCCCTTCAAAATAGGGAGTAAGCGGTTCTATCTCTGCGTGCCATTTTTCTTCCCCCGTTTCTACATCAAGCACAGACAACGTTCCATTACCTTTACCACTCTCATCTGAAACAAGCGCGAGCATCTTCCCATCAGCGTCCACATCAAACCAACGGAATATCTTGTGTGTAGCCTTTTCACGAGGAAATTGCCATATAACATCCCCAGTTTTTGCATCAAATCGATAGAACAGGGAACGTTTTTGAGGCGTATCGTTCTGTGTCCAAGAATGCACACCTGCCACCAGAAGATCCCCGTTAGGAAGTGTCCGCATACACGACTGTCCGGGATAACTCACCCACGCATAGACGCTATCAGGATTTGTCGGCGTAGATGTTTCAATATCAGCAGCAGTTCTGTATTTCCAACGAAACTTCGGTTTAGTACCAGTCAATTCGTAGCAATAGATAAATCCATCCGCTGCTTGTTCACCAACGTAGAGCAGTGTATTGTCAGGACTAAATGCAACATGCCGCACATAACCTTCAGAGATACGCGTTTTCCAAATCGTCTTACCGATAATCGGTTGAACAATCGTGAGGTGTCCTTGATCAGTAGCGATAGCAAGTTTCGGTGCATCTGTTTCGTAATCAAAAGCAATGGAAGTTGGTTTAGCAGGTTGACGCAGATTTTCCATTAACGACAATAATCCATCTAATTCAATGGTTCGAATGAGATAAGGAATAGGTTTCTGTGGTGAAGTTGCTCCTGTGATATCCGTTCCTAAACGAAACCGGTAACTTGTGTTAGGTTGCCATGAAAAGTTCAATAAAATGCGTTTATCATCAATTTTTCGTGATGACACTACTTGAAATGATGTTGTGTTCGGAGTGGTTGCGACTTCAACTTTCGCTTCAAGTTCGTCTTTAGTTTTAGATTCGAGCACCACCCCTGTTCGAACCCAAATGACATTAATTTCTGCCACCACTGCACTTGCAGACAAACTGAATAACAATAATAAAGAAGAAAAAAATCTGACCAGTTTCATTAAAATATTTCCTCACAATATAGAGATTACAAAGTTCTAAAGAGATAGAGTCAATCCGCTACACGCCACAATCCACGTCCCAATCTTGCGCCCAAAAGCACACCCAAAAATGTATACGCAAAACCCTCAACAATAATACGGAGCCAAATATACCAATCCGCGTAAAACAGACGGTAAAAGAGAATAGAGAGTTGAAAATCAACATACACGGCGACAGCATCGCAAATACCAAGCACAAGTGCCCATGCCAGTAGGTTTCGCCTTCGCACAAATAGAAATCCTGTTTCCAAAAGTAAAATACTTGTCCCTGTATAGATAATTGTCATTGGAGTGAAAAGTCCAAACGTTACAGCCCCCAGAAGTAGACGCACAGCAGAAACAAGTAGGATCACACCACCTTTATTGTTCATTTGTGAAACACTATTATTATCTCTTGCTTTATCGCCAGGAGCACCGTAGATATAGATTAACAATGCTGTAAGCAAAGCATAATATAACGTCTCATTGACCAATCCTGTTAACAGAACTGAGACTGGACCAAGAATTACGCGGATAAGGTTTAGAAAAAGGGTTGACGGCACTACGACTGCCACGAATATCGTTGTGCCGAACAGTGCAATAACAATCAGTTGCTTAGTTGAAAAACGTAGAAAGAATTGTCGATGATACCTGAGTAGCATTATAAGTCCAGCACAACTCGCTAAAATAGCCAATCCACTTACAAAAAGTGCGTGTCGGTTTGGAACAACAATATGAAGTTGCTTTTTAGCACTAAGGACAGTGGATGCACTCCCCCATATCTTTATCGAAATCTCACGTTCATATTTACCTGCTACAGCAAGTTGTGGGTGAAAATAGATTGGTAACGGAATAGAGGTTATTTCACCTGCCGGTAAACTGGCAAAACTTATACTGCGATCTGTTCCTGCATTGACCGCATCTGGCGGCGTGAGAAACGGAACTGCTTCGCTTGTTTTTATATCAAGGTTGATTGATGAAACTACCACATGGATTGTCTCTTCACCTTGATTGTTGAGGCGGACTGTCTGATAGGTGACAGGTGTATATTCGTCTGTCTGCTGACTGCTAAGCCAACTAAATAGAGGACGTGGATGGTAAATCGTGTCCTCTCGTTGTCTCAGATCTACTGTTCCTGCTTCATCTGTTGGCATATCTATTGATGCAATAGATATGTGTTCTACAATTTCAGAAATGGATGCAACCCGCAATTGAACCGTCGCTTTCTGCTCCCAAGTGTCCCCATGAACAGCCATAAAACGGACATTCCCTAATATACTTCGTATTTCAGAGGTATTCATGGGACTTGTCGGAGGATGAGGCACACTTATTTCCAGTTCACGATGCCACACTTCTGAAGCAACTTTGAACTCTCCTGTTGTTGAAAGACAGGTTTGTTCATCCGTTGTTTCAACTTCCCATCCTTCTGGAAAACGGTTTATGTCCAAAGATGAAGGGATGCACAACTCTAAAGCAAAAGTAGTTGGTACATTACCGTTTGTTACAATGACGGTCGCAGTCATCACGCTCCCCTGCAGAAGCAGTGCTTTCTGAGTGCTAACTTTAGAACTCTGTGTATCCGCACTCCTTGCGACACCGTAAGGTATAGCAATCTCAAAGTTGCCTCGCGCATATTCAAGCGGTGCAGACACCGTTTGAACGACAACATCTCCTGAGGATAGAGTAGCATCAAACTTATAGGTCTCTCCAGCAGCCCATTTAAAATAAAGCGATTCTATCTGACGTGGCTGCACAGGAAAATCAAGTTGAGCAACCTTGTTTCCATCAGAATTGTAGACAGAAATTTGTTTGACCGGTTTTTGGTTTGCAAACCGCACCTTCGCACCAAGTGGAAAGAAGGTAATCTGCCATGAAATCGGGGCTTCTAATTTTTCTTGTGTGCAACCGATGCAAAATATTAGCACAATAAGAAAAGTGACCCATTTACCCATAACAGCATACCTTCTATAGTAATAGTCAATACAAAATAACGAACGCTATTATCTGGTAAACCTGATAACCATTACTTCACTCCTATAGTGCTATCTATAAGTAACACTAAAACAGCCGTGGTAGTTGCATTTTCCTATCCTGAACTTATGCATCAATTTAAATCAATTTAAAAATAAATAGTTGGATTCTCCATTGTTGGAAGGTTTGTAACCCCGATTATTTGATATAAAACCTGCAAAATTGGAGTTACAAGCCTTCCAACAAGAGAAGAACTAACTACCATTTTCTAATGCATATCTACAGAAAAAATATAACTCAGTATCGTCACCAAGATATAAATTGCCACTAATACGACTCCAAATGGACGTTTCAATTGACTACCTGAAACAAAGACACCAATTCGGAATACGATCAGAATAATCACCATTGCAGGAAATAGGAATTGGAAAAATTTGCCTGACGCTTGCAGACCGACAGGGGTTGCAGCCGCAGATACACCCGCGACAAAAAGCACATTCAGAATATCTGCACCGATTATGTTGCCAACTGCCAACTCACCATGCCCACGTCTGACTGCTGTGATCGCTGTTACAAGTTCCGGCAACGATGTGCCAAACGCAACCAATGTTGCTGCGACGATCTCCTCAGGAACATTAAATCTTATTGCAAGTGTCTTCACTGTTGGAATGAGAATTTGTGCGGAAACAACGACAATTGCTATTGATCCGATTAGTTTTAGTAGGGTGACAAATGTGCTTGATCTCTTGTGTTCTGTTTCTTCATCATTTTCAGGTTCAGACGTGATTGCACCTGCCCATCGGATAGATTGCCATATATATAAACCTAATAGAATAACGAAAACAATACCTATATATTGATGGAGAGTCCCACCTTGAGTAAAGACTTTGGCTGGAGATGACCATGGAAAACAGGCTAATACCATGAGAATTCCAGCACTCACCTGAACATTGGACAAACGGGATGCTAATTCTCTATTGAACGATAAGGGAGCAATCAGTGAAGCCAAGCCTAAAATCAATCCTGTATCACATATAATTGATCCAACAGCGTTTCCAAGTGCAAGTCCTGGTTCACCTTGTATAGCTGATAGTACGGAAACTGCCGCTTCGGGTGTTGTTGTTCCAATGCTTACAATTGTCGCACCGATAACAGCCTTGCCTAACCCCCACTGCGAAGATAGCACCACCGCCTCGTCAACAAGCCAATCTGCCCCTTTGCCAAGTGAAAAAAGACACACTACGACTATCAACAAAAGCGGTAGGATGTGAACATTTCTTATTTTAAATTCCAACCAATCTGCTTTGATAAGTCTTGCAAGTTCTGCGATTGCATCTTTGTCTTGCATCAGACTGTGGAAGTCTGTGTCATTGAATATTGCTTGTAACCCGCTATCTTCTTTTAGAAGCGTTATAAATTCTTCATCTATTTCACTTGTTATTTCCTTTAAATCTTCAGGGTTCGCAAACAACTGGGTTAGATCCTTTTGGATCAATTCCGCATGAATTTCATCTTCCTTGAATTCTTTTAATGCATCCGGCAGAACATTTTTTACTTTTTTCTGTTTTAGTATTTCCTTGTGATTCTCAAGTATCTTTTCAACCAAAGAGTCGTCTTGACCGAAAGTTGAATGTATGACGAAACTCTGTAAAATACAAAACAATATAATTATACAACTGACATAAGTTCGTTTTTTCATTAGTCCTCCGTGCTAAAATTTTTATATAACCTAATGGATAGATTATCACAGACACTTAGCAAAGTCAAATGAATTGGACGTAGAAATTCCTATAGTATAACCGTAAATTTAGTGATATCTTGTTTGGCTGAACCAAGGTTTTCAGGATAAAGGATGGGTAGGATAGATATCTGAATTTTCAAAGTGCTATTGAAAAAACACCATACAATGACAGAACTCGGTGCAATCGCAAGGTATAAGGAAACGACTGTTCTCAAGTCTGCAGGAACTTCCTGTACTAGTCCTGAATAGCATATTAACTGCTATTGCTGCCTTTCGGAAACCGGATAGAGGGTTAGTCGCGCTTTCTTACCCGCACCCTCATCAGCAATTATGAGTATACCGTCCGAGGTGAACGTGATACCTTCAGCCTGACGATGTTCATAAGCAGAAAACTGTTTAGCTGCCACGATCTGACCCTCTGGCGTAATCTCCGCAATAGCCTTCTGACGCGCAGCAACGACAAAGTAGTTTTCTGAAACTGGATGTCGTTCAATACCAGAAGGCTGAAAATTCTTTTCTTCAATATGACGAGAGAATTCAATGACAGGTATTACTATATGTGCACCTTCAATAAGTCGTTTCTCATTTGTTGACCAATAATAAATGACCAACTGTTCTTTCAGTTCATCTCTACGAGATTCTTTGCACATGAGTAAAAGTGCCTGCTGATTTACATTGTATGCTAACCCCTCTATTTCGTAATCTCTGCCAACTCCAGTAGCATAGATATTATATAAAACTGACTCATCATCAGCTCCCTCACTGAACTCGTATAATCTTCCCGAACTTGAAACCAGATATATCTTGTCTTTAACTGTCGCAATACCCTCAAAATCATCGGTAACCGGATCCTTCATATCTGCTATTTGGAATGCTTTGACGATCTCACCAGTTCGATAATCGATTTCATAAATAACACCTTTTTCATCGTTATGAGCCAAGAGACGGTCGTCCGCAGTCATCGCTAAACCAGAAATCTCCTCAAGCCGTCCAGGAAGCTTCCATTGAGTCGTGTCCTCTTTTTTCAGGTGGTAGTTTACGAGAGATATGTTTCTTTGTGATGCGATCTGATTCTCGATTGGCAAGTCGTCAATAATAGTATCTGTATCCGTTATTAACACATTTTCACTCAAGTCTGCTGAATAATTCTCACTCTGTATCTCCTCATTACTCAAGTCTGCTGAATAATTTTGGCTTAAGACCATTGCCAACAAGAAAACGAAAAGACTGAAACCAAGAAATCCAATTAAGAGTTTATTTCCACGATTCTGCATTGTGCTTACACCTTATCAGCTTCTTGTCTCGTCAGTTTTACGTTGTTGATATACCCTTTACCGCTTTCTTCAATATCCTGGATGAAAGTAGTCAAGGTAACGCTGTTCTTTAACCAGATATCAAACACGACGATTGCTGTTCCATCCGTATTCTTAACCACATCAGCTATCTGCCACCGCTTGGTATTAGGTACAAGAATTAGAGCCGTTGCTTTTTTTGCTGCATTGACCTTCGTCGTGTGCACTTCAATTTGGGCATTATATGCTTCTTTAGTAGGAATTTCCTCACCTCCAGGGGCTTTGCCCAATTTTTCAAAACTATCAATTTTCCAGCCGGTTATTTCTGTCGGCAGTGCTGCATAATTGCTTTTCCAAACCCCAAGAATTAGGATGGTAAAAACCAACGATGCAAGGTAGGCTACTGTGGTAAGTTGCGTGCCAGCTGCAAGTCCTATTCCGATTGCCATAAGCATGTATACACAATCAATAGGTTCTTCAAGTGAGGTGCGGAAACGGATAGCGGCAACGATTCCTGCCAAGCTGAACGCAAGGGCAAGACTTCCTTTGACCAAAAATACAATTAGGGCTATGGTGATTGGTATTACCAGCAAAGTGTGTACAAAGGATTGACTGTATTTCTTCCGCGGTTGCGTCCACCGATATAACCAAGTTATCGGTAGCGTAACCCCGAATGCCAGTATCATAGCAACCAATACCGGAACGGTATGTGCCGGATCGACAAGTCTCGCCACCCCTTCTTGGATGTCACCCATTGGAACGGCTGCGTTTGCTCCATCCTCCAATCCTTGTCCTACGAAAATCCGTTCACGTTCTTTAGCAACGTAATAAAGAATTTGGGGAAAGAGACGAAAAATCCCACTAAGTGCCAAAAGCCATGCGGCATAGTAAGCAATGAGACGAACAATTATGTTGTTGAGCATACGAAATACCTCTTGTTTGGTTAAAACATGAAACCAGCCCGCAGATACAGTCCGGTCAAGTCATCGCCATTTACGATTGCCACGCTCAATGTTTGCTGGTGACGGAGGAAAGAGATCCATAAACCGCCTCCGATGCTGCTATGCCATTTGTCAGCATCGTTAGAATCTTCGGCAAAAAAGACGCGTCCGGCATCAGCTGCAATGAACAGACCTAACTCTCCAGGCACTATGATCTTGATTGGTACCAGACTCAAGCGAAGTTCAACGTTCCCATATAGTGAGGTGTCTCCAGCATACCGGTTTTTACGGAAACCGCGTAAATGGCTATCGGATGATCCGATACCTACAAAACCAGGACCGCCCAGAAATGCACTCTCATGGAAGGGAAAGGTGCCCCACACTTTCTTACCACCACCCCTCAGAGCAAGTGTCGGTTTCGTCGGAATAGGAGCCATTACATAAGTGCTTACTACGCCATCTAAGCTGCCAAATACAGACTCTACATCCCAGACACCTGGGTAGATGGCTGCAGTTGCATTAACAAAAAAGCCGTGCGTGGTAAATGCCGGGTTGTTACGCGTGTCGTACACGAGTTTACCTAATGCACCAAGTTGACCGAAGGAACCTGTGCCGTATAGCGGCTCATCCAACGAACCGATGAATCTATCTTTGTTAGCCTCTTGGGACGTGTTTGAATACTTGATGATCGGTCCCAATCGGACGGTGAGTTCTGAGCGACTTGACACCTTAGAATCACTGTGCTCATCATCTTCAGGTTTATTCGGTTGATAGTTCAGAGATGGTGCGAAAAGGAAATAATTCTGCTCTACTTTATAGAAGGATGAAGAACCTTCAATCTGAGTGTCATTACCAAATCCGTTGAACCGGATCATCTGGATTCCGGAGTATTCGAGATGAACTCTCACGTCAAGAACGTGCAGGACGTGTCGATAGTTGCCAGTATAAGAAACAAAAGGATTAAGACCATTAGACGCAAGACCGATGCCAAAAGAATGCTGCGAAAAATACGGATATTTTCGAAATCCGAAATATTGTAAACTACTGTTGCCCTTCAAGAACACACCCAGATCAGGATTCACCGTAATCATCGGGTAAGTAAATGTTTCCTTGCTCCAGTCCATGGCATATCTTGTTTGATCTGGTAGGAGAATCTGTGGCGGTCGACGTTTGTATGGACTTTCGTCAATTTTCGCTCCATTGCCTTTGACAAACCGATTTTTTCCACGATAATCGTAGAACCGAGTCTTTGAGGCATTGGCTTCGGATGCGTTTGTAAACGTGTCGTCCCCACCACCACCATCTATACGGACGGTCATAGCACCTTTTGTCCCTGATATTTCCGCACTGTCGTCTCCGCCTCGGAGGTATATTCGGACTTCGCGGGACTCATCGGGATGAAATGTCCGTTGAAAATAGGGTTTCATCCTTTCTCCATCAGGATCTGCTATCAGACCGATGCGGACGACCAAACCACCATTTGGTAGATGCTCACAGTGGAGGTACTCGTTCTGATCGGTAGCCTGTATTTCTGGCTTGCGGGTAATGAACTTATAGTATCTGCTGGCAAAGTCAGGCAATGCATCTCGTCTCGATTTAAGTGCATCCGTAAGAGTCGCTCCGAGCATTTCGTAATACGGCTCTGGCAGTTTTCGCACTGCATCCTCAATGACAGGGTCCGGTAGATCCTTGCAAAATGCTGTTACCACAGAGTCCCAGGCAGCCTTATCAAGTTCAACAAGTAATTCCCGGTCAAGTTCCCAACCAGAAACCGTCAAGCCTGACAAGTTCGGATATTTATCTTCGAATCTGATAAGAAACTTGGGGAGTCCTCTACGTGCTATTCCCATAGCGAACCCGTCAAGGTCAATAAAAGCAAGGTCCCGATCCTCAGGTATTGGTATCCAAGTATTACCCTCGCCATCAGGGAACCGCGCCCATCTCCACTGACCATGATGACGGTCTCTGTCGTTCACGAGAAAATCCATTAGTCTCGCCTTTAGATATGCACGTGAATCGACGCGATTGCTGGGTGTTTCTTCCAAATGTTCCCACAACTTCTCCGTTCCACTGATCTGTTGGGAACCAGCAAAACCGGGTGTACCGTCTGCTCCTTCTGAAGGGTGTTCCTGCAACATGCCTATAAGTCCCGCAAAATCTTCGCGATACTCTTTCAGTCTGGGATCATCTGGAATAACAACGAGCGTATGCTTTGAATGCAGGATACCCGTAGCTTCCATCAGCGGATCAACGACGAGTCCTCCTGTTGGTAGAAAAGCACTGATGAGGTCTTGAAGGACATCATCGGCAATTGTATCCTTGAGTTCTTCCCATCTCCGTTTAGTGGGATCCTTGTCCAGAGAACGAACCGTATACCTGCGACCATCCTCTCCAGTAAAATGAAGAGACACGGACTGCCCAAATCCACCAGTGCGAAGTGGCGTTAAACCGCCTCCCACAGTGTCAAGATCAAGGACTGCCACCTCAATTGGGGTAGTCCATAGATCGCGGTAGTCACTGCCGTAGAACCAGCGTTTGAACCCGCCAGCACGAAACCTTTCTGCAGGAACAACTACGTGTGTCTTTGCACCCTGTGGAGGAATAGATCGATGGATCCTTTTTCCTTGAACATGTGGTTCCTGCTGAGATACCGATTCTACAGAAAAAGAAAGGGCAAACATCAGCATGAATAAAATCACGTTCCATTTAGAGAATATCATTAAAGTGTTTCCTATTGTTATTACTGAAACTTGACAATTGATAGTTTATGTTTTGGTATTACCATACTTATTTAAAGAGTTGTGGAACTATATATCAAATATAGTTCCACCTATACAGGACATTTTATCCGTATTTCTTTTTGAAGACCCTTTTTAGTCCCGTAGTGACGCTATGTTTATAGTGTTAATGTAATTATATTTAAAAATAAACAAAACAGTTTATTAACTGACACAAGTTGGTAAAATAATATAAAGACTTAATATTATATAACATAATTTAATAAACTAATATAAGACGCAATATTATGAATTATATTTGAAAGGTGGTGTAATGTCAACAATATTTAGAAATTCCGCTATTTTACTAAAAAGTAAAATAATTGGATTTGTTGTGTGTTAATGGTCTTGTATAGCGGAAAAATCAATGAAGCACTGTGTATGCCAATTTATAGGTTTTATTTCAAACTTATTGAGTGGATCGACTTTAGATCATTCAGTATGCGTTTTGATATACTTATGATTTAAGGTTATACCAATTCAATTTACTATAGATTGGAGAGTTTTTGAGGGCTTGAATAATAGTCTAAACAAGGAGAATCACAGTCATCATACCACTTTCTTGCATGATACACATTTCGCCCGATGGTGTTATGGATTTCTTTTGTTTGAATCGCGGATATCTTGGATGACGCGGAGGAGAGTTTGGGTCTTCAACGTTTCTTCTCACAGACAAGCGTTATCTGTTGAATGGTATTTTGATACACCTGTCTGCTGATGATGAGTTCAGCTTGCGCTATACACCTTTCGCCTCTACGAGGCTGTAGGAGAACACTACTCAGCACGAGTGGTGCAGAAGGTGTATAGAATATATCAAATAAAAAAACAAAGCACTAGCAGTGCGGAAGGTTTTTGCAAAAAATTGGGGTTGGAAACCCTCTAACATATAAGACATTCTGTGCAACACAAAGGCGGGGCACCAAATCAACGGTATGAATGCCATTTAGGCATTCCCCGGAAGGCCCCGCCATACAATCAAATACTGGTTCAGATATAGGCGGGGTACAGAGACCCCGCCTATAATCAAATCATGGTTCAGACAAGGTCGAAACGGTCAAGATTCATGACCTTGTTCCACGCAGCTACGAAGTCATGCACAAATGTCTGTTGTGCGTCATCACATGCGTAGACTTCCGCAACAGCACGGAGTATGGAATTTGAACCGAATACAAGATCAACTTGACTTCCTTTCCACTTGAGATTTCCAGTTGAACGATCACGTCCCTCAAAGACATTCTCAGATGAGGAGGAACTTACCCATTCAGTATCCATATCAAGCAGATTGACGAAAAAATCAGTGGTCAACGTTTCAGTTTGCTTAGTGAAAACACCGAGCTCCGATCCACAACTGTTCGCATCCAAAACGCGCAAACCACCGACGAGAACTGTCATCTCAGGAGCGGTTAAAGTTAGCATTTGTGCCTTATCTACGAGCAGTTCTTCAGCAGTTCTTGGGTTTCCGTTTCCAAGGAAGTTCCGGAATCCATCTGCAGTCGGCTCAAGCACGGCAAACGATTCCACATCGGTTTGTTCCTGCACGGCATCTGTGCGTCCCGGTGTGAATGGAACATCAACATCAACACCCGCGTTCTTTGCAGCTGCTTCAACCGCTGCACATCCACCAAGAACGATCAAGTCAGCGAGTGAGACCTTTTTCCCGTTGGATTGTGCGTTGTTGAAATCTGTTTGAATCTCCTGCAAAGCTTGAAGTGCCTTCTGGAGTTTGGGAGGACTGTTGGCTTCCCAATCTTTCTGCGGCGCGAGACGAATACGTGCGCCGTTCGCGCCACCACGTTTGTCTGTGCCGCGGAATGTCGATGCAGATGCCCAAGCGGTAGAAACAAGTTGTGAAATGGGTAGTCCTGATGAAAGACACTTGTCTTTGAGTGCGGCAATGTCTTGCGCATCAATCAATTCGTGATCAACATCTGGAACGGGGTCTTGCCATAACTGTGGTTCTTCAGGAACCCAAGGACCGAGACACCGTGTGAGAGGTCCCATATCGCGATGGGTAAGTTTATACCATGCCCTTGCAAATGCATCAGCGAAGTCTTCGGGATTCTCATGGAAGTGCTTTGAAATCTTGGCATAATCTGGATCTGCCTTCAGGGAAAGGTCGGTTGTGAGCATCATGGGAGCGTGCTTCTTTGAAGGATCGTGTGCGTCCGGCACGGTATCTTGTGCAGATTCATCTTTGGGTGTCCACTGCCATGCCCCACCAGGTCCTTTCACGAGTTCCCATTCATAGTTAAACAAGTTGTCGAAGAAACTATTATCCCATTTGGTTGGTGTTGCAGTCCATGCACCTTCTATCCCACTGGTAATTGTGTGAACACCTTTACCACTGCCAAAGGTGTTCTTCCAACCGAGTCCTTGTTCTTCAAGGGATGCCCCTTCGGGTTCGGGACCGACATGTTCATCTGCATCAGCAGCACCGTGTGTTTTGCCGAATGTGTGTCCACCTGCAATGAGTGCGACCGTCTCCTCGTCGTTCATTGCCATGCGGCGGAATGTCTCTTTAATGTCTATTGCTGCAGCGACTGGATCCGGGTTGGCGTTTGGTCCTTGTGGGTTGACATAGATTAGACCCATCTGAACAGCACCGAGCGGCTCCTCAAGGTCTCTGACACCAGTGTAGCGTTCGTCTCCCAACCATGTAGTTTCCGATCCCCAATAGATATCTTCTTCGGGTTCCCAGACATCCTCTCTTCCACCAGCGAACCCAAACGTCTTTAGTCCCATAGACTCAAGCGCACAGTTCCCTGTGAAAATGATGAGATCTGCCCACGAGAGTTTGCGTCCGTATTTCTGTTTGACAGGCCAGAGCAACCGGACAGCCTTGTCAAGGCTTGCGTTATCGGGCCAACTATTGAGAGGTGCGAAACGTATTGTTCCTGAGGCTGCACCACCACGTCCATCGTGGATACGGTAGGTGCCTGCGCTGTGCCATGCCATCCGGATGAAGAGGGGACCGTAGTGTCCATAGTCGGCGGGCCACCAGTCCTGCGAAGTTGTCATCACATTATCAACGTCTTGTTTCAATTCCACCAAGTCAAGAGTCTCAAACTCATCGGCATAGTTAAAATACTCTCCGAGAGGGTTGGATGTGGGTGGGTTCTGCTGTAACATCTTCAGGTTCAACTGACTCGGCCACCACTGTTTATTCTTTATGGTGCCTTGCGCGTGAGAATGTCCCATCACTGGACATTTACTTTCGTTACTCATATTTCCTCCAATCGTGTTCTACATTCTTACTCATCTATTCTTTGAAGTATTCTTCTATTAAGGGCTATTAAGGGTATCCTTAATCAACAGTATAGGTTTATTAATTATACTTGTTATTGACCTTAATATCAAGTATTTACTTTTTGGGAGGGGTATAAGTTCTTCGCACTACAATGGTAACTGGGATATTATGCCAAAAACTTTACACACCCCTTTTTGGAGGGTGTATAAAGTTTTTGCACTATAGGCGTCAATTTAGCAACCACAACCCGCTGTAGGCGCGCTTTGTAAGCGCGCTGGACATACCTGTGAAATGCACGGTGATTTTCTAAACCAACAAACATGACTGTCAGTTATGTTTCTATGATTCAACGCGCTTACAAAGTGCCAAATCAAGTAATCAACGGTATGAACGCCTTTTGGCGTTCCCCGGGTATGAATGCCCTTTTGGCATTCCCCACCTACGAATACTGAGTTATCAGAGTCCTTTGATAAGATGAGCTGCTCCGTTGTTGGCAAACAACATTCAAGCGGTTTTGAAACGGTTATTCTTTCTGTTGCTGTGCTTCATTGATAATCAAATCGCCAAACGCTTTTCCATCTTTGTCAGTAATTCGCAGATAGAATCCCCATCCACCTTCTTCCTCACACACTTTGACAAGTATAGTGTTTTTGCCTTGCTTAAGCGTTACGGGAATAATATGTCTGTCAATTTCTGCACTATGCGATTTTGTATGTGCATATACCTCTGTACCGTTCAACCAGACTTTTCCCTGATCATCACTATCGAATCTGAATTGGACCTCCCGTTTGTCGGGTGAGACAATAGTAGCAAATGCGTAAGCAGCACACCACTCAACATTGTTACCCAAACCAATATAACCGTTTAGCACTCCATCTGTGGATTTCTGCCAACTCACTTTATCATTTAATCCATCATAATCTGCATTCAGGTTAATGTGGGTTATGTCTTCAGGGATGTAAACTGTATTATATCCAATTCCGTCAGCATTATCAAATGGACCGAGTATTAACCACTTATCTTCGGTGATGAAACCGGTTTTTTGAATAAGTTCTTCAGCTTTCTCACTCATGTCGTTTTCACGATAAAATTCAGCCAAAACGAGTGAGGCATTTAATCGTACGCTCAACTTGTCCGACATATCCTGAATTATCTGATTCAGGATAGCAACGTAACCTTCTTTGTCTTTGGTATTCTTAATATCTTCGGCAACTTGTGCGAACAACCTGCGTTCAGAGCTTGCTAACGTAATAGCGTTTAACTTTTCCTTGAATTGTTCTATTGGGTCTTTATTCTGTTTTGGACTATTGCGTATTTCTTCCCAATCCCAGACGAGAATTGTGCCTTCACCACCAATGCTTGTCATCGTTTTGCCATCTGGTGAAAATGCTAATTGGGACAACCCATTCCTATGTCCATCAAGTTTGGTGAGTTTATCTCCCGTTGCCAACTCAATCAACTCAATCTTACCACTAATTATTCCATTTATTAGCAAGGTGCCATCAGGTGAAAATGCTAATGTATCACAGTTTTTCACCTTAATATCTTCAATTTCAGTCTGATCCTCACATTTAAAAAAGCGCGTTTTTCCAAAAAGAGAAGTTACAGCAAGCAGGTCTCTATTTGGAGAAAAGACTAAATCGATAATGTGTTGTCTAGTTCTGATGTTAGAGATATTTCCATCTTTCTTCTTTTTTGCTTCCTCAAACCACTCCCCTTCAAGGAAAGTACATAATTCAATTCCAGTCTCCACATGCCACATTTGCACTTTTCCTCCCGCCGTGCCACTGACAATTATTTTTCCACTGGGTGAGAAAACTAACCTTGTGATATCCAGAGGACGGGGGTAAATTAGATCGAATATTATACGATTTTTCTTCGGATCTAAAAGGTATATTTTCTTATATTTATCATTCTCTAAATTCCACAAGTGTATAACACCGTTAGTTCCAACAGCAATTGTTTTTCCATCTGGTGAGAAAATTATCTTTTTGGCGAGGGAACTACTACCTCTTAGTGTGCAATTATAAATCTTTAACTCTTCCCCAGTTTGTACATCAGTCAAACGAACCAGATGCCTATTGATGCTTGCGAGTGTTGATCCATCAGGAGAAAATGCATAAAATGAAGTCCAACCTTCACCTATCTTTCTGCCTTCAATTTTGAACTTACTTGTTGAATTTAGATTTGGTTTCTGTAACGTGGTCAGGTCCCAGAATGTCGGCATCATATTAGTTGCAATACTGGCAAGTGTAGAACTATCCGGAGAGAAGGCAGTTGTGTAGACTCCTGATGGGTGTCCAGTAATCTGCATCGGTAATGGTTTCCCTGTCTTAATATCCCACAGTAGTACAGTACCGTCCGAACGTGCAGTAGCAAGTGTGCTGCTATCTGGGGAAAATGCCACTGTTGCAACTCCACCAATATGTTCGGTGAAAACCGCAAGAGATTCACCTGTAGTGATATCCCACAATTGAACAGTAGAATCTTCATTTCCACACGCTAATAACTTATCGTCAGGTGAGAAGGCTAAAGATGTTGTCTTATTCCGTTCCTCTGAATCAGTTATATGTTTTTTGAGTGTGTATAATTGAGTGCCAGTATCCGTATGCCACAGCCGCACTTGTGAATTCTGGCTACCACTTGCGAGTAACCTGCCATCAGACGAAAATGCCAAGACTTCAACAGAGTTCGGAGAGAATGGTAATTCATCAGGACCTTCAAGTGTAGAGACTTTTCTCCCAGACACAATATCCCAAATCTCAATTTCCTGATTCTCCGTACGGTGTCGAAAAATTGCGACTTTATCGTGAGTTAAAGCGTAAAGTGCACCACTTTCTAGTGGCGGTCCGAATTTCTCTTTTACATCTTTTGTTTTTACTTTTTTAGTATCAAGATCTAGGGTACTTATAGATTTGATTGGCCTCTGTTTGGAATATACTGCATCAATACTGACAAGCATATTGCTGTCTTTGTCAAATCTTAACGCTCTTGATTCAGGAGGAACTTTATCAAGTTTCACTTTACGAAAAGTTGTTGTGTCCCAAATCTGGAATTCTCCTCCCCAGAACCGACTACCACCACCATTTACGAGGTAACGTCCATCTGGTGAAAAAGCAAGTGAACCACACGGACCTGGAAATAGGTGAAATTCCTTACCTGTATTGGCATCATATAACCATATACCGATAGGACTTCCGAGTGCAAGTTGGTTGCCATCTGGTGAAAACTGCATGGTGGTAATACGACCTTTACCTAAACGCGCTTTTGCATGTTTTGGTAATCTCCATTGTGAAAAATGTTGAACTGTTCCATCTTCCCGTATTATTTTAGATAGCGGTAAGTTTTCTTTAGGTTGCTGCTCAGGAAATAAGTCATTATCTTGCGCGTTTACACTCCCAAGTTGCTTTTGTAAATCGGGTTCCAACATAAGTTTTGCCATAACGGGGGCATCAACAATATCAACCGTCATCTCAGAGTTTTCATCCAAACTATAGGAAGGTTGAAAACGTGTTAAGAATTTACTGTTTCCAAAACCTAACATGAGCAACACTACTACGCAGGTTGCAGCGGCAGTTAACCAGGGGACAAACGGTTTACTTGCAGATGGTGCAGCAGGTTCAGTTTTGGTGATCTCACGCATAATGTTCTCTGTGAGATTAGGTGAGATTTTGAAATGCTCTAATGCCTCTCTTATCATCGGTTCATGCTTCTTCAAACGTTGTTGTCCACGGTGAAGTCGGCTCTTTACGGTGTTTACAGATACACCCAGAAACTCACCGATTTCTACACATGTCATATCTCCGAAGTAATGCAAAGTAATGACAGTGCGTTCACTTTCTTGTAGTCTTGCGAGTAACTTTTTAACTACTTCGCGCTGTGCTTCTACCGTTTCTCGTTCTTTTTCCTCAATGATGTACTCAGAATATGCTGTGCCTTCGATTTGCTCACTGTCAGTCTCTTGCAGATCATCATAGGATTCTATGGGCAAACGTTTTTTGCGATGCCACGAATAGCAGTGTCGTCTTGTTATCACAGACAACCACCCTGCAAAACGTTGTGGTTCCTTCAGTTTTTCCAATTCTCTATAAGCAGTCAAAAATGCATCTTGTGTAATTTCTTCGGCAATATGAAAATCCCCGACAATACGCCATGCAAGTGCGCGTATCTGCTTCTGATATTTAGTTACTAACGATGTGAATGCGTCATCGTCGCCTGAAAGAACAAGTCGGACAAGCTCGGTGTCGTTGTGTTGCATGTGTCACCTCTTAGAACAGATAGTTTTATTACTTCTTTATATCAGTGACGCGACTTTGTGAGGGATTGGGTGCACAAATTTAATGTAAATTTGAAAAAACGAATTTATAGTAGATTTTAGATATAATTTGACACTGTGATGGGCAAGGTTAGGAAACCCTATAGGTGTCAACTTAAGAAGATATCCACATTATTATGAATCTCTCTGAATCCGTATTGTTATTAGGATTGTCCTATATTTTAGTTCCGTAGGAACGATATGTTTATAGATCGCGTCTGAACACAGTTTCTTTAGTCCCATAGGGACGATATGCTTATACAGTGTGATTAGTTACAACATATCGTCCCTACGGGACTAAAGAGGGTCTATATGACGTTTAGCTATAAACATATCGTCCCTAATGAAGATTAAAAAATAAATCGGGTAATTTGTGATCAAAGTCCAGCGCGCTTACAAAGCGCGCCTACGGGTTTGACAATCGCGCTTACAAAGCGCTCCTACTACCAGTTTTGGCGTGATTATAATTACCCGTTTAATAAATCAATCTTCATACGGGACTAATGAGAGTTTCTGCATTTGAAATTTCCTTAAGTTGACACCTATGGGTTGGGAGACCCAACCCATACATTTACATTATCGAATTTGAATGTCAAAGTTCATTAGATTAGAGGTTATTTCAATATTTCAGATCCAAAAAAGGCTGTCCGTTTTTGTCTGTAATGCGGAGGATAAAAGCACATGCCCCTTCTTCATTACACACCTTTACGAGGATACTGTTTTTACCTTGTTTGAGTGTGACAGGAATAATATATGTATCGAGTCTAACAGCAAAGGTTTTGGTATGTGTGAATTCCTCTTTGCCGTTTAGCCATAATTTTCCTTGGTCGTCACTATCAAACCGTAATTGGACTTCACGTTCATCAGGAGAGGTAACGGTAGCGAAGGTGTAGAAGACTTGCCAATCAACATTCTTTTCACCGAGATGGATATAACCGTTTAATCCCGTATCGCTGAACTTTTTCCAACTGACTGGTCCATTCTGTCCATCATATCTTGTAGTGAGGTCAATTTCCGTGATTTCTTCGGGTATGTATACAGTATCAAATCCTATTTCCCCTACATTATCAAACGGTCCAAGTTCCATCCATGCATCTTCTGTGATGAAACCAGTTTTTTGAATATGCTCATCTGCCTGTTCATGCAGACCATATTCACGATAATATTCGGCTAAACCGAAATGTGTACCAATCCAAAGTCTCAGGCTATTGGGTTGATTTGGGTCAAGTTCTGTAATCATATTATCAATTTTTTGGATATACATATCTACCTTTTCATTCATGCCTTTATCCCGATAATATGTAATTAGACTGAGATATGCATTTAACTGAAGACTTAGACTTTCTGTCGTAAGGTTTCTCATTAGGATATCTATTTTCTCAATATGCTCATCTGCTTTCTCATCCATTCCATTATCGTGATAGAATTTAGCGAGAACAAGGTGGGCATTCAATTGGATGCTCCGACTATCTGCAAATGCGTCAATCAATTTAGTTACCAGGTCAGCGAAACCGTCTTTATCTTCAATATCTTTACCGATTTTGCCAATTCTTGCGAATAAATGACGGTGAAAACTTGGTGGTGTAATGACATTCTGTCCTCCCTGATAATCTGCAGCGGATAAGTATTTCACAAATTCCCCATACGCGTGTTCATACCATTCATTAGCGAGATATATCTCACCATTCCACAGGACATGATCAGAGATTTTTGGCTTTTGTGCTGAATGTTCAAGGATTCGTAACACATTTTCTGCTGATTGTTCTTCAGTGGCAGGGTTCACATTAGGTTCAAGTTCTTGATTCTCTGCGTATGCATTCCTGACTACTTGATCCCAATCCCACAGTAGAATATTACCGCCTCCAACACTGAGAAGCGTCTTATGATCTGGTAAAAATATCAAATCTTCCACAGCCACGGAATGTCCATCAAGTGTGATAAGTTTATCTCCGGTCGCTACATCCCATAACCGAATTTTCCCACCCCAGTAACCGACAATAAGCACTTTATTATCTGGTGAAAAGATGAATGTATCTCCATTTTCCTCTTCAGAAAAAAGCGATTCCTTAAAGTGAGGTTGTTTCGCTCTTCCTATGATACGTATCCGTTTCGTACTGCGGACAGCAATTAGCGAACCGTCTGAAGAAAATACAAACTGATGTATAGGTTCTCGTCTTTTATCGTTATCTGTCAATTCTGGAAAGAAAGAACTTAACTCAGTTCCAGTTTCCACATTCCACAATTGAACATGTCCACCCGACGTGCCACTAACAATCTTTTCTCCATCAGGTGAAAATGCTATAGTCCTGATAAAAGGTTTGTCTTCATCGGAATCTTCATCGTGGTCTGATGTAATTATTTCACGTTCTTCTCCAGTTTCTATATTCAATAAGTGGATTTTGTTGACAGCACCTTGTGCTAAGATTTTTCCATCAGGGGAAAACACCTCTCCAGTACCCCATGGGAAAGACTTTAACTCACGTCCTGTGTTAACATCATTCAGACGTAGCACCCAATCATTAAAGTTTGGTTTAGTTGGGTCGGTTTGTTTACCGTGATTGAGCAGTTTGGTTCCATCTGGTGTGAACACATACGTTCTGTAAATATTCCAATACAAATGTTCCTCAAGTACTGCTTTGATAATGGAAGTTGTTTTTTCAGTATTCTTCAGATCCCAAACAGTGATTATCCCTTTGTTTGATACACTCGCAAAACTTGTTCCATCATTTAATGCAGCCGTCGATCTTATCCACATGTGTCCAGTAATTTTGTTCTGTACTGGTCTACTTGTCTCAATATCCCAAAATCGGACTGTACCATCGGCACTCCCGCTTGCGAGTATTATGCCATCTGGTGAAAAAGTTAATTGTTCAACAATGCTGAGATGACCTGTGAAGGTAGCAATAAATTCCCCTGTAAGACTGTTCCACAATTTGATAGTACTATCTTCACTACCACAAGCAAGTATTGAACCGTCTGGAGAGAATGCCAATGAAGACGGTCTACTGTTCCTCTCGTTCTTCATAGGGTTTTTTACGATCTCTTTTCCATTTTCCGTTGATACACTCCACATGTTCCCTTCTATAGGCTTTTGGAGAACAATTAATTCTTCTCCAGTGGTTGTATCCCATATTTGTACTGTGGTATCCAGATTTCCAGTAGCGAGTTTTGTTCTGTCTAAGGAGAATTCCATAGTCAGTGCTTTGTTTGTCTTAGTGAAATATTCTGGTAAGCTAACTTCTTTCCCAAATTTCCTAAGCGTTGTTAACTTCTTACCTGTCGTAGTGTCCCACAACTCAATTTTCCCATCATTACTTCCGATAGCGATTTTATCTTCTGTAAGTGCGTAACTTTCAAGATGCATATACCCCTGTCTTTTTCCTATATTTGTCGTTGTGTATTCACCGGTTTCCACATCAATCCAATATATGTTTTCTCTTGACATACTTAAACATACAAGTGTTTTGCTATCATTTGTGAAGCGTAACGCTTTCGCAGGAGGCAACTCATCTTGTAACGCTACTTTTTTCCCTGTAGTAACTTCCCGTATCTCAATTCCTGTTTCAAGTGGACTCCTACCAAAACTGGTAACTGGGTCTCCACCAGCAGATGCGATAAAGCGACCATCAGGTGAATACGCAATTGCTCTACTCATTCCGAGTAATAATGAAATCTCTTTACCGGTTTCCACATCATAAATCCAAACACCAGTATTACTACCCACGACCATTTGTCTGCCATCTGGTGAAAACTGAATTGTTCCCAGTCCTCCCTTACCTAATCGCAATTTCGCACCTTTTGGCAGATTCCATTGTGGATAATTTTCCAATTTATTTTCCTCATCTGCATGGTTAGATTGTAGTTGTGCATTGTCAGTTTGTGTTTTAGTGTCAGGATTTTCTTGTTGCGCAAAAGCATCTCCTTGGAATAGGGCAAAATTATTGCCTTTTCCAAAACCTAACATTATTAGCACTACCACGCAGGAAAAGGTAGCGGTTAACCATGAGACAAATGGATTACTTGTAGATAGGGCAGCAGGTTTTGTATGTGATATTTCCTGTACAATGTTTTCTGTGTGATTTGGTGAGATTTTGAATTGTGCTAATGCTTTACTTATCATGGTTGATGTTTCCTCAAAGGTTGTTATTTTCGGAAAAACCGACTCTATGGTGTATATGTTGATATACCTAAGACTCACCTTTTGTCTGAATCTCGGAATAAAAGGTGTCTCACAGTTTTAGTCAACTTGGATGACTATTTAGTAGATTTCAGAGGAAATGTAAGAGGCGCAATGAATTGCGCGACTACGAACGTGTTTTTTGTTATAGTTAAAACCATAATTACTTACACACTACGGTAGGTTCGGTTAGGAAACCGAACCATATGCGTCAATTTAGTGAGTAAAGTTTGTGCATTTTATACACCTCATGCAGCATGCCACACGCGCATGCTGCCCCGCTGGGGCTTTCGTCTGTATTGATATTACGTGCTATACACCTCATGCAGCATGCCACACGCGCATGCTGCCTCTCCGAGGCTTTCATAAATCACATATCAGCACCAGCGGTGCGAAAGGTGTATAGAAAATGTCCGCCACAAGAAACCAAGCACCAGCGGTGCGAAAGGTGTGTATGATAATAAGAGACTTCCAAAATCCTTCACAGGTAAATATATCCTCTAATTGACGCCTATGGTTCGGTTAGGAAACCGAACCTACCAGCCTGGTAAAACGCCTAATTTAAGGATTTTCTGCAAGGCAATAATGTTCTTTAGTCCCGTATGAAGATTGATTTATTAAACGGGTAATTATAATCACGCCAAAACTGGTAGTAGGAGCGCTTTGTAAGCGCGATTGTCAAACCCGTAGGCGCGCTTTGTAAGCGCGCTGGACTTTGATCTCAAATTACCCAATTTATTTCTTAATCTTCATTAGGGACGGAATGTTTATAGATAAACGTTGCCAACACAACTCTTAGTCCCGTATGACGATTAAAAAATAAATCGGGTAATTTCCTTGAGAAGTCCGGAGCGGTTAGGAAACCGCTCCTACCGTGTTTGAGAAAATGAGAATTACCCGTTTAATAAATTAATCCTCATACGGGACTGAAGACATCAAAAAAACAGATTGATCTCCTTAAATTGACGTCTATGGTTCGGTTATCCTAACCGAACCGGTGTTTGTTCAGTCTCATAGATGTGGTTAGGAAACCGCATCTACCGGGGAGTGTGCGCGGATTTTACATTTCACTATAATGAGAATCGATCAATTAGAAATGGTATTATAATTGAAAAAGCAAAGGTGCTGCCTAACAAATGGTATGGCATAGTGCTGACGATTGCAGCTTCCACCTATATCAATTGTTATTAGACAACACCCTTAGTTTGACTTATATTCTGTCAATTCGGTGTTATTTTACTCAAAATAGTCAGCGTTGATTTCAATAAAATGCTCCCATTCCTCTGGAACATCTTCTTCCATGAAGATAGCTTCAACGGGGCATTCCGGTTCACACACGCCACAATCGATGCATTCTTCCGGATCGATATAGAGCATTTCAACTTCTTCAAAGTCGTCAGGTGCATCTGTTGGATGTGGGTGAATGCAATCTACAGGACACACATCAACACAAGAGGAATCTTTTTCGTCAATGCAAGGTTCGCAAATTACATAGGTCATATTGTAGTTCTCCTTTCAAGAAAGATAATTTATCACTTTAAACACTGTGTTGTTGTTCGTAATAATCAGCGTTTATCTGTATGTAATGTTCCCATTCTTTGGGAACATTTTGATCAAAATATATAGCCTCCATGGGGCACTCCGGTTCACACACGCCACATTCAATACATGTATCCGGGTCAATAAAGAGTTGGTTTACACCTTCAAAATCGTCTGTTTCATACTCAGGGATTGGTCTTATAGACTCACAAGGGCAGATATCTACACAGGCACTGTCCTTTACATCAATACAAGGTTCACAAATTACATAAGTCATTGTTGCCTTCCTATTATTATATACTATTTTACTAATTTGTCAAATAAATGTTCATTCTTGGAAGTAATCAGCGTTTATTTGTATGAAATGTTGCCATTCTTCAGGGACTTCATCATCCACATAGATAGCCTCAACGGGACATTCGGGGACACACACATGACAGTCAATGCATTCTTCTGGATCTATATAGAGTTGTTCTACCTCTTCAAATGTGTCTGGGTCATCGTTCTTCATTGGGTGTATGCATTCTACAGGACATACTTCAGCACAGATGTGGTCTTTTACATCAATGCATGGTTCACAAATTACATAGGTCATTTTTCTGCTCCTTATTTAGGGTCTATAGTTTGTGGAGATTAATTGGAAAAAGGATGCGCGCCGTCGGTGCCTAAGCCTATTGAATTCACTCCACTTGTGCTGATTCTGAAATTGATACCTGTCATAATCGTTAATCGGTATGCTATTTCCTCAATTTCAATTTCTGTCCTATCTAAATCAGATTCATTCTCTGTTTCCAGTTTAAAGCCCTGATGAATTAATTTCACATGCAGTCCGTGTTTTGCTATTTCAGTCTGCAAAGAATTCGTTAACTCCTGAACCTGTGAAAAGTCTATATCAAAGGTGCCTTTCTTTGGACCAAAACGGAAACCGCTATGCCGAACATAGATGTTGTTTATGTCTTCTTTTAGTGAACCTTCAAGTACCATTTTCTGAAGTAAATCATCAAGTTCTATTATTTCTTCAGTTCGATAGTCTATAGGATTGTCCGGAAGAATTACGAGTTTGATGCGGTTTCGAATTTTTTTGATAGGTAGTGATTGTTCTTGAATTAAGTCTTGTAAGACCTCTCTTGCTTCTGAAACACGCGATGAATCTGAGGCAACGCGCTCTACTTTGTTATGTATCTCAGAAAAGGATTCTACTATGGTGGCATACCAAGTTCCATCAAACATTCTATTCTTAAAATCTTCTAATGTTCTGTCCCCCTTCCACTGTTGTATTATTACTTCAAGACATTGTTTTAACTCTGCATATCGTTCAGACCCGCTCCCGGGGTATTCCCCTTCAACAATTAATAGGATCCTATCACTGTGAGTAGTAATCGGTAAGGCATGTTCTTCAATTAAGGTTTTTAGCATTTTATTTATATTATTAGGATTCATGATGCATCCTCCTTCTGTCTAAATTAAGTTCTTTACGATTCTATTTAAGGTCGTGGATAACGTGGAAACCGCCAGAGAGATATACGGATATTGGCACTTGACCATTTTGTAGATCCGAATACATCCTCAGTACGTGGGGCAGAACGTGGTGAGCGCCATGAATCAAGTCTATAGTTGATGCCGAGGGTATCATCTATCCGTTTAGCAATCTCCTCAACTTGTGAGATAGGGATGTTCGCTTCAGAGTTCTTCTCCAACCTGAAACCTCGATGGATCAGTTTTGCTTTTGTGTTCTTTTTCATCAATATTGACTCAAAGTGTTTGGCAACTATTTCAAGCTGCGAGTGCTGCGCCCTCGTCTCTTGACTTTTTTCTAAGCGAAATCCACCGTGCAAAATTTTTACCGGATAACGCGATGTATCATCTTCTTGTAGAGTGATCAAGCGAAAACCGTGATCAATGAAACGGATTAGCAAATTCTGTTCAGAAATAATGGTTTCAAGGAGTGCTTCTACTTCAAAAGATTCCAACAATTCTTTGGTAGCAGACTCTGCATCAGTTTTGCTATAGAACTTCATTAAATCTGACCGCCACGGTTGACGTGTATGCAATTTACTTGCATTCTTCCATTGATTGGCAACATCCTGAACACGATTCTTTGTGGTAAGACTTGATGAAGCAGTGTGTTCCTCATCAGGTGGCATGTCAACTAAATCAAGCGGAAGTCCTTCCTCTGCTATTATTTTTTTCAGCAATTCCTTGACATCATTCGGTGTCATGTGTGTTCTCCTTTTGGCGTAAGAATGTATATAGATCAAAAAGGTTACATAGAATCTATTTTGCTACATCGCTCTTTTTTGTATCCTCTTGTTTGCCAAATATGTTGTCAAACTCACCGGGATATTCCGCCTTAATCCAAGCGACAACTCTTTTCTTTGCACGATGCAAGCGGACTTTCGTTGCCGACACTGATATTTCCAATTTTTCGGATATGTCCTCCAAGGTCATTTTTGGATTTATAAGTTTCAGTTCAAACACTTCCTGTTCGGAAATTGGTAGGCGTTGTGCCAAAGCATATACGATCTCCATCTGTTCTTTTGCGATGATGCGATAGATAGGAGAACGATGTTCAAGGTCTACCAAATAGGCTTCCGGATTCCCTTCAATTGAATCTATATCAAGTTTTCTCTGCTCCTTTCGGAAGTGTGCTGCAATCAGTTGATGCGCGATGCTAAATAGCCAACTGGAAAAGCTTTTAGGATTCCGTAGAGTGCTGAGATTCTGATGCACCTTAATAAATGTTTCTTGGACAAGGTCTTGTGCAGTTTCCCAGTTGCCAACGCGTCTATAAAAGAAACTGAGTAGTGGACCTTCGTAACGGTGATAAAGGATTTCAAATGCTCCATCATCGTCAACGTCTAAATTATGATGTTCTAATTCTTCGTCGTGGAAATCTTCCATTACAGCACACCTTCTGAACCTATTAAGACATTATTGAGACTTGATTATGGTCAATCATATAAGAATGATACACAAACCACTGGAAGTTAGTAGAATGATTTTATATGTAAGAATGTATATCAGATAGAAAGGTTACATCTTTACGAGAAATTATAACAGAAATGACTCAAGATTATCTGATATTTATCAAATGTGGATGATTGTTAGGTTGAGTTCTGTTTTGAATAGTACCAGTTGGGGGTGTAAAGTTTTTGTCAACGTATGCGTCAATTCAAGTGAAAACCTGTAACCTATTGTAGAGCAGGGTCTCTGTGCCCCGCCATGCCTTGTCCTGTAGGGTAACGGATGGGCACAGAGACCCGTCCCTACAATTGTTGGTGAGAAGTTGGTATCAAATACTTTATACACCCCATCAGTTTAGGGTTATTTAGTTTTCGGTTTTTCTTGTATTTTTTTCACAAATGCTAAATGCCCTAAGACGGTAGGTGCGGTTTCCTAACCAATGCAGAATACCACACGGGGAATGCCAAATGGCATTCATACCCGGGGAACGCCTAATGAAGATTAAGAAATAAATCGGGTAATTTGAGATCAAAGTCCAGCGCGCTTACAAAGCGCGCCTACGGGTTTGACAATCGCGCTTACAAAGCGCTCCTACTACCAGTTTTGGCGTGATTATAATTACCCGTTTAATAAATCAATCTTCATCAGGCGTTCATACCGTTGATTTCTTGATTTGGCGTATTCTGGCATAGGCGTCAATTTAAGGATTTATTTGCATGGCGATAACGTTCTTTAGTCCCGTAGGGACATATGTTTGTAACAACCGAAACGTATAAACATATCGTCCCTACGGGACTAAGAAATGGGTGTTGAACGTTGTGCTATAGACATATCGTCCCTACGGGACTGAGGACACTAATAAAATGGATTGATATTCTTAAATTACGCCAGCCATTGTAGTGCCAAATCAACGGTATGAATGCGCTTATGGCATTCCCCGGGTCTCCGTGCCCCGCTAGCTTTCCTTCCATCAATTGCGGACACGGAGACCCGGGGAATCATGGCGAATACCAAACGCGTATTCGTCTAGCGCATTCATGTCCGAGGAACGCCTAATGACGATTAAAAAATAAATCGGGTAATTTCCTTGAGAAGTCCGGAGCGGTTAGGAAACCGCTCCTACCGTGTTTGAGAAAATGAGAATTACCCGTTTAATAAATTAATCCTCATCAGGCGTTCATACCGTTGATTACTTGATTTGGCCCTACAATAGATTACAGGTTTTTCACGTGAATTGACGTCTACGGTGACAAATACTTTACACACCCCATCAGTTTAATAAATTTGCAATAAGTTGTGCAGTATGATATAATTTTGAAATACATTTGAATATTTGAACGGTTCAGGTGCCGGTTCGCAAGAGTTGCGACAAATCCCGGAGAATAGGGAAGCGCGGTGAGATTCCGCCACGGCCCCGCCACTGTAAACGATTTATTCCTCAATAGGAATTTCCGCTGGAAAAGACCACTGTCAACGGTTGATGGGAAGGTACAGCGGACTTTTGAAACAAAAGTTGCACTTGTCATCTATAACAAAAGAATCGGAAGTCAGGAGACCTGCCTGGATTGTGTTTCACGCGTCTGCTTTCGCGGGAAAGCGGTGGAACAAAGCACGACATTATCCTGACGAAATGAAATAAAAATACTGACATAAGGTATTTTATTTATCCTTGAAAATAGGATGAATTTCACATAAGAGTGTCGCCTTGTCCCCTGTCTTCTCAGAGAGAGCAGGGGTTTCTTGTTTCATTACGGAGGCATTAATGAACAAACATTTTTTCTTTAGGCGACAACTTTCATTCCGTTTTAACCACAAACTTGCATCGTTACTACTTATTGGTACGATGTTTTTCACCCTCCTTGTCAGTTCTGGTTTTTCTCAATCAGAAGTTGAAAATCTCGCAGTAGTTATCAATGCGTTGGATAAGGACGACTGGAATATCACCTCATCGCTTTCTATTGTTGATCTTGATGAACCGAATCTCAATCGTGCTGTAGACAGTGAAATCATTAGTATTGGCGGTGTGCCGAGTGATATCTTGATTCATGGACATCTGGCTTATATACCGAATTTCGATTGGCTTTCGGATTACACTCACGACAGCATAATCATCGTCAATTTGGAACGACGGGAGATTATCGGTGTCATACCGATACAAGCCGGATCATATCCACAGCAGCTTGCACTTGTGAACTCGAATAAGATGTATGTAACCTGTGATAACACGCATCAGGTGCATGTCATTAACATTGGTAGTCGTAGCGTAACGAAGATCATAAGTGATGCATCTTTCAAGAAAACGACTGGCATAACAATTCTGAACGGGAAAGCGTATGTTACCAATCCTGCTTGGGAGTGGGATGCGGTTGCAGGCAAAAGCGTTTATCATCAGAGTACTGTCTCTGTCATAGATACGCAGACAGACTCTGTGATAAAGACGATCGCAGTGCCTATCAATGCGGGTGGCATTCTCAACGATGGCGAATCCACAGTGATTGTAAAGACAACAGGTAATTACAGTGGTATTACTGGGAACCTTGTATTTATAGATGTGACAACTGATGAAATTACCAATGCAGTTGATTTGAAAATGACCCCTGGTTCATTTGCCATCAACTCAGAGAAACAGTTGTTTATTCAAGGTGGTTGGATGAGTCCCGGTCTGCTAATTTATGATGTGCCATCTCAAGAGTGGATTCGTGATAAAGATAACACATTAGAAGAGTTTGCTGGTGGCTCGGGAATGACTTTTGGAGATGATGGTAATCTCTACATTGCTAAACCTGACTGGACAGGCGGTGGTCTGTCTACACTCCTTGTCATGGGAATGGATGAGACACTTCTCAAAACCTATCAACTTGGACACGGGACAGATAAAGTGGCACTTGCTCAAGTTGTTCCTCGGAATGAAGATGTGAACGATGATGGTTTTGTTGACATAAAAGACCTCGTACTTGTCGCTCAGGATTTCGGTGAGAGTGGTGAAGGATTACTTGGCGATGTCAATGGCGATGGTGAGGTCAATATTTTAGACCTTGTCCTCGTTGCTCAGCATTTTTAAATGCGGATAAAAACTGCACTATATGCATCAATTTAAGGTAATATTTCTGTATGTCAGATATATTACCTTAAATTGACGTTATGAGACATTATATGAATTTAAATTACAGTTGATTTCAATTTAAATTACAGTTGATTTCTGGCATAATAAAGAAAATTATGCTTTGGAGATTAACTCATGAACAAATATGATGAAATAAAGGACGATCCGGGTAAGTTCCAAAAACTAACGGGTTTTACGACTGAAGAATTTTTGGCACTTCTTCCGATTTTTACGACACATTTTTTAGCGTTTGTCTCTACAAAAACACTTGATGGTCAAGAACGAAAAAAAACGGCGTTATACCACTTACAAAAATAGTCGTTTGTCAAATATGGCAGATAAACTTCTGTTTATTTTGATTTATCTACGACACGCATGGACCCAAGATGCTCATGGTATGTTCTTTGATATGTCTCAACCTGAGACAAATAAATGGATACACCTACTTTCACCGATATTAGACCAAGCATTAGATGAACTCGGTGAGTTGCCATCTCGTGAGGCAACTCCTGATACTTTTGAAAAAGAGACAGCTGTTGAAAGTGACACACCGGCACCCGAACATTTTTTCCAAGATTGCACAGAGCGTCCGATACAGCGTCCGAAAGACCAACAAGCACAGAAGGACTATTATAGTGGCAAAAAGAAACAACATACAGTAAAGAATAATCTGCTTATTAATGCTGCGTGCAAGATATTGGTATTGTCTCCTACTTACAAAGGCAGCAGACATGATAAACGGATTGCCGATGAAACAGTATCTTTTTTGCCAAGTGGTAGTTATTTATACCAAGATTCCGGTTTTTTAGGTTTTAATCCTGCTGGTATTACTGTTGTCCAACCGAAAAAGAAACCCAAAGGTGGTGAACTGACAGCAGCTGAAAAAGCAAGAAACCGGGAAATATCGTCTATCCGTATCCGTGTAGAACATGTGATTAGTGGTGTCAAAAGATACCGCATAGTCAAAGACAAGTTGCGCAATTGGAAACAAGGGTTCAGCGATTTAGTCATGAAAATCTGTTGTGGATTACATAACTTTCGTCTAAACTTCAGACCTTGGTGTTATGACAAACATTTCGATTAAACTTATATAATGTCTATGGTGTATCTGGTAAACAACATCAAGCGGGTTAGCGGATTGCACACGGAGCATGCATACTTCTTTTAGTGCAAATCTGACATTTGCTATTTAGATACTCTTGAAACAATTTGAACAATAGGACAAATATCAAGATTGAAAAAACACTACCCAGTGAATGCCAAAAAGACATTCATACCGTTGATTTGTCGCTTACATTGCATATTTTAGACTCAGACCCCTTTTCTCAAGATTACACACAATAGCATCTACCGACAGGTGTGAAAGCACGTCTCGGTAAAGGTAGGATAAGTGATGTCCTAAATCCACCTGAAATAGCGAATGCTCCTGATGGAACACGTTTTGCTGTTGCGAGTGCCATCGGTATTTGGATATACGACGCACAGACAGATAACGAACTTTACTTACTCACAGGACATACACTGGATGTCACTACCGTATCTTTCAGTCCAGATGGGGTTGTTTTGGCAAGTGCAAGTGGTGACAATACAATCCGTTTCTGAGATGTTCAAACCGGAACACCTGTCCAGACTTTGAAAGAGCATACCTGTCGTATCAATAACGTCGCGTTCAGTCCAAGTGGATCATTATTGGTAAGTGCAGGAGATGACAATGCCATCTGTCTGTGGGATGTGCAACCAGGCGCACACCTGAAGACGTTGAAGGGACATGCAAGGATGGTTTATACAGTTGTTTTCAGTCCGGATGGTACGACTCTCGCAAGCGGCAGTCGTGACGGCACGTTGTTGTTCTGGGATCTTACATCTGACTCAGCAGATTAGGCGTTGCTGAAGTAATTCGGAACTCGGGCACATTTTCTCCCTATCTATAAAAATATTTGCAGCAATATATCAGTTTGTCCTTCCTAATCCACATAACCTGCTCTTCTAAAATATATCTAATATCTCTTACCAACCCAATGGTTATTTACCATATATACCAATTTGTGCATCCATAATATGCGTAACAGTAAATAGGCAATGCTGTCAAGCAAAAACATTTATAGTAAAATGCAAAAATACATGCACACTCCCGGTAGATGCAGTTTCCTAACCGCATCTATGAGACTGAACAAACACCGGTTCGGTGAGGAAACCGAACCTACCGTCGTGTGTAAATAATTATGGTTTTTACTATAAAAAAGGACAAATTTATAGTGAAAAAATTACTGTTTTCGGTGTTAATTCTTGGAATATTTATATCCCTTTTAGCACCAAATTCCTTTGCTAAAGATTACACACAATGGGGGTTACCCGATGGGGCAAAGGTACGTCTCGGTAAAGGTTCAATAAAAGAAATTACATATTCCCCAGATGGGAAACGTATAGCAGTAGCAGGTAGTATAGGGATTTGGATTTATGACGCACAAACAGGAGAGGAACTTAACCTCCTTACAGGACATACATCTGGAGTGAAAAGCGTGTCTTTCAGTCCAGATGGATTTACAATTGCGAGTGGAAGTGAAGATGCTTCTGTCCGTTTGTGGGATGCAAGAACAGGTATGCATCTCATGTCAATGTCTGGACATAGCAATGATGTAAATAGCGTTGTGTTTAGTTCAAATGGAGAGATATTGGTGAGTGGTAGTGACGATGCTAAGGTTCGTATATGGGATGTGCGAACAGGGACATCACTGCAGACACTTACAGGACACACGCAAAGGATATGGGGTGTTGCTATTAGTCCTGATGACAAGACAATTGCTAGTGCCAGTTGGGATAATACAGCGCGGTTATGGGATGTTCAGACTGGGAAATCTATACGAACTCTCATAGGACATGAGAAGCATCTCTTGGCAGTTGCGTTTAGTCCGGACGGCAAGATACTTGCCAGTACAAGTTGGGATAGAACCGTACGACTGTGGGATACGGAAACCGGCGCATCTCTTAAAACATTGAAAGGACATACAGCGGGTGGAGTTGTTGATGTTGAATTCAGTCCGGATGGTAAGACAATTGCAAGTGTAGGCGTGTGGGATAAGAGAGTTTGTCTTTGGGATGTGGTATCCGGGGAATCCCTACGGGTATTAAAAATGCATACGGATGATACCATCAGCATTGCGTTCAGTCCAGATGGCGGGACACTTACAACAAGCGCTAGTGGCGAAGCTGTGTGTCTATGGGATGTGAACACGGGTGAACATCTTCGGGAACTAACAACAGGTCATACCGGTAGAGTTAGATGTGTAGCAATCAATTCTGACGGTTCTAAACTTGCAAGCGGCGGATGGATGGATAATTCCGTGCTTTTGTGGGATGTTGAGACTGCACGACCACTTCATGTGTTGGTAGGACATACGTGGGAGATATCTTGTGTGGCGTTCAGTCCCGATGGCAAGACACTCGCAAGTGGCAGTTATTCAGCAGATGACGACACTGTGTATCTATGGGATGTGCACACAGGAACACCAATTCAGAAGCTTAAAGAGGATACGGATGGCATTCAGAGCATTGCATTTAGTCCGGATGGTAAAATACTTGCAAGTCAAGGTGCTGAGAATACTTTGCTTTTGTGGGATATGCAATCAGGGACATCTATTCGGAAACTCACAGGACATACGGATGAAATCGTTAGTGTAGTTTTCAGTCCGGATGGAAAGACACTGGCAAGTGGAAGTTGGGATGGTACCATGCGTTTGTGGAATGTGCAAACAGGTACATCTATTCGCGAATTCATAAAACATGATAATAGAGTCGGTTGCGTTGCGTTTAGTCCCGATGGAAAGATACTCGCAAGTGGGAGTTGGGACGATACAGTGTGCTTGTGGGATATGCAGACAGATACATATATTAGGGATTTGGTGGGACATACAAATAATGTTGTTAGTGTTGTATTTAGTCCCGATGGAAAGATACTCGCAAGTGGGAGTTGGGACAACACCATCCGTCTTTGGGATGTGAGAACAGGCACACATCTTTTGACGTTGACAGGACATACGAGTAGTGTTACAAGCGTTGTTTTCAGTGCAGATGGCATGACACTCGCAAGTGGAAATGCGGATGGCACCGTACTTCTTTGGGAACTCTCGTCAGACATAGAGGAATAGGAATTTCTGACCAAACCTTAGGCGCGCTTACAAAGCACGCCTACGAACATTGGATCATTTGTACATAGATTTAAGAAGACCTTCTCTTGATAGATGGGTTTCCAATCCCGATGAATACCATACGAGTATTCGGTGTTGATTTGGATTGTCCGTTGTTTTTCTATCTCATCGCAGCTTCTGTTATCAAAAGCACTCTGAAACTTCAGAGTCATAATCCTGTCCATCTACTAATCCTGAAAATCCTCGTTCAGACAAAATAGTTGACAAAATTAGTAATAATTGCTATAGTTTCATTGAGTAGTCTTTTTGATATTGATCATTCCATTCCTTAATGCCATTTAGGTTCTCATCTTTTCAACAGACCTATTTTCCGATCATACATTAAAATTAACTATAAGGAGAAAAACCGATGAAACTTAGATTATCATGTATTCTTACAATCACCGTATTCGTTACGTGCTTTTTAGCCTCTTTGAGTTCTGCTAAGTTAGATCCAGAAACATATATAGGTGTATGGAAATTTGATGAAGGAAAGGGTGACATTGCCAAAGATTCCACAGAAAATGAACATGACGGTCAATTTGTAGATGATCTGAAATGGGTGGATGGAAAATATGGGGATGCCCTTGAATTTGATGGGTCAGGTTACATTGATTTGGGCAATGCAGAATCGCTTCAATTTGACGGGAGTGTTACAATTGTCTTTTGGGCAAAACCAGAAAACGTCGCCGCAGGTCGTAAAAACATCGTCTGTAAGTCCTTCGGTGGCGAAGGTTGTTTGACACAGGAAGTAAACGGTACGATGAGCTTTTACTGGGGTGATTGTGGCGGAAATTGTGAACCTTATGTAGAGGTCCAAAGACCACCTGCAGGAACGATCGTTGACGATCAATGGATGCACATCGCTCATGTGAGAGATGTTGATAAACGGCAGTATCTAATGTATAAAGATGGGGAAGTTGTCGCAAACGGAACATGGAATAAATGTGGAGCACATCCATGCGGAGATTCCAAAGCCAGTGAACTAAACCTATTCATCGGACACGGATATGCAGGAAGATACATCGGTATCCTTGACGAAGTCGCTATCATTGGTGCCGTTCTTAGCGAAGACGATATTCAGAAAATCATGGACAACGGTTTTGAGGAACTCGCTGATGTCGCACCATCTGGTAAACTAGCAACTACTTGGGCAAAACTCAAAAGATAACAATCCACTATTGAAGACAAGGGCACGATGTTCTTGCCTTCTCTATCGGGACCCTTGCCTCAAATATCAAAAAGGTGGTGCGGTCAAACGTACAAACGACCGCGATACCTCATCTAATTCCTCACGAACAGCCGCATCCAATTCCCATCCAACACCACCGAGGGTGTCGTCTAGTTGTTCAATCGTATCGCTGCCACTGATAGCCACGGAGACTTCGGGGTGTGATACAACCCATGCCACTGCCAGTTGTGCAGGTGTCTTTCCTAACGCATCTGCAAGCCGTTTGAGGGTAGCAATTACCTTTCCTGTTGCCCCACGCATTCTGCGGTCATATTCTTCTGGATAACGTCTTGCCCACAATGTGTCAGCAGGTGGCGGTTGATCTGGAGAATAGACACCACTCAATAGACCAACTGACAACGGACTATAACACATCACACCAAGACCTTCCTCACGCACCAATCCGAACATCTCAGTTTCCAAATCTCGATTAAGCAGATTATACATATTTTGAACACACATATATGGTGTCGCATTGATACTATCCGCAATCCAAAGTGCTTTGCACACCTGCCATGCCTGATGGTTACAGCAACCAAGGTATCGCACCTTACCTGAACGCACAAGATCTTCTAATGCACGGATTGTCTCCTCTTGTGGTGTAGTGTCGTCCGTGACGTGAATCAGGTAGACATCAATGTGGTCAGTGTCGATACGCGTCAGTGAACGGTCTATCTCCCGCATGATGTGGTATCGTGATAACCCATAGTCATTCGGTCCTTGTCCAATATGACTGCAGACTTTGGAGGTAATCACCACATCATCCCGCTTCCCTTTAATCGCTTTACCGAGAATTATCTCTGAACGACCAATATTATCGCGGTCATCCATCGGACCGTATATGTTTGCACAATCAATGAGATTGATACCGTTGTCAATTGCATGCTCAATCAAACGTTGTGCTGCGTTTTCGTCTGCTTGCCCTCTTAACCCTAATCCTAAAGCGAGTGGACTTACCTTAACCCCTGCTTTACCAAAATTGACATATTCCATAATCTATCTCCTATAGACATTACTTCTTAACAAGATTAAGATGTTATTGACAGCGCGCTTACATGAAGATTGATTTATTAAACAGGTAATCTTAATCACCCCAAACCCCGTAGGCGCGCTTTGTAAGCGCGCTGGGCTTTAAAATCAAATTACCCAATTTATTTCTTAATCTTCATCAAAGCGCACCTAACGAGGTGTGGTGTGTGGATAAATTTCTAAATGCTATAAATGTGCTCGTGTTAATGTTCGCAAGGCATCAATCAGTCGTTGCATATCTGATGGCTTTGGTGCGGAAAACATCATAGTATCACGCGAGATAGGATGCTCAAATTGAAGTGTTCGTGCATGCAATGCTTGACGTTTTAGGTGTATTAGGGCATGTTTTATCGGAAGTGTATCTGCGTCATTCATAGCGCGTTGTTCGCCACCATAGATGGTATCACCTGCAACCGGGTGTCCAATGTGTTGCAGATGCACACGTATTTGATGCAACCTTCCTGTTTCCAATGTGAGTTGAACGAGAGAGAATTTGTTATATATTTCTAATACTTGATAATGCGTAACTGCATGCCTACCGCTGTTTTTAACTGTGGTCATCCGTCGCCGGTCACGTCTACTACGGGCGATTTGGGCATCAATCGTGCCAGTGACTTCAGATGGCATGCCGCAAACAACAGCAACATATTGACGGGTGATGGTATGTTTTTCAAACTGCACGGAAAGTGCACGATGCACGACATCTGTTTTTGCCACAACGAGCACACCTGATGTGTCTTTGTCCAACCTATGGACAATACCGGGTCTTTCTACACCACCAATGCCAGACAAGTCACTGCAATGTGCCAGCAGAGCGTTAACAAGTGTTCCTGAATTGACACCGCTTGCAGGATGAACAAGCATTCCCGCGGGTTTGTTCAACACAATTAAATGGCTATCTTCATAGAGAATGTCAAGTGGGATATCTTCAGGTTGTCCGGTTTCTAAAGGACTGGGTTCGGGAAACGCAATGCAAACTTGGTCTCCTACGCGGAGTATATGACTCGGTTGTTTGGAGACTTTATCGTTTACGGTGACAGCCCCCTCACGAATCAGTTTCTGGAGATAGGTGCGCGACACATCTTCGGTTGCACTGATAAGAAATCTGTCCAACCGCTTACCTTTATGTTCTATTTGGATGTGGAAGATGTGCGCTTCGTTATCCATTGTAAAGAAAGAAGAGACAGTTAGCCCGTCACAGCCCCTTCAGATGCAGATGAAACAGAGTTTGCATATTTTGCCATCACACCGCGCGTATAGGGAGGTTCGGGAGGTGTCCACTTCTCAAAACGTGCTTGAATTTCAGCATCGGTGAGTGTGACATCAATTCTGCGTGCTTCAGCATCAATCACGATTTCGTCGTCTTCTTGGAGAATAGCGATGGGACCGCCTTTTGCAGCTTCTGGTGCTACATGGCATATCATAAAACCGTGCGTTGCTCCAGAAAATCTACCATCAGTCATTAACGCAACATCCTCACTCAAACCTGCTCCGACGATTGCCGCGGTTACACCTAACATCTCACGCATACCGGGACCACCAGTAGGTCCTTCATATCGGATCACAACAACATCACCGGGTTTGATTTTCCCATCTTTTATGGCAGCGAAAGTGTCCTCTTCACGTTCAAAGATACGTGCCGGACCGCGATGGATAGTTTTTTGCTGACCCGCTAACTTGATAACACATCCATCAGGGGCAAGATTGCCTCTCAATATAGCAAACCCGCCTGTCGGTTTTAGCGGTGAATCCACTGCTCGGACTACCTGCTGTCCATCGGCTTCGGTGGCGGTGTTTGCTTCTTCACCGATAGTTTTTCCTGTAACGGTGAGTTCATCGGTATGGATTAACCCTGCTTCTGCAAGACGTTTTGCTAAGAACTGAATACCACCTGCTTCATACAAGTCGGTTGCGACAAACTGTCCACCGGGTTTTAAGTCTGCCATAACAGGTGTTCTCTGGCTAATAGTGTGGAAGTCCTCAAGTGTCAACGGGATTTGTGCTTCGTAAGCAATAGCAAGGAGATGTAGAACACCGTTCGTAGAACCGCCTGTTGCAGCAACTGATGTAATAGCATTTTCAAGTGACTTTCGGGTAATAATCTGACTCGGACGACGGTCAGCAGCGAGCATATCCATAACGAGTTGTCCGGCTTTGTATGCCTCATCGTCCTTTTCTTCTATGGCAGCTGGCACACTACCGCTACCCATCGGTGCGATTCCCAACATCTCAACAGCAGTTGCCATCGTATTTGCAGTGAATTGTCCACCGCAAGCACCTGGACCTGGACATCCTTTACTAATCAGATCGTCCAATTCCTCTACTGTAATAGTGCCTTCCGCATGTTGACCGACCGCTTCAAAGACATCTTGAATGGTGACATCCCGTCCCTGAAATTTACCGGGCATAATTGATCCGCCGTATAGTGTGAGTGATGGAATATCTAAACGCGCTAACGCCATTACGGTACCAGGGACAGTTTTGTCACATCCGCATAGTGCAACAACTGCATCAAACATGTTACCAATGGAGACTAATTCTATTGAATCGGCAATTACTTCACGACTAATAAGCGAGGTCTTCATCCCCTCTGTTCCCATTGTAATACCGTCGGAAATACTGACGGTATTGAATTCCAGAGGTGTACCACCCGCGTCGCGAATACCTTGTTTGACCTTTGCACCGAGTCGTCTCAAGTGGAAGTTACAGGGACCGATCTCAATCCACGTATTTGCCACCCCGATAATCGGTTTGTCAAGGTCTTCTGGTGTCAGTCCTTCATCACCAAACATAAGCATGGTGCGTGCGGCGGCACGGTCGGGACCATCAGTAATCACATAACTACGAGGTTTCAATTTATTGGACATTGGCTTGTTCTCCTTCTAAATGCTAGAGACAGAAATGTACAGAAACAAAAATAACTTCCTTAGAGTGCCGAAATTTAATAGATAGGATTACATCGTGAATTCATAAACAAGATCTGTGTTCGGTGCATCTTTGAGACGTAAAATGATTGTCCCTGCTTCTTGTCGATAAGCCTCTTGATACATGTTTTTAATCGGCGTTAGATCAAATTGGTATTTTTCAGTTGGATATGCTTCACATGCGTCTCCGTTAGCATTGTGCGCCAAGGAAACATGGAGTTGCACAGGAAACGATTCAAGGAAAGATTCCGATGCAATTAGGGTAAATTGATGTGTTTCGCACCCACCACTGTAAGATACACTGACAGTTAGCGTATCGTCTGCGATGGTAGCAGAATTCACTACAAATTTGTCTGTTCCGAATCTGTCTTCAGCATCTCCGATGAGAACTTTTCCTGTATAAGCAATATCAGCAGGATCAACGTCATCAACGTCATCAACAGAAAGGGAAGTATCATCAGGATCCGCCTTCATCTGATTCTGTAGCCGCTGACAACCTATTGTCAACAGGATAAGCAAACTCAAAATAAAACCGATAGAGAAATTCAGTTTCATGCTTATATTCCTTCCTCGGGACGCTAACTATTGCATACCTAACCAAGTGCTGAACACACCACCATATTTTGCAATGAGACCAGCAAACACAACAGAAACCATTGACATCAACTTAATCAAGATGTTGAGTGAAGGACCAGATGTATCTTTGAATGGATCGCCTACGGTATCACCAACAATAGTGGCTTTGTGCTGTTCGGAACCTTTTTCACCGTATTCTTCTTTATGTTTACCTTCTTCAATAAACTTTTTCGCGTTGTCCCAAGCACCACCAGCGTTTGCCATCATTATAGCCAAGACAAAACCTGTTGCCAACCCACCTGCGAGTAATCCGAGCACACCTGCGACATTAAATAGTAATCCGACAGCAACCGGCACAACAATCGCAATGAGCGATGGATAAATCATCTCACGTTGTGCACCGACAGTAGAAATACTAACACATCGTGCGTAGTCAGGTTTCACTTCACCTTTCATAATACCGGGGTTTTCACGAAATTGACGACGAACTTCTTCTACCATAGCACCTGCAGCGCGTCCAACAGCCTTCATCGTCAAGGCACAGAAATAGAATGCCATCACTGCCCCGAGAAATAGACCGATGAGAACTTGTGGATTCATCAATGTAACATTATAGTAATCCATAAATTGGCTCACCGTAACTTCTAAAGTATTGATATTCCCTTCACCGGGGATATTGAGTTGTTCTTTGCCTGCTAAATGGATGAGTCCGTGCCGAATTTCTTCAAGATAAGCTGCGAGTAATGCTAGTGCTGTGAGTGCGGCTGAACCGATTGCGAAACCTTTGCCTGTTGCGGCAGTTGTATTACCGAGTGCATCTAACTGATCTGTGCGTTCTCTAACGCTTTCATCCAGTTTTGCCATCTCGGCGTTTCCGCCAGCGTTATCTGCAATAGGTCCGTAAGCATCAGTGGCAAGTGTAATACCGAGTGTTGCCAGCATGCCGACAGCAGCAATACCGACACCGTAAAGTCCCATCAAGGGTTCGGTTGATCCTCCTGGAAGATAGTAACTAATGGCAACTGCTGTGATAATGGTTAAAACTGGAATCGCGGTTGATTCCATTCCAACAGCAACGCCTTCAATAATCACTGTTGCCGGTCCTGTTTGTGCTTGTTTAGCGATTGCGCGTGTCGGTTTATATTCATGAGAAGTAAAAATTTCTGTAACTTTACCTATGACTAATCCAGCTACAAGTCCAGCTACAATTGCTCCCCAGATTTGCCATTCGTTATTAAAACCCTCTTCTTTTCCTAAATAGAGTAAGACAGGGAGAGAGATTATTGCTATACCGATAGCACTACCGTTGATGCCAAGATTCAACGAACCCATCAGCTGTTTCATCGTCGCTCCCTCTTTCGTACGCACCATATAGATACCTAAAATAGAGAGAAGCACACCGATACCAGCGATAATCATGGGAGCAGAGAGGTATTTTAGTTGAAGGGAAAGATTACCATAATCTTTAGCTGCAACAGCAGCAACACCGAGGGCAGCAGTGGCAAGAATTGAACCTGCATAAGATTCGTAGAGATCAGCACCCATACCCGCAACATCACCAACATTATCGCCAACATTATCAGCGATGACAGCAGGGTTACGCGGATCATCCTCAGGTATGCCTGCCTCAACTTTTCCAACGAGGTCAGCACCGACATCCGCTGCTTTCGTATAGATTCCACCGCCAACACGAGCGAACAGTGCTTGTGTGGAAGCACCCATTCCGAAACTAAGCATAATCACTGTAATTTGGGGTAACGGGTTTTTACCTAAAAAGTCTTCACCTATCCAAGAGATTTTTGGGAAGATGTAATAGAGTATGAGAAACCATCCAGTGATGTCAAGGAGTGCAAAGCCAACGACTATCAATCCCATCACCGCACCAGCACGGAAGGAAACCCGTAAACCAGCGTTGAGTCCTTTCATCGCAGCACTTGTTGTTCTGGCGGATGCATTGGTCGCGGTCTTCATGCCGAGGAAACCGCAGAGGCCAGAAAAAAAGCCTCCTGTTAGGAAAGCAAAAGGTACCACCTGGTTCTGTGCTTTAAGGACGAAAGCCATAAAGATAAAGATGAGACACAGGACAGCAAAGACGATGCCGACCACTTTATATTGTTGCCGAAGATATGCCATCGCACCTTCACGGACAGATTGTGCGATTTCACGCATTGTTTCATTCCCTTCGTCCTGTTTCATTACGGAACGATAGAAATGGTATGCGAAACCTAAAGCAATAAGTGAACCGATCGGTGCAATCCACCAAACTAAAGGCACGGGAGGATTTTCCGGATTAGTGTCTGATTGGGCAAAAGCCACGGTGGCTAAACAGAATACAGTTAGGCAGATTAGAATTAACTTCCAATTTAGCCACCGTCTTTTGCAAATGATTTCACGCATTAAATACCTCTCTTTTATTATTTTTCATATTCCCAATTAAAAAACTTGAGTGCTTGTCCGACAAGGTATAGAGAACCTGTCACGCAGATTAAATCTGTTGGTGATGCTGAGGATAATCCCATTGTGATTGCTTCTTTTGGGGTTTTATGGATTTTTATATTTTGGAATAAACCCGACCAAGAATCGTGTATTGTTTCTGCAGGTATTACACGAGGGTTGTCGGGAATTTGTGTTACAATCACGGAATCCGCTGTTTTTGAGATAATTTTGCCAATTGATGCTAAATCCTTATCTTTCATAAGACTAACGATGAAAACTACCTGAGTGTAACGAATACTGTCACGAATAGTGCTACAGAGTACCTCCATAGAAACGGGGGAGTGTGCCCCATCAAGCACGACAAGCGGTGAAGACTTAATCAACTGGAAACGTCCATGCCACGTTACGTTCTTGAATCCTTCATATATGCTATCTTTAGTGATTTCATATCCTTTATGTTTCAGACACTCAATTGCAGCAATGGCAGTCGAAGCGTTGATATACTGGTGGTGTCCTAATAGTGGCAGTATGAGTTGTCTATAATTCTCTGTAGCAGTTTCTACATCAAATTGTTGTGCTTTAGTTACGCCGTCTGAATTAAGAATAGGTTTATAGGATTTTTTTTCTACTATATTTTTGACTTCTACAATTGGTGCGTTCCGTTCTTTCGCAACCTTTTCTATGACAGTGTATGCCTCAGGATGTTGCGGGGCAACTGCAACTGGACACTTTTGTTTGATTATCTCTGCTTTTTCTGTCGCTATTTCAGTATAAGTTTCTCCTAATATTGATGTGTGTTCTAAACCAATCGGTGTCATGACAGTTGTCACTGGAGAAACGATGTTTGTTGCGTCTAGTCGTCCTCCCAGTCCGACTTCAATAACAGCAAAGTCAGTCCCTTTGTCAGCAAAATAGATAAAAGCCAATGCAGTGTATATTTCAAAGAATGAAACGCGTCCGAATTCTGAATCGGAAACGGTTTCAATCGCAGGTTTCAGTTTGCCAATGTAGCAAGCAACTTCTGATTCTGATATAAGTTCGTTGTCAATCCGACACCGTTCCCGCGGTGTTATCAAATGTGGGGAGGTATACAAACCCGTTTTATATCCCGCATGTGTTAGTACCGATGCGATGATCGCTGCTGTTGATCCTTTACCTTTACTCCCCGCGACATGGATGACTTTTAATCTTTCGTGTGGATTTTCTATCAAATCCAATAACTGTGTGATACGATTCAGATTGTAAAACCGTGCCTGACGTGCAAAGTCAGGACTTCTTTCATAATCAATAAACTGTTCTATGTAGGCGAGTGCAGATTTGTAGTCCAACTTTTAGGTATAATCGTTTGTAGTATAGAAATTGTGTTTACGATAGGTAGTCATAAATTGGAAACTGCGAGCAGAATTCCTTAACCTTTTCGCGGATACGTTTTTTCACAGAAGCTTTTAGTCTATTTTCAAGTGCCTCAGTCATAAAATCTGCAATTTGTATCATTTCATCTTCTTTCATGCCGCGTGTTGTAACCATCGGTGTGCCAAGTCGGATGCCACTTGTTGTTTTCGGTTTCCTTTTGTCAAAAGGAATAGTGTTTTTATTAGCAATAATTCCTGCATCCTCAAGATGGTCTGCTGCTTGCCTACCGCTTAGTTTCTCATATTTTGAAGTTAAGTCTATTAACATCAAGTGGTTTTCTGTGCCACCACTGACTAACCTGAATCCGTTCTCAATTAACCTTGATGCAAGTGCTTTTGCATTCTTAACTATTTGTGCTTGGTATGTTTTAAACTCTGGTTCGCTTGCTTCTTTGAAAGCGACCGCTCTTGCGGCGATTGTGTGCAGGAAAGGCCCGCCTTGTAGACCTGGGAATACTGCTCTATCAATCTTCGCTGCATATTCTTCTTTACACATTATCATCGCGCCGCGAGGACCGCGTAAGGTTTTGTGTGTTGTAGTCGTAACCACATCGCTATATGGGACAGGATCTGGATGAACTCCACCGGCGATAAGTCCAGCAATATGTGCTATATCTGCAAGTAAATATGCATCTACAGAATCTGCGACTTCACGCCAAGCAGCAAAGTCAAAGTGTCGTGGATACGCAGTTGCTCCGACAACAATGAGTTTCGGTTGATGTTCTTCGGCAAGTTGACCTACGGTGTCCATGTCAATCAATTCCGTTTCTGCGTCTACACCGTAAGCCGCTACATTGTAGTAACGTCCAGAAAAGTTGACTTTGTCACCGTGGCTCAGATGTCCGCCGTGGCTGAGAGTCATGGCTAAGATCGTATCCCCCGGATCAAGCAGAGCATGGTATGCTGCCATATTCGCTTGTGTACCCGCATGCGGTTGGACGTTAACGTGTTCAGCACCGAAAAGTGTTTTCGCACGTTCTATCGCAAGCGATTCCACACTATCCATAAACTCGCAACCGTTATAGTAACGCTCACCGGGATACCCTTCAGCGTATTTATTACCAAGGATACTCCCCTGTATTTCCATCACGGCACGACTGGCATAGTTCTCAGAGGGGATTAGCATCAGCGTATTTTGCTGACGTGCTAAGTCGTTGGTGGTAATCTCTACTATTTGTGGGTCTACGTCTGCCAACAATTTCTTCATTTTTCACCGATTGTAATTTGACATCAGGCTTTATTGTAAAGTTAAAATAATATCACAAATTTGGCACAATTACAAGAAAAGTTGATGTTGATGCCTACATGTTATATTAGTGGTAACGGATTTTCGTTACTTCAATAAAAGTGAACTATTGTAGTGAAATGTAAAAACGCGTGCACACTCCGCAGTAGATGCGGTTTCCTAACGCATCTCTGGGACTGAACAAACACCGGTTCGGTTAGGAAACCAAACCAACCGTAGTGTGTAAATAATTATGATTGTTACTATAAATTGCGGCAAGGGATTCTTGGAGTGGGTTTCTGTGAATTGTGGTGGTGCTATACATTTGGAGTTCTTGACGTTTGAAAGGGTGTTTTGCTCATTAGAAGGTATCCTGTTTCTCGATTACTCTAAAAACAACTTTAGAACGGATAGTCAATCAGAATTCATCTTGTTCTTTATAGGATCTGTGAAGGAAATAAACTGTAGAGATTCCGAGACCGATTAGAATTAAAAGGAGAACAATTGCAGTGCCAAGGCGACTCTTTGACTCACCGTTAGTTTCAGTCTCAGATTTGGGTGTTTCAGGTGTAGTTGTTTTTATTGGTGGCGTTTCTGGAGTTGTCGTAGTTAATTCTGGTGTAGGTTTGTGAGGTGTAGGTGTTGGGATTGTTACTCTTTCTGGTTTCGGTTCGGGAGAAATCTTTGATGGAGTTAAAGGAACGATGTTGGTTACGTTTGTGCTGAAAGACGGAGGTAGGTTGCCAACAGTCCAACCTGTGCCGGTGGTTTCACAGTAATAATATTTTGTGCCGTTATAGTTGACAGATGTGCCAGTAAAGTTACCACTGACACCGAGTGCTATGTGTCCGAGTGTAAAAATGAGTGCAGTTTTCTCCCCTAAACCGCGTAAGATTGCCGCAACCAAAATAGTTGTATCTTCGCAATCGCCTCCACCATCAATCAAGGTTTCGACCGCGTAACGTCTAAATTCATCATAACCTGTGGTTACGTCATCAAACGTGTATGGTAGGGATTGGACAAAACTTAGAACAAAGTCTATGCGATCCTGGTTTGACCACTCGCTATGCTGTTTGAAGATGTTCTGAAATTCGCGTGTCAGGTTCCCGATTGTTGTTCTTCCTTCTTCGACTAATTGTGGAATATCGTAGCGTTCTTTACCGTCATAAGAATTATATTTTTCAATGTCAATTGTCATTAACACGGTATAGGACTTTTTCTTGAAATTCCATACGTATCTTTTCCCGATTTTCTGTCGGGTGTTTGGAGGTCGCTGTTGGACAATTCCTTCTATGATCCGAACATCACTGAGTGCGTCCTCAGCAAAACAATAATTGGATATGGTCAGGAGACTACCCATGAGTAGGAGGGTAAGCAATCTGATGTACATATTTACTTTTCCTTCTCTTGAACTGTCTGCACGACACGGTAAAATAGTAGAACTTCCATACGACGATTCCTGTCTCTCATATTTCTGGTTCTGTTGTGCGTTTTGAGTTGTTCTGGTGTGTATGTACTATCTCGATCAGAGCGTTGAATAGGTTTATACTCGCCAAAAGATGTAGCTGACATGAGATGCTTTGCAGGATCTATATGGATTTTCAACTGTAGAAACCTAAATACTGAAATAGCACGTTTGGCTGCGAGATGTAAGTTTGAAGGTTCAAAATCGGGTGGTGTGGGATCTGCATGTCCTTGTATCTGTATTTCACTGATGTTGTTAAGATTCTTTTTAATTTGACGACCAACAGTTAGCAGTGTCTCTTTACCATTTTTATTAAGATAGAATTCGTTAGGTTTAAACAAAATACGGTCGCTAAAACTGTATCGTTGAATTGTCAGTTCATTCTTTATCGTAATTTTGGAGGTAGTGCCATTTTCAAGTTGAATTGGTATCTCAAATGAATCTGCCTCAACTTCTTCCTCTTCAACGCCATACGCAGAAGCGATTGTCTTAATCAACTTCATCTGATTTTCTTCAACTTTAGCTAGGGCCTCGGCTACCTCTTTCTGTTCTTTTTCAACTTTAGCCATTTCATTTTTTGTTTTTTCTAGTTCTGCTCTCAGATCGTCTGTTCCGATGGAAAATGCGGCAATCACAGCAAACACGACAATCACTAATATCAAGACAAGTGTCAGCATTAAGTCCGAAAAGGATGGCCAAAAGTTGAAATCTAATGTATTATCTTCCATAATGTTAATAAGTTATTTAGGGATCATGAGTTCACAAAGTGAAAACGGATTAAGTGTTACTAAATATTTTTCAAAATGCTCAGAAATCAATATCTATCAACAATCTCAATATGATGTTATAAGAATGCTGATTGATGTGCAACTAAAAGTCACTATTACGCCATGACTTCACCCACTCATCGTAGTTAAAATCATCTTCCCAATTAGAAACCATATACAAGTTGTAAACCATCTTTTCAATCATTGTTTCGACTTCACCTGCTACAAGAGCAGCAGAAAATAATCTTGCCATTGTTCCACCTGTCCCTGGTCCAAGTGGTTCACCAACAGCATCATGCCATCGTAAAAGAGATTCTATTATCTCAGAAAAAACTCTTGTGGTGTTGATCTCCAAATTGTCTTGGATTATAATAATTCGCAAGCGTAACGAGAATACCTGTAAGGGATTCTATGTAATCCAATTCTGCGCTAGCCGATTTTATATCATTACCAATATCAAATATTGGTTGCATTTGTCGTTGAAGGGTTAATTTGAATGCAGGCAACGAATTTATATAAATTAAGGGAGGTAGATTTACTTGTAATTCTTCAGTCGCTTCAGGCACTGGTTCTGCTTCTATTTTCTCACTCATTTTAACTTTACCTTCTCTCAAAGATGACGTTTCACAACCTAAAATAGACAGGGATAGCAGCACAATTACTAAATAACGTGAGTTTAATAATAAATATGGCATACAGAGAGCTCCTTTTTAAGCAATATCCGTATTTGAATAGACTGTGTTACTATCCTTCGTTGCCATTTTGAGATTCGGATGTGGATTTCTTTGATGGCCATCTCCAAGACAATGGATTCAATTTACTCTTGAAAGATGAACGTTTCGTCTTTGGTACAGAACCTGATGCCCCTTCCTGTTGCACCAGCTTGTTAGCAGCATTCGCTAAGGTTTGAGAATGTTGAGAAATCGCATCAATAGATGTATTGAGTCTTTCAATGCTGTTTGTTAGAGGTGTAACATCAGCTTTATCTACTTTTTCCACGAATTGTTGGGATGCAGCACCTAATTTTTCAATGTCTCCTTTAATCGCTCCGATTGATTGACTGAGTTCACCTGAATCTGATGTGAAGTTATCAATTGCATTCTCAAGTTTGTTTATGTTGTCGGTCAGACTAACGACATTTGTGCTTAATGTATCAACTGCCTCTTTCTGACTATTGCTACTCTCACCTAATTGTGTCAACAGTTTTTTAACTCGTTCATTTAGATCTTTGATACTGGTGAGTTGTTCTCCATATTTCTCATTTTGTTCTTTTATTTCTTTCTGCAGATCGCCAACTATATTTCGCATAAATATAACTAAATCTGCAAAAGTTCCTCTCATTTGGTCTGCAGCCTCTTGGAGTGGTTCATCAAAGTTCTCTAAACGAGTGTTTAGAATTTCTAATTGTGAATCAAAAGTTTTACTAATCTGGTCGACTGCATCTCTGAGCGGGGTATCGAAATTCTCTAACCGATCATTAAGTGTGTCTAATTTACCAGTTAGACTTTCTTGAAAATCTGATAGATTTGTATCCAATTCAGTGACAAGAGCACCTAATTTGTCATTCAGTGTCTGTTGGACATTTCCTAGTTCTGATTTTAACTGATTTTGCATTTCTGAAAACTGTTGTTTGTTGGCATCATTTATCTCTTCAAACCACTCTCTGTTTTCTGTATATATACTTGTATTCGTCTCTGTTGCCTTATTAATAAAATCCTTTAGTTCCTTGCTAATTTGCTCACGAGAATTGATATAGTTTGTTTCATAACTTTTTAGTGCGTTTAGGGTCTGGTCAATAGCTTCTATGACTTTTGAAATGTTTTCATTCTGATCATCTATTTTTTCTGTCTGTAAGTCGAATTTCTGGTTCGCTGCATCTTGAAACTGGTTTAATTTTTGGTTTGCTTCTTCTTGAAATTGTTCATGAAGATTGCGAATCTCATCTTGAAATCCGGTTAGGTTGTTAACACTTGATTCAAAATCTTTTGAAAATCTATCCAAACTTTCCGTAAAACCTGTATTTAGCACATTAGCAGCAGTACTGATGTCCGATGCTGCTTTGTTTATTTGTGTTACAGAATCTGATAGGGGTTGTGTAATAGCAATTGCATGTGTTAGACTCTCGTTGAATTCGTCTATATTGCCATGCACTCTTTGGACTGAATCACTGAATTGTGCTGCGGTATCAAATCCTTTTTGCATTTGAGATTCGCTTTTCTGAAGCGTTTGCATGAGTTTTTGTGAGGTGGTCGGATAGAGTTGAGGGACCCAGACGGTGAGTGTCATTCGTTCCAGACTGGATTTAATTGGGTGGCCTGCGTATTGCAAATAGAGTCCGTAAAGAATAACTCCCAAAATAGTGAAAAAAATCCCACTAATGCTTGGTGCAAGAGCACCTTTCATCTTATTGAGAAGCCCCTCCAACGCTTCGGTCATCTTTTCGTTATTTTCTAGAGAAAGTCCTGTTATACTGTCGGCGAGTCCGAAAAGCGTTCCGAATAGTCCAATCACGATAAAAACTGCTAACATGGAACGAAAAAGGTTGTTCCATTTAAATAGGTCAGCTGTGGTGTGGTCCATTAACTCACCGACTTCAAGACGTGTTTCATCGCAACCCGCTAAGAAAATGGCTTTGAGATGTTTTGCTATTGGAGATTGTCTGTTAAGGCTGCTTTCCTGGCAAAATTCGCTGAACGCGTTTTCAGGATCGACCTTCTGGTCATTATCTTCGTGCCCACGATCTTGTTCATGTCGGGCAGTAACAAGCAGTTGGATATCCTCACAGTTTTCTATTTGTATCTGTTCTTTCCGCAACCAACGCCAATATCTGATTAGTCCGATAAGCCAAACGGAAAAGAAACCTATCAAAAACGTTATAATACCTATAGCGATTGGATTTTCAGGAAATAGGTATTCGCTGAAAAATTGTGGCATGAGTGTTCTCTATTGCTGGAATTTATCTGTTGTGAGTTTGACTATAATTACGTTTTGTTAAATTGTCTTTTTCAACTAAGTTTCCTGTAATTCTAATATTCCTTTTTCCTTAAGCTCCCAGGTTTCCTTAGCATCGTCTGGTTCAAAGATTGCAGGTTGAATCAGTTCACTGATCCGATAATTGCTTTGATCATCAAATTGAGAACATTCAAACACTTCACCAAAAGCACCTAGGAAATAAGTAGAACGTTCTACCACCAAATCATAAATTGGAACAACTGCGTATAACTTTTCTACATCAATATAGCATGCTAAAAAACAGCCAGCTGAATTAGTTTTGAAAATAGGGTCAATATCTACTTTTGGGTTTAGAAATCGTTCTTCAGCATTTACAACATCAATCTTGAAATTTTGCTTATATTTACTCACAAAATTCGACCAATTTTGTCTATCAATTATCGCTTCATTATAACAGGCACAAAATTCTACAATTTCCTGTGAAATTTGTTCATCCACGATAGTAGTTTCATGTGTTTCAGAAGTTTCTTTCTTCTCTGTAAGTACTGTGTCATTACTGATCGTGGAGTTAGGGGTAAGAGTTCTGATTTGGTTGAGAATCTTTAGTGTATTCTTTTGACTTTCATGGGTTAATGCCTGATATAATTTATCAGGATCAAATGTATTCACAGCCGGTTGCATACGTCTATTAACAGCAGACAAGTCTTGCTTAAATTCGCTGTTAACTTTTGCTATATAATCTATCCCATTTCTTGCATCATCCAATTTTTGAGCAAACGTTCTATATCTGAAAAAGGTCCAAATCAGAAAGATTAGCAAAATTATGAGTAAAGGAACGAAAACAACCATAATTATTGTTGTTTGATCTGCAAATTTTTTATTTTGTTCGTTTAATAAAATGAGAATATCTTGATTGGATGAAGGGGCTTGGTTATTATTCTGGTCCTTGAGTGTATCCTGTGTATCGGATTCAGTGTCACTCTGTGCTTGGTTATTATTCTGGTCCTTGAGTGTATCCTGTGTATCGGATTCAGTGTCACTCTGTGCTTGGTTATTATTCTGGTCCTTGAGTGTATCCTGTGTATCGGGGTCGACATTGTCTTGTGCCTTACTCATAAAAAACGGACAGAGAATCAAGACAAAAACCACTATTACACAACAAAATCTATGATATAGAGAGTTGGTTTTGATATAATGCATCGAGCCATACCTATTATATTAGTTCCATTCTTTAATTTTACGTTCCAACAGTTTTCCCATTACCTTAATGAAAATTGGTTCAACAATCCGACCATCGTCCGGTTGCATAGCAAGATCTTGTAACCAATCATTTACATCGCTATTTAGGTTCTTCTTGAATTCTGGATCAAGATTGATTGTTTGACCGAGTTCTTTACCAAATCCTTCGTTAAATATCTCTATGAGATTTTCTGTTTGAGACAGTTTATCTCCTGCCTGTTCAAGATTATTCTCTGATCTCTGAGATTTCCCAAGACTATCAGCAGTTAGAATAGTTGTCCAACTGAAGTTTTCGAACTCTTCACCAGACAATATACCATAGTCTTCTGTAGTGATCTCAAGTTGTGTTTTATCATCGATTAAACCTGCCGCAGCCTCATGTTTTGGTTCTGGTGTAATCTGAAGATCAAATATAGCATCTCTCTCAAATCCCGATGCAAAAAGTAATATTTCTTTGAGATACTTACTATTCTCAGGATTGAGTGTGAAATCCCCATTCGCTAACCAGTGCAGAATCCGTGCTCCGTTACCCCCAATGTATACGTTGGGCATTGTCGGTCTAAAGTCCTTTTTTTTAATAAGGCGATTCAAAATCAATCCTACGTAATATAATAGACCTGAAATACCCAGAGCAATAAGCGGAATGAACGGTGTCCCTTCGATTCTACCCCCATAGATTGCGAATTTATCTTTTAATCCATCTATAGAATCATTGATCCATGCGTTAATCCATGTATCAGCTTGACTATAAAACTTATCAGAATTGGAAACTTCTTTTAATATTTCAATGTCAGCATCAGAAACATCAAAACTCTTCAAAAATTCAGGTTTGTGTTTTAGGAGATCTAAAAAGATATGTCGACCTGCAAATCGGATAGAAGTTTGCCAACACAAAGTCTTACCTTGCCAGATTGAAATGTCAGAAGTCTCTCCTCCGATGTCTATACAGACTGCTCCGTCAGCGAAACCACCGAACTTACCTGCAAAGTATTTCGCGGTGGTGATACTCTCTGATTCAAAATTGACATTACCGTTTTGGATCCCTGTTTTTTCCTCACAAGCATTTGTAGCATTATTGCATATAGTATTGAAAGCAGCCTTATCCTTCTGTGAGAAGGCAAGTGGATATGAAAAATGCCAGTTTATTAAATTAACTTCGTTATGCATTGCTTCTGCAGCACATTGAATGCAAATCTGTTCTATAAACGTCTGCGTTCGAATTCGGTCTTCTGGATCGGGTGACCATTTGAGATTACTAACAACATTTTCTTCTAATTTATAGTCTTCAACAAAATAGATACGACCATCCAGCATAGGTTCAAGTTTTTCACCCGCTTGCGACTTTTTTCTCGAATCAGGATGTTGCTGAAATAGGCTAAAAAAAGGTGTTTCCTCAAGTCGAGATGAAAAAAATTGTTGATATACCTTAGTACGACTTCTTGATGGGGAATTCGTAATTTGGAACAGATGATTTTCAAATGAAATTGGTTCAAGTTTATTTATCGTAGGATCTTGCTTGTAAACAGTAGTACCACTAGTTCCAAAATCAATACCAATGTTCCACGTAGTTACGCCTTGAGGTGCATCTTTCTGAGAAATTAGCAAAATGCCTGCTTCCTCAGAATCTATTGCCTGATGGTCTTTATATGTACAGTTGATTGCTTGGGGAAAAGCAGATGTTTTTGCAATCACAGTGTCTTCCTCCAAAAGGCACGAAACAAGTGCTCCATCTTTTTCTAAGATTGGTTTGGCATCAAATGTATTTTGCCCCGCTTTTGTAAAATAGGTAAAGTATGTTTTCCAATCTGAAGTATTAAAATTCGGCCAAGCTTCCAATACGGGTGGTTGTTCAATTACAATAATTTCCGGATTTTTGAAGAGTTCATCATCGCCATCATTCTGTTTCACATACTCTTGAGATATAAGTATATTCTTTCCATCTCCAGGGGATGGATATAGTAAATCAACCTTGATACCATTTGGTGTCGTTATAAAAGAAATACGCTTTTGCAAATCGTTAACACTGAATTCATTCAACATTTCCTTTCTGATTGGAAGAATAGGTGTTACATCGTCACCGTTCAATTTAAGATTAGTACTTCCTTTAGGTGAGAGAATGTTTTCTTTAATGAAAGCATCCTGTTGGTTAATTACGAAAAGTTTTTCTGTGAAGTATTCTTTAGGTGCTATTGGAAAATTCATTCCGGAGAAGAAACCAACAGTCATATTGAGAGAATTATTAGATAATTCTGGTAATTCCGCAGGTATTCCTCCTAAAGCAGCTGTAAAATTAAGAACCTGTCCTGCTAGATTTCCTTTTGTATTAGAATCAGGAAATTCAGGAAGAGGAATAATATATTTCTTATAAAATGCATCAAGCCAACCAGCAATTGCTTCTTTTTCGGCTGGGTTCAATTCTGAGATCGGATCTTCTATGAATGGAGGATTATACCAAGGAACATCCAAAACCGAAATATATTTTGTATAGTCAATAGATGTACATACAAGGGTGGTTGGAGAAGTTATACCTATTGGATTACCTTTAAAAAGAATTAGGTAGAGGTTGTCCCAAGTTGTATTTATATCTAATGTCTGTTTTGGTATCAATTTGCGTAATGCGCGAAGAAATTCGGGTGTATTGTCATCGTCTGCAGGAGGAATCGTAATTAACTTTGTCGTCAAAGGAAAATTTCGACGTTCCTTGAGTGCAAGCATAGCCAAAAGTCCGCGCCATTCACCTACTATAATGTCGTGCATAGGATGGTCAGTGTCGTAAAGTGCTATCTGGAACAGTAGCGGACGTGCCCACATACTCGGTATACTGTCAATATCAGTGTATTTTCCTGCAACTTTTGTAACCTTAAGGTTCTCAGCGATATTTTTGAGTGCAACAGGAGGCACCTTTTGCCAAGCTCCTTTTTTAGGCAGGATCTTTAATCCGGCACCACCATCCTGTAATGGAGGAAGTAGGGGATAAGTTAGCATTTAAGAACTCCTATCTAATAGTACCATAAGACTTTGTTGTTCATCATGTGAATTTTACTTAATTCAGTTGTGTTGTATTCACTTAATCTGATTATGTGAAGTGTAAATTGTGTGTTATTGTTGGGCTCTACCTATGTCTATTGGTATGTAACAGCGTTTCCCAAACTATAAAAAACTGGCAATTGTCCGTTTAAACTGTTCCACAAATTTTATATAAAGCACTCAGAAACTTCCCGATATCAGTGCCTTCGTCCTTTCCATTAGCACTGCACATTCTTTCCCAAATTTTGTTTAGTGCAGCAGGATTCAAAAGTTTCAATGTATCTGACGAGATTAGATTACTGCATTTCGTCAGATCGTAACTATCAAGTTCGTTAAGTGGTTTGCCTTTTTGAGAATTCTGAATGTTAGCAAGCCAAACCAAGAAATCTTCACAATAGTCTTTTACATGATTGAGTGACCTTTCTGTCTGGACATCATTTAGCGAAATCTTCTTAGGCTTATTCCGTTCAAAGAAATCTATGTACCATGGTGCCTGATACCCTTTACGCTCCTTGCGTATGACATCAAGCATTGGTTTATATATACTCAAGTAAGCAAAAGAGAAGTTCGATAACTGGTAAAGTTTAGACTGTATATTTGCACCGTCAGGTAGGTCACTCCACTTATATGGATTGTTAGCTCGATCTAATCTAAAATACTGTGCACTGTCATCTTCTGTATAATTGTCTCCGAAGAAGTGGATTGCAGCTAATGCTGCATAGAGTTCAATGAAGTGTTGAGAATTCCGCTGCTTTTTCCCACCTAGAGAGAAATTTGCTTCCTCAATTTGTGAATCGTTACCAAGGAGATAGATGGCATTGTAAACAAGATCTTTATTCCATAGGTGATAATACTCAAGAGCCGCCTGTGTATTCATTAAGAAATGTTCAGCTTTTGCTTTGAGTTCATTTTTATTATCTTCAGTATCAGTAAAAGTAAAATAAGGTAATACCAATGCCCCACCTATTTGTTCATTGACAGGTTTTCCTTGCATTTCACTCTTGATTAATTTTGCTATGGTAGGGAATCCAGATGCACCAGTTCCACCAAAAATTGATCCAAATAAAAAGATCTTTGGATTTGGATCTTTTTGAATTTTCACTCGAAATGTTTTCCACGGTTCGTCTCCTCCTAAGACTGTTTGTGCCATTACAGATGCACCAATTGATGGGTGACCACGAAAACCTTCATTTAACTCAGTTTTTCTTTCTTTTTCACTATATAGAACTTCAAAGAGATCAGCGGCATTATCTTTTGCCAGTTTAAGACCTGAATATTTGAAAAAGCCAGATAAGTTAGGTTTATCATCATCTTGTTTATCAAAAGGTGAAAAAATAGGGTTAGTGGCAGAATCAATTTTGGTTTGTAGCATACATGACTGTGACAGTTGCTTGTTATCATGAAATGCCTTATAGTGATTCAAAGTTGTATTAGCGCGATCAAGACTACCGTTTGCATCATCAGGATCAACAAAAAGTATGTAAAGATCGTCATTACCAGGCATCATGCCTGCTGCGGCGAGATGTATCAAAGATTCAAGACATTTTGCACCTGTCCCACCTATACCGATAGCATAATATCCCATAAACTTCCTCCTCAAAAAAATCCTTCTTACCAAAAACGACGAAATAACTCTGAAAAAATTGGTGTATATTTAACAGTAGTAGGGGAAAAGAATAAAGTAGCTAAGTAATAAGGAACCAATCCATTCACCGCAAAACACAGATATGCCAACCATAAACTGCTTTCAGCTTCTTCAATAAGAAAGATACTAAAAATGACAGCACACACAGGTAAAATAAATAGAAATCCCCATAGACCACGTTTCCCATAGGATTTCTCATTATTTGCATTGAAAACGTTCTGACCGATCCCGTACCACAAAAAACTCGCCGCTGCAGCAGCACCAACGCAAACAAGTGTCCACAATTCAAAACTCTCCAACCACTGTGTCATTGTAAGAGGAGGGCGCAGTTGAGGTGGAAGGGCCTCTAAAATAAGAGGTTCTACGACAATAGCCAGAATAACAAAAAGGGCAGTAATAAACAAAATACCAAGTATACAATAGACGTGTTCCCGCATTTTTAAACGACTTCCTTACCTTTTCTTGATATAAAAGTAAAATTGAGCGATTTCTGTATTATGTTCACGGGCAGTTGTTTCCGTAAGACCGCTAACGAAATTAACCAAATTTAGAGTTCTTGAACCGTCGCGCGCCGTGCCCATATCCCACCCCGAACACCAATCTGGAGTCCTATACGAATCAATACCAGGAAGTAGTGCTACTTCATAAAGGTAGACAGTGTTATCTGACAGGGATTGTGAGTCTAAACTGAAATTAACGTTGAGTTCATCGTTACCATTATCATTTTTTTTTAACTTTGATGTCACTTCCATGCACTCCTGAGCCTTCCTTATTTTTGTTTCATTTTCATCAGAGCATTTAGCAATGATAGAGACTTCAAACGGGTCAGCATCGAAGAACATTACATGCGGTAACGGAACGTATTTCAGTTTAGCAGAGATTTTAGCGGGATCAGAACTTCTCACGATTTCATATTGTTTCAAGCGAGTATCTTGGCTATAGTCTGAGTTGATGATCTTAATATTTAGATTATCTGGATCAATATTACTATCTTCTACATCGGCAAAAGATACTAAAGGACTGACTAAATAACGAGAAAATATAACCGTATTTGCGTCTGAGAATCCATTTGCCATTAAGCGATCAAAATAGTGAGCGATGTCAGCGTGTTTGCCTATCACAAGGAGATAGAAGGGACGGAATGTTTCAGGATTTCCGGGTGTGCTGCGATAAAGGATGGGAGCTGTGCCTAAGTTGTAGACCTTACCATCAAATTCACTACGAAGTCCAAGTAATCCTACTTCAAGTCCATTTTTTATATATTTTTCTTTAAGTTGACTAACCAATAGGTTTACATCGCGCCTATCTTGAAAAAGGTCTGTTACGATAACGACCATGTGGTTTTCTTCTGTACTGTCGTTGGTATCATTAGAAGGAGTGTCCACATCTAATGAGTCTTGAGAGGTATTACTGATTCCTATTCTATCTCGGACTAATTGTTGTTCATATTCAAAAATCTTCTGAATATACGTTCTCCATTCAACGTAAAAGTCTTCAGAACTTACGCTTAAGTACTTATCTCTATTGATCTTTTGAACATTTTCACCAAAACTAAAAAATTCTGTTTTACCACTTTTCCAACCACTCGTAATAACACTTTCTAAAGGACGGAGTATGTTTTTGTATTGTGTTGAATTGGGAACAACAAAACCTTGCATTGAAACTGAAGCGTCAAAATAGATACGCGCAACAAGTCTGTTCGATATAGGTCCTGGTGTTAGATCTGATATAACTGGTGGGTTTGGCGGAATAGGCGGATTACAACTTCCACAACCTGTTAGGAAAATTAAAAAGCATAGATAAATGGAGAGCGGCAATGAACTTGCATTCAAACCTAAATAGTTTTGTTTCATATTGAGTCCCAATACATAACTGAACTGTAAATAACTGTTTCAATCCCGTAGATCAATCTTTAGAAAGATCAACACAAAACCATATTTCACCAATGTCTTTTAATCTATGAATTATATCATAACAAGACAATCATAATTTGTCAAGGATTTTTTATAATAATTTCAAAGTAGTCCAAATATTACCATGCCTAACACGCAGCATCACGTGGAAGATTAAAGCATCCAGTTTTCTCTACGGTCTTTCCTCAAGCACCTGTATTGTCCCATGCAAATAACAATCCAAAGGCACACCATCAGCAAAGTTACCCTTAATATCAACATGAAACTGCATTGTAGACGTAAGCGTAGGTATCTTCAGGAAAACAGTTTTTCCATTCTCAGAGAGTGTAGCAGACAGAACAGGATGCTCATCTCTACCTTCTTCACCAGAACTTTTCAGCTGTGGTGAACCGTAGTTCTTAGACCACCGATACTCCCAACTCTGTACCCGCCAGTTTTCTAAATTGGCAACGGACTCTGCTTCAAGTGGAGTATAGAAATCGATGATTAGACCATCTTTGACAGCGCGGAACGATTTGGGGGTACGGAGTGGAGCACCAGTCATACGTATTCGGTAGAAACCAGTGTCTCTCTGTTTTTCCGAAGACCAACCGAATAGACCCGCAATATAAAGGTCGCCACTGATTGGATGGAATCGTCCACGCATCACACCTGTGGGAAATTCTAACCCCATTTCGGTGAGAGCACCTTGTACAGTTTCCCCTATTTCTTGCTGAAGAACCGCGTATACTTTCCCCGTGCCATAACTGACTGAGAGTAGAGAATCACCCATGTCACCCCACATATCGGAGGGAACCCAGACTAATGTTGCAGGAGAACGGTCAACAAAAGGAGCTACCCAACAGAGAGGTGGTTCATAACTATCAGGTGGACCACCGGGCGGGTGCCACCCCCATAGATTTCCGTAAAATTTACCGGGGGCAGTGATACGGTTCAGTCGATTAGCAGGCATCCAATAACCTTCCTGATCTGTACCGTAGAATGTAGGACCAGGACTAATCCCAAGTCCATTTGAGGCACGAAATCCGTAAGCGAGCACGTCGGATTTCTTTCCATCTGATGATACTCTAACAAGTGTGCCGTGGTGTGGATGTTGAGCGGGTAGTCCATGCCGTGCAGATTTCATGAAGTAGAAGTTGCCAGCTTCATCGGTCTGCAAGTCCATAACCTGTTCGTGAAAGTGTTCACTATTGTAAACATCATTATTGAAGTTCTCATAGAAGTCAGTTTCACCGTCTCCGTTAAGATCAACGAGACGGGTGATCTGATCACGTCCAGCAACGTAAATCTGCTCATCAACAATTTTTAGTCCCAACGGTTGATTCAATCCTGTTGCGATTCGTTGCCAAGTGAGCGTGTCCAAAGCATCGTTGAGTCCGGTAACTGTCCAGACATCCCCGTTCCAAGTAGAAAGTGCTGCGCGATTACCATCTTTGAAGAAGTCAAACCCACCGAAACGTATCCACGAATCCCACGGATTTTGTTCAGGCCAATCTATCTTGTCAACAGCGAACGGTTGGTTTGGATCGCGTCCATCATTTGCCGCTAACTTAGCGAAATCTGGAAGCGTCTGTTCACTGCCATCCCATGTTAGAACTGATGCGGTAGTGTCTGTTGATAGATGTAGGGTAACACTGTCAGAGTCGAGTGTCCATTTCGCACTCTCAATCGGTTCTACCAGAGTAGCAGCAATCAGAGGCGGCTCTTGAAGACTTTGGTAAAACGTCTGCATCTCGTCAGATGAAAGGACACGGTTGTAGAGATGCATTTCATCAAGTTTGCCTTCTAACCGAGGAGATTGTGGGAAATTTTCGGCAGTATATCCGAGTCGTAATATGTCATCTTCCAAATCATCTTCTGGCTTGAGTGTGCCTTCGGCAACAATTTCTCCATCCAAAAACAACTTCACTGCACCAGTTTCATGCTGCCACGTCAATCCAACATGATGCCAAATACCATCAACGACTGATTTACCCTCTCCTGTATTACTTGTGATGACACCGACCCAACCGATATCAAATGCTAATTGTCCGCCTCGGATAAAAAAGGTTTTGCCGTTCGGTACCCATTCGGGTTCATCAAGTGTTTCAGCGAAGATTGTGCCATCATCCTCGGTGTTAATCCATGCAGAAAAACTTAGGTCGGTAGTATCAAAATCAAGAGCAATGTTCTCGTCAAAACGAGCTTCCGCATCACCACTAAATACAAGGCATTTGTCCTGCGGTCCATCTTCCCAGTGAACACCATCAAGGGAGATTGTTTGCTTCTCCTGAGCGGCACTTACGGTTTGTGAACCTTCACCCTCGTCAAAACGCCAGTGTCCGATCAAAGTCGGATCGTCCTTATTTTCCAACGTAGACGCGGACTTGTCAGTGCTGGAAGATGGGACCAAGACAGCGAAGTACTGATCTGCATTGGCAACAGCACCGGGAGCAGGAGAGAGGTCATCCATTGAAAGCACTTTTGGAATGTATCCATCTATTTCAAGTCTCAAAGTCGTTGTTCCGGGGTCTATTTTTCGCGTTTCCAGTCTAAGTCTTTGCTGTATATCGGTGTGTCCTGCCGTATTTAATTTCTCTGTCCAACGTTGCGGTCCACCTTTGATCAATGTCGTTAGATTTGTTACAGGAGGGGAAGTTTCAACAAATTCCTTCCATGCGTCTATGTCAAGTGTATCATGGATTGCTGAGGTGATCAGAATTTTAGCTGAAATGGATTCTTGAGATGCCGGGAACCTAACCCGTATTTCCTCATTCACTATCTCCAAATGTGTTTCTTTTGGTGCGTCAACCAACGCAGCGAGAATACTGCCGGGGGCACCAGCTTCTGTACCCTGTGGACACAGAGCGATGGCAGCACCACGTGACAATTTGGGTAACAGAACTGTTGTGCTTTCAGTCATTGTTGCGATACGGACAAGTGTACTTGATGTGGAGGAACCGAGATGGAAAGTTCTGGCAAACGCGTTCCCTTTTTCTCCGCTTTCAAGTGAGGGTGTTTCCAGCACCGAGCGAGTCCCAACCGTATAAGACAGAATAACCTTGTCCTCATGAAGATATAGTCCCTTCCAATGAGCCCAATCTCTAGGGAGAGGACCAAAGGGAACAGTTCGTGTATCCTCAAAACTCCCATCTTTTGCACATCCGGGCCCCACCTTATTTTCCCATAGCAATTTTCCCTCTATAGATGGATAACTCTGATGCCAACCGTTAAATTCAACATCAGCAAAGTCAATCAGTCCATCTATCCAACCTGCGGAATAGCGTAATAAGTCAGTGTCGAACGCTACTGCACCACCGGTATGATCTGGAGTAAGCGGAATAACAATACCTTTGTATGTAAGGTTATTTTCACTCGCTGCAACGGCAGTGGAGATGAACGGACCATAATCCATATCTCGCCACCGTTCTCCGGTTTTAGCACGCCAACCTGGAGCATATCGTTGCGGTGCTTCGCTTTCAAGACACCAATAGACTCCGTTGACAATCAACCGACGAAAATCGCTCACACTGAAGTCCTCTGGATGTCCCATCGTCGTTGTGAACACACGTCCGCCTCCTGAGTGTGTATGCGTCCAGGCAATCGGATTGACCATTTCATCATCACCACGTTCCCCCTCTGGCAATACAGGCCGTCCCTGCACCAAGATTTTGGCATCTTTCGGTGGATAATCGGGACGCACATGGTAAGTCCAAGATCGGACATGGAATTCAGGACGCACACCTGCAAGTATCGGATGTTCACCAACGGTTGTAGCATCTGTACTTGCCCCGTGTCCGTAGTGATAAATCCACGGCGCACCAAGTTCGCGGGCACCAAAACTGTTCCACTTCTCCGCTCGCGGGTCGTCTCCATCGTAATTAAAAGCATGTGTTGTTGTGCGAAAAGCTACAATGGGACCACCGCGGTCAATGTATTTTTGCAGCAACGTAAGTTGATCATCCGGGAGTTGACGGAAGCGCAGATACAAAACGAGTAGGTCAGCGGTTTCAAGGACTTCAAGTCCGTTGATGCTGTTTCCTTCACCGCCATGAAGTTCATTATCTATGAGAACTGTGGTGCGGAAGCCGTAGTGATCTTTCAATACCTGCGCTAACGCGGGCATCGTTACTTCGGAACGATACTCACCTTCACCCACCACGAAGACGAGATGGGATTGAGCATGACAGATTGATGCTGACATACCAAGGGCAAACAGAATGCACAGTAAATAAATTGAAACTCGCATCAAAAAATGCCACGAAACGTTAATTAAGTAGTGTTGTTTTGTCATATATTGTCTCTCCCGAATGAATAGATTAGGTTGATATGTTGTGTTAATGAAGCTGCCTTCAGACAAATGTTCGGTTAGCAAAAGTATAAAAGGTCTAAGAAAAAATGTCAATACAAAGATAGACCGAATGCCTTTGGTTCATACATAAAGAAGTTTGACATTAATTCAGGTTTCGTGTAGATTATATCTATCATAGCAAACACTTTACAAATTGCCTGTCGATCAACATTGAATTGTCCATGAACATAGATAAAATCTGGATGCTGAACAGTCGACAGAAATGGAGACTATAAAATGAAACCACCTAATATAATATTAATGATGTGTGACGACCTCGGATATGGCGATGTGGGATTTAACGGAAATGAAGTCATCAAAACTCCGAATTTGGATCGTCTGGCTAACAATGGGATCCGATTCACGCGCTTTTATGCAGGAGGACCGGTGTGTTCACCAACACGAGGCACGTGTTTAACAGGGCGACATTATTTTCGATATGGCGTAACACATGCCAATCGCGGACACTTACCCTCACAGGAAATAACGCTGGCGCGAATGTTAAAATCTTATGGCTATACAACCGGACATTTTGGCAAATGGCATCTGGGCACACTGGACCCGAATTATTCGGGGAAACCCAATCGTAATCCAAAACGCAATTACGCCCCACCGTGGGAGCGAGATTATGACACGTCTTTTGCGACTGAGTATGCTGTTCCCACCTGGGATCCTGCAGTAGGTATACAAGGGAACGGAAAACGTATAGACCGTCCTTGGGCATCACCTTATTATGAAAATGGAAAACTGGCAACGGAAAATCTGGAAGGATGTGATTCCCGAGTCTTGATGGATCGCGCGATTCCATTTATCGAACAAGCAGTTGAAAATGTTGAACCGTTCTTTGCGACAATCTGGTTTCATGCACCCCATACCCCGGTCGTTGCCGGACCTGATTATCGCGCAATGTATTCTGATTACAGCGAAGATGAGCAGCACTATTACGGTTGTATTACCGCCATAGATGATCAGGTGGGACGATTATATCACACATTGGCAGCATGGGGTGTATCCCAAAACACTATGATATGGTTCTGTTCGGATAACGGTCCCGAAGGTCGCACAGGTCAAAATGGACGTAGCCGAGGATCAACAGGTGGTTTGCGCGGACGAAAACGATCTTTGTTTGACGGTGGTGTAGGTGTGCCTGCATTCTTACATTGGCAAGGTCAGGCAGACCCTGGACGTGTGGTGGAAATGCCGTGCAGCACGTTGGATTACTTCCCGACAATCGCTGAGGTCATGGAATATGAAATGCCAGATAATCGTCCGATCGATGGCATCAGTCTGTTACCGACCATAAAAGGAAACATGACAGAAAGACCTACTCCGATTCCGTATCGGTTCAACAGTGGAAAAAACGCAATGTTCAACGCACCGACCATCGCAATGATGGACAACCGTTATAAATGTTTGACCAACCTATCAAGCGATGGCAGCGAAGATTTGTGTTTTGACATGATTAAAGACCGGGAAGAAACAACCAACTTGGTAAATGAACAACACGAACGTATGGAACTAACCCGCAAGAACCTGCGCGAATGGCTCCAATCTTGTAAGGTTAGTCATAATGGTGAGGATTATGACGATGCATTTGAACCAGTCGCGCCATTTGAGGAAGTCACTGGAGATTGGAAATCAAGATGATACAGAAATATTACTGTTTCTAATACTCTCTTGTTGGAGGGTTTTGTAAACACGATTTGTTCAAACCATGTTTGTAGTCGCACAATTTCTTGCTTCTCCAACATTTGTAAGAGCGACCGTTATTCGTCTGAATCACGGATTATACGGATTCTAAGAATAAACGTTTTTAGGTCGTATTCAAAGATAAAACCTAAATCTTCGTAACGGAATTATGGAAATCAAACTCAAAATCCGCGTAATCTGTCCAATCCATATCCACTGACAAGACCTCTCTACGCACCTTCATCAGGATAAACGATCTTCACTTCAGGACGAGATAGATTCTTTTCGATGAACCCCTCATATTCTAACAAAGTTGTTGTCTCATTTATGACCTTTGTGATTTTCACTACGACGACATCAAGAATGATCGCATCATTGAGTATTTTGTAACCTGTAATGGGCATACCATCTGCTGCCTTAGATAACGGAGCAGGATTTAGGTATACATCCACTGTTACGCGTGCACCATGATCCCCGATAAAGCTTCTTAATTCTATTAGTTTAGAGTCATTAGAAACAGCTCTTGCTACACGCATTCGGTATCTCGTGTGTTCTAAATTACTTACAGGTGATATTTCAGGTAGGTTCTTGTCTACATCGTCTGGAATGAGTGTGTCATCAATTGAAAACATCAATGGCCCAAACGCTTGTTCACAACCGATGCTCAATGCACATACAAAAATGACAATACATGTCAATGCCAAAAATCCTTGAAGCTTCATTGTAACCTCCATAGTAAAATTGTGTTGGTATTGTGGTTTTATGCTTATTATTTGTGTAATTTAGCGTTGAATGGATTTTAATAGTATGACATATTATGCATCTAATTTCAAGATGTTTTCACAACCTGTCCTGGTTATTTAGCATTTGTGAAAAAAACGCAAGAAAAACAGAAAACTAAATAAACCTGCCTGATCAGACGTTGACATATAATGACCCACATGTTATATTATCATCATGAATTTCCGTTACTTCAACAATTCTGCGCGTGAGTCATTTGCTATACTATGTTCCAACTTATAAAACAAAGTCTCATCATAACATTCACATTTCTTCTCATTCCGTTGCTCCTTCTATGTGGTTGTAATTCGCAAGAGGACGCAGAGAAATCCAAACCGTCATCCCCAAAACCGGCGGCTTCTGAAGTTGTTGAACCTGTTGAATTGCCGCGTCCTGAAGATTGGCACATGTTCATGCACGACCTGCAGTTATCTGGAAAGAGTTCGGAGCAGAAACTTAAACCCTCATTCAACATAGTATGGCAATTTAAGACAGGTGGTCCCCTGACTGCATCTCCAGTCATCGCAAACGGTATACTTTATATCGGTTCTGCAGATGGAAAACTCTATGCTCTAAACGCCAAAGAATGGGGTATAAAATGGGTCTTCGATGCTGGCAGTTCAATCCGATTTTCTGCAGTGGTATGGGGTAATCGTGTCTATTGCAACACACGTGACAACAAAATATACGCACTTGATGCCAAAACAGGTGATATGTTATGGGAATATGAGACGAAGGGGTGGATGGATTCACCACCTGTTGTATTTGATGGAATTGTTTACGCAGGCGCATATCCTACGCGTATATATATGCTGGATGCATTCACGGGTAAAATCAAGTCTGAACGACAACGAAAGGTCACTATTAACGGAGTAGAATACGGATGTGCAAATGCAGAGTTTCGTCCTGTTATACCAAATTACGACGCTGAATTATGGCGTAGTTTTACGCTCGCGAGTGAGAGTTATCCTGTCATGGCAAACAATTACGTCTATATCGGTTCGCGTGATGGGAAGATTCATGCAATCAATATGACTAGCAAGACAACAGAATGGACACATCAGGTTGCCGGTCCTGTTGATGCTGCACCTGCAATTTCTGATGGTTTTCTTTACATTTCCTCTCAAGATGGTTCAGTCTATGCATTTACGAATGCAACAGAAAGCTCACAACTTACGGATGATACACGTAAACACGGTATCGTTACACAAGATAATACACCTGTATTTACCGAAAAAGAGGACACTTCACCTTTATACCGCCTCAATGATGGCACAAGTCTACCGATAGTTCAAATCGAACGGGATTGGTATCATGTTGAACTTCCCAACACAGAAGCAGTCTGGATAAATAGAGATGCTTTTGGACAATTTGAGGAAACCGATGGTGTGATGTTCAACACAAACTATTGTGGAACACCCCGTGTGTTACATTTAGTTGAAGGCGCGGAATATCCAAAGTGGAGTCCAAATGGTGAACTCGTCGCTATGCTAAAGAGGACTGACCTGAGTGGGAGTTATTGGAAGGCAAGCGAATTATGGATTATGGATAAGGAAGGGAAACAAGCAAGAAAACTTTATACCGACGCGTTTTACAATCCACATGTTTCTTGGTCTCTGGATAGTCGTTTATTAGCAGTTGAGGTCGAAGTTGATGTTGAACGTTATATCTATATTGCCGATTGGGAGTTGGGACATATCAAGAAACTGATCAAAGGCACTGCCCCAGCATGGTCGCCGACTGCTAATCAATTGGCATTCAAGCGAAGAGAAAAAGGGCATGATATTATTTATCGGATCAATAGTGATGGCAGTGGTGGCAGAGAAATAGCACGCGTTCAATACAAACAATCTCGGTATACCTATTCCTATGTGCAAGCACCTACTTGGTCAACAAATGGAGATATACTTGCTTTTGAGGAGTCACAGGATCAAGAAGCAGGAAACGGGACAGTGTCTTATGCGGCAATACGTATCCAAAATATAGAGGGTGAACGTTTACAACAGGTCGCAACCCAACATCAACGTGTCAGACAGTTACAATGGTCATCCGATGGCAAACGCCTCGCTTATGTGGTTTCTGGTAGCATCCGCCAAGATCCTGTTCTTGATAAACGTCTTCATCTCCTTGAAATTACAAACAAATCAACAAAACACCAAATCCTCAAACACACTGACCCCGCATGGTCACCAAATGGAAACCGGTTGGCATATTTAGAACGTGAAGATTGTGCTGGACTTCGGTGGAAGGTTTGGGTGTATGACTTGGATAACGGTAAGAAATACCCCATTGCCCGAACATCTATGAAACTCGCATCTATTGTCTGGATGCCAGATGGTAAAAGCCTTTGTTTGTGGCACACCTCCGATTATCTGCGAAATAATACCTATAAACCTGCCAATACAATGGGTTGGATTGTGCCTATTGACCTGTCTCTGTAGCTTATTAATCTCAAAAGGCATCCTCAAGCAGATGCAGCATATCTTGTTCTGTGCACAGCCGAGGATTAAATTTATGGCAGTGATCAAGCATGGAATCGGCAGCAAGTTTTGGTAATTTATCTCTGTCTAATCCCGCAGCTCCTAAACCTGTAGGCATTTTGAGCTCCTCGTTCAATGAACGGATTTCGTCAATCGCAGCGCATGCTGCTTCACCTTTAGATATACCTTCCACATTGACATCCAATGCAACAGCAATATCAGCATACTTGTCAATCACATGAGGCAAATTAAACTCCATCGCAGGCGGCAAGAGAATCGCATTCGCAACACCGTGTGGAATCGGTGCGTCTGTTGACAACTGATGGGCGATGGAGTGGACTGCTCCAAGTCCCTTCTGAAACGCAAACGCTCCCATACACGATGCTAACAACATCTCACCCCGTGCCTTCAGGTCATCTCCTTGATGGTATGCCGTGCGGATATTCGCTCCTAACATCTTCACTGCTTGCAATGCTACGCCTTCTGAAATTGGGTGATATTTCGTTGCGACATACGCCTCAATCCCGTGTGTGATAGCATCCATACCTGTTGCCGCTGTCAAAGACTGTGGCATTCCCATAGTTAACACTGGGTCAAGTAGCGCGAGGTTTGACATATTGAAACGTGTTATGATAGCCCGTTTTCGCCACCTATTTGTCGTTTGTAATGAGGTATCGGTAATAATAGCACCTTGAGAGACTTCGCTACCAGTCCCTGCTGTTGTTGGCACACATATCAAAGGAGGCATGTTGTCTCGGATCTTGTTCGCACGATCCGAATCAACATAATAGGGTTCTAATGGTGGTGCGTGCGTCGTCAAGAGGCGAATTGCCTTTGCAGCATCCATCACACTACCACCACCCACTGCGATGACAACATCGCATTTTTCCTCCTGATAGACCTCCACTCCTTGCGTAATGCTAATGTCCGTGGGATTCGGTTCAATGTCAATATAGCTTACATAAGGTATATTCGCTGCGTCTAACGGTGCGGTTGCTTGGTCTAATATATCCGCGTTCTGGATTCCCGTATCACTAACGATGAAAGGTTTCCTGCCACCGAAAGACGCAACATGTTCAGCCAAATTTGCGATTGCACCTTCACCAAATTCAATTTGTGGTGGCAAAAAATAGGTATGAATATCTGGGTTCAAATTAGATTCCTATTATCCTCAGTAGTTTTTGATAAACAACTCATTTCCTTTTGCGGCAGTGCGTCTCTTGTAATTATTCATCCCGTATTGTAAGGTCCACTCTTGAATCTCAGCAAAACTAAAAAGATCCCGGATTATAGGTGAATCATCATAAGTAATCAACCATTTGTGTGAACAATTTTTCATGTTTTCAGCAAATTGGATATGGTCAAAGGTTGTATGTAACGCGCCTCTTGTGCCATACAACTTTGATTCGGTAGCTTTCCAATAGGGAGGGTCAAGGAAAATAAATACATCATCACCGTCGTGAAAAAGAGATTTAGAGTAATCATTACATGTAATTTTAGCACTAGACAGAAAAGGTGAAATCATCTTTACTCGCTCAATAGATGAATCCGTGAATCGCTTTTGATACGCGGCTTCTGAATAGCCACCTGAATCCACTATACCTGAGAATGTAATTCTGTTAAGAATAAAGAATCGAACAGCCCGTTCAAATTCCGGTAGTAGTTTCCTGTTTTGGCTAAGTAAATCCTTGGCACGTGTTAATTCTTCAAATAGGACTTTACCGTTCTTATTATTCGCTTTTGTATCTACTAATGTTTTTACTAAATCAACATTATTGTCCCGTGTCTGTTTCCAGAAACAGTATAGGTCGTAATTTAGGTCGTTGATCCAGTATGAAATTGTGTTTTGAAAAATACTGCGCACAGCAAAAAAGACAGAACCACCTCCGACAAAGGGTTCTCTAAACTCTGATATTCTCGGTGGAATATGTGGAAGAATCTGATTTAACGCCCTAGATTTTCCTCCAGGGTACCTTAATGGACTTTTTGCTAACTTACGCATGATAATTATTGTTGGTATTTATACCTTGTAATCCAGATCTCTAATTTTTCGTTTTCAAACGCTTCTTGGTTAAGTAATTTAATCGTATTGTGTTGTGATCGTGTCAAACGATTTTCTATGCAAAATCGGGATATCTGTTCCATTTCATTAGGAAGGAACAATGTTCCCTTAAAATTTCCTGTTAGTTTTAGACGCACAATAAATTCTACATCGGTACTGTTCCCTACCGCAACGTGTTCAAGATTTGCAAAAAGGATGAGTTTAAATAACCCATCTTTAATATCGTTTTCTGATGGAAACTTTTTTCTACTACTATTCTTTGACTCCTGGATAACTAATCGATCATTTTCCCAATAGACCTCATCAGCTGTCAAATGATACTCTCCACCCAGATAATTTGAAATCGTGAAAACCCCTTTAGCATTTTCATCTAAAGATTCTAATACATGTATAGTCAATGATTCTCTAAGTGCGGCAGCTTGTGAGGCGGGAATAGTGACATTCTTGAATGCATCTAAACAGAATTGATGATCCGTTTCAAATTGTTCAAGTTTTTGTAAATGGTCTTGTGAGGCATGCATAGCAACTCTTTCGACAAGAGCTATTTTTTCGTAACTTTCAACTGCATTCAAATAAACCCTTTCAAAATCAGCCATAAAATGGTTTGTATTCCAATGTAACGCGCTTGCTTGATGGCTGCTTACCTCAACCAATTTGTTATTAACACTTTCAGCATTTAGAATTTGATTAGTAATTCGGTCTGTCGTCCCAGTTTTTCTTTCAGCTTTTTCGTAGTATGCCAATATAATATAGATGTTCAGAAGATTCATCCATGAAAAGGTAATAAAGTTGATTCTATCATTATTTTGTGTGCCTGCCCCTTCATCTTTGATAATCGGAATAATGGTGACTTTTTTCAAATTAAGATGATATGTATTATATATTCTCGCAAAGGGATATGTGCGTGTTCGCTTCGGTGAAACCCATTTGGAAAAAGCAAGATTATTCTCTAAAGTTCCCAGGTTAATCAACCCATACGCCTTGGCAGCATTAACATCAAAATCCGATATACTATAACTCTCATATTTTGTTGGATTCAGACATGGGTTATATTTTACATCTCTAACAAAACCCTTTAGATATAGCGTACTCATTTGAACCACCATATTACGAAAATAACAAAGTTGTTACCTGAATTTGTTTTTATATGTGTATATCTACAATATATCACGCATAACAATAATATTCAAGATGTTTGCACAGACATAAACGTTGTATTTTTTCATCGCAGACAATATAATGGATAGCATACCCAACCAAACACATTACAACAAAAATGAAACTCAAACCACGTCCTGCACTATTCTTTCTTATACCGTTCCTTTTTGGCATCATAGCAGGTGAATACATATCAATCCCAATCCTGTGGATATGGGTATTTGTGTTACTATCATTCATCGGTAGTATCCTGATGAGACCCCGTTCAAAATATATTTGTTATGTGTTGCTTCACGTTGCAGTCTTTGCAGGCGGGATGCTGCGATTGGAAATTGCAACTGTCCAGACAATCCCTCAACAATTTTATGACCAACCCGTTAGCTTCACAGGCAAGACAGTGTACCAACCAGAACGCGGTGAGGCGTGGGACGCATGCTATGCCGTAGGACAAGTTCAACTCCTATCCAATCCAACGCAGAAAGTGTCGGCAAAGTTGTTGATACGGTTTCAAGATTTACAGCCACTACGATACGGAAAGCACCTAACACTAACAGGTATGTTACGGCAGCCGCAGTCACAGAGAAATCCGGGCGGGTTCGACTATCGTGCATATCTTAATCGACAAAAGGTATCTGGTATCATAAACCATCAAGGACTGCTACAGATAGGTGAACAATCAGGATTTATGCCGTTGCGATGGATTGAAGCACTGCGCCTCAAAACTGAACGGGTGATTGATAGTGCTTATTCAGGGTTGGAATTCTCTTCCTCTAACGCATTACATGCAGAATTACTGAAAGGAGTTCTACTTGGAAAACGGGGAGATGTGCCAACAGAGACACTTGACATCTTCCGTAATAGTGGCACTTTTCACGTGTTAGCAGTGTCAGGTTTGCACGTCGGACTCGTGGCGTTCTTTTGTTATTTCGGTCTATCATTATTTCGTATGCCAAAGAAAGTGCTATCTTTACTGACGATTCTGGCAGTTGTCATTTACGCGTGTTTAGTCGGTTTTCGCCCATCTGTTTTCCGTGCCTCGCTCATGGCTATCCTATTCCTATTTGCATCTATCATTGATCGTGATGCCGATATCTATAACCTTCTCGCAGTTGCAGCGTCAGTTTTATTACTGATAAATCCAACACAAGTGTGGGATGTCGGCTTTCAGTTGTCCTTCGTTGCTGTGACTTCTATCGTCTATCTCGTTCAGAAAATGGAACAGCCTTTGCGGAAGTTGTGGGAACAACCTGAATCTGTTGATATTCCCGCTTTCGTGAAATATAAAAACATAGCGGTGCAATGGCTGATACTGTCCTATCTTGTAACATTCGCTGCACAACTCGGTACGGGACCACTCATCGCATATCATTTTTACAGAGCATATCCACTCGGTCTGATCGTCGGTCCCTTCGCTGTTGGTCTTGTTTCGTTAATCGTTTGTGTTGGCATGGTATCGGTTTGTGTAGGATTTATCTGGCTGCCGCTTGCTAAACTCTTGGCAATGGTCAACCATGCAATCATCTACATCTTTTTAAATCTTATCGGCATTTTTGGACAAAAATGGGGCATAATGAAGTTAGCACCGACAGTAGGTGTCATCATTGTCTACATAGCCATAATTTTAGGTGTCACACATTGGCGAAAGGCTTATGAACATTGGAGAATAGCAAGTCTCATCGCACTCTCAGTCATCGCATTCTGGGTTTGGGACAGCGCACTCCATGAAAAAGGTCGTCTATTAGAAGTGATTACGCTTGATGTCGGACAAGGGGACGCGGCTGTCGTCAGATTACCAGACAGACGAACGATATTGATTGATGGCGGTATTCAACACACCTATTTTGATGAAAAGAAACAAAGACAAGTTGATTTTGATGTCGGTGAGCGGATTGTTGAACCTTATCTTGATGCAAATAGCATTCGGCAACTTGATTTGGTGGTGCTGACACATCCAGACCTTGACCACGGCGGTGGACTTGGACATATCTTACAAAACTATAAGGTGGAACATATTCTCGGAATATCGGACATGGCACTTGATTCGCAAACGCATCAGCAACTACGCACCATAGCAAAGGAACGCGATATTCCCTATTCTTTCCGATATAAAAGTGAAATTGAATTGACTGCGGATGTAAAATTAAATCTTCTACACCCAATAGATAAAGCATCCACCAATCTGCTGGACGAGAACAAGAACGATGATTCACTTGTCCTAAAACTTAGTTACGGTGAGGTGGATATCCTATTTACAGGAGACATTGAAATGAATGCTGAAACGCGTTTGATAAGTTCTCAGCAAGATTTACAGTCAGAGGTACTGAAGGTACCGCATCATGGTAGCCGCAGCTCCAGCAGTGCACGATTTTTGGATAGGGTGCAACCGAGATACGCTATTTTCTCGCTTGGTATAGACAACCGCTATCAATTACCGCATGCAGAGGTCGTAACACGATATCAAGAGCGGAATTGTGTGCAACTAAGAACAGATCAACTCGGTGCAATTATACTCAAAACTGATGGGAAGCGGTGTTGGTTTCGGTATGCCGTTTTACCCAAGGGTGTGATTTAAATCCATTAGCAGTAATTTCAACGTATACTTATGAGTACTCGGATAAGTTTTTCTGTCTTTACATCCCATACATGTGCTTCCTGCCAACCTATACAAGCGATTGTGCTTCCATCTGGACTGAATGCCACATCTGTTCCTATATTAGGATACTGTCCGTTGTGGTGAATTCTGTGATATTGTCCCGAGTCCGTATCCCACAGATGGATGAAAGAAGATCCAATACTTGCGATAGTGTTTCCATCCGGACTGAACGCTACATCTTCACCATTAATGTTACTCCACCCTTTTTCACCGATGTGTTTTTTGATTTTTTCCATGTGCACATTGATTTGTTGCTCCAAGTGTGCATTATTAGTGAGTGTTCTGATTTGTTGTCCTGTGTTCAGATCCCACAGACCGACAGCATTATGATACCCACCTCCACTCACCAGCATATTTCCATCCGGACTAAACGCAATGCTCAAAACCGCTTCAGCATGTCCTGTGAGAATTCTGATTTGTTGTCCTGTGTTCACATCCCACAGATGGACGGTTTGGTCGTCACACGCACTTGCGAGCACTTTTCCATCCGGACTAAATGCCACATCGTTCACTGTTAACGTATGTCCAGAAAATGTACGTAAACTTTTACCTGTATCTGCATCCCACAGATAGGCATTATCAACCCTATCATCATTCATACCTCCACTCGCGAGCATCTTTCCATCTGGACTAAACACAATGTTAGTTCTAAAGTACAGGTTTATTCCGAAGGTTCTTATTTGTTGTCTACTGTTAACGTCCCACAAACGGACAATCTTGTCCTGGCCTGCACTTGCGAGCACCTTTCCATCCGGACGAAACGCTATGCTCCATATCCTACCTGTGTGCTCTTTAAGTATTTCAGGATTGTCATAAGTCTTCGTATTGTAAAGCAAAATCCCGATATCCGTCGCAATCGCGAGCAGTGTGCCATCAGGTGAAAACTGTACATCCGAAATGAACCCTACTTTTCTCAGGGAAACATTCACGTCTTGGTGTATACGCTTTTGCCGTGGTTCATATATCGTATCCTCCAATGAATTGTGTTGGAGGCTGCAGGACATAAATGGGAATGCTATTAACAATGTCATCAATATTGGAAAGGATCTGTTTTTCATCGGTTAGTTCCCCTATTTTCTGGTTGGTATGTCATATACAGCGGTGTGTTCTCTGGGAAATATTGTAAACTACTTTTATGTGGCAGGTGTGTTTTATCTTTTCAATTTCTATTGAAATCTATTCCTAAATTCTATCATCTTTTATCTTATATGTCAATGAGTGTGTAAAGTCTTGTCACAAAATGAACTTGATTGGTCTGTAATGTTCTAGTCAATTGCGCGTCTCCTATTGTAGGGTTGGGTTTCTGTGTCCCTCCAAATACCAAACTCACATTTGATATAGATTTGTCTATACAACGGTTTATGGGATGTTCTGACTAAAACTTTATACACCCATTAATTGGGAAGACAGGTATCCATTTGGATACCTGTCTGTTGTTATTCATGATGAAAATGTGACCTACTTAATCAACTGATACATCTACGGTATATTCTTCCCAATATACAGATAGGTCTGACCTATATATATACGCTGTGATTTTGTAAGTACCAGTGTGCATCGCACCGCTTGGGAACGTGTAAGAAAACCGTGCTTCCGTTGTCGATCCATCACCTGTATCAATTTCATAATATGTTCCAAGTCCAGCTTCACCAGGGGGTGCTACATACCAATAAATTTCGGAATAAGGCGCATCTGTCGTAACACACGACTCGTGTGATTCTCCCGGTGTAGCGGTATACGAACCATTAACAGAAAATAATCCGACCTCATCACACGGATCATCATCCCCTGGGGTGGGTTCGGGGTCTGTGGGTTCGGGGTCTGTGGGTTCAATTAAAGGTATTTCACCTTCCTCAGCTCTATCCCACGCCTCATAGTAAGTTCCGTAGTAATCTCTTCCAAAAGATATACCATCAGCAGCGTATCCGTATTCTGTTGAATATATTCTATCCCTTAGTTCTGCATTGAACTTACCATCAATTAGACCAAAAAATGGTGCGTCCCAGTGACTTCTACTGTTATAAGATTGCCAATTAACGGCTTGTCTGTCTAAGTCTTCATCTCTATATAAATATAAATAAAACCCACCGTCTTTTGTCCGATCACTAGTACATTCAGCTATTACCTTTACATCAACATTAGTTGTGTTAAAACGTCTAGCAGATGCATCACAAATATAGGAACCGTCAACAATACGATTTCGTGATAATGCATTATCTACTGCACCCACGAAGAGAACAGCACTAGTAAAGATAAAAAGGAAAAAAACTCTTGCCAGTTTCATTTTAATTCTCCTTACCTTGATAAATCAAGGAAATTGTATGGATCTATACTCCCATCTGGTAACTCATAAACCTTTATATCTGGTGATGCAATATCTCTGTTTATATTTACAGGTTCATACCAATCGTCAATTAGGTATGAAGATTTCCATTCTGCTACAGTATTCGGGTCCCCTTTTATTTTATAGGCATACCTTCGTCCTGCAAACTCTGGATCACTTTCTTCAAAATAACGCCATTGCACGTAAATAACACCAGGGATAGATGGATAAATGAGACCATTATTCATATCAAACATGGCACCATTAGTTTGAGTGCCTTGTTTCCATAATTTAACACGGACTCGGACTAACAACTCATGCTCTGGTGTGGCATTATCCCAAAGTCTTTCATGATAGGGATAATCAGCAGGAACTTCGGGGTACGGACCAAATCCAAAGGGAGAGTTTGCTAAATCCTTATTTGTGCTTACATCAAGTGTGCCGGTTTGTCTTGTTGTCTTCTCTGTGGGAACCGACGTATCCCTAACAGATTTAGACCTGTTTTTTTCAGATTTACGGGATTCTATCAATTGTCTATCTATTTGGACAGTCTTTTTTGATATATCCCCTTGAAGGACAACTTCACTGATAGACGACAACTGTTGTTGGAATGATGCTACATCGTGTTGGTGCCAGATATAGCACAGCACCGCGAAAACAATCAGAAAACTAAAACTACCGATAATCCATCTGTTTGTGAAGATGTCGCGAAGCATATTGTCCTCCCTTTCGCATTATCGTTTACTTAATGTCCTTCTTCCACCGCTTAATCACACGTTTCACACATGCCTTAACATCAACCGGAGAGATACCTAATTTTTCACTAATAATTTCGAGAGGTTGATTGTCTAAATACCGTTCCATGACTTTCTGTTCTTGAGATGGAAGGTTTTCAATCAATTCGTCTAACTGACGAGCAATAGGTCGTAACCATTTGAGTAACCTTTCCCATCTTTTCTGAACTGCCTCTGCAGTGGACCCTATCGCTTCACCAATCTGCTTTGGATTTAGTCCATCCAGTCGGTATTCTACTACTGCAAGATCCTTTTCACTTAGTAGTCGCCGTAGACCTGTCAATAAATATTGAACATTTTCTGCCTGCTGAGTTTGCTGTGCAGCAAGCATTGACGCAGCTGCAGCTATTCTTTCACCATCAGAATTATCAAGAGTGCTTAACTCTGTTATCCGATTCACATCTCGTTGTCTGTTTCTAAGTCGGTCAATTGCAGCATTTTTCGCTGTAGTATATAACCAACTAACAAGCTTCTCAGGATACTTGATAGTTTTCCTCTCCTTGAAGACTTTGAAGAAGGTGTCATTCGTGATTTCATCAGCATCAGGATGATTTTTTAGGAATGTGAAGACATAATTGTAGACTTGTTGATAATGTTTCTGGATAAGTAGATGAAGTGCTTCTTCGTTTCCTGTTGTCAAAAACCATCGGTTTAGCACAACGTTATTCATTTTACCCTCCATCCCTCTCCCCAAAAAGATGTTAGTGTCTTCAAATCATTATAACGTGAATATAGGAAGATTTCCGACATAAAAAATAATTAAATGTGAGTTTGATAAAAATATATGTGACTCATTTTGCCTATAACTTTACTTCTAAAGCATGGTCGGTGTGGTTTCCCAATCGCACCATAGGCGTCAATTTAAGGATTTATTTGCATGGCGATAACGTTCTTTAGTCCCGTAGGGACGGGATGTTTATAGCTAAACGCCGTCATCACATTTCTTAGTCCCTAATGAAGATAAAGAAATAAATTGGGTAATTTGAGATCAAAGTCCAGCGCGCTTACAAAGCGCGCCTACCAGTTTCGGAGTGATTATGATTACCCGTTTAAGAAAATTAATCTTCATTAGGCGTTCCTCGGGTATGAATGCGCTTATGGCATTACTCGGGTCTGTGTGCCCGCCCGTTGCCCTACAGGACAAGGCATGGCGGGGCACAGAGACCCCGCACTACAATAGGTTACAGGTTTTTCACTTGAATTAGTGTCTACGGTGACAAAAACTTTACATGCCCCATTACACACCCTATGTTGTGTTTTGGGTTGAAAATATTGTATGCTCAAAAATATTTTGCATTAATTGCATTATAATTTGGTGTTTTTGGAAAAAATGACAATAAAAACCTTCGCGAAAAAGGAGGGTTGAATGCGGTTGTAACAAGAGGTTATTGCTGATCTGATCGTGTTGCTAAGGCGCACTTCTGTGAGTTTAGCATGTGAAGAAGGGGTGTGAGTGTTGGTTCGTATTATCGTTGGCATTGGGAGTCTCGTAAGTTTTCGCGCAGGTGTGTTCCGAATGCTGTTGATACACCTTATGAATGTTTGCTTCGTGAGTTCGGCAGGTGGACTCGTGCATCTCGTAAGCATTATTTGGCGTGTAAGCGTGAAGTGCGTGGGGAGAAAGGAGTGGTAAGAAAACGTACAGCGTATCTCATAAATATTTTAATTGCATACGTATGCCTGCCAGAAGTACAAAATCTATAGTGAACATTGAAAATAATAATACAATGTCCCTGTAGGAGCGATCTCCGAATCGCGATTTAACTCAGTGATAATCGGGAATCGGAGTTCCCTCCTACATCTCGAAATGTCCTATTAATTCAAAAGTCTACTATAAATACAATTCAGCATAATATTCTCAACGAACTACTAACCGTCGGAAGTCTTCTAACCAACTGAAAAATCGTTCTACTTTGAAACGACGCTTATATCGTCGTAATGAAGATTAAGAAATAAAGTGGGTAATTTGAGATCAAGTCTAGCGCGCTTACAAAGCACCAAATCAACGGTATGAATGCCTTTGACGAATACGCGTATGGTATTCGCCATGATTCCCTGTCTACGGTTTGACAATCGCGCTTACAAAGCACTCCTACCAGTTTCGGGGTGATTATGATTACTCGTTTAATAAATTAATCTTCATACGGGACTAAGAAATGGGTGTTGAACGTTGTGCTATAGACATATCGTCCCTACGGGACTGAGGACACTAATAAAACGGATTGATCTTCTTAAATTACGCCAGCCATTGTAGTGCCAAATCAACGGTATGAATGCGCTTATGGCATTTCCCGGGTCTCTGTGCCCGCAATTATTACTAGTGGAGCGTCCACTCTTATTTGATAGGTAAATATCGCTATTCGGAGATCGCTCCTACTGATTTTAGCCCTGTCATTGTAAGAGGGAACTACGATACCCGATTTCTTTGGCGATTCGCAATTTTAGTGTAGACGCTCCACTAGTTCGGAGGAACACGATCTATAATCTATAATAAATTGGATCATAAGGTGATAAAAACTTTATACACCCGCCCCCTTTTTTCTTGACAATTGGGTAAGAATAGTTTATACTTGAAGGAATAGTGGACAATTCTCTATGACTATGTGTATCCATCTCAGTAAAATCAGAGAAGTTAGTTGATGACATTTCTAAAGATACGAAAAAACACATTCATTATCACTCTATTCTGTCTATTTGTCTATTCTGCTGTGATGCCGATGCAGTTGTCAAACTATGTCTTATGCATTGGGGAGGATGGACATGTTGAATTAGAATTCGCTATCAACGGGGGTTGTACTGACATTCCCTCCCATGATGAAGATCACGATGGAGTGCATTCTGAATCTAATGACGACCACTGTGGTGATTGCGTTGACTTACCTATCTTTGCATCGCTGAACAGTGAACTATACATTATCTCAAACAATGAGGTGCCGCAATTTCACGACACCCCATCCTTATATTCCCTTCCCACATATCATTCAAATGATCTCAATTTTTCTAACACCCACGCTTCTGATATTCCACCATTTATAAATCCCACTCTAATTACTCTCCGTACTGTATTGCTGCTCATTTAATCTTTCCATGTGCAATTTATGCATCATGTAAAGGGAAATTCTACAAGAACTATTATTGTATTCAGATAGGTATTGTGTTAAGTAAATGCCGTTCTGAAACTAATATATAAATATTACATGGTTATCGTGATGCAATCTACATCACTGTTTTGTTTCATTACCCGTGTGTATTTATATATCAATCTTGTGAGGAGCACAATACTATGAAAAACAGATTACATTTAATTATCACATTCATTGTGATGTGCATATTTGTTTTATGTGGATCCTTTGAGAACACATTTGCAGATTCACATGAAGAAATAACACTTGAATCAGCAATCAAAACTGCGGTGCAGGAAAACCCCGCCCTCAAGGCACTCCGTGAAAAAGTTAAGGTTGCCCAAGCACAACTGGACGGTATTGCACTGTTAAGCAATCCGGAATTGGAAACAGAACTGATCGGTGGTGCACATCCAGAACAGGTCATAGAACTAACCAAATCTTTTGAACTTGGTGGTCAACGTGGACATCGCAAACGGATAGCAAAGATAAACCTTGAAAAAGTGGATCTGGAACTTACTGATGAGGTGCGGCAGCTTAGGAAATTCGTTACACTTGCTTTCTATCAAGTTGTTCTTAACCAAGAGAAATTAAAATTAGCAAAAGAGATTATTAAGCACAATCAACAGATGTTTGAGATGGTACAGTTCCAATTCGCTGCGGGTGATATACCTGTAGCACAAGTAGGACTGGCGAACATTCAATTACAATCTGCACGAAGAGAGTATGCAACATTAGAAAATGATTTGCAGTTAGCACAACTTGACCTAAATGGATTGATGGGAACACCTCTTGATGCAACTCCTACTGCTACTGGAAAATATGATGAAATAAAGTCAATAAGTTTGAAACTTGATGATTTGAAATCTCGCGCTCTCACCCACCGTCCAGATCTGAAATCACAGAGATTAGATTTGCAATTGACAGAGAGTACACATAGACTGGCAAAAGCTGCAAACATACCAAACCTGAATATTGGCGGTATTGCAGAACGTAGTTCAGGTGAGATGGGATTTGGTGTGAAGTTTTCAATACCGTTGCCGTTGTTTGACTGGAATCGTGCTGAGATTGATGCAGCAAAGGCACAGAAGCATGAGGATAATGCCCAGATTAGCAATATTGAAAGACAGATTGTACGGGAAGTGATGGCAGCGTATCTCTCTCTGAATGCTGCACAACAAAATCTGAAATTTTATGATGACAATTTAATGAAGTTACTCAATGAAAATCTAACACGTACCCGTAGTGCTTACGAATTGGGAGAAGCACAACTCTTTGAACTTATATTGATACAGAACGAATTTGTCAAAACACGATTTGCATATCTTGATGCGATTGCATCCTATATTAAAGCATTTGCTGCACTTGAGACTGCTATCGGAACACCCATTAGTTCGGTTGAATAATGGTATTAACACCATGAGAGAAATCCATAGAACCCATAAGGAGAAATAGTATGCTACACCCATTTTGTTATACATGGCAATTGTTAGTTATTTTTGTATTTGCAGTAAGCAGCCTGTATGTTTCCGATTATATTATAACAGAAGCATTTGCTGAAGATGAACAGGTTGACAACGAAACTGGAGCACATACTGAAGATGATGCTCATGAACATACTGAAGATAACGAAGTGATTCTCTCCGATAAGGCAAAAGCCAATATCGGTTTGAAAACTGCTGAAGCAGACCTACATACAATTGAAAAGGTAGTACAAGTTACTGGTAATATAATTGCACATCCTGGAAGACAAGCAATTGTCACACCTCGTATTGGTGGAATCGTGAAACGAATCCATGCCAACATTGGTGATATGGTTAAGGAAGGGGACGTTCTACTGGAATTAGAAAGTCTTGACCTGCAATTGGCAGAGATTGATCTCATAGAAGCAGTGCGTCAACAGAAATCATTAGAATCCAAATCAGCGAAACAGAGATCTGTATTTGCCAAACAGATTCGTCTGGAACTACAAACCCGACAGATTGACTATCTGGAATCAATTGCGGAAATGCAACAGCAGAAAACAGCATATCTTAAGCACAAATCACTTGCTATTGCGAAGACTGTTTCTGCATTGGAACAGATGCGTGTTGACCTGATCACAGCCGATGTTGAACGAAAATTGCTTAAGAACACGCTGGAACGTATTGAATCTCTCACGGAGATGCGAATTTCAGCACAGAAGGAACTTGTGGCTCGTAAAGCAGAATACACGAAAGCGATAAATGCATTTGCTGGTGGAAAACGGCAATTCCGATTGCTTGGTGTCAATGATCAGTTGCTACAGAAGATACTTGACGATGATGGAAAAACACCTATCCTTAAACTGCTTCATCAGGATAGGAAAGATACTGGACAAGTTAATTCTGTTAGAAATAAAGAAGAGGGTCATCCAGCATTAAAATATGTTTCACTCATAGAAGAGGCAACTGGACTCATAGATGCAGAATCAGCATTCAATTCGGCTGAAATCAAAGTTCATGCACACAAACAACGGGCATTAGCTGCAGGATTGACAGAAATGCAGCTGAAGACACTGATGGATACCGGCAAGATCGCTTCATTTGGCGATATTGCTATAGATGCATTAATTGAAAACTACGCGCCCTTCATGACGAATTCAGAGACATTAGAAGCGTTGTTACAAACGGAAGAGGCACAGCGTAACGCTGACATTGTATTGCAAAAGGTGCAGCAGAAACTTGAAGTGTATGGAATGGCATCAGAGGAAATTGATAAGATAATCCAAACAGGAATACCCCATTCCCGGTTATATGTAACAGCCACAGCCACAGGGAAAATCACCAAGCAAGTTGTATCACTCGGTGAAACCGTTGACAGAAACAGCACTTTATTTAGAATACTTGACACCGATGTTGTTTGGGTTGAAGGTGAAGCGTATGAAGACTCACTTGCACTTTTGCACAACAAGTGGGATGTAGGTAGTGAAGTGCGAGTTCGTGTACCCGCCTATTCAGGAATAGTATTCACGGGTAAGATATCACAAATTTCTGCAGAGGTAGACCCAGAGAAACGCACAGTACATTTTTGGACAGAGGTAGAGAATTCCAATCGTCAACTGAAACCGGGAATGTTTGCCGAACAGACCCTTGTTATAGACAAGATAGATGATGTCCTGTCAGTGCCGTTAAGTGCAGTCATGGAAGATGGTGCTACACAGATTGTGTTTGTTGAGTCTAATAACACATATCTCAAGCATGAAGTGGAAGTTGGAGTAAAAGATGACCGGTATGTTGAAATCAAAGACGGTGTGCTTGCAGGTGAGATGGTAGTAATCCAAGGGACACATCAACTCATGAGAGCATCAGCAGGCACAGCAATTGTAGATGATCCGCATGCTGGACATGCACATTAGTTTCAAAGTAGGATTTACATGCAAACGGTAGGCGCGCTTTGTAAGCGCGCTGAAAACTCACATTTCTGATAATAAACATGACAATTCTGTCAAGTCTATTGAATCATTTGTGGTAATTGCGTAAGTCCTGCGAAGTATAAGAGGTAAATCTATGTGGTCAAAAATCACTGAAGTTTCACTTAGGAACAGACTCCTTGTTATTTGCGGATTGATCGCTGTGGGTATTATTGGTTTCAGGATGTTCCAAAATGCCCCGATTGATGTGTATCCTGACATCAACCCACCGCGAATTACTGTCCTGACCGAAGCACATGGATGGTCACCCGAGGAGATGGAAACACTGGTAACACTACCAATTGAAAGTTCAATGAACGGTGCACCTGATGTAACTCGTGTTCGTTCATCGTCTGCGATTGGATTATCGCTTGTTTTTGTGGAATTTGAATGGGGGATGGACATCTTTCTGGCACGTCAGATGGTAAATGAACGGCTTCAACTTGTTGGACCCAATTTACCAGAAGGAGTTGATACACCGATAATTTTACCTACATCTTCACTTTTGGGTGAGATAATGGAATATGCACTCGTAGATGAATCAAGTGAGGATGATAGACTTGATCCTATGGAGATGCGTGATATTGCTGATTGGATCATCCGGTATCGACTCCAATCGCAAGGTGGTATTGCCAATGTAATTAACCTTGGTGGATATGTCAAACAGTTTCAAGTCTTTGTCAATCCTGAACGTTTGGTGAGTTACGGTATTTCACTTGAAGATGTTGCACATGCCCTTGAAAAGAGCAATGACAACGCTGCAGGTGGATTCTTAATTAAAGGTGCCAAAGAGTTAATGATTCGTGGCTTAGGAAGAATTGAATCGGTAGAAGATATTGAGAATGTAGTAATTGATGTTCGCGAACATAACACCCCCGTTTTGGTCAAGGACATAGCGACAGTGAAGATTGGGACGCTACCTGAAATTCGTCGTGGTGCGGGAAGTCGGAATGGAGAGGAAACAGTATTGGGAAAAGTCGTGAAACAACCTGGTGTCAATACGCTTACACTCAGTGATAGCGTTGAAGCCGAATTGGAATCGCTTGAAAATACATTACCAGAAGGTGTTAAGGTTGAAGTTGAATATGCCCAAGCGGATTTGATTCGCCGTTCGGTAGATACTGTCAAAGAAGCATTGCGTGATGGAGCAATCCTTGTCGTTATTGTTCTGATAATCTTCCTCTTCAATATACGCACTGCGCTGATTACACTGACAGCAATTCCTTTATCTCTGATCATCGCCATTATTGTTCTACTTTCACAAGGTGGCACCTTAAACATTATGACACTTGCGGGTTTGGCGATTGCTGTGGGTATGGTTGTTGACGATGCGATTGTTTATGTAGAAAACATATTTCGCCGATTACAAGAGTATTTCCATCTACGCGAGTTAGGGAATGACTCAGAGGAAACTCCGACACAGGTTGTGACCCGTGCGAGTGATGAAATGCGCGTGTCTATCGTATTTGCAACCTTGATAATTATCCTTGTATTTTTGCCACTGTTTAGTTTGAGCGGAATTGAGGGTAGAATGTTCCGTCCACTCGGTTGGGCAGTTGTGATTTCAATGGCAGCATCACTTTTCGTCGCACTCACCGTCGTTCCTGTGCTAAGTGATTTGCTGTTAGGACGTGTTAGAGACATACCTTTACAAGATCCTATTTCTGGTGTTGACTTCACGCAGAAACGTGGGATGTTTGGTTGGATTAAGAGCATATCCAATTTTTTCCGTAATCTTGTGGTGCGATGGAGACTATTCGTTGTTGCATTAGCACCAGATTCAGATGTTGAGACTGCATTAACACTGCAGCCTATTGTGATGTGGATAAAACATGCATACCGTCCTATTCTTGCACTCGTCATACGTTTACGTTGGCTTGTGGTGACTGTGGCATTGATATTGGTAATTCTGACAGTTGTATCAATTCCGAGGTTAGGAAGGGAATTCTTACCCGTAATGGATGAAGCGACATTTACAATCAGTGTACTTTCACCCCCAGGAACATCGCTCGGAGAATCCACACGTATTGGTCGTGAAATGGAGATAAAACTGAAAAACGAGATATCAGATGTCATAAGTGTTAGTAGTCGGACAGGTCGTGCAGAATCGGATGAACATGCGCACGATGTGAATTCGCATGAGATTGTTGTAAATTTCAAACCGCCAGATGATCGGGAGAAAACTCGTGAAGATTTACTTGAAGAAGTGCGTGAACTGCTTTCCACAGAGAATTTCCCCGGTGTCTTAGTTTCCGTTGGTCAACCAATTCAACACCGTCTGGATTATCTTCTGTCTGGTGTTAGTGCTCAAGTAGCTTTGAAATTGTTCGGTCCAGACCTTGATATGTTAAGACAGAAAGCAGAGGAAATTGAAGGTGTATTGTCAAGCATTGAAGGGGTTGCTGATTTACAAGTTGAACAACAGGTGATGGTAGATCAACTTCAGATCAAGGTAAAACGTTTTGAAGCGGCGCGATACGGTTTAAGTGTTCAAGACATCACGCATTTTGCTGAGGCTGCGTTCAAAGGTGAAACAGTGAGCCAAATAATTCAAGGACAACGTCAATACGACCTCGTTGTTCGGATTGACCCGACACTTGTCAAGACTGTTGAATCCTTCGGCAGTCTAAAACTCAAAACACTTTCAGGTGCATTCATACCATTAAGACAGGTTGCTGACATCAATTTTGGAAAGGGACCGAATACTATCAACCGTGAAAATGTATCACGTCGCATCGTAATTCAATGTAATGTTCAAAATAGAGACTTGGGGAACTTTATTACAGAAGTTCAGGATAAAATTGAATCACAGATTGACATACCAGAAGAGTATTTCCTCACGTATGGTGGACAGTTCGAAAGTCAACAGCGAGCGCAGAGGCGGATCATCATACAAACAGGATTTGTCTTAATCGGAATAGTTATTCTATTGTTTCTTGCATTGGGATCTATGAAACTGACACTACTGGTAATACTGAACCTACCGTTAGCGTTAATAGGTGGGGTAGTCAGCGTATTTTTAACAGGTGGTGTCTTGAGCATTCCGTCAATGGTCGGTTTCATTCTGTTGTTCGGTATTGCTGTGAGAAACGGCATCATCCTTGTATCACATATCAATGCGCTTCGATCTGAAGGTATGTCGTTATATGATGCTGTGATGAAAGGCGCATCAGAACGGATTAGTCCTGTTTTAATGACTGCATTGACCACAGGACTTGGTATGCTTCCCCTTGCGTTAGCACACGGTTCAGGTGCGGAACTACAGAAACCGCTTGCTATTGTTATCAGCGGTGGTATGATTACTGCGACATTTTTGACGTTGCTTGTTTTGCCTGCATTGTATTACCTTGTGGAAAAACGTAGTGCTGAAGAATAAGTATCCTGTCAACTATTGGTTGATAGGAACGTTAGTATATATATCAGGATTATTTATGGTAAACTTATGAATTAGTTAGAAACATTGCAGCAGCGAGGTTAAAAGACTTTCAAATCAACGGTATGAATACACATATAGCATTCACCACCTACCGTGAGGAAATCTCTTTTATGCATGGTTTCTCCATAGAGGGAGAGACAAACAGAATTATCATTTGCACATTGTCTGTATATCAATGTATAATAGACTTAATGGATATAAGATAAACAATACAAACGAGGAACACATTATGAAACGCACATATTTCAGCAGTATATTTCGTGTTGCACTGTTGATGTTTCTAATCTGTGGTATTAGTACACTCAGTGTAGCCGAACTAAAATCCTTGAAAATAGAGATTACAGACGTAATATCAGTTGCGGATGCGATCAAAATTCGTCATCTGTTGACACCGTGGGCAGATCCAAAAGATGTTACTTTCCATACACCAATAGATAAAAACGGTAAGAAAAGACTTTTTTCTACAGTTGTAGAAGTTAAACCGAGACGAGGCGTTTCAAAGTATAGCGAAACACATCATTTTGATGTCTATGACATCATGCGACAGTTGAAGGACTCGCGCTATCGTGGACGACACGGATTAGGTCAAGTCCACCTGTTAAAAACTGAAGCGACGGTGAAGGGACGTTTGTTTTCATATCCAGGTTTCTCACGTAGTAGCATACGGGATATACCGGGATGGGCACGACATAGACCGCATACTTCTGAACTGTTACATGCGCTCACAACCGGAAAAGATGACCAGAAGTTTGTATTCACTTCCTCACCAGAATATGATCAACTGCGGATTGATGCAGTGCAGAAGAATGAAGAGGTAGAAGTACAGGGTAGAGTCGTTGGTTTTGATGGTCCTTATCCGATTTTGAGAGTTACCGACTATAAAATTGGCAACCGAACATTCAGCAGTTCAAATAACCCAAAAGCAGAGACTATGAAGAAAGAACAGCCAACTAAGGGAAATAAACCAAAATACGATTATATTGAACAAGATAGATAAGGTTGTTATCCGTGGGGGTGATTGTATTCGTGCTCACGGATATTTCTTTTCTTATGATTGATATCCACCCGTATTGAACAACACCACCTGATCAGATGACTTGATTGTTTCGTTCCCAACAAGTTCTTTTAATGCTGCGACAGTCGCAGCACCTTCAGGACATGTCAATACTCCTTCAGTTGATGGTAGCATCTGCATAGCCTCTTTGATGGCATCATCAGTAACAGCAACTGCCGTTCCTCCACTTTCCCGTATAGCCTCTAAAATCAGAAAGTCACCGATTGCTTGCGGCACCCTCAATCCGCTTGCGATGGTGTGAGCATTTTGCCAAGGTTCAGCATGCGTTTTCCCTTCATTCCATGCTTTTACAATTGGCGCACAACCCTCTGCTTGAACCGCAATAAAACGCGGGCGTTTCTTACCTATCCATCCGATTGCCTCTAATTCTGCAAAACCCTTCCACATGCCAACAATACCTGTTCCACCACCCGTAGGATAGATAATCACATCTGGCAGTTTCCAACCGAACTGCTCTGCTAACTCAAATCCCATAGTTTTCTTGCCTTCCACACGGTATGGTTCTTTAAGTGTAGACACATCAAACCAATCTTCATCTGTTTTCCGTTCTGCGACTAACTTACCAGCATCGCTAATCAACCCATCAATAAGTGTAACGATTGCCCCAGCAAGTTGACAAGTTTCAATATTATATAAGGGTGTGTCTTTCGGCATAAAAATATATGCCGGTAAACCTGCAGACGCAGCGTAAACTGACAAAGCTGTTGCTGCATTTCCTGCAGATGGGATTGCAAGTTTTTTAATACCGTGTTCTTTCGCTTTGGAAACAGCCATTGCTAATCCGCGTGCCTTAAAACTACCTGTTGGCAAACGGGATTCGTCCTTAATCCAAAGTTGCTGTAGACCGAATTGTGCCCCAAGCCTCTTTGCGTGGATGAGTGGGGTCATCGTCTCACCGAGTGATACGATGTGTTTATCATTGCTGATAGGGAGCAGTTCCCTATATCTCCACAAAGTATTAGGTCTTGACTGTAGTTGTTTTGGTTTCCAAGTATCAGTCAATTGGTCAAGTGCGTAACGTGCAAAAAGCGGTTTCCCACAGGAATGACAGAGATTTTGTGGGATAATATGTGGGAAAGTTTCACCACAACGACTGCATTCAAGGTGTTGTAGAAAGTGATTCATGTTTTATACAGAAAAATTATAAATCATTATTAGGATTTAGAGTAAGTTCAGAAACACTTTACTGGTGTACGCTTTCATAGAAGCTACCGTCTAGCGCAGATTATATGATACATTCTCCGCAATGTGGCGGAAATAAAGTAGAGTAACTTTCTCAGCAACCGGAACAAAAATAGAAATACAAGGCAGGTAAGATATAAGTGTGCGACAACGACTAACCCAAAGAATAGCAGTTTCAATATTATAATAAACAGAGAAACGATCGTTCCTTCTGGCGTATAACTGGTATAAGTATACGTGATGAAAACGATAAGCCCGAAGGTGATTAGTGTGAGTAAAGCAAAGCTTATGAAAAACTTTCTGTAGTCCATTTGTCAGCTTCGTTGTGTGAACTATGTTCACGTTATATCTCTATTGCTTTCTTCAACGCGTCTTTCTAAGTCCTGATATAAGTTAAGCACGTTTGAGCAATTTGAGTATGATTGCTTTCATACTGTGCAGACGGTTTTCTGATTGTTCAAAGATGACTACCCGTGGGTCATCAAGGAGTTCACCAGCAATTTCATAGCCACGATGGGCTGGTAGACAATGCATTATCTTACAGTCAACCCCTTTAAGAAGCGAAGGATTCAACTGATAGGGCATCATCAGTTTCATACGTCGTTCCCGTTCATCAGCAAAGTTTGGATCTGCGAAGAATTCCATATCTAACCAAGTATCTGTGTAGACAACATTGTTTTCAGCGATAACTTCCTTTAGTGCTGCATTTGTGTCAAGTGTATCTGTAGGTATGGATTTATAGCACCCTTTTTGTTCCGCCTGTGTCCATAGTTCCTCATCAACTGCTGCAGGATTAACTTCAGGAGCGATAACGGTGACTTCAAGTCCGACATTCATTCCGGCGGATATCAACGAATTACACACATTGTTATGAATACCTATGAAGCAAACCTTAACACCTTCTAACTTCCCGAGATGTTCTTGTATTGTCATAAGATCACCGATGGCTTGTGTTGGGTGGTATCTGTCGCAACAACCGTTGATGATTGGGGCAGATGCGGCATCCGCTGCCTTTTGAACATCACTATGTTTCAAGAATCGTGCTAATATAATATCAACGTAATCGGATAGGACATGCATTTCGTCACCGAGATCTGCCAATCCGAAGTTCGTTGTTCTCCAGTCTAAATAAAGTGCATGTCCACCTAACTGTAAGATTCCAATTTCTCCAGCACACCGTGTCCGAGTAGACGTCTTTTGAAATAGCAATGCGAGACTCAATGCAGACGCGGCATGCCTATATTTTTCAGGATGATTCTTGATTCTAATACAGTTTTCTACGGTTTCTCGGATTTCTGTTTCTGACCAGTCTTTTAAAGTAATTAGGTGCATACTTACCTCCGCAATGGTCATATTCGTATGTTTTGTTGTGAGGAGTTGTGAAAAGAAGTCACAATTATAACCGAGTTAGTTGCCGATGTCAAATCTTTTTTCTTCTAAACATTTTACATTTCCAATTAAAGTAGAATCCTGCTACAATCTTCAAAATCCAAAACAGTGTTTATGGAGATGAATCTTATGACTGAAGAACAGAAATTTATTTTTGATCTGAAAGGGTATTTGTTAATTCCAGAAGTGTTGACATCCTCAGAGATAGATGAAATTAGAGACCAAGTTGAAACAATTCGCACAAATCCCGAGGCATTACCTCCGCATGAGCGACAATTTCCCGGCGGTGCATCTTCAATGTTGATTGACCATCCAGTCATAATTGATATTCTCAAAGAGACTTTGGGTGAAATTCGTATGGAATCAAGTTGGTTCACCTATAGGTCTGAGGGAAATGGAGGACCGCCACCACACGGTGGAGTGCGAAATGTAAACCCTAACTTTAGTTATCAGTGTACAGATGGTAAAATATATTCAGCGTTGACGCGTGTTGTCTTTGAACTGAACGAAGTGAAAGCCGGTGAAGGTGGAACGCTTTTTCTACCGGGTAGCCATAAAGCAAACTTCCAAATCCCAGAGACACATCGTAAGGTTGATTCCCCACTTTTTGAGACGTATAGTTGTCCACCTGGTTCTGCGATTATCTTTACAGAGAACCTATGTCATTCTGGTGACACTTGGAAAAATCCGGATCGCCCAAGAATTGCGGTATTTAATTGTTATAATTTTGTTGGGTGTCAATTCCACAAACCGACAGTGTCGAAACACATCATTGAAGGGTTACCGCCAGAAAAACAGGCATTTTTCCGCAATGTTTGGGTTTGGGGTCAGGGAGGACCTGACAATGGCAAAAATCTCCGTTATGATGGTTGACAGTTAGTAGAATGGACGCATGAAACACTCAGGCAAGAGATCTTCAGGTCTGCTGATTAGCACTGCAACATCGGATGCGTATAGAAGTGTTTCAAAGTGGCGATGGGGAACTTTGGGGTTTTGTGTGAGTATTCTCCCTAAGATTAATATTCTTGCGCTTGGGATAGTCGTCCTTGTCGTGTATATTTTAATACCACGAATTGATTTGTCCATTTCAGAACGTGTTGAGAACTACTCCCAGCATCCTGCTTTGTATACGTTGCACTATCGTAAGACTGCGAAAAGAGTTCGATTTATGAGTGTCTTTTGTGGTTGGATCATCGGTGTAATCTGTATAGTCTTTTTTATTTGATTTAGAAAGGAACATATTGAACTAAATGGTAGAACAAGAAAAACCTTATGAAAGTATCAAGGGTCAACTGATTCTGCGGGATCATCTGGCTGCGGACAGGACTATACTCGCTAATGAGCGTACTTTCCTCGCTTACATCCGCACGGCTTTGACGTTATTTGTTGCAGGGTTATCCTTTGTGCACTTCCATATTATGAGTTCACCGATTGCTGATGGTGCAATAGGTGGGTTATTTATGTTCATTGGTGCAGTAACTTTTTTTCTTGGACTTTATAGATATCATAAGACGAAATCACTCATTCGTGAGATTAAGCTCAAAGAATTAGCAGAAGGAAACGTATATGAAAATTAGAGAGGTAGTTGTAACTGGACAAAACCAAGTAGAACTCCAATCCAATAAATTTGATGCCACAATACAATCCCCTAATGAGTTATTAATAGATACAGAATATACGTTCATCAGTAGTGGGACTGAGTTGGCAAACTATACAGGTAGAGAACCAAAAGTATTTCAAAAAGGTTCATGGTGTGCATATCCGTGGCGATCCGGTTATGCTAATGTTGGGGTTGTGCGTGATGTTGGTGCGAATGTTACCCGTGTTGCCCCCGGTGATAGAGTTTTTACTTATGGACGGCATGCCTCAATTATTCGGTATACACAAGATAGATTGATAGTTCCTGTAAGTGATTCAATTGATTCAGGGGTTGTCGCAGCGTCTCGGATGGCAGGTGTAGCGATGACTTCTATTATTGTCTCAGAGATTGACACTAATGCGCGTGTTATCGTATTCGGATTAGGATTAGTTGGCAATCTCGCATCACAGATGTTTCAAATTCGGGGTTGTCGTGTTATCGGTGTTGACCCTGTGGTGGAGAGGCGCAAATTAGCGGAACGGTGTGGTATCACACATACGGTCGGTGGAGATTCGGAGGAAGTGCAAGGGCAGATTCAAGAATTAACCAATGGAGAAATGGGTAACATCACTGTTGATGCTGTAGGACATAGCAGTGTTGTTATGCAAGCACTGCGTGCCACTGCAAGTTATGGTCAACTTGTAATACTGGGTTCACCGCGGGTTTCTGTTACTGGAGATTTGACAGAACTTCTTTCTGATACACATCTTCGTTGGATAACGATACGCGGTGCGTTGGAGTGGTGTGTTCCGATGTATCCTGATACGGGTAATCACGTATCACAATTCAGCAAGCAGCAGACTATTTTTGATTGGATTGCACGTGGTGAGTTGGATGTTGAATCATTGATCTCGCATCGTCTTAAACCTGATCAGATTAAGCAGGCTTATGATGGTCTCCTGAATGAACCTGATGTTTGGACTGGTGTTGTTTTGGATTGGGTTGTATAACCCCATCTTTGTATGATCCTTTTTCAAATCACCAGACAGATAGTTCCCAAGGATTTATCATAACCGTCCATAGACATCAATTTATGAGGTTTTTCTTAGATCAAACGCATTCTTACAGACCAATCCACCCTACAATGGTGTTTGAATAGTATTACAACAACTTTACACACACCATCTTTGGTCATAAGGTTACCTTCAATAATCTAATGATAAGTAAAGTGACTGGATTAGATGAAATTAGCAGTAGGAAGGTTTACTTTATGGTGTAGTTTAAACACCATTAGACCGACAACAGTAAAAATTCTTGAAATTCCACCCAATTTATGATATAATTAATTTAATAAGATTTTATATCTCTCTCAAATAGGAAATTTCATGCACGGCAAAAATCGTTTCCGTCGTGCTTTATTTTATCATAGAGATTATATGATATTTTTGTATAATAAATTGTAAAAAAGCGGAGGTGATAAAGTTTGGCAATTGATGCAGCAAAGAAGCAGGAATTGATCCAACAGCACCAATTACATGATCGAGACACCGGTTCGCCAGAGGCGCAAGTCGCGGTATTAAATGCTCGTATTCAGGAATTAACGGAGCATTTTCAGACGCATAAAAAAGATCACCATTCAAGATACGGACTATTTCGTTTGGTAGGAAAACAACGTCGTTTGTTAAGGTATCTATATAAGAAGGATGTCCCACGATATTATCGTTTAATAAATGAACTTGGAATTCGCGACACAATCGGGTCTCAAAGAAGTTAAATATTCCACCGTAAGGATTTTGTGTAGGAGTATTAGGAGGAAATTGAGTGAAAGTTGAAATGCAACTCGGAAGTGAAAACTTATCGATAGAAATGGGGAAAGTTGCTAAACAGGCAGATGGTGCCGTGTGGGTACAATACGGTGGAACAGTTGTCTTAGTGACTGTAGTAGCAGATGATAGGGAGAATGATTTAGATTTTTTTCCATTGACGGTAGATTATAGAGAGAGGTCTTACGCTAACGGACGTATTCCAACGGTGTATGGCAGACGTGAACCAAGACCCGGAACATCAGAACAACTGACAGCCCGTCTGATTGACCACTGTATCCGTCCGCTTTTCCCGAAGGAATTTAAGGCAGAAGTTCAAGTTTTATGTACGGTGTTTTCTTCAGATGGTGTGCACCCTGCGGATGTGCCTGCACTCATAGGAACATCAGCTGCGCTATCTGTGTCGGATATTCCGTTTAGCGGCCCTGTAGCCGCTGTGACCGTTGGTAAAATCGATGGCAAATTAGTTATCAATCCTACTTATGAGCAATTACATTCATCTGAGATAGAACTTTTTGTAAGTGGTACATCAAAAGCTGTGATGTCAGTAGAAGGGGGAGGACACGAAACTCCGGAAGACGAAATAATAGACACAATCATTGTAGCACACGAAGAGATAAAGGAAATTATCAAGCTCCAAGAAGGTATCGTTGCTGTCTGTAGTCAGGAGAAACGTGAGTATCAATCAGAATCAGTAGAGGAGACATTAAACACGAGGATCAGAGACCTTGCAACGGCTCGGATCCGCGAATCAATTGGAATGGCAGACAAGCAACTTCGTGAAGATTACCTTGAACAGATTCAATCGGAAATCCTCACCGAGATTCAAGAGGATGCCCCAGAAGAAATTGACCCAAGTGCAGAAAAAGATGCGCGTTCTATCTTAAGTGATATAGAAAAAGAGCAGATGCGTCAAGCGATTCTTGTTGAAGGCAAACGTGTTGATGGCCGTGGTGTCACAGAGGTACGATCCATTTCGGGTGAAGTTGCCCTTCTTCCACGAACTCACGGTTCTGCTCTCTTTACTCGAGGCCAGACGCAGGCACTCTGTGCCACGACTCTTGGCACTTCTGGTGATGAAGATGTGCAGCGTGGATTGGATGGAGAAATCCGTCGAGGTTTCTTTTTACATTACAACTTCCCTCCGTATAGCACAGGTGAAGTCAAACGGATGATGGGACCTGGACGTAGAGAAATTGGACACGGTGCCCTTGCTCAAAAAGCACTTGAACCTGTTATTCCGAGTAAGGAAGAGTTTAACTACACGATCCGCTTAGTATCGGAGATTTTGGAGTCCAATGCTTCTTCTTCGATGGCAACCGTGTGTGGTGCGACCTTAGCATTACTGGATGCGGGTGTTCCTTTAAAAAGACCTGTAGCGGGTATTGGTGTTGGTCTCATTAAAGAAGGTGAGCAGGAAGTTATTCTCACAGATATGCTCGGAACCGAAGATTTTCTTGGTGATATGGATTTCAAGGTTGCTGGTACAACAGAAGGTATAACTGCTGTACAGATGGATATTAAAATTGATGGCGTTACACCTGAACTGATGCGGAAGGCTATCCATCAAGCCCGTGAGGCGCGTATTGCTGTCATTGATCAGATGAACGCTGTCATTAGTACACCTCGTGCGGAGTTGTCGCCTTATGCGCCGCGTATCTACACACTCCAGATTGCTCCAGAGAAGATTAAAGACCTTATCGGACCTCGCGGCAAAACTGTCCAAGGTATTCAAGAAGAAACGGGGACGACGATCAATATTGATGATGACGGATCAGTTGAAATCGCTTCAACAAGTGCAGAGGGTGTCAAGATGGCTGAGGAAAAAGTCCGTGCAGTTACAGCTATGCCTGAAATCGGGAAAGAATACACAGGTAAGGTTGTTCGGACAGCGTCCTTCGGTGCATTTGTGGAGATTCTGCCAGGAAAAGATGGACTTGTTCACATCTCACAGATGGGTGACGGTTACGTTCGCAGAGCAGAAGATGTTATGGAGGTAGGAGATGAGGTAACTGTGCGTATCTTGACGATTGATGAACAGGGAAGAGTTGACTTGTCTCTTATTGCAGCCAAGGGTGTTCCAATAGAAGAACTTGATACTTCATCATCTGATGATTCAGGTGATGAACAGGAACCACGCGAACCACGCGAACCACGCGAACAAGGCAGGTCAAATTACCGAGAGAATCGTCCTTACCGAGATTCACGAGATAGTCGTGACAATCGTGACAATCGTGACAACCGTGACAATCGGGATAGACGAAACAACCGATATGACCAAAGAGATAGTTCGCGTGATAACAGAAATCGTAGGTCACCTCGGATACCGAAAGGCAGATTTTAATCAGACGATCCACAATCTGCAATAATAACTGAAGAAATCTGATTTCAAAGCAACTATATCAACGGCGAATGTGTTTATTGCGTTCGCCGTATGAATAGTTACATCTCGTTCCTCTCAACAGTATTTAAATCTTATATTTTCCATATTACCAATAGGTGTGTCTCATGAGAACTCGTAACCCTCGTGTTAAGCAACAAATCCAAAAAGAAAAAGGTGATTTGCTTGCACAGAAATGGATGACAAATCTTTTGGCATTCATCCTAATCATACTTATCATTCTCTTCGTAGTTCTATCTATTCCATCTGTAAAAAAATATATCATTGATTTTTTCCGAGTCTTGCGTTTTGGGAGAGAAAAGCAGCCTGAACGTCCGCAGGTTAAACCTATCAATCCACTCCAGTTTTTCTTCAAATTTAAAGGGAATATCTATGGGTATCAAATGGACACTTTATAACAGACGGTTATTCCAAGTAATCTCTTTATTTTCTTTGAAAATATTGAAACAACGAAAAGGACATCCTCAGAATAGTAACATTGCGCTTTCAGTTGTGTTGTGCTTATGTTTACCTGTAATCTTTAGTGCAGCTATTGGATGTGGATATGTTTCTACCTCCTCCTATTTGGAGCATATTAAGTCAATCAACATACCACCTGTTGAAGTTAATGATGCCGATATCGCTTACGATGACGTTTCACAACGTCCTTTTGATGAAGTCATTCATGAAAAACTAACTGAACGTTTTAATAGGAAATGGAATGATGGAAACGATTCGGAACTCGCTATAAAGATACAAGATTATGACATAAAGGAACACGGGTTTGGACCGAGTGGTAATGTAGAATTAGTCCGGATGAGTCTACAAGTGGAATACCAATTTGTTGATAGAATTAGAAACAATGTGATAGAAAGAAGAGATAACCATGTGCAGATACACGACTTTTATGTAGTGGAGAATCGTGGGGAACCACGAGAAACAGTCGAGCAGGCAAAAAATTTGATAATTGAGGAACTCATTGAGGACCTTTACAATCAACTTGCAGAACAGTGGTAAAGATGAAATTCCGCAATGTATTCTGTATATACTTTCTCAGTATTTCGATCTTCATTTCCTGTGGGTCGGAACAAGGTAATTTGACTTCTGTTAATCATGAGAATATGTATGTTTTTGGGGTATGGAAAGCACGCACAACAAAGGATGCGCAAGAAGTCATAACAGTTCTTTCAGAAAATATTCAGTCTTACTCTCAAAAGAAGAAACAACATGACAGCACATTACCGAATAATGATGGTGATGTAACCAATTCTACACTTTCTTACCTGACAACAGCAAAACCCGAGACTCTCTTACCTAAAGATGGTGAAATCAAGGATTGGGTTCGAGCTAACAAACCCACAACATATAACACTGAAACACTTTATCTAGACAGATACGTCCCTTCTGAAATATATCCTGAAATATATCACCATTACGGATTTCAGGCGCAAGCAGAAGTAGAATACCAAAGTCCTAAATTCGGATCAGAACCGTATATCCTGCTTGAGATTTTTGATATGGGTACCCCTGAAAATGCTTTCGGGATATTTAGTGTCAGTAGTTATCCACAACCAAAGTATGAATGGATCGGTTGCAAAGCGATTATCTCTGGTAGAAATCTCTGGTTTTGGAAAGGAAAGTACTTCATACAAATAGAAGGATATGCCATAGCGACCGGTATTCGGAAGGCAATGGTAGAACTCGGCCAAGTTACTGCAAAACGTATAAAAGACCCACCACAAAAGATTCAGTTAATGCAACTATTGCCTACTCAATATATTCGTGGAAGCGAAAAGTTATTTACGACAAATTGGGCTTTGCATCAAATCAATAAAACTTTACCTGAAACGTTTCCGCAATTGGTTGAAGACGCGATTGGGGTTATGGGACAATACATCACCAAAGATTCTAAGAAAACTGCAGAACCATATCATGTCTTCGTCATCCGTTTTCCCAATGCTGATACAGCCGAATCGGTTTATACACAGTATCGCAATGATCTGATGTCAGAAAATGTGCTATTTGAAACTGACACAGAAAATGGTGCGATTCTTATCAAAGAGTGATACCTATAACAATAGATTAAGGAGGGTTCTCATGCGTGGTGATTTTGAAGCATATCTCAATGATGAATTTCGTGATGAATCTGGGAATTTAAATCTGAATGCGTTGCTTGAATTAGAAGACGAAGCATCAATGGATGTGGCAGTCGTCATGCCGACTCCTCAACCGAATCCTCAAAACGCTGAACTGGCAGATGTGATACGCGGTAACAAGCGTGCCCTTGGATGTGCTCTTGTGCATCCGACAGAACCTGATCCAATTTTACAAGTCAAGAATGCGGTGGAGGACTGGGGAATGCCGGGTATTAAGTTGATGCCCGCGATACACAATTATAATGTGGACGACCCAATCGTACGACCTGTGGTAGAAGCTGCGCGTGACTTTGGATTGATCGTTTCAATTCACTCAGGACCGAATAATTGTCATCCAAATCGGATTGGCAACGTTGCAAGTTGGGTACCTGAAACACCCGTGATTATGGATCACATGGGGTTTCCAGATGATTTAGAGGATGCGATCTCTGTCGCAAAAACGAATAAAAATGTCTATCTCGGCACAACTATTTTACGTTTCCATCGTCGGTGGGGCAATGACCCGGATACAGTTGTTCCGACAGAGGTAAAGTCTGCAGTCGATGCACTCGGACCGGAACAGATAGTGTTTGGTTCTAATTTACCTGAATATAGACCGATTCAGGTTATCAATGCTTTGAAACGTTTGAAACTGGGTGATGATGCTGAAGCGTTGATTTTTGGTGATAATCTTGCGCGTATCTATGGATTGGAGAAATGAAAAGAACACCGCTATACGAAATTCATAAATCACTGCACGCTAAATTCACCGAATTTGGTGGGTGGGAAATGCCGCTGCAATATAGTAGTATTGTCAAAGAACATCTCGCTGTTCGTTCTACTGCTGGTCTGTTTGATCTGTCACACATGGGAGAATTGGACATTAAAGGTGAAGGTGCAGACGATTTGGTTCAAAAACTCTGCACAAACGATGTAAGTCGGTTAGTTGATGGGCAAGTGCAATATACACTGCTTTGTAATGGGAGTGGGGGTATTGTTGATGACATCCTTGTCTACCGACATGCTAAAAATGACTACACACTTGTTGTCAATGCTGCTAATATTGAGAAAGATCTTGAATGGGTTAAAGCACAAAACAACACAGACTCAAAAATCACTGACGACAGCGAAAACACAACTCTTATCGCACTTCAAGGTCCAAAGTCAATTGAAATATTAAATCCTTTTGTTCCTGATCATGATGTTTCTGAAATATCGTTTTTCCGGTTTGTCGTTGGTGAGGTAGCAGGTATTCGCACAGCGATTTCACGTACTGGATATACAGGTGAGATAGGGTTTGAGTTATATGTTAATGCCAACAGTGCGGAAGATTTATGGAATGTTCTTTATCCTGTTGTGATAGAAGCGGAAGGATTGCCAGTTGGACTTGGCGCGCGCGACACCTTAAGACTTGAATCTGGACTCCGTCTCTACGGCATGGATATGGACGACGACACAACACCTTATGAGGCAGGGCTTGGCCGTTTTGTTAAGTTAGACAAAGGTGATTTTATTGGTAAGGACGTACTTCTTGCACAAAAAGAGAATGGTGATCAGAGTAAGAAATTAGTAGGATTTCAGATGCTGGACCGCGCGGTCGCACGCTGTGGGTATGAAGTCTATAAGAATGGTAGTTCTATTGGTAAGGTGACGAGTGGAGCACCGTCGCCAAGTTTGAAATGCAATATCGGTTTTGCGTCTATATCTATAAAAACAAAGAAAACGATTGAAATCGACATCCGAGGTAAATTGCACCCCGCGAAAATCGTGAAGGTGCCTTTTATTTAGAATTTACACAACAACTTGGAGAGAATAAAATGAAACGTTACACAAATATTTTATTGTGCTTCTTGGTTCTGGGGTTATTTCTGTCACTTTCTTATGCACAGGAAACTGCCGAAAATACCGAAAAGTCAACAGAAACTGACAAAATATCGGAAATGGCAAAAGAATCTACTGTACGCATAGTCGGGTTACCTAGTGGTGGTTCGGGATTCTTTGTGGCACCGGATATGATAGCAACAAATTTTCACGTTGCAGCAGGATGTACAATCGGACCTATTACCGCTAAATTAAATCACAAAGAAACAATCTGGTTAGTAGAAGGTGTTATGGCATTTGATATCAAGAGTGACATTGCTATCCTGAAGATAAAAGGTGAAGGTTTCCCACTACCATTGGCTGACATTGATACACTTCAGATCGGAGAGACCGTCTTCCTTGCAGGCTACCCTGAATTAGGAGAATTCAAGGTTGTAGACGGAGTTGTCAAAGATATACGCAAGAGCGATAAATGGTTGAAGACGACAGTTGAAGCGTATCCGGGAAACAGTGGTAGTCCAATGTTAAACAGCAAAGGTGAAATCATTGGTATTCATGTTGGACACGGTTACGACGCGAGACCTTCCAGTGCCATCAAGGCATTGATAGAGGATTCTATTTCTACGGAACCTCTGGGAAAGTGGCGGAAGCGAAAAAATGTACGTTCTTATTTCTATCACATGCGAGGATGGCAGAAATATTATGATGGGAACGTTGAAAAAGCAATAAAAGATTTCAATCAAGCAATTGAACTGAATCCTGATGATCTGAAAATCTATATGATACGTGGAGACGCAAAAAGTACACTTGGAGATTATAAAGGGGCAATAGATGACTATAATCATGTATTGAAACTAAACCCGACCAATCTTGAAATTCAAAAAAAACTTGATGAGATAAAAAAGATACTTGAGGGACAGACACTTGAGGTACAGTCACGTAAGGATGGTACAGTCGTTACAACGATAACACGAACATTTATTGAATCAGAACGATCTTCTGAAGATATTAGTAATTACAAAGAACGCGGTCATGAAAAGTCAGAAGAAGGGGATTATGCGGGAGCAATAGAAGATTTTACACAAGTCCTCAAACTAAAACCTGATGATGTTAATGCCTATCATGCACGCGCTTGGACGAAGACTCAGAGCGGAGACTATACTGGCGCAATTGAAGACTATACACAAGCCATTAAGCACAATCCTCAAGATGGAACCATCTATATTCAACGCGCGCAGGTAAGACTTGAACTCAAAGATTTCATCGGGGCAATTGAAGACTATAATCAGGCACTAAAACTGAAGCCAGATGACTCTTACTTCATTTTAAATAGTCGTGGACGTGCAAAGTTGGAAAGTGGTAATAGCACTGGAGCGATTGAAGATTTTACCGAAGCAATTAAGCTTCAACCTAATGATACTTACGGATACAACAATCGTGGTTCAGCAAAACGTAAGCTTAGAGAGTATGCTGCTGCAATTGAAGACTATACTCAGGCAATAAAACTAAAACCCAAAGAACCTTATTCCTACAGGCTTCGCGGGCATGTAAAAGTAGAACTTGAGGATTTTACTGGTGCTATAAAAGATTATACGCAAGCAATCGAACTGAATCTGGAAGACAGTTCTTACACTTACTTTGCTTATATAGATCGTGGTAATGCGAAACGCAAGTCCATAGACTTTGATGGCGCATTTAAAGACTACAATCATGCGATCAAACTAAAACCTGAAACTGCTAACGCTTACATAGGCCGCGGGCTTGCAAAGGCTGATCAGAAGGATTATGAAGGTGCAATCGCTGATTATAATAAAGCAATTGAACTTAATCCGAAATATGCTGAAGTCTACCACAATCGTGGGAAAGCAAAGGCAGCACTTGGAGAACATGAATCAGCGAAAATTGATTTTGAAAAGGTAAAAGAGCTAAACCCGGAGGTTAATGAATAAAGATGGGACATTACACAAAAATCTTATTCTGCTTTTTGGTTCTGGTGGTATTTCTCCCATTCTCACATGCGCAGGAAGCTTTTGAAGAATCTGAGGAGTTAACGGAAACCGACTTAATATCCGAAAAGGCAAAAGCATCTACAGTGCGTATCGTTGGCGGGAACTTTTCGGGACTTGGAGTTGGGACAGGTTTTTTTGTAGGCAATAATAGGATCGTTACCAACATTCACGTTGTATCACAACCAGGTCTCTATTTCGCAAAACTAAATGACAGTGAAGATGTTTGGAAAATTGTAGGTGTAACCGCATTTGATATCAAGAATGACCTTGTTATCCTAAAAATTTCAGGTGAAGGCACACCACTTCCTCTTGGAAATAGTGATAGAGTCCAAATCGGTGAGTCTATTTATGCTGTAGGATTTCCAGCGACTAATTACAAAGTAACCGAGGGGACTATACATAGTATTCAGAAGAACAATAAATGGTTACGGATGACAGTTGATGTTTCTCATGGAAATAGTGGTGGTCCTATTCTAAACAGCACAGGTAATGTCGTTGGCGTGGCAACCGCGAATTATATGTCTTACAGTTATGCAATTTCTTCTAACACGCTTAAGGCTCTACTTACAGATACTAAAGCGGAAGCCTTGCGACAGTGGCACCAGCGAGAAGTAATTCGTGCTGATCATTACTATAATCTGGCAGGACTTAAATTCAATTCCAAGGAATATAACGAAGCAATATTACATTTAGATAGGGCAATTCAGTTAAATCCAGGAGCCGACCTCTTTTTCTTAAATCGTGGCGTTGCCAAGGATGTGGTCGGTAACCATAAAGACGCAATTGAAGACTATAATCAAGCAATAAGACTTGATCCAGAGAATATTCTTGCATACAATGCTCGTGGCAGCACAAAGAACCACATTGGAGACTATAAAGGTGCAAAAGACGATTATTCTAAAAGTATCAAACTTGACCGCAACAACGGTGAAGCATACAAAGCACGCGGTAATATTAATCTTAAACTAAAAAAATATAAAGCAGCGTTTGAAGATTTCACTGAAGCAATTAGGCTTGACCCGCTGGATTTAGATACTAACCTTAGTATCGCCGAGTATTACCGTGATAAAGGTATGCTTGACAAAGCAGGTGAACATATTCAAAAAACGGGTTTAATTACGGAAAACTCGTGGATAGTCCTCGGTCCATTTGATAATATAGATAAAATCGGTTTTGATACTGCATATATTCCTGAAGATGCAACACATATTGACACAACCGTAAAATATGACACTATTGATGGTAAGGTGAGTTGGCAGAAATGCTCAGATGATAAATTGGATGGCAATATCAGGTTTGGGAAAGATGTTGATTGGCGTGTTGCTTATGCATGGACAACCGTTACTTCACCTGATGAAAGGGAAGTGCAATTCCGATTTGATAGCGATGATCAGGGAAAAGTCTGGCTAAACGGGGTAGAAGTGTATGCACATACAGAAACGCATAAAGCAATAATTGACAGATATATTTTTCCCGTAACACTTAAGACAGGTAAAAACAGTATCCTCGTTAAGGTGTGTGAGGAGAAAGAAGGATGGGGATTTTATCTGCGGATTACAGACAAAAATGGACAAGCTTTTGATGATTTGGAAATCAATCGTGCTATGCAGATTGGAGAATGAAATAATCGTAATAGGTGAGAATCAGAATAATGTGTAATATAAACCGTAGCCTTTCGAACATTTTGAAGGTATTATAGTGAAATGAAAAAACGTTCACACTCCCCGGTAGATGCAGTTTCTTAACCAATGCAGAATGCCATACGGGGAATGCCTAAAGAAGCATGCGCGTGTGGCATGCTCCATGATTCATACCGTTGATTTGGCGCATTCTGCCTGACTATGAGACTGAACAAACACCGGTTCGGTTAGAAAACCGAACCTACCGTAGTGTGTAAATAATTATGATTTTACTATATTTTCATTAATTTTTAAGAAAACGTGAAGGAAATTTCGATGATTCCAGAAAATTTAAGATATATGGAAAGCCATGAGTGGGTTAGGCAAGAGGATGACATCGCCACTATCGGCATCACAGACTATGCCCAATCCGAAATACAGGATATTGTCTTCGTTGAATTGCCAGATGTTGGCACTGAACTAACACATAAAAATGAATTGGGTGTGATAGAATCTGTCAAAGCTGCATTTGACCTCTATTCCCCTGTGAGTGGGGAAGTGATTGAGGTAAACGAATCCCTCCTTGATGCTCCCGAACAAGTGAATGATTCACCTTATGATGATGGTTGGTTTCTCAAAATCAAGATGAATGATCCCAGCGAACTTGACGCGCTCTTTGATGCCGATCAATATCAAGCATATATTGAGGCGGAGCATGCTTGATAAAGAAAACCTTTCCTTATCCTTTTCAAATCGACACATCGGACCTCGTTCTGAAGATATAGATCAGATGCTGGCAACCCTCGGCTATGTTTCAATGGATGATTTCATTGAAGACGTTGTGCCAGCAGACATTCGTATGTCATCACCGTTGCGTTTAGATATTTGTGGAAAGAACACAAATTCGCAAGGTCTTTCAGAATACGAAGCACTTGATGCGCTAAAACATCTTGCTTCTCAAAACAAGGTCTTCCGTTCCTATATCGGCATGGGGTATTATAACTGCCACGTTCCACCAGTTATACAAAGGAACATCCTTGAAAATCCTGGTTGGTATACACAATACACCCCCTATCAAGCCGAAATTTCACAGGGACGATTGGAAGCGTTACTTAACTTCCAAACTATGGTTATTGATTTAACCGGACTTCCCATTGCAAACGCATCCTTGCTGGATGAGGCGACTGCAGCTGCAGAAGCGATGACAATGTGTTATGCAAATGTCCCACAGGAGATCAGTCGTAAGTTTTTTGTTTCAGAAACCTGCCATCCCCAAACCATTGCTGTTTTACAAACACGGGCCGAACCTCTCGGCATTGAACTGCTTATGGGAGACCATAGGAGTGTGGATTTTGATACACCTATCTTAGGTGCAATCGTGCAATATCCTGCTACAGACGGTGCGATTTACGACTATCATCAATTTGTTGAACAGGTGCATGCCGCGGGTGGCTTGTTTGTTGCGGCAACTGACCTGTTAGCACTCATGCTCTTGAAGCCGCCAGGTGAATTCGGTGCAGATATCGTCATCGGTAACTCGCAAAGGTTTGGTGTTCCACTCGGATATGGTGGTCCCCATGCTGCATTTCTCTCCACACATGATGAACTCAAACGGAGCATTCCTGGACGCATTGCAGGTGTGTCTCATGATGCCAACGGTGAATCTGCAATACGATTAGCACTCCAAACACGTGAACAGCACATCCGTCGTGAAAAAGCCACAAGTAATATATGTACTGCACAAGTTCTGCTTGCTGTAATGGCAGGGATGTATGCTGTTTATCACGGACCCGATGGATTAAGAGACATCGCTGAAAACGTCCATACGCAAACTTGCACATTACGGTCTGAACTCGAATTTCTTGGCTATAAAACAGGTGATTTTCCCTGTTTTGATACGCTTTGTGTTGACGTTGATACAAAAGGTTCTGAACAATTGCATACTGCAGCCTATAACAGACAGATAAACCTCCGCAAAATTGACGCTACGCATGTGGGTATATCATTAGACGAAACGACTACACAGACTGATATTGAAGACTTGATACAAGTATTCAATGAACATGCAACTGGCAATGGGGAAACTAAATCTTATGAAATACCCTCTGAACTGTGTCGAACATCCCCACGTCTCACCCATCCAGTATTTAATAGTTATCACTCTGAAACGGAGATGCTCAGATATATCCACAGACTTCAAAGCAAAGACCTCTCACTTGTTAATGCAATGATACCTCTTGGTTCCTGCACAATGAAACTCAACGCGACAACAGAGATGGTGCCTGTCACATGGCAAGAATTTGGCGGGTTGCATCCCTTTGCACCGAGTGACCAAGCACAAGGCTACCATATCCTATTTGAACAGTTGGAGACGTGGTTGGCAGAGATAACGGGATATAGTACTATCTCATTGCAACCGAATGCCGGTTCACAAGGAGAATATGCGGGTTTGTTAGTCATACGGAAATACCACCAAAGTCGAAACGATTCACATCGGAATGTCTGCTTAATCCCGACATCTGCGCACGGCACTAATCCTGCCAGTGCTGTGATGGCAGGTATGAAAGTCGTTGTCGTTGCATGTGATACTGAAGGAAACATTGACCTTGATGATTTAAAAGAGAAAGCAGAGGAACATCGTGAAACACTTGCAGCGGCTATGGTGACATACCCATCAACACACGGTGTATTTGAGGAACAAATTCGTGAGATATGCAATATCGTTCATGAATACGGAGGACAGGTTTATATGGACGGTGCGAATCTCAACGCACTTGTTGGATTAAGTCGTCCTGCCGATCTTGGCGCGGATGTGTGTCATCTTAATTTACACAAGACATTTTGTATACCACACGGTGGTGGCGGTCCTGGAATGGGTCCAATAGGCGTATCAGCACACCTCACCGATTTCTTACCGAATCACCCGATTGTTTCAGTTGGCGGTGATAACGGCATTGGTCCTGTATCTGCTGCACCGTGGGGAAGTCCGGGTATCTTGCCTATTTCTTGGACTTATATCGCTATGATGGATTCAGATGGACTAAAATCTGCTACAGAAGCTGCAATCCTTAACGCCAATTATATTGCCAAACAACTGGAATCTCACTATCCTGTTCTATATACGGGTAAGATCGGATTAGTCGCGCATGAGTGTATTATTGACTTGCGTGACTTTAAGAAAACTGCTGGAATAGATGTTACAGATGTCGCTAAGCGACTTATGGATTACGGTTTTCACGCGCCTACAGTGTCTTGGCCGGTTCTGGGAACGATGATGATTGAACCGACAGAAAGCGAATCGAAAGCAGAATTAGATCGTTTCTGTTCTGCACTCATATCTATTCGCGAGGAGATAGTGGAAATAGAAAATGGCACATCAGATAAAGAAGACAATGTATTAAAAAACGCACCGCATACTGTCCAATCCGTTACACAAACTGACTGGAACCATCCATATACGCGAGAAAAAGCCGTTTTCCCACAACCTTGGGTACGCCAAACTAAATTTTGGCCTACAGTAGCACGAATAAACGAAGTTCACGGGGATAGAAACCTTATGTGTAGTTGTCCTCCATTAACAGAATACCAAAATGAATGACCCTAATTCTTTCAAAATAGACATAACATATACAAAAATAAAATGAAAGCAATCATCATAGGTGCAGGAGAAGTCGGATTTCATACTGCCAAATTACTAACTGTAGATGACAACGATGTCGTCTTAATTGATGAATCCGAAGAGGCTTGTCAACGCGTCAATGAACAGTTAGATTTACAAACGCTTTGCGGACCAGGAGCATCACCCGTTCTCCTCAAAGATGCAGGAATCAATGAGGCAGAACTTATCATCGCCGTGACCAATAGCGATGAGATTAATATGCTTGCCTGTCAAATTGCTGACCGGTATGGAGTTGAAACCAAAATCGCACGCGTTTCAAATCCACACTACTTTTCTGAAGAGAGTGGTCTTACCCCACAAGATTTCGGTATTAATCTCCTCGTAAATCCTGAACACTTGTGTGTTGAGGAATTTATACGTCTCTTAAAAACACCCGAAGCACGTGAAATTGTTGAATTTGAAGATGGCAGAATACAACTCGCTGCCTTCCGCATTAAACAGCGGAATCCATTTATTGGAAAATCTCTTGCAGAATTGGATAAGAAGGGTGTTATCTCTGATATTCGATTTGCAGCAATCAAGAGACGTGCAGCACCCAACATAATAATTCCTAAAGGCAACGATGTTCTCATGCAGGGTGATGATGTTTTTGTTATCGGAAGTGGGTTTGCTATGGAGCAGTTATTTCGGTTATTTGGTATCATTATTAACGCACATCTTGACCGTGTCATCATCGTTGGTGCTAGTGCTATCGGCATTGAACTGGCACGCGTACTTGAAGGAAATGGTACTGATGTGAAACTTATTGAATCTGATGAAAACCTCGCAGATCTGGCATCCCAATCCTTGAAACGTACAACTGTTCTTGGTGGCGATTTTCTGCAATTGAAATTGTTGGAGGAAGCCGGTGTTGAAAATGTAAATGGATTTGTCTCGGTGACTGGTGATGATGAAAACGATATTATGGCATGCATGACAGCTAAGGAACACGGTGCACAACGTGCACTTGCCTTAATTCAGCAACCACGCTATCTTCCATTGCTTGCTCGGATCCCGCGTTTAGATGGTGTAGTCAGCCGACACTTATCGGTAGTTAGCAACCTTCTGAAGCTTATTCGTCGTGGGAATATTGTATCAGTTGCAGTACTACACGAAATTGATGCGGAAGTCATTGAAATCATCACAGGAGTAAACGCGAAAATTGCACATAAGGAAATTGGGTCAATGAAAATTAAATTTCCTGAAAAAGCGTTTATTGGAGCAATACTCCGTCGCGAAAACCTTATTATTCCACACGGTGAAACCGTGATTCAACCTGCTGATCGCGTTATTGTCTTCAGCATGCCTGAGGCAATACCGGTTGTTGAAGATATGTTTGCAGCGCGAAGAGCGTAGTGTCTTTACATCTCTCATCCTTACAACCGTAAACTTCTGCCACCTATTATGAGTCGAAAACTCATTTTCCACACACTTGGCAATCTGTTAATCTGTCTTGCTGGCACAATGCTTTTGCCATTAGGCATTGCTGCATACTATTATTTCAATCCAGACGCGGGTGAATCCAATCTTTCTGCCTTCGTTTACGCTACCGTAATAACATTAACTGTCGGTTTGATTCTCCGCTTCTCAATAAAACCCGCTGAACCGGAGCTCGCTATACGTGAAGGGTTTGCCATTGTCACGTTAGGGTGGGTGGTCGTCGCTATTTTCGGTTCATTTCCCTATCTTCTCGCTAATGTCTTTGCTGGAGACGGTCGTTCCCCTTTGGATGAATTCGCCTACTGCTTTTTTGAATCCATGTCCGGTTTCTCAACAACAGGTGCCACCGCGCTCACAGAAATTGAACATCTCTCCAAGGCGATGCTATTTTGGCGCAGCTTCACACATTGGCTCGGAGGCATGGGAATTGTCGTTCTTGCCGTAGCAATACTCCCGATGCTCGGTGTTGGTGGCATGCAGCTATTTCGTGCAGAAGCACCGGGTCCACAAACAGACAGACTCACACCGCGTATCGCACAAACAGCAAAATTACTTTGGGGTGTATATATCCTGCTATCTGTTTTTGAGACATTACTTCTGTGGCTTGGAGACATGACACTTTTTGATGCATTGTGTCACACATTTGGCACGATGGCGACTGGTGGATTTTCAACAAAAAATGATAGTATTGCACATTACGATAGTGTCTATATTGAATTCGTCATCATAGTATTTATGTTCCTTGCGGGGACTAATTTTGCTTTACACTATCGAGCCTTACGCGGTGATGTCAAAAGTTACTTCAAAGATACTGAATTCCGATTCTATTGTGTCGTGATTCTTGTCACCATTACTCTTGTATCTTGGAACATTGTCACATTTGCAAACGTTGATGGTGAAGTCCCCTTCAATTCTGTTGGAGATGCAATCCGACACGCTGCATTCCAAGTTATGTCTATTACCTCAACTACAGGTTACGGTACATCAGATTTTGAGATGTGGCCTGCGTTATCACAGTTTATCCTAATCACACTAATGTTCTATGGGGGTTGTGCAGGTTCAACAGGTGGTGGAATGAAGCAGATGCGTTTCCTTCTTCTGATCCGTCAAAGTGGCGCAGAGATAAAACGGTTGATATTTCCACATGCAGTGCTGCCTGTTCGTGTCAATGAGAGAGTTGTTCCTCCTGAAGTGCTTACACATGTACTCGGATTCTTCTTTTTCTTCATCGGCATTTTTGCTATTGTAACATGTATTATGGCGACTTTGGGGTTAGATTTGATTACCGCTGCGGGATGTACAATTGCTACGATGGGGAACATCGGTCCTGGTCTCGGAGATGTCGGTCCGATTGATAACTATGCACATATTCCGACTGCCGGAAAATTTATTTTGACTTTCTGTATGTTACTTGGACGTTTGGAAATCTATACCGTGCTTATACTCTTTTCACCGAATTACTGGAAAAAATAATATGAATACTGATAAACTCCGTAGAGAATATCATTCACATGTCGAATTGACTGAAAGTAGTATTGCCAAAAACCCATTTGAGCAGTTTGAAAAGTGGTTTGGTGATGCCATAAAAGCACAGATTGACCTGCCAGATGCGATGACACTTGCTACTGCAACGCCAGATGGTATTCCTTCTGCGCGCATGGTTGTTCTTAGAGGGTTTGACGCAAACGGATTCTGTTTCTATACAGACTATGATAGCCAAAAAGGTTTAGAATTGGCGAATAATCCGCATGCCGCACTTGTTTTCTATTGGCGGGAACTGGATCGGCAAGTGAGATGCAACGGCACAGTTGAAAAGATGACAACCGCAGAATCAGATGATTATTTTGCAAGTCGACCAATTGATAGTAAACTTGCTGTGTGGTCTGGACGTCAAAGCATCGTTATTTCTGGTCGGGAACATCTGGAGGAAAACTTTGAGCATGCGAAATTAGTTTATGCTGATAAAGATATTCCACGTCCACCGCATTGGGGTGGCTATAGACTTATACCAAGTATGTTTGAATTCTGGCAAGGATGTCCAAGTCGTTTGCACGATCGAATTCGTTACACAAGAAAAGACAATAGCAACTGGGAAATAGATAGATTATCTCCGTGATGTGAGAATTGTTTTAAGTTTTTTCAACTATATTTCAAAAAAATCGTATTATTTATTGAAAAATACTTGACACTTTTATTTGAATATGTAAAATTATAAGCACGTTTTACAAATTAACTTGAAAATTTGTACGTAAATCATATAATTGGCAACGTCAGGAGTTTATCCAAAAACAGCGTCAAAAATGGACGGTGTGTTCATCTATATGTTGCTGGAGGCTTAAATAGATAAGATAAAATGTTAATAGATTATCTTCCGATAGTGTTTTTAGTGATATTTGCAGTCTTGTTTGCAGCTGTGAATCTCTCTCTTACCCACCTTCTTGGTCCCAAAAAACCCAACCGCGTCAAACTTTCTGTCTACGAATCTGGTGTGCAACCGGTCGGTGATGCAAGACAAAGATTCTCCATCCGGTTTGACCTTATCGCGATGCTCTTTATTATATTTGATATTGAAGTCGTCTTTCTCTATCCATGGGCAGTGGTCTTTAAGAAGATGTCTGTAGAAAATGGAACATTTATTTTAGTTGAGATGCTGGTCTTTATCGGTATTCTCTTGCTGGGTTACGTTTACGCTTGGAAAAAAGGAGGCTTAACATGGGATTAGCCAATACCAATATAGAAAGTGGTTCAAGCACTGAGCGAACTGATGGTAATATCATCACAACGACTATTGACAAAGTTGTCAACTGGGGACGTAAAAATTCATTGTGGCCAATGCCGTTCGGTACCGCATGTTGTGCTATAGAAATGATGGCTACGTTGGCTTCCAAATATGACCTTTCTCGCTTCGGTTCTGAGGCGATTCGGTTCTCTCCACGACAATCCGATCTGCTCATTGTATCAGGACGGATTTCTATTAAAATGATGCCTGTGCTGAAAAGAATATACGATCAAATGCCAGAACCGAAATGGGTCATCTCAATGGGGGCATGTGCTTCCTGTGGAGGTGTTTTTGACACCTATACCTTAATTCAAGGTGTTGACCAATTTCTGCCAGTTGATGTCTATATTCCTGGATGTCCACCACGACCTGAAGATTTGATTGATGCTGTGATGCAAGTACAACGGCAAATCCATAAAGGTGAATTGCCCAAAGGTTCTGAGGTTGCTTATAATGAATGAAGAAAAAGAAGAAATTACCGAAGAATCGCAGCCGCTTGTCCTTGAAAAACTTCGCGAAAAGTTTACAGACGCACTTTTAACAGATTCTGATACAAGCGACGATGTGTTCGTTGTTGTCAACAAAGAAAGTAGTTATACACTGTTAGAATATTTAAAAACAGACCTTGCATATTCATTCCTTGTTGATGTCACTGCTGTTGACAATTCGCAATTAGAATCAGAATTGATGCAGTATGACTATGCCAGATTCATGGTCGTTTATCAGTTATATACTTTTGAAGGGGAGACTTCACGAGTACGTGTCAAAGTGCCTGTGTCTGAAAAAGATTTAAAAATCCAATCGGTGACGGAGTTATGGAAAGCTGCCAACTGGTTAGAACGCGAAACTTATGATATGTTCGGAATAGACTTTGAAGGACATCCTGATCTCCGTCGTATTTTAATGCCAGATGATTTTGAAGGACATCCACTCCGAAAGGATTATCCGCTCCGTGGACGTGGTGAACGCGAAAGTTTTAATTTCGATAAGCAGAATGCCTAACACAACTGGAAAGTGCGAACTACTAAGTGTTATCAAATAAATGAAATACAGAACCCTGAGAACCTGCAAAATGTCGTGCTTGGTTATCGGGCAGTCTATGTATATTGGTGGCTCGTTTACTTGTGCGGTGGATGTATCAATACTTTAATTCACTTCCGCAATAGTGTGCTATACGGCGAATGGTGTTGAAAGCATTGAGTGAAGATTATGGATATTTTTGGTGGATCAATTATTTTGGCTTTTTTCGCATGTGTTTGGATAGGTGGCGTATGTTGGGTTTTAGGTTTTATTCAGAAAAAATATCAACAACGCAACAATGAATATCAACAACGCAAGAACAGAAAAGCGTAAGTCAATTTTAAAGAAGGAGTTATCTATGCAAGGTGGGATGGAACGCACAACAGGTGAGAAGATGGTTCTCAGTTTCGGACCGCAACATCCTGCGACGCACGGCACCCTACGAATTGTATTAGAACTTGATGGTGAAACCATCTTGAAGGCGACACCTCATGCAGGTTACTTACATACCGGTTTTGAAAAACTTGGTGAACACTTGGATTATAACCAGTTCATCGTTGTAACTGACCGTATGAATTATCTATCGCCATTATCTAATAATTTTGGTTATGTGCTTGCTGTGGAACAGTTGCTCGGAATTGAAGTGCCAGAAAGGTGTCAATATATCCGTATTTTGATGGCTGAACTTTCTCGGTTGGCTGACCATTTGCTTTGGCTTGGAACTGCTGCGCTTGATTTAGGGGCATTTTCAGTATTCCTCTATAGTTTCCGTGAACGTGAGAAACTATATAGCATCTTTGAAAAAACAACTGGTGCCAGATTAACAACGAGTTATACACGCGTAGGTGGTGTGTTCCGCGACCTTTATGATGGTTTTGAAAATGACGCACGAGATTTCATCACGAATTTTCCAAAAGCACTAAAAGAAACGCATACACTGTTAACACGCAACCGAATTTGGATGGATAGGACTAAAGGAGTCGGAGCTATATCTCCAGAAGATGCGATTAATTACGGTTTGACCGGTCCTAACCTGCGTGCAACAGGTGTCTCCCACGACCTACGCAAAGCTGAACCGTATTCTTCTTATGAAAAATTCAAATTTGATGTGCCAGTCGGGACAAACGGTGATGTCTATGATCGGTATCTGGTTCGTATGGAAGAGATGATTCAAAGCTGCGGTATTGTTGGACAAGCACTTGATAACCTACCTGAAGGTCCATTCAGTCTTGAAGACAACAAAGTCATGATGCCTGACAAATCGGATGCGTATGGACATATAGAAGGATTGATCCACCATTTTAAAATTGTGATGGATGGTCACGGTGTGCAACCACCTCAGGGAGATCATTATTGTGCGACAGAATCGCCTAACGGAGAATTAGGGTTCTATATTGTAAGCGATGGTAGCGGCACAGGATATCGGATTCGGATTCGTCCACCGAGTTTCTTTCATTTCCAAGCACTCCCACACATGTTAGAGGGTGGTATGGTGTCGGATACTGTCGCTGTTTTAGGTAGTTTGAATATTATTGCCGGGGAGTTGGACAGGTAACCTCTTTAGCACAACATCCTTCTATGAAAATAAGGGAATAGATAACCATGTATCTTGGTGGGATCATTCTTTTTGTGAAAGACATGAAGTCTGTTATCGCATTTTATAGAGATGTTGTTGGATTAACACCTGACGAAGACCAGCCATTTCCTGAACATCGGTTTTTCCGGTTTAACACTGGTGAATGTAAACTATGTCTTCACAGTGCAAGCAAACCGAACGAAGGCAGACAGAAGGTCGTTCTTCACGTTGAAAGTGTGAGGGTTGTTCATCAAGAATTGAAATCAAAGGGGTTGCGATTGAGACCTTTGGAAAATGAGGACGGTCTTGCGTGTTTTGACATAAGAGATCCAGAGAAAAACCGAATTCAGTTTTGGGGAAAATACTAACTTATGGATGAAGATGCGAAATAGGAAGCGATAGTATTAAAAGTTATGTTAAGGAGAAACAGAATGGCACGCGCCTATACAGAAGAATCCTCTATTCCTTATGTCCCTACAGACGGTACTGTCCATTATCCTGAAGAAGATGGAAAACCCATGGCTGCAAGCGATTATCATTTGAGACTGCTAATATGGACGCTGCAAGCTCTTGAAGCACATTTTACAAATAAATCTGATGTTTATATCTCTGGTGATATAATGATGTATTACAGAGAGGGAAATCCACGGAAATGTATATCTCCTGATGTACTCGTCTGTTTTGGTATAAACCCAAAACTGCGAAAAACGTATAAAACATGGGAAGAAGGGAAAGCACCCGATTTCGTGATGGAGTTCTCCAGTGATAGCACTTATGAAAAAGACTTAAATGAAAAGATGGATATCTACGCATCACTGGAGATACAAGATTACTTCTTATATGATGCAGAGGGATTGTATTTACCATTTCCGCTGATGGGTTTTACGTTAGAGGACGGTCTTTATATGCCGATTCCACCCGATGAACATGAAGGTATTCGTTCTTCGGTTTTGGGTTTGGATTTCCGTCTTCAGGATGGAGAGATACGGATTTATGATCCTGTTGCGGACGAATGGGTTCAGACACGTGCAGAACGCACAGAAATAGCAGAAGCACGCGCAGAGGAAGAAGCTGCACGCGCAGAAACTGCAGAAGCAGAAGTTGCAATGCTTCGTGAAGAAATTGCACGTTTGAAAGCAAGCAGTTAACCCGTTGGCAACGACAGATAAAATAACTTTGATTGAGCGGAGTTAAATATTATGAAACTAAAGGTTGTTATTCACGAAGCTGAAGAGGGCGGATATTGGGCGGAAGTGTCATCAATCGCGGGTTGTGCCACACAAGGTGACACCTTTGAAGAATTGCTTGAAAACATTTATGAAGCAATTGAGGGATGTTTATCCGTAGATGTTAACGATTACACCTTGAAATCATAAGTATGTATTTAGACTCCCAATTTGCACTATACATTGAAAACAAAGGTTGTGAAGACATAGAAAAGCGGAAGTTCTATCAAATTCTCCCTGACTAGGAAGCGGCAAGTGAAGGATATTTGCGAGTCATTGACGAATCGCAGGAAGACTATTTGTATCCCAAATCTAATTTCATATTTGTTGAATTGCCACACAAAGTACATGAGGTATTCGTAGCAGCAAGTTAAATGTTGTGGAACCGCTGATAGCCAAGAAAAGGAAAACATAGATGTCAGATGAAATAATACAAATCGAAACACCATTTCAGTTTAACGAAGAAAACAAACAAGTATTTGAGGAACTGATTGGTCGATATCCTGTAAAAGAAGCAGCAATGCTACCAACACTCCACCTTGCACAACGACAAGAGGGTTATATCACCCCCGCTGTGATGCGGTATGTGGCAGAACTGTTGGAGGTCACGGTGATGAAGGTAAAGGATGTGGTGACCTTCTATCCGATGTTCTTTGAGGAACCGGTAGGTGAATATGTAATACGTATCTGTCAAACGTTACCTTGTGCCCTCCGCGACTGTAAGGTGGTTTTGGAGCATCTCAAAGCAAAACTCGGGACAGACGTGGCATCGGAAACAAATCTGGCAAAAGGAACAACTGATGACGGTAAGTTCACCTTGATGAAGGTAGAATGTCTTGCTTCATGTGATGTCGCCCCCGTTATTATGGTAAATGACGATTTATATAAGAATTTGACACCCGAAAAAGTTGATGAAATTTTAGCGAAGCTTGCAAGTTAGAACTTGCTATACTAAAGTAGACAATTTGTAGAGGAAAAATATGGTTCAAGAAAAACGGATTCTGTACGAGCATCTGGATGTACCGAATATAAATACCTTTGATGTCTATAGACAACATGAAGGTTACACCCGTTTTGAAAAGGCAATTGCCGAATATCAACCAGACGACATCACTAAAATGGTGATGGATTCTGGATTGAAGGGTAGAGGCGGTGCGGGTTTTTCTACGGGGTTAAAATGGAGTTTTGTCCCCAAAGATATTGAACCGCGTTACCTCTGTTGCAACGCCGACGAGAGTGAACCTGGAACTTTCAGTAATCGTTATGTCTTGGAGAAAAATCCACATTTGCTCATTGAAGGTATCCTGATTTGCTGTTATGCGATGGGTATTGAGACCACTTATGTCTACATTCGTGGTGAGTTCACACTTGGTAAGAAGATGTTAGATGCCGCTCTCAAAGAAGTTTACGAACAGGGGTACCTTGGGGAGAATGTCCACGGCACAGGATTAAATATTAACATCTACACACATCCGGGAGCTGGCGCATATATCTGTGGTGAAGAGACAGGATTAATTGAATCGCTGGAAGGAAAACGTGGACAACCCCGGAACAAACCGCCTTTTCCTGCAGTTGAAGGCGTGTTTATGAAGCCTACCGTCGTGCAGAATGTAGAAACCTTGTGTAACCTACCCTTCATTGTTGGCAACGGTGTGGAATGGTACACACAGATGGGACCGACGTATGGTGACGGTCGATTTGACCCACCAAAACCCGATCCGAATACAGGCACAAAACTTTACTGTATCAGTGGTGATGTCAACGAACCGGGTGTTTATGAATTGGAACTCGGTTTGACATGCACTGAACTCATTGAAGTGGCAGGCGGATTACGTGGTGAAGAAGTAAAAGCGGTTATTCCTGGCGGAAGTTCCGCACCAATCTTGACACATTACGAATTGGACACTCGCCTCGATTTTACATCCCTCACGCTTGCAAAATCAATGCTCGGTTCGGGTGGCATCATTGTAATGAACGAGACACGAAATATCGTAGATTGTCTGCTTAATATTATGAAATTCTACGCGCATGAATCGTGTGGACAATGCACACCGTGCCGATGGGGAACACCGTGGGTGCGAGATATTGTTCAACGGATTGCCGATGGAGAGGGTAGGCAAACAACCATAACACGACCAAAATTTGGTGTCACAGAAAGCGGTAGGTGGGGAGATACCGGTGAAACAGAGGAAATTTACGAAGACCTTGACTTGCTGGAAAGCGTTGCGAACAACATTGCGAATGTAGATACGATGACATGGAACACTATCTGCGTCTTTGGTATTGCTGTATCGTGGCCCGCAGTAAGTTATATGCGGAAATTCAGACCAGAGTTTGAAGCGACTATCCGAGAAAACAAACTCGTTACACTGCCTGTTGCTGAAGCGACAGTACCGCCAGAGGAAAATTACGCTTACCAGCAGCGGTTTATCCCGAAAGAGTTCTCTGAATTACAAGAAACGACTGAAGACTGAAACCGAAAGCCATTGGAGTAATATTTATGGCATTTATTAAACTGAACGACCTTGAAATAGAGGTCGAAGATGGAACGAATATAGTTGAAGCGGCTAAGCAACACGGTATTGAGGTACCACACTACTGCTATCATCCTGGGTTGAGTCGTCCAGCGAACTGCCGCATGTGTCTCATTGAGACCTACGCGCCACCTCCAGGTGCGCCACCAGGCACACCCGCTGTTCCCCTCCGACAGTTAGCAACAGGATGTACAACGTCTGTCCGATCTGCTCCGCCAGAAAGAAAACTGGACGAAAAGTATGACGCAATTGTACAAACTGATAGCCCTCGTGTTATAAAAGCGCGGGAGGATATCCTTGAATTTCTACTCGTACATCATCCGCTGGATTGTCCCGTATGTGACCAAGCTGGCGAATGTGATTTGCAAGACTTTAGTTATCGGCATGGACATGATAAAAGCCGTTACATAGAAGTCAAAAATGTTCCACCAAAGAAAGACTTAGGTCCAGATGTTCTGCTCTATTCAACACGTTGTATTGTATGTACACGTTGTATCCGATTCTGTGATGAAGTTTCGGGTAGCGGAGAACTCGGTTTAATCAATCGTGGTTCACACGATGAGATTGATATTCCACGAAGCCATGAGGGAACTCCCATTCAGTTACTGGACAACAAACTCGCAGGAAATGTCGTTGATATCTGTCCAGTCGGTGCTTTGATTAGCAAAGATTTCTTATTCAAATCTCGTCCGTGGTTTATGGAAAAAGCAAATAGCATCTGTTCAGGATGTAGTGTCGGATGTAATGTCACGGTTGAGTATAAAACAGATGGACTTTATCGTATCAAACCCCGTTTTCATGGAGATATAAACCAACATTGGATGTGTGATGATGGTCGACTTGGATATCATTATGTCAATAGCGATGATAGACTCCAACTACCGTTAAAAAAGATTGATGGTGAACAGACTACGACACAGTGGTCAGATGCACTAACGCTGATTACTGAAAAGTTATCGGAAGTTGAAGCAGACGACATTGTAGTTATCGGTTCTGCACAAGGCACAAACGAAGATAATTATGTCCTACAACAATTCGCACACGATGTGCTAAAGACCACCCAATTAGGACTCTTTGGTCAGCAACCCGGTGAAGAACACAAATTCCCGCAATTCACCATTGAAGCGGATAAGAATCCAAACACAGCAGGTGCACGATCTATTCTCGGTTCTGCAAACGGCAACGTCGTTTTAGAAGGTGATACACTCTGGGAAAAAGTCGCAGGCGCGAAAGTTGTCTATCTCGTTAGCGGTGTGCCTGACCGCGCACTTGAGGATGCTGAAAGAGAAGCGTTAGAAAAGGTTGAATTTCTCATCGTGCAAGATGTGCTACCATCAGCGGTTACGGAATTAGCCGATGTTGTGCTTCCAGGTACAACTTTCGCTGAAAAAGATGGCACATTCACGAATTCAACGGGATGGGTGCAACGGATTCGCAAAGCAATTGACCCACCCGGTGAAGCACAAGTTGATTGGGAAATCACACAGCAGCTTGCCAAACAGTTGGATGGAGAAATTGACTATCACTTTGCAGGCGAGATTGCGAATGCCATTGCAGAAAATGTAGAGGGATACGGTGACGCAACACATCAAAATATTGGAGATGCGGGGATTAAGTTAGCATAACTTCAATAATGCGCGTCATCAAGAAGGAGAATTCATGGAAATAAATATATTAGAACAGATAACTATTCCAATCATAAAAATACTCTTCATTGCACATCTGTTGATAATCGGTGTCATGGCGATGATTTGGTCGGAACGCAGAGTAAGTGGATGGATGCAGGATCGCCTTGGACCGAACCGTGTCGGACCGCAAGGACTGCTCCAACCTATCGCAGATGGGATTAAGTTCCTATTTAAAGAAGACCTCATCCCAAATCACGTTGATAAACCACTCTACGTACTTGCCCCCGCTATGCTATTAGTCCCTGCGATGATCACCATTGCTGTTGTGCCTTTCGGAGGCAATATCACGATAGCTGGACTTGATGATCCTATATCTCTCCAAATTGCAGACATTAACGTCGGCATTCTGTATATCTTAGCGATAGCCTCTCTCGGTGTTTACGGTGTTGTTATCGGTGCGTGGGCATCAAATAACAAATATTCGCTTTTAGGTGGTTTACGTTCATCTGCACAAATGATAAGCTACGAATTGACACTCGGCTTAGCAATTATCGGTGTGCTGATGCTTTCCGAGTCTCTCAGTCTACGCACAATTGCTGAAGAACAGGGATCGAACATGTGGGAGTGGAATTTCCTAATACACTTCCCTGCTTTCCTTGCATTTACAACAGCAATGTTTGCTGAAACAAACCGACTGCCGTTTGACCTCGCTGAAGCGGAACAGGAACTTGTCGCGGGTTATCATACTGAATATAGCAGTATGAAATTTGCCATCTTCTTTATGGCGGAATATATGAACATGATTGTCGGTTCTGCAGTGGTTGTAACGCTATTCTTAGGTGGATGGCACTTCTTCGGATTGGAAAACACAGGTGGAGAAGGTTCCATACTTGCTGGACTTGTCTCGTTTGCTATCTTCTTTATCAAGACAGGTATTTTCCTGTTTATATTTATTTGGGTTCGTTGGACACTCCCACGTTTCCGTTATGACCAACTGATGAATTTCGGATGGAAATTCCTATTACCTGTTGCGTTAACGTCAATCGTAGTAACCGGAACTTTGTGGGTTGTGACTAACGGGAATCGTCTTTTGATAGGAATCGGGAACGTAGTCGCAGCGTTTATCGTTGTAGCAATCGTTGCAGGCATGCTTGCCTTGGACAATAACAGTAAATCTTCAACACAGGCAATACCTGATACAGCACCGCTTCGCGGGTTAGACGCAGTAGAATAGGAGAAATACCAATGACCGCAGAAATGATTTTATTTTTCATATTTGGTGCAGTATCGCTAATCGGTGCGATTTCTGTCATCTCCTTTCGACACCCGATCTATAGCGCACTTTCACTAATCGTAACTTTTTTCGCGCAAGCAGGATTGTTTGTGCTTTTAGGCGCGCACTTCGTGGCTGCTGTTCAAGTGATAGTTTACGCTGGCGCAATTATGGTGTTGTTCCTCTTTGTGATTATGCTGTTAAACCTTGGCACACTCTCTGCACAGGGAGCACTCACAGGGAAACTGAAAGGCGTTGCTGTAGTCTTAGGAATACTGTTAGCAGCACAAGGCATCTTCATTGCTGTTAATGCATTCACTGATACTGAGGTCGGATCTGCAGATGCAATGGAAAAAGCAACTGCCCTCGCAAATAATCCGATTGAAACTTCTGATATTGGTGAACTTCTGTTCACTGAATACCTATTGCCGTTTGAAGTCACCTCGCTTATTTTGTTGGCAGCGTTGATAGGTGTTATTGTCTTGGTAAAACGTGATAATCAAACAGAAAGTTAACTACGGTTTTGGGTATAGTGCTACAACTACTAAGGAGTCATTAGTCAGCAGTTATCGGCTATCAATTGCTTTTCTGACACCCCTTCTTTGACAACTGATAACTGACAACTGACAACTATTTTATGTCTTTAGAATATTATCTTATCTTAAGTGCACTTCTGTTTACAATAGGTGTTATTGGCGTTCTCATCCGAAGAAACGCTATTATCATCTTTATGTGTATTGAACTAATGTTGAATGCAGCGAACCTTGCCTTTGTGGCAATCAGTCGTAGTCTTGGTGATGCAGATGGACAGTTATTCGTCTTTTTCGTGATGGCTGTCGCTGCTGCAGAAGTCGCCATCGGATTAGCAATTATTGTAAATGTTTTCAAGCATCGTGAAACAATTAATGTGGATGAAGTAAATTCGCTAAAAGGATAGAGCATGTCAAAAGAACTAATACTAATTATTGTCCTGTTAATTTCGCCACTTGTCGGATTTCTGATAAACGGGTTGTTTGGCAAATGGTTAAAAGGTAATGAGAAACTGAGTGGAGGTATAGGTGCACTTGCCGTACTAATATCCTTTATCTGCTCAATAATCGCTTTTGTAACCATTAATGCAGATAGTACAGCAACACTTACGGGACAAGATGGTCACCTCTATCCTTGGATTTCAGATTATATTAGTATCGGATTCCACGTTGATGCCTTGACAACCGTAATGCTTTTAGTGATCACTGGTGTAGGATTTCTCATCCACGTATACTCCATCGGCTACATGCACGGAGACGAAGGATATACCCGTTATTTTGCCTACCTCAATCTGTTTGTTTTCGCAATGCTAATCCTCGTTCTTGGCAACAACTACCTGATGATGTTTGTCGGATGGGAAGGTGTTGGATTGTGTTCTTACTTATTAATCGGATTCTGGTATGAGAAACAATCTGCTACGGATGCAGGAAAAAAGGCATTTATTGTCAACAGGATAGGCGATTTCGGTTTCCTATTGGGAATGTTCACCTTGTTTGCAGCATTCAGTACACTGGACTTCATACCCATTTTTGAAAATGCTCAAGCTGATAATTTTGATAAGATTTTTGGTGTAAGCACGCTCGCTGTTGCTACCATGCTTCTCTTCGTTGGTGCAATCGGTAAATCCGCACAGATTCCTCTGTATGTATGGCTCCCAGATGCAATGGAGGGGCCAACTCCTGTCAGTGCCTTAATACACGCCGCGACTATGGTAACCGCGGGTGTTTATATGATAGCGCGTTCCGCTGTGCTTTACAACATCGCAGGAACAGGAGTCGTTGTCGCGTGGATTGGTGTGTTAACCGCTTTGTTTGCCGCAATAATTGCCATCAAACAGAACGATATAAAACGGATTCTTGCCTATTCTACTGTTAGTCAACTCGGATATATGTTTGTCGGTGTTGGTGTTGGTGCGTATGCATCTGGCATTTTCCACTTAGTGACACACGCATTCTTCAAAGGACTCATGTTCCTAACTGCTGGCAGTGTGATGCACGCAATGGCAAATGAATTAGACATACGGAAAATGGGTGGGTTGCGAAAAAAACTGCCGATTACACATATCACATTTTTGGTTGGAGCATTGGCAATTGCTGGCGCACCATTCCTCAGTGGATTCTGGAGTAAAGACGAGATACTCCACAGCGCATGGGGAAGTTCATCAGAAATATGGGGTGGACAGATAATTTACATCATCGGATTAGCAACGGCATTCCTGACAGCATTTTACATGTTCCGTTTGATTTTCGTTACCTTTTACGGAAAATCTCGCGTAGACCCTGAAGTTGAATCACATCTCCATGAATCACCCGCAGTAATGTGGGTTCCGTTAGCACTTCTTGCAATCCCATCAGCAATTATCGGTTTACTATTAGGCGTAGGTGGACATGGTAGTTGGTTCCATCACTTTACTGAAAAGGTAGCAGGTTTTAAAGGTGAAGCATTAGAAGGTAGTGCAGTTCCATTTATGATTATTTCGTCGATTGTTGGAATACTCGGAATCGCTTATGCATGGACACGTTATAAAGACCGTGTGCCTTCAGCAGAACCTACAAACGCACTACAAAAACTTGTTACTAACAAGTTCTATGTTGATGAGATATACAATACATTTATTGTGCAGCCAATCAAAAACACCTCTCATTTTCTGTTGTGGAAACTATTTGATAGCGGGATTATTGACGGTATTGTCAACGGTGTCGCTGCACTCATCAGAGTAATAGGTGGATTGTTACGCAGACTACAGACCGGATTCGTTCAAGCCTATATTGTGTCAATGGTTATTGGTATCGTCATCTTCCTTGCATACTATCTGTTTTTTACTTAATGTAATCTTAGAAGTAATTCAAAGGATTCAATTGGCAAAAAATGAGTCAGGAACATTTAGAGTATGCAGATAGAGTCAACTTGGGAAGTTACTACACGCCTCCTAAATTTGTGGAACTGGCATGGGAGTTAATTGAACCTTATGTAGACACCAACACAACCATAATTGACAGTGCTTGTGGATACGGAGATTTTCTAAAAAACAGAGGACAGTTAAAGACAATTGGATGTGATATAGACGAAGATGCAATAGATGTAGCAAAAAAGAACACAGAAAAAGTCCAATTCCTTCGGACAAACGCTTTACACAACGTTTCAAGGGAGAAATTCGGAATTCCACATCAGTCCACAAAATTGATTGTCGTAGGAAATCCACCGTATAATGATAGAACATCACTGATACGTCACAAGATTAAACAAGTCGATTTTGAAGTTGATGAAGATATAGCAAGTCGGGACATGGGAATATCATTTCTCCGTTCCTATAATAAACTTGAAGCAGATTTGATATGTGTGTTGCATCCACTGTCTTACTTGATAAAACAGACTAATTTCAGACACTTAAAGGAGTTTACTGCAAACTATAAACTGATAGATGGCATTCTGATTAGCAGCGGGGAATTCCCTGAATCAACTAAACACACACCATTTCCAATTATCATTGCCTTTTATCAGCGTTACAACAAAGGAATGGATTACGATTATATCCGTTCATTCCAATTTAGAACAGTTGAAAAGAAGCGTTTCTGTCTGAGCGATTTTGATTATATCACAAGTTATATCAGTAAATATCCGAGTAAGAAACATCAACCGATATCTGATGAGTCACTGTTTTTCTGGACAATGCGGGATATTAACGCATTAAAAAGGAATCGCACTTTTATTCAAAACCATAGCATCAACACGATTGTAATAGATAAAACAAAACTGGATTATTATGCCTATGTAGATGTGTTCAAAAGAAACATTCACAGACTTCCATTTTATTTTGGAAACTGTGATGTTCCGATAGACGACGAACTTTTTAAGCAGCATAAACATTGCTTTATTAGTGATAGTATGAGACAGCATCCATATCTGGAAAAACACTTTCAGATTGAACCGATAGAGAAGGAACAGACAGATACTGAACTTGATAAGTATTTCAGATTATTGTTAGGAAAATATCATAAATGTAATACTGTGATCCAATGATACGAAATCCTTCTTTTTTAGAGTATTACAGACGGAAGAAAAATGAAGAAGAATAATTTTAGGCCGCGAGATATGATCAATAAAGAAGTTGCAGGTATCTGTGGAGTCGCAAGATTGGCAGATAAAGCTCGAGCTGACCATGCTGGTGAAATTGGAAGTTATAAATACGGTGCTGATTCCAAGCAAGATAGCGGCATTTTGTCCTTCCTTGGTATTTCAGCAGATGCGTTTCAAGAAGCTGCTGTACGTATTGACAATGATGTCAAATTAGGGGCATGGATTCTGGACAACTGTAGTAGGTCGTCTGAGGAAATATTAAAGTTCAACCGAAAATTGAAGTTGTGGTGGCAGCAAAATGTGCCTCGTGGCAGTTATTCAAAGCGTCGTCGCGAATTGGCTCGCCGCCCTGGTTCATCTGGATCTGAGATTGACTTGCTGATAAATTTGATTGCTTTTGGTCTTGACTAATTAGTCGTTTCTGTTGATGAAAGTTAAGTTTCCTAAAGGAGGTATTCTTGCTACTTTCAATAGTTATTTTCTTACCACTGCTCGGTGTAATAGCGATAGCATTGCTCAGAGGATTAGGTGCACCTACTATAAAATGGATCGCACTTCTCATAAGTCTGCTAACATTCGGTATCTCAATAGTATTCTATACTTATTTTGATAGTGGAATAGAAGGTTTTCAAACTAACTTACAACTCTATGAAGAACTGTCCTGGATTAAGAGTATAGGGGCAAGTTACCACATCGGCATTGACGGTATTTCCCTGTGGTTAGTTATACTTACCACTTTCCTCACACCAATATGTATCCTCGCCGCATGGAATTCGGTGGAAAAGGGGTTGAGCGGATTCATGATGTCGCTTCTGGCACTGGAAACAGGTATGTTAGGTGTTTTTTGTGCATTAGACCTACTCCTGTTCTTTGTGTTCTGGGAGGCAATGTTGATCCCGATGTATTTCCTCATTGGAATATGGGGTGGTGAACGCAGGATTTATGCTACGATAAAGTTCGTCCTTTATACAATGGCTGGCAGTGCACTCATGTTAGTTGGCATTTTAGCACTCTACTTCCAAAACGGAGATAGTTTCAATCTACTACAACTCTTAGAAGCGGAAGGACCATTTGATCATGCAAATCTGTTGTTCCTTGCATTTTTCATCGCATTCGCAATTAAAGTGCCGATCTTCCCATTCCATACATGGCTACCTGACGCGCACGTTGAAGCACCCACGGTAGGAAGTGTCATCCTTGCAGGGGTCTTGCTCAAAATGGGGACGTATGGAATAGTGCGCTTCTGCTTACCACTTTTCCCACAAGCAGCAGCAGATGCAACATCGTGGGTAGTCCCACTTGCCGTTATCGGTATAATCTATGGCGCATTAGTCGCAATGGTGCAACCGGATTTGAAAAAGTTGGTCGCATATTCCAGTGTAAGTCACCTCGGTTTTGTAGTATTAGGTCTTTTTTCACAAAGCGGTACTGGCATCCAGGGAAGCGTTCTGCAAATGATAAATCATGGGTTAAGCACAGGAGCGTTGTTCCTATTAGTAGGTATGATATATGAACGCAGACATAGCCGTATGATTGTTGATTTTGGTGGATTGGCAAAGAGAATGCCTATCTTTGCTACGATCTTTCTGATTGTAACACTGTCCTCTATCGGATTACCCGGACTCAATGGATTTGTCGGAGAATTCAAGATTCTACTCGGTAGTTTTGTTGGAAATGCTTTTTCAAGATGGTATGTAGTCTTCGCGACATCCGGTGTTATTTTGGCAGCGGTTTATATGCTTTGGATGTACCAACGCGTCATGTTTGGCACACCGGACAGTACAAATGAATCTTTAACTGACCTGAATCCGCGCGAACTCGCTGTACTCTTACCGATACTGCTGTTCATTGTATGGATTGGTGTGTATCCGAATACGTTCTTAGATCCGATGAAACCTTCTGTAGACGCGGTCGCCGCAAAAGTCAAGGTGAAGGATGATACACCTGAAGTTGGACAACTCAAATACCACGAAGAAACACAAGACAATGTTGTTTTGGAAATAGAAACAGCAAAGTTAGAGAAGATTGATGAGGAGGCACTGACGAAGTAGTGAAATCAAAAATCGCGTTTACTATAATTTTATGCTTGATTTTAGCACTGACATTATCCGTTTCAATGGATACCTTCGCTGCTGATGAGACACATAATGGTGAAGCAGCACATCATGGTCATGGCGTGGATGGAAAGGATTTACCTCTCTGGAGCATTATTCCGTTTGTCGGTATCCTTCTATCAATCGCAATTTTACCACTTGTTTTCGATTCCCATTTTCTTGTGCATCACGGTGGGAAGATGTCGTTAGCATGGGCATTAATCTTTTCAGTTCCATATCTCATTGCTTTCAAAGGACAGGCTTTCTATGATATTCTTCACATTTACTTGTTAGACTATATCCCGTTCATCATACTATTGTGGGGATTATTCACAGTCGCAGGTGGAATCCTTGTGCGCGGGACGTTACGCGGCACACCGTTAGTCAATACTGTTCTATTGCTCATCGGTACTGTCATCGCCTCGTGGGTCGGAACAACTGGTGCGTCAATGCTCCTTATCCGTCCATTAATCAAAGCAAATGCGTATAGAAAGAATAAGGTACATCTCATTGTCTTTTTCATATTTCTTGTCAGCAACATTGGCGGTTCGTTAACACCATTGGGAGACCCACCGTTATTCCTCGGATTTCTACGCGGCGTGCCATTCTTCTGGACTACCACAGCACTGTTACCGCATATGCTATTTATTAGCGCGATATTGATTGTTTTGTTCTTTATATTTGACACGTTTATGTTTAAACGGGAAGGTGGCGTTGTTCCAGATGATGGAACCAATGAACCGATTCGTATAGATGGACTTTTCAACCTCGTTTTCCTACTTGGAATCGTCGGTGCTGTCCTAATGAGTGGCTCTGTCAAATGGGGTGAAGTCAATATCCTCGGTGTGCATGTGGAATGGCAAAATATCACGCGTGAACTATTGATTGTTTTAATGGGGGTGTTATCTCTCGTATTTACACCCTTCAAAGGGGAATTACGACAAACTAATGAGTTTTCATGGGAACCCATTGAAGAAGTTGCAAAAGTCTTCGCTGGGATATTTATAACAATTATTCCCGCGCTTGCTATACTAAAGGCAGGAGAAAATGGAGCACTCAGCGGATTGATCGCGGCTATACAAGAACCATCGCACTATTTCTGGATTACCGGTATCCTGTCCAGTTTCTTAGACAATGCACCGACTTATTTGACATTCTTCAATACTGCACTTGGTAAATTGCATCTTACAGAGGCAGTTGTACCACAAATTCTTTCGGGGCAATTGACTGATCCACAACACTTGGAGTTTGTCCGATTGCTAACCGGTATCTCTGTTGGAGCGGTGTTCATGGGAGCGAATACCTATATCGGTAACGCACCGAATTTTATGGTAAAATCAATCGCTGAACAGAGCGGGATACGCATGCCGAGTTTCTTTGGATATATGATCTGGTCTGTCGCAATTTTGTTCCCTCTTTTTGTAGTCGTTACATTTGTGTTCTTACGATAGAAAACATAAACTACGTCTAATGGATTACACTAAATTTATTGAGATTTCGGAGTTCTATAACGGAGGTTTTGAATGCCAGTAGAGATACCTGATATTAATTGGTCTCTTTTAATGCCACAACTTATCATCGTTGCGACGTTGTTAATCGTCCTTGTCTTTGACATGATTGATTCAATTTCAAAAAAGACATTAGGATGGATGACAATCGTCGGGTCGGGGATCGCCTTGTGGTCATCCATTAATCTGTGGCAAGCAGGAACAGAGCAAACCCAGTTCAACGAAATGTTTAGGATAAATGGTTATTCCCTCTTTTTCAATATCATCTTCCTCGTTTCAACGATATTAGTCGCTCTAATCTCAATAAGTTATTTAGGAAAAGATGACAAAAAACAGGGACCATACTACCTTCTTATTTTACTTTCAACACTCGGTATGATGTTAATGGCTGCTGGCAACGAACTGATTATCGTTTTCCTCGGTTTGGAACTGATGTCATTATCGTTGTATGTGTTAGCAGGATATTTCCGAGATAGTCCAGCATCAAGCGAAGCAGGTATGAAATATCTACTACTCGGTGCGTTCGCAAGTGCATTTTTCCTATACGGAATCGCTTTGATTTATGGTGCTGCAGGTACCACAAATATACCCGAAATCATTTCAAAACTTTCCATTGACAATCAATCCACTCCACTTTCATCTTCACCTCTGTTATTAGCAGGAATGTTCTTGCTTATCGTTGGGTTTGGATTTAAGGTTGCGATTGTTCCTTTCCATCAATGGGCACCCGATGTATATGAAGGAGCACCAACTACAATTGCTGCCTTTATTTCTGCTGGTCCAAAAGCAGCAGGTTTCGCTGCATTTCTCACGATTTTCATAGACGCACTGCCAACGCTGCCTGATCAAGCAACGGATGTTATCGTACTTTTAGCAATGTTAACAATGTCAGTTGGAAACATAATTGCTATTGCTCAAACGAACATCAAGCGGATGCTTGCATATTCAAGTATTGCACACGCAGGTTATGTGATGGTAGGTTTAGCAGCAGCAAACGCAGAAGGTGAATCAGGCGCGATGTTTTATCTCCTCGTCTACTGTGTAATGAATATCGGTGCATTTGGTGCAGTTATCTTGGCAAGAACTGCTGATGGTGAGAACCTCATGATTTCTGATTACGCAGGCCTCGGATTCCGTAAACCGTTACTTGCCATATTCATGACGACGATGCTTTTATCACTTGCTGGTTTTCCACCAACTGCTGGATTTATCGGGAAACTGTATCTCTTCAAATCTGCTATCAGTGCAGAACTCTACTTACTCGTCATAGTCGGTGCTCTCAACACTGCGATTTCAGCGTTCTATTATCTCCGAGTTGTCGTAACCATGTATATGCGTGAACCGGAAGAAGAATTGGAATTCAACCCATACCCATCAACCTTAGTTATCGGACTGACACTCGCGGCAGTTGGGATTATTCTCATCGGTATCCTGCCGTCACTCTTGTCCACTCCCGCATAAATCGTAGTAATATTATGCAATGACCTCAGTATCAGATTAATGTGATATAATCCCATTAATCGGTATTGAGGTATTTCTTTTTTGGGACTATTACCAGAAAAGACAATCAAGGTGCAACCGATTTGCATCTCGATTGTAGTACCATTAACCTCAAGTGCGGAGGTGATGACATGACTGAAGACGAATTCCTTGAACTGGTTCGCAAACATCAAGATGGAATCTATCGGCATGCACTCTATCTACTCAAAAACACTGAAGACGCAAAAGATATGACACAAGAGACCTTTATCAAAGCATGGCAACATCGGAAAAAATTAAGACAAAAAACTGTTCACGCATGGTTGCTGAAATGCGCACGAAATCTCTGTTTTAACCTAATAAAACGCAGAAAGTTTCAGGTCCATTTATCAGAAGAAGATGATGAAGGTGATACGTTTGGCATGTTACTTAAGACACAAGAAAACAAGTCAAGTCCATCCCCGGAGGAGATTACGATTATGCATGAAACCAAGCAGTTAGTACATCGCGCAATTGGAGAATTGCCGACTTCTATGAGGTCCATAGTCATAATGCGTGAATTAGAGGAGATGAGTTACAAAGAGATCGCAGCGATAGTGAAACAACCTGAAAATAGTGTGAAATCAACCGTATTTCGTGCTCGTAAGAGATTACGTGAGATATTGAGCGGCCTCATGGAGACATAACCGATGACACAGAGAGCATCACACGGCAGAACATGTGAAGACTTCCAAACACTATTGGAAGAATATATCACAGGTGAATTGGATGACCAGACTGAATCTGCTATTACATCACATCTCACCACATGTGACAAATGTCAACACGAACTGCATTTAGCACAAACGATTGATACGGTTTTAGCTGACTTGCCAAAGCCTACATCACCTCCTGAAATTCTAAGAGAGGTTACAGCTTATGTTCGCGCAAATCCTAAAAGCGAAAGTTGGTTACATCGATTCTTTCAATTTTCTAACGTTTTGGAATACTTACGTTCACCATTACTGCGTGTAAGTGCAATGGTTGCTCTTATCTGCCTTATGTTATTAGGTGTTCACCAATATCAAAGGTATGTTGAAGTAGAACAAGCAAAAAGCGACTTCCAATATGCAATGAGTAAGATGCAATCTGCTGTTCGTAAAACAAGCCTGGCAGTAAACGATAGTTTTACATCACTCAACGTTGACGATGCACCACGCCGCGCGCTAAAACCGACAAAGGATATCTCACCTGCAATACAACAGAGTCTGGGTGTTCTCAACATTTTAACTGGTTCAGAAAATCACCAAGAGTCAGATACAATTAAGTCAAATAATCCTATACAACAGAACAATCAAAATCCAGGAGGAAATATACAATGAAACGATTTACCCTTGTTGTCCTATTAATCGCTTTATGCTTTCTTGGCAACGGTATAGCAGAAACCGAGGCAATTCGTGGCAAAATAGATATGAACATGTTATATGCCCCAACCCCAACGTTTGAGATTTCCTTAGATATATCCATTGTCAATCTCTTTATCGAATTCACGGAAAACCTATTTGATAAAGAGATTGAAAAAGGATCAGAATATGCAGAGTATGATGAGATGATAGAAGGTGTTCTCATTCGCAGTTATGATAATGAGTCCGGTGACTTAACAAAAATTAAAAACCATTATCAAGAAATTCTCAAAACGGAGAAGTGGGAGCACATTGTTAAGGTCAAGGACGAACTCCGAGTCAGTCTACTTTACGCTGAGACACCAGGTGTTGTCAACGGCATTTTCGTATCCTTTAATGATAAACAGAATACTACTTTCGTGAATGTATATGGTGAGATTGATTTTCAAAAACTTGGCATACTGTTTGGAAAAATCTTGGAATCCAATCCGGAGTTCTTAAAGGACATCAAGATTGATGGAAAGTTTGGAATCAAAAAGTGAACATGGCTTCAAAATAGAGACACATGGAGAACTATATGTATAAGCAAAAATTAATCGGGAAAAGCCATGTAATTTCATCTCTTCTTTTTGGTATAGTTTTATTGAGTATAGTTGGTTGCGGCAACGACGATGAAAAACTTGACAACCCCGTTAAACACGTTGCACCTAAATTAACAAAGGAAGATGTACTTGGTGTGTGGGAAGTGGAATCTATCAATGACCTAACTCCCGAAGCATTTCTTGAATCACCTGAAGGGGGAGAATTTGAAGAAATTAGTATTACACTTAATACATTTTACTTTGTTTTCTCCAATGATGATTCATGGAAACTTAATCTTGAGATTAAGTCTATTTTCGATTTTCCCGATAATCCACCTGATCCAGTTGTGCCCCCTGATGGGCAACTAAAAATAATCGGAGAATGGTCAGGCAATTACACTATTAAAGACCCTAAACTCATCCTTACTCCTACAGCAGCAGATATAACTATCAAATCCGAACCTGAAGACTATGTTCAAGTGGTAAGTGATGGTCTAACAAAAGAAGAAGCTGAAGCGGAGTTTGATAAAGGTTTCAGTAATGATTTACTCAAACCCTTCAAGCAATCTCATGTAATTGTAATCTTGCAAAGTGATAAACGTAGGTTGCTTGGTCAAGCAGGAAAAAGGATGGTCTTGAAGCCACAGTAAATCTGTGATTTACCTCATTCATTAACAAGATTGAATTTATTATCATTACAGAGAAAAATAAGGATACCAATTATCCTGAAATATTCAAACTTTATTTGCAAACTTCCTTCAGTTAAGTACTTGAACAAGAATCTTATCAGAATAATAGCAATATACAAAAGGAGAATAATACCATGAAACTGCAAAAAAACCTTACGATGTTGTTTACGGTGTTCTGTTTAGCATTATGGATTGTGCCTATCCATCAAGTATTAGCACAAGACAAACAGCCAGAACAACAGACGAAAAAAGGACTCATTCCGTTTGACTATCTGGATGAAATGGAAGCACATGTTGAAGTTAATCTAACGGACAGACTTATTAATTTGGTGACTAAATCCGTCAGATCCAAGCCAGAGGTAGCAGAACTAATTGGGATGATCGACGGCATCTATCTTCGCACCTACAATGAATATGGTGAATCCGAATTAGGAATGATTAAGTATTACCAGAATATACTGAGGGAAGATAAGTGGGAAGTCCTCGTAAGAGTCAAGGAAGAGCACAAAACCAAAGACAAAGATGGTATGGTTGAAATCAGTTTGTTGTTTGATGAAGATGTGGCTTACGGGATCTTTGTAATTATCGCATCTCATGATCCTGATGAGGTAACCCTTATAAACATTGTCGGTGAAATCGCTCCAGATAAGATTACTGAATTGCTTGGCAACTTAAGCAAGTTCGGTATGACAGATATTGATCTTGAAGGCACTCTGAAGTCAGGTGTTGAACCAAAGGCAAAAAGAGATACCGTTCAAAAAGAGATTCTCGCTGTCAAAACCGATAAACCACCAAAGATTGATGGTAAACTTGATGATGAATGCTGGAAAACCGCACCCCAAGCCGATAGGTTCACGCACGAAGGCACTGAGAAACCGGTCAAAGACCAGACGACAGTTAAAATTGTCTACACAGACAAATCGATTTTTGTTGCTTGGAAAATGCTCGATTCTGATCCAGAAAGAATCAAAAGTCACCGAACGAAAGATCATTTACGATTTGTGAACGAGGACATGGTCTGCTTCAGCATTGACCCTTTTCAAACCCATAAACCAACACACAGGACTCTGTTTATGGTAAATCCGCTAGGGAAGAAATATGTGCAATTTGCATCAGATCCAAAGAGATCTCTAGTGGTAAACCAGATGAAGGCAGACCAATTAAATGTCGCTGCGAATACCGTTGATGACGGATGGGTCGTAGAGATGGAAATTCCTTGGAAGGTGTTAGACTATCCAGTTACTTCCGAACCGATTCAGATGGGGATTAACTTCAACAGGAGACAGCAGCGGACACGTGAAAATTCTTGGTGGTCGAATATAGGTGTTGAAAAACATTATAAAAACGATGGTGATTGGATTCGGGTTATACCACCCCGAAAGCCTTCCCGCTTGCAGGGAATGTTAGATGTAATTGAGACAGGTAAATACAATGCATCGGGCGTTTTCACTCGTGGTAAAGAAGGTTCTCCTACAAACAGGGATTTCTTTCGTATTATGAATTCCAGTGGGTTAAATCCTATTGATGGTCTAAGGCTAGGTGGTGGATTTGAACTCGGAACACGGTGGAATCCGGATCCATACTTTTTTGACAGGTCCGGTGAAACAATCCACCGAAATATAGAAGCAAGTAATACACCAATCGGTATAGGCACTGGATTATCACCACAACCCTTCGTATATGGCACAATGAGTTTTGCACTTCGGACAGAAACCCCCAATTACCGCCTTGGTGGTGGCATTAAATTCGGTAAGGAGTCAAGTCTTACATATAGTTTCCAAATTCATAGATTAACATCTGCCAGAGACAGAGATCTCTTGTTGGCTGGTAGCGAACAGTTTTTGAGAGCTTTCTTTGATGCTGATTTTCAAGACTATTATACAAGACAAGGTGGCGTGATGGGATTGCAATGGCAGCATGCATCGTTAAAGCATACGCTTGGTCTATCACTGCTATTGGAAGAACATGAAAGTATATGGGAAGATAGCACCTCATACTTCAGAATCGGAACATCAAGATACCACTTAGGCACAGATTTAAGACCTAATTCTCCTATATACGATGGCAGAATGCATAGCATCACCCTAAAATACGATGTTGACACTCGCGAAAACATTGGCGTAAGATACGACTTGGGTAACCGAAGGAATACAAGTGAGTGGTATAACACTTTTCTTGTTGAGCATTCAAACTCTGCTATGGGTTCTACGTTTGATTTCACTCGCTTTGTGGCACACCTTCGCAACTATCACCCAATTGGAAATGATCGTATTGATACGCGTTTAAAAGTTGGACTTGCATCTACTTCGTATACGTTACCTTACCAACGTCAATTTGTGCTTGGTGGCACAGGAACCTTACGTGGATACTCTCTTAATGAATTTGTGGGTAACTACGGATTCTTATTCAATATGGAGTATGTGCATACCTTAGCACACGGAATTTATGTCGTGCCTTTTGTTGATGTAGGACAAGCATGGATGGATTTGGATGAAATCAAAGATATTTACCCGAAGGTTAACCTCGGTGTCGGTTTCCAGCTCGGTATTTTCAGATTGAACTTCGCAAGGGCACTTGAGAGGAATAGAGAATATCAAGCCAATTTCAAATGGTCTCGCACGTTTTAATCTAACTGAACAGATGATATTAGATAATCATCTACTTTGAGAGGAAATCACAATCAAGTCTATCAGATTGAACTGGATACGTCCATAAGTTTGCAAAGTGCTTTTAGTCGGTATGATGGTACAACCAAAAGATGGAAATACTCGACTCCTGATTAAAGTTGTTAAGGAGTCCCCTTTCAACCGATACGAAATCCCTTAGAATATCACAGACCCTTTATGGATCTTCACAGATCCTAACTACTATATATAACCCTATCCTAAGAAAGATAGGGTTATATTTTTTTCAATATGACTTCATAATATGGATTTCACTAAAATAACCTAAGTTGCCACCTATCATTTGTTGGAGGGGTTTGTAACCCCGATTTATAAGAATTGGCACTAAAATATGCAGAATTCCTTTGATTCTACGTTTGACAAAGTAATTTGATGATTAATATTCAGTAGGTTGCACCTTAGGTTAAAATAAAAAAAGATGCAACAATTTTGTATCTCGTTTGTAGTAGCGTTAACTCAAATCGCACGGAGTTACAAATGACAGAAGACAAATTCCTTGAACTCATCCGAAAACATCAAGATAAAGTATATCGTCATGCTTTTTATCTACTCAAAAACAGTGAAGATGCAAAAGACATGGCACAAGAAACCTTTATAAAAGCATGGGAACATCGCACAACATTAAGAGTGGAAACAGCCCACTCATGGATGCTGAAATGTGTCCAAAATCTCTGTTTCAACCAACTCAAACGCCGTAAGTTTCAGGTGCATTTAGATGAGGAAGAGGGTGAAACACTTGAGATGCTACTGCATTCTTATTCCTACCAGACAAATCCAACCCCGGATGAAATTGCTATCAAACTGGAACTTAAGCAGTTAGTGCGGCAAGCAGTTGAAGAATTACCACCTGCCATGCGATCAACAATCATCATGCGAGAATTTGAGGAAATGAGTTACAAGCAAATCGCAGAGGAATTGAAACGACCTGAAAACAGTGTTAAATCAATGTTATTCCGTGCTCGTGAGCAATTGCGTGAGATATTAAATCGATTAATGGAGGAGATAGAAGTATGAAACCGACAATCATGATACTCGGCAGCGGACATTTAGCAAATCCCGGTAAGGACGCATTCAATATAAGAATGGATGATGTACTTGCCCCCAAACGGCAAAGTGAAATCAAACTATTGGTGTCACAACTTAAAGAATTTCGCCCTACCAAAGTTGCACTTCAAGCAGATCAAAGATTTGCACCTGAAATTAATGTTAACTATCAAGATTATGTTGATGGTACGTATGATCTCAAACGTTGGGAACATGATCAGATAGGCTTTCGGTTGGCGAAGAAGATGGGACATCCAAAAGTATATTGTGTTGATTTTTCTCCTGAGCATGACCCGTTCTTCCCAGAAGACCTTGACCGAAATTTGATAGATATAGACAAATTCGCCATGGAAAACAACCAAGAAGACCTTCTTCCTAAAATGGAGGATTTTGATATTCCCGAAGGAAAAACGCACCAAGAGAAGGATGGAAGAGTCTGGATTGAACCTAAAAAGTACGAATCAATCATAGGCATGTATATACGGTATAATCAACCTGAAGGAAGGCGCGCTGATCATCAGTCATACTTGCGGATGTCCCAAGTCGGCATAGGAAATCAATACCCTGGAGCGAATTGGGTTGGGAATCACTGGTATCCACGAAATCTTAAAGTCTTTGTCAACCTGACGCGCATCACAGAATCTGCTGAGGATAGGATACTTGTGATAATCGGTGCAGGACTTGTTTTTCTGCTTCAGCAGTTTCTTGAGGACTCAGGGGAATATATCATTGAAAGTCCCTTAAAATATATAAAATCGGAGGATATAAGTTGATGCAAGATAAAACAAAACCAACAATCATGATACTTGGGAGTGGACACTTTGCTAATCCTGGATTGGACGCATACAATTATAGAATGGATGATGTGCTTGCACCTAAACGGCAAAGTGAGATAGAACAACTGGTTGAGGCACTCAAACCGTTTGGTCCTACGAAAGTTGCACTTGAAATAGACGAGAGATTTGACGCTGAAGCACAAGAGAACTATCAAGGCTATCTTAACGGCACTTACGAACTTGAACTGGGTGAAGGTGACCAAATCGGTTTTCGGTTAGCAAAACAGATGGGACACTCAAAGATTTTCTGTGTTGATTATTTTCCAAAACAAGACCCGTTTTTTCCAGAAGATTTTGACTCCAATTTGTTGGATATCGACAAGTTCGCAAATGAACATAATCAAGAACACCTCTTATCCAGTGTAGAGGACTTTTATTCTGGTGAGGATGTAGAATTTAATGAACAGGAAGACGGTAGAGTCTGGATAGAACCAAAGAAATATGAACCACTTATTGACATGTTCATACGCGGCAATCGACCTGAAGGTAGAAGTGCTGAACATCGGCTATATTTGCAGATGGCACAGATTGGATTAGGAGAACAATATCCTGGTGCGAATTGGGTTGGACATCAATGGTATACGCGCAATCTCAAAATCTTTGTCAACCTGACGCGGATCACCGAGTCTAATAATGATCGAATTCTGTTGATTATTGGTGGAGGACATGTCTATCTGGTCCAGCACTTTCTTGAGGCATCTGGTAAATACATTGTTGAAAGTCCACTAAAATATTTAGAACCGAAATGAGTTGCTTTAATGTGAGATCGGCATAACCGAAATGATGTAAATTGTAGGTTGGCTTGAGGTTCGGAACACAGCATGTAACCCGCTCTCAAAGAAAAAAATTGGGTTTCGTTCCTCAACCCACTCTTCAACAAATATTCTGAACTCATGCCAATTAAGAACGTTACGTGTTCATCTGATAATGCTTTGAGGTCGAACCATGAAGGTGTAGCTATGATTTCAAATTTAGAAGAAACCAAGAATAGCCACGACAAATTCAAAGTTTTCGGAGTCGGTTGTGCGGGAGGTAATGCTGTCAAACGAATGACAAAAACAGGTATGACTGACATTGAATACTACGTTGTTAATACTGATCAACAAGCTCTTGAAAAATGCGACTTTGCAAAACCGGTACAAATCGGTGTTAATACCACACAAGGTGTTGGTTGTCTGGGATATCCTATTAGAGGCAGATTAGCTGCTGAGGAGGACTATGACAAACTCCAGCAAATTGTGAAAGACGCAGATATTGTTTTTGTCATAGCCGGTTTGGGTGGAGGGACAGGAACAGGTGCATCACCTGTGATTGCATCTCTTGCTCGGAAGCAAGGAGTTTTTACTGTTGCTATTGTCACTTTACCCTTTAATTTTGAGAGTGAACAGTGTGTTGAAAATGCAGAACTGGGATTACAAAAACTTCAAGATAATGCAGATTCGGTTATTGTCGTACCTAACCAACGGATTCTTGACACGGTTGAAAGCACATGGACATTTTCTGAGGTGTTCGCACTCAGCGATGAAATGCTGCTCAGATGTGTTGACAGTATCCGTGAATTTCATTCGAGCATTACGCATAAAGAGATTGTGCTCCAATAATCATTCAAAAGACTTTGCCGAATTCTTTCAGTATCGTAACTTTGACAAATCAGTTTTCTGTATTCCAATAGATTACAGAGGATAATATTATGAAAAAACACAAATATTATATGAAAACACTCATCATAACATTAACATGTCTTTTAACAACTTATATACAATCCGTGGAATCTCAAAACATACAGACCGTTAAGAAAGAACTCATCGCCATAAGAACTGAACATCCTCCAACTGTTGATGGTGTGTTAAACGATACGTGTTGGCAAGATGCCCCACAGGCTACTGGTTTTACCGATGAACGTACAGAGAAACCTGCAAAGAATCAGACTGTTGGTAGAATCGTTTACACTGACAAAGCAATATACATTGGAATTCACCTCTACGATGATATGCCCGACAAAATTGTGGCACGGCAAACAAAAGATCAGACACGATTTCAAGGTGAAGACTGGGTATCCTTTTCAATAGATACATTCCATACGCACCAGTTTTCTGACAGAAGTTTTTTTATTGTAAATCCCCTCGGTACGAAATTTGCACATCTTGCAACTGGACGTGCAGAAAAGAGCGAATGGATAGGACTTTGGAAGGCTGCCGCACAGATTGTAGAGGATGGATGGATTGTTGAGATGGAAATTCCGTGGCAGATGCTAGATTATCCAGACACAAAGAAACTGATTCGTATGGGTATCAACATCGACCGCGGACAGCAACGGACTGGAGAAAAGTCGTGGTGGTGTAATCTCGGGGTAAACGAATTCCGAGAAAACGATGGTCATTGGATTGATGTGTTGCCACCGCGTCGAAAACGTGAACTGAGTTTTTTGCCGTATCTTATCGGTGGTATCACAGAAACAGAAACTATTGAAGGAGATAGAAAGCAATCGCAAAGAGAATACACCGCTCGCGCAGGGGGTGACATCCGCTATGAAGTCACACCACAAATGCGTCTCATTGGAACAGCAAACCCCGATTTTGACAACATTGAACAAGATGTGGAAGGGATTGACTTCTCTTACGGGGAACGTTACGTGTTTGACCGCCGTCCATTTTTTGCCGAGGGTGGCAATGCATATTATCTTGACTCCTTTTTTCATTCAAGACGGATTGCAGATATGGATGGAGGGCTGAAACTATTTGGTAAAGTAGCGAAAAATACTACGGTGAGTACTTTAGGTACATATCATCGCAACAACCAGAATTTCATTTTACGGGTTGCTCAAGGAGTTACCGCGACCTCCAACATAAATGGTGCATTTTTATCCCACCACCAACGTGTTCCTGACATGAACTCTGATATGGATACTGATGCGCACTCTGAAGCAAACAATATTGGTTACTTTTGGGGTAATATGCGTCACAGAAAACTTTCTGGGTTTGCACATATTGCACAGGGTTGGGCAGAAGATTCTGATGGGAGAGACGGTTTCGCAAGATTAGGATATGAAGGACACTATATTCAAACTTCGATCTCAGGATATTTTATTGATCCGGATTTTGTCAACAGACTCGGCTTTCATCCGTTCACAGGTTTTCGCGGGGTTAACTTGACAGGCTCACTCAATAATGAATGGCGTAGTGGCTACATACGTAGAGCATATCTTACGTCTTATGTTTCTGCTTCTAATACTTATGAAGGAGATATTTTCCGTCGTAATCTTTATGTGGCAACTGGGATTCTAACGCATAGCGATTTTTTACTGTCCGCTCAATGGGATGGAGGCAATTTTGAAGAATATACCGATAGTGTTTTCACTGTCGGTTTAGGCATCCGTGCAACGGATCGGTTTAACAATTTCGGCATCCAATACGCAGGTGGTAAACAGTCAGACAAACGGATTCACCGCATTGGTTCCAACCTAAATCTCCGTGCTAATGGCTTCACTGCAAGACTGTTATCCATAGTCCAATGGCATTTTGAGAGACAATACCAACAGATTCTAACGTTGACGTATGACTTCACACCGGCATTAAGTCTCGGTAGTCGTTTGATTTGGCAAGCAGAGAAGGTGAATGTCTATTTTGCTTTGCGTCGATCTGGTTATGCTGGCATGGACTTTTTCATCATTCTTGGTGATCCCAATGCTTTGGAGTTCAGACAACTTTTGGTCGCAAAAGTGATTAGAGCGTTTTAGTGAAAATTTAAGAAAACTAACCTATTCTGATGATGTCTATAGGATCGTAGGGACGATATGTTTTTACGGTGCGGTTAGTACAAACATATCGTCCCTACGGGACTAAAGAGAGTTTAGATGCCATTTTGCTAAAAACATATCGTCCCTACGGGACTGTCGGGGTTGAAAACCCTTCCTACAAGTGCGAGAGGAGACCTCGCCTACAGGTTTTGGGGTGATTAAGATTACCCGTATAATAGATTAATCTTCATACGGGACTGTCTGGGTTGAAAACCCCTCCTACAAGTGCGAGGTTAGGAAACCTCGCCTACAAGTTTTGGGTGATTAAGATTATCCGTTTATTTAATTAATCTTCATTAGGGACTAAAGATCGTATTTAAAAAGAAATACGAATAGAATAACCTTTATGTGTTAGATAATGTTTATACACAGTAGTTGGCTCAACTCTTTCTCATACTTTCAGCAGGAACATCCTGATAAAAATTGACCATTGCTTAATATCCATAAAACCGTGTGATTGATCAAGGCACGTTAATCTCTGGTATAATTATTTTCAGCATAATTCCATATTTCCTAATTTTTGCATTTTATGCAACCCTGCCGCTTCTACTACCTATCTTAACATTATGAAAGACAAAATGTTTTGGAGCTGAAGCATGAAAAACGATGATGCACAATTGATTCAACGTATATTGGCAGATGACCAATCTGCTTTCAATGCACTTGTGCAGAAATACCAAAAGCCAGTTCACACTTATGTTTGGCGGAGAATCGGTGACTACCACATCGCTGAAGAAATCACGCAAGATATATTCCTCAGAGTTTATCAGAAACTTCATACCTTGAAAAATCAGGATAGTTTTGTAGGATGGCTTTATGTGATAGCGGCGCGCCACTGTTTCGCTTGGTTTGAAAAAAAGAGAATTCCAACGCAATCTTTAGATAAGATGCCAGCAGAGGAATTGGAGGAATTGGCTTATACACAGTACCACGAAAATCAGCAAAAAGAAATTGTGAGTGAAAGGCGACGTGAAGTTGTCAAACAGCTCCTTCAGAAGTTACCCGCAAGTGAACGTACCACTGTTTCGCTTCACTACCTGAAAGAAATGACATGTGAAGATATCAGTAGAACTATGGGGGTTTCACCGAATACGGTAAAGAGTCGGCTCCACCGTGCGCGTAAGCGGTTACAAAGTGAAGAACACACGATTTTTTATAATTTTGCTGATCATCAAGGAGATATAATTATGTTAGGAAAAATGGAAGACATTCGTAGCAAGTTCGCTACATATATGGAGTATGTGGAATCTTTCCCTCTCTCAGATGGACATATTCTTAAGAGTGAAGATGTTCTTAAGGAAGTTGACGCTGAGATAGACGCGGCACTCAAGGGTGAGTTAACTCCTGAGTTAGTCCATCTTGTAGTTGATGATATATATCCGCACATGGGCAAAGTTGGCATGGAAAAACGGATTGCTTTACTCCGTAGGTATCAAGATGTTGCAGCAGATGATACGGAACGTTTCTGGTCGCAACATCGGATAGTTCATAGTTTCCCTGCTCTTGAAAGAAACAGAGAGGCAATTGAAGAGCAGATACGTCTTTACCGTTGGGCATGCAAGCACATGTCAGATAAATATGTGTTGGAAGCACTTTCTAATTTGACAATTATTGACTGTTGGAAAGAGGAAGAACGTATTGATGAATGGATGCAACTTCACGGTGAAGCATCTCAACGTTTAGATAATTCTGACGTGAGCGACTTCTCACGTTGCGATTTCCTGCAAATCGGGTCAGAGGTATTACGTTCCTTTGACCGTTTTGATGAGGCACTTCTTGGTTTAGAAAAGTTGGAAAGTGCTAACGAGAACCAAGATTGGGAACATTATTTTCGATTCTGGTTGGCAGTGAGAACAAATAGACTTCGGATTTACGGAAAACAGGAGGACTGGGATCGTTTTGATCAAGTGCATGCGGATCTCCAAAGGTTTGTTGAACTTGAAGTAGAAAAACATAAGGCTGGTTATCCTGTAAATGTTAGTGATCTTATATGGGCTGCTCACGATGTTGGTTGTTGTTTGGTGTTGGTCAAGAAGTATGAGGATGCAAAACGTTTTCTACAGATCTCTCTTGAATTACAGAATAAAAACGATTGGGCGTACTTTATGTTCGCCGTGGCAATCTGGATGACTGAGAAGGATCGTGAAAAGACGTTACATAATTTGAAACTTGCATCGGATTATATTTTAAACTATTGGAATGAAGATAGGTACTATCCTGCCTTTCTTGAAAGATCTGAATTTTCGGATGTTTGGGATGATCCAGAATTTCTGAAAGTTTTTGGACATTAGTAAGTCAGGAGCCATGGTGGTGCGGTGCCCTTACCGCTCCATAGGTGTCAATTTAAGAAGATCAATCCATTTTATTAGTGTCCTCAGTCCTGTAGGGACGCTATGTTTATAGAATCAGTGCAATGAATCTCTTGAGTTCCGTAGGAACGGAATGTGACTAACACCATAGGCGTCAATTTAGCGATTACCCAACCCCTCTTCCATTGTTGGAGTGGTTTCTAACCACGATTTTCAGGTTTTTGCTCAAAAAATCGGGGTTACAAACCCCTCCAACAAAAGCGGTTATCCTTAAATTGACGCCTATGGAACGGAATGTGACTAACACAAACAAAGTATAAACATTTCGTTCCTACGGAACTCAAGAGGGGTCGAGATAACGTCTTCTATAAACATAGCGTCCCTACGGGACTAAAGACATCAATATCAGTCAACTATAAATCACTAAATTACACATAAGGTGCGGTCGCGTTACCGCACCATAGCCGTCAATTTAGCAAACACAACCCGCTGTAGGCGCGCTTTGTAAGCGCGCTTGCCATATCTGTGAAATGCACAGTAATTTTTGAACCAACAAACATGCCTGTCAGTTAGTCAGTTATGTCTCTACCATCCAGCGCGCTTACAAAGCGCCAAATCAAGAAATCAACGGTATGAATGCCTTTTGGTGTTCCCCGGGTATGAATGCCTTTTGGCATTCCCCGCCTACAAGTTTTGGGTGATTGAGATTACCCGTTTAATAAATGAATCTTCATGCAGTTTGTGTTTTACGGATGCACAAACTGGCAGTTTGTGTTACAAATTGTGCGTAGAAACCTCTCTATATTATAATTTTTGTCATGTTGCACGTTTGCTGATCAATGTTTCGTCATTTATATATAAGGGATAAATAGTTTGTATTAGGAGGATGTCTCATGAAAAGAGATGACGATGTAGTTTTGATTCGCAAAATCTTATCGGGTGATGACTCTGCGTTTAACATCTTGGTCGAAAAATATCAAGAGAGCATTCATTCGCTTGCATGGCGGAAAATTCGTGATTTCCACTATGCGGAAGATATTATGCAAGACACCTTTCTTAAGGCATACAACAAACTACCGACACTCAAAAATCCAAATCAATTTGCTGGATGGATTCATACCATTGCAAATCATCTTTGCATTGATTGGTTACGTAAGAAAAAACCTGAGGTGCAATCTTTGGAAAGCGTACGTTTGGAGGAAATTGAGGAATCCTCTTATTCACATTACAGGTCGGAACAGCAAATGATAGATAGAACTGAGTATTCCCATGAACTTGTAAAGAAACTTCTGGAAAGTTTGCCGGAGAATGAACGCAAGGTCGTAACACTCTACTATCTTGACGAAATGTCAACGAAAGAGATTGGTGAATTCATGGGTGTATCGGTGAATACAATCACGAGTAGACTCCAACGGGCGCGAAAACGTCTACAAACAGATCAAGGACACTTGGATCAAGAATTCTTTGGTCATTTACTATCAACAAATAATCTGAAGGAGAATATCATGAGTCATTTAGAAGAAATTCGCAACAAGTTCAATTCATACATGGAACAGATGAAGTCCGATCCTGCCTTAAGAGAGGATATTGTTAAGGAAGCAGACAGTGAGATTGACGCAGTACTCAAGGACGGTGTCACATCTGAGTTGGTGCATCTTGCGGTTGATGGGATATACCCGTATATGGGTAAACTGGGTATAGAAAAACGTGTGCCCTTACTCCGTAAGTATATGGATGATGTAGAAGATGATACAGAACGTTACTGGTCACATAAGTCGTTAGTGAATGCTCTGGCAATTCTTGGGAATAATTGCGAGGCTATTGAGGAACAAACGCGTTTTTATCATTGGGCATGCAAACATGCAGAAAAATATGTTTTGAGGATTATTTCCAATTTAAACATTGCTAAATGTTGGAAAGCTGAAGGACGTATTGATGATTGGCTTGAACTTTATAATGAGGCATCTGAACATCTTGAAAAACCAGATGTGAGTGACTACTCTCGTTGCCAATTCCTAAAAATCGGTGCTGAGGTCTTACGAGTTAATGACCGTTTTGATGAGGCACTTCTTGAGATAGAAAAGTTGGATCGTGCGATGGGGGATCCTGGTTGGGATAACTATTTTAGATTCTGGTTACCTGTGAGAATGAACCGATTGCTGTTGTATAGTAAACTCGGAGATTGGACTTGTTTTAATCAAGTTTATGCGGAACTTAAGACATACTTGAGATTAGAGTTGAAAAAACTGGATGCGAACTTTCCGCTTAATAAATATGAGCTTTTTTGTGCTTGTCATAATATAGGCTGCTGTTTGGTATGGTCAAAGAAGTATAACAAGGCAAAACGGTTTCTACAAATCGCTGTCGATTTGGAAGACTGGAATGAACATAGTTATTTCATGCTTGCAGTGAGTATCTGGGCATCTGAGAATGATCGTAAGAAGACTTTAAATTATTTGAAGATCGCTCAGGACAAGTTCGTTGCTCGTACCCTTAATTATCCGGATTCTTACTATCCTACTTTCCTTGAGATGCCCGAATTTTCGGACGTTTGGGATGATCCAGAATTTCTGATGGTTTTTGGTAAGTAGCCAATCATTCATTTATGTCTGAACCAGAATTTACAGGAGGGTGTGTAAAGTTTTTGGCACAATGTCTGACATTATGGTGTATTACAAAATATGTGTATCGCGTTTTTGTCCCGTAGGGACGATATGTTTATCTTTATATGCCGTTCCTACGGAACTCAAGAAGAGGCGGGATAACGTCTTTCTATAAACATAGCGTCCCTACGGGACTAAAGACATCAATATCAGATAACTATAATCACTAAATTGTTGGCTATGGTGCGGTAACGGGACCACACCATAGCCAACAATTTAGTGTAATTCTATTTGTCTGAACCAGGATTTTCAGGATTATAGGATTTTCAGGATTATAGGATTTTCAGGATTATGTAAGAGGGCAATGAATTGCGCGACTACGAACGCCTATTTTGATAATGAGAAGTTCTTATTTATGGTAAATTATTGAATTAATTCTACACATTGCTGAAGCGAGGTTAGGAAACCTCGCCTACCGTTGATAGAAAGTGTAGATATAATTCTATGCTTTACCATAGAATTGGTATTACATATTTGCGGACATTCTCTATAATAATTCAATAAATTTTAGTGTAATGCACGTTTTCTAATAAAAAATTCGTCATTAAATAATAGAAAGATAAATCTATTCCAAAAGGAGGAAGTCTGTGGTAAAAGAAGACGATGTTGAACTCATTAGCAAAATCTTATCGGGTGACGACACTGCGTTCGGCATTTTGGTCGACAAGTATCAAAAGAGCGTTCATGCACATGCATGTCGGAAGATTCAGGATTTTCACTATGCTGAAGAGATTGTGCAAGATACGTTTCTTAAGGCGTACAAAAAATTATCAACACTCAAAGATCCAAATCAATTTGCTGGTTGGCTCCATGTCATTGCAGATCGGCTTTGCATTGATTGGATACGCAAACAGAAGCCAGCAATACAATCCTTGGAAAACACACATCTGGAAGAAATTGAGGAATCCTTTTACACTCAATATATATCGGAACAGCGAGTTATAGAGAGAACTGAGAGTTCCCATGAACTTGTAAATAAGCTACTGAAAACACTTCCCAATAATGAACGCGAAGTCGTAACATCTTACTATCTTGATGAAATGTCAACGAAAGAGATCAGTGAATTCACGGGAGTATCGGTAAATACAATTACAAGTCGCCTGCAACGTGCACGAAAACGTCTACAAACAGATCAAATGTTCTTGGTACAAGAATACTTCGGTCATTTCCAATTATCAGATAATCTAAAGGAGACCATAATGAATCAAATCGAGGAAATTCGCAGCAAGTTCAATTCTTTCAAGGAACAGATAAATTCTGATCCTGCATCCAGAGACGATATACTTAAAGAAGCGGACATGGAAATTGATACTGCCCTCAAAGGTGAAATCACATCTGAGTTGGCACATCTCTTGGTTGATGATATATACCCTTATATGGGCAAACTTGGTCAGGAAAAACGGGTAGTTCTACTCAACAAATATATGGATGGCGTATCGGATGAAACTGAACGTTATTGGTCGCATAAGTCGTTAGTGCATAGTCTTGCTTTTTGTGGTAGAAAACGAGAAGCCATAGACGAACAGACGCGTCTTTACCATTGGGCATGCAAGCATGCGGAAAAATATGTTTTGAGGATTGTTTGTAATCTTAATACTTCTGGATGTTGGACGACAGAAGATCGTATTGATGATTGGACAATACTCTATAGAGATGCCTCTGAACGATTAGAGAATCCTGAAGTGAGTAAGTATAGCCGTTGTGATTTTCTGCAATTTGGAGCAGAAATATTACGAAAATATAACAGGATAGAAGATGCCCTAATTGAATTAGACAAGTTGGAAAGTGCTTTGGGAAAACCGGGTTGGAAAACCTATTTTAGATTTTGGTTAGCTAAGTGTACGAATCGACTGCTGTTGTATAAAGAACAAGAAGATTGGGATCGTTTTGAACAAGTCTATTCGGAATTGAATACGTTCTTGGAATTAGAGTTGAAGAAACTGGATTTGAATCTTCCTGTAAATACCTATGAACTCATTTGGGCGGCTCACGATGTTGGGTGTTGTCTGGTATGGTCACAGAAGTATGTTGAAGCGAAACGGTTTCTCCAAGTTGCTGTAGATTTGGAAAATTATAATGAGTATAGTTATTTCATGCTTGCATTGAGTATTTGGGCATCTGAGAAAGATCGCGAGAAGACTTTGCATTATTTAACGATTGCGCAAGGTAAATATGCGGTTGCTTCTTATAATTATCAGGATTCCTATTACCCGTCTTTCCTTGAGGCTTCTGAATTTTCTGATGTTTGGGATGATCCGGAATTTCTGAAGGTTTTGGGTAAGTAGTCAATCATTAGTTGTTGTCTGAACCAGGATTTTAGGATTATAGGATTTTCAGGATTATGTAAGAGGCGCAATAAATTGCGCGACTACGAACGGTTACTTTCTTAATGAGAAGTTATTTTTCAGAAATGGTATTATATGCCGTTCCTACGGAACTCAAGAACAGGCGGGGTAACGTCTTTCTATAAACATAGCGTCCCTACGGGACTAAAGACATCAATATCAGATAACTATAACCACTAAATTGACGGCTATGGTGCGGTAACGCGACCGCACCATAGCCGTCAATTTAAGGATTTATTGGCATGGCGATAACGTTCTTTAGTCCCGTAGGGACGCTATGTTTATAGCTAAACGCCGTCATCACAGCTCTTAGTCCCGTAGGGACGATATGTTTGTAACAACCGATACGTATAAACATAGCGTCCCTACGGGACTAAGAAATGGATGTTGAACGTTGTCCTATAAACATAGCGTCCCTATGGGACTAAAGACACTAATAAAATGGATTGATCTTCATAAATTACGTCTGCTATTGTAACGCCAAATCAAGTAATCAACGGTATGAACGCCTGTAGGCGTTCCCTGGGTATGAATGCGCTTAGACGAATACGCGTTTGGTATTCGCCATGATACCCCCGGGTCTCCGTGCCCCGCCTAAACCTGCTACATTCAAATAATGGGCGGGGCACGGAGACCCCGCACTACAATGGCTGGCGGTATTTTCCACTAAATTGACGGCTATGGTGCGGTAGCGCGACCGTACCATAGCCGTCAATTTAAGGAAAATTACGCTCAACGACTCATTGTGCGTTTTTGAACTTGCTGACGGCACGCGGAGCGTGCCTAATACTTTTAAGACCATATTTGAGATTGCTTTTCTTTATGCACACCGCTCTTTTAATTTGCACGGATATCCGTGTGTCGCAATTAAAGGGATTGGTAATCTTTTCTGAAATGCATGTTATAATATACGCTGCTGAAAGTATTTTTCAATAACCTTTCTGTTCAGGGGTCAATACCATGAAAAGCCGATACAGCCAACACATTTCTATCGGCAAACTTGTGTTGGTTCTGTTAATATTCGTATCCGTTTGCTCCATAGTAGCATGGGATACCCAAGCCAAGAAGGATGTAGAAATGGAAAAAGATAGGATACAGATTTACAAAGATAATCCGCGTTATTGGCAGTATAAGGGTGAACCCATCCTGCTAATTGGTGGTTCAGTTGAAGACAACCTATTTCAGATACCGAATCTCAGAGAACATCTGGAGTTATTGAAGTCTGTCGGTGGTAATTATGTGCGGTCTACGATGAGTTGGGTTGATGAAGGTGATGTGCCGCCACACAAAATGGTCGGCGACAAATATGACTTAAATCAGTGGAACGATGAATTCTGGAAGCGTTTTCGTGACTTTATTACGTGGACACACGAGATGGATATTATTGTGCAGATTGAGGTGTGGGCAACTTTCAACTATTACCGCGAACCGTGGGCAGTGAATCCTTTCAACCCTATCAATAACAGCAATTACACCGTAGAAGAATCGGGATTACCCACTGTAGTCAAAGACCATCCTGTTGCAGCGAAGAACAACTTTTTCTGGTCTGTGCCGAAAGAACGGAATCAAGAAGTTGTGTTGAAATATCAGGAAAAGTTTGTGGATAAGCTTCTTGAGGAGACGCTTCCTTATGGACATATCCTCTACTGCATGGACAACGAGACGGCTGTTACAGCCTCCTGGGGTGAATACTGGTCAACTTATATCAAGAAGAAGGCAACTGATGCTGGTCGCGTTGTTGAAACCACTGAGATGTGGGATCCGTGGGATTTATCTGACGAGAAACACAAGGCAACGTTTGACCACCCAGAAACCTATTCCTTCTGTGATATATCACAAAATAACCATCAGAAACGTCAAAAGCATTGGGATAATGCACAGAAAATACGCGCGCAACTAACTCCGATCCGTCCTATCAACAATATTAAGATTTACGGTGCTGATGGAGGACGATTCGGAAGTACAAGAGATGGACTTGAAAGGTTCTGGCGAAACATCTTTGGCGGATTCGCATCAGCACGTTTTCATCGTCCGGATAGCGGAGTCGGTTTGAGCAAAGTCGCACAACCACATCTCAAGAGTATGCGGATGATTACTGACGAAATGGACATCTTTACATGCGAACCTAACAATGAACTGCTATCCAACCGAGAAGATAATGAAGCGTATACGATTGCCAATCCTGGAAAGGAATATGCTGTTTATTTTCCAAAAGGTGGTTCGGTTGAACTTAACCTGAGTGTTGATAGGCAGGAAGATGCTAAAAATGTGAAAATCAGATGGTTAAACATCAATAAAAGCGAATGGAGAATAGAATCGGAAATTCCCTATAGTGATAGTATCACGCTCAGTGCGCCGACCGAAGTGCATTGGACAGTTTTGGTTCAAGTGAAATAAGATGTATTCAAATTTTAGTGACAATCTAATGAAATGTCTGTGCCGACCACACTTAGTTAGCATATTTGTATTGTCTCAACTGATATTCATGTCTGTTTGCATAACAGCGGATTCAGATGCCGAAGCCAACGAGGATATAGAGATGAAGAAAAACAGAATCCAGATTTATAAAGATAATCCACGTTACTGGCAATATAAAGGCGAACCTGTGCTGCTACTCGGTGGTTCAGTTGATGATAATCTGTTTCAGATACCGAATCTCAAAGAGCATCTTGAATTATTGAAGTCAGTCGGTGGAAATTATGTTCGGTCTACGATGGGATGGACTGAGGCCGTTGATGTGCCTCCCTTTAAAAAAGTCGGTGATCTGTATGACTTAAATCAGTGGCATGATGAATTTTGGACACGTTTTGGTAACTTCATCAAATGGACACACGAGATGGATATTATCGTCCAGATTGAAGTGTGGGCAACTTTCAACTATTATAGAGATTATTGGGATGTCAATCCATTTAATCCGAAAAATAATAGCAATTACACCGCAGAGGAGACAGAGTTACCCACTGTTGTTGACAGTCATCCAAGTGCAGCGAAAAATAACTTCTTCTGGTCTGTGCCGAAAAAGAACAATCAGGAAATTGTCCTAAAATATCAGCAAAAATATGTGGATAAGCTTCTTTCAGAGACACTACCTTATGGACACATACTCTACTGTATGGACAATGAGACTGCAGTTACGCCTGCATGGGGTGAATACTGGTCAACTTACATCAAGAGTCGAGCAGCAGAGGTTGGACGTGGTGTTGAAACGACTGAGATGTGGAATCCGTGGGATATTCATCATAGTCAACATCGAAATACAAAGGATCATCCGGAAATATATTCGTTTTGTGATATATCACAGAATAATACGCAGAAAGGTCAGACACATTGGGATAATGCACAGAAATATCGGTCAGAACTTTCACCGATACGTCCCATCAATAATGTAAAGATTTACGGTGCTGACACTGGGAAATATGGTAAGACACAAGATGGATTGGCGCGATTCTGGCGAAATATCTTTGGTGGATGCGCATCAGCGCGGTCTCACCGTCCGCCTAATGGACTCGGATTAAGCAAACTGTCGCAAGCGAATATCAAGAGTATGCGAATGATCACAGATGAAATGGATGTGTTTAAGAGTCATCCCCACAATCACCTACTCTCTAACAGAGAAGAGAACGAAGCTTATGCCTTCGTAAATCTTGGAAAGGAATATGCGGTCTATTTTCCAAAAGGTGGTTCGGTTGAGTTGTACCTTGGTGCTGTTGAAAAGACAGATGCTGATACAATTTCAATCAGATGGCTAAATATCCGAAAAGCCGAATGGAAAAAAGAACAGGAAATTCCATACAGTGATAGCATAACGTTAGCATCACCCACAGAATCTCATTGGGCAGTTTTGATCAAGTAGAATGAAGTTTGAACAGAGAAATTGTGTCAAAATTTTTGCATTAACCCTTATCTTGTAGTATAATTTATGTCGTTGCTTAAGGAGGAAATCGGTTCTAACATCACTTTCATTCTGGGAGTACCCGTCATGTTTAAACGACGGTTAGACCAATTCAAACATGAAAATGTAGGGATGTTTGACCTTGCCTCAATCGGTATAACACTTGCCCTTGCGATTGTCATCGGTTATTTTAGTGGCAAATGGATAGGTGGTAAATTAGGTAACGCCTATATCGGTTCAATCATAGGATTTGCCATTGGGGTTGCAGCTGGTTTCTTGGAGATGTTCCGTGCTGTAGCACGTTGGAACCGCCAGATGGAACGTCATGAAAAACAGAAACGCGATGCTGCACAACAAGAACAAGAAAATAAAGGAGAATAGCGTCTAAAACAACCGGTAATAGGAGAATTGAAATTCGTATATTATCGTTATTGTGGTAGTAATGGAGTCGTTCATAATGGGCATTGTTTTGGATTTTGGAGACCGGTCTATTCAGAACACTTATCGCTCTATATATGGTCTCACAGGAGCTGTTATAGTTGAAGCAGTGTTGTCAGGTAGATCTTCTACACTCCCGATATTTCTCTGTGAAATTACAATTGGGTTCTTTCTATTCTGGTCTATTGAATTCGCAGTTCGGAAGGTTTCTTTTCCCGATAGAACGAAGTCGAAAAAGCACTTTCTGACCATTTTCTCTCTCGTTAGACAAATAGTCCTCGGTTGCCTATTATATTTCCTAATCAAGTTCCTGTTCAATTCAATGGATTTCTTTCTTGGACTCATATTTATCGTTGTGATTTGCATCGGTCACTTTATTAGCGAGTTGCTAGGTAACAAATCTAGTGCTCCAAAAAGAACATCGCACACAAATATGTATGACATTGCAGTACCAGCAACCGGGTTTAAGGTTATATGCGCTTCTTGTATTGGTTATTTCGTGGGTAGATGGATTGGAGAGAATTATGGAAACGCGGAAATCGGTGGAAATATAGGGTTAGCTCTTGGAATCGTTGTTGTCATCATTGAAGGGGCACGATTGAAGAAAAAACGTAGTTTTGCTGAACAACGTCTACAAGAGACTAAAGAGGATAATAACCCGCTGAGTCTAGAAAACAATACACAGTTATCTTGACAAAGGAGTCACATACTTAAATGGGTCCCACACTTGAATTTGGTGACCGTTTTATTCGACAAGTTTATATTTTGACAATTTGTCTCACCGTGGTTATTGGCGGCATATTGTTAGGTTTCAAACTTGCCGCACTCCCGAGTTTTCTTATTGGTAGCGTAATTGGTATTAGTCTGTTCTGGTCAATTGAATTTGTGATACGTAGGTTGCTGCGTCCTGGAAAATCACAGAAAACAAAATATCTGCTTGGATTCATTGCACTTGGCAAATATACCGTTCTCGGTGTGAGTCTCTATTTTTTGTTTAATACGAAATGGATAAACATATACGCATTTGCAGGTGGTATTATTATAGTGCAAGGTGCAATAATTCTTAAAGCAGTCGGATTAATGATAACAATTCTTAGAAAAAAAGATCCTGATCAACCTTAACATATACAGGAATGAAGAATATATTCCACATTTAAACTAAGTCGACAATAAAAGATGAAAAAAATATCGTTTATTTGCTTGGTCATTGCTGTGAGTCTTTTGGCAATGACTGGGACATTCGCAGCAGAGGATGCGTCACCAGATGGATCCGACGCTGATGAACATGGAAAAGCCCCCATCCACCACTATGGTTACCGTTCTTGGTTTTCTCCTATATCACAGTTATTACCGAATGAAATTTTTCCTGAACCGGGAAAATGGCATCAACCGGACTTAATTCCAAACACATTATTTGTAGTTATTTTTCTATCCATATTTTTCTTTTTAGTCACCAGGAAATTGAAGCGGATTCCCGAAGGAAACGGACAGACGTTATTAGAAATGTTTGTTGGTGGCATTATAGATTTCTTTGGTGGGATATTGGGTGAAGATGGTAAAAAATATCTTCCTTTCGTTGGCTCATTTTTCATTTTCATTCTCTCACTCAACTATATCGGACTCATTCCAGGTTTTCAAGCCCCAACCGCAGATTTAAATACAACCCTCGCCCTCGGTATTACGGCAGTAATCGGTGTTCAAATAATCGCTATCAAAGAAAATGGTGTTGGCGGTTATTTCAAACATCTGATTGGTAATCCTACGTGGTTAGGTTTTTTGATGTTCCCAATTGAGGTAGTTGCCCAGTTATCACGTGCAGGTTCACTTGCTATCCGTCTATTTGGCAATATTTTTGGTGAAAAATCAGTTGTTATTCAACTTACAGCACTTGGTGCTATCTCCGTTGGTGGTTTCATTCTCCCGATACCTGTTCAGGTGCCGATGGTGTTTTTTGCAATGTTCGGAGGTCTTTTACAAGCGTTTGTTTTCACGCTTTTAACAACAATATATATCGTGCTGTTTTTAGAGCACCATGACGAAGCGCATGAAGCGCATCATTAAAATATCTATGTGGCAAGGGTTAGCTTGCCTATTTCTGTCCAAGGAGGACATTTCATGATTTACTTAGCAGTATTAGCATTTGGTGTAACTTTAGGTTTGCCAATCGCAGTTATTTTTGCCTCAAAGGCACAAGGTGCCGCAACAAGTACTGCCCTTGAAGGTATCGCACGTCAACCGGAATCCGCAGGGCAGATTCAAACTGCGATGATTATCGGTTTGGCTCTGATTGAATCACTTGTTATCTATGCGTTGCTTATGTTCTTTCTTTTACTCCCAAAACTTCCCGGTGTTGATGTAAAACCAGACACAATTACAGTAAAAGATGCAATAGAAGCTGACCGTCCAGCACCCGCGAATGACAATGCAAGTGTTAATATGGGTGATCAATAATAACACATCATCTCTAACAGGTTGGGGCATTAAATCCGTAACTGTCCCAACACGTTGGGGTGTATAAGTAAATTGCGCGCTAATAATCTATGAAAGCAATTATCTGATTGCGCGTAGCAAGTTTACAAAGTAGAGACTGTTTATGAAAAGAATATACACAAGTTGTCTCATTCTAATGGGTGTCTGCATAAGTAGTGTTTTTGCAGCAGAAGCCCCTTCAGGTGGTGGACTATTATCTGACTTGGGGATCAATCCAAAGACAATTTTGGTGCAAGCCGTTGGATTTCTGGTAGTGCTTGCGGTTCTTTGGAAGTTTGTCTTCGGCAAAGTCGGTGGATTATTAGAAGAACGTCGAACTGAAATCACGACTCAGTTGGAACAACTGAAAACTGATCGTGAAGATCTGGATCGTCTCACTGCTGAAACGCGGCAACGTTTAGGTGATATTGAAGCTGAGTCACAAGCCAAGATTCAAGCTGCAATTGACCAAGGTAATGTAGAACGACAGCAAATAGTTGATCACGCGCGTCAAGAGGCTTCAGATGAAATAACACGAGCACGCGCAGAGATTCAACGTGAAAAAGATGATGCTATCTCTGAATTGCGCGGTGTTGTTGCTGAACTGGCTATTGATGCAGCAGGAAAGATTATCAGTGCCGAACTCACACCAGAGAGGCATCAAAATATCATTAATGATTCCATTGGTAGGTTGTCGGCGAATTAACATTCTTAGACCGTTACTTTTTACATCAAAACAAGTATTGTAGGTGAAAACGAACAATGAGAGACACTCGTGTAGCAAAACCTTATGCTCGCGCTTTATATGAAGCGGCTATAGAACAGAACACTTTAGCGTCTATAACTGCTGATATGGAGCAGCTGCAAGAATTGATTGAACAGTCTGAGGAATTCAGGCAGTTTATTGATACACCTCTGCTCTCACCGCAATTTAAGAGTGATACGTTTCAGGAACTGTTTGCTGATAGTCTGTCTCCGTTAACGGTTAATTTCTTTAAGCTTCTTGCATTAAAACAACGTGAACGTCACCTTGTCGCCATAATGGATGCCTTTTCTGCTATTGCAGATGCGGCTGCGGGTAGGGTTGTTGCACAAGTGACAACAGCCGTTCCGATAACGGAAGACCAAGAACAACATTTTATTCGGCAACTAAGTTCATTGTCTGGAAAACAGGTTCGTTTGGAAACCGAAACTAACGAACAGCTTAAAGGTGGGTTTATTGTTCAGTTAGGCGACACCGTTTTTGATGCAAGCGTCACGACACAACTTCAACGTTTGAAAGAGCAACTGGCGAAAGGGTAAATCGGTTGCACGGTGAAATTATGGACTTAATGGTATTTATAGTAGGTTCTTAATTTACCGATGTGAATATGCGAGGTTAGGAGACCTCGCCTACCAGTGAATGTAAGAGGCGCAATGAATTGCGCGACTACGAACACCGCGAATCCTAAGCAAATATTCACTATAATAGGAATGACTTTCACGAAACATGCAGGTTTCACTTATGAAAATAGACACATGCGACTCCATAGAGGATTGAAAATATGGCAAAAGAAGTCCGACCGGACGAAATATCGAATATATTAAAACAGCAGCTGGTACAGTTTGAGCAGGACGTAGATGTCTACGAATCTGGTACTGTGCTGGAGGTGGGCGATGGGATCGCGCGGGTGCATGGACTTGCTAATGCAATGGCGAGTGAAATGATTGAATTCCCAAACGATGTCTACGGCATTGCATTTAACCTTGAAGAAGACAATGTTGGTTGTGTGTTGTTCGGTGAAGACCAACTCATACATGAAGGGGATACCGTCAAACGCACAAAGAGGCTGCCAGAAGTTCCCGTTGGTGAGGCACTCCTCGGACGGATCGTTGATGCCCTTGGACAACCCATTGACGGTTTGGGAGATATTCACACAGAACACAGACTCCCCGTGGAACAGAAGGGATTAGGTATCGTTCAACGTCAACCCGTTAGCGAACCGCTTTACACAGGTTTGAAGGCTATAGATAGTTTGACACCGATTGGCAGGGGACAACGTGAACTCATCATTGGTGACAGACGAACAGGGAAAACTGCCATTGCGATAGATGCAATCTTGAGTCAGAAGAACACAGATGTGTATTGTATCTATGTTGCTATCGGTCAAAAAGGTTCTACCCTTGCACAAGTGGCGAATACACTTCGCGAGCATAATGCGTTGGAATACACCACTATCGTTTCTGCACCTGCAAGTGCGCCATCTCCGCTACAATATCTTGCACCTTACTCAGGTACATCAATGGCGGAATACTTCTGTCATAACGGCAAACACGCGCTTATCATCTACGATGACTTAACGAAACATGCGTGGGCATATCGGCAGATGTCTTTGCTTTCACGTAGACCTCCTGGTCGTGAAGCATATCCCGGTGATGTGTTCTATCTGCACTCACGTCTGTTAGAACGTGCAGCAAAACTGAGTGATGAGTTGGGTGGTGGTTCTCTAACCGCACTACCGATTATTGAAATCTTTGAAGGTGATTTGACAACCTATATTCCAACAAACGTTATTTCTATTACTGATGGACAAATATATCTCACAACGGATCTGTTTAACCAAGGTGTGAGACCTGCAATTGATGTCGGTACATCCGTATCACGTGTCGGTGGTGATGCACAGGTGAAAGCAATGAAAGCAGACGAGGTTGCTGGCACACTGAAACTGGATCTTGCGAGTTTCCGTGAAGTTGCTGCGTTTGCACAATTTGGATCAGACCTTGACGCGTCAACTCAATCTCTTTTAACACGCGGGACTCGTCTTGTGGAATTACTAAAACAACCGCAATTCGAACCGATGCCTGTTGAACGCGAAGTTGCATCTATCTTCTGTGGTACAAACGGTTACTTAGACGAAGTTCCTGAATCTGAGGTTGCACGGTTTGAGTCTGAATTCCTGCAATACCTCGATAGAAATCATGCCGAACTTCTTGCAGAAATCGCAGAAAGTGGTTTGTTAGGAGATGAATTGCTTGAGACCATGCACGCTGCTGTCAAAGCATTCAAAGAGAACTGGAGTAACACCCCGCCAGAACAACCACAGACTGAGGAAATGTCAGCAGAGCAATCCGCAACAGAGGAAACAGCGGAAACACCCACAGAAGGTGAATAACCATGCCTACATTACGGGAAATTCGGCGTCGGCTCGCCAGTGTTAAGAACATTGAACAGGTTACAGATGCGATGCGCGTTGTCGCTGCAGCACGGCTTCGTCGTGCCCAAGAGAATATCACTGCAACCCGTCCTTACGCAGAAAAACTCAATACGATTCTCGGTCATCTTATCTCACAGATGGACATTGAGCAGGAAGCGTTGACACATCCCTTGCTTGAAGAACGTGAAGTTGAGCATGTCTGTATCATATCTGTATCTGGTGATCGCGGATTATGTGGGAGTTTCAATAGCAATGTCATACGCACAACCACAGAACGTATTCAACACTACGAAGACAGTGGGGCAGACGTGACCCTCATCTGCATCGGTAGACGTACACAAGAACACTTTGATAAACGAGGTTACGACATTACGGATTCGTATATCAATATCTTCCGTCAACTTGAATTCCAAATCGCTGTTGATGTCGTCCACGAGTTTGAACATCTTTATACAGATAAAACGATTGATAAGGTTGAGGTAATCTACAATAACTTCAAATCTGCCATTACCCAAACGGTGCTTGTTGAACAACTTCTACCATTGGAACCGATAGAACCCGAAGGTGATACGCTTTTCTTAGACTATATCTATGAACCGGGACAGGTGGAACTCTTTGAAATGCTACTCGGTAAACATTTGAATATGCAAATGTGGAAAGTGCTTTTAGATTCAAACGCAGCAGAACAAGCAGCACGCATGGCAGCGATGCAAAATGCTACTGAAAAGGCGAAGGAACTCATTGACGAATTGGTGTTACAACGCAACAGAGCGCGTCAAACACAAATTACAACAGAGATATCAGAAATAGTCAGTGGCGCAGCCGCTCAGGAAGGTTAATCGTAGGAATGGATGGAACCGATTTAAGAATTTATGATGATGTCCATGCATAACAGTAAACGTTTTGGCAAAACAGGACTGATTTTATTAGGTATAGTTTGGTTGGAATTCACTTTTAGTGGATGTGGACTTTCTTCTGTTATACTGCAATATGTTTTGCTACTTACGTTGGTAAACACATTACTTCTGGTAGGTTGTTTAATTTGTTTAATATACTATGTTTTTATAAAAAAGTGAGATTTAATTCATTTCTTGATTATTGCTTCTCATTAACAAAAACAACCTTATGTAGCACAATTATAGATCATTACTACTCAAAATAAGAAGGAATATCTCATGAACCAAGGAAAAGTATTAGAAGTTGTCGGGGCACGAGTAGACTTAGATTTTTCGGAAGGCAAACTGCCAGATATCCTAAACGCTGTTAAGGTTGAACGTTATGATGGAAGCGAGTTGGTGCTTGAAGTTCAACAGCACTTAGGCGAAAATCGTGTGCGTACCATTGCTATGGACACAACCGATGGATTAGTTCGCGGTACACCTGCTACGGATACTGGTGGTCCTATCACCGTTCCTGTCGGCGATGCAGTACTCGGGCGCGTTTTTGATGTTACAGGTCAACCCATTGATGAAAGAGGTGATGCCGGTGAGACCGAACGGTACTCTATTCACAGACCACCACCACCGCAAGCCGAACTCACCACAGCCGCAGAAATGTTAGAAACAGGTATCAAAGTAATTGATCTAATCCAACCTGTAGTTCGGGGTGGAAAGGTCGGATTTTTCGGTGGTGCGGGTGTCGGCAAAACCGTTCTGGTTGCTGAACTGATTTACAACATCGCTACGCAGCACGGTGGTTATTCCGTTTTTTGTGGTGTCGGTGAACGCACACGCGAAGGTAATCAGTTCTGGATTGAACTTGATGAATACGGCGTTATTGACAAAACGGCGATGGTGTTTGGACAGATGAATGAGCCACCGGGAGCACGTTTGCGCGTCGGTTTGGCGGGTCTCTCAATGGCAGAATACTTCCGTGACCAGCAGGGACAAGATGTTCTTATCTTTATTGACAACGTTTTCCGTTTCACATTGGCAGGCGGTGAAGTGTCAGCACTTCTCGGACGGATGCCTTCCGCAGTCGGATACCAACCGACACTTGCTACAGAAATGGGGGAACTGCAGGAACGCATCACATCCACGAAACACGGGTCAATCACCTCATTCCAAGCGGTTTATGTCCCCGCTGATGATTATACCGATCCAGCTGTCGTCTCTGTGTTTGCACACCTTGACGCGGTAACACGATTAGAACGAAGTATCTCTCAAAAGGGTAGATATCCTGCTGTGGATCCGCTTACCTCAAGTTCGCGTATTCTGTCACCAGAGGTTATCGGCGACGAACATTATCAGACTGCATTTAGGGTCAAGCAAGTGTTACAAGAATATGGTGACCTGCAAGACATTATCGCTATCCTCGGTGTTGATGAACTTTCAGATGAGCAAAAAATAGTAGTGGACAGAGCGCGGAAATTAGAAATGTTCCTCACACAACCGATGTTTGTTGCAGCGCGTTTCACGGGTCGCGCTGGGAAATATGTGAAGATTGAGGATACTGTACAAGGTTGCCAAGCAATTCTTAACGGTGATTGCGATGATCTGCCTGAACAGTCTCTGCGCCTTATCGGCACAATTGACGAAGCATTTGAAATAGCGAAAGAAGCAGAATTAGAAGACGCAGCGGATTAGGTAATTAGCGGTCTGCTATCAGCAATCGGTTATCAGAAAGAGATTCAGTTTTATGCAGAATAGAAATTTTCACCTTGAAATACGTTCACCAGAAAAAATGATTTACGAAGGTGATGTGACCAGCGTTTACGCCCCGGGAATCGAAGGCAACTTCCAAATTCTATATGGACACATCCCTTTCCTCACGGCATTAGATGTAGGTGAAATTCGTATCCTTGAATCGGATACACCTTTGTCAATGGCGACAAGTGGTGGGGTTTTTGAAGTGCTCCGCACGGGTGTTACTGTTTTGGTTGAAACAGCGGAATGGCAATCGGATATTGATGTGTCGCGTGCTGAAGGTGCGTTGGAACGTGCTAAAGAACAACTTGCTGCTAATGACCCTGATCTGAATCGCCCGCGTGCTGAGGCTGCGGGTGCGCGTGCACAGAATCGGATTAAGGTTGCGGGTAATTTGTAAGTATCATTTCCCTCTGCTCATTTCCAATTAACAATTATATGCATCTTTAGTAATTTATTAATTTCTTGAAGTTTTATCCGTGATATGTTAAAATTGTTTCACAGTCTACGAGAGGGTGTATGAAATATGCGCTTTAAGAATTATAAACCTGTTCAATATAAACACAACATCTTGTTTAACGTCGTTTTTCAGGCTCGTTTTCCCGAAATTATGAGAATTGAGCACGAACCTCCTATTGACTTTCAGGATGCTATAAGAACGGAAGGGTACACGGAAATTAATCATAGTGTACCAGCTGCTCTGCCTGGTATAATGCCTAATCAAGCGTTGGATATAGGTAGGTTATTCCATTTTTTGCCAGAACAGAAAGACTGGGAAGTTATTTTAGGCAGGGATTTTATTTCGTTGAATTGTCGCAGAAATTACAGAAATTATAACGAATTTCGAGTGAAATTAGAAAAGGTTTTGCGAATATTCTATGAAATCTATAGACCTTCTTACTTTACGCGTCTTGGTCTCATGTACCGAAATATGGCAAATAGAGTATCTCTGCCGCACCTACAACAAGTGGATGTTGAGTCTTTTATTCCTGAATATATTTTCCCCGTATTAGCGACCCCTATGGGAAATGATGTTTTGAATCTGCAAACAGTTTCTCAATTCGATGACAAAGAAATAAAAGCGACTGTGACTCATACTTTATCCCAGGTAAACGGAAGATTTGGACAAAGGCAGGTTACTAATGAAAAATCGTATATAATTGACATAGATTGCTTTTATGAACGTAATGTAGGAGTAATAGATGAAATCTTTACAAAATCCGACTTATTCAAGCAACATGAGCGGAACATCTTCGAGTGGAGTATCACCGATGCTCTACGAGAAGCAATGGGAAGGTCTGAGACATAAATGGATCAAAACTCCTTTTGCAGTACCAAAATTCCCTGATCTTGTTGATCAAACGATCCAAGAGACAGAATTTGCTTCAACCAACTACTGGCAACGTTTCCAAAATCAAATAGAAAATCTAAGTTATGTTGGTGCTAATGTTCACCTTTTGGAACCAAAATCACCCGGACTTATTGGTGAAACAGCGCAAATTGAAGATGTTCGCGGTTCATATTCGCTTTGTACTTCCATCACTCCGCAGTCGGATGTGGATATAGTTCTTACTCAATCAGAAGCAGGAACTAACCACTGGCAAGACCTACAAAGATTAATAGGAAATCAAAGTCAATCAGAATCCAGAGTTATCTTCCCGGAATCGACATCACCTCAACTTGTTGACGAAATGGCACAGGTTGGAGATATTCGTGGGTCATATTTATTAGATTCTTCCGTAACTTTGTTATTGGATGCGGATGTAGTTCACGCATATGCAAAAACTGGAACTAACCACTGGAGAGACCTACAAAGACAAATAGGAAATCAAAGTCAATCAGAATCCAGAGTTATCTTCCTGGAACTAGCATCACCTCAACTTGTTGACGAAACGGCACAAGTTGAAGATATTCGTGGGTCATATTCACTTTGTACTTCCATTATCCCGTTGTTGAATGTGGATGTAGTTCTCGCTCAATCAGAAACCGGTGCGGGAATTACGAACTACACACAACTTCGGAAGGACCAAGTCAAACAGCAAATTTTTGAAATCTCAGAACAATTTGACATCTTAGCAAAACGGAAAGATAACTGGGATGGACGCGAATCACAAAGCCCCACTGATTTAGCCTTAGCTCACGCGAAGCAGATTATGGGAAAATTGTTAGATTCGGTCATTTCCGGAGGACATCGGTTTGATATTCCATCAATCTCTAGCGATGGAGGCGGTAATGTAACTGCAGCATGGTACAAAGATGAACGTCAATTACACCTTCAAATTGGAGAACATGAGGCAGAGTACTTCAGAGTTTGGGGAACGAACATTGATACAGAGATGGAAGTAGATTATCTTAAACCGGAAAACTATCTAATGCTTTGGAAATGGTTAATTGATGATTTATCATTTCCAGAAGAAATTGATTCAATACCTAATCTGTATCCAACGATGGAAATGGCAGTATAACATCAGTATAGGACAAAGAAAGATGGAAATTACACTTTCAAATTGCCGAACAAGAGGTGGAGTGCTTCAGAGTTGAGGTACAAACATTGATGCAGAGATGGAAGTAGATTTTCTAAAACCTGATAATTCTTTAAAGCTTTGGAATTATTATACCATTTCTAATAAAGAATATCTCATTATCAGATATTGAATTCTAACTTCGGTGGAGAATATAAGCCGCGCAATGAATTGCGCGGCTACGAACGCCTGTTTTGCTAATGATAAGTTATTATTAGAAATGGTATTATTTAATGAAAAGTGATGATCCCGTGCAAAATGATGAGGAACTGTATCGAAACGTGCGTGGCAAATTGGAAGATAAAGAATATTCTATACAGAACGGGAAGCTCATAATTGAGCCTCATGCCTTTTGGGATCCTGCTAAAAAACCTGCACCTAAGAATCCTTCCGTAGATAGAGCGAAGTTAATAAATTTCGATCCTTCTTCGTCTTTATTATCTAAGACAAACGGGATTGTTAGCATAAATGCGGGTGATGTCCGCGCAATAGGAACTGTAAAGACCAAACATGAAAATGAAGTGATAGCACATCACGCTGTAGATGTCATCCCTGATCCGACTTGCAAAAACCCCGCACACGCAATAATTATTGTAAAGCCTGAATTACTTGGTACAGAGAACAAAAAAAGAAATGCATTTAAATTGCTACAAATTGCACTTGCTCAGCTTGCAACTAAGAATGGATGGACTCTTGAACCAAGTCCACAATAAAAGAACAACTTACTGCAGATGACTCCGACCTGAATCGCCCGCGTGCTGAGGCAGCCCTTGCCCGTGCACAAAATCGGATTAAGGTTGCGGGTAATTTGTAAGTTTCACTCCTATTCGTTTGTTTTTACGCAAAAAACATTGCTATTTATAGTAAAGACCATAAATATTTGCACACCCCAAACACTCGGGGCTATTTAGATTTATTGATTTTACGTTATTTATTTTTACTAATAGTTAACTCTGTTTGCATCAGGGCAAAGTAGTAGGCACACTACGTGTGCCGTCATTCTTTTTGTAAACGGCACGCGGAGCGTGCCTACTACCATGTCGGATTATTGAATAATATCTAATCTGACACACATTAACATTTGTGATAAATACATCAGAAATTCTTAGAACTAAATACCCCTGCCAAACACTCAGAGGCATTCAATTGTCAATATTAGTTGTGCATATTCTTAATATATCATATATAGCATGACTTCTCATGCTATATATGATATATATTACCTCAAAGTTCATATAAGCATTTATGCTTTGGAGGTAAAAATGACGAAAAAAGTTTCTCGCCACTTACTGAATAGATTAGCAGAAGTTCCAGATAAACGCAACCCGCGTGGAAAACGACATCCGTTATCTGCTATTTTAGGTCTTTCGGTGATTGCCATGATGTGTGGTTATCGCAGTTATAGTGCTATCGCACAATGGGGACGGACATACCCTCCCGAGTTTGGGAAAGCACTTGGGTTCACGCATCCGAAGACACCTTGTGCCGCAACACTCCATTATTGTTTCAACGATTTAGACATTGTTGCTTTAGAGCGAACACTCAGTGCGTGGGCAACCGATGTGTTCGCAGCGACGCAGGAAGACGATGAGAATGCGGTAGCGATAGATGGCAAAACCTTATGTGGCAGTCTCACGCAAGATGCTCAAATCACACATCTGTTATCTGTTGTGACACATCAACTCGGTATCACACTCACACAGCGACCCGTGTCTAACAAAACGAATGAAATCCCTATTGCTTCACGCATCCTTGAAGCGTTTGATGTCTCAGGAAAAGTGGTGACAACAGATGCGCTGCTGACACAGCGTTCGTTCTGTCAAGACTTATGTGATGCGGATGCGGATTATGTCATGCCTGTAAAAGAAAACCAACCCAATCTATTAGAAGATATTCGCTCGGTATTTGAAAGTAGCCCCTCGGACACCCGGACATCACATCCCACAAAAACAAGTGAACAGATACATAAGGATCTCGGCGCACGGACAGATACTTGCACCACTGTTGACAAAGACAATGGGTGGCTCCAAACGCGCACGATGACGACAAGCACACTCCTAATAGATACAGGATATGTGGACTGGCCGGGGCTTGCACAAGTTTACCAATACAAGACAGAACGCAAACACATCCGAACCGGAGAAATGCGCACGATGACGCAATATGGCATCACAAGTCTAACGCCTGAGTGTGGATCCGCAGAACGGATTTTGATGCTCCGCCGTGGACATTGGGCGATAGAGAACCTGTCGCACCGCACGCGGGATGTGCTCTTTGATGAGGATGCGTCTCAAGTCCGGTGTGGCAACATACCTCAGGTGATGTGCGCATTACGAAATGCAACTATTAGTCTATTACGCACTTCTGGGAACACTGAAATCGCTTATGCATTCCGATATTTTGCAGCAAAACCTAAAGAAGCACTCATGCTTTTAGGAGCAAACATCGACAATTGAATGCCTCTGGCCAAACACTCCGATTTCTTGACTACTTATATTGTATGTGGTATAATAACAACTATATCTATATAGGTCAAACCGGTAGTGGATACAAACTTTTTATCAGTATAAAATAGGAGCAATTATGGCATTTACATTTCATCATATACATTTAAGATGTGAAGACTTGGATGGGGCAATAGAATATTACGAAAAAATGTTTGACGGAGAAGTCACAGATACCGTTGAGGTCCGCGGACTAAAAATTGTGCGAATGGAAATTGGTGGAGAACGGATATTCCTTTCACCGAAATTTGGTGACATGGATGTTGAACCGACAAGTGGCAACCCACGTTGGGGTGTCTATCAACTTGCTTTTACTGTGGAAAACCTTGACGCTGCAGTCGCTGAACTACAAGAAAAAGGTGCAGAACTTGAAGACCTAAAACCTTCAGGACTTATGATGGCGTTCTTCAAAGGTCCAGATAACGTCCAGATAGAACTCATTGAAGCATAAGGATTTTTCTGGTATGTAAAATGGATTGTCCGTATTCAAAACAGGGGGATCCACATGAAATATAGTGAACTGTTCCATACGATTCAAGGGGAAGGACAACTCATTGGGGTTCCATCTGTTTTCTTCCGAACAAGTTATTGCAATCTAAGATGTGTTTGGTGCGATACTCCGTATACATCTTGGACTCCTGAGAACAAGGATATTTCTGTTTCCGAAAGCGTTGCAGCTATTGCAAAGTTCGGGTGCAAACATGTTGTTATCACAGGCGGTGAACCTTTCATACAAACGAAAGAACTGATAACCCTCTGTCGGGAGTTAGACAAACAGGGACATCATATAACAATTGAAACAAATGCAACGCTTTTCGCTGATGTTGTTGCACATCTCATATCAATGAGTCCAAAGTTATGCAATTCCAATCCGCCAGAAAGTAACCGTTTCTTCAGACGACATGAACGTGAACGCATCCAACCCGATGTCATACGTAAGTTTTTAGATACCTATCCATGTCAAGTGAAGTTTGTTGTAGATACACCGGAAGATCTAACTGAAATTCAATCCTTGCAGACAGAAATCGATATACCATCTGAAACTATAATGTTAATGCCACAGGGAAAGACTTCACAGGTGTTAATCCAAAAACAGGAATGGTTAGTTGAACTCTGTAAAGAAAATGGATATCGCTATTCACCGCGTGTGCATGTGGACATTTGGGGTGAAAAGCGTGGTGTGTAACGCATGAACTATGATATTCTGCTTAAGGATGGTACTGTAATTGATCCTGCACAAGATTTGAACGCTGTTCGTGATGTTGCAATTACAGATGGAGTTATTTCTGCGATTGATAACGATATTCCAAAATCTGCTGCGAAACAGAGCATCTCCGTCAAGAATCAATATGTTACACCCGGATTGATTGACATCCATACGCATGTCTACTACGGAGTGACAACGTGGGGTATTAAAGCCGATAACGTCTGTCCCATTTCCGGAACAACGACGTTTGTTGATGCTGGCAGTGCAAGTTGGGCAACTTTCGCAGGTTTTCGTGAATTCATTGTAGAACCTGCGCAAACGCACATTTTAAACTATATACACATCTCTGGTATTGGACTTGTATACGGACCTGTCGGCGAGATGTATGACCTTGCTTACGCTGATCCTGACCGTGTCGCAGACACGTTAAAATCCAACCGTGATATTACCGTCGGTGTAAAAGTGCGACAAGGTAAGGGACAGGTCGGTGATAACGGTGTAGAACCGTTGAAACTTGCTATCAAAGCAGCCGAACAAGCCAATACACCTGTGATGTGCCACATTGGACAAGGTGTCCCACTTCCGGATGTGTTGGATTTGATGAGACCCGGTGATGTGATTACCCACTGCTTCCAAGGAAATGGAGACAACATCATTGACGACAAAGGCAGAATTATCCCTGAAGCTTGGAAAGCACAACAGGAAGGTGTCATCTTTGATGTTGGACACGGGGCAGGTAGTTTCAGGTATGAAATCGCACAACGCGCTATGGAACAAGGATTTATATCTGATGTTATCAGCACTGATTTGCATACTGGTAATATCAACGGACCTGTTTATGACCTACCGACAACATTATCAAAATTGATGCATCTCGGATTACCTTTTGATGAGGTAATAGAAAAAGCCACTTACAATGCCGCTAAAACAATAAAACGCGAAAATCAACTTGGCAATCTGAAAATCGGAACTACTGCAGATGTTGCTGTTTTGGAACTGCTTGATGGGGAATTTGAATTCTACGATGCTCACGATACAAAGTTTGTTGGCACTCAAAAAATTAATCCTGTTTTGACAATCCGTGAGGGGAAAATACTTTAGATGTCACTTATAGCGCAAAAGATTAGCGGCTGTTACCGACGTGTTCTAATCTTTTTATTTATATTTATCATTGTATGTGCTGGACTTGGTGTATTAGCCTATAACCTAGTTGGTGGTGCTGAGGGATTACGCTACTGGAGCGCAATCCGAGCATTAAATGGCACTGAAAAACATCTGTTAACACACCGTCCAGATGGTGTTCCGCAAGAGAGTGTTATAGCGCAATTTGAAACTGTGCGACAGGCAATTCGCAGTCGAGAGATTGACTTGGATTCCTTATATCAGTTGATCCAGTCATATCAAGACAAATTCTATATTCCGGGATTGTCAGTGAAAATAAAACCATCAACACCAGAGGTAGAAGAGTTTTTTTTACAACTGAATCAAACGATTCTTTCTAATGAATAGGTATCGTACAAATCTTACTGTATAAGCGTAAATTTAGGAAACCCACCAACAATAGAGAATTTGACTATCTTTTTTTATTTGTTGAAGTGAAAATCTCGAATCATTTTACGTATATGGTTTGTCTCTATATCATCACTTAGTTCCGTATTAATAATTAGCGAAATTGCACGTTGATATCTGGAATGAAGGTCTCCCCAAGCTTCTATCAAAACCTGATTTTCTTTAACTTCAGTTCTGGCAGTTGCTTCTAATATCCTGTGCGTAACAGACAAATAAAAAAGCAGATGATGTCCATCAACCCGTGCAGCAACATCTGAGACTGAACAATGTTCCCTATGTTGAACTACCCATTCGGCATAGGTTTCAACTAAATCACGATTCAATAGAGATACAAAATTTGCTCCATACTGGTATGCACCAATACTGTTAAAATACTGAACCACTCGTCGTTCCTGCCAATCCCAACCGATACTTGCAAAATCAATGAAGTATGGAAGTCCAGTGTCAATAACGATATTGTGTGCTTGGTAGTCAAGACTGTCTAATGTAAGGGGTGCTTCAAGTAACCGATTAGAAAGCGATGTCCAAGATGCCTCAAGGCACTCTATCTGTGATGAAGTGAGTGGTGTCTTACACAGTTGTCGCAGATATCCGACCGTTTTTCTTCCACGATCAAGCAAACCTTGCAAAGTTTCCTTGATGTTAAAGTGGAACAGGTAAGGTATGAAAAGGTCGCAATTTTCAGAAAACACAGTTTCAATTTTGCAAAGAACATTTATGCTAGTGTTTAACTCAGATTGTATACTTGATGCAAGGCTCCGCTGAGCAAGAGAATCAAGTGTATGTTCGCCGCGCCATTCCAATAATATCGCATTATTCTCTTCAGAATGCCAAATAACATTCGGTACAAGACATCCTGCTTTGTATAGCGTTGATAATGTGAACTTCTCAATCTGAAATGGTGTGAAGCCCGCTGCGGTTACAGGTTCAGTAATTTCGTATTGTTTTAGCAAATAACGCTTTGTTCGGATATTCAGACAGTGGACATTCTGTTTTTCCATATTTCCGTGCCGAATTTTATCCACAACAATTTCTGTTGGGTGAATTTGAAAATGTGATGCTATCATATTCAAAAGTTTTGGCATTTCCTTCTCCTCACCTTAAACAATAGACGTTCATATAGATATTGTGTTGATATTGGTTTGTTTTCATAATACTATGGAGGTGTGTAAAGTTTTTGCACAAATACGACTTTCTGTTATTGTAGTGCCAAATCAAGTAATCAAGTGATCAACGGTATGAACGCCTGTAGGCGTTCCCCGGGTATGAATGCCTGTAGCCGTTCCCCGGGTCTCCGTGCCCCGCCATTGTTCGTAGATGAAAGATAACAAAATCAACGCAGAATACGCTTGTGGTATTCTGCGGGACACGGAGACCTTGCACCACAATGATTTATGAGATACGTTCTAGATTTGGTATGACCAAAAAGGTATTCTAAAACCGGATATTATAATTATCATTTCTTTGGTTTTCACTTTTTTCCTAATTTTGCACCCTTTTCACCTCGAAATTGTGTCATGTATAATCGTAAACCAAATTATTGCAGAGGTTAAAAATGGAAAAAGACGATGTCCAACTCATTCATAAAATATTATCCGGCGATCACACTGCGTTTAATACTCTATTCCAAAAATATCAAAAGAGTATTCACGCTATCGCATGGCAGAGAGTCGGGGATTATCACGTGGCGGAAGAGATTACACAAGATGTCTTCTTACAGGCATATAATAAACTGTCCACGTTAAAAGACCCGAACAAGTTTTCCAGATGGATTTACAGCATCGCAAAGCGACGATGTGCAAACTGGCTTGAAAGAGAGAAACCTACCATACAATCTTTGGAAGCTACTGATACAACAATCTTAGAGAAATCTACTTATGTAAACTATGTCGCAGAGCAGCGAGAAAAGGCAGCCACAGAGCACAGACGAGAAGTTGTTGATATGCTTCTGGAGAAATTACCAGAGCGTGAACGCAGAGTTATAACACTTTATTACCTTGGTGAAATGACATCCGAAGCGATAAGCAATTTTCTTGGGGTGTCTGTCAACACGATAAAAAGCCGTCTTAGAAGAGCACGACAACGTTTGCAGGCGGAAGAACTTTTACACGAAACATCTGCCAACATCCAATCACCTACTAACTTATCCAAACAGAGAGATAATGTGAGTATGTCTTCTCAGAATGTGAATAAAAACCAAAATAGAAGGAGTAAATCAGTGAGTGAAAGAAAAGAAATCACCGCCTATCCATTCATAGTTGAATGCTTTGAACAAACCAAATGTAGAGGGAAAAAAGTAACTATACTTCATACGACTGAGAACCTACAAGTTATTCTGGATAGTGCTGGGTTTGTAGACAGTATCGCATCTGTGCGGATAATTAGAGGTCCAGGTTGTCCACCAGAAGGCGGGGAAGTTACATTTTTTGGGAACCCTAAATTTACAGGTGTTACTTTACCATGTGACATTGGACCTGAAACAATTGTGTCAGAGATACCTGATTATAAGGCTCAAATTTTATCAATTCAGATAAATGTAAAGCCACCTGAACAGAACAGTGACGAGTTACAACATAGCAAACAGGCAGGTCAAAAAATAGGCATTTATCCATTCTTTGTTGAATGTTTTGAGCAACCCAAATTCAGAGGCAAAAAAGCATGCTTCGTTCAAACGACTGAGAATCTTCACGATAGTCTGGAACGTTCTGGGTTTGAAAACCGTATATCTTCTATGAGGATATACAAAGGCACTGATTGTCCTCCTGGTGGAGGAGAAGTTGTGTTTTATGAAAAACCCAATTTTACAGGGCACTTCTTACCTATTCAACTGGAACCGAAATCATTAATGAAAGAGATACCCGAGTTTAATAAGGAAATTCTCTCAATTAAGATGGTATGTTAATATTCTTTCAGTAAATTAATTGAAACAGAATATAATAGATCACTCCAGTGATTAGGCAACGAACAAAGGATAATAGGGTGAACATTATGAAAAAAGATGTTTCAATAGAAAACTGGATTCTCGGTGGAACAGTTTTCATCCTGATCTTCACAATAGGATGCTTTGTATGGTTTCAATATAAGATGTCTATCACCGAACAATATGAAGGCAACTACAAATTGGAGACACAACACATCGATGAATCATCTCAAACATATAAATTGACACCTATTGTGCAGTATTCTAACAGTACAAGGATCGTTATCATATTATCGATTTCAAAAATAATCTTCACAAAGTTGTATGTAAGTCAGGTTCCTACCAAGTATATGCTATTTTTGTGAACAGTTGGTTTACAGTCTCATCTGCATCTTGGTCTCCGTAGACGAGATATAGAACGAAATCTTCCAAGAACATATACTTAAAGACTGCATTAAGATTCGGTTTGTGATCGCCACCTGAACGCAATCGGAATGTAATCCATTTTTCTCTACCGATCTCAAAGTTTGCACTGGATCGGAGTGAGAACTTGTAGGTATTTTCTCCATCAGGAAAAGTCTGCCACAGATTTTCTCCTTCAATTCCTATGGATAGAAACTTGAAGGGAATAAGGTTCACTGCGGTAGTAACAAACATTGCTGTCGCACCTTCAAATTCACCATATTGACAGACGACAAAGATGCGATCTGGATTTTGCCGGTTGTATACTGCCTGTGCCGCGACAACCCAATTATTGTAGACATCATACGACCAATTTCTAAAGAAAAATCCGGTCTGATACTTTTCACCTAAATCGAATTCCATCAGTTGAAAATGGTCTCCACGTGTCTTTTCACCTTTATGATTCCAAGTGGCTTTTTGAACAGATTCAAATTTGATCGTCTGCAATATACCTTTTTCTAAGTGCCAACGATATACACCCCAGAAACTTGGCTGTCTAATGTTCGTGAGTCTAACTAATCCGTTGATGGGTTTGAATCCATCCGATATATCTCTATATGCAAGACTGAAAATAGGATTGCCTCTGCGATTGATTTCAGTTAAGATTGCGCGCCGATCCGTTGCGTCTGGTTCCCAGTTTCCTGCATAATTTGCTATAAAGTTGAAATCTTTTGGCAGCCGAATTCTCGTATCAACAGCTGCTGAACGGTTATAGGACTCGCTTACTTCTTTTGATGCAAAAAATACGCCTACAGATGAGGAATTGCCCGCATCCCATAGTCCACGTGCCAAGATGTTATGACTGTCATCTTCGGTCTCTTGAACGTGCATAAGTCCATAAGTTGCTCTGCCTGTTTTACCGATGAGTTTAGCACCGTAATTAATCTCACCAATACGACGACTGTAGAACAGAGATATGGGTGCTCTAAAAATGCGTCCATCCTCTTGAAAAAACGGTCTACGGTCAGTCAAACGTTGTTCAAGGTCGGATAAAACGATACCTTGAACTTCAGATTCAATATGGCTGAAATCTGGGTTTAATGTGCCAATGATAGACGTGCTTGTGGTTATTCGGTAAGTACCATCTACACCTATTGCCGGTGTTAATTTGTCTGCTAATGCTTCAGAATTAGATGTGCTATCATATTTTGCAGATAAATAACCACCAAGTTCAATTTTCTTTCCAATATTCTTTAGGTTAAGTTCAATGTTTGTCAAGGTGCCGAATCGATTTGCATCAGAAACGTTGATTCCTGTATCAGCCCACGTGCTTGTTCTGTCCAAACTCTGGTGACGACGTACGATATTTAGTCCCCATGTCTGCTTTGCTGTGCGTGGTAGATCAAGTATTTGATATGGGATTTTCATCTCCACGGTCCAAGAAGTATCTGTTATGGCTGCTGCAGCTGCCCATTCCCCATCCCATCCGAGGTCGCCTTGTTTCTCATCCAGTTGAGTGCCAAGTGGGTTAACAGTAAAACCGTAAGTTCTTTGCTTATCATGGTATGTGTCAAGATATATTGCGACATAATCTTCAAATTTGAAACTCCCATCTTTTCGTGTCTGATTAGCAATCATTGTTGTCTTGTTTTGAAAACAGCGAAAAGCGACATAAAGTGCTACCTCATCATGGACAATGTAGACTTGAGTTTTATCTGGAACTGTCGTTTTCAATTCTGCAATCAAGAATGTTTCAATTGGTGTTGTTTGTTGCCATACACTTTCATCTAGTTTCCCATCTATCACCAGTTTTGCTTCAAGTTTCTGCCATGCTATCGTTTGAGAATATGCATTTTGATGCATAAGAAGGAAACAACAGATAATGGAGTAAAATAGTAATATCCAATTACGAACTATATTTATCATTTTTTGTCCTCTGATATATATTGTAAAAAGGAAAAGGTACTAAACGCAAAATATGGATGAAGAAAATATCTATAGAGATATTCAACCAATTTTTGTTTAGTACCAAATCTTATGGGTTTGTTTAGTTGTGTTTTGTGTCACAGTGTGTTGTTAGGTTTAGTATGTTATATTTTAGAAAGAATTAGTGGCAGTTTCAATATTCATTTCATGTAAAACTTCAGTAGCTCTCTTTGCCATATCGGTAGTGGGATCTCGTTTGATAATTCGGTTTAACTGGTATACGGCGCGATCATCACCATCTTTCGCTAATTCCAATGCTTCCTCAAACCCTTTGTTATTATAGCTAAAATCTCTCGGTATGACAGTGAGATCGTAGTCTTTCCAGTAATATTGGAGTTCGTCAGATTCCCAATTTTGATATACATCCTCCCACTTCAGTGAATCAAATATGTTCAGATGTGGTTCTAACATGTGCTCAGCAATCGGGTCATCTACCGCCTGATAGCGGTTGTCAAGTGATACACGGAGTCGATCTTCTGTCAAATTCGGTAATGCTTTGTGGATGGTCAAAGCAGGGAAGATTAATGTATCACCGATTTCATAGTTTGTTGAATGCCATTCACCGTTTAGTTCATCTGTGTTCACACACAGTCCGCCTGCGCCGAGTGAAAAATGGTGTTCCATAACCTCATTTACTTTATGGGAACCGGGAAGGACTGCTAATCCACCCAATTCTACAGGACAATCTCCAACGGGTGTCCAACATGTATAGGTTTGGAAATTACCTTGGAAGTGAACGAAATCTTGATGTATCGGTGTGGTGTGTTCGGTATACTTCGGATACCAGAGGCGCGCTATCTTCTGTGGATGTGGTAAGACTTCTCTACCGATAATTTTCTCCACCATATTAACGACTTCATCCCAATGTGCTGAACGATGGAATGCCTCTAATTTATAGACTTCATGATATACGTCTGTGTATTCAGGATCACCTTCTGTGCACTGTGTAGAGATATCTGCAATGCCCTCCATTGGGTTGGTTCCAGCGATAAGCCAACCGCCTTCTTGCATTGTCGTTAGCATTTCACGGCGCAATTCCCAGAGTTTATCGGGGTTTTGTAGTTTTTTGAAAAAGAGATAACCTTCTTCTGCTATTCGTGTGCGTAACTCTTCTGGATCGTTCATTGCATCATTTGATATGTGAAGTTCTTTGGTTTGCGCCATTTCTCTTCCCCTTGGATTTACCAACGTAAAGTCGTTTCCGTATCAATCTTCAGAATAATTCATGAGAATTCAGGAAAAATAAATTTCTTTAGGAATGATGTTCTTGCATAAAAAGCTCTTGATGTGCTTCCGTGTCCAGCACCTTTTGTTCGTGGTTGGATATATACTCCCATTTTACCTGTAAGAGCAGAAAACCCTTTTATTTCCGAACTCACGTTATTATACTGAAAATCTATTGTAATAGCAAGCTTATAGTAGAACTTGCAGGGTTATTCAGCTTTCTGTTTTTCTTATGTTTTTTCACAGATGCTAAATGCCCCAGCTGATAGGTGCGGTTTCCTAACCTCACTATAGGCATTAATTTAGCGGATTTATTTTTCTCTGAATCGCTGATTTGAGCGGATGACGCGGATGAGAGTTCGGTTCCCCAACGTTTCTTCTTAAAGACAAACGTTATACCAATTCAAGAAAATGAATTTTACTTTCTATTTATAGTAGATTTTGAAATTACTTGAGCACTCTGCATAGGTGAGGTTAGGAAGCCTCACCATAGGCGTCAATTTAGTGATTTCTTGCTGCATTTTCAAGATATTCCAATGTGGTGTCTCTATTAGCACGCCTCTCAATGTAGCACCCGTTTTGGAATGCTTGTTTTATTTCATCAAAAGTTTGCCGGAAAGACATTATAGACTTGCGAAAACCTATTGCGAGTATGCGTGCGTATGTGCTAATAAGTTCTGCTGTCTTTGATAGACTATGTTTTAGGCATCGCCAACCGACCACTAACATGATCCAATGCCGAATAATCGCAACGATGAGTTTCGCATACAACTCACATAAGATACGATATGGCTTGTCGCTACGGGAGGTATCAACTTTTCCAATGCTTTTGAAGCACTTATACATCAACTCAATCTGCCATCGAGTGCGTGCGACAGCACAAATCTGCTCAGCAGTCAGTTGGTCTACTCCGACGTTAGTAATGTAGATATTCCACCTTGCGAACTGAAGTCGTTCTGGTGAAGGTTTCGTATACTTCCGCTTCGCACGATGTTTTATATCCTTCATGCGCTGTTGGGTTTCTGTTTCTGAAAGTCTTTGAACAACTAATCGTGCTTTGAGACGCTTGTTTTTGCCTATAAAGATTTGTTTGTCTTTGAAGGTATCAGAACCCTTCTTGAGCCATTTTAGCAAGCAAAAAGGTTCACCTGTTTCATCATAGAGAAAACACTTTACTTTGTAGCGTGATATCCAAAAGGCGTTTGCATCGGAAAGTCTTTTGAAGGTATCAAGCGAATAATAGCCGAGGTCTGCAAGGCGTAAACTGCCGGAGGGTAGCATGTCAATCTGCTTTTCAATAGCACTATCAGCGGTGATGCCATCGGTCAGTTGAAAGTGTTCAAAAGTGCCTGTGGCAATATCAAAACGCAGGTGGAGTTTCACGGAAGCTGTGTTCGGTTTGTTCTTTTTCTTTCCACCTTCCCAAGTGTCGTGGAGCGTATCAGGGAGTGTAATCCAAGAACTATCTTGTAAATAGACACCAGTGAACTTTTCAAGGAGCGGAAGCGTTTGCGGGTCGGCAGAAATAACCGTGGCTGCAGCAGCATCAAGGACAGCTCTAAGGGTCTCTGCTGCTTCGGGTGTAAATCGCTGTTCAATGGCTTGTCGTGAGACTGAAGTTCCGAGCACACCAGCGGTTTGAGCAAGTTGTGTATAGGTGGCATCTGGGTTTTGTAAAAAAGTAAAAACAAGGATTTGAGCAAAACGACTACCGTTGAGTTTACAACTTCTTTTGACAAAACCTGTATTGAGAGCTGCATCATTGGCTATAGTTGTAAGAATATATTGCATTTCTATGGGAACTTGTGATAATGTATTCATTGGAAACACCTCTTTGTAGACAATAATAACTCTATATCTACATTATATATGAGGTGTTTTCATTCTTACAGAAGTTTTATTTCATAATTTATACTTTCTCTGATTAAAAGTTGACACTTATCGGTCTTGGTGCATCCTTAAATTGACGCCTATGGTGAGGTTAGGAAGCCTCACCTACCGTGGGACAAAAGTGTCAACTTATCTTTATAATTCACTATGTAGATCGGTTCAAAGTACAATTTCGGTTTCTTTGCTCACATCCAGATCGGGTTGAAGTGTCTCAAAATCAAATGCGAGTTGGTCCACAAGCAAGTATCGTTGTTGGGTTTATGGATACGGATTACATCTGATGACAACTGAAGACGGGACCCTTGCTTTGCGAATGTTTATTTTGTCTGAGCAAAATATGAGGAGAGAATTCAATTCGGATTGCTTGTTCTCCTTAGTAAAACGAAATATATAGTGTAACGTTTGTTTCATCGTAGAATAATTGGGATGTCTTCTATCGGTTTTAGTTTTTTGACTTGTTCAATTTGCATTATATTATAATATAATATATCATACGTAGTATAAATAAGGATTTATATGCTATGCCATGCGTTTAAAAAATAAAGTAACCATTATCACTGGAGCAGGACGCGGTATCGGTAAAGCCATCGCTATACGGTTTGCCGAAGAAGGTGCAAAGGTTGTCGTTGATGATGTTAACGATGACATCGGTACAGCGGCCGTTGATGCCATCACTGATACAGGCGGCGAGGCATTATTCGTGAATGCTGATGTGTCCGTTGCTCCGCATGCAGAATCACTCATTTCTAAAGCGGTTGATGCTTACGGAACAGTTGACATACTTGTCAACAATGCTATCTGTTCAACTGAAAATGTCTTGAACAACAACTGGGAAGCAAATCTATCAGTTGCACTTCAGGGAACGAGTCATTGTAGTAACGCTGTGATACCGATTATGCAACAGTCAGGTGGTGGCAGCATCGTCAACATCGCATCAGTCAATGGACTCATCGGGTTGCAAGGCATCCATGCATATTCTGCTGCGAAGGGTGGTGTTATTGCATTGACCCGTTCTATGGCAGTTGCACACGGTAAAGACAATATCCGTATCAACTGTATCTGTCCCGGTACTGTGCAGACTGAAGTGTGGGAACCTATGATTGAACGGAATCCGAATATATTAGACGAAATTACACCTTGGTATCCGTTAGGACGTATTGGGAAACCTGCGGACATAGCAAATGCTGCGCTTTTCCTTGCATCTGATGAAGCAAGTTTTGCGACTGGTGCGGTTTTTGTTATTGATGGCGGGTTGACTGCTGGCAATCACCAGTTTCCGATATAGGACTTACACATTTATCACGATTTTCAATAATTTTGGTAAAATTCTTGTGACTTTCAGAAGAATTTTGAAAGTCCAGCGCGCTAACAAAGCGCGCCTACCGTTATTGTGTAAGTTTTACGATTTAATGACCGAGAACAAATAAAGAAATTTATAGTGAACATTGAAAATAATAATACAATGTCCCTGTAGGAGCGATCTCCGAATCTCGATTTAACTCAGTGATAATCGGGACTCGGAGTTCCCTCCTACATCTCGAAATGTCCTATTAATTCAAAAGTCTACTATAATATCAATTGCACAAGGAGGAACACAATGGCAACACAAGAACAAGTGGACTTTTTTCAAGAGAATGGATATCTAAAGTTTGGAAAAGTTTTAGATACTGATGGCGTTGAAACCATGCGTGACGGATTGGATACAATTATAGAATTGGAACTCAACGAAGCGGACGATTCATCACCAGAATTCAAATATGGACATGACCGAAAAGGAGAGGAACTCAATAGAGGTAGAGGACATCCCCGAGCGATACATCAATTTGTGAATATGTGGAAGCGCGAGGCAAGTTATGAGGAAGCTATCCATAATCCGTTGATAGCAGGAACAGCGCGCGCATTATTAGAAACACCTGAAGTGCGACTTTGGCATGATCAAGTCATTTCCAAACCACCACAAGATAACGGACATTTCGGGTTTCATCACGATTTCTTCTTTTGGCCCCTCAGTCCTCCGAATATTGTGAGTTGTTGGTTGGCATTGGATGATGCTACGGTAGACAGCGGCTGCATGCATGTTATGCCGAAGAGTCATAAAGATAAACGTTTTTCTGTTGAAGCGAAAGCAGCATTCAATGCTGAAACAGCAAAGGCACAAGAAGAAGGACGCGAACCGCCTCCGAATCCTTGGTCGGAAAGACGGAGTTTAGATATAAGTCACGGCATTCCAGTAGAGTTGAAAGCTGGTGAATGTATGTTTCATCACTGCCTAAATTGGCACGGCACTCCACCGAATGTTACAGATCATCAACGTCGTGCTTTTGTCATGATCTTTATGGCGCAAGGTGTACAATATAACAATGCACAATCCCCTGGACACGTCCTTGTTCCGACTATTGAGGTAGAAGACGGAGAACCACTTGTTGGTGATGCGTTTCCGGTGGCGTAAGAAGATTTGGGTACTGAGATGAAAGATTCAACGTTTATTGAAAGAGTTATTTTAAAGAACTATAAGAGTATTGCTGCATGCGATGTGCATTTGCAACCTTTGACTTTTCTCGTAGGTCGCAATGGTTCGGGAAAGAGTAACTTTCTTGATGCATTGCGGTTTGTTGCGGATGCGTTGAATTACTCTTTAGAACACGCAATACGCGATCGTGGAGGTATCAACGATGTCCGTCGTCGTTCACGCGGACACCCTAATCATTTCAGTATTCGACTGGAATTTGTTCTACCCAACGGTTCAACAGGACACTATGCCTTTCGAATCGGAACGCGTTCATCAGGCGGATATGTGGTGCAGACGGAAGAGTGTAATATTCATAATGAGAACTCTAACACTCCTGATATTTACTTCAATGTTGTAAATGGCGATGTGACAGCCACAAGTGTTGATGTCGCACCAGCAGCTGCAAAGGATCGTCTCTATTTAGTAAACGCTTCAGGTCTGCCAGAATTTCGTCCTGTTTACGACGCGTTCTCTCAGATGGGATTTTACAATCTCAATCCCGATATAATTCGAGAACTGCAATCACACGATCCTCGTGATGTGCTTACACGGGATGGAGGTAACCTCACGTGTGTTTTTGCTCAACTACCACCCGATGTGAAGCAGGAAATTGAGGAATACCTATCCATAATCGTCCCTGGTATTCGTGGTGTAGAAGTTGAAAAGTTTGGGGACAAGAAAATGTTAGTGTTCAGACAGGATGTTGAAGGAGACAAACACCCATGGCGATTTCATGCAAACAATATGTCTGATGGTACTCTCCGCGCGTTGGGGATTCTTGTTGCTCTGTTTCAGGGAAATCAGAAAGCAGAAGAACACGTTACGCTTGTAGGAATAGAAGAACCAGAAATTGCAATGCATCCCGCAATAGTAGGCGCATTACTTGATGAATTTCGGAACGCTACCCACAAAACACAAGTTCTCGTAACTACCCACAGTCCAGATCTGCTTGATGATAAACACTTGGATGTGGATTCAATCCTTGCTGTTGAAGCACACAATGGGAATAGCTACATTGCTCCTGTTGATGATGCAAGTAGATCGGTCATAAATGACAAATTGTTTACTGTAGGAGATCTATTACAACGGGATCAATTGCAACCGGATCTGACATCTGTGGTTTCTGTTGAAAAAGCAAAACAACTTCAACTATTCAATTTTGAGAAGATAAATAAGGCGCAGTATAGGGAAACGTAGATGATCCTCAAAATTGGATGTATTGTTGAAGGACAAGGCGAGGTTGCAGCTGTGCCCGTCCTGATTCGACGTATTGCAGCGGAACGTTATCCAGAAATGGTAATTGACATACTCCGACCAATCCGAGTCAATAGGAATCAGGTTATTCTACCAGATAAACTTGAACAAGAAGTTGAATTGGCAGTTCAGAAAATTAGTGGCCAGGGAGCGATATTTATTATACTTGACAGTGACGATGACTGTCCAGCACAATTAGGTCCAGCACTATTATATCGTGCATCACAAGTACGTGCTAATTTGTCGATTGCTGTAGTTCTTGCCAAACGTGAATTTGAGACTTGGTTTCTTGCAGCAGCAGAATCCCTTCGTGGGAAGAGAGGATTAAAAAGTGATATTAATCCTCCAGATAATCCTGAAGCAATACGTGGTGCAAAAGAGTGGTTAGAGAGACAAATGGAAACTGACAAATCATATCGTGAAAAGCGAGACCAACCCGCACTTGCAGCACAATTTGACCTTCAACAAGCACGGAAAGCAGACTCATTTGATAAATGCTACCGAGATATCGTTCGTCTCCTTGAAGAATTGCAGAATGCACAAGTTTCTAATTTTGAATAAACATTTGACCAAATTTACTAACTAAAATGGAGAACATAATATGGATAACAAACCGAATGTGATTTTTGTTCTAACCGACGACCAAGGACCTTGGGCAATGGGTTGTAGCGGTAACGACGAAATCCGCACCCCTTTTATTGATCAACTTGCAGCAGAAGGGACACGATTTCCCAATTTCTTTTGCACCAGTCCTGTCTGCTCTCCTGCACGCGCAAGCTTGATGACCGGACGTATCCCATCAGCACACGGTGTACACGACTGGATCCGTGATGGAAACATGCCACCTGATCCCGCTCGTTACCTTGAAGGATTGACATGCTATAGCGATGTGCTTGCTGAGAATGATTATACCGTGGGATTGAGCGGAAAGTGGCATCTCGGGGATAGTCTAACACCTCAGCACGGTTTCAGTCACTGGTTTGCTTTGCCTACAGGCGGTAGCCAATACAATGACGCGAATATGATCCGAGATGGGAAGGTAGAGCAGCAACCCGGTTACCTCACCGATGTCATCACAGATGATGCATTGGAATTCATATCCGCGAATAGTGATGGACCATTCTATCTCAGCGTCAACTATAACGCACCACATACCCCGTTTAATGGACACCCACAAGACATCGTGGATTCTTACGACGATTGTCCGTTCAAGACATGTCCACAAGAACCACTACATCCGTGGGCAGTACAGGGTGCTGCAGCACACATGGGAAATCGTGAATCATTGAAAGGCTATTATGCTGCGATAACAGCACTTGATCTAAACGTTGGTCGCATTTTAGATAAACTTTCAGAGTTAGGCATTCGTGAAAACACACTTGTTGTCTTTAGTAGTGATAACGGTTACTCTTGCGGACACAACGGATTTTGGCATAAAGGTAACGGCACGTTCCCGCTGAATATGTATGAGAATTCGGTAAAAGTTCCCTTTGTCATCAGTCAACCCGGACGAATACCTGAAGGACGTGTAAGTGAAGCAATGGTTAGTCAATACGACTTCATGCCAACACTTCTTGACTATCTCGGTTTACCTGATCCAAATGACGATTTGTCACCCGGCAAAAGTTTTGTCCCCGCATTAGCAGGAGAAACAAATGATGCCCAAGATGAAATTGTCGTCTTTGACGAATACGGACCTGTCCGCATGATACGCACGCAAGAGTGGAAATATGTCCACAGATACCCATACGGACCCCATGAACTATATAACTTAGAGAAAGATCCAAAGGAACGTAAGAATCTGATTGATGAGAACGAACATAATGCACTTATTGGTGATATGCGACAACAGATGGGTGCGTGGTTTGAGCGATATGTTGACCCAGAATTGGATGGAGCAAGGTGTTCAGTCACTGGTGGTGGACAAGCAGCGAAACTTGGAAACGGTAATTACGGTGAGAATTCCTTCCATCCAAGATATGCACCACCCCGAAGGAATGTTTAGATACTTTGTTCTCACAGTAGCTGAGGTCTTCTAACCTTGTCATAGGCATCAATTTAACGAATTTAAAGGTAGTAGGCACACTCCGTGTGCTGTCTGCCCTATTAGTTTTTGGTAATCGTCAACCATTTTATGTTGTAACGCTGTGTTATACGGCACACCAAATCAAGAAATCAACGGTATGAACGCCTTTTGGCGTTCCCCGGGTATGAATGCCTTTTAGCATTCTCCAGAGTGTGTCTACTACTTAGGCATAGTTCCTAATTGATCCAATATCTACTATAGTTGTAAAAACGGACAAAAAGATTGACATGTCAAATCAAGACAAGACCATAGACACAAATATTTCACGCAGAAGTTTCTTGAAGAACGTAGGTACCGGTGCTGTAGCTGCTGCGGTCGCGCCAGCGGTATTACTTAGTGCAGAACAAACAGGAGGAAATCAAATGGAAAATCAACCAAATGTAATCTTTATTCTAACCGATGACCAGGGACCTTGGGCAGCAGGTTGTGCTGGAAACGATGAGGTGCGAACTCCTTTTATTGACCAACTCGCATCTGAAGGCACACGATTTCCCAACTTTTTCTGCACAACTCCTGTTTGTTCCCCAGCACGCGCAAGTCTGATGACCGGACGAATTCCATCTTCACACGGTGTGCACGATTTTTGCCCTGTCGGAAACTTGCCACCCAATCCCATACGTTATCTTGAAGGACTTACATGCTATACAGACGTGATGGCAGAAAATGGTTATACTGTCGGATTGAGCGGTAAATGGCATCTTGGCGATAGCATGTCACCTCAACACGGCTTCAGTCACTGGTTCGCTTTGCCGAGAGGCGGCAGCAAATATAACAACGCAGATATGATTCGAGATGGAAAAGTGGAAAGGCAACCCGGATACCTCACTGACGTAATTACAGATGATGCACTAAACTTTATATCTGAAAATAAAGAAGGCCCGTTCTACCTAAGTGTTAACTACAACGCACCCCATACACCGTTTAATGGACATCCGCAAGACATCGTAGATTCTTATGATGATTGTCCGTTTAAGACATGTCCACAAGAGGCATTACATCCGTGGGCAGGACGCGGCACAAACCAACACATGGGTAATCGCAATTCGTTGAAAGGTTATTTTGCTGCAATTACAGCCCTTGACCTAAACGTAGGAAGGATTTTAGAGCGACTTACTGAGTTAGATATCCGAGAGAATACACTTGTCGTATTTAGCAGTGATAACGGTTATTCCTGTGGTCATCACGGATTTTGGCATAAAGGCAACGGTACGTTTCCGCTGAATATGTATGAGAATTCTGTTAAAGTGCCCTTCATCATGAGTCAACCCGGTAAGATACCAGAGGGACGCGAAAGCGAAGCAATGGTGAGTCAATACGATTTCATGCCGACACTTCTGGATTATCTCGGTTTGCCAGACCCGAATGACGATATGTCACCCGGCAGAAGTTTTGTCCCTGCATTATCCAGAAAGACCAACGATGCCCAAGATCGGGTGGTTGTGTTTGATGAATACGGACCTGTGCGTATGATACGCACGCAAGAGTGGAAATATGTCCACCGTTATCCTTACGGTCCACATGAGTTGTATGACTTAGTAAATGACCCCAAAGAACGAAAAAATATGATAGATGACAAGTCTAAGAACGCACTAATTACTGATATGCGTAGACAGATGGGGGCATGGTTTGAACAGTATGTAATTCCACGATTAGACGGCACAAAATGTCCCGTAACAGGAAGAGGACAAGCCGCGAAGATTGGTGATGGAGTATATGCTGAAAATGCTTTCCGTCGAAGGGACACTGAGACCCAACAAAATAGACGAAACAGATAGATTTCTGGAATAAATAGTTTATGGATTTTGTTTTATAAAGGAGTGATATGGCAAGTGCGTTTGCACCCGGTAACATTTCAAGTGTCTTTAAGATAATACCACACACAGACCCAGCGCGTATGCATTCTCTCGGAATGGGTTTCACCATTCAAGAGGGAGTAGAAGCAACCGTCTCAGAACATCAACATACACAGGTATTCTTCAACGGACAAGACATCAATTTTCCAACTGTTCTTTCTGTGGTTGAACGGCTAATCCAAAATACACACATATCTGGTATAAAGGTAAATCTCATCTCTCCTCTTCCTCTTGGATGCGGCTTCGGTTTGAGTGGTGCGGCTGCGCTTGCTACAGCGTATGCTCTCAACAATATCTTAGAGGAATATAAAGATGATGAAACATTGGCATTGATCGCGCATGTGGCTGAAGTTGAAAATCGAACAGGATTAGGTGATGTCTGCTCGCAATACCATGGTGGATGCCTCGTTAAGCTAAAGGAGGGCGCGCCGTTAGTTGCCGACACATTGCCTATACCTGAACAACCCATTTTTTATAGATACTTCGGACCAATTCAGACGAGCGAAGTACTCAGAAACAAGGAACAAGCAAAACGTATCAATAGTGCTGCGGATAGTGCGTTAGCAGTTTTGCAAAGTCTTACCAGTACAAGACCGAATCCAGAATTGTTTACATCATGTTTTGCTGTCGCGAAACAATTTTCAGTAGAAAGTGGCTTACTCACTGATTCTCGCGTGATAGATACGATACAAGAAATTGAGAAAACAGGTGGTGTCGCCTCAATGATTATGCTGGGAAATGGTGTCTTCAGCACACACGCATTTGATGGTGCCACGGAAACCCAACTCTCAAAAAATCCCGCACGACTCATCTAAAACACCTAATTTGCGTCTAATGCTTAACACATACCATTATCTGGTGTTGCAATGAGAATAATCACCACATTGATCTATGTATTTGTTATTGCATCTTCAGCCTTCTGTGCAGTGGAATTTGAAGATGTGACCATTGGATTCAACAATGGGTATAAATCAGGAAAATGGACACCGTTGACTGTAAACCTGCGGAGTCAAAATGAACTCACTGTGTTCAACGGAGAACTCACGGTCGAAACTCGTCATATATACACGGATGAACTTATTTTCCGTTATGCCACACCACTGCAGTTGAGTAAAACTGATCGGAAACAGAAAATACTATACATCTACTGTCCAAAAACTACATTTAAACTTCATATTGAATTAGAGCATACAGACGAATTCCATAAGCAAATTGAGACATCTATTTCAGTGCCACATGTGATGCACGAAATGACACCACCGACATCAATCGCAAGCAAAGACTATCTTGTGTTAGTATTAGCCCCAAATGGAGATAAGTTACAAAGGATAATTGACAACAAACAATTAGATGACAAAGGGATACAGACACATGTTAAATATCAGCAAAATTCACGCGCGATGCCAACAAGATGGGTTGGTTATGATGCTGTTGATCTGGTTATTATTCGTGAGGCATCACTCACAGAAAAACGCGTATTAAGATCACAGCAGTCAGCACTTTTAGATTGGGTGCAACGTGGTGGGACACTTATTTTATCAGGCGGCAGCAACTTTCAATTCCTAAATGGTAGTTTCATTGAACACTTACTTCCAATTAGGTTAATACGTGAAGAGACAATCCATAGCATTCCTACGGTTTTACGAAAACAATTCGGATTAAATTCTGAAGATAAATCATCCAAAGATGATGCAGTATCCACCTTCAAGAACATTCATTTTGAACTGAAACAGAGATCTCATATACTACTCGGCGCGGATGAAAAGATATATATTGCGAAACGAGACTTTGGCAGTGGTCAGATAATCTGCCTTTCGTTTGATTACAATGCACCACCCTTTTCTGAGTTGACGGCAGGTGAAACTTTTTGGCGTTGGCTACTTAACACACACGGGAAATCACAGAGACTGCAGGCTGAACGGTACGCGCCATTTCGACAACACGAAGAAAAGCTGCATAAACAATTTCTTTCAAAAATGCCGACACAGATTCCTATCATTAGACTACTATCCATAGTGCTGCCGATATATCTGTTGAGTTTTGGTGGTTTTCTCTTTTATATCGGAAAGCGCGGTAAATCTGCACAAAAAAGCAATCGTCGTTATTGGATTGGCGGGTTAGTCTTCGTTCTAGCATCCGTTAGTGCTATCGTTGTAGCACAGACAGTATTACCTAAAAAAATAGCAGTTGAAAGGTTTTCAATATTATCCATCTATCCTGAACGCAAAAATGCTCACTTGGAAAGTTATGTATCACTAAGAGCTGCTGCACGTACAGATACTACAATGCCACTATCACCAAATGCATTTATTCGTCCTTTGAGAATGAAAAGTATTGCTAAACCACCACAGTTATCTTACGATTCAACATACCAACTGCGAAAAATTACTGTAGAACCGTGGAGTCCCAACACTTATGTGATGGAGTCATTTTTTTTATTGGATACTTCCGAACAGGAATTGCAGTTGGAGAATGCGTGGCAAATTTCTGGTGAAAAAGCGAATTATTTGGGGACAATTACGCTTGGACAAAATAACGAATGGTCATCAGAATCACAAAGCAGGACAATAGAAAAATTACCGCTCTATGATGAACTCAGTGGGATACGGATGGCATACACCAAAATCTTACAACAAGAAGGTTTGCTTCAATACTTGCTGAAAGATGTTGAAGTTCAAAGTCGGAAAGTATTAATTGGATGGACATCTCAATTGAAACAAGCGCCATCAGCGATACCGATAATGTCAACTGACGAAAATGTTAACACAAATGATGAAATATTCGTTATAATGTATATGGATGTAAAAGACACAGAGAGGTAATCTTAAAATATAACGGTAGGATATGGGAGAGGTGTAAACAGATGGATGTGCTATCGCTCGGAATTTTTGTCACTGATGTACTCGGTAGACCGATAGACAACTTTCCAGAAAAAGGGAAATTAGTCCTATTTGATGAACTTGAAATACATGCTGGTGGTTGTGCCAACAATACTGCGATTGCCCTTTCACGGCTCGGTGTTTCTGTCGGTGCAATGGGTAAAATCGGCAATGATCAATTTGGAGAATTAATACTAAAAACACTTTTGGAAAACAAAGTTAACACCATAGGAATGCAACGGGAGGCGAACACGAACACATCCTTTACCTTCGTATCGATCGCTTCTGATGGTGAAAGAAGTTTCTGCCACTTTATCGGTGCAAATGGTGAATTGAACGAGGGTGATCTCAATTGGGATATAATAAAAACAACTAAAATACTACACATTGCAGGTGCATTTGTCATGCCAAAATTTGATGGACACCCGATGGCAAATGTCCTTCAAAAAGCAAAAGGATTAGGAATAACAACTTCACTTGATACCACATGGGATGCTACAGGGAAGTGGTTGGAAACGTTGGAACCGTGTTTGCCTTTTGTTGACATATTTCTACCGAGTTTAACCGAAGCAGAACATCTAACAGGTTTATCTGAACCGAGGGATATTTCACATTTTTTACGGAACTACGGCATTCATACTATTGGTATCAAGATGGGAGAACAGGGTAGTTACGTTTCAACACCTGAAGAGGAACTTTTCGTCCCCGCGTATTCTGTAAATATCGTTGATGCGACTGGTGCTGGCGATGCTTACGTGGCTGGATTCCTTGCGGGAAAGGTAAAAGGATGGGACCTAAAAACGACTGCGGAGTTGGCATCAGCGACTGGTGCCGCATGTGTTACTGAGATCGGCACGACGGCAGGTATCAAGAACCTTGAAGAAACCTTGAAAATCTGTCAGAAAAAATAAAATGTCATAACGGCATTGTAGGACACAGAATAATGAATGATAATGCAATCGTTCAAACAGAGAACCTATCAAAATGGTATGGTGAAGTGATGGGGGTGAATGATGTTACCTTGTCTATTCATCCTGGTATAACAGGTTTGCTTGGTCCCAACGGTGCAGGTAAAACCAGCCTGCTCAAATTAATGACAGGTCAACTCAAACCGAACATGGGAATCATCACTGTCTTAAATCAACCTGTTTGGAACAATTATCTTCTTACAAAACGGGTCGGTTACTGTCCCGATATTGAATTGGCATATCAATTCATGACAGGATTTGAGTTTATCTCTTTCTTTGCGACGTTGAGTGGATGTGAGAAGACAGATGTGGAACCACGAAGTCTAAATGCACTTGAAACGGTGGATATGCTTTCTGCAAAAGATAAACCGATTGGATCTTACAGCAAGGGGATGCGGCAGCGGATTAAACTTGCTCAAGCACTTGTGCATGAACCTGAACTATTGTTCCTTGACGAACCGCTCACCGGTCTTGACCCTATTGGTCGAAGACATGTCATGAATCTACTCAAAAAACTTGCTGAACAAGGCATCAGCATGGTTGTCTCAAGCCATATTCTCTATGAAATTGAAACCTTAACTGAAACTATTTTGCTTATTCATCAAGGAAGAATTCTCGCAGAAGGTACTATCTCCGACATTCGTGAACTGATTGATGAGCACCCTCATAAAGTCTATTTGAGTGCTGACGAACCTCGACGATTAGCACAAGTCTGTCTCCCGTTTGATGATATTCTCAGTGTCACCTTCGGTGATGAAGCGGGTGATGTTATCATTGAAACGGAAAAACCGGATGCCTTCTATGCGCGCCTCCCTCAAATCCTCATAGAAAACGAACTAAACGTCTCACAACTCTACTCACCTGACGACAATTTATCCGCTGTCTTTAAGTATTTAGTTGGTTAGATTACCGATCTTTTCAGAGTAACCACAATTTGAATATTTATGTAACCATTCCACATTAAACTCGCGTCATTATAAATTGAAACGATTGGAACAAATTTGTCACTTTCTTGAGGTGCCAAATGAAGCACGAAGATGTTGAACTAATAAACCGAATCCTTGCGGATGATGAGAACGCTTTTGTGGATTTAGTAGAAAAATATCAAAAGCAGGTGCATGCCCTCGCTTGGCGGAAGATAGGTGATTTCCACATCGCAGAGGAAATTACACAGGATACCTTTCTCAAAGTCTATCAGAAACTTTCTACTTTGAAAGACCCAAGTCAGTTTTCTGGATGGCTTTATGTGATTGCTACCAATCAGTGCCGCGCGTGGCTTCGTAAGAAACGCATTGAAACTGAACCTTTAGATGAGACAGATGTTGATAAGATAGAAGAAGCATATTCACGATATGTTGCAGAAGAACAATCAAAAGCAACAATTGAGACGCAACGCGAGGTGGTGAAAAAACTGCTGGCGAAACTGAAAGAGAGTGAACGCACGGTAATGACACTCCACTATCTTGGTGAAATGACGGTTGAGGAGATCAGCAGATTTTTAGGTGTATCTGCAAGTGCGATTAAGCTTCGATTACACCGGGCAAGACAACGTCTCAAAAAGGAGGAACCGATGATACGCAAAGCACTTAGCAACTTCAAACTATCCCCAAATCTTACTGACAATATCATGCAAAGGATTGAAAATATAAAACCGACCGCACCATCAGGTAGTAAACCGTTAGTGCCGTGGGTAATCGGCGCGTCAAGTATCGCTTTGATTGTGCTAATGCTTGGATTAGGCAGTCAATACTTAGCACATTTCCAGCAAGCCTATAGTTTGGATGCACAATCTGAAACTACGGTAGAACTCATTGACGCACCTGTTGTGTTGAATTTGGATGCAAAACCGGATGTCCGAAATCAGTTAGGAGGAAATGCTGATACGGGTAAAGGTGATGGTAGTGGACAGGAATCTAATCAGGTTTCATCTGATGAAGGGGATTATACGAAATGGACTTTGCCTAAAGGGGCGAAAGCCAGACTTGGAAAGGGTAGTGTACGAGAAGTGGCGTACTCTCCTGATGGAAATAGACTTGCTGTTGCCAGCGGTACTGGGATTTGGCTATATGATGCATATACTGGCAAAGAATTAAGCCTTCTAACTGGACATACAGGAAGTGTCCTTGCCGCCGCATTCAGTCCCGATGGAACTACAATTGCCAGTGGTAGCGCAGACGATACTGTAATGTTATGGGACGCTGGGACCGGACTACACAAACACACTCTTACAGGTCATAAGAGTGCAGTTACAGGTGTAGTGTTCAGTTCTGATGGCAAAATACTTGCAAGTTCAAGTATGGATTCTACAATACGGGTGTGGGATGCGGTAACTGGCGAACTTAAAACAGTTTCCGATGGTATGCCTTCCAGTATCTTGGGAATAGTTTTCTCTCCTGGTGATGATATAATAGCCGGGTGGGGTGGTATGCAAAAAATATATCTGTTAGATGTAGCAACTGGGAAACAAAAAGAAATAATTAAAACGGAGGAACATGTTAGTTCTGTGGTGTTTAGTTCTGACGGTGGCAAAATAGTTTTATGTGGTTTTTCGAGTATTCAATTTTTGGATATGGCAACTGGAGTATATACTGGGAAACTCACCGGACATCGATCAAATATCACTCATATCTCACTTAGTCCTGATGGAAGTATTCTTGCAAGTGCAAGCTTGGACAAAACTATAAAATTGTGGGATTTCAATGAAGAGTATCATTGGCACAGTAGCAGGTATAACGCACAAACTACACTCCTCAAGGGTCAGACTGAGTGGTATCATGTTGCATTTAGTCCGGATAGTAACGCGTTAGTTGGCGTGGGAGGGGATGGAACAGTGTTATGTTTCGACAAAACAACGGGAGAACAAAAAACAGCAATCTCAGGTCATACAGGCATCGTGGAGAGTATTGCATTCAGTCTTGATGGTAACATTATCGCAAGTGGAAATGATAATCAAGTGTTGTTATGGGATATAAATACTAACCAGCAAAGATCGGTCTTCAACACGGATGGATTGAATGTGAAGAGTATTGTATTCAATCCGGATGGAAATACATTTGTCACAGGAAATGATCATAACACTGTACTTGTGTGGGATATTTTGACAGGACAGCATAAAACAAAAATAGAAATTCCTCGGTTGGATTCATCTTCCACCACAAGGATCTCAGCAGTTGCATATAGTCCTGATGGTAATCTGATTGCTACCAGCGGAGGCGTTGATGACGGCTCCGTATATTTGTGGGATGCGGAAACTGGAGAACTGAAAACAACATTGGAAGGACATAAACCTGAAGAAGGTTACTCAAGAGTTAAGAGTATTGCTTTTAGTCCCGATGGAAAAACACTCGCAAGTGGAGTTTCAAGAAATGACGGTATGGTCCAGTTATGGGATGTATCAACAAGACAACTAAAAACTACACTCAAGGGACATCCATCAAACGTTTTTTGTGTAGTGTTCAGTCCTGATGGAAACACACTCGCAAGTAGTGGTGGTCCTAATAACAGCCGCGGATGGAGTAGCAAATGGCCTGACGTTGCAAACGTTCATCTGTGGGATCCATCAACGACAAGACAGAAAGGTATTCTTAAAGGGCATGTAGGTTCTGTTTTAACTATTGCCTTTAGCGACGATGGAAAAACAATTGCTACTGGAAGTATTGACAATACAGTGAGAATATGGGATAGCGTTACAAAAGAACAGATTGCGTTATTTGAAGGGCATAAGTCAAGTGTTGCATGCGTAGCATACAGTCCGGATGGGAAAACACTCGCAAGTGGAAGTGGCGATGGAACAATACTTCTTTGGGATGTGACATCCTTAAAAAGAAAGTAACCATTTCACACCTTACTCGCGTCATTATATATTGAAACAACTGAAACAAATCTGTCACTTTCTTGAGGTGCGTAATGAAGCACGAAGATGTTGAACTGATAAACCGCATCCTTGCGGGTGATGAGAACGCTTTTGTGAGTTTGGTGAACAAATATCAGAAGCAGGTGCATGCACTCGCTTGGCGGAAGATAGGTGATTTCCACATCGCAGAGGAAATTACACAGGATACCTTCCTCAAAGTCTATCAGAAACTGGCAACTTTGAAAGACCCAAATCAGTTTTCAGGATGGCTCTATGTGATTGCCACCAACCAATGTCGCGCGTGGCTTCGTAAGAAACGTATTGAAACTGAACCTTTAGATGAGACAGATGTTGATAAGATAGAAGAAGCATATTCACGATATGTTGCAGAAGAACAATCAAAAGCAACAATTGAGACGCAACGCGAAGTGGTAAAAAAACTACTTGCGAAACTCAAAGAGAGTGAACGCACGGTAATGACACTCCACTATCTTGGTGAAATGACGGTTGAGGAGATCAGTCGTTTTTTAGGAGTATCTGCAAGTGCGATTAAGCTCCGATTACACCGTGCCCGGCAACGTTTGAAAAAGGAGGAACCGATGATACGAGAAGCACTTAGCAATTTCAAACTATCCCCAAATCTTACTGACAATATCATGCAAAGGGTTGAAGATATAAAACCAACAGCACCATCAGGGAGTAAACCGTTAGTGCCGTGGGTGATAGGCGCGTCAAGTATTGCTTTGTTTGTGCTGATGCTTGGATGGGGAAGTCGTTATAAGGCATATTTCCAACAACCATATAGTTTGGATGCACAATCTAAAACTACGGTAGAATTGATTGATGCACCTGTTGTGTTGAATCTTGATGCAAAACCGGATATCCGAAATCAGTTAGGAGGAAATGCAGACAATCAAGGGAGAAGCGATGGTACTGGACAGGAAACTAATCAGGTTTTATCTGACAATGTGGATTATGCAAAATGGAAACTCCCTAAGAATACTAAAGCACGTCTTGGTAAAGGTAACATAACTGGGAACATCGCATTCTCACCAGATGGAAGACGTATGGCAGTGCCAAGTTCTATTGGAGTTTGGATTTATGACGCACAAACAAGAAAAGAACTCGATTTTTACAAAACGCACGGTTCGGTTGGCGGATGGCGTACCGGCCAAGAACTTCGCAACTTGCCAAGAGGACATGAAGGATGGATTTCCAGTGTTTGTTTCAGCCCGGATAGTAAAACGCTCGCAAGTGGAGGGGACACGATTGTATTGTGGGATGTCACTACAGGAATGCAAAAAGCAGTCCTTACACCACCATTACATAAAGATCCTGTTACAAGTTTGAGTTTCAGTCCAGATAGCAGATTTCTTGCAAGTGGTCATAGTGATGGAAAGATTGTGTTATGGGATGTTGCTACTGGACATCATAAATCAAATTTTCCTAAACATTCAGGTGCGACACGTTGTATAAGTTTCAGTCCAGATGGAAAAACACTTGCAAGTGGTAGTGGATATGAATTGTGGTTATGGGACATCACGTCAGGAAAACACATACCTCTTTCCGTACATCCCGTTGTCACTTACATCAGCACTAATGGTGAAAGGTTATTTAAGTATCCTGCGGTCTTTGGTTTGAGTTTTAGTCCAGACGGTAAAACACTTGCTACAGGACATAGAGATACTACGGTTCGGTTGTGGGATGTTGAAACGAGAATAGCAAAAACTATATATAGAACAGCAAAAACTGTATATAGAGGACATACGGATTTTGTCAGAAGTGTCTGTTTCGCTCCAGATGGTGAAACACTTGTAAGTGCCAGTTGGGACAAGACGGTTCGGTTATGGGATATTGCTACAGGGAAACAGAAAGCAGTATTCAAAGGCCATTTGAATAAAGTTATGGGTGTAGCCTATTCTGTTGATGGAAACACAATCGTTAGCAGCGGTGGATGGGACGAAGTCCGACTGTGGGATGTAAGCACTGAAAAACAGAAAACGACGCTTAAAGGACACACTGCCCGCATAAATTCTGTTGTCTATTCACCGGATCATAGCATGATTGCAAGTGGACACGACGACAATACGGTAAAACTTTGGGATGCAGTAACAAGAAAGCAGAAAAGCACACTCATTGGACATACGAACGAGGTCAGGTGTATGGATTTTAGTCCAGATAGCAAAATACTTGCGAGTGGGGGTTATGACAATGTCATACGGATTTGGGATGTTGGCACAGGTAAACAAGAGAATATACTCATAGGACATACGAATAGAATAGGATATGCAAACAACATTAATAGTGTTGCCTTCAGTCCCGATGGACAGACACTAGCGAGTACAAGCGGGTTGGAAGTATATCTATGGGATGTTAGCACCGGTGAACATCAGTCAACAATTAATGGGCATTCGGGTGAAGTTTTGAGTGTCCGGTTTAGTCCGGATGAAAACTCAATCGCTACTGGGAGTGCCGACAAAACAGTTCGACTATGGGATGTTCCGACAGGTGAGCAAAAAGCGGTATTTGATAAACACCCAGAAATGGTCAGGAGTGTAAGTTTCAGTCCTGACGGCAAAACAATTGCAAGTGTAAGTGGATTATATTTATCGCTTTGGGATGTTAAAACAGGAAAGCAATTAGCAATCCTTAAACAGCATCAAATTACTATTCAGAGTGTGAGTTTCAGTCCGGATGGAAAAATAATCGCTACTGGAAGTTCAGACAGGACAGTACGATTGTGGAATATCGCCACAGAACAATCCATTGGATCTTTCAAAGGACATATAGATGGTGTTAAGAATTTGTGTTTCAGCCCTGATGGAAAGACAATCGCAAGTGGAAGTTGGGATGGCACAATACTTCTTTGGGATGTGACATCACTTTCAGGTACTAACTAACTCAGTAGGTTGTCCTAACTGCACCAGTGAACTAATATCAGGTTCGTCAGTTGCAAATGCTGCAAAACTGCCATCACATATAGCACGCCGAATCCCGCGCATCAGACTCACATAAAAATGTAAGTTGTGCAGTGTGTGTAGCTGTGAACCGAGTATCTCATTCTCAATATGCAGGTGTCGGAGATAGGCGCGTGTAAAATTTTGGCAGGTGTAGCAACTACATGCCGGATCCAGAGGACTAAAATCACGCGTATATTTCGCATTCTTAATGCGGACAATTCCTTCAGATGTAAAGAGCGAACCGTTACGTGCATTCCGTGTCGGCATAACACAATCGAACATATCAACACCACACCGCACACCATTCACTAAATCTTCAGGTGTGCCGACACCCATTAAGTAACGTGGTTTATCTTTCGGGAGTAGTGGTGCTGTGTATGCCAACATCTCATTCATCAAATCCTTCTCTTCACCTACGCTCAATCCGCCAATTGCATACCCCGGAAAACCGATTGATACCGTCCCTTCAACACTTGCTTGACGAAGGTCACGCTCCATACCACCCTGCACAATTCCGAACATAAGCTGATTCGCATTCTGATGTGCTTTTTTGCTCCGTTCTGCCCACCGTAATGTCATCTCCATTGAGTTTTTGAGATACTCGTATTCGTTTGGTAAGGCAGGACATTCATCAAAAATCATGATAATATCTGCCCCGAGTGCATTCTGAATTTCAATGGAACGTTCAGGACTGATAAACCTTTCTGTGCCATCTATAGGGGAACGGAAGGTAACCCCTTCCTCCGTTATCTTTCGTAGCGGTCCCAGACTAAAGACCTGAAACCCACCGCTATCGGTTAAAATCGGTTTATTCCACCCCATAAACTGATGCAATCCACCTGCTTCTTGGACAATTTCGTGACCGGGACGTAGGTAAAGATGATAGGTATTCGCGAGGATAATCTCTGCTTGAATCTGCTCGTTTAAGGTTTGTGGTGTGCATGCCTTCACGGTGCCACGGGTGCCAACAGGCATAAAAATCGGAGTATTCACAACCCCGTGTGCAGTCCGAAGTTCACCGACGCGTGCTTCAGTTTCTTTGTCTTTATGAATAAGAGTATAGGTTTCTTGTGTTTCTTCCATTGTCGGTATTTTATCACAGCTTTAATTGACAATCAAGTTCAATAGACATTATAATGAATTAAATAGTAGGAGTTTCATAACACCAGGGTCTGAAGTTTAGTCGAAAATTGTGTAAACCACAACAGGTTTCCATAACTAAGTCACAAAACCCTTTCTTCCAATTTCTGAGTTTGTCTTTGACAATGCGGTATCTTTTGACACCACTAATGGCATGTTCAACACGTATGCGTATAGACGCTATCTTTCTATTGATTTCTTTTTCTTTTTCTGTCAGTTCTCCACCTTTCGGTTTTTTCTTCGGTTGAACGATGTGAACATCAGGAAGAGTGAACCCCTGAAAACCGGTATCTTGATACAAGGTGCTTCCCGGGGGCACACAATAGCCCACCTGATCAGCTATGTATTTGTCATGGTGTCTTCCTTCAAAAGAGGGTGTCAATAGGACGACTTTGCAGCTCTCATTGATAATCAGATTATTTTTTACTGTATGACATTTCTTTTTACCGCTATAATATGCCTTTTGAACTTCTGGGTCTCTTGGACGCCGTATTCGCCGTTCTATACCATCATGAAAAAAAATACTCTTTATCTTGACTTTGACTTGATACCTCACAAGTATCACACATAGATGTGGGAACTGTTGCCCGAGATGGCAGCTCTCCAAGTTCTGCTAATGCGGTGTTCAATATCGGTAAAAGCAAGTGAATCCATTTATTCGCAAGAGGTTGAGCCATACCAAAGAGCGTGCCGAATAGAACCTGTTTCGGAGCTTCATGAAGATAAAGTAATATAAATAGCAACATATCTTCATGTGAAGCAAAACAACTATTTTTATAGGGTTTATATCTCCGTTTTATGCGCGGTTTTCCATCAAGGGTATGTGTTTCCATATAAGCTAAAAAACATTTAGAAAAATGAGGTAATAGTTTTGTAAACTCTTCTAAAGTATATCCAGTGAGAGATAGAAGCGTATCAGCTTTGTCCTTAATATCTTCGAAAACGATCATGAGAAACCTCCATTTATAAGATTGTAATTAGAATAACAGAGGTTAACTAAACTTGCGACTAAATCATTATAATGTCTAATAAAGGTGTCGGGTGTCAGAGGCATTCAAATGATTGACTCTACACAATCTTACTTTTAACTTGTTATGAGGCTTAAAGCATGGTAAACTAAAAAACTTTCTCAAAAAAATTGTATTCCCGTACTTTTTAATGGCAATTGATTGGTTAGGTAATTGTATATCTACAATTTAATGCACACAGAGCGTGCATACTGTTTTTGTTGAAACACATTTATTTAACTTGCAATGTGTATGCAGAATATGATAGACTCATGACAATTGCCACAGAAAAGCAAACTTTTAGCAAAAACTAAGATAGTTGATTAATTTGCTAAGATGCATTAAAAATCACATATTAAGTTAGAAATGTGGTACACTTTATCGTAAAGTCACTCTATCAGCCCGAGGAGATGTCCACAATGTACGATAAGAAGAACCGGAGCAATGCTGGCATAGGTCCTGATGATCATAAACTATTTTTTGAAGACGAAGATGAGGCAGAATACGATGATATTGAGGATTTGCAAGAAGAATTGAGTTCTGGCTATTCTCTACAATTGGTGCATCAAATCATCTCAGATACACCGGTTGAAGACCAAAGACGTCGTATGCTCATAGAATTGCGTCGTGCGATCATCAACGATGAAGGGGAATTCCGTCAAAGGATCCGTGCTATTGAGCAGGAAGCGATGCGTATCCATACTGAGATGGAAGAACAAATTGAAAAACTTACGGCACCAGCAAACCGTATTGGAACTCTCCTTGCAGTCCCAGAAGACGACACAGCGCGTGTCACTGTTGGTGGGTCGGAGTACTATGCGAATATTGACCCTCAACTGGAAAAGGAAAAACTAAAGAAAGGTGTGAGTGTTCTACTAAACGAAGCATTTGTCGTGGTGGGTGATCTTGGTTATAACGAATCAGGACCAATTGCAACAATTGCCGATGTGCTGTCAGATGGTAGACTTCGCGTCGGGTCTGAACCGAGTCTACAATCTGTCATTATTGAACGTGCTGCAGATTTGGTAGATGTGAAGTTGAAGTCAGGTGATGAAGTCCGTCTTGATGGTAGTTTAAGAGTAGCACTTGAACGCATTGCTTCTAAAGAACGGAACGACTATGCACTTGAAGCAGTGCCAGAAATTCCGTGGACAAAAGTTGGTGGACTTGACGAAACCATTCAGCGGATTAAAGACACTATCGAACAACCGATTTTGCATCCGGAACTTTTTAAGAAGTTTCAGTATTCAGTGCCAAAAGGATTTCTACTCCACGGTCCTCCAGGCTGTGGCAAAACCCTTATTGGAAAAGCCACTGCTTACAACCTAACAGAACGTCTCAAGACTGAAACAGGTGAAGAGATTGAAGGAACTTTTCTACACATAAAAGGTCCTGAAATCCTCAATATGTGGCTCGGTGAATCGGAACGTAAAGTGAGAGAGATCTTTCTGGCTGCGCGTGAAGAACGGGAAGAAGGTAAACTTGCATTTGTATTTATAGATGAGGCAGAGTCTATATTAGGCACACGTCGTGCAATGAGATCACATAGCATTTCCAACACATTAGTTCCGATGTTCTGTGCGGAAATGGACGGTATTGAGCCGTTACAAGAGGTTGTCATTATTCTGGCGACGAACCGACCCGACTTGATTGATCCCGCTATTCTCCGTCCTGGACGCATTGATAGAAAAATTAAAGTGACACGTCCGAATAAAGAAGCTGCGAAGGATATATTCGGTATCTACCTTACTCCTGATCTTCCAATTGAAACTGAACCTGGTGAAACAGCAGACCAAGAGGTAGTTGATAATTTGATAGCACAAGTCGCAGATGAAATGTTTCGCGAATCATCCGAAAACCGGTTTCTTGAAGTTGCACTCCGCAGTGGTAGGCGCGATGTCCTTTACCGAGGTCATCTCTGTAGTGGTGCAATCATTGAGTCTGTTGTTCAAAGGGCAAAAGAAACGGCGATGAAGCGTGCAATTGCTGCTCCTGATGTAGATACAGGCATAACCATAGACGACCTATTAAACGCGCTCCAAGCAGAATTTAGCGAAAATGATATTTTCCCACCGACTGAGGCTACAGAGGATTGGCTCAAACTATTAGATTATGATCCGGTGAATGTTGTCAAAGTCACACCTATTCAGTCTGAAAAGAGGGAACCTCGTAAATCACCGAGTCCGGTTATTTAAAGATATTTTTCAACGTGGCACTTCACACTTCTATCAAAATACCACAGTAAGCAGAAAGACACAAATAATGTATAGACTATTTGGAATTGAAACCGAATACGGTATAACCCTTGAGAATGCTGAGCAAATTGATCCTGTTAAGGAATCCATAGAGTTAATCAAGCATTATCAGTGTGACCACAAATTTTTACCGCAATGGGATTATGATGGTGAAGATCCGTTTAAGGATGAACGCGGGTTTCGCGCCAAACATCTCAATAACCATCCAGACGAAATTGAAGAAGAGGAAAAAGACAAGGAAAGATTTGCAGAGCAACCGGGTCGTTCCTTTCGCGAGATAAAAAGTGACCGCATTCTTATCAATGGGGCGCGTCTTTATAATGACCATGCACATCCTGAATATTCAACACCAGAATGCCAAAACCTTTTTGACCTCGTCGCACACGACAAAGCTGGTGAACGAATACTCCAAGAATGTGCTGAAAGACGGAGCGAAGAACTCGGACAACGTGTGCTACTTTACAAAAACAATACTGATTTTTATGGACATAGTTACGGATGCCACGATAATTACCTAATGGCACGTGAAGTGCCCTTTGATTATCTGAAATCCAGTATTCTACCGTTTTTTGTTACGCGGCAGATTTTTGCTGGGGCAGGTAAAATAGGTATAGAAACAGAAGCAGGACTTGCAACACCCGGACATTTTCAACTTACACAACGCGCGGACTTCTTTCATGTTGAAGCAAGTGTAGATACGATGCACAAACGTCCCATTGTCAACACTCGAGACGAGCCGCACGCTGATCCTGCGAAATACCGAAGACTACACGGTATCGTCGGAGACGCAAATATGTCCGAATACGCGACCGCTCTCAAAGTCGGAACGACTGCACTTGTTATTGAATTAATAGAACAACGGCTTATTCCAAAATCGTTTGCAATCGCGAACCCGATTGATACTATCAAAATTATTTCGCATGATCAGACGTATCGTTGGATGATACAGAAAGTTGATGGAAAGATGATGAGTGCTATTGATCATCAACGTGAATATCTTGCACTGGCACAAAAACATCTTGCACATCTAAGTGATGAGACAGATTGGGTGTTGACAGAATGGGAAGAAACGTTGAATGCTCTTGAAGATGATCCAATGCGTCTTACAGATCGCCTTGATTGGGTTGCGAAAAAATGGTTGTTGGAGACATTCGTGGAATCGGAGGGCATTGAATGGGATGACTTGTGGCTGCAGAGCATTGATTTGGAATATCATAACATAAATCTTGAGGATGGTTTATTCTATGGTCTACAGATGCAACGGATTATATCAGATGAACAAGTCCATACTGCCATGCACACGCCTCCGCTTGACACACGTGCTTATTTTCGAGGCAAGTCCTTAAACAAGTTTGAAGATTCAATCAGAACTGTACAGTGGGACAGCATTACATTTGATATTGAAGGCAAAGCTGTTACAGTTAACATGAACTCACTCGCGAATCCTGAAATTGCTCAGAAATATAATGAAGCACTTGACCTATCCCCAAATCCACAAGCCCTCGTTGAAAAACTTGGATTGAACTAACCCATCATATAGATGTGGTTGATTATAGAATTGCATATTTTTATATAGCAAATTAAGGAGAATTCTGATGAAAGACCAGATTGTTTATTACCCCGAACGCAAACAGAAACCGGCAAAACCGTTTGAACCCGATGATGGTGGAGACGACAATAACGCACCGAAACGTCCAGATGTCAACAGACCGGACACCCAAGAACTGCTCAAACGTATGCGCCGTGTTGACAAAGACCAATCCCGGCGATACCGTCAGAGAACGGGGGAATAATGAACCATAAAGGTGACTTTCTCAGTTTAATAAAACACGCTGATACCATGCATGGTACACCTGAAATGGATAATCTCTCATCGGATGACAATATAAAGTTTACACATGTTTCAAAGCCGATGCGTGATGCGTTAGAGTTGCCATTGCAAGAAAAATCAACATACGGTAAAACGTTGGAGATACCGGAAGCCACAACGGTTGTTGCAATGCGGTACAGCGATGGTATCATCATTGCAGGGGATCGGCGTGCAACTGCGGGTACCTCTGTTATCCATGACCGTGCTGAGAAAGTCCTTCCAATTGATTCACATTCTGTGCTTGCAATCTCTGGTGCCCCCGCAACGGCGTATGAGATTGCACGTGTTTTAAAACACTCTTTTCAGTATTTCAGACGAAGCCAGTTACAAGAATTGAGTGTTGAAGGTAAACTTCGTACACTTTCGCGTCTTATCCGAGATAATCTTCCGATGGCACTGCAGGGAATTGGTGCGGTAATCCCGATTTTCGCATTGTATGCCCCACAAACTGACGACTCGGAGAATGGTGGTAAAATTTACTTCTATGACGCGCTCGGTGCACATTTTGAGAATGTGGATTTCGCTACTACTGGCTCAGGTTCCATCTGGATACGTGGTGTCCTACGATACATTGACAGATGGGGTGAAACCCGATTGGAAGATATGGATCAACAACAAGCGACTGTCACCATTTTAAGACTCCTTGACACCGCAAGCGAATACGACGCTGCAACCAGCGGCTACAACGCAAAAGCCGAAATTTTTCCGACTGTTAAAACCATAACACAACAGGGGGTAGAAAAACTCTCTGATGATTTCCTAAAAGACTGTTACGTGGAGGCTACATAATGCGCGATCTGCCGTATCGTTGGATTGAAGCAATTCAGGACCGGCGCGACTATATTGAAGACCAACTTAGACTCGGGAGTCCTGTTGTCGGACTACCCTACGAACAAGGTTGCCTCCTATTGACTGTTACAAAAGGTGCTCAAAAAATATTTGAAGTTCATGACCGCATTGCACTCTCCGCAATCGGTCACCCCGCTGACATTGAACGTCTTCGAATGCTTGTAACAGACACCGCAAGCGTTCAAGCTTTCCAAAGTGCTACCGAAGATGTAAACCTACACCGCTTAACCCATTATGTTTTAGCACATACTTTCAAACAAGCGTTTGAGGCGATTGTCGGTGAAGCATATATTATCAAAATGCTTCTCGTTGAAATTGGTAATGGTGATGAACAAACACAATTTACGCATATAAACTACGATGGTAACGTGAAAGTAGATCATAACTATGCAGTGATTGGTGGCACTTTGGAAATAGAAAATGCGATGCAAGAATACCTGACTACTGCCCAAAATGGGAACAATAATGATCTTGCTTCTACACTGCAGTTAGCACTCAAGACATGGGCTGTCGGCAAGGTCTTAAGTCAACGTTCTGAAGAGGCAGAGGACGACACCGAAGTCCCTGATGAAGAGATAGAAGAAATAATAAATACCGAATTAGAGGATGGAGAAATTGAGGTAGGTATATTAGATGATACGCTACCCGCAGAAACAAAGTTTCGTATCCTAACACAAAATGAGATTCAAGCAGCCCGCGATATAAGTTAAATAAGGTTGAGTAACAGTATCTAAATATCTATATATTTCTTGATAACTTTGTTGTTATATGTTACAATAATTAGACATTGTTTGCGGTATTTTTGGCGATAACCAAGCCTATTTTATCAAAAACCACGATAAAACAGGATATTTGCAAACAATTAAGCGCATTTCTGATAATTCAGAAGTGCTTTGGGAGATAGCCCCTGGTTGCTTTTTTAGCAATCTGCAAACCGTATAAGAAGTGAAATCATAGCATTGCACGGAAATATATAGGTTAATACTATCGGAATACCCCATGTCACACAGAATAATGGGAATCGAAACTGAATTTGGGTGCATGATACAGCCGCCAACGGTGCAGACCCAACGTATTAAAGTATCTCCTGAAGGAGTCGCTGCGAATGTTAGGGACTATACCTTCAAAATACTTGAACTCGGCATCCCCGATCTCCATTATCGTGATTGGGGTGAACCACCCGGCAATGGAGGTTTTCTATTCAACGGTGGTAGACTTTACATTGACATGGGACATCTTGAATATGCCACACCAGAATGTGCCAATCTTTTTGACTTAATCGCTTATGACAAAGCCATTGAACACGTCATCACCGCAATCCTGCATGACACAGGTCGTTCTTCACACGTCGCCTTCTACAAAAACAACATAGATCATTACACTGGTGCCACTTTCGGATGCCACGAAAACTTTCAGGCACGCCGAGATGTTCCTTTCTATAGAATTGTTATTCCTACCTTACTGCCGTTCTTTGTAACGCGTCAAATTTTCGCTGGTGCGGGGAGAGTCGGTGGCTATGATGATATACTTGAATTCGGTGATGGACAATATAGCGTTGACGACTTTGTCGGATACCAAATATCACAAAGAGCAGACCATATCGTAACTGAAATCTATGAATGGATTCAGTTTAGCCGTGCAATCATTAACACTCGTGACGAACCTCTAAGTGACTATACAAAATACCGCCGCCTTCACCTCCTCGTTGGTGATACGAACATGTCTGAATATGCCATTGCTCTGAAGGTTGGCACCACGGCTCTCGTCCTTGATGCCATTGAGAAACATTACGACATTTATGGCGAGAAACTTCCCATGCCCAATATTGATCTCCTTGACCCCATTGCTGCTATCAAACATATTTCACGTGATACTTCCCTTGAATGGGATATTGAGATGCAGAACGGTAGAGTTGTCACGGCTATTGATATTCAACGCGAATATGTGAACTTTGTCCGAGAGATGATAACTGACATGAATGAAACTGATGAATGGGTTCTCGCCGAGTGGGAATCTGTGCTTGATGACCTTGAAGTTGATTGGACACGACTCACAACTCGGATTGATTGGGCAGCAAAAAAGTGGTTTCTTGAAGCATTAATTGAAGATGAAGAACTCTCTTGGGATGACCCGTGGCTCAAAAGCATTGATTTGGAATACCATAACATTGACCCCGATAGCGGTATCTTCTACGCACTTCAAAACGAAGGTTGTATCAGACGTGTTATCACAGACCAACAGATTAGTCATGCCATCAGTAACGCTCCCCTTGACACACGTGCAAGAGTTCGCGGATACCTCATGCGAAACCTCAAAAAGCATAAGATGCAGTGTATTGTTGACTGGCACCACATCTATGCCGGACAAACCGAATGTTTTGAAATGAAAGAACCTTTTGACACATCGGTTCCTAAGGCACAAAGATGGGTCAAATCTCTCAGACTCCGGCAGAGAATATAGGGTAAGTTAAATCAACAGCACGGTCCATGCATGCATTTAATATCATACCATTTCTAAATAAAAACTTCTCATTATCAAAATAGGTGTTTGTAGACGCGCAATTCATTGCAACATGGACATTCAGCACCCGGTGAATGCCATAAGCGCATTCATACCGTTGATTTAGCAGTGTGGAAGGTGTGAAAACAGATAGAAAAAGCAAGCAAGCACCAGCAGAGCAACACAATTGTTTGAACCTCTAAAATATCTAGATAATTCAATACGACATTTAAACTATTAGTAAACATAAATCAAGTAAAATTCTTAAAACTAAATAACCCTATTTAAGCAATTTTTCCCTTGACATCAACGTTTTCTTAAGATATAATTTAGTAATTCAAGTCGTGAAGTGCGGTTATGAAGGTTTTCCGCTCCAAATTCCGCGTCATTACTAAGGCAATACCCTCCAATGTAATATGTAAGCAATGTTAGAATAGAGAGATAGTTCAACCTGACAAACAAAACTATAAGTGTATACAGGAAACATTTCAGAATATATCTCGTTAGTGACGATAGATCATCATTGTTGTTAAGTATTCTGTATAATAAGATAATTGCAAACCAATTTTAGGAGAACAACTATGCCCCAAAGAGACTGCACAAGCACAGACTGCGAAGGTTTTTATCGCAGAGACCTTATAAAGGCTGGTGTCCTCGGATTTTTTGGGTTAGGTCTTACAGACTATTTTCGTCTTAAGGCTGATGCACAACCCACTGCTAAACCGGCATCTGCCAAATCGGTTATTCTTGTCTGGTTAGGTGGCGGTCCAAGTCATCTTGATATGTGGGACCTCAAACCCAATGCACCTGAAGAGATACGTGGTCTGTTCAAACCTATTAATACAAACGTCAACGGTATTCAGATTAGTGAACACATGCCAAGGTTGGCAAAACAAGCAGATAAAATGTGTATTGTCCGTTCAATGACATCTCCTGAAGCTGCACATGAACGTGGCACACATTATATGATCACAGGTTATCAACCATTACCCGGTTTTGCTGTTCCTGGACACGGTTCCGTTGTTGCAGAACTGAAAGAACAAAGAAGTGCTTTGCCACCTTACATTGCTATTCCTTCACCTGTTGCTTATGCAGGTGGTGGATTCTTAGGTGCATCGCTTGATCCGTTTTCACCAGATGGCAACCCCGCCAGCAATAATTTCAAAGTGCGTGATTTACAACCACCGAAAGGTGTCACTTTTGAACGCGTTGAAAATCGGAAGAACTTGCGTCAAGCAGTTGACAATGCATTCAAGAAATATGAAGCAGGGAATCCGAAGGTTGAGGCAATGGACAACTTCTATAGTGCTGCATACAACCTTATGAGTTCTAAAGACGCCCGCGCCGCATTTAACCTCTCAAAAGAACCGAAAGAGATGCGCGATGCATATCGACGGGACACTTTCGGACAGAGCTGCCTCCTTGCAAGAAGACTCGTTGAAGCAGGCGTTAACTTCGTCACTGTCAGTAACGGTGGTTGGGATAACCATAACAATATCTTCTCCTCACTACCGGGGAAACTCAATGCATTTGACCAGACAATGGCAACGCTAATCAATGACCTTTCTCAACGTGGTATGCTTGATAGCACCTTAGTTCTTACTATGGGTGAATTCGGAAGAACCCCTGTCATCAACCGAAATGGTGGACGTGATCACCACTCACGCGTATTCTCAATTATGTTAGCGGGTGGTGGTGTTCAAGGTGGACAGGTAGTCGGTGCTTCCGATCCGTTCGGTATGGAACCTGCTGAAACACCAGTCCGACCCGAAGACTTGTCAGCTACAATCTATCAGAGTCTCGGTATTGACTATAATCAGAGCATTGAATCGCCTGACGGTGTCCGAATCGTCCTTTCACGAGGTGGACGTCCAATCCGAGGTGTCTTGGCTTAGTCAGTATAGTATTCATTTGTCATAGCGCGAGGTTAACAGTGAGTTGTTAACCTCACGCTATATGCTGCTAACTGAGGTTGGGACATTTTCGTTTGGCTTGTAGTAGCAGAACTTATGTGTTTCCTACTATTTCCTTCTACTGTTTTCTCATCATTACTGTCCCTACCCTGATAAACTTAATATTGAGTTGTAAAATGATTTTTCGCAAATATATAGGAATCTCTTTATCCACAGTACTAATGCTTGGGGGTTATATTCTACTTGGACATTTCATCCAAGCGGATGAACACTCACAAGATAAAAAGGAAATCATATCACCTGTTTGGGCACTTGAATATACTCCAGATGGTAAATCCATTGCGGTTGGCAAATATCAGTGGGTGGAACTCTGGGATTTAGAGACACAGAAGATGACCCACGCGTATGAACCACATGCCGGTAGAGTCCGATCCATACAGTTTTCCACAGATGGTAAAGTGTTGTATGCAAGTGGTGGTCAACCAGCACAAAACGGAGAAATTCGTATATGGGATGTTGCGACAGAAGAACTCATCAACACGTTTGAAATTCACGCTGATACCATTGAATCAATAGCCATTAGTCCAAATAATGGGACGTTACTCACCGCAAGTATGGATGAATACAGTGCAGTGATTGATTTAGACAATCTTGATGATGACACCCCTTTAGACGACCAAGCAAAATGGCTAACACAGCACGTCGGTAGAGTGCTATCTACCCTTTATCATCCAAACGGCAACTATTTCGTCACTGGAAGTGAAGACAAAACCTTAAAAGTATGGGATCCTGAAACCTATACGGTGCTTGTTAGTTTTGATGGAAATGATGATGCAGTTTATTCACTTGCTTATGGAACGCGCACAGAACAAATTGTCTCGGGTTCAGCTGATAACACAGTCCGTGCTTGGCGAGTAACGCAAGACAACAACGGTAATACACGAGGTGCAGCTGTTCGGACATTCAACGGTCATCAAGGTGCTGTTTATAGTGTAGATAGCGGCGTATGGAACAACCAAGAAGTTATAGCATCTGGCAGTGCAGATTCAACCGTAATTATCTGGGATATTCTTTCTGGAAACCGCAGAAGGACCTTCAATGAACCTACAGATGCTGTTTATGCTGTAAAGATGAGTCCTGATGGCACACATGTTGCTGCTGGAAGTCGTGATGGAAAAGTGCGAATTTGGAATATCCAAGAAAATAAATTAACCCACGAATTCTAATGTCATAATTGTGGGAGGAGTTGTAAATGAATTCCACCCATTTTGGAGGTACTATTCGATGCGTGCCAATAATAAAAGTAAATACTCATCTCCAAATCAACGCCTCGATTTACTATCAAGGTGGGGTTTGAAATATATTCCGCTTGTGTGTATCCTTCTTTTAATATGTACACCAATCTCTTTATTTGCACAAGCCACGCCACGTCTCAATTCTCTCTTTCCCGCAGGGGCACAAGTTGGAAAAAAGGTTGAAGTAAAAATACAAGGTTCCGATCTTGACGGGGCACATACCCTTATCGTTGAAGGTGATCCTGGAATAAAAGGCATACTCAACGTCGGGGGTGGTGAAGTTGATGAAACACATAAACCCGTTTTTGAATCGAATTGTGGACAGTGTCATGAATTGCGTTCTCCAAGTAACCGTTCCATGACTGGAACACAGTGGGAGGCAGTCGTCAAACGCATGGTTCGGGATAAGGGAGCAGAAATCAGCGAAGATGACCAGACGAAGATTGCACACTACCTAAAGTCCGCTGCGAAGGCTACTGGTGGCATGACTGCTGAATTAGAGATTGCCGCAAATGCCCAAATCGGTGTACGCGAAATACGTATTGTAGGCAAAAATGGTGCATCCACTGCCTGGCCATTTGAAATCACTGATGTAGAAGACACAGTTGAAACAGAATCCAATAACCAGATGGAGGCTGCGACTTTCATTGAACTGCCTATCATCGTCAACGGTGTTATCAGTTCAGGAGGTGATGTAGATTATTTCAGTTTTGAAGGATTAAAGGGTGAACGTTGCGTTTTCAACGTTAAAGCATATCGATATAATAACATTAGCCAGCAATTCTTCAATCCTACGATCACCCTCTTTGATGCACAAGGAACAGAACTTATACGCAGCAACGGATTTTATAGTCTTGATCCACTAATTGATTATGCGTTACCAGATGATGGTACTTATTATCTCCGCATCCGAGACTTGCTTTATCGTGGTAATCCAGATTCTGTCTACAGAATAACGATGGGTGTTGTCCCTTACAACACATATATTTACCCGACTGGTGGCAAAATCGGTAGCGTAATTAAAACCACTATTGGTGGTGAAAATCTACCTGAAACTGAATTGGAAGTAAAACTTCCAAGTAATCAACAACCAGGGGTTACGTTGATACGGACTCCTTATGGAATCTTCCCGTTTATCGCAAACGAATTCTCTGAAGATATTGAACGTTCTATAGAAGCCGCTACAAACAACACAGCATCTGCTGAAGAAAACGATACACAGGCCAAGAATGCTGAGTCTGCAATACTGTTCCAAACTAAATGCACAGCATGTCATGAACTTCGTTCACCGGATAACCGCGCGCTTACTTCTGAACAGTGGGAGTCTACCATCATCCGTATGGCAGCGAAAGAAAACGCTGATATGACAGACACTGATCGTGATCGGATTATCGCATTTATTGCTGATGAAGTCGTCCGCATGGGACAGTTAATTGCCAAACGGATTGAGAGTGCACAACCCCTCACAACCCCTGGTGCAATCAGTGGTCGTATCTCAAAACCAGGAGAGGTTGACTATTACCGCTTTAACATTTTAGAAGGATCACGTCTCGGTCCTTGGTGGGTTATCCATCCTTTTGACAACACTGACGAAAAAGGATATGAGACCGTCTATCCTCCTGAGGTCGAAATACACCTAAAAAAAGAATATATTGGGAAAGAGGGACGTAGAATAAAATGGTATAAGACGAATAGCAGAGGCGAAAATGTCTTCTCAAGTGTCCCTGAAGATGATGTTACAGGCTATGCTTTGACCTACTTCCAGTCTGAACGGGACCAAAAATACCTGCTCTCTCTCGGATCAGACGATACGATTAAAATTTGGGTAAACGATAAACTTATCTTTAGCAAGTACGTGCATAGACCGCTGAACCGAGGTGATGATGTCATTGAACTGCCAGTGAAAAAAGGTAGAAACAAAATTCTCGTTAAGGTTACTAACGGATATGGTCCGTGGGGATTTTTCGCTGATATCGGTGGATATTCCATTGATTTATCTGCAGAGAAACTGAATTCACCGCTAAGTCCTTCACTGACCTTGTTGAACGCGGAAGGTCGTGTACTGAGAAATAACGCTGGCAGAGGTGGTAGACGAAACGCAATTATTGATTTCAGTTTTGCACGTCCTGGTGAATACGCACTCCGTGTTGAAGACATCGCCGGTAAAGGTGGAGACGGTTATGTTTATCACTTAGACATCCGTCCAACAGTACCAGATTTTGCTCTATCTGTTACACCGGACAACCCCAACATTGGCCGGGGTGGGACAGTTTTGATGGAAGTCACACTGCTTCGTCGTGTTGGATTTACCGAACCGATCTTACTCTCTGTTGAAAATCTACCACCGGCTATCACCGCAAGCAAGAGTTCTATTCTCTCAGAAGGTGGAAATAACGAAGGTTTTCTCACGCTTACTGCGGCCCCTGACGCTGAATTAGCCCATAGTGTTGTTCAGGTTGTCGGCACTGTCACAACTGGTTCTGGATATCAGATACGTCGTGCTGCTACACCAATTGAGGTGTACCGAATACGGAATAACGATCAGACCGTGCAACGTCAAAGCGTGGTCGTCAGTGTAACGGAGTCCTCTCCCATCATTCTTTCTGCTACACCCAGTGAGGTCGTAGTAACACCAGATGGTCCCGTTGATATTACCGTAAAGGTTGATCGACGCAGAGGTAACCGTCAAAACATGAACCTAACAGTGGCAGGTTTACCGTTTGGTGTGAGACTCCAACGAGAAACAACTGTTCTCCGTAGAGGGACATCCGAAGCAACAATAACACTTGTTCCCAACATTGTTACCAGTGGAAGAGATGAATTAAGACGTAACCCATTCATCGGAAACCAACAGGAAAGACCTTATACCTTTGTTATTAACGCTTCTGTAGGAAACCGTCGCATTGCCAGTAGTCCTGCTGTTGAACTCTGGCTCGGAGATCCACCAGATTCTGACGAACAGGCAAAATTAGACGATAATTAAAAATACTCCGCTATTTCGCATATACTATAAAATGGTAAGGTAAGCAGGTACATCACCTTACCGTGAAATCTGTTAGGCGAGGACCCATCGCTGGTGGTAAACTATGTATAGTTATGTCCATCCACTACGGTGTGATTGGACCTCGCCTATCAAATATTATCTTTTATCTATTTATAATTCCACATCTGGAGGTGTGAATGTCAGGATACTATCGATTCCCAACTATTTCTAATGAAACCATTGTTTTTGTTTGTGAAGATGATTTATGGACAGTCCCAATCAATGGCGGTGTTGCCCGAAGGTTAACATCAAATCTCGGTGCCACAGGTTCACCTCAATTATCACCCGACGGTGAACATCTCGCTTTTGCAGGTCGTGAGGAGGGTCCAACAGAAGTATATATCATGCCATCTCTCGGTGGTGAAGCAAAAAGACTCACTTATCAAGGTAGTAACGTCAGTATAGTCGGATGGGATGTGGAAGGTGAAAATATCCTATATTCCAGCGGTGCAGGTTCAGCATTTGGTGCATGGATATGGAGCATTTCTCCTGAAGGTGGTGAACCGCAACGTCTTCCTTACGGTCCCACTAACCATATTGCATTCGGTGACGATGGCGGGGTTATACTCGGTAGACTGACACGAGAACCCGCACGATGGAAACGGTATCGCGGTGGCACAGCGGGTCAACTCTGGATTGATGAAAACGGTGACGGACAATTTGAACCTTTCGCACCAGTGGAAAGCAATTTTACCACCCCAATGTGGATTGGTGACCGCATCTACTTTATCTCGGACCACGAAGGCGTTGGAAACATATATTCCTGTCAAACGAATGGCGAAGATATTCAACGTCACACCCATCAGGAAACCTACTACTGCCGATCCGCGCAAACAGATGACACGCGTATTGTCTATCATGCTGGTGCCGATTTGTGGGTTTACAATATAGATACCGATACCAATAATCAAGTTGATGTAGAGTTTAGAAGTCCACGTATCCAACGTCAACGCAAATTTGTTAGTGCATCCCAATACCTTCAAGATTCTATGCCATCTGCCGACGGTAGGTCTGTTGCACTGACTTCCCGTGGCAAACTTTTTACGATGGCAAATTGGGATGGTGCTGTTCTCCAACATGGAGACCGCAACGGAACACGATACAGAACACCACGATGGCTGAACGATGGAAAACGCATCATTACTCTTTCCGATGCAGGTGGTGAAGAAGCGTTAGAAATCCATACATGCGATGGCAGTGCTGAAGTCCGTAGACTTGACGAACTTGATATAGGACATGTCAGACAACTCACCGTATGTCCTAAGGGTGATGATTTAAAAGACCAACTCCTCATCGTCAACCAACGTTTTGAACTCCTGCATATAGAACTTGAAACACCAGAAATGAAAGTGCTTGATAAAAGCGAATACGGACGAATAGGAGGCGCAACTTGGTCACCTGATGGAAAGTGGATCGCCTATAGTTACCCTGTGACGGAAACAACATCATCAATAAAACTTTGTAATGTAGAAACGGGAGAAACAGTTTATATAACTAAACCAGAATTCAGAGATTTCGCACCTGCGTGGGATCCTGATGGAAAATACCTCTACTTCTTATCTCATCGGGAATTTGATCCGGTTGGAGATGCTTTACAATTTGAACTGAGTTTCCCTATTGCAACCCGTCCACTGTTGGTGACATTGCAAAAGGAATTACCGAACCCATTTATTCCAGCAACACCAGCACCTGAAGAGGATAAGGATAAAGAAAAGAAGGAAAATGGTGACGAGGATACAGAAGAAAAAACTGATGAAAAAGATGGTGAATCTAAAGAGAAAGAGGACGAGAAAAAGCAAGAACCTGTCAACATTGAGTTAGATGGTATTGAAGAACGCGTTGTGGCATTTCCGTATTCACATGGACGTTACGGACAGATTGACGGTGTTGAGGGGAAAGCAATCTTCACCACCTGGCCTTTACACCATGCGACTAATGTTTCTGGAGAAGATGAACAAGGTGACAAAGGAAAACTCCACGCCTATGATTTCAAAGAACAGAAAAAAGAGGTACTCGTTTCAGATATTGCTTCTTTCACACTTTCGGGAGATAACAAATCCCTTCTATACCGTACAGGAAAAAAGGTGCGTGTGGTGAAGGCTGGCAAAAAAGTTGATGATGGTCAAAAGGACAGCAAAGGTAGTTCTAATAGACACACAGGGTGGATAGACTTAAACCGCATCCGACCATCTGTCATTCCTACTGCCGAATGGAAGCAAATGTATCGGGAAGCGTGGAGACTTCAACGTGATTATTTCTGGACTGAGGATATGTCCGACGTTGATTGGGAAAACGTGTATCAACGTTATCTACCACTACTGGATCGAATTGCAACGCGTGGTGAGTTTTCTGACCTTATGTGGGAAATGCAGGGTGAACTCGGAACTTCACACGCGTATGAATCTGGCGGGGATTACCGCAGTTCACCAAACTATGGACAAGGCTTCCTCGGTGCTGATTTTGTCTACGATGCAGAAAACAACGGATACCGCATTACACACATTGTTCGGGGTGATACTTGGAATGAACGCAGAGATTCACCACTCAATGCTCCCGGTATCAACGTCCAAGAGGGTGATATCCTTCTATCGATAGGTGGACAGCAACTCAGTCAGAGTGTGTCCCCAGGTGAATTGTTAGTCAACCTTGGTGGACAAGAGGTGCAAACCACATTCAAAAATGCCAGTGATGGTGAGAAACGAGTTGTCACGCTCAAAACGCTTGGTGGTGAAGGGGATCTACGGTACCGTGAATGGGTAGCACAGAATCGGAAATATGTGCACGAAAGAACGGATGGAAAAGTGGGGTACGTTCATATTCCCGATATGGGTAGTCGTGGCTATGCTGAGTTCCATCGAGGCTATCTTGCAGAGGTGAGTTATCCTGCCCTCCTGATTGATGTTCGCTACAACGGGGGTGGAAATGTATCGCAACTAATTTTAGAAAAGTTGTCTCGCCATCGTATTGGATATGCTATTCCACGATGGGGGACACCTAATCCATATCCGACTGCTTCCGTCTTAGGTCCGATGATCACTGTTACCAATGAAAATGCGGGTTCTGATGGGGACATTTTCTCTCATTGCTTCAAGTTAATGAAGTTAGGCAAATTAATCGGAAAACGTACGTGGGGTGGTGTTATCGGTATTTCACCTCATCAAGGTTTTGTGGATGGCGGCAGAACAACACAACCGGAGTACTCTTTCTGGTTTGTTGATGTGGGTTGGAGTGTAGAAAACTACGGCACTGACCCAGACATTGAAGTGGATTATAGACCACAGGATTATATGACAGATGATGATCCACAACTTGACAAAGCGATTGAAATTCTCCTACAAGAGATGGAAGAAAATCCACCCGAACTCCCCGATTTCGGTGATCGTCCCCGCTTAACTCTGCCCACCTTGCCAAAGGTTGAATAGGTATATCAATACTGGAATTGATAAGTGCGTTGTGCAAGCGCACTTATCAATTTTATAGTAAAATCCTCTATTCGGAGATGGACACTTTCTCTCCAGTTTCTACACTTTGACTTATGGCTTCCAAAACGCGCATGTTCTGATATGCATCTTCAAGACTTGAGTGTGGTTGTGTGCCGGCTTTTAAGGATTGTGCCCAATGTTGCAGCTCCTCAAGGTACCCGGGTCTATTGATACCGTGATATGCAGTATTTATATTCCACTCTTCTGTCGGTGTATCAATATAACCACCACCTGTTCCGAGCCAAGTTGGGACACGATACCGTTTTAGCTTCATTGTTTCAAACACCTGAATTGCTTGATTGTTCGTTCCTTTGATAAAAACCATAGATTCTAAGACGGGTCCGGTGCCGAGTGTCATTGTGCCGACACCTCCATTTTGATATTTTAGGTTAACAGATATTGACACATTACTGGTTGGTGCATCAATTGTGCCAACTGCGTATACTTCGCTGACCTGCCCCATAAAGAAGCGCATGCCATCGGTTGGATGTATAACTTGATCCAACATGAAGTGCCATGCGAAAGGTGAACCTGCTTCGCTAACTCGGGGACCTGGTGCAAGATAGCGTGTATGATATTGGCAGACAGAACCGAAATCATCCTCGTCAATCAGACGTTTTGCGATTTGATGTGCCGGTGCATGTCGCCACATTGTGCCGACCATACCAGTTTTGCCAGTTTCCACTGAGGCATCAAGCAACTTTTTGGCTCCTGCAACGGTTGTAGCAGGAGGCTTTTCTGTATAAATGTGATATCCATTTTGCATGCATTCTATTCCGATATCACGATGCATGTTATCTGGTCTACCGACAACTGCAACGGCATACAGATCTTCATTCTTAAACATCTCATTGTAATCAGTGTAGTGGCGTAATGCACCAAATTTTCGTGCGTTTGATTTCGCCTTATTTTCTACAAGATCACACGCGGCAACGAATTCAAACTCAGGTATCATTGGAATGCACTGCTGTAATCGGGATGACATTCTACCACAACCAATAAAGGCTATTCTTATTTTGTCCATGCAATATTCTCCAATTATAGTTGATATTTCTCAAAAGTTAATGATCTGTTTATGGTGAAGCATTGAATTATATCTACATTTTCTATCGACGGTAGGCGAGGTTTCCTAACCTCGTCTGATCAATGTGTAGAATTATTTCAATAATTTACCATAGTTATTGCTTGTGGCGTACATCGGAGTCAACTGGGGTATTCATCAATCCAAAAACCATCTTTATCTGGACAAATGACTACTTGTCTCATTGTATTATCTTGATTAGTTTGGGATGTGCACTTTCTCTCCAGTTTCTATGCTTTGACTTATGGCTTCCAAAACGCGCATATTCTGATATGCATCTTCAAGGCTTGAGTGTGGTTGTGTGCCTGCTTTTAAGGATTGTGCCCAATGTTGCATTTCCTCAAGGTACCCGGGTCTACTGATACCGTGAAAAGCAGTATTTATATTCCACTCTTCTGTCGGAGTATCAATATAACCACCACCTGCTCCGAGCCAAGTTGGGACACGATATCGTTTTAGTTTCATTGTTTCAAACACCTGAATTGCTTGATTGTTAGTGCCTTTGATAAAAACCATAGCTTCCAAGACGGGACCGGTGCCGAGTGTCATTGTGCCGACACCCCCATTTTGATATTTTAAGTTAACAGACATTGACACATTACTGGATGGTGCATCAATTGCGCCAATCGCGTATACTTCGCTGACCTGTCCCATAAAGAAGCGCATACAATCTGTAGGATGTATGACTTGATCCAACATGAAGTGCCATGCGAAAGGTGAACCTGCTTCGCTAACTCGGGGACCTGGTGCAAGATAGCGTGTATGATATTGGCAGGCAGAACCGAAATCGTCCTCGTCAATCAGGCGTTTTGCGATTTGATGTGCCGGTGCATGCCGCCACATTGTGCCGACCATACCAGTTTTGCCAGTCTCTTTGGACACATCAACTAACATCTTGGCACCAGCAGCGGTCGTTGCTGGAGGTTTCTCGGTATAGATATGGTATCCGTTTTTCATACACTCGATGCCGATGTCCCGATGAAGTTTGTCCTCCGGTCTACCTACCACTGCAACAGCATATAGATCTTCATTCTTGAACATTTCATTGTAGTCAGTATAGTGGTTTAGTGCGCCAAATCTTCGTGCGTTTGATTTCGCTTTGTCTTCAACAAGATCGCATGTAGCAACAAATTCAAATTCAGGTATCATCGGAATACACTGCTGCAATATAGATGACATTCCACCACAACCGATAAATGCTATTCTTATTTTTTCCATATTCTATTCTCCAATTGATTTGATTCGCTTATTATGAATTCTAAAATTATTTGGACATTTTGCATCGGCAAGGTTAGGAAACCTCGCCTACCACGGGAGGTAAGTGTATAATGATTTGTATTCTCCACCATAGTTACATAAATGGATTGTGTGCGACTTCCCAATAAAATCCATCAGGGTCTTTGAAATAACCGGAATAACCACCCCAAAAGACCTTTTGTCCGGGTTTGACAAGTTCTGCTCCCGCTTCCACAGCTTCTGCTAAGGTCTTGTCTACCTCCTCTGGCGAACCTACATTGTGTGCAAGTGTAAATCCTTGAAATCCCGAGCCTTCATCAGAGATAGTTATATCTTCAGCCAGTTTGTCTCTTGGATAAAGTCCAAATATTATGCCTTCCAGTTGAAAAAATGCGATGCCCTCTGATTCATCCATTCTTGGAAAACCTAACCCGTTTTGGTAAAATTTGATGGCTCTTTGTAAGTCTTCTACACCGAGTGTAACTATAGTAATATGTGGGTTCATTAATACTCCTGGCGTGAGATCGTTATTGTAATGTCGCACCTTCTGGACGAGGTGCAGATGGTCGGATGAGTGTGTTTTGGTAGGATTGATATGCAAGTTCTGCCAAATGCGGTGTTTCAAGTTTTCTATGCTTTTCCGCGCGTGAATGCATGATGGCATCAAGAATTCCAGTTGTTAAAAGTGTGCGTTCTACAGGATATTGTGGAATTCCTGTTACGAACATCTCTTCTATATTTAGACTCAGATAACTGAAATGAGCATAAGGCGTTCCGTTTTGTAAGTAAAATTCTGTAGCAAGAATCTCATCTCCCTGTTGTGATGCATAAGCAAAATCTGTTACGTAACCGTTTAACATCAATACCGCAGAACGAAAACCATCACGATGTTCCATCAGAAACAGTATAGGACTCGGACATCCGTCAATGATAGATGTATCAGGTCTATTCTCTATCTGTGCACAAGCTGCTTCAGCCAAATCAAGCGACCATTCTCCAGATTCTGCTGCATTCCATACATCCTGTCCCTCCAAACATTGAACAGAGACAACACCAGATTCGCCACCTGTCCGTCGTTCAATCATACACTGTAACGTCTCCAGTGCATGGAAACCGTAGGACTCCACACCACCGTAACCGATGGCAATAGCAGTATCCAAGGGTGTATCAAGTGAGTGTTCCACAAAGGGTTGCCGCCAACATACAGGTAGCGATGATCCAGCCATGAATGGCACATTGAGTTCATTTGCACGTGCGGACATCCAATCGGCATCATCCCAATTGTAGGACAGATGTTTATCACAGAAAACGGGAATAGGCCGACCACTTGATGCAAATACGCCACATATCTGTTCAAACATATATCGGCGCGGATACATGTGCTGTTCAAATTCGTTATGCGGATAGTCCCCGTGTTCACCAATAAGAAGTACACCATCAACAGCAAGTTCATTTTCACCAAGCGTCAGTGCTTGCCGGATACTGGGGTAGATTGGCACATTATGTTCTGCTGCTAAATCTACACCAATATCGCGAGAATCAATTTGGTCCAGATAAATGGAGACCAAATCTACACGCGGGTCAAGATGTCCTTTATCAGTAGAGTAACCCTTCATATATTTTGTAGCAATCACGTCTGCATGAGAGTTTGGAAAATAGGTTGTGATGATAGCTGCGATTTTCTTTCGTTGTTCCATAGATGTAGTCGTCCATTATCTTATTATTTCTGTGCCGATACCACCTTCAGTGAGCACCTCAAGGAGGAGTGAATGCGGTATTCTGCCATCTATAACATGTGTTTTTGCTACACCACCGAGGAGTGCTCTCTCACATGCCTCAATTTTTGGAATCATACCGCCTGTAATGATACCGTCGTTAATGTAAGTTTCTATTTCTCGCATTTGAATCGTTGATATGAGTGTAGTAATGTCCTCAACATTTTCACAGATACCGATCATGTCTGTCAATAGTATAAGTTTTTCAGCTTGAAGTGCGGAAGCGATTTCTCCTGCCATTGTATCCGCATTGATATTATAGGTCTGTCCATCAACACCTGTCCCATTTGGGGCAATAACTGGAATATATCCAGCCTCATCAAGTGTAATAATTGGTTGCGTGTTGACACCTATGACATTACCGACAAAACCAATGTCTATTTCAGTTTCCTTTCCATCTTCATCTATGAAGGTAGGCGTATGTTTCTCTGCGACAATCATATTTGCATCTTTCCCACAAATTCCTATCGCCTGTCCACCGTGTTGATTAATTTTTGCAACGATACCTTTGTTAATTGAACCTGCGAGTACCATCTCTGCAATTTCAACAGTTTCGGCATCCGTAACGCGTAGACCTTGAATAAATTCGGTTTCCTTCCCCGCCTTATCCATCCAGGCACTGATTTTTGGTCCACCGCCATGCACAACAATCGGACGCATTCCGACATATTTCATCAGGACGATGTCTTCCATCACTGAATCTATAAGCGTATCCTCTTCCATCGCAGCACCGCCATATTTTATAACAATTCGTCGATTGTGAAACCGACGGATATATGGTAATGCTTCAATAAGCACGTCTGCAGTTCTGATCATATTTCTGTGTATCCTTTCGGTGGTACTTCTTGAAGTTATTATACGAATTAATGCTTGACATGGCAAGTGAATTGTTGCACAATTTTGAATACTAAATCATCAATTTATATGAGTGAGTTTATGTTAGAAAATACTGACGAAGTTGCACAAGTTGGACTATTTAAGGGTGTTGATCTGCCTTTTGAGTTTTGTGATGTGCCTATTTCATCTTCAGAAAACACAGTCTTGGTAAGGGTGTTATTATCCACAATTTGCGGTTCTGATCTTCATACTGTATCCGGGAGACGTAGTGCAGAAGTGCCATGTGTACTTGGACATGAAGCCATTGGGACTGTCGCCGCACATACAGATGTTTGTTCTACTGATGGAAAACCATTACGGATTGGAGACAGAATTGTCTGGAGTCTGACTACTTCATGTGGTGAATGCCATTTCTGTGAAAACAAGAGTCTTCCACAGAAATGTATGACAATGTTCAAATACGGACATGCTCAGGGAGTGGGAGATAATGTTCTAACAGGCGGTTTTGCAACGCACATGAAACTACGAAAAGGAACCACTATTTATCATATTCCAGATTCAATAACCGATGCAGAAGCAGTCCCGATAAATTGTGCGCTGTCAACTGTAGTAAACGGTTTACAGGAAATAGGAACTCGCTCCGGTGAAACTGCTGTTATCCACGGTGCTGGTATGTTGGGTCTCTATGCTGCATGTTTTCTACAAGAGGCAGGCTACAAAATAGTCGCAATTGTAGACAAGAATGAAACCCGTTTAGAGATTGCTAAACAGTTTGGTGCGACACACACCTTTAACGCTGATACAACATCTACTGAGGAAATTGATCGTATCTTGAAAGATATAACGCACGGTCATGGCATAGATCTTGGTGTTGAAGTGAGTGGTGCACCGTCCGCAATTCCAAATCTAACTGAATGGCTAACGATTGGTGGTAGATGTGTGACATTGGGATATGTTTATCCTTTGGAAAATGTGCCTCTGAATTTACACCAACTGGTTACAAAATGTATCAGTCTCCAAGGCGTTCACAACTATCATCCTCGTGTGCTGAAATCTGCCTTAAGTTTTGTAGAAAAAAGTCGGATGCGTTATCCGTTTGCAGAATTGATTGGTGCAACATATCCACTATCAAAAATTGATAGTGCCTTTGAGGCATCGTTTAGACAAGATACAATTCGTGTTGCAGTTGACGCGCAGATGGATTAATCTTTATGATTTTCATTTTTCAATTGGAGTGTAAGAGGCGCAATGAATTGCGCGACTACCAACGCCTGTTTTGACAATGATATGTTGTGTATTAGAAATGGTATAAGAGGCGCGAGATTTGTGGTAGAACGGCACTCTTCTTTCATAAGGGTTGGAAACCCCACCAACAATAGTAAGGATATGTAAATCGGGTTAGAAACCCCTTCAACAAGAGTTTTGAGTGACAATTGAATTCCTCTGAAGTAATTTTTACTTGACAACAAACATAAGATTGAGTGAATAAATTTACGGTTAATACTATTAGTTTTACCTTAAACTTGGATTGACTATAAAATGCCTAGACAAACAGAAAGAATTGTATGACTGACATTTATCAGAATAGCGGAGAATCCACTAAACATCACTATATTGAGGGTTTTGCACAATGAAAATGCGTCCATTTTGAAGATTTGACTTGATTTTAGATGCATGAGTTGCCATCCTAATAATAAAAAATAACAACATTTGATTATTTTTAGGAGGACATCTCATGCGTCATCAGATTATCAAATCTGCTAAGTTTTTTCAACATCTTCTTTTTTCTCGTTTTCACCGTATGAACGCACAAATCATTGACACTTTACTTTTGTTATCCGTTTGCCATTTCTTTGGCCTCTATAATCCGAACCAAGTTGCAGATGCGTTGACACTTCCCAAAGCGGGTCTTTATCGGGATCTTCACTCATTGAGCCAATATCACTGGAAATGTTTGAATGTGCGGCTCGGATGCACTATGGCACTTGAGTGGATCAAAAACACTGAAGCCAAGAGTGGTTCAACACAATCTCGTCGGTGTATTACTATCAGTGTAGATGACAGTAATATAGATCGCTATGGAAAAACAATAGCTTACTGCTCAAACTGGTGGTCTAAAAAACGGAATAACACCACTTGGGGGCAGAACATATTAGGTATCACGATCAAGATTGGCGATATTGTCATTCCACTCAATACACGGCTTGTTTCAAAAAAAGGGCGTGCCAATACAAAGAAACCGGTTCTTTTTGTTGGCATGATGAAAGAAGTGTTAGATTTCTTTGATGCCCATAGCATTGATATCAGAAAATATCCGATCACTTTCGATTCGTGGTATGGTAGCAAGAAACTGGTCAACATCTTATCAGATTTAGGGTTTGTGTCCATATTGGTTCATGGTAAAAACAACTATGTGATGACAATAAACAACAAAAAAATGAAACTTTCGCTTCATAAGAAATCCATACAACTGCAGCCAGAGCAATGGGGATGTGATAAACCGGTCTGTCGTGTCCAAGCCACAAGTCCAACATTTGGTGAGTGTATTGTGCTTTTCTTTTCAGATATGGGAAAGATACGCACACTCTTAGTCTTTGGTAAACCCTTACGCACTTGTGAAGCACTCAGAATATGGTCTCAACACAACGGGATCGAACACTATTGGAGACAACTGAAATCCAACCTGCATTTATCCGATATGCGTTTAGAAAGTGCGCAAGGCGCATGTGCGGGGCTCGGTATAAAAGTAATGAGTTACCTCATGTTGTTGCAGGTAAGCATCTCTGAACGTCGCACATTCCATCAGATACAACTTGAACTCACTGGACAAAGACACATGTTACTTGAAATCATGCCGCATTTTCATGAACTAAACCTAAAAGAACCTTGATAAATACTGATATTCAACAACTTTTGAGAAATATCAGTATGATTATTAAGAACTGTGTTTGGTCATAACATAAGGGCATTTATACCTCAAATAGTTATGTCTGGAGGAACGCTAATAGCATTATAATGCAAAGAATATAGGGTTTGAATAGTTGTTTTTAATTGGCAAATATACTTGATGTATGTTAAAATCTTATATTCTTGGTTTTATTTCAAATTTACGTAAGATTTTAATCCAAACCAAACATATCAGGTCAATTTATGAAATTAGAATACCGCCATAGTCCATTAGTTATTATAGGTGGATGGAATTCAAGCATATTCACACCGTTATGGATCGGAAGACATTTTGAAAATACCGAATTCTTAGACCCAATAAGCAATGAAAGGCCAGATGAATACCTCATAAATATTGATGTAAATTTAAGGAATTCCTTTTCTATAAAAAATTCACCAATGACAGTCAAACTCAAAGGTGTTGATGTCCAACTTCAAGAAACTAGGATATCTTTCACTTTGTCGGATGATAGTTACGACTTTATCCGATTGGAAAAACTATCCTCAAAAATATGTAAATACCTTATAGAAACACCAGTAAGTAGCTACGGTATAAACTTTGGATTCACTCACAAGGATATAAATGAAGAAATTATATCTTCTATAAAAGGTGAGAAAACTATCATTAGCAAATCCATAGGAAGTTCATTAGATTGTGAGACATATACCTTTTTATACGATATAGATGGCATAAAAACTAATATAAGAAATGAGATAGATTATATTAATAACACAATTACAGTTAGTTTTAATTTCCATTTCAATATCCAAAACTTGTCTGAATTCATTTCAGGTATATCTGAAAACCCAATAAATAAAATGAAAGAAAAAACTGTTAACATACTGTCTGAACACTACAACTTACAGTTGGAGGTGTAATATGAACGGGCATGTTGCAATACACCAAGATAATACTAATAGCCTTATTAGAGTTGTTGATGAAGATAATCCTAATATGCTGCATAAAATCGAAGGGCCTGCGGTTGAAACTGGTATGCAGAAAATTAAGGCTGCGAAGCATTTACGTTACACTGGAAAGATTACTGGTCTCAATAGGAGATTTGAAGCCCTACACCGTATAAAAGCATATAAAGTGCAAAGCGACATGAAAAGAGATATTAACGGAATATTAGAAATAGATTTTGATTGGGAAGATTCTGGTATTGAAAAACCATTGCACCGATCTTTATATCTCGCATGTGAAATTATAGAATCTCTAATAGATGAAGTATTCTCTGATGAAAAATTAGCATCTCAATGGATAAGTCCTTTGCATATATATAGCAATGAAGCAGCCTATATATGCATAACATGGAAATGTGAATCTAGGACACTTATTTTCCAGATAAGACATGATGTTATGAAGTATAGGCAAGCAGAAGTTAATACGGATGTATCGCCTAAGAAAATTATTAATAAAACAGGTGATCTGAATACAGAAAACAGTTTAAAGATATGGAAATGGATAATTAATGGAGAGTAAACAAATTCCAAAAAATGACGAGGTGCTTTATAGAAGAGTTAAGAAACATAGAGAACCTGCACATAAACTGAAAGAAATGATGCATAATAACCAGCTCAGATATTTCAAAGATGAATTAGGTCAATATCAAGTTGGTCCTATGGCATTTTATGACAAAGAGAATAAAATCTCAGTAAGTACTGCCCGAGATATTGATATAGTTTCTAAGATACAAATAGAACCCGAAAATGGAGTTGTAAAACTTATTGCAGAAGATGTATATGAAATAGATGTAGATCAGCATGAAGTATATATAGAAAATGTCCCTGATGAACAGAATGATAATGATGAACATTGTGAAATAAGTATAATACCGGATAATAACAACATAGATGCTGGTAAACTTAAAGAAATACGAAGTGATTTCAGAGATTCACTTGCAATAATAGCTAATGTAACTGGTTGGGAAATAGAACCTTCCTAAAAGTATTATAAGTAGAATATTCGCCATAAACAATCATTAAATACGTGTAAACCCTCGCCCGCTTATTCCCAAGGATACAGTAGTTGTGGACATTAGTCAGTAGAAGTCTAAAGTCCGAAACACTGAATCTGAAAATTTGTCAGAAGAATTTCAATGAAAAACACAATATTAAACCGTAATCGCACCCTTTAAGAACTTCCAATATATATCCTTGTCCGCTATTATTATATATATACTTATAACACGTCTGTGCTACGTATAAAGGAGTCCAGACAACAGGATAATCATGTGTTCCGACAAAGTATCCTTCAATAGCAACCAAAACCTTTATCATGCTCGTATGGACGTTCCTATTACTTGCCAAATGTTCTCCAAATTCCTAAGTCCAAAACGACTAACTGCGTTCAATAATATATTGTAGACGAGTAGCATTTGTGCTATAATCGTCGTCACAAATTTGGATTAGTAAAGCGTATAAAATGTGAATAGACGGAAAATCTTAATCCTCTGTATTGATGCTGGAAGCCATGATTACTTGGCAGCAAGCGATATCCCGAATATCCGAAAATTAGCAGATGAAGGATTCTATCAGGACGCAAATGCTGTTATTCCATCAGTGACCAATGTCAATAATGTGAGTATTGCGACAGGCACATTTCCTGAGAAACACGGCATTACATCAAATTATTATGTTGATAGAAAAACAGGAAAAGGTGAGTTTATTGAGGATAACCGATTCTTACTGACTCCAACACTATTTGAGATTTCAAAAACAACTAAATTTGCTGATAAAACTGCGTTATTCGTGACAAAGCAGAAGTTGTTGAGGATGTTAGAAGGTGGCACTGATATTGCTGTTGCGGCTGAAGCACCACCTCCTGAATATATTGATGCCATCGGTCCTGCCGAACCGATTTATTCTATTGAAATCAACTGGTGGTTGTTACGGGCAGTTCATTGGACTTTGCGGAAATACGATCCGCAGGTTGTGTATTGCTCCACAACGGATTGGGTGCAGCACAAGTTTGCTCCTGAAGCAGAGATGGCACAGAAACACATGACTGAACTTGACCAAATTATCGGTGAGATAGTTGATGATGACCCAGAACGCGAGATATACATCACTGCTGATCATGGTATGTTGGACAAATCGGTTGCTCTTGATCCTGGATGTATTCTAACACAAGAAGGAATACCAGCAGACGCTATTCCGATTATTAAGGATAGATATGTTGCACATCATGGTAATTTAGGTGGGGCAGCATACATATTCTTAAAAGACAGAGATGATGTAGAATCTGCAGTTCAGATACTTTTAGATACCTCTGGTATTGAGGAGGTGTATACTGCTGAAGACGCAGCGCGTATATTTCACCTTCATCCTGATAGGATTGGTGACGTTTTTGTATTGGCAGACAAGGATACAGTTTTTGGTGAATTGGAGGTGACATCCGAACCGATTTCAGTTCGTTCACACGGTTCGCGTCACGAAAGTTTTGTGCCGATAATAGGCTATAACACTCCTTGGTCGGCATCAGATTTTGAATATAACCTTGATGTAGGTAGGCTTTTTTTGGAAAGTCTGCATTAAAACTAATTACACTTTGAAAAGGAATATTAATATGGCAGCAGAACAGACAAATGGATGGAAATCTCTCTTTGATGGTGAAACACTAAACGGTTGGGGTGCCACCGGTAAAGAAGAAGGATGGGCTGTGGATGACGGCACTATTCTCTGCACTGTTAAAGGTGGTAATATGCTCTATTCAGAAGAGCAATTTGACAACTTCGTTTTGTCATTGGAATATATGAGTGAACCGACTGTGAATAGTGGTATTTTTATTCGTTGGGCAGATTTGCAACGTCCAGTGCAAACAGGACTTGAGATTCAGATTTTAGACACGCACGGCAAAGCACCCGCTACAAAACACTGCTGTGGTGCACTTTATGATGCTTTGGAACCGACACGGAACGTATGCAAACCTGCGGGTGAATGGAATGAGATGATTATTACTTGTGATGGAAGTCTCGTTGCCGTGGAGATGAACGGTGAAGAAATTGTCCGCGCAGATTTAGATGAGTGGGATACACCGCATGAGAATCCTGATGGCAGTAGGAACAAATTCGGTATTGCACTCAAAGATTTTCCGCGTAAAGGACATATCGGTTTGCAAGATCATGGTGGAAAACTTTGGTTTCGGAATATAAAGGTTAAACTGTTGTAGATGGAAGGTTGAGGTGCGTTTTCTCGTGCCTCTATCGTGTTAATAACGATATTAAGGCATCATTTTTATGGAAAATTGACATGAAATGTAGTATACTATTTATATCATGTCAGTTACACTTCACAACATTCGCAATTTCTGTATTTTAGGACACATAGACCACGGCAAAAGCACATTAAGTGATCGTCTCTTAGAGCGGACAAACACACTTGCTGAAAGAGAGATGCGGGAACAAGTGCTGGATTTAATGGATTTGGAACGGGAACGCGGTATCACTATAAAAGCTACCGCAGTCAAACTCCATTATCGTGCTGAGGATGAAAATGTCTATGAACTCAATCTAATTGATACGCCAGGACATGTAGATTTTACTTATGAGGTGTCCCGAAGTCTTGCGGCGTGTGAAGGTGCTATCCTTATTGTTGATGCAGCACAAGGCGTTGAAGCACAAACGTTGGCAAACGCCTATCTTGCTGTAGAAAATGAACTGGAAATTATCCCTGTAATTAACAAAATTGACCTCCCCGCTGCCCAACCTGATGAAGTCAGAAGACAGATTGAGGAGGTCGTTGGTATACCGGCGGAGGATGCCCTCCTTGTCAGTGCGAAAGCCGGCACCGGCATCCCCGCTATTTTAGAGGCAGTTGTCAAACGAATACCCGCACCTGATGGGGACTCTGCAGCCCCATTAAAAGCACTTGTGCTGGATTCCATCTACAATAACTATCGTGGTGTAATTATTTACACTCGCATCTTTGATGGTAGCATTGCACCGGGTGATAAGATTCAACTCATGCAGACTAAACGGTCTTATGAAGTTGAGGAAGTTGGCATTTTTACGCCACAAATGCAACCCGCTTCCGAACTCAATACAGGTGCAGTCGGGTATCTTATTGCAGGTATTCGTGACATTGACAATGCTAAAATTGGCGATACAATCACGCATCATCTGCATCCCACCGAAGTACCACTTCCAGGCTATAAAGAAATAAAACCGCTTGTGTTTAGTGGTCTGTATCCTGCAGATACAAACCAATTTCAGGCACTCAGAGAAGCACTGGAAAAACTACGTCTCAACGATTCATCTTTCACCTTTGAGCCGGAGACATCTGTTGCGTTAGGATTCGGGTTTCGGTGCGGATTCTTAGGTCTACTCCACATGGAGATCATCCATGAACGTCTTGAACGAGAATTTGAACTCTCGCTTGTTCGGACTGCCCCCAGTGTGATGTATCGGGTTTTTCTCAAATCAGGTGATGATGTGTTAGTGGACAATCCCGCACATCTGCCTGAAACACAAGACATAGAACGAATTGAAGAACCGTATGTCAATATTGATATAATTGTTCCACGGGAATATATCGGAAATGCGATGGAACTTTGTCAGAAACGACGGGGTATATATAAGCGGATGAACCAATTGGATGTGAGCAGAGTACAACTCCTCTATGATTTGCCACTCAGTGAAATGCTTGTTGATTTTTTTCCGAAGTTAAAATCGCTCACTCGCGGATATGCTTCACTTGAATACGATGTCGGTGAATATAGAACAGAGAAACTGGTAAAGTTAGATGTTCTCTTGATGGGAAAACCTGTGGATGCGCTCTCAACTATTTTACCACGCGAAATGGCAGAAGACCGTGGAAAGAGTTTAGTGTCTAAATTGAAAGAGTTGATACCCAGACAAATGTTTGAAATACCGATTCAAGCTGCGATTGGGACTAAGATTGTAGCACGTGAGTCTGTCAGACCGCTTCGGAAAAATGTGACTGCAAAATGCTACGGTGGTGATATTACAAGAAAACGAAAATTGTTAGAAAGACAGAAGGAAGGTAAGAAACGCCTCAAACAGATCGGGAATGTTGATGTGCCGCAAGAAGCATTCACAGCAATGCTTGCAACGGATGATTAACATATACATAGCGACCATAGGGATTAATCCATTTTCATGAGGACAATCATGAAGTATATCTATATCAATGTATTATTCATCGTATTGCTCTCTCTATTCAGTCCACTTGCTTTTGCAGCTACAATCAATGTGCCAGCCGATCAACCGACAATTCAAGCAGGAATTGATGCCGCTCAAAATAGTGATACTGTTTTGGTAGATGATGGCATCTATCGAGGTGAAGGAAATGTAAATATTGATTTCAAAGGAAAAAGAATAACCGTAAAGTCTCGCAATGGTGCTGATGCAACGATAATTGATTGTGAGAAAATTCTTGAGACCAGAGGCTTTACCTTCCATAATGATGAAACGATTGATTCGGTGTTAGATGGCTTTACAATTAAAAATGGGGTCCATATATTTGGTGGTGGTATCTATCTTAGTTATGCTTCCCCAACAATTAAAAACTGTGTAATTGATAGCAACGAAGCACGTAGGAACGGAAGTTGGACTGGTCTTGGTGGAGGCATATATATTTTTAATGCAGATCCGATTATAACCGACTGCACGATTATCCGAAATGAAGCAGGAAATACTTCTGGGGGCGGAATATGCATACATGGTGAATGGTTTAGGGATGGGGTTGTTTTGAGAGAAACTGATGCAACACCCACAATAGAAAATTGCTCTATTACTGATAATACCGGTAGTGGGATTTATGCTATGTATAGTGTTAACCCTATTATAAGTAATTGTACGGTATCGGAAAATAGCGGACGAGGTATTTTTTTTAATATCATGGCACGCACCAGGAATCCTATCACAAATTGCCGAATAGAGCAAAACCGTGGTGGTGGTTTAGAAGTACGTGAATATTCTGTTATGGAAATTCAAAATTCTATCATAGTGGGAAATACAGCAGAATATGGTGGAGGGATTTTTTGTAGTCTAACTTCAGTATTAGCGGCCACGGACTGTGTAATTGCACGAAACACAGCAACCAAGAATGGGGGTGGTATTGAGGTGACATCGAAATGGGGCGGAACAGTGGTCAAGTATTGCACAATTACACAAAACACTGCCCACGAAAAAGGTGGTGGGATATATGCTAAGATGTTTCTTAGTGGTTTTGACCTAACCAATTCAATTGTTTGGGGGAATAAGTCTGAAGGGACACACGCGGAGGTATTCGCTGCAGGTAGGCAGGTAGTTATTAGGTTTAGTGATATTAGGGATGGACTTGATGGTATAGATTACGAACCTGATGGTGAGAAGTTTACTGATGGTGAGGATTTTATCTATGAAAACAACATAGATGAGGATCCGATGTTCGTTGATGCAGACTCAGGTGATTATCGCCTTAAGCCTGGTAGTCCGGCTGCAGAAATGGGAGTACAAACGTTTCATGTCGGTCCAACTGCTGTATCACAACATGGAAAACGTCTGGTAAGATGGGCAGATTTAAAACGCAGATAACATTCGGAACTTTTGTTGAATAAATAACCTTATTATCTCAACAAATCTTATGGTGGAACTCAGGTTATTGGAACGGTGTTTATTGGGTTAGACACAGTCCACTTCAGAATTTTAGTAACAATAACATTAGAATATACTCAACCATAGGAGAAAAAACATGATACAAATTAGAATGTTCGTCTATTCAATAATTATTGTATGTTTCTCTTTTTTATGTCCACTTACTTTTGCAGCTACGATCAATGTGCCTGTCGATCAACCGACAATTCAAGCAGGGATTGATGCCGCTCAAAATGGTGATACTGTTTTGGTAGATGATGGCACCTACAAAGGCGAAGGAAATGTTAATATTGATTTCAAGGGTAAGGAGATAACTCTTAAATCTCGCAAAGGTGCTGAGTCAACGGTTATTGACTGTGAAGAGAAACTTGAAACCAGAGGATTTTATTTTCACAATGGAGAGACAAACGAATCGGTATTGGATGGATTTACTGTTATCAATGGATCGCATCAAGTTGGTGGAGCAATCACTCTTATTTCTGCTTCACCTACAATTAAAAACTGTGTGGTTAAGGATAATCTGAGACCTGGCATATATTGTCTTAATTCCGCTCTAAACGTTACAGACACCATTGTCTCACGTAATATTGGGTCAGGTATACTCATGGGAGGAATTGATTTCCTTTTAACGCTTATTCGGGATGATGTTATACAGGATGATGTTAGTTTGGTTGAAACCTTCATAGTACCGACTATCAAGAATTGTACTATTTCTGACAATACGGGTAACGGGATTTACTGTGTGCTTGAAAGCGCAATTATTGATAATTGTACTGTTTCGAATAACGGTGGACGAGGCATAAATCTCGATTCTTTTGCTGGAGCGGATATAACAAATTGTCATATCACTGTAAATTCTGGCGGTGGTTTAATATGTCAAGACTATTCAGGCATAACAATTAAAAATTCAATTATAGATAAGAATACAGCGGAAAATGGTGGTGGTATATTCTGTAGTCCAACTTCAAGGTTAAATGCCACGGATTGTGTAATTGCAAACAATACTGCTCTGAAGAATGGCGGAGGTATATGGGATCTTACAAGATTCGGCAATGCTTATGTCAAGTATTGTACAATTACACAAAACTCAGCAGGAAATAGGGGTGGTGGTATTTGCGTTGAAGACCGAGGACATCTCAACATGACCAATTCAATCGTGTGGAATAATACATCGGATAGGACACATGCTGAAGTATTTGCACAAGGATCCGTAACCATTAATTCATGCAATATTAAGAATGGTCTTATGGGAGTTGATCCCGATGGCAGACAGAAATTTTTAAAATATGTGGACAACATAGATGAAGACCCGCTGTTTGTTAATGCAGATGCTGGTGATTTTACACTCCAACCAAATAGTCCTGCTGAAGGAATGGGAAAACGTGATGAAGCTGACCAAGAAGAAGATGTGCAGGAAGAAGCTGAACAGGAGGTAGTGGAACAGGAACAAAATGAGCAGGAACAAGAGAAAGAAGATCCACTATCTGTATCTCATCATGGAAAACGATTGGTAAAATGGGCAGATTTGAAACGAAGATAATTTTACATATTAGACATTTCAGTATCGTATCTAACAAATATGTTAACCTTATTTGCCTCAGAAATACACCTTCATTGTAGTACGGGTCTCTGTGCCACGCAGTTATTTCCGTTAATTTGACATTGCGGGTATAGAGAGACCCCGCACTACAATGATTTGTGAGAGACGTTCTAGTAAAACAGTAAAATATACTCATCCATAAGAGAAAAGACATGAAACAAATTAGAATGTTCGCCTATTCCATAATTATTGTATGTTTCTCTTTTTTATGTCCACTTACTTTTGCAGCTACGATCAATGTGCCAGCAGACCAACCGACAATTCAAGCCGGCATTGATACCGCACAAAACGGTGATACAGTTTTGGTAGATGATGGCACCTACAAAGGCGAAGGAAATGTTAATATTGATTTCAAAGGGAAAATGATAACTGTAAAGTCTCGTAATGGTGCCGACAGAACGATTATTGACTGTGAGGAGATGCTTGACACCAGTGGATTTACATTTGAAAATTCAGAAACAGATGCATCGGTCTTAGATGGGTTCACAATTAAAAATGGGACGCATCAAAATAGCGGTATCTACCTAAATTCTGCTTCCCCGGCAATAAAGAACTGTGTGATTGATGGAAACGGAGGCAACTGGGGTACTGGTATAACTTGTTTAAAATCCGATCCACTCATTACTGACTGTACCATTATGCGGAATAATATTGGTATTTTGGTCAGAGGTGATACAGTCAAATTCGGTTTCTCATACATAGATGTTCCTTCTCGACCCACAATTAATAATTGCATTATTACTGAAAATACTGGTGTTGGAATTGGTTGTGTACTTTCCGGCTACGCAACCATAAAAAACAGTACGATTTCCAAAAACGGCAAAAGAGGTGTTGATTGTCTTTCTTTTGCTAGAGCGGAATTAACAACTTGCCACATCACTGAAAATTCTGATGGCGGTTTAAAATGTTATGATTATTCCAATATAACAATTAAGAATTCAATTATAGATAAGAATACAGCGGAAGAGGGTGGTGGTATATTCTGCAGTGCAACTTCGTGGTTAACTGCCACGGATTGTGTGATTGCAAACAATACTGCTACGAAGAATGGTGGAGGTATATGGGATCTTACAAGATTCGGCAATGCTTATGTCAAGTATTGTACAATTACAAAAAACTCAGCAGGTAATAGGGGTGGTGGCATTTATGTTGATGACCGAGGCCATCTCAACATGACCAAATCAATCGTGTGGAATAATACTTCTGATGGAACACATGCTGAAGTATTTGCCCAAGGATCCGTAACCATTAAGTCATGCAATATTAAAAATGGTCTTATGGGAATTGATCCTGATGGCAGACAGAGGTTTTTAGGCTATGTGGACAACATAGATGAAGACCCGCTGTTTGTTAATGCAGACGTTGGTGATTTTACACTCCAACCAAATAGTCCTGCTGAAGGAATGGGAAAACGTGATGAAGCTGACCAAGAAGAAGATGTGCAGGAAGAAGCTGAACAGGAGGTAGTGGAGCAGGAAAAAAATGAGCAGGAACAAGAGAAAGAAGATCCACTATCTGTTTCCCATCATGGAAAACGATTGGTAAAATGGGCAGATTTGAAACGAAGATAATTTTACATATTAGACATTTCAGTATCGTATCTAACAAATATGTTAACCTTATTTGCCTCAGAAATACACCTTCATTGTAGTACGGGTCTCTGTGCCACGCCGTTATTTCCGTTAATTTGACATTGCGGGTATAGAGAGACCCCGCACTACAATGATTTGTGAGAGACGTTCTAGTAAAACAGTAAAATATACTCATCCATAAGAGAAAAGACATGAAAAAATTTAGATTATTATTAACTATATTACTAATATTCGTAGCATTCTCTGCTAACGCTAATTATTTGGTTAAAACAATTTATATCAAACCGAATAATGTGCAGAATGTCCCGTTTGATAAAATTAGAGGATGGATGGATGATGTTCAGCAATTATATATTGAAGAAATGTCTAGATACGGTTATGGAGATAAAACCTTTAAATACGAAAGAGAACATAACGGAAATATAAAAGTAAATGTAATAAATACTAACCGTCCATCTCATATATACCAATCTAATACTTGGGAAAATATAGAACCAGAAATACCAGAAAGATTTAAAGATCAAAAAAATGTACATGTTTTTATTGTAGGTGGTATTGACACAATTAATTTAAATCGTGGATGTTGTCAATGGGGTGTTGGATGGCCTATATATAATTTCAATTTTGGTGGTTCATGTATAGTTGCAGAAAATGCAAATACCTCTATGGTTAGATTAATTGCACATGAAGTAGGACATACATTTAGTTTGTATCATACTGGAACAGCGAATACAATAATGGGATCAGGAGAAGAACTAATAGAGTATGAAGCAAGATGGTTAAATAAACACTATTTTTTCAATCCTGATAGAATAATAAAATGGCAACATCCAAAGGTTAATCAAGTATTTAATGTTGAAGAAATAAAAGATAATATAATTAGCATCGAGATTAATATTACAAGTCCAAACGATTTATATCAAATTGTCATTATGGATAATGATATATTGGTACTAGGTTGGCAATATATTGATGGTAAAAATACTAATGTAGATATGAGAATAAGTAGAAGTAAACTAATAGGAAAAAACAATCTAACCTTTATGATCATGGATACTTTAGGTGCTTTTACCTTTCATAGATACGATTTTGTTATGCCTCCAAGATTTATAGATGAGAATGTAGATTTAGGACTTGAGGAAGACCTTGAACCAATAACTATTAAAGAGGATACATCAGAAAATGTTGTATATCTTAACATTAATTCAGGTAAAAAGACTTTACCTGATGAAAAAGGATTAAAACCGTTTAATTCTACAGCTGAATACAAGAATGGATGGGGATGGCGAGCTATTTCAGATAATAAAACTAATAATGGTAACCCTATTATTATTAGAAATACTACTTTTGAAAGAGGTATTTCGCTATCTCCACCTGACAATCCAAAAGTCTCATCTCTTAAATATAATTTAGAAGGAAATAATTACATTGCTTTTGAAGGATATATTGGAATAACTAATGATAGAGATTTTGAGATTGATGAAAATCAGAATGAAAGTTGTTTTGTAGGTGGTAGTTGTATATTTACATTTGAAATTGATAAAACAAATATGTATAAATCGGGATTATTAACTGGTAAAGACAATTATGAAAAAATCAGTTTTTATATACCCTTTGATGCAAAAGTATTGAGAATTGTTATTGATAGTGGAGTAGATACATCTTGGTGTGATCATCCGGCAATAGGAGATCCAAAATTAATATCTAACTCACAAATTAGATATAGAATACAACCTAAAGGAAAACTTACTACTTTATGGGTGAAATAAAAAGAATTTAGGAGAATAACTTTGATTTTGATTGTTGGCAGTAAAACACTAAGTTGATGTCTATTGAGAATAATATGAAGCAATCACAACTAACCAAAATAAAAACAGCAAAATTACATCAGATTAAGGGATTTGTATTCGTACTAATCTTTGTTTTTGGGTTTTTCCGTCCATTTATTGTTGATGCGTATTTGATTCCATCCGGTTCAATGGAAGACACACTCCTCATCGGTGATAGGATTTTGGTGTGTAAGTTTATGTATGGTGTTAGAATCCCCGGCACTGATATAAAGGTCTTTGATTTTCATGAACCCGCTCGTGGAGATGTGTTCGTTTTCATCCCGCCGCATGAGAGAGAATTTCACTTTATCAAACGGATTGTTGCCGTTGAAGGTGATACAGTCCATACAAAAGGTAAATACCTATATGTAAACGATGTAAGGGTTGATGAGGACAGTTACACCAAACACATATCGAACAATAAATACAGACAGGATTTTCCACCCTTCCGCAGTTCTGAATATCATAAATACACTGAAGGCAATCCATATATAGTGCCAAAAGGCATGGTATTCGCGATGGGAGACAACCGAGACTTGAGTAGTGATAGTCGGACTTGGGGACCTGTTGATGTGGACGACATAAAAGGACAAGCATTCATGGTCATGTGGTCAACCGCAAACCGACCAATGAAGTTGTGGGAAGTTTGGAAGTTAGTAACAAATATTAGATTTAATAGAATTGGTAAAATAATCCGTTAAAATAAAGCATAGAAAAGGAATATGTTATGAAAATATTGTATATAATATCAATCACATTCTTAATTGTATTTGCTGTGGGATGTGATGAAATGCAAAGTCAGGTTATGAAACCTATGACGATGCCTGAAGAGGGAGGTCCGACAGAGGATGAAGTAGTTACATCCGTAGGTACGATGAAGGATCCTTCTATGACAACCGATGATTCAAAGGAAGAGGAGCCTCCTGAGACTGAAACTATGGAAGAAGGCACTTCTACTGAACCTGAAACTATGGAAGAAGGCACTTCTACTGAACCTGAAACTATGGAAGAAGGCACTTCTACTGAACCTGAAACTATGGAAGAGGATACCTCTGGCGAACCTGAAACTATGGAAGAGGATACCTCTGGCGAAACTCAAACTACGGAAGAGGATACCTCTGGCGAACCTGAAACTCCTGTCGCAACATTTTCAAGTGCGTCACCCGCAAGTGGGGATATATCTGAAAACGAAACTATCACCATTGAATTTGACAACGACCCCGGTGAAGTAACTGTGAATACTGGGACAGTCTCAGGTTCAGGCACGTCGCGGACTATAAGCGGTCCTTTCACGGAAGGCTCACTTACCCTGGAAATTTCGTGGACAAACGGCAACGGAAGCAAAACACTGGACTATACCGTTGAGGAGGATGAACCTCAAATATCCGATGCAACATTTTCAAATGCGACACCCACAAGCGGGAATATATCTGAAAACGAAACAATCACCATTGAATTTGACAACGACCCCGGTGAAATAACTGTGAGTGAAGGAACAGTCTCAGGTTCAGGCACCTCATGGACTATAAGCGGTCCTTTCTCTGTTGGCTCACTTACCCTGACAATTTCGTGGACAAACGGCAACGGAAGCAAAACACTGGACTATACCGTTGAGGAGGATGAACCTGAAATACCTGACGCAACATTTTCAAGTGCGTCACCCGCAAGCGGAGATGATATTTCTGAAAACGAAACTATCACCATTAATTTTGACAACGACCCCGGTGAAGTAACTGTGAGTGAAGGAACAGTCTCTGGTTCTGGTACCTCATGGACTATTAATGGTCCTTTCTCTGTTGGTTCGCTTACCTTGACAATTTCGTGGACAAACGGCAATGGAAGCAAAACACTGAACTATAACGTTGAGGCTGACGCGGCATTTTCAAGTGCGTCACCCGCAAGCGGAAATATATCTGAAAACGGTAGTATCACCATTGAATTTGACAACGACCCTGGTGAAGTAACTGTGAGTGAAGGAACAGTCTCAGGTTCAGGCACGACATGGACTATAAGCGGTCCTTTCACGGAAGGCTCACTTGCTCTGACAATTTCGTGGACAAACGGCAACGGAAGCAAAACACTGAACTATAACGTTGAGGCTGACGCGTCATTTTCAAGTGCGTCACCCGCAAGCGGAGATATTTCTGAAAACGAAACTATCACCATTAATTTTGACAACGACCCTGGTGAGGTAACTGTGAGTGAAGGAACAGTCTCAGGTTCAGGCACGTCATGGACTATTAGCGGTCCTTTCTCTGCTGGTTCGCTTACCCTGACAATTTCGTGGACAAACGGCAATGGAAGCAAAACACTGAACTATAACGTTGAAGATTCAACTCCGCCAGAAGTTTCAACCAGTAGCACTGCTGACGGTGCTGTGGATGTTGACCCAACAACAGTGTCTAACAGTGGCATCACGATTACCTTTAATGAAACAATCGGTAGTGTAGAACTGAAGTTGTATAAAGACGATGTAGATGTCGGTTGGACAGCAACGATTTCAGGGAAGACTATCACGATCACAAAAGGTTCTGGTCAAGAACTCAGCCACGATACTATGTATGAAATAAAGGGGACTGTCAAAGACAGTGCTGAGAATGAAAATGTAGTTAGCATTACCTTCACAACAAAATCAGCACCTGTGCAGCTTCAACCGCTGGCTCGTGGTGAAGGCTTAAGAATCGGTGTCACAGCACCAACATTCTCTGTGAAGGACAGTGATGGAAACGACTACAGTTTTGATGGCAACAGCGGTGGTAGCAGTAATATAGTAATCGTGTTTTACCGGTATCGTGGCTGACCGTGGTGTCAAGAGCAACTCGGTGAGTTGCAAGAGAACTACGATGATATTAGTGCAGCAGGCGGATCGCTCATTGCAATCAGTTCCGATGGCATTACCGGTGCTAAAGGAATGGTTGATGATCAGAGTCTCACGTTCACTGTGCTATCAGATACCGGCAAAACGGCAATCTCTGCTTACAACGTATTAGCTTCAGGTAATGACAATATTGCCCGACCTTCAGTGTTTATCATTAAGACGGATGGAACGATCGGATGGAAATCTCTTGATTCTCAGACTTCAAGGACTACTTCTTCCGACATTGTTAGTGCATTGGAAGGTCTTGACTGATTCTTTCTTGCTTCTATAAGTGTTAATTTAGTGGTTTCCCCAAGTGGGTAGGTTCGGTTTCCTAACCGAACCGGGCATACGAGAAGACCTTTATGAAGTGTTTTGATACAAATCCGGTTCGGTTAGGAAACCGAACCTACCGGTCTGGGAATTATATCTTAACTTCCCTTATGTTGACATACGCAGGGTTGAGGAACGAAACCTAACATGTAGTCAGGAATCTAAAGAAAAAAGTTGGGTTTCGTTCTTCAACCCAACCTATAACAAATATACCCAACTCACGTTTTTATAGAAAGGGGTAACCGTATTATTTACGGTTTTCATACATAATGAGTACTGATGCTCAATTGTCCGCATGGCAGAAATTCCGCAAAACAGTCGTCTGGGAATATACCCAAGTAATTGCAGTTGCACTCATACTTGTTTTTGGGTTCATACGACCTTTTGTTGTAGAAGCATTCAAAATACCTTCCGGTTCAATGGAAGATACACTCCTCATCGGCGACAGAATTTTGGTTTGCAAGTTTATCTACGGTGTCAAAATTCCAGGAACAGACATTAAAGTCTTTGACTTTCATGAACCTGCGCGTGGTGATGTGTTTGTATTTATTCCTCCGCATGAAACTGACCGCAACTTCATCAAACGGATTGTGGCAGTAGCAGGTGATACTGTTCACACGGAAGGCAGAAATCTTTATGTCAACGGTATAGAGGTAGACGATAGTAGTTACACTAAACACGTAGGTGGACATTTCGTTAGGCGAGGCGATTTCCCACCATTCCGAAAGACAGAAGAATATATGAGAGATAATCAGTTGTACGCTGATTATACCTTGACAGAGAGTCAGTTCAACCGTCAATTTCCCGATGGTAAGCCGTTTGTTGTCCCAGAGGATCATGTCTTTGCAATGGGTGATAATCGTGATCAAAGCAGTGACAGTCGCACTTGGGGACCTGTGCATATTGATCGTATCAAAGGACAAGCGTTCATGGTATATTGGTCATTTGGACAAGCTAAACACAAAATATGGGAGGTGTGGAAGATTATAGGAAATATACGGTTCAACCGTATTGGTAAACTCATCCACACAGATGATGGACTCAACTGATGCAACAAGACAGACGATACCTTATCATCGGCACTGCCGGACATGTTGACCATGGAAAAACTGCTCTGGTAGGTGCTCTCACAGGCATTCAAACTGATAGACTTAAGGAGGAACGAGAACGCGGTTTATCCATTGAGTTAGGTTTTGCATACTTTGACCTTCCAGATAATTCACGCGCTGGGATTGTCGATGTTCCCGGTCACGAGAAGTTTATCCGCAATATGTTGTCGGGTGCTTACGGAATGGACGTTGTCCTTTTTGTCGTTGATGCAAAAGAGGGGGTACAAGAACAGACACTTGAACACTTAGCTATATTAGACCTGCTCAACATCTCTAATGGCATTCTTGTTATGACAAAGTCTGATTTGGCTTCGCCTGATGAATTGGATGAAGCAACGGAAATGACACAGGAGATGCTCGTTGGCACTTCACTGGAGGGTATCCCAGCAGTGAGTGTATCCTCCATCACTGGTGACGGAATTGACGATTTAAAACAGACGATTGTTCAACAGGTCGACCTTGCGAATAAAACACAAGAACACGATGGAATTCCAAGATTGTATGTTGATCGTATTTTTAAAGTGGAAGGATTTGGTGATGTAGTAACGGGAACACTTATCGGTGGTACAATCAATAAAGATCAGCGAATGATAATACTACCACAAGGAGATACCGTCCGTGTTCGAGGAATACAAGTGCATAATGAACCCGCGAATGTGGCACATGCTGGACAAAGAACTGCTCTAAATCTGTCGGGCACAACTGCAGACGAAATTCAACGCGGGGATGTGATATGTCCAAGTGAATTTTCAAGGGTAACAGATAATATTGACATCTCTTTACAGGTATTAACCTCGTTCCCAAGAATGCTTGAACATTGGGGAAGGTTCCGTGCCTATCTTGGCACACGCGAGATTTTTTGTCGATTGATCCTGTTGGTTGACGAAGCAATACTACCGGGTGACAAAGTACAAGTCCAACTTCGCTTAGAACAACCCATATTGACCTTCAGAGGTGATAGAATAATATTACGTGATTTTTCTGCACAGTATACTGTCGGTGGTGGAGAAGTCATCAACCCATTCGCACCAAAACACAAAAGGTTTACGGAAGAAACCATCAGCACATTAGCACAATGGGAAGAATCTGACGACACACAGGTCGTCAATGCACTATTAGAAAACAGTCTGACGCTATGCGTAGAAGAATCTTTCCTATATTACTATTTACCCTACTCACAATCTGAAGTAAAAAACATATTAAATACCTTGGAATCTGAAGAAAAAATTGTTCGTTGGGATAAATCTGCAAGAACGCCGCTTGTTTCTGATGCTGCCCGCACCACAGATGTTACAGAAAGGATGTTAGCAGCGTTGTCCGAATTCCATGAATCCCAACCCTTGCAGGCAGGTCAAAACAGTTCACAATTGAGTCGTGAACTTGAACTGGATGAGGTGGCATTTGAAAAAGTCACTGACCAACTTATAAAAACAAAAGAGTTAGTCAAAGATGGAAATCTGCTACGATTAGCATCGCATGAAATACAATTCTCAGAAGAAGAGTCAACCGCAAAAGAAACGTTGGAGAATCTATTTCTCAATGCTGGCATCAATACACCCAGTCTAAAAGAACTGAATACGCTACTGTCAGAGTATACACCTCAAGTGATTGAGGCTACATTTTATGCATTATTGAATTTGGGTCAGTTTATCAAGGCGGCAGACAATTACTTCATTCACAAAAAAGTCTATCAGGATATAACAGAGTCATTAACCGATTATCTACGAAAAAATGAAACAATATCAGTCGCAGAATTTCGGGAATTGGCTCAGACATCGCGGAAATATGCAGTTCCTTTTCTTGAGTATTGTGACACGCAAAGTGTTACCGTCAGAGATGGAAACGTCCGCAGATTGTCATCCAGACAGAAATAAAATCGATGGTTACAATTCTCTTTATCTAACTTCTGGGGGAGGATAGGGTCTGGTGGCTCTACCGGTCTTCAAAACCGGCTTGTCCATGCAAGTGGATAGGTGGGTTCGATTCCCACCCTCTCCCGCCATTTTCCAAATGAACCATTACAAGTAAAATTGAAAACAAAATGATGAGATCCCTCCCAATTGTCACCGCAAATTCTACCAAACGCAGACACCCATCATGGATTAAGGCTCGTATCCCTGGCGGTGATAACTACACTGAGTTGAAAAAACTCATGCGTGATTTGCAACTGCATACTGTCTGTGAAGAGGCGCGTTGTCCAAACATTGGGGAATGTTGGAACAGTCGCACTGCAACTTTTATGATTTTAGGTGATGTTTGCACACGTCGATGTATGTTCTGTGCAGTGAAGAAAGGCAATCCTGATAGTGTGGATTCTGATGAACCACGGCGACTTGGTGAAGCAGTATCTCACTTAAAGTTAGATCACGTGGTGATTACTTCTGTTAACCGTGATGATCTATCGGATGGCGGTGCATCCATATTTGCAGACTGCATCTATGAGGCGCGTAAACAACGGCCAGATTGTACCATAGAAGTGCTTATACCTGATTTAGAAGGAAATTGGGATGCACTTGAGATTATTGTTAATGCAGAACCAGAGGTGCTCAATCACAATACAGAAACAGTGGAACGTCTCTACCGACGCGCACGTCCCTACGCAAATTACCAACAATCACTGACGCTTCTCAAAACAGGTAAAAAACTAAATCCAAATATACTCACAAAATCAGGACTCATGGTTGGTTTGGGTGAAACAGTCGTTGAACTATTAGAAACTATGCAGGATATTCAGCACACTGGATGCGATATCCTCACAATCGGACAATATCTCTCTCCATCCCCGCGCCATCTACCGATTCAACGTTACTACACACCAGAAGAGTTTGCCGAACTAAAAGATGCAGGTTTAGAGATGGGTTTTAGACATGTTGAATCAGGTCCCTTAGTCCGTAGTTCCTATCACGCAAAAGAGCAAGTATCTCTTTCAAGTTGATTGTAGTCAATATCTCATAAATCAATTGTAGTGCGGGGTCTCTGTGTCCGCCATCTTTCAATCTCAGAACAATTATGGGGCACGGAGACCGCGCACTACAATAAGAGAAAGTCGTATTTGTGCAAAAACTTTACACACCCCAATAACCAGGGATATTTAGATTTATGAAGCAGAGGAAAGAATCGAACAACTTCAAGGAGAACTTCAGCGATTACGAGACACATCTACACAGTCAGCATGACTTCGTCTTGTTTCACGATTTCCTTGATATGTCCATAAGGTTCGGATGCTATCAATTCTAAGGTCTCAGGGGATAACCGATCTAATATAGGTTGCGGTAAGTTATGCTTACCAGAATATTGTGGGAAATACCGCATTACCAGAAACCTTCTATCCCGATCCTTCGGTTTCCATCGCAACACCCCATGGGTTAACAACTCCGAAATAATTACGATATCCCCTGCCTTCGGAGTGATGTTCACAAAAACAGCGTCATCAATTGGATCAATACCGTCCGCTTCGTCAAGGGTTAGCAGCTGCTTCGGACGATCAAACTCACTCTTGTGTGAACCGGGAATCACGATGAGACCACCATCCCCCGGAAAGACATCCGTGAAATAAGGGAAACAGACGAAGTTATCGCAGTAGATACGTCCATTTGTCGTTTCATAACGGGTGCTATACCAACCGTAGTCATCACGCGCGCAATGCAATCCACCCGGATTGATATGTGCGTTCTCACCTGCTTTCCACAATTCGTGTTTGTCGTGTTTGAGTGAACCTCTGCCAAATCTCGGTTGATTGTCTGTCAACTCTTTGATGATAGACCATAATGCTGGATACATCGTCAAACGTTCAAGCGATTTGTCAAAAGCGAACCCGTGTTGATGCAATCCGCGCTGTTCAAATCCCGGTGGCAGTTCATCAGGTGGTGTGGTGATGTATCTATCAACTGCTTCGGTTGCCTCTGCTAATGCATCTCCAGTGATGACGTTTTTCAAGTGAAGGTAACCGGTTATATCAAATAGATAACGTTGTTTTGGTGTCATAATCACAGTTCCTTATCGCAGGTGTTTCATAAAGAGGTGCAGTGAATTGCGCGGCTACAAACCTTCTATTTCTTAAAGGGTATATTATTATTTATAAATGGTAAAATATTTATCATTGAGATCTTCTTATAGCGCGCTTACAAAGCGCGCCTACGAGGTCTGGAACAAATGAGATTTACAATGACATATTAAATGCTGTTCCTGTTACGTTTCCTTTCACATAGGCATCACGGAAAAGTGTTTGTCGTTTAGGCGGCATCGTTTCAAGCAGTGCTTGTGGTGGTTGTGAAAGGGACCAACGTTTGTCAATGGAATTATATGCGTTGAAAATCGCAACCCGATCCGTATCTGTATTTTTCCAAGGTTGTCCACTATGTGTAATCGCTTCTGTAAAGATGATTACAGAACCTGCGGGACAGTCGTAAGTATCCCAAAATCCCCATTCTTGTGTCTTCGCCACTTCTGGAGCAGTATAAGCAGCTTTGTGACTACCGGTAATGAACATAGTTCCACCATCCCCTTTTTGAACTGCGTTGAGTTCCCATACAACGCGTGTCAAGCCACTATAAGCTTGACCGGGTAAACATTGGTATTGATGGCAATCCCCCGGCATTCGAAGCATGCCGTTGCCGTTATGCGGACCGAAGGTAAAAGGAGGATCATCCGTTGTGGAACGCAACGCCATAAAACTCATCTCCATCCGAAACCCATAGCATGTATCTGAGGCTAAATAAGGCGTTGCCAGAAATTCATTGGCAAATGCAACAACCACAGGATGATCTGTCAATGCTTCCAATGGACCGCCGTATGTATTACGGTGGATTGGTGGGTTAATTGTGTCAGGAGAACTTTTTAACCGATAGCAGAAATCTCGCATCTCCTCTATTTCGGAGTCCGTCAGCACTCCCGGTATTAAGAGCCATCCATTTTTATCAAACAGATATTTCTGTTCCTGTGTTAATGGAATAACAGATTTGCCATCAGCGTTTGTATTAGTAAGGTCAGATGCATCTGTTGATATAGGTTTCCCAAAATCTTTGTTAAATCTAATACCGATGTGGTCTGCCATAAATTTATCCTCTCTTGAGGGTATGTTTCCAAATACGATTAATGTTGTCTCGTTTCTAAAAACAAGATTTCATCTATCTTCGGGCAGGAGACCCAATCCTTTAGGTTTGGGAGGAATGCCCGTTCCTATATTTTACTTGACAAACTATGTCATATATGTTACGATATTCTCAGCATTGTTGGTAGAGAATACGATCCACCTTGCTTGAGGTGGTCTCCACCAAAACCGAATCGTGTCGGAAGCAATACTTGAGTAAAACAATGCGCACCTACAAATACAAGATACGCAATCACAAAAAGAACAAGTGCTTCGGCAATCTGCTTGATGATCTTTGTGATGTGCACAACCACTTTTTGCGTTTGGAAAAACGTTATTACCGCAGATACGAAAAATACGCTGGTAGATATAGGCTGCAACCGCATCTTACGAAGTTGCTCAAGACGACCAAGAAACATTGGGCTTGGATACCGCGTGACACTTTGGATGCAGCGATTATTCGCATAGATGCTGCATATCAACGCTTCTTTGCTGGTCAAGGTGGACTTCCAAAATTCAAACGTAAATATCGTTATCGTTCTGCGAAGTTTCAAACAGGCTACAAACTTGAAAATGGTCGTGTGTGTATCTCTTTCAAGTCGTGGAATGACACCACACAATCTCTGAAATTCAATCGTCGCTGGTTTTCTTTTCACCAACACCGAGACTGGCACGGCACTGTCCGCTATGTCCAAATACTCCGTAATAGTGCCGGTGAATACTGGCTTTACATTGTCACCGATGATACTTCTACCGAACCTATGCAACAAACAGGTGAGAGCGTAGGTATAGACTTCGGGTTGAAAACATTTTTGACATTGAGCACTGGTGAAAAGATACAAGCACCAGAATTCTTGAAACAATCCTTGAAACACCTTCGCAAACTGAATAAAGCTGTGAGTCGTAAAGTCAAAGGGTCTAACAATTGGTGTCGCGCTATTAGAGAACTCGCACGGCATTATATCAAAATAGCAAACCAACGGCTTGACTGGCAGTGGAAACTTGCTACAGACTTGTGCAGAAGGTTTGATACGATTGCGGCTGAAACGTTGAACCTTAATGGCATGAAGCGGCTGTGGGGACGTAAAGTCTCCGATCTCGGATTTTACCAGTTTATTCAATTGTTGGCATTCAAATGTTTCAAACATCATAAAGCATTCTTTCAAGTCGGACAATGGACATCTACTACAAAACCTTGTAGCAACTGCGGAGATAAAAACGACACTCTTTCTCTCAATGATAGACAGTGGACATGTTCACAATGTAATTCCGAACATGATAGAGACATAAACGCTGCTATCAACATATTACGGGCTGCTTATGATCCCGTTGTGGAGCAGATGTGAGACGGATGTTCTCTTTGGAGAACAACGCTAACTGCTACGAAGCACAAGCCCAATCCTTTAGGTTTGGGTGCTATGACTATTAGACTTGTAGGTTTACGCTCAAGTGAAGAGTGTAAGAGGCGCAATGAATTGCGCGACTACGAACCGTCTATTTCTTATAGGAAATGTTATGCTTAGAAATGGTAATTAATACCTAAAATCATTTAGCTCTCTTGCAGCGCGCTTATAAAGCCGATTATGTGATACTTACAATGCCATTTTAAACGCTCTTCCTGTTACGTTTCCACTTACATAAGCATCTCGGAATAGTGTTTGGCGTTTAGGTGGCATCTTTTCAAGCAATGCCTGAGGGGGTTGTGCAAGTTTCCACCTTTTGTCGACCGAGTTGTATCCGTTGAAAATCGCAACTCTTTCAACGTCTGGATTTCGCCACGGTTGTCCACTGTGTGTTATAGCTTCTGTGAATATAATGACAGATCCTGCTGGACAAGAATAAGTATCCCAAAATTCCCATTCATGTGTTCGTAAAACCTCTGGCGCGGTATATGCAGCCTTATGACTACCAGTAACAAACATCGTGCCACCATTCTCTTTCCCGACAGGATTCAGTTCCCAAACAACGCGTGTCAAGCCACTGTATGCTTGTCCGGGTAAACATTGGTATTGATGACAATCCCCTGGCATTCTAAACATACCGTTACCGTTGTGTGGAGAGAACTTTTGAGGTGGATCATCAGATGCAGAACGCAAAAATAAGAAACTTGTTTCCATGCGAAATCCGTAGCATGTCTCCGATGCTAAATAGGGGGATGCCAGAAATTCATTAGCAAATGCGATAACAACAGGATGATCTGTAAGTGCTTCCAAAGGACCTCCATAAGTTGAACGTTGATGCTTCGGTATTGTTGCAGGTTCGTGCTTCAATTGGTAACAGAAGTCACGCATCTCCTTAATCTCAGATTCTGTTAGCACTCCCGGTATTAAGAGCCATCCATTCTTATCAAATAGATATTTCTGTTCCTGTGTCAATGGCACAACAGGTTTCCCATCAGAATTTGTTTGCGTTAAATCAGATGCTGTAGTTGACAGAGGCTTGCCAAGGTCTTTGTTAAATCTAATACCGATGTGGTCTGCCATAATAAATTCATCCTCTCTTATAGAAGTGTTTGTAAGTGCGATTTATCCTGATTCCGCGCAAAGTTCAGCAATCATCTCAGCATTTTCCCCAATTTGGTCACCGAATTGCTGATACATGCCGAGTAATAATACATCATTCTGTTTAGAGTTTTCTATAGCATATTTCAACTCATCCCGAATTTGTTGTGGACTTCCAATTGTCCGACCTGCCGCAAGTACTTTGAAGATGATGCAAGGTTTTTCAGTGCGTTGAATCGCTTTACTCATCTCATCACGGTCTTCGCGTGCATAGATTTCACCTAAAGGTGCGTAGCCGAACTTTTCTGTAAACTTCTGTGTGCCGCCGTGTAGGTTATAGAGTGCTGTCATGTAATAATCTATATCCCAATCTTCGTCTTCAGCGATATGCACGAGTTTCGGGTCATGCACCGATAAACCGACCAGATTGCCGGTGTCGCGAATCCGTTTGAGGATATCCTGCAAATGACCAAGTTTGTTTTCCCGCAGACACCGTTGGCCAACACCACCTCCATGTGGTGCCATACCGATTGGATTGTGCTTTGCATCTTCAAATACTTGGTCAGGGTTTTCATACCACACATAACCCCAACTTAGACAGAACCAATGCATCGTGCCACCCGCATCGCGGTAACGCTGTAGGTCGGACATTGAACGTTCTGTAACGCTATTCTGCCACCCATTGATCCCAACTTCCTCGGCACGTTTAAGCGTAGCAACAACCTGTTCTGGTGTATGGAACTCTTGTTGATGTTGTGAAAGAAGTTTGTTAAAATGAGAATAACCGTATATCGGATTGTCCCCAATCAACAACTTACTGATTTGGTGATTACAGAATGAGACTTTTGGTAAGTTGGTTTCCACTGTTTATCCTCCGAATTATGAGATTATTTCTTCATGCCAATCCGATGAATGTAAGAGGCGCAATGAATTGCGCGACTACGAATAGATGTTGGTTAACGGTAGACCATCACTGAGAAGTGGCATTAGTTGGTATATCTAACCGAACAGAAATCCTTCCATAACGGATGAGTCAATTTCTTGTACTAGTTTCATCGTCAAATCCAATGCTGCGTTATAGTCATCTATGTTGATAATAGAGACATGGCTATGGATATATCGTGAAGGCACACCGAGTACAACAGAAGGCACACCTCTACCGAATGTGTGAATTGCCCCGCCATCTGTTCCACCGGATTGACGCACACCGAGTTGATATGGGATTTCATGATCCTTGGCTGTTTCTACCACATATTCTGCCAACTTTGGATTGACGACCATTGATGAGTCTATAATCCTGATTTGGACACCACCACCGAGTTTGCCTTGTGTATTTCCAACACTTAATCCTGGGGTGTCATCTCCAGGAGGTCCTTCAAGCACAATTGCGAGGTCAGGTTCCACACTTGCAGCCATAGTCTTCGCACCACGCAATCCGATTTCTTCCTGCACACTCCCTGCGCCGATAACGGTGTTTGGATGTTCTTCAAGTTTCAATAGTGCTTCTATAACAAGTGCAACACCGACGCGATTGTCAAATGCTTTTGCACTGAGTAATTTTTCATTCTTCAACTGCATAAAAGGTCCATAAGGTGCAATTGGACATCCGGGTAAAATCCCATATTCTTCCACGGCTTGTTCTTCGTTCTCTGCACCCACATCAATAAATAGGTCTTTTATTTCCAAGACTTTATCCCGCGATCCTGACAATAAGTGTGGAGGTGTTGAACCGATTACACCCGGTATTTTTCCCTGCTTGGTTTTGATATTGACTCGTTGCGCCAAAAGTGTGTGTCCCCACCATCCACCAAGCGGAAGGAATTTGACAAAACCATTATCCGTGACATTTGTCACAACAAAACCGATTTCATCTAAATGTGAATCGAGCACAATTCGTGGGTTTTCTGAGCTGCCTGCACGGGTGCAAAAAATACTCCCCAATTTGTCGGTTTCAATCGGACCAACATCTGAGACAGCGTCGCGAAATACGTCTCTCACTTCTGCCTCATAACCGGGGATTCCATCTGCTTGTGTTAGTGATTTCAAGAGTTCTATTGAGGTCTCATGCATCGTATACATTCCTTTAATAATCAAGTTTAATTATGGCTCAATTATATCATGCCTATCATTTTGTACCAAACATTTATGGGAAATTGGGTAAGTAAAGTTTTGTACTAACTTCTCACCATGAATTGTAGGGGCGGGTCTCTGTGCCCGCCCGTTGCCTTACAGGACAAGGAATGGCGGGGCACAGAGACCCCGCCCTACAATAGATTACAGGTTTTCACTCGAATTGACATCTACGGTGACAAAAACTTTACACACCCCATCATAGACATATAATTGTTATTTCAACAAGGATGTGTTATAATCAAATTAGATTAAGGAGGGATGAAAATGTCAGCAGGAAATGGGTTTTCAGATTTAGCAGCACTCATGTATAAAAATGATGTTGATGAGGACAATCTTAGACAGGTTCTATCGTTAAGATATACAGAAAGCGATTTGACAAACTATTTACAAAATGAAGATATCCTTGTCGCACGTGCGGCTGCCACTGCCCTTGGATTGATAGGTAGCATGAACATAGTGCCTGTATTGGTCAAAAACCTAAAAAACAACGATTATCGCGCAATAATCAACTCCGAAACATCCTTATGGAATATATGGTCACGCTCGGGTAATGATGATGTTGACAAGATGCTAAATGCTGGTAAGCAACAGATAGAGAATGAAAAATTTACAGAGGCGATTGAACAATTTTCCTCAGTAATAGAAGCCGCACCAAATTTCGCTGAAGGATATAACCAACGAGCGATTGCTTGTTTCGTAATTGGAGAATGGGAAAAAGCGATTGAAGACTGCAAACAAACAGTGAAACTGAACCCGTATCATTTTGGTGCTTATGCTGGTATGGGACACGCGTATCTTAGATTGGGTGAAATTGAGGAGGCAATTGATGCCTACAAACAGGCATTAACTATAAATCCGAATCTTGTCTCTATTGCAAAGGTAGTTATTCAGCTTCGGCGCGTGTTGGAACAAGAAGAGGAGTAGTTTAGGAAGTACCGATGAAACTTGTGATTGAGACTGAACGTATTTCAATAAAGATTATCATAATATCTATCGCTATAGCGAGTCTCTTACAATGGTTAGTATATGGTTTGTTGAACCGTGCTAACCTTGGTTCAACTGCTGAATGTTTTGCACTTGCCGAGGTGTTTGTTGTTCTCTTAGTAGCACCTTATCTGGCAGCTTCAAATATGGTCGCTGATAATCAAACCCCTCCTTCACCGCAGAAGTTCTTACTAAGACCTATCCCTACTGCGAATCCTCTATTAAAACGGCTTTTTATTGCTCTAATACCGCTTCTATGTTGGGGCTGTTTATCAACAGGATTTGCACTTATTGTCATTGAAGTTACAATCGGAAAATCATTGGCGATGATAGTTGTGTTGACACTCTATAGTATTTCGGCAGGAGCAGTCGGAATGTGGGGTGCGCGGGTATTGAAGGATGCATTCTATGGAACAGAATTTGCCTATTTTCTATGGGGTGTATTGTTGGGAAGTGCGTTTATTCTAAAACCTTTGGCACGTTACATTGATAATATACAACCGATGGTTCAACCCATCCTTCACCTAAATCCGTTGATTGCAGTGTGTAACATCTTTGATGGTTGGGATATTTTCAGAAATCCGTTGTTTTATGAACTTACACCGATTACATATTTTGTATACTCATATCCACCGTGGTATGTTAGTTGCTTCTGGCAACTTGTTATAGGTGGGTGTTGTTTTCTGTGGACATGGCAAATGTATAGGTCATCCAATTTTGTCGTTATTGATTGAAGTGAAAGAATTATCATAGAGAGAATTCATGACTAAAACACAAGATCCTATTATTAGTGTTTCGGGAGTTCGCGGGCAAGTTAGTGTATCGCTTGATATGCGGACAATTACACGGTTCGCTCTTGCTTTTGGCACTTATGTCGGTGGTAAGACTGTGGTTGTAGGACGAGATTCACGCACTTCAAGTCCAATGATTCGGCATGCAGTTTTGGCAGGACTTTATGCTACAGGATGTAAAGTCATTGATGTAGGACTATGTCCAACACCGACAGTTCTCTTGACAGCAAAAACACTGGGTGCACAAGGCAGTATCACCATCACTGCCAGTCATAATCCTGTGGAGTGGAATGGCATAGAATTTGCATCAGAATCAGGAAGACTGCTGACACAAACAGAACGGGAGGAATTGATACGGATATATGAAACTGAGGAGTTTGCTTTAGCACCATGGGATCAGTTAGGAACACTTGAAGTATATGAGGAGTCTGTAAATCAGCATCTTGAACAAATATACGAATCTCCTTGGATTGACGTAGATATAATACGAAAGACCAGTTTAAAGGTCGCACTTGATTGTGGCAATGGTGCGGGGTGTGTTATTAGTCCAACCTTATTACGGAAACTCGGCTGTGATGTGGTTGAAGTTAATTGTGTGCCTGACGGTAACTTCAATCGTCCTGCTGAACCTACACCTGATGCGCTGGATGAACTGTGTCAAGTCGTAAAAGATACCAACGCGGATATCGGATTTGCACACGATGGAGATGCGGATCGGGTTGTGATTGTAACGGAAAGTGGTGTTGCCCTCAGTGGTGAATGGACACTCGCCATTGTAGCAGATTTTATTCTCAAAAAGGAAAAAGGAGATATTGTTGCTACCGTTTCAACGAGCCGAATGTTAGATGATATTGCGGAAAAACATGGAGTAAAACTTCATCGAACGAAAGTTGGTGTCGGATGGGTTGTTGAAAAAATGCATGAAAATAACGCTGTTATTGGTGGAGAAGGCACAGGTGGAATAATATATCCTTCTATCAACTATACGACAGACGGTATAGCCTCTATTGCAGCGATTGTGCAACATCTTGCTGAATCCCATAGCAGATTATCAGAACTTGTTGAATCCATGCCGAAATACGAGATGTGTAGGAAAAAATTAGAGATCCCCTCGCAAATAGTTGCGACACAACTCGTAGAAATTGCTTTAGAAATGTATGAAAATGAGGTTAGAACAGGAACGGGAGAACCAACTTTCTATCTTGAATTGACAGATGGCATCAAACGCGTTTGGGATGATAGATGGGTTAACATACGAAAATCAGGGACAGAACCAGTAATTAGAGTTTTCAGTGAGGCACCGTCTGAATCTGAAGCGGAAATGCTCTGTGATGATACAATTAAAAGTTTAAATAGGTTAATGAAACAGATAAACCTTAAATAGCGTTATTTGTCACATATTATAATAAATCTTTTAATTTAGAAACCTGACAATTTTTGTCCAATATTAAAATTGCAATGTTTGGAGTTTACTGAACAATTGGTTTGACGGTTTGGAGAAGTTATGTCTTTGAAAATTGCTTGCATTGGCGGTGGAAGTGGTTTGTCCGCATTACTCAGCGGAATTAAGCAATTTGCCGATTTAGAAAACGGTGACCGTAGGATTATTGATCTTGACAGTTTATCTGCGATCGTTACTGTTTCTGATGACGGTGGGAGTTCGGGTCGTCTCGTTGAAGAATTTGATATGTTGCCGCCAGGTGATATCCGTAGGTTGCTGTGTACATTATCGGATGCAGATGAACTTGCCGGTCTTTTTGAACACCGCTTTTCAAGCAATGGTGATCTCGGCGGGCATACTATCGGTAATCTGTTATTAACTGCCCTGACCGAGCAGTTCAAAGGCAATTTTCCGATGGCGATTGAAGCTGCATCCCGCCTGCTCTCGGTGCGTGGACAAATCATTCCGGTGACATTAGATTATACCGTGCTTTGTGCTGAACTTGCAGATGGTGAAATCGTCAAAGGTGAATCAACTATACCGGTACGTGAAAATCGTGAACCGATAAAACGCGTCTTTTTTGAACCGCGAGAGAACGGGAAAACACATCATCACTACGATGAAGATTATGTGTGCCAAGCACACGACACAGCGATTGAAGCACTTGTTAACGCGGATGCTATAATCATTGGTCCGGGTAGTCTATACACGAGCATTATGCCAAATCTTGTGATTAGAGGCATCGTAGACACTATTCAACGTTCAAACGCCTTGAAAATCTACGTATGCAATGTGATGACACAACCGGGAGAAACAGACGGTTATGCAGTCACGGATCATGTCAACGCGATATTTGACCATGCAAAGATTCCAATTGATTATGTATTAGTAAATAATCAACCTGCTCCGCAAGAGATTATGCAGGAGTATGTACGGAAAGAAATGGTTTCACAACTCACTCGCATCCGATCATTTGCTCAAGAAGGACTTGCGAAGTTGGCTGAAGATACAGAACATCTTACTGAAGTGTTAAACATATCTAAGGATATTTCATCACTTTCTGCAGAAACCATGCATGTTGCAGACTCTTCAAAAGTCCAAGTGTCTTACAATCGTAAGATGGAGCAACTTGAAGAAGATGGAATTATCGTTGTTGAAGCCGACCTAATCAGAGACATGGTCGTAACTGAAATCGGGACGTGGCTAGGTGGTGCTCAGATGAACGTTATTCGCCACGATCCTGAAAAGTTAGTGACGAATCTCGTGGAGATATTCAAAAATCATTCAAAACTGAAGGAAAAGATTAAAGAAAAATAGGGTAGGTTATAAGACACCTTACCCTATATGAGAAATTAGGATTTATTTAATTGACAATTTTAAGTGAGTATTACATTCCTTCATTAGAAACGTTGTTTGACTTGATGTGGGAGGCATATTTATCACAGATATAAGATAGATTGTCAATAAAATTCTCCCAATGAAATTCTTCCTCTTTTGCTTTTGCAGATGCAAAATACAATGCTAATTCGTAATACCTTGGTTTTCTACTATCTAATAGTTGTCGTTCTTTGTCAGGTTGTCCCGTAATTTTATACATATCTATCCCCTTAATATTTGATGTTACTCTCCCTTACATTCTTAACGTATTGCAATAACAATGGGTTTCATATTTTTAGAGCGGGTAGAAACGGTAACACAAGCATCTCTTCAAATATTTGACTATAGTGCAGATTGAAAGTATAATTTACTAATGTTAGGAGTTATTCATGAATCACCCGTTACACGACTCTAAAAAGTCCAAGAACACACAAGAGAACGACAAGAACCCCTCTGACACAAACTTTATTCGCCAAGCCGTAGAAGAAGACATAGCATCCAATAGATATGATGGAAGGGTGCATACGAGATTTCCTCCGGAACCGAGTGGGTATCTCCATATAGGACATGCAAAAGCTATCTGTATCAGTTTTGGTATTGCCGAAGATTATGATGGTTTCTACAACCTTCGGTTTGACGACAGTAATCCCATCACTGAAGAGCATGAATTCGTAGAGGCAATCAAACGCGATGTTCATTGGCTTGGTTTTGATTGGGAAGATCGTGAATTTTACGCTTCCGACTATTTTGAGACACTCTATGAGTATGCGATCAAACTGATCGAAAAAGAGAGAGCGTATGTCTGTGATTTAACACCAGACGAAACACGTGAATACCGTGGCACATTAGTAGCTCCCGGCAAAGATAGTCCCTATCGGAATCGGACTGTTGAGGAGAATCTGGACTTGTTTCGTGGTATGCGTGCTGGCGACTTTCCAGACGGTTCTCGCACGCTCCGTGCCAAAATTGATATGACAAGTCCGAACCTAAATATGCGTGATCCGGTGATGTATCGTGTCCTCCGTGCACCTCACTATAGACACGGAACGAATTGGTGCATCTATCCCACTTATGATTTTACACACGGACAATCCGATTCTATTGAAGGTGTCACGCACTCGTTATGTGATGTTCAGTTTGAAGACCATCGTCCTTTATACGATTGGTTTTTGGAATCATTGGACATTTACCGACCTCGGCAGATAGAATTTGCGCGTCTTAACCTTTCTTATACGGTTCTCGGTAAACGGAATCTTAAAATGCTTGTTGAAGGAGGACATGTCAACGGTTGGGATGATCCGAGATTGCCTACACTTTCTGGCATGCGCCGTCGCGGTTATACTCCAGAATCTATACGGGACTTTTGTAATCGTATTGGCGTGACAAAAGCCGATAATCTTATAGAAATTGGACAGCTTGAATACTCTATCCGCAACGATTTGAACCAACGCGCACCACGTGTTATGGCTGTGTTAGATCCTATCAAGGTTATCATAGATAATTATCCGGAAGAGCAAGTAGAGATGCTTGATGCAGATAACAATCCGGAAGATGAAAATGCTGGGACAAGAAAAATTCCATTCTCAAGAGAAATCTATATTGAACGTGATGATTTTATGGAAGACCCACCCAAGAAATTCTATAGACTTGCTCCTGGCTGTGAAGTGCGACTAAAGCATGCATACTACATCACCTGTGAACGCGTTGTCAAAGATGAGAACACTGGTGAAATTGTTGCAATTCACTGCACTTATGATCCAGAAACGCGAGGGGGTTGGTCTGAAGATGGACGACGGGTACGAGGGACACTGCACTGGGTTTCTGCAGAACATGCTGTTGATGCTGAGGTGCGTCTATACGATTCGCTCTTTACAGAACGTGAACCGGAAAATGCTTCGGATGGGACTGACTGGATTCAATTCCTAAATCCAGATTCCTTACAGATTTCAAATAACTGCAAGGTAGAACCAAGTCTCGTTGATGCACCACCTGAAAGCCGGTATCAGTTCTTACGGATAGGATATTTTTGTATTGATCCAGATACAACACCTGATAAACTGGTATTCAATCGGACAGTTGCACTGCGGGATAGTTGGGCAAAAATCCAGAAAGGACAGAAATGAACGTTACATCGGTTCCACAGAACCCAGTGAGAGTTCGCATGGCACCTTCTCCGACAGGTTTCTTACATATTGGCGGTGCCAGAACAGCATTGTTTAATTGGCTATTTGCAAAACACCATAAGGGACAATTTATACTTCGGATTGATGACACAGATACAGCACGTTCCACCGACGAATCTATGCATGAGATCTATTCCGCAATGAAATGGTTGGGATTAGAGTGGGACGAAGGTGGTGATATTGGCGGTCCCTATGGTCCCTATGTACAATCCGAACGCAAAGACATTTACGATAAATATGTGACGCAACTCCTTGAGGGTGGTAATGCGTACCGTTGCTATTGTACACCTGAGGAGTTGGAAGAGATCCGCACGGAAGCACGTGCTGCTAAATCTACTCGTTCCTACGATGGTAGATGCCGTGAACTTACACAGGAAAAGATAGAAGGTTTTATCGCAGATGGTAGAAAACCGACCGTCCGTATTAGAATGCCTGATACGCCAATCCGTGTTGATGACCTAATTCTCGGTTCACGTAATATTGATCCTGCCACGCTTGAGGATGAGGTAATTGTCCGTTCCAACGGTATGCCAAATTACAATCTGACCTCTATTATTGACGATGCCGAGATGCGGATAACGCACGTTATCAGGGGAACAGAACATCTCAATAACACACCGAAACAAATTGCAATTGCAAATGCCCTCGGTTTAGACCTTCCTCAATTTGCTCATATTCCACTTGTACTTGACGATACTGGTAAAAAACTCAGTAAAAGGCATCACGGTGACCTTGTCGCTGTTAACCGATACCGTGAACAAGGGTATCTCCCCGAAGCGATGCTGAATTTCGTTGCCAGACTCGGTTGGTCTTACGATGACAAACAGGAAATCTTCTCAGCGGATGAACTGATAGATAAGTTTGACCTTGCGCGGGTTGGTAAAAGTGGCAGTGTGTTTGACATTAAGAAGTTGGAATGGCTTAACTCACATTACATCAACCAGTTGGATGTTTCTGCACGCACAGATGCAGTTTTGCCTTTCTGGGAACAGGAAGGTTTGATAGATTCCGATACAGAACGAGATTGGCTTGAAAAGATTGTTGAAGCCGTGGGTGAACGACTCACAACGTTTCAGGACATCCTCCCGCAGACACGATACTTCTTCTCCGATGATTTTGAATATGAAACAAAAGCTGCGAAGAAATGGTGGGGTGGTTCTGACGAGAAGAAGCAGAAAACTCGTGAAATCCTATCAAATCTCAAGCAGATTTTGGATGACATTTCAACGTTTTATCTTGAAACTATTGAATCTGCTGTTTGGCAGTATACGGATGAAAACGACATCAAACGCGTTGCAGCCATGCAAGCGTTGCGGATTGCGTTGACAGGAACATCGTTCGGTCCGAGTCTTTTTGACATTGTTGTGCTGCTCGGTAGAGATGAAGTTTTGAAGCGGATTCAGAGGGCAGTAACCTACCTATAATCTGTAATTGAACTGATCTTACCTATACAGTTTTATTCTACAAAAGAACAATATATCATGCTATACTATAGTTATGTGAAAGAACAATCTCTAAAGGAATGTACATAGGAGAAATCTGATGATTCACTCACTTGAATTAGAGAATTTCAAAGCATTCGGGGAACGTGCGCGTATTCCGTTTGCTCCTATAACGCTAATATTCGGTGAAAACAGTGCAGGAAAAAGTTCAATTCTGCAAGCACTCAATTTGCTTAAACAGACACGCGAAAGTCGAGAGATAGGAGCTTTGTTGCTTCCTCGATCTGAAAATGGAATTGTTGATCTTGGCAGTTTTAAAGAACTTATTTTTGACCATAAACTTGAACGAACTCTCTCTATTCGTATTGGCATAAAAATGGATGAGATTAGTTTATTTTCGTTACCACATGGAAAAGAGCAAATTGCAATTGAATTTAACTTCAAAAGACCTTCGCTCAAAGAGGAAGTCTTATTAGACCAATTTGAAATTTATTATGAGAATTCTTCTAATTGTATTGCAAGATTCCAACCATCTGGTAGAACTGTTGAACCTCATGAATTTTGGATGATGATGGGTTTTTTTCATGAATCACGTGGTCTTTCACCTTCAAAGTTAGCAGCTGTAGAATGTGTTTGGCTAACGGACGAACCTGAATTTTGGGAATCTGAATTTAAGTGGTGCACAGAAAATAGTGAAGAGATAATTAGACGTATCAAAGAAAGAATGTCAGACTTAGAAGAAGGACTCAAACAAAAAATAGATGATAGCAACGATAATGGACAAGGACATATTGACGAAGAATATAAGGAATCAATTAAGAGACTTAAGAGAGAACTAAATTCCTTATCTTCTGATTTAGAATATTTCTCATCATCAGAGTTAGAGCTAAAGTCATACATATCCAAAAGGCGCAGCGAAGAAATGAATACCGTTCTAGGTGTTCAGGGTTTTCTTCCAGTTGGTGTCATACGTGGAGATAAAATATCTATGATTACAGGACCTGGATCGTTGACAAGACATAGGTCAGATACAGAAGTATTTGATGTTGGAGAAATCGTTATTGCAGCATCCCATGCCTTGGAGCGAACTTTAGGAAACCTTTTTCCAATGGGACCATTCCGGAGACCTCCAGAAAGATGGTATATCTTTACAGGAACTAGTCCTCAAGATGTAGGGTACCAGGGCGATTTATTACCAGACTTGCTTTTTCGTGATTCTAGTTTGGTTAACAGAGCAAATAAATGGTTAAAGCAGCTTGAAATTGGTTACAAACTTGATGTTAAACCGGTGGGTACAGATTCAGGTGATCTTTTTGAGGTGAGACTCATAGATACACGAAGAAAAGAACATGTAGATGTTGCCCTACCGGATGTGGGTTTCGGTATCAGTCAACTCCTTCCCTTTATTGTTCAGAGTTTGGTTTCAGAGAAACAAATTATCTCAATTGAACAACCTGAGGTACACGTACATCCAAGATTACAAGCCGATCTTGGTGATCTATTAGCTGAAGCCATTCAAGAACCTCGCCAAAACCAATTTATCATAGAAACCCATAGTGAACATCTGATTTTACGCTTGCAGCGTTTAGTGCGAAAAAAACAGATAAGACCTGAAGATGTATCTGTGATATATGTTAGCCGTGGACCTGAAGGTGCTAATGCGGAACGTCTGCGACTGGACGAAGATGGCGATTTTATTGATGACTGGCCCAACGGATTTTTCCCAGAACGACTGCGGGAATTGAGATAAAGTAAGGAGTTGCATTATGCCAATTAGTGCAGTTTTTGATTCCACTACGTTTAATAGTGATTATTTCAATCCAATCTATGGAACCAATGTAACAGATTGCTTGAACAAGATTGAAGCAAACGGTGTAATAGTTGTTGATTCGGGAAATGAATTACAAGAATCTATCTTTAAACAGATTGAGCAACTTCCAACTAAGTATCGACAGAGATTGCAGATTTGGGTAGAGGAACTTTTCAAGAACAGAAGAGATCGAGTCGTTCAGTGTCGTATATCACAGAATTATACATTCTCAGAGGGTATTCCAGATTTAGCGTATTACCTGAAAACAATTAGTAGAGCAGATATTTTAATTGTAGGAAACGATAGGGTAGAATCTTTAAAGTCAGATCATGAATTTCCTGAAAGCATCGTGCAGTTATCTATGGACCACTATAACAATTTTGACATTTTATATAATAGATCGCAATCAACGGATACAACTTCGGAAATTGAAATGGAGGGGAATATTATTCATTCGGCACAATTTGACAAATGGATAGCGTCCATTGTCAACGGAGAGATATTTAAGACGCGAAAACAACTAACCAAGCTTCTTGCTGAGGATAGTCCATACAATGCATTAGAGCAAGAATTTCGAGAACTCTTTAACGGTTACTACGCACTTGCCTTAGAAATAGAAGAGTTTGAAAAATCCTTACTTGCCTACATGCAAGAATCTGCTGACTTTTTTCATCTAAGACATCGTGTGTCTGCAGTTGAAGCACAGCGTAGATGTTCAACATTAGGACGCGAAGCGCAGAGGATGGGTATTTTGATAGAACAAGACCCACAGCCAGAAATTAAGGTTTCGGATTTATCTCACGATGAATTCCGAACATTCGTAAACATAATTGGAAATTGGAGTATTTTTGTATCAAGAGAACGTTTAGTTAAGTTAATGGAAAGTGAGAACTCTACCAATAAACCTACGAAACTTCGATCCGAATTTTGCGAGTTTTTCGTTTGCTTTTTGGAATTGGAACTATTCCTTGAGAACTATGATTATGATCCAGATGATGGATTGGAGTTGCGTTCAGATTTCGTAGAACAGTTGGAGCGTGAAGATGAATATATTATGTCTGGTGGTAAAATGCTTACTCTCAAGGAGGTAGTCAAGAGGTTAGGAACCTAGTTGAAATGTATGAATTGATATTGACTCCAAATGCAGAAAGAGAATTACAGCGTCTAAATGCCAAACTCCAAAATAAAATTGTCAATAAACTCAGATGGTTATGTGCAAATTGTGATGCCTGCTCTCATAAAGCATTGCAGGGTCGATTTAAGGGAAAGTATAGGTTAAAATCAGGAAATTATCGAATTATCTATACTTTCAACAAGCAAACTCAACAAATAACAGTTTCTCAAATTGAAAACCGTTCATCAGTATACAAATAAATAAACTATCTCTCCGAAAGCAAGATAAGTTCCTACATCAATCAATACCAAGAATTCTCTCTTGAGAATAGTAATAGACCTACGTGATATGTGTATCATATAATGAACAGTTAGACCAAGTTCCATGTGATTTGAAGAAACATATATAAAGAATTACCATTCTAAATAGCAATACCGATACATCTTTCAAATCGTACCCTAACCAAAAAACACATAATTTCTGCAAGAACAAAATACACATCACTTAAGGATAAAAGATGACCTATCGCGACATATTAGAAGAAATAAAACTTGCATTTCCCCAACCTATTTCCAACACTATACATGACTCATATTTTATACATTCCATGATGCGTGCTTTAGACCAGGTTGATGATCTCAAAACACATCTGCCATTTCTCGGAAATATGGTTGATGCGGATTTTGAGGAAGGAAAAAAGTCCACATTACCGAATAACATGTCCTCAGTTCAAGAGGTTACAAAGGAACTTGTGAGTTATCTTGAAGGCATGACTATCTTTGGACATCCACGCACACAACAGAACGTAGTTTGTCCAACCACAATTCCCAGTCTCATTGGAGTTGTCCTTGCCTCTCTATACAATCCGAACCTTTGTTGGGATGAGTCCAGCAGATTAGTTGCGTTAGCAGAAGTTGAAGTTGCATCCATGACATCAAAGTTGATCGGATACGATCCAGTACATTCTGGTGGTGTATTTACCTTTGGTGGTACTGGAACGACTCTCTATGGTGTAAAAATCGGGTTAGAAAAAGCATGTCCGGACACAATAAAGAAAGGAACTCCCGACAACGCTGTTGTTTTCGTCTCGGACGCGGGACACTATTGTGCTTCAAACATAACAGGTTGGCTTGGAATGGGGACTGATAACCTCATAACGATTCCAACAACATTTGAAAACGAGATTGATCTTGAGATACTTGAACAGGAACTTCGTCAAGCACTCTCCGATGGCAAAAGGGTTGCTGCTATTATCGCAACCTTAGGCACAACCGATGCCTTTGGTCTGGACAATATAATGCGTATTGTTGCACTGCGAGAAACCCTTGTTGAGGAATTCAAGCTTGACTATAAACCACATATTCATGCTGACGCTGTGATCGGATGGGTATGGTCTGTGTTCAATAACTACGATTTTGAGCAGAATCCATTAGGTTTCCGTCCCCGTACTATTCGTGCTTTAGCAGGGGCTTGCAGGAGGATACAACACCTTTCTCTTGCCGATTCTGTTGGCATAGACTTTCATAAAACGGGTTTCGTGCCTTATATTTCAAGCCTTGTCCTTGTCAGAGACCAGTCTGATCTCAATTTATTGAAACGTTCTGCTGAGCAAATGCCATATCTCTATCACTTTGGACAGTATCGTCCCGGAATGTTCACACTTGAGACTTCCCGATCTGGAACAGGACCGCTTGCTGCACTTGCAAATCTTAAATTGTTTGGAGAGAAAGGATTGCAGGCAATTATCGGACATATTGTAGAAATGACACAACTCCTACGCGAACACCTTGAAGGACATGAAGGCACAACAGTCCTGAACCGTGGAAATTTCGGAACTGTTACACTCTTCCGCGTCTATCCAGTCGGTGTGGATACCTTTGAAATCAAACGTCAAGAATTTGAGGATGCCACATATCAAGATAGTCTGCTTTCCCATAATGACTACAACAAAGACATCTTTCAATATGTAAATTCTGAGGCGATGGAAGGTAGAGGGGTCTTCATCTCCACAACTGACTGCTATCGTAAAACTACCTATGGAGAACCGATTGTTGCCCTAAAATCGTATATCCTATCTCCGTTTGTAGATGAGGAAGATGTGAAAACAGTTGTAGCGAAGGTGTTAGAGGCAAGGGAAGCGATAGGGAAATGTGGAGAACGCACTGAAATTGAACACACCTCAGACGAAAATTGAAATTATCTACTTTTCCACCTAAAGGTAGTTTAGTTTTCAACCTAATCTACAATATAAGCTTTATGTTATCCTCATAAATTCTCTAAACTTTAGATCTCTGTTTACACCCTTTTCCACCCTGAATAATCCACTGAATTGAAAAAATAAAGGAAAACTTGAACAGTTATCGGAATTACCTCAATAATTGTGCAACCTTTTACCTTCAATTAAGACTCTATAGTAACAGATTACATTTCAAGTTATTAGTTCTGTTGTTCCCCAAAATTGTTAAACCGAATAATGCACAACTTTGATGAGGAAGGTTCTAAATACCATGTCCATAAGAAATGTTGTCATCTCAGGTTGCGTCATTGTGATCATTTTCACAATAGGCGCGTATATTTATAGACAAAACACAAACAAACTGAACGTTGATGTGGAATATCCTATCAAGGAAAAACCTGAAAAGATTGATATTGTCAAACACACACTAAAGAAAAACACAAATACAGATAGTAAAATTCCTGATGATTATTTCAAGGTAATCGTTGACAACAATATCTTTCGTCGTCTGGGATGGAGACCACCCAAAAAAGAACCAGAATATACTCTCATCGGTACGACAACTAATCCTAATAGTGCCTATTCTGAAGCAATTATTTTAGAACGTAGATCAAACCAACTGAGAACCGTCAAAGTAGGTGAAACCTTTGGTACAGTTAGTGTCAAAGAGATAAAACCGAAGCAGGTTCTATTAGACGATAAAGGGAAAGAAATTAAGCTAAAAATGGGTTCACAATTTCTCAAATAAGTTCAGGGATGACTACTTCAAAATCAACAACAAATCCGTTTGTTGTATTCGGTTCGTATTGCTGTACTAAGTCGGATTTCAGATTCATTTGTGATCAATTGGCAACTATGCCAAAAACACGCGATACTATTAGAAAGAAATTACATACTTCGGAGGTAAATCGTGCAAAATACATACAATTCCACAGATTTCTGGTATACATTTGTCAACTCTTTATATAACGAAGGACTCTCATGTGGCAGAGGTGAATTGGAGATGGACGAGGAGATGCAGGAGAAATTCCTGGTTTATCTCAAAGAAAAAATTGAGGAAGGGATAACAGATGGTGAAACTGCACTGCCTCCGGGTCTACACAATTACTTTTGGCGATTTCCATTAGAAATGCTACCAAAAACACGGGAGTTAATCGATAGTTTTCTAAAATCTGATCCGGAAAACGGCGTAGCAGACTTACTTCACACACTTGTGGAAATTTCAGACTGGGATGCTAAAAACGACCCACACATAGATGAAAGCATGAAACCAATACCGAATGACCCGTGTATGAATTTGGCAGCGATAGACCAATATAGAATGAATCACTTTTTTGGTAATGACATGGAAAAAGAAGTAAAAGTCCTTGGAGTACTTGAAAACTTTTACGCGTGGGCAAAACGACAGGACGATTCAGCACGTTATCATGAGGCACGTTCATTCTATCGGCAACATAGAGTAACCCCTTATACAGTTTATAGACAACTCAAAGATAAACTTCGTCGGCTCAAGGAACGTCTTGAAGATTCTGAAATCCTTGAAAAAAGTAATCCAGATGTTGAAAGATATAAAGAACTAATTAAGAAATGTAGAGATTTGGTTCCTACGGAAAATGCTGCATTTCGGAAAGATTTTGATCAACAATCGGAAGAACAACAAGATTTAGTTGAGGCAAAATCCGACCATACAGAAATATGGGAAGCCTATCTAAAATCGGTTGAAAACCGTAAACATGCACCACCAAGAAGACTCACACAGAATGACCAAGAACAACTTTTGGCATTCCTAAAAACCAAGATTGAAGCGGGGGTGATTGACGGTAAAACAACACTACCAGCAGATTTACAAGATTACATCTCTGATTTTCCTCAAGCGATGCATCTGGAACTCAGAGAGTTTACTGAGGAAGTGCTTGAAACACAACCTGATAACGGAGCTGCATCTAAGATATTAGCAATCATTGTGTGGGAGAGTAAAAATGTTAGACATGGGGAATCGGATAGAGACCTTATATTACTTGAACAAGCGATGAATTTAGCACCCAACGATACTGAAACGTGCTATTTTGCTTTAAGAAAATACGGTGAATACTATGATCCGTTGTTCAATCTCACACTCACTGCACTTGAACGATTGTTTGCAAGATCAATGCAACAAAATGATTCCGATTTGTATCAATGGTTAGCGAAACTGTACAAAGAAGTAGGCAGAACCCCATGTCATATCTATCGGAATCTGATGAAGAATCCTGATTCAAATTCGGAACTGATTGAAAGGTGTAAACCTTTGATAGACCAAATGCTACATGCATTCCAAAAACGACTTTCAGATGAACAGGACGATTGGTACGCTTTACGCGGAATTGGGGATGTCTACGAAACACTTGGTGAAACCGATTTAGCACAAAATTATCCTTGGACACCTCATTCTGAATTCAAATGGAGTCAGTCAGCATGGCTTGGGAAACAAATTCCCAATTTTTCAGCAACTGCTTTTGATGGCATACCAGTAAACGTGTTGGATTACCGAGGGAAACTGCTGGTATTAAATTGGTGTGCAAAATGGTGCGGTTTCTGTGCATCAGAAATTCCCCACCTAAAGAAAGTCTACGAAGAACATCACGACAAAGGGTTAGAGGTAATTGGTATCAGTTTAGATAAGAATGAAACCGAACTACGAGAATATACTGAAGAACATGAGATACCTTGGGTTCAAATCTACGATGGTAAGGGATGGAATAGCGAATTTGCACAGTTCTTCGGTATAAACAGTGTTCCTTCACAGTGGTTGATTGACAGAGATGGAAAGATTATTTCTGTTGGTACAAGAGGAGAACAACTTAGTCAACTTGTGAAGTGGACAGAAGTTGCACGCATAGGGAACAAGATTCCAGATTTTACTGCAGTTGATGTAGATGGAAATGTTGTTTCCAACAGTACTTTACATGGGAAAGTCGCGCTTCTCTATTTTGGTTACATACACAAAGAACCAGAACTTGAACATATTGACAAACTATACACAAAACATCACGAAAACGGGTTTGAGGCAATAGGTTTCAACGTTGGCGGTTGGAGAGATGAAGAAGCATTGCGCGACCTCGTACGCAGAGAAAACCATCAAGGACGCTATATCTATGCGGATCATGATGGAAATCATGCTGCATTAGGTGAGTTATTCGGATTCGGTTATGGTTCTGGAAGGCGAAAAGTTTTACTCCCTGCTTTCATACTCATTGATTCTGTAGGAAAGGTTGTTGATGCACGATATGGAAAGGTCCATTCAACAGAAGCATGGGCAACAAGACTGGAAAAACTTATAATCGATAACCTATAGACCTCTTAAACATTCACAGAAATCCTTAATTTTCAAGCATCTATCTATGCATTAATTAAAAACGAAATATAGGAGAATCTTGATGGACAAATACACTTCAGCAGATTTCTGGTATACCTTTCTTAACTCTCTTGACGACTATGGACTTTCAGCGGGTAACGGTGAATTGGAGATGGACGAGAAGACGCAGGGACAATTTCTCGCATATCTCAAAGAAAAGATAGAAGATGGTGTTGTTGATGGTGCTACCACACTTCCCCCTGGTCTTTACGATTACTTTTGGCGGTTTCCAGATGAACTGCTATCAAAACTACGAACATTAGCAAAAGATTTTCTCACAACAGACCCAGAAAATGCTGTAGCAATAATTGTGGCATGTGCTGAGGATGACCCTGACGAGCATATAGAAACCGTGATGAGATTAGCACCGAAAGATCCTTGTGCGAATATTATCATTATTGACGAATACTACAGAAACTCTGGTTCAATCAGACGAAATGATGACTCACAGGAAAAATTTCTCACTGCACTTGAAAATCTATATGAATGGGCAAAACAAGAAGAAACAACTGATCGCTATCAAGATGCAAAATCTACCTATAATAGAATCGGTAGAAGTCCAGATTCAGTATATGGAAAGGCAAAGAAAAAGCTTCAGGAACTTAGGAATTACCCTGAAAGACCAGGAGGTCAAAATGAGCGGAGAGAACTAATTGAAAAGTGTAACGCGTTGATTAACAGATGTAGAACTGCCTTCTATAATGAACTTGCAGCGTTTCAAAAAGAATTACTTCAAGAAACAGATGAACAACATGATTTTGGGGATCCTACTTCCGAAAAGGTTGATTTTTGGGAGACTTATCTCAATTCGCTTGATGACCGTGAATTGTCGAGTAGAAAATGGAAACTCTCACTCAAGGTTCAAGAACAACTTCTGATGTATTTCAAAACGCGGATTGAAATTGGCGTTGTTGATGGACAGGCGAAGTTGTCTGCGGATCTATCAGAGTATATTCCACGGTTTCCTAAATATATGCGTATGGAACTGAGAGAATGCGCTGAAGCGGCACTTGAAACGCAACCGAATAACGGCACTGCAGCAAAGTTGTTAGCATTTATTGTTGAAGATATAGAGTACCCCTTCCTTGAACAAGCAATAGCGTTATTGCCGAATGACACAGAAATTTGCTTTTATGCAATTTGTCGTGATAATAATGCTTTCAATGAAAATAAGAATATTCTGGTTGAACTGGTGTTGCCAGCACTTGAGAAATTGTTTGAAAGGGCACAGCAGCAAGATGGAAACGGATTATATTATTGGCTTACAGAACTTTACAACAAGAGCGGTAAGACTCCTTGCCATATCTATCGCAAACTGAGGAGAAATCCCGAAGGAAACACTGAACTAATTGCAAGAAGCAGATCCCTAATTGATCAAGCAAAAAACACCTTTCAGCAACGGCTTGAAGAAGAACCTGACGACTGGTATTCTTTGCGCGGACTTGGTGATATTTACCAAACATTAGGAGAAACTGAATTGGCAAGTAGATATCCGTGGGAACCACATTCAGAATTCCGATGGGAACAACCCGCTTGGGAAGGATTGCAACTTCCGGATTTTTCTGCAACTACACTTGATGGGACATCCATTTCATTCTCTGATTACCGTGGCAATTTAGTCCTGCTCAATTTTTGTGCATGGTGGTGCGGTCCTTGTAAACCTGAAATACCTTATATTAAAGAAGTTTATGAAGAACATCACAAGAACGGATTTGAAGTCATAGGTATAAGTTTAGATGACAGTGAAGACGAATTACGGAACAATAGTGAGGAACATGAAATTCCGTGGGTACAGATCTTTGATAGTAAGGGTTGGCATAGTGAAATTGCTCGGTTTTTCGGTATCAATTTCATTCCATCTCAGTGGCTCATTGATCGAGATGGTACAGTTATTTCTGTTATGAACAGGCAGTTTCTACTTGGACAAAACGTGAATAGGACAGAAGCAACGCGAATTGGTGACATAGTAGCTGATTTCTCCGCGACCGATATAGATGGAAATCCTGTATCCTCTGAAACATTCCGAGGAAAAGTTACCTTATTCTATTTGGGATTTCCAAATCAAGTGCTGAAGGATCTGGAAGCAATATACCGAAAATATCATCAAAAAGGTTTTGAAGTTATTGGTGTCAGTGTAATGGGGTATCAAGATGAAGAACATTTGCGGGACAATCTCCGTGAAGATAAAGTCATTGGACGACACATTTATGATGGTGGTCACTGGAATGGTCCGTTAGCGAAACAATTTGGTGTTGGTGCAGGACGAACATATCCAGCAATTGTGTTGATTAATAAAGAAGGAAAGGTTATTATGGCACGTAATAGAGAGGTGCATTCACCTGAAGAATGGGTTGCGAAACTGGACGAATATGTCGCAACACATCTTGGATTATCCTAAATAAATTAAGTGGAGGTAACTAATATGGCATACTTCATCACTGAAGAATGCATCGGATGTTTACAGTGTTTAAACAAATGTCCAGTTGATGCGATTACAGGAGATCGAAACAAGTTGCACATAATTGACCCAGATGTATGCATTGATTGCAGTGCATGTGGCATGGTGTGTCCTGTGGAAGCAATACGAGACCAGTTTGGCAATGTATGCAAGTTTATTCCTGTTCGCACGCATCGTCCCATTGCAGTAATCTATGAGGAACTCTGTTCTGGTTGTGATTTCTGTGTACAAATCTGCCCGTGGGATTGTCTTGAAATCATAGACCCTGTGTCAAATGAACATGCTGATAGCTTCTTTGGTATCTGTGAACTTGTGAAACCGAGGGATTGTGTTGGATGTTTGCTATGCGAAGAAGTTTGCATCAAAGATGCTATACGAGTTGAATCACCTATATTGTTGGAACTCGCTGAAGCTGCAGATTAATCTCCATCTTATACTTCTTATTCCAATTCTATAAATGATTATCTCTTTTGAGAAGAAATGTAAAAGGCGCAATGAATTGCGCGACTACGAACGGTCTATTTCTTCATGGAAGCAATTGTTAAGATATGGAATTACTATTGAAAATAAGAAACCCAACCTATAGTCCATAGGTTGGGTTTCTTAATGAAAAATACCCCCGACGAGATTTGAACTCGTGTCGCCGCCGTGAAAGGGCGGTGTCCTTGGCCAGGCTAGACGACGGGGGCGCAATATTAAAGTGAGCCGTACAGGAATCGAACCTGTGACCACCTGATTAAAAGTCAGATGCTCTACCTGCTGAGCTAACGGCTCAAAATCACAATATTAAATGATACAACCATTTTCTGTAAATGTCAAGTTAAAGTGCAAAAACTGCGGAACTTGAAGGGAGAAAATGGTATGGAAACTACCAGAGGGGTTTTCCGAGTTGTACAATCTGATCTCTATCTGGACCTACGGAGATAATCGGGATTGGCACATTGAGAAAATCTGCAACATACGCGACATAATCTTTGGTAGTCTGCGGAATATCGTCAGCAGAACGCGCTTCAGTCAAAGGTTTTTGCCAACCGGGTAGTGTTTCATAGACCGGTTCACATTCCTCCAGAACTTTCAGACTGCTTGGAAAGGAGGTTATCTCTTTTCCTTTATAACGATAAGCAACACAGACTTCTATATCGGGAAGAGTGTCAAACACGTCTAGTTTTGTAAGAGCAATAGCGGTTAGTCCATTAATTTGCGTTGCATATCGGAGTGCAACAAGGTCAAGCCAACCACAGCGTCTGGGTCTTTGTGTTGTTGCACCGTATTCTTTACCGATGTTCCGAATTTCCTCATCAAGGTCAGGTGGCATTTCAGTTGGGAAAGGTCCACCACCGACTCGTGTGACATAAGCTTTGGAAACACCTAAAACCTCATCAATAAGTTTTGGACCGATACCGAGACCTGTACATACCGCTCCAGCAGTGCAGTTTGACGAAGTGACATAAGGATAAGTTCCAAAATCTATGTCCAACATAGTTCCTTGTGCACCTTCAAACAGTATCCGTTTTCCATCAGCATACGTTTCGTGCATGAAAGCAACCGTATCTGTTACAAAAGGTGTAATTCGTTCTGCGTATTGATAATAGGTTTCTATGAGCGAATGTCGGGTGACCTCACTCATTTGAAGTGCATCTGCCTTCGCTTCAAGGTTGTAATCAATTTTCTTCTGGAAGTTGTCAAATTCAAGCAGATCTCCGACACGGATACCTGCATGTCGATTCATTTTATCGGAGTAAGTTGGACCGATACCGCGTGAAGTTGTGCCGATTTTGGTCGCGCTTCCCATCTGTTCATAATGTTCAACAACTTTGTGGTAAGGCATTATGAGATGTGCGCGATCGCTTATCTTGAGATTCTCACTACTAACTTCAACACCTTTTTCCAGCAACCCATCAATTTCTCTGAAAAGTGTTTCCAGATTGATGACAACTCCATTGCCGATTACATTTACTGTATTTGGTCTGAGAATACCGGATGGGATTAAATGAAGAATGAAGGTTTTTTCACCGAGTACAATGGTATGTCCAGCGTTGTCTCCACCTTGATAGCGCGCAACGACATCCGCATGTTCGGCGAACACATCGGTAAGTTTTCCTTTACTCTCATCACCCCATTGGGCACCTAAGATAACAATGTTAGACATATAACCCTCTTCAAACAATACAACCTGAACTAATCAATTCCACTGGACGTATTCCACGATTAACGTTTTGAGAATTGGAAACGTGCCCGTGCACCCTTCTGTCCATACTTCTTACGTTCCACCATTCGTGGGTCACGTGTTAGGAATCCACCTTTTTTCAAAGAAGGTTTCAATGCTTCGTCTGCTTTAACGAGTGCGCGAGCAAGACCGTGAGAAATAGCACCTGCTTGTCCAGTATTCCCGCCTCCACGGACATTGACATGTACAGCAAACTCTCCAGTTTTTTCAACGTGTTCAATGGGCCTGCGTGCTACCTGTATGTGATCGGAACGATCAAAATAGTCCTCAATAGGTTTCTTATTGACGAGAATACCGCCTTCACCACCTGGAATGATTCTTACACGTGCGACGGAGGTTTTACGTCTTCCTGTTCCCCAAAATTGTTCAATTGCCATATAATTCCTCAACTGTTAAAATGTTAGGACTTCCGGTTCTTGTGCTTGGTGCGGATGGTTAGATCCTTTGTAGACCTTTAATCCCTTCATCAGTTTTGCACCGAGTTTGTTCTTCGGGACCATCCCTTTGACGGCGGATGTAATGATAAACTCCGGGTTGCGTTCCATCTGTTCCTTGAAGGTTCTATATCTATCGCCACCAGGATAACCGCTGTATCGGAAGTAAGTTTTTTGTTCTGCTTTGTCGCCAGTGACAACGACCTTTTCTGCGTTTATCACTGCAACACGATAGCCTAAATCTGCATGTGGTGTAAAACTGGGATCATGTTTCCCGCGCAGCACTTGTGCAATGCGTGACGCTAATCGTCCAAGCACCTGTCCTTCTGCATCCACGACATACCACTTTATATCTTTGTCGGATTTAGGAAAAAATGTTTTGGTTTTCAATACCATGATACTTGACCTTTTCGGTAAAATCTTTATATTTCATTAACGTTAAGTTCACATACCTATTGTATTATACTATAAAAAGCGGTGCTTGTCAAAATTAAATGGGGTTGCAGCAGAGGCATCCAATTAACAGAACTTGACCTGAATTTGCATATATGTTACAATGACATATTATACAGAGTTCAAGGAGCCAGAAATTTGCAACAGCAAACCCCTATAGAAGAACAGATTGATCTACCATTTGTAGAATCACTACGGATAAGTTTTCAAAGCCTGAAAATCAGATTTGGTCGTTCTATTATCACAACAGCCGGTATAACCCTCGGAATCGCTTTTCTCGTTTCCGTATGGACTAACAATGAGATTGAACTTGCCCTACAAGAAAGCGGCAGAAGTTCCGCGATTACGAATCTTGACGAAGCGGCAGAACAAGGGATTTCAACCAAGGATATCTGGCTTATCATTATGTCGCTGATAGTTTGTGTGGTGGGAATTGCAAACTCTATGCTAATGGCAGTAACAGAACGTTTCCGTGAAATCGGAACGATGAAATGTCTCGGCGCATTAGATGGATTTGTCGTGCGGTTATTCCTACTTGAATCGGGTTTCCAAGGATTTGCTGGGGCGTTGATCGGCGCACTCATCGGTCTGTTAGGTGCAGTTGTTTTAGGGTTGAAAAATTATGGACTTGATCTCTTCTTCTATTTTCCATTACTACCTGCACAACATGAAAACGGAGCATTTCAACTCGGTGTACTCCTAATAATTCTATTTGGCTGTGTTCTTGGGATGATTTTGGCAATCATCGGTTCATCGTTTCCTGCGTGGCGTGCCGCAAAGCTTCCACCAGCCGAAGCAATGCGAACAGAAGTCTAAACAATATACACAATATCTAATAATATAAGGACTTACGTACAAAAGGTAGGCGCGCTTTGATGAGGATTAAGAAATAAATCAGGTAATTTCCTTGTGAAGTCCGGAGCGGTTAGGAAACCGCTCCTACCGGGTTTGAGAAAATGAGAATTACCCGTTTAATAAATTAATCTTCATGTAAGCGCGCTGGATTTACAGAAGTCTTCTGAAAATTACACTATTTCTACCAAGACTATTGAAAAAATGTGAAATTGCGTAAGTCCCAAATAAAAGGACTCACTATGCCAGACATTGTTGTAAAAACTGAGGATGTCGTCAAAGAATATCGGATGGGTTCAAACGTTCTTCGCGCTTTGGATGGCATCAACATTGAAATTGAACGCGGGGAATATATTTCCTTGATGGGACCCTCAGGTTCTGGTAAATCTACGCTATTCAATATGATAGGTGCACTTGACCGACCCACTGAAGGGGAGGTATACATTGATGGCCAGAATATGTCGCATCTGTCGCAAAGGCAGATTGCAGCGTTTCGGTGCCACCGAGTCGGTTATATCTTCCAAAGTTACAACCTGTTGAATGTACGCACAGCACACGGCAATGTCACGTTGCCAATGATTTTTGCAGGTATCCCTGAAAAAGAACGGAATGAAAAAGCAGAGAAACTACTGGATATGGTCGGGTTAGGAGACAGAATGTATCACCTACCCGATGAACTCTCTGGAGGGCAACGCCAACGTGTTGCCATTGCCAGAGCACTTGCAAATGATCCGAGTATAGTCCTTGCTGATGAACCCACTGCAAACCTTGACACAATCACCGGACGCGAGATTATTGACCTTATCAAAAAATTGAATACCGCACAAGGTGTCACCGTGATCTCAGCAACACACGACCTAAAAATGCTTGATGTTTCTGATCGTATTGTGGATATCCGAGACGGACTTGTTGAGCGTATCCGTAATCGTGATGAGATTGAAATTGAGGTAGGCGAAGTTGGCGGCCACGAATAGGATTGTATTTAGCTACGAGATTTCAGACAAAAGAACAGGACGGTTTTCGCGAAGTGATTTCAATGCAGCAAACCCCATCACAATAGGCACACGACCATCTACACCTGTTACAGTAGGTTCTGTATCCTCCGTTATACAACGAATAAATGCCTCCATCTCCGACAGGTATGCTTCCTTGTAACGTTCTATAAAGAAGTATGGTGGCGATGCAGCACGACTCCCTTCACTGCCACTGAAATTTACCGTATTAGTCAACGGATTCCCAACCGAAATCATTCCTTTTGAACCGAATGCCTCTACCCGTTGATCATATCCATAAACTGCCTGTCTGCTGTTATCAATGGTCGAAAGCACTCCGTTGTGGAAACGGAGCGTAATGATCGCAGTGTCAATGTCTCCTACCTCCCCGATTTTCGGATCAACACGGACACCTCCCACAGCGTATATCTCATCTACTTCATCCCCAATAAGATAACGCGCCATATCAAAATCGTGTATTGTCATGTCAAGAAACATCCCACCCGATACTTTGACATATTCAATCGGTGGTGGTGTGGGATCGCGACTTGTGATGCGTAAAATGTGCGGCTCACCTATCTCACCAGATTCAATCGTCTCATGCACTCGCATAAAGTTCTTATCAAACCTGCGATTGAAACCCACCTGAAACTTCACTGCTGCATCTTCAACGGATGCTAAGGTTTCGTCAATCTGATCTAATGCTAAAGCAATCGGCTTCTCACAAAATATGTGCTTACCTGCGGCAGCAGCTGCTTGACATATCTCAACGTGTGTATCCGTTGAAGATGCCACTATCAGAGCATCAATCTGTGAATTTGATATGAGTGTGAGATAATCGGTGGTTATATCAGAAATGTTGAACTGTTCAGCAAGGGATTTTGCTGTTTCAACATCTAAACTACATATCGCTAAGAGATCTGCTTCGGGTATACTCTGGGATAGGTGTTCAATGTGGAGTTTGCCGATGCGTCCCGTTCCGATTACACCGACACCACTTTTTGATGGTGTGTTCATGTTGTGATGATTGAACTCAGATATTGGTAATTCCGTTTTGCACTCTGATATGGACTACCCATTCCCGGCAAGACATCTTGCTCAACGACGATCCATCCATCGTAGTTCCTATTTTGCAATTCGGCTATGAACGATGGTAAATCAACATCACCTTTACCCAATTCGCAAAAAACGCCATTCTCTACAGACTTGAAGTAATCCCAACCGTCTTTACGAGAGCGGGTAGCGATATTAGGTTGACAATCCTTGAAATGCACGTGCCATATCCGTTCAGGATAACGATCAAATATATCAATCGGATCACCACCACCGAAACGGTAATGTCCAGTATCAAAACACAACCCGACAAGATTCGGATCGGTATGTTGCATCAACATATCCACTTCTTCGGGAGTTTCTACATATCCTGCACAATGATGGTGAAAAACGGTGCGGAGTCCAGTGTTGTCCCGCACAGATTGCGCAATACGATGCACACCCCGCACTAAAGTGTCCCACTGCTCCTGCGTTAATCCGTGTTCAGGATGGATACGTCCTGCGTTGTGTGTGCGATGATCCACCGTCCCGTTATCATCTGCCAGCACGATGAAAGGTGTATCACCCGCCACTTCTGCTAACAGACGTGCATGTTGTAATGCTGATTTCTCTCCTGCTGTGTGTCTCTCTGCATCAACTAAAGCAACTGGCACAAAAGCACCTAAAAGCGTCAACTCGCGTGCTGCAAGTTCGTCATGGAGTTGTGCAGGATCAGTTGGCATAAATCCCCAATCTCCCAATTCTGTGCCGAGATAACCAATATCGTGCATTTCGTCTAAGACTTGGGTGTAATCAGGGGATTTGCCTTGCAGGTCAAATTCAAGCACACCCCAAGAACATGGTGCATTTGCTATTTTCATGGATTTAGATTTTCTTTCTAAAGTAAAATACGCACTTTTTAAACTACTTTTCTATTTTATCAAACTCAAAGTCTCCGTTAATGACATCTTGTATAATCTTACCTCTTCTAATACGGTTTGACCTGCTTTGTGTTCCCTGAAGGGCAGCCTTATAATATTCCTGTATTCTGATTTGTTCTGTTCCAATCCCCTCATCTACTTTAGCAGATTTATTTACTAAATCATAGAACAGTAACAGTCGTTTTCCCACATCCACTGGTTTTATTTTACTCTTTTCCTTAAACAATGACCTATGCATTTCAACCAACAATGTGAACAAATCGGACTTTCTCCAGGCACGGCAATCATCAGGGAGATGACACTCATTTAAAAATTGAAAGACCATTTCAAATTCGGTTTGTAATCTTTGTTTGTCTTCAAATATATCGTTGTAATGGATGAGGAAACTTTCATGCTCACGATCTTGACTAAAGTACGTTGACATCACCGTAATTATCAGTGATAACATAAAACGAACATCCCCCATACGGCGTATTTCATTAATGTAAAACACTAAGCGATTCTTGAAAAAAGTGTGCTTGGCAAGTTTTTCAGCAAACTGCTTTATTTCACCATCATACCTGGCATTATGTTGTTCCATAGCATTCAACGCATAATTCACTGAGTTTATCTGCTCAAAAACCTCAATTACTTCTGACATACTAATTTTTCCTAAATCTCGAATGACTACATCATATTCTAAAAAGGCTTCTTTTTCCTTATCAGTAAGTTCCTTGTAAAGAGAAATCTCTTTTGATAATACCAAATCTTCAGATCCTTCAAGATACTGTCGCAATGTAGACAATCTTTGTTGCCCATCTACTAACATCACTGTTCGCTTGCCAGAATCAAGATCTACTTCACCAGCAGCGACATATATTTCTGGAAAAGGATAACCGTCTAAAACTGTTTTTATAAAAGCACTCTTATGTTTATTGGACCACACTAAACGTCTCTGAAACTCAGGATTCGGGATCAAAGTTTTTTCCCGCATATCCGTCAATAGCTCTCCTATTTTCTTACTTGTCGGTGATGTTTTCATTGTCAACCTCCAAATAACTTATTTGTAGATAATCTTTACATTGCTGAACACAATCCTCTTGATAGTTCTCAATAAAGAAGTAAGATTTATATAACGCTCCGCGAATCTTGTAATCACCATATTTTCGATTTCCTGTTATCCGTAAGAAAAAATCCCACCATTCATTACCAAATCCAAATACTTGAGATCGAGGGAACTTATCTGGTCTAATCCACCCTTGAAAGAGATGATCAGCAAACTCGCCATATTTTCTCCAGTCTCCTGCTTCTTGCTTATAACTAAAAATATCTTCACTAACTTGATCAAATAACTTTGAAGATACTAACGCAACATCAATATCTGATTTATCTCTTCTAAAAGGACGGAACCGTTTATTCGGTACAATACTGAAACCAAGTTTTGCAGATCCAACCACTAATACTTCATTAGGGTGTAGTCCAAAGTTAACAGCCACCTCCGAACGTAAATCAAAATAGTCTTGCTGAGATAATTCACAACATTCTCCGAAAATAATGTGTTTTCTGACAACCTGAATTGATGTATATCTATTTAAATCTTCCTTAAATTGATCAAGTCTTTCCTCAACGTTTTTATTCATAGCATACTAACCTTAAAGTACTGTTTACAAATATTTTTTTATTCAAACATAAGATTTTACACAGGATCCTGATTCAACCCTGAAATCTTATCAAAATCTTGCCTTGCTTCCTCCAACTTATCCATTCTCATAAAAACAATAGCGCGTTCAAAGTAGGCATCTGTAAAGGTTGGGATTAATTTTGTCGCATTAGTAAAATCTTCAATCGCTCTGTCATACTCGCCTTCTTTGACGTAAATTTTGCCGCGTTCGTAGTAGGTTTCGGCATCATAGGGTCGGAGTTCTATCTCCTTGCTATATCCTTCAATTGCCTTGTTATACTCACCTCGTTCATTATAAAGGGTAGCACGATAACCGGATGCATCGGCATGGATTGGATCAAGTTTTATAGCCATGCTAAAATCAGCGATTGCCTTGTCATACTCACCATCCTCAACAAAAAGTTTTCCACGCGTATAATATGCATCAACATCTTTCGGATTGAGTTCTATAACTTTGGTATAGTCTTCAATAGCTTTGTCAAAATTAACTTTATCCAGATAAACTTTTGCGCGATTGCTATATGCTTCAGCATAATCAGGTTTGAGTTTTATCGCTTCACTAAAATCTACGATGGCTTTGTCATACTCGCGTTTTTCATGGTAAGCAATGCCACGTACGCAATACGATTTAGCATCATATGGAGTTTCCATCAGTGTAACAAATTCATCATGAAATGCAGCCTCCGCTTCAGCGACAGCTTCATCCTCAGTCTGATTTTCATAATAATCAATGACTTCTTGAACACGTTCCTCATCCCAGCCAAGAGGGAATTCATTCTGTTTCATCGTTTGCCTCTACGTCGTTGTCGTCGTCGGTAAGCCGTTAAGGGTTTCCCTTTTAAGTCGTAAGCTGTAATAACAAAAACACTATTGGGTTGCGGATCTCTAACGTAAATTACTTGCAAGTAGCGTCCACTTTGCGTTTGGCCAATGGCAACTCTTGAGTTTTTCCGACCTGCGAAATCTTCTCCAGAATTCAGCAAAACATCTTCAACCTCATCTTCGTTAACACCATGTTTATAAATATGGGGCAAACCAGTATCTCGATCGGTGTTAAAGCGAATATTCATTTACTGTTCCTTAAATTAGTTTCTAGACCCCATTTCATGAGATAGAAGTATTAGAATTATATCACACCACACACAACATCGCAAATTGTTTCCTTACACGCTTTAACGAATATTTGATGATTAAAAAGCAAAACGGCAGATGAATAAAATCACCTGCCGATTAGGTTGTGTTATACATACACATGTCAGATTTACTGACTCTCAACAGTGATGAATTTGATTGTTGAACCGGTCACGAGAAACCCTTCCAAGTGCAGTTCTTCTTCTATGCCGATTCCAAAGTTATTTGGTTCCAACTCTACCTCAATTACACTTGGATTCTGTTCTTCGTCTTCCAACTTTTCAATCAAATCGTCCAAGGTTTTCGGAATCTTATCTTCAAAATCATCATAGTCAAAATCATCAAAATAGAAATAATCACCATAGAAACTGGAGTAAGACCTGCCTGATACACTGAGATTGGCACCTCCGAGAGAGAAAGTGTCTGGAATATCCAATGTAATCTCTTTCTCTATTGTACGTTCCTCACCAGCAGAACTCCAGTGTGGTACTAACACAATTGAAAATGTAGCAGAAGAACCTCGTTTAATCGTACTCGGTCCATTTATACTTTCAATCTCAGCAAGACCGATCTGTGGTCTATCCGTTATAGTTATTGAGACTTCTTTCAAAGTTGCCTTGCCAGCAGTGTTTTGAATCCGACTTGTAAATGCAGAAACAATAGAGTCAACGTTTATATACGTCTCAATAAACGGGGCGGTAGATATATTCCAAAACGATCTTGTAAAATCAGTATTTGTCTCTTTAAACTTCAGAGTTACTTCACAGTGTGTTGTTCCAGGACTTGACTCCATACGGATTGCATCTTGAGTCAAAGCAGCAACTAAGCCAATATATGACTCTTGACCATACGCTACTTCATGATACTTTTTAACGGGTTTGTCAAGATTCGCAGGATGATAGGAGATAGTAACAGGGATCGTATCAGGAACAGGACCAAGTTCACCAACAATTGCGGGTGTGACATCTTTGGTGATCGTTCCAATAGGATCACCGGATAATTCAACCGATTTATATGAAATCTGTAGATTTGGTACAATGCCATCTACGACTGCTCTATATACCGGTAGTGATGCCTTTCCATCAGCGAACATTGGGTGACCAAAAGCAACAAACTTGTCATCGTACACTTGTGTTACCGTTCCAAAACCGACAGCATTTACTACATCACCAGTGGCGATTGCAACACCGATCATATCACCAGCAGCCAGATCATCTGAAAAGTCTGTTGCTGAACCTGTGGGAGCAGAACCTATATGAGAATATAAATCAACAAAATTCAATCGTGAACCTTTAATTTGTTCAGTAAGTTGCTTAATTCTGTAAGGTTGGACTCCTGTAATCATTATCGGAGTTTTTACCGGTGTGTATGTAGAATTCAGGACAGCAGAAGGGGCACTAGGTGCAGAGGATTCATCCAAGACTTCTCCAAATGTTTGATGATCAACTGCCTCCCTCATAGCATCTATTGATGTTGCCCAAAACCGATAAGGAGCCTGAGAGAAGGCATCGGCATAGGCAAGCGCACCCATTACCCGTCCAGGAGGACCCACAGGTGAACCGGACATCCCTTGCGCAATGCCTCCCAATGTTTCTGCAGATGGGTCAATCAACTCACACTCGTATAGAGGGAATCCGAAACCGAAATCTCGGACACCACGAAAACGAACCTTTAATTTTGTTTTCTTAGACCCTTCAACCACTGTCACCAATTCAAGTGCACTCTCGCTTGTGAGTTGCAGGACTTCATCCTCACTCATATCTTTAAGTATAGTCTTTTCAACGTCTATTGATGTCTCAATAGAATCAGTTTCTTCAGTCACTTCAGTATCTGGCACAACTTCCATTTGATCTTCATCTGATCCACAACCCATTTGAAAGAAGAGCACGGAAAGGATACTTGCAAAAACAAACAGATTTTTCACTTTTTCATTTCCTTTCTTTATAGTTCTTTGGAATTGTTTATCCAAAGGGTACTTTATATATTTATTTATCATAGAAAGTGTATTGTTCTGTTCAACATAGACAAATCTCTGCTAATACATACAAGTTTCGTGCCATTACATACAAATGGGTTTATTGTAGAAGTAATATTAACATAAATTCCACATATTATTTCAATATGCTCTGCTAAAAATGTATACGTAGACTGGATTTACAAAGTACTTAATACTCCTTTATTTTTATCTAAAATTCATGAGTACAAATCTCAATTGCAAATATGGGATAATTCCAGAATCACAGAAATTGTAAGATAAAATACAATAATTGCAATACAAGACGCAAAAAATGCGGTACTGGATTTTTGGTGAAAATACAATTGTTTTTAACATAGATGACTTGTACACTCATGACACAGAATAACTTAGTCTGTCACTATAGAGACAACTTACACATGATGAGAAAAAGTTGTATAATTAACGTAAGTTTGATAATAGGTATATGAACTGCATTTCACACAAGATATCTTTCAAATGTCTAGTAGATGCGGTTTCCTAACCAATTCAGAATACCATACGCGTATGCTGGCATAAGTGTCAATTTAGTGGTTTTTTGGTTGTCTGATATTGACATCTTCAGTCCCGTATGATGATTAAGTTATTAATTGGGTAATTTGAGATCAAAGTCCAGCGCGCTTACAAAGCGCCAAATCAAGAAATCAACGGTATGAACGCCTTTTGGCGTTCCCCCAAATCAACGCCAAATGCGCCAAATCAACGGTATGAATGCTATATGGGATTAATTTATTCTTTCGGTAATTTTATAGACTTTTTAGATGTGATTAGGAAAATGTCTTCTGTGTCACTTGAGTCTGTGTTATGGACTAAAAGGAGCTGGTATTTGAAGACAGCAGCACCAGCGGTGCGGAATGTGTATAGAAATGTATCGGACCTATAAGCAAGCACCGGCGGTGCGAAAGGTGTATCCTTAATTACATATACGGACACCTGTCGCCCCTCTGGGGCTTGTGTGATGTGTAGGTGGCACCATCCTATATACCTTTCGTCCCGCTGGGACTGAATACATGCATGAAATGAGTTGCTCCTCTAAAATGAGGGTTTTGGTGTGGTTAGGAAATCGGGATTACCCAATTAATAAATTAATCTTCATAAGGCATTCCCCGTGTGGCATTTGTCCAAATCAACGGTATGAACGCCTTTTGGCGTTCCCCGGGTATGAATGCGCTTAGACGAATACGCATTTGGTATTCGCCATGATTCCTCGGGTCTGTGTGCCCGTCCGTTGCCCTACAGGACAAGGCATGGCGGGGCACAGAGACCCCGCACTACAATAGGTTACAGGTTTTTCACTTGAATTAGTGTCTACGGTGACAAAAACTTTACATGCCCCATTACACACCCTATGTTGTGTTTTGGGTTGAAAATATTGTATGCTCAAAAATATTTTGCATTAATTGCATTATAATTTGGTGTTTTTGGAAAAAATGACAATAAAAACCTTCGCGAAAAAGGAGGGTTGAATGCGGTTGTAACAAGAGGTTATTGCTGATCTGGTCGTGTTGCTAAGGCGCACTTCTGTGAGTTTAGCATGTGAAGAAGGGGTGTGAGTGTTGGTTCGTATTATCGTTGGCATTGGGAGTCTCGTAAGCTTTCGCGCAGGTGTGTTCCGAATGCCGTTGATACACCTTATGAATGTTTGCTTCGTGAGTTCGGCAGGTGGACTCGTGCGTCTCGTAAGCATTATTTGGCGTGTAAGCGTGCAGTGCGTGGGGAGAGAGGAGTGGTACGAAAACGTACAGCGTATCTCATAAATATTTTAATTGCATACGTATGCCTGCCAGAAGTACAAAATCTAAATACAATTCAGCATAATATTCTCAACGAACTACTAACCGTCGGAAGTCTTATAACCAACTGAAAAATCGTTCTACTTTGAAACGACGCTTATATCGTCGTAATGAAGATTAAGAAATAAAGTGGGTAATTTGAGATCAAGTCTGGCGCGCTTACAAAGTGCCAAATCAAGAAATCAACGGTATGAACGCCTTTTGGCGTTCCCCGGGTATGAATGCCTTTGACGAATACGCGTATGGTATTCGCCATTATTCCCTGCCTACGTGGTTGACAATCGCGCTTACAAAGTGCTCCTACCAGTTTCGGGGTGATTATGATTACTCGTTTAATAAATTAATCTTCATTAGGGACGGGATGTTTATAGAAGACGTTATCTCCATCCTTCTTGAGTTCCGTAGGAACGGCATATAAGAATAAACATATCATCCCTACGGGACTAAGAGGTGTGATGGCAGCGTTTATCTATAAACATCCCGTCCCTACGGGACTAAAGAACATTATCGCCTCGCAGACAATCCTTATAATTGCGCGACTACAAACGCGTTTTTCTAAATGTAAAGTGTATTGTTAATTTCAATTTTCACCATAAATTACCCTGATAATTATTTGACAACAGTATCTAAAGATGGTAGTCTGCAAATTTCAAAGATGTTACACAAATTATTACCTTGTTGTCATTTTATAGAGGACACAGATTCTCTACGAAAAGTGCCTACTTGAAAATGAAATTGAGTATGCATGATATTCTCAATTAGATAACATAAGGATAACAGATTATGTTCCCAACAATTGAAGCAAAAACACGAATCCAAACGCCACCGACGTGGGCAGTCCTTGAACGCGAACTGATAGATAAAATCAATGATGCAGCACCGAAAGTTTTAAGAAAATATACACGTCCAGATGGAACGTTGTATTGGCCAACACACCCAGAATTTCAAAGTTTTGATGGATTAGATGATGCTTATGAGAGTTTCCATAATTGGCCCCTCTTCTACATGCTGGGAGGAGATGCACAGTTCTTGGTAGATGCACAACACGAATTTGAAGTTATCACGAAAGACATGACGCGATACAGCTCTGGATACGACTATCCTATGGTCGTCAAGGAGTATCAACCGGGATATGACTGGTTCCACCAAAGCGAAGGTAACTATCTGTTTTATATGTTGTGTATGGCGGATCCGTTACACGAAACAAACCGTGAACGCGCGATGCGATTCGCTGGATTCTTTATGAACGAAGACCCTGATGCACCAAATTACGACCCAGAACACAAAATCATCAAATGTGTGATGAACGGCAGTAAAGGACCCGCATTCTGGACGTTTGAAGGACAATCATTTTGGCCTTGGGATGGCTACAACATGCCGTTTTATGATGTTCCCGGTTGCACGAGCCATGAGGCAGTCAGGGAAAGTGAGGAATTACGTAAACGCATGGAACAGGTAATCTGTGAACGGCAAGGAAAAGGTGATGCTGTCGGTAATCTCGCTGCGACAACCCTCGCTACAAATGCTTGCATGCTCACTGGGGAGGAGAAATATAAGGTATGGGTACAAGAATATGTTGACGCGTGGATTGCACGCACAGAACAAAATCACGGGATTGTACCGGATAACGTTGGACTATCGGGTATAATCGGAGAACACATGGATGGCAAGTGGTATGGTTCTCGGTATGGCTGGAGTTGGCCTCATGGCTGGCATAGCGTTGGTCAAGCAGTTAGTGTTGCCGCGCAGAATGCAGTACTGCTTCATAGAAATCTGACATATATGGATTTCCCACGCTCCCAGATTGATGTCTTAATTCAGCAGGGTATAGAGCATAACGATCAACTCTATGTGCCGCAGAAGTATGGCGATCCAGTCAAAGTTAACTATGTCCCTGGTCCGTGGCTTCAATATCCGATAACAAACGAAGATGGCACTGCACTGCAGGTGGATGGTTGGTTTGAATTCATGCCGATGCATCCGTCTGATGTCGCACATTTGTGGGCAATGTCAATGGAGAATGAAGACCAAGACCGAGCAGTGCAAATAGCGAAAAAAACTGGATCAAAATTTGACATCAACGCATGGCATCACACCAAAGACCAAGGTGGACGTGATGGCGGTTGGTTGGCGTATATGCGAGGTGATTTTCCTGAATATCCAGAATCAATCCTCAATCATAACTTATCACAAGTTCAACAAAGACTCGACTTCATGGAAAATGACGATGAGGATCCAGCAGGTTATGGAGACGCTTATTTCCAAAGACGCAATCCTGTTACCTGTGAAGGATTGGTTGAACTAACATGTGGTGGACCTTTACCACACTATAATGGAGGATTGCTTGTTACACGAGTGCGACACTATGATCCACAACAGAAACGACCGGGACTTCCAGAGGATGTTGCTGCATTGGTAACCAAATTAACTGCTGATACCACTGAACTGGAATTAGTTAACCTTAGCACTTATGAAGCACGCGATGTTATTATTCAGGCGGGTTCAATGTGTGAGCACAATTTCACGACTGCACGTGCTAATGGTAATAACAACGTTGAGGTAAATGGAACATACCTTCAAGTTCATTTACTACCTAACATGCATATTGCGTTAGAAGTCGGAATGGATCGTTTTGCTAATCCGCCATCGTATAGTCAACCGTGGTAGTAATACTTATATCCGCTGAAAGGAGATTTATCTTATTGGTAATTCGTTCTCTATTCTCTTAGCACAAAATAATTAAGGACTAATTAGTCTCTCATATTCATCGTGTTTACCAATCCAAACCCAAGTGAAATCAATTCCATCTAATGGCAAGTGCTCTATAATCTTGTCCTACGCGCGCAGACCAGTACTTGCCAACTTTCTTGAAATGTAGAGATGGGTGTTGTGGATTATTTTTGAGTAAGTCGAAATTCTGTCTTGCAGTATTCTGTACAGATTCGGGTAGCTGCTGAAGAAATCTCCAGAAACGCGAAGTCGTTCTATGCACTTAAAGGTCCTTAAGTGTTCCTTTTTCTTTTTCGTCCTGAGCTTCTGCAATCAAGAAATCTAATTTCCCTGCTTTTGAATTGACCTCAATCTCTTGATCCCACTTTTTCCAGTCCAATTCACTAAACCACTGCCGCAATTGTTTGTATTCATCTGCAGGTAGAGCGAGGATCTCTTGCTGAATTTCTAATAGGCGTGACATTTTACTTTTTCCTTCAGTTAATTTTATAATAGAAATTATGCTTATGTAATATTGACCAATAACAATTATAGCATAAAGTAGATTCCAAGAACAATCACTGTTTATATTGTGAAAACCAAACCTAGTGGTTATTACCTGTGAAATTGCCTTTGCAATCAATACAATATGTGGTAAAATAACACATCACAATAGGAGGGACAGACTATGGCAATAGAGAGATTCTTGACAACAGAACAGAGTGTTGATCAACTTCTGCAAACAACACCACCGCTTTACTTCAACGGCACCACCAAAACGGATTGGCAAGAATGGCGTAAACAATTCAGACGACACATGCGTCGGCACTTAGGACCAAGACCTGATCCAGTGCCGTTGGAGGTAGAAACATTAGAACAGATACAGAAGGATGGGTATACTCAAGAAAAAATAATATTCAACTCTGATGCATTCTCCTCAATTCCAGCCTATGTTTTGATACCTGATAGTGCGAGTGAAGACAAACCCGCACCAGCAGTGCTATGTGCTCATGGACATGGGGTTGGCAAAGATGGTGCAGTCGGCATCGTAGATGACTATCAGAAACAGTACGCTGTTGAACTTGCAAAACGAGGATTTGTCACAATGGCTCCAGATTGGCGATGCTTCGGTGAGCGGAAAGATAGAGATGAGTGGGTGCGTCGTCCGGGTAGAGATGGATGTAATGCTGCATATTTCGCACTTGGCTACTTTGGTTATCAGTTGCTGCAACTTAACATATCGGATGGACAACGGTGTCTAACCTATCTCCAATCCCGTCCAGAAGTAAACGGAAAACGTTTGGGATGTATGGGATGCTCGTTTGGTGGTACTATGACAACATATATCGCAGCCTTTGATAGGCGGGTTAAGGCATCTGTAATTGTCTGTTACCTCAGCACTTTGATAGATGCATTAGGGGATCGTGGACGCGGAAATACGTGTGGCTCGCAATTTATGTTTGGACTACGCGCAGCAGGTGACATAGCAGACGTTGCTGGACTTATCGCACCGCGTTCGTGTATGGTGCAAATTGGTTCCGATGATCGGTGTTTTATTGAATCGGATGCATTGGCAGCGTTTCATCACCTTGAAAAGATATACAGCGCATGTGGCAAACGCGAGAAGTTAGTTCTTGATCACTTTCAAGGAGAACATGAGATTGATCTGGCACCCGGAATTGCTTTCTTGGAATGCCAACTTAAAGGCAAATGAAAATCCACTGATACCCTTTAAAATAAGCTTTCTTACTCACAAACATTAAGATATGTGATAAATTACGTCAGAAATACTGAAACGGAACAACACCGATGCAAATTCGCTTGACAAAGGGTGGAATATGTGTTAAAATTAAAATCGTTTCTTTAATAATAATGGTGGGATGGCTGAGTGGACGAAAGCGGCGGTCTTGAAAACCGTTGTGGCGCAAGTCACCGTGGGTTCGAATCCTACTCCCACCGCCATATATTTTGGAGAGGTGCAGGAGTGGTTGAACTGGACTGCCTGCTAAGCAGTTATGGCGTAAGCCATCGTGGGTTCGAATCCCACCCTCTCCGCTTTTTAACTTATCTCTTTCAGTGTCAAACCCCCGCTGCTTTAGCACGGGGATGTAGACACCGCTAAGCAATAAAACATGTGCAGGGTATCACTGACTGCCCAACGAAAGATTAGATGTAATACTACATCGTTAACCATGCAAGTCGGTGGAGAGCGTCTATATCATGCCAGTCGAATGTGAACTGGAACACGCGAGCGGGTTGATATGCAGCACATATCTGCGATATGCGTTACCAAAGTCGCTAAATAGCGAACTCTCAAAAGGAGCGAGTAGACATATTGTATAAAAGACCCCCAAGAGAAGTAAGTCATCTCTTGTTGTGTCGGGGTGTCTGGTAAGAAGGACAAGAATGAACTGTTTCGGGTGAAACAGTGCCACTTCACAAAAAAGAATCTTGCCATCTAAAACAGGTGAAAATCTGAAATAGGTGAATGGGCGGGGCATCGTCCAGTGCAGTAGGTGATGGAAGACGGATAAAGGTAATATTTTTGCTGGCGTTCGCATTCACTGTTGATCGCAGAATTTACCCAGTGTAGAGGGACAAAAGAATCCCCCTGCTTTAGCTGGGGGAGTATGTCAAAACCACATCAATTGAAATTTAAGTCAGGTATAGTCAAGAAGCAATATCTGACACAATAGTCACCAACATTGTGGTGAATGCGCGCCTGTAGCTCAGTGGATTAGAGCATCTGACTACGGATCAGAAGGCCGGGGGTTCGAATCCTCTCAGGCGCTTTTTGAATCTTACAATCATACAAGATTCATTGCGACATAAAACAGTGTCATACACCGAAACTGCTGTGCAAATTTTAGATAGTCATGTTTTCTGGATGGAAAAAGCATTGGAATTGGCACATCAGGCAGCAGAAATAGGTGAAGTGCCTGTCGGGGCAATACTGATTAAAGACGGGCATTGTGTAGCTGCAGCCCATAATTTGCGGGAACAATCTGGAAATCCAATCGCCCATGCAGAAATGCTTGCCATACAGGAAGCGTCTCAGAAATTGGGTGACTGGCGTTTGACAGATACTGCCTTATATGTAACCTTGGAACCGTGTCCGATGTGTGCTGGTGCAATAGTTCTGGCGCGAATTCCGAAGGTCGTTTTTGCTGCTCATGACCCAAAGGCAGGTGCCGCTGGAACACTCTATAACGTTGTACAAGATGCACGATTGAACCACCAAGTGGAATTAATTAGTGGTGTCTGTGCCGAAAAGAGTAGCACACTATTGAAATCGTTTTTTAAAAATAGACGTTAATCCTATTGTTTGCATAAATAGTCTATCTTGAGTTTTTAATATTTAAAAGTTCATTTTCACTGCAATATATAAGGAGAGATGCAGGAGCGGTTGAACTGGACAGTCTCGAAAACTGTTGTGGCGCAAGTCACCGTGGGTTCGAATCCCACTCTCTCCGCCACTTTTACGGATGATTGTCACAAAACTTATGTCTAATTCGGGGCAGTAGCTCAGTTGGGAGAGCGTATCCCTCGCACGGATGAGGTCACGGGTTCAAATCCCGTCTGCTCCATTTATTATTATACTTACCGGAGAGATGCAGGAGTTGGTTGAACTGGCATGACTGGAAATCATGTGTGCTGTTTCGCAGTACCGTGGGTTCGAATCCCACTCTCTCCGCCAGTTTCTGAATTAGGTTAGTTTTTAGTGACTTTTAGTCTTATATATATATATATGACAAACAATTTGTAACACCTTGGCTATGCTAGGTGGGGAGGTAGCGGTGCCCTATATCTGCAATCCGCTAAAGCAGAACGGAATCCCCAGCATGCGGCCTGTCTTTGTGAGGTCTGTCCCATGCACGTAGCGTTGATGGTTGGGTCTTGAGCAACGAGAACTTGTTGAACCCCGTCAGGTCCGGAAGGAAGCAGCGGCAGATAAGTTTTCTCGTGTGACGCAAGGTAGCCTGACTTGAGCCAACGACATGGGCAACGCTCGGAATGGCTTGTCAAATCTGGGTGCATAGCCATTATATTTACACAATACTTAAAAACGAATCCAACAGTCTTTGTGGGTTCTCAACGCACCTATAATTTACGTAACTAACAAAAATACCATTTTTGCCTGTCAAAGGTTACAAACATGTCTTATGAAGTTTTTGCACAGAAATGGAGACCTCAATTCTTCAGTGATGTTGTTGGACAGGCTCACGTGACCGCCACCTTACAGAACCAAATTCGAACAGAACGTCTCGGGCATGCATACCTATTTTGGGGACCAAGAGGAACTGGTAAAACTACGGTAGCACGTCTGTTTGCCAAAGCGGTCAACTGCCTGAATCCTACACAAGAAACTGACTTAGGTCCCGTAACTACGGGAGAACCTTGTAATCAATGCGATGCTTGCAGAGACATTACACAAGGTTCATCATTTGATGTTATAGAAATGGATGCCGCATCCAACCGTGGTATTGACACGATTCGTGACCTACGAGAGAATGTTAAACTATCTCCCGCAGCATACAAATACAAAATTTACATCATTGATGAAGTTCACATGCTCACTTCAGAAGGCTTCAACGCACTCCTTAAAACACTTGAGGAACCCCCCTCGCATGTAATCTTCATCATGGCGACTACCGAACACTCACAAATCCCAAAGACAATCGTCTCCCGTTGTCAAGACTTTGATTTTCGCCACCTCATCCCTGATCAGATTATCTCAAGATTACAACTAATCGCTGATGATGAAGAAATTGCTGCTGATGGTGAAGTCCTATCACTCATAGCACGCCAATCCGAAGGATGTCTTCGAGACGCAGAAAACCTACTTGAAAGGTTGGTCGCATCCGCAGGAAAAAATCTGACACTTGATAACGTTGAAGAAACTCTTGGACTCGGATCAAGTTCTCTACTTCACGAACTTACTGATGCAATTATCGCACGAAACCTCACTGACAGTCTGAATGCACTATACAAACTATCCATACAAGGATTGGATTTGGAGCAATGTCTTCACCATATTCTTGCATATTTTCGTGACCTACGACTCCTCGCTATTGATAACCAACTCGGTGAACTCATCCAAAGTCCAAAATCTGAGTTATCTGACCTAACAGAGAAATCAGAACAAGTTTCAGTGGAACGGTTATCTCGGATCATAAAGATACTGATGCATAGCAACCGTGAGATTAAAGAATACGGTTATCCCCAACTCCAGTTTGAAAGTGCACTGATTCAAATGAATGCTATCAAAGAGGGAATCCAACTTGATGAAATCATCAATAAACTAATTGCTATAGAACAGAGAATCGGTAGTACCGATGCAGAATCAGGAATTACACCGACTCCCACACAGACCAAAACTCATAGAAACACCTCTGCTGACACATTCCTTGAAAGAAATCCACCGAATCGTCCTGTCCAAGAATCACATACTCCATCTGATTCATTCCTCACCTCAGAACAAGAAAATAGCGAACCAGAAGACGTTCCAAATAAAACGTCCCAATCAACACCGCGTAATATGGAGGAACTGTCCGATATTTGGGAAGAAGTAAAATCAAGACTCATTTCTATTTCTCCTTATTTAGTCCATGGAGCATTTAAGGATGCGATACCAACTTCAGACGGAGAGGATAATATAAAGATTGTCTGTTCACCTGATGTTAGTTTTTCTTTGGTAGATGAAGAAACGAAACGACAAATTAAGGATACTTTTTCAGATGTGATTGGGAAACCTGTTCAGATAGAACTTGAGAAAGCAAAAGTTGTTCCGCAGGAACAAAAACCCGATGCAATACCTGAAGAAGAAATAAAAACACCTACGATGCGAAAACGGCAAGCCGAAGAAGACGAACATCTCCAACCCGTGCTTGACCTATTTGACGCAAGAATCTTAGATATTAACATTTAACTTACACATGATTATATTCTGTATTCACAGTCAAGGAGACATTCTGGTTCTCTTCTGAGAACCAGAGCATTTACTATTATGAAAATGAATGATTTGATGAAACAAGCACAGCAGATGCAAAAACGTATGCTTGAAATCCGTGAAGAACTCGCCAACCAAACCATTGAAGCAAATGTCGGAGGCGGGATGGTCACAGCTGTCGTCAATGGACAACAAGAACTTGTTTCACTCCGAATTACACCTGAAGTCGTTGACCCAGATGACACGGAAATGCTTGAAGATTTGGTCGTCTCAGCCGTAAATCAAGCACTGCAGCAATCACACGAAATGATGTCTGATGAAATGAGCAAACTAACTGGCGGTTTCAAAATTCCAGGACTTCCATAACAGCAATAGGCAAATACATGCAGGGATATCCAGTACCGTTGGAGCGGCTTATTATGCAGCTCCAGAAACTTCCAACGGTCGGTCCAAAAACAGCACAACGGTTAGCTTTCTTTATGCTAACCCTGCCTGATATAGAGACTAAACAGATTGCTGAATCAATCTTAGAAGTTAAAAAAAACTTGTCTGATTGCAATGTATGTGGTACTATCACTGACATAAATCCCTGTCAAATATGTGCAAATCCGAGACGAGACCCGCAGATTATCTGTGTCGTTGAACAATCTGATGACCTATGGGCAATTGAACGCACTGAAAGTCATAAAGGACTCTATCATGTTCTCGGTGGTGTTTTGTCTCCATTAGATGGTGTGGGTCCCGATTCTCTACGTATCGATTCGCTCTTCAATCGTGTCAACAATGGTGCTGTTAAAGAAGTTATTCTTGCTACAAATTGGGATACAGAAGGACAAGCAACCGCACTATATCTGATACAGCAACTCGAACAGTTTCAGGTCAACATCACCCGAATCGCTTATGGTATTCCTGTTGGAGGAGATTTAGAATACATTGATGAAGTAACCCTCTCAAAAGCATTGGAAGGTCGACGAGCGGTTTAAAAATACTTACAGAAATTACTATCAAGAACGGAAGTCAGATGGGGTAAATTGTTAGATTCATTTTTATTTCATTTCTGATTTCCTTATTTACTTTTAAGTAGGTTGAGTGCACATCCAATGAAAATCATTCATTTGTCTATTCTCATTTTAGTACTGTGTTGTGGGATCATCGCTTGGGCATGTGCAGAACCAGCAAATGCACCACCCCAACAGACACATTTGCCTTTTGACGGTAACCGTGCTTTTGATATGCTAGAAAAACAGTGCGAATTCGGTCCACGACCACCAGGATCAGATGCACATACCAAAACCAGGGACTATCTTTTTGCCGAACTCAAGAAACATGCCGATACTGTAGCACTACAACCTTATTCCTCTGAAGTAGACACTCCTGATGATCCACCCCAACGAAAAACACTCCACATGAACAACATCATCGCTGAATTTGGCAGCAAACATAGTGAAACACTTCTCCTCGCAGCACATTGGGATACGCGTCCTTGTGCTGATCAAGACCCAAAAAGTGAAAATCAAAGAGAGCCGATTATCGGTGCAAATGATGGTGCCTCAGGAGTCGCAGTATTAGTGGAAATCGCAAGAATATTAAAAGAAACGCCACCGCCGCTCCGAATCATCATAATATTGTTTGATGGTGAAGACTATGGAAAGACAACAGATCAAATGTTCCTCGGTTCCACTTATTTCGCAAAAAATATGGGAAAATGGAGACCAGACTACGGAATCCTGTTGGATATGATAGGCGACAAGGATTTGGAAATACCGAAAGAACAATTTTCTTGGGCAGCAAATCCAGAATTTATGGATATAATTTGGAAACGCGCAAAGAAACTCGGATTAGACCCATTTCAAGACAGACAAGGTCCCGCTGTGATGGATGACCATTTACCCTTAATAAGAGCAGGTGTGCCTATGGTCAATATCATTGACTTTGATTATCCGCATTGGCACACACTTGAAGATACCGTAGATAAATGCAGTCCAAAAAGTTTGGAAATTGTCGGCAAACTGGTTGTTAACCTTATTTATGAAGGTTTCTAACTATCAAACGACAGATCTATTACAAGAAGACAGATCATGAATACATATAACAAACATTACGATGTCATTGTTGTTGGAGCAGGTCACGCAGGATGCGAAGCAGCGCTCGCCGCTGCACGCATGGGTTGCGAAACACTTATCGTTACTATCAATCTGGATACGATTGCAAAGATGTCATGCAATCCTGCAATCGGAGGACTTGCTAAAGGACATCTCGTTAAGGAAATAGACGCACTCGGTGGGGAGATGGCAAAGAACATTGATAAAACCGGTATCCAATTCCGTCGTTTAAATACCAAAAAAGGTCCCGCAGTCCGATCCAGCCGCGCACAGGCAGACAAAAAAGCATATCAAGATGAGATGAAACGCGTCCTTGAAAAACAAGATAAACTTGACATCAAACAGGTATTAGTAGAAGAATTATTGGTAGAAAATGGGACATGCATCGGTATTAAAAGTCAAACACAAACCGCATATTATGGAGATGCTGTAATCCTAACTACAGGCACTTTCCTGAGAGGACTAATCCATATCGGAGATGTGTCATATAGTGCAGGAAGGGCAGGTGAATCCTCCGCTGAAAAACTCTCTGATAGTTTTCTGAATCTCGGATTTGAAATTGGAAGACTCAAAACAGGTACGCCTCCTCGCGTCAATGCACACTCTATTGACACCAACCAGATGGAAATCCAACCCGGTGATGAAGATCCACTCCCGTTCTCTTTCTCCACTGAACATATAACGCAACCGCAAGTTCCCTGCTACCTAACCTACACCAATGAGAAAACGCACGATGTCATACGAAATAATCTCCACCGTTCAGCAATGTACAGTGGTCGCATCGTCGGTATCGGTCCGCGTTATTGTCCCTCAATAGAAGATAAAGTAACCCGTTTCGCTGAAAAAACTGAGCACCAAGTCTTTGTTGAACCAGAAGGGATAGACACTGATGAAATCTATCTAAACGGTATCTCCGCAAGTTTGCCAGAAGATGTACAGGTAGATATGGTGCATAGTATCAAAGGTTTAGAAAAAGCTGAAATCATGCGTTTCGGATATGCTGTTGAATATGACTTCGCACCAGCCACACAACTCAAGCCCACTCTTGAAACTAAAACTGTTCCTGGACTCTATTTCGCAGGACAACTCAACGGCACTACAGGTTATGAGGAAGCCGCAGCACAAGGACTCATGTCGGGAATAAATGCTGCATTGAAAGTAAAAGGAAAAGACCCACTCATCCTTGATAGATCCCAAGCATATATAGCCGTTCTCATTGACGATTTGGTTACATTGGACATACGCGAACCTTATCGTATGTTCACATCACGGGCGGAATATCGATTAGCATTGAGAGAAGACAACGCCGATCTCAGACTCACCGAAATTGGCAGAAAAATTCAACTCGTTGATGATGAAACTTATGACAGATTCCAAAGAAAGGCTGCATCTATTGACACCGAATTAACTCGTTTAGACCAAACGCGTTTGACACCAAACACAGAAACTATTGATCAGTTAGCAGACATTGTTGAAACTGGTGAGTTGAAAAAACCTACAGCACTTGCAGACCTGCTGAAACGACCAGAACTTCGCTACGAACATATAGCACGGTTAGTTCCATCGGAAAATGAATTGTCTCATGCTGTGAAAGAACAGGTAGAAATTCAGATTAAATATGATGGATACATACAACGACAACTACGGCAAATTCACCAGTTCAAAAAAATGGAGAATCTACAAATACCAGATAATTTCAACTATGTAGATGTACGTGGACTGAAAACTGAAGCACGTGAGAAACTGGAGAAAATTCGTCCAGCATCGATAGGACAAGCATCACGACTTCCAGGAGTTTCACCGGCGGACATCTCAATTTTAATGGTTATGCTACATCAGCATAGACATACTTCAGCATCATAGGGCAAAGGCATCACTGACAAACAGGAAGCATGAATACGCAGTTCCAAAACCAACTTGATAAAGCGTTCAACAAGCACGGGTTTCCACTTACTTCAGATCAAATTGAACAATTGACCATCTATCATACGGAAATGAAACGGTGGAATACTCGTATAAACCTTACCGCGCTGCATGAGGACTCTGAGGTGATATATAAACACTTTCTTGACTCAATCAGCATTCTTGAACATTTCTCAATCACAGAGAAGCAAGAAGTAATTGACATAGGAACTGGCGCCGGGTTTCCGGGTGTTGTCATTAAAATATATATTCCATCTATTTGTCTAACACTTGTCGAGGCTTCGCAGAAAAAGGCTGCATTTCTAAACTATTTGATTGCAAAATTAAACCTAAACACCTCAATTCAGGTTATCGCAGAACGGGCAGAAATTTGTGCTGAAACAGATGAATTTATCAATGCATACGATTGGGTTTTGACACGTTTTGTCGCCACATTGGACAAATCAGCGCAGTACTGCTTGCCATTACTAAATGCAACTGGGAAATGGATAGCTTATAAATCAACAAAATGTGATACTGAGATATCTCATAGTAAGAAAGTCCTGCATGAACTTGGAGCAAAAATTGAAAACGTACACACGAGCCGTATCGCAAAACTAAACCGTTCTTATGTTGTAGTAAGTCGCATCAATACATGTACTTATAGCAAATAATGACTCACCTGCTTTTACATAGATATGCTGCTACGCAAACGCGTGTTTTATCTATAGTAGTTCAGTAGGGAAGGAGTTTTATGCAATGTTTCATATTACATCGGACGTTCAAAATACAGCAATTTTACACGCTAAAGGCAAAATCATCGGTACTATCGCAGATCAGTTGCAGGAAGCAATTGAACAGCAGCTTCAAAATGGTAATAACAAATTAATTCTTGATCTAACAGATGTCCCACTCCTTGACAGCACTGCCTTAGGGGTCATTATTCTGGCATTTCAAGTTGTGCAAAGATCCGGTGGAAAACTGGTGCTGCTAAATCCACAGAAATCTGTTAGCAGTATATTGGAAGTTACCCGTCTTAAGTCAATTTTAGAGGTTTATGAGACTGAAGAAGCAGCATACAACGCTGTTGTTTAGGTTAAATGCATGAACTACAGGAGCGGATACCTTATAGGAGAGCAGGGATGGAAAACAAAAAACCTGCGATACATTCTTGGTTTAAAATGGGACTACGTGGTCAACAAGTAGTTCTATTTCTAATCGTTTCGCTTGCACCTTTATTAGTTGTTTCATTGACTATAAAAGCGTTGGGTGGAAATGCTTTAAAAAGAAATGTTGGAGAAAGCTTGGCTTTACTCGCACGAGAAAAGTTGTTTCTGGCTGATCGTGTTATTTCTCAGAGGATTGGCAACATCAGAAGGGAAATGTCAAATCTTGTCCCTGAAATTATAAAATCTAACAGTGCTAATGGAGACAAAGATATTTATTGGGAGGTCCGAGAAAACTTAGAAGATAGTATACGGTTGTTAGAAACCTATGCAGGTCGTCCCAGAAGGGTAAGATTTAGAAACAGAGATGAAGAACGCAGAGACAGAGGAGCAGGAACAATTACAAGTGAAATCACGATTACAAATGTTGAGGGATATGTTTTACGTTCAAACAACCAAGGACTCGACTATAAAAAAGGTGAATTACCGACGCAAGTTAATGAGGAAGTGTGGTGGGAACATGCATTGAGCAAAGAATACGGTTTTGATTATGCTGAAGATGTCAAATATGATGAGACACGGGGAAGACACTATCTCACCATAGCATTTCCTATCCGAGAGGGAAGTCCAAGAAGGTCATCAACACAAGAAAAGAATACTATTGGAGTACTAAAGGTTACCTTTTCATTAACAGAACTCTCAAATGTTGTTGAAACAATGGAAGAAATGAGTACACAAACAATATTGACATCACAATCAGGCATCGTCGTCGCTGCATCAGAGGAAAGTGGGTATACAGTTAATCAGGAAATGCATTTTGAACAAGCAGTTGCAAAAGCAATTGCCGAAGCGAAAAAGGGACGCGGTGGTGAAACTTACGGTTATGTGGTACAAGGCGAATCAGACATAAACAATGAAATGCGTGTATATGGATGGGCACGAACAACACCTTCAAGATGGCAACCGTGGAAGAGAGACCAGAATTTCGCAAATTGGATCGTTTTTGTTTCATATCCTAGTTCAGAGGCGTATGCAGGTGTTAATAAATTGAACCAATATGTATTTTGGGTGACAATACTCTCATGTCTCATCGTTGTTCCTGTTGCTTATGTCGCAGCACAACGCATTTCCTTACCTGTGATGCAACTTGCAGAAACCGCAAAACGGATCGGGCAAGAAGCAAAACAGGTGGTACAAGAAGAATCTGATCAAGTCCGAAAGAATATAGCAAATATGCAATGGTTCAAAGATGAGGAAACCGAGTTAATTGCAGCAGATAGCAGAAACGAAGTCGGTATGCTTGCTCAAGAATTTAACGAAATGCACCGCAATCTCAAAATCGCTGTTGAGAAACTTATCAATGCAGAACAGCAGATGACTGCTATTGTGGATTGCCTTAGTGAAGGACTCATCGTTGTTGATACACATGACCGTATACTCTATTTTAACCCTGCTGCCAAACAATTGCTTAACTTTAGTGATACATCACAGTTTCCTGATCGCTTCACTGAATTACTCAGTACCACAGATCTAACTGTTTTAGCAAATACACACGGTAAAGATACACGAGCAACAGTTGAAATTAACTTAGATCAGGAAGGTAAAAATCGGGTGCTCCGGGTAGTAACAAGTTATTTCTCATCAATTCAAACAACAACTAATGGTGAAAATATAAATGATGAAAATGATGAAATGGCAGGAATGGTTTATGTCTTTGACGATATTACACGTGAACATGAAATAGATCAAATGAAATCCGATTTTGTTGCACTTGTTTCACATGAATTGCGTACACCCTTGACTTCAATCATCGGTTTCATTTCTCTGATACTTGATGGAAAGGCAGGTCCTCTGAACAAAGATCAACAACTCAGCCTAACTCGCGTCCATCGTCAATCAAAACGTCTTGCAATGATGATTAACGATTTGCTGGATATTTCTCGCATCGAAGCAGGACGCATCGTGATGAATCTTGAACCTGTTGATCTTGCAGAAATCACACAACATCGACTTGAAGAACTTAAACCACAGGCTGATGAAAAGACAATCAACTTAGACTTGAGGGTTCAACCTGATTTACCTCAACTAACAGGGGACGAAGAACGACTCGGGCAAATAATCACAAATCTGGTTGGAAATGCAATAAAATTTACGCCACAAAACGGAAACGTTAAAATCAGAATGTCGCACAAGAATTGTCCGCTTGAAGATATGACTTCTGACACCGATCAAATGGAAGGTATCCACGTGGAAGTAATTGACACAGGTCCTGGGATTCCTCCTCAAGAACGGGAAAACATATTTGACAAATTCCAACAACTTGGGAACGTTCAGACTCGCGAACAGGGAGGAACAGGTTTAGGGTTATCAATTGCACGCGGATTTGTTGAAGCACACAAAGGTAAAATCTGGGTGGATCATGGGGAAGATGAAAAAGGATGCAACTTTCAATTCTGGATTCCGTTTTTATCTTAGAAGACTTTATCTCTTTCAGTGTCAAACCCCCGCTGCTTTAGCACGGGGATGTAGACACCGCTAAGCAATAAAACATGTGCAGGGTATCACTGACTGCCCAACGAAAGATTAGATGTAATACTACATCGTTAACCATGCAAGTCGGTGGAGAGCGTCTATATCATGCCAGTCGAATGTGAACTGGAACACGCGAGCGGGTTGATATGCAGCACATATCTGCGATATGCGTTACCAAAGTCGCTAAATAGCGAACTCTCAAAAGGAGCGAGTAGACATATTGTATAAAAGACCCCCAAGAGAAGTAAGTCATCTCTTGTTGTGTCGGGGTGTCTGGTAAGAAGGACAAGAATGAACTGTTTCGGGTGAAGCAGTGCCACTTCACAAAAAAGAATCTTGCCATCTAAAACAGGTGAAAATCTGAAATAGGTGAATGGGCGGGGCATCGTCCAGTGCAGCAGGTGATGGAAGACGGATAAAGGTAATATTTTTGCTGGCGTTCGCATTCACTGTTGATCGCAGAATTTACCCAGTGTAGAGGGACAAAAGAATCCCCTGCTTTAGCTGGGGGAGTATGTCAAGCAATATTGAAGAAGAAACAGATCGCTTACAACTTGTTGTAAGCGTATTGTTACCGTGTTAGAAAATAGTCTGGTCAACTACAACTAATATCAAATTCATTACGAAGGTGATTAGAGATGTCAGAAATAATTTATACATCTAATCCTACAGAGCAAACAGAAACCATTTTAGTCATTGATGACGACACTGATATTCTGGCTCTGCTTGAAATGAGTTTAGCATCTGACGGGTTCAAAGTCATTACTGCGGGTGATGGTCTTAGTGGGATTCATAACGCAAAAACTGTCCAACCAGACCTCATTCTGCTTGATGTCATGATGCCCCAGATGGATGGATTAGAAGTTATAAAACGGTTGAAAGAAGATACTGAAACACGGTCTATTCCTGTACTCTGGTTGACCGCAAAGACACAGACTGAGGATAAATTACGCGGTTTGGAAATTGGGGGAGACGACTATATTACAAAACCCTTTGATTTAAGAGAGGTAACCGCTCGAATTAACGCAGTACTGGGACGAACGCGACCTGTGAAATATATCAACCCCCTAATCAACGCTATGGGAGACAGTTTCAGTGAAGAAGGAGTCGCGGAACTCGGCACACATCTACAAGCAGCTGCCGAAATACAACTGAAATTACTACCTGAAAAACCACCAACATATCAAGGCTTTGATTTTGCAACACTATTCCGAAGTTCTACATCTGTCTCTGGGGACTTTTATGATTTTATCCCTCTCACAGATACAAGTATCGGAGTGGTACTAGGAGATGTTAAAGGACATGGAATCCCTGCAGCACTTTTGATGGTTATGATACAGACAGCTTCACGGTTGTTGAGTAATCAAGCACACTGTCCCGCTAACATCCTAAAACGAATTAATACCTTACTTTTTCACAACACCGACCTTGAACAATTTGCTACAATAGTATATGGTATATTAGAATTAGAGACAGGAAAATTTACCTATGCAAACGGAGGACACTGTCCACCAATTCATTTCATTACAGACTCAGCAAGTTCAGAAAAACAAAATAAAAGTGCGGATAAGGTCGAATTGCTTGAAACGGGTGGAATGTTGATAGGAGCATTTGATATAGCCACTTTTTCTTCTGATACATGTCTATTAACTCCAGGAGATATACTATTACTCTATACTGATGGTGTGACCGAAACAGAGGGGCATGAACCAAATGAATTCTATGGTGAAGAACGTTTGATTGAATGCTTCTCAAAAAATCTAACTTTACCCGCAGAATCTCTTTGTGAGATACTTGAAAATGAACTGATGGAATTTAGTGGGACAACTCAGCTTAAGGATGACCGCGCCGTGGTTGTAATTAAGCGGACATAGTCTAAGATAACATAATAAATGATCAAGGACACTGATACTAACGCACACAATACTTATACCATTTCTAAAAAATAACTTCGCTTAAGGATACAGACTGTTTGTAGTCGCACAATTAATTGAGCCTCTTACATTCATCTTACATACACCTCATAAATGTGATTTTGTTTATTAGAATGCGTATTAGATCATTTATTTGACATTCATGTAAATTGGTAGTTTCATTCACAGATTCAGCGCGGCAGCTTTGCATTCGCAAGGAAGGAGCATAACTCGTGGGCGAGAATAAGCAATGGCGAATTTTACTTTCTCTCCCAAGCACAATGCAGTTGATATATCTACTTGACACTGTCATCAGCGATATTCTGAGAGAGATGAATTTTAATGAAGAAGCACAGGAACATGTGAATCTCGCTGTCATTGAAGCAGGGACAAACGCAATCAAACACGGCAACAAAGAAGACATCGATAAGACCGCTACTTTTGAGTTTCTTATAGATGAGGATAGACTTACAATTGTCGTAACAGATGAAGGAATTGGGTTTGAACGCGAGGAGGTTGCAAATCCTCTTGAACCAGAGAACCTGCTCAAAAGTAGTGGACGAGGCATTTTCCTGATGGAAGCATGTATGGACGAGGTAGAATTCGACGCTAACGGCACCATCGTCAAAATGGTTAAATATAAGTAATTCTGAATTCACAACCTACCAGATAGATGGGTGAAGACTATACTGCGGCAAACAGTATACAGAGTCACAAATTACCTTGTTACATATCCACATGTTCACGCGCTGACGATTCAGTTGAACATTCAAGGGGAAAGGAGAATCTATGCAAATCAACTTACGGAATAAAGGGAGTGTTATTATCTTAGATGTTGAGGGAAACCTCGTTGGTCCGAACACCATCGCACTGAAAAATGCGATTGATGACCAAATTCGTGAAGCACGCAATCAACCGGTGTTTATGATCTTAAATTTGGAACGTGTACAGATGATGGATAGTTCCGGGTTAGGAGTCATTGTTGCAGCTTACGCTTCTATCAAACGTAATAATGGAAGAATTGTTCTCCTTAACATCGGTGGAAACATCAGAAGTCTCATCATTATGGCAAAACTTGTGACTATATTTGACCGTTACGACACAGAGGCTGAAGCGGTAGCAAGTTTTCTATAGTTTCAGGACATTACATTTACGATTTTATTTGGTTGAAAAATGGAAACAGGACGAAGTACAGAAATCACTGAAGATAATACCAGTTTGTGGCAAAAATGCACACACTGTGGTGAGGTAGCTTTTCGAGGAGAATTAGAACGCAATAGTTTCACTTGTCCGAAGTGCAAAAAGCTATTTGTTATATCTATTGAAAATCGTATTAAACTTTTACTGGGGAATGATATATCAAATGATACTACAGATACAAATTCGGATGACATAAACAACGGAAATGCAATCTCAATTGATGTTATTAGTATTAAAGAGAGCGTTGAAGGCTATCCAGTGAGTCTCTTTATACTCCAACCTGAAACTACACTCGAACAACGACATATAGATGTTTATTCTAAGGCGATCACAAGTGCCTTGACGGAATCAATACCACTACTTTCTGTTCTTACCGCGAGTCCAACTGAAACACAATGCTCCTTTAATGAAATTGTTCCACTGATGATACAGTTAGAGGACTTAGCAGAGGCATCTATGCCACACCTTACCGTATTGACAGAAACAGATGTTCCCCAACTTACTACACACCTTCCAATTGGAGAAATAGTAATCGCAGAAAGTGAATCGAGATCGGATAATATGGCGCGAATCAATCCGCAACCAGCTTTACATGCTCCTGAGGAACAACTCCTGCCTGAGAATAATCGAGAAATCACTCCTGACATGAGTGTTGACTGTTACGTGCCACGAACGGAGTTACACACAATGTTAGTAAAGTTCCTAAAGTTCTTTGCTGCTACACCAATTATTGATTAATCATAGACAAAAACAGAACACATACCATCCACCTAAAACATCAAATGAGAGAAAAAGCACCTGAAAATACCACAAGATTGGAACTGGAATTTATCAACCGTTTTGGTCATTCACCAGAATTCATTGTATCTGCTCCAGGACGCGTTAATCTCATCGGTGAACATACTGATTATAATGATGGTTTCGTCTTTCCTGTTGCAATTGATAAATACATCCACATTGTCGGTGGCAAACGTTCTGACCGCAAAGTGCATCTACACGCGTTAGATATGGATGAGGAATGCACCTTCAATCTGGATACGTCTGACACTCTGGATACACCTGCTTGGAGTAACTATTTAAAGGGTGTTGCACATCTATTGCAAGAACAGTTTTTGAATGAAATTGATCACCCGTTAATGGGTATGTCCGGCATTATTTCTGGTAATGTTCCAATCGGTGCGGGACTTAGTTCCTCCGCAGCACTTTCAGTCGCTTCATCACTCGCTTTTTTGGGTGTGTGCGGTCTACAGGTAGATGGAGCAGGCATAAATTCCAACAGTGAGGCAACTGTAATTAAACTACCACTTATCGAGTTAGCCGCATTATGTCAACGCACAGAGCACGAGTTCGCTGGTGTCAACTGTGGAATCATGGATCCAACAATATCACTATTAGGAAAATCCGACCACGCGCTGTTTTTAGACTGTCGTTCACATGAATACAAACATGTTCCACTCAACTTTGAAGATATTTTGCTGGTAATTTGTAATACAAATGTCAAACGTGAACTCGCCTCCTCAGAATATAATAAACGTCGTGCTGAATGTGAAAAGGGAGTTGAAATTATGCAACAATGGATGCCTTCTATTACCTCCCTTCGCGATGTAACATTGAACGATTTCAAAAAATATGAAGCAGAATTACCAAAAATTACACAAAATAGGTGTAGGTACGTTGTTGAGGAGAATACTCGTGTGCAAACTGCAGTAAATGCTCTCACAACCAAGAATATCAGCACTTTTGGCACACTCATGAATGAATCACACGCAGGCCTACGGGACGCTTATGAAGTGAGTTGTGACGAGTTGAATATTCTAACAGAAATCGCGCAAAGTATTGATGGTGTCATCGGTGCAAGAATGACAGGTGCAGGATTTGGTGGATGTACAGTGAATTTAGTCTACCAAGACGCAGTAGAAATATTACATAATCGAGTGATGAAAGAGTATACGCAACGTACCGGTATTGAGCCAGAAATTTATGTATGCGACGTTGGGGACGGGGCACGAATCAAATGGATTTCACAAAATTAGGAAGCGGATAGCAGACACCAGTTTACATTCCGGGGATTCATTACGACTGCGGAAAGCACGAATATATGAAATATAGTATCGGAATTGATCTGGGTGGAACTGATATTAAAGCAGGATTATTGGGGACAGATGGTAAACTTTCATGCCGTACAGTCGTTTCTACTCGTGTAAATGAAGGCGCAAAAGCAATCGCTGTCCGTATTGCTCAGACAATCCAACAAGTCATTACCACCGCAGATACACTTCAAAGTGATGACATTAAAGGTAAGATAATTGGCATTGGTTTAGGTGCTCCCGGACTCATCATCGCTGGTAGCGGTATTATCCACTTTTCACCGAACTTCCCTGGGTGGACAGATATACCGCTACTGGAATATGTCTCTGCTGAACTTGATGGTATAGACATTCCACTCTATATAGACAACGATGTAAATGTAATGGTGTTAGGTGAATTGCACCACGGTGCTGGCAATGGATATGAAAACGTCGTTGCTCTGACACTCGGTACCGGTGTCGGAGGTGGCGTTGTCATCAACAGAACCGTATATCACGGAAGTTGGAATACCGCAGGGGAATTGGGACATACCGTTGTTCAACCGAACGGACGTGAGTGCGGATGTGGTAATCACGGGTGTCTTGAAGCCTATGCAGGTGCAAGACATATAGTTGAACGCACACAACAGAAGATTGCTGAGGGTAGGAAAACCTGTTTGAAGTCTGATGGTTTAACACCAAAACAGATCGCGCAAGCGGCAACTGTTGGGGATAAACTTGCTCAAGACATTTTCGCGGAAACCGGAAGATATATCGGTGTAGCATTGACATCTATCGCACATATTCTCAATCCGCAAATCGCTATCATCGGTGGAGGAATTGCCGCAGCAGGAGAGGACATACTTTTTCAACATATTCGTACCGAATTCGCTAAACGAGTAATGGACATACCTGGTAATATGGAAATAGTACCAGCAAAATTAGGAAACGACGCAGGACTCGTTGGGGCAGCGAGGTTAGCATATAGCGACACGTAACACATAAAAAAGGAAATACATTTTGATAAAGCATAAATATAAGAATACTGACACTATACATAAACCATATTCTATTTGGAAAGGCATATTGCAAATCTCAGTTATCGTAGCACTGTCTATATATTTAGGTGGATGTGCAAAGGTGGGGGATTTTTTTGCCGATATCTTCAGACCGGAACGGATTGTTCCAGTATTTGATCCAAATGCTATTATTACACCACAAACCGGCACCGTTATTTATAAGAAGAATGGCATCGTCGCGATGGCAGTACCACTCCATGATGTCAAGAATCTTGATGCATTCGCCATTCTAATTTACAATAATACTAACCAATGGATTACTTACAAAAGGGAAGATTGTAAATTACTTGACCAATCAGGGGAAATAGTAAAACAGGTTGACAAGTCGCAACTCTCGTTCCATTTACCTAGGAATTTTAAACCTAAGCTACCTCCAGAATTCGCAGCTGATGTTTTTCGATATGACAAAACTATTCGTATTCAAGGTGATGCTGCTGTTCTGCCGACTGATGACTTCAAGAAGACCAACGTGATGCCGAAGAACAAGTCACTATTCTATATCTATTTTCCAAAGCGTAGTTCCAAATCTAATAACCTGCGTATTATTGTCCCCGGTGTGACGAGTGAATTTAATGATCAGCAGACGACATTTGTTTTCAAATTTAGGGTGCAACGGGGTTGATACCAAGTTTTCTCATTTTTCAGATGGTTCAGTTTCCAACACCTCCCTCTCTCATTTCTACAAATAGAAAAGCAAAAGTAAAGTTAACTCACTGCGGTAAGTACCTTATCTTTGTTACCATCCTTTGCTTCATAAGTTGTGCTGTACCTGAACCGGATGGTGCAGGTGTACTACAACCCCCAATAGTCCCAAATGTAGATATCGTTCCTTCAATCAGAACCCGAGGATCTCCACCTATTTTAGGAGTGAGTTACATCAAAACGATAGGTAGAACTGGACAAGGTGCAGGGGAATTTCTAAATCCTATGGGGATGGTTTTAGATGCATATCAGCAGTTGTACGTAGCAGATACAGGGAACAACAGGGTGCAAGTGATTGATACGGATGGACATTTTATCGCTGAATTCGGAAGTTTTGGATGGCGTGAAGGTGAATTTGATTATCCTAACGACATTGCACTTAGTTTAGACACGCTTTATGTTGCAGATACGGGAAATCATCGGGTGCAGTATTGTAATCTCGTGAATCGTATCTTTTATCCAATTGCAATAACATCTGAAGACTATCAATTTGACGCTCCCGAAGGAATTGGTATTGGTCGGAATGGTGAGGTATTTGTTGTGGACACACTCAATCACCGATGGATACAATTCAGTAAAAACCTTGCACCTATAAATGCTATGGGGAGTTTCGGTAGTAATCGAGAACAGTTCTGGAATCCCACTGATATAGTTATCAATCCACACGGCACATTGTATGTCGTAGATACAGGAAACCATCGCATTGTAAGTTACGATTTTAGTGGAAATCCCGCACATACATGGGGTGAGAAAGGTAGTGAACTCGGGCAATTCCGTGAACCGAAGCGGCTTGCAATAGACGAGTGGAATTATCTATATGTCACGGATAGTGGAAATCGGAGGGTTCAGATATTCACGCAAGATGGAGGTGCTGTTATGGATTTCACTGCGAAAACGCTCTTGAACCCTTGTGGAATCGCTGTTTCACAAAAAGGACAGGTATATGTAAGTGATACTGAAGCAGGAGATATCAAAGTTTTTAATGTGATATTCAAGAAGAATTCTACATCAGATGCCAACAAAACAGAATAAGTAAGATAGGAATGGAAGGTAGAAGGATGGCACGACATATCAAAATTCTACCATTATTAGTCTGTTCTATTGCATTTGGTTATATTGTCTGTGTTGACGCACAGACTGAACCCGCAACAAATAACTCACCCCTTAAACTACCCACATTTTCGATAATTGAGAAATCCGAAAGCATAGTATTGGAGACGGAAAAAACTGAATGGACTATTAAATATCCACCTATATTTTTGGATAGTGAACAGATATTAGATAATAAAGGAAAGACGCTTGTTAAAGACACAGACTATCAGATTGACTATACAACAGGCAAAATCATATTTGATAAATCTGTCACAGCACAAAAAGACACTACATGGACAATTACCTACCGCGCAATCCCGTTCACTTTGCAGAAGATATATAGACGAGACCTATTTGGCGTATCTACTGATGAAGTGGCAGAAACCACTTCTACTGATGTGGAAAGCAAACCGACAACAACTCCCCGTTCATCTTCTACAACACCACCGTCGCAGTTAGAATATTCCGGAAGTCGCACGTTTGGTATTGCTGTTGGAAGTGGACGTTCACTATCACAAAATCAGGAATTCCGAATCAATGTGCGTGGAAACGTCTCAGATAATATTGAGGTATTGGCTATGCTCTCTGATCAAGATTTGCCTATTCAACCAGAAGGCATGACTGAAGATATACAGGACATCAATCAGAAACTAATCCGTATCATGCATCCGAATGTGATAGGCACTTTAGGAGATTTCAACGCAACATTAGGCCCATCTGAATTTATCTTCTTCCCACGAGCATTAGAGGGTGTCAAGGTTGAAGGGAATTTTGAGTGGGGACAATTCCATCTCATTCCGAGTGCACTCCCAAAGGGACAATCTACCAGCAAAGTTATTCGTGGAGAGGAGGGTCGTAGTGAATATCGTCTTGATGTAAATAATCAGTTTGTTATTGTCAAGGCAGGTAGTGAAATTGTATGGCTAAACGGAGAAAAGATGCGACGCGGTGAAAACAACGATTACATCATCCGTGAATACGGTGATCCGATTATTGAGTTCAACAGCAAACATCTGATTACAAGCAATGATGTTATCCGTGTGGATTTTGAGTATATACCTGAAGATAACGCATATCAACAGAATCTTTACGGGATCAACAATGTCATCACATTACCGGGACAATGGTTATCTTTAGGTGCTTCTTACGCAGTAGAAGCAGATATTGACGATCCCGATCAAGTCTTAGTCTTGCTGAATGAGGCTGATCTTGCTGCACTTCGTCTGCATCAGTTGGATCCAGAAGGGGATGGCACCCTTCTCGTGCCGCCACAGAAACATACTGTATGGGGTTTGGAAAGTCGTCTTAATCTTGCGGAACAGACATGGCTAAATGGTGAATTCGCTGTGAGTGCAGTTGATAGTAACACTTATTCCACAGTAGACAGAAAGGATGTGAGTAATGCTTGGAAACTCATTGGTAGCACAAGTTGGGACATACCAACTTGGACAAATAAGCTGCGTCCGAAACTGATTGGTAATCTTGATGTGCGAGCAATGAATGCGAAATTTCTGCCTGTCGGTGCGTCTCGTAACAATCGGAACCGAGATAGATATGTGGCACAATACGCAACGGAGGGGTTTGAGGATGCCATTCTGTTTGATAATACTTCTCTCTCACAAGCATCTGATGAGCAGTCCTTTAATCTTGGTTCCAAATTTCTACCATATCAATGGTTACAGTTTGATGTTGGGGTAGGAAGAACGATTGAGTCTGCATTGGAAGGAGCGACAACCAGACGGAATAATATCAATTGGGGTGCAAATTTTACACCAAAAACAAGCAGGGGGGCAGCTTTTGCGGCGGCATCTCCGCAAGTGGATAATCTATACACCTCATCATCACAATATCAAAGAGATAGTGCGCGGAGACCCAGTGGGTTGGAAAGTGACCTTGCTCCAAAGACTCCAACAGGCAAAATGTCGTTTCTAAAGTGGTTGCCAAATGTCCGTTGGAATGACTATCGTAGCACATCCTATATTGAACAGAATCAGGAGACGCAGAATTCCGATGAAAACTACCAAAAGACAAGGCAAGAGGGTAGTCTGTCCTATCTTCTCTCACCGTTTGAACTTATCGGCACATACAACCGCTTTCTCTCAACGGATGATTTCTCCGCTTATCGCAACCGTAGACGTAATCGCACTTCTGGTCGGGTGAACCTAATTAATTTCAAATGGGTTTCCATACACACAAGTTACGAACTGGAGCAGTCTTTTGCCAAAGAACCGTTATTAGCACTTGATGGTGAGAATATCGGTATTTCAGATTGGATGCGTTCTACCACAGCGCGAACTTGGAAAGTTGGTTTCTTTTCACAACAAGGCAATTGGGTAAACTTACGGACCAACCTTGCTCGCAGAATGGTGAAAGCACATTCAGAACTTGGAACAGATACCACAACACAGTTGGCAGATACGACCCTACAATTTACTCCTTTCAATCGTGCAATTGATGCTGAAATCACTTACGAATTGGATAAGAAACTGACAACCCAACGTCGTGAAATCTATACCGATATTCACCCACTTACAGGACATAGAATCCAACCGGGAGAAGGATTTTACGTTAGATTAGACGACCTGCGTTATGTAGAGGACTCAGAAGAAGGCACATACATCAAGGTATACCAAAATGTTGGTGACAAACCGACAACTGCTGTAGATGCTGCATTCCGCCTCCGATTTCAGCCTCGTCAGTTCTTTGCACGGCAATCTCGTAACTTCGGCAGGGGTTCAAGTAAAATCAATCAAGATGAGAACACCGAAAGAATCAATCCGTTCACACGGATCCTGAAAGCCTTTAATGTCCAGACACGCTTATGGCTTACTGAAGAACAGGAGGCGGAAGATGAAATATCCTTATATCTACTTCAAAGTCTTCAAGGTTCAGAAACACTATTCGGACGCGTCAACCAACATCATCGTGTGGAATTCTCTCCCTCACCACAGTTCAGTATTGAAGGTAATCTACGTACGGGACGGTCGCTCAATCGACGGATTAACACCCAAGAACGACACCGAAAACATAGAACATGGGATGTTTCTTTTTCAGTCAATCCGACGCAACGTCTCTCTATCGGTGCTAATTGGGAACAACGTAGAGAAACAGAGAGATATAGCCAACTGAACTTCTCTAATGTAGGAGGAGTAACGAACCCCGATGAAATCGGAGGAATTACCAATCCAGATGATATGGAGGCAGGAAATGTTTCCAACCCAGATTTAATGGCATCAACACCGATTTCTGACCTACGCCAATTTGAGCAGGTAACGGAATTGAAACTGCAGTATGAAATCAGTCGAACATTACGATGGAGCGGTACTGGTGGATACAAACGTACAACCGATATTGAGCAGCTTGATGATGAACCTGATGCAAAGACACGCACGTTCTCATTTGAGAATCGGATCGTTTATGGTATATTCGGCAAGGGACGTATTGATGTTAACCATACTCTTGGTTATGGCAAGAGCGATGGTGGTGTCCCTTTCGCACAATACTATTTTTATGAAGGCATAAGCCATGAAATGCGTGCCACGGCGGATTATAAATTACGTAAATTTACTGATCTCCTTTTTCGCTTAAATTACCGATTACTTTCAACAAAACAGCGCAAGCCTGAGCATAGGTTGGAGATGACAGTCAGTGCGGAACTTTAAGAATGATACTACTCTCAGGAAAGGTTTTGCTGTATGACACACTTGACACCTAATATTCAAGATGTGTCTATCTACTCAAAAACATAGTGGAGCATACCACGTTGCATAGTGCTAACATACACAGTATTCCCATCTACATCAAGAGAAGTAAATCTCTCAGGCGTATCTGATACAATCTGTTCCCAAGTGCCATTCACCAAGAGATAAACACCAGTTTTATCAGTCATTCCAAACAGTCTTCTACCATCAACAGCCAAGTATTCCATGACGAGATCTGTTCCATCTGCATCAGTGATTGCATGCCACTGCATTCCATTATGTGACATAGTTACACCAGCATCCGTTGCTACATATATTTTGGACCCAACGAACTTTATATCCTTGAACGCAATAACCGGATGCGGCAAACTTTGTGTGATATCTGTCCAATTATCTCCTCTATCATAAGATACAAGAAGGTGGCCATCTCGTTTCCCAACGTAGACAGTATTACCTGAAACAGCAAGTTTGAGATTATGCAAAGCACGAAACTTTTCCAGTGCATGTCCTTTTGGCATGTCAGCGGGAGGTATAAGTGTAGCGGGTAAATACTTGCCATCAGGCAACCTGATAGTAAGACCAATCGTCTCTTCCACACCTGTATCATACAATTCTCTTTCACCTTGTGTCCATCGGAAGAGTTTGAAGTTGTATTCTAAGTAGAACGTATCTCCACTTACCGCAAATGTACCGTTTAAACCTCTATTTATAAGATCACGTTGAACCAGAATAATTTGGCCTTGAATACCGCCTTGTCCCAAATCTACTAATTCTCCCTGTGCCAAATCTACTAATTCCTTGAAAAACTGCGTTGCACCTTTGTAATTCTTTTGAAGTTCCTCAACCAATGCTGTATCAGACAGCCCTAAGGGGTTCCTGTTATGCCTATCCAATTTGTTAGTTATTGAATGAGAGTGTAAGTATGGAAAACCTTGAATACCAATCAGCGAGTTACCATCTTCAGATACTCTATACATATTAACTTTCTTTACAGTGTCATAGCCACTACCCCCTTTAGCATAAAGTCCATCATCAGCTTCTACTATGCTAAGAATCTCCGGTTGGTCCTCCCTGAAGGGTTCTGTCATTCGTATTTCCTTTTCAACAGGATTCCAAGATTTACCTCTGTCTGTAGTTTTGACAAGTGATCGCCAAGACTTAACATAGACCGCTGAAGGTGTTTCTTGTGAATTCTCAATTCTATCATATACGATTAAATTAGCTATGATATTCCTTGAAAACTTCTTCCGTGCTGGTATTTTAATACTTTCCCAAGTTTTTCCACCATCTTTGGAACTTTGAAATCCATCGCCGCTACCAACATAAATGCTATGGTCGTTTAGTACCACAGCAGGTGAGTAGGAATCCATTGAAGGTGAAGCATTGGGTTTCAATGGTGGCAGCCAAGATTCTCCTCCGTCAGTTGACATTACCATACCCTTTTCCATTAGCAGGATGTTCTCTCCAGCAGCAATAAGTTTCAGATCTGGGTACCAGCCTTTAATGGACCAAGCGTTTGTGGGTGTTATATCTTTCCACGTATTCCCCAAATCAGTTGAGCGAAATATCCACCATGTTCGTTGCCGTCCCTCTGATGCTGCTTGGGGATCAAAGTCAGATTCTAAATTTGCCATAACATATAATCGGTTTTTAGAAGCAGCGACTGAAGTGATATAGACAGTTTCAGGAATTGGTAACGCTAACTTATGCCAACTGCCGGCATTGCCTCGATAGAAACCTGTACCTGATGTGACAAATACTGTATCTTGAAAAACAGTTATAGAGTCTGGAACATTTGGAAATTCATCACGCATATTCTTCCATGTTTTTCCTTGATCCTCAGAACGGAAAACCGCATCTGGGTAAACAAGATAAAAAGATTCTTCCGTTAACACCAGTTCCTGAACTTCAAAATCCCCTCCCGCAGCAGGTATTTCCCATTTATATACCAAGTCCCACGTTTTTCCATCATCTTTAGACGCATAGAATTCATTATACCACACCATGTATAGAATACCGTTCCATTCCGCCATTAGTGAATCAGGAGCAAAAAAATCATCAATTAAAGAATTTATATCATTGAGATGTTCCCAACTTTCACCATCTCTCTTCAATTTGTAGAGGTGTCCACCAGCGGTCAAAGTGTAGAGTTCACCTTCAGGTGTCGCAAGTAATTTGCTTGGAAAAGCGAATGGCTGATGTTCATATTCAACCCACTCTTGCTTAGGTATTGAAATGTCTTCACCTTCAGTTTTCCCATCAGCTAATAAGACTTCATCGGGATTCTGTCCGCTGTTGTCATTTTCACTAATTGCATTTGCAATTCCAAACTGATATTGTTCTCTCGGTTGCGTATCAAGATTCAGAACTATTGGTGTATCAATTAGTTCAACCGTCATCTCTGACTGAGCATCAAAACTATACGGCTTCTGAAAATAGGCTAAGTACTGACTCCCAATTCCGAGCATCATCATAATCAATACTATACTTGAAGATGCAACTGCCCACGGCACAAGTGGTTTGATTGTGGAAGGCGTTGGTTTGAGTCGTGATATTTCTTGCATGATGTTCTCAGTGAGATGTGGTGTGATTTGGTAATTCTCTAATGCTTCTCTTATCATGGGTTCCTCCTTCTTTAGAAACTGGCGCGCTCGGTAGAGACGGTTCTTGATTGCACTTACCGATACGCCTAAAAACTTGCTTATCTCTTCATACGTCATTCCCCCGAGGTAGTAGAGTGTGATGACCGTGCGGTCACTCTCTTGCAGCTTCGCAAGCAACTTCTTGACAACTTCGCGTTGTGCTTCTACTGATGTCCGTTCGTTTTCTGCCCTGACGTAGTTAGAATAGGTCGCTTTTTCCAACTCTGCATCATTGATATCTTCCAAAGACTGTGTCCGTATACGTTTCCGACGAAGCCATGCCTTACATTCATTCGCCGCTATCACATAGAGCCAACTTGCAAATGACTGTGATTCATTCAAAGTTGACAACTTCTGATATGCCTTCAGAAATGTTTCCTGTGTGATGTCCTCTGCGATGTGGAAGTCTTGAACTTTTCGCCATGCAAGCGCATGGACTGACTTCTTATAATTTTTCACAAGCTCTGAGAACGCAGTATCTTCGCCATCAAGGACACGTTGGATGAGTTCAACATCAGCATTTTTCATCAATCTTCGGGCAGGAGACCCAATCCTTTAGGTTTGGGAGGAATGCCCGTTCCTATATTTTTCTTGACAAACTATGTCATATATGTTACGATATTCTCAGCATTGTTGGTAGAGAATACGATCCACCTTGCTTGAGGTGGTCTCCACCAAAACCGAATCGTGTCGGAAGCAATACTTGAGTAAAACAATGCGCACCTACAAATACAAGATACGCAATCACAAAAAGAACAAGTGCTTCGGCAATCTGCTTGATGATCTTTGTGATGTGCACAACCACTTTTTGCGTTTGGAAAAACGTTATTACCGCAGATACGAAAAATACGCTGGTAGATATAGGCTGCAACCGCATCTTACCAAGTTGCTCAAGACGACCAAGAAACATTGGGCTTGGATACCGCGTGACACTTTGGATGCAGCGATTATTCGCATAGATGCTGCATATCAACGTTTCTTTGCTGGTCAAGGCGGACTTCCTAAATTCAAACGTAAACATCGTTATCGTTCTGCGAAGTTCCAAACAGGCTATAAACTTGAAAATGGACGTGTGCTTATCTCTTTCAAGTCGTGGAATGTCTCCACACAATCTCTGAAATTCAATCGTCGCTGGTTTTCTTTTCATCAGCACCGAGACTGGCACGGCACTGTCCGCTATGTCCAAATACTCCGTAATAGTGCCGGTGAATACTGGCTGGACATTGTCACCGATGATACTTCTACCGAACCTATGCAACAAACAGGTGAGAGCGTAGGTATAGACTTCGGGTTGAAAACATTTTTGACATTGAGCACTGGTGAAAAGATACAAGCACCAGAATTCTTGAAACAATCCTTGAAACACCTTCGCAAACTGAATAAAGCTGTGAGTCGTAAAGTCAAAGGGTCTAACAATTGGTGTCGCGCTATTAGAGAACTCGCACGGCATTATATCAAAATAGCAAACCAACGGCTTGACTGGCAGTGGAAACTTGCTACAGACTTGTGCAGAAGGTTTGATACGATTGCGGCTGAAACGTTGAACCTTAATGGCATGAAGCGGCTGTGGGGACGTAAAGTCTCCGATCTCGGATTTTACCAGTTTATTCAATTGTTGGCATTCAAATGTTTCAAACATCATAAAGCATTCTTTCAAGTCGGACAATGGACACCTACTACAAAACCTTGTAGCAACTGCGGAGATAAAAACGACACTCTTTCTCTCAATGATAGACAGTGGACATGTTCACAATGTAATTCCGAACATGATAGAGACATAAACGCTGCTATCAACATATTACGGGCTGCTTATGATCCCGTTGTGGAGCAGATGTGAGACGGATGTTCTCTTTGGAGAACAACGCTAACTGCTACGAAGCACAAGCCCAATCCTTTAGGTTTGGGTGCTATGACTAGATACCTCTAACAAAGGGACTTAATCGTTCACATTGACATATAGTGACGCGACTTGCGGAGAAAAAGTCTCAAGTTTTTTAAAGAATATGAAAAGAGAGTATAATGTTCAGATATTATACCATTATCCTCTCTTTTCATATTCATATAAGTTCTATGTCGTCAGAGGATACAACGTTTGGTGAGGATATTATAGTAGATTTTGAAATTACTTGAACACTCTACATCGGCGAGGTTAGGAAACCTCGCCTACCGTGGTCCGAAAGTGTAAATATAATTTTATACTTCAGCATAAATAATTGGATGGAGTAGAGGCATTCGGTACCGCTTACTTATGGTATATTATTCTTCAAGAGTGAAATGAAGCATACCGCGGTCTTGTGTTCCCACGTATATGGTATTCGCATCAACAGCGAGAGAAGTTGTGTTGTCAGGAGCATCTGAAACAACTTGCTTCCAAGAACCGCTTTCAAGGTGATAGATACCTGTCTTGTCCGTAATCCCATATAATGTTGTCCCATCAAAAGTTAAGTGTTCCATAATAAGGTTTGTATCTTGAGGGTCAGTGACGACTCGCCAAGTTCTTCCATCATCTGATGTGATGATGCCTGCGTCTGTTGCTACATAAACGGTAGACCCAGCAACCACAATATCTTTGAATACATTAACTAAAAACGGTAACGCTGGCGTAAGGTCAATCCAATTATCACCCTTATCAAACGATACAACAAGGTGTCCATCCCGTTTTCCAATGTAGACGGTGTCTCCTGATACGGCAAGTTTGAGATCTTTCCATGCTATTTCCCGAGACAATTCAACAGTTTCTTCCTGTCCGGTGTCTCTCCATTCTGTATAACCGGGTTCCCATCGGAAGAGTTTATAGTTGTATTCCATATAGAACGTGTCACCACTTACTGCAAGCGGTCCATGATTCCCTAACTTGATAAGTGTACTTTGCATTTGAGGATTTGTAACGATCTGTTTGAAGAACTGGACTGCCCCAGCAGAGCTGTCTTGTAACGTCTCGATAGTGTAATCTTGAGACAATTGGCGTTGCAACGCATGTGCGTTAAAATAAGGCATACTTTGAATCTGCACCAACTTAGTGCCATCTGTAGAAACGCGATATAAACGCATTTCTTGTGAGAATCCGTCTCTTTTTCCACCTTTAGCATAAATAACGTCACCAGAGTTAATAATATGGGTAATCTTTGGAGGATGTTCTCTGTAGGTATCACTCATTGGTATTTCAATTTGAATAGTTTTCCATGACTTTCCGCTATCGTTCGTTTTTAGAATCTCTTCGCCGACACTTGCATAGAGAGTTGGAAACATGTTTTGACTGCTATTAGTATTTTTAATTGCTATTAGATTGTCAATTCCTCTCTCATCTGAGGTTATTTTCACTATTTCCCATGATTTACCTTTATCAATAGAAAGATGAAGACCGTCATTGCTATTGACATAAATATTATCTGTATTCACCACTACAGCAGAGCACCAAGTATCCATATTAGGTATGGTGCCTGCTAATTGTGGATACATCCATGTATTTCCACCATCAATAGAGCGAACCATATCGCGTTCCATCACTAAGAGTGTTTCACCGGCAGCAACAAGTTTAATATAAGGTGCCCACCCTTTTACTGGCCAGGCATTTGTCGGCGTTATATCTTTCCACGAATGACCAAGATCAGTGGACCGAAATATCCACCAAGCACGCTGCTGTCCTTCTTCAACTTTAGTAGTATCTAATACATCCCAACTCAATTCTGCCAAAGCATAAAGTTTATCTTCCGTTGCTGCAACCGATTTAATTCCTCCGATTGTAGGTACAGGAAACTTTATATGTTCCCAACTGGTATCATTTAGGCGATAGAGACCTGTATCTGTTCCAGCAAACAACGTATTTTGGATTTTGACCAAAGCTCCGATATGCCCCTTTATCCCTTTATTTATTTTTTCCCATGTTTTGCCAGTGTCCTTGGAACGGAAAATATCCCCGGTTTGAAAAGCAGCATAAAACGCCTGTTCTGTTGTGATCAATTTAATTGGAGTATGTTGATCTGGCCATGAGTGGACTACATCCCAAGTTTGACCATCATCTATTGAAGTAAAAAGTTCGTTAGATGGGATAATGTAAAGTGAATTTTTCCACTTCGCGAATGCAGGCTCACTGTCCCATTGGGTATTCAATGTCCAAATTCCAAAGATATGTTGCCACTTTTGTTCATTCACAGGCAATTTGTAGACGTCCCCACGAACATTAGTATAGAGGTCGCCCTCAGGTGTTGCCAAAAAACCACCCACCCAACTTCCCTTAATGGGTTTAGCATGAGTCCACTGCTGTTTGGGTGCGGATACCTTGTCTTTTTCTTCGGTTTCTGCGTCAGCCAAGAGGACTTCATCTGGTTTCTGACCTTTATTTTCACTTATACCCAACGCATTTGAGTTGCCCAGTTGATTGCTAACATCTGGGTTTGTGTCTATATTTAGCACAATCGGTGTGTCAACGAGTTCAACTGTCATTTCTGCTTGTGCATCTAATGAAAAAGGTTTCTGAAAACGGAGTAATTGTTGGCTGCCTAATCCAAGCATCAACATAATTAAGATTGCACTTGAAGCAGCGATTGCCCACGGCACAAGTGGTTTGCTGGTGGTAGGCGTGGGTTTGAGACGTGACACTTCCTGCATGATATTTTCAGTTAGGTTTGGTGAAATTTGAAAATGGTCGAGTGCTTCTCTAATCATTGTTTCCTCCTTCTGTAGACGGTTACGCGCTCGTTGAAGTCGGCTCTTTATCGTTCCAGCAGAAACCCCTAAGAACTTGCTAATTTCTTCTACTGTCATCTCACCGAGATAATGGAGAGTCATTACCGTGCGTTCACTTTCTTTCAACTTAGCGAGGAGTCTCTTGACCACTTCACGTTGTGCTTCAACAGTAGTCTTAACTCGCTCTTCTGCGATATGTCGGGAATATAAGTCTCTTTCTATCATAGTTGTCTCAATATCTTCTGATACCTGGTAATGAATCCGATTTTTACTGAGCCATGTATTGCATAAGTTTGTTGTAACGACGTAGAGCCACCCAGAAAACTGATTTGGATTTTTCAGCGTGTGAAGTTTCTGATATACTTTCAGAAAGACATCCTGGGTAATGTCCTCGGCACTGTGGAAATCTCCAATTTTCCGCCACGCTAGTACGTGAACTTGTTTCTGATACTTTTTCACGAGTTCAGCGAAAGCGGTTTGATCACCGCTGAGTATTTGTCTAATAAGTGCACCGTCGTTTTTCATCAGGTGTCTCCATTATACGAAAGTTTGATCAAACACATATCAAACTATTATGACTCAAATTAGGTGTAAAACGGTTGCATAATTCTGCATTAAGAGAAATTTGGAGAAAAGGATGATGGAGATGAGAATGACGGTGTTTGACACCGTCGAGAAAAATGGATTTTATTCATCAAGGGTAAAATGGAACATTCCGTTTACTTCAGTACTTACATACAACGTCCTTCCAGCAACCGTGAAAGAAGTAACGAAATCACCTATTTTGAGATTTGTGATTTCCGGTATCTTAGTGACAACCTGTTGCCAAGCACCACTTTCACTATTCAATCGGTAGATACTCGTTGTGTTAGTAATGCCATAGAGCGTTGTACCGTCTACCGCCAAATGCGCCATGATGATATTAGATCTACCAGAATCATTGACAGTTTTCCAAGTTCTCCCATCATCTGATGTAATGATACCTGCATTTGTTGCCACATATACTGTGGAACCCACAAACACGATACTATTATATGTTTTTACCTTATAGGGTAGACCTGGAGTGAGATCAACCCAATTATTACCTCTATCAAACGATACAACCAATTGTCCATTCCGCTTTCCGTAGTAAACTGTGTTGTCATAAGCTGCAAGTTTGGGAACAATGAAGTGTGACTTAAATGTGCTTATGAACAATTCATCCAAGGGAAAGTCACCAATGTCTTCTTGACCAGTGTCGTACCACTCTGTATCTCCAGGATTCCATCTAAAAAGTTTAAGGTTGTATTCCGTATAGAATGTGTCACCGCTGACAGTAAAAGGCCCACGAAGTCCAAGTTCTTCAAGCTTAATTAGTTGTTGAGGTGCTGAATTAAGCATCTGTTGGAAGAAATTTTTTGCACCAGAGAAATCTTCTTGCAACTCTCCTATCGTAAGATCTTTAGAAGTAAATAGACGCATCCTTAATTCAGTTGAACTGAAAGTTGGCATGTCCTGAATTGGGCCTAAAGTGTTCCCGTTGTCAGATACTATGTAATGACCTACCTTTCCCCCACCAAGAACTCCTCCTTTAACGTAGATATCATCGCCTGAATTAACAATCTGGGTTATTGTTGGCACGCTTCCTCTGTTTGGTGTTGACATAGGTGTATCAACACGAACAGTCTCCCAAGACTTGCCACCATCATTAGTTTTTGTTATCTCTCCGACTTCAACTATCCCATAGAGTGTCGGCATCAAGTTTAGACTTTCGACACTATTTTTAGTAGCGATTAGATTTAACATTACCCGTCTTCTCAAATCTGGCGCGACTCTCACTAAATCCCACGATTTGCCTCCATTAGTTGAACGGTGTAAACCATCACTGCTTCCAACATAAAAGGTGTCTTGATTTACAGCAACTGCATTATATGTACTACTCATTGAAGGAGTGGTTCCTGGTAACTGTGGAGGCAGCCATGTATTCCCTCCATCAGTTGAGCGAACCATTCCCTGTTCCATTACCAACAGGGTTTCTTCAGATGCAATCAATTTGCAATAAGGTGGTTGTCCTTCTATAGACCAAGCGTTTGTCGGTGTTATATCTATCCACGAATCCCCAAGATCAGTTGAACGGAATATCCACCAACTACGATCTGAATTAGACGTTACTTCAACATAAAGTTTCCCATCAGTTCCTGCAACTGAAATAATGCTCCTAACAGGTACTGGAAATTCCAATGAGTTCAAACCATCGTCATCCAATCGGTAAAGTTTGGTGGATGTTTCAACAAACAATGTGTTTTGGATTCTTACTAAAGATTCGATGAACTTTAATTGCTCATCTTGTATTGCTTTCCACGTCTTTCCTAAATCATCAGACTTATAAATACCTTCTTGAAATGCAGCGTAGAATGCATTATCCATGGGTAGAAGATCAATCACATTGTGGTCTTTAGACCACGTGTAAAGTGAATTCCAAGTCTTTCCTTCATCTTCTGATGCAAAGAGCTCGTTAGATGGTATAATGTAAAAAGTATTATTCCACTCTACCATAGCTGCGTTAAATCCCCAAACTGTACCTGACGGGTAACCATCCATAGATTGCCAAGTATTTCTATTCGATGTTAACTTGAGGATGTTTGGAGTTCCTCTATTACTCACAAGAACATACAGATCACCTTGAGTGGTGCCTTTTAGACTATATACTTGACTACCTTTAATAGGTTCAGACTGAATCCACTGTTGTTTAGGTGTGGATACCTTGTCCTCATCTTCGGTTTCTGCGGCAGCCAATAAAACTTCATTTGGTTTCTGACCTTTATTTTCACTATCACCAGCAGGATTTATGCTGCCCAATTGATTTCGGAAATCTGGTTTCGTATCAAGATTTAGCACAATTGGTGTGTCAACAAGTTCAACCGTCATCTCTGCTTGCGCATCGAATGTAAAAGGTTGCTGAAAACGCACTAATTGTTGACTACCTATCCCAAGCATCAACATAATTAAGATTGCACTTGAGGCAGCAATTGCCCACGGCACAAGTGGTTTGCTGGTGGAAGGTGTAGGTTTGGGACGTGACACTTCCTGCATGATATTTTCAGTTAGGTTTGGTGAAATTTGAAAATGGTCGCGTGCTTCTCTAATCATTGTTTCCTCCTTCTGTAGACGGTTACGCGCTCGTTGAAGTCGGCTCTTTATCGTTCTAGCAGAAACCCTAAGAACTTGCTAATTTCTTCTACTGTCATCTCACCGAGATAATGGAGAGTCATTACCGTGCGTTCACTTTCTTTCAACTTAGCGAGGAGTCTCTTGACCACTTCACGTTGTGCTTCAAGAGTGGTCTTAACTCGCTCTTCTGTGATATGTTGGGAATATACGTCTCTTGCTATCATGGTTGTCTCAATATCTTCTGATGCCTTGTAATGAATCCGATTTTTACTGAGCCATGTATTGCATAGGTTAGTTGTAACGACGTAGAACCACTCAGAAAACTGATTCGGATCTTTCAGCGTGTGAAGTTTCTGATATACTTTCAAAAAGACATCCTGGGTAATGTCCTCGGCACTGTGGAAATCTCCAATCGTGCGCCACGCTAGTACGTGAACTTGTTTTTGATACTTTTTCACGAGTCCAGCGAAAGCGATTTGATCACCGCTGAGTATTTGTCTAATAAGTGCACCGTCGTTTTTCATCAGGTGTGTCTCCATTATGCAAAAGTTTGAGCAAACACATATCAAACTATTTTGACTCAAATTAGGTGTAAAACGGTAGCATAATTCTGCCTTAAGAGAAATTTGGAGAAAAGGATAATGGAGATGAGAATGACGGTGTTTGATACCGTCCAGAAAATGAATTTTATTCATCAAGGTTAAAATGGAACATTCCGTTTCTTTCAGTGCTAATAAATAATGTGTTTCCATCGACAGCGATAGATGTTATGTTTTCTGGAATCTCTGAAACAATCTGATTCCATATGCCATTTTCCAAGCGATAGATACCAGTATCTTGGAAAACAGCATAAAGTATCGTACCATCAGCAGTCAGTATGTCCATAATGAGATTTGTGCCTTCAGAATCGGTCATAACACCCCAATTATTTCCACGATCTGATGTGGTGACACCTGCATCTGTTGCTACATACACCGTATCATTAACAATCACGATATCTTTGAATGCTTTTACTTGAAATGGCAGTACAGACGTGAGATCAACCCAATTAGTTCCTGCATCAAATGATTGTAAGAGGGTGCCATCCCGTTTGCCGACATAAACAGTGTTCCCTGAAACGGCAAGTTTGAGATTTTTCACTGCAACATCCAAGGTTAATTCGACGGTTTCTTCCACCCCTGTATCGGACCATTCTCTCTCACCCTTCTTGTACCGAAAGAGTTTGAAGTTATATTCCAAAAAAAAGGTATCGTCACTGACTGCCAACGGTCCGTGAAACCCCAATTTCATATAGAAATCTGGTTGTTTTGGATCCCATTTAGCTAACTGTTTGAAAAATTGGGATGCTCCACCAGTACTTTTTTGTATCCGTCTTATGAACTTTTCTTCATCTTCTGGTGAGTCAAAAGAGTTTGTTGTTCTTCCCGCCAAATGATATCTTAATGGTTTAGCATCAAAAATTGGAATGTCTGGAACTCGCTTTAGGATATTGTCATCTGCAGATATGCGATAGAGTCGTGTAATACCATCACCGGAAGAATACCTACTGCCATCACCATAGGAATCTCCACCTTTCGCATAGATAACATCCCCATATTTGACTATCTGTGTAATAAAAGGTCTTTCTACTGTAGCCCGTAATGTTTTTGGTTCTTCCATTTGAACAGTATTCCAAAATTTTCCCTTATCGGTTGTTTTTACAATTTCTCTCCCAACTTTCACATAGACAGCTGTAGGTATGTTTTCCACTTTACCAAATCCTCTATTGACAATTATGTCATCCATCTGAAATTTACTTTTACGGTCTATGTTTATAGCATGCCACGACTTACCACCGTCAATGGAACGATGCAATCCATCATTATAACTTGCAATATAAAAAGTTTGCTCATTTAAGGCTACAACAGAGGTATTAGCTCCTGTGTCTGGGTAGGAATTGGGTTCTTGTATAGGCATCCATGTATCTCCACTATTGGTAGAGCGTACTAAACCCACATCTCTCCAACTGATTAAGAGTGTTTCACCAACAGCAATAAGTTTAACAAAGGGAACTGTCTTCTTTACAGACCAGGCGTTTGTAGGTGTTATATTTTTCCACGAGTTCCCCAAGTCAGTTGATCGGAATACCCACCAGGTGTACTGCTCTTCAAGGGGAACGGCACGAGGGTTTACGTCTGCTGCAACATAGAGATTATCTTCAGCCACTGCAATTGAACGGATCCGGCCGACAGGTGCTGCGAATTCCACATGTTGCCAGATGTCACCTGTTAAACGGTAGAGTCCATTTTCTGTCCCAACAAACAGAGTGTTTCGGATTTTGACTAAGGATCTAATTCCATACATTAATCCATCATTAATTTCCTCCCATGTTCTACCATTGTCTTCGGAACGCAAAATTCCATTCCTAAATGCGATATAAAAAGTGCCTTCTGTTACAATGAATCCAACGGGTTCCACATATTTGTTAGTATCCCAGGTGTAAATTAAATCGCCCGTTTTGCTGTCATCATTAATAGCGAAGAGTTGATGAGATGGCACATAGTACAACGTATTGTTCCACTTTACAATGCGACTTCCTAACCAACCTTTAATATCCAATAACTTAGTGTCAAAGACATGTAACCAGTTGTTACCGTTGGCAGACAATTTGTAGATAGGGTCATTATTGGCATTAGTAAGTACGTAGAGTTCTCCTTCAGGTGTAACATGGAGGCTATGTACGCTACTTCCTTTGACAGGTTCAGACTGAATCCACTGCTGCTTGGATACGGATACCTTGTCTTCTTCTTCGGTTTCAGCAGCAGCTAACAAAACTTCATCTGGTTTCTGACCGTCGTTCTCACTTATCCCCAATGCATTTGAGTTGCCCAGTTGATTGCTAACATCTGGGTTTGTGTCTATATTTAGCACAATCGGTGCATCAACAAGTTCAACCGTCATCTCTGCTTGTGCATCTAATGAAAAAGGTTTCTGAAAACGGAGTAATTGTTGGCTGCCTATACCAAGCATCAACACAATTAAGACTGCACTTGTAGCTGCGATTGCCCACGGCACAAGTGGTTTGCTGGCAGTAGGCGTGGGTTTGAGACGTGACACTTCCTGCATGATATTTTCGGTGAAGTTCGGTGAAAGTTTGAAATGTTCAAGGGCTTCTCTAATCATCGTTTCCTCCTTCTGTAAACGGTTCCGCGCACGTCTAAGACGGCTTTTGATTGTGCTTGTGGATACCCCCAGAAATCTGCTTATCTCTTCAACCCTCATCTCTCCAAGATAATAAAGTGACATCACTGTCCGTTCACTCTCTTTTAACCTCGCCAGCAGTTTCTTGACCACTTCACGTTGTGTTTCAGCAGCCGCCTGGTTCCGTTCTTCTACGACATGCTGAGAATATACATCTCTTGGAATCATAACTGCCTCTTCGTCCTCTAAAGGTTGTATCCGTAACCGTTTTTTGCGAAGCCATGTGGCACATAAGTTTGAAGTAATCACATAGAGCCATCCAGAGAACTGATTCGGATCTTTTAGTGTATGGAGTCTCTGATACACTTTCAGGAAGACATCTTGTGTGATGTCCTCTGCAATGTGAAAATCGTCAATCTTTCGCCAAGCAAGAGTATGCACCGCTTTCTGATATTTCTTCACAAGCTCTGCAAAAGCAGTTTCATCATCAGCGAGAATGCGTTGAATAAGGGTAACATCATCGTTTTTCATCAGATACATCCTGTCTAATATATGAGGGTTTTTGATATATCAACCTATAGTGACGCAAGATAGATGCAAAATGGTTGCCAAATTCTGCATTAAGAGAAATTTGAAGAAAAAGGATGATGGAGATGAGAATGACGGTGTTTGACACCGTCCAGAAAATGGATTTTATTCATCAAGGTTAAAATGGAACATTCCGTTTCTTTCAGTGCTAATAAATAATGTGTTTCCATCGACAGCGAGAGATGCTATGTTTTCTGGAATATTTGATATAATCTGATTCCATATGCCATTTTCCAAACGATAAATACCAGTATCTTTGGTAACACCATAAAGTATTGTGCCATCAGCAGTCAGTATGTCCATATTGAGATTTGTGCCTTCTAAATCAGTAATAACACCCCAATTATTTCCACGATCTGATGTGGTGACACCTGCATCTGTTGCTACATACACTGTATCATTAACAATCACGATATCTTTGAATGCTTTTACTGGGAAAGGTAGTACAGGCGTGAGATCAACCCAATTAGTTCCTGCATCAAATGATTGCAAGAGGGTGCCATCCCGTTTGCCGACATAGACAGTGTTCCCTGAAACGGCAAGTTTGAACCCGAATTGCCAAGCCCTAATAATTTCGCCAATCTTTTCAGTTGAGAGTCCCTCTCTTTCAAATGCCTTTGCAGCTTCAAAATAACGGAGTTCACCCGTCTCCTGTACACCCGTGTCGTACCACGTTGTTTCACCTGACTTCCATCGGAAGAGTTTAAAGTTGTATTCAAAGTAAAACGTGTCGCCGCTGACAGCAAAAGCACCGTCTAATAAACCTTCCAGTATGAGTCGTTCCTGATCCTCATATAGTTGTTCCTGATCAAGTTCGTTTTGCGTTAGGGTTTTCTCCTGTGCCAACGTTTTAAAGAACTGGTCTGCCCCAACGAAATTCTCATTCAACTGTTCAATGAATGACTTATCTGACACATCTAAAGATCCCCTTCTTCCGTTCTTCCATAGATGTTTCAACATGCTTGAGTTAAAGGTAGGCATGCCTTGTATAGACATGACTGAGTTTCCATCTTCAGAGATGCGATATAAACCTGTTTTATATTCGCTTCTAAAGCTGCGCCAACCATCTGTTTTGGCATAGAGGGTACCACCGAATTCACCTAGCCGACTAAAATACGGCGGAACTTCTCTAACAGGAGCTGTCATAGGTATTCCCATCCGGATTCTTCTCCAAGATTTGCCCTTGTCAGTAGTTTTTACAATATCTCCTGCGAATTCTGCATACAACATGGACGGCATATTTGGTGTTTTATTGTTTCCTTCAACCGTAATTAAATTTGTTATTATTTTCCAGTTTCGTCCATTAATATTTACTGGGTCCCAGGATATACCGCCATCAGTGGAGCGGTAAAGGCCGTCCTTTTTGCTGCCAACATAAATGGATCTGTCGTTCACCGTAGCAACATAACTGAGTCTATTATCCATTGAAGGTGAGGTGCCAGGTAGTTGTCTTGGCTGCCATGTGTTTCCTGCATCGGTCGATCGAACCATTCCCTGTTCCATTGCTAAGAGTGTTTCACCGACAGCAACGAGTTTGATTTTAGGTGGCAACCCCATTACAGGCCATGCGTTTTTCGGCGTTATATCGTCCCATGAATCACCGAGATCTGTTGAGCGAAATATCCACCAGCCCCGTGCCAACCCCTGACGAACTTTTTGAGAACTAGTCACGTCCTTGCTAAACTCTGCCGCAACATAAATCTTCCCATCAGATCCAGCAACTGAGAGAATTGCACTAACAGATCCAGGGAGTTTCATTGGTACCCAGTTGTCTTCCTTTAAGCGGTAGAGTCCATTAAATGTACCAGTAAACATTGTGTCTTGAATCACTACTATAGAGTTGGGGTTCTGCGGAAAATCGACGTTCATTGCCTCCCATGTTACACCCTTATCTTCAGACCGAAAAGCAGTGTAATTAGAAAAAATGATATAAAAAGCTTGGTTAGTTAGTATGAAATCAAGAGCAAATGTAGAATCTGTTAGCAGTGTGTTAACTAACTCCCATGTCTTACCGTCATCTTTTGAAGTAAGTATTGTAGAATCTAATAACAGATAGAGCATATTGTCCCACTCTTTGATAAAAGCAGAACTCCCATACTTAACACCCAGTATATCAATATTTGCGATCTGTTGCCACGCTTCCCCATCGGATTCAATTTTGTAAATATGCCTGTTAGCAACTGAGTATAGTTCACCATTAGATGTTACAGATAAAGCATCTACATCACTTCCTTTGACAGGTTCAGACTGAATCCACTGCTGTTTAGGTGCGGATACCTTGTCCTCCTCCTCAGTTTCTGCAGCAGCTAACAAAACTTCATCTGGTTTCTGACCTTCATTCTCACTATCACCATCAGGATTTATACTGCCCTGTTTATTTCTAACATCTGGCACAGAATCTAGATTCAGCACAATAGGAGCATCAACGAGTTCAACCGTCATCTCTGCTTGTGCATCTAATGAATAAGGATGTTGGAAATGGACTAAGTTCTGACTGCCTATGCCAAGTAGTAACACAATTAAGACTGCACTTGCAGCAGCAACTGCCCACGGCACTAAGGGTTTGCTGGCGGAAGGTGTAGGTTTGAGTCGTGATATTTCTTGCATGATGTTCTCAGTGAGATTGGGAGTGATTTGGTAATTCTCTAAAGCTTCTCTTATCATGGGTTCCTCCTTCTTTAGAAACTGGCGCGCTCGGTAGAGACGGTTCTTGATTGCACTTACCGATACACCTAAAAACTTGCTTATCTCTTCATACGTCATTCCCCCGAGGTAGTAGAGTGTGATGACCGTGCGGTCACTCTCTTGCAACTTCGCAAGCAACTTCTTGACAACTTCACGCTGCGTTTCTACTGATACCTGCTCGTTTTCCGCACTGACATAGCTGGAATAGGTTGCTTTTTCCAATTCTGTGCTATTGAAGTTATCCAACGATTGTGTCCACACTTGCTTCTTACTAAGCCACGTCTTGCAGTGGTTTGTTGCTATGACATACAACCAACTTGCAAAAGATTGGGGTTCCTTCAGTGTTGACAGATTCCGATATACCTTTAGGAATGTTTCTTGTGTGATATCTTCTGCAATGTGGAAGTCTTGAACCTTCCGCCATGCAAGCGCATGAACAGATTTCTGGTATTTCTTAACCAGTTCGGTAAACGCAGTATCATCACCATCAAGGACCCGTTGGATGAGTTCAACATCAGCATTTTTCATTGAAAACCTCTGGAAAGGGAGTTCATCATTTCACATCAGCATATAGTGACTCGGTATGAGGCGAAATAGTCTCAAGTTTTTTCAAAAAAGAGGAAAGAGAAGATAATGTATAAATATTATACCATTATCCTCTCTTTTTCGTGTAATACCATTTCTAATAATGAATAGTTCATTATGAGATTGTGAATTCAGGCTAAGACAGAGAATGTAAGATGCGCAATGAATTGCGCGACTACGAACACCTGTTTTGAAAATGACAAGGAATCATTTAGAAATGGTATAAGTTGTGGGAGAGTGCTTTGTCAACATTTTTTGACGGTATGGATTACGAATTCACACTGATTACGGTCTTTCACGTTAAGGTGTCATTGTTCTGATATCCAAGTTTTATAACTCTTTATATGCATTGTTTCAAATTCACGCAGGGATTGGAACCCGTATTCACTTAGGATACGAATGAATTCAGTTTTAAAAGGTTTAACTTGGTCTTGAAATTTCAACATTTCCGCTCCTATTTCCAGTTCTAACTTTCTTAATGATTGAAATTCTTGGCTCAATTTCCACCTTTCATCAGAATCAGTAATCGTATTCAGTTTAGACAAGATCTCCTTCTCACGCTCCATAGTAATATATTTGCTTGTCAAGTGGTGCAAGCACATTATATATCTGTTCCATGTCCTTATAGATTGGTTGTATTTTTGTAAAGACTTCTATTAATTCCGGAGAGATGTCGTTAATTTGTTGTGTAGGTGTGTGTTCCTGAGACAACATTTCAATGAATTCACTTGTGTCATGTTGCAAATAGCATGCCCACGTTATTACTGAGAAAACCGTTAGTATAACAACAACGATATGTTTTTGCATTATTATACTCCTTTATTTGAAGTCATTAGTCAGCCTTCACATATATGTAAAACCTTAACATTTCTTGCAGTTGGTCAGATTCTGTTAATTGACCTTACTCTTCAATGCTATAGTAAAGCATTCCGTTTCTTCCAGTACTTATATATAGTGTATTACCATCAACAGCGAGAGATGTTATGCTATCAGTCATTTCAAATGTAGCAGGTATACTGGTAACAATTTGGTTCCAAGTGCCGTTTCCCAAACGAAATACAGCATTTTTTTGAAATACACGTGTAATTTTGGTAATTCCGTAGAGTGTTGTTCCATCGGTAGCCAAGTGCTCCATGATAAGATTTGTTCCATCAGAATCATTGACGACCTGCCAAGTCCTCCCATCATCTGATGTAATGATACCTGCGTCTGTTGCCACATACACTGTAGATCCAGCAAATACTATATCATAGAAAGTTCTAACTTTAAACGGCAAACCCGGAGTGATATCTACCCAATTATTACCTCTATCAAACGATACAACGAGATGACCGTCCCGTTTTCCGTAATAGACAGTGTCACCTAAAGCAGCAAGTTTAGGAATGATAGCGTTGGCCTTATATATGGCCGTGTCCAGAGATATTTCTGCGGTTTCCTCTTGTCCGGTGTCGTACCATTCAGTATAGCCGGGTTCCCATCTGAAGAGCTTAAAGTTATATTCAGAATAGAATGTGTCACCACTGACAGCAAACGGTCCAAGTAATCCAAGTCCTTCAAGTTTACCCCTTTCTTGTGGGGTTAACTGGAGCATCTGTTTGAAGAATTGAGTCGCCCCAGTAAAATCTTCTTGTAACACTTCAATAGAAAGATCTTGTGTTTGATACAAATGCATTCTTAATTTAAACGAATCGAAGGTAGGCATGTCCTGTATAGGTTCTAATGTGTATCCATTTTTAGATACTTTGTAGTGTCTTATCTTTCCTCCACCAATTGAACCACCCTTTGCATAGACTCCATTTTCAGATTGATTAATCTGTATAAATGTTGGTAAGGGTTCAGTCAATTGTTTTGACATTGGAAAATCAACTTGAACATCATTCCAAGACTTACCATTATCCGTAGTTTTTGCTATTTTGCCAACTGAAACTATTCCGTATAGAGTATACGGCTCGTTCTGCCTTTTTCTAGTTCCAATATCTTTGATTAGGTTCCAAACTACTCTCCTCGTCTTATCCTGAGGAATTTTTACCATTTCCCAAGATTTGCCGCCATCAATGGAACGATGGAGTCCGTCTCTGTTACTGATATAAAAGGTGTTTTCGTCTAACGCAATAGCATGATCTTCACTGCTCATTAGCGGTGATGTGTCTGGTTGTTGTGGCGGCATCCATGTATCCCCACCATCGGTGGAACGTACCATACCTCGTTCCATTACGAGAAGTGTATCACCAGTTGCAACCATCTTTGGATTAGGCGGCCATCCTTTTATGTTCCAAGCGTTTGTCGGTGTTATATCTGTCCATGAGTTGCCAAAGTCAGTTGAACGGTATATCCACCATCCACGCACCAGTCCCTGTTCCATTTTTTCTCTGTCTACATTTGCTTCTTCCCAATTGAAAAATATCACAACATAAAGTTTATCTTCAGAACCGGCAATTGAAATGATCCGCCTGACTGGGGCAGGAAATTCAATGCGTTTCCATTTATCATCTTCCAAACGATAGAGTTCTCTGTAAGTTCGGACAAATAGTGTGTCTTGGATTTTGAACAATGATTCAATATGCTTTATTTTCTCATCGTGTATTGATTTCCATGTTTTGCCAGAATCTTCTGATTTAAAGATTCCATTTCTAAATGCGAGATAAAGAACTTGTTCTATTCGTACAAATTCTTGTACAAATTCGGTTGCACCACTTCCATCTTGCCACGAATAAAGTAAACCCCAGGTTTTACCTTCATCTTTTGATGTAACAAGTTTATTATGCAGGGCAATATAAAAAGTATCATTCCACTTTAGCCTAGGTGCGTTAAAGGTCATGGTGGTTTCTGATGGATTATCTTCAAGAGATTGCCAAGTCTTGCCATCCGAAGTTAACTTGTGTATGTTAGCGTTTCCTAGACTACGTATAAGAACATACAGATCCCCTTCAGTGGTAACTCTTAGACTATGAACAGGACTCCCTTTGATAGGTTCAGACTGAATCCACTGCTGTTTAGGTGTGAATATCTTGTCCTCATCTTCAGTTTCTGCGGCGGCTAATAAAACTTCATCTGGTTTCTGACCGTCGTTCTGACTTATACCCAATGCATTTGTATTGCCCAATTGATTTTGGACATCTGGTTTCGTATCAAGATTTAGCACAATAGGAGCATCAACGAGTTCAACCGTCATCTCTGCTTGTGCATCTAATGAATAAGGATGTTGGAAATGGACTAAGTTCTGACTACCTATGCCAAGTAGTAACACAATTAAGACTGCACTTGCAGCAGCAACTGCCCACGGTACGAGGGGTTTGCTGGCGGAAGGCGTTGGTTTGAGTCGTGATATTTCTTGTATGATGTTCTCAGTGAGATTGGGTGTGATTTGGTAATTCTCTAATGCTTCTCTTATCATGGGTTCCTCCTTCTTTAGAAACTGGCGCGCTCGGTAGAGACGGTTCTTGATCGCACTTACCGATACGCCTAAAAACTTGCTTATCTCTTCATACGTCATTCCCCCGAGGTAGTAGAGTGTGATGACCGTGCGGTCACTCTCCTGCAACTTTGCAAGCAACTTCTTGACAACTTCGCGCTTGGTTTCTACCGATACCCGCTCGTTTTCCGCACTGACATAACTGGAATAGGTTGCTTTTTCAAACTCTTCATTATCGGTATCTTCTAAAGACTGAGTCTGCAGCCGCTTCTTACCAAGGTAAGTATTACAGTGATTTGTTGCAATAACGTAGAGCCAACCTGCAAAAGATTGCGGTTCCTTCAACGTTGGTATTCCTTTGTATGCCTTTAGGAATGTTTCCTGTGTGATATCTTCAGCGATGTGGAAGTCTTGAACCTTCCGCCATGCAAGCGCATGAACAGATTTTTGGTATTTCTTAACCAGTTCGGTAAACGCAGTATCATCGCCATCAAGGACACGTTGGATGAGTTCAATATCGGCATTTTTCATCGAAGACCTCTGGAAAGGGAAATTCATCAATTGACATCACTATATAATGACTCGGTATGAGATGAAAAAGTCTCCTAATTCTGCAACAAAAGATATTTTTGTGAGGAAAAGGAGTGCAGAGGTAAAAGCGCGGCATTCCGACGAGGAACATTATTCTTTTAGATTGAAATATAACATACTGTTGTCTTCTCTACTTTCCGTGCACACGTATACCGTATCCCCATCAACTGCAAGAGAAATTACCTTATGAAGTGTCTCTTCTGAGACTACCTGTTCCCATGTGCCGTTTTCCAAACGATATATTCCTGTGTTCTTTGTAGCACCGTAAATGGTGTTCCCATCAACAGCCAGTGTTTCCATAATGAGATTTGTCCCATCAGCATCGGTAACGGGATGCCAGTTATTTCCGCTTGTTGATGCAATTACTCCATCATCTGTTGCAACAAATACGGTAGAATCTGCAAACTGAATCTCTTTAAATGCTCTAACTGGATACGGCATAATCGGTGTTACATCAACCCAATTATTTCCTGCATCAAACGATACGACAAGTTCTCCATCCCGTTTTCCTACATAGACAGTGTTTTCTGAAACGGCAATTTTGAACCCTTTATACCAAGTCGTGAAGATTTCATATATCTTTTCTTCCGATAGACCGTTGCGTTTAAATTCCTTCTCAGCTTCGGTGTAGAGGAGTTCAGTCGTCTCTTCCACACCAGTGTCGTACCACGCTGTATCTCCTGGTTTCCATCGGAATAATTTAAAATTGTATTCCATATAATAGGTGTCACCACTGACTGCAAAATTACCACTTAAACCTCTCTCTATCAGTCGGTACTGATTCTGATAAAGTCGTTGCTTCAGAAGTTCATCTTGCCTGAGCGTATCTCCTCGCGCCAACGTCCTAAAGAACTGGTCCGCACCCAAGTAATTTTCTTTCATCTGTTCAACGAACGACTTTTTTGACACATCTAAAACACCCGTTCTTCCTTTATTCAACAGACGGTCTAACTCATGTGAATCAAAGATGGGAATACCTTGTATAGGTGCAAGCGTATTGCCATCTGTAGATAGCCGATATAGACCAGTTTTATCACTTTCAAAAGATTTACTAATATATTTTGCGTACAGGATATCATCGTTCTCACCTATCCGGGTAAAAATCGGAGGGTTGTCGTTCTCCCACCAATCAGATCTATATTTCGTTATTTGTATTTTCGGATTAATGATCTGCCAAACTTTTCCGTTATCACTGGATCTAAATACATCACTGGTACTCATTGCATAGAGGTATCCTAGTGGGTTTTGTTCTTTGTTAGTTCTAATGAAGATTAGGTTATTTATTAGACTTTCCTTGTATAACTTAGCTCTTTCCCACGATATACCTGCATCAATTGAGTGTAAAATCCCCGCATTGCCGAAAGTATAAAATTTCTCTTCGTCTAACGCAACTGCATGCGTAACACCTAAGCTACCAACCGGAATACCTGTAGTTTCCTTGAGTATCCATGTATTTCCGCTGTCAATTGATCGGACTACAGCACCATCATTTCCACCGATAGCTAACACTGTTTTTCCTGCTGCGGTAAGTATGACAGAAGGAGCAGAACCCGTAAAAGGCCATGCGTTATTAGGCGATATATCAGTCCAGGTATTCCCTTTATCAGTCGATCTAAGAATCCACCAAGATCGTATATTCCTGCTAACCAAATTCAATTTGGCCATCACATAGAGAGTGTTTTCTGTTCCAGCGAAAGAACCGATGCCTTCAGGTTCTTGCTCTGGTACTGGTAACTGCAAACGTTCCCAATCATTAACGTTTAGGCGGTACAAACCTTTGTCTGTTGCAGCAAATAGTGTGTCTTGGATTCCCTCCAAGGTGTTTATTCTTCCTGTCAATCCGTTGCTCATTTCAGTCCAATTCACTCCAGCGTCAATAGAACGGTAAACATTATTTTCAAGACCAAGATAAAACGTATCATCCATTGTTACCAGTCCAACAACCCTTCCTGCAGGACATTTACTCACTGGTAGCAACGTTTTACCTCCATCCGTTGAAGCAAAAAGTTCATTAGATGTAACAACATAAAGGGTATCGTTCAATTTCACCATAGGAACACTCAAACTTTCATTTAGCAGTGAACTAATATCATTTACCTGTTGCCATTCAGTTCCATTAATTGGTAGTTTATAAATCGTCCCGCCTCCGTCAACACTATAAATTTCTCCTTCAGCTGTAGGAAATAGAGTTCTTACCCAAAATCCTATTGCGGGTGTGTTTCCCTGAATCCACTTCTGTTTAGGTGCGGATACCTTGTCTTCCTCCTCGGTTTCTGCAGCAGCCAAGAGGACTTCATCTGGTTTCTGACCTTCATTTTCACTTATACCCAACACATTTGTATTGCCCAATTGATTTCGGACATCTGGGTTTGTGTCTATATTTAGCACAATTGGTGTGTCAACGAGTTGCACCGTCATCTCTGCTTGTGCATCTAATGAATAAGGTTGCTGAAAACGAACTAAGTTCTGACTACCTATGCCAAGCATCAACACTATTAAGATAGCACTTGAGGCAGCAATTGCCCACGGCACAAGTGGTTTAATTGTGGAAGGTGTAGGTTTGAGACGAGATATTTCTTGCATGATGTTCTCAGTGAGATTGGGAGTGATTTGGTAATTCTCTAAAGCTTCTCTTATCATGGGTTCCTCCTTCTTTAGAAACTGGCGCGCTCGGTAGAGACGGTTCTTGATTGCACTGACCGATACACCTAAAAACTTGCTTATCTCTTCATACGTCATTCCCCCGAGGTAGTAGAGTGTGATGACCGTGCGGTCACTCTCCTGCAACTTTGCAAGCAACTTCTTGACAACTTCGCGCTTGGTTTCTACCGATACCCGCTCGTTTTCCGCACTGACATAACTGGAATAGGTTGCTTTTTCCAACTCTTCATTATCGGTATCTTCTAAAGACTGAGTCTGCAGCCGCTTCTTACCAATGTAAGTATTACAGTGATTTGTTGCAATAACATATAGCCAACCTGCAAAAGATTGCGGTTCCTTCAACGTTGGTATTCCTTTGTATGCCTTTAAGAATGTTTCCTGTGTGATATCTTCAGCGATGTGGAAGTCTTGAACCTTCCGCCATGCAAGCGCGTGTACAGACTTGCGATATTTGTTAACTAGTTCTGAGAACGCAGTATCATCGCCATCAAGGACCCGTTGGATGAGTTCAATATCAGCATTTTTCATTGAAGACCTCTGGAATGGGAAATTCATTATTTGACTTCAACTTATAATGACTCGGTATGAGGTGAAAAAGTCTCAAGTTTTTCAAAAAAGAGGAAAGAGAGGATAATGTCTAATATTATACCATTATCCTCTCTTTTTTCAAATTTATACAAACACTACGGGGTGTGTAAAGTTTTTGCACAGAGGTACAAACTTTTGTTCTCTTTAGTCCCATAGGGACGATATGTCTATAGAAAGACGTTATCACCCTCTCTTGAGTTCCATAGGAACGACATAGAAGAATAAACATATCGTCCCTACGGGACTAAAAAGGCATGGGAACTCTTTTTCTATAAACATATCGTCCCTACGGGACTGAAGAGTATGGTTCATATTAACAATATTTCCTTATGTTGACAACACCTATGGGTCCTGTTCCCGCAATCTCTTATTTAATCAGTTGCGGCGGGGCACAGAGACCCCGCCCTACAATGGAGAATGAGCAGTTTGTGCAAAAACTTTACACACCCAACACTACGTTGTTAGAGATTACAACATTTAGGACGGAGTATTAAAGGAAAAGGAGTGATGAGACCCATTCGGTGTCCCTACGGTAGTTAGATTATTCATCAAGCGTAAAACGATGCATACCGTCAAATTGTGTACCAAGATATAAAGTCCTTCCATCCACAGCAAGAGAAGTTCCATTTGACGTTAAATTGACTTTTGCACTTTCAGGTATCTCTGCAATAATCTGTTCCCAAGTGTTACTATCTTTTCCTAAGCGATAGATACCTGTTTTTTCGGTGATGCCATAAAACGTCGTGCCATCAGCAGCCAATTCTTCCATAATGAGATGCGTTCCATCTGCATCTGTGACGACTCGCCAATTTTTCCCATCGTCCGATATAAGGGTTCCCGCGTTAGTTGCTACACATGCCGTGGTTCCGTCAACAACTATATCTTTATAAGATTTTACCTGAAACGGCAGTCCCGGTGTAAGATCAATCCAGTTATTTCCTTTATTGAACGATACCACAAGATGCCCATTCCTTCTTCCTACATAGACGGTGTCCCCAGACACTGCTAGTTGGAGATATTGTCCTGTTCTTGGGTAAGTATCTTCTTGTCCGATGTCTTGCCATTCTGTATTACCAGGTTCCCAGCGGAATAGTTTTAGGTTGTACTCCATATAGAACGTATCACCACTAACAGCAAACGGTCCATTTTGCGCTCCTCGGATCAGGGCATCCTTTGCTTGTTGAGGTAATCGGACTGGATCTGTTATGAGCAACCATTTAAAGAATTGGGTTGCTCCCAAAAACCTTTTTTGAAGTTCTTCTAAAGAGGGATTTTGAGACTGGCGTAAATACTCTTTTAATTCCCTTGAGTCGAATGTCGGTATGCCTTGAATAGAAACTAATGTGTTATCATCTTCAGAGACGCGATAGAAACGCAATTCCCCGATTGGGTAATCACTGCTACCTTTTACATAGAGAACACCATCGGATTTGACCATCTGAATAATGGATGGTTGGTCTTCTCTTTCAGAAGTGTCCATAGGTATTTCTACCTGAATATGCTTCCAAGACTTACCTTCGTCAGTAGTTTTTACTATACCAATTCCTGCTGTTCCATAAAGAGTCTGCTGGCTGTTTTTCATTCTTTCCTTCGGCTTATGCACGAGTAAGTTCTGTATTCCATACCATCTCTTTTTTGGATTGATATTTACCTTGCTCCATGATTTACCTCCATCAGTAGTACGGTGTAGTCCCCTTCCTATTCCTATAGCGTAAAATACACGTTCATTTAATGCCACAGAAGGCATAGAAGACCTGACAGTAGGTAGAGCGTGAGGCACTTGTAGGGGCAACCAGGCATCTCCTCCATCGGTAGAACGTACAATACCGTGTCCCATCAACATGATCGTTTCATCTACAGCAGCAAGTCGAATATCTGGTGACTTGGCTTTTAAGGGCCAAGCATTTGTCGGAGTAATATCTTTCCACGAGTGTCCCAAATCATCTGAGCGGAATATCCACCAAGTCCGTTGTCGTCCCTCCCGTACTGCTTTATCATCATAAAATTCATAACCTAATGATGCCATTACATACAATCGATCTTTAGTGTTTGCGACTTCGTGGACTATTAATGCCTCGGGTGCCGGCAATTCAACACGTTCCCAGCTGGTGGTATTCCAACGATACAACCCGGTGTATGTTCCAGTAAACACTGTGTTTTGTATGGCTTTGAAGAAGATATTACCTCTGAATAATTCATCGTCGTCTACACTCTTCCATGTCTTACCATTATCTTCAGAACGGAAAGTGTCTTTGGAAAAAATTACCCAAATCGCATGTTCAGTAAACACCAATTCACGCGGTGAAAAATAATCAGGTGGCCATGCATGAACTGTTTTCCATGTCTTGCCATCATCTTTTGAAGCGAGTAGTAAATTTTCTAAAGCCATATAAAGGGTATTATCCCACTTTGCTATCGGAACATCAGTTATTAGTGTAGTTTCATTCAACCTTTCATGATAATCTCTAATGTCACCACTCAACTGTTGCCATCCGGTTTTATCGTCTTGCCATTTGTATATGTGTGCATCAAGAACAGTGTAGAGCTCTCCTTCATCACTAACAAATAAATTTTCCACAACACTTCCAATGATAGGTTCAGACTGAATCCACTGTTGTTTAGGTGCGGATACCTTGTCCTCCTCCTCGGTTTCAGCAGCAGCCAAGAGGACTTCATCTGGTTTCTGACCTTCATTTTCACTTATACCCAATGCATTTGAGTTTCCCAATTGATTTCGGACATCTGGTTTCGTATCAAAATTTAGCACAATAGGTGCATCAACAAGTTCAACTGTCGTTTCAGCTTGTGCATCTAATACGTAAGGTTGCTGAAAACGAACTAAGTTCTGACTACCTATGCCAAGCATCAACACTATTAAGACTGCACTTGCAGCAGCAACTGCCCACGGCACAAGTGGTTTGCTGGCGGAAGGCGTTGGTTTGAGTCGTGATATTTCTTGCATGATATTATCGGTTATGTTCGGTGAGAGTTTGAAATGTTCAAGTGCTTCTCTAATCATTGTTTCCTCCTTCTGTAGACGTTGCTGTGCCCGGCGTAGACGACTCCGAATCGTGTTTGCCGATACACCTAAAAATGCACCAATTTCTGAACTGGACATCTCACTAAAGTAATGTAATGTGATTATCGTGCGTTCACTTTCAGGTAATTTAGCAAGCAACTTCTTAACGACATCGCGTTGTGTTACTGCAGATATCCGCGAATTTTCATTAACAACATATTGTGAATATGTTGCTTTTTCAATCTGTGCGCTGTTCGTTTCTTCCAAAGACTTCGTCAATATACGTTTTCTTCGTTGCCATGCAAGACAGCGTCGTGAGGCAATCACATAGAGCCAACTGGCGAAACGTTGCGGTCTCTTGAGTGTGCTTAATTTCTGATATGCTTTCAGAAAGGTGTCTTGTGTTATCTCTTCAGCGATGTGGAAATCACCAATTTTTCTCCAGGCCAGTGCATGGACTGATTTCTGATATTTTGTCACAAGTTCGGTGAAAGCATTATCATCACCATCAAGAATGCGATGAATGAGTTCTACGTCGTTATTTTGCATGCATTACCTCCGTTCACCATATAGTGACGCGACTTAGTGGTAAAACTGGTGCATAATTTTGCAGATGGCAGATTGGTTGGTCGGAAACAGTGAAAGACTATTCTACCAAATCAGGTAGGTTTGTCAAGGAGTGTGTGAGTCGCAGGCTATTTATAGAAAATGTAAAAGCATAAAACCACAATCTTGTTGGTGCATTCATGGTAAATTATTGAAATAATTCTACACATTGCTAAGGCGAGGTTAGGAAACCTCACCATAGGCGTCAATTTAGTGAGTAAAGTTTGTGCATTTGATACACCTGTCGCCCCGCTGGGGCTTATGTCTGTGTTTGATATTAAGTGCTATACACCTGTCGCCTCTCCGAGGCTTTTATAAATCATATATCAGCACCAGCGGTGCGAAAGGTGTATAGAAAATGTCGATCACAAGAAACCAAGCACCAGCGGTGCGAAAGGTGTGTATGATAAAAATAGACATCCAAAATCCTTCACAGGTAAATATATCCTTAAATTGACGTCTATGGTGAGGTTAGGAAACCTCACCTACCGTTCATAGAAAGTGTAGATATAATTCTATGCCTCACCATAATAAGCGCGGCGACAAGATCATGTAATAGTTTCTCGCAAAATCTACTTATTCATTGAGATTATAGTGAAGCATACCTTGATCCTGCGTTCCCACATATAAGGTATTTCCATCAACAGCGAGAGATGTTATGTTTTCTGGTATCTCTGATACAATCTGATTCCATGTGCCATTTTCCATGCGATAGATGCCAGTATCTTTGGTAACACCATAAAGCGTCGTGCCATCAGCAGCCAAATGTTTCATAACGAGGTGCTTGGCTTCTACATCGGTGACGGTACGCCAATGCTTTCCATCATCTGATGTAATGATACCTGCGTCCGTTGCTACATACACGGTGGACCCAGCAACCACAAGATCTTTGAATACTTTAACTAAAAACGGTAACGCTGGCGTAAGGTCAATCCAATTATCTCCCCTATCAAAAGATACGACAAGGTGACCATCACGTTTTCCGACGTAGACAGTATCACCTGAGGTAGCGAGTTTCAGAGGTATTCTTGCTACATCCATCTTTAATTCCGCGGTTTCTTCCAGTCCGGTGTCATACCATTCTTTTTCACCTTGTGTCCATCGGAATAGTTTAAAGTTGTATTCCATATAATATGTGTAATCACTGACCGCAAACGCGCCACGCAAACCGTATCGTCGAAGGTTTTCTTGTTGTACAGGTGGCATTTGAACCAATTGTATAAAGAACTGCGTTGCGCCCGCAAATCTTTCTTGCAACTGTTGAACAAACTCCTTATCTGACAGGTCATGTTTTCTTTGAGATAGCTGGCTCCCTAACCACGGGTCAATGATTGGTAGACCTTGAATCGGTACTAACGTATTGCTTTCAGTAGACATGTGAAATATATGTGTTACTCCTTGGTCATAAGCACCAATAAGAGAATTTGTGCCTTTAGCATAGATAATACCTTTCGATTCAATTATCTGTGTAATGTCCAAGAAATCGTCATCATTCGGTGGATCCATTGACATATCGATTGGAATAGTTTTCCAAGACTTACCCTTGTCAATAGTTTTTACCATATCTACAACGTTCCCATAAATAATAGGAAGTGTGTTTTGTCCTTTTTCATTTACTCTATGTACAATTAGGTTGCCAATACCCCTTTTATTTGAAATAACATTGACCACTTTCCAAGATTTACCTTCATCAATAGAACGTTGGAGTCCGGAATACGGGCTGCCGAAATAGAAGATGCTTTCATTCAACACCGCAATTGGAGAATTAGAAAACATTTCAAGAGATTTACCAATTTTTTCTAGAGGCATCCATGTATCTCCACCATCAGTAGAACGTAGCAATCCTTGTTCCAGGACAAGAAGTGTTTCACCAGCAGCAACAAGTCTTATATTGAGTCTCCATCCTTCTCTTGATTTCCACACCTGTGTTGGCGTTATGTTTTCCCACGAATTTCCTAAGTTAGTTGAGCGAAATATCCACCAACCGCGTTGCCCCTTTGCTGCATTATCAGGTTCAAAATGGGCATTCTTTGTTAAGGCGTACAACTTATCATTGGTTGCTGTAATGGAAAAACATGACTTTGCTTGAGGTGCTGGGAATTCTGCTAAACGTTGCCAACCACCAGAGTTCCAGCGATAGATATTACCTGCTAAAGCAAATACCGTGTCTTGGACCGTTACAATAGAATCGGGTTCACTGGGAAATTCACTGCTCATATCCTTCCATGTTTTCCCTTTATCCTCAGAACGGAATGCACCGTTTGGATGTTCAAAAATGATGTAAATGGTTTTTTCAGTGAGAAGTAATTGAGTTGGGGAATAATATTCATCGGGAAATTGATGAACTAAATCCCACGTCCTGCAGTCATCTATTGAAGCATAGAGTTTATTGGAGGGAACCATATAGAAGGTATTGTTCCGTTCTGCCATAGGAATTTCAATAAGCGGCACATCAGTTATTGAGCTAACGTCACTAACGTGTTGCCACCCCGTGCTATCGTCTTGTAATTTGTATATGTGTCCTTGAGCGAGCGTGTAAAGAACATCCTCAGAGGTTGCGAGCAAACCTTCTACCATAGTTCCCGTAGTAGGTTTCGCCTGAATCCACTGCTGTTTAGGTGCGGATACCTTGTCTTCTTCATCGGTTTCTGCGGCAGCAAATGATACTTCATCTGGTTTCTGACCTTCATTCTCACTATCACCAGCAAGATTTATACTACCCAGTTGGTTTCGGACATCCGGATTTGTGTCTATATTTAGCACAATAGGAGTGTCAACGAGTTCAACCGTCATCTCTGCTTGTGCATCTAATGAATAAGGATGTTGGAAACGGAATAATTGTTGACTGCCTATACCAAGCATCAGCACAATTAAGACTGCACTTGTGGCAGCAATTGCCCACGGGACAAGTGGTTTGCTGGCGGAAGGCGTTGGTTTGAGTCGTGATATTTCTTGCATGATATTATCGGTTATGTTCGGTGAGAGTTTGAAATGTTCGAGTGCTTCTCTAATCATTGTTTCCTCCTTCTGTAAACGGTTCCGTGCACGCCTAAGACGGCTTTTGATTGTGCTTGTGGATACCCCCAAAAATCGGCTTATCTCTTCAATCTTCATCTCACCCAGATAATGAAGTGACATCACCGTCCGTTCACTCTCTTTCAATTTCGCAAGTAGTTTCTTAACCACTTCCCGTTGTGTTTCAACAGCAGTTCTTGTGCTATCTCCTGTAACATGCTCAGAATACGCATCTCTCTGTGCCATCGTTGTCTCTGCCTCCTCCAAACGTTTGGTTTGTATCCGTTTTTTGCGAAGCCATGTGGAACATAGATTTGTTGTGATTACATATAACCACCCAGCAAACTGGTTAGGGTCTTTCAGGGTATGGAGCTTCTGATACACTTTCAGGAAGGCATCTTGGGTGATGTCCTCTGCGATGTGAAAATCCCCAATCTTTCGCCAAGCAAGTGTATGCACCGCCTTCTGATATTTTTTTACAAGTTCAGCAAAAGCAGTTTCATCATCAGCGAGAATGCGTTGAATAAGGACAACATCTTCATTTTTCATCTGGTGACTCCATTTGCGAAAGTTTATTAATCACACATCATACTATAGTGACGCAAGATATATGCAAAAAGGTTGCCAATTTCTGCAGGTTTGCAGATGGGTTGGTCGGAAACAGTGAGATACTATTCTACCAAATTAGGTGGGTTTGTCAAGTTGAGAGTTAGTTGTTTAGTTGTAGGTTCTCTATATCAAATGTAGAGTGTAAAATAACAATCTTGTCGGGGCACTTACAAAGCGCGCCATAGGCATCAATTTAAGGATTTATTTGCATGGTGATAACGTTCTTTAGTCCCGTAGGGACGGGACTAAGAAATGGGGGTTGAACGTTGTGCTATAGACATATCGTCCCTACGGGACTGAGGTCACTAATAAAACGGATAGATCTTCTTAAATTACGCCTACCATTGTAGTGCCAAATCAACGGAATGAATCCGCTTAGACGAATACGCGTTTGGTATTCGCCATGATTCCCCGGGTCTCCGTGCCCCGCACATTGTTTGAATGTAGCAGGTTTAGGCGGGGCACGGAGACCCCGCGCTACAATAGGGATGGTAGTTTTGGACTATCTCAAATGCATCCAAGAAGAAAAAAATAGCTAAATTGGCGTCTATAGTGCGGTTAGGAAACCGCACCTACCGCGTTGGGGTAAATGAGAATTACCCGTTTAATAAATCAATCTTCGTCAGGGACGAAATGTTTATAGAAAACGAGTAACCTCCAACTCTTTAGTCCCGTAGGAACTGAAGAACATAATGTAAATTATAGTGCATTAGAGAACACCTAAGTAGGAACAGTAAGGCAAACCATAAATATCCGCACATTCTTTTACCAAGAACTTTACACTCTCTTGGATTGGGCATTCATGCCCGTGCTAAAGCAGCGAACTCCTGCTCAAAGATTGATAAATTCTCTTGATGCTTCTTCACTGGACAAAACGGATTGTTATTTGTAAATGTGAATTCCCCGCATCTTGTGCTTATATGCAGCCAACCATCACTTGTCCTTTCAAAGATACTGCCAAGCAGCACGTCAACTGCATTCCGAAATTGAAACCAGACGAATTTTGTTGCTGGATGTATCGGTTCGTCTTGTCAAATCTGGTATATTCATGATGTGATGCACACGCTAAACATTCACATCGTAAATGATATGCTAATCCTTGCGGAAAGCTTAGCCACAATTCACGGTAAGTCATTTTTGTATTCATTTCTCTGTTTCTCACTATAGTGACGTACTCTAAAAAAGTGAAATTTGCAAACAGCCCGTAAAACCTATGTCTACGCAATTTAGGCAACATGAAAGGTGTTTATTTTTTTAGTACCCACCCCTATTTTGAGACCTATAATATTTTGTCAAATTACAACTATTCTTATACCATTTCTAATAAAGAATAGTTCATTATGAGATTGTGAATTCAAAGGAATACAGAGAATATAAGAGGCGCAATGAATTGCGCGACTACGAACACCTATTTTGATAATGACAAGTTATCTTTTGGGAATGGTATAAGTCATTTCTGTATCCATTTCTCTGTTTCTCACTATAGTGACGTACTAAAAAAGTGAAATATGCAAACAGCCCATAAAGCCTATACCTACGCAAATTAGGCATCGTGAAGGTGTTTATTTTTTTAGTACCCACCCCTAATTTGAGACCTATAATATTTTGTCAAATTACAACTATTCTTATACCATTTCTAATAAAGAATAGTTCATTATGAGATTGTGAATTCAAAGGAATACAGAGAATATAAGAGGCGCAATGAATTGCGCGACTACGAACACCTATTTTGATAATGACAAGTTATCTTTTGGGAATGGTATAAGTCATTTCTGTATCCATTTCTCTGTTTCTCGCTATAGGGGTGTACTAAAAAAGTGAAATTTGCAAAAATGCCGTAAAGCCTATGCCTACGCAATTCAGTCAAAATTAAAGGTGGTCACTTTTTTAGTACCCTCCCCTGTTTTGATACCCATAATATTTTGTAAAATTATACCATTTCTAAAATTATTTTCTCTTTTCAATTATAGTAAACTTTTGAATTAATGGAACATTTCGACATGTAGGAGGGAACTTCGATTCCCGATTATCCGTGAGTTATGTCGCGATTCGGAGATCGTTCTTACAGGAACTTTGTGTTATTATTTTCAATGTTCACTATAAATAGCCATGCCCATTCTCGCAGAGGTATTGACATAAGAAAGAAGTACTGTTAGTATAACCTAAGTTGCTACCTACTGAATATTAATCATCAAATTACTTTGTCAACCGAAGAAACAAAGGAAATCTGCATATTTAAGTGCCACTTCTTATAAATCGGGGTTACAAACCCCTCCAACAAATGACAGGTGGCAACTTAGGTTAGTATATCAAAAAATCACGCGGTAAATGTCAGAACTTGTCATATACAAAATACTTCTTTGACAAAATTGACATCCATGTTAAACTTTTGAGTAAGAACGGAGGCAACGCCGCTGAGAATCCAAATCCTCGTTGATGTTGGCAACGGCATAAGTATGCCCATCAACTACAATCACCTACTTGTCGGTGTAATCTACCGATTTCTTGCTGAATCTAATCCTGAATACGCTGACTTTCTGCACGATGAAGGCTATCATGCCTCCGAAAAACGTTTCAAACTTTTTACCTTCTCGCAACTGATGGCAGAACGCCGGCAGATCACCGGTGATCAAATACATTTTCGTTCTACCTTGACGTGGTTCGTCTCATCACCCATTGAGCGATTTCTATCGCATTTTGCGGATACACTCCTCACCGAAGGCAGACTTTCACTTGGCAAACATGAACTCAAAATTAGGGATGTGACGATCCCGCGCGCACCGCGTTTTCATCCAGAAATGGAGTTCCGTTGTCTCTCTCCGATTGTGATGTCCGCTGTGCGGGAACACGAAGGTCAACGGCGCACACATTACTGCCTTCCTGACGATCCCCAACTTTCCGAACTCATCCGCCATAACCTTATCCGCAAACACGAAGCGATACACGGACACTCACCGCAAGACGGCACATTGTCCTTTAGTTTTGATGAAACATATATCCGCAGAAAACGGGGACGCGTGACTCGCTTGGTGGATTTCAAAGGTATCAAGATACGCGGGATACTGTGTCCGTTTCGTGTGTCTGGCAGTGTAGAATTGATCCAGACTGGGTATGAATGCGGGTTCGGTGATAAAAATAGTGCTGGTTTTGGAATGGTTGGTGTGTAGGAAAATTTTACTTTTTAAGAATGTTATATTTAGGTATCATGTTATAGTCTTTTGATCGCACCACTTTGAAATAGAAACGGGTATAGTCGTCAGTGATCAGTTATCAGTCATCAGAAACACATACTACTGACTACTGACTACTGATTGCTGACAACTATTCTTAATCGAACCAGTTTGGAATAGAAACGGGTATAGCCTTCAGTGATCAGTTATCAGTCATCAGAAACACATACTACTGACTGCTGACTACTGATTGCTGACAACTATTCTCAATCGAACCAGTTTGGAATAGAAACGGGTATTGCAGTCAGTCGTCAGAAATCAGCTGTCAGAACACACTTCCAACTGACAACCGACTACTGATTGCTGAACGTCATGCTTAATCCCAAAAGTTTGGGCTAATACCACATTGACGTGAGGATTATTTATTGATAGAGGCAGCAGTGCGGGACACGGAGACCCGGGGAATGCTAAATAGCATTCATACCGTTGATTTGGCTCTACAATGGTGACTGAGATATTTTGCCAATAACTTTACACACCCGTTAGTTGTAGGTTCTCAGCAAATGTAGAGTGTATTCGTTTATTGCAAATCTACTTATTTATTCAGATTTAGGTGAAGCATACCTTGATCCTGTGTTCCCACATATAAGGTATTTCCATCAACAGCGAGTGATGTTATTCTCTCTGGTATCTCTGACACAATCTGATTCCATGTGCCATTTTCCAATCGATAGATGCCAGTATCTTTGGTAACACCATAAAGTATTGTGCCATCAACAGTCAAATGTTCCATGACGAGATTAGTAGTCTCTGAATCAGTAACAACACCCCAATTATTTCCACGATCTGATGCAGCGACGCCTGCATCTGTTGATACATATACTGTGTTTCCGACAATCACGATGTCTTTGAATGCTTTTACTGGAAATGGTAGTGCGTGAGTAAGATCAACCCAATTGTTACCTCTATCAAGCGAAACGACAAGATGACCGTCCCTTTTTCCTACGTAAACAGTGTCGTCTGAAACAGCAAGTTTTAGGTCTCTCATCGCTCTTTTTAATGGTAATTCGTATTCTTCCAATCCGGTATCATGCCATTCTATATCACCCATTTTCGATCTAAAGAGTTTATAGTTGTATTCCATATAGAACGTATCGGCACTAATAGCGAACGCACCAGTCCGGAACCCTAATTGCATATAGATATTTAGTTGTTGAGGATCCCATTTAGCCAACTGTTCAAAGAATTCGGTTGCACCAAAGGCACTTTCTTGCAACTGTTTATCTGAAAAACCTTGCGCCAACATGTCTCCTAGTTCCATAGAGTCAAAGATTGGCAAACCTTGAATCGGTATAATTGAAATACCGTCTACAGTTGAAATACGATAAACACGTGTTTTTCCTCTTCCAAGAAGGTTTCCACCTTTGGCATAAATGACACCACCGTATTTGAGTATATGCGTAATACTTGGAGTTTCTTCTTTGTCAGGAACTCCCATCGGTATTTTCAGTTGAGCGACGTTCCAAGATTCACCTTGATCAATGGTATTTATTATTCTGTCTCCGGATTTCGCGTAGAGCACTGAGGGAGTTATCTGCCCGTTAGTTTTTCCCTTAAACAAGACTAAGTCATCAACCCTACTTTCCCTTTCAAAATTGACCTTATCCCATGATTTACCCTTATCAAGAGATCGATGAAGTCCACCCTCAGCACTGGTAACATAAAATACATTCCCGTTTACCACTACTGACCTGTCTATATCAGCGTTTATTGTTGGGGTTGACTCTGATAATTGCGTGGGTTGCCATGTATCCCCACTATCATCAGAACGCACCATCCCTTTTTCCATGGCTAACAGTGTATTACCAGAGGCAATAAGTTTTACAAAAGGAGGCCATCCTTTTGTGTTCCAGGCATGTGTTGGGGTTATATCATCCCAGGAATTACCCAAGTCGGTTGAACGGAATATCCACCATGAACGTTGCAGTCCACGAGATACTTTACGAGGATCTAATAAACCATCTCTCAATCCTGCTGCAACATAGAGCTTTTCTTCCGTAGATGTAAGAGAACGTATCCTACCAATTTCAACAGGAAATTTCAATCGTTTCCAAGTGTCTCCCTCCAGACGATAGAATCCATTATCGGTTCCTGCAAACAATGTGTTTTGGACTTTGACAACAGATCTAGTATCTCCCATTAAGCCTTCGTTTATTTCCTCCCAAGTAGTGCCAAGATCATACGAGCGAAAAATACCTTTGTCAAAAGCAAGATAAAATACTTTATCTGTAAATATAAATTGGATTGCATCATATTCCTTTTCCCATGAGTAGACTAAAGCCCAAGTTTTGCCGTCATCCTTTGATGCAAATAGTTCATGGGATGGTATAAAATAGAGCGTATCATTCCACTTTGTGATAGGAGAATCTCCACTCCAAGCGGACTTAAGTAAAATGATGTCAAAGACGTGTTTCCAACCCGTTTCATCGTTTGATAATTTGAAAATGCTTGGGTTTTTTCCACCAAGAGCATATAGTTCTCCTTGAGAGGTAACATGCAAAGTATATGACCGACTTCCTTTGACAGGTTCAGATTGCATCCACTGCTGTTTAGGAACGGATACCTTTTCCTCTTCATCGGTTTTTGCAGCGGTGAATAATACTTCGTCTGGTTTCTGACCTTCATTCTCACTTATACCTAACGCATTTGAATTGCCCAGTTGATTTCTTACATCTGGTTTCACATCTAAATTTAGCACAATTGGTGTGTCAACGAGTTCCACCGTCATCTCTGCTTGTGCATCTAATGAATAAGGTTGCTGAAAACGGACTAAGTTCTGACTACCTATGCCAAGTAGCAACACAATTAAGACTGCACTTGCAGCAGCGATTGCCCACGGCACTAAGGGTTTGCTTGTGGAAGGTGTAGGTTTGAGGCGTGAAACTTTTTGCATGATGTTTTCAGTTAAGTTTGGTGAAAGTTGAAAATGTTCAAGTGCTTCTTTTATCATCGTTTCCTCCTTCTGTAAACGGTTCCGTGCCCGTTGTAGCCGACTTTTAATCGTTCCTGCAGAAACACCTAAGAACTTGCTAATCTCTTCAACTGTCATTTCACCGAGATAATAGAGCGTCATCACCGTACGTTCGCTCTCTTTCAACTTCGCAAGCAATTTCTTGACCACTTCCCGTTGTGTCTGAGAGGTTGTTTTAGCGCGTTCATCAGCGACATGTTGTGAATAGGCTTCTCTCTGTATCATGGTTTCCTCTACATCCTCCAACGGTTGCGTTTGAATTCTATTTCTCCGTAGCCACGTAGCACATAATCGTGTCGTAATCACATAAAGCCACCCAGAGAATAGGTTTGGATCTTTCAAGGTATGTAGTCTCTGATACACTTTCAGGAAGGTGTCTTGGGTAATGTCCTCAGCGATATGAAAGTCACCAATCTTTCTCCATGCCAACACGTGAACCTGTTTTTGATACTTTTTTACAAGTTCAGCGAAAGCAATTTCGTCACCATCAAGAATTTGTCTGATGAGTGCAACATCGTCGTTTTTCATAAGGTATCTCCAGAAAGCGATAGTTTGATTAATCACGTATCAAACTAAATGACGCAAGTTAGGAGGAGAATGGTTGCATAATTTTTCAGGTTTACAGATGGGTTGGTCGGAAACAGTGAGATACTATTCTACTAAATCAGGTGGGTTTGTCAAGGATGAGTTAGCCGTAGCAGGTTATTTATAGTAAACTTTTGAATTAATGGGACATTTTGAGATATAGGAGGGAACTCCAATTCCCGATTATCACTGAGTTATATCGCGATTCGGAGATCGCTCCTACACGGACTTTGTATTATTATTTTCAATGTTCACTATAGTTTTCGGTTTTTCTTGTATTTTCTTTCGCAAATGCTGAATTTCCCAAGACGGTAGGTGCGGTTTCCTAACCGCACCATAGGCGTCAATTTAAGGATTTATTTGCATAGCGATAACGTTCTTTAGTCCCGTAGGGACGGGATGTTTATAGCTAAACGCCATCATCACAGCTTTTAGTCCCGTAGGGACGATATGTTTGTACCAACCGACACGTATAAACATATCGTCCCTACGGGACTAAGAAATGGGTGTTGAACGTTGTGCTATAGACATATCGTCCCTACGGGACTGAGGACACTAATAAAACGGATTGATCTTCTTAAATTACGCCATCCATTGTAGCGCGGGGTCTCCGTGCCCCGCACATTGTTTGAATGTAACAGGTTTCGGTGGGACACGGAGACCCGGGGAATACCATAAGCGCATTCATACCGTTGATTTGGTGCTACAATAGGGATGGTAGTTTTGGACTATCTCAAATGCGTCCAACAATGGAAGAGCCACATAATCGTGGTTAGAAACCACTCCAACAATGGAAGAGGGGTTGGGTAACCGCTAAATTGATGCCTATGGTGCGGTTAGGAAACCGCACCATAGGCGTCAATTTAAGGATTTATTGCATAGCTATAAACATCCCGTCCCTACGGGACTGAGGACACTAATAAAATGGCTTGATCTTCTTAAATTACGCCATCCATTGTAGCGCGGGGTCTCCGTGCCCCGCACATTGTTTGAATGTAACAGGTTTCGGTGGGACACGGAGACCCGGGGAATGCCATAAGCGCATTCATACCGTTGATTTGGTGCTACAATAGGGATGGTAGTTTTGGACTATCTCAAATGCGTCCAACAATGGAAGAGCCACATAATCGTGGTTAGAAACCACTCCAACAATGGAAGAGGGGTTGGGTAACCGCTAAATTGATGCCTATGGTGCGGTTTGCTAACCGCACCAGATTTGTGCCGATCCCGTTGATATAAAGTTTTCGCGTAGGATCCGGTTCGGTTAGGAAACCGAACCTACCGGTCCTGAAAGGACGCTAAATTGACGCTTATGGTGCACTTACAAAGCACTTCGACAAGATTATGTATTCTGCAAATCTACTTATTTATTTAGATTTAGGTGAAGCATACCTTGACCATCTGTTCCCACATATAAGGTGCTTCCATCAACAGTGAGTGATGTTATTCTCTCTGGTATCTCTGACACAATCTGATTCCATGTGCCATTTTCCAATCGATAGATGCCAGTATCTTTGGTAACACCATAAAGTATTGTGCCATCAACAGTCAAATGTTCCATGACGAGATTAGTAGTCTCTAAATCAGTAACAACACCCCAATTATTTCCACGATCTGATGCAGCGACGCCTGCATCTGTTGCTACATATACTGTGTTACCTACAATTACGATATCTTTGAAAGTTTTAACTGTGAACGGTAGAGTAGGGGTGAGATCAATCCAATTATTACCTCTATCAAGCGATACAACGAGATTGCCATCCCGTTTTCCGACATAGACGGTATTCCCTGAAACAGCCAGTTTAAGATCTTTCTTTATTATATCCTCAGTCAATTCTATGGTTTCTTCCTGTTCAGTGTCATAGAATTCTGTATCACCAAATTTCCACCGGAAGAGCTTATAGTTGAATTCAATGTAGAACGTGTCGTTGTTGACAGCAAACGTTCCACGTAATCCCTTTTCTATAAGGTTTTTTCGAAGCTTATCACCCTTTTCAAGATTTGGTTGTGCCAACTGTTTAAAAAACTGAGTTGCTCCAAGAGCCCTTCCATTAGATAACTTTTCATCTAAATTCTCTGAATTTAATGCAGGAATCCCTTGAATCGGTTCAATTGTTCTACCGTCACTGGAGACGCGATGTATATACACTTTTCTGCTACCGCCGATGGCATCCTTGCCCTTTGCATAAAGTACATCATTGGATTTAACAATTTGGGTATAATTCGGAGATACTCTTCTGATAGGGTCTGTCATTGGTTTTGCAATTTGGACGGGTATCCAAGAATTACCTCCGTCATCTGTCCTTTGAATCTCATCTGCCGATTGTGTTTCCCCATCCACTATTGCATAGAGGAGGGGTTGTGTGCTTAGGTTCTTATGAGTCTTTTTTAATGCGATTAGGTTATATATGCTTCCTCCCTTTTGCCGAATGTTCATCTTGAGCCAGGATTCACCGAGATTAGTAGAATAATAAAGTCCATCTCTGCTCCCGACATAAATTGTTTGGTCATTTGTTACTGCAGCATGGGAAAGATTGCCCATTGAAGGAGATGTGGCTTCTAGCTGTGGACTCATCCATGTGTCTCCACTATCCATTGAACGCACCATCCCATGCTCCATTGCTAAGAGTGTTTCACCAACAGCAGTAAGTACCATATTCGGTGGATTGCCATCTAATTGCCAAGCATTTGTAGGCGTGATATCCTTCCACGAATCCCCGAGATCAGTTGACCGAAATATTCCCCATGTGCGTTTTAACTCTTGAGAAGTTTTCCACTTCAAACGTGCGGCAACATAGAATCTTCCAGCATCTGTTGCCATTGAAGCAACTTCGCCAATTGCGATTGGGAATTTCAACCGTTCCCAACCGTCACCATTGTAACGATAACAACCAGTGTTAGTACCCGCAAAAAGTGAATTCTGGATTTCAATAAATGATTGAATAAAATGTTCAGTTCTTCCTTCCAATCCATCACTAATATTTTTCCATGTTTTGCCGTTGTCATCAGACAGGAAAACACCATTCCTAAAAGCAAGATAAAACGTGCCTTCTGTTAGAATCAATTTAATTGGAAACGTGTATTGTTCTTTTTTCCAAGAATAAACTAAATCCCAAGTTTCACCATTATCCGTTGAAGTATAGAAATTATTGGCTATACTAAAGTACAAAGTGTTGTTCCACTTGACTATTGAACAATCACCTGCCCAATCAGTTCTTAGTTTATTTATGCTGGAGAGATGTTGCCATATATTTGCATCTTTAGATTTTCTATAGACAGAAAGGTAATTTACAAAGGCATAGAGATCCCCATCAGGAGTAGTACTCAGTTCCATGACTGGAGCACCTTTCACCCGTTTTGCATGAATCCACTGCTGTTTTTGATTAGACATGTCTTCTCCTTCCACCTGCGCGGCGGCTAACAAAACGTCATCAGGTTTCTGACCGTTGCTATCGCTTTTATCAAGTGCGTTTGAATTCCCAATTTCACGTCGTACATCTGGTTTCTTATCAACATTTAACATAATAGGAGCATCAACGAGTTCAACCGTCATCTCTGCTTGTGCATCTAATGAATATGGTTGTTGAAAACGGAGTAATTGTTGACTCCCTATGCCAAGTAACAACACAATTAATACTGCACTTGTAGCAGCAATTGCCCACGGCACAAGCGGCTTGCTGGCGGTAGGTGTAGGTTTTAGGTTTGAAACTTCTTGCATGATGTTTTCAGTCAAGTTCGGTGAAAGTTGGAAATGTTCGAGTGCTTCTCTAATCATTGTTTCCTCCTTCTGTAAACGGTTCCGTGCACGCTGCAGTCGACTTTTTATCGTTCCGACAGAAACACCTAAGAACTTGCTAATCTCTTCAACTGTCATTTCACCGAGGTAGTAGAGCGTCATCACCGTACGTTCGCTCTCTTTCAACTTCGCGAGAAGTCTCTTGACAACTTCGCGTTGGACATCAACAGCAGTGTTAGCACGTTCTTCGATTACATGCCGTGAATATACATCTTCTTGTATCATAGTTGTTTCTGCGTCCTCCAACGGTTGTGTGCGTATCCGTTTCTTACGGAGCCAGGCGTAGCATCGGCGTCTTGCAATCACATAGAGCCATCCAAGAAACTGGGTTGGATCTTTCAAGGTATGAAGTCTCTGATACACTATCAGGAAGGTGTCCTGTGTGATGTCTTCAGCGATGTGGAAGTCTCCAATCACCCGCCATGCAAGTGCGTGAACAGGCTTTTGATACTTTTTCACAAGTTCAGCGAAAGCGTTTTCATCGCCAGAAAGAACACTTTGAATTAGTTCAGCATCATTGTTTTTCATGGGTGCCTCCAGAAAGTGTAGGTTCAACTTTGTTATTTGAAACCTTGTGACGCGACTTAGGAGGAAAACGGTTGCATAATTCTGCAAGTTTTTATTCAGTGGATAGATGTCGTAGGAAATTATTGTATCAAATTAGGAGGGTATGTCAAGGATGAGTTAGTTGGGGGAGTGTAAAGTGTTTGTATAAGTGTCAACTTAAGAAGATATCCACATTATTATGAAACTCTCTCAATCCGTGTTGTTATTAGGATTGTCCTATATTTTATACCAATTCAAAATGATAATTTACCATTACCAAGAAATGCGTTCGTAGTCGCGCAATTCATTGCACCTCTTACATTGACAAGACCTCGTAAATCTTCTAATGCGACTTTATTACTTAGAATTGGTATTAGTTCCGTAGGGACGATATGTTTATACGGTGCCGTTAGTACAAACATATCGTCCCTAATGAAGATTAAAAAATAAATCGGGTAATTTCCTTGAGAAGTCCGGAGCGGTTAGGAAACCGCTCCTACCGTGTTTGAGAAAATGAGAATTACCCGTTTAATAAATTAATCCTCATACGGGACTAAAGAGAGTTTCTCCATTTGAAAATTCCTTAAATTGACACCTATGGTTGGGGCACAGAGACCTCAACCTACAGACGAATTATGAGATTTGATCTGGTACTCCAGTTATTTTGATGGAACGTCCCAGAGGAAAATCGTACCACCGGGAGTTTTAGGAAAGTTACTGGAACCGCCTGTGCTTGCGAGGGTTTTTCCATCAGGTGAAAATGCCAAATTGCTTATATAGCCTCCACCTGATGACTTATAGGTAGCAATAAGTGACCTATGGGATAATTGCCACAAGCATATCCCGCCCCCTGTATCTCCGCTTGCGAGGATTGTGCTGTCAGGTGAAAATATTAAGGCACAGACTGCATGCTTATGTGCTTTGAGAATTCCGATATGGCTATTGCCTGCCATTTCCCATAAATGAATTTCTTTCTTGTTCGTACCACCGACCATGATCTTCCCATCGTGAGAAAATGCCAAGGAATAAATGTGGTTGTTTCTTGCCAATAACTTCTTTGGTATACTTAGTTTAGTAAGCAGTACACCAGTGTTTGCATTCCACAAATCAGCGCCATTGCCTGACTGACTCGCGGTTGCAAGTATCGCGCCATCAGGAGAAAGTGCGACTGGACCCCACCGATGTTCAATTTCTGTGAGATGATTTGGTTCTTTTCCTGCTGAAATATCCCAAAGGTCAACCATCTTGGTCTTTTTGTTTTTAGTTGCCAATCTTTTACCGTTTGATGAGATTGATAAAGTTCTCATCTTTAATTGTGTTCCATCGCCAAATGTTGAACTGCCACTCCAACTGCGTGCATCCAATATGGTGTGAGTACCAACCGGCATTCTTGTTGACATATCCCATCGCATGAGATTGCTATTACTCATCACAGTTAGTGTGGTGTTATCCGCTGTGGAAAGCACCATCCCATCTATAGTTCTTTTATCTGTTTTAATCCTCACTCCTATGTTGCCAGTGTTTGTGTCCCAATATTCCACATCGCCAGCAGAATTTCCACTTAGGAGAGTTTTTCCATAGTGTGTGAATGCTAACGCAGTAAATGTATCCGCATAACCTGTTGTGAGAGTGCGTATCTGTGTATCAGTTCTTGTATGCCATATATCCACTGTTCCTGTCTTATTTGTGGTAGCGAACAACGTGCCATCCTGGGATATCTCAACTCTATCAGAAAAAGGTTCAAACGGGTTTTCTTCAAGATCGACTGATTTTATTTCACTTCTGGTAACGATGTCCCATAATGTATAGCGACCATACTCAATAATACAGAGCGTTTTACCATCGCCTGAAAACGTTGCCTTAACAGCATCGTTAAACACCGCAATCTCCTGCCGTGTAGGAATATCCCATACAGAAACACCACCATCACCGGTGATAGCAAGTGTTTGTCCATCACCTGAAATTTCTACATCTGTAACATTCAATGTGAGCGAAGCGAGTTGTTCACCTGTCTCAACATCCCAGATTTCAGTTGGGCCTCCGCCAAATAAAGCACCTGATTCTTGTGCGACCATGTATTTGCTCCTGCTGATAAGAGTATTACCATCTGGGGAAAAATCTAAGGTATTTATCCATTTTGTAGGTTGTTTTTCATAATTATGGCTTGAATGATTTCGATCAGACAACAGGTATTGGATAGGAAAAGGCGTTCCGTCAACTTTTAGTTGTTTTGGCACAGTGGGTTTATCACCCGGACGGACTAAAGATCTTCTCACTGTAGGTTTTTTTGGGTTAAGACGATCATGTTCATTATCCACCTTGAAAAATTGAGATTCATCTGTATAACCAACGAGTTTAATCTTCTCCAGCCCTTTACGCCCTTCCTTAATACTTATCGTACCGTCCTTATTTCCAATCGCAAATGTGGTATTACCAATAGGATCGAAAAAAGTGTCTGTTGCAAACCGCCAATCTCTGTCTTGTCCTAATCTAATCAATGGAAGTTTCGGCCGAAATGATTCCAAATATTTCCCTGAAGTAACATCCCACAAATAGACTTTATAGTCATCCGAACACCGTGCAGCAAGGGTTTTGCCATCTCTTATGAATTTAACGGAACGAAATTCACCAGTAGGTTTAGGTGTGGTCAACGTGAAAAGATCTTTGCCGTTGTTAGTTTTCCATAGTCGGATTGTTTTATCATCTCCTATACTGGCAAACATCTCACCATCCGGTGAAAAAGTCAATTGCCTAACGACACCTTCATGCCCAGTAAGATACGCAATCTCTGACTTTTTTATTTCCTGTTTTGCATTGACATTGTATAGCCAAATACCAGAGGAACTTGCAATTGCTACGTGAGAACCATCAGGAGAGACCTTCATATCGGTTAACACACCCTTGCCTAACCTACGTTTTGCTCCTTCTGGTTGATTCCATTTAGTGTAGTCACCATCATCACCTTTGAACTGATTGACATTCTCTTCATTGCCATCACTACTACCGCCTAAATTGGTTCTATTCCTAGGTTGATTTTGGTTGTCTGATTCTATCTGAAGGTTTTGAACAATAGGCGCGTCAACAAGTTCAACTGTCCTTTCAGACTGTGCATCTAAACTATAAGGCTTTTGGAAGTGTGCTAAGAACTGACCACCTATACCAAACATCAGTGCGATCAGTACTGCACTTGTAGCACCTATCATCCACGGGATCAATGGTTTGCTTGCTGGAGGAGTAGAAGGTTTGAGTTGTGATATTTCTTTCATTATATTTTCAGTAAGTGTTGGAGATATTTTGAAGTTCGTAATTGCTTCTCGGATCATTGGTTCCTCCTGTTTCAATCTGTTCCGTGCACGGCGTAGTCTGCTCTTTATTGTGTTTGCGGATACACCTAAAAACTCGCTCATCTTTTCACACGTCATCTCCCCGAAGTAGTGAAGCGTTATCACTGTGCGTTCACTCTCAGGCAATGTTGTAAGGAGTTTCTTGACGACTTGACGTTGTGCTGCAACGGTTACCTTCGTCTTCTCCTCAGAAACATATCGTGAATATGCCTCAGGTTCTAACGCATCAGTATCAATTTCCTCTAACGATTCGGTCTGTATCTGTTTTTTGCGGAGCCATGCTTGGCAGCAACGTGTTGCAATCACATAGAGCCATCCTGCGAATAGTTGAGGGTTTTTAAGTGTCGTGAGTTTTTGATAGGCTTTCATGAAGGTGTCCTGTGTTATATCTTCGGCAATATGGAAATCACCGATCTTACGCCATGCAAGTGCGTGAACCTGCTTCTGATATTTCTCAACTAAGGTGGAGAAAGCAGTATCATCGCCTTCAAGGATGCGGTGGATTAATTCAACGTCATTGTCTTTCATCAATCTTCGGGCAGGAGACCCAATCCTTTAGGTTTGGGAGGAATGCCCGTTCCTATATTTTTCTTGACAAACTATGTCGTATATGTTACGATATTCTCAGCATTGTTGGTAGAGAATACGATCCACCTTGCTTGAGGTGGTCTCCACCAAAACCGAATCGTGTCGGAAGCAATACTTGAGTAAAACAATGCGCACCTACAAATACAAGATACGCAATCAGAAAAAGAACAAGTGCTTCGGCAATCTGCTTGATGATCTTTGTGATGTGCACAACCACTTTTTGCGTTTGGAAAAACGTTATTACCGCAGATACGAAAAATACGCTGGTAGATATAGGCTGCAACCGCATCTTACGAAGTTGCTCAAGACGACCAAGAAACATTGGGCTTGGATACCGCGTGACACTTTGGATGCTGCGATTATTCGCATAGATGCTGCATATCAACGTTTCTTTGCTGGTCAAGGTGGACTTCCAAAATTCAAACGTAAATATCGTTATCGTTCTGCGAAGTTTCAAACAGGCTACAAACTTGAAAATGGTCGTGTGTGTATCTCTTTCAAGTCGTGGAATGACACCACACAATCTCTGAAATTCAATCGTCGCTGGTTTTCTTTTCACCAACACCGAGACTGGCACGGCACTGTCCGCTATGTCCAAATACTCCGTAATAGTGCCGGTGAATACTGGCTGGACATTGTCACCGATGATACTTCTACCGAACCTATGCAACAAACAGGTGAGAGCGTAGGTATAGACTTCGGGTTGAAAACATTTTTGACATTGAGCACTGGTGAAAAGATACAAGCACCAGAATTCTTGAAACAATCCTTGAAACACCTTCGCAAACTGAATAAAGCTGTGAGTCGTAAAGTCAAAGGGTCTAACAATTGGTGTCGCGCTATTAGAGAACTCGCACGGCATTATATCAAAATAGCAAACCAACGGCTTGACTGGCAGTGGAAACTTGCTACAGACTTGTGCAGAAGGTTTGATACGATTGCGGCTGAAACGTTGAACCTTAATGGCATGAAGCGGCTGTGGGGACGTAAAGTCTCCGATCTCGGATTTTACCAGTTTATTCAATTGTTGGCATTCAAATGTTTCAAACATCATAAAGCATTCTTTCAAGTCGGACAATGGACACCTACTACAAAACCTTGTAGCAACTGCGGAGATAAAAACGACACTCTTTCTCTCAATGATAGACAGTGGACATGTTCACAATGTAATTCCGAACATGATAGAGACATAAACGCTGCTATCAACATATTACGGGCTGCTTATGATCCCGTTGTGGAGCAGATGTGAGACGGATGTTCTCTTTGGAGAACAACGCTAACTGCTACGAAGCACAAGCCCAATCCTTTAGGTTTGGGTGCTATGACAAGTCACCTTTCAAAGTGAACGAGAAAATATGTATCCAAATTGTTTGTCTGTACTTATAATGACGCGGGTTAGGTACAAATCGGGTGCATACTGCCGAAAAAATTGTTTACAGGATGATCCGATAGAATGGGTTCTATTTTATCAGATTGGAGCGGAATGTCAATGTGGAAGGATTACTTGCGATGGCGTTCAATGAAATATTGGTTGGAAGTGTGCATCAAGAAAAGAATTGTGATGCAAATCATTTGTGGATTGTTTTACTTTACATTTGGCACATCCCATAGGAATATGGTTCCACCTCCTCTGGAATCAGAAGATATGCTGTCTGAACGACCATTTGTGCTTGCGAAGCTCTTACTATCAGGTGCAAAAGTAATATTGCTAATGTGTCCACCAGGCGACTGGAATGTAACGAGGTTTTCACCTGTGGGAATTTTCCATAGACGAATTTCACCATTTGAATCCCCACTGGCAAGAATAGTATCATCCGGTGAAACTGTCAATCTGCAAACAACGTGTCCATGTCCTCTGAGCGTTGCGAAATGCATCTTTGTTTTAATATTCCATAAAAAGATTGAATTATCTCCATAATCCCCAGCAGCAGCAAGCGTTTTGCCATCGTGTGTGAAAACTCCAGCATAAATATCAGGTCGCTTGAAGTTATTTTTTGGATCCTCAGGCACGTCAAATGTTGCTAATTTTTTGCCAGTATATGTGTCCCATACGTACACTATACAATTATTAAAATGTCCAACTTTCTTGCCAGTATGTTCATCTACAGTGTATGATATATCCTCATCCAAAGTAGCGAACATATTTCCATCGGATGTGAATGCTAACGTTTGACCAAAAGATTCATTTGTTACGGTACATAGGTGTTCGCTAGTTTGAATATCCCATACCTTAATCTCACTTCCATCAATCTCATTTCCACCTTCCCCAGTTTTTCTTTCATGTGAAGACCAAATAGTTTTGGCGATTTTTCCTCCTTTTGGGGTCAATGCGATAATCGTAGTGGGCCATGTAAAGACGGTATCGCCTAAACTCCCAATACCATTATGAGAGGTACTGCTAAAAACTTGTGCCACTGCCCATTGTAGAGTGTAAGTGTTAACTCTTTTTCCAGTGGTGAGATTCCATTTATCAAAGTTTCTTATGCCTCCACTGACAAGTGTGGCATTGTCCTCTGCCAAGAGTAATTCATGAATGGAATTGTTTTCAGGTGATGTTAGTGTCCTGCTTACTTTACCAGTGTTTAAATTCCAGAGTTGAATGTTGCCGGAAGCATCCCCACTTACAAGTGTTTTGCCATCATGTGTGAATGCCATCGTCGTAATTGGTGATGTATAGTTTGTAGTGAGGATGCGCAGTTGTGTGTCAGTTTGTGTTTCCCATAAATTGACTGCTCCAAATCTATCTACAGCAGCAAAGATTGTACCATCTCCTGAAAACGCATGCCGTTCTGGAAGAAGTGCCAACAGTCCTGGAGGTGTACTCATTGATGTGATTTTGCGGTGCGTCGCGATATCCCACATATCTAAACTGTCATTCTGTATAATAGTGAATGTTTTCCCATCTCTTGAAAACTTTAGGTCAACCTTACCCGCAAATTCAGCAATTTTACGACGATCTGCAAGATCCCATATCACACATCCCTTGTACCCTCTTCCCACCCCATTCATAAATGCGAGTGCTTTTCCATCTCCTGAGAACATTAAATCTGTGCCCAATTCATGTCTTGTTAGCAGTTCACCTGTTTTAACATCCCAAAGTTCAACGGCACCACTATTACTACTCCTATTGCTGTTTCTGAATCTGCTTTTGCTCACAAGTGTTTTGCCATCTGGCGCAAAATGTAATTCTGTTATCCATTCCACTCCTAACCGAGGTTCCTTACCTGAAAAGACATCTTTTATTCCCGGAATTTGCATGCGACTTTGAATAGGTGTTTTTTGTCCATAGCCTATGCGACCAATGGTATTTTTTTGACTTATGATTCTACTTCGTCCTTCCAGTGTGCGTATTAGTTTACCAGTGTGTCCATCTTGTATGTAAATTGTGCCGTATATATCTCCCGCAGCGAGAGCATAAATAACTTCACCTGAAGGAGCAAAATAGATGTCAGCCGCCAGCCTCCATTGATCAGGATAAAGATTAACCCAACTTATGTAGCTATCAAGTTTCAATCCAGGCAATTCTGGACTAAATAATGCTTTCTGTTCTCCTGAAGTGATATCCCATAACCAGACAGTACCATCCAAATTCTGAGTCATAAGAGTTTTACTGTCTGTCATAAATTTAAATGATCTGAGCGGACCACCAGACACAATGAATTTGGCTTTCGTTTTTTTACTATTAAAACCGCCAAAACCTATTACGGATGACCCATCATCATCGGGATTGTATTGACTAAGAGGAATAACTGTTGTTGACCAAGTGCCATCCTTCATAAAATGATAGCCTGTTGCAGGGGCATTTGGCACCTTGATTGTACGTAAGTGTTCACCCGTTTCCGCATCCCATAGCCAAATTGTTCTACGATACCCTTTGCTTGCCAATGTTCTACCATCAGGTGAAAATACTGTTTCTGGTTTGGAAAAATCATTCTTGTGTTTATGCTCTGTAATGAAGGCAATTTCGTTTCCTTTCTGAACATCATATAGCCATAAACCACCGGAACCCGAAATAGCTAAATGAGCACCATCTGGTGAAAGTTCCATGTCGTTCAATATTCCTTTTCCGAATCTCCGTTTTGCACCTATCGGCAAATTCCATCTGGTATAATCACTTTGATCTCCTAAAACCTGATTTCCATTCTCACCGTCCCCATTATTTTTACCACCTAAATTGGTTCTATTCCCAGGTTGATTTTGGTTATCCGATACTTCCTCAAGATTTTGAACATCGCGCGCATCAACAAGTTCAACCGTCCTTTCAGATTGAGCATCTAAACTATACGGCTTTTGGAAATGTGCTAAGTATTGACTACCTATACCAAACATCAGGGCAATCAATACTGCCCCTGTAGCACCTATCATCCACGGGATTATAGGTTTGCTTGCAGAAGGTATAGTCGGATTGATCCGTGAAACATCTTGCATGATGTTATCAGTAAGAGTTGGAGAGATTTTGAAGTTGCCGATTGCTTCTCGGATCATCGGTTCCTCCTGTTTCAATCTATTCCGTGCACGGCGTAATCTGCTCTTTATTGTGTTTGCGGATACACCTAAAAACTCGCTCATCTGCTCACACGTCATCTCAGCAAAATAGTGTAGTGTGATGACGGTACGATCACTCTCTTTTAACGTCTCAAGCAACTTCTTGACGACTTCCTGCTGTTCCTGTTCAGCAGTTTTTGCTTGTTCTTCTACGATATGTCTTGAGTATACATCACTAATAGCATCAGGGGTGTCTATGTTCTCTAATGTTTGCTTGTGCAAACGTTTTTGCCGAAACCATGCAAGACATTGTCGATTCGCTATGACATAAAGCCACCCTGCGAATCTGTGGGGTCTTTTGAGTGTGTGAAGTCTCTGATATGCTTTGAGGAATGTGTCTTGGGTAATATCTTCAGCTGTGTGAAAATCCCCTGTTTTCCGCCATGCGAGTGCATGAACTTGTCTCTGATATTTCTTTACTAATTCTGAGAAGGCAGTATCATCACCAGCAACCGTGCGTTGAATCAGTTCTGCATCTTCGTTTTTCATTGGATTCCTCCATAAAAAGAATCGCTTGGATTTTGCATCTCAACCATTAGTGACGCGTAGAACGGCAAAACGGGTGCATGATTTTACAATAAATTCCCAATTCGGTGCAAATAAAATCCAATTTGTAGGGTTATTTACAGTAAATGATTGAATTAATTCTACACATTGCTGAGGAGAGGTTCGGAAACCTCACCATAGGCGTCAATTTAGTGAGTAAAGTTTGTGCATTTTATACACCTGTCGCCCCGCTGGGGCTTTCGTCTGTGTTGATATTACGTGCTATACACCTGTCGCCTCTCCGAGGCTTTTATAAATCACATATCAGCACCAGCGGTGCGAAAGGTGCATAGGATAAAAATAGACTTCCAAAATCCTACACAGGAAAATATATCCTTAAATTGACGCCTATGGAGAGGTTCGGAAACCTCACCTACCGTTGATAGAAAGTGTAGATACAATTCTATGCTTCACCATAAATGATCCTGACTGAATACAATATCACTTGCAGATAATCTATGAATCCGTTATAGTTCATGTATGACAATGACAAATCAGACACTTACAGCGATTGATGGAATACAGGTCGGACATGCCACTGATAGAGATGCTCGGACAGGTTGTACCGTTGTCATCTGTCCAGCAGGTGCGACAGCTGGCGTTGATGTGCGTGGTGCTGCACCTGGAACACGCGAGACAGAATCAATACGTCCCGGACGTTTAATTCAAAAAGCACACGCTATTCTCCTGACAGGTGGTAGTGCTTTCGGGTTGGATGCTGCAGGGGGTGTTGTACAATACCTTGAAGAGAAGGGGGTTGGTTTCCCCGCTGGTTCAGTTCGTGTGCCGATTGTTCCTACTGCTGTGATATTTGACTTGCATGTTGGTGACGCTCATGTGCGTCCCGATAGACAGATGGGATATAATGCATGTGTTGATTCCTCCGATGCTCCTGTTGTGATGGGTGCTGTTGGCTCGGGAACGGGTGCGACTGTCGGTAAAGCACCTGGTGTTACGCCTTCTGCTGGGGGTGTCGGTTCTGTGTGTAAGCACTTGGAAAACGGGTTGATTGTCGCAGCCATTATGGTTGTGAATGCACTTGGTAACGTTGTTGATCCTGTTACTGGTGAAATTGTTGCAGGTGGAAAAATAGATGGTAGTTTCGTTGACATCACTGAACGTCTTTTGGATGCGAATATCGTTCCCGGTACAAACACGACTATCGGTGTTATCGCTACAAATGCTGTGCTTTCTGTTGCGGAAGTGACACGGGTAGCGGAGATGGCACACGATGGGATGGCACGTGCAATACGTCCATCACATACGATGTTTGATGGGGATACGTTGTTTACGTTTGCTACGGGTACACATTCGGACAGTAGTGTGAATAGTATCGGTATTCTTGCTGCGGAAGTCGTTGCTGAGTCTATTGTTAAAGCTGTAACTGTCTTTTCTGAGTCGGATGCATGAATTTCAAGAATGTTTATTGTGTCTGAGAAGGAATTTCTTGTATAACAGGAATGACATAACTGTGAATTGTATAATCTTTATAAGTTTCTGTCTCTACCAACCTAACTGGTTCTTTACGGTGATCAAACACAATGTAATAACCTTCTACTACCTCCTCCGATCTTAGATACTTTGCGAGTTGCTTTTTCCCCGATTGATAGAGGCTATCTCCTTCCCAAGTTTTAGTTTCAACAATATATTTTTGCTGATTATGAAGAATTAGCAGGTCTATTCGTCCGCGTCCTGTTTGGACTTCAAGATACATAGTGCCGCGTACCATTCGGACAAGCTGATCGAGATATGCAAAGAGAAGATGTTGACCAACGAATTCCTGTGGAGTCTGTGGTACTTGCTGGATGCGGTATCCAGCGCGAGAAATAAAATTCTGAAAATTCTCCAGAAGCGGCTTCATTTGAATGTTCCCATCAGGTGTAAGGTAATCTAGAAAATTAGCAGAGGTATCATCAGAAAAATATTCATTCTCTAATCCATTTATCGGGGGTTGGAACGCCTGCATAATTCGGTGATGGTATATGGGGTTTACAATTTCACATATTCCATCTGAACCTTCTGCGATAATTCCAAAAGTAGTGAGTTCATCTATTAGTTCATTGTCCAGATTGAATCCAACCGCTTTCTCATAAGAAGCAATTCTCATCAGGATGTCTTTAAAACGTGGATTCCTTCGAATATTGGTAATAAGATGGTCTATGTTAGTGTTCCGTTCTCGCTGTAGTCGTGTGTGTGCTTTTGTATAGTGCTCCATTCTAAGTGTTTCGGTTATTGAGATATTTAGTTCATCAGTCAGGATCTGTGCTAATCTGTTGACAAGAAATGGTTGACCTGCAGTTTGTTTGTGAAGTGTCTCAATAACTTCAGGTATGATAGCTTGTCCGACTTCATCTGTATATTGTGTGAAGAGTTCACGTACCTGTTGAAGTGTGAAGTTTGGCAAGGCAAATTCGTCTTGTATGTTGAAAGGAGAGATAGAACGATCATAGTTGAGTTGTGTAATACTCTTCACTCCAACAATTCCAAGACTATAAGGAGACCGTTTTTCAGGATCAGATAAGTAGATACGACGTAATGAGTGAAGAAAGTCAGACACTGCCTCTTGTGGGATTCCATCAAACTCATCAATGATGATTATAATGCGTTGATTGTCTAATAAGTCTGCGAATTTTCCAAAAAAATGTCTTAATGAAACGTGATTAGTAACATTTGTGTTCTCCAGAAATTGGCAAAGTGAATCAGAAGGCACTATATCACGCTTTTGCCAGACATTCTTAATTTCCTCACGAATATCTTGGTAAATGTAACTGTAAAAGTCAGAGAGACCAACGTTTTTATATTCCTCAAAGTCCAGCTGAATTGGAAAATATACATCTTCTTCATCTCTGAGTGCATCAAGAGCCCATCGGAAAAATGTAGTTTTGCCAGTTTGTCGTGGGGCGAAGATAACGATATACCGTCCTTGTTTGACACGGTTGATGAATTCAGATAGTTCGCTGCCACGACTAACGACATAGTTTCGATCAGGTGATACAGGACCTTGAGTTTCAAAGGTTTTCATACGACTACCTACCTATACTTCTTGTTACATATTTTATCACTTGATTTTGATAAAATCAATCTTTTCCAACAATAGACATTATAACGTTTTGATTGTGTGCTGTCCTAGTCTTTAATAAAACCTAAGGTTCGTAGGTCAGGTAGAGTTTGCGAACCCATAGGTGTCAATTCAAGGAATATTATCCGTTTTTTGGGTATGTGTAGTCACAGCGGTGACAGGTGTATAGAACAATCGGAACATCATTCACAAAGCCCTAGAGGGGCGACAGGTGCCCATTGTCCTTGGCTGTAATACACCTTTCGCACCGCTGGTGCTCAAGAAGGTTTTGACACATTTTTCTATACACATTCCGCACCGCTGGTGCTGCTGTCATTAGAAATTAGCACTAATTTGTTAATATCACACACTAAATTGACACCTATGGGTAGAGCCCAGCGAAACCCGACAATATCAGGGTTTCCGAGATAATATTCAGATTTCGCAATAGATAAAACGGCAACTTCCAACATCTCATCACTTCATATTCAGAACTAACATGTCGGGTTTCGCAAGCTCTACCCGACCTACAATCCATAAGCGTTTAGACTATATTTCGGTTTTGGTGTTATCAGATACGGACGATTAAATCATTATATAGTAGATTTTGAAATTACTTGAACACTCTACATAGGCGAGGTTAGGAAACCTCGCCTACCGTGGGATGAAAGTGTAAATATAATTTTATACTTCACCATAATGTCTAATAGAAAATCGGGGAAATCGGAGTTGGAAACCCCTCCAACAATTCCTTCACGCGACAATTGCATGCTTCTGCCCCTAAATCGGATTACCATGCATTGCATCTGGGATGTCAAGATCGAATTCTTTGAGCACAGTGGGAGCGATATCGTATATGCTTTTTGTTGGCACATGTCCATCGGTATGTATACCATTCTTGAGGATAAACATACCCATTTCTGCGTGGTTGCAATCGTCGGGACCGGTGTCGTTTTGATATGTATAGATGCTGTTGTATCCGACACTTCCAACTGAACGCCAATAGAGATCTCCGAAGTAGACGATTAGGTCAGGTGGGATGTTGTTGCACTTATCATATACCTCTTCAGGTTTGAATACGCGGGTATTGATATTCTGTCCAGATTCGTCAACGATTGCTTCAAGCTGCGTCTTTAATTCATCACGGACATTTTCGTAATCCTGTTGCTTGACAATACCGTGCGGTTCTCTACCGACGACGTTGATAAAGATGCGACCATAATACCCACCTTCACCCCATACCTTAGTCTGCTGCCAATCTACCATGTCTGATGTAAAACGGGTAATACCTTGTGGTTCGGTTTTTAGTGTCAGATAACCGTGTTTCTGTAGCCATTCATTGATGCAGATACCACCATCCATCCTCTTAGCACCGTGGTCGGATACGATCATGACAGTCGTGTTATCATCAACCTGTGCCAACATCTCACCAAGTTTGTCATCAAGTGTGCGATAGTAGTTTCGCATTGTGTCCGCAAAAGGTGAATTCGGTTCATACTTGTGATGTGTTTGATCCCAAAATCTCCAGAAAGCGTGATGGAGTCTGTCAGAACCCATCTCTACCATCATAAAGAAATCCCACTGTTTTTTCTCAAGGAGATAGCGAGCGAATTTGAAACGGGCGCGTGTCATTTTGAGGAGTTGCTTTTCCAATTCAGTACGTTTGTCGGTGCGGAAATCTGGAATATCAATCATGTAATCAGGTGATACTTGTTCAATTTCACGGGTTAATCTTGGTGGAAATGTCCACTGTAGTTTTCTCTCTGTCAAAGGACAATTTGGGTCAACTGGTGTTAGAAAACTGGTGACCATCCAACCTGGAAACGGCTTAGCGGGGTAGGTGAGTGGCACGCCTAATACGATAGAACGTTTTTGTGCTTGACCAAGCAGTTCCCAGAGTGTTGGCACTTTGATAGCGTGTGCGTTGGCAATGGTGAGTGCATCATAAGAATAATCTGAACGGTTGCGAAATCCGTAGATACCGAGTTCACCCGGATCACGGCTTGTCATCATGCACATCCACGCGGGGACAGTGATAGGTGGTATTGTGCTTTCCAATTGCCCGTAGATACCCGCTTGCATCAAGCGTTGCGTGTTGGGCATGTCGTCTTTGAATGCATCAAAGACGAGTTCGGGAGCAGCACAATCCCATCCGATTATCATAACCCGTTTTGACATATTTTGTCCTTTATGCCCAACGCGGATTTTTTCCGCCAAATCGTTTTTCACTTATGTTCCACAGTTCTGTTAATCCGAGTTGTCGGATGTGGTCTAAACCAGCGATGCATGGATCGTTTATTCGGGTTAACCACTGTTGGAGTTCTGTTTCTAACTCTTCACGTAGTTTTTGTGAGTTGGGATCGTCAATCAGATTGTTCATTTGATACGGGTCGTTATCGTTGTCGTAGAGGAGCCAACCTGTTCCATCATAGTGGCGTGCATAAGTATGACGATGTGTGCGGACACCACGCCATTCTGTGAGACCGAAATTGAATCCTTCACCGCCGTGCAATGGGAGTTCAAGTAGCACAGATTGCGGTTCGTCAATAGTCTTACCGAGCATCGCGTCAGACAAATCAATGCCTTCTACTCCTTCTGGAATTGGCAAATCACACAGAGATAGCATAGATGGCATGAAATCAACAAGGCTTAATAAGGTGTCACGGGTAATTCCTGCTGGAATTTTGCGTGGATAACGGATCATGAAAGGGATGCGACTGGATTCATCCCACGGACGTTCTTTTCTGTTGTGTCCGTGGCTTCCAAGCATATCACCATGGTCGGATGTGTAGACAAGAATGGTGTCTTCGGCAATGCCGATTTCGTCAAGTGTGTCCATCAAACGTCCGAGATTTTCATCTAATGCGGTGATGTGTGCGTAGTATCCGGAAATATCCTTTCGGTTTGCTGGTGTGTCCACAGCGTTTGGACGGAGTTGTATCTCGTCTGGTGGATACATCTCTTTATACTTATCTGGCACGTGTTCATAAGGGTTGTGTGGTGGTCCCCAACTAACATAGAGACAGAAAGGTTCCTCTGCATGGTCACGGCAGTATTGGATTGCTTGATCAGTTTGGAAATCGGGTTCATATCCATCAATCTGAAATTTGTTACCATCGGAGTCATGATAGGGTGCATTGAAATAGTTATGATGACAATTCCACCCGACCCAATGATCGAAACCGAACCGCATTTCCGGTGTAATGAACTTATCTCTCGGCTGCCCACCAAGGTGCCACTTCCCGATATATCCTGTTTCATATCCATCGTCTTTGAAGCCTTGTGCGATGCCTATTTCAGTCAGTGGAAGTGGTAAATCGTTGGACACTGCCTTATGGTTTAACGGGTGTTTGCCTGTCAGCAGACATCCCCGTGCAGGAACACATATCGGGACGTTGGTGAAGGTATTCGGAAAGAACATACCTTCCTCGGTGAGTTTATCCATGTATGGTGTTTTTACTTGCGGATTCCCAGCACATCCGACATCACATTGACGGTGTTGGTCACCGAATATGAATATTAGATTTGGTTTTCGTTCCATTATTCCTCCTGATGCTATTACTTATTTTGATAAATCTCAGTTACATATATCGCTAATGCATACGCTAAGATCTTGACAGTGTTTTTTCATGATATTGTAATCCTGTATTGGAAGGTGTTCTCTTATGAATATTATAACACAAGTTCGCTGTAAGAGTATAATTACTTTTGAAGGTAATTGTTTGTAGTGAACTTTTGAATTAATGAAACATATTGTCCCAATTGCCTATTCATAGAATGTAAGAGGCGCAATGAATTGGGCGACTACGAGCGGACGGCACAGAAGTATCACAGCCAGAGTTATCGCGGTTTTAGACCGCTCCAACAATGTGGGAGCGCGCTTGAAAAGCGCGGTTACGAACGCGTTTTTCTGAGAGGGTGTGAGCGCGGTTTTAAACCGCTCCAATAATGTAAGCCTGTCGGGGCACGGAGACCCCGACCTACAATGCGAGAGGGGGTATCGCGGTTCTAAACCGCTCCAACAATGTAAGAGGCGCAATGATTTGCGCGACTACAAATGCGTTTTTCTAACGTGTTTTGACAAGCGCGGTTCCAAAGTGCACCTACGGGTTTGACAAGCGCGCTTACAAAGCGCGCCTACGGGTTTGAGAAAAGATATTTTCTCCCATTGTTGGTATGGTGGCGATGAAACATGGCGGGGCACGGAGACCCCGACCTACAATGGGAGAGGAGGGTATCGCGGTTTTAAACCGCTCCAACAATGTAAGAGGCGCAATGATTTGCGCGACTACGAGCGGACGGCACTCTTAATTGTCTGAACCAGGATTTTCAGGATTGGTAGATTTTCAGGATTGTGAGTTTGGGGTATCCACATTCCATTCCTACGGAACTCAAGAAGGTTGGGATGACGTTTTTCTATAAACATTCCGTCCCTACGGGACTGTCGTGGTTGGGAGCTGAGGTTGTGAAGAGCGAGGTTAGGAAACCTCACCTACCGTGGGTGGTGTGGTTATGAAGAGCGAGGTTAGAAAGCGCGCCTACCGTTCTATCTGCATCGGGGAGGTTAGGACACCTTTCGCCCCGCTGGGGCTTGGTTTTTGGGTGGTCTAAGGTTCTATACACCTTTCGCACCGCTGGTGCTGAATGTAAGAGGCGCAATGAATTGCGCGACTACGTAATCGGAGAGATGGAAAGCGCGGTTACGGTGTGATGGTGGTGTGGAATCGCGGTTTTAAACCGCTCCAACAATGTAAGAGGCGCAATGAATTGCGCGACTACGAGCCTATTGTTGGAGTGGTTTAAAACCACGATTGGCTGAACCAGGATTTGTAGGAGAATGTAAGAGCAATGAATTGCGCGGCTATGAGTGGTTACTTTCTTAATGAGAAGTTATTTTTCAGAAGTGTTATTATATGCCGTTCCTACGGAACTCAAGAACAGGCTGGGTAACGTCTTTCTATAAACATAGCGTCCCTACGGGACTGAAGATATCAATATCAGATAACTATATATCACTAAATTGACGCTCAACGACTCAGTATACGTAGGCGCGCTTTGTAAGCGCGCTGGATGGTAGAGACCTAACTGACTAACTGACAGGCATGTTTGTTGGTTCAAGAATTACTGCACATTGAAAGGCACACGGAGTGTGAATACTACTTGAAGAGGCGCAATGAATTGCGCGACTACGAGTTTCTTGTGGGTAATAGCACCCGATAAATCATGGATGTTGCCCCGAGTGGGTAAGATGTCGCCGGTGGTTTTTTGCCATTCACTTGAACAAAAACGTGTTGTTAGAAAACTAATGATAAAGTAGAATATACATCAAAACTGGTCTTACAATGAAATTGGAGAAATAAATTTATGTGTAACCTATTTGCGAAGATAGGGTGTTTGCTTCTCTTATCTATACTTTTTAATGCCTGTAACACAGACCTATCCCCTGTGGAACCGGACAAGAGTGATATAGTGCCGCCAGATGATTTCTTAGCAATTAACAATGTTCTAAACCGGTGGCGTGAAGGATATGAAATTGGAGATATTGAAACATATATGAGCGCGTATTGGTCGGAAGGTTTTCGTTATGTTGGGGATATGGGAACGGAAGGCGATAAGACTGATGACACAGAATTTGATGACATACGTGAAGAACGTGATGCAGCGGATAAGGTTTTTAGTGAATTCCAAGATATAAATATACAACTCTCGTCTCCTCCAGAAATATCCATTGATATGGACAAAACTCGATCCGAAGTGCGAACTCATTACCGAATACAAGGTTCCGTGGCAGCAGGTGAATTATTTCAAGGCGAATTCACTGGATGGTTCGCTGAGGGTGATAACCTGTTTATCTTTGAAAAAAGAGATGGGGAATGGCGTATCGTTGAATGGTATGATGAGGCGTATAAAGCGGAAGAGATTCTGATTGAGAATGAACCGTTGCTGCCTATAGTTTGGTCAACTCTGAAACAATAAAGATTTATTGAATATCTTGTTTCTTTTTATCAGATATGTTATACTGAAGACAGATTGAATGCAGATATGCATTTTAGAGAATCTTGACTTGCCTTTCCATACACTTATAGTAAAATCTACAATTAATGAAACATATTGTCCCAATTGCCTATTCATAGAATGTAAGAGGCGCAATGAATTGCGCGACTACGAAAGAGTTTTTCTAAATGTAATGAAACATGGCGGGGCACAGAGACCCCGCCCTACAATGCGAGAGGGGTTATCGCGGTTGGAAACCGCTCCAACGATGTAAGAGGTGCAATGAATTGCGCGACTACGAAAGAGTTTTTCTAAATGTAAAGTGTATTGTTAATTTCAAATTTCACTATAGTATCCATCGTATCCTAATCCAAACTATTCTTATTCAGATGGACTTTGAGGTGATTTTTATGAGAACAAAAGGAACAAACCTTATCTGTCGATTCAACAAGAATGGTATTTTACTTATTCCCACAACAACGATTATGAAGAGTATCATGAAGTACGTTCTATGTGCAGTGGTCTTGTTTGCTTTTGCAATCGGACACGGTTATGCTAGAACTTGGATTGATGATTTTGATGACATAGCCCTCAATGGTTGGGAGCGTATTGTTGAGGAAGACCCTTGGTTTGCAGACTGGGGAATTACATTTAAACCTGGACGCCTTCTTGCAGTAATCGAGAAACCAGAACAGCAGGAGGGAACAGCTGCAGATTTCCTACACTGGAATGTCCGCCAATTTCAACTTGACAAGGTAACAGTGATAGGTGATGAAATACGTTACACGCGTGTTCCAAATAATCCGCGTGGTGAACTTTGCTTATTCCTCGGTAAACGACAACCTTCGCCTGACTTTGCAGAGGGTTATATTTTCAGTCCTGAAAACACAACAAAAATACAGTTTACGGAAAACGGCATTTACAAAAAAGGTGAAGAGAAAGTTGATTACGGTCTCATGTTTCGATTGACTTCAGGTAATATAAGGGTTGTTTTTGATGCCGGAAAGTTTCAACTCTGGACGCAAGACATTCTAATTACAGAATTTGTTGACGACGATATTCCCATGATTGATGTTGTTGGTTTAATCAGCGTATGTGAACTTTTAGGGGAATGGTTTGATGGGACTATTGAGACCTTTTCAATTTCTGGACAAGGTATCCCTACCAATAATGCTTTTGATGTGCAGTTGGGAAACACTCAATTGACTACGACTTGGGGAAAAATAAAACGTTTCTGAATATAAGAATACCAAAACAGAGAAGCATAATATGAGAAATCAAACGACCAGAAATAGATACCAATATCGTAAATCCTTGTTTGTTTTCAATTTTGATGTTTGTCGGAATTTGCGAATTGTATACATCGGTATCTGTATAGTCTTGTTGAGTATGTTTTCAATAGGACACAGTTACAGTGAGGTATGGAACGACTCATTTGATGATGAGGAACTCATAGGATGGGAACGAATTTGGCGGGGATCCAGATGGGAATCCGTCGGAGGATTCCTCTTTGCCAATATTCAGTGTGTTGAACCTCCATTTTGTGATGAGAACACAGCGGGTTTTCTGCACTGGAAAATCGTCGAATTTAGCTTTGAACAGTTAACAATGATAGGTGAAGAGATAACGTATCCACAGGAAGGAGAAGATGGTATGGGGGAACTCTGCTTGTTTCTTGGGAAACGTCAAGATGAACCTGAATTAGCCGCAGAAGGTTATATTGTTAGTCCCGAAGAAATAAGCAAAGTCACCTTTTCGGAGAAGGATGGATATAATAGAGGAAAGACGAAAGCGTGGTACGGGAACATATTCAAAGACACAACACGCAATCTTACAGTTGTTTTTGATACCGGTCATTTCCACGTATGGACAAGCAACCGTTTGATAACTGAATTTCATGATGATAACTTTAAAACTATTGACATTGTGGGATTGCTCATTACGAGGCACTTTAGAGAACATTGGTTTGGTAGTAGGATCTCAAATATCTCAATTACGGATAAAGCAACTACTGACCGTAGTCTTGGTGTTCAATTACAAGGATCCCAACTCACGACAACTTGGGGAGGTTTGAAGCGGTTTGAGTAAACATTCGATTCCTGACCGTCTTGTAGGAGACCAGTTAACATATTTCTGGCCGATTCCCGACTGGTCACGATTCGGAGATCGTTCCTAACTGATTGTCCGTGGTCGCGATTCTGAGATCATTCCTATAGGAACGAATTGCTGTTATTTAGATATTCTATTCACAATTAGATATTCTATTCACACTTTTACAATAGGCACAGCAAAAGGAGTTAAAATATGAAACAGGTCCGAAATACCTTCGTCTGGATAACACTGTTTTCTTTGTGTGGTATTTTTTCTATATCCACCTTCACACAAAGTTATCAAGATGATTTTGATGTTTTGAGAGAGAGAAACTGGGAACATTGGGGCAAACATGCTATATGGAAAACCGAAGATGGATTTTTAAAGGGATGGTTACAGTCACCAGACGGTGGCGGGGATCTACATCCCACATTAGAACTGCTCCAATTTAAAGATCCCAGTGGTTCTATTGTAGATTTTAAAATCAACGATCAAGAATTTATTCAGAGACTGGTAAAAATTCCGGGATATAAAAACATCACTATGACAGTAAAAAATATAGCTAAAAAGCAGAAGGGTTTTGGGATTGCCCTCGGGAGGCGGCATCACCACTTCCCTGGAGCCGCCCCATTTTTCTATCTGTTTTATCCAAATGATATTTACGCTGCGTATGTCAGTCCGCGGGACGGTGGTGGAGTAACGTTTAATACTAAACCTTTGGAGCCGCTAAAACAGGGGTTTATTCTGGAGGTCCTAAACCGATGGAAAACATCGGAATTAGCATCTATGGAAATTCGTTTTAATCGTGGACATTTTCAGTGGTTCGGGAATGGTGAAAAACGCGAGGAATTTGAAGACCCTGAATTCCCTTCGGTTGAGATTTTTGGGTTTTTCATTACAAGCGATGGGCTTGGTGTTGGGCATGGATCGGTCGATTCATTCAAGATAACGGGACCAGGATTATCCGTTTCCCCACAGGCAAAGTTAACAACAACCTGGGGGTACCTTAAGCAACATCATTAGTTATGCCAAGTCCAGGCTATACTTAGTGAGAAAATGAAAACCGTATGTACAACATTATCCTTATTTATAGTAGATTTTGAAATTACTTGAACACTCTGCATCGGCGAGGTTAGGAAACCTCGCCTACCGTGGGGCGAAAGTGTCAACTTATATTTATAATTCACTATATGTCGCCTTGTTTCTATTATGTTTTGGTACTTCCCTTGGAATCTGCCAATCTCAAAATGTTGGCACAATTCAGGGACAGGTAACAGATAAACAGAACAATCCTCTTTCAGACTACACTATCTCAGCAGTTTCACAAACGGATAATGTAACTTACGCTGCTAAAACCAATTCTGGTGGGGAGTTTTCGCTGACAAACCTTCCTGCTGGCATTTGGAATGTGAAAGTCCGGCACTTCAGCACATTACTTGCACAACGTGAAATTGCCCTTGGAGAAACACCTGTTAAAGCGGATTTTGTGATTGAAGGCACAGGTGTTATTTCAGGTTTCCTGCTTGAACCTGTCAATAAAGTTCCTTTGCCGATTACGGATAAGATAGAGATTGGTCTTCTTACCCCTGATGGTGAATTGATAGAGAGGACTTTCCAAGGTGAAGTATCAAACGGGTATTTCAAGGCCAATCATCTGTTGTCAGGACACTACCAAATTATAGATTCTTTTGATGGTTATGTTTTTGCGAGCCCCGATTCCTATCAGATGAGAGTGTATCCTAATAGTCATATCGGTGGCGTGGAAGTGATCTTGAAACCGGGGGCATCTCTCACTGGTGTTTTGGTTGATGCAGTAAATGGAAATCCTATCTCTGGCGTTACTGTCCGTGCAGCTTCCGAAGTGAAGGATACCGTCTATCCTGACAGGAGGTATGCACACGAAACAGAGACGGACGCAAAAGGTGAATTCCATCTAACAATACCGAATGATTCCGATACCTATTACGGATTCACGGTAATCGCATCGCATCCACGGTATCAAACGCACCATTGGCGATGGGATATGTCTCCTGACAAGAATGAATATGCATTAGGCGAACTTGAGCTGAAACCATTTCTGTCGCTACAAGGCAATGTCCAAAAATCTAGACCCGATTATACAGTTGGGGGACTCACAGTGCGGATCAAGATGCACAACAAACCCAGTAATTTTTTCCGCGCTGGTGCACAACCTGAACACACTGTTCAAACTGATGCAGAAGGTAATTTCGTCTTCTCAGAACTCCATCCGATAGAATACAGTTTGACAATCTTACGTAATGATGTTATTATTGCATATTTAGAGTCGGTCAATCCACAAAGCAAAAAACAGCTTAAAATCCATTTGCCGAAAACGAAGATATTAGACGGTAGAGTCGTTGATCCACAGCAACGGCCTATTACAGATGCGAGTCTCTATGTAGCACGTCGCAGTGAAAACCCGTATGGACACGGTGCCATCCTATCTACGACGCAAACTGATGCAAACGGTGCTTTTCAAATACCGTTGATAGACACAAAACCACATCTGCTTACCATAGAAGTATCAAAAAAAGGCTATCTGACAAGAGTACACCCAAACATAGAGATTGCCAATGAACCTCTGGTTATTTCACTGGAAAAAGGGTTTGCTGTTAAAGGTCGTGTTATTTTCCCGCGGGATGTTCCAATTGATGGGTATTATGAAGTGAAAGTGTTCCCTGAAGATGCCGAAATGGAGTCATCATTAAATCCTTTGGCATTGAACAGACCGTTGCTGTCAAAACGACTTCCAGTGACAGAAACATCATTTGTTTTAGATGGTCTGTTTGAAGAAAAGTATAAACTCTATATTGTAGGAGACCACATTGCTGCAACCGAAACTGATGTGAAAGCATCTGCAAATGGTAATGAGGTGTTGATCGTAGCAGACAGACCTACGGTTGCTTTATATGGACAAGTGCTTTGGACGGACACCGGTGAACCTGTGCAGAATGCCTTGATTTCTCGCTCATGGTATCCGTGGGAATTAAGCCGATATGATATGTCATTAACATTAGACCGTTTTGAAACAGAGTCCGATGCACAAGGCAGATTTGCGTTTACAAATTTGACACAGAGCCGTTATAATTTACATATCCGTGTGGTCCAATCGGTATTTGATAAAGAGACACAATCATATCAACGTGTTCATATTCAGAAACAGGTAACAATTCCATTTGGCAGTGATGATACACATCCGATCTATCTTGGGAAAGCGGATGGAACGCCATTTGCAAAGCAATAGGCACAAGGTGTGTGCTATTTATAAGATAATTTTCAGCAATATGGAGGTCAGGTAAATGACAATTACAGTTTATATTCCACCAGAAATTGAGAAAAAGTTAAACGAAAATATATTGAATGGAGATAAAGATGCTGTACGGTATTTGTTAGTAGATGCAGTTGAACCAAAAGTAGAAGAATTACTGAACAACAAAGCACAGTATTCTGTTGAAGAATTACAGTCAATGTTAGATCAGTTAATTGAAGAATTTATGACATGTGTTGGACCGGATGTTCCACCATTATCCGATTACGCGTTGAGCCGAGAAGGCATTTATGCCGACCATTTATAACCATGATTTACCTGATTGATACCAATGTTTTATTGCGTGTTTTACACAGCACAAACCCATCATCACCACTTGCTGAAACTGCTGTGCGCAAATTGCTGTCAAATGGTCATCAACTTCATGCCACTATGCAAAATTTCGTTGAATTTTGGAACGTTTCAACTCGTCCTATTCATCAAAATGGTATGGGACTTTCACCTTCCGATGCAGTAGGTCCATTTCGTAGAGCAGAACAGTTATTTCCATTGCTTCCTGACTTACCTGCCGTATATGCTGAATGGCGAGAGCTTGTCGTTAACGCTCTTCCTGTCAAATCCCCATGCTTTAGCTTGCGGGATGTAGACGGGCAAAAAGGTTGATTTTGAGAAAGAAACACACTATAATACAATTACCTTTTCAGTGGTGAATGTCGTTAGCATCTGCCACACTACTAACGATGCGAAAAGGGTTCTTCACCGAGAAGACATACCATGAGAAAAACCTATAAATACAAGATACAAAATCAAAAGAATACGCTAAAACTTGGCAATCTGCTTGACGATATGCATCAGATCCATGTGCATATTATGCGATTGCAGCAAAGGTATTATCGCATCTATAAGAAAAACATATCTGCCTATACGATGAATCGTCATATTGCGAAGTTGAAAAAGCGAACGAACGCACATTGGAAACAACTACCGAGTCAAGTTGTTCAAGATGTTGTCCTGCGTATGGGCAAAGCTTATGATGCATTTTTCAGAAATATGAAAGATCGCAAGGCTGGCAAAACAACGTGCAAAGTAGGTAGACCGCACATCAAACCGCAACATAAATACAACTCTATGACCTTTACACAAGCAGGCTATAAGCTTGAAGGGAACCGTATCAAGATCAACTGTATAGATACGTGGTTCTCCTTTCATAAACATCGTGAAATAACAGGTGACATCAAAACAATAACCCTCAAGCGTGACAGGTGTGGCGATTACTGGATCTGCTTTTCTTGTGATAACGTTGACACACCGAAATCATTTGCGAAGACAGGTGAAAGTGCTGGCTTTGATTTCGGATTGAAAACGTTTCTCACAACTTCTAATGGGAATAAAATTGTGTCTCCGCAGTTTTTGAAAAAGTCCTTGAACAAGTTGAGAACACTGAATAAAAGTGTGAGTCGTAAAGTCAAGGGGTCAGGCAATTGGTATCGTGCTATCCGTGCGTTGTTGCGGCAGTATAGGAAGATAGCACGCCAACGTCTTGACTGGCAGTGGAAACTTGCTACAGACCTTTGCAGGCGTTTTGACACCTTGTGCTTTGAAACCCTCAATCTAGACGGCATGAAACGCCTCTGGGGACGTAAAGTCAGTGATCTCGCTTGCTACCAGTTCATTCAAGTGTTGGCATTCAAGTGTGCTAAACACGATAAAACTTTCCTCAAAATCGGACAATGGACAGTTACAACAAAACCTTGTAGTAACTGCGGACACACAAACGATAAACTAACACTTTCAGATAGACACTGGATATGTCCTACGTGCAAGACTGAACATGATAGAGACATCAATGCAGCTATCAATATCAAACAGGCAGGCTTAGCTGCCTAAAGTGGAGATGACGTGAGACGGGGGATCCTTTTGGAGAAACGCTGTTGTCAAGGAAGCACAAGCCCCAACCTTTAGGTTGTGGGTCACTATGACCTATGGTGTATCTGGTGTACAGGTTCACGATGCGCGGTTAGTCGCTACGATGTTGGTTCATGGCGTGACACATATCCTGACCTTCAATACATCCGGCTTTACCCGCTACAACTCCAAGGGAATAGTAGCAGTTGACCCAGCAACAGTCTAAATCATAGGACAAGTAAGAAACAAAATCATCAAATTATAGTAAGCTTAGAATTAATGAAACATATTGTCCCAATTGCATATTCATAGAATGTAAGAGGCGCAATGAATTGCGCGACTACAAACGCGTTATTCTATAGTAAAACTTAGAATTAATGAAACATATTGTCCCAATTGCATATTCATAGAATGTAAGAGGCGCAATGAATTGCGCGACTACGAAAAAGTTTTTCTAAATGTAAAGTGCATCGTTAATTTCAGATTTTACTATAACTAACAGAAGATAGACATGACATGAAAAACAGTGTAAACATTTTGATAATACTTCTCACGATTATTGCCTTACTTGTTTTACAAGGAAATGCGAATGCTGTTACATGGCAAGATGATTTTGAAATTGAATTAGCGGATAGTTGGCAACTTCAGGGAAGCGATTCTATTTGGCAGAATCAACAAGGTTTTTTAAGAGCGAAAATTGATACGCAGAAACAGTGGCAAACACTATTTGAACTTTATCAATTTATAGCGTTCCCCGGACCATATAATAACATTACGATTGAAATAGAGAACATTGGTGCATCTGGTGAGAACAGGATCGGTATAGCACTTGGGAAGCACTTCTTAAATGACGTTGGAGAAGTTGAAGAAACTGGATATTATCTGTTTTTCACAAACGATATGCAAGCGTCAAGAAATGGTAAAGTGTTCCTCGGACCTGGTAGACGTTGGCCGACTGACGTGCTCAACGAGATGGTGCTTCAATTTGACAGTGGAAGATTTCAACTGTTCGGTGATGGAGACGCTCGCTTGGATTTTATTGACGCGAACTTATCAACAATTGATATTATCGGCTTTGTGTTCGTTGCTTATGTTACAGATAGAGAGATTACGGATGATGCATGGGTGGAGAAGATTACCATATCTGGTTTGGCAGTATCACCTAAAAACAAACTAACAACTATCTGGGGAAATTTGAAGCAGGAATAGTTCATAAAATAAGGGAATAATGTTACGGAAGAATTTAGACCTAATCTTTGATGTGTTTTTGCTATTTGTTGTTTTAGGCGTTGGGTTCTGGAGTACTTTTGCGAAGGCGAAGTTGAATCCGGGCGAACGCGCGGAACCTGCTGCATCAGGGGCATATTATCGAACACCCGGCAAAAACCGTAAGTGGTTCGGACCTGAAATAAACTCCTTAACGCTTTGCCAAGGTGTTCATAATCCCTACAACAATAGAGGTCAATTTGACATCGTAGAAACCATTGAAAATGCGGTAGTATCTAAGTCAAGTATTGATGGAGCATTACACTGGTATAGACGACAGAAATGGGGATTTGCGGACGATGAAACACCATGGGGGACAGATGTCTCTTATATCACACTTCAGGATGACCTCGGTTGGAGTGAGATTAGTTCTGGTGGTGGAACGACAGGCTATCCTTGGAGTGGGATTGAACGTCACTGGCGCGATGGCAACATCATACGAGCACAAGCCTCTGTGATGGGATGGCGACGATATTCACGTGGAAGAGAACGATGGGTCTGTCCTATGTATTACAAAATAGGTGGATGGCAAGGTGAAAGTCTTGAAGTCCATTGTAGGACTTTACGAACTTGGTTTCCTGCCGATTGGCATGTCCTAATACAGAAAGATGGTGATTTCGGTTTTCCTGTTGAGAGAAAAGCAGGCGTAATCAGTCGGAAAGGGAAGCGAACAAACCGTTGGTACGATTGCATAAGGATCAGTTCAGATGAAGCACCGAGGTAAGTTATTATATAAGCTGAAAGAGCGATCTCCGTGTCACGAATAGTTAGACTTCTCAACTCTGGTAGATTTTAGAACTAAACGTTTTGCATAGACGATGTTAGGAAACCTCGTCTACCGTGGTCAGAAACAGAATTATGATTCAAACCATCTTTAGAATAATTACCCTCATTATGATCATAGTCAGCAGTGTGGTGTCGGCATCTGCAGATATCTGGCACGATGACTTTGACACCGATAATCCAGACGCTTGGAACATCGTAGGCAACGATGATGTGTGGAAAGTTGAAGATGGACTTTTGCGAATTACGGTAGATAGAGATTGGGCAGTTCAATACGAACTTTACCAACTTACAGCGTTTCCAACCCCTTATAGAGACTTTTCTATCATAATAAAGGATATCGGTGGAGATAAAATACGTCTCGGTTTTTGCGTTGGACGGCGTTTTCCTGACACACCAACTGAAGACCCATTTTTCTATGTGTTTTTCACAGATGAAATTAGAGCAAGACGTTTTAATGGTAAAGGGAATAGTCATCCATTTCATAGTAGATTGTCTAGAGAACCTCGTACTCGTTGGGATACAGATGTTCTGTCTACGATGGAGTTGCATTTCAATTCTGGTTTATTCGTTCTGTTCGCGGATGGTGAATTCCGAGCAAAGTTTCAAGATCGGAACTTCAATCGTATTGATACACTCGGATTTGTTGTAGAAGGTATTAATATCGCCAATGAATGGGTTGGAAATGGTTGGGTAGATTCATTTACCATTTCTGCGCTAAATGTTACGCCAGAAGAAAAAGTGACTTCAACTTGGGCACAACTCAAGCGAAGATAATGTATAGCATTCTGAAGCAATCCCAAGAAAACAACTCTGACCGCAGAATTTTTTGCGCTATTGTCAAGGAATTGCTAATCATCTGTATATGGATCAGTTTTGGAGCCTTAACGATTTGGGGAGCCGATGGCTTTGGACTTCTTTCTACTACTCAACAGGTACAAAGTAACCCATCCCTTCAAGTTGATTTCCCCGCAGTCTACAACATTTGGAAACAGAAACAGGCTGTATTCGTGGATGCGCGTTCTACTGCACACTTTAGACGAGGACACATTCCGGGTGCAATAAATGTACCTATCAACCGAATTGTATTATACTTAAAAGATTTGCCAACAGATAAGGAAACCCCATTGATTACCTATTGCGGCAGCATTACATGTCCAAACGCCTATCAGTTGATGAATGTGCTGTTAGGACATGGCTATCAAAACGTCTGGTTTTTCCCGCGCGGTTTGAGAGGTTGGTTGGCATTAGGATACCCATTAGAAACAGAATGACAATTCTATCAATGCTGATAACGTGTCTACGAATATTGCTTGGTGCAATTCTGCTTTTTGCTGGAATTGCGAAACTTTCAAACTTCGGTGCTTTTATTATCAATGTAGACAGTTATCAGATGTTACCGTTAGGATTTGTTAGACCTATCAGTTATCTGCTTGTTTCTGCTGAGATTACGTTGGGTGTGGTGTTAATTGTTGGCTATTTTTCGCGAGGTGCGTGCATATTGTCATCCTTCATTTTTCTGATATTTGCAGTGGCATTGGCGAATGTGATATTAAAGAAATTGCCTATATCAGATTGTGGATGTGGTAATTTTCTGTTTAGTCTATTAGATATAATTGGATTTCAAATTACAACAGTTAGTTGGAGAACGGTGTTAATGGACATTATTCTCGCTACTGTAAGTTATGGTATCGTCATTTCACCACATCAAGGATATGGTCTGGAATTGTTGATGCCGAAGATGAGAGAAAGCAACAGTGTATCACATAAATAGTCTAACCTTATTCAAATAAGAAATCCAGCTTCATTGTAGGATGGGGCTCTGAGGCCTGTCTATTGTTTGAATAAAGAAAGTTTGAGCGGGGCACGGAGACCCCGCGCTACAATAAACTTGTTGCATCGTGGTTAGAAACCCCTCCAACCAGAGATGCGAATCGTCTAATAATCGTGGTTAGAAACCCCTCCAACCAGAGGTGCGAAACGCCCTAATAATCGTGGTTAGAAACCCCTCCAACAAGAGGTGCGAACGCACTAATAATCGTGGTTAGAAACCCCTCCAACAAGAGGTGCGAAACGCCCTAATAATCGTGGTTAGAAACCCCTCCAACAAGAGGTGCGAAACGCCCTAATAATCGAGGTTAGAAACCCTCCAACCAGAGGTGCGAACGCCCTAATAATCGTGGTTAGAAACCCCTCCAACAAGAGGTGCGAAACGCCCTAATAATCGGGGTTAGAAACTTCTCCAACAAGAGTTGAGAAATGCCCTAATAATCGTGGTTAGAAACCCCTCCAACAAGAGATGCGAATCGTCTAATAATCGTGGTTAGAAACCCCTCCAACCAGAGGTGAGATACGCACTAATAATCGTGGTTAGAAACCCCTTCAACCAGAGGTGCAAACGCACTAATAATCGTGGTTAGAAACCCCTCCAACCAGAGGTGAGATACGCACTAATAATCGTGGTTAGAAACCCCTCCAACAAGAGTTGAGAAACGCATTAATAATCAGCAACAGAACCGTCTGCTAAGCGCGCATTCGGCCAATTGAACTTATGTCCTTTATTGCTAATTTCAATAACCTTTGCCTCATCTATTTCAACCCCTAAGCCTGGACCTTCTGGGAGTGACACATAACCTTCATCATCCATCTCCCATGTCTTGTGAGCTGGTAGTCGGCTTTCATACGCTTCGTGGATAAGGAAGAACGGCACGGCTGCAGATAGGTGGAAACTTGCCGTAAGACCGAGATAGGACATGGTGCAGTGCGGTGCTATCGGCACGTGGTGCGCTTCAGCGAGTGCAGCGACTTTCTTGACTTGGGTGATACCGCCGCCGTGTCCAACATCAGGTTGAAGTATGTCAATAACTTGTGCTTCAAGGATTTCTCGGACTTCCCAAATTGTGCGGTCACGTTCTCCGGTTGCTAATGGAACAGGGACAAATTCGCGCACTCTACGCATCACTTCAATGTTTCCGGGTACCCATGCTTCTTCAAGAAATAGTAGATCATCGGATTTGAGGTGTCCTGCAAATTGTTTGACTACAGGTGGTGGCATGCAGCTATGTGCATCGTACATCACTGCCCCATCCGAACCGACCTTTTCCCGAGCATCCCGGACACGTTGCACCATACTTGCGATCTCATCAGGTGTTCCTGCAAACGATTTTGTGCCGCCTCCTCCAGTTTTGATCGCCTTCGGACTCGGATATTTCCATATTTTGTCTCGACAGGGTCCTCCTAAGAGACGATAGACCGGCACCCCCCATAGTTTTCCAGCGATATCCCACAACGCCATATCAATAGCGGAGATTGTATGCACCATCAATCCGCCACCGCGAATATTGCGATATGCACGATACATCCGTTGCCAATGATGTTCAATACGGGTTGGGTTTTCATTCATGATCAGTTCAGATAGGGAACGTGCCAACGCACAGGTGACATTCGTCTCCATGTTGTTGATTTCACCCCATCCAGTAACGTCCATGTTTGTTTCAATCTTCACATAAGCTTTCTCACCCATTGGGTAAGCTTCAAGGTTTGTCACTCGGATTTGTGATCCTTTATCTTCATAGTCTGCCATTGTGATAACTTCCTTTCAGTATTTTGTGTTTAAGTTTTCCATAATTCTTGTTGTTTGTCAACTATTTCATAAATGTCAACACGAGTGTGTAAAGTTATTGGCAAAATATCCCAGTTACTATTTTAGTGCCAATTCAATAAAAAACCTGTTACCTATTGTAGGACGGGAGGTGGGTAATCGCGGTTGAAAACCGCTCCAACAAGAGGACGGCACACGGAGTGTGCCTACTACTTTGCATCGCGGGTGGAAACCGAGCAGATAATCGCGGTTGAAAACCGCTCCAACAAGAGGACGGCACACCAAATCAACGGTATGAATGCCGTCAGGCATTCCCCGGAGTGTGCCTACTACTTTGCATCGCGGGTGGAAACCGAGCAGATAATCGCGGTTGAAAACCGCTCCAACAAGAGGACGGCACACGGAGTGTGCCTACTACTTTGCATCGCGTGGAAACCGAGCAGATAATCGCGGTTGAAAACCGCTCCAACAAGAGGATGGCACACGGAGTGTGCCTACTACTTTGCATCGCGGGTGGAAACCGAGCAGATAATCGCGGTTGAAAACCGCTCCAACAAGAGGACGGCACACCAAATCAACGGTATGAATGCCGTCAGGCATTCCCCGGAGTGTGCCTACTACTTTGCATCGCGGGTGGAAACCGAGCAGATAATCGCGGTTGAAAACCGCTCCAACAAGAGGACGGCACACGGAGTGTGCCTATTACTTTGCATCGCGGGTGGAAACCGAGCAGATAATCGCGGTTGAAAACCGCTCCAACAAGAGGACGGCACACGGAGTGTGCCTACTACTTTGCATCGCGGGTGGAAACCGAGATAGCCACCTCCCGCACTACAATGGATGGTAAGAAGTTAGTGACAAGAACTTTACACACCTGATCGATATTATTCATTTGCATTTACTTTTACTATTCTGATATACTTATTGTTGTCACTTTACCCATCCACGACCTTTCAATAAGAGATAATTGATGTCTATACACCTATTTCAAAAAACCACACTGATACTTCTCTGTAGCATTATACTATCTATTCTCACTGGTTGTTTTAACGATACACCCAAAAAATCTTCTCAACCAGAAACACCTACATACCGCCGGGGAATTCAACCCCGCAGAAATGTGCAGAACCGTCAAGATTATCGATACCGTCAGACACCTGTAAATATCCCGTGGCCGCATACATCTAACTTACCGATTGTAGTTATTGACACAGATGGCAGATGGATTCCGGATGAACCTAAGATTCCAGCAGAAATGAAAATAATTTATGATGAATCGGGGGGCAGAAACTCCATAGACAAACCCCAGGTACATTTTGAAGGAAGAATCGGAATAGAACTCAGAGGACAAACGTCGCGTGGTTTTCCGAAAAGTCAGTATGGGTTTGAGTTTCAAGACCGTAAAGGCAATGACAAAGATGTATCTATACTTCAATTGCCTGCTGGATCGGACTGGGTGCTGAATGGACCTTATTCAGACAAGACACTCATGCGTAACTATTTGGCTTATGAGTTCAGCAATAGGATTGGTAGATACGCCAGCCGGACAAAATTTGTTGAAGTATTCCTGAATACTTATGGTGATAAGAAGATTCAGGCGAAACATTATATCGGTGTGTATCTACTTATAGAAAAGATAGCACGTGGAAAAGAACGTGTTCCTATTCAATCGTTGAAACCAGAGCAAAACGCACTTCCTGAAGTAACTGGTGGATACATCCTCAAGATTGATAAAATGGATCCGAAAGAGACCTTTTTCTATACTCGTCGTGGGACACAACTTTCCCATGTATATCCGAAAGGACATCGGTTGTCGTACACTCAAATAGCCTGGATTCAGAAATATATGAGCGAATTTGAGTCTGTTTTAGCAGGACAGAATTTTAAAGACAAAGAGAAGGGATACGCTAAGTACATTGATATAGATTCTTTTATAGATCATTTTATTATTAATGAGATGTTCAAAAACACAGATGGATTTCGCTTCAGTGCATATATGTATAAAGACAGAGGTGGAAAACTCATGATGGGACCGGTCTGGGATTTCAATTTGTCTATGGGGAACACCGTTTTCCACGACGGTTGGGAGACAGATAGTTGGTTGATTTATACAAATCCTGTTCCTTTCTGGTGGCATCGACTACTACAAGATGAACACTTCAAACAGAAACTTGTTAAGAAGTGGAAGGCACTGCGGAAGGATGAACTTGCGACTTCAACAATCTTTGATGAAATTGATCGGACAGTGGAATATTTGTCAGAAGCACAAAAACTGAACTTCCAGAGATGGCAAGTGCTTGGACATACGATTTTTGGCAATCGCGGTCCGGGATGTATTACCTATCAAGGTGAAGTAGACGTTATGAAAGTTTGGTTAGAAGAGCACCTTGAATGGATGGATAATAATATTGATTTGTTGCCGTTAAAGTATCAGTCCCGTCCCCGGTCCCGCCGCAGGTATTAGTAGAATATTTGCTCATACAAGTGGGATAAAATTATTAATTCACAACTGAATTATGCAACCATTTCTTGTCAATAGGAGTCTTTATAAGTAACCGAAGTTGCTACTTACTGCATATTAATCATCAAATTACTTTATTGAAGGGAGAACAAAGGATTTCTGCATATTTTGGTGTCACTCCGTATAAATCGGGGTTAGAAACCCCTCCAACAAATGATAAATGGCAACTTGCGTTATAAGTAGTAAAATTGAAGGAAGAACAAGGATTTCTGCATATTTTGGTGTCACTCCGTATAAATCGGGGTTAGAAACCCCTCCAACAAATGATAAATGGCAACTTGCGTTATAAGTAGTAAAATTGAAGGAAGAACAAAGGATTTCTGCATATTTTGGTGTCACTCCGTATAAATCGGGGTTAGAAACCCCTCCAACAAATGATAAATGGCAACTTGCGTTATAAGTAGTAAAATTGAAGGAAGAACAAAGGATTTCTGCATATTTTGGTGTCACTCCGTATAAATCGGGGTTAGAAACCCCTCCAACAAATGATAAATGGCAACTTGCGTTATAAAAAAACGTGAGTTTAGTATATAACGTAACTCACAGATTAATTGCGTGGTGGTGTCTTTGTTGAAGAATGTAAGAGGCTCAATGAATTGCGCGACTACCAAACGTGTTTTTTGTTGAATGAAGGCGATCAATTAGAAAAGGTGTTAGTTCCTGAATTGATGCCAATGGTTCTTACTCACACTTGACATATTAACATTGCATACGTTAAAATAACCTAAGTTGCTATCTACTGCATATTAATCATCAATTACTTTATTGAACGAAGAAACAAAGGATTTCTGCATATTTCGGTGCCACTTCTGATAAATCGGGGTTACAAACCCCTCCAACAAATGATAGGTGGCAATTTGCGTTAAAATATGTAAAGTCAGAGGGTAGACACATGGCTTTTAGCGATTTCAAAACGATTTCAGAAGTGCTTGAAAAATTCAGAATCACATACGCAGTGAAGGATTTTGTCCAAATTGATGATGCTTCGTGTCCCCCTTCAAAACAATTTTTGGAAGAATTTGAGTTTTGTACGCAACATATTGATATTTATGCCTCTGAGGCAGCACGATGTGAGGCGATTATATTTCCAATATTGAAAGAGGTGTACAAACCATACGCAAAGGACTATGCACTCTGGATTAAGAAAGCCATCTCCTACGATGAAACACTGAGCGGCACTCCGGATTATCTTATCGCTACAAGGTCTGAATTAGGACTTCCTGTTGTTGGAATCCCCTTGATTATCCTTGTTGAAGCAAAGAAGAACGACTTTGATATGGGGTGGGGACAATGCATCGCGGAGATGCTCGCAGCACAAAAAATTAATGGCGATCCTGATACACATGTCTACGGCATTGTAAGCGACGGAACAAACTGGGAATTTGGACTACTTTATGGCGACACCTTCACCCGAAACAGAATAAGTGTGTCCATGCACAATTTACCCCAGTTATTCGGAGCAATTGATGCTGTCATCCAAGCAGGTTGTAATGGACAGCACACGAATACATCACAGGAGAACTCTTCCTCATAAACAATACACATTTATCTCCTATAATCAATAAATCTTTGTGCAGACAATTATAGACGTTAGAAGTTAAAACCCACAACTTAATTGAAAATTCAACAACCATAATTCATAAAGGATTCTAATGCAAACACCACAACACGTTGACCAAATGGATGCCGATGACGTTGCTGCGATTGATGAATTACGCGATGTCTACGGACAGTTAAAAGAAGCACTTGCGAAAATCATAATTGGTCAGGAGCAGGTCATAGAAAACCTATCAATCTGTCTATTTTCACAAGGTCATGCGCTCCTTATGGGTGTCCCTGGATTAGCAAAGACACTTTTAGTAAGAAAGTTTGCTGAAACAATGGCATTGGGGTTTAGCCGTATTCAATTCACACCTGACCTTATGCCGATGGACATCACTGGTACTGATATTCTGCAAGAGATACCTGGTGGCAGACGTGAGTTTGAGTTTGTTAAGGGCCCACTTTTTGCGAACCTAATCCTTGCGGATGAGATTAATCGCGCTCCTTCCAAAACGCAAGCAGCGATGCTTGAGGCGATGCAGGAACACAAAATCACGGTAATCGGTAGAACCTATCAGTTAGATCCTCCGTTCTTTGTATTAGCTACGCAAAATCCGATTGAGCAGGAAGGGACATATCCGTTACCAGAGGCACAATTAGACCGATTCATGTTTAGAATAGATGTGGATTATCCTGATCGTTCTGAAGAGATTGAAATTGCTCGGACAACGACTGGCATGTCTCTTCCAGAGTTAGACCATGTCCTCACAGGTGATCATGTGATATCGTTTCAAAATCTTGTTCGTCGTGTGCCTGTATCTGAGCATATCTATGAATTCGCAGTAGATTTAGCGCGTAGTACACGTCCAAAAAGTGATGCTGCTCCGGATTGGCTGAAGCCGCTTGTAGCTTGGGGTGCTGGTCCTCGTGCAGTCCAATATCTTATCCTCGGTGCGAAGGCACGAGCAGCACTCAGTGGTAGTTATATGGCGCGCCTTGAAGATGTAGTCGCGGTAGCAAATCCGGTACTTGCACACCGCGTTATCACATCCTTTGCTGCCGAATCCGAAAATATCACAAGCCAAGATATCGTTGAACGTCTTGTTGAAGAGTTGTCTGAGCAGGGGTAAACTATGGCACTGCAACTCAAACGAGATTATCTCAATCAGAAGGTACTGGAACGTCTTTCAACTTTGCAACTGCATGCCCGGTTACCGATGATAGGGAACGTATCTGGTAAACATCGGAGTCCGATTCGCGGTTCAAGCCTTGAATTTGCGGAGTACCGTAAGTACGTGCCAGGTGATGATACCCGTAGATTGGATTGGCGTGCTTATGCTCGGAACGATCGCTACTACATCAAAGAATTTGAGGCAGATACAAACCTACGTCTATGTCTAATTGTTGATACGAGCGGATCTATGGGATTCGCGTATAATGGTATGAGCAAACTTGACTATGCGCGTCGTATCGGTGGCACATTAGCCTATATGGCAGCTATGCAAGGTGATGCAGTCGGTCTCTACTGTGCAGGGACACAGTTCCACAAAGAAATCCCACCCAAGCGGAGTGCTACACACCTTAGCATAGTACTTGATGAACTCGGTTCTGTAGAACCATCGGGTGAAACAGGGTTAGCTGAAGTGCTCCACCAAACCGCTGAGCGTATCTCACAACGTGCGTTGATTATCATTATTTCCGATCTCTTCTTTGAGCCTGAAGTGGTGAGAAACTGCTTTGAGCATCTACGGTTCCGTAAGCACGATGTAGCAGTTTTCCATCTGATGGAGCAGAGCGAACTTGATTTTGAGTTTGATCGTCCCATGCGATTTGTTGATTTAGAGGGTGGTGAACCCGTATTAGCGGATCCAATTATTATCGGTGATCAGTATCGTCGTGCAATTGAAACGTATATTGAGAGTATGAACGAAGTTATCCGTGACACCGAGATTGACTACAATCGTATCTGTATTGACGAAGATTACGGAGACGTATTAGCGAAATTCCTCCTGAGTAGAACTCCGAAAAAACGTTCGTAAATGGCTGTTGGTGGTTGACTGTCGGCTATTAGTAGTCGGTTGTCTCGAAGTAGATAAACCTAATCGGTAAAAAAGACAATACCCAAAAGATAATTATACTTAATTTACTAATACGGCAAATCAAATAAATAACGTGAGTTCGAATATAAGAGATTGGTTCATCAGGGGAATTCAATTGAACAAAAGCAGTTCCAACGTAACCCAAAACACCTTCTTTGCTCCAGCGGAGCAATATGTTTATAGTATTCATCCGAACCAGTGTTTCCGCTCCAGCGGAGCGGTATGTGAGATTATCTTACATAGCACTCCGCTGGAGTGCAAAAACTTTGTGTTTTGATTTTCTATAGCCATAGCACTCCACTGGAGTGCTAGAACATGCCTGTCATCAAATCTGTGATAAATGTGATATATTGTATCGGTTTTTCTAACCTTTATATCGAACTCACGTTAAATACTAACTGTATGTCGAATAAACAGAAACTGACTGCTGAGAGCAAATTATGAATTTTTTACAACCTTTAATGCTTATAGCACTCCCACTGATGTTATTACCGGTCATCATTCACCTAATCAATCAGCAACGGCACCGAACTATGCCGTGGGCAGCGATGATGTTTCTAATGACTGCGAAACGCATGAGCAGAGGTATGGCACGCATTCGTCATATTCTTATATTACTGATGCGGACTCTTGCTATCGCTGCCCTAATTTTTGCTATTAGTCGTCCTTTATCTGGTGGATGGTTAGGAAGTATAGGTTTAGCTAAACCCGATGTAACTATGGTTCTGCTTGACCGATCCGCAAGTATGGAAGCACAAGACCTGCAGGCTGGTGAATCTAAAAGATCTACTGGACTAAAAAGACTCGCACAATTGATGGAACAAGGTGATTACGGAACACACTTGATTTTGATTGACGGTGCCACAGGACAACTGCATGAAGTAGATTCACCGAAGGCACTGTTAAGTTTGCCAATGACTGAAGCGACTGCAACCAGTTCCAATATACCGGGTATGTATGAAACTGCTCTGACCTATCTTAAGACAAACAATTCTGGACGCGCAGACGTATGGCTCTGTTCAGATTTGCAAGAGAGTGATTGGACTGTTGAAAGCGGACGTTGGGATGCATTGCGTGAAGAATTTGCCTTATTAGATGGTGTGCATCATTTCCTGCTTGCCTATGCAACGCCACCTTCAGACAACTTATCTGTTCGAGTAAAAAACGTACTGCGGTGGCAACGTGGTAACGAAGCAGAACTCATTCTTGATGTGATGGTTCGTGCTGAAGGCAACACTGCTGCAATACGACAAGTCCCGATTGAGTTTGAAGTCAACAACATTCGTTCTGTGGTAGAAGTTGAACTTGATGTGCGTGGTGCATCTTTGAAAGGACATCGTATTCCAATTGATGGGGAACTTACCTCAGGATGGGGGTCTGTCGGATTACCGGGAGATGCCAACCCGTTGGACAACCGATTTTACTTCGTATTTTCTGAACCCCCGGTACGCAAATCGGTTATTGTCAGCGATGATGCAAGCATTGGTGAATCATTCCGACGCGCCCTTGATATACCACCGGATTCTCGACTTCAACATCAAGCAGATGTAGTGTCTGTGAACCGTGTTGGAGAAATCGACTGGGAAAATACGGGGTTATTGATCTGGCAGGCAGCTTTGCCAAACGGATTAGTGGCGGAACAAATTCAAAATTTCGTCAACAGTGGACGGGTCGTTATTTTCTTTCCGCCGAGTCAACAGAATGCGGGGGACAATATGTATGACACTCGTTGGAGTGACTGGCAAAATCCCAGCGACGGTCAACTTTTCAATGTCTCATGGTGGCGTAGTGACGCTGATTTATTGGCACGTGCAGAAAGTGGTGATGCCTTGCCACTGAACGAACTTCGTACCTATCGTTATCGTTCACTTGAGAGTAGCGGAACAACGTTAGCAAGGTATGGTGTTGATATTCCACTATTAACCCGTATAAATACTGATCGTGGTGGTGCCTATTTTTGTAGCACGTTACCAACGGCACAATACTCTTCCCTTGAACGTGATGGTGTGGTGTTTTATATCATGCTGCAACGTGCATTAGGTGAAGGGTGTCGCGCATTGGCTGAGGCATCTCAACGGGATGCTGCACCTGATGCACTTACTGATCGGGAACAATGGAAAGCAGTTGCCCCCGAAGGCGATATAGTTTCTGTATCACAACGTGGTATGCATGCAGGTGTCTACCGAGATGAGACATATTGGGTAGCGGTGAATCGTAGTGAAACTGAAGATACTGCTAAAGCTGCCGGAGTAGAGGCTGTGGACGCGCTGTTTGATGGCATTTCATATCGGAGAATAGATGTAGAGGTAGGGGATACCTCCTCCTTAGCGAATGAACTCTGGCGTATCTTTCTCATCGCGATGCTGGTGGCACTGATTGTTGAAGCGGTTTTGAGTTTGCCGAGTAAGCGGGTTGAGAGTGAGCCGGTTGGTGATTTTGCGGCTGCGGATTGAATAAAAAACATATTTTAGGAGGATAAAATGAGTATTGAAACCATTTTTTCCGTAAAAAATGAACATCTTAGTCAGCTAAAAGAGTATAAAGCAGTTGACTTCTTTCGGAAGTTACTTTGGGCAGAAGCGCGTAGTCTCGGAATTGAACTAAGTAAGATTAAGGTGTCAAGTGAGGTTAAAATACGAGATGATGGAATTGATGCCTCAGTTGATGATACTCAAATTCCCACAGGAAATGGAATAATTAAGACAGGAATAACACATTATCAAATAAAGTCTGGTAAGACGACACCTAATATTAAAGATGAACTTTTTGGCAAAGGAAACGAAGCAAATAAAGAAAACCTTAAAAAAGGAATTCAAGACTGTTTTGAAAGCGAATCTGGTGGTACCTACATATTAGTCTGCACTGGAATTGACCTTGAATATAAAAGATATAATGAAATTCTTGCTAAAATTAAGGGCTACCTACAACAGTGTGGCTATAATGATCCAAAAGTTGAAGTCTTGAGTCAGAATAATCTTATCTCCTTCCTTCAGGGCTTTCCATCGTTAGCATTCTCGCTAAACGGAAATGATAAGGATTCTTTTCAAAGTCATCAGAGTTGGGCAGAAAATGATACAATGAAATATAAATTTGTTTCAGGTCCAGACCAAAAGAATCTAATTGCAAGAATTCGGAAAAAGTTAAGAACAAACAAGGAAGCTGTACATATTAGAATTTTAGGAGAATCAGGTTCAGGCAAGTCAAAATTAATTCATAATGCCACAAGAGTAAAAGATTTATCCCCTCTTGTTATTTATTGCGAAGCTTCTCAGTTTGTAGGCAGTGATTTACTGAACAATATTCTCCGAGATGACAATCACTTTTCCATAATTTTGGTGGTTGATGAATGTAATTCACGCGATAGAACTGCGATTTGGGATAAACTGAAGAATAGAGGGCCACGGATTAAATTGATTACTATCAATAATGATTTTGAAGAGAAGGCGAGTGATCTAACTCCTGATATTATGCCACTGTTAAAGGAAGAACAAATTCAGAATATTCTAATTCAGGAACATCAAATTCCGAAAGTTCATGCACACCGCTGGACAGAATTCTGTAGTGGTTTACCAGGCGTTGCACATATGATAGGTCAAAATTTGAAATCCGATCAGGAAAACTTACTTGCTCCTTTAAGTACAGCAGATTTCTGGGAACGTTGCGTTGTCGGAGGAGATGATTTAACAAACCCAGATGTAGTTGATCGTTGGGTGGTCCTTCGTTACTTAGCACTCTTTAAACAATTCGGTTTTAAAGGTAATGTTTCCGATGAATTCAAGGCAATTTCAGATATTGTTAAAAACGCATATCCACTAATTACTCGGCAAAGATTCAGAAAAATTGTCTTAGACCTAAAAAAACGGGGCATCCTCAAAGGTGACTATACGCTCCATATCACACCAAAAGTCTTACATATAAAGTTGTGGTTAGAGTGGTGGGAGAATTACTATGATGAGGATTTTAACCTTACGGAGTTCACACAAAACTTTACAACAGAACTACGCAATTGGTTCTATGAGATGTTCAAATACGCTGCGGATTCGGAAGATGCACTGAAAATTGTTAAGCAACTTCTTGGACCAAACGGACTTTTCCAATCAAACGATTTTTTGACTCATCTTAGTAGTAGATTCTTTTTGGCTCTAACTGAAGCTGATCCTGAATCTGCCTTAGAGTGTCTTAAGCAAACTATAGGAAAATGTGATAAAGATATGCTTATACAATTTACAGCGAGAAGAAATGTAGTATGGGCACTTGAAAAGATTGCTATATGGCGAAACTTGTTTCCTGACGCAGCAAGATTACTTATTGCACTCGGTGAAGCGGAAAATGAAAAAATATCAAATAATGCGAGTGGAGTTTTTGCTAAACTCTTTTCATTAGGACCGGGGGCAGTAGCATCTACTGAAGCAGCTCCAATAGAACGTTTACCTGTCTTGAAAGAAGCTTTTGAATCGGGATCAAAGGAACAACGCAAGATTGCATTGAATGCCTGCAATAAAGGTTTACAGTCAGGTCACTTTTCACGGATGTCTGGAGCAGAATATCAGGGATTACGCAAGGAGCCAGATTTTTGGTATCCAAAAACACGCGTTGAATGGTTGAATGCCTACCGTTCTTTATGGCAACTTTTGTTCGAACAATTGGAACATTCACCTGAAGATGAGCGCAGAGATGCTGTGAGGATTCTACTTGGCCATGCAGGATCACTTGCCAGGATGCATAATTTAGGTAATATAGTTGTGAACACAGTTAAAACAATATCTGAAACCGGATATGCAAGTGACAAACAGATTATTGAGATGATTACACGTATCTTACATCATGATGATTCCTATGTCGAAAATAAAGGTCTCCCCTCAACAATCCGAAAAAGTTTTGAGAAACTCCAAGAAAAATTGACCGGATCCGATTTTCATTCGCTAATGCAACGGTATGTTGGTATGGATCTTCTTGAAGATGAACTTCTTGAACAACAGGATGGAGTTAATCCTACTCAACCTCATCTTGAAAAACTTGCTAAGCAATCTATAGAAAACCCTGGACTATTGGAATCAGAATTATCCTGGCTTGTGACTACCGAAGCAAAGAATGGAAATAGGTTTGGGTATATACTTGGACAGAAAGATGAGTTTCTATCGCTTCTACCAACGCTTCTTAATGCTCAACGAAACGTTAGAGAAAATGCAAGCACTTATTTCTTGGGCGGTTATTTTCATGCTATCTTTGAAAAGGACTTGACACAATGGGAACAGCAACTTGACGCACTTTGTGTGGATACTACGCTTAACACAATAGTTCCATCACTCACACATTACTCGGGTCTAACCGATCATGCAGGAAATCGAATTCTCAAATTGGCAGAAAACGGTATTATTAATATCTATGATTTTGAGTTATTCAAATACAAAAATTCCATTACCAATCTATCGGGAAGTGTATTTGAGGCATGGATAGGATTTCTATTGAAGAATACAGACAGATCAGCTATAGACATCGCATTGAAGTTATTCTACAATTACTATATACCTCAAAAAGCAAAACACAATTTACCATACGATCTCACATTCTGTCTCCTTTCACATCCAGAACTGTTTAAAGAATCTGACAATTATCGGTACGATACAATGACAGATTTCTATTGGACAGAAACAGCAAAAACTTTCTTATCACTACATCCACGCAAGGCTTTAGAATTAGTACAACTCATGCTGGTCCCCTTTGGTAGTGATAGAACACTCTTTGATTCTTTCTCACAGAGTTGCTCTTATCTCACTGAAGCGACAAAAAAATATCCCGCAGAGGTCTGGAGGTATGTTAGTCAGTATTTGGACAATCGTGATAATTTTTCAAGGTCAATATCCTTGGGAAATTGGCTTAAAGAAGGAGATCTATCAGAGAAAGAAAAAGAAGTAGGAGCAATAACTCTAATTCCATCCGAAAATATCTTTGAATGGATTGATGGAGACGTGGAAAATCGTGCGTGGTATTTTGCATTCGAATTTGCTCCAAAAACTCTTGCAATAGAAAAATGGCGTGATTCTTTAACACGAGATTTCATTGCTCGATATGGAGATCGGGAGGATGTAAGAAGAAATTTGATTTCAAATTATTTTACTGAGTCATTCTCGGGTCTTCCTAGTCTGCATTACGAAGAAAGACTTGAAAAACTGCAAACTATCAAAAGAACTGATGACAATGAGAATGTCGTCAGATGGATCAATGAGTTTGTAGACACACTTGAAGAAAGCGTTGAACGCGCAAAAATTGAAGAAGAAAGAATGTTCTAACACCTCTGGAGACACACAACAAACATGCAAGACACACAAGGACACCTTGAATTCTTTTCCAACAGTTCTGTCATAATTTTGGGAGTTATTATTATCATTGTAACCGCTGCATTGTGCTGGTATGCTTGGCATCGCAGTGGATATCGTAAACGTATCGGATGGCTTGAACTACTCCGGTTCGTCCTTGTCTGCCTTGTGATTCTCACCCTTAATCAACCTGAATGGTTAGAATCACAACCGCCAGAACTACGATCTACGCTTGCTGTGCTTTGGGACAATTCTAATAGTATGAAAACCGAAGACATTCTTGTAGACCCGGACACCACCGTTGAACGAAAAAGTCGTGCCGAGACGATTCAACCGTTGATGTTTGAAGAGGCATGGAAATCTGCAGATGATACGGAACTAAATGTTGTATTTGAATCGTTCTCATCACGATTAGCCCCCGCAGAAGAAGGAACAGATATTAACGCAGGACTGACACACATTCTGGAAAATCACAATAATCTTCGTGGTGTGGTGCTGCTCTCTGATGGCGATTGGAATGTTGGGGATTCACCTGAGAAAGCAGCGACTCGGTTCCACATGAAAGATGTCCCCGTTTTCACCGTAGGTGTCGGCAGTGAAGTGCCATTACCCGACCTTGAGTTAGTTAGTATGGACGCGCCAACTTACGGTGTAACAAAGAAACAACTCCGTATACCGTTTGTCGTTCGCAACACTTTAGGCCAAGACAGAGACGTGAATCTCACATTGAGCATCAATGGTGAAGCAACGACTACTAAAACCATTACAGTTCCCGCTATGGGACAAGCACAAGATAATATGGCTTGGACACCACAAGATACAGGTGAATATGACATATCCTTGCGAATTGCGAAGGATATACAGGAGTTGATCCCAGAAAATAATGAACTCTCTGCACCCATATCTATTCGTAAAGAACAGTTGAAAATCCTTGTCATAGATTCTTTTCCGCGTTGGGAGTATCGTTATCTACGCAACGCTCTTGAACGCGATGCGGGTGTTGATGTAACGTGCCTGTTATTTCATCCTAAATTGCCACAGGTTGGTGGAGGACGTGCTTATATCAAGCGGTTTCCTGATGCCAGAGAACTCAGCAAATTTGACGTGGTGTTTCTTGGAGATGTAGGTATTGCTCCAGATCAGTTGACGACTGAACAAGCACAGGATTTACGACAACTTGTCAGTGCACAAGCATCGGGTATTGTCTTTTTACCCGGACGCACGGGGGCACATGAATCATTAACTACCGGTCCGCTTGCCGATCTATATCCTGTCGTTTTAGACCCAGTCACACCGAACGGTGTCGGCTCAAGTGTCCAAGGATATTTCGCTCTCACCGAACCCGGGCAACGAAGTTTGTTGACACGACTTGGAGATACCGATATTGGAAATAGTGATGTGTGGCGGACGTTACCGGGTTTCTTCTGGTATGCTGGCATAAGACGTGCGAAAGCAGGAACAGAAGTATTGGCTGTACACGATCAAGCTTCCACAGTGTCTGGACGGGTGCCACTTATCGTTACGAAAACGTATGGCACAGGTAAAGTTCTCTTCATGGGAACAGACAGTGCATGGCGTTGGCGGCATGGTGTTGAAGACAAATACCATTACCGTTTCTGGAGTCAAGTGGCACGTTGGATGGCGTATCGACGACAGATGGCGCAGAGTGAATCGATACGAATGTTTTACTCTCCTGACCGACCTCACGTTGATGATGTCCTGACCTTAAACGCAAATGTAATTGATAACTTCGGTGGACCACTGGAAAGAGGGACAGTCGTGGTGCAAGCGATTGCTCCTTCTGGTAAAACAGAGACAATCCGACTGCAACCGGGTGTAGAAGATGCGTTAGGATTGTTCATCGGCACTTTTACTCCGAATGAGGCAGGGATCTATCGTCTTGTAGCGACAAGTAGTGAAACAGGAGCATCCGTACAAACTGAGCTTTCCGTGCAAGGCTTGAATCGAGAACAACAAGGAAGATTGGCGCGGTTTGATGTTCTGGAAGAAATCGCAAATATCACTGGAGGAAAATTAGTTTCAGTTTCTGAGGTGGGGACATTACAGGAGCATCTCGCTGCCCTACCAGAACCTGAACCGATTGTTAAACGGACGCGTATCTGGGCAAATCCGTATTGGGGTGGCTTACTTATCTTGCTGCTTGGGTTGTTCTGGGTTGCACGTAAGATGGCAGGTACGATATAACTATTGTTGGCATTATTTGTTAATTCGGAAGTAATCATGCCGAAATTAGACATACGAGAACTCTACTACATCACACACATAGATAATCTCTCTTCCATCCTTGCGCGCGGAGTTTTGTCTCACGCAAAGATGGAAGCAGAAGGTGTACATTCTACACCTATCTATGACGTGGAAATCGTCAGCAGACGTAACTCTAAAACGACACCAGATAAAAGAAATCTCTGGTCTTATGCTAATCTCTACTTCCAACCACGCAATGCAATGATGTATCGTGTTGTCCATGAAAAAGAATCAAAAAACCTTGTTGTTGTCGGTGTAAGTACAAAGGTGTTGACTGAGCAAGGAACTTTTATCACGGATGGGAATGCAGCACATGAAACAACACAATTCTACTATCCTTCTAAAGGTTTGGAAATCCTTCGACAACAGTGGTCAATAATTCGGAGCGATTGGTGGAATAGAGATGACGGTTCCAAACGTAAAATTATGGCAGAATGTCTAATTCCCGAACATGTCAAACCTGAATATATTCAAAATGTCTATGTTGCAAGCAATTCAGCGCGAGATGCTATTCAAAAAAATATTGGAGATGCTAATATTTCCGTTAGTTCCGAACCTGATATGTTTTTCCAACCTTACAGTCGGACAAAAATAGGCGAAAACATATCCTTAATTGATGGAGATATGTTCTTCTCTAACTTACAGACACTAACAATTAGCGTTAATCTACAAGGGGTCATGGGAAAAGGATTAGCCTCACGTGCAAAATACCAATTTCCTGATGTTTATGTAGTATATCAGGATGTGTGTAGAGCAAAACGAATCACAGCGACAAAACCTTATCTCTATAAGCGAGAAAGTTCATTAGACGAAGAATTGGCTGATGTTGGAGCACCGCTTATTGCTCCGAATGCTATAAAGTGGTTTCTGCTTTTCGCAACGAAACGTCATTGGAAAGACAACTCACGTTTGGACGATATTGAAGGTGGTCTTGCCTGGGTTCGCGACAATTATCAAACACAAGGAATTCAATCTCTCGCAATGCCTGCCCTCGGTTGCGGATTAGGAGGACTTGATTGGAAAAAGGTCGGTCCCTTGATGTGCAAATATTTACACGGTATCAACATGTCGGTCGCAATATATCTTCCTCGAGAACACAAAATTGAGACACAATATAAAACAGCATCGCATTTACTATCACTTTAATGGGAACTGACTTTTTTCTCAATAGTTACACCAAAGGAGAGCTTCAATGAACCAAACACCATCACAAGATAATGGGGTAAATCTACCTCCAAGAATGAAAAAAGCATTAGAACAATACCGAAAACGGGTATGGATCATCAAACTTGCCGAAGGCACATTAGCAGCAATCTTTGGACTCATCGTTTCATATCTCATTGTGTTTGGCTTAGACCGGTTGATTGATACTTCTGCCCTTCTGCGTGCACTCATCCTGATAGTCGGCATGGTCGGTATGGTGATTTTCCTGCCACTGAAATACTACAAATGGGTGTGGCGTAATCGGCAATTAGAAGGCATTGCCAAACTATTGAAACATAAGTTCCCCCGTTTTGGTGATCATGTGCTTGGTATCGTAGAACTTGCATCGGAAAGATCGGATCAATCAGCGAGTCCGGCGTTGGTTGCAGCCGCAATGCGTCAAGTTGATGAAGAGGTTGCCAAACACAATCTCAAAGATGCTGTGCCGAATCCTCGCCACCGTCGTTGGGCATTGGCAGTAGGAATACCATTGCTCCTTGTCATCCTCGGTGTCATCATTATCCCGGCAACGACTAACAACACCTTAGCTCGATGGTTAACCCCGTGGCGAAACGTTGAACGATGGACATTTGCCCAATTAAAAGGCAAACCGGATCCACGTGTTGTCGCCTACGCAGAACCTTTTGATGTTGAAGCATTACTGAAAGAAGAATCCCCATGGAAACCTGAAAGCGGTGAAGCACGATACGCAAAACAAGAACCTGTAGTCGCAGAACGAGATGGGTCTACTTACAAATTTCAATTGCCACCGCAAACAGAGGAAGGACAAATCAAGATGCGGGTGGGAGATGCAAGACGCGCCATCCCCGTTGAACCGAAATTACGTCCGGCACTCAAAGAACTTATTGCCAACGTTCAACTTCCCGAATATCTACAACGCGAAGAACCGAGAATAGATGATGTGCGCGGAGGAATAGTGAGCTTAGTAAAAGGTAGTGCTGCCACCTTGGAAGCGACAATCACACGGGAACTCTCAGAAGCAACGTTAAATAACCGTCCGCAAAAAGTGGATGGTGCCAAAATAACAACCGAATCTATTTCCGTAGAAAAAACAACAGAGATGGAATTAACATGGCGTGATGAATATGGACTCACTGCAAGTGAACCACAGGTGGTGCAATTTGAACTACAAGAAGATGCTGAACCAACTATTGCTATCACGAAGCTAAAAAACAATCAAGTTGTGCTTTCTACAGAAGTGCTGACATTTGAAATCCAATCAGCGGATGACTTTGGTGTGAAACAGGTCGGTATAGAATGGGAAGGTATTGAGAATCCAATCCAAAACCCCGAACCGGCAATCGGAGAGAAAGCCGTGTCCTCGGGGTCGCCAATATCGGAATCACTAATCGTTCCCGCGACATTCTCCGTTGAACGTGAAAATATACCACCACAAAGTCTGCGTCTGCGTGCTTTTGCGGAGGATTATTTTCCTAACCGAGAACGTATCCGTTCCCCACAAATTGTGCTCCATGTGCTTTCACCATCAGAACACTTCAAGTGGTTAATCGGGCAGATGCAGCTCTGGGCTGGTGCAGCAAAAGATGTACACGATAAAGAATTGCAATTACACCAAACCAATCGTGAAATCCAAGACCTGCCACCTGAAGCACTTGACGATCCAGCACAACGTAAAAAATTACAGGAACAAGCTGCATCAGAACGTGCTAATGCCGCAAAACTTGATAGTCTCATTGAAAGCGGTAAAGAGTTGGTCCAGGAAGCAGCAAAAAACAGTGAGTTTGACGCAGAACAACTCCAATCATGGGGAGATATGCTCAAACAATTAGAGGAGATAGCAGGGAAGCAGATGCCTTCTGTTGCAAATTTACTTGCACAAGCATCCGAAGCACAAGGACAGAGCAGCCAAAAGCCATCAGATAGCAGCCAGCAAAGTCCATCTTCCTCAAGTAGTAGCAGTCAACAATCGCTAAGCGAAAACCAAGATGATCAGCAGCAAAACCAAGCATCAAACGGGAAATCTCAGCAGTCTGACCAGCAACAAAAAGATTCAGAACAACAGCAAAACCAAGCATCGGGTAATAAATCACAATCTTCTGGCAAACCACAGGAAGGTTCAGGAGACGATACGAAAAAGTATGGACCTGATAGTTTTGTGCCACCTGAAGGGACAGACGAGGAATCTGAGGATCCCGATGACCCAAACAAACGTCCAGATTCTGTCAGTGTGAACCGGAGTAAACCACCACAAGGAGGCGAACAAGGTAAACCTTCACCTACGAATCCCACACCTGGAGTTTCCGATGTGGAATCAGGTTTCAACAAACCTGAGAAACCAACTGAAGCACCACCATCACAGGTCGTTGGTGGATTAGCACTCCCTAATACGACGTTGATGGGTAGTGGCAGAGAAGATCAAGGTGAAGATGAAAACGCAGAATCACCTCCTGCTGAAGAACTCGTGGTACAAGCTGTTGAAGAACAAAAGGAATTGTTGGACGCTTTTGATAAACTATCAGACGAGATGAAAAAACTTTTGGTCAGTTTTGAAAATAGCACATTCGTGAAACGATTGAAGGCAGCCTCACGAAGGCAGATTGACATCGCTACAGATCTCAACAAAATTGACACCTTCGGATTGTCTGACAGAGGCACAAAAAATCGAGATGTCCGAAAACGTTTAGCCGAAATGGAATCCAATGAATCCAAAAAGGTAACCACCATCATTCAAGATATGTCAGCCTATACTGATCGTCGTCCTAATGATAACTACCTGCGTGTTCTTGCAGAGATGGAAGACGCTTCTGTATCAAACCAGATGAGCGAACTTGTCAGATCAATTAACAGAAATTATGTCGGGCAATCTACAATTGAAGCAGAATACTGGGCGGATACGTTGGATAGATGGGCAGAACAGTTAGTAGACCCATTACCCGATGAACCGCCTCCAGAAGGTGGAATGATGGAGCTGCCAAGTTTGCCACCTGAAATTGTTTTAGAGGTGTTGCGTATCATCAATCGTGAAATTCAATTACGAGAGGAAACGCGCGAAACTGAAAACGCAAAGGACACGCTCAATTCCGATAAATATTATGCGCGAAGCGAAGGATTAAGCGATACACAGTACGAAATCGCCGAGGATACACTTGAGGTGGCAAGACAGATAAGTCTGTTACCAGAGTTTAATACACGACGTATCAGACAGCAATACACCAAAGTCAGTGCTGCAGCTGAGGTGATGGAGGAGGCAGAGACGATCCTTGCTAAACCTGAAACAGGTCCCGAAGCAATTGCAGCTATATCGGAAGTGATTGAAATCCTACTTCAAACACAACGTCTCCCAAATACACCTGCTGGCGGAGGAGGCGGTGGTGACACACCAGGTGGAAGTGGAAATGTCTTTGCACAATTAGTTTCTGCCATGACACTCGGAAGTGGCAGAGGAGACGACTCAGGTCAGGCATTCATTGAAAAACGCTCACCGAAACAAGCAATAGGCAAAACTGGTCGCGTATTACCAGAAGAATTCCGACAAGGATTAGACGCATATTTCAACGTCTTAGAAGGCAACTAAATCCAAATTAACTTCAATCGTTTCGGTAGGTGCGGTTTCCTAACCGAACCATAGGCGTCAATTTAGTGAGTAAAGTTTGTGCATTTGATACACCTGTCGCCCCGCTGGGGCTTATGTCTGTGTTTGATATTACGTGCTATACACCTGTCGCCTCTCCGAGGCTTTTATAAATCACATATCAGCACCAGCGGTGCGAAAGGTGTATAGAAAATGTTGACCACAAGAAACCAAGCACCAGCGGTGCGAAAGGTGTGTATGATAAAATAGACTTCCAAAAACCTTCATAGGTAAATAAATCCTTAAATTGACGCCTATGGTGCGGTTTCCTAACCGAACCACAAATAATTTAAGATAAAACCGGTTAATTTAGATCCAATGTGCTGCACAACAGAGGAAAACAGATGGCTGTCAGGAAAAATGATGCAATCCCTTATGAGGTATTTGCAAGTTTCAAACGTATAGAACAAGGAAATCCAATCATCTCTCTACAGCCACCGCTTTGGGCAGCAGCAACACATGCGATTGTTGTTGATGAAACGGTTCACTATATCTGGTGTAAACGCTATGTTGACCGTCGGTGGGTGATGATGCACGCCACTGCTCCTATCAGCGACATTACAAACATTACACAGGATAAACGAAACCCTATTATAATACCTTCAGTGGATGGTTTTGACAATGCAGCGGTTGAGTACCCTTTTCCATTTCTTAATCCCGCTGATGGTAAATACTACATGTATTATCGTGGCAAAGGGAAAACGAGACCTGAACAGACAGGTCTGCTTGTAAGCGGTGGTGATTTGGGTGAATGGCGACGCGTCCAACACACACCCGTCATTTCTGCGGATACTGAACACGAAAGACACGGTTCCACCCATCCATCAGTAGCAATAGAGGGTGATACAATTCACATTGTTTATACAGGTAAGGCAACGAAATCGTTTGGTGAAGGCTTAACGATGTGCTATGCAACCGCGCAAACAAACAATCCTGCATTGGTAACTAAAAATTCTGCAAATCCCGTTTTCACAGGTAGCGGTGAAGCATGGGATAGCAAATCCGTTCGTGAAACTGAATTGTTCAAGGGACCGGAGTATTTCCATATTCTCTATGGTGGTTTTGATGGGGAAGTCTGGCGTATCGGACATGTCAGGACTCGTGATTTTCTTAACTATGAACCGAACCCGTACAACCCTGTATTTACACCCTCGGACGATCCTGATGCTTTTGACTGCGACGGTGTCTTAACTGGACAAATTCTTGAAATTGATAACACTTATGTCATGCTCTATGCTGGTAAGAAAGGAAATGAATGGCAAACTGGTTTGGCGGCAATATGAGAAGGTTAGAACGAGAATGAGGATTGACAAATGCAAATCAGAAAAATTGTTTGTATATATTTTGTCCTAATAATAGTGGCTTGTATCACCCTTGCAGAAGATATTACCACAAACGGTGGAACAATTACAGGAATAATTCAGGACACCAAACAGAATCCAATTGATGGTGTTGATGTCAAGATTATTGGTGCTGACGGTATAGTCTTCACAACAAAAACAGGTGTGGATGGCAAATATAAACATTCAAACATTCCTCCCGGTTATTACAGAGTGAACTTCTATAAAGAAGGATACGGAACACGGAATAAAAATCCTGTGGTGGTGGTTAATGGTGGGAACCATGTTGTCAAACCCAAAATGGTTAACACAAATGATATTCACAAGCAGAAAATTGACCCTTTGCTTCATCAGGTTACCGTTAATATTGGGGCGCTATTTGATCTTGATGATTCAGTTGTTAAAGTACTTCATCAGTCAATCAACAACTCTATTGAAAATGTACTAAAGTTTGACCAAAGTATGATATCTATCATCATAGATGCCAAAAATAAAACAGGTCCAGAGATACTTGAAACATTGTTGTCCCATACTGAAACAAAAAACGTATTAGCCAAACATCTGAACGCACAACAAATAAAGGATTATATAGATTTCACCAATGCAAGGCAAAAGAATGCTCAACAGGCTTGTATTCATTTCATTACTGTCCTACTTGAACATTCTCTCAACCTGACAGTTAAACAAAGGAATAGCATTATACAAATACTGATTGAAAATGCGGATAAAGAATTTGCCTTAGAAAAAATAATAAATGAACCTTTTCGAGGGATAGTCCATCTGATAAATAATGATTTGAAATTGAAGATTTCTTTGGATAATATATTGAGCAAAACACAGTCCGAGATATGGCAAGTGATGCAAAAAATATATGAAGAAGATGAAGAAGATAGGAATGGTTTTATAGATATTGTAGGAGTTATAGTGCTTGAGGCACCACTGGATGAAGCAAATGTGAAGAGTGAAGCGGTAGAGAATCCAGAAAAACAAGAGAAACAAAATCAGACCAGATCTAAAGAAGAAATCCGAGAAACGCTATTGTGGCAACTGGCAAAAACAGTTCTCACAGCACACACCGAACAATTAGGAATACGTAACAAACAAGCCTTGAAACGTTTAGATCTTGCAGCAACTGGCGTATCACTCCAATTTACCGAAAACCAAATTGAACTCCTGAATGCAAGGTTAACCTTCGTAGAAGCCTTAGCCAACCTTATGATACCGTATAATTCAACAATAAATCGCGAAATAGTTCTCAAGAATCTCAAAACTATTTGGCAGGACTTTCAAGAAAATAAAGACAACATACAAAGAATAGTTGAAAGTGAAGACAAGACGAAAAAACCTCATTACCAACAGACTATAAAAAATATGTATTTTGATCAGATTTCTTACATACTAAATCATCCGCTCTACCAACGTGCCATTAAAGACGTTCTGTCTGAAGATACGTACACACAATATATCGAGAAACAAGCCGAAAGAGAAGAATTCCGCCAACAAGCAGCACGTGATGTGGTAGTTGCTAATCTTGATATGTACTTACTCCTGAACAGAACTCAGCGGAAACAATTAGAAACAGCAGCATATCAGCTAACTCTTCCGATCATAAGCAGTGACGGACTAGTGTTTATGATGCTAAAACTTTACCTAAGTAGACCAACTGAGACTTGGAGCCCTTGGCAACTTCAAATTACAAGTGGAGGATAAACAAACATGACACAATACAAAACACTTATTACATCACCGATATACCTTCGGATACAGACTATTGGATTCATTGGCTTATTGATTTTTTTGAGCATATTTTTCAACAAGCCAACTGATGCCCAAGATCCAACCCTCCGTTACGGCACAGGTGTTCCACCCACGGTGAGAAGCATCAATGACCGTAGTCTACGTTATATCGCAAACACCCAGTTAGCAGATGGAAGTTGGCAAGGGGCACAAGGTGGAGCAGGGATTACAGGTATATGTGTCATGGCGTTGATGGCGAGTGGAGAAGACCCAGATTATGGACCCTATGCCCCAAACATTCGTAAAGCACTACGCAATATGATCTCAAAACAGGATGCCCGATCAGGATTTATGGGAACAAGAAGTGGACATTCATCCATGTATCATCACGGTTTCGCGACGTTAGCACTGTCTGAAGCTTACGGTGCTGTAGACGAAGATCTCCTTTGGAAAGATAGCAATGTCGCCGCAAGCCGCAGAAGAACTATCAGTGAAGCACTGGAATTGGCAATAAGATGTGCATTGACTGCCCAAGAAAAGAATCCGTGGGGTGCATGGCGATACTCACCACAAGCACGAGATGCTGACACCACCGTGGCTGGCACTGTCCTGATGGGAATTCTCGGTGCACGTAACGCTGGCATTGAAATCCCAAATGAAGCCGTTAACAAAGCATTAAACTTTTTCCAAACCTGCACAATAAAAGGCGGAGGTGTCTCTTATACTCCTTCAGGCAGCCACGGAGACGGACTCACCCGTTCCGCGATCGCGACACTCGTATATGCAATTGGCAAACGAAAAGATACACCTGAATATAAAGCCACTTCCGAATACATAAAACGAAGAGCAAATTATAATATCGGTAATAGTTATATATTTTATACCTCATACTATATGGCACAGGCACTATTCCAGAGTGATTTGGAAGCATGGCAAGCTTGGAATCAGCGCATTATTGAACGACTTCAAAAAATGCAACAACCAGATGGAAGTTTCAACAGTTCCTACGGTAAAGCCTATGGAACTGGCATGGCTGTGCTTACCTTAGCTTTGAACTACCGTTTACTGCCTATTTACGAAAGGTAATATTATAGGGACTTAACGCTCTTCCTGTCAAATCCCCATGCTTTAGCTTGCGGGATGTAGACGGGCAAAAGCAAAAAGGTTGATTTTGAGAAAGAAACACTCTATAATACAATTACCTTTTCAGTAGTGGATGTCGTTAGCATCTGCCACACGACTAACGATGGATAAGAGGTTCTTCACCGAGAAGACATACCATGAGAAAAACCTATAAATACAAGATACAAAATCAAAAGAACACGCTAAAACTTGGCAATCTGCTTGACGATATGCATCAGGTCCATGTGCATATTATGCGATTGCAGCAAAGGTATTATCGCATCTATAAGAAAAACATCTCTGCCTATACGATGAATCGTCATATTGCGAAGTTGAAAAAGCGAACGAACCCACATTGGAAACAACTACCGAGTCAAGTTGTTCAAGATGTTGTGCTGCGTATGGGCAAAGCTTATGATGCATTTTTCAGAAATATGAAAGATCGCAAGGCTGGCAAAACAACGTGCAAAGTAGGTAGACCGCACATCAAACCGCAACATAAATACAACTCTATGACCTTTACACAAGCAGGCTATAAGCTTGAAGGGAACCGTATCAAGATCAACTGTATAGATACGTGGTTCTCCTTTCATAAACATCGTGAAATAACAGGTGACATCAAAACAATAACCCTCAAGCGTGACAGGTGTGGCGATTACTGGATCTGCTTTTCTTGTGATAACGTTGACACACCGAAATCATTTGCGAAGACAGGTGAAAGTGCTGGCTTTGATTTCGGATTGACAACCTTTCTCACAACTTCTAATGGGAATAAGATTGTGTCTCCGCAGTTTTTGAAAAAGTCTTTGAACAAGTTGAGAACACTGAATAAAAGCGTGAGTCGTAAAGTCAAGGGATCAGGCAATTGGTATCGTGCTATCCGTGCGTTATCTCGGCAGTATAGGAAGATAGCACGCCAACGTCTTGACTGGCAGTGGAAACTTGCTACAGACCTTTGCAGGCGTTTTGACACCTTGTGCTTTGAAACACTAAATATAGACGGCATGAAACGCCTCTGGGGACGCAAAATCAGTGATCTCGCTTTTTACCAGTTTATGCAATTGTTGGCATTCAAGTGTGCTAAACACGATAAAACTCTCCTCAAAATCGGACAATGGACAACTACAACAAAACCCTGTAGCACCTGCGGACACACAAACGATAAACTAACACTTTCAGATAGACACTGGATATGTCCTACGTGCAAGACTGAACATGATAGAGACATCAATGCAGCTATCAATATCAAACAGGCAGGCTTAGCTGCCTAAAGTGGAGATGACGTGAGACGGGTGATCCTTTTGGAGAAACGCTGTTGTCAAGGAAGCACAAGCCCCAACCTTTAGGTTGTGGGTCACTATGACCATTTGTAATCATAATAGAGAACTATTTTGAAATATCTTCAATACACAACTAAAAAGCTAAGCACATTAAGGAGAAACACAATGCGAAAATGTCTTAGAATGTTAATGGTGATTGTCCTTACACTCATCGGATTGTGGTTTCACACCACCACACAGGCTCAAGAAACACTCTTACGTTGGAAAAATGGTGATTCCCTCTCCGGTAAACTGATGGATGGTAAGTTAGGGACAATCCGATGGAAGTCCCCATACTTCGCAGACGAACTGAATGTAGATATCACTGTATTAGATTCCATTGTTTTCTCCAAGCAATCCACACCAGTAACAGGAACATTCCGTGTTGGTACTATATCGGGAGACTTCTGGACAGCGGACATCATTGATTCAGATGAAGACACTTTCCTATTCTCAAACAATCGCCATGGACAGTTCCGTGTCAATAGAGATATGATCTACTCTCTTGAAAACCAAGAACATTCTAACCTTATTTTTGATGGTTCACAACTGTCATCATGGTTGCCAGCAGCCCAAAATGAAACCGAGAAACGTCCCAGTAAAAACCCCACCGGTTGGTACCCGGAACAAGGTGGAAAACCCCGCACAGATAGAAGTAAAACAAACTTATATTATCCGATTAAATGGCCTAAACGTTATGAAATTGACTTTGAAATTGCCTCTACATCAAGTCCTCCAGGTTTTGTTTTTTCTCTCGGCAAAAACCTTTACCAAGCATTGCGAATTGAAACATGGGCAAAGGAACTTGTTGTCGTACAAGGAACGTTATATGAACCTATATTACAAATAAAGCCAGATCACCGGAGCTACCGTTTACGAATTGCCTATGACCAAGACACAGAGGTGTTAAAGGTATTTGATGAAAACGGAAATTTACTCTTGAAATTAGATGAAGTAAGTCAGACAACTGAGGTACCCGGAGCGTATATTTACAACCGAGGGCAAGACCTATCGGTGCAGCGGTTAAGAATTTACCATCAACCTGAGGAATTTAAAAACCAAGAAGTCGATTTTACTAAACCGAGAGTCCACATGATGAATGGTGAAGTTTTTCATGGTAAGTTGTTTGTCAAGAATGATGACGTTTATATACTTGATACGGATGGAACACGAACTGACACAGACATAAAACAGGTTGATCGAGTTGTTATGCCAGGACGAAGACTCAGAAAAGCTGATCAACGCATGGCATTGACGTACATTGACGGATCAGTTATAAATGGACAAGTCGAACAATTAAATACGGACAGTGTTTTAATACGAACAAATTTCGGAGAAGAATCAATTGCCTGCTCACTTGATGGTGTCTCCGAACTTCGTCTTGAGTCTACAGGTAAAGTCAAACAACCCATTGATGCTTACGATAAGATGTTCTTTCCCAGCGGAAGTCTCCGTGGACAAGTGATATTTGACACCGACGAAAAATCCAGTATCCAATGGTTGCCTATAGGATCTTCAGAACCTGTCAGAATAGCAAATAACCTATCTCCCCGAATTGAACGAAATAATAAACATTTATCAAGACTCCACCAATTTGATGTAAAGACATTCCCGCACTTAATGCATCTGAAGAATGGAGAAGTCATTCCTTGTCAAGTCATTTCCTACGATAATGTTCGTATTAATTTCCTTTCACCATTTGTCAAAGCAACTCACATCGCCCCAAAACACGTAAAAGGTATTGAATTTTCACGCGGAAAAACACATTCACGAAAAGAAAACCGAAATCCTATCACCATCACTGGTGGAAATAAACACCGTATCATTTTAGAAGATGGTCGAATTATGGAAGGTAAAATGCGTAGGACTAAAGTCGGGGATTTGGAAATTGAAGTAGATACCGGAAACCCTAATGAGCAAATTAAAATCGTTTTTTCTGGAGGAAACGTTATTGATAATGATGCTCTTGCGTTTAAACAAGCAGTTGAACTCATCTTTGACCCACTTGAAACCAAGGATACGGAGTTAGATGTAAAATTAGAACGCGCACTCACCGTTCCACGGTTCAATCGTGATAATCCGCCAAAACACATTCTTGTGGCAAAAAATGGTGATATGAAGCGCGGGAATTTGATTGCTTTTGATGGAAAGACATTTCAGTTTGCTTCTAATTTAAAGACACTTGAGATACCTATTGACCGAGTAGCACGGATAGTTGATATCAGCATTGACAACACTGAACAGTCGATAAACGTTGAAGAAGTGCAGGAACAGCAGAAACCAGACAGTCAAAAGCCAGAAACCACTCAATCCTTAGTTCGCTTCGCCTTGATACACAACCCAATCTTGATTTTTGAACCGATTGAAGTTAGAGATGACAGATTTCTTGGACATTCACAAATATACGGGGATGTGTCAATTCCAATCAAAAGTATCCAGTATCTACACTTTGGCGATAAGGCAAAGTTGTTCAAGTCTGTATTTGAAAAATGGATTGCCCGATCAGCAAAAGAACCAGATTTTGGTGCTGATCGGTAAAATATGATTCACATTGCATTGTTAACTACCACTACCTTTTGATATAAGATTTTCTAACTATGGTAGATTCTTGAATTGTTTATACATTTTGGATATGTAGGAGGGAACTCCGATTCCCGATTATCACAGAGTTAAGTTGAGATTCGGAGATCGCTCCTACAGTGCGCGTATAATTATTTTCATACTTTACCATAATAAGACCACAATTAAATAAAAAAAATATTGATTATAAAGAAAATTTGTGATATACTCTATCACATTATTATTATTTACTGAAAATCTTTGTTTGTTAGGAGACGCGGTTTTCATAACTAGCTTATTGTGACTATGATTTCTTTTAAAGATATTTTACAACGATGTCATGAACGATACAAAAAACCATTTCTTCAACGTAAAACAGTGGTAACGCCTGCCCTTTACAACAAAGGATTCCCTTACCATCTTACAACACATTGTGCTTATAAATATCCTGTTTTACTCGCGAATTTAGAAGAAGCGCACGTCTCGTTTATGCCTATAGGACGAGGGCCGGGAAACGATAATGGTCCCAGAGAATTGGGCGGAGAGCGATTCCTAAAACGGCAAGGGATAAAAGACTGGGACATAAGGCGATGGCACGAATCATGGGGTATTCAAGTGTATACAGGGACCCCTTCCGAACTAGATGGAGCGAGTTGGCACGACTTCCATTTTACTTATAATCTCATTTGCTCCGAACCTGATGCAGTTCATACTTGCATTGATACACTCGCGAATGCAGTTCCCAATCCATTATTGACAATAACAAAATCTGGAGGCATACGATTTTCTTGCAGGATACCGGACTACTTGCACCCAAATGCAGACTCCTCCAAACTATATATCCATAAGCACACACCGACTTCCGATGCCCCTGAGAACCTTGATGTATACCTTGAAGTCAATGGAGAAAAGAATTATAGTAGATGGGATGCACGTTATGAAATTCTGCAAGGCAATCTGTTAGATCCACCTATTATCGCTAAGGAAGTAGTGTTTGCCCCCATTGATGCTCTTCGAGTGTCACTTCATGAACCCGCACCACAAAAAATTATTGAAGAGCCAATTGTTCACGAAACACCTGTTTCCCTCGGTTCACATAATCTTGATCTCGCCAAAGACACACTTATTAAGAGAGGATTTTCCTATATTGGGCAAGAACAAGATAACTACCGTTGGACCTTACCACACAGTGAAATTGATAACCACTACATCTCACTGTGGGAAGATGAAGGGACGGTATGGATTCGCGCCTCAACCCATGAAACTGGAATACCCGTAACATCAACACCTATAACAGATATTTGGGTTGATACAGGAATTGTCCCAATCAAATCACCCGCGAGCATACCTATCTCCGACAAAATACTCAGTATTCGAGAGGGAAAACTTAGTCCACTCGCAATAAAAAGATCCGATCCTGTATTGCAAAAACCTGAGCAAACAAGTCGGATAAACGGTACGCACAATAACGGTAACCTTCAGAATCAGAACATATTTAATCAGGCTGACCATATTCTGGCACTAATTTCCGAGGAAGACACAGAGGCAAATACAGATGCAGAATCCTTTATCTCCTCCAGTGAATCAACTTGCTTAAATGTTCCAACATACAAGTATGCTGAGAAGTTAGAGAATCGCTATCAAAATCAGGAACTTACGCTGTTTGAACGCTGAAAACCACGAATCTACCTGTGGGAGCAGGTGAAAAAGATACCGATTGACGTTCGCATGACGAATCCTTTTCAACTAGGAAATGTGTGCGAGGACCCTGAAAGATGTGATGCCCTTGAAGAAAAAGGTGGTGATGCCAGCGACACTATCTGCCCGCAGTGTCCTGTTTATACGGATTGTCAACAACGTGGTTTTTTATCACAACCCGCCTCATTAAATCGCGCTAAGACTCAAATATTAGCACTTCCTGAATTGTTTTTCGATCCACAATACACAGAAACTGCAGATGCAATCCTGAAACAGATGGATGACACTGAAAGACTTTGCATTCTTGACAGAATACAAGCCTACAAACTATTTCCTGAATGTATATTGACAAAGGAAGTTCTGCAGGAATGGAGTGTCAACTGGCAAGGCAGTGCCTTAGGTGACTTGGCAAAAGCCTTACTCCATGCAGTCGAGATTAAGGATATACCTCATGCAGATGCTGTGAAACGAATACGAGCAGTGATACGCGCTTTCGAGTGGCAGCATAAAAGACTTCTAAGACAAGTGTGTCAAGCCGTTGTATGGGGTAGAGTTGTACCGCGCGGTTATGTTGACCCTGAGGCCGGTACACAATTAGCACGTTTTAGCATCAAATTTGAAGGAGGGGCTTCTGCATATATTCCCCATGACACAAATGCCTCAAAAATACTCACAGATAAAGGAATTAACGTATTCAAAGTGGATTCGTCTGTGATTAACGAAGACATTAGAATCAGAATGTCAATAACAAAGGCTATTGAATTGGGGATTTTTAGCATAGATACCGTTGAAGATATTCAGAACTTACAGACGATCAATTCAAATCCAAACTGGACGTTTTGGCATCAACTTAATAGTTTCTTCACTCACTATACGCGGGATGCCGACGCACCGATACGGTGGAATGGTAAAACGCTAAGATTCTGGGTCCCCCCAGTTTTGCATCCAACCGTCAAAAGACTCATGCTGATGTCTGTAACCCTCTCCGAACAACATCTCCGAAGGGCGTTCCCAAATAAGACAATAGAAGTACGCTATACCGAACCAACACCTTGGCTTCCTGGAAACAAGGTTTATCAGATTCGAACAGGCAACTACCCGCGAGATACAATCTTAGATTACAACAGTAACTGGGATGTCATCGGGTTGTCCGAAACTGCGCAACGCTTTTTCCAAGGTATCTGTGCTGAAATAGATAGAGACACCAGCATTAAGCATACTATTCTCACTTATAAGGCAATCGCTGCTCGGTTGTCAGATCTCGAAAAGAAAGAAAATGTCTGTCGCGTCGTTGATTTTGATAATTCTAAAGGTATTAAATCCACATTAGAAGAGTCGCATGTGGTTTGGATAATTGGAACACCAACACTATCTGAAAAACTAATATGGCGACGATCACAGATATTGTTCGGGAACGACAAGGAACCTCTGTCTTATGAAAGAGACTCAAATTCGGAACACTATATTGACGAACGGGTCCAAAGTGTATATGAACAGAGTATCATCCCAGTGCTCTCTCGCTTTGTCCAACTTACTAAGTTAAACAATTTACCCAACAAAAGAGTGGTATTAATCTCAAGTATGTTCCTACCACAAATTACAGACAGACCTGAGACACTTTTTTTTGATTGGGAAGATTTTGAAGTAGCAGGTGGTCTTGAAAAGCTTCCTGATGTGATAGCAACACGTGAACAATTTGAGATAGAACTAGACAATCTTACTGGTGAATCTGACAGAGAACACGTGGAACACATTTTGGGATGCTCATCCAGACAAGCAAACCGTATCCTACAAAAACTCCGAGGTGGAAGGCCTCTGCGTATCCCATTCAAAGAGCAAATCATTACCCTTCTTTCCGATGGAGATAAAAGAACCGCAGAATTCATTGAAGCAATTGAAGGGCATCCAAAAGCAATAAAAAACGAACTTGGACGTCTTGTTGATACAGGTGAAATTGCTAAAGTGCGGTGGGGTGTTTATACCCTACCTTAACACGATTCCGTCAAATCCCCATGCTTTAGCTTGTGGGATGTAGACGGCTGAAATCATAATTTATCAAAAAGACATGACATTTTCACTGAAACTTGATATACTCTTTTTTGCAGTCGGCATTGGTTCTGATTGATGCGGTGGTAGACCGCTTGGCAGTGAAACAATCAGGTAAAGGTTTCCTTGCGATTCAATACTGCTAAAGTTTTCAAAAACATCTATTGCACGTTTAGGGTAGACGCATTGAAAAACGCTCACCCGTTTGAAAATCACGTGTCAAATCCAAATAGTTGCCTTCGGGCAAGTGGTTGGCTTAGCAACCACTGTGGAGACGGATTAAGACGTAGTTCTGATCGGCACTGTCTATGAAGCACATGCCCCAACCTTTAGGTTGTGGGTCACTATGACTTACACTTATAACCAGCAGTTTGATTTGATGCCTGACTTAGAATGCCTGTTGTTACCCTCACATTCCCCGTATGAATCTAATTGGAAGACCTGTTTTTATTTACTAATGCTACGTATCTTTCTTGCTGAATAAATATGCTATCCTTTTTGAACAATACTGTCTCTAATTCATAAGGATAAGGAGATACGTTTCATGAATCCAGACGAATTGAAAGATGCTGAGGATGCGGAACTCATTGTGGCTGTATTGGCTGGTAATCACAAAGCGTTTGATGAATTAGTGTATCGCTATCAACGCGGTATGCTTTCCGTAGCACAACAGGTTGTCCGAAACCCAATTGAAGCAGAAGACATTGTACAAGATGCATTCTTACTTGCATTTGAGGCATTACCGCAACTTGATAACCTGAATAGATTTGGTTCTTGGCTCTATTCAATTACACGTAATCGCGCACTGCGTTTTATGAAGCGATCAAGTAGAATACAATTGCATGACGATGTAGATGCAGAATTGCAAATAGAGGCAGATCCTGCTTCTACGGATCCTGCCAAAATTGTGGAACAGGAATCTACACATGAAGATGTGAGGGAAGCGATTGACTCATTGCCGTCTGATTTTAAGGAGGTAATCACGCTCTATTATTGGGCTGATATGCCACAGAAACGAATTGCAGAAACGCTTTCGCTTCCCTTAACGACGGTAAAGTGGAGACTTCATAAAGGGAAAGACTTACTCAAAACCGTATTAGAAAAACGTGGATATGGAGATATTTTGTAGCATGGAACAAGAACGACAACAAGAAATACGCGGACTATTTCAGATTCTTGAGCAGACAGCAGAAATTGCAGAGAATTCAGCATTGACAGAGAACTATAAGGATGGAGAAAGTCGATGTGTTTCTCAATTCAATAAGGTTTTGAAACGACTGAGTGCGTTAGATGCTGTTCCTGATGCGCTCTTTGAACCATTACATGAAGATGCAAATTATAGTGAAATTAGTATTGCTTGTAATCATCTTGCAGCGTATCTAAGCGAAGGATTAGGATCATTTCCCGATTTAAAAGGGATGGTGACCAACATACTTGGGAAGAGATTCATTGAGAACATTGAGGAAGAGTTGAAAGAAGGTAAAATAGGAGATTTGATACGGAACGCGATTCCTGAATTTATGACTGAGACTACCCTGGATGAAATCAATGAATCATTCGATGTGAGTCCGGATGGAAGGTTGATACTTGACGTTGAGTTTGGAACGATTGACATTCGGACAGCAGAAAGCGATGCAGTTAATGTTGTAGTACACCGGGCGGCAAAGTTCAAGACAGATAGGCATGCAACAGAATTACTTAGGGATTTCCAAGTTAACATTAATCCAAAAGAAGGTGAACTACAAATTGATGCGAAATTTAAAGATGGCAAACGGTATTGGAAAAAAAACACGGAACGACTGAATATCCATTTTGATATTACAGTTCCCCATACCTTCCACGGTGTATATTTAAAAACAGCAGCGGGTGATATTGCTGTTCATGATTTTAGTGGTGCAGTCCAATCTCAAACAAACAGCGGTGAACTGTATTTTGAGAATATCACAGGTCCCGTTTTTGGCAATACTGTCAATGGTGATGTTAGGTTAGTTCAATGTGAAAGTGATGTTAGGATTGAAGCATTACGAGGAGACATTGAGATAAATAACAACATCGGAAATGTTGACATAACAACATCTGGTGGAAGTATACGCTGTGTAGATGTTGATGGTGAAATCACTGGAGAAACATCTGGTGGTAATATCAAGTTGGTGCGATGTAAAGGCGGGACAAAGGTTGAGACTTCAGGTGGAAGTATTGATCTGGATAACGATGGTCCGGTCACTGCTAAATCCTTTGGCGGCTCTGTCAACTTAGGTATATCAGAACAGCTCAAGGGTGATTCAACCATAGAAGTATCAGGTGGAGACATCACAGTTTCACTGCCCTTGAATGTATCATTGAAGATAGATGCCAAATGTAGTGGTGGCGAGATTGCTTCTGAACTGACGGATGTTATCGTCGCTGATGATGAACATATATCTGGACAACTATATGGGGTTGTTAATGGAGATGGTCCTTTATTGAAACTCCGTTGCATTGGTGGAGATATAAATTTGAAGAGTATTAGTGGGGAAGATACAACAGTTTAGAAATCGGATAAACCGATTGACTACAACGGTTTATAATTGTATTAGTCATCGCAGAAGTTACCACCGAGATAGAGAGAACGTGGCCACCCAGGTATTGACACAAATGCCCTTGTTGCTGCTGTTGCAATAAAGAAAGAAACCTCTTGTCCATCATCAGTATCTTCTGATGTCCAATCCTCTATCTCCCATTCTGTTCCTGTTGGTTTTGGACTGACTCCTATCCGATTTGGTGTTATTCCACCATCAATATGAGTAAAGGATATTTGCCACCCACACCTGTCCCATACTGTACTACCGTATAGATTTGATAGTCGATAAATAGAATCTTCCTTCTCCTTTTGAGGTTCTGGGTCAGGTTGTGGTTCTGGGTCAGGATCCGACTCTACATCAGTATTCTCATTGCCAGTTTGCTGAGTAGGTGGAGGGTTATTGTTTGTGTTTTCGGTATTTTGTGTTTCTGGTATGTCATGATTAGATGAGTCGTCATCTTGATTGGACTCCTCTTGCGTTGATGTGTCTGTATCTTCCTCGTCCTTAACATACGTCTTTATTTCTTCCGTATCCTCTACAGTTGTTAGTTCTTCAGGGGCATCATTTTTATCTTCTGTATTTTGTGTATCTACCGGTTGTGACGTGTCATCGTCGAATAATTCCACGACTTCTTCAATCACTTCTTCAGTTGGGATATCTACTAATTTTTCCTCATCAACTTGTTCCTCAATTTCGTTTATGACTTCCTCTACCACCTGTTCTACAGTCGTTTGTTCTTCTTCTTCAACTTGTGTAGCGATTTCCGCTGCGATTTCCGCTATAGGTACTTCTTCAACAACTTCTTCCTCAACTACTGTTTCAACAATGTTTGAAACAACTTCTTCTATTGGCACTTTCACTTCAGTTTCAGTTGAACATAAAGAAGGCACACCGTCTTCACAATCATATTGTAATTCAGACACCATAGGTGGCATTTTGACTATTATGTATTCTGCTTGGTTGCATCCGAAAAAGGAGTTAAATCCCAATAAAATCAGAGAGAGATAGAATGTGTAGAAGAAGTATTTAATTTGCATATTTGTTTTAATTGATTCAGGTTCATTTGAATTTTAACACGGAAGTATAGTTTAGTGGTAAATTACAATACGAACTAAAATCAATACATGTTACGAGACTTCCAAACTTTAAAATTGTTTGCTTATTTATTCTCATTTTGATATAATTACGGATTAAATTGGGATTGTTGGTTTGCCTGAACGAACCAGAAGTGACGTTTGGTATTGATCAAAAGTGTTATAGAATAATAAGGAGTTACAGAAATGAGACGTTTGTCCATAAGTTTTATTCTTTTAATGTTGGTAGTTATAGTAGGGTGCGGTCAAAAAGATGAAAAAACATTAACGATTGTCTGGGCAGAATGGGACCCAGCTAATTATTTACAAGAATTATCTAAAGACTTTACAACTGAAACAGGAATTGCAGTGGATGTTGTCCAGATTCCTTGGCCTGCTTTCCAAGATAAAATTGACAATTCCTTCGTGGGGAAGAGTGATTTATATGACGTTGTGATAGGAGACAGTCAATGGTTGGGAAGAAATTCTGTCGGTGGACACTACATTGACTTGACAGATTGGATAAATGAGAATATAGATGTGTCTGCGATATATGGACCTGCTATGACTGCGTTTGCCGAGTATCCGAAAGGGAGTAGCAAGTATTGGGCATTACCTGCTGAAGTGGATGCGGCAGGATATGTGTATAGGAAAGACCTGTTTGAAGATCCTGCTGAAATGTCTGCGTTCCAAGAGAAATACGGTTATGAACTTGCCCCACCAACAACTTATTCACAACTTCGTGATATTGCCGAATTTTTCACGCGTCCAGATGATGATCTCTTCGGTATTGCTACATGGTATAGTAAAGAATATGATGGCATTACGATGGGTTTCCAACAGGTCATGTGGAGTTTTGGTGCCTCTTACGGTGACCCAGAGACGAAAAAAGTTGATGGTTATATAAATACAGAGGATGCGGTCAAGGCACTTGATTACTATAAAGATTTGCTTCAATTTGCACCACCTGATGCCCCAAATTACTATTGGGCAGAAACACTTGATGCTTATATTAAGGGTAAAGTTGCGATGGCGATGAATTACTTTGCATTTTTCCCTGGTGTTGTTGATCCAGCAACAAACGAAATTTCACATGACAAGAGTGGTTTCTTTGTTGCCCCTAAGGGACCCAAAGGACATTATATTAGTATTGGTGGACAAGGCATGTCACTTTCCTCCTATTCAAAAAATCAGGAGATTGCGAAGCAATATTTGAAATGGTTTATGCAGAAACCAGTGCAGGAAAAATGGGCGATGTTAGGTGGTTTTACACCGATGAAAGAAGTCTTGGAATCGGATACCTTCAAGACAGCGACCCCTTTTAATGAAGCGTTTGCTGCGAGTTTCCCATATCTTCGTGATTTCTGGGCAGTTCCTGAATATGCCCAACTCTTAAATGAGTGTCAAACCAATTGGAGTGAGGCTATTACCGGTATCAAGACATCAAAGGAAGCACTTGATGCTATTGCTCAAAAACATGAGGAAATCTTTACGGAAGCTATGAAGGATAGTAGTGATACAGAATAGTTCTGTTGGAAATGTTATACTATTTCTATAAATGTTTATCCCATTAACAATTTGTTAAGAATGTCTTGTAGGATGGCACAAACTGGCAGTTTGTGCTACAAAAATGCGGCGTTCTCTATTAGAAATGGTATTACAACAAATCCATTTAGGTAGGCGCGCTTTATAGCGCGCTTTTCCATATACTGGAAGAATGTGCTACAACGCACGCACAATACGGAACAGACCTAAAAATATGCAGCACAACCGCTTCTCGCGTGGGATGAGCGATTATCAGATTAAGATGGCATTCATCATGCCAACGATGATTTTGCTCATCTTAATGAACATCTTTCCCCTTTTATGGTCATTGTATTTAAGTTTCCATGACTATAAAGCCAACATGCCAAATGCACCAAAATATATTGGTGCTAAGAACTACATAGAAGTCCTTACGGATCCTGATATATGGGGATATTTCCGCACGACTGCTTATTTTGTAATTTTGGCTGTAACTGCTCAATTCTTCATAGGGTTTGGTTTAGCATTATTACTGAATCGTAATTTTCCTGCAAAAGGTGTGGTGACAACGTTACTCTTGCTTCCGATGATGTTGTCCCCTGTAGTTGTCGCACTATTTTGGCGATTTATTCTTGCTTCAGATGATGGAGGTTTGCTGAACTATCTATTAAGTCCTCTTCTAAACTTACCTGTAATAAAAACTATCTTTGATCCACCTATTGAATGGACAACCGATCCTAAGATTGCGATGTTATCTGTTGTCATTGTTGATACGTGGATGTGGTCTCCATTTATGATGTTGATTGCATTAGCAGGATTGAGTGCCATACCTAAATATCTCTATGAAGCAGCAGATGTAGACCGAGCTTCATCCTGGTTTAAATTTCGTTGGATTACGTTACCGTTGGTGTCACCACTACTACTGATAGCCTTATTGTTCCGCACAATGGATGCCTTTAAGATGTTTGACATTGTCTATGTGCTTACGCGTGAGGGTGGTCCGGGTACTGTCACTGAGACAGTTTCCATGAACCTTTATCGTCTTGCCTTCCGAAACTACGATACGGGTAAAGCGTGTGCTATGGCTTATATTCTGCTTATCATCATCGTTGCCCTTAGTAATATCTATGTGAAATATCTCAATCGTGTTAAGGGAGAAACATAGTCTGTATGAGAACTTATTCGATATGGAAACTGATTGTATTCATCATCATAATGGCGATTATTTCATTTGCTGTTATTGTCTACATTATTCCGATTTATTGGATTTTGGTTACATCGTTGAAGGCACCTTCGGATATCAACACAAAACTGCCGCAGTTTATCTTTGATATATCGCTTCAAAGTTATAAAAAGTTGATGCCTGAGGGTAAAGTTTCTACCGTAACATATCTGTTTATTGGACAAATACTTTCTGGGTTGATTCTATTTGCGTTCTTTTCGCTTGTTAATACAGAACTGCTGCGTCGTATATCACTTCGGTTAATCGGTTTATTCTGGAACCTTCTTTTTGTTATAACTTGTCTATTCGGTTTTTTCAGCACAGTGCCGCATTCTCGGTTGAAAGTTGATGTGCGGTATCATTTTTTTTCTTTGATTGTTTGTTGTGTGATAGCTTGTCTTATAGTTATTCCGTGGAAGAAAAAGATCTATGCTGTTATTCCAAATATGGGTGGTGCGCCGCTCCCAAATAAAAAGGAAAGACTGGCGTTTATCATTCCAGTCATCTTTGCATCTATTGGAATCTGTATTGCTCTTGCGAATGATGGTTCAAAATATTTCTATCAGTTACTCAACAGTATCATTATCGGTGGTGGTAGCACAATTCTTGCTGTCGGTTTAGGGACTATTTCAGCGTATGCCTTTTCTCGTTTTAAGATTGCTGGCAAGGACGATCTGTTGTTCTTTATCCTCAGCACACGTATGCTACCGCCTGTTGTCGTTGTGATTCCAATCTATTTGATGTATATTTCGCTTAGATTATTGGATACCCATTTTGGTTTGATTTTGCTTTATACGACCTTCAATGTTTCATTTGCTGTTTGGCTTATGAAAGGTTTCATTGATGAGATACCGAAGGAATATGAAGATGCAGCCCTCGTTGATGGTTATACGCGTTTTCAAACATTCTTGAAGGTTGTTTTGCCACAGTCTGTAACAGGAATTGCTGCGACTGCAGTTTTCTGTTTGATTACAGCGTGGAACGAGTTTGCCTTTGCGCTTGTGCTAACAAATGTTGGAGGAGTAGCCGTTACATCTCCACCTTCTATTACCAGTGCTACCGGTTCTGCTGGAATGGACTGGGGTAAGATTGCTGCATCCACTTTTGTTTTTCTCCTACCTGTTGCTATTTTTACTTTTTTAATGCGAGGTCATCTCTTGCGTGGTGTTACTTTTGGTGCGGTTAAGAAATAGACCGTAACTAACAATTTAGTCATTTCTAACCTTACAGAATGGTGGATTACACTGATTTCGCGGATAAGAATTGGTAACTCACAGATTTCATTTTAAGAATGATCGTAATACCAATTCTAAAATGACTATACACTTTTTATTCAAATGTAAGAGGCGCAATGAATTGCGCGTGGTGAATGTGTGTATGACATTGACATTGAACCAGATATTTTTAATGGTATGTTATTTTTTAGAATTGATATTAGTTTATTAAAGAAGTGCATCCGAAAATGTGTTAAATCGGAGGTGTTAAAATGGCTAAAAAGAAGAAGAAAGAAGTCACGCCTGAATATGAATTTGCACGTTTGCCTTGGACGATGCGAGATCATATACATAAACTCGGACTTTCAACGGTTGAAGAGTACAAACTTTGGTGTCGTCAACATAATTTCTGTTGTAAATTGAGGAAAAATTATCGTGAACGTATTAATGAATTAAGTGCTTTATCATCTATAAGTGTTTCTCAGATAATGGCGAATGAGAAAAAAGGACGGAATCTGAAGGAGATAATTCCGAAAATTTACAAAGAGGAATTGGATGGAGAAAATCTGAGAAATCCTATTGCAAAGGAGATCGCATACGCATTTGAGAGGAGTAATTCTCGTGATGATTTGCTCCGCCTTATGTTGTATATTGGTGAGAATTCTGATCTGTTGAAGGATGCTTCTTATATTAAAGGATTTGAGATGATTGCTCATCATGCTGATAGTTGGATTCGTCCTCTTGAGTCGTGGTTTGTAAAAAGACATAACCGTGATTGGCAGTTTTCTCAACTTCTGCGTCACCTCTTTGTGGCGTATGATATTCCACAATTTATGGATCGTGTGTGGTTGACAGAAAACGAAACTTATCAGAATTGGTATAAACATATTGGATCTGGACAAAATATCCGCACTGCCCCTGAGATGCCTGTTACACTAACGAAAAAAATGGCACATCATTTTCTGAGTGCTCCGAAGCATTATGACGTTGATGAAGCACTTCGTTGGGGACAGGTACAGGCACTCGGTGGGGACAAACGTTTGGTGGATGCCCTTCGTGGAACCCATCTGATTAAAAATTTTGGCAACGATGATTTCTGGTTGAATGTTATAAGGTTTTTTATTTCTAATCCGATGTTGGATGTTAGACATGTCAACCCAATCGTAGATTTCATTTGGAATCATAAGTTTGCCAATCAACGCGTATTTGTTGAAAGGGGTGTTGTGGAAGAAATTGGACCACCACAACCCAATTTCAGTATGAGAGGTAGGACACCCAGGAAACTACTCAGTCAAGTTAATGATTGGCATCGTCAACTTGGTAAAGAGTCAAAACAGGAAAGTTACGAGTGGGAACACTCAGAAATCGGTGATTTAGTTGTAAAAGAACAACGGATGGACAATTACACACCCAGATATTGGCGTATTCAAGAACTGCTAAGTACAGATGAACTCATTGAGGAAGGTAGAGTCATGAAGCACTGTGTTGTCACTTACTCAGAATCGTGTTTCACTGGGAAAACTTCAATATGGTCAATGGAAACGGAAGATGAATATGGCAAGAACAATGTTTTGACGATTGAGGTGTTAATGGCTGAAAAACTTATTCGACAAGTTCGTGGTAAAAGGAATCGGTTGCCAACGCCAAAAGAAAGAAGTATTTTAAAGCGATGGACAAGGAAGGAAAAACTTAAAATCGCGGATTATGTGAAGTTTGAGGGTGAGTGAACCTTGAATTTTGACAATATTTATGATAAACTTGACAAATGACAATAGTTTTGGGAATTGCTTTATAGTATTCCTATTGTAAAGGAGGCAGCACCATGGAACATTCTACTACTATACAAGAAATTGTGGAAAGGTTGAAAAGTCTTCCACTTGAACAACAGAGGACAGTGTTAGATTTCATATTAGAGTTGTCAGGTGAATTGCCAAAGCAATACCCTGGCAAAAATCTTCTTCAATTTGTAGGCACAATTTCAAAATCGGATTTGGAAATAATGAAACAAACAATTGAAGAAGGATGTGAGCAGATTGATGAATCTGAGTGGTAGATATCTGCTTGATACGAACATTGTTATTGCCTTATTTTCTGGCGATAAAGCTGTGGAAGCGAAAGTAGAGACTACATCTAATGTTGCCCTTGCCCCGCCAATTATTGGTGAACTTTTCTTCGGTGCACAGAAGTCTGAACAAGTCACTGAGAATCTTTATAGAATCAATATGTTCATTGAAAAGCATCTGCTACTTTCTTGTGATTTGGTAACTGCACAGTGGTATGGAATCATAAAAAATCAATTACGACGTAAAGGGACTCCTATACCAGATAATGATATCTGGATTGCTGCTGTTACGATGCAGCATGGCTTAATTCTCGTTACACGCGATGCCCATTTTGATGCAGTTGAATCACTTCAGATGGAACGTTGGTAGGAATAGATATCTGATGTACTAGAAATAAATAGGTGGATTTTTGATAACACGTAGGCATCAATTTAGTGTAACGTGAGTTTCATAAATCAGATTTCTGTATTCCATCAGAATACGCGTTTGGTATTCTGAATTGGATAGGAAACCGCAGCATAGGTGCCAATTTAGTGAGTAAAGTTTGTGCTTATGATACACCTGTCGCCCCGCTGGGGCTTTCGTCTGTGTTGATATTACGTGCTATACACCTATCGCCTCTCCGAGGCTTTTAGAATTCTCATAACAGCACCAGCGGTGCGAAAGGTGTATAGAAAATGTTGACCACAAGAAACCAAGCACCATCGGTGCGAAAGGTGTGTCTGATAAAATAGACTTCCTAAATCCTTCATAGGTAAATATATCCTTAAATTGATGCCTATGGTGCGTTTAAGAAACCGCACCTATTGGACTTGTGGGTGTAAGAACTCATGAAAAATGATGTCCATATATCTATAATCAAACTCACATTAGTGTAATCTATGCTTGGTTCAGGCAGGAGTGGAAAACCAAAAGATCGGGTTAAAAAGCCCTCCAACAAGAGTTGAAATCTTATATTGACGACTATAGGCGGATTATGGACAACCCGCCTACAGATCTGTCAACTATAACCTAAACCAACTTTACTTCTCTTCTCTATATTCACTTAGCAGTTTGTTAATCTTATCAAGAAATTCTTGAGAGTATATTTCTCCGACAAGAGCTTGATGCGTTTCTGTAGCGAGGGTATTCCAAGCCTCTAATGAATCCTCTTCAAACTTGACAATTTCAATCCCGACTTTCTGAACAAGTGCGTCAAGTGAATTCTTATTGTCCTGCCGAACATTCTTCATCAATTCAGTCTGATATTTATCACCGGCATCAAGGATAACTTTCTGATGTGCGGGTGTAAGTTTATCAAACTTCTCTTTTGTAATAATTGTCGCACCGACACCGACATTAACAGGTAGATCAGTCATGTACTTAAATTTGGATGCCCATTGTAGTGCAACTGTAACATAAGGAGAGACCGTTACTGCATTTATCCTTCCAGCGTATAAACCCGGCAAGACTTGTGTGACTTCTCCTGGGACTGTTGCGATATCGGCTTTTTTGTAGAACATCTGTGCGATCTTGTCATTTGTTCGCATCCACATTTTGACATTTGGTGATTTAAGATCATCAATATTCCTAATGGGATGATTACTGAAAATGTGGTAGAACCCTATGTCACCCATTCCAATGAGGACATATCCTTTTTCCAAGAACACATTATATAGATCTTCACGGAGATGTTGTCGGACATAGTCAAGTTCTTCGTAGCTTCGGAACATGCGCGGGAGTTGAAAGATCAGTACTTCTTCATTAATTTCTCCAAGTCCTGTTGCAGTCATAGCACCAGCATGGATTAATCCATTTCGCATTTTACTGATCACATCAAGTTCGTCACCTTGGATACCGTTTGCGTAGAAACGGAATTTTATCTGTCCATCCGTATTAGCTTGAATTTCTTTCGCCATTGCATTGAAATTGTTCATCCAAGAAGAACCTTTCGGTGCAAGTGTGGCAAACTTTATAGACTCAACAGCAAGCAGTGTTGCTGGCAAATATAGTAATCCAATTAATAGTATAATCACACATACAATACTTGAAACATTTCTCTTGTACATTGTTTTGAAATTTCTCATTATTCCATTTCCCCTTCTTCTAAATCAAAAAGTGTATCAACTTGTGAAAGTAATCGTTCAGATCGTGCTTTTGCGAGAGAAGTTGCTGCATTTTCTCCAGGAAAAATGTCTGGTGGCGCGTCAATAACTTCTTGCAAAGCCTTCTTGAATAGTGGTGCGTCCTGTATGGGATAGGCATAGTATTTTGCCAAATAGAATTTGCTCATCAGGAACTTTCCATCATTAATTTCATCTACGCGTTCGATGTGTTCCTTTGCCTTTTCTGGATTCCCACCAATTGCTGGCGATCGGTCACCGTAAAAAACAGCATAGAATAGGTGTGCACTCCCGAAATAGAAGGTTTCATCTAATTCCAATACGCGTTTCATCATCAGTTCAACCCGCTCAAGGTCAACCACCTGCATTGGGTCGTCTTTCTGTAGACTAATACCGCGTCCGACCGAATAAGCTGCCCAGAACAACGGCTCAACATCCTTCATTTTGATTTTCTGAACTGCTTTTGCGAATGTATCTGGATTCACTGTACGCGCCTCTTTAAAGGTCTTATTGGATTTTGCCAATGCTTTGAATGCATACATTTCAGAACGTACGTAATGCTCAATAGCCTTGCTACGCATTTCATCTGCAGTTTCAAAATCACCTGCAATCTCTGCCTCCTCCATCTTATCTTCGAGAAATCCGGCGTAAGAAGAAAAAGCACGTGAAGTCTTAACAATTAAGGACTTGTTTCCTAACTTCGTTAATCGTTCAAGCGTTTTTAGGTTTTTCTCAAGTGTGGTTTCAACCACCTGCAAGTCGCCTTCCTTTTGAATACTGGATAACTTGCTTAGACCACACCCGCCAAGTAGTAGAGTTAGTAGAAGTATATACACTATACGAGTGTAATTATTGTTGAATATCATGAGTATTGAATTCCCCCCTTATTAATAGAATTTTCTTTTTCCTTAATGATACAGAAAAAGTGGAATATCGGTTTCTTGTATGAGGTGTTGCTAGACTTGAATAATAAGTTTGGACAAGGAGAATCACAGTCATCATACCTATTTCTTCAATGATACACCTGTCGCCCCGCTGGGGCTATAAATGGTTTGGTCACGATGTGCTATACACCTCATGCAGCATGCCACACGCGCATGCTGCCCCGCTGGGGCTATAAATGTTTTGGTTGCGATGTTCTATACACCTGTCGCCCCGAATGAAGATTAAAAAATAAATTGGGTAATTTGAGATCAAAGTCCGGCGCGCTTCCAAAGCACCAAATCAAGAAATCAACGGTATGAACGCCTTTTGGCGTTCCCCCAAATTAACGCCAAATGCGCGTGTGGCATTTGTCGGGTATGAATGCCTTTGACGAATACGCGTATGGTATTCGCCATGATTCCCCGCCTACGGGTTTGACAATCGCGCTTACAAAGTGCTCCAACAAGTTTTGGGATGATTATGATTACCCGATTAATAAATTAATCTTCATATTGGGCTATAAATGTTTTGTTCGCGATGTGCTATACACATTCCACCCCGCTGGGGTTATTCATTTTGATATTTTCCCGGTTCTTGCAAGTTCTCATCCTATTTATCCTGAAGTCAAAAATGTGTGCACATTCCCGGCAGATGTGGTTTCCCAACCGCATCTATGTGCCTGAACAAACACCGGTTCGGTTAGGAAACCTCGCCTACCGTGGGTCGAAAGTGTCAACTTATATTTATGATTCACTATATATGGGATACAAAAGGCAATTTGACAACTGTCCCGTCAACCTTACCTTCTGTTGTCTTAATCTGAATAGAGCACCCCTGTTCAGTGTGTGCTATTCTGATGTATCCCAATGCAATGTGTTTATCAAGTGTAGGTGAATAAGCAGAACTGGTGACCCATCCGATTTCTTTGTCATCAACGATAATAGACGATTCTTGTGGCACGGATTCATCGGCATCTATTTCTATTCCACGCAACAATCGGTTGGGATGTCCACGGTATTTCATGCGTGCGACTATCTCTTGTCCGATATAACACCCTTTTTCAAAATCAATAGCATGGTCTAATTCTGCTTCAAGCGGGAAAATTGAATCTGTCAGTTCTGTTCCGTATCTTGGTGTACCTGCTTCAATTCGTAGTGCTTCACGTGCTTCCCACCCAATAGGGGTGACATCCTCTCTTTCAGCCATTATTTTGTTCCATAGCCATACTAATGTGTCTGATGATGCATAAAGATGGTATCCATATTCTCCCACATTATGTGCACTTACACAACCAATCCATCGGTTATCAATTTCACAGGCACCAGAATGATGTTCTGGTAATGTGCTAATGCCTTCTAAATTTAGAACAGATTCCACCAGTTCCGTTGAATGTGGTCCGTAGACTGCAATTGCGCCGACTTCACCTGTTTGAATAGTTAATTCCACATCATCCGCAATGATATACTTGTCCAATTCTGTATAGACCTGTTGTTCACATTCAGATGCAGTGCTGATATAGATTTTATCCTCAAAGATATACACCCTGAGATCGCCGATGATTTTACCACGATTTGTTAAGAGTGTGGCGTAATTTCCTTCACCGACAGATAGGTTTTCAACATCGTTAGATATAATACGGTGTAAGAATTTCGCACGATCTTCACCCGTTAAACATAGTGTGCTAAGGTATGATATATCTGCAATTCCGATATCAGACCTAACCATTTTATTTTCATGATTAGGATTTGTATAAACGAATGGTATATTCCAACCTTCATGCAATTCAACAAAGGTTGCATCAAGTGTCTGATGTATTTCGTAAAGTGGTGTATTTTTCATGTTCTACCTATATTTCTTCCTATTATATCATAAAATTAAAACATCTGTTCCAAACGCCAAAGAATTAATAGTTTCCGTGCCGAAGATTCTACATTGAGTGGCAGCGCGAATTCAAACACAGAGTTTAAAGGCAAATCAACACCTGGTGGACGGACGAAGATTGATATTCCAATACCAGCCGATAATTTGAAATCATTCAATGAAAAATTGGTAAACGGGTTTTCATCATACCACCAAACTTGTCCTGCATCTAAAAAAGTGCTGAGTGCCCATCCGATTGAAACATCTGAAAAACCTTCAATATAGGTTATATCAACATATCGGTGTTCAAGATTCAGCACAAATCGTCTATCTCCTACAAATGAGTTGTGTCTAAATCCGCGAAGATTTGGTAATCCACCAAGGTAAAGTAGATGTTGTGTTGGTAGTCGTCCATCAGAAAAATCGGTAAGGATACGGACATTTAGGTTATGTTTACCAATCAATGGTGTGTATCGTATTAATTCCAATTGATAAGTGTTATATGTCCAATCTCCACCGAGGTTGCCGCCTACTATTTCTATACCTATATTTCCTCGCCAACCCTGTCGTGTTTGAGGATTGGGTCTCAGAATCATTTGGCTCGCGAGATTGTCAGCACCATCAAGAGTTGATTTATGATCTCGTGTGTCAAAAGTGTATCTCAATGAAACGATGTTTTGTGTGCCAGTGTCAATCCGTTGATTTCCGAGTTTGACTTTGCTTCTATTATAGTAACTCCAATCCGTTGATTTGAATAGATTATCATGATGTTCATAATTCAATTCAAGACGTAACTGAGATGATTGCCCAAATTTCTTTGCAATCCAGACATGTTCTCCCTGACTTTGAAAAAAATGGTCAACAGATGTGCCGTACAAAGAATCGCTTAGGCTAAATTCAGCAGGTAATAAGCGGAAGTCGTTTATACTCTTATTCGTTAATTTGTATGAACCGACCCCTATAGTCAATGGGAAACGTGTGAAAAAGGTGTTTTCCACACCGACTTGATAGTTTAAAATGTGACTTGATACTCCAAGACTGAATGAACCGAACAGATGTTCTTCATTCAGGAGATGGGTAGAAAGATTACCACCCGCACCCAATACTAATCCGTGCACACGATTGAAACCGACTATTGGAAACCAACCGGATTTTACTAACGGATGTTCAATTATATCTATAATCAGAACATTTTTGCCGCCTTCTCTTTGTGCTTGCCAATCGCCAACCGACTTGAAGGCATCATTGTTCTTTTTGAGTTCTTTTTGTAGGTTATTGATCTTGTTTTGACCTAAAGAGTGAAAATATACACCATCGCTATCCACATCTAATACGGCACTTAGTACCGCCTCTGGAATGCGACGGTTGCCAGTAAACCGAATTTCATCAATACTGCCCTCGCTAATGTTATACTGTAATTGGTCGTTGGTATATTCATGGGTAACATTAGCAAATGAGAAACCGCGGTTTAAATAGAAATCACGGATCATTTGTTGCTTCAAGTGTATATTTGTTTCAGCATAATAACTTGGAAATAGATCAAACCAACGTTTGATAAAGAGTGCGGGAAAACTCCTGTTCCCACGGATATTTATTTTGTTTAGATTCTGCACCTTTGTTTCCGTCACACTGATTTTCACATTGACTTTCAACAGTCCTTCCTTCGGTAGACTATCATTCTTGACAGTGTCGGTATCATCCGCTGTAGAAGTGCTTGATGGATTTGTTGGTGTAGATTCAGTCTCTTTTTGCTCCACAATAGTAGTAGTCAATTCCACCTTCTCAAACCAATCCAAATTCTCTAAATGCGAAATTAGGTGAGACAATTGTTCGTTTGTAATTGTAGCACCAATTGCAATTGGAATTCTACCCAACAGGACATCATAGGGGATGGTGTCGTTTCCCTCAATTTCAATAGTATTCACTATAAAATAATCTGATATATCAAACGTTTCTGAGAATATTGGGTGTTTCGCAACCAACTTTAATTTTCCCATTCCCTCTTTCCAATGGGGCCACCACGGATATTCTTCATCATACATAGGCAACCAGTAACTATACTCACGATGAACAACCGGACTTATATCGTTGCCTACATCCTTTTTCAATTGTGAATTGCGAAAAACGTTGAGGAGCCACGTTTCACTTCCGTCTGTTTTCTTCGTTTTTCGTGGAATGGCGACTTCTAAACTCCAATAATTAGCATTGATTTTAGTTGCAACTTTTGCATTTGAATTCCATGAACTATCCGCCTTGAACTGGACGACTGAACTATCACTCTTTTCTCTTTTTACACCACTGGGTGCGAATCGGAAATTTGGGAAACCAACTTTTGTGACCAATTGATCGAACACACCTCCAATCGGATTGATGATGAGATGCGAATATGCTTCCGTTTTTAGATCCATATCAAGTAGGATTTCAATAGATTCGTCTTCCCAGATAGGTGAATCAAGTTGTGTTTGTGACACGCGCGGCACTTGTGATTCCTGTATGAACGCCCTTGCTCCAATATAAAAGTTGTCTGCGTCATACATCATATACATATCTGTCTGATTTTCAGCGGTTTCTGTTCCCGCAGGATTCTGAAAAGCAGAGAGTGTATTTGAATATAGCCATGTTCTTTCGGATAAATCTCCATCAATCGTAGGTGGTTCTGTGGTTAATGGGATAGGCAACTCGATATTGGATGCTGGTAATTCTTGATTACTTCCCTGATTGACATCATTGGATTTACTACGTATTCTTGGATTCGTTAGTATTGAGATTGCATCGGTTGCATCTAAACGGAGCAGCGGACCTCCCTCGTTGATGATACCGATATTATTTTCAATGTCGGATGGTAGATTTATAAGATACTGCTGTTTTTCACTATTGAGTTCAACATCAGCAGAATAATTGATCGGAAGGAGTAGCTTGATATTACCACCCGATGCGGTTATATCGAGTGGGGCAGGAAGGTCGTCAAGCAGAGAAAGGTCAATTGAACCGTTTTGCGTTTTTATTTCGCTCTGTCCTGGTGTCAACAATATTTGTCCATGAATGCGTCCGCTATATGTTTCCACTTGATAGTTTCCTGTGGTCTCATCCAAATGGACGTTTCCTAACTCATTGGTTATTTCTATTTTTCCGCGTAAGTGATGAATATAGACATCTCCAACTCTAACTCTGAGATCTACAGCAATATCTGGCGGCGTTTTGATTTCATAGTTTAGTTGCAGATCTTTTTTTAAGTCGGATGTGCTTTTTTCATCGTTTGTCTGATTAGGTATATCTTCTGGCAACTGCGAATTCAACTGAAGCACACCATCTTTTTGCGTGCTTGTTAATGTTATTTTTTCCAGAAATTCCTTTGTAAAGAGTGGATTTTCCACAAGCACTTGTTTTTCCAGTTTAACACTGATGGTATCTTTGACTTCTACATTATTGTCAATCGCCAGTATTTTTATATTACCGGGTATGTCTGAATAGAGTTCTATTTTGAAGATGTCGGCATAACTAAAGGTGTTTTCTGTGGTTAGTTGTGGACTTTCAAGGAGTTCTTGTGTTTGGTCTTTTGTCGTTTGTTCACTGAGAATTGTTGAGCTTGCAGTGTCGATTCCTACTTCGTTCAGTGCATTTATTGACTGGACTGAAGCACAAATTCCTAATAAGACAAGACAAATTATGCTTTGCCAATTACCTGGCGTAATCATAAATCTCAACATAATAGTGAATAGGGTGAAGCAATGAAAAGGTGGATCAGAATAATAGATATGGTGTTCGACTGCATCGCTTGTATTGTGAACGATACAACGATATCTTATTTACTACCCCAATTTTAAAATACTTGACACGTATTATATAATACTTTATACTTATTATTAAAGTCAAGATGTTTGTTGGTGTGGTGTAAAGTTTTGTGCAAAATATCACAATATGCATTGTAGTGCAGGGTCTCCGTGCCCCGCCATTATTGGTAGATTGAAAGAAAGCGGGGCACGGAGACCCCGCACTACAATGGATGGTAATAAGTTTAGTGACAAAAACTTACACACCCTGTTTGTTGATTGCAGTAACTGTTTACAATGATATATCGTTAACGTATAGGTACGTTACGTTGCTATAAAGACAATAAAGGGAGCGTTCACATACTTGTTATCACGGAGTAATATTTAGATGTCCAATTCGCTTACAGAATATCGTTTTTCATTCGGTCCTTGGAATATACACGAGGGTGCTGACCCATTTGGACCACCTGTTCGGGACTCCTATAGTTTTGATGAAAAGGTAAGTTTTTACCGGGATCTCGGTTTTGTTGGTATTCAATTTCATGATGATGATGTCGTTCCTGACATTGATGGCAAATCGCATACAGAATTAATTTCACGTGCAAAAAGCGTCAAAGCACAACTTGATGCCCAAGGTTTGACTACAGAAGTAATAGCACCCCGCCTATGGGAATCACCGCAGACGATTGATGGGGCTTTTACTTCTAATTCAGCAGAAGAGAGACATTACGCGATTGAACGATCAAAACGTTGTATAGACATTGCCAACGTCCTTGAGTGCAAGAACTTTGTGTTGTGGCTTGCCCGAGAAGGCACTTATATCCGTGAAACAAAGCACTCTGCCAACGCTGTTGGATATATATTAGATGCCATTAATGTGCTACTTGACTATGACCCGGAGATACGTATTCTAATTGAGCCAAAGCCGAATGAACCGATGGATATTGCCTATATTCCAACAATTGGACATGCTATCGGTTTAGCATACTCAAGTACAGATTCTGAACGTGTTGGTGGACTAATAGAGAGTGCGCATGCTATACTTGCAGGATTGGAACCATCAGATGAGATGGGGTATGCCCTTTTCCATAAGAAACTTTGGAGTGTGCATCTGAATGACCAGAACGGACTAAAGTTTGATCAGGATAAGGCGTTCGGTTCTGCCAATTTAAGGCGCGCTTTTAATCAAGTGCGCGTCCTTGAAGAGAACGGATACGGAAGAAATGGAGAATTTGTTGGATTAGATGTTAAAGTGATGCGTCCCCAACCGCGTGATATTTCAACGAAACATCTATTGAGTAGTCGGAGAACATTTCTTAATTTGCTTGAAAAAGTGAGGACACTTGACAGAAAAGTAGAACAGGAGTTTATTGCAGCACGAGATTATGAAGGATTAGATTTTTATATTCTTGAACACCTACTTGGAAAATGACTTTGGTGTGAATATTTATGCTGTATCACGATTTATAGATCACACAGAATTAGAAAATAAGGATAGCAGGGAAAACAAAAAGAATGAGATCAGAGAAACCACCTATATGCGAGGAGAAACTTGTTTTACCTGAGTTAGAACCCTCTTATAGGTCTGTAGTGTTAGTCGGTCCGCCAGGTGTCGGTAAAGGGACTCAGGGGAAACTGTTGTCGAAAATCCCAGGCATATTCCACATTTCCAGTGGAGATATGTTCCGTGAACTTGATGAGGAATCCGATTTAGGTCAGATATTCCATGATTATGCTTCACGCGGTAAGTTAGTGCCTGACGATATTACAGTGAAAACATGGCATAGATATGTGAAAAACAAAGTGAAGCAAAAGGTCTATAATCCGGCAACAGATTTGCTTATCCTTGATGGTATTCCTCGGAACATAGAGCAAGTTGAATTATTATCTCCACACATCAAGGTGCTTAAAGTCCTTTACATGGTATGTGAAGACCGCGAAGTGATGTTTGAACGTATCCGTGGACGCGCGATCAAAGAACATCGCAATGACGACTCAGATGAATTCGTTGTTCGGTATAGGTGGGATTATTATAAACAGTTTACTGAGCCAATCATTGACCACTATCCGCAAGAGTTGGTAAGAATTATTGATGCCGACACAATCCCAGCAGATGTGCTGAATCAGATTTTAAGTGCACTCGTTCCGATTCAGAAGGATTGCTTTTCTCCTCCGCATATTTAATTCCACGATTGTTTTGTAATATCTAATTTGCGGACAATACGCGTTTATTTAATCTGACGATATATTCGTATTTCAGGATGTATCAGTGCACGCATAGGAAATGGTGCATTGTTGTCAGAGATTTTTATTCCTAAAAACTGTGGCACTCGGTGGAATCTCTTCTGTAATTCAAAGTGACTACTCTCACCTAATATCTTATCATAATATTGTAGTGTTCCCTCAATATCTACCTCTTTAAGTGGATACCAATCTATTTCTTCATACGCCACTGGATTCTGTTCAAATTTTTGGAAGACCTCCATGTTTGGATAGATAACTAAAGCCCATTCAACTTCTTCGTCCGTTAGTTCTATATCAAATTCAGGTATGAGCCAATCAAATAGTATTTCTGGTGCGCGTGCAATTGAACTTTCATGTAAGATGTTTTTGGATGCCCACACAGATGCTTCCTGTGCTGTCGGTTGCGACATCATTACCGATACAAAAGCGACAGTATACACGAATGAATATAACCATATAACTCCACCGATGAAGACACTAATCCTTTTGTCAACTGTTATAAGAAGTGCAGCTGCAAGGATTGTAAGTACTGGATAGAGAATCAACAGATGACGTATGAAAGAGACCTTAAACGTTCCAATAAAGAGTAGATACGGAACTATAAAAGCAAGGATAAAGAATCCTGTGCGAATGTTTTCGTTTGATTTTGCCAGTTCTTTGTAAGAAAGTATCAACTTTACTGTAGCAAACACTATAGCAATAGATATGAGTAATGCAAGTGGTAAACCCACACCCCACTTCAATAGTGTCCACAAATACAGAAATCGATCTATCCATCCAGTATCACCCGTTGCGAATAATCCAAAATGTCCGCTATGATAGTGTTTGGATTCATACCAAAAGTCGTCAAAGAAATGATTCCATTCGGACGACAGTATGTCAATCAACCAATACGGACAAACAACCGTAAATGTCAAGGCACAAACACCGATTATTGTAGTAAACTTCCGAAAAAAGTGTTCTGTCCGAATAAAAACGGCAAGAGATAGAAGGACAAAGACAGTTGGGAACTTGACAGCGATAGCGATACCACTTACAATCCCAAGCCATATACAAGATCGGAAAGTTATATGGGTATCTCTGGCAGCTAACCATAGGAACAGTGTCACACAGAAAGTCGCTGGAATGTCAACAAGGGCAAAACGGGATTCATTCGTCGCGTGGCACATAGCAACCGTCAAGAAAGCCGCAGCAATCTGACCGACCCGTTTATTGTAACACCTTGTGCTGAGACAATATATTAGCCAAATAGTGCTAGTGGATAGAACTACATTGATGAACCGTGCTAACCCAATTACCTGTGCTTCTGTTATATCCAATCCGAAGATTGAAAGCACTTTCCCAACGAATGCAATCAGGTAGAACCATGCAGTTCCGGGCCAATTATATATTTCTGGAGGTGCGGTGAAATTGATAAGATTTATGATGTCTTCTGCAATCAGGGTTTCACGGGGATCGGGAGTATCGGGTAGACCCACACCTATGCCGAGAACGCGTATGATAAAACCGACAACAAGAATAGCAGGCATCAAGAGAATAGATGTGTAGGATGTTAAATTCCTTAGCGAAATAGGCGTTTTTATATTCATCGCTAACGTGAGACTTTTACCCACAAATCGGCAGGTAGTAGGTTCTGGACTTGGGTAATTTGTGATGTCATGGGTTGGAGTTTAAGTGTTTGAAAGATGTCTTTCCACCGTTTTGTTTGAGTATCATCTACGTAGACAGGTATGAATCCTAAATTGAGATAAGTCTTGATTGCGGGGAGACGAAAATCGTCTGTATCAAGCATAGAACAGGAAAAACCATTCTCTTTAAAATAGAAGAGAACTGCAAGCGATACCCATTTACCGAGTCTTATCCCCGTGTGTTCACCTACAACACCAACCATGTGGACGTATCCAACATCTGTCTCATCAACTGACTGTCTCCATGCACAGGCAGTGGCGATAGGTATATCTTGGTGTGTGATAAAATAGAGTCCATCGGGAACAAATACGTCACGATTGGTAATTTCGTTTTGTGTGTCTTGTGCCGTGCGTCGCCTGCCACCGAATGAATCGCTTATAATGTTTGCCCAATGTATCTCATCCCCTTCTCGGTAAGTTCGCAGGTGGTATCCTGAGGGTAGTTCTAATTTTGGTAAATCATTGAGATTCGGTCTGACCATTCTGAGTTGTCGTGCCATCTTCTTAATTCCATCAATATAGTCATAATAGCAGTTGTTTGAGTTATCTTAACTTATTTCAGTATATTAGATAGCAGGATTAGTGTCAAGTGAATAGGACTAAATGACAGGGTTATTTAGTTTTATGTGCTTCAAAATAAAGATTTACCGAAAGTAAATCTTCAAGGCGACAGGTGCGGTTTCCTAACCGAACCATAGGCATCAATTTAGTGGTTTTTTCTTGTTGGACGCATTTGAGATAGTCCAAAACTACCATCCCTATTGTAGCACCAAATCAACGGTATGAATGCGCTTATGGCATTCCCCGTGTCTCCGTGTCCCACCGAAACCTGCTACATTCAAACAATGTGCGGGGCACGGAGACCCCGTGCTACAATGGCTGGCGTAATTTAAGAAGATCAATCCATTTTATTAGTGTCCTCAGTCCCGTAGGGACGATATGTCTATAGCACAATGTTCAACACCCATTTCTTAGTCCCGTATGAAGATTAAAAAATAAATTGGGTAATTTGAGATCAAAGTCCAGCGCGCTTCCAAAGCGCCAAATCAACGGTATGAATGCCTTTTGGCATTCCCCGCCTACGGGTTTGACAATCGCGCTTACAAAGCGCTCCAACAAGTTTTGGCGTGATTATAATTACCCGTTTAATAAATTAATCCTCATTAGGGACGATATGTTTATACGTTTCGGTTGTTACAAACATATCGTCCCTACCAAATCAACGTCAAATGCGCGTTTGGCATTTGTCGGGACTAAGAAATGTGATGACGGCGTTTAGCTATAAACATCCCGTCCCTACGGGACTAAAGAACGTTATCGCCATGCAAATATATCCTTAAATTGACGCCTATGGTGCGGTTTCCGAACCGAACCTACCGGTACTGGAAGGTTGCTAAATTGACGCGTATGGTGCGTGGTATATTTTGTCTCTTATCACAGATATGTCCAGCGCGCTTACATGAAGATTAAGAAATAAATTGGGTAATTTCCTTGAGAAGTCTGGAGCGGTTAGGAAACCGCTCCTACCGGGTTTGAGAAGATGAGAATTATCTGTGTAATAAATATTAACCTTCATACGGGACTAAATGATTATTCTTATATGCCGTTCCTACGGAACTCAAGAAGGGTGAGGATAACGTCTTCTATAAACATAACGTCCCTACGGGACTGAAGATGTCAATATCAGATAACTATAAACCACTAAAATGACACTTATGCCAGAATACGCCGAATCAAGTAATCAACGGTATGAACGTCTGTAGGCGTTCCCCCAAATCAACGCCAAATGCGCCTGTGGCATTTGGCGGGTATGAATGCGCTTAGACGAATACGCGTTTGGTATTCGCCATGATTCCCCGGGTCTCTGTGCCCCGCCATTCCTTGTCCTGTAATGCAACGGGCGGGCACAGAGACCCGCCCCTACAATTCATGGTGAGAAGTTAGTGACAAAATATTTACACACCCGGACTAAATGGACTTGTACTTAATTGTTGAGATTCTGAACATCGGGGTTAGAAACCCCTCCAACAATGACTATATGTGACACTTGAATGGTTTGGATATCATCTAATGAATACCTTTACATTAATAATGGATAATGCTATAATTACATATATCGGTATCAATCAAAAATAAAGACTAAATTGTTTTTATTCTATAGAGGTGGATCAGTTGAATCAAACTTCTAAAAATAAACCCAATATTGTTCTTGTCGGTTTTATGGGTACTGGGAAGACCTCTGTCGGTAAACGGCTTTCATCACTTATGAGGATGCGGTATATTGATACAGACAGTGTGATTGAAAGAGATAATGAACGGGCAATTAGCGATATCTTTGAAAAAGACGGAGAATCAGTGTTTCGTCAATTTGAAAGTGATGCTGTTGAACAAGTATCTGATCTATACAACTTTGTTATATCCACTGGTGGCGGCGTTGTTTTAAAAGAGGAAAACGTTGCTACACTCAAAAAAAACGGAATAGTTTTTTGCTTAACAGCATCTCCTGAGGAGATATATGAACGCGTTGGTCATCAGACACACCGTCCTTTATTGCAAACCCCCGATCCATTGGAAACAATTCGAACGATGTTAGATGAACGCGCCCCCTACTACGCCAAGGCTGACTATACTATGGATACCACAGGTAGATCCTTTGAAGAAATCGTCCTACACATAAAAAACATCTATTTTAGGAAGATGAAAACATTTGTGCCCCAAAAATCTGATGCGTAAAATGGAAAAGACATTACACGTAGAACTTAAAGAAAACCGTTACCCTATCATCGTTGGTTCAGGGAATATAACCCGAATTGGTGAATGTCTTAAATCACTGAGCAAATCTACGAAAGTACTCATTGTTACAGATACTTCTGTTAAAGATCATTATGCTCCGGTAGTTTTGCGGAGTTTGGAAAATGCTGGTTTTGATGTTGATTTGATTGAAGTTCCTGTTGGTGAAAGTAGCAAATCGTTAGAACAATTTGCACGGGTACAGGATAGTTTAGTTGCAAATCAATTGGATCGGAGTTCAATGGTGATTGCTGTTGGTGGTGGGGTTGTGGGTGATTTAGCTGGATTTGCAGCTGCGGTCTACATGCGTGGGATAGATTATATTCAAATTCCCACGACTTTACAGGCACAAGTTGACGCGAGTGTTGGTGGAAAAACAGCAATTAATCATGAAAAAGGAAAAAACCTTATCGGTGCTTTTCATCAACCTAAATTAGTATTGATTGATGTTGATACCCTTAATACCTTACCGGAACGAGACCTCCGCGCAGGACTGATTGAAGTGATCAAAATGGGGGTCATCCGAGATGAGTACTTGTTTGAGATGGTGGAGGAAAACTTAGACGCGATTTTAGACTTAGATGCAGAAACACTCATTGAATTGATCGCTCGTGCTTGTGCAAACAAGGCAGATATAGTCGCGAAAGATGAAAAAGAGAGCAGGTTACGGATGGTGCTTAACTATGGACATACATTCGGCCATGCGCTTGAAGCATTGACAGACTACGATGGATTAAGACACGGAGAAGCAGTGTCTATCGGTATGAATTGTGCTGCACGATTAGCAGTCAATTTAGGTATGTTTTCCAAAACTGATTTTGAACGTCAACGTAATCTATTAATTCGGGTACAACTACCGCTTACTTTCCCATCACATTTAACTCCAAAGGTTATATGTGATACGATGTATTATGATAAGAAAGCATTGGATGGTAATCTACGTTTGATTTTACCGACTCATATTGGTGAAGTAGTCATCCGAGATGATGTAACTGACACACAAATTATTGAAGCAATTTCACAATGTTATTAGTTCTTAACCCAAATTCTTTGAGGGAATAAATGATACATAACAAGACATTTGTATGTATAACCGCATGTTTGCTTATATTTTTATGTGGTACATACGCATTTAGTCAAGAACCGACGTTTTCGCCTCCGACTAACGTCACTGCGAAAGATACACCGAATGACGATGGCTCAAGTATCACCGTCACATGGGATGCTGTACCTGAGGATAGTGGCATAACAGGATACAAAATCCTACGCAACACTAATTCTGGTGAGTTTGAGGAGATTGGTAAACAGTTAGAACCGACTGCGACTCAATTTAAGGATTCTAACATAGAAAAAGGGAAAACACATGCATATTATGTTCAGGCGATTACTGATTCTGAAACGGTAGTAAATTCGCAACAGACAGAAGGAGTATTAGCTACTGGACAATGGTTTCATACTGGCAAAAGCCAACTATTTATTGCCATGATAATATTATGTGCAGCAATTCTTGGAAGTATATACCTCTCCCGTAATAATCAAGATGTATTTGTTCGCCGTATTCCTGGACTTGAAGCAGTTGATGAAGCAATCGGTAGGGCAACCGAGATGGGACGTTCAATTTTATATGTGTTAGGGTTAGGTGGTGTCAGTGGTCCGGCGACTATCGCAAGTATGACAATTCTTGGACAGGTTGCTCGTAGAACGGCAGACTATGAAACAACTTTACGCGTCCCTTGTAATGATCCCATTGTGTTGAACGTGGTGCGTGAAATGGTAAAAGCCTCATATCTTGATGAAGGTCGTCCCGATGCATATAGTGAGGAGGATATATTCTTTCTCACAGATAGTCAATTCGCTTATGCTGCGGGTGTTGATGGGATGATGCTTCGCGAAAAACCCGCTGCTATTTTCTTACAAGGCACATTCTATGCCGAATCACTTATCCTTGCTGAAACCGGGAATTCCATCGGTGCTATTCAGATTGCAGGCACAGACTCTGAACACCAACTTCCCTTCCTAATCACTGCCTGCGATTACACTTTGATTGGTGAAGAACTCTATGCTGCCAGTGCCTATCTTTCAAAAGAACCGATGCAACTTGGGAGTCTTAGGGGACAGGATTGGGGTAAGGTTCTCATTTTTCTAACAATCGTTTTTGGTGTGTTGCTTGAACTTTTTGGTGTCAATTGGATTACTACGTTCTTGCAACGGGTGGGTTAGGAGGTACTATGAAGAGACAAATTCCATTAATTCTTTGCTTCTTATTCGGTGTGGTAATGCTCTTAACCCAGTTCAGTCCACATTCATATTCTCAAGGTGTTTATGAAGAGGTATTGAATTGGGCGCGTATTATTACACCGTTCGCTTTAATCTTCAGTACAATAACACTGCTCCAAACTCACATCACTCGTATTCGTCGCAGAACGGAACATTGGCAGTACAGTTTTATTGTTTTTGTAGGAATTGCCGTAATGGTAATCATTGGGATTCCGTATGGACCTCAACATCCATGGTTTGAATGGTTGTTTAACAATGTGCAGTTGCCGATGGATGCGACCATGTTTTCTCTACTTGCATTCTTTATTGCCTCTGCAGCGTACCGTGCATTCCGAGCACGAAACGTTGAAGCATCCCTGCTTCTTATAACTGCAGTCATTGTGATGTTGGGTAATGTGCCAGTAGGAGATTTAATTTGGAATAGACTTATTTCCTTGACACCTTGGTCAGAAACCTTTGCTGATGGTTCCTCTTGGATGAAACAGTGGATATTAGATAACCCGAATCTCTCAGCAAGACGAGGGATTATCCTTGGTGTGAGTTTAGGTGTAATTTCCCAGTCTATCCGTATTATTTTAGGAATTGAACGCTCATATCTTGGGGGAGGAGATTAACGAATGCTTACTAAATTGGTAAATATGGATCGACGTATTGTTTTTATTTTGGTAGCGTTAGCTGTTATCATCCCAATGATGTTTCCCATCAGTCTACCCATATCAATATCTAAACCCACGGAAGATCTCTATAATTTTATAGATGGACTTGAGGAAGGATCAGCAATTATGCTTGTTTTTGACTACGGACCTTCATCGTTAGCCGAACTGAACCCGATGGCGAAAGCGATACTCAAACAGTGCTTTGAAAAGGATATCAAAGTTGTTGGACTTACGCTTTATGCGGTAGGCACAACTATGGGAAGTGATCTGATGAAAGGAGTGGCAGAAGAAAAAGGTGCTGTCTACGGAGAAGATTATGTCTTCCTCGGATTCCGTCCGGGCATTGAATTGGTGATTCTTGGTATGGGAACGGATATTTCAAGCATCTATGAAAAAGATTATTACGAAACACCTATAGTCGAACTACCCATGATGAGTAACATAAAGAACTATGATCAGATTGAACTTATCGTTGATCTTGCATCTGGAAATTTAACGGAGTCCTGGATTAGATTCGCGAATGTACAGTTCAATCAACAAATTGCGGCGGGGGTCACTGGGGTTATTATTTCGCAGATGTATCCGTATTTACAGACAGGCCAATTGATAGGTTTGATATCGGGTATTGCCGGTGCTGCCGAATACGAAAATTTAATAGAAGATCCTGCAAAAGGTGTGTTGTGGATAAATATTGAATCGTTTGTTCATCTGTTGATCGTCCTTTTGGTAATTATTGGCAACATTGCATTCTTTGTTCAGCGGAAGCAGGAGGAGTAATTTCATGGAATTTTTAGGCATCTGGATTGCCGCATTTTTAACCCTATGTATCTATAGTTTTTTATACAAAGACAATCCGTTCTATCGGTTTGCAGAATATCTTTTCGTAGGTATGTCTGTCGGATACGGTATCGTGCTTTCTTATCATCAAGGATTTTTACCTTTTGCATGGGAGCCTTTTAAGGCAGCATTTACTGGAGAATCGTTGTTTGGTCTAATTAAACTCATTCCGATTGGAATTGGATTGTTATTCTTTTCCGGGTTGTCATCTCGTCACACGTGGTTGATTCGTTTTCCGAGTGCTATTCTCATCGGTGTAGGTTGTGGACTTGCTATACCAAATGTGCTGCGCGCAGATATTTTTGAACAGACACGTGGCACTGTTGAACCGTTTTCGGTAATTCATAGTAATATAGCGGGACTTGTGGAACCGGTACCATCAATTGAATTCTATGGTCTCATTTTTGGTGCTGTGCTTATGGTAATCGGTGTAATATGCACACTGACATATTTCTTCTTCTCTGTTGAACACCGAGGTCCTGTCAAATGGGTGTCAAAGGTTGGTATAGCATTTTTGATGATAGGTTTCGGTTCAGCATTCGGTAATACTGTCATGGGTCGTGTCGCCTTGCTTATTCAACGCGTTGATTTCCTATTGAATGATTGGATGGGTAGCATTTTCTGAGGAAGACCTGATAGTCCGTAACATCATTATGTTCAACTATAAGGAGTATAGCACATGAAACTTGGATATAGCACATGGGGAATGCCGACAGTCCCCATTGATACTGCGATATCGCACCTTGCACAACTCGGATTTGATGGGATTGAACTGACTATCATCCCACGTTTTACTACCGAACTCAGTTCTCTTGATACAGCAGAACGGAAACGAATTACATCTCTGTTGAAACAGAATAATTTAGCATTACCTGCGATTGCTGCGCACTCCAGTTTGCTGGAAACAGACCCAGAAGCACATGCAAAGAATATGTGGCGACTCAAGGGTGGTGTTGACTTGGCAGTGGACCTTGCACAAGATGGAGAACTACCAGCAGTGAATACTACGCCTGGTGGGAAGCCTGACATGTGGGATGCCAAAAAGGATTTCCTTGCTGAACGTCTCGGTGAGTTGGTGGAGTATGGGGAATCCCGCGGTGTGACCATCGCAATGGAACCGCACATCGGTGCAATTGTTGACACTCCAAATAAAGTGCTTGAACTTCTTGATATCGTCAATTCCCCATATCTCAAAGTCAACTTTGACATTAGCCATTTTGACATTGTTGGCATACCGACAGAGGAGACAGTCTCCGCTTTAGCATCAGTTTCGGCACATACACATGTTAAGGACCAACGCGGTATCCATCCAGATTTTGAATTCTTAATCCCCGGTGAAGGCACTTTCGATTATGTGGATTATTTGAAGCAGATGCAAGCAGAAGGTTATGATGGATTCATCACTGCCGAAGTGAGTTTTATGGTGCAAGCACGCGAGAATTATGATCCGCTTGCCGCTGCCACTTTGTCATATCAAACGTTGTCAAAAGCATTTGTTGATGCTGGTATTGAACGAGAATAAAAGAACCGTGTAGCATTCCTGTTTGTCGGTCTTACCATACGTACCTAAATAACATATAAGGAATCTATGAAACCAAATATACTTCTCCTCATGACAGACCAACAACGATGGGATGCAATGGGTTGCAGTGGTGGTTGGGTGCAAACACCTAATTTAGATAGAATTGCAAATGAAGGTGTCCGTTTTACCAACTGCGTCACTACATCTCCGGTCTGTATCCCTACACGTCTCAGTTTAGCAACGGGGTTATATCCGCACAATACGGGTGTTTGGAATAACATGCATCATTCGATGTCTGCTGATACTCCGACTTGGATGCAGACGGTACGTGATGCAGGCTACCGCACCAGTCTTTTCGGAAAAACACACCTTCATCCGCACAACGGAGATTTGCGGGACAGAGAAGATTTAATGAATTCGTATGGTTTGGATGATGTTGACGAAATAGGTGGACCACGCGCAAGTAGTCATGTTCTGTCTCACATGACAGAGATGTGGGAGGAGAAAGGACTTTGGCAGGGTTACCGTGAGGATTATAAAGAGAGATTCAGCACAAAACCACACACGGTGCGTCCTTCAACACTCGGTCTTGAGAACTATGCGGATGTTTACGTCGGTCAACAATCAAAGAAATATATTCAGAACTATGATCGGCAAGAACCTTGGTGCTGCTGGGTAAGTTTCGGTGGTCCTCATGAACCGTGGGATACACCCGAACCCTATGCCAGTATGTATGACCCAAAAGACATGCCACCACCTATTCCCCGTCAGCCAGCTGGAGATCGTCCTCGTGGTAATTTAGACAATATGATGAATCGGATGAATCCCAAATTTGAAGAGGGTGAGGAAGGTAGATTACGGGCAGACTATGCTGGAAACGTAACACTCATAGACGATCAGATTGGTGAAATACTTGAAGCAATTGAATCACGGGGTGAACTTGATAATACCGTCATCATTCACACTTCAGACCACGGTGAAATGAACGGTGATTACGGACTGATTTACAAAGGTAACTTCCTCAATGGAGCAGTGCGTATCCCTCTGCTTGTCCGAACTCCCGAAACAGTGAAAAATGGTGTAGAAGGGGTAATAAACGACAATCCTGTTGAATGGATTGACATCGGTCCAACACTTGTTGAAGCAGCAGGTGGTGAGATGAAGCATCGACAGTATGGCAAGTCGTTATGTCCCGTTATTGCTGACACCGAAGCAACGCACCGTGAGTTTGCGATCTCTGAAATATCGGGTGAAATCATGTTACTCAATAAGGAATGGAAGATCGCGCTAAACAGTGATAGTATACCGTATCTTCTCTTTAATATGGAAGATGACCCAGATGAAATAAATAACCTTGCTGGACAACCCGAAATGAGAGAGTTCGAAACAGAACTAAGGCTGCAGATTTTAAAACACCTATTTCACACACAAACCAAGAAATAATCCTATGGACACTAAATCCGATAAAATCAATCGCAGAACGTTCATCAAGAATCTCGGTTTAGCAGGAGCAGGTGCTATATCACTTGTTGCCACAAACACTGGTGTACAGGGAGCGAAGGCAGATCAACAACCTGAAAGTGAGTTCAAGAAACCGAACATCCTTCTTCTGATGACAGACCAGCAACGGTGGGATGCCATGGGGTGCAGTGGTGATTGGGTGCAAACACCAAACATGGACAAAATTGCAAACGAGGGTGTACGTTTTACTAATTGTGTCACTACATCACCTGTTTGTGTTCCTGCACGCCTCAGTTTAGCAACAGGAGTGTATCCACACAACACCGGAGTTTGGAGCAACCAAAAGCATAAGATGAAACCTGATACTCCGACATGGATGCAAGCTGTCCGAGAGGCAGGATATCGCACGAGTCTATTCGGTAAAACACATCTCCACACGAATACTGGTGATCTTCGTAAACGTGAGCATTTAATGCACACTTACGGATTAGACGATGTGAACGAGATTGGTGGTCCCCGAGCAAGTATGAAATGCTTATCCTATATGACAGAAATGTGGGAAGAAAAAGGTCTTTGGAAAGCATACCGTGAGGACTATCAGGAACGTTTCAAAACGAAACCTCATCTTGTTCGTTCCACTCCACTCGGACTTGAAAATGACGCGGATGTATACGTTGGACAACAAGCAAAGCAATATCTTCAAGACTATAACCGCGAAGAACCTTGGTTTTGCTGGGTTAGTTTCGGTGGACCTCATGAACCGTGGGATTGTCCAAAACCTTATTCAAGTATGTATAATGCATCTGAAATGCCACAGCCAATATCCCGTCCGGATGTAGGCGACAGACCTCGTGGAAGTTTAGACAACCTTATGAAAAATAAGAAGAAAAGTCCTAAATTCGACGCAGATGATGTAGCAAGAATGCGTGCGGATTACGCTGGAAATGTTACCCTCATTGATGATCAGGTTGGCGAAATCTTGGATGTAATTGAGCAACGCGGAGAACTGGATAATACTGTCATCGTTTTCTGTTCTGACCATGGTGAGATGAACGGAGATTATGGATTGATTTACAAAAGTAACCTCCTAAATGGAGCAGTCCGAATTCCATTTCTTGTGCGAACACCTGATACCTTAAAAGACACAACCACTGATCGCACTTGTGATAGTCCTGTTGAATGGATTGATATCGGTCCCACACTGGTTGAAATGGCGGGAGGGGAGTTGAAGCATAGACAGTTCGGAAAGTCATTGTCTTCTGTTCTTGATGACACAGAAGCACCACACCGTGAATTCGCTATTTCCGAAATATCTCGTGAAATTATGCTGCTGAATCAAGAGTGGAAAATGGCATTAAATAGAGAAGGAACCCCTTATCTACTGTTTAATGTGCATGATGACCCAGATGAAGTCAACAACCTTGCGGGGTTACCGAAAATGAAGACTATTGAAGAAAAATTAACAAAACAGATATCAGAATACTTGCAACAGACTCAGACAAGAAATGAAAAATGATTGTCCATTTATGTGCAGCACTGTATAGAAAATGCACAGGTTAGTGCAGGATTCTGCCGAGAGTCCTGCAAAAAGACCTAAATTTTGCGTTCTTGTATTGGCATACAATTTGCTATTAACAATCTAAATCACCTGTTTTTACTTTTGGAGGTAAAAAGCAATGCGTATCAAAAGAATTGCAGGAGCGTTTTTCATTTCATTCGCGCTCCTTCTCATTGTCGTATTTATCATTAACCTTCGTTTAGATAACCAAGAAACCCAGCAAATCAAAGATGTTGTCACGGTAGAGACATTTGAACCAACGGATCCACCGAAACCAAAACTTAGTAGACCAATTGTGAGAGGTATAGTTAGTCCGCAGAATGTTACGGTGCAAGAGATGGTTGCACACACCAAAAGACTATCTAAACCAATTTCCCAAAAGATGATGCAATCGTCAGAGGCAATTGCTCCAAATGCCCCAGTGCCAGAAGTGATAACCTACTCCAACCTGAGCGTTACAAATAAGTCATCACAATTGGCTCTTTCGAGTCCTGCGAGCCAACCAAGTCAAGTAGCAATGTTACAACAACCGCAAGCACCGCAAGCACCGCAATTAAACCTACCAAACGGTGCAGCGTACCAAGATGTTTTCTATAAAGACCATGGCACCAACCCTTTCATTGATACAGAAGATGACAACTTCTCTACATTTGCAATGGATGTAGACACTGCTTCATATTCTGTTATGCGTCGCTATCTTCGAGATGGAAACCTCCCACCTACAGACGCTATCCGCGCTGAAGAATTTGTTAATGCGTTTGATTACAACTATACGCCTCCCAAAGAAGATGCATTTGCAGTTCATATAGAAGGTGCACCTTCAAAATTTGGAGAAGGCAAACGGCTTCAGTTACTCCGTGTCGGTATTCAAGGTCGCGTCATTCCAGATACAGACCGAAAAGACGCTATTCTTACCTTTGTGGTTGATGTCTCTGGTTCAATGAACATGGAAAATCGGTTAGGTTTAGTGAAAAGAGCATTGACACTTCTTGTTGATCAACTTCGTCCTACCGATAAGGTTGGGATTGTAGTTTATGGTTCTGATTCACGGGTTGTTCTTGAACATACTGGTATAGAGAACCGTGAATATATCACAGAGGCAATTAATCAACTTCGTTCAGAAGGGGCAACGAATGCGGAAGCAGGACTTCGGATGGGATACAAACTTGCACTAAAGAACTCAAAGTCAAATTGCATCAACCGTGTAATCCTCTGTTCAGATGGTGTTGCTAACGTTGGGAATACCGGTCCTGATGCTATCCTTAAGACAATAGGAAACTATGTTAAGGAAGGCGTAACGCTAACTACAGTTGGCTTTGGCATGGGGAACTACAACGATGTCTTGATGGAACGACTTGCCAATAAAGGGAACGGCAGTTATGCCTATGTTGACACCTTTAAAGAAGCAAAACGGGTGTTTGTGGAGAATTTAACTGGCACACTACAAGTCATTGCAAAAGATGCCAAAATACAGGTTGAGTTCAACCCTGATACAGTCAGTCGTTTCCGCCTACTCGGATATGAAAATCGTGCACTTGCCCACGAAGATTTCCGCAAGGACGATGTGGATGCTGGAGAAGTCGGATCTGGACATAGCGTAACCGCACTCTATGAGATTAAACTTCATGAAGATGCTGTTGGCAAACTCGCCACTGTCTTTATTCGTCATGAAAACCCCGACACACAAAAGGTTACAGAGGTTAGCAAGACTATCTCCACAGAACAATTGAAAGATTCATACCAAGATGCATCTGCTGAGTTTCAACTTGTCGGTGCAATTACGGAGTTCGCTGAAATCCTTCGGGGAAGTTTTTGGGCAAAAGAAGGCTCCTTAACTACTGTTCAAGAGACAATTGAAGGCGTTCTTCCGGAGATTGAGTCAAAAACACCTCAGCAGAAAGAGCGGAAAGAGGAATTGCTCAAGCTTGTGCAAAAGGCACGTCTTTTGAAAGAACAGGTAGAAGAATAGTCTATTCATAACCTCATCAATAGAAATTGTCCCTTAAATTAACTGATGCTGTCCGACTTCTTATCGTCCCTGATTCTGAATACAAAGACAGTTAGAAACAGAACTGCAACCCAACGGGGTTTACAATGAAATATAGGATAATGTGGATCATACTTTTATCGTTGATTATGGGGTGTGGAAGAACAGAAACAGATATCATCACACTTGAAAAATTACGTGCGAAAGACTGGGATGTATGGCTCGGGGAGGGCGGATACGACCTCGCCATGATGGGTGAAGAAGCTGCTCCTTTTTTGATTCGTGTACTTACAGATGAAAGTGAAGATGCACGCCGGCATGCACGTTATCTAATAGATAGATACTACGCAGATTTGAGTATCTTGCCAGAACTAAAGGATTTATTTGTAAATAGTGATGATAGTTCTATTCGCGATGATGCTGCGTACTTAATTTCGACTGTTGATACAGAATATGCAAGTAAACTAATGGTTCGATACATGAATGATGTTGAGAGACAACATATCGCAGAACAAGTGCTAACCTATCTTAGAGATGAAAGTGTAATTCCCATACTTTTGGCAAGGTATAATGATCCCAACGTTGATCCGTATATCCGAGAGCACGTTGCTTATACATTGGCAGATTTTAGACAAAAAAGCGTAGTCCCCGATCTTATCAAGACTTATAATGATTTGAAATATCAATGGGAAGAAAAGGAAAAAGTAGCAGAAAAACTTGCCAATACGCGGGATGTTCGAGCACTTCCGATCTTATTCAATTATCTTAGTTCACATAATCGATTATCAGAACAAATCATAACCGCTTTCTCACAATCTGACACATCAATTGTAAAACCACTATTGGAAAAATTAGGGCAGATAGATTCTAACAATTCTTCGCACATGCAAAATGCAATATACAGAATACTTGGGAATCAAACGGATCCTGCATTTATTCCTGTTTATGAAAAAGAACTACTTGAAACAGATGATTCTAATCTCCATGCTGCGATATCGCGTGCTTTGGGAAATATGGGAGAAGAAGGTTTTGAGTCCTTGTTGAAAATTATGCAAGAGAAACCGAATGCAAGAACTTTAAGGATATTAGCAACTTATAATACCGATGCAGCTATTAACGCAGTTTCATCTTATGCAATGGATGAATCCTCCCCGTTTCGCGTAGAAGCCATTAAGGCACTCTTTCAATATGCGGATTTTCAGGAAAGTAAGATATCCAAGCACATTACGAAATTACTCACTGATGTTGGTCCAAAAGAGAAACTATTGATAATTGAAGATCTTTTGGAGTTAGGTGATTCTTGGAAAGCAGAGATATACAAACACCTTACGCAATTGCTCGTTGAGTCTAAGGGTGAAGCGACCATTTTCACTATAGACCTAATTCGACGGAAGGAACTTGTTGTGATGGCTCCAGCTTTGGAAAACCTGATTCAAAATGCCAAAGGTAGGATCTTGCATGCTGCACAAATGGTTTATGACATCTTGCATGATAGACCACCGTTAGAACTTACAATTAAAATGGATCAACAACGATATGATTACTTACAACCCATTACATTAACATATCGTATAACAAATATTAGTGAGTATCCTATTTACATTGCCTTATATACATCAATTGCATCAAGGCACGTAAAGTTAAAGATTCAACAACCAGATGGCACTCTTATAAAATATGTGGGACCGATAGCTGGGCTTAGAGCTTTAACGTTTGATGATATTGAAACCCTGCAAGCTGGAGATGAGATCACTGGAACAATTCAGGTTTTAGAATCGTATGATTTATTTCAATCTGGACTCTACACTGTTGAATTAGAGATTTTGCCAGCACTTAGAGGCTTTATTTCAAAAGAAGTTAATTTACCAACGAATAATAAATCTTCTTCGTACAGAAAGTTTCGGGCAGGTCTTCTGACGTGGTCAAACATGCTCACTTCTCCCAAAGCTTTTTTTCAAATTGATCCAATTCCTGCTGCCAAATTCAACGACATGATTGAAAGCATAGATCCAGAAATGATAACTGAGGAAAACAGTGAAGAGATTGTTAAAACCTGTTATCAACTTGCAGAAATTGGGAAACCGGAGGGGATAGCTGCTATCAAAAAACTTACCTTGATGGATATGACATCTGCTGATAATTTCAGGTATATAAAACGTTCTGCTATAGATCTGTTATTTAGACGTCCTGATCCTGAACTTGTGTCAACTTGGATAGAAATGTTCAATATGGGATATTATATCCATACTTTTATAGAGGCGTTAGGAGCAAGTGGCGATGCCCGTGCTATTGTGCCACTCAGACGAATTACATTCCGTTTAAACAATTCAAATTATTCTACGAGGGCTGCACTTGCCTTACAACAACTTGGAGATGAAAGTGGGGTCAAATGGCTGAAAAAGATCGCATTTCGCAAACTACGACACTGGAAAGAGGATGAACGTAATAGTGGTACTGTGATTTTAGATCAATTAGAATCACCAAATGAACATATTTATTATCCCTTATATAGTTTGAGAAATCCAACGTTTTACGCACAGAACTACGAACAATCAATAGATTGGTCTATAATCCATGAAAAATCTGCAACGCCAGATGGATTGACAGAGCTTTTACAGCACAAAAATCCCATTATTCAACGTTCTGCTGCTTATGAACTTGCATATCTTGACGACAATACAGGAATAAATCTGATTCAACAAGATTTACACGCGAATGACTCGGCGACTCGTGTGCATGCTCGGGACACTCTATCCAAATTAGAACAAAATGCTTTTGCTGGAACGGAAAATTAAACCTTTTTGCCTCTAAAACGTCTTAGCGTAATTGTAGAGTTGAGACACCTTTCTCTTCCCATATTGCATTTAAGATATATTCCAACTAAGTGCAAAACGACTCTTCCATTTACAACTAAGTCACACAAATCACAAACCAAAAAAACAATTAAGGAGATCACGATGAAAAAATCAGAACTTCGTGCATTAGCACAAACTTTATTTCTTCAACGTCCAGATGGACCCCGCAAGTTTGAAAAGTTGCTTATTGAACACTACCTTTTGAACGTCCGCATCCAAGACCAAGCGGCGATGACAAATGTGGAGATGGTTTTCACTAATCCAAACGAACATACTGTTGAAGGTGTGTTTATTTTTCCTTGTCCAAAACAAACTGAAATTAGACTTGATGGGAAGGTTATTCCCACAAAAATGGTGAAGAAAGAAAAAATAAATGCAATATACGGGAATACACTTCAGTTAACAGAAGCAGATTTATTAGATTCCTTAAGTTCTTCCTTTCTTCAGACGAAGGTTCTACAAATACCTGCAGGAGGCACGTGTCCGTTTCAAATAGATTATGTGGAATACCTTGAAGAAACTGATGGGAACTTTACTTACACGCATCCATTAAAAAGCAAGCAATCTATTGGTAATTTTGAGATGTCCATATTTATAGATAGTAGAATTGGGATAAAAACTGTCAATTCCCCTTCACACGATGTCAAGATTGACCAAGAATCTGAAAGACTTGCGAAACTGACCTACCAAAGCGACAATGTAGTGTTAGACAAAGATTTTGTATGTTCCTATATTTTGACTGAACATCCTCAAAGAACTGCAGAACTAATTTGCTCTGAAGATTTTGGGTTATCGGAGGAATTTGAACTAAATCTCCACAGTGGGCGTCATGATGTTGCAATGGATTCTCTCGTTAAGGCGAATTCTTCTCCAGAGCTAATGGAACAACGACTATCAAGTTCTATACCTCTGAATGCGAGAGGTACTGAAAGGCTCATGGAGCAATCTGTGTTACGAAGACAGTCCGTGTCAAAATTGGGATTAATCCCACCAAACGGTGCCGCATATCACGATGTATTCTTTAAAGGACACGGCACCAATCCTTTCATTGACACAGAAGATGACAAGTTTTCTACCTTTGCTATGGACACAGATTCTGCATCTTACGCAGTCATGCGTCGCTTTCTCCACGATGGCAATCTCCCACAACCAGAGTCTGTCAGAGTTGAGGAATTTATCAATGCGTTTGATTACAACTACACACCGCCAAGAGAAGATGCATTTGCAGTTCACATTGAAGGGGCACCCTCAAAATTTGGAAACGGTAAACGACTTCAATTAGTCCGTATCGGTATTCAAGGCAAAATCATAGAAGATACTGACCGAAAGGATGCAAATCTAACATTTGTCATAGATGTATCCGGTTCAATGGGTATGGAAAATCGATTAGGTCTTGTGAAGAAAGCGTTACGTCTCTTAGTGGAACAACTTGGTCCGAACGATAAGATTGGCATTGTTGTCTACGGCACAAATGCCCGGGTTGTTCTGCCACATACAAGTGCAGTGAACCGAAAACATATTTTGAATGCAATTGATGCTCTATGTCCTGAAGGTGTAACCAATGTTGAAGATGGGATACACAAAGGATATGAACTTGCCAGTAAGAATGCTGAAAAAGGTTGTATCAATCGTGTTATCTTATGCTCAGATGGCGTGGCGAACCAAGGGGGAACAGATCCCGCTATGCTACTCAAAGAAATCCGTGATTATGTGGAACAAGACGATATTTACCTCACCACAGTCGGATTCGGCATGGACAATTACAACGATGTCCTCATGGAAGAACTTGCCAAGAAAGGCAACGGAAATTATGCCTACGTTGACACCCTCAAAGAAGCGAAACGAATTTTTGTGCAAAATCTGACAGGCACGCTTCAAGTTATTGCAAAGGATGCGAAAATCCAGGTGGAGTTTAACGAGGATACGGTCAGTCGGTTCCGATTGTTAGGATACGAGAACCGTCAGATGGAACACGAAGATTTCCGTAACGATGAAGCAGATGCAGGTGAAATCGGTTCGGGACACAGCGTTACCGCACTTTATGAAGTCAAACTCTGCAAGAATGTGGATAAAGGGAAACTTGCCACTGTCTCAATTCGGCATGAAGATCCTGACACAGCAGAGGTGACGGAAGTCAATGAAAAAATCAGCGTTGAAGACCTGAAAGATTCATTTGAAGATACTACACCGGATTTTCAGGTTGCTGCCTCAGTCGCACAATTCGCTGAAATCCTACGCGAAAGTTATTGGGCAAAGGATGGTAGTTTAGGTGCAGTGCAGCGACTTCTCAAAGGCATTCTACCTCAACTACAGTCCAAGAATTCCGAAAGTGAAGAGCAGGAAAAAGAACTGTTCAAGCTTGTTCGGAAGGCACGACGTTTGATGGATTTGGAAGCGGTGCAGGAAAATTAGATTTTTTTACTGAGGGTGCAATCCAATTGATTAGACTGTAGATTGGGTGAAGCTATAATGAAGTTTCTCCTTTCGTTTCGCATTATACCAATTCTATTAATAAATTTCCCTTTTGAATTATAGTAGATTTTGAAATTACTTGAACACTTTACATCGGTGAGGTTAGGAAACCTCGCCTACCGTGGAACGAAAGTGTAAATATAATTTTATACTTCAGCATAGAATGTCCGAGGCGCAATGAATTGCGCGACTACGAGCCGTCTATTTATTAAAGGGTATGTTATTTTTTTGAAATGGCATTACACAATCTACATCTGGTCTCAGTTTGATATATTCCGCTAAGATGAAGAATTATAATTCTAATTACAACAAACAAGAAAGGCTTTCAATGAACAAATTTCACACAGCAACCTATAAGAAATAGATTGAGGAAAACCATGGTTAGTTTAAATCCGATTAAGCACTTTTTTATTGTCCTTATTGGTATTCTGATGCTTGTTGTAATCTCTCGGTTTAGCATTGCCGAAGAAAGGACATCAACATTTTCTGGACGTGTTATTGATGAAAATGGGGAGTCAGGGCAACGTATTAAACTTGCAATAAAACCTATTGAATTGGTTTTAGGTGATGAGACTGGACACCGCGAACCAATTTCATCATGGGTGAATACAACAACGGATATGAACGGCAACTTCACACTAAAAAACATCAAACCCGGTCCATCTCGATTAGTTATGCTTCCTGAAAATGGAGCGGATTATGAAATTGTTTCCATACAAATGGGAGATTTAACCTTCTATTCAACAGCATTTCTTCGGCATTTTCCTGTTTGGTTTGGAAAAATAGTATTTGCTTTTGAACCTGGAGAACATACTAAAGATGTGATAGTCAATGTCAAGAAGCCGCGTATGCGGATAAGTGGGAAAATTCTATTGGAGGATGGTACACCGCTCGTAAATGCTGATGTTAAATTAAGAGTCTTTGATAGAAAAGGTGACAATCCTTTTTATTTCCTCAGTTCAAGCCGTAGTTCAGGGGCATCAGGTGGAAATGTTACAACTGATGCAGAAGGTTATTTTGTGTCATATTTTCCTGATCGCGAAGCTCAACATCAAGCATTGATACAATACAAGGGAGTTTCAGAGAGAACACGGTGGTTCAAACTTAAAGAGGGGCAAAGCAAAGATGGTCTTGTTTTTAGGTTAAGGGGTATAAAGAAACATCAAGACAAACGAGAAGCAAGAGAGAAAGCACGACAAGCAACTTGGGCAATGAATCCTGTCAATGGGCATGCATATAAAATGATCCACTGCAAAGATTTCTCCGATGCAAAGGCAAAGGCAAAGTCTGAAAACGCTTATATTGTCGCAATTAACGATGAAGCAGAACAGAGATGGTTAGAAGCAGCCTTCTTACAGAAAGATTTCTATTGGATAGGACTGGTTAGCACTGAAGATGGAATGAAATGGTCAAACGGACAACCGTTGTCTTATACAAATTGGGTATCACAACAACCGGATTACAAACATAACCATAAGAGAGACTATAACATCGCTATGACTTTTTCATCAAAGAAATGGACAGTAATCGATGTTGGCAACCCAATTTATCAGATGGTTAAGTATGCAATAATTGAAAAAGAGAATATGCGTGTAACAACTCAATAGGAGGAACCGCGTGAGGAGTTCATTATTATGATAAGTTCATATTCAAATAAACTCGCGTCAGTCTTGCTAACCTGTGTTATAGTGCTTGGATTTGTTATTGTATACCCTACTGTAGCAGCAGATGAAACATCAACCATTTCAGGACGCGTAATAGATGCTGAAGGTCTACCTTTAAATAATGTGCCAATAGAACTTGCCTACGTTCAGGTACGAAAAGAAAAAGGTGGAGCGGAAAATTTTGGTCCAAGTTTAAAATTACAGACAGATTCGGAAGGGACATTCACTTTTACTAATGTTACACAAGGGTTGGTGCAATTTCGGGTGCATTCTAAAACTGTCCTACAACTCGGTGAGTTTCCCAATCCTACACGAGTCCGAGTTGTAAAATTCGGAAAATTGGCGTTTTTCCCACATTTCTCCGGTTTTCCAGAATTTGGATGCGTCACGTTTTCTATCAAACCAGGTGTAGGTATCAGAAACGTTGAAATCATTATGGAACAGTTTTATAAAATGAAAGTTAAGATTGTCTATAAGAATGGTGAGCCATTGGCATTGAAGGTCGTAAAAATTGACTTCAATATGCTACGAACAAGCAGAACAAGAAATTATGCCAGCAGTACCACTCGTGAAATACATACAGGTCCCGAGGGTAATTTCTTTAATATCGTATACCGTCCTGCCATTTTTAGTTTGTCGTTAAATTATATGGGACTCTCAACTGAATCTGCACCTTTTCTGCTGAATAATGACAATACTACCCATGAAGTGGTTTTAACACTCAACGGGAATAGATCTGACCTAATTCAACCACCAAATGCTGAAAGTCCAGAAAAAGAGAAACAGTATCGTCCAAGATACATACCGAATTTTCCTGGACAATGGATCATGAATCCAGCTAACGGACACCTTTACAAATGGATTGCATGTGATGGCAGAGAAGATGCTCAAAAACAAGCCGCTGATGAGAATGCCTATCTCGTGACCATTACCAGTGAACAAGAACAGATTTGGTTGGAAGCGATGTTTGGTAGAGTTACATATTGGATAGGACTAACGGATGTTGAAAAGGAAGGTAAATGGCAATGGGAAAATGGAGAACGTGTCACCTACACCAACTGGAAGAAAAAGGAGCACGACCCAATGGAGGATGACGATGTGCTGCCATTGCTCAGTGCATTCGGTGTCAAAGGTGAGGATCAACGTCGACAAGAAGATGAGGAAGACTACGTTCTCATGTCTTCTAAATTTGACATCTATAATGACAATGAATTTGGTAAATGGGAAGTATCGGATTCTTTGAAAGATACATACATTGCAATCATTGAAAAAGATAATTTGGTGAACACAATACCGACAGATAATCAGTAAATTCATTTATGGTTTTCGTGTCTAACTGAGTAATGGTTAGGTTTTACTTGTCAATACTAATTCCTTTCCAACTCGCCTGAGCGTGTAAAGTTTTTGGCACCATAGGCGTCAATTTAGTGAGTAAAGTTTGTGCATTTTATACACCTGTCGCCCCGCTGGGGCTTTCGTCTGTGTTGATATTACGTGCTATACACCTGTCGCCTCTACGAGGCTTTCATAAATCACATATCAGCACCAGCGGTGCGAAAGGTGTATAGAGAATGTCCGCCACAAGAAACCAAGCACCAGCGGTGCGAAAGGTGTGTATGATAATAAGAGACTTCCAAAATCCTTCACAGATAAATATATCCTTAAATTGACGCCTATGGTGTGTAAAGTTTTTGGCACCGTAGGAGTCAATTAAGTGAAAAACCTGTAACCTATTGTAGGGCGGGATCTCTGTACCCCGCCATTCCTTGTCCTGTAAGACAACGGGCGGGCACAGAGACCCGCCCCTACAATTCATGGTAAGAAGTTAGTGACAAAAACTTTACACACCCAACTCGACTTAAGAACTTGAAATCGTGTCACATATATTGGTATACTATTAACACAACGTTTTCACATTACGATGGAGGTCTCCAATGAGAAAATTAAATTTCCTCACGACCATATTAATACTACTCCTCGCGGGAGTAGTCCAATTTGCTGAGGCACAAGGCATAATAATCAGGACGACTGGACGCCGTGCACCGCAAATTCAAAACCTAAGAATTGAAAAACACCATGTGAACGTTTCTATTGACAACCAACTCGCAACAACGAAAATTGATCAAGTATTCGCTAATCCAAACAACATGCAACTTGAAGGCACATATCTCTTTCCATTACAAGATGAAGTTGCCATTTCAAATTTTGTACTATACATAGATGGACAACCTGTAAAAGCAGAACTACTCGCAAAAGCAGAGGCAAAGAGTATCTATGAGGGGATTGTCCGTTCCATGCAGGACCCCGCACTGTTGGAGTATGTCGGCACTCGTGCATTTCAGGCAAGAGTGTTCCCAATTCCACCAAACGGAGAAAGACGTATCCAATTGGAATACTCTCAGGTTATAGGTGTAGATTCGGCATTAGCAAGATATACCTATCCGTTAAGGACCGACAAATTTACGAACTACCCCGTTAGCAGTCTCTCCGTTTCAGTTGACCTAAAGAGCAAACATGAACTCAAGACAATCTATTCTCCTTCACATGAAGTCGCAGTCAATCGTAAGGACGATCATCGTGCGACAATCAGTTATGAGGGAAATAATGTTAATGTTGTACGAGATTTTACATGCTACTATTCCCTATCCGATAAAGATTTCGGGATTGACCTAATAACCCATCGCGATGATCCAGATGAAGATGGCTTTTTTATGCTCCTTATCTCTCCAAAATATGAGATTGATAAGAAAAAGATAATTGAAAAAGACTTTATCTTTATTCTTGACCGATCTGGAAGCATGAAAGGACCTAAAATAGAACAAGCGAAAAAGGCACTCCGTTTTTGTGTAGAAAATCTAAACGATGGAGACCGATTTAACCTCATCCTTTTCAATACAGATGTTGAACCGTTTTCTAAAAAATTAGTTTCTGTCAGAAAGGAACGCAAAAATGCCCTTGAGTTTATTGATGATATTACAGGGACTGGCGGCACAAATATCAATGACGCACTACTTGCTGCTATATCCGACACACCAGACCCAAAACGACCGCGTATCGTAGTCTTTCTCACTGATGGAGAAGCAACTGTTGGTGTAACAGATGCCACTCAGATTCTCAAGAATGTCTCTGGTAAGAATTCTGACAAATCGCGTATATTCGTTTTCGGTGTCGGATACGATGTAAACGTCACTCTGCTTGACAAAATGGCTGAACAAAACGGTGGCACACGTCAGTATGTCAAACCGCAAGAAGATTTAGAAGTCGCTGTATCATCTTTCTACACAAAGGTGAGCGAACCTGTTCTCGTCAATTTGGATTTGGAAATAGAGAACATAAAAACAAAAAATCTCTATCCGCGGAAGTTACCACATCTGTTTCGCGGTTCCCAGTTGACTGTACTTGGCAGATATGTAGGCAGCGGGAAATCTGAATTGATTTTGCATGGAGACATCAACGGAGAAAGAAAGGAATTCTCCAATAATGCCAAGTTCCCAAAGAATGAGTCCGATCACCAATTTCTCCCAAGGTTGTGGGCACAACGTAAGGTTGCATATCTTGTTGACGAAGTTAGGCTAAACGGAGAAAATAAGGAATTGGAAGAGGAAATTGTGCGACTCAGCGAAAAGTACGGGATCATGACGCCTTACACGTCATTTCTTGTAACAGAAGAACAGAAACAGAATCCAGTTTTTAGTCGCTCACAAAGAGGGAGATCAGATCTTTCTGCAAAAATGACAGGATCTGTTAGTACCCATGCTTCAAAGACCAGTGAAGCAGGAGTGAGTGCTGATTTGGTGCAATCTGTAACCGCACCAAGCGCAAGAGAATTGGTGGTTCGAGAAAGTATAGAGTTACAAAAACTCCAGAAAGGTGAGCAGTTAGCAGAAACGCCAATTACAATTAAGCAGGTGAAAAATAAAACCTTCCATCTTAAAGATGGTGTTTGGGTTGATACCACATATAAATCTGAGACAAAAACGACGAAGATTGAGTTCGGTACCGACGCATATTTTGATCTGCTAAAGAAAGAACCTGATATCTCAAAATATCTGGCAATAGGAAAACATGTGATTGTTTCTTACAAGGGAAAAAGTTATGAAATCCATCCTGCCAAACAACCGAAGGATGAGAATTCTAACTAATTTCTTTGAATTGTGTAAAGGTTAACCTGTCTTTCCTTATTGTCTAACGTGACAAAGCAGGTGGATTTTTCAAAGATAAATCCGTTTTTACGAATATCTTTGAAGAATCCACCTGCGTTTTTGCGATTCGGTTCAGAAAAAATAGCAATGCCATCAGGTTTTAGATAGGTCTGTAGCAATTGAATTAGGGGTTGCCAATTCTGTTCCTCATATATCACATCAGATGCAAGTATGACATCAAATTGACATTGAAAGCACGGCGTATTCCAATCCATCTGAACATAATCTGCAGAACGAATACCATTTTGCTGTGCATTGTGTTGCGCAAATAGAAGGGCATCATATTCAAAATCTGAAAAAACCACCTCTGCTCCCACTTGGCTGGCAACTATTCCTGCAAGTCCAAAACCACAACCGATCTCAAGAATACGTTGACCTGCAATTGTATTACCCAACTCATACACGTGCCGTGCCAATCCTATAGCAGACTCCCACAGATATGTCCAGTAGGGAAGATACAATCTCCCATCAGAATCCTCACGACTCAATGTATCCAAGAAATGATCAGGATCATCAACAATCGTGAGTTTGATTTGTCTATCACCTATCTGAATTTTAGTGTCTGTAATGGGGTAATCAAACAAAAGGTTTTTCATCTATATCATATACCTAATAGGAAATTATATCACTGTTTACTGCATTTTTCACCTACATCTGTATCTCTGGATGTGTAAAGATTTTATCACTAACTTCTCACCTTGAATTGTAGAGGCCAAATCAAGAAATCAACGGTATGAACGCCTGTAGGCGTTCCCCGGGTATGAATGCGCTTATGGCATTCCTCGGGTCTCTGTGCCCGCCCGTTGCCTTACAGGACAAGGCATGGCAGGGCACAGAGACCCCGACCTACAATGGATGGTAATCGTGGTTGGAAACCACTCCAACAAAAGGAGGAACGGCACACGGAGTGTGCCTACTACTATGCATCGCCTCTTCCCTTCTCCGCGATTCAGATGCCCAAACCCGAGATTCAGACTCAAAAAGGGTGTGTAAAGATTTTGTCACTAACTTCTCACTATTGAATCGTAGGGGCCAAATCAACGGTATGAATGCGCTTATGGCATTCCCCGGGTCTCTGTGCCCGCCCGTTGCCTCCAGTTCTCAGACATGTCGGGGCACGGAGACCCCGACCTACAATAGATTACAGGTTTTGCACTTGAATTGACATCTACGGTGACAAAATCTTTACACACCCGTATCTCTGAGATTACTTCCACTTTCTGCTTGACATCCATCAAACAAACCATTAAAATAACATTAGCCAAACTGAACAGAGAGGAAAAACTGAGATATGCCACAAACCGACACAAATCAATCGAATGTCATCGTATTTTTCACTGACCAACAGAGATGGGATACATCAGGATTGCACGGCAACCCGCTTGACTTGATGCCGAACTTCGACCGAATGGCACAGCAAGGCACACATGTCCGCCGATCCTTTACATGCCAACCCGTGTGTGGACCTGCTCGATCATGCCTGCAAACTGGATTATACGCGACCACAACAGGATGTCATCGAAATGGAATTCCGTTATCACCGAATCTGAAAACACTTGCACATCACTTCGGAGATGCAGGCTACAATACTGGATACATAGGCAAGTGGCACCTCCATACAGGTAGCACTGGTGCAGTTCCACAAGAAAATCGTGGGGGATACGATTATTGGTTAGCCTCCAATGTTTTGGAAATGACTTCTGATGCATACCAAACAAGACTATTTGATAATGACGGTGAGCCAGTTGACTTACCCGGTTACCGTGTAGATGCGTTAACCGATGCTGTGATAAGGTATGTGGACCGAAACAAAGACGATCCATTCTATCTCTTTACATCTTACATTGAACCACATCACCAAAACCACCTTGACGATTATCCTCCGCCAGATGGGTATAGAGAAAGGTATACGGGGAAATGGATTCCGCCTGACCTTGCCGCGCTGGGTGGATCAACACACCAGCATTTAGGCGGCTACTACGGCATGGTGAAAAGACTTGACGAAGCACTCGGTAGACTATTGGACGCACTCAAAAGCCTGGATCTTCTTGACAATACTATTATCCTGTTTACTTCTGACCATGGATGCCATTTCAAGACTCGCAATAGTGAGTATAAACGTTCATGCCACGAAAGTTCTATACGCGTTCCGACTGCATTTCACGGTGCAGATTTCACAGGAGGTGGACAGATACAACAACTTGTAAGTCTTGTTGACCTTCCTCCCACACTTCTGGATGCAGCAGGATTAGAAGTTCCTGATGAGATGCAAGGAAGATCCATTCTTCCACTAACACGTGGTGAGACTGAGGATTGGCAAGAGGAGGTGTTTGTCCAAATTAGTGAAGCACAAATCGGACGGTCAGTGCGAACCCAACGATGGAAATACTGCGTAGATGCCCCCAAAGGAAGTGGTAGTGGTGGAGGTTCTGATGTATATGTTGAACAATACCTCTATGACCTGCAAGCCGATCCGTATGAGTTACGAAATCTTATCGGATTGCGTTCACATGAAACAGTATCAGAGATGATGCGTGAAAGATTGATACGCAGAATGGTTGAAGCAGGGGAAGATGCACCGACGATTGAACCCGTACCACAACAAGGTAGCGGACAACGCAGAGTTACGGAAGGAGAAGCGAAAAGTTAGATGAAAATCACAGATGTTATTACCCTTGTCATGGGAACAAGTTGGCGGAATTTGACCTTCGTAAAAGTCGAAACTGACGAAGGTTTAACAGGTATCAGTGAAGTGCGGATGAATAACCGCACAGACGCACTTGTGGCTTATATCGACGGTGCAAAACGCAGGCACGTCATCGGAAGTGACCCGTTTAATACAGAAGACCTTTATCAACGCATGTTTCGTGACGACTATGGACGCGCGGGTGAAATCGTTGCAACAGGGATAAGCGTCATTGAAATTGCATGTTGGGATATTATCGGTAAAGCATTGAATCAACCGGTATATCGCCTGCTTGGGGGTGCTTGCCGTGATAAAATCAAAGCATACGCCAACGGTTGGTATCGTGTTGAACGCACACCAGAGGAGTTTCACGATGCCGCCAAAAGAGTGATTGAAAGAGGATATAAAGCACTCAAATTTGATCCATTCGGAGCGGGGTATTATGAACTCTCCTATGAGGAAAAACTGAAATCTGTTTCTCTTGTGGAAGCCGTGCGTGATGCTGTGGGGCCTGATGTAGAAATACTGGTGGAGATGCATGGACGCTTTAGTCCATACACAGCAATAGAAATCGCAGCAGAATTGGAACAATTTAAACCGAGTTGGGTTGAAGAACCTGTGCCACCCGATAACATCGCAGCACTTGCAAAAGCATCCGATAGTATCAACCTGCCAGTCGCTACAGGTGAACGTCTCCACAATAAATACGAGTATCGTGAATTGATTAACCTTCAAGCTGCAGACATCCTACAACCCGATATTACACAGACGGGAGGATTCTTAGAAACGAAGAAAATCGCTGCAATGGGAGACATGTGTTATATGACTGTCGCACCACACAATGTTGGTGGTCCGGTCTCGACCGCTAGTGCATTACACTTCGCCGCATGCACCACAAACTTCAAAATACAGGAGCATTTCAACGATTTCTCTGAAGCATGGGTAAAAGAAGCAGCAACGGGTTGCCCCGAAGTCATTGATGGATACTTTAGTCTGCCTAACGGTCCGGGACTTGGAATGAAACTGAATGAGGATCTCATCGCGCAACACCCCTATCGCGAAGGTTCTTTCAACCTTTGGGAAGACGATTGGCACAAACGCGAGTATTAGATCCCGGTCCAATTGTTGGAGGGGTTTCTAACCCCGATTTATATTATTGGAGCGGTTTCAAACCTCGATTTATAGTAGATTTTGAAATTACTTGAACACTCTACATCGGGAGGTTAGGAAACCTCGCCTACCGTGGGATGAAAGTGTAAATATAATTTTATACTTCACCATATATTGTTAAACATCAGAATTAGCGGGGATTCTAACTTCAACAATAAACAGTGTCTTGCCACTCAAGGGCTTGTTAATAATGAGCTAAGGTAAACTAACGAATCATCACACAAAAAGAGAAAGAGCAGAAAAACAAATATGAGCTTTCACTATAAAGACGGATACCTATATTGCGAAAACTTGAAAGTCAAGGACATTCAAGATGAAGTGTCCTACAGTCCATTTTATCTCTACAGCCTTGCACAACTTGAGGCAAATTACAATGCATATCAAAACGCGCTTGATGGTATCAACGCTATCATAGGCTATGCAGTAAAGGCAAATAATAACCTTACACTCCTTAAGCACCTCAATGAACTCGGTAGTGGAGCAGTGCTTGTCAGCGGGAACGAACTGAAGTTATCATTAGCAGCAGGATTTGATCTGAAACGGACAATTCTAAACGGTAATGGAAAAACACTGGAAGAACTCCGTCTCGCTGTTGAACACGAAGTACTTATCAACATTGACAGTGAGTTTGACCTGCGACATATACAGCAAACAGCAAAGCAACTTGATATTCCTGCAAATGTCCTCATTCGTATCAATCCCGATGTTGATCCAGAGGTGCACCCGTATGTGTCGACTGGCATGAAAAACTCAAAGTTCGGCATTCGCAATGAACGACTCAATTGGTTCTTAGATGAAATTCGTAAGGATAATCTGCTGAATTTAGTCGGCGTTCACTGTCATTTAGGTTCAACGATCAAAAAGGTGCGAATCTTCCGAGATGCTACAGAGATTATGCTTGATTTTATGCGATCAATTCAAGCGGAAGGTTTTTCTGCACAATATCTAAACATTGGCGGCGGGTTGGGAATTGACTATGAACGGTCGGGTGAAGACATTCCGACACCCACAGATCTCATCGATTCAATTCGGGGGTTACTCACAGACGACATCACGTTAATCATTGAACCGGGACGGTCTATCATCGGGAATACTGCAGTTTTCGTCAACCGTGTCACAGGAGTGAAGACGAATGGAAACAAACATTTTATCGTCACGGATGGTAGTATGGCAGAACTGATACGTCCAAGTCTTTACGATACATACCAACATATTGAGTTTATTGAACCTGCTAATGGTGAAGTTGAGACCTATGATATCGTAGGTCCAGTCTGCGAATCTGCTGATTTTTTGGGAAAGGAACGCAAACTACCCACACCTCCAGAAGGCACAGGACTTGTTGTATGCGATGCGGGGGCATATTGCCACGCTATGAGTTCTAACTATAACCTAAAGATGAGTCCTCCCGAATATCTCGTGGATGGTGACAAACTTACATGCATCCGTAGGGTCGAAACCCTTGACGATTATTTACGTGTTTTTGATGTGTAGGATATGCTGAAGTAATTATAGTGAATTATAAATATAAGTTTACACTTTCGTCCTTTGGTAGGCGAGGTTTCCTAACCTCGCCGATGCAGAGTGTCCAAGTAATTTCAAAATCTACTATATCTTGGTCATCCTATAATCCTGAAAATCTTGGTTCAGACAAGAATCATAAATCCAGTGATTAGGCCGATTCAGTGATTTATCATTAAGTTAACCAGAATGATTACGAATCCTTAACACTAAATACCCCTGTTGATATCTTTGGACTTGCAAAAATATAAGTTAATGCGTTACAATAGGATATGGAACAAGAGGTAACAACCCCAGAAACGTTCAGTGGATTGGTGATTCAAAAGAAAGGTTACAGGCTTTCCCGGAGCAGGTGCGTAAGGATATTGGACACGCCTTGTATCGTGTGCAAATTGGCGAGACCCCGCCATCGGCAAAACCCATGAAGGGTATAGAATCTGGGGTGTTTGAACTTGTTGATACCTACGCTACGGATACTTACCGAGTCGTTTACTCGGTTAAAATTGGTCGAAGCATGTATGTACTGCACTGTTTTCAAAAGAAATCAAAACGTGGAATTAGAACCCCAAAGAAGGATATTGACTTGATTAAACGAAGATTAAGACGAGCTAAGGAGATGGAGAAAGAATTATGAGTAGTAACATTAAAGTTGAAGAAGGCAGCGGGAATATCTTCAAAGATTTGGGTTTTTCAGATGAGGTTTCGGAGAAAGAACTCCTAAAAGCGCAATTGGGTGCTGAGATTTTTCGCATTCTGAAGGAACGAAAACTCACTCAGGTTAAGGCTGCGAAACTCCTTGGCATTAAACAGACTGATGTTTCTCGCCTTAAATCCGCCAAACTTTCTGACTACAACGTTGAGCAATTGATGAGGTTTCTTAATCAGTTGAATCGCGATATTGAGATTCGGATTATTCCTTCAGAGAATAGAGAAGGACAGCAGCGAGTGGTTGCTGTTTAGTTCAAGGTATGCTTCAATCGTGGCAAGGCACATGGTTATTGCCTCCTGCCTTTAGCCAGTTAGGTATCCTACTTGATTATGAGGCAAAGGATAGACTCGTTGGGACTGAGATTGACAATGCAAACCACAAAGTTGACATGGAATGTGTTGAGTTTTTGACAAAATCTACCTACTGATTATTATATGTGGATTCCTATATCCACTTTTGCCTGAACCACTAGAATCCTAAAACTATAGTGAACATTGAAATTATTGGGGCACTTTAATAAATCTATTTTGAACAGAAGTTGTAGCACAAACTTTTAGTTTGTGTCACAAGAGCGCAAACTAAAAGTTGACGCTACAAAAGTGCCCATTAATTATATGTTTTACTATAAATAACCCTATCCCCTAATCCCTAAATCATTGACTCTCACTCCAAAGAATGTTATAATGCACATGTCTTCATTTCTGATAGTTAGGTTACAAGATGTCTACCATCAAATGTCTCGTTTTCCTTATCCTCTTAATTCATATTACAAGTTTTCTTTGGGTGCATGCACAAGAGAACGAGAATCCGATTGAACTGGATCCAATTGTTGTCACACCTGGACGTTTTTCGATATATGACGGTCCCACACCACAACTCTCCCTTTCAAAACAAGAAATAGAAAGGTTTCCGTTAGTAGACAACGATATAATGCGGTCAGGTCATAATTTACCGGGAGTGATGGCAAGCGATTACAGCGCGCGTTTCAGTGTGAGAGGTGGTGAAAAGGACGGTGTCTCCGTTAGGTTGGACGGCTTGGAACTCTATGATCCATATCATCTTCAGGATTTCGGGGGTGCAATTTCGTTGATTGGACTCGGCCTAATCCAACGCGCAGATCTATTGATGGGTGGATTTCCAGCAGAATACGGACAGAAAATGTCAGGTGTGTTTGACATTACAACAAAGATGCCAAATTCCGAAAAGGTATCTGCAAACTTTGGTGTAGACCTAATAAACGCAACAGCAATGGTAGAAGGTCCGCTTACTGATAAAGGTGGATGGCTGCTCTCAGCAAGACGTGGATACATTGACATAATTCTCGCGCTGATGGACATTGACGAAAACTACAAACCGCAATATGCCGATGTATTCGGGAAATTGACATATCAATTATCGGATGTAGATACACTTACGTTCAACGGTTTATACGGTTGGGATAAAAATCTGATACGCATAGATGATGTTGATAACAACTTGGATTCACTCTATGACAACACAACGGTGTGGTTGAAGTGGCGGCATGCATTCGGTGCTTCATATCGGACAGATGTTTATGTATTCGGTGGCACTTCAAGCCGAGAAAGGATGTCTGGTGAAGCAAATCGTGATATCCGTGATTTCCGTTTTGTAGGAACAAAAGCAGAACTAACTGCAAACGTCTGGGATAAACATACAATCCGTAGTGGTATAGAGTGGCGTTGGTTGGCGGCACAATACGATTACTTTGTCCGAGAGAGAAGGGCGGGAATTAACAACTATAGCGACCCAATACTTGCTGATATTGACGATAGTGGGAGTGATGTTAAGTTGTTTCTACAAGATGAGTGGCAGATGCATCCGAAACTTGCTGTCAACTTAGGCGGACGTTATGTCGTTCAAAACTATAGGGATTCGGATATACAAAACTACGAGATTGGTCCACGCGTCGCACTCGCATTCCGTCCAATGGATAACCTCATCCTACGAGCAGCGTGGGGTCTTTACCACCAACCTATTGACATGATGTCTATTCCTGTGGAAGATGATATTCAGACCGTTGGACGTGCAGAACAAGCAACTCATTACATTCTCGGTGGTGAATATAGTCTCAAAAACAATTTCCTCATTCGACTTGAAGGCTACTACAAGAAATATGACAATTTGGTAGGCAGGTTAAGAGAATTCGGACGACAATTGCAGATTTTTACCCCCGCTGAATCTGCGGAGGCAAAAGGATTTGATATCTTCGCTACACAAGCAGTCTCATCTCGGTTGACATGGGGACTTGGCTATGCTTTCGGTATCGCAGAAGAAACATCTGAAAACCAAACCATCTATCGTCAATATGATCGGCGGCACTCCATCTTTTTGAGTTGGAGTCAGCAGATCGCGTCAACGTGGCATCTCTATTTCAGTTGGCGTTTCCATACAGGTGATCCAAGAACACCTTTGGAACACAAAGAGGTGCTGTCAGATGATGACAATACCATCATTGCTTGTGACCGACAATTTGGTGAAACACATACGGAAAGACTACCACCATATCACAGTCTTGATTTTCGGATTACAAAACGGAGTCCTTATAGACGATGGACACTCACATGGTATTTTCAAGTCTTGAATTTATATTATCGCACCAATGTTGATCAATACGCTTTCGGTGAAGTGCGGGATGAAGAAACAGATGCCATTACAGATTGTGTTATTGAAGATGAACCCCTATTTCCTATTGTTCCAACTTTAGGTATAACAGTTACATTTTAGGAATTTGCATTTTGGATGAGAACAGGACATGTTTAGACGTATCAAAGAAATGTTGCATAAAATGTGGGATTCCCTCCGCATAACCTCACGTAACGGAGCATTACCAAAAGCAGCACCCAGCGTAGAAGAGGCTATCTTTCCCTATGATCCTGAAGAATACACCATCCACCCCAATGAATTAAAATATATGATTGATTCAGGTAGGGATTTTGTCTTGCTTGATGTCAGGGAAGAATGGGAGTATCAACTTGTGCATATTGATGGCGCATTATCTATTCCTCTTGGGGAACTGCCGAAGCGGTTTGGTGAACTCTCACCAATAGATGAGATCGTTGTTTATTGTCATCACGGTATGCGGAGTCTGGATGCCGCATATTTGCTACAACAACTCGGATTCAAGTCTGTGCTGAGCGTTGTCGGTGGGATTGATCGGTGGGCAAGTGAGATTGACCCAGATTTGGAGCGTTATTAGGTTTCTGGTTACTTATCTATTGTTTAGATATTGCCAACGATCAATTTGCGCAGATAACCGTGAATCAGTCAGATGGTAAAACGTCATTATATCTGAAGGCATTAAGAGTGTTTTTCAAATATAAATAGGTAATTAAGTCCAAGTTCCCACCGTATAACGGCGACAAAGCAAAGAAGCACAATATAGAGTGGACTGACAAACTTTTTCATTTGAATCCTTACTTTATACCATTTGAAATGTTATAATTCTTCTTAGAGATACTATCATGTCCTGAGACATCTATTCAGATTACCAATTATCTAGCCAACACACTTCCCCTCACCATGGAGCGCGGTGCCGACAGATTCTCCTGCTTCAGTTTTTGCACACTTTTTATACTTTTCTTTACAGATTGAACAAGTCACCTCTTCATGGTCCTTAGCCCTATTGGGCTCACTTAGATTATCTGTGTCGTCACACGTCCAATAATGTTCCTTGCAAACAGAACAACTTTTTTGAAAGTGATCACCATTACTTTCCACTTGATCACCACATCCGACACATAATACCTTTTTGTGACGAAAATACCACCAGCTTAATACGGTATCAGCTGCAGCACCAACAGATCCAAGGATAAACAAAATCCGATAGAAGACAGGGAATGTACCTTGAACCGATAGAAGCACAAAGAGCAAGAATATCAACAAGTTATTTGTGGGTTTCAACATTAATTTAACCCCTATGGAAATGAAGGGTTCCTACAAGTACTACAGTATTAGTAATGTAGAAACCACAACATTAGAACTGCTTCGGTAGATGGGGAGTATCACCCCAATAATATTCAACCACAGCTGCCATCATCACAGTTGCCATCATCATTGCTATCACACTTCCCCTCACCATGGAGCGCGGTGCCGACAGATTCTCCTGCTTCAGTTTTTGCACACTTTTTGTACTTTTCTTTACAGATTGAACAAGTCACCTCTGCATGGTCCTCAGCCCTATTGGGCTCACTTAGATTATCTGTGTTGCTACACGTCCAATAGTGCTGCTTGCAGGTATCACAGGATTTGCAAAAGTGATCACCCTTACTCTCCATTTCATCTTCACACTTGATACATGTAGGTTTTTTATCTGGAAATTTCTTGGCGACAATCCAATCTAAAAGTTTAAGAAGTGTTGCCTCACCTACCGCGGCTTCTGCTTCCTGATTCGGAATAAAAACAGGGAGTAGTGTTGACAAAGCAAAACAGAGGATGAACAATAACGCAATAAATTTGAATGAACTTGATTTCAGAAACATTTCATTTCTCCTTACCCTTGCGGGTGTTAAAGGACGAATTGTCTCAGTTTTCACTCAATTTTTGTTTAATTATACACATAAATTTTATTTTTGAAATTCGGAAAAATTACAACTATTCATCTTCCTTAAAATCTTGACTCTGTAATCCATAACTCTGCATACGATGCTGAAGTTGACGGCGAGAAATACCTAACAATTCCGCTGCTTTGGTTTGTGTGCCATTCGTTTTTGTCAAGGCAGCACTCACATATTCCTTGATAATCTCTTCCAAGGAAACACCACTCTCTGGAATGTCAATCTCAAAATCTGTGGTCGGAAGCGAAGTGTCTATTATTTCAGGAGGAAGTTGATCCAAGTCAATAGAAGCGTTTTCGGAGAGAACATAGATACGATGCAGATAGTTTTCCAATTGCCGCACGTTTCCTGGCCAATCATATCGGCATAGAGCAGACATTGCACGTTGTGAAACCTGTTTTGGTTCAGCATCCACATACTCATCGCTAAACTTTTGTATTAAGTAATTCACGAGAATCGGAATGTCCTCAACGCGTTCACGAAGCGGTGACAGATGGAGCGGAATAACGTTCAATCTGAAGTAGAGATCAGAACGAAAAGTGCCGTCTTTCACTGCTTCCACAAGGTTTTTATTGGTTGCGGCGATAACGCATACATCAACATTTATAGTCTGACTGCCACCAATTCTCCGTATCTCATGTTTTTCCAATACATGCAGCAGTGTGCTTTGCATTTGAACGGAGATATCTCCGATTTCATCAAGGAATAACGTGCCAGTATCTGCAATTTCAAAGATGCCTTTCTTCTGCTGCACGGCATCAGTAAAGGCTCCTTTTTCATGTCCAAATAGTTCACTTTCAATTAAGGTTTCCGCGATTGCCCCACAATTAATAGACACGAAAGGTTTATCTTTGCGATTTCCAAATTCGTGGAGTGCGCGTGCAACAAGACTTTTGCCGCTACCTGTTTCACCTGTGATGAGCACTTGTCTAACCCCTCGGTGAATGACACGAGACATATTTTTGAAGAGTTGATGCATCTTATCGCTTTCCCCTACAATATAGTCTACATCAATCTCTGATATCGTTTCGTCCGTATTAGGTTCACCTTCAGCAAAGGCACCGCGAGTTTGCAAGGCACGATTAACCTCTCGTTTCAACACATTAATATCATCTATCGGTTTTTCGAGGTAGTAGAATGCCCCCTCATGAGCGACGAGATTGACTGCATCGTTCAATTCTGCATAAGCGGTGATAATCAACACAGGCAACGCAGGATCAACTTTTTTTATTTCTCGAAGCAGGTCGCGTCCCTCAAATCGTGAGGACATCCACATGTCGCTGATGACGACATCAAACATCTGTTCCTTTATTTTTTCAAGTGCCGATGTGCTATCTTCCACCGTATCAACATCGTATCCTTCGCGTTGTAAGATTCGTTGCAGAATGGTGAGTTGTGCCTTGTCATCGTCTACAATCAGTATTGATGGCATGTCTATTATCTCCAAATTTATTGACCAATCGCTATGTTTTTGACAGGAAAAGTGATTTTAAACGCAGTTCCCATACCGATTTTGCTCCTGAGTTCAACCTTACCTTGATGTGCGGTGATTATCTGATGTGAAATTGCAAGTCCAAGACCTATACCGCCATCTTCGTCTTTTGTGGTGAAATACGCATCGTAAATCCGTTCCTGATTCTCCTCTGGAATGCCGATACCTGTATCTCGTATTTCAAGTGAAACATAAGTCGTTCCATTTATGTCTTCAACGGATGTAGTGAGATAAATGCTTCCACCTTTCGGCATTGCCTGAATACAATTTTGTACAAAGTTAAATATCGTCTGACGCATTAACATTTCATCTAATTGCAAATCTGGGAGTTCATCGTTGTATATCTTGTTGATTTGGACGTTAGACTCTTCTGCAATCAGTGTGAATTCGGATAAGACGGAATCTAAGAGTTGATTTAGATTTACCGTTGTTAGATCAAGTTTTCGTGGACGATTGAGCGTCAAAAATTGTTCTGAAGTTTGCTTTAATTCTCCTATTTTCTCATCAACAATGTCTAATAATTCTCTGGCTTCCTCAATATCTTCTGGTTTGACATCGGGTTGTGAAAAAATTGATTTAAGATGTTGTGCGGTCATTCCGATAGAATTAAGCGGATTCCGTATTTCATGTGCGACACCTCCAGCGAATTGTCCGAGTGCTGCTATTTTCCTTGAATGAGATGTTTTCAGTTGGATAAACATCCGTACTAAATTACGAGTAGCCTTGCTAATCTCGTCTGATGCATAATTTCGTCTTAAGTAGGAGGAAAGATTTCCAGTTTCAGCATTTTGGATGATTTCTGTCATTCGTGCAAGCGGTTTAATAATCAGTTTATTCGTCATCAAATCGAATAGAACCACAAGCAATATACCGACAATGATGATGAAAATTGCGTGCATTAACAGGGATGAACGTATAGATTTTGCGATAGATGACACTTCGTATAGCACTCGTATATAGCCAGTATTGGCATTTGACATGTGTATCCAGAAACTGTCATCCTCAAGCCAAAAATCGTATATGTGCTTATTTACTAAATCTGAAATCTGCCATCGGTTATTTTTCAGATCAATATTTACTGAAGCATCAGGAGATAAATAGATCTGATTTGCAATGAACATCCGCCACAATTTGAATGAGAACTTGCCCTGATTAAGAAGATCGATTTGGTCTTGTAATTCAGACTGGAATCCCTCAATTTGCACGGATGTATCAGGCGGTAAAACAACATCTTGAGACAAAAACATCTGCCAGAATTCTATCGGAATGTCTTCAACTTTCATCGATCTTTGAGCTTCCAGATGCGTAGGTTCTAACTTTTTCGGTGGAATTGTGTATGGTAAAATGATATATGTAGCGTTTTTCTCCTCAATCGTATCGGTGATTGTCCCTTTTGTCTCAATTTCAAGAAGGTTTTCCTCTCCTAAATGTATATGTGTTGGGATTACGCGTGATAACAAACTGGAACGCACACGCGAATCACCTAAGGTGACTTCCACATTCAATACATCCTTCAAATCTGGATTCTCATCCTTAAGATTGTCGATCACTTGATCAATACGGTCTGTATTAAATGCTTGTAACGTAGTAATTTCCTTGACAATTGGATTTAAAATAGTGTTCTCAGAAATCAGTTTTATAGCCGCACCTTGTTCTACTCCTAATGCGTGAAGTGCACTCATCTCTTTCCGCAATCTATAGCTGTCAAAGAAATAGAAAGCGACAAGGACAGCAATTACTGTCAAGTTTATTATCAGGGAGTATTTCCACTGGAGACGCATCGCTATTCTCCGTGTGCAACATTGCTCAACCTTTGTATTGTATTACGCCAGTGTGCAAGTTGCTCTTGACGTTGCGTGGAATCCATCTGTGGTGAAAACACACGCTCGATTTCTCGGTGTGATTCAAGCTCATCAATGTCTTGCCATACACCTGCAGTTATTCCTGCAAGATAAGCAGCACCGAGACCCGTTGTCTCAATTTGTGTGGGTCGTTCCACGTCTATGCCTAATATATCCGCTTGAAACTGCATCAAGAAATTGTTAGCCACCGCACCACCATCTACACGTAACTTCTTGAGCGGAGTGTCTGCATCTGCCATCATTGCAGAGACGACATCAGCAGTTTGATATGCAATGGATTCCAGTGTAGCACGAACGATATGTTCACGGTTTGTGCCTCGTGTTAATCCAAAGATTGCACCTCTTGCCTCAGCGTCCCAATAGGGTGCACCGAGTCCTGTAAATGCTGGTACAACGATGACACCTGCTGAATCGTTCACACGGTTGGCAATCCTTTCTGTCTCATCAGCAGATTCTATTATTTGTAGTTCATCTCTGAGCCACTGTATTGCTGCTCCAGCAATAAACACACTCCCTTCCAATGCATAAACTGGTTTTTCATCTAAACTACAAGCCAGTGTTGTCAATAGTCCTGAATTGGATTCAACTCTATCTGTTCCGGTATTTAGCATCAGGAAACACCCGGTGCCGTAGGTATTTTTCACCATCCCCGGTTCCCAACATAATTGACCAAACAACGCTGATTGTTGATCACCTGCAATACCAGCAATCGGAATTCCATCTAATATTTCGATTTTCGCATTTCCAAAGTTGCTTGCAGATGGAGCAACTTCAGGTAAAATAGACTTCGGAACATTAAAAATATCTAAAAGGTCTTCATCCCAAGTAAGAGTATCTATGTTAAATAGTAACGTTCGTGATGCGTTTGTGTAATCAGTTTTATGGACGGTGCCATTTGTCAGCTTCCATAGCAACCAAGTGTCAATAGTTCCGAATGCAAGTTCCCCACGTTCCGCTTTTTCTCTTGCTCCACTAATGTTGTCAAGAATCCACGCTACCTTTGTTCCCGAAAAGTACGGATCAATCACAAGACCTGTTTTTGCTTTTACTTGTGATGCAACACTCTTTTGAGCATTGAGATTAGCACAGACATCTGTAGTCCTTCTACATTGCCACACAATTGCTGGGTGAATAGGTTTCCCCGTCTTTCGATTCCATACGACCGTGGTCTCACGTTGATTAGTGATTCCAATTGCTACAATACTCTTCTTACTATCCAAGGAATTTAGCACTTCAACGATAGCGTTTTGTGTAGCATTCCAAATCTCATCGGGGTCATGTTCTACCCATCCGGGTCTCGGATAATGCTGAGCGAATTCCTGATATGATTGTGATACGATGATGCCTTGTGTATCTACAAGTAGTATGGTTGATCCTGTTGTTCCTTGATCTATTGAGAGGATATATGTAGAACTTGACATGGTCATAGTGACCCACAACCTAAAGGTTGGGGCTTGTGCTTCCTTGACAACAGCGTTTCTCCAAAAGGATCCCCCGTCTTACGTCTGCTCCACTTTAGGCAGCTAAGCCTGCCTGTTTGATATTTATAGCAGCGTTGATGTCCCTATCATGTTCAGTATTGCACGTAGAACATGTCCACTGTCTATCTGAAAGTGTCAAGTCTTTATTTCTGTGTCCGCAGTTGCTACAAGGTTTTGTTGTCGCCATCCATTGTCCGATTTTGAGGAAAGTCTTATCGTGTTTAGCACACTTGAATGCCAACACTTGAATGAACTGGTAGCAAGCGAGGTCACTGACTTTACGCCCCCAGAGGCGTTTCATGCCGTCTATATTGAGGGTTTCAAAGCACAAGGTATCAAAACGCCTGCAAAGGTCTGTAGCAAGTTTCCACTGCCAGTCAAGACGTTGGCGTGCTATCTTCCTATACTGCCGCAACAATGCACGGATAGCACGATACCAATTGCCTGATCCCTTGACTTTACGACTCACGCTTTTATTCAGTGTTCTCAACTTGTTCAAGGACTTTTTCAAAAACTGCGGAGACACAATCTTATTCCCATTAGAAGTTGTGAGAAAGGTTGTCAATCCGAAATCAAAGCCAGCACTTTCACCTGTCTTCGCAAAAGATTTCGGTGTGTCAACGTTATCACAAGAAAAGCATATCCAGTAATCGCCACACCTGTCACGCTTGAGGGTTATTGTTTTGATGTCACCTGTTATTTCACGATGTTTGTGAAAGGAAAACCATGTATCTATACAGTTGATCTTGAGACGGTTCGCTTCAAGCTTATAGCCTGCCTGTGTAAACGTCATGGAGTTGTATTTATGTTGCGGTTTGATTTTCGGTCTACCTACTTTGCACGTTGTTTTTCCAGCTTTGCGATCTTTCATATTTCTGAAAAATGTATCATAAGCTTTGCCCATACGCAGCACAACATCTTGAACAACTTGACTCGGCAGTTGTTTCCAATATGGGTTCGTTCGCTTTTTCAACTTCGTAATATGACGATTCATAGTATAGGCAGATATGTTTTTCTTATATATGCGATAATACCTTTTCTGCAATCGCATAATATGCACATGGACCTGATGCATATCGTCAAGCAGATTGCCAAGTTTTAGCGTGTTCTTTTGATGTTGTCCCTTGTATTTATAGGTTTTTCTCATGGTATGTCTTCTCGGTGAAGAACCCTTTTCGCATCGTTAGTAGTGTGGCAGATGCTAACGACATCCACCACTGAAAAGGTAATTGTATTATAGTGTGTTTCTTTCTCAAAATCAACCTTTTTGCCCGTCTACATCCCGCAAGCTAAAGCATGGGGATTTGACGGGAAGAGCGTTAAGTTGATAGAGATTTGTATTTCCTCAATTCTAACGGAGAGATAGGTGTGCGTCAAGGAAAATCTCTGGTCTATTGGGGTAGAACACCTTGTAGACTAACTATAGTAAAATTTACAATTAATGAAACATATTGTTCCCATTGCCTATTCATAGAATGTAAGAGGCACAATGAATTGCACGACTACAAGCGGACGGCACACGGAGTGTGCCTACTACTATGAAGAGGCACAATGTGAGAACGGCACACGGAGTGTGCCTACTTACTATGAAGAGGCACAATGTGAGAACGGCACACGGAGTGTGCCTACTACTATGAAGAGGCGCAATGTTTTGCGCGACTACGAAAGAGTTTTTCTAAATGTGATGAAACATGGCGGGGCACGGAGACCCCGACCTACAATGGATGGTAATCGCGTGGTTGGAAAGCGCGGCTATGAAGGGGTGAATGTAAGAACGGCACACGGAGTGTGCCTACTACTATGAAGAGGCGCAATGAATTGCACGACTACAAACGCGGTTTTCTAAATGTAAAGTGTATTGTTAATTTCAAATTTCACTATAAGTAACTGGACAATTTGGGTCTATTTGGTGCGGAGAAGATGTGTAGGACTACGGCTCAATCACTTTATAGAGGACGATCTGTCCATCGCGTATTGTGTGGAGCAGCAGGCTTTTGATCGGATGTCTGTTCTCATCAAAGTGTGATATGGTGGATGCACCTTGATAGTTGGTTGTATTCGCGATTTCATCTTTGATTACAGTTGGGTTTAGGGTTTGTACTTTTTCAATTGCATTTGCTAAAATTGACATTGCGTCATATCCTGACGCTGCAGTACTGTCGGGTTTTTCGTTAAACATACTCTCATAAGCATTAACAAACTCTTCAGTATGTTGTAATTCTGGACTAAAATTAGATGCAAAGTAACTTCCTTCTAATGGTTCATTGTTATCTAAAGTGGTGAATAGTTTCTGAGGTTCGTCCCAACTTCCGGTACCAAGGAAGGTCGCCTCAATATCCATTTCTCTGGCTTGAGCAGTAACAAAGAGAACATCCGGTAAAACACCTGCTATATATAGAACATCAGGAGATGCATCTTGGATATTTGTTAATTGTGTGTCAAATTTCTTATCACCAATTTGGTAGGTTTCACTTGCTACGATTTTCCCACCGAGTTTTTGGAAGTGATCTTCAAAAGCTTGAACGAGTGTTTCGGTATATTCACTGTCACTATGAAATATGGTCGCTGCAGTTTTCGCACCGAGTTCGGACATATCATAAGCGAATTCAGCAGTTGCTCCGGCTTGAACGGAAGTAGGTGGTACGACCAGAAAGATAAAATCTCCTGCTGAGGTCACATCATTACCAGCAGAACCGGAAATCATAGGTCGGCCGAGTTGTTGTACAACAGGGGCAACTTGGATGGAATTGTTTGAGAAAATGGGACCGAGAATGGCAAGAACATTTTCCTGTTGAATCAATGTTTTTGCAATCTTGACACTCTCTTCAGCATTTGGTACTGCACGTATTCCTTGATTATCCCTAACGAGAACTTCAATCTCCATACCCAAGATGCCTCCGCTATTATTGATTTCGGTTTGAGCAAGTTGTGCACCCTTGGCAAAACTGGTGTAGTAACCCGAAGGTTGGATGATACCAATTTTAATCGTAGGGGTAGTTTCAGGCGTAATTGCCTGTTTTAGTCTTTCGCAACCCGATAGAGAAAAACCTAAGACTATAATTGAGGTTAAGATGGATAATATCATATATTTTTTGTTCATTTCTATACTCCGTTTCTGAAGGTAAAGTTTTCGGCTACGACAAACCTATCATTCGTTTCTGCTGACCTATAGATAAGTGACAGGGATTCAACTTGGTATTGTATCGGTTTCCACTCATTCTGTAATTTCTGTTGTGCTTCCCTAAGTGAACCGTGTGAAAATTGTCCTACAGATAGATGGGGGTTGAATCCACTTGGGAACCTTGCGGTGTCGTCGTAGTCAGGCAGTTGTTGTGTCAATGTTCTGTTCAAATTCACAATTGCGTCTTTAGGTTCGGGGACAAGGAAAAGTGTACAAGATTTACGATGTTTGAATGCATCGAATGATGCAAATGATATAGAAAACGGATCTGTCTGTTGTGCAGCTTCTGCAAGTAATGGGATTATATCTTGGAATTCTTGCTGTGGTGCAAATGGATAAAGCAATGTTATGTGCGGCATCCATCGCTCATAGTTACGATCATGCACCTTACGTATGGTTTGGATAGGCGGTTGTATCGCTTCAGGTGGGATAAGGACAACGGCTGTGGTATGTGTTTTGTTTGGCATTTGGCAATCGGGGTTTAAAACCCCTCCAACAATATTCTTGTGTTAGAAACTTTTCTGCTACGTCTTTGCGCTGGCTCCGCCATCAACAAGAAGAGAAGTCCCTGTTATCCATTCAGCATCATCAGATGCAAAGAATACTGCGGCACGTCCAATATCTTTGGGTAGGCCTAAACGTTGCATCGGAGTCTTTTCCAATGAGGACTCAATCTGTTCAAGTGTAAGGTAATCTTGTATTGCAGTCTCAATATATCCCGGTGAGATTGCGTTGACTGTGATTCCATATTTTCCCACCTCTAATGCAGTGTCCTTAACCATATTGACGACAGCTGCTTTTGCAGAAGCATAAGCAGGACCTGCACCACCACCATAGGCATGTATAGACGCAATTTGGATTATCCTACCAAAATCAGACTTTTTTAGGTGCGGGATAGTCAGTTTAGTAGTTAGGAAAACACCTCTCAGATTTACTCCCACAACTTTGTCCCACTCAGCAATAGATATGTCTTGTGATCCACCCGGAATATGGATACCCGCATTGTTGACGAGGATATCTACTCCACCGAAATGATCAACGGTTTGCTGTATCAGTTCGGTAACCTGAGATTCATCGGAGACATCAGTTTGAATGTATATGCCTTGTGCGCCTAAATTCTCTATTTCTTGGATGGTGGAGGTTGTTGTGTCTTTTTCGTGATATTTGCCTTGCAATGGGGATTCTTGTTTGTCGGCGATGACTACGTTAGTACCTTCACGTGCGAATTCAAGAGCGATTCCACGTCCTATACCTGAACTTCCGCCTGTTACGATGCTGATACGGTTTTTGAGTAGCATGAATGCTTTCCTTTAGTTTCCAATAGCGTGTGTTTCTGTGTATATGCTATTTTCCTCACCGTAGTACGAGTCGTAGATGTGTTGATATATTGCTTCCGATTTCTGACCGAACATTTCTGCGTCATAACATTCGGGAAGTCCTTCATCCAAAGTTGTTTGAACTGTGGATTTAACCTTAGCGCGTAACTGTTGTTGTTTCCGCCAATCTAAAACCAAGTGCGTTTGTTTGAGAGTCTCAAGTAATTCCCTTACAGCAGTTTTTACTTCTTCACGCTGTGGTACAGTCAGGTGTGGTTCAGGCTGAGTTAGAAGATCATATAATGCTAATTCCTCCTCTGATAGTTCTTCGTTATCGGCACGTTGTTCCTCTTCACTGAGTGACTCAAGAAAAGCAAGGATTTCTTGAAGATGTCCATCATCGGTTATATGACCTTCGTTGTATTCTGCGATCATCTGTTCAAATTTCTCTTGTAGATCAATTCGGGTTCTGTTAAGTTGAATCATTACCTTGAGTTTTCTATTTATTCCACCCTTTAATTTTTCAGCTTGTGTGCGTTTATGCTCTGTGTTGAATCGTTCTGCCAGTTGTTCAAAGTCAATTTGGCTTAAGTCAATTAGTTCTGTGTCATAAGTTGTTCTGCCAGCATTGATAATATATCCTTCTGGCGCGATTGATTGGTCAAGGAGTTCTTCAATCTCGTCTGTGACATCGGAAATGTCAATTGGTTCACTAAGGCTTCTAATCTTTCTTGCAATGATGTTGATTAATGAACAAATTCCGCTGAACTCATTCGCTGCTGTGTCAGGTAAAATTGCTTTGAAGAGTATATAGACATTACGCGCCTGTTCAAGAAAATTCCGTTTAGTCTTATCGTTTACAAGGATTAGGTCTATTGCATTGTCAATCAATTGAATCCGCTGTGAACTATCTGGTGCTTCAATTGCTGTCAAGTCTATTCCAAGATTGTTACAAAACTCTGAGATTGCCATGACCGCTTCTCTGAGTTCTTCAATAAGTTTTGACTTATCCGCAATAGGACTGCTGCCATCTCCGTTGGATCCTGTGGCATATATAGCGAGTGCTTTTTCAAGGCTCCGAAAAACACCGATATAATCAACAATCAAACCACTTACTTTGTCTTTATACACACGATTGGCTCTTGCAATCGTCTGCATCAATGTATGGTTACGTTGCGGTTTGTCGAGATAGATTGTTGAACATGAAGGAACATCAAAACCTGTGGTCCACATTGCACAGAGGAAAACGATACGGAATGGATCATCTGGGTTTTTGAATTTGGTGTCCAAATCCTCCCTGACCATGCGTTGTCGGTGAGGTATGATGTCAACCCCTTTCCCTCTCAGATCGTCAATTTCGTTTTGTGTTTGTGACACCACCACTGCCATATCGGTTTCTTCCATATACTGAATTAAAGCCTCAAGTTGTTTCTCTTTGTCTCTTGCAACGCCACTGTCGAATTCTGATCTCAGAGATTGAAGTTTCTGTTTCCAGTACGTCTGTACTTTGTCGTACATTTTAACTGCAGTAGGTTTATCAATTGAGATAACCATCGCCTTACCACGATAACCTCTGCCGATAAAGTGTGAAACGATGTCTTCTGCAACTTTTTCTAACCGTTCATCCCGCGTGATGAGGTGATACTCACGCGCAAACTCGCGTTCCAGTCTTGTTTCTTGTGCTTCATCCAATGCCGCTTCCTCAAGAATCCGTTCAAGATCGGTATTTAAGTCGTTATTTGTCAATTGCAGTCTAGGTACGCGGTTCTCATAGTAGAGTGGGACGGTTGCATTATCCTCTATAGATTGCTTAAAATCGTAAACCGACACTTCGTCTCCGAACACTTCACGCGTCTTTTCTTCGCCTGCCATTAGTGGTGTACCTGTAAACGCAATATATGCAGCATTAGGGAGTGCTGTTCGCATGTTCAACGCCAATGTGTCATATTGGCTGCGGTGTGCTTCATCGGTGATGACGATAATGTCGGATCGATCAGAGAGTACGGGGTGTGGTTCGTTATCTTGTGTCTGAAATTTCTGAATGAGCGTGAAAATATATCGGTGGTCCTGACTGAGCAGTTGGCGAAGATGTACTATATTTTCTGCATGACCCTCTTGTTGTGTAAGAACTCCACTTGCACTCGCAAATGTTTTGTATATCTGGTTATCCAATTCTTTTCGGTCTGTCACCACAACGAAGGACCAGTGTCCTTGCATCTTTCTGAGTACTTTCTGTGCAAAGAAGATCATTGAGACACTTTTACCACTCCCTTGTGTATGCCAAAATACACCGAGTCTCCCATAATCAGATTCGTTCTGTTGCAATGCCTTAATTGCGTTGTTTACACCCAAGTATTGATGGTTTTTTGAGATTAGTTTAATCGTACCCCCTTGGACTTCCATAAACAACGTAAAATTCTCAATAATATCCAGCAATCTATCCGGTTGGCAAACACCTCGTAACAGTATTTCCAATGAGGTATTTTGTTGTTCATCTTCACTTTCAATTCGTTTCCATTCGGTGAAGTGTTCCCATTCTGCTGTGAAACTCCCAACGCGGCTTTTTGAACCGTTAGATACGATAATCAAGGCGTTATACCAAAAAAGGTGAGGAATTGTGTCTCTGTAGTCTCGGAGGTTGTCGTTATAGGCAGCATAAAGATTAACGTCGATCCGTTTGAACTCCATTAAGACTAAAGGAATTCCGTTGACGAAACCGATGAGATCAGGAATCCTGTTATGCATCTCACCTGTGATTCCAAACTGTGATGCAGCGAAGAAATCATTATTCTCTGGAGTGTCCCAATCAATAACTTTCAAGGTTGAAACGGTTTCTTCTTCAGTGTTGGGTTCGGTGATTGATACGTTCACACTGTCTTTCAGTAGATTATAGATTTCCCGATTTGCTTCAACAGGATTCATGACAGCGCGAGATTGCGTTAATTCTTCTATGGCAGCCTCAACAGCATCTATTGGGGCATCAGGATTGAGACGTACTAATGCTGCACGGAGTCTTTCTGTGAGTACAACATCAGATTTTGCTTCTCTCTCTATCGGACTTACGTTACCGTATTGAAATTCATGGGGGCAGTTGTGGTGTTGCCACGCTATATCTTCAAGAATTGAGATTGCTGTCTGTTCAATGAGTCGGTTTTCACTGTAGGGGTTTTGCATAATCACTGAATATCAGTACGGAGTATATGTTATTACGCTGAATAATGTCCTTGTCCTTCAAGTTCCGCTTTAATTTTCATGAGCCGTTTGACACCAGGAGACGGGTTTTTTAGCTGTTCCTCATAAGCAGCATCTGCTTGTTTGATGCCCTCTGCAATATAGGCATCAATTTTCTCCTTATTGAACAGATAATAGGTAATCGTAACATAAATCTGCTCCAACGTCAGATTCGGATAAAGCCGTTGAATTTCCCTTGGGTCTGCCCCTTTAAGAAATTGCTCAATGACAATTTCGATACCGACGCGTGTCCCTTTTATTCGGATTGCCGTTGGATTTATAAAATCAAACATGTTTTCAAGTTCCACAGGGTTCTGCTTTTCCATAATATATCTCTCACTCACGATCCTCATGGATGAGGTCGTTAACAAAATTTTCACGCTCCGCCTCGTCCATCTTATCCCAATTCAACTTGCGCGAGTCACATAACTTTCGAAGTTGTGTCTCGGCATATTCCATAAGTTCTGCTTGCTTGGTTTCGGTTTCGACTGTAGCATTCATCTCTGAAATATCTTCTAAATCTTCAAGACGCTGCATGTTCAGTTGGAATTCTTTGATTGTCAGGAGCGCAGCGGTTTTTTCGTCTTTGTCATCAACAAGATATTGCGGGTTGATTTTGAGCATTGGTGTCATCCTCTTTGCTTTGTTGATATTATACATCTTCACGGCTGTACTTGTCAATTGCGTTCAGAGTGGCGGGTGTGTAAAGTTTTTGGCATGAAATTGCCTTGAATGGAGTTCTTGCTCAGAATGTATACACATGGTATCCTAACCTAATAAATAAATCACAATTTTAGGAGAGGATACCAATGTCAAGTATATCATTAAGTGTTCATGAAAGCAACGATTGCGAAGATGATTTTAGAAAGATTGTCAAAGAAGTAAACGATCTCTATGGAGACATCAATGTTGACGAGAGTTTATCTTTAGATGATGTTGAAGTTCGTGTTTTTGAAGCATTTCGTTCTCTTGAACAAAAGTTTTTAGAAATGTGTGTCTCTAAAAAGGCAGGTAAGAAAGAGAGTGAACCTGTTGAATGTCCAGAGTGTAAAGCACCTTGTCGTCCATTACGCAAGCGTGCGAAACATCTAACAACTCTTTGTGGCAAAATAAGTATAAGGCGTTGGGTGTATTGTTGTGAACACGGACATAGGCATGCCCCGTGGGAAGTCAAACAGAAGTTATCGGATCAATACACGCATCGTGTCGCTGAAGCGATGTGTCGTTTGTCTGCGCGGCTTGACTATAGGGAAGCATCAGAGGAGTTGTCTCATCAAGGTATAGAAGTGAGTCACACGAGACTTCATCAAAATGTGTGTAAGTGGGCAGAAGATTTGGATGTATGTGAACAAGTAGAGGCTCAAGAACTTAAGGAAAATCAGCGTTGGTATGTGAGTTGCGATGGGTGCCACACGAACTCTCCGGATGGGTGGAAAGAGGTGAAAGTGGGGTGTATTTACAGAGATTATCCACAACCTGTTTCGGGTGGGACCCCGAGTGTGCGAACAGAAAGTATTCGGTATGTTGCGGGTCGTCAAAATGCCGCCGCTTTTGGTAAGAAGTTGTATGCGTTAGCACTAAAAAGTGGCATCTATCAAAAAGATATAAATACACAAGTGATTGTATTTATCGGAGATGGTGCTGCGTGGATTTGGAACCTTTGTAAAGAATACTTTCCGAATGCCGTTCAGATTGTGGATCACATGCACGCCACATCTCATCTCTATAATGTTGCTAAAGTTGCCTTTGGTGAGACGGAGACAGAAGCTATTGACACTTGGATAAAAGAAACGGAGCCACTTCTTTATCATGGCAATATCATAGCAGTTGCCTCAAACATTCGTGCCTTAGCCACACAGCACCCTGAAGTGTCAGAGGTGTTAGAAAGAGAAGCGAGATATTTTGAAAAACATGCAAACCGCATGCAGTATAAAGCGTTTAGAGAAAAAGGGTATATGATTGGAAGTGGTGTGATTGAAAGTGCGTGTAAACATGTTGTCGGAGAAAGGTGTAAACAAGCAGCTATGAGATGGGAGAAACCGGGCATCAATGCTGTGCTAAAGTGGAGATGTTTGTCAAAGAATAAGGCTTGGGACAGATATTGGTATCCAAACACAAAAGCAGCATGATGTTCATGCCAAAAACTTTACACACCCCAGAGTGGCGAGCTAAATTGGGTTGTCTCTGCCAATATCAAGGGCGAAATGTTAATTCAGCAGAAATGCGTTTAAAAAGAGGCAAGTTATACTAATTCTGAATGATAACTCGTCATCAACAAAAAACCCGTTTTGGAGTCACACATTTAATTGTGTCTCTTATCAATCTTCGTATGAACTTCAAAATCTCATAAAATTCCTGAAATACAAGCTTAATTTTTGAATTAGTTGGTAGAGGTCTCATACGGATGTTATTTTCATCTCGTACAACTGAGAAATTGCCTTGCCAGTTCGTTCTGCTTTCTAAAGCAGTTACGATAGTCTGGGCCCTTTCAGAGGGTGGTTTTTGAATACGAAAAAGGATAATTCCATAAGGTGCTTTCTGTTTGTCTTTAAAAACTAACTCACCGAAGTCCTCTTTGTCTGCTGTGAGGAGGATCCGATCTTCAACTGTGGCACGAGAAAGCACGGCATAATCGTCAATACCAAGTGTTTCCTCCTCAATCCATACGAGGTCATGTCCACGCGCACGTAACATATTCACCTCTAACCTATTTAGGCATTCATCTGCTAATAGACGCACTTGTTACCTTTTGATATTCGTGACATGCCTCAATGTCTTCTTTTGTCAGGCGAGGATAATTTTCAAGAACGTCTTCCTCACTCCACCCATGTTCAAGCAGCTCAAGGATAAACGCCACGGCTAAACGCGTTCCCCTGATAACAGGTTTTCCACCAAGTAGCTTTTTGTCGGAGTGTAATCGTTCTGTTAACGGATAAGGAATAGGTGTTTCACCTTTTTTCGGTTGTATCTCATCAATAGCAATATCGAGGTCGGATACGTCTATTTCACCAGAGATAAGTTTGGGGAGGAGAATATCTCTGGATTGGCTTAGAGTATGATTTCTTCTTCTAAGTACTTCTATTTTTTGAAAGATGGGAGATATCAAATCAGAGAACATTTCTCTACTTTTAGACCCAGCAACTGCCACTACTTTATTGTTAAGTTCTGTCCAATATCGTTTGTATTCTCTTGTTTCAACAAGATTAAGGATTTGAAAGAACAAGTAACTAATGGGCGTTTCATCTTTTGCTATAAAAGGTACTACGTTAGGACCAAGTGAAAAGGGTGATATCATCAATTGCAATTTACAAGTATGATCTCCAAAAAGAATAATCGGAGATTCTAGGGTAGCATAGTGATCAGGTTCATCGTTATGAAAACCTAAGAAACTTAGACGTGATTGATCAGTCACAATGACTGAACCGCTACTCTTAACATCCGCTTGCTTGTATGTTTGACCAGTTTCTAGACGTTTAACCACTTCTTTAACTTTCTTAACTTCCCAGCCCTTCGGGATAGGTCCCAACTCTGATTCTACCATCGGCACGTTCTCATGTCCGGGAAATCGGTAGTGAACAAACCATTCTCGGTAGAGAGTTTGTGCCAGGTCTTCAAGGATTTTAATGCGGCGGGTGTTATTTTCTATGAGGTCGTCGTAGGTACTGAGGATGGCGGCGATTTTTTGTTGGGTTGGGAGTGGTAGCAATGGTATCACGATATCTTCAACTGCTAACAAAGCAGCGCGTTGGCGACCTGAAGCTCCACTCATGCTCTTCACAGCAGGCTCTCGAATCATAGGACTGAGAGACAAATATAAAAGATAAGTTGAGTCCGATAAATTGGGTTTACCTCGAAAAATAAAAAACTCAGTTGATCCAAAACAGGGGTTATTACTCAAGTGTTTGAATTGAACGATCTTTCTATTTTCTAAACAAGGTGTAATACGTGCAAAAAGGATATCACCAGACTGAAATCGTGAACCGCTTCCCTTGTAAATTCGTTTTTCTTTCGGGAAAACAAAAGCGTTACCTGGATTGATGTCAGCCATTTCAATGTATGGATATTCTTTTCCTTTTTCTAATTTGATACGGGGATTGACTTCAACAAAATCACCGAAACGAATTGTGTTATTCATACTGTTATGTGTTTCCTATTCATTTTCAATCACAGATTGGATTAAGGAAGGATAGATCACAAAGTTGTGACAACTGGAGCGGAGGTTGAAGCTTCAACCATTTGCAGATTCTGTGATGCAAAGAATTTCTTAAGAGCCTCCGTGTATTCTGGCATGGGGTCCTGATCAACTATGAAACAATTCACAGGCAACCTCAGAAAAAGCAATTCCTGATAACTTAAAATCCTGATTCTTGGCTTGATCGGATAAAGGGACAAAAATCCAATCTTGTTTTTTATGAATTTCAACTTCAGCAAGGTGTCGGCAATTATCTTACACAGGGTCATGTTGCACTTCAATCTCAAGCCATGAATCCCATTTATAAATAGAGGCATATTTTTTGACATAATTCGTCACGTGTTCTATGTATGTTTCTACCTCTTCTTTATCTAAGTCTTTGGGATAATTAACCATTAAGAGAAGTGTTTTTCCATCATCTTTGGGCGTATATACCCTTTGGAATTTTCCTTCAAATGGGGTATCAAGATATGGTGATAACGAATTTAATGCAAACGCTAACCATTCTAAACGAGATGGGGTATAATTCTCAAACCCTGGCGCTCTTTCTGACATGCTGATCTCCTTTGTTCACTATAAGTACTTGATAATTAGCGGAACAACAATTGCTGCAATTGCTACGGTTATACCTATAAACCATCTCAATCCTGAGATTCTTTCCTTGATATCATCTCTAACTATTTGAATATCATTCTTTAAGTCTGTTTTAACTTCTTTTATATGACTTTCAACACCTTTTATATCATTCTCCAAGTCTGTTTTGACTTGCAAAATGTCACTCTTAAGATCTGTTTTGACTTCTTTAATCCGATCTTCAAGGCGAGACTCAATTTTAATTAACTCTATGTCAGTCTCTTCTTTACGATCTTTATAGGTTTTTAGATATTCAAATATGTCATCTCTTGAGTCTGCCATGCCTCACTCCTTGTCTGGAAGTTGCTTCTTGTATTGAACAAAGTGTACCATAACGAGATAAAAAATACAAGAAAAGTGAATAGGTATTAAGAAGCGGAAACCCATAGGTATCAATTTAGCGTCCTTCCAGGTCCGGTAGGTTCGGTTTCCTAACCGAACCATAGGCGTCAATTTAGCGATTACCCAACCCCTCTTCCATTGTTGGAGGGGTTTCTAAACACGATTATGTGGTTCTTCCATTGTTGGAGGGGTTTGTAACCCCGATTTTCAGGTTTTTGCTCAAAAAATCGGGGTTACAAACCCCTCCAACAAAAGCGGTTATCCTTAAATTGACGCTTATGGTTCGGTTAGGAAACCGAATCTACCGGACCTGGAATTATAGCGTAAATCCTCCTAAATTGATGCCTATGATTTTAAGAAGCGGAAAACATGTAGATATTTCTTGAAGGATTCTTACCCTTTATTCACTTCTCAACGGTAATGATTAAGTTCTATGCTCTAAAATCTTCGCAACATTCTCTGCAATACGTTCTTCCAACTGATGTGCTTCAGCGTTTAGGATTTCTAATTCCTCATTGAGTTCACTGAACCGTTGCGTAAAGTCAAAATCCTCAGATTCCTGTGTTGCAACACCGACATAACGTCCAGGGTTCAAACTCCATCCCTGTGCTTCAATTTCTTCTACTGTGGCAACTTTACAAAGACCGGGGACATCAACATATTTGCCATCAGGGAAGTTTATATTTTGCAGATCCTTGCTATTATGTCTGTTTTCAGGTGTTTCGTTTCGGTAAAGGCGCGCTATGTTTGCTAAGAATTCGAGTTGCATGGGAGTGAATTCTCGATGCGCCCGACTGACTTGTTGATAAAGATGGCGCGCATCAATAAATAGCACTTTATTGTGTCTGTCTGTATTCTGTTTGGATTTGTCAAAGAACCAGAGGGTACACGGCAGCGTTACGGTGTAGAAAAAATTTGATGCGATGCTTATCATAACATCTACAACACGGGATTCGATAATCTGTTTGCGTATTTCCAGTTCAGAAGCTCGCGCGTCTGCAGCGGAGTTTGCCATAACAAAACCTGCTTTACCGGTATCGTTCAGTGAACTCAGAAACAACTGTATCCAAATATAATTAGCATTATCTACGCGTGGCATGCCGAATGGGAATCGTGGGTCATCTTTTATGCGTTCCATGTCTACTCTGTCCACATTAAAAGGTGGATTCGCCATCACAAAATCAAATTTGCCTAAACTCTTATGTGGATCTTCGTAGTAACTGTTGGCTTGCTTGATGTCTCCTTCATGTCCATGCACGGCAAGGTTCATCTTGCAGAGTCTGATAGTCTCATTCACCCGTTCAACACCATGAATGCTAATAATATGTCCTTGATTACCGTTTTGTGTGTGATTCCGAATGAACTCTTCGCTTTGAACGAACATACCACCAGAACCACACGCGGGGTCAAGGATACGTCCGTGGAATGGTTGGAGTATTTCAACGATGAGTTTAACAAGTGAAGTCGGCGTGAAGAATTCACCGCCTTTTTGCCCCTCACTCATAGCAAAATTACCGAGAAAGTATTCGTAGACTTTTCCAAAGGCATCGCCTTCAATGTCCATCGAAATTTGTTCCATAATGCGTAGCAGTTCTATGAGGGTACTCTTTTCAAGGCGATTGTAGTTTTTGGGCAAAACCCCTTCTACCTGTTTGTTTTCAGCTTCAATAGCTTTCATGGCGTTAGAGATGGCTTGACCGATGTTATCGCTTTCTGGTAAATTCAGAAGATGTTGGAATCTTGATTCTTCTGGTAAATAAAAGGCACCGCGTGCTTGGAATTGAGTTCTTTCGTCAATCCGTGTCCGAGAACCCGACGGTGTTTCAGATCTGAGTTCTTGTTGTACTTGTTTGAATTTATAGTCCGCGTATTTCAGAAAGATAAGTCCTAAGACCGGTGTGGAGTATTCAGAACCCTTGAGACTTGAATTGGCTCGCAATTCATCTGCGGCACTCCACAGTTTGTTTTCGATTTGAGTCAAATTGGTATTCATATTTTTTGAATTCCATTGTACATTAGCGCGTTAATAGTTCTGATAAGTTACAAGTGTATACACTTCCAATTCAAGAACTTTAGAAGAAGGAGCGTCCCAGCGAATTACCGGTGCCGAACGCATTATACGGCACACCCGCAGGTAAGGTGTGCATTCCCCATGTATCGGTAGTCGCATCATAACCAACACCCATAGAAACTGCCGGTTCACCAATCAAGTTAACCTGAAATGTAAAATCTTGTCGCACAGTGTCAAACGGAGGATCCCGTTTAATACCGACCCTACTCCAAGAGATACGCAAATTCCAATCGTGAAGGTTGCGGTTTATACTGACACGTTGTGAGTAAAATTGCCCTTCAATTGGATAATAGATGAGATTGAAATCCAACTCCAGATCCTTGCTAAAACGGTATCTGCCATTAGCCGTAATAGAGCGTGATGCACGTATAGATGTGTGCCGTTTGCTGAAGGAATTACCGATGCTTACATACCACTGTTGCCGTGTGTATCTAATGTTTGTCCGAATACCCACCATCTTGAATTGTTTTCCATCTTCAGGATGTGGATTTGGATCATGTGTCAGACGCACAGTCATGTTTAGGTTGCGACTGGGTAGTGGGACGATTGTGAAATCGCTATCAATCGGTTCGTATTTACGTCTATAAAGCGATTCAAATTCCGTGAAATCGGCTGTGAATCGCGTATCAAAATAGAAGATGCGATGTGCGGATTGGCTGCGGCGCGTTTTGATTTCTATGTTGGTATTGAAGTTGTATGTTAACCTTTTACGCTCATAAAAATAGGTGCTGGGACCAAATGGATAAAGACTGTTATCTGCATCAATAGGCGGTTGATAATCAAACGTCAGTGAGGATTGAATTTCATGTCGTAACTTTCTAACTGTGGGTATTAATCTTGTGTTATAGATTCGGAATAATGTGTTGGTTGCTTGTGCTCTAACATTGTAGACACCTCGTATAATGTTCCTATTCTTGTCTTGATCTTTGGCGTGCCAAATAGCGTTTGTATTCAGGTTGGCACTTAGTTTTATCTCTCGCAATGGTGTAATGAATACATTTGCTTGTTTGCGTAAGTCGAACCCTAAATCCAAAGTCTGAAGGAATACGTTCCTCTCTTCGCCATGTTTACCACGATATGTTTGTCTATAGAAGTTTCCGAATTCAATATCCATATCAAAACTGGTATCTTCCAGTGTTGGGAAAGCAAGGAGTGATAGAATCGGTAGATCGGTTTTTAATTTTTCTGAAACGTATACCATCCCGTTGTTTATAGTTTCAAAAACAGGCAGTCTACTAAATCGCATCCGTGAAAAGTTCACAGATAATTGCGGTAATTTCTGGAGTGCGGTATTATCTTCTCCAGAGAAATCGTGGATGTGCCGTATTTCCAGTCTGCTGGTGAAGTCTCCGATGGTTTCCCTGGAGTATCTTAGGTTACCGTCTTCATCCATGTCTTTATCACTGGCAGTTGAGAATGCAGTGCCGTAGGTAAAAATACCAAAAGAGTTTAGAGTAGATTCGTTGATGAGTCCCAAGTCTTCTTTATAGTGTAGTGCACGCCATGCTGTTCTTCCGACAAAACTCAACGGACGGCGCCCCTCTTGACGGCTATCCCAAGGTGTATAGAAGGATTGCCTGTGTCCCCATCGCATATTCCAACGTCTTCCGATACGAGAGGCATCCTGTCTGCTAAAGGAATATTCGTCTGCCCCGTAGAAGTAAATATCGCCATAATAACTTCGTTTCTTGTCAACTTTGATGAGACGAAACGATTCTTTGGTATTTATGACGCGGCTGTATTCTCCGGCATATAGACTCTGTGCTTCGGAAGCGACCTGTCGTGGGTCTTCCCATCTTCCACGAAAACCGTGTTTACGATATACTTCAAAGGTTTCCTCTTCTTCTGCTTCTTCACCGTTTTCACTCTCACCAACTTTTATCGTTGAAGGTTGTGTGGATGTATCATCTTCAGTAAGTTCGTTTGATTCCTCTGTTGGTACAGGTGAAGGTTGTGTGGATGTATCATCTTCAGTAAGTTCATTTGGTTCTTCTGTCGGTACAGGTGGTGGCGTAGTATCTTCTTCAGAGGATGTGTCATTTTCGTCAGTTGTAGTGGATTTTTCTTCTTCGCTGGGTGTTGAAAGCACCTCTGCTTCAAAGGTTTTCCATTCTGCTTTAAACTGTTCTGCAAGTGCTTCAAATTCAGGTGTTTCATTTTTCTTGATTAATTGAAAAATATAAAGACCTTCTGGTGAAAATACTGGACTGCGTTCTGTAATATCTCCGGGTTCTTTCATACGTCTAACAGAGAATTGCCATCCGGAATTCATCTCATTAAGCGGGAGTCCGTTACCCTCATTTATTTCAGATAACTTTGCTTCTGGAAATTCAGCGGCAAGTTCTTCAAAGGCTTCTCCAGCAAGAACGCGTTCATGTATTTTATCAGCAAGTGTTCGTGTTGTTTGTTGAGTCTCATCGCTTGCTTCTATAGCAATATCTATACGTCTTAGTCTTATCTCTTTTTCACCGTAGATCTCAAGCACGCGCTCAACTTTGAGGATATGGAAAGCGGATTCTGTTCGTAAGAGCGTGCTAACTTCACCCTCTTTGAGTGCAAATGCGACTTCTTCTAAGATTGGGTCAAGTAATGGATTACCATCCTTGTCTTTTTCTCCTTGAGCGATGAACCCCATATCTCCGCCGTCGTATCGTGTATCTGTATGGTTAGATTCTGTCTGTGCAATTTGCGAAAAGTCAGCATCTTCTTCCGTAAGGCGTTTGAGGATCGCATCCGCTTCTTCTTGTGCGCGGTCAGCATCTTCATCAGTAATTTTGTATTCAAGAAAGAGTTGCTTGAGCCAATATCGGTCATAATCTCCTTCAAGACGATCATATATCTCCTTTGCCTTCTCTTCAAGTTTTGTGCGTTGTGCTTGTGTCGCATCAGGTGGAATAGGAATATGTATTTCTTGGAACTGTGTATCTCTGAACCGATATTTTCCTTCAAAACCGTAACCTTGTCCTCTACGTGCACTTCTATCATAGAGCAGTGCGCCATCATAACGTCTTTTACGTGCTATGGGTAGAATGATGCCGATGTTTGGACCTTGGTAACTATCTGTTCCAACTCTAACAATAATCTTGGCGACTTTATCTTTGCGTAAGTCTCTGCGGATAGCGGGAAAATAGAACAGAGGAATGCCGCCGATACGTAAGACAATGTTCTTTGCTATCATCTCTTGATTCATTTTGATGATAACTTCAGATACACTGAAATGGTAGTGTGGATGTTTGAGGGAACAGGTTGTGAGTGAACCACCGCGGATATAAGATTTCTTATCCTCTATTTTGAAGATTTCACTACCACCGAAGTACCACGGGTCGCTAAATGTGTAACCATTGCGAGCAATACCTTTCTTTGTTTCAAGGTTGAAAACAAGTTCATCGGAATATGTTTCTTCGCTACCCACTTTAAGATAGACATTGCCAGCAGCACGCAATATATTGTCGTTGAAGTCTGCCCACACATGGTCAGCCCGTAATACTACATTATCAAATTTGATGAGAGCATTGCCGTGTATCTGAACGAAGTTATCCTGCAAAATTACCTCGTCTCCATCACCTATCACCGTATCATCTTCAGGCGACATCTTCTCAATGTCTAAACCTTCTTTAGCAGTGGGTGTAGGTTGTGATTGATCCCCAGAGGGTTCCTGTGTTGGAGTCTGTTCGTCTGGTGTCTGTTGCTCCTGAGCGGGAACAGAGTGTATTGACAGTAAAAGACAAGTTAAGGTCATTACTACCAAGAGTAGGACACGTATATACCAATTAAGACGATGTGTATTGTCAATTGACTTTGTTACTGGATAACACAGATGACACAACTTGAATTTTGAAGGATTATTTTCGGATATAGGTGGGTAATCTTCGTTTTTCTGCACAGATTTTTTACTCAAACAGTATTAGTTTTCTTCTATTTCAGGTGTTGGTAATGCATCCGGTTTAATTTTGATAAATGCGTTTTCCATCAGTGTATCGGTATACGCTATCCATTCTTTTTCAAAGAGTTGTTGGCGGAGAATCCCCATTATTTGCTGCTTCTCCAGTTGCGTCAATTCAGGTGTAATGCGCTCATCAATTTTGTAGATGTATAGACCTAAATCTGTTTCAATCGGTTTACTATACTTTCCGGCTTCAAGAGATTTTACTGCTTCCTGTATTTTCGGATTTAGCGTAGTGAGGATGTGTGTGCCGAGATCTCCCCCTTTCTCGCTGGTTTCCGTATCATCGGAATGTTCTTTAGCAAGAACAATGTAATCTTCTCCAACTTCCAATTTTTTGAATATCTCTTCAGTTTTTTCACTTGCAGCATTTTTGACTTCATCGCTAATTTCATACTGCACGGTGAAATGTCTCAAAGTTATTTTTTCATCGGTGCGTGTTTCAACCATGAACACATGGATGCCATCATCCGCTTTAATTGGTTCGCTGATTTCTCCTGCTTTGAGTTTTGCAAGAACGGTCAGAAATATTTCTGGATAAGAGAGTATTTCTGCAGGTGTTGTCTCAATTAATGCTCCGGACTTAGAACTTGGATTCTGTTTTTCGGTGATACGTTGTGCAACAGATTCAAATTGCGATTTATCCGCTTTGATCTCTTCAATTGCCTGATTGACAACATCAGCAGCTGCCTCTTTTGCTTTGTCACTCGGTTTGTAAGCGATATATATATGCCGCAAACTTATTCTATCTGCTTTAGTTGGAAGTTGATCTCTATTTTCTTCATAAAAGTTTTGAACGTCACTGTCGCGAACTTGTAAGCGTGAGAGTATTCTCCCTATAACCAATTTCTCTGTCATAAGGTTTCTTTGAAGTTGCTCGCTGAATGCCTCAAAAGTAAGTCCATCGCGGCTTAATATTTTTTTGAACTCGTCATCGGATGGTATTTTGTATTGTGTTTTAAATTTCTGAATCTGTTCCTCTATTTCAACATCGGTTATCTGTATTTTTAGTGTTAGTGCAGCCTCTAACAACAACTTTTGTCGTATGAGTCTATCAAGTAGTTCGCCTCGTTCTTTTTCTGCTGTATTTAGTGCTTCACGTTCACTGTATCCTTCAATCTGTTGAAGTTCATAGGCACGTTGATTAACAAGTAGATCAAGACGACGTTTGGTTATGACATCATCGTTGACATAGGCAATAATTCTATCAAATATCCGTGCTGAACTTGGTGTTACGATACAACATATAGCGATCACGATTAACAGTACAGGAATGAATGTATTGGGTTTCATAAGTGCACCTCAGTTATTGGTATTGTGCATAGAAATAATGTAGGTGGAGCCATTGACTCCACCATACAAACGTAGTAAAATGTGCCACTATTTCTCAGGAGTGGTTTCTTCTGAAGGTGAAGTTTCTTCTGAAGGTGTTTCAGATCCTGCTTCCTCAGGTTTCTTGTCTTCTGGTATGCGGTCGATGAAGGTTTTGACTTCAGCACGTTCTCGGAGTTGTGTCCTCCAATCTTTCATCAAAGCCTCACGTTTTTGACGTTCAGACCTTCTGACAACATCTTTACGGACATCCTCTTCATCAAAAAGTCGCTGATATTCATCTCTTGCTTCTTTCTTCACAAACATCATGAAATATTTCTCACCTTGAACTTCCACCTCAACCACTGAAGGATGTAGCACATCTATTTCAGCGTTGAAAGCAGCGTCCATAAAAGGTTCAGTCCCGGTTGGATACGAGTTTCTACCAATGAAGTCGGTGTCGCCTGGTGAAGCAGGATTTGCTCCCGGTCCCACCAATTCGCCTCTGTCAGACAACTCTTGTGCAGCAACAGCAATATCTTTCCCCGCCTTAAGTTCAGCAAAGACTTCATCAGCGCGTTCTTTGTTCATCAAGGTTATGCACATCAACTTGACCTGTTCAGGACGCACATAATCTTCTTTATTTGCATCGTAATAGGCTTGATAATCCGCCTCACCCAAGATCAGCTTACTATCTACCTCTTGTTCTGTAATCTTTTCAATCATCAGATCCTGAAGGTAATCTTGCACTTTCTTGAGAATTTCCTGATCCTCATTCAGGTCCATGTCTTTAGCAAGACATAGAATCATTCGGCTTTCCGCCATAAGTGTCATGTATTCTTCAAGACCTGCTTTGTCTTTGTATTGACGTTGTTTGTACTCTGGTAGTTCGCTGATTTCCTGCATCATCTCTTCAAGTGTGATCTTGTGTTTTCCATCCCATTCAAACTCAGCGATGACAGTGCCATCTGCCCCGATTGCCTTGTCGCCACAACTGTAGACGAAGGGAAGCGTTGCAAGAATTGCAAAAAATAGTATAAAGCTAATATTTCTATATTTGGACATTATTCTTCCTCCTTTACATTAAATTTAGTATAGTTACTTATCAGGTGTCTCTGATTCTTCTTCGGGTGTTTCAGGGTCAGGGGTAGGAATGTTCTCAGGATACAGTTTTAGTTTTCCCTGTTGTGAGATTTCTTCAACCCATTCAATGATACGCGCCCGCTTTGCTGCACGGTCAACTTTACGTTTTACATCAGACTGCACCTCATCCAATTCCTTTTGCCGTTCCGATTGGTGTTCCTCTTTACGGAAAATGAGATAAAATGTCTCATCATCTACATCGGTTTCAAATACTGTATCCGTCATTTCTCCGATTTCCATCTCAAAGACAGCCTCAATGAATTCAGACCAACTCGGGGAAGCAGATTGGCTGAAGAAACCCGTGTTGCCCGGATCCTCTTCGCTTTTACCAGGGCCATTTGCAATCTTATCTTGTTCTGTGAGTTTCACAGCCATCTCAACGATATCTGACCCAGCTAATATCTCGTCTAATGTTGCATTCGCCAAGTCTTCATCATCAAGGGGAATACATATTGCACGCACCTTTGCGGCTTCAACATAGTTAGCCTTGTTTTCCTCATAGTATGCTTTCAAGTCTTCGTCGGTGTATGAAACCTTTGCATCAACTTCCACTTCTGTTAGTTTTTCAACCATGAGTTGATGCGTGTAGTCCTCCAACTTATCAAGGTGGTCTTGAAGTTTATCAAAACCGTGTTCAGTTGCTTGAAGCAATTTGAGTTTTTTGTCAATGTAATCTTCTAAAAATTCTGCTTTTCCTTCCTTCTTGGAATAATTTCGCTGACGGTAGGATGGTAATTCTGCAATTGCTGCGTCAAGTTCTTCAAGAGAAATCTGCATGAGTTCTCCGTTCCACTTCATCTCTGCCAATATTATTTGACTTTTGTCCACTTCTTCTTCGGAAACCCCGTGGTTGTCTGAACGGACAAGAGACCAAGTGAGAAGGCAGGTTGCTACAACTGCAGTAACAACAAAAAATATTTTTTTCACTTTAATAATCTCCTTTCAATAACATTGAGGTGATATTACCTCGTATGAATGTATATTTTAGTCAGAAACAACAAACATAGTCAATATTTGTTGCAATTCGGTTAATAATTCTTTGCCAGTTATCTCATCAATACTAATCAAAAGTTGAGCTGGTGGACGTAATTCAAGCTGTGGGTTCTCATGAATTGCTTCTACCAACTGAGTTACATCAATCTTCGGATTTCTTTCATCAAATGTCACTTTAATCCTATTCCCACCAGCAACAATTGCTGATATTCCTAACTTTTGTGATAGTTGTTTAATAGTTGTAATTTCCAATAACATCTCAACGGGTTCCGGTAGGTCCCCAAATCGGTCTTTGAGTTCTTTGGTCAGGTCATCCTTCTGTGTTTCATTTTTCAGTGCAGATATTTTTTTATAGATAGAAATTTTCTGCCGGCTGTCTGGAATGTAGTCATCAGGTAGAAATGCTTCAATCGGTAAATTGATGTTGGTCTCAATTTCTTCCTCAACCTTTTCACCTTTTAACCTACGTACTGCATCATCAAGGAGTTTGCAATAGAGTTCATATCCAACATTTGTAATATGTCCATGTTGTTGTGAACCAAGTATATTTCCCGCACCACGGATCTCTAAATCTCTCAGAGCAATTTTAAATCCTGAACCGAGATCAGTAAATTCCTCAATAACTTGAAGTCGTTTCTGTGCACGTTCAGTAATGGATTTGTCTGGTGGATAAAACAGGTATCCATAAGCCTGTTCATCTGCACGTCCGACGCGGCCCCGGAGTTGATATAGTTGTGCCAAACCAAAGGCATCTGCCCGATTGATCATGATGGTATTCACATTTGGGATGTCCAAGCCAGATTCAATAATCATCGTGCAGACCAAGATGTCGTGTTTGTGTCGCACAAATTCCAACATCGCGTTTTCCAGTTCGCGTTCCGGCATCTGTCCGTGTGCAATAGCAACACGAGCATGGGGAACAAGTTCTTGTATGTTTTTAGCGACAACAGCGATATCCTGAACTCGGTTGTGTACGAAGAAGATTTGTCCATCTCGCGACAACTCGTTCATTATAGCATCACGGATCACTTTTGTGTTATACGGCATCACCTGTGTCTGAATCGGTAGCCGATTAGCGGGTGGTGTGTTGATAATACTAAAGTCTCTAATACCAACAAGCGACATGTGTAAGGTACGTGGAATTGGGGTCGCTGTAAGTGTTAACACATCTACCGTCTCTTTAAATTGTTTGATTTTCTCTTTATGTTTCACACCAAAACGATGTTCTTCATCAACGATTAGTAAACCGAGATTGTCAAAAGTAACACTTTCAGATAGCAAGGAGTGCGTGCCGATTACAATGTCAGCTGTCCCTTCTGCAAGTTTTTTCTTGACCGATTGTATCTCCTTCCTGCTACGAAAACGATTTAGCATCTCAACTTGTATCGGAAAAGGTTTGAATCTTTTTTCAAAAGTGTCGTAATGCTGAAGAGCCAAAATGGTTGTCGGAACAAGGAGCGCGACCTGCTTTTCTGCCATTACAGATTTGAACGCAGCACGTAATGCCACCTCTGTCTTACCGTAGCCAACATCCCCACAGACAAGCCGATCCATCGGTTTATCAATCTCCATATCTGCCTTAACGTCTTCAATAGCTTGGAGTTGATCGTCTGTTTCTTGGAATGGAAAGAGTGCCTCAAATTCACTTTCCCACGGCACTTCTGTCGGAAAACTATACCCTTCATTTGCTTGTCTTGCCGCATAGAGTTTAATCAGTTCCGCAGCCATCTCTTTAACAGCAGCTTTCGCACGTTGTTTCTTGTTTTGCCAAGATTTTCCACCGAGATAGTCTATTCGTGGTTCGTAGGACTCATCTTTGTTCCCAATATACTTCTGCACAAGGTCTATCTGATAGGTTGGCACATAAAGTCTATCTTCTTCCCTATACTTAAGGATCAAGAAATCTTGTGATTGTCCATCAATATCCATGCGGCGTATACCTTCGTAGATCGCTATCCCGTGAGAAATATGGACAACATGGTCGCCGACTTGCATGTCAATTAGACTTAATATCGGCGCACCGCTCTTGTGTCGTTTCCGAGAAACAACCCTCCTCTGCGGATTTCCAAATATTTCATTCTCAGAGATGAAAACAAGTTTGAGCGAATCGCTGATGAAGCCTTCAGAGATAAAACCAACAGATACGGATAATTTCTCAGACGGCAGATCTCGTTCAATCAACATCTCTAATACGCGTTTGGCTTGTTGCGGTGTCTCACAAAATACATTGACAAGATAGTCTTTATTTGTCCACCTGTTGATATAATCAATCACCATCTGATAGTTGCCTTTACCGAGTCCGAGTGGCTTAAAGTCAAAATACGGTTCTAAGTCATCCTCCTCTTGATTGACATCAGCGGATACATTTTCAGTATATTCTTCGGAAGCACTAGTTGCTAAAGAGATCGGTATGTTTGGATATTGACCTAATTCAGTTGCAATCGTCTCAGTTGGCACAAGTATATTATCAAGAGTCAGCATTAGTTTTCCTTCTGCCATCCTTCTTTCGTATATCTCCTGCAATTGTTCACGCATCTGTTCTACTTCATGCATTTGCCAACGCGGTTCCACCAGCAAGACCACTGTTTCATCTAGCAAATAATCAGACAGCATGCCAGTTTCAGGAAACAACATTGGTAGAAATGCTTCAACACCGTCAATATGCTGCGGAATTTCATCAACCATCTTTGGATTATTCGTTTGTATCCTTGTAATAAAATCTTCTAATCCACGTGTCATCTCCCGAATCGAGTTGATGTATTCCGGTGTGTTTGGTGAATCTTTCATCAGTTTCTCTGTTTGTGTTTTCCAATGTGAAATTGAGATGTCAGCCAAACATGCTTCAGACATAGGAGTAATCACAACAGAATCATCATGTTCAATTGTAACTTGTGATGTTGAATCAAACAGACGAATTTCATCAAGTTCATCACCAAAGAAATCAAGACGAACAGGTGTATCGGATGTGAGAGGAAAAATATCTATTATATCCCCTCTATGTGCAAATTCCCCTTTCACTTCCACAAGTTCAACTTGTCGGTAGCCACTACGATTCAGGAAAGTTATCAGATCATAAAACTCTACTTCATCACCTATTTCAAGCCTGCGACAAGCAGAAGTTAATGTGTCGCGCGGTGGCAGTTTGTAAGATAACGCCCGAACAGTAGTAAAAACTACACTATTTTGTGTTGGTTCTGATGTGTTCTCGGAGATAGGTTTGCCGTTTTTCGTAATCAGGTTGTGCAAGCAACGAATTCGTTCAACAGATATATTATTTGTTGGGGAAATTCCCTCAAAAAGTGTATTTTGCCAAGAAGGAAATAGGTATAGGTCGTCTTGAAGATTTGCCTCTGTATCATGCTCAATGCTGTGGTTACGAAATGCACGCACTTCTTCTAACGCTTGTTCTGCCTCACGATGGGAGGGAAACACGACGAGAAAAGATTTATCAGGAACATCATCTATTATAGTTGCGAGAAAATAGGAAGTTGATGCGTTACGCATCCCTATTAGCGACGGAGGGTTTTCACCGTGCTTCAGACATTCAACAACGTTTTGATAACTCTTCGTTCTTCGTAAAGACTCTAACACAAACTGTTCCTTATCATTCGGTGGACTTCTCGTTAGCATAAAAGTGAATTCAGCATAAGACTTGTAGGTTGGGTTTTGTTCCACTCCGCAACCTATTGATATATTTGAGTCTTATTACCAAACTCACGTTACATTATGATTAAAGAAAAAAGATACCTACCGAAGAATGATTTATTTTACAAATTCAATCTTTTCTAAGTTGGCTTTCATCTTACCCATTTTAACTTCAGCTTCAATTCTGACAGGAATATGTCGCCGGTTATCTGTTAACCAAAGACGGTACCCGTGTGAGGTGGTCACCACAAGTGTTTTAACGCGCCCTAAACCTTTTACCTTTAACACTTCTCCGTGTTCTACACTGATGGTAGCTTTCACAACCTTTGATTTGATAATCAATGGAAAGAAATAGGTTTTACCTGGTTCTAACTTTTTAGTACGAAGGAAATAGATCATAGAAAGTTCATCTTGTGTTCCCTCTGGAACCACTAATTCTTTTTTATCACGTTTTTCCGGTTCAGTCGGTTTCTTCTGTGAGATTTTTTCATAATCTGCTTTCCCATCCTTAAAATTGATCTCAACTTTAGCAGTGTATTTTTTATCCTGAAGTTGATTCCTGAAACTAATCGGATAGAAACTTTTTGTGTTCAGAAAGGTAGATTGACGGTTTTGAAACCGGTATATTCTTGCAGCTACAGAACTTGTTTTTGCTTCTGAGGTAATATGGTATGCACTTTTCCTGTCTAACGGTATTTTTTTTTCTATATGGTCAACGCGTTTGCCAGCAGTTACCGGAATCCAAGAAACTTTGATGTTATATGTTATTTTCTCTCCAACTATTAACGGTTGTGCAGCGACATTCTCAACATTTGCAAGCGAAATTTCTAATTGTGCTGGGTCGTTAACAGCGCGTACGGAGGATTTTGATTCATCTGATGCAACTTGAGATAGTGGGAAACTTACTCCTAATAACAAAACAATGAGTGACAAGCACTTGACATAATTCACACTATCAACTCCATAGACTTCAATAATAGAAATTGACTGCACCGAAAAAAACGAACAAAAAATCACCTGAATAAGTGCACGCTTAGAACCGATGCGTAAAAATGACAGCGTGCATGCTATGATTAGTTTGTTGCATCTGAACGAAAATTCTTCGATTATTATATTCTATTGCAGTTTTTGAAGCATCAACGATATTCCATACGTGTAATCCGATGCCTGTGATTAGGAAAAGTGTGCCACGTATACTGTGGTCAGTCATTCTTGAACGGACTTGGTCCTTGTCTAAGAAAGTGTTTGTCCGTTCATCTAAAAAGCCTGTCCTGAAGGTGTCATGACTTCGATAATGTAAGGCACGTGCAATATTATAACTCGCCAACGCAAAGACACCTATTTCCGCAGTCAGAAACAAGCTTGCTTTGAGATAACTGTCAGCATACGCCTGCCCTAAACCTGGCATAGATGCCGATAAAAGTGATGCTTTTCGAGAACTACGCATGGGATAATATTGTGTGGAATGTTGACGGTAGAGAGGATAAACAGGTTCTATATCAACATCTTGCGAGGAGCGCGATTCCTGCAATCTTGAAATTGTCTTCTCGTTTGTCGGATTTTGCTCTGCTGACAACGTTTCCAATTGCGGAAGTACAACAGTACAGAAGACAAAAAACAGAAGTATAATATATTTATTCACTATCTCTCCTTTCTCATCTAATAGAATAATGACTGTATAGACAACTGCTCAATACGAAAAGTATCAGATTTTCAAAACAATCCAATCTAATTGTGGATACAACAACAGGTTCTCAACTTTTCTTAGATATATGCTCTCACCGTTAATCTATCTGTATATTATACCGAATTTCGTATGATAAATCAACAAGACTAATTACGAAGTGTGGAAAAGTTTTTTGCATCAGGCAATTCAGTTATTATAGTGAACATTGAAAATAATGATACAAAGTTCTGTAGGAGCGATCTCCGAATCGAGATTTAACTCGGTGATTATCGGGAATCGGAGTTCCCTCCTACATCTCAAAATGTCCCATTAATTCAAAAGTTTACTATAAATACCTGTTGTTAGCGGAGCAGGTTTGTCGTCGCGCAATTCATTACACCATATTAACTCGATTTGTCGCGCGAGGTCTCCGTGCCTCACAATGCTGGCTATATCAAAAAACAATCATCACGTCAATTTGGTATTACGCCTCTTTCTCCGTTGAATGTAAGAAACTCAATATATTGCGCGACGACAAACCAGATTATTAGATGATAATGGCAGTATATAACCTTGTTTCAGTTCGTGGGAACCTTCACTTATTGGGTTGTGCTGGAGCTAATTGGATATTTTCGGGATCAGTTTGATATGCCCAATCAAATTCCACATCATCATTTGTAAGTCTGCGAATATGGATTTTAGCGAAGTTTCCATCCGGCGTATATAATGCATAGATGTGTCCCTCAACAAGTTCCACAAACAGTGTGGTGTACCCGTATTCTGGCACGACATCAACACCATCAAAATTTTCGTGATACCCCAAATCCTGCATCACTGTATCGTTATCTGAATAAAGATATCTTACGATAACTGCTTCATCTAACCCAAAATAGACATCAGTTGATCTATCATCCCAAGGGATAGCACCTCTACTTGGATTTGAGAAGTCAAAACCGCTCCGATCAGGTTCGAGTCGGTAATCATCTAATATGATATTTCTCCCTTCAGGACGAGGCGTATCCCACGCGTCTTCTGGACTGAGTTCACTTTCGTTGCCATCGTTGTCAATAGCAGATACTGCATAGTAATAGGTTCTACCATTTCGCACATTTCTATCGGTGTAGACGGTTGAGTCTACCGAAAGTTCAGCAATTGAGTCAAAATCGTTGTTATTTTCACTACGCCAAACAGTGTAACCATCCAAATCAAATTCACCATTTGGGTACCACTCAACTATAACGTACCCATCACCTGTGATTGTTCTGACACCACGAGGAACAGCAGGTGGTTCACGATCTCTTTCGTCATTGTCATCCACATCAATATAACACCCGAATAGTGTTACTACGAGAATTGCACACAGAAATAGTGCTGTGATTTCTTTTATTCTTTTTAACATTTATATTCTCCAGTTTAGAAGTATTTCTTTATATTAGTGTACAACGCTATTTCGTCTATGAATGTTGACATACTTTATTATACTATCATTAAAAATCTTATCTATGCAATATAATTTCCGGGCTATTTAGTTTTCGGTTTTTTGTTGAGTTTTTTCACAAATGCTAAATGCAGAAGACGGTTGGTGCGGTTAGGAAACCGCATCATAGGCGTCAATTTAAGGATAACCGCTTTTGTTGGAGGGGTTTGTAACCCCGATTTTTTGAGCAAGAACCTGATAATCGGGGTTACAAACCCTCCAACAATGGAAAAGCCACATAATCGTGGTTACAAACCACTCCAACAATGGAAACGGGGTTGGGTAATCGCTAAATTGACGCCTATTGTGCGGTTAGGAAACCGCACCTACCGCTTTGGGTATTAGTTTTCAGTAAATCCTAATGTTGATAATTTATTAAAACTATAGTGAAATCTATAATTACTTGCACACAATTGTAGCGTAAACTGCCAGTTTGTGCTACGGCACAGTCCATTAGTTTAGGTCTCACGCACCAAAAGTGTGAATAAATCTTTGTATTTCACTATGAATAACCCCGTATAATTTTAGAACAGTTCAATTGTCACATAAAGTTGTTGTTTGAGGACTTTCTAACCCGATATTTAGACTCTCGGAAATTGGATACCTCTGAGAATCTCTTTCAATAATCTTGACATATTTATGACATCATGTTATACTTAATTCATATTAACTTTAGGAATCAGGAAATGAGATGTCCCAAAAAGATAGTATCCTGTTAACGCTAATACAAATCGCAGTAGGTGTTTTTATAACGCTAATCGGTTGTATTGTATATTTTCTTGTTTTTAACAAATTAATCTGGCAAATACTCATCAATGACAGGATTACACACGGGTTTTGGGTAGGACTATTCTTGCTAATCTCAATATCGCTTTCCTACGGCCTAATCATAGTTTGTGTGACTGAAGGCACCCGTCATGTTGGACGGTATTTCGGATATAATATCCCTTTCAAACCAGTCTGCTCAGGAGCATTCTTAGGTGCACCTGCAATTGTTGGTCTGCTTGCCCTTCGAAATGTGCCTTGGGATATATTTGGCACACAAAATATAATTCTTACCATAATTCTTCCAATTTTTAAAACTATTGCTTTCCTTTTGTCGTTACCTATTAGAGTATGGTTAATGCTCGGACTCCCAGTATTGATGTTATATGTTTTGGCTATCCCGATAGGTGCTATTTTGGGATATAGATTATCTGGCATTGATAACGTAGGAGTCAACGCACAAGAAACATAAAAGCCTAATGTTCATAAAGTCTCGTTCTACTTGTTCGTTTCACGACGATGTTCATTAACTGAGGTATTGCACTGTGAATTACCCGGATTCACTCAGATACCGGAGGTATCGCTGACCTATGCAGTATGATAAACCAAAGGATGAATGTGGTGTTTTCGGTGTCTTTGGACACCCAAGAGCAGTTGAATTAACCTATCTCGGATTGCGTGCTCTACAACATCGCGGACAAGAAAGCAGTGGGATTGTCGCTTCTGACGGTGAAAGATTTACATCCCATCATGGGATGGGTTTGGTTGATGCTGTTTTTAACCCTGATATTTTAGGTCAACTAAATGGACATATTGCCATCGGTCACAACAGGTATTCAACTGCCGGTGAAAGTACACTTGAAAATGCACAACCTTTAGTCCGAAATTACAAACAGGGAACCCTTGCCCTTGGGCATAACGGCAATTTAATTAACGCACAACACATACGTAACCATCTTGAAAATAGCGGATCTATCTTTAGTACCAGTTTAGATACGGAAGTCGTTTTCCATCTGATTGCATTATCACGTCAAACTAATTTAGAAGATAAAATGTTTGATGCGTTCCGAGCAGTCGAGGGTGCGTATTCCTTTGTGGTGTTGGATAAGACAACACTTATGGGGGCACGTGACCCACACGGTTTCCGTCCGTTGTGGATTGGAAAACTCGGTGAGGCATATGTTTTAGCATCCGAAACTGGGGCACTTGATGTCATTGAGGCTGAACCGATACGGGAAGTCGAACCAGGCGAATTAGTAGCATTACGTTCAAAACATCTCGGTGTGGAATCTTTCCGTTTCTCTCCGAAACGACCCAGACTATCTCAATGCATATTTGAATATATTTATCTTGCACGTCCGGATGGCATGATGTTTGGTCAAGGTGTACATAGCACACGTCGTGAGTTTGGTCGTCAACTTGCACGGGAACATCCTGTAAAAGCGGATGTGGTAATCCCTGTTCCTGATTCTGCAACGATCGCTGCTCTCGGTTACGCAGAAGAGTCTGGTATTCCTTTTGACCTCGGCTTATCAAGAAACGCCTTTGTTGGTCGCTCGTTCATGAATCCTACGCAAGATATCCGAGAACTCATGGTAAAAGTTAAATTGAATCCGATTCGAGAAGTTCTTAAAGGAAAACGCGTTGTCATGGTAGACGACTCAATTATGCGTGGGACAAATAGTCGGAAACTCGTCAAAATTGTACGGCAAGGTGGGGCAGCTGCAGTGCATCTCCGAATTGCATCTCCACCCAATAAATTTCCTTGTTTCTATGGGGTTGATACGCCTACGCGTGCAGAACTCATTGCAAGTAAACATTCTATTGATGAAATACGAAAATACATTCGTGCGGATAGTTTAGGTTATGTTAGTATTGAAGGCATGCTACAGTCTATGAACAAACCGAATGACTTTTGCACTGCCTGTTTTGATGGGAAATATCGTATTACGGCAAACGATGGCATACCCCGCCAATTGCCATTAATCGCGGACTAACTATTCCTGTTTTACAAAATCAGGAGTACGCTTTGGCTTTGTAAGTACGTTGGCACTTCAGTTGATTGCAGTCATCGGGTGAGAAAGATGTTACCCACCTCACAAAACTACTCACCGAGGATAGGGAAAACGCTATGATGTATATACCACCAGATCCACCAAAATCAAAACAAGAACAGTGGAAGGATTCTGTGAGAAGAGAACAGAATTTACGAAATAGAAGATTACGGGATAAACCAAGTCTAAGCAAGATGACGCGAAATCAGTTAAGCACAACCCAAGGTATGTCTACGTTAAAACTTGTCCTGATATTTTCTGTGCTGGGTATGATTTTGAATTGGATTCTGCCAGGTATAATACAAAAGCTGAACCCAGAAATGATGGAAGACGACGCAAAATACTATGGAATGCTTTGGACTATTTGTATAACGGGTTTCTTGCTGTTGATTAGTCTATTCAAACAATTAATTCAACGGCATAGAGCATCACAGCAAGGACAAACAGAATTGAAACCTTCAAACTCTCGACAAATTGATAAGGAAAATAGCGGAAATAAAGGATTGTTGGATGGCAAATAATAAACCTTTAACCTATGCTGATGCTGGTGTTTCATTTGAAGCAGAATCCAACGCAATGCAGCGGATAAAAGGATTGGTCAAATCAACATATAGACCGGAAGTCCTGAGTGATGTCGGAACTTTCGGTGGTTTGTTTGCATTGGGTACATATCAGAACCCCGTACTTGTCTCAAGCACAGACAGTGTCGGCACGAAGTTGATGGTGGCATTTAAAGCGAACAAACACGATACCGTCGGCTACGATATTGTCGCACATTGCGGCAATGATATTGTTGTGCAAGGTGCTGAACCGCTTTTCTTCTTAGATTACATTGGCATTGGTAAAATGGAACCTGAGGTTATTGAACAGTTGATGATTGGACTTACATCTGGATGCCATGATATAGGATGTGCTTTAATCAGCGGAGAAACAGCAGAACTTAGCGGCTTATATACACCGGGAGAATACGATTTAGTTGGAACAATCGTAGGTGTCGTGGAAAGAGACGTTCTAATAACGGGAGAGGATATCTCGCCAGGTGACAAAATAATCGCACTAAAATCAACAGGCTTGCATACAAATGGGTATTCTCTTGCACGCAAAATCCTGTTTGAACGGTGCAAATATGATGTTGATACATATCTCCGTGAAATCTCAACAACAGTAGGAGAAGAACTGCTAAGACCACATAAGAGTTATGTACAATCTGTCTCAAAACTTCGCGAGATATGTGAAGTTAAAGGAATAGCACATATCACTGGTGGTGGATTACCCGGAAACATAGTACGGATTTTACCTGATGGATGTCAAGCTAGTCTTCATAAGCAAAGTTGGGAGGTCCCCGCAATATTCAACCTACTCCAACGTGAAGGTGGTGTTGTAGAAGAAGAAATGTTTCGCGTCTTCAATATGGGAATCGGCATGGTAATAGTTGTCTCACCCGATTCAATTTCAGCAGCACTGGAATCACTCAATGTATCAAATGAGTCTGCATTTGTATTGGGAGAGATTGTATCAGGTGATAAAGGAGTTGTGTTATGACCACATCATTCTTAAATGAAGATGCTCTTCAAGAACTGACAGACATATTTGAAAAAACACCTATGCCAGTTGTAATGAGGGTGTTTGAGGAGGCAGAGGATACAGATATCGCAATATTTCTACTGCTGCTTGATGTTGCCGCGAACAATGGACAGACAGATAATTCTGAAGAAATACGTAGGACATTAGTAAAGGGTGATTCTTCTAAAGAGGAGCCGGAAGGTACACTCACTGCTTATGCCCAACAAATCTTCGCGCAGTTTCCCTTTCAAAAACAACTTCGTATTGCTGAAAAATTAGCAGTCACGGAAATGGTTGACACACAGAAAGCAGAACAAATATGGGATGACTTTATTACCAAGGTGAAAGGCATACTGGAAACTACACTATTCTTTGGAAATAGGGCAAAAAACGTTGCTAAATTTCTTGCAAAAGTTGATATGGAACGCCAGAATCAACTTATGGAGGCATTGGAGAAAAATCAACCGCACTTGGTTGACACAATCTCGGATAGTTTGTTCACCTTTGATGACATTGTGTATTTACCTGATGATGCAATCGTAACGCTCCTACAAGTCTTAGAGACAAACACAATAGCCCTCGCCTTGTACAATGCACCTACTGAAATTCAGAATAGATTTTTTGATAATATGTCGTCAGAAAAAGTGGAAATGATAGAAACAGCAACTGAGCAGCTCACTTTTGAACAACGCCAGATAAGTGAGACTGCCCAGCAATCTGTTGTCAGTCTAATACGCAATTTTGCAGCGAAAGGTATGTTGAAAATTCAATAAAACCTTAGTCTTCCAACTTAAATTCAAATGGAATATTGAATCTGCCCTTAACTTTTTTCCCGTTTTTCTCAGCTGGAAAATATCTTGTCTTTTTCAACGCATCAATTGCAGCCTGTTCAAAACCGAAACCGAGTTCTGTTAAAGCAACAATTTCTTTCGGAATTCCATCCAACCCGATAGTTGCCTGTAACACCACTTTGCCTTCCTTTTGTGCACGTCTGGCATTTTTAGGATAGACCGGTTTCACTTGATTTTTGGGTCTTGGGGCAGTCATTCCTTGTTCTGTCACGGTAATTTCAGGTACTTTTAAGGTGGGTCCATCAGCGGATTCTGGGATATTAAGGTCAATAATTGGACCACCCTGAGAGGTCGGCCTATCTAATGTAGGTTTTACATTAGTTTGTGTGGGTTGAATCGGTCGCCTCAATTGAGTAGAAAGTCCTGTAAGGTTAGGGCCTTCATTCAACGAAGGTCCAACAGGAGCTAAATTTGCATTAGGTGCATTGGGAAGTGTGGGACCACCCAATGGATTCGGAATTTTCGCATTTGTTACGACCGCACGTTTAATTGGTGTCTCAACAACATTATCTTTCGCTTTAAATGTTACTTTTGGACGATTCGTGGCAATAACCCGTTTTTTCTGAGGTAGATCTTGAGGGATTAAAGACGCTGCTAATTCTTCTGTCCCTGTCGCTACTTGATCCTTAATAACAATAATCCCTAAAATAACTGCTATCAGGACATGCAATCCAACAGAAAATGTTAACGCAGCAGAGTTTCGTCCGCTTGTTTTCTGAAGAGTAATCGGAGGGGGTTTATTCTCCCCTGCAGTAGCAAGACCACCTCTTTGACTCTCAGCTATGCTGACCTTTTTCAACCTTGAGTTGACTTTCGGTTTCTTCTGGTCAGCTCTACGTCTATGAATTTGTGATACGATGTCGGAACTTCTACTCATCTCTTTTCTCCTTACAGTTATCTCGTGATGTCGATAGCGCGCTTTCAACGAACACACTTACCGGAGTTTATGAGATAGTTCGGAAAATCAATCGTTTTGGAAATAAGACAATTACATAAAACTATATCTGAATTCTGTTTAACATACAATTATATCATTATTAAATAGATATGTCAACTATTTAATTTTCTTACTAAGGATTCCACCAAAGCGTCATTTTCGCAACGACCGTAGAACTCCGCAGTACTGGCTTCGTTGTCGGGTCGGTATCGTAAGATTGATTGAAAACAAAATAGAAATCACTACCTGGACGATAGATATAGTTAATCAGAAGATTTGTTGAAATAACTTGTGCTTCAGCATTCCACTGTGCTAATAACTTGGCAAATAGTGTGGTTGAAAACGAATAGCTGAATCTACCAGAAAAAAGGTTCGCATCAAAAGAGTCATTGGGTAAATTAACGCGATTAAATTCGTAGTCCACATTTATACTGATCCGTCCATTCGGTTTTAGATTCCCATCAACAAAAAATTTACGAATTTGTCCATTATAAAAATTCCCAAACTCAAAACCAGTTGTGGAACTGACTATTCGACTATCGCTCGTTGAAAAACGCCCTCCGATTGTGCTGAATTGATATGCTCCAATTGGGATAATCACATCCTCACGAATTTCAAAATCTTCTTCAAGTCGTTCAAACCTACTCCTTACATTAATCATGATGGAATCGTTAGTCGTGAACGATGTCCAATGTGTATATGAGAGATTCCAACGGTCTAATTCATTCTCTTGATTGAGGATGTAATTGACTTCCGGTCCCGACCACATTTCACGAATCCCGTATTTATTCGGGCGTGGTGCCCACCGAAGGTCCGCTCTCATATTCCGCACACCTGGATCTCTAACAAAACCAACCGCAGGATCAAAATCCTCGTCAATATCCGTGTATGACGCACCAAACCGAAAAACATCATTTCGCCATCTTGTACCTAAATACCAAGCATTATTCCGTCCCGACATATCGGGTGTAAATGTTCGCGCCCACATTCCTCGCACATCGACACTATCGTTCGGACGAAACTCAAAATCAAATCCACCTGCACGGTTGTAGTATCCAGCTTCATCTTTATTCACTGCAATCAAACCGAACCTTGAACCCGCAGCTCCATCCTTTGTTATACGAAGGACAGAATAATTGTTGTATGGAATATCAATCGGATCTTCATCTTCCACTTCCGTATAGAATTCATCCGTAAGCACATTCAAAAATCCGATACCATAAGAACCCACCTTGCCGCTTGCTTTACCACCGAAGATAATCGGAATAGCGTTACCTTCTGCCAATCCTATACGTCTGCTGTAGAATAGCAGCATTGGGGGTGGACGACGAAAACTCTGTCTCGGTATACCGAAATCGAAAAGTCCCGCTCCTTCCAAAAAGAAAGGACGTTTTTCAGGAAAAAAGAGATTGAAACGTGTTAGGTTAACCTGTTCCTGATCCGCTTCAACTTGGGCAAAATCTGTGTTATAGGTAACATCACTAATAAGGTTTGGTGTAATAGCATACTTCGCATCAAATCCGAGTTTGAATTGACGAGTCGTCTCATTTACAGCATCATCATCGGTATTCTGTGTTATGCCGGGTAGGACATAAGGCAATAATTCTATATTCCGTGAGGGAGCAATACCATCCAAACCGACAAGCGTCCCCAAGTTCGTCGTACGATATTTCGCTAATCCACCATAGGAGACAGGCACAGGAGTCCATACGGATTCCTCTTGATTCCGCATCAATTCGCGTCCCACATTAAGACCCCACTGCATTGGGTCGCTTTTTTTGAAACGTAACTGGCTAAACGGAATGCTCAACTCAGTCGTCCATGATGTCTCATGGATTTTGGACTTACATGCCACAACAGCATCCCAGTCGTCGTTGAGCGTATCTCCGTTATTCGTTATTGCTCTATCCTGTATGGCTCCTAATGCGTTAGCACGGAAGAAGAATCCGCTCCGTTTATCGTTGTATGTATCCATCAAAATAAAGACATTGTCATTTTCGTGGATGTCGCGGGCATCTCTACGCATCTCATTGGCAATCAGTTTTGACATCTGTGAATCATAACAGATAAAACCGATATAGATATTCTCATCGTCGTAAAGAATTCGCACTTCCATTGGTTCAGAACTGCTTTCACCTTCGTTCGGTTCAATCTGAAAAAATTGCGTTATAGCATCTGCTTTCTGCCAATCCGCTTCGTTGAGTTCACCGTCTATCTCAACACTCTCATAGGTGCGGTATGCTCTAATCTGGTAGTCCGATGGTTCGGCAAATACAATAGTTATAGAAAGTAAGAAGGAAATGGAGACAAAAAGGAAAGTTCTGATAATTAAAAAATGTTGGAAAGAAAATAGAGATTTGACCAAATGCGCTGCCTCCTTGAATATAAAGAGTCATTATAAAATATATGACGCAATTGGTGGGAAATAGGATTATAGAAAATGAGTTGGTAGAATATCAGTATTCCACCGTAAACGCAAGGAAGGGGATCAAAGGCAGTTGAGCAATCTGTACCTCTTTTGTATAGTTCTCGTTGTAGCGCACTTGAAGAATGTTTGTGCGATTATATGCATTCCAGATTTCTGCTGTAAATCCACACTTAAATCTGTTGATTTTCAAGACAGACCAATGAATACGCAAATCTAAACGGTGATAGGGTGCCGCCCGTGCTAAATCGCCATAGACAGGAATCCAGGTCTCATTTTTGGTAAACGGATTGGTATAACGTTCTCTGTCTGCCAAGGGGGCATATAATATACCGCTTTTGTATTGCCAAGTAGCACCGAATTCCAAAGACGCAAAAGTATAGTTCAACCCAACAGACATCACATGCGGGGTACTATACATAAAATCTCTTTCTTTTTCTTTATTGGAATCACGCCGTCTTGACAAAGTATAGGAATACGCCAACCATCCGCGAAACACATCCCCTATTTCGTGTTCCAACGAGAATTCAATTCCTCTCACAGAACCTGTCCGCTGATTTTCGTAACGTTTTTCAGCAAGGTTGAAGGTAATCATGTCCTGTAGATTTTTGTAATATCCTGCAACCTCAATCCTTGTTTCAGCAGTCAATCTTTTCTCTATTGCAACAACATAATGTGTGGCATTGCTTGGTGCAATATCAGGATTGTCATTGCCAAAAACAACTTGATAAAGTTGCGGATTCTGAACATATTTGCCATACATAAAACGGAGATCAACAGGCAAGAGCGATAATCCGTATGCACTTTTCCTTTCAGGTCCCAGAGTTAAGCCAAATTGACCGCGTGGTTGAATATAAAAACTATCAATCAGGTTATAGTAGGTTGTCCGCAACCCTACGGTGCCAAATAAGTCAACATAACGAGCTGAAAACAGATCTTGCGTTCCCTGCAAATATCCTTCAAGCCGATGCAAGACTTTAGATGATGTGGTATGCACTTTTTCGCCATCCTGTTTCAACCTAAAGTCAAAATCCCAATCACCTTCTTCAAGTGGTCGTGCACCGATACTTGTAAGATTTGATGGTACGCTTGAAACATCAAAACCCGATTCTATGAGGGTCTTCGGAAATTCTACCCAATATTGAAGATCCCAACGGAGCGAATATACACTATCCGAATCTTTATAGATGTAACCATCACCATATTCAAGTTGTGTGCGTGAAAATGACCGTGTTAGAGAAACAACAGAACTAAATGTCTCTTCTTTCTCAGAATGGAAATGGATGCCTTGGGAATCAAAAGGGTTTTCTGAATTCAGTGGACCTCGTAGATCACTATCAGAAACCTCATCTTCAGTAAAACGAAATTTGGCAGAATCGTCGGCAGCAATAGCATTCACAACCAATCTATTGTACTTACTTAATTGGTAGACTGCCTTTCCTTGATAACTCCAGAATCTTGGCACTTCTGTAACCAGATCATCGTCTACCTCCAGCAATATCGGTAGCAGTTCAAATAGCGGTCCCATAAAACTACGCCGACCAAATACATACCAATATCCACGGTTTCCTCCTATACTCCCTTCGAAAAACAATTGAGAGTAGACAGGGTTCAGATTGAGTTTTCCGGCTACACGTTTGTCGGTATTACCGCGCGAATGAATATCAATCACTGCTTGCGAATCGGCACCATACTGCACACCGTATCCACCGGGATACACATCTATTTTTTGTAGCACATCCGCATTCACGGTAGAGACGATTCCGTATAGATGATATGGATATCCTAAAGGCAGCCGATCAAAATAGTAGATATTATCTTCGGGGTCGCCACCACGCACGGATAGAATACCGACAAAATCATTGAGTGTACCAACACTGGGGAGTTCATCTAAGGCACGCAGCGGATCACCACCACTTCCGACAGCACTTGTAATTGATGTGCCACCAAGAGTGTGCCGTTGTTTCCTTTCGATCCGCTCTTCTATCTTGACTACGGGTGGAAGCGTGATAACATCTTCAGATGATTCGTTTTCAATAGGGTCATTTTCTTGTGCAAAAACAGTGATTGGAAGAATAAGAAGTAATAAGAGGAGGCTTAATTTCACTGTTTTAGTCTCAAGTGAATACATTTAGAATTCAGCGGTAATACCCAAATATGGAATAATTGGCAATTGATTTATCTCGTTTCGATCGGAATAATCTTCTTCATATTGATAATCCAGCAGATTTTTCCGATTATAGGCGTTCAGTAGTTCCAAAAAGATGCCAAACCCCCAACTGTTGAATCGAAAAGTTTTACTCACCCGCAAATCCAACCGATGATATGGCGGCAATCTTCCTGAGTTCGTTTCTCCATAAACTGGAATATAAATCCATTTTCCGTTCAATCTTGGATCGGGCACCCGTTTTGCACTTTCAACAGGTGTATATGGATTACCTGTGCGATACTGCCACTTCGCACCGAACTCCCACGTCGGTGTCAGGTTATAACTTCCTGCAATAGTAGCAACGTGTGTTTGATCAAACGAATAGTAACGATACGGTTCTCCATCACGGTCCCGTCGTTTTGAAAGTGCATAAGCATAAGAAACCCAACCGAAAAACTTGTCGCCACTTTGATGTCTTAGAAATACTTCTGTGCCTTGTGCATAACCCTCACCTTGATTTAGAAAAACAGCAATGTCGTCAGATGTCACTAAGTTAATCAGATCTTTGTAATAGGCAGCTAATTTGATTTCTGTATCGGGAGACAACTCACGTTTGATCTCAAGGATATAATGGCTCGCTTGACTGGATTTTAAATTTGGATTACCAACGCTATCCGAAAGTTGGGCAGGAATAGGTGTTTGATTGTATATGCCGTAAGCAAATTGGAGTTCCGAACTGTTGGGTAATTCAAGACGTAGACTACCACGGGGTTGTATAGTAAGTTCATCAATACGGTTAAAATAGTCAACTCTTAACCCATACACAACAGACAAAAACGGCAATACATTATACCTGTTCTGTAAGTAACTTTCTATGCGTTGTCCGCGAACTGTCTCGTCTATTGTATTCTTTGTTTCAAACCTGATGTCATACTCAACTTCACCTTCATCTGGGATCCGTGTGAAAGTTCCAGATACTTCTCCCGGTTCAAGACCGACAATCAGTCCTGTTTCCAACCGATTTTTCTCGTTTAACTCATAAGTTAAATCTTCACGTAACGTGTAATTGGGAGCATCAACATTAAGAGAGATCAAGGGTCCAAAGTTGACATCAAATAAGAAATTTGAACGTGTAAAGGATAAATAAGAGGTAAGTCGATCCGTAAGTGAGGAACGAAAATGTATTCCCGCGCCTTCAAATCCACTTTCAAAACTGGTATCCCCTCTAAAGTCTTCGTCAACGTTTTCCCCATCTAATCGAACAGCAAACTTATCTCCGGATGCAAACAGATTGAAAAATAGTTGATGTTTCTCACTCAGGTCGTATCCAGCTTTCAATTGATAATCCCAAAATCGTGGAAACGCAGTGATTGCACCTGTTGCAAAAGATAAGGAACCAATGAAAAGGTCAATGTAACTTCTACGTCCAGCAGCATACCAATATCCTTTTTCTCCGATTTTTCCTTGGAGTACCCCTTCTGAATATAAGAGATTGAGATTGAACTTTCCGCGTAGGTTTTCTGGACTGCTGTTTTGAGAATAGATGTCTATCACCGCTTGAGAATCTACGCCAAATTCTGCACCATAACCACCCGCATAAACATCTATCCGATCAATAATCTCGGAACTCAATGACGAAACAAGTCCACCAAAATGGTAAGGATAGCCGACAGGAACGCGGTCGAAGTAATACAAGTTATCCTCATCTGAACCACCACGGATATAAAGGGCACCACTAAAATCGTTCGCTACACCTATACCTGGAATCGCAGGTAACGCACGCAGCGCATCTCCCGCTGTGCCTGGAATACGTGTGATTTCCTTGGATTGAAGACTTCTCTTGATGACCGGTTTTGGTTCGCGTTTCGTTTTGATTTCCACACCCTTAAGATCATACGCAACAGCATCAATGTAGATTGTTGGGGTAAGATTTTTCCCTTCCTGAACGATTATAGTTATTTTTTCTTCTATTTCAGTGCCAGGAAAAGTTATTGATAGGATATATTCTCCCTTGGATATATTCATGAACGAAAACGAACCTGTTTCGTCGGTTGTTTTGCTTCCCTCAATTCCAATGATTTGTACCTCTGCTCCTGCTAACGGTTCATCTGTTTCACGACTATAGACAGTACCATTGATCACACCTATATTAGAAAAAGCAACTGTCGGAATTAGCAGAACCATCAGTAGACTGAATACTTCCTTCATGATATGTAACTCCTATTCTCAGTATGTCATTATAGTTGAATTATACAATTTCTAACGCGATAAATACCACAAATATTGTCAAGCATGCGCCTATCAAAAATCTAATGTCAAACCGAAATATATCAGACGTGGTATTTGACTACTTTCACCGACCTCTTGTTCTTCAATTTCGATTTCCTCACCCTGTATCTCAAATGTACCCTCTTCAAGAATAAACTCAAACGTGTTTTCCCGATTGTAGACATTCAACAGTTCAAGGAAGCCTCCGACCTTCATACCAAAAATGTTCCACTTTCTGCTAACACGAAAATCTAATCTATGGTATGGGTTTAGTTTTGCGCTCAGTGCTTTGTCAAAACCGGCAAACAGGGGATTTAAGCCGCGTGTTACAGGGTCTTGAATAAGAACAATTGTGCTAATCGGTGCTTCAGATGTCCCACTTAAGTATTGCCATTTCGCGCCTACTTCAAAATCTGAACTAAAACTATAATTTGCCACAACGCTAACGATGTGGGTATTATCAAAAAGATAGGGTTGATACGAGACATCAGGATTGTCTTTGCGTTCTGCATGTGTATATGCATAGGAAATCCAACCGAAGAATTTATCTGGCACCCTATGACGTAGAAATCCTTCTATACCACCAACATATCCATAACCTTGGTTGAGATAGTTGGAAACCGAATCCTCTGTTATTAATTTACTGGAATCTTTGTAATATGTCGCAAACTTGACTTCTGTTCGAGATGAGAGTTCATGCTCTATCTCCATAATATAGTGTTGGTTGAGACTTGATTTTAATGCAGGGTTTCCATTCTCCGATAGCAACTGAGAAAGAAGCGGACTCTGTTCATAATGTCCGTAAGCGAAACGCAGATTAGAACCAAACGGCAGTTTGAAACTGACGCTACCACGCGGTTGAACAGAAACCTGATCAATTAGATCAAGATAATCCAGTCTGAGTCCAAATGCAAATGAAAGTACCTCAGATGCGTCGTATCGTGCTTGGAGATAACCTTCAGTACGTTGCATGTCATGTCCAAATTCATAATCGCTTGTTTTCGTCGTCCGTAGAAAAGCTTTACCATCTTCGTCATACTCTATTTCGGATGGATTCGTCCGTTGTACCTGTTCAATTCTATCTTCTTCAAATAGTTCTTCAAATGCAGGATAACTGGAATGTTCAGTACTATCAGCAGGACTGAATGCAAACAGAAATCCCGGTTCAAGTTGAAGTGTAGGTGTCAATTTATATGACAGATCTTCACGGAGGGTATAAACCGGAACGTCCACTTTCAAACTATATTCAGCCGATTCTGTAGAACTATCAATTAACATACCATCTTCATTATAAGTAGTAGATTGCGTAATTGTAGCGTATAAGTTTATATCAAGATAATTAAGTGATCGTGTCAGCGATAGATGTGATCTGAGATTCTCACTGAAGTTTGAACGGAGATGGATGCCTTGACCACTAAAACCGTTTTTGAAAAAGATTGTAGATGTAAAGGGCTCGGATTCTGTAACAGGGGGATCACTTTCATCCAATTCTGAATCAGGAATCTCAATTTCATCAGTTGACTCTTCAGAGGTAAAGTGAAAGTGGTCTGTCGCTGCGAATGCATTGACTGTTAGGTGATGCTTTTCTGTTAGCGAGTAGGCAAATTTGAGTTGATAATCGGAAAAAAACGGGAATTGCTGCTCTGATCCTGATTCCCGTTCAAGTAACGGTCCAACGATAAGGTCAAGATAACTCCTACGTCCAGAAACCGACATATATCCTTTGTCACCGATACTTCCTTCAAGTAGACCTTCTGAATACCATATATTTATGTTAAACTTTCCATCAAACAATTCTCCTATACTATCACGTGCGTGGATGTCAAGTACCGCTTGCGAATCCAATCCAAATTGTGCGCCATACCCACCCGCATAAATGTCAATTGTATCAATCGTTTCTGAACTAATCGTTGATAGCAACCCACCCCAGTGAAATGGATATCCGAGAGGCGTACGGTCAAGGTAGTAGAGGTTAGAACCCGGTTCACTCCCCCGAATATACAGCACACCAAAAAAATCGTTTGGAATACCGATACTTGGAAGTGTCGTCAATCCTTTGAGGGCATCCGTACCTGCCCCAGCAATACGCAATAGTTCACTCCCACGGATGTCTTTTCTACTCACAGTTGGTGGCACCCGTTCCCCTTCTACCATAACTGTTTCTAATTCCAAGACTTCGCCGAGTGACATTTTTATCTGTGTTGTATGTCCTGCGGTTACTGTTACGGTCGTTTTTGTTGGAGTAGTGAAATCGGGATGCGTGATCGTGAGTGTATATGTCCCGGGGGCAACACCTATGAACCAGACCTTACCGTCAGCATCACTTTTTTGGCGTTCATCGGTTTCAAGGATGTGTACTTCTGCATTTTTTAGTTGTTTTCCGGTTGTTTGATTATAGACTGTGCCTTCAATTGTGCCTGTCTGTGCAAAAACTGGTAACGGTGTGATAGTTAACAGTAATATATATATTAAAATGTGTTGTTTCATTTAAGCGCAATAACTCCTATTTTAGTTTATTACGCATAATGAAACGAAAAAAATAAAAGTTTGTTGACTTGAAATGAAATTTATGGATTGAAGAGGATAGAAATGTAGTGGAATGTGGTTCAGCATGGTTACTTAGAGAGCATAAATTCAGAAAAAGGATATGGTTTTATATAAATACCATTTGCAAAGTGAATATATCTGCATTATTGTTGCATTGGCAATGGTAATGTTTAACATAGTAATATGCCTTTTTCAGCTGATAGATAGTAGAAATCTGCCATTACTATACTGGAAGAACCCCGCTTTGCTGAAGGTCATCACAAGTTAACTTATAACATGCATCTACAAATTTGACAGTCTCTTGAAAAACATGCTTGCAGAAAGTAATTACTTCTGTATTAGGACTCGTTGGGGAGATGTGAGCAGGAAAGAATGAATTGTAGAAATTCAATTTGGGATCAGTTGTAAAACCTGAAAGAGGAGATAGAGGATGAACTACACTGTCTATGTCATCATGTATTAATTGGTTTCTGATTTCCCTTGCGATATTGAAAGGAGAACCTGTCTTGTCTATGCTTCCAGCCTGATCTATCGCGTGAAAAGTCCGTAAATGTGCAGTTAACTTACCATTAGGCATTTTATTTATTAGTGCCTGACGTACTTTGTAATTCTGACGGTCAGTCTGAAGAAGATTGTAAACTATATTGATGATTTTTGCCATACAATCATCCAAACTAACCAGATTAGAAAAGAAACCGTTCAAAACAATGAAAACAACCAATGATGATTTTTCTCGTAAAGTGTTGCGTTTGTTTTTCAATAATTCAATTTGAACATCCACGGAATTGTGATCTGAAAAATCAATAATAGTTTTTGGTGGTAGTAACTCTTCCAGTTCTGATGGTGGAGAAAATTGGATTTGCAAATAATAGTCAAAGTCCATGCTTTCTATTAAATTTAAATGGAACTCAACTGCTTTAAGCCGCTGTTTAGTTATTTGAATTAACCTCTCAATTTTTAATTTAACATCTTGTGAGGGTAAACCTACAGAATTCTGAATTTGATTTTGTGAAGCAAGGTTGTCAATTTCCTGAAGGAGGCTTTGTTCGTGCGTTAGGTTTACCATTCTTCCCCTTCAAGAAATTCTTCATCCTCTTGCAATTGTGCTTCAATATCTTGCTTTGTTACCTTTATAAAATCTTCGGCAAATTGTATTACATAGCGAGACTGTGTTTTGTCTTGTAGAGATTTCAATTCTTTGATACGTTGCACAAGTAACGGGGTAGGTTCACCGATACTTCTTGAGTAAACCTTAGAGTAGAAGACAGCCATAATATTGCCCTGTACCTGTTCGTCCCCCTTGCTATTTGTGAGAACTCTTTCTGCAAGAGAGTAAAAGACAGTGTCAGTGTCAAATCCTCTCATCAGATAAGCAGCATCTCGCATCAGTTCAATATCTTTTGAGTTTATCCATTCCTCAAAAAGCTTCCTCATTGCATCATTGATTGTGTCTCCAATCATTGACGTAAGTAGTTGAGGTGCCTCAAATCTCAAGGCGTTTGAGGATTTAAGGACCCAATCTCTCACTCGTCTTAACGCTGAATACGAGTTCTTCTCATTCCAATCAACGTTATCAAATAAATGGTGTGGATGATAAGGCACTGCGTCATACTTATATGAATCGGAACGGTCAGATATATTTTCTTTGTAAGCAATTCGTTCCTCAAAAAATGAAATGCTCCAGATTGGATCGTGCTTAAAAATGGTGTGGAGTACTCGCTCAGCTTCATAATCAAGACGTTCCAAACTATGACAATTTAGCATAATCTGCTTAAATATATCCAAGTGCTTTTTGGGTGAGAATGTTAGTTTATTGTTGGTAAGTGCATTGATGGTTTCTCTCATAACTATCGAGGTCTCATCAGTAGATAACCGAACTAAAATTTCAAGGACAATTTCTGTGTCCACACCAAAAAAATCGGGGAGGGCTTGTGCTATGTAAGTCCGCAATTTTGAATCTTGCACTTCAGACAATTGATCTAAGATTTTCAAATCTCTCTTATCAATAACTTGTTCATTTCTACTTATCCCATAATAACTTCTGGCAACGATATGTTTAGCAATGATACTGTCCTGCTTTAAGAGGTTGTGAATAGCATCTTGTGCTAAATCTTGATCGGATACCCGCATACCGCTGATCAATCCTGATGCGCAATGGGATTCATCTATTTCCCAAGCAACAATTTTATTCAATAAATCAATTCCATACGATGGATTAAGTTCACCAAGTGTCCAAAGAACGGATGTTGCGCTACCTTGATTCCACACTCTTTCCTCCCAAATGCGGTTAGTACTGTTTTCATAATCCTTCTCTTTTTCAGAAATGTCTATGTATTTCCTCAGTAAACTTGCGAGTTCTATTGGTGTGTACTTTGCGATGTACTTTTTCAGAAATTCTTGAGTTTTCTCAGGACTTTCACTGATATCCCAGTCTCGAAATTTTCCAGTCAATTGACGGTATAAAAGATAACTATCACAATTCTCTTGTTCTCCGAGTTTTGTTAGTAATTCCGCAGCCCTCTTTCTAGGATAACTTTCTACATGTTCGTTTTCTACATATCCATTGAGAAACCGGTCTATTACATTAAGAACGGTGAAATCAGGTTCTTCTTGGATATGATTGGCTACTACATCAAATAACTGGACTTGGTCTTTGTGTAATTGATCCTTATCTAATTTTTTCATTTTATGTGGAAATGGACTTTTCAATGGGTTTATTGCACTAGTGATAGAACCTATCGCATTTTCTCTCACAACTGGATGCTGAGATGTTCTTAATATATGTGTAATTATATTAATGGCTTTTGTTCTGAGTTGTATTAATTCGGATGTATATTTTAAATGGTGCCAACCAAACCTCACAGAAGCCCCTTCGCTGTATGTTTCACTGAAATCCAACACGAGTATTGAATTAAGGGCATTAAGTAGAGCCAAAATGAGTTCTGGTTCATTTTTCTCTTTCCATACTTCAAACACTTTAAGAGCTTCCATTTGGAATACGCTGGGTTTGTTCGTATGAAAACTCGCCATCCTTTTCAGTAATGCTTGAGGTGAATCGTAATTGTCAAGATTTAGATTTTCTACCAGAATCAGTTTACGTATAACTTCTAACGTCTTGCGAAATCCAGAGAGAGTGTAGACAGTTTTTTGTGCTTCCTTAGCAATTTTTTCTAATAAGTGTTGATGAGTAAGCGTAAATGGTATTCCTAAATTAACCCTTACAAAGTCTTCAGAGTTTGGATTATCCAAAATGACATTGAATATTTCAATTGCATCATCTGGACGAAAGTAAGAAATACCTTCCATATTTTCTATAATATGCTCCCGAACAGCATTGTCTCCTTCTAAAACTTGGGTTTTAAGAGAATCAATATACTCGTCAAGAAGACTTTTTTCACCTGCAATGGCTTCAACTCGGGCAAGGTTTTTAATGAGATTTATTGGGAAAAGCGGTAAGAACTCTTCCAATAGGCTTTTATGAAAAGAAGAAGGTCTTCCGTCGGATGTGAAACAGGCTTTCTGCAAAATATAATCGCTGAGTGGTCCGGGAAATACCCGTTGTTTCCGTCCATACTGAACAAGTAGTCCATAGTTTTTCAAGGTGTCTCGGTACTGATTTATCTCATATAACTTTACATCCAAAAGTTCAGACAATTTGTCACTAATTTTTTCGTTTTCAACATCAATAGGTGCTATCCCACTAAGCCAGTTAAGCAATTCACGGTGTTGTTTGTCAGATTCTGGTAAATGTTTACTTAAGATGTCTTTTAAATAGACTTCAAAGGCACGTTTAATCAATTCATCTTTTGTTAAGCTTGTCAGATCGTCACCTTTATTGAACAGATATATCACCATTACAGCAATTAATGGTGTATCTCGTCCTATTTTTGCTAAATCAGTCAGTAGAGATCCGTCAGGAATTTGCGTATACTTGTGAATAAAGTCTTTGGTTTTCTCAAATGATAGTTTATCAATCTCAATATCTTCAATTGCCTGTTCTGGTAAAGCAGATAAGAAAATCCCTGTCAAAGATGCCTTAAACGGCTTCCGTGTTATAAGTACTGCCTTGGATTCACTATAACCCGAGCTATTGAGTAAAATTTTGATACCACCAAGGTTGTCTAAATAGTCATGTGCATCATCTACAAAGAAGATGTACTTTCTATTTGGTGGAATGTCTGCTAACACATTTTCAAAACTATCTTCGGCAATTTGAACAAATAATGGTTCATAGTCATGGTGTTTTTGTTCGACCATTTTTGCAAATTCAATTGCGAGTTGGGTTTTGCCAATTCCCCCACTACCGGACATAACTAACAATCTTTTGTCAGTATCTTGGATAAAGGAACTAAATTGGTCAATCTCACACTCTCGTCCAAAAGTATCGTAGTCGTACCTCAAAAGTTTATGTTTGCCATCAACTTTATCTCGGAACATATCTTGCCAAGGAAGAAATACAGGGAGGTGTGGATCCCGGAATGAGTTTAAGATGTATGGAAACTCATCAATCATTGTGATAAGGTTTTCAGTATCCCAACACGTTAGTGAGAAAGTATAGCCTTTTTCGTTTTTAGCATTTTCAATTTTGTCAACATTACCCGCAGTAAGGAGTGAATTGGTCATCAAGACAAAATGCTCACATTTCGAATCGTTTGCTTTCTCTAATTCACCCTTTTTAGTCTTTGTGCCTTCCATGACACGAATGAGACTTCTACGAGCGTTATTTTTGTCTTTAGTTGGATCAAAGAACTTATACTGAAAAATCCAACGACCGCTTTTTTTGTTTCCATTTCTATCGGTATAACATCCATTGAATTCAGCATCAATACCTTTATCACGTCCTTCAGCACCGTATACAGTTACAAAGGATGACACTTCTTTCTTAAGGAAAAGATTACAAAATCTCTCAAAGTCTTTTGGGGAATTTATGTAGTTGGATAATTCTTTTTTCATAGTCGTTTCCTTGAAGCAAGGGAATGCAAGTAAACGGAGAGATAATCTTTCTAATAATTTGGTCTAGCATGGAAAATAATTGCCAGTTAATATCTTACCACGTTCAGCATCGGATATCAACATATTTTCTACGTTTCCAGGGTTATTTAGTTTTAGAATTTTTGTTCAATATTATACCCAAACGTTAAATTAATTATAGGTTTGTGTTCCTATTTGTCTGAACCAGGATTTGTAGGATTAGTAGATATGCAGGATTATGAGTTTGGCTTTGCAAAGTTCCTATTCCCAATTTGACGTTTATTCTCTGGATGGCACTTTGATGTTTCAGGCTCTTAACCTGGAAATCTGAAAATCCTTGTTCAGACAAGAATCAATATATCCAATAAGTTCAGTTATGAGACCGATGCGGGGACTTAACAGTTTATGTATATCACGATAATTGTGTTAAGTGAAATATGTTGAGTGAGATATAAAATAAATTCGATTTACTCAACGCCTAATCTTGCAGTCATTTGCTTTTAAGTCTTGACCACGTTGTAGTGAGTTTACGGTGGGGTTCAACAGGAAACGTTATTGTTCCTCCATTTGGGATATTATCTCCATGAATTACAAGGTCATCAAAAACAGCATCAGCATACGAGACAATAAACCCTGTTAATCCACCTGGTGTAATTGGTTTATCAATTCTTATATTATGCGTTGCCTTATTATTGGGATCATTTAAATCTTCTATCTCAAATTGGAGGTGGTTGCCTCTTACTACTTCTGCAGAAAGCGAATACCAAGTATTTAAGCTTATATCAAAGTTAATTTCTTTAACTTCCTTAGTAATCACAAATTGACCATTTTCCCATGTTCCACCCAATAATGCCACAATAGATATTTTCTGTTCATCATGATGCATTAGAAACATAAATCGTTGATGTTCCTTAGGTCTTGTGTGAAGGATTAACCCTAAATTAAGTGTTGGAAACCGTTCTCCGACGAACTTTGCACGGCAAGAAACGGAATAATTTTTCCATGTTAACTTGCCAGTTAAAAATGTGCTTTGTCTTGAAAACTCTCGTTGCGTTCCATACACTACTCCATCTTTTATTTCCCACTGAGCGGTGACCTTCTCGGGAGCATTTAGCCGATCCGATATGTTATAAATTTCCCACTGAGTGGTATCTGGGTCGGAGAAATCATCTCTCCATGTTCCTGCAAGAATTGGTTGTGTTATAGAAAAAACTAAGGTTATAAGAATTGCTGCTTTCATTATTTGTTTCATAATATTTTCCTTAATTGTAATTGGTATTATTCTTGTTGCAAGATAGAACATAAGCGAAATCTATAATAACGTGAGTTTGATAATAGGTATATGAACTTCATTTTTCCTGAATATTACTCTCATAGACCCGGTAGGTGCGGTTTCCTAACCGAACCATAGGCGTCAATTTAGTGAGTAAAGTTTGTGCATTTTATACACCTTTCGCCCCGCTGGGGCTTTTGTCTGTATTGATATTACGTGCTATACACCTGTCGCCTCTCCGAGGCTTTCATAAATCACATATCAGCACCAGCGGTGCGAAAGGTGTATAGAAAATGTCCGCCACAAGAAACCAAGCACCAGCGGTGCGAAAGGTGTGTATGATAATAAGAGACTTCCAAAATCATTCACAGGAAAATATATCCTTAAATTGACGCCTATGGTGCGGTTTCCTAACCGCACCGAATACAAAAATTTGATTTATCAAACTCACGTTATAATATCCATTTAGTGATAGATATTCTTGTGAGAGGACTATGTAAATCCTAATTCATCTGCTTGAGTTTTCCCCACTGAATGGTGAGTTTGTCGTAGGGTAAAACAGAAAGTGATGCGTCATCTATCCAATCCGGGAATCCGTCGTTTGCCCTTGGTGAGTTGGTGAGATTTACGATATCATCAGTAGCGAAGGAATATCTTAAAATATCACTTTGTCCACGTCCATCCTCTTCTGCAGCGTGAATAAGTATATGTCGTGTCCGATGATATTAACCTGTATATACGTACAATGCTGTGCATTTCACTTCTTATACGGTTTGCAAGTACTCATAGAGAGTAACCAGGGTTCATCTACCAAAACACGCAGGAATATCCCACGTGCGCCATTCAAGTCTCTGTTCATCTTGCGTCCTGTGCTATCTTTGATTATCTTGCGTCCACCGAGTGATTTTCTCATCTCACCATTCCAAGAAACTGTTTTTGATGTGTATGCTTCACAGACATCAACGACGATAGATCCAATTTCTTTCGCTTTATGTTTTACTCAATATGAGTTCATCGTGAAGCAGAATTAGCATTACGAGTTTTCAGAGCGTATAAACGAATCGCAGGAGATTTGGTCAAAACTCTTTTTACTTCAAATTCCTACCTCGCTCATACAAGTGATGTCAATACCTCTATAAAACGTTCATTTTCCGCTTGTCTACCAATCGTCACCCGAATTGCATTGGGAAAACCGTAACTTGCCATGCCACGCACAATAACACCTTTCTTCATCATTGCATCTACAAAATCCGCGCCAGTTTGGTTGACAAACACCATAACAAAATTCCCTTCCGTCTTGATATAACGTAGACCCAATTTGTCAAATGCAGCATAGAGGAATGTTTTACCAATTTCATTCAATTCTTTGCTTTTCTTGACATAATCGGTATCTTTGAGTGCTGCACGCGCCGCTGCTTGTGCTATCGCATTACAGTTAAACGGTTGGCGGACAGGATTTATCGTTGTAATGATTGATGGTGGAGCGATACCGTATCCTACTCGCAAACCTGCAAGACCGTAAATCTTGGAAAACGTGCGGGTGATAATGAAGTTTCGATCCTCCATTACATAAGGTAACGTGTGCGGATAGTCGGGATTTGTAACATATTCATAATACGCTTCATCAAACACCACCAAAACATTCTCTGGCACTTGTGCCATAAAATGCGCGGTTTCTGAAGCGGTAACCATCGTTCCAGTAGGATTGTTCGGATTCGCAATAAAGATGACCTTCGTTTTATCGGTAATTGCCGATGCCATTGATGACAAATGATGTGTGTCGTTCTGCATCGGAACAACAACAGCAGTTGCACCAGAAACCAGTGCTACATGTTCATAAACAACGAAAGCACTCTCTGCGTAAATCACCTCGTCACTAGGTCTGAGATAGGTTTCACCGACAAGCGTAAGCACCTCGTTTGACCCATTCGTCAAAAGCAGACGGTCTTCGGTAACGCCAAGGTGTTTCGCCAAATCCGCTTTGAGATAAAAGCCATTTCCATCAGGATAAAAATGTACCTGTTTGGCACTTTCTTCAATTGCTTGCAATGCTAACGGTGAGGGACCCAGCGGGTTCTCATTTGATGCTAACTTGACTATATTAGAGATACCGAGTTCACGTTTTACTTCTTCAATCGGTTTCCCACCCTGATATGCTTCGAGCGTTTCAATACCAGGATTCGGTGTTAATGTCTTCTGTATTGTATTCACGTGTTTCCCATTCTAAATGTATTACAGTATTCAATCATTGAAATAATAGTATAACATAGTTCACCGATTTTTTTGCAGCAAATTCGGTTCGGATATAGGGTGTGTAAGATTTTGTCACCGTAGGCGTCAATTTAGCGGTTACCCAACCCCTCTTCCATTGTTGGAGGGGTTTGTAACCCCGATTTTCAGGTTTTGGCTCAAATAATCGGGGTTACAAACCCCTCCAACAATAGCGGATATCCTTAAATTGACGCTTATAGGTGTGTAAGATTTTGTCACCGTAGGTGTCAATTCAAGTGAAAAACCTGTAACCTATTGTAGGACGAAATCAAGTAGTCAACGGTATGAACGCCTGCGGGCGTTCCCCCAAATCAACGCCAAATGCGCGCGTGGCATTTGTCGGGTATGAATGCGCTTAGACGAATACGCGTTTGGTATTCGCCATGATTCCCCGGGTCTCTGTACCCCGTCATGCCTTGTCCTGTAAAGCAACGGCAGGCACAGAGAACCGCCCCTACAATTGTTGGTGAGAAGTTAGTGACAAAAATTTTACACACGCTGCGGAAATATATATCATTCAGTGGAAGGTTTAGGGAGGGTACCATTCAACGCATTCGCAACAAACACAAGATCCGCAAGATCAACAACACCGTCCCTATTAACATCCGCACGCATATCTTTTCCGGTCTGTCCAAGACGCGCAGAGATAAATTCAAGATCCCCATCATTCAGCAGCCAATCTTCGTTAACATCTCCATGAATAGGAGTCGGTTTGACAACCCAAGCATACACAGGAACAGAAAGTTTCCGTTCAATACTATTATCAGTCATCGTGATAGTTGAATCTGCGAACTTAAGAACTTCAAAAGTGACGGTAGCAACGAGACCATCCGCAGCAGTGGAATTCCCCGCAATTGAAATTGTATTTTCACTTGCAACAATCTTCGGTTGATCTGTTTCTCGGTTAGGAATATATCGGAGAGCAGATATATCATACTGCAACGTGAATTGATAATCCGTAACACCTTGTCCACTGACGAAATTAATGTTAAAGGTGATGCTTTCACCTACGCGGGGTGATTCAACGATCTGTGGTGTGATGCTCAGTCGCGTGTCAAACGTTGGTTTCATCTTCCACAATAGCACTGTGCCATCTTTGCTCCCACTCACAAGCGTATTGCTATCTGCTGTATATGATAAGAAGGTAATCGAATCAGTATGTCCTGTTAAAGTTCTTTCGCGTATATTCTTCTCTATGTCCCAAAATACAATATTCATTTCCTCAGTAGTACCAATTGGAGATGATTTCTTCTCTCTCACACCACAAGTAAGCGTCTTACCATCGGGAGAGAAAGTAATTGGTTCAATTTTTTTAAGATAGGGACCACTCTCAGACAAGACTCTAAGAGTGGACTTATGTCTCCGCAAATTCACATCCCACAATTGAATGTGTCGGTAACCATCTGTAGAAGCAATTGTCTGTCCATCTGGAGAAAACACCACTGAACTCACAGGAGTAGCAATATCAAACCCACTGTAAACTAAATTCCTAAATTCAGCATATTGTTTTCCTGTTTTTGTGTCCCATACTCGGATTGTACTGTCATTACTATCATTCCGATTTCCACTCCCACTCACAAGCATAGTTCCATCAGGAGAAAACGCTATGGAGTTGATGCGTTCTGCATGACCTTGAAGTGTTTTTGTGTGTTCGCCACTGCGAATATCCCAAAGCCGAATCATGTTGCGTTCATTACTTGCAAGTGTTTGTCCGTTTGGTGATAACACGATCGATCTGGTATTATCAATATAGAGAGTTTCCTTATGTCCCGAAAGGGTTGCTATCTCTTGTTGGGTATGAGTGTCAAACAGTCTAATATCCTTTTCCCATGGATAGGCAAGTGTCCTATTGTCTTTGATTAGGACAAGCGATGTAAGACGGAAATCATCAGCTATCGTTCCCTTCAAGAGCCGTGAATGCATATCCCATAATCGGAGACCTTGACTACCATGTACAGTAATAAGTGTTGTTCCATCAGCTGACAATACTGCTGAATTGATTGCGTTACCATATCCCTTAAGCATCAAACGGATTTTACCAGTTTCTGTATTCCACATTTGCACAGTACCATCTGGAGTTACGCTTATCAGAGAAGTCTTATCAACTAAAAATGGTGGAAGAAAAAACTCACCATATTCTATATCTTCAAATAGTGTTAGATTTTCACCTGTCTCAATGTTCCATTCTCGTCCTGTTCCATCCCTATTCACACTGATTAAGCTGTTCCCATCAGCAGAAAACCGCACAGAAGAAACAGGATCTGTCAATTCTTGATTTTCTTCAAAAAAGGTAGTTTGTAGTTCTCTCGTATCTATGTTCCACAGTTCTATGATTTCACCTTTCCTATTGTTCATGTCTAATGCTATGGTTGCCAGCGTCTTTCCATCTGGTGAAAAGGAGAGACGAGGTTCAGTCGGAGAAAATTGTATCTCAGTTCTTTGAACATCATTAATATCAACAAGGGTATGTATGTGCTGCCCAGATTGTATATTCCAGAGTTGGGTTTCTTGGCGCGTATTTGCAATGGCAAGTGTCCTACTATCCGGAGAGAACTCCAATGCATAGTAGAAATCACCTGATGGATAGGCTTTTTGTCTCCGTAACCATAAGTGTGTATCCCACAATTGAAAATGTCTTTTATTTGAAGTGGCAAGAATCCTACCATCTGGTGAAAAGGCAATATTAAATATCACACTCCCAGCGTTGAGTTCCCTCAGTAGCTGACGGGTATACGGATTCCATATCCGAAGTTTGCCATCATAACTCCCACTCACAAGTAGATCCCCTTGCGGTGAAAAGACAACAGATGAAACAGGTTCAGTGTGTCCTGTCAGCAATGCAAGTTCATCTCCCGTTTTACCATCATATAACCAAACACCCGCAGATCCGGCAACTGCAAGTAACGTCTTATCAGGCGACACCTTTATATCATTGACAGTGCCTTTCCCTAAACGTCCAATCGCACCTTCTGGCAAACTAAATTGTGTGTAATCTACAGGATCACCATCTGTTGTTTCTAATGCAACAACCGAACACCCTACTGAAATAGGACACGCCAGACTACCGTCACCTTTTTCAAGCCGCACACTCGGCAAGTCAATAACTGATGGTCTCACTGCAATCACTTCAAACGTCACACTTGCGAGCGTACCAGTTTCTTTACTAACTGCATCAGAACTGTTTGATATAAGTTTCAGACGATTCGGATACACATCTTTGGTCTCAAAATCGGCATCATTGATAAGATAATCCCCTTTTTCACTTGAAACATATCGTAGGGCAGTCGTATCATAATCCACCGTGACCTGATACCCGCTTATGTCCTTTGCTCCAGCAACATCTATGTTAAGTTTAACTTTCTCTCCGATATCAGGTGATTCTACAATATTCGGTGCAATGCTAACCACCGAGTTTGTATCTGTTGTAGGTCTCATCTTCCACAACAGAACAGTCCCATCTTCACCAACACTTGCCAAATTATGTTCGTTTGGTAAAAGCGCGTCCTGCGTCGTCCTAGTTCCTTCACGAGAAAGAAATGCTAACGAAGAAATCGAACCAAAATGTCCAATAAAGGTCTCTTGAAGTTGACCTGTAGGTAGGTCCCACACTCTAATAATGCTGCTTAAACCTGCCCCCGAAAGTTTTGTACCATCCTCCGAAAAGGATAATACAGAAACCGCACCATCATTAAAAACATGTGTACGTTTTTGAGTTTTCATATCCCACACCCAAACACCATATAAATCACCACCCGCAAGTAATGAACCATCCGGTGAAAATTCCATTGTTGATGTCGGTCCAGATTCCTCTGCAAGTACTGCTTCGTGTTTACCGGTAATAGCATCCCACAAATGAATACTATTCATTCGTCCCCCACCTGATACAAGATACCTGCCATCTGGAGAAAATGCTAAACTATTAACCCATCCTTGATGTTTTCTAAGAGTCTTTTTTAGTTTGCCAGTAAACGTATCCCACAGTTCCACGCAGCTATTCGTTTTACCCAAAGCAAGCGTTTTCCCATCTGGAGACAGAGTCCTTGAATTTTTAATACCTAAATGGAAATAATTGAGTGCATCAGTTAGGGTTGATTGATGTTTCCCTGTCTGCACATTCCATGCTTTCATTTGTTTCAACTGACTGGTGTAAGTTCCACTGACAAGTGTTGTGCCATCCCGTGACATAAGAAGTATTGAAGTGTATTTCGGATCAAGGATAAGTCGTTTCTCTATCTGACGCGAGTTGATATTCCAAAACTGTATATCCCCATTATGTTGGGAAGCAAGTGTTTTTCCATCAACTATTGCCATCGGCAAATTATGTTGTGTATGCGTGATAGTCCGTTTCTGTTGCCCCGTTACTGTATCCCAAAATATGATTGTACCATCATGACTTCCACTCGCAAGCGTTGTGCCATCAGGTGAAAATGCCAATGTGAAAATAGCACCTTTATGTCCCTTCAAAGTTGTTTGCTGTTTTCCCGTTTCTGGATCCCAAAAATAGACTGTTGAATCAAACCCCGCACTGGCAAGTGTGTTCCCATCAGGTGAGAACGCGAGGGCGTTTAATTGTCCGTGAAACCCCTCAATAGTCTTTTTCCGTTTTTCAGTCTTTAGGTCCCATAACTCAATTGTATCTGCCCATTCACCACTCGCAAGCACTGTTCCATCAGGAGAAAACACCAGCTCATTAACCCCCTGCCTATGTCCTATAAGTGTTGATTTCTGATGTCCACTCTGCACATCCCATAAGTGAATGTTTTTGTCCCAATCCGAACTCGCAAACGTCTTTCTATCCGGTGAAAATGCGAATGTCGAAAAACTCCCTTTTTCCAAATCAAGTGTCCTTATCTGTTTATGTGTATTTGCTTCCCACAATGTAATGATGCGATAGCTTAAACCGCAAATAATGCTTCCATCCGGTGAAAACCGCACTGTATGTACATTATCTCCTATAAGGGTAGTCTTATATTTCCGTGTTCCTACATCCCACAAACGGACTTTCTTATCCCAACCAGCAATCGCAATTGTTTTCCCATCGGGTGAAAATGCTACGGAAGGACTCTGATTCAATTGCTTCTGTTTCAGATTCAGATAATTGGAAAGTTCAGTATTCGTAAGACCAGATAGCAACGCGATTTCATCACCCGTATGCGCGTCATACAACCACGCACCGATAGGCGTTCCCACTGCAACCAGCATTCCATCAGGTGAATACGTCATGTCAGTAATCCATCCTTTACCGATTCGCGCAACTGCATTTTCTGGAAGTTCCCATTGGGATATATCCACCGCACCAACAGACGATACAATCATAATAACGAATAACATCATAATAAGAAAACGTTTCAAATGTTTCATTTTGCTTCCACCTTTCCACTTTTGACAGTCGGACGAATACGATTACCTTTCCTATCAGATATACTTGCATTACTTAGACTTATCGTTGAGTTCTTAGTATCAACTACTTCAAACGTCACAGTGGCAAGCGTACCATTCCCACCCACTTCACCTGTAAGTGCGGTTGATGATAGAGTTATCTGATCATTCACTATGTTAGGTGTCAAAAAGATCACATCATCAGGGAGATAGTCACCATTCGTTGCAGAGATATATCGAAGTGCTGATGCATCAAATCTCATAGTAAACTGATACGCAGCAACTTTTTCACCACCCGAAATCTGAACCTTGAACACCTGCTGTTTTCCAATTTCTGGTGACACGACAGATGAAGGCGTAATTGAAAAAATAACGCTTTCTTCAACTTGAGGAACCGGCTTCCATAACACAATTGTTCCATCAGCACATGCACTTGCAAGTCTACCATCACCGATAAACGCTAATGAAGAGATAAGTTGTCTGTGTCCTTTCATCGTTGCTTGATGTTGCCGAAAACCGACATCCCACACCTCAACATTGTTCCCACCACCACTCGCAAGAAACCTACTATCCTGTGAAAACGCTAAAGAGAGCACCATACTGGTATGCACATCATCATGCAGAACATGATTTTCACCTATAGTGGTATTCCAGATTTGCACTGACTTGTCATTATATCCACCACCACCGCTTGCAAGGAGCAATCCGTCTGGAGAATAGGCTAAAGCACTCACGATGTCGGTATGTCCTCTATACGTGTCTTTTAGTTTGCCTGTCCGAATGTCCCACAAATGAATTGCAGGACCTCCTTTCAATCCATTGCTTGCCAGGGTAGTTCCATCGGGAGATATTGCTATGACTATTACGCTTCTCGCATGTCCTTCCAACGTCCATTCAAGTTCCTCCGAATCTACTTTCCACAATTGGATTCTCAGTTTATCTGTATGGTCAACACTATTCACACTTACAAGCCTTAATCCATCAACAGAAAAGGCAACTGAATACACCTCGGGAACTATCCTCTCAAAATTAGTTTTCATAGCAATTGTGCCGACGTGTCCGTTAGTTTTTGTGTCCCATAACCGAACAGTGCCATCATAACTTGCACTCGCGAGCATAGTTCCCTCAGAAGAAAACGATACAGCGTTAACATCATCTGTATGTCCTTTAAGTGTACTCATATATTTTCCTGATTTTGCATCAAACAACAATATGTCAGGTCCGCTGATACCACATGCCAGAATTCCACCTTTTCCATAAGCAACGAACGGGTCTCTATCAAGCTGTCTACGCCAACCACTATAAACTATTGAACCTGACTCTGTATTTGCTGGAATATTCCATAGCCGGATCTGTTGTCCATACTCATTACCTCGCTCGCTACGTATAGTTCCATGCATAGCAAGTGTTCGACCATCGGGTGAAAAGCGGAATGAGTAAACCCGCGACTCAATAGGCAGTTTGAGTGCACTCGTCCCTATCTGTGTATTCCAGATATCAATATATTTCTTTCTTTTATATTCCTGAATGGCAAGCCTATTTCCATCAGCAGACATAGCACCCGGTATTAAAATGGATTGATGAATTAGAGGAGATATAGGAATACTTGAACGGAGTCGTCCTGTACGTCCATCAATAACACGAATTTCAGTCCAATCCCGATGGAAAGCCAGCAGTGTCTCGCTATTTTTCGAAAATTCAACAACCAGAAAACGATTGTCAGATTCCGTTTCAAGTGCGGCAACTTCCACACCTGTGTCGGCAGTATATAAGATAGTTTTCTCTTTCATAATCTGAACAAAACGAGTGCCATCTGGAGAGATGATTAAATTACCAGCAGGATAGTTTGTATCAAATTTCTTGTCCTGTCCTGTTTTAGTATTCCAGATACGATAAATCCCATCAGTACTCACACAGATCAGCGAAATGTCGTCAGACGCATACACCAATCTATTGACCCAACCGTCATCTGTTGTAAGCATTGTCTTAACAAGTTCACCGGTCACAACATCCCAAAGACGCACTCTACCATCTGGTACTTTTTCAGATTGGGATTTTTCAACATTCGGTCCTACAATTACATCACCAAATCGATTTCTTCTTCGTTCCGATAGAACTTGACGGCTTGCACCTGTCGCAAGATGCTTACTATCGGGAGAAAACGCTAAAACATTGGTGTTTCCGAGATGTCCATCAAGTGTCGCACGATGTTCAAAAGTCTGTGCATCCCACAAGCGAACTGTCCTATCAAGACTACCAGTGGCAATCGTTTTCCCATCTGGTGAATACTTTATAGCAGTAATAGTGTCGGTGTGTCCAGCAAGCAGCGCAAGTGCAGCACCTGTTCGTCCATCATAAATCCAAATACCGGAATAAGAACAGACAACTGCAAGCTGACTGCTATCGGGTGAAAACACATAATCTGTAATATTCAAGTTGCTGATACGCATCTCAGCACTTTCAGGCAACACCCGCTGCGGACCTGATGGCACCCCATTGGCGAATACCTCAGGAACAAAAATAACTACACTCAGCAATAACAGCACAAACCTTTTCATAACAGCCATCCTCCATTTTTATACTACCGTGTCATTATAACCTGCTATTCGTCAATCGTGCATAACGAAACAAATCCCATATACGTTTACATATTGTTGGAGGGTTTCCAACCCCGATTTACAAAGAACCACGTTCAATGTGAATGTCTAATGCACATTCACTAAGCGCAATTCATTGCGTCTCGGACATTCTCCGCGCAATTCGCGCCATCCGTGAAATCCGCGTCAATCCGCAATCCAAAAAAATATTTCCATCCAAAAGTAAACCCACTCAATTCTTCTGCGTTACAATACTATTACAACCCAAAACAACAACGGAGAACTCTCTTGAACCCAATATCCACAGATGGATATAAATGTCTATTTATCCTCGCACTCACATTGCTTTTTCTTGCAAAACCTGCCTTGACTGCGAATAAGGACGAATCCACACCGACACAACAACAAGAAAACACTGCAAATACACCAATTGACAACCCTTTTACCACAAAACCGAAGAAAGACAGTTGGTTAAAAAGTGAATCGCAAACAGAACCCACCGAGGACGAATCTGAAACGCGAGACGAAGATACAGAACAGGCATTACGTCGCCAGTTACTCATGCCATATTTAGAGTCTATACGCCGCTGGAGAAATCCACCTGACCTCGGAGACCTATCAAAACTATATGATTGGACGCCGCGCAAAAAATCCGACTCAAAAGGCATCGATCTCCCTATGGATTCAAACCTACAGATTACAGGTTTCCAGTCAGTAACAGTTGAAGTCAACAAAACACACTATTTCGGTGAAGGTGACTTGAACAGATATGGAGGATACGGATATGGCAGTTATAGCGGTTACGATTCCGGACTTGATCTCGGATTGAGCTCATCCTACGGCTATGAAGATTTTGGATACGGAGGTGGATACGATAGTTTCGGTTCAGGTTCCTCAAGCTACGGAAGCGGATATAGCAGTTATGGAAGCAGAGGAGTACCTCGCGCATCAGGCATCAACATACGACAACAGCAAAAGATAGGTCTACACGGACGCGTCGGAGAACGCACGCATATCGCTGTAGACTATACCGCAGGTGATACATACGGCGGCGGTTATGGGGGTTATGGCGGGGGTTATGGTGGCGGATATGGACTCGGCGGGGCAAAAGAACAGAAAATCAAAATATGGTATGAAGGAAAACCGGACAGCATCATCAAGACAATATCCTTCGGGGACATCACACTCAGCCTTCCCAACACACGTTTCCTCAATATAAACCGAAATCTGTTCGGACTTGAAGGGGTTTTTGAGTATAAGAACACACGCCTAACCGCATTCGGTTCACGAAGTAAAGGTGTCCGTGAAGTGCGGACGTTCCGCGGGCAATCACGCAGAGCAAGTTTCGGATATGGTCCACGCGGCATTCAGGTCGCCGATTCAAATTATGTTAAGAATAGATATTATCTAATTCATAAAGGTGAAGATAACCTACTCCACGACGCATATCTCCCAATAAAATCAGGAAGTGTTGAAATCTATATTGATGATAGTGTCGTAGGCAACAACCAAGGTGGACAACGAACCAGTCAAGGATATTTCAACCCGCAGTTCCCCGGACAAGACTACAACATTGACTATGAAACAGGTGAGATTGAATTCCTCTCCGCTATCGCATCAAGTTATACTATCGTTGTCGCCTATGAATATTTAGGCGATGGCGGTGGAAGTGTCGGAAATCCTGGAAACGTCTTCGCTGATGAAAATGCTGACGGGACCATTGATGAAGAGGGTGAAGAAATAGGCTATGTTGTACTAAAAGAGAAAGGCTTTCGCGGCACCGCTGCATCACACGTCTATTACATCGGAAACAGAAACATCAACCCACGCGATTTTACTTTGACGATCATCAGAGAAGGACAAAGTGAAACTTTTGATACAGAGGAAGGACCTGTACCATATATTGCAATATTTGGATTAGATCAGAACGGAGACGGCATCGTTGACCCAGAGTTCATTGACTATGACAGAGGACTACTGCGTTTCCCATCAACACGTCCATTTGAGATACAAGACCCTCAACATCCATATTACAAATACAGAGACTCCCTAAACAATGAGGCTATATATCTGGAATCCTTACGCAGTACTGATCAAATATACACCATAGTCGCAGATTATTCCTATCAATCCGAAACATATAATGTCGGTTTGTTCGTCATTCCCGAAAGCGAAACCGTACGTCTTAACGGCAAACTCCTTACCCGAGACACAGATTATTTGATGGTCTATGAAGTTGGCTCCATACGGTTTTTCAGTGAACTCGATGAGTTTGATGAGATCGTCGTAGAATTTGAGAAAACACCATTCGGCGGCGGCACACAGCAAGCAGTCGCTGGACTATGGCTTGAATACACACACAAACCGAAACCGAAATCATCAGAACAGCAAAACCTTGAAGACCGGTTTAATAGATTGGGCGGGTTCCAAAACATACCTACAGGTTTAGATAACAACCTAAATACTGACCCGTTTTCCGGTGGTTTGTCTAACACAGGATCACGTACTGGACGCGGATTCGGTAATACTGGCTTTGGATCAGGTGGATTCGATAGCGGTTTTGGCGGCGGTTTTGGTGGTGGAGGATACAGCAGTTTCGGTGGGTTCGGAGGTAGATCCAGAAGCGGCTCCAGCTATTATGGCGGATACGGATCGGGTATGAATTATTTCAATCCTGTATTCCAAAAAGGCTTCAATATCTCAACTGGATACATCCTAACAACAGGACAGCAACCCGCACAAATACCAGATGTCAACAGTGTGCCAAACAGATTACAGGCGTTTAACATAAATACAAGTTTCGGAAGAGAATTCAACATCGCATGGTTGGTCAATCCACTTCCACTCGTCAATACACGCTACTTCCCACTCTCCTTTGACTTCAGCGGAGAAGCCGCTTATTCACATAACAACCCAAATAGCGTCGGTGTCGCTATGATTGATAGCATGGAAGGGGTAAAACAGACTTCTACTATACCAACAAGAAAATATAATTGGAAACCAAGTAGCCTGCCTTATGTTCCAGAATCGCAACAGACAGACCTATCCACAACGGACTATAGTGTTGTCCCAACACAAGAAAATAGAGCTCTCTTTAACGTCGTACTCAGAGATAGAGAGGAAGCAGATGCAGTCGGTAACTATATGCGAAACAGAGATGTACCAGCATCTTCTATCCAACCACTTTCACTCTCAACAGATGAACGTGTGATCATGGAGATAGGATATGATTTTACGGATGTCGTCGCAGAATGGGGTGGATTCTCAAACGGTATATCAAAATCTGGAACAGATTTCTCCGAACGCGGTTTCATCGAAATGTGGATGCGAGTACAAGGAGATGAGGACGTTACCCTTTATCTTAATATTGGGGCTGTCAGTGAAGACTCAGACGCAGACAAAAGACTTGACAGCGAAGACCTACCTCAATCTTTAGATGACACAAACGGGGACAATGTTGTTGACGCGCTTGACCTTGACCTTGAGAACTTGCCTGCTGATCAACAGAATCGCGCGAACGGGCAGATAGATATAGGAGAGGATGTAGGATGGCTATTTGATGGCGAATTTCAACCTGAATCCTTTGGAGAAAACAACGATATTTTAGATAGCGAAGACCTAAATGGAGATGGCGTACTGGATACCATTGACGCATATTTTCAAGTCGCTATTCCTCTCAATGAAATTCCAAACGAATGGATAAAAGGTAAAAACACAAACGGATGGACTTTCCTTAGCATCCCACTCGAAACATTTGTTCCAGAAGGCACACGTCTTCCAAGTCTTGTGTTTGTTCAACACTTCCGAATGTGGTTGATGAAAAACCGACCCGGAAACGTTAAAGGCACTTTCCAGTGGGCTTCTATTGAAATCGTCGGGAATAGATGGCAACAAGGGGTCGTTACAAAATCTCTAAACGATACCTCAGGACTTTCTGATAGTCAAGTTGTGGAAGATACATTAGAAAAGTTCATCGTTGGCACAAGAGATAACTTTAGTTTCGACAAATATCAGAGTGCATACCTCGAAATTGAGGATGATGAACTCTTCAGGAAACTACACCCTTTCACAGCATCATCACTCGCCTTTCAGACACAACAGCAACGCGAACAAACACTCAGTTTAGAATATTATCTTTATCCCGGTTCACACGGTATCACATCAAAACAACTCAAAGGATACACCCAAAGTGATGGACAAGATTTTAGCCAACATGATACACTCCGATTTTGGTTATACGGAGATAATAGTGATACCACATTTGTCATGCAACTCGCTCCAAGTGTGCGTACAGCATACAGAAGTTCCTTTTACAGTTCCGACCCGTTCCTCAATCAACCACAACAGGAAGAAGATGTCAACATCTTTGAAAACCTAACTGATTATTATGAATATACAATACCGCTTGACTTTGGTGGTTGGAAACTGGTCGAAATTGACCTACGGGACAATACACGCAACGAATATCCCGATAGTGTTGAGAATCAGGATGATGGTACCGATAATACAAATCAGGATGTCCAACCCGATCCTGTAGAAAACGCACCTGATGGACATCCCGACGGATTCACCGTCAGAAAAACGGGAACCGGCGTTAGCAGTACGCAGCTAACAATAAAAAACATCGGTGGTATTCTACTTGGTATCCGAAACGATACTGACCAAGAACTCAGTGGTGAAGTCTGGGTAAACGAAATACATCTCGGTGACCCACTTATACGTTCTGGTTGGGCACGACGCGGTGATATGTCTGTTTCACTCGGTCGCATCCTCCGCCTCCGTGGTGGATACGCAAGTCAGGACAAAGATTTTGAGAGCGGTGCAGGTGAAATCGGAAGGCAACGTTTATCTTCACGCGGATATAGCACCACAAACAACGATTACAATATAAACGCAGATGTCACAATCTTCCAATGGCTACCTATCCGATATTCTATAAGAGAACAAGAGTCTGAAACGGAAGCACGCCGCGGCAGCTACACCTCTTTCCAAAGCGGAAAAAGCCAAACACATAACAGAGATATGTCTGTTAATTTCAACCGAAATCCCTTTCCAAACCTCGGTTTCGCCTACAACTTCCAAGACTTCTGGAATGAACGCCAAGGCACACAGATTAGCCATCTATATACAGGGACCTTTCGCTACAGTATCGGCACAAAAGTCGGGGTCAATATGCAATATCGACACGAAGACATTATCGCACAACCCGAAACCGCTACCGACACAACCGCATCGTCAACCTCCTTCTACAGTTACGGCTACGGCAGAAATCGTGATGAAAAAACGGACAGCGGCTCCATTTCACTCAACATCAGTCCAATCAATGCATTCAGTCTCAATCCAAGTTATGATATTCGCAGAACGCTTGAAAGACGAGATCAAAGCCGATACACACCCTCACCTTTCACAACTGACACCACGGATGAGAGTGAAGACACACAACCCGGCTTTTCCATTGCCGAAAGAGAACATCGCGTTTCTCTCACACCCCGACTCAACCGAGATCTCCTCGGCTTACGTCCCACTGTCACAAGTCGTGCAAGTTTCCGAGAAAACTGGTTCACAACACAAAAAGACGCATCACTCAACGGAAACATCAATCTCGGATTGAACCTTCGCATACAAAAATGGTTCGGATGGATATTCAATAGTAAAGAACCTGAGATGGAAGGAACACAAAATGCCCCCGAAAAACCTACAAATACACAAGTACCAAGCCAGCAGTCAATTGAACAGATGCGTGAAAGAGGTATTGATGAAGCGAAAATACAAGAATATACAGAAAAACAAAGCGATTGGATAAATCGAGACAAAGCAGAATTAGAACAAAGCCGATCTACTAATCTCGCAGCGCAACAAAAACAGGAAGGACTCTTCCAACGTATCATCAACACTTTTTCTATCAATACCAGCGCGAATTTCACCGCAACCGAATCGTTCCGGCAACTTGAATCAGGCCAATCCCTATTAGATGTTTGGCAACTTGAAAACGATGCAGAAGAACGCACAAATTCACGCAAAGCCAATCGCTACTCAGTTCGCACTTCCGTTGAACCGTGGAATTGGTTGACCTTCGGCACAAATCTCAGCACTGCCGATAGTTTCCGTAAAAGCTACGCCACAACCTACACCTCACACGCAGAAACCTATGAGGGTGATATAAAACTCAAAACACAAAAGGCAACAAGCTTCCAAATCCGCTACAGTTTCACGACGCGGAATAATACAAACCTTGATGTCACGCTCAGCGATAGCACTGCACACACACCATCACTCAGTTGGATACATAAATGGAGCAATGAAACCAGAACTTCATTAGGCATCCGCACAACACTCCGCGACCATCTCCGAAGCGGTATTGAGAGCAATGCACTCATCATCACACCAAACTTTAGCATTGACTACAAATACCACACGGAAGGTGGAATCCGCTTACCCATTTTCGGCAGGATACCCCTAAGACACGACCTTGACCTTACCAACACCTTATCTTTAGCAATCCGCAGAGAAAACTACGGTGCCAACAAAGAGGAACGTTCTGAACGATATGAGACTACACTACGCGTCGGTTACAAACTTAGTAACCACCTTACAGCAAATTTACATCTTGGGGTAAGTTATAACAACGATAGAGTTGAAGAGGGAAGGGATTTCATATCAGTCGCAAGTGCACTAACAGTCAGAGGCGAATTCCAATAGAGGTCCTTAATTGTTGGAGTGGTTTCCAACCACGATTTCTTTCAGCACCAGAGGTGCGTCAGGCGTATAGAAACCATGCACCTCACACACCAAGCCTCAGCGGGGCGACACACCAACTCGTATCCGCGCATTTCATTGTAGTGCGAGGTATCAGTGCCCCGCTATCAATTCCCAATAATCGGAGGAGGTATATCAGGAATCACAAAATCAACCCGCTTCGGAATACCAGAAGATATAGGCAAACCAAGAAACTGCTTGACACCCTCAAACCCATCAACCCTTTGATACACCTCACGGTAATAGCCAGGTCTACCTACCCCCATATTTTGCAGTCATAGATAGGCTCTCACAATGTACTGGCACGTCACGTTCAAAGCGGTACTCACCATTAGAATCTGTTAGAACAGGTTTACATTTCTTGGCATAGTTACTGATATGCCAAGAAATCTCTATATTCGCTAATCTACTGGGATCCGTATCCCCATTTTCCATGACAACTTTACCGTAAACCGTCCCCTCAAAAAATCTACTCCATAATTCTGTGGGTGATCCAAAGAAAAAATCAATCATTAATGAAACTACAACTATCAATACAGGCCACCACCGTTCGTTCAAAATCGGATGAACGGGTGTATGCATTTTCTGAGAACCTTCATTAGAAGTTTGGATAGTATAGTTAGATTTTTTTCTATTAAGAACAAGATTTGGATCCGGCACATCGGAGATGACAAGATCAACGTCTATCGAATCTCCTGACGAAATGGGGAGTTTAAAATAAGAAACCCCAAATAACCAACGGACACCATCAATTCTGCCTATAGGTTCGGTAATGAACTGATTATCTCCAACTGTCGCCCTAAACGTTAGATTATGCCAAACTGGGACTCTACATTCAAAAGAATATTCACCCTTAACGTTGGTTAAAACGGGACGAACCTTCTTTTTGAAGTTTTTAGCAGTCAAGGAAAACGCTATATTTTGAAATTGCTGCGGTAGGATGTTACTATTTCCCATAACAACCTTACCGTTAATCGTACCGAAGAACAATCTTCTCCAGATATGTGCTACAATGCCTAAAAAGATACAAAATAGTAAGTATGCCATAAATTACTAAAGTTTTGACAATTTCTAAATGTTCTGAATATTATTAAACCATTTCTAATAGATCGACTTTCATTAAAAACAAACGCGCTTGCAGTCGCACACTTCCTTGCACGCCTCATATATTGTTGGAGTGGTTTTCAACCACGATTACATTGCTGGAATGCTTTCCAACCACGATGAAATCAACCCCTTCGTAAGCGCGCTTTGTCCTCGTAGTCGCCGCAATTCATTGCGCCTCTTACATTCAGCACCAGCGGTGCGTCAGGTGTATAGAAACCCTGCACCACCACAGACCAAGCCCCAGCGGGGTGACACTCCGACTCGTATCCGCGTATTTCATTGCAGCGCGGGGTCTCATGCCCATCATCAAGTCCCAAATATCGGGGCAGTCAATCAGAAATCATAAAATCAACCCGCTTCGGAATCCCAGAAGACATTGGAAATCCGAGCCAACGTCTTCCCAAAAACCATCTGACACCCTCAATTTCACCGATAACTTGATGAACATAACGATTGTTTGTTAATTTTGCTGTTAGTGTGAGATGAGGTCTTAGCGGTAAATTTTCAAAACGGAACTCCCCTTTTTCATCGGTAATAACAGGTGTATCTTTCCTTCGTAAGTGATGAGAGGGACCCCAGGAGACCTCAACATTCTTAATCGGAGCAGGTGAGGTATTGTCACTATTCAGAACAACAGTCCCGTAAACCGTTCCTTTAAAAAGGGATCTCAATTTTTCTTTTACTGTCTCGATGGCAAATATAATAAGGAGCATACAAAGCAATGCACAAAGCGAACCTATTATTGGACCAAAAAGATCTAAGAAAATATAATTGTAAGTGTTTTCAAAAATCAAATAATAAATCAAGAAATTGATGAAGGATAAAACTGGCAACCATTTACTATTTAGAGTTGAATGTTTTTTAGTGTTCATAACTTTTTCCTCTTAGATAAAGATCCGTTCGTAGTCGCACAATTCATTCCGCCTCTTACATTCTAATTCAAAAAGGAAATTCATTAATAGAATTGGTATAATGTCCGCAAATGGGAATTACGAAATTGTGTGGATAGTAGTACTCTTTATTCCTCCATAGGTAGATAGAAAACGCCTAACTTTGTCAGAATAAATAGGTGTGGGGCACGGTATATACAATGGGGCGTACTGGATTTGAACCAGTGACTTCTACCGTGTGAAGGTAGCGCTCGTACCCCTGAGCTAACGCCCCGATGAAGAGAATGGGCCCACTAGGACTCGAACCTAGGACCAGCCGGTTATGAGCCGGCGGCTCTGACCACTGAGCTATGGACCCTTACTACTTTTAATTATAACTCGGTACTAACAAAAAATCAAGTAATAATTTAATATGGAAATTATTCAAGAAAACCACGCAGACGGTGGCTTCGGATGGGATGACGGAGTTTACGCAATGCCTTCGCCTCAATCTGACGGATACGTTCACGAGTCACATGAAAAACAATACCTACCTCTTCAAGCGTCTTTGGATATCCTGTTGTAATACAAAGCTCATCAATCCGCTTACGGGTAGGTTCTGACAGTAACGGAGGTTCAGTGTCGTCTTCAATACCGAAACGGAGGACAATCACCTCACGTTCACGTTCCGATAAATCCACAAGGGCTTCTTGGATACGTTCTTTCAGAATGCTCAACTCGGCTTCAGTCGCGGGAGAAAGCACTGATACATCTTCAATAAAATCACCCAATTGACTGTCATCATCGTCATCTCCAATAGGTGTTTCTAACGAGACAGTCTCTGGCACAATTCGCAATACCTCTCTAACCTTTTCCGCGGGGATAGCCATATCTGCAGCGATCTCTTCCGGTGTCGGTCTTCGTCCCAAATCTTGTAAAAGTGACCGTTCCACACGCTTCATTTTGTTGATGCGCTCGTGCATGTGCACAGGTATACGGATAGTTCGTCCTTGATCCGCTATCGCACGGGTGATGCTCTGCTTAATCCACCACGTCGCATAAGTACTGAACTTGAACCCACGATGATAATCAAACTTGTCAACTGCACGCATCAACCCGATATTACCCTCCTGAATCAAATCAAGAAATTCCATACCAGGTGCTTGATGTCTATATTTTTTCGCTATACTCACGACTAACCTGAGATTCGCCTCAACAATTGCCAATTTGGCATCTTGGGCATTCTCTTCACCGATGGTAATCTGCTTCGTCACAGACTGCAGGGCATCACGCGAAATACCAATTGTATTCAGATACTGCTCAATTTCTCTTTGATACCGGACAATTGTGATATACGCCTTTTTCGCAGCTTTCGTCTTGAATTTGTGCTCCTTAGAATTTAGTCTGCCGTTCAACCATTCTGAGGGGATTCTATGTCGTTTCTGAAGACGCGAAATTTCCTGTTCACGATTACTAACGTGCTGCTCTACTTCAGTCACTTTACCTGAAATATTGCTTATCTCTTCACGGTCAATTTTCAACTGATCAAGAAGTTTCATAAAAGTCGCATGACTACCTATAGAACTCAAGTCTGCATGTGAACCGTTTTTGGAGGCTTCCTTCGCAGTAACAAGGTATTCTAATTCCATTTTCTCAATCACACGCATCACACGTACAACTTTATCGCGTAGCTTTCGTTCCTTATCGCGGGTTGAACTGCTGGAAACTTCCATATCAATAATATCTGATGCACGTTTCTTGGTTATGATAATTTTATAGAGGAGTTTACGCACCTCCGCAATAGCAAAACGCGTGGTAAAGGTCGCTTCTTGGGCTTGACGTAGACCTGTTTCAATCTGTTGAGATAATTCTATCTCTCTCTTTTTATCTATTAACTGTATTCTCCCCATTTCACGCAGATACTGTTTGATGAGATCCTCGCGCTCACTGATTTCACTCGGCTCAAATTCTATCTCCTCATCAAACTCTGATTGGTCTGATACATCAGATTCATTAAAATCAAGTAGGTCTGTATTACTACCATATTCCACAAGTCTGCTCTCCTTTCTGTTTTCTTATGTACTTTCAGAGGTAACCTTCTCCTCAATATTACCGTATTTATTTCTTAATCTTCATACAGTTTGCGCTAAAAATATTGCTAATACCGAACATACGTGCAATTTAATTATTTTGCTGTATCTTTAGTCCCGTTGGGACGGAATGTTTATATAAAAATGTTGTCCTTTCCTCATGAGTTCCGTAGGAACGATATGTTTATAGATTGCTTAATTACCTCAAAATCTGTAGGCGCGCTGGATTTTAAAGGCAAATTACCCAATTTATACCATTTCTGAAAAATAACTTCTCATTAAGATAAGGAACCGTTCGTAGTCGCGCAATTCATTGCGCATCGGACATTCTCTATTTTGAGTTAGAATTCATACGCTCATAATGAGATATTCAATATTAGAAATGGTATTATTTCTTAATCTTCATTCAAATTAACATGAAAAATATGTAAAAACTCAACATTAACTAATAGCATTGTGATCTGCAATGGCACGACTAACATCTTGTCGGATCCACCATTCTGCATAAGTCTTAAACTGGAAACCACGTTGATAATCGTAATGATCAATAGCACTTAGCAATCCACTATTACCCGCCACAACCAGATCAAGAAATTCCATTGTAGGTGCTTGGTGTCTATATTTTTTCACAATGTTCACGACTAACTCAAGATTCTCCTCAAGAATTGCCATTTTAGTTATTGCTTCTACATCATCCACATCGTCAGTGTTAATCTGATTTGAAATGCTTTTCAGTGCCTCACGGGTGAGACCAATTTTTTTCAGATACACTACAATCTCACTATGATAACGGCTTATCTCTTCGTATGCACTTTTCTCTACATCTGATTTGAACTGATGGTTGTCTGCATTGAACTGCTCTGAGAACCATTCCGCAGGAATGTTATGCTGTTTTTGAATCTCAACAATTATTTGTTCACACTCACTTATATGACGTTCAACTTCGCTTATCTGTTTAACTATGGGACGTATATTTTCTGAATTCACAGTTAGTTTTCCTATGTGTCTTGTGTTGGTACCATATTATCTTCAGATTGTTGTGTGTTTGATGGTTGTGTTTGATCAGAACGTTCCTTTTTAACAACCGCACGCCTTTGATTAGTAAGTTCTACAAGTTTCTTAAGTGATGATTCATAATCATCAGAACCCTGTGAGGTCGACCGCACACGTTGTTCAAGTTCCTGTATCATAAACGCTTTCAGTTTCTTGAGATAGCCTTCTATTCTCTCCTGATGATAAGGAAAATCCTTGTTACTGATAAGTACTTGAGAAATGAAGTTATTTACATACTCATCCTCACAAGTATTCAAGATATGTTGAATATCAACGGATCCACCATTCTCAGTTGCTTCCCATAGCAGTTGAGCGATCTTCACATAGTTTGCATTTGTAATATCATTGTAATCAAACTTTTCCTTTATATCCGGAATAAGTTCTGGTGCTTGGATTAAAGTTTGGACGAATTGCATTTCGATCTTTTCACGTATAGCCGAAATGTTAGAACTAGGTCTTCCACTTTTGATTTTGCGGTAAACCGGTTTATCTTGTTTGTAATTCTGTTTCGTAAATCTTTCTTTATCTCGTTTTTGTTGTCGTAATTGATTGGCAGTTAGTCTTTGCTCTTCAAGATAATCTTTAGAGGTATTTTTCTTCAATCCTAACTCTTTTAATTCATTCCAAATGACTCCTTCATCAAGATCTAGTGTATTAACAACGTATTCAATATGAAAAGACCGATCTGCCTTGTTCTCAATTTTTGAAAGTATATTGACAATATCTTTGACAACTTGTGTTTTGACTTCAGGATTATGGATGTTGCCAAGTCTTATCGCAGACTGAATTTGAAATTCAATTAGATTAATCGCTTTACCAACTAATTCATTAAATGAATCAGCACCATGTGCTTTCACAAACGAATCAGGATCATCACCTGATGGCATCAACGCAATACGCACACGAATCTCTTCAGCAATCAACCTTTCCAACCCACGTTGTGCAGCTTGCAATCCAGATGCATCTCCATCAAATACTATTACGACTTCAGGTGTATATCGTTTCAATAATGAAGCATGGTTTTCACTAAGCGAAGTGCCAGAGGAGGCTATCACATTTTCAATCCCATGCTGATGCAACATCAACACATCCATATATCCTTCCACAAGCAATGCCGACTGTTTTCTGGTGATAGATTGTTTCGCCTTGTCAAGATTGAAAAGAATATCGCTTTTGTTGTATAGCACAGTCCCTGGAGAATTCAAATATTTCGGTTGATGTTCATTTGAGAGTGCTCTTCCGCCAAACCCCACAGGAACACCTTGCGTATTATTGATCGGAAACAGAATACGATTCCAAAAGCGATCTTGAGGACCTTTATCCTCATTTTTAATCAGACCCGCATCCACCAGTTGTTGAACATTCCATCCTTCGTGTGTAGCAGCCTTATACAGATCGCGTCGTTCCTGTTTTGCATACCCGAGTTGAAACAGATGGGTTGTCTGTGACACCACACCTCGGTTCTTCAGATATTCACGCGCATGCTGACTGTGTTGTCCCGTCCGAAGCAACTCATGATAATACTTCACAGCAAACCTATTCAGTTCACTCAACTCACCGATAAGTTTCTGACGCGCACTTACTTTCCCATCTTGTGTCGGCAGCGAAACATTCGCACGTTCAGCAAGCGATTCTATCGCTTCAATAAAAGTTTTGCCTTCATGCTTCTGTAGAAAATGGATAACATTGCCACCCGCCTCGCAACCGAAACACTTGTATATTTGCATTTCCTGAGAAACAGAAAAAGACGGCGTTTTCTCTTGGTGAAACGGACAGAGTCCTTTATAGTTTCGTCCTGCCTGTTCAAGCTGAACACCACACTCTCTAATGACTTCAACGATGTCATTCTGAGTCCGTATCTCATCAATCGTTTCTGGTGGAATAAAGTTTCTTGTTGCCATGAGTTTCACCTTATTGATTAACGCAATTGTTCCTGACAAAACTATTCTATCGGCAACGGAATATTCGCACGTTCAGCAAGCGATTCTATCGCTTCAATGAAAGTTTTGCCTTCATGTTTCTGTAGAAAATGGATAACATTGCCACCCGCCTCGCAACCGAAACACTTGAATATTTGCATTTCCTGCGAAACAGAAAAAGACGGCGTTTTCTCTTGGTGAAACGGACAGAGTCCGTTATAGTTTCGTCCTGTCTGTTCAAGCGGAACACCACACTCTCTAATGACTTCAACGATGTCATTCTGAGTCCGTATCTCATCAATCGTTTCTGGTGGAATAAAGTTTCTTGTTGCCATAAGTTTCATCTTAATGATAACGCAATTATTTATAACAATACTACAATACTACAATACTATTCTCTAAATTTAACGACCGTCACGCCTTCTCCACCCTCATTCGGGTGAGCGTATTGATAATCCGCTATGAGTTGGTTTGTGTCCAATGCCTTATGAACCGCACTGCGAAGGGTACCAGTGCCTTTCCCATGCAATATCCTCACGCTTAATAATCCCGCGAGGTAGGCATCGTCCAAATACTTATCCGTAATTGCCAAGCCTTCATTCACATACATGCCGTGTATACATAGCTCTTCTTTCACCGTATTTGCTTTGTCAAGTTGAATGTCCAACACCGAGCCAGTGCCATGATGACCCTCTTTCCTCGGCAGCACTCTGTCAATATCTTTATAGGATAACTGCATCTGCATACTACCAATCCTTATCCGTAACGGTTTGTCACCATCACCGACTGAAATAACTTCGCCGAATTGGTTCAACTGGACTATATGAACCTTGTCACCAACGTTCACACTGTCTATCGGTTTTTTCTGTTGTTTTTCGGGAGGGTCGGGTTTGAATTGTTTTTTAGCGGTTTCTATTTTTGTGAAGGCTTCACGAATACTGGCTTTTGAGGCTTGTTCACGCCGTATATTTGCAACCACATTGTCCACAGTTCTACGCGCATCAGAAATGATAGTCAACGCCTCTTTTTCTGCTTTCTCCAGCCGGGTTTCTTGTTCTATCTGATATGTTTCAACCTGTTCTTTATGTTTCTCATATTCAGTTTCTGCCAGACGGATCTTCTCTTGAAGTTGTTCCTTTTCTGTGTCTAATTCCTTTTGCGTGTGCTGTAATTGAAGGAGTAGGTCTTCCACAGCAATATTATTTTGACCTATATTCTGTTCAGCATCAGCGAGAATTCGCGCGGGTAGTCCCAATTGTTCGGCAATTTTTATCGCATTGCTACTCCCCGGCACACCTATCTTCAACCTATAGGTCGGCCGCAATGTACTCCAATCAAACTCCATTGATGCATTTTCCATATTCTGCTGCGTATGTGTATATGCCTTCAACGCACCATAATGTGTCGTTACAATCGTGCTGACATTCCATTCATTTAGCCATGATAGAATTGCCATCCCAAGTGCAGTACCTTCAGTCGGATCCGTACCAGCACCAATCTCATCTAATAGAACTAAAGATTGTTCCGAACCGGATTCTTCAATAGACCTTATCATGCCAGATATCTTCGTAATATGAGAGGAAAACGTGCTTAGATTCTGCTCTATGTTCTGATCATCACCAATATCAGCAAAAATGTGATTGAATATCGGAAGTCTACTACCGCGGACTGCTGGAATATGCAAACCCGATTGTGCCATCAAACATAATAAACCGACAGTTTTTAGCACGACAGTTTTACCACCCGTATTCGGACCTGTAATAACAAGCGTTTTGAAACCCTTGCCAATATGCACATCTGTCGGAACAACCTGTGTCGGAAGTTTGTCCCTTGAATCCCTAACATTATCTGCATCGGTGGTTTTCTCTCTATTAGAATTAGCACGAGTTTGGACTTCAAGTAGGGGGTGGCGCGCTTCAAAGAGGCGGAGAACCCCTTTCGTATCCAACTTCGGTTCAACAGCATTCAAATCAAAACTAAATTGCACTTTCGCATTCAAAAAATCAAGTTCAGCAAGTAAATCAAGGGAAAGTTCTAAATCAACAAGTCTGTCACGGAGTTGATCTGTTAAATCCAATAAAATCCTGCGAATTTCTCTCTGTTCGGATTCAACCGCTTCGTGGAGCCCATTGTTCATCTCAACGATAGACAACGGTTCCATAAAATAGGTCGCACCACTCGTAGATTGACCTTGAACAACTCCTTTGAAAAAGGATTTCGCATCCTGTCTGATGGGAATAACGTATCGATTGTTACGGGAGGTAATGACTGATTCCTGAATAGATTTTTGATAGTCGGGTGAATTGAGGATGGATTCTAACTTTTGATGAATTTTATTACGGATTTTTTGGAGTTTTTGACGGATGGAACGTAACTCAGCACTTGCTCTGTCAAGAACAACGCCTTCCGTGCTGATACAAGATTCAACCGAATCTATGACTTCATCAAAAACTGGCAACGCATCTACGATTGACATCAACCGTGGTATTTTATCGTAATCCTGATTCCTAAATTTCTTCTTAACATGAGAAGAAAGTCTCGCGACCTTTACAATCTTTATGAAATCTTCAGGATCTAAAATCGACCCTATTTTAGACACATGCAATAACGTCTTGCTAATATCCGTTAATCCATCTAACGAAATCCCACCAGTGCGTTGATGAAAGTCCTTCAACTCAGAACACAATTTCTGTTGGTATTGCACCGTATCATAAGAATCTGATGGAGAGAGATTGTCAACCCGCACACTCCCCAACTCAGAAGCAGTATATCTCTTTAAATGATCTTTGAGTTTGTCATATTCTAAGGCTTTTTCTACGTTAGACAGCATGGGTTCGACCTTCTCATTTAAAGATATATCAAATCAAAGTAAGAGTTATGCCATAAGAATAAGCATAGAGGTATGCAAACCGCTCGCTACGACATAAGATGGAATGTCAATGCATTAGAGATAGGTGAAAAGATAAGCAAATATAGTAAACTTTTGAATTAATGGGGCATTTCAAGATGTAGGAGGGAACTCCGAATCCCGATAATCGCTGAACTAAGTAACGATTCAAAGATTGCTCCTACAGGGACTTTGTATTATTATTTTCAATGTTCACTAAAATATCGCTCTAAGGAAATATCATCACCAAAAAACTGTTATCTCACTCCGCTTTTGACATCACCCCATGTCGTCGTTATTTTCTTTTTAGCTTCAACAGGTAGATTTCCCAGATTCCCGCCTTCCTGTTTCCACCAAGAGATACCAAATATACCACCATCTACTTCAAAGAGTTTCTCTGTCTTGCCAGCATCAAGATCGTGAAGATAGAATACTCCCCATAATGAATAGATAATTGAACGTGAATTCGCTGACCAATCTGTCCACATACCCGCATTCTTATCTACATCATAGAGTGCTGTAAGCTCTCTCGTTTCAACATTGATTGAATACATTGTGTCAATTTCTCTATCCCACCGTCGAAATAGAATACTATTGCCATCTGGTGTCCATACAGGATAATAATCTATATTGAATTCGGTAAGCACGTCAATCTCTAACGTTTCAGTATCTAACAAGAACAGTTGTTCTAACCCACCCGGTCTTTCAAGAGAAAACACTAAACGTTTGCTAAATGGTCCCCAAGACATACCGTAAAAGAAAAATGTTCTGCCGAAATGCGGTATTGCAGTTACTACTTCCATTTGTCCGGAAGCAATATCCATCACCCATATCTGGTTCTCTTGTTGTTGCTGGTCTGAGGTATATCCATTAAAGGCGAGTTTCTTACCATTCGGTGAAATAGATAGGAAACGGTAGGTGCCGCCGATTTCTGTAAGTTGCGTCTTTAGTCGCGGATTATTTACATCAATGGAAAAAATATGTGATTCTGTCTTAACACGTTGAACAAAATAAAGAATGTCATCTTCCGGACTCCAAACAGCGTAATATCCCGGATGAATCAACGACCTCGATTTGTAATCTCCATCTATGAAGGTCGTCATCTGAAGGTTATAATCAAATTTACCTTCTACTTCATTGAAACCCCTGACAGAATAAGCAATACGACCAGTTAGTTCTGGTAACGCATCTACAGTAATGGGGACAAAAAGAAATATAATCAGACCTAAAATAAATTGTCTATAGAATCTGATAAAACCAAAATTGCATATTTGATGTCTATTACTCATTTGATTCCTCTGTGTCAGTTAATGCAAGTCGATCAAAATTGAGGACTGCTAACTCATAAAGTTCACGACTTAATCCTATTTTGTCAAAATCTACTACTTGATCAAAACTACCTAAGGTTGTACTCTGAAAACCAGATCTCTCGGACTGCCGAGCAGTCAGAACATTACTGATAACTTCTGTGGCTACATCTTCATAACTGCGAATACGCTTGCGCACTTCAGATGACAAGCCACCTTCTATGTCCTTATTCACTTTATAGGTACGAATCGCATCTGTATATGCTATCAACGCTTCAAAATAATGTTCTTCTGTTTCTGAGTGTTCAGCCTTAGTTAAATCTAAAGGTTCTTCAATCATTAGGATGACTGCTTTCGCATCCGTAATCAGTTCTATGCTTCTTTCATCAATTCCGTGATTAACTCTAGTCTTAAATTCGTCAATAATTTCTTTGTAAGTTGCCTTTGCGTCATCTAATGCGTTCAATTTTTCATGACACAGTGCCTGATTATACTTAGCATTTGAAATTACATACTGACGAATTTCTGGGGCAAGTTGCGGGGTATCGGGAAAAGCTTTGGCATCATACGTCGTGATCGCCCGCGCATAATCCCCTTCCTGTTCGTAACAATTGCCTAATGCCTTATGTGCATACAACGCATATATCTGATTCTCAGGTTTGATCAATTCAATGACCTTCTCAAACTGAAGCCGTGCTTCAGAGTATTTACCTTGAAAATACAGACTCTTTGCGTAATTGAAACGGGCTTTGTCAGCAAATGTCGTTTTTCCATATTTGTCAAATACTGACTGCAGGGTCTCCTCAGCATCTTGAAACGAAGTTTTCTCTTCACTCGGTTCTTCTTCCGTGTCATCTTGATCTTCAGTTGGTGAAGACACATCAAAAAAGTTTGTCTCAGCTTCCTTATAAATCTCCGATGCCTTACTGAAGTTCACAGAAGCATCAACATACTTGTTTTCTTGATTTTGTGTGTAGGTAAGATATACCGCTACCCCGATAATAGCAATAGCCAATGTAATAATGATAGTTCTCAGATTATCTTTCAAAAAAGCATAACTATGCAGAACCAAATTGATAAACTTATCTTCTTGAATTTCTTCTTTGGTTAAACGTTTATTTTGAGACATGATTTCCTCTTTGTTATAATTACAATCAAGCGGGTGACGGGAATTGAACCCGCGACCCTCAGCTTGGGAAGCTGACGCTCTACCGCTGAGCTACACCCGCTCTCTATCTATTATTATACTATATCCTATGGGGGTTGTCAAGATAAAGAAAGACGGGCAATCAACATACCCGTCTTCGCAAAACTTCAGTGTTAATACCTACAGTTTATCAAGTTCGCTTAGCACCTGTTCTGCCGTTAACGTGTTGTCCGGTGGTGCAGCTTCAACGTGTTTGAAGGCAATCTTACCTGAACCATCTACAATAAACACGCCACGGGTCGTTATACCTACCGCATCAAGTGCCATTCCATACTTACTCGACACCTCAAGATTCATATCTGAAAGAAGCGGGAAACCGATGCCACCCAACGCCTCACTCCAAGCCTTATGTGCAAATGTAGAGTCGCGATTAATTGCAACTACATCCGCACCTTTAGCACGAATAGCATCTAAGTTATCATTAAAATCGGGAACTTGTTCTGAACACACTGGTGAAAAATCAAGTGGATAAAAAAGGATAACAAGCTTCTTACCTTCAAAATCCTTCAAAGTAACTTCCGTATCTTCTTGATCTGTTGCTCCAGTCAAACTAAAATCCGGAGCAGCATTTCCTAATTCTGCCATAAAATGCCTCCTAATATTGTCTCAAAAATATGTTCATAATTTCTAATTAAATGATACCACAAATTAGAGCCAAAACCAAATTAAAATTGGGACAGAAAAGCATGGTAGCAGGCACACTCCGTGGTATTCAATCACCCATTGTAGGTCGGGGTCTCCGTGCCCCGTCTTCCTCTTGTTGGAGTGGTTTTCAACCGAGATTTCTTCCATTGGAGAGGTCTCTCACATTGTAGGTCGGGGTCTCCGTGCCCGTCATCCTCTTGTTGGAGTGGTTTCCAACCACGATTTCTTCCATTGGAGAGGTCTCTCACATCGTAGTCGCGCAAATCATTGCGTCTCTTACATCATCCGCGTAAATCCGAGATTCAGAAGAACGCCTCAACAATTGTATTCCTCTGAATCCCATAATTAAATGTTGACAAAAAAACAGAAAACATATAATATCCTACACAATACCATCGGGAGGGACAACATGCGACAGCGTAAGTTTGGTAACACAGGTTTGACCGTCTCCGAAATCGGCATGGGAACATGGGAACTCGGAGGACGCGAATGGGGAGACATCGGTGAAAAAGAAGCAGTGGATCTCTTACGATACGCCTTTGAAAAAGGAGTCACCTATTACGATACTGCTGACCAATACGGTGGTGGACGCGCTGAAAAACTCTTAGGCGATGCGTTTTCCGCACTCGGTAATAGAGTTGTCATCGCAACGAAACTCGGATATGAATTGGACTCCGACGGGTGGATAAGTCAAGGTGGTGAAGTGCCTGCATTCAATGCTTCGCGTGATTATATTCGTCAATCTGTGGAGGGAAGTCTCACACGATTGAAAAGAGATGTATTAGATATTTATCAATTTCATGCCCCTCCACCTGAAGAGATGTGGGATGAAGCATTTGGCACAATGACAGAACTCAAGTCTGAAGGAAAAATTCGCTTTTATGGATTATGTCTCGGAAACGAAGCGCAAGCACTCAAAGCAATCGCAGAAACAGGTATTTCATCGCTCATGCTCACATACAACATCCTAAATCAAGGAATGGCAAAACCTGTGATGGAAACAGCAGCAGCAAAAGGTATTGCCGTAACTGTTCGTCAGCCTTTGTCATCTGGGTTGCTATCTGGTAAACTCAATGCGGATACCGTATTTGCTGATAACGATTATCGGAAGACATGGCCCCGTGAGAAATTCCTTGCAGATTTAGAAAGAGTTGATCAGATAAAATCAATCGTTCAAGGAAAAGCGAAAAGTCTACCCCAAGCCGCACTCAAGTTCATTTTGGCACATCGCGCAGTTTGTTGTGTCACACCAGGAATGATGACTCCAGCACAAGTTGATGACGGTGTCGCTACATCCGGGTCTGCACCGCTACCCAAAGCAATAATCAAAAAATTGCGTGACAATTAAGGAAATCACATGAAAGTTATTGCCGATTTATGTGTTGTTCCTATGGGAGTCGGTGTGTCTGTCTCAAAATACGTCACAGCGTGTGAAAAAGTGTTGAAAGAGGCAGGATTAAAGACGAAACTGCACGCTTACGGTACAAATATTGAAGGTGAATGGGATGCCGTGTTTGATGCGATAAAACAGTGTCATGAAGTGGTGCATGAAATGGGAGCACCTCGCATTACAACAACCCTCAAGTTCGGAACTCGGATTGACAGAACACAAACAATGGAAGATAAGGTTGAAAGTGTTCAAGAACAGTTAACATCGAAATAATTCTTGACTTCTTGTTTTTCATTTGATATTATATTCGTTTGTTCAGGTGAAGTTCTAACTTCGCTATGACATATACTTTATTTATCTCTTTCAGTGTCAAAACCCCGCTGCTTTAGCACGGGGATGTAGACACCGCTAAGCAATAAAACATGTGCAGGGTATCACTGACTGCCCAACGAAAGATTAGATGTAATACTACATCGTTAACCATGCAAGTCGGTGGAGAGCGTCTATATCATGCCAGTCGAATGTGAACTGGAACACGCGAGCGGGTTGATATGCAGCACATATCTGCGATATGCGTTACCAAAGTCGCTAAATAGCGAACTCTCAAAAGGAGCGAGTAAACATATTGTATAAAAGACCCCCAAGAGAAGTAAGTCATCTCTTGTTGTGTCGGGGTGTCTGGTAAGAAGGACAAGAATGAACTGTTTCGGGTGAAACAGTGCCACTTCACAAAAAAGAATCTTGCCATCTAAAACAGGTGAAAATCTGAAATAGGTGAATGGGCGGGGCATCGTCCAGTGCAGTAGGTGATGGAAGACGGATAAAGGCAATATTTTTTGCTGGCGTTCGCATTCACTGTTGATCGCAGAATTACCCAGTGCAGAGGGACAAAAGAATCCCCCTGCTTTAGCTGGGGGAGTATGTCAATATAAGCAAGGCACAAGGAGGGAAAAATGAAAAAACAAATTTCATTTTCATTGATTATTATTTTTATTTTTGGTATGTTATTTTGTATCTCACATACCGCAATGGCACAATGGAAGGTCAACCAAGAAGGTGGACCTCTAGAAGACAACGAACTGATGGTGACACGTCCTAATGCAGATCATGTAAATGAAGATCATAGTGCAGTTGATACTTGGATTACGAAGTGGTATGGTCCCGACGGGAATTATACTAATAATGGTGGATTCAATACTTCTGGACCAATGGATCTAATGTCAAAAGGGACGAATGGTAAGATTACCGATGTCGCACTCTCAACCATGAGCGGCTTGATGAAAACTCGTAATACTGATGTTGAGTGGGATGATGCTAATGGTGGCACCCGAGCTTGGACAGTTTTTTCAATTGATCCTGCAGACGGGAACAATATAATTAGAGGTGGTCCAGCAGATAATGTTGATATTTACGCTGTTCTTGTCATTGAGTCACCGAAAGCACTTACATCAGTAATGTCTCCTGCACATGATGACTTTGCTCAGATCTGGATCAACGGTGAAAAATGGTATAATAATGCAACCTGGACTGGTCATGCACAACAAGTTGATTTCAATATTGAGGTTAAGTTTAAAAAAGGCACTAATGTCCTACTATATCGTTGTGGTGAAGGTGGCGGCTCAGCATATTTAAACCTACATTTTGACGATGAAACGCACGATACCGTTAAGATTTATCCTGATAAGTCAACTGATAAGAACACTTTCTTTGCTGAGGTAGAAGGCATTTTACCGGTTGAACCGATTGGTAAACTGACTACAATCTGGGCTGATATCAAGCGAAATCAATAAGATACTTTGACTTGTGTTTGAGAATATTTGTGTTTGAGAATATTAATGTTAATCTTAAATTGATCAGATTTATATTGACATTTTTTGGTTAATTCATTAAAATACTTGTTGTAATGTTTAATAATGTTACAACGTTATATAACTTATATAATTAAGGAATTTGGTTTAAGCCTTAGTTAATATTATCTATTCTATAGAAGGGAAAAAAATGAGAAAGTTTAATATATCTGCACTTGCAAGTGTAATTGTTTTTGTGTTAGTTATGGGTGGGTTTCAACTTGTTATGGCACAAGGAGTTGTTAACCAAACCGGTGGTCCGTTAAGTGAAGAGGAACTCTTAGTGACGCGTCCAAATGATGATCATGTAAATGAAGACCATGGTGCTGTTGAAACTTGGATAGTTAAATGGTACGGCTTGGATGGCAACTATGAAAACAATGGTGGATTCAATACGTCAGGTCCCATTGACCTCATGGCTGCAGGTACACGTGACAAGATTACTGATGTGTCGCTTTCAACGCTTGAAGGTCTTCTGTTGACCAAAGAAACGGATGTTGAATGGCCAGACGATAATGGGGGAACCCGTACCTGGACAGTTTTTGAAATTGACACAAATGACGGTAACAATATGGTCAGAGGCGGTCCTGCTGATAATTTTGATCATTATGCTGTTATTGTGATTGATTCACCCGATGATAGGACTTCTGTCATGTCTCCTGCTCATGATGACTACGCACAGATCTGGATTAACGGTGAAAAATGGTATAATAATGCAACATGGACTGGTCATGCAAAACAGGTCGACTTCAATATTGAAGTTGAGTTGCAAAAGGGTGCCAACGTACTTCACTATCGATGTGGTGAAGGTGGTGGTTCAGCATATTTCAATTTGCACTTTGATGATGCAACCCATGAGGCAGTAACAATCTATCCGAAGGATGCGACAGACCAACAGAGTTTCTTTGATGAAATTGAGCCACTTACAGCTGTTGAACCTGCTGGAAAACTAACGACTATCTGGGCAGATATCAAACGAAAATAGGTTAGTCAATAGAATTTAGCACTCTTTAGGGCAAATTAAAGAATGCTGAATAATACCATTGTATTATATTGTAACAACTAAATAGAAAAGGACAGTGTCAAAACACTGTCCTTTACTATTTATGGTGAAGTATGAAATTAAATCTACACTTTCTTTCCACGGTAGGCGAGGTTTCCTAACCTCACCTCAGCAATGTGTAGAATTAATTCAATAATTTACCATAATTACTCACACCTTTTCTAAATAATAACTTTTTATTATCAAAAAAAGCGTTCGTAGTCGCGCAATTCATTGCGCCTCGGACATTCATGAACATATTAATCCGTATCAGATCCATCTATCTTTAGATGAGCACCTTGAAACTTCAGATACATAAACCTGCAAATTCTGGTTCAGACAAGAGATATTTACCTGATTTCACATGGATTGCGACCTTCTCTTAGCAGCCAACAAACGCGACACCGTCCCCTCCACCTGTTCTGAAGTTGTCCGTTCCCGTTTAGATACATCTTTCATCGTTGAATAGACACTACCAACAGATATTGAAGGTGCTTCTCCTTTCTTCTCTGTAAGTCGTGTTAGAGTATCAGGTATCACAGACTCAGACTGTCCGCGTAGTTGTGCACGAAGTTCAGACAAATAGCCACTCATTATACTGAAGCGACGAAGAATCATCTCTAATACAAAAAGCACTACTGCAATAATCAACAACATACTTGATAAAGATACCCGCTTTTCAATAGCATCACCAGCAGGTGCAGCGATCTGTGTTGCAGTCGGTTCATAGATACCACCCGTATCCTCAGCAAGTTGTTTGAGCAATGCTGAGTTAACATCAAAACCCGCGTACTCTGCAGGATAGGAAAGCGAGATCGTTTCTGTTTGTCTGCTTCCATCGTCCTCACGTTTTGCTGTGACAATATAAGACCCACTATCTTTCATCTGAAAGTTGCCAGTGTATCGGGTGGAACTTTCCTGTTCCATTTTGACAGAGTAACTTGCACCATTTGGACCCGCAACCTGCACCGCAAAAGTAGCAGGGGACGACTGTTGTGTATCAATGACTATCTTCCCACTGCCATTAGCCGTAGAAACAACCAGATCAAAGTTCACATCTAAACCTTCAGTCGGCAAAGTCCAATTGACCACTTGTCCCCAAAACTTGCCGAAGTCCGTCCAAGAAATCCAATCTTCACTCCACGCGGGTTTAACATCCGATGTCCATGCAACCGATTTCCCCAATCCGTAGTTCCAAACTGCAAGCACAGGTTCATCTTTATGTGATTTGACAATGACCTGTCCAGCAGTTTTCTCAGCTGTCGCCACATATCCATTCAGCTGTGGTAAAGCAGTAATACCTTCTAATATTGGAGCATTTTGGTTAAGGATGCTTGGCTCAAAAGGTTCCTGAACAATATAACTCTGTGTCTCTCGGACAGCATCCATCAACACCTCTGGTAGTTCGCGCACATCCTTGACATGAACAGATCGACCTATTCCATCCTCCTCAATTTTCTGAAGCAGCTGTTCGTCCGCATCACCAATGCCAATAACGGTGATGCCGATACGTGCATCAACAATCTCCTGAGCAGTTTCCATAAATTGCGTAGGATCCCCAGCCGACTTTACATCTGATAATAGTATAATATGTTTTAGTTTTGCCTCTGCAGTTTTGAGTATTTTTCCTGCTGATTCAACTGCTGCATCCATTGCAGTTGTGCCACCTGTCGGTTTAAGTCGACCCACTGCACGTATCAACGCGTCATGATCTGATGTGAGTGGAGAAATATCTCGCTGATTAACATCAAAACCGAGAATCGCTGCCTGATCCTCATCTTCCAAATTCTGAATACCTGCGCGGATCGCCTCTATAGCAAGTTCAATCTTTTTCTGTGGTCCGATGTAGTTTGCCATGCTACCCGATGTATCAATCACAAACACAAGTGCAACGGACTCTTGTCGTTCACGCGGTGTCATTTCTACAGGGAGAACCCGTTCTAATGCAGTATCCGTCCAACCCCCAGCACCGAATGCAACGTCACCGCCAATAGCAACTAACCCGTGTCCAAGGTCACGCACATAATCTTCAATAACATCCATTTGTTCCGATGAAAATGCGTCTGCAGATACATTGCTCAGTATCAATACATCGTTCTGTTGAAGCAATACCAGTTCTGTCGGTATTTCAGCAGTAGGAATCACATTGACAATAAAACCGTTCTCTTCAAGCACCGTCTTTAGACTATCTGCATGTTCCAAATCACCTTCAACATATAGAACATTTGGTTTATCCTGAGTCTGCACCACACTGTATGCTTGGTTATTTTCAAGTATCTCATCGCTGATGTTCAATTTCATAAGATATGTGTGTGCACCATTTTTCGATAGTGTTTGAGAAGGTAGAGACAGTACATTCTTACCTTTTTGCAACGTGAATTCAGTGTCAGGAAATGGCACACCGTTGTGGTACAGTGTAGCGGATACAGACGGAATACTGCCATCCGTTACAACGATTGCCTGTATTGGAAATTGCTGTCCTTTCCGAACCTTGTTCGGCAATTGAAGTTCTTGAACCCTGATTGTATCGTGAACTGTTTGTAGAGGAACAGACATTATTTCCACATCGCTTGATTTAAAAAACGGCAAGTAATCTTTGATAGAGGCATTACCGGAATTATTGATCCCATCGCTAAATAGGACAATCCGACGGTGATAATTGTCCGGTAATAGTTCAAGTGAACGTTTGAGAGCAGTGAGAATATCAGTGCCATCCGTATCAGCAGACGATTCCAGAAGACTTGATGTGAGTGATGGCTGTTGATCTGCTGCTCCTATGTTAATTAAGATAGATGGTTCTTGGGCAAAACGGATTACTGCAAATTGGTCAGTCGGTTTCAACTTTGCTATAGCGGAATTTATCTGATTGATGGCGATTTCTTGCTGGGATGGCGCAAGGCTGTCAGATGAATCAATCAGAAATGCTACCGCAAGACGTTGCTCTCGGTCAGTTCGATGAAGATTTGCTAAGGCAAAGATAAGGCATAGCAGTGCAGCAGTTCTGAGCAGGAATGTAGTGCGTTTTCGCCACTTCGCTGCAATAACACTTGTGCGTAACTGAATATAGATTAGAATTGGTATTGCAGCAAGTAGAATTAAGAAGAGAGGGGATCGGAAATCAAACATCTGTTAATTCTCCTGATGCCAAGCGGAATAACCCATAGATGTCAATTTAAGTGTATCTCTTGTTGGAGGGGTTTCTAACCCCGATTTCAAGGTCTATTTCTCTCAAATCGGGTTTCTAACCCCTCCAACAAGAGACCCTGACTTCTATTACTTGTGCAATTCCTCAAAATACGCTTCAGCTGTTTGCCTTTCGGCTGCGTGCGTCATGCCATAACGTTTGCTCAATGCGATATATTCAGCGATCAATGTGCGGCGACGTTTCTGCTGAATATCACCACCTGCCACCAACATTGCTTTGTAAGTAGGAATAGACGCTTTTTCTACGCGTGCTTTCACTTCAGAATTGTCTGCAAGTGCTAACGCTTCTTGGAAATAGTCAAACACACGTTGTGAACTCTCTGCATCTAAACCTACTTCCTCTGGTGAGGGAAAACATCTGGGGTGTAGGTTCCTCGTCTCAACGTTATCGTGGAGAAAAGTGATATAGTTCATTATTTTAGGTGCAGCTGACTTGTAATGGAGATGGACAAATTCGTTTAAGATTTCCTGATCATCAAGGTGTGGATTCCAGATAAGATGGGAGATGACGTAATTGCGTAAATCAGAGAACTCACCAGTTAACCCGTTACCGTTTGCCTGCATAAATACGCCTTTAGCATTGTTCCGTAAAAAATAGCGGACATTCGGTCCAATACTCCGCAAGTTAGGAAATGGTAAATCGTAGGAACGGAAATTGGTGTTGTAATTCCAAATCCAGATATCGTTACAGATTTTACCCCATTCATTCGTATCGGCACAGAAGGCTTGATTCTGCTCACAATCTGGGTTGTCTATGGCATGGAGGGTACAACATTCAATACTGCAAAGTTGAATCTGCACATTATCTCGTGGTTTGATGTTCTTAGGCGGTTTACGGGTGTACCAATATGCCAGTGTGCCAACTTTAACGTTGGGGTGTTCTCTTTCAATGCGTTCCGCGACTGCATTAACGAATGTCAACTGCGACCCCATTGGTGTTCCCTCGGCTTCGTTGAGTTCCTCACATTTGTCGCAACGGCAATACGCAGCTGTATCCGCTTGACTGACACTGATGTTCGCCACATTCGGATTGTCATTGAGACGTTGAATGGCAGTTTCAGCGGCTATCTCAATTACTTCAGGATTGGTCACACACAACTGCGGTCCACCCCCATGCGTATTCGTATCCCGTTTTCCATCAACTAAAGCATAATATTCTGGATGCTCCTCACCATACGATCCATAGGGCACAAGCACATGGAATGAATGGTTGATAAGTTGTTGCGGTGTCTTCCCGCCAAGGTTTTCAGCATCGGTCACTGTATTGACTTTGCGTTTTGCTGCAAATTCTGGAACATTGGAGTTTTCACGATAGTAACTCCATCGGAAGGAGAAAGGAGGATTAAAAGTATAACTTCCGCAAGAGACTTTCAGCTCAGATACATCGGGAACATAAGTGTGGTCAGCAGTGAGAAATCGGATACCGACCAATTCCTCAAGGAACTGATACACGGCATAAAGTACCCCTCGTGTCCCACCTCCACTGAGCAGGATCTGTTTCTGATTAACTGTGATATGTATTTTCTCATCGTCTAATTCATCTGAAGATGTGATCGTTATTTCTCCATCATTGTTCCCTGTGTTTTCGTCTGCTGTTCCGAGTGGTAACTGCAACTGAGTAGCTTGGGTGAACCATTTTTGGAATTCCTCTGCGGCATATCTTTCAGAAACAGTTGCCTTATCCGAACATACGATACGCCAGTTCTGCATCGTTGATACGGCTAATTCCCCATCAGTTGATTGAAACGTGAGAGTTTTTATAGTTGACATAATTATTCCTCCGATTATTCCCAATTTTCAACTGGTTCAGTTGACTGTACAATGTGCATACCTGCATCAGCAAATTCTGAAAAAGCAACGTCTGCGGGTTCCGTATAGTCCACGACACCGGGCACAACGACAGGAGATGTAAGGTCTTCCATCAGATAGATTTTCTTTGCAAGCGATATATTTGTGTCCTGGATTTCTGCGAGAAGGTCGCTCACCGTCCAAGCAACGCAGTGGCTTTTTGCCTGTCCAGCAATAATCACGCGATCATAAGATAAAAGCGATTTCAAGAAGTCAGAACTCTTTGTAGCAATTGGTTTTCCTTCTGCATCATCAAGCACTTCCGGACACAGCACAGAGTAGTTCTCAGTTAACGGATTGCGTCCCTTGAGCTCATAATGTGTCTGACTGTTACGCACAATCGCATGAAAAAAACACGCTTCATCCACAGCAGAAACAACCGCATGTCCGATTCCACCAAGCATAGCATGGTAGGGCCATATCGTTAGCGGATACTTCCCATCCGCAGTCAATGTCTTCACATAATGTTCTCCGAATTCTTGAAGCCACGTATATTGTGCCGCATTTCCACTCAGACTGTCAACAACTACTGGATTGACGCGCCATTTGCCAGTCTCAATATCTTCCTGTGTGATAAGGGTTTGTAATGGTGTAGGATGTTCACCTGCATCATTGATCCAAAAGATTTCGTGAAAAATCTGAATTGCTGTATGCGTATCCAATGTGCAGGCGATCTTAGTAATATGCGGCAAATTACGATAGATGAATTGACACAAACGCACATTATCTTCCACAGCACCATTGCCAGATCTACCACCGACGAATAGTTCGTATTCTGGAATACAGAAGGTGTTTTGGACATCAATAAGCAGCAAGCATGTGCGGAGAGTATCTTCAGATGCAGGAGGAATGTTGTGTCGTTGTGTCCATGCCCGTGCCTCATCTAATCGTTGTTGGTATGGAATACGCCAGACATGTCCTACTCGATCAACATCAAAATGAGCAGGAATCGGAACTTTTGGGGTTGACAGTGTGTTGCTCATCATTGTATCCTTTGTACTTACAATCACGAGTTAATTTACATCACACAGCGAAATTATGATTTTTACTATCTTTTTTAGAACTAATTAGTCTATAATGTGTAACATGGATATAGAACCAACAATTAAGTTAGATGTACACTGTTGTTATTAATCAAAGAATTGCTATTATTTTATAGCACCTAACATTTTTTTACAACAAAAAACGGGTTTCATCAGTCTAAAGTAATAAGATGTGTAAAAGGAACGCTAACTTTTTTCATAATTTATGAATTCTTTTGCAAAATCTTTCGTTATTAAAATCGTTGGATAACGTACATTTGTAGAATTTGTTGTAAAACACCTATTCTAATGAAATACGTAGTCCACTTATTGATGAGGGTAAATCAAAAAGATGCGAAGATCAAGAAAACGGCGTCCAGAAATGGAAGAGAAACTTGATAAGGTTGAGCAACAAGTGCGTCAGGCGCGCGGACGCTTGCGGTGGCAAGTGCGTCAGGCACTTATCCCACTTGACATTCAGGAGAAGAAGGGAGTATCAAATTTAAAAGGTCAAATCCTGATTATTACTTATGATGATAATTTACAAGAGAGAATTAGAGGTGTCCTTGAATCTGACAACTATCGGTGTGATGTAGCAGAAGGAAGTTCAAGAGCTGTCGGTATGCTCAAACTGCAAAAATATGAACTAATTATCGTGGATTATACACGTTACAGACGTTCTACCATCTTTTCCTATGTTAGAAGGTATCAACCTGGTACAAGAGTTATCTCCATTGTGCCGAATGATGGCAGAGCGCGTGAGATGATGCGATTGGGGAGTTATAGTTACTTAGTTGGACGCAATTTTGATACAGAACAACTCCGAACCTGTCTGCAGAGTTCTCTAAGGATGGGACATCGTGTCTGTTCATTACAAGCACAAGACGAAAAATGTAATCGCTCCTGTGTAAATAGTTATCAGACTGAAGCCGATATTATGGATTTTGATGATGTGTCTGAGGATTCCCTGAGTGATTATAATCCAAGTAGTGAATATGAACCAAGTTAGAATTGTTGATCAATACTTCGCAATAAATAATGGCAAAAAACTTAGAGTTTAAAGTGCGATATGAGTCGCTTGATCTGCTTCTACCGAAGTTAGCAGCCTTGAAGGCAAAGCGACAGGAAACTATAAATCAAGTAGACACATATTTTCACAACCCTAAAGGAAGGCTAAAACTACGCGAGACCGACACGTCCGATGAAGGATGGCTTATTTATTATGAGCGTCCGAACACATTGGAATCTCGTTACAGTATATATCAACTTTGTAAAGTTGATGAATCCTCAGTATTAAAAGAACTTATGACAGCTGCTTTAGGTGTCAAAACAATCATAAAAAAACAGCGAGTGCTTTGGATGTATCAAAATACCAGAATCCACCTTGATACTGTTGAAGATTTAGGGGAATTTGTTGAATTAGAAACGGTTTACCAAGGACAATCCGATGCAGATGCTAATCAGGAACACAATCACGTAAAAAATACACTTGGCTTGGAGACAGCAGAACCGATTGCTGTTTCATATAGTGAACTTCCAAAACATAAAATAACAGAAAAGATATAGGTATAAATTGCACGACACTTGGCATCAATGGAGGTATAAAATATGGAATATTCTGATTATCGTAAAATTGTAGACACTGAAAATGAAATGGACAGTGCTACAAGAAAGGAACTCTTAAGTGAATATCTGAAAACACCATCGTTGCCGCATTTACAATCTCTTCGCGATATGTTAGGTGAGATGAAATCTAAATTAAATCGTTGTGATAATTCAAAAAAGAAGTGTCTGAAATCGATTCGGCACATGCTCGATAAAAAACGTTCTGTGTAGATGTCTGTGTTTCAGTCTACAGCCGAGCAAGAACAGATTGCACCAAAAGTGGTATCATTAACTCATGATGTCCAGTAAACGTATATCCTTTCCCACCCATCTCAGTCGGACGTTTGACGACATTCTCCACAGCACGATATTGCTGAAGCATATCAAAATCGGCAGCAGTGAAGTTGGACACCGTATGTCCTAAATTCCGGGCAACCGTCAACGCTTTTAGATAAACCTCTGGTAATATAACAGCCGAACCGAAGTTAAGCACGACCCCACCATCTTCTAACTCCGTGACAAGTTGTGTCAACAAACGAAAGTCGGTAAAACTTGCTTCACCAAGAGCAGCACCGTTTGCCGATGGATGCTGATGTATAATATCCGTGCCAATCGCAACATGCACTGTAATCGGAATGTTGTGCTGAATACCTGTCGCGAGGAGACTGTAATCGTTATATGGTGCATCCAATGCTATCAACTTCTTCCCTAATGCCTCACCCATTCCGATGCCAGTATCCGAAGCATTTTGGATCGCTTCATTCATGAACCGTCCTGTTTCCTCCCACATACCGAATTGACCGGTTTTTAGGTATTCAGAAACATCTTCAGAGGTCTCACCGATGAGTGCAATTTCAAAATCGTGAATGCTACTTGCGCCATTGAATGCAAAACCGGTAATGACTCCGCGTTCAACCAATGCGATCAATAGTGGTGTTAACCCGCACTTAATGACATGTCCACCCATCATTACGATCACTGCCTTTTTCTGTTGGTGTGCAGCAACAATCTTGTCAATGAGTTCAGTAAAATCTTGTCCTTTGAGAATGTTTGGCAGGGATGCCAAAAACGGAGTAAGATCCGCTTTTAAGTCTGGGAGAGTCGCAAAATCGTTAACAGATACTTTGTTGATACGTTCTTTGAGTGGGTAGGTCTTCACGGAAGACATGTCAATCGGTTTCAAGTCTTTTTTCATCTATCTCGTCCTAAATCATCAAGTAGTATCTGACTTGAAATATTTGTGGTTACTTCCAATCATCACCATCAATTATCTCTTCCAAACATTCAAAATTGTTGTGAAAGTCTTCAAATGCCCCGTAATCATATTCTTACCCTGATTTAACACTTCTCCATCTTGGTTTATTCTCAGTGTCGTTTTCTGATTATCGGTTACCTGATAAGAGGGAATCTGCAAATCATCAAAAAGTGCTACGTCTTCAGTTTTGAATATGTAATAATTGACATTATCTTCGTCCCAAACTTGGATCCAAGCGTAAAATATTCTGGCATCTGCCAAGTGGTAGCGAATTTTAGCATGGAAACTATACTTTTTGTCTACATCTCTCGAATTTTTAGTCTTGTTAGGAATTCCCTCTGATGTCTTCACTTGTATAAATCTAACAAGCATCTTTAGACTATCTTGGTGACATGATTCACAAAGCGGAGTTACTGCTTTACCTTTCTTCTCTTCGCCTTTCCTATTAATATATGTACCCTCACGTGTCCAAGCGTTTTTGAATGCCTTGCAACTTTCGCAGTAACTCTTCAAAATGACAAAATCAAATTTCTCGTCTATATATGCGCTGTAAACCTGCCATCCTCGTTTATGGAGTTCCATTGCTAATCGCATTTCTCCATAAAGTCCAATAACGCGCTTGTCGCCTTCAGATTCATTCATTTACCCTCTCCTAACTCTACTGGCAATGTATTGAGATCATTTGAAAACCGCTTTTGCACAGCATCTCTAAACAACGTTCTATTCAATTCCATTCCGATGCCATTTCGTCCTTGACGAAATGCTTCTATTGTTGTGGTAAACGAACCAGCAAAAGGATCAAGGACAGATTCATTCACACCCGTGAAAACTTTTACTGCGTATTCAGGAATTTCGTTCGGAAAGGGAGCAGTATGACCAAGAGTGTTTTGACCTTTGCTATTTATCTTTATCACTGGTGCAAATTTGACTATATCGCGCCGCCACATTTGGAGTAAATTCTCAGGAACAAGATACTCCTGTTGTTGCAATCCGGTCATTAACTGCGTACGTGCTGAAAAACGTTTACCACGATTAGCTGCTGACCGTTCAAAACATTCTAAATTCTTACATTCCCACGATTTGATTCCTACTCTAGTATACGCATTTCCGTTGACTTTCAAACAACCGCATATTGGACATGGATACGGTGTTTCATCCAACCGATGTTTATAGAAGACAAAAATATGTTCATAACAGTTTACTGGATATTGATATAAAGGGTAAGGTCTATCTCCATTTTTATGTCGCTGTGTTTGAACTTCTCCCTTGTCCCAAATGAAGTCATCAACAAATTGGAAACCGTGTTCTTCAAATATTGCTGTGAAATATGCTCCCAGAGGAATCCTTCGCTTTCCCCAAGTAGATTTGGTATACTTATTGTCGTTATCAAATATATCTCCGACATTAAAAACAAAAGGGCGATGGTTGTCCAGGACCCGATAACACTCCTTGATAATACAAGACATTTCATCCAGGTAGTCATCCAAGGTTTCCCACTGTGAATACTCCCGTGCATTATAATATGGTGGAGAAGTGACCATTAACTGAATGCTCTCACTGTCCATACGGCGCAAAAAACCAAGGCAGTCACCCCATAACGCTTTCGGTTTTTCAGGTTCGGAAAATATAAATTGATTTAGAGAAGATTCGGCACCGGTATATTGTTTTTGATATTCTCTTTTTACAAATTCATAGTATTTGTTAATGTATTGTTCAATTGTCGAATCTCTATCACCACGAACCTTAAGCAAGCAATCCGTTTTAAATTCGTTTAGTTCGTGTTCATTAAACACACGTCTAAGATATTTCTCACTCACTCCAAATATTGTTTGTAGATAAGGATGAGGTCCATCACCCGTGTACAGTGTGCCATCTGGAAATTCTAATTCCGCTAATTTCGCAGGGATAGAGTCGGCTGTTTCAACAACTTGCAAATCGTCCATTGTATTCACCTCATGACTTAGCATCATTCCAATTGCATTCCTACCGGTATCACTCGGTACTGGTAGAACCGTTCCATTTGTAATGTTCTTTACCATCAATCCTTGAAGTTTATTATATAATAGAACGTAATCAAAAGTCAATCTAATACAAATGTGTTGAAGATCTTGTTAATTTTGGGTGCTATTTTCATCTATCTCGTCCTTATATATTTGGATATAATATATTATGCCAATGATGAACCAGAAAAGCAAGAGTGTTCGGTGATGGAATATGTAATCTGCCGTTCCGTAGACAAGCGTGGAAATCAGAAATCCGCTACCACCGATAAATGCTCCTATACGCCAAAAGTCCCCTTCACTATCAGTATTAGAACGTATTGCCCAAATCTGTTTCCAAAATAGACCTACCATCCACAAAAACAGAAGTAGTGAAGGTATCCCCTGTTCAACTGCGATATGTAGATAGATATTGTGGGCATGGAATGGAATATCTTGCACATCAGGAGGTGAGTTTAATTGTGCTTCATGACGGAACCGTCCCAAACCAACTCCGATGATAGAATGTTTCTTCATGAGTTCAAGGGAAATACCCCACCACTGTGGACGTTCTCCCATAAAACCTGTAGGTCGCTCAACCAAGGTGTTGAAACGTGTCTTAATATGTTGTGGCGTTAGATGGACATACGCACCCAATATCATTGATAGTAAAATAGCTCCTATCAATCCACATTTCAAAACATCACCGAGTGATTTCATTTTGGCAAGACTAACCACAACTAAATATAAACCGATGCATAATATTGCAACTGCAACACCCACCCAAGCCCCACGTGTGAGTGTTAACACCAGATTCGCAGCCATCATGATAACAATAGCACTGAGTGCAAAAATAACCCATGTTCCATACTTCAGTTTGTGTAATGACTGCCAACTTGCCACAAAAAACCCTAACACAAAAGGAAGACTGAGCGCGAGATATGCGCCAAGATAATTCGGTGCTTTGAAAGTACCAGCAAGACGTTGTTCAATCATATAAACGTTCAGGTGCGTTTCGTCATTTTTGACAAAATAACGTCTGTTCCTATCTGAGTCATTAATTTGCCATTCATCAGATTTTTTGGTCTGTTCTATAGATGCTGTTTGCGATAGTGGGATATTTATGGTGCGTAAATCTGCACGGAATCCATCTGAAAATCCTTCGTCAGTGGCGAGTTCGTTCTGATATTCTAAACCGACCTGTCCCATTAAGGCGTGTGCTAAACCAGTATCATTTGTGTAATACCATATACCAAGCATTGAACTGATGCCAGCGGAAACAAAAAACGCTATAAGAACATGTCTCCACCGATTTCCCAAACGGCAATGAATCACTGCATAGAAAAGTAGGATTGCTCGAAGTAGCTTCCATAAATAACCGATACTAATAACGGCTGATGGATTAGGGGCAAATAGCGAAGCAACCAATGCCAATGCTAAGAAAAGCACAATTGGAATATCCAGAGGCGTGCGATGCCATCCGAGTTTCCGTTCATAGATGATACGTCCGACCCACCCTATGAAAACAAACGACATTCCGATATTTAGGAAAAGGGTTAGATTATCATAAGGCAGTGAGAGGACAAATATCAAGAATCCGATGTATATCGTTGTATCGGATATTTTCCTTGATGTAAAAATTTGCTTGAGATTGCTCATATATGTTGTTCTACCGAATATGTGAAGCGATATTATTTTCTCAAGAGTTGTCCGATATAACAACCTCATAGTAGACTAAAACACGTGAGTTTGAATATAAGAGATTGGTTCATCAGGGGAATTCAATTGAACAAAAGCAGATCCAACGTAACCCAAAACACCTTCTTTGCTCCAGCGGAGCAATATGTTTATAGTATTCATCCGAACCAGTGTTTCCGCTCCAGCGGAGCGGTATGTGAGATTATCACACATAGCACTCCGCTGGAGTGCCAGAACTTTGTGTTTGGATTTTCTATAGACATAGCACTCCACTGGAGTGCAAGAACATTCCCGTCATCAAATCTGTGATAAATGTGATATATTGTATCGGTTTTTCTAACCTTTATATCGAACTCACGTTAAAACAGAAAACGGTACATAGGTTGATCCAGACCAACAGCCAAGAGACTCCAGAATGCACCGATAATAAATTCACCTAATACGATTCCAAGGAAGAATGGAATAGCCTTCCGATGTAGTCGGATACCACCGTATTTTAGCACAAGCCACTTCAGTAACCAGCCAACAAAGATAGAACCGATCATGGGATTGATTGCCCAACTTCCAGAAATAGCATATCCTACTGGATGCAGATTCCACCAGATAAACCGCATCCGCATAGCAGCGAGAACGAGTGTTACGATGAATCCGAAGGAGGCAAAACCTATTGCCGGTACATCTGGTGGTGCCGCATAAGTTAACCATGACTCCAGTCTACCAAAGGATTCCCTTCCAAATCCCGGTCCGCCGCCTTCTGCATAATACATTGAAAGATACGCCCAAAAAGAACCGAGTGCTCCCAATACTGATGCCAACATCATTAGTATTGCAAAACGATGTAACGGAATATTTGCCCCTTCTGCCAGTTTGAATCCTTCAAGTTGATGCGGCATTGCATGTGAACGGTGTGCACGGTTGAGAAAATAGAGATATGAAAAACCTGTTAAGTTAACTGCACCAAGCTTGCGGATACCGATGAGTCTCGGCAACATTTCATCAGGACCGATGAAGTGTAAATCATGCACAGGAGAGCCGAGTTCTGCACGAAGCCTTGTGATAGCGATTGCGATTGCGAACCAGATTGCGAAATATACGATGATAACCCAGAGACTCATATCCATTTTAACACAGAATGCAACAATAAACACAATTCCTGCAAGTAAAGCAATGCATATCAGTCGATATGAAATAGGTTCCTCGCTTTGGGTAGATATATTGTCATTGGATTGACTTCTTGTAAATAAGTTAGAGAAAATCTGCTTCAGATATCTTCTGCTCATCCAAATAGCAAGCACACACAAACCCAGATATGCCCCATGTGATTGTTCTGCTTCATAAGGGAAACGAGGAAGACCACGCCATCCAGCAATTGTGCCTAACAGACGTTCCGCACGCCAAATTAACCAGAATGCCCAACACGAGAATGAAAGATCAAGTGGAATAAAGAATGACAATCCAACACCAAACGGGAAAACCCCAATCGGACTCCATCCGATGCCACTCCACGGACGTTCAGTAAATATCCTGCGAAGATCAAAAAGTTTACCACCAAGACTTGGGACAGCAGGAAACAGAAAGTTTAACCCGTTGATAATATCAATTGTTACACCGATGGATAAACCTAACCACATCCAAGGTGAACGAAAAAATCTGCCTTTGGGTGCAGTCAATTCATAAGGTAGTTGGATAATCGGGTAGCTTAGTCGTTCAGATTCAACCCACTGTCTTCTGAAAATCAAACACATACACAACATGACAAGGTGCACAGCAACGATAAATAGTGTCCACCAAAAGATCTTGGGTAACCAAGCAACAAGATTATGTGATTCGTATATGCTTGAAAACCCATAGTAGTATCCTTCAAGAACCCGTTTATTGCTGATTACTAACCATTCAGGAATGTGGAGATGGAACAGGTTAATCCAATCGTTTTCGGGAGTGGCAAACCATTGGGCATGACTTATCAGCGGCATCAAAACAAGGAATCTATCTACACCTGCGAGTCCAGCACCTATAGAGATACACGAGTAAATCACCAACAATTCCGCACGATTTAACGCAAAAACCCGATTCAGACGACGTAACAGAAGTCCAATTCCAAGTAGGATTAGCGTTGTAGTTACAGCATTGTAGAATAGGGATACCTGTGTTGGACTTCCGCCTCCTCGCAATAAAGAAGCAGAGACCCACCAACAGTTCAGCGGTACCAACACACAGATAAGAAGGATTGTAATTGGTCGGATTTTTGATGAATGAGTTGTTTGATGTACGCCTTGATCCATATTGACATACTCACCGAGCTAAAGCTCCGGTGATTCTTTTGAAGAATCACACAAGCGATTGTGGTATCAACAAGGGGTGCTTGCCGAAGCAAGTCTGATCCCCTCTACTCCAAAGGTAGATGCCCCTACCTTGTAAATATTAAGTGCCGCATTTATATCACGGTCATGTTGGATTTTACAGTTATGGCAATACCAATTGCGAATACTCAGATCAAAGAACATTTGGATTTGCCCACAGGCGTGACAGACTTTGCTTGTAGGTGTCCATCTGTTAATTGTTTCAACGCGTTTGCATCTTTTCTGTGCTTGCCACTTGATTTTCTGCATGAAGTCGCCAAAGGCATAGTCAGAAACTTTACGCCCCCAAAGACGTTTCATGCCTTCAAGATTCAGGTCTTCAAAGAAACAGACATCAAACTTTTGGACAAGTTCAAGAGCAAGTTTCCAGTGATGGTCTTCGCGTTGCCGATTGATTTTTCTGTGAACGCGTGCCAAGTATTTCCTTGCACGTTGGCGATTGTTACTGCCTTTCTGCTTCCGAGACAACGCGAGGCTCGCACGTTTTATCAGTTTAGAAGCAGACTTATAGAATTCAAGGGATTGATACTTCGTGCCATCGGAACAGGTGAGAAAATCCTTGAGTCCAAAGTCAAACCCTGCTGTCTTACCAGTCTTAGGTGCGGGCTCAAGTCCTTCAGCATCTGTTGTGATAGTGATATGCCAATCGCCTACTGCGTCTTTCTTAACGGTAACCTGTTTGATATTACCTTCAATCGGTCGACTATACCAGAAGCGATACCATCTTCTATTGATACGGATTTTCGCAACGGGACATCCGCCTATCTTGGCAACCGGTTCTATTTTCACTTGACTCCCATCAAAAGTCATAGATTTATATTTGTGCCGACTTCTAAATTTGGGCGGACGCTTAGCTCTACTTTCAAAGAAGTTTTTCCAGCCTCTGTCAACGCGTTGGATACATTCTTGCAAACACCAAGAATATGGAATAGACCAATGTTGGTATTTACCAAGTCGTTTCAGTTTCGTCAAATGTTTGATCATCCGATACGCACTCGGTCGCTTGTAACCCTCACATTGTCCATATATTCTGTAGTGCCGTTGCCACAACGCAACAAAATGATTGTGAACATGTGCAATGATATGCAAGTCTTTTTGCAAATGACGATTTCTTTTATGTTTTTGTCCCTTGTATTTGTAGGTTCGCATTACATATCCTTTGCATTACATACTGCTATGAAATGGTGCGGTGGCACTCTCAAGCGAGAGGTCATATCCACAACTGTAATGCTGAATATAGTATACTACAAATACACGAAAATGTTAAGTTTTATTGATTCATAAATGTGTTAGCAGTGTCTACATCCCCGTGCTAAAGCATCGGGGTCTTGACACCGAAGATATGATAATACATTGATTTTACAGCAATTCCTTCTATTTCACAATACCAATATTGCATTGTCTATTGAGCACCATTGTGCTATAATCAATACTAATGAAAACTTGATGCATCAGAGTAGGTATCTACCGTTATGAAAATTACAAGAAAAAAACTACTCCTCATTATTCTGGTTGCATTAATAGGTGTGATCGTTTTGTTTTCAGTTATCTATCATCAAACTGCACTCTGGAAACCTGAACAGAGTCTTATTACCTTGTTACCTGAAACACCATTGTGTTACCTAACTCTTAAGGAACTTGATGGACTGATTAATACCTTTAACCGCAGTGAGTTTGGAAAACAAGTAGCACAAATGCCTATCCTCAACTATATCAAAAACCAACTCTGGTGGAGACAATTGGAATATCAGAAATGGGTTTGGGAATCGGAGATGGGTGGTAGACTTGATATGAAGGCGGTCAAAGGACACTTTGGAACAGAAGCAATTCTTGCCTTGTATCAACGTGAAGGAGAACTTTCTTTCTTACTTATCACAGAAGTTGGTGGTGCAGAAAAACTGGCAATTGAAGCAATCACTGCTACTGATGCTATAAATCCAAAATATGAACGGATTCAAACAAAATACAACGACCTGACAATAAACACTATCACTGGTTATCCACTTGATTTCAGTTATACTTTCATCGGTAAGATTGGGGTTTTAAGTCTCAATCCACTGTTATTGGCTGAAGTGATTGACATATACGCTGGGAAAAGAGATGGATTCCTTGTAAAACATAAAATAAAAGAGGAGATACAACGTAGTTACGATAGCGATAAAAATACTGGATATTTTGATGTTTCTCAGTTCACAGCATTAATAAATAGTCTGGCGGACAATAGTGATTCAATCATAGGAACATTATCTCAATGGAAAAATGACAAGGATTATTGGGTACTTGGTAATCGTTACGAGAATGGCGTTATTATATCTCAGAGTCGTTATAGTAATTCTGATTTTCCACAATCATCTCAATCGGAGAAAAAGGTAAAACCCAAATATCTTCCTGAACAAACTGCCTTGGTAACATTCAATCCAAACCAAGATTGGTCTAAGTTTGCAAAACTTGTGGATGACAACTTAGTAATCGAAATGGATTCAAATGATATCAATATATTGCAGCATTTCAATAAAGAGATGACTCTTGCGTTAGTTTCACATAGTGAAGGTGATGTATCTAAGTTCCCATCTTTAATTTTGCGTGTACCTGTAAGGGAAATTGATACTTTTGTCACAGACTTAGATATGTTAAAGAACATGAAAATCACTGTATCGGGTCTACCACTTGAGTTCCTTGAAACACAAGACTACAAAGGGGTTACTGTACAACCTGTCAGGATACGGCTGAATTTCTTATTAGCACTTACTGGAGCTTACGCAGCAGTAGGTGAGGATTTCATTTTTAGTACAACGCTAACAGGTATAAAGTCCGTGCTTGATACATATTCAGGAGACACACCTGAACTAAGTGATGTAGCGTTTTCTGAAGATAGTCTACAGACATATATTCAACCTAATTATTTAGTCCCTGAAATAACGCGTTTTATACCGATAGCAACGATGATAGCCTCTTTATCTGGTTACAAGTTAGATGCAGTTTTAATGAGACGACTGAAAGACAATCTCTTTCCGTTGGAATCTCTCGGACCTATTACTGCTGATGTGCATGTTGATGAGAATGGTGTTTCTTCTGATGTACGGATTGTATTTGAAAAATAATATAGGAGGTATTAACGATGGCAAAAGTTACGCTTGAAACTGTCATTGAACGATTAGATAGACTTGAGAAAGGCATTACTGAGTTGAATGAAAAAGTTTCTGTGCTTATTGATCATTTAGAAAAACAGGAGGAAGATGAATTAAGCACAGGTGATAAAGTAATGGCACATTTTGGAATAAACAAAGAAGAACATGCAAAACTTGTTCAAGAAGTTTTTAAGATTATGGAAATTTATGGTGAGCCAATTCCTGCAGAAGAATTACAAGCGCGTATGGAAAAGAGCGGAATTCGTCCAGTTGATAACGAATTTAGTCGGACAATTATTGAGGAAAGATATAGATAAGTATGTACTATTTTTATTTTGACGCAAGTGCATTGGTTAAACGGTATACTAAAGAGACTGGTAGCGAACATATAAATTTCATTTTTTCTAACTTTCCTATGAACTGTATGATGTGTTCAATAATGTGTGTTGCTGAGTTATATTGGATATTTGTTCGGAAGAAGAATGATGGAAGAATCAACGAAGATGACTTTTCTCAAGCAAGTATAAACTTAGAATCTGAAATTTTAGACAGTCACTCTGAATTCCATATAATACCTATTCAGGATTCTCTGATTTTAAGATCAATGCCTATGATTCAGACATATTCGGTCAATAGTGTTGATGCCATATTACTCCGTTCTGCAGTTGACATCACAAGACCTATCTGGAATACTGGAAATAGGTTAGTTCTCGTGTCCTCAGATCGACGTCTGAACAGAGCTGCTACGTCAGAAGGAATTTTGGTCTTCAATCCAGAAACTAATTCGCAACAGGACTTAACAGATTGGATTACAGTTATATGAATACAACAATTGGTATCGGTATAATAAGTTTCGCACACGGTCACGCAAACGCATATTGCAACAAAATGATGGGGTTTGATGATGTAAAACTAATCGCATGTTGGGACGACAACATAGATCGCGGAGAAAATGCTGCAAATCAATTCAGGATGCGTTTCTCTCCTCATCTTGAAGATGTTGTAAATAATAAAGAAATTGATGCAGTTATCGTGACGTGTGAAACAAATCGGCATGCAGAAATGGTCGCAGCTGCAGCATCTGCGGGGAAACATATCCTTTGCCAAAAACCGATGGCACTTACCTTAGAAGATTGTGATATGATTGCGGAGCAAGTTGAAAAATCTGGTGTAAAGTTTATGATGGCACACCAAATGCGTCGAGATCCTGCAAACATAAGAATGAAGGAACTAATTGAGAGCGGAGCTTTAGGGAAAATAGGATTGCTCCGCAGACGACACTGTATCAATGTCCTGTTTAATGAAGCATTTGTAACAGGACCGAGTCGTTGGCACATTGACCCAGAAAAGAATATGGGTATGTTTATGGATGACGCATCCCATGCCACGGATTTTATCTATTGGATGCTGGGAAAACCGAGTAGTGTTATGGCAGAAATAGATAATGTCCTGACAGATGTCGCACCTGATGATACCGGTGTTGCAATTTACCGGTTTCCGAGTGGTGAAATGGCTATTCTGATAAATACATCCGTTACACATGCTGGTGAAAATACGACAGAAATATATGGTGATAAAGGCGTTGTCATTCAGAATTATGGAGACGGTCCTTCTTGTAACATACCACGTCCCGAGGATGCAGTCGCGTTGAAATTGTATACAACAGCACATCCTTCGTGGAAAGACCTTGGAATTGCAATTCCAAACAATCACGGTGAACGGATTGTTGGTGTCCCTCGTCCGTTTATTGATTGTATCATCAATGATACAGTATCAGATGTGTCTGTTGAAGCAGGACGGGTATCTGTGGAGATGGTTTTGGGGGCATATCGCTCAGGAAAAGAAGGAAGACGTGTGCAATTTCCGCTATAGTAATCTTAGTTACCATCTATTATTTGTTGAGGGAATCATCTCCAAATGATAGGTAGCAACTTGGGTTATAATAACTGTTACGGACTATTTCGCCGCATAATGCTAAGAATCTGACCTGTCATACCGCTATCAGTTGGTTGTGAAGCGAGGAACAACGCGGAAGCAACTACTTTTTCTGGATCCTTCCAGGGGTCGCTCTGTGCTCTGAATATCTTGTCCCCTTCCCAAACAGGTCTTGAGAGTTCTGTTTTGACGGGACCGGGTATGAGAACATTTGCTATGATTCCATCTTCCCACACCTCTTCTGCAATCGCTTGTGTCAATCCGTGTAATGCTGCTTTTGATGCACAATAAATACTGAGATTTGCATGACCGACTTGCCCCATTCCTGAACCAATGTTGATAATATTGCCGCTTCCTTGTTGTTGCATTATCGGCAACACCGCACGACAACAGTGAACAACACCCATGACATTGATCTTCCAAACTTCATCCCACTCTTCGTCAGTTGTATCTAAAAAGAACCCTCTCGGATTGATACCAGCATTGTTGACAAGAATATCTATCTGTCCATATTTTTCTATTGTCTGCTTGACAAGGTTCTCTACCTCAGCACGATTCCGTATATCCGCTTTCACAGCGAGGACATCTCCACCTTGTGCCGATATAACATTTGTCACTTCGTCAAGCTGATCCTGACTTCGTGCAGTGATAACAACCTTCGCACCTTCAGCAGCATAACCGATAGCAATGGCTCTGCCGATACCACGTCCACCACCAGTCATTAAAGCGACTTTGTCTTTGAGTTGCATATCTTATTCCTTATCGAATGAAGTGAAAATCGTAATATGTTTCTGGTTAATTATGCTTTTTTATTTCCACCCCAGAGATTTTTCAATCGTGTCAACTGGACGCGACTTGCTTGAACTTTTCGTTTGATATCTGCTGCGAGTGTTGTCAGTAGGTCATTCCCTTTTTTTTCTGCGGTTTCAACCTGTTGTTTTAGTTGATAAGTACGCCCTGCTTTGACTCTATTAATATCAGATCGTAATTCACTTGTTGCCCGGTTCAGACTACGTAGTTCAATATGAAGTCGTTCCATTTTTTGCGAGATTGATTCTTCAGTCTGCAGTGTAGACTCAGTTTCTCCGAAACTTAGCCTTTCAAGAATTTGAATATCGTTCTCTTTATATGCTCGATTGATCAACGGCATCAATTGTGACCGCCGCTTCTGTTCATCACTCTCCTCGGATTTATCTGGATGAAACCGTTTTGCGAGTTTTCTATAAAGTTTCTGCAAATACTTTGCTTCTTCGTCTGGCAGCTCGTTTGTTTCAGTGTCTTCATCAGATTCCGATTGTTCTGTGGCTACGTTGATACGTGCTCGGTTTTCCCGAAAGCAGGCTTCCACCCGTGCCTCAATCTCATCTTCAGAGATATCTTCGCGTCGCAATTGTAGACGAAGGCGGAATTCCTTTGTTTCAAGATCAACTTCATCAAGTTCAAGATAATAACGTCCAACATGCGAATTATAACGATGTTGAAATAGGTCAACTTCTGCCTTTAGGTTTTCCATAGACACAGTGAGTTCTTCAACCTGCTCACGTTTTTCTTCAATAGTCTGAAGTAATCTATTTATCTCTTTTTCTTCATTACTATTGATATAAACTAAGGTTGCAGGGTTCATGACACTATCCTAAAGAGTTCAGAAGCAAATCTTGAATATGTTACTTCGTCTTACGATAAGTGATGCGTCCACGTGTCAAATCATAAGGAGAAAGTTCTACAGTAACTTTATCTCCAGGTTCAATTTTGATAAAGAATTTACGCATCCTACCAGAGATATGTGCAAGTATTCTATGCTTATTCTCTAATTCTACACGGAACATTGCATTCGGTAAAGGTTCAACGACAACACCTTCTACCTCAATTTTATCTTTTTTAGATGGTGAGGCTTCAGTTTCTTCTGTCTCAACATTGGCTTCAACTGTATCGTCTTGCTGAGTTTTCTTTTTTTGTGGTTTTTTTCGATTTCTTCCTCGTTGGTTTGAAAACCTTGATTGCGGTTTTTTCCTATTTCCTGAAGGTCTACGATTCAAAATATAATTCTCCTTACAAAAATGTCTGTATTGTCATGACTTTTGTTGGCGACAATACATGTGTAAAGTTATTCAGATGGTTCATCATAACTGAAAGTTTTTCCTGATTCAAGAACAAGTTCCTTGAAAAAGTTAATAGCTAATTTAAGTTGTTTTTCTGACTCCTCTCTATCGTCGCTTGTTGAAACGAAATCAACAGGCATAATGTTTCCACCTTCTTCACGCAAGGAAACATAAGCCTTTAGATATACTTCTGGATGTCGTTCCATCACCTTCTGCATCAGTGGTGAAACTTCAGCTTCAAACATATTTACTTGAACCCGTGCTGTGCTAATTTCTGAACGGTAACGTTCTACTATTAGGGGTTGGATATGTGTTTCAAAGATCGCCTTCATCTCTCGCGGTGGACCTGGCATCATCATAATGGTTGAATTTTGATGTTCAACACTAATGCATGGTGCCCATCCTGCTGGATTCTGAAGGACTTGTGCTGTCTCTGGTATAGTTGCCATTTTTATCAATGCTTCATTGAGCGGATCATCATCTGACATCTCACGACGTTTGCGATATTCCGCTATAGTCTCATCACTGACGACAATTTTGGTTCCGATGAGTGAAGCAATGACTTCAACAGTCATATCATCGGGTGTGGGTCCGAGTCCTCCTGTTGTTAAGATGAGTGCACTATCACGTTGGATTGCTGTGTCCAATGCTTCAGTCATCTCATCAAAATTATCACGTAGCATGGTCACCCGTCGTAGTTCCCCACCGAATTGGAGAATCTGCTGTGCGATCCAGTGTGCATTCGTATCCTGAATTTGACCGAGTACTAACTCAGTGCCAATTGAAAATAACTCTATTGCCACTCAATACTCCTTTACAATACCTTCTTTAGAAATTCAAACGCGCCAACTCCATAAAAACTGTGTCCTGCTTCAAACACTTCAAGACCTAAGTTGTCTTCTGCTTTGAAGTGTTTATAAATTGACTTTGCGCGTTCCACAGCGAGTCGGGTAGCATCAATAGGAAAAATCGTATCTTCAGTGCCGGACTCCGCGAAAAGTGCGCGGGGTGCAATTAAGCCGGCAATATCGGACATCTCAGCATATTTTAACACATTCGGAATATAATTGTCCATACAATGACTGATACTCAAAATGCTATCTTTAAAAGTATTGAAATATCCGCTAATAACAGCAGCCTTCACCCGTTGATCAACTGCAGCCGTGTAGAACGAAGTTGTCCCACCACCTGAGATCCCCATAATTCCAAGTCTGTTCATGTCTACTTCAGGAAGAGTTTTGAGGTAATCATAAGCGCGAATCGCATCGTAGACTCTCCAACCTATCATCGTTTGTCCGAGTAGCAATGCGGCACCCGAACTCGGTTGACAGGACGAACTACCACCGCCTCGCCCGCGCGCTACCTCATCTCTCCTATGACCGAAACCGAATTGTTCTATAGCAAGAACATTATACCCGTATGCTAAACATTGTAAAGCAAAATCGTTCTGATATCCACCATATTCCTCGCGCATCGTGCCGTCCTCTTCAATCCCTACGATGTCATCTACACCGCGACCGTGTCCAGCCAAACACAGAATTGTGGCGTTAGGTGAGGGAATATCTATGTGGGTTGGTGTAAGGTAATATCCGTAGACTTCCATATTTGGACGGCTTTGGAACAACACTGTTTCACGGATGTATCCTTCAAATTCTCGTGTTTCCAATATTTCTGGTTGTAAGTCGCACTTCGTTGAAGGAAACCCACCCATCAATTCTATAAGTTTTTCGCGCAGAACCTGCTGCCATTCTTCTGCTTCTGTCTTGTTCCTAGCATTGAATTCCAATTCGCGCGGTGTTTCATCGTATAGATGATGTGAGAATGCTAATGTGTCTAATGATTGTTGATTTGACAACATATTTACCCAATTACCTATTCAATAAGTTCACAACGAAGCCCGTTGCCATCTTCGGATAGAAGTATGTTGATTTCTGAGGCATCACTGATCCTGCTTTTGCAACATCTAAAACTTGTTCCACGGGTGTCGGATTCATGAGTAATGCGACACGATCAGAACCCTCTTTCACATGATCAATGACATCATCAGTATAAGCGGTATAGCTTATATGGTCTGCTAACGTTTCGATCCTAAAGAGTTTCTGAATTAGAGTATCTTGAACAAGCGTAACATCTAACTGTCCTTCAGATATTGAATGTGGTATCAATAAACGAAATTTATTGTCAGGAGTGGACATCCCAACAGCAGGAGATTTCCCTCTAAACGCTTCCAATTTTGCCATAAGGTTTGAAAGGGAGTCTAATTCGTGCACCTCAAATACTTCAGGCATTCCAGCAATCGCCTGATTGATCTGTTCCGTAGTTAGACCACTCAGCAAGCGATGTATTGCCAATACTGCCAAACCGGGTGATTCCATTCGAACAAGATTGACCATCATATAGTCATATCCAAGTGATGTGTTGATGCCTCTCTGACGAGACATCTCATCTCTGAAAGCAAGTGCAGTTTCATACCTATGATGTCCATCTGCAATTAATAGTGGTTTGGCGGAAAATAGTTTTTTGATTCTGTGATTGGAATCGGGATTCTCCATACACCATAATTGATGCGTGCTCCCAAAAGTCTCCGAACAATCTATCTCAGGAGGGTTGTCATCAGTAAAAGTCTGCATGATTTGTTCAATATCACCGTTAATATCTTGATAGAGAAGAAATATCGGACTAAGATTGGCGTGGCATGCGCGCATAAGGTTGAGTCGGTCTATTTTTGGTCCAGCGTGTGTCTTTTCGTGGGGGAGGATAACCTTGTTCTCAAAAGGTTCAAGTTTGATGAGCGCAATTATTGCCCGACGCGTATAATACTTTCCATCTGGTGCAGTAAATGATTGGTCGTAGATATAATAGCGGGGAGTAGGGTCTTGGACGAGGATATTATTTGAAATCCATTGCTGCATCAATTCCGCAGCACGCGTATATTGATTGTTTTTTTCAGTATCATCATCTTGTGGTTGGTCTAATATTAGTCGGATGATATTTTGAGGATGGTGTGCTTCCAATTCAATACGTTCTTCGGGCTTTATTACATCGTAGGGTGGCGCAATTACATCTGCGGTATCACCGACTTTCTCTACATTGTAACGTAAGCCTTGAAAGGGTACAACCGTCGTTTCCATAAAACTCCATTCTCATATAGGGTTTTCATCTCAAAACTATAGTAAAACATATAATTAATGGGGCACTTTTGTAGCGTCAACTTTTAGTTTGCGCTCTTGTGACACAAACTAAAAGTTTGTGCTACAACTTCTGTTGTCCGTTCTGTTCAAATAGATTTATTAAAGTGCCTCAATAATTTCAAAGTTCACTATAAAGTCGGCTCAATCCCACAAACTCGTACTAAAATACCTTTCACCGAGGTCATTAAATACAGTGACAATTACACCTTCTTGTATCTCTTGTGCCAGTTTGTATGCCCCGTATAGATATCCGCCTGAAGATTGTCCCACAAACCAACCTTTCTTTGTTAGACGGGTACACATATCATAAGCATCTTCAATAGTTGCGGGAATATGACTATCAATTATATTTACATCAAGGATTTTAGGAACGATATCTTCTGCGCCCCCAAGTTTTTTCAATCCTTCAATTCCGGGAAATTCTTCAGGTGCTATTGAACAGATATGAATATTTGGATCATAATCTTTCAGACGCCGACCAACACCTGTAATAGTGCCACCAGTCCCCACACCCGCTACGAAGTGCGTAATCTTCCCATCTGTTTGTTGCCAAATTTCTTTGCCTGTTGTATCATAATGTGCGCGCCAGTTATTATTATTATCATATTGGGATTTAAAGAAATATCCGTCCGGTTGTGCTTCGTATCTGCGTTGCACCTCTCGCAATGCTTCATCATATCCGAGTAGCGCGTCAGTATAAATAATCTTTGCACCGTGTGAACGAATCCGTTTTTTCCGTTCTTCACTGGCGTTATTTGGGATCACGAGTTCAACCTGGTACCCAAGAATCGCTCCAATCATTGCATAAGCAATTCCTGCGTTCCCTGAACTTGAATCCAATATGACTTTATCGCGTGTCAGTTCTCCAGATGCAATTGCCTCTGTCACCATTTTTAGGACAGGTCTATCTTTTATAGAACCGCCGGGGTTATAGGTTTCCACTTTCGCATAGATCTCAACATTTGGCAATTCATCTTTAAAGAGATCAATTCTTGCAAGTGGTGTATTTCCAATCTGCTCTAGTAGTGGATAATCAGAAAGATTCACTATTGAACTTGTTCGGTTGTCCATATAGTGTAATATACCCTACCTTTTCTATATTATGTCTGCAATGCGACCCTTTATGAGTTTCTTCATATATGAAATCGCAGCATCTTCAGTTAATTCACCGTTCAGAATAGGTTTTACCTCAAATTCTGCGAGTCTTATAGTAGGATTGAGTCCGTGCCGCGGGGGTAACCAATCCCTGAAAGTATCGAAAAAAGCCCGTTGCGCTGCCCTTCCGTTCACATAAGGAAAATCCGCTGTACGCCTTCTGAATCGGTCTGGACCTTTTGCAAGTGCTGCTTGATGGTATTCCTTGCAAAACGTAACATATTTATCCGGTTCATAGGCAAGCGGCATGTTTTTAGAATAATATTTGAATGTCAATTCTCTATATTTTGTGAAGTGCTGTAATTCATCAAACTCAAAAATAAAATTATATGGTTCAGGAAAATATGCGTCAGGAGTAAGATAACCGTCTGCTTTTGCTTCAGTGCCTTGCCAATCTCCGTTGAGTTCTCCGTAAAGATCCATCAACTTGTCATAAAGATCCCCAAAATAATCAGGAGAAGGTTTGTTCCGAAGCCATTCAAACTGTGCGCGTTTTTCAGCAGAAATCTCTAATGTCTGTTCAAGGAGAGCGATGATACCGACTTCTAATCGCATGTAAGAAAAAGCCGACTCTGTTTATACAGACTCGGTCTCAAGATTTTTCAATGAATCCTCAACTAATGGCGTAGTGAGGCTTGCGAGAAAATCTCTATCCCGTTGTAAAGCATCCATTTTATTATCACCGCGGACAAATTCGACGTGAATATACCCATCATAACCTTCACTTCCAAGAGTTTCCACGATCCTGCTATAGTCAACAACGCCATCAGAGATTGGACATGCTTTACCGTTTTCGTCAAAGTTCTGTGCATGAATATTCACAACGTGGGGTGCAAGCTGTTGGGCAGCAGTATGCGGTTCATCAGCATCATACCGTGAAAGTGGTTGGTAATATGTCTTGAGAGATGGCATATTGGTGTTTTCTATTATCTCAAGGATGCTCTCAACTTTATCAGAAAGATGGTTGTTGTGCATCTCCAAACCCAGGATAATACTACGGAAATTTGCCCATTGTGCCAAACTCACTAATCGGAACAAGATCATACGTTTATCGTAGGGTGTGATAGACTTCGACGGACCACCGCCAGACCAAATACGAACCAAATTGGTACCAAGATCTTGTGCAATTTTAAATGCATCCTCAAAATGCTTCTGATGAAAATCCATCAAAGGATTAACATAGGATCCATAAGCAGAAATCGACAATCCTTTCTGTTGTGCCAACTCCTTAATATTCTTCACATAGGTAGCATCGTATTCAAGTGGCATGTGTGGCGGTTTTCCCCATACTTCAATACCATCAAATCCATAGTCAGCAGCAATATCAATTACCTCTTCCAAAGGTTTTTCTTCAAATGCGATTGTACATAAACCTAATTTCATTGATCTGTCCCCGCTTGAATAGTACTTATAGATAGGATACCACAATTCATCGTGGATTGCAAGGAAAGTTGATTCCTGCAGGTGTGTAATGTTTCTGTCACTAACTTCTCACCATGAATTGTAGGGGCCAAATCAACGGTATGAATGCGCTTAGACGAATACGCGTTTGGTATTCGCCATGATTCCCCGGGTCTCTGTGCCCGCCCGTTGCCTTACAGGACAAGGAATGGCGGGGCACAGAGACCCCGTCCTATAATAGATTACAGGTTTTGCACTTGAATTGACATCTACGGTGACAAAATATTTACACACCCGATTCCTGCATGATACTTGACAGATGGCGCATTATCTGGTAGACTATATGAAATGAGGTCTCCAAGATGAAGATAGTGCAACGTAACGCTCTTTCGTGTTCGCTATTGATAATTTTACTCATCTGCTACGGTCTATCGGGATGCCAATCAGACAAACAGAAACAACGTGAGTTACATGTCTTTGCGGCTATAAGTTTATCCGATGCACTCACTGAAATTGGAGCACAATTTACCAAACGTCAGGACATTCGTGTACATTATAATTTTGCAGCATCTACAACGCTTCAACGTCAAATTGAAAAAGGGGCATCAACAGATGTATTCATTTCAGCGAGTCCTATTCAGGTTGACGCCTTAAATTCACTCGGTCTACTTGAAGATGGCAGCAGAACGGATGTGTTGACAAACCGTTTAGTCGCTGTAACTCAAAAGAATACTGAGATTACTGTTGAGAATCTAAAAAATATACAGGATACACCTATAAAACGAATTGCGATGGGACATCCTGAAATAGTACCTGCTGGAAGTTATGCACAAGAGGCGTTAGAACACTCTGGATTGTGGGAGAAGGTAAAGTCGAAACTAATCTTTGGCACAAATGTGCGTGCAACACTTGCATATCTGACATCAGGAAATGTGGACATCGCAATTGTATATGAAACTGATACAAAAGTCTCTAATAAGGTCAAAGTTCTATACAAATTTCCCAACGAAACGCATTCAAGAATAGTCTATCCCGCAGTTATCTTAAAGAACAGCAACAATAAAGATCTGGCAGAAACGTTTCGCACATTTTTGAAAGAACCCATTGTTACAGAGATATTTGAAAAACACGGATTTACATGTTTATCTCCTACATCCGCAAAATAACGTAGAACTGATTCATCACAATGAGGATTACACCGGCTGAAGTTTCTGCTCTTATACTATCTATAAAGGTTGCCTTGCTTAGCCTCGTTGTAATGTTTCCACCAGGACTGTTCGTAGGATGGCTGCTTGCAAAACGAGAATTTCCAGGGAAGACATTTCTCAATACATTAATAATGTTACCACTGGTTCTGCCACCTGTAGTCAGTGGATATTTGCTTCTAATACTTTTAGGCAAAAATGGACCTATTGGCAAGTTATTATTTGACTATTTTAGTATTGAGATTATTTTCACCCAATTTGCTGTTGTAATTGCTGTATCGGTAATATCATTTCCACTGTTAGTTCGCGGTATCATGACAGGTATTGCAGCTGTGCCATCAGAACTTGAAAATGCTGCACGAACACTCGGTGCTTCACCTATCAAAGTCTTTTGGACGATAACTGTACCGATGGCGTATCGTGGGATAATAAGTGGAGGTATTCTTGGATTTTCGAAGAGTCTTGGAGAGTTCGGCGCAACAATGATGGTGGTAGGGAATATCCCCGGGAAAACGCAGACCATTGCGTTGGCGATTTTTCAATCGGTGCAGCTGGGTGATGATATTACTGCTTATCGATTAGTCCTGATTTCAACGATACTTGCGTTCGTTGCTATATGGATGACAGAACGAATTAACCTGCGGTAGAACAGCAGTTCGGTGTGTTTTGATGAAGATTAATTTATTTTTTGGTAATTCTCAATATCGGAAAGTTTCACACATTGTAGCGTGGGTCTCTACGATTAAAACTTTGCTGTTCTTAGTGATAACAACAGATTTAAAAGGAGAAAAAAATGGGAACTCTTGTGTTTTTCTTAGTCTCAGTAGCATTTATCGTGATTTTAGTTGCTATAGTTAAATCAGTAAATAAAGGTAAATCTCAGAATAGAAAGAACAGACACGGTGATGGTGCTGATACCGTTGACCCCAATAGTGATACGGAAGATGTACTTTTCACGGGTTTAATTCTTGGCAGTATGTTAGATAATGATACTTCTGAGGATGCGGATTCTGGTGGAAGTGATGGCGGCGGTGATGCTGGTGGATTCGACGATGGTGGTTTTGACGGTGGCGGAGGATTTGATGGTGGCGGTTTTGAATAAATTGCTGGAAACTACCTTTTTCAACTATAATGTTTTGCAAATATGACTGGAAAGTATAATTTTCTACTCAATATAAAGAAAAGTCTCGGTAAATTTACACTTGATGTTGATTGTGAACTGCATCAAAAAGTAACTGCCTTCTTAGGCGCATCTGGTAGTGGTAAAACAACACTGCTCAACTGTATCGGTGGAACACTCTCACCTGATAAAGGACAGATTGTTTTTGATAACAACAAACTATATGACACCGATTTGAAAATCAGTGTGCCACCCGATAAACGTCGAATCGGATATATATTTCAAGAAGGACACCTCTTTCCCCACCTTACAGTTGAAAAGAATATCCGTTATGGTCAATCTAAGACGAAGCGTAAAAACCCAGATAGTCTTTCCCAAGTGCTTGACACACTTGAAATTTCAGATTTACTTCAACGCTATCCGAATCAACTGTCCGGTGGACAACGTCAACGGATTGCGATTGCACGTGCGCTGGCAATGGAACCGCGCCTCCTTCTGATGGATGAACCGCTTGCATCATTGGATGGCGGACTGAAAAGTAGGATTATTCCATATCTACATCACATCAAAAACGAATATGAAATTCCAATCATCTATGTCACGCATGCCATATCTGAAGCAATGGCACTTGCTGACGAAGCATTTCTTCTCTCGGAAGGAAAGATTATCGCCAATGGAGAACCACATCAGCTACTAACAGCACCTTCAGCGTTACCCATAGCGAATATGACAGGTGTGGAAAATATATTCTCACTCCTAGTAGCAAACTCAGACAAACAGCGAGGCGTAACAGAATTAGAAATTGGGAATCAACTTCTTGTAATTCCTTTCATAGATACTGAAATTGGTAACCTTGTGCCTATAGCAATCCGTGCAGAGGACATCATCATTTCTCTTGAACCCAATTTACCGATTAGTGCAAGAAACATTCTACGTGGGACAATTGATGGCGTTGATGACCAAATAATCATATCAATTCTTGTTGAGGGGTATAGACTCTCCGTTAAAATTACGCATGAAGCGAGGGACCAACTCCAACTGAGTGATGGTAAGGAAGTCTACTGTGTTATCAAAGCAAATGCCATAAATGTGCTTTGGAACGACTCATAAGTCTTTCTGAAGTTTATCCCATAATGACTCTACCTGCTTTTGTAGTTCTTCAATAGATCCTTCATTTTCAATTACGACATCTGCATACTTCACCTTTTCAGATAAAGGCATTTGTGAGTCAATACGTGCTTGAGCGTCGGCTTTAGTGAGTGGACGGTTCTGTTGTTGACTACGTTCTAATATCCGTTGCAATTGTGTTTCAACTGAGGTGGTCACAACGACAATCAAATCAACAGCATCATAAGCACCTGCCTCTATGAGCAGTGGGGCATCAAGCAACACTACACAAGATGCATCATCATTCACAAGTTGTTGAGCACGTGCACGTGAACGTTGAATGATCACTGGGTGTAGCATGGCATTGAGTCGTTCACGTGCGGACTTATCATTGAAAACGATTGCCCCCAATTTCTTTCTGCTGACATCTCCCGATTGATCAAGTATCTCCGTGCCAAATGCCTCAACCAGTTCATCAATAACAGGACTGTCAGACCTAAGCAGTTGATGACCAATCTCGTCAACGTTAATCGGTATTGCCCCTTTGCCAGAAAGTAATTCTGATACCGTTGTTTTGCCGCACGCTATACCACCGGTTATACCGACAATAATGCCGCGCTTCCTTTTAGTTTCTGATTTCATAATAACACAGTATAATGCATGGAATAAAAAAACACAATAATTTACACACTTTGAATTCTAAAACACATTGATACACTCAGTCTATTTCTGATACAATTGACTATATGACAACTTCTGGAGTTAACAATGAAATATTTGATATGCATAATCTCTCTGTTGTTAGTCCTATTCTGCGGCACAATACATGCTGATGAAAACAAGATACTAAACAGGCTGGAAACCAGATGGGATGACACAAATCGATTGGGATATGAACTTTTCCTTATGGGTGATGAGGTAATTCCGTATCTGATCAAGAACTTGACAAATGATGATCAGCGAACCCGAAGAAATGCCATACGTTCTATTCAACGATATTATCCAGAACATGGCGTAATGTCTGCCCTTTCCGTAGTCTTCATACATCATGAAGACGTTTGGATGCGACGTAATTCTGCACATATTATGGCTGGTATAGATGCTGAATTTACAAAGAGACTGATGGCTAAACACCTTGATGCTGATCCAGAAACCCAAAGAATTGCCGTTGATGTCCTATTGAAATTGAAAGATGAACGAGTCATTCCATATCTAGTTGAGCAAATAAACAATCGCAGAACAGCACCAGAAAAACGGAGAGAAGTACTATTTGAACTTGCTGATTTCCAAGACAAACGCGCAATACCAGAACTGCTTAAAATACTTAAATATCCAAACATCAATACAATTGACATACTGAAAGAAACGCTACAAAAAACAGCACAAATTGATGATCCGAGAACAGTTTCAATTCTATTGGAAGCAATGGATTCCGAGTCAGACCTTGGCAGACGTGTTGCAAGCAGCATTCCAACGTCTGTCCTAGACCGCATGGCTCAATTTGGTCAGTCCAGTGTGCAAAAGATGTTGGATACAGTAAAATCAACTGAAGCCGTTGACGCAAAGCTAAAAATCTATAAGGTATTACGAAAAGTCAAAGATAAAGAAGTTATCCCTATTTTTGAAACGGAATGTATTGAAACTGAAAATGAAGCACTAAAATCTGCAATGATATATGCTCTAAAAAATATGGGACAAGAAGGTTTTGTCGCATTAGTGAAAGTTGCAGAACAAAACCCATCCAAATCAGTATTAACAGCATTGACAACTTTTAACAGACCAGAGGCAATTGATGCAGTGGGAACAATTGCACTAAACCCCTCCTCTCAACTCCGGGTGCAGGCAGTCGAAACACTCACAAAATTTGGAACCCTTTGGAATGCTGAAATACATAAGTACATTCCACAATTACTGGATGATCCTAATCCAAATGTGCGGATAAGTGCAATCAACATTATTCGTAAAATGAAACTTACAGAGATGATTCCTAAGTTAGAACAACTGGCAAAAGATAGTAGAGGAAATGCACGCAATGCAGCTCTTTTGACGACTGACGAATTGTCTGAGAATAAACCCTTAGAATTGAAAATAGAGATGGTTTCAACGAAATATGACTATAGACACCCCATTGCTCTCAAATATACTATCAGGAACACAAGTGATTATCCAATTAAAATCGGTTTCAAGAGAGATGTTTCATCAGGTTATGTGAAGTTAGAGATTCAACAACCCGATGGAACTATGGCAGAAGTCTACGGTCAAAGAAGTAGGCATAGTTCTGTAGATACAAATGAATATAATCTTACAATGGTCAAGGATGGAGAAGAGGAAGTCATTCTGTTACCAGTAAACCCCAAACATTTTGATATAATAAAACCTAATGAGGTAATAACAAACATCATTCCTGTTTCCAAATATTACCGCCTTTTCCAATCAGGTCAGTATAATGTTAAGTTGAAAGTGTTCTTCTCTCCTTGGAAACCCAATCCAGCACTTAAAAGGACAGATAAAGAGGAAAATCTGCCACTCAGCAGTCAGATAAAATCTAACTTAATGGCATGGGAAGAACCCCTCATTTCTCCTAAAACATCTTTTGAAATAAAAGAACCTACGCCAATGCAATTTAATGCTATGCTCAAAATGTTAGATCCAATTCATATCAACAATTACGACATAAAACAGTTAGAACATGTATGCTTTCAACTCGGTGAGTTACGTAAACCAGAAGCAATTGAACCACTGAAACTGCTGAGTTCCTCACTCGTAAATGTCAGTTCTTCATCTCGTAGTAGTTTAGAGGTATCTGCCCATAGAGCATTACTAAACTATACTGACAGCGATATGACTCAACTTTGGCTTCAAATATTAGGCAGACAAAATAGATACAACGAAATCATTTCAGATGTAATATATAAATTACGCTCAACAGGTGATGATAAAGACATTAAACCGCTAATAGAAATCTTTCTACACTCGAGAAACATGAGTGTTTCTGCGGAAATCGCCTATATTCTAAACCAACTTGGGGATGACTCTTGTCTACAATGGATTAAATCTCTTGCTAACCGAAATCTACATAGTTCTGATAGAGAAACACGTAGGTCCGCGGCTATTTTGCTCACTCAACTAAATCAACCAAACGCAAAAGAGATTAGACTCCCAATGAGTTTAAGGGATGAATTATCGTTTGAAGAAATCCACAAGAAATATCACCTTAGCAGACCAATTTGGTTCTCAGGGGACATTGAAAATGTGAGTTTAAGAAATCCGTGGTTCTATGCAGAATACTATGACACCAATATCGAGATCACGGAAATCCAGAAGAAAGCAGAAACCGTGGATGGCTTGAAAGCACTGTTAGCACATAACAATCCTAACATCCAACGTGCAGCTGCATACGATCTTGCATCACTTGGAGACAAATCTGGTGTTCACCTGATTGAGAAAGATCTGCATGCAAATGATAGTGCTACGCGTCTAAATGCCCGACAATTCCTTCATAGAATCCGTGAAATCCAGTGAATGCCGGAATGCATTCATACCGTTGATTTAACAGAATTCGCTAAATCCGAGAATCAGAAAATACAGAATCTTGCCAATCGAATACTACCCGATTTCTACTTGACATCACTCCAATTATTTGCTAACATCATAATTACATTTTGATATGCAAAGGAGCAACGGAGTGGCATCAGAAAAAGTCAGAGTCGGTATCATCGGAGCAGGAAGAAACACAAAATCACGACATATTCCTGGACTACAAGCAATAGAAGGTGTTGAGATAATCGGCGTATGCAATCGCAGTCGAGAATCATCACAACGTGTAGCAGACGAGTTTGGTATTCCAAAAATCTACGACCATTGGCAAGATGCAATTGACGATAATGAGACAAACGCCATCGTCATAGGAACTTGGCCCTATATGCACTGTCGTGCAACAGTATCCGCGCTGATGGTAAATAAACATGTGATGTGTGAAGCACGAATGGCAATGAATGCTCGTGAGGCACATGCAATGCGTCTCATGGCACGTCGAAAATCGAAGCTAACTGCACAAATCGTTCCTTCTCCAATGACACTCCGGGTGGACAATACCATAAAGCGATTGATCGCAGAGGGATATATCGGAGATGTGCTCGCAATTGAAGTGCGTGCAGGAGGCACGTTTCTGGAAGCTGAAACGTCGCTCCAATGGAGACAAGATTTTGACCTTAGTGGGTTAAACATCATGAGCATGGGTATTTGGTATGAAGCGATAATGCGTTGGGTCGGTGAAGCAACACGTATTTCTGCTATGGGTAATACCTTCATCAAAATGCGTCCGGATGATGATGGCATAAAACGTTCAGTCCGAATACCAGAACATATTGATGTTATCGGTGAGCTCACCTGTGGTGCGCAACTCCACATGCAAATCTCTGCTGTAACGGGGTTAGCTGGAGTGCCAGAGGTGTTTATCTTCGGAAGTCTTGGAACGCTACGATTTTCTGCAAACAAACTCTATGGTGGACAAAAAGGTGATGAAGCGTTAAATGAGATAGATATACCCGCAGAGGAAGAGGGTGGATGGCGTGTGGAAGAAGAATTTGTAAACGCAATCAGGGGAGAAGAAACCATCACTCACACCGACTTTGACACTGGCGTTAAGTATATGGAGTTCACAGAGGCAGTCACGCGGAGTATGTCATCTGGCAATGCGATTTCATTGCCATTACAAATGTAATATGACTGATAGAATGTAATGCTTCTTGAATCGCACTGACAGTCACGCAAAATTGCAATCAAATTCATTTATAGTAAAGTTTAGAATTAAGAAGACATTTCAATGCACTTGCAAGCACCACAAGTCCCGTAGGGGCGAGGTGTCCTCGCCCTCTGAGGCGTGTCCTATTAATTGTAAATTCCACTAGAGATTAAAAATCTTACGTTATTGACATTTTGTCAGATTAATGTTAGTCTATACAATGATAGTAATGGTCCAGGAGACATAGTGCAAACAGATAACAAAATAGCAGATTTAGAAGAAATACGCACTTTATTTAATCCAAAAATTGGACATTTCGCAGACAAAAGTGCAAGGTGGTTATTCAAAAAATCGGAAAATTTACATGGGTTAGTCCTAATCCTTGCCAGTGAACTTGCCGAACATTTGGACTTCACTCAAGCAAGAATAGAAAACAGGAGTATTGTTGATAATACGTTGCGAGATTTGGTGTCTGATATGGTGTTTACTGTGCCATTTCGAGACACAACTTTATGTGACGACCTAACCATTTATATTTTGATAGAACATCAATCAACCGTTGACCACCTGATGGGATTTCGGTTGTTGTCTTATATGTGCCAGATATGGCACGGGCAGCTGGAGGAACAAAAGAATTCTAAAGTTCCAAGAAGTGCGTGGCGTTTACGTCCCATCCTCCCAATTGTCTTTTATACCGGTCAACAACGATGGAAGATACCGATATCTCTTTCCGCATCAATGGATATTCCATCGTTGATGACACCCTTTGTCCCAACTTTTGAGACTTTATTTCTTGGTGTGAAGGATGAAGATATAGAGAAATTTACTGATGTTGATCATCCTTTCGGATGGTTAATGACAGTGCTGCAACAAGAAACCGCAGATGAAACATCAATGCAAGAGGCATTGTCAGCAGCACTTACACATTTGGAGACCTTAGCAGCTGAACATCCTGAACTACACAACCACGAGATACTTTATCTATATTTTTTGGTATTTTTTAGACGACCCAAAGCAGAACAAACACAATTGAGACAACTTATACAATCTCAAACTCATGATAAGGAGGTAGAAAATTTCATTATGACAGGTGCAGAAGCTCTGATACAACGAAGTGAGAAACGCGGTGAGAAACGCGGTGAGGAACGTGGAAAGATACAAGCCAAACGGGAGTTTCTCTTGAAACTACTTGACCTACGCATCGGTGAAGTTCCCGATACAGTTGTCAATAAAATCTCAAGGATGCGAAGCCGCACCCGTCTTGATGCTCTTTTAGAACAGGTGGCAACCGCGACAACTCTTGATGATATTGAGTGGAATTAGTGAACAGACACTAGGTTCCCTCATCACACCCAACACAAGGAGAAAAATTGACATTAGAAGAACTTTTTGATATTTGCCAAGACCTTGAACTGCGACAAGCAAAACTATACGCCTCCTTCGCGCTGCATTTGGGTGACTATGATGAACGTATTGCACGCTTTTGGGAAAGGATGAGCACCGAAGAATGGCAACACTATATACTTGTAGACTTTGGACGCGCAGTCTGTATAGAAACTTTCGGGAAAGACACAGTTATTTCAGAAGCGGATACAGATAAGACAACATCACCTATAGTACCATTCCCACATATTTCCATAGAAGATATCACCGATGCACTGGATGTGCACGAATCTCAAGTTGAAAGCGGGAGAATATCTTTAGATGAAGCGTTTGAAATCGCAATCGAAATTGAGGGAAGTGAGTCAGACACAATATATCTATATCTACTCTCAATCATGAGACAGGCGATACAGGCGAGTGATCAACCATATCTTATGAGTCGTATAGTACAGGTAGAGAAAGATATGATATCGCATGTAGAAGGACTTGTGCAAGCAACATTAAAGTTCTCTAAAGATCCTTCGTTAAATAGGAAAGCACATCGTCTAAAGGAAGAACATATTTAGAGTGATGCTACGAATGTTGTGCATTGCACAGTAAGTTACCTGCCTGTGTACACGCAATCTGCTCAAGTTGCAGAGTTGTGTGGTTGATATTAAACTGATTTTGTAATACCGTGTTAATCTGTTCAAGAATTTGGTCCTGAGCAAGCGTGGTGTTTTCATCAAGCACTATGTGAGCACTCAAGGCATTGTAGTTTGAACACAGAGACCAAATATGCATATCATGAACATCCTTCACAGATGCTAAATCACATATATGTTTTGCTACGGTGTGTGCATCCGTATTTCGTGGGGTGTTCTCCAACAGAATATGAACTGCTTCTCTGGTCACATTAAATGCACCGAAGAGTATTATCCCACCGATTAGGAAACTGAGGATAGCATCGATAGGATACCATTTTGTCCAATATATAATCAGACCACCAACAACAACAGCAACCGATGAAAGTGTATCACCGACCACATGAAGCACTGCACTCCGCACATTTAGGTTGCCATGACTATGACCATGCAGTTTCCACAGGATAAACAGGTTCGCTACTAGTCCAAAACTTGCAACAACAAACATACCGGTTACTTCAATCTCCTCTGGAGACATGTATCTTTGGTATGCTTCATGGAATATCCAGCCAGAGATGCCAATTAACGATACACCATTGATGAATGCAGCGAACACTTCAGCACGATGATAGCCGAAGGTACGAGAAGAGGTCGCAGGACGCGTTGAGAGATATATTGCAAACCAACTGATCAGAAGTGATAGCACATCCGACATCACATGTGCAGCATCACTCAACAACATAAGACTATTGGTCAGATATCCACCAACTAACTCTACAACGAATACAAAAAAGGTGACCAACAGTGCCAGTCTAAATTTTTTCTGAAGCGTGTGTTGATGGTGGTGAACATGCGGTTCGTCTGGATTGTGATGATGTTGGTGATTATGCAATGTGTTTCCCTATGGTGATCGCAGCTTGTTTGACTTTAAGTTTTTTCTACTGACTTACCAGAATCACTTGACTTACTTTTTGATTCGCTTTTCGTCTCGGATTTCTTTTCTGATTTATCGCTTTTCTCTGACTTTGTTTTCTTATCTTTCTTTTCGGATTCTTTATAACCATCACTACGATAATCTGTGATGTAGAACCCTGAACCTTTGAATATCAGACCTGCACCTGCACCGATAAGCCGTTTTACTTTTCCACCACACTCAGGACATTCTTCAAGCGGCGGTGCTGTAATGCCTTGAAACTTCTCAAACTGGTCTTCACATTCAAGACATTTATAATCATACGTGGGCATATAGCATCATCCTCCATTTCTTTGTTGATAAAATAACTATGATTTGATACATTTTAATGGTAATATACCCAATTGTCAAGTCAAAATTGCTAAGAAGCAGATACCGATTGTTGGAGCGGCTTCTAACACCGATATTCAGAATCGCAGATGGCACAGATTTTACAGCGCAATTATGGTGAAGTATAAGAATTATACACACCGCTGTAGGAGCTATCTCCGAACACCCCAAGGCACTTTATGCGTTTCCCTTATGATCCAGAAAACTTTCCACTCGGCAAAGGTCCGATGGTCATGTTAATTCTTTTTTTAATCTCATGCCTTTTCATATTCGCACCAGCGGATGAAACAGAAAAGGAGTTAGAATTTTGGGTATTCGCGCCGACACATTACGAAGAATATCAAGCACGGTTGCCTATCTATAATACCTCACATCCTGATGTAAATGTACAACTTATCAATTTCGGTGGAACGATGCACGACAAACTCCTAACTGCATTACTCTCCGACTTCGGTGCTCCCGACATTGTTGAAGTTGAGATCAATTCAATCGGACGTTTCTTAAAGGGAGATATTGATGAAGTCGGTTTCGTTGATTTACGTCCCCGTTTAGAAAGCGAAGGATGGTTAGACCAGTTAGTCATTAGCCGCTTCACACCTTGGTCTTATGGAGACAAAATATTCGGAATCCCACACGACTTGCATCCGGTTGTCCTCCTATACAGAGATGACCTGTTTAAAGCTGCAGATGTTGAGATGACTGAAATTGAAACTTGGGATGACTTCATCATTGCGGCAAAAAAAGCAACGCGCGATCTTGATGGAGATGGAGAAATTGACCAATATGCCATCGTCCTTGACAACAAAACTGAAAGCGACTATATGAACCTTTTGCTACAAAGAGGCGGAGGTTTCTTTGATGCTCAAGGCAATGTTATTATAGACAGTGAAATCGCAATTCAAACACTGGAATTCTTCACATCTCTATTTAATGAACATAAAATCGCAACACCTGTCTACGGCACATGGCACGGGGATCCCAGCAACTACGCAGCAATGCAAGACGGCAAAATCCTGTCCATACTTGCCCCAGATTGGTATGTAGGACTTCTGCAAAGTCAAGTGCCGCAGATGTCTGGCAAATGGAAAGCAATAAGTATGCCTGCATGGGAAATCGGTGGCAGACGCACGACGACACGCGGCGGCACAATGATAGGCATTACAAAGCAGTGTGAGAATCCTGATCTTGCATGGGAACTACTGAAATTCACCTATTTTGATAGAGCGAGTTTGATAAACCGATACGAAACAACGTTGATTATTCCACCACTCAAAGCTGCATGGGATGCCGAAGCATTAAAACAACCGCTTGAATATTTAGGTGGACAACCGCTTGGAGAGTTATTCATAGAACTCGCACCTGAATTGCCACCCCGTTATCAGAATCCATATTGGTCAGAAGCAGCAGATTTACTAAACGATGCAATCTTTGCTGCTGTCACACAAAAGCAAACACCACGTCAAGCGTTGACAGAACTGGCAGAAAAAGTGCGATCAATTATAGCAAAAGATCAAGAACGGTGGGGGATAGTAGCTACTAATGAAAACTAAACGGGATAGATACACCTTTTGGAATCAACAACAGAAATTCGCACCGTATCTATTTATAGCACCGTTTTTCATTCTGTTTGCAATTTTTATGGTATATCCGCTCATCTCTTCTCTCATCATGGGATTCTATGAGATGCGTGGATTCAAAAGTAGAATATTTGTCGGGTTTGAAAACTTTACAGATCTGTTTCAAGATCCTATCTTCTGGAAATCCCTTCTGAATACAACCTATTTCGCACTTGGAACATTACTATTACAATTACCAATTGCTCTGTTCCTTGCGATACTTCTCAATGCAAAGTTCGTGAAGGGAAAGAACTTCTTACGACTTGCATTCTTTACACCCGTACTTGTCGCAGGAGTTTTTGTAGCTATCATATTCAATCTAATATACGATCAACGCGCTGGATTGATTAACAATGAATTTCTGTTGTTTGGCAAAGAAATCGGTTGGCTCAGCAACCCAAGATATGTGATGCTTGCTGTCATACTAACAGGTGTGTGGCAGTGGGCGGGTTTCAACATGATCTTCTTTTTGGCAGGCCTACAAGGTATTCGGCAGGAATTGTATGAAGCCGCAGCAGTGGATGGCGCAAATTGGTGGCAGTCCTTTATACATATCACCCTACCCTCATTACGACCCGTAATTGCCTTCGTTGTCGTCGTATCAATGATCGGTTCGTTTCAACTCTTTGATCTACCATACATATTGACAAATGGCGGTGAACCTGCTGATGCTGGCACAACTATCGTGATGTATCTCTATAAGAACGGATTTCAATTCATGCGTCTCGGATATGCTGCCACAATCGGATGGGTGTTGTTTATCATCATTGCTATTATCTCAATAGCACAATTGAAATTACTCGGAATATTCCGTGAAGAATAATAGAAAGGAAGAACATTGCAGATATTACCAGCTATAGATCTACGTGGTGGAAAATGTGTAAATCTCATCCAAGGGATAGCAGAACAGGAAACTGTCTTCTCCGATTCTCCCGTGGAGATGGCAAAACAGTGGCAAGCAGAGGGGGCAGAATACCTACATCTTGTTGATTTAGATGGTGCATTTCAAGGAGAATCAGCAAACCTTCACATTGTCCGTGAAATCGTTGACGCACTTGATATTCCAATTCAACTTGGTGGTGGCATCCGTAGTATGGAACATATAGATGCTGTGTTAGCATTAGGTGTGCATCGGGCAATTTTAGGCACTGCTGCATTAAAGCAACCAAGTTTAGTCAAACAGGCTTGTGAAAAGCATGGTGAACGAATTGCAGTTGGCATTGACGCAAAGGACGGTATGGTCGCTACGCACGGATGGTTAGAAGTTTCTCAGAAATCTGCAGTGGAATTTGCTGTAGAGATGGATGAAGTCCAAACCATCATTTATACAGACATCAAAAGCGATGGCATGCTCAAAGGACCTAATGTCAACGCAACTGCGGATATAATCAACGCCGTTTCTGCGAATGTGATTGCCTCAGGTGGTGTCACATCACTATCAGACATTGAAGCACTAAAGAGCATTGATGCTTATGGTGCCATTATTGGACGCGCCTTGTATACAGGCGACCTAATTCTATCCGATACCATCACCGCTGCACGATAGGTGTGCAGATTACTTAATAGTAGTAGGCACGCTACGCGTGCCGTCCGCTTATCCGGTAGATGAGGATCCTAACCTCGCCTATGTAAAGTGCCAAACATCACAATGTTTAGCAAAATATTCTAAACACAGCAGCACCAGAGGCGCGGAAGGTATATAGAAAACGGATACAATGAGATGCAAACCACAGAGGGCGAAAGGTGCAAAATATTTACTCACGACATCCTCAAAATCGTTGAATTCCATTGATACCTTCTGTCAAATATGTGAAGGATGTGCATAAATATTTGGCTCATCAAAACAGGCAGGAACAGACTTCAAAGACTGCTTGATTTATAGAAATGCCGTTTGTAGTAGCACAATTCATTGTGCGTCTTTCAACTTGCTGACGATACGTTGTGCGTCCTGACTACCTTTAATCGCAAATTTAAATAGGAATTATTTATGTCCACTCCTCAAATATGTTAACATTTAGAAAGTTCGTTTGATACTTCATAGTTTAAGGGACTGTGAACTTTTGTATCATTATTTATAGTAAAATCTGAAATTAACAATACACTTTACATTTAGAAAGACGCGTTTGTAGTCGCGCAATTCATTGCGCCTCGGACATTCTATAAATATGCAATTGGGACAATATGTTTCATTAATTGTCCGTCTTACTATAGTTAATACCCTCTTCTATAGATGAAATCAATTCTGAATGCCATGATAGATTGACAAAATACGTGCTAACCGCAGTCATAAGATCAGCTACATGAGAACAATCAGAAAATACCTATAGCAAACAGATCGGCGAGCATTCTGTACCAGTCTATGTAATGTCTTGACAAATCAACACCAGCATATAAGGAGAGAATTTCATATCACCATGACAACACAGAAAAAATCTTCAAGACGTTTTACTATAACCCCTGAACAAGAGAGAATGCTTGCGAATTTTTTCTATAGTATAATCCCTAATCTTGAGTTGACACCAACCGACACAGCTATTAAAATAGTTAATGAAGAAATTAATCCTGAAACGGGAGTAAGCACGCATAGAGATTATGAAATAGATATTGATGAGTGGATTATGTTAATAGGAAATGATAGGGTGAAAAATATGAATCTGCCATATTACATAGAGATTCTCCTAAAATATCACCTAATCCTACAAACGTCCCATGAAACAATAGATACTGGTTATTATGAACTCGCCCATAGAGAGAATGGACATGACCTATTCCGCTTATATCGGAAAACCACACAAGAATTTAAAAACAAACTAAAAGTATCCTATGACCAATATATCTCAAAGGCAAATAGCTCAAACGATACCGATATAGAAACGCTGCTACGTAACTCCTGCAAACTATATAATCGTTTCCGCTACGATTTCTTTTCAGAAATAGACCCGAATAATGAAATAGTGTCTCAAGAGGATTACAAGTTTCATATACCCTATTTAGTATCTCTTATCAAATCTCTCTATGCTTTATCCAATTTACAGAATTTACAGGGTATTAATGTTGATAACATACAAGAGTATGATTACAAACGCTTAAGGATACCAATTCATTAGTTGATAAGTAATTTCTCAAAGTATTTTCAAGCCGAAACGTAAGACTAAAATGTTGATTGCACCTTTTATACATCCTTTTGATACGTCACTCCCGGAGAACACATCCTTATCTGCGGACGTATCAAACAAACATACCTAAAAATACACATACACAAGGATAAACAATTTACACCTCTGCATAGCTTACTTGCTGAAACGTTCTATAATTTGTTGTGTCGGTTTGATTGGTACTTCAACCCGTTTGCGTCCTGTGTTCCAATCCAGTGTGCAATAAAGGGTATATGCCACAAAATCATTCCAGTCAATATTAGGGTATCTTGCTTTTGCCTGTTCGTAGCTGATGCGGTTTCCACCCTTGCGTGTTGCCAACAAATCTTTCCCTTGAAATGTCAAGTCAATCGTCAAGATTTTCTCTGTCTGTTCCCAGTCAAGAACAATTGTCCACCAGGGGTCTGGACTTGCAAAGCCTGCATTAGGATCCCCTACCTGTTCATCAGCAGGGCCTACCTGTTCTTTTTGCTTTCTCATAAAATGTTTTGTTTTTGTGTTCATGATTTCTAAATCTCTGGGGGTTTGAGAGAAAACAATCTCTATCTCTGCATACCAATTTGAGGGGTCCTCCGGATACCAGTATGTTTTTGCTTCTTTCACCTCAACAACGGTTGCGGGGGCAAGTGTTTGTGTTGGTGCTTCTAATGTCTTTTCAGTAGTGCAACATACAACTAAAACAGAAAAAAGTAAGACAAATAAAGTTTTTTTCATGCTTCTGCATAACTTCCTATGTAGAATTGAAAGCCATTTATATCTGGTATTTCCTCGCGTTCTTCTTTGTTATTTGGATTTAATACTATCTTAGGCGTTTTTAGTATATCACTGATTTTTTGAATACCGAAATACCGAAATACCGAAACTATTGCTTGACACGATTAATGATGAAAGTCATTCAAAAGTGTCATCATCTTTTTAGGTTTCACTATAATCTAACCTACCGACGTAACAACACCGAGTCCTATCCGCGACCCCATCTTCTTTATTTCAAAAGTCGTGCCTATCTCCATGGCAAGAGGTAGTTCAAGCGTAAACGAAACATGAGCATTCTCACCAGGAGAGACGATTGATATATCTGTAGGAAGAAGTAGGCGCGCTGATATATCAATACCCCATAGACGTATCTCAGGTTTGTCATTCTCAATCAGTGGGATATGCGTACCGCTCTCTTCTTGCGTCAGCAGATACACAAGAGCAGTAAAATCAGAATGTGCTTTTATTGTTTTCGGATGACACAGCACCTGTCCAACAGACAACCAATCAGGCTCTGATTCAACACAGACTTCATCCTCTTTTATGCTAAGACACTTTGTCTTGATTCTATCACCTTTACCGACAATATCTACAGCATGTCCGACAGCAAGGTGTCCTTGAACCAGTTCACCTTTTATAGTTACGCGTTCTTTCTGCTCCTTAACAATCTCATAGATCGGCATAATTGGGGGTAAGTTATCAGCATTGATAGGCGATGGCATACACCGATTCATTGCAAATATCAGGTTGACAATCGGTTTCCATTGGTCAGAATCTATCCGATCACCTTTGTATTTTAACGCCTTATTTGCATCACCAACGATGATAGGACTGTTCTCTTCATCCCATCCCCGCTTGTTATTGTCGGTGAGTAATTCACGCATCTCTTGTTTGCAAATATCTATGAGTTCATCATCAATTGCAGAATTCCGTGTATTGAGAAAGGAGACAACCGTAGGTATATTTAATCTATTTGCAATGTGTATATGTTCTGCGGATTCCTGTGTAACACCATCAACAGCATCAACCACCCAAATTGCCCCCTGAACGGCAAATGAACGAGTGACTAACATCTTAACAATATCCAAGTGTGTTTCGCAGTCAATCTGTGTATAGTGTTTTCCGCTGGTTTCGTAATCTATTGAACGATAGGTAATGCTTACCCCTTCCCGTATAGGATGGTGATTTGGTATCAGTTGATCAAATGGAGTGTCAACTTTAGAAAGAATAGAACCTATTCTCGCGACGACTCTCGCAATAGCAGCTGTCAGTGTTGTTTTACCATGTCCAGACGCACCCAGTGTGCTTATGGACAGGGAGGGATGTGCTGTACCTCTTTTGTCGTCCATCTATTTCTCCTTATTTTCTCAATGTGTGTATTGTCTCTTGCATTACCAATTATTATAGCAAATGCAGTGAGATTGTGCAATAATGTATAAACATCTCACTGTAGGTCGGGGTCTCTTTGCCCCGACGTGTCATACTATTGTAGGTCGGGGTCTCTGTGCCCCGACATGTCTAATAAACGAAAATTACGAGAGAACACAGATACACACCTAAAACAAAAACCAAGTTGCCAAACGATACAAAGCGTGATAAACTTTTAAAACTATGACACCAAACAAAATATATCAACGCAACGAACTTGCAGCAATACTTCAACAACTCAGAATAGACGGTAAAGTTGTCGTCACTACGAACGGTTGCTTTGATGTTCTACATTTAGGACATTTACGCTATCTACAAGTCGCACGTCAACAAGGCGATGTGCTTGTAGTTGGAGTCAACAGTGATAGTTCTGTCAGAGAACTAAAAGGTGAAAGCCGTCCGTTAATTCCCGATGTTGAACGCGCAGAAATGCTCGGTGGCTTAGAATGCGTTGATTATGTCGTCATCTTTCCAGAATTAACACCTATTGAATTACTCGCTGAACTCAAACCGAATATCCATGTCAAAGGTGGCGACTATAAGTTAGAACAACTCATTGAAAGAGATGTCGTTGAGGAAAATGGAGGCAAAGTTGTCGTTGGACTCAACGTTCCGGGCAAATCCACAACGAATCTCATTGAAGTTATATGTGAACGTTATGGGAGTACTTGACACGCTATTATTACGATAAAGAACTCTTTATACACAGAATCGAGGACACATGCAGATAAATCATTCATTACAAATTCAGGACTTGAAACCACAGATAGAAAGCCTTTTTGAACTCTCAGGTCAAAAAATATTGGCTATTGAAAACACGTGGAAACCAGAAAATGGCACGCCGGTATTTACAGTTGCTGGACAATATACCACTCGGGGATGGACCGAGTGGACACAAGGATTCCAGTTCGGTTCGGCTATCCTTCAATTTGATGCCACTGGTGATGAACAATTCCTTGACATCGGCAGAAAGAATACGATTGAGAAGATGGCACCACATGTGACGCATATCGGCGTGCATGACCACGGGTTTAACAATGTTTCCACTTACGGCAACCTTCGCAGATTGATGCTTGAGGGAATCATTTCGCGGGACAACAATGAGATGCATTTCTATGAAATCGCATTAAAAGCATCCGCAGCCGTGCAAGCCAGTCGTTGGACAGAAATAAAAGATGGAACAGGATATATCGCATCTTTCAACGGACCACATTCACTGTTCTCTGATACCATTCGTTCACTGCGAGTTTTAGCACTCGGTCACACGCTCGGTGCAGTGTTGATGGGTGAAGGTGATGTCGCTTTCAATTTATTAGATAGACTCGTTCAGCATTCACAGACCACTGCAAAGTATAATGTCTATTATGGTGAAGATCGTGATGCTTATGACGTTCGGGGACGTGTTGTGCATGAGTCTATCTTCAATACGAATGATGGAAACTTCCGTTGTCCAAGCACACAACAAGGCTACTCGCCGTTCACGACTTGGACGCGAGGGTTGGCATGGATTATCACAGGCTACGCAGAACAGCTTGAGTTTTCTGATACACTGTCAGAAGCAGATCTTGAACCATACGGTGGTTATGCTGAAGTAACAGCACACATGCGAAAAGCAGCTGAATCAACTGCTGATTTCTACATTGAAAACACGGCACAAGATGGCATACCTTATTGGGATACGGGTGCTCCCGGTTTAGCAGAACTCAATGATTATCTGACTGCTCCCGCTAATCCATATAACGATTATGAACCGGTGGATAGTTCTGCTGCTGCGATTGCTGCACAAGGACTTATCCGACTTGGAAATTATCATAAGAAGCATGGCAATGCAGAGGCAGGTAACACATACTATCAAGCAGGTTTGACTGTTGCAAATACACTATTCACAGAACCTTATCTCTCCACTTCCGATACGCACCAAGGATTACTGCTACACTCAGTATACCATCGTCCGAATGGATGGGATTACGTGCCAGAAGGCAAGAAGATTCCCTGTGGAGAAGCATCCATGTGGGGTGATTATCATGCTCGAGAACTTGCCCTATTATTATTGCGAGAGATTGAAGAAAAACCTTATTTGACGTTTTTCTAACTTACAAATATGAGGATATGATTATGAGTGAAGTCAAAGACACACAAGAACAGTCAAAGGTTGAAATAGAAGTCAAAAATTTTGGACCAATTTCTGAAGCAAAGATTGATTTACGTCCATTGACTGTATTTGTCGGTCCAAGCAACACTGGCAAAACTTATATGTGCACTTTGATGTATATGATGAACACTGTTTTTCGTGAGTCTTACGGCTTTCCTACAACTGAATCTACGAATGCTTCTGAATACATTCAGAAGGAAAAATTAAACTCCAAACTGATCGAGTTAGAAAAAATAGAATCTGCTCTTGAACGATATTTTGATGTTCCATCTGTATCTGATTTATTCAGATATGCAGATAATGAGAAAGAATATCTTGAGTTTATAATCAGGTTTATCTATCCAGATGAGAAAAACCCATATTTCTCATTCAGATTACAGGATGATAAAATCACCACAAATAAATCGTCTCTTGAATTAAAGTTATATGACATATCTAACAACATAAATCAGTCAAAATGGTATTTTCTACCTGCTACCCGCAATGGTATCTTACATACTCACCGTATTGTAGCAAGTGCTCTTATGGAAAAGACACTCCGTCAAAACAGTGGACATATACATATTCCGACACTTTCTGCAGCTGTTGTTGATTTTATGCAGTATCTAACTCTATATCAAGAAAACAACAAACCAAACCCTGTATTAACAGAGATCGTTGATGAGTTAGAATCGCATATACTTGGAGGAGTAATAGATATTGTATTATCACAGAACGGGTACTCTGAAATCAAATTCCAACCCAAAGAAGCGGGACAATCAACAAGTATAACAAGAACATCATCAATGGTATCTGAACTTGCTCCTTTAGTGTTGTTTCTGCGCGGATATGTAAAACCTGGAGATACACTCATCATTGAAGAACCAGAGGCACACTTACATCCTGGTGCACAAGCGGATATGGCTGTCATTCTCGCAAGACTGGTGCGGGCAGGAGTAAAAGTGATTATCACAACACATAGTGATTGGTTACTTCAGGAAATTGGGAATTTGGTTCTTGAAGGACAAATAGATAAAGAAATTGACGGATCAGGGAGTTGGTTATTACAAGAGGAAGTCGGTATATGGCATTTTCAAAAAGATTTACCTGTAAAGGAAATACCATTTGATTCAATGAAGGGATTTCCTCCTAAAGATTACCATGACGTTGCTGAAGGTCTTTACAACCGATCCGTTAATCTTCAGCAATTGTATGAGAAGCAAAGAGATTGAGGTAGTCGTGAATCAGATTGAAATTCTTGAGGAGATTCGTCAAAATGTAGGTAATAGGGAAGCAACATCATATAGAAAAAGCGGTTGCAGAATATCTATGGCAAACATTCCATCTGAAAGGGTAATCTTGGATGTTGATCTTGCCTCCCCTCCAGCAAGTGCTTCAACAAACCAATGTGATTATGTGCTTTTTTACATTGACGACATACAGGATATCCTCGTAGGTGTTCCGATGGAACTCAAAAGTGGAGGTGTAAAGGCTTCAGATGTTCTGGCACAATTGCAAGAAGGAGCTCGAATCGTTGATGATTTTACACCCAAAAATATCAAGATTGATTTGATACCTATCTTAGTTCACAATGGATTGGATAAGACACAGTATGACCAACTAAGAACATCAAGAATAAATTTTCGAAGCGATAACTTTACAATTAACACAACAACTTGCGGCTATCAAGGTAATATAGCAGAAGCAATTAAGAAATCTATAAAACGGTGAAATTGTTAACTTTATACCACTATCATTATTGTTGATGTTTATTCAATAACCTGCTCAACCTGTCCTGTCTCTAACGAACGATTGGCTGCAAGTGTAACAGCAAGCGTCTTATATGCATCAGCATAAGATGAACGAACCAAGTCTTGATCATCTGCTTCAACGGCTTTGACAAACTGCTCCACCTGTCGGAAATATCCTGCTTCAGAACCGGTATATTCTACACCTTCACCAGCAATCTGTCCGCGCATACCTAAATCGTGCGTAAGTTTGAGATAGATATCATCCCCAACCAATTCTGTTGCGAAACTCTCATGTGCACGCGCCACACAAGTGCTTGTAATACTCGCTACGGCTCCACTCGTAAACTTCAGATTACAGACAGTACACTCCTCAAAGTCAGCAATATTACCAGATACACCTTTGATGCCGAATGCTTGGACTGTCTCAACATCTCCTAAAAAATAGCGGATTAGATCGAATACATGTGTTGTCTGTTCAACCATCTGTCCAATGGATACCTCAAATTTCCCCCACCAAGGATGATTTGCTCCCATCCGCGCGAGAAATCTGCCAATCCCCATTGACAGTTCTCTATCCCCGATTAACTCTTTGGCTTTGTCAGTGATGTCACTATACCGCGCCATATATCCGACTTGATTGATGACACCTGAATCAGCAATTGCATCACGAGCGTTTTTGCCAGTAGTCAAATCCTGTGCGACAGGTTTTGCGACAAAGACTGCAGCCCCTGATTTCGCAGCATCAGCGACTTGTGTGTCGTGTGCACCAGGAGGAATGCATGTAAAGACTACATCAGGCTTTTCTTTTTCCAACATATCTTGATGGTCTGTGTATGCTGTTGCGTTTTCATCACTGGCAACAGATTCAGCGCGATCTGCATTGATATCGCATATCGCAGCAATAGGACGCTCCAAACGTCTGAGACTTCCACGGTAATTTCCAGCAATACCACCTACACCTATAAAAGCAATTTTCATATCACATTCCTCATACTGTTTCATATCGTCTGTTTTTTACAAATCTTCAGATTAGTTCACGAATCATATCGCGAAAATAACAGAAACTGGGTGATTTATTTCTGTCTATGTCTATATGTGGAGTTATCTGTTTTGCCCATTCACACTTTATCTGACCAATGACATACCAAGGTTGGTTTTTCAATTTTTTTGCCCCTCCAACATAGATTGCATCAGCCAGAAGTTCCCAAGTTCCGCAGATAGTGTCATTTTGATAATCATTCAGAAATTTGTCATTAGTATTGAGATACGCTTTCTTAATTGCAGCAATATCACCCAGCAGCCATGCTTCACCTTCTTCTATTGCAATACAGAATCGTGTCTCTGGTTTTGGTTTAGAAGCATTCAGAACACTAAAGAGTTCTTGTCTAAATGTTTTTAAACATTCATTATCCAAATCGCAAATAACAACCAAGACTGCTTGAAAGTTAGAAGGATAGTTGGCATAAGTATTACCATATCCTCTGAGTAACCTGGGAAGTTGATTAAGTAACTTTCGTTTATTCGCATCAACCCCACTCTTAAGATTCTTGGGTATATGACCGATTCCTTTATACGAATGTATTTTATAGGAATATTGTTCGCCGATAATCATTGGCAATAAAATATTGAGCATTTCCTCGCCAGATTTATCTTCAACCAATATCTCAAAGTGCATCATCACCTCGGATCCAAATAATCACTGTACCAGAGTCCACCTAAAGGCAAACCTTCTTCAACAAGATTATTTACAAGAGGATCTTCACTTGCTCTACGGATTTTGGAAAACCCATCTTCACCTTTTTCTAAAATCCATACTTCCTTAGGTTCTAAAGCATTGACAAAGTATGGTTGATGTGTTGTAACAAAAACCTGTGATCCGCCTTTACGCCTCGTTGCATGTTCTCGAAATTCGGTAGCAAGAATTTCTAAAAGTTTATGGTACAAGGCATTTTCTGGTTCCTCAATACAGAGGAATGGCGGTGGGTTTGGATCTTCAAGCATTAGGAGATAGGCAAATATCTTGAGTGTCCCGTCGGACATCTGTTGAGCGTAAAATGGGTCTTGAAAACCCTTATCGTTAAATTTCAGTAGTAGTCTACCATCATTAGTGTCTTCTGTATCAATTTGGTTTATTCCAGGTATTTTGTCAGCAATGTTTCTCAAAATAGTTTCGAATCTTTCTCGGTGTTCACGTTTTATGTATTGCACAACGTTTCCAAGATTGTCTCCCTGTGTATTAAGTTGTTTTTGTGGTCCTGCCATTGGTAGACTACGTGCAGCATCCGGGGTGAAGTAACTGAGATACCACCCTTCAATAAACCTGCGAAAAGCTGAAATTCTTGGATGCTTCTTCAAAGCACCAAGTGTAGTTATACCAAGTCTTCGTAGATCATCCATTTCAATTTCCTCTGTATCTCCAGATTCCTTATCTTCTGTCAATGTCTTAAAAAGATCAAAATCATCCAGATCTTCAATTTCAACAAATTGTATACCGACTTGTTCACCTTTCCATACTATGCCGCTTCCATTATTAAGAATTAAGAAGGAGAAAGGCCAACCACGCGTCTGTCCTCTTCGTCTTTGTCGAAAACGTTCACGGAGTACATACGGATATCCAAGTTTATCTGTTGTGATAGCAATTTGGTATGTAATCGGTCTGGAATTCCAGTGTTCTCTATAGTACACATCAAATTCAATAGGGGCTGTTGTCCCTTGTGTTCGCATTCTGTCAAAGCCGCCGCGTCCGCGTGCATTACATGCTTCTTCAACATTATTAAAGTTGAGAGCATCGGATAAGAAACCGAAAGCATCAAATAATGTGCTTTTACCGACTCCATTTTTTCCGATAATCGCAGTCATTGGAGTCAGTGCTTCTTCTTTCCGTCTGTCCCACAGGCGACCAAGCGTAACATCTTTAAGCACACCAAAATTTCGCACTCTGAAGCCTTCTAATGTTGCCATTATAATATCTCCATTTTGCAAATTATATCTCGGTCAGTTCGACATAGGGAAACTATTTTTACCTTATGTAATTCTAATCATCAGCAGGGACGGCAGCACCTAACATATCTCTGTCAGAAACAGTGTCATATCCTTTCTCAGTCTTTTTCCGAAATACATTACCTATATCAGTTGTGATAGCATATAAAGAAGGCATGACAAACAGTGTCATAAGCGTTGCAAATGCAAGACCGAAGATAATTGTATTTGCCATAGGTGTCCAAATAGGAGATTTACCACCAAATCCAAGTGACATCGGTAAAAGTCCGAAAATCGTTGTCAATGAAGTTAGAATGATTGGTCGTAAACGGATACTTCCACCCTTTAGTATAGCATACCATCTGTTGAAACCGAGTGCACGGTATTTGTTGATGAAATCAATTAACACAATAGAGTCGTTAACCACAATTCCTGCCAGTGCGACTATACCAAACATCGCAACCATGCTAAGTGTGGCATTGGAAAAGAGCAACCCAACCATAGCACCTATCATTCCAAATGGCACAGCAAATAAGATAATTACCGGTTGTGTAAACGATTTGAATTGTGCACCTAATATCACATAGATGACAAGGACACCAACAATAAAGAGCTTCCATAATTCTGAGAAAGATTGTATGATTTCGTCAAATACACCACGAAAATCAAGCCGATATCCTGGATATAATGCTTCAATATCTGCAAAAGAACTCCTGAGGATTTCATTGACTTGGAAGGGTGAACTTTTTGTTCTATCAACAGATGCATATACAGTAATAGCACGTTCGCCTTCAAACCTTCTTATATCCGCATATCCTTTTTCCTCAGCAATAACTGCTACATCTTTTAGTGGAATAATCGTTCCTATAGGCGTTGTGATCAATAAATCCTTCAATTCCGCGATTGTTTGTAGACGGTCTTCCCTATATTTGACGACGACATCAATTGCTTCATCCGCTTCGCGATAGGTTGTGGCTTTCGCACCTTCAATTGCATTACGAACAGTCTGAGCAACTTGCATAGTAGTCATACCAAACAGTGCTGCTTTTTCAGGTTTTAGATAGATTCGTAATTCAGATTTACCAATTCGGAAATCATCCCTGATATCTTCAACGCCATCAATTTCACCTAATGTCACTTTCAATTGATCTGCAATTTCAACTAACTGTGAAAAATGTGTTCCTTTTACCTTCACCTCAACATCTTGCCCTTGTGGTGGTCCACCTTGAAGCTTGACAAAATTGAGTTCTTCAATACCACTAATATTGGTAGTGTTTTGACGTAGTGAAGCAATAATTTGGTCTGTATTTCGTGTCCGTTCCTGCTTTGGAACAAGTTCAATGATAAGTTCTCCAAAATTTGAACCATAGGTAATGCTTTCCATAAATCCGGCAGTAGGTGTATGTAAACCGATATTGCTTACAATTGCAGCAATCTCGCTTTCTGGGAGTTTCTTTGCTGCATCTTCAAGTTGAGCGATTACAGCTGTTGTCTCCTGAATACCGTAGGATGGCGGCATCTCTGCTTTGACATAGAATTGTGGAAAATCTTCTCCCGGAAATAGTTCTTTGTCCAGAACAAAAAACGCCCCTGCACATGTAACCATGCCAATCAAGACGACACTACTTACAAAAACATATCTTCTCCGTATTGTAAGCTTTAGGATTCTGACATACCTTCTGCGGATAATGTCAAAAATTGTGGCAAACCACGCAAAGAATCCTGCTATGATGATCGTGAGACTGAAGACATTGCGTGATCTTGTTCGAAGTGCTTCCAGTCTACTTCTGCCAGTTTGCGGTCTTGCTTTTCCCCATTCTGATACGTGTGCTGGCAGAATAACAAAGACTTCAAACAGTGATGCAACTAAAACAATAATCGCCATTATAGGAACGATTCGCATAAACTGTCCTGAAGTACCGGACATAAACATGAGTGGACCAAATGCGCCAATAGTTGTCAAACTTGCAGCCAAGACTGGCCACCCTACTTCCTCCGCGCCGCGAATTGCAGCAACCTTTGGAGATTCTCCTCTTTCAATGTGCCGATATGTATTTTCAATGACAACGATTGCATCGTCAACGACTATACCAACGACCAAAATAAGACCAAACAGTGATACACCACTCAGTGTGTAACCTGCTATTGACATGAACCAAAATGTCGCCATAAACGCAACTGGAATCCCGAGTGCAGCAAATAATGCATTACGCCATCCAATAAAAAGAAATAGCATCAATATAACAAGTATAAGTCCAAAGACAGCATTCGTCTCAAGGATTCCCAACCGTTCTTTTAGGATGACTGAATAGTCGTTGACAGGTGTTAAAACAGCACCATCAGGTAGATTATCTTTATGTCTTTCAACTAAATCACGAAGTTCTGCAACCAATGAAATAGTGTTACCCTCTTTCTTTTTCTGTACACTTAAACTAATTGAGGATTCACCATCAATACGAGATAGGGTACGTGCTTCTTCGTAAGTATCAGACACTGTTGCGACATCTTGAAGTCGGATCGGTGTGCCGGATGGTTGGACACTAATAATGGTATTCCCAATGTAGTCTGGATTGGTGAATTCTCCCATTGTTCTGACCATAAACTCAGTATTACCGATTTCCAATGTGCCGGCAGGTAAATTGATATTTCCCACTTGCAGAGCCCTGTTAATGGCTGCTATAGGAAGATTATAGGCTTTCAATCGATCGGGGTTTACTTCAATCCAAATTTCTCTTTCACGTAGTCCTGCAATTTGTACGGATGCGATATTTTTGATTTCTAAGATCTCATCTTTCAGTTCTTCAGAAATATCTCGCATCTGTGCCTCAGAAATACTACCACCGACGACTATAGTCAACATTGGAAAACCGGAAGCAACATCCAATTCCACCACTTTGGGATTGTCTAATATTTCCTCGGGTAAGTCATTTACACCTTCAACAGCGGTGCGTAGATTCTCCATCTCTTTATCAAATTCACGATTGCTCATCTCATCAAAATCAATTGTAATAATTGACCTGCCTTCAGATGAAGTAGAAAGCATTAGATTGATTTTATTGACATTTTCCTCAATAGCATCTTCGATTGGAGCAGATACAAGTTTTTCCACTTCCTCTGGAGATGCGCCAGGATATAATGTTGTAACCGTTGCACTCTGTAACGCAATTTCTGGAGTCAACTCCCTCGGTAGTGTTATCCATGCATACAAACCAAATATAATGATAATAATCATCAGCATATTTGCTAATACTGGGTTGTTCACTGACATTTTTGGAATGGACATTTTTGCTAAATTTCTCCTTAGTAAAAATCTTTGTTGCAATCAGTCTTTACGTATTCACGGTATAAGCATTCAATATGTCAAGGATTAACAACCGTGACACTCTCTCCTACTTTGAGAGAATGCTGTCCAGCAACGATGACAGAGTCTCCTTCATTCAGTCCGTTTCGTATTTCCACCTCACCACCACGAGAGAGTCCGATTTCCACAGGACGACGTTGGCTCATCCCAGCTTCAACTATGAAAACGTTCTGTGTTTTAGTGCCAGAATCTTCAATAAGTGAAACTCGTGGGACTAAAATTACGTCTGAACGCACGTCAACAGGCACGGTAACTTTGGCAAACATACCAGGTTTGAGCATGCTTTCAGGGTTATCAATCTGAAATTCAACCGTTGCAGTACGCTGCATCGGCTGTAATGTTGGACTGATGTATGTGATTGTGCCTTCAATCGGAGTATCGATTCCATCAATATTGATTGATGCTTGTTGATTCAATGCCAATTGACTCAAATGGACTTCAATCACATCTGTTGTGGCTTTGACTGTGTCAATATTTACGATTTCAAATAATGGTGCTGTTGGTGCTGCCATTCCACCTAAATCTAAGAAACGTTGTGAGACTACACCATCAATTGGTGCTTCAATTGTGGCATCTCTAAGTCGTTTATTGGCAAGTTTAAGGGCGATGTTCGCTTGTGTATGTGCGGTTTTTGCAGTCGTAATTTCTGCTTCCCAACTTTTTGCTTTTTCTAATGCTTTTACTGATATAAGGCCAGCGTGTGCTGTTTCAACTTGTGCTTGTGCCAGTGCGATGTCTTTTTCCCATGTTTTTGTAGTGGCTTGCGCTTGTGCGAGTCTAAGAGCAGCCTTTGCTTGTTCGACCTGCGCTTCCATTGCCTGAATATCTTCTTCCCGTGCGCCGTTATCAATAAGTTGAACTTGTTCGGCAGCAATTTTATGTTGGGCAGTAACAATATCTAATTGCGTCTGACTGTTCTCTAACGATTGCTGACTAATTGCTCCGTTCTTGAATAGTTGCTGCATACGTGCATAGTTATTTTGGGCATTAAGTAGGTTCGCCTTCGCTTGATTCAATCCTGCTTCAGCCTGACGACGGTCTTCATCGCGCGCACCAGTTCTGATTTTTTCCAAATTTGCTACAAGGGATTTTAAGCCTGCTTCCGCTTGGTCTATTTGCGTATCCGTTCGAATTTTGGCAAGTTCTTGGACCTGTTGTAATGATACTTCAGCACCCTTGAGTTGTGCTTTTGCTTGCGCTACCTGTGAATGCACGCGCACTTCAGCAAGTTGTTGTGCCTGAGAGTACCCAGCCTCAGCAGATTCGAGGATTGCCTCTGCTTGTTCTACTGCGAGTTTTAATTCCTCATGCTCAATAACAGCAAGTTCCTTCCCTTTTTTAACACGGTCACCCTCAGTAACAGAAAGGGAAATAATACGTCCAGAGATTTTGGGTATTACTCTCACATGCGATGCTGCTTCTATTGTCCCTGACAACTGTAGTTCCGAGCGAATCTCTCCACGTTTGGCTTTTTTAATTTCTACAGGTTTAGAAACATCAGTTTCATCTGTGGCTTCAATTGCAGGTATTTCAGGTTTCAAGAATCGGAACATTGCGATTACTGCGATTACTGCGATTACGATAATGCCAATCAAAAGTCTTTTCAATTGTCTAATTCTCCTTCCAATGATGGATAAATATCCACCTTCATGTCTGATTAGTATCTCTTAGGTAAGAGATGCCTATTCTATTTTTTGTCCTATTGCTTTCTCCAGTCGTGCTAAACCCACAACATAGTCGTGTTGTGCTTGTAGACGATTGACTTTTGCCTGCATCAATGCGAGTTGTGTGTCAGTCAGTCCTACAGTCGTAATCATACCGTTCTCAAATTGCAGATTTGCGATGCGAACACTTTCTTCCGCCTGTGCGACGGTTTCACGTTGGACATCAATGAGAGTTTTTGCTTCAAGTAAGGCGAGATAGGTATTGCGCACCTCAAACTCAACGGTTGAGATAACCTGTTTAGTACCCAATTGGAGCTGCTTTAGGACCGATTCATTTTGTTTTACACCTGCTCGAGAAGCAAATCCATCAAAAATAGGTATATTGATTTGCAGACCCAGACTCCAGATTCGGTTCATTTGCGTAAGTCTTTCGTTATGGGAAATTTGGTAGTTTGAAAAAAAAGCAAGATCAGGTAGGCTGCGAGTCTTCGCGATACTCAGTTGTTTTTGACCCGCTTGTTCGTTGAGTTGAGATCGGTCAATTTCTGAACGCGTTTCCAAAGCCAATTTAATTAATTCGTTCAGTTGAACTTGGACTTCAGTTATTTCAAAAGAACCTTCAACAGAAATCTCGTCAGAAAGTGGTAGGTTAAGTAAGGTTTTGTATAAGTTTTGTGCTGTTTTGACTCCGTTTTTGGCACGAATTAATTGTGATTCAGCATTTGCAAGTTGGACGTTTGCACGCAGGACATCAAAATTAGTTGTAACACCAGTATCAAAAGATGTTTCCGCAATACCGAGTTGCTTTTTTACTAAATCAACACTTTGTTCTGCCACTGCAACGAATTCTTGTGCTATTAACACACGATAGAATGCCTCAATTACATCCATACGAAGTTTTTCATAAGCAGCGTTTAACTCTTTTTGCGCTGCTTCATATTGAAGTTGCGCTGCTTGGTAACCGTAGTAGTAGCGTCCCCATGCGAAAACAGGTTGTGTTAAATTGACTGTACCTTGAACATTATGATGTGCCCCAAACTCCAATTCAATCAGTTCAGTCTCATTGTCTACACTCGGTGTCGACATTTCATCCATGTTTTCACCAGGTATAGGAAACCCAAAACCACCCTCTGCTTGAATTACTGATTTTTGTACATCTTTGAAATAGGTATAGTTTCCATTTGCAGAAAGTCTTGGTAGCATTGTAGCGCGGGTAGTAATGATTTGTGCATCAGCAGATTGTAGGTTTTGTTCAGCTACCTGAATAGTAAGATTGTTCTGTTTAGCAATTTGTAGACTATCTTCAAGGTTAAACACCTTAGCTTCTTCAGCGAATGCTGACATAGTTAGCAATAGTAGTAAAATGGTTCCAACCCAACTTGGGTAATGGAACCGTAATTTATTCATATAATGTCCCTCCAAACGAGGCGAATCGAATCTTGTACCTGATCATCAAATTGATTTGTTAGATGTTCTCTCATAATAGACAATAGGAACTTCAATGCATACCTATCAATATTCTGAATCGCAAATCAGCATAACCGTTAGTGATGTTCCAAGTATTGCCTCCATCAGTAGTCTTGGCAGCTGTTATCCAAAACCATAGGCGTCAATTTAGTGAGTAAAGTTTGTGCATTTTATACACCTGTCGCCCCGCTGGGGCTTTCGTCTGTGTTGATATTACGTGCTATACACCTGTCGCCTCTCCGAGGCTTTTATAAATCGCATATCAGCACCAGCGGTGCGAAAGGTATATAGAAAATGTCCACCACAAGAAACTCAGCACCAGCGGTGCGAAAGGTGCATAGGATAAAAATAGACTTCCAAAATCCTACACAGGAAAATATATCCTTAAATTGACGCCTATGGGCAGCTGTTATCCAAAACCTACGTTCTAAACAACTTTTATACTCCTTAGTGAAATATATACGAGCAACATCTGTGCCAACACCAAACAGAAAATCATAGTCAAGCCTAAAAACCTATACCATATCTGGTAGGCGTGCTTTGTAAGCGCGCCTACACGTTAATGGAATTCAAGAAATTATAGGTTTTCTACAAGTAGATTTTCATGGAGCTTGTGTCAAATTGGCAGTTTTAAACGCAATGAACTTTCAATACGAATGTCAATTTGACACACGACGAATACTATGCTTCTGTTTCAGAGTACCCCATGTTGTTGCCAATTTATTAGTTGCTTCAATAGCAGCAATTCCCTTTATGGTTTTTTCTAAACCATGTTCCATAATAGTCTGCAAATCATCTTCTGTTAGAACGGATTTGAATATGGCTACTTCGTCAATTATTCCGACGAAAAATGAACCACCACCCCATCTTCCGATAGTAACAGGATCATTATTGCCAGCACCATTTCCAGGACGTGTACTTGATCCCTTACGTTCACCGTTGACATATACTACCAGTTGGTCGGCATTGGCTCCACTATCATAAGTAGCGGCGAAATGAATCCATTTATCTGTTTCAGGTACAACAGAAGATGCTCTCGGTTCCCAACCACCAATATTGACAAAAGCTGACATTTTATTACCTTCTCCAGCTCTGTCAACACGTAATAAGTATTCATTGTTTTTTGCGATGAGTTGCCGATGTTCGGCTATGTTTGTTACGTATAACCACGCCATCATTGTATGCTCATCACCAAGTTGTAGATCTGGTGTTGAGGCAATTTCTACGGATTGTCCACCATTAAACTCAAGTCCATCACCGAACCTACCTTCAACCCACTTTGCCCCTGTAATAGCACCATGATTCTCTTTGCCAGATAAATCTTCAACATCATTACCTGCTCCTTCATCAAATAACCAGATACCAGCTGCTTTTTCAGGATCAATTTCAGCCGAAGTAAAATGTGGTAAGATTGAACCGAACAAACAAGTAATTCCAATAAGTAAGACTATTTTACGCATGTTTACTCCTTCATTAATTCAGTATACTAATATTCCCAATAATGAGAATGATCTTAGAAATTGACTAAGTTCTTACGCTGACCAATTCAACAACTTTTAAAATTATACAATTTTAAGATGTGTCATGGCAATAATAAAACAAGTAACGATCTGTACAAAACTTATTCTCGGTTGTTTTCCTTTCATATTCTCAAAATGTGTGATAATATTAACGTATCATGAGACTATATAGTGTAATTCTTATCTGTTGGGTAATCCTAATTTCAGGTTGTGGAATATTTTCTACTAAACCTGTGGAAAAACTTCCTCCGCCAGAAGGTGTCAATCCACTTGAACAATTACGTTCAGATATTGATGAGGTATTACAGGATTCCTTGTTTAGGACAGCAAGTGTAGCCATAAAGGTGGTTTCCGCTGAAACTGGTGAGATGATATATGCCAAGAATACATATAAACTACACCATCCCGCTTCCACAACGAAACTCTTTACAGCAGCAACTGCTTTAGCGAAATTGGGATCGAACTTTCAATTTGAAACAACATTACATGCGGTGAAAACCGATGACCCGCATGTAATTGGAAACCTATATCTCAAAGGTAAAGGTGATCCGGTTCTTGGATCTGATTTTATTATACAATTATCTGATGTTTTAGCAAAAGCGGGTATAAAGTCAATTGTCGGAGACATCGTCGTTGATGAAACTTACTTTGATACTGTCCGCGAAGGACCGGGTTGGATGTGGGATGACAAACCTTTTCACGTGAGTGCGTTAAGTATACGCGATCTTGAACCTGATGTAAAAACTGGCAGTAGAGCAATCGCATGTGGTAATCTTCTGAAAACAACTCTCATTCAAAGGGATATGACAGTATCAGGTGATGTGATTGCTGGTACTGTGCCATCTGATGCACAGATTGTTGCTACGCATTTATCACCTTTTCTATCGGAAATCATAAGATTAATGAATAAACCGAGTGATAATTGGATTGCGGAGTTCTTATTCAAAACCATCGGAGCGGAGATTAAAGGTGAACCGGGGACGTGGCGAAAGGGAAGAGATTCTATTAATGATTTTTTAGGTGAAATTTTTGACGAACCACCTGCATATCGGTTTGTTGACGGCTCAGGACTTTCTCGGTACAACCTTTTCAACGTGGAATTGCTTACTAATCTACTTGTCTATATGTATAACAATCTTGAGTTGATGCCAGAATTTACAGCATCACTACCGATTGCTGGTGTTGATGGCACATTGAAAAATAGGATGCAAGGCATGTATGCAGAGAAAGTTCTGCGTGCGAAAACGGGAACATTAAGTGGTGTTTCTGCCCTTGCTGGTTATACTCGGACAGCCGATGGTGAAGTGTTTGCTTTTGGAATCCTCATCAGTCATTATGTTGGTTCTGCTGCAACGGCACGTGGAATACAAGATAAGATTGGGGATTATCTGACAAGGTTTAGCCAGCATGCTGCCCCGGAACGTTAGAGATTGTTTGTGAGGTCCGCAATATTGTCTTGTCCGGACAGTTGGGGTTTAATATGTGTTTCGGTTCGATTTTTCTTGACATCTGATTTTTTGCAGGGTATAATTTTCTGAACAACGATATAAATTGATTACAAACACACAGTTTTTTGTAATTTTTTCTTGACATGGACGTTTTTACATGCATATACTGGAGCAGTCTTAGGGATATTGGACAAGTAGGAAAAAGTGTAAACGTTAAAAAACACAGCTTACGTAACCAGCAAATAAAAAATCACATTTGTGTGATGCGAATATCATCTAGGACGTATAGAGAAAATTTGAGGAGCGAACAATAAATGGCAACTCCAAATGAACTTGATTTTTCAATGGAAGATGCTGGTGGATTGATCGCACCAGGATCCCAAAAGCAAGCACCCGTTAGATTTGATTCATTACCGACGCTTCAGGACTCTGATACAATAATGTCCCTGGCGGCGTTAGGTATCTTTGGAGCTCAGTGGCGAAATAATACTCAATTTGCTTTAATGTTATTAGCATCATTTAGTAATTCTAATGCAAAAGCAGACAACCCATCTCAAATGCTTACTGTGATTGTAGACACGTTAGTTGATGTACCTGAAGAACAATTCTTAGACTCATTAACAGAAGACGACCATCAAAGGTTTGTTACATCTTTAGATAAGTTAATTGATGTTGTTGGGGAGGATGAAACACATCCTTTGGCTCCATTGATGAATTTCATTGGTAACCTCATTGAGAAGTATGAGGAGCAATCTACTATGGCAAATTGGACTGAATCGTTGGACAGAGAAGAAACCGAGACCGAATGGAGTTCCGGATTGCGGTTACCTGCGCGCGGTCTTGAGGCTGCCTATGGTGATGACGAACCCGAGTATACCCTTGACATGCTCATCTCAGTAAATCCTGACTACGCAGGTCTTGATGAGAATGGAGAAGTCAGTTTACGGTTGCCTGCGCGCGGTCTTGAGGCTGCCTATGGTGATGACGAACCCGAGTATACCCTTGACATGCTCATCTCAGCAAATCCTGAACATGGTGAATCATAAACCTCCTTCCATACCTATCCAAGAGCGCGACGTAATTCTTGCCTATTTACCCGGAAATTCTCAGGCGTTTCTCAATAGAATCCAGGTATACCTTGAGACAAAAGAAAAATTAGTGGGCATGTCTTCTACAGAAATGGAAGTCCATCAAGGACTAATAAGAGACACACTAAAGAGTGATCCAGCTAATATACAAGCACTTCTGAAGTTGGCAGTGTTTTATGAAGTGCAGAATGATCTTTCTCAAGCAACGGAAGTGCTTGAGAATATGCTTGAATTAGTAAATCAAATAGACTGTCCTGATATCTATATGCAATTAGGAACTCTGTATGAACATCAAGAAGACAGCGAAAATGCCCTTGATGCTTATCGTGAAGCTTGTGAAAAGTGGAAAGAAGGCGGCTTAAAGCTTAGACCTGCAATTTGCCTACGAAAGTTACCGCCGAATTATCAAGACTTCCTTGTTTGTGGCATAAGTTCGCAGTTAGCACGATTTCAAGAGAAATTTGATGAAATTGTTGAAAGTAAATTTGATAATGTAAAACTTATGTCTGAAAAATCCGTAATTCGATTGGGCTTCTTAGGGCGGGTAGGAACTGAAGAAATAGTGGGACGTATAGGTACTATCACACCTGTCCGTCATAGGAGGTTATTGCAGAGACTGAGTCAGTATTTAATTGAAAAGTGATAGGGGCTCCACTTATATTTTACTTACAACACGGTAATGTTCTATTTGTTCACACAACTGTTCCTATTTGAAATCACCTACCATTAATTGTCCCCTGGCACTCTAAAACGGCAAATTAAGACGCATCTTTGAAGAAACCGTGAAAACAAACACGCTCATTGAAATCATAGAAAATCTCAGCGATCCTGAACAAACAGGAAAAGTTGAAAGTACCTTACAAGAGGAACTACGGAATACCGAATTGTCTATCGTAGACAGAGCGATAATTGATGCCTACCTATTGCAACAAGATGGAAAAAACGAAGGTGCGATCAAAAAGTGGCGTTCAATCGCAAATATAACAGAAGGAATAGAGAACGAAATTGCTGCCTACGCCTGGTTTTCCATTGCCTCACTCCTTACACAAGACGATCAGATAGAAGAAGCCCTCCTTGCTTACGACAAATCCTTAAGTCTCAAGTTAGATTATGCTGTTGCTTACAATGCCCGAGGGGCTACCAAATCGTTGATCGGACAACTTGAAGCTGCGATTGCTGATTATGATGAGGCACTAGGGCTCAATCCCGAATACGCGGATGCATATTACAACCGAGGATGGGCAAAGAACGAACTAAAGCAATACGAACCCGCCATCGCCGACTATGACGAGGCGATACGCCTGAAACCGGACCACGCGGATGCATATTATAACCGCGGAATCGCCAAGGGTGAACTGAAACAATATGAGGCTGCGATTGCCGACTATGATGAGGCAATAAGCCTAAACCCCGAGTATACAGATGCATACTACAACCGCGGCGGCGCGAAAAACGAAATTTACCATCAGGAAGCAGCCCTCCTTGACCATGATGAGGCAATTCGACTAAAACCTGACTTTGCCGAAGCCTATACCAACCGAGGAATTGCAAAATATAAATTGGGCCAATTTGAGGCTGCGATTACAGATTTTGATGAGGCGATACGACTAAAACAGGATGATGCAGCCGCCTATTCCAACCGGGGATACGTGAAGAGCATGCTTTACCAACTTGAGGACGCTATTGCAGACTGTAATGAGGCAATACGGTTAGATCCGGATTTAGTCAGTGCTTACAACAGTCGTGGGATCGCGAAGAACATGTTGGGGCAGCGAGAGGAAGCGATTGCCGACTATGAGGAGGCAATACGGTTAGATCCAGAATATCACTTTGGCTATGCGAATCGGGCCTATGTAAAGAACCAACTTGGACAACATGAATCTGCTATTACCGATTACGATGAGGCAATAAGACTCAAACCTGATTATCCCTTTGCTTACACCCATCGAGGTATTGCGAAGGAGAAACTCGGGCGACGTGAGGAGGCAATAATAGACTATGAGATGGCGATTACTCATTTTGATGAGTTAATTCGTATCAATCCAAATTCTGCCAGTGCCTATCACTCGCGGGGATATGTAAAAGACGACTTGGGTCAATACGAGGCTGCTATCGCCGACTATGATGAAGCAATTCAGCTGCAACCTAGTGTCGCAAACTACCATAATCGCGGGGTTACAAAACGCAAATTAGGACAATATGAGGCTGCGATTGCTGATTACGATAAATCCCTCCAACTGAAGTCAGATGCTGTTACTTATAATGCTCGCGGCTATGCGAAAAGAATGTTAGGACAATATGAGTCTGCGATTGCGGATTACGATGAGGCGATACGGTTAAAATCTGATTATGTTTCCGCGTATAACAATCGCGGATATGCAAAAGAAAAACTTGGACAATTGAAAGAAGCCGCAGCCGACTATGAGAAGGCTACCATTAACTCTAATGAGTTGATCGAACGGGAATCAGGTAATTCCACAACTTATAACAATCGAGGATATGCAAAGGAAAAACTTGGTCAACCTGAGTCTGCGATTGCTGATTATAATGAGGCAATACGGTTAAAACCGGATGATGCTACTCCTCACTCCAATCGGGGTCGGGCAAAGAACGCGCTAGGCCAACACGAGTCTGCGGTTGCGGACTGTGATGAGGCTATCCGGCTAAGACCAGATTTTGCTGTTGCCTACAAAAATCGGGGAGAGGTGAAGATGAACTTAGGTTACACTGATAAAGCAAAATTGGATTTCCAGAAAGCATTGGAACTGCTAAAACAGGTTCGGAATGAACCCCTGAAGGCTGAGGTTGAGCAGCTGCTACAAGAACTTGAGGATCCTGAATAAACAGGCAACCTACCGTTCACCCTTTAAGCCAAAAAACTAAGAAACCTCTGGCGGTGATTCACCCACAGCAGACTTTCCATCACGTAATAAAGGCTCAGCATTTCCCCACAAACGACTCCCATCGTGTGACAAAAGCGGCTCAGCAGAATACTGTGCTAAATATGCCCTCCGCATGGAATTAGTCGTATTTGTTCCGCTACTATGAAAATTGACACTTGTAAATGCAACGATACTCCCAGCAGGAACAATGGCAGGCACTCCCTTTTCCGGTCCGAAATACCCAACAAGATCATTGCTACCCTCTTCACGGATATGTTTCACCCAAGAACGGATACCGATATGTGAATACGGCATGACGTAAACTGTCCCGTTCTCTTCAGACATATCATCGAGGGCACACCAACAGGTTAAATACGGTTTGTGATCAGGATATCCGACATAACCAGAGTCTTGATGCCAACTAAACTTCATTCCCGCTTCAGCACCTTTGACAACATATTGTTCCCAAAAGAGATAGGCATTGTCACCTAAGGCTGCACGACACACCTCTGCCATAAGATCACTGAACAGAAATTCGCGAAGTTTCGGTTGTTGTCTAAAGCAGTTTGAGACAAAATAACGTTTATTACGATGATTAAGTCCCATCACGTCCTTGCCTTCCCGTTCCATTCGCTCATCCATCTGATTGATGAAGGTACCACATTCCCCGCGCAGCAGTTCTAAAAGATTATCAGGAATCACACTTTCCAAAATGAAATAACCTTCTTCTTGGTACTGCTGTTTCTGTTCATCGGTAATGTTAATCAAATCGGGTTCTCCTATGCGATGTTAATTTTGCGGACAACCTGCCCGTTGCTTTCCCAATAGGTGTGTTTTCCCTCTATGTAGTCTGAATCTGCTGCAGGTTGGATATTCCCTTTCGTATCAATAGCACGTGAGACGATGGTATGTTGACCCTTTGCTGGATTTCCCCAATCAAGGTGCCAGATTTTCCAAGCAAATTCTGCATCTTCTTCTGGGTCTATCGTAGCTGCATGCCAAGGTCCACCATCAATACTCACTTCCACTGTCTTGATAGGTGCTCCCCAAGCAGCACCGTAGATTCGGTATTGATCAGTATTGCGTGTCACTTTAGCTGCTAACGATTTCAACTGAGTTCTGCCGACAGATGTTTCCATCCATACAGTTTCACCACCAGGTCGTGTTTCTTTACGCATAGTCACATAATCGCGTGCCATGAATCTACCCATAAACCGTGTGTTCCGCACTTCAATGCGTTTGAGCCATTTGACACAAGCGATTCCATACCAACCAGGAGCGATCAACCGAAGCGGGGCACCATTGTCATGGGGTAATGGCACACCGTTCATTTCGTAACATAACAAAATCGTCCCCTCTAATGCGTCCTCAACAGACATGCTTCTTGCAAAGTTCTGACGCATGGTAATTTTTCTCAGTTTTTCTTCGCCGGAATCATGCCCGAAGAATATCACCTCTATACCATCCTCTCTTATTCCTGCTTCTTTGAGGATAGGTGCGAGAGGTGTACCACCCCATTTTGCGGTACCAATAGCACCTGTAAAAGTTGGAAAACCGTGGTTACCAGAACATTCCAACGTAAAGGTTACATCCCGCTTTTGTCTTGCTTTGATGTCATCAATTGTGAGCGTCATCGGGTTTTCAACTAACCCACTAATTTCTAATTTCCAATTCTCAAGATCAACTTTCGGTTTCCCATAATGTGATACATTGAAGAATTCATCATTAGGTGTAATGAAAGAATCAAATTCATGCCAATCAAGCAAAACACGATTTGATGAGGTTTGTGTGGGTTGATCCAGAAATGGAATTAGTTCTTCACCTTCAATTTTAGGAAAGGCATGAATCGCCCAAGGGCTGAGCAAAAAGGCTGATAGCGTTAAGCCGCTGCTTCTTAAGAAATCTCTACGATCCATAGATACACCTCTAACCTTTCATAGCTGTGGTGTAGTTAAGGTTAACCTGTGTCCAATTAACGACATTTGCCCATGCCCCCACATAATCTGCGCGTCGGTTCTGGTATTTCAGATAGTATGCGTGTTCCCATACATCTAATCCGAGGATAGGTGTGTGTCCTTGCATCAACGGACTATCTTGGTTCTTAGTTGAATAGATTTGCAACTTCTTCTTGTCATCAACAACAAGCCATGCCCATCCTGAACCGAAACGCGTTTTTGCTGTGGTGTTGAATTTCTCTTTTGCAGCATCAATAGAACCAAATGTGGATTGTAAGTCTTCAGCAATTTTACCTTTTAGTTCTCTGCCACCAGGAATCATCGTACTCCAGAAAAGGGTGTGGTTGGCATGTCCTCCTCCACTGTTGATTACTGCTTGGCGAATTTTCTGTGGAACTTTATCAATGCCTCTTAATAAATCTTCAATAGATTGATCAGCTAAATCATGATCGTCTCCAATTGCTGCATTTAGCTTATTGACATAACCTTGATGGTGTTTCCCATGATGGATTTCCATTGTACGTTTGTCTATATAAGGTTCAAGAGCATCATAGTCGTAACGCAATTTGGGAAGTTCATGTCCATGTTGATGATCACCACTTTCATGATGGTCTGCAAAGACATTCAATGGACTCTTAGCAACAAATATGCCTGCTAATAGAGCACTTCCATTCGTCAAAAATTTTCTGCGGTTCACAGTTTTTCCTCACAAAATAGTTTTGACTATATATTACCAGATAAAATAGTTTGTGTCAAGAGTATGATTTATCAGGACAGGGTTCTTTAGGTTGTTGACCACACTAAACATTCAGATCGTGAATAATATGCCAATCCTTGCGGAAAGCTCAGCCACAATTCACGGTAAGTCATTTCTGTATCCATTTTTCTGTTTCTCGCTATAGTGGCGTACTAAAAAAGTGAAATTTGCAAACATGCCGTAAAGCCTATGCCTACGCAATTCAGTCAAAATTACAGATGGTCACTTTTTTAGTACCCTCCCCTAATTTCATACCTACAATTTATTGTCATATTACAACTATTTTTAGAGAAAAGACAAGGACATTATTCCTGAGATTCAAGGTAAGTCATTTTGTCTCCATTTCTCTGTTTCTCAATATCGGCGTACTAAAAAAGTGAAATTTGCAAACATGCCGTAAAGCCTATGCCTACGCAATTCAGTCAAAATTACAGATGGTCACTTTTTTAGTACCCTCCCCTAATTTTATACCTATAATATTTTGTCATATTACAACTATTTTTAGAGAAAAGACAAGGACATTATTCCTGAGATTCAAGGTAAGTCATTTTGTCTCCATTTCTCTGTTTCTCAATATAGGGTGTACTAAAATTTTGAAAAACGCAAACATCCGATAAAACCGATGCCTACGCAATTCAGTCAAAATTACAGATGGTCACTTTTTTAGTACCCTCCCCTAATTTCATACCTACAATTTATTGTCATATTACTATTGCTGTGTCTACTCTTATTTAGTACTATAGTTTGGACAGTTTTCGTGATTTCGTTTGTATTGTTTTTTATACACCTGTCGCACCTCTGGTGCTTGGTTACTGACGCATTGACGTTTCTATACACCTTTCGCCCCGCTGGGGCTTTCGTCTGTATTGATATTACGTGCTATACACCTCATGCAACATGCCACACGCGCATGCTGCCTCTCCGAGGCTTTCATAAATCACATATCAGCACCAGCGGTGCGAAAGGTGTATAGAAAATGTCCGCCACAAGAAACCAAGCACCAGCGGTGCGAAAGGTGTGTATGATAATAAGAGACTTCCAAAATCCTTCACAGGTAAATATATCCTCTAATTGACGCCTATGCCAGAATCCGCCAAATCAAGAAATCAACGGTATGAACGCCTGATGAAGATTAAAAAATAAATCGGGTAATTTCCTTGAGAAGTCCGGAGCGGTTAGGAAACCGCTCCTACCGTGTTTGAGAAAATGAGAATTACCCGTTTAATAAATTAATCCTCATTAGGCATTCCCCGTTTGGTATTCTGCATTGGTTAGGAAACCGCACCTACCGGGTCTATGAGAGTAATATTTAGGAAAAATGAAGTTCATATACCTATTATCAAACTCACGTTACTATAGTTTGGACAGTTTTCGTGATTTCGTTTGTATTGTTTTTTATACACCTGTCGCACCTCTGGTGCTTGGTTACTGACGCATTGACGTTTCTATACACCTTTCGCACCGCTGGTGCTGTCAATATGAACAATAAAATTCTTTTTCTGTGAGTTTCATACAGTGTTATAACTCAACGGAAATAGATAAGACATCAAAGTGACAGTCTTAGAGGGAAGGAATGTCTATAGATCGTTTCCAGTCCCACTCCAAGTCCCAGAGGGGAAATGTGTTTTAGCACGAGATTTAAAATGAAAGTGAAAGCATCAAGATTCAAAAAACTTCCAAACTATAGCTATTTAGTAGGTAAATATCAAGATTCGGAGATTGCTCCTACTGAATATAGTTCTGTCATTGTAGGAAGAAACTCCGATTCCTGATTTCTTTGGTGATTCACAATTTTAGATTGGACAGAACAGTAGGTTTAAAATCCTGTTGGTAGCAACTTAGGTGAATGTCGTTAATCTTCATGAAAATACGCAATATCAGGGAAATTGCTAATTGTATCTTGAAACAAACAAGAAATGAAAATATGTAAATTGAAAAAACAACTTGGCATAAGTAAATTTATATGTTAATATACATATATTGTTTATTTTAGAATGTATGTTATATTTATTATAACATTATTAATAAATTTGTTTATGAGAGCAAAATGATGGGAACTATTATGAATATAAAAGACGATATTCATGCAGTTCATCACACATTTCTATACAAGAATAACGGACAAATGTCAGCATCTCAGAAGACGCGTATCGCTATGTTGTCAACGAGAGATCACCGCTGGAGTGGTTCATTGACCGCTACAAAATTAATACCGACTCAGACAGCGGCATCGTTAACGACCCAAACGGTTGGTTTGCTGACCCGCGGGATATTGTTGGTGCGATTAGACGGATTGTTTATGTGAGTGTGGAGTCTGCTCGGATTATTGACAACCTTCCTGTACAGATAGTCGCTGATTAAACAATTCATCTAACAGAATTACAAAATCAAATAAACAGGAGACACAAATGTCGAATACGAACATTCCTAAGTTTAGTAGACTAAAAAGAGTTCCATTACGTGAACACTTCCCGAATGAACCAAGGGATTTCACCCCGTGGTTAGCAGAAAATATTGATAGGTTATCAGAAGCCCTTGACCTTGACCTTGAAGTAACAGATACAGAATACCCTGTTGGCAATTTATCACTTGATTTGCTTGCCAAAGCAAAAGACGATACCAGCTCAAAAACAGTCATTATAGAAAATCAGTTAGGTGAAGCCGATCATAGTCATCTTGGACAACTTCTTGCCTATGCTGCGGGGTTAGATGCGAAAATTATAATTTGGATTGCTGATGAGTTTAGAGATGAATATCGCCAAGTATTAGAATGGCTTAATGAGCAAACGCCTATAGACATCGGTTTCTTTGGGGTCATAGTGGAACTATTACAAATAGAGGATTTAGAGGACTCACCGGTTGCTCTTGAATTTAAACTTGTTATTGCTCCGAATCAATGGAAAAAGTCTGTCAAACCTACTGGACATACAGAGAGACAGAAACGTTATAGAAACTTTTTTCAAAAACTTATAGATGAAATACGAGAAACCGGTGAATTTGGCAATCCCAAAGCTGCACTGCCACAGACATACTATTACTTTTCATCAGGATATAGCGGTGTATATTATTATGTTCGGTTTAGCGGAGGAACCCAAGTGACTGTATACGTAGGCATATATGAAGGGTACAACGAAAACAGGCTTGCACTCTTTGACGCACTCAAACAGGACAAAGCAATTGAAGAGGCATTTGGAAGTTCATTTGAATGGCACCGATCCCCTGAAAAACGAGAGTCCAAAATTATTTTAGTCCGTGAAGGAGATGTTAATTGGGAGGATACTGATGCTATGAATGAAATCCACAAATGGTGCTTTGAAAATTTACTGAAGCTCAAAGAAGTGTTTGATCCTAAAATTAAAGAGGCATTGTGAACCACACGAATTAGAATAAAAGATGAACGAATGTGAATGTTAACGACAGAACGTTTATACAAGTTATGCATTATATCACGGCACCAATTGATGATCCTGAGTGCACAGTAACGACTTACCCGAACTAATGGAAGCCGAAACCATTGTTGACGGTGTGAGGGCACTCTTATGGCATCTGAAAGAACAATGACCTACCGCGTTGAGTTATAAAATCACGCTACAACCACCACTCCGCTCGCGTCCATGATTGTTAACCTCCACGTTGTGATCACTGATGAAAAGGAATAGCAATCAAAACTGATAGCCTGCAACGTTGCAAGCTTGAAAGTCTGCAACTTTTCAGACGACTCTATGTGCTACCCTGGCACAGCAACTGTGTGCATATCCATATCAGCGTCCAATCCACACCTGCATCTTTGACAAACCATTTCCGCCGGGTTATTTAGTTTTAAGAATTTATGAACATAAGGATTTACTGAAGGTTAATACCCAAAGCGGTAGGTTCAGTTTCCGAACCAATGCAGAATACCACACGCGTATTCTGGCGAAACCTGTGAGAAGACCTATTATGAAGCTGTCTGATACAAATCCGGTGCGATTAGGAAATCGCACCATAGGCATCAATTTAGTGGTTTTTTCTTGTTGAACGCATTTGAGATAGTCCAAAACTACCATCCCTATTGTAGCACCAAATCAACGGTATGAATGCGCTTAGACGAATACGCGTTTGCTATTCGCCATGATTCCCTGGGTCTCCGTGCCCCACCGAAACCTGCTACATTCAAACAATGTGCGGGGCACGGAGACCCCGCGCTACAATGGCTGGCGTAATTTAAGAATATCAATCAATTTTATTAGTGTCCTCAGTCCCGTAGGGACGATATGTCTATAGCACAACGTTCAACACCCATTTCTTAGTCCCGACAAATGCCAAACGCGCATTTGACGTTGATTTGGTAGGGACGCTATGTTTATACGTTTCGGTTGTTACAAACATATCGTCCCTACGGGACTAAGAACTGTGATGAATGCGTTTTTCTATAAACATCCCGTCCCTACGGGACTAAAGAACGTTATCGCTATGCAAATAAATCGTTAAATTGACGCCTATGGTGCGATTAGGAAATCGCACCTACCTGCCTTGGAATGACGTTAAGTTGACGGCTGTGGTTCGGTTTATCGTCATTACTGTTTTGCTTATCCTCTCATACTTTCTACCTAAATAGACTAAATTTCCTACAATACTTCATGTCACAGAATATTAGGAATTATTAGAAACTTTAATCTAATGAAAGCGTTAATAATTTTGTGGAGATTGCAGGTGCAAAAAGTGCCATTTAACATGTTTCAGTGTGATCCTACATTTCACCTATCTATCAATTCAATAACCATCAAAAAACTATACTCTTTTTCGGGAATGCTTCTGAATGAACCCTAATCAAGACTTAGAAAAACTAGGCACGCTTCTCAATAAACATCATGAATATCGCCAAACCTGCTTGAACCTTATTGCTTCAGAGAATACACCTTCTCCGTTAGTTGAAGGACTCTTTGATGAAAGATTGGCACAGCGATATGGGAATTATAACGGTATTGACCTTCATAATCGGCATTACAAAGGTAATCGTTATATCGCGGAAATAGAGGACTATACACAAGAATTGGCGAGAGAGTTGTTCAATGCAGCATTCGTTGATTTACGTCCGTTGTCAGGTAATATCGCAGGAATTGCCACGACTTTTGCATTAGCTGAACCGAGCAGTATCTCATTAGAGGTAGATAACGGTCACGGCTATGCGAATAAACTTGCAACGTCCCCCTTAAAAGTAGACTTGCAGTCAATTCCGATACCTTGGGATGGTGTCCGATCCAACATAGACCTTGCAGCAACGATTTCATTGATTGAGCAACACAAACCGAAAATCGTAAATATCGGTTCTGCTGTATTTCTTTTTCCGCAACCTATTGCAGAACTGAAAAACGCAATGCGACAGGCAAATCCGGAGTCATATCTAATTTACGATGCAGCGCATGTAATTGGACTTATTGCTGGTGGACGTTTTCAGTCACCTCTTGAAGAAGGTGCGGATGTTATCATTTCCAGCACACATAAAACCTTGGCTGGACCGCAAGGTGGTATGATTCTAACAAACGACAAATCTATTGCGGAACGAATTGCATCAACACTCTATCCATTACTCATGAGCAATCATCACCTGAGTCGATTGCCAGCGTTAGCAGGGACATTTGTGGAGTGGATGACTTGTGGTTCAGCGTATGCAGATGCAATCGTTGCAAATGCAAAAGCATTGGGACAAGCATTATTGGATCGTGATGTGCCTATTCTCGGTGCAGAACTCGGATTCACAGAATCACACACTTTGATTCCAATTGTTGATGCTTATGGAGAAGGTGGAGAACTTGCTGATCAATTGGAAAGTTGCAATATCATTGCTGGCGCTGCAAGTTTATCCCCAGAAGTAGGAAAATCAGGACTACGACTCGGTGTTCAAGAGGTTACGCGAATGGGGATGACACCAGAGGATGCACCAGACATAGCAGATATAATCGTTGATGCTCTTTCAGGTGAAGATCCTGAAAAGGTTAAACCTAAAGTTTCAGAATTGGCAAGTCGTTTTGATACAATCCAATTCACGATAAATTAATTTCATGTCTTTTTGATTATTTGTTATTGTAAATCCGTTTTTACACCTCTACCAAATTGTATGGGTAGTTGAATTCTAAACTGATAAATCTAAACCAAAAGGAATCAAAATATGCAAAATCAAACACCCGATTGGGTGAAGGTGGCAACATTGAGTGAAGTGCCTGAAGGGAAACCGAAGGCAATCAAGATGGGAGAAGGACGTAGTATAGCACTCTTTAACGATGATGGGAAGATATATGCTACTGATAACCAGTGTCCGCACATGGGTTACCCATTGACCCGTGGCACAATTCGAAATGGTGTTTTGACGTGTGATTGGCACCGCCGCAGTTTCGATTTAGAGGGTGGTGGCTGTTTCCACGTTGAATGTGATGACCTAAAGGTTTTTCCAGTGGATATCCGAGGCGAAGAAATTTGGATTGAACCTGGAGATATGATATATCGCCGTGCAGAAGAACATAAGCAATTGCTTAGAGAAGGTCTATTAAGTGAAGACAGATGGACTATGTCCAAAGCTATTGCACTGTTACTTAAAGGCGGTGTAGCAGAAGAAGAGGTAATGGGTGCGATTCTTGAACACGTCGCACGACACATTCCCAGTGAACACGGGTCAGAAGGTGGGGAAGATGTCTCAAGACTCATAAATGGACTTAGAGTTGGAAGTCGGTATGAAGGTGAGGACAGACTGATTGCTGTCACTACCGCTGCATGTTCAGCTGCAGGTGAAGCACGTCAACGGCTTGAAGTTGTGCCACTGCCGGAACCAGTCAGTTGGGAAAAGATAGAAAAATGGGTTCGTATCTTCTCCTATGAAGGACAAGGCGGCCGCATTGAAAGGTGTTTGTACACTGCATATCACAAAGGCGATGCAGACAAATTACGTCCGTTACTGTTTGAATGTGCTGTGGAACCCAATTTTATAGATAATCCACAAATACCGCTTTATGTCAGTTATATTTCTGAAGTGGTTGATGAATTTGGATGGGACCGCACTGCGGATCTGTTCTTCTATCTCGGTGCAGGCCTTGTTGGGCATCATCCCGCAGACCCAGAACGGTATCGTAGAGATGCTATCAATCTTATGAAAGAGATGCTACCTACGATTGAAAATGTCGCATTCGAACGTACTAATAAATTCAATGAAGATGCGTTTGTAGAAGCACTTACCAGTGTTGATCTCCAACGTTCTTTTGAGGAAGTTCAGGCAGTTTTAGTTGACGGTGTTAAGTTAGATAGAGTCATTACGACACTTGTGCTGCTTGCAGCAGATCGTATGGCGAGTACACCTGTCAATGTAGATGCCGGTTGGTCGAACTTAACCATGGAACTTAACCTTGCATCTTCTCTGAGAAGTGCACAAAAGATGGGTGGTAGTCTTGTCGCAGCGAAAGGTTTATTCCATGTTGCATGGCAAATCTTTGCTGACCGCTGGATAAATATCACCTCGCGTCCTCTTAGTGAGCCATTGAGTGAAGGAAAACTTGATGTCGCAAACGAGGCAGAAGGTGTCAATCAAATTATTGATACGATTGAGTCGCTCAACGTGCAAGATGTTGGACCACAAGTTCTCGGATACCTCAATGCTGGCTATTCAGGTGAACGGTTAATAAAAGAGATCGGACATTCTGTCCTATGGGATGATACAGGTAGTGAAGTGTTACCGACATTACGTACCGTATTTGAAGAGTGGAAGCATGCCGATGGACATCCTGCACAACCTCAGTTATTAGTCGGATTGGCACGATATGTAACAGATATTCGTTCCAATACGGATAATAAATCCGCGGCTACCACAGCAATGAACTTTGCAGAAGGTAGAACAACAATTGAGGTGTTTGAGGAGTAATTTCTGATGAGTCAAGGTTGGCACTTGCAGCGAACAGCATTTATTGATGCAGTGAATAATGGGGTAGCAGAAAAGGTCAGGTCATTGTTGGCGAATAACAGTGACCTCAAAGATCACATTGATGCCCCTTGGTTTTCCTTTGATGCTCCTGCAATTGTGCATGCAGCAGGCAAAGGAGATCTTCCACTTATTGATGTGCTGCTGGATGCAGGTGCAAACATTGATGTTAAAAGTTCGTGGTGGGCAGGTGGCACTTCAGCATTGATGCACGTTACAGGTTCAATGCTCCGCTATGATAAGGAAATAGCGGAACATCTAATTGAACGCGGAGCAACGATTGATGCACATGCTGCGGCGGGGTTGGACATGCTGGATACACTTGAAACGTTGGTTAATGAAAATCCAGAAGTTGTTCACACTTTGGGAAGTGATGGCATGTCTCCGTTACATTTCTCTGCCACACCCCGAATTGCTGACATGCTCCTCAAACACGGTGCCGACATAAATTTACGTGATCGGGATCATAATGGAACTGCGGCACAATGGACAATGAGTAGACGTCCTGAGGTATGCAAATATCTGCTTGAAAAAGGGGCAGAAGCCGATGTTGTCCTCTATTGTGCAATGGGTGATGTAGAACGAGCAAGAGAGGAATTTCAAAGAAATCCCGATCTTCTCAGACTACGGATTAATGTAAAAGATCCGGAAGGTTACATTATACCAACGGAGAACTCCTCTAAGGTAAATACTGAACAGGTGAATGAAGTTCCGGGTGGACACGTCTATGCGTATCAAGTCGGACCGACCATGCCGCTACTTGAGTTGGCACTTAAGTATAAACAACCAGCAATCGTTGATCTGCTCATTGACTTAGGTTATGAGATTAACTTGCGAGATTGGTATATGCTGGTTGGACAGGGTCCCAAGCGTTTTGATCTATTGCTGAAAGGTTTCATAGCAAAAGGTCGAGATATCAACGCACACCAAAAGCATCGACGTGGCATGTGGACACCGCTACATTGGGTCGCACAACGCGGTTTGACCGTTGGCGTTGCCTGCTTATTAGAAAACGGTGCAAATCCGAATGTAACTGATGATAAAGGACAGACACCGTTGCACTTCATTGCGCAGAAAGGCGTTGGCAAAAACCAAGCTGCGTTGTTGATTGAGCACGGCGCGAATGTCAATGCACGTGATGATGCAGGACTTACACCACTTGATTATGCAAAGAAAGCGAAGCGGAAATCTGTCGCGACGTTTTTAACTGAATTATCACAGGAATAAGTTCTGAAGGTATCATAATCCAAGTTACTACCAATTCTATGTAGGAGGGGTTTGTAACCCCGATTGATAGCAGGAAACATAGAATCAACGAATTCTGATTCGAATTGTGGTATATCGGGGTTAGAAACCCCTCCTACAGGTAATGGGTGACAACTTGGGCTATCATAAACTATAGATAATATAATAGGAGAAAATAAAGTGTTATCAGAAAATGGAAATTACGTAAAAGTCGCTGCCCGAAGTGATATAGCAGAGGGTAAGCCGAGGGCAGTCAGAGTTGAAGGTCATAGTATTGCCCTCTTTGAACATGAAGGAAGTGTGTTTGCTACAGACAATCAGTGTCCGCACATGGGATATCCACTAATAAGAGGGCATGTCAAAAGAGGCGTTTTGTCGTGTGACTGGCACGGTTGGAGTTACGACATGGAAGGTGGAGGATGCTTCACTGGTGGTTGTGATGATCTTGCTACATTCCCTGTTGAAGTCCGAAATGGTGATATCTATGTAGATGTTAAGAAAGGTGGAAAAAAACGGGATGACGCACATTTTCTTTTGTTGAAAGAGGGGTTATTCTCCAACGATAGTTGGACGCTTTCCAAAGCTATCGCCATAATGTTAGCTAAAGGTGTTTCAGAAGAAGAGACTTTAGAGATTATGGTCAAGCATATGGTGCGTCATATCACAACAGCTGAAGGATTTCGATTTGGCGGTGGTCGTGTCGCAACATTTATGCACGGCATTAAGGTCGCACATATGTATGAAACAGACGACCGACTTATACCACTGATGATGGCTGCGGCACATGCTGCAGGTGGACATAATGATCGTCCTGACAGAAGACCTCTTCCACCCCCTGTCGACTGGGAAAAACTCGAAAACTGGATTAGAGTCTTCACCTATGATAAAGAGTGGGAAGGTATTGAAAAATGTCTGATCACAGCAAGAGAATTAGGTGGGCATGAGGATAAATACATACCGCTTTTCTTGGATTGTGCATCCGAATGGTTCTTCCTTAGTAGTCCCAGGAATCTTATTGACCTATGTCATTTGGCTGAATTGCTCGAAAAATGGGGTTGGGACATGACGGGTGAATTAGTCTGCAACCTTAGTGCAAAGATACTTGGACAAGGTAGGGGAAGACCCGGTGAACGTCTCCGAGAAGCACTCCAAAAACTGGAAGAAATTGAGCACATCTTTGATGAGCTTCCGCAGGAAAAATCACCGGATTCTGATGTTGACTTTGATGAAGATGCATTATCTGCCGATCTGGTTAGTGGAGATATAGACACTATTTTTGATGCAATTACGAAAGTGCTCACAGCGGGTGCTTCTATAGACAAAATTGCTACAACTATGGTCATGACCACTGCTGATAGGATGGCAAGAACACCAGTTAACATGAGTCCAGGTTGGGGTGAATTACAAGAAGAGATGGAATGTGCAGCCAATATCAGGAATGTACTCCGTTTTGGTGGCACCAAAATTGCCGCGAGGGCACTCTTCCATTGTGGATGGACGTTCTACTCAAACCGATGGCTCAACATACGTCATCAACCGATTTCAGAAGCAAGAACGACGTCAACCACTAAAGTGCTTGATGAAGATATGGCACTTGACGCAATTATTGATGGGATAGAATCTGTCCGCATCCAAGAAATCGGACGACGAACCCGTGAATATCTGAACTCAGGTTGTTCTGCTGAACGATTAATGAGAGAAATGGGACAATGTATCCTCAAGGATGATAACGGTGGTCATCTCCTCAGCACAATTCACATCGTGGATAGAGAGTGGCATTACTGCGAGGACCATCCTGCAAGAAATCAACTGATAGTTGGGTTAGCAAGATGGGCAACGGATGTCCGCAGAAACGCAGGAAACGATTCCGCTGTGCAAACTGCACACCGTTTCGCTAAAGGTGAAACTGCTACGGAGCTTTACGAGTAGCAGTAAGAATGAGGATTCCGATATAATTGGACGACTCTTTTCTGTAGGAGTGAACTCCGATTCCCGATTATCTCTGAGTTAGATCGCGATTCGGAGATCGCTCCTACAGAAAAGTTCACAATTATAGTAAAAATCATGATTATTTAGACACTACGGTAGGTTCGGTTTCCTAACCGAACTATAGGCGTCAATTTAAGGATAACCGCTTTTGTTGGAGGGGTTTGTAACCCCGATTTTTTGAGCAAAAACCTGAAAATCGTGGTTAGAAACCACTCCAACAATGGAAGAGCCACATAATCGTGGTTAGAAACCACTCCAACAATGGAAGAGCCACATAATCGTGGTTAGAAACCACTCCAACAATGGAAGAGCCACATAATCGTGGTTAGAAACCACTCCAACAATGGAAGAGCCACATAATCGTGGTTAGAAACCACTCCAACAATGGAAGAGCCACATAATCGTGGTTAGAAACCACTCCAACAATGGAAGAGGGGTTGGGTAATCGCTAAATTGATGCCTATGGTTCGGTTTCCGAACCGAACCGGTGTTTGGTGTGAATGTAATAACGGCACGCGGAGCGTGCCTACTACTATGCATGTGTTGTAAGATGTGCGATTAGGAGTTCACTCCTACTGGAAAGTTGACAATTTATTCAGAAATCTACCATTTATCAAATGAAAAAGTTCTTACTGACCATTCTCCTTACACTATTTTGCTTGTCTGCTCACGCTGTTTCGTTGGAGTCTGCATTTCAACTCGGTGAAAGACAGAACCCACGACTTGACAGATTACTCCCTGATGTCGCGAAATATATTGCTTTCAACAAAGATGGCACAAGACTGATTGCAAAGGGAATGGGAGGAAGTTTAGTAGTTTGGAATATCCAAGCGCGTCAAAAGCATAAGATTGGAAACATTCAAGCAAAACGATTATTTGTATATTCCTCCCAAACTGATCAACTGTTAATCCAAAAGGAGAATGAAGTCACGCTACTCACTTTAGAAAACAGTGATGAAACACCCGTTACCAAAGGAGAATATGAAAGTGGAAGTCTGTCTGTAGATGGTGTCATGGTGGTGTTGTCAAATGGCGACAAAGCGTTTGAGTTGTGGCAACTGGATAATGAGAACTCGAAACAGGTGAAAACTTTTCAAACGACTCTACCTGTAAGGAACGGTCTAACGATTTCTAATGATGGTAAGATTGTTGCAGCAGCGGTAGGGATTTACCGAGATGATGAGGGACATACCGCAATTATTGAGATTTGGAATACAACGGGCACGGATCAACCTATTCGTGTTATCAATACTGGTGAGATTTTAGGGATGTGGAATCTGATTTTTTCAGAGGATGGTAGGATGCTTGCTGCAGACACACAACTCAATGCAAAATCCGGTATTCGTGTTTGGGATGTACACACTGGGGCACAACTTCTAAATAAGTCTGAGTTTGAAGCGTATTGGACACGTGCACTTGCATTTGCACCAAACGAAAAACCTAATTCTACTGAATATCTCGCTTCTGGTGATGAGAAGGGAAATCTCCGAATATGGAAAATCCCTGGAGGCGACCCAGTGTTTTGGGTGACTTATCCAACCGGCATCCAAGCGTTAGCCTTCTCACCTGATGGTAAGTATTTGGCAGTAGCGTTGTGGGATACTACAATTCAAATATTAAGGTGGAATATCAATGGAAAATAAAGGATCATATACAGACGAAAAAGGGCGTACCCGATGGCACGTCAATGATGAAATAGCGTTAAGGTTGATGGAACTTCATACCTTTTTGATTATGGCAGATTATCCTGAAGACCATGCGTCGCGATATCCTCGCTTGGCACATTCCATCTCACGTTTTCCTGAATCCATCGCAGACCTTGTTGAGCAAGACAGGTTAATTGAAGAAATCGGTGGGGTTGGTGATATAGTCGCTACGATCATCACGCAATATCTTGAAACTGGAACATGCAAAAAAATAGACGAATATGCTGGGGACATTCCTCAGTCTATCACAGAACTTGTACCTATTCCTGGGTTAGGGGCAAAGACGATTAAACGGTTATACGAGGATGTTGAGATTGATAGCCTTGCATCACTTCGATCAGCGATTGATGAGGGTGAACTTAAAGGATTCAAAGGTATTGGAAAGAAAACATTGGAAAAAATTGAAGAATATCTTGATGAAAATCTATAATGAACGTGAGTTTGATAAAAACACGTTGTAGCGCGAACTTTTAGTTTGCGCCCATTCGACACAAACTGGAAAGTTTGTGCTACAAGGTGTGCCTCGGGATAAAATACCGTTTATAGAACGGACATCACTCATTATCAAACTCACGTTATAATGAATGCCTGGGTGTGGCGAACAGTTTTGTCTGAACCAGGATTTTCAGGATTATTAGATTTTCAGGATTATGAGTGATGCGGTTTCCTAACCGTATCTATGAGGCTGAACAAACATCGGTTCGGTTAGGAAACCGAACCATAGGCGCCAATTTAAGAAGATCAATCCATTTTATTTGTGCCTTCAGTCCCGTAGGGACGCTATGTTTATAGAAAACAGCGTAATGAATCTTTTGAGTTCCGTAGGAACGGAATGTAGATAATCCAAACAAAGTATAAACATTCCGTTCCTACGGAACTCAAGAAGGGGTGGGATCCGTCTTCTATAAACATATCGTCCCTAATGAAGATTAAGAAATAAATCGGATAATTTGTGATCAAAGTCCAGCGCGCTTACAAAGCGCGCCTACGGGTTTGACAATCGCGCTTACAAAGCGCTCCTACTACCAGTTTTGGCGTGATTATAATTACCCGTTTAATAAATCAATCTTCATACGGGACTGAAGACATCAATATCATATAACTATAAACCACTAAATTAGGCGTTGTCCCCAGGCCAGTAGGTTCGGTTTCCTAACCGAACCGTAGGCGTCAATTTAGCGATTACCCAACCCCGCTTCCATTGTTGGAGTGGTTTCTAACCACGATTATGTGGCTTTTCCATTGTTGGAGGGGTTTGTAACCCCGATTTTCAGGTTTTTGCTCAAAAAATCGGGGTTACAAACCCCTCCAACAATAGCGGTTATCCTTAAATTGACGCCTATGGTTCGGTTTCCTAACCGAACCGGATCATACGCGAGGACATCTAAGAAGGTATTTGGCACAAAGCAGGTTCGGTTAGGAAACCGAACCAGAGGTGTCAATGTAGCAACCCCTCCAACAATAGCGGAAATCCTTAACTTGATGCCTACGGTTCGGTTTCCTAACCAATTGACAAAATGGCACCTTTCCTATATACTATCCCAATACCACACACACACGAAAGGAAGTACACGTATGGCAATAAAGAAATCCCAACTCTACGCATCCCTATGGCAAAGCTGCGATGAACTCCGTGGCGGTATGGACGCATCACAATACAAAGACTACATCCTTACGCTCCTGTTCATGAAATATGTCTCCGATAAGTCAGAAAGAAATCCTTACGAGATCATACAAGTGCCAGAAGGTGGTAGTTTCGCAGATATGGTGGAACTCATCGGCAATGTGGAGATTGGGGATAGGTTTAACAAGATTATCGCAAAATTTGCTGAGGCTAACAGACTGGATAACTTTCTCGCACAGGCAGACTTCAACGATGCCAGCAAACTCGGCAAAGGTAGAGATATGGTGGATCGCCTCTCCAAATTGGTCGCTATCTTCAACGACCTAGACCTCGGCGCAAACAGAGCGGAAGGCGATGACCTACTCGGCGATGCCTACGAATATCTGATGCGACATTTCGCTACGGAGTCGGGGAAAAGCAAGGGGCAGTTCTATACACCCGCAGAAGTTTCTCGCATCATGGCGAAGGTTATCGGTATCGGTGCGGACGTTCAAAAGAACAATACAATATATGACCCAACTTGCGGTTCGGGTTCGCTCCTTATTCGGGCAACGGATGAAGCACCACGCGGGCTTACCGTCTATGGACAAGAGAAGGACAATGCTACCTACGCACTTGCACGGATGAACATGATTCTCCACGATAATCCAACCGCAGAAATATGGCACGACAACACGTTATCATCACCCTACTTCAAAGGATCAGATAACAGAAATCTGAAACTCTTTGACTTTGCTGTGGCAAATCCACCTTTTTCCGACAAAGCGTGGCGAACAGGATTCGATCCTGAAAATGACGACTATAATCGTTTTGAATACGGTATCCCGCCCGCGAAAAATGGGGATTATGCGTTTCTGCTACATTTTATCACATCGCTCAAAAGCACAGGCAAAGGTGCAATCATCCTGCCACACGGTGTGCTGTTCCGTGGCAACAAAGAGGCAGACATCCGCAGAAATCTCATCAAACATAAGTTTATCAAAGGTATCATCGGCTTACCCGCTAATCTGTTCTACGGCACTGGTATTCCCGCCTGTATTATCGTGATTGACAAGGAGAACGCCAAACACCGCACCGGCATTTTTATGATTGATGCGAGCAAAAGTTTCCTCAAAGATGGCAACAAAAACCGACTCCGTGCACAGGACATTCATAAAATCGTATCCGTTTTCAATAAACAGACAGAAATCGATGGGTATTCCCGAATGGTGCCGACCTCCGAAATAGCAGACCCAGCAAACGACTATAACCTCAATATCCCACGCTATATCGATTCCAGTGACCCCGAAGACTTGCACGACCTTGACGCACATCTCAACGGTGGCATCCCCGACACCGATATTGATGAACTAAAGCCGTATTGGGAGGTGTTCCCCACGCTCCGACAAGAGTTGTTCAGCGAAAACGGCAGACCCGGTTATTCCGACCCACAGGTGGAAACGCAACAGGTAAAAACCACCATCCTTTCGCATCACGAGTTCACCGATTATCAACAACGCATTGCGACTATCTATGAGAGATGGCAAAGCACACACGCGCCACTGCTGGGTGGTATTGATGCCAATACCAAGCCGAGAGATATTATTGACGCGCTGTCGGAAGACCTACTGACAGAATTCAACGACCTGCCACTGCTTGACCCTTACGATGTCTACCAAAAACTGATGGACTACTGGGACGACGTGATGCAGGATGATGTGTATCTCATTGTTGCGGATGGGTGGGTTGATGCCGCAAAACCACGCGAACCGAATCAAGATAAAAAGGTGAAGGAAACCCCCGACCTCACTATCAACAGAAAGAAATATAAGATGGACCTGATTCCACCTGCGTTGATTGTGGCACGCTACTTTGCTGAAGAACAGGCAGAAATTAACACTTTACAAACTGCTCTGAATACTGCTACACAAGCATTTGACGAGTATATTGAGGAACACACTGCTGAGGACGGATTACTTGCGGATGCTACCACGGACGCAGGTAGCGTCACGAAAAGTAGCGTGAATGAACGGCTAAAGGCACTCAAACCCGATCTGTTGACACCCAACGATGCGCAGGACAACGATGATGAACGCGATGCACTTGAACACTGCCAATCCCTCATCAATGCAAAAGCGAAAGCAGATAAGGCAGTAAAAGAAGCACAACTCGCACTGGATGAACAGGTGCTGACACGCTACGGCACACTCACCGAAAAGGAAATCAAGCAACTCGTGATAGACGATAAATGGTTCGGCACAATCCAAGACGAGATTATGGGTGAAGTGCAAAGGTTAACGCAAAACCTCACCGAACGCGTGAAAGAATTAGAGGAACGTTACGCACAACCGTTGCCGTCTCTGATGCAGGATATACAGGAATTTAGCATGAAAGTTGATAAGCATTTGTTAAATATGGGGGTGACGTGGCATGAGTAATCAGCAAAGGTTTAGCAGTGAGTGGGAAACAAAGCGGTTGGGGGATCTACTTTCCTATAAACGACCAGACCCTTATATCGTTAAATCTACTGAATATGTGGAACACGGTGATATTCCTGTTTTGACTGCTAACAAGGCTTTTATTCTTGGTTATACGGATGAGTTGTTTGGCATTTGCGAAAAACTACCTGCAATCGTTTTTGACGATTTTACCACAGACAATAAATATGCAGAGTTTCCTTTTAAAGTGAAATCTTCGGCAATCAAACTTTTGTATCCCAAGCATGTAGATGTAAATCTAAGATTTGTTTTTGCGCGGATGCAATTAATTGATTTTCCATTAGGCAATCACAAACGATACTATATATCCGAGTATCAAAATCTTGAATTACCTGTTCCAGATTATGAAGAACAACGCGCCATTGCCGAAGTCCTGTCTGATGTGGATGGACTCATCAACGCATTGGACGCACTCATCGCTAAGAAACGTGCTATCAAGCAAGCCACCATGCAGCAACTCCTCACCGGCAAGACGCGCCTACCAGGCTTCAGTGGGGCATGGGAGACAAAGCGAATCGGTGATTTACTTTCCTATAAACGACCAGACCCATATATCGTTAAATCTACTGAATATGTGGAACACGGTGATGTTCCTGTTTTGACTGCTAATAAGGCTTTTATTCTTGGTTATACAGATGAGTTGTTTGGCATTTGTGAAAAACTACCTGCTATCGTTTTTGACGATTTTACTACAGACAATAAATACGCTGCGTTTCCTTTCAAAGTGAAGTCTTCGGCAATCAAACTTTTGTATCCCAAGCATGAAGGTGTAAATCTAAGATTTGTTTTTGAGCGGATGCAGTTGATAGATTATCCATTAGGTAATCATAAACGATATTTTATATCAGAATATCAAAATATAAAATTGCCTGTCCCAGATTATGAAGAACAGCGCGCCATCGCCACTGTCCTCTCCGATATAGACGCCGAGATCGTCGCATTGGAACACCGCAGAGACAAAACCATCGCCATCAAACAGGGTATGATGCAGCAGCTGCTCACGGGTAAAGTGCGGTTGTTGAAATCTGGTGTTTTGTAGGAGGGATTTGTAATCCCGACACACAAAATCACCAGTGATACAAATGGAGATTTAAAGATTTAGAATACAAATTACAAATGACTGGCAATCATTGGTGAAAACTGATTTGACCGACAGAAAAATATGTGTTATTATACTTATCACAATTGATTATGGCACAGCGTCAATTACAAAGGTATAATATTGTAGAAACTGATACCCAAAGTGTTATTGTTGAAAATGGAATACATAATCTTATGAAAGATATTATTACAGATAGAGAAATTGCAGCACTGATAAAAGAACGTAAGATAATTCCTAATAACAGTCGTAAATTTAATAAAAGAGAGAATCGTGGAAGCAATGAACATGTCCTAAATATAATAGGAGAAGAGGGTAATAAATTTCAAATTATTGTTAGAGTCAGTATATCAAACAATCGGAACTTTTCAGTAATCTTAGGTGCAAAAGCCATCTCAAGAAAAAAACTATTTCATTTGAAGCGATACAACAATAATTGCCACCAACACACCAATTCAATTGAAGATGAAAAGATAAGTGGTTTCCACATACATACTGCAACAGAACGTTATCAAAAAATCAAACGAAAAGATGAAGATAGTTACGCCGAACCGACACGACGGTATAATGATGTCAACGGGGCTTTGAAATGTCTATTCACAGATGCAAATATTGAAGATCAAAACAAACTACAAGAGACTTTATTTGCAGGAGGTGTAAACGATGACAATTGAATTCATACAACAAGACTTTCTTGAAAAGGTCTCTGAAAAGATTACGGTTATACCTGATGGCAAAGACCGATTTCGCGTGTTTACCCCCTTTATGTTTGACGACGGTGACCATATATCTATCGTTCTAAAAAAAGAGCAAGGGGGTTGGGTGCTATCAGATGAAGGACATACTTATATGCACCTTACCTACAATATTAGTGAAAATAAACTCTTTAGCGGGACACGATATCAAATTATTTCAAATGTTCTTGAAGCATTTAACGTTGAAGATCGTTTTGGAGAGTTAATATTTAAGGTAAAGGACGCACGTTTTGGTGATGCTTTATATTCCTTTGCACAAGCACTTGTCCGAATGGGAGACGTATTGTGCTTGTCAACAGAACGAGTCCAATCCACATTTATTGATGATTTCCAATTGCTTTTTAAAGAAATTATCCCAGAAAACCGTAGGATATTCGACTGGTACGATGAAGACCATGATTCTGACAAAAAATACTCAGTAGATTGTCGAATCAATGGATTGCCCGAACCCATTTTTGTATTTGCACTTTCCAATAAAGATAGAATCAACTATGCCACCATAGTACTGCAGCACTTTAACTTAAGGAATATTCCCCACCTTCCACTGGGTATCTTTGAAAATAAGGAGGATGCCAATCGAAAGGTAAAAGCGCGCTTTGATGATGTATGCAAAGATCAGTTTCCCAACATGCGAGTAAACCGAAACGAAATTATAGCCTATATAACAAAACGAATCTAATCTGTTTTCACTACAGTCTATCTCATAAATCGTATACCGGATCTCTTTCAGATCACTTCACCTACTCGGTAGGTGTGCTTTTCTAACTTCATCAGAGGCGTCAATTTAAGGATAACCGCTTTTGTTGGAGGGGTTTGTAACCCCGATTTTTTGAGCAAAAACCTGAAAATCGGGGTTACAAACCCCTCCAACAATGGAAGAGCCACATAATCGTGGTTAGAAACCCCTCCAACAATGGAAGAGGGATTGTGGTTCCTAAAATGGACGCCTCTGGTGCGCTTTCCTAACGTCACCAGAGGTGTCAATTTTAGGGTTTCTCCTGTTTGACAGTGGCGGGGCACGGAGACCCCGCGCTACAATGACTGGCGTCTTTGTGCAACACTGATACCTACTCAGAACTACTGATTTGTGGGTAAGGCGAACCCTTTGTCCTTTTGTTACTCTGGAAGTCAGGACCCAGACGTTCAAGTAACCGATCTGTTGTGTCAATAAGTCGCTGGTTCAATGTATCGGACATCTTCAACAAAGAGAGATATTCCTTATCTGTTTCAGGCGTTGACACCTTCACATTTTCAATCGCAGCCTCCAACATCTGCAGTTGCTCTGTAATCTTTTCAATCTGATGTTCCATCAGCGTTGTGCTGCGATTAATGACCATTTCATAATGATTTCGGATTGTATCCACTTTCGCCTGAAAATGAAGATCAAAGAGTTCTTTATATTTGGAACTGGCAAACCGAGGGCTCGACGGATCTACCGATCGGAGCTGTTCACTGATTGTGGCGCGCATTTCACGCGCTCTATTTTCATGCAGTGCGGCTTGTTCCCGCAAAACTTGATCATTCTCCATAAAATGCGAAACAATTTTCGGACGCGAATAGCCCTCAGCAAACATCTCTAAAGCCTGTTCCAGTTGTTTTTCAGATAATCTCATAATGTGTAAAACCTCCAAATTTACGGGTAAATACGGGTAAATACGGGAATCTATTTCCATATAAAAAGTCCCGTTTTTCAGCATTGTTACAGGTCGGAAGCGGGATTCCCTCCAACAGGGAGTTTCTTTGTAGCCGAATCGCGACTCTAATGTAATTATAAGTATAACATACACAAGTAACGTATGTCAAATATATTTTTACTTATTTATTGCTTTTTTATTAGATTTGTGGTATATTTTAATAGAGTTTCTGATAAGAATATCTGTATTTGTAGGAGGGAACTCCAATTTCGGACTATTTTATCGCTATTCGGAGATCGCTTCTACAAAGATGTCCGACTTTTGCGGGCACAACAATTATGAATACCATCCGTACTTTTATCAGCAGCGTACAAAAAGAATTTACACAGGAACGGAAGGCATTGCGTGACTTTCTGCAAAACGACCCGTTAATGCGACGGTTTTTTGATGTTTTCCTATTTGAAGATGTGCCTGCGTCAGATCACCGACCAGATTCACTCTATCTGGATGAAGTTGAGCAGTCTGACCTTTATGTAGGCTTGTTCGGCAACGACTACGGCAACGAGGATGCGGAAGGCGTATCTCCGACAGAACGTGAGTTTGATAAGGCAACTGCTTCTGGCATACACCGGCTGATTTTCGTGAAAGGGACTGATGACAACGCACGACACACGAAGATGCAAGCACTGATTCGTAAAGCACAAGCCGGACTCATCCGAAAACGTTTCAACACACCAGAAGAATTAGTAACAGCACTCTATGCAGCATTAGTTGAATACCTTGCTAACGAAGACCTCATCCGTTCTGAACCTTTTGACGCAGCACCTTGTCTGAAAGCCTCGCTGGACGATCTTGACACCGAACAAATGGCGTGGTTTATTCGTATGGCACGTAGTGCCAGAGGATTCCCACTACCCGAAGATACGTCAACCGAAGCGTTATTGACCCATCTAAATCTGTTAAACGATGGTAAACCGACAAACGCGGCGGTGCTACTTTTTGGTAAATCTCCACAGCGAGTTTTTATCTCATCCGAAGTTCGGTGTGCTCACTTCCATGGAACACAGGTCGCGAAACCAATCCCATCCTACCAAGTTTACAAAGGCACAACGTTCCAACTCGTTGATCAAGCAGTGGATTTCGTGCTTAGTAAGATCAATCTATCAGTGGGGACACGGGCAGAAAGTGTGCAGGCTCCTGTGCGTTATGAAATACCGAAAGAAGTGGTAACCGAAGCCATCGTTAACGCTGTAGCACATCGTGACTATACCAGTAACGCCAGCGTCCAAGTAATGCTTTTTACAGATCGGGTTGAAGTATTAAATCCCGGCAGACTACCACCGTCTCTCACATTGGAGCAATTAAGGATCGCGCACACGTCAATTCCTAATAATCCGTTGCTCGCTGAATCTTTATACTTGGTACAATACATTGAACGGATGGGAACAGGGACTTTAGACATGATCCGCCGTTGCAATGATGCTGGCTTACCCGAACCGGAATTCGACGACAGCAGCGGATTTAAGATAACGATTTGGCGTGCCAAACCTACAAAACAGATTCAGGTACAGCCAGAGTCATTCCCCGGAGATCTTAAATCAAAAGTGCTAAACTTACTTGCAGATGGTGCAATGTCAAGATCCGAATTGTCTAAGAAATTAGGACAGAAAGAGGTCTCCGGTCAGCTTAAAAAGGTTTTCCGAGATCTTCTAACCAACAAGATGATAGAATACACACTACCGGGGACACCCAGGAGTCCAAAACAGAAGTACCGATTGACAGACAACGGGAGGACCAAACTTACGAATCTAAAATCAGGAAAAAATGTTTGAATTGCAACATGGGCTGCAGCTTATGCTGCAGCCCATGTTGCAGTAACAGATAGGTTGGGAAGGCAATTTGTCTGAACCAGGATTTTCAGGATTAGTAGATTTCCAGGATAAGAGTTTGTCACGCCAAAGTGGCTATCTAAAAGATTAACTGTTTTTTTTTAGTGGCACTTGGAAACACCAAGTATCCATCCTGTCCATCTACTATGGTAAATTATTGAATTAATTCTACACATTGCTTAGGTGAAGTTAGGAAACCGTACCATAGGTGTCAATTTAGTGATTAAAGTTTGTGCATTTTCTACACCTGATGCAGCATGCCACACGCGCATGCTGCCCCGCTGGGGCTTTCGTCTGTATTGATATTACGTGCTATACACCTCATGCAGCATGCCACACGCGCATGCTGCCTCTCCGAGGCTTTCATAAATCACATATCAGCACCAGCGGTGCGAAAGGTGTATAGAAAATGTCCGCCACAAGAAACCAAGCACCAGCGGTGCGAAAGGTGTGTATGATAATAAGAGACTTCCAAAGTCCTTCACAGGAAAATATATCCTTAAATTGACGGATAAGGTGCGGTTTCCGAACCACACCATAGGTGTCAATTTAAGGATATCCGCTATTGTTGGAGGGGTTTGTAACCCCGATTTTTTGAGCCAACACTTTCAAAACGCGCATTTAGCGTTGATTTGGTAGGGACGATATGTTTATCTTTCTATGCCGTTCCTATGGAACTCAAGAGGGGTGGTCCACATTTTTTCTATAAACATAGCGTCCCTACGGGACTAAAGAGTAATACTTGCATGACAAGAATATTGATAGTTGACATCTACGGGTTAAGCATAGATATACAGGTCTACAAAGCACTGTGTGCCAAAAACTTTACGCACCCTTTAGATAGCCACTTCAGCGTGACAAAGTCTTATCCTGGAAATCTACTAATCCTGAATATCCTGGTTCAGACAAATAGGAATACAAACCCATAATGAATTTAACGTCTGTGTATAATATTGCACAGAAATACTTAAAACTAATAAACCTGTCCAACAATCATAGGGGAGAGACAGAATGCACATCATTCGTGAGACAGAGCAAGATACACAAAAAAAGGTCATAGAATTCTTCCAAGATACCTTGCGATATGATTACCTTGGCAACTGGTCAGATAGCATTGAAGAAAATAGCAATATCATTGAAGAAGATCTTAAAAACTGGCTTTTTCAGCAAGGGAACGACTCTGAACGCATCAATAGAGCGGTGTATCAACTACAACAAGCATCGAAATTCGGCGGGAGCAGAACGCTTTATGACGCGAACCTTGAAGTCTATGACCTTTTACGCTACGGCGTGAAGGTGCAACCCGATGTCAGCAAACAACATAAAACCGTCTGGCTCATAGATTGGGACACTCCAGAAAATAACGACTTCGGTATCGCAGAAGAGGTCGCACTCAGCGGGAAACACAACAAACGTCCCGATCTTGTGCTCTATATCAACGGCATCGCAATCGGTGTGTTAGAGTTGAAACGTTCCATCGTCACTGTTTCTGAAGGTATCCGTCAAAATCTAACCAACCAAACAGAGGATTTCATTGAGTGGTTTTTCAGCACCGTGCAACTTGTGATGGCAGGAAGTGAGGCTGAAGGATTGCGTTACGGCGTTATCAAAACACCCGAAAAATACTGGTTGCGATGGAAAGAACGCGATGCAGATGCAGAGACTGAACCCAATCCTTTACTCAGAGAACTCAGCCACTTTTGCAACAAAGAACGGATGCTCGAAATACTACGCCACTTCATCGTATTTGATGCGGGGATAAAGAAGATTTGCCGACATAATCAATACTTCGGCGTAAAGGCAGCTCAGGAACGCGTCCAAAGCAGAGAAGGCGGGATTATATGGCACACACAAGGGAGCGGCAAAAGTTTGACGATGGTCTGGTTAGCAAAATGGATTCTGGAGAAGATCCCTAACGCACGGGTGCTCATCATCACCGACCGCACAGAATTGGACGAACAAATTGAAGGGGTTTTCAAAGGTGTCAGCGAGGCCATCAAACGTACACAAAGCGGTGAACATTTAGTCCAAGTGCTTACCGATGCTTCAGAACGGTTAACTTGTTCACTTGTTCACAAGTTCGGCAGTAATGAGGAAACCAGCGAAGCCGATATTGATGGTTATGTGGCGGAATTTAAACGGCATCTACCAGATGATTTTCAGGCAAAAGGTGATTTCTTTGTCTTCGTAGACGAATGCCACCGCACACAGTCAGGCAAACTTCACAAGGCGATGAAGACACTCCTACCCGATGCAATGCTGATCGGCTTCACAGGCACCCCCTTGCTCAAAAACGACAAACAGCGGAGCATTGAAACCTTCGGTAAATATATTGACACCTATAAATATGATGAGGCTGTCCATGATGAAGTAGTGCTTGACCTTCGGTATGAGGCACGCGATATTGACCAGGATATCACTTCACAGGATCGAATTGACCAATTTTTTGATAGCAAAACACGCGGGTTAAACGATGTAGTGAAAGCGCAGCTTAGACAACGTTGGGGCACGATGTTAAATGTAGAAAGTTCAATGAATCGTTTACGGAAAATCGTCGCGGACATAGTATTAGATATGGAAACGCGGGATCGGTTGAAAAGTGGAAAAGGGAACGCCATACTTGTCGCAAACACAATCCTTTCAGCCTGTCGGCTCTATAACCTTTTTCAAGAGACGGAATTGCGGGGTAAATGTGCAGTCGTGACATCCTATAGACCTACCACAGACTCTATTAGATTAGAGGAGACCGGTGAAGGACTTACCGAAAACCAGCAAAAATACAACACCTACCGAGAAATGCTCGCTGCTCACTTTGACGAACCGTCGGATACAGCGATGTACAAGGTTGATCAGTTTGAATTGGAAGTAAAACGGCGTTTTATCAATGAACCTGCGCAGGTGAAACTCCTCATCGTCGTGGACAAGTTACTTACAGGTTTTGATGCGCCCCCTGCTACCTATCTCTACATTGACAAAAACATGCAGGATCACGGGTTGTTTCAAGCAATATGTCGTGTCAATCGTATTGACACTGATGACAAGGAATTCGGCTACATCGTTGATTACAAAGACCTATTTAAGTCTCTGGAAGAAGCGATGACAGACTACACAGGAGAGGCATTTGATAATTTTGATGCCGAGGATGTTGCAGGACTCTTGAAGGATAGACTGGAAAAAGGGAAAGAACGGCTGGAGGATGCACGCCATGCAATTAAAGCGTTGTGCGAACCAGTTGATCCACCGAAACGTATCAACGATTATATCCGTTATTTCTGTAGTGACGAGAGTGCCACTCCTGAGCAGATCAAATCTAAAGAGCAGAAACGCGTCCACCTCTATAAGTTGACAGCAGCCTTGGTGCGTGCATATTCTAACCTTGCCAATGAAATGGAGCAAGCAGAATATAGCGCAATCGAAGCAAGGGAAATCAAAAAAGAGGTGGAAGACTACGAATATGTGCGTCAACAGGTGAAGTTAGCAAGTGGGGATTATATTGATCTCAAGATGTTTGAACCCGATATGCGACATCTATTGGACACATATATCCAGGCTCAAGAGAGTGAGACGGTCGAAATATTTGAAAATATTCCGCTTGTGCAACTGATTGTTGATAGGGGTGCAGATGCTGCCGTTGAGAGGCTACCTGAAGGCATCCGCACAAACGAGGAGGCGATGGGAGCCACGATAGAAAACAACCTTCGGCGCGTCATCGTCGACAGAACAGACATCAATCCAAGATATTATGAAGATATGTCACAATTGCTTGATGAACTAATTCAACAGCGTAGACAAGACGCATGCAATTATAGGGAATACTTATCCGAAGTTACGAGGTTGAGCAATCAGGTTACTAATCCTCCCACCGGAGACTATTCACCGAACATCGATACACAAGCACGGCGTGCTTTCTTTGATAACTTACCGGATGATATGTCAGTTGATCAGAGAACTGAAATGGCAATAGCAATAGATGAGGCTATCTATGAGGCAAGAAGCGATGAATGGAGAGGGAATGAATTCAAAGAACGTGAAGTTTGTTATGCCATAACAAGAACCATCTCGGATGGGTTTGGCTACGACACCATTGACATTGAGAATATTTTTAATATCGCAAAAAACCAAGATGAATACTAAAACCAGCAGTTATCAGATAGAGGTGCGCGGGCTTCTCATTGAGGTTATCCGCAAAGACATCAAGCATTTCTATATCGGTGTCCATCCTCCGAACGGACAGATACGTGTGTCTGCACCGCTACGACTTGACGATGATGCTGTGCGAATGGCAATCATTTCACGCCTCGGATGGATACGTCGGAAGCAGTCGAAGTTTTCCAAACAGCAACGTCAATCACAGCGAGAATATGTTTCAGGTGAAAGCCACTATTTTGCGGGTAAACGTTACAGACTGAAAGTAACTGAACAGGAATGTCCACCAAAAGTTCAGCTCCTCAACAACACGAGAATCGGTCTTACAGTGCGACCTGGAACCAATCGTGACAAACGCGAGGTTGTGCTATATGAATGGTATCGTGAACATCTCCGTGCTCAGTTACCACCACTCGTTGATAAGTGGGAACCTAAGATGGGAGTATCTGTCAACGAGGTGCGTATTAGGAAAATGAAAACACTCTGGGGTTCATGTAATATCCAGGCGAAACGCATCTGGCTAAATCTTGAACTGGCGAAAAAACCGAAATCGTGTCTGGTATATGTATTGGTTCACGAGATGACGCATCTTTTGGAACGTCACCATAACGACCGATTTCGTGAGTTGATGGACACGTTTTTACCGCAGTGGCGCACCTATCGAGATGAACTAAATGCAGCACCACTTGCGTATGAAAACTGGAGGTATTGATTTTTGTCTGAGCCAGGATTTTTAGGATAATAGGATTTCCAGGATTATGCGTCTGACGTTTCAAAGTGCCGTTGGTGGGATAGGCTGAACTTGATGCTTGCAAGTACGAACCAATACTCACACCCGCTTCTTCACATGCTAAACTCACAGAAGTGTGTCTTAGCAACACAGCCAGATCAGCAATAAACTCTTGTGACAACCGCATTCAACCACCCTTTTTCGCGAAGGTTTTTATTATCATTTTTTCCAAAAACACCAAATTATAATGCAATTAATGCAACATATTTTTAAGGGGACCATATTTTCAACCCAAAAATACAACATAGGCGTCAATTTAGTGAGTAAAGTTTGTGCATTTGATACACCTCATGCAGCATGCCACACGCGCATGCTGCCCCGCTGGGGCTTATGTCTGTGTTTGATATTACGTGCTATCCACCTCATGCGGCATGCCACACGCGCCTGCCGCCTCTCCGAGGCTTTTATAAATCATATATCAGCCCCAGCGGTGCGAAAGGTGTATAGAAAATGTCGACCACAAGAAACCAAGCACCAGCGGTGCGAAAGGTGTGTATGATAAAAATAGACATCCAAAATCCTTCACAGGTAAATATATCCTTAAATTGATGCCTATGGGGACAAAAACTTTACACGGGTGTGTAAAGTTTTTGCACAGAGGTACAGACTTTTGTTCTCTTTAGTCCCGTATGAGGATTAATTTATTAAACGGGTAATTCTCATTTTCTCAAACACGGTAGGAGCGGTTTCCTAACCGCTCCGGACTTCTCAAGGAAATTACCCGATTTATTTTTTAATCTTCATTAGGGACGATATGTCTATAGAAAGACGTTATCACCCTCTCTTGAGTTCCATAGGAACGACATAGAAGAATAAACATATCGTCCCTACGGGACTAAAAAGGCTTGGGAACTCTTTTTCTATAAACATATCGTCCCTACGGGACTGAAGAGTATGGTTGATATTAGCAATATTTCCTTATGTTGACAACACCTATGGGTCCTGTTCCCGCAATCTCTTATGTAATCAGTTGCGGCGGGGCACAGAGACCCCGCCCTACAATGGAGAATGAGCAGTTTGTGCAAAAACTTTACACACCCACTTTACACAGCCCGTGTGGGTGTGTAAAGTTTTTGCACAGAGGTACAAACTTTTGTTCTCTTTAGTCCAGTAGGGACGATATGTCTATAGAAAGACGTTATCACCCTCTCTTGAGTTCCATAGGAACGACATAGAAGAATAAACATATCGTCCCTACGGGACTAAAAAGGCCTGGGAACTCTTTTTCTATAAACATATCGTCCCTACGGGACTGAAGAGTATGGTTGATATTAGCAATATTTCCTTATGTTGACAACACCTATGGGTCCTGTTCCCGCAATCTCTTATGTAATCAGTTGCGGCGGGGCACAGAGACCCCGTCCTACAATGGAGAATGAGCAGTTTGTGCAAAAACTTTACACACCCACTTTACACAACCCGTGTTGACTATTCTTGTTCAATTTGTTATAATTTGGCAATAATAAGGAGTGAAGAGATAAAAGGATTTTTGACAACTCCCGCACAACTAACTAACAGACATTCTGTAATATCAAACAGTCACAAGTAGATAATTTAAGGAAAAATAAATGAAGAGTACATTTCAGTTTCTGATTATTGTTAGTACGTGTTTAATCACTTTTTGTATGATAGGTTGTGCATTATTAGTTGATGGTGTCGTCAAACCACTGAATAATAATTTACCTACTGTTGAAGATTTTAGTGTTCCAGCCTTGTTTGATCCTAAAGAAACACATGAATTTAGTATTATTGTTCACGACAAAGATGGTGACGTATTGACATACACATGGGAAGTGGATGCTGGAAAATTAGACACGATATCGGGAACAAAAGTAAAATGGACTGCCCCTGAGGGTTTTAGTTCTGTTAATGTCATTGTCTCTGTGAGTGATAAAGTTGGTAAACCTATAGTTGTAAATAAGATGATCCTAAATTCCCAACCAAATACCTTCACAGGACATCGTGCCCAAGTACTCACAGCACATACTGACAAAGTGCTTAGCGTTTCATTCAGTCCGGATGGAAAAACAATCGCAAGTGGGAGTCGGGATAAGACTATTCGTTTTTGGGATACTGCGACAGGTCGACATCTGCAAACAATTACAGGACATAAGAGTTGGATTACGAGCATTTCATTCAGTCCGGATGGAAAAACAATCGCTGCTGCAAGTGGGTTAACAATCTATTTTTGGGATATTGCGGCGGGGACACGTCTGCAAACAATCACAGGTGATGCGGATCACTTCCAAGAACTTTCTGACTTCCTGTGTGTCTCATTTAGTCCGGATGGAAAAACAATCGCAAGCGGTGGTGGACATTTGGACAGTACCGTACGTATTTGGGATGCTGGTACAGCGAATGAACTCCATGCACTTACAGGTCATACAAAGTCTATATGGAGTGTCTCATTTAGTCCGGACGGCAAATTACTCGCAAGTGCAAGTTGGGACGGTACCATCCGCATTTGGGATACTGCGACAGGCAGACATCTCCAAACACTTACAGATGGTTCAAATATAGCGCACTGTGTCTCATTCAGTCCAGATGGTAAAACTATTGCAAGTGGCAGTGCAGTTGCTCTTACGCTTTGGGATGTTGCCACGGGAAAACAACTCCGAACAACTTATACGGGTCCTGCACAAATCACCAGTGTGACGTTCAGTCCAAATGGGAAGACCATCGTTACTGGAGATTCACTTGACAATGTTATTCTTTGGGATGCTGAGACAGGGATAAAACTTCAAAAATTCACAGGGCATTCAGAATGGATCCCAAGTGTTTCGTTCAGTCGCGATGGAAGTCGACTCATAAGTGGGAGTGGAGACGGGACCATTCATCTCTACGACTGACGTTAAGGTCAATATACATTTTGAGGGTGTGCATAAATATATTATGTGCCAACATTGGCTGCGTCTCTCATCAAGTATTTCTTTATATGTAACTGTCCCCTTTGTGGCAGTATAATCTATTGAGACGTTTTGATCTTGTGGACGGCACGCGGAGCGTGCCTACTACTTTTAAGACCATATTTGAGATGCTTGACTTGTGGACGGCACGCGGAGCGTGTCTACTACTTGTAAGACCATATTTGAGATGCTTGACTTGTGGACGGCACGCGGAGCGTGTCTACTCCTTCTAAGACCATATTTGAGATGCTTGACTTGTGGACGGCATGCGGAGCGTGTCTACTCCTTGTAAGACCATATTTGAGATGCTTGACTTGTGGACGGCACGCGGAGCGTGCCTACTACTTTTAAGACCATATTTGAGATTGCTTGTCTTTATGCACACTCCTCAGTTAAATCGCGATTCGGAGATCGCTCCTACCGTGGCGTGTCTATTTATTTTAATACTTCATCATAAATAACCCTGGGCATGTAATTCTCAATAAACCTAGGAGGAATACTATGGCAGATTCAAAAACAACCGGTGAAATGGTTGATGGCAAAAAACATGGATATTGGATTACCTACTATGCAAATGGCGGCAAACGCAGCGAAGGCAACTATATTCATGGTAAAAAGGATGGACCTTGGATCAATTACCACAAGAATGGAAATAAATCGGGTGAAGCATCTTTCCGAGATGGGAAATATGAGGGTGCTTGTATATCATATCATGAAAACGGCAACCTGAGATCTAAAGGTGCATATCCCGAACATATAGGTAAATCCTACGATGGCAAAAAGGAAGGACCATTTTACGGTTACGAAGAAGATGGCGAGACGGTCTGGATGATTGTTACTTATAAGAAAGGTGGTTCCCGCGCAAAACCTGATGAATATCCGCTTGGGACATGTCACGCCTGCGGTGAAGTTAAACGTCTTAATTGGACAGATAATTGTCCAAAGTGTGGTGCAGAGATTGATTAGTAATGAATTCGACTACGGAGAACACATCTACTCATGACAAACAGTGAAATTGCCCAAAAACTGATGGAACTTCATACAATTCTGATTGTAGCCGACTATCCAGAAGACCATGCTACACGTTACCCGCGTTTAGCATATACAATTTCTCGTATGGAGGAATCCGTTGCAGAACTGGTTGCTCAAGGACGATTACAAGAGGAGATACCGGGAGTTGGTGATATAGTTGCTACTATCATTACAGAATATGTTGAAACCGGAGCTTGTTCCAAAATCCAGGAATACGCAAGTGAGATACCTGAAACAATTACGCAACTCATTCCTATCCCCGGTCTCGGTCCTAAGACAATTAAACTCCTATATCAGGAGGTAGGTATTGACAGTCTCCTATCCCTCAAATCAGCAATTGATGAGGGTAGACTTAAGGGGGTCAAAGGTATCGGTAAGAAAACTATAGAGAATTTTGAGGAATACCTTAATGAAAATCTGTAAAGAGTATTTCTCAACAAAGAGGTGAAATATGGCAAGTGCACGAGATACAGGTGAAATGGTTGATGGCAAAAAGCAGGGGTATTGGATTACCTATTTTGCAAACGGATTAAAACGCAGTGAAGGAAACTTCATTCACGGTAAAAAGGACGGAAAATGGATTCTATATCACAAGAATGGAAACATCTCCAGTGTAGCATACTATCGCGATAATAAGTACGAAGGGGATTATATTTGTTATCATGAAAATGGTAATCGCAAATGGGGTGGTCCTTATAAGATGCATGATGGCACATCTTCTGATGGCAGGAAAGAAGGAGTGTGGCACTGTTGGGAAGAGGATGGCGAGACGGTCTGGCGTATCATCACATACAAGAAAGGTGGTGCGCGGGCAAAACCGGATGAACATCCGTTTGGTGAATGTTCTGGATGTGGAGAAGGCAGACGATCTACTTGGAAAGGTGATTGTCCACGATGTGGTGAAGTACTTGAATAATATGACCGTCTTGTAAATACTCAACTAATTTCAAATGAACTCTTAATGCGCGAGGTATCCTCACCTCGCCATTTTTATTTATAGTGAAACTTACAATTAATGAAACGTATTGTCCCAATTGCTTATTCGTATAATATAAGAGGCGCAATGATGAAGATTAATTTATTAAACGGGTAAGAGTAAATTTCCCAAACCCGGTAGGTGTGGTTTCCTAACCAATGCAGAATACCATACGTGTATGCTGTCATAAGTGTCAATTTACTGGTTTATAGTTGTCTGATATTGATGTCTTTAGTCCCGTAGGGACGGGATGTTTATAGAAGACGTTATATCGTCCCTTCTTGAGTTCCGTAGGAACGGCATATAAGAATAAACATATCGTCCCTACGGGACTAAGAGTTGTGATGGTAACGTTTATCTATAAACATCCCGTCCCTACGGGACTAAAGAACATAATCGCCTTACAGAAAATCCCTATAATTGTGCGACTACAAACGCGTTTTTCTAAATGTAAAGTGTATTGTTAATTTCAAATTTCACTATAAATGAAATCGTTCTTTCTTGAGTAATCTTGTGTAACTAAGAAACAACACAGGGTGTGTAAAGTTTTAGGCACCGTAGATGTCAATTCAAGTGAAAAACCTGTAATCTATTGTAGGACGGGGTCTCTGTGCCCCGCTATTCCTTGTCCTGTAATGCAACGGGCGGGCACAGAGACCCGTGGAATGCCATAAGCGCATTCATACCCGGGGAACGCCAAAAGGCGTTCATACCGTTGATTTCTTGATTTGGCCCCTACAATTCATGGTGAGAAGTTAGTGACAAGAACTTTACACACCCGAAACAACATCTATATTTGACAAATATATCACAAACCCTTATAATATAAATATATTCAAGCATGAATACGAAATTTGATATTTACCTGTAAAGGTTATTATATTCTTCCGGTAACAGACCGGAAACAGGAGGGAAGTTAGATATGGCTGATTATGCTAATTCTGATGTATTGGTAAGTACGGAGTGGGTTGCAGAACATGGTGGTGATGCTGGTATACGTCTACTTGAAGTGGATGTAGATACATCCGCCTATGGCGAAGGACACATCACAGGGGCAGTCGGTTTGAATTGGCAAACGCAACTATGCGATCAAGTCCGACGCGACATTCTCACGAAAGAACAGTTTGAAGCACTCTGCAATGATAGCGGTATTGCTACCGATACGACAGTGATATTCTATGGTGATAACAATAACTGGTTCGCAACTTACGCGCTTTGGCAATTTCGCTACTATGGACATGATGAAAGTCTTTTGAAGGTGATGAACGGTGGTCGGCAGAAATGGATTGATGAAGGTAGAGATCTCGTTACAGATGTGCCTTCCTATCCGAGTACTGGCTATCAAGCGAAATTCCCCGATGACAACGTCCGTGCAACGAAGGACAACATTCTACCTACACTTGAACAAGGTGTTATTAATCTCGTTGATGTCCGTTCTCCAGCAGAATTTACGGGTGAAGTAATTGCACCGCCAGGTATGAGTGAAACAGCACAACGTGGCGGTCATATTCCGGGAGCAGCAAATATCCCGTGGGCAACTGCGGTCGCAGAAGATGGAACGTTCAAGTCTCACGACGAACTCCAATCTATTTACGGTGGTGAAGGGGTTGATGATACCAAAGAGACCATCGCTTATTGCCGTATCGGTGAACGTTCATCCCATACATGGTTTGTGTTGAAATACCTACTCGGTTATGAGAAGGTTCGCAACTATGATGGTAGTTGGACAGAATGGGGTAATCTTGTTGGTGCACCTATTGCACGTGATTAGACTTTATTAAGGAACGATATACTATAGTGATATGTAAAAATGCGTGCACACTCTCGGTAGATGTGGATTCCTAACCAATGCAGAATGCCATACGGGGAATGCCTAAAGAAGCATGCGCGTGTAGCATGCTCCATGATTCATACCGTTGATTTGGCGTATTCTACCTGATTATGAGACTGAACAAACACCGGTTCGGTTAGGAAACCGAAACCTACCGTAGTGTGTAAATAATTGTGGTTTTAACTATAATCGTCCCAAATTTCTTGTAAAAAGTGAAAGATTGAAATATGAGATTTGTTTCTGCTCATGCGATCGCATGTATGACACGGCAAGATGTAGCACGACTGCTGAAACGTTTCCAAGAAGAAGCAAACGAAGATGTCAGTAACATCCGAGTGCTTTGTGATACTTTATCAGGCAGAATGGTCTGTGAGTGGGAGGCATCTGACAAACTGACACTAATTGAATGGTTGAAGAAGTGCAACGTGCAAATACGCGGCACAGGTGAATGGGTCATGTCCGTTCAATATGAATCAGTTGACGATGAGCTTGAAGTAGTTGCACAAAGGAATTAGGTGTCTATTGGTAAAACACAGTATTTCAAGAAACCGATGTATTACCTAACACGACAAACCGCATTTGAGGCATCACATTACAATCGGATTCCCGAATTGAGTGATGCCGAGAACTTTGAACTGTTCGGGGCTGCAGCGAATCCAAATAGTCACGGTCACAACTATGTCCTTGAAGTCATGGTCAAAGGTGATGTGGATGCTGATGACGGTATGGTCATTAATTTAACGACATTAGACGCGCTGTTGAAAACTGAAGTGCATGCGAACTATGACCACAAACACCTGAATCGTCAACATCCAGTTTTTTCAAATGACCCACATTTACAACCTACATGTGAAAACATCACGATTGAGATTTGGAACCGACTTGAATCCTCGCTACCTTCTAATCTACTCTATCGGGTTAGACTTTATGAAAATACAAAATGTTTTGCTGACTACTATGGAGAAGATTTGATGGTCTATCTCACCAGAGTCTATGAATTTAGTGCTGCGCACCGTTTGCATAGTTATTCGCTCAGTGATGACGAGAACCGCAACATCTTCGGGAAGTGCAACAATCCTGCTGGACATGGTCATAACTATGTGCTTGAAGTCACCGTTAAAGGTGATGTAGATGCAAAAACAGGATTGGTTGCCGGTTTGAATCTGCTTGACGATGTAGTTGAAAAACAGGTTTATTCACGTTTTGATTACAAACATCTTAATCTTGACACGCCGGAATTTGAAACCCTTAACCCAACTTCAGAAAACTTTGTAAAAGTACTTTGGGATGTGATAGAACCGCATTTGCAACCGGTAATTTTACACCGTCTCCGCCTGCGAGAAACACCCAAAAATCACTTTGATTATTATGGAGAATCTTCTTAATTTATGGACACGAAACAGGTTAGTGAAACAGATCGCAACCCTGAAAAGTTAGAAACGCTTTATTCACAGATTATTGACAATATAGGAGAAGATAAAACCCGTCAAGGGCTGATAAGAACACCAACCCGTGCGGCAAAGGCGATGGAGTTTTTGACAAGCGGCTACAATAAGGACTTAAATACGGTATTAAATCAGGCTATTTTTGATGAAGATAACGACGACATGGTTATCGTCAAGGATGTAGAATTTTATAGTTTATGTGAGCATCACATTCTACCGTTTTGGGGTAAATGTCATGTCGGTTATCTCCCACGAAAACGGATAATTGGCCTTAGCAAGATACCCAGAATTGTGGATATGTTTGCCCGACGTTTGCAGGTTCAGGAAAGGCTGACACGCGAAATTGCAGAAGCATTAGAAGCAGCCTTGAACCCAACAGGTATTGGTGTTGTTATGGAAGCACAACACATGTGCATGATGGCACGAGGTGTTGAAAAGCAAGCCTCAAAGATGACAACAAACGCTATGCGTGGGACATTCCGTGAAGACAGTTCAACACGTGCAGAGTTTCTTAGATGTATTTAAGGATTGTAATGGATGGTAGGCGCACCACGTTTGTCATTCAGATGTTCCTGTATTAACCATGCTAAACACTACTCACAACCTACAGATAAATAGCCTTGAAGGAAAAGTTGCAATTGTAACAGGTGCATCAAAAGGTATTGGCAGGGCAATTGCCACATCTTTGGCAGATGTAGGGGGTAAGATTGTACTTGCTGCCCGGACACAACAAACTGTAGAACAAGTCGCGGCTGATCTTAGAAATTTGGGGGCGGAAGCTACTGCTGTTCCAACTGATGTCACAGACGTTGATGCTGTGCAAAACCTCATTCAATGCACGTTGACTACCTATCAGAAGTTGGATATATTGATCAACAATGCGGGGAATGGCATTTTTGGTCCAGTTGCGGATTTTGATCCGAATGATTGGGATAGTGTCATCAATTCCAATTTGAAAGGGGTATATCTCTGTGCAAAATATGCTCTTCCGCATCTATTAGCACAAGGTGGTGGCCAGATTATTAACGTGCTTTCTATTGCTGCGAAGGTTGCTTTTCCCGCTTCAAGTGCATATTGTGCAGCAAAGGCTGGTGCACTGGCATTAACGAAGGTATTAGCAGCAGAAGTGCGAGACCAAAACATACGGGTGACAGCAGTTTTACCCGGTTCCGTTGAGACACCGTTTTGGGAGGATATACCACAACATCCCGATTTTGATAAGATGCTAAAACCAGAACATGTTGCTCAAACAGTTCTCTCCGTTTGTCAACAACCCATTGGAATGGTTACGGAAGAAATTGTTGTAATGCCGCCACTCGGTATATTGTAGACATATATTATTAGATTTTAGAATTACTTGGACAGATTTGATATGTAGGAGTGAACTCCGATTCACGATTGTACCTTAGGTCCATCGCGATTCGGAGTTCACTCCTACTCTGTGCCCTGTCCATTCCTTGTCCTGTAATGCAACGGGCGGGAACAGAGACCCGGGGAATGCCATAAGCGCATTCATACCCGGGGAACGCCAAAAGGCGTTCATACCGTTGATTACTTGATTTGGTCCCTACAATTCATGGTGAGAAGTTAGTGACAAAAACTTTATCACTCTATGCTTGAATTTACTATAGTTTGGACAGTTTTTTGAATCTTGTGCTTTTCACTTTCATTTTGGATCTCGTGCTTAAACACATTTCCCCTCTGGGACTTGGAGTGGGACTGGAAACGATCTATAGACATTCCTTCCCTCTAAGACTGTCACTTTGATGTCTTATCTATTTCCGTTGAGTTATAACACTGTCCTATAGTTTGGACAGTTTTTTATAGGCTTGAATAATAGTCTAGACAAAGAGCATCACAGGCATGATACCTATTTCTTCAATGCACCTTTCGCCCCGCTGGGGCTATAGATTGTATGTTGACGATGTGCTATACACCTTTCGCCCCGCTGGGGCTATAGATTGTATGTTGACGATGTGCTATACACCTTTCGCCCCGCTGGGGCTATAGATTGTATGTTGACGATGTGCTATACACCTTTCGCCCCGCTGGGGCTATAGATTGTATGTTGACGATGTGCTATACACCTTTCGCCCCGCTGGGGCTATAGATTGTATGTTGACGATGTGCTATACACCTTTCGCCCCGCTGGGGCTATAGATTGTATGTTGACGATGTGCTATACACCATAGGCGTCAATTTAAGGATTTATTTGCATGGCGATAACGTTCTTTAGTCCCGTAGGGACGGGATGTTTATAGCTAAACGCCGGCATCACATTTCTTAGTCCCGTAGGGACGATATGTTTGTAACAACCGAAACGTATAAACATATCGTCCCTACGGGACTAAGAAATGGGTGTTGAACGTTGTGCTATAGACATATCGTCCCTACGGGACTGAGGACACTAATAAAATGGATTGATCTTCTTAAATTACGCCAGCCATTGTAGGGTGGGGTCTCTGTGCCCCGCCATTCCTTGTCCTGTAAGGCAACGGGCGGGCACAGAGACCCGCTCCTACAATAGGGATGGTAGTTTTGGACTATCTCAAATGCGTCCAACAAGAAAAAAACCGCTAAATTGACGCCTATGGTTGACGATGTGCTATACACCTTTCGCCCCGCTGGGGCTATAGATTGTATGTTGACGATGTGCTATACACCTTTCGCCCCGCTGGGGCTATAGATTGTATGTTGACGATGTGCTATACACCTTTCGCCCCGCTGGGGCTACTCATTTTGATATTCTAACACTTTTTCGTCAAGTTATTATCCTATTGAAAACTCACATTATTTAGTAAATGCTTGAAATCTCAGTATGTAAACAAAAGAAATTGTCCAAACTATAGTAACACTGTATGAAACTCACAGAAAAAGAATTTTATTGTTCATATTGACAGCACCAGCGGTGCGAAAGGTGTATAGAAACGTCAATGCGTCAGTAACCAAGCACCAGAGGTGCGACAGGTGTATAAAAAACAATACAAACGAAATCACGAAAACTGTCCAAACTATAGTAGAATTTACACCGTTTAGAGATTAAAACGTCCGATACGGAGACGAATACGGACTTTTTTGATAGCACGGGTATCAGCATCTAAAATAGTGATAACTGAATTGTTGAGATCAATTTCTGTCCCTGTTTCCGGGATCGTTCCGATACGGTCAAGTATATAACCTGCAATTGTTTCATAATCCCCGTGAGGAATAGAGAATCCATAGTGTTCTTCCAAAGTGTCGACCTCGGTTCTTCCATCACATTCCATAATATCGGGGGCTAAAATACGGATCATTTCAGTTTCATCACGTTCATCGGCAAATTCACCGACAATTTCTTCAACGAGATCCTCCACAGTGACAAGTCCTACGGTGCCACCGTATTCATTAACAGCAAATACCATCGTATGTTGTGTATCCTGAATTTCCTTAAGGAGAGCATTTATATTTTTCGACTCAGGGACAACTTGTATATCTGTGCGGATAAAAGGTTCTATCGTTTCAGGTAGATTTTCAGAATATATTACATCTAAAAGATTGACTATACCGATAATGTCGTAAACACGTCCATCATAGACAGGAATACGGGAATAGCCAGAATCAGCAGCGATTTGTAAAAAATCATCACATGTTGTTGTTCTTTCAGTAGCAACGATATCAACAAGTGGCATCATTACTTGAGCGACTGTACGGTTTTGAAAGTCGAGCAGACTGTGAATCATACGGCGCTGCTCTGCCAGCAAGTTTCCAGATGCTTCACCCATAGTCGCAATTAAACGTAATTCCTCACGTTGTGCCTCTGGATTAGGAGAACTTGATCCTCTATCAATAACTATGACAAGAAATCTTGTCACAGTCTGCACAAAATAAATGAGAGGTGCTAATACATATTCAGATAATCGCAAAACATAAGCGAATCGTAGTGCAAGTATATCTGCCTTGACACGGAATATCGTTTTCGGTAGAATTTCTCCAAAAATCAGAAGTAATACTGTTATATAAACAATCGCAATTACATCCTGAATATTTTCATTAAGACCTGGAAGAACATTTATTGTCAAACGTTCTCCAAATAGCGAAATCAAGACATTGGCAAGATTTGTTCCCACAAGTGTAAGTGCAAGCATTCTGTCGGGAGATTCTACCAACCGATGAATTATTTTTGCCTTAGTATCATCTTCCTCAACAAGCTGGTTTATCCGGATTTTGTTGACAGAAACAAGGGCAGTTTCTGAACCAGAATAGAATGCGGACAGCACAAGGCAGACAAGTACAGCAAAGACAAACAAACTAATCAGTATTGCACTATGCACTGAACTATCAGCACCGAATATTATGAGAGAGAGTAAAAACGGATCCAATTTAGCTGCCCCAATTATATGTCCATTTCGGGTGTTTCACGTGAAGGGACTCGTACTAACAACTTTGTAATTTGGTTTCCTTCTGTGGCGGTGATTTCAAACACTATACCACTTTCGTCAACATGAGTTTCACCGACTGATGGAATGTGACCAAACAGCCCAATCGCATAACCACCAAGTGTATCTACGCCATCATCTGATAGCTTGAGATCAAATTGTTGGTTGAGTTCGCGGATGCTCATGCGTCCGGTAGTTTCAATAACTAAAGGGTCATCTGAATATTTGATATATTCAGGCGGAGAATCGTCTTTGTCATGTTCGTCTGCAATGTCTCCAACGACTTGTTCTATAATGTCTTCTGTGGTAACAATACCAGAAGTGCCGCCGTATTCATCATGGAGGATCGCAATTTTAGTTTTTTCGCGTTTGAGTTGGAGCAATAACACACCGATTTTACGCGTTTCAAGGGCTAAAATAGGATCGCGTATTAACAGTGCACTGTCTGTGTTTCCTACGATCTGCTCCCGTTTTTCAAGAAATTCATCAATCGTTAGAGAACTGATCCCGGACTGTCGCAATTGGACGAAATCTTTGACATAGAAGATGCCGCAGATTTTATCAATCTGTTCTCGGTAGACAGGTATTCTTGAAAAACCGTGTTCTTTTGCCAGCGAAAGTGAATCTTTGATTGTGTTTGAGGTAGGCACCGCAAGTACTTCAGTTCTGGGAACCATAATTTCCCTTGCTTCAATGTCTCGCATTTGGAGGATATTACCCACAATTTCACGTTCATCTTCAGGAAGTGCTTCCTCATGATATGTTTTAAAGAACTCTTGTAAATCTGTTGTAGTCAGGGTTTCTGATGGCGGAGGCTGTCCACCAAATATTGGTACTAGGATGTCAATGATTTTCCTTAACAGGGTGCGTAATGGAGTAATTATGATAGAAAATAGCCATAAGGGTGGGGCAGTAATCTTGGAAAAAGTCTCTGCATGTTTAATAGCAATCGTCTTCGGTGTCATCTCACCGAAGATAAGCATAGGTATGACACTTAATCCTATTGCAATTATAAACTCAATAGTATCGGAGAATTGATCAAACTGTTGCGATACAAGACTTGCCATTAGTATCGCGAAAGTGACATTTACCAGATTATTTCCAAGGAGAACGGTAATAAATAATCGACGAGGGTTGTCAACAAAATTGACAATTGCCGATGCGTTTCCCCGTTTGAGACGAATCTTTTCAACCTGTACACGCGTGAGTGCACATAAAGCCGTCTCAGAACCAGAGAAAAAACCGGAAAGGATAAGTAGGCCTACCAATCCGATCAAATAAGGTAGTAGTGGAACTTCCATACTTTTTTAGGGGACGATGATTGATATATGTTCATCCAAGATGCTAACCATCAGTTTCTGATGTTAATATAGAACGTGTTCAAAAACAATATGAACACTTGATTTTTAATCATAACATGTTATGATATTAAAGGCAATAAAAAATACCAACATGGTGTGCAAAATTTTTGGCACTACCATGGTTGATGTGATATTTTGCCAAATACTTTACACACCCTACTAACAAAAAATGCCTACATGGACGTAGTCATAATTCCACTTCAATAAGAAGTGATTATATTGATAATTATCAGATTAACGAGGCAGCCTATGACAAAATTAGAACAGATGCAACGTATTGAGGAATGTGGCATAGTCGCAATTATTCGCGCAAACAGTTCAAATGAACTCTCTGAAACAGTAGTAGCAATAGAAACTGGCGGTGTTGATGTTATTGAAATAACGATGACGACTCCTAATGCGTTACAAGTTATTGGTGATGTATCAGACCGTTTAGGGGATACTGTATTAATCGGTGTTGGATCAGTTTTGGATGCAGAGACTGCACGGGCAGCCATGCTTGCTGGAGCAGAATTTGTCGTCAGTCCTGTTACGAAAATAGATATAATTGAAATTTGTAATCGATATGGTAAGGTCGTTATACCAGGTGCATTTACACCTACAGAGATTTTATGTGCATGGGAAACTGGCGCGGATTATGTAAAAGTGTTCCCATCAAGCGGAGTCGGTCCATCCTATATCAAGGATATAAAAGCACCTTTACCACAAATACCACTAATTCCAACAGGGGGTGTAACTGCTGAGAATGCATCGGAATTCATAAGAGCAGGGGCAGCTGCTCTCGGAGTTGGGAGTGCACTTGTTAGTCAGGACATCATAGATTCTGGAGACTTTGCCACGCTTACAGAAAGAGCAAAAACCTTGGTTACCGCTGTAAAATCTGCAAAGTAGTGAGCTAACAAGAGTATTAAAATAAACGTCTCATATTTACAAACGTCTTTCATGCTAAATTTCATACTTGTTTGAGCTTGTAAGCGCATAAAATGCTGTATATGAGACAACAAGTCTATTTTAAAATCAATTTTTGTTGACAGTTTAGACATTTTTTGATAATTTCTATAATTAGAATGTTATTTCCCGCTAACAGTTTTAACGCTCCTTCAATTATTTAACGTGTTCAACTATGCAAATTAACGAAAAGATATTAGGTAAATATAGACTGCTTGAATTTCTGAGTTCAGGTAGTTTTTCGTCTGTTTTTCGTGCCCGCGAAGAGATGACGAATCGCATAGTTGCGCTCAAAGCACTTTCCAAAGATGCTTATCCTTCAGACAGAATGCGTTATCTCTTAACCGAACTTCAAGCAATGTCAAATATCTCCGGACATCCAAACATTGTTTCAATACATACCGTTGAACCCGGCAAAGGTGACTATCTTGCATGGATAGTTATGGAATTTATAGAAGGAAAAAATTTAAATACACTCGTTCAACAAGGCGATTTGACCTTAAATGATGTTCTCAATATCGGTATAGATATCTGTAATGGTTTAAAAGCTGCACATGCACAAAATATATTGCACCGTGATATCAAACCACAAAATATATTACTTACATCTAAAAAAGTTGCAAAAATAGCAGACTTCAGCATAGCACGCATCTTTGGTGAATCCACGGAATTTGCAGTCACTATGACCGGCACCAGACGGTATATGGCACCAGAACAGAACTACGGTGCGTATGATTATCGCGCTGATCTCTATGCCACCGGATTAGTGCTTTATGAAGCAATAACGAGACAGTTCCCTTTTTCAGGTGAAGCAGATGAAATTGATAGAAAAAAAGCTGCCGGCGAAATTGAGAATCTTGACAAATGTCCGGAGATATTTCGTAACTTCTTTATGAAAGCATTGCACCGAGAAGTAGATAAACGATACCAAACTGCAGCCGAGATGTATGATGAACTTGATCGGATTCGAAGTTGGCAATATGAACAGCAAGCAGAAGCTCTGATTGCTGAAAGTGCTGATTCACCTGCTACTGAGTTAGCAAGTGCACTTGAACGATGCAGAAAAACTTTTGGTTTGCAAATTGATGTTGCCGAACGGATCAACCAGACCCTTTTCTTTGAATTGCGGAACAAAGTTGAGAAAGAGAATCGTGAAAAATTAAAGATCCGGCTTAGACAACACTACACAGATGCAATAGAATATGCCAGTAACCAAGATATAGATGGCATGCTCCAAGAACTCCATAAAGCCCACAAGTCCTATTTTCAAGATGCCGAACTTGTTGAGCAAGTAGAGTTTCTATTCAAGGAATTGAGTAAAGTTGTTTCAGTTGTAAATAATCAAAACGTAGATGACATCATTGAAATGATTGAAACGTTGTCAGATGGAGAGATCTCTCAAGTCATTGATGAATTGACCAGTCCAAGGGAAGCATTTGTATCGGATGAAATTATTCAATCAGATGAACTGGATGACCATGATGTTTATCCAGAAGAAAGAATTAAATCTCATACTCCGATAAGCCAAATCCAAACAACGAGTGATTACCGTGTCCTAATTGAAGAAGCGTCCCCAGAATTCCTATTGGATAAAGTTCACGAGGATATTCAATATCCGCATGAAGAAGAAGCGGCTTATATTTATCAACAAGCACAGATTTATACTCAGCAAGATAAGAAACATCAATGTCATAGGCAATATAAGAGACTTGGCGCATTTTACAACAGACATGCCAAGAAGTTCATGAAAATGAATGAAGCAGAACTCGTAGCCAATTGCTATACGCGTGCAAGATTTTCGTATGCTGCGGCTGATACGCCACGAACTGCAAGGAAATATGCACGGTACGGCGCAGTGTATTATGTTCATCTCGCACGACAATTAGAAATGCAACGTGCTTGGGTTGATGCAGGTAAATCTTACATTCTCGCCGCAGATAATTATCGATACGCTCAACTTAGTCAGGATGTTGAAAAATGTGAAGCATCCGCAACTGTCTGTTATTTCAATACTGCAGAAAGTGCACATCTAACTGGGGATCTCCAAACTGCTTACGAATACTATCTCAGAATTGTTTCTATCGGTATGAAATTGCAAAACCCACCAAGAGCTGTCATAGAAGCACAAAAGTTGGTTGCTCAAATTCAGAAAGACAATGTAGCATGAGTACTTGTGTGAAATACCGGTTAAGGGTATTAACTGAACCTATGGTTCGACTCAATTGAGTAGTGAATGGAACAAAAGTACGATATTCTTGCCATCGGTAGAAGTTCAATAGATCTATACTCTAACGATGTCGGAACTCCGTTTCCGGAAATTACGAGTTTTGGAGCATTCGTCGGTGGGTGTCCTACCAATATTAGTGTGGGAACACGTCGTCTTGGGTTGCGGTCATCTCTTCTGACTGCAATAGGAGATGATCCAGTAGGTGAATTCCTATTAAAGTTTTTGAATGATGAGAGAGTTGAAACACAGTTCATTATCAAGAAACCTGGCTATCGTACGAGTGCAGTTGTTCTCGGAATTGAACCACCTGATAGATTCCCCCTCATTTATTATCGTGACAATTGTGCAGATATTGAATTGACAATTGATGATGTTATTGCATCTCCAATAGTAGATAGTCGTGCTGTGTTGATTTCAGGCACAGGTCTCAGCAAAGAACCAAGTCGAAGTGCAACACTGTTTGCAGCAGAACAAGCAAAGTCTATGGAACGACAGGTGTTCTTGGATTTGGATTTTCGTGCTGATCAGTGGCATGACCCACGCGCTTATGGCATAAATATTAGATTGGCATTGCGTAACATTGACATTACAATCGGAACGGAAGAGGAGATTAAGGCTGCATCACTCACTGATGTCTCACAAATATCAGTTGAGGATTCTCAGATCTCAAATCCAAATATTGAAGGAGATATGAACACAGCAATCGTAAACATTCTAAATGCCGGACCAAGCGCATTAGTCGTAAAACGTGGTAGCGATGGTGCTGACATTCATTTGAAGGATGGAAAAGTTATTCACGCACCGCCCTTTCCAGTTGAAATCTACAATACACTTGGTGCAGGGGATGCCTTTGCCAGCGGTTTCATTTATGGGATTTTAAACGGATGGGACTGGCAAAAATCAGCAAGACTTGGTAATGCAACGGGTGCGATTGTTGTCACACGGCACGGTTGTGCAAACTTTATGCCTACAATGCCTGAAGTTAACGACTTTGTGGAACAACGGGGTGGATTATAAATCATATACTGCAGCAGAGAGGAATATTAATATGAATACACGACAACTAACAATGGGTCAAGCGGTAGTCCAATTTCTTACACAGCAATATGTTGAACGTGATGGAAATGAGAGGGCATTTTTCGCGGGCATGTTTGGGATATTCGGACACGGAAACGTAGCAGGGATTGGTCAAGCACTGCACCAATATTCGGATACCTTTCGTTTTTATCAAACACGGAATGAGCAATCTATGGTGCACACAGCTGCCGCTTACGCCAAAATGAGTAATCGTCTCACTACATTTGCCTGTACATCATCTATTGGTCCAGGAGCAACAAACATGCTCACTGGGGCTGCGGGGGCAACAATAAATCGACTTCCCATTCTGTTATTGCCGGGTGATATTTTCTCAACGCGCTTAGTCGCGCCTGTGCTGCAGCAGTTAGAATCTCCGAATTCACAGGACTTCTCTGTCAACGATTGTTTCAAACCTGTTTCTCGATACTGGGATCGTATCAATCGTCCTGAACAGATTACCACTGCCTTACCAGAAGCAATGCGTGTTCTCACATCACAAGCGGAAACAGGGACCGTAACGTTAGCCCTACCCCAAGATGTTCAAGCGGAAGCATTTGACTATCCTGAACAACTATTTGAAAAACGGGTTTATACTATTCCAAGACCACGTGCTGATGAGGATCTGTTCAAACAAGCAGTTAAATGGATATCAAAGAGTGAGAAACCTTTGATTATTGCTGGTGGTGGGGTCATCTACAGTGAGGCAACAGATCAGTTGGCAAAATTCGTGGAACAAACCGGCATTCCAGTCGGTGAAACATTTGCTGGAAAAGGTTCGCTTCGGTATGACCATCCACAAAACTTGGGTGCTGTTGGTGTGACTGGCACACCTGGTGCAAATATCGCTGCCCGTGATGCAGATTTAGTCATCGCTATCGGAACCCGTCTGAGTGATTTCACTACGGCATCAAAAACTGCCTTTCAAAATCCGAATGTTCGGTTTATCAACATCAACATTGCTGATTTTGATGCAGCGAAACATGCAGCTTTACCGTTAGTCGCAGACGCTCGTGTCACGCTTACTGAACTATCTAATGCTGTTGGAACGTATCGTATAAATGGTGACTATGCGGCACAGATTGAAAACTACCGAGATGCTTGGCATGAAGAAGTAGAAAGATTGTTTCATCTTGATAACAGACCATTACCAAGCCAGAGTGAAGTCATCGGTGTTGTTAACGCATTTTCGCGACCAGAAGATGTTGTTGTCTGTGCAGCTGGAAGTCTACCGGGAGATCTCCACAAACTATGGCGGACACGTAATCCAAAGCAATTCCATCTGGAGTACGGTTACTCCTGCATGGGGTATGAAATCGCTGGTGGCTTAGGAATCAAAATGGCGGATCCTTCGCGAGATGTCTATGTCCTTGTAGGAGACGGTTCATATTTGATGTTAGCACAAGAGATCATCACCTCAATTCAGGAAGACTATAAATTGATTATTGTGCTGATTAACAACGATGGACACAGCAGCATTGGAGGTTTGTCGGAGGCAACGGGAGCACAAGGGTTTGCCACTCGATTCCGATATCGTGATGATAACACAGGAGAACTGAAGGGTGATATATTACCCGTAGACCTTGCCGCAAATGCAGAAAGTCTCGGTGCAAATGTTATTGAGGTTGCAACACCTACAGAGTTAAAGAATGCCTTGCAAGACGCTCGTGATGCAGATCGCACAACCGTTGTCAAAATAGATGTTGATTATGACACAAGAGTGCCGCAGTATGAATCGTGGTGGGATGTTCCCGTTGCAGAGGTGTCAGAAGTAGAGAGTGCAAAACAGGCGTTCCAAGAATATCAAAAAGCGAAGAAGAAAGAGCGGTATTTCCTTGGATAGAGAAGTATAGAGACACGGCAATTTTATTTAGGAGAAATCAACACTATGAAAGCATCAGAACTATTAGAGAAACTTAAAGCAGGTGAAGCCATTCCCTGCAGCAACTGTGAAGGCGAAATTCCAGCAGATGAAATGATGAAGTTCACATTCAAATTAGGAAAACTTGCACCACGCATGGAACATGCAAATGTTGGGGATATCACCTGTGTTCAGTGTCAAATTGACGATCCTGATATAAAGATTACACCACGCGGACCCGATGTCAAATTCGTCCGTGGAGATTAGTTTGTCAAAAACAATACACAATTTGAATGCACTGCGGGAGACATGCCTCTATGCCAGATATGATTGTAGGTAGAAATCCGGTTATGGAAGCACTCCGAAGTGGTGCAAGGCAGATAGAAACGATACTAATCGTTAAAGACAATGAACATCCGCGTCTTCGTCAGGTAATTGATGCTGCAGAACGAAAAGGTATTCCGTATCAACGATGTCTAAGACATCATCTTGACAAACTTCACCCTAACCATCAAGGCGTAATCGCACAAATCAGTGGATTTCAATACACAACGTTACCAACGCTTCTTGAAAATGTTCGGAAGAAAGAGAATACACCTGCGGTTCTAATCATGTTAGACCAGATACAAGATCCGAGAAATTTAGGCGCGATCATTCGAACTGCTAACGCGATCAATGCAGATGGCGTGCTAATCCCTAAAAATAACTCCGTTGATATTACTGCTTCCGTTCATAAAGCTGCAGCAGGCAGCACAGAATACACCCCAATTACAAAGGTGACAAATCTTGCACAAACCATTGAGAAACTAAAAGGGAACGGTATATGGATTGTTGGCACAGATGAGGATGCTGAAATGTCCTATACTTCAGCTGACTTCACTGTACCGTTGTGTATCGTCTTGGGTAATGAGGGTGATGGTATACGAAGGCTTGTCAAACAAAAATGTGACTACCTCGTACATCTTCCGATGTTAGGTAAAATACAGACACTGAATGTATCTGTCACAACTGGAGTTCTGTTATACGAAGTTCTCAGACAACGTTCAGCTAAATAACACCTTCCTCTTTCAAACTGTAAAATATACCATCACCGATAATAATGTGATCTAACACCTTGATGCCAATATAATCTCCAGCTTCGATCAGTTGTTTGGTAGCACGGATATCCTCTTGACTCGGTTTCGGATCACCAGAAGGGTGATTATGTGCTAAAACTATGGAGTTTGCGGATTCCTCAATGGCAAAGCGGAAAATCTCTCTGGGATGAAATACGCTTGAGTTTAAAGTGCCCTCAAATATATTTTCTTCAGACAGTAGTCTTTTGCCCCACTGAATCTCGCTATCGGAGTCACCAGCAATTCCCTGCGTGGTGATACCGCCTTTCGTGTCAAGGCACATCACACAGACAACTTCCTTTCTAAGATCGCGCATCAGTGGCATCAATAGGTCGGCAACATCGCTTGGAGAGGAAATCTTCACTCGTTCAGCATGTGAACGCGCTAAACGTCTTCCTAATTCAAAAGCAGCGGCAAGTTGTGCCGCTTTGGCAGCACCAACACCTTTAATAGATTCAAACTGTTTAGGACGGTTTTCTGCCATCCGTTTTAGATCACTATTATACTCTGTGAGTATTCGTTCACCGAGTTCAATAGCAGTTGTGCCTTTATAGCCGCTTTTGAGAATGAGTGCGAGCAGTTCTGAAGTTTTGAGTTGTGATGGACCGTGTTTGTAAAGTCGTTCTCTGGGACGTTCATCTTTAGGTAGATCTTTTAATTTTAATTTGTCAACAGAGTACATCTCATTCCTTTCTTAAAATATAATGTATATGTTAGGTTAAAGTATAATCAAATTTCGGAACAATGGCAAGAGAAATTAAGATGTATTTAGTCATATAAAATAATACTGAATTCCTCTGATAGAGTTACGGGTGTGTAAAGTTTTTGCACAGAGGTACAAACTTTTGTTCTCTTTAGTCCCGTAGGGACGATATGTTGATAGGACAACGTTCAACATCCATTTCTTAGTCCCGTAGGGACGATATGTTTATACGTATCGGTTGTTACAAACATATCGTCCCTACGGGACTAAGAGCTGTGATGACGGCGTTTAGCTATAAACATCCCGTCCCTACGGGACTAAAGAACGTTATCGTCATGCCAATAAATCCTTAAATTGATGCCTATGCCAGAATACGCGTTTGGTATTCTGCATTGGTTAGGAAACCGCACCATAGGCATCAATTTAGTGTAATCCTATTTGTCTGAACCAGGATTTTCAGGATTATAGGATTTTCAGGATTATAGGATTTTCAGGATTATGTAAGAGGAGCAATGAATTGCGCGACTACGAACGGTTACTTTCTTAATGAGAAGTTATTTTTCAGAAATGGTATTATATGCCGTTCCTACGGAACTCAAGAAGGATCGGGATAACGTTTTCTATAAACATATCGTCCCTACGGGACTGAAGAGTATGGTTCATATTAACAATATTTCCTTATGTTGACAACACTTATGTGTACTGTTCCCGCAATCTCTTATTTAATCAGTTGCGGCGGGGCACAGAGACCCCGCACTACAATGGAGAATGAGCAGTTTGTGCAAAAACTTTACACACCTTAGAGTTACAAACATCATTGACAAGAAACAAGAATAAAAGTATCATGGACACATAAGAAATCCGCAATCTCTGTTGGAAGGAAGCGGCATGAATAAAAAGAGACTATTCTATACAATACTTTCGGCTGTAATTATAATAGGTATTGGCGTGTTTTATGTTCACACCCAACGTCAAAAGAATTTCGCAGAAACGCGTGAGGTATTTGCCCCAATATATACCTATTCAGGAAAACTTACACCAGAGCAGCAAAAAGAATATTCAGAACTTGCAGAATCACTTATGAATGTCCCACTTGAGATAGCGAAAAAATATAGACTACCGCAACGTGAACAATTGGCGTTAGAAGCACACACAATGACCTTATATCGTGACAATCCTGAAATGTACTTAATAGGACAGGAATCATTCCGTGCTGATATAGATGTCAAACCTTTTCATCAACGACACTTCGGAATCCTTGCACTGATTGCAAAAACCAAATTAGTGGATATGCCAGCGGGTAGTAGGAAACTGATGATCCAGCATCTTGAAACGTACGACAAGAAATTAATTCAAAATAGTATTGATACATTTACAGCAAAATTTAAGGGCAAACAAACATCCCCAAAATCCAGTGTGAATGTGTTAATGAGGATTGGAACTCCATTTTTTGTAGAGGTAGGAAATGATGGCGAACCCGGGGTTTTTCATATTACTGATATCTATGGAAAAGGGTATGTTGTTGACCTAAACTCCACTGTAGATACTGACGTGACAGAGGTAACCACCGAATTGTACTCCAAAATTGATCGTCTCATTGAAAAACTGACCGATGAGGAATTCCAAAGACTTTCAACGCTTAGTAAGACTGAGAGAACTGAAGCAATAGAGCTGTTGTTTACATTCCTCTAATACCAATTCTATTGATGATTATCTCTTTTGAACTGGAATGTAAGAGGCGCAATGAATTGCACGACTACAAACCATCTATTTTTTAGAAATGGTATAAGAATCGTATCTGTACTTCACGGGCATTATGGGCAAACATCAACCAGACGGGACACGCCTCATAGAACTTGATCCGTATCTAAAGCCTTACGCTTTCCAATTGCGTGAACGGTTCAAACAATACCTACATTTTAAAACATTTATAGAGAAAACCGGTGGGGTTTTAGGTGATATAAGTCAAGGACACCGTTATTTCGGTTTCAATTCTGGTGAAAGAGAGGGTGAGTCTGGTATCTGGTACCGTGAATGGGCACCCTCTGCACATTCCCTCTCACTCATAGGGGATTTCAACGGTTGGGACCGTGATGCCAACCCTATGTCCATTGATACCTGGGGAATATGGCATCTTTTCCTACCTGATAAAGACTATTCTGATCGACTGACACACGGTAGCCGAGTCAAAGTGCATGTCAAATCCGCGCTTGGTCAACATGATAGAATTCCAGCCTATATCCAACGTGTTGTTCAAGAAACCGAGACGGAGTTTACAGGACAGTATTGGTCTCCACCGGCATATCAATGGAAACACAAAGGATCAACTGATATTTGGCGAGACACAGAGACCTCGCACTACAGCAGAGGTGCTGAAGGACTAAGGATTTACGAAGCACATATTGGAATGGCACAAGAGGAAGAAAAGGTCGGAACTTTCACTGAGTTCACACAAAATGTGCTGCCGAGAATTGCTGATTTAGGATACAATACAATTCAACTCATGGCAATTAAGGAACACCCTTATTATGCAAGTTTTGGATATCACGTTAGTAATTTTTTCGCTGTATCAAGTCGTTTCGGAACACCTGAAGAATTGAAAGAACTCGTTGATACTGCACACGGCATGGGTTTGTTGGTCGTCATGGATTTGGTGCATAGCCATGCTGTCAAGAATATCAACGAGGGGTTGAACCACTTTGATGGCACAGATCACCACTATTTTCACGCGGGGACAAAAGGGGAACATATCGCTTGGGACTCACTCTGTTTTGATTATAGCAAATATGAAGTGCAACGTTTTCTGTTGAGCAACGTCCGCTATTGGTTGGACACCTATAGGTTTGACGGTTTCAGATTTGATGGTGTTACAAGTATGCTTTACAATGATCACGGACTTGGACAGAATTTCACTGGTTATTCCGATTACTTCAATGCTAATGTTGAGTTAGATGCAATCGCCTATCTGATGTTGGCAAACGATGTAGTCCATGCTGTCAATCCGAATGCTATTTCCATCGCTGAAGATATGAGCGGAATGCCAGGACTTGCACGTCCTATTGACGAAGGCGGACTTGGTTTTGATTATCGCTTAGCGATGGGGATTCCTGATTATTGGATTCGGTTGTTGAAGGAGAAAAAGGACGAAGATTGGCATATTGGTGAGATTTACGGTATGTTACGCAACCGTCGTGCAGGTGAAAAACATATCGCGTACGTTGAAAGCCACGACCAGAGCATTGTCGGTGACAAAACACTTGCAATGCAGTTGATGGATGCTGAACTCTATACAAATATGAGTGTTTCCACGCCAAGTCTTAGGATTGCCCGTGGCGTTGCATTGCACAAATTGATTCGTTTGCTTACATTTAGTTTAGGTGGCGAAGGGTATCTCAACTTCATGGGGAATGAGTTTGGACACCCCGAATGGATTGACTTCCCGCGGGCAGGAAACAACAATTCCTATTGGTATGCACGTAGGCAGTGGCATCTTGTTGACGATGATACTTTGTATTACAAACACCTAAATGTTTTTGATATTGCAATGCAGCACCTTGACAAACATTATCACTTGCTTTCAGATGAGGATATTCAGTTGCTGTTCATTCACGAGGACGCGAAACAGATTGTATATACTCGCGGTGGACTTGTGTTTGCGTTCAACTTGCATCCGACCGTATCTGCCACGGATTTGCGTATCCCTGTCCCTGTAAAAACAGATTATCGCATCATCCTCAACTCCGATGATACAGAATTCGGTGGCTTCAGAGCAGTAGAAAGTATCCATTATCCTTGGCAAGATGTTGAAATGGGAGGATATACCCAATCCATTCAGCTTTATCTCCCTGCAAGAAGCGCGCAGGTTTTAGTGCCTGTTAGGAGAAAAAATGAATAGTCTACCCAGTCAAATACTTAGAACAGATTTTGGACACGAGGTCTATGATAGATGGTATCTTGAGCATGCCAGACACAATTTTGAAGCACCCGACTTTGTTCAAAAGCACTTCCCATTCTATGAAGAGGTTCTACAACTTACCAAGAATGATAGAATCTTGGATGCGGGTTGCGGAATTGGGAGTTATACGCGTGAATTTGCAAGACGTGGTTATCATGTTGTTGGAATGGACAAGTCCCCAAATTTCCTATCTGAAGCACAGAAAATCACCCAAAGGGAAGGCTTAGAGATTGAATATGTCTTAGGGGAATATAATGAAATGGCCTTTGAACAACCGTTTTCTGTAATTTTCTTTGAAGGGTCATTCTTCTATGAATCAAGAGGTGGTTCATATATCCTCTTAAAGCAAAGTCACATTAACCTTACACCAGATGGCAGGTTGTATTTTGTTCATTCAAACCCTCATATACGAAAACAGCAATTTCCTATGGTTAATTTGAGTGAGATACAGAAAAACGTCTATGTTCTGGAGATGGCAGAATATGACGAAAAGGGTGGAGAAAGATGTGTTTGGGTTAGAATAGATTTGGAAACGCAGATACATTACAAGTGCGACTATTTTAATATGCACCTACCACCACACGAACTCAAGGACAGTATAGTGACTGCTGGTTTTACAGATTTTGATTTTTACAAAAAACGCGAAATGGGTAAGTTCGATCCAGCAAATGACAGTGGTTTTTCAGTGGTTTGTAGAAAGTGATAGCATTAGAATGTAAATATTGAATACACTCTTTCACGGTAATATAGTTGTAAATGTGTACACCGGCTATGTATTGATGATTGTAAAATTAACTCATAGAAATAAAGTATGTCTAAAATCAAATAGTTCTTGGATTTACACTCTTCAAATAGGTTGTGTAAAGCAAAAACTTGACAAAGTAAAGAAAAACTTGACAAAGTGTTGTTTTTATGTTAGAATTTTAGCAGATAGTATCTTTGCCCGAATACGTGCCGTATGGACGGTGCTTTTCCTCTGGAAAAGATAGGGACAGCCAACCGTGACCTCTACCAAAGCGTGACCTCGCTAGTAAGGATATGTCTATGTTGGGTTGCTAGAGCCAGACACTCTAGCATTTTCATTTATAATTGGGTGAGAAACCCTTTCTGTTTCATTTCAGGATATAAAGATAGTGTATAAGGTCTATTTTCAGAAGCCTGTCTGCTAAAGCCTGCAATTGCATCTGCTAATCTAATCCACGCACTCCCTTCATCTTTTATACCACTAACTTTTTTATACAATATCCCTCTTTCTTTCAAACGTCTGGAAATCCTCTGCTTAGATTTATTATCTAAGCCATCAATAACTATTATTACTTGACATGTCTTCTTTATGTGCTGATTGATTGCTTGTGTAATTGTATCAACAGTTGCGTTAATATAATCGATAGTATTGAAGTGGATTGCAAAGTAAAGACAACCTTTTAGATCTTGAATGTTTGCTATAGATCGGAGATAATCTTCCCTTATAGAATCACGGGTGCTTTTCCATTTCGCAGCACCTTTCTTTACATTTCGCTCTATTCCTATTAGCTTTTGTTCAACTGCATCGCGAATAGTTATAGTGTTCACAATAACTGCTGCAACACAATATACTTTTCCACGCGTGTGCTGTCCAGATTCATCAACAAAACAGTATATTTTGTCCAATTCCTTGTTCATATATAATATTCCAAACCGCTACTTATTTATAAGGATATATCATACTTTAGCCTAAGTAATCTGGCAATGTAACCACTTTCGAATATTAGAACAGGACATGATTTACCGCAAAACATCAATGATCATAGGATACAATAGAATTCCGAAATATACAGAATGGCTTAGTTGTATGTCTAACTATTCGAAAGTTTAGCAATGCGTGCTTTTAACTGTTCTATCTCAGCTTCGTTATCGTTGACTTCATTATCACTATTTGCGCTTTGGTTTTCCTCTTCAATTTCCTTCTGCACCCGTTTAATTACTCTCGTACTACACTTTGCTAAGTAAACCAAGTCACGAATAGGTGCATCTGGATTATTCTTAATTATCTCACGAACTTTTTCTATATCAATTTTGGGCTTCCTTTGATATGTGTATCCGGATTCTTGTCGCTTTTGCATTACTTCAGACGGTAAAATATTGTCACGATCAGCAACTAACTCAGGCAAATATCTATCTACGGAAGCAGCTGATACACCAATTTCCTTGCCAATAGATGAAAATGACTTTGTAAGCCATCCATCAGGATTGTTTTCTAACCATTCAGTTACTTTTTCTTTTGCTAAGAGCATTTTTTGTCTCCTTTCATAATGCTGTAATTAGGTACATATGACACATATTGAATAATCATATTTTATAGTATAACATCGAATATTCTATTTGTCAAATATTTTGTCAATATTGTTATCTTGTTTATACTAAATATACGATCAACAATATGCAATCACATATAAATGCCTAATAACTATCAATGATTTCAACAGTCGTCATCTGTCTGTTTCTTTTACAATACTTAGTATTGACAGACATCTGTCATCTTATTTTTACAAAGAACGATTCTTTCATCTATAACAGACTTCTCATTATTAGTTGACGACATCCATGATAGCATCTCGTTACTGTTTTTAGTGATATTCCCAACATCTATAAACATGTGTTAGTCATCGTTAGTAATAACAAGTTATCAACCAATTATGTCTAGTGCAGTTATTAACTGCACTAGACATAATTGGTTGAATACATGTAATGGCGTGTTAATGTATTATCAGGTCGTATTATTATCCAACGAATACTGACGATTTCCACCAGGACCTCCACCAATCGCCCATGTCCCACGGAACAACGATTGTCGTCTCGGTGGCATGGTCTCAATTACCTCATGGCTCAAGTTCAACCGATGCCACTGTGCCCAAATAGAGTTATAGCAATTGAAAACCGCACATCTTGGATTGTCAGGATTACTCCAATCATTTGCAGCATGCACAAGGCTTTCCGTGAAGATAACCACAGAACCCGGTGGACAACTATATTCATCCATCATATCACGCATGCTATTCTCCCACGGCGATTCACTGATATTCGGACGATACGGATCGGGTCCACCATAGTTGAAATGTGCTTTATGAGACCCGCTAAGAAAAGAGGTGCCACCATGTCCTTCTTTCACTTCCTCAAGTTCCCATACGACACGTGTCAATCCAGCAAAAATCTTCCCACCTGCTACCTGATACCGCATGGCATTCGCCTGTTGTGGTGGTCGCACCACGTGTGGTAAACCGTTGTCACCACGTGAGGACTTGTTCCAACCCGGTTCTCGGACAGTCGTGAAGGAGCCTTCACACCGGAATCCATAACTGTCATCATGCACAAAAGGATTTTCGGATAGGAGTTCATTTAGTACACCTACAATCGCAGGATGATCAAGCAGGTTCTGCAGTGCTCCATGATAACCTTGTCTTGCCCCATCATACACTTCCGCTTTCATCTCTTCTATTTCCGCGTCAGACAATATTGATGGTAACAAAATCCAACCACGCAAATCAAAGAAAAACTTCTGTTCTTCAGTCATTGGAACTGGTTGATCATTTAACGTTTCATTTGACATTAATATCTCCTTAATAGTCTTAGAATTATTTGGTGGTATTATCCAACGAATACTGACGGTTTCCACCAGAACCACCGCCTATTGCCCAAGTTCCCCGGAATAAAGATTGGCGTTTTGCAGGCATCTTTTCTATTATTTCATGACTTAGATTCAAACGATACCATTGTGCCCAGATTGAGTTGTAACAGTTAAACACAGCACAACGAGGATTATCAGGATTTGTCCAGTTATTGGTTGCATGAATAAGGCTTTCAGTGAACACAAGTGCCGATCCAGGCGGACAACTATAGTCCTCCATCATCTCCTTTATCTTATCCTCATAAGGTGATTCACTGATATTCGGACGGTGTGGATCGGGACCACCATAGTTGAAATGTGCCTTATGTGAACCAGTGAGAAAAGTGGTGCCTCCCTGTCCAGCTTTCACCTCTTCAAGTTCCCAAACCACGCGAGTGAGTCCTGCGAATATCTTTCCTCCAGCAACCTGATACCGCACTGCATTGGCTTGCTGAGGTGGTCGCACGACATGTGGCACGGAAGTCCCTCTTTCAGATGGGGTTTTCCATCCAGGTTGCCTGACCGTAGTAAACGAATTCTCACAACGAAAACCGTAGCAATCATCAAAAATAAAACGTTCATCAGCAACAAGTTCGTTTAAAATACCAACAATTGCAGGATGATCAAGCAAATTCTGAAGTGTGCCTTCATAGCTATGTCTTGCACCGGCGTAAACTTCCGTTTTCATTTCTTCTATTTCTGCTTCAGACAAGACCGATGGCAATAAAATCCAACCACGCAGATCAAAGAAGAACTTCTGCTCAGGTGTCATCAACTTTTCACCTGGAGCCAATGGCATTGGTTCATGAGAATCACGTATTTCTTTCATACACTTAGTTCCTTATTAATAGTAGTAGGCACGCTCCGCGTGCCGTTTATTTATCTGAAAATACATCTGAAAGACCATCTTATACCATTTCTAATTATGAACATGCGATTAAAGAAATAACTGGATCAATGTGAATGTCGGACGCACATTCACCAATCACAATTCATTGGGCGGTGGACTTCACAACGACTAATAACTCTTAATGCGACTTTAACATTCAGAATTGGTATTATGGTGAAACATAGAATTATATCTACACTTTCTATCAACGGTAGGCGAGGTTTCCTAACCTCGCCTCAGCAATGTGTAGAATTAATTCAATAATTTACCATAGTTAGTACATAAATCCTGTTTTGACTTGTTTTGACAGATTTTTCTGAAACCTATATAAGAACACAGTTAACGGCACACGGAGTGTGCCTACTACTGTTAAACCTGATATAGATAATATTCATTTTCCTTTAAATGTTTTGGATTGTTTCTTATATATTGCTGGATCGCAAAGAACTGTTCAGGAGAGCGTACAAGATGATCAAAGCTTTCTACTTGCCAAAATCTGCCTTTTCGTCCAAGTTCTTTATTAATTTCATTGGCACTGAACCTTTTCCATGATCGGCATTGTTTCAGCAGATCTGTTTCACCTAATAAACAGACTAAAAGATGAACATGGTTTGGCATAATTACAAAATCACCTATATGGTAACGATCACCGTCAAAATGGAAAAGGCTGTCAGCAACAATCTTTGATAGTTCTGGTCGTTTCAGAATACATGCTCCAAATCCTTTGTCAAGATATTCTAAGTATTGACTAGAAAAGGTATTATGAAATTGTAAACGAAGTTTTTCAGGCAGTCTTAGAAACTGTGCTTTCCAATCTGGCGTTGAATCTGATATGCTATGTCTATTAAGCCATTTTGAACATTGGATATACCATTGTTCAACAAGATTTTTGGGTAGTGAATCCTCAGTGCGAAACGTAACAAAGTAGGTCACTTGTGGTTGAAACCAATGCGGTAGATTTGAACCTTCAATTCTATTAAAGTCGCTATTAGGATCGAAAAGTTTAAACATAACAATGATTGCTCTTAATAGTAGTAGGCACGCTCCGCGTGCCGTCTCTTCTTTAGTTTAGACACCAGATTGGAAACATTACAATATTGCACGCACGCTCCGCGTGTCGTCTCCTCAAAGTCAATCCATAGTTGTAATTATCTAAATCAGATTGCATATAAATAACTGTTCTTGACTTGATCAGATAGGTTAGTCCGACAACTTATTATCAACTCAATTAACGGCACACGGAGTGTATCTGCTACAATAGTGAACGGCACACGGTGTGTATCTGCTCCAATAGTGAACGGCACACGGAGTGTGCCTACTACTATTATAACGCCTGTTCCAATCCAGGCAAGAAATAATCCTTAGCAACAACTTCCCAACTCATACGCGACGCAATTTCATAACCTTCCTTTATTATATCCTCAACATCGCGCGGTTTTCGCGGTAGTCGACCAAGCAGCTTCGCAGCAATGTCCCGACTGTTTTCTACCTCAATCTGTGTTCTTTCAGTTAATCCTATATTCATCACATCTTCTAATGACCTCGGGGCAGAGTTAAGGTGTGTATAATCTGCAATAACCACATTTGGCACTTCACGATTGTCCGTAGCACGTTGAATAAAACCGCAACAACCACATACATTACTCACAACACAGATAGCACCGAAACTCAACGGCTCCACCTGTGCAATACCAAAAGGCTCATAGATGGACTGCCCAAATTCTGCATCACTCCCTTTTCGGATGTCCATAAATTCCATCTCCATCGGCATACGAGTTCCACAAGCTGCTTGACTCCACCCAAACTGATTTACAAAGACAACCTTTATTGCTTTTGATTGAAGGTTGAATGCAGAAACACCGTTGTTCAACTCAATCTCTGCACCAACCAAATCGGGGTATCCGATCTTGTGAAATACTGGCCATCCATATTCGCGCTCCATCTCATGTATATTTTCATGAGGTCGTCCCGTAGCAATTTCAGTTGAAAGGATAAACAACACAGCAGTTTTGTCATTAGAAGCAAGCAACGAATCTAAATGGGTGAGCACCTGTAAGTCCCGCCACAGTCCTTTGCTTTTGACAAGACGGGTTACGTGCGTAAAGACATAATCCGGACGATAATCAAGCAGTGTTCTTGCATACTTTTGCAGTTTCGATTTTGATTCTAATTTATCCTCTAAACTCATTTCAAAAGCGGGAATTCCATTATACACAAGGTTGATGGGGAAGGATTCAAATGGTTGTGCTAAGAATCGGAGTTCATCAACGACAAGATCACCGACAGCGAAGATGGTATCGCAGAGATGTGCTTTGTCAATCAACGCATGTTTGAAATACCAGAACGGATCACCGAATGTATCCTGGATTAACATTCCATTTTCTTTTGACTGCTGTAACGCGTTGTAAAAACGAACATCATGTCCCGGATGTCCTTCAACAATCGGTCGTATCGTTGCAACTTCGTGTGCGTAGAAAACGGTACGCATATTTGCTGAACCATTACCATTTTTCCGTTCAATCTGCGTTTTGAGTGCAAGTGGCATACCCATAAATTCATGTGAGATGATATAAATAGGCGTTTCTGTTTCTTCACCGATAATCGCCTGCAGTGCTTGGTATGCCGGTTCGGCGAGACGCACATATTCCTCATACTCCCATTCGCTTTCATAGCGAGTTGAGTCTATGCCGAAGTGTTCATAGAGTTGCCACTTGAACTGACCCGTCAGGTCTTCATTGCTGTCAGCAACATTAATCAAAATCACATCTGTGAGTGTAGTAACGTTCTGGTCTTTATTTTCAAACCGTCGTTGTCCGTAAACAATTTCAACATGGTAAGTCTTTTCAATATCGTGGAGTGCTGCTGCGTGGGGTGTCGTCTTTATTCCTTCGGTTGCGTGATACATCACCGCTTCAAATGCTCCCAAATCTGCACCAGAAAAAAGCGGTCCGACGAGAAAGGTGCGTTCAATCGCTTCATTGTAACTGCGGGTAGTCAGCAAACCATCTAATACTGCACCGATACCTCCCATTTTTTGAATGGCTTCGTGCGTGACGTGGACAACAATACTCAAAATATCACCTCGCAAAGTAAAGAAATTAGGATGTCTTAAAATACCATGTATGATATGCAAGTGTCAAGACGTTTTGGATTGCATTGCAGGTTAAATTCTTGACACACACCCGATATGAAAGTATAATTTCATCATAACTTCATACCTTAATTACTACATACTTTGGAGGGAAATATGCTTGAAGAAATCGGAATAACTGCTGGCGAAATTTGGCACTATCTTGAAGAAAACAGTGAAGCATCTATCGGAAAGTTAACGAAAGAGCTCAAACATACTGACCGCATGATACTGCTCGGACTCGGTTGGTTAGCTCGAGAAGGAAAGTTAGACACCATAAAACGACAGAGAGCCACCTATTTCACGCTAAATAACACTTCCGCAGCAGATAATAATGGGGAGAATGCTGCAGAATGAAGCCAATTCGTCAATTATCTGTTGTGCCTACACTCCCTGAGAATCTTGAACCCCTACGTGAATTGGCACTGAACTTGTGGTGGACTTGGGATAATGAAGCACTTAGTCTATTTCGCCACTTCGACTCAGAACTTTGGGAAGAAACCTATCACAACCCAGTCGCAATGCTTGGTAAGATTTCACAAGAGCAGCTGCAAGCGGCTGCGAAAAATGAGGTGTTTTTAGCTCACCTGGATGTAATCCACAAAAAGTTTAAATCCTACCTCTCCGCACCATCCTGGTTTGAAGACTATTCAAACGAAAAACCACTTGATAATCTACAAATTGCATATTTCTCCATGGAATTTGGACTAACAGAATGCATGCCGCTCTATTCTGGTGGTTTGGGTGTCTTAGCAGGTGACCATCTCAAATCTACAAGCTATCTTGGACTGCCGTTTGTTGGTGTCGGTCTGTTATATCAGCACGGTTATTTCAGGCAAACTCTTACTTCAGATGGATGGCAGATGGCGGATTATCCTGAGAATGACTTCTACAATATGCCAATTCAACCTGAGCATAAAGCAGATGGTAGTCAGCTTCTGATTGAGGTAGATTATCCTGAAGGTAAGGCGTTTGCTAAAGTATGGCGCGCACAGGTGGGTCGAGTGCCATTATATCTATTGGACACGAACATATCGGAAAATGAGAACGCAGGTTTGCGCGATATTACTGACTATCTCTACGGTGGCGATGAACGTATGCGGATTAAACAGGAAATTCTGCTCGGAATCGGAGGGTATCGAGCATTAGATGCACTCGGTATTCGTCCAACTGTGTGCCACATGAATGAAGGACACGCTGCCTTCTTAGCTTTAGAACGGATACGTCAATTAATGGATGAAACCGGCATCGGTTTTGACGAAGCAAGCGAAGCAACTTCAGCTGGCAATATATTCACTACACATACACCTGTACCCGCTGGAATTGACTGGTTTCCGCCAGATTTAGTCAAACACTATTTCAATAGGTACTACAGCACACTCGGTATTTCAGAAGAGAAGTTTTTGGGAATAGGAAGGAAGAATCCCGCAGATAGTAGCAGTGAGTTCAGTCCGGCGTTGGTCGCGTTGAGACTTTCAACAATGTCAAACGGTGTAAGTCAATTACACGGACAGGTTTCCCGTGACATGTGGAAAGGCCTATGGAACAATCTTCCAGGGCATGAAGTTCCCATCAAAGCGATAACCAATGGTATCCATACACGTTCTTGGGTTTCAGAAGATATGCAGAGTCTGTTTGATAGGTATCTCGGACCTAAGTGGATCGTGGATCTTACAAACCAAGATGTTTGGACACAGATATCGCAAATACCTGACACGGAATTATGGCGGACACATGAACGGCGGCGTGAACGTTTGATCGCATTTGCACGCAGCAGAAATAACCAAAAACGGTTGAGAAGGAAAACTAAACAGAATACTGATGATCAAGCGAGAGAAGCTACCACTACAATCTTAAATTCTGCCGCATTGACCATCGGATTTGCTCGGAGATTTGCGACCTATAAACGTGCCACCCTACTTTTCAACGATATTGAGCGACTTGCAAAGATACTGAATGACCCTGACCGACCCGTACAACTCATCTTTGCAGGAAAAGCACATCCGCACGACTATGAAGGTAAGGTGTTTATACAAAATATACATAAGATTGCATCACAGCCACAGTTCCGTCATAAAATCCTATTCATTGAGAATTACGACATCTGTGTTGGGAGATACCTTGTTGAAGGTGTTGATGTTTGGCTAAACACACCACTCCCACCAAACGAAGCAAGTGGCACAAGCGGGATGAAGGCAGCAGCCAACGGCGCGCTTAATCTGAGTATGGCAGATGGATGGTGGGCAGAAGCAGAAAATCTCGGTGGTGGGTGGACTATTGAAGCAACCCCCGAATCAGACGATACCAAATCTACCGACAAAGCACATGCAAACGCTATTTATGAACTGCTTGAGAAAGAGGTAGTACCACTCTTTTACGACCGTGATCCGGTTGACGATATTCCTTATGGGTGGGTGGCAAAGATGAAGACAGCAATGCAGAACTTAGCACCTGTTTTCAACACTAAACGCATGGTCGCAGAATATGCAGAACGTCTCTATTTTCCAGCACACCAAAGATGGATAAAATTGAATAAAGATGATACACGACGCAGCATTGCACTTGCAAATTGGAAAGCAAACGTTCGCAAGCACTGGAGTAATTTACGTATTGAGGAACGAACTCCCAAAGCAGATGTAGATATATCTCAAAAGAGTGTGTCCTCTCTTTCAGTTGGAGAGTCAGTTTCAATTCAAGCAGTCGTTCACACGGACGCGCTTTTTCCAAATGAACTCGCTGTCCAAATATATCATGGCGTGTTGGATTCCACTGGTGAAATACAGGATGGGAACGTTACCCCGATGGAATACCGAGAAGATTTAGGAGGCGGAAAATATCTGTTTGAAGGAACTCTCATTCTGGATCAGACAGGTTTGCACGGCTATACACTACGGGTATTACCTTCACACGAGGATTTACAATCTATCTATGAACTTGGGTTATTGACTTGGGCATAACAGAAAGATGTTGTCAATATTGTGCTAAATACGGTTTTCCGTTGCTTATGCCAACTTTTGAACGTATAATTGAGTAAGTTGTGTTTCGTATATATTCACCCATTAGTTATCATCTGAGAGATATTCATTGTAAGCAAAATGGAATCATTACAGTGATAAGTAATAGCCCCTTTTTGATTAATATGCAAGAAACATGTATAAATAACTTAAGTGATATTTATGTTTTTATTGAGGAAATATCACAGAATTCATCTCGTTTATATTATAGGGGCTTGAAAATTCAACTTATAAAGTGATGCCTTCTATCTTTTACGCTGATAAAGATAAACAAGGTGAGAGATTGAAAGAGGGTATAAGTTTAGTTGAACTTAAAAGAGATACAAGTGAAGCAATTCAAGCATATAGAGAACTAAATTCAATTGAATCACATAAAACTTCCTATCATGATTGTAAAAAGTTATCAGACCTTGATGTTTTAGCATTATTTCAACATCACAGACTTTCAAGTTCTGACAAGTTTAAAAACAAAGGTACACTTCTGATAGATCTAACAACTGATGTATGTACATCTGTAATATTTTCAACACAACCGAAGCAAACAATTACTAATGTAGCATTCCCTTTTAAGAATACGGGGATGGATTATATCGCAAATTTATCAATAGAAAACAATTCTTCAAAAATCTTAATTTATGATTTCAACATTGACTTACAAGTCCAGCATATTGACTCAGAATATAAATTTAAAGACATTGATTATTTTTTTAAACAGAAAAGGCTTTCTAATATTTATTTATACAATCAGAATCTATTTATACAATCAGAACTCATTAGTCTTAATAGTGTCTTTCAGAGAAGTTGTTTTTTGTTCGGTTCTATGTGTTATGAGAATAATAATCTAAAATTTGATGAAGACAAAATTAAAAACTATTAGACATTATAATGATTTAGTTGCAAGTTTAGTTAACCGTCTGTTATTCTAATTACAATCTTATAAATGGAGGTTTTCTCATTATCGTTTTCGAAGATATTAAGGACAAAGCTGATACGCTTCTATCTCTCACTGGATATACTTTAGAAGAGTTTACAAAACTATTACCTCATTTTTCTAAATGTTTTTTAGCTTATATGGAAACACATACCCTTGATGGAAAACCGCGCATAAAACGGAGATATAAACCCTACAAGAATAGTTGTTTTGCTTCACATGAAGATATGTTGCTATTTATATTAATTTATCTTCATGAAGCTCCGAAACAGGTTCTATTCGGCACGCTCTTTGGTATGGCTCAACCTCTTGCGAATAAATGGATTCACTTGCTTTTACCGATATTGAACACCGCATTAGCAGAACTTGAAGAGCTGCCATCTCGGGAAACAGTTCCCACATCTATGTGTGATACTTGTGAGGTATCAAGTCAAAGTCAAGATAAAGAGTATTTTTTTTCATGATGGTATAGAACGGCGAATACGGCGTCCAAGAGACCCAGAAGCTCAAAAGGCATATTATAGCGGTAAAAAGAAATGTCATACAGTAAAAAATAATCTGATTATCAATGAGAGCTGCAAAGTCGTCCTATTGACACCCTCTTTTGAAGGAAGACACCATGACAAATACATAGCTGATCAGGTGGGCTATTGTGTGCCCCCGGGAAGCACCTTGTATCAAGATACCGGTTTTCAGGGGTTCACTCTTCCTGATGTTCACATCGTTCAACCGAAGAAAAAACCGAAAAGTGGAGAACTGACAGAAAAAGAAAAAGAAATCAATAGAAAGATAGCGTCTATACGCATACGTGTTGAACATGCCATTAGTGGTGTCAAAAGATACCGCATTGTCAAAGACAAACTCAGAAATTGGAAGAAAGGGTTTTGTGACTTAGTTATGGAAACCTGTTGTGGTTTACACAATTTTCGACTAAACTTCAGACCCTGGTGTTATGAAACTCCTACTATTTAATTCATTATAATGTCTATTGTATCGGTTCTATAACAATTCCGAGTCATATAAGAAGTAGTGTGTACAAAATGGCAGTCAAATCATCAGGACTTAATTTCTCAAACATATATCCAGATGGAAACAGATTGATTTAGTGGTAAAATAAATGAATGAATTTGACAGAATAATAGAAAATTATAGTGAATTAGAAATATCTGAGATAATACCCATTCTTAAGAAATATAATGATGAAGGTTCAATAAACAGATTAAATTCCGTAGACATGCATAAATTAATTGATTGCCGCGCAATATATTTAGCGATTGCTTTAAGATATAATGCTATTGAAAATTATTTCTTTCATAATAATAGATTTATAATTGGACAAATTGAAAGAATTATTAAAGAGAAGGAAGGTTTAGAGCACAAAGATTTATCTGATTCATTTTATAAAAAAGGGTTAATTTTGATGTGGTTAGATAAGCAGCGGGATTCTATGGCATGCTTCACGACTGCGTTAAAATTTATTGATGCCTATAAAATCCATTCGCAAACAAAAATTATACCAAACCATGATAAAAAGGAATTAAATTGTCATTTATACTTTGAACGCGGAAATATATTTCTTCACTTGGGAGAATATAATTTAGCAATTAAAGATCATAATAAAATTATTAGAATAAAGCCTGATTATACTAGAGTCTATAAATCTTTAGGAATTTCGTATACATTCATAGGTTTATTTGATAAAGCTAAAGAGTGCTTTGACAAGTATATACCTGAACGAGATGTAAGTGTAAGACCTATAAATATAGATAAAGTGTGTTATAGCGTTAATAATGTTCCAAAGTTTGTTATAGAATCTATGAGAAAAGTAAACTACTGGCTTTCTGATTCAGTTTTTTTTGAGCATGAAATAGATAATAACGGAGGTCTAAGTTTTGGCACGCTTATGATTAAATGATGATAGTAATATTGTGCATTATTGATTTGCGGTATTTAATGGAAAAATTGAGAATTAGCGTAGTCGTGAAATTGTATTTGAATCATTGCTTTGTAAGCAGTGAAATCGGTGAAAATTCAATAGGAGTTACGGAAACCACTTTGTCTTCTGAGTGTGATCCGTTCAGTAGGACACATATTGCTAGAACTTTGAATAATATGCGAATCCGAATTATTTGATATGAACAGAAAAGCAGACATTACACGCGAAACCAATGAAACACAAATCCGTCTTTGTCTCAATCTTGATGGAGATGGCACATCTAATATAAACACAGGTGTCGGATTTTTAGATCACATGTTAGAACTCTTTGCAAAACACGGGTTCTTTGATCTGGAAATTGAAGCGAAGGGTGATTTGCATGTTGACGCACATCACACCACAGAAGATGTCGGTATCTGTTTAGGACAAGCCATTCATAAAGCCGTTGGAGATAAAGCTGGCATGCGACGTTTCGGCAGCTTCACTGTGCCAATGTATGAATCTCTTGCGAAAGTTGATTTGGATATCTGTGGACGACCCTATCTCCACTATGAAACCCCACTTGATTTCGGTAAAATCGGTGAGTTTGATATAGAATTAGCGGAAGAATTCTTCCACGGATTTGTCAACAACAGTGGTACAACGCTACACATCAATGTTCCGTATGGCACAAATCAACATCATATTATTGAAGCGATTTTTAAGGCAGTGGCAAAAGCATTAGATATTGCAACCCAGATGGATAATCGTATCACAGGTGTGCATTCTACCAAAGGAAGTTTGTAAGGAACATTGGAGAACCTATGAATAATGGAAGTGTTATTGCCGTAATACTTGGTGGGGGTCGCGGTGCACGACTTTTTCCACTGACACGTGACCGCGCAAAACCGAGTGTCCCAATTGCAGGAAAATTCAGACTTGTCGATATTCCGATTAGCAACTGCCTCCATTCGGGGATGGATCGTATCTATGTCTTGACACAGTTTAACTCTGTTTCTTTAAACAGACACATTGCACAGGCGTATCGATTTGATAGTTATCGGCGCGGGTTCGTCCAAATTTTGGCTGCGCAACAAACACTAATGGGGGATGAATGGTATCAGGGAACAGCGGATGCAATTAAGCATAACCAACCCTATATTCTCAACCCACGTTTTGCAGACGAACATGTGCTGATCCTCGCAGGTGATCATCTCTATCGGATGGATTATCGGAAGATGTTGGCAGTTCACAATGAAACAAATGCAGACATTACAGTTTCAGTTATCCCTGTAGACAAAGAGGTTACAAGTGGGTTGGGTATTCTCCAAGCGGATGCAAGCGGACGTATTACCGATTTTGTGGAAAAACCACAAACTGATGAAGAACTGCAAAAGTTGAGGGTTGAAGCGAATGTCTTTACTTCGCGTGGTATTGAACCCAAAGGTAGAGAATATATCGCCTCAATGGGTATTTACATCTTTAATCGGAATGTGCTTCAGGAAGTGCTACAAGACGATTCAAATGTGGACTTTGGTAGAGATATAATACCGAAATGCATAGAGACCCATACAGTTTCTGCTTACTTTTTTGATGGGTATTGGGAGGATATCGGTACTATCCGTTCCTTCTATTCTGCAAATATCGCGCTCACAGATGTATCTCCTGAATTTAATTTTTACGATGAACAAGCACCCATCTATACAAACAGAAGGCATTTACCAAGCACAAAAGTAAACAGCAGTAGTATTCGCTCATCTATTCTCGCTGAAGGTTCTATCATTGATGATTCGGAACTGGATAGAACAATCGTTGGAATACGAAGTATCATTTCAAGTGGTAGTCGGGTGTATCAATCAGTGTTGATGGGTGCTGATTTCTATGAGTCGGATGCGCTTAAATCAGAAAACGAACATTCGGGTAGACCTCATGTAGGTATTGGCGAAAAATGCCTAATACAGAATGCAATTATTGACAAAAATGCGCGAATTGGTGATAATGCTGTCATAGCAAACACAAAAAACCTTGACAATTATGATTCGGATAACTATTATATTCGTGATGGAATAGTAATTGTACCGAAAGACGCAGCGATTCCGCCGGATACGGTTATTTGATAATATTATAATCAGATTTACAAAATCTAACAACTTGCCTTAGTTGGTATATTTAGAATAATGTGAACATAGAAAACATTACATGGAAGGCGTACCTTTTTTATGGCTGAATTAAGACAGCAGCTTCTGGTTTTACATTTACATACACCAGACCTAAACAGCCACGTCGTTGCATGGGCAATGTATGATGGCACTGGTCAAAAACGCTACACCACTGGTGATAGTGAAACTCCTCCCTACAACTCAGTTGTTGAAGCAATGCAAGATGGTTGGCGGGTTATTCAGTTTCCACAACAATTTCCCGCATATCCTGGGATGGAGTATAACACTTCGTATCTAAGATTTGAATATATCTTAGAGAAGTTGGAGGAAATCTAATGGTTGATAAACAGCATCTCCTAACCACAGAACAGATGGCGAGTTTCGTAGCCGATGGCTACCTTCGCTTTGATGATTTTATCCCCGATGAATTAAACAAAGCCGCTCATGAAGAGATGGCATCAGGTATGTCAGTTCGCGGTGGCGGTGGCACTGTCTTAGATAATGTCTGGCATGATGAGTCCGCTGTTGGCAAGGTCTTCCGTTTGCCAAAAGTTCAAGGAATTGTACAGAGTCTCGTCGGTGAGAATCCGTTGTATGACCATCATGCGGTTCATATTGTGCGTCCACAAAGTGAACATGGACAAATTTGGCACGCGGATGCAATCATTGACATACGGATGCATTTTGACATTCAGTTCTTCTATTTTTCACACGACACACCACGAGAAATGGGTGGCACAATGATTCTACCCGGGAGCCACTTCAGACGTGTCTGTGAAACCGACGTTGCACGTTATCAGAACTTCCTCGGGCAACATCCGATAGTTTGTAACGCAGGCACACTTGTCGTCGTACATCACGGAATGTGGCACTGTGCACAACCGAACTTGACCGAAGACACACGTTATATGTTCAAGTTGCGTCTCAATCCAACTGTGCGTCAACTCAAACTATGGAACACGGATGACATGGATACAGGTGGAATTCGAGGTATTCTTAGTCGGAACCATAGATGGTATGGTAACGATGTCCGACTTGAAATTGTAAACCGGATTAAACTATGGCGTTTTCTCATCGGAGATGAATCCTACGATGTGGGTTATTGGTTATCTCGTCTTGAAAATATGCCAGAGAATGTCCAGCACGTTGCGTAGTTTTTGAAAACTCATAAACACAACAAAACCCCTAATGACTTTTATGGTCATTAGGGGTTTTGTTGTGTTTTCCACTAATAATAAGATCAATCAATTTGAACTAACGATCTCCTTAACGTCCTCTTCTGGAACCACCGCGTTCACGGAACGCCCGCATCATACGTTCTCTTTGTTCGCGTGATACACTTTCAAATCTCCTACGCATTTCTTGTTGCCTTTTCTCCATCTCAGCTTTCATTCTCGCTTCAGCCTTTGCTTTCGCTTCAGCTTCTCTATCACGGGATCTGGAAGAGTCATTATTGTTATTCTCGTCACGGTCATCAGATCTTGAGACACTCCGATTTGAACCACTTGCTTTGAGGAACGTCATGTTTCCACCTCGGAGTTTAATGGATTCACCATTTTTATCCAAGATAATCTCTTTCTCACTGATTTCCTTTACGACTGCATCACCGACTTTATCCCCGATAGTAACCATATAAAATTTACCTGAACGTCGTTCATTCACGTAAGCATCTAACTTGGCACCATTTTTATTAACAGAGGTTCCAACGAACGTATATTCAGGTTCTTTGTTAGGTGGCCTCCAACCCAGCGGTCGGAAGATATTGTTGTCAACAATTGTCCGATAATAATCTGGGTTCTCTTTAGATTCTTCCTTATTTGAAGGGTTTTGAGATCCTCTATTAGAACCTTGTTGTCGGTTACGGAATTGTGCCATCTGAGATGCCATGTCTGGGTTCATCTCACCCATTTTCGCTATGAGAGCATCTCGATCAGGACGATTTTGTGCTTGTAACTTCACCCCATATACAAGCAGTAAACCAGCGACACACCCTATCACTAAAATAATCAGGATTTTCGATAACTTCACATTCTTCTCCTTATTCCATCGTGCAAGAGACGCATTATTTCATATTCAGTCTACGCTATATAATATGTTTGACTGATTTATCTAAAAAAGGTTCAATAATTTTATTTGTGTGGTCTATTGATGTAATTTTAACATGCATTTTGCCCAATGTCAAGTTGATATTATTTAGGGCAGGATAATTTAGTTTTTGGCAAAATATCACATCCACCATTGTAGTGCCAAATCAAGTAATCAACGGTATGAACGCCTGATGAAGACTAAAAAATAAATCGGGTAATTTCCTTGAGAAGTCCGGAGCGGTTAGGAAACCGCTCCTACCGTGTTTGAGAAAATGAGAATTACCCGTTTAATGAATTAATCCTCATTAGGGACGATATGTTTGTCACAACCGAAACGTATAAACATATCGTCCCTACGGGACTAAGAAATGGGTGTTGATCGTTGTGCTATAGACATATCGTCCCTACGGGACTGAGGTCACTAATAAAACGGATTGATCTTCTTAAATTACGCCTGTCATTGTAGTGCCAAATCAACGGTATGAATGCGCTTATGGCATTCTCCGGGTCTCTGTGCCTCGCCATCTCTCCTCACAACAACTGCGAGGCACGGAGACCTCGCACTACAAAACCGGTTAATTTGGTATCACTACGATAAGAGACATTCGTATTTGTACAAAGAATTCACACATCAATGTTTGGTAAAGAGGTAATTTTCATAAATAAGAAAGAGCATCCTCCAATTAGAAGATGCTCTCAAATTATTGATCTTTAATCTTCAACAATAAAGAATCTGTATTTCGTTTTGACCTATTGTAAAGACTTAAGATTACCCCATGTCGTTGTAGCTTTTCCAGCGGGTTCAACTGGTGTAGCCACATCTGCTTGTTGTGATATAAAGTCAATCATTTCAATCAGGACTTGACCACGCGGCAAATCTCCGTTGCCTGGTTCCTGCATGCAGATTCCAACACGACCACTATTGTCATTCAGCTTAATGATACCTGGATCAAAGAAAGTTTCTCCGTTGTCGCCAAAAATGGCTTCAACTGTCCATGGGTCAACGATCTGTTCGCTTTTGAAGGGACGTTCAGAGGTGAAATTTTCCAGTGTAGGTGTATATTCTGCACCAAGGTCTGTTGGCGTAATCTGTGTTCCACCACCCCACATATCTGCATTGATATTGATAATAGTCTTCAACCCGTTTTCACCATTTGCACCACCACCCTCTGTAACATAGAAAGCGTAATCGGCGCAGTTAAAGATGACATTGCCACCATAGAGAAAACGTTCGGCAATAGAATCGTCAATTTGGACATTTCCGGGGGTGTAAAGTGTAGTTGGGAACCAACCGAAGATGATAATAATATCCGCAATACCGTCGTCAATTCGGTCTTCTGCCCAGGGTCCGATTTCAGCGTCGGTCGTATATTCAACATCCCCGACCGATGGGACAGTGTTTTTCAGATTGTCAAAGACAATAGCCCGTTGTGTGTCAGCGTCCTCTTGTGAAATCCAACCTACACCTTCACTGAAAATGGCAACATCGCCTAAGCCTGCCCAACTCGATGCAGTGACAACAAAGGCGAATAGCATTGCGGTTAGGAATAATAAATGTCTAATTTTCATTATTTTCTCCTTTTTGATCTAATCAAATTTTATCTCATAGAATGAATGTACTGTTACGGGACGTAACGAAAGTGTGCATCCCTGCAGATACAAATTAATAATCAGATTTGATATGTCCCCACGTAGTGGTGACCTTTTCATTTGGGTCAACGGCTGCAGCGCCGAGAACCTCTGCGAGGTAATTATCAATCATCTCGGCAAATACTTCGCCTCGTGGCAGTCCACCGTTATTGGGTTCTTGAAATGCGATGCCTATTCGTCCACCGGTCTCTGTGTCGTGAACGATTGCTGGATCCAAGTTTCCTGCCCCATTATCACCAAAGACAACCTCTACCTCCCACGGATCAACGATCTGAGCTTCTTTGAATGTGCGTTCTGAAGTAAAGGCTCCGAGACTTGGTGTATACTTAGCACCATCATCTGTCGGTTTGATAGCGGTCCCACCAGACCACATATCAGCATTGATGTCCATCATGTTTTTCAACCCTTGTTCAGCATTTGCACCGCCACCTTCTGTGACATAGAAAATATAATCCGCTGTGTTAAGGATGATGTTTCCACCTTCAAGGAACAATTCAGCAACAGAGTCATCAGGTTCAGCATTGCCGGGTGTATAGAGTGTCGTTGGAAACCAACCGAATGTAACGATAATGTCGGAAAAACCGTTATCAGTATGTTCTTCTGCCCACGGACCGATCTCTTTATCGGTTAATGTTACGACCTCATCGGGGTTTTTGAGCAGATCAGCCAATTCCTTACCTTCTTCCACTGCAGTGGCAAGGGCAATCCAACCAGCCTGTTCCGTAAAAATGGCAACTTTACCGAGAGGACCTGCTTCACCAAAGACAGGAATAACGGTTCCTATAAGAAAATATCCTAAAACGAATGTCGCCAAAATAATAGCTTTTTTCATTTCTACTCCTTCTTTTAAATTGATGTTTATAATATTAGCGTTAGGAAACCCAACACGGTAATACCAGTCAGACAAATATATTCGTCATCACAAAATGAATTATTGGCAAATAACCGTAATTAGATATTCCTATCATGTTATTTCTTAATCAATATCTAATAATACAAATTTATCAAAAAAATGTCAAGTAGTTTTGTGTTTTAAGGGTGTGTAAAGATTTTATCACCGTAGACATCAATTCAAGTGAAAAAGCCTGTAATCTATTGTAGGGCCAAATCAAGAAATCAACGGTATGAACGCCTTTTGGCGTTCCCCGGGTATGAATGCGCTTATGGCATTCCCCGGGTCTCCGTGCCTCTCCATTCCTTGTCCTGTAATGCAACGGGCGGGCACAGAGACCCGCCCCTACAATGGTTGGTGAGAAGTTAGTGACAAACACTTTACACACTCGTGTTTTAATTTTCACCAGAGATTTGTAGGATTTAAGGTAAATTAGGTTTTCTTAACAGATGTGCAGGAGGTAATTCACCTGTCAAGGTGAGTAGAAATTCAACCAGATCTTTTGCTTCCTGTTCATTCAGGTCAAGCGGCTCCAAAGTGCCTTCACGCATACCGACAAATCCTGTAGGAACACCACCTGTGTTATTAAATGCAATGATTGATTCCAATGTTGGAAACTCACCTGTATGAAAATATGGGGCAGTAAGTGAAACATTACGGAGTGTTGGTGTCTTAAACTGTCCTTTATGTTGCTGAATCGGTTCCAGAAAATCAAGTATTCTTTGCGGAGTATCTGGGGCATCGCTATAGATTCCACCGCCATTAAATGGGTTGTCTAAGAGTTCTTTAATTCCATCAAAACGCCCCGTATCTGAAGGCAGTTTGTCTTGTGGTACACCAAGATTATGAAATTCGTTGTCTGTGAAATTCGGTGTATCATGACAAAGAATACAGACACCTTTACCGATAAAGAGTTTTAGACCGCGTTTAGCTTCAATTCCGATTGCATTCATATCACCTGCTACATATTCATCAAACGGTGCGTTTCTACTGATTAAGAGGCGTTCATAAGCCTCTATTGCCTTGCCGATATTAGCAAAAATCGTATTTATCGTAATCTTATCGTTTTCTGACATTCTGTCAAACTGAGCATGTCCCGGTTTACCATCAAGAGGAAAACGTGTGGTATTTTCTAAATTCGGCAGTGGTCCAAATACAGCTTCATAGTCGTTTTGATAGAGACGTTTGATGAGATGTGCATACTGAAGTCGTGTACCTGCCTGTTCTTTTTCTCCTTCAAGAGCAATAAGGGCTTGCGACCAAAGCGAATCGGATCTACCATCCCAAAAGAACCATGGGTTGAAAGCAACGTTGAGTAGTGTCGGCGCATTCCTTGTACCTCTACCTGCACCTAATGATGTCGCTTCCACATCTGCAAAACCGTGAAAAGGAGAGTGACAAGTTGCACAGGACACTGTACCGTCTCTTGAGAAACGTTCATCAAAAAAGAACATCTGACCTAATCGTGCCGCGCCAAGGTTGTCCGCAAAGCGATTTGTAGGACTTGGTGGAGGCGTAGCGGGTAATGGTGATAATCTCTGAATTTTTGCCCATTCACGTTCCGTGAAAATATCTACTCCCGTTTCAATATCTTCGTTTCTTGATATACCACTCTCCTCTCCACAACTGGTGATGGATATAGTAATACAACATATTATACATAAAGCAATTTGTTGAATATTCTTCATTTTAATTAGTTGTGATGTAGGATGATACACCTTTGTCTTACCATTCTTAAATGCAGAGCAAACTTAGGTACAAGGTTGCCTTAATAATTTAAGATTTTCTTGTTATTCTTCTTTAGGAGCGTCCATTGCACATCGGAATCCGATTATCTGTCCACTCGCGACGATATCGTCATAGTCTCTGTAAGCACACCGCATGTGGTCAAAACCTGCAAACCAACTTGCGCCACGCCACGATTTCTTTCCCATACCGCTATTCTTTGGTCCTTTTGGATTTTCTCTTGGACTCACCGTATAGTAATCCTGGTCAAACCAATCTGAAACCCATTCTGCGACATTCCCAGCCATATTGAGTGCGCCATACGGACTTGCACCTTGATGGAAACTATCTACGGGGGAAGCCATCGCAAATCCATCTAAGTGTCCATCAAACTTACCTTCGTCATCAAAGTTGCATTTTATTGGGTCGAATTCATTGCCCCAGGGCCATAGTCGTCCATCTGTTCCGCGTGCTGCTTTTTCCCATTCCGCTTCAGTGGGTAAACGTTTTCCAACCCATTCTGCATAGGCATTAGCATCTCCCCAAGTCACACCAACGACAGGTTGATCAGGATGATTAAATTTTGGATTGTCCCAGAAAATAGACTTACGATGTCCCGTTCCTTCAACGAATTTCGTGTAGTCAGCGTTAGATACTTCATACTTGTCTATAAAGAAAGCATCTAAATAGATTTTGTGTTGAGGAAACTCATCAAGTGGATCTGCCATTGGGTCTTTGTCAGGGTCACTTCCCATAATAAAATCACCAGCAGGAACAAATACCATCCGTTCAGGAACATCTACTATTTGCTCCATCTCATTTGGAAGTTCCTCCATAGGTTGTGTGTCAGCGGTAGTGTCTGATACTTCGTCTTCAAGAAGAATGTTCTCATCTTCACCACAACCGAATATGGCAATCATCAATATCAATGTGGATAATATCAGTGATTTCAGTTGAGTCTGTGTTTTCATGGTTGAATCCGATAATCAAACAGAAATATAGATGAAATAGTAGGTTTTGAAATTACTTAAACACTCTGCATCAACGAGGTTAGGAAACCTCACCTACCATGGGTCGAAAGTGTCAACTTATATTTACGACTTGTGCCAGTTAACAATTTGCTTTTAACGTTTTCACATGTATTAGGTTTTTAGGACACACATATCGTCCCTACGGGACTAAAGAAGGTGTACTATGACGTTTTCTATAAACATATCGTCCCTACGGGACTAAAGACCGTTCAAAGAAAAAGAAATGTCCTTAAACATCCTGTTTACGTGAAACTATATTTAACATTTAGTTATTTAGCACAACTCGTTATATTTATAATTCACTATATCTCAAGTTGATAGAGAATATCAAGGTGTCTTTACACAGCGAAATCCGACAGAACTACTGTGGTCGCTGCATTGTGCAGGATAGATATAAAAAACGGTTGCACGTGTGTCCCCCGGTCCGTTTGTCCACGCTCCCCCGCGAATTGTGTAGACGGTTCCATTCGTCAGATCGGACATATCGTTTCCATCTTGTATTTCGGTGAGGTCGGTTGTCACCCACTCCCAGACATTGCCCGACATATCATGAAGGCCATAAGGACTAACTCCATTTGCGAAACTTCCTACCGGTGCAGTCTGCAGAGCAAATCCATCGACACCACCGTTCATTAGTCCATTATCATCAAAATTTCCCATAGATGCGTCAAAGTTATTGCCCCAAGGATATAGGCGACCATCCGTGCTTCGCGCGGCTTTTTCCCACTCAATATCTGTAGGTAATCTTTTACCAGTCCACTTAGCATAAGTTTCAGCGTCTTCCCAATTTACACCAACAACAGGTTGATCGGGAGCATTGAACGAGGGATTATCCCAAAATTTCGGTTTGCGATGACCTGTTGCCGAGAGGAATTTCGCATATTGAGCGTTGGTAACCTCGTATTTATCCATGTAAAATTCTTCAACAAAAACGACCTGCAAATCAGCTTCATTCCCTGATGTCAGGTCCGTTTTTTCGTTCGTACCAATGGTCACTTCTCCCGCAGGAATCATCACCATTTCTTCAACGTCAACAATTGTCTGATTTTCCTGCTCATCCGGTTGGATAGGATGTTCTAAGGTGTCCTGTCTGTTGCAAGCAATCAAACCGAAGTTCATTATGAGAATATAAATTATAGTGTAACAAAATTTCATGCTATTGCCTAAATTAACTGTAGTTTGGACAGTTTTTTATAGACTTGAATAATAGTCTGGACAAGGAGAATCACAGTCATCATTCCTATTTCTTCAATGATACACCTGTCGCCCCGCTGGGCTATAGATCGTTTGTTCACGATGTGCTATACACATTTCGCCCCGCTGGGGCTGCTCATTTTGATATTCTACCCTAAGTTGCTACCTACTGAATATTAATCATCAAATTACTTTGTCAAACGAAGAATAAAGGAATTCTGCATATTTTAGTGCCACTTCTTATAAATCGGGGTTACAAACCCCTCCAACAGATGATAGGGGTGTGTAAATCGGGGTTACAAACCCCTCCAACAGATGATAGGGGTGTGTAAAGTTTTTGGCACTACAATGGTTCATGTGATATTTTTCCAAAAACTTTACGCACCCATGATAGGTGACAACTTGCGTTAAATTAGCGTAATGTTCGTATGTAGATGAATGCGTTCTCTACTCAACAATTTCCGCAGTTAAGGATAGGAATAATTCCTCTAAACTCATCTCATCAGAACGCATTTCAAGCAAGCTCCATCCCTGATCAACGATTGTTTTCGCTACTTCTGATCGAATATCATTTGTGTAAGTGTATTGGATATGGTAGGACTGTGTATCTTCAACATTTGTCTGCGAATGTTCTACTGCAATAATATCTGGAATACGTTCAAGTGTTTCCTGTATTATATCAGGTTCTCCACCGGACACAGTAAGTGTGAGGGTCTGTTTAGGTCTTTCATCTGTATTCGGAGTAAGGCTTGAAACAGCACTTCCATTAGATATTCTAACGTCACCAGTTATTTTACCTTTGCTGATAATCAATAGTCTTTCACAGGTCATTCTTGCTTCAGGGAGGATGTGTGTGCTGAAAAGAATAGTGCGTTCTTTCCCCAGTTCTTTGATCAAATCTCGTATTTCTACGATTTGGCGTGGGTCTAAACCAGATGTGGGTTCATCAAGTATCAGAACTTCTGGATCGTGAACGAGTGCTTGTGCTAATCCGACCCGTTGCCGGAAACCGCGTGAGAGTTGTCCAATAATTTGATTACGTCTTTCGCTTAGACCGCAGGATTCAATCACAATGTCTAACCGTTCTTTCATGTGTTTGCGCGGAACGTTTCGGATTTTTCCCATATAGGTGAGATACTTGGTGACGGTCATTTCTGTGTATAGCGGTATATTTTCGGGTAGGTATCCGATACGTTTACGCACCTCGCGCGATTCTTTGAATACATCGTATCCTGCAACGGTGACCTTTCCGCGACTTGCTGGCATAAAGCAGGTTAGGATCCGCATTGTCGTAGTTTTTCCAGCACCGTTGGGACCGAGAAATCCTACAATTTGTCCTTTGTCAACACTGAATGATATATCCTTTAGTGCTTGAAAAGGTCCGTAGTTTTTTGAGAGATCTTGCACTTCAATCATATTTGGTTTTTAGTTGTCAGTTCTCGGTTTTCAGTTATAAAATTACACATTATCTTCTTTTTCTATAGGTTCTCATAAATTTCCTATATCTATCATCATTTTTCATGAAACTGTGATCACTCGGTGTTTTTTGTTCTGCATGACAGCCAACACAAAGTGCTTCCAGATGTTCAGGACTGTTATAGCCTCTGCCTAATATATGGTGTGTATCAAGGAATTTCTTATCCTTCTTCAAGTTGAGATGGCACTTTTCACATGTCCAACCACACTGCTTACGATACCAGTTTGAGAGTTCTGCCCAATATTCGTTATTCTGCGATAAGGTAGGTGGATTAGCTTTGCGAATTACTTTCTTTTTCTTAGTCTTATTTGTGTTAAAGACTTCTGCTAATTCGTCAAGTTGTTCATCTAAATGTGAAGACTTCTTGGAACGAGATGTTTTGCTTGAATTCTTTCGTGTTGTCTGACTTTTGACAGGAGGATCTAAAAGTTGATCCGTAAGTTTGCCTACGAGTTTATTAGCAATACCACCAAGGAGAATTTGTGCGATTTTTGACATTATCTAAAGATCCTTTCATTTCCAAAATGTAAGAACCGACTAAAGATTTGCTATACGTATATCCTTTAACTATTGACTCCTTCAGTATGCCGTTGGATAGTAAATTCTTGATCTCTGGGACGGCCAGACAGATACGGATTATTGTCTGGATTTACTGCTTCAGATTCGGCGAGGACATCCGGTAGGTCAACAGGAATGGATTTTACTTCAATTCTGTCAGGATAAACATAAACTTGTCGCCACTTCATTGGATAACATATAATCCCAGATGAGACGATGCACAATAAACCTTGTTCTCTAAAGACACGGTTAAGATGTAGGTGTCCACAAAAGAAACCTATAATCTGTTTTTCAAATGGTGCAACGACTTCAAGTATCTCTGCAGAGTTGGCAATTCTTGAGCCAAGTCCCTGAAATTCCACATTTGGAAAAGGAAGTTGGTGTGTAAAAAATATTAAATCCTCTTCGTAATCCGCAGCTTTCTTCATCTCACGTTCCACCCATGCAAGTTGATTCGTACTGACATATCCGTGGGTCATATCTTCAGGAACTTCTTGTGTATCCATCAAAATAAATCGGATGTTTTCCTTAACGAAACTCACGGATCCCATGCCGTTAATGCCGAATCGTTCTATATACATGTCCTTGGTGCCGGTTTCAGGATTTAGATCATGGTTGCCTGGGATATAATAACACGGCATATTTAGTCTTTCACCAAGCGATTGCGCCATATTTAAGGCTACAACATATTCCTCTGCAGACATATCAAAACTTTGTCCTCCGCAAACAATATCTCCGCCATGCACTACAAATGCGGGATCAAAAGCATTGAGTTGTTCAATCAATTTTTCGTATAATGCGTAACTTTTTTCTTGCTGTTGCAATCCACCAGCAAAATTCTGTGGTGCTTCTGGATAAAGATGTGTATCTGTGATAAATGCGAACTTAAAAGGTGTCATAAATTATCTCATTGTTACAGAATTTGAAATCAAAATCTCTCACGGTAATATTATTTAACCTAAGTTGCTACCTACTGAATATTAATCATCAAATTACTTTGTCAAACGAAGAACAAAGGAATTCTGCATATTTTAGTGCCACTTCTTATAAATCGGGGTTACAAACCCCTCCAACAAATGATAGGTGGCAACTTAGGTTATTTAACATATCCTGTCGTGCCGTTCCGTTCTTCCTTATGTGCTTCCCAATAATCTTCAATATCTTTCCGCCATGTTTGCGCCGCTTCTGTTAACTCAGCAGTGATTTCAGGATATTCGTCTTTCAAATTAGTCGTTTCTCCCATGTCTTTCTCAAGGTCTGTGAGGTGAACATCATCTTCGTGAGGTGCACCTTCCACCAATTGACCGTTGAGCACTAATTTCCACTTATCCCGACGCATAGCAGTCTGTTTCCCCATTTCCCAGAAAATATCAGTATGCGGTGTAAACCCACCATCACATACTACAGGTATTTGATTGAGTCCATCCAGTTCATATTTGGTTAGATCTCCATCAGCTGCCGATAGAAAAGTCGGAAAAACATCCATTGCTGCACCATATAGATTTGGGTGAGTAAGTACGTTTCCAGGTGGAATCTCTTTAGGCCATTTCATAATCCCTGGTGAACGGATCCCTCCTTCATATAAACTGAATTTATGTCCTTTGAGTTTACCTGCACTGCCGCCGTAATATGGGTCTTGCGTTCCATCTAACCAATTTCGTGTTTCACGCGATGGTCCGTTATCACTTTGAAAGTATGAGAACGTATTTTCAGCGATACCTTGTCGTTCTAATTCAGCAAAGATTTCGCCAACACTGTCATCAACGGCACTTAGCATCGCAGCCATAATCTGTCTATCCCAAGGTAGATCTGGGAATCTATCGACATACTCCTGCGGTGCATGCATCGGATAGTGAGGAGCGTTGTATGGTACATATAGGAAAAATGGTTTGCCGAGGTCAAGTGATTTTCGTATATATCTTATTGCGTATTCCGTTATCAGCTCCGTGAAGTATTCACCGTTTCGGTAGATTTCTTCACCGTTTTCCCACAGGTCATGGGTTTGGTCGAAGTCGGGTCGTCCTAATGCCCAATAAAAGATATGAGAATAGAAGTCAATGCATCCCGCCATAAATCCGAACCAATCGTCAAATCCGTGATCTTCAGGTCGTGACCCTTCTGCGAGTCCTAAATGCCATTTCCCGGCCATTGCGGAGTAATAACCAAGTTCCTTAAGTGCAGTTGCAATCGTTGGCACGGAAGGTGGCAATCCTGTAGCGGTACGATGTCCGGCCAAAATTGATCGCACACCCGCATGGCACGGATACCGTCCTGTCAATAACGCAGCCCGTGATGGTGAGCATACAGGCGAGTTGGAGTACCAATCTGAGAATTGGATACCTTCAGCTGCCATTCTATCCAGATGTGGCGTTTTGAAATCTGTGGCACCCATACAAGAAAGGTCACCGTAGCCTTGGTCATCGGTTAAAAAAATGATAAAATTGGGTTGCATTTGTCCTCCTGGTTCTTGTATTATCGGTACTTTGAAATTGATTACGGCACAGAGAAACGTGCATGCTATCATATCTGAATTTTATTATTTTTTCCAGAAACTTCTATCTAAACTCCGATATTGTATTGCTTCAGAGACGTGTACCGCTTCAATACTCAGGCTTTCATCAAGGTCAGCGATGGTGCGTGATACTTTTAGAATACGGTCGTACGCTCGGGCACTCAAACCTAACTGATTGATGGCAACACGAAGCAGGTCTTGTGCTTGCGTTTCAATCTTACAATATTCTCTTATCTGTTTCGATTCCATATTCGCGTTTGCATGTATCGTAGTGCCTTCAAAACGTTGATGTTGAATTCGCCGTGCTGCTTCAACACGTTCACGCACCACATCTGACTGTTCACCTGACACATCTGCCGAAAGTTCGGCATATTTCACTGCAGGCACTTCAACTTGTATATCTATTCTATCTAACAACGGACCAGAAATACGAGACACATACGTCTGAATTTGTTTAGGAGAACATTTGCATTCTCTATTTGGGTCGCTGAAGAAACCGCACGGACAAGGATTCATTGCTGCCACCAACATAAAATTCGCTGGATACGTGAGTGATGCAGCTGCACGAGAAATCGTTACATAACCATCTTCCAAAGGTTGCCGCATCACTTCAAGGACGTTCCTGCGAAATTCTGGGAGTTCGTCAAGAAACAAGACACCGTTATGCGAGAGACTTACCTCTCCTGGACGCGGCACATTCCCACCACCAATGAGACCCGCATCTGAAATCGTATGATGTGGAGAACGAAACGGACGGACGGTTACCAACGGTGTATCACTCGGTAAGATTCCTATGATGCTCTGTATCTTTGTTGTTTCCAACGATTCATCAATAGACAATTCTGGTAAGATTGATGAGATACGTTTGGCAATCATCGTTTTACCGGAACCTGGTGGTCCAATCATGATAATGTTATGTCCGCCGGCAGCAGCCACCTCAACTGCACGTTTAACATGTTCTTGTCCTTTTACATCTATTAAGTCAAGATAAGATTCCGTGTCTGTTTTTTCTAATGTAGTGTTAAGTGTTGGTGGTACTGGAGAGATATCGTTAACAGCGTTTAGGAATGTGACAGCTTCTGTAAGACTTTCCATAGGATAAACTTTCAATCCTTCAACAATCGCTGCCTCTTTCGCGTTTTCAGCAGGTAGAATGAGACGCTGAACACCATAGTGTTTCGCTGCGATAGCGATAGGGAGACCGCCTTGTATATTCCGAATGTTGCCATCCAAGGCAAGTTCACCCAATATCATTGTGCTCTCAAGGTTTGTCAATTCAACTTGTTTCGTAGCAGCCATTACCCCGATAGCGATAGGGAGGTCGAAGGCGGATCCGGTTTTGCGAATGTGAGCAGGTGCTAAGTTTGCTGTGATTCGACTCGGGGGGAAGTAAAAGCCGGAGTTTTTTATGGCGGCTGTAACACGATCACGACTCTCTTTGATGGCACTATCTGGTAAACCGACTGTGCTGAATGCGGGAAGACCATCAGCGACATCTACCTCTACTTTAACGATATATGCATCTATTCCAAGTACTGCACTGCTTAGGACAGTTGCAAGCATACGATTTTTTCCTTTTTGTGTTTTTTATTTATAAAATTTAGAATTGTGTATTATGGTAGATTATTGAAAAAACTTGACATTCTGATTAGGCGAGGGTTAGGAGACCTCACCTACCGTGTAAAGCGTGTATATTGTATATAGAATTCACCGTATCTAGGATAGAATAGTGACGAGCAAACAGGACATAATTTGCATTATCAATTTGATTATTCCCACCGGGCATCTTCGGTGAGTTTATGTAGTAACTGCAGCTGCCTTGGGTCTGATATGACAAATAGCGCATCACCCGCTTCAATTCGCAAATCACCGGAAGGATTATAGATATATGTGCCATCTTTACTACGAATAGCGATGACGACTAAGCCTGTTTCATCTTTGATTTCTGCTTCTTCAATGGTAATACCGTCCAATTTAGAATCTGGTTGAATGATAGATTCTGCGAATCGCGTAGTCAGTCTGCTTACCTGCATCTTTGCAAAAAAATCAATTAGATGTGGTTCAAGTATACCAGAAGCAAGACGTATTCCCCCGATATGGTCTGGCAAAACGACTTCATCTGCCCCAGCAGTTATCATCTTCTCAGGAGAATTATTCTCTACTGCCTTGGAAACAACTCGTAAACTTGGATTGAGTTTCTTAGCAGAAATGACAGCGAACAGATTATCTTGATCCCGACTGAGACAAGCGACGAGTCCTTTCGCCCGTTCAACGCCTGCGCGGATGAGAATATCATCATCAGTTGCATCGCCGTGAACGTATAGAAAATCGTGAGTTTCAGCAAGGTGTTCTACACGTTCTTCATCCATTTCAATACAGACAAAACTGGCATCTGCCTTTTCCATTTCTTCAAGCACATGCACGCCTGTATCACCTATACCGCAGATAATATAATGATTTGAGAGTTTATCAACAGTTCGTATCATTTTTCTTTGTTTAAAAAAACTTTGCAATTGTCCTTCAACAAGAAAGGCAGTTGCAACAGTTACGCTATACGCGAATATTCCAAATCCGCCAACGAGTAGAAACAGGGTAAAAATGCGTCCTGCATCACTCATATTCATTCTGTCAAAACCTGTTGTCGTTAATGTAATAACGGTCATCCATACCGCATCAAGGATGTCCCACTCGCCTTCTGGATTTCCCTTTTCTAACAGTGAATAACCGATTGTTCCCACGATAAGAAGACCAAACAACAGACTGAAGGCGATAATAATCTTGCGTTGATAGTTCATTGTCCTCCATTCAAACTTCATTCAAAGGACAGTGTATGAGTCCTGGGTATGTTATTCTTCAAGCATGAATTTGAAGGCTTCAAGATTTTGTACTTGTGGTGCAGCAAAGAGCAACTGTTCAAGTCGCTCTATATCTGCAATCTGTTGTAGTTCAGGTATTAGTTCGTTGACTTCTTCTGCAGTGAATCTACTATTTAGAAACTTCAAGATGTTTTTAATAGTAGATTCTCTTGCACCCTGTTCCAGACCTTGTTCCAGACCTTGTTCCAGACCTTGTTCAATGCCAATAGCGATGAATTCATCGCGTAGGAGTTGATAGTATTTTGATTCTTGCATACGTTCCTCCCGTATCATTCTTTTGAAAAGTAACGGATCATAGATAATGCCACCGAACAACGATAGCGCACAGAATAGGTCTCCTTGTGTCTGTTCATCAAAAGGGGTTGCAGCAACTGCGTTGATACATTCTTGCATCCACTCTTCAATGGAAACTCCCGTAGGACGTTTCATCAGCGGGGTAAAAGGGAGCAATCCTGGTGCCTGCATCTCCAATATCGATTGTCCATCAATGTCAATCAGTCGTATTACCTTATATCGTAAGGTGTATTCATATCCGTATGAACTATAGTGTTGACATACTCCACCAACTAAAGCAGGGGATTCTTTTGTCCCTCTGCACTGGGTAAATTCTGCGATCTACAGTGAATGCGAATGCCAGCAAAATATATTACCTTTATCCGTCTTCCATCACCTACTGCACTGGACGATGCCCCGCCCATTCACCTGTCACAGATTTTCACCTGCTTTAGATGGCAAGATTCTTTTTTGTGAAGTGGCACTGCTTCACCCGAAACAGTTCATTGTTGTCCTTCCTACCAGACACCCCGACACAACAAGAGATGACTTACTTCTCTTGGGGGTCTTTTATACAATATGTTTACTCGCTCCTTTTGAGAGTTCACTATTTAGCGACTTTGGTAACGCATATCGCAGATATGTGCTGCATATCAACCCGCTCACGTATTCCAGTTCACATTCGACTGGCATGATATGGATGCTCTCCACCAACTTGCATAGTTAACGATGTAGTATTACATCTAATCTTTCGTTGGGCAGTCAGTGATACCCTGCACATGTTTTAGTCCTTAGTGGTGTCTACATCCCCGTGCTAAAGCATCGGAGTCTTGACACCGAAGATTGATAAAAACCCGTATCATTTCTTCCAGCATTCGGATGGAAATAGATGACATTGGAATAAACAGGTATCTGATGTTCTTTGATAAGGTATCCGTGATATGCCGCATTACGTGCCCACATCGGTTTATATGTGCTATCACGAAGTTGTAACTCAATATGTAAAATCGCTTCGCTTTCGTTGATACGAATCCGTTTTGTGCTGTCAGTAAGTTGTTCTACAACAAGTTGTTGTTCCGTGTCAATATTTTCTATTACTTTAACATCAAGATGAGTGCCGATTACAAACTGTGAAATGTCGGTAGCAAAATCTGTTAATATTGATTTTGCCATATTGTCGTAGTCTTTTGCCATATTGGAAATTATATATCATTGGGTTTGTAAATGTCAATGTTAAACCCAGCGTGTGTAGGATTAATCAGACTTATTAACTGTGTTTTCGTCTTGGGAATTTTCTGTTTCGGTATGATTGACATCCTCGTTCTGTGCATCTTGAACAGGTGCGTCTTCTATTTCTTCAACTTCTGATACGTCCTTTTGAGCAGCAGCGGCGCGGACATACCCCATCCGCAACTCATAAAGAGAATTGGTCAAAAAATTCGATTCAGGGGCAGTCAAGTTTCCCTTTGTTTTTTCTTCAAGCATCTCAATTGTATCTATCATTCGTTTTGCTAAACCGAGATTGACAATAACGTCATCGGTTTCTGGGTCTTTAAATCCATGTAGGTAGAGATGCGCAGTTGTGATTAAATCCGTAATAAAAGTATTAAAATCAATAGGTGGGAGTAAAACTTCTTCCTGAGGTGTGTTTTCTTCCATGTAATATCTCCTAATAAACCACAAAACTCCGATTGAGTTTCAATCGGCGGATTATGGACAATCTTCTTTCAAATCAATTGATTTATTCATCAAGGATAATTATTTGTGCAAGTAGACTTCCCGCTTGGTTGTTATTGTTGGGGCTTTCGTTCATAGCCAAGAATATAACACCGTCTGCGGGGGCAGGATTATCGTAGCGTGAGCCAACTGCAAATACATTATTCCCAATTCTTGCAATAAGTGCTCCAATATTGGTGCCTGGTAGGAGATAACCATCCCCTGCGGGGGTTTTAGGAACACCATCTGCACCACACCACCCCGTTCTGTTTTTCAAATCAGGAGACCATGCGCCATCAGCATCAATCACAAGACGTTGCCCTTTTTTTACGTTAACATAACTTTCTTGCCACACTGGACTCGGACGCGCAGTCCGAATAACCGTTAATGCCATAAACTTTTCCTTTCAGTCTTATAGTAGATTTTGAAATTACTTGAACACTCTGCGTAGGCGAGGTTAGGAAACCTCGCCTACCGTGGGGCGAAAGTGACAACTTATATTTATAATTCACTATAGTATAGGGTGGTCGTAGAAAACAAACCACCCATTCTATTTACTCTGCATTACGTTCACGAATTGTGATATTCTCTATTTTTTCATTCGCTACGATATTATCTAATACCTCTAAACCCTTGGTTACTTTACCGAGAACAGTCCAGCCTTCATTTACTATGGGATCTTTACAGATAAGAAATTCATCGCCATCAGCAACGTTAGAACCTTCTTCCGTAACCATTACCACAGAACCTTTTTCAAGAGGACGATCACTCTTTTCAATTGGTAGCGATTCATCTGTAAGACTTGAACCTGCTTGAATTAAAAGCTCTTCAACCCTATGAAACTTTTCACTTCTATAGTAACCCATACTTGCGTTTTTGATAAAGTTTTTTGATGCTTGTGGTGCATCGTCCGCATAAAATTCAAACTCAATATTACCTTTCGCCGTTTCAATGACTGCAATTGCGTTTGCAGGTGCTATCATAGGTTTAGCTTCTGGCTTTGGTTGCTCAGGCTCAGGTGTTGGTTTGATTACTGTCTGTTGGGTTTCAGATTGTTCTGTATTGGTTTCAGATGCTTCTTTCTCCTGTTGCGAACAACCGATTAGACTGATAACAGATAAACAGGCAATAACTAAGAGTGCGATCGGAAATTGGTTAATTCTCTGTTGGTTTAACATATTTCGACTTAGCCTCCAATCGTATTGTTGTCATGACATCGCCGATAACTAAAGTATCAACGACCTCTATTCCTTGTATAACACCACCGAATGTGGTATAACTGCCATCAAGATGAGGTTGTGGACTCAAACAGATGTAAAACTGACTGCCAGATGAATTGGGTAAATTCGCGCGCGCCATAGCAACGGTACCTCTAACATGTTCCCGTTGATTTGGATTCGTGTACTCATCAACAATGGTCCAACCGGGGCCGCCCATTCCATTTCCCTCTGGACAGCCTCCCTGAACAACATTCAGCCCAGGTGTTTTCTCAATACGATGGAATGTTAATCCATCGTAAAACTTTAAGTCAATCAACTTTTTGAAGTTATCAACTGCTACAGGTGCAGATTCGGGATAAAATTCAATTACAAATGTCCCTTTCTGAGTTTTTACAACCGCAACTTGCTCTTTTGAACCTTTACTAAAAGGCAAGATGGCACAACCTGTCATAGTTTGTAACACAGCAATTATTACTAAACAATAAACTAATCTCTTCATTATTAACCTTTGTTGTGAACTATCTTGATTTGATGCGCGCCCAGGTTGTTGTCAATTTACCTTGAGGTAGAACATCTGCAGTCTGTGGGTTATCCATATCAGCTTTGAGTTCGTCTTCGGTCAACGCATAGTTATACATTTTTATTTCGTCAAGAGCACCTTTAACAAAACGTTGAGTACCACCACGTGAACCGATAAAAACCGGATCATTGTTCGGAGTGAGTTTGCCTATACATTCAGATTCCTTGCTAATCTCACCGTCAATATACAACTTGATTGTTGTGCCATCCCAGGTTCCTGCCATAAAGTGCCACGTGTCATCTTGTATATTGCCGCCTATATTTTCATCATTGCAATTTTCTGGTAAATCAAAGAATTGAAGGATTGATCCATTTCTATAATAAGGTGCAAGTGTATACAAACCCGCTTTCCAGGTAGTGCCTTTTTCAACGCCGGTTTGCTCAGCACCCGCTTCACGAAGTTTTGCCCACATTTCAATTGTTATACCGTCAACAATATCAAGACTATCATCGTCAGGAATTTCTCCCCAAGAAGCCCCATCAAGATCAATTGCTTTTCCAAACATCCCATCAACTAATTTAACATTTCCATTAAAAGTAACATCATTCCCGAAATCGGATATATCTTCTGCAACGTCCCCTTTTAACTCATCAAAAGTGAGGTGCAGGACAAGTTCATCCGCAGAATACACATTCGTTGATAGAAAAACAACGACCATTAAGACCAACCCAACGATTTTTGCCAACTTATTAAAGTCATTCACTAAGTATTTCATTTCATTCCTCTTTCTATATGTTATGTATTTACTATTCAAAAATTAAGTCAGAAAATATACTGGTGAGATATGGAACAATTCAATATTTACTACACTTAATTTATTTAAGGATACCAAAAGAGTTATAAATTGTCAAGGATTTTAATATGGGTAGGGTGTGTAAAGATTTTGTCACTAACTTCTCACCATGAATTGTAGGGCCAAATCAAGAAATCAACGGTATGAACGCCTTTTGGCGTTCCCCGGGTATGAATGCGCTTATGGCATTCCCCGGGTCTCTGTGCCCGCCGGGTGTGTAAAGTTTTTGCACAGAGGTACAAACTTTTGTTCTCTTTAGTCCCATAGGGACGATATGTCTATAGAAAGACGTTATCACCCTCTCTTGAGTTCCATAGGAACGACATAGAAGAATAAACATATCGTCCCTAATGAAGATTAAGAAATAAATTGGGTAATTTGAGATCAAAGTCCAGCGCGCTTACAAAGCGCGCCTACGGGTTTGACAATCGCGCTTACAAAGTGCTCCTACTACCAGTTTTGGCGTGATTATAATTACCCGTTTAATAAATCAATCTTCATTAGGGACGATATGTCTATAGAAAGACGTTATCACCGTCTCTTGAGTTCCATAGGAACGACATAGAAGAATAAACATATCGTCCCTACGGGACTAAAAAGGCTTGGGAACTCTTTTTCTATAAACATATCGTCCCTACGGGACTGAAGAGTATGGTTCATATTAACAATATTTCCTTATGTTGACAACACCTATGTGTCCTGTTCCGGCAATCTCTTATGTAATCAGTTACGGCGGGGCACAGAGACCCCGCCCTACAATGGAGAATGAGCAGTTTGTGCAAAAACTTTACACACCCGTGCGCGCCCGTTGCCTTGCCAATGAATGGCGGGGCACAGAGACCCCGCCCTACAATGGAGAATGAGCAGTTTGTGCAAAAACTTTACACACCCGTGCCCGTCCGTTGCCTTGACAATGAATGGCGGGGTACAGAGACCCCGCCCTACAATGGAGAATGAGCAGTTTGTGCAAGAACTTTACACACCCGTGCCCGTCCGTTGCCTTGACAATGAATGGCGGGGCACAGAGACCCCGTCCTACAATAGATTACAGGTTTTTCACTTGAATTGATGTCTACGGTGACAAAAACTTTACATTCCCTATTTTCTGAAAAGAATTGCAAAATAGTACTAAATGTGATAGGATTCTAACAAGTTAAACATTCGTGTTTTAAGAGCAAGATCTTATGTTGTGAAATGAGGGAACCTTGGTTAGGCAACTCTATTTGACAAATCTTGCATCATACCTTTTATGGTGAAGTATAAAATTATATTTACACTTTCATCCCACGGTAGGCGAGGTTTCCTAACCTAGCCGATGTAGAGTGTTCAAGTCATTTCAAAATCTACTATAATATCCAAAACAACCTGTTCCGTTTAAATACAATAATTATGAAAGAATTGATACAAATTGATAATCGGAAGCCGACGCGAACCATCCAAGTTGGCAACGTGCAAATAGGTGGCGGTAATCCGATCTCCATTCAGACGATGACGACGACGTTGACGCACGATGTTGATGCGACTTTAGCACAAGTGGAACGATGTGCTGAGGCAGGTGCACAGATTGTTCGTGTTGCTGTGCCAGAAGAAAAGGACGCGAAAGCACTCAGTGAAATAGTCAAACGTTCCCCAGTGCCAATTGTGTCGGACATCCATTTCAATTACCGATACGCGCTTGATGCTGTAGATGCGGGTGTGGCAAAGGTTCGTATCAATCCGGGTAACATCGGTAGCGAGGAAAGGATTGCTCAGGTGTTGTCGGCTGCGAAATCAGCAAACATTCCTATACGCATCGGAGTTAACGAGGGATCGCTTGAAAAAGACCTGTTGGAAAAGTATCCATCACCGACAGCAGAGGCGTTGGTAGAAAGCGCAATGCGCCATGTCAATATATGTGAAGGACACGACTTTACAGATATTGCTATCTCTGTCAAATCTAGTGATCCGATACGGATGATAGAGGCGAATCGATTGCTTTCTGCGAAGGTACGTTATCCTTTACACCTTGGGGTGACGGAAGCGGGAACACCGCGGCGCGCGCATGTCAAATCCACGCTGGGCATCGGCACGTTGTTGTTAGAAGGTATCGGAGATACGATCCGCATCTCAATCACGGGTGATCCTGTGGAAGAAGTTTTGACAGCGAAGGAACTGCTGCGTGCTCTCGGTATGGCTGAGGATATATTGGATGTTATCTCTTGTCCGTTCTGTGGACGTGGAGACCCTACTGCCGGTTATGAAGATATTGTTGCTGTGGCTGAGGAACTTTTGGAGAAAAACAGTATCAATATCCGCGTGGCAGTTATGGGATGTGAGGTGAACGGTCCTGGTGAAACGCGAAACGCGAAACTCGGTATCCATCTTGGTGGGAAAGAATTGGCTGTACTAAAGGTGAATGGTGAACGGGTACGGACATTTCGTGGGAAAGACGAGGTGAATCCGCAGTTCTTGGCAAATGCGTTATTGGATGCAGCTTTGGAGATGCAGGTATCTGAGACGTAATTTCTATACATCGAATCCAAACATACAACGCTATGCCAAGCGGAAAATGTTGTGTTTCATTTTTGTCAATGTTCTCAACGGTTGATTCACAGTTTTGGCAGCGGGAAATACCTTTGCAACATCCGGTCCAGATGGATCAGATTTTTGTCGGCGTGGTATCATTCGGCGTATTTTCCACGAACCCCTACACTGAAATTGGATTCATCAAGCATATCAACATCATCTTATTCTGGTGTGGACTGAATGGTAAGTTCTTCTTTCATTGGATGTTGCCTTTAGCGCTTCCTCAAACGAAATACTGTGTTCCTTAGATTCTCTTCTGTTTTTTGACTATCCAACTGAAATCTCAATGTTATAACTTTCCGGTATTATTGAATAGCAGTCTAATCATTAGAGTCTTAGTTTCACAAATTTTATCAATCTTCGGTGTCAAGACCCCGATGCTTTAGCACGGGGATGTAGACACCGCTAACATATTTATCAATCAAAAAAACTTGACATTTTCGTGTATTTATAGTATACTCTGTTCCGCATTACAGCGGTGGATACGACCTCTCACTTGAGAGTGCCACCGCACCATTTTGTAGTGGTATTGTAATGCAAGGAATATATATGTAATGCGAACCTACAAATACAAGGGACAAAAACATAAAAGAAATCGTCATTTGCAAAAAGACCTGCATATCATTGCCCATGTCCATAATCATTTTATTGCGTTGTGGCAACGGCACTACAGGATATATGGACAATGCGAAGGTTACAAGCGACCGAGTGCATTTCGGATGATTATGCATTTGACAAAACTGAAACGACTTTCTAAATATCAACACTGGACGATCCCATATTCTTGGTGTTTGCAAGAATGTATCCAACGCGTTGACAGAGGGTGGAAAAACTTCTTTGAAGGTAGGGCGAAGCGTCCGCCTAAATTTAGAAGTCGGTATAAATACAAATCTATGACCTTTGATGGAAGTCAAGTCAAAATAGAACCGATTGACAAAACAGGCGGATGTCCCGTTGCGAAAATCCGTATCAATAGAAGATGGTATCGCTTCTGGTATAGTCGACCGATTGAAGGTAATATCAAACAGGTTACCGTTAAGAAAGACGCAGTAGGCGATTGGCATATCACTATCACAACAGACGCTGAAGGACTTGAGCCTGCACCTAAGACTGGTAGGACAGCAGGGTTTGATTTTGGACTCAAGGATTTTCTCACCTGTTCGGATGGCACGAAATATCAATCTCCTGAATTCTATAAGTCTGCTTCTAAACTGATAAAACGTGCGAGCCTCGCGTTGTCTCGGAAGCAAAAAGGCAGTAATAATCGCCAACGTGCAAGGAAACACTCGGCACGCGTTCACAGAAAAATCAATCGGCAACGCGAAGATCATCACTGGAAACTTGCTCTTGAACTTGTCCGAAAGTTTGATGTCTGTTTCTTTGAAGACCTGAATCTTGAAGGCATGAAACGTCTTTGGGGGCGTAAAGTTTCTGACTATGCCTTTGGCGACTTCATGCAGAAAATCAAGTGGCAAGCACAGAAAAGATGCAAACGCGTTGAAACAATTAACAGATGGACACCTACAAGCAAAGTCTGTCACGCCTGTGGACAAATCCAAATGTTCTTTGATCTGAGTATTCGCAATTGGTATTGCCATAACTGTAAAATCCAACATGACCGTGATATAAATGCGGCACTTAATATTTACAAGGTAGGGGCATCTACCTTTGGAGTAGAGGGGATCAGACTTGCTTTGGCAAGCACCCCTTGTTGATACCACAATCGCTTGTGTGATTCTTCAAAAGAATCACCGGAGCTTTAGCTCGGTGAGTATGTCAAACGAGAAAGCAACCTAATGAGAGTGTAGAGTTTTTGGCACTAATTTCACCATCCATTGTATTGCGGGTCTCTGTACCCGCCATCTTCTATCTCCCACCAATTGCGGGCACAGAGACCCGCAATACAATAAGAGAAAGTCGAAATAGGTCAATAACGTTACACACCATAGGCGTCAATTTAGTGTAAATTAAGCTCAAATTACTCGGTATTCGTAGGCGCGCTTTGTAAGCGCGCTGGATCCTAGAAACATAACTGACTAACTAACAGGCATGTTGTTGGTTCAGATAATCACCGTGCATTTCACAGATATGTCCAGCGCGCTTACAAAGCGCGCCTACAGGGGGTTGTGGTTGCTAAAATTGACACCTATGGGTCAAAAACGTTACACACCCATTGAATTCAATAGGGTTTGACTTTTCTATCAATATACATTATAATATTTCCCAATATCCTAAGAATTGAATTCATATCTAAACTGATGTTATTCAAGAATCTTAAAATCCACAAAATGCACTCATATCAACCAATAATTTGACTGATACACGCAAGGAGGAATAAATGGCAACGATAGTAAGACATAAGGCAACTGGAAAAAACTACTGCTTACTCGGAACAGGTTTTGGTGCCTACCAATCTAAGAAACCAAGTATGTTTTTAGGTAATTGGATGGCAGATGTAGATGAAGGTCAATTTGCGATGGCATGTGTCTGTGATAGCACAGGTAGAGTAAGTTGGGTACAAGCAGAAGATATTACCGTTGTCAGTATTGATGGACAAGACATTAGCAGTCTACCACTGGCATAACTGACTCTCTTTCTCAACTCACTGGAAAGAAAATAACTAACTGACTTTTTCACGAAAGGAATTTTTCACCGTATGGATTTACAACAAATTAATGTCAAGGTTTTCGCCACCGAAGAAAGCGAAATTAACTACACAAACTTTATCAAAGTTTTCAACCGTTGGATGGAAGAAGGTGACTCCGATGACTACCTTAACTACGCGGATTATTCACACGTTGATGCCGGTCCAGGAGTCCTATTGATTTTAAAGCAAGCAAACTATAGTATTGACAATGCCTATCATCAGGCAGGACTTCTATACAACAGAAAGCATGAAGTAGATGGGGATAACGGAGATAAAATCCGACAGGCACTCACTGAGACCCTTTCTAAGTGTGAACTACTTGAAGCATCTGAAGAATTAGAGAATGCTATCCAATTCAACGGGACTGAGATCTTATTTATGATAAACAATCGTCATATCGCACCGAACACTGATGAGACTGCAGAGGCAATTCAAGCTGACCTTGAACCTGTACTCAAACAGATGTACGATGGCGATGATTTCACGATTGAACGCACCTCTGATGATGCACGTGAACGTTTCGCAGTGCGTATTTCCGCAAAATCATCCAAACCGATCTCTGAACTTATCTCCAATCTCGGAGGATAATATGTTTAACTTTTCCAAAGAACAGATTGAGCGATATAGCCGACATATTATCCTCAAAGAAGTCGGTGGGATGGGACAAACAAAACTCCTTGAGTCAAAAGTCCTACTCATCGGGGCAGGTGGACTCGGTTCACCTATAGCTGTCTACCTCGCAGCAGCTGGAGTCGGTACTCTCGGCATCATTGACGATGATGTTGTGGATCTCAGCAATCTGCAACGTCAAATCCTTCATGGCACAAGTGATATCGGCATACCCAAGACAAAATCAGCTGAAGCCACTATCACTGAGATGAACCCTGATGTCAAAGTAATTCCCATCAATGAACGCATCAACTCAGAAAACGCTTTTCAGATATTGGAACAGTATGATTTAATCGTAGACGGTTGCGATAACTTTGCAACACGCTACCTAATCAACGACGCATGTGTCATGCTTGGAAAGCCGATAGTACACGGCAGTATTTTCCAGTTTGATGGACAAGTCACTGTACTCTATCCTGCCAAAGGACCTTGCTATAGATGCATCTTTCCAGAACCACCTCCCGCAGGACTCGCACCGAGTTGCCAAGAAGCAGGTGTCTTCGGTGTCCTCCCAGGTATCATCGGCACAATTCAGGCAGTTGAAGCAATTAAAATCCTATTAGACATAGGAGATTCATTGATTGGCACACTCCTACTCTTTGATGCGCTAACAATGACTTTCAATCGGATGAAACTCCGCCAAGATGAAAACTGCCCAATGTGCGGCGAAAATCCTACCATTACAGAACTCATTGATTACGAAGAATTCTGTGAAGTTCAATGGTAGTAAATACAAACATTATAGTGAATTATAAATATAACGACTTGTGCCAGTTAACAATTTGTTTTTAAAGTTTTCACATGTATTAGGTTTTTAGGACACACATATCGTCCCTAATGAAGATTAAAAAATAAATCGGGTAATTTCCTTGAGAAGTCCGGAGCGGTTAGGAAACCGCTCCTACCGTGTTTGAGAAAATGAGAATTACCCGTTTAATAAATTAATCCTCATACGGGACTAAAGACCGTTCAAAGAAAAAGAAATGTCCTTAAACATCCTGTTTACGTGAAACTATATTTAACATTTAGTTGTTTAGCACAACTCGTAAATATAAGTTGACACTTTCGCCCCATGGTAGACGAGGTTTCCTAACCTCGCCGATGCAGAGTGTTCAAGTAATTTCAAAATCTACTATAACAGGACTTGCATACAAAAAAGATAGAATGAAGACATGGAGGGAAAAATGGTATTTCTATTGGCTTCGATTACATCACTTATAATTTCTGTTTTCTTTACAACTTTATTCATACTTATCATATTAGAACTGAAAGCTATTTCAAGGTCCTTGTCCAATATTGAGAAGTTTATTATCCAATCCAATCGTAAAGATGAAGGCAGACAGGTATCCACCCAAATCCCCTGATTACTAAGATTCATTGTTGGAGGGGTTTCTAACCCTGACATTTCAATGGTATTGCCGAAGGAATCTAAATATGCTCCTCATAATTTACGTCATAATAATTGTAGTCCTTTTTGGTATTCATAGGGAACTCAGACGAATAAGGTATATATTGCAGGATATCCAGCAAAATAATGCTAATAATAGCAACATGGAAGAGAAGTAACTACTATTATAGTTGAACCAAAAATAACATACCCTTTAGAAATAACAGGTGAGTACTCGCGCAATTTATTGTGTCTCAGACATTCTACAATTTAGTTTGGACTTATTATTCCATATTGAAGTCTTATTTTTCTGGAACTGTATCAGGTCTGGATTTTCCCTTAAACACAGCATAGAGATACCAGAAGGCAGGAACAAGTATGATAACCCCAATGACAACTATTATCAATATGGGACGCAACACAGAATTTGGGGCAGCAGTGTTAGAAAATGTTAGGTTTGGTGAGACAAGATAAGGATATTGAGCAAATCCCCATCCCAAAATAATCAACACGACCTGTATGGGAACAAGCACACGCGCAAGATGGAATTGCCGTCTCCAAATCGCCAAAATTGCCAATATTGAGACTGTCCCTGTTAATATATGGAACGGAATTGACCAGACACTATTTCCCAAACCGCGGCGTATTGAAGGTGCACCTTCAGCAGACAAAAGAAAACTGATCCCTGCCATCAGACCGACACTGAACGCTCCGATGAGAGCACGCATACGAAAATCTTCCTGCAATTCAGGATCATCTGTTTCAAGCGTCAGATAAACCGCAGCGATCAATCCGCACAGAGCCAAGGTGAAAAAACCGATTGCAAATGGGAACGGTGTCAACCAAGACGAGATAAAATCTGTATCTACATGTCCAGTTTCAACATTAACATGTATTGTTCCAGATGCCACTGCACCTAAGGTCACCCCCAACATAATAGGCGTAATTATGCTGGCTATAGCAAACACACGACTCCAACGGAGATGTGTAGTCTCGGATTGGTCATCATACGTTCTGAATACGAAGGCTGTCCCTCGAAGTACAATTCCGAATAGCATAAGTGTCAGTGGGATGTGTAGAGCAGTACCTATAGTTGCAAATGCCACGGGAAATGCAGCGAATAGCATTACAATAATGACAATCAACCAAACGTGGTTTGCTTCCCAGATTGGAGCAAGTGCGTGGGTAATTAGGTCGCGTTGAGATTTTGCCCGTTTACCTGTTGCAAACAGATCCCAGATGCCGCCACCAAAATCTGCTCCACCAGTCAGCATATAGATTATCAGTGAGATTAGCATTACACCTGCAATCCAGATTTCAAGACCAAACATTTGTTTTCTCCACAGTTATAGGGTCTAAGCTACGAACAGATAATAAACGGAATGATTATCTATTCTTGGAATATTTGTCGCCGCATCAGGATAACGACTATTATTGAGAGGAAAATGTAGAGTATCGTAAATCCGATAAAGGGAACTACAAGATTTGGCATTGGTGTAACGGCATCTGCTGTGCGCATGTAGTTGTAAATGACCCACGGCTGCCGTCCGACTTCAGTCACTGTCCAACCCGCTTCTATAGCAATGAATCCAAGCGGGGCACAACAGGTGACAAACCTGAGATACCATCTATCAACAGGAATCCCTTTACGTCTCCATGCTAACCATCCACCAAGTAGACCAGCGACAATCATTATCATGCCACACGCAACCATAATCTGAAAAGCATAATGAACAATTGCAACGGGAGGACGATCTTCTGGTGGGAATTCTTTGAGTCCTTTTATTTCAGCATTGAAATCAAAGTGTGCAAGGAAACTGAGTGCCTTTGGAATTTCTATGGCATAACGGGTTACTTCATCCTCTTCGTTAGGAATACCGCCGATACGCAAGGGAGCACCACGTTCTGTTTCCCATTGTGCCTCCATTGCTGCAAGTTTAACAGGTTGATGTTTTGCCACCTTCTTGGCACTGATGTCTCCAGAGATCGGCTGTAGGATTGAAAATGCTGCACCTACACTCAGCGCAATCGCGAATGCTTTGCGATGAAAAGAACTGTTTGGATTTTGCCTCAAAAAATAGGCATGTATACCAGCAACAGCAAATCCAACGGCAAGGAATGCAGCGATGGTCATGTGAAGACATTGGCTGAATGAGGACGGGTTTAACATCGCTGCGACTGGGTCAATATTAGTAAAGTTGCCATTGATGTATGTAAATCCGGTGGGAGTGTTCATCCAAGCGTTTGCAGTCACAACGAATATACCGGACATCATGCCACCCAATAGCACCATCACGCCTGCTAACCAGTGAACCTTCTTTGGAACTCGTTCCCACCCATATAGATAGATACCGAGAAAGATTGCTTCAATAAAGAATGCCAAACCTTCCAATGAAAACGGCATTCCGATGATGCGACCTGCATGTGCCATAAAGGTTGGCCACAACAACCCGAGTTCAAAGGATAAGACGGTTCCTGAAACCGCACCGACAGCAAACATAATTGCTGTCCCTTTTGACCATCGTTTAGCAAGCGTGAGATAAGTGTCATCGTTGGTTCTTAACCACATACCTTCGGCAATCACCATTAGTAGCGGCATTGCTATACCGACGGAGGCAAAGATGATATGAAAGGCGAGAGACATCGCCATCTGCGCGCGTGCTGCTAACAGGTCTGCCATAGGATCAATTCTCTATAGGTGAATTATGGAAAGAAATTAATTATACTGTAATTAGTGGCATTATATTAATGTCAACAAAAATAGGCGGGACTTTACCCGCCTAAAGCAAAGTGTAACGATTATCCTACCCACGGATCAAGACCGAGAAGTTTTTTCCCTAAAGGTGTCAGTTCAGCAGTTTTCCCTTCATTGTTTTCCTTCTCTTTTTGATTTTTACCAAGTCCTGTGAGTCGTTCCTTCCATCCTGTTACCCGACTTTCGCTTGTATCTTTGCCATCATTTGGTGCGGGTGACATGGTGATATATTGTGCAATACGGGGACGTTCAGCGGAATTTGGACTACTGCCATGGGGTAATGCACTGTGCCATATAACGAGATCGCCTGCATTTCCTGCGATTGGAACGGTTTGATCTTGATAGTCACGCACAATATGTTGTGGATTTTGATCATCAGGGAGACTGTCTAACCACGTTTCCAATTTTCGATGGAAACCGGGAATGCAGGTAAATGCACCCTGATTACTTGGTGTATCTGCCAGATAGAGAACGCCTTGCACCTTTAACGTTACCGGCATATTCTTTAAAGACATATCCCAATGTAGATGCGGACCGGGGAATTTCCAATCATCACGTTCTGGTGGATTCATACTTGCGCGGTCAAAACTGACCCATAGTTTTTCGTTATTCCAGATTTCTGTGAATGCTTGGTGCACCCGTGGATATTGTCTGTTATCCCACAATGCTTGGTGTTGATATATTTCGACCATGATACCCCGACGATCTGTTGGATACCAACTATCGGGGTTGTCTCCATCCATTTCAAGGAAGTCCCATACAGCCTGTTCAGCTGCACGGCAATTTTCAAGTGGAACTGCTTCAGGGACAACGACATAGCCGTGTTCATCCCAAAATTCTAAATCTTCTTTAGTAAAGACAGGCATGAGTTTCTCCGATCATTTGACATACTCCCCCAGCTAAAGCAGGGGGATTCTTTTGTCCCTCTACACTGGGTAAATTCTGCGATCAACAGTGAATGCGAACGCCAGCAAAAATATTACCTTTATCCGTCTTCCATCACCTACTGCACTGGACGATGCCCCGCCCATTCACCTATTTCAGATTTTCACCTGTTTTAGATGGCAAGATTCTTTTTTGTGAAGTGGCACTGTTTCACCCGAAACAGTTCATTCTTGTCCTTCTTACCAGACACCCCGACACAACAAGAGATGACTTACTTCTCTTGGGGGTCTTTTATACAATATGTCTACTCGCTCCTTTTGAGAGTTCGCTATTTAGCGACTTTGGTAACGCATATCGCAGATATGTGCTGCATATCAACCCGCTCGCGTGTTCCAGTTCACATTCGACTGGCATGATATAGACGCTCTCCACCGACTTGCATGGTTAACGATGTAGTATTACATCTAATCTTTCGTTGGGCAGTCAGTGATACCCTGCACATGTTTTATTGCTTAGCGGTGTCTACATCCCCGTGCTAAAGCAGCGGGGTTTTGACACTGAAAGAGATAAAATTTGACCGTTATAGGTCAATTCGTTGTTGATACAAGATAAGACGTTCAGTTATCTTACATAAGTTTTCAATGTATAACGATAGGAAACGGTTTATGTTGCAAAATGCTTTCTGGCATATTCAAGTCGTTCTGGTACACCGATGTCTATCCATTCGGCTTCGACTTTATGGACATAAAGTTGAGATAGGAAAGGGAAGACATCACGTTCAATAGAAAAGACATCCTGCTTTGGAAAAGCATTGATTATAGCGCGGTTGAAAAGGAAAATAGCAGCGTTTGCACATCCCGGTCGTGCGACTTGTTGCTTTTCTCCAAACTCGGTGATGCGTCCCTGTGCATTAGAAACAATTTCTCCGTAAGATGTTAGATCTTGCACTGAAATCCCGAGTAATAATCCGTCCATTTCAGGACGTAGGTGAGACAGCATATCAGACAATGAGATGTTTTTCAACAATATATCACCGTGTAGAACAAAGACCGGGAACTCATCAACAAATCGGAATGCGTTTTTTATGGCACCACCTGTTCCCAATGGTTTATCCTCTTTGGCATATCGAATTGTCAGACCAGCACATTCTTCGCCTACTTGGTCATATAGCACGTCATGCAAATGTCCAGAAGCAAGGATTATCTCATTAACTCCTGCTGAAGACAGTAGTTCAAGCTGCCACTCTAAAACAGTTTTCTCACCGATTTTCAATAGAATTTTTGGAAGTTTTTGTGTTGTTTTACCGAGTCTTGTGGAGAGTCCGCCGCATAGAATAATGGCTTGCATGAGTTAATTTCCTTAGTGGACTGTAGACATTCTCAACTGTAATCAGTTTCAGGTAGAAAATCAAAGGCACTCTGTATTTGCTCAAGTTGAAGTACTTCAAACTGGGGAGACAAATGTATTGCAATCACATCAAACCGGCACGGCACATCCATTAGATTTTGTGTCTGTAAATATGCCAATGCGATTTTTGAAATTTGTCGTTGTTTCTTTACGGTTACTGCGTATTGTGGTAAGCCAAACTTTAAGCTACGGCGTGTTTTAACCTCAACGAATACAATCCTATCCCCTTGCTGCACAATTAGATCTATCTCACCGCGTTGAAAACGGTAGTTTTGGGCAAGTATCTGATAACCGTGTGCTTTCAGATAGTCTGCAGCAGCGGATTCACCGATTTTAGCAATGTCTGTATGTGGGTGACGTTTTGACATGCCAAGTTTCCCTCTTATGTTGAGGATAGTCTATGGTTAGATGAAACTAATCTGGCAGCAATTTGAAAGTATTCCGATGAATTGCAGTCGCACCGAACTTGGCAATTGCTTGACGATGCAGGGCAGTTGGATACCCTTTGTGCTGTCTAAATCCATAATTTGGATATTTTGCATCATATTCAATCATCAATCTATCGCGTGTGGTTTTTGCGATAACGGATGCAGCAGCAATTGACGAACTAAGAAAATCCCCTTTCGGGATTGCTTCACCTGGAATATCAATGTCAGGCAGTTTGGAACCATCAACCAACAGATAGTCAGGTTTCGGGGTCAATTGTGCAACCGCATACTTCATCGCAAGTAATGACGCTTGTAAGATGTTTATCCGTTCAATTGTGTGGTTATCCACTGAACCTGTACCGATTGAAATGGCTACATTGCGAATTTTATCCGCTAACACCTCGCGCTGATTGGGTGTCAATAGCTTTGAGTCTGTTAATCCCTCAATTTGACAGTCAGCAGGCAAGATGACAGCAGCAGCCAGAACAGGACCCGCCAATGCACCCCTTCCTGCTTCGTCAATACCTGTGATATTCGTGTAACCGTTCTGCCTACAAGCGTGCTCATAAGCATCCATATTGTTATCTTCTGCGTTCCTTGACACGAGCAGCTCTTCCAGTACGGTCTCTCAGATAATATAACTTTGCACGTCTAACTGACCCGTATCTTACCACTTTGATACTTTCAATATTGGGTGAGTGTAATGGAAATGTTCGTTCACTGCCTGTACCAAATGCCACCCGTCGAACAGTAAAAGTAGCGCGCGTGCCACCATGTGCCCGACGAATTACGGTGCCTTCATAAGCCTGAATGCGTTCCTTCTGCCCTTCTCGGATACGAGTATTTACTCTAATAATGTCGCCAGGTCCAAACTCTGGAATGTCGGTTTTCTTATATTGATTTTCTACAGATTCTATTAAATTCATTGTTATACCTCCTTCTTGACATACTCCCCCAACTAAAGCAGGGGGATTCTTTTGTCCCTCTGCCCTGGGTAAATTCTGCGATCTACAGTGAATGCGAATGCCAGCAAAATATATTACCTTTATCCGTCTTCCATCACCTACTGCACTGGACGATGCCCCGCCCATTCACCTGTCACAGATTTTCACCTGCTTTAGATGGCAAGATTCTTTTTTGTGAAGTGGCACTGCTTCACACGAAACAGTTCATTGTTGTCCTTCCTACCAGACACCCCGACACAACAAGAGATGACTTACTTCTCTTGGGGGTCTTTTATACAATATGTTTACTCGCTCCTTTTGAGAGTTCGCTATTTAGCGACTTTGGTAACGCATATCGCAGATATGTGCTGCATATCAACCCGCTCACGTATTCCAGTTCACATTCGACTGGCATGATATGGATGCTCTCCACCAACTTGCATAGTTAACGATGTAGTATTACATCTAATCTTTCGTTGGGCAGTCAGTGATACCCCGCACATGTTTTAGTCCTTAGTGGTGTCTACATCCCCGTGCTAAAGCATCGGGGTCTTGACACCGAAGATTGATAAGATTTTTATGAATGTAAATTATAGTGAAATTTAAAATATGTGCACACTCTCCGGTAGATGCGGTTTCCTAACCGTATCTCTGTGCCTGAACAAACACTAGTTCGGTTAGAAAACTGAACCATAGGCATCAATTTAGTGAGTAAAGTTTGTGCTTATGATACACCTGTCGCCCCGCTGGGGCTTTCGTCCGTGTTGATATTACGTGCTATACACCTGTCGCCTCTCCGAGGCTTTTATAAATCACATATCAGCACCAGCGGTGCGAAAGGTATATAGAAAATGTCCACCACAAGAAACTCAGCACCAGCGGTGCGAAAGGTGTGTATGATAAAAATAAACATCCAAAATCCTTCACAGGTAAATATATCCTTAAATTGACGCCTATGGTTCGGTTAGAAAACTGAACCTGCTGTTGCATGTAAATAATTATGGCTTTTACTATAAGCGATTTGTGGTACTACTGACTTACATGCTATCTTTCAGCATTTTGAGGATAGTCAGTTCCTCATCAGACAACTCAAGATTTTGAAGTAAATCTGGACGATGTTGTGCAGTGCGTTTTAGTGTTTCCACCTGCCGCCATTTTTTTATATTTTCATGATGTCCACTCAATAGCACTTCAGGCACTTCCATTCCTTCATACACTGCGGGACGTGTGTAGTGTGGATGGTCAAGTAAGTCTTGACTGAAAGAGTCCTCATGTGCAGATTCAAAGTCTCCTAACGCTCCTGGCAATACACGCCCGATTGCATCTATAAGCACGAGTGCTGCGATCTCACCGCCACTCAGAACGTAATCACCGATTGACACTTCAGATGTAATGACCTTTTGACGTACACGTTCATCAATACCTTTGTAACGACCACATATTAGAATGATGTGTGTCTCCAAAGACATGGCTTCAACCAATGATTGCGTTAGAGGAGTGCCTTGCGGGGTTAGAAATACGACGTTTGCATCAGATGTTGTATTCAATGCTTTAACGGCAGCAAAAAGGGGTTCAGGTTTGAGAATCATTCCTGCGCCACCACCGTAAGGATAGTCATCAACAGATTTGTGTCTATCAGTGGTCCAATCTCGCAAGTTATAGACATTGATGGTGAGTCCACCTGCATCCTGAATTCGCTTGAGTATGCCTGTTTGCAATGCGGGTGCGATGATCTCTGGAAACAGTGCAAGCACATCCACTTTCATTTTTATGTATGCCTAATATCATTATTCTTCTTCGGTTCGCGGCTCCTCAATAAGTTCAAGAATGACTTTCTTTTGTGCTTTCAATCCAGCAGTGTACAACAGTGTCCTAATGGCTTTGAGAGTCCTTCCGTATCTACCGATAATTTTCCCCAAATCCGCTTCTGCGACAATCAGTTCAATAATAACCACTTTTTCGCCAGTCACTTCACGCACTATCACATCATCAGGATAGTCAACAAGGGCTTTTACGATGTATTCTATAAGTTCTTTGAACATAACTAACTCAATGGTTATAATGAACTTTGGATATGTAGACAATGAAGTTAAACTGGAATGATTATTCTTCTTCAGATGAGTCTGAATGTGCATCGGACGATTCTGTGTCTTCTTCAACTGATTCAGGAGTGTCTTCGGTGTGAAGTGCTTCCTGTTCATCTTCGGAATGAGCAGTTTCTGAATCTTCAACGGGTTCGTCTGTTACACTTTCTTCTGCGTCGGGAAGTGGTTTTCCAAGTTTTTCGTAAGTAAATTTCTTCCAGATGCCTTGTTGTGAAAGCAATCTTTTGGCTGTATCGGTGGGTTGTGCTCCACGTCTTAACCATTTTAGTGCTTTCTCTTCATCAATAACGACATCTGCGGGTTCCGTAATAGGATCATAGTGACCGAGTCGTTCTAAAAAGACACCGTCCCGCTGTGCTCGTGCATCAGCTGCTACCAGTCGATAGAAGGGACGTTTCTTTCTGCCGAGTCGTTGTAATCTAATTCTAACTGCCAAAAATAACCTCCGGGTTGATTGTGTTGTTTAATTTACCAGATAAAGTCTAATTGTAAATGCGTATTATGTTATTTACGCTTTCTACGTTTTCGTGGTTTTCTTGATTTACGTTGTGTTTGAGGGAAAACACCTAAATTTCCACCCATCTTTGGCATTGTCATAGCTCCCTGCTGGTTAAACATGTTATTCATCATACGCAACTGTGAAACCAATTGATTAATCTGATTAACCGAAGTGCCACTGCCTTTGGATATACGCATTTTTCGGCTTCGATCTAATTGAATGGTGCTGCTCCGTTCAGCAGGTGTCATTGACTGAATGATCGCTTTAATATGTTTAATATGGTCTTCATCAGGTTGCATGTCTTTGATGGGTAATTGGTTTTTAAACGGGACAAGATCAAGTATTTGGTCAAGGGGTCCCATATTCTTAATTTGTTCAAGCTGCGTGAGTAAATCGTTGAAATCTAAGCCTTTTTGTTCTGTTAATTTTCGTTCTAATTCTTTTGCCTGATCTTCACTGAATACTTCTTCCGCTTTTTCCATCAAGGTTTGGAAATCACCTTGACCGATAATACGGGAAGCCATCCGTTCAGGATGAAATTCTTCAAGTGTATTCGCGTCAATCTTCTCTCCGACACCAATAAATTTGATGGGTTTGTCTGTGACAGAACGGATTGAGAGTGCAGCACCACCGCGTGCATCCCCATCCATCTTCGTCAAAATTACCCCGCTAATATCCAAATCGTTATTGAAGTTTTCAGCGACGTTTATGGCATCTTGACCTGTCATCGCATCAACTACGAGCAGGATCTCTGACGGATTTACCGCATCCTTGATTCCCCGCAGTTCATTCATCAATGTTTCATCAATGTGCAAACGACCTGCTGTATCAATAATTACACAATCGTAACCGCGTTTGAGTGCATCTTGCACAGCATCCTTTGCGATTTTGACAGGGGAGACATCTGTCCCCAATGTAAAGACAGGACAATCAATCTGTTCACCAAGTACCTGAAGTTGCTTGATTGCTGCAGGACGGTAAACATCGCCTGCAGCGAGCATCGGATTTCGTCCATCCTTACGGAATTTGAGTGCTAATTTCGCTGCGACTGTCGTTTTACCAGCACCCTGCAATCCTGCTAACATCACAACCGTTGGTCCGCTGGGAGATATCTGAATCTTCGCCGATTCTGTTCCCATCAACGTGGTTAATTCTTCTTTGATAATCTTTGCAATTTGGAGTTCAGGTGTGAGACTACCCATCACCTCTTGACCGAGGGCACGTTCCTTGATACTTTCAATAAAATCGCGTGTGACCTTGAAGTTCACATCTGCTTCTAAGAAGGCGCGACGCACATCTCGCAGGGAATCAGAGATGTTCTTCTCTGTCATTTTTCCCTGACCTTTTATCTTTTTAAAGGTGTTTTGCAGGCGGTCACTCAAACTCTCAAACATGCGTTTAAATCCTCTATCAAAGTGAATTAATTAAAGAATTATAGCAGGTTTAATGGGTTCTGTCAAGTTTTTTTGTGGTTAGCGGGAGGGTTGGAAGTAGATCTGAAATGCGGATTTTCGCGGATTGCACAGACTTTGTAGGTTGTAGTACTGGATATAGTTGAAGTCACTGAAAATTTGTTTTTGATTAGATGAATGCTTCTGGTTCTTTATCTAATTTGCAGCCGCTTCAACATAGAGGGTGGGTCTATCTGCGGAAATTAGGGTTTTGCGTTGATGCATCCCACAGATACACCATACCATTGATTAGACTGACAAGCGTATTTCCATCCGATGCAAACGCAACACGTTGAACCCACCGAGTTCCGATGGAACTTCCGACTGCAATCTGCGTTCCGTCTGGTGAATACTGGACGTGGCTGAGTCCTCCTTTGCCGAATCGTGCAATTGCACCTTCTGGCAATCCAAGGGCTGATGGTGTCTGTTCTTGTGCAATACTGACGTGTGTGATTATTAGCAGTAGTGCTGTGATTATGGTGAGAATTTTGTGTGTCATTTTGATATTATAGCATGTTTCTTGTGGGTATCCAAGGTTTGTTGCGGTCTTGTAGGAACGGTTTCCAATTGCGGCGATACGCTTCCATTGTAGGGCGGGGTCTCTGTGCCCCGCCATCCTTCTTGCCTGAACCAGGATTCGCAGGATTAGTAGATTTTCAGGATTGTGAGTTTGCGACTTCTACGCTCCTATTCAAAGGTTGACGTTTATTTTTTGAAGGGCAAGTTGATATCTATGTCTCTTATCCTGTTCATCCTGGTTCAGACCATCGTGGTTGAAAACCACTCCAACAATCGCGGTTGGAAACCACTCCAACAATCGCGGTTGGAAACTGCTCCAACAAGAGGACGGCACACGGAGTGTGCCTACTACTTTGCATCGCGGTTGAAAACCGCTCCAACAAGAGGATAACCGCTCCAACAAGAGGATAACCGAGCCAACAAGAGGATAACCGAGCCAACAAAGAGTGCTGCTACTTTGTGATTGTCATTTTGCGGGTGGCGGTGTAGTTGCCGGCACGTAGGGTGTAGAAATAGATGCCGCTGGCGACCCGTTCACCATAGGCGTTCTTGCCATCCCAGTGCTCTTGATGAATGCCGACTGTTTGGTTTCCTAATTTTAGCGCGCGGACTAACTTGCCATCGGATGTGTAGATTGATATATTGACATCTGATGGGGTTGCGAGGTGATACGGTATCCACGTCTCTGGGTTGAATGGGTTGGGGTAGTTCGGTAATAATGCTGTCTGTTTGGGTGTCAAGGATTTCAGGAGGTTCTCAAGAAATAAGACACCACGTTGAAAATCAGGATCGGATAGCTTGAGAGACCGTGCCTCGTGCAGCCAGGATTGGACATCTTCACGGGATGGCAAATCAGAGAGCAACGTTGGGGCGGCTGCGTCATCACCGTTGTTACCGATGGCGGCTGCGACTAACGCTAAATCTATGATGTTGACGATGCCGTCACCATTGACATCGGCAGGATTGGCACCCATCTTTCCGAGGTTCGCGGCGACGAATGTCAGATCAGATATGTTCACGACACCATCACCGTTGACATCTTCGGACAGAACCAAGGATTTCAGTATCTCCGCACTTGCTATCTGCGGGACTGTGCTACTACCGAGACTATCTGTCAATAGCACATCGGATATGCTGACGGTGGAGTCTTTTTGTGCAATGACCTCAAATGTGATGGTGGCGAGTGTGCCGTCTCCGTTGGATTGTTCTCCAAATGCGGTGGCGGTTAAGGTTATCGAAGATTGTGGTTCGGTAACATCTCCAACAATGTAATAGGGATTGCTATGGAGATAGTCTCCGACGGTGCTATCAACATAAGTGAGTGCGGTGTTGTCATAGTTGACGGTGGCTTGATAGCCTGCTACATCTTGTCCTTCAGTGATATCCAAAGATAGCGTGAGTTGCTCACCGATGGCGGGTGACTGGACTTTGGCAGGAGATAACTTTACTATGGTTGGTGATGGGATTCCTGGCTCGATGTCCCATAAGAGGACCGTTCCGTCAGCACTGCCACTGGCTAATGTTCGTCCATCGGGACTAAACGTGACAAGACGAATCCAAGATGTGTGTCCCTTCAAAACACGCGTTTGCGTAATATCAGCCATATCCCACAGTCGCACGGTGCCATCGCTGTACCCCATTGCCGCCAGAGTGCCATCGGAATTGAGTGTCATATAATTGAATCTATGTGTCTCTCTGGGCATAGGTATCATCCGTAGTTCTGCCCCAGTCTTAACATTCCATTGATGCATGAATCCATAACTTATGCCTGTAATTGTTTGTCCATCTGGACTGAAAGCGATGTCGCTTGTGGTAAATTCGTGTGTATCAAGTTTCCGTATGTGTGTTCCGTTGTCAACATCCCAGAATCGGATTGCATTGTCAGTGGCACAACTTGCGATGGTTGTTCCATCAGGGCTGAAGGCAATTGACCTGACCCATCTTGAATGCTCTATCTCAAGGTTAGGTTGATTCGACCATAGATTTGGTCCTGTGTGCGTATAAACTTTGATACTATGCAGTTGTTTTCCGCTTGCTGTTTCATAGGTGTGGAGGTGTTGATCTGAATAGGTGTTGGCTATGCATGCCACCAGTTCGCCATCCCGACTGAATGTGATATGAGATGGGTCTCCAGATGTATCCATGGGTGGCAGGAGTGCCGTGCCAGTTTGTGCATCCCATAATCTGATCGTATCACCATGCCCCGTTGCAAGCATTGTGCCGTCTGGACTATATGCTAATGTTCTGATAGATTGGGAAGTTCCGTTGAATTTGTGTTTGAGTTTTCCTGTTTCCGTATCTGCCAGAAGGACTGTTCCGGCGTAGCCTGAGACGGCGATCGTGTTCTCTGTTGGACTGAAAGCAACTTCCCAGCTGTAATATGTGTGTCTTGTAAATGTGCGCATTTTCATTGCAGTGGCGACATCCCAAATATAGATGTGCGTGTTATATCCGCCTGTAGTGAATGTGTTTCCGTCTGCACTGAAGACGATCGATCTTGGTGTGTGGAAATATTCTGTAATTCTTTTTAGCATTTCACCTGTATTTAGATTCCATAATCGTATTTCGTAGTGGTTGTCGCAAGCGACGAGGATGTTGCCGTGTGGACTTACCGCGACATCTAAGATAATATCATAATGTCCAAGGAGTGTATTGGTAAGATTACCAGTGTTGACATCCCAGAGCCGTATGGTTTCGTCTCGGCTCCCGCTGACAAGCATTTTGCCATCGGGTGTAAAGGTGAGGGTAGAGACATATTCTTCATGGCCGGTTAGGGTGTGCCTGATTGTGCCAGTGTTGACATCCCAGAGACGGATTGTGCTGTCTTGCCATCCGGTTGCTAAAGTCTTACCATCTGGACTGAATTGGATGCATTGCAAGCCGTACCATGTTTCCTCTCCTTTGAGTGTGCGAATGTTCTCACCTGTGTCTGGATTCCAGAGTTGGACTGTGCCTGAGGATCCGTTACCTGCGATGATTGTGCCATCTGGACTATATGCGACTCCCTTGGTAGACCAACTGGTTTCTGCTGGGAAGGTGCGGAGGAGTCTTCCGCTTTCCACATCCCACAGACTGAGTGGCGCGTCTCTCCCCGAACCGACAAGCTTCGTGCCGTCTGGACTGAATGCGATATTTTGAACTGCTGCTGGTTCCGTTGTGAGTAGCTGAAGTTCATTGCCTGTCTCCACGTCGTATAGCCATACGCCGATATATGTTGCTGCTGCTAATATTGTGCGGTCTGGTGAATATGCAATCTGGTCGATTGCGCCTTTGCCTAAGCGGACTTTTGCGCCTTCGGGTAGATGCCATTGGGGTGGGTCTTGGGCGTGTGCAATTGTTATGAGGATGAGAGCGATGATGATTGAAAGTCTGATGGATTTCATGGTTTAACTCCTGTGATGGAAACTGTTTTAAAACGCGCCTACGGTCTCTTTTGTATTTGTAGTTGTTTTAGCAATTTTTGTGCCAGTTTTTTATGCTGTTTGTTGCACGCTTTGGTGCAGGTTTTGTTTGTTGTTGCACGTTTTGGTGCGTTTTGAATTTTTGTGAACCGGGTAATCTCGGTTGGAAAGCGCGATTGTCTGAACCAGGATTTTCAGGATTGGTAGATTTTCAGGATTGGGAGGTTTTGGTTTCTATGTTCCTATTGAAGGTTGACGGTTATTTTTGGAATGGTATGTTGTTACCAAGTCCCGTAGGGACGCAATGTTGTTGAAAGTCAAGAAAATAAACATTCCGTTCCTACGGAACTCAAGAAATATCGCGGTTGAAAACCGCTCCAACAAAGAGCGCGGTTGTAAAGCGTGCCAACAAAGAGCGCGATTGTCTGAACCAGGATTTTCAGGATTAGTAGATTTTCAGGATTGGGAGGTTGAGGTTTCTATGTTCCTATTGAAGGTTGACGGTTATTTTTGGATTGGTATGTTGTTACCAAGTCCCGTAGGGATGGAATGTTTATAGCAGAACGTTGGTCATCATTTATTGAGTTCCGTAGGAACGATATGTTGTTGAATGTCAAGAAAATAAACATTCCGTTCCTACGGAACTCAAGAACGGTAGCACACCCCTTACTACAGACATTCCGTTCCTACGGAACTCAATAAATATCGTGGTTGAAAACCGAGCCAACAAAGAGCGAGGTTGGAAAGTGAGCCTACGATCCTATTGTTGAAGCGGTTTGAAAGCGCGATTGTCTGAACCAGGATTTTCAGGATTAGTAGATTTTCAGGATTGGGAGGTTTTGGTTTCTATGTTCCTATTGAAGGTTGACGGTTATTTTTGGATTGGTATGTTGTTACCAAGTCCCGTAGGGACGGAATGTTTATAGCAGAACGTTGGTCATCATTTATTGAGTTCCGTAGGAACGATATGTTGTTGAATGTCAAGAAAATAAACATTCCGTTCCTACGGAACTCAAGAACGGTAGCACACCCTTTTACTACAGACATTCCGTTCCTACGGAACTCAAGAAATATCGTGGTTGGAAAGCGAGCCAACAAAGAGCGAGGTTGGAAAGTGAGCCTACCGGATTGGTGCGGATAAATCGCGGTTGAAAACCGCTCCAACAATGTAAGAGGCGCAATGAATTGCGCGACTACGAATGCGGGGGTAATCGCGGTTGAAAACCGCTCCAACAAGAGATACTATTTTGTGATTGTCATTTTGCGGGTGGCGGTGTAGTTGCCGGCACGTAGGGTGTAGAAATAGATGCCGCTGGCGACCCGTTCACCATAGTCGTTCTTGCCATCCCAGTGCTCTTGATGAATGCCAACGGTTTGGTGTCCTAATTTTAGTGCGCGGACTAACTTGCCATCGGATGTGTAGATTGTTATATTGACATCTGATGGGGTTGCGAGGTGATACGGTATCCACGTCTCGGGGTTGAACGGATTGGGGTAGTTCGGTAATAATGCTGTCTGTTTGGGTGTCAAGGATTTCAGGAGGTTCTCAAAAAATAAGACACCACGTTGAAAATCAGGATCGGATAGATTGAGAGACCTTGCCTCGTGCAGCCAAGATTGGACATCTTCACGGGATGGCAAATCAGATAGCAACGCTGGGGCTGCTGCGTCATCACCGTTGTTACCGATGGCGGCTGCGACTAACGCTAAATCTATGATGTTGACGATGCCGTCACCATTGACATCGGCAGGATTGGCACCCATCTTTCCGAGGTTCGCGGCGACGAATGTCAGATCAGATATATTGACGACACCATCACCGTTGACATCTTCGGATAGAACCAAGGATTCCAGTATCTCTGCCCCTGCTATCTGCGGGACTGTGCTACTACCGAGACTATCTGTCAATAGCACATCGGATATGCTGACGGTGGAGTCTTTTTGTGCGATGACCTCAAATGTGATGGTGGCGAGTGTGCCGTCTCCGTTGGATTGTTCTCCAAATGCAGTGGCGGTTAAGGTTATAGAAGATTGTGGTTCGGTAACATCTCCAACAATGTAATAGGGATTGCTATGGAGATAGTTTCCGACGGTGCTATCAACATAAGTGAGTGCGGTGTTGTCATAGTTGACGGTGGCTTGATAGCCTGCTACGTCTTGTCCTTCAGTGATGTCCAAAGATAGCGTGAGGTGTTCACCGATGGCGGGTGACTGGACTTTGGCAGGAGATAGCTTCACTATGGTGGGAGACGGCACTATAGGTGTGATGTCCCATAATAAGGTCGTTCCATCAGAACTGCTACTCGCTAATGTTCGTCCATCAGGACTAAACGTGACAAGATTAACCGAAGATGTGTGTCCCTTCAAAATACGCGTTTGCGTAATATCAGTCATATCCCACAGCCGCACGGTGCCATCGCTGTACCCCATTGCTGCCATAGTGCTATCGGAACGGAGTCCCCTATAACTGAGTCTACGTGTCTCTCCGGGCATAGGTACCGTCCGTAGTTCTGTCCCAGTCTCAACATTCCATTGATGTATGAATCCAAAACTTATGCCTGTAATTGTTTGTCCATCTGGACTGAACGCGATGTCGCTTATGCGATATTCGTGTGTCTCGATTTTTCGTAGGTGTGTTCCGTTGTCAACATCCCAGAATCGGATTGCCTTGTCATCGGCACAACTTGCGATGGTTGTTCCATCAGGGCTGAAGGCAATTGCCCTGACCCATCTTGAATGCTCTATCTCAAGGATAGGTTGATTACCCCATAGTCCTGGGAACGTATAAACTTTGATACTATGCAGTTGTTTTCCGCTTGCTGTTTCAAAGGTGTAGATGTGTTGTTCTGAATTGGTGTAGAATAAGCCTGCCACCCGTTCGCCATCCCGACTGAATGTGATATGATATGTAGATCCAGATGTATCCATAGGTGGAAGGAGTGCCGTGCCAGTTTGTGCATCCCATAATCTGATCGTATCATCATGCCCCGTTGCAAGCATTGTGCCGTCTGGACTATATGCTAATGTAGTGATAGATTGGGAAGTTACGTTGAATTTGTGTTTTAGTTTTCCTGTTTCCGTATCTACCAAAAAGACTGTTCCAGCGTAGCCTCGGAGGGCGATTGTGTTCTCTGTTGGACTGAATGCGCCATGCGTACTGTAAGATGTGTGTTTTGTAAAACTGCGCATTTTCATTGCAGTGGCGACATCCCAAATATAGACGCGCGCGTCATATCCGCCTGTAGCGAATGTGTTTCCATCTGCGCTAAAGATGACCGATCTTGGTATTTGGAAATGTTCATTAATTCTGTTTATCATTTCACCTGTATTTAGATTCCATAATCGGATTTCGTAGTGTCCGTCGCATGCGATGAGGATGTTGTTGTGTGGACTTACCGCGACATCTAAGATCACATCAAAATGTCCAACGAGTGTATTGGTAAGATTGCCAGTGTTGACATCCCAGAGCCGTATGGTTTTGTCTCTGCTCCCGCTGACAAGCGTTTTGCCATCGGGTGTAAAGGTGAGGGTAGAGACCATTTCTTCATGGTCGGTTAGGGTGTGTTTGATTGTGCCAGTGTTGACATCCCAGAGACGGATTTCGCTGTCTAGCCATCCGGTTGCTAAAGTCTTACCATCTGGACTGAATTGGATGCATTGTAAGCCGTTCCATGATTCTTCTCCTTTGAGTGTGCGTATGTTCTCGCCTGTGTCTGGATTCCAGAGTTGGACTGTGCCTACGGAGCCATTACCTGCGATGATTGTGCCATCTGGACTATATGCGACTCCTTTGATAGACCAACTGGTTTCTGCTGGGAAGGTACGGAGGAGTCTTCCGCTTTCCACATCCCATAGACTGAGGGGTGCGCCTCTCGCTGAACTGACAAGTTTTGTGCTGTCTGGGCTGAATGCGATACTTTCAACTGCTGCTGGTTCCGTTGCGAGTAGCTGAAGTTCATTGCCTGTCTCCACGTCGTATAACCATACGCCTATGTATGTTGCTGCTGCTAACATTGTGCTGTCTGGTGAATATGCAATCTGCTCGATTGAGCCTCTGCCAAATCGGACTTTTGCGCCTTCGGGTAGATGCCATTGGGGTGGGACTTGGGCGTGCGCTGTTGTTATGAGGATGAGCGTTATGATGATTGAAAGTCTGATGGTTTTCATGGTTAAACTCCTGTGATGGACATTATTCTAAAACGCGCCTACGGTCTCTTTTGTAGTTTGTTTGAGCAATTTTTGTGCCAGTTTTTTGTGCTGTTTGTTGCACGTTTTGGTGCATGTTTTGTTTGTTGTTGCACGTTTTGGTGCGTTTTTGAATTTTTGTGAACCGGGTAATCTCGGTTGAAAACCGCTCCAACAAGCAGTGGGTAATCGCGGTTGGAAACCGCTCCAACAAAGAGCGCGATTGTCTGAACCAGGATTTTCATGATTGGTAGATTTTCAGGATTGGGAGGTTGAGGTTTCTATGTTCCTATTGAAGGTTGACGGTTATTTTTGGATTGGTATGTTGTTACCAAGTCCCGTAGGGACGGAATGTTTATAGCAGAACGTTGGTCATCATTTATTGAGTTCCGTAGGAACGATATGTTGTTGAATGTCAAGAAAATAAACATGCCGTTCCTACGGAACTCAACAACGGGAGCACTCCCCTTGCTACAGACATTCCGTTCCTACGGAACTCAAGAAATATCGTGGTTGAAAACCACTCCAACAAAGAGCGCGATTGTCTGAACCAGGATTTTCAGGATTGGTAGATTTTCAGGATTGGGAGGTTGAGGTTTCTATGTTCCTATTTGAAGGTTGACGGTTATTTTTGGAATGGTAAGTTGTTACCAAGTCCCGTAGGGACGCAATGTTGTTGAAAGTCAAGAAAATAAACATTCCGTTCCTACGGAACTCAAGAAAGGTAGCACACCCCTTACTACAGACATTCCGTTCCTACGGAACTCAATAAATATCGCGGTTGAAAACCGCTCCAACAAAGAGCGCGGTTGGAAAGCGTGCCAACAAAGAGCGCGATTGTCTGAACCAGGATTTTCAGGATTAGTAGATTTTCAGGATTGGGAGGTTTTGGTTTCTATGTTCCTATTGAAGGTTGACGGTTATTTTTGGATTGGTATGTTGTTACCAAGTCCCGTAGTGACGCAATGTTTATAGCAGAACGTTGGTCATCATTTATTGAGTTCCGTAGGGACGCAATGTTGTTGAAAGTCAAGAAAATAAACATTCCGTTCCTACGGAACTCAATAAATATCGCGGTTGAAAACCGCTCCAACAAAGAGCGCGGTTGGAAAGCGTGCCAACAAAGAGCGCGATTGTCTGAACCAGGATTTTCAGGATTGGTAGATTTTCAGGATTGGGAGGTTGAGGTTTCTATGTTCCTATTGAAGGTTGACGGTTATTTTTGGATTGGTATGTTGTTACCAAGTCCCGTAGGGACGCAATGTTTATAGCAGAACGTTGGTCATCATTTATTGAGTTCCGTAGGAACGATATGTTGTTGAAAGTCAAGAAAATAAACATTCCGTTCCTACGGAACTCAATAAATATCTCGGTTGAAAACCGCTCCAACAAAGAGCGCGGTTGGAAAGCGTGCCAACAAAGAGCGCGATTGTCTGAACCAGGATTTTCAGGATTGGTAGATTTTCAGGATTGGGAGGTTGAGGTTTCTATGTTCCTATTGAAGGTTGACGGTTATTTTTGGATTGGTATGTTGTTACCAAGTCCCGTAGGGACGCAATGTTTATAGCAGAACGTTGGTCATCATTTATTGAGTTCCGTAGGAACGATATGTTGTTGAATGTCAAGAAAATAAACATTCCGTTCCTACGGAACTCAAGAAAGGTAGCACACCCCTTACTACAGACATTCCGTTCCTACGGAACTCAATAAATATCTCGGTTGAAAACCGCTCCAACAAAGAGCGCGGTTGGAAACCTCGCCTACCGGATTGGTGCGGATAAATCGTGGTTGAAAACCGCTCTAACAAGAGGACGGCACACGGAGTGTGCCTACTACTTTGCATCTCGGTTGAAAACCGCTCCAACAAGAGGATAACCGAGCCAATAAAGAGTGTTGCTACTTTGTGATTGTCATTTTGCGGGTGGCTGTGTAGTTGCCGGCGCGTAGGGTGTAGAAATAGATGCCGCTGGCGACCTGTTCACCATAGGCGTTCTTGCCATCCCAGTGCTCTTGATGAATGCCAACGGTTTGGTGTCCTAATTTTAGCGCGCGGACTAACTTGCCATCGGATGTGTAAATTGATATATTGACATCTGATGGGGTTGCGAGGTGATACGGTATCCACGTCTCTGGGTTGAACGGGTTGGGGTAGTTAAACAGGAGTACGGTTTCCTTCGATGTCAAAGTCTGTAATAGATTTTCCAGAAAGCGTAGACCTTGCTGAAAGTTGGGGTCTGGTAAGTTGAGTTGACGTGCTTCTTTTAACCATGCTGTCACCGTTGTACGTGAAGGCAGATCATCAGGATGGAGACTTGATATGGCAGGTGCAGCAGTGTCCGCGCTCCCAATTGCGATTGCGACGAGTGTCAAATCCACGATATTGACGACACCGTCTGCGTTAACATCGGCTGCATGTTTGCCTATTTTGCCGAAATTCGCTGCAATAAAGGAGAGATCTAAGATGTTGACGACACCATCCTGATTCACATCTTCGCGCATGAACATTGGGACGGTTATGTCTGTGGATGCAGTGATACGTGGTCTCGTGGTATTGCCCGCGCTGTCTGTAAGGATAACGTCAGTCAAACTAATGGTGGAGGCTTTGATAGAGATTGCCTCAAAAATTATTGCGGCGAGTGTGCCGTCGTCGGAGCTTTCTTCCTCAAATGTCGTTGCTGCTATGGTTACGGTATCTCCATCAATGACCGGTTCAATGTTATAGGTGGTTGAGGGTAGATAATTACCTTCGTCACTTTGGACGAAACGGAGTGCGGTGGGGTCAAATTGCACGGTGGCTTGATAGCCAGAGACACTTTGACCTGCAGCGATATTTAGTGAGAGCGTGAGTTGTTCTCCGATAACAGGGGATTCTATGGTAGTTGGTGAAAGAGCAACTGCTGTGTTTGATGGTATGCGAACCGTGGTGTCCCACAAGAGGATTGTTCCATCTCTCCCGCCGCTTGCCAACGTGCTACCATTCGGATTAAACGCAACGGAATAGACAGCACCTTTATGTCCTGCAAATGTGCTGAGAATCACCCCCATATTGACATCCCAGACACGGACAGTGCCATCGTAACTACTACTTGCAAGTGTAGTGGCATCTGGACTGAATTCGATCTGACTGACACCCTCGGTATGTCCTGTTAATGTTTGCAGGAGCGTGTTTGTTTGGACATCCCACAGATGAATGTTGTCGTCCCAATCGTCGCACGCGAGTATTTTTCCGTTTGGACTGAATGCCATGATACCGCTCGGACATGTTTTTCCTGCAATGACGCGCGAATGTGCTCCTGTTCGGGTATTCCAAAAACGGATGGTATCATCAGAGCTAATACTTATCAATGCTTCGCCATGAGGCGTGAAGGTGATAGCGTAAACAGGTCGCACATGCCGTGTTGGGTGAACCTCCAATTTCTCACTTGCGGAAGGTGGTGCTATATGTGCAGCGATTGTGATTAGGGCAGTCCCTGTTTCCACATCAAACAAATGTATATTTGAGTCTCGTAGATAATATTGTGAATTATACTCACCGTATGTGATGGCACATGCGACCGTGCTACCATCGGGGCTGAATGCTACGGATTCCACATCCCCGACGACACTGATGAGGGTTTTGCGTTCTGTGGCGGTGTCTGCATGCCACAAGCGCATTGTGCCATCATCACTACCACTTGCGATGAGGTTGTTGTTGATCGGACTGAATGCGATGCTGTTGACGTCAGACGTGTGTCCTACGAGGTTGTCCTGCTGTGTGCCTGTATCCACATCCCATAGACTGAGTGTATAGTTTTCGCCTTCAGCGACAAGTGTGTTGCCGTCCGGACTGATGTCTATGGTGTCTATACTGATGTCTGTGTAGCCTGTGATGATGCGTTCTCTCCAACCAAATCGACCATCTATGCCGTCGGTGTTATATCTCAAGCGAATCGTATTGTCACTATTTCTACTTACCAATGTATGGTTATCAGGACTCAATGCGATTTTCAGCGGATAATGTGTGTCACTTCTGAATGTATAGCGTATGTTTAGGTTCGATGCATCCCACAAACGGATATTTTTGTCCTTACTGGCAGTTGCGAAATATCTGCCATCTTGACTATATGTGATGTCATATACGCTGTCTGTGTGTCTTCGGATGATGTCTCGTTGAATGTTGGGGTTTGCAACACCGTATGTGAGTGCAGCGTCAACATCCCACAGACGAACGGTGTTGTCATAACCACTACTCGCAAGTGTCTTTCCATCCATACTAAATGCGAGACTACTGACTCCTTCGTTATGTCCGATCAACAACCGTAGATTGCTGCCAGTATACGGGTCATATAATCGGATCCATTCGTCCCCACCACCACTGGTTGCTATTATTTGTCCATCGGGACTATACGCTATGCTTGTGACTCCGGATCCCGGACCACTGAGTCGGTGCAGTTGTCGACCTGTTGCTATTTCCCATATACGGACTGAGCTGCCTATTCCGCCGCTTGCGAATGTTTTGCCATCGGGACTGAAGGTGAGAGCAGTGATTTGTGGATGACTGTGTCCCCAGTACCAACGTATCTTCTCGCCAGTTTCTGCATCCCAGAGACAGAGCGAACTTTTGTCTATGTCGCTTAAGATTGTGTTGCCATCAAGACTGTAGGCGATTTTTGTGATTTCTGAATCTGCATCGGAGATGAGTTTGAGTTCTTCACCTGTTTGTGCATCGTATATCCAAATACCGATAGATGTTGCGATTGCGATTTTTGTGCCATCTGGCGAATAATCAAAATCGTATAGGTTGCCTTTGCCGAGTCGCATTTTTGCCCCGTGAGGGAGTTGCCATTGCAGTGAGTCTTGGGCATGGCATATCTGTATAGATATGAGTGCAATCAGTGCGATATATATCGCGTGTTTCATTTGTTGCTCCTATGTTGTGGAATGTGTTTGAATGTGAGCAATATTTGTGCCAGTTTTTTGAGTTTATTGTTGCACGTTTTGGTGCAGGTTCTGCTGTTTGCTGCACGTTTTGGTGCGGGTTGTGTGGACCAGGATTTGCTGGAGAATGTCCGAGATTCTATACACCTTTCGCACTGCTGGTGCTGAATGTCCGAGGCGCAATGAATCGCACGACTTGACAGAAAAACATACCTATGCTACGATACCTACCATGCAAGAACTTAACCTGAAAACGACTCATAAACCAGTCAAAGACTATTTCACCACACTACAAGAATTCTCCGATCAACAAATAACCCATGAAGGCGCGGTGAGTGCACCCTTCGGATCCTTGTTAGAGCATTGCGCGAAACAGATTAACGCTACCTTCTCTCAACAATATGCGATGACATCCGCCGCAGGCAACCGTATCGTGATTGACGGTGCCGTGACAAAACTCGGATTGCCACTCGCCTATTGGGAAGCGAAGGACATCCACGACGATCTACCTCAAGCGGTTCAACAGAAACGACAGGCAGGATACCCACTCGACAATATCCTGTTCCAAACGCCTGAACGCGGTATCCTGATTCAGAATGGACAGATTGCACTGGACACCGATCTCACTGATAAAAACAACCTTGTCGACACGGTCAAACGACTGTTCTCCTACACTACACCTGTCCACGAGGATTGGGAACGCGCTGTTACAGACTTCAAAACTCGCGTGCCTGACCTCGCTGCTGAGATGAAGCATATCATTGAGGAACGATATGAGGCGGATTCAGACTTCAAAACGGCTTTCAACGGGTTTTATGAGACGTGCAAGGCTGCTATCAATCCGAACCTGTCCCAAAATGCGGTTGAGGAGATGCTTGTGCAGCACGTTCTCACGGAACGGATTTTCCACAGAGTGTTCGACCACTCCGATTTCAGTAGACGCAACATCATCGCAAGTGAGATTGAAAAGGTGATTGATATTCTGACACGCAACGATATCAGTCGGAATGCGTTCCTGAGTCCGTTGGATACGTTCTATGTAGCGATAGAGAACGCGGCCAGAGATTGCCACGACTTCTCTCAGAAACAGCACCTGCTGAACACCTTTTACGAGCAGTTTTTTCAGGGGTTCTCGGAGGATGTCGCGGATACGCACGGCATCGTCTATACACCGCAACCGATTGTGGACTTTATGGTGAACAGCGTATCGCATATCCTCAAAACGGAGTTCGGTCGGTCGCTTTCGGATGAAGGCGTGCATATCATTGACCCGTTTGTCGGCACAGGCAACTTCATCGTGCGACTGATGCACGAGATTAGCGGTGCCGCGTTGCAACACAAATATCAGCATGAACTGCACTGCAACGAGGTGATGCTGTTGCCCTACTACATCGCCAGTCTGAACATTGAACAGGAATACTACCACCGCACCCAGCAATATCTGCCATTTGAGGGGATTGTGCTTGCGGATACTTTTGAGTTGCTTGAAGGTGACCTGATACCAATGTTCACAGAGGATAACACAGAACGGATTGAGAAACAGAAGGATGCGGATATGTTCGTCGTTATTGGTAATCCGCCGTATAATTTAAGGCAAGTTGATGAGAGCGATAATAATAGAAATAGAAAATATGAAACCATGGATAGTGTGATGAAAGAGACATATTCAAAGGACTCAAATGCAACCAACAGAAATCCACTTTCAGATCCGTATGTAAAAGCTATATTGTGGGCTTCAAGAAGAATCGGGGAGGAAGGTGTTGTTGCATTTGTAACGAACAATGGATTTTTGGATGGGATTGCATTTGATGGGATGCGAAAACATCTTGCACAAGATTTTGACAGAATTTATATTTTGGATCTCGGTGGAAACGCACGTAAAGGATTGAAGGTATCCAACGCAAATGTTTTTGATATCCGTGTTGGGGTGTGTATCAATCTATTTGTAAAGAAGAAGAGTGATACGACAAAAAGCAAACATCTCTTTTACTATCGCACCGACGATCTATGGAATAAGAATAGAAAATTCGATTTTCTAAATGAAAATCAACATGTTAAAAATATAAATTGGCATGATATTCAACCAGACGAGAGATTCAGTTGGCTTACCGAAGGACTCCACGCTGAATTTGACACATTTATACCAATTGGAACAAAGGAAGCAAAGAAAGTTGACAGTATTGTTACAGATGTAATTTTCAAAACCTTTAGTTTAGGTGTAACTACGAACAGAGATGCTTGGACTTATAACTTCAATCATAAAGCACTTTCTGAGAACATATCTCAAATGATAGATACATACAACTCAGAAGTTGCGAGATGGATACAGCGGTCAGATCGTGAAGCGGACATCAACGATTTTGTTGAATCTGATAAGCAAAAGATTAGTTGGAGTGAAGGACTTAAGCGAAACTTACAACGTGGAAAAACCACAGATTATAGCAAAGAAAAAATTAGAAATGCACTTTACCGTCCATTTACAAAATCACACCTCTACTTTGATAGGCTGATTAACGAAAGAATTCGCGAGTTCCCGACTATCTATCCAACAATAGAAACAGAACAAGACAATCAAGTGATTTGTGTAAATATAACAACGCAAAAACCTTTTATTTGTCTTATGTCAGATTGTATTTCTAATCTTGGTGTTACTGGTGGCTTTGGTTCACCAACCCAATGCTTCCCATTCTACACCTACGACGAGGACGGGAGCAACCGCAAGGAAAACATCACCGATTGGGCACTCAATGCCTTCCGCGCGCACTACAACGATGACGACATCAGCAAGTGGGACATTTTCCACTATACTTATGCGCTCCTGCACCATCCCGCCTACCGAGAGAAGTATCAGGCGAACCTGAAGCGTGACCTACCGCATATCCCTTACGCACCTGATTTTAAGGCATTCGCTGAGGCTGGTGCGAAACTCGCTGACATCCACGTCAACTACGAAACGCAAACCCAATATCAGCATTCCAACCTACTCGAAAACCGAGATGTGCCTTTAGATTGGCGTGTGGAGAAGATGAAACTTTCCAAAGACAAAACCAAGTTGATATATAACGACTATTTCACGATAGACGGCATTCCACCGAAAGTCTTTGAATACCGGCTCGGCACGCGATCTGCGTTGGAGTGGGTGATTGACCAGTATCGTGTCAAGACGGATAAACGAAGTGGTATCGTCAACGATCCCAACCGTCCCGATGATGAACGTTATATCGTTGAACTGATCTTATGCGTCATCACTGTCAGTCTGTTGACGGTGGATATTGTTGGGAAGTTGCCGGATATTGTCTGAACCAGGATTCGCAGGATTGGTAGATTTCCAGGATAAGAGACAGAAATATCAAAGTGCCATTCAGAGAATAAACGTCACCCTTTGAATAGGAACGTTGGAGTTCCAAACGCACAATCCTGTTAATTTGTCCATCCTGTGAATCCTGGTTCAGACAATTGTGTCGCCCCGCTGGGGCTTGTTTTTTGGGGTGGTCTAAGGTTCTATACACATTCCGCACCGCTGGTGCTGAATGTCCGAGGCGCAATGAATTGCGCGACTACGAGCGACGCGAGATATCGGATTGAATGCGTTCCTACAAGATGACGGCACACGGCGTTTGCCTACTACTTTACATAGCAGTTGGAAAGCGGGACTACGAGGGATCCTAAATACTACATTTCCAAAAGTCAACATCTATGATAGAATTCGTAAGTATAATATCAATTGAACTTGAAATTACACGGAGAATAAAATTGGTTGAAAGGATTGAGGAAAGGGATGGGTATATGTTACTCCATTTTGGAGAACCGCCAACAGACTTAGGACAAATCAAGTTTGTTAATTGTATCGCTTATCAAGAAAATCGGATGCTTTTTTGTAAATGGCGTGATGAGGATATTTGGGTATTGCCTGGTGGACGCGTTGAATCCGAGGAAACGACTGAAGAAACCGCACACCGTGAACTCCTGGAGGAAACCGGTGCAACGATGAAAAATATGGAAGTGCTTTGTTATATTCACTGCTTCATGTATAATCTCGAATACTGGGGGATCGCTTACTTGGGAGAGATCAAAGCTTTAGGGAGTCCAACAGACCTTAACGAAGTCAGTGAAGCGAAGTTATTCTCGGAATTCCCAGAAAATCTGTGCGATCCGGGACCGTTTGAAAACCAAGGTAGAGCGTTATATCAAGCGGCAATGTGTAAGTTATCAGAGGCAATAGATTAAATCAATTTTAGAACATTGTCCGTGTTCGTAGGCGCACTTTGTAAGTGTGCCTCGGACATTGTAGGAGGGGTTTCTCACTGCGTTTGTCTTTAGCCCCAACGGTGCGACACAATAGGGTTGAACACCTATCGTCCCGCTGGGGCTGTTTTTTGGGCGGTCTAAGGTTTCTATACACCTTTCGCGCCTCTGATGCTGAAGAAATCGCGGTTGAAAACCGCTCCAACAATGTGAGAGGTGTAATGAATTGCGCGACTACGAGCATAAGACTGTCCTTTCATCGGTAGGTACGATTTCCTAACCTACCGTCTTGGGATTAGCTTTCAGTGAGTCTCTATTTTGGAAAAAACTTAAAACTAAATAACCCTACCCTTTGTCAAGTTACTCTTGACAATAATCAGATTCTGTGGTAAAAATATGTGTATGAAAAACACATCAATCAAAACAATATACAGTTTATTTATAATAGTTCTATTACTTGCATGCCATGGTTGTGCAATGAATTTGAACTCTGGTGATTCTGCTCTTGGCATATTAGAAAAATCTGGTGAACTCACCGAAAATGAAGTATGGGAAGGACGTGTTTATGTAACTGGGACGGTCATCGTGCCAGAAGGTATAACATTAACCATACGTTCAGGCACCATCGTCGGTTTTGAGCCAATAGATGAACGTCCAGCAATCATTGTGTTTGGTGAACTCTATGCAGAAGGCGTTCCTGACAGAATGATAGTGTTCGGTTCATTGGGCAAACAGCAAGAAATAAAGACACCTAAACCCGGATTGGAAAACAGAACGTCAGTTCAGCCTGTGCAACCTGCAAACAACGCTGCTCCACCGAAAGCAGGAGATTGGCAAGGAATTAGGATTGAAACACAGAGTCCCAACAGCAGATTCACCTATTGTCGTATACAACATGCAGCCAACGGAATTGCATGTTTCACGGATTCAGTCCAGATTGAAAGGTGTCTGTTTAGTGAAAACAACATCGGTGTGCTGTGTGAAAATACCAATCCAGCTATATCTGCAAATGAGTTCAACAGGAATGGAAGTGGTGCACAATTTAGAGGCGCAGCGGCTCCAGAAGTAGAATACAACGAATTCACTGCAAACAGATTTGGCATTGTGTGTGAAGACGATTCACGTCCACGTATTCAACATAACAACATCCGATCAAACTATGAATACGCCATCATTTGCTATTCTACTTCATCACCCGAAATCGTATCTAACAATATCACTCTAAACAACGGTTGGGCGGTTTACGATGGTGGGAGATTAAGAGATAATTATATCAATGGAAATAAGCAGGTGGGACCGAATGTGACTGAATTGAGTATTGCCACGCAGAGTGACCAGTTTTATGGCGTTGATGAAGTATTTGATCCGAGAGATACACCCGTTTCAGAAGCAGGTGTACCAAGTGATAGGTATTAATCAATGAGCCGAGTCAAAGCCTATCTTGAACTCATCCGTTATCCACTATTCGGCATTCCTATTGTTGCGACACTTCCCGGCGCGCTGATTGCAAGTGAAGGACAATGGACATGGCGTGTTGCTGCTGCGTTAGTGATTGCGTCATTCGGCTACTTCGCAGGAATGATAAAGAACGATTATTTCCACCGTGAAACAGATGCAGTAACCAATCCAGACCGACCGCTACCTTCACATCGCCTAACGCCAAAACAAGCACTCGTGCCTGCAAGTATAATCTATTCGTTATGCGTCATTTGTGGGTTTTTACTTGAGGCAAAAGCAGGACTCTTAGTGATGGGGTTAGTCGCAATTTCGCACCTCTATAATGCCTTTTTCAAAGCAAAAGGTATCTTAGGAAGCATTACCTTACCTTTAGGTATAGGATTGTTGAACGTTTTTGGTGCGTTAGTTGTGAGTGGAAGTGTCCCGCGTTTAGTGTGGTATGCATTTGCTGCAACAACACTTTACGATATTGGCACACATATTACAACCACGTTTAAGGATATAACGCGCGATAAACAACATGGTATCAAGACTACACCTGTGCAGCTCGGCATACGTCCCGCGTTGTTGTTTTCGGCTGCCACTACAATATTAGCTTTTGTTGTGGCACTTCTACCGTATTGGTTAGAGGATTCGCTTACATATAAATCTTATGTTGTATGGGTCGTTTTAGGGTTGCTTGCTGCTGTCATCACACGGATCCCACTCTATATGCAACCGACTGAGAAAAACGGGTATTTTGCGTTGAAGGGTTCAATGATAGGTTCAATACTATTTTTTCCGTGTTTAATCGGTGCACAAGTGTCGATTGTAATTTCTATTGCTATAATTTTGCCTTTGCTATTTGCAACAGTGCTGCTGTTAAGAACATCTCGCCAAGAAGTATAAAATAGACAAACGTGAGTTTGATAAAAACACGTTGTAGCACGAAGTTTTAGTTTGCGCCCATTCGACACAAACTGGAAAGTTTGTGCTACAAGGTGTGCCTCGGGATAAAATACCGTTTATAGATCGGACATCACTTATTATCAAACTCACGTCAGACTATCAAATGAAAGGAGATATATGAAAAACATCGTTTTACTAATTACCGATACATTTCGCTATGACAATCTCGGTGAACGCGCGGAAAAGCCAATTCGCACACCGATGCTTGATAGTTTTGAAGCGGAACGCGCAACTGCTATTGACAAGTTTTATATGAGCAGCTTCCCTACTATTCCGCATCGCACGGATGTTGCGACTGGCACACTCGGATGGCCTCACTATGGGTGGCAGCCGATCGATCTGAGCGGACCAAACCATATTGCGAAACTCCTCGCAAGTCGAGGATATGCAACACAGTTAATTTGCGACTGTCCACATCTATTCAATGCCCGTTTTCAGCAAGGATTTCAGGCTGCTTTCCAGCATCGTGGACAAGAAGGCGATAAACCGTTGCTACATCTCAATGATGAAATACAGACTATCATGCCAGATGATAAAACACGACCACAACCTGCCTTCCGCGGCAACACATTACCCAATACACACAGATGGACAAACCGATACTATCAATATGAAGCAGAGACGTTTTCAGGTAGAACATCTCAATCTGCTATACGATTTTTAGAAGAAAACTATCGTTCCAGTCCCTTCTTCCTATGGGTAGATTTCTTTGATCCACACGAACCTTGGGATCCGCCCGAATATATCGTTAAACGATATGATCCAGATTATACCGGTCCACCGATGTTGCACCCGAATTATGGACGTTCATCAATTTACACTGATGCAGAGCTGCATAACCTTTGGGCACACTATGCTGGAGAATCTGAACTGATTGATAGACATATCGGTCAGATTATTCAGAAAGTTGATGACCTTGAACTATGGGATGATACCCTCGTTGTTGTAATGTCTGACCATGGCATGTCTATCGGAGAACATGAACGCACTGGGAAATCGAATATTGATTCAGAAGACCCACGGTATTGGCCAACATATCCTGAGATTAATCATGAAATGTTCCTAATCGCAGGCGGAGATGTGCCACAAGGTCAAAAACTTGATATGATTGCACAACCGATGGATATTTTACCTTCATTGTGTGATCTTGCAGGTGTCACACTTGATCCACCGAAACCTTTTGAAGGTCGTTCTTTTGCCGAGTCACTTTTGGCTGGGGATTCGCAGCATAGAGAATATGCGGTAACAGGCACACACATCGGTTCACGAAACGGCAATATGCCACGTCGCGCGACTACACCATTTCTTGTAACTGAACGTTGGGGATACGCGCCAGTTGGTGAACTCGGTTTGCCTGAGCTCTTTGATTTGACAGTTGACCCTATCGCAACAAACAATCTTGCTGAGGATAATGCTGCACTTGTTGCGGAACTGCATCAACTCTTTATGGCACATCTGTTGGAACATAATGCACCAGAAAACTTCCTTGCGCTTTGGCAAGAACCCCCTACCGGAGATGGACGCGGAAAATGGGCGATTGATTATCCTGATGAAGGGAATTAACTGGCAATCCCAAGCATTTATGCTTGGGTCAAAAAACGCTTGATATTTTCCCTAAGGTTGTGGTATAATAATAAGACTGACTCTGTGGTAGGTGCGTCAACACCTACCACACCTTTGACGAGGGAGTCACCATCTTATCAGGAGTCAGATATGCCATACAAGACCCATATATGCCATACAAGACCCATAAAATCACATTAGATCCGACATTTAAGCAGAGAGGCGTTGGTTTTCCCAACAATGTGGTTATGCGCGTTTTGCGTATAACCAAGCGTTGTCAGATTTTAAGATTGGATTAGATAATACGTGAGTTTGATAAATCAAATTTTTGTATTCCATCAGAATACGCGTTTGGTATTCTGAATTGGTTCGGAAACCGCCCCATAGGTGTCAATTTCGTGAGTAAGGTTTGTGCTTATGATACACCTGTCGCCCCGCTGGGGCTTATGTCTGTGTTGATATTACGTGCTATACACCTGTCGCCTCTACGAGGCTTTTATAAATCACATATCAGCACCAGCGGAGCGATATGTTTATAGCACGTTTTGTTTCATTCTTCCGCTCAAAATGAAGATTAAGAAATAAATTGGGTAATTTGAGATCAAAGTCCAGCGCGCTTACAAAGTGCTCCTACGGGTTTGACAATCGCGCTTACAAAGCGCTCCTACTACCAGTTTTGGCGTGATTATAATTACCCGTTTAATAAATTAATCCTCATACGGAGCGGTATGTGAAAGAACGCTTAACCGGCTATACGAACGGTTGTATTGTTTAGGTGATAACTTGGGTCATACTAATACAGTCAAAATTAACTAAAGTTTAGTAACATCATAATAAAATAAACATTCAACATAAATCCAAATTCAGTTGTCTATCTTATTAACAAATTATAAATACAATTGAATGATGGAGAAAAAATGAAAACTAAACTTTTTGTAGTAATCAGTGCAGTGATACTTGTATCTGTTTTCTATCTATCAGCAACGACATTAGCACACGAAACTGTTTATATTGAGCAACTCTATAAGCAGGCAAATGATTTATATCATCAAGCGAATTACACTGGTGCAATTGCATTGTATACTCAAGCACTTGTAGAATCGAAGAAACCCGATGTGAGAACTGAAATGATTTACAAGGATTTCAATACATCTGTTAACTATCGGATTGCTCTTACTTATTCTCGACTCGCTGAACAAACAGATAATGCGAATCATTACATCAACGCATTACAACATATTGAAAAAGTGGCACCAACTGCTACGATACCAAAACACAAAGAAAAATTAACATACCTGTGGGGACATATTCTCTATCGAACACAGCAATATGAATCCGCGGAAGAAAAATTTATGCAGGTAATAGTAAACTTTCCAGATAGTTTACAGGTAGAAAACGCATGGTATGCTATCGGACAACTTAACTATAAAATGCATAATTATGAAGAATCTCGAACTGCATTCAGAAATATCCTTGTTAAATACCCCGCATCTGAATTCAAAGATGATGCACAACTTTTGATCGCTCAATCATTTTTTGATGAACAAGATTTTGAGATGGCTTACAAAGAATTTGATAAATTAGCATCTCCGGCATTTAAGCAATATCCTGAGTTGCAACCTGAAGCGTTGTACAAAGCTGCGTACTGTTTATACAAATTGGATCGGTATGATGAAGCAATTCAAAGATACAGTGACTTCATCAAGATGTTGCCAAATAACAAATTTGTTACTGCAGCGTACTTTGATCAGGCTGCGATTTACAGTACGCAGTTAGACTTTGAGCAAGCACTTCTCCACTACAACATGGCGTTACAAAGCACAACTAACCGGGAACTCCAAGCCGAAATCCTAGCTAAAATTTCAGAATCGCACTTCAAACAAGCTGACTATGAAAGTGCCATCGTAAAATACACAATGCTAATTGATCTTTATCCCGATTCTCTCTTTATTTCAGACGCAAAACTCGGTATTGCTGACAGCAATTTCCAACTTGAACGCTGGAACCAGGCAATTACTGCCTTTTTGGAAGTTATTGAACACCAAACAGGTGAAATCCAACGCATTGGTACTAAAAACCAAGATTACATACCGTATAGTTCATATCAAGTAGCCAAAGCATATTTCAATCTTGGAACGCTTCAGAAAGAAGCAGGTCAACTTACGCTGGCAACTGCCTCGTTTAAACAAGCATTGACTTGGCACCAAAACACCGTTGACAATTATCCGAACAACAAAATTGTGCCACATGCAGCCTACGGTGTATTTTGGACGCTCAATGAATTAGAACGATATAATGACTTGGAAAAAGCTGCAAAAGAATATATTGAAAAATACCGAAACGATATTGAATTTGATAAATTTGCTGCAGAGGTGCAACTCCGACTCGCTGATATCAAGCGTACCGAATATAAGCAATATGTTGAGGCAGCAAGAGAATATGCGAATATCTCAGACTACCGTAAACTTCCTAAATTTCATTATATTCAGATGATGGCAAACTTCTATGAAGGTAGATGCTATTTCGAGGCTGCAAAACCAATTGATTATATAGATGGAGGTCCACCCGCAAAGTTAAATACAGACCTTCTCAAAAAATCTGTTGCTGCCTTTCAAGAAGTGAGTAAAAGGTATTCTGATGCAACTTTTTTACCAGGTGTAAATAATGGATTGTATCAGGACTTTCCTGAACGTATTCCGCAGGTAGAGGCTGCCCTGATGAATGAAGCACAATCACAGCAGATGCTTGGAAACTATGATGCAGCTCGAAATTGTTACAATAGAATTCCCGAGAATAGTGAATTCTATGAACAGGCACAACTTCAATTAGATAACTTACAGTAAGAAATAAGGTCTCAGATAAAACTGATTTTCTTGAACAAGAATCGATATAATGGTGATTTTGAGTTGAATAAAAGCCATTCTTTCATAATCCTTGATACTTGAAAGAGATACAGAAACACATGGAAAATTCCAATTCATTGAATGAAGAACTCAGTCAGTTTGTCGGACAGATGGGTATACTATCTGATACAGAGATTTCATACTATTCTTATGATGATTGTATTCCGAAGGCAGTTGTTCTGCCAGCATCTGTTCAAGAAGTGCAAGAGGTACTTCGTTATGCATCAGAGCACGGTTATAAAGTAATATCTGCCGGCACTGGCACAAAACTTGGTATCGGCAACTTATCAGACAAATGTGATATTGTTCTCGCATTGACCCGCCTTAACAGCATTGTAGAATATGAACCTGCTGATTTAACTGTGACTGTTGAAGCAGGTATCCGTTTAGCAGACCTACAAAATGAATTAGCTAAAAACAGGCAATTCCTTCCAATGAACCCACCGTATGCAGACCGCTGCACTATCGGTGGGATCGTTGGAACGAATGCCAGCGGTCCGCTCCGCTTACGTTATGGCACTGCCAGAAACCAAGTATTGGGATTGCGTGTAGTGCATGCAAGTGGAACTATCGTAAAAAGCGGTGGAAAAGTCGTAAAAAATGTCGCTGGATATGATCTAAATAAACTTTATATTGGTTCGTATGGAACACTTGGTATAATTACTGAAGTGACCTTAAAGTTGGCACCGTTACCAATGCGTCAGGCAATGATAGCATCTCAATTTCAGAATGTTCAGGATGCAGTCAAGATGGGATTAAATATCGTTAGTTCCCAAACACTGCCAACATTTGCAAATCTATCAGTTAATCATTCAATTGAAATGTTCTCTGAAAATAAACCAACGTTAATGATTGGATTTGGTGGTGAACCTGAGACTGTCACTTGGCAGCTAAACACAGTTCAAACACAATTGGAACAAAATGGTGCTGACGGTGTGCAAATTGTTGAAGATGAATCATATCATTCTATGTGTAATGAAATTCAGGAATTTCCAAATGTTGTCAGCGAATTAGATCATGTTATCGTTAGAGTTAATCTCAAACGAACCGATATTGTAAATTATCTGGTGGCGAATCTTAAAGACTCAGAAATGGTGATGGTATTATTGGGTAATGGCGTTATCTATTTCAAGATACCAATAAATTCAGGTACTGATCTGCAACAGACAGTAGATACATTAGAACAGATGCGTCAACGTGCGATAGATGTGGGAGGAAATCTTATAATTGAATCTGCACCGACTGAAGTCAAACGACAGATTGATGTTTGGGGACCGATTGGGACCACGCTAAACTTGATGAAACAAATAAAAGCAAAATTTGATGCAGATGCACTACTCAATCCCGGTCGTTTCGTTTCAAGCATATAATCTGTTTCCCCATATCTCTCTTTCCTGAGTAATATTTTTACTTATTGGCAGTTTTAGAGAATCATATATCATTCTATATTATAGGGGTGAAAACATGGATAAAACAAAACGAAGGATCTTGTGGATTGATGATGTTGATGAATCACTACATACAGTTCCAAATTTGAAGTCTGAGTTGAAACCCTATATTCGCTTTATGGAGTTTCAAGGATACGATGTCTCCTATGCTGATAGCGATATTGATGGGATTGATTTACTCAAGGATAAGACGTTCCACGCAGTTATACTTAATTGTGAAGTGCCAAACAGTGAATTCTTACCGACAGTTCGGGCAGCAGATACACATATACCTATTATTCTGCTAACAGAGACAGGTGGTCAGGAGATAATGTCGCAAGCAAGTATGCATGGTGTAGATGATGTGTTGATCATGCCTACAAGTCCGAGACAACTCATTTCTTCACTTACGCTGTTACTTGAAAAGCAGAGAATGCGGGAGGCATATACACCACAAGTTTATGTCAAGAATTACAATAGGCAAACCACTTATGACGACCACCAGAAGCATACACTTCCTGATCCCCTCCAGGATAACGACTGGCAAGCGTGGATAGATACCTATATCCAGTTTGTAGAATGGGATATTATGTTTGATGGTCTTTCAAACGTTGATGAACTAAAGACAATCCATGCACGTGATAAACGGGAAGCCAACGCAGACTTTACAGAATATGTCAAAAACAACTATAATCTTTGGCTTGAGGGTGAAAACTCTCCCACCTTGTCTGTAGATGTCTTTTACAAATATGTCATCCCTGAGATCCAAATAGGGAAGTCTGTGCTTTTTGTCGTGATGGATTGTATGCGGTTAGACCATTGGTTGCAAATTGAACCAATCCTCTATCCTGATTTCCACATGACAAAGCATTATTACTACTCAATTTTACCCACAGCAACACACTATTGCAGAAATGCTATTTTTAGTGGACTATTCCCGAGAGATTTATCTGAAAGATATCCTGAACTATATGCAGAACCTGATAATGAACACACAAGTATCAACCGTTTTGAAAAAGAGCTGATGCTTTTACAACTGGATCGGCATGGTATAGTGTTGAAACCGTCACCACACTATTTCAAAATATTTGATACCCGCGGGGAAACACAATACCTGCAATGGTTGCACGAGACAAATAGGATTAGTTTGGCAGCAATGGTTGTGGGGTTTCTGGACATGTTTACACACTTACGAAGTGAGGTAGAACTATTTCAACAACTTGTTCCCAATGAAGAGTCGTTTCGATCCTTTGTACAGACTTGGTTCCAAAATTCACCGATACATAATATTTTTAGACTTGCAGCAGAACGCGGTATGACTATAATAATAACATCAGACCACGGTTCTATCTTATGCCAGAACGCCGCAAAAATATCAAGTCGTCATGAACTTACAAGTGGTCTACGACTTAAAGAGGGGAAGGATATAATATGCAGTCCAGAGTCGGGTTTTCTAATCGATGAACCAGAAAAATACAGATTGCCTGATAACGGGTCGGAAAAGGACTACATCCTTGCTACAGGAGACAATTATTTTATTTACGAAAACCAGTATAACTCATATAAAGAGATATTTCAGGGAAGTTTCCAACACGGTGGCATATCGCTTGAAGAGATAATCCTGCCTTGTGTTGTCCTTGAACCAAGATAATATAGTAAATACAACACATCATAAGACTAATCAAATAATTGTCTCTATTTTAGGAGATCTAATATATGACTAAAATCACTCGACTCAATATACTGTTTCTATTGATTCTGTTAACCTGTTTCACAACAATTCTTCCAATTTCTACAAATGCTCAGTTTCCTGAATTAGATTTGTCTGGTGATTTACCTGTTGAAAAACTCACTGCAGAAACCTATATTTCTTATGATAAAATTCAACCCGGGAATGAATTCTATATCGCAGTTGTTGTGACAATTGCAGAGGGTTGGCATGTCAACGCTAATCCTACACGTGATCCGCTTATACCAACAACTATTACAGCACCTGATTTACCGAATATAACCTTCGGAGATGTGGTATATCCGGCAGGTGACACACTCAACATAGCCTCAATCGGTTTAGCTTCAGTATACCACGATACTGTATCCTTCGGTATTCCCGCAACTTTACTGGAAAGTGCCCCAGTTGAACTTATGACTGTGGATTTAGAACTTCGTTATCAGGCATGTAATGATGAACAGTGTTTGTTGCCAGAAACCTTGAACGTATCAATACCGATTGAAGTTGCCAGCACAGAAGAGACTGTCAATTCTGTTAATGGCACGATTTTTGCAAACATTGCATTTGATGGACAGCAAGACGGTGAAAGCAAGAAAAAAGGCGGCCTTGCGGGGGCACTTTCCGGTGGAAACCTATTGCTGGCATTTATACTGGTATTCCTTGCAGGAATTGTAACAAGCTTAACACCTTGCGTCTATCCTCTGATCCCGATTACAGTTTCAGTCTTTGGCGCAAATGAGTCAACTGGTGTGCTCAGATCATTCCTACTGTCTCTTGTGTATGTATTTGGTATTATCTTAACTTATTCAATACTTGGCGTTGTTGTTGCCTCAACGGGTGCAGTTTTTGGACAAGTGATGGCAAATCCTTTTGTAATTGGATTCATCAGTTTGATTTTATTTGCTCTTGGACTTTCTATGTTCGGTGTATTTGAAATTCAGCTGCCATCATCTGTGCAGAACCGATTGAACACTGTCGGTGGAACAGGATTTATTGGTGCATTCGCGATGGGAACAGTTGCCGGAATAATCGCCGCACCTTGTACAGGTCCTGCCTTAGCTGCAGTGTTAGCATACATTGCCACAACAAGCAGCGTTGTCATTGGTTTCTGGTTGATGTTCACCTATGCTCTCGGCATGGGTTTATTATTCATCTGTATAGGCACCTTCTCTGGTTTGATATCCTCTCTGCCGCGTTCTGGTGGATGGATGTATATTTTGGAAAATGTCTTTGGGATCGCAATAATAACGGTTGCTCTTTACTTCCTCAAAGATGTCTTTGAACCATTAAAAAGTTTTCTTATAAACTCACTTCCGTTTTTTGCTTTTGCTGGCGGTTTAGTCTTAATTGGACTTTGGCTTGGTAAGTTAAAAGAACGATTTCGTGGTATTTCTTCTGGGATGCGCGTTAGAAAAGCATTTGGACTCTTGCTTGCAATTCTCGGTGCCTATATGATAGTAGGAGGACTGCAACAACCTGTTGCCGGTCCGCATCTGACCTGGAATTACGACAATGAACCGGCTGCACTTCAAGCAGCCAAGCAGGAAGACAAACTGGTGATGCTTGACTTTTATGCAACGTGGTGTGCTGCTTGTAATGAATTGGACCATAAGACTTTTTCAAATCAAGAGGTAATTGATAAGTTAGAGAATTATGTCACCGTGAAACTTGACTTCAGCATAAAATCTGATGAGGTATTGACAGAGAAATTCAAGATTGTTGGCTTGCCAGTTGTCATATTTATGGATGGAGAAGGCAATATCTATGAACGGATTGAAGGGTTTGTTGAACCGGAGGAAATGCTCAAAATAATTGACAAAGTTGAATCAAAAGCCAAAGGCAACAAATTGTAGGTAATTCACATGGAATCAAATATACAGTCAGAAAACAAATCGTCCTATTCATTTCATCGTTGGTTAGTGTATTTAGAAATAATTGCAGTCATTGGTTTTTTAGTGGTTGCAGTATTATACACGCAACGCGGTGGTGCCGAAATAGATACGCCATCATTGTCGCAAGCGGGAAAGTTCCTTGCTGAAGCAGATGCACATTATGCCAAACAGGACTTGGCTACAGCAATATACCTCTATTGGCAAGCGTTACAAGCGTTAGAAACTGACAAGACTGAAGAGAATAAAGCAGATAGGTTACATGCAAATCTACGAATCGCAGAAATCTATTCTCAGAGTAACTGGTTCAAAGATGCGAAATCACGACTTGCTCATGCAGCACAGATCCAGCCTGATCATAAGGATGTACTGCTATTAGGTGGAAAATTTTTGCGAGATGAAAGTCTACCTGAAGAAGCAACTGAAAAGTTTCTGTCTGTGTTGGAAAAACATCCAGATGATGCAGAAGCACACTATCTACTCGGTGTATTATATCAAGGAAGCAAACAGTATGATAACGCGTCAAAACACTATCGTGCAGCAATAGATTACGACCCGGAACTTACCTTTGTTCCATCTGAAAAAGCCCCAATCGGTATACTTGCACGCCTTCAATTGTCACGCACCTATAATAAGATGTTTCTTGGTTACAGATTTCTTGACAGAGAACTTACCGACGAGGATATGAAAGAGATTTCTCGTCTTGAATCTCAAGCGATCATCCTGTTAGAGGAAGCCATCCAACTGAACCATGGAACACCTGAGATTATAGACGATCTTATTCGTTTACTATACGTGCGAGCAAACGCGCTCAAACGCGAAGCTGCTACACGACCTTATGCTGATGCCCTTGAAGTATATGAAAGAATTGTGGAACTTGATCCCACGGAAATTCAAGCGTGGCAGGAGATGGGAGATATCTATTACGGTTTTCTTGTCGATAAAGAGAAGGCACTTGAGATGTACCGTAAGGTATATGAACTTGAAGCACACGCAACGACTTTAGCGGTAATCAAATCGCTTGAAGCAGAAATTGCTGATGGTATAGAAGAAGAAGAATGAAGTATTTATTAATTGGTGTGCCGAAAGAATTGTGCAGGAAAGAGAGAAGCCGATGAGAGGATTTGAACCTCCGACCTACTGATTACGAATCAGTTGCTCTTCCCCTGAGCTACACCGGCTTAACATATAGTGCAAAAAGAAATGCCGAGAGGCAGAATCGAACTGCCGACACAAGGATTTTCAGTCCTCTGCTCTACCGACTGAGCTATCTCGGCTTAAGTATTTATAATACCATTAAATGATAGGGTTGTCAAATAATTTCCATGGTTAATTAGTTTTAATAATTTTCGAAAACAGAGATTTACTGGAAGTTAATCCTCAAGACGGTAGGTGCGGTTTCCTAACCGCATCATAGGTGTCAATTTAGTGATTTTTCTTGTTGGACGCATTTGAGATAGTCCAAAACTACCATCCCTATTATAGCACCAAATCAAGTAATCAACGGTATGAACGCCTGTAGGCGTTCCCCGGGTATGAATGCGCTTAGCCGAATACGCGTTTGGTATTCGCCATGATTCCCCGGGTCTCCGTGCCCCGCCTAAACCTGCTACATTCAAACAACGTGCGGGGCACGGAGACCCCGCGCTACAATGACAGGCGTAATTTAAGAAGATCAATCCGTTTTATTAGTGACCTCAGTCCCGTAGGGACGATATGTCTATAGCACAACGTTCAACACCCATTTCTTAGTCCTGTAGGGACGCTATGTTTATACGTTTCGGTAGTTACAAAAAATCAATGGTATGAATGCGCTTAGCCGAATACGCGTTTGGTATTCGCCATGATTCCCCGGGTCTCCGTGCCCCACCGAAACCTGCTACATTCAAACAATGTGCGGGCACGGAGACCCCGCGCTACAATGGCTAGCGTAATTTAAGAAGATCAATCCATTTTATTAGTGTCCTCAGTCCCGTAGGGACGATATGTCTATAGCACAACGTTTGTACTGCCATCGGAAATTCGGGCCACTCTCTAAGACAAGATTATGGTATAATATCTATCTACTGGAAAGGAGTATCCGATGGCGAAACGAAAACGAAGAAACTTCACTCCCGAGTTCAAAGCCGAAGTTGTTCTTGAGGCACTTACGGGTGAAAGTTCACAAGCGGAACTGTGTCGGAGACACAACCTCAGCGATGAACAACTCTCAAAGTGGAAACGACAACTTCTTGAAAATGCAGCGACCCTCTTTGAACCCGCTGATAAGCAGTCTGATGCCAATATAGAACGGATCGCACACCTTGAACGACTCGTTGGGCGGTTGACCGTGGCACTTGATATCCAAAAAAAAGCCTCGACTTGGTTGAGCTAACTCCAATGGAGCAGCGAGAAATGGTTCAAGAACTACAGACAGACTATTCGGTTCGGCAGATATGTGAGACACTCGGTTTCAACCGAAGCAATCTTTATTATCACCCGAAAAGCGACCCTTCTGAAGCGGGTCTCAGAGAGGAAATAGAGGCACTATCTCTACGATACCCGACATACGGTTATAGGCGTATCACAGCGTTACTGGTGTCTAAAGGATACTCTATCGGTTATAGGCGTGTCGCTCGCTTGATGAAAGCTGCGAACCTCTCAGTCGCAGTCAAGCGTGTCTGTCAAACTACGAACTCCATTGAAGGTGTACGTCCCTGGGGTAATCGGCTTGAAAACCTTCAGGTCTCCCGATGTGATCAGGTCTGGGTAGGCGATATTACTTACGTCTGTCTCAAGGGACACTTCATCTATGTTTGTCTGCTTATGGATGTCTTCACGCGCATGATCAGAGCTTGGCATATCAGTCAGCACTTGACGCAATCTCTGACTTTGAAACCGTTAGAGACAGCATTGCGTCAAAGTGTTCCAGAGATCCATCATTCTGATCAAGGCGTTCAATATCTTTCAAATGCTTACGTCTCAATGTTGAAGCATCATAGGATTGAGATTTCGGTTGCCCGTAGAGGGCATCCTTGGGAGAACGGATATGCTGAAAGACTAATCCGCACTCTCAAAGAAGAAGAAGTTCACCTCAATGACTACGAGGACATCCACGAAGCGAAAGCCCGAATTGGGCATTTTATCACACAGGTGTATAACCAGAAACGCCCACACTCGGCGTTAGGCTATCTGACACCTATGGAATTTCAACGAAAAAACTTGTCTTAACTTTGCTGATTTTTTGGTCTGAATTACCGTTGGCACTTCAGTTCAACACCCATTTCTTAGTCCCGTAGGGACGCTATGTTTATACGTTTCGGTAGTTACAAAAAATCAATGGTATGAATGCGCTTAGCCGAATACGCGTTTGGTATTCGCCATGATTCCCCGGGTCTCCGTGCCCCACCGAAACCTGCTACATTCAAACAATGTGCGGGGCACGGAGACCCCGCGCTACAATGGCTAGCGTAATTTAAGAAGATCAATCCATTTTATTAGTGTCCTCAGTCCCGTAGGGACGATATGTCTATAGCACAACGTTCAACACCCATTTCTTAGTCCCGTAGGGACGCTATGTTTATACGTTTCGGTAGTTACAAAAAATCAATGGTATGAATGCGCTTAGCCGAATACGCGTTTGGTATTCGCCATGATTCCCCGGGTCTCTGTGCCCGCCATCTCTCCTCTCGACAATTGCGGGGCACGGAGACCCCGCACTACAATTCCTGGTAAGAAGTGAGTGCCAAGAACTTTACACACCCGCTGAATTTTTACTCCTGCCAAATGCCGATTTCTTTATAAAAACGGATTGCACCAAGATGAAAAGGTGTACCTACATCTCTGGCAGCATTTTTTTCATTAATCGCTTTACCCGCACCGTGTGCCTTAGCGACTTCAGCTCGATGCGTATATAAGGTTTTCGTAAAATGATAAACCATGTCTTCGTCTGCATCTGCTGCAGTGATAAGATGCATTGAGCCAACATTCATGGTATTAAACGGTTCAGTCAGTACTCTCTTGTATGCATCTACAGGTACTGTAATAGGATTGAAAAAGGGATACTTTTCAAAGAGAGTCTTTTTCACTGATTCTTCAAACGGAATGAAGACAATATCCATTTTCGAACTCACTTGAGTGACAGCAGGCGTAGGAATCGCACCACCCATAAATGCAGCTGCAGATGAACCGTCTGACAAATAGTCAACAGCATCACCATAGGTTCCATTTACAGGAGTAAAGTCCTGATATGTGACACCATGTTCTGCCAATATCGGTTCCAAAAAGTACTCAAAACCCGCTCCAGCTGGACCCACAACGACCCGTTTGCCCTTCAAATCAGCGATTGATTTTATCCCAGATGATTTTGGAGTGACAAACAATCCAACATTTGGTGCAAGTGTCATGACAGCACGGATCGGGTGTTCAGTTTTCCATGCACCTTCGCCGCGAACCGCAAAATACGAAATCGCGGCATTTGCCATTCCAAATTCTATCGTACGGTCTTCGCTCACAAGTAGACGTATATTTTGCTGTGTGCCTTTAGTGCCTTCAGCGGTAATCTCCCAATTCTTGCCTTTGATATTCCGTGCAACAACGTCTGCAATAGCACCGCCTACGGGGTGAAAAGCACCACCAATTGGCGCAGTCCCTATACTGATGAATTGTCGTTCTGTTGTTTTTTCATCCGCAACCTTATTTTCGTTTTTCTTTGATGCATTATCACATCCAATGCCTAAACTCAGTATTGAGATGAGACAAATAATGGGTAGATAATATCTATAAAACTTCATTTATATTCTCCTAAAATTATTAAGTGATTATTTACTTCAATGTATTTTGTCATTAAAAATTTAATTTCAGTGTGCAGGATGTTCAAGTGGTACCTCAGGAGGAAAATAGCACGTCTTTGACATATCGGGAAAGATATGCGTTACATCTCGTCTATAGACATCTCCACTTAATATGTCAACGATGCCTCCAAGATGTTGTGGATATTCAGACAAAAACCGAGCAAAACTGAATTCTTTCGTGTAGAAAGCGTAGACAAGTTTCCGAAATGCCTCCATTCCTTCAATAAAAGTTTGTCCAAAACTCCCCAACTTCTGTTCAGAGAAGTCGTCTTTTTGAAATGCCTCCACAATAGCATCTGCTGCCATTTCACCCGATTTGAGTGCTAAGAACAAGCCAGTTGAATAAACGGGATCCAAAAACCCAAATGCATCACCAATCAACACCCAATTCTCACCTGCGATTCTGCTGGCTCGATACGAGAAATCCTTTGTCGTCTGAATAGGAAAAAGTTGCTTAGCACCTTCAAGACGTTGCTTCAAAGGTTGACATTTTTCAAGTTCCTCATTGAATATTTTCTGTGCATTGAGTTTGCCATCAGGTTCTCTGCGGTTTTGCAGCAGGTAGTCTAAACCACCGACAACACCTATGCTGGTGCGATTATACGGGAGTGGAATTGACCAGAACCATGAGTCTTTCTCTTCCGTGTGCAAGATTAAGGTAGCACCTTCGTCAAGTCCTTCATCCCGATGTCCACCTTCATAGTGTGTGAAAAGAGATGCCTTCTTCAGATTAGGTTCTACTGTATTTAAGTCTAACTGCCTTCCAATGAGAGAACGTTGTCCCGTTGAATCCACAATCACAGTGCCGTGTATTGTTTCCAGGTTATTATCTTTTCCATTCTGTGCAGTAATTCCAATTGCTTTGTCACCTTCAAAGAGAACTTTACGAACACTCACACCTCTGCGAACTTCTACACCTTTTTCAGATGCGTTATCCAAGAGCATCTGGTCAAATTCGCTTCGTAGCACCTGCCATGTTACTGCACTTTCGTGTGGATTGGTTTCAAAAAAGTAGAATGGGTTAGTGGATTTACCTGTACGCGTGAAAAACTGCACACTGAACTTCTGTGGGAAGTGGCTGTTTCGTAATTTCTCAAGCATACCGAGTCGTTTGAATGTCCAGTATGTGGCAGGGATCAACGACTCACCGATTTTAAAGGTCGGTTCAGCATCGCGTTCCAGGAGTAACACACGATAACCTTGCTGTGCGATGAGGGTCGCTGCAGTGCTGCCTGCAGGTCCTCCGCCGATGACGATGGTGTCGTAGTTTTGGTTTGTGTTCATTTTAGTTTTTGTTCAAATTGTGATTCTGAGTTTCAACGATTGGAGACTTGATCAGAATAGTCAAAATCAATTGGATTTCCAATATCTAATTCATTTTCTTTCAGTCCTGATTCCGTTTTAATATCCTATGAATAAAATATCGTACATTTGCCACCCCTAATTTTAACCATTTACGAGGATGGTTTATCTCTGACAAAAGTTCAGAAGCTTGAAGGTAATATGGTCGAATTGATAATGCTTGTTTGACCGAAAGATGTGCTTTTTTCAATCTGTCCAATTTGAAATAAGCCCTTCCAAGATTGTAATGCGTTTTTTCACAATTCGGATCAATATTGTTGGCTTTTTTAAGTGTGTTTATACCTTCAACAAATCTGCTATTATATATATGATCAATGCCTTGTTCATAATACGTTTGTTTTAATAGGTTAGATGCATGTTGGTAGTTTCGGTCAATTCTCAATGCTTCTTTAGCACATGTTTCTGCTGGTATCCATTCGTTCTGTTTAAAAGATAATAAACCACGTTTGTAATATTTTTCTTTTATTGAACTCAAAAGAGAGGATACAGGTTCATAGTTTGCGTCAAGTCGTAAGGCCTTCCGTGCTTCATTTTCTGCTGCAGCAAGTTCGTCCTGTTTAAAATAATCATGTCCTTGCTTTAAGTATGTATTTTGGATATTCTTCAATAGTTCAAGAGTGTTCTGATCATTTGCATCAAGTCCTATAGCCTTAAGCACTGTTTCACTTGCATTTGGTAGATTTTCCATTTTGAAGTAAGAACTGGCAAGATAATAATGTGCTACTTGGTAATCAGATTTAATTGTGATTGCTCGTTTTAGGGAACTTATTGCCTTAGTGAATTGACTAATGTTGTGATATACTATGCTAAGGTTAGTATGTACTACGTGACAGTTTTCATCAATGTTTATTGCTTGCTGATAAGCTCTTATCGCTTTGCTGTATTTCTTCATTTTCAAATAAACTATACCAAGGCAGTTATAGGCATTTTTATATCTATCATCAATTCTAATTGCATGTTTATAAGATTTTAATGCCTCAGAATAGGCATTTCTTTTCTGATGTACATCTCCTTGTTCTTTGTATTTTCGCTTTATTTCTCCTAATAGTTGACTAGCGAAATCGTAGGCAGAGTCAACACGTAATGCTTCTCTTGCTTCTTTTTCTGCGGTTTCAAGATCACCTAATTTTAGGTGAGTCCTGCCCAGATAGAGATATGCAGCTTTAAAATGTGCATCAATTTTCACTGCCCTTTGAAGTTCAATAATTGCTTGATCATATTGTTCATGGTAGAAGTGCTTCTTGCCTATATCGTGTGATTTTATCTTTATATCATCCAAAAGCTTCTGGGCAGGTGGATAGTCATTTCTGAGTTTTAATGCTTCCACGGCTGCATTTCTGGCAGCTTCCAGCTGACCTGCATTAAGGTATGCCTGACTGAGTCCACAGTGTGCTTCAGTAAAAATAGGTTCTCGGTTTATTGCTTCCTTGAAGTTGTCTATCGCAATATTCCATGCGCTATTTTTCAAAAAACTACAACCAAAGCGGTACTTTCTTATAGCATCTAATAGCTTCTGTGTGTCTGTATGAAAATTATCTTTAAGTCTTAATACTTTTTCAGCTGCATTTTCTGCTGCTTGTATCTTGTTTTGTGCGAGGTGTGCACGACCCATGCTGACATATGCATCTGAAAAAATAGGATCTATGTATAATGCCTCCTTGAATTCATCAATTGCTTCATCAAACTGTCTCTTGTCTATGTAATCACAACCTGTATTATACAGTTCCATTTTTCGTTTATCACCTTCAAAGCGGGAAGAGTTTAGATAACTTCTGAGGTAACAAAGGCTTGCTGCAATAGCGTCCGCGGAATGATGCGGTTCCGGAATACTATTGAGGTTACATATTCGCATGACTCCCTTCTGGACTTCCTGTTTAGATGCGTTTCTCTTGTCCGTTGCAGCCTCTTTAACGTGCTGTGGTGTATAGAGACAGCATTCAATTCCGTGTTGATGAGCGATGCTTTTTATGGTTGCTACACATCCTGCTACGTAATGGAACCAATCTTCTCTTGTCGCTTCCCTTCCAATTTCAATCTTCTCGACCGCAATTGCATCGGGACAATGTGCCTCTATCAGTTTATTGATTGTGCTTTTTGTTTGTACTAAGGTATTTTGCCATCCAGTAGTAGTCTGGGTCCCATATTTAAGAACAGTATAACCGTCAGGAGATTTTTTGGTAATTGACCATCCCACATTTTGGATACCTGGATCTATTCCCAAGACAGTCATACCATTCCCAAGCAGTTTCTCTGGGATAGGTTCAACATATTCTAATATCTCTCCAGCGATTTCCGGAAACTTCGTAGGGACAGATACGATTTCAAGTGTCTCTACAGATTCAAGGAGATTAGGAGAAATATAGTTATTTCTCAGAAATGGAGACTGTCCGCGTCCATATTGGGATCCCACTTCTGTCTCATAAGATGAAAGACATAACCAATTCTTCGCACGCGTCATTGCTACATAAAGTAACCGTAGTTCTTCAGGCCAATCTTTTTCATCCCGACTGTAATAAAACGGTAATAAATCTTTGCATATCCCAGTAACGAATACAATCGGAAATTCTAAACCTTTAGATTTATGTATTGTCATGAGCGTCACACCAGTAGTGTCTGTATCCAAAGAATTGTTAACAATCTGATACTGAATTTCTAAATTACTGAGAGCCGCTCTAAAAACACGTGCTTGATTATTTGTACGGTACAGCAATGCAAAATCTTTTGGTTTCCAATCCCCTTTATCCACAGAACGTTGGATAAAAGCAGCGATAGTAGCAGCCTCCTCTTCATTGTTTTCACAATGAAGGTATTTCACCTTTTCTCCATCATGATTCCTTGTGAACAGTTCTTTCTCTCGATGATCCGGATTAAAATCTGCTAAAGCACGAGATGTTTCTACTATGCTTTGCGTGGAACGATAATTTTGTCCAAGTGAAATCACTTTAGCATTGGGATAATCTTTCTCAAAGTCTAATATATTCTGAATGTCAGCCCCTCGCCATCCGTAAATTCCTTGGTCATCATCACCAACAACACGCAGATTTTCATGTTTCTCTACAAGAGCATTAATAATTTGGTATTGGACTTGGTCAGTGTCTTGGTATTCATCAACAAAAACAAGTTCAAACCTATCTTGCCACTTCGTCTTAACTTCAGGAACATTACTAAAAAGTTCATCAGTAAAAAGCTGCTGGCTCTCGTAATCAATCCACCCTTTAGTTTTGAGATAATCCTCATAACCTTCATAAATCTTTACATAGTCTTCCGAGTTATCTACATCGGGTGCGTAGGTAAATGAATTCAATGGACTAATTTCTCTCGCTTTGCATTTTTTTATGAAATTAAGAATTTCGTCAGAATTAGGAAATTGATGGGATTGCATATGCTCAATCTCAACACGCACTTGTTGCTCTTCAGCACGTGTCAAATTCATAATAATTCTTCTCTGATCATTTTCTTCCAATGCTTTAAAATTCCGTGAGTGACCTTTACCAAGTTTTTCAATATCTTCTCTCAAAACCTTTCTGCAGAATTTATGGAATGTAGATATATTAACGAGATTTCCATTTTCTCCCCCAATATCTTTTACCTTATTTTTTAACTCTTTGCTAGCTTTCACAGTAAAACTAAATGCCAAGATCCGGTCTGGTGGTACACCGTTTTCTATAGCATAAGCAATAGAATGAACAACAGTTCGCGTTTTACCTGAACCGGGTCCTGCAATAATTAGGAGGGGACCTAATTTATGTGTAACAGCTTCTCGTTGTGCGGGGTTTAATCCATTTAAGAGTTTTGACATTGTAATTTGTGTACTGGGTATCTTTAACGAAGAATTCGCGACTTAATTCACCGCTTTTTCATCTGTCGTATTCATAGGTTTAGGATTCTCAGGGCGTGGATCGGCAAACTTGTAACCGGCCTTTCGGAATTCTTTATCTAATTCTTGGTAGTGTGCTACCAGTTTACTCACATCATGATTGAATCTTGCAGAGATTTCACGACGTATCCTATGGATTTCATCAAGTTCATAGTCTGGCATTTTCGTGTCACATTAGAAGACATAGAACTTATGAAGTGCCAATTATCCTCTATCCTAATCTGTAAAAACATCTCTACTAAGGGTAAATTCTCTATTCTTACCTGCCCATCTTTAACAACATTCATAATCACACGATTTCCATCAAGTAGCGCCATACCAACTAACGGATCACCCTCCACTTGAAGGACAGGTACTTCACGGGTTTTGCTAACCCAAACTACTCTTGCACGAAACAAGTTAAAGACCACTCTATTCCCATCACCGAGAATTGCTTGTCGGTAGCCTGCTGGTCGTAGACCGAGTTGATTTATCATATAAAGAGAAAGAGTCAAATACCCATCAAAACCTGTGTCAATAGTAGCAACAATTCTCTGTTGCCAATTCACACCGATAACTTCCAATTCAATAAGGGCTTCTCGGTTTTCAGAGATTTTCCCAATAATCATTGAGTTGGCACCGATACCTTAAATCCAATTCGGTAGGCAGCTGGAAATCCTATACGGAGACCGTAAACTGTAGCATTTGGTCGTTTTGACAGTAAACGGTCTGTAGCTACTAAATCTTCATCAGCAATAGCATAATCGCCAGTATCAATGTCAACAACCAAGTATTTTCCCTTGTTTGCTGTTTCAACTTCGTCCCGAATTTTCTGTTGATACAGTTCCTCACCGCGCATAGCAATGACTTCAGGAGTTATATCAGATTTATGCATTATTTATCTTTGTAATATTGATATTACACTTACAATTAAGCATGAATTATACCTATTCTAAGAATGATTTTCACTTTTTTAACGTTAGTTCGATATAAAGGTTAGAAAAACCGATACAATATATCACATTTATCACAGATTTGATGACGGGTATGTTCTTGCACTCCAGTGGAGTGCTATGTCTATAGAAAATCCAAACACAAAGTTCTTGCACTCCAGCGGAGTGCTATGTGTGATAATCTCACATACCGCTCCGCTGGAGCGGAAACACTGGTTCGGATGAATAATATAAACATATTGCTCCGCTGGAGCAAAGGAGGTGTTTTGGGTTACGTTGGAACTGCTTTTGTTCAATTGAATTCCCTTGATGAACCAATCTCTTATATTCGAACTCACGTTTTTTATTTAAATGTAAGAGGTGCAATGAATTGCGCTTGGTGAATGTGTTTATGACATTCACATTGAATCAGTTATTTCTTTAATGGTATGTTCTTAATTAGAAATGGTATTATGTCATTGTTCTGTCAATTTAGACGCATGAAGTTTGGCATAGTTATATTGGTAAGTACATGATTGTAACATAAATATGTGTAGCAGTTCAATATATTCTATCGTAGTTTATTCATAACACCTAACGTTCATCCGTAAATCGCTTTGACTTCAACTCATATCTGGGCAAAGACCTATGTGGTACAACTTTAACAATTGCACGCAATCCTAATGCGTCTCTGATAGCAGAAGTTATGGCCAACGCAGTGTCAGTAGGATTTGGATTAATGGTTTCAACCTGGACTTCAAGTTCATCAAGAGTTTCAGTTCTGTATGCACGCACAGCAAATTCAATCACATCAGGAAACTTTAGGATGATGTTTTCAATTGTTGCAGGATACACGTTCAAACCGCGAATGATGATGGCATTATCAATACGACCGATAACACCACCGTCAAGGACACGGTGTTGACTTCCACATTCGCAAGGTTCAGTCTTGAGTTTGACATAATCACCTGTACGATAACGAATCACTGGCATTCCGACACGACCTAAATTTGTGATTACCAACTCACCTTCATCTGATGGAGTATCCGTTTCCGTGTCAAGCACTTCACAAATAAATTCATCTTCGTTCAGATGGACACCTGCTTGTGGTCTACACATCACACCCCATGCTCCTACTTCTGTCGCACCCGCATGGTCATAAGCGTGAGCACCCCAACGTTCCTCAATTCGTTGCTTTGTCGCGGGCAGACTTGCACCGGGTTCTCCAGCATGTATAGTTACCCTAACGTTAGAGTCTTTGCTGAGATCAATACCTTCCTGTTCCGCTACTTCAGCGAGTCGTAAAGCATAAGTCGGTGTGCAAATTACCACCGTCACATCATTACTGAGGATAGCGCGTATCCGTTGTTCTGAGGTAAATCCACCATTTGCTAATGTGAGTGCACCGAGTTGTTGCGCGCCATGATATGCACTCCAAAAACCGATAAACGGACCGAACGAGAACGCAATCAGGAACCGATCAGCGGATGTTACACCGGCAGCGTTGTATATGTCTCTCCAACATTTTCCCCACCAATCCCAAGATTTTTTGGTGTCTAACCAACGCAAAGGGGAACCTGTTGTACCTGAAGTTTGATGCAGACAAGTATAATGTTCTAACGGAAATGTGAGATTAGTGCCGTAAGGTGGATGAGATACTTGATCAGCACTCAATTCATCCTTGGTTGTGAATGGAAGTTGCTGATAATCTGTTATTGATTGAATATCGTTTGGGTTGGCAATGCCTACGTCAGTGAGTTTTTGCTTGTAGAAGGTGTTTGTTTCTAATACCTGTGCAAGCATCTTGTGGAAAGGTTCTAATTGATTTATTACATCCATCTATTAAGTATACCGTGTATTCTGATATTCAGGTGCATAGAAATTTGGCAGTAACCCATCAACTTGTAACAAACCGCGTTGTGTCAGTTGAATTTCATCTGCATCCGCGTTAAAGCGCAACATGCCATCGTTTTGCAGTTTTCGGTATGCATCTGAATATAATGTTAGTATATCAACATCAAACTTTGATCTGAAGTAAGAAGGTCGGATTGTTCCAAGTTTGAGTTGTAGTATCATCTCCCGTGTCAATTTTTCAGCATCAGTTGGTTTGAGGGCGCGATAAATAGGGAGTTTATCCTCCTCAAGATTGTTGAGATAGTCACCCCATGAAGGGGCATTTTGAAAATGAATACCACTGAGATGCGAAAATGATGCGACACCAGTGCCAATCATATCGCTTCCCTGCCACACTGCATCACGATAAACAAACTGACACGGCATATCTTTCTTAAGCACTGTGTAGGCACTTGACTGTGCGTAACCTACTTGTTCAAATTGTTCAAAAGCGTATTGATGCCATTCCCGTTTCAATTTCCAATCTGCTACAGGTAATGCATCACCACCAAGGATGTCTTTGGAATAGACGGTGTTAAACGGCAATTCAAGCTGATATACGGTAATGCTATCCGGATCAAGATCAATCGTCTTTTGCACTGTGTCACGCCAACTTTCCCACGTTTCTCCAATCATACCTGAAATGAGATCAATGTTAACCTGATCAAATTGCAATTCCTTTATCCACGGGTCAATACGATATACCTCTTTTGAAAGGTGAGCTCTACCATTTTCTGCAAGGATATCATCGTTTAGATTTTCAACACCGAGACTCAAGCGCGTTACACCGATTTCTTTGATGGCAACCAATTTCTTCTGTGTTAGAGTACCGGGTTCACATTCGAATGCAACCTCTTCGGTAGCATCCCATGACATGACATTTTTGATTCTGTCAACCAAAGTAGTCAAATGTTTGACGCTAATGTATGATGGCGTGCCACCTCCAAAATATACAAACCGCAAAGGTCTATCTGCTATTGCCGGTTGTCTGCTGTAAAGTTCGACCTCTTTCGCAAGAGCATTTAGGTATGTGTCAATTTCCGAACTATTTTTGTCTGTATATACCCTAAAATAACAGAATTTACAACGTTTACGACAGAATGGGATGTGTAGATAAAGTCCTAATGTAGCATCGGGAAGTGGCTGTTCACCCAATGCTCGGTGCACATCTGTTACAGCATCGTCATTCCATGTAGAATATGGTGGGTAGTTGGAAACAAAAACGCTACCTACCGTTGTCTGTTTAGATTCTATGCCTGCTGTTGCAGGTTCTGGTTTTGTTTTAGACATTATTTCTTTTCTCCAAAGCAGTAGAGGACTCCATCCTCTGTTCCAATATATATTCTAATCAGAATTGAATGTTCGTTGTAGAACGGAATCCGAACTACGAAATAATGTAATATCATCCTATAGAGATGGATTTACATTATTTATCATGAGTGGGTGCGACATCAACATGAGAGTTTCCATCCAAAGCATGACTGAAGGTTTCTATTGCCCATTGATCAATATCTTTACCACTTGCTTCTGCAGCCCTAACAATGGCTACATGAATGTCAGGTGGAATCCGTAATTGCAGATCACCTGAACACGGTTTTTGTGGCTGTTTGTTAAGTCGCTGGCACGTTTCAAGATAATCATCAACTGCTTCCTCAAATGCTTCTTGAATTTCCGGGATAGTGTTTCCGTGAAAACCGATGATGTCTGTAATCCATGAAATATGACCAACCAGACACGCATCTTCTTCACTATATTCAATATGTGCTTGATAGTTTTTGTATTTCATGGATTAATGCCTGCTTTCTCTAAGAACCGCCGCACGTCTCGTACTTGATACGGAAGTGCTTCTTTTCGATTGTGTGGACGGTGAAACGTTGCAGTAACACCATTCAAAACAAACCTTACTCTCGATCCTCTTCCTTCAATGGAACTTGCTCCACAAGATTTCAACAGAGATTCAATTTGCCTCCATTCCAAGTTTTCGGTACTGGATTTCTGAAAATTGCATTTAACGTTCTCTCTTGCCTTTTATTCATGGTATACCATTACTGGTAAATATTGTTTTTTTAAGTTAATTCAGTTAGATTGTATTACACTTTCAAAAAAGTGAATTATTATCCTTCTTCAATGCAAAATAATTTACGAATTATTTCTTTTCTCCAAAGCAGTAGAGGACTCCATCCTCTGTTCCAATATATATCCTACCATCAGCGACACTTGGTGACGAAACGATAGGTGATGCTGTATCAAACTCCCAGACCGAATCCCCAGTTGTAATATCCAATGCAATGAAAACACCACGAGTTGTGCCAAAAAACAAGCGTTTCCCTACGACAACAGCCGAGGATTCAATTCGTGATTTGGCTGTGTATGTCCATATCGGTTCACCTTTTTCAGGTGTGAGGGCATGCATCATCTTGTCGCGGCCACCGATGAGAACAATGTTATTCGTTAAGGCAGCAGAGGCAAAAAATGGTAGTTGACGCACAGGATGTTGATATCGCCATGCAATTTCACCCGACGTCAAATCAACACCTAATATCTCGTTCCCATAGGTTCCACAATAGGCGTGTGATTTTGGTTTATTTTGTGATTCTCCGTTTGTTCTTAATATCGCAGGACTTGCTCCGACATAAGCTCCTAAGTTGACTTCTTGTTTCTGTGTGCCATCAGTGATATTAATGACCCTCAAATAACTATCACACCCCGTGACAATCACAAAATTTTCGTATATAGCGGGTGTACCGTGTACATATCCTTCGGTTTCATATTTCCATGCCAGTTCACCATTTTTTATGTTTAGACAATAAAGAAACCCATCATACGAACCGAATAACACGCGGTCTCCAAAGAAATTTGCGGATGATATAATTTCTCCTTCCGTGGTATACTGCCATATCTTTTTTCGTGTCGCAATATCCACAGCATGGAATATTCCGCCTCCATCCCCAAAGTAGATAACACCTTCTTTGATAGATGGAGAAGATTTAATTGAATCAGTTGCTTCATACTTCCACGTGCTTTTCCCGGTTTGTGTGTCAATCGCATAGAGTATTCCATCTAATGCCCCGATATAGACCGTGTCATCTACGACTGCAGCAGTTGATTCTATCATATCTCCCGCTTGAAATGCCCAGAGCAAATCAAGTTTCTCAGGCAATTGTGTTTCAGCAACACCCGTCAGTTGCGGATTTCCTCTGAAACTTCTCCAATCAGCATCAACGGGACGAAGAACGAAAAACAGGAGAATAAAAAGAGGTAAATAACATCTTAAGATTAGGTGACAATCCTGTTTTGCTAGACATCCCCTAAAGTCCAATTTAACAATATACTTTCTCATAGAGCCTCGTAAAATCATGTAAATGCATAGAACGCGGATTAAATTGTGCTGTCCACTGTGTTGCGGCATCCTGTGCTAGAGTAGGAATGTCAGCTGACTTGATAGGATGTTGAACAAGACAATTTTGTATAGTGTTCGGTAAATCACCAACTTTCATTAACATCTCAATTCTATCCGCTAAATATCCATCGGGATAAAGTTCGTTGTAGAATTTCTTCGCTATATTGTTGTTGAAACGAATTACGTGCGGTAACATGAGAGCAACTGCAATGCCATGAGTGATACCGTATCTGGCAGTCAGTGGATTTGCACATGCGTGTGCTGCACCCAACATGGAATTTTCTATCGCGAGTCCCGCCAGATATGCACCGAACAACATCTTGCCGCGTGCTTCAAGATTATTTTCCTCAAGTGCCAATTCATAGTTTGCGTCCAACAGTTTCCAAGCTTGCAGAGAGAACATTTGTGATAGAGGATTTCGTCTGGTTGATACATAACTTTCAATTGCGTGTGCGATTGCATCAATTCCTGTGGTTGCTGCTACTAATCTCGGTAAGGTTGCTGTCAACGTTGGATCTAAAACCACAGTGTTGAATTGTGATTTTTTATCTCCACATGCCATCTTGATATGTGTTTCTTCTTGAGCAATCAGTGCATAAGATTGTGCTTCACTCCCTGTCCCAATTGTTGTAGGAATACCGATAGAAGGGAACATCGGTTTTTTTGCCTTGTTCGTTCCCCAATAATCCTCCATTCTACCACCGTTTGTCAAAAGGAAATTCGCACCTTTCGCACAATCCATCGCACTGCCGCCACCGAGTCCGATTATTATGTCGATCGGTGCATTTGCTTTCGCAAAATTAACGGCTGCTTCAACATGTTTCGTCGTTGGATTCGGATCAACATTAGCGAAAACATAACAAGGAATCTTTTCACTATTAAGGGCAGAATACGCTCGGTTAAGAATACCAGCTTGTTGGATACCAGAGTCCGTAACAATTAAGACTCGACTACCACCGAGAGTTCTCGTAGATTCAGCAAGTTTCTCAATACTATTTTCCCCAAAGATGACGCGTTGTGCCAAATCAGAATCAAATGCATCCATAAAAGCTAATACCACGATTCATCAGCATTCACAAATAAAATCCATATAATTATATCAGTATCTTGTCGGTTTTTCAAGAGGAACTGTTATTCAAGTTTTGTATAGCGTTGTACAAAATGACGACCTCTATTGTAGGACGTGGTCCCTGTACCTCGTCATTACTTCGTTTTATCAACTACGGATGGCACGATAACACCACCCTACAAGAGAGATAGTGGATTGTTAGCACAAAACTATACACACTCTCAAATTCAATGCGATTCCTATCTAACCCAAGGTCTCGCTTGTTTAATTGAGAGTTCTCCATCTTTAGTAATTTTGAATTCTATCTCCATAGCGAAATCACGCGTTTGTGAATCAGATGGATATAGAAGGTCAAATTTATTGTGAATTTTACCGAGGTAACTACGCAGTTCACGCAAATATTTGTCTGTCAAAATTCTATCATTGTCTGGTGTACGATTGGAAGAAGACACAACTCTATAAAGACTACTATCCCTCCAGTCTAACAATATCTCTTCTGGAATAGAATCTTCTTCAGGATTTGTAACAAGGTCCTCACCCACTTGGGTATTGAGATAATAATATCCTATCGTCTGATAGACCACATCATCTGTAACTGCGACACCGTTAGCCATTTCATCCTTGAAATTGGGATGGATAAGGACACCCATTGCCGTTGTGAAATGATCAATCCGATAGAAGCTTCGCGCTTCAAACGCCCTATAGTTCCATAGACTTGCATACACCTGTTTAATAGACTTTGATAGATGTCCTTCATCTGGATTGTGCGTGAAGGAATCGTATAGACCTGCACCACTAAATCCGGGTAAATCCTCATTGTTAGTGCTTGAACGACATCTCAGCGGTGTGTCATCAGGAAAGGATTTTTGTATTTCTTCCAGTGCCTTCATCATCCAAACAGGCATCTCACCCTTTGTAATTTGTGTCCTGAACTTCTTGAGTTTATCAATTTTCGTATCTTGTGATTTCTGAAAATCCAGATCTTTTAGCATCGCTTCAGCTTTCGTATAAAAGTCGTTATGTTTCATAAATTCATCATAGAAGTAAAAGGGAACTCCAAAACCGTCTGGCACAGTACCATCGGGGAGACCAATTGTCCGTAATGTCGCAACATTTGCTGTTTTCACACCGAAGCTTGATGAATCTCCGAACCTAATATTATCAAGCGGCAATATCTGTTTAATAGACAAGTTGCGTTTAGGTTTCTGTGTATTCACAGGACGGATACCGGCAAAATGAGTTTCTACCTCCGTTTGCGTTGCCTCCCTAATTTGAAAACCGTCGTGGTTGACCTTGTAGTATACATATTTACCAATCAGCGATTTAATCTGATCCTTTTCCCAGGCATTGTCAATAAATGCATTTGGAACTTTATCTTGTATTGCACGAAGGTTGACGTGTGAAAGCGGGGTTTGTCGAACCCCTGTGATAATACCAGCAACCCGTGGCATTTCATTCGGTAACGCTTTGCAGATAACAATGTCGCGAGGCGTTGGACGTTCATCCACATCCAACATTCGTAGCATACCATAAGACTCTGAGATATTTAAAGGAAGGAAACCGATGTTGGCATAGATGTCGTCCTCAAAATAGACAGGGAATTCAGCAGCATCGTACAACGATTTCTCCCGATTATAAATTCCAATTGCACCCCATAACGGACAATATCCTAATCTATTCTTCAAGACAGGCATTTTTGACGCAAGTAGGTCATGAACCATCTTTATTTGTGTAAAAGGAAAGGCATCATTTGGGTTGAATTCAAAGGTATAAACACCGGGTTCACCGTTTGGAGATGTAGAAAGCGGACGAAAACTCAGCACACCACGCATCTGTCCTTGTCCTCTGCTTAATCCAGCTGCTTGCATAAAACTGCCGTGAGAACGATGAGTCTTCGTATTCATGAAATAAAGTTGTGGGTTTTTCGTGTTAGTATTTTCTACCTGAAATTTGACATACTCAATCCCAATTAGTTGTGTGTCAATCTTTACATCTGTACCTTGATAGGATAGTTTTTTGAAAGTCTCACGGTCAGGAATAGTGGCAGTACCATCTTTGAATTGAACTTGTTCTGGGTTTAGACGCGGACCTGTAGGTGTTCTGGAACCTCGGGATCTACCCGGTCTGCCTCCACCACGAGATTGGTTAAATCCGTTACGTTGTCCATCGCGTATTTCACGTATCTCGCGTTGATTGAATTGGACACTATTCTCCCGTTCTATTCTCAAGACCCTTGTCATGAGATCGCTTTCTGTGGTGCTCAGTTGACCGTTACCATCAAGGTCAAACCGCGTTTCATCTTTTGAGAGCGTATTCTGTGCAAAAATGCTGATAGTAAAGACTATGTAAAATATAAGGGTTGTAGTAAATATTATTGAAGTGATATGTTTATGTGACATTGTTTTCCTCATTGCCTCTGGTTTTTATGAATGAACATTTATATGGTTAGGCAAATTATCGGTGAATTTGTTCATATAAAATATCCGAATCAACGGTATGAATGCCATTGGTAGCATATGCGTTGTAAAATACGCGTTTAGTATTCGATATGATTCTGTTAGGAACCGTACCAAAGGTATCAATTTAGTTTGATTTTTCTTATCTGAACCAGGATTTTCAAGATTATAGGATTTACACGATAAAGATTGAAATATCAAAGTACCATTTAAAAAATAACGTTTGTTTTTGAGAAGGAGCCAAACTCTTATCTGCGTCATCCGCGCAAATCAGCGATTCAGAAAAAAGAAGCCATTAAATTTCTTCCTATGGTCCGGTTAGGAAACCGAACCTACCGTCACGCGGAATAATGCGTAATGTTTCTTAAATTGATGCCTATGGTGACAGAAACTTTATGCACCACCTAATTTATTTATTGCACATTTATTGCATCTTTGTCACAATATGTGTGACAACAAATCACGATGCGTGTGTGGGTTGCGTCAAGCTGCTTCCTAATCTTTTAGGTGCACTGTTGATGTTGTTTTGATGCAGTCTAAGATGAGACACAGAGAATTGTTAGCAGTACTACTTTCTACTAATAGGTTCGGAAAGTCCTTTACGTTTGAAGGCAATTGAAACGTTGAATTCAAAGGAGGGATTCAGATGGAATCTAACATAATATCATTGAGCGGAGTGCAAGGTGCAGGCAAGACGACTCTAGCATATCACCTAAAATCCCTTATCCCCGAATCTGTTGTTTATGATGGTAAACGTGAATTTAAAAGATATTTAGAGGATCCTGATAAAAATGGTATTGTTATCATATCAGAATATGCATCTTCCATAGTTTTTCCTGTCGGACACCTAAGTGAGGGTAGTACAGACAGGTTTTCGAAATGCGGTCTCATTGACAGTCAATACTTTGAAAAGGGCAAACATTTTTTTCTTGACATACAGTCTGAAAAAATTCAGCATGAAAGACTGTTAAAACGATACAACGGAATAGATAATGGATACATACAGATAATAAGGGAGGAATATGGTCACAGATCCCAATATTTTAGGATGTTGGCAAACAAAGGGTATTTTACAAAGGTTATATGTGTTGACGATAAGTCGATCGATGAAATTACTCAAGAAATAATGGATTTAATAGCCTGAAACACACACCAAAAATCTACCCCAAAAAATCAAATTTTCTTGACAAACTGTAACGTTTGTGTTATACTTAACATTGTCTTGAGATGAGATGATGCTACAATCTCATTTTGGGCGGGTAGCTCAGGTGGCTAGAGCGACAGCCTTACAAGCTGTAGGTCACAGGTTCAAGTCCTGTCCCGCCTACTTGTTAGAGGCATCTTATGGGCTCGTGGCGCAGTTTGGTTTAGCGCGCCTGCCTGTCACGCAGGAGGTCGCGGGTTCAAGTCCCGTCGGGCCCGTTTATTGTTTAATGAAATAGCCACAGGTTGTACTAAACAACCCTGTGGTTTTTTCGTTACATTTCTCACATACACTTATGTGTTTTTATACAATCCCCTACAGTAGAGGAGCAGAACCGACGTGGTTGACCTCAAATTTATCAGAGAAAATACCGATGCAGTTCGCAAGATGTTAGCAGATCGCCAAACAGATGCAGACTTAGACGAACTCGTAGATCTGGATACACAGTGGCGAGAGAATTTAACGCATACACAAACGCTGCAAGCACATCAGAATCAAGTATCCCAACAAATTGCCCAATTGAAGAAGGAAAAGCAGGATGCCTCAGAAACAATTGCTGAAATGCGGAAACTCTCACAGGACATAAAGGAAAGAACCGCCGAAGCAAACGAGTTAAAATCAAAGATTGATGCTATCCTCTTAACAATCCCAAATATACCAGAGGAAAGCACACCTTTTGGCACCAGTGAAGATGATAATTCTGAAATCAAGACTTGGGGAGAAAAACCGACTTATGACTTTGAACTCAAACCACATTGGGAGATCGCTGAACAATTGGACATAGTTGATTTTCAACGAGGGGCAAAGGTAGCAGGTAGCAACTTTGTGCTGTTCAAAGGTTTAGGAGCAAAGTTGGAACGCGCTTTGATTCAGTTCATGCTTGATTTGCACACAACCGAACATGGGTACACTGAGGTATCACCACCGTTCCTTGCTAATCGTCCGACAATGACAGGTACAGGACAACTTCCAAAATTTGAATCGGATATGTATCGGTGTGATAGGGATGAAGAAAACCCAGATAGTGATCTGTTCCTGATACCGACTGCAGAAGTGCCTGTTACAAACCTATTTGCAGGTGAAATTTTATCTGCTGACGAATTGCCTATCTACTATACTGCATATACACCATGTTTTCGCCGTGAAGCCGGTGCGTATGGAAAGGATACACGCGGTTTGCAACGTATCCATCAATTTGACAAAGTGGAGATGGTGAAGTTCACTACCCCTGAAACTTCTTATGCAGAACATGAGTCTCTATTAGAAAATGCGGAGACTGTACTGAAGGCACTCGGTCTCGTATACCGTGTTGTCCAACATTGCACTGTGGAACTGTCATTTGCTGCAGCGAAATGCTACGACATTGAAGTTTGGGCACCAGCGAGGGAAAGGTATTTAGAGGTATCATCTTGTAGTAATTTTGAGGCATTCCAAGCGCGTCGTGCTAATATACGATACCGTCCAGAAGCAGGTGCAAAACCGGAGTTTATTCATACGCTCAATGCGTCTGGCACTGCGTTGCCGAGGGTCGTTATAGCACTCCTTGAGACTTATCAGAATTCGGATGGGACAGTGCGTTTGCCTGCAGTGTTGCAGCCGTATATGGGTGGGTTGAAGCAGATTGGGTGATATCTGATTTATTCAACTTGCCGTAAACACTCACTGAATTCTGATAGAAGATACATCCTAAAAAGGATAATTAAATGGCAAGAACCACTGATGAAAAAGTCAATACCGTCATAACATATAATACTTTCTGGTACAATGATAGAGTTTTTGAGGAAAATTATGAAGCGTACATCACCTCTCTAAAGGAAACCTTACTTGTCTTGAGAAACCAAGTGCAAAACAAAGGACTCACCAAAGAGTTACTCGAAAACCTAGTTACCGAAAAAGCAAATGGCTTGAAAGTTCTATTAGCTTTGACAGGATTTTCTAACGAACACTTCAAACGATTGATTACATTTATCAGGGTCGTTGACGATGAAGAACTCTCACAACTTTCTTGCAGAAACCTATGGATAGATGAAGCTGAGTTAAACGAGACAGGGATAACAGAATGGCAAGATTCCAAAATCCAAAACAAAATACAAACCTGTGCCGATTTTAGAAAAGGTATCGTGAATCTTTTTTACGAAGGTTCAACTATACCTTTGCTATCCAAAACTCTTCCGCTTTTCGAGTTAAAGAAATTAGGCATTTCTAAACTTAGTTTTGAAGTTGATGCGATGATTGATACATTGATTCGGTATAAGGAGAAAGGTTCTTACTCAGGAAAAGCACAAAATAATGCTGAAGTCGTCATTGGAAAACTATTAGAAGAAATGGAAGTCAGTTTTGACCAGGGTGTAGACTTAGAAAAGTTAAGGGAACTTACTCCAAGCGAAAAGCGCACAATGGATTTTGTCATTCCCAATAGAGAAGAACCACAAGTAATTATTGAGTCTTCATATTCTAAAACAACTTCCTCTGGACAAGGTGATAAAGCAAAAACAGAGATTGCCATTAGAAACATCCTTAGTAAACATTATCCTAATGCGCACTTCTGGGGATTTGTTGACGGTATCGGTTGGTATGTTCGAAAAAAAGATCTGAGAAGAATGGTAGAAGCATTTGAAGATGTCTTTACTCTGGAGGAATCTGAACTTATTCGTTTCCAACAATCACTAATATCCGTTTTAAAGTAACAAAATATATAGTAGATTTTGAAATTACTTGAACACTCTGCATCGGCGAGGTTAGGAAACCTCGCCTACCGTGGGACGAAAGTGTCAACTTATATTTATAATTCACTATAATATGCATATTGATTTAGTATGAGACTTTCCATGGAAAAATATATCAATCAAATCATCCACGGCGACTGTATAGAGGTAATGCAGCAGTTCCCATCAGATAGTGTTGATGTTACGTTCGCCGATCCTCCGTTTAACCTGAAAAAAAAGTATGGAACTTACAAGGACGAGAAGGAAACCAGTGATTATCTCAATTGGTGCAAACAGTGGATCCATGAAATGGTGCGGATTACAAAACCGAGCGGATCCATATTCTTGCATAATATTCCTAAGTGGCTTACTTATTACACTGAGTTCTTAAACGATGTCGCAGATTTTCGGCACTGGATTGCATGGGATGCGCCAACAGCACCTATGGGAAAGACTCTGCAACCCTCACACTACGGTATTCTGTTTTATGCCAAGAATCAGCGTGAAAACAAATTTTATGAAATCCGCTATCCACATAAGCGATGTCGGAAATGTGGATACTTGTTGAAAGACTATGGTGGGAAAAAGAAGATTCTACATCCCTTTGGACCGCTTGTTTCTGATATATGGTCGGATATCCATCGCATTCGCCATAATAAACATAGAGACCCACATCCGTGTCAACTCCCAGTGCATCTTTTAGAACGTATTCTTTTGATGAGCACAGATGAAGACGACGTGGTCCTGGATCCGTTTATGGGAACCGGGACAACAGCTGTCGCAGCTGCAAGATTGGGGAGAAACGTCATCGGTATAGATATTGACCCTCAATATGTACAAATCACGCAACAGAAATTAGCGAATGAATCGCCAAACTCAAAAATCGGGGATGTCTGGGTTAGTTTTTATCTCGGTGAGGTCGTTACAATTACAGACAAGGATTGGGAAGTGTTGAAGTCCTACTTTGTAATACCAGAAGACATGAGGGATATTGACTCTAAGAAAATCAAAACCAACGGTAGTGTCGTTCCAACGGCACCACAATCCCTTCAACTTTCCTTAGAACTGCATGAAGAAAGCTGCGAATGTTATTAGTTCTTATCAAATACTTATCTTCATGATTCTATACGCGGGCGAAGCACTTCTAATTCTTTTAGCGGTACATCTATCTGTTCATTCTGTGGATGTTGAAGATATTCAGATATATTCCCGTTTGTTTCAATTGTAAAACCAGCATCTTCTATCATTTGTAGTGTGCGAGATGCTTCCTTCCCTTTCGCATTCAGGTAGCCATCTAAAAACATCGAATTTGCAGGATATAGTGACATTACCTCCATACCACGCAAATGGTGTTCCCGTCCTGCAGCAACCCTAATCTCTGCTGTTGGATTCAGGAATCGATACAAACACAATACTCGTAGGCAATAATCTGGCGTTAATGTTTGGGTCTCCTGAACCTGCGTGCCAGCAATAGGCAGAAAAAAGTTGACTGGAATTGAAGCTACCTCTAATCTTCTGAGTTCTTTAGCAACGCTAATCAGATCCACAATATCCTCACCCATACCGACAATCACGCCTGAGCAGCATGCGAGTCCTACAGATTGTGCTGCATGTAATGTATCCATTCTATCTTGATATGTGTGTGTACTACAGATGTTCGGGTAGTGGGATTCAGATGTGTTGAGGTTGTGGTTCAATCTGTCTAGACCTGCTTCTTTTAATGTTTGGGCAGCAGGTTCATCGATCAGTCCGACAGATAGACACACCTCAATAGGGAAACGGTCTTTGACTGTTTGGATTATTTTTGAAAGTTGGTTAACTTTCTTTGAGTTAGGTCCTCTACCACTCATCACAATACAGTAACGGAATGCACCAGATTTATAAGCCCGTTCCGCTTCAGCGAGAATCTCTGACATCGGTTTTAAGGAATAGGAGTCAATATCTGTTGTTGCTGTTTTTGCTTGCACACAATAGTGACAGTCCTCTGGACAATTACCGTTCTGTGCATTATTGAGAATGTGCAGCTGTACAGTATTCTGAAAATATTTTTTGCGAACTTGGTAAGCAGCGTCTAATAAAGGAAGCAATTCCACTTCCGATGCAGATAATGTCTTTTCACAACAAGCATCCGAAAGTAACTCACCTTTTAGGCTAATTTCTGTGATTCTCTGATAGAATGTTGGTTTCATTTTATTTAATTGTTATATTTCCCATGCGATTTCAGCGGCATTGAAGACAGGTCCTTCAGTGCACACCCGTTGATACTCAATCCGGTTTTCTCCAATACGGACAGGGCAGACACAACCAAGGCATACCCCCATAGCGCATCCCATCCGATTTTCCATAGCAACTTGTGTCGAAACTCCAAATTCTGATGTTATCTGACTGACAGCAGCGAGCATGCCGTGTGGACCGCAAGCATAGATTGTCGGACGATTCAAATCATTCTCAGTTAGAATATCAGTTAGAATATCAGTTACAAACCCGTGATATCCAACACTCCCATCATCTGTAGCAATCTGTACAGACACACCAATTGCTTCCAAATCATCAACACTGAGTAATCTCTCTCGGTGTTGTGCTCCTATCATTCCAAATGTCTCTATGCCTTGTGCCCGCAATGAAACAGCAAGTAACATGAGAGATGCTATACCAGCACCTCCACCAACTAAAATCGCAGGATTAGGATTGTCAGCAATGTCAAATGTATTACCAAGCGGTCCTAATACTTGTATTGACGTACCACTTCGCAACTCCGAAAGTCGCTGCGTTCCTTCCCCAATGATCTGATACAACATAGTTAGATGTCTACCATCAACCGTGTATATCGTAAATGGACGACGGAGTAAAAGTCCCGATCCGTTTGAAATCAGGACATGTATGAATTGTCCTGGTTGCGCATACTGTGCTATATCGGAACACTCACAACGTAACAGGTAATGATCTTCTGCTACTTTCTCATTTGATAGGATAGTGGTATGAGTATCATAAGTATGCATGAGTGGAATTAGATTACAGACAGATCATTTTAGGCAATAGAGGTTGTGAATTAAACTGATTCTCTCATACTTGATGCTTAACATTCTTTAGTTTTGCATTATACCACGATTCATGTGGAAACACAAGAGGAAAGGCGTGTAATCAGGGATTCAATTCTCACTAAGTGCTTCTGTTGGAGGGGTTTCTAACCCCGATTTAATACAAAAAGATTTGCAGTTGCACAATCTGTAAACGCTTTCCGTTTTCAGATATGAAAACTCGTCAACTGAATACCTAAATGTGTTGTATGTTTAGACAGTGTGTGGTGTTTGAGTGACAGGAACTTCTTTCCTCATGCGGAAATGGAAGGCAAGACCACGCCACAATCCCCATAGAATTCCAACTATAGGAAACAGCAAGAAGCCGTATTCACCACCGGGAGTTATGAATAATACAACTTTTTCTTGAAAAGAAAGAATTGCACCTTTTCTCGCAAGTTGGTGTGTTTCGTTGACAATTCCATAGTATTCAATTAAATCGTCTTCCATCTGATGTTTCATTTCAGCATCCGCAAGAGTGTTATAGAAGAGAAACGGCATCACAGGATAATACCACAAGATTCCCAAAAACACGAACACAATGAAGTATACGCAAATTATAAGAAATGCTTTTTGCATAATTACCACCTAATAAAAAAGATGTCTGCATTATGAAATTTAGATGTTCTTTTATTGACTATAGAATGTGTATGTTAAATTTATTATTTATTGACTCTATCCATACATGATTCAAAGTTTATTTGTCAACCTATTCCTAAGGTATGAATGGAAACACGATAGACAGATTGTAAGTCTCAAACAGATGTTAAACACAATTCTTCCTGTTCTAACCTGATAAACCTTACTGTTATTGAAAGTAGACGATTTATAAATATGTATATTACAAAAGTTACTGATTGAAATTTCCTACAACATGCATTCGTTGCAGGATTCTTTACAACATTATGACTCTTTAACACTTGAAATTTTAACGCTTACTTTTCTGAAATTGTTACTATAATTTTTTTAGGTTGAGTTTACATCCTCTATTATTTTGAAATATAGTTAACAATATAATGAGCAGATTTTTTTCTATCTTATAAAAGAACAACATCTCTATCTTATTGAAACTGATGGATTCAAATTGAGCGTGTGGCTTGTAACATAAGGATATATTGTCGCATTTTTGATTGATTCAAAAAGTAAATAAACGGGAATAAATTAATTTTGCTTGCATTATTTTTGAATTATGTTTATAGTTATACGGGGTATAATTAGAAATGAAAAATGTATTAAAGTTCCGCGAGGATGGAAGATTCAAGATCGTCCAGTACACAGATATTCATTGGCAAAACGGTGATCCCACCGACCAGAAATCTGCAGCATTGATGCAGAGCATTACTGAAGCAGAAGCACCTGACTTAATCGTTCTGACAGGTGACATCTTATCTGGTGGGGGTTGTGATGATGCTATTGGATCTCTTCGGCAAGTCATAGAGATAACTGAAAGAGAAGGTATTCCTTGGACGGCAGTTTTCGGTAATCATGATGACGAAGGCACTGCAAATCGTCAGGAACTTACGGAAGCCATGCAGGAAAGTGATCTCTCGCTTGTGGAACCAGGTCCGGAAGATGTTCCAGGAGTAGGGAATTATGTACTAACCGTTCAAAGTGCTCATAATTCTGAACCTGAAGCACTGCTCTATTTTATTGATTCAGGGAGTTATGCACCTACAGATATTGGTGGTTATGACTGGATCAAACGTGCTCAAATTGAGTGGTTTCTCAGTGAATCTGCAAGATATAACGGTACAGCTGGAGACCCTTTACCAGCACTTGCCTTTTTTCATATTCCCATTCCTGAATACCACGAAGTATGGGATTTCCACACTTGTCACGGTGTAAAATATGAAGATATATGTGCGCCCAAAATTAACACAGGATTCTTTGCAGCACTACACGAAACAGGCGATGTCATAGGGACATTTGTTGGGCATGATCATATCAACGATTTCTGGGGAGAATTGCATGGAATTCGTCTTTGTTATGGAAGAGCATCGGGGTACAACACTTATGGCAAAGATGGGTTTCCACGTGGAGGACGAGTGATTGAATTAATTGAAGGTGAACGACAATTTGAGACTTGGCTCCATCTTGACAATGGAACTATAGTGCGGGATCAACAACAACATGCACCACTTCAACGCACTTTCACTGAAAATTAATATTCTATGGATTGTTTTAAGTTTTTTCTTGAGCAATTTTAATTGATGGATATAGCTCAAGACGGCATTTCAACGATATAAGATTTCTGAGATATTATATACTATGGATTCTAATCTTTTGGAGGACAACGTGAGAGCACAACCACAGATCTCTATTCGACATGAGGGTGATGTTGCGATTTTTGACATTACTGGTTACTTAACCAACGAATCTGAAGAAGCAATTAATGACTCGTATGCAGACAATGGAGTTCAGGACTCAACAAAATTATTACTCAACTTTGACAGGCAAAGTTTCATCACAAGTAGTGGTTTTGGGACAATAATAAAATTACTATGGAAAACAAGGGATAAAGGACAACAGTTGCGAATTGCGCATCCAGCAATGCAGGTGCGAACTATTTTTAATACTATCGGACTTACCCAAAGCATAGGTGTATTTGCTTCTGAAGAAGAGGCATTGGAAGATTTTTGAAATTACGGGAATAGGGTGTACATGTTTTTGTTAAACAGTACGCCTAACAAACTCCAAAGACTACCTGCAAGGAATTGACCAAAGATAAGTCCTAAGAATAGTGGTAACGCATTACGGTAGGCACGGACTCCGCCTCCCGTGAAAAGTATCCTTTTGAATAACCATCCTAAGAATATTGAAAACCACATCCATCCGATCGCCCAACCGTTACCTACAGCATATCCCACTGGATAAAATGGCCACCACAAAAACTGCCGTTTGAGTATTGTCAATACACCAGTGAATAAGAAACCAAAGCCTATATGTTCGATTGCAGTTAAATTTGGCGCGCGCGGCGAAGTAATCCAGTTTTGTAGACGGTTAAACTCACCGACACCCCACCGTGCAAACCGAAATTCATAGTAGAGCGCAACGTGACCAACTATGGAAATAACTGCACCTACAATTGATGCGACTATCAACGCAATAACAATTCTATTCTCTCGAAGACGGAACTGTCTACCAATCTTAAATGCCTCTAACTGATGTGGCATTGGATGGCACCGATAGCCGTAGGCAAGCCACGATAATAATGTTGTGTTCGTCAGATTCTGTGCTCCCAATGGACGACTGCCAAAAAAGAGTAGCATGATGCGGTCAGGATGTACACCGTGTAGTTCGTGTGTAGGTGGTCCAAGTTCAGCACGCATGCGTGTCATACCAATACACAATACCAAATAGATGCCAAAATAACCGAGTGCTACCCACGGAGATAACCCCGCGAAATACCAAAAGATTAATACAATTGCCAATCCGATTATCAACCCATATACAGCAAGTTGATATAAGCCGTCTTTTGACTTGAATGAAAAAACGTTACCAAGTACTCTTAATATCTCTCTCCTACTTGTTACCAATGCGAGTAGTCCGATCCCGATCCACGCGCCTGTCCGTTGTTCCGTTTGAAAACCAATTGCCGTTGTCCATCCCGTCGCACTGAAAAAGACACGCTGCAATCCCCAGAACAGGTAAAATCCCCAGAAAGACAACGCTAAATCTAACGGCATGAGATAACCAAGTCCTATCGCAAATGGATATACATAGATTGGCAAACGTCCCATTGCATTCCAAGGACGATCTTCAAAGAATAGGAGATACTTGATTTTCAAAGAAGGAATGACAGGAAAAAGATAATTGAGTCCTGCCATGATCTCAAGTCCAAATGCAATCCCGAATCCAAGCCATATCAGTTTGTTGCGAAATAGGTTGGATGTATTTCCAAGCAATTCAACAGGAAGCGTTGTCAATGGATAACTCAACTTTTCATGATCTATCCACTGTTTCCGAATTATGATGTTGATACATAACATTATAAAGAGCAGAACGATTACCAAGAAACTCCATGCGATGATCGGCCAAAGCCATGCTTCCATATAGTGAGGCTGCCAAAATGAATCATCTCCTTCAAAATACCCTTGTAATATCTTCCGATCAGTAATTGTCAACCATGTTGGTAGAAAGCGAAAGAAGATATCTGCCCATTCATTTTCGGGTGTTGCAAACCACCCCGCATTAGCAACCATCGGTACTAATTGACGCACGATGTCGTGTCCAGCAAGTGCAGTCGCCACAGAAACCATGATGTAAGTCATTGCAAGTTCACGTGACGTGGGGGCAGCGCGTTTTAACAATCTTCTTAGAAACGGGGCAAGAGCAGCCAACAGAAAGAAGGTAAAAAGAACGGTAGGAAAGATTGAAAAATCTGTGAGCTCCCAAACAACACGGTTCTCTGCTGAGATTATCCAATAACATGTGAGAATAATGAGAATAGATCCGAAGAGGAGCGTACCAACAATAAATCGAAGGGTTGAAGGTTTCTCAACGTCTTGTAATGTGCTTGGTTCATTCGGATGCATGTTTCTATCATATCATATCTGATGTATTCTATGCAATGAATAATTACTCACCCTTAGGCACACCATACGCGTCAATTTAGTGAGTAAGTTTGTGCATTGTATACACCTGTCGCCCCGCTGGGGCTTATGTCTGTGTTTGATATTAAGTGCTATACACCTGTCGCCTCTCCGAGGCTTTTATAAATCATATATCAGCACCAGCGGGGCGAAAGGTGTATAGAAAATGTCGACCACAAGAAACCAAGCACCAGCGGTGCGACAGGTGTGTATGATAAAAATAGACATCCAAAATCCTTCACAGGTAAATATATCCTTAAATTGACGCCTATGTTACTCACCCTTAGGCACACCTAATCTGACAGATTCTGGTTCAGAGAATACATTAGTACCTTAATGCGAATGCGAGGAAAGACATCAGAAAAACATAAAACTAACTAACCCTGGCAATATATACAATTTCCTTGCATACTGGGAATTTATATGTTAAAATAATGGTTATTGTGAAAAAGCAGAAGAATTCCCCGCAGAACGTAACAATTACAGTCAATCGGAAAGCACGGTATGACTATCATTTGCGTGATCGATATGAAGTAGGTATCGTTTTGCAGGGGACTGAAGTTAAAGCAATAAGGAATGGACAGTTCAATCTGACAGATAGTTACGCACAGATAACAGATGGTGAGGTATTTCTGGTTGATGCATACATCGGTTTGTACGACCAAGGAAATCGGATGAACCATGAGCCGAAACGTCCACGAAAACTATTGTTACATCGTAGCGAGATCAGAAAACTTGAAAGGTCTGTTCATTCCAAAGGTTTGACGTTAATTCCAACACGTGCATACTTTACGGGTGGTCGGGTTAAGCTAGAATTAGCAGTAGCACAAGGGAAACGTCTTTACGACAAACGTGATAAAATAAATCGCGATCAAGCGGATCGTGAAATACGCTCATATTCTTAGACCCACGAGATATATTCTGGGGGTGACACAGGTTTCGACGGAGGTAATTGCGATATTGGTTGCATGTCGAGGTCTCCGCAGGCCTCGTAAAATAGGCGGAACAATTATAATTGCTGATCAAGAATTAGCACTAGCTGCTTAAGCGGCTACGCTTTGCTGACTTGTTGTCTGTCAGGGAGGTAAAAGCGTCACAATACAGGCTAGCAGTTTGGTTGTTCTCAAGGGACATACTGCGAATCTAAACTTGAGATAGTCATTTGTGAATCCTGCACAGGGGAGTCAAAATGGCGAAACTTCAAACCTGTGATAAACATGTAGAAACCTTTATTAATCTGCTTTCGGACGCGGGTTCGATTCCCGCCACCTCCATCATAACAATAGACACACAAGTGATTGTATGTCTATTGTTAACATTTACATTTTCAACAATCAAATCTGACTTTTCTTGCTATCTTTCCTTATATCAATGTCTCAATATAAGAGGACGATGCACGATGGCTGAGTTTGAAAATTTACCCACACGTATTCAACAGCTTGCTAAAGCAGAACTCCAACAGGATGAGAAAATCCATCTGTGTGTTCTCGGACGTTCCTCATTGTTGCTTCCAGATTTCGTTCTTATTACATCGCAGCGCGTCCTCGTATTAGATGAAAAGTTTATTGGGAGTATCGCTGTCTCCTATGCCAATATACGTTGTAATTTATTATTTAGTGATATAATTTCAGTCAAACTTGCACGTATGTTGAAACATCGGTTATTTGGACAAGCGCGACTTGAAATATATGTCAAACGTAATATTTACTGGATAGATAACATGAGTTTTCATGAGGCGATGCATGTCCAACAATTTATCACCGAACAGATTGGGAGGTATAACTAATGGGTGCTTTTCGAGAATATCTTCTAGCACATCATAATGTATGGTTTACTGCTCCGCTTGCTGTCGTTTTCCTGTTTGCCATTTTTCGGTTGGTCCTCGGTGGATTGGACTTCGGAGATGCTGACGCTGACGTTGACGCAGATGTGGATGCAGACTTTGACGTTGATGCTGATGTAGATTTAGATGTTGATGCTGACATGGATGTTGACGCTGATGTTGATATGGATGTTGATGCCGATGCTGATACCGAAATTACCACGGATTCTGGTGCAGCTGGTAGTGTCTTTGCAGACGTATTAGGTTTCTTGAATATTGGCAGGGTCCCGTTTATGATTGTCGTAATGTCCCTTTTTACGACTTGGAGTTTCACGGGGTTAATCGTCAATAATATACTCCGTGTAGATTCCACAACAAGTTTGTTCTTTGGCATTTCCTGTTCGGCTGCGTTTGTCTGCAGTGTGGTAAGTACACGATACCTATCGTTGACTCTTTCAAGGATCTTCCCAGAAAGTGATCCAGCGACAAAAGATTTGCATTTACTCGGGTTACGCGGTAGAGTGATAAGTGGACAAGTTACTACTACTTTTGGAACAGCACGTGTTGTTGTTCCTAATGGGGATACATTAACAGTGAAATGTCGTGTAAAACCTGATGAAACGCTTCCGGTAAAAGGAGATACCGTTATTCTTATAAACTATGATTCTGATAAACGGATTTTTGATGTGAAACCAGTAGAAATGGAACTACAGTAAATACAAATTACCAAAAATAAACATGATAACAGAAGTCAAGGAGAAATGAAATGAATGAACTTTTTATACTCATTGTTGGTGGTCTGATTGCGTTATTCGTAATCTCCGTGTTAATCTATAAATCATTCTACAAAAAAGCACCTGCAGATGCCGCGTTGGTGATTTCAGGTGGCAGTAAAAAACGTGTTGTATTCGGTGGAACGCTTGCCAACCCAATCACAAATATAACGCAAACTATCTCACTAAATACCTTACAGTTACCTGTTGAACGTGAAGGTCAAGCGGCACTGATTACAAAGGATAGTTTACGTGTTGACATTCAGGCAGAATTCTATGTTAAAATTGAACCGAATGAGCAAGATGTTCTTAAAGCAGTCGCAAGTCTTGGAGATAAAACATTGACACCAGAAGCAGTGAATACCTTGCTGGAAGGTAAACTTGTAGGTGTTTTACGAAGTGTTGCTGCAACCATGGAACTTCAGGAACTTCATGAAAAACGTCAAGAATTTTCAGACCAAGTCCAAGAAGCATGTCTTGAAGATCTTGAGCAGAACGGTTTCAAACTTGAAACTGTTGCAATTACCAATCTTGATCAAACACCACTTGATTCACTTGATGAAAACAACCGTTTTGATGTTGTCGCAATTCAGACGATCAAGCAGGAAGTTGAAGAGAAACAGACTGCAACCGCTAAGATAGAACACGAAAATAAAGTTAAACGTGAAGAAGACCGTCTCAAAGCTGAACTTGAGATCAAGATGCGTGAAGAAGAAACAGAGACCGAAGGTTTAGAGGTAGAGCAACGACTTGAATTCGCCCAAGAAGCACAACGTAAGGAAATTGCTACTAACAAGGCGGAACAGGAACGCGCTGTTGAAGCACATAAGTTTGAACAACTCCAGGCAGTTGAAGAAGCACGAATTATGCAGGAACAGGCTATAAAATCTGCTGAAATTGCACAAACTCAAAAAATAGAGATGGAACGGATTGAACAGGAACGTCAGGTTGAAGAAAGTGAAATCTCTCAACAGCAAGCAGTTGAGCTTGCAAAAGTACAACAACAGCAAGCAGTTGAGGAAGCAGAAATCCAGCGTAACCTCACTATTGAAAAAGCTAAGATTGAACAAGAGGCTACAGTCAAAGAAACAGAAATTGAACGTAGAATTGTACTGATTGATAAGGAACGGGCAGAAAAAGAAGCTGAGGCAGAAAACGCTATTCTTGTTTCAATGAAAGAGAAAGAACGTGAGATTGCCCTAATTGATCTGTTATCGGTTTCTGCAGAAAAAGCCCGCGCTGAAGCCGCCGTTGAAACTGCTGAAGCAATAGAAAAGGCAGAACGCGAAAGCAAAATTGAACTGATTCGTGCAGAACAAGAAGCAGACGAAGAAAGAATTGCTAAGGAGAAGATGGCTGATGCTGAGGCATACACCATCGTTGAAACAGCAAAAGCGGAACTGGAGGCAGCGAGAGTCAAGTCGGAGGCAACAAGAATTCTTGCCGAGGCTTTGCTTGTTGAAGCAAGGGCTGAGGCTGAGGGAGAAGAAGCCTTAATTACTGCGAAAAACCAAGCTGAACCACAGGTGCTTGTCAGCGATGCAGTGCATGCACTTGTTGAGGCATTACCTGAAGTTACGGGTGAGTTGATGAAACCTGCAGAACGCATTGAAAGTATCCGTGTACTTGATTTAGGTGGAAATGGTGGTAATGGTAATTCAGGTGGAATGAGCCGCATCCTCAGTTCTATAGTAAATGCTGGAGCTGCAATGCCACTCTTGAAAGAACTCGTTAACTTCAGCGGTTTGGATTCCGCAAAAATTGGACAGACGATTCAGGATTATGCTAAAGGTCTTAATCAGAATTCAGTAACAGTTTCTGAATCCGAGCCTACTTCTGAATCCGAGCCTACTTCTGAATCCGAGCCTACTTCTGAATAAGATATGCAGCTTCAACTGTTGAGGTTGATAGAACATCCAAACTCGCATACATAATATCTTCGGTTTAATACACAATAAACCGAAGATATTTTAAACAATGGAATATTCCAATGGTTGAAGTAAAAGCTGACTATATCTCCACAAACAATAATGGAACACCAGTTGTCATTCTAAAACAAAAAGAAGGTGCTCCTATACGAAGGTTATTGATTTGGGTGGGAGAAGCGGAGGCAAACGCAATCAAATCATATTTGGATGAAATGCCTTCTCCACGTCCAATGACCCACGATCTTATCAAGAATATTATAGATGCGCTTTCGACAACCGTTAATGCGGTCTATATCACCAAAATTGAGAAGTCAACCTTTTATGCAAAATTGAGTCTTAAAGCAGATACACAAGAAATTGCCATAGATTCGCGTCCCAGCGACGCAATTGCTATGGCAATACGATTTAATGCCCCAATCTTTGTAGATGAAGGTGTTTTAGAAGAACACGGTTTCCTTGAAGAGGAGAAAAAAGATGGTTGAAGTAAATATTGAATTTGTGACAATTGATCGAAACACTCGCACTCCCCTCGTTGTGTTGAAGGAAAGAGAAGGGGAATCTAAACGGATATTGCTGATATGGATAGGAGAATCCGAAGCGTGGGCGATAGAAAACCAACTGAAACAAACACCACCACCACGTCCCATCACACACGATCTGCTCAAGAACGTGATTGAGACATTTTCCGGTAAGGTGGAGTCTGTTTCTATCACTTCTATAGAAGATTCTACCTTCTACGCAGAGGTGACGCTTGAATTGAACGGAGAGAAATTCGAATTAGATTCACGACCCAGTGATGCTATTGCACTTGCAGTCCGATGTGAAGTGCCAATATATGTTGAGGAAAAGGTTATTGAAGAAAACGGATTTCTTGAAGCAGAAGTGAAAAAAGAAAAAACACCGAAACGTGATGCAAAAGATATTTTAGAAAATCTGGACGATGATATTGCTAAGCATTATACTGTTTAGTTGGAGAGTTTAAATCTCGTCCTATAGGAATGCGCGTCATCATGCCAAAATCAATCTACAAAAACTGTATTGTGATCCAAGATAATTGCACAGAAACTTTGGATTCATCTAACTTTTTATCAAACGTAGACCTTTCCTTTCTTGATCCTCCCTTTAATCAGGATAAAGCCTATAATGAGTGGAATGATAACCTACCATCAGACAAGTATTGGGAATGGATGCAAGAAGTCTGTGCGAAGATATACGCATTAACTTCTGATGGTGGTGCTATCTATTTTATGCAACGCGAAAAAAATACTGAATTCGTTTTGCAATGCCTACGTGACTCAGGCTGGACATTCCAAAATCTGATTATATGGAAAAAGAAGACCTCTGCCGTTCCCGGAACAAAACGATTTGGAAAACACTATCAGATAATTGGGTTTGCTACGAAAGGCAAAACGCCTCGTGTTTTTAACCGACTGCGAATTGATCCGCCTTTACCAGCGGATTACAAATACGTCCGTGAAAACGGTATGTATGTAACTGACGTGTGGGATGACATTCGTGAATTAACGTCAGGTTATTTTGCTGGTGATGAAGCACTACGCGATAGAGATGGTAATCGCTTACACAAGCAACAAACTCCCATCCAACTCCTTTTACGGATAATCCTCTCATCTACCAATCCGGGTGATGTTGTTCTTGATCCATTTGCAGGTTCAGGTACATCGATGGTCGTGTCAGAACAATTAGGACGAAAATCTATAGGTATTGAACTTGATTTATTCAACATACAGATCATTGAAAAGAGGCTTGCAGAACAGAGGAAAGCAGATGATGTCTCCCGTTTTTTCAAAGATTATTCATGCACTGAGAACTTAGAAACAATGTGGGGAAGCGGACAATCAGCACGTATCTACTCATCTTTCTGCAAACAAGAATCACTTTTTGTTCGTTAATATATATAATCTTTAAAGATTGTGTCAATCAATCTCTTGACATCGTTTTTTTATTTAGGAATTTCTTATGTCGAATCTCAGTGATTATTATAGAGATCTGCTACGCTGGGAAGGAAAACAACACCGTCAACTTGTTCATGAATGGCCACATGAATTACGAGATATGGTCGAATTGGCATTTGTTAATGCTGTTTCAGAATCTTCTATAAAAGGTTCTTCATGTCCTATTAAACCTCATAGCACGAATCAATCAAGAGGAAATCAAGTTGAGAAATATACTATTAAAACAATAAATTCGGCTATCTCAGGATTCTCAATATTGAAATGTTCCGGACCAGGTTATCCTGACCAGAACTTGATTCAGCAAATATTGGGATGTAGCATTCCTCTTGAAGTGAAAGCAACTAAAGACTGGAATGAGAAAGATTCTAACCGACGTGTGTTAACCTCTTCATCTAAAAAGCTTCGCGCCCAATTCTCTGATCCGATATATCATCTTATATTGACAGTGCTTTATATGTATCATGATGGAGAAAAAAATGCCAAAATAGATACGATTCGTCTAGATTTTCTGGAACCTTCAACAACTGTGAATGTCAGACTCGAGGCTTCTGTTAATCACAAAATACTAGCAAACGGTCCTCACCGCAGTACGATGATTTAGTCCGTAAGAATCTCAAAAGGAATTAAATTATGGAAACGATTCAATTAGCCTTTGACTTCAATCGTCCCGATAGTTATTCTGTCTATGTCCCCGCTGAGATAGACGAATTTTGGACAGCAAAACAACGTGCTGGACATTCCATACATGAAATCTCATACCGCGCCTGCTACAAACCACAACTCCCAGCATATTTCATCCAAAAGATCTGTAAATCTGAATCTGTCGTCTACGATCCGTTTATGGGACGCGGGACTACTTTGATAGAGGCACAACTCCACGGCCAGAAAGCCATCGGAAATGACATAAATCCATTATCTATAGTTCTGATATCTCCGAGACTCAATCCACCAACTTTAGCGGATATTGAGGAAAGGTTGTCTGAGATAGACCTATCTTATGATGCAGAAATTGATCCAGATTTATTAGTCTTTTTCCATGAAAATACACTCAGAGAAATTTATGGTTTGCGAACCTATTTTCAACAGGAACGGCTTGATAGAGTAGATGCATGGTTACAAATGGTCGCATGTAGTCGTCTCACAGGACATTCCTCAGGTTTCTTCTCTGTTTTTACGCTACCGCCGAATCTTGCGGCATCAGTCAACTCGCAACGGAAAATAAACGAAAAACGCAATCAGGTACCAGAATACCGCAACACAAAAGAATTGATACTACGTAAATCAAAACAGTTGTTACGACACGACATCCCTGACTATTATTGGCGTGATGATGCAGTTCTCATAACAGGATCCGCTGATGATACACCTCAGATTGTTGACGAATCTGTTGATTTAGTTGTAACCTCTCCTCCATTTCTTGATACTGTTGACTATAAACAGGACAACTGGCTACGAATGTGGTTTTGTGATATAACAATAGAAGCAGGTAAAATCTGGCAATTAAAGTCACTTGATGATTGGGTTGCACGGATGACAGATGTATTTGTTGAGTTACATCGCGTACTAAAACCATCTGGTAGAATTGCTTTTGAAGTGGGAGAGGTACGTAAAGGTGAAATATTCTTAGAAAATGCTGTTGCAAAAGCATCCCTTGATGCTGGATTTATGCCTGAAAAGTTGATGATAAACACCCAAGATTTCACGAAAACAGCAAATTGTTGGGGTGTTGCTAACAACAACAAAGGCACGAACAGCAATCGTATAGTGATTTTGAGAAAGGAACTATAACAATCATAGGAATTGCGTTATGATAAGAAATCGTTTTCATACAAAACTACGACTATTTTGTATCTTAATATGCTTCGTTTTCATCAGTTACAATGGATTTACTAAAGATATAGAATTTGATGAGCTACCAAAATCCATACAGAAAATCGTCCTGAAAGAAATCGGGGACGTTCCAATCGACGATATTGACAGAGATGAAGATGACGGTGAGATTGAATATGATGTAGAAGCGGAAGATGATAGAATTAGAATTGAATTAGAGATTATGGAAGATGGCACATTCAAGCAGAGAGATATAACTGAGAGAATTTCTTTTTCCGAACTTCCTAAACCTGTTCAAGATACAGTTCGTCGGCACGTTGGATCCTTGGAAATTGACGATATAGAACGGAAATCAGAACTTGGCAAAACTGATTTTTACGATATTGAAGTTGACAATATGGGTGTAGAGATCGAACTTGAGATCGCACAAGACGGCACTTTGATAGATATAGACATGAGTGATCCCATTGAACTTAGAGTAGAGTTACTTGCGAAATCTAAACTGCCGACTCTTGATGATATATCTCCATATCGTGAAGCCCTCGTATTTTATGAATATAAGCTCAAGAAACGGCTTGATGGTGAGTTCAAAGGAAAGAGACTTCGTGTTGCACATTGGGCAATTTATGATAACCAACCGCAATCAATTGGGCAATCCAAAGTTGGAACTTCACGGACATTAGAACTTTATCCATATCAACAATTCAAAGAACTTGAAAGCATTTATACAAGTGATACTCTTGAGTTAGACGCAGATATACCACTCTACCACGATATTGGACAAAAAATACTTGAAGACCGTTCTATAGATGATAGGTTTGACTACGATTCTATTCTCTCCGAAAAGATGCCTGTCTTTTGGCAATTGAAGGATCAACTCAAACTTGTTGCTTTGGGGGACTCACGTTGTGAATCTGGAGTAAGGACCGGTTTATTTTACGGTAAGGAAAATCAAAAGACTCCTGTCGCATACAATCTCGCGATTTCAGGGGGTTCATTAGAGGTACAGAAACTTGTTGTAGATGAATATCTATTGAAACTTCCCAACTTAGAGTGGATGGTTTATCAGATGTCTCCGCGTGTGGTCAATCGCCATTTTGAAAAATCTTCCGATAGAGTGTTGCGAAGAAGCGATGGGTTTGAATTCGATCAGAAACATGCTGAAACCTTATGGAAAACAACCGGTGGCAATGATAAGAAAAAGACCGCAGATGAAATCTCTGCTATCCCTTATGTGGGTGTGTATTGGTCTGAACGTCCATGGGGTTGGGAATATAAAAACGAAGTCTGGCAAGATCCTGAAAAAGACGATTTTGATGAAGAATGGGAAATATCCGAAAAAAGGTGGAACCGACTTAAAACAATGATTGCTTCATTAAAGGAACGGGACGTTCAGGTGTTGCTATATCTGTCCCCTTTCCATCCTATCATGCGAGGAGAAGCAGTTGTGGATGATGATGGCACAACACAGAAAGGGTATCGTGAATTGGTTAAAGAATTACGAAACTTAGAGAAACGATTTCCCAACCTTGTTTTCGTTGACTTTATTAAGGGAGGAAACCACGATTTTACAGCAGAAATGTTCAAAGACCTTGACCATCTGAACGCGCACGGGGCAACAAAGTTGACACGAGAACTTGAAAAAGTCAGACAACGTAACGCTAAAAAACGTCGTAAGTGATGATAATCCTTTACAGAATTTATTATGGTTTTTAGTTCTCATATCTTTGTCTACTATTTTCTCCCGATTGCCTTACTAAGTTATTACCTACTTCCACGTAAAGCAAAACATTTTGGACTCACACTGTTAAGTTATCTATTCTACGGTTGGGCAAATCCAGCATTTGTGTTGTTGATGTTTGCCTCAACGGTGGTTGACTATTCTTGTGGACGTGTCATCTCTGGCAGCGAAAATCACCGTAATCGAAAACTTGCCCTAATAATATCTATCTGTTCAAATCTATCACTATTAGGATTTTTCAAGTATTTCAACTTTGGCATATCCAACTTTAACACACTTCTGGATTGGTTAGGAATGCCGATATGGGAAACCGTTCTTCAAGTCACACTTCCTCTCGGTATCAGTTTCTACACCTTCCAGTCGATGAGTTACACAATAGATGTGTATCGTAGTGATGCAAAGCCGATTCGCAATTTTGTTGATTTTGCTTGCTATGTGTCAATGTTCCCGCAACTCGTTGCTGGTCCTATAATCCGATTTTCAGAAATCTCGGATCAACTCAAACAGAGAACGCACACATTAGAAAAGTTTGCACGCGGCATTGCATTCTTCTCGCTGGGTATGGCAAAGAAGATATTGTTAGCCAACCCTTGTGGTAAATGTGCGGACACAGTGTTTGATGCAGGGGTGGTCAGCACTCTTGATGCATGGTATGGTACAATTGCCTATGCCTTTCAAATCTATTTTGATTTCAGTGGGTATTCTGACATGGCGATAGGATTGGGGTTGATGTTAGGGTTTACGTTTCCTAAGAACTTTGATTCTCCTTATCGTTCAGAATCTATTACAGACTTTTGGCGGACATGGCACATTTCACTATCAAGTTGGTTACGCGACTATCTCTATATTCCACTTGGCGGAAACCGTCTGGGTAGTAGGCGAACTTATATCAACTTAGCACTTGTAATGTTGCTTGGAGGTTTATGGCACGGTGCTTCATGGAATTTTATCATCTGGGGTGGAATTCATGGTGGGATGCTTGCAATAGAAAGAAATCGAGGAAAGTCAAGCTACTATGAATCGCTACCGAGACAATTGCGAATTGGACTGACGTTCATACTTGTCCTTATCACTTGGGTTTTCTTCAGGTGTAGTGATATGCCGCATGTGCTTAACTTCTTGAAATGTATGTTTAGCAGTGCTAATATACATGCATCTACGAATCTGATTGCTGGAATAATATATCAACCTTATTACATTTTGACAATGTGTATTGCAGGACTTGTCGTATGGTGTTTTCCACAGACGTGGGACTGGACACAACGATTAACTCCTATCCGAATGGGTGTGTGTCTCCTACTATTGTTAATCTCTCTTGCAATTATGTCAACACAAGCGTATAATCCCTTCATCTATTTCATATTTTAGATATGCGAAACTTAGCAGAACACCGCAGAGAAACAGCCATAAAAGACCTAGGCAGCACGAATGTGAAGAGAGACGTTTGCATATTTGTACTAATAGTCTTCGGTGTTGTGCTGCTTTCAGTGCCTTTCTGTCAGATTGTATCCGAAATTAGTCGCGGTAAGTTTCCGCAGATTTTTCGCACAGTGGGGTTGATTTCTGATCTAAAACGCGAATCCTTTCAAGAATTTGAGGATACATTAGAAAATGAATCCGTACTTACTAATTGGCTATTACCCAATGTTCAGACAGCCTTGACGAGCGTATTTCGAACAGGAAATGAACAGGCTTATGTAGGTCGTGATGGTTGGTTGTTCTACCGGGCTGATATTGACTCACTAATAGCGAATATAAGTACTAATTCTAATTTGCCCCACAAAATAACTTCTTCTGGTGATGCAGTTGAAGCGATTGTAGATCTTAAACGTCAGTTAGCAGAACGCAACATCAAACTGATTGTCGTACCAACACCTGTTAAACCTTCTATTCACTCAGACAAGTTTTCTAAACGATTCGAAAATTTGTCTTCACCTATCTATAATCAAGCATATTCGGAAATAGTTGCGAATCTCTCCTCTCATGATATTCTGGTGTATGACTCAACATCATATCTATTTGATGCTTCTCAACGGAATGCACAATATCTTAAAACAGATACGCATTGGAAGCCAGAAACAATGGAAAGTGTGGCAAAACAGCTTGGCGCTTTCATTTCTGAAAATGTGGAATTCGTCAATAACCCTAACGCTATTTACACCAAAACGGCAACTGAAGTCATAAACATAGGTGACATCGCTAAAATGCTGAATCTTCGTAAGAACCAAGCATTGTTTCCAAAGGAGCATGTCACAACACATGTAATCCAGACTCAGTCAGATGAAACATGGAAACCAGATCGTAATGCAGAGATACTTTTTCTCGGTGATAGCTTCAGTAATATCTATTCACTTGTGGAGATGGGATGGGGGAAATCAGCCGGTTTCGTTGAACATCTCAGTGCAGAACTTTCCCGTCCGATTGATAAGATTGTCATCAATGATGGTGTACTCACAACGCGACAGACGCTTGTGAAAGAACCGGAACGTCTCATGGGGAAACGTGTTGTCGTATATCAATTTGCAGCGCGTGAACTATTCTCAAGCAACTGGAAATTACTGCAGATCCCTGAAATACATACAAAACCAGAAGATAAACAGGTAGAAACGACTCAGGTTAACAATGTGATCATCGTGAATGCTACTATCAAAGACAAAACAGATCCACCTTCTCCGGGCAGTGTGCCATATTCTGAATGTCTGATTGCGTTTCACATTGAACCTTCAGATACGTCTGAACTTCCAGATGAACTGATTGTGTTTATGTGGGGTATGCGTAAGAATAAATGGACAGAAGCCACACACCTTAAAATCGGACAGCGGGTAGAGTTACGACTGCGATCTTGGGCATCCGTAAAAGCTGAGTACGAAAGTTACAATCGTATAGAATTGGAAAATGAAGAGACATGGCTATTGGATGTCTATTGGGGAGAATTACCGTGATAATTTCAAATGCAAGCAGATTGCTGATGTTGATTCTTTCACTTTTTCTGTTCACATGCGAATTGATTGAATGTGAAACCGAAGTAGTTGGACATGACATATTCTGGCAATCGTTAACTGAAAAAGTGAGTCATGCAAAGGAACAAAACACTTCAGTGGTTACAGGCAAGCAGGACTGGTTGTTTTTTATTCCAGAGTTACAACATTTACTTGTTGGACAATTTTGGGGAGATGCAGCGAAGGATGTTAGTCAAGCATCAAATTCTGAGTATGCGGATCCACTTCCAGCAATTCTTGATTTTAAAACACAATTGGATAAAGTAGGAATTGAACTGATTTTCGTCCCGATACCTGCAAAAGCAACCATTTATCCTGAGATGATTTCTGATTATAGTAAGACAATACGCACCGACAAGCATCATATAGATTTCTATGAAATCTTACAGGAACATGGTGTAAATGTGTTGGATCTAACCGATCTTTTTTTGAAGAATCGTTATACCGATTCCGGTCTACTGTATAGTAAACACGATACACACTGGTCAAGTTATGCATGTGCTATTACAGCGAAGGCGATTGCGAAAAGGATAGGAAAACCGTCTTGGATGGAGGAAATCCCAAAACGTAAAGGGACTATTGAAACACGAACTATTGAAATCACAGGAGACCTTTGGAAAGAACTCGGTCATAAGGAAATGCCAAAAGAACAGTTGCAGCTGAGTTATGTCAAAGAGGATACTAAATCAATTGCAGATACTAAACCGTTCGGAACATCATGGCGTGAGAGTCCAATTGTTCTATTAGGAGACAGTCATAATCTTGTTTTTCATGTGGGTGGCGACCTGCATGCGCAATCGTCAGGTTTACCAGACCATCTTGCACATCAACTCGGATTTTCTGCTGATGTAGTAGCGGTTCGTGGTTCTGGCGCAACACCATCACGATTGAATCTGTTTCGTAGGCGCGATAATATGAAAGGAAAACGAGTTGTGATATGGTGTTTGAGTGTGCGAGAGTTCACACAGGGACAAGGATGGCGTAAGGTCCCAGTGATAAAGTGATGAGTCTATAACGTTTTTGTCCCATAGGCATCAATTTAAGGGGAATTTCGCTATAATCCCAGACCGGTAGGTTCGGTTAGGAAACCGAACCATAGGCGTCAATTTAGCAATTACCCAACCCCGCTTCCATTGTTGGAGTGGTTTGTAACCACGATTATGTGGCTTTTCCATTGTTGGAGGGGTTTGTAACCCCGATTATCAGGTTTTTGCTCAAAAAATCGGGGTTACAAACCCCTCCAACAAATGCGGTTATCCTTAAATTGACGCCTATGGTTCGGTTAGGAAACCGAACCTACCGTCACGGGAAGGACGCTAAATTGACATCTATGAATATCGTTCCCTTCAGACCAATGTGATGGTTTATTCGGAGTCTTCCGTCGCAGCTGCAGCGGCTTGCTGTTCCAGTTCTCCCCGCCAACCGAGTACCATACCAGATTTAATGTGATTGATGTCATAACCTGTATACCGATCTTCAAGTGTATCACCGAGTTTTTGGGTTGCTGCCCAGCGGTCCCATGCAGTCTGCATCCATTTGTGTGGCAATGATTCTCTGACTGCTGGATCAAGTTGCCATGCATGCCGTACATCTGTCACTGAAGGTTCGTCTTCAGATTCTCCTGACCACTTCGACCAGCCTATAGACAAGGTATTGCGTTCCCGTTCAGGAACGGTATGTCCCGTATGTATAGTTGCTCCGTTTCGAATCAATGCTTCCCCTGCCTTTAGGCGAATTGCTACTTGACCGGGTAATGGGTCACTGCCGTTCCAACTGGGTGTATACGGGATACCTGCGTCTTTCATGTTTTTCGGCAGCAGTACATCATGTTCAAACGGAGTTCTCCATCGGTCATGACTGCCGGGAACAAGCTCATGACATTCGTCATCAGCCAAAGCCAAAAACATACTCACGCCATTACGTTCTTTGAGGTTTTTAGCGTTATTTTCCTGAATTTCTTTCCAACGGATCCTTTCGACCTCTTCAGAATATGCTTCAGCTCCGTCCCCTCGCACCTCACGTTGTGCGAAGTATGCTTTTCCAGTTCCCCACCATGTTACATCTCTGTGCCAACCGAGTTTATTCTCGTGTGTACGTGGATTTGCCCATAGTAGAGTGCCTCTAAACGTAAGGTCTTCCGGTTGAAGTCCATCACACCAAGATGTGACAAAATCTAAGAAATCAGTAGAACCGTGAAATTCATTAAAGCCGGGTTCTCCAAAAGCAGGATGAATAATCCCGCGAATTGCCCACGGTTGTTCTTGACCTGTCCGATGGACATACCCTTTTGAGCAGTCAATTACATCATACTTGTTTTCAGGTGCACAGGCTTCTGTTACACGACGACCTGCCTCCCGTAATTTCGGGATCCAAGGGTTACCAACAAAATCGTTGATAATTACAAAACCGTGTTCCTTCAAGTCTTCTAACCGTTCTGGTGTTGCACCGGGTGCCGAATGTTCTGGATTGAAATCTGAAAATGCGTTTGCACGATAGGTTTCCGCAGTTGGTGAATCGTTAGTGTCCATTTACATTTCCTCCTATTGGTGTGTAATGAGTATGTAGTTTACACCAAAGTCAGTGTTAAACGAAAATGCGATAGATTAAATCACTTTGTTTCACATAGGTGACGCAATTATTGCATGAAAGGGTTAATTTTGTCAAATTTGTAATATCTGAAGAAGGATATTAAGTTTTAGGATTTTTGTTCAATATTATTCACTAACGTTAAATTCATTATGTGTTGTATTTCTATTAGTCTGAAGGGTGTGTAAAGTTGTTCATGCCAAAAACTTTACACACTCGAATTGTAACATTTTATGGCAATTAAATGGAAACCTGTGGTATCATTAACATAAAGGAGAGAATGGGTAAATGGCGAAAAAAGTGCCAGGTCGAGTTCAAACACTCGGCGGTTTTCTGAAATGGGCAGAACAATTCAACGACGGTCAATATCTATTCCGTGGTGTGCCAGATAAGAAATACAAAATTGAGCCATCTGCCAGTCGCCGTCTACCAAAGCCTGACAGGAATAATCCTGTTAAACTTCTCAAAATAAATCAGGAATTGATAGAGAAAGCTCGTCTTCTGGGACACGATCAATTGAGCAGAGAACGGCTTTCCGATCTGCCGTTATTATCAGAACTACAACACTTTCGTGCAGCCACTTGTCTAATAGATTTCACCAGTAACGCACTCGTTGCACTTTGGTTCGCTTGTGAACAAACTGCCACCAAAGAAGAAGAAGAAGAAGAAGAAGACTTAAACAATGAGAACAACCTTGGTGTTGAGAAAACAGGCGATAAAAATGAAGATGTGGATGGAAAAGTCTATGCAGTTCGTGTTGACGATCCATCACGATACAGAACAATTACTTCCGATTTGTTAGAAGATAAGAAGATTGAACACTTCTTTAAGGTGGACAATAATAACAGATATCCGCTTTACCAATGGCAACCGAAACGTCAGAACAATCGTATTATTGCTCAGCAATCAGTGTTCATCTTCGGTGGAGCTAAAATTGAACCCGCGGGGGAATGTGTCATCCAAAAGATCGGTAAAGAAGACCTTCTGAGAACATTAGATAAAGTCGCTGGTCTGACTGACGCAACGATCTATCCTGACGCTGACGGTTTCGCAAGATTACATGTCCAAGGTAGACAGGAGTTTAAACCCAATGCCGAAGGTTATCTACAGCAAGGTATTGAGGCACATCAAAAGGGAGAGCGAGAAGAAGCAATCAGTTGCTATACAAGAGTTATATCCCTTCCACCAGGTGAACAAGCCGCAGATATAGATATTCTCTTCTGGGCACATCACCATCGTGGCATCGCCTATATAGAAGAAGGAGATTCTAATCAAAATGTTGTAGACTTAGCAATTAGAGACTTTGACAAGGCGATTGACATAAAGAAAAAGATGATAGATACAGATTCCGAAAATCTTCCCAGCAAAGCGAAACGGCTAAAACAAGATCTTGCTAAAACTTATGTTCACCGAGGTCTCATCCACTATGGGACGGGTGATATGGATGATATTGACAAGGCAATAGAAGACTATACCCGTGCAACAGAACTTGATCCTGCCTATGCTGATGCTTACAACCAACTCGGGAACGCCTATCTGAACAGTGGAGACTTAGACCTTGCAATTGAGAAAAGCACCAAGGCAACGAAACTTGATCCAGACCTTACTGAAGCATATATAGATCTCGGCATTGCAAGTTTAGGTAAGGGTGATCTTGATGGGGCAATAGATAATTATACCGAAGCGTTACAAAAGGATCCGGATGATACTAGTTCCTATATCAACCGAGGTCTAATACACCAGAAGAATGACGACTTGGAAAATGCTCTTAACGACTTTAGCATAGCAATTCAACTTAATCCAAAAGATGCTAACGCATATTACAGAAGAAGCATTGTTTGGTTAATGTTAGAACGTTGGAAAGAAGCGGAGAAGGACTTAATGTCCGCAGAAGTTGATAGGAAGGATAAGGAAGATTCAACGCCCGTAGAAGTTGATAGGAAGGATAAGGAAGATTCAACGCCCGCAGAAGTTGATAGGATGGATGTTACTAAAAAATTTCAAAAAGAATACGGTAGTATTGAACATTTTGAACAGAACACTGATATTACATTACCAGAGGACATCAAAGTGATCCTAAGGCAAAGTGAAAATATATGATTACACCGTTACCAATATCTAAAATAGAAACTGATCACATATTCAATGAAATTATATTGACATCTTTTCAAGTATTATGTATATTTTGTTGAAATTCTAATACATACGATTCCAATGATTCATAGTGATTCTCTGGTGATTAATTACATTTTAAAATGGAGGAAGGCTAATGGCAAACAAGAAAGCAGCAGCGATTTCCAAAGAAAGCAAGAGTATGCAAACAGACGAATTCCTATCTTCAAGAGATGTTCAAGAGATGGTAAGCGAGACAGCTCTTGAGACCATAAAGAGTCTCGATAGAGATATTGCTCAACCAACAGATGGTAAAAATAAATTGCGTAATGCGATATCCAAAGCTGTCAAACGTGATGCAGAAGATATCACATTCACTTCTGTGAAGGAAACCAAGCAACGCAGACGCAATATAATAGTTGACACTATTATGAAGCACGGAAGAAACTTAGACAGTTAGCTGACTGTAGGAGTGAACTCCGATTCCCGAGAACAATGAACATGCTAAAGAAACAAAATTCTCAAGACAACCAACAAGACGCTGCTCTTAAAATCATTGAAAAGATAAATGCAGCATCAGGGGATAGTGAATGCATCTATCGGGGTGAACCAGAAGATGTAGGCAAAGTCTCTTCAAGTCTATACAGAGAATTTGCTCATGTTGATGAAAAGTCGTTGGATCTGGAACTCATTCAGAAAGATATGATAGATGATGCCAAACAGTATCTTTACAAAAAGGACGACTTAGACATCCTAGCTGAACTTCAACACTACGGCGGGAAAACCAATCTGATAGACTTCACGTCTAACCACTTGATAGCACTCTTCTTTGCTTGTTACGGGGCAGCTGGTAAAGATGGAAGAGTTATTGTGCAGAAAACTGAGACGATTAAAGACTGGATGTTAAAGCCTAAAAATCCACGACATCGTGTCAGTAACCAAGAAATAGTATTTGTCCAGTCACCCCAAGGGTTCATTGAACCAGATGCATCCCAGATTGTCACTATTCCTGCCAATCTCAAACAACCCCTACAGCAACATCTCAGGCGAGAACACAACATCTCAACAGATACAGTGTTAAACGATCTTTACAGTTTCATAAGAAAACAGGAAATACATCGGGATGCCTACATTGAATATTACAGTGGATTGTCCTTGCAGAATATCGGAAATGAAGCAGACTCTACTGAAAAGGAAAAGGCTGCTGCTGAAGCTATAAAGCATTATACTCAAGCAATAACGTTGAAGCCGGATTTCCTGAAAAGTTATAAGAACCGAGGGATTGCCTACATCAGCATGGGTGATGCAGATAGTGCAATTGAGGATTTCACCACAGTGATTCATCTGGATCCAAATTATTCTGATATATATCGATATCGAGGGATGGCTTACTTTGTTAAGAAAGATTGGGATCAATCTATTGAGGATTTTAGTAAAATAATAGAGTCAAACCAATCAAATGTTGCTGTGCAGTGTTTACGCGGGAGTGTTTCTTTCCTTAAAGGAGATTCCGATCAGGCTCTCAAAGATTTTAACACGGTAATTGAACTTGATCCAGAATTCTACTCAGCCTATTACTCACGCGGTCTTGTTTATGCAGGTGAAGGAAAAGTTGACCTTGCAATACAAGACTTTGGAAAGGCGATAGAACTGAATCCAGAGGATAGTAGAGCATATTTCAACCGTGGTAATGTTTATGACTACAAAGGTGATCATGATAGCGCAATTCAAGACTTCACCAAAGCAATAGAACTCAAACCTGATGATAGTGAGACATATTTGGCACGTGGTATTGTTTATGCGATAATAGATGATAATGAAAACGCAATGCAAGACTATGACAAGGCGATAGAACTGAATCCGGAGGATAGTAGAGCATATATCAAACGTGGTATTGATTACGCCGAAAAAAGTGATTATGATAGCGCAATTCAAGACTTCACCAAAGCAATAGAACTAAATCCAGAGTATGTTAGAGCATATAAGAACCGTGGTATTGCTTACGCTGAAAAAGAGGATTATGAAAGCGCAATTCAAGACTTCACCAAAGCAATAGAACTCAAACCTGATGATAGTGAGACATATTACAACAGAGGACTTGCTTACGCCAAAATAGATGATAATGAAAACGCAATACAAGACTTCACCAAGGCGATAAAACTAAATCCAGAGGATGATAGAGCATATAACAACCGTGGTAATGTATATGACGACATAGGTGATTCTGAAAGCGCAATACAAGACTTTGACAAGGCAATAGAACTAAATCCAGAGGATACTAAGGCATATCACAACAGAGGACTTGTTTACGCCAAAAAAGAGGATTATGAAAGTGCAATTCAAGACTTCACCAAAGCATTAGAACTCAAACCTGATGAGAGTGAGACATATTTGGCACGTGGTATTGCTTACTCAGAAAAAGGTGATCATGAAAGCGCCATTCAAGACTATGGCAAGGCGTTAGAACTAAATCCAGAAGACGATATAGCATATAGTATCAGAGGTCTTACTTATGCTAAAAAAGGGGACTATGATAGCGCCATTCAAGACTATGACAAGGCGATAGAACTAAATCCAGAGGACGATACAACTTACTGCAATCGCGGTGAATCTTGGATGCATCTTCAAGAATGGGAAAAAGCCAAATCAGACCTCACGACTGCGAAAAACATGGGTTATGATATTATCAAGTCATTCCATAACTACTATGAAAATGTTAAAGATTTTGAACAGAAAAACAACATTAAAATCCCCGCAGACATCGCCGCAATGTTAACGCCTCCTCAGCAATAACAGTGATAGAAAGACAGTCTCCTTACTGATTACCGAATACTAAAGATCATCATCGTTGGATTCGTAAAGATACACCTTCCACACACCCTATAACCTTCACTACCCTTTATTGTCAGAACCAGGATTTTCAGGATTATTAGATTTCCAAGATTATGAGTTTGTCTCTCCAAACTGCCAATCAAAAATTGATGTTTCTTACTTGCAAAGAACATGCGATATACCAAATCCTAATCCTGAAAATCCTAGTTCAGACAAATTCCGAGAAATCCACGACATCCGTGAAAATCCGCGATTCAGAAACAAAATCCGCAATTCCCACCCCAAACCCATTAGAAATCCATTGTCCTCCACCCAAAAAACCCTACACACCCATCCCACCATAACATATAATATTACACATCAACAATCAAATGAAAACGCATCACAACAACAACAACAACAACAAGAGACAGGCTTGTAGTCGCGCAATTTATCGCGCCTCTTACATTAAACTATAGTTTGGACAGTTTTTTATAGACTTGAATAATAGTCTGGACAAGGAGCATCACAGTCATCATACCTATTCCTTGAATGATACACCTGTCGCCCCGCTGGGGCTATAAATCGTTTGTTCACGATGTGCTATACACATTTCGCCCCGCTGGGGCTGCTCATTTTGATATTCTAACACATTTTCGTCAAGTTATTATCCTATTGAAAACTGACAAAATGTTGAAAATGCTAGAAATATCAGTCCGCAACCGAGAGAAATTGTCCAAACTATAGTACATTAAAAGAAAATAAACAAAAAAAGCGACATTGGTTGTTTTTTTCAAAAAACCGACCAACACAAAAATCCCCAACAAACTCCTACCACAACAAGCAGGAGAGCGACTCACAAAAAATTAAAAAAAAACAACCAAAAAAACAACCAACCCCAATTCCCTGTTCGTATTCGCGCTTTTGAAACACAGAAAAATAGACGGCACACTTTGAATAGGAACATTGGAGTCCCAAACTCACAATCCTGCAAATCTGCTAATCCTGAAAATCCTGGTTCAGACAAGAATCAATAAATGCAACAAATCCATTGGTTAGTCCGATTCAGGGATTTAACATTAAGCTAACCTTAATGGCTACGAATCCTTAAAACTAAATACCCCTGGGACTCCATAGGGCAATTTAGTTTATAGATAGCACGTTCTTTAGTTTTACTAATAGTTAGATTTGGTTGTATCAGTGCAAAGTAGTATGCGCACTCCGGGGAATGCCTGAGAAGCATGCGCGTGTGGCATGCTCCATGATTCATACCGTTGATTTGGTGTGCCGTCATTCTCTTTGTAAACGGCACGCGGAGCGTGCCTACTACCATGTCGGATTATTGAATAATATCTAATCTGACACACATTAACATTTGTGATAAATCCATCAGAAATCCCGATAACTAAATACCCCTGGGACTCCTAAAAGACTCTTGACAAACCGCCTTAGAAATGATAGAATTAAATCATAAAGATAAAGAGAGGACAGCAATATGGCAACACAAACAGAATTACAGTCAATGTTAAACGCACCCATTGCTTTAGCACCGAACACATACTTACACTTCTATAACGGTGGGAAACTTCGTGCAGAATTTATGGGTGAACCCGATCCGAAAGACGATTATTACTCAGAAGAATGGATTTTTTCCACAAATAGAGCGATTACACCCGGTAGAGATAACCCTCCAGAAAAAGGGTTTAGTCTTGTTCAACTCCCAAGTGGAGAGATAGTTTTATTGAAAGAACTCTTGGACGCATTTCCTGAAGACACGCTTGGTAGCGCGCACGTTGATAAATTTGGCACAGACTTAGGCGTGCTTCTCAAGATTTTTGATGTTGGCGAAGGTGCTCATATTCCGATCCACTGGCATCCGAATCCAGATTTTGCTCAAGAACACCTAAACTCACCTTTTGGCAAGAACGAAGCGTGGATATTGATCGGCACGCGTCCTGGTGCCAAGGCATGGATTGGATGGAAAGAAGCGATAGATAAATCCGATTTCCGTGATTTGATGGAAGCACAAGATATTGAAACCCTACGAAGTCTTTTGCATGTCGTTGAACCGAAGGTTGGAGAAGTTTATTTCCTACGGACACCGATTGTGCATTCACTCGGAACAGGACTTTGTGTCCTTGAACCACAAGAACCGACAGATTGGAATATACTTGCCGAATGGGAAGGTTTTCCCTATGATAAGGAAGATGGACACCTTGGACTCGGTTGGGATTTGGCAGTGGATGCTGCTGAATTTGATAAGCTTGAGTTAGACTATCTTAACAACTATATCAGACGGACACCTGAACTCGTGAGAGCAGAAGGTAATAACCGAGAAGACCGAATCGTTCCTGAGGAAGCGTTACAATACTTTGGATGTTCACGTTTGACCGTCACCTCAACACTTAGTATGCCTGCCGGAAAGGGTTTCTATGCACTCGTTACATTAGGTGGTGAAGGCGTACTGCGTGGTGATTTTGAAGATATTCCCATCAAACGTGGTAAGTCATTCTTCATACCGAGATGTTTATCCAGTTACGCCATCGTCAGTACTGGTGATGAACCGCTGGAAGTGATCTGTTGTTATCCACCTGACCTATAAGAAGAGTATGGCACACTGTGTGCCGTAACATACAGTGGTAGGTGCACGCCGAGTAACCCAACGGTAGCACGCAATGTTAGATTTTAAACCCCCTAAACCAAACCTCGCCGTGATAAAGATTGTGAAAGCAATTATGCCGCTTGTTAACCGGTGGTTCTTGAAGGGGATAACGTTAGACATAGATCCAGAAACAATTGAAAGGTTAGAATCAACACGTGGTATTCCTACGTTAATTTCTCCAAATCATGCGGCTTCAGATGATCCTTATGTCATGTTCTTGTTGTCAAAACATCTATCTCAACCGTTTTACTATATGTCAGCAAGAGAGGTATTTGACAGAGGAAATCTCCTTGGAATCCGCAGTGCAGTGATGCAGCGATGTGGTGTTTATTCAGTGGTCCGTGGAACTGCTGATAGAAACGCTTTTAGAACTACACGCGAAATATTAGTGGAGGGAAAGTGGCCGCTAGTTATATTCGGAGAAGGCGAAATATCTCACCAGAATGACACCGTGATGCGTTTTGAAAGAGGCGTCGCGCAATTCTGTTTCTGGGCAATAGACGATATGAAAAAGGGTGAAATTGAGACACCCTTATTTGTCGTTCCGATGGGAATCAAATATCGTTATACACAAGATATGTGGAACGTTATTGATACTGCACTCACGAACTTGGAGCGAAGTATACTTCCATCTGACGCGCGCACGCCTGCTGAACGGTATCAACGACTGAGACGCATCGGCATTGCTATTTTGTCTACATTAGCAGATGAATATCAATATAAAGTAGAACCCACAGCATCACTGAACCAACATATTCAAGGACTCAAGGAACAGATATTAACCCATGTTGAGAAAATATTAGGTATCCAATCTGAGAGCGATATCCTAACCCGTGTTCGTGCGTTGAAAAACATCGTTGATGCAGAAGTATACAGAGATATTGATCAGATGACGGAGTATGAACGTAAAATACATGAGGAACAACTTCAGAAATTCCAACAGTTTTATCCTGATTTGGAACGATTGATAAATTTCATTGCCATTACCGATGGATATGTAGCAGAGGAGCCTTCTGCGGAACGTTATCTTGAGGTAATATTTAGGTTGGAAAAAGAAGTTTTTGGTAAGGGAAGTATGCAGGGACCTCGTGTCGCGTCAATACGTGCTGGTGAACCGATAAATCTTTTGAACTACTACGAGGCATACAAGACACAGAAGAAAGAAACTGTTGAACAAATTACGACTGAACTTGAGACAGAAGTTCGGAATTTGGTTGCTGGTATATAACAAGAAAACACAGTGAGCGATTGAAGTTTATAGTGCGTATCTCATAAATCTTATGTAGGACAGGGTCTCTGTGCCCTGTCATGTCAAATCAATACAAATAATGGCAAGGCACAGAGACCCCACCCTACAATGAACGTGTATTTTTTAGGTGAATAAGGTAAGAATATTTATGAGAGACTCTTTAATTGGTCAAGACCATTTACACTTACGCATATCAATATAGAAAATTACATTTCTAATCCTATAGGAGGAAAACATGGCAAAAAAATTGTCAATTGGCAGTTGGGCATATGCATTTGGACCTTATGAAGATAATCCTGTACCATTCGACGATGTCGTAAAACGGTTGGGTGAACTTGAATTTGACGGCGTTGAAATCGGAGCATTTAAACCACATATTGACATCAATGATTATCCAATGAAAAGTGATAGAGATGCTGTCAAAGGATTGATTAGTTACTACGGTTTGGAAGTCTCTGGTTTGGCAGCAGATTTTTGGTCGCACCCTGGACCTGGAACTGACGAAGCACAAGAAGATGATTTTTACTTTAAGTTATTTAGGCGGAATCTGCAGCTCGCACTTGATCTCGGTTCACCTTCAATCCGTGTTGACACTGTTTCTGATGCTGAGAAAGAAGTAGAGGGTGTTGAACGTGAGAAAGCTTGGGATCGTATCGTTTCACTTTGGAGACGTTGTGCACAAGTCGCTGAAGATCACGGTGTGTTGATGCTGTGGGAGTTTGAGCCCGGTTTCATGTTCAATAAACCGAGTGATATAACAAATTTACCGAAGGCTGTAGATCATCCGAATTTCAAGGTGATGTTTGATACCTGTCATGCGCAAATGTGTGCTACTGTTGGTTCAAGACAGGTCGGTGAAAAGGAGACCTTGGGTGATAACGGTGTAATTGAACTTGCACGTCAGTTGAAAGGGGAAATAGGACATTTCCATCTCATTGACTCTGATAATACGCTGCATCATGATGAAACAAGTACACACGCACCTTTCGGTGAAGGTGTGCTGGACTTTGACGCAATCATTCCTGTCATCATGGATGAAACGGGTTATGATGGGGAATGGTTTTCCATTGATCTCTGTTTCTGGGAAAACGCATGGGATGTTACGGAAGATGCAAAGAAATTCCTTACACCATATTTAGAAAGATATTAGGGTTCATTGTTGTGTAAAGTAGGCGCGGTCTAAAACCGCGCCTGAACATTGATAGGTTAATCCAGTGAAAAAAGGAAGAAAAACGAAAAACCGAAAACGCGGTGTTGCCTCTCGCAAACAAAAAATAAGAAATCAGAAGTTTGACCACCATAATGAAAGTAGTTGGAGGCAAAAAGAGAAGAGACTAAACAGACTCAAAGAACTTGAAGAAGAAACTCAGGATATATTTGACAAAGTAATTGAGACCTATACTTTAACAATTGATGAAAAGCGTGAGTTAGAACGCGAGTGGAAACTTGGTATAGATGAAATATTTTATTTTGAAGATGCTACACCAGATGAGTTGCTTGAGTTACCTATAGACGACTATGAAACTATAACGCTTGAGGAATTAGTAGAAGATTGGGATGGTTTGTCTGAATCATTTTGGCGTGCAAGTTATGATTTATCAAATGCCTTGGGTTTGGCAATGATCAAAATTGACGAAGAAGGGAATTTAAAAGGACTTAGAGTTGCATATTAATAGTAGACTTTTGAATTAATAGGACATTTCGAGATGTAGGAGGGAACTCCGATTCCCGATTATCACTGAGTTAAATCGCGATTCGGAGATCGCTCCTACAGGGACATTGTATTATTATTTTCAATGTTCACTATAATTTGAACATAGAATAGTAATTGACATGACCTGTTTAAGAAAACTACTGATTAACGTATACATTAATCAAGAGGAAATTCTCTGTACATCAATTCAAACATGCTTAACTTCAGTTCTGTAGACACATTAATAGAACTCACTTTTCAAGAAGATATCGGTATAGGTGATATTACCACAGAGGCAACAGTGCCATCCTCTCAAAGAGGTATTGGTACGTTCCTTGCAAAAAGTGATGGTGTTATTGCAGGTCTACCTGTTGCAGAACGAACTTTTGAGAAACTAAATCCTGGTCTTACCTTCACTGCCTTTGTCAATGATGGTGATGCGGTTAGGACAGGAACTCCGATTGCTGAGGTACAGGAAGATGCAAAGACAATTCTCATCGGTGAGCGAACAGCACTTAACTTCTTACAACGACTCTCCGGTGTAGCAACCTTAACCTCACAGTTTGTCAAAGCAGTTACGGACTATGATGTGAAAATAGTGGATACACGGAAGACAACGCCAGGATGGCGTGCAATACAAAAATATGCGGTTTGTGTCGGGGGTGGACATAACCATCGATTTGGACTGTATGATGGCGTTCTCATTAAGGATAACCACATAGTTGCTGCTGGTGGGATTACTCAGGCAGTTCAACGAGCAAGACTATCTGCACCGCATACAGTGAAGATTGAAGTTGAAGTTGAAACTATGGGGCAGGTCAATGAGGCACTTGAAGCAAAGGCAGACATATTACTCCTTGATAACATGCCGCTTGAGATGATGAAGGAAGTAGTCCAGCGAATCGGAGACCTTGCGGTCACAGAAGCTTCTGGTGGGATTACATTGGATCGAGTGAAAGCAGTTGCTGCAACTGGAGTTGACTATATCTCAGTCGGGGCATTGACACATTCTGCAATGCCGATGGACATCAGTTTGACGTTAACGCTTATTGAGGCTTTAGTTGGTCCATAGCCGTAAGTAGGATCCTATAAGAACAAAAGGTAATATATATTAATGCAAGCCCCTATGAGCCGCGAGAAAATGATTCGCGGTGTTCTTCTTTTCATTTTATTTACGTTGGTTGGACTATTAGTTATTTTTTTGGGTTTTGACACACAAAAAAGTATAGAAAACAAAACAGAAGAGTTATTACGAGTATTTTATGGATTAAGGTTTGAATTTCTACTTGCTGCAAGTGTATGCATGTTACTGGATTGGTTGTGCGGCGGACTTAGATTTCACATTTTTATTCGAATAGTGAGTCCTTCAATTAAATTTCGAGATAGTTGCCGTGCTATTTTAGCGACAACTTGTGTGTCTGCAATTACACCATTCCAAACAGGGGGAGTTGGTCATCTTTATATATACGCGAGATCTGGCGTGCCGTTATCTGGGGCAATTACAGCTGGAATTACTGCATTCCTTTCTACATTAATCGTTATCTTTTTCTCAGCATGTGGCATACTTTTGTTAGACCCAAGATTGATACCAAAAGATTCAACTTGGATAAGTTTGTTTAGTTTTCTAATATTTGGTTTCGTGTTTCTGACATTTCTGCTACTACTTTTCAAACCAGCATTCGTATCTCGTATTTTTTATTGGATTTCCGATCAAATAGGCAAAAGGTTTAGTCCTTCTGTTCCATTCTTAGAACGTGCTAAGGTGAAAGTAGAACAAATTACAACTGAACACAGTGCTTTTGCCAGGAACATTCTTCGCAATCACAAATGGACTTACCTACTGAGTTTGGTTCTTACTTGTGGTTTCATCTTTGCACGTGTTGTTGGTGGCTACTTTGTAATCAGATCATTTAATGCTAATGCTTCAATATGGGATCTATGTGTTGTTGAAATGTTGTATAATTTTGTTGTGTTATTCATGCCAACACCTGGTGCAAGTGGGTTTGCAGAAGGGACAAAAAGCGTATTAATGAAAAGTCTAATATCTGCGAATTTAATAACACCGTACGTATTGTTGAATCGTTTTTTTAGTGTCTATTGTGGGGTTATTGCTGGTGGTATTGTAATCGCTATGCAATTAGCAAAGGATATAAAAAGAAGTAACATTGATATACCAGAAGATGCTATGCCGCAGTTTCAAGCACCTACAATAGGAAAGCTCAAGGATAAAAAAGGAACATAGGTTAATGGTGGATATGGTCGGCTTGTTCTACAACTTCTAAGGATTAGTTCGAATCATTTATTCATCATAAAGAATCAATTATCACAGGAACTATATCAGAAAGGAGAATCATGGCAGACAAAATAAAGAGTGTAGAACCTACAAAAACAAAATTAGGTTGGATAGGAACTGGTGTGATGGGTCGTTGGATGTGTCAACATCTGATGGATCTCGGATATGAAATGACGGTCTATAACCGCACAAAATCAAAAGCACAACCTCTTATTGATGATGGTGCGACATGGGCAGAATCACCGAGTGAAGTTGCTGCTGCTTCAGATGTTCTTTTTACCATAGTTGGGTTTCCTCCCGATGTGAGAGAGGTCTATCTCGGTGAAAACGGTATTCTGAATGGAGCAAAATCAGGTAGTATCATCGTTGATATGACGACAACTGAACCCTCACTGGCACAGGAGATATACGCTGCTGCAAGTGAACAGAATATATCTTCTGTAGACGCGCCTGTTTCAGGTGGTGATGTTGGTGCGCGAGAAGCACGGCTCTCTATCATGGTCGGGGGTGATAATACTGCAGTAGAAGCGATTATGCCGCTATTTGATGCTATGGGAAAGAACATCGTTCATCAAGGGGGTGCTGGTGCTGGTCAACACACTAAGATGTGCAATCAGATCACCATTTCTGGCACGATGATCGGTGTGTGTGAAGGATTGATTTATGGTCATAAAGCAGGATTAGATTTAGAGACAATGCTATCTTCAATCAGCGGTGGGGCAGCCGCATGTTGGTCGTTGGATAATTTAGCACCCCGTGTTCTCAAACGCGATTTTGACCCTGGTTTCTTTGTGGAACACTTCATCAAAGATATGAGCATTGCACTGGATGAAGCAAGAAAAATGAATCTGAGTCTACCGGGACTTGCCTTGGTGCATCAACTTTATACAGCTGTGCAAGCACAAGGACATGGACGTTTAGGAACGCAAGCGTTGCTGTTGGCGTTAGAGCAGATGTCTGGCACAGAGATTAGTTAACCTCACAGAGATGCGATTCTTATAGCAAATGTTTCACAGGTATCTTTAGTTCTGTCGAAACGTCATAGAAAGATATACCTTAACTTTTATTGGACTAAATTGTCTGTTTATAAAAGTTGCTGCAAACCTGCTATTCCTTCTTGATATTACCCAATTATCGGGATTTATCTCGTTAATTGGGTATTTTCATTAAAATTTAGATTTTTTCTTTCAACTTTGACATTCTTGCAACCCATCCCTTACAAAATCGCGTCACTATAGATTGCATGCAATTCCTATGCAATTATTAGACATTATAATGAATTAAATAGTAGGAGTTTCATAACACCAGGGTCTGAAGTTTAGTCGAAAATTGTGTAAACCACAACAGGTTTCCATAACTAAGTCACAAAACCCTTTCTTCCAATTTCTGAGTTTGTCTTTGACAATGCGGTATCTTTTGACACCACTAATGGCATGTTCAACACGTATGCGTATAGACGCTATCTTTCTATTGATTTCTTTTTCTTTTTCTGTCAGTTCTCCACTTTTCGGTTTTTTCTTCGGTTGAACGATGTGAACATCAGGAAGAGTGAACCCCTGAAAACCGGTATCTTGATACAAGGTGCTTCCCGGGGGCACACAATAGCCCACCTGATCAGCTATGTATTTGTCATGGTGTCTTCCTTCAAAAGAGGGTGTCAATAGGACGACTTTGCAGCTCTCATTGATAATCAGATTATTTTTTACTGTATGACATTTCTTTTTACCGCTATAATATGCCTTTTGAGCTTCTGGGTCTCTTGGACGCCGTATTCGCCGTTCTATACCATCATGAAAAAAAATACTCTTTATCTTGACTTTGACTTGATACCTCACAAGTATCACACATAGATGTGGGAACTGTTTCCCGAGATGGCAGCTCTTCAAGTTCTGCTAATGCGGTGTTCAATATCGGTAAAAGCAAGTGAATCCATTTATTCGCAAGAGGTTGAGCCATACCAAAGAGCGTGCCGAATAGAACCTGTTTCGGAGCTTCATGAAGATAAATTAATATAAATAGCAACATATCTTCATGTGAAGCAAAACAACTATTCTTGTAGGGTTTATATCTCCGTTTTATGCGCGGTTTTCCATCAAGGGTATGTGTTTCCATATAAGCTAAAAAACATTTAGAAAAATGAGGTAATAGTTTTGTAAACTCTTCTAAAGTATATCCAGTGAGAGATAGAAGCGTATCAGCTTTGTCCTTAATATCTTCGAAAACGATAATGAGAAAACCTCCATTTATAAGATTGTAATTAGAATAACAGACGGTTAACTAAACTTGCAACTAAATCATTATAATGTCTATTGATTATGGAGGTTTATGATGGAAAGAGATGACGTTGAACTAATTCACAATGTATTGTCAGGTGACGAAACTGCTTTCAGTGCGTTAGTTGAAAAATATCAGAAAAGTGTTCACGCGCTTGCATGGCGGAAAATCGGTGATTTCCATATCGCTGAAGAAATTACACAGGATACTTTCCTGCTGGCATACCAAAGACTCGCCTCGTTGAAAAATCCGGGTCAGTTTGCTGGTTGGCTTTACGTCATCGCTAATCGACAATGCAAAGCATTGTTCAGAAAGAAGCGGATGGACATGGAATCCTTGGATTCCACCAGTGAAAAGACACTTGAAAAAACTGCTTATGCGGACTATGTCTGTGAACAGCGTGAGGACGTCGCCGTTGAACACAGACGTAAAATCGTGCAGAAGCTCATGGAAAAACTTCCAGAAAGTGAACGCACGGTGATGGTCCTTCACTATCTCGGTGAAATGAGTTGTGAAGAGATTAGCAAGTTTTTAGGTGTATCTCCGAACACTGTGAAAAGCCGACTGCAACGCGCGCGAAAACGTTTACAAAATGAAGAACACATAATTCGGGAAACCCTCGGCAGCATCCCATTAAGTCCAAATCTAACTGAAAACATCATACGACGTATTGACACAATCAAACAAACATCTCCATTAGGAAGTAAACCATTGCTGCCGTTTGCAGCTTTAGGTGCATCTGCTATCTTGGTTCTTTTGTTGATGGGAGCAAGTAAGCAATTCACTGCTAATTTTCAGAGCCCGTATAGCGTTGACGCAAAATCAGAACCCACAATTGAAATAGTTGACGCGCAAGTCGTTCTTAATATCCAATCAAAACCGGAATTGAAAAACCTGGTTGGTGGTACTAACCTCAGCAAAAACAGTAACAACGGTCTAACAGAAGGAACAAAAACAGTGAAAAACAACTTAGCACAAGACCCTATGCAATGGAACCTACCTGAAGATGCTAAAGCCCGCCTTGGTAAAGGTATGATAAGTGAAATACAGTATTCTCCTGATGGGACAATTCTTGCTGTTGCAAGTGGTGTCGGAATTTGGTTCTACGACGCAACAACACATCAAGAGGTCGCCCTGCTCACAGACCATACGGGTTTAGTCAATCGCCTCACATTTAGTCCGGATGGACACACTTTTGTGAGTGGAGACTGGAATGGGACGATTATTCTGTGGGATAGAAGCACAGGTGCACAAAAAACACTTATAGGTCATACGAACTCGGACACAACCATTGTATTCAGTCCTGATGGAAAAATAGTAGCAAGTGGAGACGGTGATACTGTCCAACTTTGGGATACTATCACCGGAGAACATAAGGATAGTTTCACTGGACTCCCAGAAAATATCGGTTATATTTCATTCAACCCGGATGGCAAGACAATTGTTAGTGTGACTGGGGGTAGCGAAGTCTGTATATCGGATGCAATCACTGGTAAACATAAGAAAACATTCAAAGTGGAAAATACTGATAGTGTATTTTGCGCAGCGTTCAGTCCGGATGGCAAAACAGTTGCTATTGGCAGTAGAGATGGTATTATCTACCTTTCAGATTTAAACACAGGTGAACTCAAGCGAAAACTCATAGGACATTCTGTGGACGTTCAAAGCATAGCCTTTAGTCCGGATGGGAAAACACTCGCAAGTTCATCATATATAGACGAAACAGTACGTATCTGGGATGTGCACACTGGTGAACAGAGGATTATTCTCACTGAACACACGGGAGATATTTGGGGTTTAGCATTCAGTCCTGATGGGAAAACACTCGCAAGTAGTGGAAGTGGAGATGGCACCATCCGTTTCTGGGATATGAACACCGGCAACCAAAAGTCTGCAATCACTGGAAATTCGGACTATGTTTATAGCGTAGCGTTCAACCCCAATAGGCAAATTGTTGCAAGTGGGTATGCCGATGGCACTATTCGTTTGTGGGATGCGAAGACTGGACACCAAATGAGAACATTCAAAGAGTTTAATGACGCAGCATCAAGTATGGTCTTCAGTCCTGATGGAAATACTCTCGCTTGTGGGACTGACGATGGCATCCGTCTTTGGGATCCACACACCGGAGAACACAAAATGCTACTCACCGGACATACGTGGGGTATCCATAGCATAGCACTCAGCCCCGATGGAAGGACACTCGCGAGTGGTAGCGAGGATATGACTATACGACTTTGGAATATGCATACTGGTGAACATAAAATAACGCTCAACGGACATAAGCACAGAGTCTATAGCGTTGCCTTTAGTCCGGATAGCAAAACCCTCGCCAGTGGTAGTGAGGACGCTACGATACGACTATGGGATGTTGACACTGGCGATACCAAGATGATACTCACTGGACATACCGAGAAATTAGAAGATAAGAATAGTCGATACAGTTTTGAAGGTGTTAAGACCGTTGCATTCAGTCCTGATGGCAAAACCCTTGCTAGTGGAGGTGGTGACAAGATCATTCACCTATGGGATATAGGGACAGGCAAAAGTAAGATGACACTCACTGGACATTCACATTGGGTGTTCAGTTTGGCATTCAGTCCTGATGGAAAATTTCTTGTGAGTGGAGGTGTAGACGGTATCATCAACTTATGGGATGCACACACTGGCGAACACAAGAAAACGCTGACTGGACATACAGCTTGGGTTAGAAGTATCGCCTTCAGTCCTGATGGAAAAACCTTCGTTAGTGGTAGTGACGATGGGACTGTGCTGCTCTGGGAAATAAATCCGTAATGTCCCAATTCATCATACCTACATTGGTAGCTGCACAATTCATTGTCCGTGTTTCGTCTACACACAAAAAAGACAGGTTTTGTTTCGATTATGACAATTCTGCAACCTATCCACCGAAAAAACGCGTCACCGATAATTGTAAGCCAAAATTGATTTTGGAGATCTCTGATGGAAAGAGATGATTTTGAACTGATTCAAGAAGTATTGTCAGGTGACGAAACTGCTTTCAGTACGTTAGTTGAAAAATATCAAAAAAGCGTTCACGCGCTTGCATGGCGGAAAATTGGTGATTTCCATATCGCTGAAGAAATTACACAGGATACTTTCCTACTGGCATACCAAAGACTCGCCTCGTTGAAAAATCCGGGGCAGTTTGCCGGCTGGCTTTACGTGATTGCAGATAGGCGTTGCAAAGCATGGTTTCGAAAAAAGAAACTGTCTATACAATCGCTGGATGCTACCAGTGAGGAAACACTTGAAAAAGTCGCTTATTCGGACTATGTCTGTGAGCAGCGTGAGGACGTCGCCGTTGAACACAGACGTAAAATTGTGCAGAAGCTCATGGAAAAACTTCCAGAAAGCGAACGCACGGTGATGGTCCTTCACTATCTCGGTGAAATGAGTTGTGAAGAGATTAGCAAGTTTTTAGGTGTATCTCCGAACACTGTGAAAAGCCGACTTAAACGGGGACGAGAACGTTTACAGAACGAAGAGTCCATAATTCGAGAAACACTCGGCAGTGTTTCATTACCTCCAAATCTAACCGATAACATCATGCAAGGTATTGACAGCATAAAACAAACATCTCCATCAGGAGGCAAACCTTTGCTACCGTTTGCAGCTTTAGGTACATCCGTTATTTTGGTGATTTTGTTGATGGGCGCGAGCAAACAACTCATCACAAATTTTCAGCAGCCATATAGTATAGATTCAAAATCAGAAATTGCTTTTGAAATTGTTGATGCGCCTATTATTTTGAATCTTCAATCAAAACCGGAATTGAAAAACCTGGTTGGTGGTACTAACCTCAGCAAAAACAGTAACAACGGTCTATCAAAAGGAACAAAAACCGTGGAACACAACCTAACACAAGATCCTATGCAACGGCACTTGCCTGAAGATGCTAAAGCGCGCCTTAGTAAAGGTAGCATTGCTGAAATACAATATTCTCCCGATGGTAAGTTACTTGGTGTTGCGAGTGGTATCGGTATTTGGCTTTACGATGTGACAGTACATCAAGAGGCAAGTCTAATCACAGCTGATACGAGTCATGCCTTCCACCTTGCTTTTAGCCCAGATGGACGCATCTTAGCAAGTGGAAATGCCGATGGCACTATTACTTTATATGATAGAATCACATGGACGCAAAAAACGCTCATTGGGCATAATGGAGAATATATCACATGCATAGCACTCAGTCCGGATGGCAAAATACTTGCTAGTAGTAATCGTGAAGGAACTATACGATTATGGGATGCCATCACCGGAGAGGCGAAGTATACACTCATGCATGTTACGGGTCATAATTTTTCATTCACGCCAAACAGCGATAACATCGTGGTTGTGAGTAATGAAGACAAAATCAGTTTGTGGAATTCAGACACAGGTGAACCCAAGAAATCTTTCGCTATGCACCCTGATTGTGCTGCTATTAGTGCTAAGTTAAGTCCGGATGGAAAAACAGTCGCTGCTGGTAGTGTAAGTGGCACTGTTTACCTCTACGACTTAAACACCGGCGAACTCAAGATGATCCTCTCCGAGCATAAGGATCACGTTATCCACTTAGCGTTTAGTCCTGATGGAAAAACAATTGCTACTACGTCTATTGAAGATGAAACAATCTGTCTGTGGGATGTACACACTGGCACACACAGGGAAATAATCACCGAGCACCCGCGAAATGTAGGGCGCGGTGGGTTAGCGTTCAGTCCGGATGGACAAACGCTTGCAAGTGGCGGTGGCGATGGCAGCATTCGGTTCTGGGATGTACAGACCGGTGACGCGAAAAAGATATTCACTGGACATTCGCAGGAGGTCCGAAGTGTTGCATTCAATCCGAATGGAGACTATATTGCAAGTGGGGACGCAAGTGGTATTATTCGTCTATGGGATGCGGATACAAGGCAACCCATAAGAACACTTAACGAGCCTAAAAATGGACCGATAGAATCGGCCTACAGTATAGTGTTCAGCCCTGATGGAAAAACTCTTTTTTGTGGGACTGACGATGACATCCACCTCTGGGATGCACACACTGGTGAACACAAATTGATACTTACTGGACATACCAGTTTTGTTAAGCATATAGCACTCAGTTCGGATGGAAATATACTTGCAAGCGAAGATGGCGATACTATCCACATCTGGGATGCACACACTTGCGAACATAAAAGGACACTTATTGGACATAAAAAGTTGATCAATAGTATCGCGTTTAGTCCGGATGGAAAAATCCTCGCAAGCGGAAGTAATGATGAAACTATTCGTCTCTGGGATGTTGCAACTGGTAAGAATAAAATGGTACTTACCGAACATAATGATTGGGTGGAAGGTTTAGCGTTCAGTCCAGATGGAGAAATCCTCGCAAGTGGAGGCAATGATGGGGTTATCCATCTATGGGATATAGACACATGGAAAATCAAAATTACAATTAGCAGAGATACATTTTTGATGTGTTTAGCGTTCAGTCCGGATGGAAAAACCTTCGCAAGTGGCTGTGGAGATGGCACGATTCAATTATGGGATACACACACCAGCGAACACAAGAAAACTCTGACGGGTCATATAGGGCGGGTTGATAGTATCGCGTTTAGTCCTGATGGAAATACCCTTGGTAGCGGCAGTAATAACGGTTCTGTGCTTCTCTGGGAGATAGACCGTAAATAAGACAAACTTAACAACAAGTTTACCAGATTCAAACTCTTTTTGTATATGCGGGATGGGTGTGTAAAGTTATTGACACTACAATGGATAATGTGATATTTGGTCAAAAACTTTACACACCCTGCAGGATGTGGACATTTGACTGTATTACATCAGGCAGCTAAAGTAGATTTGATATTAATGATGTAAACATCAGCATATTCTATTGGTGAATGGCATCTAATCGCATTGGAGAAATAATGCATAAATGTCCGTCATGACCTTCAGGTTTGACTAAGAAGGGTGAGGCTTCATCTGTGAACTCTAAAACGAGAGATGTCGTTTCAATATGCGACAACACATCTGTTAACATCCGAGCATCCAGTCCTATCCGCACCCTTCCAGTGCTGGATTCCACTTCAATAGTCTCGTATGCTTCACCGAGTTCAGGTGTATTGGCAGATAGATGAATTCGTTCTGTATCTATCTCTAAGCATATTGCATGGTTCTTTGGATTGGATAATAGTGACACTCGGCGCGATGCACGCAAGAGTACGTCCTTTGATACAACAGCACGACTTTCTGAAGACTCAGGGATAATCGTCTGGTATTCAGGATATCTGCCCTCTACTAATCGTGTCATCAATGTAGCGTTTTCATCAGAGAACAGCAGTTGGTTATTCTGGAGAGAAATCCTAACCCTTTCTGAATCGGCAAACGTACGTTGAATTTCTTTGACTGCTTTCAAAGGAACTATAAATCCCTCAACATTTTCAGGTGTTTGAAGTGGTGCACAGTGTGCTAATGCCAGATAATTTCTATCAGTCGCTACCACCTCTGTTCTATCTTCAAGTAGATTGAAATAAAGACCGTTCAATAGAAACTGCACCTCTTCAGTAGATGCTGCGAAAACAGTTTTTCGAATAACGGAGTTTAGCATTTCGCCATCAATAGTTATCCCTTCTCCATTAGCAGACGGAACTGGTGGAAATTCCTCACTTGAGAGTCCAATAATCTTATAAGTTCCATCTCCACAAACGAGTTCAATTCTATCATTTGCAGTCGTAACGAGTTTAATCGGTTTATCAGGTAATTCGCGTACGAGGTCTACAAGTCTTTTTGCAGAGACGGTGATTTCACCTGTATCTGCTATCGTGCCATCTACTTTTACTTTAATTCCAACTTCTAAATCGGTCGCGGCACATTCTATTCCCTCATCTTGTGCGCGAATGAGAATATTCGCAAGTATTGGCAAAGTGTTGCGTCCACTTGTTACGCCTTGTACTGTTTGTAGATTGTCTAAGAGTTCATCTTTTTCAAAGGAAAGTTCCATATAGAAATCTCCTATTATTAATCAATTGCTATAATATTTGCTTTATGCACACTGCATACAGGCAGTATGCAGTACAATCTGTATTTTGCAAGCAGGAATTAAGTTTCCAATGGTGAAGCAGGTTCTAAACGCATAGGCATGATATAACAGGTATGTTCATTATCATCGATTGGTTTCACGATTAGCGGTATAAACTCTCCAGTGAACTCAAAAATGATTGAATCTGTTTCAATATGTGACAATACATCTAAAAGCACACGTGCATCCAAACCGATACGTACGTCACCAGTGCCAGATTCTACTGAAACTGTTTCATGTGCCTCACCGAGCTCTGGTGTTTTCGCTGAAATCCGTATCTGTTCTGTGTCAATTTCTAAGCAGATCAGGAAGTTCTTTGGGTCTGAGAGCAAAGATACTCGTCTTACGGCGCGTAAGATAGCCTCTTTGGAAATAACTGTTCGTCCATCAGAAGAGTCTCGGAATAGTTTCTGATATGGTGGATATTCACCTTCAACCAGACGGGTCGTTAGTGTAGTATTTTCATCGGAAAAGAGGAGTTGATTTTTTTGGTGAGAAATCTTTACCTCTGGTGATTCCGCGAAAATTCTCGCTACCTCTCTGATAGTTTTCAATGGAACGATAAATCCTGCTACATCATCTGAGCTTTTAAGAGAAGGACAATATGTTAAGGCGAGTTGTCTTGTGCCATCCGTTGCTACGACTTCAGTTTTGTCATCTATAAGGTTGAAATACAAACCGTTTAATGTGTAACGTACTTCATCGGTAGATGCAGCGAACTGAGTTTTGTGAATAACAGAGCATAAAGTTTCGCCATCAATCGGAACTCCTGTTCCATTTGCGGAGGGCAGTTCAGGAAATTCTTCATCGGAGAGTCCAATTATTTTGTAGACACCTTCACCACATGTGATTTCGACTCTGTCATTCGCAGTTGTAACAAGTTCAATGGGTTCGTCAGGCAATTCTCGTACGATGTCAGACAATTTTTTTGCAGAAACGGTAATCGCCCCCTCCTCATTGATGTTCCCCAAAACTTTTATTCTAATTCCGACTTCTAAATCAGTCGCAGCACATTCAATATTCCCGTCTTGTGCCCGTATGAGGACATTTGATAAAATTGGTAAGGTATTTCGTCCACCAGCTATTCCTTGGACCATTTGAAGTGTATATAAGAGTTCATCTTTTTGAAAAGTCAATTGCATATTTGTCGCTCCCATTCATGACGATATTTGATTATTAGATACGTCTTTCTGCTGAGTATCAAATTTACTTTCAGTGGTGTAAAACATACTGTTGAAATCGATTGTAGGGTGTTTAAACTGTGAGAATATTATATAAAAATTGTACCCATTAGAAACGCTTAAGATTAGCAGCTTTCTATGCGGTTTGTTCTTATTTTCACCTTGACAGACTTCTGATTGTTTAGTATAACATAGTATAGAAAATATATCCATAAAATTTGATATATTAGCCTCGGTTTTACGACACATCGACCCGTTATCTCACCTCACTAAAAGAATGCATCAAACAAACTTACAGCCCACCTCTAGAATCGCTAAAAGGGCAGTCTTGATAGGTACTGTTCTGATAATAGGTAATAGTTACTGGATTGCCTATGTTGAGATGATTTGGCATACTGCTCATCTGACCACCGTTGCGTTGTCTGTCAATGTCATGTTCGGCATTTTTGCAATCACGATGCTCAATATGTGGATACGTAGTTTCGCACCGACTGCTGCTCTATCGCAACGGGACTTGATCGTTGTCTACAGTATGCTTGCAGTCGGTAGTGCTTTTTCAGGACATGATTGTATGCCACGTCTTATGGGGTTGATACCCTATGCGTTTCGTTTTGCCACTGCTGAGAATGATTGGGAGGCACTGCTTTTCCACCATTTGCCAGAATGGCTCGTAGTCAAAGATCCGAAGACAGTAAACGATTTCTATGAAGGTAATGTCAACTTTTTCACTGAAGGATACGTGCAGCATTGGATTGTTCCGATCCTTTCTTGGACAGCAGTTATATTTCTGTTGATGCTGATATTCCTATGCTTGACATCGTTGATACGGAAGCAGTGGATAGAGAACGAAAAGCTCGCGTATCCGATTATTCAGATTCCGCTTGAAATTACGACAAACCGTCGTATATTTAGGAATCGTCTGCTCTGGATCGGTTTCGGTATAGCGTTTGGAATAAACCTATTGAACGGACTGCAATACTTTTATCCTGTCCTTCCTGAAATACCTGTGAAGAAATATAATCTGAATATCTATTTTACGCAGAAACCGTGGAATGCGATTGGTAATACACCGCTTCGTTTTCATCCATATCTGATAGGGTTTTCGTTTATCCTGCCATTGGATTTAGCATTTTCATGCACATTTTTTTATTTGATGAAGAAGGTGCAGCTTATATTTGGCAGCTCGACAGGCGTGTCGAAAGTGCCAGGATATCCGTTTTTAGGTGAGCAGGGAGCGGGTGCGTTGCTGGCACTGCTTGCTATAGCGTGTTGGCATGGTAGAAAGCATTTTGCTCTCATATTTTCACAGGTAATTCGCCATGATCGTTCCGCTTCAAAAAATGAAGCAATATCACCTCGTAGTACTATTATTACACTCGGTTTATCCCTTCTTCTACTTGCTTTCTTATGTGTTCGTGGGGGTATGTCGTTATGGGCATTTTCTGTTTTCATCGGCATCTATTTGATGATAGTTGTGGGTCTGACGCGTATGCGTGCAGAACTTGGTCCACCGATACATGCGATTGGATACCTAACGCCGCAATATATGATGATTTCACTGCTTGGAACGCGTAGATTGCGAGCAGGTAATCTAACGATGCTTTCATTATTGAATTGGCTAAGCGGTGCAAGTTATGCGTCATTCCGTACGCATCCGATGCCCGAGCAGTTGGAATCGTTCAAACTTGGGGAACGGACCGGTGTGCGTAATCGAACGATGTTCACGGTGTTAGTCATAGCAAGTCTTGTCGGTATTCTATCAAGTTTGATACTCTATCCATATACAATATATAGAGAGGGGGTTGCAGCAGGTTCAGAGCAGATTCATGCGGGTGGTGCAGATACCTATAATTTCCTCTCTTCGTGGTTAGTCAATCCTAAACCGATGGACTGGTTAGCAACAACAGTGCTTGCTTTCACATTTATGTCAAATTTAGGCATCATGTTTCTACGTTCACGGTTTGTTTGGTGTCCACTGCATCCTGCGGGATATGTTATTGGTGTTGCTCCCGGGACAACAGATATTATCTGGTTTCCCCTGCTGATTGCCATGGTAGCGAAATGGATTATCCTGCGTAATGGAGGAATAAGAGCGTATCGTCGTGCAATACCTTTTTTCATAGGGTTGGTTTTAGGAGAAGCGTTGATGGGATGTTTTTGGCCGTTATTGAGTTTGGTTCTGCGGTCTGCTGTGTATAGTTGGATATGATTCTGATTTGGAAGTTGATTGCCATTTCATTGGTGTTTTGGTATTATATATGTGTTGAGAAGTTGATTGAATAAAATAAAACTAATGGAGAGAGGAGAATGAATGCAACCACAATTGCCTGATGCGCGTAATGAAAATATATTGATCCACGTAGGTGGTGAATTACTACCACGTGAAGATGCGAAAATATCTGTATTTGATAGTCTTGTACAAGGAGGAGATGGTGTTTGGGAAGGTTTACGTATCTATAAAGGAAAAATCTTTGCCTTGGATCCACACTTGGACCGATTGATAGACTCTGCACATGCGATGGCGTTTGAAGGAATACCTTCTCGTGATGAGATTAAAGCTGCAATCTTTGAAACGCTAAAAGCAAACGGCATGCGCGACGAGGTGCATATTCGTCTGACATTAAGTCGTGGGAAAAAGGTTACTTCAAGCATGAACCCACATGTTAATCAGTATGGTACTTGTTTAATTGTGTTGGCAGAATGGAAAGCACCGATATATGCAAGTACTGGTGTTCGTCTGATTACCTCATCAATACGGAGGAATCCTGCACAGTGTATTGATTCCAAGATTCATCATAACAATCTGATAAATAACATCCTTGGGAAGATTGAAGCGAATGTTGCGGGAGTGGACGATGCGATCATGCTTGACATTTTCGGTTTTGTATCTGAAACGAATGCAACCAATATCTTTATAGTGAAACGTGGGGAAGTGATTACCTCACACGCGGATAGTTGTTTGCCGGGGATTACGCGCGGTAATGTAATCCATCTTGCACGACAAGCAGAGATTCCTATGGTGGAACGGAACGTCTCTTTGACAGAGGTCTATACGGCTGACGAGATGTTCACGACGGGGACTGTAGGGGAGTTAAGTCCAGTGTTGGAGGTTGATGGAAGGCAGATTGGCAGCGGGAATCCTGGTCCGATGACAGCACGTTTGCAGGAGTTATATGCTGAAATGACAGCAAACGAAGGTGTTCCGATACCTGAGTAGTCATCTATTCGTGGATATGTAACCTATCAAAGAGGATTTTCTCACCTTCTGTGATGACTAATTCTATTGCTAATACTAATATTGGCAAGTCTGTGTTGAAATCTGCTAATTTATGTTCATCTTTTTGCGTTGTCACGATCCATTCTGCTTCACACCGTTTCATCTCATGTTTAATCGTCTGTAAATCGGATTCTGTATAGACATGGTGATCTGGAAATGCTAACAGCTCAACTTTGTCAGGATTATGTCTATTGAGTGTTTTAACGAAAGCATTTGGGTTTCCGATTCCACATACAGCAAGAAGCAGTTTTCCTGATAGATTATTGAGAGGCATCGTGGAGTTATCGTCTGCTTGATTTAGTTGATACAACGATGTTGGTTTGTGGAGACTTTCTAAGATAGGTGTGTTGGGTGCTAATTGGTTGAGTTCTGTCTTCAGTCGTTCAATGTTAATACCCGTTGCATCTGTCCGTGTCAGAAGAATGATGTCTGCACGTCTTATGGAAGATTTGGATTCTCTTAATGTGCCTATAGGTAAGAGTGAACTTGTGCCGTAGGGCTGCGTAGCATCTATTATGAGAATGTCAAGGTCTCGTGTTAATTTCCTGTGTTGAAATCCATCGTCAAGGATTACGACCTCGCTATTATATTTGTTAATGGCTGCTTCACCTGCAAGATATCGTTGTTTCCCAACGATGATTGGAATTTCAGAGAGTTGGTGTGCCAGCATGTTTGCTTCATCTCCGCTTTCTTCTCTGGAACATAACAAGTTCTTACCGTCCGATACTATTGTTATTTCGTTGTCCCTCTTGCGTTTGTAACCCCGGAGTAGTATTGCGACTTTTGTTTCGTTATTTTGCAGTATCTTTGCGATTGCGGTGACAGTTGGTGTTTTACCTGTTCCTCCTACAACTATATTCCCAATACTAATGACAACACACGGAAGTTTCTGCGGCTTATAGATACCTACATTGTAGCAGTAATTTCGTATAAAGACGATGAGACTGTAGAGACCGCACAACGGCATTAGCAATACGCGGAACATTATTGGAAAGAAACCACGTTGTTCTGTCGTGATGAAAGTATAGAGGGTTCGTTTCATTGTGTGGGGTGACGTGATGATTCAATTTCGTCTAAGACCAATTGTGCTGTTCTTTCTGCAGCTCCTGGTTCACCGAGTTGTTTATGTACTGCTTCAAGTGCTTCCCGTTGTGCAACCCAAAGTTTGGGGTTTTTAATCAGTTCTATTGTATGTTCTGTTAGTGAATCGGATGAAAGATCTGATTGAAGAAGTTCTGGAACGATTCGTTTTCCTGCAATGAGATTAGGCCACCCGCTATGTTCTAAAGGTGTTAGCGCGTTAATTATCCTCCAATTGAGCCACGATGTGCGATATAGGATGATCATTGCAGTACCAATGCATGTCGTTTCAAGTGTAGCTGTACCAGAGGTGACAAGCATCAAATGCGCAGCGCGCATGGCTGTATAAGTTTCCTCATGTATTATTTTGATTGTTGGAATTCCTTCTATTCCTTTCTTGCAGTCTGATATTAACTCTTCAGAAATACCAGGTGCAATGGGTAGAACCCATTCTGTATCAGGGATAAGCTGCGATATGTTTACAGATGCTTTTAGCATGATTGGTAGGACACGTTGGACTTCAGAGCGTCTGCTACCGGGCATTAAACCGATGACAATGGTATCTTTTTTAAGGTTGAGTTTTTGTCGTGCTATCCTCATAGATATGTGTGTCTTTGCGAAGTCAACCAATGGGTGTCCAACGAATACTGCATTTGCCCCTGCTTTTTGATAGAATTCCGTTTCAAATGGGAAGATAGAAGCGATGACATCTGTGCGTTTTGCGAGTTTATTTGCTCTACCTGGTCGCCATGCCCAGGCTTTCGGTGGGATATAATAGATAACTGGTATTCTTTGCGATTTAGCGTATTTTGCCAGAGGCGTGTTGAACTCCGCGAAATCCACAAGGAGTAAAGCATCTGGTCGTTTTTCTCTGAGATGTTGTTTTAAGAGTGCTTGTTTTTTTAGGAACTTCGGTAGGACTGCGAATGCTTCAGCAATCCCCATGACTGCCGAATCTTGTATGTGGATAACAAGTGCCACACCCGCCTCTTTCATCCTATCACCACCCATACCATATATGTTAATATCTGGGCAGCGTGTTGTAAGTGCATGTGCGACATGCGAGGCTTGCAGGTCACCAGAAGGTTCTCCTGCAACAATCATAAGTTTCATAGACGGCTGCACTGAAGTTTGTTAAACAGTGGTAATCGGGTTGGAAACTCTCCAACAAGAAAATATATCCTTAAAATGATTGCTATGGTGGGTTTCCTAACTTCACCGAATACAAGAATTTGATTTATTAAATTCACGTTATTATAATTTGCTTTTGAGTTTTCCCCACGAAGTTGCTAATTTATCATTTGGTGACACAGAAAGCACACCTTCAATGCCAGCGTTCATCAAATGCTGTATTTCATTCAGTGGACGTACGACATTGGAGATGCGGACTTCATCTATATACCCATCTAAAAACGGGTTGGAACCGCGTCCAAGCCAAACCACACGCTCATTCGGGACGATATCACCACCGATATTGTTTTCACTGTCCAATTCTCCATTAAAGTACAACTTACCATCACCAGAGTTTGCATCGTAAGTGCCTGCAATATGAAACCACGTGTCAAGCGGTAACGGTTTTTCTCCAATTACAATAGCACTCACCCAGTCATTTTCAGTAGTAGTCATCCGAAGTATAGATCTTTTGTTGCTTCTCGGTCCTATTTTATATGAACTCTCTTTTGTAACCCCGGTGCCTCCAGATATTGAATATGCATTCAGATAAACCCACATTTCAATTGTGAGTTCGGTCACAAGATCAAGACTGTCGCTATCAGGAATATCAACGAAATCTCTTGGACCGTCTCCACCAAAAACAAGCGCGTTTCCAATGTTTCCATCATCCCAATCCGTATTTCCCATTAATGTACCATCATTCCCGTTTCCAGATAAGTCTTTGACAACATCACCATCACCAGAGTCAAATGTATACAATAGAACAGTGTTTTTATCTTGGGCATAAATGGATTGAGGCAAAATAGACACCATCAATACAACAAATATCATAAAGTATCGCGAAAGTATTAAGTTTACAATCATTAAATTCCTCTTATTCCAGTTTCAATTTGAAATTATAGGTCATGTGAACATAGGTTGTTGGAACAATCACAGAAATGCGTAAATCCATTAGAACTGTCCAAACTATAGCAACAGAGAGTGGTCATTCTACCGTATTAAGGCATTAATCCTGGTGAATTAAGTCCGTCTGTTTCGTCGTAGCCAAACATGAGATTAAGGTTTTGTAAAGCGGCACCCGCTGCACCTTTTCCAAGATTATCAAGTGCTGCCATAGCGACTATACGTTGTGTTCTCTCGTCTACATCTAATCCGATATCACAAAAGTTGCTACCGAGAACAGCTTTTGTCTCTGGATAAATGTCTTTATCAAGAACTCTGATGAATGGTTCATTACTATAAAATGATTTGTAAGTTTCAAGTATAGTCTCTGTATCAAGAGGATTTTTTAGGCGTGCATAAACAGTGCTTAAGATGCCGCGCGTCATAGGCACTAAATGTGGCGTGAAGGTCAAAGTAACATTTTCTCCAGCAACTGCACTCAATTCTTGTTCAATCTCTGGAGTGTGTCGGTGTTTTCCGATGTTGTAGGCGACAAGATTTGACTCACGATTTGGATAGTGTGTGGTGTCTTTCGCTTTAGGACCTGCGCCAGAAATGCCAGATTTTGAATCTATGATGATGGAATCTGGTTCAATGAGTCTATTGTTAAGTAGGGGTATGGTGGCAAGGATTGAACTTGTTGGATAACAACCGGGATTTGCGATGAGTTGTGCGTCTCTGATTTTCTCACGATATCTTTCTGGTAAGCCGTAGACAGCGTTTTGTATAAGATTAGGATTGATATGTTCAACGTGGTACCAGTTGGAATATGTATCTGGATCATTCAATCGGTAATCTGCACTGAAATCAACCACTCGTAATCCTTGTTCAAGAATCTGTGGTGCATAGGTCATTGCGACTTTGTGGGGTACGGCAAGGACGACAACATCCACTCGATTTTTTAGTGTATTTATCTCCAATGGTTCGAACTCAATATCTACGAATCCTCGCAGATGTGGTAAGACATGATCCACGCGTTGACCTACGTAGGTTTCGGAGGTAGCAAGTCCAATTTTTAGTCCACCTTGATGGTTGACGAGGAATCTGAGTAATTCACTTCCACCATAACCTGATGCGCCGACAATTCCGATTTTTGTCATTGTTCTTACCTCTTGGACTGACATACTCCCACAGCTATAGCAGTGGGGTTCTTAGTTCTTATATTGGTAACAATTGTTGTTTCCAAACGACTTTTCCTGCTTCCGTCTCTCGTGCCTTTTTCTGAACTGCATTAGGTCTTAATTGGACTCCACAGGCGTGACTTTCGGTGTGCCCCACCGTAGTTGGTTTCAAGTTGATTGCAGCGTTGATATCTCTATCTATAGAAATATTGCATTGACTGCAATGATATGTCCTTTCTGATAGTTCTAACTCTTTTTTCTTGTGTCCACAATTGCTACATGTTTTGCTCGATGCAAAGAATTGGGATGCTTCTGTAACAGGTATTCCATGTGTTTCTGCTTTCGTCTTGAGTTTAGAGAGAAACCCACCTAATGCTGAATCTGACAATGCTTTTGCAAGTTTCTTATTCTTTAGCATGTTGGTAATCTTTAGCGTCTCAGTCCCGATACCTCGTGCCCGGTTGACTATATCCGTAGTTGCTTTGTGGTGTGCGTCACCCCGGATACAAGCGATACGATAATGCAGTCTGGCTACCTTATCTTTTTGCTTGAACCCGTTTTTTGACTTAGGCACTTTTCTGCTAAACTTACGTTGTTCCCGTTTGAGTTTTTTCGCATAGCGTTTGAGCGGTCTCGGATTATTATATTTGATGCCATCTGAACAGGTTGCCAATGTGTTTATCCCCACATCAACGCCGATCACAGGGTATGTTGAGTTATCAACGACTTCGGTGTCCTCTGTGTAGACAGTGATAGAGACAAACCATCGGTGTGCTATTCTTGAGACTGTCACCTTCATAATCTTCCCGACAAAACGCAATGCTTCAAACATCTTGACCCAACCTATCTTAGGAAGTTTGATATTTGGACCTTTAACTTCCACAAACTGATTGTTTGTCGTGAAGGAATCCTTTTTGCCACGCTTTTTAAATCTTGGAAATCTCGCACGCTTGCCAACCCAATTCGCAATCGCAGCGGATAAGTTGCCAAATATGCTTTTATTCGGGACAACTTGATCCATATCTTTTGTCCAAGCATGTTCTTTCTTAGCGACATTAAATCGCTTGTTTAATGCTGTGGCAGATAGAAAGTTATCTTTATCTAACTCTGCTTTAAAATCTGCTAATGCGTGATTATAGGCAAACCGTGCATAACCACATTGCTGGGCGAACCAAGTCCGTTGCTTATTGTTTGGATTCAATGCAATTTTATGTGTTTTTAACATGACATTCCCGTATCCTGTGAAGATTCCATATCCCATCGTTAGGGGTGTGGCAGATGCCTAACGACAACCGCCGCTGAACTCGTTTAATAGGATACCATGTTTTTTTCATAAGTCAAGTTTTTTGGCGGTGTTTCATCCCAAATCTAAAGGATTGGGTTTTCACACCGCAGCATTTGATAATTTATCTTTATAGTAGCATGAAGATGTATTAGAGTCAAGGTTTAATTGAGTATATGTGTGTCAAGCTTTTGTCATTGTCCTTATGGTGGTGGCAATGTTATACCAAATGCTAAGAATGATTTTCACTTTTTTGATTTAATTGTGTTTTTACGGACGGTTCATTCCTTAATGGAATATTGTCTATCAGAAATGGAATTATTTCATAGAATTTTTCCAATCAAAACTGTACAGGAATTGGACAATATCACGTACACTTGTACATTTTTTGCACTCGCTGTAATAGCAGTCTATATAAGGGGTAATAAGGACTTTATAAAAAAATGAAAATTTTTTAATTTGTACACTTGGCATATTCGGTTTTGTTGTGTGAAATCGATTGACAAACATTTTACGAATGCTGAATAAAATATCTCTAATGTTAAAAACGAATTAATAAGCATTTGCATGGTGTTTGGGCGAAGGACATTAACTTTATACGTAATTTTCCTTAAAGTATTCTTATGGCAAAATGAAATATTCTGTAGTGAAAAGATTGTTTGTAGGATTATCATTGTCCCTTGTGTGTATTGTTTAGTTTCCATAATTCTATGCCTTATTCAATGAAATGAGTAATGTATATTATAACACAAATAAATAACTTAAGTCAAGTTATTATTTCAATGTTTGGCATTTCTTTTAGTTAACCGTTTAATAAGTAAATCTTCATACGACGGGACTGTCGGGGTTAAAACCCTCCTATAAGAGCGAGGTGAGGAGATGAGGATTAAGAAATAAATCGGGTAATTTCCTTAAGAAGTCCGGAGCGGTTAGGAAACTGCTCCAACCGTGTTTGAGAAAATGAGAATTACCTGTTTAATAAATTAATCTTCATAAGGCATTCCCCCAAATCAACGGTATGAACGCCATATAAGGATTAAGAAATAAATCGGGTAACTTCCTTGAGAAGTCCGGAGCGGTTAGGAAACCGCTCCTACCGTGTTTGAGAAAATGAGAATTACCTGTTTAATAAATTAATCTTCATAAGGCATTCCCCGGGTCTCTGTGCCCCGCCATTCCTTGTCCTGTAAGGCATCGGGCGGGCACAGAGACCCGCCCCTACAATGGACGGTGGGTAATCGTGGTTGAAAACCACTCCAACAATGTCATCGTGATTGGTAAGGGGTGTGTAAAGTTTTTGTCACCGTAGTCGTCAATGCAAGTGAAAAACCTGTAATGGACGGTGTGGGGAAATGCGGGGCACTGAGACCCCGCCCTACAATGGACGGTGGGTAATCGTGGTTGAAAACCACTCCAACAATGTCATTGTGATTGGTAAGGGGTGTGTAAAGTTTTTGTCACCGTAGTCGTCAATGCAAGTGAAAAACCTGTAATGGACGGTGTGGGGAAATGCGGAGCACTGAGACCCCACCCTACAATGGACGGTGGGTAATCGTGGTTGAAAACCACTCCAACAATGTCATTGTGATTGGTAAGGGGTGTGTAAAGTTTTTGTCACCGTAGTCGTCAATGCAAGTGAAAAACCTGTAATGGACGGTGTGGGGAAATGCGGGGCACTGAGACCCCGCCCTACAATGGACGGTGGGTAATCGTGGTTGAAAACCACTCCAACAATGTCATCGTGATTGGTAAGGGGTGTGTAAAGTTTTTGTCACCGTAGTCGTCAATGCAAGTGAAAAACCTGTAATGGACGGTGTGGGGAAATGCGGGCACTGAGACCCGCCCCTACAATTCATAGTGAGAAGTTAGTGAGGGTGTGTAAAGTTTTTGTCACTAAAACATCATGCGGCTATTGTGTCTGGATACCAGTATTTTTCCCAAGTTTTGTTCTTTATCATACATCTCAACTGGAGGATAGCATTAAGTCCTTCATCTGTCCATCTCATAGATGCGCGTCTACACCTTTGTGCCACAACATGTTGGCAGGCACTCTCAATCACGCTACTGGTAATCTGATACCCTTTTTCTCTAAATGTTTTATACAGCATACGCTTGGCATGTTTTTGAAAATAGCCTGCTTCTCTTTCAAAGTTTTTTCTCTCTTCAGGATTTTCTGTCTCAAGCGCGCGGATGTGCGATACCACTTCAGGGATCCTCCCCTCAAAAAGAAGCGGTTCTACCTTTTGTGTCCACGCCTCTACCTTTTCAGTCGCAGGCTCTCCAAATGCATATTTTGCAGCAGCGTATAGATGCGATTTTGCGTGCATATAATCCACAATCTCAACCGCATTCGGAAAATACTCATCCGAGTTGTTCCATATCCACGGAGCACCATCACCGATAGACACAACTTCTTGCTTCATAATCTCTTCTTGATAGATACCGCTACGGGTCGCTAACGCATATAAATCCTTCCCAGACTGAGCGGCATTCTGACGATTGGCAATATAACGAATACTTTCAGGACGCGCTCTGGAAATACTATTCGGTCCCAGTTGTGGATAATCTCTATAAATACAACTGACTTTTGTTTCCTTCCACCCCTCTGGTGAGTTCGTATGACATCCATCTGTGCTCACATACCAACGCTCATTGGCACCAAGGGTTTGACATTCCACTTGTTCCAACGCACGCAAATCTTTTGACCATTCACGCACTTTCTTATGAACGGTCTTGTGGCTCACTATAACTCCTTGACGAGATAACTCCTCAGCGGCACTCCTAAAGTCAAAGTGTGCCGCAAAACGACACATCATTTCTGCGACACGATGCGTGTATTTACCTTTCAACTTGTGTTTCGTATCCCAAGGCGTATGGTAATGTTTCGCATCACAATGATACACCCAACGCTCAACACGAATAACACCACAGAGGGTCGTAAGCTGCCGCTCTCTCTTACGCCACGAACGACACGATTTTTCACACTTTGGACACGACACCGGTTCCGTCTCTTTTGCAGATGCCTGCTTGGACGCATACAACTCTAACAACTTCTGTCCTAAGGCACGAGTGCCTTCTAAAATATGATGTTCTGCTTCAGTAAACGACATACAAGAAACACTGCCAAGATCTCTAACTAAATCGTTAACTTCATCTATTAAGTTCTTTGCTGCTTCTGCATTTTCTTTGACTTCACAACTTGCTAATGATATACTAAACATTGGTATCCTCTCTGATAAAAAGTTATTTTAAGAAGGATACCATTTTTTTTGATACCAAGCAAGATCTGTATTCAGTTCATTGTAGTGACAAAAACTTTACACACCCAGTTAGTGAGAATCAGTTGACAAAATGGGAGATTCATGTGAAAATGATCTTGGAGGAATTATATATGAAATTTGCTCGATATGAATTGAATGATGAAATTGGCTATGGTGTTGTTGATGGAAATAACATAAAAGTGTTAGATGCGTGCCCGTTTACTGATTGCAATGAGACAGGTGAAACCGTCGCATTAGATGATGTGAAAATACTTGCCCCAACAAGACCATCTAAGGTATTAGCAGTAGGATTGAATTACCGGAGTCATTTGGGAGATGCACCTGAACCACAGAATCCTGAAATCTTTATCAAAACACCATCATGTATTAACGATCCGGGTGGTGATATTGTCCTGCCATCAGGTGATGATGAAGTTCATGCTGAAGGTGAATTGGTTGTTATAATGAAGGAACTGACGAGTAAAGCGACTCCCGAAGAAGCGGCAGCAAACATCTTAGGGGTAACTTGTGGAAATGATGTGAGTGCTCGCACATGGCAATCGAATGACATGCAATGGTGGCGTGCGAAAGCATCAGATACATTTGGACCGATGGGACCTTTCATTGCGACTGATATTGACTATAGTGATTTACAATTAGAGACCCGGATTAACGGGGACGTTGTTCAGTCTCAAACCACTGGAGATCTTATTTTTCCTGTGCCTGTGATTGTTAGTTTTATTTCTCAAGCGATAACTTTAAATCCAGGTGATGCGGTTTATACTGGAACCCCCGGTACCACAACTGCATTGAAAGCAGGTGATGCGGTTGAGGTAGAGATTGAAGATATTGGCGTTTTATCTAATCCTGTTGTGGATTGAGGTTAGGAGGATAAATGGCAAAGATTAAGCTGTTTAAAGGTTACGAAGGAGAGCCTCCAATTCCAAAACCTAAGGGGCAAGTGCGCGCTAATGTCGTCACTGTTCAAGATGGTGTGCCAGTGAAATATCCGGGTTGTGATGGGATTGGTGTTCGTGTTGTACATCCTGCCAACCCGAAAGCACCTGCTGAGAATTTAGGGATGGTGATGTTTTTTGTCCCACCGCATGTTGTATTGGAACCTGGGAGTCATCATACTGAGGAGTGTTATGTTATCATGCGTGGTGAAGGAACCATGACGATAGCTGATGAAAAAGTGCCTGTGCAGGCGGGGACGTTTATACATCTTCCTCCGTGGTGTGAGCACGGCATTGAGAATACTGGTGATGAGACTTTGGAGGTGCTAATCTGTACTTCGCCGCCAAATCCATAGTGTATGATGGTTGTTGTATTGTTCTTACCAGTCTCGCGTGTATCCGGCAGTCCAACCGCCATCAACGGTGAGTATTGTACCATTGATATAACTTGCTTCTGGTGCGACCAAAAATAGCACTGCAGCAGCAATCTCTTCAACATTTCCTGGTCGCCCGAGTGGGATGTGCGATAGGAGACTTTCGGCGTTTTCTGTGTATGCTCCATCCGGTCCATAGAAGAGTGCTTTTGTGCCGCGTGTTAATGTTGAACCCGGTGCTACTGCGTTGACGAGTATTCCTTGCGGTCCGAGTTCCAATGCCATTGATCGTGTAAGATTTGCTACACCAGCCTTTGCTGCGACGAAAGCACTCTGTAGACGCAGCGGTACTAATCCTGCTATAGAACTGATATTGACAATGCGTCCGGGAGTTTTTTCAAGCATGTGAGGGATTATGGCACGGCTAACGACAAAAACACCTGTTAGGTCGACTTGAAGAATGCGGTGCCAATCGTCTAGAGTGTATTGATGGATTGGTACGCGTTCACTTTTTGTGTTGATACCAGCATTGTTTATGAGTATTTGTATTCCACCGAGTTGCGTAGCGATGTTTTTGGCAGCTGCTTCCATCTGTTCTGGGTTGCTAACATCTCCTTCAACGAAAATACAAGTACTACCACGTTTCTGTATTTCTTGTGCGGTTTGAGTGCCTGCTTGTGTGTCAATATCTATAATTGCTACTTGGGCACCATTTTCTATGAGAGCGTGCACAATTGCCTTACCGATTCCGTTTGCGCCACCAGTGACAATCGCTCCGTGTCCTTCAAGTGCGACCTTCATAAGTAATCCTTCAGTTTTGTATTTAATAACGTAAGTTTGATAAATCAGTTTTCTGTATCTAGTGGTGTTAGGAAACCGCACCATGGGCGTCAATTTAAGGATTTATTTGCATGGTGATAACGTTTTTTAGTCCCGTAGGGACGGGATGTTTATAGCTGAACGCCATCATCACAACTTTTAGTCCCGTATGGACGCTATGTTTGTAACAACCAAAACGTATAAACATATCGTCCCTACCAAATCAACGTCAAATGCGCGTTTGGCATTTGTCGGGACTAAGAAATGGGGGTTGAACGATGTGCTATAGACATATCGTCCCTACGGGACTGAGGTCACTAATAAAACGGATTGATCTTCTTAAATTACGCCTGCCATTGTAGCCCCAAATCAAGAAATCAACGGTATGAACGCCTTTTGTCGTTCCCCGGGTATGAATGCGCTTAGACGAATACGCGTTTGGTATTCGCCATGATTCCCCGGGTCTCCGTGCCCCGCACGTTGTTTGAATGTAGCAGGTTTAGGCGGGGCACGGAGACCCCGCGCTACAATAGGGATGACAGTTTTGGACTATCTCAGATGCATCTAACAAGAAAAAAATAACTAAATTGACGCCTATGCCAGAATACGCGTTTGGTATTCTGCATTGGTTAGGAAACCGCACCTACTGGGTTTGAGGAAAATGAGGATTACCTGAATGTTCTCTTAAACTTTATCAAAGCGCGCCTACAGTATATCCTTATGTCCTGTTTACGAAGTTTTCTGTGCGGTGAACTTCATCTCTGTTTTTCCGTTTAGTCCTGCTACGACAGGGAATGTGCGTTCTCCTGTTCCATCTTTGGTAACATATCTGACATCCGGAGAAAAATATGCGTAAAGAGCAGTGTTTCTCGGATTTGGCGTAGTGTTGGGACCGGAACCGTGTACCATCAGACTGTGGAAGAACAGTGCACTGCCAGCGGTAAGCGGCACGTCCATCTGTTGTTCAGCGACTTCCTTGCGGTCTGTGAGTTCTGCGTCCTGTTGCCGTGCGATACCGCCCCACTCTTGCACACCCCATAAATGGCTCCGTGGTACTACTTTGAAGCATCCATTTTCAGGTGTCGCTTCGTTTAGGGAAATGCTTACCGTCACTAATCTCGGTGGTTCCATTGGCCAATATGCAGAATCCTGATGTAGTCCATGAGATGATCCGTGGAAAGCAGGTTTAAACATTAAGGTGCTTCTAAATAGTAGTAGGTCTTCTCCGAGCAGGTTTAGAAGGACTGCTACAAGATTGGGATGTTGCGCTAAATTCTTAAACACACCAGAATACTGACGTGTATTTTCTGCCTTTCTTAGGACAGGTAATTTATCTCCTTGCGTTTTATCTTGCGCGAAAGGTTCCCGTTGGACGTGTCTGCGTGCGACATCAGCACGTTCCTTTTGTTCCTCAGATTCCTGTCCAGCAGCAAATTCATGTATCAGTTGTATTTCTGCCTGACATTCTTCTAACTCTGTATGTGATAATAGGTTTTCAACAACAAGGTAGCCTTCTTTATCAAAAAATGCTTTTTGAGCGTTCGTGTCCATTTTTATCCTCCGATAAGTCGATTAATTTCCCAGATTAGACTTGATATAGCAAAGCCGATATAAACAGCGGATGCGATCAACATCATAATGGTTGAAATTGCTTTAGGTTTGGCAAAACTCGGTAAGAAACGACGGTTCATGTATAGTGTTAGTGGTACGTAGAGTGCCATTGCAAACCCACCCATATATGCTGCGCTGAATAGGAAACCGAGTCCGCTTACATTTAACTGTTCCATTATATAAGTAATGATACATCCAACAACAATCCAGATACCTACTATGAGCAGGTACCACCAACTCAATGCGCGTTTCTGTGCCCCTTTAAAGTTAGTATAGATAATATCTGAAATGGAACGTCCGACACCGTCCAGCAGTGCAAGTTGTGTTCCGAAAAGAGTTGCGACACCGACTAACAGGAAGATGCGGCGACCGAACCCACCAAAACTGTTCCCTAATATTTCTGCTTCATCAAAAATGAGTTGTTGCTTACTCGGCACAGCTTCAATACCTTTTTCAACCACTTGTGGATGTAAAACTGCGAGTGCCCCGAAAATAAAGAGGAGAATTGTGAAGGTATTGAGTGCCCAGAAGAATAGTATTTGGTCTCGTTTGATGTAACCCCACCAATCTGCAAATCGGTTTCGGTTCTCTTCAGTTTCTTCAAACAGATAACCTGTAGATGGTACTTTTTCAGTCCGTTCACGGAGTGGATTTAGCAGACCGGGGACTCGTGCTCCCATTCCAATATTTTTGTCCCGAAGATAGAATGTGTAGAACAGATTTGCTGTTCCTCCTGCTCCCGCGAAGACCAATGCAATAAACAATTCTTTCACTGACATATTGGGGTCTTTATATCCTACATTAATTATACCTGCCCCTAAGTCTTTCCATGTATCCCAAGAACCGACCAGAATTGCTACGAGAATGAGTCCAATTGTTACGACAGCAACGAGTACCTCAACAGTGTTCTCCACAGAGTTGTAAATCATCTTCGGACCAAACAGGATAAGAGCAGCTGCTGCGAATGTTACGATTGTCCAAAAAGTGTCTGATCCCCAAAACGTGCCTTCTTGCCAATTTGGGTTGAAGATGAGTGCCTTAAGAGCAGAGCCCGATTCGCGTGCCCACCCTGGTGCAATCCATCCGATAATAATTAATAGAATAAACAGTGGTGCGAAACCACGCCAAATACGACTATATCCTGTGTATACCGTTTCCCCCGTGGCAATTGTCCATCTGCCTACTTCAAAGTTTATCCAAAGTTGAAGAAATACTCCGAAGACAGCTGCCCAAACCATACTGCTGCCGTATTGTGCGGTGATCCGGGGCCAAATTACAATTTCACCTGCACCGATAGACAATCCCACTAAAATTGCACCTGGTCCAGCAATCTTCCAAAATGGTAATTGCTTTTCAGGTAAGTCAACAGTTTTGAAGTCTTCAAGTGGTTGAAATAATTTAGACATTTCAATATCCTCATTTTTTCTTTTGTGCAATCGATTCATATATTACTTCGATTGGATGTTTTGGTAGGATGCCAGTACCGTGTTCAAGTTGGTGTCGACAAGAAAATCCTGATGCTGTCAAAGTGAATTCCCCAGATTTTTCACGGATAGTTGGAAAAAGTCGGAGTTCTCCTATTTTCATAGAGATTTCGTAATGTGATTTTTCATAACCGAATGAACCTGCCATTCCACAACAACTGGAATCAATGACAGTGACGTTATGTGTATTTGGTAATTCAAGCATTTGTTGAACGGGTTGAATTCCATCAAGTGCTCTCTGATGGCAATGTCCGTGCAATAAGATTTCACGCGGTTCAGACTCATAAGTGAGTGTGAGGTCGTTGTTTTCATGAGCTTGTATCAGGAATTCTTCAAGTGAATAGGTGTTCTCTGCGACACGATTTGCTTTAGGTGTGTTAATGAGTTCAACATAATCGTCGGTCAAGGCAGAGGTACAACTCGGTTCACAACCTACTATTGGTATGCCTTCCTCAACGTAAGGATGGAGTTGATCAATATTGTAATTTCCATATTCAATGACTTTGTCAAGCATGCCTTCTGAGATGAGTGGTCTGCCGCAACACTGTTTCTTTGGTAATATGATTTCATACCCAGCGGCTTCTAATACATGGACTGCTGCTTTACCGATATTTGGTTCACTATAATTCATGAATGTATCATGAAAGAGCACGACCTTTTTATCTGAAGTTTGTGGCGTGCGTCGTTTTCTGAACCATTTTTCAAAAGTATTATGAACAAAGGTAGGCATATCTCTGCGGCGATCAACACCAATTAGTTTTTCGGCAATGAACTTAGATAATGGGTTATTTGTTGCCCAATTTGAGATTGGTGCAAATGCGGATCCGAAAACAGCGAGTGAACCGATTTCACCGAAAAGGCGATTACGCAATGGTAGTCCGTTTGCTTTGCGGTAGTGTGCGAGCATCTCATATTTTATTTTCGCCATATCCACGTTGGATGGACATTCTGCCTTGCATGCTTTGCAACCGAGACAAAGATCAAGGACTTCATAGAGTCTTTCACTTGTGAAATCAGTGTGTGGTAGAGCACCAGAGATGACTGAACGGAGTGCGTTTGCACGTCCGCGGGTGGAGTGTTCCTCTTCTCGTGTTGCGATAAATGATGGACACATTGTTCCAGTTAATGTTTTGCGACATGCCCCTACCCCGTTACACATTTCAATGGCTCTACCGAACCCATCTTGTGATGAAAAATCGAAATAAGTATCAATTTTGATTGTGTTGTATTTCGGGCCGAACCTGAGATTTTCAGTCATCGGGGGAGGATCAATGATTTTACCTGGGTTCATTATACCGTCTGGATCGAAAGTGTTCTTTACCTCGCGAAGTGCTTGATATATTTGTGGTCCGAACATGCTTTCAATCCATTCACTGCGAACAAGTCCATCTCCATGTTCCCCACTCATTGCGCCGTCAAGTTCCAGAAGTAGGTCGCGCACTTCACTTGCGATACTGTGCATTTTTTGTATGTCTGACTCAGATTTTAGGTTGATTATTGGTCGGTTGTGGAGTAAACCGACACTTGCGTGTGCGTAATAAGATGCAGTGGTATCGTGTCTCGTGACGATTTCATCAAATCTACGTACATATTCAGGTAGATTTTCAATAGGAACGGCAGCATCTTCAACAAATCCGATCGGTTTTGCATCGCCTTTCATGCCCATAAGTAGACCGAGACCGGCTTTTCTTGTTTCCCAGACTTGCGCTTTTTCTTCCGTAGTAAAACATCGGACATAAGCATACCCAAATCCATCACTCTTTAGTGTATTCTCAAGGTGGTCAATTTGTTGATGTAGTTCAGTTTCTGTTTCACCGTAAAATTCCACGGCGAGGAGTGCTTCGGGTTCACCTTGTATGAAACTGGTCAGTCGTGAAAATTCTATGGAACCTTGTGCCATGCTGAGTATTGTTTTGTCAATCAGTTCAACTGCCGTGGGGTTGCAAGCTAATATAGGTTGCATTGCTTTCATAGCATCAATGATCGACTTAAAATGTACCACGCACAGAGATGTCATTTGTGGAACAGGGACGAGATTGACTTTCGCTTCAACGATTGTTGCGAGTGTGCCTTCGGACCCGACAACGATTTTGGCAAGACTAAATGGTCGGTGTGCATCGCATCCATCACGACGGTAGGGAGTTACCTCTTTTGTGCCAGCATCAGACACATATTCATCAAGGTTGTATCCAGCGACTCTTCGTAGTATGCGTGGATACCGTTTTCGGATTTCATCGGTATTTTCAGCACAGATTCTACATAGTTCGCGATAGATGTTTGCTTCTAAGGAATTTCCTTCCTTTTTAGCGGCGACTTCAGTGAATGAAAGCGGTTCGGCGGTTATCTCATCACCGTTGGCAAGCACAAGGTCTAGGGACATTATGTGGTCAATCGTTTTTCCGTAGATGAGTGAGTGTGAACCTGCGGAATTATTGCCGATGGTGCCACCGACGTTTGCCCGACTACTTGTTGCGACATCTGGTGCATACATGAGTCCATGCGGTTTTAGGAGGTCGTTTAATTCGTCAAGAATAATGCCTGGTTGGACACGTGCCCAATGTTCATCAACATTAACCTCAATTAACTGATTCATGTATTTAGACATGTCAATGACGATTGCTTCGCCAACACTTTGACCAGCGAGACTTGTTCCACCACCGCGAGGGAGAATTGGTATTTTTCTTTCAGCAGCTAACTGTATGGTTTTAATGACGTCTTGTTTGTGTTTGGGAATAACAACGCCTATTGGCTCAATTTGGTAAAGGCTTGCATCTGTGCTGTAAAGTGCTTTTGAGTAAGTGTCAAAACGGACTTCTCCCTCAAGTGTATTGGTGAGAAGTTGTTGTAGTAGTGGGTCAGAATTTTGCATTCGTATCTGGTTCCTATTCGTTTGATCCTAAAAGATATAGGTATGTTTGACGATAGTATGTCAAAAAAGGTAGAAGACTGACATTTTTCAAGTAGCTTCGGTGCTAAGTTGATAGATAAAATATTAAGTGCTATTCCTTGTGCATCTAAATTTGAGATGTCGGCTGTCAATTGTGTATCGGTGAGAGTATCAAGGACTTCAAGGTGAAGGCTGTTTTTTGATGAAGCCTGCCTCTTTACAATCATCACAAATACGGTTCGTCCCGATTGTTTCATTTATAGTAAAATTGACAATTAATGAAACATATTGTCCCAATTGCCTATTCATAGAATGTAAGAGGCGCAATGAATTGCGCGACTACGAAAGCGTTTTTCTAAATGTAAAGTGTATTGTTAATTTCAAATTTCACTATAGATTACAGTGCTCACAGAAATAGGGTTATTGCATAGCATCACCTTCATTCTTCCATGTCATAGCGTAATCTCCTTCAAAGTAGTACTAAAATAGAAAACATTTGATAAATGTAATTATGGCACATTGGCATTCACGTGGATGACTTTTCCAGGTAGCACGTCTCTAAGCACTTGATTCACTTCCAGCATAACAGGTTGAATGTCCTGTAGTTTATTGCTTCTGGCAGAAATGATAATGACACCAATAGCGTATTCGCTTATGTTCTGTTGATATTCAAAGCCCTTATCCATTGTCACCAGCACATCAAACGGCTCTGCTGCTTTCTCAAGGAGTTCACCATTTTGCTTTCCTTTCCACCCTTGCCGATCTACTGTTGTCACGTGGCAATCGGGATCAAAATCTCGGACTAATCGCCAGTTTAAGTTTTCGTCAAGTAGAACGCGCATGTCACTTTGATTCCCTACCTTGCTGTGCGTATGTTTCAATTGCCGTTGTCAATGCGAATTCTAAAAATGCAATTGCTTGCTCTCGCGACACAGAAGGGAATCCATCAAGAAAGTCATCAAGACTCTCTCCTGCTTTCAAATGGTGAATTAGCGACTGTATCGGTACACGAGTCCCGATAAACACTGTCGCTCCATGGTGAATGTTAGGGTCTTGATTTATCATTGCTTTGTATAAACGAAACGCAGTCCACTCGGTATCTACATTTTGTCTATAACTTTCATCACCGCTTTTGTAAAATCTTTTTGGGGGACACACTGTTGACATAAACTGGATCTGTGTCGCTTGAGATAATTTATCACATATATCTTCAATAACCCTTTTGTCACGTTTTGTCCGTTCCATTTTGGGTATTACTCGGATATATAGGACATCATTACTCACTTGCTCCAAAAAATCTTCTGACAATTCTTTGGACATGTGGTCACTATATTCCAAGAATGGATAATCCTCCTTTAGAATACGCACCAGTTCATGGACAATAAACGGGTTTTCGTGTAGTTTTTCCATTATTATACCTTCTGATATTTTGCTGTGTCAGAATAGCAAAAGAGTGGCTAAAATTGGATAGAGTTTGATAGGTAATTATCAAATCCTAAACACAATTAGAGATTAACACCAATACAACAAAATGTCAAGTAAGTTACAACATTTGGTAATTCTAAAAAGCACTCAGAAGCCAATATCTATCAACAATTTCTTACTCTCAATTTGAAGTTATGAAAATGCTAATTTGCCTATCCAAATTAAATGTGTGACTTCTGCGATAAATTTGACTTTTTGTCAGTTGGGAAGTATAATAATTAAATGCCTCTGTGGTGGAATTGGTATACACGGCAGGTTGAGGGCCTGTGCCTTAATTGGCGTGCTGGTTCGAGTCCAGTCGGAGGCATCCTCCCTATTTTTTCATCATCACATAAAACAGACAAGGTTTAAAGTGTTCTAAGGGTGTGTAAAGTTTTGTCACTAACTTCTTACCATCCATTGTAGTGCAAAATCAAGTAATCAAGAAATCAACGGTATGAATGCCATATGAGGATTAAGAAATTAATCAGGTAATTTCCTTGTGAAGTCGGGAGCGGTTAGGAAACCGCTCCTACCGTGTTTGAGAAAATGAGAATTACCCGTTTAATAAATTAATCTTCATAAGGCATTCCCCGGGTCTCCGTGCCCCACTATCTTCAATCTACCGATAATGGCGGGGCACGGAGACCCCGCACTACAATGGATCATGTGATATTTTGTCAAACACTTATACACCCGTGTCCTAAGTAAGAGTTAATTTGCTAACAGTTGTTGATAAACTTCATAAGTGCGTTCTGCAATAGCCTCCCATGTGAAGTTTTGTACCCTGACTAACCCGCGTTCTTGCAAAGATTGATATAGTGAGGGATTGTTTGCAATCTGTGTAATTCTTTCTGCTAAGACTTCAGCATCTCCTTCCGGAAAAACCAAACCAGCGTCCTCGATAACTTGTGGGATTTCTCCTGAATCTGAGCCGATGACAGGTATCTCACACGCCATTCCTTCTATGAGGACTCTACCAAAAAATTCTACCCAATCAGGAGTTGTGCGGGAAGGTAGGACTAATGTATCCATGCAGTTGATATAGTTTGGCACTTCTTCTGGGGGAACGGCATCAATCCAGACAATTTTATCTGTAATATTATGCTGAGTAACTAATTCTTGGAACTTTGGTTTATCTTCACCACTTCCAAGTAATAGTAGCTTGAATGGGAGTTCAAGTTCTGATGCTGCTTCAATGAGTGTATCAACACCCTTCATCTGAAGAAGTCGTCCGACATAACCGACTACAAAATAATCTGATAGACCGAGAGTTTGTTTGAGTTCACGCGTATCGTGTTTTTGAAAGAGTGAAACATCTACTCCATTTGGAAACGGAATTTGCTTACCTTGATAACCCCTCTGTTTTAGTATTTTACCTGCGTTCTCGCTGAGTGGAAAAGCAATGTCGGTTTCTCGGAAAACCTGTTTTTCGATCCAAATGGGTAAAGGACCGAAACGTTGTTTTGATGGAATGCTAAGTGAGGTGCGGAAAATGAATCGGCTATCTGGACAGAACTTGCGTTTCAGCCGTACTGTCTGCAAAGCATTGAGGCTCCACGCCTCCTCTTCAAGATGAATGATCTCGGGTTTGAAGTCCTTGAAGTGTTGGGAGACACCCCTTCTGTAAAAAAATCTACTACCATAACCAGAAAACCGTATTGGACAAGGTATCTCTTCACAGTGGATGTCGGGATCAGTTTCAAAATCAATCTTCTGAAAACTTTCGTACCAGCGGTTAGGCGTGATAACCCGCATTGTGACATCCGGTTTGACTGCGATAAGATCAAACTTTCTCCGATACGGTTTCATTATATAGGAGTGTGAAAGGACTAAAACACGCACAAGATTTGCTTCAAGGTCATTTACTCTGTATTATTTGCCTTAAATGTTAATTCATTTTCAACATTTTCTTCTGATTCGTCAGCATTTTCTGATGTTCCATCCGGTTCATTAAGACCAGCCATGAGACCTTCAAGCTGCTTACGAATACCAGCGCGTTCTTCTTCAGTAGTTAACCGTGTGAGTTCCGATGCTTCACGCATTTCACTGTTGAGATTTTCCAACTCTTGAATCCTTGCATCTCTTTGTATCACATCGCTGTTGAGTCGTGCGATTTCAGCTTCAAGTGCAAGTTTTTCATCCCTTAATGCTTTTACAGTAGAGATCGCAAGGTCTACATGTTCTTCCAAAAGAGAAACTACATTTTCACCAGTTGTTTCAGACATTGAATCCTCCTAATCTATAATACAACGTGATTAATCTATGATCAATGTAAAGTATCTCAAGATACAATAGTGTTGATTTCACAATCAAATACAAGTAATATATTTGAATTACCTTTTGTTATTACATAATGCGAGATGTTCAGCGTCATCCCAATTAGGTTGTTTTTGTGCATAATGAAATAGGTATTGTTGTGCGTAGCCGACGTATTCTCCAAAATATTGTTTTGCAAAATTTTGTATTTCTGTTGTTTTTGCTGTTTTACGGAGATATACGCGTTCAAAAATCCGTTTTATCCACACATCAATAGGCAATGCTGTGAGGTGTCCCAGAGAAAAGAGACAGATACAATCTGCGACCTTTTCTCCAACTCCCTGCAATTTCATCAATTCATTTTTTGCATCAACGTAATCCAATTTTTTGAGTGTATCTAAGACTAATCGTCCGTTGACGACATTGTTGGCAGCATTCCAAAGATAACTTGCTCTGTATCCAGTTCCACATTCAAAAATTTTGTCAATACCGGCGTTGCTAAGTGTATTCGGTGATGGAAAAGTGTATTCCACATATCCATCATATTCCACTTTCTGTCCAAACCTTTCAGAAATCGTTCGGATGATTTTTCGGATACGCACTATATTGTTATTCTGTGATAAGATAAACGATGCTATGGTTTCCCAGATTTCCTGGTTTAGGAGTCGCATCCCTCTAAACTTACCTATTGCCCTGTCAATATAAGCATCAACATTCACCGCATCCAATATAAAACCCAAATCTCTGTTTAGATCAAGATAATGGGACATGTGTGATATGAAAGTAATTTCATCTTCATCACGTGAACTATCTATGATTAAGGTATCATTCACTTGACAGATTTTGAGTATTCGTCCTTCAACGACACCGTAATAGGCGTTATCTATCCTATTCCATCGAAATGATTGTCCAGATTCTAAGGTGTATTCCAAGTTAAAATCTGTGATATTACTTATTTGCATAGGTGCTTTTATCAAATTATATGATAAATTACAACAAAATGCAAGTGTTAAACGAAAAAATAATTGAAATATTCATCATAATTGGGTATCATTAATTGAAGTCCAATAAGAGAATTAGGAGAAAACAGAACGTTATGATGATCTTTCTGCGTGAGAAATTCATCGCCCAAATTTTTATGTGGGTGATTGCTGTTATTTTTGTGCTTGTCTCAGTAATGGTTGGTCCACAGCTGTTTAGTGGGTCAAGTGGTCAACGTGGCGAAGGTGCTCAGGGAGAAGTAGTACTCAAAATAGATGCCTTTGAAGTGACTAGAGGACATTTTGAAGATTTAGTCTCGCAGCAAATGCGGTCCCAGCAAAACAATAGATTTGGTGGAGTTACTGATCGAAAAGAGATGGAAAAACAGACGATCGATAGTTTGATTAGTCGTGCAATTGAAGGTAGTGCGAATATAAGCGAAGCTGAAGTTGAGTACTATATTCGAAGTGATGAAAATAGGGTTCAACAGTATAATCAATTTGGTCCTGATATAGCCCAACTCTATAAACAGAATGTGCGTCTCTTTCTTAGTTCTACAGCATTGCGCGAAGGCATTCAAACGCTTGAATTGGTTACGGATACAGAAGCCGAACAATCTTTTCATCTTGAAGCAGAAAAGGCAAAGGTAAAATATATTGAGTTCCGTCATAGTGATTATATTTCAACAGTAAACGTTGGTGATGCAGAAGTAGAAGCATTTTTTCAAGAAAATATTGACAACTATAGAACTGAAGAACAGGTGAATGTTAAGTTTATCAAGATTAATCCGATTGACTTCGTTTCACAACACGATGTTGTTACATATTATACAGAAAATGAAAGCGAATTTAAGACAGAAAATTTAGTTAGAGCGCGTCATATATTAAAGAAGTTTCCTGAGAATGCGACAGACGAACAGAAATCGGAGACGAAAACGGCAGCAGAAGAATTACTAAAAACGGTTAAATCAGGATTAGCTGCGGGAACATCTTTTGCTGACTTGGCGAAGGAACATTCAGAAGGACCTTCTGGTGCGGATGGTGGGGCATTAGGGACTCCTAATCCGGATCTTCCACCTGGCAAATATTTTGGTCGTGGACAAATGGTCAAACCGTTTGAAGAAGCGTGTTTTGATACTTTAAAACCTGGTGAAGTGAGTGATTTGGTTGAAACTCGGTTTGGATATCATATAATTACCTTGGAAGAAAAATTTACATCAACTCTCAAGCCCTTCACTGAAGTGGAAGGTGAAATTCGTGATAAACTTGTTCAGATCAATGGATTGGATGGAGCCAAAGAGGTCGCTGAAAATCTGGTCTATGATATTGAAATTGGGGACTATGAGTCAGCAATCTTAGATGATCGGTATAAAGATCTTACTCTATCTGTGGGTGAAACTGACTTCTTCCCAAAAGATGCATTGAGTATTCCAGATATTGGATCATTGTTTACTTACGGTGGATTGGTTAAGGAGTTATTTGATATGGAAGTGGGTGTGACAAATACCATTGAAACAAAGAATTACAATGGTGATGTGTCTGCATATTTTGTTGCGACAGTTCTTGGAAAGAAACCACCAATGATTCCTAAGTTTGAAGACGTGAAAGAAAAGGTCATTAGTGACTCAGGCGGATTGCAAGAGAAAAAAGCAAAAGACAGTGCATTCGCAGCTGCACAAGAACTACTTGGTATGTACACAGACAATACATCGTTGGATGACCTTATCAAGAAGTATAAAGCACCTGAAGGCACAAATACCTCAGAAAAATCTGTTCAAGAAAGCAGTCTCTTTAATCTGAATAAAGGAAGTTCTTATGTATCTGGTATGGGAAATTCTAAGGATGCAATGTTCGCTGCGTTTAATATGTCAGTAGGTGATGTGGGTGGTCCATTCCAAGGTGATTCAGCTGCTTATATAATTGAATTAGTTGAACGGGTAGAACCGGACTTAGAAGCGTACCAAACTGATCCGAGTCTGAAAACGAAACGTTACCAAAGTCTGTTACAACAAAAGAAACAAGATGCTTATGAGAATTGGTTAGCTGCAAGGAAAAAGGCAGCAAACATTTGGATTCACGAGGATTATCGTTAATTGAGAATCTCGTAGAAGAAGTTTCTTCGTTTTGGAATGAACCCTAATTCAGAAATAGTGCGTTCAATTTCCTCTATAGGCATGCAATAAACAGTTCCTGCTTTACTGACGACGTTCTCTTCTATCATCGTTCCACCCATATCGTTTGCCCCAAATTTCAGTGAAAGTTGTCCGATTTTTGGACCTTGTGTAACCCATGAAGATTGGAAGTTGTCAATATTGTCCAGAACTAATCGTGAAATAGCCAGAGTTTTGAGATATTCGAAACTGCTTGCAGGTGGTATGTGTGCAAGTTCAGTATTGCTTGGTTGAAATGACCAACAGATAAATGCGGTGAACCCGCCAGTTTCATCCTGTAGTTCGCGCAACCGTATGAGATGTTCAACGCGTTCAGCGTAACTTTCAACGTGCCCATACATCATAGTCGCACTGGATTTGAGACCGACCATGTGCCCCTGCCGCATAACTTCAAGCCATTCGTCAGCGGTACACTTTTTCGGACTGATGATGTTTCTTGCATGATCAGTTAATATTTCAGCACCGCCGCCGGGAATAGAGTCAAGTCCTGCATCGCGAAGACGAATGAGCATTTCTCGTAGCGACATACGATTTATCTTCGCAAACCAATCAAGTTCGGGTGGAGAAAATCCGTGTATATGAATTTTGTAGTTTGCCTTGATCCAACGAAGTAAATCTTCATACCATTCTAATTTGAGTTTTGGATGGAGACCACCCTGCATTAGAATAAGTTCGCCGCCTAAATCAAGCGTTTCTTGTATTTTTTGTCCGAGTTCATCACGTTCCATGACATAAGCGTCAGGGTCTTTTCTGTGTCGGTAGAAGGCACAAAAATCGCAATCAACATAACACCAATTTGTATAATTAATGTTCCTATCTACGATATAGGTGATGTAGCCATCAGGATGTTTTTGTTGTCGGATAGTATCAGCGGCGTGTCCGAGTGGAATCAGATCATGACATTTGAAGAGCGTTAGTGCATCATCAAAGTCTAAACGTTCACCCGCGAGTGCTTTTTCTAAAATAAGTTGTACTGTTGGAACCATGTGTATTTGTTTCCTTCTGGAAATTGTGACAAGTTTATGATAGTATTTTACCACTTTTCCTAAGTATATGTCAAAAATTAATTTGACTTCACCTGAGAATATTGGTATAATTATAAGTTGAGTCTTGTATTCACGGAGATGATAAAATGGCGATAGTCTATCTTGAGGAATTGGCTGAAAAGGTGCCGAACAAGTACCTTGCAGTAAATATAATTGCTAAACGGGCGCGTTCAATAAATGATGAACTTTTGGGAGCGGGTTTGTCTCAAAAACAGAAACCAGTTTCAGAAGCAACTGATGACTTGGCTTCGGACAGATTATCATACCAGAAACGTGATCCCGATACTTCAGAATCTGAGAGTCAGTCTGATTTCACATTTGAATCTGAGGAGTCTGAAGAAGCGGAGGAAGAGAATCCTTTAGCTGACATCTATGGAGAAAATGCCTCTGATGCAGAGGAGATAGAACCCACAGATATTGTACCTGATGAGTCACAGGAAGAAACCGAAGTTGGATTAGACGAGAGTTCTGAGTAATCCGTTGAAGACCAAGATTTTTTTGACAATGACATCTAAAGTTTGTATACTTAAAAGGTGGAATGACCAAGGACTCTAACAATAGTCTGAGATGCACACATTTTAGTAAAGTGAAGAGATAAATGGTTGTGTGCTGACGTGGCTCAATGGTAGAGCAAGTGATTTGTAATCACTAGGTTGGAGGTTCGATTCCTCTCGTCAGCTTCATTTCATTTTGGGGGTGTGCTTGAGCGGTCAAAAAGGGCAGACTGTAAATCTGTTGGCTATGCCTACGGCGGTTCGAATCCGTCCGCCCCCATTTGTTCTTTTGCGGGAGTAGCTCAGCTGGTAGAGCATTGGCCTTCCAAGCCATGCGTCGCGGGTTCGAATCCCGTCTCCCGCTTGTGATACCTACTGAATTGCCGGCGTAGCTCAGTCGGTAGAGCGCGTCCTTGGTAAGGACGAGGTCACCGGTTCAATCCCGGTCGTCGGCTCCACATCCAAAAAACGAAGGCAGGTAAATTATGCCAAGAGACATTGTAACTTTAGCATGTGATACATGCAAACAACGAAATTATATAACAACCCGTAATAGACGGACTCAGCAGGATCGGTATGAACGCAAGAAATATTGTCGTTTCTGCCGTAAACATACACTCCATAAGGAGACACGGTAACATTTATCGTACAGGCCAGTAGCTCGAACTGGTAGAGCGCCGGTCTCCAAAACCGGATGTTGGGGGTTCGAATCCCTCCTGGCCTGCCTTATATCATGATAGCAAGAATAAAAAATTACATACAGAATATTATATTGGAATGGCAAAAGGTTTCTAAACCGGACGCGGAACAGGTTCGTGGTAGTACGATTGTAGTATTGATTGCGTCTGGTTTGTTAGGACTTTTCCTATGGTTGGTTGATGGCAGTTCTGCTAGACCGATTTGGACTTGGCCCATGAATTTGCTACTGATAATAATTCCTATTTCGGTATTTGTTCTTGGTAAAGGATTAGAAAACCGTCGGATACACATAACGATCATCGCCTGTATACCTCTAATCATAGTTCTTGTTAGCACTTATGTTCTAGGACTTGATGAGCCACTTAGAGGATTTGGGATGTCCTTTTTAAGAGAGTTATTTTTGAGTGGGAATTAATCATGAATGGTAATTGGTATATCGTACAGGTCTATACTGGACACGAAAAGAAAATACAGTCTATCCTTGAGAGACGACTTTTGTCTGATACAGATACTGACAAGGAACTTCGTGATGAAATTTTACAAATAAATGTTCCTATGTCTACCACTGTAAGGAATGTTGATGGAAACCGGAAGGTAAGAAGCGGTCCAACGTATCCAGGATATGTTCTTGTCAACACTATGCATTCCATTGGTCCTCATGCTGAAAATTCACTTGGACAGAAAGCATGGTCATTTGTGCAAGAAACACCTGGCGTGATGAATTTTCTCGGTAATGCCAACCCGATTCCATTGAGTGCTGAAGATGTAGAACGTATGCTTGAAAGTTCAACCGTAGAAGAAGACGTTCCTGTTCCAGAGATGGTATATAATGTTGGTGATAAAGTTCGGGTGATTGAAGGTCCTTTCAGTTCTTTTACTGCTGAGATTCTTGGAATTGATATGCAACGTCAACGCTTAAGTCTTTCAATTACAATTTTTGGTCGTTCAACTCCGCTTGAATTAGGATTCATGGGTGTTGAAAGGTTATAATATTTAGGAAGTTACGGAGAAGTATATAAATGGCAAAAAAAGTAGCAGGTGAAGTCAAACTTCAATTGGTGTCTGGACAAGCAACACCACAACCACCGGTTGGTCCAAGTCTGGCACCCTATGCGATTAACCTGCAAGAATTTATCAAAACCTTTAATGCCCAGACGCAGCAGCAAAGTGGTATGGTTGTTACCACTATTATAACGTGTTATAGTGATCGTTCCTTTACTTTTGTAGTAAAATCTCCTCCCGCCGCAGTTCTTTTAAAAACTGCCGCGAAAATTGTTAAAGGGTCTGGAGAACCGAATCGGACTAAGGTTGCGAATGTTACCAATGACCAGATTCGTGAGATTGCTCAGACGAAATTACCTGACTTAAATACCACAGATATAGAAGCTGCAGTTCGTATGGTTGAAGGAACAGCACGAAGTATGGGATTGAACATAACCTAACATTGAATAGGCAATTGGTTGAAGGAACAGCACGAAGTATGGGATTGAACATAACCTAACATTGAATAGGCAATTTTGGAGAGAACTATGGCGAAAAGAGGAAAACGTTATCTCGATTTTGAACAGCATGTTGAAAAAGAAAACTTATATACGGTAGACGAGGCAGTATCTCTTGTAAAGCAGTCAGGCTCGGCGAAGTTTGATGAAACTATTGATTTGGCTTCACGTCTTGGTGTAAATCCTGCAGTTGCTGAGCAGAATATTCGTGGCACAGTCTCACTTCCACACGGTACAGGGAAATCTGTTCGTGTTGTTGTGTTCGCTGAAGGGGACAAGGCGCGTGAAGCTGAGGAAGCAGGTGCAGATTTTGTTGGAACTGATGAGTTAGTTGATAAAATTGTTGATGGTTGGTTAGATTTTGATGCGACTGTTGCTACACCGGACCTGATGCGGAGTATCATGCCGAAGTTAGGGAGAGTCCTTGGACCGCGTGGGTTAATGCCTAACCCAAAAGCCGGTACTGTTACAATGGATGTTGCAGAAACACTTCAGAACATCAAGGCAGGACAAATAGAATATCGTGTTGAACGGACATCGGGTATTGTTCATGTGCCAATTGGAAAAGTCTCATTTGAAGAAAATCAGATCAAGGATAACCTTACGACAGTAATGGATGCACTTGTGAAGGCACGTCCTTCTGGAACTTCTGGAAGATATATTAGGAGTATTGCGATTTCAGCGACGATGGGTGCTGGTATCCGAATAGATCCCCAAGAATTTGTGTGATGAATAATTGTAAAATACGGAATACTACATATTTTAGTGAATAAAAAATAAAGGACAGACGACAACTTCGTACAATAGAATAGAGTTGAAGAGAGTAGGGGCTCTGGCTTAATTACCTACCGAGACTCGGTAATAGTTGAAGAGTGTTTCGTGTATATAAAATAATACGAAACAAGTTTTGACTGCCGTAGTTAGGTCAAGCCTCCAATTTCTGGAGGCTTTTTTATTTGCTTACGGAGTTGTCATAATGTGAAAGGAGCTGACCTATGCCGAATGAAGCCAATGTTCAGCAGGTTGGACAGATACGTGAGTTATTTGAAAACTCAGACGTGATTCTATTGACAGATTTTCAAGGACTGTCTGTTGCAGAGGTGAATGATCTGCGGCAACAGTTGCGTGAAGCAAATGTCCAATATAAAGTCTGCAAGAATACGTTAATTAATGTTGTTGCGGAAGAGAAAGAGATTGAAGGGCTTGCCCCATATTTAATAGGTAACACCGCACTTGCGGCGTGTGATGACCCCGCGGCTACGAGCAAAATCCTCTTTAATTTTATTGAGGAACATGAAAGTCTCAAAATTAAAGGTGGTATCCTTGGAAAACAGGTAATTGACGCGAATGCCGTTAAAGCCTTACAAGATATGCCATCTAAAGAGGAATTAATCGCGAAGACTATCGGTGGAATTGGTGCACCGCTCTATGGACTTGTTAATGTGTTGAATAACGGATCACCTATTCAGGGATTTGTTAATGTGCTTAGTAATACAATTGGTCAAGTGTCATCTGTGTTAACGCAGATCGCCGAACAGAAAAAAGCAGCCGAATAGGCATAACTATAATTTAGATTTAGAAAGGATTATAAAAATGGCAGATATAGAAAAATTGATAGACGAAATTAGCGAGATGACTGTTTTGGAACTCTCCGAGTTGGTAACAGCCCTTGAAGAAAAATTTGGTGTGAGTGCTTCTGCTATGCCAGCGATGGCAGTAGCTGGAGCCGTTCCTGCGGCTGGTGGCGCAGCAGAAGCTGCCGAAGAAGAAGCTGCTGAAAAAACCGAGTTTGATGTCCAGCTCAAAGAAATCGGTGGACAGAAAATACCTGTGATTAAAGAGGTCCGCGCCATTACGGGACTCGGTTTGAAGGAAGCAAAAGAGAAGGTTGAATCTGCACCGGTTGTCATCCAAGAAGGTGTCAGCAAAGAAGACGCAGAAAAAACTAAAGAGCAGCTTGAAGCCATCGGCGCAGTCGTCGAAATTCAATAATTTCAGTTTATATCTTCATTATATGTTGGTATATTCTCAAAACTGACTTACCGAACCCCATTATGGTTGTAGACTATAATGGGGTTTTTTATAGATATAGATGTTTAGTATCGCAGAGATTTTTTATATTGTTTTCAGTCAGCTCGCTGTAGGTGGGTTCGTAGTAATGCTTCTCATACCGAAAGGCGTTGTGAATGCGAACTTTTATCGGTTGATGGGTGGGATTTATCTACTTGTAGGTATTTTGGCGCGTTGTGCCAATCTATACCTTAATGAAATACCTGTTACGTTTATGAGTTTTTTGGGTAAATTACCAAACTATGAATCTATTCTGGTTTTCTGTTTTGTCTTAATTGTCTTATGCTATACATGCAGTTTGTGGTTAAAATCGTCTGTTGTAACGGATATATTATTTTATGTAGGGATTCTTTGCGGCTGTATCTGGATAATTCTCAGTGCTACCCAATACTTTGAAGTTGTTCAATTTTCTGGTGGGAACTATATTCTAACATTTCAGTTCTTGGTTTCTGCATTACTTCTTGGAATAGTACATACGGGGATGTGGTTTGGTCATTGGTATCTTGTGACACCGGATTTACCTGTTTCCTATCTAAGACGGTTTAACACAGTTTTGCTGTGGACACTTGTTGTGTCTGTTGTATTGTTCAGTGTAAGTATGATTGTCAGGTCGCAAGCACAAGATGTTGTGTCGTTTAACTTTCATTTTCAACTCATCTTTTGGATGCGAGTAGGTCTTGGTTTTGCAGGGACTCTCATCCTGTATTTAATAACATGGGATTGTTTGAGTCCGAAATCTGTTGCGAAGGATGAACTTGGTGCGACGCGGGCTGCGACGGGTTTTCTTTTCATTGCGATTATAACTGTATTTCTGGGAGAGTTTTGTAGTCGTTATCTGTTTTTAACTATGCGGTTTTTGTTTTGAATGGAATAGAACCTATTGACAACAGAATTGCTATTTTGATTGGTAACTTGACAAGAATATATTCGTGATATATTCTGATTGTAGTAGTAACAATATCTAAATCAAAATAATTCTATGAGAGGATAGAATATAATGAACTTTAAGCATCAGGTTAAAATACTCAGTGTTCTATTGATATTCATATCTATTGCAAGTGTCAATGCGCAACAGCATCTTGCACAACAGGCTTATGCGATTTTTGAGCAATCCTGTCTGATATGCCATGGGGAAAACGGTTCTTATACAGAGGCACTCATCATTGAACATACGACTCTCATTGATGATGGAAAAGTCGTTCCTGACGATCCAGAGGGTTCCGTATTCTATCAACGACTCATTGAAACTGATGTTACGAAACGGATGCCACAAGGACAACCCGCGCTTGAAGACGCAGCGATTGAGACGATACGACAATGGATTTTGGCAGGCGCGCCAGATTGGGATGCCGTGCCAAGACCAGAGACTGACTTCATTACAATTGATACTATGCTTGAAACGATTGAAAACCACGTTAATTCACTCTCAATGCGTGATAAGTCGTTTGCGCGCTATTTTACATTAACACATCTCTATAATGCAGGCGAGACGACTGAAACATTAAATGCATATCGGCGTGCACTTTCAAAACTGATAAATAGTCTCTCTTGGGGACGTGAAATAGTCAAACCGCAACCAATTGATGTGGGAGAAACTGTTTTCTACATTGATCTACGCGATTATGAGTGGGATGTCCGAAATGACGCGTGGACACAGATAGAACAGGTATATCCATACCAAATGACGTTTGATGCTCCGACACAAACGGACCTCAGAGAGAAACTGACGCTACTACAGCAAGAGACAAACAGTGAAGTGCCGTTTGTCCATGTGGATTGGTTTCTCGCGACTGCATCGTTACCACCTCTTTACAACAATATTCTTGCATTACCAGAGACAGCTAATGAATTAGAGACAGAACTAAGAGTCAGTGTTGCTGAAAACCTACAAAATGCCCCTGGGAAACGCGTTTGGCGAGCGGGTTTTAGCGAGTCTGGGGTTTCAAGACATAATCGCGTCGTTGAACGGCACACTACTCAGCATGGTGCATACTGGAAAAGTTACGACTTTGCAGGGAGTGCGGACTCACAGAATATCTTTACACATCCGCTTGATTTTATACATGACGGTGGTGAAATAATATTCAACCTACCGAACGGTTTACAAGCATATTTTCTTGTAGATGAGGTAGGGAATCGGCTTGATGTGGCACCAACAGACATTGTGTCAAATCCTGCTGCAAGTGATCCTGCTGTGCGTAATGGACTGTCATGTATTGGATGCCATACCGAAGGAATGAAGACGTTTGAAGACGAAGTGCGTGCTGTTGTGGAACAAGCTGAAAACCCACCTTATAACAAAGATCTTGCTTTAGACTTATATGTTGAAGAATCGGTGATGGTACATCTTTTGGGCAAAGACACACAACGTTACAAGGATGCACTTGAAGCGGCAGGTGGTGTATTCGGTGGTATTGAACCGATACAACGATTTCACGAAGCGTTTCAGGGACCGCTTGATGCTACTTATGCTGCAGCATCTGCTGGGTTAGAAACTGAAGTATTCCTTGAAAAAATTAGTAATAATGTGAGTTTACAAAACTTAGGTTTACAGGTACTAACGATTGCGGATGGAAAAATGAAACGGGATGCGTGGACTTCTAACTTTGCAGCAGTGATTGATGTATTGAATACAATTGATAGTGTTCTTCCACCAATTGATCAACGTCCTGAACGAATTCCTGGATTGTCTGTACATATTCCTGATGTGAATTTGCGGGCTGCTCTTGAGGAAGCACTTGGTAAAGCATCGGGTGATGTGATTACTGTTGAGGAGATGGAGTCATTAACAGAATTTTATGCTGAAGGATTAGGGATTAAAGATATCACAGGTCTTGAGTATGCCATCAATCTGCATGTTTTGCAAATTCGTGGAAACATGATCGTTGATATTTCGTTAGTTTCAGGATTAACGAAACTAAGTTTGTTACGGATTGCGGATAACAAAATTTCAGACATATCAGCAATCGCAGGATTAACCAATATAGGCTCATTAGAAATATATGCAAATAAGATAACTGACATCTCACCGATTTCAGGATTAACGAACATAGGTTGGTTATCTATGTATGATAACCCAGTCACTGATATATCACCACTTGCTAGTTTGAAAAATCTGAAGGGGATAAGGGTAAGTGTAGAAGAGGGAGGAGACCTATCACCTTTATCGGAATTAACCAACTTGGAGGACATTTTCTATTGGGGTTCTGGCAAACCCATTCCTGATTTATCTCCCATTGCGAGATTGCAGAAATTAAAATTTTTAGATATACATGGTGAAGGACAACCAGACTTGTCACTACTTGCACAATTAAATAACTTAGAAAGATTTGAATTTTGGGGTTCTGGTGAAAACCTACCTGATCTATCTCCTTTAAAAGAAGCAATGAATTTGAAGGAAATGTGGGTTATCAATTGCGGTATGAGTGACTTAACTATTTTAGATGATTTCACCGGTTTGGAACGGTTGAACCTTGAAAGAAACAATATATCAGATGTTTCACCATTAGCAAAATTGACCAAGCTGAAATGGCTAAAACTTTTAGATAATCCAATATCTGATTACTCACCATTAACGGAACTTTCTCAGACTACGAATATAATTGCAGGCAATGTAAATATTCCTGATCGGAACTTACGCGCAGCTATTGCTGAAGCACTTGGTAAGGATAATACAGGAATCATTTCAATTACATTTGATGAAATGACATCGTTGACAGGTCTTACAGCGAATGACAGAGGCATTCATGATTTAACAGGACTTGAACATGCTATAAATGCTACTTGGTTTACATTGGAAAATAACAAAATTTCAGATTTATCGCCACTTGAAGGATTAGAAAAACTTACTTCTCTTGGGTTGGCAGTCAATCAGATAACCGACCTAACACCACTGTCTAGTTTACTCAACTTGACGCATTTGTCTATCTACAATAACCTGGAGATTATTAGTTTATCCCCTCTGTCAGGATTAATTAGTCTGGAATACATTGCCCTTGTAGGTAGCGGTAATATATCTGACATATCTCCTCTTTCTCATCTTACTAATCTAAAGCACATCTTAATTTGGGGTAGTCCGATTTCGGATCTGTTCCCTCTTTCCAGTTTAACCCAATTGGAAATACTGGATATTTGTGGAGCAAATAATCCTGATATTTCACCACTTTCAAAGTTAACAGGACTTAAAAGGCTGTATCTTGCTTCAAACGGTATCTCGAATGTATCACCTCTGTCAGAATTAAAAAGCCTGACGCATCTAAATCTTGAGTGGAACAAAATATCCGACGTGTCTCCTTTAGCAGTTCTAACTCAACTCAAATGGTTAGGACTTCATCATAATTTAATCTCTGATTTTTCGCCTTTGACAGAGTTATCCGAAACAACGATTTCTCGCGCCTTTAACCCGGGTGCCCCAATAGGCGGTCCGAAAATAGAGGGTCCCTGGTTATGGACGATCATACCCGCCATACACCTTGACAAAACGACAGACCTATTGGCTGAAGCAAGTGACGGTGTTGTATCAGAAAAACATATTGCGACCTTCGGTGCAAAATCAGAAACTTCTATTGGTAATAATATGTGGATAGCAGGCAAGATTGCCCCTTCAGGAGACAACAATATTGCTGGCATGTTAGACACTCTTGGTATTGAGACAATTCCCAATGTTAATGATCGTATCATCTACGGTTCTGTCATCTTGAATTCACCTGAAAAACAGTACACAAATATGTTTGTTGGAAGCAATAATGCAGTAAAAATATGGCTCAATGGTGAATTGGTTTACCAAAACCTAACTTGGTATGATACTCGCGCCCATAATTATCATGATTTTTTCCCTGTCACACTCAAGTCGGGAACAAACGTATTGTTAGTTGCTGTTGACTACAGACCTTGGTTAAGTTGGAAAGGCTTTTTTGGGTTTGAAGAAGACACGGAGTATACATTAATTCCTCCCGGTGTTGGTTTCACATTTTCAGTAGCAGAAACAGATCTACTCGCTGGAGATACGTTTACACTGAACCTCAACGCAGAAAATATCTACAATTTGGCAGGATGGCAGGTGGATTTAGCGTTTGATCCTAATATCCTTGAGGCTGTTGAAGTTACTGAAGGCGATTTCTTGAAGTCAGAGGGTAAGGAAACCTTCTTTAATGCTGGAATCATCGATAACTCAGTTGGTAAGATATCTGGAATCAGTTCAGCACGGCTCGCAGATAGTGGTGTGACAGGCACTGGTACACTGCTCTCTGTAATGTTCCTTGCGAAAGCAGGCGGCGAAACTCAACTAACGTTAGAAAACTATGAATTCGGTTCTATTTCTGGTGACATCATTCCTGCAGTTACTCCGATTATAACAATAATTGTGGGAGAATATCCTGCTTGGGATGTGAATCAGGATGGACGTGTGAGTATTTTGGATCTCATACTCGTTGCAAGGGATTTTGGATCTGGTGCACCTGCTAACTTAAGGACTGATGTCAATCGTGATGGGTTTGTCAACATCCAAGACCTAATCATTGTTGCACAGCACATGGGTGAGACAACAGATTCCGCGACAGCTCCAATTGTTGCTATGGACGACAAGGAACTAACACCAGCAATTGTCCAAGCATGGATAAGTCAGGCACAGATTGAAGATGATGGATCACTTGCTTTCCGACAAGGAATAGATAATCTCAAGCAACTGTTAGCAACGTTGCTTCCTGAAAAAACTGCTTTGCTCGCGAACTATCCAAATCCGTTTAATCCTGAGACTTGGATACCGTATCAACTTGCGAAACCTGCGGATGTTACTTTGACAATCTATGCTGCTAATGGTGCTGTTGTTCGGACGTTGACGTTAGGACATCAAGCTGCTGGTATCTATCAGAGGCGTAATCGTGCGGTCCATTGGGATGGTAAAAACGAAGTTGGTGAGGAAGTTGCAAGTGGAATTTATTTTTACACTTTAATTGCAGATGATTTCACATCAACTCGGAAATTGTCGATACGGAAGTAATCTATTCTATGTTGGTCTTCATACCTATAACTAACGTGAGTTTGATAAATCAAATTTTTGTATTCCATCAGAATACGCGTTTGGTATTCTGAATTGGTTAGGAAACCGCACCATAGGCGTCAATTTAGTGAGTAAAGTTTGTGCATTTTATACACCTGTCGCCCCGCTGGGGCTTTCGTCTGTGTTGATATTACGTGCTATACACCTGTCGCCTCTCCGAGGCTTTCATAAATCACATATCAGCACCAGCGGTGCGAAAGGTGTATAGAAAATGTCCGCCACAAGAAACCAAGCACCAGCGGGGCGAAAGGTGTGTATGATAATAAGAGACTTCCAAAATCCTTCACAGGTAAATATCTCCTAAAATTGATGCCTATGGTGCAGTTAGTAAACCGTACCTGCCGGGTCTATGAGAGTAATATTTAGGAAAAATGAAGTTCATATACCTTTTATCAAACTCACGTTATCTCTTTCAGTGTCAAACCCCCGCTGCTTTAGCACGGGATGTAGACACCGCTAAGCAATAAAACATGTGCAGGGTATCACTGACTGCCCAACGAAAGATTAGATGTAATACTACATCGTTAACCATGCAAGTCGGTGGAGAGCGTCTATATCATGCCAGTCGAATGTGAACTGGAACACGCGAGCGGGTTGATATGCAGCACATATCTGCGATATGCGTTACCAAAGTCGCTAAATAGCGAACTCTCAAAAGGAGCGAGTAGACATATTGTATAAAAGACCCCCAAGAGAAGTAAGTCATCTCTTGTTGTGTCGGGGTGTCTGGTAAGAAGGACAAGAATGAACTGTTTCGGGTGAAACAGTGCCACTTCACAAAAAAGAATCTTGCCATCTAAAACAGGTGAAAATCTGAAATAGGTGAATGGGCGGGGCATCGTCCAGTGCAGTAGGTGATGGAAGACGGATAAAGGTAATATTTTTGCTGGCGTTCGCATTCACTGTTGATCGCAGAATTTACCCAGTGTAGAGGGACAAAAGAATCCCCCTGCTTTAGCTGGGGGAGTATGTCAAAACTATATGTTTAGAACTCTAACGAGGAAATTATTTTAATTGTAAATTCAACATTCGTACGCTAAACTAACAACATACATTTATTGTTTAGGAGGAACATAATGCAATCGCAAATTTTCTATGAACCAGAATCAATGGAACTTGAAGATCGTCCAGTGCCTGAGGCTGGAGATAATGATCTATTAGTTCAAGTGCGGTCAGTCGGAATCTGTGGGTCGGATGTGGCATATTATTTTGGCTATAGTTCACTTGAAACAGATGATGGAAAAGGACCGCTCATCCTTGGACACGAATTTACTGGCGAAGTCGTTGAAGTTGGAAATGAGGCAGGTAAAACTGGTGGATTTAAAGTTGGGGATAGAGTTGTAGTTAATCCTGTTCAATCCAATCCAAATTCTTTTTGGAGCAAAAAGGGATTGTCAAACCTATGTCCAGAAAAACGTATTTTGGGTGTAGGAGTTGATGGAGGATTCGCTGAATACGCTGTTTCAGATTATCGTTGGACTGTGAAACTACCTGAGAATGTCACTTATGATCAAGGTGCACTGACAGAACCCCTTGCATGTGGATTATATGCAATCAATAATCTCAACGCTGAAGAAGGTCAAACTGCTGTTGTCTTTGGTCCTGGTCCTATCGGTTTGATGATGGTGCAGGTTCTGAAAAGTCGCGGTTTGAAGAACGTGCTGCTTGTTGGGACTAGGGATTATCGCTTGGATTGTGGTAAGGAACTCGGTGCTGATGTTGTTGTAAACGTTAGCGATAAAGATTCCCCGCACTACGTTGAAGACCTCGGTGCAACAATTCAGGATCTCAATAATGGTGAATTGGCAGACCGAGCCATTACAGCAACAAGTTCTTTGGACGCTATTCATTCTGCCCTTGAAGTTACAGGTAGACATGCAACCGTTGTTATCTTTGGACTTCCCGGTGACAAAGATGTGATGCAGGTTCCGATTCTTGATACCATACTCATGGACAAAACAATCAGGTTCTCATGGTTAGCACCTGATACATGGGAAGAAGCCGTTCAACTCATATCCAGTGGTGATGTCAATATGGACAAAATCATCAGTCATGAATTTTCGCTTGATACACTTGTTGAAGGGATTACGAAAGTCCGAAATCGCGAAGATAAATGCACTAAAGGGTTGATAAAAGTTTCTTCTTAACTTGGTATATCAGATGGGGATTCCATTTTTCATCGTTTTTACATTATCCATAGTCTTTTTGTCTCTTGGCATAACAGGATGGGGTGACTTTGTATCAATAGAGTGGCCTGAACAGAGTTCTCCTGATGTAGCAGTTGAAGACGTAGAAGTCACCCCCTACCTGAATATTAAAGGTAATTACCGTGCAATTGTCCAATGCATCTCTGGATTTTTACTGTTTTTGTTAAGTCTTTATGCTATGGGATTCTTGTTATATCTTGAAGAACGTGAAAGTGGTAGAATAATGAAAAATGTCAAGAGTTTTGTCAAGTTAAGACAATTTTTAGAACGTCGTAAGAAAAGAAGAGATATCTCACAATGAAATGTATCGTAAAAAAACGGGACCAAATTGATCTACACCTAAGTTCAAAATTCATGATGATTTCACGTTAATCCTAACTTTGCGGAAAGGAGAGACACCGATGGAAACCTATCCAAACGTGCACAAGACACCTTACGCACCGACAGAAACTGCAGACCTCTATCCTGAATCGGATGGTAAACCTATGGCAGATACGGATCTCCACATAAAGTGGATACTTTGGACGCGTCAAGTGCTTGAGTGGCGTTTTACCCAAAGACCCGATGTCTATATATCTGGTAATATCATGATGTACGACATTGAGGGACCCCTCCGAACCGCAGTGTCTCCCGATATTCTTGTTTCTTTCGGCATTGGAAAGAAGGATCTTAGGACCTATAAGGTATGGGAAGTAGGTAAACCACCCGATTTTGTCATGGAGTTTTCAAGCAAACGCACATATAAAAATGACTTGGAGTGGAAAGTAGAACACTATGCTTCTATGGGTATCCCTGAGTATTTCCTATATGATGTTGATAGGCGTTATTTACCAACACCGTTGATGGGTTATCGACTTGATGAGGATACTTACAATGAAGTTGCCACAGTGGGAGATGATGTACTGTATTCAGAAGTATTAAACCTGAATTTTCATTTACTTGATGATGGGTTGGGTCTTTATGATCCAGATACGAAGGAATGGTTGCAAACATCTGCAGAGGCAGCGACAGACCGCGCAGAACAAGCTGAAGACCGCGCAGAACAAGCTGAAGTTCGTGTGCAAGAAGAATCTGAAGCAAGAGAAAAAGCCGAAGCAGAAGTCTTGCGACTCCAAGAGGAAATTGCACGTTTGAAAGCACGTTAACGAAAGTGACACAACAATTGAAAAACGATTTAATTCTTCGCGCAGCGAGATGTTTGCCGGTGGAACGCGTACCTGTATGGATGATGCGGCAGGCGGGGAGATCAGACCCTCTCTATCGGCAAATCCGAGAAGAACTTAACCTACCGTTGGAACGTCTGTTCCGAACTTGTCCCTTCCCAATATCAGACACTGATGTTGAATCTGCAGTAAAAATATCATTGCTTCCCAAACGGATCGGTGTTGACGCTATTATTGTTTATAAGGACATACTTACACCACTTGCTCCTATGGGAGCGCAATTCAGATTCTTACCTGGACCTGTTTTAGAGCGACCAATACGCACACAATCACAAGTAGATGCGCTCAGTCCATTGGACGATCCATACGTACAATTAGCGTTTACTGGACAGGTGATACGCACACTTCGGGAAAGATTGAATGGTGAATTGCCACTTATCGGTTTTGCAGGAGCACCGTTGACACTTGCCTTTTTCCTCATTGCGGGTCAAAGTCCAATGAAAAAAGGTGAAGGTATATCAGAAGCGGGGATTCCTGTCTTTGAGATGATGGAAGATACGCCGGACATCATGCACAAACTATTAGATAAATTGACTGAAATGACTATTAACTATCTGAATTATCAAATAAGTCAAGGTGTTCAAGTTGTGCAGCTTTTTGAATCCATAGCGGATGTATTGTCACTGGAAATGTACGAACGTTTTGCATTTCCGTACCATCAACGGATTTTTTCTGAAATTAGTTCAGATGTTCCGGGAATACTGTTTGCAAAAGAGTGTCCATACATTAATTTATTGCACCAGAGTGGTGCGGATGTATTAAGTGTTGGGAAATGTGTTGACCTTGAAAAAGCAAAATCCGAGACAGATGGTTCAGTTGCATTTCAAGGCAACGTTGATAATGATTTACTCAGAGATGGCACTTTTTCTCAGATTACGGATGCAGTCAAAGAATGTATTGAAAAAGGAAAAAAGACAGGACATATTCTAAACCTTAGCCACGGACTTCACAGAGATACACCTTTTGAGAATGTCCAACATTTCGTAAAGATAGCAAAGACATTTTAGGAATATTAATGAAAAGCATACAAGAAAATCCATTTGCTCCACGGCAATACGGAGAACTAATTCAGGTAACAGATCGCGTTTATCTATTTCGTAATATTGTCAACTCTTCAGTTATCTTAGGTGATAATGGTGTTGCAGTTATAGATACCCAAGTAAATCAGATGATGGGGAAAAGGCTGCTAAAGGCTGTTCGGTCAATCACTGATAAACCGATTTTATATGCCATTAATACACACTATCATTGGGATCATACCAATGGGAACATTATTTTCCGGGAAGAAGGGGCGACTGTTGTTGCACGCGAAATGACCAAAGATTTTATGGTGAATCGTGCCCCGCGACAAGAGGATTTTTTGCGTTCACGCGGATTCGCACTTGGGGATCCACCGTTTCTGCCGCAGCAGACATTTACTCACGAAACTGAACTTGATTTAGGTAATCAACCCTTGCATCTCGTTCATTTGGGGAAAGCAGAAACAGATGACGCATCTGCAATCAGAATTCCAGCGGAGGGATGTATCGTATCTGGTGATACAGTCATGACCGGTAGTTTTCCTATTTTTGGACAACCCGTTATGAATGAAGGACTCATGGCGAACCATGATTGGATTAACACTATTCAGGAATTACGAACATACAACCCTGAACATGTGTTACCGGGACACGGTCCTTTAGCACACGATGCAGAGATTGACTTGTTGATCAAAATAGAGTCTTATTTTTTGATTGAAGTTCGTAAACGAGTTGAACAAGGTATGTCTTTGACAGATTTGCTTGCGGATATGGAAGGTAAGATGCCGAATTGGATTTGCGACATCGCTGAAGTATGGGGAACACCTCGTTATGCTATTCTTCGGGTATATCGCGGATTGATTGATGACCCTGAACCGGGATGGCAGCACTTCAAACCGTCCGTTATTCCATCAGCAGATGCAAATGTTTTATGTCAACGAACACAAGAACTGCAAGAATTTGAGTCGTATAAAGAGACAGCAGAAGAGGTTGCAGAAGGGGATGATTTGGGATTAGCAATCGCTATTTTGAAAGCCGCTGCAGATAAATTTGCGAATCTTCCAGAGGCATGGACTGAATATGCTAATCTGTTGACTCAGGCATCTCGCACGGTGTCAAGTGTTCTTGAGAAAGGTGATTTCTTCTTTGAGGCGAAAAACGCACTTAACACTGCACTTGAAATTGATGCTGATTATGCTCCGGCACACCTATTACTCGGTTCAAGTTACATTTTTTCTGCATTTAGAAATGGTGATGATCCCACACCCGGTATGGAGTCGATATATAAAGCCTTAGTGGGTGGCATTGAAGGCACAGAACTTGCGCAAGCGTACTTTTCCATAGGACTTGCACATCGGACTAATGGTGATGAGAAGCTTGCAGGTGAAGCATTCGCGCAAGCGATTGCAGTTGACCCAAGTTTTATGCCAGCACAATTCGCAAATATGGCATAGGAGAAAGTATGAAATACGATAGTGTTTTACTGGTTGCATTTGGTGGACCAACCCCTGGATGTTGTAATAAATATAGTTCTGACAAATGTCCTGGTGAAGCATACTGTTTTGTTGAAGGTATTGCCGGTGATGACGAATCTCAAAAGGACCGTGTGAAAGACATCTCATCCCATTACGTTAAATTAGGTGGTTTCTCACCATTCAACGAATTGACAGACAAACAAGCTGAAGCATTAGAAATCGCATTAAGAGAACGGAACTTACCGTTACCTGTTTTTGCTGGATTTAGGCATTGGACACCCTATTTAAAGGAAGTTATTGCTGAAATGGCAAATAACGGACATCGTAAAATCCTCGGTATTATTATGGCACCACACCAATCTAAAGTGAGTTGGGAATGGTATCAACTGGCTGTCCAGAAGGGGATTGATGCCGTTGAGGGTGAAAAACCAACTATAGACTATCTTGAACCTTGGTATACTCACGAAGGATATGTCGGTGCAATTGCCGAGATTATCACATCTGCCAGTGGTGAGAAATTGGATCGTGCTGAACTTGTTTTCACAGCACACGCCATTCCACAAGCTGCAGCGGATATTTCACCTTATTCCCAACAATTTGAAAAAACAGGTGAAGCAGTCGCGCATGAACTTGGAAGAACACGGTTCGATTTTGCCTATCAAAGTGAAGTAGAAACAAGTGCCGTTCCCTGGACGCAACCTGATATCAATGATTGGCTCAGAGCGAAAAAGAAAGAAGGTGTTGAGACAACAGTCGTTGCATCTCCGATAGGGTTCCTGTGTGAACACGTTGAAGTGTTATATGACCTTGATATAGAAGCAAAAGAGATAGCAGAGGCATGCGGTATAGAATTTATTCGTACTGGAACAGTAGGTGACCATCCAAAATTCATTAACATGTTAGCAGATTTCGTTTGTGAAAAAGTTGAGATGTAGGAGGGAACTCCGATTCCCAATTATCACTGAGTTAACTCGCGATTCGGAGATCGCTCCTACAGGGACTTTGCATTTAACGTTAAGTTACTATAGTAGATTTTGAAATTACTTGAACACTCTGCGTCGGCGAGGTTAGGAAACCTCGCCTACCGTGGGACGAAAGTGTCAACTTATATTTATAATTCACTATAATTGGTAAAATTGGTAATTTTTTGTTCGGAAAAATCCAGTCATAGACAAGATTCGTGTACAGAAAAAATTACCAATTTCCTGAAAGTATCAACACTATATCACTTCCGTCTTGTTTGGGTTGAATTCCGCAACTTTTCCAATACTTGACGACCTCAATATATATGAGAGGGTATTTTGATGTCACAAGAACAGATAAGTGCAATTGTTATCGGTGGTGGCATCACTGGTCTGAGCACAGCATATCGCTTAAGACAGGAAGCCGAAGAAAGAGATATTCCTCTTAAAATTACTTTGCTTGAAGCATCCAATAACGTTGGCGGTGTAATTCAAACTGAACACCGAGATGGGTTTATCGTTGAACACGGTCCGGATGCCTTCATTACGACAAAACCTTGGGGGAAAGCGTTATGTGAAGAACTCTGTATCTCTGATAAATTGATTGGCACAAATCCAAAGGTCAGACGAAGCTTCGTTGTAAGAAAAGGTAAATTGCTTCCAGTGCCAGAAGGTTTTTATATGATGGCACCAGGTTCGTTTGGTCCTTTTATCAAGAGTCCCATTTTCAGTTTGTCTGGTAAATTTCGTATTGTGCTTGATTTATTTATACCCCGGGGCAGCGAAATGGATGATGAGTCAGTTGCGGATTTCGTTAGACGTAGGCTTGGAAAGCAGGCTTTTGAACGGATGGCACAACCGATGATAGGCGGTATCTACACCTCAAATGCAGAAAACTTAAGTCTAAATGCTACATTTCCAAGATTTTTAGATATGGAGCGAGAACACGGCAGCATCATCAAAGCACTTTTGGCACAAAAACGAAAAGCAGCCCAAACAAGTCGTGACACAAGTGGACCGCGTTATAGTCTGTTTCAGTCATTTACAGCAGGTATGCAGACATTAACTGACACACTTGCTGACAGACTATCCGATTGTATTCGTTTACAGAAGAGAGTAAATACAATTCAACAAGGCGAGAGTGACGTAGGTTGGATTGTGTGTCTTGATGACGGTGAAAAGTTGGAAGCAGATCTGATTTGTATCGCCTTACCTGCCCACCTCACTGCAAAACTAATATCTCCTTTTTCATCTTCTCTTGCTGAAAAACTATCTGCAGTTCCGTATAAATCGTCTATCACAGTGAATCTTGCTTTTCGTTGTGAAGATGTGTTGCATCCTCTGAATGGAATGGGGTTTGTTGTTCCAATAACAGAAGGATTGAATATAGTCGGTTGTTCGTTTAGTAGTGTAAAATTTGAAAACCGTGCTCCAACGGATCATGTTTTATTGCGTGCATTTGTTGGTGAAAACGCATATATAATTGACGAAGGAACGGACACCAATAATTTGGTTGCTACTGTACTTAAAGAGGTGACGGAATTACTTGGAATTAGAAATGACCCTATTTTTTCAGTCGTAAGCGAACATTCAGAAGCTATGGCACAATATCTCGTCGGACACAAAAAAGTGATTAGTGATATAGAGAACTTAGTTGAGAATTTTTCTGGACTCGCTTTAGCAGGGAATGCTTATCACGGAATCGGAATTCCTGATTGTATCAATAGTGGACAACAAGCAGCATTGAAGTTACTCAATGCATTGTAGAAGAACGATGATGCGTTTTACAGTTATTTCACGCACAGGTATTGTTGGCATATTTTTGTGTCTTTCGGGAATGTGTATTTTCTCACTCTTTTTGTATTTTGTTTCTGATGTGCGTAGCAATGACGATAAGTATCATGACATGTTTCGCGGATTTGAAGAGGGTAAGTGTAAGAGTTGTCATCCATCAATTTGGCGAGAGTGGGAAAAATCTATGCATGCGCAAGCATGGACAGATGAAGTCTATCAAGCAGCTGCAGCACAGATAAAGGATAGACAAAAGAGTTGTGACCCGTGTCATGCACCAGAGCCGATACTTGTGACGGGTATTGGGAAAATGCCACAATTGCGTAACGTCCAACGTGACTCTGGCGTTTCATGTCTTGTGTGTCATCTTGATAAGGAAGGTGCAATGCATGGACCGCCTGCAAGTGCTGAAACAAATTTCCATGCAAATGTAACCGATCCTATCTATACGTCACCAACAAAACTTTGTGCTACGTGTCATGGTCAGAAAAGTGTTCCCGAACACGATCAGGTATCAAGTTTTCTTGACAGTAGGTATGCGGAAGAAAAGAAGAGTTGTGCTACATGCCACATGCCTATTGTCCATCGGATACAGAGCACAGCAAGTCATGAAAGTATCAAGGGGAGGAAACATACTTGGGGTGGTAGTCGCAGTGTTGCTCAACTTAAGAGTGCTGCGACGGTCAAGATTGAGTTTGAAGGTAAGAAGGCAACAGTGATACTTCAGAACAAAGCCGGACATCTTTTGCCGGGTGGAACGTTACGGACTATCATTCTTGATGTGACACACCTTTCACCTGATGGCATTCAGCAACAGAAAAAACAGGTTTCAATTTCAGAAAAGACTGCAAATCGTCTAAAACCTGATGAGAAATGCACTTATGTTTTTGATGTGAACGTGGGTGACAATCTGACGGCACGATTAAGGTATCAACTCACGCCAGAAACACCTGAAGATAAATGGGTGCTTATGGCAGAAGTGAGTAAGGTTGTGCCGTAATATGTGTTGGTACTGTTAATGAACTATAGTTGGACAGTTTTTATAGGATTTGAAGCGGAGCTTGGATGAATAGAAACACTTTAGTTATCATACCTATTTCTTTAATGATACACCTGTCGCCCCGCTGGGGCTTGCTTTGATTGGAGCACAGTTTTCTATACACATTCCGCCCCGCTGGGGCTACTCATTTTGATATCTTACTGCTTTTTGCAATGTCTCATCCTATTTAAAACTCACAATATTTAGTAAGTGCTTGAATCTCAGTATGTAACCGAAAGAAATTGTCCACACTATAGTTAATGAAACATAAACTCTATACATCCTAACAGAATATTTGTTGACAAATTAATCGTTTTTTGTTACTATGTCAATTAGATTGTTTTTATTTTGTCTATGTAAGAAAAATATTTGACAAAAATTCAGAATATTCATTTGACATAATTTATTAATTATAGTATTATATTATACACTGATTGCAATTTAATCGTAAAATACAAATAGGCGGGGAAATTTACCGAATTTCTAACAAAAAACGCCACATCCCGATTAAAATGCTTGCTTTATTTTGTTACTTTTGTTAAAATAACAGACGTTCTTATATTATGATCACACTTTTTTAAGTTAAATACATTATGTTACGTAATCATTTGAATCTGTTATGTGAACCTTCCATAAAGATTCCCGCTGGTCAAATACAAAACTTCGGTGCCCAATTTTGCTCGCTTTTGACCGGACAAAACGGATACGTTGACACTATCCGCGGGTTGATTTACGTACTAAAGGAAAGAAATTAAATGCTTGGTAGTAGGATGTTTATTTTGGATGGGCAGACACCTACCTCCGGTCGTTTTATAGTGTTTCCCGCTTGCCCATCTAAAAACTTCAGTATTTAGTCTCGTATTTGCGTAGACTTAACGAGGAGGAAGAGTTAATGAAAAAACGAACACTTGTTTGTTTTTTGATTTTTTTATTGTGTGTTTTTCACAGTTCAATTCCAGACACAGTGTTTGGGCAAGATGCGGATCCAACTCCAGAACAACTTGCTAAACAGGTGTTTGACGAACACAATCAGGTACTTCGACGTGCAAGTGTAAAACAGTACCTGCCAGAGATTATTGAAGGACTTAAATCTACAGATGCGGACATCGTTTCTCTAATAAATTTAGCTATCACTTTGGTAGGGAGCGACCCCTCTGGGACAGGTTTAAAGGCTGCTGCTGAATCTCAAGGAGTCACACTAACAGATGACCATATTGCAATTATTGCTGACTCAGATGTTCAAAAAGTACTTCAAGATGACACGACTGTGGCATTATTGAGTCTTACTGGTGATGACCTTGCGGCAGGACTTGATGAGCTTTTGAGGTTGATCAATGAGTCTGAGGCAATTACGGAGCCAGGAGATCCGACTCCGCCAGATCCAGCACCGCCGACGATATCTATTACAACCCCGAGCCCGACAACTGAGCAACGTGGTGCGTTTAATGTCGCTTTTACTACTGCTGATGTTAACCAAGACTCAGTTACTGTGACAGCATCTATTTCGGTAGATCCAGCTGAGGCAGCGGGATATTACAGCAGTACGGTCATTGGCAACAGTGTCCGGGTTACGCAGACTGCTCCTACCACGACAATGACTACCATTCCTGGTGCGACTGTCACGTTGACTCTGACAGCTAATGATGGGACAGCGGATTCAACCCCTGCAACTATTGTGCTTACATTTGGAGCAGCGGAGTTGCCGCCAGAGAAACCTCCAGAACCACCAGATAAGCCAGAACCTCCAACAGGTGATGAATTACCGCCGGTTGGTGAAATTACTTCAAACTTGAACGGATTGTCACGAGTTGGTGGTTTATCCCTTAACCGGGTGCATGGTAGAGCGTTTATCCGTGGTCTTATTGTTGAGGCTGCTGGACAAGCTACTCTTGATGCTTTTAATCAGAATCCTGACGCACTTGTTGAACCCGTTGTTGATTTTATTTTGAATCAAGTGCCAGCAGGTTTTCTCCCAAAGAAACAGATTAGGCAAATGTTAACTGCAACACAACCTTCCTCTATTTTTGCTGAGGAAGCGGATTCGCAGTTGGATTTTGAGAACTTTGGGAATGCAATTGCACCAGCTCTTAATGAAATCATCTATACCAATGTAGATAATACTACGAAATACCTTGCAAGTGATAATCTGAATGTGTATGTCCGAGTTCCAGATACACTTCTTGGTGGTAACGTTGAAGTTGGTCTAAATGGTTATAAAGTTGCAAATGCAACGCGTATCACTCCGTTAGTATTCCAACAGGATACGATTCCATATACATTCAGTTTGGATGAAACGCTTGCTGCGACGAACTTACCAGCATGGCCGAATGCAAATTTTGATAGCCAACTATTCTCAGGTGTTGTCCTACGTTATTCACAAACTGGTATTGATGGTGAATATATTGCTGTTGATATGGATCCAGTGCAGGGTGAGAAAGGTGTGGTTTGGGAAAGTGAAATAGGTATTCCGCCGCCAAAAGAACCAAGAGACCTTGCAGCGAATATCTACTACTACTATGAAGTTACATTGGCTGAACCAGTGATGCTTGAACTTATCAATCCAGAAGCACTTGGTGAAGCGGTCAATTCAGTAGATGGAACACATACGCTTGAAGCAACTAGGACTTATGAGATCAACAGTTGGGCAATGCCTGATCCGCGTAACATTCAATTGGATGATCGTGGTATATTGGAAGCGTTGTTCACAGATGATGTAAGAAATCAAATCATCCAAATTGTTGCGCCTTTAGTTAATGAGATATTGGCTGGCAACGCATCAGAGGTTAGAGTTCCCGGTGAACAGATTCGAGGACTCCAAAATGCATTGCTAAATAGTGCGAATGACTTGTTCACACACTTTGAGACAACATTTGATCCGATGCTGGTTTCTGTATTCAGTTTGCCTTATGTTGATATAGCGACAGAGTCTCTCTGGTATGCGAATATTGACCCAATTGCTGATGGTCCTGTGAACTTTGAGGCACGTGTTGTTAATGCTGATGGCGATGTTGTAGATCATATTGTTGAAGAAATTACAGCTGATGATTCTGCACCTGAAGCAGACATTAATATCGGCACTGCTGAACACGCATCAGGTTACTGGAACCGAGATGGTGTTTTTGTTTCTACAGCAACTCCCGCAGATACGCCTGCTTTGATTAACATTACAAGTACTATTACAAAAGGCACTGTAGGAGACGGTGAAGGTTATCTCGTTTACCAGATTATCAAGTTGGATGAGCATGGAAGACCTTTGAGTACTTGGTTGCCATTGACAGTTCTGAATTCTATGGTATCCTCTGATCTTTGGGATCTTGTTGTTGAGAATTTACCAGATGATCTGACAGAATTTGCTATTCCAGGTACTGATAACACAATTAATATCAGTCAATTTCCATTAGAATTCATACTTAGTGCGCTACAAGGTGATGTGCCTATTCCAGGTGTTGAAATAGACACAATCATTATTGATGCTATAGAAAGTTTTGTTGGAATAAGGATAACTGAAGATCAATATGCGTTACTTGCAGATCTATTAGGCGCAGTTGTTGATGACATAAACTTATTTCCAATCACCTCTGATCCATCACGCATGATGACAATACCTATTCAAGGTGCAAACATGCCACTTATGCTTGGAGATTATGGCATTCGTGCGATGGGTATTGACACACTCTTTAATGTTGGTTCTCATGTGGCTCCAACGCGTTTGAGAGTCGTTGTCCCTGAGTATGATAGATCAAGTATCACTATGGCAAGATTACCAGATCTCAATGGTGATGGGGACCAAGATGAACCGTATGAAAATGGTGTTATCTATGTTAATGCTACAGATGTTACATTAACAGTCATGGTTGATGCGCGTTCAGGTGCAGGGAATCAAGACACTCCACATCCAGGAAGCATTGTTGTTTATTATCAGAATGCAGATGGTGTTTGGACACGACTTCCTGAAGGTGTAATTGACTTACCCGAAGGTGAATACGCAGCTGGTCATCCATTTTCTGTTGATTGGAGTGTTACTGATTTTGATGACTTAGTTATGGCAGGCGATACTGTATCTTTACGTACTGTTACAACTAACGACCTTCAACATCCGATTGACATAAATGCTGTAGATTTTGATAACTTAACAGAAGATGAAAAGTTAAGGATATCAGAAGAATTTAGCATTAATCTTGATGCTGATGTTCATCCAGTTGATCCAAAAGTCCTGAATGTTGATTTTGATGGAACATCTGTCATGATGACAAATCCTGATAGTGGAGCTCCACAAGGCACAGTCCAACTGATTGCACATACGCCACGTAGAACTATTCCAGCAACTGATTCTGTTCTACTTGAAGTTAAACGAGTAAACGATGAAGAATGGACAGCAATCGGCACAGCTGAAATGGGTGATGCGAATGGCATGAGTGGTGTAGATACCGCCGCAATCATGTTTAAAGGTAAAACTTTAGGTGAAATCTATCACTCAGATGCCTCAATGATACACATTGATGAAACCAGCAGTTACCTTATGTGGACTATAACTGTAGATACAACACTCTTAGATGATAGTATTACAGTGGATAACCCGGGTGCTCGTGATGCATCAATGGATGACAACCAATATATGGTTCGTGCAACACCTGTTGTTGATGGCAGCCTACCAGATAATCCTAATGAAAATCCGACAGCTGAAGGTGAGGAATATACGGAAATGTTCTCAGTTGACAACGATGATGATGTCGCGCCGCTTGGTCCGACAAATGTTGTTGCAACAAGCATTGACGCAATGTATCCTGTCTTTGAAGACAATGGTGATGGAACATACACCGTTGGCGGTCTTGTTGATAAGTATGATCCAGAAATCGCCTCACCGACTGTTACTATTACAATTACACCATCTGCTGATCGTATTACCTACCATTCAGTCAAGTTGCTAACAACACTTCCTGAAGGTGCTATTATCGGTGAAATCACTGAAACCGCTGAAGGTAGTGGTGTGTTTACAGTAACAATTGATGTTGGCACACTTATGGATGCTGACGAGTTTGTTCATAATGACAGATACCTTGAGGATGCATATATAGATAATCCAAGTGAATTTATCTATAATCCGAAAGGTGATGTCTTTACATTCCAACTTCATGCATTAGCGTATGACAAAGCAGAAGCGTATGATGATGCTACTGCTGCAGATGAAATGTTCATGGAATATGGGAATGTTCAAGCAGATGATTATGAAGGTGACGAAATCACGGTCAATGTGCAAAACACATACAGAAATGATCCTGGTGTGATAGCAATAACCGTTGAAAATTCAGATGGTATGGTAAATCCTGATAGTGGTGCCCCGCAAGGTGAGCTTACTTTCAATGTATATACATACTATATTACATCACCTCCAACCGAAGGAATTCGTGTTGAAGTGAAACGACCCGTTGATGATACATGGGAACGTATTACAGGTACTGCCATAGATCCTGTTGAAGTAGATGTTTCTGATGTGCCAGGTATTGCCGATTTAGACGATATTACTGGTGGACTTATCGGAATTACACAAGCAGGAACTGAATCAGGTGGTGAATCTGTAGTCGCAATTCCCGGACGTTTCATGAAATGGCAGTTTATCGTTGATACACGAGAGTTAGCACTTGAAGATACCGTCACAGCAGAAGGTACCATCAAATTAGATGATACTATTAGTCGTGGCGATGCATCTGAACGTGATGTATCTGTAGACGAAAACCAATATGAAGTGCGGGCGATTTCGCTCACACCGAAGAATATTGATCATCCTGAATACCCACAACGGGATGGTGTTGAAGCATCCTTCTCATTAGACAATGTTGATGATGTTCCACCACTTGGTCCCACAAATATCGTTGGTGTTTCTGATAGAGATGCCTATGGCGATATGCAACCGATTGAAGCCAATGAAGATGGCAGCTACACGGTAGGTGGTATTGTTGATCCAGGTGTGAATTCACCCGCTGGAATATTCCATATTGCTCCAACTGCTGAACCAATTACTTATGCTGGTGGTAGCCTTAAGCTTGTTCAAACTGCTCCTGATGGAACAGAAACAGAAGCTGCTGGAAGCCTTGATGATGGGTATATTGAAATAGATGTAGGTCTACTTGAAAATGGAACTTACATGTATTATGCCCTCGTTGCTGATAAAGAAGGTAATGTTCAAGTGCAAGGTGAAGCAGATATGCCATCACCTATTGTAACTGTTCATGTCAATAACTTCCGTGTAAGTGATATTACAGATCTTGCTGTAACTTCAGTTGATGGCGTAATGGTTGATGGAGAACTTCCTGAAAGGATTCCTCTCCGTGAGTCCATTGGCGTTAGTTTCAATGTTCCTAATGGCACATTGATGGTTGATGATCTTACTGCTGTTCATGTCAATGGCGAACAGGCTGCATTTGCTGCTGGTAGTGATGCTGAAAACGCATTCTCGTTGATGGCATCAGAACTATCAAAGATTGCAAGTGGTCACTATACTGTACGCGGTGAAGTAACCAAACGCAACGGTTCTGTAACCTTCCCAATGGCAATGGTCAACTTGGATAATACCGCACCTATGATTAGTTTCGTATCACCTGTTGAAGGCGAAGCGATAAATGATTTACCTACGCTTCATGCTATGTTTAATGATGGTGATCTCGGTGTTGGAATAAGTGTTGACACAGCAATGGTAGGCTTAGCACGGGTACGACCTGACAGTGAAACCCAAGAAGAAATTGCCATTGATGTAGACCAAGGCATGGTTGAACAAGACATTGACTCAGTTGTCTACACTCGTATTGACAAACTGGCAGGCGGTGCCTATAAGTTTACAGTACAAGTTTCTGACAGCCTCGGTAACGTTGGTGAAGCATCAGTAGGATTTGCTGTTGAAGGTGTTGATCCAACTGTTATGATTACCGCACCCGCTTCTGGACAGGAATTTGAAGCAAGTCCAGCAAGTATCACTGGTTTCTTTGCTGGTGGTGGTGAAGTAAGCATCACAAGTTTTACCGTGAACGATGTTGATGTTTCAGAATCAGTAACAGTAGATGGAAGCCACTTCACATATATGCCTGCTGAAGGTTTCAGTGAAGATACACACACAGTTTCTGTTGAGGTAACAGATGGTAGCGGATTAACAGCAGAAACATCATTAACCTTTATAGTTGAATACCCAGTTCCAACCGCAACTATAGATACACCAACTGCTGGTCAAGTCTATAACCACGGTAAACCAATTATCACAGGCACATTCTCTGGAGCAGACCCCGTAATTGGAACGCTCTCCATTGATGGTGAAGGTGTAACGGTTGTTGAAGGTAATGACTTCACTTATGAACCGACCGAAAACTTGGCTGATGGTGAATATACAGTCACACTCGCCGTGACAGATGTCAATGGAAATACTGCAGAAGCAACGACCGAGTTCACAATAAATATAGCCGGTCCTTCTGTAACAATCCATTCACCTGCCTCCGGACAGATGTATGACCACGGTATGCCAAGCATCAGAGTTGAAGCTTCAGCTGATGACGAAGCACAACCCGTAACAGTTTCGGTTATGGTTAATGGTGAAGCTGCGACGATGAATGATGATGGCACGTATTCACCTGCTACTGAGTTAGGTGATGGTGAACATACGGTAGTTGCTACAGCGACAGATGCGAATGGTAAGACTGCTGAAGCTTCAAATGTCTTTACAATAGAAATACCTGGTCCAGCAGTTGTGATTCATTCACCTGGCGATGGACAAACCTATAATCACCGTCGGCCATCTATAAGCGGTGAATTTTCTGGTGAAGGTACGGTGAGCATAACTAAATTCACTGTTGGAGGTAGACGTGTCACGCCGCGAATAGATGGAAATAGTTTTTCTCACTCACCTAATTTGACCGATGGTGAATATACGGTTATTGTTGAAGTTGAGGATAGCAATGGAAAGACCGCTCAAGCAACAACTAGTTTTACTGTAAAACTACCTGAAGTTACTGTTTCTATTAACTCGCCGGCTGCTGGTCACACATATGACCATGGCAAACCGGTTATCAGTGGTGAATTTACAGGAACGGGTACTGTTAGAGTAATTACATTTACCATTGATGGTAATCGCTATTCTCCACGCATAAGCGGCAACACGTTCAGTTATACACCTAATCCAGAACTTGGTGAGGGAGAACACAGAGTTGTTGTCGGAGTAAGAGATAGCAACGGTAAAACTGCCCAAACATCTACTGTCTTCACAGTAGAAATACCTGGACCGTCTATAGCAATCAATTCACCAGCTGCAGGTCAGATGTTTGATCATGGTATGCTGTCAATTACAGTAGAATCATCTGGTGTTGCTGAACCTGTAATAGTTTCAGTGATGGTCAATGATGAAGCTGCGACAATGAATGATGATGGCACATATTCACCTGCTTCTGAGTTAGGTGATGGCGATCATACAGTGGTTGCTACAGCGACAGATGACAATGGCAAGACTGCTGAAGCGACAGTTATCTTCTCAGTAGAGATACCTGGACCATCCGTAGCCTTGAATTCACCGGCTGCAGGTCAGATGTTTGATCATGGTATGCCGTCAATTACAGTAGAATCATCTGGTGTTGCTGAACCTGTAATAGTTTCAGTGATGGTCAATGATGAAGCTGCGACAATGAATGATGATGGCACATATTCACCTGCTTCTGAGTTAGGTGATGGCGATCATACAGTGGTTGCTACAGCGACAGATGACAATGGCAAGACTGCTGAAGCGACAGTTATCTTCTCAGTAGAGATACCTGGACCATCCGTAGCCTTGAATTCACCGGCTGCAGGACAGATGTATAGTTATGATGAACCAGAAATAACTTGGGAATCATCTGGCGTTGCAGAACCTATTTCTACATCCCTGACAATTAATGGTGAGGAAGTAGAATTAGCAGACGGCGCAGGTAGTTATACACCTGATGAAGGATTAGGTGAAGGTGAGCATACTGTTGTTGTAATGGTAACAGATGCAAATGGAAAAACTGCACAAGCAACTGCTGTCTTTACAGTAGAATTTCCAATGGTATCCGTAACACTTACATCACCAACTGCTGGACACACCTATACCAATGGTTCACCGGTTATTAGCGGGGAATTCACAGGTGTTGGTGAGGTCCAAGTGAAAGTTACTGTTGCAGGTAATGACGCAAAAGTTACCAAAGATGGAAACCAATTTACAGCTGAACACCCAAGTGTTTTGGGACATGGTATGCATAAGGTTGAAGTTGAAGTAACAGATGCTAACGGAGAATCAGCGATGACTTCTGCTGAATTCATGGTTGATCTACCAGCACCAACTGTTGAAATTCTTTCACCAGCTCCTGCGCAAACCTATGGTAATGGTGAAGCAGTTGTTATTAGAGTTGAATACGCTGGTATGGATGCGAGTGTATCATCATTTACGATCAACGGCGAAGATGTTGAGGTAGAACCTGAAGACAACATGTTCATGCATACACCAGAAGGATTAACAACTGGCGAGTATGTTGTGAACGTTGAAGTTACGGATGCAGCAAATAATAAGACAGCAATGGATACTGTCGTATTCAACGTCAAGTTGGATTCAACACCACCTGTCATTACTGAAGTTGCGCCATCTGGAACCCTCAAGGATACCTGGGTCAATATCTCTGTTGTTGTTAGTGATGAGCAGTCTGATATAACAGGAGTTGAATTCTTCATTCGCAATGAAGCTGATACACATAAAGGATTCCTTCCTTTAGGTACTGTTATTACTGGTGCTCAAAATAGTGCGACTACACAACAGATTGCTGATGGTAATGTCCTGACGCAAGGTAGTTTCGCAGATGGAACGCATACACTGAAAGTAGTTGCTTCAAGTGAAGGTGGATCATCTTCTCACACATGGTCATTCACAGTGGTTACTGACAACATTAAACCAACGATTACATCAATCACACCATCTGGTACACAACATGCTGGACTACCGACAATATCGGCAAGTGCACATGATGAATCAGGTGTGGCTGAGATTGTTATAACCGTGATGGATAGTAGTGGTGAAGCTGTTGAAGGTAAGACTCAAAATGATAAAGAAGATGGTTCCGTTGGTATCACTCGGACTGACTTTATGCCTGAGATGCCTCTTGATGAAGGCACTTATGTTATTGAAGTTCGTGCGACCGATATTTATGGAAATACATCTTCAGCAAAAGGTGGCTTTACGATTGACTTTGATACTGCTGCACCATTGATCACTTCTTCATCACCACAGAACGGTGCACGCTTGATGTATGCACATGATGATGAGAAGAGACCGACTATTTCAGTCACCTATGGTGATGCAGAAACCGGTGTCAATGTTGAGTCCATTCGGTTTGTCTTCAATGACAATTTGATTAACCTCACAGATGATCAAAAGTCAGCAACACAGGTAATTTATATGCCTCCTGCTGACCTTGAGCCAGGACAATATACGGTTAAGATAGAGGTGTCTGACAATGCACAGATACAAGGAAACGTCTCTGATGAAGCAGAAGGTGCTCGTGAAGCGAACACTGCTGTTTATGAGTTTAGTTTCTTTGTTGAGCATGGTGATGTGCCTATATTGAGGGCAGCACCATTTAACTATCCTAACCCATTCACGGATAAAACTCGGATTTCACTTGTCCTTGCACGTCGTTCAAATGTTACTATCACAATATATGACGTAACAGAACGACCCGTACGCGTGCTCGTGGATAACGAAATCATGGAAGCTGGTTATTATACACCTGCTGCTGATTCAACAACAAATCCCTACAGTTCAATCGGTTGGGATGGGAAATCAAGCAACGGTGAAGACTTAGCTCGCGGAATCTATTTCTGTGTAATCATGGTAACAGATGGTGTTGAACCAGAATACGCCATTCTTAAGCTCGCGCTAACGCGCTAAGTAAACAGAATAGTCCAAATATCGGAATTGGGAATGTTCCCAATTCCGATGTTGAGACTACGAAGGAGGATATAATGTCGTTCACAAAGCAAAAATTGCTATACGGTATAATTACCGTTTCATTCCTTATCCTTGCTGTGTCACCTTTCTGTTATGCAGAAGGTGAGGTAAACGCTATGCCTCATTTACGATTGGGGGCAGGCGCGCGTTCCATTGGCTTAGGCGGCGCATTCACAGCAATTGCATCAGATGCCACTGCCACTGTCTGGAATCCAGCAGGACTTGGTTCAGCGGCAGATCTTAGCCTCAATTTCTCTACTCAGAGGCTATCACTTGATAGAAGTCATAATTTTATCGCAATTACAAAAACACTCGGTAATGCTGGTGCTGTTGGTCTAGCTGCAACTAATTTTGGTGTATCGGATTATAGTTTATATGATGCATCAGGCGATTATGGTGGAAAAGCTGATTACAGTACAAATGCTTATTCACTTTCCTACGGAATTGCATTCGGTAACTTTAATGTCGGTTTAACTGGTAGAATGCTTTCGGACAATTTCGGTGTAGACTCAGTTGAAAACCAGAGCGGTTTCGGTGGTGTTGACATCGGTTTGATGGGGCACGCATTACATATAGATGTTGAAGAAATGCAAGTTCCTACTTTCCATTATGGAATTGTTGCTAAATATCTCGGTGCTTCTGTTGGTGAAGGAACTGTTCCAATGGTGGTAAATGTTGGCATTGCTTATGACCTTTATATGGGTAATGTCGTTACATTCTCAGCAGATATTGAACAAGAATTCGTCAATCTTGATGACAGCGCATTTAGCATGCGTGGCGGTGTAGAATATCGGTTGATGAATATCAGATCAACAGAATTTGCACTACGCGCTGGCATGAGGGCATCACGAGATGTACAAAACCTCTATGGTGGATTCGGTGTGAATGTTGCTGGACTTCAAGTTGACTATGCTATCCAAGATGGTATATCAAGTGGAATTAATGGTGATGGAAGCACACATTATGTTTCTGTTTCCTACACATATTAGGACTTAAGAGGAGAATACTAATGAATATGATTAAATCCACACTAAAATTAACCTTGATTCTCTATCTCTGTGTAGCACTCAGTGGGGTGTATATCTTATCTGCTACTGCACGAATTACGCCAAGAGAAGGTGGTGAGGATACTAAACTGATCACTATTGTAAAAGGTGATACACTTTGGGATCTCTGTCAAGAACATTTGAAGGATCCTTTGCGGTGGCGTGAGTTGAGTAAGTATAATGATTTCACAAATCCTGACCTTATTTATCCAGGCGAAAGTCTACGGATACCGGTCGCTATGATGAATGATATTGTTGAGGATGTTGGCAATAAGGTAGAAATTGATCAGGAGGAGTTGGAGAAATTACGTGCTGAACTTGAAGAATCTGAAGCAACGCGTGAAAAATTATCAGGTGAAATTAAGAGTTTGAATGCAAGCATTGATAAACTTGAAAAACAAATTAAAGCTCTTGAAACCAGCCAAAAATCACAGAAAGCTTTACTTGATGCAATTAAGAAAGCAAATAATGATGCTGCGACAGATGTCAAAAAAGTAGTGAGAAATAACAAAAATGCATTAGCAAAGCAGTTAAACGAACTACAAGGACATCTTGATTCTTCTAATGAGATGCTTGGATCACTTCAAAAAGGTCTTACAGCTACACAAGAACACATTGGAAATATACAAAGTGATGTGAAAACTGTGTTGGCACAGATTGAAGCAAATCAGAAGGGTATTAGCGAACTGAAAATGATGTTAAAAGATGCTGAAGGTGTGCATGAAGAGGTCTCTTCATCCAAACGTGCACTTGTCGTTGTTACGACAGTTGCTGCAGGTATCGGTTGGTTTGTCCTAAATGCAATCGGCGGACGTAGTGGCGAATAAGCCAACTCGTTGGACTTTTAGCAGGAAGGTGTGTATAACACACCTCCCTGCTTTTTTTATAGTATATTGAGCATGTATTCACTTAATTTTAATTATCAATTATAGTAAAATGCAAAAACACGTTCACATTCCCCGATAGATGCGGTTTCCTAACCGCATCTATGAAACTGAACAAACACCTGTTCGGTTAGGAAACCGAACCTACCGTAGTGTGTAAATAATTATGATTTTTACTATAAAGTCTTTTGATAAGACAATTCAACTCTACGGTGACAGAGCAGGTGGTCAGGGAAACTTTGACTTTGCTGGACTTGCAGAACTTCAAACCATAAAGGTAGTGTTGTTGAAAGGAAATCCACAAAGTCTTGAACAACCAGCAGATTGGAGGCGGTTCCATCGATTGCTTTGTCTTGCCCAACGATTACAGAAACCAGTTATATTGTGGAACCTTACATTTACCCATAATAACTCAATTGAAAACCCAATTACGTTGGAACTGACAACTGCAATCAAAGATTTAAAATTACAATTACTTAGATTACCTCAACCCATAGTCTCAGTCTATGATGATACATTTGGGTTGGACAATGAGTTTGTTAGAATAAGTTGGGGAGATGGAACAATTATAGTATTATCTGATGAGGAAAAGATTCAGAGAGAAAAGATGTTGAAAGAGAACAATCTCTATATTGTAGAGAAAACATCGGAACTTCCAAAAAAGATATCCGATTTATTGGATGAATATTCAAAAAAAGAGATAAATGAATTGTTTGCTAAACGAATAGAGAGAATACAAAATACAGAGAACAGATAACGACCTATCAATCAGACATATCGGTTAAGATCAATCACTTGATATATAAAGCAACTTGCTAAGCAATCAACACATCCTTAAACGTATCCCATAAGAGTTTCATTACAGAGGCTATCACAGCTACAATTAAGACCACTTTAATCCATTTGTCTCCCATTTTCACAGCTAAGTGGCTTCCGATCCATGCACCTGTGGCGTTCCCAGCTGCCAATGAAACACCTAAAACCCAATTGACTTGACCTTTACTAACAAAAATCCCAAGTGCAATGATTGTATAAAAAAAGATGATAAATACTTTGTGGGCGTTTGTAATTACTAAATCCCCGCCATCAAGAATCCGTAAAGTGGCAATAATTAATAATCCTACACCAGCCTGAATAAATCCACCGTAAATACCTACAAAAAACAGTGCAATATTAGTGATGATTTTATGTTGTGTACCACTTGGATTAAATTTATCTTGTAACCATTCAGTCGGGTTAAACAAGGTCAAGAGGAGCATTGTAACCATTACAATAGCAAGAATTGGCTTGAATGCTCTGTCTGTTATTTCTGTGCCAAGAGTAGCACCAATACTGGCTCCGATAACAGCAGGTATAGTAAGTGTAATTGCATGTCGGAAATTCGATACACCTTTACGACGGAATCCCATAATTGCGCTAAGGTTTTGAAAAAAAATGGCGATCCTATTTGTACCATTTGCAGTGCTCGTAAGATTAGTACCCACTGGAAGGTGTGCAACTCCTATATGTTCCATCACAAAAACTAATGCTGGTAATGTTAATAGCGAACCACCAAAAGCAACAGTGTTGACAAACCCAGCAAGCATTCCAACTGTCATAAGTAGGATAATATACAAAATATCGAGACCGAATAACTCAATTCCCATCAAAATCTCCTCTTCTTTGTGATGTTTTTCTTGTTCCATGACGATATTTGACAAATCTAATCAAAAGAAATGCAACAAGATTACCTAGAACCAAAGCACATATAATCCCAATAAGTACTGAAAATGCAATTGTTTGAAATAACCCGTTTCCAAATGGACAATACCAACTAAATCTCAGAATTCCTATTCCTGAGATAACTGTTCCCATCAGAAAACCGATTATGCCAGCAATACCCGATATGTTTTGATATTTTTTCAGTTGTGGAAGGTGTATTTGAAACATATATCACCAAATAAATATGGTACAATTTGGAATAAACAAATGGTGGTGCGATATACAAGCACACACCACCGAGACCTGTCTTCATATTTATTGATTTGGATTCAATCTGTGATTTAATTATGGAGCGATTTGATGTCAGCACCACAGTAAGCTAATCAATTCCTAAATATTTATTCCTTCCTTTGACTAGTGCTTCTATTTTCCTGTCAACGATCGACCTTTGTAACATCCAGAACCCGCAGTCTGGATGGACCCAACCGATCCGTCCTTTGCCTACAACATGTTCTGCTTTTTCTATGTTGGCTGCAACTTCATCAGGAGTTTCAACTGGATTTACTTTCACATCAATCACACCGATTCCAAGTTGTATTTGTGCAGAAACATCCTTGAGTGCAGCAAGATCCGTATCTGGACGATGTTTCAACTCTAATATAAGATGGTCACATCTGAGCATATTCAGGAAGTTTATCAGTGCCTGCCAATTTCCTTCTTGAATGACCTGACCACCGTAATTGCCGAAACAAAAGTGAACTGCCTTCTCTCCATCAAATGCATCGAGAACTATGTTGATTGCCTCAGCAGCACGAGGTCCGTCTTGTGGATTACCCGGTATATTCGCCTCATCAACTTGAAGGCATCGGCATTTCAAATCTCGCACCTGAGCGGCCAATGTCTCAGACAGTGCTGTGAGTAACTTGTCAAAGTCACCGTAATGTTTATCCAACAAAGTCCGGGCAAGCATATATGGACTGGTAACAGTAAATCTTAAGTTGTTACCAGCAACATCCACGGCACGTTCACAATCGGATACAAGGTTTAATGATCCTTCACCTATCGTATCTTCAACAACACCAGCAGGCTTAGCACGGAATGCCATCGTCTGCATTTGTCTAAACTCTGTCCATTCTTGTCGTCCAACTTCTGATCTGATACCAGAAAGGGGTCTAATGAAATAATCAATCATGCCATTGGTATCAGGATGATTTACATCAAATCTGTATAGTTCACCATCGGTAGGTAGGTCAATACCGTGTTGCCGTTGAATATCAACTACAACACGGGTCGCATCAATCAGTGCTTGTTCTGACGGCATTGTATGAAGCCAAGATGGCACTGGATACGAACCGACAGTTGTTGTCAATATTTGTGGGGTATTTGTTATATTATTCAATATAGGATACCTGTGTTATGACATTATTCATTACTAAGTTCATAAGATACAAGTTCAAATTCTGATTCTACCGGTATGTCTCCCCTGGTTTGAGTCTGCGTGAATTTGATGATACCGACATTCGGAGCCAACCATTTATTTGCAACTGTTATATCAAGGTCAAAATCAGGTCCCTCAAGTTCAAAAATCCAGTGAAATGATTCTTGGACTTGGAACACGTTTTCAAAAGTACCAGCAGGGACAGTCACAGTTTCTTCAGAGAGAACTTCAAACTCATCTTTACCGTGGTCTAATGGAAAGAGTTCGGGTACTAATTTTGCTTGAAAATTGACGCTCCATTTCCAACCGGGAATGAGCGGAAATTTATACAAAGGTAGAAATGGAACAAACATTATCGTATCTTCAGTGCCAGGGGTAATATTCTGTGCGTGTTGGAGAATGCCTATTATGTTTCCATTGTCGTCTAACTCAGGTCCAAGATAGGAGTAGTCCGCAACATTTTCCAAATCTTCATCAGTGTTTGTCTTTTCAAGAACAAAACTCTCAACGGTTTTTCCATCTGCAAGTTGAATCTGTATTGTATCTATAATTTCAAAGATTATCTCTGTGCCTTCAGCATCACGGTATGTCCATTTATTTCCTACTGCTAAGGGGTAATAGTTCCCTTCTCGTCCATGCCATACTTGGATATCAATGGTGCTTGTCGTAGAGCTTTTGCCATCGCTTACAGTCACGTGAATCGGATATTTTTTTTCATCTTCTGGCGCGATCCAGATTGCCCCGGATTCATCCCCAGATATTTCTCCATCTGCAGCAGACCATGTGTATGTTAAGATATCGTTGTTAAGATCATACACTTGGAGTCGAATGGATACTTCTGCTTCTGGTAGAACTATCTCTGAATCTGTTTCAAAGACAGAGATTACTGGGGCAAAATTCTTATTTCTTTGGACATTCTCATCGATGCCACAACCAACGATAGCTACAATAAAGAGGATACTAAAAAATGTCCAAACTGGACTATACTTTTTCAAGAGTTCATTTCCTTGCCACGTAGGACTTCACGCGATTGTGTTGTTCCATTACCTGTGACATTATATGCGAATGTATTCATTAGTCTGTCATTTTGGGAATTATTGGGTGCAGAGCCGTGTATGATAAGTGCATTGAAGAACACGGCATCTCCAGGTTCCATTTCTACTGCAACAGCGTCTTCTCGTTCTTGATAGTGTCCGGGTAGAAATACACCGAATGTTTGATGTTTACGTTCATGTTCTTGCAAACCCCAGTTATGACTTCCTGGAACAAACTGAATACATCCATTTTCAAGGTTCGCTTCACTTATTGCCAGCTGACAATTAATCATAACAGGTTTGTTGTTGTCATTTTTCCAATAAGCGTAGTCTTGATGCCAAGGGATTGCTGTGCCATCACCACCTGCTTTCGGTAGGAGTTTGCTGTGAAACAGCGAAATGTCAGGACCCATCATGCCTTCCAGCGCATCCAGAACGGCATCGGATCGGAGAAGTCTGTTTAGTGTTGGACTCACTACTTCACTGTGCATGAGCTGCTTTATTAACGGTGGGTGATCTGGGTCATCTTCGTAGACTTCCCACGAAATACCTATGCCTTGTGTTGGATTCTCTGCCATACGGTTGTGAATATCGTCAACTTCTTCTAAAATACTTGCGATGTCTTCTGAGGAGACGAGTCCTTTTTTGAGGAGATAACCGTTGGTTTCATAGAATTGTTTCTCTTTATCTGAAATTCCCATTTATAGTTCCTTTTGACAATAAGATTTAAAGTGAATTATAATGCAAATTTGCAGAAAAATCAAGGCAATTGCAGCTATATCACTAAACGTGTTCGGTTGAAAATGGTTTACTTTGTTTTGGACCTTGAGGTATTCAGTTCTCGGTCCAGTATCCAAAATTGCATTGAACTAAAAAAATAGATGATTGAAGCACTTCAAAGAAGACATATCAATCACCTATTTATTATAGGAATGTATCCAATCGAAGTATTAGGGTTTAAAAAGATTCTTCCTACTTCCGAATTAACATTTTGCCAGTAGCATTGAATTTGCCAGCAGTCAAGGTATAGAAATAGAGACCACTTGCAACCCGTTCACCGAACTTGTTCTTACCATCCCAATACGCAGCACGACTCTTACTTTGATAGATACCTGCTTTCTGATGTCCTAAGTCTAATTTTCGAATTAACTGACCCTTTGCAGTATAAATGGAAATTGTGATTTCCGAAGGTTCTGCTAACTGATACGGTATCCATGTCTCAGGATTAAATGGATTTGGGTAGTTTAGGAGTAAGGCAGTCTCTTGCGGTGTGAACATTGTCAGGATGAGTTCCAACACAAGAATTCCTCTCTGAAATTCGGGTGTTGTCTTTCTCAATACCTTAACTTCCTGTAACCACTGTGAAACTTGTTGCGGGGTTAGGTATTCAATTACATGGTGTCGCATAGCGGGTGCTCCTGCAACATCACCGAAAGCATTTGCAACTAAGACAAGGTCTATAATATCTACCACACCATCCCCGTTGACATCTTTATCATTGCCTCCTGTTGTTCCGAAAGCGTTTGCAACCAAAACAAGGTCTATAATATCTACCACACCATCCTTGTTAACATCTTCCTTGACTTCCGTTTTGACTATGACCGTGGTGGACTGGTCAAGATTCCACAGCAACACGTTTCCATCAGCACTTCCACTTGCGAGTGTTTGTCCATCAGGACTGAAAGAAATGCCTTCAACACTATTCTTATGTGCAGTAAGGGTGTGTTGTTTTCCAGTTTTTTGATCCCATAAGTGCACGTTTCCATCGGCACTTCCACTTGCAAGCGTCCAACCATCAGGGTTGGGATTGAATGCGACGCTATTCACCCAATCCGTATGCTCAGTAAGGGTGTGTTGTCCTTTGCCCGTGTGTGTGGACCATAAGTGCACGGTGCCGTCGGCACTTCCACCTGCGAGTGTTTGTCCATCAGGACTGAATGCAACACTTAGAACATAATCTGTGGGACCACGGAGAGTATGTATGATTCTCTTATTGCTTACGTTCCATAGGTGGGTTGTACCGGACGAATTCCCACCTGCGAGTGTTTGTCCATCGGGACTAAAAGCGACACTAAGAATAGGTGTCAGATTTCCTGTTAGACTATTTATATGTTGTCCGGAATCATAGTTCCACAAGCGAATTGTTCCGTCCAGGCTTCCACTTGCGAGTGTTCGTCCATCGGGGCCAAAAGCAATGCCGAGGACAGAATTTGTATGTCCGTGCAAAGTGTAATCCAGGTTTCCTGTCCGTGCGTTCCAAACGCGCACAGTGCCATTTGCATCTCCACTTGCAAGCGTGTTTCCATCTGGACTGAAAGCTACACCGAGGACATAAGTTGTGTGTCCCCGAAGTGTACGTTGATGAGTTGTTGTGTCAGTATTCCACAATTGCACAAGGTTATCCGCAGTTCCAAAGGCAAGCGTGTTACTACCACGGTTAGGCTTAAAAGCTACGGTTAGGATACTTTGTGGATGTGTGGTGAGAGTAGTATAAGAAATATCGTCATTCTGAGGTATTATTTTTATTGTTGGATGCGTTGAAGCTCCTGTAAAAGTGATGTCCACTTGCGACTTATTGATCACATCAAGGTAGTATATGCTCCCCTGAACAGGGGTGAATAGTCCGCTGATTTTCTCATAATTTGCTCCAGTTTGGTTATTCACTGCAACCAAATTCCCTTTTGCGTCTGAAAGAAGCAAGTCTAAATTATCCGTTGTCTTTTCCCATGAAATTGCGACTCTTACTGATGGGTCCGCTTTTAAGTCGTAGTTTCCATACTTTAGATTTGTAAGTCGAGGAGTAATTTTAAAGCGTTGCGTCTCTTTGGATTCTACCGTTCCCCCAAAAATGATGTTATCTGCTTTGACAAACCCCGCACCGTAAGTATTATCAGGATAATCGGGAATATTATCAATTCCACTTTCTGCACCGCGAACTATTGCGGATTTCACCTCATCCGGAATAAAATTCCATTCACCATTACTATTTTTTCCTACTGCGTCCAGAATTAAAGCAGCGACACCAGCGACATGTGGCGCAGCCATACTTGTACCACTTTTTCTTTTATAACTTTTTCCGGTGATTGTTGAATATATATCAACACCAGGTGCTACAATATCAGGTTTCATTAAACCCATGTCAGGACCATGACTGGAGAAACTGGCGATAGAGTTACTACTATCTACAGCTCCAACCGTAATTGCTTTCTTACTGTAACCGGGAACACAGACTGTTTGCTTTGAGTCAGGTGAATTAAAATAAAATCTGCCGTTGTTTCCCCACACTTCATATTTTTGAAGGGTTTGAACCTGATTAAAGGATGCTCCCACGCGAAGTTTATATGGTTGTGAATTAGCCATTCTGGAAGTGAATTGTATCTCTTCATAAAAATCTCCGTTGCCTTTAAAAGAAGATGTCGGCGTGTACGATGACGAAATAAAATTGTTTTTGGAATCCCGGAGTGTTAAGTCTAGATCATTCGCTTTTGTGTCCCACAGTAGTGTAACAGTAACAACAACATCAGGAACAAAGCCTCCTTTACCATCAGCATGACTAACCGAAAATTCGTGTGTTGTGCTACTATATTTAAAGGGGTTAGGGTCAGATAAAATACTTCCGCTATCACGCTGCCGAGCCTCATTACCGGCAGCTACAACAAAGACAACACCGTCACTTACGACCTCATCAATCAGTTTACTCATAGGGTCATCACCATTTCGACCGTACTCCCATGGATCCCATCCCAGACTCATATTAATAACGTCAACTTTCTGATTTGCATTTATTAATGGATCGGCAATTATTGGAATAATTAATGGAATTGGAATAATTAATGGAATTGTATTTTTATTAGAAGCCCATTTAATCGCGTCCATTGCATCAGCGTAATTACCACTACCGGTCGAAAAATGAAAAAAATCATCTATTAGGAGCCACTCAAGTAGGTAGACCGCATCAAGGAAATTGACACCTGGTGCTACACCGGTCACCTCTTCACCATCGTCAGCTGCTCCTATAATACCTGCTACATGTGTTCCATGCTCCGGAGCAGATTTATCTCCATCTGTTCCACTTGAACCTGCCACACCTCTCGTATCCACAATTCGATTTCCAAATTCATCTGAATGCGTATTTGTAATTCCACCGTCAACCACAGCGACAGTAACACCTTCTCCTCTTACACCAAGACCGGTAGGACGAGGATTATGTACCTTATCCGCACCGATTTTCGGAACACTGTCAGCTAATTCTAAAGATCCTTTACTATCGGGCCATATTTCTGAAATGAACGGACGTTTGACTAAAGCAGGAAGGTTTTTAATAGGAACAGAAACACACGCACCGTTAATAGATTCGTAGATATAACGGACCTCACCCCGCAATCCTTGAAGCACATTCACTTCACCGAAGCCAATGGGACCATCCGACATTATGATGACAGAGATGTTGTTTTGATTGATAAAGTCACTGATAATTTTTGAGGCTTTCTTATGAAGAACCGGTTTTTTGCCTTGGTTCATTGATGGACTCTGGCTTGAGGAACCGGAATCTAATTGGATGCTAAAATCCACAGTATTGACAATTTTGTCAAAATGTTCGCGAAGTTGAAAGTGGATTGCTGTGCGAATTTTCAACAACACTGGACCACGTATTTTCTGATAATCTTGCTCAGTAAGCACACTGAGATTTAAGTGGTGCGCAATTTTTTCTTCAACAACAGCAAATGCTTCTCTGCTCCGTAAGATCTCGTTTGTGATTGTGAAGGAGTCAGTCGAATCTGGATTAGAATGTCCTATACTTTGAATTAGCAGTAAAAGAGTTATAATTCCAAGAAATAGTACCAACAAAAAGATGTTTTTCACAACATTCCTCTTAAATTCTTTAATGAAGGGCAAATCTGGAAACTTAACAGCTAAAATTTGCCCTTACAAAACAATTTATTTTAGTATAACCATCTTGCGCGTGGCAGTGAATTCTGGTGTCTGGAGTGTATAGAAATAGATTCCGCTTGCAACTCGCTCACCTATGTCATTCTTACCATCCCAGTACGCTGCTTGAGAAGGTGCCATATAAATACCCGCTGACTTAAATCCCAAATTCAACGTTCGAACCAAATTCCCTACACTATCATAAATTCGAATTGAAACTGGAGCAGGTTTACTCAACTGATATGGAATCCATGTCTCTGGGTTAAATGGGTTCGGGTAATTCTGCGATAAAATCGTATTTTCCGGACGCACATCTCCCACCGACATCTGTATCCTTATGTAAGCGTTGTGGATATCTGTCATTGATACTTTTTGCTGGAAGGGACCTGAAACACTATTTCCATCCGTATCATGTAGCGTAATCTCAAGAATGTCATCCACTTGGACAACACTTCTACGATTCTGATTTGCCCAGACAGCATTAGAGCTTGTCTTTCCGATATAAATATCTTCAGTCACCAGCACTCCAGTACGAAGGTTTTTAGCCACTAAAACATAATTTGTATCTGGTGCCATCCCGCGCACATCACTGCTGAGAACAAATGCCCATGTTGTTGTTGGAAGATGGAGACTCGGGGATCCAATAGTAGAAACCGGTTGATTAGACCATGCTGTTCCAATAAAAGTAATTGCTGTCGCTGTAGGGGTATTGACAATATAACCGCGCCCACCTTCAATAGCAAAACCTTCGTCAGTAACAGTATCGTCTACAGCGACGTATGCAATATATTCTTGGGATGTTGAGTCGTGTCTAATGACAACTGTGGCACTTAACAATTCACTAAAGGATTTTGCAGTATATGGGTCCCGCGGCATCAAGGGTAATGATACCACATTAAGTCCAGGATCCAGTAGCAATTCAAATCGGGAATCAGGTTGGGAAAGTGTAAACGTCCAGGTTGTTTCGAGATTGTTGTTTACACTGAGTTTAACTTTGTGCTCACCTGCAGAAAAACCAGATGGTCGAAATAATACAATTTGATTAACCGAATCATAACCGTGTGAAACATTTGCTCCATCAACTTGCAGCGCAATTGATTCGCTATCAATCTCTCCTGCGGGGCCTGAGATAACTGCACTGATAACACTTGGCGATATATCAAGGGATGCCCCAGCTGCAGGTGTCAAGGTACTACCGTCTATGAATATGTTAATGATGTCGCCTACCACAATCTGTTCCTGAATCTCTCGAGAAAAACCGTTGTGGACAGAAGCACGGATAAGGTATGTTCCCTCTATATCAACGTCTGTGTAAGTGTCTATGTAGACACCGTTCCCAGCAACATCAACCAAATCAAGCGTATCTATACGTCCATCTGGTCTGACCACTTCGGCAGAACTGGTAGCACCTAATACTGGTTCTGAGGACTCTCCAGACTTGCTCTGGGCACGGATGCCGATATGCACGGTGTCCCCAAGGATATAACTCGGTTCAAAACTAAGCATATTGGTAACAAAGTCTGAGGTTGCAGAAACCGTAAGTTGATATTGTTCACCAATAACAGGAATATCTGTCCCGATTGCCTTCATACCCCATTCACCTGGCATAGGATTATCTATAGTATAGATTGCAAACGTTGGAGCTGATTCAAAGGTCACATTAGGGTTATCTATAGCATCCTGAGAAGTTATCTCTACACCGTTAGGATCAATCAGAATTAAGTCTATCGTACTCCCCTGCCAATTGGCTGAGGGGACAATCTGTTCAATTGAGGAATCAATAAGGAATCTTTTCGTAATCTGTTGGTTCTGATTAATGTATCCGATATGGTTTGAAATTATTGATTTTCTCGTAACCCTTGCGAAAACTCTTTGATATATTGTCTGTATATTATCCAAAGATGCCTGAAAATATTCCCCTTCTGGTGTAAACGTGGCAATGGCCGTAAGTAAATCTCTGTCAACTTCATCTCCTAATCCGACCGTGTAAACGGTCCAACCCTGTGCTACATAGTCCTGAACATAGAATGAGGTTGACTTAAGCTCCGAGTCTTGACCATCTGTCAACAGGACCGCTACCTTCTTGGCACTGGGGACAATAGAGGCAGATAACACATCATATCCTAAATGAAGTCCAGCTGCTATATCTGTATCTCCATTGGAGTCAATCCTATCCACAGCATTCTTTAACTGATTTTTTCCAACATTATCAGCAAAAGTCAACTCAGAATATGTCTTTGCAGTTCCGTTAAAATCTATGATTGCGATTTGGATAGCTGGAGCAGCTAAATCAATCAACAAGTTGGCAGCAGCTTTTCGTAAATTGTTTGGGTCATTCCAGTCCATACTCCCTGAACTGTCAATTATAAGAGCAATATCGGCGATTGCCAGAGGATCAGCTGCTGGAATGACATTGAATTCAACGGTCGCGCTTTGTGTCTCAGTTTCCGATATAGCTACTTCTGCTGTCAGGCGAACAGTCCCGCTGTTAGTGAAGCGGACTTGAACTGGCAGTTGTCCCAATACATCGGTTGTCCTTTCAAGTGTTAATACTTCTAAGCCAGTAGGTGTAAGTTCTACAGTTACACCTGGTTGACCCACTCCATTAGCTGTGAGTGAAAAAGTAATTGTACCTGTATCTTCTAGAATAGGGTCTTCAACAGGATAAGATGTAACTTCGAACGAATATTGGATGGGTACAACAGGTGCAGTAATCATGCCATCTTCAGATGTAACTGCCAAGACATTAACATCCGTATCAACGAGTCTGATATCTGTCAATTCAATAGAAGACGCTTTTACTGCAATTACCTCAAATAATACTGTTGCAAGGGTTCCATCACCGTCCGGAGCAGTTTGTCCTATACCAAGTGCTGCGATGACGACATTGTTATTTGATACTTTAGGCGGGACAACTATAGCACCCTCAGGGAGATAGTCAGCATTTGCACTTGAGACATATTTAAGTGCCGTTGGATCGAAATTAACGGTGACTTGGTATGCAGCAACACTCTGTCCACCTGTAATATCGATATTCACAGTGAATTGTTCCCCGACTGCTGTCGATTCCATTGCAGTAGGATTCACAGAAACAACGGCTTGACCGTACCCTAAATTCGTCAAACCTATACATACAACAACGACCAATAAAAAACAATGCACTTTACTATTAAAAAATGTCCTCTTCATAGACTACTCCTCTGTTACTGTTTATCTTATAAATATCTAAACTATGGTGGGTTTTACAATTAACTTGACATTGTGAATTGTAGGAGGGAACTCCGATCCCCGACTATCAATGAGTGCGTCGCGATTCAGAGATCGCTCCTACAGGAGAGATGTCAACATATTTTCATAATTCACTATATAATATTGTTTCCGAATTCAGCCTTACACAGTGTAGGTGATAAGTTATGGAAATTATAGCAAAACAGTCCTTCAGTGTCAACGATTTCCAATTTCACGCAGGGTTATTTAGTTTTAGGTTTATCTTGTGTTTTTATCACAAATGCTAAATGCCTCAAGCCGGTAGGTGCGGTTTCCTAACCGCACCGAATTTGTGCGAAAACCTTTCATAGCCATTATTCTTGTTGGTTCCAGTGTGGTTAGGAAACCGCACCATAGGCGTCAATTTAGTGATTTTTTGCTGCATTTTCAAGATATTCCAATGTGGTGTCTCTATTAGCACGCCTCTCAATGTAGCACCCGTTTTGGAATGCTTGTTTTATTTCATCAAAAGTTTGCCGGAAAGACATTATAGACTTGCGAAAACCTATTGCGAGTATGCGTGCGTATGTGCTAATAAGTTCTGCTGTCTTTGATAGACTATGTTTTAGGCATCGCCAACCGACCACTAACATGATCCAATGCCGAATAATCGCAACGATGAGTTTCGCATACAACTCACATAAGATACGATATGGCTTGTTGCTACGGGAGGTATCAACTTTTCCAATGCTTTTGAAGCACTTATACATCAACTCAATCTGCCATCGAGTGCGTGCGACAGCACAAATCTGCTCAGCAGTCAGTTGGTCTACTCCGACGTTAGTAATGTAGATATTCCACCTTGCGAACTGAAGTCGTTCTGGTGAAGGTTTCGTATACTTCCGCTTCGCACGATGTTTTATATCCTTAATGCGCTCTTGGGTTTCTGTTTCTGAAAGTCTTTGAACAACTAATCGTGCTTTGAGACGCTTGTTTTTGCCTATAAAGATTTGTTTGTCCTTGAAGGTATCAGAACCCTTCTTGAGCCATTTTAGCAAGCAAAAAGGTTCACCTGTTTCATCATAGAGAAAACACTTTACTTTGTAACGTGATATCCAAAAGGCGTTTGCATCGGAAAGTCTTTTGAAGGTATCAAGCGAATAATAGCCGAGGTCTGCAAGGCGTAAACTGCCGGAGGGTAGCATGTCAATCTGCTTTTCAATAGCACTATCAGCGGTGATGCCATCGGTCAGTTGAAAGTGTTCAAAAGTGCCTGTGGCAATATCAAAACGCAGGTGGAGTTTCACGGAAGCTGTGTTCGGTTTGTTCTTTTTCTTTCCACCTTCCCAAGTGTCGTGAAGCGTATCAGGGAGTGTAATCCAAGAACTATCTTGTAAATAGACACCAGTGAACTTTTCAAGGAGCGGAAGCGTTTGCGGGTCGGCAGAAATAACCTTGGATGCAGCAGCATCAAGGACAGCTCTAAGGGTCTCTGCTGCTTCGGGTGTAAATCGCTGTTCAATGGCTTGTCGTGTGATTGAAGTTCCGAGCACACCAGCGGTTTGAGCAAGTTGTGTATAGGTGGCATCTGGGTTTTCTAAAAAAGTAAAAACAAGGATTTGAGCAAAACGACTACCGTTGAGTTTACAACTTCTTTTGACAAAACCTGTATTGAGAGCTGCATCATTGGCTATAGTTGTAAGAATATATTGCATTTCTTTGGGAACTTGTGATAATGTATTCATTGGAAACACCTCTTTGTAGACCATAATAACTCTATATCTACATTATATATGAGGTGTTTTCATTCTTACAGAAGTTTTATTTCATAATTTATACTTTCTCTGATTAAAAGTTGACACTTATCGGTCTTGGTGCATCCTTAAATTGACGCCTATGGTGTGGTTAGGAAACCGCACCTACCGGCCTGGGATTAACTTTCAGTAATCTCTATTTTGGAAAATACCGAAAACTAAATAACCCTGAATTTCACGAAGTATTCAGTCCTTGTATAAAAACCATTGCTTGAGAATAAATTTATGGTAGATTCTTGAATTAATTGGACATTTTGGATATGTAGGAGGGAACTCCAATTCCCAATTATCTCTGAGTTAAATCTCGATTCGGAGCTCGCTCCTACAATGGCATTTCCAATTATTTTCATACGGCACCATAAGTGAACAGTATCCGGATAGCAACCATATCCATCATAGAAACGAGTGCTAAATCAATCTTTCTCTGATAGATCGATTCAGATGAATGAAAAAAATAGGTGATTTAGAATAATCCTAAAGGATATATCCGAATCACCTTATTTTCAGGTTAAAAAGGTTATCAACTTTCACATTGTTAGGGTGAAGTGTCCGAGCTTTGCTATCCTCCCAAAGGGGAAATTACGGACAAGCACAGAGACGCGGCTCAACAATATCAATGAAATGCGGATAAGAGCAAGCGAAATCTAACAAAATTAGATTCATGATTTAGACAGTGCTACTTGCGAATTAACATTTTATGAGTGGCACTAAAGTTGCCTGCGGTCAATGTGTAAAAATAGAGACCACTTGCAACCCGTTCACCGAACTCGTTTTTACCATCCCAATACGCGGCGCGACTCTTACTCCGATACACACCTGCTACCTGATGCCCTAATGAGAGGGTCCGAATCAATGAGCCGTTCATGGCATGTATGGTAACGTTAACATTCGTCGCTTCTGCTAACTGATACGGAATCCACGTCTCTGGATTAAACGGATTTGGGTAATTTAGCAGAAGTGCTGTTCTCTTTGGTTCTGTTTCTGTCTGTATTAAGCTTGTTAAGAGGTTTTCAAGCACTGCAATACCCCGTTGGTATGCCGGATGCGTTTTGGTTGTTTCAGAAATATTTGGGTTAAATGCTTTGGCTTGGGTGAGCCATATCTGCACGTCTGCTGTAGAAATATTCTTCACTGCATGGGATAGAATAGAGGGGGCAGGTGTAGTCTGACCAAATTCTATACCGAATTTACTAGCAACTAAAACAAGATCCTGAATATTAACTGTGCCATCTCTATTGATATCTTCAGGAAGATCTTCACCAGACTCCCCAAACTTATTAGCAACTAAAACAAGATCCTGAATATTAACCGTCCCATCACCGTTAACATCGCTAATGATTACTAAAAGAGCTTCTTTTAATGCAGCAATACCAAGTTGATATTCTCGGGTTACTTTGATTTCTTCGGGAACATCTGATTCAAATTCCTCAACTTGATTCAGCAATTCCCGTACATTTCTTTCAGATAGCTTTTTCTGTGCCAATATAAGCATAGAGATTTCAGATTCTTTGTCTCCTAACTCACCAGCAACTAAGATGAGATCTAGTATATCAACCTTGTCATCTCCATTTACATCTTCTTTGCGATCTGAACCCTCTAAACCGAGTGCTTGTACTACGAGGTTGAAATCTTGTGGGTTAACCTGTCCATCTTCGTTGACATCAGCGATGGATGGTTCAAATCCTGCAATCAGATCATTAAGCACATCAATACCGCGTTCGTAGATAGGTTTCGCTTTACTTATTTCAAGGTTACTCAGGTCCAATACTTGTGCTTGGTTGTGCCATTCTTGAATATCACTTACAGAAATTACATCTTCTTCCAATTCAGTTATAAATTCAGCTATAGTAGGTACTTTTTCAGTTTCAAAAAGCACACCTAAAACAAAAACAATATCGTAAATATCTACAATCTTATCCTCGTTGACATCGCCTTTTCCAGTTATTCCTATATTTTGACTAACCAAATGGAAGTCTGATACATTTATATTTCCGTCTTCGTTCGCATCCGCGGGGTGTAGAATCATTACTTCTTTATTAGGTTCAAGGGTCCACAATGCACCATTACTATCAAATAGATCAACTTTAAGCAAGGTTATAATTGATGCCTTGATCGTCTTTACTTCAAAGGTGAGTGTAGCGAGGACTCCGTCACCGCTGTTGTCGGCAAAAGGAGATTCTGCCTCAATCGTCACTATTTCCTTTTCTATGTCTTCTCTTGATGGACATGCATCTGGCAAGTAGTCGCCGTTAAATCCGTGATCATAGTTCTCAACATAACTAATGGCAGCGGAATCAAATTCAACTTGAATTAAATACCTGTTAATCTTTTTTCCACCTATAATGTTAACATTGATTGTGAAATTATCGTAATTAACCGGAGTTTTAGTCACGGAAGATGTAATGTCTACAGTGAGTCCATCGGGTTCACGTAGTAACCTCAGGAGTTTATCAATCTCACTATCTTCCTTAAGTACTTTGAAAAATTGTTCATCTCCGAACAACTTTCGGAGATCATCATCCACATATAGGAGGGCTATAAATTGATCATCTATATTCGCGCTGAGTGCTCTTAAGAAAATAGGTTTGCTCAAATACACTTCAATATCAAGAGTTTCAAGTATTTCTTGAAAATCCGATTCTCTGAATGCATTTAGTAGATTTGGAAGCAAAGGTCGAATATCTGCGCGTAGAAGCGTCTGTTGATATTCTTTAAACACAAGATCGGCAGGTGTTGCAGGTGTTGTCTGCCCAAAAACAGAATTTAGATTTGGAAGATAAACCAAACATAGAACAAGAATAATAACATAGAAGAGTATTTGCCATTTCATATAATGATTTTACCCCTTTAAGATTATGCCAAACGCAGTATTAATTTTTGAAATTTTACCAAGGTTATTAACTAACTTTATTTTTCATGAGATTTACAGTGAACTTTCACTAACTGTATTGCTTCTGTAGGCAACAACAATTTTTCAAGATACTTATGAAGAATGATTGCGGTAAACAAGAAAACATTATAAACAGCGTGTTTCACGTTATCATAGAGTCAACGGTTATTGATATTCCGCCAACTAATAATTATTCGGGTTCACCAGTTGACAAACATCACATTTACCTATAATCTTAAACGTAGTGTGAGTGTTAACTGTTTCACAGTTTTTTGACAATTCAACTTTCAAATTTGCAGGCATACCGCCCTGGGTTATACACTAAAACTAAACTTACAGACCTAAAATTATTTACTTACATATATGATATATCATGATACAAATTATCCAAATAAGTACAAAAAAAAATCAGACAACCGAGAATGCCGCAATTGACATATCAATCGTCTGATTCTTAATAAAGATAAGTATTTTGAGAGAGGCATCAAATCCTCTCTCTATATCATGGTTTACTTCAGAATTAACATTTTCCCAGTTGCACTGAATTTTCCTGCAGTAAATGTGTAAAAATAAAGTCCACTTGCAGCTTTTTCGCCAAATTCGTTATGACCGTCCCAATAGGCTGCGCGGCTTTTGCTAATATACGTACCAGCCGATTGATGACCTATTGAAAGGGTACGAATCGGTTTTCCATTCACTGTATAGATTGACAAAGTAACGTTTGAAGCTTCTGCCAATTGATACGGTATCCAAGTTTCAGGATTAAAGGGATTCGGATAGTTCAGGAGCAATCGCGTCTTGGTAGGGACACTGGAATTCAGCAATGTTTCAAGATTTGTGATACCGCGTTCAAAAATGGCGGAACCATCGTCTTCAAGTTGTGCTTGGTCTATCCAACTCTGAATTGTAGTCGGATCTACATTACGACTTTGCTGAGGGGCCAGAGGAGGCGGATTATTAACACTTCTGGTGAAGGATTGATCCAGTGTAGCTGGTGCAGGTCCTCCCCAAAGCGAACTTGTGTAGATTAATACCAGATCAAGCACATTAACAAAACCATCACCGTTGACATCCGCTCTTGGGTTCTGTGTGCCGATGCTCGATGCGACTACCATCAGATCCAGAATATCCACCATTTCGTCCTGATTCACATCCTCTTTTTCATAAATATATGTTTGATGCACAGTGGTTACAAACACGTCTTTAATCAAAATACCGTAGGAAATTCTATCAGGTGTACCGTCTTCGTCCCTATCTTCATCGCTTTGGAGTAGGATGTTATGGATCCCCAATGCCTCTTCAGCAAACGCAAGAACCTTGAACTCAATTGTTAGCAAAGTTCCGTTGTCACCTGGAGCCAGAGAGATGCCTGATGGAGAAGGTGCTGTTGCTTGTCCTGCAGCATTACCAGCAAGGGCTTGACTTACACTGACTCTACCTTTAGATTTATGCTCATAAAACAGAGCATTATCTCCATTACTTTCCAAGAAATCACCTTCCATCACATTAACGACTTCCAATATTGCAGGATTAAACACAATATCCATTTGCCAGGCTGACAATCGCAAAGTCCGCCAATCCGAATCTTGATTTTCAATGGTAATGGTTTGCATGAATGAATCACCAACGGCAAGCGGGCTTTTAGGATTAGGTGGATTAACCACGATTACTGCTGGTGCTACTCCGCTGGGAGGTTCTATTAGAAAAACCTGTTTTACTTCTTTATCTTTCTCATCCCATCGAGCTGTAATTGTAACTTCATGAAATCCCTGCGAATTAAGAGGCAGCGTGTATGCTTCTTTCGTTATCGTGCCATTTACAGTTACTCTACCAACTAGATTTGTAATTTCCGATACAGGAATCCCCATTATTCCTTTTGAACTTGTAATGTCTAACATGATGCCTTCAGCAGCTGAACCACCGTCTGTGGCAACAAAAGTTGTTTCCACTGGCTGTCCTACTTGCTTCGGTTCATTTATACCCGTTGCTCCCCCGATTTCAAGGGTAGACACTTGAGCATAGACAAAGGAAGTGTTTGTAAAAAGTAACAATGCCAGACCGAGGAAAACGAGTGTAAATGAGCTTAAACGTGAAAACGTTTTCATCTATTATATTCTCCTATTAAAATTATGTGCGTAAACTAACTTGAGTAAACTTTAAACTATGTTGATGTGTTAAAGTACATTCATCAACTTCCACTGTTTGCAGTAGTGATATGACGCGGATGCACATAGCGGGTGTTAACCTCGTGTTCACTACGTCCTTATTGTTTGAGTGGTTTTTGAGATATCAACCACAAAACCTATGTTAGATTAGTTCTGTCTTCTGAAACTCAAAGTCTCAGCTGACGTGATACGAATTCAAGATGTCAACAATTCTGTTATAATTCCTCATGTTCGCCAATTTTAAAAACATGCTTATCAAAACTGCGCGTTTATAAATAACGGTATAGGGTATTTTTATGAACTTACTAACAATCATTTAAGCCAGTATACCAAGAATGCAAATTAATTGCAACTTTTTTGGTTACTTACAATTATACACCACGTAATCTATAAAATGCAAGAAATTCTTCTTGCTGTTAATTATTAGACCGAACACAAGTGTAACAGTTATTAACTCTAAATATATCATATTATACACATTCTTACACAATATTGTCAACATTTTTTTAAAATTTCATTTTATTACATTTAAAACTCTTTAGTACTACGATCGGAAATTTAGACCACTATCTAAGATAAGATTGTGATATAGTTGAGGGGTGTGCATAAATAATTCCGATTTAAATATGCGATTAAAGGTAGCCTAGACACACAACGTGTCGTCAGCAAGTTCAAAGACTCACAATGAATTGTGCAACTACAAACGACATCTCAATAAATCAAGCTGTCTCTGAAGTCTGTTCCTATTTGTGTTAATGAACCAAATATTTATGCACACCCCTCACATATTTTGAATTTTTGCGAAAAAAAACTTTACTTATGATTAAGAATATTGCTACAATACTGATAGACATTAAGATGACAACGGATGGTCTGATGGAATATACGCTTGAAAACTGCCAAAAAATAGTTGACGAATGGGTTAACTCGGTTGGTGTGCGATATTTTTCGGAACTTACCAATACTGCAATTCTCATGGAGGAGGTGGGTGAGTTAGCGAGAATAATGGCACGCAAGTTCGGTGATCAAAGTTTTAAGGAGAATGAAGAAGATCTAAATCTTGCTGACGAGATAGCCGATATCCTTTTCGTTCTGATATGTTTGGCAAATCAAACAGGTGTTCAACTTGAAGATGCATTCAGGCAATCAATATTAAAGAAGACAGATCGTGATAGAGATCGTCATGCTAATAATCCAAAGCTTTTTGCGGATAGTGGAGAAAAGAATAATGATGCATAGAAGCTTACCATTTTTTTTGATTCTCCTGCTCTTGACGTTTTCTGGATGTGTATTTCACAAGGGTAGCCAATCAAGTTCACAGGAGATCGTTGATCCGTTAATTGAAAGAAATCAGCAATGGCGTGACAATGTTGATTCGGGTAATGCATGGATAAAACAAGGTCAATTTCAGGATGCTCTTGCAGCATTCAACGCAGCCATAAAAATCCATCCAAATTCAAGCCTACCCTATTATAAAATTGCTGAAATCTACTTAGAACTTGATGAATATGAAAAAGCACGGGACGCATTTTACGCATTCTTAGAACTGGAGCCAAATCATATTACTGCGCTCAATTACGTAGGGTTTATTTTTGAGCAATTGAATGATTACAATAACGCAGCGCAGTATTATGAACGAGTGCTAAGCATTTCAAAGGATGATCTCTACGCCCTAAACCACCTCGGTTTAGCCTACAAGCAGTTAAACCGACTTGATGAAGCAGAAGCTACACTTCTTAGAGTATTGACACTTGATCCGGAATGTGAGAGTCCGGCATCAGAAAATTTACATAATTATTTAGGATTAATATATCTGATGCAGGGTGAAGTCGGTGAAGCAATTGCGCAACTACGAGCATCAATTCGCATTTTTCCTAATGATATCTGGGCAAGGCAACGTTTGGCATCAGTCTATGAAGACCACCAACGTTACTTTGAAGCACAACTTCAATATCAGCAGCTTCTTGAAGTTGACCCCGATAATCTATATGCCAAGTCAAGGCTGCAAGCACTTGCTCAACATAGTCCTGTGGCGACTACTACAATTAATGTTCCGCCTGTCTCTATTATTGAAACAGATGTAAATCAGATCATTGCGGATGCTCCTACGGCTGAAGATTATCCTAATGCTGATGTCCTTATCTTGTTCAACCATTTTAGCCATGATGTCCTACCTACTGGTCGTTCACGTTATACTACGCATCAAGTTGTTAAAATACTCAACGAAAGAGGCATACAAAGATACGGTGATATTGCTATTCCTTATCAACCGAATACCCAAAATATAGGCGTGAACATTGCACGAACAATTGCGCCAGATGGCACAGAAAATATTCCACCTGAAGAAGCATTCAATGACGTGACACCCCCAGGTTTGTTATCCTACAATCTGTATTCTGATATGATGTGGCGTGTGATTTCTATGGTAGGATTGTCCCCAGGTGTATGTATTGAATACCAAGTGACGCTTGAAGATAAATTAGAGCAAGTAACGGGAAATAAGACTTGGATCACAGGTGGCTACAACTTTCAATCTTCAGAAGTTACGCTTGAAACGGTTTTTGCATTGAGAATACCACAGGATTATCCTATCCGGTGGCAAACAGAGAACTTTGAGATTAGACCAGAGATTTCTTACGATGACAATGGGATTGTCTTGTATGTATGGCGGAATGGTGAAGTGCCAGCAATAAAGATAGAGGAAAGAATGCCGCATATCAACGACATAGCAATGCGGTTGCGTTATTCATCAATTGAATCTTGGCAGGACGTTTACAAGTGGTATAAAGATCTCGCTAAAGGTCGATATGTTTCTGACGAGCATATACAGCATACCGTAGAACAACTCATAGAAAACCTAAGAACCGACAACGATATTATTCGGGCAATATATCACTTTGTTTCCAAACAGATCCGTTACGTGGGAATTGAGCTCGGACAGAGTGCCTACCAACCTTCTGCTGCAACGGAGGTGTTGCAAAAACAGTATGGGGATTGTAAGGATAAAACGACTTTACTCATTTCAATGCTGGATCTCGTTGGTATCAAGGCGTATCCTGTAATGGTTAGCACTGCTCCCTATGAAAAAGTTAATATGACTTTGCCATCACTCAGTCAATTTAATCACATGATCGCAGCCGTTCCAACTGGAAATCGGGAATATATCTGGATGGACCCTACATCTAATACATGTAGTTACGGAGAATTGCCTTATAAGAACCAGGGGCGAGTTGGATTCCTAATTGGAGATACAGATGGAACTTTTGTTGATATTCCCACATTTCCGGCAGAATCAAATAAGTTGGTATCTAAAACGGAGTTATGGTTAAATAAGGATGGTATGACTCGTGGTGAGATACATATTCAATTGACTGGACAATATAATCTAAATTCTCGTTGGACGTATAAGCAAATTCCACCGTCAGAATGGAATGACACTCTTGCTGCTGAACTCAATCCGCTGTTTCCAAATATTGTTATAGACGATGCCACAATCTCCGATTTATATGATTCGGATTCACCCCTCAAAATGTCAATAAATTTTCACATTGAAAAATATCTTATGAATCTTGATAATCAAGCATTGCTTCAAATGCCAATAGATGAATTTTCTGACTATGCAGAAATTGTTGCCGCATCAGAACGTCTTTATCCACTTGACCTATATTATCCGATGCAGATAGAGAAAACAATTCAGATTCACTTACCAGATGGTTGGTCAACTGTTTTGCCTGATGATATCAAACAAGAGACAAGTTTTGCATCAATGCATAGGCAGTATAGGCACCTTGAAGATAATGTCCATTATAAATTAATTTTTACACTAAGACAACAAACAATTCCTGCTGTAGAATATGCGGAAGCGAAGAGATTCTTCAGCCTACTTGCGAATGAGGATGGCAGTAGTCTCCTATTGAAGACAACGAACGACGATATATCTAACTCAAGAAATTAGTGCTTTTTTGTTGTTTAGAAATAATTTCATCCTTTTAATTATATAAACTGTAGTTTGGACAGTTTTTTATAGACTCGAATAATAGTCTATACAAGGAGAATCACAGTCATCATTCCTATTTCTTCAATGATACACATTTCGCCCCGCTGGACTATAGATCGTTTGTTCACGATGTGCTATACACATTTCGCCCCGCTGGGGCTGATTATTTTGATATTCTAACACTTTTTCGTCAAGTTATTATCCTATTGAAAACTCACAAAATATTGAAAATACTAGAAATATCAGTATGCAACTGAGAGAAATTGTCCAAACTAAAGTATATAAATTATTCTGATTATATTTTTAACACTGCTGATTTATCAGGTTTCTGCTTCTATTGTTTCTTGCAAGGCTGCAGATATGATTTTATCCTACATATATTATAAGGGAAATCAATTATATGAATGAAAACAGAAAACCAAATATTGTCCTCATCCTTAACGATGATATGGGATTTTCAGATTTAGGGTGTTATGGTGGAGAAGTCAATACACCGAATTTGGATCGACTCGCGACAGGTGGACTTCGGTTTACGCAATTTTACAATACCGCGCGATGTTGCCCATCTCGGGCATCGATGCTTACTGGTCTGCATCCACATCAAACCGGTGTAGGACACATGATGGGTGATGATGGATTAGAAGGGTATCGTGGAGATCTGAATGACCGATGCATCACGATTGCGGATGCTGTCCGTTCAGAAGGCTATGGCACGTATATGAGTGGAAAATGGCATATTTCCAGACATACCGGTCCAGATGGTCCTAAACATAGTTGGCCCTGTCAACGGGGTTTTGATGAATATTACGGTATAATTACAGGTGCTGCTAACTTTTGGAAACCAAACACATTGACGCGGAATGATACTCGTCTTGATAGTGATGATCTGCCAGAAGGATATTTCTTTACGGATGCTGTTAGTGATGAAGCAGTGAATTTTATTCAGAATCACCATGATAAGAAAGGAGATAACCCGTTTTTCACTTATGTTGCCTACACTGCGCCCCATTGGCCCCTACATGCTCACGATGAAGACATAGCGGAATACAATGGAAGGTTTGCTGCAGGTTGGGATGAACTCCGGGAAGAACGTCTATCACGCATGCGTGAGATGAAGATACTTGATGAATCATGGGAACTGACAGCTCGCGATCCATCACAACTTCCGTGGAGTGAAGCACAATATAAGGAATGGAACCAACGTCGGATGGAGGTGTATGCTGCACAGATAACCCGCATGGACGCTGGTATAGGACGAATTATTGATTCACTTGAGGAAACGGGGCAATTAGAGAATACGCTAATTCTGTTTTTAGCAGATAATGGTGGGTGTGCCGAGGAACTCGGTGGTCCACCTGCAGTGCGTGATAGAGATACACATATTAGCACACAGTTTACCTCGGATGGAAAACCTGTTTATCGTGGTAACGATCCGAGTATTATGCCAGGACCCGAAACCACCTATCAGAGCTATGGTGTGCCGTGGGCAAATCTATCAAATACTCCATTTCGCCTCTATAAACACTGGGTGCACGAAGGGGGAATTGCGACTCCATTGATAGCACATTGGCCAGATGCAATCAATTCGGCAGGTGAACTCCGTCATCAACCCGGGCAGCTTCCAGACATAATGGCAACTTGTCTTGAGGTATCTGGTGCTTCATATCCTGAAGAACATGAAGGCAACCCTATTTTACCATTAGAAGGGACAAGTTTAGTTCCAATTTTTGATGATAAAGAGAACGGCAAAGAAATCCTGTTTTGGGAACACGAAGGTAACTGTGCTATTCGTCAAGGAGATATGAAGCTTGTCTGTCGATTCCCTGGTGATTGGGAACTGTACGATCTCCAAACGGAACGAACAGAAATCAACAATATTGCTGATAAGCATTCGGAAAAGGTGAAGGAATTAGATGGTTTGTATCAAGACTGGGCAAATCGATGCTTTATATATCCTTGGGATAAACTTCAGGAACACCGTAGACAACGTAGACAGAATAGATGATAGGTGGAGAAAACATCTTTCGTGAAAATGGTTAGGTAAGAATCTGATTGCGGGCATAGAATTATGTTGTTGAATGTAAATTATTAGGAGGAAGAGAATGGTTGAGATTGGAGGACAGACGTTCTCATCAATTGCAGATGTGCGAAAGCATGTACATGATCTGTTAAGCAATTCCCCGATGGATGAACCGTTAACAGGGACAGATGGTGCGATAATTCATGAACTTTTCTTATGCCATCCCGATGCCGAAGAGAAAATTGGGGACAAGGAAATACAGTTTTTTAAAGTCGGACAACATCAGCAAGTAGGCGCGCGTGCATTTTGTATTGTGCGGTCGGATGATTCTGAAGAAACATTCAGTATGAAAAAGTGTGTTTCTGCATGGACACGAACAGAGACAGAGAAATCAGATGCATCAGCTAAACCTACTACAGGTAAGAATCAGAAACCACAGAAAGTCGTCAGCACATTAGACTTAGATTCGGGGACAGATGTAGAAGGATTGGCTGGACTCATAATTCGTTTTCAACGTGTTGTGGATCTTCATGCACAACTCGGACTGGAGATTCAGCAGATACAGAAAATATTGGCAGAAGAATCAAAGCGATAGACACAATTGATTTGAGCAAATGATGTATGTGGGTTTCCTGAAATTAGACACCATAGGCATCAATTTAGTGAGTATAGTTTGTGAATTTTATACACCTCATGCAGCATGCCACACGCGCATGCTGCGCCGCTGGGCTTTCGTCTGTATTGATATTACTTGCTATACACTTATCGCCTCTCCGAGGCTTCAGAAATCACATATCAGCACCAGCGGGTGCGAAAGGTGTATAGAAATGTCAGCCACAAGAAACCAAGCACTAGCGGTGAGAAAGGTGTGTATGATAAAAATAGACTTCCAAAATCCTTCACAGGTAAATATATCTTTAAATTGATGCCTATGGTTTCCTGAAATTAGACACAGATCTTGATTTAGGCGCGCTTCCAAAGCGCGCCTACTGTTTGTGTAAGTTCATTTAAAGCTAAACACTACATGCAAGCATTTTCAAGCATACTGGGTTTGGCACTTCAGCGACGTTTCCTGTCTCGGTTAGTTCACCTGAATCTGGATTTACAGCAAATGTAACAATATTACTGGTCTGCTGATTTGCTGCTAAGAGGAAAGTTCCTTCAGGATTTAACCCGAAGTTTCTTGGTGCTTGTCCACGCGTTGATTCACACCCAAGATAACTTAACATTCCTGTTTCTTGGTCAATTTCACAGATGACGATACTATCATGCCCGCGATTTGAACCGTAGAGAAATTTGCCAGATGGATGCACATGAACATCTGCGCAGTGGCTTGTTCCATCAAAGTCTTCGGGTAACGTAGAAATAGATTGGATTTCAGAGAGTGACCCTGTGTTTGCATCGTACCTAAACGCGGTGAAAGTAGAATCTATTTCATTGATAACATACGCATATTTTCCATTTGGGTGAAAGTCAAGGTGTCTTGGACCTGCTCCTGGATGTACCCGTGCCCACGGTTGCGTGTTCGCATTGAGTTTTCCGTTGTCTAGATCCAGTTGATAGATAAGTATTTTATCCAGACCTAAGTCTGGTGCAAATGCATAACGGTTATCTGGATCAATCATAATAGCATGTGCATGTGGTTCAGATTGCCGTCCGGGATTGACACTTGATCCTTGATGTTGCACAAAACTTGAAGCTTCAGCAAGTCTCCCGTCTTTTCCGATGGGAAATGCAGCGACACTGCCTCCGCCGTAATTTGCAACAAGCAGGTATTTGCCTGTTGCATCAACACTCACATGGCACGGAGCACCACCACCTGTAGCCTGTTGGTTTAGGAAGCTAATCTCTCCTGTGCTTCCATGAATGTAAAATGCTGTGACTGCACCGCTTGCTTTTCCTTCAAATTCGCCAATTTCATTTACCGAGAAAAGGTAACGTCCGCTGGGATGGATATCTAAAAATGATGGATTTACCACACCCGTTATTTTACTGGAATATTCTAATGAGCCTGTTTCTCCGTCCATGCGATAGACGTATATTCCTTCGCTTTCTCCGTGTGTGTATGTGCCAACGTAAACATAGTAGTCTTGATTGTTCTCTTTTGCCATTAAATGGTTCTCCTTATTGAAATAATCATATAATTCTTATGGTTCATAATCGGGAGTATTGCTTGTTACGAGTTTCTGTCTGTAATGTGAAATAAACTAATTGCCTGAGAAAATGGTTTCAACGATATTGGATACTGTAACCACTGTTTCGTTTGGCATTGCACACAAGAAGATTGCCTTTCTCGCCAACCAATCTAAACTTTTGACTTAGTTTGCTCTTATAACTATAGTTTGGACACTTTATTTAAGGACTTGGACAGTAGTCTAATAAACTTTGACAATCAAGAAAGGTAATTTATTTAGGAAATTTTACCCAATTTGAGCATCAAACCTCATTAGAAGGAGCATCACAGACATCATACCTATTTCTTGTATGATACACCTGTCGCCCCTCTGGGGCTATAAATGATTTGTTCACGATGTGCTATACACATTTCGCCCCGCTGGGGCTGCTCATTTAGATATTTTCACACTTTTTTATCAAACTATTATCCTACTCAAAACTCACAATATATCGTAAATGCCAGAAATATCAGTATGCAACCAAGAGAAATTGTCCAAACTATAGTCTTATTAATCATCAATTGCTTTATTGTACGAAGAAACAAGGGATTTCTGTATATTTTGGTGCCACTTCATAAAATCGTGGTTGGAAACCCCTCCAACAAATGATAGGTGGCAACTAAGGATTTCTGCATATTTTGGTTTCACTTCTTATAAATCGGTGTTAGAAACCCCTCCAACAAATGATAGGTGGCAACTAAGGATTTCTGCATATTTTGGTTTCACTTCCTATAAATCGGTGTTAGAAACCCTCCAACAAATGATAGGTGGCAACTAAGGATTTCTGCATATTTTGGTTTCACTTCTTATAAATCGGTGTTAGAAACCCCTCCAACAAATGATAGGTGGCAACTAAGGATTTCTGCATATTTTGGTTTCACTTCTTATAAATCGGTGTTAGAAACCCCTCCAACAAATGATAGGTGGCAACTTAGGTTATTTTAACCTTTATAAAACCTTTACCTGAAGGGTGTTCTCACCACTCTCTTTATAGCCAATCCGTATTGCTTTTGTGCGTATGGTGGTTTCACCTTTTGGTAAACGTAGTGGTTCTGTATACAGTTTCCAATGCACGTCCTCTCCTTGTTCTGTTGTAGTATATGCTATTGACGCCCCTTGTGTGCTACAGTGAAGTTGTAATAGCATTGGTTCTTCCCATTCTCCATTTTCATGAGCAGGTTGTCTGCCTGGATTGGAGGCGTTAATTGGGATGAAAATTGGGGATGCTGTTTGTGGTTGTTCTCCATTTGGATACCACTTCGCTTTCATCTGTTCTTCGGAAATATCTCCCATATCCCCGAATGTGGATTGCCATTCTGCTAATGTATTCCGCATCCGTTCAAGCACATCTGCATGTGAGGCATCCTCTGCTAAGTTGCTGAGTTCAAATTTATCGTTTTCAACATCGTAGAGTTCCTCTGTGGGTCGGGGGTATTGGAACATGGTCAATTGATCACCCACTAATTTGTCTTCAGCATAAAGTCGCCACATTTCCTGCATGACAGGATGTCGGTTGCGGTAAGGAATCCAGAGGAGATAAGGTTTATCTGGGTAGTAATTTCTGATGTATTTATACTTTTTATCGCGCACTGCACGTATCATGTCATAAGACTCATCAAATCTGTCGCGGGTTGCGAAGATGTAATCACGTTCAACTTTCTGTGTTCCGAGGAAAGGTTGTCCCTGTATATGCTGCGGCACTTGTACGCCACACAACGATAATACAGTAGGTCCAAGATCAATTAAACTGACTAATTGCTCACTATCGGTATTTGGTGTAATTTCCCCGTGCCAACGTACGATGAGTGGTATCCGTATTCCTGCGTCATAAGGCCATCTTTTACCGCGCGGGAGTCCTTCACCGTGGTCACTCCAGAGAAAGACGATTGTGTTTTCTGCGAGTCCATCTTCCTCTAATTGGTCTAACAACTCACCGACACGTGCATCTGAAGTAGCGAGATTATCGTATTGTCGTGCTAATGCTTCCCGTGCTTTGGGTGTATCTGGTAGATATGGAGGTAACTTTACATCATCAGGATTGGTGTTTATTGGTCTATCGTCTCTGTCCCACATTCCACTCTCGTGTGTGACGGTAGGGTTGAAAACAGAGAAGAAAGGTTGTCCTTCCTCACGATTTCGCCAGTGCCCTTGGTTGCTGTTGTCATCCCAAGCAGTGATTGGTGGTGTGAACTGATAATCTGTTTTGTTGTTGTTTGTGCAGTAGTATCCAGCGGCTCGTAGATATTCAGTAAAGGTCTTAACATAGTGAGGAAGAACTGCAGAATAGGGGGTTGGCATGTCCGGTGTGTTGCGGTTGGTGTGTCCTGTCCGCATGTGATGTGTTCCTATAGAGGTTTGATACATGCCGGTAATGATAGCGGAACGACTTGGCGCACAGACACCTGCTGTTGAAAATGCATTTGGAAACCGACATCCGCCGGCAGCGAGTCGGTCAATGTTTGGCGTGCGTGCGATTGGGTCACCATAGCATCCAAAACGTGGGGTTGTATCCTCTAATGAGATCCAGAGGATATTTGGACGATCTTGTGAGTTCATTTTTCTCCTCTATTTCATCTAATTAGCTACTTACTGTATATTAATGATTAAAATAGTCATTTTAGCGAAGAACCGAGGTTTTTCTGCATATTTTGATGTCACTTGGGTGTGTAAAGTTTTTGTCACCGTAGACGTCAATTCAAGTGAAAAACCTGTAATCTATTGTAAGGCCAAATCAACGGTATGAATGCGCTTATGGCATTCCCCGGGTCTCTGTACCCCGCCATTCCTTGTCCCGTAAGGCAACGGGCGGGCACAGAGACCCGCCCCTACAATTCATGGTGAGAAGTTAGGGACAAAAACTTTGCACACCCATATCACTTTTCATAAACCGGGGTTTCAAACCCCAAACAAATGAGAGGTGATTATAGTGGTATAATCAATCATGAATTAGTTCCAACAGCCTTCTACGTAACCATCCCGAGTAAATAATTTTTTGCGGTATGGTGTTGCGTCTTCCAACCATTCAGGGGGTATGTGTTGTGTGTATCGATGCGGTGGACCTGCTTCCTTGAATATGTCTATGACAAAGATGCGATATAGCTGCGGGGAATCTTCAGGTTTTGCTTCTACACCGTGGAAGATGCGTGCGTCTATGTAGACCATACTCCCTGGCGGCAGATCGAGCCGTTTCTCTTCCAGTTTGCGTCCTGCTTCCTCGTCAAATTCACCTGCAAGCATTCGTTCAGGTGTTGCTTCATGTGTTGGTGCGACCTTGTGGCTACCAGCAATTACTTTCAGATTGCGATCACCACGCGTGAAACCGTTCGGATAATATAATATCTGAATGTAGTAGTTGTCACGTTCGGCAAGGTTGACAGGATTCTCGTGCTTCCAATGGTGATGGTCCTGATGGAACTGGACAGGACCTATTCCACGAGGCGCGATGTTCATTGCTGAATGACAGAAGTGGTATGCGTCCCCGATGGTTGCACGCAAGAGTGCTGTAATGAATGGATCGTCAATAAGTCTGTCGCTATATGCTCTGCGTTCGTTCCATGGACGAATAAAATATGGACGTTCTGGCTTTTCACCGTTCTCCAATGCCGCAATGTATTGACGTGTCGGTTCAAAGTGATGTGTTATTTCCTCGATAAGACCTTCTCTGCCATCGTCCGTGAATATATCTGGGTATGCGATGTATCCATCATGATGAAACGACTCTATGTCTTGATTGGATGGCGTTAATAAACGAAAGAGTGAATTTGGTTTGATTGACATAACCTTCCTCACATTCTGCTGTGTCCTTCTTGTTCAAACTTCTCCAATAATTGTGTTAACCTATCAACAATATCTGGATGTGTAGACCATAGATTTTCTGTTTCATACGGGTCATCGTGAATATGATATAGCTGCCCTGGTGAATCTGGTTTGGGACCACCGTCACTTGGTGGGGGCCATCCTCCCGATCCTTCCGTGCCTATAATCAGTTTCCACTCTTCGTGGCGTATAGAAAAGACACCATTACTGGAATGATGCACGATTGCTTTCCGAAGTTGATGATCGGTATCTTGTCCTAATAGTGCTGGTAAGATATTGCAACTATCTTGTCCTGCGTCATCGGGAACATCTGTTCCAACGATTGCAGCACAGGTTTCCATGAGATCCGTTAAGCACACCAATTCATCTGATGTGGTATTCTGTTCAATCACGTTAGGCCATCTTGCGATGAACGGTTCTCGGTGTCCACCTTCCCAGATATGTGCTTTGTATCCACGCCAATCTCCACACGACTTGTGGTCGTAGATATTATACGGCATTGGACCTTTCCCACCCTTAATTCTGTCTCCGGGGAGTGCTCCGTTATCACTTGTAACGATTATTAGTGTGTCGTCAGTTTTTCCGGTTCGGTCTAATGCGTCCATGACTTCCCCGACCATCCAGTCTACTAACCAAACTAAATCTCCACGCGGTCCAGCATCACTCTGTCCGCGTGCAAAGTCTGGCACTACTTCTTCAACACAAGGTTCATGTGGAGCGGAAGGGGTCATATAGATGAAGAATGGATCTTCAGAATTGGCTTGTGTCTCAATGTATTCAACCGTTTTCTGAGCAATCATCGGGTCGGCATCTTTATGCTGCCAACTTGGGGCAGTCATGCCGGGACGCCCCGTGAAATCAGGTTCTCCACGATATTCATTCGGTATTTCAACAAAAGTATCGTTTTCTATGAATCCGTAAGGGGGTTGGCATGTTGGACACCCCGATGTGCCATAGAAATAATCGAAACCGATATCATTCGGACCACCTGTGATTGGTGCATGAAAATCGATATTTTCTTCCAATTCGCGTTTTGCGTTACCCCAAGGTAACGGTGCATCAAAATTGAAGTCGTAGTCCGATTTCGTAGAAAATCCGAGACCTAAATGCCATTTACCGATACATGCAGTGTTGTATCCTACATCTTTCAGCAGTCCAGCAACTGTGAGACGTTCAGGTTCAATTAATGGGGGTTCGTATCCGTAAAGCACACCACGTTTTAGTTGACTCCGCCAGCAATATCTGCCAGTTAAGACACCGTATCGTGTGGGTGTACATACTGCGGAGGGAGAATGTGCGTCTGTAAAGCGGATACCTTCTTGTGCAAGTTCATCCATGTGTGGTGTGGGTATCTTTGAATCAGGATTATAGCAGCCAACATCACCATATCCCATGTCATCTGCCATAATAAAAACGATGTTGGGTAGTTTTTGATTGTCCATAGCTTACACTATTAGCAAATAGCAGTACTAAATCCTCCTATTGTAACCTAAGTTGCTACCAACTGAATATTAATCATCAAATTACTTTGTCAAACGAAGAAACACAGGAATTCTGCATATTTTAGTGCCACTTCTTATAAATCGGGGTTAGAAACCCCTCCAACAAATGATAGGTGGCAACTTAGATTATTGTATTTTTTGTTTCAAATCTGCTTCTTATATATCGGGGTTAGAAACCCCTCCAACAAATGATAGGTGGCAACTTAGATTATTGTATTTTTTGTTTCAAATCTGCGAGTTCTTTTTCAATTGCTTCGTCTTCAGCATAATTGACAAACTCATGATTTACTTCCACATTCTTGAATTCTACATCTACCTCAGATGCTGCTTTTGCTAACGCTGCAGCTTCGGTTACATTTTGTCCCATTTTCTTGAGTATCTCAAAAGCCTTATTGCCCTGAAGTTCTGTTAGAGTCTGTTGGAGATGTTCGTGTGCGTCAACGTTTCTGTGTTGCGCGAGGACAACATCCCTTTCTCTCTGTGTTTGTTGGGTTTTTTGATGTAGTGTGTCAAGGAGTGTGGTGAGGTGTTGGACAGTCTGCTTTTGCTCTTCCCACTGTGTCTTATACCGATTTGCGAGGTTTCTATATTCGTTTCGTTGTGCGAGGTCTTCACGTGCCAAGTCTTCGCGTCCTGCTTGTAGGGATATAACAGCGCGTTCCTCACACTTTGCTGCTTGAGAAACAGCATTGTCGTGCGCATTTTGAAACTGTTTTTCTATGCCGATAGATGCATCAACCTTTTGTTTTGCTTCTGAAAACCGATTTGTAATTTCAAGAATAACATCTTCTAATACCTTTTCCAGGTCCTTTTCTTCGGTATCTTTCTCTTTTTCTCTTTCTACTTCTGTCTCAGGGATGATTTCAACGAGCGGCGAGTCCAGCTGAACAACAATTGTTTTTGCAAGTTTGTCTCCCATTCTTTGTCTTTCTTTTCCTGCAAGGAACAACCAATCAATTGGTTGAAATAAACCGGCAAAGCGACGTACAAAAACATCCTTTATGTTTGCTGGTTTCCCGTCCTTCAAACGAATAATTTGCAGCGACATTAACCGTTTTCCAAATCCACCGCCTTTTTTTACACCATCCATCAATAATATACCGAATGTCCATAGAACAGTAGTTAAAAGAGTGAATATAAAAGTTGTCATGTCATGTGTAGCGAAATAGAACATGTCAAAAAAGTCATCAATAAATGGATGAAAAATGAATGTGCCAAGCACCAAAAGAGCTTGACAAAATCCCAATAAACCTATATCCAATAAAAACGCACCGACTCTTGCCCAGCGAGATGCTAATTTGAACTTTTCACCTATGACTTTGACAATAGACATTATTATGGTGCCTTTTCATTGTATACTATGGTTGGGTGTGCAAAGTTTATGACACATTTGACACTGAGATTTCAACTTCTGTTTTCTTAGTGGTTCACTCTTTAAGTCTTTGCGATATTTCTTCAATTGAAGTTCCATAGGGTTCTAACTTGTATCTTGGTTGCTCTTGTGGGTCTTTCTTCCAAAGGTAAGGGTGTTTATGGGCATTCCACCAACACACCGCGCTCTCAATGGATTCGGTTAGCTCATCTTGTGTCTCAAACTTTCTCCCTTTCAATGCCAGTGATCTGAGTTGTTTCCACCAAGGTTCTATCAGGTTTAACCAACACGCATATTTCGGAATAAACTGAACACCTACATTCGGCCACGCCAATAATGCGGTTTTTACATCACGACTATGGTGAGTAGAAAGATTGTCTTCAATCAAAAGCCACTTGTCTGATGGAAACTTCTCTATGATTTTCTCAAGCAATGCTATATGACTTGCACTATCCCTACTCTCTGAAATCACTATTTCCGCTTGACCCGTCGCAGGTTCAAACGCACCATGAACCCATACTTTGCCACGACGACCATAGTCCGGTTCAAAGGTCGCACGCCCCACACCGCGTTGCCAAACTTCACCCGGATATGTTTTAGCACCTATCGGTCCCATCTCATCAATACAGATAACACGCGTCTTGGGCGGCGGGGAACGATATGCTGCTATAACAGCCCCCTTTTTTCTACAAACTCTTTGTCTTGCTTTTCCGCTTCACGAAACCAACTTTGTTGACGCTTCCAACGCAGTCCCTCTTCTTTAAGCCACTCCCAGATCGTTGAATCAGAAAGATATATACCTGTCCGTTCTCTAAACGCCGTTTGCAATCGTATCAATGTCCACAACTCAAACGGATAACCGAGACTACGCGGTTTTTGCAGCACTAAATTTATGAGTTGCCCTCGCACCTCTGTTGAATGCACACGCGGTTTCCCACTTTTCGGCTTATCTGTGAGCCCTAGGATACCCGCTTCATTGAACCTTTTGACCCAACAGGCACCAGAGTTATCCGACTTGAAACCCGCTTTTTTTCCTGCTTGAGTAGCTGTCAGTGTTTTGTCATCAAGCATACTAACAATCAATTTCGCACGCTGCACCGTCCGAAACGGATGCGTGCGTGAACTCGCAAGTCTCCTCAATTCAGCGTTTTCTTCTTCATTGACCTCACGAATGTGATGTATTCGTTTTCCCATCTCAATTCTCCTCTCCATTTTTTGAATTTAATAGATAAAAGAATTATACCATAATATCTTGGCGAGTCAACCACTTAGTCCCGTAGGGACGGAATGTTTATAGAAACCGAGCAACCTACAGTTCTTTAGTCCGGTATGAGGATTAAGAAATAAATCAGGTAATTTCCTTGTGAAGTCCGGAGCGGTTAGGAAACCGCTCCATAGGCGTCAATTTAGCTATTTTTTTCTTGTTAGATGCATCTGAGATAGTCCAAAACTGCCATCCCTATTGTAGCGCGCGGGGTCTCCGTGCCCCGCCTAAACCTGCTACATTCAAACAACGTGCGGGGCACGGAGACCCCGCGCTACAATGGCAGGCGTAATTTAAGAAGATCAATCCGTTTTATTAGTGACTTCAGTCCCGTAGGGACGATATGTCTATAGCACAACGTTCAATACCCATTTCTTAGTCCCGTAGGGACGATATGTTTATACGTTTCGGTTGTTACAAACATATCGTCCCTACGGGACTAAAAGCTGTGATGATGGCGTTTAGCTATAAACATCCCGTCCCTACGGGACTAAAGAACGTTATCGCCACGCAAATAAATCCTTAAATTGACGCCTATGGAGCGGTTAGGAAACCGCTCCTACCCGGTTTGAGAAAATGAGCATTACCCGTTTAATAAATTAATCTTCATTAGGGACGATATGATTTTCTTTATATGCCGTTCCTACGGAACTCAAGAGGTGTGTTCCCCATTTTTTTCTATAAACATATCGTCCCTATGGGACTAAAGATCAATACTTTCATTCAAAATTTGAAATATGATTTTCTTTATATGCCGTTCCTACGGAACTCAAGAGGTGTGGTCCACATTTTTTCTATAAACATATCGTCCCTATGGGACTAAAGATCAATACTTTCATTCAAAATTTGAAAGTTGACATCTATGGGTGAAACATAGAAATACAGGTCTACAAAGTACTGTGTGCCAAGAACTTTACTCACCCCTATAGTTTGTATAGTTTTACAGGATGGGTAAAGTATTGTATAATAACCACCAATTCTGTGACTAAATCTCTTGTTATTTGTGTAATATAAACGAGAAAACCAGCGCGCTTCAAAAGCGCACCTACTGTCTGTGTGTAAGTCGTGATAAAGGCACTTGAACTGAAATGAGAAAATTGTATGGTTTTATTGTCTGGGATTATTGTAATTTTGATTTTAGTTCTGCTAAGTCATCGTCTATTGATGCTTCTTCAGCGTAACCAGAAAATTCTTTGTTTATCTTTATATCAGAAAGATCGTTGTCTACTTGTGATGCAGCTCTTGCTAAAGTTGCGGCTTCACTTACATTTTGTTCCATTTTGTTGAGTATATCAAATGCAACACCATCTTCAACTTCAGTTAATGTTTCTTGGAGATGTTTCTGTGCATCCACATTTCTGTGCTGTGCGATGACGAGATCTCTTTTTCTCTCAGCTTCTTCTGTTTTCATTTCCAGTGTTTCAAGCAGGTTAGTCAATTCTGCAACGACTTGTTGCTGTTCTTCCCACTGTTTTTTGTATCGTTCTGCAAGTTGTTTATATTCGTTTCGTTGTGTGATATCTTCGCGCGCTAAGTCTTCACGACCTGCTTGGATTGCAATTGTTGCCCTTTCTTCACATCTTTCAGCCTGTACCAAAGCCCCTTCATACGCACTCTGGAATTGCTTTTCAATTCCAATAGATGCATCAACCTTTTCTTTCGCTTCTGTCAACCGAGCTGTGATTTCAATGATAGCATTCTCTAACACTTTTTCAGGATCTTCTTTCTTAGGTGGAGCATCATATTGAATGTGGGGTTCATATTTCACAACAACCGTTTCAGCGAATACGTCTCCCATGCGCTGCTTTTTGTTACCTAACGAAAAGAGGATATCAAAAGGTTGAAAAAAAGAGGTTAATCTCCGAACGAACGAGTCCTTAAAAGTACAACGGTTTACCATCTCTCAATCGTAGGACCTGCATTGATAAAAGTCGTTTTCCAATTCCCTGACCGTTCTTGAAACCGTCTAAGAAAAGCATCCCACAACACCAAAACAAAAACGGCGTAAACACAGAAAACATTTCACTGAAGAAGAATGATCTTGAAAAAATGGATAGTATTGCAGCCAACCAAAATATAATAATACTATCCAGAAAAAACGCGAACATCCGTGCAAATCTGGATGCTAATCTAAACTTTTTTCCTGCTATTTCAAGTAACTTCATTGTATGCAAATCCTTTGTTTTGAGAAAACCCGTTATGTTTATTATTTCTTTGAAGGAATTATAATCACATGAATAGTTTACCGGGTTTTCTCAACCCATTACATATTTAAGATAGAGTCATCTATATTCAAAAGGATAGTCACATTTTGTAGTTACATTGATGGGACAGTAACTTCCACTTCACGTCCACCATTTTCTGAGGAATCGATGACTCCCTGAATAACTACGTTTGTAAGCATAATCTCATACGGGTCAATTGGAGAGGGTTTTCCTTCTCTGACCGCATCAATGAATGCGCTATCTTCTTCGTGGAAGACGTTTACCGGTTTAAATTCGGTGTATGTTTCGTCGTGAATCTCACCGTCCTTATCACCGTAAACGCGAACACCATCTTGTGGACCACGGACTTCACCGATCCCGATTCGTAAACCAGCTTTCTTACCGAGGAAAATAGTGCCACCGAGTGAATCCATATTCATACACCAACAAGTCTTGAATACTAAACGTGCGCCGTTATCAAAAACGACCCATCCTACACCGAAGTCTTCCACTTCTGTTTGTTTCAGTCCTTCATTCCATGTGTTGTGTAGACTTAGGTAGTTTGAGGTGATTCCAGAAACAGCAACAGGTTTTGGATGCCCCATCAGATAGAGCGCAGTATCTAATGCATATACACCGATGTCTGCGGATGCACCTAATCCTGCGGTTGCTTTCCGTATGAAACTTCCACCGGGATTTCCTCGGCGACGGTCCGCCACTGTTTCGGCATAATATATATCCCCAAGCGTTCCCGCGTCAACGATTTCTTTCGCTTTTTTGACTTGACCTGAATAGCGCAGTTTGAGACCGATCATGAGTATTTTATCATTTTCTACTGAAGCACGCCACATCGCTTCCGCACCTTCCAATGTTGCCTCCATTGGTTTTTCACAGAAGACGTGCTTGCCTGCGTTTAATGCAGCAACAGTTGGTGCAGCATGGACACCGGTCGGGGTGCATACAAACACTGCCTCAATTTCGTCCATTTTGAGCATTTCATTGTAATCATCAAAAGTATTTTTGATTCCCCATCGTTCTTTTGCACGTTCTAAATTCGCTGGGACAAGATCGGCAGCTGCGATAATTTCGCATCCTTTAATCTCAGCAAGTGTTCCACAGTGTGACTGTGAGATACCACCTGCGCCGATCAAACCTAATTTGACTGTTCTCATTGACATCTCCTCAATACAGATTTGTTCTATAGATTTTATCCTATTTTTCTGTATAAAGTCAAGTGAAAATCTTATGTAGGGTGTGAAAAGTTCTTGTCACCGTAGAGTCAATTCAAGTGAAAAACCTGTAATCTATTGTAGTGCCAAATCAAGTAATCAAGAAATCAACGGTATGAACGCCTGTTGGCGTTCCCCGGGTATGAACGCCTGATGAAGATTAAAAAATAAATCGGGTAAGTTCCTTGAGAAGTCCGGAGCGGTTAGGAAACCGCTCCTACCGAGTTTGAGAAAATGAGAATTACCCGTTTAATAAATTAAACTTCATACGGGACTAAGAAATGGGCATTGAACGTTGTGCTATGGACATATCGTCCCTACGGGACTGAGGTCACTAATAAAACGGATTGATCTTCTTAAATTACACCTGTCATTGTAGCGCCAAATCAAGAAATCAACGGTATGAACGCCTTTTGGCGTTCCCCCAAATCAACGCCAAATGCGCCAAATCAACGGTATGAATGCCATATGAAGTTTAATTTATTAAACGGGTAATTCTCATTTTCTCAAACTCGGTAGGAGCGGTTTCCTAACCGCTCCGGACTTCTCAAGGAACTTACCCGATTTATTTTTTAATCTTCATTAGGCATTCCCCGTGTGGCATTTGGCGGGTATGAATGCGCTTAGACGAATACGCGTTTGGTATTCGCCATGATACCCCGGGTCTCCGTGCCCCGCACGTTGTTTGAATGTAGCAGGTTTAGGCGGGGCACGGAGACCCCGCGCTACAATTCATGGTGAGAAGTTAGTAACAAACACTTTATACACCCATTCAGACAAAATAACTTGATATGCATCATAGTATCTGCTAATATATTTATTTATATGAGAAAGAATTTGGAGAAATATTCGGCATGTCAGCAAACGCTATAACGGTCTATCGTCTAATATTGACATTTATTGTCCTTGCAATCTTCGGAACGAACACATACATAAGTATCGCATGCATTGTAACAATTCTCATTATTTTTATAATGGATTCCGTAGACGGTATCGTAGCGCGTAAGAAGAATCAGACCTCCACATTCGGTGCTGTGTTTGATATTGTTGCTGACAGGATTGTAGAAAATGTATTGTGGATATATTTTGCTTATAAGATAGAATTCATTCCGCTCTGGATGCCGATTGTTGTTGTGACTCGCGGACTTCTGACGGACGGTGTGCGTAGTATTGCTCTCACAGAAGGAAAAGCACCATTTGAAATGATGACTATCCCGTGGGCACGTGCGTTGACGAGTTCGCGTATATCCCGCTCAGTTTATGGCGTAGCAAAGACGGTTATGTTTCTTCTGCTTCCGACCGTGTATGTTCTCCAAGAAACAGATGCCTTTCCAAACATCCCTATCATTGTCACTGATTCCTTTATGTTGGTGTCTTTGATACTTGCATACATTACTGTTGTGATGTGCTTGATTAGAGGGATTCCTGTGCTTATTGATGGGTGGAGATATGTTAAGAAATAGTCGTTGTAGTTACCCAATTGTTTTTTATTTCACATTCGTTAAGTATTTACTATAGTTTGGACAGTTTTTTATAGACTTAAATAATAGTTTGGACAAGGAGAATCACAGTCATCATACCTATTTCCTTCAATGATACACCTGTCGCCCCGCTGGGGCTATAAATCGATTGTTCACGATGTGCTATACACATTTCGCCCCGCTGGGGCTGCTCATTTTGATATTCTAACACTTTTTCGTCAAGTTATTATCCTATTGAAAACTCACAATATGTTGAATATGCTAGAAATATCAGTATGCAACCGAGAGAAATTGTCCAAACTATAGTATTTAGAATACATAGGTCTTATCGTAGACTTGAGATGGTGCGACATTTTTGTGCTTGTGCGATGGGTGTCGTTACAGGCTTTTGATGTTGCATTTGGAGTTTCCGAAACCTGTTATCCCTGCTTTACAGGTGAAACACTTAACTATGACATGTTTTGATTTGACAATAACGCGAGAACATGACATTGTATAACATTGCACATGACAAACCTACCGTTGTGATTTGACATATAAAAAGCGGAGGTATATGATGACTCAGAGTATTTACACCAAATGGATAATCGGGATGGTCAGTTTGCTTCTAATCGTTGCTTGTGTGTGTTTCCTCTGGTACCGGCACACAACGGTAAAATACGAAAAAGATTTGACCAAGACTGTTGAAGTCGGCACCCAAAAGGAAAATCAGAAGGTGAAGACCGATAACAAGGGAGATCAGGTAGAGAAAGCATTCTCCCCATAGGCGTCAATTTAAGGATTTATTTGCATGGCGATAACGTTCTTTAGTCCCGTAGGGACGGGATGTTTATAGCTAAACGCCATCATCACAGCTTTTAGTCCCGTAGGGACGATATGTTTGTAACAACCGAAACGTATAAACATATCGTCCCTACGGGACTAAGAAATGGGTGTTGAACGTTGTGCTATAGACATATCGTCCCTACGGGACTGAGGACACTAATAAAACGGATTGATCTTCTTAAATTACACCTGTTATTGTAGCGCCAAATCAAGAAATCAACGGTATGAACGCCTTTTGGCGTTCCCCGGGTATGAATGCGCTTATGGCATTCCCGGGTCTCCGTGCCCCGCACGTTGTTTGAATGTAGCAGGTTTAGGCGGGGCACGGAGACCCCGCGCTACAATAGGGATGGCAGTTTTGGACTATCTCAGATGCATCTAACAAGAAAAAAATAGCTAAATTGACGCCTATGGGTAGAGAAAGCATTCTCCCCTGGTGAAACAGGTAGAAAACTTGCCGAAGGTAAGAATAAAGTCATAATCAATATGACCGAATTCCCATCAAAAAAGAGTGAAATTCAACAAACAGGTGTAGTTGAGAATATTAAGCAAGAAGAAACTACGCAACCGGATACAGAGGTTTCTCCGTATGGTTCCGGACCCTATCCACAGATTCCAGCAGACTTTCCTTTTCCTGTTGAGTGGAATTTTCCGGGGAGTGTCGCTGATCATGAACTTATGGCACGCGTTGCAATCAAACTTTGGACCCAGGGTATAGAAACCATGGGAGTTACGATGGGAGCCGGTCTTGTATACCCTAATTACATAGACACTGTGTATATCCGTTGGGCTGAAACGACAGATGGCGATGGTAATCCAATCCAGTATATAAACAGGCTTGGCGGTTATCCACCAGCATGTCTACGTATTGTAGAGAACAACATTTCGAGACTCGGTGAAAGAGGCGCAATGACCGCAGCAGATATCCCCTCAGATGTTACAGTGATACTTTATGACGAAGCTGGAATTGATCCTTATTCTTTTTTAGATTTAAATGAATAATTAAAGCGAATTCTTCCGTTTCTGCTTATGGACACGTCATTTCTCATCAATAGGCAGGTATCTTTATAGGTATCTGCCTATTTTGAGTATTCTTTCTGAACGGTCTACCGCACAAGGGTGTGTAAAGTTTTTGTCACCGTAGACGTCAATTCGAGTGAAAAACCTGTAATCTATTGTAGTGCCAAATCAACGGTATGAATGCGCTTAGACGAATACGCGTTTGGTATTCGCCATGATTCCCCGGGTCTCTGTGCCCCGCCATTCCTTGTCCTGTAATGCAACGGGCGGGCACAGAGACCCGCCCCTACAATGGTTGGTGAGAAGTTAGTGACAAAATCTTTACACACCATAGGCGTCAATTTAAGGATGCACCAAGACCGATAAGTGTCAACTTTTAATCAGAGAAAGTATAAATTATGAAATAAAACTTCTGTAAGAATGAAAACACCTCATATATAATGTAGATATAGAGTTATTATTGTCTACAAAGAGGTGTTTCCAATGAATACATTATCACAAGTTCCCATAGAAATGCAATATATTCTTACAACTATAGCCAATGATGCAGCTCTCAATACAGGTTTTGTCAAAAGAAGTTGTAAACTCAACGGTAGTCGTTTTGCTCAAATCCTTGTTTTTACTTTTTTACAAAACCCAGATGCCACCTATACACAACTTGCTCAAACCGCTGGTGTGCTCGGAACTTCAGTCTCACGACAAGCCATTGAACAGCGATTTACACCCGAAGCAGCAGAGACCCTTAGAGCTGTCCTTGATGCTGCTGCAGCCACGGTTATTTCTGCCGACCCGCAAACGCTTCCGCTCCTTGAAAAGTTCACTGGTGTCTATTTACAAGATAGTTCTTGGATTACACTCCCTGATACGCTCCACGACACTTGGGAAGGTGGAAAGAAAAAGAACAAACCGAACACAGCTTCCGTGAAACTCCACCTGCGTTTTGATATTGCCACAGGCACTTTTGAACACTTTCAACTGACCGATGGCATCACCGCTGATAGTGCTATTGAAAAGCAGATTGACATGCTACCCTCCGGCAGTTTACGCCTTGCAGACCTCGGCTATTATTCGCTTGATACCTTCAAAAGACTTTCCGATGCAAACGCCTTTTGGATATCACGCTACAAAGTAAAGTGTTTTCTCTATGATGAAACAGGTGAACCTTTTTGCTTGCTAAAATGGCTCAAGAAGGGTTCTGATACCTTCAAAGACAAACAAATCTTTATAGGCAAAAACAAGCGTCTCAAAGCACGATTAGTTGTTCAAAGACTTTCAGAAACAGAAACCCAACAGCGCATGAAGGATATAAAACATCGTGCGAAGCGGAAGTATACGAAACCTTCACCAGAACGACTTCAGTTCGCAAGGTGGAATATCTACATTACTAACGTCGGAGTAGACCAACTGACTGCTGAGCAGATTTGTGCTGTCGCACGCACTCGATGGCAGATTGAGTTGATGTATAAGTGCTTCAAAAGCATTGGAAAAGTTGATACCTCCCGTAGCGACAAGCCATATCGTATCTTATGTGAGTTGTATGCGAAACTCATCGTTGCGATTATTCGGCATTGGATCATGTTAGTGGTCGGTTGGCGATGCCTAAAACATAGTCTATCAAAGACAGCAGAACTTATTAGCACATACGCACGCATACTCGCAATAGGTTTTCGCAAGTCTATAATGTCTTTCCGGCAAACTTTTGATGAAATAAAACAAGCATTCCAAAACGGGTGCTACATTGAGAGGCGTGCTAATAGAGACACCACATTGGAATATCTTGAAAATGCAGCAAGAAATCACTAAATTGACGCCTATGGTGACAAAATCTTTACACACCCACCGCACAAAATCGTTATTGACGTAGTCTCATAGGTGTGTTATGCTTAAAATGGACTTTATGTAAATATGGTGAGAAAATGAAAGCAGCACTGTTTTACGGTGGAAAAGACATCAGAGTTGAATCAGTACCCGATCCGACACCGGCCCCAGAGCAGGTTCTCGTCAAGGTGGAAGCAGCAGGAATTTGCGGCAGCGACCTACACGGATATCACCGACAACCAGAAAAACCCCAATCTCCCCGTATCGGTGGACACGAACTCACAGGAGAAATCGTAGACATCGGCAAGGATGTTACGAAACATAAAGCAGGAGCGCGAGTTGCAATTGAACCGATAAGTCCCTGCAACACTTGTCCAGAATGTTTGAACGGCTACTACAACATCTGTTCTAATTTACGGCATGCGGGTGGTGGTTTTGCTGAGTATATGGTCGCGTCCACATCAAACGCCTATTTTCTTCCCGATAGTGTTTCTGTTGAAGGTGGGGCATTAGCAGAGGTATATGCTGTGGCTGTCCATGCTGTCAATAGAGCGATGGTCTCCCCTGGTGATCGCGTTGCTATTATTGGGAGTGGACCTGTCGGATTGACAATTGCACAGGTGGCAGATGTGGCAGGTGCAACGTCTATAGTTGTTTTAGGAAAACCGGATGCACCGATACAGATTGCACACGAAGCAGTCGGCGCAGTTCCTATTAATGTGGATAGGACAGATGCAGTGGCTGCAGTGATGGAGTGGAGTGATGGACGCGGTGCGGATGTCGTTTTTGAAGCGGTCGGTGGGAAAGCGAATACATTAGAACAGGCAACGCAAATAGCAGCTAAGAGAGGACATGTCTGCATGGTAGGTGGACATGGCGCGCCACTCACTTTTTCTGAGAGATTTGCACGCAGCAAAGAACTTACTATTATATGGTCATTCTGCTACGGTAGACGAGGAGGAAAAACTGAATTCCAGGTTGCGATTGATCTGCTCGCAGCAGGAAAACTTGATCCGAGTCCGTTAGTTACACATCAATTCCAGTTGGGTGAAATATCTGAAGCATTTGCGGTTGCAGCGGGAAGAGATGAACACGGATCTGTGAAAGTGCTTGTTATGCCAAATAATTAATTCGGAGATACTATATGGATATTCTTAATACACTTGTTTTTGTTGGAACAGAAGGTATATACCACGATCATGAAGGAAATGGAAAATATATCACTGCTATGCTCAATGAATCAGATAATATTAAAGCGGATTTCTCACAAGATTACAATGTGCTTGCTGATGGTCTTGAGACATATCAGGCTGTGTTATTCTACACGGATGTTGGTGAACTCACAGCAGAACAAGAGGAAGGTTTTCTCAACTATATCAGATCAGGTGGGGGATTTTTTGGACTTCATACTGCTGCCGCGTCCTTTAGGGAATCTGAAGGATATCACAGTATGCTCAACGGGTTTTTCAACGGACATAGTCCTTATATGGACTTTACCGTCAATGTGAGCGATGCTGGTCACCCCATTACACAAGGATTAGATGACTATGATGTAAAGGATGAACTTTACTATTTGAAGCATAACCCCGATGCCTCACATCATCTGATGCATGCTTATGATAATACCAAAGATGAAACACACGTCATGGCATTCCATCACACTTATGGTGAGGGGAGAGTGTTCTATTATGCGCTTGGACACGATATGGTCGTGCTTGAGAACTCAAGTTTTCAAGAAGTCATACGTCGTGGTGTGTTGTGGGTTGGAAATCGGATTTAATCCTTATCGTACGCAGCAAAGGTTACTGAGTGAGTATATCATTTGCTACAGCAATATCGCGATGTATCTGCTTAACTAAAGCATGCATATCTGAGAATTTTCGTTCACTCCGTATTTTTTCAATAAAACATATCTCAATAGTTTCACCGTATACGATTTCGTCAAAATTGAATAAGTGGCTTTCTACTTGTAATTTCGTCCCATCAAATGTAGGTCGAATCCCGATATTCAGGACACCGTCAAACCATTGATTTATTACTTTGGCACGGATTGCGTAGACACCGTTTGGTGGACAGATTTGTTCACCCGGTTCAATATTTGCGGTTGGAAATCCAATTTGACTACCGCGTCCATCACCTTGAACGATTGTGCCGCTCATTGAATAGTTTCTATCCAACAGTTGCGATGCTAAACCGAGGTCACCCCTTGCGATTGCGTGCCGAATGCGTGTGCTGTGTACAGGGAATCCGTTGAGCTGCGTAGGGGGTACAATTGATACACCGAATCCAGATTGCTGTCCTATAGATTCTAATAACTCTGCATTCCCTTCTCTATCCTTGCCAAATTGACATGCATAACCAACAATTATATGTTTAGCTCGGCATAACTTTCGTAGGATGTTGTCTACAAAAGTGTTCGGTGACATAGATGCGATTTTTTCATTGAAGTTCACGAATATTGCGATATCAAAACCAAGTTCTTCAAGTATTTCAATGCGTTTTGGTAAACACATTAAGACAGGAGGACATTTCTCTGGAACAAGATATGAGAGTGGATGTGGATAAAACCCGAAGAGAACGCTTGATAGTTTTTCCGCAGTAGCACGTTCACGAACCTTGTCAAGAACTTCTCGGTGTCCGATATGTAATCCATCAAATACCCCAAAGGTAACCGCCGCATCTTGCGAAAAATCAGGAATAGATTCCAAATTAAAATAAGTTTGCAAAATCTCTCTCCACGAGTTGTTGTTATTTGAAATGACTATGCTGAAAAGGTCTTTTAGTCTGAATCTTCTTTATTATCTTAGATCTTAGAATTAATTTAACACTGTATCAACGAGGCTAGGATACCTCACCTACCGCAGGAGGAAAGTGTCTTCTATTTATCGGATTTGTCATAACATATTCAGTGGATCATCAATCAGTCTATATCTTTAATACGTTGATTGGTACTCTTCAATAGTAATTTTATTGCTGAAGTTGGTGGATGGTTGATACGACAACCTGACGCGCGCTCATGTCCACCACCATTAAACTCGGCTGCAAGTGCTGCAACATCAACTTTACCATCACTACGAAGACTAACCTTTGTATTTCCATCCGGTAGTTCACATATACAGAGGGCAACTTCAACACCTTCAATGGCTTGTATTTGATTTACAAAACCTTCCAAATCATCTAAGGTTGTGTTTGTATCCTTTAACATAGACTGGTTAACCAAGACCCATGCTATTCTACCTTTGTTGCTGAGTTCTAATGTCTGGAGGGTTTGACCTAAAAGATGGATTTTTCCCAGTGTGACATGTTCATATATTCTGCTGTAAACTTCATCTGGTGTGAAGTTTCCCAATTCAATCAAATCTGCCGCGATCCGATGTGTTTCAGGTGTTGTGTTGCTGTAACGAAAACACCCTGTATCAAAGAGTATACCGGTATATAGACATAAAGCGCAATCTGAGTCAATTTGTATTTCAGTAGAATTTATGTATTTGTAAATGATCTCAGCAGTTGATGATGCGTCGGGTAGAATAATGTTGTAGTCTGCAAATTCCTCTGCAGTAATATGATGGTCAATATTCACGACCGCATTGAGTGGTATTAGACGTTTGTTGAGAAAGTTTCCTATTCGGTCACGCGAACTTGCATCAAGGATGATAAGTATTTCTGGACTATAGTTTAATGCTGCTTGAGCGTCCTCTATATTTTCCCAATTTGGCAGGAACTGATACTTTTTTGGAACGGGATCTGTATTATATATTTTTACAGTTTTACCTAATTTTTTCAGGTATAAGTAAAACGCCAATTCAGAACCGATTGCATCACCATCTGGGTTAACGTGCGTTGTTAGTGCATACGTTTTGTACTTATCAATAAGAGTATGGAGGGTGCGAAAACTATTCATGACAATTCAATATCTTTTTGTTCATTTTGCAGTATTTCTTCTTCATCTTCAATTTCTTTAAGGAGTCCATCAATTTTCATAATGTGGTCAACTGAATCGTCCAAACTAAAGCGGAGTTCAGGTGAATGCTTGAGTGATAAACGTCGGTTCATCTCGCGTCTAAGAAATCCAGCCGCACTCTTAAGACCAGCAAGTGTTGCTTCCTTCTGCTCTGTTCCTCCGATAACACTTACCTTCACATTAACATATTTTAGGTCTGTGGATGCCTCAACATGTGTGATGGTGCAAAATGCGACTCGTGGGTCTTTCACTTCACGGTGAATTGCATCGCTTAATTCCCTTTGGATAAGTGCACTCACTCTGTCTTGTCTTCTATTTTCTATCATAGTTGTTACCCTTTCTGGGTTTTGAGGAAGTTTGTCTTATATTTCTCTTTGTATGGTATTTGCGAAATTATTACATTGACATACTCACCGAGCTAAAGCTCCGGTGATTCTTTTGAAGAATCACACAAGCGATTGTGGTATCAACAAGGGGTGCTTGCCGAAGCAAGTCTGATCCCCTCTACTCCAAAGGTAGATGCCCCTACCTTATGAATATTAAGTGCCGCATTTATATCACGGTCATGTTGGATTTTGCAGTTATGACAATCCCACGTGCGAATACTCAGATCAAAGAACATTTGGATTTGCCCACAGGCGTGACAGACTTTGCTTGTAGGTGTCCATCTGTTAATTGTTTCAATGCGTTTGCATCTTTTCTGTGCTTGCCATTTGATTTTCTGCATAAAGTCGCCAAAGGCATAATCAGAAACTTTACGTCCCCAAAGCCGTTTCATACCTTCAAGATTCAGGTCTTCAAAGAAACAGACATCAAACTTTCGGACAAGTTCAAGAGCGAGTTTCCAGTGATGGTCTTCGCGTTGTTGATTGATTTTTCTATGCACGCGTGCCAAGTATTTCCTTGCACGTTGGCGATTATTACTGCCTTTTTGCTTCCGAGACAACGCGAGGCTCGCACGTTTTATCAGTTTAGAAGCAGACTTATAGAATTCAGGAGATTGATATTTCGTGCCATCCGAACAGGTGAGAAAATCCTTGAGTCCAAAGTCAAACCCTGCTGTCCTACCAGTCTTAGGTGCAGGCTCAAGTCCTTCAGCGTCTGTTGTGATAGTGATATGCCAATCGCCTACTGCGTCTTTCTTAACGGTAACCTGTTTGATATTACCTTCAATCGGTCGACTATACCAGAAGCGATACCATCTTCTATTGATACGGATTTTCGCAACGGGACATCCGCCTGTTTTGTCAATCGGTTCTATTTTGACTTGACTTCCATCAAAGGTGATAGATTTGTATTTATACCGACTTCTAAATTTAGGTGGACGCTTCGCCCTACCTTCAAAGAAGTTTTTCCACCCTCTGTCAACGCGTTGGATACATTCTTGCAAACACCAAGAATATGGGATCGTCCAGTGTTGATATTTAGAAAGTCGTTTCAGTTTTGTCAAATGCTTAATCATCCGAAATGCACTCGGTCGCTTGTAACCTTCGCATTGTCCATATATCCTGTAGTGCCGTTGCCACAACGCAACAAAATGGTTGTGGACATGCGCAATGATATGCAGGTCTTTCTGAATATGTCTATTGCGAGGATGCTTTTGAAGTTTGTATTTAAATGTTCTCATTTGTTTTTCTGGTCTTCAATATATTGTTTTAGGACATCCAAAGTAACACCACCTGTAGAAGCAACAAACTTTGAACGGGTCCATAGACACGGCATGCGAGTTAATATTGGATATTCTTCTCTGAGCGTTTTACCAGTGAACCCTTTTATACGACCAATTACCGTAGATACAGATTGGGTGGGGTCTATACTTACCAAGACGTGCACATGGTCAGACATAGTGTCTATCGCACGAATGATATACTTGAAATCTGATTGTTTGTCAAATATTAATTCTTTTAACCTTTCCTGCATTTCAGCTGACAAACATTTTCTTCTGTATTTTGTGCAAAAAACGATATGGTATTCACAAGCGTATATACACCCACGTGTTTTCTGATATTCTAACTTTGGAGTTTTTAATTCAATTGACATATCACATTACCTGTTGGACATTTAGTTTATGTGATATATTATACAATATTTACACTAATTTGACAATTTAAAATGCTAATATAGCATCAAGTCAATAGTGCCGTCTACATCACCGAGCTAAAGCTTCGGTGTCTTGACGGCAAAAATAGGATAAAATAGGATTAGTAGAAGAAATCGGTTTCATAGTCAAGCAGGACAACAGATGAGTTTGCTTCAATAAATCTAACACATTGAGACAAAATTTGATTTACAAATTTCGTCTCATTTGCCACAGAGACCACCCCAATTACAGCTGATTGATGCATATCAAGTGTGTCAACTTCGGCAATAGAAATGTTGAATTTATTTTTTAACCGTGCAATTAGACTCTTTAGAATCCTGCGTTTTTCCTTCAGAGATTGACTTTCTGGTAAATATAACTTTATTTTACAAACACCGATGTGCATTTGGATTATTTATATATAAGATAATTTGAATTTATACAATTTAATCTTGTATGTTTATTTCACGGATGTATGCTCCAGAGGGATTCTTGAGAGAAACTTCACCTATAGTAGGCTCCACAATTTCGGTTTTGAAACATCTGGTAAATCTATCGGTGGAGCTAGTACTTCCCGTTCAGCCGTAAAAAACGTTGTTTGTAGACATACTTTGTTTTATGAATATGCCAATTCTTCTGATGGTTTCGTGTGCAGTGAAAGCAATATCAGAGGAGACACTTGATTCTCACCAAAGAACAATTTTGGCAGACAACAGAAAACAACTTTTTGATGGTGGAAGTGAACTTGATGATGTAGGTTATAGAAAACTTTTGAATTAATGGGACATTTCAAGATATAGGATGGAACTCCGTCTCCCTCTTATCACTTAGCTAACTCTCGATTCGGAAATCGTTCCTACAGGGACTTTGAATTATTCTTTTCAATGTTCACTATAATTTAACAACTTGTTCCAATTTACATTGCGTTATGTTTGTTTATTACAATAACCTAAGTTGCTACCTACTGAATATTAATCATCAAATTACTTTATCAAACGAAGAAACAAAGGAATTCTGTATATTTTAGTGCCAATTCTTATAAATCGGGGTTACAAACCCCTCCAACAATTGATAGGTGGCAACTTAAGTTACAATAAGTTTCTTTAGTGCTATAAACATATCGTCCTTACGGGATTGAAGCGTGTATAAATGTATGAGAGTGGTTTTCTAAACACCTTCATTTGTAAATGATCGCTTATAGAAGGTAGTTGAACACAATTTGCTTATTTGAGTTGAGTGTTTATTCTCGCTGCAACTTACTTGATTTGTATACTATAGAGTGCGTGCGACATGCTCATGGACATAACATTCTAACACATCTCCAATTTTTATGTCATCAAATTCTTCAATACCGATTCCACATTCATAATTGGCTTGAACTTCATTCACATTGTCTTTGAATCGTCTGAGAGAATCAACCTTACCTTCGAATATCAACCGATTGTCACGTAGGACACGTAAAGGTTCATTAAATGTAATTTTACCCCAATTGACATAGCTGCCAGCAACTAACCCACTTCGTGGTACTTTAAAGATTTCTCTGACTTCAGCGCGTCCAATAATTACTTCTCTGACTTCTGGGTCTAACAAACCTTCCATTGCGGATTTGATGTCTGTGATGATGTCATAGATAACCGTATATGTGCGAACATCAATCCCTTCAGTATCCGTTGCTTTAACCGCTTCTGTAGTAGGGTGAACGTTGAACCCGACAACGATAGCATCTGATGCTGAAGCGAGTAGGATATCTGTTTCTGTGATTCCACCAGTGGCTTCATGTATAATATTTATCTTGACTTCAGGAGTGCTTAATTTCAAGAGTGATTCTGAAATGGCTTGGACAGAACCTTGTACATCACCTTTAAGGATGACGTTCAATTCTTTGATGTCACCTTCTTGGATCTGTTGGAATAGGTCATCAAGACTAACATGACTGTGTGCTCCGAGTTTAGAGATACGGTATTTATCTTGACGTTCTTCACTGATAGTACGAGCGTCTTTTTCAGAGTCAACAGCAAAAAATAGGTCTCCAGCTTCGGGTACTCCTGTGAAACCGAGGACTACGACAGGAGTTGACGGTCCAGCGACTTTAATCCGCTTACCATCATCACTCATCATTGCTCTGACTCTTCCAGAGTATCGTCCAGAAACGAAAGTGTCCCCAACATGCAAAGTGCCGGATTGTACTAAAACGGTGGCGACTGCCCCTTTTCCTGTATCTACTTGTGCCTCAATGACGACTCCACGAGCGGGTTTGATTGGGTTTGCTTTGAGTTCAAGGAGTGCGGCTTCTAAGAGTAACATTTCTAACAAGGCCTCTATCCCGGTGCCTTCAATTGCAGACACTTCAACAACGATAGTTTGTCCGCCCCAATCTTCTGGGACCAAATCATTATCAACCAGCTGCTGTTTTACGTAGTCTGGTCTTGCGCCTGGTACATCCATTTTATTTATGGCAACCACGATAGGTACTTCTGCAGCTTTCGCGTGGTTAATTGCCTCAATGGTCTGTGGCATGACACCGTCATCTGCGGCAACGATGAGTACGACAATATCAGTTGCTTGTGCCCCTCTTGCTCGCATAGCGGTGAATGCCGCGTGTCCAGGAGTGTCAAGGAACACGATATTACCTGTATCTAATTCGACATGATATGCCCCAATATGTTGTGTGATATTTCCAGCTTCAGATTCACTTACATTTGACTTTCGAACAGAATCCAAGAGCGATGTTTTTCCATGGTCAACGTGCCCCATTATTGTAATGACAGGTGCTCGTGCAACCAAGGATTCAGGGTGGTCATCTTCATCAGCTAATAATTGCTCTTCAAGAGATTTTTCCTGAACGGCTTGGAAACCGAAGTGTTCCCCAAGTGTCAATAATGTTTTGTAATCTAAACTTTGGTTAATGGATGCCATTATCTTCATTTTCATCAATTGCATTATCAATTGTGTTGATTGTAAATTGAGCATTGAAGCTAATGTCCCGACCGTAACACCTTCCTGAACCCGCATGATGTCATCTGCCTCGGTTTCATCATCTTTGGTTATTTCTTCTATTTCTTCAGGTTTTTCTATTTCTTCTATATTTTCCTCTATGTCTTCCTCAACTGTTTGTGTATCATCTTTTTCTGGTTCTGGTTGTATCTCTTGTTCAGGTGCTATTTCGGATTCCACTAACATAATTGTTTCGGGGTCCAAAGTGCTCATGTGGTTTCCTATTTCAAGACCTAAACCTTCAAGAAGAACAATCAACTCCTTGCTACTCATTCCGTGTCGTTTTGCCAATTCGTAGACGCGGACATTTTGGCTTTGTGTTGTTTTTCTTTGTGCATCATCTGCTTGATTTTGATTTTTACTCATCGGCATCTATCTCCTTATCAAGAATTGTCTGTTTGAACTCATTGATAACTGATTTCGGTAATTGTACTCGTAGCAATGCGTTTATCCGTTTATGGACTTTGAATGCTTCCAGTATGCATGACTTAGAACGACAGACATAAGCCCCACGTCCTTTTAGTTTTGTCAACGCTTGTAATTCCAATGACTCACCTTTCTGACATACAAAACGAATTAAATTATTCTGTGGAAATTTACAACGACACCCAATACAGGTGCGAATAGGTTTTTTCAAGCTCTTCATCAATTGCCTGCGGAGACATAGTGCATCAAATGTGTCTCCATCGTAAGTAAAGTATTAGAAACTTATTAGTATAACGACTTGTGCCAGTTAACTATTTATTTTTAAAGTTTTCACATGTATTAGGTTTTTATGACACACATATCGTCCCTACGGGACTAAAGAAGGTGTACTATGACGTTTTCTATAAACATATCGTCCCTACGGGACTAAAGAAGGTGTACTATGACGTTTTCTATAAACATATCGTCCCTACGGGACTAAAGACCGTTAAAAGAAAAAGAAATGTCCTTAAACATCCTGTTTACGTGAAACTATATTTAACATTTAGTTATTTAGCACAACTCGTTAGTATAACCTAATATTCAGGGTTTCAAACCTCCCAACAAGTCATAGATAGCAAATTGAGTTAGTGTACGACAGTTATTTATCGTTACTTTCAGGTGTGTTCTCCGAAGTAATATCTACTTCAGATGTTGTGTTGTTTTCACCTTCAACGGCAGTATCATCTTCAGTGTTTACAGGTGTTTCGTCAGCTTCACCATCTTCATCTGCATCTTCCATATTCTCTTTAAAGAGTGTTTGTAATGACACGGGTACTTCGGATTCACTCTTTATGTCAATATTCCATCCAGTTACTTTTGCTGCGAGTCTAGCATTTTGTCCACGTCTACCAATTGCCAATGACAATTGGTCTTCTGCGACAATGACATTTGCACTCATATTTTCTTCGTTAAGTTCAACGCGCCGTATTTCGTCAACTTTAAGTGCGTTCTTAATATAGACGCGAGGATCATCGCTCCACTCAAGGAAATCGATTCTTTCGTTCTTGAGTTCCCGGACCATAGTTCGTACTCTTGCCCCTCTCACACCGACACAAGTTCCAACAGGATCAATTCCATCTTCGGTTGCAGAGACAGCAACTTTTGCCCTATATCCTGGGTCTCGAGCAACAGCCATCACTTGAACTTGCCCTTCATAAATTTCCGGTACTTCTTGTTCACAAAGCATAGTGATTAGGTCTGGTTCTGTTCTTGAAACAACTAATTGCTCACCTGTCATGGTGTCTTTAACTTCAATAATCAGGCACCGTAAGGAATCGCCACGGTTATACCGATGTGGTGGTGGGATATGGCTTGCTGGCAACAACGCTTCAGTCCGAAGCACTTCTGTCCGTTCCAAATCCATAATAACGTTGGGACCGTCGTATCTTTGAACATATCCAATAACGACTTCACCTTCGCGTCCTTCAAATTCTTTGTATATGAGTTCTCGTTCAGCTTCTCTGAGTTTTCCGAGGAGTATCTGTCGTCCTAATTGAGCTTGTATGCGACCAAATTCCTCAGGATTGATTTCGACTTCCAAAATATCACCAATTTCTGCATCAGGTTTAATTTTTTTTGCTTCTTCAATAGGAATTTCAGTAGAGAAATCTTGCATTATGTTTACAGCTTTTTTTGGAACGTGACATTTAATCTCCTCACTATCCAGTTCAATATCAATGGTTACCTTAGCTTCTGGACCGTAATGGCGTAATGCGATAACCCGTAATGCTTCTTCAATGGCACTCAAGAACACATCTTCGGGTAAATCGGTGTGTCCCATCATTTGTCGAATAGAATTTTGTAAACTCTCTCTTCTTTCCTCAGTTTTCTGTTTCATAATTCTCCTTATCAGGACACAGTCTGTAAAATATGGTATATTTTATAAATAAGACGTTCTATATATGCCTTGGGTTAGGATACCTCGACTACCGTTGTAGGACAGCGTCTATTTAGATTACACCATAAATAAGGTTGCTGACTACCACGTCAGTTGAATGTATCCTTTACAAACTTGTGAAATATCAATATCTGTATTTTTCCCTGATGTTTGTTCTAAAATAATACATTCATCAACGACATTTTTGAGCAGTCCTTGAACTTCAAACAACTGTCCATCGATTGCGGTGATTTCAATCTTAACGGTTCTCCCTATATTTCGTTCAAAATCGCGTATTGTTGTCAATGGTCGGTCTATCCCAGGCGAAGCGATTTCTAACTGTTTATAATCATCCAATATTTTATGTACTTCCAGAGCTGGACGAACCGCTTGATTTACAATTTTGCAATCTTGAATAGATAACCCTCCCTGTTTGTGTATCAATAAACGAATTATCTGATTTTTCTTCTTTCCTGTCGTTTCCACAGCAACCAATTCATAACCCTCTCTTTCAAGCAGAGGGGTTATAATATCCGAAACGATAATGTCAATTCCTTCTGCCATATCTATAACCTCTATAAAACAAAAAACGCGATTGTTCTCGGTTGTGGAGAGACCTCGCGGTTCTTCATAAGCGATTTTCTATCCCATGAACTTGGGAAAGAGATTCGCTACTACCACTGAAACAACAGCGGTATGATGAATTTGACCTACAGTCGTTAGATTAGCATGTTAACACTATCCTTTTTGGTATCCAAGCCAAATTCAAGAGCCGCACCAATGATTACTAAGAAACCTGATAATTTCACAGCAAGTTCCTTTGAAAAAGGTTTTTCTATAAGACGTTTGTATATAAATAAGTTTAACTTATGTACATACTTTTGTCAAGATTTATTTTATTTGGGTGTATAAAGTTTTTGGCAAAATATCCCAGTAACCATTGTAGTACGAAATCAAGTAATCAAGAAATCAACGGTATGAACGCCTGCAGGTGTTCCCCGGGTATGAACGCCTGTAAGCGTTCCGGGTATGAATGCACTTAGACGAATACGCATTTGGTATTCGCCATGATTCCCCGGGGCTCCGTACCCCGCGATCTCTCCTCTCAACAATTGCGGGGCACGGAGACCCCGCACTACAATGGATGGTAAGAGGTTAGTACCAAGAACTTTACACACCCTTTTATTTTTGAGATATGCATGGTATACTATTACTATGAGTATGTTTCGTGAACACTGGCTCGGTGGGTTGACCGCCTACAGTGTCTTTTTCATAGTTTCGTTGATATTGTCAGTTTCTGTTTCAATATCATACGGAATATCATTTGACTGGAATCCGACGCTTGCCTTGGATCCTTTTGGTATCCTTGCATGCTTCACTATCGCGCTGCTATTTGGATTGTTTCCCGATGTTGACATCAAAAGCAAAAGTCAAAAGATTTTTTATAGCGTTCTGTTTGTTCTGAACCTATCGCTTTTTTTTATTTTTCAAAGATACTTAGAATCAGCGATATTAGGATTGTTTGCCATGGTTCCAATACTTAGCAAACATAGGGGTTGGACTCACTCAAGGATTACTATGATTCTGCTTCCAGGTCTGTTTCTTGTTATTCCACTTTATGTTGAATATTCAGGTTATGGCGTTGGATGGAAGGAACTCCCAGAATTGCTCGACTCGTTAGTTGAACATGAGAACCTTGATGAGACCTTCCGAAGTGGGTTATCATTCTATGTTGCAGGTTTAATTGGATATGCATCACATCTTTACCTTGATGGAATCCTATTTCGTTTCCGGAAAACAAGAGCAAATCGATGAATATAGAGAAATTGAATATACAAAAGCTACACAACAATCCAATCTTGAAATCTCTGCATGCTTTTGCAAAGACGCATGGTGTTGAACTCTATCTTGTTGGGGGTGCCGTACGGGACATGCTTCTGAACAGACCGACAACAGATTATGACTTTACCATGAATTCGGATGCGATTGCTTTCGGTAAGAAGTTTGCTGAAAGTATTCACGCACCGTGCATTCCTCTTGAAGAAAACCCGCCTACTGCACGTGTGGTTGTGAAACCGTCACATCGTGTTTCAACTGAAATGTGTTTAGATTTTGCAAAATTTAGGGCAGCAAACCTTGAGGCTGACCTATGTTTGCGTGATTTGACAATCAACACAATGGCAATACAATTAGAATCTGTTATGGGGTCTGATCATCTTGTAATAATAGACCCGTGTGATGGTATGAAGGACTTGGAAACTTGTCACCTCCGTTTTCCAAGTGAACAGGTCATTTTTGATGATCCACTTCGTTTAATGCGAATATATCGTTTTGGTGCTGAATTGGGGTTTGAAATGTCCGAACATTCTCTTGCGTTAGTTCGGAAGCATAAGAATTTGTTACTCCAAGTTTCAAAAGAACGGATACGAGAAGAATTACTGAAAGTGCTAAACGTCCCTCAAGCAAAGCCCTATCTGCAACAGATATCCGAGATAGGTTTACTATCTCAAGTATTTCCAAACATCAATCTACAGATTGCGAATTGGTCCGAACTTGATAGGTTCGAAGAAACCCCGATTCCTACAACACTTTCATCTTATAAGAGAGAAATTGATACTTACTTGAAAGAGGAATTAGGTCAATGTGCAAACCGACGATCATTGATTAAACTTTGCATACTTCTACATTTAGATGTTAGAGACATAGGTAAACAACTTCGTTTTAGTAGAAAAGCGGTGCAGTTTATGAATTGTATGGTAGATGAGAATTTATACCTGATTGATGAGCAATTAACACAGAAACATGTAATAGATTTCTTAAGGGTGGCGGGGACTGAGTGGTTGGGGGTACTATTGTTCTCTGCTGTCATACAACAGATTCCTGATCGAATAGTCAAGCAAATTGTTGATATCTATTACCAGCATTTTTTACCTATTGTCAAACAGGGACGACTTATTACAGGAGAAGAACTTATTAGGAAGTTTCAACTTAAGGAAGGAAAAGAGATTGGTATAGTGTTGAAACAGGTAGAAGAGAAGCAGTTTCATGGTGAGATACGGACACGAGAGGATGCTTTTGCTCTGGTAGAAAGTATATTGAAATTTAAGGAAAACACCTTATAAATCTGTTTGTCTGCCACGCAGAAATTTTGGAATGAGAGAAACCAATAGGACAAGGACAGCAGCTAAAGACAGATAAATTAGTGTTTTGAAAAGATTACCCTCTCCACTGACTAACGCACCACCGATTTGCACATACGCGATAGTTCCTGGTAAAATAAATATCGCTGAAACAAGGACGTAAGTTGAAAATTTGATTTTTGTTAATCCATAAGCGTAATTCTGTAAATTGAAGGGAATATACGGCATTAATCGCGTGAACATGACAATACGCCATCCTTCCTGTTCCACCTTTGCATCTATTTTTGCAAATTGTGCGTTTCCTGAAATCCAACCCGTAACAAGTTCTCGTGCAGCATAACGCGCAACGAGAAAGGCAAGAGCAGCACCGATTGTTGCCCCAATCCACACATAGACAACACCCCATACCGGTCCGAATGCGATCCCTGACAGGATTGTAATAGGTGACCCCGGTAAAAAGAAAAGTGTCGCAACAATGTAAAGACAGATATAGATTACAGGAGCGATGATTCCAAAGCCTGAAACCCATTCTTTGAGTTTAGGTATGTTTTTCAGATCAATATATTCTGTTACGCCGTAACTTCTTAACAGTAGATAAGCAAATACTCCGAGTCCGATTACAATAATTAGTTTAATCAGTTTACTTTTCATTGACTTTAGCAATTGCTTCCAAATATGATTTTATCTGTGATTTGTATCGTACAGGTATGCGATTGTTCTCAATTGCAAGCGCGTACTCTCGTTTTGCGGTAAGAACAATTTCGCTAAACTGCATATAGTCGGGTTCTGTCCCTTGATTTGCAGTATTTCCCGTGAAGACCCTTGTGATACTGGGTGTATCCGATGAATCTTTTGGTTTTAATGTCAATTCATTCCCTGATATTTGTATTGATGGAGTATCATCGCCCGTGAGAGAAGTTGACGTGGTTTCATCATTAGTGCGAGAAACAACATCATTTGTCGAAGGTGTGAAATCGGATGTGGTGTTTTCAACCTGAGTACCTTGTGTTTCTATGTTACCAGATTCTTGACCCGGTGCACTACTACTACTGGCTATTTCTCCTGTGGACTGGTCGGTTTCAATGCCTGCCAATGCAATATCTTTACGACTATCTATCAATTGTTCTTCAAGAAGTTTGAGTTGATTGGCTTGATGCAGTGCGTCTGCAATTTCTTGTAGTGTATCGGGTGAAACATTCTTCCCTTGAATCTGTTCTAACGTTTGACGTAGGTTCCCTTGTGGTATATTCTCAGCCAATTTGGCAAATAGTTTTGCAAGTTGGTTTTGAAGTTCAGGACTAAGGTCGGATTGTTTCGATAGACTTTTAAGTTCATCAGCAAGTGCAGTGGTATCCATATCTTTGAAGTACTGTGTGGTTTGGGTTGCTTCTGCTATAGCCGTTTCATCTGGATGTTCCGATTTGTGTTTACGCACTTCACTATTCAATGCGTGTAGATGTTTATGTGCCGCATTAACATCTGTTACCTTTTTCAACTTTTCTATAGTATTACTGATTTCTTCTTTGATCTTAGAATCACTTACATCAACAGATTGTTCAGTAAGATTAGCAATCGTCATTGCAATGGCATTTTGTTCTGCAGCAGTTAACGGTGTTGGCAAATCATATTGACGAGGTAGCGCAAATGATAGTGTCATGACGACAATAGGAATAGATAACCATTTTAATAATGGTGGCATAGCATAAGGAATTATCTTTTTTGGATCGCAGTTTGCGATTGCTTCTGCTGAATCACCAATTTGTAGATCAACAATTTCACCTTCTTGGCTTTTCTGAATTACTTCTAATGATGTATTCACACGTTCTTTCAGTTGCATTGTGTCATCAACAAAGGTGGCAATTTTTGTCAACTTTTCACGATGTCTAAGTCCGAGAAAAACTCCTATTACAACTGCAAATCCAACTGTACTTATAGTTATGTTTAATATAGTGAATGGAAATGGGAGCAGACGAATAGCGATGTATAGAACTGCCATAATACAAACTTCAATGAAAAGACAGATTGTTACATACTTTATCATTACCTGATTGCGTGCTCTGTTTTGAAGTGTTTTTAGTTGGTCTATGATGATTTGTCTTTGGTTTTCCATTCCATTTTCTCCGAAGCAGCAAACACCATTTCTGGTGTGATAGATTTCAAGTTTTTGCGTGCTACATCTGCATAGTCGTCCCATTCTTTCGGTGATAGTGTTTGCATCAACTCACATCCTTGTCGTGCAATTACTGTATGTTTGTCCCATTTTGGACCCCATTGAGTTGGGTTTGATCCTCCGAAAAGTGCAATTGTAGGCGTTTTCACTGCTGTGCTTAGGTGCATCGGTCCCGTATCATTGCTGATGTAAAGATGGTAACGTTGTAAGAGTCCGGCGAGTTGCATCAGAGTTACATCGTCAACAATAGTGGATGAAAATACCATCTGTTTCTGCACCTGATGTGCAAGTTCACCTTCATTCGGTCCTGTTGTTATGATGATATGTGCATCATAAGTATCATGGAGCATGTCACCGATAGTTGCAAAGTTGCCAACAGACCATCTACGATAAGATGTTGCTGCACCTGGATTTAGTCCGATAATTGGTCTACCATCATTTAGATTTTTACTTTCAAGGAGATTGTCTCTCCAGACTTTTCCAGCATCATCTACAAACACATCTGGTTCGTCATCTTCAACTTCTATCTCAATTGCACGCACAACATCAAGGTATCGTTGTGTTTCGTACTGCGATGTGTTGTTAGGAACTGAAACGTGTAGCAACCTTTTCCCACCTGAATTGGTTACGAATCCTACACGGAACGGAATTCTCGCAAGAAATGTGAGTAACACTAAACGGAAAGTGGGTTGTAGGACTACCGCCATATCAAACTTTCTCTGATGAAGTTGATGGATGAACTTAGGAACTGACGACTGATAGGTAATAACTTCATTCAAGTGTGGGTTTGCTGAGACTAAATCCTCCCGTGTCGGTGCTACCACATAAGCAATGTATGCTTCGGTGAAGTGTTGTCGTAAAGCACGAATAACAGGTGTTGTTAAAACAGTTTCTCCAAGTGGTGCGAGTCTGATGATTAGGATACGTTTTATCTTATCGGATGCAAACATCGTAATATTTCGTCTGTTGGGTGTGTAAAGTTTTTGCACAGAGGTACAAACTTTTTTTTTCTTTAGTCCTGTAGGGACGATATGTCTATAGAAAGACGTTATCACCGTCTCTTGAGTTCCATAGGAACGACATAGAAGAATAAACATATCGTCCCTACGGGACTAAAAAGGCATGGGAACTCTTTTTCTATAAACATATCGTCCCTACGGGACTGAAGAGTATGGTTCATATTAACAATATTTTCTTATGTTGACAACACCTATGTGTCCTGTTCCCGCAATCTCTTATTTAATCAGTTGCGGCGGGGCACAGAGACCCCGCCCTACAATGGAGAATGAGCAGTTTGTGCAAAAACTTTACACACCCTCGTCTGTTGCTATGAATTGCTTATTTCTTATTGTCACGGTATAATACATCAAAATATGTGGAGTGTCAAGGTGAAATCATATCTCAAAACATTATCAGACAAGTACCTGCATGGGTGGGAACGACAGTCAACTGTAGTTTTGATTGCTGCTGCGGTGATACTAACGTTGCATAGGAATTACAGTCGTACCCGTTATTATCGTGAGAATTTAACAGAGTATTTTGATTTTCTGCCTTTGGAAGCAAGTCACCCATATTATTACTGGTTTTTGACAACTGCCATTTCACTGTTTTTTATTCCTGTCATTGTTGCAGCAATTGGTACGAATCAACGACTGCGAGATTACGGAATTCGTTTGGGTAATCAGAGACTTGGGTGGGGTGTGACGTTGGCATCATGGCTGTTGATGATACCCGTTGTTATTGTAGCGGTCAAAGTGTACCCCCCATTTGCACAGAAGTATCCATTTTGCAAGGAGGTGGCGAGTAGTTGGCAGGCATTTATACCATATCAGTTGGCATACGGCATCTACATGTTTTCTTGGGAGTTCTTCTTCCGCGGATTTATGCTCTTTGGATTGGAGAAGAGATTCGGTAACTATAGTATCTTAATTCAGACGATTCCGTTCGCAGTTATGCACTTTTCTAAACCGTTGCCTGAGGCATTGGGTTCAATCGTTGCGGGAATTTTACTGGGTGCACTTGCTTTGGAGTCGCGTTCATTTGTGTATGGTGCAGCGATCCATTGGCTTGTTGCTATGACGATGGATACGGTTTGTGTGCTCGTATCATAAGTATGAGATGGGTATGTAAAGTTATTGGCACTAACTTCTTACCATCCGTTGTAGTGCTAAATCAAGTAATCAACTGCATGAACGCCTTATGAAGATTAAAAAATAAATCGGGTAATTTCCTTGAGAAGTCCGGAGCGGTTAGGAAACCGCTCCTACCGTGTTTGAGAAAATGAGAATTACCCGTTTAATAAATTAATCCTCATTATGCGTTCCCCGCAATTGTTGAGAGAAACATAGCGGGGCACAGAGACCCCGCACTACAATGGTGACTGAGATGGGTGTGTAAAGTTTTTGCACAGAGGTACAAACTTTTGTTCTCTTTAGTCCCGTATGAAGATTAAGTAATAAATTGGGTAATTTGATTTCAAAACCAAGCGCGCTTACAAAGCGCGCCTACGGAGTTTGGGGTGATTAAGATTACCCGTTTAATAAATTAATCTTCATTAGGGACGATATGTCTATAGAAAGACGTTATCACCGTCTCTTGAGTTCCATAGGAACGACATAGAAGAATAAACATATCGTCCCTACGGGACTAAAAAGGCATGGGAACTCTTTTTCTATAAACATATCGTCCCTAATGAAGATTAAAAAATAAATTGGGTAATTTGTGATCAAAGTCTAGCGCGCTTACAAAGCGCGCCTACGGGTTTGACAATCGCGCTTACAAAGCGCTCCTACTACCAGTTTTGGCGTGATTATAATTACCCGTTTAATAAATCAATCTTCATACGGGACTGAAGAGTATGGTTCATATTAACAATATTTCCTTATGTTGACAACACCTATGTGTCCTGTTCCCGCAATCTCTTATTTAATCAGTTGCGGCGGGGCACGGAGACCCCGCACTACAATGGTGGCTGAGATTAACTTCATTGCATATTATCAGAAATACTGATATAATTTTCATTATTCAATTAATAATATCTACTATGTTTCATGGAACTACCTGTCAAACTTCATAAGGAGCATGACATTATGGACAAACAGTTCAAAGTTAGAGCAGCACATTGTGATTACCGTGCAACTGAAGAGGAAATCTACAAGATACTACGTAAAATAACCGATCCACTCACCCGTTCTTGGAAACCGATTGAGTCTGCAAAAAAGGTTGTGATCAAATTCAACATGATGAAACCGCATGAACGTATCATCTATTTTGAAGGACGTAGACGTGAACTGGTGGATGATGCGGTATGCCGTGCTGTATTACGTTTGCTGAAGGAACGGACGACTGCCCAACTCATCGCTACAGATACGAATCCGTATACGCACGGAAATAGAATGCCACCGGGATTTAATTATGAACATCACCTCAAGGAATTTGACGTGAAGTTTGTTGATTCAAACCTTCCACCATTTAAGGACTACGATGTGCCGGATGGCGGTTCAATGTTTGATCGTTATACATTGAGTGCCTGTTTTGACGATGCGGATGCTGTTGTTTCAGTTGCGAAGATGAAGAACCATGCATTTATGGGGATTACTTTATGCACAAAGAATCTGTTTGGGTTGCCCCCGATGTTGCTTCCTGAAGGTAGAACACGAAGCTATTATCACCACCTTATCCGATTATCCTATGTTTTGCCAGATCTTGCGTTGATCACAAAGCCGTGTCTCAACATCATTGATGCACTCACAGGACAGTGGGGACGCGAATGGGGAGGTGAAGGCAGGATATGCAACGCACTTATAGCAGGTGATCATCCGATTTCAACTGATACAGTCGGCATGCACCTGATGGGTCATGATCCTGCATCCGATTGGCCTACACCTCCATTTAAACGTGATCGCAATCATATTCTCATCGCAGCACAACGGGGATTCGGCACTGTTGATTTGAATAAGATTGATTGGGAGAGTGAAGTTACTGCTCCACTTGCGGAGTTCGATTCTGTGGAAACGGATACACCAGAAATGGTTGCAAATTGGCGGCGTACAACATGTGAACAAGGTTTGGCCTATCTTGACAACCAGAAAAAAATGATTGATAAGTATCAAGGTAATTTTATCTATCTGCAAGGTGGAGAAGTTGTATGGAGTGGTCCTGATCCCTCTAATCTTGGGAGTCGTCGTCAACTTAGTGGGGAAAAGAAAGACAGTGCGTTATGGCTCAAACTTGTTGATGCTGAGGAACACGAAGGTGAACAGTTTAACGTTTATGAGGAATGTATGAAAGACTTCGCAGCGTAGACTCAAGGTTGAGATGTATTAGGTAAAAATGATAAAGGTATTGACAGATGAGTATCACCGAAGCGCAAAAGAAGCAGTTGGATGAGCAGGGATGTATTGTCATTCCTGATGTGCTTTCTGATGAAGAAATTGAGATGTATCGTGAGGATATACTTCGTATAGCAGATGAAGAAAAACAGAATGGTTCAGCCCTTCGTCATTCTAATGATCATGGTCAGCACGTGAGATGGTTGCCTAACAAAGGTGAGATTTACGATAAACTCGTTGCACATCCTAAAGTGATGCCGTTCTTTGAACATCTGCTTGGTCCAGATTATACATTAAGTACACTTACCTCAAACATTATTGATCCGGGTGCACCTGATGGTGGGTATCACGTTGATAACGTTTTGGGTGGCATGCCAGAACCACTCCCGAGTTTTCCATTGGTGGCTAACAGTCTATGGTTACTTGATGATTTTACTCCAGAAAATGGTGGAACACGTCATGTTCCTGGAATTCATCTTCAACAGATAAAACCTCCAGCGGGAACAACACAACATCCTGATGAAGTCCGACTTTCTGCTCCAAAAGGTTCTGTATTCTTATTCAACGGTGCAATTTGGCATTCAGCAGGTGCAAACAAAACGGATCGTCAACGCGTTGCACTTATCTGTTTTTGTTGTAGATCCTATATTAAACCGATGTTTGATTTTGTGCATTTCCTCAAACCAGAGGCATTAGAACGCGCTACACCTATTATGCGTAGACTTTATGGGTTTGACTCTCAACCCAGACCACCAGATTAACGCTCTTCCCGTCAAATTCCCATGCTTTAGCTTGCGGGATGTAGACGGGCAAAAAGGTTGATTTTGAGAAAGAAACACACTATAATACAAATACCTTTTCAGTTGTGGATGTCGTTAGCATCTGCCACACTACTAACGATGCGAAAAGGGTTCTTCACCGAGAAGACATACCATGAGAAAAACCTATAAATACAAGGGACAACATCAAAAGAACACGCTAAAACTTGGCAATCTGCTTGACGATATGCATCAGGTCCATGTGCATATTATGCGATTGCAGCAAAGGTATTATCGCATCTATAAGAAAAACATATCTGCCTATACGATGAATCGTCATATTGCGAAGTTGAAAAAGCGAACGAACCCACATTGGAAACAACTACCGAGTCAAGTTGTTCAAGATGTTGTATTGCGTATGGGCAAAGCTTATGATGCATTTTTCAGAAATATGAAAGATCGCAAGGCTGGCAAAACAACGTGCAAAGTAGGTAGACCGCACATCAAACCGCAACATAAATACAACTCTATGACGTTTACACAGGCAGGCTATAAGCTTGAAGGGAACCGTATCAAGATCAACTGTATAGATACGTGGTTCTCCTTTCACAAACATCGTGAAATAACAGGGGACATCAAAACAATAACCCTCAAACGTGACAGGTGTGGCGATTACTGGATATGCTTTTCTTGTGATAACGTTGATACACCGAAATCTTTTGCGAAGACAGGTGAAAGTGCTGGCTTTGATTTCGGATTGAAAACGTTTCTCACAACTTCTAATGGGAATAAAATTGTGTCTCCGCAGTTTTTGAAAAAGTCCTTGAACAAGTTGAGAACACTGAATAAGAGCGTGAGTCGTAAAGTCAAGGGATCAGGCAATTGGTATCGTGCTATCCGTGCGTTGTTGCGGCAGTATAGGAAGATAGCACGACAACGTCTTGACTGGCAGTGGAAACTTGCTACAGACCTTTGCAGGCGTTTTGACACCTTGTGCTTTGAAACCCTCAATATAGACGGCATGAAACGACTCTGGGGACGCAAAATCAGTGATCTCGCTTTTTACCAGTTCATGCAAGTGTTGGCATTCAAGTGTGCGAAACACGATAAAACTTTCCTCAAGATCGGACAATGGACAGCTACAACAAAACCGTGTAGCAACTGCAGACACACAAACGATAAACTAACACTTTCAGATAGACACTGGATATGTCCTACGTGCAAGACTGAACACGATAGAGACATTAATGCAGCTATCAATATCAAACAGGCAGGCTTAGCTGCCTAAAGTGGAGATGACGTGAGACGGGGGATCCTTTTGGAGAAACGCTGTTGTCAAGGAAGCACGAGCCCCAACCTTTAGGTTGTGGGTCACTATGACATATCCATTTGAATTTACTGCTGTAACGTGCTATACTATATTTAAACGCAATGTATCAGAGGGAAATTCACATGAATAGTGAAATGAGTGAAACACGTATGCGAATCCTTCAACTTTTGAAGATGCGTAGCAGCATGACTGTCAACGAGTTGGCAGATGCTCTGAATATCAGTTCTATGGGAATTAGACAGCATCTTTCAATTTTAGAGCGAGAGGGTTTGGTTGAATTCCATCAAGAAAAACAGGAACGTGGTCGTCCACATCATATCTACAATTTGACCGAAGAAGCAAACAGTCTTTTTCCAACGACTTATGCGAATTTTGCGATGGGTTTGATGCAAGAAGTCGCAAAATTTAATGGTCCTGGATTCATCAATAAAGTGTTCAGAAGTCGAATGAAATCGCAACTTCAAATGTATCAGGAACGACTTCAAGGAAAAAACATAATTGACCGTATAAAGGAACTTGCTCATATTCGCGATGAAGAAGGATATATGGCACGTTTTGATGAAAATGACACCGATTATGTACTGATTGAACACAATTGTCCAATCGCAGCGATTGCTCAGGAATATCCGCATGTGTGTGAGATAGAATTGGCACTTTTTCGGCAATCGTTGGGTACAAAGGTCTACCGAGTGGAACACCTGATGCAGGGGAACCATAGGTGTTGTTATCGTATTCCGAAAGCAGAATGTATGAAATCGGAATCAGAATCAGAATCAACCGAAAAGAATAAGTAATACTACTTTTATTTGAATACTCTTGCTTGTTTTGAACATATCATATTTGTCAATGTAAGAGGCGCAATGAATTGCGCGACTACGAACAGCAGTTTTGGTAAGGTTAAGCTATTATTTAGAAATGGTATTACTTTTAGGTATGTGAATTCATTTCACGATTTAAAGGCAGCATCAATGTCTGACGAAACAGGAAGACGCGATTTTTTCAAAGAAGCTTTCAATCAGATCATGAAACCTGTCGCTGAATTCATTGATGATAGGGTGTTAAATCCATTTCCTTTTGATGAACAAAATCGTATCCTTTTGCGTCCGCCAGGAGCTTTGTCAGAAGCGAAATTCTTGGAAACGTGTCTTCGTTGTGGAAATTGTGTCAGAAATTGTCCAGCAAATGCAATACTTCCTCTACAAAGCCACTTATCTGACCTTAACAATACACCTTACATTGACCCTGAAGAACAGCCTTGTGTCATCTGCGAATCATTGGCATGCATGCATGTTTGTCCAAGTGGTGCGCTACAACTTGTCTATGCTGAAGATATCCGTATCGGACTTGCGGTTTTCAATGTTGAAACTTGTCTACGCACAAAATCGGTTGAATGTAGTTACTGTGTAGATACCTGTCCTATTGGAGAAGATGCTATCAAGTTCTCTCCAGAGGGTATTGTAGAAGTTCTGGATTCAGGGTGCACGGGTTGTGGTGTGTGTCAGTATGCTTGTCCTACAGATCCAAAATCGATTATGATTGAACCGATACCTGTTTCTCCGTAGTATCATGTCCTTTCTTCCACAACTCCTTGTACAAACATCATCGAATACCCCAAAATTGCGTGACATTAAACCACCCTTTGAAGTTCCGCCAAATCTGTTACCATATATCATTCTTGGTATGATCATCCTTGCAGTTCTGTTTGGTATGGTATGGTTGTATATTCGTAAACGCAAATTTGCACCACCTACTGAAATAGAAGATGTTGTTATTTTTCCTCCCCATGAAATTGCTTTGGAAAAGTTGAATGCACTTGATTCGATATCTTGTGATTTGGAAACATATCATACTCAAATATCATACATCATCCGAGAGTATATTTCTGCAAGGTATAACATCCCCGCATTGGAGTTGACTACCGTCGGACTTCTGAGGCAGATGTCAAATGAACAAGTTGATGAAATACATGTCAAACACGTGCGTAATTTCCTTTTCAGTTGTGATATAGTAAAGTTCACCAAATATCAACCCAAACGGACAGAAGCGGATGTGCGGATGGAAGACGCACGCTGGTTTGTGGAGAAAACGAAAACAGCAAATACTTAGTATTTGACAAGGTTGAAATAACTTTAACGCTCTTCCCGTCAAATCCCCATGCTTTAGCTTGTGGGATGTAGACGGGCAAAAAGGTTGATTTTGAGAAAGAAACACACTATAATACAAATACCTTTTCAGTAGTGGATGTCGTTAGCATCTGCCACACTACTAACGATGCGAAAAGGGTTCTTCACCGAGAAGACATACCATGAGAAAAACCTATAAATACAAGATACAAAATCAAAAGAACACGCTAAAACTTGGCAATCTGCTTGACGATATGCATCAGATCCATGTGCATATTATGCGATTGCAGAAAAGGTATTATCGCATCTATAAGAAAAACATCTCTGCCTATACGATGAATCGTCATATTGCGAAGTTGAAAAAGCGAACGAACGCACATTGGAAACAACTACCGAGTCAAGTTGTTCAAGATGTTGTCCTGCGTATGGGCAAAGCTTATGATGCATTTTTCAGAAATATGAAAGATCGCAAGGCTGGCAAAACAACGTGCAAAGTAGGTAGACCGCACATCAAACCGCAACATAAATACAACTCTATGACGTTTACACAGGCAGGCTATAAGCTTGAAGGGAACCGTATCAAGATCAACTGTATAGATACGTGGTTCTCCTTTCACAAACATCGTGAAATAACAGGTGGCATCAAAACAATAACCCTCAAGCGTGACAGGTGTGGCGATTACTGGATCTGCTTTTCTTGTGATAACGTTGATACACCGAAATCATTTGCGAAGACAGGTGAAAGTGCTGGCTTTGATTTCGGATTGACAACCTTTCTCACAACTTCTAATGGTAATAAGATTGTGTCTCCGCAGTTTTTGAAAAAGTCCTTGAACAAGTTGAGAACACTGAATAAGAGCGTGAGTGGTAAAGTCAAGGGATCAGGCAATTGGAATCGTGCTATCCGTGCGTTATCTCGGCAGTATAGGAAGATAGCACGACAACGTCTTGACTGGCAGTGGAAACTTGCTACAGACCTTTGCAGGCGTTTTGACACCTTGTGCTTTGAAACCCTCAATATAGACGGCATGAAACGACTCTGGGGACGCAAAATCAGTGATCTCGCTTTTTACCAGTTCATTCAAGTGTTGGCATTCAAGTGTGCTAAACACGATAAAACTTTTCTCAAAATCGGACAATGGACAGCTACAACAAAACCTTGTAGCACCTGCGGAGACACAAACGATAAACTAACACTTTCAGATAGACACTGGATATGTCCTTCGTGCAAGACTGAACACGATAGAGACATCAATGCAGCTATCAATATCAAACAGGCAGGCTTAGCTGCCTAAAGTGGAGCAGACGTAAGACGTAGCTCAGATCGGCTGTCCGCGAGGAAGCACAAGCCCCTACCTTTAGGTAGTGGGACACTATGACCAATTGAATGCTAATGGAAATTATGAGAAAATACCTTGAAATTTTAAATTAACCGTGTTATTCTATAATATTAATAATACAGAAATTAAAATCATTTAATACTTCAAGAACTTAGTTGAATGCAATTTTAACCTAAGTTGCAACCTACTGAATATTAATCATGAATTACTTTATCAAACGAAGAAACAAAGGAATTCTACATATTTTAGTTTCACTTCTTATAGATCGGGGTTACAAACCCCTCCAACAAATGATAGGTGGCAACTTAGGTTATTTTAGAAAAGATAGAATCTTGTTGCTAAAGCAAGAATCCAGACCAATCGGGAAAACAGGATAGATTATTTGGCGTTTTAATTACTAAAAATAGATCTACTTCATCAATATGGAATCATAATATAAATCATTAAATATTAAGAGATCTAAATTGCCAAGTAATTATTTATCTTATGTGAGAGAATCGGATTACCCTTAACAAGGAGGCAACTCAGCGTGGCCAATACAGTTTTGAAAGATCAAGTGAGTCTGACAATCCCGATGGACCGAGATATGGAGCTTGTAGCCGCCAAAACGGGTTCAGTTCTTGCCGAATTGAACCACTTTGACGAGGATCAGACTGAAGAAATTCAATTAGCGATCATAGAAACCTGCATTAACGCCTTTGAACATAGCCAAAGCGAAGATCGACAGGTTTTCATTAAATACATAGTTAAGGCTGATGAATTGGAATGTAAAATAACTGACCACGGTGTCGGTTTCACAGCAGAAGACCAACATAACAGCATCTCTAACCGTCAACAGATGCATACGGAAATGCGAAAACGTGGATGGGGTTTAGAGATTACAATGACTCTGATGGATGAATTTAATATTGAGAGTGGTGAAAACGGAACAACGGTTAGTTTTATAAAAAGAACGGCATCGTAATTTCATAACGGACATTTCATTCTGAGGAGGTAAAGGTTTGGCAAATAAATTTGATATTCAGGTACGTGCTGAGCACGAATATGCCGTGCTGGAAACAGCAGGTTATTTAAATGATACTCTCGGTGAAGATCTCTCAAAAAAGGCTCAGGAACTTATTGAGAAAGGATATACACAGTTGGTTATCAACTTGGAGCAAACTGCATTGATTAACAGCATTGGTATATCTATATTGATAGAAATTATAGAGGCACTGGATGAGCGTGATGGTACATTGAATTTTTGTGGTTTGTCTGCAACACAGGAACGTACTTTTCGTATGATGGCAATTGCAAAATATGCAGGTATCTTTCCAGATGAGAAGACTGCCATTGCGAATTTTTAACTACTTTAAACTAAACTCACCCCAATAATGAGCCTTAACTGCCCAATCCAACGTTTTCTAACCCGATGGGTCTACAGGATTGAATACCTGAAATTAGTTGAGAAGACATAAAAGGAACAATCCGATATGCACCTCAGTTCTGCAGAAGAAACTATACAAAGGTTAATATTTAGCCTATCCGAACTGGAGCAGTTAGGTCAAACATTAATCTCTGGACATAGCAACTTTAAGATATCCAGTAAAACCTATTTACGGATTACACTCGGTACTCTTCAGGTAAGACGTGGTGCAATTCTATGTTACCACGAAACAGATAACTACCTGTCAGTCGCTGCCTCAACGCCAGAAATTGATGATACACAATTAGACATTCAACCAGACGAAGTTGCATGTTTGCTTGAATCTTCATCTGTTGAGTTAGACAAAATTCCGGAAGACATACAAAATTTTATTAACAGAAATTCGGAACTACTGACAGACAATTCTATGCATCGCCTTTGGGTGCCGTTAAAAATACAAGATGAGTTTCTTGGAATCCTTTGTTTAGGGGAATTCTTGGGGCGTGCAAAATTAGAAGAATGGGAGCAAGAACTCCTAACTATTCTTGCACATCAGATTTCTATTGCCATCGCATATTCTCGTAATGAGGAGCGTATACAGAGTGAGAAGTTTCGGTTGTTTATGTTGGCAGAAAGTGCTCCCCAAATATGTCAACTTCTTGAACCTGAAGATGCTGCTGAACAAGTAGTCCATCAAGCAGTAGCACTTCTTGATTCTAATGTTGGAGCACTCATGTTAATTCAAGCTAACCAACCGAATCTTGAATTACACTATGCATTTCCACCGGATATTTTGGTGGCTGATGATCCTGAAAATGATCCTGAGAAAAAGTTTATAATTTCAATGGAAGATGTTGATGAAAGCAAATCCCAAATGTCTCAGCAGATGTTAGTTAATGTTGTAAAAGAGGGTAGACCGGGACAATGTTCAGCAAAAGTGGATTCACTGTTTGGTGGCAGAAACCTAATGGCGGGTCCAATTCAAGGTCGAGATGGTGATATATTAGGTGTACTCGTTGTGGGTGACAAAGAAGAACGTGGTCGTAGAAACGCAGAGTACACATTTGAAGATGAAACACTCCTTGATTCATTTGCCAAGCAGGCTGGTGTAGCGATAGAAAATGCACACCTACATCAAGAAGCACTTGAAGCGCGTCAATTGCAAGCTGAAATGGAAGAAGCGCGCAAAATTCAAGAAAACCTAATCCCTGATACACTCCCTGACATACCTGGGTATGAGGTGGCTGGACACTACGAACCACGGGGACCAGTTGGTGGAGATTATTTCGACTGTATTGAACTGTCTGCAGGTGGGTGGGGACTTGCCATTGCTGATGTTTCTGGAAAGGGTATGCAAGCAGCACTTTTAATGGCTACGTTACGGGCTGGACTTATCTCCGAATTATCAAGTGCAACAGTTCCTGATGCAGATGAACTTGCTGATATGAAGAATGAACTGATTGACATGGCAATGACTCTGAATTCGTTACTATATGTTAGTGGAACTGAAGAAAAGTATGCGACATTCTTCTATAGTCATCTTTGCCCAGAAACGGACACATTGACATCATTAAATGGTGGACATAACCCACCGCTAATAGTGAGAAACAACGGAGATATCGTGTGGCTTGGAGAAGAAGTTGGGGGATTACCACTCGGAATGTTTCCGAATGATATGGTACCACTCATCGCAAAATATGAGGCGGAACAGACAATACTGGAAAGCGGTGACATTGTCATTTTCTATACAGATGGTGTTACTGAGACCGTGAACATTGATGATGAATTTTATGATGAAGAACGGCTTGAAAAGGTGTCTAAAACTTGTCCTGATAAGGATGCTTCTCAAATATGTAAGCTGATTTATGAATCTGTAATTGATTTTCAGGGAAATGCTGATCAATTTGATGATTTAACCCTCCTTGTATTACGAAAGAAATAGGAACCAACAGACATGCAACAGAGATTAGAAGGACGAAATTACTTAAATCCTACCATCCTTGCACAAATAGGTAACCTTGAATTCATCGCAAAATATGTGGTGGAAGGATTTATTTCTGGCTTACACAAAAGTCCTTACCATGGGTTTAGTGTTGAGTTTTCGCAATATAGACAATATATGCCGGGAGACGATACGAAACACATTGACTGGAAAGTCTACGGCAGGACTGACCGTTATTATATCAAGCAGTTTGAGGAAGAGACAAATCTAAATTGCTATATTCTATTGGATACGAGTCAGTCTATGGCACATCCCGCTCCTGAAGATTTAGCGGAGTTAGATGAGATCCAACAAACCGATGCATCATCAACAACAGGTCCATTATCTAAACTCCGTTATGCATGTTTTCTTATTGCTTCTCTCTCCTATTTCATGGCGAAGCAACGAGATGCAGTTGGATTTGCATATTTTGATGACAAAGTCCATCAGTATTTACCAGCACGGAGTAGTGCCTCGCACATGCACACAATCTTGTTAACATTGGAGAATATCAAAACGGAAAAGCAAACACGCATTGGAGAACCGCTACACCAAATCGCGGAACGACTGACGAAACGTGGGTTAGTCATTTTGATTTCTGACCTATACGATGAAAATCCTGATGAAGTTGTTGAAGGTTTGGAACACTTGCGATATGATGGACACGAAGTTATTGTTTTTCATATTCTATCTCAACAGGAAGTAGATTTTGAGTTTGAAAGACTCATCAGATTCGTTGATTCTGAAAGCGACCAAGAGATAATTACAACTCCACAGGTGATACAGGAGAGTTATCTCAGTAATTTTAACGAATTTATAAATCATTATAGAAGGACATTGAATCAATCCGATATAGATTATAATTTGATGAATACGACAACACCGATTGATAGGGCACTCTCATCATATTTAGCGAAACGACAGGGATTTATATAATAGTGGTAGTTATAGTGAATTGTAAAAACACGTGCACACTCCCCGGTAGATGCGGTTTCCTAACCAATGCAGAATGGCATACGCGCATTCTGCCTGACAATGAGACAGAACAAACACCGGTTCGGTTAAGAAACCGAACCATAGACGTCAATTTAAGGATATATTTACCTGTGAAGGATTTTGGAAGTCTCTTCTTATCATACACACCTTTCGCACCGCTGGTGCTTGGTTTCTTGTGGCGGACATTTTCTATACACCTTTCGCACCGCTGGTGCTGATCTGTGATTTATGAAAGCCTCGGAGAGGCGACAGGTGTATAAAATGCACAAACTTTACTCACTAAATTGACGCCTATGGTTCGGTTAAGAAACCGAACCTACCGTAGTGTGTAAATAATTATGGGTTTTACTATAAACTGTGTAAAGAGTGAACGAAGGAGATAAACACGATGGGTCTTTTAGCAGGAATGTTTGCCGTAGCAGGTGCTGTAGGAGCATCTATCCCTCTGATTATCCACTTATTGAACCGGGAACGTGCACGTCGACTTGTCTTTAGTACTGTTCGTTTTATTCAGATGTCGCATCAAACGAATGTGCAGCGACATAAACTAAAACGTCTCCTTCTTCTATTGATGCGTATGTTGATGTTACTGCTACTCGGTTTTGCCTTTGCACGCCCATTTTTCGCTGAGGATCCTGCAACTGCACCCGAATTAGGCGGTGTGAGAAATGCTGTGATAATTTTGGATACTTCTTACAGTATGCAGTATGCCGACACATTTGTAGAAGCCAAAAAAGAGGCAATTAAACGGCTTGATAGTTTAGAAAGTGCGGATGCCGTAGCACTTATTCTATCTGCAGACAAAGCAAGACAGGTATTACCAATTGACTCAGAACATAGTCACATCAGATCTGCCATAGAAAACGCAACGTTAACAAATTATACAACGGATTACCTTGATGCCATACAGACTGCTGATGAAATACTTAAGGCTGTTTCAGTTGGTCAGAAGCAGATATATCTTGTTGCTGACCAACAAAAAAGTGGCTGGGAAAGTTTCCTTGAAACGGATCGCTTGAGTCCAGATGTTAATATTGAATTTGTTGATGTTGCAGCTGCACAGCAAGAAAACAGAGCAGTTACGGCTATCAATGTGCCTCCTATTGTCCTTCTCGATCAAAAAGATGCAGAATTGGTGGCACGTATCCACAACTACAGTAATGAACGTGTAGAAAATCTCACTGTTAGTCTTTTTATTGATAATGATAAGGTAGAAACGCTGCAGTTGGATATTGAACCGAATGACAGTTTAGATGCTGCTTTCAGGATAAGAATCGATCTTCAAACAGAATCTGCACATACAGGTAGAGTTGAAATTGAGAGTGATGACCTGGAAATTGACAATGCCCGTTATTTTACTGTCCAAAGTATGAAGTCCATCAAGGTGCACTGTGTCAATGGTGAACGGAAAAGAAATGACATGGATGATGAAACTTTCTTTTTGACAAGAGCAATTGCGAATGTTGGTGGCGATGGCGTGCCAATTGATTATACTGAATCTACTGCTATCCCATCAGCCGCTGCCATACAAAAATATGATGTGCTAATTCTCGCAAATCTCAGCAAAATGAGTTCTACTGAAGCAGAAAGGTTGAAAACTTATGTCAATGCTGGCGGAGGATTAATTCTCACTATGGGAGATCAGGTAGATTCTGGTGTTTATCAACAACATCTTGGTGGAACGGAGAATTCACTCTTACCATGCACATTGATGCAAGCAGTTGGTGATCCCATCGGTAAAGAGGAATTTCAGGTTATTGCGAATGTAGAATATCGTCATCCCATATTTACACCGTTTAGTAATCCAAATCATGGTGATTTTGCCAAAGGACGTTTCTTCCGTTATTATCAGTCAACACCCACATCTGATGCTTCTGTGATCGCTGTTTTCGATGATGGAAATCCAGCAGTTGTAGAAAAAATATATGGAAACGGACGTGTATTATGTTATACGTCCACGATTGATCGTGAGTGGAATGACTTACCTATACACGGAGTCTTTCTTCCGTTCCTTCATGAAACCATCAAATATTTGGCATTGAAGCAAGCAGGTAAAGTTCCAGATTATCGGATTGGTGATGGGATGAATTATAGTGGTTCGCAAGAAAATGCGGGAAAAGAGGTAGCAATCTTTGATCCTGACCGTAAAGAAACGCGGATGTCCTTAAATGAACAGGGTAATCTCTTTTATGAAGAAACACTAAATCCCGGTATCTATTCAGTGCATCAGTCTGGTGAAGAAGAACACTATTTCGTTATCAATGTGGATACTGTGGAGTCGGACTTAACGCCTCGGAATCCTGAAGAATTGACCAGCATGCTAATTGGCACAACAGAAACAGATCGCACACCGACCGAACTTACACCTGAAGTTGTGAAAAAATATAAAGAAGATGTTGAAAGAAATCAGAGTCTTTCTACATTCATCTTGTTAGCTGTATTTGCACTTGCCATAACGGAGATGTTCCTTGCAAATAGGGTATAGTCGTAGAAGAGGTCATAGGCATCAACTTAAGTAAATTCAAACCGTAATTACTAGGGTTGGAAAATCCTTAAATTGAAACTTAGGAGGAATATATAACCAATGGGTCCTGAAATAACAGAACGAATTGATGTTCCAAATATCGTTTCTGACGAAGAATGTCAATTTTTCATAGACAACGGTTATCTTGTCGTACCAAACTTGCTATCCAAGAGCGAGATTGATGAACTCAGACAAGATGCAGTCAGACTTGCACGCGGTGGATATGAATGCGATAATATGAATCCACTACCTGAAAGTGTTACAGACGAAGAAGCAATAGGTAGGATTCTATGCATACACCAACCGCATTTCGTAAGTGATACTATTGAGCAGTATGTTAAGCATCCTAAGATTTGTGGTATTCTTAGCCAGATCACCGCTGCACACCTGCCTTATTGGGACGGTAGTGTCAAGTGTATGCAGTCCATGCTATTTGTCAAACCGCCTAATTTTCAAGGACAGGCGTGGCATCAGGATGAGATCTATATTCCCACTCGTGACCGTTCCTTAATCGGTGCGTGGATTGCAATGGATGATGCCAATGTTGAAAACGGGTGTCTGTGGGTGCTTCCTGGTTCACATCGTCAAGGGTATCTCTATCCACAACACAATCACGAAAATCCTGATGAATTTGACTTCGCTCAAGAGAGTTACGGTTTTGACGGTTCTGAAGAAATACCTGTTGAGGTGGAAACCGGTGCACTGGTTTTTTTCAACGGATACCTATTGCATCGCTCGCGAAAGAATCGTGGCAGTACATTCCGACGTGTGCTTGTTAACCACTACTGTAATTCATGGTCGTTGTTACCGTGGTCAATCAGAGAAGGTGAACGACCTGCAAGTGCTGACCGTCGCTGTATTGTTCCTGTTTCAGGCGTTGACCCGTATTCTTGGAAAGGATATGATGAACCACCGAACAGCATAGGGTTACGAACATGCAAAGCAGTGAACGAACTACCACCTATACCTACGGAAGAGAATGGAGCACAATGACAATACAACAATCTACAGAACTTCACGACACATTGGAAGATATGATGGACCGTATCTCTACTGGTGACGAAATTACAGATCAACTGCTCCGTATTCAGCAGTTATCGACTGAAATTAAGGAAACCGCACCGAAAACGCTTATGCACTATTTAGAACGGAAAAGTTATACAAAGGCGTTGGAGCTACTCAAAGAATTGTAATTACGTAATTGCCAGCTATGATTGTCATAACTGACAACACTAACATATTACATAGAGTTTAACTTATGACAACACAAAATACCAATGATGTCCGACATACTGAGGGTTCCATTATCCGAGATGATGGGAGAAAACCGGATGAGATGCGTCCTATTACAATACAACGCAATTATACTATACACGCAGAAGGATCAGTCCTGATAAATACAGGGAATACGAAGGTTATCTGCACAGCATCAGTGGATGATCGGCAACCACGGTTTATGCGAGAGCAAAACATTCAAGGCAGAGGGTGGGTTACCGCAGAATATTCAATGTTACCACGTTCCACTTCTGAACGCATGCAACGGGAAGCAACACAAGGACGACTCGGTGGTCGAACCCAGGAAATACAACGACTCATAGGTAGATCGCTTCGGGCTGCTGTTGACCTTGACTTTTTAGGTGAGAGGACAATCTGGATTGATTGTGATGTTATACAAGCAGATGGCGGCACACGAACCGCTGCGATAACGGGGGCTTATGTTGCCCTTTGGGATGCATGTAAGACTTTACAAGATCAGAAGATAATTGATGAGTTGCCTATCGTTGAGAATATTGCCGCAACAAGTGTTGGTATTATTGATGGAACTCCCATGTTGGATCTCTGTTATACTGAAGATTCTGCTGCGGATGTTGACATGAATGTTGTCATGACAGGGAGTGGTAAGTTCATTGAAATCCAAGGCACTGCTGAACATAATCCGTTTACGCGCGAAGAGTCTGATGAATTACTTGACCTTGCTGTAAATGGAATTCAACAACTTGTTCGTCTACAGAACAGAATTATGCTTGAGAACCTTGATGAAGTTAGTACTAGCAACCCGTAATCTTGGCAAAGTCAAAGAATTGACAACAATGCTCAACACAGATAAAGAGCGTCGGAACATTCAGATCTTATCGCTTCAGGATTTTCCCGATGCGCCAGAAGTGGTTGAGGATAGAGATACATATCAAGAGAACGCAGCCAAGAAAGCGATGGTAATTGCAGAATGGACAGGACACCGCACACTTGCAGATGATGCTGGATTAGAAGTTGATGCCCTTGACGGTGCACCTGGTGTTCATTCAAAACGATGGGCAGGTGAGGATGCTACCGATGCTATCCGCATTCAGAAGTTACTTGAAGCAATAGAGGGGACAGCGAATCGAACAGCACGGTTTGTCGCAGCAATTGCAATTGCTGAACCGAATAATAGTAATGACGTAAAAGTTGTTGTGGGAAAATGTGAGGGACACATAACCAATACACCGTCAGGGGAAAGCGGTTTCGGATATGACCCAATTTTTGTGCCAAACGGGTATGATGAAACTTTTGCGGAATTAGGTGAAACTGTCAAAAACAGAATCAGTCATAGAGGTGAAGCATTACGGTTAGCACTTGAATTAATATGATCGTTCTGAAGCACTATTGGCATAAATAAGAAATCTTGAAAGAATATATACTTTGGTATTATAGAAAGGAATATTAATGGCATCATTAAAAGACTTACGGAACGGATTAGTAATCCGTCTTGACGATATTGTCTATACAGTAGTTGACTGTGAGCACGTTAAGCCGGGAAAAGGAGGAGCATTCGCCCGAACAAAAATAAAGCGAGTCAAAGATGGGGCAGTTCTTGACCGTACTTTTCGTTCCAACGAATCTATTGAAACTGTGCGTCTTACAGACCAAGAGATGCAGTTTCTCTACAGTGAAGGTGAGTTGCTTTGGTTCATGGACAACGAAACATTTGATCAGCATCAACTTCCGGAAGCAATGCTCGGTGAAAACGTGAAGTATTTAAAAGAAGGTGAGAATGTTATCATCAAAATGGATGGAGCTACACCACTTGCTGTAGAATTACCGACCTTCGTTGAACTGCAAATTGTTGAAACTGATCCTGGATTACGTGGCGATACAGTGAGTGGTGGAACAAAACCAGCAAAATTAGAGACAGGGGCAGTCGTCAATGTCCCACTTTTTGTTAAAAATGAAACAACCATAAAAGTAGACACACGGACTGGAAAATATGTTGAAAGGGTTTAAAACATGAATAAAAACGATAATAGTAAAGACCAAGATTCTACTGCGGATGCTGAAGTGAACTCTGATCCGCTCCTTGAACGTCTTGAACAACTTATTTCAATCGCAGAACAGTCAGATTTAGCCTCGGTTCGAGTTCGTGAGGGTGAGATTGAGCTTGAGATTTCACGCGCAACCGTTCAGCAAATTTCTACAGCACCTGTATCTACAGGTGCAGTGGCTCAAACACTTGTTACGGAAAGCGAAACAGGTGATGATATAATTCGTTCACCAATGCCTGCCCGGTTTTATCGATCCCCTGCCCCCGATGAATCGCCATTTATTGATGTAGGTGATTCGGTAGGGGCTGGTGAACCTATTGCTACTTTGGAAGTCATGAAAACATATAACGATGTAGAAGCACCTTTTGATTGTGAAATCCTTGAAATCTTTATTGAGGATGGAGAAGCAGTTGAATATAATCAACCCCTCTTCCGTGTGAGGCAAAGCTAAGACTATGTTTCAAAAAATACTAATTGCCAACCGAGGTGAGATTGCTATTCGGGTCATACGTGCTTGTAAGGACATGGATATAAAGACTGTGGCAGTCTATTCAACAGCAGATAAAGATGCACTCCACGTCAAGTATGCGGATGAGGCATACTGTATCGGTCCGCCACCCTCCGCAGAGAGTTATCTGAAATACGCGAATATCACAGCTGTAGCGGATTTCGCTAATGTTGATGCAATACATCCGGGGGCAGGCTTCCTTGCAGAAGATGCACAATTTGCAGAGATATGTGAAGCACATCAAATTAAATTCATTGGACCATCTATTAAGGATCTAATTACTATGGGTGACAAGGTAAGTGCGCTTGAGACAGTCGCGAAAGCTGGATTGAAACTTGTTCCAGGTAGCCAAAGTAAGAAACGGAAAAAAGATAAGAAAGCGACAGTTGAAACACCGGAAGAAGCAGCTGAACTTGCTGAAAAAATCGGTTATCCTGTCGGAATTAAGGCATCAGCAGGTGGTGGGGGTCGTGGTATTCGTATTGCATACAATCGTCCCAGTCTGTTCAATCTCTTTCACACCGCAAAAGCAGAAAGCGAAGCAGCTTTTGGCAACGGGGACGTATACATTGAAAAGTGGATTGAAGACGCACGTCATATTGAAGTACAGGTTTTAGGGGATTCTCACGGTAATGTTGTACACTTCGGGGAACGTGAATGTTCTATTCAACGAAAACAGCAGAAATTGCTTGAGGAAGCACCTGCAGCATCCATCTCTGCTAAAGTACGTAATGAAATCTGCAAAGCAGCTGTTAAGGCTGCCAAGTCAATCGGATATAGGAATGCTGGCACAATAGAGTTTGTAGTTGATAAAAACGAAAACTACTATTTCCTTGAGATGAATACGCGAATTCAAGTTGAACATACTATCACAGAAAGTATTACTGGTGTTGACCTGATTAAGGAGCAGATAAGGTTGGCGATGGGAGAGGAACTTGGATACAACCAATCTGATATTCACATCAAAGGGCACGCAATTGAATGTCGCATCAATGCAGAAGACCCAGCCAATCAATTTATGCCTTCACCAGGTTTGGTGACAGACTATCAACCTCCTGGTGGTATCGGTATTCGGGTTGATGGATATATTTACACCGGTTATATAGTGCCACCACACTACGATTCACTGGTAGCTAAGTTAATTGCAATAGGTAGTAATCGCAATGAAGCGATTGCCCGTATGAAGCGTGCACTTTCTGAATTTAAAATTGAAGGCATAAAGACCACCATACCACTCCATCAAGATATCCTTAATGATGAAAGGTTCTTAAACCGTAATATCTTTACCAACTTCCTAAAATCATGAAAACCTGGATCGATACTACAGCAAAGAAGGTGAGACATATTCCTATCTCAATACTGTGTCTTGTGGTATTCTTCTCTGTTACAATAAATGCGCAGCCACAGTCCCCTACTTTCGTTGATGTAACTCACGATTCAGGTATCCGTTTCCAGCACTCAATTGGCTCACGTTCCAGTCTTCTTCCTGAAGATATGGGTTCCGGGGCAAGTTTCGCAGATATTGATAACGATGGTGATCTAGATCTCTATGTTGTTAATATTCCCGGTGCCTTAACGGATATTTCTTCTAAGAAAAAGGATGACTTACCTACAAATGTGTTATATAGGAATAACGGGGATGGAACTTTCACAGACATCACTGAATCTGCGAATGTCGGTGACACTGGTTACGGCATGGGGTGTGTTTTTGCAGATTATAATGGTGATGGTAACCTTGACCTATATGTGACAAACTACGGTGAAAATGTGCTTTACCTAAATAATGGTGATAGTACATTTACCGATGTTACTCAATCAGCTGGCGTAGTTTGTTCGTTATGGAGTACGGGTGCTGCCTTTGCAGATTACGATGGTGACAACGATCTTGACCTATATGTATGCAACTACGTCGTTTATGATTTGGAAAAGTTGGAAAAGATGAAAACGGAGTCTATGCAGTCTGGGAAACCAGTACCGAGTGCTCTCAACCCGCATGTGTTTGAACCACAGGATAATGTCTTCTATCGAAACGACGGTGATGGTACTTTTACAGATGTGACTACTGAAGCAGAGGTCGCTGCTCCGGGTGGGAGGAGTCTGCAAGTGATCTTTAGTGATTTTGACAATGACAACGATATGGATCTATATGTTGCAAATGATACATCTGAAAACCATGCCTTTCGCAACGAGGGAGACGGTAATTTCACTGATGTCAGTGCTGAGTCTTGGGCAGCTGATCTTCGCGGTTCTATGGGATTGACTGCAGGAGATGTGGATGCGGATGGTGATATTGATCTATTTATCAGTCATTGGGTGGACGAAGAGAACGCATTATACAAAAATCTGTTGAATGAGGACAATAACCCAAAACGTATTCGTTTTGTAGATGAATCATATACCTCCATGCTTGCTGAAGTGAGTATAAAACAGATAGGATGGGGAACATCTTTCTTTGATTACGATAATGATGGTGATTTAGATGTTTTTGTTGTTAACGGAAGCACTTTCCCAAAATTAGACCAACCAGAAATACTTATTCCACAGCATGATCAACTGTTCCAAAACGATGGAAATGGTGTCTTCAGTGATGTAAGCAAAAACTCAGGCATTACCGATCTTCCAGTACGTGTCAGCCGTGGTGCTACATTCGGAGATTATGATAATGACGGTGATGTAGACATTTTCATCGTGAACAATTATGCGAAACCAACTTTACTTCAGAATCAAGCTGATACTTTGAAAAATAGCAACAATTGGTTGCATGTGAAATTGATAGGTGCTAATGGAAACCGATATGCTGTTGGAGCAAGAATTCAACTTAAAACCGCTGATGCTACACAGATACGAGAAATATATGCGGGTGAAAGTTATATGTCATCTAACAGTTATGTCGCTGAATTTGGAATAGGTAAATCAACACAGATTAAGATGTTGAAGGTTATCTGGACTAACGGAAAAACGCAGTCACTTCAAAATATAACTGCAAATCAACTGATACAGATTACGCAGGACCGGTAGATAGACACCTATAAAACGGTTGTATGTGTACTGATGGTTTTGTATGTTCAATACGAAAGCAACTGCTATGAATTCCATTTCTGAAGTTTTAGAACAGAAACCTGATTCTTCTCCAAAATCTGCACTATTGACAGAAGCAGAAATGTCGCTCTTTGTAGACTACTATCAACTCACGATGGGGGATGCAGATTTTAAGAACAGAAACGAGTCTACTATTACTGCAAACTACTATGTCCGCAGAATTCCACAGGGAGAATATCTTGTCGCAGCAGGACTTGAACAGGTAATCCACTACATACAAGACCTTAGTTTCACTGAGGATACTCTCAAATGGTTATTACAACAGGGCGAATTGAGCGGAGATTATATTGAATCGTTGAGAGATTTCCAATTTGGTGGTTCTGTTTATGCTGTTCCTGAAGGCACAATTGTGTTTCCTAACGAACCGATTATCAATGTTACTGGTAGATCCCGAGATGTTCAACTTTTTGAGACTTATCTGTTGAGTGTGATGAACTTTCAGACATTGATTGCTACGAAAGCATCACGTATAGTTCGCGCAGCGAGAGGAAAACCTGTTTTTGATTTTGGTGCGAGACGTGCCCACGGTAGAGATGCGGGTATCCTTGCAGCACGTGCATCATTTATCGGAGGGGCAAGCGGGACATCACTTGTCATCGCTGGAAGGTATTTTGATATTCCGTATGTCGGTACGATGGGTCATAAATTCATTATGGATCGTCCCTCAGAGATAGATGCATTCCGAGATTATACCAATGCTTTTCCAAACAATTCAACGCTACTGATAGATACTTACGATACGATTCAGGGAGCAAGGAATGCGTGTATTGTAGCAGAAGCTATGGAAGGTCGTGGATTGCGGTTGAAAGCAGTCCGTTTGGATAGTGGTGACCTTCTGTCCCTTAGTAAACAGGTGCGTAGTATCTTTGATGATGCTGGACTTGAGTATGTTGAGATTATCGCTAGTCATGACCTTGATGAATTTGAGATAGACAAACTTCTTGAAAATAACGCACCGATAGACAGTTTCGGCGTTGGTACCCGTTTAGCGACAGGTGCAAACTTTAATTCACTTACGGGAGAAGGTGGTCCCTCTGCCCTCGGTGGTGTCTATAAGTCTGTAGAACGAGATGATATTCCTGTTAGAAAACAGTCAGTTGATGAACCTGCAAAGGCGACTATTCCCGGTAGAAAACAGATATATCGTTATATTGATACAGATGGATTTTATTGTAAGGATTGTGTTACACTATGGGATGAACCGATCCTTGATGGAAACCCGCTCTTAATTCCTATTGTAATAGAGGGGAAATTGGTGTATAATTTTCCATACCTAACTGACATTCAGGAACGGACAAAGACAGAACTCACAAAATTGCGGGATACGCATCAGACTTTATCGGATGCTAAACCCTATCTTGTTGAGATACATCCGAGTTTGATTTAAGTATGAGTTTAAGATGATGTATGCGCTCCTAAATCAGTTCGGTTGCAAAAGAGAATATGGCAGAATCTAACAAAATACACATCAAAGCGTCACGGGTCCTAAGAACCTGCGATGCGGCACCCACACATTTTTTATTAAGACATAACATCATTGTTATGCTTGAAAGTTAAAAGCTGAAGGAACACAAAATTAGTGTCTAAAGAACCAAGCAATTCGCGTTCCGCCGATGCAGCGGACATTATTCATCCTCAACCTATACCATTTATATTGATTCACCTTGCATGTTTTGCTGTCTTTTGGGTAGATGTTCAACCCACCGATTGGATTATATGCGGCGTTCTTTACGTTATCCGTATGTTTGGTATCACAGCAGGATTTCATCGTTACTTTTCACATCGAGCATTCAAAACAAGCCGTGCCTTTCAATTCTTTTTGGCATTTCTCGGACAGAGTTCGGCACAACGGGCTACCTTATGGTGGGCAGCGAAACATCGAGAACATCATAAATATTCTGATACAGAACAAGATGTACATTCACCAGTTAAACATGGATTTTGGTACTCCCATGTAGGTTGGATTTTGTGTAAACGCGGGCTAAGTGTAAATTACAGTCTGATAAAAGACTTCCGAAAATATCCTGAACTTGTTTGGCTTGGGAAATTCCATACACTACCTGCGGTACTATTAGGTGTTTTCGTTTGGCTAATTGCAGGCTGGTCTGGACTTGTCGTGGGTTTTGTAATAAGTACTGTACTTCTATATCACGGAACTTTTGCTATCAATTCTCTTTCCCACATTTATGGGAAACAACGTTATGACACTGGAGATAATTCTCGCAACAACTTTTTTCTTGCCATCATTACATTGGGAGAAGGATGGCATAATAACCATCACCATTTTCCGAGTGCTGCCCCGCAAGGTTTTCGTTGGTGGCAAATTGACATCACGTATTATATTTTGAAATTATTGTCTGTTTTTAGAATCGTTTGGGAACTTCGCTTACCACCCGCGCATGTCGTTGCGGGCAAACGCAAACTGTCAATCGTTGCCATTGAAAATGCTGCCCAACAACTCGCCGCGAGTTTTTCTGTTGAACAGATAAGCAAAACGGTTTTACAAGTATGGGCGCATACGTCAAAATTAGAAGAACTTCGAAGACGCGCTCATATTGGTCAGGCAGAGGTTGAAGCATTTCTCAAAGAGATGAAGATTCTTGAGTTACCGAAAATAGGAAACCTTAAGGATAAAGCACAAACCATGTTTACTCACATCCCATCTTTGAATCCGATTGTTGAACGGGCAAATCAAATCATCGTTCAGGCAGTTTCGGTTTGGCTACTTCAGAACGACATGTGCGAAACGGCAGTTGGGGTTTAGTGAATACTGATAAGGGTTGGGTTAGACGGAAAGTAAAAGACCTATCTCAATAGTACATTACTGAAAATAAAGTTAGGTCGAAGAAAACAAGGAAAACAAGATTATCAAACTGCCCTAAAACTTGCTGCACAAAATGGAAACACCGGACTCGTCAATATGATTGAAAAGGAATTAATTGAGCTCAAGTAGAAATGCACTATTCTGTGCAATTAAATTTGAAATTTGCACTCTTATGTGCAGTTCTCTCATGGTATTATACAAAGAACCCAACAGCGCTGAAGCCTTAGACTGGCACAGAATTTGCACTTAGTAAGGTGAGTTAAACTAAACCTGTAGGTTGGGTTAAACAAACGTCCATTTGGATTTTGAATATCGCAAGTTTAATCTAACCTATACACTCTTTTTTCTCATCTATATTCAACCGAGGGAGTCATCCAATGGAAACCGATAAGAAATACCGGATTGTGCCAACCGGATTTACACACGAACAGTGGAATACATTCAATAAAGACGGAATTATTTTCATTGAAGATGCAATCTCCGATGATGATATTGACATGTATAAAGATGCAATAGAGCGTGTTGCTGAAAGTAATCCAAAATATACCCCAGGTGGTTACCTTGGAATGGAGAATATCGTTGAACGTGATCCCGTTTTTACAGGTTTGATTGACCATGACCGGCACGTTGGATACGCTTATGATCTATTCGGTGAACTTCTCAAATTACATCAGAGTCAATTTTTTCTACGTCCACCTGGTGGCAAACAGTATAATCAGTGGCACCCAGATGGTGCACGCGCACTCCCTTATGGTGTGTTTTCTCCAAATTTACCTTTGCAAATCAAAATAGGATATTGGTTGACAGATCTGCCTCATGAGAAGATGGGAAACCTTGTTGTGTTGCCGGGAAGCCACCGACAGCAATATATGAATGGATATGATACACATAAAAGTCTACCTGGTGAGTTAATTGTATGTCCTCGGAAGGGAACAATGACAGTGATGCACTCCAGTATTTGGCATCGTGTGGAAATGAATGATAGTGATGTGGTGCGATATAACATCTTTGTTGCTTATTGTCCATCTTGGGTTACACCTGCGGATCGCTTTCATTCATCAAAGGATTGGTTAGAAACGCTCAACCGTGAACAGCGTATCATTATGCGGAGTTATAGCCATGCTTATCATAATGCTAAACCCCCTGCTTCAGAATTTCCACTATTTCTTGAACGTGATACTGGATCAGAAAAAGATGATGAGATGTACTTAGATCATGTCCAACTACACAGACGTAAACGACAGACTATGCATGAAAGAATGGCATCAATAAATGACCTTACTTGATAATCTGAGAGGGAAATTTGAATAAATTTAATAGACTAATAAAGTTGATGTCGGATGCAGCATATTATGTGCTCATTACAGTGGAGTTTATTTTCGGAATTTGGGTTAGTCTTATCCCCATTGGTTTAGCATTATATTTCAATATTAAAGCATGGCATACAACGGACCCTTTACTGTCAAATTTTGAACGTTTTAGAGAGACGATCAGAGCTACATTTTGGGAAAACCTGTTAGTTTTTGCATTGATGATTGTGCTCCGTAAAATCATCTATTGGACAATAGACTATTCAAAGAAATTAGAATCTGACTAATATACATAAAATGGACAACAATGAAAAACCTATACCTGAAAGACATGCGTTATCGTCGAGCGAGAGTTGTGTTAACAGCACTCGGCATTATTGTGCTGATTTCGCTGATTTTGCTGCTTGGTGGGATAATGAACGGCATGCGTATTCAAGCACAACAGTATGTTAAATCCACTGGTGCAGATATCTGGATTTCTGGGGAAGGTTCAGGGGGTGCGTTTATCGGTTTCTCACTGTTGGCAGAGGAATACATGGCATCTTTGAATTCAGCAGAAGGATTGGTGCCAGACTCAGCATCACCGCTGATTTTCGCACAAGCCCGACCGAACATTAAAGGGAAACCTACAAAGGCGATGGTTGTAGGATATACATTAGGAGAACTCGGTGGTCCCAAACAGGTCGTAGAGGGCAGAATGTTTACACCCCGCACTTATGATGATTATCGTTCTGAGGACAATGTGCCTTATGAAGTGGTTGTTGATGAGAAAATGGGACTTGAAATAGGTGAAATTATTACTATAAGTAAAGACCAAGTTCGAGTTGTGGGGAAAGCAAAAAGTCTGATGTTTGTATTGGATACTCCATTATTATTTATGGATGTACGTGTTGCACAACGCGTTATTCTTGAAAACACACCGCATATTAATATGATGGTTGCCAAAACACTTCATAAACAGATGCTGGAACAAATTAGCGCAAATTCAACAATACTCCAAACATCCGATCAGACAACATTGAACATAAACAATCTTCAAAATGCAGAAGAAGTTGCAGCCAATTTAGATACTCTAGATACGATTGAAGCACGTAGTCTGGATCAAACGCTCTCGGATATTATGGAGTATTGGGTTGACGAACCGATGAAGATAGTGCAGTTCTTGCGGGTTCTGCTATGGTTAGCTGCAGGATTGATTGTTGGGATGATTACCTATGTAACGATGTTGGAAAAGACACAGGAAATAGGTGTTTTGAAAGCCATTGGTGCATCAAACAACTATGTCATACAGCTCTTACTGAAGCAGGTTGCATTAATTTCTCTCAGCGGTGTTTTCATTGGCTACTGTCTCTCTTACATCTTTGCTGCTGCAGCACCTATCTTTGTAAAGATACACTTTGTAGAATCCATCATCGTTGCATTGATTAGTTTTGTTGTCTGTTGTGGTAGCGGTTACTTGGCTGCGCGTAAAGCTATCAGAGTTGATCCGATGGTTGCGTTTCGTGGTGAAATAGATACTACACAGATGCGATATACAGATATTGCACCAGCAGTGGCTGCAATATCTGCAAATTGAAGAAACATCCATAAGGTTGTGAATTATGGCATCAATCATAGAAGGTATCGGTCTGACAAAACGATTTGGTTTCGGTGATGCTGCTGTTGTCGCCATTGATTCTGTTGATATTCACATAGAAGAACGTGAATTGTTGATGATTATGGGGGATAGCGGTTGTGGAAAAACAACACTTATCAGCCTACTCGGTTGCATATTGACACCTGATGATGGAGAAATCAGAATTGATGGGGAACAAGTTGATACAGTAAATTATGATCTTAGCGTGATTCGTAGAGAAAAGATCGGTTTTGTGTTTCAAATGTTCCATCTGTTGCCGTATCTTACAGCGATGGAAAATGTGATGGTTGCGATGGACATTGCTAAAACGAAAACATTTGAATCAGAGAATCGTGCGATTGAACTGCTGGCTCGTGTTGGCTTGAGTGATCGACTACATCACCGTCCTGGACAACTTTCTGGTGGTGAAAAACAACGTGTCTCTTTTGCCAGAGCCCTTGCGAACCGACCCAAAATCATCTTTGCTGATGAACCTACCGCTAACTTAGACAGCCGACAAAGTGATAACTTGATGAACCTGATACAAGAACTACGACATGAACATCAAACTACCATTGCGATTGTAACCCATCATGAAGGACTCAAAGAGAATGCTGATCGCATTATTCAGATGAAGGATGGAAGGATAATTGATGCATGAGAACTGTTACTTTAGTTAGTATATTTAGACGAAGTATTTTTGCTGCTATCACATTTCTGTTTCTCTTTATCCCGCCAATTTTTGCCCAAAATATGTCAACACCGATGGTTGAAAAGAACTTCCTCACAAGTGGGTTCTATGGTGGTGGTTTAACTTTCATAAATGGTGATGTTTTTGTTCGACTTCAACTTCAACCTGAATTTCCGATCGGTAATTTCGGTTTGGGTTTTGATTTTGTGTTGCTCTACAATCCCTATGCAGAAGCTGGAGAAGATCGCTTCCTTGCAGAGGATGGTGAGACATGGGACAGCTTCAGCACTTGGTTGAGATTGATCCGCTATTTCCGTTATGGACAACCTTACGATCCTCTATACTTCCGATTGGGTGAATTCGACTATCTCACGATAGGACACGGTTCAATCATGTCAGGTTATTCAAATCATGATCGGCGTGGCTTACATTTTAACATCAGAAAACCTGATAGGAAATATGGTGTTGAAACGATGTTGAATGACTTCGGTGCTCCTACTATTTTTGGTGGACGTGGGTTTTACCGACCATTTCTGCGGGAAGAAAACAACAACCTTTTGACGCGATTTGAAGTCGGTGCTACTTATCTTACCGACATTGACCCTAACTCACTGGAAGAAGGTGAAGAACCGTTGAATGCAGTCGGTGTAGATTTTGGGTTTCCAATTTTTGAAAGTAGTTCATTTCGACTTGATTTGTATAACGATATTGCTGCACTGAATCCTCCAAAACCGAATGACATTGATTTGGAAGTTGGAGATACTGAAGATGATTCTGATGCCCAACTGGATGATTCCACAACAGATGAGGTTACATCAGTATCAGACTTGGGTATTGGAAATGCTATCGGTATCGGTTTTGTGCATAACAAAGCGATTATCAAGTTAGAATACCGTATTTTCAGTGATGGCTACATTCCTTCTGTTTTTGATTACACTTATGAAATAGGAACTCCTGAGTTTTGGGGATATGAAGAAACCGATGAAGCGAGACACGGTTATTACACACAACTTATTTGGCAACCATTGCCCCAAATCAATCTACTGGGTGCTTTTGAGAGATATAACAATAACACATCAAAACTCTATTTAGGTATAAAGGAATCTGGTTTAGTTCCACGTCTTTCATTTCGTGCATTCTATACTAAACGGAATATTGGTGAAGATGGCGTAACAAGTTTTTTCAAGGATTTGATTGATCTTGATGAAAGGTCTGCACTTAACTTAGAAATCCGATATGTTGTTATTCCTCCTGTTCAAACGGTTATTATCAATGAATATCGCTTTCGTCGTGTGACAACAGATGACGGTGTTACACAATTTGAGCCCATCCATAAGACCTCAATAATGGTAGGGATTGCAACAGACTTTTAGCACTTTATGGAACAAATTGAAGCACAAGAAGTAACAGCATTTACAAAACAACGTCCCGAAATACAGGGAATCTCCAAATGGATTTTTGAGATTTGTGCAGTCCTTTTTGTCGGTTTCTATATTTATAGTGCAGGTTTTGGCACGTCTTCTGAACAGTATCATCTCGGTTTATATTTACTTTTTACATTTGTCTTAATTGGTATCCTCTATAAATTTCGCCATCGTTCGCCCTCCTCTCGTCCCTCTATAATTGACATATTATTGGTAGTTTTCAGTGTTTGCTCCATTGGTTATTGGATTATTGACTATCCTAATATTGCCGATCGTGCTGGTGCTTATACGCAGTTGGATATTGTGATGGGTGCTCTTGGACTCATCGTAAGTTTTGAGATGAGTCGTCGGACGGTCGGTTGGGGTTTGTCAATCATTGCTGCAGTGGGAATCCTTTACGCGCTCTTTGGTCGTAGTATGCCAGAAGTTATTCAGAATCCTGGTTTTTCATTACGTCGTATTATAGAACACTGTTTTTTCAATCAAGACGGTATATTCGGTATTATGGCAAATGTGATGGCGACTTATGTTATTCTTTTTATTTTCTTCGGTGCGTTTTTGGAAAAATCTGGTGTTGGTCAGTTCTTCATTGATTTGCCGATGTCCCTTACAGGCAGGTCAATTGGTGGCGCAGCAAAAGTGTCTGTTGTCACCTCTGGTTTTTTCGGTTCTGTTGCTGGTAGTGCGATTGCCAATACTGTTACCACTGGAGCATTTACGATTCCGTTGATGAAGCGAACCGGTTTTCGTCCGCACATTGCGGGAGCAGTAGAAGCATCCGCGTCTGTCGGCGGACAATTCTTGCCGCCGGTGATGGGAGCCGGTGCGTTTCTGATTGCAGAACGCACTGGGGCACCGTATAGTAAAATCGCCCTTATATCAATTGTGCCTGCCATCCTCTATTTTATGTCCGTATGGTTGATGGTGCATTTTGAAGCAAAAAAACAGGGCATTGAACCGTTACCACAATCAGAAATACCTAAGTTATCTGTGCTTCTAAAAACGGGATGGTATTACTTATTACCGTTGGTTTCACTCATTGGTGCACTCATGTCTGGGTATTCTGCATATAAAGCTGCATTCTATTCCATACTTGTTACGATTGTTGTGAGTTATTTCCGTCCTGAAACGCGTTTGACTCCCAAACGGATTTGGGAGGCGATGGTTGCCGGTGCCAAGAACTCACTTGCTATCGGTGGTGCGGTGGGAACCATCGGTATTATCATCGGTGTCATAAATTTAACAGATTTGGGTTCAAAGTTTCCTGATTTAGTTTTGTCTGTTGCGGGTAGTAACAGAGCGATTGCAGTGTTACTGCTTGCTGCTGCATCATTAGTGCTTGGTATGGGTATACCTGTGACGGCTGCGTATCTGATTACCTCTCAACTTGCTGTGCCGATACTAACGAGTCCTGAGATGGGAATATCTGTAATTGCCTCTCACTTGATTATTTTTTGGTTGAGTCAAGACTCTAACATTACGCCTCCTGTTGCGTTAGGTGCTTATGCGGGGGCTGCGATTGCGCGTGCTGACCCGTGGAAAACTGGTTGGGCATGTATTAAGTTTGCTAAGCTGCTATATATCATGCCACTGCTTTTTGCGTATACACATATTCTATTTATTGGTGGAACACCGATTCAATATGTGACTTCTGTCGTGACTGCTCTTGCTGGTACTATCATTTTTGCGACTGTTGCGATGGGTTACTTTATACGTAAAACGACATGGTATGAGTCTATTTTGCTTGGTGTTGCGGCATTGCTCGCTTATATGAATTCTATTTGGACGTTTGTTATTGGTATTGTCCTTCTTGGTGTGGTGTATATTATGCAAACACGGATGAAGTCGTGAGAGATTGAACCATCACTTTTTGTTGGCAATTTCCTGAAGGCGTTGTAGGATGTTTTCGGCGGCACGTTGAGATTGTTCTTGATTATATGTTTCTGCTGCTGTTCCCGATCTATACAGATTTCCCATATAATATCTCCTGAAAATTAAGTATGTCCATAACGCTGCATCTATGTAATGACCTTTCAAGACGGCATCTACTGTAACGTATCCAAGCACCCCGTTTAGTCCAAGTGCGTTCAGTCCTCCTCCCCATCTGCCTGCATACATCTGGCCTGTTCCTGGTATGACTGCGGATAACACTTTGGCGACTTTTGTAGACTTTTGTGGGAGATTCATCGCTTTCTCAAAGAGTTGATTTAGCGATTCATCAGTGGTATAGTCCTTAAGGATTTTACGAGCATCATCCCATCGATACTGATAAATATACGTCACTGCTTGTAAAAAGAGTGAACGTTTGTATGTTGTATCGCTTGTGTTTCGTAGCATCACTTTGATCAATTCTAATCGGGCAAGGTCATAGTTTTCTGATGCGATGAGTGTAACTGCGAGGTTAAGTTGATGTGCGGATTTCTGCTCATCTGTATTTGCGTTTAGGACGGCATTTCTCATTGCGAATATTGCTTCTTGCCATAGACCTTGTGAACGATATGCGAGTCCGATCTGATTGTAGGTTTCTGCGACGCGTATATCGTCTGGATGAAAGAAAATGAACCGCTTATATTCTGTGATTGCAGCATCGTAATTGTTTAATTTAATAAAGTGATCACCGAGTGTAAGCGGATCTTGCGATGCAATTGATGTAGAATTGAAGAAATGTGATAGAAATATTGCGAAAAAGAGTAGTGTGGTAAATTTTGTTTTCATAGTGATATGTCTCTTCTGTTTGATACTTTCAATTTAGCATGTATTGTTATTTATGGCAATGTTGTTTTGTGTAATGTGTAAAGATTTTGTATGTACATCAGTTAACCGTTGTCGGTCAATTGTAATTTCAATTCTATAAATTAAGTCGCATATTTAAGGTTTATGTAAGATGAATGTTTGAGGAGCAATGCATTGCGCAACTACGAGCGCACTGTCTGAACCAGGATTGTAAGGATACAAAGAAAACAGGATAATGGAAGAGGGTGTCTATTGTAGGAGCGGTTTCTAACCGCGATTTACATTCAGATTCTATACACCTTTGCACCACTTGTGCTGAGAATGTAAGAACGGCACGCGGAGCGTGCCTACTACTATGCATCGCTACAATTCAAACCTAACTCTTAGTACAACTCTTCAATACACCTTTGCACCACTTGTGCTGAGAATGTAAGAACGGCACGCGGAGCGTGCCTACTACTATGCATCGCTACAATTCAAACCTAACTCTTTGGCCCCACTTGTGCTGAGAATGTAAGAACGGCACGCGGAGCGTGCCTACTACTATGCATCGCTACAATTCAAACCTAACTCTTTGCCCCACTTGTGCTGAGAATGTAAGAACGGCACGCGGAGCGTGCCTACTACTATGCATCGCTACAATTCAAACCTAACTCTTACTACAACTCTTCAATTGGCAAAAAACAACACTAAATAACCTTGAGTGCATGTTGTAGGAATTGACCATAAGTTGTGAACATGATACAATTCGTCAATGGAATCTATAGGAATAGGAGGATTGTATTATGAAAACAACAAACAACAATGGAAAGATGCATGTGGGTGTGCAGGGTGTGGGGACATCTCCGAAAGAGTTGGAGTTTCTTGTGCGGCATGGTGTTATGCATATGGATGCTTCCGTCAGAAATACTCAACCCGAGACGTTGATGCAACACAAAGCAGAAGCAGAGGCTGCGGGTGTGAGTCTTGAGATGATTCATATTGGACTACCGAGAAGTATTACGTTGGCTCAAGATCCTCAACGAGATAGAGACCTTGATGGCGTGTGTGAGACGATAGAGCATGCTGCGAAGGCAGGTTTGCGAGGTTTGAACTATAATTTTTGTATTCTGAATCATCAACGGACAGAAAGCACACTTGGACGTGGTGGCTCAAGATATAGTACATTTGATTTCTCTAAGTATGACAATGATACTCTTTCCGATGCAGGTGAGGTGAGTCGGGAAGAGGCGTTTGACAGAATTGCATACTTTCTTGATCGTGTCATTCCTGTTGCGGAAGAAAACAAGGTACAAATGGCATGTCATCCAAACGATCCACCTGCACCAATTTTACGAGGTGTTGAACGTTGGAATTATCCGATATTTGATGGATTAAAAAGGTTTGCTGAAATCAACGAAAGTCCATATCACGGCTTTAATTTTTGCTGCGGAGTCGTATCTGAGGGTTTAGAGGATCCTGGTTCTGAATTATACGAGATTATTGCGTATTTTGGTGAACGTAAAAAGATATTTAACATACATTTCCGCAATATTCGGGGTGGCTTGCACAACTTCCAAGAGGTGTGGCCTGACGAAGGTGATGTGGATATGTATAAGGTTGCAGAAACCTTACGTGATGCGGGTTATCCGTATATGTTGATGCCAGACCATGCACCATCTCATCCTGATGATACTGCTCCTAAAGGTGTGTCTGGACGGGTTCGGCAAGCGTGGGCATATCAATTTGGATATATAAATGCGTTGATTCAAGCTGCGTATGCTTAGATATGGTTTAGAAGATTTGGAATCCATTTTATTAAGGTTAGGTAGTGTTTAGTAATAAGGATTGAATTAGCGTATCTTTCTTTTCCGATGAAATGTCCGAGTCGCAATGAATTGCGCGACTGCAACATGTTTTTGTTTAATCGTGGTTGGAAACCCCTCCAACAAGGGGATTTGTCTAAATCGTGGTTGGAAACCCCTCCAACAAGATGGTTTGGCGTCAGTTGAATACTTTGAAACTTCATGAGGGTGTAAAGTTTTTGGCACATTTGACACAGATATAACATTCCGTCCCTAATGAGGATTAAGAAATAAATCAGGTAATTTCCTTGTGAAGTCCGGAGCGGTTAGGAAACCGCTCCTACCGGGTTTGAGAAAATGAGAATTACCCGTTTAATAAATTAATCTTCATATGGGACTAAAGAGTAATACTTACATAACAAGCGTATTGAAAGTTGACATCTCCGGGTTAAGCATAGATATAGGTCTACAAAGTACTGTGTGACAAAGACTTTACATACCTGCTTCATGATAATTGATTGACGCAAAGATGGAGCTATGTTAGAATATTAAGGTAAGAATTTACATAGGTAGTACAGATGTAAAATGCAATTTGTATGTATAATTCTTAAAATCCAGCGCGCTTCAAAAGCGCACCTAAGGTTTGTTTCAAAGTTTCGTCTTATAATAACGTAACATTCTGCCGCTTAAGGTTTGTGTCTAAGTTTAGTCTCTTTAATAACGTAGCATAATTTGGAGGAAATAATGAGAAAATTTACTGATTACGTAACATTTATTGGAATAAGTTTATTTGTCATCAGTCTTTTGTTTGCATTTCATAGTGTAGCGGAGATTGAACCTGGGAGTGCTATAGGTATTTGGTTACTTAACGAAGGTGATGGAGACACGATTAGCGATAGTTCAGGTAACGAAAATCACGGTGAATTAATGGGCGGAAAATGGGTGGATGGTCCCTCTGGTCCTGCTTTAAGTCTAAATGGGGATAATGACCGCGTGATCGTTCCAGATTCCGATAGTTTATACGCCGATATTGCCTGGACGATTACCGCTTGGGTTAATGTGAATGGTGCTGAGAATGGTTTTGGACATATAATTGGCAAGAGAGATGACCCTGCTGCAACAGCTAACTATGCGTTTCGTACTAGTGGTAATGGAAGTGGATGGGAAGCATATTTTAGATTGAACGGTTGGAAAGGTGCTTGGAACCAAGGAAATGTTAAGAAAGATCAGTGGTTGTATATGACAGCTACTTATGATGGAACGAACACTATCAAGATCTACGAAAATGGCACACAAATTGGTGCTGTTGACGTTGGAGGACCTCCACCCCGCGGAAGAGCGAATGTTCACATTGGTGGATGGTCAAACAACACTTCAGAAACCTTAAATGGCATGTTGTATGATGTTGCTATTTTTCGGGTAGCATTATCCGCAGATGATATAAATGCACTGATGGATGATGGACTTGGAGCACTATTACCGGTAGAACCGGCAGGCAAACTTGCAACTACATGGGGTGGCATTAAATCCCGCTAAACCGCTTTGACACAGACGAAATTGGGTGTATATGGAATAAATCTTTCAGTGTCAATTTTAGGTTTTCTAAACATTTGAGACCTTCTTCAGACCCGTAGGGACGATATGTTTGTAGCATAGAATATCATAAACATTGCTTTTCTAATGAAGGTTAAGAAATCAATTGGGTAATTTGGCTTCAAAGTCCAGCGCGCTTCCAAAGCGCGCCTATGTGTTTGACAATCGCGCTTACAAAGTGCTCCAACAAGATATGAGGTGAATAAGATTACCCGTTTAATAAATTAATCTTCATACGGAACGCAAGAAGATGCATTGACATATTCTCTATAAACATTCCATCCCCTACGGGACTAAAGAATTCAACACATATTTTGCAGACCCTTAAGATTACACATATTGGAGTAAAATGGATTAACCTCGAATTTTAATCCTTAGTTCAAATCATAAACATACCACTAACCTTAAATTCATTTGTTGTTAGCCTAAGCATGGATTAGAGACATTGCATCAGCGAGGTTAGAAACCCCACCTACCGTGTAAGGGAAGTGTCATCTTATTTTTTTTAACATTCATAGCAATGAAAAAGAATGATGATGCTATAGATAATAACTTTGTCAATGATATTGAAAAAGCGAGAGAATTAAATCTTATGGCATGTGAAGACATTGATGAAGGCTACCTTGATTCTGCTGAAGAGCAATTGACAGAAGCGATACCTCTTGCGTCCAATTTGGCTGAACCCCACACCAATTTGGGCGTTTTGCTATGTTGGGATGGTCAATTTGAGGAAGCTATTGAATTATACCAATTCTAAAACTGATTTTTCCTTTTTTGTTTGAATGTCCGAAGCCCAATGAATTGCGCGACTACTAACGCGTTTTTGGGTATTGTAAAGTGTATTTTTAGAGTTAATCAGAACAAAAATCACATATTTGGAGAATACTATGGCAAAACAACCTAACATATTACTGATTCTTGCAGATGACCACGGTTATGGTGATATTTCAGCACATGATGGACCATCAATACAAACCCCGAATATTGACAGAATTGCGAATGAAGGTGTGCGTTTTACGAATTTTTATGCGAATTGTTCAGTGTGTTCTCCGAGTCGTGCTTCGCTGATGACAGGACGTTATCCCGATAGGGTTGGTGTTCCAGGAGTGGTTCGCACACATGCACAGAACAATTGGGGTTACTTTCGTCAGGATGCGATTACGTTACCTTCAATGTTGAAGCAGAAAGACTATCGTACGGCACTTATCGGGAAGTGGCATTTGGGTCTTGAAGATGAGAACCATCCTTGTAAACGAGGATTTGACCATTTTCATGGTTTCCTCGGAGATATGATGGATGATTATTATACGCACCTCCGGCATAATAACAACTATATGCGGAACGATTTTGATTCTATTGATCCGAGAGGACATGCGACAGATCTGTTTTCCGATTGGAGTGTTGATTTTATTCGAACGCATGCGCATACTTCCCATCCATTTTTCCTGTATCTTGCGTATAATGCCCCGCATACACCAATTCAACCGCCAGACGATTGGATAGAACGCGTGAAGAAACGTGAACCAGATATTTCTGATCAACGTGCGAAGTATGTTGCCCTTGTTGAACACATGGATGCCGGTATCGGACGAGTGCTTGACACACTTGAGGAGACTAATCAGTTGTCAAACACACTTGTCATTTATTCATCGGACAACGGTGGACAGATGAATGTTGGTGCACACAACGGTCCGTTGCGTGGTCAGAAAGGTGAGATGTATGAAGGGGGAATACGCGTGCCGACTTGTGCTATGTGGCAAGGAAATATGCCGGAAGGACATGTCACGGATCAGGTTGCTATGTTGAGTGATTTGTTGCCGACACTATGTGATGTTGCGGATGTTCCTGTTCAACATGAAATTGATGGTCGTTCTATCTGGGGGACATTTCAGGGAGAAAAACAGGATATGTCTGATCGTCTCCTATATTGGATACGTAGAGAAGGTGGACAACAGTTTAGCGGTCAGTGTCAGCATGCGGTTCGTCGGGGTGATATGAAGCTGCTGCATAACCGTCCATTTGAACCGTTGGAACTTTATGACCTATCCAATGATCCTTTAGAGACAACTGATGTTTCTCAATCGGATAAAAAAATGTATAATGAGATGAGAAATCTGTTTCAGGAGGAGACTCAGAGAGCGGGGAGTGTGCCGTGGCAGAAGGGGTAAAAGTACTTAATATCTTTGTGTGTCCACTGATATTTTTTGCTATCCTTTTGGTTCTCAGGTGTCTCTTTAATTGGGGAGGTGTGTGATGAAAATGGATAAGCAAATAAATGAAAATGATACACATTTAGATGAGAACAGTGATGAGTCTGAAATGGATTTGGATGTAGCAATGGCTACTCTTACATCAGAAGACAATCCTGAAATGTCGTCTCATAGTGAATTATCAGTAATCCAACAAAGTTTGGAAGCGTTACAAGAATTATTTGAGAAACAGATTGCTCGCAATCAGAATCAGACAGAGATGTTTGACAAGATTTATGCGGAGATGAAAGATTACAAAGAGAGTTTCCTTTTGGATGTGCTTCACAAACCGATCATCCACAATCTGATTCAACTTTACGACAGTTATCTGTTGCTTGAATCTCAGCTTGATGTCATACTTGAGGCTGAAGATGGAGTAATATCTGATGGTTTAACACAATATCGGCATAATCTTGAGAATTTCCGATATAAATTGGAAGAGGTGTTGTACCGTTTGGATGTAACACCTTATGCGGAGTCCACAAAGACGCTTGATCGGCAATTGCATAAGACTCGTCAAACAATATCAACAGATGATCCTAAGCAGGACAAGACAATTGCTGAAGTGCATAAAATAGGGTTCAACTGGCGTGAGAAGGTATTTCGTCCGGAAGAGGTGACAATTTATCGTTATTCCGCTTCAACAGAAAACAGTGAGGAAATTGTAAGTAAATCTCCTTCTGGTGAGAAAGGGGCCAATACGGATGGGTAAAGTCGTTGGGATTGACCTTGGGACGACATTTTCGGTGATTGCACATGTAAACGAACATGGACAAGCGGAGATAATACCGAACTTAGAGAGTGAGCGTATTACACCTTCGGTTGTGATGTTTGAAGACAATCTGGTTACAGTCGGGAAAATAGCGAAGCAAAATGCGCGGGCAGTGCCAGAACAGATAGTGGAATTTATTAAACGCGAGATGGGTAAATCAAAGTCAGAATTCTTTCGCACCTTTGATGAGAAGGACTATTCCCCCGAAGAACTCTCTGCGGTTATTCTCACGAAACTCAAACAGGATGCGGAAACTTATTTGGGTGAAGAGATCACGGATGCTGTTGTTACTGTTCCCGCCTATTTTCACGATGCAGAGCGCGAGGCAACCCGAAACGCTGGTAGAATTGCGGGATTGAATGTTTTGCAGGTACTCAATGAACCGACTGCGGCTGCACTTGCTTATGGGATGGACCAATTGGGTAGTAATCAGAATGTATTTGTGTTTGACCTTGGGGGTGGCACGTTCGATGTAACTATCATGAGTGTATCTGAGTCGGAGATACAGATGCTTGCGACAAATGGTGACCATCGTTTAGGTGGAAAAGATTGGGACGATAAAATCATCATGCATGTTGCGGAGATGTTCGAGATAGAACATGGTGAGAATCCGTTAGTTGACCTTCATTCGTATCAAGACCTTCAATTGGATGCGATTACAGCAAAAGAATCTTTGTCGTTACGACAGCGAGCACTGATGATTTGTGGTTACAATGGCAAAACGACACGTGTTGAGTTGACACGTGAGAAGTTTGAACAACTTACATCGGACTTGCTTGAAAAATGTCGTGTGCTGTGCAATGTTGTTTTATCTGAAGCAGACATGACATGGGAAGATATTGATAAAATCCTATTGGTAGGTGGTTCAACACGGATGCCGATGATACAAGAGATGATTGCTACACTTAGTGGTAAAGAGATCAATCCGCATGAAGTCAATCCTGATGAGGTCGTGGCTCTCGGTGCAGCGATTCAGGGGACTCTCCGTCAGATTACGGAAGGAGATACAGAGACGGTGGATATGCCTGAGGCAGTTATAGACCGTTTCATCGGTCCTGATGGTGTTCCGAAAGTAACGGTGACTGATGGTGCAACACATAATCTTGGTCTTATTGTTCTTAATGCGCTGCGTGAGTATGTTATTCATGTGATGATACCAAAAATGACGGCAATTCCCTGTGAAGTAGCAGATAAGTTCTTGACGGTGGACCACAATCAACCCTCCGTGTTAATTGAAGTGGTGCAAGGACTTGAGCAGGATCAACGTAAAGATCAAATTGATCTGTTTGATGAGTATAAATTGGGTGAATGTACATTGGAATTGCCCGTCGGTTTGCCGCAAGGTTCGCCAATTGAGGTGAACTATAAATACAACTTAGACCAAAATCTTGAGGTGACCGCTAAATCTCTCTCAAATGATGAGGCGACTGCTGTTTACGACCTTTTCTCTATTATTGAACGACCTACGCTCAATGAAGAGGAGGTTGCACAGGCTAAAACAGAACTTCAGGATCTTGTTGTTGAATAGTTTATTACAATAGTGGTAAAATTCTTGGTTATATTCTGAGTTTTTCAGCGCGCTTACATGAGGATTAAGAAATAAATCAGGTAATTTCCTTGTGAAGTTCGGAGCGGTTAGGAAACCGCTCCTACCCGGTTTGAGAAAATGAGAATTACCCGTTTAATAAATTAATCTTCATCAAAGCGCGCCTCCGATCTGTGCGTAAGTTCAGAGAAACAAAACCTGCCATTATCGGTAATATTTTTGCATAGGAAATAAATTTATGTCCAAGCGCGAAGAATATATTGTGTTTGTCAGCGCGCTCAGAACGGCATCACCGACAATAACAGACGAACAACGTAAAGGTTTTGTTCGGTTAGGTGTTCAGGAATATGAACTCACTGTTGATGAGGCCGTGGACATCTTAAATTTATCAGGAATACAGGTAGGTGAGCAGGTTGATTATTTTCAGGTATTGGGTTTGTCAATCTCTGAGTTTGAAGACCGAAGCGAAGCAGAGATTGTTAACCATGTTGAAACAGCACACAATAAGTTGTATAGTGAATCGTTGAAAGCGGGTGGTCGTCCTCGTGCTGATGGCAAGACAGAGGAGCAGTGGCGGACACTCTTGAATCAAGCGCGTGCTTCCTTGATAGATCCCAAAAGAAGATTGGGACATCTGTCAAGCATACAACAAGAGACGGTAAGTATTGAGAAGACGTTGAGAACTCCGAAACTTGACAACATGGCTCTTATTCCTGTCGGTGAGTTTCAAATGGGTAGTGCTGATGACGAAGCTTATGGTGATGAACATCCTATCCACTCCGTTTATCTGGATGCGTTTTATATTGATAAATATCCTGTGACAAACTCACAGTATAAGGCATTTGTGGATGAAAACCCAGAATGGAGCAGGGAAAACATTCCTCATGAATTTAGTGATGTTGACTATCTAAAGCATTGGAGAGCGAACAGTTTTCTAGTTAGTCAAGCAGAACATCCTGTTGTTAATGTGAGTTGGTATGCCGCGATGGCGTTTGCGAAATGGACAGGAAAACGTTTGCCGACTGAGGCAGAATGGGAAAAAGCTGCACGCGGTGGTGTCAGTGGTAACAAGTACACGTGGGGTGATGATGCCGATCCGTCTATGGCAAATTATGACTGGAACATCGGTGAAACTACACCTGTTAGGCAATATCCTTCAAATGGGTATGATTTGTATGATATGTGTGGGAATGTATGGGAATGGTGTCTTGATGCGTATCATGATAGTTTTGCTATGGGGTCATCGCATCGTAACCCTATCGTTGGAGCGAGTTCGATTGAGTGGGTTGAGAACCATTTTTTAGATGTTGAAACAAATCGCGTCCTGCGTGGCGGTTCTTGGCGGATACCTGCATCTTTAGTAAGAATCGCGAATCGTAATGCTGAGTCACCTTCCTTTTCGTTGAATGTAATAGGATTTCGTTGTGTTTGTTCTGTGCCATTTGGACACGGTGCAGAGAGTCAATCTGCTGGGATCCGATCAATTCCTACCAACACCTAAAATGAGAGCCTAAGATGTCTAAGCGAGATGAGTATATATCGTTTATTCACGATATAAAGTCGATTTTTCCTACAATTTCTGATGGACAACGTAAAGAACTGCTTCGTCGGGCAGTTCAACAGTATAGCGTTTCGGTTGATGAGGCAGTTGATATTCTGAACGCATCCGGGTTGGTTATCGGTGAACAGGTTGATTATTTTGAGGTGTTGGGTTTATCAATCTCTGCGATTGATAACCTACCGGAAGTAGATATTATCTCTTGTGTAGAAGCAGCACATAAGAAATTGTATGGTGAATCGTTGCAGGCGGGTGGTCGTCCTCGTGCTGATGGTCGAAGTGAGGAGCAGTGGAGAACTCTTCTGAATCAAGCGCGTGATATTCTAATGGATGTTGAGAAACGTAATGCGTATATCAACAGACTTGAAAACAGTGTATCACCTACACGGGAAATAGTTTTAGAGGAAGAAGAATTAGCACATGAAGAGATTGCTACCTATACACCCGAAAGTGATGTTAGTTCTGTACCTTTAGAAAATGATGAGATGGTCTTTATACCGACTGGCGAATTTCAAATGGGGTGTGACGAATATGATTCTCATGCAAACGAAAAACCTGCACATGCCGTATATGTTGATGGATTTTACATAGATAAATATCCTGTGACAAATGAGCAGTATAGGGAATTTGTAGAAGCTAATCCACAGTGGAATAATCTTGGGATGTATAACTTTCAATTTATTTTAAGAAAGTATCGGGATAGTGATTATTTGAAGGACTGGTTTAAAGGGAAGTATCCCAGTGGGAAAGAGAACCATCCAGTGAATTGGGTAAGTTGGCATGCTGCGATGGCGTATGCAAAATGGGTTGGTAAACGCCTACCGACTGAGGCGGAATGGGAGAAGGCAGCACGTGGGGGATTAGTTGGATACAAGTTTCCTTGGGGCAATGCAATTTATACAGAAAACGCAAACTATGATAATCGGGTTGGAGAAACGACACCCGTAGGTAACTATCCGGCAAACAGATACGGTGTGTTTGATATGATAGGCAACGTAAGTGAATGGTGTCTTGATGAATGGAATAGTAAATTTTACAAGTTATCGAGAAAAGACAATCCTGTTTCCGGCGGCAGTATAGAAAAGATCTTGGATGCGTATTTGACATCTAAGAAATATCGAGTGATCAGAGGCGGTTCTTGGAATTCTAAAGAGCAAGATGTGCGAGTTTCAAATCGTCGTACTTTAACTCCATGGAGAACGAACAGTTATGTCGGATTTCGTTGTGTGATGTCTGAGGATTCTTGAGTAAATAATTAATGAGAACATTTACTCAATGGAAGATTCGTATATATATATATATTAAGGAATATAAGAAGCACAATGAATTGCGCGACTACAATTGTGTTAAATCGGGTTTAGAAAGTCCACCCACAAGACTACGGGTGTGTAAAGTATATGTCACTATATCGGACATAATGTTGAATTAGAGGATATATGTAACACGTTTTATTCCCGTAGTGTCGGAATGTTTATAGAACAGGAGTAGACTCCAGTTCTTTAGTCCCGTATGAAGATTAAAAAATAAATCGGGTAATTTCCTTGAGAAGTCCGGAGCGGTTAGGAAACCGCTCCTACCGTGTTTGAGAAAATGAGAATTACCCGTTTAATAAATTAATCCTCATTAGGGACGATATGTTATCTTCCTATGCCGTTCCTACGGAACTCAAGAGGGTGGTCCACATTTTCTCTATAAACATATCGGCCCTACGGGACTAAAGAGTAATACTTACATTACAAGAGTATTGAAAGTTGACATCTATGGGTTAAGCAGAGATATATTGGTCTACAAAGTCCTGTGTAACAAAAACTTTACACACACCAAGCATACTTCCTTAAAATTTGAATGTTTTAATTATAAAGAGAATTAACATGTCAAAACGCGACGAGTATATTACATTCATCAACGAGTTAAAATCAATTTCTCCGACAATCTCGGATGAGCAACGCAAAGGATTGCTTCGTCGGGCAGTTCAACAGTATAACGTTTCGGTTGATGAGGCAGTTGATATACTGAATGCATCTGGGTTGGTTTTCGGTGAACAGGTTGATTATTTTGATGTGTTGGGTTTATCAATGTCTGCGATTGATAACCTATCGGAAGTAGATATTATCTCTTGTGTAGAAGCAGCACATAAGAAATTGTATGGTGAATCATTACAGGCGGGTGGTCGTCCTCGTGTGGATGGAAAGTCAGAAGCAGAATGGCGTACGGTCTTGAATCAAGCGAGAGATGTACTTTCGAACCCACAACGGCGGCAAGAATACACCGAGGAACTAAATATCCAGAATACTGATGATACACCTGAAAGTGTTCCTATATCTTCAAGAAATGCAATTACGAAACCGCAAATTAAAATAGAAGATACAGTTTTCTCAGAACATAAAGGATCCGTCAATTCTGTTGTATTTTCCCCGGATGGTGCTACACTCGTCAGTGGTAGTTCAGATAGCACAGCAAAGGTCTGGGATGTACTCAGTGGAACACTGAATTGGACATTTGTTGGACATCAAGATGAAGTAACTTCGGTCATTTGTTCTCCCGATGGTAAGACAATTGCAAGTGGTAGCCATGATAAGACAGTTCGTTTATGGGATTCTGACACAGGCGAACTTAAAAATACTCTCACTGGCCATTACGGGGCAGTAAGTTCAGTCGTCTATTCACCTGATGGCAAGACACTCGCGAGTGGTAGTCACGATAGAACGGTACGCTTGTGGGAAGCTAATACAGGTGAACTAATATATATTCTCAAAGACCATAGCAATTGGGTGACTTCTCTCGTCTTTTCACCTGATGGTAGGACAATTGCCAGTGGTAGCTATGATAGGACTGTTCGTGTTTGGGATGTAGTTATGTTTTACAAAAAATTTACATTGAGTGGTCACAAAAATAGTGTAAATTTAGTGGTTTATTCACCTGATGGCAATACTATTGCAAGCACGACCCTAAATGGTAATATTTTTATGTGGGATGCTGCAACTGGTGAACGACAAAACTTTATGGCAGGACACCTCTCTTGGTTTAATTCTTTATCTTTTTCACCCAATGGTTCAACACTTGCCTGTGGTAGTTATTATGGTTTGATACGTCTTTGGAACACTACCAGAAATGTATTTTTTTCTACACTCACTGGACATAAGTCCACAATAAAATCCCTTGCATATTCGCCTGACGGGCAAATTCTTGCCAGTAGTAGTGCGGACAAGAATGTACGTTTATGGGATCTGAATCGTGAGCGTGAAGTATCTGACACTCCTTTGCATTATTTCTAATGGTATAATTGTATGGCAAACCGAGATGACTTTACTACAATAATTGGTGCTCTTAGAGATGCTTCTCCGACTATCACTAATGAACAGCGTAAGGGTCTCTTACGTCAAGCAGTACAGAACTATGGTCTATCTGTTGATGAGGCTACAGAAATACTTATATCTATCGGGTTGGTTGTTGGTGAAGAGATCAGTTATTTTGATGTGTTAGGATGCTCAATTGATGAGATTCAAGGTTTAGATGAATTGGAAATCAGGAATCTTGTTGAGGTTGCACATAATAGATTGTATAGTGCTTCTTTGCAGGCAGGTGGTCGTCCTCGTGTGGATGGAAAGTCAGAAGCAGAATGGCGTACGGTCTTGAATCAAGCAAGAGATGTACTTACAAACCTGCAGCGGCGACAAGAACACATAGGTGAACTAAGTGTTAAGCAAACAGAAGAGTCATCGACTGCAGTTCTTCAAAATTCAAATGCCGCAATTACCAAACCACATTTACAAATAGAAGATATTGCTCTTTCGGAACATAAAGGATCGGTCAATTCTGTTGCATTTTCTCCAGATGGCACTTCCATCGTGAGTGGAAGTTCAGATAACACGGCTGTTATATGGGATGTTGTAAGTGGAGAATTGAAACACACTTTACATGAACATGTAGGCGATGTTACTTCGGTTGTGTATTCTCCCGATGGTGAGACAATCGCAAGTGGCAGTAGTGATAAAACAATTCGTTTGTGGAATTCTGAAACAGGAGAACTTAAGAATACTCTCATTGGACATAAAAGTGAAATTCGTTCAGTTAACTATTCACCTGATGGCAAGACTCTTGTGAGTGGTGGCAATGACAATAGGGTATGTATATGGAATGCAATCAGTGGAACATTTTCAAATATTCTCGTTGGACATAGCAATTGGGTGAGTGCGGTTGCATTTTCTCCTGATGGTAAGACAATTGTGAGTGCTAGCTATGATAGGACTGTTCGGGTGTGGGATGCCGACAGATATTACAATAAATATACTTTGGATGGTCATAAGAATGGCATTAGTTCAGTGGTTTTTTCACCAGATGGCAATACAATCGCAAGCACAAGTCTTTACGGCAATGTTCATTTGTGGGATGCTACCACAAGAGAGCCGCAAGACTTTCTGGCAGGACATCTTTCTTGGTTTAACGTAGTCTCTTTTTCACCATCTGTTTCCTATTCATCTGATGGTTCGACACTTGCATGTGGAAGTTACTATGGTTTGATACGTCTATGGGATATTGCTACCGGGAAATTTACTTCAACACTTACAGGACATAAATCCACCATAAAATCTCTTGCGTATTCACCTAATGGACAAATCCTTGCAAGTTGTAGTACGGACAAGAATGTGCGTTTATGGAATCTAAAACGCGTTCGTGACGCGACTGATTCTTAGAGGTATTTCTAATACCAATAATATAAATGAAATTCCCATTTTAACTTGAATGTCCAAGGTGCAATGAATTGCGCGACTACGAACCGGAATTCCTTATAGGGTTGTTATTTTCAATACCTTCGCCAATAATAGACATTCTGTTAGATTGTGCGTTTTGTAGCACATTCTGCTAGATTGTGCGTCCACTCTATTCAGTCAGATTGCTGTCCAACCATTTCTATTGTCAAATTAGGATCTATGATAACGCAAGTTGCCACCAAACTATATAACGAGTCGTTTAGCCTGTGAAGGGTTTTTTCACATACCGCTCCGCTGGAGCGGAAGAATGAAACAAAGCGTGCTATAAACATATCGCTCCGCTGGAGCGGAAGATTGGATATTTTAAGGAGAACGAAGTTGCTCGGATTTTGATAGGTAGCAACTTGAGTTATGATAATTAGAAATACTTCAACAAAAACCTGAAGTTATTTTTATTCATACTATCGGACATTATCACAGATCGATGATAGATCAACACAGTATTCCGATTCAATTGAAGCATGTAAAAATGGCGAAGGTATTGTATTTTCAGAAATGGTATAATTGTATGGCAAACCGTGATGACTTCATTACCATAATTCGTGCACTCAGAGACGCTTCTCCGACTATCTCTAATGAACAGCGTAAGGGGCTCATACGCCAAGCAGTACAAAACTATGGTTTATCTGTTGATGAGGCTACAGAGATATTTGTATCTCTCGGTTTAGTTGTTGGTGAAGATATAAGTTTTTTTGATGTGTTAGGATTTTCTATTGATGCGTTCCGAAGCATAGATGCAGCAGAAATCCAGAATCTTGTTGAGGCTGCGCATAAGAGATTGTATAGTGCTTCTTTGCAGGCGGGTGGTCGTCCCCGTGCTGATGGTAGAACAGAAGGACAATGGCGTACACTCTTGAATCAAGCGCGTGACGTTCTCATTGATACTGAAAGACGACAGTTCTATATTGCTTCTTTACAAGATAATGACATTTCCCCAATACAAATTGATTTAGGTGAATCAGAGTCAGCACATGAACAGACGCTTGCTATACCTACTGAACATGATGAAGTTTCTATACCGACAGAAAAGGATGGGATGGTACTTATCCAATCTGGTAATTTTCAAATGGGAAGTGAAGAGATAATTGCATATAGCGATGAGAAACCTTTACATTCTGTCTATTTAGATGGTTATTATATTGATAAATATCCTGTGACGAACGCACAATATAAGGAATTTGTTGATACGAATCCAGAATGGTGTAAACCAGCAAAATGGTATGAATTGGGAAGAGGCGATATAGAAAGCATTCAACGGAAATATCATGATGGTGAATACTTGAAGAATTGGAATTATGGGGTTTTCCCGAGAGGAGAGGAAAACCATCCGGTCTCTTGGGTGAGTTGGTATGCTGCGATGGCTTATGCGCGTTGGTTAGGTAAGCGACTCCCAACAGAGGCTGAATGGGAAAAGGCTGCACGCGGCGGACTCACTGGAGAAAAGTATCCGTGGGGAAATACAATTGATTCCACTTATGTGAACTATGATGCATGGATTGGTAAGACAACAACTGTAGGTCAGTATCCTGCCAATGGATACGGTCTGTATGACGTAGTGGGAAATGTGTATGAATGGTGTTTGGATAAATGGGATAGAAATTTCTATGCGCGTTCACCAGAGAACAACCCAATTTCAGGAGAAAGTATAAATGGTACTGTGAATTATTATACGGAAATCAAATCTTCTCGGATATTGCGTGGAGGATCTTGTGTGAGTACACCTCAGAATGTACGGGTTGCTTACCGTTCTCGGAATACACCAAGATATACGTGCTCTACCATAGGGTTTCGTTGTGCTATGTCTGAGGATTCTTGAGTAAAAATGTACCCATTGGAAGGATCATACATACATTCAGGAATGTAAGAGGTGCAATGAATTGCGCGACTACAAACGTATGGATTATTAATTTTGAATGTGTGAATATTTTTGGGTTTTGCTATTGAAAGTGATTTAATATGTCAAATCGAGACGAATTTATTGATCTTATAAACGAATTTAAAAGAGTTTCACCGTCTATTTCTGATGAACAACGGAAAGGACTTCTTCGGAGGGGTGTCCAACAGTTTGGCGTTGGATTTGATGATGCGATTGAAATCTTGAACGCATCTGGTTTGGTAATTGGTGAGAGTATTGATTATTATGAAGTGTTGGGATTATCAAGGTCGGATTTTGAAACACGAAGTGAGTCGGACATTGTTAATCAGGTTAGGGATGCACACGAAAAACTATATAGTGCTTCGTTGAAAGCAGGGGGACGACCTCGTGCTGATGGTAGGACGGAGGAACAGTGGCGGACACTCCTCAATCAGGCGCGCGATGCACTCATTGACCCAGAATCACAAAACGCACCACTCATAGCTGCAGATTTTGTAGAAGAAGAGGTAGAGAAACCACCAGCTCCTTTACATGTTCTTGAGGACATGGAACTTATTCCTGCAGGTGAGTTTAAAATGGGTGGCAGTGATGACGAAGCATTTCGAGATGAATTGCCAGTTCATGATGTTTACCTTGATGCATTCTATATTGACAAATATCCTGTAACCAATGCACAATTCAAGGAATTTATTGATGCGAACCCACAATGGGAAAAACCACGCGGGTTCACATTTTTTCATTCCTTTAAATTCTACGATGGATATTATTTACACCATTGGGATAAGGATAATTACCCAGAGGAGAGAGTTGACCATCCCGTTGTTCATATCAGTTGGTATGCTGCGATGGCTTATGCACGGTGGATAGGCAAACGTTTACCTACTGAAGCAGAATGGGAGAAAGCAGCGCGTGCTGGATTGGAAGACAAAAAATATCCATGGGGTGATGAGATTGATGGTGGTAAAGCAAACTATGAAAAAAGACGTCAACAGACGACGCCTGTTGGACGTTATCCTGCAAATGGATACGGTTTATTTGATATAGTTGGTAATGTGTGGGAATGGTGTCTTGATGAGTGGGATAAGAGTTTTTATGCATTTTCGTCAAAAGATAATCCGATATGTGGTGGGAATATTGAAAGAATAGTTCAAAACTATACGAATTCTAAATCACATCATGTAATACGGGGAGGATCGTGGTACAATTCAGTTGAGAATGTCCGGACTGCTAAGCGATCTGGTGTCTTACCAACATACGCAAATTCTAACATCGGATTTCGGTGTGTAATACCTGTTGTGTCATAATATTCCTTCGAATCAAACACATATTCGATATGGATAATTGGAGTAGTGAACATGTCTAAACGTGATGAGTTTGAAGCATTTATCAGTAGACTCAAAGCAGTTTCACCTACTATTACAGATGAACAACGAAAGGGTCTTTTGCGTCAAGCATCTTTGGAATTCGAAGTTCCAATTGATGATGCGGTTGAGATTCTACGAGCTGCAGGATTGGTTGTTGGAAGAAATGACAACTATTTTGAGATATTGGAAATATTGATTGCTAAACTCAATAACCTAAGTGAAGACGATATCACTACCTATGTTAATGACGCACACAAGAAACTATACACAACATCCTTAGCTGCGGGTGGACTACCACGTCCTGATGGAAGATCTCAAGAACAGTGGCGGATTGTTCTGAATGAAGCGCGTGATACATTGATTGACCCATTGAAAAGACGTGAACATCTTGTCATGCTTCAGCACTATACGGATGAACAAAAAATAGATGAAACTGCAAGCATACCAACTAAACAAGCATCAGAAATTGTAGATTTTCCTCGCCAAGAATTGAGTCATTTAACTATACCTGATGATGTAATTGTGCCAGAAGATATGGTATTCATTCCTGCTGGTGAGTTTCTAATGGGCAGCGAAGATGAAGAGGCACAAGACGATGAACAACCGAATCATGTTGTTTTTCTTGATTCCTATCTGATGGATATATTTCCAGTGACCAATTCAGAATTTAGAGGTTTTATTGATGCTAACCCAAAATGGAGTAAAACAGATATCTATGGAGAACATATCTCTATAGAATTTCAGGATGGGGGTTATTTAAGAGATTGGGAGGAGGATACATTCCCTGATGGTAAAGCGGAGCATCCTGTTACTCAGGTGAGTTGGTATGCTGCGATGGCGTATGCCCGGTGGGTTGGGAAACGGCTACCAACAGAAGCGGAGTGGGAAAAAGCAGCACGTGGTGGTATAGGGGGAAAGAAATACCCATGGGGTGATTCTATTGATGGCGTTGACTTCAATTCAGACGATACTACACCGATTGGAAACACTCCTGCTAATGGTTATGGATTATATGACATGAGTGGTAATGTGTGGGAGTGGTGTCTCGATGCTTACGATCCAGAATACTATTTAGTTTCACCACCAAAAAATCCAATTTCAGATACAGCCAATGTGCCTTGGGTGGTGAATAACTTTAGAAGTATCAAGTCTCCACGCGTTTTACGTGGTGGTCCTTGGGATATTGATTCTCAAGGTGTACGCGTTTCTCACAGATTTAGCGGTAATCCGATGGATACATTTCCTACATTTGGATTTCGATGTGTGATGGATGTGAAAACTTGAGGTGTTCAGTTTTTAGTACATTTTGTATCTATTGTAATTATAACGTGAGTTTGATAAATCAAATTTTTGTATTCCATCAGAATACGCGTTTGGTATTCTGAATTGGTTCGGAAACCGCACCATAGGCGTCAATTTAGTGAGTAAAGTTTGTGCATTTTATACACCTTTCGCCCCGCTGGGGCTTTCGTCTGTATTGATATTACGTGCTATACACCTGTCGCCTCTCCGAGGCTTTCATAAATCACATATCAGCACCAGCGGTGCGACAGGTGTATAGAAAATGTCCGCCACAAGAAACCAAGCACCAGCAGTGCGAAAGGTGTGTATGATAAAAATAGACTTCCAAAATCCTTCACAAGTAAATATATCCTTAAATTGACGCCCCATAGGCGTCAATTTAGTGAGTAAAGTTTGTGCATTTTATACACCTTTCGCCTCTCCGAGGCTTTCATAAATCACATATCAGCACCAGCGGTGCGACAGGTGTATAGAAAATGTCCGCCACAAGAAACCAAGCACCAGCAGTGCGAAAGGTGTGTATGATAAAAATAGACTTCCAAAATCCTTCACAAGTAAATATATCCTTAAATTGACGCCCCATAGGCATCAATTTAGTGAGTAAAGTTTGTGCATTTTATACACCTTTCGCCTCTCCGAGGCTTTCATAAATCACATATCAGCACCAGCGGTGCGACAGGTGTATAGAAAATGTCCGCCACAAGAAACCAAGCACCAGCGGTGCGAAAGGTGTGTATGATAAAAATAGACTTCCAAAATCCTTCACAGATAAATATCTCCAAAAATTGATGCCTATGGTGCAGTTAGGAAACCGTACCTGCCGGGTCTATGAGAGTAATATTTAGGAAAAATGAAGTTCATATACCTATTATCAAACTCACGTTAATTATAGATTATTGGAACATAAATTATGTCTAAACGAGAAGAATTCATAGAAGTCGTCAACACATTCAAAGATGTTTCTCCGAGTATAACCGCCAATCAAAGGCGCGGGTTGCTGAGTCAAGCTGTACAGAATTATGCGCTTTCCATTGAGGATGCATCAGAGATACTCAAATCTCTCGGTCTGATAGTTGGGGAGGAAATTAATTATTTTGAAGTGTTAGAGTTGTCAATTGAAGAATTTGAGAACAAGAGTGTAACAGAAATTGCTAATTATGTTGATGAATCACATTCACGTCTATATAGTGCATCATTGCGTGCTGGTGGTCTCCCGCGTCCTGATGGTAGGTCGCAAGAACAGTGGCGGATTGTTCTGAATGAAGCGCGTGACACATTGATTGACCCATTGAAAAGACGTGAACATCTTGCCATCATTCAACATTCTGAAGAGATAACGGAAATAGAAGCAGAAAGCATACCAGAATCCCAAGAATCCGATATTATCGCAGTAGAAAGACCTCGTCAAGAATCGAGATATGAAACATTACCCGACGATTTTGATGTCCCTGAAAATATGGTATTCATTCCTGCAGGTGAGTTTCAGATGGACAGTGAGAACGAAAAATCTAACAATACACTCATTTCAACTCAAAATGTCTCCATGAATGGTTTTCTTATTGATATTTTTCCTGTCACCAACGCACAATATATGAAATTTCTGGATGCTAACCCACAATGGCAGAAAAAGAACGTTCCCAGTCAGTTACATGATGGGAGCTACTTGGAATCTTGGATTGGAAGAAGTCCTCCTCGTAATAGAACAGACCATCCTGTTGTCTATGTGAGTTGGTATGCGGCGATGGCTTATGCGGAGTGGGTTGGAAAACGGTTACCGAACAAAGCAGAATGGGAGATGGCAGCTCGCGGAGGACTGCATAGGAAGAAGTATCCGTGGGGAGATAGTATTGATACAGAACAGGCGAATTACGGTATGCATATCGGTAAAACAACAGAAGTTAATAAGTATCCACCCAATGAATATGGCATATATGATATGGTAGGAAATGTGTGGGAGTGGTGTTTGGATGAATATGACGAGGATACTAATCAACACCGTTATGAAATGCCTGCGGTTGATATTGGTGATATTACAAATGAATATTTGAATGTAAGATCATCTCGTGTAGTCCGTGGCGGATCTTGGGCAAGCAGCGAACGTGCCATACAGATTGCTTATTGTGGGTGGGCGGCTCCGAATTTTACACATTATAATTATGGGTTTCGGTGTGTGAAAGAAATTGTAAATTAAGAATATTCTTGGGAATCATTGTTTATGACTAACCGTGAAGAATATATCAGCGTTGTCAACACACTTAAGGCAACTTTACCGACCATTACCACACAGCAACGTGTGGTTCTACTCCAACAAGCCGTGCAGCAGTATGGACTTTCCGCAGAAGATGCTGAAGAAATCTTGAAGACATCTGGATTAGTCGTTGGTGAAAGTGTGAACTACTTCCGGGTGTTAGGTCTATCTTTAGAAGAAATCCAGGGCAAGAGTGAGAATGACATCCTCAGAATTATAGAGGAAACTCATCAAAAATGCTATGGTGAATCGTTGCGTGCGGGTGGACTGCCGCGACCAGATGGCAGAACACAAGAACAGTGGCGAACAGTTTTGAATCAAGCGCGGGATGTGCTGAAAGATCCACAAAAAAGAGTGGAACACATAGCAATCATAAATACTGAAACTTCACATTTTGATGAGGCATTTCCACAAGATGGATTGCCGAATTTGAATCAAACTTCAATCCAACTTGCTATACCAGAAAATATGATGTTGATCCCAGAAGGTGAATACCGTGGGAGGAGTATTGAATCTTCTTTAGGAGATTCTAAATTTGACACACCAGATCATACAATTCATGTTGATACGTTCTATATGGACAAATTCCCAGTAACGAATACCCAATTTAAGGAGTTTACGGATGCCAATCCGTTATGGAGAAAAACAGCAAGACGTAATGAATGGAACAAAATTAAACAGAAAATGTCTATTTTTGGTAGGTTTCACGATGGAAACTACCTAAATCAATGGTATGAGAATAATTTTCCAATTGGTATGGAAAACCATCCAGTAACTAATGTGAGTTGGTATGCGGCAATGGCTTATGCACAATGGGCAGGAAAACGTTTACCCTCTGAAGCCGAATGGGAAAAGGCAGCACGTGGTGGATTAATTGGACAACACTATCCTTGGGGTGATAATCTGGATCCTGACATGGCTCATTGCGGAAAAGGTATGGGTACGACTTATTCTGTTGGACTGTACCCATCGAACAACTACGGTTTACATGATATGGCAGGGAATGTGTGGGAATGGTGTCTTGATGAGTATGCATTAAATTCTTATGCGACATCACATAAACAAAACCCAATTGCTGGTGCTATGACAGCAGAGGAATTGGATGAATTATTGAGCAATTTTAGAGTTTTCTCAACTGACCGTGTTCTAAGGGGAGGTACGTTGTTTACAACATCAGAACCGATGCCAATTGCCAATCGGTATAGTTGTTCACCTCTTAACACGGTCCTACGTATGAAGCTTTTAGTAACACGCCAACCTACCTTTTCTACAAAGTTTGCCGCAAATGTTGGGTTTAGATGTGCTTGGGATGTTCGGTTAAAATCGTAATTCATAGGAGTCAAATTCGGAAAATGTATCAGTCTTGTGCTTTAAGACAGATTTTATTGGATCAGACATTATAGCGCGCTTACAAAGCGCGCCTACTGTTATCGTGTAAATCCTGAGAAGATTAAATTAGGTTGAAAAAAGCATGACAAAAAGAGAAGAATTCATCGCAGCAATTAATATCCTTCGGGCTGCTTCTCAGTCTATTACGTCAGAACAGCGAAAAGGACTTCTTCAACAGGCGGTACAGGAATATGGTCTTACGGTAGAGGATGGAACGGCAATATTGAATGCTTCAGGATTGATTGTCGGTGAAAGAATAAACTACTTAGAAGTATTAGGATTGACTTTAGATGAAATAGAAAAGAAGAACGATGCTGAAATTTTAGTTCTCGTTAATGGAGCACATAGAAAGGTTTATAGTGCTTCGTTACAAGCAGGTGGATTACCGCGTGCGGATGGCAGAACACAGGCACAGTGGCGCACTTTATTAAATCAGGCACGTGATACGTTGACACACCCTCATAAACGTCGTCACTATCTGGAAAAATACAATCACCAAGAAAATGTATTAAAGAAAACTGATGAATCTGACCAAAAAACAGAACCTGAAATACAGAAAACTAAACCCCTACAAACAACCGTAAGGACTACGTTATCACATTCCAGTTCTACTCAAAAGGTGCAACCTCCCGAAAATACACCTCAATCCATGGTATTCATTCCCGGTGGTGAGTTTCTGATGGGAAGCGATGAAAACTTGATACATTCTGTCTACGTGGATTCTTTCTTTATGGACAGATACCCTGTCACTAACGCACAATTCAAGATGTTTGTAGACGCTAATCCACAATGGTGTAGACCTACTGAAGTGTATTTTTGGAACATAAAGTGGAACTCAACTAAGAAAAAACCTGAACACGATGGTGATTACTTGAAACATTGGCATGAGAACAACTATCCAGATGATAAAGCGAATCATCCTGTGACTTGGGTGAGTTGGTATGCTGCGATGGCTTATGCGAAGTGGTTGGGTAAACGTTTGCCTTCAGAAGCGGAATGGGAGAAAGCTGCGCGTGGTGGTTTGTCTGGACAGAATTATCCTTGGGGAAACACAATTGATTCTTCTATGGCAAACTATAACAACACGAATGGTGGCACGTCTGAAGTTGGACAATATCCAGCAAACGGATACGGTCTCTATGATATGGCAGGAAATGCATGGGAATGGTGTCTTGATGTGTATGATGTGGGTTTTTATCTAAATTCACCCCAACACAATCCGATTCATGGCGCGCCTTCAGTCAACTCAGTTACGAACGAATTTACTGATGAAAGTGTCCTACGAGTTTTGCGTGGTGGTTCTTGGATTGATGCACCTCATTTATTGGAAACTGCTTTCCGTTATAAGAATAATCCGAGACGGACTCTCGGAAGGATCGGTTTTCGTTGTGTTAGAACTGTTACCGCTTAAGTGTCAATGTTTCTGTCATTTTTCTTGTATTTCGTCATTTGCTGTGCTAAAATTCGTATATGTAATATAGGTTATAATCACTGAAAACTTCAAACGCCATGAGGGAAAAGTATGTATCCTATAAAGGAATTGCCTGAACACATAGCAGCACGTGTGACAATTACACTTGGTCCTGAAGAGCTTGTAAGAATTGACAATGACGATATTCTGCGAGCTGTTGTAGTGGATGCTGCAGGACGTGAATCGGCTGTCTTATTGCAGCAAATTCAGGGGAAGCATGAGGACTATTTAGATTTGCTTGGTGGACAAGTGGAGCAATCAGATATTAGTTTTATCTATAATACCATTGTACAGAAGGCTATTTCAGATGTTACCATAGATGAATCCGTTGCTATCCTAAAAAAACAACAAAAAATCTTACGTCAACAAGTAGAGTCAAGAGATAGCATCAACTCTAAGTAAATATTCACTTGTCATTTGTCTGTGATTATACAGAATGTCAGATGTCTTATCGTTTGGCAAATTGATCTTTTGCACACAAAAAAAATCAACAATCATAGAAATATGAACCAAGAGAACACCGAACGCGAAGAATTCATTTCAGTCATCAATACCCTCAAAGGACTTTCATCAACGATTACCGATGAACAGCGGAAAGGACTGCTGCAACAGGCAGTGCAACAGCACGGTTTTTCCGTTGATGAAGCCAAAGATATTCTTGTAGCGTCAGGATTAGCAGTCAATGAAACAATCAACTATTTTGAGGTGTTGGAACTTTCTATTGAAGAACTGCAGGACCAAAGCGATGAACAAATAAATACACTTGTAGATGAAGTCCACAAAAGGCTTTACAGTGCTTCATTACGTGCAGGTGGACTTCCGAGGCCAGATGGCAGGACACAGGAACAGTGGCGGATAGTTTTGAACCAAGCCCGTGAAACACTTGCAAACCCACACAAACGTCTTAAGCATATCGCTAAGATACAGAATGAAAATTTGCATTATGTTGATTCTACTGTAAATGTAGATATTATTTCACCAAAACAAGATGAGAATCCGGTAGACGATCCAACAGCTTTAAGGGTTTCAATTCCAGAGGATATGGTGCTTATACCAGCAGGAGAGTTTCAGATGGGGAACGGTAGTGAAAAAGCAAGTGACAGAGAAAAACCTGCTCACACAGTCTATGTTGATGCATTCTATATGGACAAATATCCTGTGACAAATCAGCAATTTCAAATGTTTCTTGAAGCTAATCCACTTTGGTGCAAATCCTATAAATGGCAATGGTTGGATCCAGCAAAATGGCACGAATGGCACAAGGAAAATCCTTTGTCAATCAATAGGAAATTCCATGATGGAGACTACTTAAAAAAATGGAAATGGAACTACTATGAACAGGGTACGGGGGACTTCCCTGTAACCCATGTTAGTTGGTATGCTGCGATGGCATATGCAGAATGGGTAGGAAAGCGTTTGCCGACAGAGGCAGAATGGGAAAAAGCTGCGCGTGGCGGCCTAACAGGACAAAAATACCCATGGGGAAATACCCTGGATTCCAATAAAGTACATTCTGGGAGTGATCTAAGTATTACTAATTCTGTAGGTAAATATCCTGCAAACAACTACGGTTTGTATGACATGGTAGGAAATGTGTGGGAGTGGTGTCTTGATGAATATCTACATAATTACTATGCTTCTTCACCACTGCAGAATCCAGTCGCTGGTGTAGATATGAAAGAGGATTTCCAATTCTTAATTAACAACTATAGACTTATAAATACTGACCGCGTATTGCGAGGCGGTACAATGTTCACTTCATCAAAACCAAGTCAGACAACTACCCGTTGGGGAGGTGTGCCATTTATAACCAGCATACGCGCCTCATATTCAACTAAATTTTTGGACTCACTATCTTTTAGCGTTATCGCGAACATTGGGTTTCGATGTGTGAAAAATATAGATATTAAATCTGAATCTGATTAAATCAAGAGGAACAACTTGCTGCTCCTCACGATTTTCCTTATAGAGAGATAAAAAATGAAAACTACAAATGATTATGTTTTATGGTATAACAAACCCGCTGCACAGTGGACAGACGCACTGCCTGTCGGCAATGGACGATTCGGTGCGATGGTGTTCGGTGGCGTAGAACGTGAACGAATTCAACTCAACGAAGACACGCTTTGGGATGGAGGACCTCGCGATACGAATAATCCAAAAGCATTGGATGCACTTCCAAAAGTGCAGCAATTGCTGTTTGAAGACAAAAACGAGGAAGCCACTAAACTTGCTGGTGAGACGATGTTAGGTGTTCCACACCGAATCAAGTCCTATCAGTCTTTGGGAGACATCATCCTTGAGTTTTCACATGATGGAGATGTGGCGGAATATCGTAGAGAACTTGATTTGGACACAGGTATTGCCAAAACCACATATAACATCGGAGATACCAGTTTCAGCAGAGAAGTATTTTCAACTGCAATTGACAATCTCATCGTCATCCGTATGACATGTGATACATCAGAGAATTTAGTTTTTGACACAACGATGACACGGGAACAAGACGCTACCGTTGATGCCATCTCAGATAATCTACTGAGATTGAGTGGACAGTGCGGTGATGATGGGATGCGGTTTTCTGCATATCTGCAAGTTCAGACTCATAGTGGTGATATTGAGGCGGATGGAGACCGACTTTCTGTGAAGAATGCAAGTGATGTGACTTTACTCCTTGCTGGTGCCACAAGTTACATCAATCAGAATGATGCAAGTGGAAACCCACATGAGTTGTGTGAAAGTCATCTTGCTGGTGTAGAAAACAAGTCTTATGATGCAATTCTAACAGAACACATTGCCGATCATCAGTCACTATTTCGACGTGTAGATTTAAATCTTGGCACTTCCGATGCTGACAATTTACCAACAGATGAACGTTTGGCAGCAGTCAAGGAGGGAGCATCTGATCCAGGGTTGGTAGCACTTTACTTCCAATTTGGAAGGTATCTATTGATGGGAAGTTCACGTCCAGGATGTCTTCCTGCTAACCTGCAAGGTATCTGGAACGAACATATGCAGGCTCCGTGGAACAGTGACTTTCATACAAACATCAATCTTCAGATGAACTATTGGGTGCCGGAAATTTGCAACCTTGCGGAGTGTCATACACCACTATTTGATTTCATGGACACACTTGTTGAACCGGGTAATCAAACAGCGAAACGGCATTACGGTGCTGATGGATGGGTAGTGCATCATCTCACCGATGTTTGGGGGTTCACTGCGCCTGCTGATGGTACCTGGGGTATATCACCTATCGGTTCTGCTTGGTTGTCTGAGCATGTGTGGGAACACTATCTTTTCGGTGGTGATGTGGAATTCCTGAAAAAACAGGCATATCCTTTGATGAAAGGTGCTGCACGTTTTATGCTTGATTTCCTAATTGAGGCACCAGAAGGAACACCGATTGCTGGAAAATTGGTTACGAATCCGTCTCACTCTCCCGAAAACAGTTTCCTGAAACCAGACGGCACACGTTCCCTTTTCACCTATGCAGCAACGATTGATTTGGAAATTATTCATGAACTCTTTACAAACTGTATTGCTTGTATAGATGTGCTTGAAGAAGATATGGACTTCAGAGAGGAATTAGTTTCTGCACTTGATCGTCTCGCACCACTTCAAATTAGCGAGAAAACGGGGAGACTACAAGAATGGATATACGATTATGACGAACCAGAACCCGGACATCGGCACATGTCGCACATGTATGGATTACATCCGAGTTGTCAGATTACACTGCGGGGGACTCCTGAGTTAGCAGCGGCAGCAAGGAAATCGTTGGAACATCGTTTGGCACACGGCGGTGGTGGTACAGGATGGAGTCGTGCATGGTTAGTCAACTTTTTGGCAAGACTTGAGGATGGAGAGGAAGCATTCAATCACCTCCAAACACTTCTTGCAAAATGCACTTTAACGAACCTGTTTGATACACACCCACCATTTCAGATTGATGGCAATTTTGGCGGCACTGCTGGAATCGCAGAGATGCTATTGCAAAGCCATACAGGTGAAGTGCATCCATTACCCGCTCTTCCCGAAGCATGGCGGACAGGTTATGTAAAAGGTTTGCGTGCACGTGGTGGGTTTGAAGTTGATATTGAGTGGGAGGATGGAAAACTCATTCAAGCACAACTGTTATCTACACTTGGAAATGATTGTTGGTTCAGAATATCTGAACAGGTAAATGTGACATGCGATGGTGAAAGAATCAAGTTCTCTCAATCAAAGCATGTTGTTAATTTTCATACGGAAGCAGGTAAATCCTACACGATCAAGCCTTAGATATGGTGTCAAATATTGACGATAAATTTTAGCATATCTAATACCAAATTAACCTAAATCGTAGGGGCAGGGCTCCGCTGCCCCATAGGCGTCAATTTAGTGAGTAAAGTTTGTGCATTTTATACACCTGTCGCCCCGCTGGGGCTTTCGTCTGTATTGATATTACGTGCTATACACCTGTCGCCTCTCCGAGGCTTTCATAAATCACATATCAGCACCAGCGGTGCGAAAGGTGTATAGAAAATGTCCGCCACAAGAAACCAAGCACCAGCGGTGCGAAAGGTGTGTATGATAATAAGAGACTTCCAAAATCCTTCACAGGTAAATATATCCTTAAATTGACGCCTATGGGGCAGGGCTCCGCTGCCCGTCCGTGTTCTCAGCATCAAAAACAATACAGATCCCGTTAATTTGGTATTACACGTTTTAGTGGTTGACTCGCCAAGATATTATGGTATAATTCTTTTATCTATTAAATTCAAAAAATGGAGAGGAGAATTGAGATGGGAAAACGAATACATCACATTCGTGAGGTCAATGAAGAAGAAAACGCTGAATTGAGGAGACTTGCGAGTTCACGCACGCATCCGTTTCGGACGGTGCAGCGTGCGAAATTGATTGTTAGTATGCTTGATGACAAAACACTGACAGCTACTCAAGCAGGAAAAAAAGCGGGTTTCAAGTCGGATAACTCTGGTGCCTGTTGGGTCAAAAGGTTCAATGAAGCGGGTATCCTAGGGCTCACAGATAAGCCGAAAAGTGGGAAACCGCGTGTGCATTCAACAGAGGTGCGAGGGCAACTCATAAATTTAGTGCTGCAAAAACCGCGTAGTCTCGGTTATCCGTTTGAGTTGTGGACATTGATACGATTGCAAACGGCGTTTAGAGAACGGACAGGTATATATCTTTCTGATTCAACGATCTGGGAGTGGCTTAAAGAAGAGGGACTGCGTTGGAAGCGTCAACAAAGTTGGTTTCGTGAAGCGGAAAAGCAAGACAAAGAGTTTGTAGAAAAAAGGGGGCTGTTATAGCAGCATATCGTTCCCCGCCGCCCAAGACGCGTGTTATCTGTATTGATGAGATGGGACCGATAGGTGCTAAAACATATCCGGGTGAAGTTTGGCAACGCGGTGTGGGGCGTGCGACCTTTGAACCGGACTATGGTCGTCGTGGCAAAGTATGGGTTCATGGTGCGTTTGAACCTGCGACGGGTCAAGCGGAAATAGTGATTTCAGAGAGTAGGGATAGTGCAAGTCATATAGCATTGCTTGAGAAAATCATAGAGAAGTTTCCATCAGACAAGTGGCTTTTGATTGAAGACAATCTTTCTACTCACCATAGTCGTGATGTAAAAACCGCATTATTGGCGTGGCCGAATGTAGGTGTTCAGTTTATTCCGAAATATGCGTGTTGGTTAAACCTGATAGAACCTTGGTGGAAACAACTCAGATCACTGGCATTGAAAGGGAGAAAGTTTGAGACACAAGATGAGCTAACCGAATCCATTGAGAGCGCGGTGTGTTGGTGGAATGCCCATAAACACCCTTACCTTTGGAAGAAAGACCCACAAGAGCAACCAAGATACAAGTTAGAACCCTATGGAACTTCAATTGAAGAAATATCGCAAAGACTTAAAGAGTGAACCATTTAGTCCCGTAGGGACGATATGTTTATAGAAAAACGTTGTTATCACACCTCCTAGTCCTGTAGGGACGATATGTTTGTACTAACCGAAACGTATAATCATATCGTCCCTATGGGACTAAGAAATGGGTGTTGAACGTTGTGCTATAGACATATCGTCCCTACGGGACTGAGGACACTAATAAAATGGATTGATCTTCTTAAATTACGCCAGCCATTGTAGTGCCAAATCAAGAAATCAACGGTATGAACGCCTTTTGGCGTTCCCCGGGTATGAATGCGCTTAGCCGAATACGCGTTTGGTATTCGCCATGATTCCCCGGGTCTCTGTGCCCCTCCATTCCTTGTCCTGTAAGGCAACGGGCGGGCACAGAGACCCGCCCCTACAATTCATGGTGAGAAGTCAGTGACAAAATCTTTACACACCCTACACTAACTTAGTTATTGACAATGCTCAATATTCCTGCTAAAATAACGCAATTAATATAAAGAGGAGATAACATAAATGATAAATAGAATAATTCTTTTAGGTCTTTCAGCACTCTTGGTTTTTGCTGGAAGTATGACACACGCGGTTGAGGAAAATGATATTCTTGTTTACTATTCATTTGACAAACTTGATGGAAAAACTTTTAAAGATGACTCTGGAAATGGGAACGATGCGGAATTAGTTGGTAATGGCAAACTGGTTGATGGTCAATTTGACAAAGCAATCCATTTGAATGGTGGTGTTGTCGTACTAAGTCCGGCTAACGACTTTGTCGTTCCAATCGGTGAAAACGGTGAAGTTACATTGGAAGCATGGGTATACATCAACAATAGCACAAGTCATAGCGGTATCATATCAATTGAAACCGTAGATGCTGGATGTTGTGTGTTCCGATTGATGTTGTCGCCAAACCTTAACCCATTTTGGGATGCCGGCCGACATCAGGATAAAAGTCTGGCTAACTTCACATTTAAACTGAAGAAATGGTATCACTATGTTTTAGTTGCTAATGGAGAAGATGGCAAAATATACATAGATGGCGAACTTATTGGATCACACGATGAAAACATCGAATTTCCGAAGTGGAAACAAGCAGAAATATTTGTTGGTGCTGGTGAAGGTCCAGGTACCCATCCCATTGAAGATGCAATTATTGATGAAGTCGTTATCTATTCAAAAGCATTGTCAGAGGAAGAGGTGAAAGCCTCTATGGAACTTGGCGTTGCTGGTGTCCTTGCTGTTGAAGCTAAAGACAAATTAGCAGTTACATGGGGACAATTGAAATCAACTTATTAGGATTTTCGTACTCCTGTAATTGTGAGTATCATACACATTTCTTTTCTTTTAGGAGTGAACTATAACAAGGTGAATCGTATGACCTACAGGCAATGGTATTTTACAGTTTTATTACTTATCTTGATTTCGTTCTGCATTGGAAACAGTGTCGCAGCAAATTCAACCGCTACGGGTACTGTTTTTCTGGATACGAATAGAAATCAAGTAATGGACGATAATGAGAATGGGTTATCTGGTGTTCGAGTTTCTAATGGGCATGATGTTGTCCAAACCGATGCCAACGGTAAATACTCGCTCTCAGTCAGTGATGACACTATTCTTTTTGTCATTAAACCTCGTGGTTATATGACATCAGTTGATAAGAACCAACTCCCGAAGTTTTATTACATACACAAACCACACGGTTCACCAGATGGATTGAAGTATGCCGGTGTCGCGCCAACAGGACCGTTACCGGAGTCGGTTGATTTTCCCCTCACTGAACAGTCCGAACCTGACACCTTCAAGGCACTCGTCTTTGGGGATACACAACCCACTAATATGCAAGAGATTATGTGGTTGGCTCATGATGTGGTTGAAGAAGTTATTGGTACTGATGCAGTGTTCGGAATTAGTCTTGGTGATTTGGTAGGTGATGATCTAAACTTGTTCAATCCCCTTAACGAGGTGATGGCTACTGTTGGAATACCGTGGTACAACGTCTACGGTAATCATGATATGAACCGTCTTGCTAAAGTTGACCAATTTGCCGATGAAACCTTCGAACGCGTATTCGGTCCCACGACCTATTCCTACGATTGGGGACCAGTTCACTTCATCATTATCGACAATGTACATTGGTCCCGTGATGAGGAGAATAAAGCTGTCTACTTCAGTGAGGTGGGAGAGCAGCAGTTGGCTTTTGTCCGAAATGATCTTGCTTTTGTGCCGAAAGATCAACTTGTTGTGATATCCATGCATATTCCATTGACGGAGATGCGTGACATACAGAAACTGATGAATCTCCTCGGTGACCGTCCCAATACATTATCATTGTCAGCGCATACACATGTACAACATGATGACTTCATTGGACCTGAGCACGGTTGGCATGGCGATGACGCACATCATCACCACAATCATGCAACCACATCAGGCAGCTGGTGGCAGGGGACACTTGATGAAGTTGGTATTCCTCACACAACCATGCGAGATGGTGCACCCAACGGATATGGCATCTTCACATTCGATGGAAATCAATATACAATCCGATTTAAGGCTGCCCGTCGTCCTGCTGATTACCAAATGAATATATGGGCACCATGGGAAGTAGCGTCGGCGGAAACTGGCAAAACGGATGTATTGGTTAACATCTTTGGTGGTACCAAACGGTCAAAGGTTGAAATCCGTCTGGGTGAAGATGGGAAATGGAAACCGATGACCTATACGCCTCAGAAAGACCCATACTTTCAAGCACTCAAAGAACGGGACGAAACATACCACCTTGAACGGCAAATACATACTGAAATTCGGGCAAAAATGAAGGAAATGTTGAAGGAAGACAACCAACTGCCACAAAGAGGGAAGCGACTTGTTTACGGTGTTCCAAAGTCAACACACATCTGGCAATCGAAACTACCTGCAAATATCCCAATAGGAACACACGTTATCAACATCCGTACAACTGATATGTTTGATCAAACTTTCATAGGCAAACGAATCATCCGAGTACGCTAATCGAATATTGGTATTCAATTAGCATGACATACTGGCAACACAAGATAATGGTGCGGTTGAAAAAGGTTGGGTTTTCGGTACTCGTGGGACTTCTTTCAGTTTTGCACTCTTGGTGAAGCATAGAATTATATCTACATTTTCTATCAACGGTAGGCGAGGTTTCCTAACCTCGCCTCAGTGATGTGTAGAATTAATTCAATAATTTACTATTAACCTGTCTAAGTACCCCTGACCCCTACGATATGAAGGAATGGTATCATGTTGTTGGAGCCTACGGCAAATTAAGTCTCACTTGGAGTGAGATTAAGTCAATTATCATCAAATAACAAACAGTAATTATAAGAGGACGACCATGATGAGATTCCCAATTATAAAGAAGAAGATCACTTTTTGGATTGCAGTTATATTTGTCTATTGGGCATGTTTTTGTTTTGTCCAAGATTCATCCTCACAGGTGCAGGGAGTGGAGCATGTAGTAATTATCGGGTGTGATGGGATGAGTCCTGACGGTATTCAGAAGGCGAAGACACCAATTTTAGATGGTCTTATAACTGGCGGGGCACATACGATGCACGCACGAGCGGTCATGCCAACGTCCAGTAGTCCAAATTGGTCCTCATTGATAATGGGAGCGGGTCCCGAACAAACTGGTATTACATCGAATAGTTGGAGTCCGGATAAACATGCACTTGCACCGACAGCAGTGGGTCTGGAGGGGATTTTCCCGACAATCTTCGGTGTTCTACGGGAACATAAACCAGATGCAGTCATTGCTTGTTTCCACGATTGGGGTGGGATTGGAATATTGTTGGAACGAAAAGCTTTTGATGTAATTGAAGATACTGAAGGTCCAGTCAACACTACTGAACAAGCTATCAATTATTTCAAGGAAAAACAACCTACCCTTACCTTTATCCATCTGGACCACACAGATGGTGCTGGACATCAATACGGATATGATTCAGCTGAGTATCATCAAGCTATTGAAGAAGCCGATAGGCTTATAGGTGAGACCATCAATGGACTCAAAGAAGCAGGGATGTTGGAGAAAACCATCTTAATCGTTACTTCTGATCATGGTGGTGTCGGTAAAGGCCACGGAGGAGCGACTATGGCAGAAGTTGAGATCCCTTGGATTATCAAGGGACCGGGAATCCTACCCGCAAGAAAACTGAACAAATTCGTTAACATATATGATACAGCAGCGACGGTTGCATACATTTTCGGTTTAACTCCACCAGACTGTTGGATTGCCAAACCTGTATTGGAGGCGTTTGGTTCACCATAATCTCTTGTGGTAAATTAATGACAATTTGCTGTTCTCCTGTAAACAAACTATTTTAACACGTGAAGAAACTATCAAAGTGGCAGATCGTGATACTTTAGACATTATAATGAATTAAATAGTAGGAGTTTCATAACACCAGGGTCTGAAGTTTAGTCGAAAATTGTGTAAACCACAACAGGTTTCCATAACTAAGTCACAAAACCCTTTCTTCCAATTTCTGAGTTTGTCTTTGACAATGCGGTATCTTTTGACACCACTAATGGCATGTTCAACACGTATGCGTATAGACGCTATCTTTCTATTGATTTCTTTTTCTTTTTCTGTCAGTTCTCCACTTTTCGGTTTTTTCTTCGGTTGAACGATGTGAACATCAGGAAGAGTGAACCCCTGAAAACCGGTATCTTGATACAAGGTGCTTCCCGGGGGCACACAATAGCCCACCTGATCAGCTATGTATTTGTCATGGTGTCTTCCTTCAAAAGAGGGTGTCAATAGGACGACTTTGCAGCTCTCATTGATAATCAGATTATTTTTTACTGTATGACATTTCTTTTTACCGCTATAATATGCCTTTTGAGCTTCTGGGTCTCTTGGACGCCGTATTCGCCGTTCTATACCATCATGAAAAAAAATACTCTTTATCTTGACTTTGACTTGATACCTCACAAGTATCACACATAGATGTGGGAACTGTTTCCCGAGATGGCAGCTCTTCAAGTTCTGCTAATGCGGTGTTCAATATCGGTAAAAGCAAGTGAATCCATTTATTCGCAAGAGGTTGAGCCATACCAAAGAGCGTGCCGAATAGAACCTGTTTCGGAGCTTCATGAAGATAAATTAATATAAATAGCAACATATCTTCATGTGAAGCAAAACAACTATTCTTGTAGGGTTTATATCTCCGTTTTATGCGCGGTTTTCCATCAAGGGTATGTGTTTCCATATAAGCTAAAAAACATTTAGAAAAATGAGGTAATAGTTTTGTAAACTCTTCTAAAGTATATCCAGTGAGAGATAGAAGCGTATCAGCTTTGTCCTTAATATCTTCGAAAACGATAATGAGAAAACCTCCATTTATAAGATTGTAATTAGAATAACAGACGGTTAACTAAACTTGCAACTAAATCATTATAATGTCTTTTATAAATCTAACGTTCTATCTATTCTAACGTGAGTTTGATAATTTATAATGTCAGGAGGACGCTATTATGATATTCAGGACAATAAAATCAATTACAAATGCGATCCTTGTAATCGCATTTTGTCTTACTGCATCAACGGTTTTCGGGGTTGATACTGTCCTTTTTGAAGAAGATTTTGAAGATGTGAATCTTCAAGACAGTATAGCGGAAGCAGTAAAGGGCACTGATGTCTGGTCGAATACACCACCCGAGGGTTGGGAAATCACAAACGAAAACCCAGACGACCTTGGCATGCCCGAATGGCGAACGTGGGCAATTGTAGACCTTGAGTGGTGGAGACAAACTGCAGATGACCAAGAACGCAGTCAGTTCACTATGAAACAGAAAGATGGTAAAGGTATAGGGAATGGCGCGGTTTCAGACCCGGATGAGTGGGATGATTGGGAAGTAAACGGCGACCCCGACGGTCAAAGTGCTTGGAACGGTCACTTAATTACACCCGCTATTAAAATCAAAGGTGCAGCTGCAGAATCACTTGTTTTAACATTTGATTCCAGTTGGCGACCTGATGATCCACAAAGAGGTGAAATAACCGTAAGTTTTGACGGTGATAAGGAAGAACAAATTTTATTATTTCAGAGTTCTGGAGCACAAACCCTGGTTACTATACCTACTTTAAGGAAAAATGAGGAAAAAGTAAACGATTTAGAACAGGTAAACGAAACTTTAGAAATCCCGATTGACAATCCCGCGGATGCCACTGAAGTGGTTATTAGTTTCGGTCTCCTTAATGCCAGGAATGATTGGTGGTGGGCGATAGATAACATCAAACTCATAAGCACTGCATTTGAGGTAGAACCGAGAGGAAAATTAGCAGTTATATGGGCAGACATAAAAACCACACAATAGCCTTTTTTGGCTGCATTGGGAGAAGTTCAAAACTGACTAAAATTCGGATAGAATATCTTATAAAGAAATGTAAAAAATACGTGCACACTCCAGGTAGATGCGGTTTCCTAACCGCATCTATGTGACTGAACAACACCGGTTCGGTTAGGAAACCGACCCTACCGTCGTGTGCAAATAATTATGGTTTTACTATAGTATAATTCACAATAAAACCCTTGTGGAGACTTTGATTTATGAGAGTTGGATTTTTTTCGAGAATGTTTGAAGGTGTAATGAGCATAGAAAAGACTTATAACCAATGTGATAAAGCATTGGGTGCTTTGCGTGCCTACAACGAAAAACGTCGTCAAGAGAATGTGCCGTTTTCCGCTACAGAAAAGGCTGAACTTGACAATGCTGTTAGTATTGCTATTGAAAACGCAACGAAGATTGTTGACAAAGAAGGTGAACGCAATTGGCCTGGCGTATTTCGTGAGATGCACAAAAACTTGGCGAACATCTATTTGGAACTTGAAGAATATGATAGGGTTCGTGAAGAATGTGAACTGCTGCAAAACTACGGTGAGGTAGGTAAGTTAGATGCAGAGGAAGTCATAAAGAATCTCAACGAAAGAGAAAATGGAGATGCATCGCCTGCTCCTTCAGGACCTCCAGCAGAAGAATCCAACTCATAGCAAGTCTCTATAACAAGGTGAAAAGTTTTGGAATATCAAAAAACGGGGAATCCCCGAACCTGAACAACTTTCATTATTATGGTGAATTATGCATACAACTTTGTTAATTATTGTTTTCTTATTTTTGGTGTGGTCATCAATCTTCGGGCAGGAGACCCAATCCTTTAGGTTTGGGAGGAATGCCCGTTCCTATATTTTTCTTGACAAACTATGTCATATATGTTACGATATTCTCAGCATTGTTGGTAGAGAATACGATCCACCTTGCTTGAGGTGGTCTCCACCAAAACCGAATCGTGTCGGAAGCAATACTTGAGTAAAACAATGCGCACCTACAAATACAAGATACGCAATCACAAAAAGAACAAGTGCTTCGGCAATCTGCTTGATGATCTTTGTGATGTGCACAACCACTTTTTGCGTTTGGAAAAACGTTATTACCGCAGATACGAAAAATACGCTGGTAGATATAGGCTGCAACCGCATCTTACGAAGTTGCTCAAGACGACCAAGAAACATTGGGCTTGGATACCGCGTGACACTTTGGATGCTGCGATTATTCGCATAGATGCTGCATATCAACGTTTCTTTGCTGGTCAAGGTGGACTTCCAAAATTCAAACGTAAATATCGTTATCGTTCTGCGAAGTTTCAAACAGGCTACAAACTTGAAAATGGTCGTGTGTGTATCTCTTTCAAGTCGTGGAATGACACCACACAATCTCTGAAATTCAATCGTCGCTGGTTTTCTTTTCACCAACACCGAGACTGGCACGGCACTGTCCGCTATGTCCAAATACTCCGTAATAGTGCTGGTGAATACTGGCTTTACATTGTCACCGATGATACTTCTACCGAACCTATGCAACAAACAGGTGAGAGCGTAGGTATAGACTTCGGGTTGAAAACATTTTTGACATTGAGCACTGGTGAAAAGATACAAGCACCAGAATTCTTGAAACAATCCTTGAAACACCTTCGCAAACTGAATAAAGCTGTGAGTCGTAAAGTCAAAGGGTCTAACAATTGGTGTCGCGCTATTAGAGAACTCGCACGGCATTATATCAAAATAGCAAACCAACGGCTTGACTGGCAGTGGAAACTTGCTACAGACTTGTGCAGAAGGTTTGATACGATTGCGGCTGAAACGTTGAACCTTAATGGCATGAAGCGGCTGTGGGGACGTAAAGTCTCCGATCTCGGATTTTACCAGTTTATTCAATTGTTGGCATTCAAATGTTTCAAACATCATAAAGCATTCTTTCAAGTCGGACAATGGACACCTACTACAAAACCTTGTAGCAACTGCGGAGATAAAAACGACACTCTTTCTCTCAATGATAGACAGTGGACATGTTCACAATGTAATTCCGAACATGATAGAGACATAAACGCTGCTATCAACATATTACGGGCTGCTTATGATCCCGTTGTGGAGCAGATGTGAGACGGATGTTCTCTTTGGAGAACAACGCTAACTGCTACGAAGCACAAGCCCAATCCTTTAGGTTTGGGTGCTATGACTAAAAAGTATACTTGTTAAAGCAGCGAATGGGTCACTTGAAGGAAAGACAAATTTTTCGTTTTGGTTCTTTAGTACCCTACATGTATTGCTTTATCTAATACCAACTCTTTATGTATCCTGGTTATTGTATAAAAGGATATTGGAGTGAACCATGAATACTTATCAAAACTTTCAACATTATAGTGATGGAAAACCTTTTGAGGAGAAACCCGTGCGTAGATTGTTTTTCATGAATAGCAATGTAGAAAGATACTAAACGATACAAAGACAATGACAGCAAGGTGTTGGAAAGTAAAACCGCCGGAAGTAGGACAATTGTTGTCTGCACAGATGGGTAGAGCGAATGGAACGAGGTGTGTGTTCTGAAAATCCTTCCCGTTTGAAGGGAATTGAAACTACGATTTCCACTCTATCAGGATTCTTAGTAAATCGTAATTTCTGATTCTATTAACTAACGAACATAAAAATGAGTATAACATCGGAACATTATGCTATACCATCCTTGCAAATGTTCCAAACCTATCCGTTTCTAATGTTGAAAAATGGCATTTTTGAATCCTATTGCGTTTTATTTATTAGGTGCTATACCTATAGTCATTGCCTTGCACTTTCTGAAACTGCGACGTAAACGTTATGTTGTGTCCAGTATAATGCTATGGCGTGAAAGTTCAGAAGATCAGAAAGCAAATGTTCCATTTCAACGTCTCCGAAATCTTCTACTTCCAATACTCCAGACTCTTGTCCTACTCCTAATAGTCGTCAGCGTGGCGCGTCCTGCGTTGCGTGTGCCCGGTATAGTTGATGGAAAAGTCATCTTTATTGTTGACAATTCTGCAAGTATGCAATCAAAAGAGATGGGAGAGACCCGCTTGACACTTGCTAAACAGGAAGTAAAGAAACAGATTAGACAAGTGTCAGCAAGTGGTGGAATGATGATTATGACCACGCATTCTCCCAGACCGTATATTGAACAGACTTGGACGACAGATAAAGAGAAACTGATTCGTGCTGTGGACAATATCAAGTCAACAGACATTGGTGGAGACTTCACGTCTGTCTTTGATCATGCTGGTCGTTATGTGGATTCGCCAAAAGATCAGATAATATTCATCAGTGATTCGGTCGAAAACCTTCCTAATACATCTGTGCCTATTACCAATATTCCTGTAGGCAATGATGCAGATAATATTGGAATTGTAACATTCAATGTAGAGAGGATTTCCGATCAATATTATGTGCTGGCGAGTATTCAGAATTGGACAGACACAACCAGAGAAATAGACGTGCGTTTAGAATTAGCGAAAGGCAGGTCTATTGATGAAAAAACTGTGTCTATTTCTGCTGGAGACGTGAGGACTGTACTCTTTTCGGTAAATGCTGAAAGGTTAGATGGTGAAGTCATTAGTCTCAATCTTGTTGATGTGGTTGACGACTTCAAGCTGGACAATAGAGCATGGACAATTCTGAGTGCTGAGAAACAATTCCGAATACTCCTCGTTAGTGAACGAAACCAACCATTCTTGATTGACCTATTACAGAATTACGGAGACAATGTTGAATTGAAAACAGTTACAACAGATGAGTTTCACGGTTCAGGAGATGCGGATGTTGTTGTTTTTGATGGTGCATTAACTTTGGAACATAGTTTGTTGAATGCGTCAAATACAAAGAACTTTGTCTTTATAAATTGGCGTTCTCAACTATTGAGTTTGACAGATGCTCCTGTTGAAGTAGCCAGTAATCCTGTCAACGTTATCGGTGAAAACAAAACACATCCGATAATGCAAGACGTGTCTCTGATTGGAATGGGTGTCAAAGAATCTATTATACGGAAACTACCTATCTGGGGTGATTCACTCCTTGAATCGGAGGAGGGGACACTAATTTGGCTTGGAACAGAATCTGGGAGACAGGTTTTGGTATTTGAATTTGATGCGTTTAATCCTGAAATTTCACCGTTCGCTACTACAATACCAGATGGTCCGTTATTAATGTATCAATGCTTAAATTGGTTTGAGTCCAACATAAATCCTATCCAATCATTGACAGATCAAACCCACCTTTCTGACCAACAATTTCGCACAGGAGAGTTTTTGAAAATTGATGCTTCTCCTATGGACGACCTTGATATTCAAGTGAGAAAACCTGATAATACTTTGGTTAGATTAGAAAATACAATATTCTCAGAAACAGATCAAATCGGTGTTTATTCTGTTTTCATAGGAGATACCTTATTTGAACGGTTTGCTGTCAACTTAGTTGATTCTGTTGAATCTACACTCTCAACGACCACCACACCATCTAACAATCAAAATGTAGAAAGCGATAAAGAACAGCACCTTCAACCATTCAAACGTGAAATATGGCAATGGCCTGTTTTATTCGCTGTTTGCCTGTTCCTGTGTGAGTGGTGGTTCTATCACCGAAATTAATCCTACAAGAATTCGTTCTACCAATTTTTCCTTTGACATTGCGCCTAAGATGGTGGTAACTACTTTTCCATCATAGAACAGTTTGTATGTCGGTGTGCCACGGATGCCGTATTCTGCTGTGATTACAGGATTTTCCTTCACTTCTAACTTCGCAACGGCGAAAACATCACGATATTCTAACGCAATTTCAGAAACCACCGGTTTCATTAGAATACAGTATGGTCATGTGTCTGATTTGAAATCAACTAAGATAGGAAGTTTCGCATTACTTATCACTTTATCAAAAGTCTTATCAGATAAAATCAGCGGTATCCCAGAATACTTTCCAAAATGACTGGCTATCAGTGTAAGATCAAGAATGTTAACTGTGCCGTCACCGTTTATATCTGGATTGGGAGAAAGTTCATCATCTGGCATTTCATCAAAGTGTTTTGCTACCAACACTAAATCAAGGATGTTTATTACGCCATCCGCATTAACATCCGATACGAGTTGACTGTCAAAATCAACTTCTTGTGCAGACACTGCTGATAACAGACATACAATAAGAAATAGAGAGAGAAATTGTTTCATTCAAATTATCCTTATAAGAGCATTAAATATGGGTTCTGAATATATTGTGACACGGTTTGTAGGAATTGGGCAGCGGGTGCTCCATCTATAACTCGGTGGTCAAACGTGAGACTTAGTGACAGCATGTGGCGGATAGCGATTTCATCGTTGTGGACAATCGGTTTCTTGATAATCCTGCCTACACCGAGGATGCCACTTTCTGGCGGGTTGATGATGGGGGTAAATGCATCAACGCCATAGTTGCCGAGATTTGTTATTGTAAAAGTGCCACCATGTAGTTCGCTCGGAGTAAGTTGGTTGTTCCGTGCTTTTTCTGCTAAAGTCTTTATCTGTTCTGAAATGTCTGATAATCCGATCTTATCTGCATTGCGAACAACAGGCACTACCAGTCCATCTTCCAATGCAACCGCAACCCCGATATTGATATCTGCTTGTAACTGAATACCTGCATCAGTGAGTGTTGCATTGAGACGTGGGTGTTCATTCAACGCAATAGAGATTATCTTCACAAGTAAATCCGTGTAAGTCAGACTTTCTTCACGTTTCTGTAGTTCTTCATTGAATAGATTGCGTAGTTCCACAAGGGTTGTCGCGTCAACTTCGGTATGAAGTGTCACACTTGCATTAGTTTGAAGACTCATTGTCATACGTTCAGCGATGATTTTCCGTATGCCGCTGAGTTCAATAACTTCTGAAACTTCAGATGTTGGTCGGAAAACTTGTTCTGGTATCTCATCAACTGTTTGCATCACGTCATCACGGACAATTCTACCATCGGGACCGGAACCTGCAATGGATGTCAAATCAAGACCAAATTCCTTTGCTAATCTCCGTGCCAGTGGAGAGGCTTTTAGTCGTGTAGATTCAGTTGTAGTAGGTTCTCTCGTTTCAATATAACGATGGACATCGCTTTCAAGAACGCGTCCACCAGGACCAGAAGCCTTGACTTGAGTTAAGTCAATAGAGAGTTTATCAGCAAGTTCTTTCGCGGCAGGGGATGCTTTTATAGGTGACAATGGAGGCGCAGAAATTGTTTTCGACTTTGATGGTGTTGAAGGTTTTTTGGAAGTCTGCTTTGACTCCTCTGTCTGCTGTGAGATAACCATCGTGTCTGCTTCAACGCGTTCTACCTCTTCACCGGGATCGGCGATTATGGCTAACAATGCGTTGACAGGGACATCACTACCTTCTTCCGGGAGTATTTGGGCAATAATGCCGTCTGCGGGTGATTCTTGTTCATGCACCACTTTATCCGTTTCGATTTCTAACAAAGGTTGTCCCTCAGTCACGGTATCACCTTCCTGAACAAGCCATTTCCCGATCTTACCCTTTGTCATTGTTTGATCCATTTGGAGCATTCTCAATTCTACTGCCATCAAGTTTCTCCTATCTTCTTACCATAATTCATCCTTCGGATTGTTCTATCAATTGTAATAGTAGTTCTACGTTTTCATCTTTTTCCAATATGAGCGCGATTTTGTGATATCGGTCTCCTTTGAAAAAAGCCTGCACAAATGGACTAAAGGCAATCAATAATTGCGATCCTAAGAAGTTCAGTGGTTTGCCCGTTTCAAGAAATAGAATCGCAGGTGTCGTTAGATTGCGTCGTACGATCCATTGTGCAAGTTTTTCAAGTAGTGCATGTTGTTCGTCTTCAGGTATATCGTCAAGCACAACTGGTATTTCTGGGTTCGGGTTGAGCATAATCTACAAATCCAAATCGCTCAGATAATCGCCAATATGTTTCGGTTGTCCATCTTCTGTTGTTTCCATTGCTGCGATGACGAGAACGAAACTCTTGATATTGTCTTCAATCCGTGTATCAGAAGGTTCTCCACCATCCAGCCAATCCAAAAACTCGTTGAATAGATATTGATGTGCGTAATGACTGATAGGTGGTGCTTCATAAACCTCTTTCTCACCACCAACCCGATGGATAGTCATTTGGTTTCCACCACCGATTTCAACAGTGCCTTCCTCAAATTCTGCACGGTAATGTTCTCCATTCCAACAATTGATGATACCTGCAGCGGTGCTGTTTCCCTCATAGGATGTGTGGACACCATTATCCATCCGCATTAGATAATAACCGCTTGAAAAATGCTTGAAACTTGACCATTCTGGATTCCAACCGAATCCAACCAGTGTTTCACAGTCTCCACCAGAGAGGAAACGTAACATATCAAGATGATGTACTGAAGCCTCAAAGAGCAGACTGAAGTCCATATCATGCCGCCAGTCTACACCCCAAGACAGATAGCGACGGTAATCACACGCATATCTACCGACGATGTGCTGTAATCGTCCTAATCTGCCTTCTTCACGGATACGCACCAATTCCTGTTTATTGTTCGCGTATCGGTAATTCTGTATGATGGCACACGGTAATCCAGTTTTCTGTGAAGTGCGTACCATAGCTTTTGCTGCATCCAATGTGTCTGCGATAGGTTTTTCACAGATAACAGGCATTCCATTTTCCATTGCTGCAACTGCTGCGGGACTATGAAATGGTGGTGGGGTTGCAACCCCACAAAAGTCGGCTTTCACAGATGCACATGCTTCGTTAAAATCAGTGAAGAGTTGAGAGGAACTCAGTCCTAACGCCTCACCTTGATGTTCAAGGACATTTGTTTTGACATCAGCCAAACCAACAATCTCAACACGGTCACTGAAGTTATTACGAAAGTTGTGAATCCAACCTCCAGCCATACCACTTCCACCAATCATCAAACATTTAAGTTTTGCCATATTTTCTCCTTGTTAATGTAATTGGCACAATAGATTGCGAGACGATAAACGCATTATAGTGAATAACAAATATAAGTTGACACTTTCGTTCCACGGTAGGCGAGGTCTCCTAACCTCGCCGATGCGGAGTGTTCAGGTAATTTCAAAATCTACTATAATTCTAAAAACTTAAGAATTCTTGAATGTGATAATTTTCTATGTTTTCAGACTCTCTTGCATTACTTTACCACGGTAAACATAATCATCTTTTCCGTTTCGAACACGTTCAAATTCTGCTTCTGTTGCTTCTCGCCGGACTACTGCAGGCACACCCATTGCAATGGATCCAGACGGTATTTCCTGTCCTTCACGTACAAGTGTCCCTGCCGCAACAATTGCTCGTTCTCCGATTTTACATCCGGTTAATAGAATTGCTCCCATTCCGATGAGTGCTTCGTTGTCGATGTTGCAGCTATGGAGAATTGCTCCGTGTCCAACAGTAACATCATCACCGATGAGACATGGGATTTCTTTATCCATATGTATTACTGTCCCATCTTGAATGTTGGTTCGACAACCAATATGTATCGGTTCTAAGTCTCCTCGTAATACACAGTTGAACCAGATACTTGATTCTTCACCTATTTTAACATCACCAATTATCATAGCACCTGGTGCTACAAAGACTGATGAGTGTATACTGGGCATTTTGCCTTCATATTCTATCAGCATTATCCTTTTTCCATTGATTTTTGTCAATTGTAATGATAAGATTACTATTCCTGCGGAACTAATAACCTGCGAAGATTTCTTACTCCAAAACTATATAAAATCACGAACATAGCAGCGAGAAGTACAATAGAAATAAAGAAAATCAGTATTTTCTGTGAGTGCCATGCTACTATGGGTGCGATTATGATTGCTATATCAAAAAAAAGTGTCGCTGTAAAAGTTAAGACTCTCAAAAGTGGTTTTGGTTGATTCGTCAGTTCTGCCATCCAAGGCAAAGTGCCTATTGTTGTATTCAATGCACATCCTGTTGGAAGGGTTATAATTGGCATCAACAGTAAAATCACCCAACTATCTATGTGAATTCGCAGTAGATATATTGCTATTATAGACCAGAATTCAGCGTAAAGCAACGCACAAAGTAAAGCAATCATAAATTTGCTGTTGAATAGTAAGTTCGGTTTGACAGGTGCAGATTTCATCATCCACCAAGTTTTTGCTTCATCCCGAAGTCCGTTGCAGCTGATTCCAAATGTGATAAGTAAACTATAGAGAAGAATCTGAACGGACAGGATTTCAGTTGTATATTCATCAGGTCCCGCGCCACCCAAAAATAGGACACTGATGTGGATAACCAAAAAGCAGGTTAACATAATGATTGCAACCACCCTACCAGTATGTCGTATGTAGATCAAAAAGTCTTTCAACATCAACGATTGTATCTTGCCGCGTCCCAATAATAATGCCAAACCATTGATGTGTGAAGTAGTATTATTACTGTTCTTACGCGCAGGTTTACGTTTAGTTTCTAATTGTCGTATATTTTCCCATCCACTCTGATATATCCATTGTGCCGTGAGAAATGCTAATGCAACAGCTGCCATGCTAATAGCGAACCCGCCAAGTATCCATCTCAATCGCCTCCCTACTGTAGTTTCATTTCCCCAACTTACTAAGAGTTGTCCAATCCATTCGTGGGGATACCAAGCTGCAGTTGTATCTGCTGTTCCAGTTGATGCCAAATTGAGTATGTAGTTTTTCACTGGGAATGCATCAGACCCCGCAAACAGCATGAAGGAAAGAAAAAAGCCAACCATCACACCAATAATTGTTCCGAGAGTCTTCAATGTTGTCAAAAGACCTGATGACGAGAAGAATCGCGCAATTACCATCATGCTGATAGTAACATTACTTGCAAGCAGAACGAGCAAACCGATAGATACGGGTAATAACACTGCATAATAGTGCCACGGCAGTTGAAATGTTAAGCCGAAAACTACCCAAGGAGGACCTAAGAAACAGAGCATACTCATAAGACGCGAGATTGTGATGTGGATGAACTTGTATCCGAAGATAGTTAGTGGACGAATTGGTGCGGTGTATAACATTTGCGTATCAGTTGCTTCATATAGTATTTTCAAAGAACTTTCCATCAACTCTTTTGCAACTATAATTATACCGAACACCATGAATCCGTTAAGTACACTAAATGTTATGTGTGATGATGCATCATCTTTCTTCAAATGTGAGAAAAGAGTCCATCCCAATACAGACAATGAAGTAATGAAGACGAGGTAACCGATAGCCTTAAATATGCTCTTTCGCCATGCTTGTTTATCATACCTTAGGCTGTTCCACCATGCACAGCAATCTGCTTTGATTAGTATCCTGATGTTTCTTAACATTGGACTTCTACTATTAAGGTTGATCGTCTCGGGTTTCTCTTCATTAGGGTTGAAGGACGTTCCCAATGTCCTGATATACTAAAGTGTTCTCTTATCATATCTTAGAAAACCTAATCCACAAATCACTTTCAAGTTGTTCCAAAACTTGTATATCGCCCCTGTTCAAAATGAACCTAACACATCTTCAGGAAATCTATGAATAAGATCTTTAGTAACTATATCAAACTGTTGATGTGGCAATGAAATTTGACGGGTTGAGGATTTACTTTGATGTGTCAAATTCATATTATATTATACAATGGTTTGTTGATTTATACCAACTTTTTATAGTAGATTTTAGGGTTATTTAGTTTTCGGTTTTTTGTTGAGTTTTTTCACAAATGCTAAATGTCCCAAGACGGTATGTGCGGTTAGGAAACCGAACCATAGGCGTCAATTTCGTGAGTAAAGTTTGTGCTTATGATACACCTCATGCAACATGCCACACGCGCATGCTGCCCCGCTGGGGCTTATGTCTGTGTTGATATTATGTGCTATACACCTGTCGCCTCTCCGAGGCTTTTAAGAATCACATATCAGCACCAGCGGTGCGATAGGTGTATAGAAAATGTCGACCACAAGAAACCAAGCACCAGCGGTGCGAAAGGTGTGTATGATAAGAATAGACTTCCGAAATCCTTCACAGGTAAATATATCCTTAAATTGATGCCTATGGAGCGGTTAGGAAACCGCTCCTACCGTGTTTGAGAAAATGAGAATTACCCGTTTAATAAATTAATCCTCATTAGGCGTTCCCCCAAATCAACGCCAAATGCGCCAAATCAAGAAATCAACGGTATGAACGCCTGATGAAGATTAAGAAATAAATCGGGTAATTTGAGATCAAAGTCCAGCGCGCTTACAAAGCGCGCCTACGGGTTTGACAATCACGCTTACAAAGCGTTCCTACTACCAGTTTTGGCGTGATTATAATTACCCGTTTAATAAATCAATCTTCATTAGGCGTTCCCCGGGTATGAATGCTATTGAGGCATTCCCCGTGTGGCATTTGTCGTGTATGAATGCGCTTAGACGAATACGCGTGTGGTATTCTCCATGATTCCCCGGGTCTCTGTGCCCCGCCATTCCTTGTCCTGTAAGGCAACGGGTGGGCACAGAGACCCGCCCCTACAATTCATGGTGAGAAGTTAGTGACAAAAACATTACACACCCCTGTCTCTTGGGTGTGTAAAGTTTTTGGCATGAACATCATGCTGCTTTTGTGTTTGGATACCAATATCTGTCCCAAGCCTTATTCTTTGACAAACATCTCCACTTTAGCACAGCATTGATGCCCGGTTTCTCCCATCTCATAGCTGCTTGTTTACACCTTTCTCCGACAACATGTTTACACGCACTTTCAATCACACCACTTCCAATCATATACCCTTTTTCTCTAAACGCTTTATACTGCATGCGGTTTGCATGTTTTTCAAAATATCTCGCTTCTCTTTCTAACACCTCTGACACTTCAGGGTGCTGTGTGGCTAAGGCACGAATGTTTGAGGCAACTGCTATGATATTGCCATGATAAAGAAGTGGCTCCGTTTCTTTTATCCAAGTGTCAATAGCTTCTGTCTCCGTCTCACCAAAGGCAACTTTAGCAACATTATAGAGATGAGATGTGGCGTGCATGTGATCCACAATCTGAACGGCATTCGGAAAGTATTCTTTACAAAGGTTCCAAATCCACGCAGCACCATCTCCGATAAATACAATCACTTGTGTATTTATATCTTTTTGATAGATGCCACTTTTTAGTGCTAACGCATACAACTTCTTACCAAAAGCGGCGGCATTTTGACGACCCGCAACATACCGAATACTTTCTGTTCGCACACTCGGGGTCCCACCCGAAACAGGTTGTGGATAATCTCTGTAAATACACCCCACTTTCACCTCTTTCCACCCATCCGGAGAGTTCGTGTGGCACCCATCGCAACTCACATACCAACGCTGATTTTCCTTAAGTTCTTGAGCCTCTACTTGTTCACATACATCCAAATCTTCTGCCCACTTACACACATTTTGATGAAGTCTCGTGTGACTCACTTCTATACCTTGATGAGACAACTCCTCTGAGGCTTCCCTATAGTCAAGCCGCGCAGACAAACGACACATCGCTTCAGCGACACGATGCGTGTATTGATCCGATAACTTCTGTTTGACTTCCCACGGGGCATGCCTATGTCCGTGTTCACAACAATACACCCAACGCCTTATACTTATTTTGCCACAAAGAGTTGTTAGATGTTTCGCACGCTTGCGTAATGGACGACAAGGTGCTTTACACTCTGGACATTCAACAGGTTCACTCTCTTTCTTACCTGCCTTTTTAGAGACACACATTTCTAAAAACTTTTGTTCAAGAGAACGAAATGCTTCAAAAACACGAACTTCAACATCATCTAAAGATAAACTCTCGTCAACATTGATGTCTCCATAGAGATCGTTTACTTCTTTGACAATCTTTCTAAAATCATCTTCGCAATCGTTGCTTTCATGAACACTTAATGATATACTTGACATTGGTATCCTCTCCTAAAATTGTGATTTATTTATTAGGTTAGGATACCATGTGTATACATTCTGAGCAAGAACTCCATTCAAGGCAATTTCATGCCAAAAACTTTACACACCCCTGTCTCTTTCTTTACTTGCATCCACAACACATTTCGTGGTAAAATATCGCACAGAGATGACGTGAAACACAATACTCAACATTAACCATAGAAAGCCATCAACCTTAGAGAGGAACTCAATGAAACTCAATAAATACACCCCAAAATTCGCCGCACTTATTCTGCTATTCACATCCTTTTGCTTCATGGGTTGTCTCTCAACACTGTTAGAACAAGGACCACGAAGACCTTCGCAGTCTGCAAGGGTTGGATTGACACTGCAACCTGGAGAGATTTGTGATTATACCGCAAGCGGGAAAGGAGTCAGTTTTGATGGCACAAAACTGGAGATGCAAGTTTCAAGCGAATTGCTGTAAAGTCTGCTAACTTGAATTATGTGCAGTAAGGTGGTTCTTGGTCAGTAGTTTGTGGTAACATTAAGATAAGTATATTTTTTGATCTGACAATAGAGATTAATCCTGTTGCAGCAAAATTTGTGTAGGTGAGAGATGTTTTGTTGCTACCATAAAACCGAGGAATAAATGGATGGTAAGTCAACTTCCATTTTCCACGAAAAACAAGTGAAAACCAAAGTGATGGTTGAATGGAGTTTAGAAATGCACCACCCCACAGACACCTATCGCACAACAAAAGACCTATCACCAGAAGAATTAGAAAAATACAGCAAACATCTTGACCAGCACCTGCAAGATCGCAAGGTTGATGAGGCATTGTTACAACGTGCGTGGCATACCGCACACAAAATAGCAGCGATGCTTTATGACGATTTCGGTGCAGCACAAGTTGCTGTATTTGGGTCGCTTGCACAACAAAATTGGTTCTCAGAATGGTCTGATATTGATATAGTTGTTTGGGGGCTTTCATCTGACCAATATTTGAGTGCAGTCTCGGAAACGATCGGTTTCAGCGAGGAATTCAAAATTGATTTGGTTAAATATGAGAATTGCAAAGGACTGTTTCTTGAACGGATTGAAAAGCAGGCGGTTCCAATTCAGAAAGACAAAACAGAATTCCTTATAAAATCTCAAATAACTATAAAGAGAAATGGAACAAACACATTGGCTAAAACAGAATTAATACAACGGATTTCTGATGGATTTACAAACGTAAAAGGGGCAGTTCAACTCATTGACCACGCATTACAAAACCTCAAGGACGCACCTGATCGATATAGACGCAGCATAGAAGTTGAAATTTCCAGATATCTCTACGATTTTTATAAGCAATTGGAAAACATATTTGAGCAAATCGCTCAAGATGTAGACAAAGTAGCGCCTAAGGGAAAACAGTGGCATAAAGAGCTCCTACAACAAATGTCAGAATCAAATACAATACGCGCACCTGTGCTTTCTCAAGAAACTTATTTAGAGCTAAAAAAACTTCTTGGGTTTCGTCATGTTTTCTTATATATCTACGGAAAGGAACTGGATTACGAAAAAATGCTGATAAATGCTACTCTGGTAAACGAATTGTTTCCGAATCTCTCTAAAGAATTAGATGTTTTCATAGCATTCCTAAAGAAAGAAAATGACTGAACAAACACTACTCCAGCAGGTCAACGACTTTTGGAATAGATAGCAATTCGGGTTAATATATTCGCAGTATTCTCTCCTTGCATTCAGAGCCATAACATGCTAATCTATACCCTAAGGAAATAGTGATATGCACCAACCCACAGACACGCATCACACAACAAAAGACCTATCACCAGAAGAATTAGAAAAATACAACAAACATCTTGACCAGCACCTGCAAAATCGCAAGGTAGATGAGGCTTTGCTACAACGTGCGTGGCATACCGCACACAAAATAGCAGCGATGCTTTACGATGATTTCGGTGCATCACAAGTTGCTGTGTTCGGGTCGCTTGCTGGGCAGAAGTCGTTTTCAAAATGGTCGGATATTGATATTGCAGTTTGGGGTATTCCGAGTGAAATGTATTTTCGTGCATCGTCAAGAGCTTCGGACATCAGTGGATTGTTTAAGGTTGACTTAGTTGAATATGAAAAATGCAAAGGAATATTTCGTGAGAGAATACAGAAACAGATTGCACCTATTGAGAAAGGAGTAATCTATAGAGTGAATAGAAGTGACCTTATACAACGTATTTCAGATGAACGCGGTTTAATTGAGGAATCTATTGAAAAAATCTTAAAAAGGCTGGAAAAGATCAAGGATGCACCGATTGAATACAAGGAAGAAATAGAAATGGCGATTGCAAAAAATCTCGTTGACTGTTATCGGGGTGTTGAAACAATATTTAGCCACATTGCACTTGACGTTGACTTATACACTCCTGATGGGAGTAGGTGGCATAAAGAATTGCTTATGCAAATGGCTGAACCTTATGCAGACAGGCAACCTGTGATTTCCCATGAAACTTTAGAACTTTTACAGGAACTATTAGAATTTCGTCATGTATACAATCATATCTACGAACAAAGACTGATCTATGAAAAAACTGAGAAAATTGCTATACAGATTGAAATGACATATAACAAAATATCAAAAGAACTGGACACTTTCATTGAATTCCTAAAGAAAGAAAATGACTGAACAAACACTACTCCAACAGATCAACGACTTCTGTAGATTACTCCGACAGATGGATGTAAAAGTTACCACAACTAATCAATTGAGTTGGTGTAACAGTGTTCAGTTGATAGACATTAGTGATCGAGAGACGTTTTATCACACAGCAAGAACAAACCTTATTGCCAATCAAAGCGATCGGGAGACATTTGACACTGCATTTAACCTTTTTTGGCGATATCCAAGACCAGAATTTGAAGCCGTTGATACCGGTGGAGAAGAACCTGAGTCGTCCGCTTTACAAGACCTTTCTGATGCAGAAAATGAAGAGAACATAATTGATCAATGGATGGATTATGAGGAAGATGAAGATGTAGACGGACAGGAAGAGGATCCGATTGCTTATAGTGTTGAAGAGGTGTTGACGCAAAAGGATTTCAGTGAGTTTACAGAAGAGGATATGGAACGCGCGCGACACATTGTCGCGAAGTTGGCATCGGTGTTGGCTACAAGACTGAGTAGAAGAAAGGTAGTTAGTAAAAGAGGGAGAACGATTGACTTTCGTAGAAGTTGGCGAAAGAGTCTCGCACACGGTGGGGAACCGATTGAACTCATGCGGAAACAGCAGAAGATAAAAAAGACAAAGATTCTGTTGCTATGTGATGTTAGCGGATCAATGGATTGTTATTCCAAATTCCTTATTCAATTTATCTACGGCATGCAACAGGAATTGCGAGAGGTAGAAGTAGCCGTTTTCAGCACACATTTGACGAACATTACTGGATTGCTTCGTCGTAAGGGATTAGCGGAAGGTTTGAATGAAGTTGCGAACACTGTACCGAACTGGTCAGGCGGGACAAAAATTGGTGAAAGTCTATTAGCGTTTTGTCGTCAGTTTGCTCCTTCTTTTTCGGCTTATCGATCAGTTGTGATTCTAATTAGCGATGGTTGGGATAGAGGAGATGCAGACCTGCTCCGACACTCTATGGAGATGCTGCATCGGCATACGCATAAACTTATATGGCTCAATCCGTTGCTGGGTAGCGACACCTATCAACCAATTTGTCGGGGCATCCGCACTGCTCTACCTTATGTAGACTATTTCCTGCCAGCACATAATTTGGAAAGTTTAGCACAATTGACGAAGGTATTGATTCCACTCTGGACACGATGAATAGAGATAGCAATAAATAAAAATAAAAAAGGAACACAGACTATGCCAGTTCAAGCAGCGGTAATGCTCCAACCGGGGCAGATAGAAATCCGCGAATTTGACAAACCCACACCAACAAACGATTCCCTTCTGCTACAAGTAGACAAGGTCGGCATTTGTGGTAGTGATAAACACATGTATCTTGGACATACTGCCCTGAAATTTCCTGTTATCCCAGGGCATGAAGTTGTTGGCACTGTCGCAGAGATCGGAGCGGAAGCCAATCAAGCCATGAATGTGATGGGTGGTCCTATCAAAGAAGGAGACCGCATCACTGTGGTACCCGGATCTAAAAACTGTGGTAGATGTTACTACTGTTTGCATGTACCAGGTCGTCCCACATTATGTTCTGGACGAACTATTTATGGATTTAGCAATAGTGAATCTCCTCCATACCTGACAGGTGAATTCTCTGAATATACCTATATACATGGAAACTCTTGGGTATACAAAATCCCTGATGAGATTCCAGAAGAAATTGCTGTGCTGACAGAACCTGTCGCCGTTGCCACGCGTGCCGTAGAACGCGCTTGTGCCCCCGGTTTACCACAAGTAGGTGATGGGTATAGTATTGGCAGTAGTGTCGCTGTGTTAGGGTGTGGTCCGATCGGTCTTCTTGTCATTGCTGTGTTGAGAGATAGTGGTGCGGGGACAATCATTGCTACTGATCTGGTTGATAGTCGTTTAGAAATGGCACAGCAGATGGGAGCAGATGTGGTTATTAATGTTGGTGACACAGAACCTGATGAACGGGTTGAACAGATCCAATCTCTCACAAGTGGTGTTGGGGTAGACATTGCGATTGAGTGTGCCGGGATACCTGCGGTTTTCTCAGAAGCGTTAGATGTTGTCCGACGCGGTGGGAAGGTAATTGAAGTTGGACACTACACCGATTCTGGAGATACTAAAGTGAGACCGCATCAGATATGTAACAAAGACCTTGATGTCTGTGGCGTGTGGGCATATCCGCAAATCCAATTTCAGACAGCGTTGGATTTTCTACAACGAACACGGGTGCCTTTATACGAATTGATTACGCATCATCTTCCATTGAATCAACTGGAATCTGGGATCGAAATGCTTGGGAATGACGGGGTCTACAAGGTTGTGATTGAACCACAATCCTGAAAGAGAGATTGTCCACAGTGCGTTAACGTGAAACCATCATAAAAGAGAATATGTATAGGTGAAAGATATGAAAATCAGAAAGAGTTTATACATTTTAATAAGTTGTCAGATGCTGTTGTGTTTGTTTTGTTTCAACAATGTGGCCGCGCAATCCACCGATCTACCAAAGAAAATACCAAGAGAATCTGCAATCTTTAGGACCATAGACAAAGCCAAAACATATATTGTTAAGAATCAAAACAGAGATGGTGGATGGCCTCTGGTACCGGGTGATGAAAGCGATGTTGAAGTTACTGCGCTCGCTATCTGGGCATTGACTGAAGCTGGATGGGGTACTGGGTCTCGCGTCATTCGGAGTGGTGTCAGATACCTTAGAGATAAACAACGTGAAGATGGTAGTTGGAATAATAATACAGCACATACAGCATTCGCGCTTATCGCTTTGAGAAATGCCAAAACGGATGAAGAAGCGAGATTTAATGGACTTCAATGGCTAAAGAACGCGCAGAATCGGAGTGGTAGTTGGGGTCGAAAAAACCAAGGTCCTGGACATATTCTTTATACTTCAGCTACACTCGTTGGATTTAAAGAACTCGGTTTCACACAGAGGGATTTCAAACCTATTCCTACAGGAATGGAATGGCTTGCTAAACAGAATAACTTTGATAATATATGGAATCTCCCTGGTGGAACTCAATCAGACATATACGTTACATCTTGGGTTTTGTTAGGTTTGTCCCCTGATTATGATCTTGATGAACAAGTAGCATTGGTAAAACAATTCCGCAATAAAGATGGTGGATTTGGTAGGTTCAGAGACAAACCGAGTGATCCTGAAGTTACTGCTACTGCTATCATGGCATTCGCTGCGAATAACGACCCACTAAACACACGTAGAATTGCAATTTCCTACTTAACCAAAGTACAAAAAATGGATGGGAGTTATAAGAGTGCTACGCCAATAGAACTCCAAACTCCCAAAGCAAATCTACAAACAACCTCTTTTGTTCTTATTGCTATCCATACAAAACCTGAAAGTGAATAGTAGGCATTAGAATTAATCGGACACTTTGCACCAGCGAGGTTATGAAACCTCGGCTACCAAGGGTGCAAAGTGTCTTTTTATTTTTAGGTTTCACCATTAGATGAGCATACCCTCAAAATTCTACCAGCAGCTGCGGAACAATTGATGCACTTCTTGTCGGTTTTTCAATGTTGTTGATTTGATAGACGAGACGTGCTAAAGCACCTTCTGCAAAGTGCCATGATAGTGCTCCACCAAGTGTTGTCCAAACCTGTTCATCTTGTTCCCTATTGAAGGCAAACGTCTGGTATTTTTCTACCTCGGGATTCCAGATATCATATTTCAAGCGAACATCTAATACGTCTGTCAAAGGCAACTCGGCATGGAAGTAGAATCCCTCCACATTTGCATTGCGGTCATCTGCGGGAATAGGAATTTGCAAATATCTCAGAAGTTGTGTATCTCTTCCACGAACCCATTCAGCAGCAAGATCAAAACGCCACAATCTGAAACTTGTTGCAACACCGACACGCCGTTTGTATATCAACGTTGACGGGTTGACATCACCGTTTGTGGAATTGAACGGATAACTATTACCATCAAAATAGGATGTGCCTAGCCAAATCCGCTTACCGAAGATCGGAAGAGTCCCGTTTAGATGTAGAAACAGTGGTGGACTGTTATTTTGTATCGGTTTCAGGACACCTCCCCCGCTGCCGTGTGGACCGATTCGGATGCCTGTATTAACGGTTCCATCCGTAACAGTTCGGAGTGAATCTGGTCCATCTGCAAGTGAGAAAGTGTACGACACTGGACCTACGAAACCGTTGAGTTGTAATCCACGGTCAGAGATGAAACCGATGTTTTTCCGAACCAGATTGTAAAGTGGATTTGCTGCTGCGTCTGATTTAGTATCTATGCCAAAACCGTGTCGAAATCGACCAATTTTCAGGGATGATCCCTTTGGTAAAACGGGTAATCCTGTTAGGATGGCGTAGATAAATCCATGATCATCCGCGACTTGTGTGCCTAACGGAGATGTGGTCAATAGTTGTTCACCTAATACGCTAACATGGTCACCGACATTCGTTGTAACTACAAATTCAGCGACGTGTATGAGTGTGGTCCCAGAATTCCAATTATTCCTATCGGGTATCAGATCTTTGCCGTGTGTTATTCTCCGTATATCCAATGCACCACCGAAGACTAAATTACTGAATGCTCCACCAAGAAAATCTGATGAACCGGTATCCTCGGTTACTTCTGCGTCGTCAAAACTAAAGATGTCCCCATCATTTTCAGTTGTATCATCTGAATCAGTGAGACCGTTTGAAGTTTCAACATTTTCAGGAGTGCTATCAGCATCACCTGGGTATGCTCGGGCTAAGATTTCCGCAACATTGCTGTATCCATCTTTATCAGAATCTGCTTCTGCGATACGGATAAAGGTTGATATATTCATGCCGTTATGTAGAAATGCTCTGCCATAGGGATTTGGAGAATCGCCTCCCTTCTTTGAGAAATGACAGACATTACAACCGCCTGTCCATCCATATTTTGCACGGAACATTTTGTAGAAGGCAGGTAGCGCATAAGTATGTTCAGCGATAATCGTTAAGCACAAAGCGATTGAGAAGAAGAAAATGATTTTTCGCATGGTAAGTTCCTTCTATGTAGTTGATTTTGACTCGTGGATTCTATACACCCACAATTAATAGGATTCAAGGTCAATATCTTCTTCGCTAAATCGGATATGTGCTTGTTTGATTAACGCATCAATAGCATCCCACTGTTTGCGTGTCTCATCTGTTATTCCATTTTTATCAATCGCTTCAGCAAATTCTTTTAGCGTTTTGCTGAATTTATCTTGCATCTCAGCATATTCTTCTGTCTGGTCAGCGTTCTTCGGTGGTTCAAATTGGGAAATTGCTTTGGTGTAAGTAGCGAGTTTTTTGGCTGATGCAACAGCATCTGCTTTCTCCTCTTTTTCGTCAAAGTAATCCACAATCACGAAGTATTCGTCTACCATCATGATCATGAGTTCCTTAAGGTCTTCAACTTCAGGCAATTCTTCCGGATCTTCTTCCGGTTGCGGTGTCTTTTCCACATCCGTTTTAGGTTTGCGTTTGAGGAAGAGCGCGTAACTCATCAAGAGAGTCTTTCTCGGAATGAGTATTACTGCCTTTGTCGCATCATCTTGACCTTTTATGACTTCAATATCCTTGCCTACTTCAAAATCGTCATCTATTCCTTTGCCGACGAACTGCTTGAGGAACTTCTCTGATGTAATGGCATCGGTTTCCTTGTGTTCATAGATTGCTACTTTGACAACTTTGCCTTTCATATTGAGTCCGACAGCACCGTCAATAACACCTCGGGGTCCTTTCACATCAACGAACAGCACCAATCCCATAGGTTTCTTTTGCTCGTTTATTGGGATATAGAAAACAGGTTTTTGGTCCTCTTTGCGAAGTTTTGAACCGAGTTCTTTCTCAATTGATTTGACTTTTTCTGGTGTGAGAACTGCATTTCGTTGAACGAATTTCTTTGCTTTTGGAAAGATAGCTGCAAGTTTCTCTCCAGGCCATTCGGTTTCATGTGCGATACTAAACAGTGGTGTAAACGATAACGATAAAACTGATACAATCAGAATGCCTGACAGTTTGGGACGTATATTTTGGAATAACATCTTTTTCTCCTTAATGATAGTAACGTAAGTGTTAGGGTGGATTTAGCAACCCACCCTAACAGATTGACATGAATTGTCTCACTTCTCAACCTTGACCATGAATGTGGGAAACAGAATTTGATCTTTATGCTTGAGTTGACCGAAAATCTGATAATGTCCTGGCTTCTTAAATGTGGTCATGAGCATTACGGTTGGACCAAATTTCTCTGGTGTTGGACCTTGATGTTGATGACCTGTTTTGGCGGACTTTTTCATCTTATGGGCTGCATGTGGATCATTCTTCATTTTTTCTGAATCTCCATTCATGGGAACCGTACCATGCGTATGTAGTATACCATCTAAATGCGTATTTACGATAGCAAAATGCATCGGGGCATCCAAAAATGGGACAAGATCGTTGATCGGTTTGCCATCAAGTGAAAAATGATATTTGATATGAACCATCTCTCCCACTTTGATCTGTTCTGGCACTTCTATTTTTGCGTGATATGGAGATGTGTCCATTTCATCACGAATGGAAACTGCTCTTGTGAAGCGATCTCCACCTTCTTCTTTGTATCCGAATATATCTTTTTCGGTGCGAAGGTCGTGCGTTATTTCCTGCATCTTGTCTTCACCTTCAACATCTACATAGAGATGTTTGGAAAATTCGGCATCTGCAGTCATTACGTCAAGTGCTAAGATGTATCTACCTGCTACAGGAAATGTGAAGTGCACCGTATAAACTCCTTCAAGTTCAGCCATCATGTCGCGTGACTCAAAATCTTCTGGATGAACATGTCCAAGTATCTGTAGATTTTCACTGACGATTAACACGTGGAGTGTCCGATCATGGTGTATCATCAGATCGGTAAAGGGTTCTCCCTTTTTATCGGTGAGATGAAACATGAGAGACGTTGACTCTCCAGCTTTTATTGTTTGCGGTTCAGTATGAAGTTTGACATTTAGTTCAGCGGTTTTATCTGCTTGATGTGTTGCATGTTTTTCATGTTCTTCTGTAAAACCGAAGTTAATAACACACAGAAAGGTTACTGCTATTGCTATAGCAAAACGAAAATTGAAAAAGGTTGAATTCCGGGATTGCATGTTGATTCCTCCAAATATTGATCCGTTAATAAATAAGTGATTCTTATTGTGCACATTCTCATAGCGTTTACATAAACTGAGAATGTAATGAATAATGATAATAGATTTCTATTTATTTATGAACGGTTAAACGGAGGACCGCGGTGGGAGATGACGGTGTTTAGAGATGCTTCAAGTAGTTTGGGAGGACCTGGGAGATTAAGCAATTGTTCTTGTGATACGGACAGCATAGTAGATAATTGAACTTTAGATATGGGATGTTGCACTGTCGATTCACGAACTGTTTCAATATTGTTCGTGTCTGTTGGAAGTATCAGTTCTAAATCCGTTAAGCAGCAAGCAGTACCACTTTCGGAAGGTGTATCACTGTCATTTGTGGCATCTGTTGTTTTGACTTTGCTGCAACAGGATGAATCAGTATCAGCACGTTCAGCCTGCATGTTACTACACAGATTCTGTGTATAAGCTGCACAGAAGAGTGGACATACAAAATGCACACAGACTAAAGCGATTAGAAAAATCTGTAAATGCTGATTTCTTAGAAACATTGCTTATTTGCTCCAATATTACGTTACCAGTATGAGACGAAAAAACATTCTATGGTTATTATACACCTTAATTCAGAATAGTTGCAAGAAAATTGTAACTGCAGGGTGTGTAAAGTTTTTGTCACCGTAGACATCAATTCAAGTGAAAAACCTGTATTGTAGGGCGGGGTCTCTGTGCCCCGGCATGCCTTGTCCTGTAGGGCAACGGGCGGGCACAGAGACCCGCCCCTACAATTCATGGTGAGAAGTTAGTGACAAAAACTTTACACATCCAACTTTACACACCAGAGAATGTAAGAGGCGCAGTGAATTGCGCGACTACGAACACCTATTTTAATAATGACAAATTATCTTTTGGAAATGGCATTACAACATAGGTTATAGTGGATGTCAACAGTGGATGTCAACTTTTTTTCATATAGTCGTTAAATATGATGAAGTAATTGTCTGAACGAGGATTTTCTTTCCGATTATTGTTGGAGGCAATTAGAAAAAGGATTGCACTTCAAGCATTAAGTCTGTATAATTTGAATACGAAACGAAAACCTTGAAATGTTGTAATTACGGACAGAGAATAGAAGAACACTAATAGAGTAGGAGATTCCGATGGCAAACATAAAAATACCCAAAGGATGGGAGATTCCTGAAAATCAAGTAACTCCTGAATCGGTCTATATAAATCGTAGGAAGTTTATCAAAGATCTTGGCATAGCAGGTGCGGGTGCAATATCACTATTTAGTTCAACCGCTTGTGCGCAAGATAGCAAGATGGAGAAACAACTAAAACCTTATCGTGAACAGCAACTTGAACATAAGAAAAACGAAGCATTTACCGTCACTCGTCCACAAACTGAAGAAATTATCGCTGCGACTTACAATAACTTCTATGAGTTCTCAAGTAGCAAAACTAATATATGGAAATTAGTAGAAAGGTTTAAAACGCGTCCGTGGGAGATTGAAATATCTGGTCTCGTTGAAAACCCGATGAAAGTAGACATAGACGATTTGATCAAACAGATGCCACTTGAAGAACGTATCTATCGCTTTCGGTGCGTAGAAACGTGGGCGATGGTAGTGCCGTGGATAGGCTTTCCAATGAAGGCACTCCTTGAGAAGGTTCAACCGAAAAATGAAGCAAAATATGTGCGAATGACCACTTTTATGGATCCTGAAGTAGCATTCCAACAAAACAACGGTCGTCTGCCGTGGCCTTATGTTGAAGGATTGACGCTTGCGGAAGCTATGAACGATTTGACACTGTTAGTTGTTGGTATTTACGGACACATTCTCCCACCACAGCACGGTGCACCTATTCGGTTGATTGTCCCGTGGAAATATGGGTTCAAAAGTATAAAATCCATTGTAAGCATAGAATTCACCGACAAAAAACCGAGAACTTTCTGGAACGATATACTGCCGAGAGAATACGGTTTTGAGGCAAATGTGAATCCCAATGTGCCGCATCCCCGTTGGTCACAAGCCAATGAGTGGTTGATACCTACAAGGGGTGTATCATACCCAACTCGGATTTATAACGGCTATGGTGAATATGTTGCACATCTATACAAATAATATAAAGGAAAATATGAAGAAAACAGAAAAACACATATTTTGTGAGATATGTAGTTTCTATTTGTTATGCATTATGGTGTTATTCAGCAGCTTAGGTTGTGAATACGTTGAAGAAATTGACAAAATGGAAGTTCTGATAGAGACTATTGATCCGAATGTTGTTGAAGCGAACACAGATTTTGGGATTAACTTATTTCACGAAATCCGGAAATCTGAGGAAGATAAGAATATATTCATCTCACCATTTAGTGTTTCTGTTGCTTTGGCAATGACTTTAAACGGAGCAGCGGGAGAAACAGAAACTAGAATGGTTGATACACTACAACTCCAAGACATAGAAACAGAAACGATTAACCCGAATTACGCACTCCTACAGCAAATGCTTCAAACGACTGATCCAAAAGTGACGCTTACAATAGCAAACTCTCTCTGGTCTGATCAAGATTTCTCATTTAATCCAGATTTTCTTAACCGCAATTCCCAATACTTTGACGCAGAAATATCATCACTTGATTTCGCTGACCCAAATTCTGTTGATACGATAAATCAATGGGTGAATGACAATACGAACGGAGAGATTACTGAGATTCTTAAGGAAATATCCTCGGATGAAGTTCTCTTTTTGGTTAATGCGATCTATTTTAAAGGATCGTGGCAAACAGAATTTGATCCTACAAAAACACGGGATAGCGACTTTCACCTGTCTGATGGCACAACAAAACAAGTTCCAATGATGGTTAGAGAGGGAAATTATCCATTTTATTACAGTAATGATTTCCAAGCGGTCAGTCTTCCTTATGGTGATGGTAAGATCGGTATGTATATCTTCCTACCATCCGCTGATTCCAACCTTGACACATTCTTGGATAGTTTGAATACAGAAAGTTGGGAAAATTGGATTCCAGAACTTCGCGAACAGAAGATATGGGTTCAAATACCAAAATTCAAATTGGAATATCGTGCTGATCTCAGTGATGTGTTAAAAGCACTTGGTATGGAGGTAGCATTTGAGAAAAATCAGGCAGATTTTAGCCGAATGTCGTCTGATAGTGACTTATATATCTCAAGAGTTGATCATAAAGCAGTCGTGGAAGTTAACGAAGAAGGAACTGAAGCAGCAGCAGTGACGAATATTGGCATTGCAGTTACATCCCTTCCACCACAATTTATCGCAGACCGTCCATTTTTCTTTGCTATCCGTGATAATGAAACTGGGTCAGTTTTGTTTATGGGAACAGTTGTTGATCCATTGGAATAATTTGAACGGCACTTTCGTGAATATAAATAGATACAACAAACATATTATGGTGAAGAAAACGATGAACAGTAGAAAGCCCCTTGGTATTATTACCTTATTTTCTCTAATTCTTGTTTTGACAACGGTAAGTGGCTGTCTTGATTCAACGATTGATGCGTTACGGGAAAATGGAGACGATACTGTTATCGGTCCTATTGATTCCAATGTTCCGACTGCAAACACTGAATTTGGATTTAACTTATTCAACGAGATATGGGAATCAGAACAGAATCAGAATATCTTTATATCTCCTTTCAGTGTTTCAGTTGCACTTGCAATGACGTTAAACGGTGCATCTGGTGAAACTGAGCAGGCGATGACTGACACGTTACAACTCCACAATTTAAGCTCTGATACAATTAATTCAAGTTTCTATCAACTACAAAATACACTTCAGACATCAGACCCAAAAGTGACACTCACAATCGCAAATTCACTGTGGGGTCGTGAAGGTTTTCAGTTTAAAACAGATTTCCTACAAAGAAATGAGTTGTATTTTAGGGCAGATACTTCAATACTCGATTTCTTGAATCCAAGTACGTTGCAGACAATTAATCAGTGGGTTAACGATAATACTGACAGCAAGATTCCTAAGATTCTGGATGAGATTGAACCGAATGCAGTGCTGTTTCTCATCAATGCAATTTATTTCAAAGGATCGTGGCAAACAGAATTTGATCCATCAGATACAAGTGATGGACAATTTCACCTTGTTGACGGTAGCACAAAACAAGTTCCGATGATGTATCGGACTGGACCATATCCAGTATATAATGGCGAGGATTTCCAAGCGATTAACATTCCGTATGGTGAAGGACGGATGGGTATGTACATTTTCTTGCCAGATGCCAACAAATCAGATCTCAATGGTTTTATAGAAAGCGTGAACACAGCAAAGTGGGAAAACTGGATGGAAGAGTTTCGTGAACGAGAGGTGCAGATTAAAATTCCAAAATTCAAATTGGAATATGGTACTAAGGTGCTTAATGATGTCTTGACATCTCTTGGCATGGGTGTTGCTTTTGATGAGGATAACGCAGATTTTAGCCGTATGGCAGATTTAGATGCTGTTGGTGGCAATTTGTATATTACGAAAGTTGCACACAGAACTTTCATTGAAGTCAACGAAGAAGGAACGGAAGCAGCGGCAGCCACCAGCGTTGGCATAGGGATAAAATCAGTTACACCAAGATTTATTGTCGATCGACCATTTTTCTTTGCGATTCGTGATAACGAGACAGGAACTGTGCTGTTTATGGGAACAGTCGTGGAACCATAGGCGTACTATGAATCAAGTTATAAAGGTTGTTTTTCTATTATTTGTGCTACCTGCCTTATCCGTATCTGCCTCATGGAAATCATCAGATAGTGACCATTTTCGTGTATATTATAGAAAGAATACGATTGATCCAGATTCGTTATTACAGATTGCTGAAACATTTTATGCAGAGATGCCAAGGATTACACGGCACATTTCAGATGAAATGATTAAAGTCTATGTTTGTGATACGCAAAAAGCATTTGAAGCCTCAGTTCACGCACCGATTCAGGATTGGGCAGTGGGGTGTGCATTTCCACTGAGTCGTCGCATCATACTTCAAAATCCGAAACAGATTGCGGTAGCAAAACTTCAACTGGCACAAGTGCTTCGCCATGAAATTGCACATGTCCTATTTGGGCAGTATACACGTAAAGCAGTCAAAGGTATTCCATTATGGTTTGTTGAAGGAATTGCGATCCATTTTTCAAAGGAATGGGTACCTGGGAGACATGAAACTCTATTAAAAAATGTCTTTACAAAATCCATAATGCCGTTGCATGAATTAACTGAGAAATTCCCGGATTCATCAACTGGAGCCGATTTGGCTTATGCCCAAAGTCAAGATACTCTCCGATGGTTTGTTGAAGTCAATGGGAACGAACCGTTATGGTCAATTATTGACCAACTCCATTCAGGATCGAATCTTAATGATGCATTTAAAGCAGTATTGGGATATGACCTTATAGTTTTTGATATGCTTTGGCGTGAATCACTCCCAAAGCGGTACCATTGGGCATCACTCCTTTCCAGTTCCTATATTTTTTGGGGCTGTCTTGCTGTGCTGTTCCTGTTTAGTTATCTCATCACTTGGAATCGTAGACGAAAGCGACTTAATAAACTTGCACAACAGGAAGAGGTAGTAGATGCATTTTTCAGAGAGTAGATTTATGAACATATACATTTTCTCGATTACGGTTTTGCTATTTTGTTCTTCTATGGTAGCAACTGCTCAACCGAAACAGATTTCACAGTATCCAAATCAACTAACGCGTGACGGACATGTTATCGTGTTGCCAGACCACGGCACAGTCTACATCGTATCTGATTTGCATGCACACTGGAACGATTTTAATCAATGGCTGAAACGGACCCAACTTGTTGAACGGATAGAAGAAGGCGAGGATGTCTACGCGATAATGCTCGGGGACTCCATTGACTACAAACCTGATGAAAGACCTGAACCACCTTACGGAGACATTCAGATAGTTAACCGCGTAATGGAATTGCAGAAACAACTGGGAGATAAAGGGAAAAGATTCATCTATATGAGAGGGAATCACGAATTGGCTGCGGCGGATGCTTATGCCTTGATGAAAAGAAACGGAATGACCGATCAAAATCGTAAGTCTTTTATTAAGGTATTATACAACGGTATCAACGGTAGTTTCTACAGACAATTCAATTTCATTGAACGGATGACAGATGAACATTACGATTTCCTTATCAATCTTCCGACAGTAATTGTGGGTAAAAATGGATTGGTTGCTGTCCACGCCGGACCGGCACGTTCCATTATGAGTTTAGCAGACATCATCTCTCCAAGTTCTACCACACTTGACGAGATGCTATGGGACAGACCCGACGCAGTTCTTGGGGGTAGGTATTCAGTGAAACACACCGCTGGTTTTTTGGATGCACTCAATGGGAAATACCTCATTGTTGGACATACCCCTATCGGTTATTTTCCAGAGAAAAGTATCAAGGATGGAGTGGCACGACTCGGTGGTAAGCAACTCATTTTTACCACAGGTTATGGTGGTCTTCAGGGGCAACAGACCTATATTGAAATAGATTTGTCCAAAACGTATTCCTCCGTTGACGAATTACAATTGGGTGTTAACATTCACCGTCTCTATCCAGAATAGTCTGAGAGTGTTGTTGTATGCGTGCGTTGTTCTACATAATGACTCCTATCCTGATTTTAACCGTTATTCTTGCCTCGCGCTTCGTCACATGGGATAAATTGAGAGGAGTTGACGAATACGCAGCAAATCACCTTACCAAGGGCACACAATTACTAAAGCAAGGAAAACTCTACCAATCCATATCTGCATTGACACAGGCAATAGAGATTGAACCAAAATATGCAGAAGCCTATATTAATCGCGGCTTAGCATACTATCACTTATCACACTATAAAGAAGCAATCGCAGATTTTACACAGACAATAACGCTTAAGCAATATGCTGCAGATGCTTATGCAAGTCGTGGTGATGTTTATCGCAGCTCAAATGATGTCACTGATGCAATCTTAGATTATACTTCATCAATTAAAAGAAGTAAGAATGCGGGAGTCCTATCAAAACGCGGTATATGTTATCTGAACACAGGTAATTTTGATGATGCAATCAATGATTATTCAGAAGTTGTGGAGCACCGTCCGACTGCAATTGCATACTACAACCGTGGTAGAGCATACTTCAAAAAACATCTACATTCAGACAAGAAGAAAGACACACTTGAACTTGCTTTAGATGACTTCAATAAATCCATAGAAATGCAACCGAAGTATGCTATTGCTTATCTCAGTCGTGGAGATGTTTATGGGTATTTAGAACAGCCAACATCCCAAGAATCCGATTATTCACAAGCTGCTGCTTTATTAACAGATGCAATTAAGAATTGGAATAATGAGGAACATGCTCTCATACCAATCTTACTCTGGCGTGCAATCACTTATAAGAAAGAAAACGACATTATCAAAGCGGAAAATGATGTTGAAAAGATTTATCAACTATTCGCTGAATTTTACTTGAATAAAATAAGAATTTCTGATATACTTTAATGGTATTTTAACATTTAGCCTAACAATAGGAGGACATAGGTATCAATATGACTGGAGAAGCATTGGGTTTAGTTGAAACGAGAGGTTTAGTTGGCAGTATTGAAGCGGCGGATGCCATGGTTAAAGCTGCAAATGTGCGACTCGTCGGCTACGAACAAGTCGGTGGTGGATTAGTTACAGTGATGGTACGCGGAGATGTCGGTGCTGTTAAAGCAGCAACTGATGTGGGTGCGGAAGCTGCTGCACGCGTTGGTGAAGTTGTTTCTGTGCATGTGATCCCACGACCGCACGCTGAAGTTGAAACTATCCTGTCAAATTAATCATAATTTCTGAGAACATTGAATTCAAAAGAAAACGCAATAGAGATGCATGACCAAGATTTAGTAAAATTAATTACCCGTCGCGTAGTGAGTCAGTTATCCGACAATCAATCCTGCAGTGGGTGTGCTTTGCGGACCTGTGATGCGGGTAACCGTGCTTGTGATGTTGCCTTAGCACAGCAGAAAATTCCCGTTGGTGTTTCTGCCAGACATGCACACGTGACACAAGAAGACCTTGAAATTCTGTACGGTGCTGGACATCAACTCACCGTATATGCCCCGCTTTATCAACCCGAAGCGTTTGCCGCGAATGAAACAGTCACTGTTGTGGGAAAACGGATGCGTGCAATTGAACATGTCCGTATTCTCGGTCCTGTGCGAGATTATTCACAAATAGAGGTCGCTCAAACTGAGGCAATTCGCCTTGGCTTGGATCCTCCTATTCGTGATTCAGGAGACCTTGAAGGAGCTGATCCGATCACCCTTGTGGGTCCTGTTGGCAGTGTCTATTTAAAAGAAGGCGCGATCTGTGCTGCAAGACACATTCACATGAAACCTGAACAGGCAGAAGCATTCGGTATCAAAGAAACTGACGAATTGAAAATCCGTATCCCGGGTGAACGCGCATTAACCTTTGAAAATATTCGTCCGAAAATACATGAATCTTATGTGCTTCAGATGCACTTGGATACAGATGATTCTAACGCGGCTGGTTTGAAGGGTGGCGAAGCCGTTGAACTGCTACGTGACTAAATATGACACCAGAACAGATTGCACAAATCGAAAAAATTGTTGAAAATGTACTAAATGAGCATGTGGGGAACCCGCAACAATTTGATAAGCAACTGCTTGTAATACTTGGAGCTACACAACTTCCATTGGACGAAGTACTGAAACAGTTTCAAAAATGTTCGCAAGAAGGATGGAAAATTCGAATTATTTTATCCGAACTTGCAACTAAAGTAATAAATATTGATCAACTAAAGTCTACGTTTGATGAAAAGGATATTTTACAGGAAAACAATTTAACCGATATACCGTCTCTTGTTGAAAGTTTTTCTCAGTTTGTTTTACCCGCGCTTTCCTATCCGATGGTGGGGAAGTTGGCATTGAAGTTGGTTGATACACCTTGTACCTATCTGGTTTACCATGCACTTTGTTGTGGGAAACAGGTCATAGCAGCATCGGAGAATCTACCGAAAAAGAGATATGTTGATAAAGAATCACGTACTTTGGATATAATTGAACCAACTCATGTAAACACATTAAAGGAATTTGGCGTTAAATGGGTAACTGTTGACCAGATTGCTCAGACAGTTTGTCATATAGGTATACCAAATCGTGTGAATATATCACTACCTATCATTAGTGCAGCTGTTATAGCGAATCTGGCATCCGATGTCCAAGAGTTGGTTTACACAAAATCAGCTATCGTAACACCCCTTGCACGTGATCATGCACAAAAACGGGGTTTAAAACTAACACCAAAGTCATAATTGAATATGTCAAGTTTGTTGGAGCATCTGCTTCCCGAGACACTTATACTTGACAATTATGGTATGAAATTGTATACTGTTCTCATATACGATATTTTGCGACAAATTTAACTATAATTGAAACCAGAAGACTAAAGAAAGAGAGTTAACACTATTCTGTCAAATCCCCATGCTTTAGCTTGTGGGATGTAGACGGAAACCAACGATGTGATGGACAGCACGAAATGTCCGGCGAAAGTGGAAATAAACCCCATCGCTACAAACCCTATAAAGTTGGTGGATAGCGTCCATATCAAGCCAATGCGTCTAACAAACGCAGACTGGAATGCGTGAGCGGAGGAGACCCCTCCCGAAGTCTACGGACTTGTCGCACGGCGTGCCTGGTAGGAGGGGCAGCTGTAAAATGGGTGGAAACAGAGCCAACCCACGACGTTAGCGAAAAACGAATCAAACAGGCAGGCTTAGCTGCCTAAAGTGGAGCAGACGTAAGACGTAGTTCAGATCGGTTGTCCGCGAGGAAGCACAAGCCCCTACCTTTAGGTAGTGGGACACTATGATGTCTTTACAGGATAAACTAAGAAACGAACAGAAGGAAAGATCATAAAGTTATCTCTTTCAGTGTCAAAACCCCGCTGCTTTAGCACGGGGATGTAGACACCACTAAGGACTAAAACATGTGCAGGGTATCACTGACTGCCCAACGAAAGATTAGATGTAATACTACATCGTTAGCCATGCAAGTTGGTGGAGAGCATCCATATCATGCCAGTCGAATGTGAACTGGAATACGTGAGCGGGTTGATATGCAGCACATATCTGCGATATGCGTTACCAAAGTCGCTAAATAGCGAACTCTCAAAAGGAGCGAGTAGACATATTGTATAAAAGACCCCCAAGAGAAGTAAGTCATCTCTTGTTGTGTCGGGGTGTCTGGTAGGAAGGACAACAATGAACTGTTTCGGGTGAAGCAGTGCCACTTCACAAAAAAGAATCTTGCCATCTAAAGCAGGTGAAAATCTGTGACAGGTGAATGGGCGGGGCATCGTCCAGTGCAGTAGGTGATGGAAGACGGATAAAGGTAATATTTTTGCTGGCGTTCGCATTCACTGTTGATCGCAGAATTTACCCAGTGTAGAGGGACAAAAGAATCCCCCTGCTTTAGCTGGGGGAGTATGTCAAAATAGTATCTTACTCCCAAGGTTTAAGGTCATTATTTTGGAGGAATCTCATGCTGAAACGAATTTTTACTATCACAATCGCAGGACTCCTCGGCTGCATGCTAATCGGAACATTGGCAGCAGTGAGTTACGCCGATTACGGTGATTATGCGGACCGGTTGAGTCGCGAACATCGGGTCGCAAGTGATGTTGATGAATGGATAGAACGTGGCAATGCCACAATTACTGCAAGTCCGCTTTTTGAAGATGGTATGCGACTCACTGCTTGGGCAAGTTCGCATCAAAATGCAGAAAACTTTGAATTCGCTATCGCTAGCGGCGTATACTTGTTCGAAATTCCGCGTAACGCACAATCAATTGAAATTTTAGTTCGCTATAAAGGTGAACCCAACGAGTTTGAGATTAACGACCACTATGAACCGATTGCTGGTAGAGTTTGGATTCGAAATCTTAAACGTGAGGCTACGCGACGTGGCTACAACGACCAAAATGCTTCTGAAACACGATATGGCGATACTTTTGTGCTTCGAGCAAAGAACCGATCAGAAACAATTAAGATTCCTGTCGCAGGACATGTTGACAATGGATACATGGAACTTCATATCGTTGCTGAGGGTGGCGAACAACTTGATGTTGAATATATTGAAGTTTCAACCTATCGTAGAGCTCCGAAAGTTCGTGTAATTCAACACTATACACCATCATATCGTTGGCGACCATGGAACCGGTACACGTATCTCTACTTCTATGACGGTCCGATCTTTTATTCATCAGGATATGATTCCTATCTGTGTTGGAATTATCCTATTTACGATCATCATTTCCTATCAATTCGGACATATTACGGTGGATACTTAGGTCGTTATCGCACCTATTATCCAGCACGATATGCATATTATCACTCACCTTATTATGGTGGTTATGGATACGGAAGGGTTACGCCGGTATATAGGAAAAGAACTCAGTTAAATAGATGGAGTGCAAAACACGAAACCGTACGCAAGCAATATACACGGAGTCGTTTAGCAACACCGCACCGAACGGCTCAAAGGACACAGACCCAAAATGAAGTACGGGGTGTCATTGACAACCACCGTAGGGAAGCGCCTCCATCAACTGAACGTGTGAGTCGTTCATCAATTATTTCTCAAAAACAACGCGCTACTGTTGCCCGGTCAACATCACGACAGACTGATACTGTCCGGACATATAGTAGTAATCGAACACCTACTTCGGTGCGGTCAACGGACAGACAAAGGAGACTTATACTCAATTCTCGCTCTAATGTGAGTACAAGTAGAAGTCGGACTTCTTCTGCATCGGAAAGATCTTCCCAACTTCAAAGGAGATCGACATCTTCGTCTTCATCCCGGACAAGTACTTCGTCAAGTTCTCGTTTTGGTAGTAGTGACATTGATCGGACAAAACAGCGAAATTCAACGCTCACAAGGTCGAGATCTAAGCAGACGCGAACACCACCTACGAGTACTAGCAGTTCATCGTCTTCAAGTTCTCGGACTCGGTCAACAACATCTACAAGTTCAAGTTCCGATAATGATGATGACGACGATAAGAAGACTACTCGGAGTCGAACAACGGAGCGGTCAAAACGAAGAAGATAAGATTCTAACAAAATAATTCATTAAATACTATCGGATGTCTTGTCAAATTCTTGTGCAAGGCATCCAATAGTATGTCAATGCTTAAATCTAATTATTGTTTTATAGACAACCATAGAGGAATCAATGCGTTTATTTTTGCCACTTTTGATTTTGCTGTTGAGTCTACAATTTTGTTTCGCAGATGATGTTGACAACAGCATTAAGGTGACGGAGTCAGAAGAATCAATAAGACTGATTTCCCCGATTGGAACTATGGTTCGGTCTACCTTTCTTCCTGGATGGGGACAGATACATAGTCGTAACTACTTCCGTGCCAGCTTGATTTTACTCGGGATTGGCAGCTCGGCAGTTGGTGCATATTTCTCACATCAATCGTTTGCTACGGAGTATGAGAACTACGAGCTCACCGCAAGTTTTGATCCAGATGATACTGAGACTATATTTGCGAGTTACGACAAGGCAAATCAAAAGTATAAACTTAGGATGTTCTTTATATATACAGGCATCGGACTTTGGGCGTATAGTATTATTGATTCTTATGTAAGTGCGAATTTTTATAATGCAAATTCGCATGTTAATTCTATTCAAGAGGATGCACAACAAATCGAGAATTTGGGACTCCAAGTTGGAATCACACCATCACGTCTCTATTTAGGAGTCGTCAAAACATTTTAATTTGGAGGAGAGTTATTATTATGTTAAAGAGAATAGTAAAAATAAGTTGTTTACTCGTTTTTATAGCGAGTCTCATTGGATGCGGTGACGTTGATAAGGTTAATCAAGTGCCGCCAGAGGACTTTTTGGCAATTAACAGCGTTTTAAAAAAATGGAGAGAAGGTTATGAAACCGAAGATGTAGAGACCTATATGAGCGCATATTGGTCTGATGGGTTTCGTTATGTTTCCGATATGGGGACAGATGGCGATAAAACGGATGACCTTGAGTTTGACGACATCCGAGACGAACGTGATTCTGCTACACGTGTTTTCAGTCGTTTCCAAGATATAGAAATTGAACTCTCCGTGCCACCTGAAATAGCGATCAATGAGGATGGTAATCAAGCAGAAGTCCGAAATCATTATCGTATTCAGGGATTTGTTGCTGACGGAGAATCACTTGAAGGTGGATTCACTGGATGGTTCGCAGAGGGTGACAATCTCTTTATCTTTGAAAAGAGAGACGGTGAATGGCGTATCACCGAATGGCATGACGAAGCATTTAACGATGAAGAAATTCGGATTGCTAATAATTTATAGTCAATAAGGTGAAACAGAAGGAGGGAGATTTTCACTTGATTTGTCGTCGGTGAAAATTGATTTTTCATGCCTCAGACAGAGGTTCCGTTGCGTGACTACCTACAATTCATACGAAAATACAGTTTTGTTATCTGCTTAAGTGCCTTATTAGTTTTAGGAACGTCCCTCGCTATATCTCTCCGTATACCGAGAACTTATTCTGCATCAACGAAGATGCTTCTCATCCAACCTAATACAACCCCTTCATTCTCCTCTAATAATTTGTTTCAATCCGTTTTTTCGGGTGGTGTTGATCGGAGGGAGATGGCGACTATTAGTGAAAGGTTTTCCACAGAGTCCATGTTAAACGCTGCTGTTGAAAACCTTGAGGATAATGAACTTGGCGGTGTGCAGCACCTACCGGGTGTAGGAAATCTTAAACGGAAATTGTACGCCCAAATACACCCAGAGGCTGACTATATTGAATTAAAGATTGAGTTAAGCGAAGATGAAGGCGGGGAACGGAACGCCGCGTTATTAGTTAATCAACTCGCCCGCGACATGCAGGTGTTACGTAGTGAAAACGAAAAAACAAGGTTCGCAAGACGGCAGAACTTTCTTGAGCAAAAACGTGCAGAAATTGATACAGAAATAGCGAAACTGATAGACGAAACTCTAACATTTATCCGTGAAAACAATAGTCCTGAAACTTGGTTCCCTATGTTAGCAAGTTTATTTGATAAACACCGAAACTTGCAGGAACGTTTAGGAATTTCAGAACAAGCACTTCATACGGCAAGCAAGCAATTAGTTCATTTTGAAAACCAACTGAAAAACCTCCCCAAACAGACACAAATTTCCGAAACTCATAACCACAATCCGCTTTGGTTATATCAGAACGAGAAATTAATTGACTTGGAATCTCAGCGTACGGGTGATGCGGAGCAGGTGGGAAAAAGTTCTCATGAGATCAGTGGACTTGAAGCGCAAATTGATGAGATGAGGGAACAGTCTGATTCCACTCCAAAAACAACGACTACCACTACCTACGGAACTTCTGCAAATTATACTTATGTATTGAATCAATTCCTTGAGTTGCCACCAATGATAGAAGGACGTAAAAACGAAGTATCTCAACTCAAGCAAGAATTGCATGAAGTTAGTGCTGAACTGCAGAAACTACTAAACCAAATTCCAGAAAACCATCATACCCTGACACAACTACGCACCAAAATAGAACTGGCTAGCACAATCAAGGAAGAGATTGAAAAAAGGTATCTTGAATCTGAGATTATAGGTGCAGAATCAGATATCAATCCAAAACAGAAAGGAGGGATTGAGATCGTTGATATTGCTGTTCCAAGAAAGGTGTCTGTTAGTCCTCAATTCAAATTGATTGTAATATTGTCAGGCATTGTAGGGTTATGTTTAGGAATTACGTTTGCTTTATTTTCTGAATTTGTTAAGAGATCAACAGAAGATAGTCGTAGTTAAATCACAAGTTCACACCACAGATAAATTACTTTCATTAAAATAAATTTAGTCAAAATGTTTTTTGTTGCACAATAATGACAATTTTGGTATGATATATCAGAATTTTTCAGTTACATTTTTCTTTTTCGTCAAAAACTTGACAAAAAATCACTTCTATGTTATTTTATACATTTAATAAGCGTTTTGCGGAGTCTTACTCCCAAGACCCCTTAATTTGGTATCAAATCTAATACCTGCTAATTGCTATTTTCAATCTGTCAAGCAGAAGTTTGTATTTGAGCGTGAGTAGAGAATACATAACTCACACGGATAATCTGTTATAGTAAATAACGGATATTTCCTTTATTCGTTTACAAATATCATAGATTCTTTCCAATATTTAAGGTTTTTCGGTTGTTAGACACCTGCACTCAGGAAACGTGATCTACATAACAATAGGTAGTCTAATTCCGAATCAAAATTTTCCTAAGGAGGAATAACAAACTAATGAACAAGTTAAAACGCCAATATAATGTTTTGCTTGTAGTGCCATGTCTTCTCAGTGTACTTGTGTTTTACGGTTGTGGTGCACAGAGTTTAGGACCGCAAGAACCTCTCTTGCCTACTATTGATGGAGACTCGAAATTCTCAGATAGATTCCAATTGGAAGAGGAACCGAAGTTTTTCTATGACCTTTTCGGTAAAGAACTTCTTGAAGGTAGTGAAGTTCATCAATATCTTGAGGAAAAAGAGTTTGATCAGAACGGAGAATTAATAATCGGAAGGACAGGTTCACTTGATAGTAAACGTTTTGCAATTCAGTTGGACCGTACAATTTTGACAGAAGATGCCTACCGAGGCAGATACACAGAATTTGCAATTGGTGATCACATACGTATCAAACCTTCTACTTTGTTCCCTAATCGTTATGCAATCTACAAGACTGAGTTTGATGGGTTTCGATGGGACATCTCTTTTTCACAAGAGCGACATCTTCTTACCATTATCAACTCCCGTATCTCCAACCCTGTTCAACTTCTTGAAATTCCAGCAGATCTTGCTCCGAACCTTGGTCGTAGAAATGGTTTGAGCGATGCTGCGGGTGTTCGACATATTGAAAATGCTCGTCTTGCTGGTTTTCGGTTTCAAGGATTGTTAGGAGACATTTTCCGGGTTGGGTTCACGTATGTGAACTTGCGTAAAGAACACCCCGAACGTGTGGAAAATCCATTGATGGGAACTGTGGCAAACACTCCGCCAGAAAGCATTACGGTTGTTTTCCGAGATGACTCCCCTGAAGACAATCATCTATACGAAACCTTTATCAATACGAATGACCGTAGAGGACTTTCGACGGATGAACTCCAAAATATACTTGAGGATAGATTCCAAGGTGGTGTAGGGGCAGCTTTCAAGTCCATGAAAATTACTGTCATTACACAATCTCTTGAAGACATACCTGCTGAAGACTTAGCTGAAGGTATTGAACCGAATCTGCTACCCGAAGAAAAAGTAGAAATTGAGGTGTTTATAGACGAGATCTTTCCTGTTGACCCTTCTGTAGATAATATCCGTGATTCTGTTGATGGTGAATGGAAGATCGCTGATGGGTTCAATAAGATGAGATATGACTTGGTATTTGAAGAGCATGATATTGATCCACGCACTGTAAAAGATGTTGTTTTTGATATGATTGTTGCTGGTGACTATAACATTGCAGTTATCGGTACAAGTGAAGCTAACCGTGCTGAGTCAGATTCGGAGATTCAGGAATGGATTAAGACTGAAGACGGTCACATTCAAATGCCATATCGTGACATCATTCAGGCACCAGGGAACTACGGTCAATCTGCTGCTTATACAGATAACCGAGCAACTCTCTTAGACAATCCTGCCGCATGGGATGGTGAAGGAAGACCGAGAAAAGTCCAATATCGTTATGGGGCTGCCCGTGCTGCACTTCTATACGGATTGGATTTAGAAGGGACAGTTGGGAATGTTTTTGTCAGAGCACACTATTCAATTAACGGTAAATATAAACAGTATCCTACTATTCCTAAAGATCAAGTAGGATTTAGTCGTATCAAATCCGTTATCGTTACTGAGGAAGGTGAGGAAACCACAAATGTTACTGTGGGAGCTGATGGACTCGTGACCGACTCAAATGGTCTACCCACATACTCAGAAGCACAGGGGGAACGGTTTGAAGCAATGCTCGGTGGAGACGGTACAGACGAAGATGGTGATGGAATATTGGGCAGAGAAACCGCATGGTTTGTCCAACTCAAATCACGATTCGGGAAACTATATCTTGAAGGTGTTTTATATCACATTGACCCTGGTTACACAACAAACTATCTGAATTTCGGAGCTAACCCAGATAGAGACGAACCATACACATTGCCACCTGCAGGCCCATCAACTGAACGTTTACCTTGGGATACAGTTAATTATACACTTGTTGAGGATGATGATGATGATGATGATTGGCCTGATGATATTGACTTTGATAACGTACTTCCTCGGGCTGATGATCGAGATCAGAACGGTATTTTAGATTATCAAGAAGATTTTCTGATTTTTGAGGCTGACCCGCCTGTCTTTACCGATCTGGTTGACTTGAATAATAATGGAACAATTGATTCGCTTGAGGATGATTTTGAACCACAATATGAATACGGTATTGATAGAGAGGGTTATCATCTCAAAGCAGAATACGATTTACTTGATAACTTGTCTCTTCAAGTGGGTTGGTTGAACGAAAACGAAGTCTCAAGTCGTCGACAGAATGATTCCAGATATCTACACGTCACCTACCAACGTGATATTCCAGATTTTGGAACTATCCTCTTCCAAAACCGTTTCGTCCGAGTTCGCGACGATATTCCTGATTACACTATCACATTACGGGTTGGTGAATTGGAAGCTGAGCAAACCGAAGACGAACTTGATTACTACAATGCACGCATTAATACGACAACGTTACAATTCCTTTATACTGCAGTCCCTAACCTCACACTTGAATCCAAACTTCTCGTTGTTTTGCAGAAACAGTATGAACTTGAGGAAGAAGATGCAGTTTTCTTAGATGTTGAGTATGATGAAGGTGCGGAGTTGTTTGAGCCGGATGAACGTATTGATTTTCTCGTTCCTGATGAACAAGTGCGAACGAGTGGTGACAGACGGGACTTCCCGTTCTATCCAGATCACGGTGTTAACGCACTTGATCCAACTGACACCGGACTCATTTACGATGTTGACAATTGGAAGCTGCGCCGTTACCCCGAACGGAATATACGTAGTCAGCAGGTTATTCTCAAAGCAAAATATGAAATCCCACTTGGTGACCTACCGTACGTGGATAGGATCGGTGAAGATTTGACCCTGACACCTATGGTTAAGTATATTTGGGATCGTGCCTTTGACAGAACTGCTGAAGAAATCGGCGACGTGTTGAATGCCCGCCACTTTGTTCCGACAGACGATGAACCTATTGAATATCTCCGTTTCAACCGTAGAAGCCGGGAAGATGTTCTTGGTGTTCGTCTTGATTATCAATTTACACCTAAAGTGAATGTTTTGGGTGGATTCCAATATCGGAAATTTACCAACCGAGACAAGAACTTCAAGCAGTATCTGGATGTTTTCGGTCCAGATGAAAATGTTCCATCCATCTATCGTCCTGATTTGCGGAAGCGAATTTTTGAAGTCCAAGTTATTAACAGAGGTGAATGGCTCGGATTCAATATCGTCATCTTGGCAGGTTACCGAAGAACGACTATCCTTGTCAAGAACCAAACTAGTAATACGACATTTGTTCGTGCAATGATGGGATTCTAACTAAGTTCATTAGTGGTTGTTGGTCTCAGAATCTCTGGGACCAACAAACTTTATGAATCTAATTAGTTACTGATATGTGTTTGTTGTATTAGAATATAACCAAAGAATAAGACAGAATCCTGAACAGAACGTAACTTTTATAGAGTTCAGGTGTTGATAATTCAGAACTCGTGTATAACTTGTTACAAGCTTGAAAACGTGTTTACCATGTTTTCCGATTTATTAATTTTTATAATAGAAATTACTGCCGAATCGGCATAAAACTCAACTAAAGGAGAACCAGAACGAATGACTCGTTTAAGTTTACTTTTAATGTTAGTCGCTTGTGTTTTCATGGCTACTGGCATTGCAATTGCACAAGAAGAGGAACCGGTTGAAGCCCCCAGTGTAGATGTCTCAGGCGATGAAGCTACAGGTGAAGGCGTTGACAGCATGGGTGGTGGTGCGACGATCAGGGGAGAAGTTATTGATACATCTGCTGAACAGAATCCTATAGAAGGCGTTTCTGTAAGGATTGTAGATGCTGGTAGTGGTCAAGAATATCTAGTGACTACAGATGATCAGGGCGCTTATGAAAAAAGCGGTCTTCCCGCTGGACGTTACACCATTAGTGTAGCTAAAGAAGGTTATGGAGATAGAATTGGTAAGTCAAAGGTTGTTGCTGCTGGCGGCGAAATCTTTGACCGTATCAAAATGAGAGAAAAGGATAATATCATCTCCTTTTTCATGAAGTTTGGATTTGTTTTTTATCCGTTAGCGATCTGCTCTATTGTCGCTCTTACTTTCATTATTGAAAGACTCTTCACTTTTGTCCGAAGTCGCTCACGAATTGGAACTGAACAGTTCATCGCAAGTATCGCTGATTCATTACGAAAAGAAAACATAATGGAAGCAGTCTCAACTTGTGAAGAAGCAGGAGGGCCTCTTGCTAACGTATTGAAAGCCGGACTGCTCAGATATAGCCAAGCTCAGATAGAAGAAAGAGATATTACAAAAGAGGAAATTCAGGAAGCCATTGAAGAAGCAAGTCTCCTTGAAATTCCTGAATTAGAACGGAATCTCCCTGTGCTTGGAACGGTCGCTGTTGTTTCACCTCTTTTTGGTTTGCTCGGTACTGTTACAGGTATGATTACAGCGTTTACCACGATTGCTCTTGAAGGTACTGGTGATCCACAACAACTTGCTGGTGGTATCTCACAGGCACTCCTCACAACCGCTGGTGGTTTGACAGTTGCGATTCCTTGTCTGATTTTCTTCCAATTGTTTGACAGTTGGGTTAATAGGCATATGGTTGAAATCTCCCAGGTATCCACAGAAATCGTTAACCAATTGATTGTTGGCGATGCGAACGCATAATTACAACAAGCGAGGCATATTCCTCGCTTATGTCTAACTATAGGGAGAATTTGAAATGCAACAACTTGGTGAAGCCAAATTAAGCCTTATGGCAACGCGAATACGCGAACGTAAACCGCCGACGCTCAGTATGGCTCCAATGATTGATTGTGTGTTCCTGCTCCTGATTTTCTTCATGGTGTCAACGACATTTGCGCCGATGCCAGGTATTCGTGTACAACTTCCACCTCCGGGGCCTCCTTCAAAGGAGAAACCGAAGGGACTTGTCGTCAAAATTGACAATCCTACTGTCAGTGATAAAGCTGGTACGATGCTTTTGAATGGGGCAGTTGTGCAATTTGACGAAATGTTTGGTATGCTACTCAATGCACCTGAACAAGAGAAAACCATGCTTATTATCCAATCCCAACGTGATGTTTTACATGAACAGATTGTACGGGTGATGGATGTAGCAAAAGATGCAGGTATTGATAGAATTGGATTTGCCATTACTGCGCGAGATTGAAATGGTTAATCAGATTTCATTTCTATAACAATGTAAGGGCAAAATGTAAGGAGAATAGATATGGCTCTCCAAATGAGACGCAGACGGAATACTGGTAGTGATGATGATATTCCGATGGCTCCTATGATTGATTGTGTGTTTTTACTACTCATTTTCTTCATGGTATCTGCCATCATGCGGGTTCCCCCGCCATTCAGTGTTACTCTACCGGATTCCACAACGGAACACGAGTTTCCAAGAAAAAAATATAACCTGTTTATCAGCAGTGATGGTCGTATAGCGATTGATGATCGGGAGATGCAAACTTTGGAAGAGGTAGGACTATTCATAGCTGCCCATGAACACAAAATTAGCACTCTTATCATTAAAGCAGATAAACGTGCCAAGCACGGACGCGTCATTGATGTTGTTGAACGGGCAAAGTTGCGATCGTCTAAAGTTGAAGGACTTGAAGTTGCCTTTGCCGTGGCTGATGAAGAAAGTGGTGGAGGAACCAACTGACCAGCTCGATGCTGAGAGATTGGTCTTACACCGCTGAAAACAACTAATCTTGGAATTGATTACATATAAGCCTCTAATTGAGTTTTTAATTAGAGGCTTATGCTTTTATAAAATTAATGCTATGCATGAAATTGTCATTGAACTGGCATGTAAGAGGCGTAATGCATTGCACTACTACAAACCAATAATTTCTTTGATGGTATGCTCTTCTTTGAAATTATTCTTGTCTCTATCTAATATCTTGAGTATTAACTTTCAGATTTTTTTCTGGGTGTTCTCTTACGGACACGTCTTGTCGGTGCTGGTGGTGGTGGCGGTGGTGGTGTGATTATCTTCCAAAAGAGTGGTAAGAATACATCCCAGTTAGCAAGGATTTGTTCAGAACGACGACTTTCTGTCAACTCAAGATGCTTTTGTATCAACTCTACTAACGTATCCTCGTCTATCTGCTCAGTTACACGCTCTAACTTAATGAGCTGTGGATTTATCTTATTTTCGAATTGTTGATTTTCATCAAGTACGTACCCCGATCCACCAGTCATACCTGCCCCAAAGTTACGTCCTGTTTCTCCCAATATTACTATAGTGCCACCAGTCATATATTCACATCCATGGTCGCCGACACCTTCCACGACAGCAGTTGCTCCACTATTTCGCACACAAAAACGTTCTCCCGCTCTTCCAGCAGCATATAAGGAACCGCTTGTTGCTCCATATAGCACAGTGTTACCGATGATCGTATTCTCATGTGAATTGAAACGCGCGTCAGATGAAGGTTTGATGACAATTACTCCGCCTGCCATGCCTTTTCCAACATAGTCATTTGCTTCACCGGTTAGAACGAGTTGTAGCCCGTTAATACAGAATGCCCCGAAACTTTGTCCTGCACTGCCGTTTAAGTGGCATCGTATGGTCTCTTTCGGTAATAGTGTGTCACCGTATTGAAATGCAATTTCGCCTGATAACTTTGCTCCAACAGTTCGGTGTGTATTCCGAATATTGTATGAAAGTTGAATAGGTTCCCTCTTTTCGATTGCAGTGGCTGCATCAACCAGAATTTGGTCATCTAATGGTGTATCTACACGATTGTTTCGCTCTTGCAGATGATACCGCGGACTTTTACCTGTAGGGTCTGCGGGTGAGAGGATCTCTGTTAGGTCAAGGGTTGCAGCTTTTGGATAGTCAACTAAGTCTGCGGGTTCTAACATTTCTGGACGACCAATAATATCATTTAGAGATTTGTGTCCTAAATTCGCGAGAATAGTACGTACCTCATTTGCTACTCCGAGCATAAAGTTGACGACCATTTCAGGAGTGCCTGGATATTTTGCTCGGAGCGCGGGGTCTTGCGTGGCAACACCAACGGGACAAGTATTTAGATGGCATTGACGAGCCATGACACATCCTGTCGCAACCATTGCTGAAGTGCCGAATCCATATTCCTCTGCCCCTAACATTGCTGCGATGACGATGTCGCGTCCTGAACGCATCCCACCATCAACTCGGAGGACAACACGGTCGCGTAGTTCATTTTCAACAAGTCGGTGTTGAGTCTCTGCGAGACCGAGTTCCCATGGCGTGCCAGCGTTTTTGATAGAACTGAGTGGTGATGCACCTGTGCCTCCTTCGTGTCCACTTATTTGGATAACATCTGCATATCCCTTTGCGACACCAGAAGCGATTGTTCCGATTAGAAACTCAGATACCAGTTTTACAGCAACTTTTGCGCGTGGGTTAACTTGTTTGAGGTCATAGATTAATTGTGCGAGGTCTTCAATTGAATAGATATCGTGATGTGGTGGCGGTGAGATTAGAGGGACACCCGGAATGGAGTGCCGAATCTTTGCAATTTCAAGTGTTACTTTGTGGCCGGGAATTTGTCCACCTTCTCCAGGCTTAGACCCCTGAGCCATCTTAATCTCTAACTCACGTGCGGAGGCGAGATATTGTGGGGTTACACCGAATCGTCCGGAGGCGACCTGTTTTAATGCGCTTGACGCGAGATCACCATTTGGTTGTTGAACAAATCGTCCCGTATCTTCGCCACCTTCACCACTTCCAGATTTTGCTCCGAGTCTGTTCATTGCGATAGCCAAAGTTTCGTGTGTTTCTCGGCTTAATGCCCCAAAAGACATACTTCCTGTTGTAAAGCGTCTGACGATATCTTCTGCAGGTTCAATTTCCTCTATGGGAATGGGTGTACTCGGTTTGAAGGCGAGTAAATCGCGTAAACTTGATGGATCCCCTGCTTCAACTGCCTCGGCATATTCTGCATAATCTTCAGCATCACCACTCTTGACGAATTTGTGCATTGCCTTGAATACAGTTGGGTTAAATGCGTGAAATTCACCGTTTCTACGAAATCGGAAATAACCTGCTTCTTGTAAAGTTCGTCTGTCGTCCGCTCCTCCAAATGCTTTTGTATGGAAATGGAGACTTTCAGCAGCGATATGTTCAAAACCGATTCCACTTAACCTTGAAGGTGTACCTGTAAAACATCTATCAATAACTGAGGAATTGATGCCGATAGCCTCAAAAATCTGTGCACCGCGGTAACTTGAGACTGTTGAAATCCCCATCTTTGCCATAATTTTTAAAATACCTTTTTCCACTGCTTCTTTATAGTTATTGATCGCTTGCTCTGTGTTAAGTTCTTCAAATTCATCATTTTCAGCAAGTTGAGCAATTGTAGAAAATGCAAGGTAAGGGTTGATAGCATCAGCACCATATCCGAGTAACACAGCATAATGATGCTCTTCACGAGGGTCTCCTGCTTCAATGATGAGACTGACTTGCATCCGTTTACCTTCTCTGATGAGATGATGATGTACCGCTCCGACAGCAAGCAGCATTGGAATAGGGGCGGATTCAGCATTAACATCCTTATCAGTCAAGACTAATAGTGTGTTTCCAGCAGATACAGCATCTAAAACATTTTCACACAAAGTGTCAAGTGTCTGTTCTAATCCTTGTGGACCAGAGGAAACTGGGAAGCAGACAGGAATTGTAGCGTGTTTGAAGTCATGTGAATCTTGTGTTTTCAAAGCCTCTAATTCTTCGTTTGTCAAAATGGGTGAAGTCAATCGGATTACTTTTGCGTGGTGTTCGGTCTCTGTCAGAAGACTGTGTCGTTTACCGAGATAGGTCGTTAGAGACATTACCAGTCGTTCTCGAAGCGAGTCAATTGCGGGATTGGTAACTTGTGCAAACAGCTGCTTGAAATAGTGATAAAGTAGTCTTGGATTCCGTGAAATAACAGCAGGCGGCGTATCATCTCCCATAGATCCGACTGATTCTTTCGCTTGAAGTACCATCGGTTTAATAAATCGCTCAACATCTTCTATCATATAACCGAATGCCTTTTGTTGCGTTTGTAGATCATCTGGTATGGGTGTAATGCTACCGGGTGCCTGACAATTTAGGTCGCTTAAATGTGTGCGCTGATTGATCCATTTTGCATAAGGTTTGTGATGTGCCACCTCATTTTTAATATCTACATCCAATAGTAATTCACTACGTAATGTATCAACAGCAATCATTTGACCTGGACCTAATCTTCCTTTTCTGACAACACGGTTGTCATCCAATTCAATGATACCAACTTCAGATCCCATGACAACGAGACCATCATCTGTTACTTTATATCGTGCGGGCCTTAGTCCGTTTCTATCCAAACCTGCTCCGACAATAACGCCATCCGTGAACGCAACAGCAGCCGGACCGTCCCAAGGTTCGCTAACGCATGCGAGGTATTGATAGCAGTTTTTCAGTTCCTCGGACATATCTGGTATCTGTTCATAGGCTTCTGGTATTAAACACATCATTGAATGTAGAATGCTTCGGTCAGAATGTGTCAATAGTTCCAAGGCGTTATCAAGACTCATAGAATCGCTTCCATAAGGATTGATAATCGGTGTAAGTTTTTTGATGTCCTCTTTCCAGATAGGTGAAGACAATTCTGCTTCGCGTGCACGCATCCAATTTCTATTTCCCATCAAGGTGTTTATCTCACCGTTATGTGCAAGCATACGGAACGGCTGGGCAAGAGGCCATGTGGATGAAGTATTCGTGCTGTAACGCTGGTGAAAAACCGCTAAAGATGCTTCAAAATCATCATTGCAAAGATCAGAATAAAACATTGCCAGTTGTGGGGCAACAAGGAGTCCCTTATATACAATGGTGCGGTGTGAGAATGAGGCGATATGGAAATCTGGAAGTTGCTCTTCTGCGACCTGATGTTCAATTTCCTTACAAATAAGATAAAGCCGTCTCTCATAATTGTCAAGAGTAATATGGTTCGGTCTTCCAATAAGCACCTGTTGAATCAATGGCGATGTTGCCAATGCTTTTTCTCCAAGTGCAGAATCATCAATAGGAACGGAACGCCATCTAAGTAGTGGAAATCCATACTGGTGTAAAATGTCTTCTACGATTTTCTGACTACGTTCTTGTGCTCCTGGGTCGTTCTTTGATAGGAAAATCGTTCCAACTGCCAGGTCGTTAATCGAATCTATACGTGCTCCGACTCTGTGTAATTCTTTTTTAAATAATTTCTCTGGGATCTGTGTGAGGATACCTGCTCCATCGCCTGTTTTTGCATCAGCAGCGACTGCGCCTCGGTGTGTCAAATTTGTGACCGCTTGTATTGCCATCTCCAAGATTGCATGGCTTCGATTGCCTGAACGATTTGCTATAAAACCTACCCCACAAGCATCTTTCTCATATAAATGTTCGTGCATTTGTAAACTCATACTCCAAGTAATCAAGATTGTCGGCATCCGTTAAATAATATGATCTAATATATAAGCCGATATAACAATAGCTTGGACACCGTCATGTAATAAATATATCTATTTTTTTTCCTTTTCTCCTTAGGTTAACTCTATTCACAACTTAATAGTATATCTTAAAATCGTTGAATCGTCAAGAATAATTCTATAAAACTATAAATGGCTACCTTGACATGGGGTGTGTAAAGTTCTTGGCAAAATGGACATAGACATCCTATAGGAGCGATCTCCAAATCTCGAACTGCTGGGAATCGGAATTCCCTCCTACAATGAGTTATGAGATTAATGCTAAAGACTTTACACACCCTTGACACACCTGATTTGTTGTGTTAGAATTGTATTCATTCAAGAATAGGAGTTGATATGGTTATGTATGATGTAGGGATTATAGGTGGCGGACCTGGTGGATATGTTGCTGCTATTAGAGCAGCACAACTCGGTGGCACCGTGTGTCTTATAGAAAAAGGAGAGTGGGGCGGAACCTGTCTCAATAGAGGGTGTATTCCGACTAAGACCCTCTTTTCCATTGCACATCTTGCTGAGCAAGTTCAACACACTCCTGCACTCAACATTCCTGACATTGCCGTTGATTATTCACAGGCTTATTCACATAAGACAGAAGTTATTCAGAAGTTGACAGGTGGGATTGGTCAACTTTTGAAGGCGAACAAGATACATACTATAAACGGTGAGGCAACCCTATCTGACAAAAATACAGTTTCCGTGAAAAAAGCAGATGGCACAACTGAACAGGTCGATGTGAAAAATGTCATTCTTGCTACTGGGTCGGAATCTGCTGAGCCACCTATCTTTGAAATTGATGAAACGGATGTCCTGACTACGACAGGTATTCTTGAACTTACGGAACTCCCTGAAAGTCTGCTTATCGTTGGTGGTGGTGTTTCTGGGTGTGAATTCGCTTCTATTTTCAATGCTTTCGGTTGTAAAGTGACTGTGTTGGAACTGCTTCCGACAATTCTGGCTACTGAAGATGTTCAGGTTGTTCGGCACATTCGACTATTCATGAAGCGGAAAGGTATCTCTATCCAGACAGGTGCGAAAATAACCGGTGTAGAGAAATCGGAAGAAGGTGTTACGGCAGTGCTTGAATCTGGTGAAAAGATCACGGCTGAAAAGATGCTTGTTTCTATCGGTAGACGTTATAATTCGGAGGGAATTGGGTTAGAAAAGGCAGGTATCCGCCTTGAAAATAGTAAAATCGTTGTGAATGAACAGATGGAGACGAATGTATCTGGTGTTTATGCGGTTGGTGATGTTGCAAGTCGGTATTTGTTGGCACACGTGGCATCTGCTGAGGGGAAGGTGGCAGCACAAAACTGTCTCGCTGAAACGACTGAGATGGACTATCAAGTGATTCCGTGGTGTGTGTTTACTTTACCCGAAATTGGGCATGCAGGAATGACTGAGAAAGAGGCAACAGATGAGGGGTATGAAGTTAAGACAGGTAGATTTCCCTATGGTGCAAGTGGTATGGCGTTAGGTATGGGTGAATCGGATGGATTTGTGAAGACAATCACGGATGCGGATAGTGGTGATATTCTTGGTGTGCATATTGTTGGTGTGCATGCTTCAACGCTGATTCATGAGGCTGCAGTTGCGATTCGTTTGGGTGCATCTGCAATGGATATTGCACATACTGTGCATGCACATCCGACGTTGTCGGAGATGGTGATGGAATCTGCTGAGGCGGCTTATGGTAGGGCTGTGCATGTGTTGTAACCCAATCTTTAAAAACTAATTGTCTATTCACAACGTTTTGGATTTATACCAATTGTATGTATAAACAAACATCACGGGAGATTGCCATGCCACAGGTGATAAGAATATCCCTATTTGAAGTTGTAGGTAGTCCTTTATGTGTTGCTGCTGGTGATGGACAAAAAGTTTATGAACGTGTTGCTACTGCACTAAAAGTAGACAAGGAAATATCAATCTCATTTCATAATGTTACAGCACTGACTGCAGTGTTCCTGAATTCCGCTATTGGACAGTTATATGGCGTGTTTAGTGAAGAAAAGATTAGATCTCTGTTGAAAGTCGAGAACATTGAGCAGGACGACCTTGCTTTGTTGAAGCGAGTGGTTGACAATGCTAAGTTGTATTTCAAAGATCCAAAGAGATATAACCGAGCAGTTCAGAAAGTGTCTCGGGATGAGACATAACCCGTTTCCATGTAATAACAATTTTATCTCTTTCAGTGTCAAAACCCCGCTGCTTAGCACGGGGATGTAGACACCACTAAGGACTAAAACATGTGCAGGGTATCACTGACTGCCCAACGAAAGATTAGATGTAATACTACATCGTTAGCCATGCAAGTTGGTGGAGAGCATCCATATCATGCCAGTCGAATGTGAACTGGAATACGTGAGCGGGTTGATATGCAGCACATATCTGCGATATGCGTTACCAAAGTCGCTAAATAGCGAACTCTCAAAAGGAGCGAGTAGAGATATTGTATAAAAGACCCCCAAGAGAAGTAAGTCATCTCTTGTTGTGTCGGGGTGTCTGGTAGGAAGGACAACAATGAACTGTTTCGGGTGAAGCAGTGCCACTTCACAAAAAAGAATCTTGCCATCTAAAGCAGGTGAAAATCTGTGACAGGTGAATGGGCGGGACATCGTCCAGTGCAGTAGGTGATGGAAGACGGATAAAGGTAATATTTTTGCTGGCGTTCGCATTCACTGTTGATCGCAGAATTTACCCAGTGTAGAGGGACAAAAGAATCCCCCTGCTTTAGCTGGGGGAGTATGTCAAAATTAACTTTACCTTTTAACTGAAATGTAAGAGGCGCAATGAATTGCGCGACGACGAACAGGCGATTCCTTAAATGGTATGGTATCACATTTCGCCCTACGGTCTAAGATGGGAAAGGGTGTTGCAATGGCATCTATAAACATATCGTCCCTATGGGACTATTTCCAATTTAACCAGATTATTATTCTTTTGATAAAACAGCATTGCGAGGCACGGAGACCTCGCGCTACAAATCGGGGAAATTTGTATAAGTGGTTTAGAGGATAGCCTTAACTTATCACGATAACAGAATCATGTCCACTGAACTAAATTTATCTAAAACTGCACAGCATCTTGGAGTTCTTGATATCGTGCTTCTATTTCGCTAAACTGGACAGACTTTTGCCGGTTGATGCTGAAATCTTCAATGTTAAATGAAGCAACCACTGTGCCATACATCATCGCTTTTCGGATTGAACCTTCCGATATATCATCAACAGAGGCCAGATATCCCATAAATCCTCCTGCGAAACTATCTCCTGCACCTGTAGGGTCTGTTACTTCTGTCAGCGGATATGCTGGTGCGCTGAAGAATGAAGATTCTGTGATGCTGATTGCACCGTGTTCACCCTTTTTGATAATGACGCGTTTAGGTCCGTAACTCAAGATTGCCCGTGCTGCATGCAATAGATTGGATTCACCTGTTAGCAATTTCGCTTCGCTGTCGTTTAGGATAAGGATGTCAACACGTTCTATTGTTTTCTCTAACGCTTCTCGTTCCTCGTTTATCCAAAAATCCATTGTATCTGAAACAACAAGTTTGGGGTTTGATACCTGTTCAATTATGCTCAATTGTAATTGGGGTGGGTCGTTTGCTAAGAAGAGATATGACGTGTCTTTGTAGGTATTAGGTAAAATGGGTTGAAAATCAGCGACAACGTTCAATTCAGTAAAGAGCGTATCGCGTACATTGAAATCATTAGTGTATTTGCCACCCCACCGAAAGGATTTACCGTCTTGGACGCGTGTCAATCCTTCTAAATCAATCCTACGTGTTTGCAGGAAATCTGTATAGGAAGATGGAAAATCTGCGCCGACTACACCGATAAGACGCACAGGATTTCCGAAAAAACTTGCGGCAACAGCAGCATAAGTGCCAGAACCACCAAGTACGTCTTCAACATTTTTCGTTGGTGTTTGGACTGTATCTAATGTGATCGTTCCGACAACTAAAATTCCCATAATTTCCTCATAGATCCTATAATGTGTTGGATTATAATATTTGCATTATGCCATAAATTTGTGCACTTATAAAGCCCACCTACAGGGTTGTATTTGTGTGCTTACAAAGCGCGCCTACAAGTTATTCTCATGTCTTATAGGTTGTTCACATGCTTTCTGTTTTATGAAAAAGTGTCCGGACGATTATTGTTTTCACGAAATGCTTTGATGATACGACGTAATCGACGCAATAAAATTACGACAAGAACAATCAAAAGCGGATATACTAAGATTTCAAGTATTGAGGCAATGGTCGGAGGGAACTGCACCTGACCGGTACGTGACAACCAAAATGGTAGCAATAATATTGCTGTGAGAAGTATAACAATGCTTTCCCAGATTTCATGCTTTTTCATTGGTTTACTGTGGGTATCTAAACTATGACGTATTTCTGAAAAGCGAGGTTAGGAAACCTCGCCTACCGTAGGAAGAAAATATCTATTAATTTTAGGATTTCGCCGTAAACTATGTACCCATTTCCCATGAATTGAGGTATTTTTCTTGTTCAGCAGTGAGTGTGTCGATTTCCACACCGAATGCGGCTAATTTTAACGTTGCTACTTCCTCGTCAATAGATTCGGGAACATCATATACCTTATTTTCAAGTTTTTGCTGGTTCTTGGCGATAAATTCAAGGGATAAGGCTTGATTGGCAAAACTCATGTCCATAACACTGGCAGGATGTCCCTCTGCGGATGCTAAGTTGACTAACCGTCCTTCTCCGATGAGGTAAAGTGTGCGACCATCAGCGAGTGTGTAAGATTCTACAAATTCGCGTGCAACTGCTTTTTCTACTGCGAGTTCTTCAAGTGTAGGTATATCTATTTCTACATTGAAATGTCCAGAATTTGCGATAATTGTACCGTCTTTCATTGCCTCAAAATGTTCTTTACGTAGGACATGGATATCGCCTGTTAGTGTTATGACAAGGTCTGCTTCTTGAACTGCTTTTTGCATCGGCATGACTCTGAAGCCATCCATGACTGCTTCTAACGCTTTCAGGGCATTTACTTCGGTTACGATGACGCTTGCCCCTAAACCGCGTGCACGACTTGCGACACCTCTGCCGCACCAACCGTAGCCTGCGACAACAACGGTTGTTCCCGCGATGAGAAGGTTGGTTGCTCGAATTATACCGTCTAAGGTGCTTTGTCCTGTGCCGTATCGGTTGTCAAAAAAATGCTTGGTCTTTGCATCATTCACAGCGATGATGGGGTATTTCAACACACCTTCTGCTGCCATGCTTTTGAGCCTGATGACACCAGTCGTTGTTTCTTCTGTTCCCGCTATAACTTGTTCAACGAGTGCGGGATTTGTCTCTTCTGAATGTAGTTGTGAGACTAAATCAGCACCGTCATCCATCGTGATATTTGATTGAGTTGCAAGAGTAGCTTGGATGTGTTTATAGTATGTTTCAGTATCTTCACCGTTAATTGCAAACACTGCGATGTTATCATTTACAACGAGAGAAGCGGCGACATCATCTTGTGTGCTAAGTGGGTTTGATGCACATAACGCTAATTCTGCACCACCTGCCTGCAAAGTCTGCATGAGATTTGCTGTCTCCGTAGTGACATGTAAACACGCTGCAACTTTGATTCCTTCCAAAGGTTTCTCAGTTTCAAAACGTTCACGGATGGATGTTAGGACAGGCATAAACCTGTTTGCCCAATCAATCCGTTGTTTTCCTACATCTGCGAGGTCTGTTGTTTTAATATCGTAGTCCATCGTCCTCCTTACACCTTTATTTTTTCAACGTAATCTGTTTTTTCCCATGTGAAGTTGGTATCAGTCCGTCCGAAATGTCCATAAGCAGCGGTATTTCTATATATTGGCTCACGAAGTTTCAACCTTTCAATGATACCTTCTGGTGTTAGGTCAAAATGTTGATTGACTAATTCAGAAGCCATTTCATCATCTCCTGTGCCAAAGGTATCCACCATTACAGATACCGGTGCTTTACGTCCGATTGCATAAGCAATTTGAATCTCACACCTTTCAGCTAATCCTGCTGCCACAAGATTTTTCGCGGCGTGTCGTGAAGCATAGGCAGCACTCCTATCAACTTTTGTCGGGTCTTTACCAGAGAGTGCACCACCCCCGTGTCGTCCCATGCCGCCATAAGTATCTACTATTATTTTTCTACCGGTTAATCCAGCGTCTCCGTGTGGTCCACCAGTTACAAATCGTCCAGTTGGGTTAATGTGGTAGACAACATCTGGACTCATCAAGTCTTCAGGGATAACCTTCTTGATTACCTCATCAACAATAGCCTCTTTTAGATTAGAATCTGTGACATCAGGATCGTGTTGTGAAGATACTACGATTGTAGTAACTTTGGTAGGTTTATTGTCTACATATTCAACTGTGACTTGGGATTTTCCATCGGGTCGGAGGAAATCAAGGATTTCATTTTTGCGCACATGTGCCAAACGTTGGGTTAATTGGTGAGCTAAAGTGATGGGCAACGGCATCAATTCTGGTGTTTCAGTGCATGCATAACCAAACATCAATCCTTGGTCGCCAGCACCTCCTGGATTGACACCCATAGCGATATCAGGAGATTGTCTATCTATGGTGGTTAGGATTGCACTATGCTGTGCATCAAACCCGTAATTAGCATCAGTATATCCAATATCTGCTATGACTTCTCGTGCAATTTCCTGTAAATTTGGTGTTGCTGTCGTTGTGATTTCACCAGCAATAACGGCAAGTCCGGTGGTGACGAGCGTTTCACATGCAACTCTTCCAAAGGGATCTTCAGTTAGAATGGCATCCAAGATAGCATCGGAAATCTGGTCTGCGATTTTGTCTGGATGTCCTTCGGTAACCGATTCGGACGAAAACGAAAAGTTATGACTCAATTCTGTTCTCCTGTCTGCATCTCTTTAAATCCTCCTTCACAAAAACATTTCTCATAATTCCCTGCATGTTTTCTTCAATTCTACTGAGAAGGAATACAATAACATGTTCCTATTTTCAGAAGTATTGGAATCATATAGGTTCACTTACGGCAATCTCTGATTTCATGTATAACCTGTCGTATGAATATTCTTATGTAACGCTTATGGAATTTGACAGGACGTGAGTAAAGAACTTACCCTACATATATGAAATCTATCGATCTGGATAGACGAAGTGAACCCATTGAATGGGAATAATGAGATATGTTTAGACAAGATTGTTATCCCTTTGACTCCTCAGAGACTTCAGGACTCTCAGTATCTTCAGAAGTGTCGTTATTTTCTGCATCATCGGAAACCGTGGTGTCTTCAGAAATCTCAGTGTTATCGGAATCCCCTTCAGAAATCGCAGTATCTTCAGCAGCTTCAAGTTTCTCGGTGTCTTCAGGTGTCGTATCTTCTGACACTTCAGGTGTCGTATCTTCTGACACTTCAGGTGTCGTATCTTCTGACACTTCAGGTGTCGTATCTTCTGACACTTCAGGTGTCGTATCTTCTGACACTTCAGGTTTTTCAGTCTCCTGCGGATTCATTAGATTCTCAGCGTTATTCTTTCCGATTTCCCTTTTGAGCAGCGCACCCATAACGGTTTCTTCTTGCTCAACGGGTCTTGGACGTCTCGGTTCGCGTTGTCTTGGTGGACGCTCGCGTCTTGGTCTTTCTTGCCGTTCTTCTGGAGGTGTAGAGGTACGTTCCTGGTCTGCTATTGCTGCTTTCAGGCTCAAACCGATTCGTCTCCCCTTGGGATCAAGATTTATGACCTTAACATCTAATTCATCCCCGACTTTGACGACCTCTTCTGGTCTTTCAATGCGTCTGTCAGCGATCTCAGAAATATGAATTAATCCATCAATACCTTCTTCAAGTTTGGTGAATGCCCCAAAACTTGTCAGGTTGACAACTTTTCCACGAACAACTGACCCGACCTTATATTTTTCAGGTACTTCATCCCATGGATCTGGTTGTGTTTGCTTCAACCCTAATGAAACGCGTCGTTCAGAAGCATCAATTTGTAGTACAACTACTTCTACTTCATCACCTTCCTTCAACATTTCTTGTGGATTAGATGTTCTTTCAGTCCATGATAGGTCAGAGGTATGAATTAAACCATCAATTCCTTCCTCAATTTCAATAAAAGCACCGAAATTTGTAAGGTTTCGAATGCGTCCAGTAATTTTTGTACCGACTGGATACTTTTGTTCTAAGAGTTCCCATGGATTTTGTTGTAATTGTTTGATCCCTAATGAAATCCGTTTTTCTTCTTTCGAGATTTCAAGTACGATCGCCTCAATTTCAGTGCCTTTACTAACCATCCTGGAAGGAGCGACGTTTCGTCTTGTCCATGCCATTTCAGAAACGTGGATCAACCCTTCAACCGCTTCTTCAAGTTGGACAAAAACACCGTAATTCACTATATTTACGACAGTGCCAGAAACTTTAGAACCAATAACATAATTTTCTTCAACGTTTTCCCAAGGATCGTTTGTTTTCTGTTTTAGACCTAATGAAATTTTCTCGTTTTCTTCACCAATAGCAATAACTTGTACTTCAATTTCATCACCGATATTGACAATTTCTGATGGATGGTGAACCCGCTTCCAAGCCATATCGGTTTTATGAAGTAATCCATCAACGCCGCCGAGGTCAACAAATGCTCCAAAATTAGTAATGTTTTTCACTACACCGGTAATTAGTTGTCCTACCTCAAGTGATTTTAAGACCTCCTCTTTCTTCTCTGCCATTTCAGCTTCAAGCCATGCGCGTCTTGACAGAACGATGTTATTACGTCGTTTATTGAGGCTGATGATTTTCATGGGGAAGGTTTCCCCGACAAATTGGTCAAGGTCTTGGGTGGGTCGTAAGTCAACTTGAGATGCAGGTAAGAATGCACGCAAGGTGCCAACAGTTACTTCTAGTCCACCTTTTTGTTTATCCCTGATATGACCGTCTACTGGTGAACCGTCCTCAAAAGCCTGAGTTATTTCATCCCACACCAAAGTCTGATCCGCTATTTTCTTTGATAGAACAATTTGACCTTCTGAGTCTTCACGGCGGACAATGAATACATCAATTTCATCACCGACTTTTACATTTGGTAATGCGTTCTCATCAGATTCAAATTCATCTGCTGGTATATAACCTTCTGATTTAAAACCGATATCAATCATAACTTCATCACGACTGACATCAACGACATTACCTTTGACAATTTCTCCATCAGTAAAGGCTTTGAGTGAGTTGTCATAAGCCTCCTCAAGAGATTCTTGACTCATAGCTTCAACTTGTTGTTCTGATGCTTCGCTTTCAATTTGCTCAGTATGTGCTTCCTGTTCAGACACAACTTCAGGTTCTGTTGGTTGGGATGCATCTTCGGCTTCAACGTCTGAGACATCGGTTTCGTCTGCAGCAGTTTCGGCTGTTTCTTCAGATTCAGTTTCAGGACTATCACTTTCAGCTGCGACAGTCTCAGCGTTTTCATCGGGTTCTATCTCTGATGTATCACTATGTGCTTCAGGAGTGGGTGGGTCTTCGGCAGATTCAGTGACTTGGGTTGCATCATCTGAATTATCTGTGCCTGTAGTTTCCTCATCATTTTGTTCCGTCTGTTCTGTTTCATGATCATCAGGAACTGATTCAGTTTCATTGTTTTCTACTTCTGTTTCATCTGCTTCATTTGGTGTAATTTCAGTTGAATCATCAACTTGTTTTTCTTCTTCCACATCAACAGTGGATTCGTCTGTATGGCTATGTTCGTTAATCATTAAGATACCTGGGTCTCGTCAAAACGCCAAGCAGCGTTAAGTCAGCCAGTTCCTCCTTGTTGCGAAGTGCTTCTGACACTTTCAAATCGGTTACTTAATAGTATATCACAATGTACATAGAAATGCAACTATAATCTTATCTTTGTCAGAGGCATTCAATTGTCGAGTTTTCTTATCCTAAAGTGAAATAAAACATTTCCAAAGGATAAAATAGGTGCGTGAATTGCGCGAGGACGATTGATTTTGATGTTTAATCGGGGTTGGAAACCCCTCCTACGATAAAGAATATCGACAATTGAATGCCTCTGTTATCTTTGTCAGGGTTATTTAGTTTTCGGTTTTTCTGCTCTATTTCATTACAAACGTTAATGGTTTTGAGATACGATTTAGTTTGTGGACACAACATTATAGTAGGCACGCTCATGAAGATTAGGAAATAGGGTAATTTGACTCCAGAGTCTAGCGCGCCTACAAAGTGCTAAATCAAGAAATCAACGGTATGAACGCCTATTGGCGTTCCCCGGGTATGAATGCCTTTTGGCATTCCCCACCTACAGGGTTTGTGAAATTTATAGTTACCCGTTTAATAAGTTAATCTTCATACGGAACTGTCGGGGTTTAAGATCCCTCCTACAATTGAGGAGGTGTATCGGAGTTGGGAACCCTCGCAACGAACTGGGGTTGGCTTGAGTTAAATAGTGGATTTTTGTGTAGAAGAGAACGGAGTTAAGGAACTTCAATTTTTGAAAACAGTTGTGTGATAATGTTTTCAGTATCAAGACCTTCCGCTTCAGCTTCGTAACTCAAGATGATACGGTGTCTTAGTACATCCATTCCGATTTCATGTATGTCTTCTGGTGTGACAAATCCGCGTTGTGATAGGAATGCATTGGCTCTGGCTGCAAGTGCAAGAAAAATAGTTGCTCGTGGTGATGCGCCGTATTCTATCAGCGGACTCAAGTCGTCTAATTGGTATGCTTCTGGTGCGCGCGTTGCACATACGAGATCTACAATGTATGTCTCCAACTGTTCCGCCATATAGATGTTACGTGTGAGTTCTCGGAGTCGGATAATATCATCACAAGAAATTACTTCCTGTATATTCTGGATTTCTTCAGTTGTCATTCGGCGTAGGATTTGCAGTTCCTCTGAATGTGAGGGATAGTTGACTTGGACTTTCAACATGAATCTATCCACTTGTGCTTCGGGTAGGGGGTATGTGCCTTCATGCTCAATTGGATTTTGTGTAGCTAAAACGATGAATGGTTCTTCAAGTGGATATGTTGTGCCACCTATTGTGACTTGCCTTTCCTGCATTGCTTCCAGCAGTGCACTTTGCACTTTGGCAGGCGCGCGGTTTATTTCATCTGCAAGCACAACGTTGGCGAAAATGGGACCTTGTCTGGTATAAAATTCACTTTTCTGTTGGTCATAAATTAGAGTGCCAACAAGGTCTGCTGGTAGTAAATCGGGAGTGAATTGGAAACGAGTGTATGTGGCATCGATGGTTTTGGCGAGCGAGGCAATGGCGGTGGTTTTGGCAAGTCCTGGGACACCTTCAAGTAGGATGTGTCCGTTGCAGAGCAGTCCAATTATTAACCGTTCAAGTAGGTTGCGTTGTCCGACAATGATTTTACCCGCTTCGTCCAGAATTTGCTGGATGAGGCTGCTATCTTCCTTGATCCGGGCATTCATTGCGTCTAAATCATAGTTTTGCATGTTTTTGTGGTTATCAGTTGTTAGCAATCAGCATTCAGAGGTTATAGTAATCATATTCGATAACCATTATCCACAATATATTGACTAAGGTTTACTGATGGAGTTTTTAGAAGAAAGGTTGTGTTTCCCCTTCTTGAAAGGATTGTTCAAGCCACGGATCTTTGGTTTTCTGCCTGAATTCAATTACCTTTCGACGCATCTCGTTTACTGTATCCTGTAATTCTGGAAGTTCAATCAGATTGATCGATTCTGCTGGGTCGTTCTGCATATCAAACAACGCTTCTCGGCTTTGATGTACAAAATCTTCCCGTTGTCGTTCTCCGAGTTCTTGAATGTTGTCATTTCGCACAGCTGTCCAAGATATGGATCTGAATAGGTCGCTCGGAAGTGGGGTTTCCAACTGATATGCAAGATTTCGGACATATTTGTATCTACGTCCGCGTAGGACGCGGTAAGGATAGTAGTTTGTGACTTCGTGGAAGCAGTGTGAGTAATAGGTTTCTTCCCACTGTCCGTTGCCTGGATGTGGACTGTCATCTTCCAAAATAGGTAGTAAGGACCTACCTGGGAATGCTTCTTCCCCATCAGGATGCGAAACACCGCACCAGTCTAACATAGTTGGAAAGAAATCAACCCAGTTGACAAGAGCCTGATTGCGGAGTCCGCGTCGTTGTTGTGTAGGACTTGCGATCAGTAGTGGACAGTGATGTCCGCTATCAAAACTGGATGCTTTTGCGCCGGGAAATGGCATTGCATGGTCTGTTGTGACAAAAACAAGTGTATCGTCTGCACGTCCGGATGTGTCAAGTGCATCTAAAGCTGCACCGACGACAGCATCCCATCGTGATACGCTTTCATAATAGTCAGCGAGGTCTTCACGAACTGCGGGGACATCCGGTAGGAAATTTGGAACGATAATTTCGTCTGGTCTGTAGGAACCGGGTTGTATGCCCGCGTGCTGCCGATCATTTCCGAAGCCTTTACCTGCACGATGTGGATAAGTGCAGCCAATATGTAGATAAAACGGTTTATCAGTGTTCTGTGATAGGAATTGTTCAATTTTCTCTGCAACATCTACAGGACTTCGCGGATTAACCTTTGGTTCATAGTCAAAAGGATAAACGTTTACGGGTTCAACGTGCTTTTTACCGATGCATGCGGTGGCAAATCCGTTTGCTTTCAATATTTTTGGTACGGACTGCATGTGCGCGTGTGTGCGAAAACCGTGGATACCGTGGCAGTGTCCATATTGTCCGTGTGTATGGCTATGCTGACCTGTAAGTATACAAGCACGGCTGACTGCACAGGAGGGACTTGTGCAGAATCCGTAGTCAAAAACGACACCCCGTTCTGCGAATTCGTCAATACGGGGTGTTCTGATAATATCGTTGCCGTAACATTTTGCGATACGACTCCAATCGTCTGCTATGACGAACATTACGTTTTTATAGGAATCATTCATATTTGTTTTTCAAAATGTAAAAGTGTCGTATTAATAAGGGTTAGAAACCTATCCAACAAGAATCTAAATAGGTAGCAACTTGGGTTATACTAATCCTGCGCGTTTTCGTAAGAACCATTCAAGACAGAGGAATAGAAGGATCAATGCAAAAATCAGTGGAAGATCCCAGATGTCAACATCGGTTATTTCTGATGTGGCACTTTCTACTAACGCTATCTGATTGACTAATTGACCTGCTTGTTCAATGGGATAGTATATTCCGCCGCTCATATTTGCAAGGTTTGTTAGTAGAGTGACATTGAGTGCTGCATCGCTAAACTCCTCAAAAGAGGGTTTTACTTCAAATAGTGCTTGTTGTTTTCCAAGGTTTTCGCCATCAAGAGTCCCTGTTGCGGTGACAGTATATTCCCCGTATTGACTTGGGATAATTCGTGCGGTGTATAATCCATCTTTTCCTAACACTTGTTCAAGTTGCAGTTCTTTTCGTGTTCCTTTTTCGTCTACAACGATAGCACGCAATTTCGCATCATTAGTAACAGTAAATGTCTTGTCGGTTGCCGTAACTTCAATCACAACAGGTTCCTTCAGTGTATATTCCGTTTTTGCAATATCAAGTTTGATAGCAGACTTTGGTGCAGTGGTCAACCATTTTACAGTCTGTCTCCAGAAACGTTCACTGCTATCATCTTTACTGTCCATGTGCATTTGCCATCGTTCTGAACTACTTGGTGTATAGACCATAGCGCGTCCTGCGTTGTAATTGTGGGTAGCGATGAGAATCCGTTTCCCATATTCATTTCTGTCCGTAGGATGTTCAGCAAGAACTGTAGCACCTGCTTTTGCCCGTTTGACTTTACTATAATAATTCAGTGTTGGCATCTTATCCCAATTTTTCAGATTTTCAGTTGAGGAATTTGCCAGTTCCATCAAAGGTTCCGTATTTCCTTCTGCTGTCAGTTCCAATTTAAACCCTTTTGGACGAGGGATTTGAGCAGGTGACAGGTGTAGTGGTGGGGATTTGGGTTCTTCGCCCAACTCCAATTCAACGGGGAGTAATTCGGATATTGGTGTGTTTAGATATGAATCGGTTATTACAGAGTTACCTAATGATTTTGAACCTCCTAACATCAAAAACCCACCACCACGTGTTCGGACAAATTCTAAGGTGTTTTCAAGTTGTGTGCGTGTAAATTCTGAAGCTGCAATATTTCCAAAAATGATTGCATCATAATTGAAGAGTGTCTCTTTTGTATCAGGATATAATTTGAAACTTTGGGATGAACTGCCTATGGTACCACCATAGGTGTCTTTACTTGTCGTGTATCTAACAGATAGGACAATATTGGGATCGTCTTCTAAAGCGCGCCTGATAAATTTAAACCCCCAATTTGGATCGGAAACGATGAGCACTTTTACACGTTTGGTTGGTAAAACTTTTAGGATGAAGGTTTTATTGTTGTTTTGAGGGATTGGTTCATCAGTTTCAGGCAATACCTGCACTTCATATTTTATTGTACCCGGATGGCGCGGAGTAAATTTGAAGGGGACTCTGGCAACATCGTTTTTTAAGGTAATCGGATACGATTCAAGTATCCGTCCATTTTCAATGAGTTGTATTGTTGCTTTCTTTTGTGCATCTCCCGTACGTTTGACTGTAGCGGTTATTTCAACGGGAAAATCCTCTTCTGCCGTGCGCGGGACATCTACTTTCACCAATTCAATGTCTGGTATACCTTCCTCATCACCGATGCCAACGGTATGGATAGGTACTTTGCGTTCTCGTGCTTTCATGACCAGTTTTTGTATATCTGTCCCGCTTCTGTCTACACCATCGGTGCATAGGACGATACCTGACAAGGGAATGCCTTGTAAATCATCAAGTGCTTCATTGACAGCATTTGGGATGTTAGTATTTTCTCCATCTGCACTTTGTATGGTTTCACTTGGAATCCGTTTCACTCCTGAATCAAACCCGAATAATCTGACCTTGAATTTGTTTGCATTTAGTTTTTCAAGAAGTTTTTCTCCATCTTCGTTGTTTTCACTGAAAAGTAATTGGTTTGCTCTACTTATGCGAGATTCACCATCTTCCGAATCGGTTATTTGCATACTCTTGGATCGGTCAACCATTACTAACAGATAGGAGTCGTCTGGGTTGTTTTGATATATTGTTAGGAAAGGTTTGAGTAAGCAGAATGCGAGGACACAGAGGACAATTATGCGTAGAAAAATGAGGAATCCACGGAATGCGCGTCCCGAACGACCTTTCGCACTCCTATATGCCCAAATGGTTGCTGCAACAAGTCCGACCATCAGGACAAAGATTAGAAGTCCCGGTATTGGGATGCCGAATGAGAAATCTCCTTCTCGGAAGACATCAATAGGGTACTTCATAAGTTGTTCAAACATTAGGTTTTGTTACCTCTACCAACGGAGTGGTTGGGATTATTAGGTGTAGTCTTTCTTGAAAAATATATTTTGTTGTTAATAGTATTATACATGGAAGTTGTGGATTTGTTCAACCTAATTTGAATTTGTGGGTGTGTAAAGTTTTTGTCACCGTAGGCAGCAATTCAAGTGAAAATCCTGTAACCAATTGTAGGGTGGGTCTCTGTGCCCCGCCATTCCTTGTCCTGTAAGTCAACGGACGGGGCGCAGAGACCCCGTCCTACATTTGATTGTCAAGGTCAAAGGTTAGTTTGGCACGTGAATGCGTTGACCAGTATGCGCGGATTCATGCAATGCATCTATGACACGCATGTTTCCTAATGCATCTGAAATAGGCAAGCGGATCGGGGTGCCGTTCTCTACTGCTTCACATAGATTCAATATTTCGGCAGCATACGGATTTACACCTGTAACGCTAATAGTTTCCCCGTTGACGGTGAAGTGAGATTCCCCTTCTCTGTTCCCCCAAGCACTCTGGACAAAGAGAGTTCCCTCTGTTCCAGCAACTTCATAACACTCACGCCAAGTCCATCCGAAACTACAATCAAACTGACCAGTGACACCATCACCAAAGTCTATTGTTCCGATCAGTGTTTCCCAAACATTGTTAATCGGTTCATATTTTCCTGTAGCCCATGCCCACTGCGGTTCACGTCCGATGAGGTGGCGGATGATGTTGATACAGTAGCAGCCTAAATCCATGACCGCACCACCACCGAGATCGCCTCTTAGCCGCCAGTTTGTTCTATCCATGAGTCCAGTCGAAAAAGTGGAACGTGCGTATCGGACTTCTCCGATTGCACCTTCTTCCACCTTTTCCTTTACTGCTAACGTTAATGGATGATGCCGATACATGAAGGCTTCCATCAAGAGGATATTTGCTCGTTCTGTCACCTGTATCATCTGTTTAAGTTGAGATGTATTGACTGCAATCGGCTTTTCAACGAGGATACCCCTAACCTCACAACGGACTGCTTCCAAAACATTTTTCAGATGACTTGATGGCCACGTTGCTACGACAAGGATATCCGGATTCTGTTTTTCCAACATCTGTCGCAGGTCGTTGTATGTATTCTCAACTTCATATTCGGTGGCAAAACGTGAGAGAGACTCAAATTTCTCGTCGCATGCCCCGACGATCTCAATTTCTGGCACGTTTCTCCAAGCATTGCCGTGTGCATGAGAAATACCTCCGCACCCAACGATTGCTATGCGATATTTTTTGGGCATAGTTCAACCTTACAACGAAGAAAGTTCTACCGGTCTATTTTCTTGGGCAGATAGATTTGCTGCGAGTGAAATCGCAAGCGTTTTGACTGCATCGGTATAGGGACTCAATATCTGAGATGCATCACCACTACGGACTGCGTCCACAAAGACTTCATCTATGGTGGGACCGGGTTCTGTTTTTTCTACCCACTCACCATCTTCTTTGCAATGGACTCTTGCAGGATTCCAGTTCAACATTTCACCATCATATAGGATATCTAAGACATTGGCATTGTCCCAACCACCAGTATACGCCCATGCTGCGGTCAAAGAACCGACTGCACCGCTGGTAAATTGTAGTGACACGCTATTGCTATCTGGACAATCAATTTCCTTGAGAGTGCGATTTGCTTGCATTGCGAAGACTGTATCTACTTCACCAAGCAAGTTACGCATCATGTCAACTGTGTGCGTGGCTTGTTCAACTAATTGTCCACCTGATTTACTCATCTGTCGCAACCATCCTTCAGGATTACCACGACCGGTGCCGCACCAGTACTTACCAACAGCCATGTTGATTGTTTTTCCTGTGAGGATTTCTTGGGTTATCTTTGTTGAACCGAGATAACGGAGTTGATAGCCAACACAGGTAATCAATCCGGCTTTTGTGACCGCTGCTTCTACTTCTCGTGCGATGTCCATGGTAATTGCTACGGGTTTTTCAACGAAGAATGGTAAGCCACGTTCAATCACGTCTAACTCAGGTTGTCCATGAACAAAGACAGGTAGACTTAGATAAATAGCATCTAAATCGTCCCGTTCCAGCATTTCTCGGTGATCAGTATAAGGGTCGGCATTGTGTTTTTCAGCTGCATTCTGTGCCTTTTGCTCTATTATATCGCATATTGCAACGACATTCGCGCCTTCCATTTCTGATAGCCGATTCATGTGTCCGTTGGCGTTGCCACCTGATCCAATAAAACCAATTTTAATTTCTTTCATATTTACCCTTTCTGTTGTTAGGTTTGTAATACCTCTATCCTATAACTGTTTGCGATTTTGGGTGGGTACAGAGACCCAACCCTACAAGTTATCTGACCATTTCTTTAACGCGCCTTGAAATTCACTTGTAATGCTTTTTCAATATCTTCTCGGGGATGAACCCCAAATTGTTTCTCAAAATTTCGGTCAAATGCTGCTTCTTCTTCAGGGTCTGGCGAGAGTGGGAGTTGAATCGGCTGTCGATTCGTTTGGACAGAACGTTGTCTTGCGATGACCATCTCCTGATCTGCTCTACCCATTTCTCCTGTCCAGATCGGTTGTGTATCCTCTCTCACTGCGGTTGCTATACCATCAAGCATGGTCGCGAGTGAAATCCCACCCTCAGAAATTTGAGTGTTTCTGTAGGGATTAAGCCATTCAATCGTACCACCGAGAGATTTTGGGAGTTCCACATAAATGCGTTGCAGCACTTTCTTCTCACTATATTCTCTCTGAAATTCGTAAGTTTGTGCTCGACCTGCGTTTTGACTAATATCTTCGTTAGTGCATACATTTACAGTTTCACCGCCAGATGCGCCTTGATTGCCGTTTGTGATAATAGTACCGCGTTCACCGCACGTCTCAAAACCAACGAGTCTGTTTCTTCCAAGACAACCGTTTTTGTTACCTACCATGGCTATGCCGATTCCACCGCTGGCAAAATCAATTGCGTAGAATTCAAGACTTTCACTATTGAAGTCGCGTTTTGCCCTATCAACATAAGGTACTACAGGCATTGAATGTCCAATACTACTTACTGATGTGGGGACAGCGTTCATCCGACACCGTATTGCTGCAAGACCGTGGTAGCCAGTCGTAGAAAATAGACGATAGCACTTATGTACCATGCCGATTACATCTTCGTGAATAAGTTTGCAGACAAACTGTTCAACGGGGACAAAGGGGAAGTTCTCTGATGTTTGGAGTTTCACTCCATTCTCAGCTGCATCTGCTATCATCATATCCATCAAACCGAGTGTCGACGAAAGACCTGTCTCTACGTTATGTGAGATGCCGCGTTGGGAAAGATAACAGGAAACGATATGGTGTAGTTGGACAGGAACAACTACATCACAGACATCGGGAGATGTTTCATCTACCATTTTGCGTACATCGGAGTAGGCTTTTACACCGACTCTTGCTGCGCCTGCTTCTGCTGATTCTTGGTGTGCATCACAGACTGCAACGATTTCATAAGTGTCTTTTAATGCGGCAGCAGTTGATAGATGTGCTGAACCGCGTCGTCCGTGTCCGATCAATGCATATTTTAATTTTAATTGTAGCATATTCTATATTAAGTTTCGGATAGTTTGTGGTACAAGACTGACTTTGTTACACGATTCTCTGGTCCTTAGACATGTTATAGATTGTTTTCGTCTAACCATTATATTTAATTTTCTATCTAAAAGTCAACTTTAATATCTCAGGCATTAAGAACTATCACTAATCCAATTTTTGACAACTTAGGGCTTGGTATGGTATAATAATATTGTAAAAACCGCCGCTAGCACATATAAAAGGGTTCCTACTCAAAATAACTAATGCATATAACTGGACGAAGAAAACTGGATAAATTTGCAAAGAGACATCCAACTACCAGACAAAGACTTAAGCGGTGGTCTGAGTTGATGGATGAAGGCACTTTTGAATCTATTACAGATTTGCGTGAGACGTTTCCTCAAACGGATCCAGTCCCAGCAAGACCAGGAAAGTTTGGTCAACCAGGGGAAAGAACAACATTGACAGTTTTCAACATCGGTAGGAGTGTCCGCCTTATAACATTCATTAATTACAAAACAATACCTTCGCCAATAATAGACATTCTGTTAGATTGTGTGTTTTGTAACACATTCTGCTAGATTGTGCGTCCACTCTATTCAGCCAGATTGCTGTCCAACCATTTCTATTGTCAAATCTATGATGACGCAAGTTGCCACCTAAACTATATAACGAGTCGTTTTGCCAGTGAAGGGTTTTTTCACATACCGCTCCGCTGGAGCGGAAGAATGAAACAAAGCGTGCTATAAACATATCGCTCCGCTGGAGCGGAAGATTGGATATCTTAAGGAGAACGAAGTTGCTCGGATTTTGATAGGTAGCAACTTGAGTTATGATAATTAGAAATACTTCAACAAAAACCTGAAGTTATTTTTATTCATACTATCGGACTATTCATACTATCGGACATTATCACAGATCGATGATAGATCAACACAGTATTCCGATTCAATTGAAGCATGTAAAAATGGCGAAGGTATTGACAAAAGGCAGGAAGTTTCTATTATGCACGTGCTCACACACGAAGAATATGATAGAGGCGACTGGAAAAGGTAAATTATGTTGATGGACATACACGATGCGTTCAATACACCATCAATGTTAAAGGATTTAAGAGTTGATCCTGTAATATCCGATGTGATTCCGAACGGTTCTCAATTGTTCGCGAGTGCTGAACCTATACAGATTCAGACACACATTCACCGATCTACCCCTATTGTGTCTACAACATATCCTGAAAGTGCCTATCAATGGTTAGTAGAGGTGTTAGATGGATTAATCGATTTTGGAAACCAACACGGACATTACGGTGTCATCAATTTGACAGAAGACGAGTATGAGTGGCTTGATAACGTCCTTGAAGAATTAGTCTATTCTGTTGGTGACAACGAGAATCACCCATTAACTCCGTTAATGGAATTGGTTATTCGTCTCATTAACGATTACGAAGATAATTATGTTCCTAAACTGACAGAACAATCTCCAAAATTGGCAGAGAAAGAGACATTTGAAACTGGAACTGAAGATGATCACGCTGCCTATGCTTTCTTCTCAATTGGTTTTCTCCTCTATCAAGGGAAAAGGATAGAAAAAGCACTTTTTGCTTATAGCAACGCAATTACTCTGAAACATAATTTTTGGGAAGTCTTATACAATCGGGGAATTACGTGTAATAGTCTTAACCAGTATGAAAAGGCATTGATTGATTTCAATGAAGTGATAGAATTAAACCCAGATTTTCCTGATGCATACAATAGCCGTGGTATTACCCTATTCAATCTTGACAAACATGATATGGCAAAGGATGATTTCAATAAGGCAATAGAATTGGATACTAAATTTGTTGATGCCTATTACAATCGAGGGGTGATGAATCTTGAATCAGGGAATTATTCGGAGGCATTTGCAGACTTTAATAAAGCAATTGCACTAAACCCCAATTTTCTTGAGGCTTACTACAATCGAGGAGTATCCTTTCAAAAACTTGGCAAGCACGAAGAAGCAATTATTGATCTTGATAAGACAATTGAGTTAAGTCCTGATTCTGCTGAATTTTACTTCACACGGGGTTGTGTGAAGGGTAGTTCAGGACAGCATGAATCCGCGATTGTTGATTTTGATATAGCAATTGAGTTAGATCCAAATTTTTTCAAAGCCTATGCTGTTAGAGGTTATGCGAAAAAACGACTTGGTAGAAATGAAGCAGCACTTATTGATTTTGATGCAGCGATTGAGTTAGGAATTGAGACATCCGAAATCTTTTATTTTCGGGCAACTACCAAAAATGAACTCGGACAACATGAACTGGCTATCTTAGATTATGATAGGGCAATTGAGCTAAAATCAGATTTCACGGAGGCATATAATCTACGCGGTCTTTCAAAGGATAAATTAGGTCTGCATGAAGAAGCACTCGCTGATTATTCCGAAGCAATTCGTCAAAACACTGATTACGCAGAAGCTTACAACAACAGAGGTATTTCACATAGCATGCTTAAACACCATAATCAAGCACTAGCAGATTATACACACGCAATTCGAATAAATCCAAGTTATGCTATGGCTTACTACAATAGAGCATTTGAGAAAATGCGACAAGGAGATCTCAATTCTGCAATTCTTGACTTCACCGAAGCAATTCGGCTCAAATCTGACTATGCTGAAGCCTTCACTTACCGCGGTGCTGCAAAGGTTAACTTAAGAAATTTTGAAGGCGCAAATTCAGATTTCCTAACTGCCTTAGAACATGCAGAACAGCAGGGACAACAAGAACTCAAAACTTTTATTGAGGAAAAACTTCTAGAACTCAACAATTTGGCACCGTAGGGTGTTTATTCCAATCAACCATTATATTTAGTTGACACAATTGTAGCCAACCGCCTCCAGTTCATTACGAATTTTGTCGATTTCAGCAGAGGATAATTGACGCAAGGGTCGGCGCATGGTCATTGATGGGAATCTACCCATCAACCATCGGGCACATTTCATACGTTGATGTGCATCGCTACTCGGTTCACCGAAATTGTAGACGATACGAGCCAATGTATCAACCTGATTACGTGCTTTACGTGCACCTATCAAATCATTGTTGAGTGCTGCGTGGACAACTGCTACCATCAATTCGGGGACAAATCCAGCAAATCCGATGAGTGCACCATCGCTACCTTCTAAAAGGGAAGCCAGTAGGTATTCGTCATGGCAAGTTAAGATTGGCACTTCAGGAGCAGACTCTTTAAGTTGTTCATAGTCCCATCGCCAACGTGCCATATCACGGGTACCCATTTTAATACAGACAACTTGCGGGATTTTCACCATTTCCAACATCTCTTCAAGGGTATATCCTGCCTTTGTCCAAGCAGGATATTGATGCACAATAATAGGTATATCCGCACCTTCTGCGACATCTTGAAAATAACCGACTGCGGTTTCAGGTGTTCTACCGAAACGCAACCAATGATGGGCAGGCATCAGTAGAATTGCATCTGCACCTGCTTCTTTCGCTGCGAGTGCATCGTCAATTGCAGGTAGACTTCCTTCCGCGCTAACACCAGAAACAACCTTAACCTTATCACTAACTGCATCTGCTGTGATTTGTGTGACGCGTTGACGTTCATGTAAACGCAGGGACATGATTTCACCTGTGTGTCCATTACAGACAACGCCTTTTATGCCTTCTACACTGGCGAGTTCCTGCATATATTGACGTAAACCTTCTTCGTCAATAGATTCATCTGAATGGAAAGGGCATAGGGTTGCGGGGAATACACCTGCCCATGGGTGATGCTGCCAATTAAAATTCATGGGTAATACTAGACCTCTCTTTCTCTGAGATGGGGAATATGGTCAATATAAGAGGCACAAGGATTTGCGCGACTACGAACATGTTTTTTGTAAATGAAAGGCGATAACTCAGAAATGATTTCATATTTGGATATACACGGAATTCCGTAATACAGTTCAATTTGAAACTATTTTACCTTGATTTTAAATACAAAGTCAAGTATTATTTAAGGAGAATAAACTTATTCCCATCCGATTTACTGGTTTCAATGACAATAGTTGAGATAAGGAAATTTCTATAAACGTACTTCCATGTTCATTGGGTGAGAGTGTTCTCAGAGGCTTCGTATAATTAAGGAGGATACACATGAAACAGAGAAGACTAAAAGTATTCGCAGCCAGTCTTATTTTGCTCGGTGGTTTCGTGATTTTAGTGTTGGCTATGACGAAAAAAGAGAGTATGCGGGAGCTGACACCTGTGAAACTTATTGCCAATGCTGAGACAATGGATAATCAAAATGTGCAGCTTGTTGGTGCTATCTCTGAGGAAAGCACCGCATGGGATGCAGACGAATTTAAGTTGACATTTGCTGTGCGGGAACTTGAAGAAACTGCGACAAAGATTGAAAGCATTGAGACGGTCAACGTGATTTATAACAAGCTCAAACCAGACAACTTCATTGATGGCGGCAACGTTTTTGTTGAAGGGAAATATGATGCGAAACAGAACGTGATAATTGCCAATAAGGTGACCACGAAGTGTGCTTCCAAATATGAAGAGGCTGAAAGTGCCAAAACGACTGCAGGGTCGTATTAATGCTTATTTTGCCGTATCGCAGGCAGAGAAGTAGAGGAGCAGAATATTCATGGACGTGCTTGTAGGTGGCATACAAAGTATTGCAGCCGAACTCGGTCAAGCTGCGATCTTCCTTTCCATATTCTCTGCATTATGGGCAATCGTTTCACTCTTGATTGGTTTACGTGTAAGGAAACCTAACATTATCAAGAGTGGACGAAACGCCGTTGTTGCAACTTTCATTCTCATCAGTATCGCCACAGGTGCATTAATCTTCAGTTTTGTGACAGATGATTTCTCAATGAAATATGTCGTTGAGGTATCAAGTGCTGCACAACCCCTCTTTTATAAAATAACTGCGCTTTGGGGCAGAATGTCTGGCTCTCTCCTATTCTGGCTCTGGCTGCTTACTGTCGGTGGTGCTATCGTAGTTTGGCAGAACAGAAAAGCGGCGGATAACCTTGCTGATTACGCACTGATTCCCATTGCTGTGGTCCAACTGTTTTTCGTTATGGTTGTTACCGGATGGATTGAAGGCGTTTATAACCCGCTTGACAGATTTCCTGGTGGACAGGCAATGGTTGACGGTCAAGGCATGAATCCGCTTTTACAGACTCCCAGCATGGCGTTTCATCCCCCGACGTTGTATATTGGTTGGATAAGTTTAACAATTCCTTTTGCTTTTGCTGTAGCTGCACTCCTGTCTGGAAGAATCGGTACCGATTGGATACACCGTTCTCGTAGATGGATGTTGTTCTCTTGGATTGTTTTGACTATCGGTATTACACTGGGAGGCAATTGGGCATATAGAGAGCTTGGATGGGGAGGTTATTGGGCATGGGATCCTGTTGAAAACGCCTCTTTCATGCCGTGGCTTCTTGGCACCGCTTACCTACATTCTGTGATGATTCAAGAAAAGCGGAACATGCTGAAACTGTGGAATATACTCCTGATTACTTTAGCCTTCCAATTTACTTTATTAGGTACATTTATCACACGTAGTGGCATTATTACATCGGTTCATGCATTTGCCCAATCAGATATCGGTTGGTATTTTATGGGGTTTATCATCATTTCAACCGGCGGTGTTATCGCGCTGATGGCATACCGTTGGCAACGTCTTAAAAGTGCTAACAGACTTGAATCACTTCTTTCCAAAGAAAGTGCGTTTGTCCTTAACAATTGGCTGTTTGTAGGATTGACCTTAATTATCCTCTGGGGAACGTTGTGGCCTATTATCTCTGAAGCGATTCAGGGAGAAAAAGCGGCAGTCCCCGAATCATTTTTCAACAAAGTTGTCATTATTCCAGGATTGATACTTCTTTTCTTGACAGGTGCTGGTCCTATTATTTCGTGGAAAAAGATTACACCAAACAATTTTCAACGTATGTTTATATCTCCACTTTTTATTGGTGTGGTTGGCGGAGTAGTTGCTTGGTTATTTCTCATTTTCAGAGCACATGCTAAAGCTGCTCTAGAGATTTCTGCTGAAGCTGCCGAAGTTGCGATGCCTAATTTATTAACCCGTGTATGGGACTTTATTACTTTCAGCGGTCAACCGATGCCTATCTTTTCAATACTCTGTGTTTTTGCCAGTGTGTTCGTGCTTGTTGCAATTTTTAGTGAATTTTATCGTGGTGCGAAACTACGTGCTAAACGACAAACAACATCTTTCCTAAACGGCTTAGGACTTCTCATTCAACGTAATAAACGAAGATATGGTGGTTACATTGTTCATATTGGTATAGTAATTCTTTACATAGGTATTATGGGGTCAAAAGGGTATTTCTTGCTTGAAAACGGTAAGCTCAAGCTTGGTGAATCGATGAATGTAGGCGATTATCAATTTACGATGAAGGATTCGTTTTTGGAAGAACATGACAATTTTATACGATCCGGCGTTGAATTTGAAGTTAGAAGGAATGGTGGGAAACCAAGAACGATGAGACCCTCACGCCACTACTATTATACTGCAGGACAAGGAGAGCAGGATACGATTGAGTCTGCGATACAGCATCAAGGTATGAATGATATCTATATTGCCCTTGGACCTTTGCCAACTAAGGAAATTCTTGGTGGCAAAATGTCTATGCCAGAGAAGATAGATAGTGAAACTGATGTAAGCCTATCTATCTACCATAATCCCCTCATCAGTGTTGTCTGGATCGGTGTTGCTGTAATGGTGATAGGTGGACTGGTAGCAATAGCCGAGAAGTCTATTACCACACCACGATCTCAGACGGTATAGGTGAATACAATGAAAAACCTGAATATGCATCCTTATATAAAGATATGCACATCTCTCCTTGTGATTGTCGTTCTATTTCTTTTTTCAAAATCTCCAATTGCACAGGAAACGGATAATACGTTGCGTGTTACATCTGATGATGATGAGATGCATTTGGAAAAGCAATTAGACGAACTGCTAACCACAACATACTGTTTCTGTGGATGTGTTCGGGAAACGAATAAAGCATGTGTTTGTGAAACAGCGCAGGGGATTGAAAACATGTTTCGCAATAGATTATTGGAAGGGAAAACAGTTGAGGAAATTCGGACTGCCTACTTAAAACAGTATGGATCTCAATATCATGCAGTCATGAAGGCAGAGGGTGTTAATTTACTTGCTTATGTTATGCCCGCGGTTATTCTGATAGCGATCGGTGGTGTCATCTTTGGAATTCGTCATCGTTCGCGTGGAAACAAAGTTATGACACAATCAGATAAGCAGATTTCTGATGAATTGCAACAGCACCTTGAATCAGAACTTGATAAATACAAGAACCAGAATTAGGTAATGTTATTATGGCTATTGTTCTTCTGTGGTTTCTAATTTTGGGGATAGGGATTTTTGTTTATATCGCCTTCCCACTTATTAGGGGTGTAGATACAATTCTGGACGTTGATCCTGCTGAAACACGCATGCAAACGCTATATCTGGAACGTGAACAGTGTTATTCTGCTTTAGTCGACCTTGATGAAGACTATGAAACCGGAAAACTCTCAGATGAGGATTATCAGGAATTGCGTACAGCTCTTATGCAAGATACAGCACAAGTTGTAAGTCAACTGGAAGCCGCCGCTCAAACAGATGTCGAAGCTGAAATTGAAAGGTTTAAACAACAAAAAAGCTAATAATGAAGATATATTACACACTAAACTTTATCAAAAAGAGATACAGCATTTTAGAACATTTGAATGCTGTTTATTGTTTTAGATGTATATTAGTCATAGCACTGACATCTATTTTATTCCTTCCTGCAACCTATTCCCAAAATGATACTGGTGTTATTCATGGTGAACTCTTTGATGGGAAATTAGGCGAACCTATTGCTAATCATCCTGTTACACTGAATATTCATAGAGCGGGAGATACATCAAAACAGGAAACAACGACAGATGCAGGTGGACACTATCATTTTGAGAAACTGCCGATTGATGTTCAAACACATTATTCAATCACTACAACCTACAATGACACTGAACACGAAGAAAAGGATTTGGTATTATCTTCATTTGTGCCTAACCTTGTTGTAGACATTAACATAGGAGGTATTGCGGATGATCCCTCAAAGATCAGCATAAAGACCTATAGCATTGCAATTGGATTTGCCTCTGAAGATGATATAAGAAATGGTATATTGTCAATTTTTGAAGTATTTGTAGTCAAGAACAGCGGCACGTTGCCATTTCAGACGACATATAATGAGAAAGATGTGGGGCTTTATTTTGCTCTACCAAGAGGGCATGAGAATTTTAAACCGTTTGCACCTGCCTCCTTAACAATTAGTTCCTCTAATGACTATGTTATCATTCCAAACCCCGTATCTCCCGGTGAAATGGAAGGTGGATTTGGGTATAGTATTCAGTCTCAGGGACGTGACATCAAACTATCACGACAGATGCCTTTTCATACTGAGCAAATTACATTTCTTGTTCCAGAAGGAATTAGTATTATACCGAGTTCAAAACGATTTCTAATGAGTGGTCAAACACAGTTTCATGGTACAGTTTATAATAAATATGTTGCAGTAACTGAAGACGGTTTCGCAATCGGTGAAACACCAGATATGAGTTTAGTCCTGACGAAACAGCAAGGCAGTACAGGAGAAACACAAGAATCTAATATTGGACAGATGGTATTAATCGCAGTTGCTGCTGCTTTAGCAGGTGGCTTTCTTGTTGCGGCGGTTTTCACGTTACGTGGCACACAACGTTCAACCGACAACTCCGATACTACAGATGCCATCCAAATGGATTCTGGTTGGCTTCGTAAACTCAATGATACTGACTTGGAAAATACACGCAATACACGACTTGAATTAATTACTATGCTTGATGCGATGTATGAGAAAGAGGATATATCAGAGCGGGTCTATAACCGTTTACGTAAGGAACAAACAGATCGTTTGTCGGAGATTCTTGATCAGCGGAAAGAACGTGGGATAGATAGTTAATACAAGTTGGAAATCTTACAAAAGGTTATAATGGATGAGTGATGAACAACACATAGCAGAGTTAATTGAAGATTTAGAAGAGTTTGACGATGATGTGCGGGAAGATTCAAAGACAGAATTGATTGAAATTGGTGAACCTGCCATACCGCAATTGATTGAAGCACTCGGACACAATCTATCTGATGTTGCGGATGAAGCTGCTGATGTTTTGGCAGCGATCGGTGATCCGGTAATTCCTTTGCTAATGCATGAAATTGAGATTGCCCCTAAACATCAAGCTTTTGCAATTACCAGCACGCTTACTCGTATAGGTGAACCCGCAATACCTGCTTTGCTCATTGCATTAGAAAACAAACTTGATGAAGAACTCCGCGAATATGCCGTGCGCGCATTCAGTGGGATGGGAGTTACAGCGGTTAGCACAATACCTGCGCTCATCAAAGCTTTGAACGATCCTGAGGACGAGGTAAGAACATACTCTGCTTATGCACTCTCTAAAATGGGTGAAGCTGCAGCAGAGGCAGTACCGGCACTCATCAAAGCACTTGATGATGAATCTGATCGTGTTAAGCACCATGTTGCATATGCATTAGACCAAATTGGAACGTCAGAAGCCCAGGAAGCACTTAGAGAATTGAGTGAAAGTTAATACACCTGCAATCGCAGGTTTCACAAGGTATACACGTTAAACAAGATGTCTTTATTATATTAACCTAAGTTGCAACCTATTAGAATCCGATCAACTTCGTTCTCCTTAAAGATATCCAATTTTCCGCTCCAGCGGAGTGATATGTTTATAGCACGCTTTGTTTCATGCTTCCGCTCTATCGGAGCGGTATGTGAAAGAACCCTGAATAGGTTATACGACTCGTTATATTGTTTAGGTGACAACTTGCGTTGTATTAACCTAATTTGTTACTTACTGAATATTAATCATCAAATTACTTTATCAAACGAAAAACAAAGGAATTCTGCATATTTTGGTGTCCCCTCTTATAAATCGGGGTTACAAACCCTTCCAACAATGATAGATAGCAATTTAGGTTATATTATTGTCAGTAGGTTGGATTTAAAGAAAACTTGAAAACGAGATATAATTATGATATAATTACAAAAAGAAGATTATTAGGATTGTTCACAAATGAAATTTTATGAACTATGTTAAAAGCGCGAATTAATACAATAATTAATTTATAGCGAGCAAATTGTTTACAATTTGAAAGGAGCCAAGATGGCAAAGTACGATTTTGTAGTCGCTGTAGGAGGGGCACCTGGACAAGGTATTGAAACACTTGGTAAGAGTCTGGGTCAAATATGCGCCCGGTATGGGTTGCACGTTTACACTTACAGTGCCTATCAATCCCTCATCCGTGGCGGCCATACCTTCCTCACTATCAGAATCAGTTCTGAACCGGTCGCTAATCATGGCGACGAAATTGACCTTATTATCGCCCTTGATAAAAACAGTATAGAAAAGCACCTTCCCAACGTCAGATCCGGCGGTGCATTTATCTATAACGAAGACGATGTTAAACAGCCACTAAAACGAGATGATATCCAGTTGTGTCCAATACCCTACAAAAAGTTTTCTAGTTTAATTAAACCAGAAGAGTTTTCCGATGTCCGTGAATATAGAAAAATCCAAAAGGCGGCTCTGAATACGTGTATACTTGGTACTGCTTTAAATCTTGTAGGTGCAGAGTTAGAAGTGCTTGAAGATATAATTATCGGTGCACTTCTAAAACGTAAAGGGCAGGCAGTCGTGGACGCGAACATCATGGTTGCTACCGCAGGTTTTGAGCATGCCACTGAACACTTCACGCAATTTGATGATAAGTTTGAAAAACAGGAACCTGCACTCGCGTTCGTTGAGGGGAATGGAGCGATGGCAATGGGAGGCGCAGCAGCAGGCGTTAAGTTCTATGCTGCATATCCGATGAGTCCTTCAACCGGTGTACTTCACTGGATGGCAGCGAATGCCCGAAATCTGAATATCATGGTTCGTCAATGTGAAGATGAAATCAGTGTTATCAACATGGTAATCGGTGCTGCACATGCTGGATGCCGTGCTATGTGTGCAACTTCAGGTGGCGGTTTTGCACTGATGTCGGAAGCAATCGGTAGTGCTGCCATGATGGAAATTCCAATTGTTGTCATTAACGTCCAACGGGGCGGTCCCTCTACTGGATTACCTACGAAAACTGAACAGGGTGACTTGTGGCAACTTCTCGGTGCCAGTCAAGGAGATTTCCCTAAGATTATAGTCTCACCTACCAGTATAATGGATGGTTTTGATACAATCCCTGAACTTTTTAACCTCGTTGATAAATACCAATGTCCCGGCATGGTGTTATCAGATCTCACATTATCTATGGGATATACGACTTTTGATCCTGGTTCAATCAACATGCAACCGGAAATTGATCGTGGTGAGTTCATCAGCGAACTCGGAGAAATGGATGAAGAGTATCTACGCTATCAAATTACGGACAGTGGTATTTCCCCACGTGCTATCCCTGGTGTCCCGGGACACATACACGTCGTGGCTACTGATGACCATGATGAAGATGGTGGTCTAATTAGTGATGAGTTCACTAATCCACATAAGCGTCGAGACATTATGGAGAAACGTCAACGGAAAATGGAAGGCATTGTCAAACTTCTTCCACCACCAACACTTGAAGGTCCAGAAGATGCAGATGTCACACTCATTGGGTGGGGTTCTACTCACGGTCTCATTAATGAAGCATCTCAAATGTTAAATGATGATGGTATTGTAACAAACCACATACATTTCAAATGGCTCTACCCAATTGACGAAGATGTTGTAAACGAAGTATTAGCGAAATCAGGCCACGCCATTATTGTAGAATGCAACTACACAGGACAGTTCGCTCGGTTCTTACGAGGGGAAACAGGATTTAAGGCTGACGGACATATCCGCAAATATGATGGTGAACCCTTTATGCCGCATCACATCGTTGATGGAGCACGCGAATTATTAATCGGTAAGACAGAACTCTATGTTCCATACCAAGAGATTGTAGTTTAAAAAGGAGGATGAATCAGATGGCTAAAAAGGAAAGACCTATAAAAGGTGCACCGACTGCGCGAGATTATAAAGGTGATGTCAATCCCGATTGGTGTTCCGGTTGCGGAGATTTCGGTGTGCTGAGTGCACTGCAAAACGCATATGCGGAGCTTGGACGGGGCAACCATGATCATCTCACTGTGAGCGGTATCGGGTGTTCCTCTAATCTACCTGGCTTCATTAAAACTTACGGCATGCATACTCTGCATGGACGTTCACTTGCCGTAGCAACTGGGGCTAAAATGGCTAATCATGAATTGAATGTCGTCGTAACAGGTGGTGATGGTGATGGATATGGCATCGGTGGAAACCACTTTATACATACGATGCGCAAGAATATTGATCTCCTTTACATTGTGATGAACAACGAGACGTATGGATTGACTGTTGGTCAAGCCTCACCTACCACTGTGATCGGAGAATCTACTAAAAGCACACCGTTCGGCAATATAGAAACACCGCTCAATCCCGTTGCAATGGCAATCGTCTCAGGTGCTACTTATGTCGCGAGAGGATACAGTTCCAAGCGAAAAGAACTCGTAGAATTGATGTTAAATGGGATGCAGCATAAAGGATTCGCTTTTATTGATGTTATCAGTCCTTGTATAACGTGGAAAGATGATGAGATTTTTGATTATTGGAATGAACGAGTTAATTTCTTAGAAAATCACGATACCACCGACAAAGCAGCTGCACTTGAACAAGCAATCAAAACAGGACATGATACTCAGCTTGGCTTGTTCTATCACGATACAAACAGTCGGTCATTAGATCAGATGGAACCTGTTTTGGAAAATGGACCTATGGCACATCAGCAGGTTGGTGTTTCACCAGAGCAGGGAGATGCAATCGTACAACGTATGATGTAAAGCATATTGATACGGGCAGGCATACCACCTGCCCTTTCTTTTTGTATTCACGCGTTTCAACACCTACAGATTTCAACACACTATGCGTTTGAGTGCTGCCCAAATCACAAAACACTTCGGACACCGTGCGATAGTCAAAAACGCAAACCTAACGATTAATTCTGGAGAAGTAGTTGTAATTTTCGGTCCCAACGGTGCAGGTAAAACCACATTCATAAAAATACTTGCCACGCTCCTCCGTCCGACATCCGGTGAACTTGAGATTGAAGGGAATGACGCAATCGCAGACTACGCAGCAGCGCGAAGTTTGTTAGGGGTTGTAGTCCATGAGCATTTAGCATATCCTACATTATCTGCGTTTGAGAATCTAAAGTTCTTCGGTCAGATGTATGGAATTGAACATTTAGAAACCCGATGTAAATCCCTTCTGGATGAAGTCGGGTTGCAACGTTTTGTTCACGAACCACTTCATATCTTTTCGCGCGGCATGACGCAGCGTTTTATGATTGCCAGAGCCCTCCTACATAACCCTTCAATTCTGTTGCTTGATGAACCATTCTCCGGACTGGATGCGGCTGCGAAGCAGTTTGTTCAGAAACGTATTGCACAAGAACGTGAAAATGGCAAAGGTATACTCATCACAACGCATAATACGGAATTGGGTTATCTTGTTGGAACAAGATTTCTATTTATGATAAATGGAGATTTGGAAGAAATTGCAGAAAAAAATGAAATATCTGAAGAGGATTTACTGCAAAGGTATGAAGAAAGAAGCATAGACACAGCGTGAATAAAGTGAGATGTCGTTCTTACAATTGAGATAAACATGAAGGCACTTCGTCAGATTGCCACGTTAATACGCAAAGACATTGGACTACAATTCCGTTCCAAAGAAACGTTGGCACTTATATTTGTTTTTAGCATCCTCGTAGTGCTTATTTTTGCGTTTGCATTTGGACCGAATTTCCCATTAGAAAAGAGTGAACGCGGAAAATTAACCGCAAGTGTTCTCTGGGCAGCCTTTGTATTTGCTGGCATAATCACCTTGAATCGTTCCTTTGTCATTGAACGGACACATGGAGCATTGCACGGTATACGGCTTACGGGTGTTGATGCAAGCAATGTATACCTTTCCAAAGTTGTTAGTAACCTCGTTTTCCTCCTACTGCTGGAAATAGTCATTACTCCCATAGCACTTCAATTTTTTGATCTCTTTGATGATATTACAGTAGTCGTCCTGTTGAAATTGTTTGGTGTGATGAGTATTGGCACACTCGGTTTTTGTGCTGTCGGAGTGCTGTTAGCGGGGATGTCTACAAGCACAGATGGTGGTGAAAGCCTATTATCTGTAATTCTCCTACCGCTTGTCATTCCTATAATTATGGGTGGCACAAAATGCACCGTCTCTATTCTGGTAACTGGTGGATTGGAAAACAGATTCTGGTTGGGATTGTTGATCGGTTCAAGTCTGGTATTTCTGGCTTCGGCATATCTGCTTGCGGATGCGGTAATTGAAGAATAGAGTTATAGATTTGAGGTAGACGAGTTACTTTTGAGTTGCAAGGTCTTGACATGAGATTAAGTTACATTGTTTTATCTCTTATGTTATTGTTATGAACATTGTTATAACAAACTTTTACTCAATATAAGGAGATAAAAATGAGATCAATTACACTTGCAATAGTATTATACCAATTCTAATTGATTATATTTCATCATCAGTTTTCGTAAAATACGAGAACACAGTGATTTGTGCGATTGTATCCTTAGCATAACTACAGAGTATTTGTGTGAGGCTTTCTTGTATTTGTTTTAAGGATTGATATGTTTTGCAAAATAATATCATTTCTAACAAAATTTATAGACTATACCAACCCGATAACAAGAAAACACGTAGAAATTGCCCTCTAAAACTTCCACTCCAACAAGGTTACACGATTATGCCAAACAAGCACTCCCATAGTCGTTCCTATAACTGCCCCCACTAACACATCCGAAGTATAGTGCCGCCCTAGATAAACACGCGAAAAACCGACCAACCCCGCACCGATGTATAACGGAATTCTCCACCTTGGATAACGATATCCAAGGATTGTTGCCGCACTAAATGCAATAGACGCATGTCCTGATGGCATAGATGGATTACCAAGCATATCATCAAGGGGGCGCTTCCTACCAACCAACTGCTTTATCCCATAAGTTAGAATCCCGGTGCTTATGTATGCTGAGGACAATAATCTACCTGTGTTTTGACGATCTTCATTACCATAAGCCATGAGTAAGATAGACATTCCCATAACGGATCGGTAATGTCCAAATTCTGTAGTTAACTCCATCCCTGTCCATATCGGTTCGTTATGTGGGGGTGCATCGTAGAAACGATCAAAAAGTTGCTGATCCCATCTTGATAAGATACTATCAGCGTTTGCGTCTAAACCACCAACAAAAAGCAAAACAAACAGGACATAGATTAGCAATGTCTGGTTTGTTCGTGTAATATTCAATTGTGTAGTGACAATACTTGGTTTAGGTTGAATATACCTCAATATAATTCACCATTTACACTGTTGTTCTACCATGGTGCTTGCCGTTCAGGCAGTGGGTCAACTGTCCATGCCATGCGATTGATAAGTCGTTCTTGCATTTCCAGTTTTACATCCGTATAGTCTGGATTATTCCAAAGATTGTATGTCTCTTGTGGATCGTTTTCCAAGTCGTAGAGTTCACCAGTACCTGTACCGTGTGCAACCACCAACTTATACCGTTCACTCCGCACCATCGTCGCATTTGCATCAGGTTCACGGTGCCAAGGCATAGCGTTGTAATACTCACAATAAACATCATCCTGATGTGAATCCAAATTCTTTTCACCAATCAGCATAGGGAGAAGACTTTGACCTTGCATACCAGGGTAAAAATCCACTCCACTTGCTTCCAATAGAGTCGGAGCAATATCTACCAGTTCCACAAGAGCATCTGAACGCGCTCCGTTGTTCAGCATCCCCGGTCCTGAAACAATCAATGGCACTCGGATGGCAGGTTCATAAAAGTAAGGTCCTTTCAGATAAATGCCGTGGTCACCAAGCATCTCTCCGTGGTCTGATGTAAAGATAACCACTGTGTTTTCTCGCTGTCCTGTTTCTTCTAAAAAATCAAGAAGTCGTCCAACTTGTGTGTCTATAACATCAATCATTGCCCAATATGCAGCGGTCACCCAACGGTGATCTGTTTCACTCATTTCGTTATAAGGATACCCAGATTTACCACCATAGGCTCCACCATGGTCAATCTGTTGCCATATCGGTTTATTATCCAGTTCCCCTTCAACATAGTTCGGTAACGGGATTTCATCTAAAATTTCTCTATATCTTTCTAATGCTACGATTGGTGGGTCAAACGCATGGTGCGGGTCAAACATATTCAATGAAAACAACCAAGGTTGCTTAAATCGTGATGAACTATTGATAAACGACATTGCCCGTTCAACACTCCACGTCGTTTGACTATGCTCCTCTGAAGGAATCACTCTAACGTATTTTGAATCACCGAATGGTCTGCTATCCCGATGTAACCCTTTTTCTGATAACCACTGAATATAATCGTGTGTTGTCCAAGCATCAGCAGGATCATGCGACCAGAAAAACTGATCATAACCATCATCAATCCGTCGTTCCGTTCCCTTACAAACACGTGGGTTGCACGGAGCAAGGTGGAGTTTCCCTGCCAATCCACACACATAACCAGCATCTTGGAGTAGTTTTGTCACAAGCACTTCATCGGGTGGGATTGCTTGTCCATTTTGCCGACATCTCGTAGTACGTGGGTACCGTCCAGTGAGGAAACTGGCTCTACTGGGTGTGCAAACCGGACTCTGTGAATACGCATATTCAAAAAGTACGCCTTCACGTGCTAAATTGTCTAAATTTTGGGTATTGACATAAGGATTTCCGTAGCAACCAAGCGTATCAAATCGTTGTTGATCACTACATATCCATAGGATATTTGGAGGGTTTTCATGCATCTGTTTCGGTCTCTGTCTCAGTTTCAATATGCACAAATTTTCGATAACGGAAAAATGTCCATATACCGGAGGCAATGACTATTATCAACAAACAAACTACACCAATATTGATAACATTCCGCCACGGATTCATCTGCCACAAACGCTGCCCACCTAATTTTGCAGCGGGAGATCCTTTTTCTGCTTTTAATACAACCTGCTTCCAATACTTTTTAGCCGTTTCCGGTTGTTGATATACCTCTGCTAACTTTGCTGTTGCGACAATATAATTGATGTCTTGTACCTGTCCACTATCAATAGCATGGGCAAAAGAAGTATACAGTAGAACTGTTAATCCTTCCGACAACTGTGGAAAATCTGTCGTCGTTTCAATACCGTTTTGAAAGGCTTCTATCGCTTTTTGATGGGCATCCCGACTAAATTCAAGTTCAGCGATCTCAAACCATGTCTTTTTAACCAATTCTATCGATTGTTCAATAGCCTCATAACCATCAAACGTGAAAGTAGCAGAACCGTGGTAGAAATCTCCTTGCTTAGCGTATAACCTATATTCTGTTCCGGTAGTTAGCATAGATGCGGCATTCCAGTTTACAAATGAGAATTTACCATCTTCTCCAACTGTCTCAACATAGTCTGTACCATCAATTGATACCGATGCTCCTGATACAGGCGCATCGGTGGAACCTGTAACAGTCCCGTAAACAGAAATCGGTTTGAGAACCGATATAAAATTGATGACTTCACCTTGAGTTAACTTGAGATCTGCCGTTTTAGGTTCAGGACTAAGATATCCCGCTTTCTTGATGGATACAGTGTAACTTCCTTCTTTTAAATCTTCTGTGAAAAGCTTAGGTGTTTCTCCATTTTCTTTGTCGTTTAGTGTAATCTGTGCTCCCTCTGGGAAGGATGTAACTTTAATGGCAGGACTAAGTTTCATCACCGTCTCTTCTACGTCTCCCGTAGGTGCAAAAATTGCATTTTCAAAAGACCTTTCATTCTGTAAATGCTGATATATTTCAATGACACTGATGTGTCTGTTATCATCTGCATCAATTGTTTCTGTGGATAAGGTATTAATTAATGCCTGAAGAAAGGAATTCTTACCTGCTGGTTCTGTCGTTTCAGCGGGATTGATAACATTTAATGCAGAGGTTCCGAGTGTTACTCTATTGGCATAATAGACGGTAAGTCTCTTATCATAGGCGTAACCATCAATGATGACAAGGATACGACCTATTCCTGTTGCTTCTAACAATCGATTTAATACTGCATCTTGGATAGTATCTTCCGATTGTGTTGAAATGTGCATTGCATTTATACGTGGTTGTTTAGATACTTCACCATGAAACAAAAAAATCAGAGTACTAATCTTATCAGAATTCCTGGTTATGTCAATGAGAGCATTCTCAATTTCATCTTTAGTTGCTTTGTCACCATTAAGACGTTGTATATTTTGCTGAGATACCTTTCCTTTTTCTTTTAATAGTTTGTCTAATGACTTAAACAGTGTGTTTGCATCAGCATCAGGAGACGAATCAACCATCAACCAATATGTCTCTGAGTCGACGGGTTCAGCGTATATGTCCTGAATACCAAAGGTTAAAAAAAAGAAAAAAAGCATAACAAATGTCATTTTTTGTGTAGGCATTATTATTACCAGAATTGTGGATTTAATTGAAATTGTGTTTATGTTTGCTAATTCTACTGAAAATATAGTAAATTTGCAAGAAAATTCAGCGTTGACCATTATCGCAATCATTTAACGCAAGCAGAAACAAACAATATAGTTGCACTTGATGACCATAGTAGTTAGGTTTATTTATGGTGAAGAATAAAATTATATCTACACTTTCTATCCACGGTAGGTGGTGAATGCCACAAGTACCATAGGCGTCAATTTAGTGAGTAAAGTTTGTGCATTTTATACACCTGTCGCCCCGCTGGGGCTTTCGTCTGTGTTGATATTACGTGCTATACACCTGTCGCCTCTCCGAGGCTTTTATAAATCGCATATCAGCACCAGCGGTGCAAAAGGTGCATAGGATAAAAATAGACTTCCAAAATCCTACACAGGAAAATATATCCTTAAATTGACGCCTATGGTGGTGAATGCCACAAGCACATTCATACCGTTGATTTGAAGGTTTCCATACCTTGCCTATGCAGAGTGTTCAAATAATCTCGCAATCTACTAAAATGCACGAAATCCCGTGCGATTAGGAAACCTCACCTTCCTTAAATAAAAAGATGCTGAGTAAAACACAGCACCTGCAAATTCTTAAAAAAAATTTCTCGGTCTTACGCAAAAAATGCTTGTAATATTCATGTATTTACACTAAAATGGAAATATGGATTTTATCAACGGAAGGTGGTTTATATGACCGGTACAGAATTTATGGACATACGGGAAAATGCGGATATCAAAATCATAGATGTAAAGACAGATTTAAGTAGTTATGCTGCCTCTGACTTACGGCAAGTTCTTGAAGACCTGCTGACAGAAAAAGTGAATAAAGTTGTTGTTAATTTCAAGGACGTAGATCACATAAACAGCACAGCTGTCGGCACATTAGTAGGAATTGCCAAACGACTACGCCAAAATGATGGCGATTTAAAACTTTGTAACTTAGCTTCCACCCTCACGCGTACTTTTAATCTTATTGGAGCTTCCAGTGTCGTTGAAATTTATGAATCTGAAAATAGTGCTATAGCAGCTTTTTAATCAATTTCAAAGCAAGACCGGAGTTTCCATGAAGAAAGATCAAATTGAGTTGAATGTACCAAGCGATGTGTTTTACCTTGAATCGGTGCGTGTATTTATCGGTAAGTTGTCCGAAACACTCAGATTTTCAAAGAAACGTATAGCAGATATTCAACTCGCTCTTGATGAAATTTGTAGTAATGCAGTCTATCACGGATCAAAGTGTGTTTCCAGTGGAATTCAATTGCAGATTTCTGTGGATACACGTTCTCTTGAAATTGTCGTCAGTGACAAAGGTAGAGAAGGTATGCAGGATTGGTCTACGCCTGAGAAATTAGCTGAAATACAAGCGAATCGTTCACCGACCAGTGAAAGAGGACATGGTTTGTATCTGATTAATTGTCTTACAGATGACCACAAGCTGCAAGCAAATACTGTTGGCGGTACTGATGTAACCGCTATTTTCTACCGAGATGTCAAACAAGAAAAAGGTTAACCCTGAATCGCTATTAGTGTTAAGTCGTCTTCATTTGGGGATCCATCGGTAAATTCCAGAATTGTATTAGAAACAGACTGGATTAGTTGCAATGGTGAATCCTCCTTACTCCTCGTTATTACTTTTTCCAACCCTTCTATAGTAAATACTTCACCATGTCTGTTTTTGACTTCATAAGCACCATCTGTATAAAGAAATGCCCTACTGGCTGTATCAAACGGGTAATAGCAATTTTGGTATTCGGATTCTCTGTGTATTCCTAAACCGTTCCCGGTGTGTTTATCAGTAATTCGTTCACACGCAGCCTGTGATCCGTGCTGCAAAAACGGAGAGGGATGTCCTGCATTTGCACAGACGAGCTGTTGCTTTGTAAGGTCAAAAACACCGCAGAATGCTGTCGCAAACATATACAAACGAGAACTAATTATGTCGTTAAAACGTACATTTAGGATATGCAAAAGGTCGGCAGGATTATTCTCTACATGTTCTCTGTGTTCTGTTAAGATCGTTTTGATAAACACTGTAACAAGAGCAGCAGATGCCCCATGCCCCATTACATCAGAAATTAATACGCCTACACAACTGTTATCTATCTCCCATATATCAAAAAAGTCTCCGCCTACTGCAAGAGTCGGACTACAGTAGGAGGCGATTTGACATCCCGCGATCTCTCGCGTGCCGTTCTGTGGAATAATAATCTCTTGAACGCTACGAGCCATCTGAAGTTCTGCCTCTAAACGGGCATTATGTTCTTCAAGTGTGTCGTGATAAAACTTAATTCGTAACAGTGATTTTATACGAGCCAATACCTCGAAACTATTGAACGGTTTCTCGATGAAGTCATCTGCCCCTGCTTCAAGTGCTTTAATCCTATTTTCTTGTGTATCACGCAATGCAGTTATCATAATGATTGGAATAAATGCGGTTTTCTTATCTGCACGAACACTTTCGACCACTTCAAAGCCATCTACTTTTGGCATGTTTATATCTAATAAGATAATGTCGGGTATTTCATTTGATACGATCTCCAAGGCTTCATCACCATCGCCTGCTGTGAGGACAGTGTATCCGCGGGCATGAAGATGTATCTGTAGAATTTTGACATTGCGGGGTTCATCATCAACGACAAGTATTTTCGTTGATTCATGACTGTTCATGTTGTGCATCCTTGATATGATGGTCAACGCGTTTTACAAGAACTTGTGTATCAATGGGTTTACTGAGATAATCATCACAGCCTGATTTGAGGATTCGTTCACGATCACCCGTCATTGCTGCAGCCGTTAACGCAATTATCGGGATATTACACCAATTCGGATTTGCTTTAATCTGACGGGTCAATTCTTCACCGCTCTGTCCGGGCAGCGCAATATCCATTAGGATCAGGACAGGTTCAGCTTTTTCTAAGAAACTAAGTGCCTCGTCTGCATTGGTTGCCTCAAGAACAGAATACCCTTCAGATTGCAATACAATACGGACCACTTTTCTATTCAATTCTTGATCTTCTATGACTAAGATTTGATGCAGGTTCTCCTGACTCATCTCATGGCTCCTATACAAGAGTAAATGAATATTCCACGATTAGCAGTTAGAGAACAATACAGATCTGTTGGGAAAGGAAATTCTTGATTATGATTTTTTGTGTTTTGGGTATGTATAGTCTTTAGGAAATATAATCTAACCGCTGTTCATTGCTTTGACTATCGGTATACTAAATGAGAAAGTACTCCCTTTTCCCTCTTCACTTGTTACACTTATTTCACCACCATGCAACTCAATCAAACGTTGGGTAAGTGCAAGACCGAGACCTGTTCCACCGAAACGTCTTGACTTTGAAGTGTCAATCTGTGTAAAAGGTGCAAATAATTTCATTTGATCTTCCTCGGCTATTCCTATGCCAGAATCTATTACCTCAACTTGCAGAGTTGTAGGTGTAATATTCAGATTAGTTATAACTTTTCCGCCATCCGGTGTAAATTTTACCGCATTTGATAGCAAATTATAGAAGATCTGCTTAATTTTAACGCGATCGGCTTCAATCATTGCGTTCTGTGGACACGATAATGTGAGTTGTATATCTTTCTGCAGTGCAAGTGAACTGATAATTGTGCTAACTTCCTCAACTGCATCGACGACAGCAAACTCCTCAAGTTGTAGGAACATTTTTCCGGCTTCAATCTTTGAAAGGTCCAATATATCATTGATCATCTCAAGGAGATGTTGTCCACTCATATGGATATCGTTGACGCATTCTTTCTGATCATCGTTAATCGGTCCAACAAGTTCATCCCTAAGTATTTCAGCGAACCCAATTATAGCATTCAAAGGGGTTCGCAGTTCGTGGCTCATATTTGCCAGGAAATCGCTCTTTGCTCTGCTGGCATATTCTGCAGTTTCCTTGGCACTTTGCATTGCTTCTTGTGCTTTAAGACGTTCCGTAATATCAAGTGCCATACTAATAATAATACGTTTTCCATCTGGTTCAACACCAAGCAATGATGAACTAAATTCCCATATCTGTTTTTTGCCTGACTTTGTTATTATTTCATATTGCTCTGGAACAACCCTCTCTTTAATTTGATTTGCCTGACCCAAGTACTCTTGGATTTCTCGGCTCATTTCTCTGTTTGCTTGTGTCAACCATTTAGAAACTGTTGTCATATCTTCAAGCGAGTAGCCAGTAAGGTCAGTCCAAGTACGATTGATGAGAATTACCTCACCATCTTCAGCATGTATCATAATCGGCAGCGGGGCATTAAGCACAGCACGACGGAAGCGCAATTCACTCTCCTGCAATTCCAATTCTGCCTGCTTGCGGTCAGTGATATTTGTTGAAGTTACCACAAAACCAACAATATCAGCATCGCGTAAAATAGGTCCAACCCATGAGGCATACCAGTTTTGACTGAGTCTGCCCTGAACTTCATAACCGGCAACCTCACCTGTTTCCACTACCTTACTGCATGCCTCTCTAAACCCATCATGATGCTCTTGAGTCAGAAAATCAAAGATGCTCTTTCCAACGATATCTTCCGGTTCCATATCTACACCTGTGGGAATACGATTGATAAACTGAAATCGGTAATCCATATCAAGTGTTGAAATAATGTCTGGAGCACTCTCTACTAATGATCGCCAATTTGCCTCAGAATCTCGCAGTGCCTGATCAGCCCGATAATACTCCGTAATGTCACGAGAAATACCGCATGTGCCTTTGATACGACCACTTCTATCCCTTATTGGAACTTTTGTAGTAGAAACCCAAGTATCTTGGCCACCCAGCCATGTTTCTTTTTCCTGTTTACCCTCAATAGGTTTCCCAGAATCTATTACTGTACGTTCATCTTGATACGCTTGTTGTGCATGTTCACGCGTAAAAAAATCAAAATCACTTTTTCCAATAACCTCAGTTGGATTCTTGAGACCAAAGCGATTGGCAAGAGAACGATTAATCCGGACAAACTTACTCTCAATATCTTTGAAGTAAATATGGTCAGGAGTAATATCCATTAGGGTGTGGAGGAAATCACTTTCCTGTGAATGGGTTTGGACAAGTTGCTGAAACCTTGTTTCGCTTTCACGAAGTTTCTTCTCGACCTGCTTTAGTCTTGTAATATCACGCACAATGACACAGTAGCGGAGGTCTTGTTCTGTGTCTATCTGCACAGACCAGAGAAACCTTTTGTATTCACCGTTTCTACATTGAAACCTATTTTCAAATGTGATTGTCTGTTGATCTTCAAGTTTAAATCTTGTAAGTCTATCTACTGAAGATTCTTGGTCATCTGGATGAATGAGTTCTATCCAAGAATGGGTTTGAAGTTCAGCACAGGTGAATCCAAGAGTTCGTTCCCAGGCAGGATTGAGTGGAAGGAATGTGCCATCCAGATGTATGTATCCGAACATATCTGATAACTTCTGCAAAAAAGGAGAGTTTGTAAGTGAGTCGAAGGCAGATGCCATGTGGATTCCTTCATTATTTGGTTACCAAAACGGCACGATTCGCAAGTTTTACAACGGTTTGTGTAGTACTTTGGAAAACCATTTCATACAACCTTCCGTGATGGCTAGCACTGAGTGCAATTAGGTCGCAATCGTTCTCTTCGGCGTTTTCCAAGATATTTGTCACTGTAAAACCGAGTGCAGTCAGAAATTCAGTTTGCACATCGTAGTATTGTAAGTATGAGTCCATCTGTTGTTTAATGTCTGTTGCTTCCTGAGTTGTGTTTGAAAGGGCAAGTCCAAAAATACTTGCCTTCGTCAATTCTCCAATTTCAGCAGCCAGAGAGAGAACGTGGTCTGAGTAAATATCACCGTGATTTACAGCCATTATCTTTCGCAATAAAGTACATTGTTCGTGAACGACGATAATTGGCTTGGTAATATGAGCAAGAACATCGTCAATTTGGTTTTGAATGAGATTTAGCCCGCGCGTTTTTATTTCTTCAGGCAATCCTACCACAACTAAATCCGCAGAATGTGCTTGTTGACAGATCATTTGCCGTGGATTTCCTGCCACTGATTCAATATGATAATCCAAGAAATCGTAAAGCCCGCATTCTTTTTCTGTTCGACGTATGACCGTTTCAGCAACGTCAGCACTGCCACCATGAGAACTGTCTTGAAAAAAGACACAAGACAAGTGAGTGCCTAAGAGAACTGCAAGTTGTCCTGCGTAATCAAAGGCATTTCTTTCATAGTCAGTGTCGCCTATAGAAACGAGGATATTTTTTATCATTGAACATACCTGCAAAATAAATCAAGGTGTGGTTTCGGACGGAGGATTTAGTAGTGACCAAACTGCTTCTTCTTCAGTTTCAAAGTTACGAAAAACAGTGATTAGTCTCGCCATTACAATTAGGTTTTTGACATGTTTGTTGACATTAATCACAGCGATTGTTCCACCGAGCGGATATATATCCGCATAGATTTTCATTAGAACACCAAGACCTGAACTGTCCATACCGATGACATCTTTGAAGTCAAATACAAGTTTAGGAGTTTCATTTATTTGTGTTAGCGTTTTTTCTACGGTGTCTTTTAACTCCTGGATATCAGGTCCCATTATTCTACCTTCAAGCTTAAAGATATTAACACCGTCTTGTTCTGATTGAATGATCGCCATTAATGCAGCCTCCATGTTGCTGCGCTAACGAAAGGTTTGTTAGTCTTCGCTTCCCAAAGTTGAGACAGCTTCTTCTTCAGTTGTGAAATGTTCAAAGATGCTAGCAAGCCGACTTCGCACAATAAGATTTTTGATATTCTTCCCAACATTGATCACACCGACCCTGCCACCTTGTCTAGTAATTGTAACATGAGCACCCATGAGCGTTCCAAGACCGGAACTATCCATCATATTGACCTTTTCAAAATCAATAAGAATTCTCGGTCTATCGGAGGCATCAATCTCAGCAGTCATTACCTCACGGAGTTCGGTTACCCCAGTACCCATTATTTTACCTGATGGTTCCAAAATGGTAACACCATCTTTATAGCGAACCGTGGTTGCCATTGTTTGTCTCCCTTTTGTCTGTTTTTTTAAGTAATACGCAAATTTTACTGATTCTGTTTCTATTATATGTTTTTTTATCTTAATTGTCAAATTAAATTGGTCTGTTCTGCCTAGTTACGCAATATTGACAAATATCGTCGACATACGAGTGTTCTGTCCACTCTAAGATTGTCAATCACCAAAGAAATCGGGAATCTGAGTTCTCGCCTACAATGCCAGATCCGTATTCAGTAGGAACGATCACCGAATCGCGATATTTACCTGTCAAATAGGAGTGGACTCCCCACTAGAGTGTATCTCATAACGTGAATCTGATAAATCAGACTTTTGTATTCCACATGACGATTAAAAAATAAATCGGGTAAGTTCCTTGAGAAGTCCGGAGCGGTTAGGAAGCCTCTCCTACCGTGTTTGAGAAAATGAGAATTACCCGTTTAATAAATTAATCCTCATACGGGACTAAGAAATGGGCATTGAACGTTGTGCTATGGACATATCGTCCCTACGGGACTGAGGTCACTAATAAAACGGATTGATCTTCTTAAATTACCCTGTCATTGTAGCGCCAAATCAAGAAATCAACGGTATGAACGCCTTTTGGCGTTCCCCGGGTATGAATGCGCTTAGACGAATACGCGTTTGGTATTCGCCATGATTCCCCGGGTCTCCGTGCCCCGCACGTTGTTTGAATGTAGCAGGTTTAGGCGGGGCACGGAGACCCCGCGCTACAATAGGAATAGTAGTTTTGGACTATCTCAGATGCATCTAACAAGAAAAAAACAGCTAAATTGACACCTATGGTGTGGTTTCCTAACCGCACCACCGGGTTTAGGAAAATGAGAATTACCCGTCTGATATTTCTCAAAAGTTGTCAAATATCAGTAATTATCAAGGTTCTTTCGGGTTTAGTTCATGAAAATGCGCCATGATTTCAAGTAGCATCTGTCTTTGTCCAGTGAGTTCAAGTTGCATTTGATGGAATGTGCGACGCTCTAAGATGCTTATCTGCAACAACATCAGGTAGCTCATTACTTTTATACTGAGTCCCGCATATGCCCCTTGCGTGCTCTCTAAACTCATATTGGACAAGTGCAGACTGGATTTCAGTTGTCTCCAATAGTATTCGATCCCGTTGTGTTGAGACCATATTCTGAGTGCTTCACAAGTGCGTAGGGGTTTACCAAAGACTAAGAGTGTGCGTATCTTTCCCATATCTGAAAAGAAGCACACAATAGACATTATAATGATTTAGTTGCAAGTTTAGTTAACCGTCTGTTATTCTAATTACAATCTTATAAATGGAGGTTTTCTCATTATCGTTTTCGAAGATATTAAGGACAAAGCTGATACGCTTCTATCTCTCACTGGATATACTTTAGAAGAGTTTACAAAACTATTACCTCATTTTTCTAAATGTTTTTTAGCTTATATGGAAACACATACCCTTGATGGAAAACCGCGCATAAAACGGAGATATAAACCCTACAAGAATAGTTGTTTTGCTTCACATGAAGATATGTTGCTATTTATATTAATTTATCTTCATGAAGCTCCGAAACAGGTTCTATTCGGCACGCTCTTTGGTATGGCTCAACCTCTTGCGAATAAATGGATTCACTTGCTTTTACCGATATTGAACACCGCATTAGCAGAACTTGAAGAGCTGCCATCTCGGGAAACAGTTCCCACATCTATGTGTGATACTTGTGAGGTATCAAGTCAAAGTCAAGATAAAGAGTATTTTTTTTCATGATGGTATAGAACGGCGAATACGGCGTCCAAGAGACCCAGAAGCTCAAAAGGCATATTATAGCGGTAAAAAGAAATGTCATACAGTAAAAAATAATCTGATTATCAATGAGAGCTGCAAAGTCGTCCTATTGACACCCTCTTTTGAAGGAAGACACCATGACAAATACATAGCTGATCAGGTGGGCTATTGTGTGCCCCCGGGAAGCACCTTGTATCAAGATACCGGTTTTCAGGGGTTCACTCTTCCTGATGTTCACATCGTTCAACCGAAGAAAAAACCGAAAAGTGGAGAACTGACAGAAAAAGAAAAAGAAATCAATAGAAAGATAGCGTCTATACGCATACGTGTTGAACATGCCATTAGTGGTGTCAAAAGATACCGCATTGTCAAAGACAAACTCAGAAATTGGAAGAAAGGGTTTTGTGACTTAGTTATGGAAACCTGTTGTGGTTTACACAATTTTCGACTAAACTTCAGACCCTGGTGTTATGAAACTCCTACTATTTAATTCATTATAATGTCTAATACACTCACCAAATGTTGGACTTGTGGCTTGGACACGACAGACAGGTTTATCGCACCCCCATTGTTTTGGCTGCAGTTGTATGGATTTCTTATGAACCGAAAGTTTCAATTTCTTATTGTTTATTGTCATCACATAGTTGTTTTTACCATGAACCAATATGGACACAAACCCTAAATTCAATAAGATGTCGATCAGTTTCTTGCTACCATACCACGAATCGAAAGTGATCGGATATTTTCTGATATCAATGCTGTGGGCATCAAAGAAATCTAACACTTCTTTCATCATGGCAACAAAAAGAACCGGTTTCTTTGTATTACCACGCCCTTGTTTTGAAACAAGCCGTGTATTGAGTGGAATAACAATATCGCCAATCTTCATCGTGATGCCTAATATGTTCTGCCCCCAAGTGGTGTTATTATGTTTTTTAGACCACCAGTTTGAGCAGTAAGACATTGTTTTTCCATATCGATCTATATTACTGTCATCTACACTGAGAGTAGGACACCGACGAGATTGTGTTGAAGCACTCTTAGATTCGGTATCTTTGATCAACTCTAGTGCCATAGCACATCCGAGCCGCACATTCAAACATTTCCAGTGATACTGGCTCACGGCGTGAAGATCCCGATAAAGACCCGCTTTGGGAAGTGTCAACGCATCTGCGACTTGGTTCGGATTATAGAGACCAAATAGATGACAAACGGATAACAAAAGTAAAGTGTCAATGATTTGTGATCGAATACGGTGAAAACGAGAAAAAAGAAGATGTTGAAAAAACTTCATAGATTTGATAATCTGATAATGCATGAAATGTCCTCCTATGTATAATCAAAATGGAATTTATGTTTATACTATAGGATGACATCTCATGTGCATAAAATCAAGTCAACTCTTCAAAATGGACGCATTTTCATTGCTCAAAACCCTCAATGTAGTGATATTTAGTGGATGCACCGCTATTCTGATAAATGTCAGTCTATCATTTTTTCTGCGTCAAGTGCTAAATCAGAACTGAACAATAAGACATGTGCCTGCTGTTTCGTGGATAGGTTTGTTTTTTTGATACAAACGACATTCAATGGGTCGGGGAACTTTTTGTGGCGTAGTTCCATTTGATACACATCGGTTCTCAGGTTGTCCACTGTTTGTGTCCAAACAGCGTTCTTTTCATCAATCTTATGCGGATGTATCCGTTCTCCATAGATTGCTGGGCGTCCGCGTTTGTAAGAGGTCGTCGGGGGAAGATACAATGCAGCATCGGCACGTAGTTTTGAAATAAGATGGAGACCACATTGATGGACCATTTGTAAAGCGTTATTATTCCCAAAATATCCATCCAGGACAAAATAACGGATGGGTATCAAGTTATCAATGAGGTGTAGCACCTCTTTGAGCATCGTTTGAAGTTGTTTCAAAGTATCACTGAGGACGACATCCCTTTTATTTTTGTTTCGGCTCCCTTTTGGACGCCCGCGTTTAGATTGTTTTGTCTGGATGTTGTCTGACTTTTCAGTCGGAGAAGCACCAGGATTTGAAGGTGTTTCACGAACGATTTGTTCAATAGTCATCGGGTAGGAACGCCGCCGAGGGACACTGACTAAGGATATGGCTAAAAACGATAAACCGAGAATGCTTTTTCCGTGCAATGAAGAAAAAAAGCGAGATAAACCATAGGTGCATTTGCCATCTTTGTTTCTAACGACTTCGTCGCCTACTAAGATATGAACACTATCAGGATCAAGCAAGTGTGTGCGAAAAAACGCCCAGCACATTGCCGACCAAGGCAACACCGTATTGAAAAAGCGTTGAATAGTGCGGTAACTACCTCCTTTTGAAGTCCAACGAGAGATATTTAACATGGAGACCCGACCTGTCATCGCAAGCAGTGCAAGGACAACTTGACATAACTGACGGATCGCTGTTTTAGATATAGATAGATTAAGAATTGAAAAAAGTGCTATAATTTCTGACATGGGTTTTTGTCCTTTTTTGTTATATAGTGTAAAACTATAAGACAAAAACCCATTTTATTCAACTAATTTTGGCGAAGGTATTGGTTTTTGTTGAAGTATTTTTAATTATCATAACTCAAGTTGCTACCTATCAAAATCCGAGCAACTTCGTTCTCCTTAAGATATCCAATCTTCCGCTCCAGCGGAGCGATATGTTTATAGCACGCTATGTTTCATTCTTCTACTCCAGCGGAGCGGTGTGTGCAAGAACCCTTAACAGGCGTTACGACTCGTTATATAGTTTAGGTGGCAACTTGCGTTATCATAGATCCTAATTTGACAATAGAAATGGTTGGACAGCAATCTGACTGAATAGAGTAGACGCACAATCTAGCAGAATGTGCTACAAAACACACAATCTAACAGAATGTCTATTATTGGCGAAGGTATTGATCTCTGTTAAACTATTTCTACTAAGAATAAGGAGATGATTTGAATGGAATTAAGTGATGAGCAATGGAAGGTTCTTGATCCATAACAGCATTCAACCCTCCTTTTTCGCGAAGGTTTTTATTATCATTTTTGCCAAAAACACCAAATTATAATGCAATTAATGCAACACATTTTTATGGATACCATATTTTCAACCCAAAACACAACATAACATCCTTTAAGGTCTGTTCTTGCATTTGAAGGATCCTTTTCACGCTTTGAGTAATTTACAACCTAACTCATAAATCGTAGATGGGGTTTCAAACCACGATTTACCGGACACTCAATCAGGTGATTTCGGACAAATTGCATTTATGAGATACGCTGTTCTAACTTTCAGATAACGGAAACACGTGAGTTACCATTTTTTTTATTGCACATATCAACTAAATTAGGATATACTTTAACTCTAAATACGACATAACGCAGTCGTAGCGAAACTAAGTTTCAGATATAGGATACTGTAAATGCTGTTTAATTTTGCCAATGTGCTAATTTTCTTAGTTGTTGGTTGTCTGTTTGTCATCCTCAATCTTACAATTTCTCGTCTTCTACATACAAAGATATTTTCAGGTGAAAAATATATCCCTTATGAATGCGGGGAAGACCCGATTGGCGATACACGGATAAAGATCAACACCCGATTTTATGTTATAGCACTCATCTTCTTAATCTTTGACGTTGAAGTTGTGTTCCTGCTGCCGTGGGCAGTTGTGTTTAGAGATATAGGTCTTTTGGCATTTGTGGAAATGCTTGTTTTTATTGCTATTCTGTTAGTTGGTCTTGCTTATGTTTGGGCAAAAGGTGACCTTGAATGGATAAAATCTACGCAGTTAGAGGTACAATCCATACAGCGAGAGGAATGATATAATGCTTGAAGAAAAGTTAGACAAAAACGTAATTGTCACCTCAGTTGATGCAGTTGCGAACTGGGCGCGTTCTTCTGCGCTCTGGCCGATGACCTTCGGTTTGGCTTGTTGTGCAATTGAGTTTATGGCGGCGGCTGCGTCCAATTATGACTTAGATAGGTTCGGTGCAGGTGTGCCACGTGCGACTCCTCGACAATCAGACTTAATGGTCATTTCAGGTACAGTTACGCTCAAGATGGCGACACGAATTAAAAGGCTGTACGAACAGATGCCTGAACCGAAGTATGTTATCTCTATGGGAAGCTGCGCTACAAGTGGTGGACCCTATTGGCAACACGGATATCACGTACTTAAAGGTGTGGACAGGATTATTCCAGTTGATGTATATGTCCCTGGATGTCCGCCACGGCCGGAAGCACTTATTGAGGGTTTGCTGAAATTACAAGAGAAAATCAAGACACAAACAGTTGCAAAACGCACCAATGCTCCATTCTTAAAGAGGCTATTTACGAAAACAGAATGGTACGAAATTGAAAAAGCTGAGAAAGCAGAAAAGGCTGAAGGTGCGGATGAGGAAGCCGAAACAACGACACCTGAAGAAGAAACCGTCGAAAAAACTGCCTAAAATGTCGTTATCTCATCTGGAGAAGATTATACGTGAACCCAGAAGAAATTTACAAAACCCTATCCGACAAGTTTGGTGAATCTATCATCGGTTATGACACAGAACTTGCTGGCGACTCCAATATTCAGATCGCACCGACAGCAATTGCCGAAGTGTGTCAATTCCTAACTGAAACTGATACGTTGGCGTTTGATTCTTTAATGTGTCTTAGTGGCGTTGACATGGGTGTTAAAGAAGAGGAACTCTCTGTTGTTTATCATCTATATGCAATGCAACATCGCCATAGTGTGGTTCTGAAAACATCAGTTCCGAAAACTGATGCGCACCTTCCTACCGTCTCACATATTTGGAAAACAGCAGACTGGCACGAACGTGAAGCGTATGACCTATATGGAATTTTGTTTGAAGGACATACCGACCTACGGCGTATTTTACTACCAGATGATTGGGAAGGATATCCACTTCGAAAAGATTACCAAGAACCAGATTTCTATCGCGGCATGCGTGTACCTTATTAGACAATACTTTAAAAAATATATACTATACATTGTAGATATAATCTAACCTGATAATCCGAAATATGGAAAGCACACAGCAGACAGAATCTAAAATCATAGAATTAAAGCCGTTCACTGATGAAATGATTGTCAATATGGGACCTCAGCACCCAAGCACACACGGGGTGCTACGGTTGGAATTGAGGCTAGACGGTGAGATAGTCCGTGAAGCGATTCCACATATCGGGTATCTCCATCGTTGTTTTGAGAAACACTCCGAAAATCTCTCTTATCCTCAAATCATACCATTTACGGATCGGATGGATTACGTTGCGGCGATGAATCAGAATTGGGGATTTTGCCTTGCTGTAGAGAAATTGCTTGAAGCGGATGAAACAAAGAACTTTGAAGTGCCTGAACGCGCAGAATATCTACGTGTGTTAATTTGTGAACTAAATAGGATTGCAAGTCATTTGCTTTCTTTTGGCACTTACGGCATGGACCTCGGAGCATTTACACCGTTCCTCTATGCTTTTCGTGATCGGGAACGACTTCTGCTGCTTTTTGAAAAAATTTGTGGTGCACGCCTTACCTATAACTATATCCGCATCGGAGGTGTCTCTGAAATCATACCACTGGAACCCGGTTCTATTGAAGAACAGAATTATTTGGACGAAATAGAAGATTTTCTTGATTACTTTGAACCGAAGATTGATGAATATAACGACCTGTTGACATCAAACAGTATTTTCTCAGAACGGACTATGGGTGTTGCTGTTATGTCCGAGGAGATGGCTCTTAGTTACGGTGCTACGGGTCCTAACCTTCGTGGATCTGGAGTTGACTGGGATTTGCGACGAGACGAACCCTATTCTATCTATGACCGATTTGATTATGATGTGCCTGTTGCTAAGGATATTCCTGAGTTAGGTGCTGTTCTTGGAGACTGTTGGAGTCGCTATAAAATTCGTATGGATGAAATGAAAGAGTCTGTCAAGATAGTACGACAGATTTTGGCGGAAGGACTCCCTGATGGTCCGGTCATGGCTGATCTCAAGGCTGTCCGTCCACCTGCAGGTGAAATCTATTTCCGTAGTGAAGCACCGCGAGGTGAACTCGGATTTTATATCGTGAGTGACGGCACACCGAAACCCGTGCGTGTCAAGGGACGTTCGCCATGCTTCAGTGCGTTGAGTGCACTGCAAGAACTGAGCCGTGGCTTGATGGTCGCAGATATTATCGCTATTATTGGAAGTATCGATATTGTGATGGGTGAGGTTGATCGGTAAACCATCATTGAAGGTTGGTTTAGGAGATTAGATGCCAGAAATATTTTCAGAGAGTTTCATTCCAAAAATAAACTTGCAAGAAAGTTCCAATTGGGCAAAGGATTTCGTGCAGGAAGTTATCATTCCACTATTGCCAGAAGCACTTAAGGGACATTTCCCGGTGGAATTTGGAACAATTCTCGTGATGTTTACCGTTGCAGGTATATTCGTCGCTGTTGTTCCTTTACTCCCTTTGGTATTAGTGCTTGCAGAACGGAAAGTTGCCGCACGTTTTCAGAATAGAACTGGTCCAATGCGTGTTGGTCCTTGGGGTACGTTACAAACACTGGCAGATGGCGTAAAACTGATCTTCAAAGAGGATTATATCCCACCACAAGGTGACAAAATCCTTTTCATGCTTGCCCCTTATGTAATATTTGCTTGTTCTTTTGCTGTGTTTGCTGCTATTCCCTTCGGAGAAGGAATACCTATTCCTGGAGACTTTAATATCGGTATCTTCTATATCATGTCGATCTCGTCAGTGATTGTCATGGGGGTAATTATGGCGGGATGGTCATCAAATAGTAAATGGTCTCTGTTAGGTTCACTTCGTTCTGCTGCACAAATTGTTAGTTATGAAATCCCTCTGGGACTTTCCATTTTGGCTGTTGTGATGCTCGTGGAAAGTTTGAGCATGAGTCAGATTGTAGCAAGTCAGGATGGTGGTATTTTCACTTGGTTGATATTTCGGTCACCCTTTACTTTCATTGCATTCTTTATTTTCTTTATATCTGCTATTGCTGAGGTTAACCGAACACCATTTGATCTACCAGAAGCAGAGTCTGAGATCGTTGCTGGATTCCATACCGAATATAGCGGTATGCGGTTCGCGCTTTTCTTCATTGCAGAATATGCAAATATGTTCGCTGTGAGTGCAATTGCAGTGACGCTCTTCCTCGGTGGGTATGAAGGTGTTTTACCGGGTTATGATTTTCTTGGTGGATTACCAGGATTTGTTCTAAAAACATTGGCTCTTGTCTTCCTTATGATGTGGTTGAGATGGACACTACCACGACTACGCGTTGATCAACTTATGAATCTGTGCTGGAAATACTTTATACCGATTTCATTCTTTAATATATTTGGCACAGGAATATGGGGTCTGATTTTTGAAACAGATGATGTATGGAGTATCGGCATCAGTTGTGCTATCATTTATGTTGGTCTAATTAGTGCTTATGCGATTGCTGGAAGGATTTTTGCACGTAAACCTGAGCCGCAGCCGAGTTCAGTATAGAAAGAACAGTTCTTAATAATTGTTTAAGCTTCTGTAAACGGAGGTGTATGATGACTATTGTTACGAATGCTTTGAGTAGTTTGAAACAGGACAGAATTGTCCAGTACGCAAAGACATTGTCAACTGTTTTACTTATATCTGCGATTGTAGTCTTTGATGAAGTCATCATAGCAGAAACTGTTGCAACTCGGTGGATCCCGCTTTTAGGATTGGTTTTAGGTATATGTTTTGCATGTCTTGGTTTCTTTGTATTGGTAATTATCAGAAGACGTTGTACAGAATGTGGTAAAAGAATTGTCTCTGATAACATACGTGAAAAGAATGTTCTAATTTCAGGATTTTCACTATTAGTTTTCGGAGCATTAGTTATGGTCCTGAACAATTCGATGGCTTTGGTCTTAAATATTCACTGGCTACATATTTGGGGATCGATTTTAGGCACAAGTATGGTATGCATTGGTATTTGGATGTTTGCGTTATTTGCTGAATTATTCAAAGGAGACCGGAAGTTGCGAACAATGGGTTTATTTTTGAGTGGTCTACTGTTTGTTGAAATCTTTTTGAAATTCGGTGGTTGGTGGTAATTTTGCTGGCACTTAATATTATGGAACTTTGAACTTATAAGAGATACATCATTATGGATAAATACATACGCAACATATACAAGGGTGTTTACACCGTTCTCGTAGGCATGCGGATTACGATTCGGCAGTTCTTTGAACCGAATGTGACGCACCAATACCCTTATGAACACGATTTTGAAAAGAAACAGAATGTTCGAGAAATTCCAAAAGGATATCGTGGTCAACTCTACAATCGGATTGAGGATTGCATCGGGTGCAAGAAGTGTGAGATGATCTGTCCTGTGGATTGTATCACGATTGAAGGGACGAAACTCCCAAAAGGTGAACAACTGTGGGATAGCATGAACGTTGTGCATCTCAAAGATGGTCGTGAAATCATCGGTCTCATTGAAGGCAGCGACAAGAAATTAAATCTTGATGAACCAATCACGCTTACGAATATCAGCTCTCGCCAAGGTCCACAGGAAGTTGTTGACCGTTTAGAAGAGTCGGGAGATGAGAACCGAGCCCAAACAATTCCTGGAGAAGAAGTCTCTCGTGTTGTAACGCGAAACCCTGTGGTTTTCTATCTTGACCAGTTTGATATTGATATGTCTCTCTGTATGTATTGTGGACTATGCACCGAAGTTTGTCCGACAGAGTGTCTTACTATGAAGGATACACTTGAAGGAATTGAATACTCAAGTTTTGACCGCAACGACTTAATATTCGAATTTGATAAGCAAGAGATGTACGGAAAAGATGAAACCGAAGAAGTTGAAGCTGCTGATTAGAAATTTTGTAGGATAGTTTATAGATGGAGTTTACACTCAAAACGTTTATTTTTTACGGTTTCGCACTGCTAACAATCGGTTCAGCATTGGCTGTTGTAACCCTTCGTAACATCGTTCACACGGCGTTTGCACTGATGGTCACGCTGTTCGGTGTAGCAGGATTATATGTCTTTCTACAGGCAGATTTCCTTGCAGCAACACAGGTAATCGTCTATGTCGGTGGAATTCTGGTGCTCATCCTTTTTGGAGTGATGATGACAAGCGGACGGTTAGAGATGCGTATTCACATTGAACGCGGGCAACTGTTATTAGGTGCCGGAATATCAATTGCGCTGTTGATGCTGCTCTTGACAGTCATTGCGAATATGCCTGTTTGGAAGAATCTGACCGATGATGGAAGATCGCTTGAACCGACTACTGAACAGATTGGCACTATGATTTTGCAAGAGAAGTTTTTACTACCGTTTGAAGTGGTCTCCGTACTGTTGTTGGTAGCATTAATTGGTGCTGCCCTTATTTCTCGCAAGGAGGTGCGGGATTAACCCCGTAGTGCCTTAAGGACAATAATGAGTCTACAACACTATTTGGTAATCAGTTCAATTCTATTCACACTCGGTATTTTCGCAGTGTTAACTCGGAAGAATGCTATCAGTATTCTAATGGGTATTGAACTAATTCTCAACTCATGCAATCTAAATTTCGTAGCATTTTCTCGATTTGTTGAACCGGCTGAAAATATAGTTGGTAGGGGTGACTATCTCCTTGATGGTCAGATAATCGCTATCTTCGGTATTGTGCTTGCCGCCGCAGAAGCAGCTGTTTTTCTCGCAATTATTCTCGCAATCTACCGTGAATTCGGTAGTATACGTCCAGACGAAATAGATACGTTAAAAGGTTAAAAGTAAATTAAAATATGGTTGTTCCCTTAATAAGTATCATCTTACTTGCTCCGCTTGCTGCATTTGCAATTTTTGCTTTATTCGGATTAGCAAAACGGAGTTTCCCACGACAAGATATTTTGTCAACCGCTGCGATGCTTGTCGCGCTCGGTTGTTCTCTCTATCTCTTGAATGAGACATCCGATCCGAAACCACTTACTGTTGAGTGGCTTTCACTGGGTAGTATTACCTTATCCATGGGATTTTATCTTGACAGCGTTACGGTGATAATGTTGATTGTCGTCACGCTGGTGAGTAGTCTCGTCCACATCTTCTCTATAGGCTACATGCACGGTGATCCACGGTATCCAAGGTTTTTTGCATTTCTATCGCTTTTCTCATTTTCCATGCTGTTTTTGGTAGTATCTGATAACCTACTCGGTATCTACATCGGTTGGGAACTTGTCGGTCTCTGCTCATATTTACTGATCGGTTTCTGGTTTGAAAAGGACTCCGCTGCGAATGCATGTAAGAAGGCGTTCTTGACAACACGTGTCGGTGATGTTGGTATGTTCATCGGTATGATGATGTTGTTCTCAAAATTCAAAACGCTTTCTCTGCACGGAACAGGTGGTATTTTTACGCTGCTTACTGATCCCACAAAGTTTACAGGTGATACCGCAGATATTGTGTGGTTATCAATTGCCGGTGTTCTTATTTTCTGTGGTGCTGTGGGTAAATCAGCACAAGTACCATTACATACATGGCTACCCGATGCGATGGAAGGTCCTACGCCTGTCAGTGCGTTAATCCACGCTGCTACAATGGTTGCAGCGGGTGTATATCTTACTGCACGGATGTTCCCGATTTTGACATCAAGTTCGTCCTTGATCATTGCATACATTGGCGGCATCACCGCGATTGTCGCAGCAACAATAGCAATTGTCCGATTTGACATCAAACGTGTTTTGGCATACTCTACCGTGAGTCAATTAGGATTTATGATGTTGGCACTCGGTGCTGGTAGTTATGTTGCCGGACTTTTCCACCTGACAACGCATGCATTTTTCAAAGCGTTGCTGTTTCTCGGTTCTGGAAGCGTTATCCACGCCTTCCACGCAATGCACGCACATCATGGCGAAGAGCATGCAGATGATAACGAACATGAACACGATAATCACAGTTTAGTTCACGAACACGGTTCTGAAATCCCACCCGATCAAGATATGCGGAACATGGGTGGACTTCGGCGTAAAATGCCGTTTACCTTTTTCACAATGCTCATCGCTACGTTGTCTATCTCTGGTGTCCCTTTTGTTTTTTCAGGTTTCTGGAGTAAAGACAAGATTTTAGCAGGTGTGCTTGGACGGGCGATGGAATGGAATTCTATACATCACTACATCCTGTTTGCTGTGGCTCTGCTTGCAGCTGGAATTACTGCATTCTATATGTTCCGTCTAATATTCATGACCTTTCTCGGTGAACCGCGCAATCAGGAAATGCACGCGATGGCACACGAATCTCCATGGGTGATGGTGGTACCGCTAATGATATTGGCAGTCTTGAGTTTTCCTGTCGTCAACCACCTCTGGTTTAACAAAGACAATTTTAAACCACCAGAACAAGTCCATCTTCATGCACCGGAACAAGCTGTTGTTTTACCTGACACCAAAATCGGTTTTACATTCTTTGGAATATCCGAAGCAGAAGCAGCTGAAGACGAAGGAGCACTGGACGCTGAACAGGCTGATGACGCACATCATGTCCACGAGGTCGCACATAATATTGCAATGGCCTTGTCTATTATCGTAGCAGGTTTAGGAATACTGCTTTCTTGGCTATTCTACCATAAACGAAGGTTCTCTGCAGAATCTGTCGCCACTACTTTCCGACCAGTCTATACCTTATTTTGGAACAAATACTACTTTGACGAATTCTATAATGGTGTGTTAGTCGCACTTACGGTATGGAAATCACGACTTTTCGCCAAATTTGACCTTTCTATCATTGATGGCATCGTCAACGGTGTTGCTACAATAACACGTGCAATTTTTGCCGCATTCATCGACTTTTTTGATAACCGTGTCATTGATGGTATTGTCAACCGTGTGGCAAAGGTAATATGGTCTGTCGGTGGCAGAGTTCGAAGAATTCAAACAGGAGCTATACAAACCTATCTCTTTGTCGTTCTTGGTGGGATAGTTTTGATTATTTTGATTTTTCGGGTATTGTAATAAACTACCCGTAATGGGATGAGGAGGATCCCTACGAGAATGGATCAGATATTGTTATCTCTAATGATTTTTGTCCCGTTACTTGGGATGGTTGTTGTTTTTCTTCTACCTAATGATAGGGAAGAATTAATAAAACGCGTTGCACTTGCTTTTACGCTTATACCACTGATACTTGCAGTCTATCTGTTTATTGCCTACAACAAATCTACTTTTAATATACAGTTTCCTGATAGTGTTGTTTGGATTGAGACATTTAATATCAATTATCATGTCGGTATAGACGGTTTAAGTGTAACACTTTTACTCCTCACTGCCCTTTTGGGTCCAATCTGTGTCCTTGCCTCTTGGCGCAATATTGAGAAAGGTCTGAAGGCATACATGGCACTGTTCTTATTGCTTGAAACCGGTATGTTGGGTTTCTTCGCTTCGTTAGACTTGTTCCTCTTCTTTGTTTTCTTTGAACTGACACTCCTCCCGATGTATTTCCTAATTGGTGTGTGGGGTGGACCGCGCCGAGAATACGCTGCTATTAAATTCTTCCTCTATACATTATTTGGCAGTGTGCTAATGCTGGTTGCAATCATTGCAGTATATCTCAATAGCAATATCATAAACGGTGTCGTAGAAGGTGTGCGAACATTTGATATTCCTGAACTTATTCAGAGAGCAACTGTTGAAGGACATGCACTCGGTGATTCAGGTTTCCAAAAGTGGGTATTTCTCGGTTTCTTTATCGGTTTTGCAGTTAAAGTGCCGATCTTCCCGTTCCATACATGGCTCCCCGATGCACACGTTGAAGCACCTACAGCGATTAGCGTGATCCTTGCAGGTGTCCTCTTGAAAATGGGAACTTATGGATTTGTGCGTATTAACATGGCGATGTTTCCTGAAGGTTTAGACTATTTCACAAATGGCGAAGGTTTTATTGGGCATAGTCTGGCACTACTCGGATTTATAAATATTGTATACGGTTCCTTCTGTGCATTAGCACAAACCGACTTCAAAAAGTTAGTCGCATATTCCAGTATTGGACACATGGGATTCGTTATTTTAGGACTTGCAGCAAGAAACGCCGAAGGCATAAACGGAGCTGTTTTACAGATGTTTAATCACGGGGTCATCAGTGCAATGCTATTCCTACTTGTCGGTGTTCTCTATGACCGAGCACATCATCGTGAGATAAACGGCTTTGGTGGATTAGGAAACAGAATGCCTATTTATACAGGAATTACAACGCTTGCGTTTATGGCATCTTTAGGATTACCCGGTTTGAGTGGATTTATCGGAGAAGCACTATCATTATTCGGTGCATTCCAAGAATTTCCATTGCTAACTATCCTCTCTACGATAGGCATTGTCGTTGGTGCAGCATACTTCCTCTGGACACTCCAAAGAGTTTTCTTAGGGGCACTTAATCCTAAGTATGAAGAGCTCCCAGAAATCAATCGTAGGGAAATCTTAACATTAGTGCCACTCGGAATACTAACCATTGTCCTCGGTATTTGGCCCAACATCGCAATTGATATGTTCAGCGAATCTGTTACCAATCTCGTAAACATAATAAGGCCTATATAGGAGATATGTGTGGAACCTTTAAAGAATATAGAGAGTCTTGCCTATATTAGTCCAGAGATTGTCCTTGTAGTATTCGCTGTAGTTGTGATTATCTTTGATCTTTTTGTCAAAGATCGTGAAAGCGATTGGGTCGCATATCTTTCATTGATTGGTCTCGGTTGTTCACTACTTGCGATCTTCGTCACAAATTCACTTGTTGACACAAATGAACCGATATCCCTATTTTTAGGGATGATACGGTTGGATGGATTTGCGATATTTTTCAAAATCCTGCTGTTACTGGCAACCGCCGCAACGATCCTTTTCTCTCTCCGTTCTGAAGAACTTGATGTCAAATTAAAAGGGGAATACCACGCCTTGTTATTAGCCATTACATTTGGCATGTTTCTGATGGCATCGTCAACGAATCTTCTGATGATTTTCATTTCGTTGGAAACGGTGAGTCTTACATCGTATATTCTCGCTGGATTCTTGACCCACAGTCCCCGTTCAAGTGAAGCAGCCTTCAAATATATTACTTATGGCGCAGTAGCATCTGGAACGATGTTATTCGGGTTATCACTCTTATTTGGCATGGCAGGAACAGGAGACATTACACAGATTAGTTCACAGATTGGAACTGTACTGGAATCTGGAGATGTGTCTGCCCTTGGTGTGCTTATCGCTATCACTTTCATTCTTGCGGGTATAGGTTATAAAATCGCTTCAGTTCCTTTCCACATGTGGTCACCCGATGTCTACGAAGGTGCACCTATACCAATAACTGCATTCTTATCAGTTGCATCAAAAGCCGCTGGTTTCGCACTGTTCCTGAGATTTTTCTACACAGGCTTCGGCACTCCTGAAATCTTGCAATCGATTGATTGGGGTTTGTTATTAGCAATAGTTTCAGCACTCACGATGACTGTAGGAAACCTCGCTGCCCTTCCACAACGGAACGTCAAACGTTTATTAGCATATTCAAGCATCGCACACGGTGGGTATCTATTGATGGGTGCAGTATTGTTGACACCTGAAGGTCTTGGTGCCATTATCTTTTACCTCATCGTTTACCTATTCATGAACTTAGGTGCATTTTATGTTGTCGTGCTTATAGCGAATGAATCTGGTACTGAGATGATTGAGGGGTATCGTGGACTTTCCTCACGCGCACCTTATGTTGCAGGGGCAATGGCAATCTTCCTATTTTCACTCACTGGAATACCTCCTTTCGCGGGTTTCTTTGGGAAATGGCTGCTATTCAACGCTGTCATCAGTAAAGGATTGTATTGGTTAGCATTTATCGGATTGTTAAATAGTGTCGTATCTCTCTATTACTATGCACGTATCATCAAAGCGATGTATCTTGAATCTGCTGAAGATACAGATATTTTCTCCTTTTCTAAGAGCACCCTTGCACTCTTAGGAGTTTTTGTTGTTCCCACAATTCTCATCGGATTTTTAAATATCTTTTATTCCCTCTCTGGCAAGATAACCCTACAATAAATATGGCTATCCGCAAATAGATTGACAAGGCAACATTCTTTAAGGTATACTTATTCTGAAGTCAATGCCCGGTCGTCTAATGGTAGGACGCATGGCTCTGGACCATGTAGTGAAGGTTCGAGTCCTTCCCGGGCAGTCATTATATCACTGTTTTTGCAGTATCGTATTACAAATAGATAGGAGATGAAATGGAACGGGTTGAAACTTCACCTGAAGATTATATCGCAAGCCAAGAACCTGAAATTCAGTCAGTCTTAGACAAACTACACACACTCATTAAAACTGCATTACCGGATCAAGACATGTGTATGTGGGAAGGGGTTTTCTGGGGAGGTAGTGAGCAGCGGATTATCGGATACGGTAACTTTTCCTATGTTCGTTCAGATAAGAAGAAAGTTGAATGGTTCCTGATTGGATTGACAAAACAGAAGAATTACTTTAGTATCTATGTCAATGCGGTTGAAGGGAAGCAATACTTGGCAGAAATCTATAACTCTCGACTCGGCAAAGTCAAGACGGGTAAAAGCAGCATTAGTTTTCGTAACTTGGAGGACATAAATCTTGATGTGTTACGTGAAATGATTGAACATGCTGATAAATTAACAACTGAAAACGACTCGTAAATTACACAAAGAACAACTTTTATAGGAATTCCATCCGAATAAAATAACATAAATGCCGCTATCGTCTAGGGGTTAGGACAGATGGTTCTCAGCCATCAAACCGGGGTTCGATTCCCCGTAGCGGTATCACATTACATTTATGGACGGGACCAATACCCGTCCATTGTCTTAAGGCGTGAAACCATTTAACATTGACTTCCATACACTGGAGAATGCATACATGCATGATGCCCCCAAACACACCAACCGACTAATTCACGAAACAAGTCCCTATCTGCTTCAACACGCACACAATCCCGTTGACTGGTATCCGTGGGGTGAAGATGCATTGGAGCTTTCAAAACGCGAACAGAAACCGATTCTGTTGAGTATCGGTTATTCCGCATGCCACTGGTGTCACGTTATGGAACGCGAGTCCTTTGAAAACGAGGATATCGCTTCAATTATGAACGATTTATTCGTGAACATTAAAGTAGACAGAGAGGAACGTCCCGATTTAGATGAGATCTATATGAGTGCTGTCCAAGTCATGACACGTCACGGTGGATGGCCTATGACAGTGTTCCTAACGCCAGATCTGAAACCGTTTTACGGTGGCACTTATTATCCACCTGAAGATAGATACGGTAGACCGGGGTTTCCAAAAGTGATGCAAGCCGTATCAGAAGCATTCAATGAAAAAAACGAGCAGGTATTGGAACAAGCGGATCAGATCACGACGCAGCTCAATCAGATGAGCAATCTTGTGGATCCTCATGAACATGAACTCACTGAAGAACTAATGGATAAAGCATTCCAACATTATCGTTCCACTTTTGATTCACAATACGGTGGGTTTGGCAATGCCCCCAAATTTCCACCCAGTATGGGGATTCCATTTCTACTGCGTTATTGGCATCACAGTGGCAACGAATACGCATTAGAAATGGTTGAACTTACATTACAAAAGATGGCACGCGGTGGTCTGTATGACCAACTGGGAGGTGGCTTCCACCGATATTCTACAGATGAACGTTGGCTCGTGCCACATTTTGAAAAAATGCTCTATGACAACGCACAACTTGTTGTCGCATATTTTGAAGCATACCAAGCCACACAAAACACTTTCTATCTTGACATTGCCACAGAGACATTAGATTATGTGCTACGTGAGATGTATGACTCTGAAAATGGCGGTTTCTATTCTACACAAGATGCCGATAGTGAAGGTGTAGAAGGTAAATTCTTTGTTTGGGAACCTAACGATGTAGAAGACATTATCGGTGAAGAGAACGCTGAAATATTCTGTGAATATTACGACATCACACCCCACGGTAATTTTGAAGGAGAGAACATCCTCCATGTTCAAATACCTGTTGATATCTTTGCACGGAAGATTGGAATGGATACTGACAAACTTGATGCACTCCTCGCAAATAGCAGACAGAAACTTTTTGATGAGAGAGAAAAACGCATCAAACCGGGATTGGATGACAAGATCCTGACCAGCTGGAACGGCATCATGATACGTGGTATGGCAATGGGTTATCAATTGACTGGGAAACCTGAATACCTTACTGCATGCGAAAAATCTGCTGAGTTTGTCCTAACAACACTGTCTCAAGAAAACGGACTGCTTTTACGCACATATCGTGCTGGCAAAAGTCACCTCAACGCATATCTTGAAGATTACTCTTATTTCATTGCAGGATTGATCACTTTATACGAAGCAAGTTTTGAACCTAAATGGTTGACTGAAGCGGAACGTCTTGCCAACATTATGATTGACCAATTTGGTGATCCGTCAAATGAGGGATTCTTCTTTACAGGGAAATCTCATGAGACTCTCATCGTGCAATCAAAGTCTGCTTATGACGGTGCTACCCCTTCTGGAGCATCTATGGCTATCCAGAGTCTATTGCGACTCGCCAAGCATTTGGACAAACCCGAATTTCATAACAAGGCAGTAGAGACGTTGAAACTCTATTTTCATCAGATGGATGTGATGCCATCAGGTTCTGGACAGTTGTTGTGTGAGTTAGCATTCTTATTGTCTACACCTAAAGAGATCGCTATAATTGGTGAAAAAGAGGGAACACAGACTAAAGCGATGTTGAATGCGTTACACAACATTTATCTGCCAAATAAAGTCATTGCAATGAGTGATTCTACAGATGGTAATACCTTACCGCTTCTTGTAAATAGATCGCAGATAGACAACACTGCCACCGCTTATGTATGTGAAGACTATGTCTGTAAAGCACCGACAACCGATGTTGACAATTTTTTGCAGTTGTTATCAGTAGAATAAGTGAATAGAAATATAGTTATCGTCAATAAAAAAGACAATCTTAATAGATACATTTTAATACGTACGATATAGGGAGGAAAAGAATTGAAGTATATTACATGTTTTCAAATATTTCTCATGGTAACGGTTGTTTTTCTAATCGGGTGCGGAGAAACTGAAGAACGAGAACCGATTATACCAGTAGTGACATTGGACTTTGTAGGTTACACAGATCCTGACAATGCAGAGTTCTCAATAACTGTGAAACCGAATACGAAAGAATTACCGATATTAGTTGTATTCACCTCAGAGGGAAAAGAACCTTTTCATGTTTGGAATGTTCACAAGAGAGGACCAATAACACAGACATTTACAGTGCTATTGAATACCTCAGTGTCTTGGGAAGCATCAATTATAGCATACACAGATGAAATTACTAAGGACTATCCTTTGGGACTTTCAGGGATCTCCGTTGATGCTTTAAGCGAATACGTGTTAGGTGATACTACACGAGTTACAACAACTCCGTTAGAATTATCTGTTGACAATGAAATTGCTATCCCTGAAGGTATGGTGTTGATTCCAGAAGGGGAATTTCAAATGGGAAGCGATGGTGATGATGCAGAAGACAAGGAAAAACCGGTGCACACAGTCTTCGTAGACGCGTTCTACATTGATATTCATGAAGTGACTATAGGAGATTATAGTCAGTTTGTTAAAGAAACAGGTAGTAATCCCTTACCGCCGTTGTCAACTGAACGGTCTCCCACGAATGACCATCCGGTCGTAGTAGTAAGTTGGCATAATGCAATGGCTTATGCGGCCTGGGCGAATAAACGTTTACCCACAGAAGCAGAATGGGAAAAGGCAGCTCGCGGCGGATTAAATGGGATAAAATATCCGTGGGGAAACACTGCCCCGGATGGGACACAGTGTAATTACGCCGATAAGAATACTGTTGATTTAGTATGGAATTTTGACGGTACGGAACAACGTATTACCTGGGCAGATGAGGATGTTGATGATGGGTATTTATACAACGCTCCTGTGGGGAGGTTCCTACCGAACCCTTACGGCTTATATGATATGGCAGGCAATGTGTGGGAATGGTGTCTTGATGAATACGATGAAGAATTCTATGCGAACTCTCCGCGTGAGAATCCAATATCAGGCATGGATATAGTTGATACAATAGATAAGTCATTGTCAATTACCACGGCACGGACTATTCGAGGGGGTTCCTATGCATCGGCTTCAACTGAAATGCGTTCTGCACAACGGGGTGGAGCTTTCCCTCGGCAAGAATATAACAATGTCGGTTTCAGGTGTGTAAAACCTGTCAAAACAGAACTCAAAGAAGTAGGACAGTAAAGGGATTATCATAGGGTAGTGGCATGAGTCTAACTGTTAAGTTGAAAAACATTGAAGTCTGAAGGATTTCGAATAAATATCAGTAAGTTAATTCTTCCAAAGTCCTGAGAGCTTGTGTCTTTCTTTTCATGTCAACCTAACAACATCCTTTTTAACTATCTCTTTTGTGTGATTGATGTCTGCATGCGCGATTAATTCTAACGTTTCTGGTGCTAACCGTCCTCGTACCTCTGCAGGTAGACGACTCTCACCACGGTTCTGCGGTCTAAACCGCAAAACAAGGAAGCAGCGATATCGGTCTTTCGGTTTCCAAGGGAGCGCACCGTGGGTTAAGAGTTCCGAGATAATCACAATATCCCCTGCTTTAGGTGTGATATTTTCAACGCCGAGTGGAAGAAGGTGTAGAATCTACAACGTATCACATAAATACTTTAGTTGCATGCTTATACATGCAAGAAGCATAAACCTAAATACAATTCAGCATGATATTCCCAACTTACGACTAACCGCTGAGTGTCTTCTAACCAACTGAAGAATCGTTCTACTTTGAAACGACAACCATCCTGTGTAGTCGGTTTCGGACGATTCTTTTTATAAGGTGATACCATTTCAGAGCCACGACACTTCAAAGCCACATCCAATGGAACAGAGTATATGTTTTGTTTCTTATCAACACCGCAGGAGATTCTGATGTCCAACAAGCATCCAAAGCCGGTTCAACCAGACGCACTGCATGACAGTAAGCACTTGTGATCAAAACGCTCACGGGTCTGCAGCGTTTTCCTATAATCGCTACCAGTTCTGACCCTCTACCACACTTTGTCCTACCTACACAGATACCACCTTTCTTCCCTGGAATAAACTTCACATCAATACAACACTCACTCATATTATTTTTACTAGTTTTTCAAGCTTTTCTATGGGTGGCCAGAGGCACTTTTTCAAGTGATCCATCCATAGACCATTGCTTGATACGTCGATGACACGTTTGATAGGGTGGATACTTTTCTGGTAAATCCCGCCAAGGTGCTATTGTTCGCAACACCCAGAGTATCGCATCTAACACTTCTCTATTACTACGCCAAGGTCTACCGGGTTTACCTGATGGAAGTTCAGGCAATAAAGGCATAGTAACATTCCATTGTTTATCATTTAATTCTATTCAGATCATCTCCTAACTCATAGTAGAAATATAAATAGCCTAAGTTGCTACCTATCATTTGTTGGAGGGGTTTGTAACCCCGATTTATAAGAAGTGGTACAGAAATATGTATAATTCCTTTGTTTATTCGTTTGATAAATGAATTTGATGATTAATATTCAGTAGGTAACAACTTAGGTATAAATAGTTTAAAAGAAAAAACACACCAACCAATATTTATGAGATACGTTATAGGTTTTGTGAATGTCCGAGGCGCAATGAATTGCGCGACTACAAACTAGATATTTCTTCATAGTGAAATCAAAAAATATGCGCACATTCCCAGTAGATGCAGTTTCCAAACCCATCTATGTGACTGAACAAACACCGGTTCGGTTAGGAAACCGAACCATAGGCGTCAATTTAAGGATTTATTTGCATGGCAATAACTTTCTTTAGTCCCATAGGGACGGGATGTTTATAGCTAAACGCCATCATCACAGCTTTTAGTCCCGTAGGGACGATATGTTTGTAACAACCGAAACGTATAAACATATCGTCCCTACGGGACTAAGAAATGGGTGTTGAACGTTGTGCTATAGACATATCGTCCCTACGGGACTGAGGTCACTAATAAAATGGATTGATCTTCTTAAATTACGCCAGCCATTGTAGGGCCAAATCAAGAAATCAACGGTATGAACGCCTTTTGGCGTTCCCCGGGTCTCCATGCCCCGCCATTCCTTCTCCTGTAAGTCAACCGGGCGGGCACAGAGACCCGCCCCTACAATAGGGATCGTAGTTTTGGACTATCTCAAATGCGTCCAACAAGAAAAAAACCGCTAAATTGACGCCTATGGTTCGGTTAGGAAACCGAACCTACCGTAGTGTGTAAATAATTATGGTTCTTACTATACAATACCTTCGCCATTTTTACATGCTTCAATTGAATCGGAATACTGTGTTGATCTATTATCGATCTGTGATAATGTCCGATAGTATGAATAAAAATACCTTCAGGTTTTTGTTGAAGTATTTTTAATTATCATAACCTAAGTTGCTACCTATTAAAATCCGAGCAACTTCGTCCTCCTTAAGATATCCAATCTTCCGCTCCAGCGGAGAGATATGTTTATAGCACTCTTTGTTTCATTCTTCCGCTCCAGCGGAGCGGTATGTGAAAGAACCCTTCACAGGATAAACGACTCGTTATATTGTTTAGGTGGCAACTTGCGTTATCATAGATCCTAATTTGACAATAGAAATGACAGGACAGCAATCCGACTAAATAAATTGGACGCACAATCTAGCAGAATGTGTTACAAAACACACAATCTAACAGAATGTCTATTATTGGCGAAGGTATTGACTATAATGGCATATTACTAATCAATACCTTCGCCATTTTTACATGCTTCAATTGAATCGGAATACTGTGTTGATCTATTATCGATCTGTGATAATGTCCGATAGTATGAATAAAAATAACTTCAGGTTTTTGTTGAAGTATTTCTAATTATCATAACTCAAGTTGCTACCTATCAAAATCCGAGCAACTTCGTTCTCCTTAAGATATCCAATCTTCCGCTCCAGCGGAGCGATATGTTTATAGCACGCTTTGTTTCATTCTTCCGCTCCAGCGGAGCGGTATGTGAAAAAACCCTTCACTGGCAAAACGACTCGTTATATAGTTTAGGTGGCAACTTGCGTCATCATAGATTTGACAATAGAAATGGTTGGACAGCAATCTGGCTGAATAGAGTGGACGCACAATCTAGCAGAATGTGTTACAAAACACACAATCTAACAGAATGTCTATTATTGGCGAAGGTATTGACTATAATGGCATATTTTTAATAAGAAATGGTATTATTTCTAAAATAGTATTAGGACAAGTGTTGTATCCACTACTATTTTGATGGTAAGTATCAAGTTCAGATGTCGCTCCTACTGAAGACAGATCTGTCATTGTAGGAGGGAACTCCGATTCCCGATTTCTTTGACGATTCACTATTTTAGAATAGACAGAAAACTCGTCTTCAGAATGTCATGTGAAGTTTAGGTGGAATTAGGGTTATTTTGTGGTGTTTTGCGTGTTCAGAACACAGATTATTGGGTTAAGTCTTCTACAATCGGTTGAGAAACCCCTCCTATAATCGGATGAGAAACCCCTCCTACAATGAAATTGGTGACAATTCATAATCTATAGGTGGTAATGTTTGTTATATTTAGACAAAAAATGGCGAATATTGCCATAATTCTTACAAATCATGCATTTCTCTTTTTAAAGTAGTTGTTTTAATATATTAAAAAGTGATATAATAGTTTCAAGACAAATAAATCATATAATATATTTTTTATTATGACTTAATATTACTTCTTACTAAAAATATCAATGTGTATTACTATTGTGACTTTACAATTCATCTGAGTTTTGAATTCATGAAGTTGCTTCAGAGAAAACATAAGAAAGAATGCCTCTTAACAAGAATAGATTTAAGAATTAATTTGACACTTTGAACAGACGAGTTTCGGAGACCTCACCTACCCGGCGAATGTCCGAGGCACAATAAATTGCGGCTACGAACACCTTAAACTCACTACCAAAAATGCATATTAATGGAATAACTACGATTTAAGGAGACATTTGAAAATGTTGAATATAAATAAAAAACATATCGCAACCATTTTCGTGACAATGTTAATAATTTGGGGAACATATCTTACAGGTTATGCAGACATTACCCCTGTAAGTGACCGCACATCACAGATCCGTGATGCAATTGTGGCTGAGGTGCCGGGTGTGGATTCTGCTGAAGATGTGACTGAAGCACACCTCGCTGGTATTGATCGGTTGTCTATGTCTCATGAGAATATCACAGCACTGAAAGAAGGCGACTTTGATGGACTGACTTCAATGACTTGGCTTGAGATGGGTAACAACCAGATTAGTAGTCTGCCTGCAGACGTATTCTCAGGTCTGTCATCCCTCAAAACCTTGATTTTGACAAGGAACCAGATTAGTAGTCTCCCAGCAGGTATATTTTCAGATTTGACTTCGATTTATCATATTTCTTTAACTCATAATCAACTGACGGCTCTTCCTGCGGGTGTATTTACAGGTCTGTCTTCGCTGGCAGAGATACACCTTAGATATAACCAGATTAGTAGTCTACCTGCGGACGTATTCTCAGGTTTGTCTTCGTTGACAAAGATAGACCTTTATAGTAACGAAATAAGTAGTCTACCTGTGGATCTATTTACAGGTTTGTCTTCACTTACAACGATTGATCTTGCATGGAATCAACTGAATATTCTACCTGCAGGACTATTTGCAGGTTTGTCTTCACTTACAACGATTGAACTCGGTGGTAACAAACTGACTACTCTTCCTACGGGTCTATTCTCAGGTTTATCTTCGCTGGTTTCAATTTCCCTTTATCGGAATCAATTGAGCAGTCTTCCGATGGGTATATTCTCAGGTTTGTCTTCACTCACTAAGTTGGACCTGCTCAATAACGCAGCTGAGTTATCTTTAATAATTGAACTGCAGCAGATTGGTGTGAATCAGTTCAAGGCAGTTATGGCTACCGGTGCGCCATTTACTATTGTGGCGCCGCTCAATGTTGCGAATGGGAGTATTATGGGTGGTGCAACGTCTGCTACTATTCCCATCGGTAGTGTAGAAAGCACACCTTTCACGGTGATACCGACCCCTGGCACATCTGATGCTGTGTCCTTGCTATTAGGGACTTTACCGGATCTACCCTCAGATCATAGAGGTTATACACTCGCGCCCTTTAATTTTCCACCAGAATTCGTTGAGGGTCCGAGCACGATACGCACAGTCGCTGAGGATATACATACTGGTGGAGATGTCGGCACCGCAGTCAGTGCTACTGATCCGTATAACGACCCGTTGACCTACACACTGAGCGGGACGGATGCCAGTTCATTTACAATTGATGCCACGACTGGACAGTTAAGAACCAGTATACGACTTGACTACGAAACCCAATCCACCTACATGGTAACTGTTAATGTTACGGATGGCACTTTAAATGATTCAATAGCTGTAACTATCAATGTCACCGATGTAGAACCGGAGGTTCTGAATGCTGGTGAACCGCGCACCGTGAGGCTTTTCTATTTCTTACCCAATGATCGTCCATATCGCCAAGAAGTTGTTGCCGCGATGAAAACTGGGATGCTGGAGGTTCAGAGTTTCTATGCCGAGCAGATGGCGGCACATGGACACGGGAACACGACATTTACTATTGAAACCGATGCACAAGGCGAACCAATTGTTCATCGTATTGACGGAGACAACAGTGACAGCCGATACGCGAGTAGAGGGTATACTGACGGTGAAATTGCCCGAGCATTTGATACTTCCACCATGATTTCAGTCATCGTCATGGATGTTAGTCATTATCCTGCCAGAGGACAAGGTACAGGCAATAAAAGTAGTGGATGGTTAATAATATATGAAGATTGGGATTGGTTTACTGCCACCCATGAACTGGCACACGCCTTCGGGTTGCACCACGATTTTCGTGATGATACGGATGTTTTGTCATACGGGACAACGGATCGTTCAACTGCAACATTATCGGTTGCTGCCGCCGAGTTTCTATCGGTGCATCCTTACTTTGATTCCAGTATCCCCCTTGAAATTGGAACACGACCTACCGTAGAACTGGTTTCACCGACAACTTATCCTGCTGGATCAGAAAGCGTCAATATCCGAGTAAGGGTTCGCGACGATACCGGACTTCATCAGGCAATGCTTTTTGTTCGTCCCAACAATCCCTTTCGGGGTACCACTCCTGAACTCAAAATGTGGCAGAAGTTGGATGGTGAAACAGATACTACTGTTGTATTCAATTTCGACGGTAGAGTTCCATCAGACAGTGACAAGACAGATCCTGATGCACATAAGACACTCGCCAATGCGAATCAACACGAAATCAGTGTAATGGCAGTAGATACGGAGGGAAACTGGTATAGATCTAATTTTATTACACTTGAGGCAGGGGAAGCTCAAGAGATTAAGATTACTATTCCGCTTAGTGACCGCACACCCCAGGTGCGCGATGCAATTGTTGCTGCAGTGCCAGGTGTGAATTCTGCCAGGGGTGTAACCGCAGCACATCTTGCTGCGATTACGAACCTAGATCTACAAGATGAAGGGATTACATCACTGAAAACAGGTGATTTTGATGGACTCACCGGACTGACAACGCTCCATCTGAGCCGCAATCCCCTAAAATTTCTGCCTGAGAGGGTCTTCAGTGGTTTGTCATCACTCACAACGCTATATCTGCTTGTGAATGAGCTGACAACACTACCTGCTGGGGTTTTTGATGGCTTGTCAACACTAACCCATTTGAATTTGTCTAACAATGAGTTGTCATCTCTTCCTGCTGGGGTTTTTGATGACTTGTCAGCACTCATAACGCTCGGCCTGGCTGGCAATGATCTGACATCTCTGTCGGAGGGGGTTTTCAGTGGTTTGTCAGCACTCACAACGCTACATCTGCAACACAGTTCCGTGGCATCTCTGTCGGAGGGTATCTTCAGTGGTTTGTCAGCACTTACAACGCTACATCTGAATAACAATTCCCTGACATCACTGCCGGCAGGGGTTTTCAGTGGTTTGTCAGCACTCACAACGCTAAATATGCAGCACAATTCCGTGACATCTCTGCCGGAGGGTGTCTTCAGTGGTTTGTCAGCACTCACAAGGCTCCGCTTCGTTGGAAATAAGTTAACCACGTTGCCGGATGACATGTTTGAAGATTTGACCACATTGACACACCTTTTTCTGTCTGGCAATTCTATTTCAGATTACGGACCGCTCCGTAGGCTCATCGCCGCCATTGAGGCAGCTGGTAGAAGTTTAAACCTTGATATCACAATCCCAAGTATACTCGCTGGACGCACGCCGGAAGTGCGTGATGCAATTGTGTTGGCAGTGCCGGGTGTGAATTCTGCTGAAGGTGTGACCGAAGCACATCTTGCAGCAATTACTACTCTCGATGTTAACCCCCGAGATCAGTTCCTTAGACCTCTTAATCTTCAAATCGGAGATTTTTCGGGGTTGACCGCACTGACAACACTTGAGATGGGCTGGTGGGATGGTGTCAACCTACCAGATGGTATCTTTGATGGGCTAAACGTGCTGGAAAAAGTCAATCTTTACAACTCACATCTTACTTCAGTTCCTAATGCAGTCCTTGGTCTCACCTCATTAAAGAGTCTGAATTTAGGTTACCACCGAATTACTTCCATCCCTGCAGGAGCTTTTGACCAGTTGACCCAACTAAACACACTTATATTGGATGCTGCTGCCTCTACTAATACGTTTACCTCTCTACCAGATGGTGTATTTGACAACTTGACATCATTGACATACCTTAACCTGTCTCAAAACGACATTACCTCCCTGCCAGATGGTGCATTTGACAAGTTAACATCGTTAGAAAGGCTCAACTTGAACGGTATTCGTAGTCTCTCTTCCTTACCAGTTGACGTGTTTGATCAAATGACATCGTTAACGAGCCTCAGTTTACTAGGTCTTAAACCCACTTTTCTGCCAGATGGTATCTTTTCCAGTCTATCGTCGTTGACATTTCTTGACTTGTCTTATGGTACGTTGAGCAGCTTACCCGCGGGTATCTTCTCTGGATTGTCGTCGCTGACAACACTTCGCTTGGAGCGTAACGCTGTCAACCCGATGCCCCTTACCGTATCACTAGAAAGAATAGGTATTGATCAATTCAAGGCAGTCGCCCCCGCGGGCGCGCCTTTTGACATGGTGCTGCCGATCACCGTTACTGATGGCAGCATTAGCGGTGGTACAACAACTCTTACAATACTCGCAGGCAGCATGGAAAGTGAAGTGCTTACCGTGACACGCACACCCGGTGCAACCTATGCTACCACAGTAAATATTGGCACATTACCAAGTCTACCTGAAAATCATACCGGTTATTCCCTTGTCAAAGCCGTTGACCTGCCGCTCGCGTTTCCAGAATTGGGTGGAAGCATATTAACCCCGGTTAGCGAACGCACGTCCCAGGTGCGCGATGCTATCATTGCAGCGGTACCGGGTGTGAATTCTGCAGTAGATGTGACCCCAGCACATCTCGCTGCGATTACGAACCTAGACCTATCTGATAAGTCAATTACTTCGCTGAAATCTGGTGATTTTGAGGGACTCACCAGTTTGGAAGAGCTGCGTTTCCATAGTAATCAACTTACGAGTTTGCCAGAGGATATCTTTATCGGACTCACCAGTTTGGAAGAGCTGCGTCTCCATAGTAATCAACTTACGAGTTTGCCAGAGGATATCTTTATCGGACTCACTTCACTAAAAGTACTCATCCTATACAGTAATCAGTTAACCACACTACCGCCAGGGATATTTAATGGATTATCGTCCCTCTCAAGGCTCCGCTTCGGTTACAATCAGTTGACGACGTTACCAGCGGGTCTATTTGACGGACTTAATTCGTTGACAGATTTGCGTATGATTGGTAATCAGTTGTCCGAATTACCGGACGGTATATTTGTAGGATTGACAGGACTGACAACGCTCAGTTTAGGCAGTAATGCGGTTGATCCGTTGCATCTACCTGTTTCTTTAGAAAAAATTGGTATAGATGAATTCAAAGCAGTAGCACCCACGGGCGCACCTTTTGATATTGTAGTGCCAATCCGTGTAAGGAATGGAGAAATCAATGGCGGCACAACGTCCCTCACAATTCCCGCAGGCAGTGTGGAAAGTGGAGTTCTTAGCGTTGCACGCGCTCCCGGAGCGAGTGGTGCAGTCTCTGTATGGATTAGAACGTTGTCAAGTCTACCTGCACAACATACTGGCTATAGACTTGTGAAAAACACAGGAGAGTTTAGGGCACTGGAAATATTTGAGGACATCTCCGAACAAATATGGTCGGGAACAGTCACAGGCGGAACATGGGGAAACGACTTCGGTAACGGCAATGCCACGGGATACGGTTACAGTCGCCATCGCAATGCAGGTTCAATTTCAAACCCAACTTTCACCTATAGAGGCATTACATATACAATTCATGGAATCAGTATATCTCGTATCGGTAACAACCTTACTCATCGGTCCTCATTATTAATTGCTCCTAGAATACCTGAATGCGATAAAAAACTGCTTTATCTTAATGGTGCTGGTGGTGGAAGTTTAGCTGAAACGGGTGAAGGCAGTGCTTACGGTGCAGTATGGTATATTTGGCAAAAACAATCACATACTGGTTGGCCCGTCGGTCATCAATATTCGTATAGACTAACTCTTCACCCAACTGTCCCGGATGCTCCCACTGTAACCGCTATCAACGAAGGCAGCCAAGTAACACTATCCTACGCCACACCGTGCGATGGCGGCAAAGACATCATCCGTCACGAATACCGAACACGGACAAGGAATAGTGCCTTCGGTTCATGGATTCATATCCCTGATAGTGCTGCGGGTGGCGTGAATGTAGCGAGTTACACGATTGCTGGCGTGAACAATCCGCAAGATATCTACTATGAAGTGCGTGCGATAAACGAAATCGGTGAGGGTATTCCTTCACAAGAGACCTCACCCAGTGATCGCACGCCACAGGTAGCAGAAGCAATACTCGGTGTTGTCCGCCTAAACGATCCGAACGTCTCCAGTTTCGCAGAAATCACGAATAGTCACCTTACTGGAATTACTGCCTTATATCTGAACGGTAGAAATATCACATCTCTAAAGTCAGGTGATTTTGAGGGACTCACCAGTTTGGAAGAGCTGCGTCTCTATGATAATCAACTTACGAGTCTACCAGAGGATATCTTTAGCGGACTCACCGCACTGGCAACACTCCGATTCGGTCGCAATCAGTTGACGACGTTACCAGCGGGTCTTTTTGACGGACTTACCTCGTTGACAGATCTGCGTATGATTGGGAATCAGTTAACTACGTTGCCGGATGACATATTTGAAGATTTGACAGCATTGACACGCCTTTATCTGTCTGGCAATTCTATTTCAGATTACGGACCGCTCCGTAGGCTCGTCGCAGCCATTGAGGCAGATGGTAGAAGTTTAGACCTTGATATTACAATTCCAAGCTTACTCGCTGGACGTACACCGCAGGTGCGCGATGCAATTGTGGCGGCAGTGCCAGGTGTGAATTCTGCTGACGATGTGACCGAAGCACACCTCGCAGCAATTAAGTCACTGTTTCTATCGAGTGCGTCAATTACCTCACTGAAATCAGGGGATTTTGATGGTCTCAGCACACTGGAAGCACTCTCTCTGCACGAAAACAGCCTGACTGATATATCGCCGCTTGCAGGTTTGACATCACTGACAAATCTCAATTTAGCCTTCAACGACATCATAGATCTATCGCCACTTGCAGGTTTGACATCACTGACAACGCTCTATCTGCAAACTAACAGCAGCCCCATAGATCTATCGCCACTTGCAAGCTTGACATCACTGACATATCTTGATCTGTCCGATAACAGCCTAACTGATATATCGCTACTTGCAGGTTTGACCACACTGACAACGCTCGAATTAGACAGAAACAACCTCATAGATATATCATCACTCGCAGGTTTGACCGCTCTGACATCGCTCAAGATAGACACAAACAACCTCATAGACATATCACCACTCGCAGATTTGACCGCATTGACAAACCTCTTTCTATCCGGTAACAGCATCATAGATATATCGCCACTTACAGATTTGACCGCATTGACATGGCTCAGATTGTCCTCTAACAACATTATAGATATAGCGCCACTTACAGATTTGACCGCATTGAAACTGCTCAGTCTGTCCTCTAACAATATCATAGATATAGCGCCACTTGAACTTATGACTGCACTGACATCGGTCAGTCTTGCCTCTAACAGCATTTCAGATTACGGACCGCTTCGTAGACTCATAGCAGCCATTGAAGCAGCTGGTAGAAGTTTAGACCTTGATATTACAATTCCAAGCTTACTCGCTGGACGCACACCGCAGGTGCGCGATGCTATAGTGGCGGCAGTACCGGGTGTGAATTCTGCCGACGATGTGACCCAAGCACATCTCGCTGCGATTACGGCATTAAGTATTACACGCAAACAAAATTTGACATCACTGAAAGCGGGTGATTTTGATGGACTCACCGCACTGGCAAGTCTCACCTTGGAGCATAACAGTCTAACCAGTTTGCAGGTGGGTATCTTTGACAATCTCACCGCACTGACAAACCTCAATCTACAGTTCAACAAAATTACCTCGCTCCCATCGGGTATCTTTGACAATCTCACCGCACTGACAAGGCTTGATCTGAATGAAAACGCTTTGTCCTCGCTCCCCGCGGATATATTTGACGAACTCACCACACTGAGATTCCTCAGGTTGGATAACAATGATTTGTCCTCGCTCCCCGCGGATATATTTGACGAACTCACCGCACTGGAAAACCTTTATCTGTATTCTAACGATTTGACCACACTCCCATCAGGTATTTTTGACAACAACACTGCGTTGACATTACTCCATCTGTCTAACATCGGTTTGTCCTCACTTCCTTCGGGTATATTTGAAGGCCTCACCACACTGAAAACGCTCTTGCTGAATGGAAACTCAGTTAATCCGCTGCCTCTCACAATCGCACTGGAGAAGGTTGGTACAGATCAGTTCAAAGCAGTCGCACCAACGGGCGCGCCTTTTGATATTGTGTTGCCACTTACCGTTACCAACGGAAGTATCAACGGTGGCGCAACAACGCTCACAATCCCCAAAGGTAACGTGGAAAGCGAACCCCTCACTATAACCCGCACTCCCGGGACAACATTTGCAGTGAGTGTGAATATCGGCACATTACCAAGTCTACCTGCAAATCATAGCGGCTATTCCCTTGCCAAATCCGTTGACCTCCCTATAGAGGTTATCAGTGAGGTTATCCCCATTGTTCTCGTTGACAAGGGTGTTTGTAAGGTAGGTGACATTCTCACTCTCGGTGAAAGCTGCAATTACCCAGACACAGATGCGGTTTTCTCTGTGATCGCTGATGGTAGGTCTCAATGGAACATCCCAGGATTACCGGATTGGCTTGCCACGTTTGTAAATAGAATATCTATTAATGATTCAATGAGTATTATTTCAACTGTCAACGGTAAGACCTATCGATTCGAGGCAAGAGCCGTTGAGAACAATTCTTGGCAGATAGAACAGATCGGAGATAGAACGCAAGAATCAATAGCCTCAGGTATCAATATTCCTGATGCCAATCTACGTTCTAAAATTGAAGCTGCGCTGAGTAAATCATCGGGTGACACAATTACCATTACAGAAATGGAAACGCTAACATCGCTCAACGGACAGGATTCCTCTATTAGTAATCTAACTGGACTTGAGACAGCGACAAACCTCACAACGTTGAAACTCGGCAACAACTCAATCTCAAATATCTCTGTATTATCAGGATTGACGAAACTAACAGAATTGCAGCTATGGGATAACCAAATATCTGATCTATCTGACTTATCAGGATTAAACAATCTAACAACGTTATACATCTGGGGGAATAACATTTCGGATATTTCGCACTTATCAGGATTGACAGGTCTGACGAAGCTGCGACTCGGTGAAAACAGTATCACAAATATATCTACTGTTTCAAACTTAACAAACCTAACGCAGTTATATCTGAATGAAAACACTATAACGGACATTTCAGCGATAACGGGATTAACATACCTCACAGAACTACGAATCGGCGATAACACTATATCGGATATAACACCTGTTCAGAACCTAACGAACCTTGAATGGTTAGATATGCCGAATAACAGCATTTCGGATATATCCGCAGTCCAAAATCTAACGTCACTGGTAGAGTTATATTTTCAAAATAACAGTGTCTCCGATCTATCGCCTTTGGTAGCAAATACTGGTTTTGGAGAGTTCACCGAACTTGATGCGCAAGGTAATCCGCTGAGTTATCCATCTATCTACACGTATATACCTGCTCTGCAAGCGAAGGATGTGTATATTGACTTTGACAACCGAGTGGTGACCGTACCTGTGAAAATATCGGGAGATACACAACAAGAGGAAACCGGCGCAACACTTACACAGCCATTTATCGTTGAAGTGAAAGATTCAGGTAGTGTTGTTTTTGCGGGAGTGCCTGTCACGTTTGCTATTACGGCAGGTGGTGGCACACTTAGTGCAACAAACACCACAACCGATGCAAACGGCAGGGCACAAAGCACATTGACACTTGGCGATACCGCTGGCACAAATACCGTTACCATTAGTTTGCCCGGTGTCACACAGACGATTACATTTACTGCGACATCAACCGCACCGGTAGTTGTTTACATTACCCCTGTTGGTGACCGAACATCACAAGTAGCACAGGCAATCCTCGGTGTCGTTCGTTTAGACTATCCGACCGTCTCCAACTATGCGGACATTACTGCAACACACCTCGCCTCACCAGCAGCGTTGTATCTGAATAACAGGAACATTACGACTCTGAAATCAGGTGATTTCGATGGACTTACCGATTTAGAAGAACTCCGCCTCAATAATAACCAGTTAACATCTCTACCTTCAGATATTTTTTCCGGACTAACCTCACTCTCAAATCTCAATCTGTTTAACAACCAATTGAGTAGCCTACCTGATGGCATATTTGAAGGGTTGACATCACTGACAAAAATTCGGTTGGCACGCAATACAGTTGATCCACTTCCTGTTACCGTATCATTGGAAAAGGTGGCAGAAGGTCAGTTCAAAGCAGTGGCACCAACGGGTGCACCGTTTGATATTGTGTTGCCGATTAACGTTGCTAACGGAAGTATCACGGGTGGTGCAACAACGCTTACAATACAACAAGGTCGTTTGGAAAGCGATACCCTCAACGTAACACGCACCGCTGGCACAACCGCTAATGTTACCGTTGATATTGGAACGTTGCCGAGTCTACCGCGCAACCACTTCGGGTACACGCTTGCTAAATCTGATGACCTACCGTTGGCAGTTATCACAAGAATCAACACTGCTCCCGTATTTACGGATGACACAACTGTCACGCGCACTGTAGCAGAGAACACTGTTGCTACCACCAATATTGGCACACCGATCGCTGCCACAGACACCGAAAACGATACCTTGACATACACACTCAGCGGTACGGATGCGAGTGCGTTTGATATTGATAGCACAACAGGACAACTCAAAACGAAAACAGCTCTTGACTATGAAACAAAGTCCACATATACGGTAACAATCACTGTCTCCGATGGCAGTCTCACGGATACAATCACGGTTACTATTAACGTTACCGACATAGACGAATCTGTAGTAGTTGTTCCACCAACGACAAACGTCGCTCCTACATTTACAGATGGTGAAAGCACGACACGCATTATATTAGAAAATACGCCAGCAGACACTAACATCGGAAATCCTGTGAACGCAACGGACGCAAATAACGATACGTTGACATACGCTGTCGGTGGTGTTGATGCCGCCTCGTTTGATATTGATAGCACAACAGGTCAGCTCAAAACAAAGGCATCGCTTGATTATGAAACAAAACGCGTCTATTCAGTCACTATCACCGTTGATGATGATGAACTTTCGGATACGATCACAGTGGTCATCAGCGTAATTGACGTAAACGATACTGTCCTGAGTGTCGGATTTGTGCCTGTTGCGGATCGCACGTCACAGGTGCGAGATGCAATCGTTGCTGCTGTACCGGGTGTCAGTGATGCCGCGAATGTTACCGAATCACAGGTCGCTGCTATTACAAGTCTCAAGCTACGCAGTATGGGTATTTCATCGCTCAAAACAGGTGATTTCTCTGGGATGACAGCACTGACAACCCTAAATCTGTTTAGAAACCAACTCTCCGAACTACCACCACGGATATTTGAGAACTTATCAGCATTGACAACCCTGCGATTAGGTGGCAACGCTGTTGACCCGCTACCGCTTATCGTATCATTACAAAGTGTCGGTACAGGTGAGTTCAAGGCAGTGATTACTACGGGGGCACCGTTTAGTATGGTGTTGCCGATCGCTGTCACGAACGGAAGTATTCGTAGCGGTATAACGAGTGTTACGATTCCACAAGGTAGTTCAGAAAGCGCGTCCTTTACAGTCATAGGCACTTCCGCCAAAGTGTCTTTCGGCACATTGCCGGGGTTACCTGCAAAGCATTACGGGTATATGCTTGCACAATCCACAGTCTGTAACCGCACTACCGAAGTGGCAGATGCAATTGCGGCGGCAGTTGGCGTGAGCGACTGCAGCGATGTTACGGAGGTAGACCTCGCTACCATTACAAGGCTTGATCTTTCAAGTTCCGCAATTACATCCTTGCAAACTGGTGATTTTGATGGCATGGTCTCCCTCAGAACGCTTTACCTCGAGAACAACGATCTCACCAGTCTACCAAACGGCATTTTTGACGACTTGGTATCAATGACTTTCTTATCACTAAATGAAAACAAGCTGACGACTTTGCCAAGTGGTATCTTTAGCAAATTAACCTCACTGACACACCTTGATATATTTGATAACGATTTGAGTTCGTTACCGAACGGTGTTTTTGCCGGGTTGTCAGCCCTCACTTCATTATCTCTGAATGACAACGAACTGGTATATCTACCGGGCACTATATTCAGTGGATTGTCATCTCTAACTTCGCTTTCGTTATCAAACAACAAACTGACATCAATAACAGACGGAATTTTTGAAGGTCTGACGCAGCTAAGTCAGCTCCATCTGAGTTTGAATCCGAACGCAAATACACTGTTGACGTTAAGAGTATCGCTTCAGAAGGTAGGAACGAACAAGCTTAAAGCTGTTGTCCCCAGTGGAGCACCATTTACGATGACAATCCCGGTCAAGATCACGAATGGCGTTTTAGCAGGTGGGGCAACGACAATCACGATTCCGATAGGCACGGTTGAAAGCCAACCGTTGACAATAACGCGCACGGCAGGTACTGTCGCTGCTGTTACAGCAGATATCGGTACTGCATTACCGCGCCTACCTTCAAATCACAACGGATATGCTCTTGTCAAATCTCGCACCTTGCCGTTAGAAGTGCTGCCGCCATTGAACTCACCACCAGTGTTCACAGAAGGTGCAAGCACAACCCGCACAATCTCGGAGAATACTGCAACAGGCACAAATATCGGTGATGCTATAACCGCAACCGATGTTAATATAGGTGACACCCTGACATATACGTTGAGTGGGACGGATGCAGCAACGTTTGATATTGATAGCACAACTGGACAACTCACAACAAAGGTAGCTCTTGACTATGAAACTAAAAATACTTATTCGGTTACGCTAACCGTTTCTGATAGTATTGCAACGGATACGATTGGCGTTACAATCAATATCTTAAATGTGAACGAGGCACCCGTATTTGCTGCAGGCAGTCTAACAACGCATACTGTGGCAGAGAATACAGCGGCGGGTGAAAATATCGGCACAGCATACAGTGCTACCGATGTGGATGGCGACACGTTAACCTATAGTCTCAGTGGACAAGATGCTGCAGCGTTCGGTATTGATACCGCTACCGGGCAGTTGAAAACAAGTGCTGCACTTGACTATGAAACCAAAACGATCTATTCCGTAACAATCGTTGTCTCGGATAGCGGTTTGACTGACACTATCACGGTCACTATTAACATCACCGATGTTGACGAGTTACCCGCGATAATACCAGTTTGTCAAGTTGGCAGTGTGCTTGAACCCGGTCAAAGTTGCACTTACCCCGGCACTGACATTGAATTTACTGTGAATAATAGCGGTTCCGGAAGTTTCCTATCCTTCACGAGCGGTAACAGTATTAATATCAAAGATTCAGTGATTAATGGTAAGCGGTACACATTGGTTGTAGAAAAACAGAGTGACAATTCATGGAAAATTGAGGAAGTCGGTACGTCTTCTGCTAACAATGCCCCTGTGTTCACGGACGGAGAAACCGCAACACGCACAGTCGTTGAGGATACACCCTCCGGGGTAGACATTGGCACTGCTGTGTCTGCTACGGATGCAGATGGACACACGATAGAATATACGCTCGGTGGCTCGGATGCAGATAAGTTTAGCATTGATAGCACAAACGGGCAGTTACGAACAAGTGCACCACTTGACTATGAAACAAAGTCTACCTATACGGTAACTATTACAGCTAACGATGGCACTGATGACACGACGATTACTGTTATGATCAATGTTATCAACAAAACGGAGAACCGCGCACCCGTATTCACCGATGGCACCAGCACATCGCGATCTGTTGCTGAAAATGCAGGTTCCGGTATAGACATCGGTTCTGCTGTTGCTGCTACAGACGCAGATGGCGATACCTTGACGTATACCCTCGGTGGCACCGATGCCGCGTCGTTTAGCATTGACAGTACCACTGGACAGTTACGAACAAACACTTTCTTTGACTACGAAACGAAGACATCCTACACAGTGACAATAACCGTTTCTGACGGCACACTCACGGACAGCATCACCGTTACGATCAACATCACGGACGTAGATGAAACACCTTCAAACAGTGGACCTGTGTTCAGTGAAGGCAGCAGTACATCCCGCACTGTTACTGAAAATACGAGTTCCGGTGTAGACATCGGTTCTGCTGTATCCGCTACAGATGATGATGGCGATTCCTTGTCCTATAGCCTTAGTGGCACAGATGCACCATCGTTCAGTATTGATAGCAGTTCAGGACAAATCAGTACCAGTTCATCGCTCAACTATGAGACAAAAGACTCTTATTCTGTAACGGTGAATGTTTCCGATGGCAGCCTCACAGATTCTATAGATGTGACGATCAACGTTACGGATGTCAATGATGCTCCAGTATTCACAGCCGGCAGCAGTACCACACGTTCTATCGCGGAGAATACCGCTGCCAATGTCAATATCGGCACAGCGGTCTCCGCAACGGATGATGATGCCGATACACTCACCTACACCCTCGGCGGCATTGATGCTGCTTCGTTTGGTATTGTCAGCACTACGGGTCAATTGCAAACGAAAAACGTGCTTGATTATGAAAACAAAGCTTCTTACTCTGTCATCATCACTGCCTCCGATGGTAGTCTCAGCGATACGATTACCGTCACCATCAACGTCACTTCCGTCAACGAAGCACCCACGTTCACCGATGGCACTGCTACCACCCGCGAAATCGCTGAAAACGTTGGACCGAATATAAACATCGGTAGTGCGGTCACTGCGACAGACCCAGATGAAGATACATTAACCTATACGCTCGGTGGCACCGATGCCGCGTCGTTTGATATTGATAGCACTAACGGACAACTTAAGACGAAAGCAGCTCTCGATTTTGAGACGAAAACGACTTACACAGTTACAATATCTGTGACAGATGGCAACGGAGGCACCGATGCAATCGATGTTACGGTCAACGTCACGGATTTAGACGAAACACCTTCAAACAATCCACCTATTTTCACAGAAGGTACTACTGCTACCCGCTCAATAGCAGAGAATTCCGCGTCAAATGTGAATATCGGTTCTCCTGTCGCTGCAACGGATGCAGATGAAAATACACTCGCCTATCAACTCAGCGGCACCGATGCTGCTTCCTTTAGTATTGATAGCAACACAGGTCAGTTGAAAACCAGTGCTGCGCTCAACTATGAAACAAAGTCATCCTACACGGTAACGATTACCGTTACTGATGGCAGTTCCACAGACACCATTACCGTAACCATCAACGTTACAGACGCAAACGATGCACCGACGTTCAGCGATGGTGCAAATACCACACGTTCTATCGCGGAGAATACTGTTAGCAGTTCAAACATCGGTACGGCTGTTGCCGCAACAGATGAAGATAATGACACGCTTGCTTACACGCTCGGTGGCACCGATGCCGCATCATTTAGTCTCGTTGGCACGAGCGGGCAGCTGCAGACCAATGCCGCACTCAACTATGAAGTGAAAAGCTCCTACTCGGTCACGATTAGCGTTACGGATAATAATGGTGGAACTGCAACTATCAACGTTACGATCAACGTAACTGACGCAAACGATGCACCGATATTCACGGAAGGAAATACCGCCACCCGTTCTGTTGCAGAAAACACCGGTTCAGGACAAAACATCGGTGCTGTTGTCGCTGCGACAGATGTTGATAGCGATGATACGCTCAACTATACACTTGGTGGTACCGATGCCGCATCGTTTAGTATCGTTAGCACTTCCGGGCAACTGCAAACAAGTGCAGCATTAGACTATGAAACGAAGTCATCCTATTCCGTGACGATTACCGTCTCTGATGGCACACTCACGGACAGCATCAGCGTCACAATCACTGTCAACGATGTAGATGAGAACCGCGCACCATCCTTCACGGAGGGGGCAAGTGCCACACGTTCTGTTGCCGAGAATACCGGTTCCGGTGTGAATATCGGCAGTGCCGTATCCGCAACTGATCCGGATAGTGATAACACACTTACCTACATGCTTGGTGGCACGGATGCGGCATCATTTAGCATCAACAGCACAAACGGGCAACTCCGCACAAGTGCAGCGTTGGATTATGAAATGAAGACATCCTATTCCGTGACGATTACCGTCTCTGATGGCACACTCACGGACAGCATCAGCGTCACAATCAATGTCAACGATGTAGATGAGAACCGCGCACCATCCTTTACGGAGGGTGCAAGTGCCACCCGTTCTGTTGCCGAGAATACCGGTTCCGGTGTGAACATCGGCAGTGCCGTATCCGCAACTGATCCGGATAGTGATAACACACTTACCTACATGCTTGGTGGCACGGATGCGGCATCATTTAGCATCAACAGCACAAACGGGCAGCTACGAACAAATGCAGCTCTCAATTATGAAAGCAAGACCTCATACTCCGTCACCGTCTCTGTTTCTGATGGGAATGGGGAGAGTGATAGCATCACTGTTACAATCAATGTGACGAATGTCAACGAAGCACCGAGTTTCACGGATGGTAGCAGCACAACCCGTTCTATTGCTGAGAATACCGCCTCCGGTCAAAACATCGGTACTGCGGTTGCTGCCACAGATGCGGATGCCAGTGATACGCTCAACTATACACTTGGTGGCACAGATGCGGCATCATTTAGCATCAACAGCACAAACGGGCAACTCCGCACAAGTGCAGCTCTCAATTATGAAAGCAAGACCTCATACGCCGTCACCGTCTCTGTTTCTGATGGGAATGGGGAGAGTGATAGCATCACCGTTACAATCAATGTGACGAATGTCAACGAAGCACCGAGTTTCACGGATGGTAGCAGCACAACCCGTTCTATTGCTGAGAATACCGCTTCCGGTCAAAACATCGGTACTGCGGTTGCTGCCACAGATGCGGATGCCAGTGATACGCTCAACTATACACTTGGTGGTACCGATGCCGCATCGTTTAGTATCGTTAGCACTTCCGGGCAACTGCAAACAAGTGCAGCATTAGACTATGAAACGAAGACATCCTATTCCGTGACGATTACCGTCTCTGATGGCACACTCACGGACAGCATCAGCGTCACAATCAATGTCAACAATGTAGATGAAAACAGCGCACCTTCTTTCACTGAAGGTCCCACTGCCACACGTTCAGTAGCGGAAAATACCGCCTCCGGTCAAAACATCGGTAATGCAGTGGCTGCCACAGATGCGGATGCCAGTGATACGCTCAACTATACACTTGGTGGTACAGATGCGGCATCGTTTAGTATTGTCAGCACTTCCGGGCAACTGCAAACAAGTGCAGCGTTAGATTATGAAACAGAGACATCCTATTCGGTCACCGTCTCGGTCTCTGATGGCAATGATGGCACGGATAGTATCACTGTCACTATCAATGTTACAGATGTAGACGAAGCGACCATTGATCCACCGCTCAATGAACGTACACAGCAGGTGCAGGACGCTATCGTTGCTAAAGCCGGTGTCAATTCTGCAGCAGATGTGACAGCAGCACACCTTGCAGCAATTACTTCCCTTGACCTAAATTGGAAAAGCATTACATCACTGAAAGCAGGTGATTTTGATGGACTCACCTCTCTGAGAACGCTTCATCTGTCCTCTAACAGCATCAGCGATATATCGCCACTTTCAGTTTTGACAAATCTGACAACGCTTCATCTGTCCGGCAACAGCATCACCGATATACCGGAACTTGACGGATTGACAAATCTAAAATACCTCAATCTGTCCGGCAACAGCATCACCGATATATCGCCACTTGACGGGTTGACAAATCTGACAACGCTTCATCTGTCCTCTAACAGCATCACCGATATACCGGAACTTGACGGGTTGACAAATCTGACATCACTCTATCTATCCTCTAACAGCATCAGCGATATATCGGCACTTTCAGGGTTGACAAATCTGACAACGCTTCATCTGCCCTCTAACAGCATCACCGATATATCGCCACTTGAAGATTTGACAAAACTGACAACGCTTGAACTGCCCTTTAACAGCATCACCGATATATCGCCACTTGAAGATTTGACAAATCTCACAACGCTTGAACTGTACAATAACAGCATCAGCGATATATCGCCACTTGAAGATCTGACAAATCTGACAACGCTTGAACTGGGCGATACGATTGGTCGTGGCAATAACAGGATCAGCGATATATCGCCACTTGAAGATTTGACAAATCTGACAACGCTCTATCTGCACAATAACATCATCATTGATATATCGCCACTTAAAGATTTGACAAATCTGACAACGCTCACTCTGAGCTATAACAACAGCATCATTGATATATCGGCACTTGAAGATCTGACAAATCTGACAACGCTTCATCTGCCCGGGAACAGCATCATTGATATATCGCCACTTTCAGGGTTGACAAATCTGACAAGTCTCACGCTCGCCCGTAACAGCATCAGCGATATATCGGCACTTGAAGACCTGACAAATCTGACAAGTCTCACGCTCGCCCGTAACAGCATCTCAGATTACGGACCGCTCCGCAGACTTGTGGCAGCAATTGAGGCAGATGGTAGAAGTCTATCGCTTGATATTACAATTCCTGAAGAAACTGACAACAACGCTCCTGTATTCAGCGATGACACCAGCACAACACGTTCCATCGCAGAAAAAACAGCAGCGGATACAAACATCGGCAGTGCAGTTGCTGCCACAGATGATGATGGTGATACGCTCAACTATACGCTTGGTGGCACGGATGCGGCATCGTTCAGTATCGTTAGCACTTCAGGGCAGCTCAAAACTAGTGCTCCCTTGGATTATGAAACAAAGAGATCCTTTTCGGTCACCATCTCTGTTTCAGATGGCAATAACGGTACCGACAGTATCACTGTGACGATTAATATCACCGACGTAGACGATGCTGCAGAGAACGATGCACCTGAATTCACTGATGGCACATCTACAACAAGGTCCGTTGCAGAGAAAACTGCTGCGGATACAGACATCGGAACAGTTGTGGCTGCCACAGATGCGGATAACGATGTCTTGACCTATAGCCTCGGCGGTACAGATGTATCTTCATTCAGTATTGACACCTCAACAGGACAACTGAAAACCAATGCTCCCCTGGATTACGAAACAAAAATGTCTTATTCCGTCACTGTCACAGTTACGGATGTGGATAGTGGTACCGACACCATTGATGTCACCATCAACATCACGGATGTGAACGATACTAATGAGAACGATGCACCTGAGTTCACTGATGGCACATCTACAACACGATCCGTTGCAGAGAACACTGATGCTGGTGAAAACATCGGAGACGCAGTCTCTGCCACAGATGCGGATAACGATGTGCTTACTTATACACTTGGTGGCACGGATGCGGCATCATTTGATATTGTTAGCACGAGTGGGCAGCTGCAAACAAAAGCCGCGTTAGTCTATGAGACCAAATCCTCTTATACGGTCACTGTTACAGTTACTGATGTGGATAGCGGCAGTGATAGTATTACGGTCACCATCAATGTCACGGATGTATCTGAGGGGACCACAACGACATACAACGTTGGCGATAATATAGGGACATTGCCTACTGGATTTTGGATACCGGATCGCTTAAGTGGAGCTTCCTTTCAAAGTGCCGGAGGTCAGATCACTATTACATTTAATAATGAAGGGTTAATTGAGGAAGGGACCTACACATACACCTGTAATGCTGATGGTGGATGTGAAATTGTAGATGGTGAAGTCACACAAGGTACAATTGAAGAATCGAGTAACAATGGTGCCCCTGGTGGGGCAAGTCCACCTAAATCAGCACTGCTTCCCAACTTCCCAAACCCGTTCAACCCAGAAACGTGGATTCCCTTCGAGTTATCCAAATCTGCGGATGTCACTTTGACAATTTACAATATGCGAGGTGTTGTAGTTCGCCAGTTGAAGTTAGGGCAGAAGCCTGCGGGTGTCTATCTGAGTCGTTCCCGCGCTATCCATTGGGATGGCAGAAACAGTATTGGTGAGAAGGTTGCTGCAGGTGTGTATTTCTACACACTCACCGCAGGTGAATTTAGTGCTACACGGAAGATGTTGATAAGGAAGTAGCATTTTGAACCCACCCTAAACCGTGCTTACAAGCTCACTATAGGGTGGATGCATGATTATCACATACGATTGCACTTTGCAGTCAAAAAATAAAAGGAATATATGATGAATATGTTAAGAGAAAAACGAAATATAATTGTGTTACTAATCGCAGTCATGTTCTTAATAAATGGTGTGCAAGGTATAAGTTATGGGCAGAATGATGCTCCGACTGTTACACCCAGTGAAACCAACACATCCCTTAAAGTAAGTTTTATAGATTTTCTCTATGCCTATGATGAAAACGCGTACCAAGTTCAGTTGCGTAGAAAAACACCGCAAGGCGATTGGATAACAAAATGTGAGATTATTTCGCTCAGGTATGGTCTCCATAATCTCGAATCCAAACCTGCCGGAAATTACGTAGGCAGTGTCATCTTCACAGACCTTGAGCCTGGTACTACATACCAAGCACGTTACCGAGATACAAACTTGTCAGAATGTCCTGACAATCCCCCTTCTCCAGATCGGTGGTCTGCAATCGTAGAAGCGACAACACACTTAGTTACACCCCCACGTGTTGAATTTGTTGATGCTAATTTAGCGACAGCAGTACGCAGGGCACTGGATCTTGATACTGGAGATGGAGTTGATCTCCTCAAAATCCCGAAAGCGGAACTGGAAAAACTAACGGTGTTGGGTTTAAGAAGCAATGTAAGCGACCTCACCGGCTTGGAACAGGCAACCCAGCTTAAGAAATTGGAGTCATGGTATAGTCGTTTGACTGACATCACATTGCTTGCACAGTTGACGCAACTCACGGAATTGACTCTCCAATCCTCTCGGGGTTATGAAATCAGTGATATTAGTCCGCTCACAGGACTCACGCAACTCACGGAATTAGATCTCGGAGGCAATGAAATCATAGATATTAGTCCGCTTACCCAACTAACATACCTCACGGAGTTAGATCTCTCAGATAATTATATCATTGACTTTAGTCCACTTGCAGGGCTGACGAAGCTAAGGTCATTATATCTCGATTATAATCAGATACAGGACATCACACCGATCGCAACACTAACACAACTGACAACGTTATTGCTTAGAAATAATCAAATCCGTGACCTCACTCCTCTTGCTCAACTCACACGATTGACTCTGTTATTCTTAAATAATAATAATATCACCGATGTCACACCGCTCGCACAACTCACTAACTTAGAAACTCTATGGTTAGATAACAACAATATCACTGATGTTACACCCTTGGCACAACTCACCAACTTAGAATCTCTAAGATTAACTGAAAATGAAATCACCGATATCACACCGCTTGCTCAACTCTCGGATCAGACAGAGATATCTACTGATTCTTTTAAATACGGAATTCTGCCAAGTGATATTGAACTTCTGACAGTCTCGTCCTCACAACCGTTGACAGCAGCAACATTGAACGGAGGTTCGGTGACACTCACACTACTACCGAGTGGAGCGGCTTATGATACATCAATTGAAAATATCAGAAACGCCTTGACATTAACTGGTATTGATGGCGTGACTGTATCTGATGTGATACGCGTAAGTGATACAGAACTAAATGTGTCGTTTGGATTTACGGGGAATTTGGAAAAAAACACTCTGTTGACCATTTCACTTGGAGCGGAGGCAGTTACTGGTTACAAAGGTCGCGCACTCACCGGTGAAATTCCTGTTTACCCTGACATAGAATTAACTGTATCAACCAACCATCCTTTGAATGCTGCCACCCTGAATGGAAGTGTAGTAACGCTAACGCTAAAAAAAGGGAGTTTTAGCACAATACGGAATGTTAGATATGCTGTCAGGATATCTGGCGTTACTGGAATCACTTTAGATAGACAGACAGATATAGAAAGGGTCAGTGCTACCGAGGTGAAAATTACACTTACTTTTGATGGCAGCATTGACGAGGATACGATCCTGACCTTCACCCTTACAGCATCTGGAATATCATATTACAGTGGTCCCGAACTTACCGCTGAGATACCCGTATCCGCGTCAACCGAATTAGAAGTAACTGGAGGGTTAGAGGCATCAACAGATTTTCCGTTAACGAAGGAGACACTTGACGGAAGCGATGTCATACTGACACTACAAAATCATTCTTATGATGGAGATCATCATGATATTGATGTGCCTATAATAGTCGTATCCGGTATTCCCGGTGTAAAACTTGAAAGGTTCTCAACGGGCACTGATTTTTGGTCCCTAAGTAAGACAGAGATATATATTAGACTTGACTTTAGTGGTAATTTAGACAATGATGCGACGCTAACCTTGGGAGTTCAGCAAAGTGCAATAAAAGACTACAACGGTCCACCGCTTACAACAACGTTACCTGTCACTGTAAAAACGGGAAAGCAGGTGCTTGTACCAGAATCCCAGCGACCTTCAATATTTTGGATCAACACGGATACTGACAAGATAGAGTCACTAGACCGTTTTGATGCGATTACGAATCATGTCGCAAGTCTAACTGTAGATACAGCAGGTGACAAAATTTACTGGGCTGAGCACGGTAGCAGTCGCGGGACAATCAAACGTGCAAATCTTGATGGAACAAACGTTGAGGTGTTGACAACCGAGCCAGTCACCGCTAACAGCCTTCTCGTTGACGCTACGGATAACAAACTCTATTGGATAGATTTAACGCAAGATAAAATCCTAAGTGCTAATCTCAATGGCGAAAATATCCGCACCATCACCCAACAAATTGGTGATGATATTCTGTATATCGCTGTAGATGCAGTAGGTGACAAACTCTATTGGGCGGATCAATTTAGCATTTGGCGTGTGAACCTTGATGGGACAAATAAAGAAAAATTATTGACTATCTCGGGATTTCGCACATATATAAGGGGCATCGCTGTAGCAGATGGTAAGATCTATTGGACACAGCAGCTTGTTTGGTATCGTGCAAGAGACAACATCCACCGTGCTAACCTCAACGGTACAGACATCGAAACACTCGCTACACCTATGGGTAGACCTACTAGTATTGTCGTTGACACTACAGATAGCAAGATATATTGGGCAAACTCGTCTGGTGGCATCCAGCGGATGGATATCAACGGTGGAGATATTGAGAATGTTGTTTACGGTATAGATGCACCGAGAGGCATTGCATTAGGTGCAGTCTCAACACAACCAACCACACCAGAAACACCAACCACCGATGCCATCGTGAGAATCTCACCTGCCTCAGTGGCATCACCTGCTGTCGGGGAGCAGTTAGAGATTAGCCTAAACATCACAGATGGCGAAGCGGTTGCAGGCTATCAGGCATCCGTGCAGTTTGATACAACCACCCTCCGGTATGTTTCTGGTGTGAATGGCGATTTTCTACCTGCTGGTGCGTTCTTTGTGCAACCTGTTGTGGAAGGAAATCTCATAAAACTGAACGCTGCATCACTCGCTGGAGAAAGCAGCGGGGACGGAACGCTCGCAACACTCACCTTTGAGGTAATCGCTGTGAAGGCATCCACGTTGACTTTAACAGATGTGCTGCTTACCGACACTGAAGGTATCGCTTATGTTCCCAGTGTTGAAAACGCAGAGATAACTGAATCAACCAGTCTCAAAGGTGATGTGAATGGTGATGGCATCGTGAACATCCAAGACCTTGTGCTAGTCGCATCCAATCTCGGCAAGACAGGACAAAACGCTGCTGATGTAAATGGTGATGGTGTAGTCAATATTCAGGACCTTGTCCTCGTTGCAGGTGCGTTGGGCACGAGTGCCGCAGCACCGACACTGAATTCACAATCCTTATCAACACTTACTGCCGCCGATGTCAAGGGTTGGCTGACCCATGCACAGCAATTAAATCTGACAGATGCAACATCGCAACGGGGCATTCTGTTCTTAGAACAGCTTCTTGCAGCGTTGATTCCCAAAGAGACTGCACTTTTGCCGAACTTCCCAAACCCGTTCAATCCGGAAACGTGGATTCCATATCACTTGTCAAAGGATGCGGAAGTCACGCTGCATATCTATGCTGTGAATGGCACATTGGTGCGTAAGTTGGCACTTGGACAGCAAGCGGCGGGTATCTATCAAAGTCGTTCACGTGCTGCGTATTGGGATGGTAAAAATGAGTTCGGTGAAAAAGTCGCGAGTGGCTTGTATTTCTACACGCTCACCGCTGGCGATTACTCTGCTACGCGTAAGATGTTAATAATGAAGTAGATTTGAAAACATGAGAGATTGGAAAGTCGGAGATAAACGTTTCTATTTTCCAATCTCCCATCCAGAATCAATAAAATGGAGAACGAACTCATGAAAACAACACTATATTTCACACTTACACTACTAACATTTGTATCGCTTGTATTTGTGTCGAACAGTTCCGCACAAGATAACTCACCCGAATATGTCGTGCGGGTAATCTATTTTCTTCCAAATGACAGAGAACCTCAGTCTGACATAGACACAAAATTGGATGAGTTAGTAAAAGAACTCCAACAATTTTACGCTGATCAGATGGAATTTCATGGGTTTGAAAGAAAAACGTTTAGATTTGAGGCAGATGATGCCGGAAATGTCAATGTGCATCACGTCAACGGAAACTTTGACGAAGCATATTATCAGAATCCAGAAACTACATCTTGGATTGTATGGAGGGAAATTGAAGCACAGTTTGACATGTCAAAGAATATCTATCTTCTTGTGTTAGATACCAATAGTAATACGATTAAAACGAATTTGTCCAGAAATGGCGAAGCTTTCGGGCAAGCATCGATTGGAGATGGCATCAAAGGAGCTGCACTCATTCCAGTTAGTGCCAGTTTTTCTGTTACTGCACATGAACTTGGACATACCTTTGGACTGTTGCATGGTAGATATCGTGCGGTTACCCAAGAAGCGATTGATGATGCGATGATTAACTCTTTTTGTACCGCAGAATGGCTGGATAATAACCGTTATTTCAATCTTAATCATAATATGTTCAATTTAAATTCTACCATTGAGATGCTTCCACCAACTCTTGTCGCACCACCAGCTACTATCAGCTTCCAATTTGAGATTACCGATCCAGATGGAATCCATCAAGCACAATTGTATACAAAACACCCTGATGGGGACAATTTGCTCATCGCATGTCAACGTGTAAGTGGCAATAGTGAAACTGTGGATTTTGAAATTACTATAACAAAGGAAATACTTGATACACAAACTGTACTGCCATCGGAAATTCGGGCCACTCTCTAAGACAAGATTATGGTATAATATCTATCTACTGGAAAGGAGTATCCGATGGCGAAACGAAAACGAAGAAACTTCACTCCCGAGTTCAAAGCCGAAGTTGTTCTTGAGGCACTTGCGGGTGAAAGTTCACAAGCGGAACTGTGTCGGAGACACAACCTCAGCGATGAACAACTCTCAAAGTGGAAGCGACAACTTCTTGAAAATGCAGCGACCCTCTTTGAACCCGCTGATAAGCAGTCTGATGCCAATATAGAACGGATCGCACACCTTGAACGACTCGTTGGGCGGTTGACCGTGGCACTTGATATCCAAAAAAAAGCCTCGACTTGGTTGAGCTAACTCCAATGGAGCAGCGAGAAATGGTTCAAGAACTACAGACAGACTATTCGGTTCGGCAGATATGTGAGACACTCGGTTTCAACCGAAGCAATCTTTATTATCACCCGAAAAGCGACCCTTCTGAAGCGGGTCTCAGAGAGGAAATAGAGGCACTATCTCTACGATACCCGACATACGGTTATAGGCGTATCACAGCGTTACTGGTGTCTAAAGGATACTCTATCGGTTATAGGCGTGTCGCTCGCTTGATGAAAGCTGCGAACCTCTTAGTCGCAGTCAAGCGTGTCTGTCAAACTACGAACTCCATTGAAGGTGTACGTCCCTGGGGTAATCGCCTTGAAAACCTTCAGGTCTCCCGATGTGATCAGGTCTGGGTAGGCGATATTACTTACGTCTGTCTCAAGGGACACTTCATCTATGTTTGTCTGCTTATGGATGTCTTCACGCGCATGATCAGAGCTTGGCATATCAGTCAGCACTTGACGCAATCTCTGACTTTGAAACCGTTAGAGACAGCATTGCGTCAAAGTGTTCCAGAGATCCATCATTCTGATCAAGGCGTTCAATATCTTTCAAATGCTTACGTCTCAATGTTGAAGCATCATAGGATTGAGATTTCGGTTGCCCGTAGAGGGCATCCTTGGGAGAACGGATATGCTGAAAGACTAATCCGCACTCTCAAAGAAGAAGAAGTTCACCTCAATGACTACGAGGACATCCACGAAGCGAAAGCCCGAATTGGGCATTTTATCACACAGGTGTATAACCAGAAACGCCCGCACTCGGCGTTAGGCTATCTGACACCTGTGGAATTTCAACGAAAAAACTTGTCTTAACTTTGCTGATTTTTTGGTCTGAATTACCGTTGGCACTTCACACCATTGGTCTGCGAATTATAGATGCACATGGGAACTATGAAAATCCAACTTATTTTCCTATTGATATTACTTCCTTGCTGTCACTAAACGAAACTATATCAATACCTGATCCGAATTTAGGGCGTGAAATTCGAACAGAGCTCAGATTGCCATTCGAGTCTCCTATCACTCAACAAGATATGTTGGGATTACTCGCTTTGGTAGTTAGAGATGTCCCTATAAAGGAGTTAACTGGTCTTGAATACGCAATTAATTTTAGGCTTATAAGGCTTGTTAATACTGAAATTACTGATATAAGCCTACTTGAAAAACTAACGAACTTAGACTGGGTAGACATATTTGTGAATAGCAAAAACATTGATATAAGTCCTCTCGTAAAACTAACAAACTTAGTTAACTTACATTTATCTGTAATCCCAAATTTGGATATAAGTCCACTTGAAAAACTAACAAACCTACAACGGTTATCCCTCGCAGTATGTGACATTGCTGATATCAGTGTGCTCGAAAAACTAACAAAATTACGATCTTTAGATATCAGATATAACAATATTAGTGATATTAGTGTGCTTGCAAAACTAACGAACTTAAAAACGTTAAGGATTCAAAACAATCAAATTAGCGATGTGAGTCCACTCGCTGGTTTAGTGAACTTGGAAGAAGTATATCTTCAGGGAAACCCAATTAAGAACAGAAAACCACTCCTTGAACTATTGCGAAAGAATCCAGATGTGGATATATATATTTCCAATAAAAAAGGTGAAGATCATCTGCTACCAGTCACCTTATCCCATTTCCAAGCAAAACACACCAACACAGGCGTTCTCCTCAAATGGACAACAGAATCAGAGGTGGACAACGCAGGATTTTACATATATCGCAGTGAAACAAAAGACGGTGAGTTCAAAGTTGTCAACCCGACAATGATTCAAGGTGCTGGTACAACAGGTGAACGCAACGAGTACACATGGACAGATGCCACTGCTAAACCGAATACTGTCTACTACTACCGAATAGAGGATGTGTCACACGCAGGGGAACGCGAGCAGTTAGCAACTGTTCGGTTGCGAGGGTTAATCTCCGCAAGTGGAAAACTGACGATCCGTTGGGCAGATTTGAAAATTTAGGTTAAGTTGGGTTCGCTAAGACGCTACACAACCTAATACCATTTCTACAAATGTTTATCCCATTAACATTTGTTAAGAATGTCTTGAAGGACTGCACAAACTGGCAGTTTGTGCTACAAAAATGCAATGTTTTCTATTAGAAATGGTATAATGTTGATACGGAAATAGCAGTTTGCAATTGGGTGTTTTGCGAAACTTTACCTGACCTACAAACACAAAGAAATTATGGAGTTATGACAATGAAAAATATGTTAGTGAATAAGAAAATTATATCGTTGATACTACTCACAATTTTCTTAATTTGTATTATTCAAAGTCCAAGCCACGGTGGTTTTCTTGATAATATAATAGGTATCTTCACCGCAATCATAGATCTTATTATTGATATTGCTGAGGGTGTCGTCAAAATTGCTGAGGGTGTCGCAAATCTCTCTATTCGGATTGTTGGCACCGTGTTTTGGGACACGGGGAGTCTCACAAATATCACTCCTGCCTATCACGATGGTGGGTTATTTGGTGTAATTGTTTCAAGCAATATTCATCTATGGGACGCAGTGACACATCAAACTCTAAACACGTTTACATACACATCTAACCTCACAGATATCGTCTTCAGTTTAGATGGATTGCTGATTGCCAGCGGAAGCGATGATAATACAGTTCAATTGTGGGACCCAAATACATTACAACTGAAAACGCAACTCATCGGACATACGGACAGTGTACTCAGTGTGTCCTTCAGTCCGGATGGATCCATGCTCGCCTCGGCAGGTGCAGATGGGTTTGTGAAATTGTGGAATCCAGAGACTTTTCAAAATTTAGGGAGTTTCGGTGGACACACCGACACCGTGCGGAGCATTAAATTCAGTCCGAATGGATCTATTCTTGCCTCCGCTGACAATGACCATACTATCCGGTTTTGGAATCCACAATCGCAAACACTCCAAACGACATTGGTCGGACATACTGCGGCTATTTTGAGTCTTGCTTTCAGTGCCGATGGATCAATGCTTGCCAGTGCAAGTGAAGACGGCACCGTCCGTGTATGGGACACGCAAAATAATCAAGAACTTGCAACACTTGACAACGAGTCTTCTGTTTACAGTGTAGACTTTAGTCCGGGTGGAAAATTGATCGTAACAGGCACAGAGGACGGTGTAGCGCGGTTGTGGGATCCAGAGAATAAAACAGTGTTAGCTACCCTTGGACATGAGTCACCTGTGAAAAACGTTGCATTTGCCAAATCAGGTTCCATGCTCATTACGGGTAGTGCTGATAACAAAATGCGTCTATGGGATATCTCGGAGGAAACGGAAGAAAGCGAAGACTTAATCAGCAACCGCACGCTGCAGGTGCGTACGACTATACGTTCCGTACTCCGCTCAGAAGATCCGACCATTCGTTATACTGACATCACTGCCGCACACCTTGCTAACATTACTACCTTAAATCTAAACAACAAAAACATCACATCCCTGAAAGTCGACGATTTTGATGGACTCACCAGTTTGCAGACCCTCCGTCTTGATTTTAATCGACTGACATCGTTGCCAGTAGGTATTTTTGACGACCATACATCCCTCACTAATCTCAATCTTTATAAAAACCAACTGAGTAGTTTACCAGATGGCATCTTTGAAGGTAAAACATCGTTAACAACGCTCCGTCTTGGCCGTAATGCAGTTGACCCGCTTCCAATCTTTGTTTCATTAGAAAAGGTCGCAGAAGGTCAGTTCAAAGCTGTGGCACCGATTGGCGCAACGTTTAATTATGTTTTGCCTATCACCGTTACCAATGGTAGCATCAACGGTGGGATAACGACACTCATGATCCCGCATGGTAGTGTGGAAAGTGGTATCCTCAGGGTAACGCGCACAGCAGGTACAACTGCTAATGTTACCGTCAATATTGGGACACTACCGAACCTGCCGCGCAACCATTACGGCTATGCACTGGTGAAATCTGATACACTACCTTTAGCGGTTATCAGTGCAACCAATACACAGCAGACTGGTGTCAACATCCCCGATGCCAATCTACGTGCGAAAATTGAATCTGCACTCCGCAAAACATCTGGTGCAACAATTTCTGCTATGGAGATGGCGACATTAACTACACTTAATGCACAAGACGCAAGAATTACCAACTTGACTGGACTTGAAACAGCGACAAACCTTAAAACACTCAAACTTGGAAATAACAAAATATCGAATTTATCCACACTATCTGGATTGACGAGTCTGAAAGAGTTGCAGCTATGGGATAACCAAATCACGAATCTATCATCACTGAGCGGATTAAATAGCCTGACGAAGTTATACCTGTGGGGGAACAACATTTCAGATATATCGCACATATCAGGATTAACAAATCTCACGCATCTGCGCCTCGGTGAAAACAGTATCACAAATATAGGTGCAGTGTCAAGATTGACGAACCTGACAGAGTTGTATCTGAATGAGAACACTATAACAGATATTTCCGCGGTATCTGGATTAACAGACCTCACAGCACTTCGTATCGGAAACAATACAATATCGGATATAACACCTGTTCAGAACCTAACGAACCTTGAATGGTTGGACATGCCGAACAACAGCATTTTGGATATATCCGCTGTCCAAAATCTAACGTCACTGGTAGAGTTATATTTTGCAAATAATGCTGTCTCTGATCTATCACCTTTAGTGGCAAATACCGGATTTGGAGAGTTCTCGGAAATTGATGCCCAGGGTAATCCGTTGAGTTATCCTTCAATCTATACGCACATTCCTGCACTACAGGCGAAAGATGTGTATATTGACTTTGACAACCGAGTAGCAACTGCCCTGGTGAAAATATCGGGAGATGCACAGCAGGGGAACACCGGTACCGCACTTACACATCCGTTTGGCGTGGCGGTACGAGATGGAAGCAGTGTCGTTTTTGCAGGAGTGCCGGTAACCTTTGCTATTACGGCAGGCGGTGGCACACTTAGTGCAACAAACACCACAACCGATCTAAACGGTAGGGCACAAACCACATTGACACTTGGCGATACCGCTGGCACAAATACCGTTAGCGTCAGTGTGGCGGGTGTCACACAGACGATTACATTTACTGCTACAGCGATAACAGCACCAATCGTTACAGTATCTCCTATAGCCAACCGCACTCCACAAGTACGAGATGCAATCGTCGTTGCACTCCCCAGTATTAACAGTGCCAACGATGTAACCGAAGCACATCTCCGAACAATTACACACTTAAATCTGAAAAACAAAAACATTTCAACTTTAAAGGAAGGTGATTTTGACGGGTTGTCGGCACTTACCGAACTCCAACTACAACAGAACCGATTAACAACACTTCCTGCTAATATCTTTTCCGGATTGTCGGCTCTGAGGACGCTCTATCTGAGTAGCAATCAACTTGCAAGCTTACCGATGTCTGTGTTTTCAGGTTTATCGTCGTTGTCTAACCTATACCTGAATAATAACAAGCTTACCAATTTACCCGAAACAGTTTTCTCCGGACTGACCTCACTGAGACAGATAAACATGCACACAAACCAGCTGACAACACTCCACGTCAATGTGTTCTCGAGGTTATCGTCACTGAACCAAATAAGTGTCAACGACAACAGATTGACAAGTTTACCAGAAAAGGTGTTCTCTGGACGGACAGGTCTGGTATACCTCTATTTGGATGGTAATCGACTAACGAACCTACCAGCAAACTTGTTTTCTGGCTTGTCGGCATTACAGCAGCTCAAGTTTAATAACAATCGACTGAGTGCTTTACCTGCAGGTTTATTTAGTGGGTTGTCATCATTATCATGGCTCCTGATCCATAACAACACAGTAAACCCGTTCCCCTTGACCGTCTCATTAGAAAAGGTTAGTACAAATCAGTTCAAAGCGACCGCACCTGTGGGTGCCCCGTTCACTTTGACAATACCGGTCAGTATCGTTAACGGTAGCATCAGCGGCGGTGCTTCTACCCTAACAATACCAGCAGGTAACGTCGAATCACAATCACTCACCGTTACACGCACACTCGGCACAACGGGTGCTGTTACCGTAGATATCGACACATTGCCGGGGTTACCGACGCAACATCAAGGTTACGTACTTGTCAAGTCATCAACTTTACCGCTAACAATCATCAATGCGCTCAATAATAACGCTCCAATATTCACGGAAGGCACAAGCACGACGCGTGCAATTGCAGAAAACACGTCATCAGGTGTCAACATCGGCAGTGCTGTATCCGCAACGGATATTGAAAACGACACATTAACTTATAGTCTCAGTGGCACAGATGCATCAGCATTCAATATAGATACAACGAACGGGCAGCTGCAAACGTTGGCAGCACTCGACTACGAAACAAAATCGTCCTACACGGTGACAGTCACAGTCTCCGATGGCAACCTCACAGATACAATCACTGTCACTGTAAATATTACCGACATTGATGAATTGCCGACAGATTCAAACGTTTGTATGGTTGGAGACATCCTCGCCCCCGGTGAGAGTTGCACGTATCCCGACTCAGATGCTGTTTTCTCTGTGCTTGCCAATGGACATTCACAATGGAATATTCCAAATTTACCGTCGTGGCTTCAGTGGATTAACCAAGTCGCAATTGGCGGATCAATGCGAATCACTGCAACAGTTAATAATACGACTTACCACTTCGTGGCAGAGTCTGTCAGCAATAAGTCTTGGGAAATAAAGGAAATCGGTGATGATACAAGCCAGCAGCCTGTTACACCTGATCCTACCGAAGACCCAGAAACAGCACCAACACTAACTACATCAACTGCAGCACCACTCACAGAGTCAGCACTGCATGGGGGTATCATCACACTTAACCTCAGCGGTGGCACTTTTGAGCACTCCAAGTTCACAATCAGAGATGCGATAACGTTGACCGGAATTTCTGGTGTTACCGTTGACACATTCGGTGTTGATCGGGTGAGTGATACGCAGGTCACTGTTGAACTGGAATTTGATGGGAATATGACAAGTGACAGCAACCTGACCATCTCTTTGGGGGCAGATGCAATTAAGGATTATGATGGTTCGGCACTGACTGCGCAAATAGCAGTCTCTGCAGTCAATGAGTCGGTCATCGCTTCGCCATCCACATTGACCGAGGCGGCACTTGATGGCTCTGAAATTACGTTGACACTCAGTGGAAGAAAGTTTGAGCGATCAATTCTTGACATTAGAGATGATGTGTCAGTCTCAGGTATATCGGGTGTAACATTCCCGTGGCACGATCCGGATAAGAAGAGTGATACTGTAATCACTGTGAAACTGGACTTTGATGGAGATATGACAAGTGATGGCACACTCACCTTTACCGTCGGTGCGGATGCTATCGCAGGCTATAATGGTCCTGCCCTTACCGCGCAAATCTCTGTCTCTGCCACAGGTACAACAACCCCGTCAAACCGTGCGCCAATATTTACTGAAGGTAGCAGTACCACACGCTCTGTAGCAGAAAACACGGCATCAGGTGTAAATATAGGCAATCCCGTATCTGCTACAGATGCGGATAACGATACGCTTACCTACAGTCTGGGTGGCACAAATGCATCAGCCTTTAGCATTGTCAGCAGTTCAGGGCAGCTGCAAACGAAAGCATCGCTTGACTACGAAACGAAGACATCCTACGCCGTCACCGTCTCTGTCTCTGATGGAAATGGCGGGAGTGATAGCATCACCGTGACAATCAACATAACTGACATAAACGAAAATATTCCAAACCGCGCGCCAGTATTTACTGAAGGTAGCAGCACCACGCGCTCGGTAGCAGAAAACACGGCATCAGGTGTAAATATAGGCAATCCTGTATCTGCTACAGATGCGGATGGAAATACTCTCACCTATAGTCTTGGTGGCACAAATGCATCAGCCTTTAGCATTGTCAGCAGTTCAGGGCAGCTGCAAACGAAAGCATCGCTTGACTACGAAACGAAGACATCCTACGCCGTCACCGTCTCTGTCTCTGATGGAAATGGTGGGAGTGATAGCATCACCGTGACAATCAACATAACTGACATAAACGAAAATATTCCAAACCGTGCGCCAATATTTACTGAAGGTAGCAGCACCACGCGCTCGGTAGCAGAAAACACGGCATCAGGTGTAAATATAGGCAATCCTGTATCTGCTACAGATGCGGATGGAAATACGCTCACCTATAGTCTTGGTGGCACAAATGCATCAGCCTTTAGCATTGTCAGCAGTTCAGGGCAGCTGCAAACGAAAGCATCGCTTGACTACGAAACGAAGACATCCTACGCCGTCACCGTCTCTGTCTCTGATGGAAATGGTGGGAGTGATAGCATCACCGTGACAATCAACATAACTGATGTGACTGAGACACAGACAACTACAAATGGCACACCATCCATCAGTGTTTCTGCGGATACCACATTGACAGAGGCAACTTTGCATGGGAACATAGTTACGCTTACACTCACAGGTGGGACTTACGAAAGCTTATTCTGGAATTATCAAAAGGTATCTGCCTCTGGGATCACAGGTGTGACTTTTGATGACTTTTTTGATGTTGACCGCGAGAGTAACACAGAACTCACCGTCGAACTGACATTTGATGGGAACATGACCACCGATGGCACACTCACCTTTACCGTTGAGTCGGATGCTATCGTGGATTATGACGGTTCGGCACTCACTGCGCAAATATCAGTCTCTGCAGTCAGTGAATCGGTCACCGCTTCGCCATCCACATTGACCGAGGCGGCACTTGATGGCTCTGAAATTACGCTGACACTCAGTGGAAGAAAGTTTGAGCGATCAATTTTTGACATTAGAGATGCTGTGTCAGTCTCAGGTATATCCGGTGTAACATTCCCGTGGCACGACCCGGATAAGAAGAGTGATACCGTAATCACTGTGAAACTGGACTTTGATGGAGATATGACAACTAATGGCACGCTTACCTTTACCGTCGGTGCGGATGCTATCGCAGGCTATAATGGTTCCGCACTTACTGCGCAAATATCTGTCGCCGCCAGCCGACAGAACGCCCTCTTAGCAAACTTCCCTAATCCATTCAACCCAGAAACATGGATACCGTATCAGTTGGCAAAACATGCAAATGTTACCATCACTATCTATGCTGTGAACGGCACATTGGTCAGGAGGTTGATCCTCGGACATCAAGCTGCAGGTATGTATCAAAGTCCTTCCCGTGCCGCGTATTGGGATGGTAAAAATGAGTTCGGTGAAGAGGTCGCGAGTGGCTTGTATTTCTATACACTCATAGCAAGCGATTTTAGTGCTACGCGCAAGATGTTGATACGGAAGTAAATTTAAAAATATGGAAGATTGGAAAATCGGAGATAAACGTTTCTATTTTCTAATTTCCCATCTAAAATCAATAAAGTGGTTTTACCATGCAACCATCACCTGCAGCACGGATTGATGAAAAATCGCTAATATATCCAAGTTTATACACGAACCTACAAAGCAAGGAACCGGAACCGCCAAACAGGTTATGTTTCTGAATTTAATTTATGAAAACAATAGAACTTCTTCTACCACATCGCCACCCTTTTCTGATGGTTGAATCAATTGTTGAGTACATTGGCAGTGATATACCTATTCTCAATGCAGAGCGGACCATTCGTCATTCTGAACCCATGTTTTACGGTGCTGAACCACCGTTTTACTGGCCATCAGTGTACATCATTGAAGGTTTGGGACAATGCTGTATTCTCTTGACTCTCATTTGGGCATGTGAACGTAGACGTGAGGCGGATGGATTAGGCGCGGAAAATGTGAGTGTTCTTTTCACAAGTACAGAAGGTGTTGATAACGACTATACTTTGACGCAATTTTTAGAGATTTTGTCAGACAAAACAGTGAATGACGTATCCAGAAATGGCATGTTAGCTTCGGTAGATGTTGAGATTGTTAGTAATGTTCAAGCGGGTAAGTTACTTCAATATAGGGTAGAACTGACACGTGTATTTGGAAGATTCGTCAGCTTTGCGGTGCAAGCGTTTGTTGAAGGACAGACAGTTGCCCACGGCACGATGGTGGGGGCACAATTGGAGAATATTATATGACGCGCTATTCCGATGTAGTGATCGTTGGCGGAGGTCTGGCAGGATTGACTTTAGCACTTCAACTGCGACAAACACTTCCTATACTCAGTGTGACTGTACTTGAGAAACACCGATACCCTGTGCCTGAAACAACTTTTAAGGTAGGCGAGTCAATGGTAGAGGTCTCTTCTTGGTATCTCAGGGAAACGCTCGGGTTAGGTGAGCACTTGATGGAATCCCATCTACCTAAGTTTGGACTGCGCTTTTTTATGAGTGAACACGACAACAGTGATTTGGGATGCCGACCAGAATTCGGACCATTGAGCAGTTCAGAAAACATACCGAATAAACCCATGAAGCATCTCCCCGGAATCCACCTTCCGACATACAACGTTGATCGTGGACGTTTAGAGAACCATCTCTTGGAATGCTGTCGTGAGACCGATATAGAGGTCTTAGAAGCCTGCAAAGTTAAGAGTTTAAACCTCGGTAATCCGCACGAACTTGTCGCAGACGTAAGCACGGCCGATTTGAAAATCAACTCGCGATGGGTTATTGATGCAACCGGTCGCGCGGGGTTCCTCGCACGTCGTTTGAAACTCAGACAGACGCAAGGACATGAGGTCAATGCCGCATGGTTTCGGCTTGCTGGGCGAATCGATCCAGACGATTGGACAGACAGTGCAGCGTATCACTCTAGAACACGGCCAGGGCTGCGTTGGCTTAGCACGAACCATCTAATGGGTGAAGGCTACTGGATATGGCTGATTCCGCTCCCAAGTGGCGCGACAAGTGTCGGGATTATGACAGACCCTAACCTACACGCCTTGGAACAATTCAGCCGATTTGAAAAGGTGTTGACGTGGCTCACACCACGGGAACCGCAACTAACTGAAGTTGTTTCGTCTTTTGAACATCTTGACTTCCACGTTATGAAAGCAAAATCTTATCTCAGTCGGCGCACTTTCTCAGCGGATCGTTGGGCACTCTGTGGAGAATCCGCATTTTTTTTAGATGCACTCTATTCACCAGGAGGGGATTTTATCGCTGTGGGAAACACCTTAATAACACAGATGATTGAAGCAGATTTCGCATCAGACCGGCTCCAACTGTCAATTTGTGCCAAATTTGGTGAAGAGTTGTTAAATGGTATGTTCCGACATTATTTGGGGTTGTATCACGGGAACTACGCGTTGATGGGAAAACCAGGGACCATGCTACAGAAAGTCGTATGGGATACCGCTGTTTACTTCGCTTATAATGTCCTACTTTTCTGTAACGATCGCTTTTGTGATGTTAGGTTTCATCGTACGATTAAAAAGGAAAACGCGTTATTGGAGAGCCTGCAACAGCGTATGATACACCGTTTCAAAAGGTATGAAGCACGGAGATGTTCTTACGCAGGACACTTTATTGATCAAGCGCGCGTTGAGCATGTTCAGTCGCTCTATTTGTCCAGTAAAGACCGTTTAAAAGATGCGGGTATTCTCAAAGACCGATTGTCCGAAAACCTTAGAATCTTGGAGTCCTTTAGCAACAGGATAGAGGACATTGTGAAATGAACACATACACTGACAGAATTAGGAAGCGATTGTCGCGATTACTATCCGACATGCAACCGCCTTCAGTTGCAGATGCACATCCAAAAATCTGTGAGCGGGTGTCCAACGCGCGTGCTGCCTTTTTGCAAGGGTTCGATCAGGCACTAAAGGCTTCACCAGAGATACTACCTAAACTTTTACAAGATGAACCGTTCCAAAGACGTGGTTTTGCTCTTGAAGGTGCAGCAATGGCACTTACCTTAATCGATGAATTCAGTCCTGCACCTCAAAACCAGCTGAATGTATTCCTTAATGGACGATCTACTGAAGAACATATTCTAAGTGCAATTGGTGTTGGATGGGCAAGCGCACGTCTAGGAAAACCTTTTGACTGGTCACCGACAGCGTTAGACTCAAACTTTATAGCCGCAGTTGTAGATGGATACGGCTTTCACCAAGGATTCTTCCATCCTCAGCGGTTCACATGCAGGGGATTTCCTATGAGAGAGAGCGAATTAAGCACTTTCTATGATATTGGTCTCGGACGCGCATTGTGGTTTGTTCATGTCGGTCACATTGAAACTATTGTCCGTACTATTGACAGATTTTTACCGAAACGACGTAAGCAACTTTGGCATGGTGTCGGCACCGCTTGTGCCTTTACAGGTAGCACAGAATATGCCGCGACGCAAATGAGGACTGCTGCGTCAAAATTTGAAAATAACTTCCAAGCAGGGGTAGATACCGGCACACAATTACTGTGTTATCTTTCCCAACAAAAGGAGGAAATACTATGAAACGAAGAGATTTTTTAATTGGCAGTATGGGGGTATTAGCTACAGGTGTTACTGGCTGTGCGGGAATCGGTCAGGTTATTGCTCCAGATTGGCAAAATATCACTCCATTGCAGATGGATCGGTTTTTGACAAGTCTGGATGGTGCGATGAATCAAATTACAGAGAACCCAGAAGGAGGACGTTTTATTAGTGAACTACATCAAAAACCGATCAATGAAAATGGCGCACGTTTGCTTCGTCAAGGGATGCGCACTCTCTTGCTCGCTGGCAATTTCGGTGATCTATCGGTAACCGGGCAAGTGCATCCGGGTGTTCAGAAACGACTTCACTATTCTGCACCGGAAATGGATGCAGCAGCCTCGGACGCAACAGATCAGATGAAATCTTTGTCACCGACTGCGCGTACCGATATGCAGACAGCACTGCGTGATGACCCTGCACTTGGAGATCGCGTGCTGAAGACGATTGAGCTTGAAGCCGCTGCAGTTGGTGCCTCCAACCGGCGTCTGATGCAATTGCACGTCATGGGAAAACATATCATTGGGCGATTGAAACATTCTTCTGAAATGTTTATTAATGAATACGTAGCGAAATATGAAAAACTTACTGCTGTACCGGGTTCCGCTGCTGAAACACAGCGATTTATGGCAACACGTATGGGTGAAGCAGCTTTTAAAGCACGAGTCCGAGAAGCAGAAAATGCTGCACGGTATTGGCAAAAACAGGACCTTGAAGACGTTCCTATTGGTTATCAACTGGTGGCACAAGAAAGCACAAACAGTGAAAATGAATCAGCCAATCGGGATCAAGGACAAACTCAACCACAGCAAGCACTGACTAAAGAAGAGATCATAGCGAAAGCTCAAAGTGATCTAAGTGGAGACTGGTTCAGAACAGGCTTATTCACACTTGGATTCGGGGTCATAACCACCGGATTGGGTTTGATTATAATATCATCAGGTAATAACATAGACGACAGTGGGGCTGTAATTGGATTGGTCCTGGGAGCGACCGTCGGCCCCGCAGCTATCTTTGCTGGTCTCATTACCCTCATTATAGGTGTTGGAAAATAGATACCATGTATGGGATGGTTCTGAGACGGCACGTAGTCCACATACATGGGTCTACGCTAAACTTTGATATGAGTTTTATAAGACACGTATCACTCACCGTGAAAAGGAGAAATTAAATGAATATAGGTCGTATCTTTCACATTTTAGTATTTGTTATGGCGGTGTTAGTCTTTAGTATGTCTATTGCTGCCTTTGCACAACAAAATTCAGAACTATTCGAAGCCGTAAGTGCCGCCGAACAAGATGCCAAAGCGGATGTCAATCAAATTAACTGGTGGTTATCGGGTTGTTGTCTGTACGGTATCAGTCAGGCTGGTAGGGAATCTCACCCGCCTCCCGGAAGACTTGTTGGGAAGTCTCCAGAATATGTTAATGTCTATACACTAACTTACAAAGCAAAAGTTGAGAATCTTAGACTAAGTGCTGCTGTTCCGGGATTTCTTACTATTGTTCTATCCCCCATTTGCTTTGTTCTGACCATCTCGCTACTATAACACTCTGGGATGCTATAGAACAAGGTAACTATGGTGGAATATGAAAATTATTATACACTTTCCTCCCACGGTAGGCGAGTTTTCCTAACCTCGCTAGTGTTGAGAGTATAAATAATTCTAAAATCTACCATAATAGAGAATATGCAGCGGCACAGATGGGTAAAGCCTCCGCAAAGTTGGTGCCTGATTTCCGGACAGGATTAGAAACTGGTTAGCAATTGTTTCATAATTTCGCTAAACAAAGGGAGAAAATATAATGAAGAGAAGAGATTTTTTAATTGGCAGTATGGGGGCATTAGCTACCGGTGTTACTGGCTGCGCGGGTATCGGTCAGGTTATTGCTCCAGATTGGCAAAATATCACACCATTGCAGATGGATCGTTTTTTGACAAGTCTCGATGGTGCGATGAATCAAATCGCAGAGAACCCAGAAGGAGGACGTTTTATTAGTGAGCTACATCAAAAACCGATCAATGAAAAAGGTGCACGTTTGTTCTGTCAAGGGATGCGCACTCTCTTACTCGCTGGCAATTTCGGTGATCTATCGGTAACCGGTCAAGTGCATCCGGGTGTTCAGAAACGACTTCACTATTCTGCACCGGAAATGGATGCAGCAGCCTCGGACGCAACAGATCAGATGAAATCTTTGTCACCGACTGCGCGTGCCGATATGCAGACAGCACTACGTGATGACCCTGCACTTGGAGATCACGTGCTGAAGACGATTGAGCTTGAAGCCGCTGCAGTTGGTGCCTCTAACCGGCGTCTGATGCAATTGCATGTCATGGGCAAACACATCATTGGACGTTTGAAACATTCATCTGAAATGTTTATTAATGAATACGTAACAAAATATGAAAAACTTACCGCTATACCGGGTCCCGTTGCTGAAACACAGCGATTTATGGCAACACGTATGGGTGAAGCAGCTTTTAAAGCACGAGTCCGAGAAGCAGAAAATGCTGCACGGTATTGGCAAAAACAGGACCTTGAAGACGTTCCTATTGGTTATCAACTGGTGGCACAAGAAAGCACAAACAGTGAAAATGAATCAGCCAATCGTGATCAGAGACAAACTCAACCACAGCAGGCACTGACTAAAGAAGAGATCATAGCGAAAGCTCAAAGTGATCTAAGTGGAGACTGGTTCAGAACAGGCTTATTCACACTTGGATTCGGGGTCATAACCACCGGGATAGGTTGGCTGCTAATTGGTGCTTCTGCTGACGCTGATTCATCAGATGATGATGCTATCATAACGCTAACAGCAGGACTGGTCCTTGGCGTGACCGTTGGACCTGCTGCCATCCTGTCGGGTCTCATTACCCTTATTATCGGTGCTGCAATATAAATCCCATTGGCATCAATTTAAGGAGAATTACGCGTTATTCCCCGTGACGGTAGGTTCGGTTTCCTAACCGAACCGGATTTGTGCCAATGGCGTTCATAAGGTTTTCTCGGAAGTTCCGGTTCGGTTAGGAAACCGAACCTACTGGCCCTGGAAAGACGCTAAATTGACGCCTATGGTGCTGCAATATAAATCTCTTGTAGGGATGGTTCGAGTACAGCACGTAGTTCACATACATGGGTTTACGCTAAACTTTGACATGAATTTTATAAGACACATATCACCCACCGTGAAAAGGAGAAATTAAATGAATATAGGTCGTATCTTTCACATTTTAGTATTTGTTATGGCGGTGTTAGTCTTTAGTATGTCTATTGCTGCCTTTGCACAACAAAATTCAGAACTATTCGAAGCCGTAAATGCTGCCGAACAAGATGCCGAAGCGGAGGTCAATCAAATTAACTGGTTTTTATACGGTAGTTGTTTGTTAGGAGCCATTAACGCCACAGCGGAACCTCAAGTATCAGCAGTGAGACTTGTTGGGAAATCCCCAGAATATGTTGAGGTTTACACACAAGTTTACAAAGCAAAAGTCAAGAATCTTCGACTAAGTGCTGCTGTTCCGGGTTGTCTTACGACTGTTCTTGCCCCCATTATGATATCACTATTCATTGAGATGGTAGACTGATTGCCCATGAAAATCGTAATCACAGGTCTCGGGGCACATTGTGCCTTGGGCGAAAACATTAAAACACTTTGGCATGCTATAGAACAAGGGAAAAGCGGTATTGCACCCATCAATCGCTTTAATACTGATTCATTTCATACGCAACTTGGAGGGATGGTGCCTTCTGGCAATTGCTACGATACCGAAGACCAACGTCTGTTGGCTTACGGGCGCGCTGCAGCTGCTGAGGCTCTCCAACATGCCAAAATTGTCAATCGTGATCGAGTTGCCTTGGTACTTGGGACCTGTAACGGGTTACAAGAGAGTGAAATACAGACTGTGAGCGTTGACCTCAAAAATGCCTTGGATCTCGGTGGACCGGTTCTCACTTTTTCAACGGCGTGTGCATCCTCAACACATGCAATAGGATTCGCTGCGGATCTCGTGCGACGTGGCGTTGCTGAATTCGTTCTCGCGGGTGGTGTTGATACGCTCAGCATAGAGGTGTTTGCTGGTTTTCACTGTCTCGGATTGCTATCTAAAAACCCTTGTGCACCCTTCAGCACAAATACAGGAACTACCCTCGGTGAAGGCGCGGCGTTTATGATACTTGAATCTGAACGTTCCGCGAAGAAACGCAAGATCGCGCCCTTGGCAACGTTCATGGGCTACGGATTGTCTGCTGATGCCTACCATGATACAACCCCTATCCCTTCAGGTGCCGGAATGGCACAGGCACTTTCTGCTGCCGTAACGGATGCTGGACTTACCCCTAATTCTATTGACTATCTTAACGCTCACGGCACAGGCACGGTCGCGAACGATACGGCTGAATGGCGCGCAATTCAACTTGCATTCGGTGATGTCGCAGACCAACTACCTGTCAGTTCAAGCAAAAGTTTCCTCGGTCATGCTCAAGGGGCTGCTGGCGCACTTGAGGCGGTGGTGACTTTGATGGCGATGCAGCACGAAGTTGTACCACCCACTATCAATTTCACAAAACCTCGTCCTAATGTCCCCACGGATCCAGTTGCGGAACCAAGACCCAGGCCTCATCCAATACAGCATGCAGTTTCTACAAACGCAGCGTTTGGGGGATTTAACGCTGCATTGATCTTCGGTCAAACAGAGAGTCCACAGCAGATTCGGAGAGATGAACCCCGCCCCATTCGTCTTATCGGCACAGGCAAGGTGGAAGATTGCCATAAAATAAAACAATTCGCACCGAACTCTGAGCTACGAACCATAGATAAATCTGCACGTCTTCTCGCCAGTGCAGTTGCTGTTGCTCTGACAAACGCTGGGATCCAACTACGCACACCTGACTGCGAAAGCATTGGTCTTTTCGTCGGCCAAACCAAAATCTCTCAAGAGAGCATTGAAGCATTTTCGGAAAGTGTAGCGGCACGCGGCTTGGCATCCTTCTCAGCAACCGCATTCACACGAATGGCTTGCAGCTACGCGACAGGGGTTAGTTGCAGACTTTTCGGACTAAAAGGACCAACTGCAACTCTGTCAACAGGACTAGGTAGTGGACTTACGGCTCTCGTGACCGGTGCAGACCACCTTGCTTGGCGTGATGATGTTAATTCTCTACTGACCGCAGCAGTAGATGAACCAAATGAGTTAGATGATTATGATAACGGAGCCGCCAGCGTTCTTCTCACAGTTGGAGAGGAACCGGCTTCTATTAACCTTATTGGATGGGCACTTGCAACGGATTGCGAAGAAGCTATCGTACAAGCACTGGCTAAGGCATCCCTTAATCACAAGGACGTTGTGCCGATGGTCGTTCCGGGACCACCTACCGTCGCAGACCTTTGGGCAGTCATCGCTGCTATTGATGCCTTAAAATCGGGCGAACCAGGCCCCTTCCTTATCAGCAGCAAAGATGACGGAACCGCAGGAGCAGCTGTTATCCTGCAAAATGGGAGTAAAGAATGCAATCAAATTTGAAAGAAAAAATTCAACAACGTGAAAACACCTTCAATCGGGTGATTGAAATGTTAATCTCCTCTCTGCAACTTGAGTATTCTCCTGACGAACTGGATGCCGATACACCCCTTTTCGGAACAGGACTCGGACTTGACTCTGTAGATGCAGTCGAGGTCATTATAACATTGGAGGCAGAATTCGGAATTTCACTGGATGAAGGTGATAGCATATTCGCTTTACGAACAATTAATTCACTCGTGGATGTGGTAATGAGTCGAAAGGAGAATATACAATGACAGAAACTGAAGTCGGCTATCATGCCATTCGTAACTCGGTGGCATTTGCTGAAGAACCTGAACTACGTTGTCTGCAGTTGACTGGCAGTCAAGCATTTGAGGCACTTGATGCCGTATGCCCATGTGATATTTTTCTTCAAGATGGGCAGATGCGACATACACTGTTGCTAAATGAAAATGGGAACCCTTTTGCCGATGTCTATGTTTGCCGTGAAGCTGAAAATGCTTATCTGGTTGGCTATGGATCCAATGTTGATGAGATTATAGACTGGATTACCGACCACGCAACCGGTATTACTGATTTTCTTATCACCGATCTCGGCAAGTCACATGCTAACTTAGCATTTGATGGTCCTTATGCATGGGAACTATGTGCCGAAGTATTTGGCACCAATGTCCTCGGCTTACCCTATTTGGGGATGTTGGTCTTGGATGATATATTTATCTTTCGGGCAGGAAGAACAGGTGAATATGGGTATCACCTATTAGTGCCGATTGATCAGAAAAACACTTGGATCGAAAAAGTGTTAACTACTGGTGCAGCATTTGAGATGGCACGCGCAAATGAAGCAGCCCGAGCCCAATGTGTATTAGAAAATTTCTTCTTTGATATCAATAGAGAAGGTCAGTATAATCTTACACCTTTGGAATTGCAGCTGCAATGGCGATTGTCCAAGCAGAAAGACACATACCCCGGGGCTCAAGCGATCCAGGAACTTCGACAGGCTGGATTGACGCATAGACTCACCTGTTTCACAACACCGGACGCTGTTAACACTAACGCAGAGATTACCTATGATGGTGAAATTGTAGGACAGGTATTAGCATCAGGGTATTCTCCGATGCACAAGAATTATGTCGGGAAAGCATTACTTCGCAAACCATATTGGCATGCTGGATTAGATGGTTTTCGCGCTGAAGACTCTCCCCTAAAGACTATCTCGGCTCCAGCAGTCAACAATCTTAGTTTAAATGTCAGTCCTTACCATCACAGTTTTCACACACGAAAAGAGGAGTTGACATGATGCATTGGGAGAAATGGCACAACGAATGGACAGACGGCTTGCTAAAACTGCTATACAAAAGAATGGCGTAAGGCTCACCTCCTATGAAAGATGGTAAAAAGTTCCTTATCGGTTCTGATGTCATAGAACATCTAATACCTGAGCGACATCCAATGATTATGGTCGATCGGGTTATTGATTATCAAAGTTCGCCGCGACCACAACTATCTGCTGAACGCTATGTGTCGGCTAATGAACCAGTATTTGTCGGACATTTTCCTAATTTGAAATTGTGGCCCGGTGTTCACACTATTGAAGGACTCCGGCAATGCTGTGTCCTCCTTGATGTTATTCGCCAGTTGGAAAAAGTAGAGATGCTTGAAGGACTCCTTGAGCTTCAAAGGCATCACATGCTACAACCTCAAGTGGACAAAGCCCTGTGTCAACAGGTGCTTGATGCCTTACAAAAGATATGTCAACTTGAGCAAACTCCGCTTAGATTACGCGTAAAACTACTTGCTCCTGTTTTCGCTGGATGTATTATTACGTATCAAGTCTATCAGAATAACTCGGATACCTACTGTTGGTCGGTGAAAGCTGAAGTCAATGGACAAAGTGTCGCGAAAGGAGAGATTATATGTCCATCTTCCGTTGGATGACTTTGATACTGGTACTGGTTATTTGCGGCTGTAGTAAGGAATATCTCGTTTGGTATGGTCACAGTCCAGACCGGCTCAACCGAGTAGAAGTTATTGAGAAGGATAAACGTCAACAGATCAAAATGGGTGAAACTCTTTCGCAACCTTACCTCGGTGTAGCACTCAAAACCATCGTCTTTAGTGAAGATTCCCGACACTTTGCTTATGCTGCTATGACCGATGAAGGTTGGATTGTCATAACTGATGGTGAGCGTAGTCGCCTCTGGACAGGCATCGGGGAAGTTCTATTCGGACCGAAGCAGCAACTTGTATATGTCGCTTCCGATTTAGGTGGTTGGCACGTTGTAGTAGACGGTGTCCCAAGCGTTTCTTTTGAAGCGGTGATGCAGGGTTCGCTTACTTTCTCACCGGACGGATACCATCTCGCTTATGTAGTTGCCGTGGGAAACCAGTTCCGAGTCGTTATAGATGGAAAATTAGGGTTCCTTTATGAAAGCGTAGCAGCACTTCGGTTCAGTCCGGATAGTGAACAAATCGCATACATTGTAAGAAACGGTCTTCACCAATACATAGCACTGGATGACAAATTACTGGGACCATTTAACCAAATTGCAGATTTTACTATCGGACGAAACGGTAGATTGGGGATATTGGTTCGTGATCATGATGGATGGCGAACTGTGATAGACGGACAAGAGGGAGAAGTGTTTGACAATTTAAGTAGTATCCAATTTTCAAGAAATGGACAGTACGCTTACGCCGCAGAACGTGATAACAGTTGGGTTGTTATCCAAAATAGCACGCACAGCCCCATATATGACAGCGTCAAACAACTTACTTTCGCAAAGGAAACGTTATTCTACGAAGCAAGTTTAGGAGACGACACTTGTATTGTAACAAATAATATTCGTGGTCCATTGTTGAAATGGGTAGGTCGTTTGATTGTCAGCCCTGACGGTCTTCACATCGCTTACCTCGGACAACCTTGTGGAGGCAATATATCTGTCTTTCACAATGCGACCGTGCATCCTGTTCCAAATGCTCTAAATGGTACACTCGTTTTGAGCGACGACTACCAACATTGGGCATGCTTAGTGCAAGACGAAATTGATGGAACCATTGATATTATTATTGATGGACAATTGCGGTATCCTTTTGACTTAGAAGAGATGATGGCACTAATTATGTTAATCCCAGATGCTTCAAGTGCCCAACACGAAAAAATACTACGCCGTTGGGTTAAAGCAGAACTCAAAGCTTATTATGTCAAAAAAGGATCTGCACAATCTCCTGAAACATCTAAAAAGTTTACACGAATGTAATGGATTATTCCTAACATAGATAGGGTTTACGCAACTTTCACGATTTTCTAAATATGCAGGACTTACCCATTTTTCTTTCGCTCATGTAAAAAGTGTGTGTGTTATTCTTAATGAAGACAATGGTCATGCGGGTTTAAATTTCCCGTTAGCACTCATTCTTTACACGAGCCTTTCTTAGAGCCCCACTTATAAGGGGAAGGATTCCCATAGCAATAGCGTCCGGGGAGTGGGGTTAAAGACACCAAAGCAAGGATTCTTAACCCCTACTTCACTTATCAAGGGGAATGCGTATGTCCTGATTCGAAATTCCGAGCACAGCAGACTTCCAAAGCACTCCTACCGTTTATGTGGAAGTCCGGCAATTAATCTGAAACATACTAGTGCTAAGTCAAGTGTTAACTGATGGACATAATAGTAATCGGGAATCGGAGTTCCCTCCTACAATAAGCGGTCAGTCGGTAGGAGCGATCTCCGAATCGCAATATGTACCTGCTAAATAAGAGTGGACACAGCACTAGTACTACAAATCGGGTTAATTTGGTATAATCTATTTTCGCAAGTTAATCCATTTTATCCGTTAATAGCATTCTCTTGCTCATATCAACCTGATAACATCCTTCTTAACTATCTCTTTTGTGTGATTAATGTCTGCATGAGCAATCAACTCTAACGTTTCCGGTGCTAACCGATCTCTTACCTCTGCAGGTAGACGACTCTCACCACGGTTCTGTGGTCTAAACCGCAAAACAAGGAAGCAGCGATATCGGTCTTTCGGTTTCCAAGGGAGCGCACCGTGGGTTAAGAGTTCCGAGATAATCACAATATCACCTGCTTTAGGTGTGATATTTTCAACGCCGTGTGGAAGATCAGCAACATCATCAATAGTCCCGTTGTTGAATATGTGTTCGGGACGATCATATTCAGCTTTGTGTGAACCGGGAACAACCAACAATCCACCATCACCGGGATGCACATCGGTTAGATAAGGGAAAACGACAAAATCATCACAATAGATTTTACCATTTCGGTTTTCAAAGCAGTTTTTGTCCCTTCCATAATCTTCACGCGCACAATGCAGCCTTAATGCTTCTCCACCTTCTGAAACACCAACTCTGTCTGCTATCATTGTGCCACGAAACAGCTGGGGTTTATTGTCTGTCAGTTCCTTAATGATAGACCAACTTGCAGGATGTAATGCAAGTGCTTCCAATGCTCTTGAGAAAGCGACTCCGTTTGGTAGGTGTTTTCCGCTGGAGTCAAATCCATCAGGAAGTTTATCAGGAGGTGTGTTGATGTAACTCTCAGCTGCTTCCTGTGCTGCTTCTAATTCTTCTCCTTCAATTACATTCTTAAGGTGTAGATATCCTGTGACATCAAAGAGATATCGTTGTTCAGGTGTCATCATCACATTATTCCTTCTTTACACGTCAAATCCCTAATATTGCAGGAATTTCAGTCAATGAACGTATTTCATAATCGGGTTCAATATCTGTATTGTTTGGCATGCCTTCGCGGTTGAGCCAGACAGCAGATGCTCGAACATTTTGCGCGCCTGTGACATCGTTCTCAAGCGAATCTCCAACATGCATCAGCTGCGAGAATTCACAAGCTGCATGCTGAGCGGTAATCTCAAAGATCTTTGGATCCGGTTTCTCAACCTGCACATCTTGGGCGAAAATAACAAAATCAAAATAATCCTCAAGTCCACACCGTTCAGGATAGGTGTTTCCATTTGAAAGCAATCCTAACTTGAAGTGTTGTATCAGAAGGTCAAATGTGGGTATAACATCAGGGTATAACTCTATGTCTTCAAACCTGTGTTTCCGATATATTGCATTCAGGTGTGTGGCTAACTTTTTGTTAGGATATCCTACATATTCCAGTGTCTGTTCAAAAGCTCCTTGTCTTATTTCTAAGAGATTCCAGATTTTACCTTTTACCTCATTTGCATATTGGTCCCGGATCCAAATCATCTCATCAATTGTCAGTTCTGATGCCCGTTGTGTCGGCACTTGTCTTTGCAGTTCATTTAAAGTCTGTTTGAGCGAATGACGCATGACCTTGTGAAAATCCCACAAGGTCATATCACCGTCAAATGAGATAACCGAAATATTCAAAGACTTTTCCTCTAAAACTATGATTCAGGCACCCCTATAGAAGCATGTATTTGTGCGATTTTCCAAGAGTGGCCAATTCTCTCCAATACACCTGTCATTCGCATCACGAATTCTTCTGAAACACCTCGCCATTTGAGTTTCCATACTTGACGCGTATAGAACCAAGCAACATTTTCGCGTTCTTGCACATCAAGATTGATGAATTTGATGCTGAAATCCTCAGTGCTCACAACATGATTTTGATAATAGGCTGCAATTCCATCTACACCTTCAACGACTTCACCTGCATCCGTGCCTATTTTTACATAGTGTGCTGCGGGGAGCATCATCGCAATAATGGCTTCAGCATCTTTTGTCACAAGTGCATCAAAATATGCTTTTACCGTATCACACGCATTCTGCATCGTGAATTCCTGTGAGGGCATCCCACAATGCATTGCTCATCTGTTCACAGGACTGTACTACAACTTCTTGTGCATCCGATGACAATGCGTCAATTCTCTCCAGTAATTTCTCCGCTTCATGTTCATTGTGCGAATGTGTTTCAAAATAAGGTTCCACTTTTTCAGGTAGTTGATAGAAGGCTTTCAGTCCTGCCAACTTGGATTTCGCAGTTTCCGGTTGTTGTGCTTCAAAAGCATAAAGCGCGCCTAATGCTGTATCTCTCTTAGAAAAGAGATTTTCAGCGGTATTCAAGAGAGTTTTCACTTGTGGTATTTGTGCATCCGTAATTTCGGTGTTGAGACCATCGGCAAAATCTTCCCACATCTCAATATGTTCAGTTTCCTCTTCTGCTGTCTCAGCATCGTTTAATGTTTCCCACCCCTTAGGTATGGTTGAGATAAAACTCCCGTATTCACGGGCATAACATTTCAATGCTTCAACTGGCAATTCACCAGCACTCCATGCTTGATAAAACGGATGCTTGAGTAAATTATACTTGGATATTTTACTGTCTAACGCTTGTTTGTAATTCATTGATTAGCACTCCATATCATTTTATATGAACTTGGGTTGTTGATAAACTCACTATTCAGATTTCCATTTTCCATTGAAAATCTGTTTTGTAGTATAGCACATCTATGGGTTGATGTCAAGTATAGGTTAATGTAGGGGTGTGTAAAGTTTTTGGCATGAAATTGCCTTGAATGGAGTTCTTGCTCAGAATGTATACACATGGTATCCTAACCTAATAAATAAATCACAATTTTAGGAGAGGATACCAATGTCAAGTATATCATTAAGTGTTCATGAAAGCAACGATTGCGAAGATGATTTTAGAAAGATTGTCAAAGAAGTAAACGATCTCTATGGAGACATCAATGTTGACGAGAGTTTATCTTTAGATGATGTTGAAGTTCGTGTTTTTGAAGCATTTCGTTCTCTTGAACAAAAGTTTTTAGAAATGTGTGTCTCTAAAAAGGCAGGTAAGAAAGAGAGTGAACCTGTTGAATGTCCAGAGTGTAAAGCACCTTGTCGTCCATTACGCAAGCGTGCGAAACATCTAACAACTCTTTGTGGCAAAATAAGTATAAGGCGTTGGGTGTATTGTTGTGAACACGGACATAGGCATGCCCCGTGGGAAGTCAAACAGAAGTTATCGGATCAATACACGCATCGTGTCGCTGAAGCGATGTGTCGTTTGTCTGCGCGGCTTGACTATAGGGAAGCCTCAGAGGAGTTGTCTCATCAAGGTATAGAAGTGAGTCACACGAGACTTCATCAAAATGTGTGTAAGTGGGCAGAAGATTTGGATGTATGTGAACAAGTAGAGGCTCAAGAACTTAAGGAAAATCAGCGTTGGTATGTGAGTTGCGATGGGTGCCACACGAACTCTCCGGATGGGTGGAAAGAGGTGAAAGTGGGGTGTATTTACAGAGATTATCCACAACCTGTTTCGGGTGGGACCCCGAGTGTGCGAACAGAAAGTATTCGGTATGTTGCGGGTCGTCAAAATGCCGCCGCTTTTGGTAAGAAGTTGTATGCGTTAGCACTAAAAAGTGGCATCTATCAAAAAGATATAAATACACAAGTGATTGTATTTATCGGAGATGGTGCTGCGTGGATTTGGAACCTTTGTAAAGAATACTTTCCGAATGCCGTTCAGATTGTGGATCACATGCACGCCACATCTCATCTCTATAATGTTGCTAAAGTTGCCTTTGGTGAGACGGAGACAGAAGCTATTGACACTTGGATAAAAGAAACGGAGCCACTTCTTTATCATGGCAATATCATAGCAGTTGCCTCAAACATTCGTGCCTTAGCCACACAGCACCCTGAAGTGTCAGAGGTGTTAGAAAGAGAAGCGAGATATTTTGAAAAACATGCAAACCGCATGCAGTATAAAGCGTTTAGAGAAAAAGGGTATATGATTGGAAGTGGTGTGATTGAAAGTGCGTGTAAACATGTTGTCGGAGAAAGGTGTAAACAAGCAGCTATGAGATGGGAGAAACCGGGCATCAATGCTGTGCTAAAGTGGAGATGTTTGTCAAAGAATAAGGCTTGGGACAGATATTGGTATCCAAACACAAAAGCAGCATGATGTTCATGCCAAAAACTTTACACACCCTTAATGTAGGCTAGGGTTATCTAATTTCGGTTTTTCTTATGCACTTTATCACAAATATTAATGCCTTATAGTGAAATTAAGGTGTAGGGATAATCTGTGTGTTTCGCTTGTAAATTCACTGATTTTTTTCGTCCTTAAAACCGTACCGTAAGTTGTGTTTTTTCGTGTTTCGGTACGGTTTTGGTACGGTGCTGTGAATTCAGTCCGTGTCTGGGATTGTTAGTTATTCCTGGTCGTAATTCTGGGAATTTTATTTTTTTGAAACAGTACGTTTTTTGATTTTGTTTTTTTTGAGTCCTGACGTGAATTCTTCATGGTATAGAGACGGCGGATCTCATCACATGTGACATTGGTATTTGACAATTCAGCCTGTGTTATTTTTGTAGTGTATTGAGGTAACATAAGAGCTCACCAATTAGTTGTCGTGATATTCGGGTTACAAACCCATCCAACAATGTAAGAAATCGGGGTTACAAACCCATCCAACAATGTAAGAAGTAAAGTTGTGTTCCAGTGATGTCCCTTGTTCAGGGATCTGCACGATCTCATTGAGTTCCTTGACTTACATTGTCGATTCGAACTTATATTCTGAACATATGTTAATTATATTATATATATATAATTGTCAAGTAATAATGTAATAATATTTATATGCTGTTGTAAAAATGTGTGAATGGTTTGTGCCTTGAATTGACGATTCTGGTTCTGTTTCCGAACCAATTGAAATTGCTAAACGATTATTCCTAATGAAGATTAATTTATTAAACGGGTAATCTTAATCACGCCAAAACTTGTAGGAGCACTTTGTAAGTGTGCTTATCCAACCCCTGTAGGAGCACTTTTTAAGCGCGATTGTCAACTTTTTCCACGCACTACACGCTTACACGCCAAAGAATGCTTACGAGACGCACGAATCCGCCTGCCGAACTCACGAAGCAAACATTCATAAGGTGTATCTACTGCATTCGAAACACACCCGCGCGAAAGCTTACGAGACTCCCAATGCCAACGATAATACGAACCAACACTCACACCCGCTTTTTCACATGCTAAACTCACAGAAGTACGCCTTAGCAACACAACCAGATCAGCAATAACCCTTGTAGCAACCGCATTCAACCCTCCTTTTTCGCGAAGGTTTTTATTATCATTTTTTCCAAAAACACCAAATTATAATGCAATTAATGCAAAATATTTCTTGCAAAATATTTTTATGGACACCATATTTTCAACCCAAAACATAACATAGAGTGTGTAAAGTTTTTGGCGCAGATACAAACTTCTGTTTTCTTTAGTTCCGTATGAAGTTTAATTTATTAAACGGGCTGACATTTATCAGAATAGCGGTGCATCCACTAAATATCACTACATTGAGGGTTTTGAGCAATGAAAATGCGTCCATTTTGAAGAGTTGACTTGATTTTATGCACATGAGATGTCATCCTATAGTATAAACATAAATTCCATTTTGATTATACATAGGAGGACATTTCATGCATTATCAGATTATCAAATCTATGAAGTTTTTTCAACATCTTCTTTTTTCTCGTTTTCACCGTATTCGATCACAAATCATTGACACTTTACTTTTGTTATCCGTTTGTCATCTATTTGGTCTCTATAATCCGAACCAAGTCGCAGATGCGTTGACACTTCCCAAAGCGGGTCTTTATCGGGATCTTCACGCCATGAGCCAGTATCACTGGAAATGTTTGAATGTGCGGCTCGGATGTGCTATGGCACTAGAGTTGATCAAAGATACCGAATCTAAGAGTGCTTCAACACAATCTCGTCGGTGTCCTACTCTCAGTGTAGATGACAGTAATATAGATCGATATGGAAAAACAATGTCTTACTGCTCAAACTGGTGGTCTAAAAAACATAATAACACCACTTGGGGGCAGAACATATTAGGCATCACGATCAAGAGTGGCGATATTGTTATTCCACTCAATACACGGCTTGTTTCAAAACAAGAGCGTGGTAATACAAAGAAACCGGTTCTTTTTGTTGTCATGATGAAAGAAGTGTTAGATTTCTTTGATGTCCACAGCATTGATATCAGAAAATATCCGATCACTTTCGATTCGTGGTATGGTAGCAAGAAACTGATCGACATCTTATTGAATTTAGGGTTTGTGTCCATATTGGTTCATGGTAAAAACAACTATGTGATGACAATAAACAACAAGAAAGTGAAACTTTCGGTTCATAAGAAATCCATACAACTGCAGCCAAAACAATGGGGGTGCGATAAACCTGTCTGTCGTGTCCAAGCCACAAGTCCAACATTTGGTGAGTGTATTGTGTGCTTCTTTTCAGATATGGGAAAGATACGCACACTCTTAGTCTTTGGTAAACCCCTACGCACTTGTGAAGCACTCAGAATATGGTCTCAACACAACGGGATCGAATACTATTGGAGACAACTGAAATCCAGTCTGCACTTGTCCAATATGAGTTTAGAGAGCACGCAAGGGGCATATGCGGGACTCAGTATAAAAGTAATGAGCTACCTGATGTTGTTGCAGATAAGCATCTTAGAGCGTCGCACATTCCATCAAATGCAACTTGAACTCACTGGACAAAGACAGATGCTACTTGAAATCATGGCGCATTTTCATGAACTAAATCCGAAAGAACCTTGATAATTACTGATATTTGACAACTTTTGAGAAATATCAGATAGACTATTATTCACTCCGTTTTCAAATCGAGTTCAACTTTCGCGATGCCAAACAACATTGGGGTCTGCAAGGTTTCATGAATGTCCACAAAACCCCTGTGAACAATGCGGCAAATCTGTCAATGTTTATGGTAAATGTCAGTGCAAAACTCATGGAAAAGAACAGATGTCAGAATCCCGAATATAGTGTATTAGATCTTAAATCGCACTACCGAGGTCTGAAATATGTGCAGGAAGTATTAAAAATACTTCCGCAGAAACCTGAACCTATTGTTATTCAGCAAATCATTGGTCGTCTGAGTTCAATAGGTGCTATTCACAACACGCAAGCCAATCTTAATCCTGGATAATTGGCGAAGGTATTGCAAAAACCTGAAGTTATTTTTATTCATACTATCGGACATTATCGCAGATTGATGATAGATCAACACAGTATTCCGATTCAATTGAAGCATGTAAAAATGGCGAAGGTATTGAGAGATGATTAACGTTTAAAAGAAAAAACACACCAACTAATATTTACAATAGTTTGGACAGTTTTTTATAGACTTGAATAATAGTCTGGACAAGGAGAATCCCAGTCATCATACCTATTTCTTCAATGATACACCTGTCGCCCCGCTGGGGCTATAAGTGGTTTGTTTACGATTTGCTATACACATTCCGCCCCGCTGGGGCTGCTAATATTGATATTCTAACACTTTTTCATCAAGCTATACCATTTCTAATAGAGAATATCTCATTATGAGAGTATAAATTCTAACTTAGCTAGAGAATGTCCGAGGCGCAATGAATTGCGCGACTACAGACACCTATTTTGATAATGAGAAGTTTTCATTTAGAAATAGTATTATTATCCTATTGAAACTCACAAAAATATTTTAAATGCCAGAACTATCAGCATGTAACCAAGAGAAATTGTCCAAACTATAGTAATATTTATGAGATACGCTGAAATAACTTTCATAGGACTTGTTGACAGTGATCCACTCATACAATTTTGGTTGCAATACGTCCAAAAGTTTGCAATAATCTTATTAGGAATGAAATAGTTTGAAGGAGTTCAAAATGTATAGTTGTGACTACCATATCCATACCCAACTTTCTGGATGTGCAGACAATACTCAAAGTGTAGAAAAGATAATAAAACTTCAGCAGATACGCGGCACTGAAGCAATCGGAATTACCGATCACGATTACAGTTTTCAATCAAAAATAAAAACAATTCAAGCCGCACACCAGGCAATTAAGAAAGCAGAACCTTCAATTAGAGTGCATTTCGGGGTGGAGTCACAGATGCTGGAATATCAGTCTACCTCAATAAATATTCGTTTGGCTTCATATTTTGATTATGTGCTGATGGCTCCAAATCACTATCATCTACGCGGTGTAGCACAACCCAAAAGTTTCAGAGATCCACGACGGGTAGCTCTGCACGAAATCTATATGTTTGAAGCAGCGGTTGCATGTCCAATAACCGATGCAATCGTCCACCCATTTCTACTTTCACCCGATGTTTTCCAATTTTCAAAGGAGGAAACTGAAGCTTTTAGTCAGGAGATGATGCGGAATGTTGAGCAAAAGCGGCTGATATATCAACTCGACATTGTGTCTCAACGCGGACTAGGAATAGAAATCAGTCCAAAGATGGTCCGCTATAATCAAAAACATCTCGTTGAATTCTATCAGTTGTGTTTAGAAAGAGATGTGAAATTGCTCATCGGAAGTGATGCACACAACACAAACCAAATGGAAGAGATAGCACTACTTAACCCAATTCTGGAAGAACTGGGTATTACTGAGAAAAATCTCTGGCATCCAAATACCAAGATTTAATTAGAACTTTTTATTTCTCCCCATGTAGTTGTCAACTTCGATTCTGAAGGAAAAACGGACATTGGCGATGGATCATACCAAATAGCATCAAAATTCTTACCTTCATCTGTCAGCTGCACGATCTTCCCTGAATAAATATTGATTTTGAAGAGATGAAGACTATCATCTACAGGTTGGGAATATAAAAGATATTTACCACCTGGAGACCAAGTCAATGAACGTATACCTGTCTCTTCAATTCCAACTATTCGCTTCATTTCAGTTCCATCGCTATTCACAGAGAAAACACCTGACAAATCTCCTAAACCCCAGTAAAAGGCAATCTTTTCTCCATCAGGTGACCATGTAGGATAAGCCATCCAAGATGGATTGTGTTTGATAAGTATTCTTTGTTGCTGTGTTTCAATATTATATACATAGATATTTCGTTGATAGACACCATCATCCACATAGGCAATTTCTGTGCCATCAGGTGACCATGCTGGATCCCCTCCGTTCTTGCCAACACGAATTACTGGGGCAATTAACTTACCATCAATTGTCGCAACATAGATACTCCAACTCTCCCAGATTTTTGAGTACGCCATATAAGCGATCTTGTTGCCATCGGGTGACCAAGCGGGTTGTCGTTTATAATTCGGTGTATCAAACAACTTCATCACGTCAGATCCATCGGCATTTACAATATAAATATCATGATTACCCTCGGAGTTCCGTGCACCAAAGAGTATATGTTCTCCCGAAGGTGACCATGCTAATTGGTTTATATTCCTGGAATGTGTAATTAATTTCTTGCGTTCACGTCCATCTGGGTTCATTATATCAATTCCCAAGCCATCAACATTTGACACAAATGCTATTTTTGACTTTTGAGGGGCTAGTCCGAACACAGGACACAATAACATGAAACCAATACTACTTAGAATTACAAGTCGTATAACTTTCATCGAAAATTCCTCCAAAATCATGTTTTCATTTATGGTGAAACCTTAAAATAAAAAGACACTTTCCTCCCCGGTAGGCACGGTTCTGAACCAAGGCAAATACTCCACGCGTACTCTGCCGAATACAACAGTCTGATTTATCAAACTCTCGTTATTCTATAGTAATAGAAATGGTGTTAGATTCAAGCAAGGCTTCACCGCGACGCGCTTTTAATGGAAGATAAATGTTCAGCAATTCGTCTTTATATTTTTCTTGAATTAATTTTATCTGATCCTGTGTGTAACTAATTGCCTCATTTTTTGCCTCAGGTGTAAACTGTGGAATAGTACTATTCTGAATATCATATATCTCGCGCTCCAATTCAATAATTTGCGGGTGTTGATCCTGCATGAACTCATTGTATACCTCTAATTCAAGTGCAACTTTTACTGTGTAACTACCAGGGGCAAGTTTGTAAAATTCCAACAGATTGTTCAATAAAACTGTCTGAGTTGTTCCGGCTTTCATATCAAAGCCTTGAACACACCGGATGGATTTTCCATCCTTATATAGTGTCTTGAGTGTGTCTCCAAGTGGGACCGTTTTCCTGCTCTTGACTGTTACACCGTTGCTATCTGTAACGACAAGTTGTCTGTAAGCGCGTTCCATAGCAACACTGGAAAACGGCACAAGCAGATCAAACTTTCCATTCTGGACTTGTAGTTCAAGCGGAATTGTATCTTGACCTGAATAGATTGTTTTTGGTGTAGAAAGTTCAAGAACAGCGAGCGCAGTAAGTGCTTCAGTAGAAGATACTTCCGGTTCTATTGGTCGCGCTCCTCTTTCCAGCGTTGCAAGACAACCAGATAAGCATACAATCAAAAATAAATAAAGTAGAATCAGATGTTTCATAACATATTTCCTCAAAAATGTTTTGTTTACTGTGTGTTAAGCGATATACCTAATCCTGAACGTGTAGAAGGTACAATAAATCCGTCTGTTATCTGTTCAGGTGGGTCAACAAGTGTACTTCTCCAATCCACCTCTCCCCACGCATATTCAAGGATACCGAAGTTCGACACGCTTGCCATACACTGCACACTCGCAGCTGTGGCAACCGGACCGCTCGGATTATGAGGCGTGATCTTTACATTCGTTGTTTCAGCAAGCGTCGCAATCTTCTTCAATCCCAATAACCCACCGACATGTTTCACATCCGGCAAGATGTAGTCAACACGTCCATGCTTCAACAAACTATCAAAATCAGACAGTGTCCGAAGCCGTTCTCCCGTTGCAATCGGCATAGAGGTAGACATGCTTACATGTGCAACAGCATCAAGGTCATCCAACGGAACAGGGTCTTCAATCCAAAACAGATTGAGATCATCCAACGCTTTTGCAGCTTGTATGATTAGACCAGGATTAAATCGACTATGACAATCTACTAATAGATCAATTTCTGACCCAATGGTTGCACGGACGGCACGAATCCGTTCAATACCTTCTCGAATTGCAGATGCAATTGTGCCTTTGGATATATCGGAGACGGTAACACCATCAAAAGGAGCACATTTTATCGCTGTAAATCCATCGGAAACTGCTTTCTCAGCATTTCGTGAAAAACCTTGTGGACTCCGATCTTTCGTCGCGCGGTTTATATTCGCATATAGTCTAATACGGTTTCTGCATTTGCCACCTAAGAGTTGATAACTTGGCACACCCAAAGCCTTTCCTACCAAGTCCCACATCCCATGTTCAATTCCGCTAATTGCGGTAAGATATGTATGACCTTCACTATCACGGAAGAACCGATTGCGAAATGCCTCAAGATCAAACACATTCCATCCAGTGAGTGCAGACTCAAGATCTTGTATTATCTGTCTAACCCGCTCATCATCTCCACCGTGCGATGCCTCACCGATTCCAGTTGTGCCATCTTCTGCATGAAGTCTAACGAAAAGCCAATTCCCACGATGGTTGACATGTACGATTTCTGTTTCTACTGATTTAATCTCTAAGGTGTGCATCATTCTAACTTACGATGTCGCTGCCCATCTCACCGCTTGAGTAAGGAATCTCTGCATACCTATCCGTTCAAAGGTCCCCGGGCCGTGCCCTAAAGTTGTATAAAAGACTTTACCTGAACCATAGGTCTTAACCCATGCCATTGGGTGTGCCTTGCCGAACCATTCCGCAGTTGCTAATACATGAAGGTTTGGCTCATGTGCAGAGATGTATATTTCATCTTCAACATCAAAATCTGAAACGCCTTGGGTTGTCGGGTGTTCTGTGTCTGTGATATGCACAGTAAATGTAGAACCCGGCGGATGCCAGTTCGAATGTCCACCGATGAGATCAACTGCACGACCACCAATCCACCAAGCGGTACCGTGTATGCCGACCAATCCTTTACCACCCTCCACAAACTGAAACAGACCATCTTCTTGTCCAGGTGTCAAATCTGGGATGCGTTTGGAAGTGCCATCCTCTTGACGTTCCGAGCGGATGAAACCTGTACCAAAGACACACGCTTCGTAGTTATCTAACTCATTAGATGCCAAAATATCCTTATCGTCACTTAGCGTAGCAGATATTTCTGCATCCTCATCAAGAAAACTGTGTATAACACTCGCACTTGCATTGAATCGATGGTTCTCACCAGAAAGCACAAGAACTTTTGACATAATTGCCTCCGAAAGAAAAGCATAAGGTTGTTATCATGAGAAATAGATCAATTGGTTTATCTGTTAGTCATCAGTTTAGTTGAAAACCGAAATTATGTCAACATGTGAATTAAACGCCTTCAAATTAGACAATATCCCACAGACGCACTGTACCATCATTACTACCACTCGCAAACTTTGTCCCATCAGGACTGAATGCAACACTCTTCACAGCTCCAGTATGTTCATCTAAAGTCTTTTGATGTTGTCCTGTGTTAACATCCCACAAGCGAATCGTCTTGTCCTCACTACCACTGGCAAGAATTCGTCCATCTGGACTGAACGCTACACTCCAAACAACATCTGTATGACCAATAAACGACTTCAGTTCCTTTTTCGTGTCTGAATCCCACAATCGGATCGTCTTGTCCCAGCTGCCGCTTGCAAGTTTTGTCCCATCAGGACTGAACGCTACACAAAAAACCCAATTTGTGTGTCCTTCAAGTGTCGCGTACTTTTCACCCGTTGCAATATCCCATAGCCAGATGGTGTTGCCAGAATTCCCATTTGCTAACGTTTTGCCATCAGGACTAAAAACTACACTATAGATATTCTCTCCATTCTCAATAAGAGTTTTCAGTATTTTTCCCGTCGCTACGTCCCATAAGTAGATATTTCCATCTTCACTTCCACTCGCGAGAATCCTACCATCAACACTGAATGCAACATTGTTGACCCAATGCATATCTCCATCTGTAGGTCCCATCAATGTCTTGAGGCGTTTTCTTGTAGAAACATCCCATAAATGAATTGTTTCAGGATCGTACATTCCACCAGCAATTGTATTTCCATCCGGACTAAAAGCAACACTCCTCACTGCCTCATCGGCATACTCCTCAATATCCATTGAGTTTACGTTATTTTCATGTGCTATCGAAATATCACAAAAACGAATCGTGTTGCACAGGTCAAATGCCAGTGTAGTACCGTCAGGACTGAAAGCTACACTATTTACGCCATCCTTGTCTCCCTCTATTGTGATGTGCGATGCATACGGGGTAGTCGTTGTTTTCATAGTGAAATTCCTTACTTTGAAACCAATTTAACTTTGTTGGGTTGAAGGACGTTTTTGAACAACAGGAATAACATAACTGCGAATCGTTAATCCATCCTCTGATTCAGTTTCAGTAAGCGATGAAGGCATCTCACGATGATCAAAAACAACATAGTACCCCTCATCAGCTTGCTCTAAATTTAGATATGTCATCAATTGTTTCTTACCTGCCTGATACCGTTTCTCACCTTCCCATATCTTTGTCTCTACGATGTATTTTCGCGAATTGTGGAAAATGACCAGATCCATTCTCCCACGTCCGGTTTGCACTTCAAGATACATATTGCCACGTACTATGCTAACGAACTGATCAAGATATACATACAGTAGATCTTGACTGACAAACTCTTGTGGTGTATCTGGCACTTGAAGTATCCTAAAACCCACGCGTGCAATGAAATCACGAAAATTATCAAGAAGCCTTTCCAAATCAATATATCCTTCTGATGTGAGATGATCCTCAAAATAGGTGTCTTCTGGGAAATAATCATTTTCAAGACCGTTAAACAAGGGTCTAAATGCTTGAAGGATACGATGTTGATAAATCGGATTGACAATCTCGCACATACCATCAGTACCTCTTGCAAGAACGCCGAAGGTGGCAAGTTCGTTAATAATCTCATTGTCCAAACTAAATCTCATGCCGCTTTCATACGAGGCAATTCTCATCAGGTCCTTCTTATACTGTGGATTTCTACGGATGTTAGTCAGCAAATGAGTTATATTAGTATTTTGCTCTTCAAGCATCTGTGTATGGGCAGTCAGAAAGTGTTCCATCCCAATTGTCTCAGTTCGTAGTATCTCCATCTCTTCAGTAAGTATCTGTCCAAACCGATTGACAAGGAAGGGTTGTCCCCCAGTCTGTTTATGTAGCATTTCAATGACTTCAGGTGCAAAGTGTTGTCCAGTCTCTTCTGTATATTGTGAAAAGAGTTCTGCTACTTGTTCATGTGTAAAGTTAGGTAGGTTGAAATCATCTTGTATATTGAATAGTGATATGGACTGATCATAGTTTAACTGTGTTATACTTTTGACACCAACGATACCAACGCTATGTGGACAATTGAGTTTATCAGAAAGATAGATATGACGAAGGGAATTAAGAAATCCGCTCACAGTATCTTGAGGTATTCCATCAAACTCGTCTATGATGAGAATGACTCTTTTGTTGTTTAAGAATTTCCCAAATTTACTGAAGAACCTTCTCATTGAAAATGCAGTTGTAAGTTGAGTATCATCTAAGAACCTTGTTAGTGCCTCGGAAGGTATGATGCCACGTTGATCAAGTATATTGTCTATTTCCTCACGAAGGTCTTCATAAAGACTGCCATAAAAATCTGTCATAGATAGATCGGCATAAGTGTCAGAATTCAATTGGATAGGGAAGTAGTCTGATGCATTAAATAGAAGTGAATTTAATGCTGATTTGAAAAATGTGGTTTTACCTGTCTGCCTTGGTGCGAACAAGACAATGTATCTTCCATCTTTGATGCGGTTGATAAAATCAGCTGTCTCCTCAGTACGTGAAACGACATAATTCTTATCTGGATATACCGGACCACGTGTTTCAAAATATCTCATCAGGTTTTCCTTACCATCAACATTCTTACATCAATTGTAACAGAATCTTATGGGGTTTATCAAGATGGAATCCTATGTTGGGTTTGTAAAGTTTTTGGTATTATATTCCAGTCACCATTGTAGTGCGGTGTCTCCGTGTCCCGCAATCTCTCCTCCCAACGATGGAGGGGCACGGAGACTCGGGAAATAATGGTGAATACCAAACGCGTATTCGTCTAAGTGCATTCATACCTGGGAACGCCTAATGAAGACTAATTTATTAAACGGGTAATCATAATCACACCAAAACTTGTAGGCGGGGAATGCCAAAAGGCGTTCATACCGTTGATTACTTGATTTGGCACTTTGTATGCGCGCTGGACTTTGATCTCAAATTACCCTATAGATTTCCTAATCTTCATCAGGCGTTCATACCGTTGATTACTTGATTTCGCACTGCAATGGATGGTAACAAGTCAGTGCCAAGAACTTTACACACCATAGGCGTCAATTTAGTGAGTAAAGTTTGTGCATTTGATACACCTGTCGCCCCGCTGGGGCTTTCGTCTGTGTTGATATTACGTGCTATACACCTGTCGCCTCTCCGAGGCTTTCATAAATCACATATCAGCACCAGCGGTGCGAAAGGTGTATAGAGAATGTCAGCCACAAGAAACCAAGCACCAGCGGTGCGAAAGGTGTGTATAATAAAAATAGACTTCCAAAATCCTTCACAGATAAATATCTCCTTAAATTGACGCCTATGGTGCCAAGAACTTTACACACCTTAGGCGTCAATTTAGCGAGTAAAGTTTGTGCATTTTATACACCTGTCGCCCCGCTGGGGCTTTCGTCTGTATTGATATTACGTGCTATACACCTGTCGCCTCTCCGAGGCTTTCATAAATCACATATCAGCACCAGCGGTGCAAAAGGTATATAGTAAATGTCCGCCACAAGAAACCAAGCACCAACGGTGAGAAAGGTGTGTATGATAATAAGAGACTTCCAAAATCCATCACAGGTAAATATAACCTTAAATTGACGCCTATGGTGCCAAGAACTTTACACACCTCCTATGTCGGTTTAACTGTTGCTATCAACAAATGAATTAAGAATAGGCAGCAAAGCATTCATTGTTGGGACATCACGGAAGGTAAAACCAAATTCTGTGAAGTATTCAGATGTTTCAAGGGCATCAGCGATCATCGGTTTTTTCTCCAATTCCTTTGATACACCAAGAATCAGAGACGTTTCTGTCTGATCTGCGAGTGTGTTCAACCGCGCAAGAAGGTGTCCTTGATGCCATGGATGGAATAATTCTATCCATACTTCTCTTCCACAGGTATGGATCAGTTGGTAATCTGGAAAACAGTAGAAATCTCCCGGTAAAGGAATGAACTGACTGCCTGGATGAATTCTCCAGTCATTAGTTTTATTGCGGAGCATCTCCTGAAAAAGTTGAATATCTTCAGGAATATAGGCGAGAAATTGTTGCGAAATCGGTCTGATACCGCACGATTCATCAAGAAACAGACGGGAACTTTTTTTATTCCGAAATTGGATTTCTGCTGTGATTTCCCATTTCGGTTGATGTAATACTGCGACGAAGAATTTGGCTAAATTCATTCCGTACCGCTTCGTTTTGTAAAATAAGTTCAGCGGACCATCTACCGTAATTTCATAAGAGTCATTGTTTCCTACTTTCTCTTTCTGTTCTTGTAGGGGCAGGTCTCCGTGCCTGTCCACATGCCGTATTGTACACAAAAGCTGATTGAATCTGAGATATTTGAACAACTGACGAAGCTCAGCTGTCATTGAATCTGTGAGATTTAAGGTGAGAGAATTACAATGGAGGAGTAATCCTTGCACTTGTGCAGCGTTATATCTGTGGAGTAAGTGTTCGGCAGAAAGTGTCTTAAACGACACTACAGGTTGACAACTCGGTAGATCAGCATACAGTCTATCACCTAACACTTCTTTCTCTGGTTGCGATTCGCCACCCGCAATCTGTAGTACTTTCTCCTGATATTCCTCATAATCCGTAAACTGATCTTGTGAAAGCAGACGACTCGTCTCTATGAAAAGTTTTTGCCGAAACGCAATCAGTTCTTCGTTAGGTGCTGTATCAAACTCCGTGCGATCTAACAACAGTTTCTCAAGTCCACGTTTGACTATTACAGGTCCCGCTGTGCTCTCAATAATATGCTTGCTGGTCTCCAACAGTGTTACACGTTGCGTATTGGGAGATGCTTCAAAAACTGAGATTAACTGATCGGAAACTGACAGCAAATTACTATCGGTAGGTTTCACAAATTGAGGATAGATTTGCCCTTCTCGGATTTTATATAGGAGTAGATCTTTGGTAAGCATAATAATTTGATGAAATTAAGGTAGGACTACTATTTCCGTTGATATGCATCGTGTTGCCTTCTACGTTTGTTGACAAACTGTTCGCCGGTCTTTTTTGATATAAGTTCGTAAAGCACCGCCTGCTTGCCTTCCCGTTTTCGTAAAATTCGTCCCAACCGCTGCACATGCTCTCGCACACTCCCACTACCCGATACGATAATGGCAACATTCGCTTCTGGCACATCTACACCTTCGTTGAGAACTTTTGATGTAACCAAAACAGAAAAAGTGCCATCCCGAAATCCGTTCAAAAATGTGTTTCGCTCTTTCAGTTTAGTTTGATGCGTCAACACAGGGAGGAAGAAACGTGTCCCGATCTGATATGCAGTGTCGTTATCCTGTGTAAAAATCAAAATCCGATCACCACGATGCCGCTGTAATAATTTCCATACCCATTCCTGCTTTGCTGTGGATGCAAAACTCAGTTGTTTCTGTGTGAGATATGCTTTGAAGGCGGTACGCCCTTCTTCAGATTGTGAGGATTTCCACAAGAATGTTTGCCAGCCGCGAGATGATCCCATATTGATCCTCTCCTTCTTAAGGAAGTTCAAATAAATGCGACGTGCTTCCTCATATTGAATCCGTTCCGTATCTTGCATATTCACTTCAATCGTGACAACACGATATTCGGAAAGTGTTTTTCCAGAAAGATCTTGCACTTGTGCTTCATAACAACACTCACCGACAAGCGCGTAAAGTCTACTCTCTTTGCCATCAACGCGGTCGGGGGTCGCAGTCAACCCCAAACGGAAAGGAGCAATACTGCTGATCGCTGCATATTGATATTGGTCTCCCGGTAAATGGTGACACTCATCATAAATTGCTAATCCAAAACGATTCCCGTAGTGAGGGGCATGCAGAACAGCAGATTGATAGGTCGTGACAGTGAGGTCTTGAAGCTCGTGCTGTCCGCCACCATAGAGTCCAACTTCTTGACCAAAATGCTCTCTCAGCACTTCACACCATTGGTGCATCAAATCTATCGTAGGAACATGCACCAACGTAGGTCGTTGTGTATCTGCAATGAGCAAAATGGCGATGAAGGTTTTTCCAGCACCCGTTGGTAGACTAATAACACCCCGTTTACCATTCGCATGCCATGCATCAATCGCCTCTGATTGGTATGGATAAGGTGACACCTGCTTTTGGTTAGTGAAGGATTTAACTGTGAATTGCCGTGCACTATCCTCATAGGCAACATCGTGTGCACGTAACTGCGAGATAATGTGACGATAACGGTAGGCAGGTGCGCGGAAGGTTAGTGTCCGTTCATCCCAGAGAATATCTGGCAAATGTGATTTAAGTGTATCTGGAACATTTTGTAGAATGAGCGTGCCTTTGTCAAAGTCAATTTTTAGCGGATCCATCTCTCTTCACCTTCTGCCAAGAGCATTGAGATTGATTTGAATGGAATTACCTAATAAGAAGATTATACGCGTCATTCAGTCTACAAAATATTGTAACAAGTATAGCATTTTTGAGTAAATTTGTCATTGAAATTGGATGTGTATAGTTCTTGGCACTAACTTCTTACCATGAATTGTAGGGGCGGGTCTCTGTGCCCGCCCGTTGCCTTACAGGACAAGGAATGGCGGGGCACAGAGACCCCGCCCTACAATGGCTGGCGTAATTTAAGAAGATCAATCCATTTTATTAGTGTCCTCAGTCCCGTAGGGACGATATGTCTATAGCACAACGTTCAACACCCATTTCTTAGTCCCGTAGGGACGATATGTTTATACGTTTCGGTTGTTACAAACATATCGTCCCTACGGGACTAAGAAATGTGATGCCGGCGTTTAGCTATAAACATCCCGTCCCTACGGGACTAAAGAACGCTATCGCCATGCAAATAAATCCTTAAATTGACGCCTATGGTGCGGTTAGGAAACCGCACCATAGGCGTCAATTTAAGGATAACCGCATTTGTTGGAGGGGTTTGTAACCCCGAATTTTTGAGCAAAAACCTGAAAATCGGGGTTACAAACCCCTCCAACAATGGAAGCGGGGTTGGGTAATTGCTAAATTGACGGCTATGGTTCGGTTAGGAAACCGCACCTACCGCCTTGGGCATTTGTAAAAAAACACAGGATATTCCTAAAACTAAATAACCCTCTTGAAATTGGATGTGTAAAGTTCTTGGCACTAACTTCTTACCATGAATTGTAGTGCGGTGTCTCCGTGCCCGCAATTGATGGAAGGAAAGATGGCGGGGCACGGAGACCCGGGGAATGCTATATAACGTGAGTTTGATAATTAGACCAAATGCAGGTATAGGTCTGATAGAGGAACGAAACACAACATAGAAGCAGGCACGCTCTAGGTAGTGTTTACATTTGAAATATTTTGACATTTTTCTGACATTTTAGTAGTCTGTATTCATGAACAACAATATTACAGACAATTCTTTTGAACTTCCAGTTGCTATCAGCGATGCAGCTTGGGAAAGTATTTTTCCTTTTTTCCAAGGAAACCCAATCGTCTATGTAGGAGACGCACAAGACTGTAGAAGTTTCTTTCCGCTCTTGTGTGGATAGCGAAAGAAGGAGCTACTTGGCGTGCTATACCAAAAGTCTACGGCTATTGGAACACAATCTATCGTAGGTTCGGTAGATGGTGTGATGCTGATGTTTTTGTGGCACTCCATGAACATTTTCACGATGCGGGTGAGATTTCTGCTATTCTCATTGAGAGCACGATGATGTGTGCTCACTCCTGTGCAGCCGGTGCTCCCAAAAAAAGGGGGACAAGATGCACAAGCACTCGGACGAACCTGTGGTGGATTTACCACGAAACTAAATCTATCTCTCAGCGATGAATGGATCCTCTTAGGTTTACTTTGACATAGGGACAATGCAATGATATTACGCAAGCATCCGAACTGATCACAGGATATTCGTTCCAACATGTTATAGGTGACAAAGCCTATGACTCCGATGCGTTTATAGCGGAGATAACATCCCAAGATGCGATAGCTGTGATACCACCACGCAAAAGTCGCATACAAACACGCACTTATGACAAAGAGTTGTATAAACTCCGAAACATATTACAACGAAACTAGGAACTGCTCGGTTAATGGTTCACAAAGAATTGACAAGTAGTATCTAAACTACCTGACAATAGGTCTTATGCAACGCTAGTTGTGGTGTTTGGACATGACATTCTAACAGATTGGAAAGACCACTTACTGCGACATTTTCAAATTCGCCCACGCCGTGGTAAGTTTGCCGCGTGCAGATATAAGCCCTCTCAAGCGAACAGTTGCCAACTGCTCACGTTCCCCCGCATGTGATACATCTTCTATCCGATAATAGTAGACAGTGTTCGGTTTAGCAGTAGTATCTGTCCACGAATACTCGTTGCGTTCACCCGTTGTGCTAGCACCTTTTATCATTGTCGGATTGACGACTTTGAATTCACCATCCTTTGTTTCACTACGGTATATGAAAAACCCTGCGTTGTCTATCTCTGACTCGGTTGTCCACTTGAGAAGAATACCAGCATCCGTGTGTTCTGCTCGGAAATGAAATAAGATAACAGGCAACGCTTTCCCACTTTTAACACCGGGTGTCCCGATGTCATTAGGATGACCATAATTCACCTTATATAACGCTAGTTTTATGGATTTACACATGTAAAAGGTTATTTGATTAAGATTTAGTTCAATCTGAGCACTTAGGATAAGCAACCAAAAAGTAAAGATCTTTACCATCTGTTAATACCGAAGTTATACCATAATCTTCAGTCAAACTCTGAGCAAATGACTGCGCCTCCGATAAATCAGTAAACGCAAACGTAAAGAATGGAACGATAAAAACTTCACCGCCACAATTATCATCCTGCCACTTCAATATAGTTTTAACTACTAAATCTATATCTTCTATACTATACACAAACTTAGGCACCCATGCCTCATTGCGAGAACCATCATATAAGAAAAATCACCACCCTGAAAAAACCCATCTATACCACTTACAACCTCTTCCTCTGTAATGACTGGATCAACAATTACCTTTGCGGGTTCGCAACCAAATAACGACAATAACAGGGACTAAAAATAAATTTCTCATATACAGAAAAACTCCAATTTTAATTTGCATAGAATTATATATTTCAATCGTTACGAACGACTGAATGTTAAGATTTTTAAAGGCACAAGAAAGTACCAATGCACAATAGTACAAAAATTTACGCATCATAAACTCATTTTCTATCCTTGTTTCTGTTTGCAGTGTGGACGATGCTACGAATTTTCACCACACATGCGATAAACATAATGAAAGCGAACCAGCCGATGAGTAATGCCCATGGTCGTTGCAGTGCCAATCCTCTTGTTGTATGTAAGAAGTAAGCAGCATAGGCAAGCACACCACAAAAGAATAGCAATATAACGGCTTGTAACGTTTTTTGGACAATGAGAAGCGGTATCGGCAGCGTCTCCACTTCATCTTGCCTCGTTTTGCCAAGCACAAGCCCCAATGTGAGTGTTGTCAACCAACCTAAGAGTAAACCTTTCGGTCGATTCTGTAGTTCGTGCGCTGCTTCTCTGGTTGCTATAAAGTAGATCGTTCCAATAAAGAGTGCGAGTGCGATAAGGAAAACGATCGCTAAGAGTATCGTTTCTCTCACCACGCGCCGCAGCACAATTCTATTGTTGTTATCCTGCATCGTTTTCAACTCCCCTTTGGACAGTAAAGCGGTCAAGGATACAATACAGAACAGGAATAATCGTGAGCGTGCAGATCGTCTGTATGACGATAGCCCCGATTTCAACGCCAGCTAATGTTGATCGCATAATCGCGGTACCCTGGTCCCCGAGCGTCTGCGGAAATATACTAATAACGATGGTCAAGTTTGTCATGATAATCGTACGCAATTTGAGCGGCCCCGCTTTGATGAGTGCCTCTTTGATGGGAAGTCCTTCTTCCCGGTATATGCGTGTTTGTGTGAGTATCAAGATAGCGTCATTGACAACAATCCCGATCAGCATGATGAGTGCCAAGAGTGAAAAGATATTGATAGTCAAACCAAAAAGCGACATAGACAACACAGCACCCACGAAACCAAGTGGCAGTGTGAGCATAATCGTGAATGGATGTGTGTAAGACCCTAAAAGTGCTGCAAGTAGCATATATGTTAGGATAATTGCTTGCACAAGTGCCACACCGATGGCTTGAAAAGACTCAGCCTGTTCTTCCGCATCGCCACCCACGCGTATCTGGTAGCCGGACGGTAAATCTATCTGTGCTACCTGCTCCTGAATCTGTTTCGTCGCCGCGCCGAGTGCACCTTGTATCAGATTTGCTTCAATGACAAACAACTTCAGCTTGTTCTTACGTACGATCTGTGTTTCACCTGACTGTTCAACGACGGTGCCGAGTGTCGATAACGGCACTAATCCTTTTTGTGTGCGTATCAGTATCTGATCAACTTTTTCAGCGATATTCATATCCGTTTTGTTCAGTTGCACCCGGATATCGTAAGCGTCATCACCTTCCGTATAGGTAGACGCGACCGATCCCGTGATACTGTAGTTAAGCACTTGTCCGATCTCCGCGACGGTGATACCGTAATCTTTGAGCCGATTTCTGTTTGGTAGGAACGTGATTTCCGGTTTTCCTGTGCGGACAGTGGATTTCGTCTCAACCAACTGCGGCATTTCATCAACGATACGTTTGACGTGTTGTGTTATCTCTATCAGTTTATCCTTTTCATTGCCTAGAATTTCAATCTTGATGTCCGCACCGCTGGGCAGACCGCCGGTGCCAAGCAGCACCTGTTGCCGAGTCACGCTGGGGAACTTACCCTCTAAAACAGTGCGCAGTTCGTTGTTCACCTCAATAATATGTTTTTCATGCCCTTTTGGCAACACGACTAACAACTCAGCATATTCAACGCCTTCATTGCCTCTACCACTTTTACCGATCTTGGTCAACACATCTTTGACTTCAGGCTCGTTCTTGAGGACGGCTTCTATCTCTGTAGTCATTTCATCTGTCTCTGCTAATGTTGTGCCGGGTGGCAATTCTACATTGATAATAAGGAAGTCACCGTTAGATTTCGGCATAAATTCACTACCCAACGATCTTGCTAAATAGCCAGCCCCACCAATCAAGACAATCGCAATTACTACGTTTGCCCATAAATGATTCAATGACCATGTGAGTATCTTTGCATATCCGCTTTCTAAACGTGTCATACCGCTGTCCCACAGTCTGAAAAAGACGTTAGGCATTCGTTCCTCTGATTTCGGTTTCAAAAGATATGCAGCCAACATTGGTGTCAGTGTGAACGACATCCAGAGTGAAAAGAACGTCGCAAATACAACGCTCAGTCCAAATTCAACGAAAAATGCCCCTGAGATACCGGACATAAAGGCAATCGGTATGAACACGAAAATGTTTGTCATGGTTGAGCCAATCACAGAGATAGTCACCTCCCTTGTGCCTTCCGCTGCTGCTGTTTTAGCAGGTACCCCAGCGTCAAGGTGTCGGGTAACGTTTTCCAAGATAACAATCGCGTTAACAACAAGTGTGCCGATAGAGAGCCCGAGTCCAAGCATAGACATAATGTTAAGTGTAAAGCCGAACATACTCATCAGGAAAAATGAGGAAACGATACACGCTGGCATTACAACAGCAACAATAATCGTCATGCGGAGATTGTGTAAGAAAAGATAAAGAATAATAGATGTCAAGATGATACCGATAATGATGTTCGTTTGTACATCGTTGACAGAGTCTAAGATACTAACAGATTCATCTTTGATCACTTCAATCTCAACATCGGCTGGTAGCTGCGTCTTGAGTGCTGCAATGGTCGCCCGCACATCATCTGCGAGTTCGATAGGTTGTGCTTCGCTGAGTTTGATAATACTGAGCGAAATCCCTTCTGATCCACCATAACGTGCAGTCATCCGCTTTTCAACGAACGCATCATCAACCGAACCCAGTTCACTGAGTTTTACGGTGCCGCCAGCAGGCAGGAAAACATCTAAATACCGCAGTTCATTAAGACTAGTGAATTCACCTTCCATGCGAACGGTAAACTCATCTTTAGATTGTGTGATACGTCCTGCGGGCATCGACATATTCCCTGTGTTGATTGCGCGCGTTACATCCGTGATAGAGAGTCCATACCCTTTCAATCGTTCTTTGGAAAGGTTGACCTGTATCTCGCGTTTTTCGCCGCCTAAAACATTAACGTTGGCAACGCCTTGCACACGCGACAACGCGTCTTTGACATTACCATCAGCATATTCATACAACTCCTGTAGGGGACGTTCCCCTGTCAGCATGAGTTCCATGAGTGGTGAGGCTCCAAGGTCAAACTTTTCAACAACTGGTGAAATGATACCGTCAGGCAATCTACCGAGAATAGCATCAACTTTGTCTTTCACATCAATATGTGCGAAGTTGGGATCGGTGCCTGAGACAAACCATATAGTAACAATAGAAACACTCTCAAGTGAGTAAGATTCGATGTTCTTGATACCGCTAATCGTGGTAACAGCATCTTCTATCTCTTTGGTAATTTGACTTTCAACTTCTTTCGGACCCGCCCCCGGCCATACTGTCCGGACGTTGACGACAGGAATATCAACTTTCGGGAACAAGTCCATCGTCAACGTAGCAAACGCGACAATCCCTAAAAAGATAAACACCAAATTAAGCATCACTGCCAAGACCGGTCGTTCAATACAGATTCTTGCTAAATTCATAAAATACAAGTTCCTTCTATTTTGTTTGACAGGTTATTTCACAACCAATACATCCATACCATCTTCTAACTGCCGGTGACCGTTGACAACGACACGGCTGGACTCGGTTACACCTTCAAGAATAGAAATACTATCGCCCCAAACAAGTCCCACTTTCACGTTCTGTTTTTGTGCTTGGTTTCCATCTGCCACAACGAAAACATGCCCCGCATCATCTTGAATATCTAAAACTGCTTCACGTGGAAGCAGTAACGACTCCTCAAGTGCTGAATAGTCTATATTGACTTCCACAAACATACCCGGTTTGAGTTGATACTTCGGATTAGGTATTTTTCCCTTGACGGTTACCGTGCGATCTGCAGGGTTGACAATCGGGCTGATGTAATTGATTTGTCCTTGGATATTTTCTTTTCCTGCGGTAATGTTTACTGGCGCGCCAATGCTGATGTTCATGATCTCTGTTTCAGAGACAGTGAACACCGCATGGACAATATCCATATTTACAATCGTAAGTATCGGCTTACCTGCAGCTGCAGCATAATCCCCTGTATCCGCGTTCTTGTTCACCACGATACCGGCTACAGGTGCCGTTATTGTTGCGTCTGACAACCGCTTTTTCGCAAGGTCCACCTGTTCGGTGGCTTGGTCATATTGTGACTGTGCAGCAGCGATGTCATATTCCCACACCTGTATCTCAACGAGTATATCCGCTGAACGCAGATTCGCTCGTGCCTGCTTGACTTGTGACTGCGCCAGTGCAATTTGTTTCTCCCAATCTTTCGTATCCACTGTCCGCGTCGCGAGTCTTTGAGCTGCTTGTGCCTGTTGCAGTTGGGCTTCGGCTGCGTTTATATCTTCTTCACGCGTGCCTTCTTCTACCAAGCTGAGCTTTTCAACGGCACTTTCATGTTGTGCTTTGGCACCGTCACGTTGGGTTTTCGCGTTATCTAAGTCTTGGTCGGTTACCGCCTCTATTTCATAGAGTTTTTGCAACCGCTTGACGTTTACCTCTGCGTTATCCAATGATGCTTTGGCACCAGAAACCGCCGCTTTTGCCTGTTCCACTTCCTGACTTCTGGCACCTGACTTCGCCTTTTTCAGACTCGCTTCCGCAGCAGCAACACCCGCTTTGGCTTGTTCAAACTGTGCATAAACTTGTGCCTGTGCCAACGCCTCTGCCTGATTCAACTTCGCATTCGCTGCATCAAGCGAGGCTTCTGCATTTATAGATTGCGTTTCAACTTTTATCTGTGCAGTTGCTTTCACCTTCAAGAGATTGGATTCCGCTGCTTTTTGTGAGGCTTGTGCCTGTTTCAACGCCAGTTGTAGTTCGTGTGATTCGGTACGCGCAAGCACATCTCCTTTTCTGACAGGTTGCCCCTCATTAACCTTAAACGCCACTAATTTGCCTGAAGTGTTCGCGTAAATCTCTACCATCGCATCCGCTTCAAGGGTGCCGGTATAAGTGGTTTTCTGTTCTATCTTGCCACGGTGGGGCGTGGCAACTGTAACAGGTTTCGGCTTCGACGCTTCTTGTGCTTGTGTATAAAACAACACACTGAACCCGAAACACAAAAGTAAAAGAATGTATGAAAATCTATTTCGTAGCATCTGTTATCTCCTTTATCCCTTATTCAAGTCTAAGGGCGATCGCACGTCTATACCGTGCAGTTGCCACCATGTAATCATGTATCGCTTGTAACCGATTCACTTGGGTTTGGGTATAGGACAGCTCAACGTCTGTTAACTCAACACCCGTAATCAGGCCCGCTTCATGTTGTACATTGGCAATTCGTAAGCCCTCTGCGGCTTGCTCAACAATTCCCTCTTGTGCTGCAATCAATTCCGCAGCTGCTGCCAGATCAAAGACAGCGGATTTTGTCTCAAGTTTGATACTGTCAATAAGCCGGTCTTTATTTGTCTGAACTTGATCTACCTTCACACGCGCTTGCTTCACACGCGAACGTGTCGCTAATCCATCAAATATCGGAAACGAAATCGACATGCCAAAACTCCAAGATGTATCAAGCGATTGTCTCTCATTGTCATTGAACACATAGCTGCCATAAGATGACACTTTCGGCTTATCCCCGGCTTTTGCCACCTTTACCTGTGCCTCGCTAATCCGTTCCTGTAGGTTTAGCTGCTGGATTTCAGGACGGTGCACAACAGCTCTTGTGATCGCCGCGTCAAGCTCTACATCTTTAATTTCAGTCTGTAGGCTACCCGAAAGCGAGATCGGCTGCTCAGGCGGAAGTCCCAGTGTCAATTTGAACTTGTCTACGGCAATTTTGTGCTGATTACGCGCTTGAATCAACTGTGAACGGCTATTGACAACCTGCACATTGGCGCGGATCACTTCCAACCGTGTCGTTGCCCCCATCGCTTTTTGTTGTGCTGCGAGTTTTTGCCGATTTTCTACTTGTGTGAGTGACTGTTCCGATACCTTCACAAAGGCTTCTGCCAACAGCACACCGTAAAACGTCTGCTGCACCTTCAACTCCGTATCGAGATAAACGGCTATCAACTCGCGTTCTGCTACAAGCTTGCCTAGTACCGCCTGCTTATACGTGTTGCTCAGCTGCCCCCACGTAAAAATCTGCTGTGACACACGGGCTTGACCCATAATATTATGCGCAGCCCCCATCTGAAGTTCTATCGTTTGCATGTCCGTACCACTTCCACCTGATGAAGCGTCCGGCGGCGTGCCACTCAGCACGGATAAAAATTCACTATCTAACACAATCGTCGTTAAATCACCGTTGAATGTATAACTTGTATCTAACGACAGACGCGGTAAAAACGCAGCACGCGCCTCTTTGATTTTCGCAACCGCAAGTTCAACATCTTTTTGTGCCACTTGATACTCGCGACTATGACTCAAGGCATGACGAATACCGTCCGTCAGCGTAAAAGTTTGTTTTGCTTCTTGTGCCAATACGATAACCGGGACAAGCAACAGAAATACACAATATGCGAGTGTTCTTCTAGACATATACACCTCCAAAATTGTTTATTTGTCAGATTTATAGTAAACCTTGAAATTAATGAGACATTTTCTGATTGTAGTACATTCTGTTAGATTGCGCATCTCGTAGCACATCCTTCCATATTGCGATTGTTCAATCACTATGGTGAAGCATAGAATTATATCTACACTTTCTATCAACGGTAGGCGAGGTTTCCTAACCTAGCCTACCGTGGGACGATAGTGTCAACTTATTTTTATAATTCACTATACCATTTATAGTAAAAATCATAATTACTTACACACTACGGTAGGTTCGGTTTCCTAACCGAACCGGTGTTTGTTCAGTCTCCTGGATGCGGTTAGGAAACTGCATCTACCGGGGAGTGTGCACGTATTTTACATTTCACCATATATGAATATGCCAAATAAGTGGGACGTGTCATGCAAAAGGTAAAAACCCACGTCCCATAAGTTTTTACATACGCTTAATTTTACCCCAAGTAGTTGTAAGTTTTTCTAAAGGAGTAACCGACGTAACGTTTACCCTCAAAATTTCAATCTCTCTTTCACTTAAACTTCTATTATACAAACGAAATTCATCTACTAATCCCAACCAAGAACCATTTGAATCTTTAGCACCTTTACCGACTATGAGTTTTACAACATCAGACACTTCGCCTTCAGTCGCATCACTATTATGCGTAGGGGTGTCATCAAATATACCATTGATATACATAGACAGTTTTTGACCGCTTTCCCAAGAATATGCGATGTGCTGCCATTCCGTTGTTTGCACATCGCTTTTACTTTCATAGGTTTGCGTGCCGCCCGTTGTTGTCAAGGACGCTTTGATAACGTTTACACCACCCTTAACATCCCAACTGGATTTGTCATAACGAAGACCGAAAATCCTGTCTTGACCGTCCGGGTCAATACCCATGACGAACCCTCTGTCATGATTGATTTCACTTGCTTTCACCCAAACAGAGACAGTGAAAGCAGTAAGACCATTGATATAATTGCCACCGTTTTCATCAACAACACAACCATCGTTACCGTCCAGACTGATAGCACCGTCATGCCTGCCTTCTGTAGACAACCATTCAGCACCGCCTATCAGTTCAGCGTTGTGGTCGTTGCCACTATCATCAGACACAGCGTTACCCTTCGTTTCGTCAAACGGATAGTGAACGATTAAACCATCTTGTAGGTCTGCTGCCACAACAGAGCAGACCAGAGACATAATAATCACCAAAAACACTAATTGCTTTAACATAAGTTAACTCCTTTTTTTTAGAATCGAGAGGTACAACTTGCCCTCTCGCGTTAGTTGTAGTGGAATGTCCATTCGGACATTGTAGGTCGAGTAGAACGTTCAAAACCCGATACGCATTTACTTATCATCAGTAAAGTCGGGTTTCGTGCCACCACCCTACAGTATAGGAGTAGACAGGCCAGTAGGTTACTTCTTACTTCAAAATCAACATCTTACGCGTAGCAGAAAACTGTCCTGCTGATAATGTATAGAAATACACGCCACTCGCCACAGGCTCACCCTGTGCGTTCCTGCCATCCCAATGCGCAGCACGGCTACGCTGATGATACACCCCAATTGGTTGATGCCCTAAATCTAACATTCGCACTAACGTGCCATCCGTTGCATAGATTGAAATGCTAACATCAGCGGGTGTTGCGAGTTGGTACGGTATCCAGGTTTCTGGGTTAAACGGGTTTGGGTAGTTCGGTAACAGTGCGGTTTCTTTTGGGGTTAGAGAGGTAAGTAATTGTTCCAATACCAATATACCCCGTTGAAAAGCAGGATCCGTTAGGTTGAGTTGCCGTGCCTCGTTTAGCCATGCTTCTACATCCGCTCTTGTAGGACCGATCTCCGAATCGCGACTCCACGTAAGAGGTGCGGCGGCAGTATTCCCAAACGCTGCTGCTACCAATGTCAAGTCTATGATATTCACCACACCATCATTATTGACATCCGCGATATTCTTACCTGTTTTCCCGAAGTTGGATGCGACTAAAGTTAGATCTAAAATATTGACGACACCATCATTATTGATGTCCTCTGCCAGTCGAGGGGGTTCAGTGATTTCTGCGTTCTCTGTTTGCGGGTTTGTGGTCTCACCCGAACTGTCTGTCAGTATTACATCTGATTTTGATAAGATAATGGTAGATGCTTTGACAGCAACGACTTCAAAGGTGATAGTAGCAAGCGTGCCATCACCCATCGTTTCCCCAGCAAGTGATGTTGCTGCGAGTTGGACGGTATTGCCTTCAACTTGTGATGGAATAAAGAATGCACCTGAAGGTAGATAAGAACCATTGTCGCTTTGCACATAACTGAGGGCTGATGTGTCAAACTGCACTGTGGCTTGGTAGCCCGCAACGTTTTGACCTTCTGTAATATTGAGTGAGAAAGTGAGTTGTTCACCGACATCTGGAGATTCAATGCTAGCGGGTGAAAGGCTAACAACGGTGGGTGATGTTGGCGTAGGGGTCAGATCCCACAGCAGCACGGTGCCGTCATCACTTCCACTTGCGAGTGTGCTACCATCAGGACTAAAAGAGACGCTAATGACTGCTCTCGTATGCCCTTCTAACGTGCGGATATGTGTGCCAGTAGTCGCATTCCACAAACGAATTTCTCGCCAACTTCCACTTGCGAGTGTGCTACCATCAGGACTAAATGAAACGCTTTGGACAGAATTCGTATGCCCTTGTAGCGTGCGGATATGTGTGCCAATAGTCGCATTCCATAAACGGACGGTGTCGTCCCAACTTCCACTTGCGAGTGTGCTACCATCAGGACTAAATGAAACGCTTTGGACAGAATTCGTATGCCCTTGTAGCGTGCGGATATGTGTGCCAGTAGTCGCATTCCATAAACGGACGGTGTCGTCCCAACTTCCACTTGCGAGTGTGCTACCATCAGGACTAAAAGAGACGCTATTGACCCTATCCGTATGCCCTTCTAATGTGCGGATATGTGTGCCAGTAGTCGCATTCCACAAACGGATGGTGTTGTCATCACTTCCACTTGCGAGTGTGCTACCATCAGGACTAAATGAGACGCTATTGACTGCTCTCGTATGCCCTTCTAATGTGCGGATATGTGTGCCAGTAGTCGCATTCCACAAACGGATGATGCTTTCCGGCCATCTACTTCCACTTGCGAGTGTGCTACCATCAGGACTAAATGAGACGCTATTGACAAAACTCGTATGCCCTTGTAGCGTGCGGATATGTGTGCCAGTAGTCGCATTCCATAAACGGACGGTGTCGTCCCAACTTCCACTTGCGAGTGTGCTACCATCAGGACTAAATGAGACGCTATTGACAAAACTCGTATGCCCTTGTAGCGTGCGGATATGTGTGCCAGTAGTCGCATTCCACAAACGAATTTCTCGCCAACTTCCACTTGCGAGTGTGCTACCATCAGGACTAAAAGAGACGCTACGGACATCATCCGTATGCCCTTGTAGCGTGCGGATATGTGTGCCAGTAGTCGCATTCCACAAACGAATTTCTCGCCAACTTCCACTTGCGAGTGTGCTACCATCAGGACTAAATGAGACGCTATAGACAGAACCCCTTTGCCCTTGTAGCGTGCGGATATGTGTGCCAGTAGTCGCATTCCATAAACGGATGGTGCCGTCCCAACTTCCACTGGCGAGTGTGCTACCATCAGGACTAAATGAGGTGCTATAGGTAGAATTCGTATGCCCTTGTAGCGTGCGGATATGTGTGCCAGTAGTCGCATTCCATAAACGGACGGTGTCGTCCCAACTTCCACTTGCGAGTGTGCTACCATCAGGACTAAATGAGACGCTAATGACAGGTCCCGTATGCCCTTGTAGCGTGCGGATATGTGTGCCAGTAGTTGCGTTCCATAAACGGATGGTTCTGTCCAAACTTCCACTTGCGAGTGTGCTACCATCAGGACTAAATGAGACGCTACTGACAGAACCCCTTTGCCCTTGTAGCGTGCGGATATGTGTGCCAGTAGTCGCATTCCATAAACGGATGGTGCTGTCATCACTTCCACTTGCGAGTGTGCTACCATCAGGACTAAATGAGACGCTACTGACAGAACCCGTATGGCCAGTGAACAGGTTCAGTTCTTCACCTGTCTGTGCATCGTATATCCATACTCCGATGCTACTTGCTACCGCCAGCTTAGTGCCATCGCGTGAATACTGAATTTCGTTGATACTACCTTTTCCGAACCTTGCTTTCACGCCTTCGGGTAAATGCCATTGGGGTGAGTCTTGTGCTAAACTATTTGGCACAAACGCGAAGATTGCAAAAGTGAGTAGTGTTAGGGTTAGACTTAGTGTTGTTTTCATGAATTTGTTCTCCTATTTTGGGAGAAGGTGGTCCCTGTGCTTGTGTGTGATAAATCACAGAGACCACATCTTTAGTTTTGAAATGATTACTTATAGTTTGTATCAAATGACCCCATGAGTTATACTTTTAGTATGAGTTATACTAACGAGTAGATGTATTCGGATCCCCGTTAATCTATTCATGGAGGTCAACATGAATCGCAAAAAGGATACCGCCTACGGTATTAACCGGCTCGAATCTAAGAATGCCAGAGCCGCTATTATTCAGAAGATTTCATCAGACTTTAACCTAATGCCTATCGTTGCTGAAGCCTACTATAAACAGATTTCTACTTACTTTGAACAACATACCGATGTGCGACTGACATCAGGACAAATCTGCTACGAGGCTGTCGCCGCTGAGGAACCCGCAGGTAAACATATCGCTTTAGCGAAAAAAATCTCCTGTCGGCTCACCCTCAATGACACAAACGCCGATCTTGAGGTCTTAGCGACTTATGGTCTCGCAGGACTCAGACGACATCGGATCCTCCGATTGACTAAAGAAGCTTATGACCAAGATTCCTTACTGAGCTATGAGGATTTAGCTGTCCTATTAACCACCAGTCCTTCTACAGTCAAACGCGACATTCGCCAGTTGAAGCAGGAAGGATATTTCGTTATGACGCGCGGGACGAAACACGACATGGGCCCCGGCACTTCTCATAAGACGCAGATCTTGGAGTTGTATTTCAAAGCTTATACCTTCACCGAAATCGAGCAAAAAACGAACCACAGCGAACGAGCCGTCTACCGATACTTGAGAGATTTCACACAAGTTGCTACGCTCCATCATCAAGGGTTCCCTAACGCACAGATACGCTTGATTTCTCATCTCTCTGACCGGTTGATACGCGAGTATCTCTCGCTGTTCAAGGAATACCAACACACCGATCGCATGACCCAACTCCTTCACCCAGAACCTGAGGACACAAAAAAGGGGGACCTCTCATGAGCAAACCTCTAACCCGCACGCAAATCAACGAGAAAAAATTCAGACGCATCAACGATAAGTCCCTACGACAGTTGCTTATCCATCGCTTTCTCAATGACTACGGGTATGACAAAGGCGAAGTCACTGCCACCGCCATTGTTGATGATATTCTCAAGACTGTTGAGGACTATTTCGTCATTACCCTCCCCTTGGAGAAACTCGCCACCGGTGATCAACTCCCAGATGAGCGTTTCCTCAGTTATGGACAACTTGTTTGGATGGCCGTCCCTATTGACGAACATCCAGAAAGAGGGAAGTCCATCGTCAAAACTCGGATGAAACCCATCATCCTAACCTACCTCGCTACTGAGGATATTGACTCTTTTCGAAACGGATTTACCTCCCGACAACTGCGAATCAATCGCTTGGTCCGCTGGTGTTATCAAGCTTATGACCAAGGTGCCTTATTGACACAACTTGATTTAGCCGTTTTGCTGAACGTCTGCGATGCTGTTGTCTGTGATTATGTCAATGAATGGCAAAAAACCACTGGCGACATCTTGCCCACTCGGGGCAACATCCATGATTTATCGGGTGCTATTACCCACAAGAAAGAGATCATCACGCTCTATCTTCAAGGACATCTCACTCCCAGAATTGCCGCAAAAACCAAACACTCTAAGGAGGCAGTTGACCGATACATTCGCGACTATGAGAGCATCAAAGTCGTTCGCAACGCAACCGCAGATATTGATACAATCTCACAGATTACACGACTTTCTAAACGCGTTATCACTCAATATCTTGACCTTATTCCACAGCACCAACTTCAAGCGATGGATGCAAACCTTACCAATTCATCTTCAAACGATGAAACAGGACACCAAGGAGAAACACAATGATATCCTAACTCCCTGTTCCAGACGAACTTTATTCAGCAAGACAAGGGTAGTTGCTTTGAAATAGGGTTGATAATCACTACCCGTTTTGTTATACTTTAGACACGTTTATCGCTAACCGCATCATTTCTTGAAGAAAATGCTAGCGATCCCAACTCAACCCACTCATTAACGATGGTTGCGAAGCTAATAAACATCAGCATTCCAGCTATCCTATGGTCATTTGATACTATTTCAAAATCAACATCTTACGCGTTGCAGAGAATTCTCCTGCAGTCAAGGTATAGAAATACACGCCACTCGCCACAGGCTCACCCTGTGCGTTTTTGCCATTCCAATGCACAGCACGGCTACGCTGATGATACATCTCTATTAGTACTGTTAGGAAACCGCACCTATAGTTACTAAGTATGAGTTCTTTGTTTCATAATCAAGAGACATTTTTGTTTTCAACTGTCCCGTTGCGGTATCAATGGCAAATGATGCTGCATCCGTTCTGTTAACACAGAACACAGGTGCTACATTTTTGGCAAGTATATAACCGAAATGGTTGGATGGCAACGCTGTCATCAAACCATTCAATTGGAGAATATACGCCACTTATTGCCGCAACGATTGCATCAGAACTTCCGAAGTGCGCTCACTGACTGATGCAACATCTGCATAACTGGTAACAGGCACGCCAAACATTACTAAAATTCATAAATGATGCATTCTATTGAGATAGTGAGTATTCAAGAAATACTCTTTATCTTTTGATAATGTCAAATATAATGATTATATTCATATAGTCCTATTAAGTCAATATATAATATATATATATCTTAATTCTTTATGATTATATATTACTGCATTGTCAGCGAATGTATCAATTTTGATATACGGTCCATCGGGCAGAGCGTCTCAAAGCGGCAAGTCATCTATCTCATTGTAGCGGCGGTTCTCTGGGCTAGCTGTTATATGTCAGACATGACGTGGCACAGAGAACCGTTCTACACTGTGGTGCCTAAAGGGAGTGTGTTGAATTTGTCAGACACATTCCAATAGGAGACACCACGACACAAACGCACTTACTGAATGCATCCATCATGCCTCAGCCCGGATCTTATGAGTTGCGCGATATGCCGATTGATAAGTTTATCGACGCGGTTCGTGAAGCAAGCGAGGCGGGCACTTTGAAGCACTATATCGGATATGAAGAAACGCTAAAGATCTTTGAGGATCGCTGCGAAATATCTTTAGGAGAGACCAACATGGAAGAAACGAAGTTCAATGACGGAGACGTTCTTCTGATTGTCAAGTTGAGACGGAGAACCGTTGCGCGAAATAGAAAATCAACACGCGTGTGAACCATCCATGCAGGTGAGAAAGGTGCCCGGTTGTCGGTCATGGACTACGTATTTTATCAGGGGAGATACGCAGATTTACAATGAAGGACTCAGAACGCTAAAACCTGTGTAATTTGGTGAGATGTCGAGATGTTGACAAAGCTAGTTATCTTAAGTATAATGTGTAGAATTCGGTAAATGGGTAGAAATAAGTAAAGAAGTGCATGAACGCCTCTCAGTTAGAATACCGTGATTAGTGTTTATATTTTATCAGATTTACAATAGAGATACAAGATTAGGGAGAAACGTATGATCAATCCAAAACAACTGGCACGGGTCAGCTTGTTTCATTTGAAAGAAGCAACTTTAAGCGTTTTACTAAAAGCATCGCAAGTGAACAATGGACCGATTACGACAAGAGATATAAGAGAACGACTTAGGATACCTAAAGCAGAGGCCGAAAGAGATTATTTAGGACAGGAAGAATCTCTTATGTGAGGTATTTTACTTCATTTAGAAAGCAAAGGTCGTGTTGAGTCCCATCAAAAAATAGCGAATCAACCTTATAGATGGAAAATCACAGATTCAGAAGCTGCATTGCTTATGGAATCGCCGGACAATATTTCATAATACCGACAAGGGACGCTAATCCTGCACCAGAGGCATTCAATTGTTGATATTGGTTGTGTATATTCATAATATATCAGATATAGCATGACTTTTCATGCTATATCTAATGGACTTTACCTCAAAGTCTATATTAGATTTTATTCTTTGGAGGTAAAAATGACGAAAGAAGATCCTCGCCACGGACTGAATAGATTAGCAGAAGTCCCTGATAAACGCAACCCACGTGGAAAACGACATCCGTTATCCGCTATTTTAGGTCTTTCGGTGATTGCCATGATGTGTGGATATCGCAGTTATAGTGCTATCGCACAATGGGGACGGACGGCCCCTCCCGAATTTGCGAAAGCCTCGGGTTCACGCATCCGAAGACATCTTGTGGCTCAACACTCCATTATTGTTTCAACGATTTAGACGTTGTTGCTTTGGAAAAGATACTCAGTGAGTGGGCAACCGATGTGTTCGCAGCGACGCAAGAAGACGATAAGAATGCGGTAGCAATATATGGCAAAACCTTATGTGGTAGTCTCACTCAAGATGCGCAAATCACACATCTGTGTTCGGAAAGTCCTTCCCGTTTGAAGGGAATTGAAACTGAGTGTTCCGCCAGATGTGGAATCCGTTGAGATTATTGCCATAGCCGAAAACGCACTTGCTACAGTTGCTTTACTAGATGACCTTAATCTGAATACTGGATTGAACACAAAGACGGTGTCTGTAACATCGTCTGATCTCACCACAACCACAGTGTATATACTAACAATTACACGCGAATCAGCAACATAAACTCAAAATACATTGACCTGAATAGTGTTTTCAGTACTCTCCTTATATCCAATCCGTATTGCTTTTGTGCGTATGGTATGCTTACCTTGTGGTAGACGTAAGGGTTCTGTATATAGTTTCCAACCTGCATCTGTTGTGTAAGCAATGGATGCACCTTGCGTTGAACAGTGAAGATGTAATAACATTGGTGCTTCCAATTCTACAGTATCCTGAGCAGTTTCTACACCAGGATGTGATGCGTTTATTGGAATAAACAGTGGAGCATCGGTTTGTGGTTGCTCTCCATTCGGATACCATGTATCTAACATTTGTGTTTCAGGTATAAATCCCATATCACCGAATTCTGATTGCCATTCCCCTAAAGTGTTTCGCATACGTTCAAGTACATTTGTATGTGTGCCATTTCCTGCTAAGTTGCGGAGTTCATACTTATCATTTTCGGTGTCATAAAGTTCTTCAGTTGGACGTGGATATTGGAACATAGTTAATTCATCATCTTGCAATTTGTTTTCAGCATGAAGTCTCCACATTTCCTGCATGACAGGGTGTCGGTTGCGATAAGGTATCCATTGCAGATAAGGTTTTTCAGGGTAGTAATTTCGGATGTATTTATACTTTTTATCGCGAACAGCACGTATCATATCATAGGATTCAATTAGTCTGTCACGTGCTGCAAAAATATAATCACGTTCAACTTTCTGTGGTCCGAGAAAGGATTGTCCCTGTATATGCTGAGGTATTTGCACATCACATAACGATAACACAGTCGGACCAAGATCAATCAAACTCACTAATTGATTATTTTGAGTATTTGGTGTTATTTCACCGTGCCAACGTACAATCAACGGAATCCGAATTCCCGCATCATATAACCATCGTTTACCACGTGGGAGTCCTTCACCGTGATCGCTCCATAGAAAGACAATCGTCCTTTCAGTAAGTCCATCTTCTTCCAACTGGTCTAACAGTTTACCTACCTGAACATCAGCAGAAGAGATGTTATCATATTGACGCGCTAATGCTTCGCGTGCTTTTGGTGTATTAGGTAAATAGGGTGGCAATTCTACATCATCAGGATTAGTGGTTAATGGACGATCTTCTTTTTCCCACATACCGCTTTCATGTGTAACAGAGGGATTGAATACAGAAAAGAAGGGGTGTCCATCTTCACGATGTCGCCAGTGTGCTGAGTTGCCGTTGTCATCCCAAGCAGTGATAGGTGTTGTGAACTGATAATCAGTTTTGTTGTTGTTTGTGCAGTAATATCCTGCGGCGCGTAGATATTCAGTGAAAGTTCTTACATGGGGAGGCGGAACAGCAGAATATGGAATTGGCACAGATGTATTTTTATTTTCGCCTCCTGTTCGCATGTGATGTGTTCCTATAGATGTTTGATACATACCAGTGATGATAGCAGAACGACTTGGCGCGCATACCCCTGCTGTTGAAAAAGCGTTTGGATACCGACAACCGTTTTCTGCGAGTCTATCTATATTAGGTGTGTGTGCGATTGTGTCACCATAACAACCGAAACGTGGGGTTGTATCCTCTAATGATATAAAGAGGATATTGGGACGATTTTGTGGTTTCATTCTGTTTGCTCCTGGATGTGTAAAGTTTTTGCACAAGAGATTATGCAGCTTTTGCGTCTGGATACCAATATTTATTCCATCCACCATTTTTCAACAGGCACCGCATCTTTAGAACAGCATTGATACCCGGTTTCTTCCATCTCATTGCAGCTTGTTTATATCTTTGCCCAACAACATGTTTACAAGCACTCTCAATCACGCCACTACCAATCTGATAGCCTTTTTCTCTAAATGCTTTATATTGCGGACGCTTCGCATGTTTTTCAAAATATCTCGCTTCTCTTTCTAACACCTCTGACACTTCAGGGTGCTGTGTGGCTAAGGCACGAATGTTTGAAGCAACTGCTGTGATATTGCCATCATAAAGAAGTGGTTCCGTTTCTTTTATCCAAGTGTCAATAGCTTCTGTCTCCGTCTCACCAAAGGCAACTTTAGCAACATTATAGAGATGAGATGTGGCGTGCATGTGATCCACAATCTGAACGGCATTCGGAAAGTATTCTTTCGCAATGTTCCAAATCCACGGAGCACCATCGCCAAGAAGCACAATCTCTTGGGTATCAATATCTTCTTGATAGATACCACTGTTTATCGCTAACTTATACACCTTATATAACGCTAGTTTTATGGATTTACACATGTAAAAGGTTATTTGATTAAGATTTAGTTCTATCTGAGCACTCAGGATAAGCAACCAAAAAGTAAAGATCTTTACCATCTGTTAATACCGAAGTTATGCCATAATCTTCAGCCAAACTCTGAGCAAATGACTGCGCCTCGGAGAAATCAGTAAACGCAAACGTAAAGAATGGCACTATAAAAACTTCACTGCCACAATTATCATCCTGCCACTTCAATATAGTTTTAACTACTAAATCTTTATCTTCTATACTATACACAAACTTAGGTGCCCATGCTTCATTGCGAGAACCATCATATAAGAAAAAATCACCGTCCCGAAAAAATCCGTCTATACCACTTACCACCTCTTCCTCTGTAATGACTGGATCGATAATAACTTTTGCAGGTTCGCAACCAAGTAACAATACTATTAGGATTAAAAATAAATTTCTCATATACGGAAAAAAGCTCCATTTTTACTTTGCAAAGAATCTGATATTTATTAACATTTTGCAAAATTCTATGTTTATTAGTGTTTAGTTGATATTTATTCATGAAAATGATCTCTGAGCATAGACAAGATATGTCTTTGTGCAGAAAGTGCTCGTTGTATTTGATGAAATGTTTTTCATGCGGATCGGCTAACATGTTGTATCAAGAGATTTATACTACATCTTTAATGAATGACTTGTGCTAGTTAATATTTAGTATGTCTATATTTCGCATATCCGTCTCACTTGTGTTTGAATTCCGTTAATTTCAGGCGCACATCAGTCTTAAATGTAGGAGGGAACTCCGATTCCCGACAATAATAGGTCGCGATTCGGAGATCGTACCTATAGAATATAAACACTTATGAAAATACACAAAACTATAAGACAACTAGCACAAGTCGTTACTGAGGTTTAGGATACACAAGATGGATCTATCACTGGACGCTTTTATCAATCCCCTTATAGAGAATTGATAAAAGCGATAATCACCTGTTGATCAGACTCAGGTAGATTAAAAAATGCCTCCTTCGTTTCCTGTGCCTCACCACCGTGTGCCCGTATAGCGGTTTGAAGCGTTGTTGCGCGTCCATCGTGTAGGTAAAACGACGTGCCGCCGAGAAAATCTCTTATCAAACGAGTACCCCATAACGGTGCAGTCCTCCATTCTCTGCCAGTCGCAGAACCTTCTGGTCGGTTATCAGCCAACTCTTCACCCATATCGTGCAAAAGTAGATCCGAATAAATGTGGACATCCACCTTGTTCAAAGCAGGAATGGTAGACGGTCCGGTTTGCATCGTTGGCACATGACAAGAGGAACACTTTATATGTGTAAAGAGTTTCTCTCCCCGCTCAATTTCTGGCGTAATCTCACCGCGTGGTGGTGGTGAAATGAATCTCATGAAGATGACTGTATCCATCACTTTCGTACTGTCAATCTCTGGATCAGTGACGGTGTCACCTTCTGTAAAATGTTCAGTAGGGATAAAACCACTTGTGATACCAATGTCTTGATGGAAGGCTTGAGCGACCTGCTGTAGGAGTGACGAAACGCCTGCTTTTCGACCAAACCTACCGAGTTGGTCTCCTTGTCCACCACCGATTTCTGTTCCAGGTACATAATCAGGTGCTGTTACCCAATGCGGTCTACCAGAAATTCCATCGTTATGTGCATCAGTTTCGTCAGCGTTTGCTAAGATAGTCTCAATGGGTATATTTTCAATAAGTCCCATACCAAAGACTGGTGGTGGAAGTCTAGGTGATTTGTCCACACCAATTGGCATCATTTCATAAGGGACATCGGGAATGGATTTATCTTGAAACTGAGGTCCTCCCTGATCAAGCATAAGATTATCCCCGATACTATAGTAAAACTTACAATTAATGAAACATATTGTCCCAAATGCATATTCATATAATGTAAGAAGCGCAATGAATTGCGCGACTACAAACGCGTTTTTCTAAATGTAAAGTGCATTGTTAATTTCAGATTTTACTATAAATCGAATAAGGATTAAGTCTGGTCCGCCGCGTCCGTTTGAAGGATGGCAACTGATACATCCGGTATTGTTGAATATCGGTCCCAGTCCTTCTTCAGGAGTGAAGACTTTCATAAATTCCTGTTCTCCTCTTGAAAATGCAGCTTGCAGATCATAGGACATATTAAAGGGTGTTGTGTAATTATCACCCACACTTTGTAAATCAACTTCTTCTTGAAAGATTAGTTCTTCAACTTCAAAATTATTACAACCATTTATTGGAATGAGTAAGATCATAACAATAAATGGTATATAAAAACATTTCATATTTTAATTCCTCCTAATGGATTGTAAATAGAATATTGTAGAATTGTAGTCATTTGATACTATTTCAAAATAACCATTTTACGCAGGAAAGACACACTGTCTGCCTGCAGTTGATAAAAATAGATACCGTTTGCCACTCGTTCACCGAGATTGCTCCGACCATCCCAATGCGCAGCACTGCTTCGGATTATGTAGTATCCTGCCCTCTGATGTCCCAATTCCAACCGACGCACAATAACGCCACGTGCATCGTAAATCGTAATCTGCACGTCGCTGGCATTTGCCAACTGATACGGTATCCACGTCTCAGGATTGAACGGATTGGGAAAGTTTGACAGCAAGGCGGTATTATCAGGAATTTCAGGAGATGTTTGAACGGATGGCACAGCATTGGCTACATCGGTGACATTGATTGTAACGGTGATGATATCAAGACCGTTTTTCCCATCATCAACAGATACTGTTACCGTATAGGATGTCTTTATTTCATAATCAAGTGCAGCCTTCGTTTGTAGCTGTCCGCTTGTGCTAACAATATCAAACGAAGCAGCATCCGTGCCGCTGAGCGAATATGTAAGCGTATCACTGGTATCTGAATCCGTTGCAGCTACTGGTGTACCGATGCTTTGACCGGCTTCTGTATTTTCTGCAACGGATCGGATGGTGCTGTCTCCGTCAGAAAACACAGGCGGGTTGTTATCAATGTCAATATTAATGTCAATATTAGGATTATTTTCCTTGAGTCTGCGGAGCGGACCGTAATCTGAAATCGGGTTTCCGATGATATATAATGTATTCAGTGAAGTCAAACCTTCAAGTTCAGAGACATCACTGATTTTGTTACTGCTGAGAGATAATTTTTTCAGTTTTGTGTTATTATCAAACACACCAGTGGGTAATGAGGTCAGAGCATTACTGCCTATCCAAAGATCTTTCAGTTTTGTGTTATTGTCAAACACACCAGTAGGTAACGAAGTCAGATCATTGCTGCCCAGCGCAAGTTCTCTTAGATTTGTGTTATTATCAAACACATTAGCAGGCAACGAAGTCAGATCGTTGCTGCTTAGCACAAGCCATTCCAGTTTTGTGTTATTGTCAAATACATTAGCAGGTAATGAGGACAATTTGTTCCCGTACAGGAAAAGATCTTTCAGTTCAGTGTTATTGTCAAACACATTAGCAGGCAACGAAGTCAGATCGTTGTTGTTCAGCGTAAGCCATTCCAGTTTTGTATTGTTGTTAAACACATTAGCGGGCAATGCGGTCAGATCGTTATTGTACAGAGATAGGTCTGTCAGATTTGTGTTATTGTCAAACACATTAGCGGGTAATGCGGTCAGATCGTTATTGTACAGAGATAGGTATGTCAGATTTGTGTTATTGTCAAACACATTAGCGGGCAACGCGGTCAGATCGTTATGATACAGGTAGAGGTCTGTCAGTTTTGTGTTATTGTCAAACACACCAGCGGGCAACGCGGTCAGATCGTTATTAGACAGGTAGAGGTCTGTCAGTTTTGTGTTATTGTCAAACACATTAGCGGGCAACGCGGTCAGATCGTTATGATACAGGTAGAGGTCTGTCAGTTTTGTGTTATTGTCAAACACATTAGCGGGCAACGCGGTCAGACCGTTAAAATGCAGCAATAGAACTTTCAGTTTTGTATTATTGTCAAATACACCAGCGGGTAAAGAGGTCAGATTGTTTTTATACAGGCTGATCCCTGTGAGTTGCGTGAGTTGAGCGAACACATCAGATCGCAACGAGTTCAGTCCACTCCCACCAAACGAAAGGTATGTCAGTTTTGTGTTATTGTCAAACACACCAGCGGGTAACGTTGTAAAATAGCATCCACCCATTTCAATGGATCTCAGTTCAGTGTTTTCGTCAAACACACCAGCGGGTAACGATTTTAGACCGGTGTAGTAAAGACTCAGAGTTCTTAGCGCGGTCATACCGGAGAAATCACCTACTTGCAATGTGTTCATTTTTTTGTTATAAAGATCCAGATCAACAATCTGCTGAAGATGTTCTAGTGTCACATCGTCAGCAGAATCCACACCTGCTGCCTTCACGATTGCATTCCGCACATGTGATGTGCGTTCGCTGATTGGGACAGTTATAATTTCTGTCACGTCAGTGACAGAAATAGTGACCGTGATTTCATCCTCACCACTATTGCCATCAGAGACGGTGATTGTTACGGAGTAAGATGTTTTTGTTTCATAATCAAGGGCAGCATTCGTCTGTAGCTGCCCGCTCGTGTTGACGATGCTAAACGATGTCGCATCCGTTCCACTGAGAGTATATGTAAGCGTATCGTTATCCGCATCGGTTGCAGCAACAGGGTCTCCGATGTTCTGTCCAGATTCCGTCTTTTCCGCAACAGACCGAGTCGTGCTATCGCCATCCGTGAATTCAGGGGCACGGTTTTCGTCCACATCAGTGACACTAATAGTGACCGTGATACTATCTCTACCACCATTCCCATCAGACACTGTGATTGTCAAGGAATAAGATGTTTTGGTTTCATAATCTAGGGCTGATCTTGTTCGCAGCTGCCCGTTTGTAGTGTTAATGCTAAATGAGGCAGCATCCGTCCCACCGAAACTATAAGTAAGATCATCGGCATCGGCATCGGTTGCCCCAATCGCACTCCCGATATTCACACCGGACCCCGTATTCTCCGCAACTGAACGCGTTGTGCTATCGCCATCTGTAAACACAGGTGCGCGGTTCTCATCCACATCCGCCACATTGATTGTAATATCGATTTCGTCTGTGAGTGTGCCATCAGACACAGTGATTGTGACAGAATAGGAGTCTTTTGTTTCGTAATCCAGAGCGGCTTTCGTTCGCAACTGTCCTGAGCTGCTATCAATGCCAAACGAGGCAGCATCCGTTCCACCGAGACTATAAGTAAGATCATCGGCATCGGCATCGGTTGCCCCAATCGCACTCCCGATATTCACGCCGGACCCCGTATTCTCCGCAACAGAGCGAGTTGTGCTATCGCCATCTGTAAACACAGGTGCGCGGTTCTCGTCCACATCCGCCACATTGATTGTAATATCGATTTCGTCTGTGAGTGTGCCATCAGACACGGTGATTGTAACAGAATAAGAGTCTTTTGTTTCGTAATCCAGAGCGGCTTTCGTTCGCAACTGTCCTGAGCTGCTATCAATGCTAAATGAGGCAGCATCCGTCCCACCGAGACTATAAGTAAGATCATCGGCATCGGCATCGGTTGCCCCAATCGCACTCCCGATATTCACGCCGGACCCCGTATTCTCCGCAACAGAGCGAGTTGTGCTATCGCCATCTGTAAACACGGGCTCGCGGTTCTCGTCCACATCCGCCACATTGATGGTAATGCTATCGCCAGCAGTAAACACAAGCGCGCGGTTCTCGTCTACATCACTCACATTGATGGTAATGTCAATTGTATCTGTGAGTGTGCCATCGGAGACAATCATTGTTACCAAATAACGAGCTTTGGTTTCAAAATCCAAGGCAGTTTTAGTTTGCAGTTGTCCTGTCGTGCTAACAATGTCAAACGAGGCAGCATCCGTTCCATCAAGCGTATATGTCAAAGCATCGCCATCGTCTGGATCGGTTGCTGATACCGTCCCACCGATATTCACACCTGCTGTCGTGTTTTCTGCGATAGACAGGGTAGTGTCAGTATTAGCCGCAATGACAGGTGCTTCATTGACATCCGTGACGTTAATTGTGACCGTGATTGTGTCTGTGTCACTGCCATCTGTTACGGTGACAACAACTGTATAAGATGATTTCGTTTCATGGTTCAGGACAGCGTTCGTTTTCAGTTGCCCGTTTGTGTCGTCAATGCTAAACGAGGACGCATCTGTTCCACTCAGCAGGTACGCGAGCCTATTGTTATCGGTGTCAGTTGCAGCAATAGGTGTGCCGATGTTTTTGTCTGCTGCTGTATTCTCAGCAATAGATCGCTTTGTGCTTGTCCCATCTGTAAATATGGGTGGGTTGTTTGATGGTGTTTCGTCAAGGTTCGTGACGTTGATGGTAACTGTAATGGAGTCCGTAAGACTTCCATCGGAGACAGTAATTGACACCGAGTAGACTTTCTTGGATTCATAGTCAAGCCTCGCTTTCGTCTTTAACTGTCCTGTTGCGCTGTCTAAACTAAACGACGCTGTATCTGTGCCGCCGAGCGTATAGGTCAGTTTACTCCCTTCTGGATCAACAGCAGAAACAGCACTTCCGATGTTTATGTTTGCAGCAACATTCTCAGCGATTGAGCGTGTTGCGCTATCGCTATCAGAAAACGCAGGTGCTTCGTTGACATTGGTGACGTTAATGGTAACGGAGATGCTATCTGTGTCCGTACCGTCTGAGGCAGTGACAGATACCGAGTAGGAGGATTTGCTCTCATAGTCCAACGTTGCGCTGGTTTTCAGTTGTCCTGAATTGCTATCAATGCTAAATGCCCCTGCATCTGGGTCTCCGCTGAGGATATAGGTGAGTGTATCACCATCCGTATCTGTGGCAGATACCGCAGTGCCGATATTGACACCAGAGCCTGTGTTTTCAATGATGGAACGTGTTGTGCTATCGCCATCTGAAAACACAGGGGCGTTATTTGGTGGCGTTTCGTCTACGTCCGTAACATTTATCGTAATGGTGATACTATCACTACCACCGTTACCATCAGAGACACTGATTGTCACCGAATAGGAGGACTTCGTCTCATAGTCCAGCGATGCACTTGTCCGCAACTGCCCCGAACTGCTATCAATGCTAAATGCACCTGCATCTGGGTCTCCGCTGAGGGTATAAGTGAGTGTATCACCATCCGTATCTGTGGCAGATACCGCAGTGCCGATATTGACACCAGAACCAGTGTTTTCAGTGATGGAACGTGTTGTGCTATCGCCGTCCGAAAACACAGGGGCGTTATTTGATGGCGTTTCGTCGACGTCCGTAACAATAATTGTGACCGAGATACTATCTGTCCCGTCATTGCCATCAGACACGATGATTGTCACGGAATACGATGACTTCGTTTCATAGTCAAGGGACACATCGGTTCGCAGTTGTCCTGTTGTACTATCAATACTAAACAATCCCTTATCCGTGCTAGTCAGAGCATAAGTCAAAGTATCGTTATCTGCATCGGTGGCAGAAACTGCAGCTCCGATGTCAACACCAGCACCAGTGTTTTCCGCAACTGAGCGAGTGGTGCTATCGCCATCGGTGAACTCTGGCGCGTTGTTTGTTGATGTGGTTTCAGGTTCCCCCGTTGTTATACGACTATCCGTTACGGTTTTCTCATCCATATCCGTGACATTGATTGTGACGTTAATGAAATCCGTAAGGGTTCCGTCAGTTACCGTTATAGTCACTGAGTATGAGTTCTTTGTTTCATAATCAAGTGACGCTTTTGTTTTCAGCTGTCCCGTTGTGGTATCAATGGCAAATGATGATGCATCTGCACCCCCGATGCTGTAGCTAAGCGGATCGTCATCCGTATCAGTTGCAGCAACCGGTTTACCGATATTTTCCCCTGCCGCTGTGCTCTCTGCGATAGACCGCGTTGCGCTTGTCCCTTCTGTAAACATAGGTGCGCGGTTTTCATCTACATCCGTGACGTTGATTGTGACGTTAATCGTATCTGTGAGACTACCATCTGAGACAGTTATCATCACCAAGTATGAGTTTTTGGTTTCATAATCAAGTGACGCTTTTGTTTTCAACTGTCCCGTTGTGGTATCAATGGCAAATGATGCAACATCTGTCCCACCCAATGAATAAGTCAGAGTATCGTCATTAGCATCCGTGGCAGTGATCGCAGTGCTAATATCTATGCCTGCCGCCGTGTTCTCTGCGATTACGCGCGTAGTAGATGCCCCATCTGTGAACACAGGAGCTACATTTATTCTTTGGAATATTTCCAGAGGTAAACCATCAGGTTTCACAAGGGCATAGCCACTATGTGTTGCGGGTAAACTCGGCATCGTTTCAATATCTACCGTAACTGCATCCGTCGTCCCGGCAGTGCGGTTCACGGGGAAAGGGACACTCACCGCACTACCTTTTGAGATCATGATGTTGTCTACACCAATACTCCCATTTTCGACGGAGACATCTAGAACCATATCAAACGGCGCACCCGTTGGCACAACAGCTCTCACTTGGTTTTCACCGACTTTCTCCAGTGTTACAGTCAACGGTATGGATGAAACCAAATTCCCACTCAAGTTGAGATGACCCAACGATGTCAATCCAACAAAAATACCATTGGGTAGGTTTGTGAGTTGATTATTACTGAGATTAAGCGTTGTGAGTGAGAAAAGACCAGAGAAATCGCTCACATCCAATGATGTGAGCGACGTGCCACTGAGATTGAGAGTTGTTATTGTGGCAAGGTGGAGTTCGCTTACATTACGGCAATCGGTTACATCCGGCACTGCTTCGGCAATCGCTTCTCCCACTTGGAGTGTGCGGTTACAAACATTAGATTTGGCAAGTATATAACCGAAATGGTTGGCTGGCAATACCGGTAACGCCCCGATGCTTGGCGTGCCTACATACGTAAAACTTTCACTTGCCACCCTGCCTTTTGGGATCGTGACCATCGTGAAATCCTTGATAGGCAAAACAATGTCAAACGGTGCACCTATTGATATAACAGCTCGGAACTGATTGTCTGACACTTGTTGTAATGACACAAGAAGTGGCATAGGAGCAAAGGTGTTGTCTCCTAATCGGAGCGTCGTCAGCGAAGTTAGACCTTCAAATATGCCAATAGGTAGGTTTGCGAGCATGTTACCGTAGAGGTTAAGACCTGTGAGCCCTGTCAAACCGGCAAAATCACCTGATTTTAGCTCAGAAATACCCGCAGATCGCAAATTCAGGCTTGTAATTCCTGCGAGATGTGCACCAGTTACTTCCTCAGCAGAAGTTATTCCGGAGACCGCAGCTACAATCGCATCACGCACTTGCGGTGTACGCTCACTGACAGGCAGTGAAGTTGCGGCTAAATCCGTATCCGCTACGTCTATGACACTGACAATAACAGTGATGGTATCTGTGAGACTACCGTCAGATACAGTGACTGCCACCGTATAAATGCGCTTTATTTCATAATCCAATGATGCGCTTGTTTTCAACTGTCCTGTCGCACTATCGATCTCAAAAGCTGCTGCGTCAGTCCCGCTGAGTATATAGGTCAAAGAGTCGTCATTTGCATCGGTTGCAACAATCGCTGCGCCGATATTAACATCTGATCCAACATTCTCTACTACTGACCGGATGGCGATTGCGCCATCCGTGAACATAGGTGCGGCAGCTTCCTCTACTGGCGGTGGAGTGACTTCATCCGGAGGGTCGACTGGGTCAACAACCGGTGTAATAACCACTACACCTATAACTTCAAGCGGTAGATCGTCCGATTTAGATAAAGTATAGCCGTAATGATTACTCGGCAGATTTGGCAATGTCCCGATGTCCGCAGTAACAGCATCGGTAGTGCCTGCAGTGCGAGTAACCGTTAAAGTATCGCTTTCCACGCTGCCCTTGACAATCGTGAGTGTCGTTGCACTGTCAGCTATACTGCCATTAGTGACACTAACCGGCAAGACAATATCAAATGGTGACCCTGTTGGCACAACTGCTTTGAACCGACCACCACTGACTCTGACTCCGACCCTTTCAAGCGAAACTGTTATTGGTAAAGGATTAACTGTGTTACCACCTAATCGAAGTGTTGTTAAAGCAGTCAACCCTACAAAGATACCATCTGGAAGATTGCTTAGCAGATTACCGTATAGATTTAGGGTTGTTAGCCCAGTTAGCCCCGAAAGATCGCCTGATTTTAGGGCAGTAATCCCTTTGGAGCGTAGGTTGAGACTGGTAATTGCTGCGAGGTGTGCTTCGGTTACATCCGAAGCAGAAGTAACACCTGCTGCCGCTATGATCGCTTCACGCACCCGCAGTGTGCGATCATTGACAGGTGGTATCTCAGCATAACCCGTGGGAAATGGACTAAATACTATCAACAGTGTCCCGAAAATAGATATAATATACTTGAGATTTCCAACCTGCTTTTTCATGTTCAACTCCTTTCCTTAAATATTGTCGTTTCGTGGTAAAATGTAAAATGACTATAAACGGCATATAACTAATAGTTAATATGAATAAATCTATAGTTAATAGTCAAGACTAGTAATTTGTCTTCCTGTGTGAGGGTTTCGTAAACCCTCACACAGGAGAAAAGGGTAATTATGTTCTTAAATTGACGCTTATGGTACGGTTAGAAACCGTACCTACCATTTGGAAGAACGTTTGCTACTTTAAAATAACCATTTTACGCCGGAAAGACACACTGTCTACCTGCAGCTGATAAAAATAGATACCGTTTGCCACTCGTTCACCGAGATTGTTCCGACCATCCCAATGCGCAGCACTGCTTCGGGTTATGTAGTATCCCGCCCGCTGATGCCCCAATTCCAGCCGACGCACAATAACGCCACGAGCATCGTAAATCGTAATCTGCACGTCGCTGGCATTTGCCAACTGATACGGTATCCACGTCTCCGGATTGAACGGATTGGGGAAGTTTGACAGCAAGACGGTATTATCAGGAATTTCAGGAGATGCTTGAACGGATGGCACAGCATTGACTACATCGGTGACATTGATTGTAACGGAGATCTTATCATGTTTGGTCTTTACATCTATCACATAAACCGTTACACTGTAAGATGACTTCGTTTCAAAATCTAGGTTTTCTTTGGTTTGCAGTTGCCCTGTTGTGCTGACAATACTGAATGAGGCTGCGTCCGTGCCACGCAGGTAATAGCTGAACGCATCCCCATCAGGATCTTTTGCACTAATCCTTCGATCAATGTTCTGACCAGGTTCAGTGTTCTCCGCTACAGAGCGAGTTGTGCTGTTACCATCTATGAACCAAGGATACCTATTTCCAATATAGCTTGCTATCGTAATTCTCGTATCATTGTCTAATATTGTTGCGATCGAACCGAAATCAGTTATCGGATTTCCATGGAGCGTTAGATACCTCAGTATTGTGAAACCTTCCAAATATGATATATCGCTAATATTGTTGTTGGCCAGATATAGAGACTGCAGTGCGGTCATATCATCAAGTGCGGATATATCACTGATGCTGTTATTACTAAGGTTGAGGCTGGTCAGAGCGGTCATATCATCAAGTGCGGATACATCACTGATGCTGTTATTACTAAGGTTGAGGCTGGTCAGTGCGGTCATATCATCAAGTGCGGATACATCACTGATGCTGTTATTACTAAGGTTGAGGCTGGTCAGTGCGGTCATATCATCAAGTGCGGATATATCACTGATACTGTTATGATCCAGAATAAGAAATCTTAGACCGGTTATATTTGTAAGAGGAGATATATCATTGATGCTGTTTTCACCAAGACTAAGCAATGTCAGTGCGGTCATATTTGTAAGAGGAGATATATTACTGATGCTGTTTTCACCAAGACTAAGCGATGTCAGTGCGGTCATATTTGTAAGAGGAGATATATCACTGATATTGTTATTCGCTATTTCAAGAAATGTCAGTGCGATCATATCATCAAGTGCGGATATATCACTGATATTGTTGTTATTGCTAAGATTGAGGTGAGATAGTTTTGTTAGATCATCAAGTGCGGATATATCGCTGATTCTATTCCTGTTAAGTTTGAGAAATGTTAGTTTTGTTAGATCATCAAGTGCGGATATATCAACAATCTTATTATTTGCTAAATCAAGGGACTTTAACTCTGTAAGATTTTCCAGCGGCGATATATCAATGATATTGATATGATAAAGACTTAGATTTGTGAGTTGTGTCAAATTTTCCAACGGTGAAATATCGGTCAAATTGTTGAATCTAAAAGATAAGCATTTCAGTGAAATAAGCCCATCAAAGTCTCCTGTTTTGAGTGATGTAATTCCTTTACTTTGAAGATCAAGGCTCGTAATTGCTGCGAGATGTTCTGGTGTCACATCTTCAGCAGAATCCACGCCTGCGGCGGCAACAATTCCATCGCGTATTTGCGGTGTGCGTTCACTTACCGGCGTAATTGTAATTTCGGTCACATCAGTGACACTGATTGTGGCAGTGATGCTATCACTGCCTTCATTACCATCGGAGACAGAAATGGTTACCGTATAAGAGGTTTTCGTTTCATAATCAAGTGCGGCATTCGTCTGTAGCTGCCCGCTTGTGCTGACGATGCTAAACGATGTCGCATCCGTACCACTGAGAGTATATGTAAGCGTATCGTTATCTGCATCGGTTGCAGCAACAGGGTCTCCGATGTTCTGTCCAGATTCCGTATTTTCCGCAACAGACCGAGTCGTGCTATCGCCATCGGTGAACATCGGTGCACTATTGACAACTTGTTGCTGTTGTGAAATGATAGCACCTATGATGCTGATTGTAACAACGATAGAGTCGCTCCCGCCATTCCCATCGGAAACTGTAACCGTGACGGAGTAAGTATCCTTTTGTTCATAATTCAGCAGTGCTTTGGTTTGGAGTTGTCCTGTTGTGCTAACAATGCTAAACGATTCTGCATCTGTGCCCCCGAGACTATAGGTGAGCGTATCGTCATCTGCATCTGTCGCAGCTATCGGGTCACCGATATCCATGTCTGCCGCTGTGTCCTCAGCGACCTCGCGCGTTGTGCTATCACCATCAGCGAACACTGGTGCGCGGTTCTCATCTACATCCGTGATGTTGATGGTAACCGTGATTTCATCTTCACCGCCATTCCCATCAGATACGGTGATTGTTACGGTGTAAGATGTCTTGGTTTCATAATCTAGGGCTGATCTTGTTCGCAGCTGCCCGTTTGTAGTGTTAATGCTAAATGAGGCAGCATCCGTCCCACCGAAACTATAAGTAAGATCATCGGCATCGGCATCGGTTGCCTCAATCGCACTCCCGATATTCACGCCGGACCCCGTATTCTCCGCAACAGAGCGAGTTGTGCTATCGCCATCTGTAAACACAGGTGCGCGGTTCTCATCCACATCCGCCACATTGATTGTAATATCGATTTCGTCTGTGAGTGTGCCATCAGACACGGTGATTGTGACAGAATAGGAGTCTTTTGTTTCGTAATCCAGAGCGGCTTTCGTTCGCAACTGTCCTGAGCTGCTATCAATGCTAAATGAGGCAGCATCCGTCCCACCGAGACTATAAGTAAGATCATCGGCATCGGCATCGGTTGCCCCAATCGCACTCCCGATATTCACGCCGGACCCCGTATTCTCCGCAACGGAACGCGTTGTGCTATCGCCATCAGTAAACACGGGCGCGCGGTTCTCGTCTACATCCGCCACATTGATGGTAATGCTATCGCCAGCAGTAAACACAAGCGCGCGGTTCTCGTCTACATCACTCACATTGATGGTAATGTCAATTGTATCTGTGAGTGTGCCATCGGAGACAATGATTGTTACTAAATAACGAGCTTTGGTTTCATAATCCAAGGCAGTTTTAGTTTGCAGTTGTCCTGTCGTGCTAACAATGTCAAACGATGCAGCATCCGTACCATCAAGCGTATATGTCAAAGCAACGCCATCGTCCGGATCAGTTGCTGATACCGCCCCACCGATATTAACACCTGCTGTCGTGTTTTCTGCGATAGACAGGGTAGTGTCAGTATTAGCCGCAATGACAGGTGCTTCATTGACATCCGTGACGTTAATTGTGACCGTGATTGTGTCTGTGTCACTGCCATCTGTTACGGTGACAACAACTGTATAAGATGATTTCGTTTCATGGTTCAGGACAGCGTTCGTTTTCAGTTGCCCGTTTGTGTCGTCAATGCTAAACGAGGACGCATCTGTTCCACTCAGCAGGTACGCGAGCCTATTGTTATCCGCGTCTGTCGCAGCAATAGGTGTGCCGATGCTTTTGTCTGCTGCTGTATTCTCAGCAATAGATCGCTTTGTGCTTGTCCCATCTGTAAATATGGGTGGGTTGTTTGATGGTGTTTCGTCAAGGTTCGTGACGTTGATGGTAACTGTAATGGAGTCCGTAAGACTTCCATCGGAGACAGTAATTGACACCGAGTAGACTTTCTTGGATTCATAGTCAAGCCTCGCTTTCGTCTTTAACTGTCCTGTTGCGCTGTCTAAACTAAACGACGCTGTATCTGTGCCGCCGAGCGTATAGGTCAGTTTACTCCCTTCTGGATCAACAGCAGAAACAGCACTTCCGATGTTTATGTTTGCAGCAACATTCTCAGCGATTGAGCGTGTTGCGCTATCGCTATCAGAAAACGCAGGTGCTTCGTTGACATTGGTGACGTTAATGGTAACGGAGATGCTATCTGTGTCCGTACCGTCTGAGGCAGTGACAGATACCGAGTAGGAGGATTTGCTCTCATAGTCCAACGTTGCGCTGGTTTTCAGTTGTCCTGAATTGCTATCAATGCTAAATGCCCCTGCATCTGGGTCTCCGCTGAGGGTATAGGTGAGTGTATCACCATCCGTATCTGTGGCAGATACCGCAGTGCCGATATTGACACCAGAGCCTGTGTTTTCAATGATGGAACGTGTTGTGCTATCGCCATCTGAAAACACAGGGGCGTTATTTAGTGGCGTTTCGTCTACGTCCGTAACATTTATCGTAATGGTGATACTATCACTACCACCGTTGCCATCAGAGACACTGATTGTCACCGAATAGGAGGACTTCGTCTCATAGTCCAGCGATGCACTTGTCCGCAACTGCCCCGAACTGCTATCAATGCTAAATGCACCTGCATCTGGGTCTCCGCTGAGGGTATAAGTGAGTGTATCACCATCCGTATCTGTGGCAGATACCGCAGTGCCGATATTGACACCAGAACCAGTGTTTTCAGTGATGGAACGTGTTGTGCTCTCGCCGTCCGAAAACACAGGGGCGTTATTTGATGGCGTTTCGTCGACGTCCGTAACAATAATTGTGACCGAGATACTATCTGTCCCGTCATTGCCATCAGACACGGTGATTGTCACGGAATACGATGACTTCGTTTCATAGTCAAGGGACACATCGGTTCGCAGTTGTCCTGTTGTACTATCAATACTAAACAATCCCTTATCCGTGCCAGTCAGAGCATAAGTCAAAGTATCGTTATCTGCATCGGTGGCAGAAACTGCAGCTCCGATGTCCACACCGGAACCGGTGTTCTCCGTTACGGAGCGGGTGGTGCTATCGCCATCGGTGAACTCTGGCGCGTTGTTTGTTGATGTGGTTTCAGGTTCCCCCGTTGTTATACGACTATCCGTTACGGGTTTCTCATCCACATCCGTGACATTGATTGTGACGTTAATGAAATCCGTAAGGGTTCCGTCAGTTACCGTTATAGTTACTGAGTATGAGTTCTTTGTTTCATAATCAAGTGACGCTTTTGTTTTCAACTGTCCCGTTGCGGTATCAATGGCAAATGATGATACATCTGCACCCCCGATGCTGTAGCTAAGCGGATCGTCATCCGTATCAGTTGCAGCAACCGGTTTACCGATATGTTCTCCTGCAGCCGTATTCTCAGCGATTGACCGAGTTGTACTTGAACCTTCCGTAAATACCGGTGCGCGGTTTTCATCCACATCTGTGACGTTAATTGTAACGGTGATGACATCCGTGAGCGTGCCATCAGACACAGAAACGGTCACCAAATATGAGTTCTTTGTTTCATAATCAAGGGACGCTTTTGTTTTCAACTGTCCCGTTGTGGTATCAATGGCAAATGATGAGGCATCTGTCCCACCCAATGAATAAGTCAGAGTATCGTCATTAGTATCCGTGGCAGTGATCGCAGTGCTAATATCTATGCCAGCCGCCGTGTTCTCTGCGATTACGCGCGTAGTAGATGACCCATCTGTGAACACAGGAGCCACATTTATTCTTTTGAATATTTCCAGCGGCAAACCATCAGGTTTCACAAGTGCATAGCCACTATGTGTTGCGGGTAAACTCGGCATCGTTTTAATATCTACCGTAACTGCATCCGTCGTCCCGGCAGTGCGGTTCACGGGGAAAGGGACACTCACCGCACTACCTTTTGAGATCATGATGTTGTCTACACCAATACTCCCATTTTCGACGGAGACATCTAGAACCATATCAAACGGCGCACCCGTTGGCACAACAACCCTCACTTGGTTTTCACCGACTTTCTCCAGTGTTACAGTCAACGGTATAGATGAAACCGAATTCCCACTCAAGTTGAGATGATCTAATGATGTCAAGCCAACAAAAATACCATTGGGTAGGTTTGTGAGTTGATTATTACTGAGATTAAGCGTTGTGAGTGAGAAAACACCAGAGAAATCGCTCACATCCAATGATGTGAGCGACGTGCCACTGAGATTGAGAGTTGTTATTGTGGCAAGGTGGAGTTCGCTTACATTACGGCAATCGGTTACATCCGGCACTGCTTCGGCAATCGCTTCTCCCACTTGGAGTGTGCGGTTACAAACATTAGATTTGGCAAGTATATAACCGAAATGGTTGGCTGGCAATACCGGTAACGCCCCGATGCTTGGCGTGCCTACATACGTAAAACTTTCACTTGCCACCCTGCCTTTTGGGATCGTGACCATCGTGAAATCCTTGATAGGCAAAACAATGTCAAACGGTGCACCTATTGATATAACAGCTCGGAACTGATTGTCTGACACTTGTTGTAATGACACAAGAAGTGGCATAGGAGCAAAGGTGTTGTCTCCTAATCGGAGCGTCGTCAGCGAAGTTAGACCTTCAAATATGCCAATAGGTAGGTTTGCGAGCATGTTACCGTAGAGGTTAAGACCTGTGAGCCCTGTCAAACCGGCAAAATCACCTGATTTTAGCTCAGAAATACCCGCAGATCGCAAATTCAGGCTTGTAATTCCTGCGAGATGTGCACCAGTTACTTCCTCAGCAGAAGTTATTCCGGAGACCGCAGCTACAATCGCATCACGCACTTGCGGTGTACGCTCACTGACAGGCAGTGAAGTTGCGGCTAAATCCGTATCCGCTACGTCTATGACACTGACAATAACAGTGATGGTATCTGTGAGACTACCGTCAGATACAGTGACTGCCACCGTATAAATGCGCTTTATTTCATAATCCAATGATGCGCTTGTTTTCAACTGTCCTGTCGCACTATCGATCTCAAAAGCTGCTGCGTCAGGCCCGCTGAGTGTATAGGTCAAAGAGTCGTCATTTGCATCGGTTGCAACAATCGCTGCGCCGATATTAACATCTGATCCAGTATTCTCTACTACTGACCGGATGCCGATTGTACCATCCGTGAACATAGGTGCGGTAGCTTCCTCTACTGGCGGTGGAGTGACTTCATCCGGAGGGTCGACTGGGTCAACAACCGGTGTAATAACCACTACACCTATAACTTCAAGCGGTAGATCGTCCGATTTAGATAAAGTATAGCCGTAATGATTACTCGGCAGATTTGGCAATGTCCCGATGTCCGCAGTAACAGCATCGGTAGTGCCTGCGGTGCGAGTAACCGTTAAAGTATCGCTTTCCACGCTGCCCTTGGCAATCGTGAGTGTCGTTGCACTGTCAGCTATACTGCCATTAGCAACACTAACCGGCAAGACAATATCAAATGGTGACCCTGTTGGCACAACTGCTTTGAACTGACCACCACTGCCACTGACTCCGACCCTTTCAAGCAAAACTGTTATTGGTAAAGGATTAACTGTGTTACCACCTAATCGAAGTGTTGTTAAAGCAGTCAACCCTTCAAAGATACCATCTGGAAGATTGCTTAGCAGATTACCGTATAGATTTAGGGTTGTTAGCCCAGTTAGCCCCGAAAGATCGCCTGATTTTAGGGCAGTAATCCCTTTGGAGCGTAGGTTGAGACTGGTAATTGCTGCGAGGTGTGCTTCGGTTACATCCGAAGCAGAAGTAACACCTGCTGCCGCTATGATCGCTTCACGCACCCGCAGTGTGCGATCATTGACAGGTGGTATCTCAGCATAACCCGTGGGAAATGGACTAAATACTATCAACAGTGTCCCGAAAATAGATATAATATACTTGAGATTTCCAACCTGCTTTTTCATGATCAACTCCTTTCCTTAAATATTGTCGTTTCGTGGTAAAAGGACTATAAACGACATATACTAATAGTTAATATTAATAAATCTATAGTTAATAGTACTGACTTAATATGGCTATTAGAATAAAATAAGTTGATTTGTAGTGCGGAGTCTCTGATACTCTGCACAGCAATAAGACCGAACTGTATTGAAAATTTTCTGGGTTCTTACCGTCTTAAAAATTGGGTAAGGGTGTGTAAAGTTTTTGCACAGAGATATAAACCTCTGTTTCTTTAATCCCGTATGAAGATTAAGAAAGAACTTAGGTGATTTTCTTGAGAAGTCTGTCAGCATACGCGTTAGGTATGCTGAATTGGTTAGGAAACCGCACCTACCGGGTTTGGGTAATTTAATCACGCCAAAACTGGTAGTAGGAGCACTTTGTAAGCGCGATTGTCAAACCCGTAGACGCGCTTTGTAAGCGCGCTAGACTTTGATCTCAAATTACCCAATTTATTTCTTAATCTTCATTAGGGACGATATGTTTATAGAGAACGAACTACCTCCAGTTCTTTAGTCCCTACCGGACTGAAGAACGTATTGCAAAAGTTAGGGTGTACAGGACAACGGCAAAGTAGGAACAGTAAGACATCCAACAATATCAGCAGATTCTTTTGCAAAAACTTTACACACCCCCTTGTTAATTGGGTAATCGGTTTTCCAAGACTAGTAATGTGTCTTCCTGTGTGAGGGTTTCGTAAACCCTCACACAGGAGAAAAAGGGTAATTATGTTCTTAAATTGACGCTTATGGTATGGTTAGAAACTGTACCTACCATTTGGAAGAACGTTTGCTACTTCAGTATCACCATCTTCCGAAGGATGGACATTTTGTCCGCCTGCAGTTGATAGAAATAAACACCATTCGCAACACTCTCACCATAAGCGTTTCGACCATCCCAATGTGCCGCACGGCTTCTATTTGTATAGAAACCCGCAGGCTGACGACCAAGACCTAATTGACGCACAACGTTTCCGCGGACATCGTAGATAGTGATGCGAACTTCACTCGGATTCGCCAACTGATACGGTATCCATGTTTCCGGATTAAATGGATTTGGATAGTTTAGCAACAACGCAGTTGTTTTTGGACGAAGCGAATGTAAGAGGTTTTGTAGCACACTAACACCTCGACGAAAGACAGGACTACCATCGTCTACTTGCACTGCTTGTATCAACCAACTTTGGATTTGGTCAGCAGTTAGATTGAGAGCAGACGGTGCAGAAGCGACTTCATCTCCAAAATTGCTGGCGACTTGCACTAAATCTAAGATATTGATTACGCCATCACCATTTACATCCGCTTTCTCATCATACGCTCCGAACGCTTTGGCAACGAGTATCAGATCAAGAATGTTAACCACACCATCCCTGTTAACATCAGATTGGCTGTAGGTCTCGGTGCTTTCTATCTCAAAACGGACGATTTCGGTAAAGTCCGCAAGAAGTTTATTTTGTGCCTTATCCGTAACAGTCATTTGTGCAATTCCCCATGTCCCAGGAATACTGCCAACAGGTAAGATAATCGTTTTGTGGTATGTAGCATAGACAGCCGGGTTGTCTGAAAAATAGATTTTGTGAAATTCATCATGGTAATGTCTAAAGAAGTGCATCACACCGTGCGGATCACGCAAATAGATTTCTGTTGCTGAATATCCACTAATATTGTCTTTGACTCTAAAAGTAATATCTACTTGTGTTTCACCATTTGGTTGTTCAGGATTTGTCGGCACTGCAGTCACAGTAACCCGGTTCAAATCGAGCACTGGTGGTGTGCTATCAGGATTTATTGTTTCTACCTCAATGGTTGCAGGTAGCTCATCAATGATTTCCTGTTCATCTCTTAAAACACCTTGTGATTTGGTGAAGTATACCCCGCGCTGGTTTAATCCTATATCTGTCATACTAATATAATTAACCGCATAGGTCCCAGTCTGATAGTAATCAGGAATTACGAGTTCAACAGTCGCTTCACCGGTTTCCTTATTGTATGTCCCATATTTCTCAGTCCTACGGGAGTAGGTTTCATCGTTTACATCGTTTGCTTGTGCATAGATGTTTGTTACCTCATTATCTTCTCGAATCTGCCAACGCGCAGTAAGAATGTGGTAGCGTCTCCCATCTTCTATACCTTCTGACAAAGAGAGTTTCATTGAGTTTTTGACGTAAGTCGGTGCTTCTTTGTCAGCCAATGGGTTCTTCATATAGAGTTTCCATCCAAAATCGACTTGTGATTCGTGGCGTTCATTGCCTTGTGCATCTGTGAGCGTAATAGCGTCCGGTGCCCAATACCCGTCTGCTGCAAAGCGCGAAATAGTAATTCCACCTCGTAGAAGATGAGACGCACCTATCTCAGATTCACCATCGGAACCGATTGGAAATAGCCAGAGATCAAAGAAGGTCCCTGTTGGACTTAAAATTCTGACCTGAGACGCTTGAGCGGTGTCAAGATCACCTGTCTTATGAAGTTCAAGTTCTATCACAACCTGTTTATCCTCCATCGGTTCGCCATTCACCTGTATATCCACCCTGATAATCCGTCCAGGATACATAACATCTGGATACAGATTGTAGACCTCAAACGTTAAATCTTCACGAATTTTTGAGATGTATCGGGTGCCGTGCATAACCCTGTCTTGAATGAATTGATATTTTGCAGGTGCCCGCGAGCGGAGTTTATCCGGATTCACGATGTAAAAACTAATGGACTCCGCCATATCTTCGTTCGGGTTCTTCCCGTGAGCATAAGCGGAGACAAACTCGTGCTGCTTCGTGGTTGACCATCCATCTGTATCATCCGGATTTTCATACCATCCCCCGAGTTCAATCCAATCCTGTATGAGTTGGTCATCAAAAAGGTGTTCCCACAAAAAGTGTGCCTTTTCGTGAAGGATCAACCGATTGATATAATCCGAGCCTTGTGCCTGAAAAGCGGATTCCATGAATTCAATATAACCGCTCGTCGTCCAAGCGACTGCAGGTGCACTCGGATAAAGCGGATGCGGTGTGCCATCTAAACGTCTAACCAGATATTTAAGTCCCGCTATTTTATGCATGCCTTGCGGATATTCTTCAAACATCGTAGCAATGGCGATGAGTTCTTCGTTTTTGAATGTTGTGAACCGTTCTGCATGTTCAGCTGTTGTGTTACTCGTCAATTCGGTATAGTCCGGAACGTTTAAGCTGACAGCATAGCGTTCCTGCAATATCCGTTCAAGTGCCATTCTATCAGCACCATTATCCGTGACGAACCGAACGACAGCCTGATGCAGTCGTTTAGAGAAAAACCTACCACGCACACCATCAATTTCCGCTAACAGTGGATCCGCATGCGTAAACGCTTCCGCTGCAATCGTTACAATGGTTTGCCTATTAATAAATTCAACCGTAATGTCATCTTGAACATGATTGTCAGTTAGCCGCCACAAAGAAGCAGGTACAGTGTCGGTCTGTTCGTAAGGGTTATTCACTTGCTGTGGGACGGTTTCAAATGTCTTTAGCAATCTGTATGCAAGTCCTGCATCCCATTCAGAACTGAGATACACAGAATATTTCTGCATCAACCGTAAAGACGCGCTGTATGATGGAACTTGTATCACCTCATCTAACAGCACTACTTGCACAGGTTGAATGACAGTTGCACTTTCACTTCCCTCTGGGGTTTCATCTATCTGCCAATTGAAGTCATAAGCGATGCCTTGAAAAACGACACCATTGAAAAGGATAACTGCAATCAGTGTTAGTTTGAGAGTTTGTATTATGGTTTCGCGAGATATAAAGTTTGTTATAGACACGAGGTATCTCCTATGTAGTTTTGAGTAAATATTTTTGTTGTCAATGTCAGTGTTTCAACATATTGGACACTCTTTCTTTTGTTGATTACTTCAAAATCAACATCTTACGCGTAGCAGGAAACTGTCCTGCTGATAATGTATAGAAATACACGCCACTTGCTACAGCCTCCCTGAACTCATTTTACAGTCCTATAGTAACAGAGACTTGTGCTGTGAGAGCAGGACCGTTGTAGTTCGCTATTGCACCTGAGCCGACAGTAAAGGTAAGGACAGCATCGGTATCAAAATCACCTTCAAATTCAAGTTCAATCGTGATCACTGTATCACTTTCTCGTTCAGGTTCGTGCCAAGGTATAGTGACACCATCAATGCCAGACACCGACACGGCATCTCTAATGTCAAAAATAGAACTTGCAAATCTTCTAATGAACTCAAACCGTTACCGCCCAGTCTGAGTGTTGTCAACGAGAGGCAATTGTCAAAGATACCATCTGGTAATTGCTGCGAGGTGTGCTTCGGTTACGTCCGAAGCAGAAGTAACACCTGCTGCCGCTATGATCACTTCATGCACCCGCAGTGTGCGTTTGTTGACAGGTGGTATCTCAGCATACACCGTGAGAAATGGACTAAATACTATCAATAGTGACCTGAAAATAGATATCGTATACTTGAGATTTCCAACCTGCTTTTTCATGATCAACTCCTTTCCTTAAATATTGTTGTTTCGTGGTAAAATGACTATAAACAACATATACCAATAGTTAATATTAATAAGTCAATAGTTAATAGTACTGACTTAATATGGCTATTAGAATAAAATAAGTTGATTTGTAGTGCGGAGTCTCTGATACTCTGCACAGCAATAAAGGTGAGACGTGTCATGCAAAAGGTAAAACCCACGTCCCATAAGTTTTTACATACGCTTAATTTTACCCCAAGTAGTTGTAAGTTTTTCTAAAGGAGTAACCGACGTAGCGTTTACCCTCAACATTTCAATCTCTCTTTCACTTAAACTTCTATTATACAGACGAAATTCATCTACTAATCCCAACCAAGAACCATTTGAATCTTTAGCCCCTTTACCGACTATGAGTTTTACAACATCAGACACTTCGCCTTCAGTCGCATCACTATTATGCGTAGGGGTGTCATCAAATATACCATTGATATACATAGACAGTTTTTGACCGCTTTCCCAAGAATATGCGATGTGCTGCCATTCCGTTGTTTGCACATCGCTTTTACTTTCATAGGTTTGCGTGCCGCCCGTTGTTGTCAAGGACGCTTTGATAACGTTTACACCACCCTTAACATCCCAACTGGATTTGTCATAACGAAGACCGAAAATCCTGTCTTGACCGTCCGGGTCAATACCCATGACGAACCCTCTGTCATGATTGATTTCACTTGATTTCACCCAAACAGAAACAGTGAAAGCAGTAAGACCATTGATATAATTGCCACCGTTTTCATCAACAACACAGGTATCGTTACCATTAAAATTAAGAGTGCCTCCATACCTGCCTTCCGTAGTGAGCCATTCAGCACCGCCTAACAGTTCAGCATTATTGTCGTTTCCACTATTATCAGACACATCGTTACCTTTCCCTTCGTCAAACGGATAATGAACGATTAAACCATCCTGTAGGTCTGCTCCCACAACAGAGCAGAGCAGAGACATAATAATCACCAAAAACACTAATTGCTTTAACATAAGTTAACTCCTTTTTTTAGAATCGAGAGGTACAACTTGCCCTCTCGCGTTAGTTGTAGTGGAATGTCCATTCGGACATTGTAGGTCGAGTAGAACGTTCAAAACCCGATACGCATTTACTTATCATCAGTAAAGTCGGGTTTCGTGCCCCTACCCTACAGTATAGGAGTAGACAGACCAGTAGGTTACTTCTTACTTATAGTTTGTATCAAATGACCCCATGAGTTATACTTTTAGTATGAGTTATACTAACGAGTAGATGTATTCGGATCCCCGTTAATCTATTCATGGAGGTCAACATGAATCGCAAAAAGGATACCGCCTACGGTATTAACCGGCTCGAATCTAAGAATGCCAGAGCCGCTATTATTCAGAAGATTTCATCAGACTTTAATCTAATGCCTATCGTTGCTGAAGCCTACTATAAACAGATTTCTACTTACTTTGAACAACATACCGATGTGCGACTGACATCAGGACAAATCTGCTACGAGGCTGTCGCCGCTGAGGAACCCGCAGGTAAACATATCGCTTTAGCGAAAAAAATCTCCTGTCGGCTCACCCTCAATGACACAAACGCCGATCTTGAGGTCTTAGCGACTTATGGTCTCGCAGGACTCAGACGACATCGGATCCTCCGATTGACTAAAGAAGCTTATGACCAAGATTCCTTACTGAGTTATGAGGATTTAGCTGTCCTATTAACCACCAGTCCTTCTACAGTCAAACGCGACATTCGCCAGTTGAAGCAGGAAGGATATTTCGTTATGACGCGCGGGACGAAACACGACATGGGTCCCGGCACTTCTCATAAGACGCAGATCTTGGAGTTGTATTTCAAAGCTTATACCTTCACCGAAATCGAGCAAAAAACGAACCACAGCGAACGAGCCGTCTACCGATACTTGAGAGATTTCACACAAGTTGCTACGCTCCATCATCAAGGGTTCCCTAACGCACAGATACGCTTGATTTCTCATCTCTCTGACCGGTTGATACGCGAGTATCTCTCGCTGTTCAAGGAATACCAACACACCGATCGCATGACCCAACTCCTTCACCCAGAACCTGAGGACGCAAAAAAGGGGGACCTCTCATGAGCAAACCTCTAACCCGCACGCAAATCAACGAGAAAAAATTCAGACGCATCAACGATAAGTCCCTACGACAGTTGCTTATCCATCGCTTTCTCAATGACTACGGGTATGACAAAGGCGAAGTCACTGCCACCGCCATTGTTGATGATATTCTCAAGACTGTTGAGGACTATTTCGTCATTACCCTCCCCTTGGAGAAACTCGCCACCGGTGATCAACTCCCAGATGAGCGTTTCCTCAGTTATGGACAACTTGTTTGGATGGCCGTCCCTATTGACGAACATCCAGAAAGAGGGAAGTCCATCGTCAAAACTCGGATGAAACCCATCATCCTAACCTACCTCGCTACTGAGGATATTGACTCTTTTCGAAACGGATTTACCTCCCGACAACTGCGAATCAATCGCTTGGTCCGCTGGTGTTATCAAGCTTATGACCAAGGTGCCTTATTGACACAACTTGATTTAGCCGTCTTGCTGAACGTCTGCGATGCTGTTGTCTGTGATTATGTCAATGAATGGCAAAAAACCACTGGCGACATCTTGCCCACTCGGGGCAACATCCATGATTTATCGGGTGCTATTACCCACAAGAAAGAGATCATCACGCTCTATCTTCAAGGACATCTCACTCCCAGAATTGCCGCAAAAACCAAACACTCTAAGGAGGCAGTTGACCGATACATTCGCGACTATGAGAGCATCAAAGTCGTTCGCAACGCAACCGTAGATATTGATACAATCTCACAGATTACACGACTTTCTAAACGCGTTATCACTCAATATCTTGACCTTATTCCACAGCACCAACTTCAAGCGATGGATGCAAACCTTACCAATTCATCTTCAAACGATGAAACAGGACACCAAGGAGAAACACAATGATATCCTAACTCCCTGTTCCAGACGAACTTTATTCAGCAAGACCGGGGTAGTTGCTTTGAAATAGGGTTGATAATCACTACCCGTTTTGTTATACTTTAGACACGTTTATCGCTAACCGCATCATTTCTTGAAGAAGATGCTAGCGATCCCAACTCAACCCACTCATTAACGATGGTTGCGAAGCTAATAAACATCAGCATTCCAGCTATCCTATGGTCATTTGATACTATTTCACGATAACCATCTTCCGAAGGATGGACATTTTGTCCGCCTGCAGTTGATAAAAATAGATACCATTCGCAACACGCTCACCATAAGCGTTCTGACCATCCCAATGTGCCGCACGGCTTCTATTTGTGTAGAAACCCGCTGGCTGACGACCAAGACCTAATTGACGCACAACGTTTCCGCGGATATCGTAGATCGTTATGCTCACCTCACTCGGATTCGCCAACTGATACGGTATCCACGTCTCAGGGTTGAACGGGTTGGGATAGTTAGAAAACAAGACAGTATCATCAGGTGCCGCAGAAGGCGGCTGAACAGAAGGCGCAGCACCTGCTACATCGGTGACATTGATCGTAACGGTGATGAAATCAGAACCACTATGACTTCTCGGTGCACCATAATGAATATCCAGAATATCCCGTACAAAGATTGAGAATGTATATGAGGACTTGGTTTCAAAATCCAATGCCTCCTTCGTTCTCAACTGCCCACTATATTTATCAAGACCGAAGGGTTCAGCGTCACCCAAGTAATTAGTCGAGGAATCACCCGAGTAAACATTGAAATACATTAAGGTATTACCATCCGCATCTGTTGCGGACAGAGGATTACCGATTTTTGTACCGACTTCAGCATTCTCTGCAACCGAGCGGGTAGTGCTTGCACCTTCGGTAAATATAGGCGGATTGTTATCAATGTTTAGATCAATATCAATATCCGTATTATTCTTCTTGAGGGTGCGGAGCGGACCATAATCTAAAATCGGATTACCATAGAGATATAAGTCATCTATTGATGTTAAATCTTCAAATTCTGAGGCATCAGTAAGCAGATTGCCACCGATGTTGAGTGTCTTTAAAGAAGATAGTCCATCAAATACATCAGAAGGTAGACTGGACAAGTCGTTGTCCGCAAGTCTGATAAATTCTATAGATGCGAGTCCTTCAAACACATCAGCAGAGAGACTTGATATGGAGTTTTCACCCACGACGAGTTCTTGTAATGATGAGAGTCCATTGAACGTACCATCAGAGAGACTTGTGAGGGCGTTGTGCTGTAGATCAAGGTCTGTCAGTGCTGAGAGTTCATCAAAAATATTATCAGGGATACTCGTTACGTTGGAATCATTGATCCTTAACTGCTCAAGTGCTGTTAACCCATCAAACAAACCATCAGGTAGACTTGTCATACTTCCATTATCCCAAATAGAGAGATTGGTCAGACCTGTAAGTCCATCAAAATCGTTAGCTGACAATGATGTTATACCTTGACTGCTGAAACTAAGAGATGTAATAGCAGCAAGATGTGCTGCTGTCACATTGGCTGCAGCATCCACACCATCTATGTTTTCAACGATAGCATCTTGCACTTGCGATGTGCGTCCGCTTAACACATTTGTGTTCATTAGTTGTTGTGGTGGCTCAATCGCTACGTTCGTGATGTTGATCGTAACAGCAATAGAGTCGCTACCGCCCTTGTTATCGGAAACGGAGACCGTTACCGAATAGGTATCCTTCTGTTCATAATTCAAGGGGGCTTTGGTTTTCAGTTGTCCTGATGTGGTAACAAGCGTAAATGATGCCGCATCGGTACCACCCAGGCTATAGGTGAGTGTATCACTACTATCCGCATCGGTCGCAGATACCGGATCACCGATTTCTGTGCTTGGTGCCGTATTCTCTTCGATAGACCGCGTCGCGGTATCACCTTCAGTGAACATCGGAAGGTTCTCGTTTAAATCCGTGATATTGATCGTCACGCTAATGTTATCTTCACCGCCATTGCCATCAGATACAGTGATTGTGACCGAATAGGATTTCTTTGCTTCATAATCCAAAGCAGCCTTGGTTTGCAGCTGCCCAGATGTGCTCACAATACTAAACGAATCTACATCGGTGCCCCCCAGTGTGTAGGTGAGCGTATCACTACTATCTGAATCAGTCGCAGATACAACCAAACCGATATTTTGTCCTGATCCGGTATTCTCAGCGACTTCGCGTGTTGTGCTGTCACCATCTGTGAACACAGGGATACTGTTTTCCGCTACATCCGTGACTTTTATCGTTACGTCAATGGTATCGCTTTTACCATTGCCATCGGCAACAGTGATTGTCACTGAATAAGAGTTCTTCACCTCATAATCCAGTGCTGCTTTTGTTTGCAGTTGCCCACTCGTGCTAACGATGCTAAATGAACTTGCATCTGTCCCTCCGAGCGTGTATGTAAGGTCATCGTCATCTACATCCGTCGCAGAAACAGCATCACCGATGTTCACACCTGAGCCAGTATTCTCAGCGACCTCGCGCGATGTAGTTTCGCCATCCGTGAACACAGGTGCGCGGTTCTCATCTACATCCGACACATTGATTGTCACCGCAATCTCATCAGTAAGTTTGCCATCGGAGACAGTGATTTCAACAGAGTAAGATTTCTTGCTTTCATAGTCAAGGGCTCCACTTGTGCGCAGCTGTCCATTAGTGCTGTTAATGCTAAACGAAGTTGCATCTGTCCCACCAAGCGTGTATGTAAGGTCATCGTCATCTGCATCCGTCGCACCAACAGCACTACCGATGTTCACACCTGAGCCAGTATTCTCAGCGACCTCACGCGATGTAGTTTCTCCATCCGTGAAGACAGGTGCGCGGTTCTCATCTACATCCGACACATTGATTGTCACCGTAATCTCATCAGTCCGTTTGCCATCGGAGACAGTGATTTCAACAGAGTAGGATTTCTTGCTTTCATAGTCAAGGGCTCCACTTGTGCGCAGCTGTCCATTAGTGCTGTTAATGCTAAACGAAGTTGCATCTGTCCCACCGAGCGTGTATGTAAGGTCATCGTCATCTGCATCCGTCGCACCAACAGCACTACCGATGTTCACACCTGAGCCAGTATTCTCAGCGACCTCACGCGATGTAGTTTCGCCATCCGTGAACACAGGTGCGCGGTTCTCATCTACATCCGACACATTGATTGTCACCGCAATCTCATCAGTAAGTTTGCCATCGGAGACAGTGATTTCAACAGAGTAAGATTTCTTGCTTTCATAGTCAAGGGCTCCACTTGTGCGCAGCTGTCCATTAGTGCTGTTAATGCTAAACGAAGTTGCATCTGTCCCACCAAGCGTGTATGTAAGGTCATCGTCATCTGCATCCGTCGCACCAACAGCACTACCGATGTTCACACCTGAGCCAGTATTCTCAGCGACCTCACGCGATGTAGTTTCTCCATCCGTGAAGACAGGTGCGCGGTTCTCATCTACATCCGACACATTGATTGTCACCGTAATCTCATCAGTCCGTTTGCCATCGGAAACAGTGATTTCAACAGAGTAAGATTTCTTGCTTTCATAGTCAAGGGCTCCACTTGTTCGGAGCTGTCCATTAGTGCTGTTAATGCTAAACGAAGTTGCATCTGTCCCACCGAGCGTGTATGTAAGGTCATCGTCATCTGCATCCGTCGCACCAACAGCACTACCGATGTTCACACCTGAGCCAGTATTTTCAGCGACCTCACGCGATGTAGTTTCGCCATCTGTGAACACAGGTGCGCTGTTCTCATCTATATCCGACACATTGATTGTAATATCAATTTCATCTGTGAGCGTCCCGTCTGAGACAGTGATTGTCACTAAATAGGACTCTTTGGTTTCATAATCAAGTGCGGTTTTCGTTTGAAGCTGTCCACTTGTGCCAACAATGTCAAATGATGCCGCATCTGTCCCACCAAGCGTATATGTCAAGGTGGCACCATCATCAGGATCCGTTGCGGATACCGTCCCGCCGATATTCACACCTGCTGCCGTATTCTCTGCAATAGACAAGCTTGTTTCTGTATTAGCTGCAATAATAGGTGCTTCATTCACATCAGTAACGCTAATCGTGACGGTGATACTATCAGTTCCGCTCCCATCAGAGACAGTGACAGTGACCGTATAAGAGGATTTCGCCTCATGATTAAGCGCAGCACTTGTTTTCAACTGCCCGGTAGCACTGTCAATACTAAACGAAGCCGTATCTGTTCCGCTTAGCAGATACGCAAGCGTGTTTTTATCCGCATCTGTGGCAGTAATAGCCGTGCCGATGTTGGAATCTACAGCCGTGTTCTCAGCAACAGAACGCGAAGTACTATCACCATCGGTGAACACTGGCGGATTGTTAGAGGGTGTTTCGTCAAGATTTGTGATGTTGATTGTCACAGTGATGGAATCCGTTTCCTCGCCATCTGACACAGAGATTGTCACCGAATAAGAGGCTTTCATTTCATAGTCAAGTGTGGCTTTCGTTTTCAATTGCCCGGTTGCACTGTCAATACTGAACGAAGCTGCATTCGTACCACTAAGCGTGTAAGTCAGTTTGTCCCCATCCGGATCAGTCGCAAATACTGCCTTGCCGATATTGATGTCTGCAGGAACGTTCTCTGCAATAGCGCGCGTTGTGGTAGTACCATCCAAGAAAATAGGTGCTTCATTCACATCCGTAACTTTAATCGTAACGCTGATTTTGTCGGTGCCTCCGTTACCATCGGAAGCATTGACGACCACTGAATACGAAGATTTGCTTTCATAATTCAATGGAGCACTGGTTTTTACTTGTCCTGAACTACTATCAATGCTGAACGAAGACGCATCTGTACCACTGAGACTGTAGGTCAACGTATCGTCATCCGCATCGGTTGCTGTGATCGCACTACCGATATTGACATCGGAACCGGTATTCTCAGCAACAGTGAGCGTCAGGCTGCTTCCATCCGTAAACTCAGGGGCATTGTTTGTTGGCGATTCGTCAACATTCGTTACATTGATCGTAACAGATATACTATCACTACCACCATTCCCATCAGAAACAGTAATCGCAACCGAATACGAGGACTTCGTTTCATAGTCTAACGCTCCACTTGTTCGCAGCTGCCCAGTTGTGCTGTCAATACTGAATGAGGACGCATCGGCACCGCTAAGGCTGTAAGTCAAAGTATCCTTATCTGAATCTGTCGCAGAAACGGCTGAACCGATGTCAGCACCAGAGCCGGTATTCTCCGCCACGCTAAGGGTCGTGCTTTCTCCTGCTGTGAACACAGGTGCGTTGTTATCGGGATTTTCATCTACATCCGTCACGTTAATCGTCACGCTGATGGCATCGCTTCCCGTGTTGCCATCAGATACGGTGACTATAACAGAGTAGGACGACTTCGTTTCATAGTCTAACGCTCCATTTGTTCGCAGCTGCCCGGTTGTGCTGTCAATACTGAATGAGGACGCATCGGTACCGCTAAGACTATAAGTCAAAGTATCCTTATCTGAATCTGTCGCAGAAACGGCTGAACCGATGTCAGCACCAGAGCCGGTATTCTCCGCCACGCTAAGGGTCGTGCTTTCTCCTGCTGTGAACACAGGTGCGTTGTTATCGGGATTTTCATCTATATCCGTCACGTTAATCGTCACGCTGATGGCATCGCTTCCCGTGTTGCCATCAGATACGGTGACTATAACAGAGTAGGACGACTTCGTTTCATAGTCTAACGCTCCACTTGTTCGCAGCTGCCCGGTTGTGCTGTCAATACTGAATGAGGACGCATCGGCACCGCTAAGACCGTAAGTCAAAGTATCGTTATCTGTATCTGTCGCAGAAACGGCTGAACCGATGTCAGCACCAGAACCCGTATTCTCCGCCACGCTAAGGGTCGTGCTTTCTCCTGCTGTGAACACAGGTGCGTTGTTATCGGGATTTTCATCTATATCCGTCACGTTAATCGTCACGCTGATGGCATCGCTTCCCGTGTTGCCATCAGATACGGTGACTATAACAGAGTAGGACGACTTCGTTTCGAAGTCTAACGCTCCACTTGTTCGCAGCTGCCCGGTTGTGCTGTCAATGCTAAATGAGGACGCATCTGTCCCACCAAGACTATATGTCAACATATCCTTATCCTTATCCTTATCCGTAGCAGACACCGCATCACCAATGTCCACACCAGCACCAGTGTTTTCCGCTATTGATCGGGTGACACTATCGCCATCTGTAAACTCCGGCGCGTTGTTTTCAGGTTCCCTCGTGGTAACAGCACCGTCCGTAGAAGGTTTCTCATCCTCATCTATGACGTTGACTGTCACACTAATCGTATCTGTTAATGTTCCATCAGATACCGTTATCGTTACCGAATAGGATTGTTTCTTTTCGTAGTCAAGTGTGGACTTTGTGCTCAACTGCCCGGAACTACTATCAAGACTAAAACTTGATGCATCCGTGCCGCTGAGACTATATGTCAACGTATCGTCATCTGCATCCGTAGCACCGATAGCCGCGCCGATATTTTCACCTGATGATGTGTTTTCTGCGACAGAACGAGTTGTGCTATCGCCATCAGTAAACACAGGCGCGCGGTTCTCGTCTACACCGGTGACGTTGATTGTAACGGAAATGCTATCACTACCACCATTACCATCGGATACATCCACAGTTACCGAGTAAGTAGTTTTTGTTTCATAATTCAACACATCTTTTGTCTGGAGTTGTCCCGACGTGCTAACAAGGCTAAACGACGACGCATCTGTCCCACCCAACATATAGGTAAGCGTATCATCATCAACATCTGTAGCAGCAATCGCCGCACCGATATTTGTGCCTGATTCCGTATTCTCAGCAATAGAACGTGTCGCGGTGGCACCTTCTGTAAATATCGGTGCGGAGTTGATACTACTAAACACCTCAACAGGTAAACCATCTGATTTCACAAGTGCATATCCAGTATGCGTTGTAGGTAGAATCGGTAGGACACCAATATTTGCGGTAACCGCAGCGGTCGTACCAGCAGTACGAGTAACCTCGTGTATTTGGCTTTCCCTACTGCCCTGCGGGATTGTAAGGGTGATTGTGTTAGTTAGAATCGTGCCTGTCCTGATGATTATCGGCACTGAAATATCAAAAAGCGCACCTGTTGAGACGACTGTTTTGAGCATGTTCGTACCGAACTTCTCCAACGACACAGTAAGCGGCAATGGCGAGACCGAATTGCCACTCAAGTCAACCGTTGTCAACGAATGCAGATTGTCAAAAATACCATCTGGAAGGCTACTGAGTTGGTTATTACTCAGGTTAAGTGTTGTCAGTGAAAGCATGCCAGCGAAATCATCACTGCGCAACGTGCTAATCCCTCTGCTACTTAAGTCAAGGTTTGTGATGAGTGTAAGTTGCCAATCGCTTACATTACGACAATCGGTGACACCTGGCACTGCATCGGTAATGGCTTCAGTTACCTGCAGTGTTCGGTTGCAGACTGTTGATCTGGAAAGAACATAGCCGAAGTGGTTCGCAGGCAATGCAGGTAAATCACCAATAGTAGGAATTATGGTAGAGGTAAATGTCTCACTTATCACGTTTCCTTTCGGTATTGTTTTATTACCGATTCCGCCAAACTGCACAACAACGTCAAAAGGTGCACCGACAGGTATCACTGCTTGGTATTGATCAACACCCACCTGCTGCAATAATACAATAATCGGCAGTGGGGCAACAACGTTACCACCCAGTCGCAGTGAAGTCAGTGAAGTTAAACCTTTAAATAGACCATTCGGCAGACTGCTGAGCATATTCCCATACAGATTAAGACTCGTCAACCCACTCAGACCACCAAAATCACCCGATTTCAGCTCGGTAATCCCATCAGAACGCAGATCCAGTCTGCTAATTGCTGCAAGATGCACATCTGTTACCGCAGTAGCATCTGTTATGCCCGGTATTGCAGCCACAATCGCATCGCGCACTTGCGGTGTTCGATCACTCACAGGAAGCGATGCAGAAACTAAATCTGTATCGTTGACATCAATGACGACGATAATTACGGTGATACTGTCGGTGAGAGTGCCATCGGAGACGGTGATAGTAACTGTGTAAAAACGTTTGGTTTCATAGTCCAACGCTGCCTGTGTTTTCAACTGTCCCGTGCTGTTATCAATACTAAATAACGATGCATCTATACCACTAAGCGTATACGATAATGTGTCATTATTTGCATCGGTTGCACCGACTGCAACACCGATATTGACATCTGTATCCGTATTTTCTGCCACTGTACGGGCAGCGACTGACCCATCAGTGAACACGGGCGCGATCGCTTCCTGAACAACAGGAGGCTCTACTGGCGGCGTGACCATAGGCGGTTCTACTGGGTCAACAGTAGTTGTAATAGTTTCTTCACCTAAAACTTCAATCGGCAGTGTATCGGATTTGGTAAACGTATAGCCGTAATGGTTCTTAGGTAAACCCGGCAATGTGCCGATATTCGCAGTAACAGAAGCCGTTGTACCAGCTGTGCGGGTAAGCGTCAATGCATCACTTTCTACACTACCTCTCGCAATTGTAATTGTCGTTGCACTGTCAGCGATACTACCATTCACTACACTGACAGGTAAAACGATAGCAAACGGTGCACCTGTCGGTACAACTGCTTTGAACTGCCCACCACTCTCACTGCCACCGACCTTTTCAAGCAAAACACTAATTACCATCGGATCAACTGTGTTGCTTCCTAAACGGAGTGTTGTTAAAGCAGTCAAACCTTCAAAGATACCATCGGGTAAACTGCTCAGTTCGTTGTTATACAGACTGAGATTAGTAAGTCCGGTTAACCCCGAAAAGTCACCTGATTTCAATGCTGTAATGCCTTTGCCGCGTAGGTTGAGGCTGGTAATCGCAGCAAGATGTGCTTCGGTAACATCGCCTGCAGTGTCCACACCGGGTACTGCCGCAACGATCGCATCACGCACTTCAGATGTACGCTCACTCACTGCGGTGACATCCGCAAAACTCATAAAATTCGTTCCAATGATTGTCAAGATAACAAAAAAAACATAGATAACCTGTTTATTCTTAACCGTTAATATCTGCATAAAATCTCCCCTTTATAGTTAGCGCAGATAACGCATTTCCAATTAGTTCTCAAGATAGGCTGAACCGACGTGAAACCTCCTTGTCTCATTTAGAATTTTCTTATGTAGCATAAACTTTTAGTTTGTGCCGAATTGTGCTTTTTAATTACATGGCGGAAGTTGACATCCAATAAGATCGCGCGCAATCTCTATCCGTTCAGCAGCATGATCCTGATAATGGACACAAATAGAATCAACAAAATGCCGAACAACACAGTCCCATCGGTCATGATGTGAAATACTACTCATAAGCACATCTGTCTGCCCAATATACAAAGGATTATATACTTTACTTCCACCGTTTTCCCGTGTGAAGATGTAAACTGCTCCAATCTCAGGTAAATCCGAGTCTAAAGGATAGAATACAAATGGATATGATATGCCCGACATTCCGTTAAAATAGACTTTCTTATTTTTCATTTTTCTTATGACTTTATACCTGGTTTTCTGTTTGGTTAAGGAGGTTGTTAGTCTCGTCTAAGTTTCTCGTTTATTGTGAGAATGCCGGATTCATTCCGCAAGTACCCCTCTTCGTTAAAGAGAAAAAAGCTTCTTGTTTTTAATATGATTTTCAAACAGATCATACAGTTTTTCCTCACCTTTCTCTTCCGAGTTTTTCAGTATTATGTAGAAAAACTCTCTCAAAAATCTTCCCTAAACACGTAAATGAGAAGCTCCTGCATTCACGAAGAAGCTCCGATCTTCCAAGTGCCAAATGAGATAGATGGCAGGTGGAAGGCGGCAATGCTGTCATCAAACCATTCAGTTGGAGAATTCACGCCACTTATTGCCGCAACGATTGCGTCAGAACCTACGAAGTGCGCTCACTAACTGATGCAACATCTGCATAACTGGTAACATACACGCCAAACATTACTAAAATTCATAAATGATGTATTTTATTGAGATAGTGAGTATTCAAGAAATACTCTTTATCTTTTGATAATGTCAAATATAATAATTATATTCATACAGTCCTATTAAGTCAAGAAATATTATATATATCTATTATTATATTATGATTATATATTACTGTATTGTCAGCGAATGTATCAATTTTGATATACGGTCCATCGGGCAGAGCGTCTCAAAGTTGCAAGTCTTCTATCTCATTTTAGCGGCGGTTCTCTGTGCCAGCTGTTATACGTCAGACATGACGTGGCACAGAGAACCGTTCTACACTGTGGTGCCTAAAGTAGACCTTGACTAAAGCGGGCTTTAATGATAGTATGTCTAATTAATTCTTAATATATTTGTATTACATTAAAATCCAAGGTTCGGTACTTAGAAATAATTAAGGATGTCTAATACCACTATTTTTTGAACCGATGAATACATTAAATAATATTATTGAACGTTGTCATCAGAGGCATAAGAAACCCCTTAGACAGCGGAAAACAATCATCACACCCGCACCCTACAAGGGGCTTCCTTATCACTTCACAGTCTATTGCGGACATAGGTATCCTGTGAGACTCTACGACTTGGAACAGGCAAACATCTCTTTTATGCCCATAGGACGTGCCCCTCAACACGATTATGGTCCAAGGTCTTTTGACGGTGAACGGTTTACAAAACGCCAAGGTATTGAAGATTGGGAGATCAGACGTTGGGATGCATCGTGGGGAATTCAGATGTATACTGGCACACCGTCCGGGCGCGATGGTGCACAATGGCACGACCTCAATTTTTCATACAATGCCCTATGTGCTGCACCTGATACTGTTCTTCTCTGTATTGAGACACTTGTCAACGCTGTTGCAAATCCACTCTTAACATTGTCAAAATCCGGTGGTTTGCGTTTTTCTTGTAGAGTTCAGAATTATTTACATTCAAAAGCCGAGGATGCAAAGCAATATATCTATAAGCATACACCTACCCCGGAAAATCCGCATCAACGAGAGCGGTATCTTGAAATCTTTGGGGAAGAGGGTTACAACCGATGGGATTCCCGCTACGAAATTCTGCTTGGAAATCTGTTAAATCCACCCATCATTACGAAAGATGTCCTATTTGACCCTATCAATGTTCTGCAGAATGCCCTTCATGAACCGCAACCCTCTGAAGAAAAAAATCTAAAGGTCAACGCGATACCTGCCACTATTACGCCGGTATCCTTAGGTTCATATAATCTTGATCTCGCAAAAGAGGCATTTTTGAAGCGCAGTTTTACTTATGTTCAGCAAGAGAACGGTTACCATTGCTGGACCCAACACGCCGCTAAAACTGACGACGACATCATATTTCTATGGGAATCTGAAGACACCGTTTGGGTGCGTGCATCAACGCCTAACATTGGATTACCTACAGATGCTGTGGCTATTACAGATATTTGGGATGATACCGGTATTTTACCTACTACTGCTCTGCCTATATCCGATAATCTGATCGCTATCCGCGAAGGAAATTTGAGTCCCTTGGCATTAAAACGACCATTACCCGTGCTGAAAAAGCCGGAACAAAAGAAAAAGAATTATGATACATTCGAACAGAATACAGGTCGGATACAACGTGTCTATGACAGCACTGCGCGTATTACTGTATTAAATGCCGAAAGAGGGGCGGGAAAAACATTTTCAGCAGGGTCTTATGTTCTCAACGGCAGTGCCATTAGTTTAAATGCATCATTCTGGACAGTAGAAGAAGTCGTCCGACACTTTCAAAAGCGAAACATACAACCGATTGAACGCTGGCGGGCGCGGAGACGCAACTGGAACAAGGTGAAAGATATACCAGTTGAGGCGCGAATGGCGAACCCCTTCCAACACGGAAATGTCTGTGAGGATTTTGAAAGATGCGATGCACTTGAGAAAAGAGGCGGAAATCCTGATGAAATTATCTGTCCGAAATGTCCTGTCTATACCGAATGCCAAGAACGCGGCTATTTATCACAACCTGTCAGATTAAACAGCGTAAATGCACAAATATCGGGAACTCCTAATCAGTTTTTCGATCCACAATACACAGAAATCGTAGAAAAATTCCTTGAGCAAGATGATGGGACAGATCGGCTTTGTATTGTAGATGAAATATATCCCAATAATTTTTTTATTGAATGTTTTATCCCAATAAAGATATTAATGGAATGGAGTATCAACTGGCAAGAAGATGTATTAGGACAATTTGCCCAAGCACTACTGCATGCGTTAGAAATGAATAACAACCCGAATGAAAATGTGGTCGGGCGGATTCGCACAGCCGTGCAGGCGTTTCAACGACACGAGGCAGAACTTGTTAAACAGATGTGTCAAGTGAAGATGCAAGGTAGGATTATCAGTCGCGGATATGTTGATGTCGAAACAGGAGAGGAATTAGCACAGTTTTCCATTGAATTTGAAGGTGGTGTTTCTGCTTACATTCCATTGGACAATAATGCCATGGATAAACTTGAGACAAAAGGATTATCACACTTCAAACTTGACACTTTTGCAGTTAATAAAGATATAAACATTCCAATGCCAATGGCAAAAGCTATACAATTAGGTATCTTGAACACAGAAACCGTCCAAAGTATTCAGAAATTCCCCGCTGTCTGTCAGTATCCAAATTGGACGCTGTGGCATCAACTAAAATATTACTTAGCACATTATGAACGGAATGCAGATGCACCAATGATAGTGCATTTTGATGTGTTATGGTTCTGGGTTCCACCCGTGCTACATCCGAGCATCAAACGTCTTTTGTTAATGTCATCAATCCTTTCCGAACAGGATGTACGTAGGGCATTTCCAGATGAAGAAATCGATTATGTTCCCATTGAACCAGCAGCCTGGACCAAGGGAAATCAAGTTTTCCAAATTCGCACGGGCACTTATCCATTAGAAACTATATTAGATTATTACGACAGTTGGGACGTTATTAGAATGTCTAAAATAGGACAACGTTTTTTTCTCAACATTCGATCAGAAATTGAACGTGATCCAAGCGTTAAGCATGCAATTATCACTTATAATTCAGCAATTAGACACTTGGAAAACATCTCGGAACTTGAGAACGTCTGTTTCATAACAGCTTTTGAACAGTTACACGGTTTGGAAACCGCTTTTGAAGAACCACAAGTCGTTTGGATAGTTGGCACGCCTCCTTTGCCACCCGGTATCATTTGGCGGCGAGCGCAAATTTTGTTTGGGAATAGCGAGGAACCTCTCTGTTATGAAAGAGAAACAGAACCTATCCGCTATAAGGACAAACGTGTCCAGAGTGTATATCAAACACTCGTTGCCGTTAGACTTAAAAATATTATCGGTCTTACAGGTTTGACCCGTTTGCCAAATAAAAAGGTTGTCTTAGTAACAAGTTTCCTACTCACAGATATTACCGATAGACCTGAAACACTCCTCTTTGACTGGGAAGATTTTGAGGTTGCTGGTGGGTTAGACAAACTTGCTGAAACAATAGCTACACGCGAACATTATGAAACAGAACGTGATAACCTAAACGCCGACTCCGGTAGAGACAAAGTTCAGCAGGTCTTGGGATGCTCTATAAGTACGGCTAACCGTGTGTTGCGAAAGTTTAGGGGTGGCAAACTCTTACGAGTTCCCATCAGAGAGCAGATCTTTTCTTTACTTGCCGATAGTCAGAAAAAAACAGTAGAGTTGAGGGAAGGCATTGAGGGACATCCAACAGCAATAAAAAATGAACTCAAACGCCTCGTAGATAACGGTGAGATTGTAAGGGTTCAGAAAGGTGTGTATTCACTTCCAGATCAGAAAAACAGTGATTAGGCCGATTTCCCGTATAAGTCTGTGTCATTCGCGAAAACTGAAAACAACGTCGTATAAGCCCGATGATAATCCACTTTATGATGTATGTGACAATACTTATTTTATTAACTTTTCACCAATAGGTTGATTCAAATTAGATCGTCACATAAGTCTCCTACCCACAGTGTTATTAAGCAATCCTATTTTCAGGGTGTTATGGTAACAAATATACATTAGAACTTGTGCCGGATTAACTGTGTCCAACGTATTTCCAACGGGTTTACTTCAAACAATGGTTCAACGGTAACATTTTCGCTTTCGGAATAGTAGTGGATTTCACCATGTAAAACAATTGAAAATGAAATATTGTCTTTTTTAAATGGAATGTTTAGGTTATTGATCTTGAATTCAATTTCGGGTGATGTATTGAGACGGTATGATTTGAACTCCCAGTGTGGCAGATATTCTATATTGATGTATGCAGATGCGGGTCTGTTTCAATACTGGAGTCATTTTCGAATTCGATATATTCGCCTACTGCAAATGTATCTAACGTGAGATTGATAAATAATTCAGATATTTTGTCTAAAGAGAACTCTTTTGGTATAATAAAGTCATTATACTTACTTTCCAAAGGAGTTCTCTAATGCGTATTTTAACACTTTTTTGCAAAATTGACGACTTTTTTTAGCTTATAAGGCATTTCTGGAATCGCGATCACTTCAGAACGATCAACCGGTTGAAACACGCGGGCGTCCGCGCAATCTACACGACAGTGAGGTAATGACCATAATCATTGCCTTCATCAAAGTGGGTATCGTACGTTCAAACATTTTTATGAAAAACATGTCTGCGTCAATTGGTGTGCTGAGTTTCCAAATCTTGTCAGTAATTCTCGGTTCGTGCAGCTCAAAAAAGAGGTGCTGCAACTCTTGACGATTTTTCTTGATGTGCACCTCGGAGCATGTAGTGGCACCTCTTTTGTAGATTCCACGCGTCTGCGCGTGTGTGATAACAAACAGATTTCAGCACATCGTGTCTTTGCTGAATATGCGGGGCGTTCAAAAACCTCTATGGGCTGGTTCTTTGGCTTTAAACTTCACCTGATCATCAATGAGAAAGGCGAACTTTTAGGTATTCAACTCACACCGGGCAACACAGATGACCGAAAACCCTTACCCGATTTAGTGGTGGGACTGCATGGTTCCCTCTACGGAGATAAGGGATATATCTCTAAAGACATGAGGGAAACGCTTCGCCAGCAAGGTATCAACTTGATCTACAAAGTCCGTAAGAATATGAAACCCGATCCGCTGTCTACTTCCGAGGAGGAGTGGTTGAGAAAACGTGTGATTATTGAATCTGTGATCAAGGAACTGAAAACACAGACACAGCTGGAACACAGCCGACATAGAAGTATTGTCAACTTTCAAGTGAATGTGGTTACTGCCCTGATTGCTTATCAACTTTTAGAGCACAAACCCTCGGTGAACCTGCGAAAACTTCAGGAAATCAACGATTCACCTATGCTTTTTAACTTCTAAACTGTTTTCAAACTCACGTTATATAGCATTCATACCCGGGGAACGCCTAATGAAGATTAAAAAATAAATCGGGTAATTTCCTTGAGAAGTCCAGAGCGGTTAGGAAACCGCTCCTACCGTGTTTGAGAAAATGAGAAGTCCCCGTTTAATAAATTAATCCTCATCAGGCGTTCATACCGTTGATTACTTGATTTGGCACTACAACGGTTACTGGGATATTATGCCAAAAACTATATACACAGATGATGAGTACAAACATGAAAATTGCACCATAATGTGCAATATCAAACAAAACATGCACATTTATGTGCAACCACCTGCTATAGATGAAACACTAATTCAGTGTGTTTGAAGTATTTCAATGGCATAGAAATTGCTTATTCTTTGAAAGAGAATAGTATGTCAAATTCCAATTAGGTGATAACATTTAACTCATGACATTACGCGCGGTTTACTAAACGCACCTAACGTCCAAGGGTAAATACGTTTTACATAACCCACATACACACTTGACATGTTTACAAAGTCTTGCTAAAATTCACACTATGACACCGTATTGAAAGACCAAAAGGAGAAATGGGTCATAGCACCCAAACCTAAAGGATTGAGCTTGTGCTTCGTAGCAGTTAGCGTTGTTCTCCAAAGAGAACACCCGTCTCACGTCTGCTCCACAACGGGATCATAAGCAGCCCGTAATATGTTGATAGCAGAGTTTATATCTCTATCATGTTCGGAATTACATTGTGAACATGTCCACTGTCTATCATTGAGAGAAAGATTATCGTTTTTATCTCCGCAGTTGCTACAAGGTTTTGTTGTAGGTGTCCATTGTCCGAATTGAAGGAATGCGCGATTATGTTTGAAACATTTATACTTGACAATCTGAATGAACTGGTAGAAGCCGAGATCAGAGACTTTTCGCCCCCACAATCGCTTCATACCGTCAAGGTTCAACGTTTCAGCAGCAATCGTATCAAACCTTCTGCACAAGTCTATAGCAAGTTTCAATTGCCAGTCAAGCCGTTGGTTTGCTATCTTGATATAATGCCGGGCGAGTTGTCTAATAGCGCGATACCAATTGTTAGACCTTTTGACTTTACGACTCACAGCTTTATTCAGTTTGCGAAGATGTTTCAAGGATTGTTTCAAGAATTCTGGTGCTTGTATCTTTTCACCGTTGCTCAAAGTCAAAAATGTTTTCAATCCGAAGTCTATACCTACGCTCTCACCTGTTTGTCGCATAGGTTCGGTAGAAGTATCATCGGTGACAATGTAAAGCCAGTATTCACCGGCACTATCACGAAGGATTTGAACATAGCGGACAGTGCTGTGCCAGTCTCGGTGTTGGTGAAAAGAAAACCAGATACGATTGAATTTCAGAGATTGTGTGGAGTCATCCCACGACTTGAAAGAGATACAGACACGACCATTTTCAAGTTTGTAGCCTGTTTGGAACTTCGCAGAACGATAACGATGTTTGCGTTTGAATTTAGGAAGTCCACCTTGTCCATTGAAAAAGCGTTGGTATGCGTCATGGACACGGATAATCGCAGCATCAAGTGTGTCACGCGGTATCCAAGCCCAATGCTTTTTAGTCCGTTTCAGCAACTTGGTAAGATGTGGTTGGAGTTTATATCTACCAGCATATTTACCGTATTTCCGGTAATAACGCATTTCCAAACGCAGAAAGTGGTTATGCACATCAGCAAGGTCGTCAAGCAGATTACCAAGTTTTTTGTTTTTAGAATGGTTGCGTATCTTGTATTTATAGGTTCGCATTGTTTTTCTCCAGCATTATTTACCAATACTACTGGCATGGTAGAGACCTCTCCAAGCGGAGAGGGTAGTATTCTCTACCAACAATGCTGAGAATAGTATAATAGACCTGACATGAGTTGTCAAGAAAAAACATAGGAGCGGGCATTCCTCCCAAACCTAAAGGATTGGGTTTCCTGCCCGAAGATATTGATGAAAAAATTTATAGTCATTGAAATATGTATAGTTATTGCCCTCGCCGTCGGTTTTTGGCTTGGTAGAATCACCACACCCTATAACGATTATTCACACTACTTAGAAAATGCTGATAAAACGTGGGTAAAAGCAGAACAGTTAGACAGTCCACCAATATCATTTGATGAACCCGATAAAAACAAACTGCGAAAAGTCCGAGCAGCATACCGAGAAGTGTTTGATAACTATCCTGATTCCCGCTGGGCTGATGATGCAATTTACCAGTTAGCATCACGCCTCCCACGCACTGATGAGGAAGGATTCGCTCTCTTCAGGCGATTAATACGTGACTACCCCGACAGTGAGTACACAGATGATGCAATGTATGCGATAGCCATAACCACCTATCGCATTGCAGAGGAATTAGGGAAAACAGGCACGCTTGAATCTCGCACAGCATACTATGACAGAGCACTCTCCCTCTTCAATCAACTCATCGCAACCTATCCGGGCAGTATCCTTCAAGAAGAAGCACAATTATCCGCTGCAATGTGTTACTACGGTAGAGGCGACGTAAACATTGCCCTAAGTCAACTTGACAGCCTCAAATTGGAACTCCGCAGCCATCCCATTATATATCGGATTATGTTCACACTTGGAAACATATACCTTGAACAGAAGGACTATGAGAACGCACAAATTGAATTCAGAAATGTTGTAGATTCTGGTGACACAGAGCATGCACCGATTGCAAATTTCCGCCTGTCACAAGCATACTTTGGAGAAGGGCAAGCAATTGAAGCAGAAGCACAACTAAAAGAGGTCGAGGGTAAAACCGAAGAAGCACAATCAAAATATGAGGATGCAGAAGCGAAATATAAACAAGCAATTACCGGATACCAAAACGTCATTGACTTATTTCCCGATACACAGGTCGGCAAGGATGCACATTTCTACATCGGATGGGCTCTTGAAAAAACGAAAGATTATGATGAAGCCATCTCACGACTTGAATTCGCTATAGAGAATTATCCAGATAACGAAAACACAATTAATGCTAAGTACTACATCGGGCAATTAGCATACGCAAACGATGAAACAGACCGCGCCGTTGAAGTCTTCCAGACATTCGCAGATGATCCAAACCATACTTATGACCATCGCCTTTCCGCGCAATACCAAATCGGTGAAATATATGAAAGTATGGAAAATATGGAAAAAGCAGCAGAAGCCTATGAAAAACTCATCACAGATTTTCCTGAACCGCATCAAAATGTGTCACACCCCTCACGCAGAATCACAGAGAATTTTGTCAACAAATTAAGAACAGAAACTTTAGATGAAAATTAATATGTCCCGCGGCAGCCGAGGTCTCCTTACTATTTCAATGCATTGCAGTGCGGGGTCTCTGTGCCCAGCTATATCTAATACCATGTCTATTTGATCATCTTTCATTATCAAAAAACACGTTTGTAGTCGCGCAATTCATTGTAACACTTACATTACGTAATCTATATATCAATAGACAATGCAGACAATATATTTCAATAGTTGTAAGGCTTACTATAAAAGGACTGAAATACCAGACTTTTACCTCCCTAACCCCCTTTTCCCTAACACCCCTTATCAAGGGGAAGTGCGTAAGTCCTGCCAAATAATGGCGATGGCTGGACGAATTATGATGAATGGCGTGGTATTTTCACCAAAAGAAACGGACACAGCAGTCACACGTCTTTCTGCCTAATAATAAACCTGTCTGCTAAACACAGCAGATAAGGGATAACTCTTTATATATAAGGAGAAATATTATGACCCGTAGAGCATACTGGGGGCTCGCGACTCTCATAATCCTACTCATCGGTGTGGTCTGTGTGTTGTTAATGCAGCGGACAGACACCGAACCTACAGAACAGATACTCAAACCACCCCCAGAGGGAGAAACCTTCGCAACAGGACATTGGGATGGAGACACATGGCACAGAACCGTCCCAAAAGAACCAGAAACAATAACGTATAGAGGTGAAGCATTTTCCTTAGATGAACTTTACTATGCAGCTTTTAAGAAGCATTGGGAAGAAACAGTGAAAATATTGAAACGTATCATAGCAGAAGTACCTTACTCAGAATACGCACTTGAGGCACGAAAACATCTCGCATATCATAATGAAAATGGAAAAGATATTCATGATAATGCCTTACTATTTGAGCGTTTAAAACCGCTGCTCAAATACCATTTCGACTCCCCAAGCTTGCTTAACTTATTATTCATGACGGGAATGGACAGCCAGCCCGAAGCAGCAATTCAGTATGGCATAGAAGCACTCACAAATGTAGATATGTACCCTATGGACTCTCGCTATGGTGCATTCCCTGAACGTATTCATGAGAATCTTGGATATGCATATCAAGAAATTGGTCATTACTCCACCGCTTTAGACCATCTCAATCAAGCTTTAAAACTGTATAATACCCACCAGGATAGAACGCGGGAGTCAATTCTAAGTGCAGACAGACTAAAGAAACATATAATACAGATCCATAAAGGCAATCCTATTTTAGGTCCACTTTCTGACGGTTCTGTCTCAGATTTGCCTGAGAGGGCACCTGAATCCAGTCGAGTGATAATCGAAGAATAAAAACTGATGAATAATCACATCAAACACATACGAAATAAAGGAGTTGTTATGATGAATCGTTATTATTTTTTGATAAAGTCAGCATTGCAAGGCACCAAATCAACGGTATGAATGCCTTTTGGCGAATGCGCCTTTGGCATTCGCCATGATTCCCGGAGACCTTGCGCTACAAATCTGGTTAATTTGGTATTGTTTGATGCTGAGAACACGGACGGGCAGGCGAACCCTGACCCTACGATTTAGGTCAATTTGGTATAACACTGCAATAAAGAACATCACACCAAAGAGAGATCAGGTTCGATAGCAATTCATTGCGCCTCGGACATTCATCTACCAAATTACAACAGCGTCCCTAACGCCTGATCAAGATCCGAAATAATATCCTCAGCATCCTCCAAACCTATTGAAAACCTAACCAACCCATCTGTAATGCCAGTCTGTTGACGAACTTCAATCGGAACATGTAAATGTGTCGTTGATGCAGGATGACAGACTAAGGTACGCACATCCCCTAAACTCACCGCCAATGTACAGATCTGCAGTCGATTCACCAACTGTTCACCTGCTGCACGTCCACCTTTGAGTTCCATCGTAATCATACCGCCAAAATCGTTCATTTGACTTTTCGCAAGGGCATGCTGCGGATGACTCGGTAACCCAGGATAGCGAACCCACGCAACCGCAGGATGTTCCTCCAGATACGCTGCGACACGTAAAGCGTTCTCACAGTGCTTTTCAAACCGTAACGGCAAAGTCGGTATACCGAGTAAGGTTAACCACGCATTGAACGGACTGATTACCGCACCAAAGTTACGTAAGGCACCCTTTTGTGCGTTGTCAATAAACCCCTTCTCTCCAACAATCACGCCAGCAATCACTGCCCCGTTTCCACTCAAGTATTTTGTCATGCTATGCAGCACTATGTCAATACCGAGTGCAATCGGTTGCTGTCCACAAGGTGTTGCAAATGTATTATCAATAATTGTAGTAATATTCTGTTCCTTAGCAATTTCAGCACAAGCAGCAAGGTCAACAAGCTTCAGCAACGGATTCGTCGGACTTTCAAGATAGATGATCTTTGTATCTTGACGTATTGCACTTTCAATCTTATCTAAATCCGTAGCATCCACAAAAGTCGTCTCAACACCCATCTGTGTCAGATCTTCGTTGAGCAGCTGAAACGTAGCAGAATAAAGATTTTCCATTGCCACAACATGACCACCATCTGCTAAAGCAGTGAGTAGGGCAGTGCTAATTGCCCCCATCCCAGATGCAGTTGCTAAAGCGGCTTCTGCACCCTCAAGTGCTGCGATTTTCTGCTCCAACGCCTTCTGTGTCGGATTTCCCCATCGGGTGTAAACATAACCACTCTCCTCATCAACAAAAGCAGACGCACATTCAGATGCCGATCGGAATTGAAACGTGCTATTTTGATAAATCGGTGGAAGCAATGGAACACCCGTTTTTCCTGACTGATGTTCATGTGTCGTAGTTGGAAACGTTGACAACGTCTCCCCCGCATGAATCGCTTCTGTTGATTTTCCTTTATACTTTTTATTTTCCACTTAACCCCTCAACTATATATCCCTCAAGTTTAAGCAATTGACGTTTTCGTTCAAGTCCACCACCATATCCACCTAACTTACCGTTGCTCCCAACCACACGATGACACGGATTTATGATCGTAATCGGATTGCTACCAGTGGCATTCCCAACAGCACGCACTGCCTTCGGTCTACCGATTTTCTCCGCTATCCATTTGTAACTCCGCACCTCACCATAAGGTATCTGATGAATAACATCCCATACCGAATTCTGAAACTCTGTTCCACTTTCTATCACAACTGGAATCTCTCTGAAATCCACCGACTCACCAGCAAAATATACATCCAATTTATTACTTACCTGTTTCAGTAAATCGGTTTCTGCTGTCAATGATGGCTCAAAAATCGCAGAATCGTCACAGAACGATATACGTGAAATATGTTCTCCTACCTGAACTATGTCTATAAAACCAACTGGTGATTCGTACAGATAATTAGTCTGTCCAATTAATTGTTGAACATCCTCTCTAACCGCTGCCTTTATTGACGGATCTACAACTTTATCAACAATGTCTGATAGTCTTCCAAGTGGTGACTTCATCATTTTTTATTTGACCTCTATTATGTTATAAGTTATGCTATACGGCAAACTATGCCTAAATTTGAAACATCAGAACAACTTTATACTTATATCAGTGAACTTTTTGAAGAAATTGCTACGTTACCTGAAGCACAGGAAGCACTAAAAACGTTAACTTTGTGTGTTCGTTTTCATTATACGATGCCCGACTGTGTGATGACGTTAACTGCAGCAAACGGTGAATTCGCTATCTCTCAAGATGTTTCCGTTGATGTTACTCCCGATGTAGAACTCTCCATGACAGGAGATGTCGCACACAAATTTTGGACAGGTGAACTCAATGTTATGGGAGCAATCACAACACGAGAAATCGGTATCGCAGGTTCACTCGGTAAAATCATGCGTCTCACACCGCTCATAAAGGTAGCAATCAGACATAACAAAGAACGTAGCTAATTGTAACGTGAGTTTGATAATAGGTATATGAACTTCATTTTTCCTAAATATTACTCTCATAGACCCGGCAGGTACGGTTTCCTAACTGCACCAAAGGCATCAATTTTAGGAGATATTTACCTGTGAAGGATTTTGGAAGTCTCTTATTGTCATACACACCTTTCGCACCGCTGGTGCTTGGTTTCTTGTGGCGGACATTTTCTATACACCTTTCGCACCGCTGGTGCTGTTATGTGATTTATGAAAGCCTCGGAGAGGCAGCATGCGCGTGTGGCATGCTGCATGAGGTGTATAGCACGTAATATCAATACAGACGAAAGCCCAGCGGGGCGAAAGGTGTATAAAATGCACAAACTTTACTCACTAAATTGACGCCTATGGTTCGGTTTCCTAACCGAACCAGTGTTTGTTCTGTCTCATAGATGCAGTTGGGAAACCGCATCTACCGGAAATGTGCACAAATTTTTTGATTTCACAATAAGAAATCGACGGTTCGTAGTCGCGCGATTTATTGCGCCTCTTACATTCTAATTCAATAAGGAATTCATTTCTATAGAATTCGTATCATGCTTATTTTCCTTCTAATATGAACATACAAAAGGAGAAGTAGAATGTCTACAGAAAACCTATCGGAAACTATCAATCCTTATGTCACACAAATGCGTGAAGAAGGGTGGTGTGTCTTAGAAGATGTTATCCCCACCGACGTTGTTGATTCTGTCCGCCAAGAGGTAGATACCTCAGAAGCAGACTATGGTCAATTCAGCAAAGATAACGGCAGATGGGCACGCAATGTCATCAGTTTTATGCCACATTTTGCTGAACATCTCGCGAATGAACGCCTCCTTGCTGTCCTACGTGAATTATTAGGGCCGCAAGTGCGTATTTCGCAAACAGAGTATAAGACCCGTCCACCACATTACAATCTGGTGCGTGCATATCACTCCGATTTCCCGTACGACCTAAACCAGAAATGGCACATCACACAACCATTTCCATCCGCTGTTATCGGTATCACAACACTCTGGATGCTCACAGATTTCACCACAGAAAACGGTGGCACATGGATTGTTCCAAAATCTCACGTTGACCTACGAAATCCACGTGGTAAAGAGGATGGCATCGGTGACCGCAATCCCATTGAAGGCGAAATGCAAGCCGTTGGTAGTGCAGGCAGTGTCCTGATTATGGATAGCCGAATTTGGCATTCCAACGCTGAAAACCCCAGTGATGGTCGTCGCACAGCAGTTGTCGTCAGATATGCACCGTGGTGGTTAAACCTTGAACTCTTCGGTGTCAATACCGCAACAATACCAGGTGAAACATTTGATAAGTTTCCAGATGATGTCAAACTACTTTTTGAACACCGCGCTGAAGATCGAGAACCAGAAGTATGGGTCTGATTCGCAATTTCATGCTTGTAGCGCAAGGTCTCAGTGCCTTGCATAAATAGTTCTACTTACTAATTTAGAACTACGAAAGGGAGATTCTCTCATGGCAACAACACTTGTACATATTGGTGTCCGCACAACTAACTTAGAAAAAAGCATCCGTTTCTGGCGCGACGCACTCGGTCTAACAGTCGCATCAACGAAGAACGGATGCTATGATCTAACAGACGGTTACCACAACTTCCGTGTGTTCCAACACAACGGTCCCGACCGTCCAAAACATATCGGCGGCATGTTAGACTATTTGCATATCGGTGTCCGTGTTCCTGATCTACGAGAAGCTGCAAAACGATGTGAAGACCTCGGATTTGAAATCACATGGGAAGGTTTAGATGGCACCAATCCTTACGATGCTAAATCCGATGAATTACCATCTATTGCTTTCAAAGTTGAAGACCCAGACGGCATCGTCGTTGACATTACAGAACGCAACGACCAATGGCCTGGCGTTGACATAGAAAGCAAAAGTTAACCGTTAGTCCAAAAATTGGCGCGGTCCCGCCCGCGCCACACACATCATACTAATCATCTCCACCCAAAAGTCCAAAACGCATCAAAAAATAAAGAAGTGTCAACATGCTTGTGACCGCTGCAGCCATATACGTCAAAAAGGCAGCATTCAGCACTTTACTCGCATGACGACTCTCATCTGGTGAAAGCATACCCGCTTCGTCCATCGCAACTCTCGCGCGTCGACTCGCATCCCATTCCACCGGTAGCGTCACCAACGAAAACACCACCCCAACAGAGAACAACGCTATTCCCACTAACATCAACGGTCTAAATTGGAAAAGAACTCCACCTATAATAATAAAATAGGATAAATACGAACTAATATTAGTCGCAGGGACAAGCGCACTACGGAGGTTCAGCATAGCATACCCCTGTGCATCTTGCATCGCATGTCCCGCTTCATGACATGCAACCCCAATCGCAGACAACGAATGGCTCGAATACACATCGTTTGACAACCGAAGCACCTTATGTCTCGGGTCATAATGATCACTCAACCACCCACCCGTATGTTCTATTTTAACATTACTAATTCCATTTCTTTGCAGCATTTGTGCAGCCGCTTGCGCACCTGTCATACGGTTCTGTGAACCGACTTTTGAGTATTTAGAAAATGTGGATTTCGTCTTCCATGTCGCATATAGAGATAAAAGAAGTCCAGGACCAATATAGACGAAATACATCGGGTCTATCCAACCAAATATCACGATAAACACCTCCAAGTTCAATGTTGATTTCTATAAATTATGTATATTAAGTCTATCAAATTATACAGAAATTCAGCACAGATTTCAAATGATTCTCTGTACTGAGGGCATGTAAAGTTCTTTGCACTAACTTCTTACCATCGATTGTAGTGCCAAATCAACGGTATGAATGCGCCTATGGCATTCCCCGGGTCTCCGTGCCCCGCAATAGTTGGTAGATTGAAAGATGGCGGGGCACGGAGACCCCGCACTACAATGGAGACTGGGATATTTCGCCAATAACTTTACACACCTAAAAGAACATGCAACTTCAAAAAAGACTCTTTATATGATATAATTGGCATACAATCTCAAACAGATATACAATTTCAAACAGTATATAGATTACACATCTTCACCGAAAAATTCGCAATTGAGGAAAATATGAAAATAACAATCATCGGAACAGGATACGTAGGACTAACAACTGCCGTGGTACTTGCCTACCTAAACCACACCGTTTCTGCTGTGGACAAAGACAACACAAAGTTAACTCTCTTACAAGAAGGCAAAAGTCCCATCCATGAACCCGGAATACAATCGCTGCTTGACGAAGTGGGTCATACCATCCGTTTCACACCGACCGTTACTGAAGTCGTTCCAGATGCAGAACTGATCATGATCGCTGTCGGCACGCCACCTAAAATTGATGGAGAAGCAGATACACGACACGTTGAACAAGCTGCAAAAGAAGTGGCACAAGTCTGCCTTCCGAATAGACACTATACACTTGTCATCAAATCCACCGTCCCAATTGGCACAAACAAACGTGTCGCAGAAGTCGTTGAGAATGTGTTTGCTGAACGCAAAATCCAAGGGAATGTATCTATCGCTTCAAATCCAGAATTCTTACAGGAAGGTTTAGCACTGCAAGGGGCATTCTATCCCGACAGAATAGTTGTCGGAGCAAACAACAATAATGCATTAGATGCATTACGCAGACTCTATCAACCCATTCTGGAGCAGACATTCGATCCACCAACTACGTTGCCGCGTCCACCCTCTTACCACCTCCCACCGATGATGACGACAGACCCGAACAGTGCTGAAATGATTAAATATGCCGCCAACACATTCTTGGCACTTAAAATTAGTTTCATAAACGAAATCGCCGGACTCTGTGAAGAAGTCGGCGCAGATGTAACAGAAGTGGCACGCGGCATCGGTCTTGACACCCGTATCGGACCCAGATTCCTCCGTGCAGGTCTCGGGTGGGGTGGCAGCTGCTATCCCAAAGATACCGCAGCCCTATTACGTGTCGCAGCACAAGCAGGATACCAAATGCCAATCACAGAAGCTGCACGCACAGTCAATTTTGAACAACGAAAACGCATCGTCCAAAAACTGAAAACCGAGCTAAAAACACTTAACGGCAAAACTATCGGAATCCTCGGACTTGCCTTTAAGCCAAATACAGACGACATCCGACAAGCACCCGCACTTGAGATAATCCGTCATCTCGTTGCAGAAGGTGCAAACATCCGCGCCCATGACCCCATTGCAATACCAAATGCAAAGCAAACCCTAAGTGACATCAATATAGACTACATTGAAGATGTCCACCAACTCTCACACAATACAGACGCGCTTCTCCTTGTAACAGAATGGGAACAATATCATAGACTGGATCTACGCAAACTCGCAAAACACATGAAAACACCAATCCTCATTGACGGACGCAACGTTTTCTCACCACAAGAGGCAACTGCCGCAGGCTTCCATTACATAGGAGTCGGCAGATAAATAATACCATTAACCTGTTCGTACTCGCGCAATTCATTGCGCCTCTTATATTCACATGAACACACACAAACAACCCAAACCCTTCAACAAAAATTGGAACAGATACTGTCCCCAACAACCATTCCCACCCTACCGACACCTACCAGGAGTCACACCACATCCAATTCGAGATCCACTCGGACATAGCTACGGCATAGAAGAGGAAGAAAACGAAAACCCACTTCCACCTGAAATGTGGCAACAAAACGAAGCATATTTATACGGCGTTGATCTCTATAACTTCTCATATTGGTGGGAAGCACACGAAGCGTGGGAAGGTTTGTGGCATCAAGCAGAGGATACATACCGACTCTTCCTACAGGGACTAATACAAGTATCTGCATCACTCATCAAATACCACATGCGAATGTTGCGACCATTACGCACTCTCTCCACCGCAGGACGCAATAAATTACACCAAGTTGTTCTTGAATGTGGTAATGCAAACGCAAACTATTTGGGCATAAATCTGTCTGAATTTTTGGAAACAGCAGACACATTCTATGCACCGTTCTTTGCTGACAATGTCACAGAACAAACCTATCAAGTAATAAATACACCACCATTAATTCTGCTTCAGTTTTAGTTGATTGCAAAATCTATTTATCGCTTATTTTATACAACGCTAATTTTTGGAATTCCACAGGGTATTCAGGATTGATCATGGGATTGGCATTTCCAATTGACATTGGTAATTATTTTCGGAAGGACATTCTAAAGATCTTTTCACAATTACCTATATACATTTCTTGTATGTAAGTTATACAAAATATGCTGATTCAGAACCTGATTTAATTTATTTTGTGCATATTTTGTATATCGTTCTAACAGATAATGAGACGTTCACAATTTGTTTTGCACATTTTTTGTATAATTGTTATAATGCACAAGATGACGTTAACGAATCACGTAGTATGCGTGAGTTACGTCAGGGCTGCTACCTAATCTATTTAGGTGCGACACCGGTGACAAAACACCAGTGCCGCCTAGTACTGCTATAGGATGAGTATGACAGTGCTGGTTTCTGTTATAGCAAGAATGACAATATGTGTCAGGTTTAAATAGAGACCAGTTCCCTATAAGGATGAGATCCCTGAACAATTCTTTTGTTGACAGATGTCTCTGTCAATCTCCTTGTAGACTATCGAAACGTATATACACATCCCTAGTGTTATTTTGCTGCAGTCCAAAAAAGGGGACCCATAAATATTGTATATTTCTTTATGTTTAGGCTATGCACGAGTAGAATATATACTAGTGTTCTGTCTACCTTTATTTTGCGGGTAATATGATCGTAGGAGCGAGGTCACATCGACCTCTTCCAAATCACATACCCACAATTTTAGAGTAGACACGCCAGTAGTGCATTGTCTACCTTTATTTTGCGGGTAATATGATCGTAGGAGCGAGGTCACCTTGACCTCTTCCAAATCACATGCCCACAATTTTAGAGTAGACACGCCAGTAGTGCATTGTCTACCTTTATTTTGCGGGTAATATGATCGTAGGAGCGAGGTCACATCGACCTCTTCCAAATCACATACCCACAATTTTAGAGTAGACACGCCAGTAGTGCATTGTCTACCTTTATTTTGCGGGTAATATGATCGTAGGAGCGAGGTCACATCGACCTCTTCCAAATCACATGCCCACAATTTTAGAGTAGACACTCCACTAGTGGTCTGTCTACCTTTATTTTTAGGGTAATATGATCGTAGGGGCGAGGTCACCTCGTCCTCTTCCAAATCACATACCCGTAATTTTAGAATGGACACTCCACTAGTAGTATTAAGATGTGCTATATAGCTTATATTGTATATATTTTCTATGCCTTACTATGTTTTAGTTTATATGTTGGTGGCATATTGAATTACCATAATTATTAGGAGTTTATTTTGAAGGGACGTTGTTTCAATATGAGAGTTTTCAAGTGTTTTTTATCATTTTTTCTAATTAGTCTTAGTATACAAAGTACTTATGCGGATATTATACCCGTCAGTGACCGCACATCACAGGTACGTGATGCCATTATAACTGCAGCGGATGTAAATACTGCAGCGGATGTAACAGATACACACCTCGCGGTGATCACAAACTTAAACCTCCGATTAAAAGGTATTACAGAATTAAAATCGGGTGATTTTTCTGGGATGACCGGATTGACGAATCTGAACCTAAATGGAAACGACCTTAGCAGTCTGCCAGACGGTATCTTTGAAGGACTCACTGCACTAACAACCCTACGATTGGGTGGGAACACTGTTGATCCCATGCCAATTACTATCTCATTGGAAAAAGTTGGTGAAGATCAATTCAAGGCAGTCGCTCCAACAGGAGCACCCTTTACTATAAGTATTCCAATCAGTGCTACCAATGGTAGCATTAGCGGGAATACGACATCTCTGACCATTTCTATAGGTGCAGTCGAAAGTAGTGCAGTCACCTTAACTCGAACAGCAGAGACGACTGCTGCAGTAACAGTAAATATTGGCACGCTACCCAGTTTACCAAGGATCAATCACTACGGTTACGCTTTATCCAAATCAGACTCGCTACCTATTGAAGTTATTGGAATGGTTAGTCCGACTAATACGACTGATATAACTAATACGACTAATACGACTGATACGACTGATACGACTGATACGACTGATACGACTGATACGACTGATACGATGGACAATACCGATACCGTAACAAACGCTGCACCGGTGTTTGCTGATGGTAGTCTCACGACACGAACTATCGTAGAAAATGTACATGCAGGCGTAAATATCGGGAATGCTGTCTCTGCGACAGATGCAGACGATGACAGTTTGACATACACTCTTAGTGGTATAAACGCAGATGCTTTTAGTATTGATAGTAATACTGGACAACTGAAAACAAAAAGCGCGTTGGACTTTGAAACAAAACGAATCTATATTGTTTCTGTCAATGCCTCCGATGAAACAATCACATCAACTATTTCTGTCATCATAAATGTCATTGATTTAGATGACACACCAGCAGTTTCAACGATGCTTTCTGTTGGTGAACGGACACCAGAAGTGCGTGATGCAATTGTTGCAGCTGTTCCCGATATTGATGATGCTGCGAATGTAACAGAAGCACATCTGGCAATGATTACTTCTCTCAATCTACGCAATATAGGTATATCAGCACTCAAAACCGGTGATTTTTCTGGATTAACAGGATTAACGAGTCTAAACCTGTATGGTAATATGTTGAGTAGCCTTCCTATTCGCATCTTTGAAGGTCTTAGCTCGCTCACTTCACTTCGTTTAGGTGGTAACCTTGTTGCACCAATGCCGCTGATGGTGTCATTGCAGCAAGTTTCTGATAATCAGTTCAAGGCAATAATTCCTACGGGTGCGCCATTCGACATCGTGTTACCGATCACTGGTGCAAGTATCAACACTGTGACTATATCCAAAGGAAGTGTGGCAAGTGATTCTTTTACAGCGATAACGACAGATATAAATATCGGTGACTTGCCAAGTCTTCCTTCTAACCATTTCGGATATATCCTTGCTAAATCCACTGTCTGCAACCGCACGATACAGGTTACCGACGCGCTCGTATCCGCTCTGCCAAGTATAGATGATTGCCGCAACATATCAGAAGCTGATCTTGCTACCATTACAGTCTTAGATCTAAGTAACGCATCCATAATTTCACTCCAAGCAGATGATTTTTCAGGATTGTTCTCATTAGAAACACTTAATCTTGTGAATAATCAATTGGAGAACCTACCTGATGGTGTATTTGAGGGTTTATCTTCCTTGACATCACTGGATTTGAGCGGGAACACCGTTGACCCATTACCCCTTACAATCTCACTTGAGAAAGTCGGAGAAAACCAAATCAAAGTTGCCATATCAACAGGTGCACCTTCCGATATTGTGCTGCCGATCACTGTTGCAAACGGCAGTTTGAATGAAAATGCAACCACTATCACAATTCTGAAAGCCAGCGTAGAAAGTCAACCCTTGATGGTCAACCGCACACCCAACACTTATGCTGCGGTGACAGTAGACTTTGGCACACTACCAACTTTACCGACAAGTCATAATGGGTATGCGCTGACGAAATCTACCCAACTGCCTCTGGAAGTCTACAGTGCAGTCAATGCACCACCTGTATTCACTGAAGGAGCGGATACAACCCGAACAATCGCAGAAAACACAGAAACAGGATCAGACATTGGTACTGCTATTACTGCCACAGATGCTAACAATGATACCTTAACTTATACGGTTTCAGGCACCGATGCAGAATCTTTTGATATTGATAGCAGAACGGGGCAGCTACAGACCAAAGTCGCTCTTGATTACGAAACGAAAGATTCCTATTCAGTGACGATCACTGTTTCTGATGGCAGTCTTACAGATAGTATAGATGTTACGATCAACATCACCGACATCGTAGAAACACCGACTACGGATGAAACAACGGATGTGAAGGATACTGATACGACGAATAACGCTCCTGTGTTCACAGAAGGGAGCACCACAACCCGAACAGTTGCTGAGAATACGGGTTCTGGTGTCAACATCGGTAATCCAGTATCTGCAACGGATGAAGATAAGGACACTTTAACATACAGCCTTGGTGGTTCTGATGCGACTTCATTCAGTATCGGTAGCACAAATGGTCAATTGAGAACAAGCGCAGCCCTTGACTATGAAACGAAAGATTCCTATTCTGTGATTATTACTGTCTCTGATGATAACGATGGGAGCGACACAATAACCGTAACAATAAATGTCTCGGATGTTGAAGAAGTAGTGAATACGGCACCGGTCTTTACAGAAGGTGAGACTGCATCCCGTTCTGTCTCAGAGAATACGGGTTCTGGTGTCAATATTGGGACTGCTGTTTCTGCTACTGATGCTGACAATGACACTTTAACTTACAGTCTTGGTGGTACAGATGCCGCTTCATTCAGCATTGGAAGTACAAACGGACAATTGCGGACGAGCGCATCGCTTGATTATGAAACAAAGATATCCTATTCAGTGACGATCACTGTCTCCGATGGAAATGGTGGAAGTAATTCTATTGTTGTCACTATCAACATTACAGATGTAGATGAAACGACGAATACAGCACCCGTCTTTACAGATGGTAGCAGCACATCGCGTTCCATAGATGAGAATACGGGTTCAGGTGTAGACATTGGTAGTGCTGTATCAGCGACTGATGCTGACGATGACACATTGTTCTACAGTTTAGGTGGAACTGATGGGACCTCATTTAGTATTGATAGTAGTTCAGGACAACTTAGAACCAGTGCATCACTGGATTATGAAACTAAGTCATCCTATTCAGTGACAATCACAGTCTCCGATGGAAAAGGTGGTAGTGCAAGTATCACGGTCACCATTGATATCAATGATATTGATGAAAGTCCTGTCAACAACGCCCCTGTCTTCACAGATGGCAGTAGCACAACGCGTTCCGTAGATGAGAATACGGGGTCGGGGGTAGACATAGGCAGTGCTGTTTCTGCGACTGATGCTGACGATGACACTTTATCTTACAGTCTTGGTGGAACAGATGCCACTTCCTTTAGTATTGATAGCACAAATGGACAGTTGAGAACAAACGCAGCACTCAACTTTGAAACGAAAAGTGCTTATGTGGTTACGGTAACCGCCTCCGATGATCAGGGTGGCAGTGCAAGTATCAACGTAACGATAAACGTTACGAATGTCAACGAAGCACCGGTGTTTACCGCAGGAACCAGTACGACACGTTCCATAGCAGAAAACGTAGCGGCAGGTATCAACATCGGCAGCGTTGTGTCTGCAACAGATGTTGACAGCACGACATTATCTTACACCCTCGGTGGAACGAACGCAGCATCATTTGACATTGAATCCACGACCGGACAATTAAAAACAAAGGCTGCACTTGATTATGAGACAAAATCATCGTATTCCGTAACCATTACGGTATCAGATGGCAGCCTGATGGATTCCATAGTAGTTACAATTATTATCCGAGATTTAGACGAGACTCCATCAAACGTCGCACCTGTGTTCACTGATGGTGATGATACAACCCTCAATATTGCTGAGAATACTGCTGCTGATGCTAACATTGGAAATGCGATTGCTGCGACTGATGAAGATAGTGAAACTCTCGCATATCTGCTCAGTGGAACAGATGCCTCCTCATTTGCCATTGATGGTGACACTGGTCAGTTGAAAACAAGTGCAGCCCTTGACTATGAAACGAAAACTTCTTATGAGGTAATAGTGACTGTTTCTGATGGCACGCTTGAAGATGAGATCACCGTCACGATCAATGTGACGAATGTCAATGAAGCACCAGAGTTTACCGATGGTGATTCCATTAGCCGTCAAGTAGATGAGAATACCGTGGCCGGTACGAATTTAGGTGACGTCATTACTGCAACGGATCCTGATGCTGACGATAGCATAACCTACAGTCTTAGTGGCACTGACGCTGCATCGTTTGGCATTGTTAGCACATCTGGACAACTACAAACAAAAGCAGCACTTGATTATGAAACCAAAAATTCGTATACAGTTGCAGTTATAGCGACCGACACAGGAGATGCTACCGACACAATCACTGTCACAATCACTGTTGCGGATGTCAACGAAGCACCTGCATTTGATGGCGACAGCACCGAACGATCCATCGCAGAAAATACAGGTTCAGGTGTTAACATCGGTGCAGCGGTATCCGCTACGGACCCAGATATCGACAACACACTGGAATATTCACTCGGTGGCACAGATTCTGCATCATTTGACATTGGCAGTACAAACGGACAACTCAGAACAAAAGTTGCGCTGGACTATGAAACAAAAGACGAATATTCTGTGACAGTCTCGGTCTCCGATGGAAATGGTGGAACCGATTCAATTGCTGTCACCATCAATGTTACAGATGTTCACGAGAACCGCGATCCTGTTTTCACAGATGGTGAAAGCACGGAACGATCCATCGCTGAAAATACACTATCAGGTGTTGATATCGGTGATAAGGTCTCTGCTACAGATGCAGATGATGACACTTTGGACTACACTCTTAGCGGCACAGATGCGGCTTCGTTTAGTATTGATAGCACATCTGGACAATTACGAACAAACGCTGCCCTGGACTATGAAACTAAGCAATCCTATACAGTAACCATCTCCGTTTCCGATAGCAATGGAGGCACTGATTCCATTACCGTTACAATCAAAGTCACCGATGTTGATGAGAACCGCGCTCCTGTTTTCACAGATGGTGAAAGCGCGGAACGATCCATCGCAGAAAATACACTCTCAGGTGTTGATATAGGTGATAAGGTCTCTGCTACAGATGCGGATGAAGACACGTTAATGTATAGTCTTGCTGGATCCGATGCCAGTTCTTTCAGTATAGATTCTTCTTCTGGTCAACTGAGAACAAGTGCAACACTCAACTATGAAATCAAGAACTCTTACTCCGTCTCTGTCTCCGTGTCTGATAGCAACGGAGGATCAGACTCCATTACTGTTACGATCAAGGTCACTGATGTCAATGATGCTCCCAAGTATACTGCTGCAAGTGCAACACGTAACATAGCAGAAAATACCGCAACGGGGCAGAATATCGGTGCTGTTGTTACTGCGTCAGATGAAGATGATGACACACTATCTTACAGTCTTGGCGGCACAGATGCATCATCGTTTGATATCGTCAGCACAAGCGGACAGATTCAAACGAAAGCAGCACTTAACCATGAGGTTAAAGATTCGTATTCGGTAGATGTTATTGCTACTGATGCTGATAATGCTACCGGTTCAATAACTGTCACCATCAGTGTTACGGATGTCAACGACGCACCTAAGTTTTCTGCTACCACGACAACCCGAAGTATTGCTGAGAATACGAGTTCTGGTGAAAACATCGGTGATGCTGTCGGTGCGAGTGATGAGGATGATGACACCTTAACCTACAGCCTTGGTGGCACAGATGCTTCGTCATTTGATATTGTTGATACTTCGGGACAAGTGCAGACAAAGGCTGCGTTAGATTACGAAACAAAGACCTCCTATTCGGTTACTGTTACTGCCGCTGATGATAGCGATGCTTCCGCAACTATAGATGTAACGATCAATATCACCGATGTCAATGAGAACACCGCACCTTCATTTTCAGAAAGTAGTTTCTCCTACAGAATATCAGACATTGCAAACGCATCTGTAGGGGATAGCATCGGTGATAAGGTTACTGCTACCGACGCTGATGAAGATACTTTGAGTTATAGCCTCGGTGGTGATGATGCGGCACTGTTTGATATTGATAGCAGTTCTGGACAACTGAAAATCACTCAGTCTCTTATCGATCATAGCAGTTCCGCTTACTCAATCAAGGTGATTGCTACAGATCCTGATAGTGCCACTGCTGAAATATCAGGCACAATATTTGTTACCCGTGTCGCACAGCAGAACACAAACAACGCTCCCGTATTTGATGATGGTGAAAGCACAACACGTTCAGTCGCAGAAAACACTGCCTCTGGAGAAAATATAGGTGATCCTGTAGCTGCTACCGATGATGATACTGATGACACATTGACATATACTCTTGAAGGCACAGATGCATCATCGTTTGCTATTGTTAGCACGAGTGGGCAGCTGCAAACCAGTGCAGCGTTGGACTATGAGACAAAGACTTCCTATTCGGTAACTGTCAAGGTCACTGATGATAGTGGTGCAAGTAATGATAGTGATACGATTGCTGTTACAATCAATGTCAATGATGTTTCGGAGGGCACAATTACAACTGTGAGTGACCGCACACCTGCTGTTCGTGATACTATTGTTGATGCTATTGCAGGTGTATATAGAGCATCGGATGTGACCGCAACACATCTTGCTACAATTACAAGTCTTGAATTTGGTTTTAGTTTTTTTGAAGACAGAAGAAAATTAACAAGTCTAAAAGCAGGTGATTTTGATGGACTTACGAGTTTAACAGAATTGGTCCTGGGTAGCAATGACTTAAGTTCACTACCAGCAAATATCTTTGATGACCTTACGTCACTTACCAGTTTAGACCTTGGTGGCAATGACTTAACTTCGCTACCAGCAAATATCTTTGATAACCTTACTTCACTTACCAGATTGGACCTGGGTAGCAATGACTTAACTTCGCTACCAGCAAATATCTTTGATAACCTTACTTCACTCACCAAATTGAACATTGGTAACAATCAATTTGGTTCGCTCTCAGATGATGTTCTTGACGGTCTTACTTCACTAACCGACCTTGATTTATCATTTAATAGCTTCTTTGATGACGACGAAAACGCTTTTACAACACTGCCTGACGGTATGTTTGATGAACTCACTTCACTCAAGAAGCTTGAACTTGGATCTAACGGGATGACTTCATTGCCAGATGGAATTTTTGATCAACTCACATCATTGGAATATCTTGACTTGAATCTGAATGAGTTCACGACCCTATCGGGTGGTGTTTTTGACGGACTTACATCCCTCAAAACGCTTTACTTAGCCACTCACCAAGCTAACTCAACCAATCAATTAACATCACTTGGAGATGGTATTTTTGACGACCTCACATCTCTGGAAGAACTTGATATGTATGAACATGACATAGCCACTTTGCCAGATGGATTGTTTGACCATACTACCTCACTCGTAACACTTAACTTTCATAGTAACGGCATCACATCATTACCCGATGGAATATTTGATGAACTCACATCGTTGAAAACCCTTTACATTGGTGCAAACCCATTTACTTCATTACCAGATGATGTATTTGACAACAACACAAACCTCGAAACTCTTCACATTGCAAATGCTGAAATTAGTTCGTTAGCCTCAAGTGTTTTTGACGAACTAACGAACTTAACCTATCTATCTTTAGATGGTCTTGAAATGACAACTTTACCGGCTGAAATATTTAGCGGACTCACGAATTTAGATCGACTAAATTTAAAATTTGGTAATTTGACAACTTTACCCGCTAATGTCTTTGACAACCTTACAAAGCTAACACAACTCTATCTCAATGGTAATAAGTTAAGTTCTTTACCGGCGGCTATATTTAGTGCATTAACCAACTTAACAATCCTTGAAATGAGCAGTAACAACTTAACCTCACTCCCTGATGGTATATTTGTTGGTCTCACCTCACTAAGATCTTTTAAGAGTGGTTTTCAAGGTGATGATTCTGAAGACATATCCCTCACGGTTGGACTGGAAAAAGTAGCAGAAGGACAGTTCAAAGTTGTTTGTCCGACAGGTATGCCAACTAATTATAACCGTATTAGTGTCCCAATCAATAACGGTACAGTCCATCCAGATCAAGAATATGGATACATAGTCTCTATAGACAATAGAAGACCACTCATAAGAATACCAGTTGGTGAAGATGAAACTGATGCTTTAAGTGTGGTCCGATTGGATGGAACAACTGATGCTGTTACCGTTAATATAGATAGGACCATTTTCGCATCCGAGTTAAATAATAGTGGATTTAAATTGGTATGGGACGTGTCGGTCCTGCCTTTGGAGCTCATACCTGAAGTTAGTGGTGCCCCTACCAATACCAATACCCAAACCATTCCAGAGGAAACAGCACTACTTTCAAACTATCCGAACCCGTTCAACCCAGAAACGTGGATACCCTATCAGTTATCCAAAGCAGCCGATGTTTCCTTGACGATATACGATATACGTGGTGTCGTCATACGGAAGTTGGATTTTGGACATAAAACCGCTGGATACTATACTAACCGCAAACGTGCTGCATATTGGGATGGCAGAAATGCACTCGGTGAGAAAGTCGCAGCTGGTGTATATTTCACCACATTCATTGCAGACGATTTTACAGCAACAAGGAAAATGCTAATAAGGAAATAGGCAACAACATTGGGATTGGCGCGTTCCAGTCCCTACATTTTCAACAAGATTTAACAACAGTATTTCATTAATTCATAAAAAGGGGTTTTCGATGAAAAGAATTTCTGTTTTGTTCTCAGTTTTATTGATTCTCGGTCTACAAATAACAAGTTTAGCGGAAATCACTCCGGTGGTTGATCGCACAACACAGGTACGTGATGCAATCGTAGCTGCTACAGGTGCAAATTCCGCCGGCGATGTGACCGATGCACAACTTTCCGCTATCACAAATCTAAACCTACGTTCAAAAGGCATTTCAGAACTGAAATCAGGTGATTTTTCTGGTCTGACAGGATTAACAAACCTGAGTTTATACGACAACGAACTTAGCAGTTTACCCGATGGTATCTTTGAAGGACTCACGGCACTAACAATCCTGCGATTGGGTGGGAACACTGTTGATCCCATGCCAATTACTATCTCATTGGAAAAAGTTGGTGAAGATCAATTCAAGGCAGTCGCTCCAACAGGAGCACCATTTTCTATAAACGTTCCCATCAGCACTACCAATGGTAGCATTAGCGGGAATACGACATCTCTGACCATTTCTACAGGAGCAGTAGAAAGTACTGCAGTCACCGTAACTCGAACAGCAGAGACAACTGCGGCAGTAACAGCTAATATTGGGACACTACCCAGTTTGCCGGCAAGAAATCACTACGGATACACGTTATCCAAATCAGGTTCGCTTCCTATTGAAGTTATTGGAATGGTTAGCACAACGGACACAACTGATACGACTGATATGACAGATACGATGGACAATACCGATACCGTAACAAACGCTGCACCGGTGTTTGCTGATGGAAGTCTAACGACACGAACCATCGTAGAAAATGCAGAGGCAGGGGTAAATATCGGGAATGCTGTCTCTGCGACAGATGCAGACGATGACACTTTGACATATACGCTTAGTGGTTCAAACGCAGATTCTTTTAGTATTGATAGTGACACAGGACAACTGAAAACCAAAAGTACGTTGGACTATGAAACAAAACGAATCTATATTGTTTCTGTCAATGCTTCCGATGAAACACTCACAACAACTATATCTGTAATCATAAGTGTCATTGATAGAGATGACACACCAGCGGTTTCAACGATGCTTTCTGTTAGTGACCGCACAACACAAGTGCGTGATGCGATTATTGCTGCTGTACCAGATATTGATGATGCTGCCAATGTAACAGCAACACATCTCGCAGCAATTACCTCTCTCAATCTGCGCGATGTAGGTATATCAGAACTCAAAACAGGTGATTTTTCAGGATTGACAGGATTGACGAGTTTAAACCTTTATGGGAATATGTTGCGTAACCTGCCTGTTCGTATCTTTGAAGGTCTTACCTCTCTCACTTCACTTCGTTTAGGTGGCAACCTTGTTGCTCCAATGCCGCTGATGGTGTCATTGCAACAAGTTTCTGATAATCAGTTCAAGGCAATAATTCCTACGGGTGCGCCATTCGACATCGTGTTACCGATCACTGGTGCAAGTGTAGCTAATGTCACAATACCGAAAGGAAGTGTGGCAAGTGAATCTTTTATATCCACAACGACAGATGTAAATATTGGGAACTTACCAAGTCTTCCTGTCAATCATTTCGGGTATATCCTTGCTAAATCCACAGTCTGCAACCGCACGATACAGGTTAGCGATGCGTTCGTATCCGCGCTACAAGGTATAGATGATTGTCGCAACATTTCAGAAGCTGATCTTGCGATCATTACAGCCTTAGATCTAAGTAACGCATCCATAATTTCACTCCAAGCAGATGATTTTTCAGGATTGTTCTCATTAGAAACACTTAATCTTGCGAATAATCAATTTGAGAACCTACCTGATGGTGTATTTGAGGGTTTATCTTCCTTGACATCACTGGATTTGAGCGGCAATACGGTTGATCCATTATCCCTCAATATAACGATACAAAAAGTTGGAGAAAATGGGATACGGATTATTATACCGACAGGTGCACCTTATGACATAACACTGCCTATAACTGTTGCAAATGGCAGTTTGAATGATAATGCCACATCGATTACAATCCCAATAGGAAGTATAGCCAGTCAACCCTTTATCGTAACCCGGACACCCAGCACTTATGATGCTGTTACTGTCTCTATCGAAAACCTACCGAGTCTTCCCACTGGACATACAGGTTACGCTCTACTTCTAACTGACCAGACACCTTTTGAGATATTCAGTGCACTAAATGTTGCTCCTGAGTTCACTGAGGGTGAAAGCACAACGCGTTCCATTGCTGAACGGACAGCAGCTGGTGTAAATATCGGTAGTCCTGTTTCCGCTACTGATGATGACGATGATAGCTTAACCTATACGGTTTCAGGCACGGATGCTACGTCTTTTGACATTGAGTCTACGACTGGACAGTTGAAAACAAAAGCACCTCTTGACTATGAAACCAAGACATTTTATATGGTAACGGTTACGGTTTCCGATGAAACACTCTCAAACACAATCGCTGTCACAATCAATGTCACTGATATTGATGATAATCGCCGTCCAACGTTCACTGATGGTGACAGGGCAACTCGCATTGTGGCTGAAAACACGAGTGCGGGTGTAGATATCGGTAGTCCAGTATCCGCAACAGACCCAGATGATGACACACTTGCCTATAGTTTAGGCGGAACTGATGCGGCATCATTTACTATTGACAGCACTTCGGGACAGATTCGCACAAAAGTTTCATTGGACTATGAAACCAAACCTTCTTATTCGGTAACAGTAATTATATCTGATGATGAGTTTTCGGAAAGTATTGCTGTCACAATCAACATCGCAGATATAGATGAAACCACTACTGATGTAGAGGATACCACACCTAACAATGCGCCTGTTTTTACCGACGGTGAATCTACGACACGAACAGTTGCTGAAAATACGGGGTCCGGTGTCAATATCGGTGATCCGGTATCTGCAACGGATGAAGACAAAGATACCTTAGACTACAGTCTCAGTGGCGCGGATGCTTCATCTTTTAGTATCGGGAGTGCGGATGGTCAATTGCGAACAAACGCAATGCTGGATTATGAAACAAAATCATCCTATTCAGTGACAATTACGGTTTCTGATGGCAATGACGGAAGTGATACCATCAGTGTGACCATCAACATTACAGATATCGTAGAGAAAACCAATACTGCTCCCGAATTCACTGATGGAAATACTACATCACGTTCGGTCGCAGAAAATACGGGTTCGGGTGTAGACATTGGCAGTGCTGTATCTGCGACTGATGCTGACGATGACACTTTAAACTACAGTCTTAGTGGAACAGATGCAGCCTCATTTAGTGTTGATAGTAGTTCAGGACAACTTAGAACCAGTGCATCACTTGATTATGAAACGAAGTCATTATATACCGTAACGATGACCGTATCTGATGGAAATGGTGGCAGTGATACTATTACAATCACTATCAACATCACAGATGTAGATGAAACGACGAATGCCGCTCCCGTGTTCACAGATGGTAGCAGTACATCTCGCTCAATAGCAGAGAACACAGGTTCTGGTGTTGACATAGGTAGTGCTGTTTCTGCGACAGATATTGACAATGATACTTTGACTTATAGTCTCGGTGGCACAGATGGATCTTCGTTTAGTATTGATAGTAGTTCAGGACAGTTGCGAACAAATGCCTCACTTGATTATGAAACAAAATCTTCATATTCAGTGGCGATCACTGTCTCTGATGGGAACGGTGGTAGCGATACTATAAGCGTCACTATTGATGTCACCGATGTAGACGAAAGTCCCATCAACAACGCTCCTGTGTTCACAGATGGCAGTAGCACGACACGCACTATAGCTGAAAATACAGCAACGAATGTAAGCATTGGCAGTGCTCTTTCTGCGACAGATGCTGATGATGACACTTTATCTTACAGTCTGAGTGGTACAGATGCCTCTTCCTTTAGTATCAATAGCACAAATGGACAGTTGAAAACAAACGCAACTCTCAACTTTGAAACGAAAACTTCGTATACAGTCACGGTGTCCGCATCTGATGGTCAAGGTGGTAGTTCTAGTATTAATGTAACGATTTACATTACGAATGTCAACGAAGCACCGGTGTTTACCGCGGGAACAAGCACAACACGTTCCATAGCAGAAAATGCCGGTCCCAACATTAACATCGGCAGTGTTGTGTCTGCAACGGATGTCGACAGCACAACATTAACTTACACCCTCGGCGGCACGAACGGAGCATCATTTGACATTGAATCCACGACAGGACAATTGAAAACGAAGGCTGCACTTGATTATGAAACAAAAACATCGTATTTCGTGACCATTACGGTATCAGATGGCAGCCTGACGGATTCCATTGCAGTGACAATCAACGTCCGAGATTTAGACGAGACACCATCAAACGTCGCACCTGTGTTCACTGATGGTGACGATACCATCCGCACTATTGCTGAGAATACTGCTGCTGATGCTAACATCGGAAATGCGATTGCTGCGACAGACGGAGATAGTGAAAATCTCGCATATCTGCTCAGCGGAACAGATGCATCTTCATTTACTATTGATGGAGACACAGGACAGTTGAAAACAAGTGCAGCACTTGATTATGAAACGAAGACTTCCTATGAGGTAACAGTCACCGTCTCTGATGGCACGCTTGAAGATGAGATCACGGTCACGATCAATGTTACGAATGTCAACGAAGCACCGGTGTTCACCGATGGTGAATCCATTACCCGTCAAGTCGCTGAGAATACTGCTGACACAAACTTAGGGAGTGTCATTACTGCAACGGATCCTGATACCGACGACACCATAACCTACAGTCTAGGTGGTGCAGATGCTGCATCGTTTGACATTGGTAGCACATCTGGACAACTTCAAACAAAAACTGCCCTTGATTATGAAACCAAAAATTCATATACGGTTACAGTTATAGCAACTGACACAGGAGATGCTACCGACACAATCACTGTCACGATCACTGTTGCGGATGTCAACGAAGCACCTGCATTTGATAGCGAGAACACGGAACGATCTATCGTAGAAAATACGGGGGCAGGTGTCAACATCGGAGATGCGGTATCCGCTACGGACCCAGATACCGATGACACATTGGAATATTCACTCGGTGGCACAGATGCTGCCTCATTTGACATTGGCAGCACAAACGGACAACTCAGAACAAAAGCTGCGCTGGACTATGAAACAAAAGACGAATATTCTGTTTCTGTTTCTGTTTCTGATGGTAATGGTGGAACAGATTCAATCGCTGTCACCATCAATGTTACGGATGTACACGAGAACAGCGCACCTGCATTTGGTGATGGTGAAAACACGGAACGTTCCATCGCAGAAAACACGGGGGCTGGTGTTAACATTGGCACAGCAGTATCCGCGACAGATCCCGATAGCGATGACACGTTGGAATATTTACTCGGTGGCACAGATGCCGCTTCATTTGACGTTGGCAGCACAAACGGTCAACTCCGAACAAAAGCTGCGCTGGACTATGAAACAAAAGACGCATATTCTGTGACTGTTTCTGTGTCTGATGGAAATGGTGGAACGGATTCAATCGCTGTCACCATCAATGTTACGGATGTGCACGAGAACACCGCACCTTCGTTTGGCACTGCCGAAAGCGTGACACGCAATGTCAATGAAAATACGGGTTCCGGTATTGACATCGGGGATAAAGTGGAAGCAACCGACCCGGACACCGATGATACATTAGAGTATTCACTTGGTGGCACAGATGCGAGTTCTTTTAGTATTGACAGCACATCAGGACAACTCAGAACAAATGCTGCGCTAAACTATGAAACCAAAGACTCATATTCCGTCACTGTTTCTGTGTCTGACGGAAATGGTGGAACCGATTCAATCGCTGTTACCATCAACATTACAGATGTCAACGAAGCACCCACATTTACGGAGAATTCGCCAACCACGCGGTCAATAGCAGAAAATACAGCTTCAGATGTGAATATCGGAAGTGCGGTCTCCGCTACCGATCCGGATGCCGATGACTCTTTGACTTACGGACTTGGTGGCACAGATGCTGCTTCCTTTAGTATTGACAGTGATACAGGACAACTGAAAACAAAAGCAGCACTTGATCATGAAGATGACGATGCTTATGTAGTAACCGTTATTGTCTCTGATGATAACTTATCTGCTTCAATCACCGTCAACATCTCTATCACGGATGTTAACGAAGCACCATCGTTCACAGAGACTTCACCAACCACTCGGTCAATAGCAGAAAATACGACTTCTGGACAGAATATCGGAAGTGCGGTATCCGCGACAGACCCGGAAGGTGACACCTTAGAATACACACTTGAAGGCACAGATGCATCATCATTTTCTATTGTCAGCACGAGTGGACAGCTCCAAACAAACGCTGCATTAGATTATGAAACAACAACTTCATATTCGGTAACTGTAAAGGTAACTGATGATTCCTTGACAGACACAATTGCCGTAACCATCAATGTTACAGATGTCAGTGAGAACACCGCACCCACATTTTCAAATAGTAGTTTCTCATACAGAATATCAGACATTGAAAACGCATCTGTAGGCGATAGCATTGGTGATAAGGTTACAGCGACCGATGCTGATGACGACACACTGAGTTATAGTCTCGGTGGTGATGATGCGTCTCTGTTTGATATTGATAGCAGTTCTGGACAACTGAAAATCACACAGTCTCTTATTGATCACACCAGTTCCGCTTACTCAATCAAGGTGATTGCTACGGATCCTGATAGTGCCACGGCTGAAATATCAGGCACGATCTTTGTGACCCGTGTCGCACGACGGATCACAAACAGCCCACCCGTATTTGATGATGGTGAAAGCACAACACGTTCAGTCGTAGAAAATACTGCCTCAGGACAAAATATCGGTGAACCTGTCGCTGCAACAGATGATGATACTGATGACATATTGACCTATACACTTGAAGGCACAGATGCATCATCGTTTAGTATTGTCAGCACGAGTGGACAGTTGCAAACCAATGCAGCGTTGGATTATGAAACGAAGACTTCTTATTCGGTAACTGTCAAGGTCACTGATGATAGTGGTGCAAGCAATGATAGTGATACGATTGCTGTCACCATCAATGTCACTGACGAGGATGAGAGTATCACGCCTGTCGCTGACCGAACATCAGGGGTGCGCGATGCTATCGTGGCAAAGGTGCCTGGTGTTGATGATGCAGCTGATGTTACTGCAACGCATCTTGCAGCGATTACAGGAACACTGAACCTAACTGCTGATAGGAGTATCAGGGCAAACGGTCTCAAATCTGGTGATTTTGACGGTCTCACGAGTTTGACAGAACTCAACATGACTTCAGCCAGCTTGTCAACATTTCCAGATGGCATTTTTGACGATCTTACCAGTTTGGAAGTCCTTTTCTGCTTTGCAAACCCTATTACAACGCTTCAAGATGGCATTTTTGACAATCTCACCAATTTGACACACCTTAACTTGGATTGGAACAGAGTCGAAACGATTCCTGCTAATATCTTTGATAATCTGACTTCGCTTAAGATACTTGAGTTTGAAGGTGGTGATTTAGAAAGTCTACCAGAAGGTGTTTTTGACAACCTTACTGCACTGACAAGACTGGATCTGGATGCTCAGGAAATCAGCGTATTACCGGAAGGGATCTTAAAGAATCTCATAAATCTGGAAATCATTGAATTATACTCTAATCGTTTGACTGTTATTCCTGCAGGAACGTTTGTCGGTTTAACCAAAATCGAACAACTCTATTTGTATGATAATCCAGTTGATCCGCTACCAATCAATATAAATTTTGTGACAGTCGGAAGAGGTAAAATTAAAGCGGTTGCCCCGATCGGCGCACCCTTTGAATTGGAACTACCACTTAATATTACGAACGGAATTATCAGTGGCGGGGGAACGGGTGTAACAATAGCAGCAGGGGCAACAGATAGTGAGACGATTACTATAACGCGAACTGGGAGTAGCGCGAACGAAGTCGTTGTGGCTTTCGGTAATATGCCCGCCTTACCTTCACGTCACCAAGGTTATAGTCTTATAAAAGGGGATTCGCTAACCATATTCACAGCAAATGATTTAGGTATAACCCCTGTCAGTGAACGAACAGCAGCGGTTCGTGATGCTATTGTCGCACTGGTATCTGGCGTTGACGATGCAGCGGATGTTACTGAAGACCATCTTTCAGCGATTACTGGAACATTAGACCTAAGTTCTAATACTGGTTTACAATCAACTGGAATCAAAACTGGTGATTTTCACGGTCTCACGAGTTTGACAGGACTCAACTTGTCTGGAAACAATCTAACAACACTTCCGATTGGTATTTTTACCGACCTTTCCAGTTTGACGGGGCTCAACTTAAATTCAAACAACCTTCAAACGTTAGCGAGTAATGTCTTTGACAGTCTAACTTCTCTTGTAAGTCTTGAACTTGAGAGCGCGTCGTTAACAAGTCTGTCAAGAGGCATTTTTGACAACCTGACAGGGCTGACAACACTTGACTTGGATAGCAATGACATCAGCGTATTACCTGCGGGGATTTTTCAGTATCTTACAAATCTGGAAACCCTTGAATTGGATGGGAATGATTTATCTTCTATTCCTACAAATACGTTTGTTGGACTAACCAGTCTTAATGCACTTAAATTAGGGAGTAATACTGTTGATCCTCTTCCCATCAATTTAAGTATGGCTTATGTTTCTTTCGGTAAGATTAAGGTTGTTTGTCCGACAGGTGCACCCTCTGATCTCGTAATACCTATAACGGTTACGAATGGAAGCATAAGCGGTGGGACGGGTGTTACAATATCCGCAGGTTCAAAAAATAGCAATACGATCACTATCACTCGCACTACGGGAACGACTACCGCTGTCATTGCTGCTTTCGGTGATCTGCCCGACTTGGCTTCAGACCACGACGGCTATAGTCTTATAAAAGGGGATTCGCTAACCATATTCAGAGATGTTGACACAAATATAACTCCTGTCAGTGAACGAACAGCAGGGGTACGCGACGAAATTGTCGCAAAGATAGCTGACGTTGACGATGCTGCGAATGTTACTGGTGACCATCTTCTTGCCATGACAGGAACTTTGAACTTAGTTGCTGATAGTAGTATAAGGTCAGATGGTCTCAAATCTGGTGATTTTGACGGTCTAACAAGTTTGACAAAAATCGAAATGTATTCAAACAATTTAACATCGCTTCCAGAGGGTATCTTTGACGACCTTACCAGTTTGACATATCTCAATTTGTCTCTTAACAAATTAACAACGCTTCCAGAGGGTATCTTTGACAACCTTACCAGTTTGACAGACCTCTATTTGATCGACAACAACTTTACAACGATATCTGCTAATGTCTTTGACAATCTGACTTCACTTAAGATCCTTAGGTTAGAATCTGCTGACTTAACAACTCTTCCAGAAGGTGTTTTTGACAACCTTACTGCACTGACAAGACTTGATCTGGATGCCAATAAACTCAGCACACTACCTGATGGGATCTTTAAGAATCTTACAAATCTGGAACTCCTTGAAATATTCCGGAATAATTTGTCTGCAATTCCTGACGGAACATTTGTCGGTTTGACCAGTCTGACATATCTTTATTTACGCGCAAATCCAGTTGATCCGCTCCCTCTTAATATATCATTGCAGAAAGTTAGTGATGGTGAGTTTAAGGCAGTTATTGCAGCCGGAGCCCCTTTTAATATTGATTTACCGGTATATGTCCAGGACGGAAGTATCAGTGGAAATGTGACAAGTATTACTATTTCCAAAGGAACTTCAGAAAGTTCTACGTTCACTGTAACGCGTAACAGTGATAGCACTGGCTCTGTTCTGGTGCTTAATAATGGAGTACCTAGTATACCTTCCGGACATGATGGCTATGTACTTATAAAACCATCGCCCGTTATTGTAATAGATGGTGATAACACCGCTCCATATTTTTCTGAGGGATTATCAACCACTCGATTTGTTAATGAGAATGCTGATTATAAGGGTGAAGACTTTGACGATCCGGTAACAGCTATTGACCTTGATGGAGATTCTTTGACCTATAGTCTCGGTGGCTCAGATGCGGACAAGTTTATTATTGATAGTACCACTGGACAATTACAAACGAACGAAGTATTCTTAAGCTACGAAACGTTAGGCTGGTCAAGATATAGTGTAAACGTCATTGCAACTGATGATAGTGGCACAGACAATGATAGCACATCTATCAACGTTAGAATCCAAGTTACTGAAGATAGAGGCAGCCCGCCGCTCAGTAGTCTTACATCGCAGAACTATCTGTTACAAATACCTGATTCAACTGCCTTTCTACCAAACTACCCAAACCCGTTCAACCCCGAAACGTGGATACCCTATCAGTTATCCGCTGGAGCCGATGTTTCCTTGACGATCTACGATACGCGTGGAGTCGTCATTCGGAAGTTGGATTTGGGACATAAACCCGCTGGATACTATACTGAACGCAATCGGGCAGCTTATTGGGACGGCAGAAACGCAATCGGTGAGAGAGTTGCAGCTGGAGTATATTTCACCACTTTCAAAGCAGGCGATTATACAGCAACGCGTAAGATGTTAATACTGAAATAGACTAAATATCAGTGTGGCGTTTTCCTTCACTCTATAATTAACAATGTTGGTATAGATATCTTCATTGGTATATTGATGATACCAATGAAGATATTACAATATTGTCGAACAAGTAACAATGTACTGCCATCGGAAATTTAGACCACTACCTAAGATAAGATTGTGATATAATTACAACCTTGTTAGAAGGAGAAATCCGATGGCGAAACTTTTCAATATTTCACGTGAAGTTATCTACAAATGGCTAAATGCGTCAGACCCACCTGCCCCACAAAAAACGAGGCCTAAAGGTCCCAGATGTATTGACTATGAAGCACTCACACAACATGTCCAAGATTTTCCCGATCAGACTATTATTGAACAGACTAATCATTTTGGTGGGAAGCACACGAAGCGTGGGAAGGTTTGTGGCATCAAGCAGAGGATACATACCGACTCTTCCTACAAGGTCTAATACAAGTATCTGCATCACTCATCAAATACCACATGCGAATGTTGCGACCATTACGCACCCTCTCCACTGCAGGACGTAATAAATTGCACCAAGTTGTTATTGAATGTGAAAATGCAAACGCGAACTATTTGGGTATAAATCTGTCTGAATTTTTGGACACAGCAGACACATTCTATGCACCGTTTTTTGCTGACTATGTCACAGAACAAACCTATCAAGAAATAAATACACCACCATTAATTCTGCTTCAGTTTTAGCTGATTGCAAAATCTATTTATCGTTTATTTTATTGACCATAGAACTTGTTTGTTGTCCATTTTCTATACACAATGTTCATTTTATGAACAAAACAATTAAGATAATCAAATCAAGATCCACACATCTATTGGGGGCAAAGTTTTTGGCAAAATTTCCCAGTAACCATTGTAGTGCCAAATCAACGGTATGAATGCGCCTATGGCATTCCCCGGGTCTCCGTGCCCCGCCACCTTTCAATCTACCAACTATTGCGGGGCACGGAGACCCCGCACTACAATGGATGGTAAGAAGATAGTGCTAAGAACTATGCACACCTCATCTACTGGTAATTAGAATTGGCACAAGTATTGCGATGTGTACTTCAAAGATGAGAAATCTATGACTGATTATCTTCTATTTTCATTTTTGAAATGAGGTAATTATTATGTTATCAATAACGCGTACAATACTTTTTCTTTCATTTTTTGGTTTTATATTTTACATCACTGGGTGTGGCAAAAATTTTGATGAATATGCCACTGAATTGGGTCTCGCATTTGACAGTCCAGATGTAGCAAACAGACCTATTCCATCCTTCAAAACCGATATATCACCTATTCTCACAAATCATTGTGCTCTATCGGGTTGCCATGTCGCCAATGGACCAGATGACGTTGATCTCAGGACTTATGACACCCTTCAAAAGGGTGGAGAACACGGTCCTTTACTCCATGTGGGAAATGCACACGGAAGCGAACTTGTGGAAGAAATTGTCAAACGTAAAATGCCACCTGACGGTCCCTATCTGGAAGCAGAACAAATTCAACTGATTATAGACTGGATCAATGCAGGAGCAAAGGATAACTAAACTAACGTGAGATTGATAATTTTAGAACGAATTATCAATCTCACATCATATATAAAATAACAACACCACCAACCTTTTCAAACTTCATAAGAAAGGACAATTATGACAATGAAAATTAATGGATTTATATTGATTGCCCTCGGTCTGTCTTTATTCGTTTTTGGTTGCGATATGCAGGCAAATGATATAATACAACCGGGTACCAACCAAACTGAAAACGGGCAAACTCCTGATACACAACCCCCTACCATAGACAATACTCAACCAGACAACGTTGAAATAACCTTCAATGCCAACCTTCAACCCATTCTCACAGCAAAATGTGCAACACCTGGATGTCATATTGCTGGTGGTCCTCAAAATATAGATCTCAGCTCATATCAAACTTTTATTCAGGGTGGAGATGCAGGACCAATCTTCATTGCGGGTGATGCACAAGGTAGTTCTATCATTGATGAAATCGTCTCTGGCAGAATGCCAATTGGCGGTCAAATGTTAAGCCAAGCAGAAATCCTACTGTTTACTGATTGGATTAATAATCAAGCACCGACAATTAATACAACCAATAATGAAACGCCGCAACCACAAACACCTGTACCGGCTGATGGGATAGTATCTTTTGACCAGCACTTATTGCCTATTCTCACAGCAAAATGTGCGTATGCTGGTTGCCATGATGCTAATGACCCTGATGGTCTCGATTTCAGAACTTATGAGTCTTTCATAAGCGGAGACGACGAAGGCGAGTCAGTATTCTACCCAGGGAATGCCAACACAAGTGATATAATTGAAGAAATCGTTTCAGGTAGGATGCCACCAGATGGTCCACCATTACCTGCAGCCGAAATTCAACTCTTCAGAGATTGGATAAATCAGCAAGACCCAGCAGATTTCCCCAACCTTCGTTATGATGATGACGATGATGACGATGATGACGATGATGACGATGATGATGATGACGATGATGACGATGATGACGATGATGACGACGATGACGATGACGATGACGATGATGACGATGATGATGATGACGATGATGATGATGACGATGACGACGACGATGATGACGACGACGATGATGATGACGATGATGACGACGATGACGATGACCACGACGATGACTAAATAGCAGTTTCGTTAAAGAAACTATGGTATATTCTAAGAATAAATACACACTTGTGCTCCAAAATTAGTGAGGTATCCTAACTCATCTAAGTTAAGTGTATACACCATTCTAAAAAAACCATAGTTTCAAGGAAGCTGCTTGATTTGGAAAATATCATGTGACCTGAGCAAATCATTCATCAAGTTAACGTCTGCATTCTTTAAACAATATTGGATAGGAGTTTATTGTGAGTTTAAATATACTCAGGTTTTACCTACTTCCTGTTTGTCTACTATTTTGCTTGTTCGGATGTGATTCTCAGTCCGATAATCCATTGCAATCCAATGATATATCTTCCGCCAATGCCAAAGCCTCTTTTGAACAAAACCTTTTACCAATCCTCACAGCAAGGTGTGCATATTCAGGCTGCCACGATGCTAATGGACCCGATGGTCTTGATTTCAGAACTTATGAGGCATTCATTGGCGAGGACGACGAAGGCGAGTCAGTTTTCATACCAGGAAATGCTAACGAAAGTGACATTATTGAAGAAATCGTTTCAGGTAGAATGCCTCCAGGTGGTCCGAAGTTGACCGATGCGGAAATTCAACTCTTCAGAGATTGGATAAACCAACAAGACCCAGCGGATTTCCCAAACCTTCGTTACGAGGATGACGAAGATGATGACCGCGACGATGATCACGACGATGACGATGATGAGGACGATGACCATGATGACTAAGTAGATAATTAGGTTAAAACCTCTGTTCTAAGTAGTCTAAAGTTAATTGCCCGATATAGGATAGCCAAATTATAAGTATTCCTTGATAGATGTGGTTTCTAATCCTACGTACTTATAACGTGAGTTTGATAATAGGTATATGAACTTCATTTTTCCTAAATATTACTCTCATAGACGCGGCAGGTACGGTTTCCGAACCAATGCAGAATACCAAACGCGTATTCTGGCATAGGTGTCAATTTAGCAACCCCAACCCGCTGTAGGCGCGCTTTGTAAGCGCGCTTGCCATATCTGTGAAATGCACAGTAATTTTTGAACCAACAAACATGCCTGTCAGCTAGTCAGTTATGTCTCTACCATCCAGCGCGCTTACAAAGCGCGCCTACGTATACTGAGTCGTTGAGCGTAATTTTCCTTAAATTGACGCCTATGGTGCGGTTTCCGAACCAATTCAGAATACCAAACGCGTATTCTGATGGAATACAAAAATTTGATTTATCAAACTCACGTAACTTATACAAAAATATAGGTAGGATTCCAATTTAGACATTTACTTCATTAGGTGATTAGTGATGCAAGTGAATATAACAAAAAATACAAGTGCGTTCTTCTATATTCTTTCTTGGATTTTATTTGGCATACTTGGATGTGATACTGAGCATCGTAATATACTAAATCCGTCTGACATACTAACAATGACTACGGAACCTTCCCTTGGTGAAATGAAGGATTCAAGTAACAATATAATAACCTTTGAAGAAGATATCCTGCCTATTCTTACAGAAAAATGTGCTATAAGCGGTTGTCATGTTGAAGGTGGACCAAAAAATATTGATTTCAGTACATTTCAATCTTTCTTAAACGGAGGGGAGGATGGACCTATTTTCACCTATGGAAATGCGGAAGAAAGTGAGATTATTGAAGAGATAGTTACTGGTAGTATGCCCAAAGATGATGACCCATTACCCGATAATCAGATACAGATTTTAAAGACTTGGATCAATCAGCAAGAAGTACAACCTGCAAGTCAACAATCCGAGAATACCAATTACTTCATGACCAATGCCAACTATAGGATATTGACAAAATATGGTTTGACGACTGAAATTGAACTGACTGACTATCTATCCGCGGATGTCACGGGAATTACTTTCGCGTTAATGTCCTGTGACATTTCACGATCTGACTATTACGATGCAGTGCGTGTCCAAGGAACTAAACTCATTCTGGAATCTAACAACTTAGGACACATTCATGGTGTTAATACGCAAGAAGAAACCGTTTGCACCATAACCGGAAGTAAAGATAACATTACAGTGTCTCAAGAATTTCAGCTATACACTGTCTCAGATCGCACTCCACATCCACTAACACCTCAGAATGTTAGCATCGCATCGGTGCGTGCGAATGAAGTTGATATTCAGATTACAGGGATTACTCAGAACAGTTTTGTCCGTCTTGGATGGAGAAAAACCGGCAGTGCACCTACTTTTGGCGTTGTATCACTCGCAAATAGTACGGAAACTGTTACGATTCAAAAACTTGAAGCTGAAACGGAATATGAGATTAGGGTATACTTAATGACACGTCAAGCTTTCGATTTGTATCGAGGTGGAAAAACTGGAACTGCAGGCATATTAATTCCCGAAATTACACCTGACGGAAAATGGGTTACTAATCTTACTAGTGCTGGGCTTGGGAAAAGTCATATCTTAACCGCGACTACTACTGCTGCTCCCGTTGTCGTGCCACCCCCAGTAAATCGTGCCCCAGTTTTTGTAGAAGGTGAAAGTGCCTCACGTTCTATAGATGAAAATACGCCAAGTGGACAAAACATTGGTAGTGCAGTTACTGCTATTGATCCGGATAATGACACGCTGACATACACACTTAGTGGCAGAGATGCATCATCCTTTGATATTGACCAATCAACTGGTCAATTGAAAACCTTATCTCCACTTAATCACGAAACAAAGGACTCTTATACGGTGATAGTGACTGTTTCTGATGGGAGCCTTACTGACACAATTACTATCAGGATTCGTATCATAGAAATACACGATCAAAATCACGATGATGATGATGACGACGACGATTATGATGACGACGATTATGATGACGACGATTATGACGACGACGATTATGACGACGACGATTATGACGATGATGACGATGATGATGATGATAGACCCTCAGTAAATCGTGCCCCAGTTTTTGTAGAAGGAGCAAGTGCCTCACGTTCTGTAAATGAAAATACACAAAGCGGACAAAACATTGGTAGTGCAGTTACTGCTAATGATCCGGATAATGACAACCTGACATACACACTTAGTGGTAGAGATGCATCATCCTTTGATATTGATCAATCAACTGGTCAATTGAAAACCTCAGCATCACTTGATTATGATACAAAGAATTCTTATACCGTGATAGTAACTGTTTCTGATGGGAACCTTACTGACACAATTACTATTACGATAAATATTATTGAAACAACTGCAACTCCAACACCTAATTCTGCACCATCCTTTGTAGAAGGAGCAAGTGCCTCACGTTCTGTAGATGAAAATACACAAAGCGGACAAAACATTGGTAGTGCAGTTACTGCTATTGATCCGGATAATGACACGCTGACATACACACTTAGTGGCAGAGATGCATCATCCTTTGATATTGACCAATCAACTGGTCAATTGAAAACCTTATCTCCACTTAATCACGAAACAAAGGACTCTTATACGGTGATAGTGACTGTTTCTGATGGGAACCTTACTGACACAATTACTATCAGAATTCGTATTATAGAAATACACGATCAAAATCACGATGACGACGACGACGATGACGATGACGATGATGACGACGACGATGACGATGATGACGATGATGACGATGATGACGATGATGACGATGATGACGATGACGACGATGATGATTAAACATCAGCGATAATGTCATCGCAATACGGGGTCTGTGTTCCCCACCTCTGCCGCTCGTAGTCGCGCAATTTATTGCGCATCTTACATTCTAAATCAAAAGAGGAAACATCTTTAGAAGACTTCTTACTATATAATATGAATATCGTCTTTCTATTCTCTGATGAACACACAGGTACTGTAATGGGAAATAGCGGACACCCGCATGTCCGCACACCCAATCTTGATCGACTTGCTGAACAGTGCTATATCTATGATAACGCATATTGTAACTATCCAATATGCACACCTTCGCGTCTGTCAATGCTTACAGGACGTTATCCACATCAGATTGATGCATGGGATCTCGGAGCAATACTGGATAGGCAACACAAAACGTGGGGAGATTACTTAACTGACGCGGGTTATGAAACAGCATTATGTGGACGCACGCATTTCAATGGCACAGACAGACTACTCGGCTTTTCTGAACGACTGATAGACGATCTGCCACGGTGGCGGAACACAAAAGGGAATCCTCCGAAACGCACCGCAGATGCACGCCGCGGTTCTAATTCACACGTTGCTGAATGCGGTCCGGGAGACCACGAACATACAAGATATGACCGACAGGTCGCAGACGTAGCAGTTGACTATCTTAACGGCAAAGTCGCTTCGCAAAACGAACAACCTTTCCTACTCTATTGTGGATTCATGCATCCGCATTTCCCGCTGATCGCACCACCTGAGTATTATGCGTGGTATGACCCGGACACTCTTGAACTCCCAGACACGTGGAACGAACCACTGGAATCTCAACACCCAATAATCCGACACCACCGATGGGCATGGCGAAATGACATACCGCCACCAGAGGAAACTGTCCGTTGTGCATTAGCTTGCTACTATGCACTCGTCTCAGCACTTGATGCGCAAATCGGACGCATATTAGAAGCAATTGATACTTCACCGCTGCGTGAAAACACAGTCGTCATTTACACAAGTGATCACGGGGAAATGGCAGGGAGTCATGGGATTTGGCAAAAGCAATGTTTCTACGAATCCGCAGTAAAAGTGCCTTTGATGTTACGTTTGCCTTCGGGTGAGACAGGACGCATAAAACAAAATGTCTCTTTAGTTGATGTCTTGCCAACGTTATTGGAAATAGCAGGTATAGAAAAACCATCAGATTTACCGGGAGGAAATCTACTGGAAATTGCCAGACACCAACAAAGCGAAACAACGCGTGCAGTTTTCTCTGAATACCACGACAGAGGCATGCTAAACGCGGGATATATGGTAAAACAAGGGGATTACAAACTATGTCATTACGTCGGGAGTCATCCGCAACTATTCAAGGTAGATACTGACCCTTTAGAAAATGAGGATTTAGCATCAAATCCTGTATATGCTTCAATCCGCACGACATTAGAGGAGACTTTATACACTATTGTTGATCCTGAACTTGTAGATGCACAGGCAAAAGCAAACCAACAAATGCGTAGGTAAGGAAATACCCAACAATCACACCTCACCATCAAAGTATTCAAGACTTGGGTCTTTACGATAGATTTTCTGGAGCACATAAGGCAGCACCTTATTGGAATCCGGATATTCACTCACATCGTGTGGCGTAGTAGTGCCGAGTATCAATAAGGTTACAGACACATCACCCTCATTGACAAACTTATGTGTGCCAACGGGTCCAGGCGGAAACGCAATAAAATCACCTTCTCTCACCTTAATATCTCCACGAGGCGTTTTGAGAGTGCAAGTGCCTTCCATCACATAACACATCTCCTCACCAAAATGGTGCAAGTGCATCGGAAATGTTGCCTTGCCGGGTGGCAAACGGTAAACACGATAGCCAATGTTTTTCGCACCAATCAGAGGATCAATGTCCTTATACTCAAAACCGTAGGAACCTACTTCCTCCCTTTGCTTCCATTCCATTTCGTCAAGGTTGATACGATTGATATAAATATCGTCCCGCGCCTGCAGGCAATCCACCAATTCCTGCCGTCCTTCCTTAAAAAGCGAGTGTCCATCTCCAACGAGCACTGTGTTGAACCGCAACCCTAACACCTTACGAAGTTCCATCGCTGCTTTCGGCGCATCTGCTAACTTATCATCGCCAAGTAATGACAACCGACCCATCGGTTCACCAGCAACTATATCACCGAATAGGATAGCACTCTTCTCAGAAAAATAGAGTGCTATTTCACCAGGACTTTTTCCGGACGCAAGATGTATCGCACGTAATCCGGGCACAATAGTCTCACCATCACTAATCGTTCGTGCAGGTTTGATGTCCATCTCGTCAGCATCCGATTCGGGAACAATCACCTCTGCACCTGTCCATTCCTGAAATGTGGCTGCTTCACGTTCATGGTCACGATTTGTAATGACAATGGACTTCACACCACCCAGTTCTTCTAATTGTGCACGATCAGCATCGGACATTTCAACTGGATCAATAGCAATATTCCCTTCCTCACGCACCCATAGATGTCCGTTAAAATCTATCTGACGCGCTTCACTAAACACAGACCAACTATATAAATCTTCAATCATCAATCGTTTCATTTTTTGTCCTTTGATACAAATCCATATAACTCAACTTCATAAGCAAAAGGTTTGCCTAATTGCTTTTCTGGCACAATAATCCCATACCGAGGCGAATATTCAGCGGCTTTACGTTTATCCTCCGATGTGCCAGCAACATATATGTGTAATGTGTCTGTCACAACAGTTGTCCGTATTCCAATCACCGAACTACGGTTGTTTTGCACTTGTGCAACCGCATGTGATAGTTCGGTCTGATCGAATCTTTGAAAGATTATCGCATCCGTTATATTCGTACCACGGATGACAATCCGATGTATAGTCTTCTTTTTAGGCAACCTCAAGTGAATCCATCTACCATCTGCGTAGCCAAGTGTTTTCAGGTTGCCATCTATCATTTCAGATGCAGAACACGTAACACCCTTCTCTAGAGCAAGATTCACTGATTCTTGAGATTCAACCAGCATCTGAATCGCTTTTGATTGACATCCCAATATGATAACACATGCAAATAGTGGTAAGAGAAGAAAAAGGTAACGCCTCATACATTCCCTTGTTCAGTTTGCCAATACTAAACTTGATATTCTGTTGCCAAATCAGATTTACATCATACCATATATACACTATTACAGTAATTACAATTTATACCATTTCTAATAAAGAATATACCAATAAAGAAATAGCTGGTTAGTAGTCGAGCAACTAATTGCGCCTCTTATATTCATGGTAGTAGGCACGCTCCGCGTGCCGTTCTCACATGCTACAAACCACATTCATACCGTTGATTTGGTATTCGGCACTGATTTGAATTTATTCAGCACAAGAGGTGCGGATGGTATATAGAAAACATATAGGAATGAACCAAAGAACCCAGAGGGATGACACATACTTTTCCTTTGTCCATTCCAGTTCAGACAAATTTGAAGAAAAACACAAGCATTACAATTGCACAATCTGTTCTATCGCGTCCTTACCAGACTTAAACAGATCATGCAAATGTAGACATCGGAAAACTGATAGAGTGATATAGTGTTGATACTTTTAGGCAATTGGTAATTTTTTCTGTACACGAATCCTGTCTATGACTGGATTTTTCCGATCAAAAAATTACCAATTTTACCAATTAGCAATTAAACGCAAATTGAGTAAATATCGGATATTTTGGTAAATTATTGAATTAATTCTACACATTGCTGAGGCGAGGTTAGGAAACATAGTGTTCTGTCTATACTAATCTTGTGCCTCAACGCTCCATTATTGTTTCAACGATTTAGACATTATTGCTTTAGAAAAAACACTCAGTGCGTGGGCAGCCGATGTGTTCGCAGCTACACAGGAAGACGATAAGAATGCGGTAGCGATAGAAGGCAAATCCTTATGTGGCAGTCTTACGCAAGATGCTCAATGAATTGCGCGACTACGAACACCTGTTTTGATAATGACAGGTTATTATTTAGAAATGGTATAACTTATGCATTCCGATATTTTGCAGCAAAACCTAAAGAAGCACTAACTCTTTTCTGAGCAAACATCGACAATAGAATACCTCTTGGTCATTAAGAGGGTGTGTAAAGTTCTTGGCAAAATGGACACAGACATCCTGTAGGAGGGATCTCCGAATCGCGAACTGACGGGTATCGGAGATCCCTCGGACAATGAATTTGGCAGTTAATGTCGAAAACTTTACATACCCATTTGGAACAATATCTGAAATTATTGTCACTGTTGTCCAGTTTTGCTTGGATTCGTCCATAGATGTCAATTTGTTGAGATAAGGCAATCGGAAACTCGGATGCCCGATGCAAGTGGCATTGGTCAGTAAACAGCAATTACTCAACGATTGAATACCTCTGCGTATGTCCTGAATGTTTGCATTAATTGCATTAATTTCATTATAATTTGGATTTATTTATGAAAAAAACCTTCGCGAAAAAATAGAGTTGGATTCAGTCATAATAAGAGATTATCAGTGAGCTGGATGTACTTCTGAGACTGAAAGAATGCGGGCACGGAGACTCCGCAAGACAATGGTTGGTGAGAACTTAGTGCCAAAAACTTTACACACCCATTAAGACAGAGGCATTCAATTGTCGATATTAGTTGTGCATATTCTTAATATATCATATATAGCATGACTTCTCATGCTATATATGATATATATTACCTCAAAGTTCATATAAGCATTTATGCTTTGGAGGTAAAAATGACGAAAAAAGTTTCTCGCCACTTACTGAATAGATTAGCAGAAGTTCCAGATAAACGCAACCCGCGTGGAAAACGACATCCGTTATCTGCTATTTTAGGTCTTTCGGTGATTGCCATGATGTGTGGTTATCGCAGTTATAGTGCTATCGCACAATGGGGACGGACATACCCTCCCGAGTTTGGGAAAGCACTTGGGTTCACGCATCCGAAGACACCTTGTGCCGCAACACTCCATTATTGTTTCAACGATTTAGACATTGTTGCTTTAGAGCGAACACTCAGTGCGTGGGCAACCGATGTGTTCGCAGCGACGCAGGAAGACGATGAGAATGCGGTAGCGATAGATGGCAAAACCTTATGTGGCAGTCTCACGCAAGATGCTCAAATCACACATCTGTTATCTGTTGTGACACATCAACTCGGTATCACACTCACACAGCGACCCGTGTCTAACAAAACGAATGAAATCCCTATTGCTTCACGCATCCTTGAAGCGTTTGATGTCTCAGGAAAAGTGGTGACAACAGATGCGCTGCTGACACAGCGTTCGTTCTGTCAAGACTTATGTGATGCGGATGCGGATTATGTCATGCCTGTAAAAGAAAACCAACCCAATCTATTAGAAGATATTCGCTCGGTATTTGAAAGTAGCCCCTCGGACACCCGGACATCACATCCCACAAAAACAAGTGAACAGATACATAAGGATCTCGGCGCACGGACAGATACTTGCACCACTGTTGACAAAGACAATGGGTGGCTCCAAACGCGCACGATGACGACAAGCACACTCCTAATAGATACAGGATATGTGGACTGGCCGGGGCTTGCACAAGTTTACCAATACAAGACAGAACGCAAACACATCCGAACCGGAGAAATGCGCACGATGACGCAATATGGCATCACAAGTCTAACGCCTGAGTGTGGATCCGCAGAACGGATTTTGATGCTCCGCCGTGGACATTGGGCGATAGAGAACCTGTCGCACCGCACGCGGGATGTGCTCTTTGATGAGGATGCGTCTCAAGTCCGGTGTGGCAACATACCTCAGGTGATGTGCGCATTACGAAATGCAACTATTAGTCTATTACGCACTTCTGGGAACACTGAAATCGCTTATGCATTCCGATATTTTGCAGCAAAACCTAAAGAAGCACTCATGCTTTTAGGAGCAAACATCGACAATTGAATGCCTCTGCCATTAAGACTAACTGCTTGACATAAATTCATTTCTTTGGCATAATATCTTTTAGGAGAGGGATTGCCAAATAATAGTGTTTTGTGCTTGTTGCTGCTTTTTACGATTCCTACTGCCGCGACAGGACAATTCAACATGACATTCCCGTCAAAATATCCACATAGATCAAAATAGTTCATTCTCTTTATGCTGACCCGATGGAAGCACACGGTTTCGGCAGAAAAACGTTTCATCTCGAAACCGGTGCTGTTAGCGATAAGCCTGTTAATGACAAGTTTTATACCTATCTGACGCTTGGGTATGATAGTCCTGTACGTCAACACGTAGACTTTCAGATATTAGTGAATATTCCTTTTATTCAGAAATAGGATCATTGGTTTTATGCTCACGCGGAGGGCAAATTGAAAAGGAACGATAGATCACACGAAAGTCGGGATATTTATGGAAACAACAGAGAGCATACGGTTTCTCGTTCAAGGCTCAGCATCAGAACTTTATGAAGTCACATTCATAAGAATGGGGAAAGAACTCACGGCATTTTGCACATGTCAGGATGGACAGAATAGATTACATTGTAAGCACCGAGTGAGTATCTTAAAAGGCAGTCAAAAGAACATCGTGAGCGATAATGTTTCTGATGTTGCCAAAGTGCAGTCTTGGTTGCCGGGTTTATCTATCCAGCAAACACTTCAACATGTAAAAATATGTGAGGTCCGTGTGAAAGCTGCCAATTGGGAGTTTTCGGATGCAAAACGCAAACTCGCTGAAGTTATGAATGATACTATAAAATATGATCACGATACGGATGTAATCATCATCAAAGAATAACTGTCACTTTGGCAACTACCTTGAAATCATGTTAGGATAAATATGAATAAACAACGACTGTCTCACGAGGAAGTTCGTGAAGCCGTTACAAAATTCTTTGAGCAATATGGATTTACTGTAGAACCAGAATGTCCTATTCAGTTTGGGGCAGGGAAAGGACGGATGGCTGGCAGCGCTGATGTTGTAGTAAGAAATGCAGAAGGATATTGGATAATTATTGTTGAGTGTAAAAGTGAGCGTGTAGAAATAGGGTTAGATGGAGAATGGCAACTTAAGAGTTACCTTAGTGCAACAGATACACGTTTTGGCATTCTTGCAGCCAGCAGAGATCCTGCAGATTGGGTATATTTTGAGAATCTGCGTTCTAATGTATTTATAATCAGAGAGAGACTTTATTTTAATGCCCACTTAAATGATGATCCAAGATCAGACAGACCAGACAGAGATGCTATCAATCAATTGAGGATTGAAAAAGAGGAATTGGAAATTGATAATGAAAAATTGACATCTGATAACAACCAACTGAAAACTGATAGTAAACAATTGACATCTAACAACGAGCAATTGGAAACTGGGAACAACCAACTGAAAACTGATAATGAAAAATTGACATCTGATAACAACCAACTGAAAACTGACAATGAAAAATTGACATCTAACAACGAGCAATTGGAAACTGGAAACAACCAACTGAAAACTGATAATGAAAAATTGAAACGAAAATTAAAGAACATAGCAATTGGCTTAATAGTACCTTTGCTGATTGCTGTCGGTATATCAGTCTATTTTCTATTCTTCCAACCACCCCAGAACAATACCACTTATCAAGTCAAAAGAATTATTGATGGCGACACATTTGAAATACAATATAAAGGTAAGCTCACGAGTGTTCAACTAATTGGTGTGAACGCACCTGAACCGAATACGACTAATAATCGACCACCAGAACCATACAGTGAAGAAGCAACCAAATATCTACAAGAATTCTTGTTGGACGAAACAGTATATTTTGATTATGACCAGAGCAGATTTGATAAGCACGAGAGAATACTTGGATATGTTTATCGCTCTTCCGATGGTGTTTTTGTAAATCTTGATATGATCCGTGAGGGGTATGCGAAGGTTGACCTCCGTTATCCTTTCAAGTATGAAGAATTGTTTACAGATTACGAATCTCGTGCGAAAACAGATCGTAAAGGCTTATGGGGTGGATACTGATAATAACAGACAAGAAATAATATAGTCCAATAAATGTCGTTATTGAAGAGGTATAAAATTGCGGAAAAGAAGGTATTATCAGTCAAACAAAAAAAGAGGTTTTAAATACCGCACTAATGAACCTTGGCATGCAATCCGTGAACGCGTTATTAAACGCGATAAGGGACAGTGCAAAGGATGTGGTAGACAAACGAAAAAAGCACAAGTACACCATATCAAGCCGCGCCGTCAAGGTGGATCTAATCGTTTATCAAACTTGGTAACTCTTTGCGGACGATGCCACATGACTATAAGCCCTGTTCCGGTATTTGCTCTTAGACGTGCTTTTGGTATCAAACAAGCCGATATACCTGCTGCGAGACAGCGAATACATAGTCGGATAGCACAATTCCAACAACATTAAAAAGCGGACATCAAATAAACAATATTCTCATGTGTGAGAAGTTCATAAGCATATTTTTATTAAGATTTATTAAGAGAGGAACAAGATATATTTTATGTCAACTGAAATTCTTATTGGAATCGTTATATTACTTTTAGTTCTTGTAGGTTTTCTCATAACTCTGGTAATCAAGCAGAAACGACACTTAACAAGATTCAAAAGCATCCTTGATGTTGAAGCAGAACAGAAAAGGATTAGGGCATCTATTGAACAAGAACAAAAGGATGCTAAAGAAGCATCAGACTCGTTAACTTCAAAACAAAGCCGTATTCAATCTGAAATATCTGATGCTCAAGAAACCTTGTCAACGTTAAAAGATAAGATTACTGTTGTCCAAGACACAGTGGAAATCCAATCATTTGGACTTTATGAACCTAAATACGACTTTGGCACGTCTGCTGAGTATAAAGATAAACTTGATGAAATACGAAAAGAACAGAAATTAATGATCAAGGAAAAGTCTGCAATTATCTGTCCTACTGAGTGGACTGTTGACGGTAACAAGGCTAAAGGGCGTCGAATGACTGATAGACAAATAAAATTGATGGTGCGCGCTTTTAATGGTGAATGTGATTCTATAATTCAGAAGGTACGCTATAATAACTATTACAGTATAGAAAAACGAATTCAGGCAGCCTATAAAGCCATCAACAAACTTGGGGAACCGAACAATTGTTCAGTCCAGACAAACTATCTCAATTTGAAACTTGATGAACTCAAGCTTGTCCACGAATATGCGGATAAACGTCAAATTGAAATGGAAGAACAACGTAGAATTCGTGATCAGATGCGCGATGAAGAACGGGCATTGCGCGAAATAGAAAAAGCACAACAGGAGGCAGAGAAAGAGGAACAGCGTTATCAGAAGGCGTTGGATAAAGCACGTCAAGAAGTGGAAGAAGCAACGGGAGCAAGACAGAACAAATTACAATCTGAAATTGAACGTCTGAACGAGTTAGTGTTAGAGGCACAAGCGAACAAGGAACGCGCGCTGTCAAGGGCACAGATGACCAAATCGGGACATGTCTACGTTATATCCAATATTGGGTCTTTTGGTGAGAACGTCTATAAAGTGGGAATGACTCGCAGATTGGAACCGAATGATCGAGTAAGGGAACTTGGGGATGCTTCTGTTCCATTTCGTTTTGATATTCATGCTATGATCTATTCAGAAAATGCTCCTGAACTTGAGAATGAGATACATCGCGTTCTTGAAAAGCGGAGTGTCAATAGAATCAACACACGCAAAGAATTCTTCAACGTTAGTCTTGAGGAGATTGAAGACATCGTAAAAACGCATGATGTTAATGCTGAGTTTATTCGTATTCCTGATGCGAAGGAATATAGGGAGACTCAACTTATAATTGCCGCGGAATTGGAAGCGGTAAATGGAAATGAACTCGTTTAGACAACATCAGAAAAAGTAACAACATGAACGCCAAATACCTAATCATCTTTGAGAAAAGAACCTATTGTATGATTGGCGTTTAGAGTAATTCTCACCTAATGTAGCAATTTCCGCCATATTCTCGTAATTTCATCAGAGGTATTCAATTGTCGAGTTTTCTTATCCTAAAGTGAAATAAAACATTTTCAAAAGATAAAATAGGTGCGTGAATTGCGTGAGGACGACTGATTTTGTTGTTAAATCGGGGTTGGAAACCCCTCCCACGATAGAGAATATCAACAATTGAATGCCTCTGTAATTTCATAAAGGTATTTGTAATATTTCTCGTGTTTTGCTATACTTTATGAACAGTCGGGTGACACTGCTAAGCATACTGCACGGTATATCTGCCACCCATCCAATATTAACAGACTGGAGACTGGAACACCTAATGAGAAACAATCTAATGTTATTTGAAAGACCGGCAATTGACAACAATTACCGGTTGTATAACACATCATGTATGAGAAAGGGTATTTTATGGATTTTATTGAAAATCTTAGGGTATTATCTGCCAGAATAGAAGAACAAAAAGAGGTTATTCAGACTGAAGAGGCAACTAAAACTGCGTTTGTCATGCCTTTCATTAACCTACTGGGATACGATGTATTTAATCCAAGAGAAGTTGTACCTGAATTTACTGCAGATATTGGGACAAAACAAGGAGAAAAGGTTGACTACGCCATATTCAAAGATGAAAATGCTATCATGCTTATTGAATGTAAGAAGTATGGTGAAGATTTGTCTGATGTTCACACATCACAGTTGTACCGTTACTTTTCAGTCGTTCACGCTCGTTTCGCTGTTTTGACTGACGGTGTTTTATACCGCTTTTACACAGATCTTGAAGAAACAAACATAATGGACACCAAGCCCTTCCTTGAAATTGACATGCTTGATATTCAACCAACATTGGTCAATGAACTAAAAAGGTTTACTAAATCTGCATTTAATTTGGATGAATCCATTTCTGCTGCCAGCGACTTGAAGTATACAAAAGAAATTAAGCAGACCCTCATGGAACAATTGGATACACCTCACCCAGAATTCGTAAAATTCTTTCTATCATCTGTCTATAGCGGTATTAGAACACAAAGTGTCGTGGAACAATTCACAGAAATTGTAAGGCGTGCCTTACACCAATTCATGAATGAACAACTTAATTACCGCCTACAATCTGCAATCAAAGAAGAGAACACTGCGGAAGAACCAACTGAAGTTGATGACATTGATGAATCAATAGATGACGAAGAATCCTATATTGTAACAACCGAAGAAGAGTTAGAGGGATATTATATCGTCAAGTCAATTGTCCGAGAAGTAGTTGATCCAGACCGTATATTCCACCGTGACACCAGAAGTTACATGGGTATTATACTGGATGATAGCAGGAAAAAACCTATATGTCGCCTCTATTTTAATAGTAAGACTAAATACTTGGGATTATTTGATAGTGACAACTTAGGTTCAGGTGGGACAAAAAAATATAGTCGGGTCGAACTTGAGGGTGTAGACGATATTTATAAGTACGCAGAGCAGTTGAAAGTAGCTGTGCAAAGTTACGATAATCCGACACCAACTGAGACCGAAAAGAGTGCTGAGGAAACAGAAGAGTTTAGTATTGAGACGTGATCTTCCAATCCCATTACATTCTCACAGTTAACCTTGAACATTGCCACAGGGAAACATCAAAGAACATTTCTGTGCGTCTATCGTTCAAAGTCTGGTATTATAGTAAACTTTTTAATTAATGGAACATTTCAAGATGTAGGAAGGAACTCCGATTCTCAATTATCACTGAGTTCAGTCGCGATTCGGAGATCGCTCCTATAGGGACTTTGTGTTATTATTTTCAATGTTCACTATAGTTTATTTTTTTATCTTGCGACCTATGTATATTGACCCACGCTATGATGTCGTAAGAATTATTGATGGTGACACAGTTGAAATTAAATATAAAGGTAAGCTCACAAGTGTTCAGTTGTTTGGTGTCAATGCTCCCGAAACAACAGTGCATCCAAGCAAACCTCCTGAACCATACGGACAAGAGGCACACAATTACCTGCAAGAACTCCTATCAGATGATTCAATTTTTCTTCGTCTTGATGAACACATGTGGGATCAATATGAGCGGATACTTGGATACGTTTATCGTGCTTCTGATGGTGTTTTTGTAAATCTTGAGATGATCCGTGAGGGATATGCGAAAGTTGATATTCGTTATCCTTTCAAGTATGAAGAATTGTTCACGGATTATGAGTCTCGTGCGAAAAATGATCGTAAAGGATTGTGGAGTAGATATTGATAAAGACAAACAACAAAACATATAGTCCAATAAATGTCGTTATTGAAGAGTTATAAAATTGCAGAAAAGAAGGTATTATCAGGCAAACAAAAAGAGAGGTTCTAAATACCGTACTAATGGATCTTGGCATGCAATCCGTGAGCGCGTTATCAAACGTGATAAAGGACAGTGCAAAGGATGTGGTAGACAAACGAAAAAAGCACAAGTACACCATATCAAGCCGCGCCGTCAAGGTGGATCTAATCGTTTATCAAACTTGGTAACCTTATGTGGACGATGTCACATGACTATAAGTCCAGTTCCTGCATTTGCTCTTAGACGTGCTTTTGGTATCAAAAAATCCGATATACCTGAAGCAAAACGTAGGATACATAATAAGATAGCACAATTCCAACAGCGTCAAAAAGGCTTATCAAGTATGAATAATTGTGCGATTTCAAATAACGCGTAAAGTTAAGAAGATATAATGTTAAAACAAATAACCCGCCAGAATCCTCAGGCGTATTTGGTCCAAGAGTGTCTGCATAAAATGCTAAAATGATCCAAAAAGCCTCGGATGGTTCTTGGAATATTGCAATTGGTGCGAGGGCGAATCTTTTTTGCAACTGCTATAGCAAGATATTATGGTTTATAGATACAGAATCTACAGAATAGTTATGGATTAAATAGGTTATTAGATAATGACTAATAAATATGAAGTGGCCCCTGAGGAAAATGAAGGTCTTCTCCAACTTCTTGACTGTTCCTCTGAGATAGTTGGAACTGGTATTTCTGCTTAGCATACGGTTTGGTTAGTGGTGATCCAGTCACTCCTGTTGTTCTTGGGGTAGGTGGAAAAGTTGTAGAATTAGGCTTCGGATACATTGGGCAAGAAATATTAAAAAGGATGAATGCACCACGCGAAAAGATCCGTGCTGGTGCTTCGTTTGTATATGCCTTGACTGGAATTCAAAAACGTTTAGAAAACGGTGACAAACCGCGTGAGGATGATTTTTTTGATAAAGATATTTCCGACAGGTCTAAAAGTGAAGAAATTTTGGAAAATACGATTTTAAAATGTCAAAGAGAACCAGAAGAAAAGAAAATAAGTTATATTTCAATACCTTCGCCAATTATCCTGGACTTAGATCGGTTTGTGTCCAATGAATAGCACCGATTGTACCCAGATGTTCAGTGATTTTCTCAATAACAATTGGTTCAGGTTTCTGCAATACCTTCGCCAATAATAGACATTCTGTTAGATTGTGCGTTTTGTAGCACATTCTGCTAGATTGTGCGTCCACTCTATTCAGCCAGATTGCTGTCCAACCATTTCTATTGTCAAATCTATGATGACGCAAGTTGCCACCTAAACTATATAACGAGTCGTTTTGCCAGTGAAGGGTTTTTTCACATACCGCTCCGCTGGAGCGGAAGAATGAAACAAAGCGTGCTATAAACATATCGCTCCGCTGGAGCGGAAGATTGGATATCTTAAGGAGAACGAAGTTGCTCGGATTTTGATAGGTAGCAACTTGAGTTATGATAATTAGAAATACTTCAACAAAAACCTGAAGTTATTTTTATTCATACTATCGGACATTATCACAGATCGATGATAGATCAACACAGTATTCCGATTCAATTGAAGCATGTAAAAATGGCGAAGGTATTGAGAGATGATTAACGTTTAAAAGAAAAAACACACCAACTAATATTTACAATAGTTTGGACAGTTTTTTATAGACTTGAATAATAGTCTGGACAAGGAGAATCCCAGTCATCATACCTATTTCTTCAATGATACACCTGTCGCCCCGCTGGGGCTATAAGTGGTTTGTTTACGATTTGCTATACACATTCCGCCCCGCTGGGGCTGCTAATATTGATATTCTAACACTTTTTCATCAAGCTATACCATTTCTAATAGAGAATATCTCATTATGAGAGTATAAATTCTAACTTAGCTAGAGAATGTCCGAGGCGCAAAGAATTGCGCGACTACAAACACCTATTTTGATACAATACCTTCGCCAATAATAGACATTCTGTTAGATTGTGCGTTTTGTAGCACATTCTGCTAGATTGTGCGTCCACTCTATTCAGCCAGATTGCTGTCCAACCATTTCTATTGTCAAATCTATGATGACGCAAGTTGCCACCTAAACTATATAACGAGTCGTTTTGCCAGTGAAGGGTTTTTTCACATACCGCTCCGCTGGAGCGGAAGAATGAAACAAAGCGTGCTATAAACATATCGCTCCGCTGGAGCGGAAGATTGGATATCTTAAGGAGAACGAAGTTGCTCGGATTTTGATAGGTAGCAACTTGAGTTATGATAATTAGAAATACTTCAACAAAAACCTGAAGTTATTTTTATTCATACTATCGGACATTATCACAGATCGATGATAGATCAACACAGTATTCCGATTCAATTGAAGCATGTAAAAATGGCGAAGGTATTGATATATTACTTCGTATTAGAAAAGAATAAAATAGTGATAGTTAAATTTAAACGCTATTGGTCCATAGAACTCCTTCAAGTGCTAATATATCGACCTTCTTAAAGACTCATTCAGCGTCTCAATCCTGATGTTCAGATAATGCAGAGAATCATGTTGGTGATGTGGAACAGCAATAAGTAACGCCTTCCAAACATAACCTTTGGGACACATCGCAGACTACAAGACATGTCCAATGAGAAACGTAGAACAACATTTGATACGTCCATCGGTACACAACATAGAACATTTCTGTGTCTCTATAGTTCATAGTCAGGGATTAAATTCAGGTAATGTTTCCTGCTGTGTCTATAAAGGTATCTTGCCTTTTGCGAGTTCTTAGGTGAACACCACATATTGACACAATATTCACCTTTATGCGATTGGCGGTTTGTCATGCATCTTAAAGAGAGCATTCAGGGCATCTGTCAACAAACCCATAGGCGTCAATTTAGTGAGTAAAGTTTGTGCATTTGTTACACCTGTCGCCCCGCTGGGGCTTGGTCTGTGTTGATATTACGCGCTATACACCTGTCGCCTCTCCGAGGCTTTTATAAATTACATATCAGCACCAGCGGTGCGAAAGGTGTATAGAAAACATATAGGAATGAACCAACGAACCCTAGGGGGTGACACATGCTTTCCCTATGTCCATCCCAGTTCAGACAAATTTGAAGGAAAACACAAGTATCACAATTGCACAATCTGTTCTATCACGTCCTTACCCGACTTAAGCAAGTTTCAATATTAAATATGCACATTGTCCATTGATAGCGGGCGAGGAAACCCCGCTCCTACGAACTCGGTGGCATCATCTGTTGAAAAAATCGGAAGATTATTATTTAACGGAATTAGTCGTTTTGGACTTGAGAAGGTTCATAAATTGACCTTATTCCATAGTCTCTGTAAGAAACTTGTCAAAGATGTTCGTTCCTCTGTAGTTGTATTTGTAGCAGGCTTCTGCGAGATACAGTGGCGTGTAACCTGTTGAATAGTGATGATGTGAGCCATACCATGCACGTTTAACGAAAGACCAGAAACCTTCCATCGTATTGGTATGTATCCCATCAGCTTCCCACTTCTCACTCCGATTGATTGTTTCATGTTCCATCTCTTTACCGATGTCGTTGTCCCTTTTAAACTGGTCAGTATAGAGTTTAGCATCTTCGGTGTTAACAACCCTCTTTATGAAGTCAGCGATTGTCTCACCAGCCATATCTGAAACAAGTTCTGCTACGACTTTCCCACCGCGCGCAACAGCACCAATAACAGCATCCTTCGCTGTGCCACGTCCACGCTTACGGGGGACACCTTTTTCTTTGTCGTAGTCTTTCCTACGTTTACCACTGATATAGGTTTCGTCTGCCTCAATGATACCTTGTAAAAGGACATTATCCTTTCCCATTTCAGCACGTATACGCATCATCGGACGCCAAACTGTCTTCTGTTTCATTCCTAAATCACGTGTGAGTTGACAACTTGACAGACTTTTCTTTGCGTTTGTCATCAACGCGATCGCAAGAAACCATTTCTGAAGTGCGATCTTCGTTCCTTGAAAGATTGTGCCAGATGTAACCTTGAAGGTGCTATGGCAATCGTGGCAATTCCAGCGTCCAATACGACCCATAGCGTTTTCGTTACGTCTGTTGACATCTGTAGACTCACAATATGGACATTGTGGCGATCCTTTCCATCTAAGACGTTCTAAATGTGCGATACACGCCTCTTGATCAGGAAACATTTCCATGACCTGTATTAGATCCATCAGAATACTCCTTAGGGTGTGTAAAGTTTTTGTCACTAAAGCATCATGCGGCTATTGTGTCTGGATACCAGTATTTTTCCCAAGTGTTGTTCTTTAGCATACATCTGAGTTCAAGGATAGCATTGAGCCCTTCATCTGTCCATCTCATAGATGCGCGTCTACACCTTTGTGCCACAACATGTTGGCAGGCACTCTCAATCACGCTACTGGTAATCTGATACCCTTTTTCTCTAAATGTTTTATACTGCGGACGCTTGGCATGTTTTTGAAAATAGCCTGCTTCTCTTTCAAAGTTTTTTCTCTCTTCAGGATTTTCTGTCTCAAGCGCGCGGATGTGCGATACCACTTCAGGGATCCTCCCCTCAAAAAGAAGCGGTTCCACCTTTTGTGTCCACGCCTCTACCTTTTCAGTCGCATGCTCTCCAAATGCATATTTTGCAGCAGCGTATAGATGCGATTTTGCGTGCATATAATCCACAATCTCAACCGCATTCGGAAAATACTCATCCGAGTTGTTCCATATCCATGGAGCACCATCACCGATAGACACAACTTCTTGCTTCATAATATCTTCTTGATAGATACCGCTACGGGTCGCTAACGCATATAAATCCTTCCCAGACTGAGCGGCATTCTGACGATTGGCAATATAACGAATACTTTCAGGACGCGCTCTGGAAATACTATTCGGTCCCAGTTGTGGATAATCTCTATAAATACAACTGACTTTTGTTTCCTTCCACCCCTCTGGTGAGTTCGTATGACATCCATCTGTGCTCACATACCAACGCTCATTGGCACCAAGGGTTTGACATTCCACTTGTTCCAACGCACGCAAATCTTTTGACCATTCACGCACTTTCTTATGAACGGTCTTGTGGCTCACTATAACTCCTTGACGAGATAACTCCTCAGCGGCACTCCTAAAGTCAAAGTGTGCCGCAAAACGACACATCATTTCTGCGACACGATGCGTGTATTTACCTTTCAACTGCTGCTTCGTATCCCAAGGTCTATGGTAGTGTTTCGCATCACAATGATACACCCAACGCGCAACACGAATAACACCACAGAGGGTCGTAATCTGTCGTTCTCTCTTACGCCACGAACGACACGCTTTTTCACACTTTGGACACGACACCGGTTCCGTCTCTTTTACAGAGGCTTGTTCGGACGCATGCAACTCTAACAACTTTTGTCCTAATGCCCGAGTGCCTTCTAAAATATGTTGTTCTGCTTCAGTAAACGACAGAGAAGAATCACTGCCAAGATCTCCAACTAAATCGTTCATCTCGTCCACTAAGTTCTGTGCTGCTTCCGGATTTTCTTTGACTTCACAACTTGATGTGGAAGATCAAATCTTGCTTCAAGATCAAATCCAAGTACGAGAGAAATAAGTGGGTATGGCTCATACCAGTTGCTGTAGAAGAACTTAAGAGAGAAGGTTATGAAGATTTGTTAGGTAGTGTTTACATTCTCTTAGATTGTCATGAGTATTGATGCGAAATATACAAAACCAAGATATCGGACTGCGAGTTTATCATAGCGTGTTGCTACACGCCGAAACTGTTTTAGTCTATGAAAGAAACGCTCTATTATGTTTCGGAGTTTATACAACTCTTTGTCATAAGTGCGTGTTTGTATGCGACTTTTGCGTGGTGGTATCACAGCTATCGCATCTTGGGATGTTATCTCCGCTATAAACGCATCGGAGTCATAGGCTTTGTCCCCTATAACATACTGGCACGAATATCCTGTGATCAGTTCGGATGCTTGCGTAATATCATTGCATTGTCCCTGTGTCAAAGTAAACCTAAGAGGTATCCATTCATTGCTGAGAGATAGATTTAGTTTCGTGGTAAATCCACCACGGGTTCTTCCGAGTGCTTGTGCGTCTTGTCCCCCTTTTTTTTGGGAGCACCGGCTGCACAGGAGTGAGCACGCATCATCGTGCTATCAATGAGAATAGCAGAAATCTCACCCGCATCGTGAAAATGTTCATGGAGTGCAACAAAAACACCCGCATCACACCATCTACCGAACCTACGATAGATTGTGTTCCAATAGCCGTAGACTTTTGGTATAGCACGCCAAGTAGCTCCTTCTTTCGCTATCCATACAAGAGCGGAAAGAAACCTTCTACAGTCTTGTGCGTCTCCAACATAGACGCTTGGGTTTCCTTGGAGAAAAGGAAAAATACTTTCCCAAGCTGCACCGCTGATAGCAACCGGAAGTTCAAAGGAATTGTCTGTATTATTGTTGTTCATGAATACAGATTACTAAAATGTCAGAAAAATGTCAAAACATTTCAAATGTAAACACTACCTAGGGATTGAAGGCGAGCAATACAGGGTTAAACCATTGGTAATTAGGCGTAAATGAGACTACCTGAATGTTGACGTTGTGGAGATTTCTGAAGAATTTAGGATATTCCAACACAGTTTCAAGTTCTCTGTCGACTCTTTGTCTCACCTTTTCCGTTTCAGTAATCTTCCATCCACCTCCATTTTCATCTACATACTGCACGCGTTTCTCACTTTGGAGATCGAGAATGATATCAAAGACCAACCATTTACCTAAATATAGTTCCTCCGAGTCCACAATATTAAGATACTTAGCAATATCTCTTGTTTGAACCGGTTCTTGATTATGTTCATCATATAAGTACTTCACTACAACGTCTTTAATAAAATATATACCATTCGTGCTTAATCTAAAAGCGAAGGATATTGATAAGTTTTTTTCATGTAAAAAATACATCTCCTTTCTTTACATATAACATATATTAAGGCAGAAAATGCAAAGTTTAGCGTTATATAAGATGAGCTATATAAAACTATTGGGAAATTTAGATACCACAATTTATGCATGCTTAGGAGCTAATCGATTGAATAAAAATGGTACAGGACGATTCGTATTGAATGGGGAAGACTTTCCAAACTATTCTAATGTTGGTGGCAATTCACGTAGGTCAATCAGGCTTCGATTCCCTTCGAAAGGGAAGGACTTTTCGAACTGAATGTCTTTGATTTGGTGCATTTGACGTTGATTTGCCTAAATACCACAAGCGTATTCAGCGTTGATTCTCTTCAAAAAGAACACCGCTTACTGATTATTTTGAATTTCATTGATTTTGAGATCTGGCATAGTTTTTCCATCAGCATCAGTAATGCGGAAGTAGAAACCCCAACTCAGTTCTTCATTGCAGATTTTGACAAGGATAGTATTTTTCCCAGCCTTGAGTGTAACCGGTATTGTATCGTTATCAACCTTTGCCCAACGATAATCTGGAAACGCATACACCTCTTTGCCGTTGAGCCAAATTTTACTCTGGTCGTCACTGCCGATGCGGAATTGCACGTCTCTTTCATCAGGAGAAGTGAGAGTTACCCATGCGTAAGAGACACGCCAATTTTCATTCCGACCAAAATCAATATAGCCGTTGAAAGTCTCATCTGTAGATTTTTTCCATATTACTTTTCCATCAATACCATCATATTCGGTATTTAAATTGATCTCTGTAGCATCTTCTTGAATATATGCGGTGTTATATCCAATTCCTTCAGTATTGTCAAAGGGTCCCAGAACTAACCATTGATTTTCATGAATCAGACCGGTCTTGAGCATTTCTTCCATAGCCTTTTCTTGCATGTCGTTCTTGCTGTAGTATTCGATCATACCAAGAACGGTATACAGGTGGAATTTTGGTTCTGGCGGAGTAGCACTGAGCAACTCATCTGCAGATTTATATGTCAGGTCGTCAAACGGCATTCCAACATCGTCTGTTATGCGAAAATAGAAACCCCATGCCTGTGTTGAGTTGCAAACCTTGAGGAGGAATTTGTTCTCCCCTTGTTTTAATGTGACTGGAAAAGAATGTCTGTCAATTCTCTGACCTCTGCTTCCGTCTTTCTTATGTACTTGTTTGCCGTTTAACCAGACTGTGCCGTGATCGTCACTGTCAAATCGGATTGTAACATCACGTTCTTCTGGAGAGACAGCGATTGCCCAAAAATAAGCCGCAGATTCATCAATCGGTTCAGCAAAATTGTAATGCCCGTCTAACGACCTATATTTCGATTCTTCCCAACTGATGAGTCGATCTCTACCGTAATATTTTGCGGTTGGATCAATCTGCATTGTCTCCTCAGGAATGTAATCTATTATATGTCCGTTTGAATCTATGTTCACAAATGGAGCAAGAATAACCCACCGGTTTTCAGGTATAAAACCACCCTTCATTACATAACTTTCTGCTAATTCCTTCATACCGTTATCACTAAAGAATTGCGCAACCATTCGGTGTCCATTTGCCCATTTGCTAAATTCTTTCTTTGGAATTGAGTCTATCAGATTATCTAACAACTGCCTGTATTGTTTGTTGTCTTTATGCTTCTCTCCTTCATCAAAAACGGTTCTCCAAATACTGTCCGTTGCCGATATGGTAGATGTAGCACTAAACGCATAACTGTAAAACTTTATAGCATCATCATATAATTCATTTGCGATGCATGCGCGTCCAACTGTTGAAGGATAGGTATAACTAACGTTGGTATAACTTTGTAGGGCGCGTTTTGCGAATTTTAATGCGACTTCCGGATAGAGACCTTTATCAAGGAGTTCCTTCGCGAAATTATGGAGGCTATAATAGCTCGTTGAACGGTTCATTTCCTTCTCACGAATCTTCAGCCATCGGTCATAAGCGAGTTGAGACTTTTCCATATCCTTTAACTTTTCGTAGGTCTCGGCTAAAAGTCGATGCATTACGGAACGACTTTCCATTCTCGGTCTGATCTCTTCAAGGATAGCGACGAGTTTTTCAGCTTGATTGTCCGCGGTGTAAAGACCGGCAATTGCGCGGACAGCTGAATCGTGATTACTTTGTGTGAGTGGTGCATCCAATGCCTGTCGATATACCTTTTCAGCATCAGCGTTCTTATTAGATTTCAAATAGGACTTTGCTAACAGGTCATAATAGTTATATGAATCAGGATTGAGTTCAAGAGCTTTGTTGTAAGCAGCGGTTGACTTTGCTTTATTTTCATTCTCAGTTGTCTCAAATACTGGCCGTTTATAAGGTTCAAGTTTAGCATCAGCAACTAACTTTGCATCATTGTTATTAGGTGAAGAATCCGTAATAATGCCTTCTTTGTTTTCGTCAAATTTCCAATAGCCGATCAATCCGGGTTCATCGCCATTGAGTTGTTTATTCATATCAGTACGAATTTGTTCTTCCGTGCGAGGTATGTTCCAGATACGCACCTCATCAATTTGCCCGACGTAAGATTTATTCAATTTTGGATCATCCCAATGCAGCCATCCAATCCTGAATGGTAGTTGACTCTTATGTATACTTTTCGCGCCACGATAGTTCTTTCTGCCAACTTCATTACCATCAATGAATAGTTTAAAAGAATCTTTTTTAACATCAATGACGGCAGCGATGTGATGCCAATTGTTAAGTTTAATGGTATTAGCTGGTGAACTGATGGACACAAAACTCATACCTTGAGGAGCAGATGTAGTTCTAATTTTTCCACCCTCAACTAATTGTAAGTGGAAACTTCGAACATGCGGGTTTTGTCCTCGCTCATCAGTCTTTAAAATAATCTTCGTGTATTCATTTGGGTATCCGGTCGGTCTGATCCAGGCAGATACCGTGAGTTGTTCAGTGATGTTGTTTAGGGCTTCGCTATCAGTTATTGAAACGTAACTCCTTTCACCTGTCAGCGTGAGTGCTGTGTCTTCAACGACTTCTCCAGTTTCCCTTCTTTCTATTGCCAGATTCGCGTATAAATCACCCAATTTTTTGTGCCATTCCGAATTGTCAGGTTTGAGTGATGTCAGTATTTCATACTGTTCGACAGCATCTTTGAATTTTTCAGCATCTTCATAATTTTGTGCGAGTTTCAAACGTAGATTGGTATTCTCAGGATCCTTCTCGACCTCATCGAGTTGTTCAGGGATCCATTTTTCAAAGAGTTTACCTTCTTTTGCGATATTACGAATTTCGGATTGTACATTTATGTTGCTATCACTTGGAACTGAACGATATACTTCCACAGCCTTTTCATATTGTTTCATTGCGTGATAGTTCTTTGCGAGCAGTTGATATAGTCTATCTTTCATGTAATTGCCACCGTACCTGCGACTCTCTTCAATTGCTAATTTCGTCAGTTTAATCGCTGGTTCGTATAACTTATTTTCATAACAAAACGTACCGAGTCCAGCAAGATAATACATATCATGACTGTTGCTGCTTGTTTCAATCGCACTTTCCGCTTTCTTAATTATCTCTTTAAACAACTCAGCCTGTTTGTCTTTTTTAAAGGCAACCGCTGCATAGTAAAAGTTGAAGATATTATCTGCTTGTGCTTTACTTAGCTTTTGATAGGTTTCACCTGCCTTCTTATAGTCTTCTTCATCCCAATAGATTTTCGCCATTACAGAAAGTGTTAAAACATCGTTAGGTTTCTTCTCAAGTTTGCTCTCATAGCGTGTTTTCAGTTCGTCAAGTTTATTTTCTTCTTTAAAGGCATTTATCAAAGTCAAACGTGAGGTGTCAGCATCGGACTCAACTGACATTCCAACAGAACTATAACTGATTGTTCTAACTGATGTATCTGTACTCGCTTCATTTTCGTAGGTTTCTAACACTTCATCGGTATCTCCGAGTTTTACTTGAAGATTGATCATTCTCTCAGAGATATCACTTTGCCCATAGGTGTTTACTGTCATATTCTTTGCTTTCTTATAAGCGTCAATAGATTTCTGTATTTCACCTTTATTTGACAGTGTTTCTGCCCATACCTTTTGCATTTCAAAAGTGATTGTGTCTTCTTCCTTAGCCTTTTGCAGCTTTTCTTCTAAATTTCCTTGCAGACGATATAGAGCTATGATTCGCCGATCGATATTTTGTCGATCATATTCTGAAGGTGTGACATTATTTGCGTTTCTATATGCCTTCTCAACATTATCCATATCATCTTTGAGAAAATAGAGTTGTGCCATCTGTAGGTAAATCTGTCTATCTCCGGGTGCAAGTTCAATTGCTTTTTCATAGGTAGCGATAGCATCATCTATCCTATTGTTATTTGTATAGAGTTTTGCGAGTCGGATGTGATGAACACCGATATCCGGTTCGGCTTCAATGTATTTCAGTGTAATCTGAAGTGCTTCTTCCTCTTTACCTGCATCTTGAAGACTGTCAACCAATCCATCTTGAAATTTCGTATTTTCCGGGTCTGCATCAATCAACCCATTCCATATTTCAATTGCCCTCTCGTGTTGGTTATTTCGGGTATATAGCGATGCGAGTTCCGCACGTGATTCAAAGTCTTCAGGCATCTCTTTCTCAATTTTTTCGTAGACATCGATTGCTTTGTCAATCTGATTACGTTGCACAAACTCTTTTGCCATAGCACGACGCATGCCAACGCTCATATCTTGTAAGTTTTCAGTAATCTGTTCCGTCGTATTGAATTCACCTCGCTGTTGCTTAATTCGCATCACCCGCTCTTGTGAATACTCACGATCATACGATGAGGCTGCAAGGTCATTTATAATCTCAGTAAAGATAGCCTCAGCATCATCCCACATTTTATGTTGCATATAGGTTGAGCCAAGATTTCTTTTTTCATATATACTTGTTTGATTATCTTTCATTATCTGGAGAGTCCCCATCTTACGAAACGCGTTTTGCGCTTTTTCTAACTCATCTCTCTTAGCATAAGCCTCTCCAAGTTTCTTGTAACATTCCTCAAGTTTCCAAGAATTCTCTCGTTCAAGTTTTTCAGCAATTGCTTCCAGTATGTGAAATTGGAGTTTATGACTTCCGGCATCATCGGATGCTTGAGCAAGGCTATAGAGCCAATTTGTTTGAACAGTCTCCAATGATGTATCAATAAGTTGATCGACATGATTGCTTGCGCCTTCAGTATCCTCTGCGCTTAGTTTTAAATTTGCAGTAAGATATAGCAGCTTAGTATCTTCGGGAAATTCAGCAAGTTTAGCATCATATTCTGCAATAAAATTATCTAACTTTTCATCTTCTTTATAGAGTTCTGCCAATTTCAATACATAAGAAGTATCAGAATCAGATGCATCATCTGAACCGAGCTGTTCACGTATATATTGGATCGCTTTTTCGCGTTCAGCGGCTTCCTCATAATACTCTGCGATTTTTAATACAAACTGCGATTGCGTTAATGATGTCTTTTCAAGTTCATGCATATCGGTTAAGTATTGTACAGCTTTTTCTACGTCACCTGCTGCAATGTATGCGTTAGCTAAGTCTTGATGTATATAGTACCAACTGGGATGAACCTTGATAATCTTCTTGAATATCTCAATTGCATCATCAACCTTTTCTTCCTTGAGACACCGTCGTCCGACACTTGCTGTTAAATCGCTGCCAGCGTATTTTCCGACAGGATCAATCATGTCTTTTACGAGCGATATTAACGCATCAAATTTCTCTGCTGCAACGAAAGCATCGACTGCTGTCTTGTAATTATATCCGAGTGCACTTGAGTTGTTTTTAAGAAGTGTGAGATATTCCGGTATCACATCAACAGCTTTTCCATTCCGCTCCATCATCTGGACATACCGTAACCTCACCATATCGTCTTTAGGTTGTAATTTGAGAGCAGCCTTAAACGTTTCTGCAGCTTTACTAATCTTATTTGTCCCTTCATAATACATTGCTAATCTAAGTTGTGCTTGGAACGACTCAGGATTTTTCTCAACATCCGAGATAATCTTATTTTCACGTTCTTTTATATTTTCTGATTGGTTTGCGAGGTTTGTGGCTTGCTGAAAATTCCAAGAATACATCATGCGTCCATAACGGTCAGGACGGCTTGCGAAACGGAGTGCGCGTTCAGCGAGAATCGATGCGTCCTGTCCTCTACCAAGATTACCAAGATGTTGTCCCAATTGTATAAGGAAATTCGGGTTGCGTTGCACCATCGCCAAAGTCATCGCTTTTTTCGCTGCAGCGATAGCATACTGCGTGAAACCTGCTTCCTTAAGTATCTGTGAGAATTGATAAAGTTCTGTTGCACCTGTTGAAGAACTCAATATTTTTGACATCAATTCACGTATAGCAACGGTATCCCCTGTCCGAATGAAGAGTTGTAGCAATAGGTCTTGGTATTGCTTGCGATTTCGGGGTTCAGTTGCGACAAGGTTTTCAAGCAGCTCCGTTGCTACCTTATGTTCCCCTGTCTGAATAGAAGCAAGAGCAGTGTTGAGTTTCAGTGTAAGATCATCAGGAAATTCCTGTTGCAGGACTGTTAGCACCTGTTGTGCTTCATCTCCATTTTCATCCCACCAGTAGCAGTAGCTAAGAGCCAAAGCGGGGAAAATCTTATTTCTACCTTCTGTTGTTTCAAATTCAGTTTGGAATTTAGTAAATAACAACTGCTGTTGATCCCTCATCCAAAAATCGCGGAAGATAGATTGTAGGTAACTTAGACGATCACTATTGAAATATGCAGTTGGAGCAGGATAACTGGTCTGAATCGGTCTATATCCACCATAATAATAAGATGTCTGTGCAAGTGCAGCCACCCGTCTGGGATTAATCTTTGTGGGTTTTGTCCGTTCACAATAAGTCCAGAAGAGTGCAGTTGCCTTCTCTAGTTCGTCTTTTTTAATATAATCATCTGTGAGACTTTCGAACTTTCGCATGTATTGATATTGTTGTTTTTGTGGAGGCACAGGTAAATTAGTAAGTAACCTCTCTGCGATATCTACCTTATCAATTAGATGAAAAGCATCAATTAATTCAAAACCTGTGTTAATGTCAGTCACATTTACATTTTCAATCTCACTTAATAGTTTTGCTGCATCTTCTTTTTTATCCTTATGGTAAAGCATCTGTGCATATTCGGCTATATAAGCAAGTTGTGATACGTTATCCATCTCGGACATTTCTTTGAGTGATTTTTTCAAGGTTTCATAATCTGGATTTTCCTCCATGATGCGATGTAATTTTAGCGATTGGTATGCAGAGTCATTAGGTGAAATTTCAACTAATCTGTCAATAGCTTCCTTAGCTTTGTCATCAAATTGAACCAAAGTATATAGTTTCACCAAGATTTCAATAGACTTAACATCCGTAGGATTTACTTCAGCTTTGTCTTCAAAATGTTTGATAAGTTCAGGTAGTTTTCCCTGGCTCTGCGCGATTGTCGTCAATTGAACAAGAGCACCAGATTGTGCTTCTTCAAAATCTTTCGGCGTCCAAGGCATACTTGCACCAGCAAAATTCGGTCTGCTTTGAATAGTTCCAACACTCCTACGTAAGATTCTAAATTTATTGTGTTCAATGCCAGGGACTGACGAGGAATAAAAGATTGAAGGTTGTGCTGACTTCTTATTTGAAGTATTCCCAATTGGCTCGGACATTTCAAGGACTCGGTGGAAATACGTCTGTGCGCGTTCAGGTTCATTCATACTCACTAACATCGTCCCCAACCGATATAAAGGCAGATGTGCATCAGTGCCACTGATTTTCTCAGATGCGCGGTCAAGCACAATAAACGCCTCTTCAGACCGTCCGTGCCGTAGCAACAACGCAGCCAGTTTGACTTCTGCCTCAAGTGTCTGGTTTTTTGCATGGAGGAGTTTTGTCCACGCCTGAATCGCTTCCTGTTCACGTCCTGCATCAAACAACAACTCTCCCAATTGCCGTTGATGTGCATAATCCGGATCAACTTTGACCAGTCTTTGTTGATATGACAGAGCATCCTGCAAGTCACCGAGTTCCATGCTAATCTGGACAAGGTGGGTCAATAGTTCTGGATCTTCACGCTGCTTATTTAATGCTTGTGCTAATTGGAAACGAGCACTCGGCAGGTCACCCTCTAATCGGTAAAGTTCGGTAAGAGCAAGAACTGGCCCTACGCCAACAGTATTTGATTTCGCCATTTGTTTCAGTCGTTCTTCAAATTCACCGCGTCTACCAAGATCGTAATAGACTTCAGAAAGTGGTTTGACAAAAGTAAGTTTCTCGTTGATATTATGGCTCAATTCCCAGCAACGCCAATACTGCGAGAGGGATTGTTGCAGTTTTCCTGAGAGTTTATAAATAGCTGCCAACTCCCTGCGGATGTCAATTGCTTCTGGACGCAACCGAACCGCTTGTTTCAAACTATCAATAGCGGTCTCATATTCTCCAGATTGCTTCGCAACTTGTGCCAGCAATTGGTGTCCTTCGGGATTACGAGGACTGTGTGCGATAACTTGTTTTGCTGCAGTTGCCGCCGCCTCAAAGTCCAACACATTTAGGTATGATTTAGCAATGTTTGCATGATATTCCCGAGCGTTTGCGCTGTCCAATTCAATAAGATGCATATAGACAGCATTAGAATCATCCCGTCTGCCTTGTCTGTGATACACTTCTGCAAGCCAACGGTTGACACCAATATCATCTGGTTCTTGTTCTTTAGCTTTTAAGAGTACTTCAAGTGCATAAGTAACATTGCCTAACCTCAAATACATCTTGGCAAGTTGCCTGTGATATGTGAATACATCCGCTTCAGCCAATCCTGTTTTTTCAAGTTCAGTTTCCAGTTCTTCTATTTTTTCAAGAAGTGTCCCTTGTCTTCGAAAGAGTTCAATCCTCTTGTCATCCATTTTTTCTGCGAAAAATGCATTTGGTGCAAGTTCCATCGCCTTCGTGAATTCTTGAAGGGCATCTTCATACTCATTGTTCTCCATGAGTTGTTTTGCCAACGCTTCACGGTAACGATATTCATCTGGCATTAGCTCAACTGCTTTGCGGGTTGCAGCAACTGCTTCAGTCTTGAACTTCTTGGCATTGAGGAGTTCCGCTAACTGGTTATTATTCTCGGCGGTATTCAACTCTCCAGCAACCATTCTATTCCAAGTTTCAAGTGCCTTCTCACGATCACCTTGACGGAAATAGAAATCACCAAAATACTCAATGAAATCAAGATTCTTTGGGGCAAGCGTTATCGCTTTTTCATACTGCTCAATACCATCCTCAATCCATTCGTGTCCAGCGTAAATCTCGGCAAGGATGAGATGTGTACTCGGATTATTCGGATCCCGATCAATCATTTTTTGATATACAGACTTAGCCTTCGCTTGATTTCCAATTTGCAGATATAACTCACCGAGTTCACGGTAGATTCCGAAATCATCAGGGTCTTGTTCACTGAGTACCTCGTATTCCGCTGCTGCATCCTCATATTTTTCTGCATTGCGGAGAGAAGCAATCAGGTTAAGACGCAGAGCTGCATCGGTGGGTGCGAGTGCTAACCCTTGCCGATAAGTTTTCATCCCTTCTTCAAGTTGTTGGTTTTCAATATACGCAGCTGCCAATTGACCTATAAGTTCAGGTTCATTTGGGGTTGTTTCAAGTTTCGCTTGATAGTATTCGATTAATCCTTCCCAATTGCTATCAGCTGCAAAGATACCGATGATGCGGTGTTGTAGGTCTTTACGCAGCCAGTTTCCAGGAGCAGTAAGAGTAAGTGCCTCGTCATAATGTTGGATCGCTTTCTCAAAGTCCCCTTTCGCTTCGTGAATATTACCAATTTCCCTACGACTTAAACATACACGATAAGGTTCATCTTTTTTCAGCTGAATGATCGCTTCGTGTTGAGCAATTGCCTGTTCAAATAGTTCCTGTTCTCGAAATAGGTCTGCAAGTTCAATGCGTGCAAAAATGTCATCCGGATCAAGTTCAGATATCTTCTTCCAAGCTTGTATCGCTTCGTCAACTTTATCTCGACTGAAATAGGCGTTTCCAAGTGCCTTATATATTGCTGTTAACTCTTCAGGTGGGACATTCTGTGCTTGTTCAGACAATGATGCAGCTTTATTCAATTCTTGGATTGCTTCCTCGTGTTGCCGTAACGTAGCATACATCTGTCCTAATGCAACATGCGGATAATATTTATTGGGGGCAAGTTCAACAGCGCGTTGATATGTTGTGAGTGCTTCAGTATCTTTGCCGAGGCGTTTGTATATATGTCCCAAAATTAATTGAACATTAGCATCGTCTGGTGTCGCTTGAGATTCCGCTTGATAATCGCTGACCAGTGCTTCTAACCCAGCATTTTCAAGGTAAAACTGGTAGACACGGTCAAATGTGCTGCCTTCTTTTGGCTTTCGAACCAGCATTAACTTGTATCGTTCAATGATTTGCTCATCGTTCGTTACATCTTGTGCAAAGGTAATTCGAGTAAGATAGAGAGTTAAAACAAAAAGACAAAACAGAAAAACCACAAATAAGCTTTTTTCTCGTCCGATCATTTAATATCCTCCGAGCAGAAATATGAAAAACAACTCTCATAACATTTATGACATTACTAATACAAGTATAACACTATATTAACGCAAGTTGCCACCTAAACAATATAACGAGTCGTCCAGCCTGTTCAGGGTTCTTTCACATACCGCTCCGCTGGAGCGGAAGAATGAAACAAAGCGTGCTATAAACATATCGCTCCGCTGGAGCGGAAGATTGGATATCTTAAGGAGAACGAAGTTGCTCGGATTTTGATAGGTAGCAACTTGAGTTATTATAGTAAACTTTTGAATTAATGGAACATTTCAAGATGTAGGAAGGAACTCCGATTCTCGATTATCACTGAGTTCAGTCGCGATTCGGAGATCGCTCCTATAGGGACTTTATGTTATTATTTTCAATGTTCACTATAGTTTTAAGGATTCGTAATTCTTGATGTTAACTTACTGTTAAGTCACTGAATTTATTGGATATATTGATTCTTGTCTGAACCAGGATTCTCAGGATTCTCAGGATTTACAAATCAACGGTATGAATGCCTTTGCCGAATGCACATTTGACATGATTCACAGGGATAAGAGTCTGAAACATCAAAGTGCCATCCAGAAAATAAACGTCAAACTGGGAATAGGAACTTTGGAGAGCCAAACTCATAATCCTGCAAATCTACTAATCCTGAAAATCCTGGTTCAGACAAATAGGAATACAAACCCTGTACTGCCATCGGAAATTTAGACCATTACCTAAAACAAGATTGTGATATAATTGCAATCTATGAAAAGTTATCTGTCCATTATCCAAGAAATGGTTATAAGCGTCTCACAGAAGAACTGTTGCGTATGGGATACACCTTTGGATACCGACGCGTCCCACGAAATTCGGCATTAGGTTATACCATTTCTAATAGAAAACGCCGCATTTTTGTAGCACAAACTACCAGTTTGTGCCGTCCTTCAAGCCATTATTAATAAATGTTAAAAAGATAAACATCTATAGAAATGGTATTATATGCCGTTCCTACGGAACTCAAGTGGGATGGTTCACATTTTTTCTATAAACATACCGTCCCTACGGGACTAAAGAGTAACACTTACAGGAGGGTATACCAATTTCTATCAATCGACTACAACGACCGCAAAAACGCGATAAGTGCATCACGTTCAGTTTTGGACATCTGCAGAATGATATCGCGTGATTTTTCTGCTTCTCCACCGTGCCAAAGAATCGCTTCCATTAGATTCCGCGCCCTACCATCATGGAGAAAGTTGGTATGACCGTTAACAGTTTGTACTAAACCTATACCCCACAACGGTGGTGTTCGCCATTCGCTACCACTGGCATGAAAATCAGGACGACTATCTGCCAAGTCAGGTCCCATATCGTGTAACAACATATCTGTATACGGATGGATCGTCTGATTACTGACTGAAGGAACACCCCGAAAAAGACCCGTCCTTAACGTTGGTATATGACAACTTGCACATTGTGCTTGGGCAAATAGTTGCTCACCATGCATAACTTGTGGATCGTCCACGTTTCGCCGTGCAGGAACCGCCAACGTTTGAACATAGAATGTTACCACATCTAATATTTCGTCGCTAACCTCAGGGGTTGTGCTATTTTGGGTGTATTGTGGTTGTCCAAACGAATTTTCAAGTAGGAATAGTGAAGTCGTCAGTCCCATATCATCGTGGTATGCGGAGGCAACCTGTTGAAGAAGATTAGGCTGGTTCGCTTTCCAACCGAAACGTCCAAGAGCGTAACGCTTTTCAACTACATCCCACACATAATTGGGTTTACCTGAAATACCATCTTCGTCAACATCTGCCTCATCCGCAAAGGTTAAGATCGTCTCTTTAGGTATTGCCTCAAGCAGACCAAGACCAAAAACAACAGGAGCAACACGAGGCGAGACCTCAACAACATCGGGTAGCGGTTTGTAGGTATCCGTAATTGTATAATTTGGATAACGTAGATGTATGCGCGTACCATCTTCGGTTGTTAACGGTTGCTCATTATACTCAATTTTGACTGAACCTTCGGCTTGTGTGCCATAGATAGCACGATTGTTCAACTGAGTTCCATAACCCGGTACAGGAATCGGTGGTTTTCCAGATTCACCATTTTCGCTATTCGGGAGACTAAGCCTAAATAGCAGTGATACCAGTTTTTCATCAACATTTGGGGGACGACCACGTCCATCACGGCTATGACAGTTAACACACGAAATATTATTATAGATAGGTCCTAAACCAGGGTTAACCTCCGATGGTGCAGTCACGAATACTGCTTCAAATTCAACATCACCGTCAAGATGCTTTTGAAGAGCTGCTGCAGAAAGATTAGGGGCTGGAATTGAAAACGCATGACTCGATGCGTCAAATATAGTCGTATCTCCTCCAGAGAGTGCACTGGTGGAATCAAACGATTGTCCAATGCCTATTATTGATTGTGATTCTGATTTACATCCAACAACAGATACCAAAAAAATTAGAGTTATTCCTATAGTAAAATACTTCATATCTATACCGTTTCTGCTGGAACAGACAAAGAATGTTCCCAACAAACTGTAGGCACGCTTTGTTAGTGCCCTTTGTAGGCGCGCTTTGTAAGCGCGCTGGATTCTTGACTTCTTCTGTGAATTACACCATTTACGGGTGTGTCAAGTTTTTGGCAAAAGAATCTGTTGATATTGTCGGATGTCTTACTGTTCCTACTTAGTCGTTGTAATATCCACTCTAACTTTCGTAATACACTCTTCAGTCCCATAGGGACGATATGTTTATAGATAGTGCATAAACACGTTATCTTTAGTCCCGTAGGGACGATATGTGGGGTCAATCCGATAAGTTTTAACATATCGTCCCTACGGGACTAAAGAGTTGGAGGCTGTTCGTTTCTATAAACATTCCGTCCCTACGGGACTAAATGGTTCACTCTTTAAGTCTTTGCGATATTTCTTCAATTGAAGTTCCATAGGGTTCTAACTTGTATCTTGGTTGCTCTTGTGGGTCTTTCTTCCAAAGGTAAGGGTGTTTATGGGCATTCCACCAACACACCGCGCTCTCAATGGATTCGGTTAGCTCATCTTGTGTCTCAAACTTTCTCCCTTTCAATGCCAGTGATCTGAGTTGTTTCCACCAAGGTTCTATCAGGTTTAACCAACACGCATATTTCGGAATAAACTGAACACCTACATTCGGCCACGCCAATAATGCGGTTTTTACATCACGACTATGGTGAGTAGAAAGATTGTCTTCAATCAAAAGCCACTTGTCTGATGGAAACTTCTCTATGATTTTCTCAAGCAATGCTATATGACTTGCACTATCCCTACTCTCTGAAATCACTATTTCCGCTTGACCCGTCGCAGGTTCAAACGCACCATGAACCCATACTTTGCCACGACGACCATAGTCCGGTTCAAAGGTCGCACGCCCCACACCGCGTTGCCAAACTTCACCCGGATATGTTTTAGCACCTATCGGTCCCATCTCATCAATACAGATAACACGCGTCTTGGGCGGCGGGGAACGATATGCTGCTATAACAGCCCCCTTTTTTCTACAAACTCTTTGTCTTGCTTTTCCGCTTCACGAAACCAACTTTGTTGACGCTTCCAACGCAGTCCCTCTTCTTTAAGCCACTCCCAGATCGTTGAATCAGAAAGATATATACCTGTCCGTTCTCTAAACGCCGTTTGCAATCGTATCAATGTCCACAACTCAAACGGATAACCGAGACTACGCGGTTTTTGCAGCACTAAATTTATGAGTTGCCCTCGCACCTCTGTTGAATGCACACGCGGTTTCCCACTTTTCGGCTTATCTGTGAGCCCTAGGATACCCGCTTCATTGAACCTTTTGACCCAACAGGCACCAGAGTTATCCGACTTGAAACCCGCTTTTTTTCCTGCTTGAGTAGCTGTCAGTGTTTTGTCATCAAGCATACTAACAATCAATTTCGCACGCTGCACCGTCCGAAACGGATGCGTGCGTGAACTCGCAAGTCTCCTCAATTCAGCGTTTTCTTCTTCATTGACCTCACGAATGTGATGTATTCGTTTTCCCATCTCAATTCTCCTCTCCATTTTTTGAATTTAATAGATAAAAGAATTATACCATAATATCTTGGCGAGTCAACCACTAAAGAACAGAAGTTTATATCTCTGTGCCAAAAACTTTACACACCCACATTTACCAAAAGAATTGAAATATCAGAGAAATTGTGTAAGTGCGACTAATTAAAATCACTCTCCTGAACAAGTGGTAGTATATCTTGTTCAAGTGACAAATGAACTGTACTGACAGCATCAATGGCTGCCTGAACAGCGGATTTGTTTGCAGTAATTGAATCTCGGAATGGGTCTGGGATCGCACCAATAGCGTCAATCGCATTCTTTATTTCAGACTGGAAACGAGAATCTAAATCTGCATCTTGACCGTTCACAAATTCATTCAGTCCTTGTCCATCATTGGTGAATTTACCCATATAGACATTTTGAATCCCACGGATATTGTCCTGGAAATCCGAGATAGAATTAAAACTAAATTGAGATTCAACCAAAGTTATATCTTCTTGGTTGTAAGGGTCAGATATTTTACCGTTTGCCACCTCATCCGCAATAGTAATCATGCCGTTGACCATTTCTTGGACTGCGGAACTTTGAGATGGATAGACAGCATTGCCTTCTCCCGCTGATGCAACAGTATGACTGAAATTCTCACCTTCTGGTGACCATGCCAATCGTAGTTGAGAAGTGCTCTCCTTGAGATACTCTGTGGAGGCAACCAGATATTCCAGTTCTCGGTCAGCTATATCTGATACCTTATGTTGGTCTCCTTCACGGAAGAGCAGAAACTCAATAGTATGAAAACCTTTCTGCGTATCTTCTAACCCATCTTTGACGAAATCTGCAGTTAATTCATCGTTAGAATCTAACACTGCTTTTAAACTAACACGATCAACAGGCCAACTATCTAAAGCTGGATCAAGTCCCTGTGTATCAACAGGACCAAACAGGAACGCTTCGCTCTGTTCCCAAGGTTTACGGGTTGCTACCCACGCTTGCTGTGCTTTTTCAAGATTTGCTTGTGTGGTATTCTCGGCTAATGCCTTCACTGCCACCAATAACTCTCCAGCTTTATTATCTAAATCGGTATAGGTTGCTAAGACAACAGTGTTAGCAAAATCATTGAGCATAGTACCGGCATCATAAGCCTCAACTTGATCATCGCCATCCTCCTCCTCCTCACCACAACCGATACATCCGATAAGCAATGAGGTTGTGAATAAGAAACAACAGAACAGTGTACAAACTTTATAGAATTTCATAAAATCCTCCATATTTGGTTTTATATAAGCGGTATCCATCAGCTGAAATGTATATTAATATTGAAAACCGAGACCTACAGCAAGAGTATTTTCTCTATTTTTTTCTTGTGCAGCTAAACGTCTCAGTGAATAGTGACTCTTGAAAACAAGTTGTGAATGTATGTGATAGTTCACTCCAAAAGTCATTGTAGTTCTTTCCCATCGTGGGTTATCAAAAATAATCCCTTCAACACTTGCCATCGTATCGTAATAATCAAGACGAGCGAACACATCTAACTCAGGTGAAGATGCACCCGTTTTGATAAGCGAAAGAACATCGTAACCTACCTCAACATAATAGCCGAGGGCAGTACTACCAATCGGTGTTCGCTTGACATTAAGATTATTAGAGAGTGTGCGGTTGACTTTTGACAATCTATCAGCGTTTTGAAGTGCTCCGCTAAGGAATACTCCTCGCACTTTTACACCGTTCATCTCGTAAAATCCGTGTAAACTGACGATGCCAACATAAGCATCAAGATCAACATCTGGTTTAGGACGATTCGCTGCTGTATCGCCAAAATAACATGAGATACCGACAGCAATATTCTTATCAAATTCAAAATCAAGTCGTCCGACAAACGCGGGTGCCTCAGCATTGACCGTCTCAAATCTAAGTTGATGTCCAGGAACAATCCAGTGTCGTGAACTAAATCCTGTTGAATCCAGTCCGTTGATAATTTGTGATTGATATTTCAATGGTCCCAGAGAACCAAAAAGTTCAACGCCAGTCTCGTGCCAGATAGTCGGAATGATATGCGATTCCGCTTCGGATCGGGTTGTTGTAAAATAATGTTGTGGTCTATGCCGTTTCGCTAAGAGTCCGACTGGCACGATGATATGACCCACACGAAAGTTGAGTAAAGGATGTATAGAAAAGACAGCAGCAAGTTTTTCAACAATAACTTCGCCGCCTTTTTCAATCTCCATCTCAAATTCACCAAATTCTTCAAATTTGTCAAATTCCATTGTGCTACCGGTTCCGCCGTGTTCAAACTCCACTTCCGCTTCAAGACGGATAGTATCGTTTATTCGGTATTTCGGCGCAACCACAAGACGTTCTATATCAATGGATGCACGTCTATTCGGGTCAAGTTCCCAGTCATAATGTGCATAGTTGATAACACCATAACCAGAAACCGAAAATGGGTTCGTATCAGCGACAGCACAGAAACTGAATATAAGAAACAATCCTAATGCAGTGGATATAATAAATAGATGTAATTTTTTCATAAAGTTGAAGCCATCTATTATGATATTGAGTCTCAATATCATAATATGTTTGAGTTGAACCCAATCCAAACAGGTTTCAGACATGTCAATATCTGATAACGAATCTCATTATCCTCAGTTATGTTTAATAACAACTAATGACATATATATGTGAGTTATGCCTATTCTCACACGATTGCTGATAATTATACTCATTATTATTATGAATGTCAAGAAAAACACATGATTTCTACAATTAATTTTGAATTATCATAACTATCTGTCTTTAAAATTGCAGTATCGGGCAGGACGGGATTCATACCCATAGGCGTCAATTTAAGGATTTATTTACCTGTGAAGGATTTTGGAAGTCTCTTCTTATCATACACACCTTTCGCACCGCTGGTGCTTGGTTTCTTGTGGCGGACATTTTCTATACACCTTTCGCACCGCTGGTGCTGATATGTGATTTATGAAAGCCTCGGAGAGGCGACAGGTGTATAAAATGCACAAACTTTACTCACTAAATTGACGCCTATGGGCAGGACGGGATTCATACCCGTCCCATCAGAATTACTAATTATTGCTTCTACAACGCTTCTTTCTTAGCGGCTTTTTTCCTTTTCAAACGACGTTTTTGACGTTGCCGTATTTGTGTGCGCCGTCTCGTTAGTCCACTTTTACTCCGTGGCATCTACACTACCTCCTTCTTCATTTGTTTTGGCAAGATACATTATGCCCGATTGACAATAGTTTTCAAGTTCCTTCATCGCTACATCTAATTTTGCAGAAGATCGCGCATGAAGTTGTATTCTATTTGAAGTTATAGATATATATAGTTCATTATCCTCATTAAACAGATCAAGTTGTACTTCAGATTCATTCTCAAGTGAATCATTCTGCCATTCTTTTAATACATTCTTAATTGCCATGCCATCAAAGTTTTTGTAGAGTGCTTTCGCAGGCAATGTATCGGGAGATGGTAGTGAATCTGACTCAGGTGAGACAAGGTTGCTTTCTGTAGTCAAACTGGTGCTATCAGGTTCAATAGGAACTGGATCATCTGAAAATGTAGGTTTCTGAACAATAGCATCAGATATAATGTTTGACATTTCACCTTCTTGGTATTCTGCAGTTTCAGTATCCAGCATACTCGAAACGATCTTTCTTACATGTGTATCATCCTTATTAATTGGTGGTGGTCCCTCAACTAGAAACTGCATCGTTTTCAGACCGATATCTATTATCAACGGATGTTCAATCAAAATATGTTGTGGCATTACCTCAAAAAGTGTATGAGATACATGAGCCACCTCTGCAAGATCCCGTTCTCCAATTTGTTTAAAACGTTTTTCGCATGCAGATAGTGCAGATTGCAGAGTTCGCATAAACTTTGGTGTAATTAAGCGACGTAAAACGACTGTTCGGAACTTTTCACAGAGCTCTTCAAATTCTGCTGTCTCATTACCAACGAGATATGGATCTTCTGTTTCAACTCCTATAATCTTAGGTCCAACATCAATCTGAGATTTAGGGGTCTCAGTTTCGTTACGATCTCTGAGGAACGTGAACAACTCTTCATACATCAAGTCTATATCAAAGTGTACTTCCTCAAATTCTGGTTCATTTAGCAAATCACGACTCTTGATTAAACATGTGCGTAAACGTTCCTCATCCATCTTCCCATAGGATTGTTTTCTTTGTTTTTCAGCTGCTAACTGTTTACTTCTGGACTTTCGATCACGGTTCCGTTTCTCGCGTTTCCGCGCAACATTTGCGGATCTACTTTTTTTCTTAGCCATGGTATATAATTTTACTTTATAGGATATAGTATATCAAAACATCTCAGATGGAACATACCAAAATTGCAAAATGTTTATTAAGTATACACAATCACTTTGCATCTGTCAACTATAATTGGATTCATTACAGGTGTGTAAAGTTTTTGCACAGAGGTACAAACTTCTGTTCTCTTTAGTCCCGTAGGGACGATCTGTCTATAGAAAGACGTTATCACCCTCTCTTGAGTTCCATAGGAACGACATAGAAGAATAAACATATCGTCCCTACGGGACTAAAAAGGCCTGGGAACTCTTTTTCTATAAACATATCGTCCCTACGGGACTGAAGAGTCTGGTTCATATTAGCAATATTTCCTTATGTTGACAACACCTATGTGTCCTGTTCCCGCAATCTCTTATGTAATCAGTTGCGGCGGGGCACAGAGACCCCGCACTATAATTTGGTGAGAAGTTAGTGACAAAAGTTTTACACACCCATTCATTACATCTGATTTGACAATCCAATACCCTTGTGGTATCATTAACATCGCTATTATAATTCTTTGAAGGAACCTATTCCATGTCAAATATCTTTGAATCCTTACAAGAACGTGGTTTTGTGCAACAGTGTACGAATGCAGAAGACGTATCAAAAGTGCTTTCTGACAATCCAATCACATATTATGTCGGTTTTGATCCCACCGCAGACAGTTTACATGTTGGAAGTCTTGTGCCAATAATGGCGATGGCACATCTACAACGCGCTGGACATAAACCTATTGCAATTATCGGTGGTGGAACAACAATGATTGGTGACCCGACTGATAAAACAGAGATGCGACCTATGATCTCTGTTGAGCAAGTAGATAAAAACGGGGCACGTATCCTCAAACAATTACAACGTTATCTGGATTTGGACAACAACGCAGGACTATTTTTGAATAACGCTGAATGGCTGCTGTCACTAAACTATATAGAATTTCTACGCGATATTGGTAAACATTTTCGTGTCAATGAGATGATACGTGCAGAGGGATACCGCCAACGTCTTGAACGTGAATTAGGACTCTCCTTCCTTGAATTTAATTATCAACTACTACAAGCATACGACTATTTATGTCTATTCCAAAAGTACGATTGTGTGCTACAACTTGGTGGTGATGACCAATGGGGTAATATCCTCGCTGGAGTGGACCTGGTGCGTAGGATTGAAGGGGAACGAGTGCACGGTCTGACCTTCCCTCTACTCACTACAGCAGGTGGTGCCAAAATGGGAAAAACTGCTGGAGGTGCAGTGTGGCTTGATGTAGAAAAAACATCACCATACCAATTTTATCAGTACTGGATTAATATTGACGACCGTGATGTTGAGCGGTTCTTAGCATATTTTACCTTCTTACCGATGGATGAAGTGCGTCGACTCGGAAGTTTGGAACATGATGCCATACGAGAAGCAAAGGCAGTTCTCGCATATCAAGCGACTAAACTTGCACACGGAAAGGCCGAAGCAGACAAGGCAGAAGAAACATCGCAGGCTGCGTTTGGTGGCGGTGGTCTTGACCTTGACGCAATGCCAACTACTGCTATCCCCGTTGACCAACTAAACACTGGTATTCCGATTATGGACCTCTTCCATCAAGTCGGATTAGCCACCTCAAAGAGTGAAGCACGTCGACTAATTCAGCAAGGCGGAGCATATATCAATGAGAAGCAATATAATACAATAGATATTATCGTCGATGCCAACATGTTAGATGAAGATGCACTGCTTCTCCGTGCTGGTAAAAAACGTTATCACCGCGTTGTGCCTGAGTAAGACAAAATGTATCAACAGAATATGAGCATCGTTCTTTAGTTACGTCAAACGCACCATAGGCATCAATTTAAGGATATCCACAATAGGGAATTGGGATTGAGAACCCGCACAATAGGCGTCTTGGGAATTTACTTTCAGTAAAACTCTATTTTGGAAAACACTTAAAACTATATAACCATGCGTGAAAAGTGGATGTGTAAAGTTCTTAGCACAGAGGTACAAACTTTTGTTCTCTTTAGTCCCGTATGGACGATCTGTCTATAGAAAGACGTTATCACCCTCTCTTGAGTTCCATAGGAACGACATAGAAGAATAAACATATCGTCCCTACGGGACTAAAAAGGCTTGGGAACTCTTTTTCTATAAACATATCGTCCCTAATGAAGATTAAAAAATAAATCGGGTAATTTGTGATCAAAGTCCAGCGCGCTTACAAAGCGCGCCTACGGGTTTGACAATCGCGCTTACAAAGCGCTCCTACTACCAGTTTTGGCGTGATTATAATTACCCGTTTAATAAATCAATCTTCATACGGGACTGAAGAGTATGGTTCATATTGACAATATTTCCTTATGTTGACAACACCTATGTGTCCTGTTCCCGCAATCTCTTATTTAATCAGTTGCGGCGGGGCACGGAGACCCCGCCCTACAATGGAGAATGAGCAGTTTGTGCAAAAACTTTACACACCCCAGAGACCCAGAGACCCCGCCCTACAATAGTTTACAGGTTTTTCACTTGAATTGACGTCTACGGTGACAAAAACTTTACACACTGCGTGAAGAGTGGATGTGTAAAGTTTTTGCACAGAGGTACAAACTTTTGTTCTCTTTAGTCCCGTATGGACGATCTGTCTATAGAAAGACGTTATCACCCTCTCTTGAGTTCCATAGGAACGACATAGAAGAATAAACATATCGTCCCTACGGGACTAAAAAGGCCTGGGAACTCTTTTTCTATAAACATATCGTCCCTACGGGACTGAAGAGTCTGGTTCATATTAGCAATATTTCCTTATGTTGACAACACCTATGTGTCCTGTTCCCGCAATCTCTTATTTAATCAGTTGCGGCGGGGCACAGAGACCCCGCCCTACAATGGAGAATGAGCAGTTTGTGCAAAAACTTTACACACCCCAGAGACCCAGAGACCCCGCCCTACAATGGAGAATGAGCAGTTTGTGCAAAAACTTTACACACTGCGTGAAAAATCAAAAATTGACTTAACACCGTAAAATGTGTTATAATATTAAAAATAGTTTTATTTTAAACGTTTTGCTCGGAAACACGTATTATAAGATAACAAATACGGAAACAGGTCTACAACAATAGAACAATTAGGTATCTTTGTAATGCAAAAGTTTGAACACACTACCATCGTTACAGTACTAACAAGTGCCAACCAATCCACCCTAATAATATTACGAGGCTTTTACTTTAGCCTTTGGGCACTTTTTACGCTCGGGTTGTACCCGTTTACGTACTGCGGCGGTAAGTGGTGATAGTTTATATGCACTTATGAAAATGTTCTAAACCGATTTCATTCATCACCACCCAACGTCGATAAGAGTTCGATGTTGGGTTATTTTTTTAGTAGTAATCAACGTTGACTCGAAACAGAGTTATTGTCGGAGGGAATTGATAACCATGGTAATTATTACCAAAACGGATGCAACACCTGAACAGATTGACGCGATTGTCAAGAGAATTGAAAGTGTTGGGTTGAAAGCACAGGTATCAACTGGTGAACAACGCACCGTCATCGGTGTAATAGGAGATAAAACATTGCTTGGTGATATGCCGATAGGGTCAATGTCAGGCGTAGAAAGAACTATGCCGATCACTGCCCCATATAAATTAGCAAGCCGTCAGTTTCGGGAAGAACCGACTGTTATCTCTTCAAACGGGACAAAGATTGGGGGACGGAAGTTAGCAGTCATGGCGGGGCCTTGTGCAGTTGAGAGCACCGAACAGATTGTAACTATTGCAAAACTCGTGAAAAATGCAGGAGCCGGTTTTATTAGAGGGGGTGCATTTAAACCTCGCACTGGTCCATACAGTTTCCAAGGTTTTGGCACTGATGCGCTGAAGATGCTTGTCACAGCAAAACAGGAAACTGGTTTAGGCATTGTTACAGAAGTCATGACACCTCATGAAGTTGATCTCGTCGGGGAATATACAGACATCTTTCAACTCGGCACTCGGAATATGACAAACTTCTATCTATTGCGTGAAGTGGGCCGTTCCAAAAAACCTGTAATACTCAAACGTGGAATGGCTTCAACAATTGAGGAATGGTTGCTCGCTGCAGAATATATTCTTTCTGAAGGAAATCCAGACGTAATCCTATGTGAACGTGGCATCCGAACTTATGAAACCCACACACGAAATACACTGGACCTTAACGCAGTGCCTGTCATTCATGAATTGAGTCATCTTCCCATCGTCGTTGACCCAAGTCATGGTACTGGGATTAGAAGTCTTGTGAGTGACATGACAAAAGCGTCCGTTGCCGCAGGAGCCGATGGCCTATTATTGGAAGTTCACCATGATCCAGACCATTCAATGACAGGTGATGGAGCACAGTCACTGTTTCCTGAACAATTTGAAACTCTAATGCAAGAACTAAAAGCGATTGCTATCGCTGTTGATCGTGAAATATAAGTGAAGAAACAAATATAAAAGATTACGTTGTAAGGCGAAAAATTTGTGCTTACAATAAACAGTTAACTCTTATGGAGGACACAACCGTGGACGATTTTGAATCTAACCAAGAAAAGGTTCTTATATTTGATACAACACTCCGAGATGCGGAGCAAACTCCCGGAGCCGCTCTCGGCATTGAAGAAAAATTGGAGATTGCCAAGCATCTTGCGAAATTAAATGTTGATGTCATAGAAGCTGGATTTCCAATTTCGTCACCGGGAGATTTTGATGCTGTTGAACAGATAGCTAACGAGATTAAGGGACCTGAAATCTGCGCGCTTTCGCGTGTCGTTGAAAAGGACATCACGGCAGCATGGAAAGCAATTCAGGATGCCCCGCGTGCACGTATTCATACCTTTGTCGGCACATCTAATATCCACATGGAGCGTATCACTCGTACAACACCAGAGAGAACATTGGAAATGGCTGTGGACGCTGTTGCCTATGCAAAGAGTTTATGTGTAGATCATCCTGATGCCACAGTTGAGTTTTCTCCGATGGATGCAGGACGCACAGAATTGAACTATCTGTATAAGGTGGTTGAAGCCACTATCGCCGCAGGTGCGACAGTTGTTAATATACCAGAAACAGTTGGGTGGACAGTTCCGGCTGAATTCGGTGGACTCATCGCAGGTATCAAAGAAAATGTTTCAAATATTGACGATGCTGTAATCAGTGTGCACTGCCACAACGATCTGGGGTTGGCAGTAGCAAACAGTCTAATTGCGATTGAACAAGGTGCTCGGCAAGTTGAGTGTACTATCAATGGACTCGGTGAACGCGCTGGAAATACATCGTTAGAAGAAGTCGTTATGGCAATCCGAACCCGTCGTGATTACTTCAAATCCTATTATACCGATATAAATGCAAAAGAGATTGTCCCCATCAGCAGACGGGTCAGTCGCACTATGGGTATCCCTGTTCAACCGAATAAGGCGATCGTTGGTGAAAATGCATTCGCACACAGTTCCGGAATCCATCAGGATGGTATTATAAAATCACGTGTAACCTTTGAGATCATAGACCCGGTAGAAATTGGATGGAAAGAGAGCAAACTCGTCCTCAGTCCCCGTTCTGGACGCAACGCCTTAAGACATAAATTGAGTGAACTCGGATATGAACTGGATCAAGATCAGTTGGAAAAAGTATACGAAAGATTCCTACGTGTAGCGGATAAGAAAGGGGAAATACAGGATGCTGATCTTGAAGCGATTATGAGTGATGAAATACGGACGATACCCTCCACCTATGAGTTGGATTACATACAAGTCGTTAGTGGGACCAAAATATCTCCAACAACGACTGTTGGTATTCACACTGAGGAAGGTTTGGTTGAAAATGCCGCAACTGGTGATGGTCCTGTTGACGCGGCTTTCAAGGCTATCAATCAGATTGTCAAGATCAAACTCAACCTGATAGATTACCAAATTCGTTCTGTAACGGAAGGTGAAGACGCTATCGGTGAGGTAACCTTAAAGGTGCAAGACAACGGACACGTTATCACCGGTAACGGTGCCAGCACTGACATCATTGAAGCGAGTGCGAAAGCATATATCCACGCTGTCAATAAACTGATTCATCTCCGCACAGAGGGATAATATGAAGCACTCAGATTAATGAACATCCCACTGGTCATGCGTTGTGAATGGATTCCGAACTATTAGTCCGTTGTAACACACATCTTACAATATAAACAGAAGTCATTCCTAAAAAACATCGAATGCAGATCTAGCATTCGGTGTTTTAATTCGTCATAGTGACCCACAACCTAAAGGTTGGGGCTTGTGCTTCACAGACAGTGCCGACTGCAAAAGAGAGTATATCAAGTTTCAGTGAAAATGTCAAGCCTTTTTGATAAATTAGGGTGTGTAAAGATTTTGCACAGAGGTACAAACTTTTGTTCTCTTTAGTCCCGTATGGACGATCTGTCTATAGAAAGAGGTTATCACCCTCTCTTGAGTTCCATAGGAACGACATAGAAGAATAAACATATCGTCCCTACGGGACTAAAAAGGCCTGGGAACTCTTTTTCTATAAACATATCGTCCCTACGGGACTGAAGAGTCTGGTTGATATTAGCAATATTTCCTTATGTTGACAACACCTATGTGTCCTGTTCCCGCAATCTCTTATTTATAGTGAACATTGAAAATAATAATACAATGTCCCTGTAGGAGCGATCTCCGAATCGCGATTTAACTCAGTGATAATCGGGAATCGGAGTTCCCTCCTACATCTCGAAATGTCCTATTAATTCAAAAGTCTACTATAATCAGTTGCGGCGGGGCACAGAGACCCCGCCCTACAATGGAGAATGAGCAGTTTGTGCAAAAACTTTACACACCCCAGAGACCCCGCCCTACAATAGTTTACAGGTTTTTCACTTGAATTGACGTCTACGGTGACAAAAACTTTACACACTGCGTGAAAAGTGGATGTGCAAAGTTCTTAGCACAGAGGTACAAACTTTTGTTCTCTTTAGTCCCGTATGGACGATCTGTCTATAGAAAGACGTTATCACCCTCTCTTGAGTTCCATAGGAACGACATAGAAGAATAAACATATCGTCCCTACGGAACTAAAAAGGCCTGGGAACTCTTTTTCTATAAACATATCGTCCCTACGGGACTGAAGAGTCTGGTTGATATTAGCAATATTTCCTTATGTTGACAACACATATAGGTCCTGTTCCCGCGATCTCTTATTTAATCAGTTGCGGCGGGGCACAGAGACCCCGCCCTACAATGGAGAATGAGCAGTTTGTGCAAAAACTTTACACACCCCAGAGGCCCCGCCCTACAATAGTTTACAGGTTTTTCACTTGAATTGACGTCTACGGTGACAAAAACTTTACACACTGCGTGAAAAGTGGATGTGCAAAGTTCTTAGCACAGAGGTACAAACTTTTGTTCTCTTTAGTCCCGTATGGACGATCTGTCTATAGAAAGACGTTATCACCCTCTCTTGAGTTCCATAGGAACGACATAGAAGAATAAACATATCGTCCCTACGGGACTAAAAAGGCCTGGGAACTCTTTTTCTATAAACATATCGTCCCTACGGGACTGAAGAGTCTGGTTGATATTAGCAATATTTCCTTATGTTGACAACACATATAGGTTCTGTTCCCGCAATCTCTATGTAATCAGTTGCGGCGGGGCACAGAGACCCCGCCCTACAATGGAGAATGAGCAGTTTGTGCAAAAACTTTACACACCCCAGAGGCCCCGCCCTACAATAGTTTACAGGTTTTTCACTTGAATTGACGTCTACGGTGACAAAAACTTTACACACTGCGTGAAAAGTGGATGTGCAAAGTTCTTAGCACAGAGGTACAAACTTTTGTTCTCTTTAGTCCCGTATGGACGATCTGTCTATAGAAAGACGTTATCACCCTCTCTTGAGTTCCATAGGAACGACATAGAAGAATAAACATATCGTCCCTACGGGACTAAAAAGGCCTGGGAACTCTTTTTCTATAAACATATCGTCCCTACGGGACTGAAGAGTCTGGTTGATATTAGCAATATTTCCTTATGTTGACAACACATATAGGTTCTGTTCCCGCAATCTCTATGTAATCAGTTGCGGCGGGGCACAGAGACCCCGCCCTACAATGGAGAATGAGCAGTTTGTGCAAAAACTTTACACACCTGATAAATTATGATTTCAGCCGTCTACATCCCACAAGCTAAAGCATGGGGATTTGACGGAATAGTGTTAATTTTCTTTACAGAGAATTATATTTGTGATAAATTTGAGATACATTTATCATTGAAACACATAAAGGAAAAAATATGGACCCTCTTCGAATTGGATTTATCGGTGGTGGTGGCTTCGCGAGACATACGATTTACCCTGCGTTGCATTTAGCACCGGTAGCATTACAAGCAGTCTGCGATGCAGATGAAAATAAGGCAAAAGCTGCGGCTGGAAAGTTTGGCACTGGTAGATACTACACAGACCGTCACGAGATGTTTGAAAAGGAGGATCTGGAAGCGGTAATAATCAGTATGGGTCCGGATCCGAGGCAACCGTTGGTGTTGGAAACGCTTGCAGCTGGATACCACGTTTTTACACCAAAACCGCCTGCCCCATCGCTTGAGGAAACACTTGTCTTGGCAGAAGCCTCTGAAAAACATGGTAAGACATTGATGGTAAACTTTCAGCGTCGGTTTAGTCTTGGGGTGCGAGAAGCACGTAGGATCATGCAGACCGAATCCTTTGGTCAACTGACGCAACTTTTCTGTTCGTTTTGTAGTGGACCTTATGGATCAGTCAAGCATTATTTACTTGATTTTGCCATTCATCACTTTGATTTGGCGCGACATATTGCTGGTGCTGATGTCAAAGAACTATGCTATTTTCACAACGTAGTCAACAATCAAGGTTCATTTGCAGTTGCTGTTGAATATGCAAACGGAGCAGTAGGGACTTTGCAGCTGAGTAGTCAACGTCTGTGGGGACGCAACTATGACCATATTGAGATAACTGGACAAGGTGAATACATTCAATTGGATGGACTGTGGGGTGTTAAGCATTATACAGGTAGTGGTAATTCTTTCACGTCCAATTTTTCCGATCAGCGGAATGGTGAATTGACTGGGGATGGTATCAGTCTTACGGAGTTTGCCAATGCGATCCGTGAAGACCGAGAACCGATTTCCAGTATTCAGGACTGTGTTGGAACGATGCGGTTTTATGATGCGGTTCTGCAACAGAAAAAGGGTGTTATCTCACTTGCTGACTAATGTTTGAGCTAACCCGTAATACATTTGTTAGGCGAGGTCACTGCACCTCGCCATTTCCTTTAAACCAACCCAGAATTGATGCTTTCTAATACCTCCAGACAAGATTTGCCATTGACTAATTGATGATAGTACTGCACAACGCGCTTGGTAAAGTCTTGGTTCTGATTCAATGTCATATCAGGAGTAGCATTCTGCGGAGACCATAGGGTAACATTAGAGAAGACCTTATCAAGACGGGTAGTTACGTCCGATATATCTGCACCGAATGCCCTTTTTAGAATACTCTGTATTGTTCGGTTAGGATCTCGGATTTCATATTCTGTGCCTGTATCGGTAATGCCACGATAGTCGTCATCAGCAGCAATCGTGAGTGGTGTCAGAAAGCGTAGTACTGTTGCGAAGGAATAAGCGAAGTCTGATTTGAACAGTTCGGTACTCTTATTGTAGTTCGGTGAGCGGACGATGTCCGCTGCACGTTCCCGGAGTTTCACTGTTTCAATGATATTTATACGAGCATTGTCGTCTTTGACGCGACGAATTCGGTCAACGAATTCCAATGTGTATGCTTCAGCACTCTTGCCTATGATCGGTATATCTGATTCTACGATTTGCGAATACCCTTTCATCAACCTTTCGAGATGAGGGGCGAACAGTGGATGTGTTGCAGCCTCGTTGACATATTCAAACCCCGCGAGAAAACCTTTGTGTGTAATCCCCGGAACATGCACGGAATTCACGAGTAGCAGTTTCCAATCGTGAAAGGGTTCAATGCTCTCTTGTTTGACTACAACTCCATAGTCGTCAAGTTTGGCAAAAGGGACGCGAAGTATATTGTCCATATCTTCAAGGATAAACGATGTTGCAGGCATCTGCTCTGCATAAGTAATCAACTCGTCTGAACCATCTATTTGTGCTTGTGCTGCTTCCTTTATTTCATCGGGAACTGCGTAGACTTGCGGGACAAGTCTGTCTCCCATCTCATTGAGAAATCCGACTTTGGTGTCCAACCAATCCGTATACGCATCAGTCCGCTTTGGATATTCATTGCAAAGAATATCTCGGATAACGTCTCCATTATTCCGTAGGTTATCGGTATTGACAACACATAACGAAGTATCAGCACTGTGCTTGCAATAATAGCGGTATAGGGTTTCATCTAACACATCCATCGCAAGTTCACCTTTTGCGATACCTGCTTCGGTTACGCCGATGAGAATCAGGTCTAATGGATTATCGGTTTGTGCGTAGAATTGTTCGCGTCCATTTTCCGTTGCGAGTGTTGTCGCACCGACTACACTTGAAATCTTCTGAATGTCGTGGATGCCGTTAAGGTCAAATGTAACGACATGATATACACCATTTTGTCTGTTAAATGCGTCTGCTTTCTCTGTGCCTCGGGGTTGTCCGACATAGATTCCTCCGTTATAGAGATTTCTTTGGTTGAGGATGTGGACGAATTGATGTGTTAAGGCGCGTTGTAGGCCGCCTGCACCGATTGCAAGTATTTTGATTGGAAGCATGTGTTTGTCAGTTCTCCTTTTCATTAAATCGTGACCGAGAGCCCGCTCCTACGGGTCTTTTGTTAGAATGTTGTCATAGAGTGTGAGATATTCCTCTGCGATGTTTTTCCAATTGTATCGTTCGTTCTGTTTTAGCATTTCTATACTTGCGTTGCCCATTTCAAGGCGTGTTTGTCCTGCGTCTATGAGTTTGATGATGCAGCCTGCAAGACCATCAACATCCCCTGGGTTAAACAATGCACCGTTGGCATCATCTGCGACAAGTTCGTCAATTCCTTGAACGCGACTTGCGATAATGGGTAGTCCTGTTCCCATTGCCTCTAATACGACAAGTGGCATGCCTTCTGCGAGTGAAGGTAGAATGAAAATGTCTGCGTCGCGGTATTTCTTTGGTAATTCTGAATATTCCACCGCGCCTGTAAAATGGATATAAGAATTCACGTTAAGGTTTTTTGCTATCTTTGTCAGTTCTTCCTCATAAGGTCCGTCACCTACAATCTCAATTTCAAATTTATGCTTCACTTTGCTAAGGACTTGTGGTAGTGCACGAATGAGAAATTGAAATCCTTTACGGGGAATGAGCCTGCCGATGGATAAACATCTGACTACCCTTGGGTGTGGTTCGCGCTGTGTCGGTTTAAAGCTGTCTGGGTCTAAACCGTCCGGGATGATGTCTATATTGATGTTTCTATCTGTTGCTTGTGCAAGGTCTCTCAGTCCTTCGCTACATGAAACGACCGCTGCTGCATTCTTCCATATTGCACGTATAATCGGTTTTAGGAGCATGTATAACCATCGATAATAGGGTGGATCGGGGTCGTGGCGTGGTACATCTCTTCCACCTAAAAAGACAACATAAGGAACGTTTCTGAACTTTTGTAGCAGATAGGCACCGCCTCCTGCGGGTATACCGAAAAAGACTTGGACGATGTCGGGTTTGAACTGCTTTGCGAATTTCAATCCGTAGATGCTGGAACTTATTGCATAAGTGAACATCTCGTGAACTGCACACACATTCGGATTTTTCCGTAAGGCAGGCACGCGATGTATATGGATTCCATCAACTTCATCCATGTTCTTACAGTCACGGAATTGTGATGTAATGAGATGTACATCGTGTCCAGCATTTGCGTAATGTTTTCCTAAATAATAACTGACCCAACCACCACCGCCGCCTATGGGTGGGAATTCGTGATTGAACATCAGGATTTTTCGTTGATGAGAAGCCAATTAACTACCTGAACCTTTTTTAATGTAATTGTCTGCTAATTCCACAGCAAAATCAATCATTGATTTTGCAATATCTATTCCCGATACAGATTGCAACTCCTCAAATCCGGGAGATGGGTTGACTTCAAGAATGACGGGTCCGTTTTTTGTCTTCATTATGTCCACACCAGCGATGTCTAAATTCAATGCAGATGCGGCATCAATTGCTATTCGCTTGTTTTCATCTGTGAGTGTGATCTGCTTTCCATGAGCTCCTTGGTGTATGTTTGATCGGAATTCTCCGGGTACTGCGGATCTCTCCATCGCTGCGATTACATCTCCACCCACGATAAGAACACGGATATCTACACCTGCCGCTTCTGCGATAAAGGATTGAATGATGTAATCTCGATGTAGGTCACACATCGCTTCTACTGTTGAGGTGAGAGAGGTAGGGGTGTCTAATAGCATAACCCCGATTCCGTGTGTGCCGTAGAATGGTTTGATGATATATGGATAGTCTCCAATTTCCTGCGATTTATCTTTTAAATAGGTTGCTGAACCGACGGTGAGACTGGGTCGAATCGGTAAACCGTGTTGTGCGAGAATTCGTAGTGTTTTGAACTTGTGTCGTGCTTCAGCGATTGCGCTTGCAGAATTCACAACAGGAATGCCGACCCATTCATAGTGTGAGACGACTTCTCCTCCGTATCTTGCCGTTGCGCCTGAGAGTCTTGGAATAACGACATCATAATCTTCTGCTGACTCACCTTCATAAGTGATTCGGTGCCCGGTTCCACCGATTTGTAGGTAGAATCCGAAGGGGTCGCAGACATTGGCTGTGTGTCCTGCTTTTTGTGCAGCTTCAACAAGGCTGCGAGTTGAGTGATTTTGGGGGCCTCGGGAAAGAATGGCTATTTTCATAGTCAAGATGTTTTCTTTTCTTATCTGAATTAGGATTTACTGGAATTCCAGGTGTCCAAGATTAAATAGTTAAAATGCATTCCAAAGGAATGCATTTTCTGTGCCTGCTATCATATTTACGTGAGTTTGACAATTATTATGACTTATAGAAAATCCTTTATTATTATCAAGGTAAGTCAATACATAACAAAGGAGTTCTCAATGGATATTATAGTAAAACATATAATTAATGGGTGCTTTTATAGCGTCAACTTTTAGTTTGCGCTCTTGTGACACAAACTAAAAGTTTGTGCTACAACTTCTGTTGTCCGTTCTGTTCAAAATAGATTTATTAAAGTGCCTCAATAATTTCAAAGTTCACTATAATCAATTTCTATCTCATATTTTCCAACTCTAACTCTGAAGGAAAGTCCGTTAAGGGTTTTGCTACTCCTGATGAAATGTGAAATGTGTCTTCCAACCTAACCCCACCTATTCCAGGAACAGAAAGCACAGGATGTCCAGCGGTTATTGTCATCCCTTCACGAATTTGAATGCCGGAATCTCCAGGATGTATTGTAGGCGCGGGTGTCTCTTCAAAACTCAATCCTATGCTATGACTAATACCAGCAACATAATATTCTCCGTAGCCAGCTTCAGTGACAACTTTCTTTGCTGCAGCATCAACCTCGCGGATTTTTGCTCCCGGTCTTAACGAATCTATAGCAGCAGATTGTGCGTTCTTGTAGGTTATGAACAATTCCTCCTGTTCCGGGTTAGGTTTCCCAATTACAAACGTTCTGCATAGATTTGCACAGTAACCTTTATGCTTGGGAACCAAGTCAAGAACAACAAGGTCTCCATCTTCAATTTCCTTGTCAGAGGCGGTGCCATGCAACCATCCTGAACGTATCCCCGAGTTGACGAATACAGGTGTTGCGACTCCGTGTCCTCCTGCTTTCCGCATGGCGTATTCTACTTCTGCAGCAACTTCATTTTCTGTTATCCCCGGTCTTAGAGTATTGACAGCTGCTTCCATACCGATCTCAGCAATCTCTGCTGCACGTTGCATGAGTGCAATCTCAGATTTGTCCTTCACCATTCGCAGTTCATCCATAACTGATGCAATATCCACTACATCAACGCTCGGATTTGCTTTCTTGAACATGTTCAATAGGAAAGCAGGAGTGCCGAACCACATCTGAACACCTACTTTAAGTTTGTCTTTGTTGCCTATCATACCTCGCATCACTTGGACGACATCTTTGATCTGTTGCCCCACTGAACCGAAGATTCGTACATCACTTGCTCCTATTGATTCTCTTACTTCAGCTTCCTCTCCAGAAAATGTGACAATTATGGGTGGACCTTCAGCAGGGATTACCGCCCTGGGTTGATACCGATCTTCACCAAAAAAATAGATATAATCATCATGTGTGAGAATGAGATATGCATCAATTCCTTGCTGCTTCATTCTATCTTGTGCTTTTTGAATTCTCTTTTTATTTAGCAATAATTCTTCCTTGTGTATATTCAATTACGGTAGTTTTAAATTTTATCTATTTTATCCAGTTGGGTATGTTTGTTTTAGAAAGTCGTCTAACTCCTCATACGTGTCAAAGATCTTATCGCATAGGTTTTCAAAGAAGATACTGCGGGTTTCGTTGTAGACAGCATATACAGGTTTGTTATGTCGTGTAGCATAGTTCATTTCGCTAAGAACACCGGGAGATAATTTGTCTGTCGGATAGATGACTACGACGAAATCACTCTGATGGACAAATTGATAATCGCGCGAGATGGTTCGGGTTTTTATCTGCTCTATTACCTGATCGTCCAATTCGCTCATTGTTTCTGGGACATCTAAATCTTGGTCGTCATTTTCTGCTTTTGAGAAGGTGACAAGTGCCATGTCCTTGATTGCAAGCGGATCAAAACATATATAAGATCGGGATAACTTGCGGCCTAACTCACGAATTTTATTTATCTCTTCTGGTGTGTCTCTTAGGAGTGTTATTGGATAACTGAGGTAGAATTTGGGTTTGTCTGTAAATAGGAGTTCATAGAAGTTTGCGAGATCGTGTTGCCGTGCGACGGTGTAATATGGTTTTTCTGTGAGATGTGCGAGATGTCTGGTGAGGAATTCTTCCTCGTCTAACCAGACATTGAGTGCTGTTTTTTGTAGTCCTGCCCATTGTGTGTTTTTTTCCATCCGTCCGTAGATGTCGGCAATGTTGTCTACTACGTTGATGAACATATCGGGTGGTAGGATTTCAATGTCTTTGAATGTAAATCCTTCCTGTAGACTGCCTCTCCATCGGAAACATGCGTGCAACCCGATGATCGCATGGTGATATGCTTGTGCGTCACGTGCGATTTCGTAGAAGGCATTGCGGCGCGCTAAGGATAGAACTGCTGGGTCTGAGTCTAGGACTTTTTCTGTGAAGTGAACGCGTGCTTCTGCTGCGACTCGGTGCATGTAGTCGCCAATGTTGAAGAAGCCGATGTTGAGTTGTCGTTGGACGCAGAGTGCTTCAAAGTCTTTGATAAGTTCTTTGCGTCCTGAGCAGCTGATACCTGTGCAGAAGATGTTCATTGTTTCGTACCCTTTACTTATTCTGAAACTCCGCATACAATATGAAGTATATCACGATTGCTATGTGAATTCAAGGAATTTGTGTATTAAAACGATTTACGATTTAGGCTTGATGCCCGTTATAATTATCAAAAGGCAAGAATATAGTGGACATTCGTTTTTATCACAATCCAGAAAATGGTATACTGACGAAGGGATAAACAGATGACGCAGAATAAGTTTCCGCTTGGGTGGGATGAAGCGCGCGTACAAAGTGTCATTACACATTACGAACAACAAACAGAGTATGATGCTGTCGCTGCAGATGAGGCTGCATTTCAGGATGAGTCCAGCACATTGATGGCGATTCCTACAGAATTGGTGCCCGCCGTGCTTGAGTTGATTGACAAACACATTGTTGTGAGACAACATCAAAGAGATTGAAAATGCCTATGTTCAGTTCTCTTTGCACGCAGCGTGCTTCAAAGTCTTTAATGAGTTTTTACGTCCTGTACAACTGATGACTGTGCAGATGATGTTCATGGGTTTAGTAACCTTTCCTTGTTTCCAACTATATTCACTATCCAGTATTTTCTAATGCAAACACTATCCTCCAAAATCTCTGAAAATATCACCTAGTTTTACAGCTATTTCCTTAATTGTGCCTTCATTTCCAAGACTAAGCATTTCCATCTTTTTAGTTTCTGTATTAGCAGTTTTGTAGTATATACAATATGTGAAACGATAGGAACGGAACCAATCGTCTATATCCGGTACAGGAATTTTCCCGTTGAATCCTAAAACTACCATTTTAACCATCTTTTTATCCAATGGAGGCTTTAAATGACTTAGTAACAAATCCTCGTAAAGAACCCAATTAATATCTACTAATGACAAATCTATCGACAAATTTTCTACTTCTTCTTTCAGAATTTGTTCAAATTTTTTATCTACATCAACCTTTATATGTTCCATTACATACCTCCATCTGGGATATTTTCGTATAAAGCAGGATCGTTTAAAAGTGTTGATGGATTAACTGTCATAGTGTCCCACTACCTAAAGGTAGGGGCTTGTGCTTCCTCGCGGACAGCCGATCTGAGCTACGTCTTACGTCTGCTCCACTTTAGGCAGCTAAGCCTGCCTGTTTGATATTGATAGCTGCATTGATGTCTCTATCGTGTTCAGTCTTGCACGAAGGACATATCCAGTGTCTATCTGAAAGTGTTAGTTTATCGTTTGTGTGTCCGCAGGTGCTACAAGGTTTTGTTGTAGCTGTCCATTGTCCGATTTTGAGAAAAGTTTTATCGTGTTTAGCACACTTGAATGCCAACACTTGCATAAACTGGTAGCAAGCGAGATCACTGACTTTACGTCCCCAGAGGCGTTTCATGCCGTCTATATTGAGGGTTTCAAAACACAAGGTATCAAAACGACTGCAAAGAGCAGTAGCAAGTTTCCACTGCCAGTCAAGACGTTGTCGTGCTATCTTCCTATACTGCCGCAACAACGCACGGATAGCACGATACCAATTGCCTGATCCCTTGACTTTACGACTCAAGCTTTTATTCAGTGTTCTCAACTTGTTCAAGGACTTTTTCAAAAACTGCGGAGACACAATCTTATTCCCATTAGAAGTTGTGAGAAAGGTTGTCAATCCGAAATCAAAGCCAGCACTTTCACCTGTCTTCGCAAATGATTTCGGTGTGTCAACGTTATCACAAGAAAAGCATATCCAGTAATCGCCACACCTGTCACGCTTGAGGGTTATTGTTTTGATGTCACCTGTTATTTCACGATGTTTGTGAAAGGAGAACCACGTATCTATACAGTTGATCTTGATACGGTTCCCTTCAAGTTTATAGCCTGCCTGTGTAAACGTCATAGAGTTGTATTTATGTTGCGGTTTGATGTGCGGTCTACCTACTTTGCACGTTGTTTTGCCAGCCTTGCGATCTTTCATATTTCTGAAAAATGCATCATAAGCTTTGCCCATACGCAGGACAACATCTTGAACAACTTGACTCGGTAGTTGTTTCCAATGTGCGTTCGTTCGCTTTTTCAACTTCGCAATATGACGATTCATCGTATAGGCAGATATGTTTTTCTTATAGATGCGATAATACCTTTTCTGCAATCGCATAATATGCACATGGATCTGATGCATATCGTCAAGCAGATTGCCAAGTTTTAGCGTGTTCTTTTGATTTTGTATCTTGTATTTATAGGTTTTTCTCATGGTATGTCTTCTCGGTGAAGAACCCCTTACCCATCGTTAGTAGTGTGGCAGATGCTAACGACATCCACCACTGAAAAGGTATTTGTATTATAGTGTGTTTCTTTCTCAATATCAACCTTTTTGCCCGTCTACATCCCGCAAGCTAAAGCATGGGGATTTGACGGGAAGAGCGTTAAAATTAAATCCAAATTTTTGAACTACTGAGCTGACAGCTTCTGTAATCCAATTCTCTGCATAAGGTGAAACTATGACTTCATCAATCAGCGTTTTGACTTCAATGTTGAAAAGCATGCCAATGTCACATATATCTGGTAATCCAGTTTCTAAAAAAGAATCTACATTCTAATTCTTCATACATTAAAAATACCGTATACTCGGATAATGTGGTACAAAGGTGGATTTTACCTTTTTTGCACAGAGATCAAGTAAAATTGCGAAAGGGTTACTCACTGCGCCTTCGTGTGTGAGGTCATGCTGCTGGTATTGTTCCAATGCCTTGTAGTAGTCTTTTATAGGTTTGTGCGTGTGTTTAAGATTCAGTTTTTCCATAAGTTTCCCATTGGTGTTAAGTTGATTCTGATTGATTACAAGAATCAACAATCCGAAGTAGATGACTCGCGAAGATTATCACTTCAGCTGCTTCTTCACCGGAAATTTCAACTTCTCGGTGGCTACCGGGATTTTTAAATGACCCGATAGCACCAGCAAACAGATCCGAGCGCGCTTGTTTTTCAGCTTGCTGTTGATTTTGGTCAGTCAGATTACCACTGTCAACATTAAACGCCTTACGCATTAGATCTGTTCCGTAGTCTGTTTCCGCATAGCCTCCCGCATTGCGGACAGTGATTTCAACTGCTTTGAATGCTTGAAAAACGGCTGTATCATAGTCGCCTTGTAAGAATAGAGACCAAACTTTTTGTGCGATTATTGGATGGAGTCGTGCTTTAGGTAGGAGTTCTACCTTGCGATAAGATTTTAAATCTTCAGATGTTTCGACTCTTAATCCGCGTCTTGTGACAAAATATTCTGTTGTATAAGGGACTGTTGTACTTCCGAGCAAACTTGTTGGTCTCTGTGCGACGAATCCTTCACGTTCCAACCATTGCCACGATTCCATTAGAGCGAAGAGAACTTCATTAATTTTCTTGAATTCGTAATTTAGGTTTAGATCTCTTTTGGTTGATTCTGACATTCGGGTGTGTAAAGTTTTTGCACAGAGGTACAAACTTTTGTTCTCTTTAGTCCCGTATGGACGATCTGTCTATAGAAAGACGTTATCACCCTCTCTTGAGTTCCATAGGAACGACATAGAAGAATAAACATATCGTCCCTACGGGACTAAAAAGGCATGGGAACTCTTTTTCTATAAACATATCGTCCCTACGGGACTGAAGAGTCTGGTTCATATTAGCAATATTTCCTTATGTTGACAACACCTATGTGTCCTGTTCCCGCAATCTCTTATGTAATCAGTTGCGGCGGGGCACAGAGACCCCGCCCTACAATGGAGAATGAGCAGTTTGTGCAAAAACTTTACACACCCCTGACATTCGTTCCAAAACACTTGACATAGCTTGATATGATATAATGCCTTCAGGTCTCATACGTTGGTTGTCATTTAGAGATACTAAGCATACTATAGTAAAACATATAATTAATGGGGCACTTTTGTAGCGTCAACTTTTAGTTTGCGCTCTTGTGACACAAACTAAAAGTTTGTGCTACAACTTCTGTTGTCCTTTCTGTTCAAAATGGATTTATTAAAGTGCCCCAATAATATCAAAGTTCACTATAAAAGCGGTCCAGCGATATCTTCTGGTTCGAGACTTAATAGGTACTCTGCATTTGGAAGTAGTTCAAATAGTTTTTTGAAAATCGGCATTACTTGTTACTCTATTGTGTGGATGTTCCATTGCAGCGCGATCTTTGTATATAATTTTCTCTGAATAGGTTTTGCTGTTCATCTCTGATGATATGTTGATATGGTCGCCAACGACTTTAACTTTGTGAGTTCCTCCTGCTCCTCTTTTGCAACGGACGGTGCACAAGTTTTTCTCATGCTCCTTTGCCTGTAACTAATTTTCTGCTATCTGTGTTGATGTGTTTTGTGTTTCTAATACATCAGTATACGCTTCAAGGTTTAGGTTTTCAGAGTCTATGGGTTGGATCGAAAGTTGATAACCAAGTGCATTAAGGACAACTGTTAAAACACCAATTAAAGGTGTATCTCCATTAGAAAGTGCTTTTGAAAGCACTTGTGGCGCAATATCAGTCTGCTTTGCTAGTTCAGAAATACCTCCCTGTGCTTCAACAACGGTATGGAGAGCTCTTAGAACTACTGTCGAATCCTCAAAGATTTGATAATCTTCAAGGATAGCTTGGAGATAGTTAATTGCGCTTTCCTTGTCAGCAAGTTTCTCAATAAGGTATTCGCGCCATATTCCCATTTTTCTCACAAATGTATTTCTCGTGGTTGTACATCACGCATTGTTGATTAATTTAGTGTTCCTACTACTTTAGATTTCTATTCCCTATCTGCCGCCAAGGACTTTAATTTCACCAATGCCTCCTGTTCCTCTTTTATCCACGGACGTTCTGCAGGTTTTTCTAATTTCTGATGTGGACCACTGAAGACAAGGATATATGCCCTACGTTCTTGGTCTGTGCTGTTTGGTGCGGAATAGTGTAAAGTTCTGCAGTGATGAAACGTTGCACCACCTGCGGGTATGGGGCATGCGACTGCTTCGGATGGGTCAACATCATCTGTCACCAAGCCGTGCACAAGCGGGTCATCGTTGATGTGCCGATGCCAACGCACGTCACCTTTGTTGGATTTTGGGATAAACTGGAGACAACCACTTTCAAGTGTTGCTTTGTCCAACGGCAGCCATACGCTCAAACTATGGGGTAAGACTTCTGGATTCCAATATGCTTCGTCCTGATGCCAAGGTGTTTCGTTTCCGTAGTGCGCGGGTTTCAATATCATGTGTCCGCCACCACCGACCTTCTCCATTTCTACACTGAGCAATTTTGCTGCGAGTCTGCGTGCGTTCTGGAAATAGATAGATTCGCGGAGTTCGGGAAATTGTCCCTCTGGACCCAAGACTTGTGGCAGCGTCTCTTTTCCAGTATGTGCACGGGGACCTGCTAAATCAAAATAGCGTCCCTGCTCCTCACCTGTGCGATCATTGAAGAGTTTATCGTAGATACCTTTTAGCCATTCAATCTCTTCATCCGTTGTGATGCGTGGAATGCTCAGATATCCGTTTTCTTGGAAGAAGGTAACTTGTTCGTCAGTTACATCAACTTGAAAGTCTTTGTTATTCATATTTACACCTAATCATCGAATTATAATATCATAAGGTAATGCAGTAACTACCCGTTCATTTTCAAATAGTGTTAACAACGTTATTATCCGATGCCATTGCGATTTTAGTATCGGAAATAGCGGATGGTTTTGTGCCAACTGTAAAGACAATGTTTCTGAGATGCTCATCTCTTGATCAAGCATGCTTTCCATAACTTGTTCAAAGAAGGTTTTCTGTTCCGGTAGCACGACGATGTCCACTTTATCTTTATCTGTAATTCCCACTTCCTTCTTAGCGATAGCGAGCGCAGTGTCAAGTCCACCGAGTTCATCAACGAGTCCGAGTTCTTTTGCCTGTTTTCCAGTCCAGACTCGTCCCTGAGCGACTGCATCAATTTCCTCAAAGGTGGTTTGTCTGCCAGCAGCTGCTTTATTTACAAATTGTTTATAGACGGTTTCCATCATCTTTTCAACGCGTTTTCGTTCTGATGCCGTAAAGTTTCCGTAATCCGAATAGATTGTTGCATTTTGTCCATGTGCGATGATTTCTTTATTCAGACCGACTTTGTTATAGAGACCTTTGAGGTTGAGTTTGCCCCCGTAAACCCCGATTGAACCGGTAAGCGTGCCGGGTTGTGCTACGATTTTTTGTGCTGCCATTGAGATATAATAACCACCGGAGGCAGCCATATTTGCCATTGATACAATGACAGGTTTTTCGCGTTGCGTTAGCATAACCTCTCGCCATATCAGGTCAGATGCAAGCGCAGAACCACCCGGACTGTCCACACGCAACACAACCGCCTGAACGGCATCGTCTGCACGTGCTTTTTTAAACGCTTTTTTCAACGTTTTGGGTGTAATCATAGACGTGGTGGTGAAAGGTGAGTTGATATCGGGTAAAATGGGACCGCTGGCATAGATAAGAGCGATCTGCTTGTCTGCGGGACGTGCCTTTGCCCGCGGTTGTGGGTTGAACATACTAAACAGCTGCATCAGACCAGCAAAACTGTTCATATCTGGCACTTTTCGTTTTTTTGTATCAGTCTCTTTGACGATCTGTGCTACACCCTCTTTTTCCTCATCAATTGCTTCAAGGAGTTCATCGTAGTATTTTAGTTCATCAACGAGTTTTGCGTGATTGGCTTCTTGTGCCGTGAAAGGACCACTATCAATCAAGTCTGCAGCAAGTTCAGGCGTTATTTCGTCTCTACCGTCAGCGATCTTTTGAAGCATTTGATTATACAGATCGTCAAGTAGATCGGTCATTGATTCACGGAATTCATCCGACATGCTGTCACGGGTATAAGGCTCAACGCCGGATTTGAATTTACCCATTGCGATCATATCCGCTTCAATATCCAGTTTTTCCAATAACCCTTTTAAAAAGATGATTTCGGAACGTAGACCGATTAGATTGAGACTGCCAGTAGGCATTAACACAATCCGATCCATTGCTGTTGCAAGTAGATAGGCTGCATTGCCACCACCTTCAAGATAGGCGATCATCTCTTTATCGGCATCCCGTAATTCGCTAAGTTTTTCTCTAATTTCTTGTAGGTTCGCCCATCCTATCCCGAGATTGCCGATTTTGAATACGATTCCGGCAACTTCACGGTCATTCTTGAGACCGTCCAGTTTCTTGAATAATCCGCGTAGTGTTTTTGTTGTAGCAGTGCCAAAGAGATTCATCTCTTTGGTATCGGAATAGGTGCCGCTTAATGTGAATTCAACGTATTTTTTGAGGGATGGTGTCGTCTCTTCTTGATGATCGTCTGCTGATAGTGGTAACACAAAAAGGAGTGTGATGAGCAGTGCTGTTGCTGTTTGGTAAAAGATATGTTTAGGTTTCATGATGTCTCCTTGCTGACGATGATGGTAGGATCGTCGCTATTATTTTTGTTCTATTTTACAACATACAGGGGGAAGTGTCAGTCATAGCACCCAAACCTAAAGGATTGTGCTTGTGCTTCGTAGCAGTTAGCGTTGTTCTCCAAAGAGAACATCCGTCTCACATCTGCTCCACAACGGGATCATAAGCAGCCCGTAATATGTTGATAGCAGCGTTTATGTCTCTATCATGTTCGGAATTACATTGTGAACATGTCCACTGTCTATCATTGAGAGAAAGCGTGTCGTTTTTATCTCCGCAGTTGCTACAAGGTTTTGTTGTAGGTGTCCATTGTCCGATTTGAAAGAATGCTTTATGATGTTTGAAACATTTGAATGCCAACAATTGAATAAACTGGTAAAATCCGAGATCGGAGACTTTACGCCCCCACAACCGCTTCATGCCATCAAGGTTCAACGTTTCAGCAGCAATCATATCAAACCTTCTGCACAAGTCTGTAGCAAGTTTCCACTGCCAGTCAAGCCGTTGGTTTGCTATTTTGATATAATGCCGCGCGAGTTGTCTAATAGCGCGATACCAATTGTTAGACCCTTTGACCTTACGACTCACAGCTTTATTCAGTTTACGAAAATGTTTCAAGGATTGTTTCAAGAATTCTGGTGCTTGTATCTTTTCACCGTTGCTCAAAGTCAAAAATGTTTTCAATCCGAAGTCTATACCTACGCTCTCACCTGTTTGTCGCATAGGTTCGGTAGAAGTATCATCGGTGACAATGTCCAGCCAGTATTCACCGGCACTATCACGGAGTATTTGGACATAGCGGACAGTGCCGTGCCAGTCTCGGTGTTGGTGAAAAGAAAACCAGCGACGATTGAATTTCAGAGATTGTGTGGAGTCATCCCACGACTTGAAAGAGATACACACACGACCATTTTCAAGTTTGTAGCCTGTTTGAAACTTCGCAGAACGATAACGATATTTGCGTTTGAATTTAGGAAGTCCACCTTGTCCATTGAAAAAGCGTTGGTATGCGTCATGGACACGGATAATCGCAGCATCAAGTGTGTCACGGGGTATCCATGCCCAATGCTTTTTAGTCCGTTTCAGCAACTTGGTAAGATGCGGTTGCAGCCTATATCTACCAGCGTATTTTTCGTATCTGCGGTAATAACGTTTTTCCAAACGCAAAAAGTGGTTGTGCACATCAGCAAGATCATCAAGCAGGTTGCCGAAGCGTTTGTTCTTTTTCTGATTGCGTATCTTGTATTTGTAGGTGCGCATTGTTTTACTCCAGTATTGCTTCGGACACGATTCGGTTTTGGTGGAGACCACCTCAAGCAAGGTGGATCGTATTCTCTACCAACAATGCTGAGAATATCGTAACATATATGACATAGTTTGTCAAGAAAAATATAGGAACAGGCATTCCTCCCAAACCTAAAGAATTGGGTCTCCTGCCCGAAGATTGATGAAAAATGGGAGGGACAAGGGTATTAACAGTATTATGTCTTTCTCAAAATCAGCAAGAATTCTGACTTCATACCATCAGGATTTTTATTCTTCCGCACACCGAACAGCTGCCGTGTTTTTATCCTATCTTCATAAACTTTTTCGTGCGAAAACCCTCGTTCTGTCCAGTATTCTGATAGAATTCTCCACAACTCAACGGTTATTCCATCAATACGGGGATTACCGACGAAAATGCATGCAGCTGCATTCGGTCTCAATCGGTTCATGGCATTCTCAAGTGCATTTATCGTGTGGCAGAAGTAGGAGTCAAGACGGTTAATCAAATCTTTCCGGGTTAGCTGCTCTCTGACTATATCCAGTGTCTTGGTATGGATTATCCTATCTGCCTTACGATACGGAATTTCAAGACGGGATAACTCGCGGACCTCTTCCTCAGTGTGCCCTAACCAAAAGAGATCCAATTTTGTAGAGCGGATATATTCCTGTGCTTGTAGATAGGGTGGTGATGTTATCAATGCGTCACATTCACGTGGCACTTCAACATAGGAGGAATCCACCCCTCCCTGATATTCCACTTGATTCTGACGATCACGTGTGTGCATCATAAAGTTGTTGATGGCTGTGAGTGTTTTCAAGGAGTGGTCATGAATCATCTGATTCAGCTGCTCCTGCCAATTTTCCTGAAGCAATTCATCTATTGCTGCTAATTTTCGTTTAGATCTGGCTAACTTTGGTGTTCTATGCTCAGTGAAAGAGAACCGTTTGCTAACTTTAAGGAGTGCGGATTTGATTATACCCGTATAGACTTCTTGATCTGTGTTGTGTATGAATCCCCAATATTGTGAGAGCAAGGCTAAGATTTCAGGGGCGTACCAGTATTCAACATTAGACCAAGCAGGTGTGAACTGATGTGTCTTACTGTTCTGCATGTCGTCCAGTAATTTACAGAGATTTTCTTTACTAATCCGTTCTGTTCCACGATAGACTTTCAAAGGCATGATGTGATTTAGGAGTAGATTTAGGTCATAGAGAAGTGCATTGCGTTTGCATAGGTATGCTTCCACACCTACAGTGCCAGAACCTGCGAATGGATCAATGATCCAGTCATCTTCTTTCGTGTAGGTGTTGATTGCATATCTAACGACTTGTGGAATGAATTTTGCGGGATAGGATACGATGGCGTGTGTTAGGTAACCAGTATCGGTGATTTCAGAGACTAATTCACGAAATGAAACTAACTCTACCTTGTCAGATGTCGTCCTTTCATTTGGGACTTCAAATTCGGTATCTACGGGAAAAAGCGTGAGTTGTTCTTCCATGTTGTGATTTTTCATCAGTGACTATAGGTCTTGTAATACTATTTATAAAGATGACATGCGCTTTAGAATAGACTGTTTGTAGTCGCGCAATTCATTACGCCTCGGACATTCTTCAGTTAAGTGTGAACCTATCACCCCTTATACAGCCTTCTTTTCAGAAAGTTATTCCGATTCTTCTCCCACTTCTTGTGCCGTATCAATTTCTTCCTCAGTCAAATTGAACTCAAACACATCTTCCTCTTCAACTGTATCGGGTGTTTGTGTTTCTGGAGGGGTGACCTGCTGCACTTCTTCTGTGGGAGGTGTTTCTTCCTGTATATCAAGTTTCGGTGAACTTGCACCGAGTATCGTCAACCCAACAATCGCTACTACAGACACTGTTGTTACTATAAGTGCAATCGGACGTTTCCAAAGCACTTTGCGTTCACTCCTGTCTAAGAAGGGGAGGAATAGCAGTAGCAACATTCCGACTGTCGGAATGATAAATGTGCCAAGGATTTCAAAAGGTCCTTGGAAGTATTTCAGCAGTTGAAAGAGGAATAGGAAATACCATTCGGGACGCGGATCGTAATTTGCGTTTGTTGGGTCTGCGACTTTCTCAAGGGGGACTTCAGCGAACAACGCAGCACATGCAAGGACGACAAATAGAATGAACATACCGACAACGTCTTCAAATACCTGATCCGGAAAGAAAGGCTTACCGGTTTTCATCTCCTCTGATGTGTTTTTTGGTAACCCTGAAGATCCGTAATATCGGACAAGGAAGAGGTGTACACCGACTAAACCGAATGCAATCCAAGGCAGCCATATCGTATGCAGTGCGTAAAATCGTGATAGTGTTACCGCACCAATTTCAGCACCACCACGCAGCACTTTCGCAACCACTTCACCTAACACAGGTGCTGTGCCTGCAATTTCTACACCGACAACTGTTGCCCAATACGCCTTTTCATCCCACGGCAACAGATACCCCGTAAATCCGAAACCGAGCGTTACCAGAAATAGAAGGACACCGACAACCCACGTGAGTTCGCGTGGTGCCTTGTATGACCCATATAACACGACGCGGAGTATATGGAGAAAGACGATGATGACCATCGCACTGGCACCCCAATGATGTAATCCACGCACAAAACTACCGAAAGGCATCTCTTCGCTGATATATGTGACAGCATTGTGGGCATGGTCTGGTGAAGGAGAATAGGACATGGCTAAGAATGCACCAGTCGCCGCTTGAAGCAGTAGCAGGAACACGGCTAAGCTGCCTAGTGAGAAAAGCAGATTGATATGTTTCGGCAGCGGTTTTCGCATATGCGCCATCATCCCGTCTAACGGGAGACGATCATTTAGAAATTGTTTCACTTACGTCTCCTTTACATATAAAACGCCAGCTTCTACTTTGACCTCAAGTTTTTGCAAAGGTTCTGGTGGTGGACCTGCAACAACAGCACCGTTCTTATCAAACACCGCACCGTGGCACGGACAGAGGAAGGATTCTTGGTTCTCGTTCCATCGGACAAGACAACCGAGATGTGAACATGTCCGTGAAAAGACATCCCAGTTCCCGTCTCCTACATCCGTCACGTAGACAGAACGTTTTTTCGTTGCTTTTACCCAACCATCTTTCGCTGTGAAAGTATAATTTACTTTTTTGAAACGGCTGTTTTTCAGACGGTCTACCAAACCGAGGTCAACCCACTGCGATTCTTCTTTTTTCCATGCAGGTGAGATTGCAAATCCGATCAGTGGTATACCGGCAGCTAAGCCAATTAACCCACCGATGAAAGCCGATGCGATTTGTAAAAAAGAACGTCTTCCTTCATTTGACATCCGGTTTCTCCTTCATTGCTTTTACAAGGTATCATCAATAGATTGTCTATAATCTAAAACTATTATATCACAATTCAAACTTGTATAGAAAGAGATTCTGGATAGAGGGTGTGTAAAGTATTTGGCAAAATATCACATCATCCATTGTAGTGCGGGGTCTCCGTGCCCCGCCATTTTTCCTTCTATCAATTGCGGGGCACGGAGACCCCGCACTACAATGGCTGGCGGTATTTTCCGCTAAATTGACGCCTATGGTGTGTAAAGTTTTGTCACTAACTTCTCACCATGAATTGTAGGGGCGGGTCTCTGTGTCCGCCCGTTGCCTTACAGGACAAGGAATTGCGGGGCACGGAGACCCCGCACTACAATGGCTGGCGGTATTTTCCGCTAAATTGACGCCTATGGTGAGAAGTTAGTGCCAAGAACTTTACACACCCCTAAAACGGTGCGTGCGATTGCTACGTTTAATGCTATTCTCACCAAACAGTTTGTTCACCTGTTTAAAAACAGTATCATCATTAGCAATCTTATATGTCATGCCACACCGTACAATCACATCCCCAAAACGCGGACTCGCGAGCCGCAGGATTAGATGGAGGTCCCCACTGTTAGCAAGTGCAATATCCTGTAAAGCCTTCAGTTTCTGAATGTTGTTGATGTCAGACTCCGCTATTTTCACCTCTACCGCAGATGTCAGATTCTCGGTAACAGCAGTGATATCCATAATCCTACTTGCGTATATCCGTTTTTCTGTTGTTGTTTTGCCTTTGCTACCACGCGGCATATTTCTGATTTTACCCTCAATCCAAACAAATTGTCCTTTCTCAACCGACATCCCTTTTTCTAATGCCTCTTGACGTGCAAATACCTCTACATATCCTTCAAGGTCTTCTATCTTAAGTTGAAGTGTTGTGCCACTTGATTTTGTATGCTTCACTCTTCCGCTCTTTACCATCCCAACTATAGACACTATAGAATCAAGTTTATGTTCGTGAACCGTTTGAGAATTGACAGTTGTAAAGTATTTGATAATGTCCTCATATTCAGTCAGTGGGTGACCTGATACATAAAAACCGAGAAGATCTTTTTCATATTTGAATCGTACCAACGGTTCATATTCAGGCGTATCCGTAAGCGGAATGTCTATCTGAAAGAGGCTTAACTGTCCGCGTGCCAATGATGCTCTCACTGCTTTGGATACTTTGATGATCTTTTCTAAGTTCGCGACCAGTTTTGCTCTATGTGCGTCAATGCGATCAAAAGCTCCACATAAGATAAGACTCTCAATTACACGTTTATTAACAACTCTCGTATCCACGCGTTCACAGAAATCTTGTAGTGATCTGAACACGCCTTCTGCCTTTCGTTCTGCTATGATTGCATCTATTGCTTTTCCACCTACATTTTTGATAACAATGAGTCCGAAGTTTATAGCATTGCCATTTACCGTAAAATACTTATCGCTGACATTGATGTCTGGCGGAAGCAAATTAATATCTACACTCAAATGCTTTGCTAAATGTCTACATTCGTCACGATAGCCGATAAGTCTGGGAGTATAATCAGCCTCACTTGTCATAATCGCCGCCATAAATTCGTGCGGGTAATGCGCCTTTAGATATGCCATCCTATAAGTGACTATAGCATAAGCGACCGAGTGTGATTTATTGAAGGCGTATCCACCAAAGGGTTCTATCATGTCAAAGATAGTTTCTGCCTCTTTTTGCGAAATGCCGTTCTTTATTGCACCTGAAAGAAACTTCTGCCGCTGATCTTTCAAAAGTTGTTTATTCACGCGTCCCATGGCGTATCGTAGAACATCCGCTTCACCGAGCGTGTACCCCGCAATATCACGGGCAATCTGCATCACATGTTCTTGGTAAATACACAATCCGTAGGTGTCTTTTAGTGTCCCTTCAAGCAGCGGATGTACAGATTTAACCTGTTCCCTTCCATTTTTACGGTTAATAAATCGCTGCGTTGTACCGCTGAGTAGCGGTCCGGGACGGTAAATCGCAGCAATTGCACAGAAATCCTGAAAGGTCTCTGCTTTCAGTTCTGTTACAAGCCGCCGCATCCCATCGGAAGTTTCCAGTTGGAACAAACCGGAGATAAAACCTTCACCAACGAGCTGATAGGTCTGTAAATCGTCAAAGGGAATATCTTCTAATTTTATTTCCTTACCTCTATTGGATTTAACCATTTTCACGCAATCATCGGTCTTTGTCAGGCTTCTCAAACCGAGTGAATCAAATTTGACGATGCCAACATCTTCAACAGTTTTACCTTCAAACTGCGTCACAACTTGCCCATGTTTATCTGTAAAGAGTGGCATATAATTGCTAAGCGATCCATTTGAAACAACGATAGCAGAAGCGTGTGACGACACATGCCTTTTCAATCCCACAAGTTCTCTACTGATGGCTATTAATTCTTTATATTCAGGACGTTTCACTAACTTTTTAAAGCTGGGGGCATGTCTTACAATATTCTGAACGGTAAGTTCAGGCAGATGATTCACCAACCTTGTCAACTTTTTCAGGTTTTCTATCGGTATATCTAAAACTTTCCCGACATCCGTGATAGCAACCTTTGGCCCCATCGTTGAAAAGGTCGCAACTTTCCCCACAGAATCATGACCATATTTTTTGACAAGATAATTAATAACATCTTCACGAATGCGATCAGCAAAATCTATATCAATATCAGGCGGACTAATTCGCTCAGTGTTCAAAAACCTTTCAAACATGCAACCGTGCTCCATTGGATTGAAAGAATTTACGCCGAGTGCGTAAAGGGCAAGGCTGCCTGCAGCGGACCCCCTTGTAGAAAGCGGATATCCCTGTTTGTTTGCGTAGTCAATGTAGTCCCACACAATCAAAAAATAACCGGCATACCCTGTTTTGCGAATTGTTTCAAGCTCATAATCCAACCGTGTTCGCACAGATGATGTGAGTTCTCCACCCATCTTCTCTTGCAACCCTTTGTAGCACAATTCCTTGAGATAGCTGTCATCAGTGTATCCATCAGGCACCTCGTAATTCGGCATCACACTCTTGCCGTAATCCAGATTCAGCTGACACCTTTGGGCAATTTGAAGCGTGTTACAGATCGCTTCAGGTGGGTAATTCCTAAATGCAACTTGCATTTCATCACTACTTTTAAAATAATAGTGATTCCCACGCTGCATTCTATCGGGAGCATTGATGCTTTTCTTTTTTTGGATACAAAGAAGTATTTGCCATATACGGTAGTCAGATTTAGATAAGTAATGGCAATTGTTCGTCGCAACGAGCGGTATTTCAAATTCACGCGCTAAATCAACCAGCATCGGATATGTTTTCAGTTCCTTGTCCGTATAATGATTTTGGATCTCAACGTAAATATTCCGTGGAGACATAATATCAACAAGCGTCTTAAAATGCTGAGCAGCTGCCATCTCTCTATTTGAACAGAGGAGTTGTGGTATTTGTCCTTGAATACAACCCGTCAAGGCAATAATACCTTCACGGTACTCACGCAAAATCTCCAAATCAATACACGGCTTCTCACAGAAACCCTCAATGTAACCGAGCGATACCAACTTTAACAGATTGTGATAGCCTGACACATCTTCGGCAAGCAATGTCAGATGGTATAAATTCTTTGGATTCTTTGGCTGTTTTTTTCGATGTTCTGGCGCAACATACACCTCACACCCGACAATAGGGTTGATCCCAGCCTGTTTTGCAGTTGTGTAAAAATCCCATGCGCCGAACATATTACCATGGTCGGTGAGGGCAACAGCCGGCGCGCTATTCTCGACAGTCCACTGAATCATATCGGGTATACGACACGCACTATCAAGCATACTATATTCACTGTGATTGTGTAGATGAACAAATTCCAAAATACTAACCTCAATCGTTTTGCAATATATAATAACACAAAACAATATCTTTTTACAAAAGAAAATGATTAGATTAACTTTAAGTTTTTGTTAAAACAAAGAATCACGTGCTAATTTCTAAGGTCGTAGGTGTGGTTTTCCTGTCTTTATTCCTGCTAAATACCAAAAGGGTATTTAGCAATGATTTGGCAAGGATAATATGTTCATAGCAGAACATAAACAGTTATGAAATCAACAGAACATAGTGTCAACGGACACAATTCGTTACAAAACATTTCAAACATATTCCATAATCTGTAAAAATAGATTTGACACTAACTATTTTCTGTGTTATTCTATACATTACATAACAATTCTTGATGAATAGGCAAGTTAATTATGTTCACAAATTAGGTGTTCGTAGTCGCGCAATTCATTGCGCCTCAATGTTCATGGTAGTAGGCACACTCCGTGTGCCGTCTATCTTGTGCTTTAAGGTATACGGCACACGGAGTGTGCCTACTACTATGCAAAGCAAAATGAACCTGCTACCATTGAAATTTATTTGAGAAAAAAGGCAAAATGTGATATGTTATTCAAAGTCATAACCTATCTCATAGAAACTCATGTAAAGGTTATGAAATAGTAGATAAGAACATTGATTACCTAAGAATTACGTTGGGTATTCAATTATTTTAAATTCTAAAATTAACTTATAGGAGGATTGTATGCCAATAATGATAAGATTTATTCAATTCGCTTTTACTATTACGGTAATATTAGGACCGTGTGTGCTCTCAACCCAAGCTGATCTAAAAGATCCGACCCTTTCTGTTTACTATAGTTTTGATGAAGAAGATGCTACTGTTAAGGATGGTTCACCAAACGGTAATGATGGAACGGTGGAAGGTGCTGCTAAATGGGAGAAAGGTGTCATCGGTAGTGCTATTGAATTAGCACCCCAGGTGTGGATTAATATGAATGGTCCGGAATTCCAAAACGGACCGGAAGATGGACTCACACTTGCTGTTTGGGTCAACCATACTGGCACACAAGACGTGCAGACACTACTTGATGCGATTGGAAACGGACACGCCAGTGGACTCTATCACGTAGAGATTAGGCCTGGAGGAGTTAGGTTTTTCCACCGAGATGGAACAAATACAACTGTTTTCGAAATTAATCCTGGTCCAGTGATTGCAGCAAATAAGTGGGTTCACTTTGCTGGAACTTATGATAGTGATAGTGGCGATATAAAAACCTATATTGATGGGAAAGAGACGCATTCAGGCAAAGGAAACGGAAAAATGTCGGCTGAATGGGGTGTCTCAGCAGGAATTGGACAGCATAAGAATGCTCGCTGGTATGAAGGACTGTTGGATGAGTATTATCTGTTTGGTCGCGCTTTGTCTGAAGATGAGATAAATCAGGTGAAAGACGGTGGATTTCTGGATGTGAAACCTTCTGGTAAACTCACGACAACATGGGGAAATATCAAGTCTCGTCTATAACGTAACAGTCTATTCTGATTATGGCTTGGGTTCAGTATAGTACTGAATTCAAGCCTTTTTATTTTTATATAGAATCTACCAATTCGGATCATATTCCCAATTGATACGTTGTCTACCGTAAAGGACACCGTTTATTTCAGTTTGATGGCAGACAAGACATCTATGAAAATCGCTTACGCCATGTAGTTCATGTACGGAAATGATTTCTGGTGTGTTATGTTCGTGGCAGGTGATACAAGTATAGCTGCGGTACGGGTTGTCGGCGTAGATTGCAAGTTGTTCATCCGTTTTTTTGACATCGTAGCTGCGCCGATTTTCAGAATCTTTTATTTGCCAAGTATTGCCAATTTGCTTGGCGAAGATTTTCGCAGTTTGAGATATTTTTATATCATGCTGCAAAAACCACCAATGTAGATCCACTGGAATCGTATCGGATGTGTCTAAGTCAATTTGTGCTGCGGCTTCTGAATGAAAAAGTAATCGTTCAGAAGTATGACATCTGGCACAAGGCACATCGTGTACATCTGTAAGCGGGAAGAAGTCATCGTGGTCAAGTTTCGCTTGTCCGTGAAATACAATGGAAATTATTAAGATTGGTGCGAGGATGAGATGGCACTTCAGCAGTGTTTGACGCACTTTTCGTGAAGTAAAACTCACGGCAATTCCTGTGCCTAAATTTGACAAAGCGAGTAGAAAGGTTAACCACGAATGCCACGCAAGTGGATAAAATGCAGAATGGAACAACACAAGACACAGACCGAGAGACGCTATACGTTGATGGTATTTTAACCATAACTGACGACTCCCCCAACGTATCCATCGGCTTCGGAGGAGATAAAGACTTGCGATGATAATGGCAATAGCACCGATGATGCTGATTGTATGTCTCGCTTCTCCGAAACTGCCTGCTTGCCAGATACAGAGAAAGGATATAACAGCAGCACCGACAATGCCGTGTCCAATTTGGATAAAGACTTTCATGTTTTCAGTTTACCATCTACATCTGGAATAGACAAGTGAAAAGTATGGACAGGTTAGATGGATCATGTTATAATAACCCATAGGTGTCAACCTAAAGGAATTGAATCTGATTATGTAATAGAGATAGACCCAGAGGACGGAATGTGTATAGAACGTGCTGATTTCCCATACACAAACCCGGAAGGACGATAGCACACAGAATATCTCTACCAAATTGAAGGATTCGGTATGAAAGAAACCGAGAAAGATGATGAGATAAAAGAGTTAGTTTGGGTAGGATCATCACATGAGGATTTAAAAGACTTTCCGCCTAAGGTACAAGATGAAATAGGATACGCGTTTTATGTTGCCCAAGAAGGAGATAAACCCCCTAAAGCTAAACCATTAAAAGGATTTACAGGTATTATGGAAATCAGCAGTACTTATCAAACGTTGCGGTGTGAAAACCCAATCCTTTAGGTTTGGGATGAAACACCGCCAAAAAACTTGACTTATGAAAAAAACATGGTATCCTATTTAAACGAGTTCAGGGGCGGTTGTCGTTAGGCATCTGCCACACCCCTAACGATGGGATATGGAATCTTCACAGGATACGGGAATGTCGTGTTAAAAACACATAAAATTGCATTGAATCCAAACAATAAGCAACGGAATTGGTTTGCCCAGCAATGTGGTTATGCACGGTTTGCCTATAATCACGCATTAGCAGATTTTAAAGCAGAGTTAGATAAAGATAACTTTCTATCTGCCACAGCATTAAACAAGCGATTTAATGTCGCTAAGAAAGAACATGCTTGGACAAAAGATATGGATCAAGTTGTCCCGAATAAGAGCATATTTGGCAACTTATCCGCTGCGATTGCGAATTGGGTTGGCAAGCGTGCGAGATTTCCAAGATTTAAAAAGCGTGGCAAAAAGGATTCCTTCACGACAAACAATCAGTTTGTGGAAGTTAAAGGTCCAAATATCAAACTTCCTAAGATAGGTTGGGTCAAGATGTTTGAATCATTGCGTTTTGTCGGGAAGATTATGAAGGTGACAGTCTCAAGAATAGCACACCGATGGTTTGTCTCTATCACTGTCTACACAGAGGACACCGAAGTCGTTGATAACTCAACGCACCCTGTGATTGGCATTGATGTGGGGATAAACACATTGGCAACCTGTTCAGATGGCATCAAATATAATAATCCGAGACCCCTCCAACGCTATGCGAAAAAACTCAAACGGGAACAACGTAAGTTTAGCAGAAAAGTGCCTAAGTCAAAAAACGGGTTCAAGCAAAAAGATAAGGTAGCCAGACTGCATTATCGTATCGCTTGTATCCGGGGTGACGCACACCACAAAGCAACTACGGATATAGTCAACCGGGCACGAGGTATCGGGACTGAGACGCTAAAGATTACCAACATGCTAAAGAATAAGAAACTTGCCAAAGCATTGTCAGATTCAGCATTAGGTGGGTTTCTCTCTAAACTCAAGACGAAAGCAGAAACACATGGAATACCTGTTACAGAAGCATCCCAATTCTTTGCATCGAGCAAAACATGTAGCAATTGTGGACACAAGAAAAAAGAGTTAGAACTATCAGAAAGGACATATCATTGCAGTCAATGCGATATTTCTATAGATAGAGATATCAACGCTGCAATCAACTTGAAACCAACTACGGTGGGACACACCGAAAGTCACGCCTGTGGAGTCCAATTAAGACCTAATGCAGTTCAGAAAAAGGCACGAGAGACGGAAGCAGGAAAAGTCGTTTGGAAACAACAATTGTTACCAATATAAGAACTAAGAACCCCACTGCTTTAGCTGTGGGAGTATGTCAGAGGACTAATACATATAGATCCGTATACACAACTAAAATCGGTGAGAAAATATATGTACTACATGCTTTTCAAAAGAAATCTAAAAAAGGCATCCAAACTCCAAAGAAAGAAATTGACCTTATCAAACGACGGTTGAAAACAGCACAGGACTTAGCAAAAGGAATGTAGATTTATGGGAAACTATACCCAAAGTTCAGGCAATGTATTTAAAGATTTAGGGCTTCCATCACCTGAAGCAAGATTGACAAAAGCAAAACTTGCCTACCAGATTAATCGTCTAATTGCTGCACAAGGGATGACACAAAAGGAAGCTGCAAATTGCTTGGAAATCAGTACTTACAAAATGACAAATCTAAGAAACGGTCGACTAAATAATTTTACTGTTGATCGTCTACGTTCTCTACTGCAAAAACTTGAAAAGCATACACCACTTTACGCTTAGCAATAAAGCCAGAACCCAATTATACCAATTCCAACAATATGCTTGGAAGGAAAGGTTGGTGAGAATATTAGAATGGATTCAGCAACATCATCTATGGTTGGATTTATGGAGGTAGAAATAAATGAATATCAAATACGTCCTTACACTGCTACTTCTTTTAACAACGATTATATTTGTAGGTTGTTATACAAAACTTAGTTATTACGAAGCAGGAAATCTAAAGCAGAAAGAAGACAGTCATGTAGAAAAAACTGAACATAAGACAGAATCAGACACATCAGACGGTTATTATGGCCATCGTAAACCTACATACCGCGATTCTCGTTCTTATGTAGGTAACTCCTATTGGGTACCCTATACGCCACACTATTATTCATATTATCCACATTACGCTAGCTCTTATTACCATCCTTGGTACTATGGGTATTATACGCCTTATTATGGATATTATCCTTACAGAAACTATTATCCGTATCGTGGATATTATGGGAGATATCAAGGCAGCAGAGTTTATCACACTTCCCGTGGTACTTACAAAAATAGGACTGTGTTGAAGGGACAACGGCGGGCACAGTATACACGTAGTGTAACATCAAGAAACTCCCTATCAAGACGTTCTCAAGAGAAACGAAGATAAACAATAAATACTGCGGATAGGACGTTAAATACAGAAATACAAGCAATAAAGGAGAAAAGAGATGAAACGAGTAGTTCTGGGGGTATTTGTCTGTCTACTTAGCATAAATCTGTTTACTATAGTATGTTTAGCACAAGATGAGGAGATAGCAATCGGTAACACATTTGGTGTTGGCGCAAGAACAATGGGTATGGGTGGTGCTACTCTCGGTCTTGCCGATGATTTCACTGCGCTATATTGGAATCCTGCGGGACTCGCACAGATTAAGAAGTTTGAATTGTTCACAAGTTTTTCACATAATATCGCAAGTACGGATACATTCTTCGGTAATGATGATCCCATCGGATCAAGTCGTTCGCAACTACGTCCAAATTCAATAGGGATGGTTTATCCATTTTATGCCGAACAGGGAGGACTTGCAATAGCATTTGGTTATAATCGCACACAAAACTTTGATTTCCAGACAAATGTAAATGGTATTGACCCGAGTTCATTAAGTATATATAACGGATTTTATGTTGACGAAACCCATAGAAACTCAGGTGGTATAGGGATTTGGAGTTTTGGTGGAAGTGTATACATCTCTGAAAACTTTCTGATAGGTGGTTCAATAGATTTCTGGAATGGAAGTAGCCTTAAAGATGTGGAAGTGACCGCTACAAATACGTTGAATATTAATGAAGATTTGTCCAGAATTAAAGGCATTGATGAAATTGACCGAGAATACTCGGGAATCGGTGGACGGATAGGTCTTTTGGCTAATTTTATTGATGTTATCAGTCTTGGTATTACATTTGTCGCACCAACAGAGCTGACAGTTGACGAAGACTGGTACCAATATGAGAAGTCATATAACAATGATAATAGCGAAAGTGAACCCGTAGTTGGAGAAGGTATCATTGGTTTTGATATTGAAAGACCTTTTGAGATTGCTACTGGTGTTGCAATTAAGCTGTTGGATGAACAGTTGATTTTGGCGGGAGATGTTCAACTTACGGATTGGCGGCAAACTCGTTATGACCCACCACCAGCAGAAAACTTTCCTGACGACTTTTTTGAAGAATACTACGCAACGACACTACAAGTCAGGTTGGGAGTTGAATTCCGTATACCTGTGATCGATTCTTATGTTAGGACAGGTTATTTTCGTGACACGATTCCCTTTACAGATGCTGAGATAGAAAATGAGCGTGATTTCCTGACATTTGGCATAGGGAAGGTTTTTGAGGAATCCGTGAAATTTGATCTTGCCTATATGTGGGGGAATTGGCAGCAAGAAAGAGCTGAGTTGATGACAGAACGCAATTCTCACAGGTTTTTCGTATCAGGAGCATACAGGTTTTAATTTTGAAAATATGCATTAAACAATGAAGGGCGGAGTTTAACTCCGCCCTTCATTGTTTATAATGTGATGTGGTTAGGAAACTACAATACCAATCTGGTCAAACAAGCTGAATGTATGCCATCTGTGCACCATCACCGCGTCTCAATTCACCGCGAATTATACGTGTATAGCCACCATTCCGATCTTGGTATCGAGGTGCTATATCCTCAAATAGTTTCTGAAGTATAGCTTGTTTTTGTAGGTTACCTGATTCACCACGGCGCGGTTTATAGTGTAAGTTACTCCCATATAACATGCCTGCTGCACGTCGCCGTGCCTGAAGGGTATCTTGTTTTGCGAGAGTAATCAGTTTTTCAGCAACCCGCCGGAGTTCTTTGCATTTGTGCAGAGTGGATCGGATTTGCTCATGTTCAAAAAGCGCGGTGGCTTGGTTGCGGAAGAGTGCATTTCTGTGGCTTGTGGTACGTCCTAATTTCCTACCCCGTTTTCTGTGTCGCATTTAATCCTCCTCGTCAGTGTTAATATAAGGGTCGTCATCCAAATCCATTCCAAGAGTTAACCCCATATTAGCAAGTTGGTCTTTGATTTCAATGAGAGAAGTTTTCCCAAAATTCTTGTATTCCAACATTTCTTTCTCACTTTTAACAACAAGTTCACGGATAGTTTTAATATTTGCAGTTTCAAGACAGTTACCCGCTCGTACTGAAAGTTCCAAGTCGGCGACAGGTTTAGACAAGTATCTATTTCTGAGTATCATGGCTTCGTCAATTTCAGGTTCTTCTTCAACGTAGGTTTCATCAAATTCAGTGAAGATGTTGAGTTGATTGCGTAAGATCTCTGCTGCTTGCGTAATCGCTTGTTTTGGTGTGATACTTCCATCTGTCCAAATTTCAAGATTGAGTTGATCAAAATTAGTCATATCCTCAACCCGTGTCTCATTTACATTGAAGTTTACCTTTTCAACAGGAGAAAATTTTGCGTCAATCGGAATCCATCCAATGGGTTGACTTGCGTCGCGATGTTCTTCAGCGAGTGAGTATCCACGTCCTGGCTCAATCTGAATTTCCATATCTATGCCTTGGCACTTATCAAGTGTGGCGATGTGTTGATCCGGATTGATGATCTCCACGAGTGCATTTGAACGGATGTCAGCAGCAGTAAGTTCTCCTGAACCATCCCCTTTGAGTTCCAATAACAGGGGTTCGTCTGATAGAAGCCGAAACCGAATTGCCTTGAGGTTAAGTATTATTTGTACAACATCTTCTAAAATACCTGGAATAGTTGAATATTCATGCTTGACTTGATCAATTTGAATTGCAGTGATGGCAGACCCTTTAATGGATGACAGAAGTACTCGTCGTAGCGAGTTTCCCAATGTAGTTCCGAAACCTCTTTCAAGTGGTTCAGCGGTGTACTTTGCATAATTGTTTTGTAAGGTTTCGGTATCGGCTACCAGTCGTTCTGGCACTGTTAATGTCAAACTATCCATCAATTTCCTCCTATAGGCTTAAGTTTTCTATTTTGAAGGCAAACAAATTCAGTCCTAAAAACAAGATCATTTACACCATTGTATATTCGTGAGTGTTAGTGGTGTGTAAGGACTGTAAAGTTATATTTAGCCTATGTACTCATTTTAATACCACTCTTTGTAACACCGCAGTGTCTCAAGTAACTATGAGAACGAAACTTCAACAAGGTGGATTATGAGATGACAACGTGATATATCTCCTTGTGTCAACAAGCACGAATCATAATAGGTTCTGTTCTATTGGGATGCTTGAAGACAAAACGCGTTCTTACCTATGATACTGTTCAATTTACCAATAACATAAACACAACTGAATGTGCCATATTTGAACAGAATCAAGAGAGAAAATGTTGTTATCTTGAGTACAATTCAATAATAAGTTGTGTGTCTAACTCAGCTGCAATTTGTTCAACGACTGGTGCGCCCTGTACGCGTCCTTCAGGTTTATCAGCATCAATTTCAAGCCATTCTGGTGCGCCGCGTTGCTTTGAAAATTCTAACGCCTCTTGAATCGTGATGCTATCACGACTTTTTTCGCGTGGTGTTATAATATCACCAATTTGAACCAAATATGAGGGGATATTTACGCGCTTTCCGTTGACAGTGAAATGGTTGTGCTTCACTAATTGTCTTGCCTGTTTTCGTGATGTGGCAAAACCAAGTCGGTAAACGACGTTGTCTAATCTTCGCTCAAGAAGAGCGATTAGGTTCTCGCCGGTGATACCGGTTTGCCGTGCAGCTTTAAAATAGTAATTTCGGAATTGTTTTTCAAAAACTCCGTAGATTCGCTTTGCTTTTTGTTTAGTTCTTAATTGTCGTCTGTATTCACCTCGAGTGCGTGTGGGTGGTTTTTGGCCGTGGTCTCCTGGTGGATAACTTCTGCGTTCAAAAGAACATTTTGGTCCGAGGCATCTACGACCTTTCAGGAAAAGTTTTTCACCCTCACGACGACATAATTTACAGACAGAATCTAAATACCTACTCATGTGTCTCCTTGATTTACACTCTTCGTCTTTTTGGTGGACGACATCCGTTATGTGGAATGGGTGTCATGTCCTTCATCAAAGTAATTTCTAAACCGGCAGCGGCGAGGGCTCGTATAGAGGATTCTCGTCCTGACCCGGGTCCTTTGACTCTCACTTCAACGCGTTTCATTCCGTGTTCCATTGCTTTTCTTGCACATGCTTCTGCAGTCTGTTGTGCAGCAAAGGGTGTAGATTTCCTTGAACCGGGGAATGTCATCCCTGCACTTGCCCAAGCAACCGTATTCCCGCTAAGGTCAGTGATCGTCACAATTGTGTTATTGAACGTAGCCTGTATGTGTGCGATGCCTTCCGGCACATTTTTTCGTTCCCGTCTTCGTGAACGCAAACTATTTCTCCTTTATATAGGCATAAAGTGTGTGTAGCATTAGCAGCAATGTATTCTTGTAAATAATAAGAAAACCACTGTTGCCAAATTCTTTGAATATCAACCGCCCTTACGTGCTGCCTCTTTAGCTTTTCTACCGACAGAAATTGTGCGTGCTTTACCTTTGCGTGTACGTGCATTGGTATTTGTGCGTTGTCCTCGCACAGGCAATTGCCGTCTGTGTCGGAGTCCACGATAACTGTTAATATCCATTAGCCGTTTTATGTTCTGGTCAACTTCGCGGCGCAAGTCACCTTCAACTTGAAATTCTTCAGTGATTTTATCTCTGAGTCTACTCACTTCGTTTTCTGCTAAAGTATCAACCTTCTTGGCTGGGTCAATATCAAGGTCATTGACGATTTTAGATGCAGTATAACGACCAATACCGTAGATGGCTGTCAATGCGATGTCAATTCGTTTCGTACGAGGTAAATCCACCCCTGCTATACGTGCCATGGTAATCTCCTTTTATTTCTAGACCAGTATTATCCTTGTCGTTGTTTGTGCTTCGGATTTGAAGGGCAAATAACGCGGACAATTCCTTTTCTCTTTATTATTTTACAGCGGATACACATTTTCTTAACTGATGGTCGGACTTTCATAATTTCCCCTTTTCATTCATTCAACGTAACAGATTCATCTATACAGAACAATTGCAGGTTTATCGTTTACCTTCTGCGTCCCTTCAAACGTCTGTCTTTTAAGAAACCGTCATAATGACGCATTGTTAAGTAAGATTCTATTTGTGATACAGTATCCAGTACAACACCGACAACAATGAGGATGGATGCACCATCAACCATATTACCGACTCGTAGCCAACTGGTGATAGCGATAGGAATTACAGCGATACCAGCAAGGAATAATGCCCCGGGGAGTGTGATGCGTGTCAACGTTGTATTGAAATAATCTGCCGTCTGTTTACCGGGACGTAGTCCTGGAACAAAACCCCCGTTTTTCTGTAAGTCCTCAGCAATTTGAACAGGATTGATCTGTACTGCAGTGTAGAAGTAAGTAAATCCTATGATTAAGAATGCATATATACCCAGATAGAAGATAGAAGGGTTTGTTGGGTCCATCATACTTGCCAATGTTCCCACCCAAGTCCAATCCTGCGGCAATATACCGATAATGAATCCTGGGAACGTCATTAAGTAGACAGCAAAGATAATAGGTATCATACCAGCAGCGTTTACCCGTAGTGGAAAATGCATTGAACGTCCACCGAACACTTTGCCACCCCGTATTTGCCTACCGTATTGGATAGGGATCTTCCGGACAGACAGATGGATAAAGATTGTGCCAGACACTGCAATAATAATAAGTCCGACTAAACCTGCGATATGGATTATTCCAAAACTCGGATCTTCAAATAAGTTTCTGAATACCGTAAGGACACCGTTTGGGAAGCCTGCCATAATACCGACGGTGATAATAATAGAGATACCTTGTCCAATACCACGTTCGGTAATTTGTTCACCGAGCCACATGACGAAAGCAGTGCCAGCGGTCAGTGTTAGAACGGCGAGAGCGTGCCACCAAATAGTAGGATTGTTAACGATTACACCTGTCCCAGCACCGATGAGTTGCTCTGGGTTTCTCAACAGAATTGTGATGGTTATACCTTGGACAATACTGAGGATAACGGTACCATACCGGGTGTATTGAGTTATTTTTTTGCGTCCATCCGGTTCCTTTGAGAGTTTTTCCAAGGATGGGACGATCATCGGTAGCAACTGCATGATAATCGCCGCGGTGATATAGGGTTGTATTCCGAGAGCGAAAATCGTCATTTGACCAAATGCACCACCTGAGAAGACATTGATCAACGCAAGGACATTTCCAGTCCGTTCCATGAGCTGATTGAAGAATATCTCAAGTGCCCCATCATCAATCCCGGGTAACGTTATATGTGCGCCAAGCCTATATACGACCAATAGCAGCAAAGAAAAAATGATCCGTTTACGTAATTCAGGTATTTTAAAAGCGTTTTGAATAGCCTTGAACACTTATATCACCTCAACTGTGCCGCCTTGTGCCTCAATTTTTTCAATTGCTGATTTAGAAAAACGATGTGCGCGCACTTTTAATTTTTTATTAAGTTCGCCATCACCGAGTATCTTAATTAGAGCATTTTTTCGTTTGACGATTCCTGCTTCTCGCAATCGTTCAGGATTTATCTCAAGTTCATCTTCAAATAGATTTAAAGTCTTTATATTGACGACATCATATTCAAAGCGTTTGTGTGCGATTCTGCGTGGACCGCGTTTTGGGACTCGCCTGACCAAAGGCATCTGTCCACCTTCAAACCAAGCTGGGATTGAAGCACCAGATCGTGACTTTTGACCTTTGTGTCCACGTCCAGCCGTTCCACCTTTCCCTGATCCGCTTCCCCGTCCAATCCGTTTACGTTTGCGCTTTGATCCGGGGGCAGGTTTAAGTTCATTGAGTTTCATTTAATCTGTCGTTCCTTAGAAATAACTGAGTAGTCTCAGTTGTTAGATTTTGTAGGACGTTTATGTAAGAGTTCTTCAACTGTTTTGCCACGAATTCGAGCGACTTCATTAACATCTTTGAGGTTTTTCAAACCGATCATGGTTGCCTCAGCGATATTCTTGACGTTTCTGGAAGAGAGGCATTTTGTGAGTGCATCCCGGACACCTGCGTATTCCAAAATAGAACGTGTAGCGTGTCCAGCAATGATTCCTGTACCTGGTCTTGCCGGTTTTAATAATACTTTAGCAGCTTTGAATTCACAGATTATTTCATGCGGAAGAGTGCCATCAGACAAGGGAACACGTATCAGGTTTTTTCGTGCATCGGCTAAACTTTTTCGTAATGCCCCCGTAATTTCGCTTGCACTTCCAAAACCTATTCCAACAATGCCATCACGATTGCCGACAACAGAAAGAGCATTAAAACTGGGTGTTCTTCTGCCTTTACCGACACGCATGACGCGATTTATTGCAATAGGTCGTTCTTCAAATTCAAAATCTTCAGGATTGATTCTATCTTTTTGCAAAAAAGTCTCCTCTCAAGAGATAATACGGGTAATTTAAAACTTTAAACCGCCTTCCCTTGCAGCTTCAGCGAGGGCTTTGATTCGACCATGATACAGATTACCATTCCTATCAAAGACGACCCCCTCAATCTGTTGTTCTTTTGCCTTATGCGCGATGAGTTGCCCAACGTTTTTTGCGACTTGTACTTTCCCACCTTCAGTGGTATTATCTCTGACTTCAGGCGATAAACTGGAGGCATGAGCAAGTGTCTTACCATTCTCATCATCAATGATTTGAGCATATATATGTTTTAAACTTCTACTTACAGAAAGCCGTGGACGTTGTGTGGTTCCGCTTATTTTCCGACGAACTCTACGTTTTCGTCTGAGATGGCTATTCTGTTTTCTCTTAAACTTATCCAACGGATTTCCTCCAAGGCATGGATATTAATATTATCCTGCGACCTTACCTTCTTTGTCTCGTACTCGTTCACCGTCATATCGGATACCTTTACTCGGCTTGTATGTTTCAGGTTTCTTTATTTGACGAATAGAGGCAGCGACCTGCCCCACTACTTGTTTATCTATCCCACTCACTACAATCGGAATGTGTGTTTGACCATCTATACTCTCAGGAGGATCAACAGTCAATGTGATTCCATCTGGAGGCGTGAAGGTTACAGTATGTGAATATCCGACATCAAGTGTTAGAACATTCTGGCGAGTTACATCAGCCCGATAACCTGTTCCCACGACGCGTAATTTTTTTTCAAACCCCTCGGATACACCTGTCACCATATTGGCGATGAGGCTACGTGTCAAACCGTGTAACGCTTTCTGTTTTCTATGATCGTTTGCGCGTGAAATAGTAATAGTATTTTCTTCTACAGATGCATCAATTCCTTGTGGGATTACCCAATTCAATGAACCTTTGGGACCCTCAACTTCTACTACGCTGTCGTTGAAAGCTACTTTCACTGAATTCGGTATTGGTATTGGAATTTGTCCTATGCGTGACATTCTATTTCTCCAATTAACATTTGTTACTACCGTTATGTAGTGATGGACAAAAGGCTTGTTTACCAAACATAGCAGAGAACTTCCCCACCGATTTTTGCCCGTCTACACTCAATGGAGGTCTTGACTCCGTGCGAAGTTGACAAAATAGCGACACCTAAGTCACCAAAGACCCGCGGAAGCTTGTCCGATTTTCTGTAAACCCGTCTCCCTGGTGTACTAATTCGCTTTAGGTTGGTAATAGCCTTCTCTTTATTATTTGCCCCATATTTAAGATAGATTCGTATAATGCCTTGTTTTCCATCTTCAATTGATCGGTAGTTCCGGATGAAACCTTCATCAGACAGAACACGAGCAATTTCTAACTTCAGTTTGGATGCAGAAATCTCAACGCGCTCATGCCCATTCATATTGGCATTGCGTATCCGCGTTAACATATCTGCGATTGGGTCAGTCATTGACATGAAATAATCTCCTTTTACCAACTTGCCTTTTTGACACCAGGAATTTTCCCCGCTCGCGCAAACAGACGAAAGCAGATACGACATAATTCAAACTTACGCAGATACCCTCGTGCACGTCCACAGTTTTTGCACCGGTTATATTTCCGTGAGCTAAAACGAGGGGTTTTCTTATTTCTGGCAATCCATGATTTACTTGCCAAATTATATACTCCTTTAAATTGAACTTATTGTGTAATCTCCATCAGATCAATTTTGTTGTTGTTGTCGGAAAGGCATGCCGAGTTCACGTAGCAATGCACGTGCTTCTTCATCAGTGGAAGCGGATGTTCCAACTGTCACATTCATACCACGGATTTCATTGACATCGTCATAATCAATTTCTGGAAAGATGAGTTGTTCTGTTAATCCTAAGGAATAGTTTCCGCGTCCGTCAAATGAATCAGGTGAAACACCTCGAAAATCTCTAATTTGAGGCAACACAACGTTAATCAAGCGGTTTAGGAATTCATACATGCGAGTCCTTCGCAGTGTGACTTTACACCCGATTGCATTACCTGGGGAACGCGTCATCCTTGAAGGTCCTCTAATTTTGAATGCAGAGATAGATTTTCTTGCACGTGTAATGATAGCCCGTTGACCCGCAATACGAGTCATCTCCTCAACGGCATCTTCAAGTGCTTGCGGATTTTGAACCGCTTCACCAACCCCAATATTTAATGTCACTTTTTCTAATCTTGGAACCTGCATTACATTCTTGTAATTGAATTCTTTTTGTAAAGCGGGAACAACTTCTGTTTGATAAAATGTTTTAAATTGACTCATTAACCTACGATCCTATTGCCTGATAATTGAGTTATAATTTTAAGATCCTTGAATCGAATCTGGGATGTGTTAATATTCTATCCATCAATCTTTTTCAAGTTAGAGATGTGTATGGTGCCTTCTCTTTCCACGATGCCACCTTGCCCCATTTGATTGGGTCGCAAATGACATGTAATAAAATTAATTCCTTCAACAACAGCTCTATTTTTCTTTGGATATACTTCTAACACAACACCTTGTTTGCCGCGGTCTTGACCACTCAAAACCAACACCAAGTCATCTTTTTTGATATGCATCTTTTTCTGTGACATCATAACACTCCTAAATCACTTCAGGGGCTAATGATACAATTCTGGTGAACGATTTTTCTCGTAGTTCACGAGCAACCGGTCCAAAAATGCGTGTTCCCCGTGGCTCATTGTCGTCTGTAACCAGAACAGCAGCATTCTGATCGAACTTAATGTAAGACCCGTCTGGTCGACGATATTCTTTGGCAGTTCGAACAACAACAGCGCGTACGACTTCACCTGCTTTAACTTGCGTATTCGGTGTTGCTTCTTTAATACTGGCTACAATAATGTCGCCGACCCGTGCATATCGTCGTCGGGTTCCACCAAGCACACTAATGCACATTAAGTTTCTTGCACCCGTATTATCGGCGCAGGTTAATCGCGTATAATTCTGAACCATCGCCGTACCTTCCTTCCAATTAATCAGCAGTCTGTGCCGCTGTTATTATAGATTGTACCCGCCATCGCTTACGTTTGCTGATGGGACGGGTTTCAATCACCTGTATTATATCGCCAACTTTACAATTATTCTGTTCATCATGTGCTAAAATCTTTTTTGTTGAACGGACAACTTTTTTGTAAAGGGGATGTTGATATCTTCGAACTATCGCCACGCTGACAGTTTTCTTCATGCGATTATTGACGACCATACCCGTTCGAATTTTTCGGTGTCTTATTTTTTCCACGTTCTATTTTATCCTTTTCCAAAGACCATCAGTAATTGTATACACTCAAAAAGTGCACATCCTACTGAATAGTCATTCCTTACACAGAGTCTACTCCTGAGGGTTTAACTCGCGTGCGCGCAACTCAGTTTTAACACGTGCAATGTCTTTGCGAATCTTACCGATAAGCGTTGAGTCTTCCAACTGACCCAAAATGCTTCTGGATCTTTGGTTAAACAAGTTTTCTTTAAGATTCTCTAATTCGTTTTCCAAATCTTCAGTAGATCTGGTTCGTAACTCGTGAGCCTTCATACCTACACCTCATTGCGTGCAACGAATTTTGTCTTAATTGGAAATTTGTGTGCAGCCCGTTCCATAGCTTCTTTTGCGACTTCACGGGAAACGCCACTCAATTCATACATCATTCTACCGGGTTTAACAACAGCCACCCAAAATTCTGGTGCACCTTTTCCACCACCCATTCGGGTTTCAGCGGGTTTTTTAGTGATAGGTTTGTGTGGAAATATCTTTATCCATAATTTCCCACCACGACGCACAGCACGCGTGATAGCAACCCTACCGGATTCGATTTGGTTGCTTGTTATCCACCCAGCTTCCATGGCTTGTAAACCGTATTCACCGAAGCTAATCTGTGAACCTCTGCGGGGTTTTCCCCGCCGTTTCCCACGATGAACCTTGCGGTGCATCACACGTTTCGGCATTAACATTTGAACTACTCCTCAAATCATTTCTGGAACGTCCAAGCAAAAAGCACACTATGAACTAGTTATCTCTTGACTTTGGATCATTCCTTTGTTGTCTACTTCTGTTGTTACGTCCCTGATTTCGTTGTCTGCTGCTTGAAGAACGGTTTCCTGATTGTCGGTTGCCAGAACGTGAACTTCTTGTATCTGTGCGTTTCGTGCTCTGGCGGCGAGTACTCGTTTTCCCACTTAAGGCTTCTGGCACACCGAGGATTTCCCCTTTGAAAATCCAGGATTTGACACCAATTTTCCCATAAGTCGTATTTGCTTCAGTGAACCCGTAGTCAACATTTGCTCGAAGTGTATGCAGCGGAACTCGTCCCTCCAGGCTGGATTCGGTCCTTGCTATCTCTTTTCCATCGAGTCTACCGCTGACCATGACTTTAACACCTTGTGCACCAGCTTGCATTGAATCACCGATATTGCGTCTCATCGCTTGTTTAAAACTTGTTCTCCGTTCAATTTGCATTGCAACGGCTTCAGCGAGGAGTTGTGCATCAAGTTCTGGTACTTTAATTTCAGTGACGTTTATTTTTACTGGACGATCAATGAGTTTACCAAGCTCTGTCTGCAATTTTTCTCTTTCTACACCACGTCGTCCAATGACAATCCCGGGTCTTGCAGTATGAATATTGATAGTGCATTTTTCTGCAACACGTTCAATTTCAATACGTGAGATCCCCGCTCGCAATAACTGCTCTTTAATATATTTCTGAATTGCGAAGTCTTCATGCAGCCATTTCGCATAATCTCGATCACTATACCACTTTGAATCCCAAGTTTCGATTATTCCTAATCGTAACCCTCGTGGATGTGTTTTTTGTCCCACACAAACCTCCTGTTAGACACTATCCCGTATGTGGTGGTTTTGGATGCAGAGACGGTATTGCTTACTCAATATCATCATCGCTCTCCTCATCCACAACAACAGTAATATGACTTTGTCTTTTTAAGATGCGATTTGCCATACCTCGTGCTCGGGGACGTATCCATTTTCGTGTAATTCCTTCATCAACACGAATCTCTTTGACGAACAAATTAGCGGCATCCACATTCGGCTCTTGATATTGAACATTTGCTGCTGCGGATTTTATCAACTTATAGATTATAGGTGCTGCCGCTTTATGTGTAAAGAGCAGTTGATTCAGCGCATCATCAACATACTGATTCCTAACTAAGTCGGCGACAAGGCGCGCTTTGCGCGGTGCAACCGAAACGTTCCGAATCTTTGCCCTTCCTTCCATCAGTTTCTCCCAACAAAACTAATGCACAACTGGTGCACATTATCTTGCTTTATATATTTCTTAACTACAAATTATTTCTTGAAGTGCAGTCGTGAGAGATGCACTATACCTGAATAAACAATTATGAACCAAATTTACCTTCTTTGACCGCCTGCGTGTGAACGGAAAGTGCGAGTCGGTGCAAATTCTCCAAGTTTATGACCTACCATGTTTTCTGTGATATAAACCGGAAAGAACTTTTTGCCATTATGAATCGCGACGGTATGTCCAACAAATTCCGGTGTGATAGTAGAACTTCGTGCCCAAGTGCGAATGACACGTTTACTACCGGATTGTTCCATTTCTGCAATATGCTTCGCAAGTTTAGCGTCTACATAAGGTCCTTTTTTAATAGAACGCGCCATCAGAAGTCTCCTTTAAACTGTGGTGTCAGTTTCCATATAGACAAATTGTGTTTCAATTATTTACGTTTTCCAAAAATATACTGACTTGATTTCTTCTTACGATTTCGTGTTTTATATCCTTTTGTCGGCACACCCCAAGGTGTAACAGGATGCCTTCCACCAGAACTTTTTCCCTCACCACCGCCGTGTGGATGATCGACCGGATTCATAGCAACACCACGCACTTTAGGACGTTTACCTAACCATCTTGACCGTCCTGCTTTTCCAATTGTGATAGTGGTTACGTTACCAACCTGACCGATTGTAGCCATTGATTTTACGGGCACAAGTCGTATTTCACTGGAAGGCAGACGTATACGTGCATATTTACCCTCACGATCAACTAATTGTGCCGCTCCACCAGCACTTCGAACAAGTTGTCCACCCTTACCAGGCTGCATTTCTATGTTATGAATTGAAGAACCTAACGGGATATTTTCAAGAGGCAATGCATTTCCGACTTTGATCTCTGAATTCGGTCCAGATGTAACAGTATCACCGACTTTTAGACCGAGAGGGGCGATAATATAGCGTTTTTCCCCATCAGCATAGTGAAGCAAAGCGATATGTGCAGAACGGTTTGGATCGTATTCAATCGCAGCAACCTTAGCAGGAATATCAAATTTATCTCGTTTGAAATCAATTACACGGTAACGACGTTTGTGTCCACCACCTCGCCTACGTACCGTCATACGCCCTTTGTTATTTCTACCAGCATTTTTCTTTGCACCTTTGACAAGTGATTTTTCCGGTTTTTGACGAGTTATCTCTTCAAAGGTATATCCGGTCATAAACCGACGACTCGGTGTGACGGGTTTATATGTTTTTGCCACTCTCAAATCCTCTCGTTTTGTTTGCTTTTATACGTCTTGACTTCTGAATGCAACAGTTTACAAATTTTAGATACTCTCGAATACTGGGATGCGAGTTCCTTCTACCACTGTAATAATAGCCTTTTTCCAATGAGGACGTCTTCCACGCTGATAGCGATTCATTCTACCCTTGATCTTTCCTCTCACCTGCATCGTATGAACATCAATGACACTTCCTCTAATGTCAAATAACTCCTCAGCCGCCCTTTTAATTTCTGTTTTGCTTGACTGCCGGTTCACAACAAAGCAATATTTATTATTCTCGCGGAGAAGTGTGCTTTTTTCAGTGATATGTGGTTTCAAAATGATTTGGTAATTGTCTTTCATAATACTAACCTTCTGTTTCTACAAATTTTGCTTCCAATTTTTCTGCAGCACGTTCGCTTATAACAAGTTTGTCATGCCACATCACTTGGTATATATTGAGCAAATCCCAAGTACAGCAATTAGCTTGCGGGATATTCCGTAAGGACAGATGAATATTCGGATTGTGTTCGTCAAGAACAAACAACACTTTTCCTTCCAAATTCAGTGCATTCAAGACAGACACCATATCCTTTGTGCGTGGACGTTCAAGCGTAAAATCTTCAATGAGAATACACTGGTCATTTTGAAATCGATCAGCGATAGCACTTTTTAATCCGAGCCTACGAACTTGCTTTGGTGTGTTTTGACGGTAACTACGCGGTTTTGGACCAAATGCTACTCCACCATGCACTCGGATGGGAGACCTAGCATCACCTACACGCGCTCTACCCGTTCCTTTTTGGCGGTATAATTTCCTACCACTACCTCTCACTTCACTACGACTTTTCGTAGAGGCAGTCCCACTTCTCTGATTTGCCAGATACGCCACAACACATTGGTGAACAACATCCGTGTTTACCACAGCATGTGTAAACGAATCCGCAAGGTTTTTCTCTCGTAGGACTTCTCCTGAACGATTGTGTACATTTAATGTTGCCATAACTGTTTTGTCTCTCCGATGTACTTGGCATGAATTACCCCTGCGATCCTTATAGAGGGGCTGGGGTTTCTAACGCAATATATTTTACCAAGTTAACTTTCTGTTTTGTCTCCTTCAGATGCTTTTACTGCTTTCTTAATTAGAAGGAGACCATTAGGTGGTCCAGGGATCGAGCCTTTGACAACTAATAAATTTCGCTCCGCATCCGCTTCGATGACCTGTAAATTTTGGACGGTGTGTCGTTTTGCACCGTATCGTCCCGGCATTTTCTTGCCTTTGAAAACGCGTGAGGGGGTTGCACTTGCCCCGATTGCCCCAGGGCGACGTAGGTCTTGTTCACCACCGTGACTCTTCCTACCACCTTTAAATCCCCACCGTTTTACAACACCTGTGAACCCATGTCCTTTAGATGTACCCGTTACATCAACGTGTTCACCTTCAGAAAACAGGCTCGCATCAACAGTATCACCGACTGTCACTTCATCAAGGCTGTCTACACGAAATTCACGGAGTACGCGTGTAGGTTGCACGTCTGCTTTAGCAAAATGTCCACGCTCTGGGTTATTAAATTTGCTTTCTTTACGGTTACCAAAACCTAATTGAACTGCTTGATAGCCATCACGTTCTTGGGTTTTTAACTGAACAATTGGACAAGGTCCAGCTTCTATTACGGTGACGGGAATTGCTTTTCCAGACTCCTCATAGATTTGGGTCATACCGACTTTTCTACCAATAATACCGGTAACCATTTTCCTACCTCCGCTACAGTAGCGTTATTTTGACATCAACCCCAGCGGGTAGGTCAAGCTGCATGAGTGCGTGAACTGTTTTTGGTGCAGTTTCAAGAATATCCAGTAACCGTTTGTGGATACGCATTTCAAATTGTTCCCGCGACTTTTTGTCTGTGAATGTAGAACGTTGCACGGTATAGATATGCTTCTTTGTCGGCAATGGAATCGGTCCGGAGACTCTCGCCTGAGTGCGTTTAGCAATAGACGCAATTTGCTGCGCAGACTGGTCAAGTAAACGATGATCAAACGCTTTGAGTCTAATCCGTATTTTCTGATTGTTCATCTCTTAGTTCCTTTATCTAAAGTAACGGGTATTTCCTCAAGTATCATTAAGTTACTGTTAATTATGCATCTGCCGAAGCAGTTCAGACTTATCAACAATTCAATAGGCAGTCCTGAACGCTCCGACGAGATACAGAAACACACTGTTTGTAAGTGAACTGAGGAATTGTACCTATAAATACTTCCTCGTTACTCAAGAATTTTAGAGACAACACCTGCTCCGATAGTGTGTCCACCTTCACGGATAGCAAATCGGAGTTGCTCTTCCATTGCGATTGGTTTAGAAAGTTGTACGCTAATCTGTGCATTGTCCCCGGGCATAATCATTTCAATACCTTCAGCGAGATGCATTTCACCTGTGACATCTGTTGTCCTGAAATAGAACTGCGGACGATACCCACTAAAGAACGGATTCCAACGTCCACCTTCCTCTTTTGTTAAGATATATGCTTCCGCTTCAAACTTAGTATGAGGTGTAACCGTTCCGGGAATTGCCAATACCTGTCCGCGTTCAACATCATCTCGATCCACACCACGAAGCAGTGCGCCAATGTTGTCACCCGCTCTACCTTCATCAAGAAACTTATTGAACATTTCCACACCAGTAACCACCGTTTCCTGTGTCTCCCGAAGTCCAACGATTTCGATCGTATTATTGACTTCAATGATACCACGTTCAACACGGCCCGTAACAACAGTGCCACGACCACTGATAGTAAAGATATCTTCAATCGGCATCAAGAAAGGTTTTTCAGTATCACGAACCGGTTCCGGAATAAAGTCATCAACAGACGACATCAAATCAAGAATCGGTTTACAGGCATCACTTGTTGGGTCACCAGCAGATTCCATCGCTTCCAAAGCGGAACCTGCGATGATGGGTGTGTCGTCTCCGGGAAATTCGTACTCATCTAATAATTCGCGAACTTCCAATTCAACGAGTTCAAGCAGTTCTTCGTCATCAACCATGTCTGCCTTATTAAGAAAGACAACCAAGGAAGGTACGTTTACCTGTCGTGCAAGAAGCACGTGTTCACGTGTCTGTGGCATTGGACCATCTGCTGCGGAAACAACCAGAATGGCACCATCCATCTGTGCAGCACCGGTAATCATATTCTTGATATAGTCAGCGTGCCCAGGACAGTCAACGTGAGCGTAGTGTCGGTTATCTGTCTCGTATTCAACGTGTGCTGTGTTAATTGTTATGCCACGTTCTTTTTCCTCGGGTGCTTTGTCAATGTCCTCATAGGTCATCACATAGTCTTTGTCAGCGAGTTTAGATAAAACCATAGTTATCGCTGCTGTCAGCGTCGTTTTACCATGGTCAACGTGGCCGATAGTTCCAATATTAACGTGTGGCTTTGTCCTTTCAAATGCTTGCTTTGCCATTTCTGTCCAAACTCCAATTATAGGTTTAAGTATAAGGTTTTTAGTATCAATTAACCTTGGTTGCTATGTTCTCATCAGCGCACTAAGTAGGCGCAAAACGTGTTTCAAATTGTCCGAATCTCTTCGGACTTGCATATACTGCCGAAAGATAGTTCGCTTCGGCATGTCATCTATTATTCGCTGTATTGACAAGTGTTTTGCTTGCTAGCAATTTTCCGAAATATCTGTCAGTTCTGTATTACCTCAAGCAGGTTGAAATATCTATATGTTTATCTGTATTATGATGTTGTATTTGTAATCAATTCTTCCGCAACGCTCGCAGGTACTTCTCGATAATGTGCAAACTCCATAGTATAGTTAGCCCGTCCCTGTGTCAGTGAACGAAGCGACTTAACATAACCGAACATTTCAGAAAGTGGCACATCTACACGAACAACCTGAATCCGAGATTTCGTATGCACTTCCGTATCTCTAATATGTGCACGACGGGAATTAAGATCACCAATCACTTTGCCAAGATACTCATCTGGTACGATCACCTCAACACCCATGATCGGTTCAAGCAAAACAGAACCTGCCTTTTTTGCCGCTTCTTTGAATGCCATTGAACCAGCAATGGAAAATGACATCTCAGAGGAATCAACCTGATGATAAGATCCATCTACGAGACGAACTCCCACATCAACAACAGGATATCCTGCTAAAGTGCCAACATTCATGGCGTTTTCAATGCCTTTTCTTACCGCAGGAACGAACTCTTGTGGGACCGATCCGCCTTTCGTCTCATCAGTAAATTCAAAACCTGAACCTTTTTCAAGTGGTGCTACTTCAATAACGACATGACCAAACTGACCCCTACCACCTGATTGTCGTACGAATCTGGCTTCAGCTTTGACCGGTTTCTTAAGTGTTTCACGATACGCCACTTCAGGTGAACCTACGTTTGCTGAAACATTAAACTCTCGGACAAGTCTATCCACGATGATTTCCAAGTGAAGCTCACCCATACCAGATAGCAGTGTTTGTCCTGTGTCTGGGTCTTGATGAACTTTGAAAGTTGGATCTTCTTCAGCCAATTTTGAGAGAGCAAGGTTCAATTTGTCTATATCTGATTGTGAACGTGGTTCAACTGCGATTGACATAACAGGTAACGGAAACACCATCGTTTCCAGTGCGATATGAGCTTTCGGATCACACAGAGTGTCGCCAGTGCTTAGGTCTTTGAGTCCAATCGCTGCAACGATGTCACCCGCACTAACGGATTGATGTTCTTCACGCTTATTCGCATGCATCTGCATCAACCTACCAATACGTTCATATTTGTCACTTTTGCTGTTGTAAACAGTATCACCTTTGTTCAATACCCCAGAGTAAACGCGCAGATATGTCAGTTTCCCAACGTGTGGATCAGTGGTAATTTTAAATGCCAACGCACAGAACGGGTCATCTTTGTCTGAATTACGTGTTTCTTCTTCTTCTGTTTTTGGGTTAAAACCAACGACTGGTTTAACATCTGTCGGCGATGGGAGATACGAGATTATGCAATCTAAAAGTGGTTGGACACCTTTGTTCTTTAAAGCACTGCCACACAGCACTGGAACGACCTTACTACTAAGCACTGCTTGTCGTAAACCCGCTTTTATTTCTTCGGGTGTGATCTCAACTCCATCAAGGTATTTCTCACATAATTCTTCATCCCATTCAGCAACAGCTTCAAACAATTGGTCCCGATATTCGTGAACAACCTCTTCCATTTCTGGCGGAATGTCGGTTTCATGAATAACAGTACCTTGGCTACCTTCGTCCCACAATTGTCCTTTCATTGAAATCAGGTCTACGATCCCTCTGAATTGTTCAGCGGAACCGATCGGCAATTGAATAGGTACAGCCGTTGTGCCTAAACGTTCTTCCATCATTTCAACGGTACGGAAAAAATCAGCACCCGTTCTGTCCATCTTATTGACATAGGCAATACGAGGGATTTCGTATTTATCCGCTTGTCGCCAAACGGTCTCGGATTGGGGTTCAACGCCGCCTACAGCACAGAACACAGCAACCGCTCCATCAAGAACTCTCAAGGAACGTTCAACCTCAACAGTAAAGTCAATATGTCCTGGTGTATCAATGATATTGATATGATGTTCTTTCCAGTTACAGGTAGTCGCCGCAGCAGTAATCGTAATGCCGCGCTCCTGTTCCTGTACCATCCAATCCATTGTGGTTGTGCCTTCGTCAACTTCACCGATGCGATACACTCTACCCGTATAGAATAGAATACGTTCAGTTACAGTTGTTTTACCCGCATCAATGTGCGCCATAACACCGATGTTTCGCGTGTGCGATAGGGTTGACCTTCGTGGCACCCTTTGATTTCTGTCCGCCATAGTTTCAATTCTCTCAGTTCGTAGGTCTCATTCAACCCACTTCTATATGTACTAATGTTAGTTTAATTACCATCTATAGTGTGCAAATGCTCTATTTGCTTCTGCCATCCGATGTTGGTCTCTTTTCCTATTTATTGCTGCACCTTCTTCTTTTGCAGCATCCATAAGTTCTCCTGCTAACCGAGCAGCCATACCTTTTTCACCTCGGCTTCGCGCAGATTCAATAATCCAGTTAATTGCTAATGTCGTTCTACGTTCTGTTTTTACATCAACAGGGACCTGATACGTTTGACTACCAACACGACGGGGGCGAATTTCAAGCACTGGTTTTACTTTATTGATCGCTTCACGAAACACTTCAAAACCGTCTTCACTCGTTCGCTCTTCAATAATCTTGAAACTGGTGTAGACAATATTTTGTGCTGTGCCTTTTTTCCCATCCCACATCATGTGGTTAATAAATTTTGAAACCAATTTGCTGTTATGAATAGGATCAGGATTGACTTCCCGTTTTGGGACGTTTCCACGTCTCGGCATCTATAACTCCTCCAAACAAACTTGAGCATTATTAACTGGGCTTGCGTGCACCATATTTTGAACGACCTTGACGACGATTTTCCACACCTGCTGTATCTAATTTCCCACGTACAATGTGATACCGCACGTTTGACAAATCCTTGACTCTACCACCACGCACCAACACAACTGAGTGCTCCTGTAAATTGTGGTCAATCCCAGGAATATAGCATGTTGCTTCATCAGCAGAAGAGGTAAATCGGACACGGGCAACTTTCCGTAAAGCAGAATTCGGTTTATTAGGTGTTACCGTTTTCACCTGTAGACAGATACCTCTCCGTTGTGGACACTGCTGGAGAATCGGGGATTTCGTTTTCTTGCGATATTTCTTACGCGGTTTTTTGATTAACTGATTTATTGTCGGCATCTCCACTCCTCACTACCATGATAACTACTGGATAGACAAAAGAAAAAGCCCTCGCGGGGCTTCTGATTCAACTGAACATATTAACGTTGCTGTAAAACGACGTTAGACTGTTTTCAAATTGAATGCCCCCTTGAATTTCTGCGGACAAGACTTATAACTACACTCAAAACTTATATTATAATCATTAATTAAGGTCATGTCAAGTTTAATTCAGAAAAATGTCCGAATTATTATAGATTTATTGTAAAATTGCTAAATTTCTTACAATTCACACCTAAATCAGGAAATACGGATCACTTTTTCTAAATTGGGATATACCAGAAAATACTGACTGAAAATCAATTTGTTCACATACTATTTCTGATAGACAATAACCTATTAGTTTAGTAATTAAAACCGATGATATTAACCTGTATATATCGGTGCAATACTATGTATTTCACTTCTTATACGGTTTGCAAGTTACTCATAGAGAGCAACCAGGGTTCATCTACCAAAGCACGCAGAAATATCCCACGTGCGCCATTCAAGTCTCTGTTCATGTTGCGTCCTGTGCTATCTTTTATTATCTTGCGTCCACCGAGTGATTTTCTCATCTCACCATTCCAAGAAACTGTTTTTGATGTGTATGCTTCACAGACATCAACGACGATAGATCCAGTTTCTTTCGCTTTATGTTTTAGGAACTGTTTGAATCTGTAGTGAGAGAGTGTCAACATTTGTCGGGCAGACCTCTTTCGTAGTTTGCGTTTTCCACGCATTACCATATCTGAAGTCTCAAATGTTGGGAGTAAGATAATATCAAAGGTATCCACAAGGTATCGTGCGACTTTATGATGCAATTCATCTACAAGATTTTTTATATGTGTGCGTATTCTGTTTGCAGCACGTCTCATATTCTTGCGTGATTGTCTATTTGCTTTAGCTGCACGAGATAATAGGTCATCAAGATATGAACAAAGTCTTTGAATCCGATTAATAGCATGGTGTCCAAGCCATCCGAAACCACGCTCATGAAAATATGTGAGGAATGTTCTCACGCCAGGGTCTAAAGCAACAACACTTCCGTTTGGCTTTCGCTTCGGAGTTGTCACAGTATAGGAAACACAGAGAAAGTATTTATCATTCTCTTTCACAAGTCGGGAGTCACAGATATTATCAGGTAACCTCTCTGACATTTTGAGGTGTCCCAGCAAGGTGTGGTAAACACCTTGTTTTTTTATGGAAGACTTCGGAATGAAAATACTATCTGATGGACGACGTTTGGATTTGAAAGATACAGATTGATACTTACCTGTTTTTTGACATTTTTGCTTTGCTGCTCTAACAGCAATACAAGCATCTCGGATAGCAATAGACTTTATCTGATACGGCGTTTCTTTGCTCCAATCAGGTAGATCGTGAAGAATGCCTGTTTTTATCGCTTTCCAATTCGCTTTAGTGTCTGTTTCGTTCAACAAAGCAACGGTTTTATTATAAGTGAAACGTGCTGTGCCAAACCACTGCCGAAGCGTTTCACGTTGTTCTGTTGTTGGATAAACTCTTATCTTCTTTGATTTTGTCATGGTAACTTCTGAGCCCGTGCATCCGGCTACTGAAGACATGCAGGATTGCGAGAAGATCCTCCGTGAGTTCTTCTTGCGGACTGTGTTCTGTTTGGTCCAAAACCACGAGTTCGCCACCGTTTTGTTCAATGAGGTATTGTATAAGGTCGATACCGAATCGGGCGAGCCTATCCCGATGGGCAATAACAACTTGGAGCTTATCACCTTGCATAAGCCGTTCCAATAAGGTTCTAAGCCCTTTCCTTTTGAAGTTGATACCACTTCCGATGTCTCTGATAACTTCTGCTGCGGGGTAGATGCTTCGCATATATTCAACTTGTCGTTCAAGGTCGTCTCTTTGTTTCGTGCTGGATACTCTGCAGTAGCAAACAGTTGCAATTGATTGGGATTTGCTTTTGATGTATCCTTCAACATCATAGCGTCTGTGTCCGCCTCCTGTGCGGATATATTCAATCTTTCCTTCATTTGCTAACTTCCTCAAATGGTCGGGAGTATAATCCAACAGTTCACTTGCTTTACGTGCTGATACATAAGCCATATAATAGTATACTATAAATACAGAGAAATATCAAGAAAAATATAGATATTTAGATACTGTTACTCAACCTTCCTTACTCATTTTTGTTCGGCGAATTGTTACGACGAGAAGGCTATTGTTTTTCTTCATGAAAACGTACAACCTTTGCTGCGAGTTCAGGATCTTTGTCTTTGAGACGTTGCAACCCACTCGTTCTGCCGTGCCGTTCCATCAGTTCAAAGGCACGGACAAGCCGTTCGGGTGCCACCTCTGTTTTGCCACCTTTGAGATGTGCTGCAAGTTCTTTCGTCAGAAAGTCATTCGTGTCAATCGGGAAGTCCTCGTGCATAACGCTCTCTGCCCATTTGATGAACGCGTCAAATTCTTTCTGTGCAGCGGCTTGCCGACGTTCAAACTCTGCCCGTGCTGCTTCTACGTCTGTCGGTCGATTTTCCGACAGATGCGTCTCATCCGGTGGGAGTTCCGGAAACCAAGGCATATCTTCAACAGTTGGTGTCCGTTTTTCTTTTGGGATGACAGCTCCATTATCCATAGACACTTCGTCACGTGACTGAACTGGTTGACGTTCTAAATAAATTGGTGTATACTTCGGTTGACCTATCTCAATCCAACTCAGATGTGATCCAGCTAATATGTCACGAGGCCAAAGTGTTAGGTGCTTTCTGTAATAGAGCCACGCAGTTTTTACATTACCCAGACGCTCGTATACAAGTCCTATAGCTCTAAATCCACGGGTCGGATCCAGTTTGTTCCCCTTGATAAGGTGTTCTAACGCGCTCTCCGGATTATCGTAATGCGTCCGATACCCCAAATTGAGCAGTGCACCGACGTGGTTGGGATCTTTCGCAAGAATTTCTCTATACCCCGCCGCCGCTTTCGCATTGTCCTTTTCAGACAGCATTAATTTCATTTTTGCCTCAAAATTGTCAGGGTTTTCTACAAGTGCTTTTTCAGCATATTCATTCACTTTTTCCCAACTTGCACGTATTGCCTGAAGATATTTAAAAGCGCGGTGCGCGGACACTTGACTTAAGATCGCCTCATTATACTGACCATGCTGTTCCAGAAAATCAATTGCATCTTCAGGGGTCATACCGTCTGTGAGTGCTTCAAGTTCTATTTGGGATGCTTCCACGGTCAGATGGGGTCCATCATCTCGCCAGTCCCAAATGTCTTTTCCCACATCTACTCTTTCCCGAATCATAATTTCCCGACGCTTTAGTGCATCGGTTGGTAGTGGCGGTGGGGTTTCCGGATGATTATGCCCGGCGTGTCCAGGACCAATAGTTTTTAGTGTCTTGCGTGAAGTCGGATGGGGTGCTGCGCGAATGGGTCGTTTGCTCGTCTCCTGTGTCTGTTCCGCAACATCAGGCATCCCGTGCTCTGGCTCACTTACCTGCTGTTGCACACGGTGCATCGCAATGATGCTCCCAATACCGATAACGATAACGATGCTGAGCATCCAATACGCGTTGTTTCTAAGGAATTGCATGTCAGTTACTCCTTATCGTTTCACCAGTTACAAAAGTCGCAATTTTTAACAATCTTCCGTCAAATCCCCATGCTTTAGCTTGTGGGATGTAGACGGCTTTTTTTAAAAAATTATCTCAACCTCTTTTATTATCAATCGTCTACTTATTAGACTTCAGCATTGGTTATAGTAGAGGCTTTTCAGCTATAAGCTTGACACTGAAACCTGCTATGTAAAAGCTTCAGTCATTTCTATAGTGTCTAAGTTCTATCAGAACAATAGTCCTGACGGGTCGTTTGATATAATACTGTGCGTTAGTAGGGAAAGACGATTGAAATATCGCATCCCGTTTGAATAACACGCATCAAAATAAATAGTTGCCTTCTGGCAAGTGGTTGGCTTAGCAACCACTGTGGAGACGGATTAAGACGTAACTCAGATCGGCACTGTCTGTGAAGCACAAGCCCCAACCTTTAGGTTGTGGGTCACTATGACTCAGAACAATTAAGGAGTTTTACCATCATATTGTATTCATTATATCACTTTCCCACGTAAAATCACCTTTTGCACATTTAAACTGTCATCAACAATAACTATATCTGCAGCCTTCTCAGGTGCAATTGAACCCACGCGATCCTCCACACCTAAATTCTGTGCAGGTGTCAATGTCGCCATCGTCAACGCATCCTCTAATGAAAATCCCCACTTCACAACATTACGGACACCATCCATCAGTGTGATGATTGCTCCCGCGAGCCGTTCTGTCGGTTTGCCAACATCTAACCACATTGCACCATCTTTTATATATTTATAGGTATCCGTATCAACCATATCCTTAAGTCGAAACGCGTCATGTGTTGCTTCATAAACAGCATCCTTCTGCCACTCTTCAGTAGAAAGACCCGCATGTTCGGTGCAATCTGTTATTAATCCTACACCTGAAACACCTTTTGCTTCTATCAGATGCTTACCCCAAAATGGCTTAACGTGGTGTTCGTCAACGATCAATTCCGCATGTATGTTTGGATGGTGTAAAACCGCCTCAAGTGCACCGAGATCACGGTGGTGCATACCGCTCATGCCGTTGTAAGTATGCGTTGCACGTGTAACCCCCGCGTCAATTGCATCCATCGCTTGCTGATAAGAAGCGTTTGTATGTCCCATCGCTATAACAATGTTATTATAAGCATCTGTCCTAAATTCAGCAAGATGTTTGATAAACTGAAAATTTTCATCGTTTTCTGGTGCGACAGAAATCACCTTTAATGTACCATCAGAAGCTGCCCACATTGCGTGAAATTCTTCAAAGTTCGGTGGTGTAATGTATTTCGCATTCTGTGCACCATTCTTGGCAAGACTACCGAATTTGCCTTCAACATAGGATCCTATAACCCTGGATCCATCTGCTACGGGTTCATCAACTACATGTGCAATTGCCTCTAAAGATGCGTTTATCTGCTCCATACTCCCAGAAGATATACCTACCACCAAAGAGGTCACACCATCTGATGCATGTGCGCGTGCAATTGTCTCAATATCTTCAACTTTTCCGGTCATGCTATCACAACCACCACCGCCATGAATCAATCCATCAATCAATCCAGGAATGACAAGGCAACCAGATGCATCAATCACCTCATCGGATGGAGGTAATTGCTCTTTAGTAATTGCTGATATTGTATCGCCTTGAATGACGAGATTACCGTGACCGTAATGTGTCGGGGTATAGATGTCGCCATTCGTTATCGCAAGTGTTTCCATATCTCAAAAACCTCTGCTACAATCACAGAGGCATAAAAAATTCCCTAAATTAAATCTTCCTATATCTGTTCTGACACCCATTGAACGCTCTGTGCCAGAAACTGCAAAAACGCATCTAATCCAAAATCCTTCTGATGTCCTAACGAAGTATAACAGATACGTCCACCATTATGCAAACGCGTCCAAGCAACGGGTTCCGTATGTTCATCCGTATGTCCCATCTGAAGCACTGACGCATCATCACTAATTGAAGGATTCCTATATAGACTCCCATAACTTTCAAATTTGGGTATATCTTTCAGGATTGGATGTTCTGGTTCTACAGTTTCTAATTGAACGGTGGGACCGTGCCCATAATGTCCTTGGTAGTCCCCTCCCAATACCTCTTTATCAAAATCCAACCAGTTCTGATAGGCATGGCTTGCAGTTCGAACACCAATGAGTGGCTTGCCTGTCTCACAATACGACCTAAATTTTGCGAGTGATTCTCCATCTGTATTGAGCCGCCGCGTAAAGACTAACAGAGCATCTGCATCATCTATCGCATCTAAAGATGGGTCATCATCTTCTGATTCATAGACAATCATATTGGCTTGGATAGGATAGTTTTTCTCAACATACTTTTTGAAAATAGTCAAAGATGTTTCTGAGTCATATTCAAAGGAACCAGAAAGCATACATAAATTAAGCACTAATTCACTCCACTATTCTATATCTTATCTAAAACCAAAAAACTGTAATGATAAGGATTCTTCTCATCCGGATCACAGTCAGTCCGCTTCACTTCATCCCACGCATTCCAATCAAATTCAGGAAAATAGACATCTCCTTCAAAAGTAGCATGAACCTGTGTGAGATAAAGTCGGGTAGAATGTGATAAAAAGGCTGCGTAAATTGGTGCTCCACCACAAATCATTAGTTCCGTTGTCACGTCGTCATAAATTTCGCTGACAGTTGTAATGATCTCCTCTACAGAGTGAGCAACAATACAACCTTTTGGTGCAGTGTAGTTCTGATTGCGGGTGAGTATAATATTTTTTCGCTTTGCCAACGGACGAGGAAGCGTTTCAAAGGTTTTTCGTCCCATGACGACAGGTTTGCCAATTGTCATCTCACGGAAGTGTTTGAGATCAGCAGGCAGTTTCCAAGGGATGTTTGGTCCATTGCCAATGAGTCTATTCTTATCTATCGCAGCAATCATTGAGATTTGCAATGTTAATATGTACTCCTACTATTTACCATTAAATTAGAACCTTTTACCTATCCATTTCATGATTAGAGTTAATCCTATAACTCCAAGTCCAACTTACCTCATTATTGCTTATACTACTGATTTCTCCACCACCGTTATAAGTTTCATTCTTATAATAATCATCAATGAGAAAGCTTCGTGTTTCTTTATTATTAAGCTCTATATTATAATGCATTTTGCCATCAATGATTTCAAAATAAGCCGTTTTTCCTCTATTATGTGGGTCTTTTGCATAACGTTTTGTAAGGTCGTGAAAAGTCAAATTACCGAGAGACGTATTCTTAATTGAGAAATGGATTACAAGCAATTTACTTGTCCGATAGATGGCAAATTCTTCACGTTCTTTTATGCCTGACGAAATCTTGGATGTTCCAATAGGAGGGTTAAACTCGCTTTGCGGATCTTCATCTGTGGAAAAATGTAAAAAAGTTCGTCCAGCTACTCTATTTGCCCCTCTGAATTTAAAATACTCATAGTAGTCATCAATGATGTCAGAAGCTCTGTATGGATATTTTAAACTCTGTTTTTCAATACCATTACCCCTATCAAACTCTAAGTTTAACTGTCTGAAATCAAGTTCTGCATCCACTATTTTCAAATTTTCTGGTATACGGATCTCATGCATTCGATATTCATGACCGCCACTACCTTCCACATAACTCAGTTGTTGTTTCTGTTCAACATTACAACTAACACACAACAGTAACAGACTGATAATTTGACATACTCACCGAGCTAAAGCATCGGTGATTCTTCTATCGCCAGAGACAACCTGCCGTAGCAGGTATTACGTCTCCTCCTGAAAAGGTTGATGCCCCAACCTTATGAATGTTTATAGCCGCGTTTATATCGCGGTCATGAGAGATTTTGCAGTTATGACAATCCCACTTGCGAATACTCAGATCAAAGAACATTTGGATTTGCCCACAGGCGTGACAGACTTTGCTTGTAGGTGTCCATCTGTTAATTGTTTCAACGCGTTTGCATCTTTTCTGTGCTTGCCACTTGATTTTCTGCATGAAGTCGCCAAAGGCATAGTCAGAAACTTTACGTCCCCAAAGCCGTTTCATGCCTTCAAGATTCAGGTCTTCAAAGAAACAGACATCAAACTTTCGGACAAGTTCAAGAGCGAGTTTCCAGTGATGGTCTTCGCGTTGTTGATTGATTTTTCTATGCACGCGTGCCAAGTATTTCCTTGCACGTTGGCGATTATTACTGCCTTTTTGCTTCCGAGACAACGCGAGGCTCGCACGTTTTATCAGTTTAGAAGCAGACTTATAGAATTCAGGAGATTGATATTTCGTGCCATCCGAACAGGTGAGAAAATCCTTGAGTCCAAAATCAAACCCTGCTGTCCTACCAGTCTTAGGTGCAGGCTCAAGTCCTTCAGCATCTGTTGTGATAGTGATATGCCAATCGCCTACTGCGTCTTTCTTAACGGTAACCTGTTTGATATTACCTTCAATCGGTCGACTATACCAGAAGCGATACCATCTTCTATTGATACGGATTTTCGCAACGGGACATCCGCCTGTTTTGTCAATGGGTTCTATTTTGACTTGACTTCCATCAAAGGTCATAGATTTGTATTTATACCGACTTCTAAATTTAGGTGGACGTTTCGCCCTACCTTCAAAGAAGTTTTTCCACCCTCTGTCAACGCGTTGGATACATTCTTGCAAACACCAAGAATATGGGATCGTCCAGTGTTGATATTTAGAAAGTCGTTTCAGTTTTGTCAAATGCTTAATCATCCGAAATGCACTCGGTCGCTTGTAACCTTCACATTGCCCATATATCCTGTAGTGCCGTTGCCACAACGCAACAAAATGGTTGTGGACATGGGCAATGATATGCAGGTCTTTCTGAATATGTCTATTGCGAGGATGCTTTTGAAGTTTGTATTTAAATGTTCTCATTTGTTTTTCTGGTCTTCAATAGATTGTTTTAGGACATCCAAAGTAACTCCACCTGTAGAAGCAACAAACTTTGAACGGTCCATAGACACGGCATGCGAGTTAATATTGGATATTCTTCTCTGAGCGTTTTACCAGTGAACCCTTTTATACGACCAATTACCGTAGATACAGATTGGGTGGGGTCTATACTTACCAAGACGTGCACATGGTCAGGCATAGTGTCTATCGCACGAATGATATACTTGAAATCTGATTGTTTGTCAAATATTAATTCTTTTAACCTTTCCTGCATTTCATCTGACAAACATTTTCTTCTGTATTTTGTGCAAAAAACGATATGGTATTCACAAGCGTATATACACCCACGTGTCTTCTGATATTCTAACTTTGGAGTTTTTAATTCAATTGACATATCACATTACCTGTTGGACATTTAGTTTATGTGATATATTATACAATATTTACACTAATATGACAAGTTAAAATGCTAATATAGCATCAAGCCAATAGTGCCGTCTACATCACCGAGCTAAAGCTTCGGTGTCTTGACGGCAAAAATAGGATAAAGAATGTTGGTTTTCATTAGGTAGTTCCCATCTCACACTGTGAACATTTACTCAACGGTCTGACAAAATATCGTCATTTAGATTCTGGTTATTCTTTGGAACTACCTTCAGGTTGACAAGAAAAACATCATCGCCTAACTTCTGCTTATTCTCAACTTCTACTGTTTCATGTGGTTGCAGTTCTTTAAGAACAAAACTAAGTTTCTGGTTTCCTATTTCTTCATCATCAGTTAAAATCTCCAAAACAGGATTCCCATCAGTATCAATCTCAAGATTCTCAAAAGCTGTGGTTTCTGTAACTTCAACTGTAACGCCAAATTTAGAAATTTTCCATGACGACTCTTCGTGTTCTGAAATACGACAGTATGCCAAAATTCTATCACCAACACGGAATGCTCCGGAATTGTTGAAAAGTCCCGCTTGCTGAGGAATACCAGGTTTCTTTATACCTGTCCAGTTAACAGACATTGACCCTCTGTTGGGTATAGGAGAAGATACTGTTAGATGAACTATTCCGTATCCATTTATCCTGTCTCTTTCTTTAATTTCAAGCGTCTCTTCAGGTTTGATGAGACTAACAATTAATTTCCGTTTAAGAGACATGACATGATTCACTATCTCTTGACCCGTATCAATATCTAACTGCAGCTCTTTATTGTCATTATCTATTGTTGCGTCAGCAATTTCAGATGTATCTTGCAATGCTAAAAAGATTAAAACCATATCACTGTTTCGATAGATTTTGAAACCAGGGGAGGGTTTGCCGCAGCCACAGAGTACTATTATGAAACTTATGCAAAGGACAATCAGACTTTTTATATTAGTCATGGACATTCTCCTATAAAATATTACCCAAGTTGTTACCTATTCTTTGTAGGATGGTTTGTAACCCCGATTAATAGCAGGAAACATAGAAACAACGAAGTCTGATGCTAATTGTCGTAAATTGGGGTTACAAATCCCTCCTACAGGCAATGGATGGCAACTTGGGTTAAATATTACAGTCTCATAACGCTAAGACTGTCCAAACATGATTAAATTTTAGACAATCATTTTAGCACGAATTGCATCATGAGACTGATAGTTCTGCAACTGCAAATCCTGCATTTTAAAGTTATCAATTGAGGTCACATTCGTGTTAAGGACAAGTTCAGGTAGTGGATAAGGTTGGCGTTTGAGTTGTGTTTTGACTTGATCAAAATGGGCGTGATAAATATGTGCATCACCTAATACATGTATAAATTCGCTCGGTTGAAGTTCCGTAATTTGAGCAACCATTGAAAGCAGTAACGAATAAGACGCTATGTTAAAGGGCACACCAAGAAACATATCGCAACTACGTTGATACATCTGCAACGACAATTTGTCATCTGCTACGAAAAATTGGAAAAACATGTGGCACGGTGCTAATGCCATCTGATCTAATTCACCCGGATTCCAGGCCGTTACAACATGCCTGCGACTATTCGGATTCGTCTTTATCTGTTCAATCACCTCTGCCAATTGATCAATTCTGTTGTTTTCTGTTCGCCACCTACGCCACTGAACACCATAGATACAACCAAGAGCACCATCACGTCCCCATGCATCAGCGTTCGCATTCCATATTTGAGTACCCAGTTTTTGAAATTGTTTGACGTGATCATAACCCCGTAAAAAACCGAGAAGCTCCGCTTTAACAGAACGAAAGGCAAGTCTCTTCGTCGTCACAGCAGGAAAACCATCTTCCAGATTATACCGCATCTGCATACCGAACAAGGCGCGAGTTTTCCCATTTCTGCCATCACGATCAACACCCGTGTCTAATATCTGCTGTAGTCCTTCAAGATACTGTTTCATATTTAGTTCTATATCTCCGATGATATTAACCTGTATATATCCGTGCAATGCTGTTCATTTCACTTCTTATACGGTTTGCAAGTTACTCATTGAGAGTAACCAGGGTTCATCTACCAAAGCACGCAGGAATATCCCACGTGCGCCATTCAAGTCTCTGTTCATCTTGAGTCCTGTGCTATCTTTAATTATCTTGCGTCCGCCAAGTGATTTTCTCATCTCACCATTCCACGACACTGTTTTTGATGTGTATGCTTCACAGACATCAACAACGATACATCCACTTTCTTCCGCTTTATGTTTTAGAAACTTTTTAAACCTGTGGTGAGAGAGTGTCAACATTTGTCGGACAGACCTCTTTCGTAGTTTTCGTTTTCCACGCATCACCATATCTGAAGTCTCATAAGTGGGGAGTAAGATAATATCAAAGGTATCAACAAGGTATCGTGCAACTTTACGGTGCAATTCATCGACGAGATTTTTTATTTGAGTGCGTATTCTGTTTGCAGCACGTCTCATATTCTTGCGTGATTGTCTATTTGCTTTAGCTGCACGAGATAATAGATCATCGAGATATAAACAAAGTCTTTGAATCCGATTGATTGCATGGTGTCCAAGCCATCCGAAACCACGCTCATGAAAATATGTGAGGAATGTTCTCACGCCAGGGTCTAAAGCAACAACACTTCCGTTTGGCTTTCGCTTCGGAGTTGTCACAGTATAGGAAACACAGAGATAGTATTTATCATTCTTTTTCACGAGGCGTGAGTCACAGATATTATCAGGTAACATCTCTGACATCTTTAGATCACTAAGTAAGGTGTGATAAACACCGCGTGGTTTTATAGCAGACTTTGGTATGAAAATACTATCTGATGAATGCCGTTTAGATTTGAAAGAAACAGATTGAAACACACCTGTTTTCTTACATTTTTGCTTTGCTTCTCTGACAGCAATACAAGCATCACGGATAGCAATAGACTTTATCTGATACGGTGTTTCTTTGCTCCAATCAGCGAGATCGTGAAGAATGCCTGTTTTTATCGCTTTCCAATGTGCTTTTGTGTCTGTTTCGTTCAGCAAAGCAACGGTTTTATTGTAAGTGAAACGTGCTGTGCCAAACCATTGCCGAAGCGTTTCACGTTGTTCTGTTGTCGGATAAACTCTTATCTTCTTTGATTTTGTCACGGTAACTTCTGAGCCCGCGCATCCGGCTACTGAAGACATGCAGGATTGCGAGAAGATCCTTCGTGAGTTCTTCTTGCGGACTGTGTGCTGTTTGGTCCAAAACCACGAGTTCGCCACCGTTTTGTTCAATGAGGTATTGTATAAGGTCGATACCGAATCGGGCGAGCCTATCCCGATGGGCAATAACAACTTGGAGCTTATCACCTTGCATAAGCCGTTCCAATAAGGTTCTAAACCCTTTTCTTTTGAAGTTGATTCCGCTTCCGATGTCTCGGATAACTTCTGTTTCGGGGTAGATGCTTCGCAGATATTCAACTTGTCGTTCAAGATCATCTCTTTGCTTCGTGCTGGATACTCTGCAGTAGCAAACAGTTGCAATTGATTGGGATTTGCTTTTGATGTATCCTTCAACATCATAGCGTCTGTGTCCGCCTCCTGTGCGGATATATTCAATCTTTCCTTCATTTGCCAACTTCCTTAAATGGTCGGGGGTATAATCCAGCAGTTCACTTGCTTTACGTGCTGATACATAAGCCATATAATAGCATACTATAAATCCATAGAAATATCAAGAAAAATATAGATATTTAGATACTGTTACTCAACCCCTTAAATTTCATATTTCATATAAATACGAAATTGTAGAGAATAAAGTTACTTGTCAGTACTCCCAAATCCTCCACGCGAAGACTCTGTCATCTCTTCTACCTCATGCCATTCTAAAGTCGCAACACGAACAAATATCGCTTGTGCGATCCGACTCCCCCGTTCAATGGTCACAGTGTCATCAGTGAAATTGTAAACTTGGATTTTTATCTCATCTTCTTCTCCGCAATAGTCAGTGTCAATAATGCCGACACTTTGTGCCATCATCAATCCAAATTTACGAGGTGTACTACTTCGCATACACAACATTAACATGTATCCAGGAGGCGTTTCCACAATAACATTTGCAGGAACTAAGGCTATCTCATTCGGCGCAATTTCAGCAGATTCACGACACAACAAGTCAAACCCAACCGAACCCTCAGTCTCATATTTTGGTAATGGAAGCGATTTGTCTACTCTTTTGATTCTTACTTTCATCAGGATACCGCTACCCCCTCTACTTTGCATTCTACGCGATAGATAGATGTACTCGCGGTGATAAACAGACTCTTCCAAAAATCGCCACCCCATGCAAGATTCGCTGTGCGTTCAGGAACAAGAATAATACCAAGGTGTGTCCCATCTGGAGCGAATATCCATATACCATTCGGTCCTGTCAGATAAACATTACCTTTCACATCTACCTTCATACCATCTGGAACGCCATTTTTTCCCTCTTCCTCAGCAAAAACACGACCATTGCCTATTGTGCCATCATCTTGCACATCAAAAGCACGCACATGCATCCGTTTCGTGTCATTAATATATAAGACAGACTCATTAGGTGAAAAGCAAATACCGTTCGGTCTATCAAAATCATCAACAAGCAATGTCAGTTCTTGCTTATCCGGAGACAATCGGTAAACACCGTGAAAATCAAGTTCTTTCTCTGATTCCGATGTTATCCCGTACGGTGGATCCGTAAAATAGATACTCCCATCCGATTTGACAACAATATCGTTAGGACTATTCAAACGTTTCCCTTCATAATGTGATGCAATCGTTTGAACATCCCCATCCGCAGTAGTTCTTGAAACACGACGATTCGCGTGTTCACAAGTAATCAAGTGACCACCCCTATCGTAGGTCAAACCGTTTGACTTACCAGATGGGTCTCTAAAAACGGACATACCGGATTCTTCATTCCATTTACGTATTTTATTCGCAGGAATATCACTAAAGAGCAAATATCGTCCAATAGAATTCCAGAGTGGTCCTTCGGTAAATTGAAATCCAGTAGCCAACTGTTCGACTTCTGGTTCCGAATCTACTAATTCCAATAGTTTTTCATCACGTACATCAAGTGCCATATTTTTTCCTTTCTATATCCTTGACACTCATTTCCATTCATGTTAACATAATTAAAATGAGATGCCAGTAAAGGTTCAAGAGGTATATCAAACAGAGAAGGAACAAAAAACGTGCCTGGGGCGACTCGAACGCCCGACCTTCAGCTCCGGAGGCTGACGCTCTATCCAACTGAGCTACAGGCACATACTATAAGGGTCATATTAGTTTAACAAATATAGATATTGTTTGTCAAGTTTTTTGTCTATAGTACTTGTGGGAGGATTTCAGTATCATGAACAAATACCAACAATCATCATTTGGTAGAAAATGTAAACGGATATTATCAATATTCGGAATAGTCCTATTCTTGTTCTCTATTGCCCCCGATATCGTAGAAAGCCGCAGAAGTTTTGGCGGAGGACGTAGTTTCAGTCGAAGTTTCAGTCGAAGTTCAAGTCGAAGTTATTCACGCAGTTCAAAAAGTTATTCAGCACCGAAACGCACATATAGCAGTAGTTCACGCAGCAAAACTTCTTCCTCACGGAGTTCGTATACAAAGCCAGGCACTACGTCAACACGTAGTACAGGAAGCAGTTATAGCGGAAGCCGCACATCAAAAACTCCAACGACCCGGCAAAGCACATCTGCACGCCAAAAACAGACCGCTACGAATCGAGCAAAGACGACCAACACACCGACAACACGTAAAACCACTACCAATCGCACGCAACAGAGCGCAACTACTGCCCAAAATCGAAAACAAGTGCGGCAGCTAAAAGCAGAAAACCGTAGTTTGAAACGCAAGGTCACGACAGCAAACCGACAAACTGCAAGTGCTCGTAGACAACAACGACAGACTATCACTGTTGCAAACTACCGTGGGTACTATAATCCCTATTCACCCTACTCTATGTATAGTATTGAGAGTGCTATGTTGTATCGAAATCTGATGTTCGGGCTCTATTTCCATGACTACTATAACCATGCGATCCGTCGTAGTTATTTATGGCACTATCACCACCAAAACTACGACAGACAGCATTGGACTGATGAAAAACAGAAAGAGTACGAATTCTACAGAGAATATTATGAAAGCCAAGGGGTTGAACCAAATGAGAACTACGTAGACCCTGGCACAAATCGGGATGAAGATTTTGTGGCAAGTTACGTTGAAGAAAATCCTGATAAATTCTACGGTGACAATGCAGAGGTGGTAACGGTCGATGAATTACCTGATGAAGAAGCAATCAAACAGGAACTTCTTGCAACTGCTGAAACACCGACTGTCAATCCAAATACACAACGTGCACCACCAGAACCCGTTCAGCAAAGAATCATCGTTGAGAAGAAAACTTCAGGGGCAACTTGGTTCATTCTCGTATTTTGCAGTCTCCTCATCGTTGGCGGCATAATGTTGGTACTATATAACAAAGGTTATTTTTAGGTGGTGATATGGCACTATTTGGCAAAAAAGAAGGAAAATCACTCTTTAGCAAGCGAAAAGAAGAAGACGCTAAAAAACCAGAACGGCATGAGTTAGTTGATATTCCAATCAACAGTATCATTGAACTCTCTGACCTGACGACATATCAGGAAACAGGTGATACCTCTCATGCCTTCACACTTTATACAAGAAAAAAGTATGAAGGTAACGGACTCCTACGATTTATGTATCATATCAAGGATGTAGAGGATGAACTCGTTGTCGGGGTAGATCAAATCACCGGAACAAAAGACGAATACGAAATCTCACGATGGATTGTTGATGGGGAACAAGAACTCGGTGATCCATTACCAGATGAGATGACCCTTTATTATCCAGACCCAGACAATGAGGACGAGGAAATCGCGGTTGAATACCACCGACAGGAGATTGTTCCGGCAAAACTCACCGTCACGGATGCACAGAATAAAGAGGAATTTGAAGCAGAACTCCATGAATACATCAACGATAATGAAGAATTGATGTCTATTGAACTCTGCGGCAACTGGTTAACCTTTTACATCGGCATACTCATCGACCGTTCCGACCTTGAAATATATCCTGCCAATCTAAATGAACAGATACGTAGCTGAACTTTATATCTTTCTGAACATGCTGTCGATGCGGGTAGATTGCTGGAAGTAAACCATGTTCTTTGATAATCTTATGATACGCTTTAGAGTCAAAACCAGAATCCAGTATGAGAGCAGAACCGCTCAGATCCATGCCAATCATAAGAGCAATGGTGATGAGATCGGTGAAGGCATCGGACAAAATCGTTATATCGTGTTCATTGCCCGGTTTGACAAAGGTACTTCAGTTGTCAGTTCATTATAGATTTCTGTCAAGGATGGTAGAAAATCAGGTGTATATTCCAAAATTTCCATCTATTATTTCAATCCTCTCTTATTCAACATCCCACAACAGAATTGTTCCATCATGACTACCACTTGCAAGTGTCTTACCATCAGGACTAAATGCTATTGAACTAATCCCGCCTGAATGTCCAGTAAATGTTTTTAAGTGCTTTCCCTCTTCGGTTGACCAAAGTCTGACTGTTTTGTCAAGACTTCCAGAGGCAATAGCACTCACATCCTTAGAAAAGCAAACTGCTGTAATCGTACCGCCACCACAGAATGGAAGACTCAAATGTCCAGAATATGTATTTACAATCTGCACAGTTCCGACATCCCATAATTCTATGATAGAATTGTTTGAATCACTCGTAACGAACAACTTTCCATCGGGTGAAAAACATTCAAATCCGAAACTACCCGAATATGTCGTCTGTTTCCTTAGTTGTCCAGTATTAACATCAGATAGGTACAAGAAACTATCGTCACCTTCTACTTGTCCATGTTCAATTTGTATGAATTGCTCCCCATCAGGAGAAATCATATCTCCATTGAGTGTTTTCAGGTGATTACCGGTTTTAGCATCCCATAGACGCAAAGTGCTGTTCCAACATGAACTAGCAATTATCTGTCCATCTGCAGTAAAGAAGACATTTTTGACATAACGTTTATGTCCTGTAAGAGTTCTAATGTGGTCTCCTGTAATAGCATCCCATAACCGTATAGTTTTGTCTGCTCCTCCGCCTACAATAGTTTTACCATCAGGTGAAAAACAGACACTATAGATATCGTCAGAATGACCAGAGAGGGTATTCACGAGTTGACCGCTATATGCATTCCACAGACGGACTTTATTGTCCGAACTTCCACTTGCAATTGTATTACCATCTGGTGAAAATGAAACGGTTCCAACATCTTCCGTATAACCATCAAGCGTTTTGAGTAGTTCTCCTGAAAGCGCATCCCAGAGTCGTACCTTCCTATCCGACCCCTTGCTCAGAAGTGTAATTCCATCTGGTGAAAAGAGGACAGAATCTACACTTCCCTCATGTCCAGAGAGTTTTACAAGTTCTAATCCTGTATTAGTAGACCATAGACGTATCGTGCCATCAGCACCACCGGCTGCGATAATTATCCCACTTGGAGAAAAGCAGATACTACACACACTGCCACCTGCATCCCCAATAAGACTATTAAGTTTATTTCCAGTGGTCACTTCCCATAGGTATACCTCTCTACTTGATATGTCTCCTGTAGCAATTATCTTTCCATCAGGTGAAAATCGGACGGTGGTTAATGAATTAATATCCTGATGGTCAAGAGTATTCAGGAGTTGTCCGGTGTTAGAATTCCATAAACGCACCGTAGAATCCTGACCACCTGTAGCAATTATTTCCCCATCAGGTGAAAATCGGACGGTGTTAACAATACCTTCATGTGCTGTGAAGGTATTTGCGAGTTGTCCTGTGCCGACATCCCAAAGGCTCACGTCCAATGAACCTAATTTCCAGGTAGCTATACTCTTTCCATCTGGTGAGAAACATTTGTCATAGAAACCACTAATAGGTTCTGCAAGTGTATTTAGTAGTTTACCAGTACTGACATCCCACAAAATTATTGTCTTGTTTGATATTTCAGAAGGTGTTCCACTTGATGTAGCAACTATTTCCCCATCTGGTGAAAATAACGCTCTATAGTGTCCTTTTCCATCGCGTTCAAGTTTTCTTGAGAATTTTCCTGTGGAAGCATTCCATAACAACACAGTTTCATCTGAAACTTCAGTAGCGATAGTTTTACCATTGGGTGAAATAGATACGTTTTTTATTCCATTTACTCGACTTTTATGATCATAGAGTTGGTATAACCTTTCACCAGTAATAGAGTCGTATATCCAAGTCCCGATTGAAGTTGCGATTGCAAACCGAGTGCCATCAGGGAAATATGCGATTTCACCCAATGTGCCTTGACCGATGCGGAGTTTCGCACCTTCTGGTAAACCAAACTGAGTAACATCTTTAGCAGATACATTCAGCAAAAACAACGCACAAAGCATGAATATGGTTGTTATGTATTTACCTAAGGTTTTCATATCATACACTCCCATGACGAAGAGGTTAGACACGCTTTAGATCTGCAAACACCGCAATCCGATTGTAGGGGTGGGTCTCTGTACCCGTCCGTTGCCATACATGTGGGTTATACAAAGGCAGCGCACAGAGACCCACTTACAATGTGAGAAGGTTTTTCCTTAGAAAACAACGGCAAACACCTAACGTTTCTCAACGTTAAAGTTTGCTGTCAACGCCTTATCAACACGATCCTGCGATTCTTCAAGATGAGCAACACTGTACTCATCCAGTTTTGCCTTAGAATTTTGCAGGACAGTCTTAAGACGACCATTGATTTGTGTTAGATGTAGACGTGCAAGAGATCTCGCATCTTCAGGTGTACCGCTATCTGCAGCTAACACCAATTTAATCAACTGCTTCAAGTGTTCACGTTGTAACCCACGCCTGAAACTTGAGATAAATGCATCTGAATTTGTCCACTGATTAGCGTCAGCATTTTTATCAAGTTCAACCCAAACAGCATCTGTAATACCGGTAAAGAGTTCTGGCATTGTGAAGGCATCTTCACCAGAAAACTTGAGTTCTGTGTCCTGAACGCGTGAAAGCACATTCGCATCAAGCAATCTTCTCAGGATTTGACCTTGGTTTCGCAGAATAACATCATGAATTGGATAATCCAAACGAGAAGAGTTATTACTACTTGTTCCCCAATCACTCCAACGCGTGATGGCAATGCTGTTCAACAGTTCTGGTGGAAAATCAAAAACCTTATCAGAAAGTGCATGTTCCTTGATAAATGCAAGTGCTTCACGTTGCTTCTTCGCTGACACTGGCACATAAGGCAAACGACCATCTTTATCACCCTTGTGATCACGATGGTGGTATTGTCCACCGATAAAACGTGCCGCAAGATACATAGATGAAGTGTATTCACCAAGTAGTGATCTGAACGCGCGTCTCACACGTTGATACCCCATGCCATCTGTTGTAACTTTATCTGCAATTTCGTCCCAGAGTCCGGCGACAATCTCACGACGTTGTTTCGCAAACTCAAGCGGATCCGCACCCATGTCCCAACGATTCACCAAAGGATCAAGGTCACGGTTTTGGTATGCCGATGCATCACCATCTGTGCCATACCTGAGTTCTGAAGCCGCCGCACGAGATGCAATCTTTTGTAAGTCAGGCAATTCTGCTTCGGGTTTATTACCACTCACCGGCTTGTAGGCATATTCTACAACCCAATAGTCCCAAGGACCGATTGTCGGTGTATAATAATGCCCCTGTTTCTTACCTTCAGGCGCGATGTTTACTGCGTCATATTCCATAACAGATCCGACAAGTGGCTCGTCTTTTTGCTTGTTCACTTCATCAAGCGTATGGATAGTACTTGCTTTAAAATTGTGACGCAACCCTAATGTGTGTCCAACTTCATGCATAATCAATGCTTTGAGTGCTTGTCCGATAAACTCTTCAGGGAGTTCTCCACCATCTTCCATCGCACCGCGTGCCTGCATAACACTCGCCATGAAGCCAATCTGGCGTGCAAGTCCGGTTGCCATTTGGCAGTGAAACCTTGAATCGTGATCAATCGGATGTTCGCGTTCATGTTCTAATTCATCAAAGAAAGTTGTCCATTCCCGCTGCCAATACCTAATCCAACTCTCACCCACAAGAATATCGGCATCCAGAATTTGTCCTGTCAATGGATTTACACGGGATGGTCCAATCGCAAAGGATGCACCCACTATCCAACGGATTGTGTTATATCGTGCATCTTCAGGATCCCAATCTTCATGGTCTTGTTGAATCCGTGCTTCAATCGCATCAATAAAACCTGCTTTTTCAAATGCTTTATTCCATTCCAGAATTCCCTGACGTACATAAGGACGGAAGCGATGGGGGACGGTTTTTTCAATATAGAAGATAATCGGTTCTTTAGGCGGTGAAAGTTTCTTGTCTTTGTCTGCTTTCTCCAAATGCCAACGATTGACATAACGGATGAACGGTTCATCACTTGTCTGTAGTGAATAGTCTTTCACCGTCGTCATAAAATGTCCCATACGATCATCAGCAAAACGCGGTTGATAATCATTGTTTGGCAGTTGTGAAAGACTATAATGAACTGCTACCTGCATACCACGACTGTCGGGGACAGCGGTTCTACTACCACCACCAGAATAAACAGCATTCACCCGCAGTTCTACGTTTCTTGGAAACGCTTTGATGGCACCCCAAGAACTACGAGTTTTATCAAATCGTGCCCCTCCTAAATTGCCTGCTAAAGGAAGCAAATCAGATATGAACACTGGAGAGATATTTACGAGCAGACTTTTGCTCTGTGGATGCACACTTTCAAGTTTGAGTGCAAAAAGCACTGAATCACTATATCCTAAGTTGACCGCCTCTGCGATGGGAGAACCTTTATTCGCACGAAAACGGACGTTTTTTCGGACAAGATGCACCTTATCGCCAACCCGTTTCCATTCAAGTAACCATTCGTCCATGGTCATACCAGACAGAATATATCCTGACCCTATCCCACGTGCAATGCTTGTCATGAGTAGGAAAGGCTTCTCTAATTGGGATGGTTTGATTTCACAATACAGGTTCTCTTTTTTCTGGTAAAGTGTGAAGTAACCTTGATATTTTTTGCTATCTTCTGTGACTTTATTAAAATCTTCGTACTCTTTCTTCTTTTTTGCTGCAGTTTGTTGTGCAGCAGGTTTTGCCTCTGTTTTCGCTTCCTGAGCAATTATTGGCAGACTTAAACTACCTATGAATACAAAACAGATAAGCAAAGTGATTATTCGTTTCACAGTATTTTCTCCTTATTTTATTATTTTAACCTTAGTTGCGACCTATCATTTGTTGGAGGGGTTTGAAACCCCGATTTATAAGAAGTGGCACTAAAATATACAGAATTCCTTTGTTTGCTCGTTTGATAAAGTAATTCGATGATTATATTAGATTTTGAAATTACTTGAACACTCTGCATCGGCGAGGTTAGGAAACCTCGCCTACCATGTGACGAAAAGTGTCAACTGTTGGAGGGGTTTGCAACCACGATTTCTAAGAAGTGTCCCTAAAATATGCAGAATTCCTCCACCCATTCTACGGATACATATCGATCTAAACATCAAACTCTTGTTATATCTTATTATAATGGATTCGACGACTACCATCAAAAGAGATGCGTGGCCAATCGCGTTCCCAATTTTCTGAACGATATGGAATGTAGTGACATGCCAATGCGTGTCTACGCGTACCGGGTCTTAGTACAGGAGCACCGCCGTGTATGAGTTTTCCGTTAAAGAGAACTACATCTCCTTGACGCACAAGCACTTGAACTTCATCCTCAGCGTTCTCCTTAAACACTTGTTTTACCCTTGGAAAATATCGGTTGGACTGTTGCTGTTCGTATGTTTCATCGGGTTGTAATATCATAGGCACATCATGTTTTGTGATTAACCTGCCTTTGTGCGAACCGGGTTGAACGACTAAAGGTCCGTTGTCCTTATCAACATCCACCATGGCTATCCATGCTGACATACAATCGGGTAGATAGTATTGGTCTTGGTGTAGCGGATGTTCCGAACCTTCATAAAAGTGCATCGTTTGAATTGCCTCCGGCTCATCTCCGAAGCAGTCTTTCAGTGGTTGATGCAATCGCACATCAATCAGAAATTCCAAAACATACGGATCGTATAGATGTTGATTGAATGTGCGAGAACCATACTTATCTTGTTGGAAAAATCCTGTGAGTTCCTTACGACCATTGTGAAGATCTTCCAAATGTTCAACAAAGCCTTGGCATTCCTCCTTTGTGAAGACACTTTCAAGAACAAGATATCCGTATGTGTTATAATATGATTTCTGTTGAGTGGTTAAACCTACCTGTTCTGATGCCATATTCATCTATCTATTGTGTCTTTATTTTTCCCCACACAGTGGACAATTTTCCTTTTGGTTCAACATCATAAGGTTGGGTAGACTCAAAGTTTTGCTGGACTTCCTCAGCTGTCAATGGACGATCATAAAATCTGACTTCATCAATCATTCCTTCAAAGTATCCATGTATTCTTCCACCATAATTTCTTGCACCGAGGTTGACAGGATTCGTAAATGGAAAGAAGTTGCTGCCAACTTCAAATGAACTAAATCCTAATGAGAAAGATTCGCTATTTATATAAATGGACCTATTTCCTTTTCCATCTTCTACCGAATAGTCCTGAACATAGACAAGATGATGCCAATTTCCATCATTGATATGAAAAGTACTTCCATATCCTAAGGTAGTACATCCTCTATCTCGTTTTAAGCTAATGTGGAAATAAATCATACCAGGTATAATCTCAAGATTATCCAGTCTACGTTTATTTCCATTGAATTGAATTCCCCAATAGGGACATTCATCTCCATGTGTATTGATGAGTGTCATCCAATCTGTTTTATTATCTGTTTTGATCCACGCTTCAAATGTAGATTTGCCGGATCGTGCACCAAAGTCTCCAAGTGTAGTCAGATTAACATAATCGCCGCTACCATCAAATTCGAGTGCCTCACCGATCTTGCCGGGAACAATTTTTGGATTTCCCAAGATTTTTCCATTATTGTTTCCCCATACATCCTTTGCTGTCTTATTTACAATGTTTCCTCTGTCAAATGTCCAATAACTTACAAGTCCATCTGTTATAATTTCTGCTTGTGTTACCTGATGAACAAACAAAACTGGCAAGAAAGTTGTTATCAGTAAGAAAAGAAGTTTTTTCATTGATAATTCTCCATAAATATTTCATCTGCTTTATCACATTGTGTTTATGTTTTTTTCAAAGGGAAATCTGAATAATCAATGGTTGAGAACAGATTTACTATAGGTATTCTATTCGTAAATAATAACATAATGTGTTGTTCATGTCAAAGGAAAACAGAGAATAGGGTGTCTAAAGTTTTTGGAAAAATATCACATGAACCATTGTAGTGCCAAATCAACGGTATGAATGCGCTTATGGCATTCCCCGGGTCTCCGTGCCCGCCAAATGACAAACGTGCATTTGACGTTGATTTGGTAAGGACGATATGTTTGTACTAACTGAAACGTATAAACATATCGTCTCTACGGGACTAAAGAACTACGGATTTCGTAGTCGCGCAATTCATTGCGCCTCTTACATAATCCTGCAAATCTACTAATCCTGTAAATCCTGGTTCAGACAATATAACAAAACATCATACATCCATAAATCACTTGGATATTTTCATAAGGTTGATGTAAAATTGTAACTATTCGGGTATAATATCAAATATCTTCATTAAGGTTGACAGCCTTTACTTTCCATAGGAGTTTCCCCTTGAAAATAGTTGATGTCAAAACATATATGATTGATGTGCCTCCACCACATTGGGGTGGACGACATTGGATCTTTGTCAAATTAGTCACAGATGAAGGAATTGAAGGGATTGGTGAGTGTACATATCACACCCGACTAAACCATGTTGTCATAGAACTTATCAAAGATTGGGGTGAACGTTTCCTCAAAGGAACGGACCCTTTTCGTATAGAAAAAATCTGGTCAACACTTTACGAAGGACCTTGTGTCAGACATTCCGGTCCGCTTGTCACGCCAGCGATGAGTGCAATAGAAATGGCGTGTTGGGATATTGTCGGGAAGGCAGTTAACCAACCGATTTACAACCTATTAGGTGGCATGTTCCATGAAAAATTACGAGCATATTCCTATCTCTTGGAATGGCGGAACGGCGATTCACCTGAAAAAACTGGCGAACTTGTACTCTCCTACGTAGAAAAAGGATTCACCGCTGTCAAATTTGACCCTGTGCATCCGCATACAGCAGACAGATTAGAAACCCTCAACTATGCTGAAAGTGTCATACGTGGAATTCGTGATGCTGTAGGGGATAAGTGTGATATACTCATCGGCACACACGGACAATTCAATACCAATAGTGCAATACGTTTCGCTAAACGCGTTGAACCTTATGACCCGTTATGGTTTGAGGAGCCGATCCCACCTGAAAATATAAAAGAGATGGCACGTGTAGCTCAATTTACCAGCATACCCATTGCAACAGGTGAGAGATTGCTAACAAAATTTGAGTTTGCGGATCTATTGGAACAACAGGCCGCCTCTATCTTACAAATGGATTTGACCATTACTGGTGGCATTCTTGAAGCAAAGAAGATTGCTGCAATGGGTGAAGCACACTATGCACAAATTGCTCCACACCTCTATGGTGGTCCAATCGGCGGTGCAGCCAATATACAATTAGATGTATGCAGTCCAAATTTCCTTATTCAGGAAGGTATCCACATGTGGGACGGTTTCCACGCCGACATACTCAAAGAACCCATCCAATGGGAAAACGGATATATAATTCCATCTACAAAACCCGGTCTCGGTATAGAACTGAACGAAGAAGTATTGCAAAAACACAGCATAGAACTCTGAGGAAAAGGTAGGCATGTCAACAGCAGACACACCAACGGGTACGCTTGATGAGTTACCCGAATCTATTGAACAAACATTAAAGACACTGGATATCCATTTTGAAAAAATAAGATTTGCTGTCCGCAGTGATGTTAGTCATACAGGCACTTTTGGTGAAGAATGGTTTGTGTTGACAGATGCTGCTATATTCACGGTAACTGGTGAAGGTGAAGTGCTTCACTATATACCCTATGAAAGTGTCCTTGGCATTCGTGCAGAGTCCGTTGTTGATGCTGGACTCGTCGTGTTGGAAACACACGAAGGCACGATAGACCTAATTCGTTACTCAAACAGTTGTGCAGCGAAGTTTGGATTTGTCGCGCGTTTTATTGGAGATGAGATTGAATTTAGAGATGGCAAACGCGATGAAGCACCGGTTTGGGACTATAAAGTAGAGGAACATTCTTGCAAAACTTGTGGATTGCTACTTGCTGATGAGTTTACTCCTTGTCCCGCGTGTACTAAGAAACATAGGGTGATGTTGCGGATATTATCATATCTACATCCTTACCGCGGCAAGGCATTACTCTTTGTTCTGTTCGTCATCATCGGTACTTTGATTGTCTTATTTCCACCCTATTTCTCACGTGTTCTGATTGACGATATACTGCTACTTGATGATGCTGCCGCACCGACACCAGATGGAAACATAACATGGTTAGGGAACATATTCCGTTCACTTCAACCTGCAGCATTTGCGATGTCAATTGCTATTAGTGGCTTATTAGTTACATATCTAATCCGTGTTTTATTTACTGTGCTACATTCACGATTGAGTGCATGGTTAACGTTTCGGATCGCAGCAAATATACGTGCACATGTCTATGAACAGCTGCACAATCTATCTATCCGTTTTTTTGACAAAAGAACAACTGGCACTGTTATCTCTCATATCACTGAAGATAGTGAGCGATTACAAGATTTTCTCTTGGAAGGCTTATCATTCCTAAGTGTACAGTTGTTTCTGTTTTTCGGTATAGGTAGCATGCTGTTTCTGATGAATTGGAAATTGGCGTGTTTCATTCTAATCCCGATTCCAATCATAATATTAGGAGCTGGTTGGTTTTGGCGTAAAGTACGTAGCCTTTGGCATCGCGCTTGGCGGAGACGGTCAAAACTTTTTGATGTTGTCAACGATTCTGTTTCTGGTATACGGGTCGTACGTGCATTCGGTCAACAGACAAGTGAAGTTAGTCGTTTCGGTGGTGCAAACATTGACGCACGTGACCATGAAACAGAGGCTGAACTCATCTGGGCAACCTATTATCCACCACTGATGTTTGCTGTCCAATTCGGTTCGCTTATTATTTGGTATGTCGGGGGACTTGATGTACTCGCTGGAACAATGACACTTGGAACACTTATGGCTTTTCACGCCTATCTCACTATGTTCTATGAACCGCTGAGATATGTAAGTCCTCTCATTAACTGGGCTTCTCGTTCTATGACTGCAGCGGAAAGACTTTTTGAAGTCATTGACTCACAACCCGAACAAACAGACGATGGAAATCTAAAAGACATGCCAAATATTCTTGGTGAAGTCAAATTCCGAAACATGACTTTTGGATATGATTCCCATAAACCTGTCCTAAAAGACATCAATCTGCATGTCAAACCCGGCGAGATGATAGGTCTTGTGGGGCATTCTGGTGCAGGGAAGTCCACACTCATCAATCTAATTTGCCGTTTCTATACGCCAGATGGAGGTAAATTAGAAATCGATGGTGAAGACATAAAACAGATTAACCTCAGAGATTTACGTAGGCAGATCGGTGTGGTACTACAGGAACCGTATCTCTTCAGCGGGACCATAGGAGAGAATATCGCTTACGCAAATCCTGATGCAAGCATGGAGGATATAATCACAGCTGCAAGAGCAGCAAACGCACACGAATTCATCGTCAAGTTCCCTGATGGATATGATACGGAAGTCGGTGAACGTGGTGGTAGTCTATCCGGTGGAGAACGGCAACGTATCTCAATTGCAAGGGCAATTTTGCATAATCCACGGATTTTGATCCTTGATGAAGCCACCTCTTCAGTAGATGTGGAAACCGAAAAGAAGATACAGCAAGCGATAGACAGGTTGGTGCAAAACCGAACTACATTTGCAATCGCCCACCGCCTCTCCACACTCCGAAATGCAGATAGACTTTTTGTCATTGAAAAAGGGAAAGGTGTTGAATGCGGATCCCACGCGGAACTGATGGAGAAAAAGGGGATCTATTACAAACTCGTAGAAACACAGCGCGAAGCAGCGAATGTCCGTGCTGAAGCACAAATCTTGGAGAGATAGAGATGCAGGACAAAGATAAAACAGAATCAACAAAGACACCTGAACAGGATGAGTTTACACAACGTTTTCTGGAGGGAAAACAACTTATGTTCTCGCGTTCACCGGTAGGCACTGCAAGACTTGAAATCCATAATGAAGTATGCCATCTACGGGTTATTGTGCGGAGACTCATGCCACTCAGCAATCCAGACCAATATATATCACTCGCAGCAGATGAGGATACTGAAATCGGTATCCTTGTGAACCCATCTGAACTCACATCTGAAAGTCAACAGATACTAAACGAGGAATTAGACAAACGCTATTTCACACCGACTATAAAGAAAATATATCGTGTCAAAGAACAATTCGGCATACATGAATGGGAGGTCGAAACGGAACGCGGACGTGTGACATTCCAAGTGCGCGGATTGAATCAAAATATAAAGCAGGCACTCCCAGCACGCCTATTTGTCACGGATGTGCGAGGGAATCGATACGACATTCCAGATTATCGGGAGTTAGATGCGAAGAGTTTCCATCAAATTCAACGGCATCTATAAACAAAAAATGAAACATAAACGCATTTATTCAGTCATTGCGTCAGTGGCTTTTCACATTATCCTTATAGCCATCATTGGATTGCTTTTTACGGAACATTATTGGATGTTTGATGAAGATGCAATAGACGTAAACATTGTTCGGACCACATCGCAAAGAAACGTTGTATACCGAACGCACCGAAGCATGTCCCTGCCTACTACACAGCAGACTGTTCGTCCACAGAATGTTGAGTTTGCTACACGAGGTAACCCTTCCCAAACAGTAACCTCATTTAATCGTCCGACAACACATAATAAAGTTGACACGGATGTCCTGTATCCGAGTGATGTGTCTGTTCCTAATATGCGGGTAGATACAGATCTACCCGATGTAACTATGGCTCAAGATTCCGCAGTTGCTGCCCTGTCTGTTCCTCCAACTGCAAGGAAAACGAAACCGAATGCAAATGTGGTTATTAGTCCAAAGCCGAACAATCCTTCAGGTAGTGGTTTCGCTGAACTTCTTGATAGTCCTTTACCCGATGCCAACATAAAGGATAGACTAAGTACTACTCTCCGAAATCCTGTTCTGCTGCCACAAGGACAATTGGGTGGCATCTTATCAGGAACAAAAGATAATATACGCGGTCATATACGGATAATTCGCCTCAAACATTCGCTTTCGGATTGGTGGCAAGACCCGACTGCACTCCCCTCTCTAATGAATTGGATGGATAAACACACCACAATCCGTGTAGATATGAGCGTTGCCGGTGGTGCATTACCGATTACAGACCCTCTCATTTTAGACGCACCACTCATTGTAATGACAGGACATGACAGGGATATAACAGCCGGACGGGGACTTGCAAGAGATGGTCCCCTTCAAGAACGTTTCACACCCGAAGAACACGCTGCCCTCCGAAGATATATCATTGATGAAGGTGGTATGCTTTTCTTTGATGACTGCGGGTTTCACGGTCTCTTCGCACATATCGTGGCTGAAGAGTTGCAAATGATTTTCCCTGAATACCCGCTTGAAATCATACCTTATGAACATGAGATTTATAGGATACATTACCATCTCACAAAACCACCGATAGGGGGAGATGTATTCTGGGGAAATGAAAATAACGCACAACCCACGCAGTTCCGTTTTCAGAAAGGGATTACGATAGACAATCGTTTAGCGGTTGTCTATAACAGGAAGGATTATATGTGTGCTATGGAAACTGCAGAAATTGAGAGTCGAACTATGTTACGTCTCCGACGTTCTCCTGATGTATATCGATTTATGACAAACATGTTGGTGTATGCATTGAAATATGGAGGGAATACGGATAGATCGGACTATAAGGAGTAGTTTTTCTTCTAATACCAAATGTTCTAAAGTAAGGTAGCAATAGGAATGAATAGAACAAATATTAACTCTATCGCGTAGAACAGAATTAGAGTAACAGAAAAGAAAGCAGAAGCATGACCACCTTTCGGTCTGGATTTATACTGGGTGACATACATATTAAAGTCCGTGTCGTCTTGTTGTCGGACCGCATCATAATGGTGTCGAAACAACCGTTCCCCTTGAAGGAGATACGCATCCAGCACCCAAAATCCCAAGACAATGACAAAGAGTACCGCACCCACTGCCAAAACGACAGGCATAACGTCAGTTGCAGCTATATTATGATGAATAATAAAAAAAACAAAAGTGGCAAGTAGGACTTGAGAAGCTATGACAAGCAGCAGACTCCCACCTTTTGTCAACATACTGTAAAATCCGTAACGGATGATATATCGTTGTATCATCTCTAAATGTTTAACAACTTTTTCTGTGCTATTCATAGGATACCTCACCCATTCAGGTTACGTTTGGTTTAGCAGGGTAACAATGCCATCTGGTAATTTGACTTGATGCTTTTGCTCAAAGTCTTCAATGCCTTCATAATCCTTCCCAAAGTTCTCTATAACGATGTCATCTTTCAGTTCTATCGCATCTGTTATATCTGTTTTTGCTTTCTCCCACTCTTTAAGGATTAACCACGTCATGCCACGATTATAGGATGCCACTGCTAATTCGGGATTGCGTTCTATTGCTACGGTATAATCTTTGATTGCCTGTTCATATTCACCTTTCTTTCTGTATATATTGCCACGGTTGTTATAGGGATGAATAAGGTCTGGTCTCAATTCTAATGCCTTATTATATTCTTTCATGGCGCGATCAAGCTCCTGTCTTTCATAATAAATTATACCACGGTTATAATAAGCATAAGCAAAGTCAGGATCAAGGGTTATAGCGGTTTTATAGTCTTCAATAGCTTGTTCTATCTCACCTTTGAGTTTATAAACTATCCCGCGATTATTATATGCTTCTGGTAAATTAGGATCAAGTTCTATCGCTCTGTTACAGTCTTTGAGCGCACGTTCATACTCACCTTTGATACGGTATGCGCCACCACGATTGCTATAGGCTTCTGCATAGTTTTCTTTGAGTCGTATTGCTTTATTAAAATCTTGAATAGCTAAGTCAACCTCTCCAATATTTCCATAAGCAATTCCTCTGTGATTATATGCTTGGGGATAAGTGGGCAACTCATTAATCGTTTTGTTAAAGTGCTGGATGGCATTTTTATAAGATGTCTGAATTGTAGGTGTTTGCATGTTAACATCTCCATATCGGTGTCATTCTAAGAAGTTTCAATCTTAAATATGTCCTCTTCCTTGTGCGTTTTAACTTCATATCCTGTTATATATGTCTCTTTATGTATACCTTGGTTTCTAATAAACCCATGAAGGTCATTATATACTGTTTGTGTTGAGATTCCGTGCTGATTCTGTAAATAATCAAGCATTGGTTCCTTAAGTGTTTGTGGAATATCAATTTCAGTGAATTGGTCAGCATCAATGTATCCCTTCTGCGGTTCAACAAATATGCTTTTTTGTGCTATGATGCGGTTTTGCGGATTACGCGGAGATTTGATAGAAACCAATGTTCCTACTGTTCTCTTCAAGAGGATTATTCTACCATCTTCGCTTGGAAATCCATCACATGCGAAAAAGAGGGCTATATGACTATCAGTTGTAAAATCAATAAGATTCGTATGTCCACCGAAATGTTGAAGTTCTGTCATTATTTCAAATTCATCTGTTTCGTGGGTATAATCTTTTGCAACTTCAATCATCTGTTCTTGAATAGCGACAATATTAAAATCATCTTTTCCGATTTCCTCTCGGCATTCACGCCATAGATTTGAGGATACTTTCTCATAGTGTTCGGGTTCGCCGCGATAGATGAAATCACCACCAATTGATTCTGTTGCTACCTCTTGGATTTTATCAAAGACTGTGTTTATTAACTGTTGTTCCTCTACATTCATACTTTTTTAAATTCGCAATTCTTCAGGGTTTAGTGTAAGAAAAGTATACCAAATTTTCAATTCTATTTTCAAGAAGAAGTTCTGTTAGGGTGTGTAAAGTTTTGGCAAATATCACACCAACCATTGTAGGGCGGGTCTTTGTGCCCGCCCGTTGCCTTACAGGACAAGGAATGGCGGGGCACAGAGACCCCGCCCTACAATAGATTACAGGTTTTTCACTTGAATTGACGTCTACGGTGACTAAAACTTTACACACCCTTCTGTTAGGGTGTGTAATCTATATTAGATGTTGAAACACAAAAGCGGTCATGGCTTTATTCCCATGACCGCTTCCGTAATTAAAACTATAGTGTGTCTTATTCAACAACCCAGGTATCACCAGCATTGAGGAGCGCATCAAGGTCACCTTCACCTTTTTGCTGTTTTGCAGTGGTAATCTGAGCAGTCATCATATCTTCATAGCAAGGCTGCTGAACACTTCGGAAGATACCGAGAGGATGTGGCATTTCAGGCATATCACTCATCCGAGCAAGGAAATTCGCTAAGGTGGTATTCTGGGCAAATTGATCATGCACAATCAAATCTTCCGTGCCATTTGTCACGGCAGTGATTTCTGGCTGAAAGTTTTTCAAACGAATGCCCCTCTCATTCTCTTTACCAAAGAGAAGCGGTTCACCGTGTTCAAGCTTGACCGTATTGTCTGCTTTTGTTGATTTATCCGTGTAGAGTTCAAAAGCGTCTTTATTGAAGATGTTACAGTCTTGATAGATTTCTATGAAAGATGTGCCTTTATGTTCAAATGCGGCTTTAATCATAGACTGTAAATGCCTAGGATCTCTGTCAAGTGACCGCGCAACAAAGGTCGCACCCGATGCCAAAGCAAGACTAATCGGGTTAAATGGAGTTTCCAAAGAACCGAAGGGAGTAGATTTCGTTTTCTTCCCTTGTTCAGATGTTGGTGAGTATTGCCCTTTCGTGAGACCGTAAATACGATTGTTGAATAGCAGGACATTGATGTCAAAGTTGCGTCGTAGTAGATGGATGAAATGGTTTCCACCGATGGAAAGTGCGTCACCATCGCCAGTGACAACCCAGACTGATAGGTCAGGATTTGCCATCTTCACACCCGATGCAATGGTCGGTGCTCTGCCGTGAATCGTGTGAAAACCGTAAGTGTTCATGTAGTATGGAAAACGACTTGAACAGCCGATTCCAGAGATAAAGACGATGTCCTCTCGAGGGATTCCCAACTCAGGCATAATACGTCTTGTTTGCGCGAGAATTGAGTAATCACCACAACCAGGACACCAGCGGACATCCTGATCGGACATAAAATCTTTCTGGATTAGGGTCGGGGCTCCACCGGGAATGCCAGAAGCTTTTTTGTTTCTCATACCTATGCCTGCCTTTTTGAGCATTATTAGAGATTAAATTGTGTGCTGTGTCCGTTTAGTTTCATGCATATTTCAACGAGTCTGTCTGTTATAAGAGAGTATCAATTTTGGATTCCACTTCATATACATGGAATGGTTGTCCTTGAATCTTGTTGAGTCCAATTGCGTCAATAAGATATTCGCTGCGTATTAATTGCCTAAGATGACCTGTGTTTAATTCAGGGATTAGAACAGTTTTGAATCTCTTAAGTATATCCTCTAAGTCATTTGGAAATGGGTTAAGATGACGCAAATGCACATGACCTATTGCCTTTCCTTCATCAATTTTATTCTCAACGACAGTGCGGATTGCACCAAATGTACCACCCCATCCGAGAACAAGGAGATCCCCTTCTTCTGCTCCGAAAATCTCAGTAGGTGGTATATCATCTGCAATGCGTTTGACTTTTTCTGCACGAATCGTTACCATTCTTTCATGATTTTCAGCATCATAACTCACATTGCCGGTTATATCTGACTTTTCCAAACCACCGATACGATGCTCAAGTCCGGGTGTTCCAGGTTTTACCCAAGGTCTTGCGAGCGACTCAGTATCTCTCATGTAAGGTTCAAATCCATCTATATCAGTTCTAAAATTGGCTTCAATATTTGGAAGTTCAGAAACATCCGGTATCAGCCAAGGTTCCGCGCCGAGGGCAATATATAGGTCAGAGAGAAAGATAACCGGTGTGCGGTATTTCACTGCTATGCGGCATGCCTCATATACTGTCTCAAAGCAGTCATACGGACGACAAGCAGCGAGAATGGGCACAGGAGATTCACCATTTCTGCCGTAAAACATCTGTAATAGGTCTGCCTGCTCAGTTTTTGTTGGCATCCCAGTAGAGGGACCGGCTCTTTGTATATTACAGACAACAAGTGGCAATTCGGCAATCATCGCAAGGTTGATGGCTTCAGATTTTAATGCCAAACCGGGACCACTACTCCCCGTCACACCGAGCGAACCGCTAAATGAAGCACCTATAGCTACACCGACCGCAGCAATTTCATCTTCCATCTGCATTGTAACAATACCATAGTTTCTATATTGTGCTAAACCGTGTAGGATATCACTCGCAGGTGTAATTGGATAACTACCATAGACTAACTGCAAACCGGATCGGTTTGCTGCGGCAACAAGTCCAAGCACAGTCGACATATTGCCTTCAATATTTCTATATTTTCCTGGTTCAAATTGTGCTGCTTTTACTTCATAAGAGGTTGCAAATTGTTCTGTCGCTTCACAGTAGATATTTCCCGCACGAAGGGCTGTTATATTTGGTTCAATGAAGTGTGTATTTCTTGTAGCAAACTTGGTCTTGATCCATCTCATCGTATAATCCATCGGACGGTTGTATAACCATAAGATCATACCGAGAGCAAAGAAGTTTTTACATTTATCCTGATCACTATGTTCAAGTTCGGTGTGTTCCAGTGCTTTCCGAGTTAGACGTGTCATTTCTACAGAGAAAACTTGATACTTCGTAAGAGAGTCGTCTTCTAACGGATTGTTTTCATAACCAGCAAGACGCAAGTTCTTTCGAGCAAAATTATCCCCATTTACGATCAGTATGCCGTTGTCTTTGAGTTTGTGTAGGTTGACTTTTAATGCTGCAGGATTCATCGCTACAAGCACATCACAAGTATCACCGGGAGTGTGGATAGTTTCACTGGAGAAATGTAGTTGGAATCCTGAAACCCCGGCGAGTGAACCTGCGGGGGCTTTAATTTCAGCGGGGTAATCGGGCAATGTGGCAACATCGTTCCCGACTATAGCGGAGGTTTCTGTCATCTGTGTTCCGATTGTTTGGGAACCATCACCGGAGTCCCCAGCAAACAGAACTGTAGCCGCTTGAATATGTTCTACTTGCTTACGCATCAGTGTTAAGCCTTATTATATGCTATCAGGTAGCGGTGGCACCACAATGTCCACCGACAAAATATATCGTCCATGTGTTATGCTCCTTCTCGTGCTTTTAGAGCATCTCGTATCGGATTAGGAGGCAGTGTTAATACCTCATGTGGGAAATAATCAACGAGATAAGAGATAACATCTCGTATTGAAACCATGCCTATTGGATGTTGGTTTTCGTCTGCGATTGGCAAATGACGAAATCTCCCATTCGCCATATACAATATTGCTGTGTCTAAAGTATCATCAGGATTGGCTGTTTGTGGGTCTACTTTCATAAACTGTGTGACAGGTATTTGTGTTAGATCACCCACATCTTTGTTAAGAATCTTGCGCAATACATCACGTTCTCCGAAAATACCGCGTAGAATTCCATCTTCAACAACAGATGCTGCACCGATATGATTTTCAATTAACAAATCAATTGCATCCTGTGTACTTGCCGCTATGTTTATTGTCACACAATCACGCATCAATTGTCGAAGTGGCACATGAATTTCACTCATTTGCAAAACTCTCTTAGAAGTCTCGGAGTCTTGATCCATCTGTGCCAATTCTTCATCAATCGCGCTGTCATATAGCATGGTTATGTGCCTCCTTCCTGATTCTCAATAAATATAGCAACATGATCTAATAAATCACGAGTTGAAATCAATCCTACAGGAAACTCTTGCTGTTGGTCATCCCAAATACAGAGCGGGACATGTCTAAAATGTCCGAGATGCATTAAGTTCAGAGCGAAAGCAATTGGGTCACTCGCCCGTAATGATTCCGGGTTTGCTGACATTATATCTTCAACGAGAACATTCTTTGGGTCTAACCGCTTTCCGCATACATGGACGAGTAGGTCGCGATCCGTGACAATCCCAACTAACCTTTGTTCAGAATCTACGACAAGGATACAGCCAAAACCTTCTGCCTGCATGATGTCTATGACATCCGAGACAAGAGAACCGACTTGGACGGTGGCAGGTTGCTTGTAATCAAGTGTACTAATCGGTAAAGACAGTGTTCTCGCGTCCATCGTTTAAGTTCCTTGATATAAACGTTGAAATATAGCGTTTGGTTTCTTTCTGTATCTTATTAAAGGATACCATATTTGGTATATATTTGCAAGTATAATTTGATATGGTACGAGGTTATTTTGTTTTCGGGTTTTTCATGCATTTTTCTCCTACGTTATTGTTTTCAAAATAACAGATTACACTAGTTTACACGGATAACACTATCCATATCCAGCATCCCATGAAAAAACACACCAACTTACGCAAACACCTCGTATCCGCGTCATCCGCGTCCTCCGTGCAAATCCGCGATTCAGAAAGAAGAAATCCTAGTTCAGACAAGGATCTGTGCAACTCATTACGCTACTTACATTCGCGTAAAACGTGGGTTCGTAGTCGCGCAATTCATTGCGCCTCTTACATTTTCCGCGTAATCCGTGTCCTCCGTGCAATCTACATTCCAACAAAAATCCACAACCAATTGAAAACCACATGAAACATACATGAAATCCATTGGTCAAAACTCCAAATATCCCGATACTCCAAACCAACATCAATTATAATAATACATAAATATCGCACACCAAATCACAAGCAAACTGAGGAACACAAAATGACATACAAACAGAAAAAGCAAATGGAGAAAAAACAACATTGGTTATTTTTTAATGAAGATTAAAAAATAAATTGGGTAATTTGAGATCAAAGTCCAGCGCGCTTACAAAGCGCGCCTACGGGTTTGGCAATCGCGCTTACAAAGCGCTCCTACTACCAGTTTTGGCGTGATTATAATTACCCGTTTAATAAATCAATCTTCATCAAAAAACCGATCAACACAGAAAATCTAAACAAACATATACCACCACTAACAGGAGAGCATCAATCAGAAAAACTAAAAAAACAACCAAAAAAACAACCAACCCGATTTCACTTTCGTTCATTCACAAATTGTAACACCATATATTTTTGCATACACTCAGTATTTTTTGAACTGGAAAAGCACGATATACATGATATGCTATTAACGTGAGTTTGATAATAGGAATCTGAACTTCATTTTATACAAAATATCTCTCTCATAGACTCGGTAGGTGCGGTTTCCTAACCAATTCAGAATACCAAACGCGTATTCTGATGGATTACAGAAAATTGATTTATCAAACTCACGTTACATTTAAATTATAGTAAAATCTGAAATTAACAATACATTTTACATTTAGAATAACGCGTTTGTAGTCGCGCAATTCATTGCGCCTCGGACATTCTATAAATTTGCAATTGGGACAATATGTTTCATTAATTCTAATGCCTACCATAAAAAGCGAAAATCATCTTAAGAATTCGTATAATTTCAAAATCTACTATCATGCTATTAACGCATCTACACTTTTTCTTTGACATTGACAACTCACATCAATATACTTGCATATACTCAATACCTTCGCCAATAATAGACATTCTGTTAGATTGTGCGTTTTGTAGCACATTCTGCTAGATTGTGGGTCCACTCTATTCAGTCAGATTGCTGTCCAACCATTTCTATTGTCAAATTAGGATCTATGATAACGCAAGTTGCCACCTAAACTATATAACGAGTCGTTTAGCCTGTGAAGGGTTTTTTCACATACCGCTCCGCTGGAGCGGAAGAATGAAACAAAGCGTGCTATAAACATATCGCTCCGCTGGAGCTGAAGATTGGATATTTTAAGGAGAACGAAGTTGCTCGGATTTTGATAGGTAGCAACTTGAGTTATGATAATTAAAAATACTTCAACAAAAACCTGAAGTTATTTTTATTCATACTATCGGACATTATCACAGATCGATGATAGATCAACACAGTATTCCGATTCAATTGAAGCATGTAAAAATGGCGAAGGTATTGATATACTTGGATTTGCTTTATATGATTTTATCGTATTCAGAAGGATTTTGTGGAGGATTATATGTCTAAATCTCCTATTAGAACAATCGTAGTTGTTATACTACATTTCATTATACTCAGTTCAGTTGTATCTACAAAAGCACAGAAACCTGATTTTCCTGAGGGGATGCCAATTGTAGAACGTCCCTTTACTAACGATCCAGATAAATTCACTTTTGCCATCATTGGAGACAAAACAGGTGGTGGATTGGATAAATGGCATATTTTTGACCGATCAATAGATGAGATTAACATCCTCAAACCTGACTTTGCTATCATGGTTGGCGATCTTATTCAAGGGGATACCTCGGACAAAGACAAACTAGATGCAGAATGGAAGGAATTCTGGGAACATCAATCTAAATTAGACATTCCTTTTCTACCTTTACCGGGCAATCATGACATAACAAATCGTGTTATGTATGACTACTGGATTGAACACATTGGTCGCACTTATGCTGCATTTACATACAAGAATTGTCTTTTTCTTTTGCTCAATACAGAGGAATGGCATACCAATAGTGGTGAATGGACAAATTGGTTTGGAGAGGAACAGATCAAATATGTTCATACGCAACTACAATTATACACTGATGTGCGACATACATTTGTCATGTTACATAGACCTTTATGGCTTCAGAAACACTCAGGGTGGGAGGAGATTGAAGGGGCACTCGGTGAAAGACCATACACTGTATTTGCAGGACACTATCACAACCTAACGCTCCATAACCGCAACGACCGTAGATATTTTGTGCTCGGTGCAACAGGGGGTGGTTTCACACCACAGGAAGTCAAAGAATATGGCGCATTTGACCACTACAGTCTTGTCACTGTGGATAATGATGATGTCAATATCGCTATCATAGAACCAGGTAACATACATCCTGCTGACATAGCAACCTCAATGTTCAGAGACAAGGCATCCAAACTAATCAACTTCAAACCGAATTTCCAACTGACAAACTATCAATCTCTTTCCAGCGGAAACCTTGAGATCACATTTGAAAACACTCTTGAAAAACCGATAAAGTTTGATTTGGTGTTTAATCCTAATGAAAAGTGGCAGATCACACCAAACAAACTATCAATTGACACGAAACCTGGTCAAACTTCAAAAACAAACGTTACTCTATCGGTTCCGTCTGACGATTTCATTCCGTTTCCAGTCTATAAATATTCAGTCTTATATGGTGGTGAACAACTGCTAAGCGGAACAAGGTTGTTTCACCCGATTGCAAGAGAACACATGCGTGTGTTAAAAAACTGGATGTTACTCGGTCCATTTGAGCTCGGTGTAAAGAAGGCACCAACCAACACAAACGATGTTCCGCAACAGTTTCTTGAGATACCGATTGAAAAAGTAGACCATGACAAGTCATATCAAGGAAAATCAGGAGAAATCACATGGCAAGAGCACATAGCTGAAATAGAACGGATCAAATTAGATAAACTATTTGGAAACGCTGAGTTAGCTTACGGTTATGGGGTTACCTATATCAAGAGTCCATCAGAAAAACGAGTTTTTGCACAAATGGGTTGGGGGAGTAACCTCGGTAAAATATACCTTAACGGCAAAGAAATTCATGACGCTGCAATTCCAGGTGAAAATCTCTTTTCGTGGTGGGCACACTTTGAAATGACATTGAAAGAAGGTTGGAACACCTTGACAGTTCTGTCTGCAGATTATAATGGATGGTGGGATTTTCGCATGGAGATTGCTGACCCAGCCGATGAGTTAATGTTCAGTTCTCAACCGATAAATTCTGAATAAATATGTGTGCTAACACACTTATATGAAAATCGATTTATTAAATGGATAATAATAGATTTCACAAACTCTGTATGCGCGCTTCTCAAAACCGTAGGCGCGCTGGGTGTTCAAAGTTCTTGGCACTAACTTCTTACCAGGAATTGTAGCGCGGTGTCTCCGTGTCCCGCAATTGTTGAGAGGAGAGATGGCGGGGCACGGAGACACGGGGAATCATGGCGAATACCAAACGCGTATTCCTCTAAGCGCATTCATACCTAGGGAACGCCTAATGAAGATTAAGAAATAAATGGGTAATTTGTGATCAAAGTCCAGCGCGCTTACAAAGCGCGCCTACGGGTTTGACAATCGCGCTTACAAAGCGCTCCTACTACCAGTTTTGGCGTGATTATAATTACCCGTTTAATAAATCAATCTTCATCAGGCGTTCATACCGTTGATTACTTGATTTGGCACTACAATGTCAGGCGTAATTTAAGAAGATCAATCCGTTTTATTAGTGACCTCAGTCCCGTAGGGACGATATGTCTATAGCACAACGCGCAACACCCATTTCTTAGTCCCGTATGAAGATTAAGAAATAAATCGGGTAATTTGTGATCAAAGTCCAGCGCGCTTCCAAAGCGCGCCTACGGGTTTGACAATCGCGCTTACAAAGCGCTCCAACAAGTTTTGGCGTGATTATAATTACCCGTTTAATAAATTAATCCTCATCTGGAGCAAAGAAGGTGTTTGGGTTACGTTGGAACTGCTTTTGTTCAATTGAATTCCCTTGATGAACCAATCTCTTATATTCGAACTCACGTTATAAATGTACAAACCAACAAAACAGATTATTAACTGGAAAATGTGCTTCTACCGAACTCGCGTTGGTTTTAGTATTCAAAAGGAAAGGTAACAGGCGCACCGTTGTTGGCACAGGAACGTCCCATAGCAACGTCAATTTCTCTGTCTTTACGTCCATTGTACGCACCATATTCCGGCTCAGTGTCATTTCGGACAGCATTTGCAATGCTCATGAGTTCAGAGGCAACTGTAATTTCTCCATCACTCAGCGGATAATACTGCAATGGGTTTTCCCATACAACTTCTGGGTCTGTATCAGCAACAAGTGCAGCAGTTGTTTCATAACCATCAACATTATTAGTTTTACGTGTAATCGTTACGGGACGCTGTCCATCAGCAGACTCATTTAGAATCACAGCATCGTCGCGAAAACACATACCGCTTTCAGCATAAAACTTCGTTCCATTAAAACCGCGTAGAGGAGACCCGTAAGAAAGACTGGAAAAGTTGAATATACCAACTGCACCATCTGCAAACTCAATGACTGAATGTAACCAATCCTCTTTCTTTCGGGTTGGTTGTCCCTTTCGCCACTCGTGTTCTTGAACCCTATACGATTTATTGAAACCGTATACTTGCACTGGTTCATTGTCAAAACCTACATAACTGCGGATCAGTCCAATGCCGTGATAACCGTGACCACGAAAGTCATTGTAAGCAACATTTACTTTACCGAATACACCGTTGAGGATCATCTCACGTTTAATTCGTTCAGATGGACGACGATAATAGTTCTCGTTAACCTCCAACTTTGCGCCGTGTTCTTTGGCTGCTTCAATCATTATGTCTGCACGCTTAAGGTCGGTGTTAATCGGTGTTTCAGTGCAATAACTTACCCCGTGTTGGGAACAGAGAAGTCCCGGCACGTGATTATTGCTTGGTGTAATCACAATAGAACATACATCAGGTTTTTCCTTCTCCAACATCTCTTCAGTATCAGTATAGGCTGGAACATCATACTTTGATCCCTGTTCAGTGACTCTTGCTTCATGAACATCACAGACAGCAACAAGTTCCAAATCTTGAGATAATTTAGAAATAAGTGGTAGATATGTATTCGTTCCACGGTTACCAGTTCCGATATGTGCAATCTTGACTTTATCCATCTCATTCTCCTCCAAATGACTTTATCTGTCAGTAAAAACTATTAGACATAGTCACTATTTGCTGCTAATATACCTGTAAGACTATTTTAGCAATTGTTAATCTGAAAAGCAACCGTTTACGCAAAAGGAATCACAGCATGGCAGGTCCATTGGATGGAATAAAGGTATTAGATTTAACAAGAGTTCTCGCTGGACCTTATGCAACGATGATTCTCGGTGATCTCGGAGCCGATGTCATAAAAATTGAACAACCAAAGACGGGAGATGAATCAAGAAACTTTGGCCCCTTTAAAAACGGATTTAGTCTCTATTTCATGAGTGTGAATCGTGGCAAACGCAGTGTAACACTAAATCTGAAAACAGAACGTGGTAAAACTATATTCAAACAACTTGTTCAACAGAACGACATAATAGTTGAAAACTTCCGTCCAGGAACTATGAAAAAACTGGGTTTAGATTACGATACACTTTCCGCTGAAAATCCGCAACTGATATATGCTTCTTGTTCAGGTTTTGGACAAACTGGACCTTATGCTGAAAAACGTGCTTATGATATGATTATTCAAGGGATGGGTGGAATTATCAGTATAACGGGTGAACCTGATGGAACTCCTGTCAGAGTTGGCACATCTATCAGTGATATTACTGCTGCACTCTTCACGACAATCGGTATTCTGTCCGCCCTCCATCATCGCAACGCAACAGGTAAAGGTCAGTATGTTGATGTTGCAATGTTAGACAGTCTTGTAGCCGTTTTGGAGAATGCGATTGTGCGTTATACTGCGACAGGTGATAATCCACAACCGCTTGGTAGCAGACACCCTGTAATAACACCATTTGAAGCATTCAAATCCGCAGATGGACATATAATCATCGCCATTGGAAACGATGTTCTCTGGTCAAAATTCTGTGAATTTGTTGAACGTAAAGACCTGATTACAGACCCGCGGTTCAGCACGAATAACAGACGCACTGATAACCACGATGAACTACATCCAATTCTCTCAGAGATTATGTGTCAGAGGACAACCGATGCGTGGATTCAAGCACTTGAAAATATAGGGGTACCGTGCGGTCCTATCAATACTATTGACAAAGTAGTCAATCATCCGCAGGTACACGCAAGAGAGATGATAACAGAGGTGGTACACCAACTCACAGGCTCAGTAGAAGTGCCGGGTGTTCCGATAAAACTCTCCGATACTCCCGGTAATGTTGATGCACCTGCACCTAACCTCGGTGAGCATACGGATAAAGTGTTAATTAAGGACTTGAAAATGACAAAAAATGAAGTAGAATTATTAAGACTTGAAGGGATTATCTAATCATACATGCATCCTGTTTTCGGTGTTCTTTATAGTAAAAACCATAATTATTTACACACTACGGTAGGTTCGGTTTCCTAACCGAACCGGTGTTCGTTCAGTCACACAGAGGCGGTTAGGAGACCACCTCTACTGGGGAGTGTGGACGTGTTTTTACATTTCACTATAATAACGCAAGTTGCAATCTATCATCTGTTGGAGGGGTTTCTAACCCCGATTTATAAGAAGTGGAAACAAAATATGCAGAAATCCTGTGTTTCTTCGGTCAATAAAAGAATTGATGATTGATTTTCAGTAAGTATCAACTTAGGTTATAATATATATACAAGCGAGAAGACTATGTCAAATGATAACGTTCAAGTATTAGAAGGAACAACACCACTCACTCTTGAGGGTAACCTGTATGCACAAATGGTTGAAGACCTTAGCAACTATGTGACTCAGACTATTGAGACAACTGCAGAAAACCGCCACACTATGTGGGATCGGAACTATACTTCTCAAGATGCTTATACAGAATCTGTTGAACCGAACAGACAACGATTCATAAAGCAGATTGGATGCTATGATGACCGATTACCTATAGATGAACTTACATTCATAGGAACAACAAAGGCAACAGCACACATTGGAAAAGGTGAGAACTTTACCATATCGCGAGTTCGCTGGCAGGTGTTTGACGAAGTTGAAGGTGAAGGACTGCTCTTAGAACCAATGAAAAATGTCCCTGTCGTTGCACAAATTGTGGCTTTACCCGATGCGGATTGGACTCCTGAAATGATTACTGGAACAACAGATGAACTGCCTGCCTCCGCACAGTTCGCAAGACATTTGGCACATGCAGGATGCAGAGTTGTAATTCCAGTTCTTATCAATCGTGAAGATACATACTCAGGAAACCCCAAAATCGGTACCAATACCAATCAACCACATCGTGAGTTCATCTACCGAATGGCATACCAAATGGGGCGACACATCATCGGCTATGAAGTTCAAAAAGTCTTATCTCTCGTTGACTGGATGTCATCGTTTAATGTACCTATCGGAGTAATTGGATACGGAGAAGGTGGATTGATCGCATTTCATAGTGCAGCTGTGGATACGCGGATAAAGTCAACGGTCGTCAGTGGATACTTTCAATCACGGCAAGATGTATGGCGAGAACCTATCTACCGAAATGTATGGGGTCTACTCCATGAATTTGGTGATGCAGAGATTGCAAGTCTCATCGCACCGCGAAACCTAATCATAGAAACAAGTCGTGGACCAGAGGTGATGGGTCCACCCACAGCAAGAGATGGTCGTAAGGGTGCAGCTCCAGGACATCTTGTCTCTCCACCAAAGAAATCGGCTGAAAATGAATACAATCGTGCCTGCACAGTTTTTCAGGAACTTGATTGTGCTGATAATATAAATCTTATCAATCCAGATGATGATTTACCAGGTTCCGAAGAGACATTGACCACATTCTTGGCAAGCCTCACCAATGATGAATTTCATATTGACAAACGCAGGACTCTTTCCGCGATCGTTGAAGAGTCCTTTGATCACGATGCACGTCAACAACGGCAATTTATCCAGCTCGTTAATCTAACACAACGGTTTCTGCGAGAAGCCGAGACACGTCGTGAGACATTCTTCTGGAATAAAACAGACACATCTTCATTAGACAAGTGGGAAGAAACTTGTGAAGAAATGAAGACCTATTTCTGGGATGAGGTCATCGGTAGATGTCCCCCACCAGATGTGCTAGCGAATCCGAGAACGCGCCTCATTTATGATGAACCTAAATTCAAAGGTTATGAAGTTGTTTTAGATGTCTATAAAGATGTCTTTGCTTATGGGATTTTGCTGCTACCAAACGACCTTCAACCTGATGAAAAACGGCCAGTCGTCGTTTGCCAACACGGATTAGGAGGAAGAGCACAAGATACAGCTGACCCGAACATCAATTCGGTTTATCACTCTTATGCTGCGCAGTTAGCAGATAGAGGTTTCATTACCTACGCGCCACAAAATCCGTATATTGGCGGTGATGCTTTTCGTGTAATTCAACGCAAAGCAAATCCGATCAAATGGTCACTCTTTTCGTTGATTATTCGTCAACATGAACGTACACTTGACTGGTTAGCAGAACTGCCTTATGTTGATGAAGACCGAATCGGTTTTTATGGACTATCTTATGGCGGAAAAACTGCTATGCGAGTACCAGCTGTCCTTGAAAGATATGCATGTTCTATTTGCTCAGCCGATTTCAACGAATGGATTGTGAAGAATGCTACCTTTGATTCACGGTATAGTTACATGTTCACAGGTGAGTATGAGATGCCAGAGTTTGACTTAGGCAACACATTCAACTATGCGGAGATGGCAGGCCTCATCGCGCCACGTCCGTTTATGGTAGAAAGAGGACATGATGATGGTGTTGCACCAGATGAGTGGGTGGCACATGAATTCGCAAGAGTCCGTAGACTTTATGTCCGACTCGGAATTGCGGATAAGACTGAAATTGAGTTTTTTGATGGTGGACATCAGATCAATTCTGACAAAACTTTCCAATTCTTGCATAGACATCTTAATTTTCCACAACCATAGAAAGAGCTAGATGATATATTCTATTTTCGTAACTGCAGGGTTGGAAAACCTTGCCAGACAAGAGATTACCGCACGTTACGGTGATACAAAACAATTCAAAATTATCCTGCGGAAGCCGCAACGTATAGTCTTTCAATACACGGGAAATCCAAAAGATTTACTGTCTCTTAGAATAGCGGAGTCTCTATTTCTCGTCATCAAACACATCCCGAAAATGACTCGTTCACGGCGTTCACTGTCTGCTATTAGTAGTTTTCTCAACAGAAATAACTTTACGGAAGCAATAAATGTCTGTCGTCAGGTTGGAATTCGCGTTAGAAAACGGATCCCATTTCGTGTCATCAGTCGCATGTCGGGTTTGCGAAATTTTCAAAAAAAGGATCTTCAGCAGATTGTAGAAAGAGCGTTGGTTGATAAAGGATGGCATCAGTCTCAATCGGACTCAGCATTAGATGTTTGGACGGAAGTGCATGGGGATGACGCGTATATCAGCATTCGTCTATCAAAATCCGATATGTCACAACGTTCTTACAAACAAGAGCACGTTCCACAAACATTAAAACCGACCATTGCATCTAGCATGGTGATGCTATCAAGACCACATCCGAATGACATATTTTTAGATCCGATGTGTGGTGCAGGTACTATTTTGTTCGAACGAGCTGCTTCAGCACGTTATCGTTATCTCATCGGTGGTGATATTTCTGAAGAAGCGATATACGCTACTCAAAGGAACTTTGGTAGACAACATCAACCACGTCAGTTCATCCATTGGGATTCAGAAGTGCTACCGATACAACCAAAATCTGTTGATAAAATCGTCTGCAATTTACCGGTTGACATAAGCTACAACAGAAATGACACTATGCAGGATCAATACAGACGGTTTCTCACACAATTTGAAGAAGTGATAAAACCAGGTGGCAAAATGGTGTTGCTGTCTATGAATCCAGCTCTGTTAAACAAGATATTCAAACAACATAATACGTTGTATGCGCCGCAACAGGTAGGTGTTCAATATGGAGGGAAACGCGGAAGGATATTTGTGGTACACTGTTGAGATAAGGCGAGGCACGGAGACCTCGTCTTACTGCTAGTTAGGAGACGAGATCTCTGTGCCTTGCCGAAAGAATAGAGTTTAGTTTAGAATTCAGGAACCTTTACTGCAACTTCTTTACCTGATTCGTGTGATCGGAAGATGCCATCCATAATCACATTTGTCAGAAGCACTCCCTCTGGTGAAATCGGAGATGGCGCATCAGCAATGATCGCTTCACGGAATGCGGACATCTGTGCAGCCCAGTTATCTTCTGGTGGGAATCCTGAGAAACTAATAGTCGTCATCCCTTCGGGTGGGTCAGGTTCTGCTGTTAATCCCTCTGATTCAACAAACTTCTTCAGATCACCTGAATATGCATCAGCGAATACAACAGGACCATCCAAGGAAATCCCTGCCTTTGTACCAAGATGGAAGTTGCCACCGAGAGAGTTTGCGTGAACTGCCCAAGAGATTTTAAACACCATCACGCCGCCATTCTCAAATCGGATCCATGCTGCACCGAACTCTTCTACGTCCATCTTGTCTTTGAATCTATCATCTTGCATAGAGATATAATCTTGAGTGATAGCAGAGACACGCACCGGTTTCGGATACCCCATCGCAAACAGCGATCTGTGCATATTGTAGACACCGATGTCTACGATTGCCCCAGCACCTGCTGTCTTTTTATAAATGAATGTATGACCTGGATTACCCCGTCTTCTGCATCCAGCGGATTCAGAGTAATAGATATCACCGAGTAATCCTTCATCATAAAGTTTCCTTGAAAATTGGAGTCTCGGACTAAATGTGGGATTAAGACCGATTTGCAGAATTTTGCCAGATTCCTTTGATGCGTGTACCATAGCAGTTGCATCAGCGAGCGTCGCAGCCATCGGTTTTTCACAGAGGACGTGTTTACCTGCTTTCAATGCAGCAACAGTGGGTCGTCTATGACCTTGGTTGTAAGTCGTAACACTCACAGCATCCAGTTCGTCTATCTCAAGCATCTTGTTGTAACTTGAAAAAGCGTTCTTTTTGGGAACACCCCACTCTTCTGCAGCTTGGTTTGCCTTGCTTTTGATGATGTCGCACACAGCAACAATCTCAAAACCACCTACTTTTTCATAGGTGCCACGGTGTGCACGTGAGATTCCACCTGTACCAATAATTCCAACTTTGACAGCCATAAAGTCATCTCCTTTTGAGATAAGCAATTATTTTGATGTGTTAGTTTAGATGATTTTCAGTTGAAATGCAAGAATAATTCATTCAATCTTCGTGAATTGCGGATGAAATCAACTATATTTCTGGTACTTCCACCGCAACCTCTTTTTTACTCTTATGTGATCGGAAGATACCATCCATGATAACGTTGGTCAGTAGCACACCTTCTGGAGGAAGTGGTGATATGCCATCAGATTTAACTGCCTCGCGAAACGCAGTCATCTGAGCGTGCCAAACATCTACCTTTGGAAATCCTTTGATATTGATTGTCGTCATTCCCTCTGGTGGATCAGCAATTGCAGTTAAACCTTCTGATTGAACGAGTTTTTGCAGTTCTTTGCTGTAGGAGTCAGCATATACAACGGGACCGTCCAAAGAAATACCTGTTTCTTTGCCGAGACAGAACATTCCACCGAGTGAGTTCTGATGAACTGCCCACGATATCTTAAACAGCATGACGCCACCATTTTCAAACCGAATCCACGCCGCACCGAACTCCTCAACATCCATTCTATCTTTGAATCTTGGATCCTGCATTGAGATATAATCTTCAGTAATAGCGGATACACGAACAGGTTTGGGATACCCCATCGCATAGAGTGAGTTGTGCAGATTGTAAATGCCTATGTCAACGATTGCACCTGCACCGGCAGTCTTCTTATAGATAAATGTCCGTCCTGGAGTTCCTCTACGCCTACATCTTGCTGATTCTGAATAGTAGATATCTCCGAGGAAACCTTTATCTATTACCTTCTTAGCAAATTGCAGTTGTGGCGTAAATGCACTTTTAACACCGATCTGAAGTATTTTTCCTGATGCTTTCGCTGCGCGTACCATTGCCGTTGCATCCGCAAGTGTTGCTGCCATCGGTTTCTCACAGAAAACATGTTTCCCTGCGTTCAATGCAGCAACAGTAGGTCTGCGATGTGCTTGATTATATGTGCAGACACTTATCGTATCAATCTCATCCATTTCAAGCATCTTATTGTAACTTGTGAATACATGGTTTTTAGGGACACCCCATTTTTCCGCCGCCTCATGTGCTTTTTCGCCGAGAATGTCGCACACTGCAACTATCTCAAATCCACCTACTGCTGCGTATGCCCGGTGATGTGCACGTGAAATACCACCTGTGCCAACGATACCCACTCGAATCGACATAGAATCGTCTCCTTCTGAGAAATGAAATTGAATTGATGGGTTAGTTTAGAGGATTTTGTAATGGAAAGCAAGGAAAAAGTATGGTATAATTCTGGAAATTCTATTTGAGAATGAGAAGGAGGTCAACATGAGTATTAAAGCAGACAAAAATCGACTCACACAAGCACACAATATAACAAAAATGAAGCGCGATCACAAACTGAATGAGATGCTCACAGTGTATCAGGAAAATAAAGACAATGAAGAACATAGCAAACATTACATCTACTGTGCTCTAATACCATCTTCTCAAATTCAGAATTCGCTTGCTGACACTGATTGGGTTTTGACAAATTATCGTGGCATTCCCGGTGGAATGACCTATCACAAACGGGGTGAACTGCAGCGCGAATACCTTCGCTATGGTGCTGATAATGGCGTTGAACCTTTAGTTATCAATAGAAACTTCTATGGCATACGTAAAGAATATAGTGAAATATCTGAAGAATTCCGCCTATTCCATAAACTCTATCACGAAAGAAAAACGGATCAATACATAAAGATAGATGATGCTGGAAATGAAGAAGTTGTAGCAATCGTTAAACCAGATATCATCCAGATTCGACAGAAAGAAATTCGTCAATTCTTAGCTATCAAAGAGATGTATCTTGCAATTCAATTTGTTTTTCATGAGAATTCAATTTATACATTAGAAGATCTGGAATTAGCCTCTGGTGAAGAAAAACAACATGATGGACTAATGTCCTTGCTTCACCGTTATGGTGACTTCGGCGGGATAAGTAACTGTCAGACTTTTAGTTATTTGGTTGGAAAAAGGTTGATTGAGCCGTTACCAAAGACAAAAAGTGGTTTTTGGCCATTCGCTGAGAAAACAGATGAACAATTCGAGGAATTTATTATTGATGTTGATGAAAACGGAGATGAAATCACTTACACTTCCAATCCTGATGATCTGAAAACCCCTGCAGATCCAGAGAATGTTCGTGGTGTGGATAATGATGCCCCGAGTTATCTAACTCCTATCCACTTTAGCAAGAAAGTGTTAGACAAATACTACCAAGAATCAGAAAAATACAGAGTTGAGGATTCTTATTTAGGATGTGGCAACCTATGGGGTGTCTCTATTGATAATCATCACAAAGATAAAGTTTGTATGTGGTTAGGAGATCTTGGACGTGACCTGCCTTATTGCGAACAGCAACATTGGCGACTACATAATATTCCTCCAACAGGAGGAATTAGCAAAACATATTTTGATCGACAGTTAGGTGCACAATTCAGAAATTCAGACATGCCAGAGCATATCTTACAACAACGTTATGATGACTTACTAAAGGTGAGTCAAAAACATCTTGGAGAACAGTTGTTGTTAACACTAAACACAGCTGATGCATATCATCTTAAAAACTTGAGAGTTCCAGCAACGGATGAACAGCGAGATTTTGATGAGATAATTATGAGTTTAACAAAGATATTAATTGATTCACTAAATGTAAAATACATAAAAAAGATGATTCCTTTTGAGAAACGAGAGGAATTGAAAGAGAAAAAAGGCATTGCACTACTTGAGGCTGCTATGCATCTCAATGAAATTGAAGGAGCAGAAGGGCATATTGATTTTCTCAGGAAACTACAGGGTTTACGCTCAAGCGGCAGTGCACATCGGAAGGGAGAAAACTACGAGAATCTTGCAAAACATTTTGGAATTAAAGATAAAAAACTACGAGATATATTTACAGAGATTCTCATTAGTGCTACCGATGTCTTAGACTTCTTTATTATACTTATCAAGAGTGGACAGATCCGTGAAATCGTTGAAAAGAACCAGATGTCCGCTGGATATGCTGTTATGGGTGAGATGATTGGAATAATTGATGATGGTCCAACTGATGGCTCTGTCAATCACGATGCAATGATTTATGAAACAGAGTCTAAGACATGATCTTTGTTGATACTGGTGCCTGGATTGCTCTGTTGAATAAAAAGGATCAATATCACCTTGATGCCGTGAATGTGTTAGAGGGTTTGCACCAACAACAGATACGGCTTCTAACTACAGATTATGTGATAGATGAAACCGTTACCCGAATAAGGTATGACACGAACCATTTTCTTGCCGTACTATTCCTGAACCGTATTGATCTTCTTATAGAGACTGAGATTCTAACTGTAGTACAAATTGATGAAACGGTATTTACAGCGGCCAAGATGCTATTTCTTCAGTATGACTCTGCGAGGTTATCCTTTACAGACTGCACAAGTTTTGTAATATGCAGTATGAAAAGTATCACAAAGGCGTTTGCATTTGATAGACATTTTCAGATGATGGGGATTGACTTGTTACAATAACTAATCAGCAGTTGCGGTTTCCAAAGGTGGTAGTTCAGGATAATTCCCACGGGCATTTCGCCATGCGATGATACCTTCAGCAATCATCCAAACTTGTAATCCCTCTACTATAAGTCCGAATCCAAAGAGAAGATAATTTCCATTAAATAACCATCCGTTATCTGGATTGAACATCTGATACAGCATTGCCCAAGCAGGCATGAGGAGCATGATTATCATGGGAAGGAAAGCAAACCATATCGGCTTGTTGCGACGCACGAGGTAGAAAACGATGACCATAAATGCTAATCCTGCCAAGAGTTGATTCGTTGCACCGAAGAGTGGCCAGAGAGTCATGCCTCCACTACCAGGACCACTCGGTCCTTGTAGCAACGCTACTGCAGCGGCGAGTATCAGAGCAAACGCAGTGGCAATATATCGATTTGTTAGTGGTTTGAACTTAGCAGTCTGCGCGAGTTCTTGTATTACATACCGTTGTAATCGTGTAGCGGTATCAAGGGTTGTCGCTGCGAAACTTGCAACAAGAACTGCCATAATTGCAATTCCCATCTTTAGTGGAATACCGAGAGATGCAAGAAAATTTCCACCACCGTCAACAAAAGCACTTACCTTTTCTCTGAGTTTGTGGCTTGCCCAACCACCACCAACAACCGTAGTTGTGCCATCGGGATTAATCACTTCTTCACCCGTTGCGTAACGTGTTCTCCACGCATCTTGGTTTACAATAGGTTCAGTGCTTCCTTCCTTTAAGATAGCTTGGAATGTATATCCTCCTGCAATGGTGGTGTCTGCAGTGCGGTTGAAAATACCCATTCCAATCCCCGCACAACAAGCAATAATAACGACAACGGCAAGTCCACCTTCAAGTAGCATTGCCCCGTATCCTACGTATTGTGCATCGCTTTCGGATTCTACCTGTTTGCTTGAAGTACCAGAACTGACCATACAGTGAAATCCACTGACAGCACCACAGGCAATGGTAATAAAGAGGAATGGCCAAATTGGTGGTGCATCGGGTGGAATGTCTGAAGCAACTGCAGGGGCAGATGCAAATAGGTTTGCTTGTCCTGTTAATCCAGCAACAGCAAGACCAAGCACTAATAGAACAAGTGCTAATACTAATTCGTGACTATTGATAAAATCCCGGGGTTGTAGGAGAGTCCATACTGGCAAGACAGATGCTATGAAGCAGTAGACGAACAGGACTAACGTCCATATAACGACTACATTCAAATAAGTTTCTCCAAGCAGTGGAATACCTAACCAAGTGCTTAAATCAATCGGCAGTATGTATGCACCGACACCCATGCCTATATACATCACACCAAGTGCGATGATGGATGGAATGAGGATGTTACCACCGCGACGGTGAATCCACACACCAATAGCAACAGCAAGGGGTATCTCAACCCAGACAGATAGGACAGATTCGGGATAGTAGGAAAAAATCAGAGCAATGACCAATCCAAAGATAGCGAGGACGATTGTCAATCCAATGAAAAGGACAAAAAGGAACAGGAATTTGGCGCGCGGTCCGACCATTCTACCGGCAACTTCACCTACACTTTGCCCGCGATTGCGGAGTGAGACGACCAATGAACCGAAGTCATGAACAGCACCGATGAAAACTGAACCGAGAACGACCCAGAGCAATGCTGGCAACCATCCCCAAAACACTGCGATTGCAGGACCGACAATAGGACCTGTTCCAGCAATGCTGGTAAAGTGGTGTCCGAAAATGATCTCTTTTTTCGTAGGAACGTAATCGACATCGTCTTTGAGTTCTTGGCTCGGAACTTTCGCCTGGGGGTCTAAACCGAATATTTTTCTTGCTAACCATTTGCCATAAGTGTTGTAAGCGACAATAAAGCCAACAAAACTTAAAACAGCAATAATAAGTGTGCTCATAAGCCAATTCCAGATTCTTCAGGATAGTCAGACAAATTCAATTGAATTATCTGACACCGGTAATAATCTCGAATGTAAGTTGATCTAACTTTTCGTATCCAAGTCCTTTTTTAGCGATTGTATCAGGTTTGAAGTCAATCTTTCTCAATTTCTCAGTATTCTCTGCACTGTAATTTGCCATGATTGCTTCAAGTTCGGGATCACGGGCACGCAAATCAGAGAGGATTCCTTGAATCTCAGCATCTTGATTGAATTGATTTGCTTTCTCTTTGAGTATCAGATAACTCCGCATGCATCCTGCTGCGAAGTCCCAAACCCCTTGTTCATCTTCTGTTCGGTATGCATGTGCATCAAAGTGTCGATTACCATCCCAATTGACATCTTCAAGAAACTTGACGAGGAAGAACGCACTCTTAACGTTTTCTGATCCGAAACGTAGGTCTTGGTCAAAACGACTCATCTTCTGGTCATTTAGGTCAATATGGAAGAGTTTTCCTGATTCATACGCTTGAGCAACGCCATGCAGAAAACTCAAACCTGCCATCGTTTCGTGAGCAAATTCAGGATTGACACCAACCATTTCTGGGTGTTCAAGAGTCTCAATGAAATGGAGCATGTGCCCCGTAGTAGGTAAGTATATGTCTCCACGAGGTTCATTCGGTTTTGCTTCTAATGCGAATTTTAGGTCGTAGCCTTGGTCGAGAATGTAGTTCGTGAAGTAGTTCATTGCTTCACGGTTCCATTTTACTGTGTCTGGACCGTCCTTTGCGGCATCAACTTCTGCACCTTCCCGTCCGCCCCAAAATACATAGACTTTTGCCCCAAGTTCTACACCAAGATCTATTGCATTCAAAGTTTTTTGAATAGCAAATGCTCTGACTTTTGGGTCGTTGGAGGTGAACGCACCATCTTTAAAAATCGGATGGTAAAACAGGTTGGTTGTTGCCATCGGTACCTTCATACCGTGATCATCAAGTGCCTGCTTGAATTCACGAACAATTTGGTCGCGTTCATTGGCAGAAGCATCAAACGGAACAAGATCGTTGTCGTGTAGGTTGACTCCGTAGGCTCCTAATTCACTTAGTTTTTTTACGCTATAGGTGGGTTTTAGTGGTGGTCTAACGACATCTCCGAATGGATCTCGTCCGGGATTTCCAACGGTCCACAACCCGAATGTGAACTTATGTTCAGGTTTGGGTTGAAACTGATCTGACATTCAATAGCTCCTATCTTTTATCGGTTTAAGTTGGGATTATAACACAATTGCATTATTTTTTACAGATAATTTCACACACTCAAATGTTTGTCTATGTTTTTGAGTACGTTATCGTACTCAGCTTCCAATTCCAAAGGTGTGTTATGATAACGCGGAGGAGGTTGATCGCGAACTACATTGTGATATGCAACTTTGAAGTCTGGGAATTTCAGTCCAGTTGCTGTTGAAATCACGATAACTCTTTCATCCTTCTGTATCTGCTTCCGTTCAATCATTTTGATAAGTACAGCCAAAGCAACACCAGTGTGTGGACAATTAAATAGACCAGTTCTATCTGCTCTGGCAGCTGCATCTGCTAACTCTTCTTCTGATGCTTGGTCGACTATGCCATCAAACTGTTTTAGCACACGAATTGCTCGGTGTATTGAAACGGGATTGCCGATTTGAATAGCGGTTGCTTGGGTAGATTGTGCTGTAATGGCTTTAAACTCCGTGAATCCTGTCTGATAACTGCGATAAAGCGGATTAGCACGTTGTGCCTGCGCACATGCAATTCGTGGCAGTTTGTCTATCATACCGAGTTCTAACATCATAAGGAACCCTAAACCGAGAGCAGAGACGTTGCCAAGGTTGCCACCGGGAATGATGATCCAATCAGGTACTTCCCAATCAAACTGCTGCACTATTTCAATACTGATGGTTTTTTGCCCTTCAATTCGTAGTGAGTTGATAGAGTTTGCGAGATAGAATTCTTTGCTTGCCGCGAGTTCTTGGACGATTGCCATGCATCCATCAAAATCTGTCTCAAGAGAGAGAGTCAATGCCCCGTTTGCGATGGGTTGTATCAATTGCTCTCTGGTAACCTTTTCTTTTGGTAATAAGATGATTGCGGGGATACCTGCTGCGGAGGCATAGGCGGCTAATGATGCAGATGTGTCTCCTGTTGAGGCACACATCACAGCGCGAATATTCCCTGACTCTGATATAATCTGGTTTACCATTGAGACCAGAACTGTCATACCAAGGTCTTTGAATGAACCGGTATGACTGTTTCCACACTGTTTAATCCAGAGATCAGAGACCCCGATTTGACTGCCAAACCGTTCTGCCCAAAACAGATTTGTACCACCTTCATACATAGAGATGATATTATGATCATCTACAATCGGACAAACAAGTTCTTTTTTACCCCAGACACCGCTGCCGTAAGGATATTGAGTGCGCATGTAACGTTGTTCAAAGAGACATTTCCAATCTTCAGCATTTCGCTGCTTCAACACATCCATGTCGTGTTTGACCTGCAACAACCCATCACAATTTTTGCAGCGATAGATGATTTCAGTGAGAGGATACTTACATCCGTTTTCACATTCGAACCAAGCATTGTAATTCATTGTTCTGTTTCCTCTTGAACGGTGTGTATATTTTCATGACTGTTTGATGAAGTCAGCAGTTGTTCTATCTCTTCAAGAGACGGTAATTCGGATGGGTCTTTTAGACCGAACTGTTGTAAGAATGAATCGGTAGTGGAAAACAGGAGGGAACGTCCAGCACCTTCTTTTCTCCCTGATACACGGACGAGTCCTTTTTCAACAAGTGCACTGATAACACTGTCGCTGTTTACACCACGTATAATAGATACGTCATTTCGTGTGACCGGTTGTTTGTATGCGACTATTGCAAGTGTTTCTAATGCTGAAGGAGAAAGCGTAACTCGCACTTGTTGGATGTAGAATTTCCTAATCCATTCCGAATATTCTGGTCGTGTACATATCTGATAGCCATTTGCTATTTCTATCAATCGGAAACTTCTATTCATCTGTTGATATTCTTCTGTGAGTTCAGATAATGCCTTCCTAATCTCGCGGACATTCATTTTTGGAATTGCATGCTGAAACTGCTTAGCTGTAATCGGTTCGCTTGCAGCAAACAGAATTGCTTCCAATATTGATTTCGTGTTATTCTGCGGTATTTCATCAAGTTTTCCTACTTGATCTTCAACAACAGTAATTTCTGATTCCATTGTCTTATATTTCCTTGACTCTCTATGTAGTAGAAGTAATACTTGTTGCTTTAACCAGATATATGCTTTCAAATAGAGCTGTCTGGACAGAAACGATTTTGCCTAATCTGATGAGTTCTAAAATAGCAAGAAATGTAACAATCATGTCTAATTTTCTGGATGTCAGTGGAAAGAGATCCTCAAAGAGCATTTGGTCTGAAATTTCTAATTGATTTTCTATAAACTCCATCTTCTCCTCAACAGTGACTGTTTCTTCGTGAACCGGCTCATATTCATCATCCATATCAAGTTGTGTAACTCGGTCATTGATGTTTTTGAAAGCAGTGAGTAGGTCAAAGAGTGTAGCTTTGATCTCGTAAGAACGTGTGCCATCTAAGTCTGAATGCAGTTTAGAACTTCTATTGTATATTGATGTGCGGCGTTCAGCATATATATCTAATACTTGTGCTGCTCCTTTGTACCGTTTATATTCTAATAGTTGTTGTACAAGTTGTTCTTGGTTATCTATAGAATTACAGGATTTTGTTTCAGTTTTTGGAAGAATGTTCTGTGATTTAATTTGTAGTAAGGTTGCTGCCATGACGAGAAATTCAGATGCTAAATCTAAATCCAACTGTTCCATAAGATTAATATATTCAAGATAACGGTCGGTGATTTTTGCAATCTGTATATCGTAGACATCCATCTCCTCTTTCTGAATTAGATGTAGAAGGAGGTCAAGTGGTCCCTCAAAACCGTCCAGTTTTATAGCATATATTGGGTGTGAGGATGGATGTGTTAAAGAAAGTTCAGCTAACATAGTCGTTTGAGTAATGCGTACAAGTTAATCTATCATACAAGTTTATCGCAAACCAATTATTCTCGCTATTATTTCTACAATATAGTAACTTATAGTACTGAGTATTCTCAGAGGACTTTCTATCCTAATAAAAAATGGTAAAAATATGAGTGCCATTAGAATTGGCATGCCGTAGGGGGCAAGTTTTTCAAATTCACGGGATACCCGTTCTGGTAATAGACCGTTTACTACACTAAATCCGTCTAATGGAAATAGAGGTAACATATTAAAAACCGCAAGAAATATACTTATTATTGCTGATCGTTCTAAAAATTTGTAGATAACTAATTGTGTTTCAGAATTATAGGGTTTAAAATCTACTGATAGTTCCAATGCCTTGATAATACCGAAAATGCCGAATGTGAGTATGATATTCATGAAAGGACCTGCAGCTGCGATAAGCATTAGATCTCTTCTCGGATTTTTCAGATTATATGGATCAACAGGAACAGGTTTTGCCCACCCAAAAAAACCACCACCAAAAAGCGATCCCAACAATGGCAAAAAAAGTGTGCCTACTGGATCAATGTGCACTGCTGGGTTGAATGACATGCGTCCTAAATCTTTTGCCGTTGGGTCTCCCAACATATTGGCAGATTTGGCATGCCCCCATTCGTGAAAGGTTAAGAGTATAATGAACTGACAGACGACAAGAATCGCCCTGGCTATATTGTCTGGCAAAAATAAATCAATCATAATTCTTTTCTATATCTTATGAGAACCTAAGTTGCTACTTACTGAATATTAATCATCAAATTACGTCATTGAACGAAGAAACAAAGGATTTCTGCATATTTTGGTGCCACCTCATATAAATCGGGGTTACAAACCCCTCCAACAAATGATAGGTGGCAACTTACGCTATGATATGAAAAATCTAATCTCTTTCTTGGTTCTTTAGTTGTTGATAGTGTGTAAATCCATCGGATTTTGTTTTGATTTTACAATCCAATTGATTCTGAAATATATCCTTGAGTAATCTTTCAAAGTTTTTACTTGGTTTCTCACCCCATTCAATTAGGTCATCACCATTGATAATTGGTTTCATTTTACGCAAGTTATGTAGGTAATCACCAATCTTAGTCCGTTGTGTGTCGGATATATCTGTATTACAAAAAGTCAAGACAATGGCTTCAAGTGGAATAGGCTCTAGGATTTGGTAAATACCACTTTTTTTCGTTGTGTCAGCAAGAGATCCAATGACTGGTTGAAGTTTCCGAAACGCGGTAGTCGGTGTCTGCACGTGGTAGAACTGTTTATCTCCATAGACGTAAGTTTTTTCGTTTTCGTTGTCTACGATACACCACTTTCCGTTGTGGAACTCAAAGAATGTTCCTTTTGAGAGAGATATTCCAATATCTTCAATTCCAGATCGTATCTCTGTTTCATCTGAGAGTTCTTTTTGTAAGTTTGAAATTCTCCGTAATTGATGCTTTAGCACTAATTTGAAACTGAGTGCTTCAATAATGTAAGTCGGTAAACCTTGTTTGTTGTCTAAACCCATAAATGCAAACCAAAGAATAAACTTATGATCTAAATCTGTGTCAGAGATATTGTTAGATGCCCACGAGATAGCAGAGCGTGCTGTTCGAAAATCACAATGAAATGTAGTAGGTTTTTTCCATCCGAATGCTATTTCTTCAAATACACCAAAATCAGCAAGCATGTCTACGATTTTAGGTGCATGTTCTTCTGCCAATATGTTCTCAATTTCATTCCGTATCCGTTCGCCGCTGAGGTGTGAGACGAGTGGAATAGCCTTGTGTATGCGTTCATTATCCGAATCTGTTATTTGAAAGTTATACCGTCCTGCATACCTACATGCACGAAAGATACGGGTTGGATCATCAGTATAACTATTGTTATGTATAACACGGATGGTGCCAGTTTTTAGATCCTTAAGTCCATCAGTTTTATCAATGATAGTCCCAAACGCATCATTATCTAAGCACATTGCTAATGCATTAATAGTAAAATCTCTGCGTAGTAAATCCTGTGCAATTGTGCCTCGTTCTACTTTAGGTAACGTTGCGGGTTTTTGATACGTTTCACTACGAGCTGTGACGAAATCGACTTTGGGTTTTGTCGAAATCTCTGGGGTAACAGTAGCTGTTCCAAATTGTGGATGTGTCTGCAAAGTTCCATTCCAACGTTCTTGCAACTGCTTCGCTACACTGATTGCATCTCCTTCCACTACGATGTCAATATCTAAATTTGGTCGTTTCAGAATTAAGTCTCTTACAGAACCTCCGACTAGATAGACATGTTTGCCACCTATCTTACCGATTTCACGTAATGAATCAGAGAGTGAATCTGGGATAATCAGTTTCATTTTACTAAGGTTATAGTAATTCAAAGGAGAGCGATAAGGATACTTACATTATACAAATGCAAGAACACGAGTGGGTGCACCAGAACTCTTTGCTAACTTTAAGGGTGCAATCACTACGAAAAAATGTGTTGGTAGTTGACTCAAATTGCACAAATCTTCGACGTGCGGAATACCTTCACCAAGAAAAACAAGATGTGCGGGTGGTAGACCATCGTATAACGGCGGGTGACCTGCTACAGAGTCTATGCTGCAAGCATCTGTTCCAATAACTTTTATACCTTTCTTAACGAGGAGTTCTGCGGCATCTTCGCTGAAGCCAATCCATTCGCGGTTGAAGTTATCTTGATAGACGTATCTATCCATTCCGGTCCGCATAAACACGATGCTATCTCTTGGTATATCCGAATTTTCTGACATCCATCTTTCAACATCTTCAGCAGTCACCGCATCAGTCGGTTTCTTGATGGCAGAGAAGTCCATCAATATTGCGTTACCAGTCAATTTTTCTTTAGGTATTTCTGCGACAGTATATCCATCTGGATACATCAGACAAGGTGTATCAATGTGTGTAGAACAGTGTCCTGACATATCAACACGGCTCTCAAAGTATCCATCTTTCTCTAATGTAGCTTGATCGTATATGTTAACAGGATCTATCGGCAGTTCCCGCGGACTATCTTCGTCTACTATGTAGGATAGATCCAGTACGTTCTGGTAGTCAAGGTTCATATTTTATCTCAATTTCATTTATATGTTATTGAACAAGTATAGCATATTAGACAGAATAATTCAAGTAGCAAATGATAAGGGTTTTCTGATTTATGAACGAATTTGAACAACAACTCATAGACAAAGTGCTGGAAGCTGTTCATGACATTGAAGTCAAAACTTTAGAACAAATCGGCAACATCAAAGTTGAGTTAGCAGAAGAAAGCGGATCCATCAAGAGTTCTATCACCAGTCTTGGACAAAAGGTAGATAGCGATCACAAAGCCGTCAAAGAACTCATTGAAAATAGTATTGAAACGGATACCAAACGGCTGGATAAACATAGTCAGGAACTTGACGACCATGCTGAAAAGATCGCTAAACTTGAGGAATGGCGCGACGAATTCAAACGGCAAATTGCCAATCGCATGACGTTTGGGAATTCTATTGCCACCATCGTTGCCGTTATCATTGCGTATATTTTGAGTAAATCTCTATGAGGAGGGACACTTATGAGTAAACAGGTTTATGCACGCTTAGACGACAACACAATAGAGCTTCTCGATACCGAATGCGAGAAAAGGAATGTCTATCGTCCAGAGATCGTCACTGAGGCTGTGTTGCGACACTTCAAATACGGTGGCGATCTGAAAGCAGAATGTGATGATCTGAAAGGTCAATTGGCAGATGCAAAGGCAGCGTTAGAGAAACAGACAGACTTGAACGAAACGCACGCACAAGTCATCAGTGAACAATCCAGTCGCGCAGAAGCTGCCGAAACGAAAGTATCTCAACTTGAAACACAAAATAAGAAGTTAGATGAGGCACGGGATTCTACTATTTCTCAACGCAACAAGTTTAAACAGAAGTTTGAACAGGCTATCCAAACAAATGAGAAACTGATCGCTAAAATTCGGGAACTACAAGGGGTCGGCATGTTCAAACGTGCATCCAGATTGAAACATCTTGTTCTCACACGGTTCTCTATTCCAACTGAGGACTCTGGTAAAGAATAACAAAGGAGAATTGAAAAGTGAATATTTTGTTGATCGTAACAGCAGCTATTGCGTTTTTAGTAGGCGGTCTAATTATCGGTATTTATATCACTAACCGTAAATCAGAGAATAAAGTCATGTTCTTTGAGAATGCCAAGGATCGCGACGGGACTCTCTTTATGTTTCTATGTTTCACGGCGGTACTGCTGCTGCTCTACTGGTTTCAGGAACACGTTGACGATGCCACCTTGTCATTCATTCTGGGCAATTTGGTGAACGGATTTATCCTTGTCGGAAAAAGCGCAATTGATTCCAAATTGACAAACGGCAATATCGGGCATTGATTACCTACGGTATAAGGGTTTCACACGACATGATCTTTGATATACCACAGCGCGCAAACAGAACTCTTATATTTACTTCATTAATTATACATAATCGTTTTCTGTCATTGATTGGATCAAGAACCTTTTCTAAAATTGTCGCTGTGTGTCGGGTCCAGAAATATCCGCTTATTCCCAACTAATTGTGTATTTGCTTGTTGTAATAACTTAATCGTAATAGATCGGGAATCGGAATTACCGCCTACAATGAACTATACCTTTATTCCCAAAAACTTTACACACCACTAAAATATTTGACTTGCATTTTTATTTTTTCTTTCCTATAATACATATTAAGTATTACATTTATAAAGTATATAAATAATATATATAAGACCTAATATGTAATATATTGATGTGATTGCAAAATAGTATGGAAAGATAGAAAATCACACCCTTCCATACAATTAACCGATTACACTTTGCAATCAGAAATCGGTAAAAGGAGTATGTAATGAAAGTTTTAGTTGTAAATAGAAATATAATCTTGGTGATTTTCGTAGTTATGCTGTTAATATATGGTGGGCAAGGTATAAGTTACGGACAGGGTGAAGCCCCCACCGTTGAGCCGGGTGAGAACGACACTTCCCTTATAGTCAGTTTTTCTGATTTTTTTGAGCGACGCGAACAGAAGGCACATCAGGTTCAGTTTCGTAGAAAATCGCCACAAGGTGAATGGATAACAATATGTCAATCTAAGACCAACACTGAACGTAGAAGTTGTGGTCTCTTTTTCTTTTGTGATGCTCCAGCAACTTTAACTATCAGTGCCATCTTCACAGACCTTGAGCCGGGAATCACTTATGAAGCACGTTACCGGGATACCAACCAGTCTGAATGTGTTGAGAATCCACTATCTCCGGACCCGTGGTCCAGCATTGGAGAAGGAACGACAAGTTACACAGGGCTTTCAATTTCAACTGCGTCTCCATTGACAGAAGCGACTTTGGGTGAAGGCGTAGTCACGTTGACACTAAGTTATGATACTTACGAGGCGGACGTTGACACGATCATGAATGCCGTGACGGTAACAGGTATTGATGGCGTAACGGTAGACACCGCTTCCGTGCAACGCCTCAGCGATACAGAAATAACCGTTGAACTTAACTATGATAACACTGACTTTGACGTTGACACAGCACTTACATTCAGTTTGGATTCAGATGCAATAACTGACTACACAGGAGACGCATTCACCGTAGAAATAACAGTCACTGCCATAATAGAACTTGTTTCTGCTTCGGTGGTATCTCCATTGACAGAAGCGACTCTGGATGGAAGTATAGTCACACTAAACCTTACGGGTGAGATATATGAACAGGACATCTCAAAAATCAGAGATGCCGTGACGGTAACAGGTGTTGATGACGTAACGGTAGACACCGCTTCCGTGCAACGCCTCAGCGATGGAGAGATAACGGTTGGACTTGACTTTGATAGGACCGACTTTGACACAGATACCGCACTCACTTTCAGTGTGGGGGCAGGCGCAATCGCGGATTACACTGGAGACGCATTCACATCAGAAATACTTGTCACCGCTATTAAAGAAGTTATTTCTGCTTCAGTGGTTTCTCCGTTGACAGAAGCGACTTTGGATGAGAGCATTGTCACGCTGCTCCTTACGGGTGCCGCTTATGAACAAGATATCTCTAAAATCAAAGAGGCTGTGGCGATATCTGGCATCAATGGTGTCACTGTAGATACCGATACAATGCAACGCCTCAGCGATAGAAGAGTGACAGTTAAACTTGATTATGACGGCACTGACTTTGATACGGATACCCCATTGACCTTTAGCCTCGCATCAGAGGCGATAGCAAACCACAATGGGGAACTCTCAACAAAATTACCTGTCACCGCAATTGTAGAAGCAGTTGATGCATCGGTGGTATCACCATTGACAAAGGGGACTTTGGATGGAAGTATAGTTACACTGAACCTTACGGGATTAGTTTATGAACAGGACATCTCCAAAATCAGAGAGGCTGTAACGGTGTCTGGTATCAATGGTGTAACGGTAGACACGGCTACATTGCAACGTCTCGGTGATAGAGTCGTGGCGGTTGAACTTGATTTTGATGGCACTGACTTTGTCCTGGCTACTGCGCTGACTTTCAGTGTTGTCGCGGGGGCAATAACAAACTATGATAGCACCGCGCTAACTACAGAAATATACGTCAGTGCAAACAGGGGAGAAGCTCAGTTGACGATTTTCTGGACAGATAGTGGCACGGATAAAATCCAGCGTGCGAACTTCGACGGCTCAAATGTTCAAGACCTTGTCACACAAGGATTAAACATTCCAAGCGGTATAGCGTTAGATGTGGCGGGTGGCAAGATGTACTGGACAGACTGGGACACGCGTAAAATTCAGCGTGCAAACTTGGATGGTTCAAACATTCAAGACCTTGTCACACAAGAATTGGGCAGTCCAGGAAGAATAGTGTTAGACGTGGAAGGTGGCAAGATGTATTGGACAGACTATAGTATTAGACGTGCGAACTTCGACGGCTCAGACGTTCAAAACCTCGTCATACAGGGATTACGCAATCCAAGCGGTATAGCGTTAGATGTGGCAGGTGGCAAGATGTACTGGATAAATAACTCATATACGGTTAAAATCCAGCGTGCGAACTTTGACGGCTCAAATGTTCAAGACCTTGTCACACAAGGATTAGACAGGCCAAGGGACATAGCGTTAGATGTGGCGGGTGGCAAGATGTATTGGACAGATAGTGGCACAGAAAGAATCCAGCGTGCAAACCTTGACGGTTCAAACGTTCAAGACCTCGTTACACAGGGATTAAGCCGTCCAGGAGGCATAGCGTTAGATATTGCTAGGGGCAAGATGTACTGGACAGACAGTGACACAGATAAAATCCAGCGTGCGAACTTAGACGGCTCAAACATAGAAGACCTTGTCACACAAAGATATAGCAGTCCAAGAGGCATAGCCATCGGTATTATTTCTCTCGTTAATCCTACAACAGAAACAGAGGCACCTACAATAACAAAAGAGGATGTGAACGGTGATGGAGTTGTGGATGTGAATGATCTGGTCATAGTCGCACAACAGTATGGAAAAACGGGTGACAATGATGCGGACGTCAATGGAGATGAAATTGTCAACGTTGACGATTTCATCTTGGTTGCTGCTGCGGTGGACAGTGCGGCAGCTGCACCCGCTGCCCGCGCGCAGGTGCAATCACATTTCACGAAAGCACAACTCCAAGGATGGCTCACTGAGGCACGCGCATCGGGAAACACTTCTCACACCTACCAACGCGGTATTGCTGTTCTGGAGCGACTTTTGGCACTGTTCACACCTGAAGAAACCGCACTGCTTGCGAACTACCCGAACCCGTTTAACCCAGAGACGTGGATACCGTATCAGTTGTCCAAACCTGCGGATGTCACGCTGACGATATACGACATCAGGGGACATGTTGTGCGTGCCTTGGACTTAGGGCATCAGCGTGCGGGGATGTATCAAACTCGTAGTCGTGCTGCGTATTGGGATGGCAGAAACGCCTTCGGTGAACCTGTCGCAAGCGGTGTATATTTCTATACACTTACTGCAGGCGATTTCACAGCAACACGCAAAATGTTAATACGCAAGTAGAAATATATCGGTGGAAGAATGGAAGAGAAAGGAGGTATGGAGGATGCGATTCCTACCCTTCCATACTTCCAATCTTCCACTCAACAATATGATTGCACATAACAATCAATTGTCCGAAATAAGGAGTTGATTATGAACACACAAGTTCTAAAACAAAATAGTTTTGTATTCATACTAGTTCCCATTTTGATGGTTATTTTCGGCACACAAAGTATCAGTTACGCACAAGAAGGAAACCCGACAATCACGGCATCTGTTGAAGCACCGCTAACGGAGGCAACCTTGAGTGGGAGCGTCGTGACGCTTACGCTGAGCGGTGCGACTTATGCGCGGGAATATAGCGTTTCGCGCGCCTTAACGGTCTCTGGAATTGAGGATGTCACTTTTGATTCGTGGGATGTGGATCGTATCAGCGATACGAAGGTCACCGTTGAACTCACATTCTCTGGCAACATAGATACGGATACGAACCTTGTCTTTACAGTGGGAGCAAGCGCAATAGCAGACTACGACGGTGATGCACTCACTGTGCAAGTACCTGTTACGGCTATAGCAGAATCGCTGGTCGCATCAACGGAGGCACCCTTGACAGAAGCAACCCTCCACGGGAGCATCGTCACACTCACCCTCACCGGACGTCAATTTAATGAGGAATATTATATCGGACGAGCGTTGTCAGTTTCCGGTATTGAAGGTATCACTTTTGAACCGTGGGAAGTGGAGCGTGTGAGCGATACGGTGGCAACTGTTGAACTTGAATTTGCTGGCAACATAGACGCGGACAGCACACTTACTTTAACAATGGGGACAGATGCCTTCTATAGCACGAATCAGTCGTTCACCGTGCAACTTCCTGTTGCTGCGGTGGAGGAGTCAATGACTGCTACAGTTGTAACACCCTTGACAGAAATAACCTTGAGTGGCAGTGTCGTAACACTAAAACTGAGTGGACGGAACTTTACCGGTTGGGAATCAGATATTGAGGATGCAATTACATTCACCGGTATTGAAGGTGTTTTTACTAATAGGTGGAACATAGATCGGATTAGCAACTCAGAGGTGAAGGTAACGTTATTATCTGCGGTTGACTTTGACATAGATAGCGTTCTGACTATCACGGTCGGAGCAGATGCGATCTCAGGATATAATAAAAGTTTCTCCTTTGATTTCCCTGTCACTGCGGTAGAAGAGGCAATGACTGCTTCAATATCGGCACCCTTATCAGAAGTAACGCTGAACAGCAGTGTCGTGACACTAAAACTCACCGGGCGCAACTTCAGTAATTCGCTATCAACTATTGCTGAAGCAATGACGTTTACAGGCGTTGAAGGTGTTTTTACTAATAGGTGGAACATAGATCGGATTAGCAACTCAGAAGTAGATATTTATCTATTATATACTGGTAATATTGACACGAATACGACGTTGACGGTCACTATTGGCGCAGATGCAATTGTTGGGTATAATGCAGATTTCTCCTTTGATTTCCCTGTCACTGCGGTAGAAGAGGCAATGACTGCTTCAATATCGGCACCCTTATCAGAAGTAACGCTGAACAGCAGTGTCGTGACACTAAAACTCACCGGGCGCAACTTCAGTAATTCACTATCAACTATTGCTGAAGCAATGACGTTTACAGGCGTTGAAGGTGTTTTTACTAATAGGTGGAACATAGATCGGATTAGCAACTCAGAAGTAGATATCTATCTATTATATACTGGTAATATTGACACGAATACGACGTTGACGGTCACTATTGGCGCAGATGCAATTGTTGGGTATAATGCAGATTTCTCCTTTGATTTCCCCGTCACTGCTGTAGAGGAGTCGTTGGTTATTTCAACAGAATTCCCTTTGTCAGAAGCATCACTGAATGGTGGTTCTATCGTGCTTGAACTCAAGGGGCGCAATGACACATGGTGGCGACAAGAGATTCAAGACGTTGTGTCATTATCGGGTATTGAAGGTCTTCGGATAAGGGAGTTAGACATTTTTGAGAGTATTAATGTAGATGGGACAGATGGCGCGTTATTAGTAATTCCGCTTGCTTTTGAAGGGAACATAGATGAGGATGCGACGTTGACGTTTACCGTGTCGGAAGGTGCTATCGCTGGATACCTCAAAGCCTTCACTGCACAAATACCTGTTTCTGCAGTGCAGGAATCCCTGTATGCCTCATCCGATTTCATTTTAACAGAGGCAACGTTGTATGGGAGTGTGATTACATTGACGCTTGCCGGACGAAGTTTCACATACTGGGAATCGGACTTGGCAGATGCGTTGACACTTACCGGCATTGAAGGTGTTACTATTAGTGAAATTGATATAGACCGTGAAACTGGTACAACGGCAGAGATTGAATTGAGTTATGACGGCACAGATTTTGACACTGATGGCACGCTTACCTTTACCGTCAGTGCTGATGGCATTTCTGGATACTCAAAAGATTTGACAACGCAAATCACTGTTACTGCAATAAAGGATTCCAGTGCTACGATAAGCCTCTCTCCAAGGTCAATCGTGTCCCCTCCTTTAAATAACAACTTTAGCGTCAGTTTATTTATTACTGATGCTAAAGATGTCGCTGGTTTTCAGGCACTCGTATGGTATGATGATTCACTCGATTATGTAAGGTCAATGAAAGGGAACTTGCTACCTGCGAATGCCTACTTTGTTGACGATAAACTTAAACTGGTTGATGATTGGTTTTTCCGTCTTTCCTATGTTCCAATCGCTGCAACTATGCTTGATGGTGATGTGTTGAATGGTAACGGCACACTCGCAACACTCACTTTCTTGGTTAATGATGTTGTAGAATCCAATATATTCTTAACCGATACCTACATCGTTGACAGTGATGGAGTGCGTTGGGAAGTTGAGATTGAAAATGCTAATGTGATAGAACCACATCATGACGTATTTGGAGACATCAACCGTGATGGTATTGTGAATATTCAAGATCTGGTTATTGTTGCGGAACGATTTGGGGAAACAGGACATAATAGGGCAGATGTCAACGGTGATGGTCTCGTTGATATTGTTGATCTTGTGCTCGTTGCGAATGCAATGGGTGGGAATGCTGCGCCTACACTGAACTCAAGTGGATCGGATATACTCTCTGCTGCGGATGTCAAAGATTGGTTGGTGCAGGCACAGCAATTAGACCTAACCGATCCGAAATTTAGACAGGGTATTGACGTATTGAAACAAATCCTCAATGTGTTAACTCCCAAAGTAACTCTACTTTTGCCGAACTATCCGAACCCGTTTAATCCTGAGACGTGGATACCTTATCATTTAGCAAAAGATGCGGTGGTTACCTTGCATATTTATGCGATGAACGGCACACTGGTACGAACGTTGGAAGTCGGGCATCAGGGGGCGGGTATGTATCAGCACCGTGGTCGTGCTGCATATTGGGATGGTAAAAATGAGTTCGGTGAACCCGTTGCAAGTGGTGTGTATTTCTACACACTTACCGCTGGAGATTTTTCTGCTACACGCAAGATGTTAATACGGAAATAGTATCAAATGACCATAGGATAGCTGGAATGCTGATGTTTATTAGCTTCGCAACCATCGTTAATGAGTGGGTTGAGTTGGGATCGCTAGCATTTTCTTCAAGAAATGATGCGGTTAGCGATAAACGTGTCTAAAGTATAACAAAACGGGTAGTGATTATCAACCCTATTTCAAAGCAACTACCCTTGTCTTGCTGAATAAAGTTCGTCTGGAACAGGGAGTTAGGATATCATTGTGTTTCTCCTTGGTGTCCTGTTTCATCGTTTGAAGATGAATTGGTAAGGTTTGCATCCATCGCTTGAAGTTGGTGCTGTGGAATAAGGTCAAGATATTGAGTGATAACGCGTTTAGAAAGTCGTGTAATCTGTGAGATTGTATCAATATCTGCGGTTGCGTTGCGAACGACTTTGATGCTCTCATAGTCGCGAATGTATCGGTCAACTGCCTCCTTAGAGTGTTTGGTTTTTGCGGCAATTCTGGGAGTGAGATGTCCTTGAAGATAGAGCGTGATGATCTCTTTCTTGTGGGTAATAGCACCCGATAAATCATGGATGTTGCCCCGAGTGGGCAAGATGTCGCCAGTGGTTTTTTGCCATTCATTGACATAATCACAGACAACAGCATCGCAGACGTTCAGCAAAACGGCTAAATCAAGTTGTGTCAATAAGGCACCTTGGTCATAAGCTTGATAACACCAGCGGACCAAGCGATTGATTCGCAGTTGTCGGGAGGTAAATCCGTTTCGAAAAGAGTCAATATCCTCAGTAGCGAGGTAGGTTAGGATGATGGGTTTCATCCGAGTTTTGACGATGGACTTCCCTCTTTCTGGATGTTCGTCAATAGGGACGGCCATCCAAACAAGTTGTCCATAACTGAGGAAACGCTCATCTGGGAGTTGATCACCGGTGGCGAGTTTCTCCAAGGGGAGGGTAATGACGAAATAGTCCTCAACAGTCTTGAGAATATCATCAACAATGGCGGTGGCAGTGACTTCGCCTTTGTCATACCCGTAGTCATTGAGAAAGCGATGGATAAGCAACTGTCGTAGGGACTTATCGTTGATGCGTCTGAATTTTTTCTCGTTGATTTGCGTGCGGGTTAGAGGTTTGCTCATGAGAGGTCCCCCTTTTTTGTGTCCTCAGGTTCTGGGTGAAGGAGTTGGGTCATGCGATCGGTGTGTTGGTATTCCTTGAACAGCGAGAGATACTCGCGTATCAACCGGTCAGAGAGATGAGAAATCAAGCGTATCTGTGCGTTAGGGAACCCTTGATGATGGAGCGTAGCAACTTGTGTGAAATCTCTCAAGTATCGGTAGACGGCTCGTTCGCTGTGGTTCGTTTTTTGCTCGATTTCGGTGAAGGTATAAGCTTTGAAATACAACTCCAAGATCTGCGTCTTATGAGAAGTGCCGGGGCCCATGTCGTGTTTCGTCCCGCGCGTCATAACGAAATATCCTTCCTGCTTCAACTGGCGAATGTCGCGTTTGACTGTAGAAGGACTGGTGGTTAATAGGACAGCTAAATCCTCATAGCTCAGTAAGGAATCTTGGTCATAAGCTTCTTTAGTCAATCGGAGGATCCGATGTCGTCTGAGTCCTGCGAGACCATAAGTCGCTAAGACCTCAAGATCGGCGTTTGTGTCATTGAGGGTGAGCCGACAGGAGATTTTTTTCGCTAAAGCGATATGTTTACCTGCGGGTTCCTCAGCGGCGACAGCCTCGTAGCAGATTTGTCCTGATGTCAGTCGCACATCGGTATGTTGTTCAAAGTAAGTAGAAATCTGTTTATAGTAGGCTTCAGCAACGATAGGCATTAGGTTAAAGTCTGATGAAATCTTCTGAATAATAGCGGCTCTGGCATTCTTAGATTCGAGCCGGTTAATACCGTAGGCGGTATCCTTTTTGCGATTCATGTTGACCTCCATGAATAGATTAACGGGGATCCGAATACATCTACTCGTTAGTATAACTCATACTAAAAGTATAACTCATGGGGTCATTTGATACAAACTATAAGTAAAATTTTCCAAACTCAGGTGGTTTCTGTATTATTCACACAATCACAGAGACCACCCTCTCACAATAAGGTCAAAAAACTCATGAAAACGACACTGTATTTCACACTCATACTTCTCACTTTTACAACGCTTGCGTTTGTGCCGAATAGTTTTGCGCAAGATGACTCACCTGAATACGTAGTGCGGGTCATCTACTTTTACCCGAATGATATTGAACCGCAGGAAGACAGTGTCAACACGTTAAGGACAATGGTAAAGGACGTTCAAAAGTTTTATGCTGACGAAATGGAACGCCACGGGTACGGCAGGAAAACCTTTCGGCTTGAAACAGATGAGAACGATAATGTTATCCTGCATCACCTGAAAGGGAATTTTGACCATACACGGTATAATGATGACATAAGATCCGATAACGCCATGGATGAAATCAAAGATCGGTTAGACTTCTCAAAGAAAATCATCTATCTAATTTGGGTGGATAGATATGATCCGAATGCTGAAACAGGTCCAGTTAAAGGGACAGCAGGTGGTGAGTCAGTGCGTGGGCAAACATGGATATTTCCATTCAACTTTGACAACGGCGTTCGGTGGGTCTACAGAGACGCTTGGACGACTATAGCACACGAAATCGGACATTCCTTCGGATTGAAACACGACTTCCGAAACTATACCTACATTATGTCTTACGGCGATGAACACAGAAGCAAACTATCTGCGTGTGCTGCTAAGTGGTTGGATGCACATAAATATTTCAATGATACGGTAACGCTAATCAATAACAACACACAGGTTCGAATGCTACTACCAACCCTCGTCGAACCACCGGTGACCATCCGACTCCAATTTAAGTTATCCGATTCTGATGGACTCCATCAAGCAATCTTAAATATGGATCATGAAATAGGAGTGATCGAATGCAAACCACTAAGTGGTGATAGCACTACCATAGAATTTGTTACGCCTGAATTACTGCCGAACCTTAGAACTAAAATAAGGCTTATGACTATAGATGTTCACGGAAACTTCAGTAAGCACAACTTTGAGGTAGACACTTCCACACTGCTGCCTCCCTCTAAAGTTGTATCAATACCCGACGTAAATTTAGCATCAGTAATACGTGAAACCCTCCACTTAGCACCGCATAGCCCTATCACACAACTGAATATGTTCACATTAAGGGAGATACTTGAAGCTAATGGAAAAGAAATAACAGACCTCACAGGGCTTGAATATGCCAAGAATTTAAGTAGATTACATTTACATGACAATCAGATTAGCGACATTACGCCACTCACAACGTTGACAGAACTAAACGTATTATTGCTTTTCAACAATCAAATTCGTACTATTCCTTCTCTCGCAAAATTGGCTAAGTTGAGAATATTAAATTTGAGTCGAAATCCAATTCACGACATAACTCCACTGTCAGAATTGACACAATTGCCAAATCTATATCTCGGCGGAAATAATATCAGTGATATAAACCCCCTCGCGAGTTTAACACAATTGTGGGTTTTAGGACTTTGGGAGAATAAAATCAGCGACATCACTCCACTGACAACCTTGACGCAATTACAAGATCTAAACCTCGGAGGAAACAATATCAGTAATATCAATTCTCTTGCAGGATTGAAACAATTGTGGAATTTACACCTCTGGAACAATCAAATCAGCGACATCGGTCCCTTGGCCGAGTTAACCAATTTGCGTACGTTACGCCTTTCAGGCAACAATCTTAGTAATGTCAGTCCGCTGTCTGAACTTGTCAATCTCAGAGAATTACGACTTGAGGAAAACCCGATTAAAGATAGAAAATCACTCCTTGACCTCTTGGAAAAGAATCCAGATATAAAGATATATCTCAAGTGGGGTAGGGAGCCGTTGCCTGTCAACTTATCCCATTTCCGTGCAGAACACACCGATACAGGCGTTATCCTCAAATGGACAACCGAATCAGAAGTAGACAACGCAGGTTTTTACATCTACCGCAGTAAAACAAAAGATGGAGATTTCAAACTCGTCACTCCGACAATGATAAAAGGTGCTGGCACCACAGGTGAACGCAACGAGTATTCGTGGACAGATACTACTGCTAAACCGAACACTGTCTACTATTATCGGATAGAGGATGTATCACATGCGGGGGAACGTGAGCAGTTGGCAACTGTTCGCTTGAAGGGATTAGTCTCTGCAACAGGGAAACTTACAACAAGATGGGCAGATTTTAAAGTCCAACAATAATTTCTAAAAGTTTGGTTTGATACCATAGAAACTGGTAGCACTAAATAGGAGAACTAACTAAATGAAAACGAAATTTAACTTTACTTGGATATTTTTCTTGTTTACTTCACTTTTTATTTACATGTCAATCGTACCAATGAGCATAACACAAATGAACGCACCTGATCTTGATGCTTGGTTAACTAAACACCCTCTTATATCTGGAACCATACGATGGGAAGATAACAGCGGAATAAAAACATATTCTAACTGGTCTGCAACGCAAAAGACGGACTTACTCAACATGTTTCAGAAGATCTGGAATAGCGAACCACTTGGCTTAACCGATCCGCCGCCGAATATGACAAATCTGGCAGATGAGGACATCGCCAGAACTATGCTCTCAAAAGACCACGCATGGCCACTGTTTTTAGCATATATCGCTCATAGTCTTGTTGTAGAAACTGACGAGTGGGTCTCATGGTCATTGACTGAATATTCTGAAGAGGAACTATCGGAATTGTTTGATGGTACCAGGATGTTTAGATTTGATAATAATTTAGAAGGCTATGAGCTAAGGTACAAAGGAACACCAGCACCACCAGACTTTACTTATGAGTTTCTGAACACGAACAATATGGTTGATGAAGATAGGTTAAAAACAATTGGAAACCTTCTTGATTGGTGCCGTTCAAATATGATTCATTTCACTGGTAGATTTAATGCTAAAAATATGGAAGGACATTGGCAATATCGTGGTGAAGCACCTGCCTCTCGTGTCATTAACGGGACGACATCGGTTTTTTATGCATCCAAGAAAGATGATACCACTCCACCCACTGTTGAGTCTGGACACTTTACAGCAGGTTGCTGGGGCACTACGGCTTTCCTTCGCGCAGTATTGCGGACTGTAAATATTCCAGTCAAAGGAGAAATAGGAGGAGAACACTCTCTACCCCACTTCATAAGTGAAGATAAATACCTTAGTCATGGAGATGATCCATATAATGCTGCCGCAAGAAATTTCCACCATCCTCATCCTTTCCCAGTAGAAGAATTGTTTATTGATCAGGATACATTTAATGCTTGGTTTGGTCCCGGTGTACATAGGGCGGGTGCGAACGTTGGTCGGAGAACGATAGAGTTGGCAATTGAATACCTACCCCATATTCTGCTAAAACTACGCTGTCAAGACATTGAGCGAGGAAGATCAAATGCAGACAGTGCCGTATACACTATATTTTTTCAAAGGATTTATTCTGTGGAGGAATTACAAACAATGAACCTCTGGGGTAGAATAGATGAAAAAATTAATCGGCTTGGAGGTTGTGAAACAGTATCTCCATCACCTATGAAATCTGTAAAAATTAGCGAAATTATGCTTGCTTCTGATGGTGGTAACCTACCTCAATGGATAGAACTTCATAACCACTCAACAACACAGGAGGTTAATATAGAGCCGTGGGCACTATTAATCCGGAACTACCAGTCAGATGACTTTAAAGGAGAGTTAAATTTACAACTCACCTTAAGAGGATATATTATTAAACCGGGAGAAACGCTTCTTATCGTCTCAAAACAAGGGCGATCATCCGATAATTTACCACAGGAACAGATTTATAATCTTGATACAACACATGCCAAGCTTCAGAATATTGTAATAAACGAAAAAGGGTTCTATATAAGATTGCGTAACCAAGCGTGGGAAACAGTTGATGAGATAGGTAATCTTGACAGTAAAAGAAACACTAATGATACGCTAACATGGCAATTACCGATAGGCAGGACAGCAGAGGGTGAGCGATCATCTTTGATGCGGCGGTATTCAACCGAAACACTTATGCCACTTGATGGTACTGATGCTAACAACTGGGTTCAGTCATCTGAACTTAAGTTAGCAGTAACAGGTTACTGGGGTAACACAACTGATATCGGAAATCCTAGTCATAGAGGTGGCGTATCACTTCCTGTGCAGTTATCAAGCTTCCAGGCATTGCATACCAATACAGGTGTTATCCTCAAATGGACAACCGAATCAGAAGTAGACAACGCAGGTTTTTACATCTACCGCAGTAAAACAAAAGATGGAGATTTCAAACTCGTCAATTCCACAATGATAAAAGGTGCTGGCACAACAGGTGAACGCAACGAGTATTCGTGGACAGATACTACTGCTAAACCTAACACTGTCTACTATTATCGGATAGAAGATGTATCACATGCGGGGGAACGTGAGCAGTTGGCAACCGTTCGCTTGAGAGGGTTTATATCTGCACGCGGCAAGCTTACCACTGCGTGGGCGAATTTGAAAATGTCGCAGTAAGCGGTCTTTCCAATCTGTTAGAATGTCATATCCAAACACCGCAAATAGCGTTATATAAAAAGTTATACAACGCTGTTTTTTATTCGTAGTCATCTGGTAGTAGCCAAAAATCGTCATCGTCGTCATATCGTTTCCTTTTTTCCTTCTTTTCGTTATCGCTCTCTGAAATGAAATACCAAATAGCAATCCCGATGATAGCGAGCAAACCGAGAACTAAGATTGTTTCTGTTAAATCTCCGCTCATTCTAATTTCCTTTGTGTGTAGTATCAAGTCAATATGTCGGGGACTTATACAGAGGCATTCAATTGTCGATATTAGTTGTGCATATTCTTAATATATCATATATAGCATGACTTCTCATGCTATAGGGTGTGTAAAGTTTTTGTCACTAAAACATCATGCGGCTATTGTGTCTGGATACCAGTATTTTTCCCAAGTTTTGTTCTTTATCATACATCTCAACTGGAGGATAGCATTAAGCCCTTCATCTGTCCATCTCATAGATGCGCGTCTACACCTTTGTGCCACAACATGTTGGCAGGCACTCTCAATCACGCTACTGGTAATCTGATACCCTTTTTCTCTAAATGTTTTATACAGCATACGCTTGACATGTTTTTGAAAATAGCCTGCCTCTCTTACAAAGTTTTCTCTCTCTTCAGGATTTTCTATCTCAAGCGCGCGGATGTGCGATACTACTTCAGGGATCCTCCCCTCAAAAAGAAGCGGTTCCACCTTTTGTGTCCACGCCTCTACCTTTTCAGTCGCAGGTTCTCCAAACGCATATTTTGCAGCAGCGTATAGATGCGATTTTGCGTGCATATAATCCACAATCTCAACCGCATTCGGAAAATACTCATCCGAGTTGTTCCATATCCACGGAGCACCATCACCGATAGACACAACTTCTTGCTTCATAATCTCTTCTTGATAGATACCGCTACGGGTCGCTAACGCATATAAATCCTTCCCAGATTGAGCGGCATTCTGACGATTGGCAGTATAACGAATACTTTCAGGACGCGCTCTGGAAATACTATTCGGTCCCAGTTGTGGATAATCTCTATAAATACAACTGACTTTTGTTTCTTTCCACCCCTCTGGTGAGTTCGTATGACATCCATCACTACTCACATACCAACGCTCATTGGCACCAAGGGTTTGACATTCCACTTGTTCTAACGCACGCAAATCTTTTGACCATTCACGCACTTTCTTATGAACGGTCTTGTGGCTCACTATAACTCCCTGACGAGATAACTCCTCAGCGGAACTCCTAAAGTCAAAGTGTGCCGCAAAACGACACATCATTTCTGCGACACGATGCGTGTATTTACCTTTCAACTTGTGTTTCGTATCCCAAGGCGTATGGTAATGTTTCGCATCACAATGATACACCCAACGCTCAACACGAATAACACCACAGAGGGTCGTCAGCTGCCGCTCTCTCTTACGCCACGAACGACACGATTGTTCACACTTTGGACACGACACCGGTTCCGTCTCTTTTGCAGATGCCTGCTTGGACGCATACAACTCTAACAACTTCTGTCCTAAGGCACGAGTGCCTTCTAAAATATGATGTTCTGCTTCAGTAAACGACATACAAGAATCACTGCTAAGATCTTCAACTAAATCGTTAACTTCATCTATTAAGTTCTTTGCTGCTTCTGCATTTTCTTTGACTTCACAACTTGCTAATGATATACTAAACATTGGTATCCTCTCTGATAAAAAGTTATTTTAAGAAGGATACCATTTTTCTTGATACCAAGCAAGATCTGTATTCAGTTCTTGGCACTAACTTCTTACCCTCCATTGTAATGCGGGGTCTCCGTGCCCCGCAATTGATAGAAGGAAAAATTGCGGGGCACGGAGACCCGGTGAATGCGCCTATGGCATTCATACCCGCGGAACGCCTAATGAAGATTAATTTATTAAACGGGTAATTCTCATTTTCTCAAACCTGGTAGGAGCGGTTTCCGAACCGCTCCGGACTTCACAAGGAAATTACCCAATTTATTTCTCAATCTTCATCAGGCGTTCATACCGTTGATTACTTGATTTTGCACTACAATGGTTAACTGGGATATTATACCAAAAACTTTACACACCCGTAATAATCATTCAAGTCGTCATAAAGATGCATCCATTGTAGTGTATTAAATGAGACTACTTGCAAGTAAAGGAGACTTATGAAGAAGTCGATTATATACAGACATTGGCAGTCCGGTGATGATGATGCAGTTTTAGATCTGTTAGTCCCTGCAGAACAAGTTGACGAGAATATCTATCGAAATAAATTTGAAAGTTCACACATTGAGGCAGAAGGAATACGATTGGCACTCATCAATAATAGAGTCGTGGGGCATGTATGGGGTGAACCTTGTTCATTCTACATTGAGGACAAGATCCAAAGGTTCATAATAGTAGGAGCTGTCTATGTTGATAGATGTATGCGGTGTCAAGGGATTGCAACCCGTTTGATGCAAGAACTACATGCACACTTCAAGAAAGTTGGTTATCGTGGAAGTTTTCTTGATGTTGATACAGAAGAAGCAATTCAATTGTATCAGAAGGTTGGCTACCAGAAATTCACGCAAGAACTTCGAACGCAACTTCTACCAAATTCAGATGTCTCACAACTCAAATGGACAGATGTGAATCTAAAAGATTTAAGTGCCTTCCCGCAATTGGATGAAAGATGGGCAAAACAGAATTTTCCAGTTGAATCGAACCCTCAAGGTATGAAGGTACATCAGTACAACATGAGTGGGTATCGCGTTTTGCGTCATGGGCAAAGAATTGTTGGTTATTCAAGATGGGAAGAACATTCCGAATATTATCCACATGGGTTAATCCAGGACCCTATCGTGCCAGAGATGGACTCGATAGAAGTTATTGCGTCAGTTCAGGCAGCGATCCCAGCACCGCGCACATGGCAAACTTGCGAAGGAAGTAGGTATGAAGATCCGCTCCTTTCCCGAGGTTGCACACTTGAATCGACACAACGGATGGATATGATTCTATCTTTTGGACCCGAAATTGATTGGACTGGACTTGCCCGCACCTTTAGATAAGGTGCGTAGATTTAGTAAAGGCTACTATTTGGTGTCTTTAAAATACCTCAATATAGTCGCATGCAGGACCCCATTCGTTGCTACCAGTGAAGCAGTGTCTTTCGTGATGGTTTGTCCGTGTATATCCGTAACCATGCCTCCTGCTTCCCGCACAATAACAGTTATTGCAGCAATGTCCCAGACACTTATTGCTGCTTCAACCACAACGTCCGCTCTGCCAGAAGCCACAAGGTGATACATATAGAAATCACCAAACCCTCGGGAACGTGCAGTGTCGTTGATTAGGTTGTAGATACCATCAAATGTGTTCTTTTCTACAAACCATTTCAATCCACCATGGCAAATCATTGCGTCTGAAGGTTCTGAAACATTTGAAACCTTTATCGGTTCATCATTTAGAAATGCTCCATTTCCCTTTTCAGCATATAGTAGCTCATTTAACAATGGGGCATTGGAAACACCGAGGATCAGTTCATCTTCTTTCATCAGTGCGATTTGCGTACCGAATATAGGAATTTTACGAATGAAGTTCTTTGTTGCATCAATAGGATCAATGATCCAAGTATAAGGTGATGTTCCTATTTCAGTACCAAATTCTTCACCTAAAAATCCGTGATCTGGAAATGTGCTCTTGATGGTTTCCCTGATGGCTTTTTCCGCTTCTGTATCGGCGCGAGTGACAGGTGTTTCATCGCTCTTTAGCTCAACTTTGAGAGTGCTTTCATGGTAGTATTCCGTTATTATATCTTCAGCCTTTTTCGCTGCATTAATCGCAACGGTTAAATAGTCACTGGTCATGTATCCTCCTATCTGATTTCAATCCGTATGTTCTTTCCACAACCATCGGGTCATCTTAGAGAAATGTTGACGATGTTTTGCGATAAATCGATAGATTGCTTCTGAAATGTAAGAAAAACCGGGTAATTTGGTGTAGCACCAAAGAAATGTGTGGTTGTCCAAGGCACATAGAATTGCTTCTGCTCCTGAATAGACCTGTCCAGTTTCTAATATCAACTTCACAGAGGATTGAAATTCGGAAACTGGTATCTCAGGAAAATTTGTATATACTTCCTGATATGGGGCATAGTTAATACGGTCTTTGGTGACATGTTTCCAACGAGAAATCCAATATTTACAGAAATCACAGTCCCCATCATATACAAGAATGGGTTTGCATATTTTGGATTCCATCTATTTTACCATTTCACAAACCCACAGAGAGTTCTGTAGACTGAGATCAATTCCAAGCCTTACCTATTTTGTCTATTGCTTCTACAATCTGATCCATGTCCGATTCAGTTCCGAGCAGCATATTTTGGAATAACCACACACTCGTTACACATACCATTTCTGTATTTGGACAGGTTAATGTGCGTATCAGGTGCGGATATTTTTTAGCGACATGAGCCATGCCCGGTTCTTCGGATAGCGGTGAACGGTAGCCGATTGAACACGGGACTCCTTCAGCAGATAATGCATTCACAAATTCTTGTCGCGATTTGCCACCGAATCCTTCTGGATCATATTTCATACAGTAAAGATGATATCCGTGTTTAGTTGCCCAAGATGCAAGTTTAGGTGGCGTGATTCCTGGGATGTCATCCAAAGCATTAGACAGATAGATTGCATTTCGGTTGCGTCTTTCTGTCTGTGTTTCAAGTAGTTCTAATCGGACAGACAAAATGGCAGCGAGATATTCTGATGGACGATAATTCCATCCAAGCCGCGGATATTCCCATCTTGCACCGCCCGGAGCGCGCCCCACATTCATAAAGGCACATACCCTATCGTGAATGTCTTTGTCGTTTGTGGTGACCATGCCACCTTCACCAGATGTCAGGTTTTTGGATGACTGAAAACTAAAAGCACCTACATCACTCAGGCTACCCACTTTTTTTGTGAGATATTCTGCACCGTGTGCTTGTGCACAATCCTCAATTATTTTGAGTTGATGACGGTTGGCTATATCCTTTAATTTCCCCATATTTGCAGGATGCCCACCGAGATGTACGGGGAGAATTGCACGTGTTTTGGGAGTAATCGCTGCTTCAACTGCATCAGGATCAATTGTGAATGTATCTGAGCAAATGTCCACAAAGGCTACGGTGCAGTTACGTTCTAAGACTGCACTTGCAGTGGCAACAAAAGTGTAGTTTGGTACGATGACTTCTCCACCCTCGCTGAATCCATCAAGGTCAAGTGCCCCTGCTAAAGCGGCACTGATTGAGTCAGTCCCGTGTGGCATAAATATGGCGTATTGTGTTCCAGTATAATCCGCATATTGTTCGCAGAAACGGGGTATCATTGAACCGCCAGAACCCTCATGACCGCTCAAATAGACTTCACGTAGTAAGGGTTCAATCTTTGATTCCCATTCTTCTGTGGTATTTATTGGCCATTGTTGCCACGGGTGGGTCTTAGTGTTTCTAACAGGTGTTCCACCAGAAATCGCTAATTGTTTTGACATTAATATCTCCGACTAAAACAGGTCTATAAACAATTAATTCCTCTAAGGACATTAATTCTACGTTGACAGAATTATACCATATTTTCTTACTGTAGAAATAGTAATTGTCAATCATGTTTCATTTTACGAACACCGTTCTCATACTTAACATGATATGGGATGTCAGGAACATCCATCATACGAATAGCAAGTTCACCAAAGGTAATATGTGGTTCCGATAGGAGAAGGAGTTCATCTAACGATTCAGATGGTGTTTTGTCAGTTGTATCAAGCACAATTGTCCGACCTTTATGTGTAAACAAAGATTTGTCTATCTCATCCTGAAAGCGTTGTTTTAGTTTAGGTATATCCGCTGACTTGATAATTTGGTATTCGTGTGGGTCTTCTTCCATTCGCTGTTGAATTACCTCATCACTTGCTGTAACGTGAATCATGACAACATCCGGCAAACGCGCTTCCATAACTTGTACTTCATATCCACGTTGTGCGCGGTGATGATAGTTACTATAATACGGACTATCAGAATCATCACCATAGACAGAAGTATAGACTATTTCCTCAATATGCCAACCGGCTATCAGTGTGTTTGGATAGTTCTTGATTACCTCAACGTGATACTGTATTTGCATACGCTGCATCCGTTCCTTGACATCATCAGGGAAATTTATGTATGCTGCCCTTGATTCTGGACTCAATGTAGAATCGGGGATAGTAAAGTGGTCATCAACATGAACTGATAGTTTCCGATGACGATAATATTCGGTCAAAAGGTTAATCAAAGTTGATTTTCCAGCGTATTCAATCCCGACAAAAATACATCTCATAGAATTCCTCTCAATACAATGAAAAAGATAGTATGAAATCTTAGTACAGGTTTATCACGAAATGTGAAAAATGTCAAGAATCTGTTTTGTTTTTGCAGTGAGTATACAATCTGATTTACTTGACATTAGCATAGTTTCAAGGTATAATAACCTAATTCCTCCAAGGTAAAATACATAGGATTTGAAGACAATATATGTGAATGTTTATTACATAATTATCTTTAGTAAATGAAAAACAAAACAAACAAACAAAGATCATGTTAAGCATTGGCGATGTAAATATCCCAGAATTTCCCCTTTTGTTGGCACCGATGGAAGATGTCAGTGATCCACCTTTTCGCGCTGTTTGTAAAGAAAATGGTGCGGACATTATGTATACTGAATTTATATCTTCAGAAGCTCTCATCCGTGATGCTGCTCAGAGTGTTGCGAAGTTAGACATATTTAAATATGAAAAACCTATAGGGATACAGATATTTGGACACGATATTGATGTAATGCGAGAATCTGTTGAAATCACTGAACGCGTTGAACCGGATATTATTGATATAAATTATGGATGTCCGGTGAAAAAGGTTACATGTAAAGGTGCGGGAGCGGGTATTCTCCAAGACATTCCAAAGATGGTTAAAATGACTGCAGAAATGGTCAAGAAGACCACTTTGCCAGTTACTGTGAAAACACGATTAGGATGGGATGATAATACGAAATATATCGTTGAAGTTGCAGAACGTCTACAAGATGTGGGTATCCGTGCAATATCAATTCACGGAAGAACACGCCGACAGATGTATAAAGGTGAAGCCGATTGGACGCTCATAGGTAAAATCAAAGACAATTCACGCATGACTATTCCTGTATTCGGTAACGGTGATGTTGATAGTCCACAAAAAGCTGCTCATAAGCGACAAAAATACGGTGTTGACGGTATCATGATTGGTCGTGCTGCTATAGGTTACCCGTGGATATTTAAGGAAATTAAACACTACTTTGCGACAGGTGAAATACTTGCACCTCCGCCGATAGATGAACGTATTGCAGTATTCAGAAAACATCTGGACTTTTCTATAAAATGGAAAGGATTGAAACTTGGTCTTATAGAGATGCGTAGACACTACAGCAACTATTTTAAGGGAATCCCGCATGTAAAACCTTTTCGCACTCGTTTGGTAACATGCGATAGTTATAGTGGTGTCCTATCCATAATTGAGGAACTCAGAAGCCATGCATATCGATCACAAGAAGACACATACCAACTACCTTTAAATCAGATGCAGTATCAAAATGTCTTGACGTAATCGTGCATTAATTTTATCATAATAGAAAAGGAAGAATAGGATTTAGTGATGAATAAAATACCATTTATGAAACTTAGTGGTGCCGGAAACGACTTCATTATCATCAATAATCTCAACAATTTCCTTGATAGTGCTGATGCCCAATTCAAGAATTTTGTTTCAAAAGTGTGTCAGAGAAGAATGTCAGTTGGGGCTGATGGAGTCCTTCTTGTAGAAGATTCTGATGATGTAGATTTCCGAATGCGATATTTTAACGCTGATGGTGGTGAGGTGGAAACCTGTGGAAACGGTGCACGTTGTATTTCTAAATTTGCCTTTCTTCATGGAATCGTATCTGAAAAGATGCGATTTTTGACGAATGCGGGAATTTATGAAGCAGAAGTAGTCGGTGATAACGTTAAAGTAGGTATGAGTGACCCGACTGATATACGGATTAATGTTCCACTGAAACTTGAAGATGGTAAACACACAGTTGGATTTGCAAATACCGGTGTTCCGCATGTCGTTTTCTTTGTTGAAGACTTGAAAGATACGGATGTATTTGATTTAGGTCAACAAACTCGTTATCACAAAGACTTTAACCCTGATGGAACAAATGCAAATTTTATCCATATCCATTCAAAAGAACTACTTGAAATTCGGACTTATGAACGGGGTGTAGAAAATGAGACACTGGCATGTGGTACAGGTTCTATTGCTTCTGCAATTGTCTCTGCAGTCTTAGGGAGGGTCCAATCACCCGTTTCTGTCAAAACAGCAAGTGGAGTCGCTTTAAAAATACATTTCGATTTAGAGAATGAAACCGCAAAAAATGTGTTTCTTGAAGGGGATGCTCGCGTTATCTTTGCTGGTGAACTCACATCGGATGCATGGAATTATTAAGATAAACAACGCACTTTTTGGTGTTTAGTGATTAAGGAGGTTTTACATGTTTGAGGGGTCTTTTGTAGCACTCGTCACACCCTTTAAGGACGATGACTCGTTAGATGAAGCGAAACTCAAAGAGTTGATTGAGTTTCAGATTGAAGGCGGAACACACGGCATCGTCCCGTGTGGTACAACAGGTGAATCTCCTTCGCTTTCTGATTCAGAACATGGTCGCGTCATAGATATTACCATTGAAACGGTGAATGGAAGAGTCCCTGTGATTGCTGGTACAGGTTCAAATTCAACGGCTCGTACACTCCACGCGACGAAACACGCAAAAGCTGCTGGGGCTGATGCTGCACTTATTGTTACGCCATATTACAACAAACCGAACCAAGAGGGTCTTTATGCCCACTACATGAAAATTGCTGATACCGTTGATATTCCCATTGTAGTCTACAACGTCCCCGGCAGGTGTGGCACAGACATCCTTTCTCCTACGATTGCACGTCTTGCAGAACATCCGAACATCGTTGCACTCAAAGAGGCGACAGGTGAACTCAAACGCGCAAGCGAGGTCGTCAACTTATGTCCGGATGATTTCGTTGTGTTATCTGGTGATGATGTCAACACATTACCCATTATGGCAGTTGGTGGAAAAGGTGTTATCTCTGTCGTGGCAAACATTGCCCCCTCGGATATAGCTGAAATGTGTAATGCATTTCATGCGGGAAATCTTGAACTTGCCCGTAAACTTCATTACAAAACATATCCTTTAGCAGTTAATCTGTTCATTGAAACGAATCCAATTCCTGCCAAAACATCATTGCAGTTGATGGGCAAACTCAATGGAAAAGTCAGATTACCACTTGCTCCACTCTCTCCAAAGAATCTTGAAGCACTCCGTGATACACTTACAGATACAGGATTGATCTAAAGATGCAGATCACTTCCAAAAGATAACAAAGCATATATCCCATTGATGCCCGATAGAAATCGGGCTTTTCTTATATGTGAGAATACTACTCATGAAAAAGATTGTAAAAAGAATACTGATAGGTATTGGAATCATCGCTGTTGTGATTGCAATTGCAGCTGGCTATATGTTTTGGAAGATGGGACAACCTATTTATACATTCGGTTCAGTAAGTAGCACTGAAAACCTTCGCAGTCCGTTAGAACCCCCAGAGCAATCGGATCCTACATCTTGGCGCGTGGCGTCTGATATCACACTTCATTATGATGTCTATGGAAAGGGCAGACCAATCATCATCGTTCACGGAGGTCCGGGAATACCATACGCAAATGCATGGAAAGGATTAGAACCGTTACAAGAACAATACGCATTCTACTATTATCATCAAAGAGGAGCAGGTGACTCTACTCGTCCAATTGATAGATTTGAATCAAAAAACTATCCTAAAAATGTTACAAAGCTTGAACAGACACTTGGTATAGGTGCACAAATTGCAGATATTGAACGTATTCGCCGTATACTTGGTGAAGATAAGCTAATACTTATCGGACATTCTTTTGGTGGATTTATTGCCGCACTTTATGCAGCAGAATTTCCCATGAGGGTTGAGAAATTAATACTAGTTGCACCTGCAGGAATGTTAACACCACCACAGAAAGGCAACAATTTCTTTGATGCAGTTCGGCAGAAACTTCCAGTAGAAGATCATACGAAATATGATACTCTCATGAAGGATTACTTCAATTTTGGGAACATCTTCTCTAAAACAGATAGTGATCTGGTAGATTTACATTCAAAAGTCGGACACTACCTTTTGAAAGGGATGGGATATGATATGGCACAGATGGATACACCACCATCTCCGGGTGGATGGGGCACATTTGCTGTCTACTTCAGCACGGGTAGATCACCGGACTATCGTGATGCAGTAGGACATATCTCTGCGCCAACATTGATAATACACGGTGATGACGATGATATTGCGCTAAACGGAAGTCGTCAATACGAAGAATTTATTCAGAATGCAAAGTTTATTTCCATCGGTTGTTCGGAGGAATCAACCGTTTCGGGACACTTCATTTTTGATGATTGTTCAGAAGAGTTTTCTAAAACCGTTAAGAGTTTTCTGACTGACCAATAAACGCAGCAATCTCTGATATATGTGTTTTGAAATCTCTTTCTGCTAAAGACTTTAGATTCTCTGACTGGAGAACGGTATCAATATCCCAATAGGTTATTTTCGGGTCAATCCGTAAGTAATTCTCCTTGAGTAATCGGCCAACCAATTTTGCCGATGCTTGAGATTGTAATGTCATCACGAAGGAAACTAACTTTATACCACCCCATCCAGAAACAAAACCCCATCCACGTTTCTTTTTATACATTGATATTGAATGTCCTGTCCCGATAGACAATATCTTTACTTGTGATGGTTCTTTCCCAAATAATGTGAGTGCTTCCGTATAGGCAGCAATAGAAGGATTGTTTGCCCACAAACCACCATCCGACAACATTAGATTTTTTATGTTTTTTGGAGCAAAAAAAGTAGGTGCGGCACACGAAGCCACAATCGCATCAAGCAGACATACCTCACCATCTGAATATTCAGTTTCACTCAGTTTCTCACAGTATCTTGATCTGAAAATGTGGGACTCACTTGTTGTAATCTCCGAACATGTGATTAGAAGTGGTGTTGCAATATCTGATAATGGTGTTGCGGGGATATGATGTGCAATTATCTCTGCCAGTTTTTCATTTGAATACTTACTGAAAAATATGGGATTGCGATACCATTTTTTACGGAAAATATCTGGTGCTTCAGTTTCAAAGAGTTCAACAATTTCGGTCATTGGAATATCAGAAACAGCAGCACCAGCAATGATTGACCCAGTACTTGTTCCAGCGATGAGATCAAAGCAGTCTTTGATACGCACATTGTATGTTTCTTCAACTTTGGCAAGGAGTTGTGCAGAATATATACCGCGTGTGCCGCCGCCATCTAAGGCAAGGATGTGTAGGGTATCATTGTTTTTCATTGAAGTGCTTTTTGGGTTATTATATGTCCCCACTTTCAGGTTGATAATCAGAATTCTTGAGTTCATCAATACGCGGTTTGAAAATATCGTGAAAGAGTTCTACTTTTGATGCTAGCCATTCGTGTTGATTTCGCCAGTCTGTTTCGTTTGTCGGGTCTGTATTCTCTTTTCTCAAGGTAATCCTTGAATCATTTAGATTCGGTTTTTCTTCCCATTCTAGCGGTTTCACCTATTAGACTCTCAATTACATCACGTTGTTTTATCAACAAGTGGAAAAAAGTTCTGGCATTTTTGTGTCCTATGTTCAGCGTAACTCCTATACACTCATCTTTATAAACCCAAGCTCTTATTGGCGTACCAGAAGTTCCAATTCGAATCTCTAAGTTATGTTGAGCTCTTGGTCCAGGAAGTAGGATCTGACTACCTTTTTCTTTCATAAGATCATGGAATATTGACCAATATTTGCGATGCCTTGATTTTGCACCAGAAATGTCTGTGTCTACCGTACTGTGCATATCTCTACTCCAGTTGTTGGGACTGCAGATAATATGGAACTGTGGTGCGCGGGCAGAATCTCCAATTTGCCATAGTTTGATTTCAATTCCAAAATATCGAAACGCATCATCTGTAGTCTCATTTAGTCTGTCAAGTGCAGCACGATGTTCTTCACGGAATTTCTTAGCAATCCATATAACTGTTCTTACATCTAAACCAGCTGCATAAGTCAAAATTTGACCGAAATGCTTATGGTCTGTCTCTTCAAGTTGGTTTTCAATGAGTACCCAAGAATCATCATCAGTCTTACAGAGGATGTCAGCACGGAAGTCTCCGATATCAACTTCTTGTGCTTCAAGTTCTAGACCCATATTGAGAGTTTCACTAAGAAGAGATAGGCTTTCATCCTTAGCTAACCATGGTGTGAAATGTTGCGCCTCAGTTTCCCAAACCTCGCGTAAGTCAACTTCTTTAAGTCTTGAAAGTTCTTCATTCATTTACTGTTGTCTCCTTTAATGCTTTACCGTTGAGTTTAATTTTTACCAAGATACCATATCAATGAGTTCATATCAATGGAATTTTATTGAGAAGGTTAATGTAATGTGTTATACTCCAACATACCTTCTTGATCATAGATAGAGTTAGGTAGTACCACAAATTATATATTATCAGGAGTATCATGAACAAACCAAATATCATCTACATTCATTCTCACGATACAGGACGGTATGTGCAACCTTACGGTCATGCAATACCGACACCAAATATCCAAAAGTTAGCAGAAGACGGTGTCCTATTCCGTAATGCATTCTGTGCGAATCCAACATGTTCACCTTCTCGTGCAGCACTACTCACAGGACAGTATGCCCACAGTTGTGGTATGGGAGGATTGGCAAACCGTGGTTGGAGTCTACCTGTTCCTAAACATCTCCTACCCTATACGCTGAATGAAGCCGGATATATGACTGCATTAGCAGGTTTTCAACATGTTGTGCGTAATGTCAAAGACACTGGTTACCAACGACTGTTAGCACAGGAAAACGGCAACGGTGGAGCAGAACAACGCGCCTGTGCGTTCCTTGACGAAGAACATAACCAACCATTCTTCTTAGACATCGGATTTAGTGAAACACACCGCAAAGCAAAAGGGTTTGATTCACCTCCAGAAGGAGAACCGACAACCGATCCACGCTACGTGAAACCACCCGCACCGTTTCCAGATAATCCTGTAACAAGACAGGATATGGCTGAATATATTGATGCAGCACGTAAACTTGATTGGAAAATGGGAAAAGTCTTTGACTCACTGGAAAAGAACGGACTTGTTGAAAACACTCTTGTCATCTGTACAACAGACCACGGTCTTGCATTTCCGCGAATGAAATGCCACGTTAGTGACCACGGTATCGGTGTGATGTTGATTGTCCGAGGTCCAGGAGGGTTTGATAGTGGCAAAGTCATAGATGCATTAGTAAGTCAGATTGACCTATTTCCAACTATCTGTGATTTAGCAGAGATTGATCCTCCTGAGTGGTTGCAAGGACACTCCGTTCTGCCATTGGTTCGTGGTGAAACTGATGATATAAGAGATTCCGTTTTTGCTGAAGTGAATTATCACTGTTGCTATGAACCGCAGCGTGCTATACGCACTAAACGGTGGAAGTACATACGACGGTATGATGATGCGAAACAGTGGGCATTGCCAAACTGCGACGATAGCATCAGTAAATCATACATGTTGGAAAATGGTTGGTCAGACCAACCTGTTGAATCAGAACGTTTATATGATATCGTATTTGATCCGTCTGAAGCACATAACCTTGCGGAAAATCCAGATTATGCAGATGTTTTGACAGATATGCGCGGTCGTTTAGAGCAATGGAGAAGAGATACAGATGACCCTGTGAATGAAAACCAAATTATGGAACCACCTGAGTCGGCAGTTTTAAACGTTCCGACCGATGTGTCTCCTGGAGACAAACGTTATCCTGCTGCAGAGATTCTTTGATCTTCGGATGTAGATTTCATATCGGTTTTTCCATCTTCCAATGGGACAACTGAAAGTCTACAACCGAGTGCATTGAGAATAGTACAGAGTGTGTCAAGGTGTGGGGCTTTGTCAGCAGAAAGTATCTTTTGTAATGCATCAGGTGACATGTGTACACGTTTTGCTAACTCTGTTATACCCGCTTGGGCTTCTACAAAGGTGTGCAATGATAACAAGAGGACATCAACATCTGCATCAACTTGATATTCTTCTAAAGCAAATTGGATATAGTCAATAGCTTCTTCTTGATTTGTAGACAGTTTTTCTAATAAATATTGTCGCCATGTTCTATGTTTTCTCATTGTTGTCTTTCCTTATAATCCTGCCAGTATCTTTTTGCACGTTCGACATTGCCTTGCGGTGATGACTTATCACCACCGCACAACAGTAGGATAATTTTATTTGCTGCTTCAGCAAAATATATTCTATACCCTGGACCATAGTGGATACGTAACTCATTGACTCCTTCACCAACTGAACGAAAATCGCCAAGATTTCCCAATTCAAGACGAGTGAGTCGTCTTCGTATTGTAGTTTGAGTTTTGCGATCACGTAACGTTTCAAACCATTCAGTGAAGGCGTTCTCCCGTTCTGTGTTGTATAAAATTCTATTTCTCTGGGATGTGTGTTATGCATTTTTATGTAAATTTATGCGATTATCTCCAATCAAGTATTCTGTTGTTCTGAAATAATTTTAGAACCGGTGTTATCGGATGCTAAAGGTTCAATAGAAAGTCTACATCCGAGAGCATTGAGAATATTACAGAGTGTGTCAAGATGCGGTGCTTTGTCACTTGATAGGATCTTTTGTAATGCATCAGGTGACATGTGTGTCCGCTTTGCTAACTCTGTTATATCTGCTTGGGCTTCAACAAAGGTTCTTATACCCTTCAAAAAGAAAGGTGTATCACCATCATCTTGATATTCCTCAAATGTCAACTTGAGATAGTCGATTGCTTCTTCCCGGTTAGCAAGACCTTTCATCAGAAACTCATGCAAAGTTTCAAATTTTCTCATGTCTGCGTTTCCTTATATTCTAACCAATAAGTTCGTGCACGATTGATGTCACGTTGCTGAGACGTTTTGTCTCCACCACATAAGATGATAACAATCCGGTTCGAATCAATACCAAAATAAACGCGTATTCCAGGACCGAAGTGAAGCCGTAATTCATAAACACCGTCTCCAACGGAACTGCAGTCACCAAGATTTCCTTCCTCGAGTCGTTGAAGTCTTTTCCGATTTCTGGTTCGTGTTTTTTGATCGCGTAGTGTTTCAAACCATTCAGTGAAAGGCGTTTTCCCGTTCTGTGTTCTATAGAATTCTATTTCTCTGGGTTGTGGATTATGCATTATTAAATATTTATGTTTATTTACTTTCAAGGATATATTTAATATTACAGATTTCACCTACTTGCGTCAATTGGAAATAGGCAATGAACATAAACTTAGGAATGCTCTTCGTAAAGACATCACCTAAAATTTCCCTTGTCTATTAACCTATTACATGATAGGATAGTTGAGTAATCAAATTGAGATTTTAGATGAAACTACAGAGCAATATTACCTGATTTTTTGGGAGGAGAACAAGGAGATGCGGCACGAACTAACCGCTGAACAAATTGAATTTTATCAGAACAACGGCTTTCTTGTTATTGAAAATTTCCTTGATGCAGATGAACTTACTGAATGGCGTAGGTGTACTGATGAGTCAGTAACAGAACGTCTTGGAAACTCCGTTGAGTTTTTCACAAATCAATTGGATCCATCGAATTTTTATGCGCGCGTCTTTACACAATGTCTACGTTTGTCAGATTCACACCCGGGTATGCGAAAGTTGGTGCATGACCCGAAAATTGGCAAGATGGCGACACAATTAGCTGGAACTGATGGCATGCGTATTTGGCACGACCAAGCTTTGATTAAACCTCCCAACGGCAATCCCACCGCTTGGCACCTTGATGTCCCATACTGGTCATTTGACTCACGAGATGCTGTCTCATTTTGGGTTGCATTAGATGATGCCACGCTTGGAAACGGTTGTATGTGGTATCTTCCCGGTACACATAAAACGGCGCGTTTTGATAATGTTGGTATCGGTGAGAACATAGGCGCACTATTTGATGTCTATTCTGAATGGAAGGAACTTGAGCCACAATCTGCCCCGTGTCCTGCAGGTTCTATGGTGTGGCATAACGGTCTGACTGCTCACGGTGCAGGTGCCAACATGACATTTTCACACCGTCGTGCAATGACTTGCGGCTTCATGCCAGATGGATGCACATTCAACGGAAAAAGAAATATCCTACCAGAAGACTACTTCAACTCACTCGAAATAGGTGATGTGCTTGACGACGATGTACAGAATACACTTGTTTGGCATAACGATTGGGAAGCATAGAACACTTACTCTTAAAGACTTAACCCCATACTATAAATTGATTCGTAAAGGAGAATATGGAACATGGCAAAACATCCAAATATCGTTCTGATGGGTGTGGACTCACTTCTTGCAACTCACATGAGTTGCTACGGTTATCACCGACAGACAACACCACACATTGATAAGTTTGCTGAAGGTGGTACTCTTTTTGAAAAGACCTACAGTGCCCACATTCCCACTACAAGTGCGTATGCGTCCATGCTAACAGGAATGGACACATTTGGCACACAGGTCGTGGCACTTCGTCACAAAGGACCTTTACGGGAAGAAGTGAAAACTTTAGCTGAAATATTAAAAGAAGTTGGCTATGATACGACTTGTGTTGGCTTCGGTGGTCCAAGTGCTCGGGGATTTGACACCTATTTTGATTATTCAAATTGGGGACCGGATGAAACTGGACGCAGTCCAAAGGCAGAAAACCTTAACAAAACGACACTACCTGAGTTGAATAGACTAATTGATCAGAGTAAAGAGAAACCATTTTTCTTGTTCCTAAGGCACATGGATCCACATTCTCCCTATTTACCACCTGCCCCTTATGAACGGATGTTCTATCACGGTGATGAATGTGATCCGAATAACAAATCTATGGAACCTGTGATGTCGTTCAAGCCGTTTTGTGATTATTTCGCATCATGGATGCCTGCGGGGATTACAGACAAGGACTATGTAATCGCACAATACGATGGGGCAGTTGCATATATGGATGCATGCATTCAGACGCTATTTAACGCGCTTGAAACGCGCGGAGTCATGGACGATACAATTGTAATCATAAATGGCGATCATGGTGAAACATTGTATGATCATGAATGTTGGTTTGATCACCACGGACTTTATGATGTTACACTCCATGTTCCTCTCATAATCCGATATCCTGGTCGTGTTCCAGCCGGAAAACGTGTGTCAGGATACAATCAACACAAGGACCTTGTGCCAACGCTCCTTGAATTAGCAGACATAGAATCTGACATCGCTTTTGATGGTGACAGTCTCACCCCATTAATCAGTGGTGAAATTGCTTCCTATGACAGCGAATTTTACATCACTGAATGCACTTGGATGCGTAAACATGGATGGCGTACACCTGAATGGAAACTCATTGTCGCTCTTGAGCCAGATTTTCATTACAAACCACCTGTTGAACTCTACAATCTCATCGCGGATCCTGATGAAAATGATAATCTTGTAGACAAACATCCAGATATTGTGAACGTCTTGGAAACTCGGATGAAGAGTTGGATACTTCAACGTGAGAAGGAGACAGGACTGCCGAACCCAATAATGAACCAAGGAGATTGGCACGGACATAAAGGTGTTGGTCCCTTCAAATCATCAGATCAAGCGTATAACACAATGCATATCGGGAATCCAGGTGAGGCGGCACGTTTACAAGCAAAATCACGGGATGAATAGAGATTAGTTATCAGTTTTCAGTGGTCAGTTATCAGCAGGCAGTAATTAGTTATCAGTGGTCAGTGGTCAGTGGTCAGTGGTCAACATGAGAATAATGATTAAATCAGTCTTCACATTTCTGACTGCAGTTACTGATAACTGACAACTATAAAGAAAGGAAAACTCAATGCCAGACTATACACGAGAACAGGTATTAGGACGACTCAATGCTGAGTTAGATAAAGGCAATTCACTTCTTGCTGTTGGAGCAGGAACAGGTATTACTGCAAAATTTGCTGAAAAAGGCGGCGCGGATCTCATCGTTATCTACAATTCTGGACGGTATAGAATGTCCGGTTTTGGCTCTTGTGCTGGTCTGCTGGCTTACGGAGATGCAAATGCCATCGTCATGGAAATGGGTGAACGTGAAGTTTTACCTGTTGTCCAAGAAACACCTGTTATTGCAGGTGTGAATGGGACTGATCCTACAAGACGGATGAGCAACTTTCTAAAACAGGTTCGTGATGTAGGTTTTGACGGAGTCAATAACTTTCCTACCGTCGGTGTGATTGATGGCACTTTTCGGGTAACCCTTGAAGAGACAGGTATGGGTTTCTACAAAGAGGTAGAGACGATTGGGATTGCTCATGAAATGGATCTGTTCACCATCGTCTATGTCTTTAACACTGAAGAATCAGAAGAAATGGCAAAAGCAGGGGCAGATGTGATTATCGCACACATGAATACAACGATTGGAGGCACTATCGGTGCGGAAACTGCTTTTACGCTTGAAGACGCAGCTGTCAAAGTTCAGGAGATTTGTGATGCTGCAAAGTCACAGAATCCTGATGTAATCTGCTTGTCACACGGTGGACCTATCGCAAAAGCACCTGATGCAAAGTATATTAATGAGAACACGGATACTGTTGGGTTTGTTGGGGCATCAAGCATTGAACGGTTCGCTTGTGAGGAGAGTATTCCACGTATAACAGCTTCGTTTAAAGAGTGAAATTAGTTGCCATTATTTTTTTGTATGACCTACTCTATCAAGTTTCAAGTTGCTACATACCAGATTTGAAACGGTTGGATCATGTCAATCTTGAAACAACATTAACTTGCCAATAGTTGGGTATTTCTCCTGTTGATTTGTAGGTAGAAACCCTTTTAGGTAGAGAAAATAAAATATTGGACCCAACTTAGGTATTCACAAGGAATTTCCACATGCAATTCAGATATCTACTCGTTACTTTCGCGTTATTACACATTTCTATATTGGGTTTTGCCCAGCAAAACAGAGTTCTGAAACATGGTAGTTCTATCCAAGCGATCGAAATCTCTCCAGTCAATCCCTCCCTTGTTGCAAGTGGCAGTGATGACAACACCATCAAACTATGGAATTTGCTTGACAACACTACCACCACTCTCACAGGACACACGGAGAAAGTCAATTCAGTGACATTTTCACCGAATGGGCAATTACTTGCGACTGGCAGTAATGACTGTCAAATTAAAATCTGGGATGTCAATAAGAAAGAAGTCATTACTACGTTTAGTCATATATTTCCTGAATCTTCACTCTCTGCAGTCAACTCTCTATCTTTTTCTCCTGATGGGAAGATGCTTGTAAGTGCAGGATATCAAAGTGTTAAACTATGGGATGTTGATGGTTGGATTGAGAAGCAAACACTCAAACACGTTGATTGGGTACACGCAGTAGTGTTTTCACCTAATGGAGAGTTACTTGCTGCAGTTGATGGTGGACAGATTAAGATTTGGGATGTCAATCAGCAAAAAGTTATTGAACAATTGCATGGTGACTCAGATTGGATTGGTGCTATTGCATTTTCACCGGATAGCCAAACTTTCGTCAGCGGAGGATCTGAAGGGAGAATCATATTATGGTCGGTGTTGAATTGGAAGACAATTAGAGAATATAAAGATGTTTCATCGATATCAGACCTTGACTTTTCACAGGATGGCAAAAGCATCACTAGTGCAGGTAATTCTGTTGTTGTTTGGAATGTTAAGAATGGCGAAAGAGTTACATCCTTTTCAAAACATGCTGGTTGGGTTATGGAGGCAGCATTTTCCTCAGATGGAACAACCATCGTAAGCGGAGGACTTGAAGATGGCACACTCTATGTCAATAAAATAGAAAAATCAGAATTATCAATAGGTGACCCGAATACCGTCCGCTTAATCTACTTTCTGCCAAGTGACCGTTCACCACAACCAGATATAGACAAAAAGTTAGACAAATTAATTAAAAACGTTCAGGACGTTTACGCTTCACAGATGGAATACCATGGATTCGGTAGAAAGACCTTTAAGTTTGAAACTAACTCCACCGGTAAAGTTGTAGTACATCACGTGAAGGGTCAATACAAGGATGAATATTATCAGAAGGAGTCAAGGAAAATTTGGGACGAAATTGATAAGCGATTTGACGTTTATAACAACATCTATCTGGCTGCTTTAGATAGCAGTTCTGATGTCCTTGATGGTTTCGCATCTGGGTTTGGTATACCAACAGGTGATTTTGGTGGCAAAGTTGTAATTCCAGCATCTGGTTCCAGTTTTTATGATACGGCAGTGACCGTTCACGAACTTGGACATGCATTTGGTTTAGTACATGACTATCGCAATAATTTGAAGGCATGGGTAGATGAGTTTATAAATGAACCTATGACAACATCTCTCTGTGCAGCACAATGGTTGGATGTCCATCGTTATTTTAACACAAAAGAATATGGTCAAAATCTACTTACGACCATTAAGATGGCATCTGCAAATCGCATAGAGGGAATCAATGCAGTCCGCTTTATATTTGATATAACTGATCATGATGGACTGCATCAAGCACAATTCTTAATTCCAGAATCTCATACATCACCATTTCAAAAATTGCATGATTTTAAAGTCTTGAATGGTCAGAAAGACACAGTTGAATTTATCACCACACAATTGACACCTAATACTAAATTTATAACGATTCGAGTCATTGATAAACTCGGGTTTTACACTAAGAAAAAGTTTACAATTAGGACGAAATCTCTACTGCCTTCACCCAAAGTTGTGTCCATACCGGATGTCCAATTAGCGTCTGCCATTCGCAAAGCATTAAACCTACCCCATGGAAAACGAATCACACAGTTGGATATGTTAAACTTGTATGGACTCAATCCTCATGGAGCTTTTGATGCTAGCAATCATCAGATTACCAACCTTACTGGAATTGAACATGCAACGAATCTAACAAGTTTGAATCTCAGTATGAATGAGATTAACAACATACATCGGCTTACGCAAATGAAGAACTTGCGTGTTTTGAAGATCGATAATAATCAAATCAGTAACATCAAACCACTCATAAGAATGACAAACTTAAGAGAAGTATCGCTAAGAGGAAACCCAATTGAAGATGTCTCACCTATTCGTATCTTAATTAAGGAAAAGCCTGATATTCACCATGATATTTGGCATCTCATCTACAAAGTTGAAAAAATTACTGGTCCTTGGCTTTGGATGTTTGCCCCAACAGGTGAAGGAGAAGGCGGTGCAAGTTCGATTGACGTTGATTCACTTTCCACCTTCAGTAAAGGAGTTGTCACTGAAGATATTGTTTCAAGAAAAGGAGCCAGAGTACGCAGTGTTGTCGGTAAACGCGCTTGGATTCAGGAAAGAATCAGTGACGACAACGACGATAATATCAACAAACTTGTGAATAGAAAGCGTATAATAGATACAAGTCATCCAAGACACAAATACTACTCACAGTATACGAAAGATTATACTGCATACGCCCTTATCACACTTAAGTCTGCCTTTGCTCAATCTGATGTATTGATGTTCGTTGGCAGTGATGATGCTATTAAAGTGTGGTTAAACGGTAATGTGGTGTATAAAAATGCTATCGATCGAGGAGCAAAAGACTTTCAAAATAGTTTCAGAGTAGATTTAAATGCAGGTAATAATCTATTAATGGTTAAGGTCAGTCAGAGTGGTTATAAATGGAGTATGTTTGTGGGTATTAATGCAGATGTAACCACAAAATAACGGAGATAGAAATGCCAATTAAGGTGAATGAGTTTCAAATTCTGAATGCAGATGATGACGAATTGATGCGGATAAGTCGGGAAGGGACACTGTCACTCAATTTGGATGAAATGCATGCAATACAGAAACATTTTTCTGAACTCCAACGTAATCCTACCGATGTAGAACTCGAAACTATCGCCCAAACATGGTCTGAACATTGTGTTCACAAGACATTCAAGAGCCTTATTCTCTACTCTGAAGAAGGTAAGGAAACAGAAGAAATTGATGGTCTGTTTCCAACTTACATTCAACGTGCAACGGAAGTGATAGACAAACCTTGGTGTGTTTCGGTCTTTTCTGATAATGCAGGAATTATAGAATTTGATGATAAATACAATCTTGTTTTCAAAGTGGAAACACATAATCACCCTTCCGCAATAGAACCTTATGGCGGTGCAGGCACAGGCATTGGTGGCGTTATCAGAGATTCTCTCGGAACAGGATTGGGAGCAAAACCCATCTTAAACACAGATGTATTCTGTTTCGGTTTACCAGATACACCCTACGATAAATTACCCAAAGGAACTCTCCATCCGAAACGCGTATTTAATGGCGTTGTTTCTGGTGTTCGTGATTACGGCAACCGAATGGGTATTCCAACGGCAAACGGTGCAATCTTATTTGACTCTCGTTATACCGCAAACCCTCTTGTTTTCTGTGGCAACGTTGGACTTATTCCAAGAGATAGATGTGATAAATCCGTTGAACCCGGTGATTTAATCGTTGCATTAGGTGGACGGACAGGACGCGATGGGATCCACGGTGCAACCTTTTCCTCAGCAGAACTGGATGATACATCTGAAAACCTTGGAAGTGTCGTTCAAATTGGCAATCCAATAATGGAAAAGAAGATTGTTGATGCCTTGTTACAAGCACGAGATCAAAACCTGTTCCGCTCCATAACAGATTGTGGGGCTGGTGGATTCTCATCTGCTGTTGGAGAGATGGGAGAGGATACTGGTGCTGAAGTACATCTGGAACGTGTCCCTTTGAAATATGAAGGTCTTGCACCTTGGGAAATTTGGTTGTCAGAAGCACAAGAAAGAATGGTCATCGCTGTGCCTCCTGATAATTTAGATAGACTCCAGGAGATTTGTGATGCTGAGATGGTTGAGGCTACTGTTCTCGGTAGTTTTACAGATTCTCATAGATTGCAGGTCTTATATGAAGGTGAGACGGTCGCCGATTTAGACATGAAATTTCTCCACAAAGGACTACCTCAACATGTTAAGAAGGCAACGTGGCAAATACCTCAGCATAAAGAGATGCAGTCGCGTGATAAGGAAACCGAGGACTATGCCGATGACCTATGCCAACTCCTCGCAAGTCCAAATATAGCCAGCAAAGAATCTGTCATCAGACAATACGACCACGAGGTACAAGGTGGAATAGTAATCAAACCATTGGTCGGTGTCAACAATGATGGTCCAAGTGATGCATGTATTACCACCCCAATTATTGGGAGTGAGAAGGCAGTCATTGTCTCAAATGGTATCAACCCCAAATATAGTGATGTTGACCCCTATATCAGTGCTGCATCTGCAATAGATGAAGCACTACGGAACATCATCGCTGTCGGTGGAACACTTGAAAAGACAGCACTACTTGACAATTTCTGTTGGGGTAATCCTGATAAACCAGACCGACTTGGTGCGTTAGTTCGTGCTGCAAAGGCATGCTATGACATTGCAACCGCTTATGGTACCCCCTACATATCGGGTAAAGATAGTCTCTTCAACGAATATCGTGACACAACAACAGGTGAACAGCGCGCCATTCCTTCCACGTTACTCATATCCGCAATTTGCGTCATGCCAGACATTCGCAAAGCAGTGACAATGGATGTGAAATCTCCGGACAATCTCATCTATACCGTTGGAAATACATACTCAGAAATGGGTGGTTCTCACTACTTTGATATACACGATTATATTGGAAATATCGCGCCTATTGTCCGCGCAAATGAAGGTAAATTGACAATGGAAACGCTCAGTTCAGCAATCAATAAAGGTTTAGTCCGTTCTTGTCATGACTGTTCTGAAGGTGGGTTAGGTGTTGCAGCTGCTGAAATGGCATTTGCAGGCGGATATGGAATGTCGTTGAGCCTGACTAATGTGCCTACTGGTGAGGATGTATCCTGTAATGATTTTCTGCTTTTTTCTGAGTCAAATAGTCGTTTCCTCGTTGAAATTGAACCCAAAAATCAGACAACATTTGAACATCACATGGAAGGGGTTCCAATCGGTTGTTTGGGGACAGTGATAGATTCACAAGAGTTTATTGTTCACGGGTTATCTCAAAAACGTGTCATCAATTCATCAATTGAGACTCTTAAATCTGCATGGCAAACTCCATTGGCTCCGTAACTTTAGTGAAACACATGTGTTTAATCTACAAAGGGAGGAAGATGTGAAAGCGAAGGTGCTTGTCCTACGAACAGCAGGAACAAACTGCGATGTAGAAACAGATGTTGCATTTCAACTTGCTGGTGCAACAACCGAATTAGTTCATATTCAGAACCTAATCTCTGGCAATACAGACTTATCCGATTACCAGATACTTGCTATCCCTGGCGGGTTCTCTTATGGTGATGATATTGCTGCGGGTATACTTCTCGCTGTTGAAATGAAACATAAGTTGAGAGATGCACTACATCAATTTGTAGAGAAAAATAAGCTCATTATTGGTATCTGCAATGGATTCCAGGTTCTTGTCAGGACAGGTTTATTGCCAGGAATAGAAGACATTAAAGAAAAAACAGAATTATCGCAAACGGCAACATTAGCTATGAATACATCAGCAAAGTTTGAATGTCGATGGGTGGAATTAGATACACAGCAGAGTCAGTGTGTTTTTACTACAGGTATCAAGCCGCAACTCTATCTTCCAGTCGCACATGCTGAAGGAAGGTTTAACGCTCCCAATGAAGTTTTGGCAGAATTGGAATCTAACAAACAGGTGGTATTCCGTTACAGCAATGGCAAACAATCTTCATCAAACAATACTAACTATCCATCCAATCCCAACGGTTCCGATGCTGATATTGCCGGTATCTGTGATAAAACTGGTAGAATATTCGGTTTGATGCCACATCCTGAGCGGTTTCTGACAAGATACAACCATCCACGGTGGACACGGGAAGACCTTCCTGAAGAAGGAGATGGTCTTGCCATATTCAAAAACGCTGTTGAATATGTAAAAGCAACTTTTTCATGAGTGATAAATTATCGCGTAAATTACTCCCATTCTACATGAAAATGCCTATCTTTTGGGCATTCATTATCATAACAATTATTGGACAGGTAATGTGGGTCGCAGCAATATCAAAAGACCCTCGTATTGATTTAAGATGGTCAACTTTTGGATATGCATTTGGAATAGTACTCGGATTTATGCAGGGGAAATGGACTGCACGACTTTGGGAAAATTCATACCTACAAGTATTAAGACGAGAGATAACTTTCTGGCAGGCAAAAGGTGCAAAGAGCTTAACATATTTCACCTCTTTCGCACTCGGATTACCGGTAGTCGGAATAATATTGATTGAATCGACAGCAGAATTAGCAGGTATACAATCATACATCTTTGGGTTTGTTGGTGGTATGAACATTGCTTTGTTATTATGGGTAAGACGGATTCCAAAGTAAGTGAATTCTGTACTACAATGTATATTTCATTAACTTTTTCTATCAGTTTAACCTAAATGAACCTTGACAAAAATCAGCAGAAAGCCATCAATCACCTATCCGGTCCTGCTATTGTCGTTGCTGGACCAGGAAGTGGAAAAACCACCGTCGTAACATCCCGAATTCTAAATCTAATCCAAAACCACAATATCCCTCCAACGAATATCCTTGCCATTGCATTCAATAGAAAAGCCGTTGAAGAGATGGAAAACCGATTTTTACAGCAGCAACCATCTAAGAACGGGATACCAACAATCCGTACACTCCACGCATTCGGTAAAGATATAGTCTACGCTCATTACAAACAAGCTGGATTCAGTCGTCCTCCCGAAATATGGTCAAGTGAAATAGACCGAATCATCGCACAAGAAAGACGAGAAATAGACCATGCGGCATCTTCAACCAATGTGTCAATCTATAAAATAGAACATAAAGAGACAGGAAAATGTTACATTGGACAGTCAACTAATCCTGAACGTCGTCGGATTGAACATTTCACACATTCATCAAATGACCGGCTACGTCAAGCAATCCGATCTCAAGGTGAAAATAACTTTACCTTTGAAGTATTGGAACAGGTGCATGGCATAGATGCAAACTCTCGTGAAGCATATTGGATTCGACATCACAGAAACCGTGGCGGAGTGTTTAACCGTGCTGATCCCATGCGATTAAAGTATAGCAATCAACTCATGTTTGAGATGTTCTGTCAACATTTTGGGATTGAATATACAGATCATCTTGATAGGGAGCCTGAGTTTGAAGACTTAGTAGACAGATTCAACGACATCAAAGATACGGTCATGCGTGATAAGCGACAGGTAAATACAGGTCTCTTTGATGCTAATAGTATTTCGAATATCGTCACTCGTGAATTTGCGAAGAAGTATGAGAATCAGAAATCTGCAGCAAACGCTGTTGACTTTGAGGATATGATTATCTACGCTGCGCATCTGTTAGAAACCAATCCTGAAATAAGACAATATTATAGTGATAAATATCGTTTTGTACTCGTTGATGAATTTCAAGACATTGCTCCAATTGACTTTCGCTTAATATCTCAGTTGTCAGATAATCTGTTTGCAGTCGGTGATGATGACCAAGCGATTTATAGTTTCCGTGGTGGTGATTCTCATATAATGCAAAACTTCTCAAATCGAGTTGATGTTGTACAATATGAGATTACACGAAACTTTCGTTCTAATTCAACAATTGTTGAGCATGCAAGAGCATTGATTGAACGTAACGACCCCAGAATACGAAAGAATCTCCGATCATATAATCCACTCAAATCCACAATAGAAATCGTTGAAACGACACCCCATACGATATATGAAATACTTCCACAGCAACTATCCGAACCTATGGAGACAGCAATCCTTACCAGAACAAACTATGAAGTTGGACGAATAGAAGAGATGCTGTCCGATTTAAACGCTCCGCAGGAGATTGAAGTTACGACAATACATAAATCAAAAGGTCGGGAATGGAAAAAGGTTATCCTAATCCACAACACGTTGGATAGACGATTTCCTCGCAAAGATAATATCATCTCTGAAGAACGTCGTGTGTTCTATGTAGCGATGACACGTGCGAAGGAGAAGTTGGTCGTTCTCGGCGGGAATTGTCAGTTTGTTCCAGAGTTTGAGAAGATTCCGAAGAATGTCAGTTATTATTTTCGGCAGCTGTCATATTGGCATGCAAGAAGGTAACTGAAAAAAGTTAAGACATGAACTAAAGATTTGTGCTATAATCCAATAGAAATCATTGAGTCTACTGTTAACCTAATGCAAAAGAAACAACAACCATCGAATCCACCAGCACGTAACCAATTCATCTTTCTTACATTCACGCATACCATCCTTGACTCTTACGCTACCCTATTTCCACATATACTTCCATTTATATTGGATAGGTTTGCTTCCGAAGCTAATCGGAATAGTTTTGCTGGCGTGCTCATTTCACTTTATAGTATCTTCAGTTCGCTCGGACAGATATTGTTCGGATGGCTTTCCGATAGGTTTCGTTCAGTTTATTTCATAACATTCGGCGTTGCATTCACTGCAATTGGCTTAAGTCTTGTGGGGATTGCCCCATCAGTATGGATTGTCTTTATTTTGTTAGCTCTTGGTGGATTAGGCGTTGCAGCATTCCATCCACAAGCGACAACCTATGCAGGGGCACTCGCAGCGGAAACACGAGGTATGGGTATCGCAATTTTCCTCACTGGCGGGAATATTGGGCGTGCTCTGGGACCTCTGCTCCTATTATTGTTACCATATTTTTATGATGATCTAAACTACCTTGCATGGGAAATGCAAGTCGGGATACTTGTGGCTATACTGGTCCCCATAGTATTAGATTTTGATGATGAACTTGACCTGACAGCATCAGCACGGGTGCTATCAGACGAAGAAAAAACGGGTCGTCAATCATTTTGGCGTGTTGCAGTTCCACACCTTCTTCCACTCATCGTCCTATTTATTATCGCTTCACTCAGAACTGTCACGATTGCTGGTTTAGAGAACTTTCTTTCTATCTATCTTAAAGATGATCTTAACTTTTCTAATTGGAATCGCTCGTTAGTTATCGGAGTCTTTATCTTTGCTGGGTCTATGGGTATCATGGGAAGTGGTTGGCTATTGTCCAAAATCAACACTTTGGTCTTATTGCTGTTATCGCTTGTTTTAGCACCTCCGCTACTCTTGGCATCGCTTCATACAGATGGTATCATCTTCCTAGTCTTGCTCTTTTTAGGTAATATGGTTCTTACAAGTTCAGTTACAATCAACATTATATTGGCGCAAATGATGTTGCGGGGACATGAAAGTATCGCAGCAAGTTTTATGATGGGTGCTTCATGGGGTGTTGGTGGGTTGTTGAATTTAATTGTTGGTGAATTGGGTGATAAATATGGGTTACCTATAGTTCTTGATGGTTTGGTAATGGTCCCTCTCCTCATCGCTCCACTGATACTTATATTGCGAAAACAACCAGACTTATCAAAAACAGAAGCAGATTAAAATGTCCATAGCACACTCAAGAAATGCGTGTTAATAAGATCACCGATGAGAAGCGCGTAATCGAGACTGAACTGATTGAGTTGTAGACCGACCCCGCTTGTCAACCGGTTGTCACGAACACCTAATCGTAATGCTAACTGTTGGGTAAGTTCATATTCTATACCCGCATGTGATTGTCCACCATAACGTTCCTGCCATTGATAAGAAATAACACATTCTCTATTGAAAATGAGTTTAGTAAAGTATGTAATCCCAATATTCAGATTTGCTGGGATTGATTCTTTATCAGCAGAAGCGGTATTCCAGGTTAGGGTGGTCTGAGATATGTCTTGCACATTCACACCGAAGGCAAATCCACCTGCATTCGCCAGACCGAACAAGGCATTCATATCGGGAAGACGGATAAGCATTCCTGCATCAAAACCGTATCCTGTACTACCATAATTATGGAAAAGAGACGTTACATCGTCAAGTTCACCAACCCCACTGAATCTTTGAGAGATCCCTTTTACATTTATGCCGAACAGGAATTCTGGAGGGATTGACTCTCTCCCGAAGTTGTCCCACCAAGATTGACTGACGACAAAGCGCGTTGCCAGTGAAAGGACAAAAGCATTTTCGCTGTCATTTAGATACCCGGATGGCGTGAAATCTTGTTCTGTTGGTCGATATCTGGGGTTGTTTTTGCGTTGGTCAGCACTAATTGCTGGATCAAATGCGGGTACATCGTAATAGATTGGAATATCATCAATCCCAGCTCTAATCCACGACACTCCGACTGTTACATAAGGTAAAAACTTACCTACTCCACTCATGTAACTAAAAGTCCCTAAACCTGATCGTCTTGCGGCGTGCATCAAACAGACTTGATAATTGTGAGTTCCACCTGCAATTCCCGCAGGATTCCAATAGGTTGCAGTTGCATCGTCAGCGATGCTAACATAAGCACCACCAAGTCCAAGCGCGCGTGCACCGATGCCGTTAGTCAGAAAATCACCAGTGTAATTCTCGGCATAGGTGGGTAATGTGACAAACAAACTGCATATAATTATGAGAAAGAGATTTCGTTTAGACAAAAGTCATTGTTCCTTGATGTGTTTTTGTAAATAGTTCAGATATGATAGTTGTTATGAATATAGGACCTATTCTGAATAATAATGCTGCACTAAATGATTTGTGGCAAAACTTACAATTAATGAAACATGTTGTCCCAATTGCATATTCATATCTATATTGAGTAATATCCGAGGCGGAATGAATTGCGCGACTACTAACCAACTATTTGTTCAATTAGGTTCAAGTGCACCCATCCTGTTTGCGGTACTCAGAAAAGAATACAAAAGACGAATACATCACTCCACACTAAATGTCTCAGAGTAGCCGTTCACATCTATTGTATATTCCCCTGCTCTACAGTATCCAAGAAAAATCATATCAATATAATATGGACTGGCAATAGAACATTCAACGTTACCTCCCATTATTGTCTGTTTGATCTCAATAAGAATTGTATCACCATCCGAAAAAATTGGGTATCTATCAAACACATGAGGCATAATATCAGGATCTATCTCGTAGTTTTCAATACAGTTATCCCCTGATAGTGTGCCAACAACCAAAAGTGAAATGGCAAAAACTTCCGGCGCGTCTGGCAGGTCTATTGCTGTTGCGATGACTTCAACGTCTTTAATGGGCATCAATTCTATTGCATCTCGGTTACATCCCATAAGAAGTGCTGTGTTTAAGATGGTTAAACCTATAAATGAGAGTATAGAATTTCGCATAATTGATGTTATTTCACTGTATTTATTGATAGTAATCTTCAAGCATTAGTAGCAATACCCATATATTTTCATCAATTCTTATACACGATTGAGTTCAAAATCGTTCCAATAATATTGATATTTTTGTGACTTCCATCTCTTATAAATTTCGTCCCATTGCATTCGGTTAAAATGTGGTAGGAGGGAACCTTCAGTGACGGGTTGTGAACATCCTTGATATCGATAATCTACTGATAGTCGAATCCTGTCTGATGTTTGATTCGGCAATGCTTTGTGTACAGTGTGACTGTGAAAGAACATCGCATCTCCAATTTCGTAATCACCAGAAACCCAATGTAACCCATCAGCTTCTAAAGGTTCGGTGTCAATGCCGAGTCCTCCTGCCCCGAATGCTGGTTGGACAGGATAGATTCCAGATCGATGCGAACCGACTAACACAGTCAATCCTCCAAAATGCGTCGGACAATCACCAAGGGGTATCCAACCCGTATATGTTTCTTCTGTTCCACGGATATGGATAAAATCTTGGTGCGCAGGTGTTGTGTATTTAGTGTTTTCTGGGAACATAATTCTTCCAATATTCCGAGGATGCACCAAAGTTTTTTCACCAAACAATTTGTCACACATATTTATAATTGCTGGGTGATGAGCAAAAGCATGGAACGATTCCAGCGATTGAAATTCATCTAACACAGGCCAATATCCGTCGTCACCTTCCATATATGGACCTCCTGTGCGGATTCCATCCAATAGCGAATCTCCTCCCTGTGCCCATCCATGTTGGTGACATATCTCTAAAAAATCTCGTCGTAAATTCAGAATTGAATCTGAATCTATCAACCCCTTAAAGTATAAATACCCATCTTGTTGTGCCCGTTTTTGAAGTTGATCGGGTTGATTTATTAGTTCGTTAGATATTGTAAAAGGTTCTATTCTTGCCATATTTTGCTCCAATAGTTTAGGAGGTTGCTATTCGTAGATGTTATATGTGTAATTATAGCAATTAAACACCAGGAGTGCAAATCATATCAATTGTGTTGGGATGTGTATAGTATTTGTGATTTTCAAAAGGTTGTTGTTTTTTGTCAGAATTAGGATTTTCGATTTTGAAGAGTAAGAGGTGCAATGAATTGCGCAACTACGAACACCTTTCTTGATAATGATAGGTTATTATTTAGAAATGGTATAATCTTACCCTGAATGAGAAAGTCATTGACAGAAATAATAATAGTAGGTATCATTAGAGATACTATAATCTTAACCTATGTTGCTACTTACTGAATATTAATCATCAAATTGCTTTATCAAACGAAAACAAAGGAATTCTGCATATTTTGGAGCCACTTCTTATAAATCGGGGTTTCAAACCCCTCCAACAAATGATAGGTGGCAACTTGCGTTATCTTAACCTAAGTTGCTACTTACTGAATATTAATCATCAAATTACTTTATCAAACTAAGAAACACAGGAATTCTGCAAATTTTAGTGCCACTTCTTATAAATCGGGGTTTCAAACCCCTCCAACAAATGATAGGTGGCAACTTAGGTTATCTTATTTCTAAAGATAGGACATTCTGATGCGAACAAATTTGATAGTATTGGTGCTAATCTGGTTATGTATACCATTTATTGAACTCTCAGCAGAAACAAACAGGCATGGTGAATATGTAGAATTCGTTGAAAAGGGATTCCGTGCCTTATTTCAAGGGGATAATCAGGCAACAATAGATGCATTCAATGCTGCGCTTACAATTGAACCTAATCATCATGAAATACTTCATTATTTAGGAATGATATATTCGGAGGACTCGTCTTGGAACAAAGCTGTAGATGTATATAGTCGCTCGCTGGAACTTCAACCTGATAACATTGAAGTACTTTATTCATTAGGCGTTGTCTATTTCAAACTTAATCAGTGGGAAGATGCGTTAGTACCGCTGCAGAAGGTTGTATCACTTTCACCTCAACATGCGCGCGGCTATGAAGTTCTCGGTAAAGTTTATGTCAAACTCCGTCAGTATGCTAAAGCAGTGAAAGTATTAAACAGAGCCATTGAACTGAAACCTAATGCTGCGATAAATTTTAATGAACTTGGTAATGCTCACCTTAATTTAACTGCCTACGATGAAGCTATAAAAAACTTCAAAAAAGCGATTGAAATCGGTCCACCGGATTTTGCTGAACCCCATTTCGGCCTCGGTACTGCATATCTTCGTTCAGGAAATCAACGGAAAAGCAGAGAAGAGATGCAAATATACCAAACATTACAAAAAGTAGCAGCGGATCATGAACGTTTCACTCGGTTAACACGTGTGGATCCAAACAATCTGGAAGGTTGGGTAGGATTAGCAAAAGTGTTAATGCGGCAGAGGAAATATAAACGAGTATTGCCGGTCTTTCAGAAATGTATTGAGCTTGCCAAGGCACAAAATGCATCTGCTGCAACAATCGCAGGTTTTCATCATGGTATCAGCCAAACTTTCATTAATCTCAAATATCCAAAGTTGGCAGTAGATTCTGCTAAAACAGCAATACAACTCATGCCAGAGCATGACCTGTTTTACAATACACTTGGAAGTGCTTATGCAATGTTAGGGGATGTGCAAAATGCGATTGCAGTTTTTCAAAAAGCAGTTTCCTTGAATGAAGAGCAACCCTATTACCATCTTAATCTTTCAAAACTCTACAACAGTATTGGTCAACAAAAACTTGGTAGACAGCATTATCAAGCATATCAACATTTCTTGTCTTTACAGGAACAGAAAAAAAACTAAATTGGAAACTTGGCTATAGTCGTGCTAAAGAATATACTTTGTTCTACATTTATTTTAATCATTATCATTTGTGCGAATGTAAACTTCTGTGTGAATGCGGAAGATGAAAACATTGAGATGATATTGATTCCTGCGGGGACATTTTCAATGGGAAGTAATGCACGCGCAGCAGATGAAAGACCTGTACATAAAGTTCACTTATCAGCGTATTATATTAGTAAGTATGAAGTTACAAACGCAGAATATCACGAATTTTGGATTAGTCTTCAGAAAGAAAAGGGTGAAGACTCCCAAGATCATTTACACTATACACCTGAGAGTTTTTCACATCTTCCACATATTGGCAGTTGGCCGGAACGTGCAAGCAAGTTTCCCGATCACCCGATTGTTGGTGTATCATGGCATGATGCGAAGGCTTATGCTGAATGGAAAGGTATGCGACTACCGACAGAAGCAGAATGGGAGAAGGCAGCACGTGGCTACACAGACAGATTATGGCCGTGGGGAAATTCAATGCTTCCACATGCAAACACATCTGAAAAAAACGATGGGTTTGAGAATTGCATTGCACCTGTCGGGAGTTACACTAAAGGTAAAAGTTACTATGGAGTAATGGATATGGCAGGAAACGTCTGGGAATGGACTGCAGATTGGTACAGTGATATTTACTATTTGCATAGTCCCAAACAAAATCCAAAGGGACCAGAGGTTGGCAGCTGGCGTGTTCTCAGAGGGGGTTCTTGGATTGACAAACTTACACGATGTAGTACAACCTTCCGATTTTATTTGTATCCTACCTTAAAGACATCCTTTGTCGGTTTCCGATTGGCAAAGACAGCAGAAATTCAAAAGAAGAAATAGTTCCTTCCGAGAGAGAGTAACCCTCATGTCAAAAATCATTATTTTACTTATACTTTTGTTCAGTTGTGCTACATTCTGTACAGCCGATAAACATCCTCTATATGTTGATGTTACTAAAGAAGCAGGTATAGATTTTAAACACAATAATGGAAAAACTGATCATAAACACATCATTGAAACTATGGGGTCGGGTGTTGTCTTTTTTGATTATAACTTAGATGAAAACATAGACATTTATTTCGTGAATAGCGGTCCTGTTCCAACTGATGGAGTATCTAAGGGAAAAATTGAAAATGAAGCAAAGAATATACTCTATAAGAATGATGGAAACGGACAATTCATTGATGTTACTTCTGAGGCAGGTTGTGGTGATACAGGATTCGGCATGGCAGCTTCCGCAGGAGACATTGATAATGACGGTGATCCTGATTTATATGTTGCTAACTTTGGACAAGATTCACTCTACCAAAATAATGGTGATGGCACATTTACTAATGTCACAAAAGCGGCTGGTATAGATAATACGTTATGGAGTATTGCTGCAGTTTTTTTGGATTATGATATTGACGGTGATTTGGATATTTTCGTTGTGAACTATCTGATATATGATTTATCAATGCCTGTTACTTACTATAAGGGTATAGTGGGGTATGGACACCCCAGAAGTTATGCAGGCACTCCTGATGTGCTCTATAGAAACAACGGTGATGGCACTTTTACCAACGTGGCAGAAACCGCCGGAGTAATTAATCCGAGTGAAGGTCGAGGAATGGCTGCGGTTGCTTTTGATTATGACAATGATAGATATCCGGATATCTATGTTGCGAATGATACCAGTCGCAACTTTTTGTATCACAACAATGGAGATGGCACTTTTACAGATGTTGGTCTGTTTCTTGGTGTAGGATATGATGAAAACGGTATAGCAGAAGGATCAATGGGAATAGATAGTGGTGACTATAATCGCGATGGATTACTGGACATCATTGTTGCGAATTCAGAAAAATCAACACTCTATAAATTGCATGATCCAGGAAACGATGGATTCTACTTTACCGAAGCCACAGTGGAGAGCAAACTACAGCAACCAACTTTACCTATAGTCGGATTTAGTCCACTTTTTTTGGATTATGATAACGATGGGAACCTTGATATATTCTGTGCAAATGGACATCCACAAGCGGTAATTGAGCAGCTAACAGATTTTGAGAAATATGCTCAACAGGATCAACTCTTTCAAAACAACGGTGATGGTACATTTTCAGAGGTATCGCAGACATCAGGGGAATATTTTTCTGAGGAACTTGTTGGAAGAGCGGCTGCATCAGCAGACTACGACAATGATGGCGATGTTGATATTGTGATTATGAATTCAAATCAACATGCAATTTTGCTAAAGAATGAAGGTGGAAATAGAAATAATTGGCTAAATATTAGATTGATAGGAAAGCACAACAATCGTGATGGAATCGGATCAAAAGTGATAGTGAACGCAGGTGGGATTAGACAGATTAGCGAAGTCAAGAGCGGATCAAGTTATGCATCAGGTAGTGATTTGAGATTGATGTTTGGTTTAGGTGATGTAAATGTCATAGACAGTGTTAAGGTAAAATGGCAAAATGGAACTGAACAAATAATAGAGAATGTTGGTATCAATCAGTTTCTAATGATTACTGAAGCGGAGTAAGTCAAAATCTATGATTGTCTATAACAAAAAACCCGTATCCATGATAGATACGGGTTTTTTGTTATCTATAGTGTCGGACTTTTATTTCCGTTTAATATCTGCCCAAGTTGTGGTCACTTTACCTTGCGGTTCAACTGGAGTCAAAACATCAAGGAATTGATCATTCATAGTTGGTGCGATTCTGAGATCTTCATCACCTTCAGAGAAACGAAGGTTCACATAATCTCCACCACCACCTTCACCACACTTTAAGTGTAAGAAGTTTTCACCCTCAACAAGGTCTACTTCTGTAGGTTGTGTTGCTGTTGTAGCACCACCTGTCCAACTGGGATTGTTATAAACCTTTCTGCCGTTCAGCCAAATCTCTGCATGGTCATCATGTGCTGGGTGTATCGTCGTTGTCCTGTCATCGGGTGACAATATGAGGATGATACCGTGCCAAGTAATATTGTCTTTCAAATGACCTGGAGCATTGTTTGGTATATCATGACTTTGGTACATGTTGTTTGTACTATCAATGTCAAGGTTTACAATTGACCATGTAAGAATACCACCGTTATCTGCTGGTAATCTTACTGGTGTTCTACCGGTGAGACCAGCACCAAAACGAGTAGAAACACTCTGATTTGTATAAGCGGATTCATTTGTACCTGTGTCAATTGTTCCTTCAGCAAGGTAATCTTTTTCGGCAGATGCACCGAATCCACCGGTTCTAATGACTAAATCAAGTGCCCACCATTTTTCTATCCATTGATCACCTGCTGGTTGCCAGTCTTGTGCATAAACCATTGGCGTGATAGCAATAAGAGCAATTGTGAGAAAAATTGCCAATTTTTTCATAGCTATGAAATCTCCTTATTCAATCTGTCCAAATTTGATAGTTTAGGTAAGAAGCGCGCTTCCAAAAATATCAAAAATAAACGAAATATACTAATGTATTTATTTCCGGTTTGCTAGCTTATCCGAAAATATTCTAATTGTTGTGAAAGCAGTTATTTATACTAACACAAGGTAAATTCTCTGACAAGTGAAAATAATCCAACATTGTCAAATTCAGTTTGTTATATCACCACACTGAAATTGTATAGTATTCTTGCATACGTGTGGTTATTCAAATATGTTTCAAATTATAGCATTTATCAAAATTAATTGCAACAAAAATTGTGAAAGATCTTTTTGCCTTTAAATGTGAGGTATTATAGGTATAAGTGTCTAAAGTGTCTAAAGTGTCTAAAGTGTCTAAAGTGTCTAAAGTGTCTAAAGTGTCTAAAGTGTCTAAAGTGTCTAAAGTGTCTAAAGTGTCTAAAGTGTCTAAAGTGTCTAAAGTGTCTAAAGTGTCTAAAGTGTCTAAAGTGTCTAAAGTGTCTAAAGTGTCTAAAGTGTCTAAAGTGTCTAAAGTGTCTAAAGTTGTTTCCTATGGATGTATACGATTACTGATCAAGTTTTTTGTTTGAAGTTGAAAATATAGCTAATATTTCACTACATTCTTCATAATGTGATTTCACTACATTCCATTCTAGCATTTTGGCATCAACAATTACTTCAAGCCAATATTGTGTTTCAGCACATTCTGCTTCGCAAATATGCATTTTGTTTCTAAAGTCCTTTCGACTTCGGGCACGATTTGCTTCCCTATAATTTGCACCAACAGAAGTACCTGAACCTGTTAGTTGGTCTCGAATACGCATGCCCTCAGGCGAATGTGGAAGTTGCTTGGAAAGAAGAACAATGTTCGCAGCAAATTTCTGAGTCCTTTTTTCTAAGATTTTAGCAAATTCTTTATTCTTCATTCAACAACTTAGTTTCAGTTAGATTAACTTTAGACACTTCCAACTTATTTTATGCTGCTAACTCTTCATTTGCACGTTTTACAAGTGCGTTCATATAGGCGATAGTATACGCAGTGCCAACGCGATGGTCACCTGCCATACTTGGAATATGATCTGGAATTAGAACGCCATTAAAGTCCACTTCACGTAGTGCTTTTGCTACTTGATACATATCTTGATAGCCGTTATCAACAAATGTTTCAACGAAATGTGGGAGTGGTTGGTCAACATTACGGAAATGCACTTTGAATATCTTACCGCGTTCACCGAAATAACGGATAGACTCAATGACATCTTTGCCCATCAAATCCCCACCTTCCAGCCAACAACCGACACAAAAACACATGCCGACATTTGGACTGTCCGCAATTTCAAGTGCACGTTTATATCCTTCAAAACTGCTGAAGATACTTCTTGGAATTCCAGCGAGATGTATGGCTGGTGGGTCATCAGGATGTATTCCAATCATTACACCAGCTTCCTCGGCTACAGGTGCTGCTTGCTTAATAAAGTAGGTGTAATTATCCCAAATCTCTTCTTCACTAAATTCTCGACCGTGTGAAAGTGGCATTGGATATTTCTTACCACCCCAATGTCCTTCCTGTGCACTCTTGAGATTAAAGGCACGCGCACTCGCACCACCACGCGTCGTCTCACGTTCCGTACTCCAGATACCGTTCCCCATGTGTGCATAAGTCGTATATGGGATGCCGGCTTTTCCTAAATCGCGAATATACCGTTTGTATTGCTCAATCTTTGCATCGCGATTTTCTAAGTTTAGAACAATACCATCTTGATTATGGACATCACTGTTGCCAAACCCATAGATTTTCAAACCAGCATTTTCAAATATTTCGCGACGACTCATAAAATAATCGTAATTTGCATTCGCACCGTTTGTCCAGAGCACAACATACTCAACATCCATCTGTCTTGCAAACTGAAGGTCTGCTTCACTCGGTTCAGGAGACATCTGTGCGGTAACTTTCATACCAGGTGGAATTTTCTTGAGTGGATTGCCGTTGTTATCCATTTTTTTCCTCCATTTTTTGTAGAAAGATGCGGTTTATTCGTTATCCATTGCATCCTCTTTGAGACGGTATAGCTCAGCAGTCAATTCTTTAACAACATCCGCATATTCAGGGTCGTCATAAACACTACACATCTCATTCGGATCTTTTTCGAGATCAAAAAGCTCCCATTCAGGTTCTGTGAGTTGGTTCACTGAACCCGTAGTTCCCATAGGATCACCATAGTAATAGATGAGCTTATGTTTGTGTGTACGAACACCGTAATGTGCGGGAACATGATGATGTGAGAGGTGCATCCAGTAGCGATAATACATCTGCGTTCGCCAGTCATCTGGTGTTTCCCCTTCAAGAATTGGTCTTAAACTTGAACCCTGCATGTTTTCTGGAATTGGTAGACCTGCATAATCCAACCAGGTCTCGGCAAAATCGATGTTTAATGCCATTGCGTGAGTAGAACTTCCTGCACCGATAGCACGCGGATAACGCACAATAAACGGCATGCGGAGCGATTCTTCATACATAAAACGTTTGTCGTACCACCCGTGGTCACCTAAGAAGAAACCTTGATCGGAAGTGTAAATAATCATTGTGTCATCAGCGACACCGTCTTCATCAAGATAATCAAGCAATCTTCCAACATTGTCATCTATGGAAGCGACACATCGCAAGTATTCCTTGATATAACGTTGATATTGCCAGTTCGCTAACTCTTCATCTGATAAACCTTCTGGTGGAGGGCCGAATCTTTCAATTTTTAGGTCTCTATCATTCATGTGTCCAAAGACACGCATTTTTGCATCCTTCGCGGCATTTGAACGGTTTGAATAGTCATCAAAGAAGTTGTCCGGCATTGGGACATCCTCATCTTCATACATGTGTACGTGCTTTTCGTCTGAATCCCAAGGTCGATGTGGTGCCTTGTGATGACACATCATGAAGAAAGGTTTATCTCTATCCCGATTCTTCAGCCAATCCAATGAGAAATCTGTGATGACATCGGTTGCATAACCTTCATGTTTTGTCCTTCCGCTCTCCTCAATCATAACAGGATCATAATAATCGCCCTGTCCTGGAAGAACATTCCAGTAATCAAAACCCGTAGGATCTGCATCACCACCGTGTCCAAGATGCCATTTGCCGACCATTGCAGTTTGATATCCATCTGCTTGAAGCATTTTGGCGACATTCGATTTTTTCCCATCAAGTTTATCACCTAATGTCTTTACACCGTTGAGATGACTATGTAAACCTGTCAAAATATTTGCCCGACTCGGAGTGCAAATAGAGTTGACACAGAAGCAGTTTTGGAAAATCATTCCACCGTCAGCGATACGGTCAAGATTCGGGGTTTCATTAATACGACTTCCGTAACAACTCATCGCATGAGATGCATGGTCATCTGACATTATGAATAGTATATTCGGTCTGCTCAATTGTTCCTCCTAAATTGTCATTGACATCAGACAAGAGTAATCGCTATTATTTTTCAGAATTCAACTTTGTTAGACATATCATATCTACAATTTCTTTAGGTGTCAATCTTTTTTCAAGAGGTGTGTAAAGTTTTTGGCAAAATATCCCAGAAACCATTGAAGTGCCAAATCAAGTAATCAACGGTATGAACGCCTGCGAGCGTTCCCCGGGGCTCCGTGCCCCGCACTACAATGGATGGGGATGGTAAGGAGTTAGTGTCTAGAACTTTACACACCCTTTTCAAGACTCTTCTGCTTTTGTATCTTATTGAGATGTTTCCAAGACAGTAAAACTAAGTTAGGCCCGGTTTGTAAACAGCACCTATCGCACTTGGGTATTCTCTTTCAGTATTTGTCAATAATTGGAAAAATTCAAACAGAAGAATCCTGCTATCCAAAACTAAGAGAATTGTTATCTTTTTCGAGTCTGACCTTCAAATGGAGTCCGAAGATCATACTTGCCTTCTTCAAGAACTTGAAGTGTTCCATCATCAACCATCAACTCCAACGGTAATTCTTTTGTTTCAAGCGGCATATTGACTACATTCTTAATCCGCAATGATTCATAAATTGCCATCATAATTTCAATGGTATAACGTGCTTGTTCACCTCTACCTCGATGTGTGGGAATTTTGCCCTCTATCCATTCAATTAGTTCTTGGAATTGATTTTTGGGTTCTGGTTGAGGCGTAATTGTCTGCCATCCTTTCGCATCGTTGTTTTGGAGAAGCACTGTACCGTTATCACCGCTACGAATTTGTCCCTCTGTACCGGCAACTATCGGCATTGATACACCAGGATCCGGTAAGTCACCTTCATAAATGGCACGTGCACCACCTTCAAAACACACTAATCCCATACATAAATCTTCACATATCGTCCTGCGTTCCCATCGATCTGTAGTGCGAGATGTTGTTCCAATTACCCACAAAGTCTCGGGATCAGACAACATAAAACGCCATCCGTCTATCGCATGTGTGCCAGTATTCAACAGACCCGCGTGTGCCTTAGCACGATGGTGAAGCGTGGTCGGTTGTCCTATTGCACCAGATGCTATAAGTCGTTGAATTTCTATGCTGACTGCACTGTATCTTCTTTGGTGACCAATGACAAGTTTTACTTCGTTCTCTTCACAAGCCTTTAGCATTTCGTCTGCTTGACCAAGTGAAGCAGCCATTGGTTTTTCACCCATGATACCCTTCACACCAGCTTTCGCAGCTGCAACTGTGGCTTCTGAACGTGGCCCCTGCCAAGTCGTTATGCTGACGATATCCAGATCCTCTTTTGCTAACATCTCATCAACATCGGTGTAAGTAGCTGACAGACCGAATTCGTCTGCTAACTTCTTCGCAGATTCTTCATAGATATCCATCGCCGCAACAAGTTCAACATTCTCTTGTTTTTGCCATGAACGAGAATGAGACCTACCCATTCCTCCACAACCGATAACTCCTATCCGATATTTCTGATTCGTTGCCATATTCATATTCTCCTTAGATTCAGTTAAAAATCTAGCACAATAATTTTGCATAATTTATCAATTTCTACGGAATGCGTCAACATGTTTTCACTACAGATTTCTATATTGACGGAACCACAGTAATCTGATAAATTGATGCATAAAAAACATGATGAGTGTTTAAAAGAAGTGAATGCTTGTTTGATAGTTTTCGTAAAAAACCCAATACCCAATCAGGTGAAAACGCGCTTGCTACCTATTCTATCAGCCGAACAAGCGGCATCATTGTACAGTGCATTTCTTAAAGATTGGTGTGGTGCTCTAAGCACTCTATCCGACATTGACTTGATAATTGCGTATACACCACCGGAGAGTCAATCCGCTTTAGAAGAATTGATTGGAAAACACAAAACATATATACCACAAATAGGAACAGATCTCGGGGAACGACTTACAAATGCAACGAAATGGTGTGCAGAAATCGGATATGAAAAGATCATTATCGTTGGATCAGATAGTCCTACTCTACCTATTTCATTTATTTCTGATGCTATTGCAGGACTTGATTCACAGGATTTAGTGATTGGACCGAGTGTAGATGGTGGTTATTATCTTATAGGGTTTTCTACGAATACTCTTTCCAAAACAGTACCCTCCATTTTTGAAGGAATTGCTTGGAGTACTACACAAGTTTTACAACAAACCATAGCCCGTATTCAAGCTAACAAAGTCACACTGAAATTGCTTCAACCGTGGTACGACGTAGATACTCCTGAAGATTTAGCGTTATTAAGTACACACCTTCAGGCAATACGTCTCGCAGAAGGATCTACTCAAACAGAGAGAACTGAAAAAATTATTCAAGAATTGATAAGGGAGAATTCATTATGGGAAAATTAGATGGAAAAGTTGCGATTGTTACGGGTGGTAATAGAGGTATTGGTAAAGCTATTGCAAAAGGATTTGCATCTGAAGGTGCAAGTCTCACAATCGCTGCAAGAGATGCAGAACTCCTCACACAAACAGCCGATGAAATTCGCGAAGATGGAATTAAGGTTCTTGCGGTGCCAACCGATGTTACTCAAGAGGATCAAATTAAATCTCTATTTGAAAAAGCAATGACAGAATATGATCGTTTAGATATTCTTGTCAATAATGCGGGTGCATTTGATGGGGGACCGATTGACGAACTCTCAACAGAAGCATGGGATAAAGTGATTAGTGTAAACCTTCGTGCTCCTTTTCTATGTTCACGAGAAGCGATGCGGATAATGAAGGCACAAGGTGAAGGTGGACGTATCATCAATGTCGGTAGTATCTCTGCTCACCGTGTCCGTCCCAACAGTGCTCCCTATAGTTCAAGTAAATTTGGAATATGGGGTTTAACACAAGTAACTGCTTTAGAAGGTAGGCCACACGGAATTACTGCAAGTTGCCTACAACCTGGTAACACTTACGTTGAAAGAATACAGAACCGTCCTCAACCCCCATCTGAACCGATGATGAACGTTGACGATCTTGCACAAGCAGCAGTGCTGATGGCTACGCTTCCACCGAATATGAATATGTTAGAAGCGACAGTGTTACCCGTTGAGCAGCTCTATATCGGACGCGGTTAACTGATATATTTCTCTCAGATCATATAGATATGAATTTATAATCTGATTAATCCTTAAGTTTTTGGCAAAATATCCCAGTAACCATTGTAGTGTGGGTATCCGTTCCTGTCATCTTTGAATCTACCAACAATTGCGGGGCACGGAGACCCCGCACTACAATAGATTGTTTAAAGTTAGTGTCAAAAACTTTACACACCCCGTCCCAAAAACACCTTGAATTTAATGAAAAAATGTGGCACAATGATAATATACAGTTAGAAAAAATCTCATGTGTTGAATTATTACACACCGAATAAGGAATGGATATATAATATGCCACTTGGTAGGAAGATACGTTATGGAATGGTAGGCGGTGGACCTGATGCATTCATTGGAGCGGTGCATCGGAAAGCTGCTGCACTTGATGGAGAAATTGATCTGGTAGCAGGCGCGTTTTCATCATCGCCAGAAAAATCAAAACAACAGGGTACAGAACTCTTTCTTGATGATAACCGAGTTTACGGTTCATATAAGGAGATGGCTGAAAAAGAGAGCCAACTTCCCGAAGGTGACCGGATTGACTTTGTATCAATCGTCACCCCGAATCACGTTCATTTTGATGTAGCAAAAACATTTATTGAAGCTGGATTCCACGTAGTTTGCGACAAACCGATGACAACGACGGTGGAAGATGCAGAAGCATTATGTCATCTTGTAAAATCAAATGATGTAATTTTTGCACTGACACACAATTATACCGGTTACCCGATGGTGAAACAAGCGCGTGAACTTGTGAATGATGGTAAACTGGGAACTATACGAAAAATTGTCGTGGAATATCCGCAAGGATGGCTTTCAACATTCTTGGAAGACGAGGGAGCAAAGCAAGCTGTCTGGCGGACAGATCCGAAACAGGCAGGGGCTTCCTCGTGTATAGGTGACATCGGTTCTCACGCAGAAAATCTTGCACATTACATCACAGGACTTGAAATGGAAGAGGTATGTGCGGATATGACTACCTTTGTTGAAGGACGTTTGTTAGAGGATGATGGGAATCTCTTAGTTCATTATGAGAACGGCGTGCGTGGCGTTCTGTATGCATCACAAATTTCTGTTGGAGAAGAAAATAACCTACGTATCCGTGTATATGGAACTGATGCATCGCTTGAATGGCATCAAGAAAATCCGAATTATCTATCTGTGCGTTTCCCTGATGGACCGGAACAGGTTTATAAACGTGGTAATGATTATCTTGCGGAGATTGCGCAACACAATTCACGAATACCCTTTGGACATCCTGAGGCATTTATTGAAGCGTTCGCGAATATCTATGTGAATGCATCACGCACAATGGCAGCGAAAATTGCGGGTGAATCTCCTGATGATTTTGACACCGATTTTCCCACTGTACAAGACGGTGCACGTGGCGTTCATTTCATAAATACAGCCGTTGAAAGTGGAAAGCAACGCGGTTGGGTGGATGCAAGTTATACACCGCCAGCATAAAAGAATAGAAACAATTGAGACAGATGACTTGGACTAAATTTTGAAAAAGGAGAAGAAATATGGCAAGACCTGTTACTCTATTTACAGGACAATGGGCAGACCTAACACTTGAAGATTTAGCCAAAAAAGCGAGTGAGTGGGGTTATGATGGTTTAGAACTCGCTTGTTGGGGAGACCATTTTGAAACGGATAAAGCACTTTCTGACGATAGTTATTGTCAAGGAAGACATGACCTACTCGCAAAATATGGATTGAAAGTTTGGTCGATTAGTAATCACCTCGTTGGTCAAGCAGTATGTGATAATATTGATGACCGACACCAAACAATTCTATCCGAGGTCATATGGGGGGATGGAGATCCTGCTGGCGTTCAAGAACGAGCTGCCGAAGAGATGAAAAACACAGCACGTGCCGCCGCAAAACTCGGTGTTGATGTCGTCAACGGATTTACGGGGAGTTCCATCTGGCATCTACTCTATTCGTTCCCACCTGTAGACGCATCCCAAATTGATGCTGGATTTAAAGATTTCGCAGACAAATGGAATCCTATATTTGATGTGTTTGATGAGGTAGGTGTTAAGTTCGGTCTTGAAGTTCATCCGACTGAAATTGCATTTGACATCGTTACTGCAGAACGTGCAATTGAAGCACTTGATGGTAGAGAAACATTCGGCTTTAACTATGACCCCAGTCACCTTGGATACCAAGGCGTTGATTATGTTGCATTCATTGAACGTTTGGCTGATCGGATATATCACGTTCACATGAAGGATGTTTGGTGGGCAGAGACACCACGATTGTCTGGTGTGTTTGGTGGACATCTGAACTTTGGCGATTCAAAACGTTTCTGGGATTTCCGTTCAATTGGACGCGGAAATATCAATTTTGAAGAGATTATCCGTGCCCTTAATAATATTGGTTATAACGGTCCACTTTCTATTGAATGGGAAGACAGTGGTATGGATAGAGAACACGGTGCCAGTGAGGCTTGTGGCAAAGTCAAAGGGCACGATTTTGAACCGTCTGAGGTTGCATTTGATTCCGCTTTTGAAGAATAGTCATAAATAGATGGGAAAAGGTACAGTTTATTCTGCTGAATCAAGGTCATTTTACGATAGACGTACAGGGACATACATTCGTCAGGTAACGACTGCTTCAGCACATCACCATCATCCGTTCTTTATCATTCCTGCGTATGACGATGCGATGCAGCGGTTAATATTCGTGTCGTATAGGACAGGAACACCGCAGATTTTTGCTGAAGAACGTAGTTCGGGTCAACTCCGACAACTCACTGACAGACCGGAATTCAGTGAATGGTCAGTTCATCCATCACACGATGGTACTGCCGTGTTTTTCACAGCAGGAACAAGTGGATGGCGACTTGACTTGGAAACATTGGAAGAACGAGAGTTGGTTAACTTCTCAGCGATTGAAATGCGTGATAGTGGCATGGTTGCTGCAGCGATGGGAACAACCGCACTAAGCCACGATGATAAATGGTGGGCAGTTCGCTTTAATCTGGGTGAAGAGTCAGCACTCGCAATTGTCAATACAGAGACAGGTGATCATGACATTATTTTGCGTAGGGATAGTATCGCGCACCTACAATTTTGTCCAGATGATTCAAACTTACTCTATTACGCAGGTCCGCTAACCGATAGAGTTTGGGTAATTCATCGCGATGGCACAGGAAATCGCAGGCTTTATGCAAGGAATGTTGAAAGAAACGAGTGGATAACACACGAAACCTGGATACCAGGCACACGTGAGTTAGCATTCGTGGATTGGCAACGCGGTGTCCGGTGTGTCAATGTTGACACCGAAAAAGAAAGGCAAATTACATCATTCAATGCATGGCATGCAATATGCAACACGGATGGCACATTAATGGTTGCGGATACAAATTTTCCTGATATAGGCATCCAACTATTTGACCCACGAGATGGTATCGGGGAACCGAAAACGTTGTGTTATCCGAATGCTTCGTCATTGGGTGAACATTGGGATGGACCTTTTCCATACAGTGATGGTCCGATTCAAGTTTATGCACCGCAGCACACGCATCCCCATCCATCTTTTAGTCCTGATGGGAAACATGTTGTGTTCACTTCAGATAGATGTGGCTTTGCTCAGATTTATGAAGCGACCATTGAGAATTAAGGACATTTTCAGTATCTCTTAGTAGTTAACGCGGGTTTGATAATTCGTCGCAAAATTATCCGTAGGTTACATTACTGTCTATCAACGAAACTCATTTATTGAAATCAAACCGAAATAATCTAACGTAAGAAGAAAGCAGAAAGGAGAAAAAAATGCCAGTTGTAATTCCCCGTCTGATAGTAGAGGTATTTCAACACACCAATTTTCGTGGAAGGATGGGATATGTCTTAGAACCTGTGCCGCATACAGGACGTATTGGATTTCAAGACAATATCTCCTCGCTAAAGATTTACAAGGGACCTAATTTTTCTGGAAGTCCAAATTACAAAGCAATATTATACCAACATGTCAACTATAAAGGTAAGAAACTTGCGCTCGGACCAGGTTTTTACCCAAACTTACATGATGTAGCATTCAACTTTGCAGATAGGGTATCCTCTATCAATTTCGGTTCAACAATAGATGTTGTAGGACCAGAATGGGGAACAATACCAATGATCGTGGATTGCTATGAACACGCAGAATATAAGGGTAAGAAAATCACAATCCTACGGGATATTGCAAACCTACGAACACCGCAAGGTGGCACTTGGTTTGAAGATAGAATCTCGTCAATTCGCATATTTAAGGGACCTGATTTCCCACCGGATGGTGCTGAAGTTGTATTTTATGAACACCCAGATTTTGAAGGGGCAAAGTTGTCAATTCGCATGGAACCTTCCGAATTCAAAAAGGAATTGCCTAATTTACATCTGTTGCCGCAAAGTTTTGGAGATTCAATATCCGCAATAAAGATAGAAGGCTGGGCATCGTCAGGTGAATTCACTGAATTAGTGTTTGAAGACGAATTCATCGGTAACGATATGCGTCCAGAGTGGCGATGGGAAGACCCCCAAGGTGGTGGTGGATGGACTGAACGTCAAGGCTACCTTGAATTGCGGACAGATCCAGGGCAAGATCTATGGCACGGTCCAAACGGACGCGGTGGCGATATGACTGCCCCAAGGCTACTCATGGCAGTGACAGAAGACTTTGCAATTGAAACCCGGTTGCGAGTCTCCCCACAATTACGGGAACACGGTGGTATAATAATCTGGAAGAATGAAAACCAGTTTGTTCGATTAGAGAAGACTTCCGGACCACATGCTTTCCGTGGAGATGTTCGTTTTGAAAGACACGCCAATAGACGTTTCCACCTTGTTGGACGGGGAGGAATGCGGAACGTAAGAGAACTATTCTTACGATTAGAGAGACGTGGCAATCAGATCTCATCTTTTGCAAGTCAAGATGGAATCGATTGGAAAGGGGTAGGTATTACGCTTATTGGATTGGGTCCCAGAGTAGAAGTAGGATTACATGCACTCTGTCCTGGTAATATTCCACCGACCTTGACCCGTTTTGATTATTTCCGTATCTTCAAACGTAAAGGTGAAGCATCACAATATGTATCCATCTTCGCAGATCAACCTGATGGTCAGTCTGACGCAGAAACTGAACGAGACCGTGCCGATGCTCGTAGACGCGCTATGCGTGATGTATTTTAGTCGGTGTAACACCAGAATTGTATTTACGAGAAATGTTCTTGAAGATCAAAGTTGTAAATCTTACAATTGAGTTTGCAATTCTTAATTTGGCTTGTTGGATGCATTAATGTGTTTAGCAAGCCTAACCATAAAGGGAGACATCATGATCGCTAAGATTCATATATACACCACTATTTTGATACTATTTGTATTTTCAATAGTGATTATGCAACCAGTTTATGCAATAAAAGGTGCAGTTGAAGAAGGTTTAGTTGCATATTGGTCGTTTGATAGAGATACAGTGCAAATTGATAAACATGCAGAGGATGTTTTTTCAGGTTTAAAGGCAATGGTTGATGGTGATCCTGAACTTGTACCTGCAGCAGATTGTGTGGTCGGAGAATGCGTTTTACTTGACGGAGTTGATGACTATTTTCTTGTTGAGGATTCTGATCCTCCGAAGATTGACCGAGATTGGGATGAAATCTCTTTAGAATGTTGGGTGAATATCACAGCTTTAGATGATAGTTGGAACCGTATCATTTCACTTGACGATCAACCCACAAATTCTAAAGCTGTCACCCTGTATTATGATGATGATGACAATCGACACGGGTTTTTTGTCAAAGTCGGTGCTAAGGCAACGAATGCAGGGCAACATCTCATTCAAGAAGATATACCTGTTGGAAAATGGATTCATATTGTTGGCACTTATGATGGTTCAAATGTTAGTTATTATGTGGACGGTGATCTCGCAATAGATCATACTGTTGCTGCTGGTAAAATCCCGGCAGGTGGTCTTTTGTTAGGTATTGGTGATAGATCGGATGGTGTTAATGCGGATGCTATCCAAGGATATCTTGACGAATTTCGCGTTTATGACAGGGCACTGACAGCAGCTGAAGTAAAAAATAACATGGATGCGGAAGGACTTGATGTGAGTCCAACTTCAAATCATTTGAGTGTAACTTGGGGTCAAATAAAGGCACGACGGAGGTAAAAGGTTGCAAATGGATGAAGCACAATCTATGGAGACCATCGGCATCGGCGTAATCGGTTGCGGTGGTATGGGAAGAAGCCTCGCAAATGGGGCAAACGCAGTTGAGGGAATAGAAATCATTTCTGTGAGTGATCTGCAGAAGGACTTGGCAAAAGCTGCAGCTGATAATCTCGGCACAGAATATACTACCGATTATCATGAACTACTCGCAAATGACAACATCCGTGCAGTGCTTATTGCATCGCCTCCCTTCCTACATGCACAAATGGCGGTTGATGCTGCGAATGCTGGCAAGCATGTATTTTCTGAAAAACCGATGGCTCCAACATTAGAAGATTGTGATGCAATGATCAGTGCTGCTGCTGAGAATGATGTGTATCTGACAATTGGGTTGGTTTGTCGTTATCATGCAACGCATTCCAAAGTCCGAGAAATAGTTCATAGCGGAGAACTTGGTGCACCAGTCAATATGATGGTTCATCGCATCGGCGGACCTTGGCGTGGTGGAAATCGTACCCCATGGCGGTTAGAACGTGCGAAGTCCGGTGGAAGTCTCATGGAAATCAATGCACATGAGATAGATTTTATGCGGTGGACATGTGGAGAAGTAGTCTCTGTCTTTGGTGCTGGTGGAAAGTTTGTTCAAAAAGAAACTGACTATCCAGATGTTGTGCTCGCTTCGTTGAAATTTGAAAATGGTGCAGTTGGATTACTCCATTCCAGTCATGCAGCTGCAGTTGGTGGATATGGTGGACGTGTAGACTGCGAAAAAGGTAGCATCTATTTCCCTCAAATATGGGGTGGTGATGCCTCCATTGAGATTAAACCTTTTGAACAGGAAGGCAGAAGTATCCGAATTGGAGATATTAAAGTACCGCCGCCAGTACAACAGGAAATACGAGCTTTTGTAGATTCCATTCGCAAGGAGACAGGTCCACCAATTACTGGGAAAGATGGTCGTGCTGCTGTTGAAATCGCATTGGCTGCATATCAATCCGTAGAAACTGGTCAACCGGTGTCATTACCTTTGTAAAGGAGAATGTATGAAAGTATCTGTGTGGGACGGTGGTTTATCGGAAGCATATCTGAAACAGGTCACACAACTTGGTGCAGACTGTATCGATTTTGGAAACGATGGATCCTTCCCAGGTGTCAAAGAACAAGGGTATCCAGATTTAGACGAACTCTTGAAAATGAGGAAACTGATTCGTTCCTATGGTTTGGATATCAACCGCGTAACACTGCCAAACATTACAGAGAAGTTTATGAAAGGGCAATCTGGTGGTGAGAAAGAACTTGAGAATACATGCGAAGCTTTGAAAGTATTCGCTGAAGCAGGGGTGCCAATCGCACGACAAAGGTTCTGGGGTGATACATTCGGTTATTTGATGACACGTTATTCTGCTGTGCATCGTGGCGGATACATCTCACGAGGAGAGAGTCGTGCAGCCACGAAAAACCCACCAGATACACCAACAATGGAAGAACTTGATGAATGGTGGAAACGCTTCTGTGAAGTCTACGGAGCATTAGTTCCCATCGCGGATGAACACGACATAAAGTTGGCAATACATCCATCTGATGTGCCTAATCCTGATACACCTTTGGGTAGCTTGGGTTTTCATCGAGTGATTGATGCTTTTCCCAGTAGAAACGTTGGTTATCTATACTGTTGTGGAACACGTGCAGAAGCCGGTGGTAGTACTATCGTTCTTGATGAGATAAATAACTATGGTCGTAAAGGTCGTATCTTTATGGTTCATCTACGGAATGTGCGTGGCAGCCTTGCAACTGCAGGTGCTTTTGAGGAGACTCTCCTTGATGACGGTGATATGAACATGTTCAAAATTGTGAGCGAACTTCAGAAAGTTGGTTTTGATGGCTGTATCAATGCTGACCACATTCCAAGATTAGAAGGTAACGTTGGATTAGCATATTCTGTTGGTTACATTAAGGCTATCTTCGCGGCATTGGCAGCATAGATTCGGGATTATTTACTATAACAGAAATAGGCGCGCTAACAAGGCGCGCCGACAAGTTAGTCATTTATTGCTTCTACCACGAATCCGTTCGGAAAGGAGATACTGGTAGTCCCTCTTTGTTCATGAGATTGGGTTCGGCAATCTGATTCCATCCTAATCGCACAGCAACAGGAGACTCAACCGCCTCACTTGATACTACGACTGTATCACCATCTATCACAGCGACCGCATCAACGAACTGCTGATCCTCACCTGCGATTTGAACCCATGACAACGGTTCACCATCTCGTGACATTAACCCACTACCAACATGCTCAAAACTTATACGGATTGAGTTCCCCTCAATCTCCATAGATTTATAAAGAGGACCGGAACAGACAAGATCATCTTTCCCGTAAGTTTTCGCAAGTGCCCAGAACGCGAGCCTTAGACCGACATCCTGCTTATTTCGTGGATGAATATCCTTGACGTTACCAATGTCAGTTGTGACTACCATACCAGTATTTGGTAAGTCTAATGTGGCTGATTGTGCTTCCCATATTTGGGGGAGATGGGTTGGATCATCCCTATCATAGCCACCCCAAGGTGCAAGTTGAACAAAATAGAAGGGGAAATCACCTTGTTTCCATATCTCACGCCATCCCTTTATTAGTCCCTTCATCTTCTCATGATACATCATCCCTTCTTTCATATTGGACTCACCTTGATACCATAATGCACCACGAATGGCATAAGGCACGATGGGATATATCATGTGGTTATAGAGCGCAGTTGGTCTATTATGGGGATTTAAGGCGTGTTGATTCTCAGGCATCTTATATATGATACCGTCGTTCTCCAATGCTTCACGTGTTTCTGCAATCCATTCTTCAATTGCTATCATTTTTTCAGGTAGCTGCCTACGATAGTTTTTATTGATGTCGTGGATTTCTTCTGAGATAGCAGATAGTTTTGGAATCGCATCAAATCCTTCAGGGGCAGTCCATGCCTCAATGCGCGTTCCTCCCCAAGCTGAGTTGATTAAACCGATGGGTATATCAAGTTCTTTGTGTACGTGTCTACCGAAGTAATAAGCAACAGCCGAGAAATGTCTGACGCTGTCTGGCGTAGTTGGTCGCCATTCAGCATGGACATCTGCTACAGGCAAACCTGAAGCCATTTGTGGAATATGGAACAGACGGATATTCGGATAGTTTGCTGCGGCAATTTCTTCCTCACTGTTATTTGATGTGTTGACAGACCACGCCATATTTGATTGCCCTGAGCAGACCCACACTTCACCGAAGAGAATATCTGAGAGCTCAATGGTATTTTCACCAGAAATCTCAATCTTATATGGACCGCCTGCTGGTGTAGCTTTAAGTGTTGTTCTCCAATTTCCTTTTTCATCTGCCTTAACTATGTATGTGTCAACTTCGCTTTCAACATCCTGTCTAAGAACAGAAATAGTGATTGCTTCATTTGGGGCAGCCCAACCCCATATTGGCGCGGGCATATCACGTTGTATTACCATGTTGTTGCTGAATACTCGCGGTAATTGGATATCAGCAAAGGCGATTGTTTGAGATAAGACTAGCATTGAACTTATTAGAACCAGAATAAGTATCTTCATATTGGAACTCCTAATTGTTTTTCCATTTAAGTTGTATCTAATGATACTATAGTTATTGTTAGACGTTATAGGTAGCTTCTTGTAAACGTTCGGAAAGGTAGCTGTTTCGTTTCATTACCTGATTATTGCGTATGCAAATATTGAGTGCCTGTTTTGTACCCACTATTACAACCATTTCCTTTGCCCGTGTGATACCGGTATACAGTAAATTCCGTTGTAGCATTATATAGTGTTGAGTATGTATGGGTATTACGACGACAGGATATTCGCTTCCTTGTGCTTTGTGGATTGTAGTTGCATAAGCAAGAACAAGTTCATTCAGGTCTGCCATATCATAAACGACCTGTTTATCAGCGAAACGTATTGCCAACAATTTTTCAATCTGATCAATTTCAACGATTCTACCTATATCGCCGTTGAATACATCATAATCGTAATTATTTCGGATTTGCATGACCTTATCGCCAGTTCGGAATGTCTGCCATCCTCTGATCGCTTGTTCTGAATAAGGATTTAGCTCATCTTGAAGACATTTGTTGAAATTTTCTGTCCCGAGTATACCACGTCTCATTGGACATAGCAATTGAATATCGTCAATGGGATGAAAGTTGTAGTGACGTGGAAGTCGGTCAGAAATGACCGATGTGACGAGATTGAGAACTTCATCTGGATCCTCTTCCTCTATAAAGAAAAAGTTGCGATCATTTGGACCAGATAGATCGGGAATTTGACCAGTATTAATCAGATGTGCGTTGGTGACAATCATGCTTTGTTGTGCTTGCCGAAAGATTTCTGTGAGTGTGACGACAGGTATCACTCTTGATTCTATCAATCCTTTTAGCACATTTCCTGCTCCAACAGATGGGAGTTGATCTGTGTCACCGATGAGAACAACGGTTGCATGTGTTGGTATTGCCTGCATCAGTCGGTTCATCAATACTATATCCACCATTGACATTTCATCAATAATGACCACATCAGCATCTAATGGGTTCTCAAGATTTCGCTTGAAGCCGTTTTCGTGAGGAGAAAATTCCAGTAGTCGGTGTATTGTCTTGGCTTCTCTGTCTGTGGTCTCACTTATTCTTTTCGCTGCCCTTCCTGTTGGTGCAGCGAGAACGATACGTCTATTTTCAGTCTCAAACAGTTGAATCATACCAATTGTCGTTGTGGTCTTGCCAGTTCCTGGACCTCCAGTGAGAATCAATGCCTGTTTTGTTAGTGCTGCTATAATTGCTTCTTTCTGTTGGGATGCAAATTGTATATCCATTTCAATTTCTAACTGTTTCAACGATTTGGAGATGTCTAAACGACTGGAATATTGTCTTCCACTTGAGAGTAGTCGCTGAAATTGGTTCACAACTCCAATTTCAGCGTAGTAAAATGGTGCAAGATAAACCGCACTCTTTTCATCAACTTTGAAAGCATGATCTGGAATATCTTCATCTGGAAGTTCGTCAGTTTCATCACAGATTTCTATATAGATGTTTTCTGACTCAGTCATTTTTTTGTTTGTTGAACTATTGAGCCAATTGTCTACAGCCCCTTCTTCAGCAAGGATTTCCACTTGACCGCCCTGAGATGTTAGAAATACCTCTTCCTTCTGGTTTAGAGCCAGGACACCTAACTCAATTGTATGTGGATCCTGTTGAAGTATCTCTTCGCATGCTTCTATGAGTTCAATAGGGTGTTGGAAGACATGTCCTGCATCAGCTTTTTGACTAAGTACATATTTGATTCCTGCTTGGATTCGGTGTGGACTATTTCTGTCAATGCCAAGATTTTGTGCAATTGTATCAGCGGTGACAAAACCGATACCATAAATATCATCTGCAAGTCGGTAGGGATTTGAAGTTACAATGGGGATAGATTCATTCTGATATGTTTTGTATATTTTAGCGGCATGGCCTGTGCTAACATTGTGTGATTGTAAGAATAGCATTACATTTTTTATTTCACGTTGTTCCTCCCACGCTTGTTGAATCATTTCCACACGTTTATTACCAATTCCTGGCACACCTGCCAATTTCTCTGGTGTTTGTTCAATAACATCGATCGTATCCATCCCGAACTTGCTAACGATACGTGTTGCCATCTTTGGTCCGATACCTTTAATCATACCTGAACCGAGGTATTTTCTTATGCCGAGGACATTTGCGGGTTGGATGGTTTCATATCTATCAATTTGGAATTGCGGACCATATTTTGGGTTGTTTGTCCATTCTCCACTAAGCAATAGACTTTCACCAGCATTTACCGATGCAAGATTTCCGACTATCGTTACGAGTTCAGGATGACCGTATGCAGAAAACCTGCCGACAGTATAACCGCTGTCAGCGTTTTCGTATACAATACGTTCCAGAATACCACTTAGTGTTTCCATGTTTTTACCATTACTCAAACAATAGTTCAACTGGACAGGAGAAACCGGGAACTATATCGTCTCCAGTGAGGGTGTCATCACGTGTTAGTGTTTTTATGTCTGTCTCGGACTTATACACTGTGACAGTTCTTGAAACAGGTTCTACCACCCAAACACATCGTGTTCCTGCGTCTAAATAAGCAAGTGCTTTTCCAACGATATGTGATTGAATATCAGTAGGTGAAACTACCTCAATTGCAAGGTCAGGGGGTATAGGTGAACCTTTATCTGGGTCACCTGTTATCCGTTCTTTTGAAATAAAGCCTATATCTGGTTTTAACACTCTTTCACCAACTTTAAACGAAGTTTCAGCAGTATACAACTCCCCAAGATTATTGTCATAGATCTGAGGATCCAAATAACGAATTATGTTAATGCTTATTCTACCATGTCTTCTTGATGCTGGTGACAACTTAATTAATTCTCCTTTAACGTATTCATATCCTTCCACATCATCCTCAAGAAATTCTTCTAAAGTCATTGTGGCATGTTGTATTGATAAATCATGTGAATGTTCGTGTGTTTCTACTTGTGACATGCAATTATCCTCCAAGCGTTGCTACAAGGTTAAGAATATGAATATCTGGATTACTCTATCTTCGTCATCAGTTTTCGGAATGCATTGAGTTGTGGGGCAATAATATGTGGATCCTCTGTTTTGTTTTCAAGTGCTTCAATTGTCTTGAAACCGTTACCTGTAATTGCAACAACAATCCGTTCATCCCTTCCGATGTGTCCATCATCAATAAGTTTTTTCGTGGCTGCAAGTGTGACGCCGCCGGCAGTTTCTGTGAAAATGCCTTCTGTAGCAGCAAGGAGTTTAATTGCTTCAACGATTTCATCATCATTTGCATGTTCACCAATACCACCTGAATTGCGTACGGTATTCACTGCATATATCCCATCGGCAGGGTTGCCAATTGCGAGAGACTTTGCTATTGTATCAGGTTTCACTGGTTTGACAAAATCACTCTTTTCCTTGAAAGCATTGACAATCGGACCGCAACCTTCTGCTTGTGCTATGTGTATTCTTGTATTTGGTTTTTCAATCAAACCTAATTGATGAAATTCTTTCAACGCCTTGCCAATCTTTGTTATCAATGAACCGCCAGCGGCGGGAGCAATTATGTGGTCTGGTGCCTCCCACCCGAGTTGTTCAATTAATTCAAAACAGAGTGTCTTTGAACCCTCCGCATAGTATGGCCGGATGTTGATGTTGACGAATGCCCATGGGTATACACCGGCAATTTCACTACACAAACGGTTTACTTCGTCGTAAGTACCCATTATACCAACAACCGTGGGGGCATAGACTAATGAAGCGACAACTTTGCCAAGTTCTAAATCAGCAGGAATGAAAATGAAACAGTTCAAATTGGCGATGGCAGCATGTGCAGCGACAGCATTGGCTAAGTTCCCAGTAGATGCACACGATACCGTGTCAAAGTCGAATTCCTTTGACTTGCTGAGTGCGATTGCTACCACTCTGTCTTTGAAGGATAGCGTTGGATGGCAGACAGAGTCGTCTTTTATGTATATTTCCTTTACACCGAGTGCATCGCCAAGATTCTTTGCTCGGATGAGCGGCGTAAAACCAGATTTTAATCCGTCAGTCGGTTCACCGTCGATCGGTAATAAATCAATGTATCTCCATAAACTATCAGGACCTTGTTCAATTGAACGTCTTGAAATTGACTTCTGAATGACTTCGTAGTCATAGTTTACCTCTAATGGTCCGAAACAGAACTCGCAAACATGAAGTGGCTCCTTTGGATACTCACGGTCACATTCGCGGCATTTTAATCCTAAAACCTTATCCATAGTTCCTCCAAATATTATATTCAATTAAAGTGATATGTAAGAATACGTGCACACTCCCTGGTAGAGTCGGTTTCCTAACCGCATCATTATTGCATCTTGCTGAACATAGAGTGCCTGCAATGCACCGAATATAAGCAATACATTCTTCCTATTTCAGAGCTATCAGGATTTTCAGATGATGACTTTCTAAAGCATTTCCCATGTTTTCAATTATATCCGTAGAACTACAGAGCATATACCAGTTTGCAGAATCCTGCATTAATGCATGCTTTTTTCGCGGACTTGTGAAGTTGATAAAATCGCGTATTTCACTAATTTTCTCATTAAGTGGATGATTCATAATTACCTTTCTTGTAGGTCGGGTAGAGCTTGCGAAACCCGACATTTCCTCTGTAGGCGGGAACTCCGATTCCCGACCTCTTACATTCCGTAGGGGCGGGTTTTCCCGCCCGTTATATTGTCCTCTTTGTAGGAGGTCGCGATCTTCTCTTTCTTGAAGGTGTATCTACTCTGTCCCACCGCCCCTACACCTCTCCATTGTCCACTGCCTGCTGCAATATCTCATGATTTAGAGATAACCTGCCTCGGAAAGTAAGTTTGCAAGGTTATTTTTTCTACCACAACGTCCTGTCAGAACTCTCACGGTTTTACCTTGAAAATTCACTTGAATACCTTTTTGTCTACGTCTCGGATTGGTCCAGTTAATGCTTCGTTCATGAATCAGAACTGGAACATAGACAGTTTCTCCGCACGTCCTTTGATCTGGAGCGACGGTAGCGGCATATTTCAGACTGTTTTCTAATTTTTCCCGCACCTCGGATTCATTCGCTTTACCACTTTTGAGTTCAATAGGCACTGCAACGAAGGTGTTTTTACCAACTTTCCTGTAAAATAACAGACGGTCGCACCGTTTTCTGCTATCTCCGCGTGTGTCAAATTCTTTCTCTACATTTATCACGACCTTCTGCTTGGGTATGTCGGTAAGGTATGCCCGACATCCATCTTCATTGCATGATTGAGTGATACTGTTTTTGGACACTTGCCTTTGAATGTGGGTAAGTCCTTTATTTAAATTCAACCTAATCCCTTTCTTTCTTTGCTTCAATTCTGTTTTGTAGTCCTGCTGATTGGTTATAGAGATCCTCCGCAATATCCAAGTGATCTTCCGGTTCTATACCTTCAATAAGATTAAACGGGAGTTCTTCGACCGGCTTGTCCTTATGGAACCACCACGCACCGACCTCTTCTGCTTTCAGAAAGTCTTCTGATTCATTTGTGGATTCGCCCTGTTTCTGCAATTCACCTTCGCGAATTAGGTTACTGATTTGTTGAAGGAGATAGTTGCTATGTGTTGTAATCAAGACTTGAACACCAGCACGGGCCAATCGGGCCAGGGTTTTGGCAATTATGGTTTGTGCACCCGGATGCAGATGAGACTCTGGTTCTTCAATAATTAGTAAGTCACCTTGTCTAACCATGCCTCGCAGATAAAGGACTAAAGGTGCAAGCTCAGATACCATCGCAGAGGAGTGGCTCATCCGCAGTGAGTCTTCTGCTTGAACTGGACGGTACAGAAATTCCGGATATGCTTCTGGTGTAGGCCGTTTAACCTCTATTTTGCCCTCCAGCAGTTCCATCTCCAGCTGTTCCGCGACGTGACTAATTTCTTTTGATGATCCATCACGTTCCTTGTAGTCAAAGATCTGCTCCAGAAAATCCCCTATCATTCCCGAAAATGTAGATACTTCTGGAAAACGATCTATTCCGATGCGCGTCGCCCGTTTGATAAGCCCAGTCGCAAGCACATCACGGCTTTGCATGATGCCGCTTCGAGCAGCAGGTAAGTAGTATGATTTTCCTGATCGCGGCTGAGTATTCCGTATAGTTCGAAATAGACGTTCAATATCGGATATTTCATGGAACTCAGTTTTACACTTTGGTTTGAGGAGAACCATATCTGGATTGATGTGCCCTGTTATGGTCGGATTGGCAGATCCAATGGCATGCGTCTCAAAAGTCCAACACACTTGATCCCTCTCGTGAACTGACAGTGATACGTTCATTTCGTTGGCATTATTGTCAGTGAATCGGATTAACTTAGAAACAGTCTCAAGGTCGAAACACCGTTCAAGGTTGGTTGTGAAGTCATCAAGATCTATGGGGCCAAAATTCAACAGGGTCCGTATCTCCTTAGGTAAATCTGAAAATTTGAAAGGACGCTCAGGAATGTTTAACTTTTCAATGACCTCTAACATCTCTTGTACAATCTCTTGCATCTCACTTTGGGAATAGCGGTCTCGTGAACTGAGAATAATACGGAAATTAGTAACAATATATTCTGCCCAGGGATATTGTGAGAAACCCCAAAATTGTTGATGTAATGCATAAATGAGCGCGGCAAGATACGTCTTGCCAGTATTACTTTCACCCACGAATACAGTTAGCGGTCGCAAGTCTACCTCTGCCGCTTCTATCGGACCGAAGTTTTTTACGCTAATGTATGTGTCCATTGTTTCTTATCCTATTAGTGCTGACTTTGAACCAATTATATACACATCTACGATCAAATACAAGGCAATTGGAAGAATAACACGGTGTATAAAGTTATATGCAAAAGATGTTCAATAACCCTGTAGGAGCGATCTCCGAATCGCGACATAACTCAGTGATAATCGGAAATCGGAGTTCCCGCCTACATCTCAAAATGTCCCATTAATTCAAAAGTTTACTATAGTTAGTAAAGTTTGTGCATTTGATACACCTACCGTCCCGCTGAGGCTTTCGTCTGTGTTGATATTACGTGCTATACACCTCATGCAGAATGCCATACGCGCATGCTGCCTCTCCAAGGCTTTTATAAATCGTATATCAGCACCAGCGGTGCGGAAGGTATATAGAAATGTCCACCACAAGAAACTCAGCATCAGCAGTGCGAAAGGTGCATAAGATAAAAATAGACTTCCAAAATCCTACGCAGGAAAATATATCCTTAAATTGATGCTTATGGTTTGGTTAGGAAACCGAACCATAGGGGTCAATTTAGTTAGTAAAGTTTGTGCCTTTGATACACCTTTCGCCCCGCTGGGGCTTTCGTCTGTGTTGATATTACGTGCTATACACCTTTCGCCTCTCCGAGGCTTTTATAAATCGCAAATCAGCACCAGCGGTGCGGAAGGTATATAGAAATGTCCACCACAAGAAACTCAGCATCAACAGTGCGAAAGGTGCATAAGATAAAAATAGACTTCCAAAATCCTACGCAGGAAAACATATCCTTAAATTGACGCATATGGTTTGGTTAGGAAACCGAACCTACCGTAGTGTGAAAATAATTATAGTTTTACTATAATATCTGTATCCTTCTATTCTATATCTTTTTTCATATTGATAGGGTGATCTCAAAATCGTTATCACCCTTTTCTAATGCAAGTCTAATAAAGAGCAGATGTCTATCAATCCATTTAACTTCTTTGGCATTTGACTCAGTTAACTGCAAGCCGAGGTGGTTTCCCCAGACAGCAACGGCATAAGGCATTGCTTTTGTTGACTCAATCGTAAAATTGATATGTAATCTTGACCGTTTTCTAATAGGTTGATAGTTTGTTATTCTTGGTAAATGGTATTCTACTCCATAATTTAAAAAACTGTGCTCTGAAACACCGATTCCGACATTTTCCAAAACTGGTGGTGTAATATAATTCTTCATTTCAACAGGTTCCATCGTGCCTTCAACAAACGAACATTGGCATTCGGCATCGTAATAGGTAAACTCCTTTTTGCTTTCAGTATCAGTGTCGGAGTCATCTGTTAGCGTGTTCTGAGATTCAGACTTTGATAGTATTGGCTTAATAACATAAGTCGGTTCAGTCATCTGACAATTCGTCCAATAGTCGTCTATAATATCAGATAAAGGTAAAGACTTAATGGTATCCTTAGTTGAAATAAATTCTAAATAAGTATCCAGTTTTGCTAATGTTTCTTGACCTAACTGGACGACATCCATAACATCGACATGTTCTACATAGCTGCTCCACCGATTCCAACTATCATTTTCCAGATATAGATTTATGTTCTGATGAAGTATGTTGTTTATGAGTGAAAATCTGAGATTGTGTTCTTCCTTCTGCAAGTGTGCAGCTGTATTGTGAGGTATACCAGCGATACTTCCTGCAGCAGGTGTGCTGAAGTTGTGATGTTCTGTAGAAGGATAAAAGAAACCGAAAGGACACCCTCGATCACCTTCTGCGATGGAGTCGCGTTCCTCCCAACGATATCCCCACAGACCTCGAAATCCTTCCTGTTCCAATGCTTGAACTAATACATGGTTTTTCCATTCTGATCCAGCGATATTTGGCACTGTCCAATCGAAAGCCTTCTGGAATTTCTTCCATTCAGAACTGATAAAGTTTGGAACAGTTTCCCTCATTTTTACGAGGTGTTCAGCTATAGAGTTTGCTGATGCAGTTTCGTATAAGGTGTTTATGTTTTCATGGTCAACTTCATCATCTGATGTAGATTGTTCAGTAATTGAATACCATCCTTGTTTCCATGTTGACGTTATATCCAGCATTAACAAAGGTTCGTCACTGTATTCATTGTGCCATTCTGTCAAATCGTTTGATAATAATTGTGCTAAATCAGCAGTTATTGCCCAAGTTATTGGAATATTGTATTTATGTGCAATAGTTGCTAATAGTCGCATTCCCTCTCTTAGTGCCTGCCGATCTTCGTTTATTGCTGAGCATACAAGTCCATAATATAACATCATTCAGACTATTCTAAGAACACGGTAACACCCATATCAGCATATTTGTTGCGTGTGCTTGGATTACCGTTTCGAAAACAGACAGTAGTATGACTGCCTTCTAATTCTCTGACAACATACTGTACACAAGCATCTACTGTTTGTAATGCATGATTCGGATGACCTTCCATACTGAAAGTTAAATCTGTTGGACCGAACGAGAGACAATCTACTCCAGTTTTTGCAAGTCTGCTTGCATGTGTTACTGCTTCAACAGACTCAATTTGCATCCAAAGCACACCGTAGTTATTCCACCAGTCTGCATATTCCAGTCGTTCCATATTTGCCGAATTTTTTCTTGCACCGCCACCCCAGCTGCGTATTCCTTTCTGTGGGTAATAGAAGAAATCTACAGCTTCGTCAACAGTTTCCACTAATTCTACTTGTGGCACTTCAATACCAGATGGTCCTAGATCGAGGTAGTTTCCAATGAGATATGCGTTGCGTGTATGTTTGATCCGAAAGTTGACTGGAATACCTAAATCGTCTGCCATATTACAAAATGCGACAAGTCTATCTTCAGAGTATGGTGCATGTTGACTGTCAACTGCGACAAAATCGTAACCACCTTTTTCCACTCTTTCAGCAAGACTTTCCCGATCTATGTTCATTGACACAGATGCTCCATATACATGGTGTCCATCACGGATACGTTTCTTTAGGTTTGTTTCCGACATATCTCCCTCCTGACAGAGATGTGTCTGTTTGAACACAATTGGATATTACCATCAGTTAAGTGTCCAATTTTTCATATATTTGTGAACTCTTGTTTATTATATCACATTTTGGTAATCATTGGCAAAAACAATTGGTGCATGGGTGTGTAAAGTTTTGTCATCATTTTCTGAGTTCAACAAATGCAGAACAATTTTACAGAATGGGAACAATGAGTATTGGGTTTTGTTGAATTCTTTTTTGTCTGAACCAGGATTTTCAAGATCAGATGTCTTTTGGGCGGCTGGGTTTTTGGTCGGCTGGAAGGATGTGACGAGAATTGGGAAGGTTGACTGTGTCTTGACCAGGATCTGCATGTATGTCAATTTATAGTAAGAACCAAAATGTTTTACACACTACTTATCTAACGAAACTCGTGCTTATAGCAGCCCACCACACAGAAAACTTGAAAGTTGAAGATGTCCGCAAAGAACTCGGGATAGATTGGTATCGTCCTAAACGACTCACACTCGGATTGTGTGTCGCTGTTCTGCGATTGCGAATAGCAAAAACATTATTTTCTGTGAGTTCCAAAGAATAAGATAACTCACAGAATATTATACAGGTTTTTCGGCAAATCAACGATACACATAGTGATGAAAACACTTGAACCTAACAATATTGTCCAAACTTTAGTTACATGTAAGGGACTGGGAATATAAAACATATTCATGTCCCTGCGTCTAAAAATTGATTTAACGGTTAAGTCCCAGATACTCATAGGGATCAATACCGTCTGCATATGATCTTACCTCAATCCAATCAGGAATCGGATCGTATCCCATTCGTTCGGGAATAGATAACTCTGACATTGACGAACCGAGCCCAGCCGATATATAGCACCTCACTTCACCATTTTTCTCTGTTACCTCTTGCCATGCCACGTAGATGACATTAGGCTCATCGGGGTAAAACAGACCGTTCTGATCAATGCTTGTCATTCCAGCAAAATCAACACCTTCGTTAAAAAGCTTGATTCCGACACGATCCTGGAGCTCACTTATTCTCAAATGATCGGTAAAAGTGAGACCTCTTGACTTAAGACCATATGATAGTGTCTTTTCCAGTTGCGCCTTGAATTCATCGCTCCAGAGCCATGAAGGTTCCCCATAAAACCCTTCTGGCACTTCGGGATACGGTCCGAAACCAAAAGGCGAGACAGGAACATCTTCTGCCGGTGCTTCTTCAGGTAAAGACATATCCGCAGTGTCAAGCGTTTCAGAGACATTATCTGCCGGTGGCACAACCGTGGTGTCAGACATTTGTGTGTCACCGGGTTCAAGAGTGTCCTGGGCATCGCGTGTCTCATCATCATTTTTCCCTGAATGCAACAGCGCATCGGTTTTTGCCAACTCCGTATCAATAGTGCGTTGAACATGCCAACTATAGAACCAGCAAGCACCCGCAACCACAAATAAGACAAAAATCCCAGCAATAATTAATCTACTCGAAAGTAATTCACGTAACATACTATCACCTCCTACCTTTCATCATTATGAAATAAATATCTCCATCAAGGAAATAATAAGCACGATATAATTTTACAAAAAACACTCTCTTTGTCAAGAAAATAATCAGGGTTATTTAGTTTTAAGAATATTCCAAAACAGAAATTTACTGAAAGTTAACACCCAAGCTGGTAGGTACGGTTTCCGAACGGCACCATAGGCGTCAATTTAAGGATTTATTTGCATGGCGATAACGTTCTTTAGTCTCGTAGGGACGATATGTTTATAACTAAACGCCGTCATCACAGCTCTTAGTCCCGTATGGACGGGATGTTTGTAACAACCGAAACGTATAAACATATCGTCCCTACGGGACTAAGAAATGGGTGTTGAACGTTGTGCTATAGACATATCGTCCCTACGGGACTGAGGTCACTAATAAAACGGATTGATCTTCATAAATTACGCCAGCCATTGTAGCGCCAAATCAAGAAATCAACGGTATGAACGCCTTTTGGCGTTCCCCGGGTCTCCGTGCCCCGCACATTGTTTAAATGTAGCAGGTTTAGGCGGGGCACGGAGACCCCGCACTACAATGGCTGGCGGTATTTTCCTTAAATTGACGCCTATGGTTCGGTTAGGAAACCGCACCTACCGGGTTTGGGTAAATGAGAATTACCCGTTTAATAAATGAATCTTCATAATTGCACTTGGTGAATATGCATAAGACATTCACATTGAACGCGTGTCTTGTTAATGAAATCCGAGATTTTTCCTTTGTCAAAACCGTACAATTGACGTACAAATTCACGTACAACCTGTGCGTTTTTGTACGTCGCTGTAAGAGCAGTCTACATAAGGGTTCGTAAGGGATTTGTATAAAAACGAATATTTTTTATTTGTACATTTCGCATATTCGGTTTTGTTGTTGGAAATTGATTGGCAATGGATTATAATTGACAAGCATTTTAGGAATGCAGAATAGGATGCTTCAAATGTTAAAAACTGCTCTATAAAAATTTTCATGGTGTATGTGGGAAGGACATTCTCTTTAAATGTAATACTTAAAAAGTTTTTGTAGCGAAATGACATTCTCAGTAGTGAAAAGATTGTTGGTTGGATTTTCATAGGCCATTATATATGATGCTCGGTTTTAATATTTCTCTGTCTTATATACTGAAGTTGTGTAATGTAAAGTATAACATAAGAAAATATGATATGTCAAGTTAAGTTTTACATTTTTAGGATTACTTTTAGTAAAACTCATCAATTGGTAAGTTTTGAAACGAGGTAACCCTGGACAGTATGAAATATACCTGTTTCGCTGTTTTATGTCAATTCAAGGTCAAAACACTTATTGATATTAGATGTAAAAAGTTTTACCATCTTTTATAATATAAAAACGTGCATGACGGTGATCGGGCATCTTTGTTATATCATATCCATCTGCTGATAAATCTAAATAATAGTTGAGAAAATCATAGTAGTATATATCTCGTATGTAGGTTATATCCCCGCTTCTTAATGCGTACTGCCAAAACGACAGGTTTCTGTGAATACAGACAGACAAGCTAATAGCCTTACCGATACGGTAAAAAATGCTTACTTTTTTATCTTTGCCAACATCATCGTATCCAGCATCTCTCATATACTTTTTGCCTTCGTTCACCTCCCAAACATAGGCTTCATGATCCCACCCTTTAAAATAAGTCTTATACGGATTACGTTTTTTCAATTCTGATATGATACGATTTGCTAATACTTCTTTGCCTTTTCTCAATATTGGGGATGGGTTGTAGTCTTTATTTGATTGTTTATGTAACTTTGCATATAGCAGAAATAACTCGCCTGCGTTTCTATGATTATGCTCAATCTGATTGGAAAGTATCATCGCCTTCTCTATGTGATTTAGGCACTTCTCAGGATACAACTTGTATCCGTAATAAGACAATTGTATCCGTATATCTATTTCACTCTGTATGCCAATCTCAGTATTTAATAACTCGATAAATCCGTTATATCGATTAACATCTGTTTTGTGCTTTGATAGTAAATCACTATGTATACTAAGCATTGACGGCTTACTGGAATGTGTTGAGGATATACAACCTGTAGCTGTTATGAAAACAACAGTTATCAGAAACGTTGACAATTGTAATTTATGAAATTTCATCAATCTTCGGGCAGGAGACCCAATCCTTTAGGTTTGGGAGGAATGCCCGTTCCTATATTTTTCTTGACAAACTATGTCATATATGTTACGATATTCTCAGCATTGTTGGTAGAGAATACGATCCACCTTGCTTGAGGTGGTCTCCACCAAAACCGAATCGTGTCGGAAGCAATACTTGAGTAAAACAATGCGCACCTACAAATACAAGATACGCAATCACAAAAAGAACAAGTGCTTCGGCAATCTGCTTGATGATCTTTGTGATGTGCACAACCACTTTTTGCGTTTGGAAAAACGTTATTACCGCAGATACGAAAAATACGCTGGTAGATATAGGCTGCAACCGCATCTTACGAAGTTGCTCAAGACGACCAAGAAACATTGGGCTTGGATACCGCGTGACACTTTGGATGCAGCGATTATTCGCATAGATGCTGCATATCAACGCTTCTTTGCTGGTCAAGGTGGACTTCCAAAATTCAAACGTAAATATCGTTATCGTTCTGCGAAGTTTCAAACAGGCTACAAACTTGAAAATGGTCGTGTGTGTATCTCTTTCAAGTCGTGGAATGACACCACACAATCTCTGAAATTCAATCGTCGCTGGTTTTCTTTTCACCAACACCGAGACTGGCACGGCACTGTCCGCTATGTCCAAATACTCCGTAATAGTGCCGGTGAATACTGGCTTTACATTGTCACCGATGATACTTCTACCGAACCTATGCAACAAACAGGTGAGAGCGTAGGTATAGACTTCGGGTTGAAAACATTTTTGACATTGAGCACTGGTGAAAAGATACAAGCACCAGAATTCTTGAAACAATCCTTGAAACACCTTCGCAAACTGAATAAAGCTGTGAGTCGTAAAGTCAAAGGGTCTAACAATTGGTGTCGCGCTATTAGAGAACTCGCACGGCATTATATCAAAATAGCAAACCAACGGCTTGACTGGCAGTGGAAACTTGCTACAGACTTGTGCAGAAGGTTTGATACGATTGCGGCTGAAACGTTGAACCTTAATGGCATGAAGCGGCTGTGGGGACGTAAAGTCTCCGATCTCGGATTTTACCAGTTTATTCAATTGTTGGCATTCAAATGTTTCAAACATCATAAAGCATTCTTTCAAGTCGGACAATGGACACCTACTACAAAACCTTGTAGCAACTGCGGAGATAAAAACGACACTCTTTCTCTCAATGATAGACAGTGGACATGTTCACAATGTAATTCCGAACATGATAGAGACATAAACGCTGCTATCAACATATTACGGGCTGCTTATGATCCCGTTGTGGAGCAGATGTGAGACGGATGTTCTCTTTGGAGAACAACGCTAACTGCTACGAAGCACAAGCCCAATCCTTTAGGTTTGGGTGCTATGACCTCAAAACTTCCACCTTCTATTTAAAAAAAATAGGCAATTGACGACTTGTGCTAGTTAACAGTGTGTTTTGTTGGTTATTATACCATTTCTAATAAATAATTTACCATTGAAGAAATAGCTGGTTCGTATTCGCGCAATTCATAGCACCTTTTTCATTTATGATAAATTATCGAATTATTTCTACACATTGCTGAGGCGAGGTTTCCTAACCGCTCCGGACTTCTCAAGGAAATCACCTGATTTATTACTTAATCCTCATATGGCATTCATACTCGCCAAATGCCTCACGCGCATTTGGCGTTGATTTGGGGGAACGCCAAAAAGGCGTTCATACCGTTGATTTTTTGATTTCTTGATTTGGCACATTGTAAGCGCGCTAGACTTGATCTCAAATTACCCACTTTATTTCTTAATCTTCATTACGACGATATAAGCGTCGTTTCAAAGTAGAACGATTTTCAGTTGGTTAGAAGACTTCCGACGGTTAGTAGTTCGTTGAGAATATTATGCTGAATTGTATTTAGATTTTGTACTTCTGGCAGGCATACGTATGCAATTAAAATATTTTATGAGATACGCTGTACGTTTTCGTACCACTCCTTTCTCCCCACGCACTTCACGCTTACATGCCAAATAATGCTTACGAGACGCACGAGTCCGCCTGCCGAACTCACGAAGCAAACATTCATAAGGTGTATCAACGGCATTCGGAACACACCTGCGCGAAAGCTTACGAGACTCCCAATGCCAACGATAATACGAACCAACACTCACACCCCTTCTTCACATGCTAAACTCACAGAAGTGCGCCTTAGCAACACGATCAGATCAGCAATAACCTCTTGTTACAACCGCCTTCAACCCTCCTTTTTCGCGAAGGTTTTTATTGTCATTTTTTCCAAAAACACCAAATTATAATGCAATTAATGCAAAATATTTTTGAGCATACAATATTTTCAACCCAGAACACAACATAGGGTGTGTAATGGGGCATGTAAAGTTTTTGTCACCGTAGACACTAATTCAAGTGAAAAACCTGTAACCTATTGTAGTGCCGGGTCTCTGTACCCCGTCGTTCCTTGTCCTGTAATGCAACGGGCGGGCACAGAGACCCGCCCCTACAATGGTTGGCATTAACCATTTCATTTTCATGTTGAATGGAAAGCTTGAAATCCAATTCAAAGCCGAATGCGCTTACGGTATTCATCGGGTTGAAAACCCTTCAACTATGTAATCGTGGTTGAAAACCACTCCAACAATGTGAGATGAATGTAAAAGGTTCCATGATGAAGATTAAGAGATAAATTGGGTAATTTGATTTCAAAACCCAGCGCGCCTACGGGGTTTGGGGTGATTATGATTACCCGTTTAATAAATTAGTCTTCATTAGGCGTTCCTCAAATCAACGGTATGAATGCCTTTTGGCGTTCCCCGTGTCTCTGTGCCCCGCCGTTCCTTGTCCTGTAATGTAACGGGCGGGCACAGAGACCCGCCCCTACAATGGACGGTGGGTAATCGCGGGTGGAAACCGATTCAACAAGAGGACGGCACACGGAGTGTGCCTACTACTTTGCATCGCGGGTGGAAACCGAGCAGATAATCGCGGTTGAAAACCGAGATAGCCACTTCCTGCATTGTAGGGCCAAATCAACGGTATGAATGCCTTTTGGCGTTCCCCGTGTCTCTGTGCCCCGCCGTTCCTTGTCCTGTAATGTAACGGGTGGGTACAGAGACCCACCCCTTCAATTCATGGTGAGAAGTTTGTGCCAAAAACTTTACACACACGATTAACACTTGCCTATTAACCTCGTTATATGCTAATCTCTTAACATCATAACATATAAGGAGTAAACTCAATGTATCGTGTCGGAATTATTGGATTAGGTAGTATCGCTGCCCGTTATTCAACACCAGATGATGAATATCCATATTGCCATGCAGGCGGTATCCGATTGTGTGAAACTACAGAGTTGGTTGCAGTTGCAGATATGTCTACTGACCGTCAAGCAGACTTCAAAAGGACTTGGGGACCAGGGTTTCCAGACAATTCCATCAATTACTATGAAACCGATGTCCAGATGTTAGAAAGTGAGAAGTTAGATATTGTTGCTGTTTGTGTGCGGGGGCCACACCATTTTGAGGTAATGCAGAACGTATTGAGAGCGGACATCAAAGCCATTTTTCTTGAAAAACCTGCAGGATGTTCGCTTGAAGAGGTAGACACCATGACTGCTGGTGCTGATGCGAAAGGTATTCCCATTGTGGTTGACTATACAAGACATTGGGGGCCGCATCTTGTCCGACTACAATCGTTGGTTAAGGATGGGTTGATTGGTGAAGTACAGAGTGTTATTGGGTATTGTGGTGGTGGCGTGCTATCCTTCTCAATCCATACCACAGATATGATCTGTCAGTTTGCTGGATATGACCCTGTTTCAGTTACTGGATATGTTGAAGGTAGTGGTGATGTGCCAGAACCTTATGAACCAGAGCCTGCTATTGTCGGTGCAACTATCAAATTTGGAAACGGTGCGATTGGTTATCATGTTGGAAAACATGGTGTTAAAGGTGGTTTTTCAGTGGATGTACTAGGAAGTGAAGGCTCAGTGCAAACGGGTTTCTATAGTGGTGCAACGGTTCAGAAGGGTGGTAAGATTGTAGATAATGACACACTTGATTTGCCTGACAATGCGAGTCCATTTAAGATTGCGTATAAACAGATAACGGATTATCTTGATGGTGGTCAACCGCCTGATTGTTCACGCGATGATTATACTGCTGTGAATGAAATCGGATTTGCGTCTATTGAGAGTGGTATCACTGGACAGACGATCGAACTACCGTGTCAGAACAGGAAACGGCTTATTTTTGCGAATGGGTAATCTGGGGTATATATGGCATCAATAAGTGAACTTGAACCGTTATTTCGTTTCTTTATGCGGTTTTATCGTGGCAAACGGTATGGCACGACTCCAAACACACCGCTCAAAAAACCTTTGAATGAATGTAATATCGCTCTCATTACGACTGCGGGGTTTTATATCAATGGACAGGAACCCTATGTAAACGGTGATTGTTCCTACCGCGAGATTCCAAATATAATTCAATCTAATGAACTAAAGGTCGGACATAAAAGCGTTGCCTACGATAAGTCTGATACAAAGACGGATGCCAACCTTGTTTTTCCTATTGATCGTTTTAGAGAATTGGAAAATGAAGGAAATATCGGTTCTCTTAATCATAGACATTTCAGTTTTATGGGTTCAATTTCAAAACCGAGACGATTGATTACAGAGTCTGCCCCTGAGGTTGCACAGATGCTTAAAGATGATGGTGTTGATGTTGCATTCTTAACTCCGGTGTGACCGCTATGCAATCAGTCTGTAGGATTGATACAACGTGCTGTTGAAGAAGTGGGAATATCTACTGTGTCTATTACACTTTTGGAAGACATCACGAAAAAGGTGAAACCCCCGCGTGCATTGCATGTGCCATATAGTTTTGGACATCCGTTGGGAGAACCGAATAATCCAGAATTACAGCATGCTATAATTGCTGAAACACTTTCGCTTTTACAGGATGAGGGAACGCCACCTATTTTAAGAAATAGTATACAGAAAGGAACATAAGATGGACAGAATGAGAGTTGGAATAATTGGGTGTGGTGGTATCTTTCGTAACCTTCACTCTCCCTATTATCATGAACCGACACGACGTGCAGATATTGTTGCTATTGCTGACATAAATGAGGCAGGTGCTAAAGAACAAGCAGATCGTGTTGAAGCAGATGCATATACAGACTATCGTGAACTGTTGGATAGAAAAGACATTGATGCCGTTGATGTTTGCGTTCATCCGCGTCCACATCTTGAGATTACACGTGCAGCCGCTGAAGCAGGGAAACATATCCTCATGGAAAAACCGATGTGTTGTAATGTTGCTGAGGGGGATGCAATGGTCGCTGCTGCCAAGGATGCTGGTGTTCTACTGATGGTTGCCTATATGATGCGGTTTGATCCGGGATTTATGAAATTGAAAGAACTGCTTGAGGATGGAACTCTTGGCACTTTACAGATGGCATATAGTAATCAAGTTGGATACTTTTCACCTGAAAAACATCCGTGGCTTTTTGTGAAGGAGGAATCAGGTGGGATGCTTGTGGAGCAAGCGATCCATAATTTAGACTTGTGGTTGTGGTTGCATGGACCTGCTACATCTGTCTACGGTTACACATCACATGTCCCACTTGGTGGTACATATCCATCTGAGGATAAAGCAGTGGAAAACAATGCTGTTTTGACAGTGCACTTCAAGAATGGCGGTGTTGGTATGATGATGAAGAGTTGGGCTGCACAGGTTGGACATAGTGGCAATGGTCTGGTCACAAGTAATGGGTCAGCATCCATAATAAGTCGTGGTGTGCGTTGGAAAACTCACGATATGGATTCAGCAGAGGAATTTACAGCACCCATTCCAGATGATGACACCTATCGCAATATACCGGAAGCACAACGGAATCAACGTTATTGGGGTATAGCCGCGAAAGGTGCGAGTATTGATCATTGGCTGCAATGCATTGCGGGTGAAGCAGAACCGACAACGGATGGACAGATTGGGAGAGATGGTATAGAATTGGCAGAGGCTACCTATCGTTCATCCCAATCTGGTGTACCAATTTCACTGCCTTTGTAGGTGTGACTGGATATGTATTGATTCAGTTGCCTATCATGAATCATTTTTGGTGATTTTTCTAATCTAATACACCAATGTCAATGTTACGTTCTTCCAAGGAACGTCTTCTTCGTGGTAGGTCACCAAAGAGCGGACGGAAATACCCAGCCCCTTCTGGTGATAGATGATATCGATCAACATCATAAAACCGTGGGTCAAGACTGCGTCGGATAACGTGTCCACTTTCGTCTCGTTTCAACACCCTTTCAATTGGTAACATAATGGGTTCTATCCCCGCATCTGTCCGTGTTATTGTAGCAACACCATTGTCCATTTCATCAGCGAGTGAACGGACAGCAAGCGAACCAGCTTTAATTGCTGTATCTCTATCCAATTCTGTAGGACTTCCACATCTTTGCATGTAACCGAGAATCAATGCGCGTAATGCAGAACTTGGTATATCTGGGAGTCTTTTCTTCATTGCTTCCACGATAATTTCAGAACATCCTCCAGGTTTTGTGTGTCCGAAGGCATCAAGTTCCGCTTGAGATGTAATCATTAATTCACCATCATCATTTCGTATACCCTCTGAAACAACGACAATAACATTCCCTTGTAGTGCATGTATTTCTCGTATTGCTTCTGCCAACTTATCGGGTTGATATGGCACTTCTGGTACAACGATAAGGTCTGCCAAACCGTAGGCAGCAGAGAGTGTGAGCCATCCTGCATCTCTTCCCATTGCTTCAACAACAATAATGCGGTCGTGAGAATATGTCGTTGTTCGTAAATCTCTGACAGCATTAATTACTCTATTTGCCGCAGTTGGGAAACCGGGACAGAAATAGTTGACCATTTTTGAATAATCAACGGCATCACCTTCAGGTGGATTTATTCCCACATCATTGTCAATCGTTTTTGTAACAAATACGGTTGTAAATTGTTCTGAAAGTGCTGAACCGACTGTAAGGGTATCATCTCCACCGATTGGGATTAGACCACTGATATTCAATTTTTTTAGGTTTTCAATTGCTTCGTCTAACTTGTTCATGGCGATGAGGTTTGTGCGTGAACTCTTTAGTATTGTGCCACCATGATCTTCATCAATCATGTCAGGTGTTAGGGTTAGGTAGCGTCCACCTTGAAGGACTCCTCTCCAACCTTCCATAAAACCGATAAGTTCAAAACCGAGTTCTTCGGATTTCAGTGCGATTCCTTTTAGGGTGGCATTGAGCGCACTTGTATCTCCCCCACCAGTTAGAACACCTATCTTTCTTTTCATAGAAGACTCCAATCTTACATTATAAAAATAATATTTCAAATATGATGAACATAAGTATGTTCTAAAAAACTGATATGTTGTATATGTTTGTTTACTTTATTACTTCAACAAGAACAGGTTTATCAAGAGAAAGTGCCTTTTCTAATGTTGGTCTAAAATCTTCAGGATCTTCTACACGTAAACCTATTGCTCCAAATGACTCTGCAAACTGTACAAAATCTGGATTTACAAGTTCTACACCGATGCGTTTCCCGAATCTACGTAATTGCCCGCGTTCAATGGATGTGTATTGATTGTCATTCATCACAAGTGTAACCACAGGTAGGTCATACATCACTGCAGTGGCAAGATCGGGACTGGTCATCAAGAATCCGCCATCTCCGCAGAGTGCAACAACTTTTCTTTCTGGATATGCGACTTGTGCCCCGATTGCAGCGGTTAACCCAATTCCCATTGCCACCGATATACCTGAAAAGATATAACTTCCAGCAGAATATGTTGGAAAATGTGATAGTGCACCATATCCTGTAATATTGACATCAACAGATAGAATTGCATCTCGTGGCATAACATCACGCAGTTCTTTGAGAATACGTGGTGGTTCAATGGATGTAAATTGGTTGTGAAGTTGTTTCAATCCATCACCCCATCCGCAGTCTATGTTTTCATCTTGAAGTCTTGCATTCAGTTGTTGTAACACTAATTTTGGATTTGCCCCTATTCCAACGGATGCGTGATATTCTTTGTGTATCTCATCAACGTCTGCTTCAATGTGTATCAAAGGTTGTGGTATATTTAGCGACCAATTTCCAGTGTCACGATATGTGAATCGTGTGCCTATTGCAATGATGAGATCTGATGTTTTCATAGCTGCTTGGGCTACACCATCACGGAAAAGACCGATTGAATACGGAGAATCTTCAGGGATAGAACCTTTCCCCATCCCAGTCATTGCTATAGGTGCATCAAGCAGTTTGGCAAGGTCAAGTAGTTCATTAGTTGTGCGTGTATGATTTATCCCTCCACCAGATATTATCAGAGGATGTTTGGACGATTTGATCAATGCAACCGCTTCGTCAATATCGTTCTCATTTGCCATTGTCTGAATACCGTTATTTCTTGGTGGAATCGGCAAGTCTATGTCTGCTTGCAGTGCGTCCGTAGCGAGTTCCATTAGGACTGGTCCTGGTCTTCCTGAACGTAACTCTCTAAATGCGCGATTGACTGCGTTCGGAATCTGTTCTACACGGTGGACAATCTCAATATGTTTTGTCATCGGCGCGAAGGCAGCTGCTTGATCTAATCCGTGAAAACATTTGCGTGGATCTTTTTGTGACAAGTAGGATGGATTTTGTCCTGTTATCCATAGCACTGGAGAACATGCGGTGTATGCCTCACATATCCCGATTGATGCATTATTTGAACCTGGACCTGGCACCGTCATGCAAACGCCGACATTACCTGTTGCACGTGCGTATCCATCCGCCATAAAGGCAGTTCCACCTTCATGCCGTGTTACATAGTGCTGAATACTATCCTTGTTGTGGTATAATGCTTCGTATACGGTATCAAGATGGTTTCCCGGTAGACCGAAAATCACCTTAATTCCTTGTGCTTTCAAACATTCAACAAATAGTGTTCCACCTGTCATCACAAACCCTTTCCAGATTTAATGTTAGTACCATAGAGATATGTTGATATAATCTTCAATCCGTAAATTCCAAATCCTTTGCTTTCGAAAAATCGGTTTCTGCCTCTTTATGCATATTCAAGGTATTCTTTACTTTTCCTCGATTGTTGTAAGCCTTAACAAATTTCGGATTTAGCGTGATTGCTTTATCCAAATCTAAAATTGCATCTTGAAAGTATTCTTTTGCTCTTTCTTCATTTCCATGGTCAATTTCAGATAGTCCGATGGATAACTTTGTATTACCCCGATTGTTATAAGCATCAGCATATTTGGGATATTGTCTAATAGTTTCAGAATAATCAGCGATCGCTTCTTGAAAATATTTCTGTGCTTCTTCAACATTTCCTTGATCTACTAAAGATTTTCCAAGTCTGTGTTTTGCAATCCCTCGTCTATTGTAAATTTTAGATTCCTCAGGTGTTAGTTGAATTGCTTTGTTATAATCTTCTAATGCGTCTAGATATAATTTCTGTGCTTTATTAACATTACCTGTTTCTGCTTTAGATTCAGCCAGATTGCTTTTAACATAACCGCGATTGTCGTATGCTGAAACATGCTCTGGGTCTAACTGTATAATTTTTGTATAGTCTTCTATAGCATCCACAAATTGTCCTAAAGCATTCTTTACATTTCCCCTATTTTTGATGGCATTGACATGGTATTTTCGTTTTATTGGGATATATATGTCAAAATCTATGATAGCATCTTTATAGTGTCCTTTTGCAATCTCTGAATTTCCACGTTTAGATTCATTCTTCCCAAGTTGATACATCGCAAGACCACGATTATAATATGATGTAAAATGCCAATATCTCAGTCTGATAACTTCAGTATAATCATTGATTGCTTGTTGATAGTAATTTGTTGATTCATCTAGTTTCTCTTGACTGACTAAAGAAATCGCAAGATTGTGTTGGACAATTCCTCGTCTGAAGTAGGCATTGACTCTATCTGGGGTTAACTGTATTACTTTGGTATAATCTTCTATCGCTCCATGATAAAGATTTTGTGCTACCTCTATATTCCCCTGGTTCATGTTTTTTTCACCGAGAACCTTCCTAATTTCCCCACGATTGTAATAAGACATCTGGTCTTCAGATTTCATTTCTAATGCTTGTGTATAGTCATGTATTGCTCCTTCGAAGTCACCGAGATTATTCTTCACACCTGCACGATGAACGTATAATTGAGAGAGTTCAATTGAATCCAAAAAGTGTTGGTGCAAAATATTGAGGTCATCCAATGCTCCTTCATAGTCTTGCAAGTTATTCTTTGCCGTAAAACGATTTGTATAGGCTTGAACAAAACCTCGATTGAGTCGAAGAGCAGCATTACAGTCAGAAATAGCACCTTCATAGTCATTCAAAATGGACTTTGTAAATCCACGCGTCACATAAGACTGTACTAAATTCGGATTCAGGTGAAGCACAGTGTCAAAGTTCACTATTGCTTCTTTATATTTTTTTTCTTTAATTTTCATATTTGCGTGAATATCTTCAATATAAGCACGGATGACAGGACGTTTTTTCCATGCAACTATTGGTTCAACTTTCTCTGCAATTTCAAATATTGAGTTTAAAGTATTTGAAGGAATCACATAAGTATAGCCGGTAATTCCAATTGAATCATCCATTTTTTTACTGAGTGTATTAGCAATACCAATGACTTCACCATTTCTGTTTAATATAGGTGCACCAGTGTCCCATGGTGAAAGTTGTGCATTTATAAAGTACCATCCATCATCAGTACTACTGTAATTAATAGTGCTCTCTATAGACCTATATTTTGCTTCGGCGTATGTATAGGTCAAAACTCTGTCCTTTTGTTTGACGGTGTTACTGTTGCCAATAGGAAAATAGTTTTCACACTGTTGTGAAACTTTTAAGACTACCAAATCATTCATAGCATCAAAGGCTATAACTCCTTCAATGGTAAACAGTTTAGGTTCTTTTAATCTTTTCACATCAAACTGTTTTATTGAGACAGATCTAGCGGAGATTATTACATGTATGTTTGTAACGAGCAAAGAAGGTGCAATGAAAAAACCTATTGCACGTCCGTGAACATTACTTGGATTCGTTGATGCTATATTTTGAATGTGTAAAAAGTGCGAACTTAATTTGGTTTTGTAAACTACCTCAATACATACGATGTTGTTTCTATTACATTCTGGAATCTGCTGGAGTATTTTACTTTTATCTTGTTCCATCAGAGGTCTCTCTATTAATCGTTTAGCGATGTCGTAAATGTAAATTTTTTCTTGTACCCACCATTAATTCTGTTGTTAATCTAAGTTTTTCAAGACAATACACTCATCGTTACAAGTAATGCTATCTCAAAGATTTATGGTTGCCTCAGTTGATTTACTACGACATGATTTTCTAAATCATATCCAAAAGATAGGATTCTGTCAAGTATTATTCTCTTGTTGCAGGGTTATTTAGTTTTCGGTTTTTTGTTGAGTTTTTTCACAAATGCTAAATGTCCCAAGCCAGTAGGTCCGGTTAGGAAATCGAACCATAGGCGTCAATTTCGTGAGTAAAGTTTGTGCATTTTATACACCTCATGCAGCATGCCACACGCGCATGCTGCCCCGCTGGGGCTTATGTCTGTGTTGATATTACGTGCTATACACCTCATGCGGCATGCCACACGCGCATGCCGCCTCTCCGAGGCTTTTATAGATCACATATCAGCACCAGCGGTGCGAAAGGTGTATAGAGAATGTCCACCACAAGAAAGCAAGCACCAGCGGTGCGAAAGGTGTGTATGATAAAAATAGACATCCAAAATCCTTCACAAGTAAATATATCCTTAAATTGACACCTATGCCAGAATACGCGTTTGGTATTCTGCATTGGTTAGGAAACCGCACCTACCGTCTTGGGATTAACTTTCAGTAAATCTCGATTTTGGAAATTCTTAAAACTAAATAACCCTGCTCTCGTTGCTTTCCATTCCAATCTTGTTGACACACGACATTTGAATGTGGTAAAATTGACATTGTAATGTTTTCATGAACTACATTACAAAGATATGTGAATGTTAATGGGAATTATTTTTTTAAACGATTTAATGCAGTATTAAGGAGGTTACAATGCTCTATCGAAATCCTTTTCAAGAACCAGGACAATGGTACCGGGGCAATACACACAGTCATAGTACAGAATCGGATGGTCGTCTTTCAATTTCAGATCGTTTCGCAGCATATCAGGATGCTGGCTACGATTTTCTTGTTTTAACTGATCACCGTAAAGTAAATGATGTCGATGCCCATACCTCATCTGATTTTTTGGCGATCTCAGGTAGTGAAGTCCATCCATCAAATCCCTACGGAGGTCCTACATACCACATTGTAGCGATCAACATACATGAAGCAGTTAACTGTGCCAAAATGCATCCAAATGCTGTAATTGATGATATCAAAGAACAGGGTGGAGAGGCAGTTCTCTGTCATCCATATTGGTGTGGACATACTATTACAGATTACCTTCCGTTGCGCGGGTATTTCGCTGTAGAAGTCTACAATGATACCTGTATGGGAATCGGTAAAGGTTTTTCGGAACAGTCATGGGATGACCTATTAGATAAAGGGGGTCCTGTTCTTGGGATTGCTTCAGATGATTCACACGGCACAGAACACGACTGTTTCCACGGTTGGATAATGGTAAAATCACAAGAATTGACTCTTGACAGTATCATGGAGGCACTTAGAGCAGGTTCATTTTATTCTACTCTCGGACCTGAAATTTATGATATAACGCTACAAGATAGTAAGTTGCATGTAAAGTGTACTGAAGCAAAATCTATCGTTTTTAAAGCAGAACGTAGTCGTGGTAGACGTTTTCTGCCAACAAATGGAGAACTCCTTACAGAAGCTACATATCCAGTATCGGAAAGTACGAAATATGTCCGAATAGAAGTGACGGACGAAACTGGCAAGAAAGCTTGGTCTAATCCGTTCTATTTCTAATGAAGAAAATACTTGTTTGTCATACGGGAGCTTGGATCGGTGATATGGTCCTTCTTACGCCATCTTTGCGCGTACTGAAACAAGAATATCCTGAAGCATGCCTGACATTATTGTTACGACCGCTTGTCGCAGACCTAATGAGGACAAACCCGTATGTTGATAGTTGTATTGTAGATTCCAAGACAGAAAATCGGTATCAATCATTTTTCAAAATGGTTCGGATAATATGTGAATACAAGTTTGACTTGGCTGTCGTGATGCATCATACTTCGTTGAGAAATGCACTTTTCCCTTTTTTTGCACGAATACCGAATCGTATTGGTGCTTCCTTGAAAGGGCGCGACATATTTCTGACCACAGTTTGCAAGAATAGGACAGATCTACATGAGGTAGAGAAATACCTTAATGTTGTAAATATTCTTTCCAATGACAAACCAAACGACCAGAATGTCTTAGGAAAGACAAAATCTGTACACACAAAACATTTAGAATATTGGCATACTGATGAAGACCGACAATCTATTTTGAATATTTTGAACGATAAAGGTGTATCAGATAGCGATAGACTCTTGGCGATAAATTTGGGTACCACATGGCGAACAAAACAGTGGTGTGTAAATAATTTTGATAATGTAATAAATAAAATATCTGAAAGAATACCGAATATCAAAATCGTCTTGGTTGGATCGTTAGACGAAACTTCATTAGTAGAAAAGTTGTCTTTTTCAAATTCAACGATTAATCTTGTAGGTAAAACAGATATATTGCCACTTGGTGCGTTATTAGAAATGTGTGATGTTTGTCTCACATGTGATAGTGGTCCAATGCATATTGCTGCGGCAGTCGGTACACCGACGGTCTCACTTTTCGGACCTACGTCTCCAGTCCGACATCAGCCGTATGGTAGAGGACACACAATCATAGAAAAACCTGTGGAGTGTCGACCGTGCTACAAGCGTACTTGCCATCGACAAGATACGGAATACTTATGTATGCAGGAAATTACTGTAACTGAAGTCACAGAGGCATTAGTAGAAAAATTAATCGAAAGAAAGTAATCATAATCATAAATTCATACAAGGAATGACATTCAATATATGATAAAAGCATTAATTTTTGATTTTGGTGGAACATTAGATGCAAACGGAACCCATTGGTTGGAACGAACATATCAGTTTATTAAAAAACATCATCCTGAAATCACCCGTGATCAATTTGACAAAGCAGATCGTGCAACAATTTCTGAATTTGCATTCGGTGATGCCTCAGTTGAATGGTCTTATCAAGACGGTTCAATGTTACCCGTGGGGGCAGTAGCGAACCGTGAAGCTGCAAAATGTAGTCTTCGCGAAACAGTCGGTGCTATTGGGACGGGTGTATTCAAACGTCTTGCGTTGAGTGATCAATTGAAAGATGAATATGTAAAATGGTTTTGCAATGGAGTAACTGAGAATCTTACGAGCAATCGTGAATGGCTCAAATCACTATATGGCAATTATGTACTTGGTGTAATCAGTAATAATTTTGGTAATACACGAGGATGGTGTGACGAATTTCAACTGACACCATTATTGGATGTGATCATTGATTCTACTGTATTCGGTGCCTCAAAACCTGATCCCAGTATATTCAACGCCGCGCTTACAGAAATAAATGTTACACCTTCTGAAGCAATCTATGTTGGTGATAGTTATTCTGCTGATATGATAGGTGCGAAAAAGGTAGGGATGTGGACAGCATGGATGATTGGGAATCAGCAGAAAGAATGTCCAGACCTATCAGTTGTTGATGTTCAACTTAACCACTTACATGAATTAACTGATTTTTTGTCAAGAATACCTTGATTTTGTTTCTTTATAGTAAAAACCATAATTATTTGCACATTACGGTAGGTTCGGTTTCCGAACCGGTGTTTGTTCAGTCTCATAGTCAGGCAGAATGCGCCAAATCAAGAAATTAACGGTATGAACGCCTGTAGGCGTTCCCCGGGTATGAATGCCGTTTAGGCATTCCCGTATGGCATTCTGCATTGGTTGGGAAACCGCATCTACCGGGAAAGTGTGCATATTTATTGGTTTCACGATAATAAAGGAATTTCTATGATACGTAGGTCAATTACTATTTTAGGACTTGTAATTCTTATTACCTGTTTAACGTTTGCATCAGAGAAAGAAAAAGAGTCGGTCAAAATTGATGAACAGGTCAAAGATTGGAGTCTTAAAGATACAGAAGACAAACTACACTCACTCAAAACATTGGGTGAGGAGAAGAAGGCAATTTTACTCATATTCTTGGCAACACAGTGTCCTGTAGTAGATGATTATGTTGTTCGTATCAATACTCTGCATAAGGATTACAAAGAGAAAGTTGTTCAGATAGTTGGAATCCATTCAAATAAACATGAAAAGATAGAAGAAATAAAAGAGTATACAGAAAAGCATAAGTTTGAATTCACAATTCTCAAGGATACTGACAATGTAATAGCAGATTACTTTAATGCGCGTCGAACACCCGAAGTCTTTCTCATTGATTCTAAGAAGATTCTCAGATATCGAGGGGCAATTGACGATAGCCGACAAGATCCTAAAACCCAATATTTACGGTCTAATCTGGATCTGGTATTGGAAGGAAGAACAATACCAGATAAACAGAAAAAAACGCGTGCGATTGGTTGTCTGATCAAAAGAGTCAGAAAGACAGATATAGATCGTACGCCATAGTTTAGATTCTATCTACATTTTTCTAAATTATAACGTGAGTTCGAATATAATAGATTGGTTCATCAAGGGAATTCAATTGAACAAAAGCAGTTCCAACGTAACCCAAACACCTTCTTTGCTCCAGCAGAGCAATATGTTTATAATATTCATCCGAACCAGTGTTTCCTCTCCAACGGAGCGGTATGTGAGATTATCACACATAGCACTCCGCTGGAGTGCAAGAGCTTTGTGTTTGGATTTTCTATAGACATAGCACTCCGCTGGAGTGCAAGAACATGCCCGTCATCAAATCTGTGATAAATGTGTTACATTTTATCGGTTTTTCTAACCTTTATATCGAACTCACGTTAAATTATAGTAAAACTTACAATTAATGAAACATATTGTCCCAATTGCATATTCATATAATGTCCGAGACGCAATGAATTGCGCGACTACAAACGCGTTTTTCTAGATGTAAAGTACATCGTTAATTTCAGATTTTTCTATAAATCACATCATTTTGTTATGAATATACGAAATTTTCTCTCACAAACACTCAATGGATTATTGAGCATTATATTTGCAGCAGTCATTATTGTCTTTTTTGTTATCTGCTTTGGAATAGGTGTAGCAGGTGGGTTTATGCTTGGATGTTGGGAGGATGTGGCATCTCTCAATTTACAAAAGTTAGAATATAAACAGGACACACATACTTGGCGACAACATCTTGAAGTATATTCCTCAATTTGTGAAGTGCAGTTGAAAGATACGGCAGATTTTTTGATAGACAAATTAGAACGTTTGGCTTACGAAAAAATGCCCGCAGATGCCCGCGGTATCAACTCTCCAGGACAATATCTGGTTAAATTGAGTGGTGAACCACGAGCACAAAATGGAACAATAGAATTATTTACACGACAGTTTGACTATCCAGTAATGGAAGAAGAAACAGAACCAAAACGAATAACGCTAACCATAAAAAGTGGCAAGCTTGAATCTATAAAAAACGTTGAAGGTAAATCAATAAGAGATTTCTATCTTGAACCAGAACTCCTTGATGAATTTGCTGCAGATGAGGGAGGTACTACCAGAAGAATCATTCCACTTGTTGAAATGCCAAATAAATTGAAAGATGCGTTTATTGCAATTGAAGACAGAAGATTCTATCAACATTCTGGAATTGACATTATCCGACTTGTTGGAGCAATTGTCTATTCTTTACAAGGTGGGGATCGCGTCAGTGGAACGAGTACATTAACACAGCAGCTAACACGGAACGTCTATCTGGGAGATGAACGAACTCCTGCCAGAAAAACTCGTGAAATACTACTCGCCTTCAGAATTGAAAAATCGTTGTCAAAGGATCAAATTTTAGAAGCATATCTCAACTTCATTGACTTTGGACGGTTCAATCGTCAGCAGCTATTTGGAATACAAAAAGCTGCTATGGAATTCTTTGGGAAGGAAGTCTCTGAACTTGAATTTCAAGAATGTGCCCTGCTCGCTGCCTTACCGAAGGGAACAACACAATTTTCTCCAATAAGAAATCCAAAGAATGCTATCTCCCGGCGTAATGTTGTCCTCAAAGCAATGTACACACAAGGTTTTATTACACAGAAGGAATATGAACATAGTCGGAATCAACCTTTGGGAGTGAATCAACCAGAATCGTCAATTTTAAATAACAATCGGGATTTAGCAGGTCACTTTATCAATCGGATTAGGTCTGAACTTGATGAAATACCTGAACTTCAATCGAGTTTGTATAAAGAAGGATTAAAGGCTTATACGACTATTGACATGTCTATGCAATCAGTTGCTGCAAAAGCTGTAGGTGACCACCTACGCGTGTTAGATAAGAGCAGTAGATTACCAAATTACGATGCCAATAAAGTTAAGGATAAAAGGATAGATCCTATCAAAAGTTATTTACAAGCAGGTTTCATAGCGTTTGACCCACACTCTGGTGAAGTTAAGGCAATGGTTGGTGGACGAGATTATAAAATTACTGAAAGGATATTGAGTAGTGGTGCTGACATAAATTTCTTCAATAGAACTATTGGAAACAAGAGAGATCCGGCTCGGAGACAACCGGGTTCCGCGTTCAAGCCGATAGTCTTCGCTGCATTGATGGAAGATCCGTCTATTGTAACTCCCGCGACGATTCTATTTGATGAATTGTGGGGGATCGTTCCTGCTCCCGGTCAAAAAAAATGGCATCCCAGAAATTATAGTAGAAACTATAAAGGACCTCTTACGGTTCGAGAGATTATAAAAAAATCAATCAATGTTCCGACTGCAAAGGCAGCATTAAATACGCCAGTGAATGACAAGGGTTTATGGGAAGGTATTGATAGGGTTGTCAAATTTACGAAAAGAATGGGTATAAAAAGTCCTATGCAGCCGACACCCGCACTGACTTTAGGTGCATCAGGTATGACCGTGCTTGAATTAACTGCTGCGTATGGCGTATTTGCAAATCGTGGCATGTTAGTAGAACCGAGTTACATCAAGTATATCGTAGATGCAGCTGGAAAACCAGTTTACGAATTTCAACCAGATCGCACACGAGTATTGGATGAAAGCGTTGCATATCAGATACATTCGTTTTTAGAGAGTGTTATAAAACAGGGAACAGGTCGTAGAGCTATTTCACCAAGTTTTGATTACAAAATCACTCGTCCTATAGCTGGAAAAACAGGCACAACTAACAATAATGTGGATGCTTGGTTTGTAGGATATAGCACGGATTTGGTGGTTGGTGTTTGGGTAGGCTTTGATGTGTATAGACGTAATAGACACAACTATAATGAAGAAGGTGCTAAAGCGGCACTACCAATTTGGGCACGGTTTATGAAGGATGCTTCAAGAGGTCCTGAGAAACTATTTACTGTTCCTGAAGGAATTGAGTTCTGGGAAATTGACAAAATCACAGGTCTACTACGGAATAAAGACAAATGTCCACCTGAAAACATTAGCAATGAACCCTTTCTTGAAGGACAAGCACCTACCAAAATATGTGATCAGCATTAGACCTTAATTACAAGTCAAATCATAAGCCGACCATACCTTTATATAGCCAAGGTTATCATTATGAAATTCAAGGTTTTCATTTCGCTTTTGTTGGTCGGGTGTGTCATCTTATTTGGATTTGTCTACATAATTGTAGATATAATTCAGCAAGAGGAAGACAGAAAACAATTGTTTGACAGGTTCTCATCAAGAAACGATAGACCTCCACCAGATATTCCCAGAACTGAAAAGATACCAGATGATATTAGACAGAAGTTTGCAGTTGTATCGGAAAAACCTGGAATTATCGCTGAATTGATTCAAGGAGGCACCCCACAAACTGTCGAATTTTCACCGACAAACTCCAGTTTATTAGTAAGTAGAACCCATGAAATGAACATTGAAAAGAAAATCAAACTGTGGGATATCAATAATCCGGGTACACCCTTAGCAGAATTTAGTGGTAGTTCAGCTTCATTTTCACCTGATGGGAATATACTTGCAATCTCAGATTTATTTGATATTGACGGCGGCGTAAAGCTATGGGATGTTGAAACAAAGCAATTTATAAGTTCCTTACAAGTGATTGGATTTGATTCTGTCTTTTCACCTGATAATAGACATTTAGCAATAAATACTAAAGGAATAGAACTTTGGGAGGTCAGCAATCCGACAGATCCTATAGAAGCAATCAAGTTAGAAGGGAAAAACTTTGAAAAAGAACATACATTTTCTTTAGATGGCAAACTAATGGCTTCAATGGAATCAAGAACAGACATTGTTAATATCTGGGAGATTAATGAAAACCAAGTCATTAAGAAGAACAGTATTAAAGTGTTAGATGAAAAAGTTGGTTGGATTGAGACTATGAAGTTTTTGCCTGATCCGAAGAATCCTATCCTTGCAATTGCAGATAATGAAGGAGATATAAGATTGTACAATCCACCTGGTTGGCAAGACTATAACACGATTCCAGCTGGAAATGTCTATGATTTTGCTTTTACTCCAGATGGCAAAGTCATTATCAGTGCAGGTAGCAAGGAAATTGAATTTTGGTACGTTGAAAATGGTGAACATATAACTTCTATTGAAGGACATTCCGATTGGGTGAAGTGTGTTGATGTATCTGCCGATGGTCGGTTTGTCGCTGGTGGCGGTAATGACGGTGTGATTCGAGTCTGGGGTATAGATAACTATTTGCCTACTAAACAAGAAACAAGACAAAATGCTGTTATTCCTATTTACTTTCTGCCTACTAACCGTCTGCCACAAGCAGATATACCAGAGAAAATTGATTTACTATTAAGTGACCTTCAGACATATTTTGAAGATGAAATGGAACGACACGGATATGGACGAAAGTCATTCAAATATGAAAAAAATAGTAATGGATCTGCGAAAGTATACTTATTTGAAGGTAAAACAGCTGATGACTACTATGATGTATTCACCTCAACAAGAGTGAAAAAGGAAATTCAAGAGCATTTTAATTTAACCAACAATTTTTATTTTGTCATCATGGATGAAAAAACAGAAAAGAAATCAGATGAAAAAAAATATACAGTTTCAGATTTGGAGGATGTTAGTAAAAGCATACGAGATTTGAATCAACGAATAACGGAATTAGAGTTACAGCTAAAAGATAGCATATTTAGAAAATATGGCGGAAATATTGTAGTTCGGACACCGCTCAATAAATATTCGGTGCATAACATAGCAGCTAAGTTTGGAAAATCAATAGGATTAAACCGAGATTATCGGAGTCCTTCATATCTTATGTCATACAGTGAAGAATCTAAGCATTTATCCAAGAGTAGTGCTGCATGGTTAAATTGTAGCAAATATTTTAATGCTAATAGGACATTCTATGATGTTAAGACGTCAATTCAAAGACTTTCAAATTCAAAAGGAAAAGTTAGATTTAAGATTGAAGATGCTGATGGAATTAGACAGGTTCGTTTATTGGTAAAACCAATGAGCGAAAGTCCTCCTGCTGGTTTTAAGAGGTATTCGGATGCAGTTGAAAACCAAAAAGAATGGACCAAAAACTATAGACATAAAAATAGTGTTCTGCATGATGTCTTAACATTGAAAGGTGAGAAGAAGACAACAGTTGAATTTGATTATCCAAAATATGCAGACAATTTCATTAACCTACATGTAATTGATGGAAATGGAAACAGAACATATATGTATACGCAACTTGTTGATGGAATCGGTATATCATTTTCATCTTTGATACGACGGGTCTTTGATTAATGTCAGTCAACTGAGCATACCACATAGAAAACCAATCATTCATAAACGAGAATCGGTCAGGCATTGCAGAGATTGTGTTAATCTGCTTTATTTTACATACTACTTCACATTCAGCTATACTTTCTTACAAACAAAATGCATAACATGCTATACTACTAATACAATACTGATGCTATTATTAAATCTCAACAGACTTGACAAGTTCGCATATAGATTTGTTTGACAAAAATGAGAGAACACTTTGACGCACGTCCCTCAATATCTCCAATTAATATAAACCCAGAGATTCCTACAGAACCGTTTGAGTTAGTCTCCGATTTTGATCCAGAAGGAGATCAACCTGCAGCGATAGAGAAATTGACGAACGGTATTTTGCGCAGGGATAGATCACAAACACTACTCGGTGTTACGGGGTCTGGTAAGACGTATACGATGGCAAATGTCATTCAAAATATTCAACGTCCTACTCTTGTTATCTCTCCAAACAAAACTTTATCAGCACAACTTTATAACGAGTTTAAATCCTTTTTTCCACATAATGCTGTTCACTATTTCGTTAGTGATTATGAATACTACCAACCAGAGGCGTATGTTCCATCAACTGATACGTTCATAGAAAAAGATGTACGCATTAACGAGGAGATCACTCGTATGCGTCTTGCATCCACTGCTTCATTGATGTCGCGCCGGGATGTTGTGATTGTTGCGAGTGTTTCATGTATATATGGTTTGGGTTCACCCCGCGAATTTGAAGGTCAGAAAATTGATTTGGAAATCGGAAAGATGATTCGGCGCGATGAATTCCTGCGCGATTTGGTAGCTATTCAGTATGTTCGCAACGATGTGGATTTTTGGCAAGGTACATTCCGTGTGCGTGGTGATGTTATTGAGGTGTTTCCAGCATATAGCGAAAGCGCATTCCGTATTGAACTTTTTGGTGATGAAGTAGATAGAATCTGTGAAATTGATACTACCACAGGCGAAATCTTAGCAAAACAGAACACTCTTGAAATATATCCCGCGCGACACTTTATGACCGATGCTGATATATTTGAAGAAGCCCTTATCAACATTGAACTTGAGTTGCACGATCGTATAGCAACTTTTGAGAAAGAGAATAAACTGTTAGAAGCACAACGCGTTGAACAACGAACACGTTTTGATTTGGAAATGCTACGTGAAGTCGGTTACTGCTCTGGGATAGAAAATTATTCACGACACTTATCTGGATTGCAAGAGGGTGAACCACCATACTGCCTTCTAAATTACTTTCCAGAAGATTTTCTGCTTTTCATTGATGAATCTCATGTGACAATTCCGCAATTAAAAGGCATGTATCGTGGAGACCGTGCAAGAAAAACAACACTCGTAGAGTACGGATTCCGTTTACCCTCAGCATTAGACAACCGTCCTCTCAAGTTTGAGGAGATAGAAGCATATTGGGATCAGGTTATATTCGTTTCTGCAACTCCGGGTAAATATGAGATTGAGGAAAAAGGTGGTGGGCAAATCGTTGAACAGATCATACGTCCGACAGGACTGATTGATCCTCAAATTAGCGTCCATCCTGTCCGTGGACAGATTGACCATCTTATCGGTAAGATACATGAACGTGTGAAGCAGAAACAGCGCGTACTTGTCACAACCCTTACCAAACGGATGGCAGAAGATTTAAGTGAGTATTTTATTGAAGCGGGTATCCGTGCAAACTACATGCATTCTGAAATTGATGTATTTGACCGTGCACGTATTTTACGACAACTCCGCGAAGGTGAATTTGATGTTCTCATCGGTATTAACCTTCTGCGTGAAGGACTTGACCTTCCTGAAGTTTCTCTTGTAGCGATATTGGATGCCGACCGTCCCGGTTTTCTCAGATCCGTTACCTCTTTGGTTCAAACATCTGGACGTGCTGCGCGTAACGTTGATGGTGAAGTGCTGTTATATGGAGATACCGTCACCGAAGCAATGGCAGAAGCAATGGCAGAAACACAACGTAGACGCGACATACAGTTGAAATACAATGAGGAACATGACATCACACCCGTTACTATTCAGAAAGCAATTGAGCAACTCATCTCTGAATCCACAGAGGAATACATTACGAGTAAACCTGAAGATATTGCACCAGTACCTGTTGTTGAAGAAACAAATGAAGAAGATATAATAGCAAACATTGATGAACTAACACGCAAAATGCACAAGGCTGCGATAGACCTTGAATTTGAACTTGCTGCTTCGTTACGTGATCAGATTAATGAACTGAAGGCAAAAGTTCCCGGACTGAAATAGATCAATATTATGAAAATCAAGTTGTATTTTGTGTTTGTAGTTATTTTATCTATATTCGCAAACTTACCATCCAGTTTCGCTCAATCCACGCACTTACCGTTACCAGAGAATGCTGTGATGCGTCTTGGCAATGGTTGGAGCACTGCGTTACATTACTCCCCTGATGGCAAACATATTGTTGTTGGCGGTAAAAACGGCAATTGGATTCATGATATAGAATCAGGTGAAGTTCTCAAGCTGCTTACAGACAATGAGAGTGCTGTCTGGAGTGTTCGCTATAGTCCTGACGCAAGATTTATAGCAAGTGCTGGGGCTGACTCCACTGTCATACTTTGGGATGTTGAGACAGGTGAACTGATAAACAGACTCGTTGGTCATTCTGGTATTGTCTCTAGTATCGCTTTCGGTCCAGACATTACGACACTTGTGAGTGGAGCAACAGACGGCATAGTACAGGTGTGGGATTTAATCACTAACGAACAACTACATTTGTTTTTTGGACACACCAACAAAATCAATAGCGTGGCGTTCAGTCAGGATGGAGAGTTGATCGCAAGTGGTAGTAATGATGGAACTGTGCGTATATGGTCATTACAGACAGAAACTTCAGATTCAGACAACAATTTAATTTGCCGTACAAGTGTTCCTGTGAATAGCGTGGCGTTTCATCCAGATGGAAAGATGGTTGCAAGTGGTGGAAATGACATGAACCTTATCCTATGGGATACAAACACAGGTAAGACTGTCAGGACTTTCTCAGGTCACAATGATTGGGTTCGTAGCATTGCATTCAGTCCAGATGGAGAATTGCTGGCAAGTTGTAGTGATGACACAACAATACGCCTGTGGGATGTAGAGACTGGTGAACAGCAAAGTCTGCTCAAGGGACATACATCAAGGGTTGAGAACGTTGTTTTCGGTCCACATGGAAAAACACTTGCGAGTGAGGGTTTAGATGGAACGGTTCGTCTATGGGATGTAGATTCGGGAAAACACCTACGTATTCTCGCTGAGTATCCAGATGTTATTTATAGTGTCGCATTCAGTCCCGATGGTCAGGTTTTGGCAAGTAACGGTAAGGACAATGTCATACGACTGTGGGATACAGAAACAGGAAACCGACTCAACAGAATTGCTCTGGCATCAGATGAATTGAGCACGTTCCTAACTGGAGTCACCAATCTTACATTCAGTCCAGATGGAGAAATATTGGCAATTGGCAGAGGAAACGACGCTATTCTAATACCTGATTTTATGACAGAAAAAACCATCCACACTATTCCTAATGCAGAAGATAACATCCAAACTATTGTTGGTCATATAGATTTGGTGAAGTGTGTAACTTATGCTCACGATGGGAAGACTCTTGCCACCGCGAGTGCTGATGGTACAGTCAGAATATGGGATATTCAGACAGAGAAAGAAATTCAAATGCTTGGTGCACATACAGATTGGGTCAATTGCGTTGCATTTAGTCCGGATGGGAAAATACTTGCTTCCGGAAGCGTTGATAACACCGTCCTTCTGTGGGATCCATCAACAGGAGTTCAACTCCAACTCCTTGAAGGTCATACGAGTTCTGTTAATAGCATTGTTTTCAATCCGGATGGTCGAATCTTGGCAAGTGGCAGTGGTGATAAAACCATTCGTTTGTGGCATGCACAGACAGGAGAACACCTAAACACTTTCACTGGTCATGTGAACTCTGTACTCAGTGTTGCATTCAGTCCTGATGGACAAACACTCGCAAGCGGTGGTGATGATGCTAACGTCCATTTATGGAAAATGTTCACAGATAATCCACCAACCATCCTAACTGGACATACCGGCATTGTATTTAGTGTGGCATTTAGTCCAAATGGTAAAATACTCGCGAGTGGTAGTCTTGATGGCACCGTCTTATTTTGGGATTTTCCTGCTTTAGATACCGAGTGAATGGTGACATCCACGATTTGTTACAAGTTTTTCTTGGTAGACGCATTTAAGATAATCCAAAACCTTCATCCATATTGTAGTGCGGGGCACGGAGACCCCGCGCTACAAATCATGTTAATTTTATTAGATAAAGAATCCAGATAAGGAGGTTATATCTATGACAGGTCTGAAAACATTTTACTTCGTAGTTATTCTTGTGTTAATCACTGTGTCTAACTACCATGTTCAACTTGCTGCAGACGAGATTAGAGATGAAGGAAAGCAAGCAGCATTTCAAGAATTCATCAAAATGGCAGAAGATTTTGAGAAGCAAGACAATTTTGACGATGCGATAGAAATTTATGAACGAATTATAAAGGCAGATCCTAAGAATCTTGAATCGCACACGAAACTTGCAACACTCTATACACGAACAAAAAATCATGAAAAAGCCGCACAGATCTGGGAGAGATTGATTGAAATTGACCCAGATAACACCAAGTATCAAGAATCCTTGATAAATAGTTTAAAAGCAGATGGCAGAGATGATGAAGCAATAGAAATCATAGAGGCATACATCCAAATGCAGCCTGATGTTGGTCTCCATTACGCACGACTTGCAACACTATATGCTGACATTGAGAACGAGGACGTAGCAATCAAAAACTATGAAAAAGCAACTGAATTAGGATATGGTGACAAAGATATACATCTTAAATTTGCAGAACTATATTATGTTATGGATAATGTTGAAGGAGCGGAAAATGCATTGAAAAATGCTATTTTAGACGCATCATCCGATTGGGATCGACAGAATATTGAAAAACGATTGATAAACCTATATCGTTCTCAAGGTAATTTGGAACAGAAACTACTGAAAGCAGATGATGTAGACAACAATTCAATAGAATTGCATAAAGAACTTGGACAAATCCACCTTAATAATGGTGAATTTGAAAAAGCTGCTGAAGTTTTTGGTAAAGCACTTGATATGACAACAGATAAATACGCAAGAAATAGAGTTGCTGAATCATTGATCAAAGCATACATAAAACAAGGAAGAACAGATTTAGCAATAACATTCTATGATTCTGAATCAATGAAGTTTCCAAGAAACACAACAACAAGTACAACATACGGTTCTGGTGGTATTACAACTACTTTTGGTGGAGATGAAATTCGTAAATCACTGATAAATGCTTATAAGAATCAAGGGAAACTTGATGAACTAAAATCCATATTCAAGGGTAAATACGAGAAGGGTACTGCAAATCCTATTGTAATTGAAATGCTCGGAGAGATTTATTGGAATGCAAAGGAATACCAAGAATCTGCTGAAACATATCAACTGCTCAATGAAGCAGAACCCCAAAATGTCCGTAGTTTATATCTCGCTGCTGTTGCTTATCAGAAAATCAATCAATCTGATAAGGCAATCGAGATATTGAACCAAGCATTCACCGCACTTAAATCCAGCAATCATAGACATGGCACATCATTTCTCGGAGCAATGGCAACACTTTGTCAAAAAAACAAAATGTACGACACAGCGATTAAACTCGCAAATGATGCTATCACTGAAGAAAAAAAAAGATCTGATAACTGGGGTTTGAATTATTACTATAATATCCTTGCGAAGAGTTATCATGGGGCAAAACAGTATGAAGATGCGTACAAATCATACCAAAATGTAATTAAATTTGATGAACATAATTACATGAAAAGCACAGCAGAATCTGAAATGAAAAAAATAGCAATGCAAGGGAAACTATATGAAAAATGGATACCAGAACAGATTATGAAAGTAACGGATAATCCAAACAATATAGAATTCATCTTAGAACTTGCAGAAAGTTATGTGGCTAATGGCAACATTGAAGAGGCAGTAGCTCAGTATGAAAGACTCGCTGAACTTGATTCAGATAATCCTGAATGGTATAAAAAACTTGGTCATTATTATCAAACTATGCTGCCAACAAGAAGTGAAACAGGTGAAATACATGAAGGAAGTGCACTGACACTCAGTGGCAATGGAAGTTATGTAGAAATGAATGACAGTGAGTCTTTAGATAAAATAACGGATCAAGTGACGGTGTCTGCATGGATTAAGCCAATTAGTTTTCCAAACAATTATGTGCGTATTATTTTCAGAAGCGATGAAAAGAAACAAAATTATAGGCTACGTAGTTATATACTTGCTATAAGATCGGATGGTAAGCTTAAAATAACTTCATCCCCAAAAGATAAGGGATTTGCATCACTTTATTCTGCCCCTGGTCTCATAAAACTCAACAAATGGACTCACATCGCCGGTGTCATTGATTCAAGAAAAGACTATATGAAGATTTTCATTGACGGGAATATTGTCGGTAATAGACACTACAATGGGCAAAGCAGCTTCGTTAGTTGTCGTCTGCCGCTCCGTATTGGAGTTACACATAACCCAGACCAAGTGCAAAACACCTCTTTTATCGGTCAGATTGATGAAGTTCGTGTGTGGAACAAACCACGGACTGAAGAAGAAATTCGGTCAGATATGAATAGACAGTTGAACGGAGACGAACCAGGCTTAGTTGGGCACTGGAAATTTGATGAAGAAAAGGATGGAAATATCTTTGATGCTACACCGAACAAAAACGATGGTAAACTCATTGGAGATGCCAAAATCGAAACTTACTCACGTCCTATTTTTGAGCGATTACGATCTAATCAATATACAAAGTCAATAGAAGCTTATCAAATAGCAATAGGACTTGAACCTACATCTTATCAACTTTACGATAAATTAGCACAAACTTATGTCTTGGCAGGACAAACAGCAAAGGCAGAAGAAACATATCAACAAGTCTTAGGCATGGAATTTAGACAGAACGATTACGAGTCAGCTATTCAAGCTATTTCCAAACTATATTATGAGATTGAGATGGATGACAAAATCGTTCCTATACTTGAAGAAATTGAACCGAGAATGGAAAAAAGTGCTTTCTTGTACGAACTCTTAGGTGATACCTACAAAAAAATGGGAGAAAATGAAAAATCTGAACAAGCCTATGAAGAATGGTTGTCAATTCGACTGAAAGCACTGAATCAGCAAAATAGTTCTTATCAGTTACATAATTTTGCTTTAGAACTCCTTGATAAGAATTTGTTTCCTGAAGCTGCACTAAGGATAGCTAAACGTGCCCACCTTAAGAACACATATCCTAACGATTCGTATTTAGCAACTGTTGGACTTGCATGTATTGCAAATGGACTATATGATGACGCTCTAAAGTTCTATAATTCTGAATTCACAGTAATTTCAGACGAATCTTCATTTGGTCGTTTCTGGGGAAAAATCACTGACTATGGAAAAAAAGTAAAAGACAAAGGTCGGTACTATGAAATGTTGGATTCGTTGGCTGATTCCATTCCTTCTGAATACACAGGTCATCGTATAGAAATTAACCGAATACTTGTAAAACTCAGATTAGCAGAATTCTATAGTCAGAACAACATGCAGGACAAAGCAATGAAGATAATCCAGCAAACTGGTATTGTTGGTGAAAATGTCTGGTTAACTCTCGGACCTTTTGATAACACAGCAGGAATAGGATACAACACAGAATATTTCTCTGAGGACTCTACACAGTTAGATATGATAGCAAAATTTGAAGGTGTAAATGAACAAATCAAGTGGATGAAATTCACTGACGAAACTTTTGACGGTTATATTGATTTCGGTTCAAGAGGAAATTGGCGTGTTTCTTATGCATGGACAACCATTACCACACCTGATGAACGGAAAGTACAATTCCGTTTCGATAGTGATGACCAAGGCAAAATGTGGCTGAATGGAGAAGAGATATATGCAAATACTCAAGATAAAACTATCAGTCTTGATAGAGAGATTATTCCTGTTACGCTCAAAGTAGGTAAAAATTCAATTCTCGTCAAAGTATGTAATGAGGAAAAGGCGAGTGGATTTTATCTGAGGATTACGGATACAGATGGAAAACCTTTCAAGGATTTGAACATATACGATATTCAAGACAAATAAATCAGTTTTGTACGGAAATTTCTGCTGGATTTTAATCATTGCTTTTCAATATGAATTTTGATAAAATAGCATCAGTAATGTTTATATTTTTTAGGTATTGTTGACACGAAATTAAATAAAAATAAAGAAAGGAAAATGCAATGTTTGTATGTATCGCTTGTGGTTATTTATGGAATGAGGCTGATGAACCCCCAGATGAGTGTCCTGCGTGCACTGCTCCAAAAGAGAAATATATTCCCTATGATGATAGAGCAGAACGTTGGGTAAAACGCGCTGTCGCGGCACATGTAATGTATCCCGATGAAGAAGGTGCAGATTTACGTGCAGAGAACTCTGCTCTCTCTTCTCACATAAGATTTGCTTGTGTTGGTTTATTGGAAGACCTTAAGAAAGAGTAGATATAAGAAGTTCCGGTTTAATATCGGGACTTCTTTTTGTATAACAACATTTCTTTTATTATAGAAAGGAACGGCACAGACTGTCATTTTACTCATAGAATACAGTTGTCGTAAGGATTAAATGAAACAGATACGATCAATGCTGATTCTATTACTATTTTGTGTAAGTGGAATAGCTTCAGCACAAAATCTTGCAGACCGGGTAGTAGAACATCAGTTTGACAATGGTTTAAAGTTGTTGATGATTGAACGTCATACTTCTCCGACCGTCGCGCCATACATACTGTTTAAAGCAGGATCGGTTGATGAGTCTGACGATGCACGCGGTATAGCGCACATGCTTGAGCATATGCTATTCAAAGGCACAAAGACTATCGGTACCACTGATTATGAAAAAGAGAAAGAGGTACTTACAGAAATAGACGAAATAGGTGATGCACTTGATAAAGAACGGGCTAAAGGTGCCAGAGCAGATGATGCAAAAATCACAGAATTAGAGGAATCACTTGTGGCAAAACAGGAAGCCGCAAAGGAATGGATTGTCTCTGGCGAGTACACAAAGATCTATACACAACACGGCAGCACAGGTTTCAATGCAGGCACCTCTGTCGACTACACTATTTATACGGTCGAACTTCCTTCAAACAAATTAGAATTATGGGCGATGCTTGAGTCAGATAGACTTAAGAACGCTGTGCTTCGCGAATTTTATGTTGAACGAGAAGCAGTGAAAGAAGAACGGCGAATGGCAGTAGATACGCGTCCGGGTGGAAAGTTATATGAGCAGTTTATTGCTGCGTCTTTCACAGCACATCCTTACGGCATGCCAATCATTGGATGGCCATCAGACATTGCAATGCTCAATCGTAATAAAGCAGAAGAGTTTTTCAAAATACATTATGCACCAAACAACTCCGTTATGGTCATTGTTGGAGACATTAATATTGAGAATACCATCAAATTGATTGACAAATATTTTGGTGATATTCCATCACAACCACTGCCTGATGAGGTTACCGTACGTGAACCTGCACAAGAGGGTGAACGTAGGATTGAAGTTGAATTTGACGCTGAACCACAGATGATGATCGGCTTCCATAAACCGACAATACCTCATTTTGATGATTATGTGTTAGATATGATTAGCGCGATCCTATCAGATGGACGGACATCCCGCTTTTACAAGAATATCGTTGAAAATAGCATCGGAGTATCCGCAAATTCAATCAACGGATATCCTGGGGCACGTTATGATAATCTATTTGTTATCAGTGCTACACCCCGTTCTCCAAATACAACATTGGATGTTGAAAAGGTAATTTATGCAGAATTGGAAAAACTTAAAACAGAACCTGTTCAAGAAAAGGAATTCAAACGTATCCTCAAACAAATTGATGCAAGTTTCATACGTGCATTAAGTTCAAATGCAGGTATGGCAAATCAACTTGCGTTTTACGAAGGGATTGCTGGTGACTGGCGATATATACTTGATTGGCGGAAGAAGATGTATGAAATTACACCTGATGACATCATGAGAGTTGCTAAAACCTATTTCAAGAAGAGCAATCGCACTGTTGCCACACTTGTTAAGAAGGAAATTGAAACTTCAGAGGATATTGTTGACGAGGAGGAAAGTGAATGAGAAAAAAACAGATTACAAATCTACTTGTTATATTCACCCTGATTACTTGTTTAGTCGCATGGGGGACTTTAACCACTCATGCGAAACCACATGAAGAACTTGAATTTGAACCTATTGATTTCAAACCACCAGTGCCACAAAAACATGTGCTTTCAAATGGAATGGAGCTATATCTACTTGAAGACCATGAATTACCAGTGTTTGACATCAGTGGACTTGTCAAAACAGGAACAATTTACGATCCAGCTGATAAAATTGGATTGGCATCTATTTTCGCAAGTGTCATGCGTACTGGTGGAACTATTACACGCGAACCGGACGGTCTGAACGAAGAATTGGAATCAATGGCTGCATCTGTTGAGACGGGTATGTCTCCAGAATACGGTTCAGTTAGTCTTTCCACGATGGCTGAGGATATTGAAAAAGGATTAGAAATTTTTGCAGATGTCCTACGAAATCCTGCGTTTAGAGAAGAGAAATTAGAACTCCGGAAACAGCAAGCGATTGAAGCTATTCGTAGAAGGAATGACAATCCTATACAATTAGCATGGCGTAATTTCTCTGCAGTTTTATACGGTATAGATCATCCTTTCGGTTGGTATTCTGAAATAGAAACTGTTGATAGCATTACTGTAGATGATCTGAAGACCTTCCATAAAAATTATTACCATCCTAACAACATCATGCTTGCAATAACTGGTGATTTTGACACTGAAACATTAATCACACAGCTTGAAAAAGCATTTGAGGGATGGGAAATGTCAGATGTAGAATTGCCAAATGTTGCTGAAGTAGAAGATGCTCCAATTCCTTCAGTTAACTATATTCACAAAGAACTACCGCAGACAACAATGTTGATTGGACATTTCGGTATCAAACGCACGCCAGATTTTCCTGATTTCTTCGCGTTACGTGTGATGAATGAGATTCTGGGTGAAGGTGGATTCACTTCCCGTCTGATGTCAGAGGTGCGAGAAAAACATGGTCTGGCTTATATGGTCGGTAGTTTGATGTCAATGAGTTTCTACACGAATCCAGGTGAATGGTTTGCTTACACACAAACACGAACAGAGAAAACTGCTGAAGCTATTGCACTAATCATCAAAGTTGTCAGTGATTTACGTGAAAATCCAGTACCATCAGATGAATTACAACGCACTAAAGACTCGCTCATAAATTCTTTTGTGTTTAGTTTTGAAAGTAGTTCTCAAATTGCATTCCAGCAAATGATGTTAGATTTCCGTGGATTCGCTCCAGATTACCTTGAAACCTATACAGACAAAATCGCCAAAGTTACTGCGGGAGATGTTCAGACAGTCGCACAGAAATATTTGCATCCAGAAGCACTAACGATTGTCGCAGTTGGGAATCAGGATAATTTTGATAGACCGCTGAGTGAATTCGGTGAAGTAAATGTCATTGAGATAAAGCAACCTGAACCTACTCCCGCAGAAGCAATACCCGATGCAAGTGATGCTGAAATTGCTAAAGCGCAGGAGATTCTTGCCGCAACCGTTGGGGCACATGGTGGATTAAGTAAGTTGGCAGCAGTGGAAAATATTGTGTTGGAATCAAACAATACAATAAGTTCCGCAGGTGGGCAGATGGAAGCACAAATCAGCATCACGTTCCTATACCCCGATAAATATCGTCAAGATGTTAATACACCTCAGGGAACTTTTAGTATGATTTATGATGGCGAAGCTGCGGTAGCATCTTCTGCAATGGGAACGAACCTCTTGCCACCAGCATTAACTACTGCAATAAAGGATTCTGTTTTCCGAGATCCGATACAACTCCTTGTATATCTTTCTCAGAACGAATCAGCGCAGATACAATTTGCAGGTTCTGAAGAAGTCAATGGCAAACCGACTTCCATTCTGGTTACTGAACAACCATCCGGTGAAATGTTAAAGATATATATTAGTGAAAAAACAAATTATATCGTCAAATTGGTATATCGAGAAACAGAACAAGGGGTTACTCTAAACAAAGAAAACATCTATTCAGACTTTCGTGAAGTAGATGGAATTATAATTCCACACAGTTTTGTACAGAATATAGAAGGAAATCCATTTATTGATAGTCGAAGTACCAGTATTAAATTGAATACTGAAATAGATGAAACTTTATTTGAGATAACACAATGAAAACTTTAGACCTACGCGTCCGTTATTTTCAGGATAGTACACCAGCAGATGTCCCCTGTCGTGAAACCGAATTCGTCCGACGTGAATTTGAAATGCCATTACCACTTGACGAGACTGCTTTGGTCTTAGTTGATTTGTGGAATGTGCATTTCATTGAGAGTTGGATTGAACGTGCCAAACAAGTTACTGTAGATTGTGTCGTTCCTGTTATTGATGCTGCGCGCAAGATTGGAATGACAATCGTTCATGCTCCATCACCGTCAGTTGCAGCACAATATTCACAACTTGAACGACACAATCCGCCGCAACCGTCCACACCGCATACATGGCCACCTGCTGATTTCAGAAGTCGTTCTGGCGACTATAATGTATACCGTGGTCCTCGTAGTCAACCACCTGGGATTGGCATACATTGGAACAAACTTGCATCACAACTCTCTATGTCTCCTGCAATTGATGTAAAAGAGGATGAATTCGTCATTGCAACTGGACAGCAACTGCATGAATTGATGGAAGAACGTGGAATACTCCATCTCCTTTATGCCGGTTTTGCAACGAATTGGTGTGTATTAGGGAGAGACTACGGTATCCGATCAATGTCTCGGTATGGATATAACATTATTCTGCTCCGTGATGCGACAACGGGAGTTGAGTTTCCTGATACTTATGAAAATCTGTTCACAACAGAGATTGCAATCCGAGAAGTAGAACAACAATATGGTTTTAGTGCTTCAAATGCGGATTTCTTAAAGATCATTGAACAATGAACATTCTACAAGCATTAAGAATTGTGTTTATATTCTGCCTAAGTTTCTTTGCAGCTATAGGTTTGTTTGCTGAAGGACTTAGCGAAAACTATCAGCGAGGAATACAATACAAAAACGCAGGACAGTATCAAAAGGCAATTGTGTCATTTGATCTTTTTATTAACTCTGCGAAAGCAGATTCAGACAAAAACCTACTTGCAGACACACATTATCAAATCGCATCAACCTACCACGTCCTGGAAGAATACAATAAGTCAATAGAATCCTATAAAGAAGCGATCGTCTTAAACCCAAATTCTGCACTATACTATAACGCACTTGGTATATCATACTCGGAACTCAAACAGTATAAAGCAGCGATTGCTGCTTATGAGAAAGCGATAGAGATAACACCGAAGAACGCACAACCTTACTATAATCTTGGATTAGTTTATCTCAAACAAGGGGTATTCACGTTTGCAGTAACTGCCTTTAAGAATGCAATTGCAGTTGATGCTGATTGGTCAGATGCCTATATTGGTCTCGGTGAAATATATCTCAAGCAAGGAGATTTTGAAAATGCAGAAAAAGCATATTTGAATGCCGCGCATTTCAATCCAAGTGGGATGGGGATATTGTCAGGTTTAGGCCAGGTGTATGCAAAACAGAAACGGTATGATTTGGCAATAGATACATTTGACAAGGTATTATCGCTCGAAAGTGATAACACCGAAGCGCATTACCAACTTGCTCAGGTATATCACAAACGTGGTGATAGAGAGAAAGCAGCTTCAAGAATGGAGTTCTTTAAACTATTACGAAATACTGATCCTATACTTGAAAAAGCAAGAAAATGGGTCAAAATCAACCCTGATGACCCGATAGGGTACAATAACCTTGGCATCATTTACTTAACGCGCAAACGTTATGAGAAGGCTATTGAATTCTATAGTCATGCTATCGATTTATCTCCGAATTTACCCACTACTCACTACAACTTAGGACTCACTTATCATAAACAAGGTAAATTAGATCTTGCAATTAAGGCATATCAACAAGCAATTACATTAGATCCAACCCTTGCAATCGCCCACAATAATCTCGCAGTCTGTTATACCGATCTAAAGCAAAACCTTGAAAAAGCACTCCTCCATGCAAAAACAGCAACAGATCTCAATCCTAATGACGCTAATTATTGGGACACACTTGCAACTGTATACACACAACTCGGATTAGACAATCAAGCACAAATTGCACGCCAAAAGCAGATTTCCTTACTGAACTCTCCAGAAAAATGAGATCATTCTGTTTAATTCTATTCTGTTTCATATTATTGATTTCTTACACTGATGCTCAAGTAAAGTTTACTGACGTTACAGACAACGCTGGTATTGATTTCCTTCATTTTGACGGTAGAACTGGAGAGAAATATCTGATTGAAACACTTGGTTCAGGAGCGTTATTTCTTGATTACGATTCTGATGGTGATCAAGACCTGTATATAGTCAACGCATCACATATCTCACCCGCAGACGAAACTAAAAACAACCTAAATCCTGCCACAAATACACTCTTTAGAAACAATGGTGATGCTACTTTTACAGATGTAACACAAATTGCAGGTGTTGGCGATACCGGATATGGTGTCGGGTGTGCTGCTGCTGACATCAACAACGACGGATTTCCAGAGATATATGTAACAAATTTTGGAATAAACAGATTATATCTCAATAATGGAAATGGCACTTTTACTGACATAGCCGAAAATGCAGGAGTTAGTGATAAACGATGGGGAACCGGTTGTGCATTTTTAGATTACGATTTAGATGGTTACATAGACCTATATGTTGTAAATTACATGCAATATGCTGTTCATTCAGAAAAAGGATGGATAATACGCGGAGTTAGAACCTACTGTAGTCCGACCGACCAAATCGACAAGAGTAATTTCAAAAGTGAATCTGATATCCTATACCGAAATAACGGAGATAGAACATTCACAGATGTAACAGAACAAGCCGGGATAAAACATCGCGCAATTGGACTAGCAATAGCTGTTGGTGATTACGATAACGATGGGGATCCGGACATACATATTGCTAACGACATGGAACCTGATCTACTATACCAAAACAACGGGAACGGTACATACACAGACGTAACAGATTTTTCTGGTGCTGGATATGATGAAAACGGAATGCCCGGTAGCGGGATGGGTAGTGCGTTTGGTGATTATGATAATGATGGATATCTTGACTTGGTTGTAAGCAATGCTTCATCATATCCCGCAATTCTATATCAAAATGAAAATGCACTCTTCTTCTCAGATATCTCCTACACATCTGGAATAGGAGCAGTGACACTTCCATATTTCAAATGGGCAGTTGAATTCTTTGACTATAACAATGATGGTCTTCAAGATATTTATGTGTCTAATGGACATCTACAGGATAACATCTCACTCTTTTCTGATGCAACCTATCCACAAGGAGATTTATTGTTTCAGAATACTAAGAACAAGAATAAGTATATTTTCACAAATGTCTCAACTGAAGTTGGTCTGTCGAAACACACTATGATGGTTGGAAGGGGAGCAGTATTCGGAGATTATGACAATGATGGAGATATCGACATTTTCCTAAATCATTCCAATCAACCCGCGAAACTTCTACGCAATGACGGTGGGAATAACAATAATTGGATAATAATTCAGACAATTGGAACAAAAAGCAATACATCGGGTATTGGAACTCGGATCAAAATAACTACAGACGATCTTAATCTTACAAAAGAGGTTCACAGTGGCTCCAGTTATCTCTCACAAAATGACCTGCGCCTTCACTTCGGACTTAATAAAAACACGGTGATTGATACTCTTGAACTCAAGTGGACAAGTGGAAAGAAACAGCAGTTCACCAATGTGAAGGTCAATCAGATTCTCAAAATACATGAAGAAAAAGGGTTGATGAATGCACAGCAATGATTCCATTTCTCTTCTACAATCAAAGAGAAATGGAATTATATTTGCTTTTTCATACTTTAATTGTTAAAATTCTGTGGTAAGGAGGAGAATATGGTTGAACTTACAAATGAAGACATTGCGTTTTTTAGAGATAATGGTTATCTGATAAAGAGAAATGTGTTGAACCCAGAACTCATGGAAAGAGCCAGAAAAAGGTTATGGGAAGGTGCTCCTGATGGAAGAATGCGCGAAGATCCAGATACATGGGTCGGTCCCTTCAAACCAGAAGAAGAGAATGAAGATAATTCAAACAGACGAAAAGGCTTCCGATGGAATTTCCGTGAACCCGGTGGTGAGGAGTGGATGGTAAAACTACTTGCTACAGATCCTAACGTTTGGCGAATGGCAGAACAGTTTTTAGGTGAGGGAACCTTAGTCGTACCAAATCGAGTTCGTGGAATCTATTGCACCTTACCTTATGGAGATGTGCCGAAAAAATCTATCGGATGTCACGTTGACGCACATCCTTTCCACCTCGGTGTTGTTGGTTATATTGATGATGTTCTACCTGAAGGTGGAGCATTTACTGTATGGCCTGGTAGTCATAAAGTTTTCTATTATGACTATAAATCTCAATATAAGAACGAACCGACTCCACAATACGATGTTGATAGGGAACGTCTTAGTAGAGAACCTGGTGTTGAATGCCACGGTAATGCAGGGGATATTGTCTTTTGGCATCATCGTATCGGACATGCAGCAGGACATAACTATACACATCAGATACGACAAGCTGTGCTATACGACTTTAGAAAAACCGAACTGTCTGAAACACAAGAAGAACCACCGAATGAGGATATGTGGAGAGATTGGCCTGGAATTAAGGCATTGGAGTAACGACTTCTCAAATAGATAGAAAATATCCATCACTGTCTTAATCCTAATACCTTTAAAGTTGTAGCCATCATCTGATATGCAATCTGTGCCTTCTCCATTCGCATCTGAGGGAAAGTTTCAACAGAAATGTATTTGTCATATCCTACATTTCCCAACGTTTCTGCGAAAGTTCTAAAGTCCAATTCATCTCTTTCCTCACCCGGAATAAGAAATGTGCTGTAAGGATACATTCCCGCTACTCCCTTGACATGACAATGAGCCGTAAGCGGTCCCAATTTTTCAGTTGCTTCTGCGATGTCTTCACCAAGGTGATAGAAGTTGGTAATATCATTCAGAACTTTCAACGCATCAGAACCAACGTGTTCTATCAACAGCAATACTTTTGAAGATGTGTCAATTGTGTTTGCTTCATGATTATGAATATTCATCGTAATACCGAGTTCCTCTGCGCGTTGACAGATAGGCTTTAGGACATCTACAAGTATTTTCCAAGCATACGCATCTCCCTTATCACCACCATATCCTGTGAGGAAATTCACACCACCCGCATCAAGGGTAACTGCTACATCCTGAAGTATGGCGTAATGATCAATCGCTGCCTGCATGTCTTCTAAAGCAAGATGATATAGTCCCTTCCCGGTAAAAGGATTGATGACAGAAACCTGCAAACCATGATCTTCTGTCAAAAGTTTGACATCTCTAAGTAAAGAGTCTGTTATTTCACCTGAAGGGATGTGTGCTTCAGGACCACACATCATCTCTATAGCATCATAACCAACATCAGAGAGTATAGATACAACATCTTGAAGCGGAAGGTCTTTCATTCCACCTGCATGATATGATAAACCGATCATAACATTCCTTTCTATTTCAACCTATCAATGTCAAATAAAACTGGTGGAAAATTGTCATTTCTACCAATTAGATGATATAATAACAGATGCACCATAGACATGCAACAATATTGAAACTCAATCCTTACACTTCAAGCGACAATTTGGAACATTGATAGTATGAACAACGATTTCTTCTTACCTGTTCACAGTCATTTACTAAATTATCCAAATTTCAATACGTCTGCAGCACATCAAACTGAGCTGAAAAAACTTTCTCGGTTAGGAAAACAGACATGGATTAAGTTGGATTCTACTGTGCTAAAAACACGGTACCGATTGAATATATTAGAATTAAATTTCAAGACATCTGAAAAGGCTCAAACCATACAACTATACTTACGACATTTGTTGTTCGGAAACAATTCGGAAGATAGCAATTCTACATTTTATCAGTTTTTTCTGGTCGCACAGCCAAGTTCAGAAACATTATATTACAACATCACAGAATACATTCAAAATTGCATTGCTGGAGATATTGCAGTTGCAGAACGCTTAATTGGAAGGACAATTCTTTACCTATATCAATCCGATGATAATGAATACGACTTATTGAGTGAATCAGGGACAAAAGCATTCATTAAACATCATCTAACCAGATATCTTGAGACCTATGGATCTAAATCAATCCTTGGATTTGCTATTGAACCACCCCAATTCTTGTCTGTTTTTGACTCGGATGCTACATCAATACCTTGGAGTAGTTCCCTTTTAGGTCGCATGCGTGATGAAAACTTTCTGGATTTAGAAAGCAGAACGCAAAACGCAAGTGCAAGTTTCCTTCCATTTCTTTTTTATGAAAAATACAACTCGCCTGTGATTAGGAGTGTGTTCTGGCATGAATTGACTGCACAATTTGTTCGTAGTTTCATTATTGGACTACGTAAATGTTGTCATGAACATGAACTCAAACTTGCTATGATTATACAGGAAAGCGCACGGTCACTTCAATACGAACTGAGAACCCTTTTACAACAAATTGATTGTCCTATTCTTGTGAGATCAGAATCTGATACGGCACGTCAATTTGTTGTATCTAAATCAGTGTGTAGTCATTCAAAACATGTTGGAATAGTGCAAAAGGAAAAACTGACATTCAATCAACAAATGAATGATTCAGTCTATGGTTTCAATGCATGGTTAACAAAGGGAAACAACACCAAAAATCATGATTCTGTTTTTAAACTACAATTAGATGTATTACAAAAAGGACATCCAAAACGACAAATATTAATGTTGTCACCGACACAGAGTCTTTGGATGAAACCGGAAGAAAAGCAATGGAATGCTATTACGAAAACGTGGGGTTGGTTCTGTCAAAAAGTGTGGAATATGGGATATGATTATGATATTGTCTCTGAAGTTCAACTATTTGATGCTCAAATTGATAAGAAAGATGCCGTCATTAATCTCAATGGAAATAATTACCACTTGATTTTACTTCCAAGTTGCCTGTCACTTCATGAAAACACAATCCAATGTTTGACATCGTTTACAAAATCAAAAGGAAAACTTATAGTAAATGCTCCTGTCCCCTATCTATTGAATGGAAAAATAGGACTTGAACCATACAAATTAGAACGTCTTGTCTATGGTAGACGAACAAATATATTAGATGGTCCAGAAAATGAGAGAGAAACAGAACTCAAAAAACTGCTACAAAAGTGGATTGCTCCTGCGATCAATGTATATTATGGGAATGAGAATCAACGACTTGAAACAGTGAAGATACATCATAGAATGTCCGATAACCATCAATACTTTTATTTACACAACACAGAAAATAAAACGTATAAGACTTTGGTTGAAATAATTGGAAAGGCTGAGAAAGTTCAACAAATAGAGTGTGCTACAGGGAAAGTCATATCATTAGATATGTGGCATGCTAACGGAAATACTTATGTTAAAAGTACCTTCACACCATATCAAAGCCAACTCCTATCAGTTGACTAAATTTCAAGACTGTTGAACATAGACGTTTCCACTTCTGATATTAACTTTGTGCAAGGTTGATAATAAAATAGGTTATGCCGATAACAGTGGTTGAGACAGTGCTGATCAATACCCAGTTCATTCCAAATTTTTTATTTACCTCTAAAATGTCTCCAGGATAAATCAAGACATTGTCAATACCAGGTTCAATAACATGAAGTAAGGTAGTTCCGTCACTACGATGTATGTGCACCTTGTTTCTATTAGCTTCATTTTCAAAACCACCAGCAATGGCAATTGCTTTTTGAATTGTCATGGGTCCACGGACTCTATGTGCCCCGGGTGTTCGCACGTAACCATTCACATAAATCGGTTCTACTTTGAATGCATTGGGTACGAATAGGACATCTCCATCGGATAGAAATGTCATTTCAGTGTCATTTCCAGAGGTCTTCCAAAAGTCTTCACCAACGTTCAACTCCGATATAGTTCCATCTTTACTTACCTTTACAACACTATTTCTATCTGCTTCTTCCGTAAAACCACCAGCTCTCGCTAATGCATTATCAACGACTATTTTTTTGTGTATAAATATTTTACCCGGAGCATTTACTTCACCTTGTATATCAATCACACTTAGTTGTGATACAAACACGAGGTCATTCGAATTGACACGGATATCTTTGATAGGTTGATTAGTTGAGAGATCATAAGTTTCAACTAATGTTGATATATCTTGTGTTTGTTCTGATTCAGTATCTTTCTCTCTACGGCTCTTATATCTTATAAGTTGAACAAGTGTTGTATCAGCATTCTCAGTCATACCACCCGCAAGAGCAATTGCCCGATTTATATCTATATCCGACTCTGGTGAAATGATGTAGCGTCCTGGTGTCTTGACAGCACCACCAACAAATACTCCGTTTTCTTGTGAGACAAGAGAAACCATGATTATTGGGTTTTTGATTAGTTCCTCTTCCAATAAGAATGCACTGATTAACTCTTTTGTTTCTTCAGTTGTTTTTCCTGATACCTGTATATCTCCACCAAAGTAACTAATTCTTCCATCTTCTCTGACCTGTACAGATTGACTATATTCTGGCTGTCCAATCACTGCAATCAATAGGTTGTCACCTTGCCGAATACGGTATACATCTCCATAGATGGATATACAAGTAAACAAAATCAGTAAAATAATTGAAAAAAAGTAATGTTTAATCATAGTCAGGTAAGGTTTATTTAATCCTACGGTTTATCTCTAATCCACTACAACTGATTATCAAAGAGCGGAATCTGTCCTTTTTTCCGAGTGTTATGTCTACGCGCACCAATCTGTCTTCCCGGGAGTTTTCGCCAATACGATTTAACCTGAGTGCCATTGATTCGTCTGTATCCATGAACAAACACTTTTCCGCTTGTATCAATTGGGGTCTTCATTTTTCTAAACAGGTAGATTTGCCTTGCTTTCATAGCAGTCTACCTACATAAACTAATCTTGATTCAATGAGTCGATATATGCTTTGATACATTCCAGCGCAGGTTGGACACTATAGGTAGGAACGAGAATTTCACCCCATTCGGATTTTACTAAAGTTCCTTTAAGTCCACCGTATGCAGGTATTTCATTTGAACGTAAGAAAACTTCAATACCTTCATCCTCTAACACACTCTTGAGGATATATCCAGATACTTCATTCGGTACAGAGTGAACCACATACCAATCAACAGAGCCTTGTCCTTGCGTTGGAGCTAAGCCAGGAAGAAGATCTACATCACATTCAGAACAGATCATTACAGTTTCTTTATATTCTGTGTTACATTCTGGACAATACGGCATAATCTTTTCCTCCCCATTACTTGTGTTATTTTATTCATTATACCACGAACTATTATATTAAGCAAGAAACAGGAGAAACTGCAGGGTTATTTAGTTCTCGGGATTTCTGATGTATTTATCACAAATGTTAATGTGTGTCAGATTAGATATTATTCAATAATCCGACATGGTAGTAGGCACGCTCCGCGTGCCGTTTACAAAGAGAATGACGGCACACGGAGTGTGCCTACTACTTTGCACTGATACGACCAAATCTAACTATTAGTAAAACTAAATAACGTGGAATCTATAAACTAAATAGCCCTGGGAGAAACTGGGTGTGTAAAGTTTTTGTCACCGTAGATGTCAATTCAAGTGAAAAACCTGTAATCTATTGTAGGTCCAAATCAAGTAATCAACGGTATGAACGCCTGTAGGTGTTCCCCGGGTATGAATGCGCTTAGACGAATACGCGTTTGGTATTCGCCATGATTCCCCGGGTCTCTGTGCCACGCCATTCCTTGTCCTGTAAGGCAACGGGCGGGCACAGAGACCCGCCCCTACAATGATTGGTGAGAAGTTAGTGGTAAAAACTTTACACACCCGATAAACTGGCAGGGTTATTTAGTTTTCGGTTTTTCTTGTGTTTTTTTCACAAATGCTAAATGCCCCAGACGGTATGGTGCGGTTTCTTAACCGCACCATAGCCGTCAATTTTAGGATTTATTTGCATGGCGATAACGTTCTTTAGTCCCGTAGGGACGATATGTTTGTAACAACCGAAACGTATAAACATATCGTCCCTACGGGACTAAGAAATGGGTATTGAACGTTGTGCTATAGACATATCGTCCCTACGGGACTGAGGTCACTAATAAAACGGATTGATCTTCTTAAATTACTCCTGCCATTGTAGGCGGGGCACGGAGACCCCGCGCTACAATGGTGACTGAGATTTTTTGCCAAAAACTTTTCACCCTAATTTCAATTGACATTGACATCTCAATATTGATACCATATACTTTATTGAGTTATCCTACGAAGATACTATCTACAATTATACTTTGCAAATAGTTCTCATGTAGAAACAAATCCAATATAGAATATAATTTAGGTGAGTGTATGAGCAATTACGAAGTTATTATAAATGCAAGAACACATTTAGTTGTTGAAACCAATACAGGTCGGTGTTTAGGTGGGATCGGTACAAACTTTTACCGACCCTTTGTTTTTCCATTTTACACACCATCTGGACACACAGTCATTCAAGAATTCGCTTTTGACCACCCCTTTCACAACGGCATATTTGTCGGACAAGCTCCCGTAAAGGTAGGAGATCGTGAAGCATGGTTTTGGGGAGCACCTCCACGTCGTTCCTTTACGGACAGACTTTTTGAGAACTTGGGACGTATGGATACGCAGAAAGAAATTGATATATCTCTACATGCAAATGGTGTGCAGTTCATACAGAATATTATCTGGCGTGATGCAAACGAAGAACCGTTGATTGATGAAATACGCACGATCAATCTATATGCTATTGATGACGGAACGGTCTGTGATATGATAAGTGAAAAAGTAGCCACTTACGGTGATGTTGAATATCCGAAAACAAAATATGGCAGTATCGGTATGCGCGTTGAACCTAGGCTGTTACCAGTCATGGGTGGTGTGGTCATTGGTGATAATGACCGAAGAGGTAAAGTTGAGGTAATAGACGACAATGCATCTGATTATGTCACCTATCAAAATACGCTTCACGGACACGGTAATTTAGGTGTCTTTATGAAAATACTTGATGATGCAACCCGAGGACCGTGGTTTATCCGTGATTATGGGATGGCTCTATATAATCCTACGCAGACAGGTGCGGTGCAAACTAAATCTAAAGACACATGGAAAATCGGACTACGATTTGTTGCTTACGATGGTGAATTGACGACGAATAGAGCTGAAAAATGGTGTGCGATATAAATGGAAACAGATAATATTCTTCAACTACAAAATGTCACGAAGAAATTCGGGGACCTCCTTGCAGTTGACAATATCCATTTTGAAATAAAGTCAAGTGAAATCCATGCTATATTAGGTGAGAACGGTGCTGGGAAATCTACACTGATGAATCTCATCTACGGACTATACCAACCTACAAGCGGCAATATCTCCATCTCAGGTATCCCAACACGCTTAAAATCACCAAAAGATGCAATTGAACACGGTATCGGTATGGTTCATCAACATTTTATGTTGATTGAGAACCTCACGGTAGCAGAGAATATCGCACTCACTGTTTCCCAATTCAGTTCACGAGAAGGGTCTACCTCAGATACAACCGATGAAATAATGCCAAGACTTAGTAAATTCCGCTTTAAAAAAGATGAAGCCATACAGATTACAAGCGAACTCTCTCACCAGTTTAACTTAGATGTTGATCCGAATGCACTTATCAGCACCTTATCTGTTGGATTAAAGCAACGTGTTGAGATACTCAAGGCTCTCGCAGTTGATGCAAGAATATTGATTCTTGATGAACCCACTGCTGTTCTTAGTCCACAAGAGGTAACCAGTTTTTTTTCTATACTTAGATTGCTACAAGCAGACAATCGTTCTATCATATTCATTAGTCACAAAATGAAAGAGGTATTAGAAGTTAGCGATAGAATCACGGTCTTGAGAAGAGGCAAGAAAGTGTATCAAGGCAAAACAGGTGAACTCTCCGCACGAGAACTTGCTAAAGAAATGATTGGAGAAGAAATATCTGAAATTGAGAGAAAAGCAACTGAAGCAACAACGGACCTTGTACTTCATATCTCAGGTTTGAAAGTTAAGGGAAATCGTAATGAAATAGCCGTTTCCGATATTACATTCAGCACATATAGAGGAGAAATTGTAGGGATAGCAGGTGTTGATGGAAATGGTCAACGCGAATTGGCTGAATCAATTATGGGGCTACGCACATCTGTTGCAGGACAAATTGAGATCTTAGGTAGAAAGCCAATTGGAACAAAGCACATCCGACAATGTGGTGTCGGTTATATCCCAGAAGATAGACGTTCAACAGGGGTCATATCTACTTTCTCTATAGCAGAGAACCTGATGTTAAACACTTCACAAATTGATGAAATCTCAAAGTGGGGTATAATTGACCAAAGACTGAAATATGAACATTCATCGAGTTTAATTGCTGCATACGATATACGTCCACCTATTGCAGACGCGGCAGCATCAACCCTTTCAGGTGGAAACCAACAGAAAATTGTCCTCGCAAGAGAAATATCACCTCAACCTGAATTGCTGATCGCTGTTAATCCTACACGAGGATTGGATATTAGTGCAGCACAATATGTACATCTAAATTTACTTGCACAACGAACATTGAAAAAGTCGGTCCTTTTGATTTCAACGGAATTGGATGAAGTGTTGCAGCTGAGTGATAGACTTTATGTAATGTCAAAGGGAAAGTTAATTGAGGCCACAAACTATCGTGATGACATTGAGACTTTAGGACTATTTATGACAGGAGAGTCGGATACCGTTGCCTAATTTACTTACCTACTATCAAGATATAAAATCAGTTTGCTTGAACTATATAGAAAAATATCCACGATTCACTCAGTGGGTTCTTTCTCCATTTCTAATACTATCAGGAGCATTCATAACAAATGGGATTGTCATGTTACTATGTGGATACAATCCAATTGAGGCTTACCTCTCAGCTGCAGTTATAACTTTGGGTTCATTCGGAGGCATAAGTGAAACACTGGTAAAGGGAACCCCATATCTCATGACAGGTCTTTCTGTAGCAATCGCGTTTCGATGCGGGATTTGGAACATTGGTGCGGAAGGACAGTTCCTTATGGGGGCTTTAGCAGCATCCTATGTCGGAACAAAGTTGGTATATGTCCTACCAAATACTTCTTGGATAGCAATTCCGCTCTGTTTCATCTTTGCAATCTTCGCAGGCAGTATATGGGGTATAGTACCCGCTATCCTCAAGATTACACGCGGTGTCAATGAAGTTATCAGTACCATTATGTTAAACTACATCGCAATTTACTTTGTTAGTCTGATGATAGATGGAGGACCGCTGCAGGAAACTTCAAAAACCGGACCACAAAGTGACCCGATAGTTCTGTGGGCACGTTTACCCGATCTTATCGGCACATATCGAATCCATTCTGGGATTATTATTGCTGTTATTTTAGCTGCAGTAATAACTTATGTACTATTCCGAACTACTTATGGATACCAACTACGTGCAGTCGGTGAGGGAGCCGCGGCTGCACAGGCTGCTGGAATTTCCATTCCTCAAAATACAATACGTGTCTTTTGTATTAGCGGGGCACTCGCGGCACTTGGTGGGGCAATTGAACTTATGGCTCTTGCCCCGCGACTCACACATAACTTTTCACCCGGATACGGCTACACCGCAATTGCTGTTGCATTATTGGCAAGACTGCATCCTCTACTAACAATTCTTTCCGCACTATTCTTCGGTGCACTTGCAGAAGGTTCATTTGCTATGGAATCAGAAGTCGGCATTTCAAGACAAGTAACTTGGATGATGCAAGCAATTATTCTACTTTTTGCCATCGGTTTTGGCTCTATAAGTTTATTTCAGAAACAAGCAAAAAAGTAAATTTGTCGGGAACACAAAGGATTGAATTAGATACTAATATAGCCTAAGTTGCTACTTACTGAATATTAATCATCAAATTGCTTTATCAAACGAAAAACAAAGGAATTCTGCATATTTTGGAGCCACTTCTTATAAATCGGGGTTTCAAACCCCTCCAACAAATGATAGGTGGCAACTTGCGTTAATATAAAGGATCATTTTGGAGATATTTGAGAATATAATCGTTGCTACAATATACGCATCAACCCCTCTATTGCTTGCTGCATTGGGAGAAGTAGTATCTCAACGTGCTGGTGTAATTAACATCGGTATTGAAGGGATGATGCTCTTTGGGGCACTCTTTGGTTTATTAGGTTCATATTATACATCTACAATGCCGTTCTTCGCGCCGTGGATAGGAATTTTGCTTGCAGGTCTCAGCGGTCTTATCACCGCAGCGATATTCTCATATTTTGCAATTAAACTTCGAGGAGATCAAATTGTAATAGGAACAGCAATCACTTTATTAGCATTAGGATTGACTGAAGTGCTTTATGATCGACTGTTAGGAGGACTTGGTAGTCAAACGGGTATTCACGATTTTGAAGATATCAAGGTTCCTTTCTTTGTTAACATCCCAATAATCGGAGATATACTTTTCTCTCATAATATCATTGTCTACATTGCTTTTCTACTTGTACCTTGTGTATATTTCTTCTTATATCATACACATTACGGTTTAAAAGTACGGGCTTGTGGGGAACATCCTAAAGCAATATCTACTGTCGGATCCGACGTATTGCTTATACGGACGGCATGTTTGCTGTTTGCTGGAACTATGGCGGGAATTGGTGGTGGTTATTTGTCCCTTGCAGATGTTCCTTATTTCCTACCTGGTATGACATCTGGACGTGGTTTTGTCGCGCTGGCTATAGTCATTTTTGGGAAATGGCATCCTGTCAAAGCTTGTGCGGCTGCGCTGTTGTTTGGATTGGGATATGCAATGGATGCTCTTTTTCAAGCGTTTGGTTTGGGAATACAATATCAATGGTTTAAAATGCTGCCTTTTATCCTTTGTTTGACTGTATTAGCCGGATTTGTTGGGCGTGCAGAAGCACCACTGGCTTTGGGTAGACCTTATGATCCTTCTGAATAACTGATTACAATTAGAATGTACTACCAATACGGAAATAGAGTGAATTGGTAGGAACATCTGGTACTGAAATAAGGGGAACCGCATAATCTATTCCACCAATGAGCGGTCCTAAGTTCAAACGTAAACCAACACCGACAGACGTTGGCATCCATGAATAGTCAATTTCATCAAATGTTCCCCATACATTTCCAGAATCCAGAAACAGAATACCTTGAAAGGGGTCTAAGATTGTAAAACGCAACTCTGTGTTGAATATGAACTGAACGTTTCCTCTATGTTTTCCAGTTGTATCTTCCGGTCCAAGTCCTCTCTCTTCATATCCACGTACTGTAGTAGAACCACCTGCCCAAAATCGTTCAAATGAGATCAATTCAGACTCTCTATTTCTTTGTAATCCTGTTGTCATGCCAAGTCGCAGTGAGGAGGATAACACATAACCTGAATCATTCAGTTGTTGATGGTAGATAGATTCTGCCACCGTCTTAATAAAACTACTTCTACCCCCTAATATACCACCCGCGTACTCCAGTGTTACCTCGTTGAGCATACCTGAAACAGGATTCAATGATGGAAACTGAGTATCTTGTCTCCATAGAAAACGGACACTACTTACAGTAGTTGACAATTCTGGATCGGTTGATTCAATTGAAGTATCCTTTAAGAAACGAAAACTGTAATCTAAATTTAGACGATGCGCAGCAGGCAGCCTTCTACTTAGACTAAAACTGCTTTGCAGTGCTCGCACACCATCATCCTGTTCTAATTTTCTTCCTAAAATCTGAAAGCTGCCACTGGTCCGTCCAATCAGCCAAGGTTCAGTTATAGTTGTATCATAGAGATATGCACGGAATCCCCACCTGCCACGTAGTTGGAATCTTATATTTCGCCTAAATAGGTTGAGATGACTGAGCGATATTGTGCCACGAGGTCCATCTGAAGAACTTACTCCAACACTTGCCCCATAAGATCCAGGCTTTCTTTCCTGAAGAAAAAACGTTACATCATTGACAACTGTATTGTTCAATGAGAGGTTTGAAGGTTGATTTTCATCCAAACTATTTTCTTGTTCTTCAATATCTATAGGTATACTTCTTCTAAATGTAATACCAGGTTCAAAAATACGCGTATTATATATGCTCTGTCTTGCTTGATTCAGTTTATCCGGTGTGAAGAGAGTACCAGTAAGATGTGACACTTCACGGGTGAGAATGCTTGGATAAACACTTAAATCTTCATCAAATATAAATTGTCCAAATTCAATCTTATCTCCTTCGGCAATAGTAAAACGTAAAATACCATATTCAAAAATAGAAATACTCTCCTTACTTTGTAAGAGTGCATATCTTAGATTTCCTTCAATATCTTGTATGCTCCATTCGTCGTCAATTCTCGTAGCAATATGCATTCCTTTAAGCGAAAGATTGTGTTTCTCAAATGCCTCTCTTAGTTCATTAGATAACGTCCCTGCATTCAAGAATTCTGTAAAATCTCCATCAATCGCAAAAGTCGGTGTATCATATTTATGAAAGAACTGTGATTCAACTACCTTGGCATCCATGTATCCTCTATCGTGATATTCCTTAAGAATTGCATTTTCATAATTCTTTTTTACAAGACTGGCATTAGGTTGCGGTAGATTACTTGGTAACGCATCATATAATACATTATTGTCAAGGACGACATTTCCAATAAACGAACATCCGTAAATTACTTGTTTGTAGGGTTCAATTAGAACTAATTTGATTGTAACCCTTCCATCCTTCCCATTTTCAGAATTGAGTCTATCTATTGAAGATATTATCTTAACATTAGGATAGCCTGATTTTTCATACAGAATCTCTATTCGGTTTTTATCCTTTTCAAGAGTTAGCTCAGAAAAAAAACTGCGCCTAATATAGTTTGAAAGAAAAGCGGTGGGTTTGGTTTCCATTTCACGGAGCAATTCCTCTCTAGTGAATGCTTCGTTTCCTTTAAATTCTACTGATTTAACAGTATATCTTCTTCCAGGTTTAATGGTAAATTCAACATGAAGTGGAGAATTGGTCAATGTTTTCGTTGTTACTTCAGTTGCATAATAACCTTTCAGTTGGTAATGAGTTTGGACAATATTGATCCATTCTGATTGGTTATTGATATACCGTTCAATCTTTCTCCTAAGTTTATCCCTTTCTGATTCTTCTCTATTGAGTTGTAAGTTTGCGAACAATTTACTGATAAAAGAATCTTGTAGAATCGGTTTTCCATTTACATCTACGAAATCAAGCAGTAATTGCTTTCCCTCTTGAATTCTATATATCAACACTCCTAACTGACTGTCAAAGTTGGGATCGATCTTTATTTTTGGATAATACCTTTTTCTGTAGAGTGAACGTATTGCTGTAAAATCTTCATTAATGGTTGATTTCATGTAGATCCTGCCAACCTGAGTATTACACGCCTCTTTGATGTGTTCAGTAAATATTGCAGAATTTCCATGAATTTGAAACTTTGTGATATATGAGGGAGCACCCAATGCAATCTGATATGTCAAACTTCCATTCGTTTTATCTGTTATAATCTCCACATGCACCCCAAAGTAACCGTGATTTTCACACACTCGTCTGATTGATTTCAAATCGTATTCTGCAATCTCACGGAAATACTGATCACCTGCTTTCAATCTCAACACATTATTGATTGAACGTAGAAGTTTCTCTGATGCCACACCTGTTATACCAGTTTTCTCAATTTTCATAACTCTTTCAATCTGGTATATAAGTGTTTTGCCGTTTTGAGAGTCATTGGTGTACACATCTACTTGTGAGTATTCTTGTGTAGAAAAGAGTGAAATAACACTTTGTTGAATTGCATGTCGTGATAATTGTGAACCAACTGTTATCTGAGTCAATTCTTCCAAATCACTGATCTGTTCTATATCAGTTACAGGTTTATTGTCAACAATATATTCAATCTCAACAATCTTTTCTTGTGGTATAGTGTTTTGGGTTGTAGTTAGTGAATTAGATTTGTCTATTGATGCAGAGGAGACAGATGAAATGAAAATAATGCTGAGGAGAAAAATAAAAATAACACGGTACATTTGAGTTGTTTCCAAAAAATCATGGGACAATATTGCTTACAAGGTAGTACAAACTGACAGTTTGCGTAATAGAGTTGCTCATATAGACCTTACGTTAGAATCTCCGTTCCAGAAATTGTATATCTGCACCAAAGTCACCCCTTTCATCACCTTCAACTCTAATTGACATATTGTTTGGTAAGGGGTATTCGGCAATAATGTGTCTTTGGTTAGGATCAAAACCAGATGATATTGTAAATGTAAATCCGCCATAGGAACGAGAGATAGAACTCCCTGGTAAGAGAAGTGACAGTACATAGGCATCAGAAAAAACTGCTGTTGTAGAAGAATTTATGGGATTTGCTTGGAACCTCAACCTTGCTTTGTCAATATCACCATTTTCCAATACACCAGTAACGGTGGCGGTAACCATAAGGTCTGCTGTGCTACCGTCTTCAAGTAAAACGCCACGTATAGGATTTTGTGTTTTTAATATGATATCTAACTGTGGATTGAATGCTGTATCACTTTGATTCGTAATTCTTGATCCCTCAACAATATCAAATTCCTGTGTTACAATGCTTATCTTTCCATCAAGTATAGTTACATCTCCAGTGAATATGGGTTCTTGGATTAAACCGGTGATACGTCCGTTGCAAGTGATCTCAATCTCAGTTGTTCCACCGAGTGAGGATAGAAAGTGAAAATCTTCAGGGATATCAATTCCTAAATCTAACTGTAGGTTATCAAGTAAAGTATTACCAAAGGTGAGTTCCACGCCACTCACTGTTGCTCCACTGAACCAATCTCTGACGTTTTCCCAATTCTGTTCATAATTCCCTGAATGAATGATTATATCTCCTGACAGAATTAAATTTCCTTGAGAATTTCTATTTACATTTCCTGTTAGACGTAGATCGTTTGTGTTTGTACTGACATTTGCTTCATATTGTCCAGGTTCTGCAATAATGCAGTTGTCCATGCTTACATTTAGATCAATAGTTTGGACATCAAACCAATCTGTACGAATAATACCAGATGCGTCAAAATCACCTTCATTAAGTCGGCCATCAACAGATATAATTTTTAGATCGGTTTCAGATAGTTCAAATACACCGCGAGTATCATTAAAATAAATAGGTGAATCTTTCAATATGAGAGATTCCAAACTCAACTCTCCTGCGCCATTAAGTCGTGGTGTATTCGGTGTGCCAAGAATTGTAGCAGAAATAGAACCTGCTCCAATTGCAGAATCAATTCCTGATGCCAGGTCGGATAAAATCCCCATTTCCTCTAATTTTAAAGCAATCAATATTTCCATCGGTTCATCTATTACTTCGGCTTTGAGATTTGAGAAGGATAGATAATATGGAACTTCACCTGAACATGTAAGGAGATTCTTTCCAGCTCTAACTCGGATTGGATTGGACTTGATAATTGACCATTGTCTGTTGACTGAACTATATGTAAGTTCACCTGTAAATTCATCAATTTCAGTATTATTTAGTTCTATCATATTTCCATCAAACACTACCGTTATTTCTGGATCGGCGTATGTGCCATTTATGTTTATATCTGTTGAAATAATTCCATTGAGTTGATAAGTATCAAGATTGATATCAGATAAAAGACTGTTGAGTGCTGATATGTCAAAATTGGTAAGTTTCATATTCAGCAATATTCCACTTTGCATATTCCACTTACCATAACTACTGAATGATAAAGGATTAAGTTTTTTTTCTGTATCTGAAGCAGGTGTATTCGCGAGTTTCAATTCCCGCACTTTAAATTCACCCGATGTTAGTGAGATTGGAATTGGTTGCGGATTCTCGAATCTATAATTTTGATCTGATAAAGTAAAACCTAATGATAGATTATCTATTGCAAAATCTGCTACTGCATTCTGTATAACTGATTCAATAGTAATTAAATTGCGTAAAATCGGAAGAGGGTTGTTGTCTGTTATTTCAAAATAACTATAAAGTGGTATACTGATATTTATTAATGTTGCTGATATTGTTCCTTCAATGTCGTTAATTAGACCTTCTGGTAGATTCTGTTGTAGTAATGAAGTGAAAGGATATTTCTTTAATGTTAGGTCATAAAGTTCTAGAGTTTTCGGTGTAATTCCATCTAATATCAATTTACTTCTTTGGTCTTGTTGAAGAAAAACAGTGCCATCTTTAATATCAAATTGAAACTTTGTTAATTCAACAATATCCTTCTGCGCGTTGAGTCTGATGTTGACATTCTCAAGCGTTTGAGAAAAATCTTTTATTTTAAGAGTTGGTGCTTCTATAGAAACGGTTCCTTGTATATGTGGTTCTGAAATCGTTCCTTGAAGTCTAAGGTTAATATCTGCAACACCTTCCACTTGATCAAAGAAATGTTCAACTTCTGGAATTAAGTTCAGAGGAAGTTCATTTCCGATGAGACTAACATTTATAGGTTTTTCAGTGAAGTTGGCAAGAAAACCATCCTCAAAGACTGATAGGTTGAAAGGGATCGTGCCTTTTAGGTTTATAGTGTCCCCATTGTTAGTTAGTTTGGAACTGAGTAAAATTGAATTATTGTTGTACTCTACACTACCTATCCATTGAAAAGGTGAGGTGTCCCCGTTATGTGCGAGGTAGTTCATGGTGCCTTGCCAAATTAAAGACAGGATTGGTTTAGAAAGTAGACCATCTATTCTTATGTCAACATCGGTATCAATCTCAGGTGATGTGATTTCTAAGGGGATTAGAGAATCAATTTTGCTGCGATTTAAACTTATGTCAAAAGATGATTTATTCTTGATTTCGTAGTTCTGAAACAGAAAATTGAGTTCATCTATCTTGCCAACAACTGAAATCTGATGAGGTTTAATACCTGTTCCAGAACATTTCACAGAACCACTTACCAAAGCATTGTGAAATGTCTTATTTTCTTGGAAAAGTGTTGCAAAATCCTGTAAATCCAACCTATTAACAGACATACTCAAATTGAAATTCATCTCATTTGGATTGACGGTTGAATGAGATGAATTCCCATTTATATGAAACCCACCATCTCGCATCTTACCATGTAAGACTGCATCTTGTATTTGGAACGACTGCTTCTTTATTAATATTTCTGCACTGAATTCATCAAGGGTTATTGGATTAATGAATCTACCAAACAGAATAGGTTTGTTATTTCTTGAATGTGAATGTACTTTGACTATCGGTTCAGCGATATTTCCTCCCAATTTGACGGAAACACCAAGTGAACCAGAAATTGACGATTCATGCTCCAAACTGAGTTTTCTTGCCATTTCAGGTGATATGCTATTCTTTAATAAGTCATACAATTTCTCTATATCAAAACTATCACTATTAATATCGAAAGTCAGAATGGAATCAGTAAATTCATTCTTGTTGATAGTTATATCTCCCTTAACCAACACCTTATTGTCCATGAATTCCATTGAGAAAGGTTCAATGTCGACAGATCCATTTTGATATTTCAATGCTCCATCAGCATTATGTATATTAACATCTCCCACATTCGTATTTACAATCAATGTTGGTAATTTCCATTTAAGCTCAATGTTTGGGTCGCTCAATGGTCCATCTGCCTTAAAGTGATATGAAACCTTACCATCAATAGCTTGGTTAAACGCAACACCAAAAGGCTTGAGAGATGTCTCATCTTCTGAATGTGCTGAAATGTCTACTGTTTCATTCTTTGTATCAAAAGTTCCTGACAGTTTAATAAATGAAGTTTGTTCACCACTAAACATCAAAGAACTATCTTCAAATGAAAGAATATCATTTTCTAATCTCAGGTGAATAGGTTTTGGATTGGCAAAATTTACAGAATTGTATTGAAGTTTCGAACGGTTAATCAATATATCAACATCGTATGGAAATTGTCGTTTTTTTGATGGTTCTACTAATTCTGAAATAGTTCCTTCTACATTTACGATTCCATCGGCAGTACCTGTAATAGCTTCAAGTCTACGATCCAAGATGCGGAGAATTGGTGAGACTTGTATTCCTTTACTTTGCATAGTAAACTGGTAGGGACTATCTTGAGAAGTGTATATTTTTCCGTTGATGTTACTTGTTTCTTCAAATGCTTCTCCGGTAAAATTGAAGTAATCAGGTTCATCAGCTGTTTCACCTGTCTCAATTAGAACACCTTGAAGGACCGCATCCCCAGGAAGAGGGTTGTCTTCAAAAGTAAGGTCAACAAAGTCTAAATCTACTTGAAAGACAACTTGTTCTGGTTTTCTCAAATATGACGTTACATTAACATCCATTTTTCCATCAAGAGGAAAATCATGTACATCCGCCGCAAGTGCCAGTTTTGCTATTTGGACTGGATTGTCTTTCCTATTCTTTAAACTAAAGTCAAACTCTCCATCATTAGTAGCGTGTGCGTTGAGGATTACCTGTTGTCCCTGTGCATAAATCTCAAAATTTGCTATTGTAAGTGAGTAGTCGTCAATTTCCAGCGGAACTGTTGCTGTATCTAAATTGATTCCCCATGCATTCCCCGAATCAACTGTAAATGTACCCTTTCCATCTAAATTATCAATCAATGAACCAAACAAGTTGAGTTCACCAGAGATGTTTCCCATAATGGGATACGCTTGTTGAAAAAAGATTTGGTTATAATCATTGTCCAAAACAAGTGAATTTGCATTGATTGTAAAGCTTGATGGGAATTTACCCTCTAATTCAATATTACCATCTATAGAAACATTCGTCTCTCCGTTTTCACTTTCTTTCGTCAAATGTGCGTCATCAATGAATATTACTCTATTTTCATATCTTAGATTGCCGGTTAAACGACCAAGTAAACTGTTTAGATTGCCATAGTAAGCATTTGGAATCTCAACAAATCCTTTCGCAGTACCATCCTTGTTTATTGTAACAGATATATCTCCAATTCCTACGAATGGTACAGATTTAAATATCTTACATAATTTCCCAAAGTCAATATCCGTAAGTTCTACATCAATGTTATCTAATGAGCCACCAATCTCTACGGTAGTATTATCTATATTTCCATTTGCAGTGATGATTGGTTCTTTACCTGTATCTGACACTATCTTGCAATCCAGAGAAGAATCTTTAAGTAAGAAAGAATTTAGTTGTCCTTTATCACGAACTATGATACCTGCATTAAAAAGATCTACATCACAAACAATATGCAGGTATCCTTCACTATTACCGTTGAAATCTCCTAATCCAGAAACAGTTCCCGAATCGATTTTCGGCATGTCCTCTGGCACTTTAACCAGTGAAGAAATCAATGTAGGAAGTTGTATGTCTGATACTGTCCAATTGCTTTCATAGGTGATTGATTCTTTTAAATAATGTTGAATTCTCTCATATAGGTTTCCTTTAACATTATTGTCAAATGTGATATTACCTTTTCCTGTTAGTGTTCCATCGGCAATTGTTGCTTGCAACTCATTGAAAATTATTCTAGGTTCGTCTTCAATATTAATGGTGGTATCAACTGTTATATTTGATAGGTCAATTTGTCTACCAAATGATTTTGAAGGATTGTCTCCTGAGGAGTATATCTGATTGATTGCTATCTTGTCAGATGTACATGAGATAGTTCCATTTATTGTTGAATCTGTTCCATTTAATTTCAGTATAATGGAAACTAAGCCTGATAGTGCCAGATTATTATCACTAAATTTTTGCACATCATTCGTATCAAGATTTAACTCAACTTCTGTTCTCCAGTGTTCTTTCTCCCAACTGCCTTGAAAATCCTTTACATCTATCAATGAATTTCCTATTTTGAGCATCAATCCATTAGACAATTTACTACTTTGCATTGATAGGGCAAACTTCATATTCTCTAATTGTTCAATCGGAATCTCAGATTCATTTATCTTGAAATTCCCTTTTCCAATAGAAAAATTGCCAGTATGATCCCACTTTTCAAGCGAACCATCCAAATTGAAGGTAATATCCGGTAAGTTTAGTTTTATATTTTGCTGTGAATCAGAGTAAAGGATAGAACCTCTCTCTAAAGTTATATGTGCAACCGAAAATGCAAAATCACGATTTGAATCTGATTTAGCTTCTGACGTAGTTTTTTGTAACATCTGTGTTAGGTTCAAATTTCCATCAGAATTACGTACCACATTTACAATCGGTGATTCAATTGCCAACTCTGACACAAGAAGGTTGCGTCTCAATAATGGGAAGATGTGATATTTGAAGAGTACTTTTTCTGTCGAAAGAATAGAAGGCAGGTCAGAATTCTCTTCATGGATGGATAGATTCTCAATTTCAACACCTATCAGAACATTTCCACGTAATTGACCAATTTTTACGATATAATTTTCATTGATTTGGTCTTGTAATGCTTTTATAAGTCGGTCTTTAATGTAATTATTAAGAAAATATTCTGAACTGATTAAAAGATATCCAGCTATGCCACATAGTAGGAAAAATAGTGGAATTGTTATGAAAAGTAGTTTTCTGCGAGTCATCGTATTAATTATTGTTTTTTATGCTTTTCCATTAAATGCTTTGTGTGCTGAATTTACTACATCATCTATAATTTCGGCGTCTATTGAATGAGAACCTGATTCAGTATTCGGCATCTTTTGTAACCATAGTAGGTATTCAATATTTGCTATGTCTCGGTGTATAGGTGAAAACGTCAAACCCGTTGCAATTGTTGACAAGTCAATCTGGACAAAGTTGATTAAATCATTCAATATATCTCTATGTATATCTGGATTATCAACGATTCCACCTTTCTTGACAAAAGCACGACCTGCCTCAAACTGAGGTTTTACAAGCGCGATTACCTTAGTCACACCTAACTTATCAAGTATAACGGGTAAAACCTTTTGTAAGGAGATGAAAGAAACATCAATTGCTGCGATGTCAAGAGGATGTGAAAAAATAAGATTGTCGATGTAGCGGATATTCGTTCTATCAATTACTTGAATACGTGGATCTGTGCGAAGTTTCCATGCAAGTTGACCGTAGCCAACATCAACAGCATATACGAAATCTGCACCATGTTGAAGCAAGCAATCGGTAAATCCACCTGTTGATGCCCCAACGTCTAATGCAATTTTGTTTTGGATGGAAATGTCAAAATGTTGTATCGCCTTTTCAAGTTTCAATCCGCCTCTACTGACATATTTTGGTGGTTTTTCTACTACGATTTTTGCATCAGAGGCAATACGTTGTCCTGGTTTGAGCTGAGAGTTGTTGTTGACTTTAACAGTACCTGCCAAAATCAAACGTTTTGCTTGTTGCCGAGTTTCAACAAATCCTCGCTTAACAAGTATTATATCTAACCTTTCCATCATTGATTTGTATGATTTTATATAAGATGTTCATATCACCAGGTGAGATTAGAGATGGTATGCATTAGGATCCAACAGCTAAAGTAATTCCTGTTCGAATGATCGCTTGTGTATCATAACCATAACGGTCGTACAAGGTAGTCACGTCACCATGTTCAACAAATCGATCAGTTACGCCGAGAGTGGTAACACGAACATCCATTACCCCCGCATTTGCCAGTGTTTCAAGTACAGCACTCCCGAATCCACCCATGAGAACACCATCTTCAACAGTGATGACTTTGCCAATCTGTTTAGCTAAGTCCAGAATTAACTCTGTATCCAAAGGTTTTATAAACCGTGCATTTACTACAGTAGTTTCAATTCCAGTTTCACTTAATGTTTTTGCTGCTTCAAGCGCAGGATAGACACGATTACCTAATGCCAATATTAATAGGTCATCTCCTTCACGACAGATTTCAGCTTTTCCAATAGGAAGTGCCTTAGGTTCTGCATCTAACTTAACTCCTATCCCAGTGCCACGAGGATAACGCATTGCTATTGGACCTACATCGTGGTTCAACGCTGTTTTCAACATCCTTTGTAATTCATTCTCATCTTTCGGTGCCATAGAAACAATGTTTGGTATGGAACGTAGGAATGCAATATCAAAAACTCCATGGTGGGTTGGTCCATCAGCACCCACAAGTCCAGCACGGTCTAGTGCAAAGACTACAGGAAGATTCTGAATACTGACATCATGGAGGATCTGGTCGTAGCCTCGTTGGAGGAAGGTTGAATAGATAGCGACTACTGGTTTCAGACCTTCCGTAGCAAGTCCAGCAGCGAAGGTAACAGCACACTGTTCAGCCAAGCCGACATCAAAGCATCTGTCAGGAAAAGCGTCTGCAAATTTGTCCAAACCTGTACCACCTGGCATTGCAGCAGTTACACCAATTATCCGAGAATCTTGTTTCGCTTCTTCTATAAGAGTACGACTAAATACGTCAGTGTACTTTGGAACTGCAGATGATGGTCGTAGCGATTTACCAGTTTTTAAATCAAACTGCCCACTTACACTATAAAATCCTATAGGGTCCTCTTCGGCAGGTTTATACCCTAAACCTTTTTTGGTAACAACATGAACTAAAATTGGACCTGTTAACTCGCGAATGCCGGTTAAGATTGGTATCAGTGTTTCTAAATCATTACCATCAAGAGGTCCGAAATAGCGGAATCCGAATTCCTCAAAGAGTGTACCGGGTTTAAGGGATGCCTCTATTTTCTGTGCAAGTGCTTTTGCATCAGATGATATGAAATTCATCAATTCCTTTGCACCAGATCGTAGACGATTGTACCCCCGTGAACTAATCAATTTGTGAAAATGTTTTGAGATTGCCCCAATTGTCGGAGAAATTGACATCTGGTTGTCGTTTAGGATAACTAGCATATCCTTTTTGAAGTCGCCAGCAGCATTCAAACCTTCAAGTGCCATCCCACCAGTCAGACCACCATCCCCAATGATCGCTACCACTTTGAAATCATCGTTGTTGACATCTCGTGCAGTGGCAATACCTAAAGCAGCAGAAATAGATGTGCTGGAATGTCCCGCACCGAACACATCATATTTGCTTTCTTCTCGACTTAAGAACCCACTAATCCCATCGGTTTGACGCAAAGTTTCAAAGACATCCAACCGTCCTGTCAAGAGTTTATGCGGATAGGCTTGATGACCAATATCCCAGATTACTTTATCTCGTGGTGTGTCAAAAACAGTGTGGACTGCAATGGCAAGTTCCACTGTGCCAAAGTTTGGCGCGAAGTGTCCAGGATGATCTGAAAGTACAGCCAACATGTGCTTCCGCATCTCGTCGGCGAGCGTTTTTTGTTCATTTACATTTAGATTTTTCAGATCAGATGGGTCATTAATTTTCTTCAAAACCATCAAAGACTCCGTTTTCATTTTCGGATAAGGAATCCCCATCATTCACGTTGTTTTCATCTTGCGATATGATTTGAACTCGGACTTCGGCTTCTTCAAGGAGTTTCCGGCACGAACGAACTAGTCCAACTCCCTCCTCAAAAAGTGACAGAGAAGTGTCCAATTCCAAAGTCTCTGGAGATTCTAATTCTTCCACAATCTCATTTAATCTTGCAAGTTTCTCTTCAAAAGTCAACGGTATCTCCTCTCAAAACAAAATCAATTTAATTAGAAAATGAATATTTAAATCACATTCTCCTATGTCAAATTTACACATTATTCAATTGCAGGAGGAATTTCCAAATCGGAGTTATAAGAAAAGGTGTATGAGATCAGCATGGGAAAATCCTGCGACAATGGCAATATCCAAAAATTTATGGATATGGATGCACACTTAATCTAAATGTTCATCAACAGTACATACCAGAGCTCCGTCAGAGAGGGTTACATCAATTCTATCGCCAACATTTACCGCATTGTTAGAAGTGATAATTTCTCCAGTGGATGTTCTGGCAATACTATATCCCCGTTTTAGCGTAGCTAAAGGACTTAATCCATTCAACCTATCTGCAAATGCTTGTAAAAGATCATTCTTAGCAGCTATTTTTTTACTTAAAGATTGATGAAAAGACGCTTCAAGGTTGTCAATAGATTGATACAACTCATTGATTGCATCTTTCCTTTTTACCGGTGAAAGTCCATCCTCCATCACCATAAGTTCCTCACGTTGATTAGCAAACCTGCGTAAAACAAGGTTTCTTAACCGTTCTTGTTGTGCTTTCAAGTGTGTTAAAATTTCTTGCTGATCAGGTACAACATGCTCTACAGCTGCAGATGGAGTTGGAGATCGATGATCTGCAACCATATCTGCAATGGTGAAATCTGTCTCATGACCTACGGCAGAGATAATGGGGATAGTAGATGCAAATATTGCGCGTGCTACAATTTCCTCATTAAATGCCCACAAATCTTCTATTGAACCACCACCTCTACCAACTATCAGAACATCAATGTCAGATCTATTATTCATAACCTGTATTGCATTTTCAATCTGAGCAGCAGCATTCTCCCCTTGAACGAGTGTTGGATGGAGGAGAAGTTCAGATAGAGGAAATCGTTTTTGAAGCTGCTGGGAAATATCTTGGATTGCAGCACCAGTTTTGGATGTGATCACACCTATTTTCTTTGGAAACGCAGGCAATGGTTTCTTATGTTGTGTCTCAAATAATCCTTCATCAGCTAATCTCTTTTTTAATTCCTCATAGGCACGTTGAAGTGCGCCAATTCCCATGGGTTCAATTTTATCAACAACAATCTGATATTCACTACTTGCTGCATAGATATTGATTTTCCCATGTACCAGAACTTCTTCACCATTACTGGGCATAAACCTCATACGAGTTGCACTACTCCGAAAAACAACGCTCCGGATAGTGCTCTTCTGATCTTTAAGCGTAAAATAGATATGTCCCGATGCAGGTGTTCCAAGGTTTGAAATCTGTCCCTTCACCCACACATTTTGAAGTTTCGGATCTTGCTCAATAGTGCGTGATATAGTTCTTGTGATTTGTGATACACTAAAAATAGCGCGGGGTATTGGAATATCTAATGGCATAGGATTCTTTTTAAAACCATTTCTAAAAGATAAGATATACTCTATGAAATAAATAGACTGTTTGAGGACACGCGCATCTTACATACTTCACATCAATGTGAACCTATAATCTCACAATGGAATCTTATTCTTCAGAAATGGTTTAAATTACGTATTCAAAGGATAATTATTGACTATTGTCAAAACTATCTGTTTTGCAATTGAAATTGTATTCGCGTTATATTTTCAGCTAAGCCAGTTTCATCATTCAATTCAATATTAACAGCATTTAACCTGACATTTTCTTTGGCAACGCCAAAACGGGCAGGCATCAATGTCAGAAAAGTTTCTAATACTTGTTCTTTACGACTACCGATAACAGAGTCGTGTGGTCCAGTCATGCCTACATCACTGATGTAAGCAGTTCCTTGAGGTAAAACTCGTTCATCTGCTGTTTGAACATGTGTGTGTGTGCCAATTACTGCACTCGCCCTTCCATCTGCATGCCATCCCATCGCAATCTTTTCAGATGTTGCTTCAGCATGAAAATCCAAAAGCACATTAGGTGTTACAGCCTTTATCTTTGGTAGAATTGAATTCAGTTCATGAAACGGATTGGTATACCTGTTCATGAAAATCTGACCAGCAAGATTGATTACACCAAGTTTTGCATTTCCATCTGCAGAATCTACTATTGTAAAACCATGACCAGGTACATCTGCAGGATAATTTGCTGGACGAATCAATTGAGGTGTTGTGTCAATGAAATCCAATATCTCCTTCTGTGCCCAAACATGATTACCAGTCGTTATCGCAGAGACCCCTGAGGCTAACAATTGGTCTACGATATCAAAGGTTAGACCTTTGCCGCCTGCAGCATTCTCCGCATTAGCAACGATGAAGTCATAAGTGTTTTCAGGTAGTTTATTTACTTGTTTCAAATATTCAGTTACTGCTTTTCTCCCCGGATTGCCGACAATATCTCCAATAAATAATATTTTCATTTTAATATCTTCACATTTCTCGTATTCTATTACGGTTGCTTGTGCTTTATCATTTAAGTTGTATTTTAGAAATGTGTTCGTTTACGACTTATGTAGCAGCACAAGTTATTGATAGTTTAGAGTTGAACAGATTTGTATATTATTTGTTCAATTATTACTATAGATGTTTAAACTACTTCTAATTCGGCAAGTGTAAACACGGATGCCAAAGTGCAACCGTATGCATTTATTTTCTCCTCTCCCCCTGCTTGCCGGTCAATAACTGCCACCACATGTTCCACCGTGTGTCCCTCTTCACGGATCTGTTCTATGGATCTACATACCTGTCCCGCAGTGGTGATTACATCTTCAATAACAACCAGTGTGCTTTTCTCTTTCACACCTCCTTCTATAAGATTACATGTTCCATAAGGTTTTGCTTCTTTACGAACATAAAAACAAGAACTACCTGTTTGTAAGGAAATTGCAGTAACCAGTGGGATTCCCCCTAATTCCAATCCTGCCAATCCATTAAATTCCTTTGGTAGCAATTTTACCATCTCTTTGGCTATTGCAGCCAATAGAATCGGGTTACTTTCAAACCGATATTTATCCCAATAAAAGTTGCTGACTAGTCCAGAACGTAAAGTGAATTCACCTGTAAGATAAGATACTGCACGTATCTGCTTTGCTAACTCAGCCTTTACCATATACGATTACCGTTCAAATTGACATACTAATGAACTTCTATATGTGCTCCATCTGCATCAACAACTTTACCGATTACAGCTGCTTCTGGACAATCTACTCCACGAAGTTCATTGACAGCTGCATCTGCATTTTCAGCAGGTAGAGCAAATAACAAACCACCTGAAGTTTCAGCTTCCATTAGAATATGTCGCATCTCATCTGATACGGATGTCCTGAAAGTTACCTTATCTGAAAGGAACTTTGTATTAGCAAGATATGCCTGTGTATATGTTTTCTTTGCAACAAGTAATGGTGCATCCTCAAAGAAAGGAACAGAACTACTATCTATCTGCAGACGGACATTGTTGCCTTCCGCCATTTCTGAGGCATGTCCTAACAAACCATAACCAGTAACATCTGTGCAAGCAGTTGCACCATATTTTAACATCACCTCAGACGCAGAGGCATTGAGACGTGTCATGGACTCAACTACTTGGGGCAGAACTTCATCACCTATTTTATTGAATTTCAATCCGGTGGTCAGTATACCAATACCGAGATTCTTTGATAGGATAAGTATATCACCGGGACGTGCACCATAGTTCCTAACAAACTTATCGGGATGTACTACACCCGTAACTGCAAGACCATACATAAGTTCCGGTGAATCAACTGTATGTCCACCAACAAGTGCTGCACCAGATTCAGCAGTTTTATCTGCACCGCCTTTGACAATATCACCCAGAATCGTGAGATCAAGGTCATCTTTGGGCCAACATGTGATGTTTAAAGCAGTTTTTGGTACGCCACCCATACTATAGACATCGCTGAGTGAATTTGTCGCAGCGATTGCCCCAAAAGTATACGGGTCATCCACGATGGGAGTGAAATAGTCCACAGTATTAACAAGTGCAATGTCATCTGATAGACGATAAATTCCAGCGTCATCAGATGTCTCTGTCCCTACAAGCAGATTCGGGTCTGTGGATTTTGGAAGGCTGTCTAAGATTTGTGATAACTCACCCGGAGCAAGTTTTGATGCTCAGCCTGCGCATTTGACAGTTGCTGTGAGTCGGACCTTTTTCTTGGTCATTATTTAATTATCCAATAATGTGATTTAAATTGTATTGTTTATTCGTGTTCAATCAAATTTCTCTTGGTATGTTTTTATGCTTCTCCATCAAAGAGACAAACTAATGCAAGCTGTAATTGTTTAAAAAGAGATTGGAATTGTTTTTGTATATCTCTGTTATTGCTTTCACTGCTATCCGATTCTATCTGGGTGTTTAAACTGTCTAAAATGCTATGATAATACCACGTTTGTGCTTCAACACCACCATGAAAACGCTCCCACACAATGTCACCGATTTCATCATATTCAGAAATCACTGTGCGCAGATTGTGAAGTTTATCAGCACAAGTTACAATGCAAATCTCAGGGCTTGCAGTCTTTAATGCTTCAATTCGCTCTGTCTTACGTTCACGCCATCGCAAAGATTTGTCTTCCGAACATCCATCAACTATCTCAGCGACAGTTTTTCCAAATCTCTTCTGTATACATGCCAAAGTCATGTCAGTGTCTTCAACTGTATCGTGCAAAAGACCTGAAATTACCACTTCCTCCGAACATCCCTCATTCATCAAGATCAGGCCGACAGCATACGGATGAGATATATATGGAGTTCCAGTGCCTTTTCGAAATTGTCCGTAGTGTGCCTGTGCAGCAACTTCTATCGCTTCTTCAATACGATTTTTTCGTACACCATTGTCATGCATGCGTTCTATCGCTACTTTTTAAAACGGATAATTGTCAGATTTACACTTCAGACGTAATAAAGATGAGTAAAAATGTCTGTTAAATGATACACTATTTATATGTCCTCAGTCAAGATATTTTTAAATTAAGAAAATAAGAAGAAAAGATAGATGTATTAGTCACTATCAATAGTGATATTTTCAATTGGATTTAAGAGTATAAAGAAATATACACATACGGTCTACGGTAGAGAGGTCTCCTAATCTCGCCTATGTGAAATTTAGAGAGAAATCCAAAAACTATCATATAAAACTTAAAGGATCAAACATGTATAAAATTGCTTTCGGAGGAATCATGCATGAATCGAATACGTTTAGCAGTTCACTTACGGAATTCAATGCATTTTCACAGACATTTGGGGTAGATATTATATCCACTTGGAAAGACACGCACCACGAGATAGGTGGTTTTATACAATGCACAGAAAAACAAGATGTCAACGGAATACCTACATTAATGGCGGCAGCCACGCCAGCCGGTCCAGTAACCGATGATGCCTTTGAAAAACTAACAGATCTCCTAATTCAACAACTAAAATCAATAGAAAACATTGATGGGATATTGTTGGCTTTACACGGTGCCATGGTAGTTGAAAGTTATCCAGATGGTGACGGTGAAGTGCTACATCGATTGAGAGAGACATTTGGTGAGTCATTGCCCATCGTTGTCACTCTTGACCACCATGCAAATGTATCACAACAGATGGTTGACAAATCAACTGCTCTCGTAATTTACAAGACTAATCCGCACATAGACCAACGACAACGTGGCATCCAAGCAGGAGAATTATTGGTACGAATCCTAAAAGAGAATGTCTTGCCAACCCAAGCACTTGCCAAACCACCGATGATTGTTAACATTTTATATCAAAACACAAGTGCAGAACCGATGTCAACTATCATGAATAATGCAGAGCATTTGGAAAAGAATTCAAACATCCTTATAGCAAATGTTGCAGCAGGGTATCCCTATGCAGATGTGTCGGAAATTGGTCCTTCTTTCATAGTTGTAACGGACGATGAACCACAACTTGCACACATTGAGACGAATAGACTTTCCGATAAGTTGTGGAATATCCGAGACCAACTATCATTAAATCTACCTGATGCTTCTGAGGCAGTTCAGCAAGCGATACGAAGTCAAAAACATCCTGTGATACTTGTTGAGATGGGTGATAACATAGGAGGTGGTTCACCGGGTGATAGCACAATCATTCTTAATGAGTTGTTGCGACAAAATGCTTCTGGATATATTGTTGTGCTATGTGATCCTGATTGTGTTAATACTTGTGTACAGACAGGAGTTGGAAATGAAATATCGCTTATAGTTGGTGGAAAAACTGACAATCTACATGGTGAACCCGTATCAATACAAGGAAAAGTCCGCTTACTTCACGATGGTCATTTTGTAGAAACGGAACCACGGCACGGTGGACAGAAATATCACAATCAAGGATTAACAGCAGTAATCCAAGTAAATGACTCATTAATTGTTCTCACAAGTAGACGACAAACCCCATTTAGTCTGCAGCAGTTGTTGAGCCTGGGTATCAATCCAAAGGAAATGCAGATGATTGTTGTGAAAGCTGCCATAGCCTACCGTGCTGCCTATGAACCTATTGCCGGAAAGATTATTGAGGTGGATACACCAGGTTTGACTGCAGTGAATCCACTACATTTTTCATATCAAATTGTTCGCAGACCTTTGTTTCCGTTGGATTGAATCCCAGAGGCATTCAGTTTTAAGAATTCTAATTGATTTATGTTTACTAAGAGTTTAGATGTCGTATCGGAATATCGATATATTATAGTGGTACCATTTTTATTGTCTGAACCAGGATTTTCAGGATTCAAGGATTACCAGAATAGGTGTTTTGTGTTTCCAAGTGCTACTCACAAGATATAAAGTCATCTGTTTAATAGGTACTCCAGCGTGCCAAACTCTTATCCCGGGGAATGCCAAGAGGCATTCATACCGTTGTTTTAGTACCCGCAATTCTGACTTTATCAAAGAATAATAATCATGTCAATTTGGTATTATTGGTAATTATCTGTCGTTATTATAGCTTGGGCAGAGAATAAATTTGACCAGATACTATCACCATTTCAATTATTTTATGCAACCTTCTGTTCAAAATGCCTATCTTATATAATGAAAGCCACAATTATTTACACACTACGGTAGGTTCAGTTTCCTAAAGATAGAGATGTGAACGCTGCTGTAAATCTAAAATTCCTGGCTGCAGGACATGCCAAGAGAATATAGGCCTGTGCCTAACTTGTCAGACTCCATTTCGGTGCGGGGTTAGATGAGATAGGAAAGATCAATCAGTGCATAAAAATTCTAATATAAGAACAAAGAACCCATTCCTTTTGGCTTGGGAGTATGTCAGGATTTATACGCCGGTAAAGAGAAGTGAAACTATACGAAGGGGTTTCCACAGGGATCTCCGCTATTTTACAAGAAAAATTACGTTCCGCCTTGACGATGCTGGGACTTATTATTGGAATTGCCTCTGTTTTCGCAATACTTTCTATCGGGGATGGTGCTAAACTTATTGTCAAACAAGAACTCAATAAATATGGGGGACAATTTACAGTACGTCGAAATCCTTGGCTATGGATTGGAAATAGATCTATACCAAACCGTAGTAGTGAACACTTAAAATATGATGATGTCTTAGCAATTGAGGCACAATGTCCGACTGTTGAATCTGTCATACCAAGTGTCTCTGGTGATTTATTCGCTAAGGTTGAAGGAGGTATAGCAAAGTGGGTAGAATATGATGGAGTTAATTCTAACTTTCCAAAAGGAATGAAGTGGAAAATCCAACAAGGACGCTTCTTCTCAGAAGATGAGTTCTATGATCACAGAATGGTTTGTGTGATTGGGACAGAAGTCACAACAGAACTATTTGGAAATCAGAATCCGATGGGAAAAGAAATCAAACTTTCACTTCAAGGTGGAAAACCTGTCCGCTTCACCATAGTGGGAGTCATGGCTAAACGCGGGAAAAGTCTTCAATATGGTTTTAGTTGGGATAATATTGTGTTCATGCCATTAACAACTGCACAAGATAGGTTTACTGGAAATAACCATGTGAACTACCTCAATATCAGAGCTATAGACTCAAATTCCATTGAAAAAGCTATTGGTGAAGTAAAAACGGTTTTAAGAAAGCAACATCGAAACCGAGATGATTTTTTTGACATTAGTCTCCATACTGCAGCTGTAAAACAACTTGATAAGATTAGTTATATTATTACTATCATGCTGGGGAGTATAGCAAGCATTTCACTTTTTGTTAGTAGCGTCGGCATTATGAATATGATGCTTGTATCTGTATCCAGACGCACTCGAGAAGTAGGTATCCGCAGAGCTATTGGGGCAAATCGCATAGATATTTTCTTACAATTTCTAATCGAAACGCTTGTGATGTGCAGTATCGGAGGTTTATCAGGTATAGGACTCGGCATTGGGACCGGGTATGCTTGTTCACATATTGCTGTCAAAATAGTTGAAGTTGTTCCACATTGGCCAATTGTGATCTCACTACAATGGATGGTTGTTTCTGTTAGTATATCCGTTTCCATCGGTATTATCTTCGGCCTATATCCTGCAGTGAGAGCTTCACGGATTTCACCTATTGAAGCACTGAGAACAAAATAATACCAATTCTAAAAACGATATTCACTTTTTTGTTTATAGTGAAATGTAAAACCCGTGCACACTCCAGCATCACATTTTAAAATAACACCAATCTGCGCGAAAACACTCGTATCCGCTTAATCAGAGATTCTGAAGTCTGCACATTAGATAAAGAACTTGAAAAGAACCTTTCTACCTGCTAAAATATACACTATCAACAAACAGGTACACAAATAAAAAACACCAATATCCATACCACTGTATTTTTAAAAGAAAACAAATAATGCTCACAGAAAATCAACAAACTGTCTATGATTGGATAAACGACGAGCTTGAACTACCGGTATATGCTGAAGCTTATAAAGGAGCAATAGAACAGCTAAACAACAGATCATCTGGTTATATTACTTTTGTATCACACACTGGAAGGGATTTGATGAACGGACTTGTTCCAGCTTCGCAAGACAATAAGCGGGAGCAGGTTCAGTACGTCCAACTCGTGGACAAGTTCAAGGACGATTGGAAAGATGAGTGGGGAGAAAATGGATTTCATCCACCAAGCAACATTCCAAAAACACATTCAATCCCTAATGAAATCTGTCAAAAAGTTAAAAAGTTGGTTGATGACCACAAAGAAGGTCGTCTCAGAGCTGAAAAGATTGACAGTTCTTTCTTTACTACTTTTTTGGATTATGAAAATAAAGATAGTATTCCAGAGAACTTATCCCATGAATGGCGGCGTGCAAGACTTTGGTTTAAAGATCATGCACATTTATTGAATAGGGATTTTGAGGAACAGGAAATTGATGAAGTTGAAGAACATTTTCGTAACCTTGATGACTTTTTATATGCCGCCGCAGCCACCGAAATTGAACAACTAAGGAGCATCCATGAAATCTTGGAAGAAACCAACCAATGAACTAATTGAAAAAGCCTTAAACTCAATTAAGAAAGGAACTGGTCGTAAGTATTTCTTCTCTCGCTTGGAAAATCCTGAGTGGCTCAAACCGCTTGCTGATCGTAATTGCTTTGTATTCCCACCAAAAACCCAACGGTTTGATGATGGATCCATTATATACCCATACTGGCACGAACTTACATATCTCAAAAATGTGTGCAATGAGAAACCCGATGAAGTCATCAATTTGGTGTTGAATCTTCCTGATACTGATAATCCTGTTATCTATGACGGTATTTTAGATATTGCCTTGGAACTTCCGGGAGAATACTCAATCAAACTGAAAGACAAAATACTCCACTATACTGAGATGGAGCAACAATACCAAACACATAGATTTGCGGATCTATTGGAGCATTGGATAAAAGAAAATCAAACTAATGCCGCTTATGAACTTGCCAAGATTCTCATTGCCTTTCAACCAGACCCAAAATCTGAAGAAAAACGGAATCAGCGTGACAATGCTAAAGATTGGCAGGATTTGGGAGGCACATTACTTTATCCTAAATCTAAATATGACCATTGGGACTACTTAGATATAATGTCTAAAGGAATACGTCCACTTGCAGAAAAGGAACCTTTTAAAGTTGCTTGCCTCCTTATTGATGCCACAGCAGATATGATTTATCTAAAAACACATAGGGAATACTATGATACCGGGACAGATCAATCTGATGCATGGTGTCCACGTCTTCTTCAACATGATAGTGAAAGCGTAGATATAGAGAAAACACTGATTCATACACTGACTTATGCATGTGTGAAAGTATTTGAAAAATCACCCGATGCGATAGCGAAATTAGATGAAACTTTACGGAATCAACGCTGGTATCTATTCAATCGTATCCGCCACCACTTATATGCCAAATACCCAAACGAACAGACTAGGGAGTGGATACGGGAACAAACCTTGACGCACGAGGGATATGGATCGTGGGAACACCGCTTTGAATTCCAGCAGATGATACGATGTGCTTGTGAACATTTCAAAGAAACGTTACTAACGATGGAAGAACTCACCGATATTCTTGATACGATCCTTGATGGTCCATCAAAAGAAAATTATCGTCATTGGGTAGAAAAATGGGAAGGTCAAGAGTTCACTGAAGAGGGATACCAAGAACGTCAGCAACGATTCCATTGGATACAACTAAGACCATTTGAATCTGTGTTATTTGGAAAATATAAAACTCATTTCAATGAACTCCAGGATCAATTCAACAATCCAATTTCAGATGAGGATTATCCACCATATAAAACTGAAGCTAAAAGCGGCTGGGTGTCCCATCACAGTCCACGCACCCCAGAATACCTTTCAAATCTCACAGATAATGAGTTACTGAATTTCATAAATGAGTGGGAGAAAGATGAAGAATTTTTTGAAAATGATTCATTTGTAAGGATTAATATTGAAGCACTCGCTAATGAATTTCAAACTATCTTCAAAGATGTCATCATGTCCGACCCTAACAGATTAAAGTTTTGGATGACAAACCGTGAACAGATTGAGAGACCTATCTACGTGCGTATGATGGTTTATGCAATGGAAGCACAGGTAAAAGAAAGGAACTTCAAACAACTCAAACAGTGGTTCACATTCTGTGAATGGGTGCTTTCACATCCAGACCATCCGCACGAGAGAGACTATTATCAAGGTGATGAATTCCGACAGGATAAGAACTGGTCTAACGCTCGACGTGCTGCTGGCGACTTTATCGGTGTATGTCTGACAAAGGATGTTGATGTTCCTATTTCCGCAAGAAAAAAGTTAGCAAAACTGCTGGATATGCTTTGCACGGAATATGACTGGAACCTGGATAACAACCTTTCAAGTAGATTAGACCGTAATGATCCGCTTATAGAAGGCATCAATAATACGCGCAGTAGAGCATTGGAGAGTCTATTTAGATTTGGTTATTGGCTACAAAGACATGAACCCGATTGTGAAGTTCCAGAAATAACAACGATTCTTGAAAAACGTTTCTCATCTGAATGTGCCTTCCCTTTGACATTGCCAGAGTATGCTATTTTGGGCAAGTATTATCCTTCGATTTACAACTTCAATAAGAAATGGACAATAAAACATAAAACAGATTTCTTTCCACAAAACAAACATGCAGAATGGGTTGCGGCATTTAGCAGTTTTATTCTATGTAATGGTGTATATAAACCAATCTTTGAGATTTTAAATGACGACTTTATTATTGCCTTACAACATTTGTCAGATTTCAAAAAACATGACATGATATCACGGCACCCAGTTGATGTTTTCGGTGAACGCCTTTTTCACTACTATTTATTGGGAATGTTCCCACTTAAAGGACCAGAAAGTCTACTTGAACAGTTTTACTTGAATACTGAAAATGAGCCAGAACATCAGGCGAATGTGTTCAAGATAATCGGTGATCGCTTGGTGAGCACTGGAAAAGATTTAGACCCAAAGATGAAAGACAAGGTAAAGTCATTCTTTAAATGGCGGCTTAAACAGTCAGAACCATCAGAACTCAAATATTTTACTGTTTGGTTAAGAGCGAAGTGTTTGGGAACTAAATGGAAACTGAAGTCGTATTCCAAAGTCATAGATGTTTGCGATGGTGATGTAGACAATTGGGAAATATATCTAAGAGAGTTATGTGAAATGCTTCCAAACCACACCGCCAAGGTCGTTGAATGCTTTGCAAAACTAACCGATGGAATTCCTAATGGCAACATCTACATTCCACCAGAAGAAGCAAAGACTATCCTAAAAACGGGTCGTAACAGCACTGATACAGTTGTTGTTGAGAATGCTAATCGTGCTGTTAACAACCTACTCCGAGCTGATAAAATGGAATTTATGGAGTTTGTGATGGTATCCTAATCAATAAATCATCACTATACTCCAAATCTGCAAGAAGTGAACACGAGAAATTAAAAATGCCATACTGTTACGTTTGTAGGCAATTTACTGATTATGGATATGATATTGCACTTTCCAACGGGGATTTTCTACATACCTCCTGTCTAATCAAGCTGCAAATCCGTGAAGATGAGATTGAATCTATATTAAAAAGACAGAATCAACAACTCATTTTATCACTCTTTGTGCAAGCAGAAACTATAGGTGAAGAAGTGATGTCAGAAGATGAAATAAAAATATTGTCAGCTGAATTGCAAAAACTAAAAGGGATATTATTCACGATTTATGATTTTTTACCAAGTTGGCCACCAGATTGGAATGAACGTAAACAATACCTTATCGAACGCAACGGATCAATCTGTTCAAGTTGTGAGAAAGAACAACACGTTTATCTGATACATGAGATTCCCTTGTGTGAAGAGGGCACAAATGAATTACAGAATCTTGAACTGATCTGTAGGACTTGTCATGAGAACATATATGGTAAAGGGGACATTTTTAGCAGTTTTACGTTGGATCCGGATCAGTCAGAGTTCACCGACTACTTCAAGGAAATCAAAGATGCTATAGACAATAATCAAAGGATCCGGTTTGAGTACAAAAAACCAAATGCAAAATCGTGGATGTCGCGTGTGGTTATGCCAGAACGATTCCTAAGCATTCCAAACAATCGGGCATCTGGTGAAACATTGTGCGTTGAAGGGTTTTGTGAATTGCGACAAGATATACGAGTGTTTGCACTTGAACGAATGCAAGGGTTAAAAGTGCTTGACTATTGATCGTGTGTTATAGGATTTAAACGCCACTTCACTCACTGTAGAAACTGTCAATTAACTAATTTACCGTAGCATTAATAGCTTGGAAAAAACAGAATGAGACAATTTGGAACACAAGGACCAGTTTATCCAGAAAAGCACTATGTCGTCAGTCGTGCTACGGAACTTGATGATTTCATCACCCGTATCAAAGATGGCAGATATATCGTCATCTTTGCACCGCGGCAGACTGGTAAGACGACATTTTTTCGCAACGCACTTGAAGAAATAGCTGACAGTGAAACAACTTATTTTCCATTATCCTTGAATTTTGAGGTCTATGGGGACTGCTCTATATCTGTTTTCTACGAAAATCTGTACCATGATATATGTGAGGAAGTTGAATCCGTTTTGGAAAGAAGAGATGATCCAACCACAGATTCACTTCGTCTATTTATTGAAAATTCAGGGATTACCGACAACCTGACAATGCAAAGATTCTTTAGGAAATTGGGAGAATATCTAAATAATGAATATAATGTAAAAAGAGTTATTCTGATCATTGACGAGTTTGATGGCATTCCAAAAGAAGCAGTAAAAGCATTTCTACATTCACTCCGTCGGATTTATCTTTCTAATGCAACAGATAGATGTCCTTACAGTGTTGGGATAGTCGGTGTAAAAAACATTGTGCAACTCAACTATGATCGCTCTATCTCTCCATTCAATGTTCAAGACGAATTCTACCTTCCGAATTTTACACTTGGACAAGTGCACGAGTTGCTTGAACAATACACAGAAGAAGTTGGACAAGCATTTGAATCAGAAGTAATAGAATCTATACATAAGCAGAGCGCGGGGCAGCCTTTTCTTGTCAACCGATTAGCACAAATATTGACAGATGAATTGGAAATACCAAAAACCAAACCAATCACAATGGATCATTTTACGCATGCCCATAATAAGCTGCTACATGAACGGAATACGAACATTGACCATCTGATAACAAACATCCGCAGAAATCCCCGTTTTGAAAGTCTCCTCATGAGAATTACTGCTTTTGATGATGGTTTACCTTTCAACCTACGTGATGACCAAATCAGCGAACTTGCGACTTTTGGGGTAATAAAACAAGGCAAAGATGGCATGTGTGAAATCGCAAATCCAATCTATTTCTATTGTATTATACAAACATTCAAACCGACTATAAATGGATTAGAACAGGAATATCTTCCAGAGGACACCCAAGATGGATTTCGGGATTACCTATCTGAGAACGGGAATATAAACATGCATGAATTGCTTGATAACTTCCGAGATTTTATTGCGCGTGTCGGATTTAGAGTTTTGCAAGTGCCAGATACACCTCAAGAGTCAGTTGGTCGTCATCTACTCCTTGCATATCTTGAGCAATTCGTTCTATTAGTGGGTGGATTCATGCACATTGAGGTACAGACCGGTCGCGGTAGAATGGATATATTAATCACACATAATAGGAGAAAATATGTCGTTGAAACCAAAGTGTGGCGGGGTGAAGTAAGTTTTGAGAAAGGTAAACGTCAACTTGCATCATATCTCAAGTCTGAAGGTGCACTTGAAGGATATTATGTAGTTTTCGATCACCGCACAAATCCAGTACATATTACCGAAAACAGCACAGTAGAAGGATTTGACATTAGAAGTTATGTAATACCTGTGATGCAACAAAAGCATACATGAAGAAACGCTTATATTTGCCATTGTTGGAGGGGTTTCTAACCCCGATTCTTATGCCTTTACACATATTGAAGTGATTATTGTAGTATTTTTTTGATTGACTTGCAAAGAAATATACGAAAAAATCAAATCTCAGTTTATAAATATAATTGACATTCATACCACATTTCGTTATAATCATTTCAAAATCTGTTAGGAAGAGAATATGCAAACAAAAGAAGAACTATACGACATTGCTCTAACACAATTCGCAGATAATGACCTTGATGGAGCTGTCAAAGCATTTGAAGAACTCATTGAGACATTTCCTGATTATATTGAAGGTTATCTCGGTTTGGGACATGCGTTTGAGCGACTCAGCAAGTACGATGAAGCCATTGAAGCGGTACAAAAAGCAATTGAAATCAACCCGAATGATCCACTCGCCTATACAAGTTTATCCATCTGTTTCCAACGCAAAGGCATGATTCAGGAAGCTGAAGATGCAATGGCAAAATCGCAAGAGATTCAAATGAAAACAAATGATGAAGTGCCTTAGTTAACAATCTCACTGCTTTAGCTGCGGGTCAACAGGTGGCAATAAAGTGGATGTGAATGGCGATGGCGTTGTCAATATCAAAGATCTCGTCTTGTCTTGGTAGCCGCTGCGTTTGGGAGGAGTTAGTATGAGAATTAATTTATTGTCCCGCACTTTGTCTATCGTGATTCTAATCACGATAATAACATTTGTCCGACATAGTGCCGCACTCGCCCAACAAACCTCTGACAGTGTTCAGGCGGTGTTAGATGCTCAACGAGATGTTAAAGATGGTGTGAATATTCCGTTATGGATAGTTGTTGGCTTAATAAGTGCTCCCAGTTGCACATTATGTGGTATCGTAACTGGATTACATATCGGTATGCGACCACCTTCACAATCTCATGATGACGAGGGGATGCTTCTTCCCGTAGACAAAGTAATAACAGGGGCTTGCATTGGTTCAAAGTTGGTTGCTCAGTTCCACTCATCCCAGTATCCACGTATAAGTTAGGTCCAGCACCCCAACGCCTCCTCGGAAAGTCCCCTGAATATGTCAACAGATACACGAAAACTTACAAGTCAAAGCTTAGACAACTTAGAATTATATCGGCAGCAAGTGGGGCTTGTGCTGGATATTTCCTTTTGATCGTATTTACACGGGAGCTCATTTGCGTAGATGATAAGGATGTCGTAGAATAGGATTGACTATGGAAAATTATACCTTATTAAATCCCATTTCTCATGGGGATGTAGGAGAGAAATACCTTGCACCCCGTCTTGATAATCTTGATGGAAAAGTTATGGGATTACTGGACATTACAAAAAACGGAAGTGATGTATTCCTTGACCGTGTTGAAGAATTAATATGTGAACGTTTTGAAATCACAGAAGTTGTCCGTATCAAGAAACCCACATTCTCTCGTCCCGCTCCGACTGAATTTCTGATTAACCTTGCGGAACAAGTCGATTTCGTTGTTGAAGGTCTTGCTGACTGAGGGTCCTGTATTTCGTGCAGTATGCACGATGGTAGTGTATTAGAGGAACGCGGAATTCCAAGCGTAGCAATATGTACAGAAGTGTTTTTCTCTGCGGGGAAAGTTCAGGCACGTGTACTTGGCTATAATGACTTAGAACCGCTCACCGTTGAACATCCCATTCAAAGTCTTACAAAGGAACAAATTCGGAATCGTGCTGATGGAATTGTTGATATGATAGTAGATCGGTTGACGTATTAGAATTCTTGAAGACTACAGACACATTCAGGACATCAGAAATGCTGAATGTGTCTATTTATTTTATGCGTTACCTATTTTCTATTCTTGCAAACAAACTCATCATTAGTGTAATCCACAACAATTGTATCTCCATCATGAAACTTGCCTTCAAGCATATCAATAGCCAATGGGTTTAGAATATCGCGCTGAATTGTGCGACGTAGTGGTCTGGCACCATAGATAGAATCAAAACCACGATTTACCAATTCTGCTTTCGCTGAATCTGTAAGCGTGAGTGTCATTTCCTTTTCAGCAAATCGGACACTCAGTTTAGAAAGTTCTAATGACACAATGTCTTTCAATTCCTCAATACCAAGGCGATCAAAGATAATCAAGTCATCCACGCGATTGAGGAATTCAGGTGGAAAATGTGTTTGCAGAGCATCCGTTACTTTACTACGGATTTCTTCTTTTGTCAGGTGAGTATCACTAATCCACTGACTTCCGATGTTTGATGTCATAATGACAACCGTATTCTTGAAGTCTACAGTTCGTCCCTGACCATCAGTCATTCTGCCATCATCAAGCATCTGAAGAAGCACATTAAAAACTTCAGGATGTGCTTTCTCAACTTCATCAAGAAGGATAACACAATAGGGGTGTCGTCTCACTGCTTCAGTCAACTGTCCACCTTCATCATATCCAACATAACCGGGTGGTGCACCGATGAGTCTTGATACAGTGTGCTTCTCCATATATTCACTCATGTCAACCCGAACCAAAGCATTGACATCATCAAATAGAAACACCGCAAGAGATTTTGCAAGATGCGTCTTTCCAACTCCCGTAGGTCCCATAAATAGAAATGAACCGAGGGGACGATCCGGATCTCCAAGACCCACTCGTGATCGTCGAATTGCATTGGATACTGCCGAAACAGGTTCATCTTGACCTATCACCTGTTCTCGTAACCTTTCCTCCATGTGCAGTAATTTCTGTGTCTCACCTTCCATCAGTCTGTAGACTGGCATACCTGTCCATCTTGCGACAATTTCCGCTATATCCTCCGCACTTACCCGTTCCTTAAGCAAGTGTGTACCATTTCCATTCGCATCTAATTCTTGTCTCAGAGAATTGAGTTGTGCTTCAAGTTCAGGTATTTTGCCGTATTCAATTTCTGAAGCAGTGGCAAGATTACCAGCACGTTTAGCTTGTTCTGATTCAATACGAAGGGACTCCATTTGTTGCATCAACTCACGTATCTGTACCAGATCTGCTTTTTCGTTCTGCCATCCAGCCTTAAGGGCATTGACCTTCTCTTTCAACTCAGCAAGTTCAAGATTTAACTTTTCTAATCGTTGTTTAGAGGCATGATCATCCTCTTTTTCCAAAGCTTGTTGTTCAATCTGAAGTTGAATGATACGGCGCTCAACTTCATCAATAACTTCTGGTACACTGTCTATCTCAATTCTTAGACGCGATGCAGCTTCGTCAACCAAATCAACTGCTTTATCAGGAAGGAAACGGTCAGAAATATAACGTTTCGACAACGTTGCAGCAGCGACTATAGCATTGTCCTGAATCTGAACACCGTGGTGTGTTTCATATCGTTCCTTCAATCCACGAAGAATAGCAATCGTATCATCCACTGAAGGTTCGTTGACTTGAACAGGTTGGAAACGTCTCTCAAGTGCAGCATCTTTTTCAATATGCTTTCGGTATTCATCCAACGTAGTGGCTCCTATGCACCTTAATTCACCACGTGCTAACGCAGGTTTTAGCATATTGGATGCATCCACTGCACCTTCTGCAGCACCCGCTCCGACGATGGTATGCAGCTCATCAATAAAGAGAACGACTTCACCAGCCGCCTGTTCCACATCAGCGAGTACAGCCTTGAGTCTATCCTCAAATTCACCACGATATTTGCTTCCTGCGATGAGTGCGCCTATATCAAGCGCGATGAGTCGCTTATGGCGCAGACTTTCTGGAACATCACCATCAGCAATTCGTTGTGCTAATCCTTCAACAATCGCAGTTTTCCCAACACCCGGTTCTCCAATAAGTACTGGATTATTCTTCCTTCGTCTTGACAATACTTGCATGACACGTCTTATTTCATCATCCCGTCCGATGACCGGATCAAGTTTTCCTGACATTGCATCTTGTGTCAGTTCTCTGCCAAATCGCGTCAGTGCTTGGTATTTGTCCTCTGGATTCTGATCGGTTATGCGTTGCGTGCCGCGAATATCAACAAGAACCTTAAGTATTTGCTCTTTTGTTGCACCTGCATCACGTAGTATTTTACCAACATCACTCTGCTTTGTTTCTGCACAAGAAATCAGTAAATGTTCTGTGCTCAAATATTCATCTTTTAAAGTAGCTGCTTCTTTCTGTGTCATTTCAAGGACTGACTGAAGTGCCGTTGAAATGTGAATGTCTTTATTTACACCTTGTACCTTTGCCGATTTCTGTATAATATCCTGTAGTGATGAAGTTATTCCTTGGATATCTATGCCTAATTTTTGAAGTATCGGTGTGACAATACCATCTGTCTGTTTAATCAACACAAGCAATAGATGCTCAACACTGAGTTCAGGATTCTGTTGTTCAGTCGCTAAGGTTTGTGCCGATTGTAATGCTTCTTGAGCTTTTATTGTAAATCTATCAAGTTTCATTTTCTTCTCCTTAAACACATCATTTTTAGAGACAATCAAGCAATAACTGTGCCAATCATATTTGGTAAAACTGGAAAAATTGACGTTATTAGATGACAGATGATGTAAAAATCCGATTCGTATAAGACATTGTGTCCGATATTGTGCCAAATTGACATTGTTATTATAGATGATTTTCAAAAAATAAAAGCACGGTAGCAACAAACTACCGTGCTTTTATATGATACTGAATTAAGTTAAGTATCTCAATGTCTAAGTGTTATTTACTTAGAAATACGTTGTGACTTAAGTGCACCCCATGTCGTTGTAAATTTATCTTGGGGTTCAACGCTTGTGGCTTCTTTGATAATATCTGCATATTCAGCAAAATCATCTGCATCAAATGCCGAATTATAAATGATTACTTCATCAATTATGCCACCAAAGTAATGGATGTTGGTACCGCCACCATCGTCATCATGGAAAACTGCATTTGCATTTGTATGCGCAATACCTGTATCATCACCATGTGCGAAAAGTTGTCCACCTGGTTCACTTGCGATCATTTCACCATCAAGCCACATTTCAAATTTATTGTCCTGTACTTCATTGATTGAATCACGTAGTACTAGGGCAACATGATACCATCTATCAGACTCAACTTCTGCTGAGGGCCATGCTCCTGCCCATTGGTATTCAGCACGATTCCATGCACCAACATAGACATCTCCACCAAAGACATTGATGACAAAACCACGAGTCCGTCCGCCTTCTTCAATAATTGTTTGTTTTTGATCAGTAACATTCACGTCAGTACACTTGAAGAATGCAGCGATTGTGCGGTTCATGAAAGGACCGCCAGTGTTCAAACCTTCTGAATCTGGAAGTTTTACACCATCGTCAACACCATCAAACATTAATGCCTTACCAACAATACCATCAACAACTTCGGGTTCTCCTGCCAATGTTCCGTTCACACCGTGTTCAGAGGAATCGGCGGCATCACCCTCATCAAAAGTCCAAATAGCTCTTGCAGTTGCTTCGTCTCTTGCAGCAAATGCTGGTATTGCTATCAATACAAGTAGAATTGTCAAAATTGAGACAAACTTTGTCATTATAGTTTTCTCCTTTTAAAATTAAAATAAGTTTACGGTATATCACAATTTATCTTGATTTAAGTTCTCCCCACATTGTTGCCAGTTTTCCTTGTGGGACAACATCTAACGCCTGTACTAATTCATTGATGTCTGCTTTAGTAAATGATGAACTGTATACAATAACTTCATCAATCATTCCGCCAAACCAATCAATGAGCGTGCCTCCACCACCGTCATCGTGATAGACAGCATTTTGATGAACATAACCGATTCCATTATTGTCTCCATGTGCATGAAGCTGTCCACCATCTGCTGTGTCTATAAGTTTACCATCTACCCACAATTCAAATTTGTCTTTTTCGACCTTACCAGCAGCATCTCTAATTACGACAGCAACATGATACCATGTTTTTGATTTAATATCAGTGGACAACCACTCACCTTGCCAATTATATTCTGCGCGGTTCCAAGCACCGCCGTAGATTTTGCCATCAAACACATAGATAATTAATCCCCGTGTTCTTCCTCCTTCTTCAAATATTATCTGCTTTTGTCCTTTGTTAACATCATCGCAGTTGAAGAATGCAGCCACGGTTCTCTTAGGAAAAGGACCACCAGTATTGATTCTGGGTGAATCCAGAATATTGATGCCATCCCCTTCTCCATTGAATCTCAATGCATCATTTACAATGCCTTTCACTGATTCAGGTTTACCAACAAGAATACCATTATGATTCTGATTTGAACTATCTTTTGCAGTACCATCGTCAAATGTCCAGATTCCTGCTACGGTTCCTTCATCCCTTTGTGCATCAACATCTACACAAAATACAAAGGACATTGCCAATATAGTAATGCAATAGAATATGAATGAAGATATGATGCAGATCTTATTTTTAAGTATAAAGTTCATTATACAACCTCCGTTGATCTAATTTGACTATACTTTAATTTTCCTCAATTCTATTGACTTTAATCGACTAATATTCTTTTGCACATTGTGCCAATTTAGTTATTATTTGTCAACAGATTTAGAGTATCTTTTGTACCCATTTCAACTTTAGAATTCCAAAACAGATATCTAATAGCGTATAACTGAGCAGGACAACACATATTGAAAGGTATTAACCAATATTCGATTTGGCATTTCCTTCCTGATCATCTTCAAAAGATTCGCACAATTCACGTGCTTGAATTACTTCCTCATCCTCCCCGTGAATTAAATCTATAACCTTTAAGACATCTGGTTTAATGTGTGGAATAATTTCATCCCATTCAATGTCACCTAATCCTGGTGGATGGTACATTTCAAGGTCTTTTAGGTCGTGTAATGAAACTCCGACTAAATGTTCGGCATAAGTTTCCAACCATTCATGTGACCAACATAGTCCAAGTTTTTCCTGGAGTGCTGCATGACCAACATTATGCCAATATCGCATAGGACTACCATAGAATTCATTGAATAACAAAGCAACTTCATCACAATTTGGAATTTGAAAGTAGTGTGGTGGATTCTCTATCGCAATAGAGATTTCCATTTTTAAGGCACGTTCATTCAGTTCGTCAAGACTTCGCATAACCGCATCATGATGTTTTGTTTCCTTTCGCTTACGCAATTCAGTTGCTTCAGATACCTTATTGCTAAATGCCTCAAATTCACGTTCACCATATTCGTAGAGTTCCCGCATCAGATAGGAACGATCATAAGTATCTACTTTGCCAAGTCGTATAATTACAATTGGTGTTTCCATTTCAATTGCAAGTTCCATTGTTTGAATAGTTCTACGAATCGCTTCTTTCCGTTCATCGCCATTAAGACTGGAGAGATGTAATATATCGTTGTCGGCATCATCTTGTGAAGTTCTGAGAATGATTGGACAGAAATTCTGGATACAACAAGGTGCAGTTTGCCCGATGTCACGGAACGAAGGTTTGAGTTGTTCCAATTGTTCAGTGGTAAGATGTCTACTTAATGCTATACTATCAAAACCGAGGTCTCTTAATTCATCAATAAGTGCACTGCCATCTAATTGTTTCATGGCATTCCACCTTGTTGAAATTGCTAACAGTCTATTCATATATTTGAGGATTTTGGTTTTAGGTAAGAACCTTTAAGACATTGATGTCTTATTGCAAGTATGCATATTTATAACCTGTCGTCCATTAACGCTAAGAGTCCCTTGAGCGTACCACCGAATAACTTCAGGATAAAGTTTGTGCTCTTCAATCTGTATTCGTTGGTGCAAACTCTTTTCGTCATCTGTATCATAGACTGGAACTGTTCGTTGAGCAATTATTGGTCCTGTATCCATTTCTTCGTCCACAAAATGTACTGTAACGCCTGTAACTTTAACCCCGTAAGCCAATGTATCTGGAACGGCATTCGCACCTGGGAATGCTGGTAACAGGCTTGGATGAACGTTTATTATCCTATTACGATATTTTTGCACGAATGGAGGTTGAAACAATTTCATAAAACCTGCAAGCACAATTAGGTCAATAGCATAGTGATCTAACAATCGTGATATTTCAGCGTCAAAATCAACCCGATTGTCATATTCTTGAGCACTGACAATATGAATAGGGATACCAGCCCTTTTAGCACGAGTGAGTGCATAAACTTTACTACGGTCACTGATCACAACAGCAATATCAATACTGCTGGCACTATCTTGGTGAAGGTTATTGATTAAAGTTTGCAGATTTGTTCCGCTACCTGAAACGAGTACCGCGATTTTCACTATTTTTTATTATCCCTCAAATATCTCTATATGTGTAAAGAAAGATGTGTTGAAAATTCATTATGTATAAAAGACCTGATTGATTCATCTATGAGAATAACTTCAGTCCTGAGACACAACCTATCGATAACATGATGACTTACTTAATGATATGTTTGATTAATCAAATTTCCATTTGGTATTGCTACCCATACACCACCAGTCTTTTCAGTAACTTGTTGAAGAAAGCCATCAAAAGTTCCGACTACACTGACTATCACATGTTTCTCAGCCAGAAATTGAATCACACCATCATAAGACATTTTCGTATCAATTGGTTCATCAGTAACAATGATTAGATGCGTTTGTGCTTCCGGACGTAGTTTAATCTTTCTCATTCCTTCATTAATTGCCTGTATTAGGTCTTCATTTAGTTTATTAGGCAGTTCAATGATCTTTCGTGTTTGCTCAAGTGACTGTGGTGGATGATATACATTTATCATATTTACAGAACCACGCATCCTAAATCTAACGACCCCAACTTGATAATCAAGCAGCGCATTATCCCAATCACGAAACCACAATTCCATTTGAGTCAAGAATGGTGACGTTTTATCTTCCATACTATTACTTCCATCAACAAATAGTATTACATCAACAGGAGAACTCTCAGCTTTTGCCAGTACTAGCCTTCCTATTTTATTCAGTTCAGTCCATTGTGTCATTTTCAGATAATGTGATTTTGCTTTTTCATTGGATGGTGTGGTTTGTATTCCTCTTTGTCCTTGCTTTCGATTTTCAGGTATTTCATGCCATCTTCCATCAGTCTTAATAGAAAGGAGTTGATGTTTATCATCTGGAAGTCCGAGGACATTTACATGGATGCCAAATTCACGACACAAATCAATAGTGCCTCGGACAGTGTTCCCTTCAATACTCGTTAGCGGTTCATCTGTAACGAGAATGATATGTTTTTGTGACGTAGGTCGATACCGCATGTCTCTTATAGTTTTTTCAATTGCATCTAAGGCATTTTCGTCTTTACCAATCATAATTGCCTTTATATTGCGTTTGTATTCATTTAAATTATTGGTCAATTGCATGACTTCAATATTATTAACCTTTGTATTTGATTTTGTATTGAATTTTGTTAAGCCCAATTGGTAATCTATGTCTGATGACTTGTATACATCTACCATTTCTGACAAATGTTCTGCCACTGCATTTATATTATCTCCCATACTACCACTTGTATCAATCACAAAAACAACATCAATAGGACCGCCGTCACTTGTTTCAGCAATTTCCTCTCCTAATGTCTTCATTACACTACTGAAAGTTACTTTTGGTAATTTTGGTTTCGTTTCAATAAAGTCACCTAAATCAGTTGGCTCATCGCCTTCACCGCCAATCTGACCAGCAACATCGAGAGTAGAACGGATAGGTGTTCGTTGAACACCAAATTCACCAGTTCGTTTTGAACCGAGAGAATCTCCAAAAGTTGCCTGAGCAGATTCTACAGTTGACAACCCCTCTTCAACTTGTCGGAGTTTATTGAGCGCAGTACTAACATTCACATTTATATCAGGGGCAGTTTTTGTGTTTTCAAGACGTGGTTGTTCGGCTACAATTGGAGCTGTATGGTCGAGACGTTGTTTAACTGTAATCTTTGGTGTGACTGCTTCTATTTTTGATTGAGGCAATTTAGCTACTTCAAATACAGTAGTTTTTCGCTGTTGCAGTTTTGGTGCTTTCATCTTTGATTGAGGTTGTTTCGGTACTGTTGTAATACTTACAGCGAGACTGTCCTTAAATGTTATCAATGCCTTCTCATTAACAGTAAAATAAAAAAAAGTGATAATCAGAAGTATGTGTAGAACCATAGAGACAAATAATGCTTTGTGTGTTATTGTTTTTATGTGTGGTTTGGTAAAATATTTCATAGCTCCGCCTTATCAACGTATTTTTAGTGTGCGTTTTGGTTCTGGTTGCAATATTACCTCAAATGCAACCAGTCTTTCTTGGTTGTTTATTGAATTATCATTAGAGTTTGAAAGTAGGTTGATTTTCTCAATCTGCGGTGAGTAGAGTGTAACACCAATCATCATGAATACGCCTACAAAAAATCCCAGAATATAATATGAATTATATGTACGGATATTCCCTCTCATCCATCCTTGGAATCTTTCAATAAATGAACTGAAACGATTGAATAGTGACCGTCTTTCTTTATGAACCAAATTCATTGAATTGACACGTGACATCACATTTGTTAACAGACTTTCTGAAGCCGTGACCGGTTCAACATTATGCAGAAAAGTCTGTGTACGCTGAAGTTCAGCATAGTTTGAGTTACATACTGAACACCGTTTTAAATGCCAACGAACGATGTGATATTTCCACGATGCGAGTTCTCTGTCATAATATGCAGACAGTTGTCCTTGAATATTATTGCATTCATTTATCTTAACTTTCGGCATTGATATTATCTCCTATTCCAGCCTTCAATAGAAGTTTTTTCATATTTTGGCGTGCACGGTGAATTAAGGATTTTACTGCTCCAACAGAACAATTTAATATGACCGATATTTCATCATAACTTAACTCTTGATATGTAACTAAGGTTAACGCTAAACGTTGATTTTCCGGTAGTTGGTTCAACGTTTTCTTTATCAATAGTTGTTGTTCTTTTTTTTCATAGAGGATATCAGGTTGAAATCTTGTGTCTATCATATATTCTGAGTGGTAGACATCTTCATTCTCATCAACCATATCTTCCAGAAAATATGTTTTTCTACGTCCCCGATTACGTAATTCGTTCTTTGACAGATTAGTAGCAATTGTATATAACCAACTCTTGAAGGTAGATTTTGGTTCATAACGACTTGCACTCTTAAAGACTCGGAGAAATGTCTCCTGTGCTAAATCTTCAGCGCGATGATAGTCATTTATCGTAAAACTGATATAGTTGACAAGTGCATCTTGGTGCCTCCGAACAAGCAGTTCAAATGCACTCATATCCCCTTTACGACATTCCAACATCAGATCTTCGTCTGTTACTATCATGATATAATCCAATATCATTTGCAAATCTATGCAAACTACTCTTCATTATCAACCTTCATTTCATCTGATAAATATTGTCTTTTAGGTTTCAATTTCAATCGCATTGCTGTCTTAAACGCTTCCACTGCCTCATTCCGTTTACCTTGAAGTGAATAAACTGCACCGAGCTCTGAATGTAATTCTGGTCTGTTAGGTATCAACCGAATAGCACGTTCATATACTTCAATTGCTTTGTCATAACGCTTTAATACCCGATAGGTTGATGCTAAATTGATATAGACATCCAGCCCTAAAGGCTCACAAACAATTGCCATTTTATAAGCATCAATTGCTTTTTCGTAATCTTCTAACATAAAGTATGCCAATCCGAGATGGAAATGTGCTTCAGCGGAATCCTTATTATGTTGAATTACTGTGAGAAATTCATCAATAGCCTTACCAAAGTTGTGTGCCTTTAATGCATCTGCTCCCAGCTGCAAATGTTTGGCAACTGTTTCCTGAACGCGTATATCTAATCGTCCACGTTGTATAAATCTATTCTTTAATGTCTCAGAAGAAATTGCGGAATCATCGCGTGAAAGATTGGAGTTAATGGCACCATCTTGATGATTTTTCTCAATTTTACTATCTTTCATCATAATAACCTATTAACTCATCCAACAATATCCTTATTGCTTTAACACCTATCTTCAAAAAAAGTAACAGTTTTTTTGACTCAACACTTAGTTTGGAAAGGAAATTAATTTAGTAAGCGATACGAAAACCAATTACAAACTCAGCATAGTTCTTACTGAAAAAATCGTAACTGATGCATGTGCTATAATCGTGACTATAATACCACGCTCCTCCACATGCAACACGAAAGATTTCATTTTCATCATAAGGTGTATCTGTCCATTCCCACACATTTCCAACCATATCAAAACAACCAGATGGACTGATTCCATCTTTAAATGCACCAACAGGTGTGGTCCCATCTGCACCGAGTTCAACTGTGTTGCATCTGGGTTTGTCTATTTCGTATCCCCATGGGAATAATCTATCGTCTTTTCCCCGTGCAACATATTGCCATTCAGGAAACGTTGGTAATCTTCCTCCAACATATTTTGCATACTCCTCAGCATCCTCACAACTCACCCAAGCAATAGGATGATCCCCTTTGTGTCCATATATTTTATAACTAAGTGTCTGACTTTCTGTCCAATCCTTTGGCGGTCTATATCCAGTGTCCTCTACAAACCGAAGATATTGAGCGTTGGTCACAGGATATACCTGGATCTGAAAAGCATCAATCTCTAATGATTCACACTCTTCACCGATCAAGGCAGTTCCTGTCGGTATCGATACTTTAGCATCTAAAATCTGTAGTGCAGCAACACGAACTGCTTTATCAGAATGAGAGAGTGCATGTCCTAAGGGAGAAATTATCTCGCCGATTGGAGGCGTTGTGAGTTGTGGAACATTTTCCCAACCTAAATCTATGCTCAGCAACAATCTGATTGCATCATCAAGTGAGTCGTCATAGTGCCAAGTCCAATAATCCTTAAGAAGAGTTTGAAGAGCATCTTGTGTATTGCTTTCAAGCAGTGAAAGTCGGGATTCCTTTGGTTTTTTAACATCTAATAGCATAATCTTACAGTTATCTTCTCATTTTATCTTAGATACCTTTGGTCTAGGACTTGGTACTTCAACCATTTGTAAATGCTTCCTCTCAAAGAATTTCTTGAGATCTTCAGTGTATTCCGGCATTGGATCTTGATCAACTATCTGGAACAATTCGCGTCCAACACTGGATAACGAAACACCTGTAATTCTGAATTCATTTGAGTCTTTATCCCAGTCTGGTAAAGGATAAAAGACCCAGTGTTTTTCTTGATGGTTGAAAGAGAAAAGATTTGACATATTTTCATTTACTACACATAAGTTGTAGTTAAACCAAGAGTTGTAATCTGAAATGATCAGATTGTATTTGTTTAATCGATTGAGTTGATCAAAAGTCAAACCATATTTCTTGAGAGAATTGGACCCAGGATTACCTCCAAAAGAGCAAACTCTTAAATCCATAATATCTTCATAGATTGGCACACTAAGTTGAATGCATGCTGAACACAATCTTTTAAATATGGATGCTATATTCTTATTCATTTCGCTCAGTATTTTTACAGCTCTTATTGAATACGAGCCAGGTTTCTGAATTTCTCCAGCTAAGACACGAGCAAAACGACGTTGCATTTCTTCACCACTCTTTTGACTTGCCTCTTTCTCAAAAATGTTAAACCAATCATCATCAATAGTCTTTTCTTGATATATACTTTCTGTTTGAATTTTTGAATCTTCAGATTGTTCCTCCATGTTTTCATTGATTGCACGATTTTTTGAATTGTTTAATTCCGTGTTTTTAAGTATATCGGCGGCAAGACCTAAGATTCTTTCAAGGTTGTACTGTTCTCTAAGTATTTTCTTAGCAAATGTGTTTGATGCTCTTTGGGGAAACTCAGGGTCAACTTTTATTTCTTTAATAATTTGTGCATTAACAACTTCAGTAATTTTTATGCGAGCTTCCGATTCTGCGCGTTTTTCTGCTGATCTTCGTTCAAGTGCAACAACAGGAACGTCAATTAAAGCAGAACCTAATCTATCAAGAGCCTTAAACAAGTTCTTTCTAATCGGAGCAGGTATAGCATGATCTAGAATAAGATCCGAGGTAGCACTGAGCGCAGTGTTTGTCGCACTCTCTATAGATGCAGGTATATTAGGTTTAGGTTCATCAAACACAATTATATCTTGCTTTTGCTCCGCTTTTTCAAGTTCATCAGGAGGCTGATTCTTACCTGATTTGAGATTAACTTTAAATTCAACTTCATGAGTCTCATCTAAATAATCGGTAAGACTATGTGTATCCCAAAACTCACCAATTTCTTCTGGCGTCGCATCAGGTGACGGCATTGGATCTCGTTTTCTACTTTTTTCTACCATAATATGTTCGTTCCTTCTTATTCATATCTCTTGCACTGATAATCAAAGCCCGATGTTTTGGTTTTAGAATAAAATAAACAACGAGATAACGACCTTCGTCTGTTTGTCCCATAGCTGAATACACATCTTCACCGATTTGCTTACCTTTGGAGACAAAACGAAAAAGGGACGATTACTTAATACTTCTTCAACTTCTGTTGTTTTTACACCATGTTTGCTTGCTAATTTTTCAATAAATTGTGATAACCATATTACCTCATTAATCTGCAAATTTCGTTCCTATTTCTTGAGTTGTTAAAGATTTGATCTACTCATAATATTATATATGAATTATATCACTTTTTACTCTACCATGCCATATAATGCAATGTTGTAAGAAGTGAATATATTTCTATGGTGTTAACTGCACCTTTATAGAATCTTTCCCTTTCTGTACCATTTCAAAAGCAGTCTGAAATTCCTCCAACGCGAATTGATGCGTAACAATCTGACTCACATCAATTTTCCCGCTATAAATGTAGTCAATAGCAAGTGGATATGTATATGGTCCTAAATGAGATCCGTGTATATTCAACTCTTTTGTATCACCGATAATTGTCCAATCCACAGTTACCGGTTCACGCATTACACTAAACTCAACGAAAGTACCTGCCTTTCGTATCATGTGCAGTCCTTGTTCAACAGCCATGGGGTGTCCCGTTGCTTCAATATAGACATCACAGCCATAACCTTCAGTGAAGTCAAGCACTTCTTGCACAACATCAGTTTTAGATGGGTTTAAGGTTCTATCTGCCCCTAATTTCTTGGCAATTTCTAACCGTGTAGGAATTAAGTCAATTGCAATTAGAATATCTGGGTTTTTCAACTTTGCTGCACCTACCATACCCAAACCGAGTGTCCCTGCACCAGCAACAACGACAACATCACCGAATTCTATGTTCCCACGTTGGACTGCGTGTATTGAACAGGCAAGGGGTTCAATCATCGCTGCGTTTGATTTGGACATATCCGAAGGCACTTTGTGAACAATTGATTGCGCAGGAAACCTCATAAATTCAGACATGCCACCGTTGACAACAGGTTGAAAACCGTAAATGTTGTGAACTTGACAAAGCCAATACTTGCCGGTTCGGCAATAACGACAATCCCAACACGGTACGATTTGTTCAGCAATTGCAGTATCACCAAGTTTCAGACCGTGTTTCTCTGCAGCACCGTCCCCGAGTTGGACAACTTCACCGATGAATTCATGTCCTGCTATGACAGGAGTTTCAACATAAGGTCTCCTATGTTCATCGCCCCAGAATATTGGTGCACCCGCGTAACACTTTATATCACTTGCACATACGCCACATGCATCAACTTTGATAACAACTTCACCAGGACCGGCGTTAGGTATTGGCACTTCCTCAAGCCTATAGTCAAGTGGGGCATGGCATACAATTGCATGCATTGTATCAGGCATTCAAACATATCCCTATGTATGTGGTATTATGCTGCCTTACTTTGAATGAGTCGTTTCCGAGCACTTGCACGTGCAATTCCAACATCAAGATTAATATGCCTTTCTTCGGTCATACCAAGATTAATTGCATGTGCTGTATCAAGGTTGAATCCCCACTCAATCCATTCAGGCATGTCGTCTTCTGGAATATCACCTGCAACAACAACCTTCATAATGCTGATACCTTTGCCGAGATTGTATGCACGTTCAATGTATTCCAAATGCTTATCCAACGTGCCACCTTCTAACATCCTACCCTCTTTATTAGCAGTAGTTAGGATGACATCAATTTCAGGATGATCTATAACTGCATCCATGACAGGACCTGTGTACACATGTGTTGAACAACCGATGACACGGACTTTCCCTGCTGCTTTTGCCTCACGAAAAGCGTTAAATGCACCTTCACGTTCACGGTTCAATAAATCATCAGGTGATGAGATTGCATGAAGCAACATCACATCAATATAATCTGTTTGCAGTTCCTTTAATGCTTTGTCAATACTGGCTGCTGCACTGTCGTGATCCTTCACAGCCGTTTTCGTCTGAATTACGATTTCGTCTCTGTTAATCTGACGTACTGCTTCACCGAGGTGAGGTTGTGTACCATAGCCTTCGGCTGTATCCCAGAAAGTAACACCTTCATCAAGTGCTTTCAACATCATTTTAGCACCTGCTTCAATAGTCTTACAAGTATCCTGTAGACGACCCGCACCATAACATAGGCGTGAGATTTCCAAACCTGTTTTTCCGTAATTTAAATATTCCATTGATGCCTCCACTTTTAGTAATGTTGTAGAGTGTCTTACAAAAATGTAGAACGAGAACCGTTCTAATATTCTATACATTACCCGATTTCTATGAAAAAAGCAATACATTTTTGTTGCAACCAATCAGTTTTATGCGTATCATTTTACTATTGTCTTATCAGAAAAATACAAGAGAGAAAACAGCTACAAAATGAAGATTAATGCATACAAAATCTTTGATCATAAACCAATTGAAATAACATTTGAAGACAACCGCATTCATTCAATTAAGAAAATAGAGTCAACTGATAGTGAGATGTGGATTGCCCCTGCGCTTGTGGACATACAGGTCAACGGTTTTGCTGGTTTTGATCTAAATGTGGCAACTGTAACTGCATCCGATGTAATTGAGATGGTTCGAAACCTTTGGCGTGTAGGTACTGGTTTTTTATGTCCCACAATTGTAACAGCATCGTTTGAGGACATAAGTAATTCTATCACGGCAATTGTGGAAGCAAGTCAATCGGATTCAGCAGTTGCAAATGCAATTCTTGGTATGCATCTTGAAGGTCCATATATCTCTGCAGCGGATGGACCGAGAGGCGCACATCCGCAACAACATGTAAGAAAACCGAATTGGGATGAATTTTGTAGATTACAAGAGATAGCAGAAGGAACAATTCGTATTGTTACACTGGCACCAGAGAAAACAGGGGCATTGCCGTTTATTGAGAAATTGGTTGCAGATGACATCGTTGTCTCAATAGGACACACTGATGCTTCGCCGGAGCATATCAGAGATGCAATAAGTGCAGGTGCGAAACTCTCCACACATCTTGGCAACGGTGCACATTCACGAATACAACGACATCCGAACTATATATGGGAGCAACTCGGTGCAGATGAACTATGGGCAAGTCTTATCGTTGATGGCTACCACCTTCCACCTTCTGTCGTCAAGTCAATGATACGTGCGAAAACACTGGAGCGATGCATTCTTATTAGTGATGCTACAGCTTTGGCAAGGATGCCATCTGGAGAGTATGAGTTTGCTGGTCAAGCCGTCAAATTAACTGCTGATCGGAAAATCCATTTATTGGGAACTGAATACCTTGCGGGTTCTGCTATTGAGTTAGCAATTGGAATAGAAAACGTTGTAAGAATTGCAGGAATATCATTGTCAGAAGCGATTACTTTAGCAACTTTACAACCACTAAAGTTATTGGGGGTAGAGAAAGAAGATTGTAATATAGGTAATGATTTTATTTTATTTGATTGGAATTCAGATAGATATAAAATGAACTTGAAAATGACAGTAATGAATGGACAAGTCGAATTCAATGATATATAAAAGTTGAATTTAAATAGGTCATTTTGCTAATTCTGATTGCAAGGGTTTTAGTTCACCTTTATCATCAAAATCAAATTCAGTATTGCCTACATCTTTGACAGTAATTCGTAAGATGCCATCAAGGGAAAACTCAAATTTTAGATTCTGCGTTATCACTGCTCCTCCTCTTGCAGAGATCATCGTTACTCTTGATTTTCCCTGAGCAATTTTGCATCTGTCACCGATTTTCTGTAGTTTATATTCTTCATCTTCCAACCATTTCATAATTGCTTGAACTTCTTCTGCTTTGCTTTTATATGTTGGTTTAGTTTTGTCAGTTTTTGATACTTGATTTGCAATTATTCCAATGTTCTCTCTGCCAATTTTTTCAAGTATTTGTTCCCAATCCCATAAGAGTATTGAACCATCCTTACCACCCGTAGCAAGCACTTTGCTATCATGTGAAAACACCATAGATTCAATCTGTTCCGAATGACCTTGAAGATTAATCAGTTTACTTTCTGCTCTTACATCCCACAGTTGTATCTGACTACCAGATTCATGATGCCATTTTGCAGTAAGCAATATCTGTCCATCTGGAGATAATGTTAATATGTCAACTACCATAACTTTTTCTATAAGAGTTGAATACAGTTGCTTTCTTGTATGCATCTCCCAAATACGGATGCGACCAGAATATCTGGCTACAAGGATTGATCCATCACGTGAAAACACAAAAGATGATGCCTCTCCAACGAATGGGTAATCAAGTGTATCAAGTTTTTCACCCGTTTTTACATCACATAGAATGACTTCACCAGGACCTCCACCAATCGCTATGATAGAGTTGTCTGGAGAAAAGCCAACTGCGTTCCTGTTGAAAAAATGCGACCCATCAAACCGATGAAGTTCTTCCTTAGATTCAATGTCATACAATACCGTTGCATTTTTATTACCAATTGCAATCAATTTGTTGTCATGAGATATACAGAGCGCACTTGTTCTGTGTGGTATTGAGAAGAGTTCTGTCTCAGTTGGTAATTTCCATAAACGAGTTTCCTTTTGTGGTATTATAGTCTTTGAGAATCCAGAACCATCAGATTCAACGAAAGTATCTGACCCACGACCGGCGAACAGAGTTGAATCCTGTGAAAATACTGCGACATCAGTACTATCATGATGTCTGTTTGATGGAAAAGGTAGTTCTTTACCTTTATACACATCCCACATTTGAATTGTACCGTTCTCCGCAGCACTTACCAACATGTTGCTATCTTTCGTGAATGCTAATGCTTCAATAGTTTCAGTAAAACCTGATGCAAAAATTGACTGTTGTTTGCCGGTATTCACATTCCATAATCGCACTGTTCCATCTTTACTACCGCTGGCAAGTAGTCCATTTTCAGTAGGTGAAAATGCCAATGCTGTGATTGCATTCTTATGTTCAATCAGAACATCTTTCAATTTTCCTTTTTCTACTTCCCATATATGAATTGTGTTGTCATAGCTGCCACTTGCTACTATTTTACTATCAGAAGAGTAAGTAACCGTGTTGACTTTTTCAGTATGTCCTTGAAGTGTATAGCGTTCTAATTTAGTTGTTATACCCCATATACGGATACAGTTGTTGTTATGTGCACTTGCAATCGTATTTTTATCAGGTGAATATGCAATTGCTTGAACACCACCGATAACATTAGACATTATATGAATTTAAATTACAGTTGATTTCAATTTAAATTACAGTTGATTTCTGGCATAATAAAGAAAATTATGCTTTGGAGATTAACTCATGAACAAATATGATGAAATAAAGGACGATCCGGGTAAGTTCCAAAAACTAACGGGTTTTACGACTGAAGAATTTTTGGCACTTCTTCCGATTTTTACGACACATTTTTTAGCGTTTGTCTCTACAAAAACACTTGATGGTCAAGAACGAAAAAAAACGGCGTTATACCACTTACAAAAATAGTCGTTTGTCAAATATGGCAGATAAACTTCTGTTTATTTTGATTTATCTACGACACGCATGGACCCAAGATGCTCATGGTATGTTCTTTGATATGTCTCAACCTGAGACAAATAAATGGATACACCTACTTTCACCGATATTAGACCAAGCATTAGATGAACTCGGTGAGTTGCCATCTCGTGAGGCAACTCCTGATACTTTTGAAAAAGAGACAGCTGTTGAAAGTGACACACCGGCACCCGAACATTTTTTCCAAGATTGCACAGAGCGTCCGATACAGCGTCCGAAAGACCAACAAGCACAGAAGGACTATTATAGTGGCAAAAAGAAACAACATACAGTAAAGAATAATCTGCTTATTAATGCTGCGTGCAAGATATTGGTATTGTCTCCTACTTACAAAGGCAGCAGACATGATAAACGGATTGCCGATGAAACAGTATCTTTTTTGCCAAGTGGTAGTTATTTATACCAAGATTCCGGTTTTTTAGGTTTTAATCCTGCTGGTATTACTGTTGTCCAACCGAAAAAGAAACCCAAAGGTGGTGAACTGACAGCAGCTGAAAAAGCAAGAAACCGGGAAATATCGTCTATCCGTATCCGTGTAGAACATGTGATTAGTGGTGTCAAAAGATACCGCATAGTCAAAGACAAGTTGCGCAATTGGAAACAAGGGTTCAGCGATTTAGTCATGAAAATCTGTTGTGGATTACATAACTTTCGTCTAAACTTCAGACCTTGGTGTTATGACAAACATTTCGATTAAACTTATATAATGTCTATTTATCTTATCAGGCTTTTCCACTGCGTAAGATGGAAGTGAAGCTACTGTTGCTAAATCGGTTTTCTCTTGAAAGAAATTGCCATATAAACCAGATTCAGTAATCCATAATCGAATCTTACATTTCTCCATGTGGCCACTAACGAAGGAAGTACCATCTGGAGAAAATGCATGTACAGGTCTGTCAAAATATACTTCCTTCTGTGAGACTTCCTTTCCTGAATTTACATCCCATTTTGTAATATAACGATTTGCACCAAGACCTATCAGCGTCTTATTCTCATCGGCAAAAGTCAGTTCTGCTATTCTATGAAATCTGTCTGGTAAGTTGATGGTTGAAATTTTATTACCAGTTTCTGTATCCCAAATCTGTAAACCAGGGTTGATGATTCCACCCGCAGCAAGAATCTTACCATCGGTAGAAAACGCAAGTGTATTGAAATATCTGATATTTCCAACCGGCAGAGCTCTATCACTTTCGGTTTCTACATTGTAAATCCACACACCAATAGATGTTCCAATCGCGAGTCGTGTTCCATCTGGAGAAAACTTTATTATATTAACCCCGCCTTTACCGAGGCGTGCAATAGCATATTCAGGTAATTCAACTCGCGCGTTTTCTTGCGCGGAACTGGAAGTGATAAGTGCTATGAATATGAGATAAATCATGATGATGTGTGTTGTTTTCATTTCTTCATCTTCTTAGTTTTCTCTATATTTTGTAGAATTCTTTCCCAATCCCATAAGAGAATAGTTCCATCTACACTCCCACTTGCAAGCATTTTTCCGTCATGTGAAAATGTAAGTGTTTCAATATATCCTGTATGTCCGGATACTGTCCCCAATTCAATACTATTGGCTATATCCCATAATGTGATGTAATTCTTACGACCATTGGATTGAACCCTAAGAAGTGTTTTGCCATCCGGAGAGAACAACAGTTTGACTGTATATCCATCCCGATACTCAGGCGTTATTGCTTTGTGTTTCTCTATTCCCGTGGGTGTTATACGCCATAGACTAATGACAGTTAGACCTTTAGCACTGTAATGTATCAGTGCTATGGTTGTGTTATCAGGTGAAAATGCTAAAGCACCTATTTCTTTGACCCTGGGAATATTGATTTTCTGCTGTGTAGTCAAGTTCCACATCTGTGATCCATCGTCGGATCCATAAATAAAGAGGTACTTACTATTGGGTGAAAATGTTAACTCTTCAGATAGAGATAGTGCTACGTCAAAACTAAATAACTCAGTTCCAGTATTAATCTCCCACAATTGAACTGCATGTCTGATTGGATTCACTGCTGCGAGAATATTGTTATCTGGCGAAAGTGCAAGTGTTACTGCAGGATGTGGAAACGATATCAATTCGTCACCTGTGGGAAGAGACGAGACTTGGGTGTCTTTGTGTGATCTAGACATACTTCTACCGTTTCGTCTTGAGCTGACAATCTTATTGTTACCGTTGCATACCAAAAGTGTTGCGTCCTGAGATAACACCACTGCACTATCGCTATCGTAATGAGGGACTGATGGTGGAGGAAATTTTTCTCCGGTCTGGACATCCCATATATGCACAGTGCCATTTGAGGCAGCGCTGCATAACCTAGTATTATCTTTGCTGAAGGCAACGGCTTCAATAGAATCTATATGACCGGTAGCAAAAATGGATCGTTCTTTCCCAGTCTTAGTGTCCCAGAAGCGGACTGTTCCATCAGAACTACCACTTGCAAGAAGTCCATCTTCGGTAGGGGAAAAAGACAGTGTATTGACGCTATTCAGATGTCCAGAGAGAGTAGCGGTGCGTTTTCCCTTGTTGACATCCCATAACATGATTCTATTGTCAGAACTTCCACTTGCAAGTATTTTGCTGTCTGGCGTAAATGCAAAGGTATTAACTATTTCTCTATGTCCTTTAAGGTTGTATCGTAGTTCTTTGGTGGCGGTGTCCCATATTTTAAGTATGTTTCCGATGTGGGCACTTACTATAGTTTTGTTGTCCGGTGAATAAGCTACCGTTTCAACCTTTTGTTGTCCATTTCTTTCATTAGGATTAGATTTTCCCTTGAAAACTTCGCTTAAACTTTCGCTATCTGCATCCCATATACGGATTTCATTCTTTTCAGAGTCACCATAGACAAAAGTTTTGCCGTTTTGGGAAAAGGATGCAAAAGACTTCAAGGGACCTATCTTTTTTGTAGACAATCTTTCACCAGTTTTGATGTCCCATTCTGCCATGAATCCTAATTCACTTAGACCAAGAAGTGTATTGTTGTCTTGCGAAAAGACCAATTCATTAATGAGTCCAGGTCTGTCAGGAAATGTAAATGGTGTTTGATTGAAGTCCCTGCTCATATCCCACACCTGAATGGTAGCATTATGAAGACTATAAACTGAAAGCCTATTTCCGTTTGGTGAAAATGCAAGTGTGCCAATTATATAAGGTTGTTCTGTGAACAGAAACGTCTCTTTACCATCCCGTAGATCATATAACCACACACCGATTGATGTTCCGATAGCAAGTTGCGTCCCATCAGGTGAAAACTGCATTGCGTTTATACCACCTTTACCAAACCTTGCAATTGCATATTCAGACATTTCAGAAGGTGTGTCTTCTTGCGCGAAACTTGTAAGGATTATTGAAGTAAAAATTAGTGATATGGTTAAAATGTATTTCATTTTCATTTGTTTATTACCTCTGAAGGAATTATATTTGAAATAAGCATCTCCCAATCCCACAGGAGGATTGTCCCATCTAAACTTCCACTTGCCAAAATCTTACCGTCATGTGAAAATGTAAGTGTTTCAATATATCCTGTATGTCCAGAAAGGAATGTTCCAATTTCTCTCTTATTGTGTATATCCCACACTCTTATACCATATTGGGGATCAATACTTGATCGTCCAAGAAGATATTTTCCATCTATACAGAAGATAATTAATCCATCATTTATTGGGTAATCTTCTTTAGATACTGTTTCAGATTTCTGCAATTTCTTAGTGGTTATCATCCACATGTCAATACCCTCAGAATGTTTCAGAGCAATCTTGGAGTTGTCAGGCGAAAATGCAACTGCATTTGCTTCTTTTACCTCAGAAGGCGTGATTTCGCGTTTAGTTGTAACATTCCACACTTGTGTTGGGGTTCCATGACCATAGGCGGCAAGTAGTTTTGAATCGTTTGAGAAGCTTAAGTCTCTCCCAATGGCATGCTCAACAATCCAACCGAACATCTTTTTTCTCGTTTTTATATTCCATAATACGACACCTTTCAATCTTGTATTTGCTGCGAGAATAGTATTATCAGGTGATACTGTTACAGCCAACGCATATTGTGGAAATGTCGCAAGTACATCACCGGTAGGAAGACTAAGTAACTTAGTTTTCTTATCAGTATGCGATTCTATCGCTGTGTAATACGCATCCCAATAAACAGTGCTATCTGCTCCGTGACTGATAAAAAGTGATGCATCTTTTGAAAAGTCAAATTCATAGAACATATTTTCTTGTACCACTATAGGTGAATATTTCTCTTCACCTGTCTGGGCATTCCAATTCTGGATCGTCCCATTTGATATTGCGCTATAAATCGTGGTGTTATCAGAATTAAAAGCGATTGCTTCAACAGAATCCGGGTGCCCAGTTGTAATAACAGACTTTTCTTTCTGTCTTTTAATGTTCCATAATCGCACAGTTCCGTCAGCACCTCCACTCGCCAGTATATTATCATCAGTAGGTGAGAAGGCAAGCGTTTTGATATTGCCTTGATGTCCATTTAAGGTTCCACGTTTACGACCTTTACGGACATCCCACAACATTATTTTACTATCCTCTCCAGCACTTGCAAGCATAGTGCTGTCTTTGGAAAAGATAATTGCATTAATCAGCTGAGTATGTCCCTTAAGATCGATACGTTGAACGCCAGTAGTAGTATTCCATAATCTGATTTTGTTATCACCATGTGCACTTGCGACTGTTTTACCATCAGGTGATAATGCAATTACATTTAAATGCTTACCCTTAATATCATCTTGTCTACGCCCAAACAGTTCTGATAGAATCCATTCAAAATCTGATTGTTGTTTTTCTCTATAAACTAATCCCAAACTCTCTGTATCTGGATTCCATTGACGAATTTTCCCACTTCTCATATCACCGATGACAAAAGTACTTCCATACTTTTCTAAAGCGAATACAGACAAAGTCGGATCCTCTAAATTCCTAATGCTACTAACACCAGTTTCAATGTTCCATGCAATCATTCCATTCATATTCAAACCGATGAGTTTTTTATTATCTTCGGAGAAAACAATTTCCTCAGGACTATAATTCTTAGGTATTTTTAGAACTGACAGTTTGGTGAGAGTTTCTAAATTCCATAATAGGATGAATTTGTCTAATGCAACATGGGCAGCTGCAACATGGGCAGCAAGAATTTTTCCATTGGAAGAATATGCAAGTGCATCAATATATCTTACTGAATCTAATGGAAGTACTTTACCATTACCATCTTCAACATCATATAACCACACACCGATTGATGTTCCGATTGCAAGTTGCGTCCCATCAGGGGAAAACTGCATTGCGTTTATACCACCTTTACCAAACCTTGCAATTGCACCTTCTGGTAATCCTACTTGAGTGTTGTCTTGCGCAAAACAGGTTGAAATTATCACGGTGATTAATAGAATTGTGCTGAATAAATTGATTTTCATTTCATTATATCCTTCATTTAATATTCTACTCATTTTCTGCTGGCTCATATTTTAGATTGTCTTTCTCATCAAATATAAAGTTTGCTGAACCTACTTCTGTACGAATATCAAGAACTCCTTTCCTGTCAACAATTATAGTGACATCGTTTACTCTCATTGTTCCTGCCCCACCAGAAATTGTAGAAGTACTTCCATTGTGTTTTACCCTATATCCATTATTGAATTTTATAATTTGATAACCATTGTCATTCAACCAGTTTAAAACTGCTGTAGCTTCCTCTGCCTTTCCAGCATAAACAATCGAATCAGGGACAGTTATCAAGTTATTACTAACATCTTTACCTAAATGCTCAGCCTTCAACTTCGTTGAGATTCTATCCCAATCCCAGAGTAAGACTGTTCCATCTTGGCTACCACTTGCAAGTGTTTTACCGTCGTGTGAAAATACAAGTGATTTTACAGTTTCTGTATGACCAGACAGGTTTCCCAAATATGTCCCAGTACCCACATGCCATAATTTCATCGTTATTTTCCATATATCCATTCCTGACCCAATAAGTATTGTACCATCAGGTGAAAAAGACAATTCAACGTTGAATATCCCAAAATCGGCAGGAATTAAGGTGGGTTTCTTCTTTCTGTCTTTATCCAATTGCCATAAATAAATCCCTTCCTGACTAACTGCAGCAAGTGTTGAACTGTCCGGAGAGAATGCTACTGCTCTTGACCTTTTTATGTTAGTTGGCGTGATGTCACGTTGTGTAGAAATTTCCCACACTTGTGGGTAACGCTGATCGCTCGTAACAGCAAGTTTTTGTCCATCAGGAGAAAACCTGATTATTTCATGATGTAAAGTCTGTTTCATATTAAGTCTGAATAGTTCTGTTCCAGTCGTGAAGTGCAACCCAAGAATGTCTTTGTTACTAAGCAATACAATGATGTTGTTGTCTGAAGACATAGCTACCGTTGAGCCTCTAAGTAAACCAACTTGCCATAGGGGATTGAGCCGTTCATAAGTGTTTAAATTCCATACCTGAATATTAAAAGTTCCTCTTGTTGAACTACGTGTTCCAAATCCATCAGGTTTAAACCAAATCATACCTGCACTACCATGAAATATATAATACTTAGCATCGTTGGATAGGAAAACTGTTTCGGATGTGTCACTTTGAGCTTCTGCAAAAGTAGATAGTTTTTGATTGGTCGTAAGGTTCCATATTTCTACAGTTCCATTAAACGCAGCAGTTGTGAGTGTAGAATCATCTTCAGAAAATGCTATTGATTTTATGTATTCTGTGTGACCAGTTGTAAATAAAGCAAGTTCCTTTCCGTTATGAGGATTCCAAAAACGAATAGTACCATCTGCACTTCCACTTGCCAGACACATACCGTAAAGCGGTGTTCCTATTGGGGCAAAAGTTAATGCACTGACAATACTATTATGACCCGTAATAGTTACCCGTTCTTTTTGTGTTTCTAAATCCCAAAATTTGATAACTTTACCTGTATCTCCACTCGCAAGTGTTTTGCTATCTTCTGAGAATGCCAGAGCGGTAACCCATGCATTATGTCCGGACAACGTTGTAAATTCAGTGTCTTTATTTTTATTCCATAACTGTATTGTTTTGTTTTCTCCGCCACTTGCAATTATTGTTTCATCTGGTGAGAGTGCCAACGTATAGATATCGTTGTCATCACCCTGCCATTTTCTCGGCAATGTAGTATCTATATTCATCGTTGTGGTATCCCATAAGTGAAGTGTACCGTCCCTTCCTGCTACTGCAAATTTACTTCCATCTTCAGAAAATATAGATAAGTCACAGGGATTATCAAATCTCTTTTCCGACAATCTATTACCTGTGTCTATATTCCAATATGAGAATCCTCCTGCGTCATCTATGCTGACAAGCGTCCTGCCATAGAAAGCCAAGTTTGAAATTACAACATGACCTTGTAAGAGACTTATTGAAGTGTGTTTTCTTTTTGTTTCTATGTCCCATATTTGTATAATTGGGTCATTAAATCCTCCGCTTGCAAGGAATCTTCCATCATGTGAAAATGCAAGTGCATTGACATGTCCTGTATGTCCTGTAAACAAAGCTGTTTCATTTGCATGCGGCACTTCGTATAACCAAACCCCAACATCTGTGCCAACTGCAAGATGTGAACCATCAGGTGAAAATCGCATGATATTAATTCCACCTTTACCAAGACGTGCAATTGCGCCTTCAGGTAATCCTACTTGAGTGGTATCCTGTGCAATTATTGATGTGTTTGTTATGAAAATTAGGAATATTATCAATATATAGGCTTTTATTTGTTTCATTTGTCTCTCCAATTGAAGTTTGGAATCTACAGCTCAGTATAACTGTGTAAGATAGCAAAAGAAAACTCTTGAGAAAATACAAAACTTGTGTAATACTATTAGTATATATCATCTCACGTTTCTAATTCCACCCAAAATCTATCAAAAGAAAACACACAATTGGAGGCACTATCTATGGTTGAACACATCGTCCTACTAAAATTGAAGTCGGATGTAACCTCAGCACAATTGGATGCTTTACCCGATGCATTGATGAAAATGAAGGATGAAATTCCCGGTATTGAATCTATCACCGCTGGCACGAACAACAGTCCCGAAGGAAAGAGTCAAGATTATTCCTACGGATTTATCGTCAGATTTACAGATGAAGCTGCACGTGATGCATATCTACCTCATCCCTTTCACCGTGAAGTCGCAGGAGAGCATATTCGTCCACTTGTTGAGGATGTTCTCGTTTTTGATTATACTGTCTAATATTGATTAATTTTATAAGAATATATATGTTTATATAATTTTCTTTGGAGGAAATATATGAGTTTGAACATTGTCGTGGTTGTCTCTGATACACTTCGCACAGCATATTTGAGTCCCTATGGTAACGACTGGGTGAAAACACCGAATTTGGCACGGTTTGCAGAACAAGGTGTTACATTTACCAATGCGCACCCTGAAATATTACCAACAATCCCAACACGTCGAACACTTCATACAGGAAGACGAGTCTATCCAATTAGTTCATACAACCCAGTTCCTTGGGATAACGTCTACACGCCAGGGTGGCAGCCAATGTCATCGGATGAACCCGCAATCGCTGAGTCACTTGTCCGAAACGGTTACCACACAGGTTTCTTCGCTGATGTCCCACACTATTTCGTGCCAGGAATGAACTTTACAAGAGGATTCCAACAGTGGCAATATGTCAGAGGACAAGCAGAGGATAGATACAGAGGGGGTGCCCATGCGGATCCAAAACAGGTTGCAAGATATAGAGGGAACCCGGGTCGCATTCGTTCACACATTGTCAATGTGCAACCAGAACGTGAAGAGGAAAACTGGCCTACTGCAAGATTGTTCCGGGCAGGTATTGAATTCGTAGAACATAACCACGAAAATACACCTTTCTATCTATATATTGACGGGTTCACACCACACGAAACATGGGAAGCACCCATACACTATTACGATCTATACGGTAGTAGAGAGGATCGCGAACCGATTTGTCTAAACCTACCATACGGTTCTCTCAAAGATGAAGAACTTGAACAACGATTGCCAAGTGTTAAAGCAAACTACGCAGGTTTGGTAACGCTTGTGGATACATGGTTTGGTAGATTAGTTGACACGATTGACAGACTCGGATTGAGTGACAACACATTGATTATGTTCCTGAGTGATCACGGCACAAACTTTGCAGAGAATCCTGATAAAGCAACAGGAAAACCCGCAAGCTTCATGTATCCGGGCACAATGGACATACCGTTATTAGTCCGACATCCATCAGGTGTGAATGCTGGTACTACTTGCGATGAATTCGTCTACACACTTGATGTTCCTGCTACAGTCATGGATGCAAGTCAAGTTGAACCTGCAGGTGAAATTCAAGGACAAAGTCTATTACCTCTTGTTGAAGGAAAAAGCGGATTCACTTCACGTGAATATCTTACCTGTCGCTATGTTAACTCTGTCTGGTATAAAGACAAGAAGAGTTGGTATTTTTCAAGTGTTGATCTTAACAGTGGCACACGTCTGTTTGATCTTGAAGCGGATCCGACTTGTCAGAACGATATAACTGATAAAGGCGCAGACCGAATTGCGCTTGCACATGAGCGTCTCTTAGCAGATGCAGGCGGAAATCTACCTCAGTACAAACGTCAAGGTAGAACAGATGCCCTCGGCAGACCGCAGTTCGCTGAAGAATAGTCTATAAAATGAGTGGGTGCACAGGAGGATTCATGGCTTATTTCAATAATGATAAAAGTGCAAATCCTGATGTGCCTCCACTAATTTCAATTCGTAATGAAACCGAATATGATAATGCTGTCCAAACACTAAATGCATTGATTGATGAAGTAGGTACCAATGAAAAACATCCATTATATGAGCTTCTTGATATACTTGGAACACTGATACATGCCTATGAAGAAAAACATCATCCAATTCCTGATTGTAGTGGAATTGATATGTTGAAATACTTAATGGAAGAACATCAATGTGATGCCTCAGTCTTACATGAGTTGGGTACACAAGAAACCGTATTGGAAATCCTGAATGAGAAAAGAGATTTGACAATTAAACAGATCCATGCTTTAGCGAACCGTTTTCATGTTAACCCTGCCGTGTTTCTATGATAGGAAACTATAGTGATGAAGTATACAGTATTTGGAAAAACGATTATACAGTTAATTGTAATTCTGTTCCTATCAATCATCCTTAATTACGAAAGCAAAGCACAGAACACACTTTCAACTCTTTCTGGTGTTATTGTAGATATGGATGGTGAACCCGTTGCAAATCTAACACTTGCAATGAAACCAGTGGAATTCAAGAGCGGGAGACGGAGTGCACCACGTGCGCCAGGTACAACATGGCAAAAAGCAATAACAAATAAAGATGGTGAATTCGCCATAAAAAACATACAACCTAACCGATTCCAATTAGTTGTCTATCCTGAACTTGGTTCCGGTATTGGAATCAGTTCAATTCGGATCGGAAACGTTATTGTCCAATCAACAGCATTCCGTGCGCAAGCACCAACTTGGTATGGCAAACCTACTATTTCAATAGAACCTGGTTCTCATTTAAGAAACGTCGTTGTCAGAGTTAGAAAACCTGGAATGTCAATTAGTGGACGAGTATTATTAGAAGATGGAACACCATTAGCAAATACCGAAGTATATCTTACAACACTACGTAGAAACAGAAAGACACGATATCTTTTCTTCAGTTCTGGTGGTAGTAGTGGGAGAACATCCAGAGATGTTATTACTGATGCAGAAGGTTACTTCATCACCTATACGCCAGATAAACCTGTAGAATATGCGGTCGTAGTAAAGTATCAAGGTATTTCTGCCAGATCAAGATGGTATCGCTTAAAGAGTGGTCAAAGTAAAGAAAATCTCATCCTTAAACTCGGTGGACTTGAAAAAGAACAATTCAAGCAAGCAGAAAGAGCGAAAGCACGCAAAGCAATGTGGATAGTTAATCCAAGCAATAATCATGCCTATAAGATAATAGAATGTGAAAGTTGGAATGATGCCTTAGCAAAAGCAAAAACGGAAAATGCGTATCTGGTTGAGTTCATGGATGAAGCAGAAAGAAAGTGGGTTGAATCTGTATTTAGAGAGCGAAAATTCTATTGGATTGGACTAAGTGTTCCATCAAAAGGAAAACCATGGCAGTGGTTCAGTGGAAAACCATTAACGCATACAAATTGGGGACCTTCAGGCAGACCTGATAATAAATCTATTGATAGCGATGTAGTCCCAGTAACATTGATTTTTTCAACAAAAAAATGGTTAGCATTGGATAATACAAACCCAATTCGACCAATGGTTAAACATGCGATCCTTGAAAAAAATGAGTACTAACTCTCGTTTTAATCTATATGTTGCCAAAGAGTATCTAACCTTCATCAAAAGGAGAAGTGCAATATGTTCAGTTTCCGATTTAGTATACACTTTGTTTTCTTCATACTGATTGTATGTGGAGGTCTCTGTAAATTAAATGTTAGTATTGCACAAGAAGCAAATACCATTCTATCCGGACGTGTTATCTATCCTAATGGAGAGCCAGTTGCTGGTATTACTATCACAGAACATAATTCAAAATCATATTCAAGAACTGATTCAGAAGGAAAGTTCACTCTTTCAAATATATCATTCGGAAGTGTGCAGATGCTTATTCCTGATGATTCTGTATATATACGGTATATTAAAATTGGCAAAGTTAAATATTTCTATCAAAGTCAATCTTCGCGAAATGCTGTCCTATTTTCAATAGTACCTGGCACAATCATAAATGATGTAGAAGTCATTGCTGAAGCATCAATGAATATTCAAGGAAGAATCGTTTTCAAAGACGGCAAACCACTGAAGAATGTATTCCTAAATCTTGATATGGACATGATTATTCTTTATAGTCTAGACAGTTTGGTCTCTAAACGTTCCATTACGACAAATTCAGATGGATTTTTCAAACATCGTGTATACGCACCCAGCATAGTGGCATTAACTATCCAATATCGCGGTCTTTCTGCAGCAACTGATCCGTTTCTAATTCAAAAAGGTAAAGATCCTGTTACAAAAGTGTTGGAACTCAATGGAAATCCCGAAGACCTTACGCTACCACCTGTAGTGGGAAAAAATAAGCCAGACCGATTTATGAATGAATCTGATGTTCCAGGTATGTGGGTTATCAACCCAAGAAATGAACATGCATATAAATTGATAAAATGTACGGATAGAATAGAGGCAAGAATCCAAGCTGAAAAAGAAAATGCATATCTCGTCACGATAACAAGTGACTCTGAGCAGAGATGGGTTGAAACCGTATTTTTCGGAAGTGACTATTATTGGATTGGAATAACTGACAAAGAGAAAGAAGGGAAGTGGTTATGGGAAAACGGAGAAAAAGTCAGATACACCAATTGGGAGGAACCACGGAAAGATCGTATTGAACTTATCACTACTATGCCTGCATTCATGAAGTACTTCGGTTTCAAAGATAGAAGGGACCAACATAAGAATGAAATCCAAGATTATGGTATGATGACTTTTTCTGCAGACAGGAACGGAAAGTGGAAAAAAGTTGATTCAAAAAATCCAATCTCCAGAGGCTTTCAGCAGATGGCAATAATTGAAAAGGAGGTAAATTAAATGTACAACCGAAATACATTAAGAAAATCGTTTATAGTAATTATAGCAATGGTTATAATACTTATCCTAAATATCACCAAACACACTGCTGCAGAGGATTCCTCTACAAGTCTTTCTGGACGCGTAGTAAATGAACATGGACAACCTGTACCCGATATCCATATTGCTATAAAGCCAGTTCAAATCGGTGAAAATGTAGAATTAAAACAACGTATCCATTTCCTTATATGGCCAAGAGTCGTGACTGGTAGTGATGGGAGTTTTTCATTCAAAAACATTGATCCTGTTTCTTCACAGCTTGTCATATTTCCTGAACACGGTTCCGATCTTGAGATTCAGTCTATAGAAATCGGTAACCTTACTTTTTACTCTATTGCCTTTCGACAAGCCATGCAAACGTGGTTTGGGAAATTAACGTTTGCTGTTGAACCGGGGGAACACCTTGAAAATGTAATTGTCCATGTCAAAGAACCACGCATGCGAATCCGTGGTCGTGTTCTGTATGAAGATGGAACACCGCTCATCAACGAAGATATCAGTTTAAAGATAAATTCAGAACGGGTTCAAAAATTCGAGGGTGGAGAAAGTAGAAGTGGCGGTAGTATGTCACGCAATTTTGAGACAGATAACGAAGGTTATTTTGTTGTATATTATAGGGGAAGTCCTGCTACCTATGTCGTGCAAATGACATATCAAGGCTTTACTGCTGCATCAGAACCAATTATCCTTGAGGAAGGTGAAAGGTACGACGACCTTGTCTTTAAACTAAAAAACACGCCAAAAACTATCAAACGAGATTCTGTATGGATAGTAAATCCAGCTACCGGTAACGCATATAAGAGAATTCAATGTGTCAACTTACAAGATGCAAGAGACCAAGCAGTAAATGAAAACGCATATCTTGTTGCTATAAATGACGAAGCAGAACAGAAATGGTTAGAAGGTCTATACAAGCACAGAGCATTTTTCTGGATTGGTCTAAGTGTCACAATTAATGATGTACAATGGCAATGGGACAATGGACAACCGTTGACGTACACAAAGTGGAGAAAAGGACAGCAACCAAACAAAACAGAAGGCGAGAGTACAACAGGAGTTGCATTAGACTTCTACACAAAAAAGTGGGTTGCAATTAAGCATAGAAGTCCATTCCAATCTGCAGTCAAAATGGCAATCATTGAGAAAGACAAGAAAAATTTAGACCCACCTGAAGAAAACGAATAACCAAAATCAGAGCCATCCACAAGGAGATATTCGGCATCATGCATTTGAAGAACACACAGAAGACCATTTCAATCCTTATATCTCTGAGTATGTTGCTCATTGTGATTCCATTCAGTAGTTTAGCAGAAGAAAAGCCGCCAACATTAACTGGACGACTCATCAACGAAAACGGAGAACCAATTGTAGATTCAACTGTTATCCTTCTTTATGTGAAACTACGTGAATATGCTGGTTTGGACCCACTATATGACAGTTCCTTATATCCCTTCTTAATGCAAGGATTTCCAAGCCATAGACCCGATATGGAAAATCCACCTCCAGATGAACAAGTGCTACGAGAACATCCGCCATATCAAACATCTGTAAAGGATGAAGAAGGTAACTTTGCCTTTACAGGAATTGTTCCAGGAATCGTTCAACTTATGGTTATTCCAGATGAGCGACTTGAAAAAGATGCACCCGCTAATAATCCTAGTGAACGGAGATTTATACCATTACCAGAAATTCATGCAATAAAGTTTTGTAAGTACCAGTTTTATCCACATTCCTTTTCAATAGCTCCTTATACCGGAGGAGTCACATTTACCATAAAACCTGGGGCAAACATCTCTAATGTTGAAGTAATTATGAAATCTGAAGGTGGAAAAAACCAGAAAATCCACGGAAGAATAGAATTCAAGAACGGACAACCACTAATTGAAAAAAACGTTGGAATGGTTATATTCCAACTTGATATGGATGGTACAGATGGTTCTGTAGAAGATTTCTCACTTTTGACAGATACTAAAGGTAACTTTGAACTCTCTGTACGTAATTATGGAATACATACAATTAAACTTGGCTATATGGGATTGTCAACTATATCCGATCTGTTTATTGTAAAAGACAGAATACCCTATAAAGGTTTAGTTTTGACACTAAACGGTGATTCATCCGACATTTCTGATACAAAAACTTTCAATACCAATAATGCTTATATTCCAATTAAAAACATTATTAACTTTCCAGACGTATGGGTTATAAATCCTGAAAATGGACATGCATACAAGGCAATTCGTTGTGAAGGTAACAGAAATGATGCCGTAGCTAAAGCTGAAGCAGAAGATGCACATCTTGTTTCTATCACAAGTGAATCAGAACAGGTATGGCTTACTCTTGTTTATGAAGGAATGAAGTATTGGATTGGCTTAAAATATGATCAAGATGATACCAGATGGGAATGGGACTCTGGGGAACCATTCTCATATATGAACTGGGACATGGGCGACATATCGACACCCGGCTTTGCAGTTCCTCGCGATATTCCAAACCAGACAAATGATTTTGTCATCATGTCAAGAAAAGGAAAATGGGAACGAACTCAATCATTAGGTCCAACACGAATGGCAGTCATTGAAAAGAATAAATTTACCACAGAAGCTAAGTAAATCATGCTGTCATATTTCACACTATGAAAAATAAATATACCTTCCTAAGCGAAAACCTATACATTCATCACGGACATGTCAACACTGGTATCCTTCGGGATGGACAACGCGCGCTGCTCATTGACTCAAGTGGAACTTCCCTCCAAACAACTCTCAACGAAATTGGTATTACAAAGATAGATCGGATAATATATACCCATCACCATCGCGATAATACATCTGGTTTTCCATTTCCAGAGAATGTCAAAATCGGTGTACCAAAGGCTGAAGAACAGTGGTTCACAAATGTTGAAGCATTCTGGAACGACTCAAAATACCGATGGCATCTCTACAACTGCCATCCACATAATCTTATGCTTGCTGAATCTATTCCTGTAACAGACACCTACACTGAAGCCACAAAGATTAACTGGTGTTCGGCATCTATATCAGTTCTTGAAACACCAGGACATACCGATGGCAGCATAACATATCTCTTAGATATTGATGGCAAACGTATAGCTTTCACTGGTGATCTCATCTGTGGTCAAGGTAAAATTTGGGAACTGTACAGTCTGCAAAAGGGACAACAGACAACTGATTATCACGGATTTCTTGGAGCGCGAGACGAACTCCGAGAGAGTTTAGAAAAAGTCCGTCGGTCATCTCCATCAACACTTGTCCCGACACACGGTGTTGTGATGCACAATCCAGATGCTGCGATTGACAAACTTTTTGAGCAGTTAGATTATTGCTACGATAAATATGTGTCAATCTCTGCCTTACGCCATTACTTTCCAAATATCTTCACTGAGTTTGAAGGAAAGTCAGACCACATGGAAATCAGAGAAGGGAAACCACCACCTGATTTTTTGCGCCACTTTGGCACGACATGGCTGATTATATCTGAAAACCGAGAAGTGTTTGTTATGGACTGCGGTTCACCAAACGTGATAAAACAGATTCAACAGATGCAGGAAGACAACGAAATATCTGAAGTTACCCAGTTTTGGGTAACACACTATCATGACGATCATGTCAACGCTATTCCAGAATTTCAGGAAATCTTTTCATGTGAAACTATCACCGATTCTGTTGTCGCTGATGTAATTGCAAATCCACTTGCCTACAGGCTGCCTTGTATTTCTCCTGCAAGTACACGAGTAGATCGCGCCACAACTGATGGAGATAGTTGGACTTGGAATGAATTTAAAATGACTGCATACCATTTTCCCGGACAGACATATTATCACGGTGGATTACTTGTAGAAGGACGTGGCATGCGTATGTTTTTTTCTGGTGATTCCTTCACAATGGCTGGGATTGATGACTACTGTTCAGGTAATCGGAACCTACTTGGTGATGGTGTCGGTTACAATCAGTGTCTTCAACTCATTAAAGAACTAAATCCGACGCACATTTTCAACTGTCATGTAGATCCTGCTTTTGACTTTTCAGATGAAGAAATCAACTTTATGTTAGACACACTCTCTGAACGTGAAAAGTGTTATACCAACCTTTTTCCATGGGACCATGCAAACTATGGAATGGATGACCAATGGGTGCGGTGTTATCCCTATGAACAGGAAGTGATGCGTGGAGAAACTGTTCAGTTGGGTGTAGAGATTACAAACCATTCTGATCAACCACGTAAAGCAACTGTTAGACCGATTTTACCATCAAATTGGGAACAGGATGCTGACCCAAGAGAAACAACTATTGAACCAAAATCTACTGGAAACATCCAATTTTCTATTCAAATTCCTCAACAATGTGATAAAATAGGTAGAGTAGTAATTCCTTTTGAAATCATATATAATGACATTTCATTAGGACAATTCCGGGAAGCGATCTTTGTTCTCAATGAAGGATAAATCGATGCTAAAGTTATCACATCCGATAGTTGATATAGCAATCACATGTAGCAATTTTGAAAAGTCATTAGATTTCTATCATAACAAATTAGGATTTGAGATTGTGTTGGATTTGGAGATTCCAGATAATCTTGCACAGGATATAGGACTTGCACCGACAGGATTTAGGCAAGTCCGTCTCAAGGCTGGAAATACACTCATCAAACTCATGGATATTGAGTCTTCTCCAGCCACACCATCAGACGAGTTTTCTGGCGGTGTCCGATGGCTTACCTTCTTTGTTGATGATATTGATGAGAGTGTCAAGAACTTAAAACAAAATGGTGTTGAATTTCTGTCTGAACCTATAAGTGCTCCGGATGCAGCAGGTGTTGTTTGTGCAAAAGATCCTGATGGCATCCTAATTGAACTTGTCCAAATATAAGAAACATTATGAACACATTATCTGATTCACAATTACAATCTTTTGAAGAAAACGGATATCTCTTAATAGAGAATGCGCTTACACCAGATGATTTAAACCCTCTTATTTCTGAATTTGAGGATATAGTAAACGAAGGGGCATCACAACTTTACAAAGACGGACTGATTGACTCTGAATTTAAAACTGAAGGATTTGATACACGTTTAGCAAGAATTACAGAGCAATCTCCTACAGTTTTCCAACAAGTGTTTAGTGGGACACACACAGGACCCGCACTTTTTCATCTACTCATTAACTCAAAACTACTTGACATCGCTGAATCACTCGTCGGTCCTGAGATTATGTGTCACCCTGCATACCGTGTGCGTCCAAAACTGCCTGACCATGATAGGACTTTAGTGCCTTGGCATCAAGATGCTGGTTATATGGAACCAAAATGTGATTCTGTTCTACAACTTACAATATGGATTCCGTTGATAGATGCAACCGTTGAAAACGGATGTCTTGAAGTTATACCACATGCACATCGCGAAGGTGTATTCAGACACCGTCACTCTGAAACTTTCTATCTTGAAATTCCAGATGATGCATTGCCTGATGTTGAACCAGCAGTTGTCCCTTGCCAGTTTGGTAGTGTGATGTTATTTACTAATCTCACACCACACCGTTCTATTCCCAATGTTAGCAATCAAGTGCGATGGAGTGTTGATTCACGTTATCAGGACGCTGCAAAACCGACTGGATATCAACCAGAAGCAGGTTTCCTTGCGCGTAGCAGCTTGCAACCAAATGATGTTGTCCGATCACCTGAAGAATTTAAAAGAATACGCGAAGAACATCAACCCGGACCAGGTCCAAATCGATGGGGAAAGAAGGAGTAGAACAATGCGTAGGTTCAAAATGCTTACCCCAATGTTTATTGTTTTCATATTATGCATAAGCGGTGCAAAAACTACTAAGGAAGCACCAAAGCCTAAGAATGTTGAACTAATGGGAAAAATCGTTTGTTTAGCAGAAGTAATGCATAAACAATAGACATTATAATGAATTAAATAGTAGGAGTTTCATAACACCAGGGTCTGAAGTTTAGTCGAAAATTGTGTAAACCACAACAGGTTTCCATAACTAAGTCACAAAAACCTTTCTTCCAATTTCTGAGTTTGTCTTTGACAATGCGGTATCTTTTGACACCACTAATGGCATGTTCAACACGTATGCGTATAGACGCTATCTTTCTATTGATTTCTTTTTCTTTTTCTGTCAGTTTTCCACCTTTCGGTTTTTTCTTTGGTTGAACGATGTGGACATCAGGAAGAGTGAACCCCTGAAAACCGGTATCTTGATACAAGGTGCTTCCCGGGGGCACACAATAGCCAACCTGATCAGCTATGTATTTGTCATGGTGTCTTCCTTCAAAAGAGGGTGTCAATAGGACGACTTTGCAGCTCTCATTGATAATCAGATTATTTTTTACTGTATGACATTTCTTTTTACCGCTATAATATGCCTTTTGAGCTTCTGGGTCTCTTGGACGCCGTATTCGCCGTTCTATACCATCATGAAAAAAAATATTCTTTATCTTGACTTTGACTTGATACCTCACAAGTATCACACATAGATGTGGGAACTGTTGCCCGAGATGGCAGCTCTCCAAGTTCTGCTAATGCGGTGTTCAATATCGGTAAAAGCAAGTGAATCCATTTATTCGCAAGAGGTTGAGCCATACCAAAGAGCGTGCCGAATAGAACCTGTTTCGGAGCTTCATGAAGATAAAGTAATATAAATAGCAACATATCTTCATGTGAAGCAAAACAACTATTTTTATAGGGTTTATATCTCCGTTTTATGCGCGGTTTTCCATCGAGGGTATGTGTTTCCATATAAGCTAAAAAACATTTAGAAAAATGAGGTAATAGTTTTGTAAACTCTTCTAAAGTATATCCAGTGAGAGATAGAAGCGTATCAGCTTTGTCCTTAATATCTTCGAAAACGATCATGAGAAACCTCCATTTATAAGATTGTAATTAGAATAACAGAGGTTAACTAAACTTGCGACTAAATCATTATAATGTCTAATATAAGGCTGAACTCTCTGCAGAACATGAACATCTCTATGGTGTCAAAACGAAGGATGATAAATACTTCACACTTTTACGGACATCGCTATCAGAAGCACTGTTCGTAGACAAACATTTACATGAGAAAGACCTGATTTTCAAAGGTCGTGTCTTTCCAAACACACATTTGTTAGAAGTAGTGCGGATACAATCTCTAATAAATGGTGTTGTGCACGAACTCTATTACTATTGCGATACATGTTATATCCGTGCAGTTGCACCGGGAAACTGCGATTGCTGTCAGGCACCAGTTGAGTTAATTGAGAAACCGTTGAATGTAGACTCTGTGATTCCATCACCGTAAGAGATAAAAGGATTTGACTATGGAAAAACGACCCAAAATCGCTGCAATCACTACCATATACCACAAATACTCACATACTCAGCATATTGTAGATAGGTTTTTAGAGGGATATGGGTGGAACAGTCGACACCATTATCCCCCAATGGACCTTGTCTCACTCTATGTTGAACAGGTCAAAGATAACGACATAAGTAAAGACAGATTAGACCGTTTTCCATCTATGAAAGGATATCCCACAATAGCAGATGCACTCACTCTCGGTGGTGAAGAATTAGCTGTTGATGGTGTGCTTCTCATCGGAGAACACGGTGAATATCCAAGCAACGACAAAGGTCAACGTCTCTATCCACGGTATGAACACTTCATGCAAATGGTGGAGGTGTTTGAAAAGAGCGGACGTGGCGTGCCTATATTCAACGACAAACATCTTTCATGGAATTGGGAGTGGGCGCAGGAAATGTATGACATTTCTCAAAAGATGGATTTTGCATTTATGGCAGGCTCATCGCTACCAGTAACATGGAGAACTCCATCAATAGACATGCCGCTCAGGACACCGGTATCAGAAGCAGTATGCGTCGGCTATGGTGGTGTGGACAGTTATGATTTCCATGCTTTAGAGACCTTACAATGCATGGTTGAACGACGAAAAGGTGGAGAATCTGGTGTCAAATGGTTGCAGGCATACCGTGGCGATACATTTTGGAAGGCACATCACGAAAAACTCTGGTCTCGAGAACTCTTTGAATCTGCATTGTGTAGAAGTCATACATTGACACCTTCACGACCAGGCTTTAACAACCCATTTCCCACTATAGATGAGATGAAAGACATAGCAAAAGACCCGATAGCATACCAATATGAACATAACGATGGACTCAAATCAACGATGATTCTGATGAACGGACTGGTGCAGGATTTCAACTTCGCTGCCTATATCGGATCAGATAACGAAGTTTTGTCTACGCAAATGTATCTCCCAATGCCTCCTGCACGAACGAGTTTAGCAAACTTTTTCTCTCCGCTGGTGAACAATATAGAGAAGATGTTTCTAACGGGAGAACCGACCTACCCTGTTGAGCGCACATTACTAACAACTGGTCTTGTCGCAGCAGGAGTTGATAGTCTCCATGATGGTGGCACAAAACAGGAGACGCCGCATTTAGATATTGCCTATCAACCAACCAAAGAATCAACCTTCTGGAGAACATAGAACAATAATTTGGAGAAATGTATGAAAAAACGATCTGTTTTTTATGTTTTGTTATTACTATGCATTTTGCCAAATACTCAGTCAATGTTATGTGCTGATCCAGACAAATCACAGTGGCATTTACCTGAAGGAGCGATTGCCCGTCTCGGAAATGGTCCCGTCAAGCAGATAGCATATTCCCCTGATGGAAGTCATCTGGCAGTAGTGAGTGATATAGGCGTTTGGATCTATGACGCGCTGACCGGTACTGAAAAAGCACTGCTTGCAGACTACACAGATGAACAAGTTATGGATGCTGTCTTTAGTCCTGATGGAGACATGATCGCAGTAATTGTGTATGGTTATGCGGAAGATGTCCAGATATGGGATACCAAAACATGGACACTCAAGGACAAACTCAAAGGATATGAACATCGCGCCATAGATGTTGCCTTTAGTCCGGATGGACAAACTATCGCTATTGCTGATATGGGTCAGACAACACAGTTGTGGGATTTGTCTACGATGACTGCCATGTGCATACTTGAAGGCAGCACTGATAACCTCGGAAATGAAGGAACGGAATTCTTCAGTGTCGCTTACGGTCCTAAAGGAGATACGTTCGCTATTGGTGCAGCGGATGGAACGGTGTGCTTGTGGGATACTGCAACAGGAACACTCAAACACACACTCATTGGTAACATTACATCAGATAGAAGTTTTTCATTTAGTCCAGATGGAAAAACAATCGCAACACGAAGTTTCTCCAACACGATATGGCTGTGGGATCCCACAACAGGAAAACACGAACACACGCTTGAAGAAGGTGTTGACATGATGGGAGGAGAGAACATAGCTTACAGTCCCAATGGAAGTTTGATCGCAATACCAGCGTGGGATGGGTTACAAATGTGGGATACCGAAACAGACAAACCCATAAATAAGCTTGAAAATTCGTTTGGAGTAGATAACTTTCTGTTTAGTCCAGATGGAAAGACGATTGCTTTTGTAGGTATGTTGGAGAACAACGTTTGGACGGTCTGGTTATCGGATCCCACAACAGGTGATGAAAAAATTAAACTTGAACACACTGACGAAGTGAAAGAAATAGAATTCAGTCCAGATGGAAAGTCGATTGCTACGGTAAGTACGGATAACACGGTACTGGTATGGGATACCACTACGGGGACATACAAATACATGCTTGAACACACCGACTCAGTTGTAGGTGTTTCGTATAATCCTGATAGACATAACATGCTCACTACGGTGCATAGGGACAGAACCGTGTGGGTGTGGAATACTGTACGGTTGAAAGGCAAACCCACTTTCAAACTTTCAAAACACACCAAAGGTATTAGTGGTGTTGCATTTAGTCCTGATGGAAAAACACTCGCTACGGTAGGTGAGGATAGGTTTTTGCATCTTTGGGGTATCCCAACGAGTACATTTAATGCAACGTCTATGGAGTCCGTCTACCCGAAGGCCCCCTTAACCTTTAGTCCTAATGGAAAAACACTTGCTATAGGGAATGCTAATGGTGTGACTCTACTTGGGGTAGCCCCCAGGAGAGTAAGACCAATAAGATACAACCAGTTATTCAAAGGATCGACAAGAGCATCCGTCCGAAGTATCGCGTATAGTCCTGATGGAAATACAATCGCTTTTGCCGCGCATGGAAGGATAGTACTTTTGGATATCACAACTGAAAAGGTCGTATATACACTTGAACAGGTTGATAGGAACACACGTATAAGAGGTGTATTGTTTAGTCCGGATGGAAATATTATTGCCACAAGCATGGGTGGAGAAATCCAACTGTGGGATATCTCAACACAGACACTTAAGATCACAATACCTAAATACTGGGGTGTTCCTTTGGCATTTAGTCCTGATGGGAAGACGATTGCTACTGTGGATAATAATGAGGTCCGACTCTGGGATACAACAACGGGATCACTTAAAAATACAGTCAATGGACACACCGGTCCGGTAAAATGGGTAATGTTTAGTTTGGATCATAAATCACTCACAACGGCTAGTCAAGACGGGACAGTACTCTTATGGGATCTTACTTCATCCCATTTGAACTCAAATAAGGAGGATTGAGTCGTTTTTACGATAAGAACTCGTTTGCTACTCAATATTTTCAAGTTATGAAACGAATTGCAGTTATAACAACAATCTATCGTTATCTAACGCATGCACAACACATTGGCGATAGGTTTCTCGTCGGATATCCAAAAGAAGGAAAATGGCATCATCCAGATATGAAAGTCGTTTCTCTGTATGTCGATCAAAAACCTGAAGGTGAACAAAGTCAAGACCGAGCAAGAGAATTTGGTTTTTCTGTCTATCCTACTATACCTGAAGCACTCCGATGCGGTGGTGACAAACTTGCCGTAGATGCAGTTCTGTTGATTGGTGAACATGGTCAATACCCTAATAATGAAATGAGTCAAGTTTTATATCCTCGCTATGAGTTTTTCAAAGAATGTGTGAAGGTTTTTGAAGAGGATGGTCGTGCAGTTCCCATATTCAACGACAAACACCTATCCTATAGTTTTGAAAAGGCAAAAGAGATGGTGGATGATGGACACCGTCTCGGTTTTGGACTACTCGCAGGTTCATCATTACCTGTCACTTGGCGACTGCCTGATGTGGAATTACCGTTGGAATGTGATCTTGAAGATGCACTCATGGTTGGTGTTGGTGGTTCTGATCCTATGGATTACCATGCGTTAGAAGCCATGCAATGTATGGTTGAACGGCGTAAAGGTGGTGAAACAGGTGTTGCGGCAGTCCAACTCATAGATGGACAGGATGTTTGGCAAGCTGGTGAAAATGGACGTTGGTCATTGGAATTACTTGAAGCTGCACTTTCACGTAGTGATACACCGTGCGGATTAACTGATGAAGATGGTAGAACACAAGACCTCATCGGTACAGGTGAACTTCACAGACTCGTGGACAATCCATCTGCCTATTTTATTGAATACAATGATGGTTTCAAAGCAACGCTTCTCATGCTCAACGGTGCTGTCCGTGATTACTGCTTTGCAGGGAAACTTAAAGATGAATCTATACCCGTATCCACGCAATTCTTCTTAACACCGACACCGAATGTCACCTATTCTGCATGCCTTGTATCCAAAATTGAAGAACTTTTTGAGACAGGTGTTGCACCCTATCCTGCAGAACGAACCTTGTTGGTGAGTGGAACTTTGGAAAGTTGTTTGATCTCACGTCATCAAGGTAATGTTCGCTTAGAAACACCCCATCTAAATGTCCAATATCAAGCACCTGTGGAACCGCAGCACGCACATAAATAAACTCATACATTAGAGAGTAGATTCACCATTCTAACCATTACACAAGTGAAATTAATTTGACATTGATGATGGTACTTGTTGTATCACAGGGATTACGTAGCTTCTTATTGATGCCCCGTCAATTCTCTCATTTTCTTTACGTTGTATTGGTTCTTTCCGATGATCAAATATGATATAATAGCCTTCCAAGGCATTTTCAGAATTAACGTATGCAGCCAGTTGTCTTTTGCCTGCCTGATACCGAACGTCACCACGCCAGATCTTAATTTCAATTACATATTTTTCTTGGTTATGAGAAATCAATAAGTCCATTTTTCCACGACCTGTTTGCACTTCAATGTACATCCCAGCACCGATTACATGTACAAACGGTTCAAGATATGTCAGAAGAAGATGTTGTCCTATATAATCTTGCGGTGTATCAGTGACCTGTAGTATTTTATAACCTGCACGCGCAATGAAATCTCTAAAATTATCCAGAACTCCTTCCAAGTCAACTTGTCCCGATTCATTCAGATACGCACGGAAACCTGCAATGTTGTCTTCAGCAAAGTAATCCAGTTCTAATCCATTCACGGCAGGTTTAAAGGCTTGTATTATACAGTACAGATAAATCGGATTTACAATCTCACACATACCATCATCGGCTCTCTTAATGACGCCAGAAGTCGTAAGTTTATTGATTAGTTCATTGCGGAGATTGAATCGAACACCTTCATCTGATGATAGAATATTCATCAATAACCGTTCATAACGTCTATCTTTCCTGACATTTGTAATAAGATGAGATAGATTTGTATTATCTTCCTCAACAAGTAATGTGTAGGCTTCTGTAAAATGTTTTATGGTGAGCAATTCTGTTTTAGGTATTTTCAATTCCTCTGTGATTATCTGTCCAAGTCGATTGACTAAGAACGGTTGACCTGCAGTCTGTTTGTGTATATTTTGTAACACTTCGTGATCAATGTTTTGACTTGTCTCGTGCCTATATTGTGAATACAGTTCTTCCACTTGTTTTTGCGTAAAGTTTAGTAATCTGAATTCATCTTGAATATTGAATGGAGAAATTGACCTATCGTATTCAAGTTGCGCAATACTTTTTACGCCTACGATTCCAACACTATGTGGACACTTCATATCACCAGATAAGTAAATTTGTCTCAATGCATATAGGAAATCACTGACAACAGTTTGAGGAATGCCATCAAATTCGTCAATGAGTAGGACAACTCGGATTTTATTTTGTGTTTGAGATTCGGTATCCAGCCAACTTTGGAGTTGTTGAAAAAACCTTACCATTGAAAGATGATCGGTAATTTTTGTGTTTTCCAGTTGTTGGTCAATATTCTCTAATGATATGTAATCTTGTTGTTGGAGTATGTTGGTCAATTGCATCCGTATCATGTAGTAAAGTTCATCGTAAAAAACGGATTTGGTTGCATGACGCAATGTTTGGAAATCAAGTTGGATGGGGATGTAATTCTTGTCTTTCTTAACAAGAGATTGAAGTGCTAATCTGAAGAATGTTGTCTTACCTGTCTGACGCGGCGCAAAGAGAACTATGTATTTTCCTTCTATAATGCGGTCAATAAAATCCGCTGTTTCCTCAGCACGCAGGACAACATAGTTTTTATCGGGATATACACGTCCAGAAGTCCCAAAGCTTTTCATTTTTTTTCCTCAAAGTTGTTTCCTTACAATCATTGTAGCATAACCTATATTGTATTTCCAGATCTTCTTATACCATTTCTAATAGATAATGAATCATTGTGTCCTTGTAGGTTTATCTTCAATTACTGAATGTAAGAGGCGCAATGAATTGCGCGACTACGTACGCGTTTTCTTTGTACGAGACTATCAATTAGAATTGGTATTATAGTATATCTGATTTCATTAAATTCTGTTCATCATACAAACAATCTATGCTATACTAAATAACCTAAGTTGCTTCCTACTGAATATTAATCATCAATTACTTTGTCATACGAAGAATTAAAGAAACTCTACATATTTTGGTGCCACTTCTTATAAATCGGGGTTTCAAACCCCTCCAACAAATGATAGGTGGCAACTTAGGTTAAATAGTAAGATATGCGATTTCCGGAGGAACAATAATGAATGAATCAGTTAGAAGATGGGATGGAACAATAACACGATATCCTGATCCTGCAATTGAGGTTATTGACAGTCGTTTTGCAAGGTATAAAATAGGTAACTCAGTTGTTGAACGGTTGTGGACAGGGGCACGATGGTCAGAAGGACCTGTCTGGTTTGGTGATGGTGGCTATCTCTTATGGAGCGATATACCAAATAACCGTATTCTGAAATGGGAGGAAGCCAACGGGAAAGTCAGTGTTTATCGCAAACCATCAAACTATAGTAACGGTCATACCCGAGATCGCCAAGGGAGGCTTATTAGCTGTGAGCATGGTGCGCGCCGTGTCACCCGAACTGAATATGATGGAACGGTAACCGTCCTGATAGACACCTTCAATCGTAAAAGACTAAACGCACCGAATGATGTTGCTGTACATCCTGATGGACATATTTGGTTTACTGATCCTGGGTATGGAATTATGCTCAATTATGAAGGACATATTGCTGAATTTGACCTGCCAACATCTGTGTACCGTCTTGATCCAGATACTGGTGAGGCAACCATTGTTACGAACGAACTCGAAAAACCGAACGGTATCTGTTTCTCTCCAAATTACGATAAGCTATATGTGGTTGACACAGGTGTTACGCACAAAGAGGGGACACCCAGAAACATATATGTATTTGATGTCCAAAATGGAGATACTTTAGTCAACAAAGGCACATTCTGCGATATGTCTCCAGGCATTGCGGATGGAATACGATGCGATATTGATGGAAATTTATGGGCAAGTGCAGGTTGGGTAGGCGATGGGTATGACGGTGTCCACATATTTGCCCCTGATGGTACTCTGATTGGGAAAATACATCTACCAGAAATATGTTCTAACCTCTGTTTCGGTGGTGTGAAACGGAATAGACTATTTATGACAGGTAGTCAATCTCTATATTCTGTATATGTAGAAGCATTAGGACTTCCACTCTTTTAGTTTGTAGCCATACTGGTAAGATATATGAGTACCTTAGAACACATTGACTGTCCTATTTGTGAACAGAATGAGACGAAGCTGCTCTTTACCAAAGATTCTTTGTCGATCCTTATCTGCCAAAAGTGTAGGCTGAGATATGTGAATCCTCGGATTGACCGTCAATCACTTGAGGAAGGATATATTGAAACTTACTATCCAGAAGAAAAAGTAGAACGAATACATACGGATAGTATGGAATGGCTGCAGATGTCAGAACGTCTTTCAGAATTAGAGAAACTTCACGGTAGTAAAGGGAGACTGCTTGATGTAGGATGTGGGATTGGAACGTTTCTTCACCTCGCGAGTGAACAAGGATGGGAGACACAAGGTATTGATCCATCAAAAAGTGGTTGTGCTTTTGCTCAAAATGTACATAATCTGGATGTGCATTGTGGAGACATCTTTGATGCAAATTATCCTACTGCACATTTCAATGTAATCACACTTTACCATGTCTTGGAACACATCTCAGAACTGAACCCGTTTCTTAGTGAGTTACGGCGCATTCTGAGAACAAACACCGATAGTCAAAATGCAGGCACATTGGTCATTGAAGTTCCGAACGGTGAAGGAATGCAGAGTCGACTTCGTAAGGAGGATTGGCATTACGTTCATCCAAAAGATCATCTCTACTATTTCTCGGTGCGTTCATTGTCAAGATTGCTACATAAACACGGTTTTGATGACATTAAGGTTGGAAAACCTAAACGAGTAAGTTCAACAACCAATGGGTTATTCCCGCTCCGTAAGGTATCAACCGCGTTGCTTGTTAGGTTTAACTTAGGAACAGTCATCAGATTGTATGCAAGTTAGGAATTAGGTTTTTGGTAAGAATATGTCTGTATAACATCATTCATCAGCAATTGCTTTGAGATTGTCTCTATAGTTTCAGGATTCAAATTTCCTGATAGCCAATACTTGTTACCAGTACGGACAGTGCCAACGCCTGTTATACCAATATCATTTATACCTTTGACAGTACTATCACCGACCGCATCTGTGACACCAGGTTTGAATTGCACTTCAATCGTCCAATCTTGACTTTGTAGATTATCACTCTCATAGGTATAGTCTTGTGTTATTGGATCAGCAAGCAGTTCAGTTGCTATACGTTGAATTGAATGTGCATCAAGATCACCCTCAATCCAATAGACTGTAGCCGTTCTAACTGAAGTCACACCAGTAAGACCAAGATCAGATATATCTTCAACAATGCCATTTCCGATTGTGTCAGGCACTTCAGGTTTATAGAAAACTTCAACTTTCCAGTTCTTCATAAGGTCAGTTCCAATAGTTTTTGTATAATTTTATAGATTGATAGATAATCTATATAAGTGGATAAAAAATATGATGAAAAAACAACTTCGCGTCTTAGTATTTGGTGCACATCCCGATGATTGTGATATTAAAGCAGGAGGCATTGCTGCCTTATACACCCAACTTGGACATTCCATAAAATTTGTTTCCGTTACAAACGGAGATGCTGGACACCATGAAATCGGTGGAGGACCATTAGCACAACGTCGCAATGCAGAAGCACAAGCAGCAGCAGATATCATCGGTATTGATTATGAACTACTTGACAATCACGATGGTGAACTGATACCATCTTTGGAAAATCGCTATCAAATCATACGCACAATACGAGAATTTCAACCTGACCTGCTCATGACACACCGTCCAAATGATTACCATCCTGACCATAGATATACATCTATGCTTGTTCAAGATGCGGCTTATATGGTGACTGTCCCAAATATATGTCCTCTTACACCCCACTTAGAGAAAAATCCTGTTATTGTCTATCTCAGTGATAACTTCACAAAACCTAATCCGTTTTCTCCTGATGTCGTAGTTGACATAGATGATGTTGTTGAAAAGAAGATTGATATGTTACACTGCCACACATCACAGTTCTATGAATGGTTACCATACAACAGCGGTACGCTGAATGCAGTCCCTAATAATGATGGTGAACGTCGTGAATGGCTTGCTGAACGTCTACGCAACCGTTTTAGTTCAATTGCCAATACGTATCGAAATAAGTTAATTGACCTATATGGTGAGCAAAATGCAAACAGTATCAAATATGCAGAAGCATTCGAATCCTGTGAATACGGTTCTTCATTGACGCCAGAAAATTTGCCAATCCTATATCCATTTTTTCATTGATATGCAAATTGATTTGCAGAAAAGGTGGTTTTTGGTTATCCTATTATATGATTTGAGTATATTACAAATTAGGAGTTCAGTTCTTTTAAATGCCAACAGACCAAGCTAACCCAAAGGTGCTATTCTATATTGTCAGTGTGATTGGTTTAATTTTCGCAATTGTGATGGTTATTCTCTTTTTCAATGCTGCACCCGCACGTTCAAATATAGATGTTCATATTCAACCAACAGATAATCCAACATGTTTGAAATGCCATCTCAAAGGAGACGAAAATACACCGACGATGCCACACCTTAACCTTGGTAGGTGTACTTTATGTCACGGATTAGCAAAGGAAAAACCTGATTAGTTCTCTTGGTTAGTCAGTCTTGCCTTTATCGCTACCCACTCAACATCATCCTCTGATTCATGCATCACATGGATACATTCCATTCCGTTTTCTGTCAATACTTCCAGAATCACATCCTGTTCAGATTCTAATATACCAGAAAAGATGACATGACCATTTGGTTTCATCCTTGCTGGACAGTATGGAATAATTGGAAGAATTACTTTGGTTAGTATATTACCTATAATAAGGTCGTATTTTCTATTAACTGCACTTAGTCCATCCCCATGAGACAAAGTAGTCTGTTCTCTGATATGGTTTATTTTGAAGTTTGTATTTGTGCAATAGGAATTGCAGTTTCATCAAGTTCTATTGCGTCCACTTGTCTTGCACCTAACTTCACAGCAGCGATAGTCAGAATCCCTGAACCTGTGCCGATATCAACGACATATTGATTTGGTTTGAGAGTTTGCTCCAACATTCTCAAGGACAATCTTGTTGTTGGGTGATAACCAGTACCAAATGCCATTCCCGGATCAAGCCGAATGTGTATATCTGTGCTCTCAGGTGGGATGTCATACCAAGTCGGTGCGACCAGAAATTGGTTTCCTATCTTCTGTGGATGGTAGTCTGATTTCCATGCTTCTGCCCATTCTTCTGATGCAATCCGTTTTAAATCTATTTTGGCAGGATTAGGTTGAATTCCCCATTTTGGTAGTTCAGTAAGAAAAGCGTTTATTTTCTTAACTCTGGCATCAATTCGGTCATCAAGCGGAAAATATGCGGTGAGAGATGTTGTGTTATTAGACGAATCTTTCAGTTCAACGCCGTGAGTACCCAGTTCAAATAGATAGTTTCCCACTGCTTCTGATGCGTCTTCAGAGGTAGTAATCGTAATTTGTGCCCAATTCATAATTTAGAAACGAGTGGTAACTACAATTAGAAGTGAAATAAGTTCATTCTTTGTCTTTGTCATCTATTAGGCTAAATAACTTGTCCCAAAATCCACCGTTACCAGAATCCTGTGTGTCTTCATAGACTTCATCAAAGTTCTCTAATAGTTTACGTTGTTCATCATTTAGATTTTTCGGTGTTTCAATACCGACATGTACTACAAGGTCACCAAAACTGGAACTCCGATATCTTGGCATCCCTTTGCCTTGTATACGCAATTGGTCTCCGTATTGTGTTCCCGCGGGAATAACTAATTGATTCGGTCCATCAATACTATTGACTTGAATGGTACATCCGAGCGCTGCCTGAACAAACGATATTTTTGTTGAAGTAATCAGATCGTTCCCACTCCGTTTAAATCTATCGTGCGGTGCAACATGGAGGACAACAAGCAGATCACCGGGAATACCTCCCGACGCACCGACTTCTCCTTGTCCTTGTAGACGATACTCAAAACCGGTATCTACACCCTTGTCAATTTTCAGTTTAATCTCACGTTTGACCCTAACGCGTCCTTGTCCATTACAATTTCTACAAGGTTTCTGTATCACTTCACCACTACCGTGGCAACGATGACAAGTGCGTTGCAGCGTAAAAAATCCTTGTGATTGTGTTACTTGTCCACGTCCATAACACTGTGGACAAGTCTCAACTGTAGAACCTTTTTCAGCACCACTTCCCTCGCACTCCGGACAGGATTCAATTCGTGGAACTTCAATAGATGCTTCTTTCCCCGTATATGCCTCTTCAAGTGTAATCTCAAGATTTGTTTGCAGACTTCGACCTTGTCTGGATCTACCTCTTCGAAATCCTCCAAACATTTCACCAAACACATCATTAAGTATTTCGTCTATGTTTATCCCGACACCATAACCTGTTGACATACCTTCCAAACCAGCATGACCATATTGGTCGTATCGTTGCCGTTTCTCTGGAGTCAATAGGACATCGTAGGCTTCGGCAGCTTCAATAAACTTTGCTTCCGCCTCTTTGTCATCCGGGTTCTTATCAGGATGGTATTTTATTGCTAACTTCCGATACGCCTTCTTTATTTCGTCCTCGTTAGCGTCTCTGCCTACTTCTAATATATCGTAATAATCCCGTTTTTGCGCCATATATTTTCCTGCCTAAATTGAGATTACTTATCACTATCCTAGGTAGTGTTTTCTTCTTGTTGTGTGTCAGTTTCTTCTGTTTCAATATCTTCAGTTTCGGGTTCTTCTTCTTTCAGTTTGCCTTTTGAAACGATTACCTGCGCAGCACGGAGAATCTGATCGTGTAATTGGTATCCACATCTAAATTCCTCAATAACATTTCCCTCTGGAACGTCATCAGATTCAGTAGCAAAAACCGCTTCATGTTGATTTGGGTTGAAAGCTCCACCGACTGCAGCTATTGTAGTAAGACCATTTGTTTTTAACACATCTAATAGTTGTTTCTGAACTAACTGGACTCCCTCACTGAAGTTTGTAACATCTGCAGATGACTCGCTTTCATCTTTCTTATCCGATAGACTCTTTATTGCTGCTTCAAGACTATCTAATACTGGAATCAAACCTTCAATTAGGTTTTTATTTGCGTATTTAAGCTGTTTCTGAGCATCTGTCTCTATACGTTTTTTTGAATTTTCTGCTTCAGCGGCAGTACGTAGTAAACGTTCACGTTCATCTTGATACTGCTCCCGTTCAGATTCTGCGACTTCTTCAAGCTGATTTTTAAATTCTTCCTTAAGTGCTTCAAGTTCTGCTTCAACAGTTTCTATTGTCCGTTCTTCTGTTTTATTTGATGATTCTGTATCTTCTTTTGATTCATCAATTAGAAAATCAGGTTTTTCACTTTCATCTGTTACTATTTCTATACTTTCCTCATTATTTTCAGGCATGATGAATTACCTCTCTTTCGTTATTACTATCATTATATATGGAATTATAAACTGACATTTATCAGAATAGCGGAGAATCCACTAAACATCACTATATTGAGGGTTTTGCACAATGAAAATGCGTCCATTTTGAAGATTTGACTTGATTTTAGATGCATGAGTTGCCATCCTAATAATAAAAAATAACAACATTTGATTATTTTTAGGAGGACATCTCATGCGTCATCAGATTATCAAATCTGCTAAGTTTTTTCAACATCTTCTTTTTTCTCGTTTTCACCGTATGAACGCACAAATCATTGACACTTTACTTTTGTTATCCGTTTGCCATTTCTTTGGCCTCTATAATCCGAACCAAGTTGCAGATGCGTTGACACTTCCCAAAGCGGGTCTTTATCGGGATCTTCACTCATTGAGCCAATATCACTGGAAATGTTTGAATGTGCGGCTCGGATGCACTATGGCACTTGAGTGGATCAAAAACACTGAAGCCAAGAGTGGTTCAACACAATCTCGTCGGTGTATTACTATCAGTGTAGATGACAGTAATATAGATCGCTATGGAAAAACAATAGCTTACTGCTCAAACTGGTGGTCTAAAAAACGGAATAACACCACTTGGGGGCAGAACATATTAGGTATCACGATCAAGATTGGCGATATTGTCATTCCACTCAATACACGGCTTGTTTCAAAAAAAGGGCGTGCCAATACAAAGAAACCGGTTCTTTTTGTTGGCATGATGAAAGAAGTGTTAGATTTCTTTGATGCCCATAGCATTGATATCAGAAAATATCCGATCACTTTCGATTCGTGGTATGGTAGCAAGAAACTGGTCAACATCTTATCAGATTTAGGGTTTGTGTCCATATTGGTTCATGGTAAAAACAACTATGTGATGACAATAAACAACAAAAAAATGAAACTTTCGCTTCATAAGAAATCCATACAACTGCAGCCAGAGCAATGGGGATGTGATAAACCGGTCTGTCGTGTCCAAGCCACAAGTCCAACATTTGGTGAGTGTATTGTGCTTTTCTTTTCAGATATGGGAAAGATACGCACACTCTTAGTCTTTGGTAAACCCTTACGCACTTGTGAAGCACTCAGAATATGGTCTCAACACAACGGGATCGAACACTATTGGAGACAACTGAAATCCAACCTGCATTTATCCGATATGCGTTTAGAAAGTGCGCAAGGCGCATGTGCGGGGCTCGGTATAAAAGTAATGAGTTACCTCATGTTGTTGCAGGTAAGCATCTCTGAACGTCGCACATTCCATCAGATACAACTTGAACTCACTGGACAAAGACACATGTTACTTGAAATCATGCCGCATTTTCATGAACTAAACCTAAAAGAACCTTGATAAATACTGATATTCAACAACTTTTGAGAAATATCAGTAAATATAATTTGACACTTTTACCCCATGGTAGGCGAGGTTTCCGAACCTCGCCGATGCAGAGGGTTCAAGTAATTTCAAAATCTACTTATATTACTGATTACTGAATTTAAAGAATATCTCGTGTGATGTTTAACTGTGTATTGCATCGGCAAATTGTTTCATAAAATCATAGGAGTGATTTTCTTCAAGGATATTACCAGTGACGATGAAATTTGCACCAGCATTTACTTTCTGTGCTGCCATTTCGGGAGATCGGATACCCCCACCAACAATCAGTGGAATCTCAACCTGTGAATCAACCATTGAGATTATATCATCAGGAATAGGCAGTGCAGCACCACTTCCCGCTTCTAAATAGACCATTTTCATGCCAAGATATTGTGCTGCCAAAGCGTGTGTGCAGGCAATATCTGGTTTATTACGTGGAATCGGTACAGTACCACTCATAAATTCAACTGTCGTTCTATTCCCACCATCAATCAGCATGTAACCCGTTGGAATTGGCTCCAGATTATACTGTTGAATCCACGGTGCTGCTTTTACCTGTTCACCAATAAGATAATTTGGGTTTCGCCCACTAATTAAACTCATATAAAGAATGGCATCTGCATGTGGTGTAAGGTGCATTGAATCGCCGGGGAAGAGGATTATGGGTATATTAGTAGATGCTTTTAAGTCTTCTGCGATTGGGTGAAGGTCTTTTGTCAAGAGACTACCACCAAGTAAGATCGCATCAGCACCAGCTCGTTCAATCTCACAAGCAAGATTAGCACATCTCTCAATCTCATATACATCGGGATCAATGAGAACCAGATAACCAGCCTTCTTTTTTTCTATTACCCTGTGTAGGTATTGCAGAACACTATTTGACGTCAAATGTCCGTATTCCTTATATTACTTACATCTATCATCCGGTATTAGCCTGTAACCAGTCTATGTTGCTAACAAAACTAAACAATTTTAACACTTTATAGTCAATTTGTCAAATTGAAGTTATTCTGGGGGTGTGTAAAGTTTTTGTCACTAACTTCTCACCAACCATTGTAGGGGCGGGTCTCTGTGCCCGTCCGTTGCCTTACAGGACAGGGAATGGCGGGGCACAGAGACCCCGTCCTACAATAGATTACAGGGTTTTTACTTGAATTGACACCTATGGTGCAAAAACTTTACACACACGTCGTTATAACAAATCCAATGAGTAACTTCCTGATGCAAAACTCATCAGATATGCACAATCCGATAAATCCATGAAAATCCTAGATTCAGAAAAAATATACTCACAACAATTGGATATCGGAATTGTCCACTTCATTTTACATTGACTTTCAGATAATTATCGTATACACTTTATAATAACTGATTTAAGTACTAATATGAAAGGATAATTCAAAATAATGTTACATTTGGGTCTAAAACCGAATCGTCTTTTAATTGGAATACTTTGTATAATGTTTCTTAGTCTAACGATTTTGCCTGCACAAGCTAAGAAACGATCCAATGGTCTTGCGATAACACTCCTTATATCTGGAGTAGGTTTTCAGGTTGGTAGTACATTCTTAAATACATCAGCAGAAAACAAATATGAAGATTACCTTTCTGCTACAACGCAAGCTGATATCCAAAGTCTAAAAGATGAATCTGTTGCCAGAGAAAATGCAACAATAATAATGTCTCGTGTCGGATATGGATGCATTGGATTAGCAGTTTTATTGTCTGTAATGAACCAATTTCATAACGGAACAGTTGATACTGCTTCAACATCAGATACTCCCGGAAATGCCTTCCTGAATAAACAATATCCATTGAGCATATCATCTTCACCCAAAACAATATACAATCAGGTTTACGGTAGTTCACAAATGTTTAGTATTCAACCAAACTACAATATTCAAACACAACGCGCAAGCCTACAATTCTTATACCGTTTCTGATTCTTTAGACAACTAATCTGTGGAGGAAAAAATGTTTTCATTGTGTTGTGTATATAGAATTCAATCATTAAGTTTATATAGAAAAAAAGCAATTCTGTTGTTATTACCTTTGTTCCTAATTATTACGATGATAGGGGCATGCGTGAATAGTGATGATTATGCTAACCCACTGGACTCAGAAAATTTGCGAACATCTGGTTCACCGGCTGGACTTACAATATTCCCAGGTGACAGACAGGTGCGCGTTACTTGGAATAAGATTGATGAAGAAGGGGTCAAGGAATATAGGATCTATCGCCGCTCTAATAGCAAATCAGAGGATAAGTTTGAGTTAGTTGGTACTGTGGATGCAACAAAAAACGAATTTGTTGATAGCCAGGATATTGAAAATGATCGTAAAGCCGCAGATGGAACAAATGTAGCTTATGAATATCGAATTTCTTATGTGGATATAAACGAGGTTGAAACACCAAACCCAGAAAGCCTACTGGATGTTTCTGCAGATCCAATGCGGGTATGGCCAACAGCTACCGTAACGCCAAGCATATCGCCACCTCGACCAGTTGTAACCCTCGGTGACCCAACTGATTTGACTGTGAATCTATTTTGGGAAAACTATCCCTTTCCAAACGATTTTTTGATGTTCAGAGTTTACATAGCAGTTTATGAAGGTGCGAGTGTTCCATTAAACTTTAGAAAAGTCCAAGAACTCACACGAGATCAAATCTTCTATATTGATGGTAGTTTTCGTCACGATGATATTACCAAAGTATATCGGATTGCAGCAGTTGATGAATTTGGCGTTGAATCGATTACAGAGGTTACTGCTACTTCACCCAATCTACCACCTGCACCTCCAGCAAACTTTCAAGCACACTATGCACGTCGTTCTTTATTCAATTTTAAATACGATGTATTGTGTGTTTGGGATGACAATAATGAAGAAAATGACCTTGCTGGTTTTCAAATATATTCTCAAGCAAGAGATGAGAATATTATACCACGGCAGTTACTCAAACCAGGAGAAACGCGTGTAATTATATCTGGTGAGGACCCCCTCGTAATAGAAGGTGTTTTATATTATAAAGTTTACTTTATTTCATCGTTTGACGACACGCCAACACCTGAAGGTAAACGAGACGAGAGTATTAGAGTTGAAGCACAAGCATTCTATTGATAAAATAAATTTAAGATGAGATTAAAGGAATTATTATGTACAAAATAAAACGTATCACAACTGTAGTTATATTCTTGATTATTGCAGCAAATATGGTAGTTTTTGCACAAACCGCACCAGTTTCACAATTGACAACTATCCAAACCGCTGAACCGTTAGGTAAAGGTGGATCGATGACAACTTTTGGGTTGTTTCAGTATGCAAAAAAGACATTAGAACCTGAAGAGCAGCAGACAGTCTTTATCGGCGGATTTGAACGACAAGCCCACACAACGCTTGAAATAGAGACATTCTTCATACCTGTACGCTTCACTTATGGTTTAGGTAATCAGGTGGACTTACATCTTGGTGCTACACTCTCTGTAGGTAATGTCCACAAAGTGGTTGAGGGTTTTTACGACACAGATGAATTTGAAGCAAATTTAAATCGTGCATACGACCAACCCTTATATGAAGGATTAATTGGTCTCAAATATAACCTGAAACCAGAAAAAAATGATGGACTACCAAGTCTATCCATCGGTGCAGAATTTACTTCAGGTTTTACTGCAGACGATCGCCTAAATACTAGTGAAGAATTTCTTGATCCTGACCCCATTGATGGATATCCATTTGCCGGTGTTAACACCTACTTTGTTGCCACTCAAAGAGTTGGGGCATTTATTAAAGTTCACGGTGGAGCAGGCGTAGTCCTTTCATCAAAATCAGTCAGGACCACAGACTCATTTGGCTTTAGTTACTTCGGTGGCGGTGAAATAGCTGTCGCTGATAATATGTGGTTTGCCGCTGATTACTCACGTGAACTTCTATACTCTGGAGTGAGTCTTTCAAACATTATGGGGCTCGCGTTCCGTTATGAAGTTTCCAGCACGTTAGCATTTCAAATTGGTATAAACAACCTTCCAGGTTTTCAGTTTAATCTAACACTCGGGGGCGATACATCAAAAGAAATGGAAGGCAATCAGTTGTTATTTTAGGTGTTAAGGAAATTGCTCTGATTCCCTTAAATCCAGAAACAACTGACTCTGGAATTACGTTCAAACTGCAGGCGCGCTCTATAAGTGCGCGCTTGTCCACATTCCTTGAAAGCTAAAAAATTTATATTTATATTATGAGAGCAGTTATCCAGCGCGTCAAAACTGCAAGTGTAAGAGTGAATGACGAGCTTGTATCGGAAATCGGTCCAGGATTGCTGATATTTCTCGGTGTTGCACATAACGACACTGAATCAGAATTGGAATACATCGCGAACAAAGCTGCAAATCTACGTATTTTTGAAGATTCAGATGGCAAAATGAACCTTTCCTTGCTTGATACTGGGGGTTCAGCCTTGGTCGTATCACAATTCACACTCTACGGAGATTGTCGCAAGGGGAGACGACCAAGTTTTATCAATGCTGCACGACCTGAAGTTGCTAACAACCTATATGAACAGTTCATCTCTCTCCTAAAAGAGATGAACATATCCACACAAGGCGGCACCTTCCAAGCAATGATGGATGTTCAACTCATAAATGACGGACCTGTTACTATTCTATTGGATAGTGATAAACAGTTTTGATGTAAATTTAAATACCTATTAATCATGTTATATCCAAATTACATTGATACTATCAAATTGGGTGACTGTATAGAATTGATGTCAGAAATGCCAAAAGAGTCTGTAGACCTTGTCATCACGGATCCACCTTTTGCCATTGACTTCAAAGCAACGCGTCATAATTATAACCGTGCAGATAATCGTGTCCTACAAGGATATAATGAAATTGAAGGGGATAACTATCTTTCTTTTACTCTTAACTGGTTAACTGAAGCAACAAGAGTGTTAAAAGATACAGGAAGTATGTATATCTTCTCAGGTTGGAATTACCTTAAAGAATTATTGATTGCAATAGATGAATGTGGACTTACAACGGTTAATCATTTGATTTGGAAATATCAATTCGGAGTTGTTACTAAGCGGAAATATGTGACTTCTCACTATCACTGTTTATACTTATGTAAGAACGATAAAAAAAGGATTTTCTTTCCATACCACCGCTTTGATAAGGACGAAAAGACTGATAGTGGAGGGTCTGCACACTACAGAGATAAAGAGGATGTATGGGAAATCAAAAGAGAGTATTGGCAAGGTGCCATGAAGACACCAACTAAATTACCTGCTGAACTGATTGAAAAAATACTTGATTATTCAAGCCAAAAAGGGGATGTTGTTTTAGATCCGTTTTTGGGTTCTGGACAAGTAGCAGTAGTCAGCAAAATGAAGGAACGACATTATATTGGATTTGAGATTGTCCCTGCTTATTATGAATTTGCAAACAAGAGACTTGAATCAGGAAGATATCTTATTCATCATACTGATGATGAACCATCATGGGGTTTGTTTAGAGAGGAGGAATAAAATCTGTGATAAATCAAACAATTTTAAAAACTGTAGAAGAAATGAGAACTGAATCACGAAACATACCGAAAGTCTGGGATGGAAGAGAATCTATTATTGAAATGAGAGAGTCAGGTTCAAGACATTGGAGACAAATGGAGTGGATGGGGTTTTATTTTGAATTTCTCTGCCAGAAATATTTTGCTGAAATAATTGAGATTCCTGGAAAGAAGTATGGTAGGACAGAATTTGATGCCTTTTGTGAAATCTCATGGGACTTTAAATCACATGCAGCAAATACGACAAACCATACTGTCATAACAAATGATATGGAAGCAATAATTAACACGATAAATGAATTCGGTTATTACGGAATTATCTTAGCAATAGGTGAAGTAGAGTACAATGATGAAGAAAGAACATTCAAAAAATGGCATGATGAACTTAAGGAAGGAATCAGCAAATATGAGGTGAACCGAATAAATCGTGGCGCAATGTCACGTAAAAGAAAAACAGAGTTTGTTTTGTCAGAAATTCACTTTCTCTGTTTTGATAGTGATACTTTACATGAATGCAGTGGTACTTTTCAAAAAGGCTTTAGAAACGCTGATGGAAGTCCAAGACGTGAAAAAATTACGGTCAATATTCGTAAAATTCCAGATGCAGCACTTGTTGCAACCCAAATATTTTAGAATGAATTCTACCATAGCGGCAACACCATGCGAAACATCCCAACATCCATCGGTGAATACCTACTCAAAAAACTCAAAAGTTACGACATAAAACACATCTTCGGCATCCCCGGGGATTATGTCCTCCGATTCTACAAACTCATTGAGGAAAGTGATATACAACACATCGGTATGACCCGCGAGGACGCTGCGGGTTACGCTGCAGATGCCTACGCACGCACAAAAGGTATGGGAGCAGTCTGTATTACCTATTGTGTTGGTGGGTTATCAACAGTAAACGCTATCGCAGGTGCTTATGCAGAAAAATCACCGGTAGTTGTAATTAGCGGTGCACCGGGTATCAAAGAACGTGACAAAGATGCTCTCCTTCACCATAAAGTAAGAGATTTCCATACGCAGCAACGAATATTTGACGAAATAACCGTTGCAACAGCACTCCTTGATGATCCTTTTACGGCGTTCAACGAGATTGACCGTGTGTTAGATGCTGTTTATCATTACAAACGGCCAGGTTACATTGAACTTCCGCGGGATATGGTAGATGTTCGTGGCACACACTATAAAAGTCCTACAATCGGAAACCACTTGAGTGATCCTGACACATTAAATGCTGCAATTGACGATGCAATCAACTTCATTAATCAAAGCAAGAATCCTGTTATTCTCGCAGGTGTAGAATTACATAGATTTGGTTTTCAAGACAAACTACTAAAACTCGTTGAGGAAAAACGAATTCCTGTGGTAGCGACACTACTTGGAAAGTCTGTGATTCCAGAATCACATCCGTTCTACTTAGGTATTTATGAGGGAGCAATGGGAAGAGAGGAGATAAGACAGTTCGTTGAACGTTCAGATTGTGTCATCATTCTCGGTGCGTTCATGACTGATGTAAATCTTGGAATATACACGGCAAACCTTGACCGTTCACGTTCAATCTATGCCACATCTGAAAAAATTAATGTCGGATATCATACTTATGAAAACGTAATGTTTGTAGATTTCATTGATGGCATCAATTCCTCAAAATTGCGAAAACGTAGGAAACCAAATTTAGACTGGGTATCAACTGAGACAGCACCATTTGAAGTTAATCCAAATGCACAATTGACAGTTGAACGTCTATTTCAACATCTCAACGAATTCATTACTGATGAAATTACTGTGATAGCAGATGTTGGAGATAGTCTATTCGGTGCTGCTGAATTGCGAATACAACAACATACGAATTTCCTGAGTCCAGCATACTATACGTCAATGGGGTTTGCTGTTCCTGCATCTGTCGGTGCACAACTCAGCACACCGAATTCACGTCCACTCGTCATCGTCGGGGATGGAGCCTTCCAAATGACAGGCACAGAACTATCAACTGTCGTTCGTTACGGATTGAACCCAATCGTTCTTTTGTTAAACAATCACGGCTATGGAACAGAAAGGCATTTATTGGAAGGAGAATTCAACGATATTGGATGTTGGAACTATAGTAGCATTACATCACTTTTTGGTTCTGGACAAGGTTTTCATGTTCATACCGAGGGTGAATTTGATGATGCTATGAATACTGCTTTGAGCGAAACCCAACAATTTACCTTAATAGAGATCGAACTTGAAAAATTAGACAGATCACCCGCACTGGCAAGATTAGCTGAACGGATGTCCGAAACAGTCTAATAATAGTTCACCTATTACAATGCATCAATCTTCTCTTGCATAAAGTTTACACAAAATGGCACTTGTTCTTCAGACAAACCGTGTAACACGACAGCACCTTCATAACCAACTTTACTTAACAAACCGATATATTGATTGAAATCCAGCAAACCTGTCCCTGCAGCAAGGTTTCCGGCATGACCATCTCGGTCTAAATCTTTTGCATGGGCAAGTGCAATGTCATCACCAAGCAATGCAAATGCTTCGTCCAGGATTTCGCGCATCTTTGGCATCTCACCTTTATGAAAAATATTTGCCCCATCCATCACAACCTTTAGATATGGTGACTCCATCTCATCCAATAGACGACGTGCCTTTTGTGCGGAGTCAATCACATTGGATACCTCAGGTTCAAATGCTAATGTCATACTGAATTCTTCAGCAACTTCCAATGCCTTTTGCATGGACTCTACAAGTTCTTGCCAAGCAGACTCAGAGTTGTTGTCAGGGTGTGCACGCCACATACTGTGTGGATCACGAGAACCTGTGCAGAGTGTAATCACAGAAGTTCCAAGTAGTTCACATTGAGAAGCGACATAACGTAACATTCGTAATCCAGCGTCACGTTTTTGTATGTCAGGATCAATCATATTATATGTCCCCGATAGTGCCACAATGTGAATCTGTCGTTCATCAATCTCTTGCCGTATTTCATCAACAGATATCGCAGGGTTAATATGGTATTGTAAATGGTAAATTCCATATTCAACCGTAGCATCTAATGTTTCTTCAAGTGTCTCACGTCGAATCGTTCCTTCCATAAGACCAATGTGCATCACATTCTCCTTATTGACATACTCACCGAGCTAAAGCTCCGGTGATTCTTTTGAAGAATCACACAAGCGATTGTGGTATCAACAAGGGGTGCTTGCCGAAGCAAGTCTGATCCCCTCTACTCCAAAGGTAGATGCCCCTACCTTATGAATATTAAGTGCCGCATTTATATCACGGTCATGTTGGATTTTGCAGTTATGACAATCCCACGTGCGAATACTCAGATCAAAGAACATTTGGATTTGCCCACAGGCGTGACAGACTTTGCTTGTAGGTGTCCATCTGTTAATTGTTTCAACGCGTTTGCATCTTTTCTGTGCTTGCCATTTGATTTTCTGCATAAAGTCACCAAAGGCATAATCAGAAACTTTACGTCCCCAGAGGCGTTTCATGCCTCTAAGACACAAGTCCTCAAAGAAAGAGACATCAAACTTTCGAACAAGTTCCAGTGCAAGTTTCCAGTGATGGTCTTCCCTTTGCCGGTTGATCTTTCTGTGAACACGTGCGAGATTTTTCCTTGCACGTTCGCGATTGTTGCTGCCTTTCTGCTTCCGAGACAACGCGAGGCTCGCACGTTTTATCAGTTTAGAAGCAGACTTATAGAATTCAGGAGATTGATATTTCGTGCCATCCGAACAGGTGAGAAAATCCTTGAGTCCAAAGTCAACCCCTGCTGTCTTACCAGTCTTAGGTGCAGGCTCAAGTCCTTCAGCGTCTGTTGTGATAGTGATATGCCAATCGCCTACTGCGTCTTTCTTAACGGTAACCTGTTTGATATTACCTTCAATCGGTCGACTATACCAGAAGCGATACCATCTTCTATTGATACGGATTTTCGCAACGGGACATCCGCCTGTTTTGTCAATCGGTTCTATTTTGACTTGACTTCCATCAAAGGTCATAGATTTGTATTTATACCGACTTCTAAATTTAGGCGGACGTTTTGCCCTACCTTCAAAGAAGTTTTTCCACCCTCTGTCAACGCGTTGGATACATTCTTGCAAACACCAAGAATATGGGATCGTCCAGTGTTGATATTTAGAAAGTCGTTTCAGTTTTGTCAAATGCTTAATCATCCGAAATGCACTCGGTCGCTTGTAACCTTCGCATTGTCCATATATCCTGTAGTGCCGTTGCCACAACGCAACAAAATGGTTGTGGACATGGGCAATGATATGCAGGTCTTTCTGAATATGTCTATTGCGAGGATGCTTTTGAAGTTTGTATTTAAATGTTCTCATTTGTTTTTCTGGTCTTCAATATATTGTTTTAGGACATCCAAAGTAACACCACCTGTAGAAGCAACAAACTTTGAACGGGTCCATAGACACGGCATGCGAGTTAATATTGGATATTCTTCTCTGAGCGTTTTACCAGTGAACCCTTTTATACGACCAATTACCGTAGATACAGATTGGGTGGGGTCTATACTTACCAAGACGTGCACATGGTCAGACATAGTGTCTATCGCACGAATGATATACTTGAAATCTGATTGTTTGTCAAATATTAATTCTTTTAACCTTTCCTGCATTTCAGCTGACAAACATTTTCTTCTGTATTTTGTGCAAAAAACGATATGGTATTCACAAGCGTATATACACCCACGTGTCTTCTGATATTCTAACTTTGGAGTCTTTAATTCAATTGACATATCACATTACCTGTTGGACATTTAGTTTATGTGATATATTATACAATAGTTACACTAATATGACAAGTTAAAATGCTAATATAGCATCAAGTCAATAGTGCCGTCTACATCACCGAGCTAAAACTTCGGTGTCTTGACGGCAAAAATAGGATAAAATGTATCGTAAGTCAATATTTAAAATTTTATTGCCTTGAAATTTAGTCCAAAACATGTTATTTTGTATTCACAGATACGACGATTAGCTGAAAAATCTGGCAGGAACAAAATGACACAAACTAATGCACAAGACCCCAACTACGACTGGGCGCAAGAACATATGGTCGATTTTGAGCGATACCTCACTGAGCAATGCAAACCAAACTTTCAGTCCGTTTCTGCTGAGGATTCCTCAAAGTTTATGGCACCGATGTGGTGGAGCGTTGGATATGTCATTCAACGGTGTCTCACAGACAACAAACCTGTTAATCCAGCAGACGCCGATACGCTTATTGACAGAGCTATGTTACTATTGATGCTCTTAACCCACAGTAAAAATCCGATTTTTATTCAAATACAAGATCAATTCGTCCTCCCAATGGCAAAAGCATTAAAGGTTTCTACAGACAACAAAGCTATCAATGAGAAAATTTATGAAGGTATAGTTTTCACTGTCCACAGTCTTCAAAATGGAAAAACGTTGACAGTTCCAGACTTAACACGGAGTGGACACACAACCCTTGAAATAGGAGACACCAATTAAAACTCCTTTCTTATTATCTCCAGAATATGAAGCATAATATTAACATGGATCTCATAACCAAAAACAAGAACCGATGGATAAAGACAATGGAATACATAGCAAATGTTCTAACCCCCAATGCTTTAGTTAACAAAACTATAGAAACTCCAAGTCTATTTCACGAAAACATTGAATTAGATATCGATTTTTCAGAAATACCTGTTTTGAGAACAGACATTGGTAAATGGCTTAGAAATTCTTCGGATTTGAAAAAAGGCAGCCAAGAATCTCTATCAACAGAAACTCCAGAGGAAGTTTCACTCTTAGCGACTATACAAGAGAATTCACAATTACCGAATAATAAACAACAGCGGTATCAAGAATTATGGTTCAAATGCGAATATGAAACACTATCCGAAACCGAACTTGCTGAATATCAAACATTGCTTAGTGAATTAGATACTCGGAACATAAAACGTTTTAAAGCAATTATCGCATTAGCAAAACTCAGAGGGAAATCAGTAGACGACATTATTGCTGAAATTGAAGTAAAAGAGGAAAAAAGTGTCGTCTGAACATATTTCCGATCACTTGCGTCAACGAGTAAAAGATCGTGCAAATGGATTATGTGAGTATTGCCAATCACCTGACAAATACAGCATTGCCTCCTTTCACTGCGACCATATTATCCCTAAAAAGGAAAGTGGTAAAACTGAGTTCGCTAATTTAGCATTTGCGTGTCCATCGTGTAATACCCACAAATACACAAAAACAGTCGCTCCTGACCCACAGACCCGTGAAAAAGTTCCGCTTTTTAACCCACGGAGTCAAAATTGGAAGGAGCATTTTCAGTGGAGCAATGATTTTATATTGATTCAAGGCATGACCTCAATAGGTAGAGCTACAGTTAAAGCTTTGAACATGAATAAAGATAAACACATTGAGTTGAGAAAATTGCTAAAGAATGTAGGTAAACATCCACCTACATAAGATTGATTTGCCGTTATTTCCTTTCTTCTGTAAGAGTTAACGCTCTCGGTCACTTCCACACACCCTACCAGATCCATTTGACATTGCAGATCCAATATAACCGAACCTCTTTACTCTTTGCAAGGAAATGTTTTCTATCTACCTATGAACGAGTGTGTAAAGTTTTTGGCACTAAACTCAATATCCAATGAAATATACACGTTTTTTCCAAAAAACTGTAAAATAACAAATGAAATGTTAAGAATTGTAAATAATAATTTGACATAAGTAATGTGATTGTGTTATAATATACGTCACATATACTTTGTTGAATAAGGAAGAGAATTATGAAAACAAAAAACATACAAGCAATCTTTTCAACACATAGAATGTCAATTCGCAAGAACGACATTTCAAATACATATACATTTAAAATGCATCCTATCATCACGTACGACAAGCACATGTTTGTCGCCTCTTTCTTAACATTTAACAACATTCTATTTTGCATTCGTAAAATGCTGGACAAGTGTCATCCTCAAACTACTAACTTCACACGACAAAAACAAAATAGGGAAAACGTACAAATCTTAAAATTATTTATTCTTAATAAATACCTTAAGAACCCTTATCTAGACTACTCTTACAGCGATGTAAAAAACGTACAGTTGTACGTGAATTTGTACGTCTTTTTTTCCGGTTTTGATAAGTGAAATATCTCGGCTTTCATTAACAAGACACGCGTTCAATGTGAATGCCTTATGCACATTCACCAAGCGTAATTCATTGCATCTCTTACATTCATCTCACCTTGTTGGAGGGGTTTTCAACCACGATTTATTAGAATGTCAACAGTGTTGGAGGGTTTGGATGTGTATAGTTTTTGGCATAATATCCCAGTAACCATTGTAGTGTCAAGAACTTTACACACCCAATTTCATCAAAACTTGACCATTAAATGTATACATGCTACCATATTTTCATACATCACAGACAGAGAATATTGTGATTACACAAAAACTCATTATCATCAAACTAAGTGGTTGACTCGCCAAGATATTATGGTATAATTCTTTTATCTATTAAATTCAAAAAATGGAGAGGAGAATTGAGATGGGAAAACGAATACATCACATTCGTGAGGTCAATGAAGAAGAAAACGCTGAATTGAGGAGACTTGCGAGTTCACGCACGCATCCGTTTCGGACGGTGCAGCGTGCGAAATTGATTGTTAGTATGCTTGATGACAAAACACTGACAGCTACTCAAGCAGGAAAAAAAGCGGGTTTCAAGTCGGATAACTCTGGTGCCTGTTGGGTCAAAAGGTTCAATGAAGCGGGTATCCTAGGGCTCACAGATAAGCCGAAAAGTGGGAAACCGCGTGTGCATTCAACAGAGGTGCGAGGGCAACTCATAAATTTAGTGCTGCAAAAACCGCGTAGTCTCGGTTATCCGTTTGAGTTGTGGACATTGATACGATTGCAAACGGCGTTTAGAGAACGGACAGGTATATATCTTTCTGATTCAACGATCTGGGAGTGGCTTAAAGAAGAGGGACTGCGTTGGAAGCGTCAACAAAGTTGGTTTCGTGAAGCGGAAAAGCAAGACAAAGAGTTTGTAGAAAAAAGGGGGCTGTTATAGCAGCATATCGTTCCCCGCCGCCCAAGACGCGTGTTATCTGTATTGATGAGATGGGACCGATAGGTGCTAAAACATATCCGGGTGAAGTTTGGCAACGCGGTGTGGGGCGTGCGACCTTTGAACCGGACTATGGTCGTCGTGGCAAAGTATGGGTTCATGGTGCGTTTGAACCTGCGACGGGTCAAGCGGAAATAGTGATTTCAGAGAGTAGGGATAGTGCAAGTCATATAGCATTGCTTGAGAAAATCATAGAGAAGTTTCCATCAGACAAGTGGCTTTTGATTGAAGACAATCTTTCTACTCACCATAGTCGTGATGTAAAAACCGCATTATTGGCGTGGCCGAATGTAGGTGTTCAGTTTATTCCGAAATATGCGTGTTGGTTAAACCTGATAGAACCTTGGTGGAAACAACTCAGATCACTGGCATTGAAAGGGAGAAAGTTTGAGACACAAGATGAGCTAACCGAATCCATTGAGAGCGCGGTGTGTTGGTGGAATGTCCATAAACACCCTTACCTTTGGAAGAAAGACCCACAAGAGCAACCAAGATACAAGTTAGAACCCTATGGAACTTCAATTGAAGAAATATCGCAAAGACTTAAAGAGTGAACCACTAAGTAACGCTATTGATTGAGTAAGAAAATGGATATCCCTGTCTGTCTTTAGAAATGAACAACAATAAATAGCAGAGATAATAATCTCCACAATAACAAGAAAGGAACATTATGGCACGAGTACCAATTGGTTTAGAACTATTTTCTGTCCGAAATGAGTTAGCAGAGGATGCACGCGGCACGATTAAAGCTGTCGCAGAAATGGGATATGAAGGCGTAGAATTCGCTGGTCCCCCACAACATCCCGCAGAAGAGTTGAAAGGTTACCTTGACGAATTCGGAATAGTCTGTTGTGGATGGCATACACCATTCAACCTTGTAAAAGAAGACTCACTTGCAGACACGATTGAATTCAATAAAATACTTGAGAATAGGTATGTCATTATTCCAGGAATACCGGGTGAACTACGTCAATCCCGTGCGGATTGGTTGAAATTAGCAGATTTCTTTAATGACCTTGCAGACAAACTCGCACCACACGGTATGGTGACTGGATACCATAACCATCATGTGGAATTTTCACCGATGGATGGTGAAGTCCAGTGGGATACCTTCTTTGGAAATACGAATGAAGGTGTTGTAATGCAACTGGATATGGGAAACGCAATGTCAGGAGGTGCTGATCTCGTGGATATTTTGGAAAGATATCCAGGCCGTTCTGGCACTGTCCATCTCAAACCTTATACCATTTCAGATAACGAGTCAGATAGACACGCTGGTTTTCGTCCTATTATTGGTGAGGATAGTGTGCCTTGGACTGAAATCTTCAACATCTGCGAAACGACTGGTGGCACAGAATGGTATATTGTGGAATATGAAAGCGATGCATTTCCACCTTTGGAAGCAGTGGAACGTTGTTTGAAAGCACTAAAGGAAATGGGTAAGTAGACCAAGATACTCCTTGTAAATTCTTTGATGCATTTATTAGGCGCGCTTCAATGAGGATTAATCTATTATTTGGATAATTTCAATTCACGTCCCTGTAGGCGCGCTTTCTAAGCGCGCCAAAACGTTATTTGAATAATACTCAATTTCAAGTTATACCATTTATAATTGATAATTTACCATCATAGAGACACGCGTTCGTAGTCGCGCAATTCATTGCGCCTCGGACATTCACAAAGCCGTAAATCTGCTAATGCGACTTTATTTCTTTGAATTGGTATTATACCATTTCTAATAGAAAACATCACATTTCTGTAGCACAAACTGGCAGTTTGTGCAGTCCTTCAAGGAATTGATATACTATGAGAACATACTGTGCAAGCACATTACCATTCTCACCATATCCCTTAACAGAGTTTGTAGGTGAATTATCCGAGGGTGGAGTATCTGCAATTGAACTCTCACAAACCCATTTCTCAGATGCTGAAGCAGGAACAATCGCTACAATTCAAGAAGAGACTGGGTTACATTTTAAATCTTTACTGAGTACAGTTCAGATTGACGCTCCAGACGGATTTGAATCACAAATTTCTATTCTTGACACAGCAAAAAGACTGTCTATTCCAATAGTTAGCATCGCAAGCGGAGGGACAGAAGATGCTACTGATAAAGATATTGATAAGATAATTGATCTGCTTAGAACACTTACAATAGAGGCGAAATCTCGTAATTTGATGCTCTCGTTATACGCACATGAAGGGAGTCTTGCATACAATCTTGAACGCACACAGCAAATCTTTGATGCTATTTCTGAAGATAATTTTGGATTCTACTACAGTCCATTTCACTTCCATCTAGCAGGAGATGACCCTGTGATTGCACTAAGGACTTTGTCAGAACGGTTAAATAACGTCTATTTCAACTGCGGTGTCGATTCCCGAACAGGGAGTGAACCATTCTGGGCACCAGAAATGAATTTTAAGGGAATCTGTAAGGAGATTGAAAGAATAGGTTACGAGCGGGAGATTATGTTGATTTATTTAGGACTCAAGGTGGATTCATCCCAACCGATTGTTAAAGGTGTCTTAAACGCACGTGATATGTTAGAAATGTTCTTTTAACGACTTATGAAACTCCTAATGCGACTTTAACTTTCAGAATTGGTATTATTTCAAATCAGTCAGTTGCGGCATGACTTCATTCTTGAGCAGTTCCATAGAATGTACCCACTGCTCTCTTGGTTCCCATTCGTGTCCCATCGCCAGCAATACACCAAATCCACCGACATCATCATAGAGTTGACGTAAACGGTTTGCTACATGGTCAGGACTTCCAACGATCCACAAAGTATCCAACAGACCTTCTAAACATGATTCTACGTCAGGAATATCCGGTTTCATTTTGAATTTCTCCCAACCCCAAAGTCGAAACCAATAATCACGAAAATCACGTCCGAGAGTGCCTTCTATCGCCTCTTTTCTTGCTTTCTCATTCGTATCAGCAACATAAACTTCGCGGGCGATACGCCACGTTGACCGAGATGGAGTAAGTCCAGTCTTAGCAGCACCTTCTTCTACCGCATCCCAATGCGTCTTAATAACGGATACTGGTGCAAGATTGATACTCATAGGAATCCAACCACGTTCACCAGCAAATATTAACGTGTCTGACTTGGTTGAAGAACCTGCCAATGCAATAGGTGGATGTGGTTTCTGATACGGCTTCATGTGAATACTTACAATATCTGGATGTCCACTAGGAATTTTAAACTCATACGAATCGGTTTTATAATGACCAGGTTCCGGATCTGTCCATAGTTTTAAAACAGCATCAATACCTTCGCGAGTTGCTTTTCGTCTGTCCGCAGCTGCCATAAACATTTCTGCATCGCTTGGTGTTGAACTTGAGCCAACACCCCAATGGAAACGACCGTGTGCCATGTGGTCCAACTGGGCAATTCGGTGGGCAACAACAGCAGGATTATGGATCGGCATACACGTTATACCCGTGCCAAATATGATGTTTTCTGTCAAAGCAAGTGCTTTTGCAATGAAGAGATCAGGCGATGGAATATTTTCCCAAGTAAACGTAAAATGTTCCCCTACATAAGCCTCGCTATAACCTAATTTATCTAAGGTCACCATCTGTTCAAGGTCATCGTCCAATGTCTTTGTAGTATTGCTTCCAGGTGGATGTAATGGCATTGTGAAAAAACCGAGTTCCATAGATAAACTCCTTTATTGTCATAGAATGTGCGGAGTGGTGTTGTTGTTTTGACTAACGTTTTTTATTGGAAGAGGTATAGTAACGCAATATGTGATGTAATGACATTAGGTCTACGTAATTTTCATGTTCTTGACAAGTTCAGTGGAATCTGATATTGTTTACAGATAGAAATAACTCTGTTCAAACATTAGCATTAACCTTACATTTTTTCAAGCATTTTACACTGAAAGGGTGGGTAAAGTTTTTGTCACCGTAGACGTCAATTCAAGTGCAAAACCTGTAATCTATTGTAGGGCGGGGTCTCTGTGCCCCGCCATTCCTTGTCCTGTAAAGCAACGGGCGGGCACAGAGACCCGCCCCTACAATGGTTGGTGAGAAGTTAGTGACAAAATCTTTACACACCCCTTAGAAAGGATTTCACAGAAATGAATACAATAAAGAAACATTTGACCTTGGTCGTACTATTGACAGTGCTAAGTGTAGCATTATTTGGATGTGAAAGAGTTAATAAGGTAATCTCAGACAGTACCACTCCTCCGATAGAAACAACCGTAAAAATTGGAGTCATCCAACCAGCACATAGTTACACCACATTTAGTCAAGGTGCGGAAACTGCTCGTGTCCAGATTAATGAAAGTGGCGGCGTATTAGGAATGCAGGTCGAGTTCATATCAAAAAATAATCAACCTGTACCAGGAGAAGAGCCAACATCGGAATCAAGCATCAATGCCGCAAAAGAACTGATTGAAATGGAGAACGTATTTGCACTTCTCGGACCCGTTCGCTCAACGATGGCTGTAGAAGTAGGTCCAATAGCACAACAAACTCAAAGACTCATGTTACCCGGATCCAGTGGTTCAAGTGTGCCAGAAACAGGTGATTATGTCTTTCTAATCACTGTACCTAATCCATTTCAAGGGAAAGTCATGGCAAGTTTCGCTATGAATCCTGAAGAAATTGGTGCACAAACAGCAGCTACAATCTATGAAGAAGGTGATAATTATTCTATTGATCTTGTTCAAGCCTTTGAGGCAGCATTTGTGGAAATTGGTGGACAAATCGTTCACAGCGGTTCTTATGCAACAGATGAAACTTCGTTTACTGAACTACTTACTGATATACAGAGTGAAATGCCAGATGTCATCTTTTGTCCCGGTTCCCAACCAGAAGTGCCAAAGTTGATTAATGAGGCGCGACAAATGGGTATCATGACAGCATTTCTAGGTGGAAGTGCTTGGGATGACAGAGAACGATTCCTCGGTATTTTAGATGATAATATGGTTTTGGATGGTAGTTATTATCCGACCAATTTTTCTGTTGCTACTCAGGATGCAGATGTTCAAGAATTTGTTCAAGATTATATGAACTTGTATAATAGTCCACCAGATGGCATTGCAGCGTCCGGATATGATGCGATGCGACTCTTAGCACGTGCAATTGAGACCGCAGGATCACTTGATCCGGTTGTTGTTCGTGATGCTTATGCAGCAGTCAAAGATTACAAAGGTGCGACATCTATATCCCATTATGATGAAAATCGACATCCTGTAAAAAGCCTTGCAATTCAGACAATTCAAAATGGGGAAGTTGAACATTACAAGGTTGTTGAACCGTAATATCCATTGGTAGATGTGGGAGATATGTTTATGTCCTATGATACAATCCAGCTTGGCGTTGTAGGATGTGGATGGGCAGGCTGCAGGGCTATTGAATCTGCGAATGCAACTTCACGATTAAACGTCATTGCAATCGCAGAAAAGGACGAAACCCGACGTCAACAGGCTGGTGATGACAATGTAGTCGAACATCGCTACGATGACTATCAACAACTCCTTGCCAATCCTGTCATTGACGCTGTTTATCTTGCCACATCTCCAGATGGCAGGCTGCAACAAGTCTTGGATACACTCAACGCGGGTAAGCATGTCTTAGTCCAAAAACCGCATGCTATCCGTGCGCCAGAAATATTAGAAATGGAAGTAGCATCACATGAGTCTTGCAAGATACTCCAATTCTGTTATTTCATGCGGCACTTTCCTCATAATCGCCAAATTCTTACTGCAATTCAAAACGGTGCCATAGGAACACCATACCACGCACGTGTGTTTGGAAAATTCAACTATATTCCTCCTCTTGACGAGAACAATGGATGGCTCCATGTTTACGGTCAAAAGGGTGGTTCATTAGGTCAGCACTATTCACATGAACTCAATCTGACTTGGTGGTGGATGGGTTGTCCAAAGCCGTTATGGGCATTCGCTTCAAAGCACGTGTTGTACCCACAATATAAAGGTCCAGAAGGTGCAGCTGAAGACTATTTCACGGGTATTCTCGGATGTGAAGATGGTAAAACAATACAGATAGACTGTTCCCGTATGAGCCATTCTGATTCTACAAGTGTTGTGGAACTATACGGCACAACAGGGGCAATCACCAATGGCGGTATATCGCGTTTCAAAGATGGAGAATTTATCCGAGAACCGATTGACGCACCTATAGAAATAGATCACGGTGAACTTCCCGAAAATGTTCCTGTATTCTATTATGAACTCAATCATTTTGCAATGGCAATAGCGGGTGAAGTCGCTCCTGATGTGAACGCTTCCAATGCCTACACATTCATGCAAATACTGGATGCATTCTATGATAGTGCCAAGAGTGGAGAGAAAGTTTACATTTGACAAAATCACCTCTATCTGATAATCTATTCCAATATTCACATAGTCTAACTAAGGAGACATTATATGTATAAAAGTGCGATGTTAGGGTGCGGCGGGCGCGCAGGTGGACACGCAAGTGCCTATCGCTTTGTTAAGAATGGAGAACTTGCAGCCATCTGTGATATGAACGAGGAACGACTCAATGCCTTCGGTGATAGATTTGAAATCTCTTCAAGATACACGGATTTGGATGAAATGCTCAATAAAGAGAAACCGGATCTACTTCACATTGTCACCGCACCAGTATTACGCGGTTCAAATGAAAGAATACGATACTCTCTGATGAAGCAAGCTTCTGACTACGGTGTGCCGGCTGCAATTGTAGAGAAACCGATTGCTGTTGAAAGCGATGATTGGAAGCAGATCGCTGGATTGGCAGAAGAAACGAATACAAAGTTTGTCGTCAACACACAACTCAACTTTCATCCCAAGAACCTTGAACTTAAACGCGATGTCGCAGATGGTAAGATTGGAGACATTAAGTTTATAGATGCAAGTGCACGAAGCACTCCTGTAGATCAAGGTCCACATGTGCTACAATTAGTTTCCTCATATATTGATAATTCTCGTCCGACACGTGTATTAGGTCAAATCGCAGGAAGAGATCATTTAGATTCTGCTCAACCTTCTCCAATGCACGCTGCAGCACAGGTCTTATACGAAAATGGATTACACGTTTCTGTCGCATTTGGACAAGGAATGGGTACTATGGCATCTGATAATCAGGGGATCTATTGTCATAAACGTGTTTTTGTAGTTGGCACAGAAGGGTTTGTGCATTGGCGTTTTAGTAGTTGGGAACGTTCAACACACGATGGTGGATATGAGGGTGGTCCTCTCAACTATGGCGAACAAGATGTTGAGGCACAAGGCAACCTTACTGAAGCCGTCTTTGATTGGCTTGATGATGAGAAGAAAGTACATCCAACACATCTCAAACAATCACTCGCAGAATTCAATCTACTCTTAGGTATTTATCAAAGTGGTATTACGAAGAATATGATAGATTTACCTTTTGATCCTCCTGATAATATATTTGATTCTCTCAGAGAGCAATTGTAGAACGATTTGCGATTTCCAATAAATTAGAATTAGCGGTAGCAGTGAACTTGTTTGCATCTACCGCTAATAATTATATGCCAACTTTATCACATTCATGAGAATAATCTTTTGTATGAAAGGAATGGATATTTATGTATAAAAGTGCAATATTAGGGTGTCGTGGTCGTGCACGAGGACATGCAAATGCATACCGCTTTGTTAAAAAAGGAAAACTCGCAGCCATTTGTGATATGAACGAAGAACGACTGAATGACTTCGGTGATCATTTTGATGTTTCTGCACGCTATACAGACTTAGATGAGATGCTTGATAGAGAAAAACCAGATCTTCTCCATATTGTCACTGCTCCATTATTGCGTGGAACTAATCAACATATCCGTTATCCTCTGATGAAACAGGTATCTGACCACGGAGTACCAGCTGCAATTGTTGAAAAACCGATTGCTGTTGATAGCGATGACTGGAATCAGATTGCCGGATTAGCTGAAGATACTCATACAAAATTTGTCGTCAACACACAACTGAACTTTCACCCAAAAAACATTGAACTAAAACAAGATGTTGCTGATGGCAAAATCGGGGAGATTAAATTCATCGATGCAAGTGCACGCAATACAGCTGTCAACCAAGGACCACACGTTCTTCAATTGGTATCTTCGTATATTGATAACGCTCGACCTGTGAGTGTACTTGGACAAATCTCAGGAGGAGATCGTTTAGATTCAGATGAACCATCACCATTGCACACAGCCGCACACGTCCTGTATGAAAATGACTTACATGTTTCTCTTGCCTTTGGTGCAAGAATGGGACAGCGAGTTACAAAAGAAACTGATAGGGGTAATCATACGCACAAACGCGTCTTTGTCGTTGGCACGAAGGGTTTTGTTCATTGGCGTTTCAGCAGTTGGGAACGTTTGACTCTTGATGGAGGATATGAAAGTGGACCTCTCAACTATGGCGAACAAGATGTCCAGGCACAAGGAAATCTTACGGATGCAGTCTTTGATTGGTTGGACGATGAAAACAAAGTCCATCCAACACACCTAAAACAATCACTTGCTGAGTTCAATTTATTATTGGGAATGTACTATAGCGGCATCACCAATCAGATTATTGATTTACCTTTCAATCCACCGGATGGACTGATTGATTTACTTAAAGAGAAATTGTAGACTGACAAATATATCCAAAATTGGTAAATAAAACATACACATGATATAATTTCAAATAATATACATCATAGAGATAGGAGAAAGATGGCGAGTTTTGACACTGCATCTAAAAAACAGGTTGAAACAAATCCTCAAGATTTCGTAGACTTATGCTTTAAATTTGATACAACAAACATCAATGTTCTGGAGGTAATTACACCTGAACAACCTAAAGTGGAAATGCATCAAGCAGATACACTTATTAAGGCATTACTTGACGGTAGAGAAATTCTGATTCATTTTGAGTTTCAAACTACTGATAGTTATGATCCAGAGATGCCACTAAGGATGGCAGGCTATATTATCAGATCAATAGAAATCCATCGTCTTCCAGTATATTCCAATGTCATTTACTTAGGCCCTAATGCAGGGAGAAACGATCCTGGAATATTTGAACAAAATCTGGAAAATCACAACATATTCATTGAATATCAAGTCTTCCGTTTAAGTGAAGTTGATGGACAACAGATACTAGATCAGAAAAATGTAGGTTTAATTCCATTCACACCGCTCATGAAACACGATCCAGAGATTAATGATGAGGAATGGCTTAGGAAGTGTATTCAGACAGCAGACAGTTTGGATGTTCGGAACAAAACGGAATATCTTGGAAGTCTTGTAATTTTGGGGAATTTAGTTCACGACTCACAAACAATTATCAATATAATAGACATTATAATGATTTAGTTGCAAGTTTAGTTAACCTCTGTTATTCTAATTACAATCTTATAAATGGAGGTTTTCTCATTATCGTTTTCGAAGATATTAAGGACAAAGCTGATACGCTTCTATCTCTCACTGGATATACTTTAGAAGAGTTTACAAAACTATTACCTCATTTTTCTAAATGTTTTTTAGCTTATATGGAAACACATACCCTTGATGGAAAACCGCGCATAAAACGGAGATATAAACCCTACAAGAATAGTTGTTTTGCTTCACATGAAGATATGTTGCTATTTATATTAATTTATCTTCATGAAGCTCCGAAACAGGTTCTATTCGGCACGCTCTTTGGTATGGCTCAACCTCTTGCGAATAAATGGATTCACTTGCTTTTACCGATATTGAACACCGCATTAGCAGAACTTGAAGAGCTGCCATCTCGGGAAACAGTTCCCACATCTATGTGTGATACTTGTGAGGTATCAAGTCAAAGTCAAGATAAAGCGTATTTTTTTTCATGATGGTATAGAACGGCGAATACGGCGTCCAAGAGACCCAGAAGCTCAAAAGGCATATTATAGCGGTAAAAAGAAATGTCATACAGTAAAAAATAATCTGATTATCAATGAGAGCTGCAAAGTCGTCCTATTGACACCCTCTTTTGAAGGAAGACACCATGACAAATACATAGCTGATCAGGTGGGCTATTGTGTGTCCCCGGGAAGCACCTTGTATCAAGATACCGGTTTTCAGGGGTTCACTCTTCCTGATGTTCACATCGTTCAACCGAAGAAAAAACCGAAAGGTGGAGAACTGACAGAAAAAGAAAAAGAAATCAATAGAAAGATAGCGTCTATACGCATACGTGTTGAACATGCCATTAGTGGTGTCAAAAGATACCGCATTGTCAAAGACAAACTCAGAAATTGGAAGAAAGGGTTTTGTGACTTAGTTATGGAAACCTGTTGTGGTTTACACAACTTTCGACTAAACTTCAGACCCTGGTGTTATGAAACTCCTACTATTTAATTCATTATAATGTCTAATAGGAGAGGAGACCATGCAACAGCCTTCAATTGTAGAATACGTAGCACCTCAAGCGCGTGAACAGGGAAAACAGCAAGGTGCTCAGGAAGCAACCCGAAAACATATTCTTGAGGCACTTTCACTACGATTAAAAATCGATACTGAACATTCATTCAAGTCTGTACTGGAAAAGATTGAGGACCTGGAAATCCTTGAGAATTTGCATCGTGCTGCAATTGTTGTTGAAAATCTTGACGACTTTAGACAAATATTAGATGAATACTCAGAATAATCGGTTAGGATTCCTATCCTCACCGAAAGAAGGTATATGAAATTCTAAAAAATACCGTAAGATAATCATTGAATTTAAAAATCACAAAACATGATGGGAGGCTTTTCTATGTATAAAAGTGCATTTTTAGGGTGTGGTGGTCGTGCACGTGCTCATGCAGATGCATACCGTTTCGTTAAAGGTGGTAAGATAGCTGCAATCTGCGACATGAATGAAGAACTGCTAAATCGATTCGGTGATGATTTTGATATTTCTTCGCGTTATACAGATTTAGACGAAATGATGGATAAGGAGAAACCCGATCTGCTCCATATTGTCACCGCACCAGTTTTGCGTGGTACAAATCAACGTATCCGTTATCCTCTAATGAAACAAGCATCAGACCACGGTGTACCTGCTGCAATCGTTGAGAAACCGATTGCTGTAGAAAGCGAAGACTGGAAGCAGCTTGCAGGTTTAGCAGAAGAAACTCAAACGAAGTTTGTTGTCAATACACAACTCAATTTCCATCCAAAAAACTTAGAATTAAAGAAAGATGTGTCTGCGGGTAAAATCGGAGATATCAAGTTTATTGATGCAAGTGCCAGAAGCACACCCGTAGACCAAGCACCGCATGTGCTACAACTCGTGTCATCGTATATTGACAACTCCCGTCCTGTAAGAGTACTCGGACAGGTTTCTGGTGCTCAGGATTTGGACTCCACCCAACCCTCTCCAATGCACGCTGCTGCACAAGTAATATACGAAAACGGATTACATGTTTCACTTGCTTTCGGTGCAAGTGTTGGTCAGAAAGTTCCGAAAGAACCTGATAGAGGTAATCATACACACAAACGAGTTTTTGTTGTTGGAACGAAAGGTTTTGTTCATTGGCGTTTTAGTAGTTGGGAACGGTCAACGCATGATGGTGGTTACGAGAATGGTCCGCTTGATTATGGGGAACAAGATGTGCAAGCACAAGGTAACTTAACAGAAGCTGTTTTTGATTGGTTGGACGATGAGAACAACCAGCATCCCACACATCTCAAGCAATCCCTCGCTGAATTCAATCTGCTCTTAGGGATCTATTACAGCGGCGTTACGAATGAAGTTGTTGATCTCCCATTTGATCCACCAGATGGGTTGATTGACTTACTCAGAGAAAGACTGTAGAATGAATAAACCAAACATGTTGATTTAGCGGTAGTAGCGGAGATACTCTCGCTGCTGCCATCTATTACATATTTGTGTAGACACTTTGCTACACAAGATGTCAAATTGAATAAGGAGATATTTCTATGTATAAAAGTGCATTTTTAGGTTGTGGTGGTCGGGCACGTGCACATGCGAGTGCATATCGCTTTGTAAAAGGCGGTAAAATTGGTGCTATCTGTGATATGAACGAAGAGTTACTCAATAAGTTCGGAGATGATTTTGATGTCTCTGCCCGTTACACAGATTTTGATGAAATGCTTGAAAAGAAAAACCGGATCTACTTCACATTGTCACTGCACCAGTTTTGCGTGGTACTAATCAACGTATCCGCTATCCGCTAATGAAGCAAGCATCTGACCACAATGTTCCTGCTGCAATTGTAGAAAAACCGATTGCTGTTGAAAGTGAAGATTGGAAACAGATCGCAGGATTGGCTGAAGAAACCAAGACCAAATTCATTGTCAACACACAGCTTAACTTTCATCCCAGAAATCTTGAACTGAAACGAGATGTCGCAGATGGGAAAATCGGTGAGATTAAGTTTATTGATGCTAGTGCCCGTAGCACCCCTGTTGACCAAGCACCGCATGTATTACAGTTGGTATCATCATATATTGACAACTCACGTCCGACAAGGGTGTTAGGCCAAATTGCAGGGAAGGAGCAGTTGGATTCTGCCCAACCCTCTCCGATGCATGCTGCTGGTCAAGCCATCTACGATAATGGGCTCCATGTGTCTCTTGCTTTTGGAACAGGCATGGGGACGTTGGCATCCGACAGTGGTAGTACTGTTGCCCACAAACGCGTTTTCGTTGTCGGTACAAAGGGATTTGTGCATTGGCGTTTTAGCAGTTGGGAACGTTCAACTCATGATGGCGGATACGAAGGCGGACCACTCAACTATGGAGAACAGGACACTCAAGCACAAGGGAATCTCACTGAAGCTGCATTCGACTGGCTTGATGATGAAAAGAAAGAACACCCAACTCATCTCAAACAATCGTTGGCAGAATTCAATTTGCTATTAGGTATTTACTACAGTGGAATAACCAATGAGATTATTGACCTACCATTTGATCCACCTGATGGGTTAATGGCTTCACTGAAGGAACATCTATAATATCTCTTGTTGCTACGCAATTGATAGTCTATACGGCAGTTGAGTTTATATACACAACTGCCGTTAATTATTATAGTTCAAACAACACATAACCCTTTATGAATAGTTTAAGGAGATAATCAATGTATAAGACAGCGATATTAGGTTGTGGAGGTCGTGCACGTGCACATGCAGACGCATACCGTTTTGTAAAAGGCGGCAAGCTTGCTGCCGTCTGTGATATGAACAAAGAACTACTCAACCGATTTGGAGACGATTTCAATATTTCATCTCGCTACACCGATTTAGATGAAATGCTTGAGAAAGAAAAACCTGATGTTCTTCACATTGTCACGGCACCGGTTCTTCGCGGATCTAATGAACGTATCCGATATCCGCTCATGAAACAAGCATCCGACCAGGGTGTTCCTGCTGCAATCGTTGAGAAACCTATTGCTGTTGAAAGTGAAGACTGGAAAAAGATCGCAGGTTTGGCTGAAGAGACTACAACCAAATTTGTTGTGAATACACAATTGAACTTTCACCCACAAAACTTGGAACTAAAGAAAGATGTCGCAGATGGAAAAATCGGTGAAATCAAGTTTATTGATGCAAGTGCACGGAGCACGCCTGTTGACCAAGGTCCACACGTACTTCAGTTGGTGTCATCTTACATAGACAATTCTCGACCAGTGCGAGTATTAGGACAGATATCAGGTGGTGCACATTTAGATTCTGCACAACCATCTCCGCAATTCGCTGCCGCTCGTGTTCAATATGAAAACGGAATACATGTCTCTGTTGCATTTGGCACAGCAATCGCACCTTCTGCATCCGATGATCAGACGGTTTTCTTCCACAAACGTGTCTTTGTCATCGGTGAAGATGGCTATGTTCATTGGCGATTTAGTAGTTGGGAACGATCCACGAGAGATGGAGGTTACGAAGGTGGACCACTCAGCTACGGAGAACAGGATGTTATGGCACAAGGTAATCTCACGAATGCAGTCTTTGATTGGTTAGATGATGAAAAGAATGAACATCCAACACATTTGAAACAATCTTTGGCAGAATTCAATTTACTACTGGGTATATACTATAGTGGAATTACAAACGAAGTGATAGAACTACCATTTGATCCTCCTGATGGTCTCATGGATATGTTGAGGGAACGTCTATAACATGTATGAATCCATAGCCAAATTGCCTATTTGGTTATAGATACTTTCTGATTTCATTGAGGTAAAAGAATGACAATTTCAAATACAATTTGGTTTGTATCCGTTTCTGTTGTTATATTCCTTCTTAATATCGCTGCACATGCAGAATTAGTAGGATATTGGTCATTTGATGAAGCAGATGGTGTGAATGACTTGAGTGGCAACGGTCATGATGGAGATATACACGGTATCCTTCTTATTGTAGAGGGTAAGACAGGTCAAGCATTGGAATTCAATGGTACGGACAGTTATGTCGCCATCCCAGATCACGAAGCGATTTCAGAATTGGATACATTGTCTCTGTCTGCGTGGATTAAACCTAAAAAGTTTGGTTCTTGGGTGGCAGTTTTGGAAAAGGGAATTCACGAGAATTGGAGTTATGGGTATTTTCTTGAAGCAGATGGTACACTATCCTTTTATGTTTCAACCGGACCTGCGAATAACCTTGTTTGTTGTGTAGGTGATGTGCAACTGAAGATTGATGAATGGTATCATATCTTTGGATCTTATGATGGCAAATCAGTTAAGTCTTATGTGAATGGAAAACTTGAAGGTGAATTACCGGGGAATGATGCACTCCACATTACTGATGATTTGCCATTCACTATCGGTAGTAGAAATGGTCAGAACTTCTTTGCCGGTGTTGTTGATGAAGTTGCACTATGGAATGATGTAATACCGATTGAAGATGCTATGGATCCATTGACTGTCAAACCGCGTGGCAAACTCACAACTACTTGGGGCAGTATAAAGACTCATTACTAATATATGGAATCACATTTAGACATATTCACGGAAAATGGTTACCTTGTTGTGCATGGTGCTTTAGACACAGAAGATCTGGGTCCATTAACCCATGTCATTTGTGATATTGTTGACAAACGCACATATGAAATGTATAGAGCTGGAACCATCGCACATGTATATGAAGATACGCCGTTTGATAAACGGTGGTATGCTGTTCTTCAGGATTGTGGCAAAGAGAATGAGGTATTCGGATGGCATACACTTGTCTATAGTGAAGCCCTCTTCAACCTGATTACGAACCGAAAAGTGTTGGATATAATTGAAACACTGATTGGAAACGAGATTCAATTCAACGGTGATTTTTGGGTTCGTCCGAAATTGCCCAACGAAAAACTTACTACCCTCCCATGGCACCAAGACAGTGCCTACATGCCACACACTGAACACGATATGCACCTTACTGTATGGCTTCCGTTAGTAGATGTGAAAACCGAAAACGGTGCACTGCAATTTTTGCCAAGAAGCCATAAAGAAGGACTAAAATCATACCACCGTGTTGAAGGTGAAGCATTTGCTGTCCCTATTAATACTCCCACTGCGTCACATATTGATATTGACACATTAGAGATGAATAAAGGTGATCTCCTGATTTTCAACAATCTTGTGTTTCACCGCTCTTTGTTGAACAAAAGTGATACAATACGTTGGTCTGTTGACTTTCGATATAGCCGCACAGGTACATCGTTAGAGGGACTTTGGCATGAAGCGATTGCCTTTTCTGTCCGAGAGAAAAACAGCACGCAGAGTCCTATATCATGGAATGAATGGCAAAGGCAATGGAATGCAAGTCCGCACAAAGATCAATTCATATAATAGATTGGTTTGGATTGAATAAAATTCATTATAGTTGTGTTAGCACATTCAATCAATTACTTGATGGTGATGATTGCTTTGTTCTTTTACGTAGTAGTTCATCAGTAGCATTTTTCTGTTCTTCAGCGTTCTGTTGTTCTTGAATACCAACTTCGTCTGGTACTACTGCGATCGGTTTGTAGACGAAAATATATATTACTTTCTCATCCTCGTCAATAGTAAATTCAATTCCTCGGTTCAAGTACCAATGTCTAATACCACCAAATTCATCTTCGTCAACTACATCTGCATTCCCAAATTCTCTTTGAACAGAATCAAGTGCATTCCCTATTCCATTTTCCCCTAAAGTCTTAGCTCTATTAGGACGTGAAAGAAAAATATCTTCTACAAGTCCGATACCATCTACATGTCCGGCTAACCCTTTATCAGGATTCCAATATGTAAAGATCCGATCTACTCCAATCGGACCGTCCGCATCTCCATGAATTGCTTCAACTTTCTTGAACGGATCCCCTAATTTTACGCCAAACGCACCCTTACCTGGTACTATAAGGTTTAAGGGTGGATCCGGCACGGTATCAATTTCTCCATCAGTCGGATCAACCGGATCGGGAGGAACAAACTCTTTATTTGTGATCGTCTTGACTCTTTTTACGGTTTTACTTGTTCCATCACTGATATGCACAGTGACTTTAACAGATTCAACATCTTCAGGTGCAGTCCATTTTGCACTTGTTCCAGTAGATTCCAATATTTCACCATCTACTTCCCATGTAAAACTTAGTGTATCTCCATCTTCGTCATGAGCAATCACCTTGAATTCAAGTACATCCCCTGGATTGAATTCTTCTGGTACTATAAAACTGTCAACTATAGGGGAACTATTAGCTGGTTCAGCATCTTCATCGTCAGTACCACAACCGATAACATAAAATGTGAAAAAGAAAAGCATTAATATGCTGAAAGTTCTTTTATGATGTTTCATTTGTTCTCCTCAATTTGTTGTATCATCAGTTTTTAGGACGACGTAACTCCGATAACGTTCAGGATGTATGCCGCCTGATTCAACTGCTGTCTGAATAGCACAATCAGACTCTTTGACATGGGCACAGTCGTTGTATCTACATTTCCCAATAAACGGTTCCATTTCTGGAAAATAGTATTCAAGGTATTCTGTATCAACACCCCACAAACCGACTTCTCGTATTCCCGGTGTGTCTGCAACTTCCCCTCCAATATCAAGTGTGAATAACTCTACCAGTGTCGTTGTGTGTCTTCCTTTCCGTGTTTTTTTACCTACTTCAGCTGTCCGTAATTCAAGATTCGGTTGTATTGCGTTTAGAATACTCGATTTTCCAACTCCTGACGCACCTACAATTACACTGAATTTATCTTTTAGAACACTCTTCAAAGATTCTATACTTTCTGGTATTTTAATACTCGTATATAAGACCTTATATCCAAGTTTCTCATAGATTTCAAACGTTGATGTGAATTGGTCACGTTCATCTATGTCTACCAAGTCCATCTTATTTAAACAGATTATTGCTGTCATCTCTCCTGCTTCTGCCAAAATGAGAAAGCGATCTAATGTGCGAAAGTTAAGTGGCGGCATGCGAGCTGAAACAACGGCAACAACTTGGTCTGCATTTGCTACAATTATTTGTTCTATTTCTTCTTGTCTACCAGCATATCGGCGTGAAAACTTGGTCTGTCTCGGAAGAATTTCCTCTACAACTCCCTCTTCCTGATCAAGCTGAGAGAAAATGACACAATCCCCGACAGCAACTGGGTCTGCGTATAGTCTTCTGCCCGTCTCGGATCGTTTGTTCTTTTTTAGTGTGCCGCGCAATGTGCATCGTAGCACCAGTTCATCGTGTTGAACATCATATAATCCTGCTCGTGCACGAATCACTCTGCCGTGTTGACTTCTGAGAATAAACGTCACCCCCAAATTTGGATATCAGATATAACTTTTCATTGTTTTCAAAGCCGTTTCAATGTCAGTTTCAAAATTGTCAAATTTGCATTCGCATGAGACACGACCGTTGTATCCTGCCCCATTTAATGCAGTAAAGAAGTCGGAAAAATCAAAATCATCGTTACCGGGATATGATCTTTTGACGGGTTCAGCAATATGGACATGTGCCAAATATGATGCCGCATCAACGATGTCCTGCATAGGTTCGTCCTCTTGCCAAACGTGATAGAGATCTGCCAAGACCTTTATTGCATTCCTATTGACCCGTTTCGCCATTGCAAGACCATCAGCAACCGTCCGTAATATGTTCCCCTCTTTCATACATATCGGTTCTATTGCAATTATCATACCGTGTGCTTCTGCATGATCTGCAGACATATCAAGGAATTCTGCGATCTGTGTTAATGCACGTTCTTCAGAATATCCATCTGCAACATTCCGTGAGCCACTGCTACCGTATACGATAATTTCTCCACCAATTTGTTTTGCTCTGCGACAGGCATTTTCTACATACCGAGATAGCCTTGGTAAATCCACAGAGTCACCTACAACACGAATATCTCCTGGGATAAAACCTGCATAAGCTTCAGGTTTTATAGGTGCATTAGCTACACGTTCTCTTATTTTTTCAAATTTTGTCTCATCCGCTTCAGGCATCAACGCACTTCTCACACCCAATTCAATGTAATCATATCCGACTTCAGCAAGACGATTCACATTATCTAAACTTGTGCATATTCCAAACCGCATCAAACACTCCTTATATTATTAGATGTAAAGCATATTCACCAATGATAATTAAAAGTGCTACAAAGAAGGTGCTGAAAAAGCCGTGTTAAACAGAATCACTATCTCTAAGTGGGAGTAGAGGAGCATTTAATGTATTGACTTTGATTATAGCAAGATCGTGATCTTTGTCAGTGGCAGTGACACCTTCAACATCAAAACGATTCTCCTGATCGACTAACGTTACTTAACTGTATTTACTCCATTGATCACATGATAGTTTGTAGCAACCAAGTTTTGTCCGATGAAAAATCCACTTCCTTGTGATGAACGTCCCAACGCATCTCTCATTTCCAATAGAACTGTAGATGCCTTCGTCATTTCAACAATTTGTTCAGGTGGTTGTGCTTCAGTTATTGTGCCATTAAAAAGTAGTATGACAACTACCGTAATAGTTAAGATCAATCTTTTCATATCTGGCTCCATCTTTATTTCCCGAAACGCCGTTTACGATGACTATAGTCTCGAATCGCACGTAGAAAGTCAATTTTCCTAAATGATGGCCAATAGGTATCACAAAAATAAAATTCGGAATATACGCTTTGCCATAACAAAAAACCAGAAAGTCGGACCTCTCCACTTGTTCGGATTATTAGCTCCGGATCCGGCAAATTTGAGGTGTATAGATATGGTGCAATAGTATCAACACTTAATTCATCTGCTATTTGAAGTGCATCTTTTCCTTTCTGTATTTCAGCCTTTAAGTGTCCTCTGACTGCATCGATTATCTCCTCTCGTCCACCATAAGCCACAGCGACATTCAAAATAAAATTGTCATAATCTTTAGTCGCTTCCTCTGCTTGACGAATTGCTTCTTGTAAACTTTGTGGTAGTCGTTCAATCTGTCCCATTGCACGTACCTTAATCTGATTTTTGTGAAGTCCCTTGATTGTAACTAACTCACGCATTTTTCTTTCAATTAAGCTCAAAATTCCTTCTACCTCATCATCTGCGCGGTTGAAGTTATCAAGAGAAAAAATCCAAATTGAGAAGATTTCTACCCCAAGTTCATCGCACCAGCGAAGTACTTCCTCAAGTTTATCTGCCCCTTCGTAATGTCCCTTAATTACATTATCTAACCCGGTTGCTTTAGCGTACCGTCTGTTTCCATCGAGAATAACACCGATATGACGTGGGATATTCCACGTACCTGCTTCTGCCTCCAACTGTTTCTGATACGCTCTATAGAAACGTCTTTCTGCTTGATTTTTTAGATATTTAAAAGGGTTCATTGATTTTCTTAAGATGGTGTTTTCTGTATTGTTCCTATAGTCAAATATGTTGTTTAAGGACAATTGTTGATATAGATTGTCGTAATTTGTGGATATTCCAATTATACCATATTTACATTGTAAAGAAAAAGATAAAGTATTGGCGCGTGTGTAAAGCTTTTGGCATTGTCGTTCTGGTTGTTTCAATGTTTTACCAATTCAAAGATGATTTTCACTTTTATTTTAATGTTCGTGGTGTAATGTCTTGAAGGACGGTACAAACTGGCAGTTTGTGCTACAAGAATGTTGCATCTTCTATTAGAATTGGTATAAGAGGCACGACATCGTGGTTGATAACACTCCTATAATGTAAGAGGCACACATAGGTATTATTTCATAGAATTATACATTATCAAAACTGTACAGAAATTGGACATTATTTCGTACAGCTGTACACTTTTTATAATCGCTGTAAGAGCAGTCTATATAAGGGGTTGCGAAGGATCTATAAAAAAATGAAAATTTTTTTATTTGTACATTTCGCATATTCGGATTTATCGTGTGAAACTGATTGGCTGTTAATTTTAATTGACAAGCATTTAAAGTGTTTTTTTTGCGAAATGATAATCTCTGTTTTGTAAAGATTGTTTGTAGGATTACCATTGTCCATTGCGTCATAGTGACCCACAACCTAAAGGTTGGGGCTTGTGCTTCCTTGACAACGGCGTTTCTCCAAAAGGATCCCCCGTCTCACGTCATCTCCACTTTAGGCAGCTAAGCCTGCCTGTTTGATATTGATAGCTGCATTGATGTCTCTATCGTGTTCAGTATTGCACGAAGGACATGTCCACTGTCTATCTGAAAGTGTCAAGTCTTTATTTTTGTGTCCGCAGTTGCTACAAGGTTTTGTTGTAGCTGTCCATTGTCCAATTTTGAGGTAAGTTTTATCGTGTTTAGCACACTTGAATGCCAACACTTGAATGAACTGGTAGCAAGCGAGATCACTGACTTTACGTCCCCAGAGTCGTTTCATGCCGTCTATATTTAGTGTTTCAAAGCACAAGGTGTCAAAACGCCTGCAAAGGTCTGTAGCAAGTTTCCACTGCCAGTCAAGACGTTGGCGTGCTATCTTCCTATACTGCCGCAACAACGCACGGAGAGCACGATACCAATTGCCTGATCCCTTGACTTTACGACTCACGCTTTTATTCAGTGTTCTCAACTTGTTCAAGGACTTTTTCAAAAACTGCGGAGACACAATCTTATTACCATTAGAAGTTGTGAGAAAGGTTGTCAATCCGAAATCAAAGCCAGCACTTTCACCTGTCTTCGCAAAAGATTTCGGTGCGTCAACGTTATCACAAGAAAAGCATATCCAGTAATCGCCACACCTGTCACGCTTGAGGGTTATTGTTTTGAGGTCTCCGATAATATCACGATGTTTGTGAAAGGAGAACCACGTATCTATACAGTTGATCTTGAGACGGTTCCCTTCAAGTTTATAGTCTGCCTGTGTAAAGGTCATAGAGTTGTATTTGTGTTGCGGTTTGATTTTCGGTCTACCTACTTTGCACGTTGTTTTGCCAGCCTTGCGATCTTTCATATTTCTGAAAAATGCATCATAAGCTTTGCCCATACGCAATACAACATCTTGAACAACTTGACTCGGTAGTTGTTTCCAATGTGCGTTCGTTCGCTTTTTCAACTTCGCAATATGACGATTCATCGTATAGGCAGATATGTTTTTCTTATAGATGCGATAATACCTTTTCTGCAATCGCATAATATGCACATGGACCTGATGCATATCGTCAAGCAGATTGCCAAGTTTTAGCGTGTTCTTTTGATGTTGTCCCTTGTATTTATAGGTTTTTCTCATGGTATGCCTTCTCGGTGAAGAACCCTTTTCGCATCGTTAGTCGTGTGGCAGATGCTAACGACATCCACAACTGAAAAGGTAATTGTATTATAGTGTGTTTCTCTCTCAAAATCAACCTTTTTGCCCGTCTACATCCCACAAGCTAAAGCATGAGGATTTGACGGGAAGAGTGTTAAAATATTCTCTTATCATGTTTCTCTGCCTTACACACTAATGTTATGTAATATACATTATAACATAAGAAGATGTGATAAGTCAAGTAAAGTTTTACATTTTTGGCATTTTTCTCATCATATTTCTTTCTTTTAGGTGAAATACTTCAGAACTGTAGGTGCAGTTTGTTCTTGGATTGTTAAAGGGTGTAGATTGCGCGACCACATACGCTTTCTTGGTAATGAATGCTGCAAGCAGAAATGGTAAAAGAGTGTATCGTGGTTAGAAACCACTCCAACAAGATTGGATAGGTGATATTAGGTGAAATACTTCAGAACTGTAGGTGCAGTTTGTTCTTGGAATGTTAAAGGGTGTGGATTGCGCGACCACACACGCTTTCTTGGCAATGAATGCTGATCAAGCAGAAATGGTAAAAGAGTGTATCGTGGTTAGAAACCACTCCAACAAGATTGGATAGGTGATATAAAGGCATTGACAACCTACCCATATTGATGTAGACTGATTGAAACTCGGTTCGCTATAGCGATTAAATCTACATGGAACTTCAGAATACCCCGACATCCAACAATTCACAATTTCCTCCCCATGGGGTAACAATCAAGTCTGTCCTTATCGCTGCTATCCTCATACCAATCAACTGTTATTGGGTGATTGAGATGGAGGTAATCCGTTATTCAGGACATCCTGTCACGATTTCTCTTTTTTTCAATGTGATATTCACTCTATTTGTAATCATTGGTTTCAACCAACTGTTGAAACGATTTCTGCCTCCTTTAGCATTGGCTCAGAGTGAATTAGTGGTTGTCTATCTGATGCTATCCATTGCATCTGGAATTACTGGTCATGATATGCTTGAAATATTAGTGCCGATGTTGGGGCATGCGTTTCGCTTTGCAACTCCAGAAAATGAATGGCAGCAGTTGTTTCTTCCATATCTACCAGAATGGCTTACGGTGAGTAATCATCAATTATTACAAGGTTATTATGAAGGTGATTTACCACTTTATACTAAAGAAACTTTACTCGGTTGGACAACGCCCGTTTTGTGGTGGACAGTATTTATCGGTGTATTAGTCTTTGGTATGCTCTGCATCAACATCATTATTAGAAAACAGTGGATTGAATATGAGAAACTGAGTTATCCGATTATCCATCTTCCTCTTCAATTGAGTGGTGCTGCTCATAACAACTTTTTCAAAAATAAGGTAATGTGGGTGGGATTCTGTATTGCCGGTGGTTTAGCGTTGTGGAACGGGATGAGTTTCTTGTATCCTTTTTTTCCTGAATTACCGACTCGGAATCGGAGTTACCGAGTTTTCACTGACAGTCCATGGAATGCAATGGGTAATATACCATTTTCGCTTTATCCGTTTGCAATTGGACTTGGTTTTTTCATTCCTCTTGATTTGTCATTTTCCTGTTGGTTTTTCTTCTGGTATTGGCGGATATTGCGTGTCGTTGGCGCAATGTTTGGATTTAGAAGTCTACCAAGGTTTCCATATCTTAACGAACAAGCGTCTGGTGGATATCTTGCATTGTGTGTCATTGCAATTTGGGCAAGTAGACGACACCTGCTTTGGGTTGGTCGCATGGTTATCAGTAGAGACAAGACTCAGTCAGTTAGAGATGGTCCAATTTCGTATAGAGGTGCAGTCTTTGGATTGATCGTTACAATGCTGTTCTTGGTCGTATTTTGTTATTATGGTGGTGCGAACATCGGTATCATGTTTGCATTCTTTGTGATTTATTATATGATTTCTATTGCGATAACTCGCATGCGTGCTGAGTTAGGAACACCAGTTCACGACCTTCACTACGCAGGACCTGATCAGATTCTAACACGAGTTGTAGGTACCCGTAGGTTAGGAAGAGAAAACCTTGTAATGTTCTCATTGTTTTGGTTTATCAACCGTGCCTACCGCAGCCACCCAATGCCCCACCAATTAGAAGGCTTCAAGATAATGGAGCGAACGAATATGTCAATGAGTCGTATTGTTTTTGCATTGATGTTTGCAGCTTTGTTGGGTTCATTAGCTGGATTTTGGGCATTAATTGACCGTGGCTATCAGTTAGGTATGGAAGTTCGCGCCCCTTCGCCATCTTTGAGTGCTTTCGGTATTGAACCTTATAGAAGACTAACAGGTTGGCTACAATCACCTACAGGTACACTTATTCCTGAAACTGGTTTTACACTGTTTGGGTATTTAACGACAACCGTTCTAATGTTATTTCGCATGCGTTTTGTTTGGTGGCCTTTTCATCCTGCCGGTTTTGCCATTTCAACAAGTTGGGGTATGAACGTTACATGGGGCTGTTTATTCATGAGTTGGTTGATCAAGTTAATTATTTTAAAATATGGTGGACCCTTAAGGTATCGGAAGGTAGCCCCATTCTTTTTAGGTTTAATCCTTGGTGAGTTCACAATTGGAAGTATCTGGACAATTATCGGTATTATTGGTGGTATACCGACCTATGGATTCTGGGTTTAAGTGTTATCTTTACGAGGATTAATTGCCAAATTTAATGGCAATAACAGCAAAATGATACTACACAAACCGGTTATTATCCAATCCTTTTGAAGTGGAACGATGCCAATTATAGTTTGCAATAATTCAATATACATGCCAGACATATAAAGTCCAATCACCAATAAGAAAACAAATAAGAGTCGAATGTTGACAAACATTCTTTTAAAGAGTGACTCCCACGGGTATCGCATACATTGGAAGTAAGCAACCACTTGGGTAAAGAATAGTGTTGTGCATGTTGCTGACTGTGCCTCTAATAGATTAAATTCTTCTGATGTAAAAGTAATTACCAAGAAATGTATAATCGTCATTAAACTGATAACGACGCTTCTGCACACAATATCAAATACTGCAGTCTTCGGTAGCAAGGAAGTAGTTCTATTGGTATTGTAATGTTTAGAATCTGTATACAGTTTCTCATAACCCAACCCTATTGCTGGAAGCAGTGTTGTCAAAAATTGCACCCAAACAATCTGTTGAAGTGTCATTGGCATTTCATAGTTAAAACCAATGTGTAGGATCAAACCGAAAATCACTACTAAGAATTGAGCTATAGTGCAAGAAAGACACCACCGAAGCGATCCAGAAAGGTTTAGATATACCTCACGTGCATATATCATACAGTCCTTAACAGACTTAAAACCTTTGTCAATAATCAAACAATCTGCATGGTCTTGTGCGTAATGTGTTGCGTATCTGGTGTCAGCAAATGCGAGATCCGCAGCAACCATTGCCCGTTGATCAATAGAACTTTGACCTAAATATCCAACTGAATTATTATGCCGCTTCAAACTACGTACAATGTTACGTCTTTGTTCCTGTGTTGGTTGAGAATATGCACTTAGATTGGGGACATCTTGATCAAACTCCTGTGTAGTAAGACTAATGAGTTTTTCTCTTGATGCAACAGCATTTCGGGTGTGTGCAAGTCCAAGTTCTCTTGCTAAGTCTGAGGTCGTCAGCTCATCTGCATCGCTAATCAGAATAACCCTAATTCCGGTGTCAAGGAAAGACTTAATCACCGAAATCGTTTCTTTCTTATCTGTGGCTGAAAAACTTATGAATCCTAAAAAAGTTGATACTCCCTGAACTTCAGGGGGAGACAATGGGATTTCAGAATGAATAGAGGCAACACCGTAGACATTTTCTCTGGAGTTATACATGTATTTTAGGATTTCACTACAATTTTCAAATTGTTCGTATGAAAGATCCGTTATTTGGGTATTTGTAAGGATAGAATCACTTGCTTCCAAGACATCTCTCGCTTCCCCAACAATAATATTAAGATACTCATCGTCACCAGATTTAAATACGTGAAGTTCAAATCCAAAGTTTGCAGTCCAAGGGTATTCAGAAACGAGCTGCATGTTAGATTTGATAGCATTCAATTGGTATCCGAGTTTTTCCACAGTGTCATGTATAACCTGTTGATGTGATTGTTGTGCGTTGTTTCTATCATAAAACCGTTCTCCAGATGTGCCCAAACCTGCAGTCAATACCAAACCGGGTGCTCCTTGTGGTATATGAAATCCAGGGGGTATATTGCTGACGCGTTTACTAATTTCCTCAGGAGGATGCGCTTCAAGTGATGACAACCATTTTTCCCATGTTGAACGATTAACAATTTGTTCATCCACAAAGATATTTGAAATTGTGAGAGATTGTGTGCTAACAATTCCTTGTTCATCGGAACAGAACGCAGTGAGTCTGTTCAGTTTTTCAAAATCTTTACTATTTCGTAACACCAATCCCCTTTTGATCAAACCGAAAGATTTATGATCAATAATCGAGTTTAACAGTAAAGATAGGTCGTAGGGAGTTGCAGCTATAGTAAATATCAACCCGATTTGAACATATTGTATCCAATTGGTTGTGGGTTTCTGTGGGGATTGTTGCCACCATAATATGGCAACTGCAATAGTACCAACGACAAATCCAGCAAATATTAATATGTCTTTACAAAACTTTAATTGGTTTTCATCTGCAGTCATTTCTTTTGGCATCTGACGGTTTTCAGACTTTATCTTATGCATTTCTAATTCATCACCTGTCCTGACCACAATTGCATTCCCTACTCCTGTATCAACAAAAGTGCCTCCAAAAACCATGTTTGTCTGTTGTTCAGGTGGAATTCCAGTTTCTGTAATTTCTTTGACAGTTTTTTGCGCAGCACCACTACTTCCGAACAAAGCCGACTCATCAACAGTCAATCCATCAGATTGTATAATTCGTGCATCAGCGGGGATGTAGTTTCCCTGTCTAAGTACAAGTAAGTCACCTGGAACGATGTCTAAAGGATGACACTCTTCTTGCTTACCTTGACGGACAACAGAGACTTTGTAGTTGAATTGGTTTTGAAGGTGTTTCTGTCTAATTTGAAAACTGAGTGCGACAACTGTTGCCCATATTAATGAAATAACTACAACTGTACCTATGAGGATTGTTACAAGATAATCACCAGAAATACCGAAAAGTACAGAGGCAATAACCAAAAACAGCACTCGCCAACTAATTAGGTGCTCAAAGTAAGATGTCATAGTCCAGGAATTAAATTTGGACATTGAGACATTTTCGCCGTGTTGCTCTTTTAATCTTTCAACTTCAGCGTGACTTAAGCCAGATTCTAGATCTGTATTGAACTGATTTTGCAGAAAAGAAATTGTTTCTGCATAGAAATTAGCCATATTTATTCCTAACAACGTTTTTACTGATGACTTTAAAATACACTTTTAGATTATAATGAACATGTCCAATTGTTGGAGGATAATATAATCCGTATTGTATGAATTGCACTTTGCTATTGCAATTTATGTCCACACTTTTGCACCCTCAATATCAGTTCCTAATATCTTTATTTCGCAACGGATATCGTTTTCACTAAAAGCTTCCTGCATGCTTTTCCCAACTTGTTCCATGTTGTTAAGACAGTAAGCTGCAATTGTAGGTCCTGCCCCACTTAATACAACGCTCAATGCCCCTGTAGAAGTAGCTGCATCAACGACATCATCAAATCCAGGTATCAATGTGCTACGATAGGACTGATGAAGTCTATCAGTCATCGCAGTTGAAAGCATGTCAAATTTTCCAGATGCGATACTTGCCACAAGTAGTGAACTGCGACTGATGTTATAAATTGCATCTGCAAATTTTACATTTTTTGGTAAAATGTCACGGGCTTTCTGCGTTGATAATGTGAATTCAGGTATGGCGAGTACTATGAATAAATTAGGATCGCATGGTATCTGTATTGTATGGATATGTTCGTTTTCTTGAACTGAAATGACCAAACCCCCATGCAAAGAGGCAGCGACATTGTCTGGATGTCCTTCAATTGCTGAGGCAAAATTAAGTAGATGTGAACGAGAAAACGGGTTACCACAGAGAACATTTGCTGTCAACAACCCACCGAGGATAGCAGTGCCACTCCCACCTAAACCACGGATAGCTGGAATACCGTTATCAATCTTCAATATTAAGCCATTCGGAAGTTGTTTTCCACTCTTTTGAAAAACAGATTCTACTGCACGAAAAGCGACATGTTCTGTTGTGCTTGGTATCTTTTCTACATCCACACCACTGACAATAACTTCTGTTTCATTCTTTGTGATTTCCAGTGATACGGTGCTATAAAGTTGGAGTGCTAATCCTAGCACATCAAATCCTGGTCCCAGGTTTGTTGTGCTTGCGGGAACTCGTGCTGTCGCTTTTTGAGACATCTTATTTCTTTCCTAGTTTTGACTACAACTTGGAGACAGCAATTTGTATCCTATTGAGGGCATCTGTGATATTCTCCAAGGAATTTGCATAAGAAAGTCTCAGATACCCATCACCGTATTTCCCAAATGCTGTGCCGGGTAACAGAGCAACCCCTACTTCATCCATAATATAATCAGCAAGATCTTCACATGAAATCGGTAATTGAGTTACATTTGGAAAAACATAAAATGAACCGAGTGGTTTGACGCAGGAAATACCGTCAATTTCATTTAATCCATCTACAATGACATCACGTCGTTTTCTAAACTCTGTTACCATCTGTGTTACGAAGGTCTGAGGTCCAGTTAATGCTTCTATGCCAGCATATTGTGTGAATGTTGCGGTGCATGAATTTGAGTTGATGGTTAACCGAGTAATTTTATCTGCAATTTCACGTGGGGCAATACCGTATCCCAGTCGCCATCCGGTCATGGCATAGGTCTTTGAATGTCCATCAATTAATATTGTCTTTTCTTTCATACCAGGAAGGCTTATGATGCTCTGATGGGTGCCTTCGTAGAGTAAACGAGAGTAAACTTCATCGGTAAGAATATAAAAGTTATGTTTCTGTGCAAGTTCTGCTATATCAGTAAGATCAGATTCGGTAAGGGTTCCACCAGTAGGATTTTGTGGAGAATTGAGGATCAGTAATTTTGTTCGGTCTGTAATTCTGTCAGAAAGATCTTCAATTCGGAATCGGAAGTCAACTTCCTCGCGGAGTGGAAGAGGAATTGCTTTACCACCGATAAAATCAATCACAGATTCATAGACAGGGAAACCTGGCTCCGGATAGATGACTTCATCACCGTCGTCAACTAAAGCTAAAATTGTAAAAAAGATGATTGGTTTTGCACCGGGTGTGACAGTGACTTCGTCTGGGTGAATATCAATATTACGAGTTTCAGCGATATGTTGTGCGACAACTTCACGGAATTCGGGTATTCCTGCAGACGGACAATAGCCTGTGTGTCCATCTTTCATTGCCTTGAATGCTGTTTCACATACATTCATCGGTGTTGAAAAGTCAGGTTGACCGATCTCTAAATGTATAATATCTTTGCCTTGTGCTTCTAAACTCTTGGCTTTGGCTAACACCTCAAAGGCAGATTCTGTTCCCAAGCGGCTCATACGCTTGGCGAATATAGGGCTGTCCAAAATATCCTCCATTTCAATACTTGTTTCAATCTGTGAGAATGCCGTTTTTAAATCTCTTCTGTATGATAATTCTACATTGTGCTTTTGAATTAGCGAGGTGAACTCTATGATTCAAAGATGGTACTACACAGTTGACTTAGACGCAATTTGCAGTCGTTCAGTTTATATGATTAACATGTCACCTTTCATGAAAAATCAATTTGGTTTCAGACTATTCAGCCTTCATGATTAACCCGGTTGAACCTGCTAACCAAACATGTTGAATGTTAAGTGCATGGACCTTCATCATTTTTTGTTTAGTTTCTTTAAGAATCCATGTTTGACCACCATCTGTGGTTGCGGTAACGACGCCAACACCAAGTTCGCCGCCAACTGCCCATCCTACATTTTCATCTGCAAAACGGACACTTCTGAGTGTCTCTTCAGTTCCACTTTCCTGTTTTTTCCATATTGCGCCACCGTTTTTTGTATGGAGGATAATACCGTTTTCACCGACTGCCCAACCGGTATCCATATTTAGCATGTATATGTCTTCAAGAATATCTTCTTGACCAGTCTCTTGGGAAATCCACGTTTGTGCACCATCTTCGGTTTTCAAGATAACGCTTTTCTGTGTTTTTTCATTGGGAAAAACACGTATGCCAACAACAAATCCGGTCTCTTCATCAAGAAACTGAACAGAATTAAACATAGTTGTCTCATCATCACCAATACCAGAACCGACCTGCCCACCCTTAATGACTTTCCACTGTCGTCCGCCATTCCTCGTTGAAAGAATAGTTTCATTCTCGCCAACTACATATCCAACTTTTTCATTGACAAAATTGACGTTTGTAAGTGCTAAACCGGGCACCTTACTGACTTGAAGTTCCCAATCTTTACCGTTAGTTGTATTTGCAATTAATCCGTTCTGTCCTACTGCCCAACCGTGTTTTTCATCAATGAAGTGTAAATCAGTTAAATCAGATTCCAGTCTGAGCTCGGATCTATTCCAAGTTTTTCCGCCATTCAAGGTAAAGCCGATGAATCCTGGATTTTCATAATCTTCAAATGAAGCTGAACCAACAACCCATCCAGTTTTTTCACCAGTAAAAAGGATTGACATATAATCTCTGATAGCGGGATCATTTTCTTGCAAGACAAGCCACCCAGCCATAGCTGGTAAGGAAATCAATAAACTAAAAAAAATAGTTAATGCAATTATGTGTGATGGAAATAAAACTGTCGTTAATCTTTTCATTTTTGCTCCTTTACAAATTGTTTTCTTAGATAAGAATATGAAATATAGTATACTTGTTATATTGTAATTAAGTCAATAGGTTGATAAGAAACACTCCATAATTTTATTTGTGTGAGATCGGTATTAACAATTTTGGAGTCAATTTAACAACATAAGTGTCGGAGTCTCTTGTTGGTAGGCTTAGTAAGTATTAACCTGTATAATACGAGTTTTAAACCCTCCAACAATTGGTATGATTCCTAAATTGACACCTATGATGCGGTTAGGAAACCGCATCTACCGAGGCTTTGAAATGGATGACTTATTTCGCTACAATTATTGTCCCTGTTTCAGAACTATCACCAACCTGCAATTGATAAACATAAATCCCACTTTCAACTACGTTACCGCTTTCATCTTTGCCATCCCAACGAACTTCGTCTTCATCAAGTTGTGCAGTTAGAGATTTTACAAGAACTCCATTTAGGTTAAAGAGAAGTACATTGAATTCTCCTTCACTGTCTTCAATTGTCCGTTTTGAAAAAACTACGGTGTTAAAGTCAGAATCGCCAGAAAGGGGTGTAAATGGATTTGGGAATGGTTTATCAAATACTCTAAGTCTTTTCTGCGTAGGTGCTGATTCATTTCCTGCCTCATCAATAGCAGTCACAGCATAAGTAAATGTAAAACTACCTTTCGGTATTGTTCTTTGATCAAAGTACATATATTCCGATGGTCCATTTGAAGTGTTATTCGTGGGAATCTCACCCTCCATAAGCGGTTCAAGCGTCGTTGCTTCAGACGAACCGAACCATATCTTATACTTAGTAACATCACGACTGACACTGGCATTCCAAGTTAATTCTATCCCTTCCATTTTTGCTTCAATTTTGATTGTGGTTGGGGGACGCGGCGCAGCAGAATCTTCAGACACAACCACTTTCTGCTGAGCGGAACGTTCAGATTGCAAGAAAATTGACTTGTATGCAGCAATCTGATATGTATGTTCTCCTGGAGGAACATTGACATCCCTAAATGTAGTGGATGCCCGGTTTTCTACATTGATTACGGTTTCTACATCTCTATAAATAATGTATCCATTAACATCAGGGTCTTCTGATTTTTGCCAACGGAGTGTTACATCATTTTCACCGGTTGTATCGGCTGCAGCAGTGAAAGAAGTAACAGGTGCAGGCGGAACATTTGGAATGATCTGCAGTGTAAAATCGTCATTATTCAGTTTTGAATCTGCTTGTCCTGCACGTATGAATTCACCCACAGGTGTATCTTCATTATTGCGTAATATGACCTTGAATTCTGCTAAGAAAATTGTGTTAGGTGTCCGTGCATCAAATAAAATGTCGTATATTGAATTTTGGAAATCTCTAATGTCCTGTGCAAGTTCCACACGTATGACATTTCCACCAGAAATATTGACAGAAGCTTGTAGTTTTTCTCCATCGCGCGTGATGCCTTTAAAATCTGTAACGCTGGTTTGAAAACCTTTTGGCATCGTAATTTCAATGGTCTTGATCTCTTCACCAGGTTCTGCTAAAGACCTATCAATTGAAAGTGTAACAAGCAATGGCACAGTAGAACTTGCCGGGACAATACCTTTGGTTTCTCCAACGACGTTAATCTCACCGATAGAAGTTACTGCACTATAACTCTGTGGTACTACTATTATACAGATGATGAAGAGAGTATTTAGGAGGGTATTTTTCATTGCATATATTCCTTATCTTTAAAACAAAAAATTAAATGAGAATCGTTGTGTTGTGTTGTCCTGTAGGTCACCTGTCAGTGCCTGAAAACCGTAATCAAGCTGCAGTGCTGTACCACCGATCGGTATTTTCGCACTGCCACCAAGGTTGATTGTGCTTGCTGAATTCCCACCAATTTTCATTCCATAACCCAAGCGTACCCCGATGGATGGATTCACCCACATTTCTATACCAATTCGTGTGTAGAGTTCACCATTGCGAGAAAGTATATCCACTGTTGCCAGGGTTTCTCGTAATATATTTGTAATAGCAGCACCCTGCACACTCATCTCAGCGATAGATTCCAGTTTGTAAGCGATACCTGTTCTGATACTTATAGGGACCGTATCCGTTTCTTCTTCAGAAATACTGACATCTGCAGGCACCAAATTTTCTAATGATAATCCGAGATTTAGGCTCTTCACCGGTTTTGCTAATAGACCTACATCAAGTGACACTGCCGAGCTTGATGTCTCATTGAAATATGGGTTTGAAGCAACGAACTCGTTTTCTGAATCATAATTTGTGCTATAATACTTAATGTTTAGCCCCATTCCCAATTGCTGAAACAGTTTGCGTGCATACGTTATCCGTATGGATTGTTCTTGATATATATCTGAGCTTTCAGATAGGATACCTATATTTGCACCAAGTGTACCAATGGCTCCGATGGGAACAATTCCACTGATCCAACTGTAGTTGATCAAACCGTTAAATCGCTGAGAGTATGTTGCCCCAATCTGATTCTCATCAATATATGCCAATCCTGCTGCGTTATAGTTTGCAGCGTTGCTATCATCCGCGAGGGCAACAAAAGCCCCGCCAAGACCGAGAGGACGTGCCCCCACGCCAATATCATTAAATGCTGCATGTGCAGTTGCGGTAAAAATCAACGATATTAGAAGTATAGAACAACTTTTCAATTTTATATTGACCATTATTTCTCCTACGAGGCACCAGTCATTGGAACAAAACTAACTCCTGTGATGGATGTCGTTTCTACTTTACCAGAACACTTTTTTTGCAATAATAGTTCTTGTATATTGGAACCAACTGGAATAACCATTCGTCCACCTTCATCAAGCTGCTGTATTAGACGGAAAGGTATCCTATCAGGTGCTGCAGACACCAGCACACCATCATAGGGTGCATGTTCAAGCCATCCAAAATAACCGTTACCCTGTTTTAATTTTATATTATCATAGTTGAGTGCAATTAACCTTTTCTTCGCACTTTCTGCAAGTTCTGGTAGGATTTCAACCGAATGAACTTCCTTGGCAATTTCTGCTAAGACTGCGGTCTGGTAGCCACAACCTGTTCCAATTTCAAGCACTTTAGATTCGCTATTCAATTCAAGTAATTCTGTCATCAATGCCACAATATAAGGTTGTGAGATCGTTTGTCCATACTCTATTGAAAGCGGTCTATCTTGATATGCTGATTTATGATATTCTGATGAAACAAACCGATGTCTCTCAATTTTTTCCATCGCGGCGAGTACATTCTGATCACGAACACCACGTCCTTTAATCTGTTTTCTAACCATATTCTGACGTGCTCTAACAAATGCATCAGAAGGTGACATCATAAGCTGCCTTGAATTCTTAATTCCTTTTAAACCTAAGATTAAGTTCACATACCAACATTAATATCAAAGGGTGCTAACAGAAAAATCTGATGTTTTCTCAATATATCAATCAGATTTAAACTATCGTTTTGCCCAGTGGATTGAAGGATATTATGTATCTGTGATGTTCTATTTGTAGACATCATCTGGATGTTTCCCAATAATTGAATTAATGCTGATGGTCTTGGTAATCGGATAATCTCAACATGTCTATTCTGCAATCCCGCTCTTGTTTGGGCGATGGATAGTGCTTTACTGAGTCCACCAAGTTCGTCAACCAACCCCTTCTCTTTCGCTTGCTTTCCAGTCCAGATAAGTCCTTGTGCGACCTTTTCCACCTCAGTTCTGTTTAAGAGGCTTCTACCACGAGTTACCTTCGCTACGAAATCATTGTATATCTCTCTAATTTGTTTCTTTATGATCGCTTGTTCTTCAGGTGGATAATCTGAGAAATTACTATAAAAGTCTGCATTTTTTCCTCGTTTTAATATTTCTTTGTGTATGCCAAGTTTTTCAAATAGTCCTTTATAGCTATATTTCCCACCAATAACGCCTATAGAACCTGTTATTGTCCCAGGTTCAGCAACAATTACATCTGCTGGTGAAGCTATATAATATCCACCAGATGCAGCAATGTCCCCCATAGAAACGATAAGTGGCTTCTTTACAGTGAGTTCCACAAGTTCATTCCAAATTACATCTGCAGCAATGACCAATCCTCCACCAGTATCAACCCTTAAGACCACGGCTTTGATTGAATCATCATAGCGTGTATAGTTGACTGCACGTACAATCGTATCAGCACCCATCACTTTTGTACCTGTGAATGGGTCTGTAAAACTTTCTCCTGTCATCATCATACCTTCTGCTTCAATAACCGCGATTTTGGGTTTTGGTACAGACCATTCCTGTGGAAATAAACCACTTCTCATATAATCATTGACATCCACCAAATTAACATCTGTACCAGAGAGTTTTTCTGCTCTATGATGCAATCCGTTTGAATATACGATTTCATCAACAAGGTTATTTCTGATGGCTTCATTCGCAGTATATGGACCATTGTCTATCAACTGTTTCACGAAATCTTGTGTCCAGCCACGCGCCGATGCAATTTCATTCGTCAATTGATCATACAGATCATCAAGGGTAGCGTTCATGTTTTCGAGATACGGTTTTGACATTTTACTTCGTGTAAATGCTTCTGTTGCAGATTTATACTCACCAATATTCTCAAGAAGTGCCCTGATTCCAATCTTATCCAACAAACCTTTATAGAACGTGGGTTCGCTGCGTATTCCAATTAATCGCAAATCAGTACTCGGATGCATGAGAATAGAATCACATGCTGAAGCAACGATATATTCTCCAGAGGTGCAACCAGTGAGATAGGAGATGACAACTTTACCTGATTTCTTGAAATCTAAAATAGCATCACGGAATTCCTGATACCTACCCATGCCGTAGTTACTACCGGAAATTTCTATGAGTGCCCCAGCAACATCTTTATCCCATTTCGCAATCCGTAATACGCTATCTATATCCGCTAATTTCATTCTGACAAACTGACGTTTACGCATTATAGGTTTTGTAATTGCGGCAGTAGAAAAATGGAAGTAACCCACCCCTGCATTTGATTTTCTACTTTCTTCATAGTAGTTTGCACTTCCAATACCGTAGTTGCCGATATTAATGCCGAATCGAATATCAAAACTATTATCACTGTTATATGTTCCGCGAAACATCAATTCACGAATTGGACGAACTTCCACACCATAGCTAAAGTCTAATCCAGGAACATCCTGTACTTTTCGCATATCTACAGACAACGTTGTTCGCCATGTTCCCGGACGTAGTGCAATTCCAACATCATACGTTCTTCCTATCTTCTGATTCTCTATTTTGGGACGATTCAGATCCCTGCCAATCGCACCAATTGAGAAAAACCTGCGGCGATACATCATACCGACAGTCACCGATTTGAATTTATCATACTCATTGTCATCTGAGTTTATCCAACTATAAGAAGTGCCCCAATACAAGGAACTACCGAAATGTCGTCCTGCCGAGAGACTATAACGTGTGAAATCTATATCGTTTGGTGCGTTTGCGAATTCCATACCAAATCCACCACCCGGGGCAGAGACAAAGAACGCATCATCACCTGGATAATCACTATGGTATGTTCTTAGATAATATAAGTTGAGTGCGCGACTGGTGCCTAAGCCTGCGGGATTAATAAATGTGGAAAGTGCATCATCGCTTATTGCAACTGAGTTTGTTGGGAGTTGGGTATGCACCTTTTGAGGATTCGCTGTAGCATAAAAGGGGGTCAAGCTACAGAATAAAATGAAACAGAGAAATGTAGTTTGAAACTTCAATGAATTGTCCTTGTTGGTGTTGGATGGAATACATGTTAAAATAACATATATCCAATCAGTTGACAAGAGAAATATATTATTTAGATTTACGTGCATATTGAGGAAATAACACATCATGAATATCACTACATTGTTGTAGATGTTTCTTACGTGTCTCATCTGCAGTGTCAACCATAGTCGGAAAGAACATACCAGCACCTGTGTCAATATTGTATCCACCTGCTGAGTGGACACTCAAATATTGATTCAATGTTTCCAAATCTTCTGCCGATGTGCAATGTTGCGTACAGTTCATCGTAAACATCCTTCGGCGTGACCCACCACCAAAAGATGCGTGGTAAGTATCGTGATTGAATATTACCACATCTCCTGGAGAACTTTCTAAGGCAATACTGGTTGGGAAGTCCTCAGGTGGAACTCCGAATAAGGTTTCGGATTGATTTGGATCTATCTGTTGGGCTCTAACAAAATGGGAGGGGTTCTGACTACCGGGTAAAATGCGTAAACATCCAGTATCTCGCGTCAATTCATCAAGGTAGAAAGCAACTTTAATGGAGAAGAGTCTGCCCCAACTTCCATCAGGATGCCACCCTGTATTACCTGCGTAATAGTTTCCATCTCCGCCTGCATAGTTGAAATCTTCCCCGATGACACCGCCTATCAAACCCCTTATACGTTCATCATCAAGGAGTGTGCAGAGGCGAGGACGATGTTCTATAGGACCACCGAACATCGTACGTTGTGAACCATCATGGTTCTTTCCACCACCAAATTCTTGGATTGTAATTTCAAACTCTTCTGTTATCCATTCAATTTCACTTGATGAGAACATGTTTGGCATGAAAAGGAAGCCAAATGTGTTAAAGTAATTGACCTGTTTCTCCGTTAATTTCATATAGACACCTTCGGAAATTGTATGAAAAGGATAATTGTTAGATGTGAATACAATAGCAATTAGAATGTTGATTGTCAAGATTAATCAGATAACTACACACATGAGTGAAAAGGTTTAAACCCCGATTGTTAGAAGTCCTCTATCCCATATTTTCAAACATTATTGCATCATAATGCTGATATACGGTATAATGTATCAGGGTTATTTAGTTCTCGGATTTTCTGCTGTATTTCATTACAAACGTGAATTGATGTGAGATACGGTTTTGTTTGTGAATACGACATGGTAGTAGGCATGCTCCTCGTGCCGTCCAAACGCGAACGGGTTACGGCACACCAAATCAACGGTATGAATCATGGAGCATGCCACACGCGCATGCTTCTCAGGCATTCCCGGAGTGTGCCTACTACTATGCATCACTACAACCCAGACCTAACTCATAGTAAGACTCATCAACTGACAATTTATAAAACTAAATTACCCTGATAATGTATCAATCATTAATGAAATATTCTTCTAAATATGAGATACTACAAAAATCAAGATATAAACAGCACAAACATCTTAAGGATGGACGAATGAGTACACATTCAGATTATGACGATTTACAATCACATATACGCGATCTAAAAACACCTACAATTGAAACATGGGAAAACCAATACAGCGACAGAGACTACAGTATTGAAATTACCAACTTAGAATTTACTACTGTCTGTCCAAAAACAGGATTACCAGACTTCGCAACAATCACTATTACTTATGTTCCAGACAAGCACTGCATTGAACTCAAATCATTGAAAGAGTATTTCGTTTCCTTCAGAGATATAGGTATCTTTCATGAACATTTAGTAAATAAAGTTCTTGAAGATTTTGTGAATGCCAGTCAACCGAGAACAGCAGAAGTAGTCGGTGATTTTAACATACGCGGCGGGATGAAAACTATTGTTCGGACAAGTTATCTGAAAGAATAAAACCTCTGTTGGCACCTTGTGTTTTTGAAGGGGTGTCAACCCCGATTTATATTCAGTAAGTAGCTACTTAGTTCATATAGTAACAGTCTGAGGTGCTTGTTCCAATGTGAGATTATGTTCCGTTGTCCATTGTGCGGCTGCCCCTCCACTTCCACCGAGAAACTGTTTTCCAAGGTCATCAACCTTATTCAATACATCTTCGTCTGGTTGTTGTCTTTCGTTGTAATACAATAAATATCCTTCAGGCTTTATCCAAGAATAATGATAACCGTATATTACTATTTTCGCTGTCTGATCAGTATAGTTTTGTCCAGAGGTGTGGTAAATTCGGTTTTCAAAAAAATACGCATCCCCTGCCCGGAGTAGTGGTTCGGCATAAGGTTCAACAGGATCAAGTTTACCTTCTGGAATACCCAAAGGTTCATCTAAAGCATGACTTTTTGGTACAAATAATGTTGCTCCAGAATTTGGAACATTACAATCCGTTAGACAATATGCCACTTTCAAACCAACACGTGGACAATCTCTGTGACCGAGATCCAAATGCAACCCGACATCTCGGTGCCATCCACGATTCTCTGGCATTTCGCGCGGTTGCGGACGTTTGTAGAGAAGGGCAGTATTCGTAATATGGATATTAGTACCCAGTAGTTGAATGACCAATGGAATCGCATTCGTCTGTGATGTCAATTCTGCGAAAGCAGGTACTTGGACCAATCCATCACGTATATGCACATATTGTGCATCTGTCTTTCGTTCCTCCACGATCCGATCTGCTGCTTCAGTCAGCCGTGCAATCATATCTTCGTCAAGTACTGAACGGACAATAAAAAACCCGTTTTCTTCAAATTCATTTCGTTGTGCATCTGTCAATTGAACAAAATTCACGTCTTCGTCTCCCTATGTTCTCATGAAGATTGAAATACTAATAATGTTGAGATATATTACCATAGTCAGTTTGCGATGTCCACAAAATACCACTTCTAAATAGCAACTTACGCAAACACTTCTTATTAACGGCATCCGCGGATTTCCGCGATTCAGAAAGAAGCCAAACCTTCACATTTTCCTTGACTCCAAGCACTTGCCAAGTATAATGAAACATAACATTAACCTAAAGGAACAGAAATGCAAAACCCACAACCAAATCTACTGTACATCCATTCAGACCAACACAATCCCTATGTCACAGGATGTTACGGTGACAAATTGGTGCAAACCCCAAACTTAGACAAACTTGCATCTGAAGGCATAGTTTTTGAAAATGTCTACTGTCCGTCACCAATCTGCGTGCCGTCCCGTATGTCTATGTTGAGCGGACGGTTTCCTTATGAAAACGAAGTTTGGACGAACAGCCACATGCTAAACTCTGGGATTCCAACCTTCGCACATGCAATGGGTGCAGCAGGATATAAACCAGTCCTAATCGGCCGAATGCATGCTTTGGGACCAGACCAACTACATGGATATGTGGATCGACTCGTCGGAGACCACGGTCCAAATCATCCAGGGGGTAGTGGTGTAGACCATGGAGAACTCTCAGGAACTGCTGGACCCGCACGTGTTAGTCTACAGAAATCTGGCGTAGGACAAAGTGCATATCAGGTGCATGACGAAGATGTAACCGCTGCCACAGTAGATTATCTTAACCGACTCGGTGTTCAGAAAAGGGCCGGAATACTTGATGAACCATTCTCACTCTCTGTTGGATTTATGTTACCCCATCAACCCTTTGTAGCAAGGCAGGAAGATTATAAACTATATGATGGACGAATGACGATGCCTGAAAATCCTGAACCTTATTCTGAAAAACTACATCCATACTTTCATTGGTGGCGTGAAAAGTGTGGAATCAAAGAAGTATCAGATGAAGAGATTATACGTGCACGCACAGCATATTGGGCATTAGTCACACGTATGGACATCATGATTGGACAAATCCTAACCGCTCTCCAAGAAAATGAGTTAGACCAAAACACAATCATACTCTATTCTTCAGATCACGGGGAACAGGTAGGAGAACATGGACTCTGGTGGAAACAGACTTTCTATGAACATTCAGTAAAAGTGCCAGCAATTCTATCATGGCGTGGAAACCTGCCAGAAGGTGTCCGTTGTGACAGAGTGATAAGTTCACTCGATTTAAATGCAACTATGCTTGATGCACTTGATGCACCACCTTTGTCAAATTCTCGTGGCAGAAGTGTCCTACCTTTGTTCGATGGAAAAGACACACATTGGGAAGATATCGCATTCTCTGAATTTTGCACTGACGATGGATGTTACCATAGGATGATTCGCAACGGAGAATGGAAACTAAATTATTATCATTTGCAACCTTCACAACTCTATAATATATACAATGATCCAAATGAATTGCACGATAGAGCAAATGATCCAGATTGTCAGGGCATTTTGTCAGAATTGACAGAAAAGGTATTGACTGGATGGGAACCCGAAAAAATTGCCCAACAGATGCAAGCAAAACGTGAGGATACACGAATACTTGGTAATTGGGCACGTAACACGCATCCTCCTGACCAATATAGATGGAATTTGTTACCCAAAATGGATTATTTAACCTAAGTTGCCACCTATCATTTGTTGGAGGGGTTTGTAACCCCGATATTTAAGAAGTGGCACCAAAATATGTAGAATTCCTATGTTTCTTCGTTTGATCAAGTAATTTGATGATTAATATTCAGTAGGTAGCAACTTCGGTAATTTATAGTAAGATCTGAAATTAACTATACACTTTACATTTAGAAAAACGCGTTCGTAGTAGCGCAATTCATTGTGCCTCTTATATTCTAATTCGAAAGGGAAATTCATTAATAGAATTGGTATAAGTTTTACTAAATGTTGTATTTTTTTAGGGATATGCAAAGTTTTTAACACATTTGACACAGAGATATAAACTTCTGTTTTCTTTAGTCCCGTATGAAGATTGATTTATTAAACGGGTAATTATAATCACGCCAAAACTGCTAGTAGGAGTGCTTTGTAAACGCGATTGTCAAACCCGTAGACGCGCTTTGTAAGCGCGCTGGACTTTGATCTCAAATTACCCAATTTATTTCTTAATCTTCATTAGGGACGATATGTTTGTCTTTATATGCCGTTCCTACGGAACTATGGTGAAATTTGAATCGGTTACGATACAGCTCCTGAGGAGTGTGCATCAAGAAAATCAATCTCAAATATGGTCTTAAAAGTAGTAGGCACGCTCAGCGTGCCGTCCACAATATCAAAGCATCTCAATTGATTATACTGCCACAACGTGGACAATTACATATAAAGAAATACTTGATGAGAGGTGCAGCCAATGTTGGCACATAATATATTTCATGCACACCCCTCATATATCTCAAAAACCTAAAGAACTACTGGGTATAATAGGAGACAAATATGTCAAACAGTCCAATCCTAAAAGGTGAACCTTTCAGTGAAGAGAAAACAAAACAGATTGCAGAGCAATTCTTTCAAGATGGATTTGTACATCTCCCGGGTATCCTTACTGAGGAAGAGGTAAACGCGCTACGAGACAAAACAGATTCGTTTCTCGCCGATCCAGAACTGGCCGACAGAACAAATCCACACCTTGCTGATGTCCGATATATCCAGATGGGTAGACATGCAGAAACAGGAGAAGAGTTACCCTTCATTCTACGAAACACCATAGAGCTTGATCCGATTTTCCGAGATATGCTTCTCCGTGAACCCATTCTAAGTCTCGCTGAAGCTATTGTTGGACAAAACTGCAAGTTTTGTGGTCAGAATGTACTCCGAAATCTACCCGGTCTTTCCATAAGCAGCTGGCATGTTGACGGTTCTGTGCACTTCCCCGTTACTGAAGAGATGCCACGGCACGATCCACGACTGAGGATGCCTGTGATGTGGTTCACAGTGCAGATGGCACTAAATGACATAAATTCGCTTGAGGAAGGACCAACGCAGTATGTGCGTGGAAGTCATTATTCTGGAAGAGGACCCAACAGTCAAGAAAATCCCGAATTTGAAGGAAACAAACCTATTTCAATCTATTGCCAAGCAGGAGATATCTATCTGCAAGACCCACAATGTTGGCATCGCGGTGCACCAAATACATCAAACAAAACGCGTTATATTATTCAATCTCAGTATGCTGCATATTGGGCATATTGGCGGTTCAGTCTATGTAACGATGTCCCCGTACCGGATGATGCACTCAAAACCGTTGATGAACGTCTATTGAGTCTATTAGGACGCAGTCGTCCAAATGAATAATAGAGAATTAGGGGAAAATGACATGTCAGAAACACCACTTTATTACAAGACGATATCACAAATAGCAGAATTACTCTCTTCAAAGAAGTTATCACCTGTTGAATTGACAAAGGTAATGCTTGATCGTATTGAACAACTTGATGACCGATTGAAGAGTTATGCAACAATCACGGCTGAACAAGCAATGACAGCAGCTCAACAAGCTGAACAGGAAATTACTGATGGCAACTATCTCGGTCTACTTCACGGTGTGCCTATTGGTGTTAAGGATCTATTGTTTACAGATGGCATTCGCACGATGGGTGGGGCTTATGTTATGGGAGCTCACATCCCTGAACATGACAGCACAGTTGTCAAAAAACTCAAGGAATCTGGTGCAGTGATACTTGGTAAATTAAATCTGACTGAAGGGGCAATGGGTGGATACCATCCAGAATTTGATATACCCATAAACCCTTGGAATCCAGATAGATGGACAGGTTCATCATCAAGTGGATCAGGCGTTGCAACAGCAGCGGGATTGTGTTCAGGCTCTATCGGGAGCGATACGGGTGGTTCAATCCGTTTTCCATCGGCAGCTTGTGGAATCGTAGGCTTAAAACCAACTTACGGTAGAGTGAGTAGATACGGTGTGTTGGAACTTGCGTTATCTATGGATCATGTCGGTCCGATGACACGTAGTGTGGCAGATTCGGGGATCATACTTGAAGCAATCTCTGGTAGGGACAGAAACGATAAGTGTGCACTAAAGGCTCCTGTACCGAAAATGCTTGAAAAGATTGATCAAGGTATCAATGGTCTTCGTATCGGTTATGACGAGAATTACGCTACAAAGGATGTGGATGCAGAACTTGCTTTAGCGGTATCAGATGGTGTGAAACTATTACAAGAATTGGGTGCTGAGATAATTGATGTTGAAGTGCCAGATATAGATGAATATGTCTTGGCGTGGCCTACAATCTGTTCTTGGGAGGCTGTGAAAGCGCATGTAAAGTGTTATCCTTCACATCGTGAGCATTACGGTCCTTGGTTCCAAGGATGGCTTGACATGGGAGCGAAAGTTACACCAGCAGAATATCAAAAAGCACATAAATTACGAACTGCATGCACTGAACATTTCAGTCGTGTATTTCAAGATATTGATGTATTGGTATGTCCGTCAATGTCTGCCCCACCTCATCCGATTACTCCAGAGATGTTGTATGGTCCAATGGAGACAAGACCAGCAAAGTTTCAAAGATTTACTGTACCGTTTAATTATAACGGTGCCCCAACGTTATCTGTTCCGTGTGGCATGAACAGCGAAGGATTACCATTGAGTATTCAGTTTATTGGAAAGGATTTGAGTGAACCGTTATTGCTACAAGTCGGTAACGCTTATGAAAGTGCAACAACATGGCATACACTTCATCCAGATGTATAAGAAAAAACTGGTTCGTAGTCGCGCAATTCATTGCGCCTCTTAAATTACATTTCATTATGGAATCCGTATTGAATTGGTATTATTTCTGCGGAAGATGATATCCATCATTCGCAACACGAATTCTAAGGAGACTGCCACCTGCGGTAATATAAAGCATCTTACTTGCATCACCTCTACCAAAGGCAACATTGGTGGGCAATTCAGGTGTCTTGATATACGCCAATTCAGTTCCATCAGGAGAATAGACACAGATACCAAACCGAGTGGCATCACGAACCGCAACGTATAAATTGCCTTCAACATCAACTTCAAAGCCATCCGGACCGTGTTCTGGATAATAGTCAACGAGTGTTTCTCGAAATGTAGCAGTACCATCTGATGATAAATCATAAGCAAGTAGAGCCATACGACCCGTATAGGTTGGCATTTCATCTGGCAACTCACGAAACGATCCACTGTCATTACTACCGACATAAAGTGTTTTCTGGTCAGGTGATACTGCAATACCGTTCGGTTTACCAGAATCAGCAATAAGGAGGTGCACTGAACCATCAGGGTCAATTCTATAGACACCCATAACAGGTTGTTCTACCGGTTCATTGCCAACGTAGCGCGGATCAGTGAAATAGATTCGTCCCTCTTCATCTATCGTGAGGTCATTTGGCGAGTTGAATGGTCTGTCTTCGTATAGTCCAGCAATGATGTCGCTTTTACCCGTTTTCATATCAGTTCGGGTAATCCGTCTACCACCGAAATCTGCTCCTTCTGCAACAACCAATCGTCCTTGTGCATCAAACTTCATCCCGTTTGACATGCCACTTGGTGAACGGAAAACAGTTGTCTCGTTAGTAGCAGGATCGTATCTCATAATATGTCCGGCTTGCATATCAGCTTGATGTGTGAAGGTGATGTCACTGAAAAGGACCGTCCCATCTGGGTCAACGGTTGGTCCTTCAGTGAAATGTGCTTCACCATAAACTTCTTCTAATTCTGAATCTGGAGGTAGTATTTCTATATTATTTGATTTTGCCATTTTTGAATCCTTTGTAGCTTTATTGGATTAGATTATCCCAAAGGATAGGGACCGTTCGATGCCTCACTTTGTCGGGCATGAGCATAGACAGCATCTTGAACTTCAAGTATTTGCACAGCATCAACAACAGATGGATCAAAGGAGTTACCATCACGAATTGCATCAAATGCATTACCCATGACACCTTTCATTCTTGCTCCGTGTGATATGTCCTCGCTGAACTGCACTCCTTCTGTGGTATGCACTTCAATCAACGGTTCACCGTTTTTGCCATACTGCTCAAACACCGATGCCTTTGTGCCGATAAAGCGAAAGAAGTGGTCACCACCACGTTTACCTGATGGATATGTATAACCTGATTCTATGATACCTGTGATTCCGTTTTCTGTTCTTAATACCCCGATGCCGTTATCTTCCACAACGCGACCATACATAGCATTGGACATTACTGCACCAACAACAGTGATTTCCTGATCACCAATAAACTGGAGGAATGTATCAATACCGTGTGCAGCTTCAACTGCCCAACACCCGCCACCAGAAATGCTTGGGTCGTTGTGCCAATAGGATGGTGTGGGATCATAACGGGAAGGAGGACCGTTATTTAGTCTACTATTGTATAATACAAGCTCACCCAAGCTGCCATCTTCAAGTAATTCTTTGACAACACTCACAATTCTGCTTGCTCGATTCGGCAACACAAGCGCACTGATGACCCCATGCCTCTCCGATGCTTCTGCCACAGGACGCAGACTTTCTGCACTATCAGCAAACGGTTTATCCAATAAATATGGGATCCGCCTGTCAACACAAGCCTGAACGTGAGATGGTATCTCGGTATGCTTCCCTGCGACAAGAGCCGCGTCAGGTTTAGTGGCATCAAGACAGTTGCCAGCAGTATCAAATGCTGGTGCCTGAAAGTGATGTGCCAACTGTTCGCGGGGTGAATGCTCAGAATCCATCACACCAACGATTTCGTGTCCGAGTGATTGTGCTGTTTGTGCCATACTCCGTCCATGGTGGCTATAGGAAAGAACTGCTATTTTCAATTTGTACTCCGATATAGAATCATGAGTTTAGATATTACATATCATTATTTTGTATCTTCTTTAACAATCGGAACCGTTGTATTCAATTTCTTTGCGACAAGCGCGTATAAACCATACCTGCTTTCGCAGCTTCATCTGCTGGCTCTTAGTTATAGGAATCCATCATGGTAATATTGCAGCATTTGTGAATCTATGAGTGTCGGTTTACAGTCATAAGTTCGGTTGGTCTTGTCGTATTTCATGATGACATAGTTATTTTCAGTGATTTAGAATTTCCAACCTTCCCTTTCCATAAAGCCTTGAAGATTTGTACAGTCAATGTTAAAGTATTCACATACATTTGGAATATTTGGAGCATTTGGTTTCTTTGACTCTTCAGTTACAACACAACCGTTACTTGATTCTGCCGCTGCAACTATGAAAGGATCGGCACAAGGTTTCCCCTCATAACGATGTTCGTGTCTAAGCATATCTCCAAAATTCTTTGTTGATAGAATCTGGTTCACAAAATTCATTTCTTCTACGTTTGTAATTCTAAATATATTTTTATGTTCTTTAACCCAAGTGATTATATGTGCATGTCGTGTGTAGTTTTCCAATTCTCTATGCACTTCTCTTACAGAAGTGATAATCTTAGTAACTTCTACTACATGATTGGATTTTGTCCAAAAAGATGGAAACTGCTCTGGATAATAACTACCAATTTCTCTAAAACAATTAGTGTCAAATACATAGATCATCTATTGATAGCCTTGCGTAAGAATCTGTGTTCAAGTTCTTCTATATTTTTAACTTTGACATTTAAATAATCAGAGAGTTGCTCAACAGAACATAATTCCTGATGAAACTTATCGAACGCAAGACTTGTGTATTTGTGTCCTAAATAACTTAGATGAGTGGCATAATAATCGCCGCCACCTGAACCTTTATTACTTCCTTCATTTCGCTTACTATTATCATATTTGTCTGCCCAGTTCCTTACTTTCTGACGATATATTTCTTGTGAAAATATTCCAACCTTGATAAGTTTCAATAGAATTACATAACGGCTAACTTTATAGAACTTTGCTAAATTATGAATTTCCTCATCATTATATTCAGAATAGATTAACCGTTTCTTAAAGTCTATTGTTGGTACAAGAAACTCACTCGCGAATTGGTTACAAAAACGCTCTAAATCTTCTGATTTTCTTTTTATCTTACCTGTGAAATCGGGAGTAATGCCATTCTTACCTACTAAGATATGTCCCAATTCATGAATTAGAGAGTAAATCTGTCTTACAAAAGGTCTACTATTGTTAAGATAAACTATAGGAAATTCATCATGCATCAGGCAAAATCCATCTACTAAGTCGTCTCTAAACGCATCCTTGAAGACAAAAACACCTTTATCCTGAATGTAGTCCCGCCAATTCTCAAGTGCAATTTTCTCATTTTCCCAATTTGATTGCATTTCAACACTGATTTTTAAATAAGCTCGACTTCTTTCTGCCAATTCAACTGCATTTTCTTCATTTAAAACTTCATTAGAAGACTTAAGTTGAATATCCTGAAAGATTAAATCTTCTGATGGATTCTTTTCGTTATTCAACTCCATCAATGAAAGTTGTCGTGAATAAGCTTGACGAAACAGGAAGAGCGTTTTAGGCTTCAACCTTTTCACATCAGAACTTCTCAGTGCAAGCTTCTCTGTTAAATTCTGTTCTTCAGGTGGATTCGGGAGAAAGAAGAGTGCAACAGGACGTTTGTACTTATCAGCTAACCTTTCAAGTTGGACATAAGTAAGTGAACTATCTCCTGACTCGCAATTGGAGATAAATGACTCATCCTTATTTAATGCTTTGGCAGCCATCTCAATTGAATAACCAGAGTGCTCGCGCGCCCATTTGAGAATTTCTGGATTAATCCCGTTGATATATTCAGACATACTCTTGCCCATAGTATAGATAAATTAAAAATCCGAAATAAGACACTGACAACCCAACATACTTTAAATGATGCATCTTATGTAAAAATAACATAAACGGTATCAATATTCAATTGTATTTGAACATGAATTATCCAATTATGGTTGCAGACCGAGTTTTTGATAGGATTCAGCAGTTGGAAAGATTTTGCCGGGATTACAGAGTCCTGTTGGATTGAAGATGTCTTTTACATTTGACATCACCTGCAAATCTGCGGGGCTGAAGATGAGTGGCATATAATCCAGCTTTTCAACACCGATTCCGTGTTCTCCAGTGATCGTACCACCGACTTCCGCACAGACAGTTAGTATTTCTTTGTTCACATGTTCCACGCGTTCACATTGGTCGGCATCACGTTCATCAAACAGGACAATCGGATGAATATTACCGTCACCTGCATGGAACACATTTGCTATAGCAATCTGATATTTTTCAGAGATTTCAGAAATACGTCGTAATACCTTTGGTAACGTTGTGCGAGGCACGACACCATCTTGCGTGATGTAGTTTGGGGCAAGTCTACCGAATGATCCGAACGCACTTTTGCGTGCTTTCCACAGTTCTTGACGTTCAGCATCATCCTTAGCGTAGTTTACCTCACGTGCATTATGTTGATTGAATATTTCCAGAATCCTATCAGTCTGATTCTGCATGCCGGTTTCTATTCCGTCAAGTTCCACGATTAGGATAGCTTCTGCATCAAGTGGAAAACCGAACTGGAACGCCTCCTCCAATGCTTGGATAACAAGCGTATCCATCATTTCAAGGGCTGCTGGAATTATACCAGCACCGATTATCGTTGAAACAGCGTTAGATGCATCATCCATTCTTTCAAATACTGCAAGTGCAGTTTGATATGCTTGTGGATTCCGTGTGAGTCGGACTGTGGCTTTGGTAACGATACCAAAAGTTCCTTCGGATGCAATAAACAAGCCGCGTAGGTCATATCCAAGTGCCTCTTCAACTTCACCACCTAACTCCATTATTTCACCATCAGGCATCACCACTTCCAATCCAATAATATGGTCAGAAGTAACACCGTATTTTAACGTATGTGGACCACCTGAGTTTTCAGCGATATTGCCACCGATGGTGCATGCCTTCTGGCTTGACGGGTCGGGTGCATAATGGTAACCTTGACTTTGTACAGCTTGAGATAGGAGAAGATTGACAACACCGGGTTCTACGACTGCTCTTTCATTTTCAATATCAATTTCCAAGATGCGATCCATTCGGTTGAGAGCAATAATAATACCACCTTGAACAGATAGCATACCGCCACTCAATCCCGTTCCTCCGCCTCGTGCGATGAAGGGTGTATTGAACTTATTCGCTATTTTTACAATTTCCGACACCTGTTGAGTCGTATCAGCAAAAACGACTACATCCGGTAGTGCCTTGAATGAAGGGGCGGCATCACATTCATAGACTGACAGAGCAGTTGGGTCTGTTAAGACATTTCTTTTTCCGAGTAGATCTGTAAGTTCTTGAATGAGTTGTTCCATTTGGTCCATCATATTTTCCTTTTTCCAAATTATCTTGATATGCAGATTACCATATATTTGATTGTTTGTCCAATTAGAATTGTGTGAGTAGTGCTGAAGTCTTTGGTATTTGTCTGAACGAGGCTTTTCGGACTTGGAATCACTCCAAACAAATACTTATTACCTCGTTTGATGGTTCGTATTGCAAATCACAATATTCTTGACTTTTGAGGAGGTTTATGATAACATTTTGTTTAGAAAAAAGGGTACCACCACATTAAGGAGGCACGGATTTTTTGCGTTCAAAGTTGTTATTTTCTTGACAAAAATAACCTAAAGCAAAACATACTGTTAAAAAAACATGGTTGAATTTTACGATACAACACTTCGCGATGGAAGCCAAGCAGAAGGAGTTGCCTTTTCTGTAGAAGATAAACTTATTATAATAGAAAAACTTGATAAATTAGGTATCCGCTACATTGAGGGTGGATATCCCGGTTCCAATCCCAAAGATATAGAGTTCTTCAAACGTGCCAAAGATATGACATTAGAAACAGCAACTATTGTACCATTCGGTAGTACTCGTTATCCCACCTTTGAACCCCATGAAGATCCCAATCTATTAGCATTGTTGGATACTGGTGCCAGAATCGTTACGATTTTTGGAAAGACTTGGCGACTGCATGCGACTGATGTCCTACGTGTTTCAGCGGAAGAGAACTTACATATAATTGAGAGTTCTGTTCGGTATCTTGTGGAGAATGGACGCGAAGTCATATACGACGCGGAACACTTTTTTGATGGCTATGCTGATGACCCGGAATATGCTATTGAAACACTTCGGGCTGCTACTTCTGGCGGGGCAAAATGTTTAGTTTTATGCGATACAAATGGTGGTAGGTTGCCTATAGAAATACAAGAAGGTGTGAAAACTGCGATGTCTACTTTCTCTTTACCTATCGGCATTCATGCACATAACGACGCAGGTATGGGGGCAGCAAACTCCGTTTTAGCAGTTCAAGCAGGAGCTAATCATGTGCAAGGAACATTCAACGGATATGGAGAACGTTGTGGAAACGCAAATCTTGCATCAATCATCCCAACGATTCAATTAAAGTTAGGCATAGAATGTATCAGTGAAACGCAACTACAGTCAATTACAAGAGTATCCAGATTAGTCAGTGAGTTAGCGAACCTTCCACACGATGAGCGACAACCGTATGTTGGACGTTCTGCGTTTGCCCATAAAGGTGGATTACACACTGATGCAATCCGAAAAAACCGTCTGACTTACGAACATATTGAACCTGAAAAAGTTGGGAATACACAACGTATTCTCGTCTCTGATCAAGCAGGTCGTGGAACTATCATGAAGAAGATTGAGAAGGAATATCCCGATTATGATAAGAACTCTCCACAGGTGTTAGAACTCTTTAATCGGTTGAAAGAGGCAGAGAGTGAAGGATATCAGTATGAAGCCGCAGAAGCATCGTTTGAGTTACTAACGCATAGAGTATTTAATGGCTATGAATCGTTTTTTGAACATCTCGGTTTTCGTGTGATTATTGAGAAGTTCACTGATCTAACGATGCGTTCGGAAGCGACAGTTAAAATTACAACTCCAGATGATACCACAACACATACCGCAGCAGATGGTGATGGTCCGGTCAATGCATTAGATACTGCGTTAAGAAAGGCATTGGAACAATATTATCCCGTATTGCAGAAAGTGCGACTGATAGATTACAAGGTTAGGGTATTGGATACCAAAGCAGGTACTGGTTCAAAAGTGCGTGTCCTGATTGAAGCGGGGGATGGCAAAAATAGTTGGCGGACGGTTGGGGTTTCAGAAAACATCATCTCGGCAAGTTTTGAAGCACTGATTGATAGTTTTGTATACAAACTGCATAAAGACAAATATTCAGTAAGCTAAATCGACTGGATTTTACACGTTCCGCACTAAACTTTCCTTGACTATTATTTTCATATATGTTATACTAATTATAACATGTATTTTGGAGGTAAATGATGGGAAAATTAGACAATATTGAGGAATCAGCACAGAAACTGATTGTATTGTGTCAGAAAGAGAAACCGACAAAGACTGATAAACAGAAGATGTTAGCACTTCATACTGTTATCCTTGCAGGAATTGAGGGTCTTACTGAATGCGAATTGTGTGGTGCAATTAGTGAAGTGATTGTTACTATGACGTTGGCAGACGTTACGGCAAAATTATGTAAGGAATGTGGTGTTAAAGCGTTGGATATTGGTAAAATACAGAAGTCAACGCCGCGTAAACGGACACGATCCACTAAAACAGCGAAACCTGCACCAAAAAAATCGGACAAGAAAATAGAGGAACCGGTAACTCCTGCAGAATTACACGCTCGCGTAGAAGAACAGACAGGAATAAAGAAGACAGATGTTAAACGTCTCCATAAAATAATAGAAGATATTGCGACACCGATGAACCTTGAACATACTGTGACGTATGTTAAGCGTGAAGTTGAGAATGCTAAATTGAAAGTTGAGGAAAAGGCTTTGGAGAAGGCTGTTGAAATACTGACTGCTGCATAGATTTACATTGCCAGAGAAGATATTCTATTCTTTGAAATGATATACATTGGCGGGGCACAGAGACCTCATAAGAGGCGCAATGAATTGCGCGACTACAAACGAGGTCTTCTTAATGTTAGATGGTCAATTTGAAATGGTATTAATTTGTCTCTTTTAGAAAGACACACCTAATTTGACACTACGTTCAGGATGATTGTCCATTTCAATGTATGCCTCAACGGAGTCTTCAAAAGGTACAACAGGGTCAACGATATCTTCACAGTCAAACCGACCTTCAGCGAGCCATTTCCAGCAAGTTTCTCTGATTCGTGCGAAGTTCCAGCGCGGATGGTCACGGTTTGGATCGCTGTTTGCACGGGCAAAGATTAGGTTTGGTATGTTGAAATGAGCGACAGCACCGAGGTCTAATCCACCAGTGCACTCTTTTGCCCAACCTGCCACCACGACCGTGCCTTCAAACGCGACACTCCGAATTGCATCATCAAGAGCATTATAATTCGCGCTTGTTTCAATTGCAACATCAAGACCTAATCCCCCTGTTGCTTCTCTCAGTACTTCACCGACATTACATGCAGTTGGATCTAAGACGAGATCGGCACCGGTCTTTTCTGCGACAGCGCGCCGTCTCTCAATTGGGTCAACACAAGCAATAAAATCAGCACCTGCTTCTTTCGCATATTGTTGTGTCACCAATCCGATTGCACCGAGACCGAAGACTGCGACACGGTCACCAACACGTACCTGACCATCACGTATGGCAGACAAGGCAAAGTGTGCAGGGTCATAACAGACAGCATCTTTCCATGTCATCTTGTCTGTCATCTTTAGCACACCGTTCGCTTTCCATGTATGTGTTTCTTTGAGGTGTCCGTGTCCTGCAACAAGTTCTCCTACTTCACAGTGTTCAACATTTTCACCGATTTCTATTATCTTTCCAACGCACATATTCCCGAGTCCTTGAGGGAATCCTGCCCCTCTGTATCCATAATACATAGTCATCTCGGTGCCGCGTTTTGGTGCACCGAATTCAATTTGGACGCGGACACTGTCTGCTGGAACGGGTCCGTCTTCATATTCTTTCAGGACAGGTTGCCGCGGAGCAACTGCAACTAATTCTTTTGGCATATTTTCTCCTTAGAGTAGTAGGCACACTCTGTGTGCCGTGAATGAATTTTCTGTCTCTTAATGTGGAATTCCTAACTGATGCATTCGTTTGTGTATCGTTTCGCGTGCTTCTTGGAAAGGTCGTGAGAGATATTCCAAATGATCATCTTCACCGTGATGATGCGTTACTGTTCCCGGTTCATGATGTCTGGCGGATTGTTGAATGTAAGACAGTCCGCCCTCAATCAATGTTAGCATATAATTTGCTGTTTCTGGGTCGAACATCCACCATTCCTCTCCGACAGCGATATAAATTGGAGATGTATGAGCGATGATTCCACGTCTCCAACCATCGTGATGGGGAATTGCTTGTGCATAGTTCGGTCCACCGCATCGGGCAGCAATCCACGAATGTTTATCAACCTTCAGTTTTGCTTTGATAGATAGATTATGTGAACCGTTGTTTTCCTCAGTAGAAGCGACAACTTCTCCTGCTTGCACAATTTGCAAGGTATGGATAGGAAAGATAGAATCTGCTGATGCCTCTACTTCAACTGTGCCACCATTTCCCGATAGGTTGATAGTGCTTCCGATGGGTTGACCGTTTACAGTCATACGAATTATCGGTCCACCGCTAAGGAAAGTGTTACCTGCACTCATATATTTGCACCAGTTCTCGTAGTTGAATTCTTCGTCATCGGGTATGTGAGTGTATGTTCTGTAGACACCTACAGGCACATCAGCAGTCATCTTATCTGTCCCACCGACAAGTGGTAATTTATATCCACAATTGAGGTAGCGATAGTATTCAATATGTCCATACATAGCGTTGGTAAGGTATTCAACAGCGTCTACACGTCCTGTTGCAATGAGTGTTGCAGGTTCACAATTCGGATTTGGAATGTGTGGTAAAACGACGGTGCCACCTTGTGCATGACATGCATCTGCCCAGTGAGAAAGCGTGACTTCTAAGTTTCCACCGAGTTCTGCTTCGCCAGGTCCATCTGAACACCACGGTGAAACCTGTTCTTTTAATCCGAGAAGTGTGAGATGTCCAAGAACATGCTGTCTGTTCTCCTGCGTTGCATAGACGATACTCCGACCATCAGCAGATGTTGTGGATCTCCCGATGAATTCCTCAGTATTGGTAAAGAGATGTCCCCATTGAGATAGGAGCAGATTGACAACACCGAGGTCTTCACCTTGTGCTTCGGTATGTGCGCCTTGTGTAGATAGGAAGTGGACGTGCGTATCACCGCTGAAGTAGCGTTCGGTGTTCATATTGCACCAACGTTTTATTCGCAGTGTCAACTCACGTTGTCCCGGTTTGATGTTGACGGTTGTGCGTATTGGCGTATATTCAAATCCGCGGGCAACATCAACGATAACATCGCCACGAGGTAGCCATCCCTGACAAGTGCCATCAATATAAGCGTAACTAATCTGTCCTAAACGCACATCTCCGCCAATATCTACGTGCCAAGTTCCCATGTTTGAATTGACATGTGCGTGGTGTCCATGCGGTGCGTATGGAACACCGTGCGGTGAACGGAAGTGGATGCGACAGGGGACAGGTTTGTTCGTCTCTTCGTCAATCACGGTGGTATGTACCCAGTTTCTACCGGTATCAATCACTTCCACTTTGACACGATCATTCGGTTGAACAATACCTTTATCTTGGAGTTCACCCCAATTGACTTCGCCGAGGGATTCACCTTGATTCTTTACTTCAACGGTTGCAGAAGGTGTGGCGGATATCTCAGTGTAGACTGGACTGCTTTTGTTGTTTTGGTATTCTCCCCAACCTTTGAAATCGTCATTGAGAAATGCATCAGTATCGTTTTCAGGTAATGGATACGGATAGGTTGCGGTGCCGCGGTCAACATTGACCTCCATGTCAAAAGGTTTATCTGCATCCTCTGGTTGTGGGAGTGTGATTTTAACTTCACGGTTTGGGTGGCGTGGGGTCGGGTCTTCATCAAGATATCCGAGTGTGATTGCTGCAATGATAAACTTGTGCTCTTGTGGTTGAATCTCTATTGAAGTCACCTCAACATCAGGCTGCAGGTTTTTCCAAATCCATAGGTAGTAGTTGCGAGGAACACATTGCAGTGCTTCTGTTTGTCGATTTCCTGCAGAACCCCACGGTCCTTGATGTCGTGCATGCAAACTTTCTTTTGTATCAGGGACAGCAATGAATGTCTGTTGTCCCCATCCTTGTGGTACGCTGCCGATCTCAAAACGTTCACGGATTGGCACACTTTGCTGTTCACCGTTTGCATAATGGAACACATAGGTCGCTATGCGTTTTCCAATCGGTTCGCCTTCATGGATACGGGATTCAAGCAAACGATGTGCTATGATGATCCGCTTTGGTTTTGTATTGACAGGAATTTTTATCGCGTCTGTATTGACACCATCACCAAAACCCAAAAAACTCTTTTCACCTTCGGAGATGTGAAATGGGAGACCGTGGAATGATTGTGGTCCTAATGTTGGTGTTGCGTTTGTGCCGATTATTTCTGCGTTGACGTTACACAGATTGGTGAGGGAGATAGGTTGATAGTCTTGCATGGTATTCCTTAACATTATCTTAAACTTGTAGTTTCATTGGAAATAAGCATCTAAGACGATTCGTTTGTATTTAGACGTTCAGCTAACCACATGTTAACCAATGTTTCCGGTAAGATTCCCTGTTCCAGAGCTTGCCTTTCAATTTTTTCATAAATTTCTGGGGTAAGCGTTACACGGCACTTTCGGTGCATCAGTACCTCAAAATTGACTTCATGTGTTTCATCCCAGTGGTCAGCCAAGCTATGCGTGTCCCAATACTCTGCTATCTCCTCCAGAGTTCCTGCCCTAGATATACTGGTGACCTGTTCATCTTTATTTTCTTTCATGTCTTTTTCTCTCCTTATGATCCATATCGCGTGCACTTAGAATAAGTGCGTGATTATTCTGCTTTTGAATAAAGAATACAATTAGGTAACGTCCAGTATCTGTCTGTCCGGATGCGGAATATACATCTTCACCCTTTCTATATCCGGATTCAACAAAACGGTATTTCGGTTGATTAAGGAATATTTCCTCAACTTCATTCTGTGTTACGTTGTGCTTGACGAAAAGTTTAACTAAGATGTCAGGGAGCCAGATACAATCTTCAATATACATATTGAATCAGTCCATTTTTTCGTGTATCCATGCATAGCGAAAATTTAGTATTGCAACTTAGAGTGGAAATTCTATCGCTTTCCCCTGTTCAGAGGACATATAGAACGCCTGCATCAGTTCTGTCAGATTACGTCCATCTTCAATAGTAATTGTCATCGGTTCGTCGCGAAGGATTGCATTGATCCACTGCTGTAATGGAGACGGTGGCGCTGCAGGTGCATCCGATATGTATTTTGCCTTCTCTTCATCAGACAGTTTGCGCGTCTGAAAATGCATCTCACCGTGTCCTGCGGCAAACGAACCTTCAGTACCGTATATCTCAAGCATATTCGGACCGGAACGGTGCGTCCATGCAACGTCTATTACTCCGAGTGCTTTGTTGGCAAATTCCACAACGGAGACACTATTATCGTCAATAGGGAAATTACCAGTGAAGTTGTTTATCTTAGCAATAGCACTCTTGGGTTCACCCATTAACCATCGTATGACATCAACTCGGTGGCATCCTAAATCAAAGAGCGCACCACCACCAGCACGGACAGGGTCTGCAAACCAAGCACTTGCGCCACCGAACCATTTATCAAGTGCAGCGGAATGTGCTATCCGACCTCTGCCAAAAGTAATATCACCGAGTAGTCCATCATCAATTGCCTTTTTCGCGAATAGTATCTCGCCATTCGCACGTGATGGCAGAGAAATCATGAACTTTACACCTGCTTTTTCAACTGCTTCAATAATCGGATCGCATTCTTCAACTGTAATTGCAAGAGCTTTTTCTGTGAAGATATGTTTACCCGCTTCGGCAGCAGCAATCATGACCCGTGGGTGGTCTGATGTGATAGCATCAACAGCAACGGCATCAATATCGTCGCGGCGTAACATCTCATCAAGGTCTGTATAGAACGGTACTTCGTACTGTTCTGCTGCAGTTTTGCCTCCGTATTCTTCCTCATCCCATACTGCTATGAGTTCTGTTTCAGGGTTTTCGTGAATCTGTCTTGCATATCCACCTGCGTGAACATGTGCCATACTAATTTTTCCAACTCTTATCATTTAATTCTCCTAATCTGATTATTTTTTTCTTATTAAAAACAAATGCTCTCAATATATTGATGTCAAATGCTTGTAAATTGGGGTTAGAAACCCTCTTACCAGTGAATGTGTGAATCTGTGGATACTTGAGATATTAAATTATTCTTCCAACAGAAGATCTTGTAGCGAAATGATTCAACCCACGAAGAACTAATTTCACATTTGTGTGTCTATTGTCAGGTATGATTTGATCGTTACCTGCATGCATCTGTACGAGAACGCTCTTTCGAGTCTTATTTGAACGGTTTGGCATTGAACCGTGCAGTGTGAAATAACTAAAGAAGAGCACATCCCCCGGTTCTGCTTCTAATACAGTCGCTTTCTCGATTGGGTATCTATCTGTGATTTCTTCATTTTGTCCGCCACCCATCATTCCGTCTGTGCGTCCCAATTCTTTGTGTGAACCCGGATACACTCGCACACAACCCATCTCATCTGTTGCATCGGATACATATAATATCGCAGCAATCATCGTATCTTTTTCAGAAGGAAAATACTGCCAATCTTGATGCATCGGAAATGGTGAACCTTTCTCTGGTGGTTTGCAGAAAAGTTTGGAATGATGCAGCATAATGTCAGGTCCAAGGATTTCCTCAGTTATGTCAAGAAACTTGTCATGCATGAATGCTTGTAACCACACACCAGAGAAGCTTTGGATGTTATGCGTGTGGATAATAATTGATTCACCGCCATCAAGCGCATCCATCAATCTACCACCCCAGCGTGCATTGATATTCTCATCACTTTTTACTAACTGGTCTACTACGCGGTCGAAGTCATTTTCCATCTCATTTATCTCTTGTGGTGAATAGACTCCTTTTGCGAAATAGTAACCATTTTCGTGAAAAAATTGTCCAATGTCTGACATTACGATTTTGTAACCTCCAAATAGAGTTCAGCAAGCCAATTCGGCTTCAGTTCTTCAGAATTGTTCTTATCTTTGAATTCCTTTTGTATGAGATTTAGTGAGTTAAACACGGCAAACTTTCCATTTACAAGTATACCAAGTTTATCTGAGTTTGAAGTATTACTTGCATTTATATCACTCAGCCTAATCACATCTTCCAAACGATTGGTGGCAATAACGAGCGTTTTTCCCATCGTCTGTAGTTCACGGAGCAATTCTATCATCTCAATTTGCCCTTGGGGTTCAAGTTGAGCTAAGGGTTCATCAAGCAACCACAATTGTGGCTCATGAAGAAAGGTTTTGGCATACAATAGGCGATAGCGTTCACCAGTAGACAGTACCTCAATTTGCTGATCAACCAGATGTTGAATGTCCATCAATTCGAGAACTGCACCAATTGCTCCATTTTGTTCCATTCTTTCAATCTTATATGCTGATGCAAAGAATTTAAGATAGTCTCGAACAGATAATTTAGGATAACCTTCATAAGTAGTCGTGATATAACCGATTCGTGGACGCACATGCTTTAGGTTTGAAAATGCATCTATGTCAGATATTGAGACAGTACCTGATGTTGGTTTTACTAACGTTGCTAAGATTTTGAGAAGCAGCGTTTTCCCCGCACCGTTTCTACCTAGTAAGAATAGGGATTCTCCCGATGTAACTTGGAATGTAATATCAGTGAGAAACGGTTTGTTATTATAGGATTTACAAAGATCCTGGACATCAAGCAATTATATCCTCCAATGATGTATTCTTCATGCTGAGTATATATTACTGTATTTTTGACAGTTTTAACTCAAATCAACTTGAACAGGTCTACCAAGTTCAGCAGATTGCCATGCAGCTTCTGTTAACTGTATCACACGCAAGCCGTTTTCAACTCCAATTGGATTCTCTGTTCGTTCACCACGGATGAGTTCAATGAAAGCGCCATCTTTGTTTCCACCTTTTGGTAAATCAGATTCTTCAACAGGTTCTGGTTTTCCACCCGTTCCTTGACGGAATAACTTACCTGCGCGTAAAAAGAGTGCGCCTTCTTCCATCCAGATGGAAAAGTCTTCTTGTACTCCTCCATGTGCATGCCCTACGATGCTGATATTACACAATGCACCTGTATCGAATTTTATTGACATGGCAGTGAGAACATCTACCTCAATATCTATGTTGTCTATCATAGCAAAGACGTTTTCAGGACTTGCTTCTAATACCCAAAGCAGGATATCAATCAAATGACTACCAGAATCGTTGAGTTGTCCACCACCGCCAAGGAATGGGTCTTGTCGCCATTTTCCCTGTTGATTGCGATACCAATTCTGCGATTGATGTGCTGCGACAAAGTTCACTTTGCCAAGTTCACCACTCTGAACAACCTGTCGACAGTATTGATATGTAGGACTCAAATGTCGTTGATAGCCTATCATCAGATGTAGACCGGTTTCTTCTACCTTAGCCATCACCTGTTTCGCGTGGTCAACGGTGCATACCATAGGCTTTTCTGTATGTACGTGGCAACCCGCATCAAGTGCTGCCATGATATGATCAAAATGTAGACCATGGGGTGAACTGATGACGACTGCATCGGGTTTTAAGTCTGTTAACATTTCGACATGGTCAGAGTATGTAGGGACCGAGTCATCTAAACCGACGGTTTCTTTGAAGGCTTTAAGTGCATTTTCACTTGGATCTGCAAGTCCGACAATTTCAACATTCTCTACACCAGAAACGCTTCGTCCGTGCCCGCGTGAGTTACCACCACAACCAATAAAACCAAATCTTAATTTCTGTTTTGCCATATAGTTGCCTCATTTACTTTTTGATATAAGTTACCACGACTATATCCAAAATGCAACAATTAAATGAGATATGTGACTATTTCTTATTCTTGCCAATCTTTGTCTTTTATAGTAAAATAAGAATTGATAAGTAATATTGTGAAAGAACAATGGATTCAATATCAAGGAGATGTAATTACTATCTTTGCAATAATAATGCAAAATAGAGTCTTGTGAAAACTAAAGGAATATTCATAACTGGAACTGGAACAGAAATTGGTAAAACAGTGATTGCTGGATGTCTGGCTGCAACATTGAAACACTCTGGGTTAAATGTTGGTGTGATGAAACCAATATGCTCAGGTGACAATTCAGATGCAAAATACCTGAAACACGCTGCACGGGTCGATGATCCGCTAAGCTTAATCAATCCAATCTACCTAAAATATCCGTTAGCACCATCAGTGTCTGCAAGAATAGAAGGAAAAGAGATCGTCATCAATGATATTAACAAAGCACTAAACACACTATCTGAAAAATATGGTTTCTTAATTGTAGAAGGTGTTGGTGGAATTGCTGTTCCAATTAATGATGACTCTCTTGTTGCACATCTCATACATCACATACAATTACCCATATTGATCGTTGCCGATGTAAGTTTAGGAACGATAAATCACACGATGCTGACTGTTTCCTTCGCACGAGAGTTTAAACTCAGGATAGAAGGAATTGTGTTAAACCAACTTCAACCACAAGAAGTCGGACTTGCTGAACAAACTAATCCACAAGAGATTGAGAAATTAACGCAGATTCCAGTTATTGGTGTAGTTCCTTATGAGAAAAGATTGGATTCCCAAGAACCTGATAGAAGTTTTATGGTAGACTTTTTCTGTCAACATGTAGATATCAGTAGAATAGAACAATTAATCAACATTAATCTTTGAATATAGCAAATGAGATAAAACAAATAATGAACAACGCTATAGTTTTAGCAGCAGGATTAGGTCGAAAAGTTTGGCCCTATGGTGAATATAGGCAGAAATGCACGATACCTGTTGCAAATAAACCAATAATACGACGAATTGTTGAAAACCTACTTGAAGTTGGTATCAACAGAATTATCGTAGTAGTCGGACATTATGCTCAACAGGTACGTGGGGCTGTTGCGGACATTTCAAATGTTGAATTTGTTACACAGAATCCTATAAATGGCACTGCAGATGCAGTTTTATCCGCACTCAATAACCTAAATGATGAAGATTTCTTAGTAATTTATGGAGATATTGTAACCACTTCTGATAATTTTCGTAATATTATAGAGCACTATAATTGTCAGAATACGGAAGTATCTGCATTAATTCATCCACTAAACGATGAGGACTCAAGTGACTGGCTTTGTGCCAAGTTTTCCAATGGATGTTTAACTGGTATAGAGGGACATCCACGAGGTGGTTCACATCGTCTATGCGGAGTCTATGCATTTAAATCAACTGCAAAACCTTATTTGCTAAGAAACCCTGGAATCGTTACGCAAGTTCCTGTCGGTGGCATGCCACCACCGGATTCCGAAATTGCACAATCTATACAACTCATGATTGATGACGGTATAGATGTAATAGCAGTGGAAACAACTGACTTTTTTGTTGACGTTGACAAACCTTGGCATGTGTTGGAAGCAAATCATAGGTTAGTTGATTATCTCTCAAGACAAGTTGATACAGATCAAATTGCAGATGGTGCAAGAATATCTGATGCAGCTGATATAAACGGGACAGTTGTCTTAGGGAAAAACACAGTTATTGGTCCGCGAGTCGTCGTCAACGGAACACTCATTGCTGGATCAAATAACAACATCACAAATGGTGCAATTTTAAACGGTAATATGTTGATAGGCAATCATTGTCGTATCAGTGATTATTGTGATGTAGCTGGCAGCACTATAGGCAATCGGTGTATTGTTGGGCATGGTGCTGAAATGTCAGGAGTGATGTTTGACAAAGTTTATCTATATCACTATTGTGAAATGTCTGGTGTTTTTGGGAATGCAACAGACATAGGTGCTGCGACTGTATGTGGAACACTAAGATTTGATGACCGTGACACAGCAATGCAGATTGAGGGGCGATATGAAGTTCCAACTTATGGTGCAAACGCTACTTACATTGGTGATTACTGTAGAACAGGTGTAAATGCAATGATTATGCCTGGGAGACGGATTGGTTCCTATAGTGTCGTTGGACCTGGGGTTATCTTGTATGATGATGTTCCAAGTAAAACTATGGTGTTAGCAAAACAGGAACTGATTACAAAACCTTGGGGACCAGACATGTATGGATGGTGAGAAATACATTACTAAACTACGTAGCGACCGTTATTCATGCAGTAGTTCTTTGAGTAGTGATAAGAGTTCTTCATTCTCGGCAGCCAACTCAAATGCCCGTTTCTTTTTATTTTGAAGGATTTCGTTGGAATCCGATGTATTACCCGGTTCCCATAGAATCGCAAGATCTTTTGGATTTAATCTATCATAAGTGATCTTTACAAGAGTATTTGGATAGGATTCGGGTATAAGCACGATCCAATCAATCGTTTCACCACGCTCAGAATACTGGCGATCTACGGTTAGTTTAGGGTCTTGATATGGCACATTATTCTTAACCCACTGTTTGCGTCCAAGTGAGTCAATTTCAAAAGTACCGACCTCTAACCAATTGCGACCTGCTCCATTTGGCTTTGTTGTGACTTCAATTCGATGCATGTTCTATTCTCCGATATGAGTGGAATATTCTATTCTCAATTGTTGTTGGATTCATTGGATAACAAGGCAATTTTAACATTCTGTGTGTTAATATTCAAGTCAAATTTCGTTTGGTACAGAGATTTGTTATGTGAAATAGTTGACATTAACAAAGTTGTGTGCTACACTCTTTTTAATTCACATGATTCCATTTTCAAATCATTAAATTCTCTATTCATTAGTAAAATTAATTGTTCATACATATTGTTATATTTGTTTGGGGATTAAAATAAATGCAAGTAGATATGAGATATGGTCATGGCACTGTTGCGGTGGAAATTCCAGATAAGAATTTAGCTGGAGTTTTGGAAACTGCACCTTCTGTACCTTTAGATGATTCTGATGTGGCAGTGCAAGCTGCAATTTCTGAACCGATATCATCACCCCCTTTATCCAAACTTGCTGAAGAGCGCGATTCTGCTTGCATCGTGATTTCAGATATTACCCGTCCTGTCCCAAATAAGATTATTCTGCCACCTATACTCAAAACTCTTGAAATGGCAGGTATTTCTCGTGAGAATATCACAATCCTTATTGCAACTGGAATTCATCGTCCCAATGAAGGCAAAGAGTTGGAAGAGATGGTTGGACGTGTCATCATGGATTCCTATCGAATTGTCAACCATTTTTCACAAGAATCGGAGACACATACATATCTTGGGAAAACAAACAACGATACTCCTGTCTATATTGATAGTACTTATCTCGCGGCGGATTTGAAAATAGTTACTGGTTTGATTGAACCACATTTGATGGCTGGTTATTCTGGTGGAAGGAAAGCTGTTTGTCCTGGGCTGGCATCGGTTGAAACAATGAAGATTATGCATGGTCCTGAGTTGATGGAACATCCAAAATCTGCTGTAGGTATTTTAGATGGAAATCCTTTTCACAAGGAAGCTACAGAAATTGCATTGATGGCAGGTGTAGATTTTAGTCTCAATGTCTCAATTGACAAAGAACGTCAGATAACAGGTGTTTTCGCTGGTGATTTGGTTGACTCTCATCTTAAGGGAGCACAGTTTGTTGAAAGTCAGGCGAAAATTACACTTCCCTCTCCCGTTGATGCGGTTGTTGTTTCAAGTGCTGGATACCCGCTGGATACTACCTTCTATCAGGCAATCAAAGGACTACTGACTGCAGTTGAAATTGTTGAACAAGGAGGAAGTATTCTCCTTGTGGCCGAATGTAGTGAAGGAATAGGTAGCAAACCGTTTACTGACCTCCTCTTCAAAACTGATGATTTAACATCATTTGTTGAAGGTCTGTACAATCCAGCTAACTTCGTCATTGACCAGTGGCAATTGGAGGAATTGGCAAAAGTAGCACGTAAAGCTGACATCTATTTTTATACAGATGGAATTCCGTATCATCAACGGTCAAAACTATTTGTCCATCCTTTGGATAATCCACAAGATGGAATTGACGATATATTGAAACGATATGGTAATGATGTTCAGTTTGCAGCGATACCGGAAGGACCTTATGTATTAGCTAAGATTGAGGATTAAACTATCAAACATTCAACATAGTTCAAATATAATTTACTGACAAAAGACAATATCGTTCCTTGAGATAGACAAATGGAAAATGCAATCGTAAAACTCAGAGGTTATAAAGATGGTTTGCATCTAATTATCAAACCGAAAGTCTCTCTGAAAGATGTAGAGACTGCAATCCATGACTTAATAAATGGGATGAATCAACCCTTGGCGGGTACAAATGTCCATATTGACATGTCTACATCACCCTTAACCTCCGATGATCTAAAGGAATTAGAAACACATTTGACAGAACACTACGATCTGATAGTTTGTGGTGTAAACATCCTTGATGAGACTGAGGAATCTCCGATTTTGGCTGCACCTGCAGTGCATAATATCCCTCAAGTACTACCTGCTGATAATCAACAGGATTTCGGACATGCAGAAATCGTTCGACAAACAATTCGCTCAGGTCAGACGACTTCTTGTTTAACGGGGAGTGTTATCATTTATGGTGATGTTAATCCTGGTGGTGAGGTAGTTGCATCTGGAGATATCGTTGTTCTTGGAACGTTACGCGGAAACGCACATGCTGGAGCAAACGGTAGGTTAGCGTCTGTAATTATTGCGATGGAATTAGTTCCCTTGCAACTACAAATTGGTTCCTATGTGAACCGTCCACCATTAGGTCAAAAACCAAGAGGATATCCAGAAATTGCACGTGTAGGTGCAGAAGATATTATCATTGTAGAAGAGTTCATAAAATTCTAAATGAAGGAAGGTAGATTATGGGTAAAGTAATCGTGATTACTTCTGGAAAAGGGGGAGTAGGTAAGACCACATCAACAGCAAATCTGGGGACTGCTTTAGCGTTGATCGGCAAAACGGTAGTAATTATTGATGCTGACGTTGGCTTGCGGAATCTTGATGTTGTTATGGGATTGGAAAGTCGTGTTGTCTTTACATCAATGGATGTTATAGAAAAGAGATGTGATCTTGAAAAAGCCCTTGTAAAAGACAGAAGAGTTGATGATTTGATGCTGCTCGCAGCATCACAACGAAATAGGAAAGATGATATTAAACCTGAACAGATGCAGGACGTCTGTGAAAGATTAAAAGAGGAATATGATTTTGTTCTTGTTGACTCACCGGCAGGCATTGAACAGGGGTTTCACAATGCTGCCGCCGGTGCAGAAGAAGCAATCATTATCACTACACCTGACGTGTCCGCAATCCGTGATGCAGATCGCATAATTGGATTGCTACAAAATCAAAATATAGATCCAATTAGTCTGATACTCAATAGACTGTCGCCAACACTTGTGAAAAAAGGTAATATGATTAGTAAGAATGAAGTTATTGATATTCTGAACATTGATCTTCTCGGAGTCGTACCAGAGGATGCGGGGGTTATTGCATCAACAAATCGCGGAGTACCACTCGTACATAACGACGGTTCTCCTGGTGCTGAAGCATACATGCGAATCGCACGACGCATGACTGGTCAACGTGTACCAATCCCTGATATGAGAGAAGAGAACTTTTTTTCCAATATATTGAATTGGTTCTCAAGAAATTAAAATAGAGGATATCATGGATTTTAAAAGTTTATTTACTCGTAAATCAAAATCAAGCAATATTGCAACGCAGCGACTCAAACTTATTCTCACACAAGATAGGTTTGATGTTACCGAGGATTCAATGAAAAAATTACAGTTTGAATTAACTGAAGTGTTGGCGAAATACTTTGAATTTACTATGAACTCTGTCAGTATGTCCATAAAACGAGAAGGGAATTCCTACGTACTAATGGCAGATTTTCCATATCAAGAGGCGGCAAAACGTCGATAATTCTTCAGTTGAGACGTTTTGAATACTTATCTTCAGTACTTGTAGATTTAGAGTATTAATTCCCATATAGCCTTAGCTACTCCGTTTTCATCGTTTGATGTAGTCATATAGTCTGAACAGCCTTTAATCGCATCAACTGCGTTCTCCATTGCTATTCCAAATCCCGCAGTCTTGAGCAGACTCTCGTCGTTGTAACTATCACCGAAAGCAACAACAGTTTCCATCGGTATATTGTGTTGTTTTGCCAGTGCTGTAAGTGCTCTTCCTTTTGTCACTTCTGGATTCATTAATTCTATGTATTCTGGTTGTGTTTGTGTCACATAGAGTTTCTCTCCATATTTAGATTTAAATCTTTCAAGCAGTGGTAAAAGTTGTTCCGCAGGATGGATAATCAGAAGTTTCGTTGGAGATCTGTCAGACATCAAATTCAGGTCTTTTATAGGAATAGCAGGAACACCTGTCCGGAATTCATACAGATCACTCCATTCATTCTTTTCTGCTACATAAAGTTCGTCATTCCAGCAAAAATTCAGATGTAAATTCTGTTCTATACATTCATTTACAATCTCATTTGCATCCGTTGCTGATACAGGTGTATGGTGATATATCTCGTTAGTAACTGCATGTTTCACCATCCCACCATTGTATGAAATGATAGGATTTTCTAACCCAATCTTTTCACTTATCGGCAAAATGGATCTATGCATTCTACCAGAGACTAAAACAACAAGAATTTCATTATTGGCTAGTGCAATTAAGGCTTCACGGTTCTCATCAGAGAGTTGGTGATCGCTATTTAACAAAGTGCCATCTAAATCAAATGCTGCCATACGGCATGGTATTTTCATATATTTTCTTTCTCAAGAGCATCTTTACCAAATTGCTTGTTCTGTGTCCCGGTCAAATAAATGGATGTGTTCATCATCAAAATCTAACGAGATTGTATCACCGATAGCAACTTGGAATGAAGGGTGTGTTCGAACTCGGAGGAGGATTTGGTCTTGCGTCTCCTGATCTGTGCCGAGAAACATGTCAAGGATATTTACTGATCCGAGTGGTTCAATAAGATGCACATCAGCAGAAATACTAACATCAGACGACGATTCTCTGTTTGCAGTTATATGTTCTGGCCGCACGCCAAATACATAGTTGTTGTCCTCTGCAGACTCATTCAATATTGACTGTTTTTCTAATGAAAGTTCTATGCATATATCGGTATGACTCAATTGTAGTGCCGTTGTGCCTTCCTGAGAGACAACTTCAGCATCAAGTAAATTCATCGTCGGCATACCCATGAATCCCGCCACGAATAGGCTTTTTGGTTCATTGTAGACTTGATAGGGGGTTCCGATTTGTTGCAGTACGCCTTGATGGATAACTGCAATTCGATCAGCAAGAGACATTGCTTCAACTTGGTCATGGGTTACAAATATTGTAGTAGCACCAATTTCATGCTGCAATCGTTTGATTTCAGCACGTGTATCAATACGGAGTTTGGCATCTAAATTCGCCATCGGCTCATCAAGTAGATAAACTTTGGGTTGACGCACCATTGCCCGTCCAAGTGCCACCCGTTGCATCTCACCTCCACTCAACACACTCGGTTTACGATTCAATATGTCAGTAATCTGAAGAATTCCAGCGACCTTTCCTACCTGTGTATCTATCTCAGATTTTGCAACCTTCACTGCTTTAAGCGGAAATGCAATATTATCATATACGCTTAAATGTGGGTATAGTGCATAGAACTGAAAAACAAAAGCAATATCTCTGTCCGAAGGTGATAGATCATTAACGCGATTGCCATCAATAAGAATATCACCTTCATTGGGATGTTCTAAACCCGCAATTAATCTCAGTGTTGTTGTTTTTCCGCACCCCGATGGACCTAAAAAGACAACAAATTCTTGGTCTTCAACCTGCAGGTTAAAATCTTTGACTGCGATGACTTCCCCGAAACGCTTTTCAATGTTCTCTAATCTGATTTGTGCCATTTATTCTAAACCGATGTGTTATGGACTATGGTCAGTGTTGATAGGTGGTTCATCTTTTTCAACAAACCGCTCAATTGTATTACGTGTGGCAGGACTGGTGCGAAAATCAGCGATCCAAGGTTGACGGAAATATGCTTGTTTTTCCTTTGACAGCCCATTAAGCACTTCAGGTGGAATACGTAGACGATGCCAATGCGTAGCAAGATGTGCATAAGCACTAAGAATTGCTATACGAGGGGTTTCACGTTGCCAAACTGGTCCTGCATGACAAAGGTTCTCTGTAAAGAATATGGCACTACCAGCAGGACACTCATAGGTCATTAAATATGGACTACGTTTGTCCTTCTCTAATGACATATGGTCTGGGTGCATTGGGAAGTTTGATTTATGACTGCCGACAATGAAATGCGTCGCTCCATCATTTTTGGATATATCAGTCAATTCAATAACCACCCGTACCATACCAGCATGGATCTGACCATTATTGACACGATACCCAAAAATTGGATCAGCTTGCCGTGGTCCTCCGCCGTGAAGACCTCCATGTTCTTGACCCTTCTTACGCTGAATAGAAAATGTACTTTCCATTCGGATTTCTGGACCGATGATTTCGTGCAGTACATCAATAACTTTGGGGTGATCAATCAGAACACTTGAGGGGCCACCTGGAATGGCACGGTGTTCTGGTGGAAGAGATTCCTTGTCATTTCTAATTCTGTCAAGTTGGTCAACAATGTCATTCACTTCATCCTTGCTTATAATCGCAGGACGCACAAGAAAACCAGTTAGGTCAAACCTAAATTTTTCTTCATCAGTCATAGTTTATCTCCAGTTCAGAAAAATAGAATAGTCTATAGTCGTATTTTTTTGAATGTTTCAATCTGTGCTGTAATTGCTCGCTCAGTTGGTAGCCGTTCCGCACTTGACGCGCCATAGAATCCAACAACACCCTTGGTGTTTTCCAAGATGTATGTAGCGTCTTCAGGTTCAGCAATTGGACCCCCATGGCATATTACCAATATATCTGGATTGACACCTCTTGCAGCGTCATGAATTGCTTGAACACGTTTTGCTGCATCTTCAAGTGTAAATGCAGTTTTCGCACCAATTGAACCTTTAGTCGTGAGCCCCATGTGTGCAACAAGAATATCTGCCCCCGCATCAGCCATCTGTTCTGCTTCAGACTCGTTGAATGCATACGGTGTCGTCAGTAGATTCATTTGGTGTGCAGTGCGTATCATCTCAACTTCCGGACCGTAACCCATATCGGTTTCTTCAAGTAGTTGACGAAACGTCCCATCAATTAATCCTACCGTTGGGAAGTTCTGCACACCACTAAAACCAACAGCATCAATTTGCGTTAAGAATATATCCATCAATCGGAATGGATCTGTACCACAGACACCAGCAAGAACGGGAGTATTTTTGACTACAGGAAGAACTTCACTTGCCATCTCAATGACAATTTGGTTGGCATCCCCATAAGGCATCATTCCTGCAAGTGAGCCTCTGCCTGCCATGCGAAATCTGCCTGAGTTATATATGATTATTAAGTCTATACCTCCCGCTTCTTCACATTTTGCTGAGATACCTGTTCCTGCACCAGCCCCGATGATCGGTTTACCAGCATCAATGTTAGTGCGTAATTGGTGTAATATATCTTCACGTTTGAATTTCATACATTGAATCCTTACATTCTGTATTATAGCAGTGACTTAACTATGCCCGATCCTTGTCTAAATCGGGCATAGAAGGTTGTTTATGCGGAAAATGAATTATGCGGTTATTTCTTTAAATTTCCCCATGTTGTTGTAACTTTTCCCTTTGCTGAAACATCAAGCGTATCATTGACGATTCTTTGTATTTCAGCAGCAGAAAGGGCATAGTTTGCTAACATCAGTTCATCCATTATTCCAACAAAAAAGCGCGGACAGCACGCGTTGTTTTCTCCACCAAACCGTAATACTCTATCTGGTGAACTTCTACCCGTGCCTTTTTGCGGAATAACTTTGCCATCGTGTTCTCCATTTATATAGAAGCGTGCTTCATTTCCATCCCATGCAATTGCAACATGGGTCCACTCTTTTACCGTTAATTTGCCGTCAGAAATATGATAACCTTCATTATCGGTATCATAGAAATAATATGCAAGCTGACCTGCACCAGGTTCAATTTGTAGATAATATGTGTTTTTATAAAAGATGGTATTCTTGTTTTCTTGTGGACCGACTGGAAGTTCATCGATATAAACCCATGCCATCATCGTTATTGCCTTGTCTATATCTATTTCATTAGAGTGTTCGACCTCAATATATTCTGCATTCCCAGCTGAGCCATCCATTTGCACAGCTTTACCGAGAATTCCATCAGTCCAATCAATATCACCATTTAATTTTCCAATTAAACCAGCAGTAGCATCTTCTGTTTGATTTCCAGCACCTTCGTCAAAATGCCAAACATATAACTTTTTTCCAAGTTGATCAACGTTACCTTTCCCACCAGCTGCATAGACAACTTGACAGAAAAACAGGATGAGAATAGTGCCGAGGGTTAAAATTCTTTGAATTTTCATTGCAATTCCTCCTGCAGATATTTTTTGATTCGTTGAAGACATTTAGAGACGATAGTATACACATTAGTTTTAGCGTTAAGTTAAATTATCTTTTTAAATTTGCCCAAGTTGTTGCTAATTTTTCTCTCGGTGACACATCAAAAAACACACCGTTGTTCATATCACTTTTTATTTCATCTTCTGTAAGGGCGCGACTGTAAATCGCTACCTCATCAACAAAACAGACAGTACCACCGAGCGGAGTTTGCGATTTTCCAATGCGGAAAACTATATCAACACTGAAAATCTCATTACCGGGTGGTTTCCATTCAACATCTAACTCTCCATCAATATATTGGCGGATCATATCTCCATCAAAGGTAGAAGAAACGTGATGCCATTCATTTAGCTCAGGTTTGATAGTCTGTTTATTACGAGAACCTTGCCAACCACCACCGACATTCATCCACGTTTCAATTTGCGGTGAACCGGTAGGATTAGAACTCCATTGGAGACAATATCCTCCAGTATTGCCAGGCAGCCTGCGCCCCATTAGGTTAGAATCTGCTTGATCCTGTTCAGGGAGAAACCACGCTTGTATCGTGATTTCATCTGTGATATCAAGTTCAGGAACGGATTCTATTTCTACGTACTTCTGAGTATCAGTGAGATGCACGCAACCACCAATTCTGCCATCTTCAGACCAAGTCGCCCCATGTAACACTGCTTCAAGATCATTCCCACTTGCATCCATCGCTGTGTCACCATTTCCCTCATCAAAAGGAAGATACAACATCAAGTCTTTATCATCATTTATTGCCCAAACATACGGACTCATGATTAGGACAATCAGCATTAAAACAATAGAACTCTTCATTTCTAACTCCTTTAAAGCCCTTAATAACTTTATAGTTGTCTTAAAACTTTGAAATCTCAATCTCTTTTGCCGTGATAAACTCAAGTAATGCAGGAACGCCTTCCTGCGTTTTTTGTATTCCACGTTGAATTGCTGGAATAATTTGGTCAGGTGTTTCAATACGTTCACCGTATCCACCGAATGCTTTTGCCATATCTGCATAATGTCCAGATATATCAGTGCTACGGTATTTCTCAGTGGATACTTGCATAATTGGTATCTCAATAGCCATAGAAAAATTGTTGAAAAGGACAGAGAGTATCGGAATTCTTTCACGGACTGCAGTCTCAAAGTCCATGCCTGTGAATCCGATTGCTGCATCTCCCCACACATTCACACAGAGAGCATCCGGTTTTGCAAGTTTTGCACCCATTGCCAGTCCAAGACCATATCCAAGTTGAGTTGTTTTACCCCAACCAATATAGGATAGCGGTGTTTCACATTGCCAGAAAGGGGACAGTTGATCACGAGGACTCCCAGCATCATGTGTTATTATCGTATTCTTCACATCCACTGTATGTAACAGATCCCATATCACACGATAGGGTGTCATTGGTGTTTCGACTGATCTGAGTTTTGGTTTCCACTGTTGAAGCCATTCTGCTTTAATAGTGCTAATTTCGTTTGTTACTTCTGCAGTTTTACTTTCGGATGCACCCTTAGATCGGTCCCTAACTGCCTCAACCAATCCATCTAAGATCAATCCTGCATCACCAACAAGGGCAGATTCTACTGGTACATCTTTATTGATGTCTGCTGGATCTAATGTCGCATGGATAACACGTTTTCCTTCAGGGATAGAAACACCGAAATGTGTTCTACTAAAACTACAACCAATACCGAACAACAGATCACTCTTTTGAAGAAAATCGTGAACTGGTTTTGGAATAGAACGACCACCAGAACCGAGTGCTAACGGATGATTTTCTGGAAATGCACTCTTACCACCCAAACTGGTTGTCACAGGTGCAGCGAGAAGTTCAGCGAGTTCTTTCAACTTTTCCCATGCTTGTGCATAGTGGACACCTTGTCCCGCATAGATTACTGGACACTCTGCCTTCAACAACGCTTCTGCAACAGAGTCAATTTCTGCGCTGCTTGGACCGTATTTTACTATTGGAACAGGTGTCGGTTCAAAAGGTTCGGGAACATCTTGCATCATGAGATCCGCCGGTATTTCAACAAGTGCGGGTCTCGGTCTACCGTTTCGCACTTGCGTAAATGCTCGGCGCATCACTTCTGGCAATGCTTCTGGTATGGTGAGTTGTTCACATGACTTTGTCACATGTTTATAGTTCAATGCAGAACTGAAGTTGGGTTGAATCTGGGATAAAGTTCTTGCATACCCCATCGGTAGAACAACAATAGGAGCGGAATCACCATAGGCTTGTGCCACACCACCGAATGCATTTTCTGAACCAGGACCGCTCTGCATACAGAATACACCTATTTTTTGTCCTGATGTCATACGGCTCAAAGCATCTGCCATATGTAATCCTATGCGTTCCTGACGAACTATTATAGGACGGATATCAAGTTTTGCAGCTGCTTCAATAATATGGTTAACCGGATATGCGAATAGATATTCTACTCCCTCAGTCTTTAGGACTTTGGCTATCGCATCAACAACTTTCATATAATTCTCCTAAGGTGTTTGCTTACCCTATGGGTTGGTTGGATTTCCTGCGTCCATAACAAGCGGAAAATGGTCTCCTGATAGTTTTTCTCCATCATTGACAGTGACAAACCGTTTCATAACATGATTACCGCTTTCATCGTATGTTGTTTCACTGGTCATATAGTGAACGGCAATAGCACGTCTCGGTTGTCCACTGCTGTTGTCGTGAGAACCGTGCCATGTCAACGAATGATGGTAATGTACATATCCCTTGGGTACGGGGCAAAGTTCAACTTCCAATTCGTATTCTTCAAATTTGTTAGGCATAGAATGAATATCTTTGACAGCATGTAAAAACGGAATTTGGTTACCCCAATGACATGACCCTGGAACCATACGCATACACCCATTGCCTTTATCTACATCGTCCAACGCGACCCACGCAGTTACTTGGCTGGTCTTCGGTGTAAGAATTGGCCAGTATGGAGAGTCTTGGTGCCACATATTTACACCGCCAATCTCTGGTGGTTTATATTGAATCTGGTCGTGCCAGACGCGCACTTCTGTGGCATCGGTAAGCTGCCCAATTTCTTCAACGATAATGGGATTATGGATGAGTTTTTGGTATGCTGGACTTGCTTCCCAAATGTTGACGATCTGCCAGACAGGAGTTTCCTCCCTACCACCGAGGTTTGCTATATGAACGGGTTGCGGTATATCTTCTCTTTCGTAGTCATCAATCACGCGCGTCAATTCTAAACGCAATTCCTCAACCTCTTCATCATTTATGACATGACTTCCAAGGAGAAACCCCTTCTCACGAAAAGAGTCAACTTGGGTTTGGTTTAGCATGTTGGTCTCCCAAAACTGATAGTTTATATACTGAATTATTTTCTTAACAGATATTAATTAATTTGTTCTATCGGCACACCAGATTCCATAACAAGCGGAAAATGATCTCCTGCCAATACATCTCCATCATTGACCGTAACAAAAGATTTCATGAGATGATTTCCTTCCTCATGATATATAGTTTCATTTGTCATATAATGAACTGCTATAGCGCGTCTCGGTCCACCACTCGTGTTATCATGCGACCCGTGCCATGTCAGTGAATGATGGAAATGAACATGACCTTTTGGCACTGGGCAAAGTTCAACCGACAAATCGTTATCTTCAAACTTGTCGTGCATTTTATGAATGTCACCAACAGAACCCAAGAACTTCATTTGCGGTCCCCATTTATATGACCCTGGTACCATCCGCATACATCCATTGCCTTCATCAATATCGTCTAATGCAACCCACGCTGTTACCTGGCTTGTTTTCGGCATAAGTATTCCCCACAGTGGTGAATCTTGATGCCACCCATTTTTGCCTCCGATCTCTGGTGGTTTGTATTGTATCTGGTCGTGCCATACACGTAGTTCTGTTGCAGAAGTAAGCTGCCCGATTTCCTCCACAATGGTGGGATTATATATCAGTTTGTGGTATGCAGAACTTGCCTCCCATATATTAACGATTTGCATGACGGGATTTTTTACCTGTCTACCAAGGTTCGTAATACGTACGGGTTGTTTGACATCAGGTGCTTCATAGTCATCAATAACGCGCGCTAACTCGTCACGCAATTCTTCAACTTGTTCATCAGAGAGGACACGGTTCCCGAGAAGAAAGCCTTTTTCAAGAAAAGTATCCACTTGTGTTTGGGTAAGCATATATCTCTCCTAAAGGTATTATCTATTGGCATTATAGCAATAAAGATTTTTTCTGTCAAATTGGTAAAAGTATTGTAAATAAAAGTATATACTAACATCCGACTAATCATTGTAGGTGGGGTCTCCGTACCGCCTCTTTCTGGTTCAGACAATTACATTATTTTCCTGTCAAACGTTTCTTCAACTCAACCCATTCTTCATCAGAGAGTTTCGGTGGATATGCAATTCTTTCACCTATGAGTGCTGAACGATAGGCAGCCATAATCAAATCAAAACCTAATAATGCATATTCAATCCGATTTAGATGGGGTTGATTTTCATCATCTAACCATGTAGCAATTGCTTGTGTAAAGGCACGCTGTCCATATCGATCATCAATACCAAAATTGGTTGCTTCTTCAAAAGGTTGTGACATACCTTCAAGATGATACCCCCATGACCCATTTTCACGCCACCACATACGACCCTTCGTTGCCCATAAATCAATGTTACAACGAGGATTGCTCCCGGGAAAGTCAATAGTGCCGAACGCTTTTCTGGCAGATTCAAAGAATACTCGCGACCCATTTTCAAACGTATATTGAGCAATCATATCATCAGGACAATCAAGAATCGGATCTTGATATGTTTCTCCACCTTGAACCGTTCCCCATACATGTGTAATAGGAATATCTCTCAGAGCAAATAGCACAAGATCCATCAAATGCGTCACCATATCCGTGATCATACATTCTGAGCAAGCACGGATAAAATGGATATCTCCGAGACTATCTTCAGCAAGAAATTCCAGCAGTTTTTCAGCAAAAGGTAGATATCTACGTTGATGATTGACAATGATTTTTATGCCTGTTTTCTCATGTGCTGCAGCAAGTAGTTCAGAATCACGTGGTCTAAGTGCAATCGGCTTCTCTATGACTAAGGCTCTAACACCTGCATCCGCAGCGGGTTCAACCCATATATGCCGCGGCACTGTTGGAGCTGTAACTGCATGAACAATGTCAGGTTTTTCAGTCTTTAACATCTCTTCATAATCTGTATATCCTGTAACATTCAATTCATTCACAGCATTCTTGAGTCTACTCTCATCAATCTCACAGAGTGCGATGACCTTCATGTTTTCAATACCTTCATAACACTTTCCGTGGTGCACACCACGTCTTCCCCCAACGATGGCCGTTCTATAGTTGTTCATAATATCCTCCTTTCAAATTCCTGTAAGTTCATAAAGATGTATAGTATCGTATTATACCAAAATATCACATTGCAGATTATTGAAAAGTTCATTGCAGGTGTGTAAAGTTTTTGCCACTGACTTTTCACAAACCATTGTAGGGGCGGGTCTCTGTGCCCGCCCGTTGCCTTACAGGACAAGGAATGGCGGGGCACAGAGACCCCGCACTACAATAGGTTACAGGTTTTTCACTTGAATTGACCTCTACGGTGACAAAATCTTTACACACCCTACATAGTCATAATATTTGACATATTGAAGCGTCTATGATAAGATATAAAGACAATTAAATATTACAGATAATTATCTCAGATTGCATACAAGGACAGCCACATGGCAAAGACTGAACTCTCAATGATGGAACTATACAGACAGGTGAAAAAACAGCATGAAGATGCCATCCTTCTTTGTCGTGTCGGAGATTTTTATGAGGCGTTTTATGAAGATGCTGAGTTAATCTCACAACTCCTTGAGATTGCCCTAACAAAACGCAGCCACAAGAATCCGAAGACTCCACCACCTCCAATGGCAGGAATTCCGCATCACGCACTTGATTCATACCTTTACAAATTAGTTTCTGCTGGACATAAAGTCGCTATATTAGACCAAACCGAGGACGCGAAAGTTGCACGCGATGAAAACCGTCTTGTAAAGCGCGATGTCGTCCGTATTGTCACACCCGGCACTGTCACTGACCCTAAAGTCCTTGAACACAAATCAAACAATTTTCTTGTCTCTATTTATCATCAGAAAGAGACTTACGGAATTGCCGTTGCTGATCTCTCCACAGGTGAATTCAAAGTAACACAACTCGCCGATCGTTCACGCCTTTTGGCAGAAATACACCGATTTTCACCGAAAGAATTTCTATTCTCAGAGTCTTATGAAGATGAAAAATTGTTGGAGCAACTGAAAATTGAATTGAAGGCTGTCGTCAATTATCTTCCAGATTGGCGTTTTGACCACGATTCTGCAAGAACAGAACTGCTTGAACATTTCCAAACTGTTTCTCTGGATGGATTCGGTTGTGAACATCTACCCACTGCTATCTGTGCAGCGGGAGCACTCATCTATTATCTGCATGAAACACAGAAACAGGAAGTTCAACATATCATCTCACTACACACATACACTTTATCAGATTTTATGGTGTTGGATGCAGATACACAACGCAATCTTGAACTGACAGCATCTATCCGAGATGGTTCTATAAAAGGCACATTACTTGAAGTGCTGGATCAGACTGTAACCTCCATGGGTGGTAGAAAGGTGCGGCAGTGTCTATTACAACCATTGCTAAATGAAGATGAAATACAAGAACGTTTAGAATCCGTTGATGAGCTCAAAACTGAGATAAACAGACAAGAAGAATTGCGTGATGCACTGGGTAAGATGTCTGATATAGAACGTCTCATCACACGTATCAGTCTGGGTTCCGTGAACGGACGAGATTTACATTCTCTCAAAGATTCACTTTCACTACTTCCGGATATCAAGATGCAACTTGACAGTTGTGAATCCTCTCTATTATCATCACTTAATGCAGAATTAAATCCAATGTCATCGTTAGTAGAAATGATTGAAAAAGGTATTCATCCGGACCCACCCGCAACTATTCGAGAAGGGGGTGTAATTAATGATGGATATAACGATGAACTTGACGAATTACGACAGATTGTTGGACAAGGTAGGGATTGGATGGCTGCCTTACAAGAAGAAGAAAGAAAACGAAGTGGTATTTCATCATTGAAAATCGGATTTAATCAAGTATTTGGTTACTATATTGAGGTGACAAAACCAAATCTTAACATGGTACCTGAACACTATATCCGGAAACAGACTTTAACAAACTCCGAACGTTTCATAACACCTGAACTCAAAGAACAGGAAGCAAAAGTCCTAAACGCTGAGGATCGGATACAGACAATTGAATATGACCTCTTTTGTGAAATACGTGACCAAGTTGCAGAACATACAGAGGAGATACAAAAAATCTCATCAGGTATTGCATTGATTGATGTTATTGCATGTTTTGCATTTTGTGCCTCAAAATATAATTATGTCAAACCTACTGTAGTAGACAGTGAGGAACTAATTATTCGTGATGGAAGACATCCAGTAGTAGAGCAATTGAACATCCAAGAAGGTTTTGTGCCTAACGATACTAATTTAAACTGCGATGATGAACAACTCCATATCATCACGGGACCGAATATGAGCGGGAAAAGCACCTATTTGCGTCAGACTGCACTGATTGTCCTGATGGCACAAATCGGGTGTTTTGTACCGGCATCTGCAGTGAAAATCGGATTGGTAGACAGGATTTTCACACGTGTGGGTGCTTCAGATAATCTCGTGATGGGGCAAAGCACATTTCTTGTGGAGATGAACGAAACCGCGAATATCCTCAACAATGCAACAAGAAAAAGTCTTGTGATTCTGGATGAGGTGGGACGTGGGACGAGTACATTTGATGGACTCAGCATTGCATGGGCAGTATCGGAATATCTATTGGATGAGAAAAAAATCGGGGCAAAAACCTTATTCGCAACCCACTATCATGAACTTGTTGAAATGGCAAGCAAATACAAACGAGCAAAGAACTATAATGTCGCAGTGCACGAAGATGGACAGAAAGTAACATTTCTCCGAAAGGTTGTACCGGGTGGTGCTGATCAGAGTTATGGAATTCACGTAGCAAGACTGGCAGGCCTACCCCAACCTGTGATTGTACGGGCACAACAGATTCTTGAAGTTCTTGAGCAACATAATCTCAGTGTTGAAGCAGGTGAATCCACTGAGAAACAACAGAAATCTGCACAGAAAATGCCACGATCCCAAAGTCGGATTACTCGTAAAACCATGCAAAGCGATTCTCTCCAGATGGCACTTTTCACACCAAAAACACACCCACTTGTGGAAGAATTACGAAATTTGGACCTCACTCAACTAACACCTCTTGATGCTGTTAACTTATTATATGATCTGAAGTCAAAAGCAGATGAGTCGTGATTATTTATAGTAAAGTTTAGAATTAAGAAGACATTTCAATGCACTCGCAAGCACCACAAGTCCCGTAGGGGCGAGGTTTCCTCGCCCTCTGAGACGTGTCCTATTAATTGCAAATTCCACTATAGATTAGGAGTATACAATGCGTAAATACTTTTTTGTCTGTTCTATCCTTCTTCTTTATACATCAATAGCAAGTGCCAAAATCCTCTATGTCTCTGTAACAAATGGAGAAGGAGGAATTTACGTTATGGATGACGATGGTAATAATAGGATGCTACTAACTGATACAAATTTACCTTCTAATCCACGCTGGTCTCCTAACGGAAAGAAAATTGTGTTTGTCAGAAGGGCATTACCTGAAAACGCACAAAGTAGTTATCTATTCTTAATGAATCCGGATGGTAAAGATATCATCCAACTTACAGGTCAACATAACGGTTTTGATGAGTTTCCTACATTTTCTCCAGATGGTAGGTCAATCCTATTTTTTAGATATGAGAGATTGGGAAACGGGAACGATAAATTCAGTATAAAAATATTGAATCTTGTGAACCGGGAGATTCATGAGATTAGTAACCATCCAGCAAATTATCTTGACTGGTCACCGGATGGCCGGAAGATTATATTTTCGGAGAGTCCGATGGAAGAAGGACATAGAACAAATATCTATATTATGGATGCTGATGGAGATAACCGAAATGAATTATTGCCTCTCCCACCTGTAGATGATTTCTTTCTTTACCTAACGTATCCACGTTGGTCACAAGATGGTCAACAGATATTGTATGTACAACGTGAGATAGGATGGTTAGACAATCAGCGGAGAATTATTCAACTCTGGAAGGCACACCGTTTTATGATTAGCGATAGCAACGGTAATTTTATACAACAGTTAGATATACCGATAAACAGATTTTGCGTCAGAGTAGATTGGATGGATAATGACCAATCAATTATATTCAGTGGATGTGAGGTTGAGTTGAACAAACCCATACTTCCAAATACAGTGATACCTCCATACAATATATACAAATTCCATATAGATAGTGGCAAGATTACACGACTAACTGAGCGTAATGGGGATGATCAGGCAGTAGACTGGATAAGTGATGATGTTTATTTAGTTTCACCTAACGGTAAACAAACGGCTCGCTGGGGTGCACTCAAGACATTGTCTCCAGTGAATCGTCCTAAGAATTAAGATTTAGGACAATAGACCTAATCTTCCATACAATCACAATACGAATAGACTGATGAAATGATATATCTTGATTATTTTACCTAAGTTGCCACCTATCATTTGTTGGAGTGGTTTCCAACCACGATTGTTATGAAGTGGCACCAAAATATGCAGAAATCCCTTGTTTCTTCGTTCAATGAAGCAATTGATGATTAATATTCAGAATGTAGCAACTTAGGATATTTTATTAAGGAGTATACAATGCGTAAATACTTTTTTGTCTGCTCTCTCCTACTACTATTTACAACAATGGCAAGTTCTAAAATAGTATTTGTATCTATAAGAAATGGTGAAATCGGCATTTACTCAATGGATGATAATGGAAACAATGTTACGTTATTGACTGATATGTTGCACCCATCCTTCCCGGCTTGGTCACCTGATGGTAAACAGATTGTGTTCGAGCGAAGAGTAGATCCCGAGGATGAACTAAAATCTCACCTATTTTTAATGAATGCAGATGGAAGCAATATCCGTCAGCTCACACTACCACATGAGGGTTTTGAGACGTACCCATCATTTTCACCTGATGGGAAGTCTATTGTTTTCTACAGTAGATTGAAAATAGATGAACAGAAGTGGGAAAGGGGAATCTATGTGCTAAATCTTAATAGTGGTGTAAGGAGACAGATTTTCGATCGGCTTGCTTTACATCCTCATTGGTCTCCAGATGGAAAGCGAATCGCATTTACAAGTCCCTCTACTTTGGGTGCATCAGTGGATAATATATATATTATTGAACTTGATGAAGGCAATATACTTGAAATTCCACCACCTGAACAGATACCTATTGAGGGAGCAGTTATTGAACGTACTCATCCGAGGTGGTCCCCAGATAGTAAAAAAATATTGTATGTTGAAAATGAGTTTTTATGGCAGGAAAAGGATCGCAAGACATTTATTGTTCGTAAGGGGCATAGTTTTATAATCTGTGACCTCAATGGAAACACACTACAGCAGCTGGATATACCCAAGAATTGGCGATGTGTGGGTCCTGATTGGATGAATAATGGTGAATCGGTGGTATTTAGTGCTCATGAAATTGAACTTGATAAACCGATGCCATGGAATGAACCAGCACCACCATTTAATATATACAAGTTTGATCTTCAGACTGGAAAGATAACACCCTTAACAGAAAACCAAGATTTAGATGTTGCAATAGATTGGATAAGTGATACTCCGCATTCTGTTTCACATAAGAACAAACAACTTCTATTTTGGGGAAATCTAAAGCAAAGTACTCCCTTAGAATAACGCAAGTTGCCACCTATCATTTGTTGGAGTGGTTTCCAACCACGATTGTTACGAAGTGGCACCAAAATATGCAGAAATCCTTTGTTTCTTCGTTTGATAAATAAATTGATGATTAATATTGTATAGGTAGCAACTTTGGTTAGAATAACGCAAGTTGCCACCTATCATTTGTTGGAGTGGTTTCCAACCACGATTGTTACGAAGTGGCACCAAAATATGCAGAAATCCCTTGTTTCTTCGTTTGATAAATAAAACAACTTCTATTTTGGGGAAATCTAAAGCAAAGTACTCCCTTAGAATAACGCAAGTTGCCACTTATCATTTGTTGGAGTGGTTTCCAACCACGATTGTTACGAAGTGGCACCAAAATATGCAGAAATCCTTTGTTTCTTCGTTTGATAAATAAATTGATGATTAATATTGTATAGGTAGCAACTTTGGTTAGAATAATTAAATCTATTGACAATCGCGAGTTGTGCTAAATAACTGATCGCAATATATTCCTTTACACAAGTAGAATAGACGATCACGATATCACATTTGAAGAAACCACTTTAGTCCCGTATGAAGATCAATTTATTAAACGGGTAATCTTAATCACACTAAAACTTGTAAGCGCGCCATAGGTGTCAATTTAAGGGGAATGACACTATAAACCCAAGCCGGTAGGTTCGGTTTCCTAACCGAACCATAGGGTCAATTTAAGGATATATTTACCTGTGTAGGATTTTGGAAGTCTGTTTTTATCCTATGCACCTTTCGCACCGCTGGTGCTGAGTTTCTTGTGGTGGACATTTTCTATATACCTTTCGCACCGCTGGTGCTGATATGCGATTTATGAAAGCCTCGGAGAGGCGGCATGCGCGTGTGGCATGCCGCATGAGGTGTATAATAGCACGTAATATCAACACAGACGAAAGCCCCAGCGGGGCAGCATGCGCGTGTGGCATGCTGCATGAGGTGTATAAAATGCACAAACTTTACTCACTACATTGACATCTATGGTTCGGTTAGGAAACCGAACCTACCATCACTGACAGGATGCTAAATTTACACCTATGGAACAGTTTAAAACCGCTCCATATCACTGAAAATCAACTTGATTATAAACTTACAGATTTACCTGAGCGTGCACATTCATAAATAGCCATGTTGAGTTCAACAGAACGTCTCCCTTCATACCCATCAACTGCAGGAGTAGCATCCTCGTTAACGACACGGATTGCATCCTGAATTACATTGCCAGGATAGGGTGGAAGTTCAATCTCAGGTTCTGCACCTTCAGGGAACTGCCAGATTTCTGGACCAACGCCGACAATCCCTGTTTGACCGTGAATATGAATCATAGTAACATTGCCACCGGGATAGGTAGTCGTTGTAAGCACATGTCCCAATGCACCGTTCTCAAACTCCAAAATTGCGGAGGTCATATCTTCAGTTTCACAATTTTCATGATCGTAGACATCATAGTGAGCACCGATTACGCGTTTGACGGGTCCCATTAACCACAACATCAAGTCAATGGAGTGTACACCTTGGTTCATAATAGAACCGCCGCCATCTAATTCCCATGTGCCGTGCCAACCGACATAATAACTATCGGGACGTTTCCATTTCATACGAAGTTCACACAAGAGCGGTCTACCTAATGCACCTTGATCCAATGCAGCTTTGATACGTCTGTTCTTATTACCATATCTTTCACTGAAGTCAACCAGTAGTTTTACGTTGTTGTCTTCACATGTCTTGATAAGAGAATTGCAGTTCTCAACGCTTACATCCATCGGTTTCGTGGTAATTACATGTTTTCCACGACGCGCAGCTTCTTCACCGAAATGTCCATGCAATCCACTGGGGGTCATAATCATTGCGACATCAATATCATCACGATCAAACATCTCAAGGGCATCTTCATGACTTTCACATTCAAACTTTTCTTCCGCAGCTTTACGTCGTTCGGGTTTCAGGTCTGCGACAGCGACAAGATCTGCACCGTCTGTACCATGAATAACACCTGCACGATTCATACCCATACCTAAACCGACAACACCGAAACGTAGATTATTAGCCATTAAATTCACTCCTAATATTATGCAATTTACGGAATTCAGTCCAAAACATAACAACAGACAGATACAATCTAAATCTGGTTGTTAGACAAATAATTTCAAATTGAGGGTATTATATCACAAACACGTCTCTATATGATAATAAAATGTGTATGTATGGAGTAAAGGAGGAATTAATTAGAACTATTTTGAAAGAAATCGCATTGACTTTGAAGAAAACATGCTTCACAATCCGGCGTTTTCTGACACACTCTTGCGCCATGACGAACTATCAGTGCATGATATTCGTTGAACAGGTTGGTATCAGGAGGGAGATTATCCATAAATAGAGCACGCAGTCTTTCATAGTGGAAGTTGCCTTCAACCCAACCTAAGCGACTGATCAGTCTATAGGTATAGGTATCAACAACAAAGCTGGGTTTTTCCGCTGCATAGAGTATGATTGAATCAGCAGTTTCTGGACCAACACCGTAGATAGAAAGTAATTCCTTTCGTAATACGGGAACATCTTGCTCAAACATGACTGCCATTGGACGCTCAATGATATGGTCTACAAAAGCACGCACCTTCTTGGCTTTCATACGAAAATATCCTGATGGGTGAACTAATTTCTCCAACTCGTCTTGACTGATTGCATGGATCTGTTCTGGTGAAAAGGCATCTGCAGCTTTAAGATTATCAATTGCTTTCTCAACGTTCCGCCAAGCAGTTGCTTGTGTAAGGATAGCACCCAGTGCAACCTCAAATGGTGTATCAGCAGGCCACCATCTAAGGTTACCATGCTCAGCTTGAAGTTGCTGATATAACTCAAGTAGTCTTTTGTCAAGATTTTCTACACAAACAATTCGCATATCTGTATAATTGGTAGTATTCCTGAATTCATAGTGAGGTTAAAAATGAAGATCAGTTTTAGCACAACCGTTGGCAGTGGTGCCTGGAGTCTTGAAGAATGCGCGGAATGGGCAAAATCCAACGATTTTGACTCAATCCGACCAAATGCAAGTGGACTCTTTGAACCGAAGCAGATTATACAAACAGATGGGGTAGAAGTCAAGAGATATTTGTCCCAAACGGACATTTTCGTCGCCGCCTTAACAGCACACTCAAACTTGTTGGATGATGATTTAGAAACACGCGAAAACGCACGACATTCTCTCCTAAAAGCAATTGACGCTGCCAATATCCTTGATATTCCAGTGGTTGTTACTTATGCTGGAAGTCCTGTAAGTTGGCATTTTTATGGACAGTTTTCTTCAGATCCCGGCAATCCAGGGGACCGATCTATGGAACTCGTTGACCGATTCAAAGAGATGTGGACACCTGTCGTGAAATTCGCAGAGGAAAAGAACGTGAAACTCGCCTTAGATTGTGCGGTGCGGATGGGCAACATCGCATGTAATCCAGAGATGTGGGAACGTATCCTTGACGCAATTCCATCCGATTATCTCGGTCTATCTTGTGACCCATCACACTGGCTATGGATGGGGATTTTACCTGCTGAAGATGCAATTCGTATGTTTAACGGAAAATGGTATTATGCGGATGTAAAGGATTGTGAGATAAGTCCACGGATGTTGTTTCGGCAGGGGATAATCGGGAATTGGTGGTGGCAATACAGAGTGCCGGGTAGAGGACAATTGAATTGGGGGACAATTATCGGAGCATTGATGGAATCTGGATACGACTATGTCTTATGTGTCGAAAACGAAGATAGAGGCGCACCAGGATTAGAGGGTTTTGCAATAGGATGTAGACACCTTCGTCAATTCCTGCCAAATTCTTGAAATACCAGATGATATATGTTAATCTAATTAATAATGATGAAACAAATAAACCCCAAATCACATAGAATTGTAATACTTGCCGAAGCTTCGTTTGGTGTGCTTGAATCTAAGACTGCAACCGTATTGGTGCGGTATCTTCCAGATAACGTTGTCGCTGTTATTGATAGCACAAATAACGGTAAAGATGTCAGCGAAGTCATTGAAATTGGCAAAGGAATTCCTGTCGTCAAGAATCTGGCTGACGCAATGCAATTACAACCGACGATGTTGGCAATCGGAATTGCACCTCCCGGTGGTGAATTACCTCCTGAATGGGAGGGAATTATTCGTGAAGCAATCAATCGTGGATTGCACATTATGAGTGGTCTCCATCATTTTTTGAGTGAAAACGAAAAACTGGTTGAATTAGCAGCGAAGAACAATGTGGTTCTGTGGGATGCAAGAAAGTCTCCTGAGAACCTTCCTGTTGCCACTTGCAAAGCAGATGATGTGGATGCGACCGTGGTTCTTACTGTGGGAGCGGATTGCCGTGTTGGAAAAATGCTTTCTGGTATTGAGATTACAAAGACTGCAAGAAAGCGTGGACTTAATGCTGAATTTTGTCCAACAGGACAGAACGGGATTATGGTGTGGGGATGGGGAATTGCAATTGACGCTGTGATATCTGACTTCACTGCAGGTGCAGCTGAAGAAATAGTACTTGAAGGGGCAAGGAACCACGATCTGCTTATTGTTGAAGGACAAGGCTCGTTAGTACATCCGGGTTATTCAGGTGTGACGTTGAGTTTGCTACACGGCAGCATGCCAGATGCGATGATTTTCTGCCATCAACCCTCACGAGATACCGTTGCACGTTACACTGTGCCTTTGCCATCTCTAACCGAAATGATTGCACAGTATGAGATGTTAGCTGCCCCTATCAAACCTGCCAAGGTAATTGGAATTGCACTCAATTGCTTTGATCTATCAGAAGAGGAAACTGTTAAAGCAATTAAGGATGTAGAAAAAGAAACAGGATTACCAGCAACTGATGTCGTAAAGTGTGGATCAGATAAATTGGTTGATGCAATTACGAATTTGTAGTGTTTTATGTCTAAATCAAGCCAGAAATAATACAGGATATTTGTCTGAATAATTGGAGGAAATTATGTCCAAATCAAAACCTAACAGGACAGTTCTGCTTTTTACTCTTGTATTGTCTATTAGTGTTGGAATTTCTATGCTCATGCACCCAGAAACATTATCTATGGTACCATTTATGTTGATTGCTATAGCGAGTGCGTTGGTGGGAATTTGGTTGGAACTACGAGAAATGAATAACCAGAGAAGCGCACCGGAAAAACAGACTAAATCTGAAATATAATAGTCCTAATATAATCCTGCAAAACACTGGAAGGAATGGTTGAAGAGCAAATTGCAACTTTTCTTCACAGCAACATGATTCATGTTGGGTTTTGTGCCTTAACCTTATAAATCAACGCTGAGAATGCACTTATGGCATTCAGCCAAATCAACGTCAAATACGCGTATGGTATTCGACGTGTGTCAACTTAAGAAGATATCCACCAGGGTAATTTAGTTATATAGATTGCCAGTTGATGAGTCTTACTATGAGTTAGGTCTGGGTTGTAGTGATGCATAGTAGTAGGCACACTCCGTGTGCCGTAACCCGTTCGCGTTTGGACGGCACGCGGAGCGTGCCTACTACCATGTCGTATTCACAAACAAAACCGTATTTCACATCAATTCACGTTTGTAATGTAATACAGCAGAAAATCCGAGAACTAAATAACCCTAGATATCCACATTATTATGAATCTCTTTCAATCAGCATTGTTATTAGGACAATCTCAATAATAATGAGTATTGAGAAGGATTCATGAGGACACATACATTTCTTGAGTTGACACTCATGGATTTCCCTACGCTTTACATAACCAACGATGTAAACTCATAGTAAAACAAAAAGAGCAATAATTCTTAAAGCTAAATAACTCTGTTCATAATTTGACTTATTTTACAAATGATGTTACTATCAATGCAGTTAATATAACAAATCAATTGCTGTAAGATTAGCAACATGAACATTGATATTGGAGAAATAATGAACGCAAATGATACTGCACAGAAACGAGGTTACGGATTAACCCCAGAAGAACTCTCATTTTGGAATGACAACGGTTATCTCATAAGACAGGGTGTCTTCTCACATGACGAAAATGATGCCTTACGTAAAGTGGCTGAAGACGTTGTGGATGGACAACGTCCATTTCCATCTGCACATATTGATAAGAACGCACTTGTTAGAGATGGTAAGAGTGAAGAACAAGGGATATATGCGATGCACAAAATACACCATCCAAGTTGTTTTGTGCCAGAATTTCTATCAAGAGTGCGCGATACCCGTTTAACAGACCCAATTGTAGATATGATGGGACCCGATATACTTGGTATTAACAATCTTTTTATATGGAAAGCACCTAAGATTGGTCTAGGATTTCCTTGGCATCAAGATATGTTCTATTTTCGAAATAGGTTTAATACTGAAACAACGGTCGGCACTTGGACAGCGATTGATGCAGCAGATCGAGATAACGGGTGTCTTTATGTCATACCAGGTAGTCATAAAAATGAAATTCATGCACACGATGACCTTGAAGGATCACAACAGAAAGAGTTCAAACTGGCTCGCGGCGCACGCGACGAAGATGCTGTTGCAGTGGAAGTGCCACCCGGATCCGTTGTCTGGTTTCATAGTTATTTATTACACAAAAGCACGGATAACCACAGTCTGCGATTTAGGAGAAGTTATGTCATTCACTACTTGAGTGCACAAGCAGAATGGGCAAAGGGCGATGGAACGTATAAAGGACAACCTGTGATGTGGGTACGGGGTCAGACATATCAAGATAAGGTACATGAAGTTGAAAGGGATGTGTTACCAGTGACGGACGCAGAATAATCTGTTTGCTGATGATATAAATTGCACCTTAGATATTTCATATAGTTTCAATTTGAAACTAAAATACTCTCCTAAACGTGTTATTCAATGTTAGGAATTACATCCAAATTTTAAAATAAAATAATGCTTTTTTAGGAGATTATAATGACACTCAATCCGTACCTTAGTTTTAACAATGAATGTCAAGAAGCATTTGAATTCTACCGCGCAGTATTCGGAGGAGAATTCATCACCTTCCAAACATTCCGAGATGCTCCTGCAGAACTTGAAGTACAAGAAGAGGATCTTAATCGTATAATGCACGTTTCACTTCCAATTGGTTCAAGTGTACTGATGGGCAGTGATGTCTGTACATCTTTTGCCCCACCACGTGTTGCTGGAAACAACTTTTCACTCTGTTATCGTGCAGAAAGCAGAGCGCATGCTGAACAGGTCTTTACTAAACTATCCAATGGTGGCAAGGTTATCATGCCGATGGGAGATGTCTTCTGGGGTTCATACTATGGTAAGTGTACAGACAAATTTGGCATTACTTGGGACATCATGTCTGAGCACACCCAGGCATAATCCGTTAGGTGACAAATCCTTTTTCCTAAGCAATTATCTTATCATGTCTTAAAGAAATTGTATTTTTGCCCAGCAGCTTCAGTTGTTGGGTATTCTGTTTAATATCATTGAATTCTATTTACTTTTGAAAACATTCAATCTTCTTCAAGATATATTCATTTTCCATTTCATATCTATTGTACAATATGCTATAATGTATGTTGACAAAGGTCATTATAGAGGAAATAAATGCGTTTTAAAGATAGAGTTGCAATTATAACTGGTGGAGGAGGTCCATTAGGTATTGGACGCGCTGCTTGTTTAGCATTTGCACGCGAAGGTGCATCCGTTGTGGTCGCGGGAGGAAGAAGTGCAGACGCTGTCGCTACAGAAATAAAAACCGAAGGTGGAGAAGCAATTGCCGTTCCATTAGATGTTACAGATCCGCAACAAGTTCAAGCAGCCATTGATGCAACATTAGAGAAATATGACAGGATTGACATTCTATTCAACAACGCTGGCATAATTAACAGACAAACCCTATTTGAGTTGACTCCAGAAGCCTATGACAAAGTTATGGCTGTAAATGTAAAGGGGTGTCTATTATGTGCACAAGCTGCAGCAGAGGCGATGATTGCTCAAGACATTCGGGGTAGGATTATCAATAACTCTTCTATTTTCGCAGAAGAATCGCATGTCGGTGTTCTAAGTTATTGTGTGAGTAAAGCTGCCGTAAACCGCTTGACACGTAGTCTCGCATTGGAACTGCGTCCACATGGCATTACAGTGAATGCTGTTGCACCAGGAGGTGGAGCACCAACAGGTATGAACGCACCTCAGAATTTACCAGATAATGAAAGTCTACCGGAACTGTTACCAGCACCATCGGACGCACCGCTTGAACGGGGTGCTACGGTGTGGGATTACATCGGCGCAGTCTTATTTCTCGCTTCAGATGATGCAGCTTATGTTAGTGGTGATATTATAACTGTAGATGGTGGAGCCGTTTCACGCAGATGAAAGTCGAAGGAGATTATATGTTTTGTGGGTTATAAATACTCTTAAATCTTGTTGGAATGTAATCAGTGGTTGGTTTATGTTTTTATTAACCTTAATTGCTAATCACTGGTTATTTTTTTTGATATTTTCTGGAGTAAGTTTAGTACTCAGTATTATAGGTTGTGCTGCCATGATAACATATCTACCACCTGACTACTTCAATGAAGCAAAGCAGATACGACAAATAAAAAATCCTGTACTACGTGTGATGTTTTCAACACTGAAAAACTTGATTGGTTTTATGCTAATAGTAGTTGGAGCACTGCTTGCTGTTCCTGGTGTGCCAGGACAGGGGTTGCTGACAATCTTAACAGGATTAATAATAAGCGACTTTCCGGGCAGAAAACGACTTGCCCACCGAATTATTCGTATACCTGCTGTGCTGTTAGCAGCAAATAAAATACGTACAAATTTCGGCCGCCTCCCACTTGTCATATATAAAGATTAGGAGAAGAGATTGCTGAATTACTCTCGCACAGCCAGATGCTTTCCACTTCTCTATTCATTTGATTCTGTATTTACATCGTCAACTGATTCACCATCTTCTCCTTTTGTGATACTTGCTTGAAGTTTCTCCAATCCTGCAATTTCATTCCTTTTCATCTCAATACTTTGCTTAATTACTTCCGCATTCCTTCCAATTAACCAATTCGGTATTCTTAATATAAGCATAGAAAGGAAAGCAGCAAACAACATAAGACAACCAACTAAAAGGTATGCTACAATCGTCATCGTAGACTTCAAGGCTTTACTCAAAGGAATAGGTATATCTAATTGGTTACCATAGCAGAGTGCAAATCCACCTTGACCAGACCAAGAGCCTAATGTTAACTGGTAATTGTTCAGGTTATCATGCTCTAAAAAGCCGACTGGTTTTAGGTGGTCATGTCGACCTACGAAATAATGTCTATTTCCTTGCGATCTCAAGTTACCATCTTTTGAAATGTGATATTGGTTGTCAAGTAAGTCGGGTGGTTGAAGTTGATCTACTTCAGGATCAACGTTTTCAATACTTCTTTGCATAGTCTCAAACATCGATTTCATATCATTTCTTATTGACATTTTCAGACCGATGATAAAATCGGACAATTCACCACCAGCATCATAATATTCAAGAATGTCGCTCCAATCAGCTAAACGTGCATCTTCTCCCAATTGTGCTATACACTCAGCATTATGATCCCCCATTTCGTTCAACGAATGTCCAATGACATGGAAATTATCATAACTTGCTAAAGAATTATCTTTTGCATTCTCGCCCAATTCTCCATAACAGAGTGCATATCCACCTTGTGCAAACCAAGACCCAACCGTTAGTTGATAATTATTTAGGTGGTCATGGTCCAAGAAACCGGGTGGCTTAATGTGGTCATGTCTTGCAACAAAGTAATGTCTGTTTGAACCATGTAATCTTGGTCCTCCAAAAAATGATATCCGATAACCAGAACCTGGTGTATAAGGAAGTAGCTGCTCATTGTCCTGAATACTGTTTTCTGAATTCCTCTTTATGGTATTTAACAGATTAAGCATATCTTCCCTGATTGACATCTTTAGCCCCTTGATGAATTCATCTAATGAACCACCCGACTCATAAAATGCAACAATATCGTTCCAATCTGCTAAACGCATCCCATTACCCAATTGTGCCTTACTTTCTGCCTTAAGATCTCCCATTTCATCTAAATCGTGCGCAATTACATGAAATTGCTGAAAACTTGTTAAAGGCTTGCCATTTGGAAGGATATCTTTAAACGATTTTGATAGTTTTAACACAAAAGTTGATGCTAAAATTGCTGCAATGAATATACAACAGACTAAAACTGCAGCAATGAACTGTTTTCGTTTTAACATTTTATTCCCTCAAATTTATTGTGTATAAGTCAATGAATTTTATGTTTTTTGTGGACTTTACTTATGCTTGAAGGTACAACGAATAGGATAATACCATATTTTTATAAAAAAGTAAATTCCCATTCAATTTTTAGCCAAACCAGTAACATAAAATGGAGTTAGGTCTGCCACCATTTATCAGAAGAACAATTTAATGGATATGCAAATTGAGGTATTTTAAAAAGACAATACCTCGCAAGATTACGAGGCATTATCTTTTCTTTTATTCTTTTTATCGATAAATTCAGGGATATTAACCAAATCCTAAAGGATTATGGAACCGATTTTCAAGAATAAATAGAAGGTCTATTATCCAATTTAGTACGGTGTAGGGTCAACGTGAGAAAAATTGTTTATGTATATTTAAGAGACGTTGAAGTTCTTCTATAGGTTTAGCAGCATCGTCAACTCGTATGTCAATATATCGGTCATTAAAGCCACCATACCCACCGTTTTTTCGGACAACAAGGAGTGCAGCGGATTGTTGACCCCGTTTGTCTCCACCTTTTTCTTGTCCTGCAAATAGGGCAGCTAAGAGCTTGTCTGCCAATTCACCATCTGCTGCCTCAAAGGATTTTCCCATCGCTTTCACAACATCTTCACCTGTAAGAATATTACCTTGTGCAGTATAATGCTTACCTGATAATGCACCTGCCCATTCATTGCATTCTTTCCCAGTGAAGTGTGTAACATTACCGGATGAATCTACGATGCCAACTTGCCGTGATTCTCTGCCATTATCATCTTTAATCAGATGTTCCAATGTTTGTTCTGCAGACAGTCCGATCTTTAGCAACTGTAATCCTCTGGGACCATAGGTTGTATTTGCCCAAGATTGCGTTGCAATTGCCCCAACACCTGCTTCCGCCCAAGGCACTACTGCTCCGACTGCAAAAAACTTTGATTGAACTGCGACTCCTAAATCTCCATTATCAGGATCATATCCTACAATGGAAAATGTTGAAATCGGTATGGTGTTATGGAGAGTGGAAACATTATAGCACATTTTAATTGGTTTTGTTGAGAATTAATTTGTCTTTCAAGACACATATCATAGAAATGTATGTAAAGGTGAATTAACTCTAATCGTCTTCAAATCTAATTTTCATGGCAGCAGCATGGCCATCTAATCCCTCTACTTCAGCAAGTTTTACTACATCTGGTGTGACCTTTTTCAATGCTGTCTTTGTATATGATATCAGACTGGTCTTTTTTACGAAGTCATCTACACTCAATGATGATGCGTAACGTGCTGCAGTACCAGTTGGAAGTATATGATTTGGACCAGCGATGTAGTCACCTACGGCTTCCGGTGAATAGGGGCCAATGAAAATAGCACCTGCATTCCGAATTTCTCCAATCCAATCAAGAGGATTCTCAATGTGTAACTCAACGTGTTCAGGTGCAATTCTGTTGGTAATATCTACCGCTTCTTCTATATCATTTACTAAAATTGCAACACCGTAATTTTCAAATGCTTTAACCAATTCGTATTGTCTTGAGAGAGTCTGTGCTTGGAGTTCTATTGCTCCCTTAACTTGCTCAGCATATCCACGTGATGTAGTGATTAACATTGCTGAACAATCTGCACCGTGTTCGGCTTGTGATATCAGATCCGCTGCGACAAAATCTGGGTCAGCAGTGCTATCGGCAATGACAAGGATTTCACTCGGTCCAGCTAATTTATCAATTCCAACATGACCAAAGACCTCTTTTTTAGCCATTTGAACAAACAAGTTGCCAGGTCCGACGATTTTATCCACGGCTGGAATTGTCTCTGTCCCATAAGCCATTGCAGCAACTGCCTGAGCACCACCGCACTTATAAATCTCATCAATGCCACATTCTGCTGCAGCGACCAGCATGTGTGGATCAATATGACGATTACGCATCGGTCCCATACATACGACGATTTCTTCTACACCTGCAACGGTTGCTGGTATAACACTCATAAGTAGTGACGAGACCAAGAGTTGACTGACAGAAGGAACACAAGCACCAACCCGTTTTAAAGGATGAATAAGGTGACCTAAGAGCACCCCATCTTTCTCAGTGGTTAGCCAAGATGATTGCATCTGCTTCTGATGGAAACTTTCTATATTTTCCTTCGCATGAACAATAGCATCTATATAATCCGATTTGACATCGGAATAGGCTTGTTTAAATTCACGAGGCAGTACCTTTAGTCCCTTCGTAGATAAACGTGGTGCATCATATTTACGAGTGTATCGGGCAACAGCTTTGTCACCTTCATCTTTTACTTCACTAATCGTTTTTCGTACAGTTCTCAGGATGTTCTCATCCTTAAACTTACCACGATCATTTAGTTTTGCCAGAAAGGCTGTACTCTCTGGTGTATCAATATTTACAATTCGCAACATATCAGATTACGCCTCATTGACCTTACTTAATTTCACACATCATCATTTTCTCTAACAATATCCGCACCAAGGTTTCTAAGTTTATCCTCAATTACTTCATATCCTCTATCTATATGATAAATACGAGAAACAACAGTTTCACCTGAAGCTGCCAATCCAGCAACAACAAGTACCGCACCTGCACGTAGATCAGATGCCATCACTGGTGCACCGCTAAGATATGAGACTCCGTTGATTATTGCTTTACGACCCTCAAGTCTAATATCCGCACCCATTCGGTTGAGTTCTGCAGCGTGAATGAAGCGATCAGTGTGAACATTCTCCGTTATTGTACTTTTACCTGACGCAAGGCTGAGTAGTCCCATTATCTGTGCCTGCATATCAGTTGGAAACCCTGGGAACGGGACTGTCTTCACATCAACGGCTTTGAGTTGATGTGGCGTTGTGACTCGCACACCTGTTTCGTTCCAATCTAATTGCACACCCGATTCAATGAGTTTCTCAGATATAGCCGGAATCTGCTTTTGTGTTATTCCTTCAACAAAGACATCACCATTTGTGATAGCTCCAGCGACCATAAACGTGCCTGCTTCAATATCATCAGAAATTACTGTGTGTTCTGTTCCATGTAACTGCTTTACACCGCGTATCGTCAACTTAGAAGTACCGATACCATTTATATCTGCCCCCATAGCATTCAAAAATGTTGCGAGATCGGATATATGAGGTTCACGTGCGGCGCCTCGTAGAATAGTTGTACCCTGTGCTAAGGTCGCAGCCATCATAACATTTGCTGTTGCACCGACACTTGGACCATATTGTCCAGAAAGATTCATATCACAACCGACTAACTTGTCAGCCTGTGCATATATATATCCTTTTTTGACATCTACGTCTGCTCCTAAACCCTCTAAACCACGTATATGTAAATCTACTGGACGTGGACCGATGGCACAACCACCTGGAAAAGAGACTTTTGCCCTTCCCAACTTTGCAACCAATGGTCCCAATACATAAATTGATGCCCGCATCTGTCGCACTAGGTCGTAGGGTGCTTCATATTCCATTCGGTTAATTGGTTCAACATAGAGAGAACCGTTTTTTCGTGTTATTGATGCACCAAGTCCTTCAAGCACTGCACTAAGTGTTTTTACATCTGTGAGATTTGGCACATTGTGCAACACACTCACACCATCACCGAGTATTGCTGCTGCTACAGCGATAGGAAGGACTGCATTTTTTGAACCACTTATCTTAACAGTCCCTTCAAGTTTGGTTCCGCCGTTGATTGTGAATTTTTGCATTTTTTCTCCTTACTTTTTCCATATTTTGTTGATGTTTATGTAAAGATATTCTATACTATACTCTTTTATTGCATAAACGATGCCAATTATAAGGTTGTTACAAATATAGGTGTACTGAGAAAAATGCTGTATATAGGTTGTATTAAATTAGACACATGTAATTTCCATTAATCAATTATACCAAAGAAATGAATTGAATTGCATTACAATTTTTGATACACTTTAGTCATAACTTTAACATCTTTCTTATTTTTGAGGTTTTACAGATGGCTGATAAAACATATCGTGTTGGTGTAATCGGTTGTGGAGGCATGGGTCGCGCGCATGCAAGAAGTTGGAACGGTTTTGATAATGTACAAGTCGTTACCGCATCTGATATAAGTGCGGAATCGGCAGCAAAATTTGCTGATGAGTTATCTCTCAAGACACACTATGCTGATTTTGAAGAAATGTGTGAAAAAGAGGATCTTGATATTGTTAGTATTACTACATGGCAGAGCGTCCGCGCTGAACCTACAATCGCAGCAGCAGAAAACGGTGTGATAGGTGTCATAACAGAAAAACCTATGGCTGCATCTGTCGGTGACGCACAAGACATGATGGATGTTTGTGACAAGAACGGAACAAAGTTGGTTGTTGGACATCAACGTCGTTTCAGTGCTCAGAATTGCGAAGCACGTAGACTGATACAAGAAGGTGCGATCGGACAACCCCAAACTATGCTACGTCGTGATGGACATGGTCTGTTAAATCGCGGAACTCATGAAATTGATGAGATGCGATTTATTCTTGGAGACCCTGATCCACAATGGCTCATTGGCCAAGTGGAACGAAAAACCGACCGTTGGGAACGTCGAGTTCGCACTGAAGACCTTTGTATGGCTGAGATCTGTTTTGAAGGTGGGATCCGTGGGATTTATGAAAGTGATCTTCCAGGTCCTGGTTTACGCGGTGATGCAGTTTATGGTGACGATGGTCAACTACGTCGTGGCAGTGACGGAACGATTGAAGTCCTAAATAGTAAAGCTGCTGGATGGCAAACCATCAAGCCTCGTCAAAGCGAACCCAATCAGTTTTCTGAGATGTTAGCTTGGATTGAAGGCGATGTAGATGAACACCGTAATGCTGGCAGACATGGACTCTGCACAATTGAAATCCTTATGGCGTTCTATGAATCTGTTCGTCTTCAAGGCGTTGTGACATTTCCACTAACAACCCGTCCAAATCCACTTGATCTGTTGGTTGAAGGTGGTAAGTTACCTGTGTTTAAAGAGGGACGTTACGATATTCGAGCACCTTTCCCAGAACAGAAGTAAATAGTACAAATCACATCATATAGATATTACTACAAGGGTGGATTTTCCACCCTTTTAACATTCTACATCTTTACCCTCACTACCATATACATCCATCCGATCTTGCGTTGAAATGTCTCCGCTACTTGCTGGTTTATAGTGAAATTGGAGTGCTCTTCGTCTAAGTGGAGATTGATTTACAGGACTGCCATGATGAAGCAACCCATGCCAAAATAGACATCCTCCCGGTTGAAGTGGTACCATTGTATCCCGAGCAATCGGAACGTGTGTATCACATATCTGCCAATCTCTCCTCTTGAAGTGTATCATTGGACCTTCATTGTGCGAGCCAGGGATTATATGCATACATCCATTTTCAGCCGTGGCTTCGTCTAATGCAATCCACACGCCAACAACTGTTGTTCCTTCTTCGAAGTTGAAATAAGCGCAATCTTGATGCCACGGTTTTTCAGAACCGAATAACTTAGGTTTAACCAATGCCATATCTTGAAATAACACGGGTGTATCATCCATAATACGTTCTAACACACTAAGAAGTCCAGCATGCGCAGCCAATGCGTTCAAACGCTGTTCATGATTAACAAAATTGAATATCTTTCTTATCGCATCACGACGTTCATCTCCATCCATTTCATCTTTCTGTTTTGCCAATTTCGGTTCATATTGGATTGCGCGAAAGTCAGGATTATTTCCATCCATCAGATAGACCATACCATCTAACGCATCTTGGATTTCGTCAGGTGAAAACGCGTCTTCAATCACAAGATAACCGTGTTGATGAAAGTATGAAATGTCCGATTCCGAGACCGATGAAAATCCACCTGTAATGCTATTTGCCACTGCATCAAAACTATATAAATCCTCTGGATAGGGAATCGGTGGCGGTGTCGTTGCAGCATCTTTTGATTGGTCAATTGCTTGCGAATTCATATAATACCCTCCTTATATTTCTCCTCTTCCTTCCTTTTCAAGTAATGTCAGGAAATTGTCCACGCGGTTGATGGCATTTTGTGCCCTTTCACGTTCCGATTCACTTTTTTCCTCTTCCGCAACCCACTGTTTTCGTTGTGGCAGCCATTCTTCTTTCAGGTAGTTCAATTGATTTAGAAAATGCGGATCTTCTGTTTCACTTACAAAATACTCAATAATCCCAAGTAGACCATATTTCCGGTTTATCTCCATATCATCTAATTCACCCACCATCTGACTAAAAAGTTGTTGATTCCGATCCTGCCGTGCTTGTGCAACTTCACGAGCAGATTCAGTTAGGAGTTTATCAACAAATTCCTGTTTAGAATTAATCCACCGTGGTAGATTACGCACATATTCTTCTAAATTGAAGTTGCCGCGTTGAATTGCAAAATATGCATGTATATGAATATTACGGAAAAAACCGGTATAACCGATATTCGGGTCCATAGTATCTGCATCATATAATATCTGATTCTCAATGTTTCCATATAATAGTTTGAAGTTTTCTGCAGTAAGGTTCATAGGCTTCAAATGAGCCAAAACAACGGCAGTTGCAGCCTCAACAAATTCAGGTTCAAAGTCATACATACCCAAGATATTCTCAGTAATCACTGCACCAGATTCATGGTGAACCTTACCGTGTAGATTATGCTTCTTGTATAGATCAGTGACTACATTCTGTCCAGCAGGTGTTAATGTTTCGTTTAACCAAAATCCGTTGTGATCTAAGATACGTTTCCCGTTGTCATCAGTCAAGATCACACCATCATATCGTTTTGTAATATCGTGTAACGTTCCTGCGACTTCAAGTAGTTTGACATCTCCACCTTCGCGTCTACCAAGTTCCATGCTCATTGCACGCACACGCATTGTATGATTCCAGGTATAGTGTCTCCATTGGAATCCTACACGATTATGTTCCCAAAGACCGAAAGTTTCGTTGACAAGAGTTTCCAGTTCATTCAAAACTTGAGTGTAGTTCATAAATACCTCGTAATTATTCGTTATATTTAACGCAGATAAGTGACAACCCGTGTGCAGGTGCTGATGGACCTGCCATTGATCTATCCCTCAACTCCATAATATCATGGAACATCTTACATGCTACCTCTACATTTCTGTTCGCTTTCTTCATGCATTTTAATGCTGTGCCTACAATTGCACGAACCATTCCTCGCAAAAACGAATCTGCTTCAATTTCAAAAAAGACATAATCATCTGTTCTATAGCAACTTGCATCGAAAATCTCACACACAGGATTCAATCTATGGCTTCCCGTTTTTTGAAAGGAAGAAAAATCCAATTTACCATTCATGCAACGACAAATCGCATCAAGTGAGTCAACCGCAATTGGTAATGAGAACAAGTATCCTGTGTGCCGTCTCAGTGCTGATGGATAGTCTCTGTTCAGAATAGTATACCTATATTGTCGACTCTTAGCACTAAATCTTGCATGAAAATCTGATGACACTTCATCAACATCTGTAACAACAATATCTCGTGGCAAAAATGTGTTTAGACCTTTCTGAAAGGCTCTCGTTGGAATAGATAATTCAGTAAAGAAGTTCGCCACTTGTCCTTCTGCGTGTACACCAGTATCTGTCCTACCAGCACCGATAATCTGAATCGGAGTTTTCGTAAGTTGAGCCAAGGCCTCTTCAACCTTATCCTGAATTGTAGGAAGTTCCGGTTGCTTCTGCCAACCGTGATAATTGGTGCCATCATATTCAAGTACAAGTTTGATGTTTCTCATTCTGCCACATTGAAACAGTTTTGTATTCAGATTACATAAGATTATCATATACTATGTTTAGGTGTCAAATGAAATTGTATATATGATAAATGCTATTGATTGGAAATGAAGTGCATCAAAAATATGGATATGATACGATAGGTTAAAGGGTAAGTTAGAACTGGAGGAATACTTATGAGTCGTATTAAGATTGGTGTCATTGGGTGTGGTGCAGTGGCACAAGTCCAACATTTGCCTAACCTAAAACATCTACACAGAGAGTTTGAAGTATCTATCGTATGTGATTTGTCTCAAGGAGCAGCGGAAGCAGTTGCAAAGAGATTTGACATTCCACATTTCGTTGCTGACTATAAGAAACTCTTAGAAACAGATGTTAATGCTGTATTGTTGTGTCATGGGGATCCTAAAACTGAAGTTGCACTTGCATCATTTGAAGCAGGAAAGCATGTTTTCATTGAAAAACCTGTATGCTTTTCACTACAAGAGATTGATGTGATGCTTGAGGCACAACGGAAGTCTGGTAACGTAGCACAAGCAGGATATATGAAGGTGCATGATCCTGCATTTCAACTTGCAAAGCTTGAAGTAGATACGATGCATGACTTCCGGTTTGTCCAGATTAATCATTTACATCCAAACAATAGCTTGCATTTAAGTCAATTTGACGTTGAACGTTTTGACGATGTGCCACCCAACGCATTCGCACCTGCTCAGTCAGCACGGGCAGCTGCACGGAAAGATGCAATTGGAGATGTTCCACCACAAGTGGAACGTGCATTTCATCTATTGTCAGGTAGCATGATTCACGACATATACAGTTTACGTGTCATGCTCGGATCACCAAGTGAAGTAATAAGTGCAGAAGTATGGGCAGATGGTGGTGGCGTAAATATAGTATTGGCTTATCCTAACGGCGCACGTTGCATTGCTACATGGGTTGACCTCCCCGAACTATGGGATTTTAAGGAAACATTAGAGATTTATGGGGGAGAGAAACGTGTGCTGGTTTCGTATCCTACAGGTTTTTCACGCGGTATTTTGTCGGAGGTGACGATTCAGGGAATAGATGCTGATGGAATCACCTATAAAAAAAATCCCACAATTGAATGGGAAAGTGCGTTTGTCAAAGAGTTACGACATTTTCATGCATGTATAACTGAAGGTGTAACCTGCTATACTCCACTTGAATCAGCACGGAAAGATATTGAATTGATAATCAATATTGTTAGATGTTATGCAAATAAATCTGCAGTTAAATGTGAATAGATAAGATATCCTATAATAACGTAAGTTGCCACCTATCATTAGTTGGAGTGGTTTCCAACCACGATTGTTATGAAGTGGCACTAAAATATGCAGAATTCCTTTGTTTCTTCGTTTGACAAAGTAATTCGATGATTAATATTCAGTAGGTAGCAACTTAGGTTATAATAGGAACATAAGCAAAAAAGTCTGGACAGTTCAATGAAACTGTCCAGACTTTCTGTTATTAATGGGAATTATTCCACATCAGTTTCAACTGTCTCTTCAGTTTCAACTGTTTCTTCAGTTTCCACCACAATTGGTAAAACTTCGATTTCAATCGCTGTTTCTCCAGTCACAATAAAACGGGGAACAATCAATGCTGTACCTGTAATGGGTATTGGACGTGGTGTTGGAACCAAGTCCTCCATCATTTCTTCTTCATCGATTACATCAATTATTTCACCATCTTCTGGAGGAAGTTCGCCATCTTCTGGAGGAAGTTCGCCATCTTCTGGAGGAAGTTCACCATCTTCTGGAGGAAGTTCACCATCTCCTGGAGGAGGTACACCCTCTCCTGGTATTATACCATCACCTATTCCTTCAATTATAGATGTTATAAACTCCTCAAAGAATCCTGTAAATATTTCTTCAATTGAACCTTCTTCTGGCTCAACTTCATCTTCTACCAATGTTGCAAGAGTAGCCAACACCAACCCTCTATCAAACTGTAAATCATGGAGTTGTGCAATCAGTTGGTCTAAATTCTCAGGAGATGGTGCAAATGGATTTCCGAAAGGATTAAATCCATATTCATTCGCAGCAGCCATTGAAATTTCTGCTGGTCCAGGAATGAAATTCTCTGGTATATATAGTTGAACTTCTCTATACATTTTTCGGCTCTGTCCTGCAGCAGTCCAGTGCGGTAGCATTTCAAGAACGAAAGTTGCAACCTCACCCTGTTTAACTTCACCGACGACATGTATGTCAGTAATTTCAGTATGAAGAATAAAAGGCAGATCTGCTATAGAGATGTGGATTTCATCAATAGTTGCTCTACCAGCACCATTAGCAAATAAGTGTGTAAATGATTGAACAATGACTTCCATATTTGCTAATACTGCTTCAAACGGATCGGTTGAAATTGTACGGAAAGATTCTCTATAGACTTCATCAGTTTCTTTGAAACTTATTGCTACGTTTGCTTCAATAGTTCCAGGACTAACTTCCATTCGAATAGCATCAAGTGTCGTTGCTGCAACAACTGAAATAAACTCTTCTTGTCCGTAAGCAACCTTATGTTTCTTGACAATGGGTTCTGCGCTGTTCACTGGCGAATATGAGACTGTAACTGGTATCATGGGTGCTAATTTACCAAGTTCACCAACAATACCTGGTCTCAAGTCTTTAGTAATCGTTCCAATGGGATTTCCATAGGCAGTAGCAGACTTGTATGATGCCTCCAAGTTTGGGACGATTCCATCTACCACTGCCCTATAGACAGGTAAAGAAGCTTGTCCATCAAGGAACAGGTCATGACCAAATGCAACAAAATGGTCACCGTAAACTTGTGTTACAGTTCCAAATCCCATTGCATTCACGACATCACCAACAACGATACCAACACCGATCATATCACCAGCGGTTAAATTTTTTGGTGCATTGGCAGGAGGCGCGCCGGGCGCTCCACCGACACTTGAAAAGATTTCTATGTTGTCAAAACGTGGGTCGGACAGGTGCGATGACAAACTTTGTAACCTATTTAAACCAAGTCCAGTAATAGTTATTGGAGTTTCTACTGCACTGTATGTAGCATTTACGACTGCCCCTGGAGCGGCGGGGAGTGGACCGATGAATTCTCCGAATGGAATATGATCTAATGTGCCTTCCATTGCATCTATAGGCGTTACCCAGAACCGATGTGGTGCAGCTGCCCAATTATCACCATAAGCAAGTGCGCCAAATACGCGTCCAGAAGTTCCAACAGGACTTCCTGACATACCTTTTGCAACACCACCAATTGCAGAAACTGCTTCATCAGTCAAAACACATTCATAGAGTGGAAATCCGAATCCACCAAATGATCGGACTCTTCGGAATTCAGCTTCAACTATGACTTTACTTGTACCTTCAATTGCAGTGATGATTTCAACCGGTGTTTTGGTTGCAAGTTTACGGACTTCATCTTCATACATACTTTCAAGTTCTACTTCACCAACAATTGGCGCAGCAGTAGAACCATCTATTGCGTCAATTACAGCAGGATTTTCAATATGTACTTGTTCTTCATCAGATGAACAAGCCATCTGGAAGAGGATTAACATTGCAATTCCTGCTAAAACAAAAAAACGTTTCACTATATTTCTCCCTCGAGTTTTTTCTCTGTATTATAGAACTAAAATAATGATATTATTGAATTTGGATCTCTTAAAATAATATCAATCAAAATTATACCCTACAAAAACTGGTTTTTGCAAGGTTTGTTATGGCATATTGGTATTTCAATTTTACCATGCTACCCAACCACCATCAACTGCTATCGTTTGTCCAGTAACCCAATTTGCAGCTTCTGATGCTAAGAATAGGACAGCCCCAACAACTTCATCAACTTCTCCAACGCGTCCCATCGGAATACGACGCACGACATCTTCATAAAATTCCTTGCGTTGCAGTAACACATCTGCCAACGGAGTACGTGTGAAAGCTGGTGCTACTGCGTTGACAGTAACATTGTGTGGTGCCCATTCTACGGCAAGACCTTTTGTTAATAGGACTACACCTCCTTTGCTACCTGAATATGCTGTACGTAGTGGTCCTCCAACTAAACCCATAGTTGAGGAGATATTGATTATTTTTCCATTTTCACGTTCAATCATCGGTTTGACAAGTGTTTGTGTCAAAAAGAATAACCCTTTGAGGTTGAGATCGTAAATTGCATCCCAATCTTCTTCAGTCAGTTCCAGAGCAGGTTTCGGACGATTTGTGCCGGCATTATTAACAAGGACATCAATTCTTCCCCAAACATCCAATGCAGTTTTTGCACCCTCTTCAACTTCTTTCAAATCACTCACATCAAACACGACAGATTCTGCTTCACCACCATTAGCGCTGATTTCCTCCGCTACTTCATCAAGGTCAGATTTGGTTCGACTGTTCAAGATGATTTTAGCACCCATCTGAGCAGCAGCAAGGGCGATTCCTCTACCAATACCTTTACCAGAACCGGTAATTAACATCACTTTATCGTTCAATTCAAATCCTGGAAATGCCATTAAATGCCTCCAATTTTCTATTCTGTTTGTGTATTCAAATATCTCTAAGATACAATTCCATACAGAATACTTTTAGTTTTTTATCTGCCTACTGGCTAAAGTCATAGTATTTTGCAATAACATTGCGCGTGTCAATGGACCAACCCCACCTGGTACGGGTGTAATATAACCGGCAATCTCTTTCACTTCATCAAATTTGACATCACCTATTAGACGATCGTTAATTGAATTTATACCAACATCAATAACGATTGCATCTCTTTTTACCATATCAGCTGTGATAAATTCGGGGTGACCAACAGCAGCAACAAGGATATCAGCTTCACGAGAGATGTCTGCAAGATTCTTTGTTCGTGAATGACAGTATGTAACGGTTGCATTTCGATTTAGAAGCATTATACCGATGGGTTTTCCAACAAGATGACTCCGACCAACACAGACAGCATGTTTTCCTTCAATCTGTCTGCCTGTCATTTCGATCAGATGTATTATTCCCGTTGGAGTGCATGGCGTAATACATTCCCTATTGATGAAAAGGTTACCAAAATTAAGAGGAGTTAATCCATCCGCATCCTTATCTGGTGAGATTGCATCTATGATAGTCTGTTCATCAAGACTATCCGGTAAGGGCATTTGCACTAAGATACCGTGAATGTCATTCAGTTGATTTAACGCTTCTACTTTTTCAATTAGAGCATTTTGTGTTATGGTGGGTGGAAATCGGTGTACTTCAGAATGGAAATGCACTTTCTCACAATCGCGCTGCTTATGTTTGATATATACGGTGGATGCGGGATCATCACCAACCTGCACGACTGCAAGTCCAGGAGTAAATGTAAGTTTTTTCATTTCCCGCCGTATTTGACTTCGGATTCGCTGTGCAAGACGGGTTCCATTAAGGATTTCTGCTGACAAGTACCAATTCCTCCAGGATGAAGATCCACTATCTCAGTTCAATCAGTGCGGTCTATTTTATCTAGTGATACTTACGACGACTAAAGTGGAAACCCTTTCCACGATGCTACATATAGCATATACTATTTCGGTGCAGAAGTCAAACGTTTTTTGACACACAACTAAAGCTGTGGGATTGCTAACTAAAGTCCTTCAGTCTTTATCCGTTTTTGTCTTTCTTGTAAGAATTCTATGACATCATCCGAACTTTGAAATCCGAGATTTCTTGCCTCATCAACAACCATCTGTTTCTGAATATGATTGTTTGTAATAATCATCTCCGATTGCTTATAATATTCTAACGCCTGCTCCTTATTTCCACTTTCCTGATGCATAACAGCCAAGTAAATCAGGGCTGCTGCTAAACGCGGAGAATCAGTACGGGTCTTGATGAACTCTTCAAAAGCGAACCGGGCATCAGTATATCGTTGATCTTCAAAATGCACTCTACCAATCCGAAATTGTGCTTTATCAGCATAACTGTCCTTGTATCCACCAGATAGATAAATTTCTCTCTCAGGATATGCGATTGTTGTCTGATAGGCTTTTATGGCTTCATCATACCGTTGCAGTTTTCTAAATATTTCTCCTACCTGAAATGTCGCCATCATCGCCTGTAAGGTGTTTTGATATTTCTTAGTAATAGTATTGAATGAATTTATGGCTGAATTTGGCTTTTCCAGTATATCAGTATAGATTATACCTATACGGTAGAGTGCCTCAGCTGCATAAGGTGATTGCGCATGTTCCTTTACTACTTTGTTGTATGCCTCAACGGCTTTAGAATAATTAAGGAGCTCACGTTCATAGATGGTTGCAATCTGTAGTTGAGACCTCGCTATTTCGGCAGCATTTATTCTCTCGTTTGATATATGGACTTGAAGGTTTTCTATTGCAGCGAGATGTTTTAGAGACGATAGTTGAGCCGCAACCTTTTTTGAGTATTGTGTATTCGGATATGTTACAATCAGGTTTTTTGCAATAGTTAATGCTGCATTATATTTACCTTCAGTCATTAACCTTTCCAGTTTTTCATATTCATGCTTCGGAATTAAATTTGAAAGTGTCTTGATCTTTTGAGTCAGCAATTCCGTTACTTCAGACAAACTTTTATCATACATTGCAATTTGTCCATAGTAGACCGGATCAAGTTCTGGTAGGTAGATATTTATAAAAATATTAAGTGTTTTATGTGCTTCGGTGTAATTCTGTCTTTGTTCATGACAGATACCAGTCCAATAATATACGGCATGTAAATTCCAGAAGTTTGGATACTTCTCTGTAATTGTTGAATATACATTGATCGCATTTTGATATTCTAAGTTCTCACGATGAAGATTTCCGATATGAAACAGTGCCTCAGCAGCAAAGTTTGTCGTTGGATAATTGTTGACCACTTTTTTGTATGCATTAATCGCTAAGGCAAATTGATGAAGTACCGTGTGCCTGATATGTGCAATGCGCCATTGTGCTTCTGCTGCCAATTGTTCGTAGGGATGGCTATGTAGCAGCGTTTGATAGGCAGTAATCGCAAGTTCAGGTTGATTAAGTTGGGAATGTGATCGGTAAAGTTCTGCAATCTGAAATTGTGCTACAGCAGCTAAATGAGTACCTTTATAGTTCTTAATTACATCTTCCTGATTCGCTAAGTTTCTTAAGGCATTTTCTATATCTCGGATTCTTCGCAAACCTATCTCATGCACAAAATGTGTTTCTGGTGCCATACCAACAAGAGCCTGAAAATATTGGACAGCCCGATCATAATTCCCCATACGACTATACACATCTCCGATCTTAATGTATGCAAGATAAATTTCAGCAATTGGTATCCCTTTGTCTTTCAACCCCAATATTCTCTCATAGGCCTTGAGTGCTTCAGGATATTGCTGTGTATAGTTGTAGTATAGCTCACCAAGTTGGTGGTAAGACTGACTACGCGTGTCAACATCGGTTGATGTTTTTAAGTATATTTTCAATTGTGCAACAGCTTCCGGATACCTACGTTCTTTTATTAAAGAGGTAATGTCGTCCTGTTGTGCAAAAGATGATAAAACAAACGTCAACATCAACAAGTATATACATGTATATGTGATGAAGGATCGGGAGGATACTTTCAATTTTCCCACGATATTCCTTAATGTTATAGTGAATTATAAATATAAGTTGACACTTTTGTCCCACGGTAGGCGAGGTTTCCGAACCTCGCCGATGCAGAGTGTTCAAATAATTTCAGATCTAATATAAAGGCAAATGATAACTAATGATTAGAATTCAGAATTAACACTTTTTAGTTGATTGTCAGCAATATTTACCCAATCTGTTCCTTGGGCTTGGTCTTTAACTCGATTGAGTTGACTCACTGTATCCCACGTATCAGATTGACGCAGATGTTTTTTACGTAACACATCTTCCAAACTTCGTTGAATATCTTGATGTCTATATTGCTCAATACGTGCATCAGCTGAATTTATTCGCTTCATATCTAAAGTCGGAGGCCTGAAGGGATTACCGACAAAAAACGCAACTGCTATTGCAGCAACAGTAAAAATACAAATACTGGCTACCTTCTGTTCCTGCATTGCTATCATGATATTTGAAAAATAGTTAGATATACGTGTGAGTAGAGATGTTTTTTCCGGTGGAGCGTCCGCAAGGCGTTTGTAAAGTTTCATCTCAAGATCGCGAGGAGCAATAGCATACGGTAGAAATTCGTTCTCTGCATCATCAACAAGGTCAAGCACACGACTATAGGAATATACCTTTCTGGTACACTTGTTACATGTGGTGAGGTGATGCTCAAAATCATAAGATAGTGAGTGTTCTAACTCACCATAGACATAGTCAATGACATGTGCTTCCGATATTTTACATTTAGGCATTAACTTTTCCCCTATATTTCATTATTCTCTAATAGTGGACGTAGGATGGTTTGTAATTTTTTCATGGCACGATGTAAATGTATCTTGACTGTGCCTTCAGCTATGCCGAGTGTTTCAGCTACTTCCTTAATCTGCATACCTTCATAACGAGCCAACATAAATACAGATTTTTGCTTTGCTGAGAGTTCATCAACAGCTTCTCTAATAACCCGTCCTCGTTCTTTGTCTTCAAGATTCTTTTCAGGATTACTCGCTATATCTGTCGCAATTAACCGGTTTTCAATTACCTCTTCATCTTCCAACATGTAAATAGGTTGTCGTGATTTTGCTCGGTGGTAATCAATTGAAAGATTTGAGGCTATTGTATATAACCAAGTGGAAAACTTAGCCTTTGGTTTCCAATTACCGAGTGCACGATATGCTTTGAAGAATACTTCCAGCGTTAACTCTTCGGCATCTTCGTAGTTTCGAACTGAACGAAGAAGATATCCGAATATCCTACGTTCATAACGTTTCATTAATTCATCAAAAGCTTTCTGACTACCTGATTTGAACTGTGCAACTAACATTTCATCGTCAATCATTTTGTCCATAATATTTGCCAGACTTTCATGTAGTTTTTTGAACAACTTAACCTTTTAACGCAGATACGTATCCTTAAGTTTACAGGATTTAATTATTTGTGTCAAAAATTGTATTTCATCATACAATATTTCTAAGTATCATAGGATTGAGAATAAGATCTCATGCATTTTTGGTGGAAATGTGTCAAATTTAGTGGAATATGGACAGCAAATTAGGTAAAATAATGAATGTAAAATCAAACGGAGGTGTTTTAGGTGGCAAACGAAAATTCAAAACCGATTGTAATTCCAGCTTCAGAAACGGCTGAACGTATGACGTTCGCAGCGTCGAATTTCTTAGATGTACTATCCCCCGCAATGCGCGAAAAAACAAATCTTCCATTTGAAGGGAACGAACGTTTTCGATGGCATTACATTCCCATTGAGATGTGGGAACGACAGGGAGTATCTTTAAAAGAACTTAATGCCAAGCAACAGGATGCAGCATTTGCACTCATGGAAAGTGGGTTGAGTCCTGCTGGATATAAAAAAGCACGGGCAATAATCAATTTGGAGACAATACTCGGAGAAATTGAGAAAACTGACGGTGATGGAAGACTTGAACGAAATCCTGAATTCTACTATTTCACCATATTTGGAGACCCAACAGGTAACGGTGCGTGGGGATGGCGCGCTGAAGGACATCATGTCTCTCTCAACTTCACGGTGGTCAACAGAGAATTGATTTCACCAAATCCATTCTTTTTCGGGTCAAATCCAGCAGAGGTGCCAGATGGAGAAAACAAAGGATTACGGGTACTCTATGCTGAGGAAGACCTTGCTCGACAACTCTTAACAAGTTTAACACCGTATCAGAAAACAATTGCGGTTATAGAAGCAGATGCACCATCTGATATCCTGACTCGCAATGCACCCAAAGTAGAATTTGATGCAGTTGAAGGTCTACCGGTTGAAACCATGCAAACGCATCAGCGCGATCTCTTGATTCAGGTTGTGCATGAATATATAGATAGATTGCCAGAGGAGATTGCAACTATTGAGAGACGAAAACTACGCGAAAGTAGCGTAAATGACATCCATTTTGCTTGGGCAGGTGGTGAAGAACGCAGGATGCCGCACTATTACCGTATTCACGGACCATTCTTCTTTGTTGAGTATGATAACACACAGAACAATGCAAATCATATTCATTCTGTGTGGAGACACATAGAGGATGATTTTGGGGTTGATCTACTTCGGTTGCATTACAACAAAAGTAATCATCACGATCATTCGTAGCAAAGACTGTACATTAGAAAAGCCGCCAAAGTTGGCGGCTTTTCTAATGTCACTGGTAAATGACTACGGAATCATCTTACAGACTTAATTCTACCCCAAGTAGCTGCCAATTTGCCTTCTGGTTCAACAGGGGTAACACTATCAGCACTTAAGACAACGAGACCTGTTTTCTCTGGGTTTTTTCCATGCACAACTGTGTGTGGATGCCAACCACTCCAACCTGTTTGACCAGGAGCGTTTTCATCTCCATCATTCACACAGATTCCTAAACCAATTTCAAGACCTGCAGAAAGTGAAATATCAAGTCCGAAATTAGCTGGCGTAAATCTGAATTCATAGCTGGTTGTCTTGGAATCCTCGTCTCTGGTAATAGCAAAATCATCCCCACTGACAAGTCCGGCTTGACCATTCAACCTTTCATTATGTAAGAGAAGATCACCATTCTCGGCTAATGCCGCATTATAGAGAAAGAAGGGCTGACCAGATTCCCGAATGCCACTTGGAACAACGTTGAGTTGTACGCTATCACCGTTCCAAGCTGCACCACCATTTTGATGCTCGTCATCTGTGACGCTTAAGGCAAGATAAACAGTATCTTCATCCCACACGATCATAAAACAAGTTGTGTGATCGTCGGGACCATCCCAAGTGCCGGCTCCTAATTCTTCCCAGACTTTAGCATTTCCATCTCTTCCTTCAAACTCTACCCCGCAGAATGTTGAGCCATCAGTGCCAGTGACTGAGTCCATGACACCGCTCCATTCATCAAGATTGCCATCAATTTCAACATCAACACCTGTTGGTGCATTGTAGACATCGTGTGTTGGATTACGCCACTGGGCATCAGCAACACCGATTCCGATTAACATAATTGCTACGAATATAGCAGTAAATTTAAACACATACTTTTTCATCAAAAATTACCTCGTATAAGTATTAATTATCCACATTTATGTGTGGAAATTTTAATTTACAACAATGATGTTGTAATGTATTTTAAAATGGTAGCAAGGTGCTACCGTTGAATTAGTAGCGGATGTTACATCCGCTACTTCAAATTGGATATTATTGAAATTAAACTTCATCGGGTTGATTTTAATCTTCCCCATGTTGTTGTTAACTTATTCTTTGCTTCAACAGCGAGTTGTTCGTCTGTGAGAATGACTAAACCTGTGTTTTCTGGTTGTTTAGCACCATTGACGATACAATCTGTATACCAACCGCTCCAACCTTTTTGACCGGGAGTGTCTTTGTCGCCATCATTGACACAAATAGCTAAACCAAATTCATAACCTGCACTGAATTTACCACCAGCAACATTCCAATCCTCAGCTGAAAATCTATATTCGTAGTAGGTTTCCTTGTCGTCTTCGTTCCGAGTTATTGCAACATTATCACCCTCAGTTAATTCCTGAGCTCCGAATATTGCTTCATTATGAAATATAAGGCCGTTTGCAGCATTGTTTAAAGCAGCATTATATAAATATAATCGTTCTGCTGGTTCGCGAATACCAGATGGTACAAATCCAATTTGAGCGCTATCACCATTCCAAGCACCACCACCATTTTGATGCTCGTCATCAGTAACGGCAAGTGCAAGATAGATATTTTCTTCGTCCCAGACAATACCAAAACAGGTTCTATGGTCATCACGATCATCCCAATTTCCACCATCCCATTCACGGAAAACATATATTTTCCCATCGTTCCCAGCAAATTCAACTTCACAGAAAGGATCTCCATTCTCTCCAGTTACAGACTCAAAGACACCTTCCCAACCTTCTGCGTCATCAAGTTCACCGTCAATCATAATTTCTGCAGGACGTTGAAGTGCATGATATTCATCATGTGTATCGCTCCGCCACTGTGCATCTGCTGTTAATCCAGTGATAAGCAGCAATAGTGTAATTGCGATTAAAACCTTTTTCATTTTCTTTCTCCTTGTAAATGAAAACCAAATCTTCTGTTAAACACAAGACCAATTAGTTTCTATGAGTTTACGGATTCAATTTCATTTGTAATATTAATAATGATATTAACGATCACCAATTATTTCAACTGTATCTTTCTTACCTATACAAAATATATATCTGTCACTTGAACCAATATATAACTTTTCATTTGCGATTGCTGGTGAAGAAATGAACTCCACACCATTCGTGTCTGTATCTGAATCATATTCCCACTGAATCTGTCCATCCTCAACACTTAAAGAATAGATACGACCCGCTTGCGTTGCTACATAGACGGATTCGTCCGTTACTGCTGGTGAAGCCAAAACGGGTGAACCGAGATTTTTTTTCCAATGGATTTCACCATTCAAAGCATTAAGTGTGTAAACAAAATTCGTTCGTGATCCAAAGGTAACATAACCGTCGTGTACTACAGCGGCTGTCAGCACAGCATCACCTGCTTCATATTCCCAAACAATGTCACCTGTTTCCCCATCTAATGCAACGAACTTTCCAGCTGGAATGGGTGCACTTTGAGAAAAATCCCCTCGTCCTAAACCGAAAAAGACAAGATTTTCATATCCACTCGGAGTTCCCCATACTGGATACGGCATAGGTTTTGACCATATATCTTCTCCAGTTTCTGCATCTACAGCATAGATTGTATATCCGTCATAACCAGTACCGAAATAGACCTTATCATTTTTTACGAATGGTGACATATCGGCATGGACTGCCGGATAATGCCAGATCTGTTCACCAGCAAGAGCATCAATACAATAAACACCATCTGCACCCGCAGTGAAGTAAAGTCTCCCTCTTGTTATGAACGGTGTCGATTCAACATGACTTGCAGTTGTAAAACTCCATATCGGTTCACCTGTGGATGCATCAAGACATCGTAACCTACATCCACTATCCAGATGAAATCCTTCACCTATGTAGACTCTGCCTGCGACAACAGCAGGAGATGAAAATATCGGTATCTCAGACTGTTTCTCCCACACAACTTCATTCTTATCTGTGTCAATACAAAATGTAGCACCACGAACAGAGAAGACTGATCCCGCAACAGCACCAATATAAAGTCGATTACCAACGATAGCTGGTGATGATAAGAACTGTACCGTTCTTGACCCCTTTGCCTTAAATACCCAAAGTGCGTTCCCATCAATAGGACCAGATAGATCATCAACTCGTCCTGTGCGGTTCGCATTCCCCCTAAAGGTTGTCCAAGCACTTCTTGTTTTTGCTTTCTGTTCTGCGGTTTTTTCACTACTTACATCTATCGGAGTTGGATTATTATCAACCCCTTTATCAACTAAATAGAAGGTGAGTACTGCTAAACCGATAAGAACAAACAGACTAATGAAAGAGACAATTGTCCTTCTCACTGTAAAAAATCCTCTAATCTTGTAATATATACTCTTCGTTGTATCACGTGCAAAGACAAGTGAAGTGAGTATGGCAACACCAACAAATGCAAGTATTTGCGGAATTATGGCAAGCAATGCAGTCAAAGGTCCTATCAATTGTGGTATTACTGCCTCAGCAGTTGTAGTAAAACAGACAATAACAGACAAAATACTCAATGATAGTATCTTTGCTATCTTTCGCATACTTGGAGGACTCCAACAATATTGATCTATTTTAAAAATTCTACCGTATAATGCAGAAGATTTTCAAGCAATTGTCGATTCTTATTCGTATTCTGCTTATTATCATTCCGTAGGTTTGTAATGAGATACATCCCTTTTCCATACCTTAGTTTTGCAACGACTATCTCTTTACCGTTATTGGTTGTAGCGAGCACTTCAAATTTGTCGTTCCAACCGTTCCATGAATCATCAAGTGCAAGTTTACCTGAACGAATTTGGTGTGGTGACTTAAATAAATCGCCAGCTTTTGAAGTCGGTTCAAAATTATTTCTGATATTACTTTCAATACCTTTGAGTGGTTCAGACAACCAACCTACACCACAAGGACGATTCTGATCACTATCCTGACCAGAAACTATCACAACACCGCCAGACTTCACATAATCTTTAATCTGCTTCTCATGCTTCTTATTCAAACGATAACTACCATCATCAATTGCACGGTACCCAAGCCATAATATATCAGAATCACTTAGTCCATCCAACTCCCGTTCCGTAGTTTGTCTACATGCAATATATTGATTGCCGATGTGATTCAGATCAGAAATGAAATGTAGTTCTTCTTCATATCCTTTACGGTTTAGGAGTAGAAAATTTATCATTTTTCCATCCAACATAGAACGTAATTCATTTTGGAAATCTTTGGTTGAGTCACGTCTGGAAACTTCATCTTGATTGAGGTATTTCTCAAAGTGTGTAAAACCCCATCTACCCCATCCTCTTTCACGATCTCTCGTTAGTTGCAGCTGAAACCATTTTCCTCTTGTGTGTGCCAACGCGTCAATACGTCCATCTTCTTGTAGGTAACACACAACAATCTGTTCGTTTTTCTTCAAGAAACGGGAAAGTTCACCCCTATGATCTGCTTCACCTTTATATATATCAAAGCGAATTTTAATAACATCAAATTCACTTCGCCCTTTAATGTTATGTTCTACCTTAATATTAGCAGTCTTTCGATTTGTGTTTACCTCTTCAATTGTACCGAATACGATGTTAGAACTTTCACTGACAATTTGCGGGATAGTGTATCGTGCTGCAATGTAGGCATCCGAGTACAGATGTGTAAACACTAACAGGAATACAAGAAGCATTCCTATCGTCCATTTTGTTTTTTGATTCGTATACTGTATATTTCTTGTAAAAAGTTTGTACATAGACACACTCCTTTAAAAGACCTATGATGAAATTAACTCAATTTTACAGCGGTTCCAGTAGTAGTTACCATCAACAATCATTATTGCGATCTACCTCTTGCTGCTATTCCCCACACTGTCTCCACGATTTCATTCCGAGTACCATAAAACCTGTCATGAAGGTTAACATTAGTACAACAGTGTGTCGGTAAAATTTCAAGCTTATCTGTCGGCTTTAGTGAAATATCTTCATTGGATAAATGCATCTTTCCATGTTCTTCGGAAAGACCGGTCATTTCAACACCCAGCAAACCAGCAGGTTGTGGAATACCAAACTCCTTTGTTAACACTTTCAGACCAGTATCTACAATAATCCTGTTTTTTTCTGGACGACTAACAACAGTCGCTAAGACTGTTAATGCACAATCAAACTTTTCGCCGACACCTTCAACATTACGATATGTTGAATCCATAAACACATAAGAACCAGCTTGTACTTCAGTCATTTCAGGGATGCTGCCTGTGATATCGTAAGTTCCAGTTCCGCCACCGCTCATTATGGCTACATTGATACCGTTTTTGACAAGGAGATGTTTTGTATCAATTAAACGTTGCATTGCTGATTTCGTAGCAGCGACACGTTCAGTTTTATTCTGTTTTGCAACGGTATGACCTTCATATCCCATCAAACCTTCAAACTTTAAGTTTTGACTTTCTCCTATAATATTTGCCAACGAAAGAGTTTCAGATCCAGGTTCAACACCACACCGATCCATACCGATATTGACTTCAACCAATACCCTAAGCATTACCCCTTTTTCTGTTGCTGCCTTGGAAATGTTATGAACATTCTCAACGTTGTCGACTGCAATCATTATATCCGAATGTTTTGCTAAATTGATTAGTCGCGTAATTTTATGTGAACCAACAATCTGATTTGCAATTAAGACATCTCTGATACCCGAATGAACAATTGCTTCCGCTTCTCCCAATTTGGCACATGTCACGCCAATTGCTCCTGCAGCAATCTGTTTATGTGAAATAATAGGAGTTTTATGTGTTTTGACGTGTGGTCTTAGTTCTGTGTTTACTGTAGCAAAATAATCTGCCATTTTCTGGATATTCGATTCCATTATATCCAGATCAATCAACAATGCAGGCGTATCTAATTCCGTTTTATGTCTACCGATATAAGTCTCGGCATCATACATACACCACCTCTTAAAGTTGCTTTACAGGATTAGAGAGAGTGCCAAATCCTGGGATTTCTATCTTGACAATATCATTAGGAGCCAGTGGCAAATCATTTGGAACGATTATGCCTGTGCCAGTTGAGACAACAGTTCCGTAAGGTATCGGGTTATCTCGCATCAGAAATTCGGTGAGTTGTTCAAACTTCCAATTTATCTGCGATGTATTTACTTCACCCTCAAAGATCTCTTTGTCCTCACGAAGAATAGTACATTTAATTTCCAAATTATACGGATCATCTACTTCAGATGGCGTGATGAACATGGGGCCAAGTGCACAACATCCATAGAATACTTTTGATTGAGGCAGATATAACGGATTGTCTCGTTCAATATCCCAAGCCGACACATCATTACATAAAGTATATCCAACGATTTCACCTTCAGAACCGAGAACATAAGCAAGTTCTGGTTCAGTAGCAGTTAATGCAGAGTCGCTCCGTATACCAATATATCCATTCGGTCCGACACATCGAGAAGGTGTGGCTTTAAAGAATATCTCCGGTCTATCTGCATGATATACACGACTATAGATATCTTGTTCTGAATCGTCATCACGCATATCCGCACTACGCTTATAGGTAACGCCACACCCCCATACTTCTGGAGGATCTAACGGTAACAATAGGTGTGGTTTTTTTTCTGATGGATTTACATTCAACTTGTCCAATGTCAATCCATTATCTTCTACTGAAACACTATCCGTTTCTCGGAATGCTGTAAACCGCATCGGCGGAGGTGCAGACACCTTTTCCTGTATATCTGCGAGTAAGACTCCCAAACTCACGCGTTCTTTATACGCAAGTTTAAGCACATCTAAGACACTCCTCGATTCTTCACTCGTTACATCAATTACAGTGTTTTCACGGGTCACAACCCCGACGCGCTTACCTAAGTTTGGTAAGTGGTATTGGATAAGTTTCATATAACACCGTATATTTCCATATTTCGTTGCAATCCACTCATTACCTAAGATATGATTAATTCAATTATAGTCTAAACCATAATTATTTATACACTACGGTAGGTTCGGTTTCCTAACCGAACCGGTGTTTGTTCAGTCTCATAGAATCGGTTAGGAAACCGCATCTATCAAGAATGGGTACATTTTTTTAGATTTTACTATAACGAAAATAAAGTTATCTATCTGCAGGAACTAACTGCGTTTTCTCAAGAAACGAAATGACCATCTGAGCTGAATCATAAATTGATAGTTCTGCGGTATTCACAACCACTTCAGGTTCATTCGGTGCTTCATAAGGTGCACTAATTCCAGTAAATTCTTTGATCTCTCCAGAACGGGCTTTCTCATATAATCCTTTCGGGTCGCGTTCCTCACATACATCAAGAGGACATTCAACATAAACTTCAACGAATCTATTTTCAGATATTAGTTCTCTTGCTTGATCCCGATCTACGCGGTAGGGTGAAATGAATGCTGTCATGACAACTGTGCCTGCGTCAACGAATAGTTTCGCGACTTCACCGACTCTACGTATGTTTTCTTCACGATCTTCAGGTGAGAATCCTAAATTCTTGTTCAATCCGTGTCGCACATTGTCACCATCTAACACATAAGTGTGATGCTTACGTTCATGTAACAAGTGTGCCACTGCGTTTGCCAATGTTGATTTTCCTGAACCTGAAAGTCCTGTAAACCAAACTACACAACCTTTCTGGTTGAGTAGTTGTTCTCGATCTTCCACTGTAACAGTGGTTTCATGCCATGTTATATTAGTTGCTCTCTGTTCTGCCAAACGATTGTTCCTCAGTTCTTTGTAGTAGTTATTTGTATTGAAAATATTGTGAGTTTCAAATATCAAACTTATTGTATGAATGCACTTGTAAGTTAGTATATCAGATGATGATGACAAGTGCAAGCAATTGTGATATGATATGTATATATTATAAGTCATCTATAGCAAAAAATACAAATATTTGTACATTCCCTATCGATACAAAATATCAAACAAATCCAATCATCTACCAAGAACATGCATATAGAAAACAAATAGGAGAATTAGCGATGTCAAAAGATGAGATAAGGGTCGCAGCATGTCAATTGCTAACAAGCAAAGATGTAGTGTCAAGTACGGATAAAGTTTTGCAGCAAATAGAGCAATGTGCAGAACAGCAGATACAGATTGCTGCATTTCCAGAAGGATGCTTGTTCGGATACTGTTGTGACACTAAATATTGGGAACAGATATCACCACAAGTGTTCAAAGAAGCAGAAGCAAAAATTGCAGAAGCCGCTCAAAGACACAAAATAGCGGTCATCCTCGGTTCCGCACATCATGATGGTGATAATTGGCACAACGACTTAGCTATATTTGATCAACAAGGCACTCTAAGATACCGATATGGAAAAACCTTTCTGGCAGGAGAAAAGTGGTGTACAAACAATCGTGGAAAATTGCCAATTGTCCGATTAGCAGATGTTGACTGTTGCTTTATAATATGTCACGATGTACGTTATCCTGAATTGGTTAAACTACCTGCTGCGATGGGCGCACAAATATGTTTCTTCTGTTCATGTGAATCGGGTCTACTATCTGAATATAAACTCTCGGCATACCGAGCAATGCCAATTTCACGCGCAACAGAAAACGGGATTTATCTCGTAATGGCGAATACACCTGCAAATCCAGACGATATCAAGGCACCAGGATCTTCTCATGGCAACTCAAAAATAATACATCCTAACGGGAATGTTGTCAAGGAAGCAGGATTCTTCGGTAATGAGATCGTTTCAGCAACAATAGATATTTCTCAAGCTAATGGCGGACAAGCAAAACGCACATACAACGAAGATACGATTTTGCGTGAGTGGTTTCAGAAAGGAACAGATTTTGTTGAAAAAGTCTAAGTTCAGTTGACAGTTACCTTTCCCGATCCGACACAAGCAGATCATACGAATTGCTCTGCCATCCACCCTCCATCACAATATTGTCTCTTGTATCTCGCAACCACCGAACCATACGATCCTTCATGCGTCTAAGCACGTGTTTATAACCAAGATGTGTTGCAAGGTTATGCAGTTCATGTGGGTCACTCTTCATATCATAGAGTTCATCTTCACTATATGGGTTATACACATATTTCCATGAGTCAGTTCGCACCATACGCACAGTAGCAAGTGTTGCTTCATAGCCATGAAATTCTGCAAAGACATCATCTGGCCAGTCATCAACCGTGTCCCCTCTAAGCAGAGGAACAATTGACCTACCGTCAAGATTATTCGGTATTTCTGCACCACCTATTTCCAAAAATGTCGGCATCAGATCAACAAGATTGACAAATTCATCACATGTAGAACCTGCCGATGTTATTCCAGGCCATCTCATGACAAGCGGTATATGATGTGTCTCCTCATACATGTGAAAACCTTTGTTAAATAGACGATGACTGCCAAGCATATCACCATGATCAGTTGAAAAGATGACAATTGTGTTCTCTGATAAACTGTTCTGTTCAAGGCAATCAAGGATTCGTTGAACTTGGTCATCTATGAAGGTGCAGAAACCCCAATATGCTGCAATCACCTTCTGCCAATCTTCCCAAGTTAAATGACTTGCATTCCATCGCAACATCTCTTTCTGTTGAATCAGTGGTTTATTGATGAACAACTCATCAAAGTTTCCCCAACGTTCAACAGATTCTGGGTCATACATGGTGTCATAAGGTTCTGGAACAGCATAAGGAAAGTGCGGTCCGAAGAAATTCGCAGCAATCATAAAAGGTTGTTCTGAATTCTTATATCCATCAATTAACTCAATAGTTTTATCTGCCGTCCACGCTTCCATTGTACGTTCAGCAGGGAGTGGAAGCCTACCATAAAACGGTGCCTCTCCTCCCCATTCATAAGGTTGCACAGCATCTCGGTCAATCCGAAAATCTATACCATCATCACGAAGCCACTGGTGCCATTCACTATACGGATGCCACTTGTCGTAACCCCAAAACTCAGTGTCACCTTGTTTAGCAAGATGCCATTTACCTATACATGAAACATTGTACCCAGCAGCCTTCAATAATTGTGGATATGCAGGTTTATCAAGAATCTGTTCTCCAAATACTGCATTGAAATTACCCATATTAGATAACTGTCCATGATTATGAGGATAGAGACCTGTAAGTAGAGAACCACGCGCAGGTGAACAGAGTGCTATAGGCGTATAGGCTTTTGTAAATCGCATTCCTGTAGCAGCCACATTGTTTATTGCTGGTGTTTGACATATTGGGGCACCATTACAACCCAATGAATCGTAACGTTGTTGATCAGTTAAAAGAAAAAGAATATTTGGAGTATCAGTCATATAAAATCCTTTTATGAATAATCTGATAAAAAGTTGGTTTGTATCTCATCTACTAATGATAACCACCACATACCGTCGGAGTTCACACGTAAGATGTAAGTGTTGTTCGGTGAATCATTTGCCCCTAAACCCTTTTCAATAATCTCAGTATCTTTGTTATTCTCAAGAAAAACACCAATAGAACTCTCCAATCGTATAGGAGATCGAATTGCAATGAGATTTACAATCTCAACTATTTCTAAGTTCAGTAGATGGTCTATATTCCAAAACAATTTCTTACCGTTTTTTGGTAATGGGTTCGGTGGTCCTAACTCACATGCTTGGAACTGATTCAGCATCTCATCTCGTATTTTATGGGATGGTTTAGAACCTGTTCTTGTAGCGTGTCTAACAAGTCTCCTGGCAAGAGAAGTTGAACCTTTCTCAGAAAGTGCAGACCCCACATAACTATAATCACCTGCAGGTAATGAAATCAATTTTCCTTTCTTAAACCTACCGAATTTTAGGTGTGTCTTCTTACTCAGTCGAATTCTTAGCACATAAGTCCCTGCCTGTGAATCATCTCCAAGAATTGATATTTTTGGTATCTCCATGATTTACTAAGAAACGAAAAAAGAAAAATTTTTTCTCTATATTTGCTATGCCAGTGTAATCACTATACTGCATTATGTCAAGAAAAAACACAGATAAATCAAGCTAAATACACTGAAGTATTACTTGACTTCAGTGACTAAATATGATATTACTTTGTTGACCAAATATCAAAGCCATGGTGAAATGTAAATATTCCAATATTATTTTATGAAAAAGATTGATAAACTTACACTTGGAAAGACTGTTGTCTTAGTATTGTTTTTAATACACCTACTACCTGTATGGATTTTCCAGTATTTTCCGACACAGGATGGGGCAAGTCATATATACAATGCTTATGTACTGAAAGAATACCACAACCACGACAACTATAGACTTCGTGAAGTCTACGAATTAAACACAACTTTATTCCCCAATTGGACTTCACATGTTTTGTTGGTAGGTTTAATGTACATCTTCCCTCCGATTATATCTGAAAAAATAGTCATTACTTTGTGCATCGTACTTCTACCGCTTTCTCTATTCTATTTCCTTAAGTGTGTACAAAAGAGTAATCTACTATTTGGGCTTATAGGATTCTTCTATGCCTACAATTATCTGCTGCATATGGGGTTTTACAACTTTGTTCTCAGTATATCGTTATATTTCTTTACTATTGGATATTGGTGGAGAGTCAAAGACAATTTACGTTGGAATAACATACTAATCATATATCTAATGCTCATATTGACTTACTTTACACATTACCATTCCTATGCTTTACTCCTTATTTCCCTAACAATCTTATCGTTACTTTCATCAGTCTACAATGCCATGCATTCAGTAACAGACAAGAATAATATATCAGATGCACAGATGTCAAGATATAGCTTTGCCTTTAACAATTTCAAACCTACACTGAGATTAATAATTTCACTAATACCAGCATATTGCATAATGTTGGCTTACTACCTTTATCTTGTAAAAGCACATGGAAGTGATGGAGATTATAGAGGCATAGGGTGGCTTGTCAATTATTTTTTCTCTATGAAATCATTAGTGTCTTTTCGTGATGAGCACATACTTATTGGACAGATGCTATTGCTTGTGTTTGGTATAGCATTTGTAATCTCAATTCTCAACAAAATCCGACAGTACAGAAATGAATTGAATACTGTCCCTCAACGATTTTGGTCAAGTATTGTCACTAAAACAGATGCCTTTTTGATCCTGGCAATTATTGTATCTGGAATGTATTTCATTTCTCCTTGGTCTGGTTACAGTGGGGGTTGGATAAATGACCGCTTTCATATATACATCTTCCTCATAATACTACCCTTCTTTACAATCAGAATACATCGACTTATGGATAACATAATTGCAGGAACAATTATTGTCCTATCCCTTTTGCACCTTGGTTTCAATGTACACACTTATGCCATGTTGAATCGTGATATATCTGAAGCACTTTCGTTAGATGGAATGGATGAACAACATACTGTTCTCAGTAGTATACCAGGTGAATGGAATGGAATCTCAGATTCGCTCCGTTTTGAACCCAAGTACGTTGAACCATTTGGACATTTAGAGTGTCTGTTAGCAACAAATATGGGGATTGCATATCTTAATAACTACGAAGCTAATACCGACCACTTTCCACTACAATATAAAAATAAGGACTTGACTGTTGACTATATCATCGTTTGGAAAACTGAATTTCACGATACTGAAGGGTTAGAACAAGAATATGACCTAATTGATTCCAATGACTACAACCGTCTATATCGTAGGAAAACGACACCACCTGACAAACCACTTTGGATAGGATCAGATAGTTTGGCATTTGACATGCAACCTAATAATGCAGAAACTGCCCTTGGACACATTGCTATCTATAAAGATACTGTATACGAAGATGAAAGATTCGGATGGTTAACACAATCAGAAAAGGATGGTCTTAGTAGTTCTGCAGGGACTCAACCTTATTCCGACAGTATTACAGGTGAGGATGATGGTGTTTTCCGTTTGGTTCTTCCCAACGGAATTTATGAAGTTATATGTTATTTCAATACGACAGAATCTGAACCTATTGAGATAAACCTAATTGCAAATGGCGAACATAAAATACAGCATTTGCAAATTTCTGATGGACATGAGAAAATTCAAAGAAGGTATAATATCACAATTACTGATCAACATCTAACCCAGGTGATATATACACGCGGAAAAGGTGGTTATAACAGATGGTCCTGGAGTGGTTTCTCAATTCAAAAACGATAGAAACTGAATCTGTATAGTGAATTATAAATATAAGTTGTCACTTTCGCCCCACGGTAGGCGAGGTTTCCTAACCTCGCCTACGCAGAGTGTTCAAGTAATTTCAAAATCTACTATATAATCTTGAAGAAAATTAAATCAAAGTATTCAAAAATTAATGAAAAGGATACAATATGATTGAAGTACAAGATATTGGATGGCATGCAAAAAGCAAAGTAGGTGTGGTTGCTGCAGGCGGAGCAAAGGCAGTTGCAGCAGGAATTGAGATCTTGAATGCAGGTGGAAACGCAGCGGATGCAGCAGCTGCAACGATACTCGCTCTCAATGTTACTGACCATGGTGCATGTTCAATTGGTGGTGAGGTACCTCTGCTAATCTATGACTCAAGAAAACAGGAGGTGAAATCACTTTCTGGACTGGGACGCGCACCTCTCTCTCAAAGAGCAATTGATTGGTATATGCAAAACGGGATACCAAACTATGATGTAAAAATGGCACCAGTGCCATCTGTTGTTGACCTTTGTACCACAACACTCAAAATCTATGGAACAATGACGTTTGAGGAAATTGTTGCACCAACCTTGAAAATCCTTGACGAAGGAAATGCAGAATGGCATCCTGATTTAGCTGCTACACTACGAAGATTAGTTTCTGAAGAAAGCAACACTTCCGGAACTCGCGAGCAAAAAATTCAAGCAGCAAGTGATAGATTCTATGGACGAAACGATGCAAACAGCGACATTGCTGATGAATTAGAAGCCTTTTACATTGAAAATGGTGGGTTTCTTCGAAGGAATGACCTTGCAGCACACGTTACATTAATTGAAGATCCTATAACCGTGAACTATCAAGGATACACAGTGTGTAAATGTGGCACATGGACACAAGGACCCTACCTTTGTCAAGCATTACGACTCTTGGAAGGATTTGACCTTAAATCTATCGGACATCTATCAGCAGATTATGTGCATGTAGTCACAGAAGCACTGAAGTTAGCAATGGCGGATAGAGATGCGTATTATGCTGATCCCGAATTTGCTGATGTGCCGATGACCACATTGCTCTCAGATGCTTATACTGAGATGCGTAGACCATTAATTGATTTGAAAAAAGCATCACTCAAAGCACGACCTGGTGATGTAGAAAATATGGAGCCAATATTAGATAATGGAGTATTTCGTCCAGGTGTTGGTGGAACTACAACATGTGTTGTTGCTGACCGATGGGGGAACGTTGTTTCTGCTACGCCGAGTGCAAACGTGTACCACGCAGGAGGAACAGGAACTACGGGTGTCAGTTATGGAAACCGTCTACGTAGTTTGAACACAACACAAGGACATCCAAATTGTATTGAAGCGGGAAAACGTCCAAGGATTACATTGACACCTACACTTGTTCTTAAGGATGGAAAACCTATATTGGCAATAAGCGTTGCTGGTGGGGATTTGCAGGATCAAGCAACGATGAACCTATTACTCAATTATGTTGAGTTTGGTATGAAACCAGATGATGCAGTGACAGCACCGAGATTTGCAACTGCACATCATGAAGATTCTTTTGACCCAAATCCTAATCGCGAACATACATTCAAAGGACCAGGATCACTGACTATCAACAATAGTGTCAACGAAGATATCCGGGATGAACTTGGAGGTCGCGGACACAAAGTAAATGCAGTCTCTTCTGCAATTGCAGCACCTTCTATGCTCTATATTGACCAAGATTCAGAAACCTATTATGCTGCGGGTGACCCTGCAGCTGGTAGACATGCTGCAGGTTTATCTGATGATTAGAGTTTTCTGAAGCAGATTAACAAAACGATTATAAATTGCAGTATATTTTCTAATCTACTGTTACCAATTTCTAAATTGACGATTAAGAGCAGTCAGAAACCTACCCATTGATTTATCAGACTGTTCAATGCGCTGTAGATCCATAGCATTAACGAGTTCTTCCAATCGTTCTGTCCCGTCAATCGGTGGAGTCTTAGTCGCATGAAATATTGAATTTAATAACATTTTCTTATATCGATCTCTTTCACATTTGTAATCTGGTTTAGCACAACCCATTCCATAAACAGTTTTGAATGCTTCAGAATCAAGTAGAAACCATCTTTCAATATGTGGATCAGGAATCATATTGACTACAATTTCACTAATATCGGTGGTAACACGGTTGATCTCATTTTCTCTTTCCATCAGACCTTTACAATTACTATCTGTTCCAACAATTACAAGGTCTGGAAGAACTACCTTATTCAGTTGTAAATCTCTTACAAATTGTTTCAATTCAGTGAGTACAGTGCCATGACCACCGCGTACACTGGATGCTTTGAAATTAATCTCAATAATGTATTCTTCAGCAAATCTTCTATTTAACGCAGTAAGAAAATCCTCATGTGCTACATCTTCAACAAATAGATTGATATTACGCATCAAAATCTCCCCGCAAGATCCGTTCTGATGGAGACAATGAGTCATCACTATCCAACGCTATCTTAATATCAGACCTCTTCCATAAGGGACCGACATTCATCATTGTAAATGGTTCAATTTCTGTTTTGCCATCTACTTTACGACAAACAAATAGAGATTCGGGTGGTATGAGATCGGGAAGAAGCGATGAATGGGTTGTGACAATGAATTGAATATCTTCAAGTAACATACGGGTTTCCAAAAACCGTGCAATTCGCTTAATCCTGACTGGGTGAATCCCATTCTCCGGTTCTTCAAATCCTATCAAGGTTGGTGGATCTTCAGATCCGACCATTGCTAATAATCCTAATATCCTCAGTGTTCCTTCAGATAATACTCTTGCGGAAATGTGTTTTTCACCTTCACGAATATCCAGTTCGACTTCACCCAAGTCATTTACACTTACCTCTATACCAGTAATGGATGGAATCATTGCATTCAGTGACTTTTCTACTGACTCAAACTGTCGTTTGTTTTGAGCTTCCAGCGTATTTAGGAAGGCAGCGATGTCCTCACCCATTGGTCCTATATCGTGAACTGCCTTTACAGGATTTGGCTGTCTCATTTGCTCTCTCGGTTCGAGGTAAAATGTTAACCAGTTTGACAACTCTTGCTGCATAGCAGTTAAATGTGGATAATGTGGCGGATAATGTGAGCGTGAAAGGATACTGTAGTCAAGATAACGTTCATAGTAGAGTGGATGTGATTGTCCCTCCATCCGTAGATGTAGTCTATTCCGATTCCGTTCTAAAAATGGTTTCCTGTTTCTTTTAGGTTCTCCATTTGCACTCAGTGCTGCAAGATATTCATCAGACACCCTGATAAATCCTTGCTTCGGTAACATCTCAATTTCAATTCGATACCGCAAATATTTCTCGTTAACAGGTCTCTTCCCATTTTGAGGATTCTTTGTTGTTGTTTCCCTAATTTCCTTAATTCGTTTGTTGACAATCTGAATCACATTCTCGGAAAGGATAACATCTACTTCTATACTAAAAGAAACTTTCTCCTTTTTCAGGATGCTCTTGATTCCTTCATCTCCAAAAGTAAATGATTCCAAAGGATGACCACGATATGGTGGGTCAAATGCTTCTTCTAATGTATGGCAGGTTGCCAACTGTGATAACAGTTGCAACGCATCAAGAAAATTGCTTTTGCCTGATGCGTTGGGACCTACAAGTACACATAGTGGTTCTAATTTTAAATCAAGATCCACAAGTGATTTGTATCCTTGAATTTTGATACGTTTTAACATGTTTGCATACCTTAAATCAATAACCCAAACTCCGCAGATATTCTCGATTTACTCTCGCAGCTTCAGCCGGTGGACGTGGCGGGTACGGACGATCCAATTCAACTGAAACCCATCCATCATATTCAACAGATTCAAGTCCTTCAAACACTGCTTTAACATCAAGTCCAAGATTACCTGCACCAAGTTCTGCAAAGCGCGCCTTTTCACCAAAACGTTGGGTTCTATAATTCCATGTATCGGGGTCATCTGCATGACAGTCTTTGAGATGCACGTGTCCAATGCGATTACGCAAGAGTTCACTATCAAACACCTTCATCGGATCGCTACCAGCTGCAAGCATGTGACCTGTGTCATACAGTAACCACAGACTTGGAGCAACGGATAATAACCGTTCTGCATCTTCAACCGTCTCAATCAATGTGCCAAGATGTGCGTGATGGAATCCTTTGATTTGGTGTGCATCACAATATGCAAGAATATCATCAAGTGTTCGTGCCGCATTTTCTATATCACTATCACTTGGATCAGCACCACCCCATTCACTACGTCGCAGTGCGGGTACCTCTGCTGCGTAATTTCCAAGTGTTACGTTGAACCTTACTCTATCAAGTCCAGCACCACCTGCGTTGACGATGTGTAACCCTAAACTGCGAGCAAGCGTTGCCATTTCAACCAGATTTTCTGCACCATCAATAGGCACACTTTCAACACCTTCCCAACCAGCCTCTGCGACTTCACGCAATACTTTCTCGGGATTATCTCTCTGCTCGCCGCCAAACTGAATTAAATGGCAAGCGAATCTTAAGTTACTCATGCCTATACTCCTATCTCAACCAACTGAATTATGTATTTTTTACCTACAGTATTAGCATACTACCCAAGAGTGAAAAGCGTTAAATTCTCTTTATGTTTTTCTATTCTTGAGATAGTTTATTCTTAGAGTAGATCTAATATTTGACCTTTTTGAGCATCCCCCAAGTCGTCGCTGCCTTCTCTAAAGGAGACACACTCAGAACCTGATCCATATCCTGCTTGATCTCAGCTTTCGTCAGAACACGGTTATAGATAACAAATTCATCAAGCATACCCTTATAAGGCCACGCGCCATCTAACCGATTACCAAACCAGTGGTCTGCTTGAGAAACAGGAATCTCTCCTTCCAACTTGTGTGTTTCGTCAAGTTCACCGTTTATATAAATCCGAAGTTCTTTATTGAACTCGTAGACAGCGGCAACGTGCGACCATCTATTCTGTGAAATTATGTTTTTTGCACTATTCCAGGTGCGTCCACCTGCGCCAGCACTTCCAATCCAGACTGAAGGTTTGCCTTGATGTAGACTCAAATAATATGTATTAGGATCCGCCTGTCCACGTACATTGCGATAATCACCAACGCTCTGTGGGTATATCCATACTTCCATCGTAAAACTCTTAGTAATCGCCAAACTATTTGACGCTTTGACTGCAACCACGCCTTGTTGAACTTGTTCATCAAAATACACTGCTGATCTTATTTTGCCGTTTTGCATCCATTTAACATCACCTTCAAGAGTACCATCATTACCTTTGCCACTAAGATCTTCTACATCTTTTCCGTTACCCTCATCGAACGACAGATAAAGTACCATTGCATCGTCCTTAATTGCTTCAACAACAGAAGAAAATGTAAATATAAGTGTCGTACACAGAACAAAAATTAATATTCTTTCCATTTCAATTCTCCTTGTCAATATATCTGAAGTGACTTCTGATGGATAGTATATTCATCAAAAAAAGAACCTACTTCCAATCATCATCAGGTGGGTATATTGTGTGACTTCCACCACCAGCACCTTTATATTCGTTCTCAGCAAACCAATCCTTAACAGTATCACGCCACTTGATAAAGTGTGGTGTTTCCAGATGTGCTTTGAATGCATCCTCATCTAAATATACCTCATAAAGCCAAATCCGATTCTCATCAGAACCATCTTGAATCACATCAAATCTTAAACAACCCGGTTCATCACGAACTGAACCCCGAGCATCGTCTAACATCGCTTCTATAAATTCTTCACGTTTACCTTCTTTTATCTGAATTGGGGCAATTATTACAAACATGTTTTCCTCCATTTAATTTTCCATAAGAATTATTTTCTAAATTAGCAAAACATTGGTCAGATGTCAAGTAAGCAGATTCATATGGGTGTGTGAAGTTTTTGTCACCGTAGGCATCAATTCAATTGAAAAACCTGTAACCTATTGTAGGGCGGGGTCTCTGTGCCCCGCCATGCCTTGTCCTGTAGGGCAACGGGCGGGCACAGAGACCTGCCCCTACAATTCATGGTGAGAAGTTAGTGACAAAAACTTTACACACCCGATTCATATCAAGACTTTTTATATTTATAGTAGGTACAGTCAGCATAACGAGACTGGTGTCTTGAACAAACACTAAGTAGTTGATTCAATCAGTACGCAGAATAGGTCTGTCAGCCATCACTACTCCATCTCGGTTCTTTGTACCTGCGGACATGTAATGGATGACCATTGCACGCCTGTCTCGTGGTGATCTGTTCGGATTAGTTTGATGAAGGGTCATACAGTGATGTAACATGACATATCCCGCTTTGACTGGAACCGCAACAGCACGTGTCTCATCTGCATCGACCTCCAATAACGCAGGTAATTCACCCTTTTCTGACTTAGCACGTCCGTGAGAGGTCAATCCTTCTAAATGACTACTGGGAATTACGTTCATACAGCCGTTTTCTTCATCTGCATCATCAAGCGCAATCCAGATACTCACAAGATTCGGAGGATCGCATTGCCAATATGCGTTGTCCTGATGCCAAAAAACTTCTCCACCATGATAAGCAGGTTTATAGAGAGCCTGATCATGAAATAACTGGATTTCGGTTCCAATCAAACTCTCTACGATATCTAATAACGGTTTGTGGTATAGCAGCTTTTGATACTCCTCATCTAATCGCCACATCTCCATTATCTGCAACATCTCTTCAGAGCGATCAGCATCATCATCATTTTCCGAATTTTCAACAACTGCAAGGTTTCGCATTCCTTTTCCAGTAGTACCTCTTCTCTCTGCAAAAAGCGTGTCATAATGTTCACGCAGCACAGTGAGATGATTGTCATCAATAACTCGTTCATTTATCTTGAGATACCCTTCACTCTTGAATGTTTCTACCTCTTGTAAACTAAGTTTCATATATCTGCTCCATCTATCATTTACGTTCTAAATAGGTTGTAGTAAGTAGGACATAATATGTCAATTACACGAAATTCTATATACATACAACATTATTACTAAGGTCTTCCAATCTCAACACCGTTTAGTGATGTAACTCGTATTTCATCTAATTCCTGTGCACTAAATACACCTGCTTTGTAAAGATTCAGGTATTCTTCAGATACACTTTGACCAAAGATAATCAGATCGTCCGTGTTAATTGTCACAGGCACACCGTTATCATACAGGATCCGAATAGGATGAGAAGCCAAATTAGGAACTGCACTCAACATTACATTACTCGTAGGACACACATTTAATTGTATCTGATTCTGAGATAACCACTGCATCACTTCAACCGATTCTACTGCAGCGATACCGTGTTGCACCTCGTCTAACTCAAGTACTTCAACTGTTCTCCGTATCTCTTCTGCCCCTCCAAATTCACCGACATGTGCTTTGAGTTTCATTCCAGCTGCGTGCGCCGCATCATATAAAGGTTTTACTTCTTCAGGAGCACATGCTTCCTCAAAACTATACAGATCTATTGATTTAAAAACACCTAATTCCACTGCTTCATGTGCAAACTTCATGAGGCTTGCATCGTCAACATGTGTCCGTGGAAAACCGAGTTCAGGTCGTAAGTTTACTTGTGGTTTAAATCTATCAACTAACTCCTCAATAAACGCTTTTACCCCTGCTAAGCCATTGGGATAAAACCTTGTCATCATAATGTCAAAACTCATTTCAAGGTAGACTACACCATCCTCTATGGCATCTTTTACGCCTGATGATGAAACAAATTCAAAACCTTCACGAGATTTCTGGAGAGGTGCTAAAACTGCGAGAATATACTCCATCATCCCCTCAAGTCCTTTCATCCTACGAGGAGGTCTCGGCACAGAATGTCCTAACCAGTCCTCTAAATTCCGCAATCTTGTGCTAAGAAATGCGTGAGAATGGACATCTGTTTTGGGTACTGCTCTTAATCCATCAAGATCATTTCTTGATAATGCTGTAACAAAATCTGTTTCTTTCATATCAATTCTTATCATTCATAATTCACCCATACTCATTTTATTGTAGCACGAATCTCAAAATGTATGCTAAACTAAAAACAGTATTAGCAGATGAATATAGTTTCTTGTTAGTTCAATACAAATCATACATTGTAATGTGGGATAACATTGACAAATGTTTGGCACAATGATGGACAATCCTCTTTCAATATCGCTAATAATTGAACACGCCAATCGTATCCACGGTGATAAGCATGTCTATTCACTTTCACCAAATGGAAAGATACACAACTATACCTATTCTAACCTGTATTCCCGCACAATGAAATTAGCAAATGCAATCACAGAATTAGGTATACAACAAGGGGAAGTTATAGGCACTTTTTCATCCAACACACACCAACACTTAGAACTTTGCTTGGCTATTCCAATATCGGGTTCAGTTATCCATCCTCTCAACATTAAACTCTCACCTGTTCAACTTTCAAAGAGTATTAGAGAAGCAGATGACAAAATCATATTTGTTGATGGAATGATTTATGACAAATACGTTAACTTGCACAAGCAAATAGAAGGTCTACATACTATTGTTTTCAACTCACAAAATACAACGCATGAGTCATCATGTGATTATGACAGTTTGTTAACTAATGCAACTGATAATTACGCCACAGAAATTCAAGACGAAAACATGGCAATGGCATTATGTTATACAAGTGGTACAAATGGCGAACCGAAAGGAGTTCTCTATACACATCGTTCAATGCTATTACATACTTTGGCTGTCAATCAAGCTGATGTGTTTGGTCTAACAGAAGAAGATGTTGTGATGCCACTTGTACCGATGTATCATGCGATGGGATGGGGACTACCTTACGCTACTATGTTTGCTGGTGCTGACCTCGTATTAACCGATCCAATCAATCAACATATTATTGATCTCATAGCAGAAACCAAAGTTACTGTTGCTGCAGGTGTCCCAACTCTCTGGAAAAAACTAATACCTGAATTACTGAAAAGAAAAAACGATGTTCCTTCTCTACAACGAATAATTGTAGGTGGAGAACCGATGCCAGTGAATCTCATTGAAATATATGAAAAAGAGCTCAATATAGAAATAAGGCATGCATGGGGAATGACAGAAATGTCGCCTACAGGCACATTTTCCACACTAAAGAAGAAACATCATAAATTATCTGATCAAGAAAAAAACAAGATAAAAGCATTACAAGGTCAACCTATTCCAGGTGTTCAGCTACGGATCGTTGATGAGAACCAGTGTATACTTCCTAATGATGGAATTTGTGTGGGAGAAGTACAGGTAAAAAGTCCATGGACAGCGAACAGTTATTTTAAGAACGTATTAGATGAAGATAGTTTTACTGAAGACGGATGGTTACGAACAGGTGATCTGGCAACAATCAATGAGGATGGATATATGAAGATTGTTGACAGATTGAAATCACTTATCAAAAGTGGTGGAGAGTTCATATCTCCTAAGGAATTAGAGACTGCACTTTTGAAACATCCAATTGTTACGGATAGTGCAGTTGTCGGTATTTCTGATGACAAATGGGGTGAAAGACCTATCGCAGTTGTTACAATATCAGATCAGGATATCGATGATATATCAGAAATATTGAAAGAACATCTGTCTAAGGATTTTCCAAGATTCTGGATTCCAGACAAGTATATTATTGTTAAAAAAATACCGAAAACAGGATCAGGAAAAACTGATACAGTTGCGATTAGAAATGCATTATAGTGAAAACCGTAATTATTTACACATTACGGTAGGTTCAGTTTCCTAACCGAACCGGGATTTGTTCAGTGTCATAGATGCGGTTGGGAAACCGCATCTACTGGGTATGTGCACATAGTTTCTGATTTCACTATAAATGCAGATTTTACAAAATAATTTACGTGAGTTTGGTATATTCACGGTACAATTCTATCATATTTAAAGGATGCCAGTATGTCAAATAATAGCTATAAATTGAGTTCAGAGGAAGCAAATCAATTTCGGAATCAAGGTTACCTTGGACCCTATACTCTCTGCAGTCCAGAAGAAATGCGAAAACGACAACCAGAAGTTGTAAAAATACTCAAAACAGATGCCCCAGATCATAAGAATAGAGTCCATAACCGTCATCTTGATTATCCATTAATTCATGACCTTGCTACACATCCATCCATCGTTGAACGTATGGCATCTCTTTATGGACCCGATCTGTTGCTATGGAGAACACGGTTTTTCGTCAAAGAACCTGGAGCAAAAGAGATTCCGTGGCATCAAGATTTCTATACTGTACCCCTTGAACCCCCAATTATTATATCAGCATGGATCGCAATTGATCCGGTTACAAAAGAAAACAGTTGTCTTCAGATTGTGCCAGGGTCACATCGCAAAGTAATACCTCACGTTAAATCAACTCCAGATATGGCATTTGGCCAAATGGGAGATCCTAACTATGTTGATGGAAGCAATTATGAGAATCTTGAGTTGCAACCGGGAGAATTTGTTCTGTTTAATGAACGGACATTACACCACTCTGATGCAAATGGATCAGACAAGAGACGTATCGGACTAGCTGTTCGTGTCATTGTTCCTATTGTGAAAGTCTTAAAATGGGATTCCCCCAAACATGAGCCAATAGTAATTAGTGGAACAGATACAGTACAATTCAATAAAAGGAGTGAAGATGAATAGACAAATAACATTAGCTGCACGTCCCGTTGGATATCCAAAAGAATCAGATTTTAAACTTGTTGAAACCCCAATTCCAACACCAGAAGATGGTCAAGTCTTGGTGAAAACCATTTACCTTTCAGTGGACCCGTATATGCGTGGACGAATGAATCAGGCGCGGTCTTATGCTGCTAACGTTGAATTCAATGAAGTGATGGTTGGCGGTGTGGTCGCTCAGGTAGTAGAATCAAAAACACAGATTTTCAAGTAGGTGATATTGTCAACGCACATATCGGTTGGCAAGAATACGGAACAATTCTATCATAATTAAAGGATGCCAATATGTCAAATAATAACTATAAATTGAGTTCAGAGGAAGCAGATCAGTTTCGGAATCAAGGGTATCTTGGTCCCTATACACTCTGTAGTCCGGAAGATATGCTCAAACGACAACCAGAAGTTGTGAAGATACTTGATACGGATGCACCAGATCATAAGAATAGAGTCCATAACCGTCATCTTGACTATCCATTAATTCATGACTTTGCTACACATCCATCCATCGTTGAACGTATGGCATCACTCTATGGTCCTGATCTCTTGCTTTGGCGAACTAATTTTTTCGTCAAAGAACCAGGGGCAAAAGAAATTCCATGGCATCAGGATTTCAACTATTGGCCCCTTGAACCGCCAATCATCATATCCGCATGGATCGCTATTGATTCAGCCACATTAGAGAACAGTTGTCTACAGATTGTGCCAGGATCACATCGTAAAGTAATACCTCATGTAAAAGCCACATCAGATATGGCATTCGGACAGATGGGAGATCTTGACTATGTTGACGCAAGCAATCATGTCAATCTTGAAATGCAGCCTGGTGAATTTGTTCTCTTTAACGAACGTACACTTCACCACTCTGAAGCAAACCGTTCTGACAAAAGACGTATCGGACTGGCTGTCCGTGTAATCGTACCAATTGTAAAGGTATTTAATTGGGATTCACCCAATCATGAGTTGATAGAAATTAGTGGAACAGATACAGCACAATTCAATAAAAGGAGTCAAAATGAATAAACAAATAACATTAGCTACACGTCCCGTTGGATATCCAAAAGAATCAGATTTTAAACTTGTTGAAACCCCAATTCCAACACCAGAAGATGGTCAAGTCTTGGTGAAAACCATTTACCTTTCAGTGGATCCATATATGCGTGGACGAATGAATCAGGCACGGTCTTATGCTGCTAACGTTGAATTCAATGAAGTGATGGTTGGTGGTGTAGTCGCGCAGGTAGTAGAATCAAAACATACAGATTTTCAAGGGTGTAAAAAAATGTGCGAGGCCAATCAGAAGCAGCATTGCAAACAGGTGCAACCAAAACCTTTGATATCGGTTGAGGCCAAGACGTTACTTAAAAAAATCATTTTAACTACTTGAATGACATACAATAGTTTATAGCATATTTTCACAACTATGATTGGCTTTGTCACTTGGCCACCTTTATTAATAATGATGGTGTGAAAAAGGTGGCCAAGTGACAAAGCCAATCATAGTTGTGAAAATATGCTATAAACTATTATATGTCATTCTAGTTAAAATGATTTCTGATAAGTAACTTCTTGGCCTCAACTGATATCAAAGTTTTTGGTTGCACCTGTTTGCAATGCTGCTTCTGATATGCCTCGCAATTTTTTATACCCAGGGTGTTTTTGTTTAGCATATCACTACTTTTTTGGAAATATAAACAGATGTTATTACTAGCAAACAGCAGAGAAGTACTGCATGGGCATAACTTGTACTTGCTTAGCATACAATATTGTAAATTAAACTTTGAAGCTTAATTTTGAAAAGCTCAGGCCTACAATTTTTTTAAACTTTCACCACAGAGTGATACATCAATATAGATTGTGTATCTGAAATTTTATGCAAATCATTTGAAGGGGGTCCAAGTTATGGCAACTATCAACCTGCAGTGTAATAGCCCTTCTCAAATCCATTCAAATGTTTACTTCAGACTAAAAATAGTATGACAGGTAGAGCATACATGAGAGAAGTGCTGATAAAAATTTGGCTGAAATCCATGAAGAAATGAGTGAGTTATTAGACAAACAAGTGAATGTATAAAAAGAAATTTGAAAAAAACTTCTGGGGTTCACACAAGCCCATGAAAAAAGTGTGCGATGAAAATGAAAGAAGAAAAACCGATCTTGAGCAACTTCAGGTTATTGATTCTTCAAACAATGAAGGTACTAATTCTCTAGTAAATGGGCGAATCAGGCGGGAAAGGATAGTTAGTCGTGCGTAGTCGCACAACGGGCACCATAAAACTCACAATGGCTGGTACTTAACAATGGTGGCACCGATTTTCTCCATTCTCGGTTTATTGATTCTATATAGTAAGAACGTTGTGGGTCGGTAATAACTAAGCGATAGCTTTAATGGCGGCTTAGCTAGAATGATTGCAAGTTTGAGGGCGGTGCTACGTGTAAATAACTCACTCAGTGGTCGCGTTACTGTGCTTCTTCTTGGCCTCGCAACTCATTATCGTGAGTCTTGATAAAAGTTTAATCCCTACTTTTGGCTCATTCTCAGTAGGTTATTAAGAGTAAGCCAAACATAGGGATTAAACTTTTATAAATTATCTCATGCTAGAATCTGTAGGGTTTCCTCATGCCACTTGAAACTCTTTTCCCTTGTTTCCTTACTTTTTTTAGCTAGCATTACAAGAGTGATCCCTACTCACCTTTTTAAATTTTTAATGCATGTGTGTGTGTGTGTGTGTGTGTGTGTGTGTGTGTGTGTGTGTGTGTGTGTGTGTGTGTGTGTGTGTGTGTGTGTGTGTGTGTGTGTGTGTGTGTGTGTGTGTGTGTGTGTGTGTGTGTGTGTGTGTGTGTGTGTGTGTGTGTGTGTGTGTGTGTGTGTGTGTGTGTGTGTGTGTGTGTGTGTGTGTGTGTGTGTGTGTGTGTGTGTGTGTGTGTGTGTGTGTGTGTGTGTGTGTGTGTGTGTGTGTGTGTGTGTGTGTGTGTGTGTGTGTGTGTGTGTGTGTGTGTGTGTGTGTGTGTGTGTGTGTGTGTGTGTGTGTGTGTGTGTGTGTGTGTGTGTGTGTGTGTATTACAAAGTCAATCATAGTAACTGTTTAATAAATGTAACCTTGTAAGCAAGTTACTTCCACCATATAAAGCTTCGTCACAATCAACTGGCCCCTATATACCGGGAGTGACTACATGTTTGAAAATAAATGCCTGGTATCAATTAAAAGGCTCACAACTGGTCTTAAGTATAGACGTTGAGAAGGAAATAAAAACCTGGGTTACTATTAGAAGAAACACAGTACATGTGTGTATATATATAAGTAAGGAAAAAGTATTTGCATATGATACTAACCTTTGTTGATTTATCCAGTTCTTGACTGAGTTGCTCGCGCTTTGTTTTCTCCTCCTTACACTCATCAATGGCCGCCACTGCCTTATTCCCAGCCTCCTCCAGCTTTTTGATTAGATGCTGAGTGAATTAATAAGAATACAATGCACATTACTACACTGAAATACTCAATTCTGAATTATACATATAAAATAAAAACGTTAGTGGATTTGACAAACCAAAATACAGATGTAAGAATCTGTAGTACAAACACTGAAGTAAATGTACACCAAATCATTAGATAGGAAGTTTGCCAAATGGATAGATTCAGCTAGAAGTTACTAGTTATACGTAATAACTTAGTTTGGTGAATCACGACAAATTCACTAAACTTTTCCATATGATACAAAAGTTTTGAGGTGGATAAGTTCTACAATTTTTGTTGATATAATGCATATGTAAAGTGTTCCTTCCATACAGTAAATATTACAGATTTTACCTTTGTTTTTCTACATTCCAATTAGTAATCCACAACATTCCCCCTCAGTTTACATTGTCAATGTTTTAAAATGTAATGCATACGTACGTAAGTATACGTAGCCTCTTATTCAAATATGCAATTGTATACCTTGATTTTCTGCTGACTGTTCCACTGTTCAGTTTCTAACTTTTGCTTGTCATCAGTCAACAAATGAACTTGTTCATCCATATCCTGATACAGTGTACAAACAGCAGTGAATACTATACTGCATATGTGTATGCATGTGTATAGTGTTGGGCAATATTAAAAATTATTATATTTGATACATCGTCAAAGTTTATTTCACGATATGAATAAATATTGTCCTTGCATTAAAGGTATTAAATTTTGCTAAAACTACATGATACAGATAGCATTTCACAAGTGCATGGCTCACCATTCTCTTAGTTAAAGGTGATTGTCTGATATTTAGTCTCATAAGATGACTCTATTAGCACAATATTCCCAAATTATTGAAATATTGCCCAGCACTACATGTGTATGTATGTATGTATGTATGTATGTATGTATGTATGTATGTATGTATGTATGTATGTATGTATGTATGTATGTATGTATGTATGTATGTATGTATGTATGTATGTATGTATGTATGTATGTATGTATGTATGTATGTATGTATGTATGTATGTATGTATGTATGTATGTATGTATGTATGTATGTATGTATGTATGTATGTATGTATGTATGTATGTATGTATGTATGTATGTATGTATGTATGTATGTATGTATGTATGTATGTATGTATGTATGTATGTATGTATGTATGTATGTATGTATGTATGTATGTATGTATGTATGTATGTATGTATGTATGTATGTATGTATGTATGTATGTATGTATGTATGTATGTATGTATGTATGTATGTATGTATGTATGTATGTATGTATGTATGTATGTATGTATGTATGTATGTATGTATGTATGTATGTATGTATGTATGTATGTATGTATGTATGTATGTATGTATGTATGTATGTATGTATGTATGTATGTATGTATGTATGTATGTATGTATGTATGTATGTATGTATGTATGTATGTATGTATGTATGTATGTATGTATGTATGTATGTATGTATGTATGTATGTATGTATGTATGTATGTATGTATGTATGTATGTATGTATGTATGTATGTATGTATGTATGTATGTATGTATGTATGTATGTATGTATGTATGTATGTATGTATGTATGTATGTATGTATGTATGTATGTATGTATGTATGTATGTATGTATGTATGTATGTATGTATGTATGTATGTATGTATGTATGTATGTATGTATGTATGTATGTATGTATGTATGTATGTATGTATGTATGTATGTATGTATGTATGTATGTATGTATGTATGTATGTATGTATGTATGTATGTATGTATGTATGTATGTATGTATGTATGTATGTATGTATGTATGTATGTATGTATGTATGTATGTATGTATGTATGTATGTATGTATGTATGTATGTATGTATGTATGTATGTATGTATGTATGTATGTATGTATGTATGTATGTATGTATGTATGTATGTATGTATGTATGTATGTATGTATGTATGTATGTATGTATGTATGTATGTATGTATGTATGTATGTATGTATGTATGTATGTATGTATGTATGTATGTATGTATGTATGTATGTATGTATGTATGTATGTATGTATGTATGTATGTATGTATGTATGTATGTATGTATGTATGTATGTATGTATGTATGTATGTATGTATGTATGTATGTATGTATGTATGTATGTATGTATGTATGTATGTATGTATGTATGTATGTATGTATGTATGTATGTATGTATGTATGTATGTATGTATGTATGTATGTATGTATGTATGTATGTATGTATGTATGTATGTATGTATGTATGTATGTATGTATGTATGTATGTATGTATGTATGTATGTATGTATGTATGATGTATGTATGTATGTATGTATGTATGTATGTATGTATGTATGTATGTATGTATGTATGTATGTATGTATGTATGTATGTATGTATGTATGTATGTATGTATGTATGTATGTATGTATGTATGTATGTATGTATGTATGTATGTATGTATGATGTATGTATGTATGTATGTATGTATGTATGTATGTACGTGTGTGAGTATGTATATTACGCATGACCAATATGTAGTATACATAGAGATAAACACACAAACACTAACATGTAACTGGTTTTTCAAATTCTGTATCTCTTGCTGAGCAGTTGTCAGCTCCTCCTGAGCTGCCTCAAGATCATCTCTCTGGCTCTACAACAACAACAACAAACATTGCTCACATATGACAAGCCACAACTAACAGCAGGTATGGTGAAACTCACCTCTAGCCGTAACTCCATTTCAGCCATTTTTATTCCCTCAATGGCAACCTAAGCACATAACAGTGTAATATAGTCCGGTGTATAATGTTAAGTCACCTCCGACGAGTCTCTGTGTAACACGGTATGTGACATACTGGAATCACCCTATACAATAACAACATACATACTATATGTGTATATTTCGTATGTACACATGTCTGTGTGTATGATCTGTACCATACGTACGTATATGTACGCATGTACTGACGTGTACACATGTACGTATGTACGTCACACATGCCAGATACATACCTACGTACAATATTTTTGTAGAGATCGTGTTTTGGTAAAGTTGAGCTTTTGCATTTTGAGCATATATACTGCTAATGCTATAATGCAACATCTGTACCAACCAATGTTCAAAAACATGTTCAGTAACATGGCTCTGTAGACATTTTGTTGAGATCACATTTTGGCAAAGTTGAGCTTTAAATTTGCATTAATTTATTCTCAAGTACTAGATATTCAGTACATGAAGGTACTTTTTGATGGATAATTTATACCGTATAATGGGTTATTTTTGAAGTTTTTGAAGAGAATATGCCATCCATGAAAATAGAACTCTTCAAAATTTAATCACGTTCCTACAATCAATTGGGATTCCTTTACCATGTAGCCATCTTGTGTGTGTTTAGTGTAGCCAGTGGGTTGTATAAATACTGCACTAAAGATACCCAGTTGTATCCTGATATACCGGTAACTGGACTATCGTCAGTCTAAGGTAATACCTTCATATGCAATCTCAAAGGAAAACAATAAACACAGCTCCAGTACAACAAGGCAAACTATGCCATTGAAAATGGCCTGACACCAAGCCTGAACTATGTCCTGAACTCTGTTTCTATGCTCGTCCTTAAACTTGTCGAAAAAAGGTGCACTCATACAACTTTAGCTAGTGCTATTACAATAATAATCGTGCATGCAGAGCATGTTGTTGACAAAAAGAAGAGTGTGAAAATATAACCTTCAACACTTAATTTATTAGTTGTTCAATGAAACTTTCTGCTTCAAATATAACCCATTATACTGTAGTTCACAAAATGACACAAGGCAATAAGAATTCGTTAGTTGCAGTATCCAGATTCACTATCTTTTGTTTCTCCAAACCATACTGTATACGTATGTACATGTACATGTATGACACATGTACTCTTGAAATTTCATCCAGCAATTGTCAATTTGATAAATATCTTAAAACAATTAGCATATTGTATAGCACAATTTTTGTCAGAAGGAAATGTGATGGATTTGATGCTAAACTAGCAATTCATCAAAAAAATTTCCTTTCAGTAGTATAGCTAATAGCTACAGATGGCCTAGGATGCTGTCTGTCAATATTTTCCCTTAATGAAGTGCATCTGTCAATATTTTCCTCCGTCAACAAACAGTGCAATACGTTATCTACTGCACAAACATGCTCAAAGCTCACACATACAGAAAGTTCTTTGCTGTCATCAAATCTCCTTGACAACGATGTGTTCTCTGCCCTCAGCTGCTTTATAGAATAGTTTGCCTCTAGCAGTTCATCCTCAGCCTAATGCAAATGTTACCATGACAACAGTTTAGTTATAGTAATATCGATATTATACATAATTATATAAACTTGATAACATTTAGTATTTTCTGGACATTAGACCATGACAATACTGTGATGTATCAATGCATCACAATACACAATGGTTCAATATGTATATCGATATTGCAAATTGAGTATCGATGCATCAATGAATTGATGTATCGCTGTGTATCGATCAAAAAATGATGTATAAAAGATTTTAAATGAGACATCTTTTTTAAATGATATGAGAAAAGCCCTGTATGTTATAGTAATATTATGAGTTTATCTTTGAAAAAATTATATCATTGCTTTCAGGCAATACCATAAAGCTCAAGTGTATATTCTAATGCCTTAAAAAGCAATGATACATTGTGGCATCATGATACTTTTGGCATGGTGCATCGATACTCCTGTTCCCATCTCTACTGGACATACATACATAATACAATGAAACAAGCTTTGTCCTAGTAGTAGAAATGCGTATATGTAAGAAATGTTTTAACAATGTATAAGTACATATTTTGAGCAGTGACTTCTGGTTTACATATATGGATACTGACTGAAATATGGAAATGATAAGAAGTAAATCTGTCAGATCCCATTTGGTCTAGTGGTTAGGATTCCTGGCTTTCACCCAGGCAGCCCGGGTTCGATTCCCGGAATGGGAACTTTTTGTTGTCAAGCATCACTTTTGATTGGACACCAAGGGCAAAAATGCTTTTTTTGATATACCACATTCAGCAAAACATTTGAGGGAGAAAATTTTTGCAGTTAGAATAAAAATTGAACATTCACGGGGAAAAATTTCATGGTAGCAGCTTCTTTTAATAATGAAATGTCTAATCTAGTAAACGATTCAATGGAAAACATTCGCGGTTGAGTAAAAAATGCAAAAAACACAAAAAGTTTTCCCCCTCGAATGCTTTGCCATACACGACAGTTTGGCAATGTCAAAATTTTATAAGCTAAAGGAAAATACACAGTGGCTCAATACAAGCTATGTAGTTTATATGTACAAGTATTCAATCTGTATAAGAGAGCCATCTAAAAAAGATTACACAGGACTCTATCCAAAAACTCGTCCCTTCCATCCCCTTACTACTGACTTTGGTATCATACAGTAGAGAAATACGTGTGTAGTTAATTAATAAAAACACTAATTATGTTACCATATACATGCACGTAGGTGAAGATATAATTTTATGAATTCAGTAGTTTTGACGATAATGCTTTTGTGGATCACACAAGTATTGTATTGAATTGTAATGCTGGACAAAATTTTGAGGCTCAAATTTTTTGTAAAAATCCTAATATTTTCACCCTCAATGTTACACTAGAGATAATTTGTATGTAGCAGGGCTGCATTTAAGGGGGACCCAGGGGGTTAATTCTTGCCCCCTTAGGCTTTGGAATACAAAATTGTAATTCCATATACGTATAACTATGTTAAAAGATTACAGGCTATTATATAGTATTAGTGTTTACAAGATATCACCCCTACATTTCAAAAAACTTCAATTTGCCCCACCCAACCCCCCAGTTGCGTTTTCTGGGTTCAGCCCTGTGTAGAGGTGTTTCATTATTCTCACCTTTGTTAGCTTCTTCCTCAGTTCACTGATGCTACCTTGACCATCCCTAGTGACCTGTATAACGTTATGACATAATCAGTGTGAGTGTGTGTATGCATGTGTGTCACCTTCAGTAGCTTAGCCTGTACAGATGATAGCTCCTTCTGATGTGATCCCTTCAACTACAGTATGTACGTACGTACGTATATAAACAGGCTACAAATTGTTTTATATGTACATATGTTTATGGTGTGTGTGTGTGTGCGTGTGTGTGTGTGTGTATGTGTGTGTATGTGTGTGTATGTGTGTTGTGCGTGTGTGTATATGTGTGTTGCACACTAGCACATGTGTGTGTGTGCATGCATGCACATACTCAGTTAATGACTCACGTTAATATACGTAAATGCATATGCATTGATGATTTATGCATACACATATATACGTACATACGAACACACCATATTTCACCTTAGACAGTTTCTTCTCCAGCTCACCGCTTTTTTCCTTTGACTGCTCAGCCTCCTGTGTACGACAACAACAACAATAACAATACACATCAAACATTACTACAACACACGTAATGTCACATACGGGTATGTATAACATAATACGTACCAATTTATAAGACTTTAAAGACTCCTGTAGTCGATGTACCTTCTTCCCCAGCATGGCTTGGTCCTGCTCCATCTGATTCATCACCTTCTGAAGGCTGTCCACTGTATTCCTATAGTACACAAAATGTATACACACACCATAGTAACAGTCACACAGGTATGTTATAGTCTGACACACATGTATGTATGTATATACAAAAAGAAATAGGAAATTCGCAGATAATCACCACATTAATACTAGTGTTTGTCTAATAAATACGAAATACTAGTGTTTCCCATTGTTAATTTGTCCGTACTATGATAACAAATAGTATCGGGTCAATCTGCATACCCAGGTCACATGGGTCACTATTCATGCGGGTCAGCCCGGATTGACCTGGGTGTGTAATACTCTCTAATATAGCAGTCACAATAACACTAATGAATGTTCCACTAGAGAGTATCTATTTATTGATGCTAAAATTAATACCGTATAGCAGGTTATTTTCGAAGAAAATTTCGTACAAACACTCCAAATTTACATTTCGAAGAATTTATTTTGTAGCTAAAGCTGTTACCGAGCTATTCAGTACTTTCAGTTTCAGTTCAGTTAATTTATTTTCAAAGGAATTTATTTTCAAGAAATCCAGAAAAACAAAATATCCAAAATTAAATTCCCTTCAAAACTAACCCACTATACGGTAGTATGAGCTATGGTCTCTTGTGAATTATAATTAAATTTCAAGTTTTAAATACTATTTTTTAAATTTTGATCTGGGTCACATTAAAATCATCCGGGTCAACAAGTCTAAGTCAAACAGGTCAGCCGGGGCTCCAGCCAGACTTAGACTATGATATAGCGAATTTGCAGGGTTACTAAATCACTTAGTCACCTGCATGTTCACTTAGTCACCTACACATGTTTACTTAGTCACCTACACGTGTTTACTTAGTGCCCTGGCCCTCAGGCAACGACCGACCGTCAAATACATTTCGACTGTACTTTCATGTACAAAACAACTTTTCATTCTTACTTAGGTAAATGGTAGTGTGACAAACTTCATTTCGCTGTTTGTAGTCTTCTTCGGCTTATTTGCTCATGAAGATGTTAAGCGCATCAACATTGTCAAAAATACACCTAGCGCTAGTTGCCAAGTAGGTACCATGGAAACATCAAAAGCTTTTCGCTCAGGAAATCGATAACTAGCTCTTCCGCGCTTATAATGGCGTTTAAGGGTATTATCATGTGATTCTTGTTCAGTGCAGTCTAAATAAGTTAGACGCCGCGACCTACGGGAACTAAGCGATTTAGTAACCCTCAGGCCCTTAGTAGCGCCCTCGCTACGCTCGGGCGCTACAGCCTCGGGCCTTCAGGTTACTAAATCGCTTAGTTCCCTTGGCTTTGGCGTCTAACTATTATTTAACTGCTTGTGACTCAGTTTCAATCTGACACAAGCATACAACCATTACACCATGAGTATGTATGTATTCATGTGACATAATGATATGTATACATACATATGCACTCATGACTTACCCTAGTTAAGAGTAGCACACACTAATATGCACTCAAAGTTTAGCTTACAAGTATGTTTAGAAGCTTGTGTGCGTATTTTGCTACAGTCATAATAATATTCAAAAATTTATGTACTACGTATAAGTACCTGACTTAAGACAGATAAACAAAAGTGTAAAATACATGTGTGTGCGAATATCATTAAATACTCATAAAATGGTACTATTTGTTGTTGTTTTGAAATGACATACACACACACAATGTGTTTCAAGACAACAAATGGAATTTTAAAAGGCATGTTTTACACAAAGGTGCTAGCACAGCTCATCCATACACACCTTGTCTCAGTGTCCTTCATCTCCTGTACTAGGTGACCTTGTTCCTTCACTTCATTAAGTAATTGCAGTGTTTTAACATCAGTAGAGCGTCGATCAAGCTTCTCCATCTCCAACTGTCTATGCAGATCCTACAATGTATGTACATAACATATCACATCATATTCATTCAAGATACAAGAATGTGTGCGTGTGTGTATGTGTATGTGTGTGTGTGTGTGTGCGCGTGCGTGCGTGCGTGCGTGCGTGCGTGCGTGCGTGCGCGTATTGTATATGTGCATGTGCGTATATATGTATATATATCAACATACAGAAGTGACACTAGCATGCAATGTTATATATACATACATATTAAACACACCTCTAACTGTGACTGATAGATGGCACACTCCTTTACCAGTTTCCTTCTCTCTTCCTCTGATTTGACTAGCTTCTCTTTCAGATCATTGCTAGCAGCTTCTTCCACTTGACTATACAACAAGTATGACCATAATAAATTCATACATAGACATGCATGCGTGTATACATATATAGGGGTCGTAGAAAAAGCACCTAAAGATACTGTTGCATGACAATTGTATTCACAGTTTACACACAGAGCATGAAATAACAGTCATACATCAAACATTTTCCAATCACTTTTGGGATTGACCTGTAGCTTGATCTGACAAATATCTGAGCCAAAATATATTATGCTATATTAATGGATCATTTTTGACAAACGTCAGAACAGATTTTATTTTGTGCTGACATGTGTCTGACCATTTTCAGTCCTTATATATGTCATGTATACAGCATTAACACCAACACTAGTTACATGGAGTCAACATACACCTATGCACTGAAACATTCCATTTTGTTAGTAATGTACACTGCTATGTACGTATGTGTAACACATTTACAGTGAAATCAACAACTAATCTGTATAGTGTTATGTACATACTTTAGTTTTCCTTAAACCAATAGTGCATAATATGTACGTACATATAACCCACACACCCATTGAGTTACTAATGCGAATGCCCTCAAAGGCACATGCAAACACACACACACACACACACACACACACACACACACACACACACACACACACACACACACACACACACACACACACACACACACACACACACACACACACACACACACACACACACACACACACACACACACACACACACACACACACACACACACACACACCAACACACACACACCACACACACACACACACACACACACACACACACACACACACACACACACACACACACACACACACACACACACACACACACACACACACACACACACACACACACACACACACACACTCCAGGCGTACCCATCCACATACCCAGACAGACACACAGCACAAATATACATACATATACAATACACTAACAACATATTAATGACATACCTCACAGTTGCTACTGGATGATCAGATGTAATGGGAGGAAACTTGGAGTGTGTGAAGCCAACAAATTGCAATGACTGGCCATTGAAGCCATACTGTGGGCGGGAAGATTTGTAAAATGACGATGCCCCCTGCTGTGGCTTGATCTGCTCAAAATGACTAGTATCATCTGGTCCACTGAGATTAGGTATGTAAGGTGGAGTGACTATGAAAGAGCTTTGTATAATATCATATGTGCATAGCAACACGTAATTATTATAATACATATACGTTCAACTATTCATTCTAATTCATTTACATTGCTGTGCACAATGAATATTTCAGGAAAGACACCCATGGGTTTTATTTGCGGATTTCGTCACACCACACAACTTTCACTACCATTTACAAAATAGTTCTTGCAGGTCAACTATCAGTACAAAGATCTTACAAAGTATAAGTTATAAAGCAAGCAAGCAAGCAAGCAAGCATACACTGTATAACTTACAAGCATATAAACAACTAAACATTATAACCCGTAATGATTGGATATCAATCAGATTAGACATTGCAGTGTTATGATTATCATGTTATGTACAAACCGATTCACTCACCATCGAGTAGATGATCCCAGTCAGTCCCGGAGAAGAAGCTGTGCTCCTTGATCTGCTCAAAGCCAAGCCTGTTGGCCGAGTCACTGCACAACTTCCTGATCAAGTCTTGAAACTCAGCGCTAAGTTCAAAACCTTCTTCATCAGGGAACTGTAGGCTCTCCTACAATGTACGTATACGTGTACGTATATGAAGTAGTTGAACGCAACCCATGTATAATAATTTTGTACAAACCACAGACAAACAAAGATGTATCATGTATGTACACATGTATACACACAAGGACACACACGCACACATATACATACATACATACATACATACATACATAGATTTTTTAAAAATTTGAATTTAAGAAGGGGAGTAGGGATCGTAGCTATAAAAAGTAAGGAAACAAGTTGTTGATCACTCACCACCCAGCATATTGCATGTGTTTACTCAAGTATACAATTGCAGCTGGGTAAGCGTTCATACATGCACAAATGAAACACATTCTCTAACACTTCTACAAGATTTAATCCCTACTTTGGCAACCAGCATTCAAAGCAAAACATCATGCAGCCAACGTAGGGATTAAATCTTGTAGAAGTGCTAGAGAATGTGTTTCATTTGTGCATGTATGAACGCTTACCCAGCTGCAATTGTATACTTGAGTAAACACATGCAATATGCTGGGTGGTGAGTGATCAACAACTTGTTTCCTTACTTTTTATAGCTACGATCCCTACTTCCCTTTTTAAATTCAAATTTTTAAAAAAATCCAGTTTGTTTATTTTTTATAGCTAGCTGTTACAGGCACTCAAGACTGGAATTATTTCTTAGCAATTGATATCTACATAGTTTACAATGGCTCGCTACGTATGTGCCACGCCCACCTTTACAACAGACTCGTTTCATCACAATACCAAGTGTCTATATGGTTAAACAACTTTTACTGTGAAGAAAGGACTATATTCTACTCGTAGCCAGACCATTCTATTTAATACGCAGCTACTAGGTCGTTAATAGGTGTCCGATTATAAGCGCTTGATGTTATAATTACCATCCGGCACTTACAATTCAGAAGATCGATAAAGCAGCTGCGTGCAAATAAATTGGTCTGGCTATGGAAGACGAAACTATAGGGAAAGACTGAATTCTTCTTCCACTACGCGTTACGGATTGCATCAGTAAGCATGCGCCTATCCAAGGTGTTTATTGTTTCATTTTAACACCTTGCGTGGAATGTTGACACCTTCATAATATTTTGTCATCCTTCGGTTAAGGAAGATCAATCGATGAAGATAGAACAAAGGACAAGCTATGGCGCAGTGGACAAACCTTAATCAAAATAACATTTTCATAAATCCGACGTGATTACCTTTGTTGTGTGAAAAATCTGGAGCCATACACCTAGCGGAACCGGGTCTTACGGCAGGCAGGCAGGCTGGCTGGCTGGCTGGCTGGCTGGCCGGCAGACAAAATACAGGTAAATTTTGAAATTTTTAAAATTCGCTGTGGATCGAAATATTAGACTTTTTGCTCCGTTTAACAAAGATACAGCCTAATTACAGCAGTACTAATGCATCCAGGTAGGTTTTTTCGGCTAAAGCCTGTTATAAGGTTGTTTTTACAAGTGCAAAAATTCCAGAAGCCATAGTTTTTCATAGCGATCCCTACTATTAAGTACTACCGTACTTAATGATACATACATACACACATGTACACACACACACACACACACACACATGGTCTTCACTAAAACCCGGACTGGACTGAATTTTACTTTTAATTTTTTTACTTTTAGTGACTTTACAGCATATTGTATAATGAGTATTTCTAAATGAATAAGCCGGGGAATGTGCAACCTCACAAGAAACTACTAGTTTGGCCGGCTGGGACAGAGGATGGCTCCACACACTGTATACAATGCACCTTTGCATGATAATGAGAATGAGTCTCACCATGACCCCTTCTTTGTCAAAGTAAGCCCACCTTTCAAGATGCGCTACCACCATGTTCAAAGGAGGTTGAGGAATGGATCCATCACATAGCCACAAACTACATACCTCACAACTTTACATACATGAATATTCCCATAGCTATCATCACTACAATAATATGCTTTGTAGAGAGTAATATATGTGATGCTGAGTTATCAGGATCTCAATCTTCCCACCCGAGTCACCAATCAAAAAGCTTGAGAAGGAAAACATCACAAGACCAACTGTTACTGAATAGCTCTATAGTTGAAATAAAAGAAATTAAAAGCAAAATCCAGTCCAATCCAGTCCAAGTTTTAGTGAGGGCCCACACACATACACACACATATAAATGTACATACACAACCCTTATTGAGGAAATGCTGTATATAAATATTATTCAGAGGCAAACACAAAAGTTCATACAAGGTGCATGATGGTCGTCATAAGTTAAGCTAGTTCAATGCTCATGCTTAAGAAAATACCAGTATATAAGTTAACCACACAAGCTATCCAACTCACCTGATAGTTCATAATATTATCATATGTCTCCTTCTGTGTATCCCCCTCAAATGGGGTCACACCCACCATTAGCTCATAAGCAATGATGCCTAGCGACCACCAGTCACACTCAACACCATAACCATCACTGTGCTCCAGGCTCCTCAACACCTCGGGGGCCAGGTAACTCGGTGTCCCCACCGGCAACTGCGAACTAACCTGAACAATGGATTAAGAAGGTGTTAATATAATCAAGAGTTAATAATATAAGAAGAGAGTGTCTAATGCCTTTTTAATAATAGGTGTATAAAATATGATTGCGTAAAGTTAAAGGGCTTCCCTTATGACGTGTAAAGTGCCAAGTTGCCTGGGTGCACTTAACTTAAGGATACAAGTATTGATATGTCTTCATGTAAGTAATAATATTTGTAAAATGCAGTTGTCGAGTAAGAAGGAAATTGTTACTGCCAGTACAAAACATAAAGGAAGGTGTATAAATATCACGGTTTTCGGGTTGTACGGCTTCATCGTGCCACTAGTAACTTGCTGATGTAACGCTTATTAACTTACCATAAATTATACATAAAGAAGTCCTTTAACTTTACACAACCATATTTTATGCACGTGTACGGCGTTAGTTTTACAACTACCAATACCAGTATTGATATCGGTACAACCTCTAATTTACTGAATCCCTGTCAAAGATAATGCCTTCATTTCATAGTAAAGGCATTTAACCAGTTGTACATTATTTGTATACTACATTTAAAAAGTTTATCACTAAGGCGCTGGAGTATAATGTTGGTATAACATAAATCTAAAATGTGTGTCCGTTGCTATGTGGTTCACGTGACTTCCTCATCTTGTCTTTGTATATTCTTAAGATTAACAATTTACTAACTTGTACGTATAGTGCCCGGATATTAGATGGTAAAACATCAACTTATTCTTTCATTCATTATAAAATATGATTTACAATTTTATTCCACAATAAAACAAGTGATTGAAAGTGTTTCTGTAACACCAAGACATCATACGGGCAGTTCAATATGCGACATCACAAGAGGTAGGCATGATATATAAAAGATGACAGTCCAGCCAGATTTTATTGCTATATACTTAACAATAAAATCAACATTGTTTACTTCACCTTTTCTTTTCTCTGAATGTCTAGTAGTGTATAGGTGACTAGGTGGATAAATTCATAACAAAGACAGTTCCAGCAGCATTGAGAAATATCGGACAGCTGATTCCACAAGTAAAAATTATAAGTCACCTTGACTGGTAAACTTCAATGGAACAGCATTGACTAAGGACATTTCTTCCTCCAGCAAAGGACATCTTATTAGTGATACCATATAGAGCAAAATTTTGATGTGAAAAATTTTGACGACTCAGAGGTTAATAAAAACTTGACGAGTAAAATTGTAACAGCCTTACATGAAAACAGCTATCAAGAAGAAAAGTTTGAATGGTAAAATTTTGACGAATTGCAAAATCATCAATATTTTCCCCGTCAAAATTTTGCACCGTATGGTATTTGCTTACATAAAAGTGAAGCGTCAAGCATAATAGTCAAGTCAATTCTGGGCTGTTACAACTGAATTATAATCGAACATACTAGATTCAATGTTTTTTTGAGCCACAATAAGTTTTCTTACAGAATAATGGGTATCAATATATTATTAACCTGTATAAACACATTGCTAAACCATCAGTATCTGGTATATTCATGTAGTTGAGAATAACCGACAAAGATAGATGAATCTGTTATACATAAAGTATTTTTCCATAATGGTGTCGCTAGATTCTACAGTGTCACTAACAACAAATAAGCAGCTGAAACAAGAGGAGTCTTCTTGTTTGGCAGCAAGTGAGAAGTACTCTTTCAAATTAAAGCGCCTTACAAGGCTAACGGATCATCTACTTGTGAAAGTGGCGAAATTCTTCAAGAGCGAAACAAAGAAACCAAGCGCCATTCGAAAATCGTTGAGTAAACATACAAAACATTGGGTAAGATAGGCTTATCGAGTGAAGATCGAGCATAAGAAAAGATCATTATGTAATTTTATAACAGCCAATGATATAAGCACGCGTAAAACTTGTTAAACTTCAACCCAGAGGAGGGCCGACACGATATAAGCGCTTCTAAATCTATTTACCTTAATTGCATATTTCTCTGCATATTTAGCGAGCAGGGAACCCTCTTTGGTTGGCACTGAGCTCCTAGAACGCTTGTAGAACCCGCTAACAGGCATGCTAATTGGTGTAACCGTATTGTATCTTCACAGGTATCTTCCTTGCGGTGGACTTTCCGCTCAAGGTAGGCGCACGTGATTCAACTTCAAAGTGGACATAAAAACAGTGGGGTTGGATGGGGTTGATCGCGCTATTGATTTAAGCATGAAACAAACTTTCGAATGATATGTATTTTACTCTTACAACCCTTTAAATAACCTTACCTGTACAAAACCTACAGCTCACGTGAACGTGTCGGCCCTCCTCTGACTTCAACCACTAATTTGTCCAGCAATACACTTCAAAGCCTTACCTTTGAACGGTTTCCCCTATACAAATGTATTGAAAAAATACATTCTTAGCGCTTAGTCCCATGGGAGCACTTGTTTTCTAAACTTTTCTGGCATTTGAAGGGCTTCATGGCAATATAATTTTTTATTCTAGCCTGTTTCCAATGGAAGTTATTCAAGGGAAACGACCAGCAAGGTGAATGTGAACAGAGTATAGTTAGAAAGAATCTGTAAAAAGGCGAGATGTTGTGCCAAATAATATGGCAATAGATAGGCCAGCATCATATTGTATCCTATTAAACTATGATTGCGTGTGTGTGTGTGTCTGTGTATGTTGTGTGTGTACGTGTACGTGTGTGTATGTGTGTACGTGTGTGTGTGTGTGTGTTTGTATGTGTGTAACTGTGTATGAGAGTGAGAGTGTGTGTGTGTGTGTGTGTGTGTGTGTGTGTGTGTGTGTGTGTGTGTGTGTGTGTGTGTGTGTGTGTGTGTGTGTGTGTGTGTGTGTGTGTGTGTGTGTGTGTGTGTGTGTGTGTGTGTGTGTGTGTGTGTGTGTGTGTGTGTGTGTGTGTGTGTGTGTGTGTGTGTGTGTGTGTGTGTGTGTGTGTGTGTGTGTGTGTGTGTGTGTGTGTGTGTGTGTGTGTGTGTGTGTGTGTGTGTGTGTGTGTGTGTGTGTGTGTGTGTGTGTGTGTGTGTGTGTGAGTTTGTGAGTGATAGAATGTGTGCGTGTGTGTATATGTATGTGTGTGTTGTGCGTGTGTGTGTGGCAGAAGATGGAGGCTGCATGAGCTAGAGCGCTAACCCCACCACCTAATTTTGAAAGTAGTAGCCCCATATATATTAAGGTCACACATTATTGAAATATTCCAATACAACAGTCAATTCTTCTAATAGAGCTGTCAAAGTGTATATCATTAAAATATACCCACTCTTTCTTTGTCTCTGCTGCCTCTGTTAATTACTGATTTTTAAGGATCACATTTTGTTATTAGTGACTCCTAATGGTAAGGTTATTGAGCATTATAAATTATTGATTGAAAACGCTAAAATTTAGTTGCACTAAATACAAACAACCTAAAAGTCACTATAATTTGTCTGCGTTAATAATAACCGGCCTAAGGAACATCAGTGCATAAATGAATATACTGGATTTGGTTTCAACCTATATTATACATAGTTATGCTATTTAGAGTATCAATTTTATGGAATTTGCTATACTGTTGTTAATTTCTCTTACATGAGTAGCCAATAATAGTGGACCTAAAATTGTCAGCTCTAGAAGACTATTACAAGTGTGCATGATAAAGCACAATTACATTATTAGAAGATCATACTTTGTAAATACATTCAGTACATATACTATCACTAATAGTGAATATCTGTGACAAAGCTAAGCATTCATCTAACCTTCAAAACGTTGCAGACAAATGTTGGTTTTAAATTTACATACATTATTGCACTATGTATCACATATGCATAATTTATACTGACCACTTTGCCGTTCACAATTCGAGCTGCCACACCAAAATCGACCAGCCTCACATGGCCACTCCCAGCAATAAGCACATTCTCGGGTTTCACATCACGATGTACGAACCCCAGACGATGCAAATCATTGAGTCCTGACGCGATCTCGGCAAGATAAAATTTCACCGCCGCCTCGTCTAAGCCCTCCTCTTTCTCAATGATACCAAACAGGTCTCCACCAGGGAAGAAATCCATCACAATGTAAAGATGCTGTGTGTCCTGGAATGAGTATTTCATTGAGGTCAACCACGGGCTACGTGTCCATGCCATAATGTCCCTTTCCTCCAGTATGGACACAATCTAATGGAAGAACACACAACGGGTAAATTTTTTCAGGACATTTTGTCTGACCATGTCAGATCGTGTCTGGACAATCATGGTTGCCAAAAATTATTTAAACCACTTCATAATCTCATGTACAACCACAATAATCATGAACACTGTACTTTAAGTACTTACAATATACTCTAATAAAAAGCCTACTGATTCATGAACAAAATCCTAATATTTGGGATTTTCATTTCACAAAAATTTCAGAATGTTACAGACTTACAGTAATACAATTCTATATGTATCAGCAACACTAACGTATGATTGTCCAATTACACCACATGAACAGCATGGGTTAATGTGTGTGGAATGTATGTAATTAATCTCTTACATCTGGGTTCTTGAGAATATCGGCCTTTCTCATGATCTTCATAGCAAACGTCTCCCCAGAGCTCTTCTCCTTAACTACCTGTACCTGTGAATTGCAAAATGATAATTATAAACATTTCCTCCCCCAACAGTTCAACGTGTGTTTTTTAAGTAAATCTGGTACTATATATATGTAAATTAAATCTCAATCAAAAACACCCCGGTTGTAATAAGTACACACGCACACGCATGTGCACACACACACACACAAACACATACACATACGCACATGCATAACACACACATATTCATAAACATGCAGAAATATATCTTATACACTCATATTAACATTGAAGCAGTTAACATAGGAATACGAACATGTACAGTGTGTGGATACATGTATCTATAACATTACTAGTCAGAACACAATGTATTGTGGGGCCAAGCTCGAGCTGACTGACCACTTGTTGAGCCATTATGAATACGTTGTACTACTGTTTACAAACAACAGTCAGAGGTGTTACATCAACAACAATTTCACAACATGCATGGTCGCAATGCTGTAAATAGTGTTCATAAAACTTATTATTTCAACAATAAATAAACCTTGAGATAAACTTACTTCTTGGTTCATTGGCTTTGTTTCATAATTATTGTTTTGAATGTAGGACTATAAAAATGAGTGTGTAACGATACCTTGTGGTTTGTCTTGTTCCGTCACTTCTGCAAGTTGCATGCGTCAACTTCACTGTTTTATTTGTTTGTTTGTTTGTTTGTTTGTTACATTGTGTTCATTGCTATGAACATTCCGAAGATAATTTACTCTTTGAACCTTTGAAGGTTGCGAACCTTCAAACTTTTCTCCCAGCATTACCAGAGGTGCACCGATATGCAAAATATAAAATACCCAATATTCCGATACCCATTATATTGGCTATGAAAATCACCAATTCTGATATTAATACCGATATATTTTAATTCATCAAATTAATTAGTTTCCCTACTTGGAACATTCTCTCACTACACTATTGAAATTGAGTTACACAGATACGTAGTTTCAACTTGCCGCTGAACATATCTTGTTAGTGTGTTATTAGTGTAAAAGTAACCATACAAAAATCAAGGCAGTAGGGATCAACCTTTTATAAGGAAACAAGAAAATTTAATCCTTACTTTGGCTTGATGTATCGCTTTGTACTATTCTGCTAGAGTAGGTATGAGGATTAATTTGTATCTGCAGCTCTTGTTTCCTTACTTTTTGTTGCAAAGGTCGATCTCTACTGCCTTTTCAAATTCATAATTTTTAACTTGTATCAAACAGTTTAATATATAAACCGTAGATTGGAATTTGGAAAGTATTATGGGATTAAAAGTGAATTTTGTAAAAGTGAGAACTATCAAAAATTACTTTAACGTAGAAGTTTTTGTTGAACTTCAATATTTGGTACTGTGGTTGAGCACAAGTGTAAGTGAATGGGTGTAGTCACCTGGTAGTAGCTACAAAGGTTTTACAAAACAAATTGTAGAACAACGTAAAGACAACCCATGTAGCTACAATTTCTGTTTATACTAAAGCCTAGGGCATATTCTCGGGCTTGTTAATATGCACATGAAATCCGAAATTCACCTGCGAACTCTAAGAGCTTCTGGGGTAACGATTACTAAAGGAAGACCCTAGTATGGCCGAAGCTATCCTCTTCCGTTAATTCACTGGCTATAAAGGTTGTGTTTACCATATAATTGTTAACCTTGTGACCCCATTCAAAATGGCGGCATGAATATTACCATGATGATTAAGTACTTTTGGATAGTGTCTATTATAAAATTGGCCCATGTGATTTAACGCTTCTTGGCTTATAGTTTATAATAGTCCTCTGCATGCAAGAGAGGGGGCAAGGCCCCAGGATATATAGGGCCATGCTGTAGATTGGGAAAACGTTGTTAAAAATTTGTTTGGAGCATGTTAAAAAATTTGTATAATACCAGTAGTTGGTTCTTGTGAATGATAGTACTACCTATTAAAGTATAGGAGTGTCTAAGCATTGTTAGGACTGACTATCTGGTCCTTCAAAGGTAATTAGGTACGTAGGTAGCTTACTAAGAAATCGTGTGGGTCAATTGCACGATCAAGGTCGTCTATGCATGGCATTTTTACTATCAAACTGTTATATATAGAGGTGGATATACACATATATGGGATTCCACTGTAATCTGCTCGATATGCAACCAATAATCATCTGAAGGCGTACCCATGTGATACAACGATTGATAAACGTGTAGTATTATGAATGAAAAGTAACCATACTTCACTACAAAAACGTAGCATACCAACCTAACTGACATAATCACCGTTTCGGCCCTAATTCGCTTGTAGCCTCTTAAAACTTATGAAATGTTATCCTTACCGCCAATATTATGCTTCCATAGCCTTTGGAATGGCAAAGAAGAAAACAAGAATTATATGGCACTTCAGTATAATATTATTAACTAGCCCCATTCAAAATGGCGGCCAAAAAAAGGGCGTGGTTTTGGATGGTGGACTGTATTTGGACTCTATTTAAAACACACAGTCCAAGACAGCTAGAGGGTTCTCACTGCAGTATACAAGCTGTACAATATTAATAACTATTCATATCTACAAATACTGACCTCTCCATAATGTCCTCGGCCAATCGTACACTTCTTATCAAAGTCGTTGATATTCACTCGCAGCTTTTGAACTTCACTTATTGTCTTCTCAACTAAACAACAAAATAGAAATCCGTGGTTAAGACGTTTATAAAGATTTACATTTCTGAATAAATTTGGTGACACTTCTGTCCTTTGATAAACTGGATGAGCCGGTACATTCGTTATACAACGCCGTCAGGACGTCCATTAAGCATTCGAAATGAACTAGAGCCAGTGATGATGAAAGAGTGATCGTATCGTCACGGCCTATCGCCACGTCCCGAAGCTTACACAGACGATGCTCCATTCTTGAGTATGCGATAATTAGACTAGAAAATTATAGAGTCTCGTTATGCGAAGAAATACGGGGAAAAGCGGCCTCATGGCCTTGTGGCTTTATGGCCTTAGGTTTTTTGTCTCTACTTTTGATATAGTTCGCCGTTCTATCCGTTATACATTAATATCTGATTGGTTGCTACAACCTGGCAATTGGTTCAGACTTCCATAATTTTCTAATATAACTAAAGTCACTGAAAGGGGGGTTCCATCATAGATAATATTATCTATGAAACCCTTGGAATCCCCCCTAGATCCGCCACTGCCATGGTACCCATCCACGCAAATGTTTACTGAATTGAGATTGCGGGTGACGTTCGTAGTGTTGTCTCAAATCTGATTGGTGACCGCAGATTTCTGCGGTTGGAACCACGGAATTCTATTACGTGTCACCAGACCCTAATTCTCAAAGGGTCTGGGGACAAGACTAGCGCATCACCCCATCATGGCCACCACGAGCTCTGCATAATCAATAAATTATTCACATAAAATACATCTGCATCCTTGTTAAAAGAGTCTACAGGGGTGGTTGAAGTGGTTTTGATTACTGAGGCAAAATCTCAGTATGCACTGACAACAGCTATAGCCTATTACCACTTTGCTGCAATTATTGAAGAGTAGCAAATGTACCTGCCCTATCATGCAGGTGTAGCTAAATGTATACTATGCAAGGCAACTATACAGCAAATGACAGGACTCCCTGATGCCTTAAGTCTGTCAATTCTATAAGTATGATAAAAGTACTAAGTCTCCAATGCCTATACTTATACCTGGTGTCCTGTGTCTCTGTCTACTTAGCCTGCATGGCCTACAGCTTAGCTGCTACTTAGTGTCTTGAGCCTTTTCCTAATCCAAGACATATATACGTACATGGTCAGCAATGCATGTAGTGTCATACTCTCTAGTAGTCTCAGTCTTATGCATATGTCAATCTATGTAGTCTATATACTCAGCCTTACTGCCTAGTCTGTTATGTCTATTGGCTATGTCTGCCCTGTCATGCAGGTGTAGCTAAATGCATATTATATGCATAGCAAAGCTATAGGTCATATAACAGGACTCGCTTGTCCGTCAGTTATAACTCGGCCTGCTACCTATAGACTCCTATACCTACCTAGCTATAGTCTCTTATGTCCGCAACAAGCTATAAATCTTGTAATCGTAGTCAGAAATCTTTAAAAATCTCTGTAAATCTCAAAATCTTAAATCTTTCACTTTTATCGAATTCCGTATACTTATCGTAATTTCTCGTTTTTGTCGCGACACGTGATTCGAGCTAACACTTTCCGGCAACACGTTGCAGCTAAGAGGCGGGTACGAGCGAGGGTACAATTCTAAGTTGATCACTATAACCTATACAAGCTTTAAGGCCTCATGTACAGTGCATGAGTGTTTAATTAATACGTTTACTCCGAGGTGTCAAGCAAGCGCGCAGGTGTCACGTCGTCAATGGAGAAACCTATCCAAGAATCGGCTGATAACGAGTCTGAAAACTCGTTTGAGAAACTGAAATTTGAGTGCGAATCAACAATGGAATCGAGGCACAGTATGGAAAGGTATGGTTCCTGCTATAGCTATAGTGTCAATGTAATAAATCACTTATATTTTTAGCTATGCACAACGAAATACACAGCGAGATGCAGAGATTTTGACTCGGATTCTAAGTCCAAATTCTGTAGGTGATCACTCAAGTGATCAGGAGGCTGAACAAAGTGGCAGTAATACTACCTGTGACGTAGTAATATTGATGAAACAAAGATTACCTGAGTACATTGTCAACTGCTTTATGTCTTCAGGATATGACGAAATGGAGGTTATATCCACAATGGATACTAGTGATAAAGAACACAATTCAATTGATAAAATTGAAAAGTTCATTCAGCGTAAGTATGCAAATAGTGCTGAACACAATCCATTTCCATCACCAGCACTTGAATTTCTGCCTGGGCACAGAATCCGGATTTGTAATTTTGTGAAAGAAGTTAAGGAGTTGAGAGAGTCATGTAGAAGTGACAAGAATGTATGTACAGGAAAGAGGAGAAAAATGTTCCCTCAGAAAAAAAGCGGCAGAAACATGTAGAAGACTCGGAGGAAGAGGCTGATGATCAGGAATCCAATGTTCTTACTGTCATGGGAGTCTCAAAGCAAGTAAGAAGTAGCTTGAGGAAATGGATGGCCAAACAACAGAATGATCGATTGGGACAGCTGCATGAAGGTGAGCATTATTCTTTGCAAATTATACCAAAAGGTACTCCAGGAGCTTTTTTAGTATCAATGAAGTGTCTAGCATGTGGGACATCTGTCATGCTGCATCAGATAAAGTCGTCAGTTATGGTTTCTAACTGGTATAGACATGCCAAATTATGTTTCAAGAAGCAAGCAGGCAAAAAGCTTATACAACTGCCTATACATGGGTATATTGGAGAGCCTCAAAGTGAAAGTGGCAGTGACATAGCTACAGAGAGTAGCTCTAGTAGTAAAGTTTCAGATACTGAGTTAGATACTACTACTATCAATGGCCCCCTAGTTGATTTGGGTAGCTTTAATAAATCTTCACTCAAAGAGTTGCCCAATTCTCAGCAATTACAAACCAATACACTGTCGGATAATCAGGTTTTTTAGATGGCCCCTCTTTCCAAATGGAAAGAGGGGCTAAACAGAAACCTTGCTTTTCTCAGTGGTCATGGTCTTCCAGAAAGAAAAGATCACTTGAAATGGTAGCTTCAGATCCCCTGCAGTACCGCATTACAGACTACTGGAAGATTTTGAGTAATATTGAAAAATTATCTAGGGAAAATGAAAAGCTTTCTTTGTTGCTTCAGCAAGCTTATGACGCTTCTTGTGAACCATGTAGTCACGTTTCTTTTACTAGTATTTTAAGGGAGATGATTTGTAATGCTGAGAAAAATTGTGGAGAATATCGTACTCATCGAAGGCATCCCATAATTCTAAAGAAATTTGCAACAGCGCTTTTTTTACTTGCTGGACCCTTAGCTTATGAATTTATTCATCACAATATGCCTGAGGCACTTCCCTGTGTGCGAAGTATTCAAGCTGCCATTCATTCAGAGTATAAAACAATTCATGAGGGCACTTATAGATTTGATGAATTAAGGGAACACTTAGATCAATATGGAGCTCCACGAATTGTCTCTGTAGGTGAAGATGCTACACGAGTAGTAGGTAAAATTGAATATGATAGTGAAACTGACAGATGTGTAGGGTTTGTCTTGCCCTTAAATGAAAACAGTTTGCCTATGGTGGATTCATTTATTGCTGTGTCATTTTCGGCTATAGAGAATATGTTCCAGCAACATTCCATAGCCAAGTATGCATATATTTACATGGCACAACCATTATGCAATAATGTGCCACCAGTTTGTTTGGCATGTTTGGGTACCAATAACAAATTTTCTGCAGAGAATGTTATGCCAAGGTGGAAGTTGTATCAGAAGAGTGTGCAAAGCGAAATATTTCTGTTTTGAGTTTTGGAGGTGACGGTGATAGCAGGTTAATGAAGTGCATGAAGGTTGCTACATCATTGATGATCCCTCTATCTAAACCTCTCTCCAAAAACATTCCATCAAACAAGCTGCTGAGCACCCCAACTATCCCACAGAGTTGGCAAGGGTGGTTTCACATCAAACCAAGGGAAATAACGTTTGTCCAGGACACAGTGCATCTTGCTGTAAAATTAAAAAGTCGTTTGTTGAAACCACAAATTGCACTGCGCATGGGAGATTATACTGCCACAGGTGGTCATGTACAAGCACTAAGAACTACTTTTCAGAAAGATCAGCATGGTTTACGCTTAAAAGATGTTGACCACAAAGATAAGCAAAACTTTAAAGCTGTTATTAATATCACATCTGCTTCACACTTGCTATCTGCCATACCACAAGCAAATGCCACCAAATGTTATGTTGAGCTTATCAAATGTGTGATGGATAGTTACTTAGACAAAGATTTAGCTCCTCTTTTCAGAATTGAGAAGTTGTGGTATGTTGTTTTTTTCATAAGATATTGGCGGAAATGGCTGATGTTGAACAGCAAGTACACTTTGAAGGAAAATTTTATTACATCAAATGCATATATGTGCGTTGAGCTAAATGCTCATGCACTATTATCATTTTTGATAACAGTTCGAGATCATGTTGGTAATGACAACTGTTTCCTACCTTGGCTTCTGGGGTCACAGTGTTGTGAGTCAACCTTCAGAACAGCAAGAAGCATGAGCAGCACCTTTTCAACCATGATTAATTTTGGTCTCCTGGGATTGTTACGACAACTACACCGTTTACACATACAACTTGCTTTGCAGGCTGAGACTAGTGAAGACATTGTTTTTCCAAGGCTAGCAAAGCATCAACGCAAGTATGTGTGCAAGCAGTTTTCTCTTTCAGAAGTTTCTAATGATAAGATACTGGAAGTGGTTCAAAAGGCACAGGATAGTGCCAAATTGATGGTTGAAGAACTTGGCATGGATGTTCTGTTTAAGAAACATTCCATGTGGGCCCCTGATGTAACTGTTCTTGGCATTGATGGTGGTATACATGACAGTACATTTGATAGTGATGATGGTGAAGATAGTGATATAGAAGATAATGATGAAACAGACAATCCAGATTCACAGGATATTGGTGAGGAAGAAACATGTACTGATAATGCAGTTGAAATTTCAAACGATTTGAAGACTATTTTTACACATGATTTAGTTGATAGTGATCTTGAGCAAAGACTGCAGCTTCGACAGAAGTTATTGTTTGAGCGGCTGCCATCTTCAACAATACCTATGTATCAGTGTGTTGAGGCTAAGAATGGCAAACAGACATCATCTAAGAAAAAATCTCAGAATAAATTTAATCCTTTTGTTAAAGTTCAAGCCAGCAACAACAAAACTATCTTCATTCGAAAAACTACTGCGCTGTGGTTGCTCCAGGAAGGAGAGCGAATATCTACTGACCGCTTATTTCGAGTCAGGCATAAACAACCGTATTCATCTACATCGCTGACTATCAACAACACGAGTAACAACATAAAACCAGTCGTGATCGCTGGTAACAATGTAAAAGATTTATCAAGTTCTTCACTATCTGATGTTATTGTAATAGGTGATGGTGATTCCAAAACAGAATTTTCAAAACCATGGTTAAGAATAGGGACTATCACTTTGTATGATTATGACAGATAGACTATCCTAAATAGAAAGTGGCTTTGGGGTACACACTTAAGTGCAGTGCAGTTACTTTTGAAAGCACAGTTTCCGCATCTTAAAGGATTGGAAGACACAGCATTAGTACTACGTGCAGGTAACACCATCTCACCAGGAAGTTTACAAATTTTACATGTCAATGGGAATCATTGGTTAACTATTTCTACACCGGATTCCAACAGTTCAGGTTATGAAGTAACCTGTAATAGGTGATGGTGTATGATTCCCTGAATTTTTCATTAAGTAAGGAAACTAAAGCATTGCTTGCTAAATTACTGAAAACACCAAAGAAAAGATTAATGGTCAGGTTTGGGAACACTAATAAGCAAGCTGAGTTTGATGACTGTGGTTTATTTGCAGCTGCTTATTGCACAACACTAGCTTATAGTCAAAACCCTAGTTCCTATGTGTATGACCAAAGTGCTTTGAGGAAACATTTAATAAACTGCTTGGAAGCACAGCATATTGAACCTTTTCCTATAATTAGGGAAAGGAGGATTGGAATTGCCAATTTAATCCAAATAGATGTTTTTTGCTACTGCAGAAATACGAATGAAGGTACACCAATGGTATGTTGCGATGGATGCAGAGAATGGTTTCATCTTAGCTGCATAAACAGCAAGGTTGAAAGAGAGAAAAATGGTACTGCCAAAACTGCAACAATAAAGAATGATTTCAACACAGACTATTAAAGAAACAGCTAGCTAGTTAGCTACTTGATTATTATAGTTAGCTCATTTTTGCTTGTTAATAATGATGTATTATTCTTTAAATCTGTAAAAAGTCATATAAATCTCAAAAAATCCCCACAAATCCTTAAAAATCTTTAAAATCTTGAAAAATCTCAAAATCTTTGAAAATCTTGGGATTTATAAATCTTTGAGGCGATTTTGCTTGGTTGCTGACCCCTCGTCTGCGTAATCTCTGCATGCCTATATACTTATAACTAAGTAGCTATACTAAGTCTCCTATACCCATACCTAGTCTCCTATAATGCCCATAGTCTCCTATGCATACCTAGTTTCCTTGCCTATACCTTAAACTCTAGCTTAGACACGCTCAGACATGACAATAGCTTGTCTTTTTACAGTAAGGTTTCATTGTTTATTTAACAACATTGTAGTTATTTAACACCTTAACTGAGTAGGCTGTAAAAGTTTAATCTATTGACTGTGACTATGTAATGGCGATAGCGCTACAGCAAAGGGACTTGTCTGCCTGTTGTATTACTGTTTTTCCTTTCCTCGTATGTTGAGCATCAATTCGTTTTCGACGGACACGCCCATTTATGGAGTCAAAACGTTTACTCTTGTATAGTGCCTGCTGCTGCTGCTACTGAGGCTTTACACACTTCAAATTAAGTGACTTTCCGGCTACTTCTAGCTGAAGCGGAGGTTGGGTAATGGCTAATGGGATATTTGTCTTCGATGGACACGCCCACTTATCGAGTCAAAAACGTTTACCCTTGTATAGTGCCTGCTGCTGCTGCTGCTGCTGCTGCTGCTGCTGCTGCTGCTGCTGCTGCTGCTGCTGCTGCTGCTGCTGCTGCTGCTGCTGCTGCTGCTGCTGCTGCTGCTGCTGCTGCTGCTGCTGCTGCTGCTGCTGCTGCTGCTGCTGCTGCTGCTGCTGCTGCTGCTGCTGCTGCTGCTGCTGCTGCTGCTGCTGCTGCTGCTGCTGCTGCTGCTGCTGCTGCTGCTGCTGCTGCTGCTGCTGCTGCTGCTGCTGCTGCTGCTGCTGCTGCTGCTGCTGCTGCTGCTGCTGCTGCTGCTGCTGCTGCTGCTGCTGCTGCTGCTGCTGCTGCTGCTGCTGCTGCTGCTGCTGCTGCTGCTGCTGCTGCTGCTGCTGCTGCTGCTGCTGCTGCTGCTGCTGCTGCTGCTGCTGCTGCTGCTGCTGCTGCTGCTGCTGCTGCTGCTGCTGCTGCTGCTGCTGCTGCTGCTGCTGCTGCTGCTGCTGCTGCTGCTGCTGCTGCTGCTGCTGCTGCTGCTGCTGCTGCTGCTGCTGCTGCTGCTGCTGCTGCTGCTGCTGCTGCTGCTGCTGCTGCTGCTGCTGCTGCTGCTGCTGCTGCTGCTGCTGCTGCTGCTGCTGCTGCTGCTGCTGCTGCTGCTGCTGCTGCTGCTGCTGCTGCTGCTGCTGCTGCTGCTGCTGCTGCTGCTGCTGCTGCTGCTGCTGCTGCTGCTGCTGCTGCTGCTGCTGCTGCTGCTGCTGCTGCTGCTGCTGCTGCTGCTGCTGCTGCTGCTGCTGCTGCTGCTGCTGCTGCTGCTGCTGCTGCTGCTGCTGCTGCTGCTGCTGCTGCTGCTGCTGCTGCTGCTGCTGCTGCTGCTGCTGCTGCTGCTGCTGCTGCTGCTGCTGCTGCTGCTGCTGCTGCTGCTGCTGCTGCTGCTGCTGCTGCTGCTGCTGCTGCTGCTGCTGCTGCTGCTGCTGCTGCTGCTGCTGCTGCTGCTGCTGCTGCTGCTGCTGCTGCTGCTGCTGCTGCTGCTGCTGCTGCTGCTGCTGCTGCTGCTGCTGCTGCTGCTGCTGCTGCTGCTGCTGCTGCTGCTGCTGCTGCTGCTGCTGCTGCTGCTGCTGCTGCTGCTGCTGCTGCTGCTGCTGCTGCTGCTGCTGCTGCTGCTGCTGCTGCTGCTGCTGCTGCTGCTGCTGCTGCTGCTGCTGCTGCTGCTGCTGCTGCTGCTGCTGCTGCTGCTGCTGCTGCTGCTGCTGCTGCTGCTGCTGCTGCTGCTGCTGCTGCTGCTGCTGCTGCTGCTGCTGCTGCTGCTGCTGCTGCTGCTGCTGCTGCTGCTGCTGCTGCTGCTGCTGCTGCTGCTGCTGCTGCTGCTGCTGCTGCTGCTGCTGCTGCTGCTGCTGCTGCTGCTGCTGCTGCTGCTGCTGCTACTGAGGCTTTACACACTTCAAATTAAGTGACTTTCCGGGTACTTACAGCTGAAGTGGAAGCTGGGTAATGGCTAATGGCATTTTGGCAGCACAACCGGCCGCGCAAATAAAAGTAAAAAAATGTGGAGTGACTCAATCCCCGACCACTGGACTCGGGTGTCACGGATTGAGTTATCGCCGGGAGAGACTAAGTTCACCTAGTCTGGCGTTGCCAGACCCTTGGATTAGATCGCGCCGCTGATCAAGGGTCTGGTGACCCTAGCATACAATAGTTGTGCAAATGGAATGCAATTAGTGTAGGAATTGCGCGTGACGTAAAAGTAAAAATGGCGTCTACGGATTATTCGTTTCTTTGTGCAAGATGTGGTGACACTGAGCGCGTGAAGGAATGAGAAAAGTTAATGCTGAGCGTGTTTTTACATTGTTGAAGTCTGTAATTACCTGCGAGTTAGAGAGAAATGGTTCTGAGAATAACCTTCTGTTCGTAATTAAGCAGTGCCTAAAATAAGGGCTGACTTGTTTAGTGCGTGCCCAAATATTAGGCATTTTTAGCCATCACATGAAAGTGGGCGATGTAGTTGCATATGAGATAAATGTTGTAAGGAATTTTAAGCTTGATTCTTACGATTCCAAACTCAAGATGTCTGCATTAGCTAAACTTTTGTGCAGTGTTAAAAAATAGTTATTTTAGGCACTGTAATTAAGAGCTTGGTACCAACAATTTTGCCACTTTCTACGTGTTTCGCCGTGTGTCTTTCAAATAATTCTGAGGGTATTCGCGCACTACGTCATCAAATACGCAATTTAAACAATGCTTAAATCTGATTGGCTCTACCACAATGTTGGTAGACGCACAACTACTGTATGCTAGGGTCACCAGACCCTTGATCAGCGCGCGCCATCTAATCCAAGGGTCTGGCAACGCCAGGCTAAAGTTCACCCAAGTTGATGTGGCGCCTCAAAATAATTAATTTTTGTCATGTGAACAATGCTGCATTCCATTAGTCTGGCGTAGCCGACCCTTCTTAAAAAATACAAGGGTCTGGTCTGCCTAGCATCACGCACTCGTGTAATAACTTACGGTATTACGTCAGTATCAATATCACGTATTCTATGTATTTCGTTGTTATTGACTAATGATCCATCACTGCTTCAAATTAATTTACCGTATAGGCTATCGTTGTGATATAACAAGCTAATCAAAATTGAAGGCAAACGGGTGTAACACAGCATCTTTCTAAAACTGGTAGAAAAAAAAGACCGCAAAATACATCGTTCCCTAGACAAAAACCCTTAAATAACCATTTGTGCTCGAGTTTGAATATTTGCCACATCCCTAACGACGAGCCACTGCTTCAGATACGATATCGATATCTCTGACATTATTGATTTATGAAAAAATTCATACGAGTTATGCGCTAATTAACAATACTGCGATCTGATTGGTTTTACAAGATTCTCGTAATTTTACACGAGTACAGTATGCTGGACAGACCAGACCCTTGATCAGCGCGCAAACAAATCCAAGGGTCTGGCTACGCCAGACTAGCATTCCATGGTGAGGGGTGCCCTCTCATCCCCCCCATGATCTACCTGCTCTCATGCTCAGCAAGGTGGTTTTTTATACTAACCTTTTATTATCACTCTAACCTTTGTAATTTGCAAGAAGCGGGATAGTGGCTATTTGTCATATGCTTGTAAGTATACTTTCATACATTTACTGTATCATTTCTATATATAATTCTAATATATGAATTATACATTACTGGTGTGTGGTAGTATAGCTTATCAGTGGTAGTGGATAGCTGCAATGCACAAGAACCCGTCCTGGCTGGTATTGCCATTGTCTTATCTAGATAATATTTTGATTAGCAAAACCCATATAAGTAACATGCTAATGTATTGTGAGTGCAAGCCACATTGCAATGTTGTTTGTTATAAAAGGGTTAACCAAATGGACTGAGCTTTTCATCAGGATACATCAATTCATATATACACAAGTATGGTGAATGTACCAGCAGTAGTGAACAGGATAGTAATCATTATTGTTCCACTCCTATAATGCTGAGGCACTTACAATGGAATCAATGGAGAACACTTTGATGTATGGGACACCGCCACACAGGGATTGACATGAAGCAGTGAAAGAAATAACTATGACCTTAATTTATGTGTGTACTTTCTTGATTACATAAATCAAAACATACTGGTCCAATTGTTAATACATGATGCACAGGTGCATATAGAGGGGGGTTTCTGAATGCAAATGGTGCTCCCGGGTCTCCTCAGGAGCAGGTCTGTCCAAGCATCTGCCACTTTAAAGTATTGTCGTCCGAGAATACAAATTAAAGCAATAAATTTTGTCAAATACACATGCAAGAGTATAGAACTGTGATGGTTGGAAATCGTATGTATACATTCTTTTATGTAATGCACAGCAATTTTGTGAGCAAATTCCCTGCACACTTAGATGATCTCTTATATAGCAGTCAAACACTCTATTAAAGCATTCGTTTTTGAATTTGCACAATTCATCGGCATCTGGGACACAGTCCCTAGACCCATTTTACTTTACCAATGGAAACCCCTACAAAAATCCTAGCTATGCCCTGATGCAAAGATACAGTGTATAAGTGAGTATTATAAGGGTGTAAAATTTGTATGGAAACGCAAGTCGACAAAAATATGCGTAGCACTTCTTAATCAGTGTCATTATGCAAGTTGTGCATACATACTCACTGAGTTCTCTGACTACCTGCTGGAGTAACTGAATACGCATAATTATGCATTTTGGTTTACATGCACAATAACTTTCCATATATTACGTAGACAATACACTGAATATACACTGGTCAGCAAAAACAAGGTGTTTCTGTCTAACTAAATCGAGCTAAATAGGTGTTTTATAGGTGTTTCTGTCTAACTAAATCTATAAACTTAAAGCTTATGGATTAAATGGCATATTGTTTAGCTGGATTAGTGACTTCTTGTCTAACAGAAAACAACAAGTTGTTGTTCCAAGGACCTACTCAGAGTGGAGTAATGTGATCAGTGGTGTTCCTCAAGGGAGTGTCCTCAGACCCTTACTCTTTATTCTATATGTTAACGACTTACCTGACAGTATACAAAGTTTTATGGGCATTTTTGCTGATGACACCAAAATCTATCGTCCCATCACTTCCAATATTGTGGGACTCCCAGATTATTACAGACAGGTGTATCCCATGTAATAAGCCAGATATAGTAGTAAGGGAGAAGAGGACAACCAGGTGCCTTGTGATAGATGTTGCCGTTCCTAGTGATTACAACATCCGGGATAAATCTACTGAAAAAATGAGCAAGTATGTGGACCTACAGATAGAGTGCCAGAGGATGTGGGACAAGAGGGTGGAGGTGATACCCGTCATAATTGGGGCTACAGGTATAGTAGATAAGACACTAAAGAAATTCCTTTGCAGGATTCCTGGACAACATTACATTTATAATTTACAGAGGTCTGCCATCTTGAGTACAGCACATATCCTCAGAAAGGTGCTGTCAATTGTACCGGGGTAGAGGAGTCAAGCAGAACATTTAATTACCTGTGTGTATCCTAGGTGTAAGGTTTACACTCGACCACATGGTTGTAACCTAAGAAATTAGAGACATTACTAAATAATAATAATATCTTCAACGTAGCCTTCATAATAAAGTCCCACTTGTTTCCTTAGAATAAATTTTTCTTTAAAACAAACGATCACTAACTTCAAATTCATGCACGTGATTTTACTTGAACACTTCCAAGTTGGTTGTCTCTGACGCATGCGCATTTAACAACACATTACGAATATTTGGCGCAATAAAAATATGGATGTTCAAATTGTTAGCATTGATGTAGAAGACGAGAGCGAAGAGCAGGGCGAAGAGGAAGTGACTGACTTAGAAGTGAGAACATTTAAGTATTAAATATTTCGTTGTATTAATTGATTCGGAAAGTGAAAGTTCATGGATGGAGTGTTGCTTTATCAGTTAGTATTCCCGCCATACTCGTGGCCATGGTTTTAAAACTGGCTAGGTAAATGGCGTGCATTTTATCCAATGATCGTTACAAGATTAGCCAAACCGCCAAATTAAAATGACCACCAAATCTTCCGGTTATACGATCCATAGCTACATATAGAAATCTAAATCACACATGCAGTTCACTTGCAATAATTTGTACAGAAAGATACTCAGAGAGGTCAATGTTTGGGAGCAGCAGATGCTGTGAAAGCTATGCAGGGAGGATTTTTGACTGATGAAGTGAGTCCTCTTTAGAAACCTTTAGTTAAGTCAATGTATTCCTTCTTCCAAGACAATCCGAAGGTACTTGAAATTGTTGCAAGCAGAAGCAGAAAAGGTATATATAATATGTTGACTTAATTTGCTTCTCAAATTATTAATTTTATAGCATGGAAAGCATGTAGTAATTTTGACTTCATTTATGTTGGAGAAGCTAAAGAGAACTAGTGCTAATTCATTGAGAAGTTGGTTTAAGAAGGTAGCTAGCTACGTATAGCTAAATCAAGTTGTAGCTACATGTGCAGCAGACCTAAGGGCAGATGAACATATAGCTAGCTATTTTGTTAGGGGCCACACATGCACACATGTACATGCAGTCATGCTTTCTTATGTAACTAGCTAGCTATATACGTACGTAATCTATAGACAGTGCACACCTTTCAGTAGCTAATCATTTAGCATTAGCTATAGCTAAGGGTATTGTAACCTACTGAATGCTAGGAGCATAGAGCTAGCTAATACTTGTTGCTATTCCTGCAGCTTGTAGTTTTAACTATGGTAAATTTATTTTGTCGGCATGCTAATGTGTAGCTACGTACATGTGCAATGTGCAATGGTTGGATTATTATTTAGATTGATAACTTGTTGGAATGTCACTTGGTCTTGGGGTTTATTAATGTTGGTGGTTTTCACTGGTCACTAATGACAGTAAAAGGCTCAGGAGGGAAATGGTTTACCATGATGGGAAAGGATATGACTACTATAGGATGTATCGGTGAGTTAAACTTATACAAGAGAAGGATATGAATTATTTATATTTATATTACATTTGTGAAGGAAACTCATTGAAGTCTATCAGTTAACTAAAGACAGAGAAGCAATTGCATGGCATCAGTGGAAGTTTACAGATGCTAAGGTATGTTATGTGATAGCTAACAAGTGTATTGTTTAGAGATAATGTATATATATATTTGTTTAACTGGTGGTGCACAATGTAGGACATTCCACAGCAGAAATCAGGGCATGATTGTGGAGTATTTGTTTTTGAGCTATGCACGATGTCTTGTGTTAGAGCAAAGCATGCTCTTTCATCAGGTAGGTATGCACTGCAGTAGTTACATACATATACATGATTGTATTTACTTCACTTATATAATTATACGTAATTAGTCTCAAGCAAATTTGAATCATACTATTATTATATAGCTAGCTACATAGCTACTTGCCATGTGCACTTGAACTTTACATGACATGTCATCTGCATGTACCAGTAATATTACACTGATACTTTCACTTTACAGAATGATATGCCAAAAATACACCAGATTATGGCAGAAGAATTGCAAGACAAAAGTATACCGGTAGGAACGTTAAGTACAATTGTCTCAAGAACAGAGTCCATGTCTTCTGATTTAGTTACACTTGATATTAAAGTTAACAAAGAAAACATACCACCTTCAACTTTGGTGAGTGAGCATGAAGAAGATTCAGAACAAGTTGCTGATACCCAAAGAGCAAACAAATTTGAGGAGTCACTACAGAAGTGTTACAATGGTAATCACTATATCAGTTCCTGGGAAGAGTTACAAGAAGATCTTCAAGTGGTCCTACCAAATAGTCCACAGTTCACTTATGTCATAGAGAGTTTTAAGCAAATACCCTGTGAAAAGTTCTCTGGGGCTCCCAAGTATGCATTTGAATTACAAGGTCGTATAAATATTTCCACAGCTGATCAAGCTAAAGAATGGTTATCTCAAATGTTTTCACATTCAAAATGTACATATAGACATACAAGAGGAAGAAAGAGGAAGTGCAAGAAGGTGCTATACAAAGCATACATGCATTGTCAACATCAAACAAAAGTATTAACTCCAAAGCAAGAGCAAAAACCAAAGAAACTTCAGAAAAAGTATTCATTTTTAGAAACAGTAAGAAGTAAGAAAACTGGCTGCCCCAGTGTGTTGATGTTAACTGTGACAATTCCTAGTGACAAAGCAAAAGCCATGACACCTTTGAATGCTTTGAAAATTTCACATCCCACAATTATTAAAATTTCTTTTAATCATAATTATCCCATTGACTCGGCTCATGCACTAAGTTTTCGGCCAGTTGCATTACATGTAAAGGAGGCTTATTATCAACTCTTCAAAACTGGTCATTCAGCTGCAACAGTACATCATACTTATGAAACACGAATCATGCTAGAAAATGATGAAGAAGAAGATGTGATGCATGTTTTAAGTGACAGAGCAGTCAATCCAAATCCACAGGATGTATCTTGTTTATTTGCTGAATGGAGGAGTCATAATCTTGGGCCAGAAAATGGAATTGAAATGTTTGATAAACTTGATGCACTAATCTATGATTCTAATTTACAACAGTCAAAAGATGGAGGGAAAATTGTCTTGCAGAAATACTCAGATGCATATCATTCAGAAGTTCAATCAGATGATGACCAATCAGGTGATGATCAGGAACCACCATGTAAAAAAAGAAAGAAGGAATTGTCACCTTTAAGTATAGTTATTTGTACACCTCTAATGGTAAGGGTACATCAGTATATACCTCAAGCTGGAGAAATAGCTTATATTGATTCAACATCCAGTTTAGATCATTACAATCTTTCAATTTTTGTGATCTCTACCAGCCATTCAGGAGGTGGTCTTCCCCTAGGAGTATTGATCACATCTGATGAAAAAGCAAGTACTTTAGAAAGATCTTTTGCATGTTTCTGTAAAGTACTTCCAGATTTGCATTTTTTTTAACCAGGGACCATCAAATGGCCCAAAAGTATTTATGAGTGATGACAGTTTATCACAGAGCCAACTTCCTGGCCCAATGCAAAGCAACTACTTTGTGTGTTTCATGTACTTCAAAGCTTTTGGACTTGGCTTCATAATGGAAAGAACTTGGGTTCAAGCCATCCATCGGCAAATGCTAATGTTGAAAATAAAAGATCTTGTTTACGCTAAGTCAGAGAAACAGCTTGTTGAGAGATTTGATCAACTGTTGAAGGATAGCACAGCTGTAATGTACCCTCGGTTTATCCAGCATGTTAACAACTATTGGCCAAGAAGACATAAGTGGGCAATTTGTTTTCGACAAGATTCGTTAATTCGGGGTAACCAAACTAACAATTATGCGGAGGCAGGTATCAAAATTTTGAAAGAACAAGTTGCTAACAGCTCAGGTGATCAGTTGTTTACCGGGGTAATGAAATTTTGCGAACGATACAAAAAGTTGGTGAAGAAGAGATTTGCACATAATACATTTTGCTTTCCACAAATTTGGTTGGGTATTTGGCGGGACGGTAAGCAGGCAAGTAGGAGCATTAAGGCATGGCCGAAGGATTTCTGTACAGGCCACTGCTGCAGGACGAAGACGAAAAACACTCTCTCATGGAAAAGGAAAAGCACAAGCAGGAAGGCCTGTCAAATCAGAAAGCAAAGTTACACGAACAAAGTCTAATGCCTTAAGTTGATACCAGCTTCCCATCAGAAATGCAAAACCATCAAAACAGAAGTACTTGCTTTCTAGGAACATAGAGCTCTGCCAGCAGAATGCTGGGAAATGGTGACTTTAATATAATTATATATACATACATGTATTTAGCTTATTGATTTAATATATTATATTATTGATCATACGTATGCACATGTTGACTCCTGAACTTAGATGCTCCTGCAGGATTGTCCTTTTGTGTGCAATGGAGTTATTTATTGATTAAAAACCACAAGCACTAGTGTCACTAAGGAGATGAAGAAACCTTGACTGTGAGGGTCCAACACAATTCTGAATCACATCAACAGCTCCAGGAATCAAGTATAGAATCACTATTGGAATTTCAAGATTCTGGGATCCAAAATTAAAAATGTTCCAGTGTTTCTCTGTATATTATAAGTCTTGTGATGCTTAAATCCCTATATGGCAAACAGGAATCTCTGGAATAAAGCCAAGGTTATGTAACTCCAAATCATGCACCGAGTGTAGGACCCCTAGCTCACACTACTGCATTTTTCTCTTCTTGTAGAACAGCTAAAGTGTACCTAGTCTGGTAGTTGAAGGCAAAAAAACACATCAACCTAGAAAAAAATGGTAGAAAGCTGATTTTGGTATCAGTAGATGTAGAATTTCTTGCATAGTAACATATCCAAAATCCTCTGAAATCCTCTTTGGGAAAACTTAAAAACACTTTTTGTACTGTATAAAATTAAGAAAGTCTTCAAATTCAATTACACTACTTACACACACACACTAGACACTCTTACCCATTACTTTAGTTTGTTAAAGCAAACTTTGGAGAAGAATAATTTAACAAACTCACCTGGAGAAATCTATGATGTCGACGAGACTGGTGTTCCCTTGGATCCCAAAGCTCCAAATGTCGTAGCAAAGAAGGGAGCTAAAAAGGTTCGATATAGATCAACGGGTAAGAAAGGGCAGATAACAGTCATTGCCTGTGGGAGTGCAACTGGACAGGTAATTCCACCAACAGTTATTTTTGAAGCAAAGCATGTTAATAATGCCTGGACAAGAAATGAATTGCCTGGAATGAGTTATGGTTGTAGTGACTCCGGGTGGATAACCACAGAATTATTTGAGTCATGGCTTTGCGGCCATTTTCTAAAGCATGCAGTAAGTGAACGCCCGTTGTTGCTATTAGATGGACATAGTACTCATCAGCTGTAGGAAATAATTAGAATATAGATATTGTCATGTATACTGTACCATCATGTGACATCATTAATCATGAGCACTTTCTGAGCACTTTCCCGCCTATCTTACATGGCGCTGTGAGCAGTTAACCGGTATCTGCACGTAAACCGAAGTCATAACCCGATACGTGATTCCCTGGTGCCGGTTCGAGGCACCAAGTAAGGTGATACACCAGAGTTTTATTGATAATCGTTCTCCCGCCATTTTCTTTTGTCTAGACACAACGATGCCGTTTACATTCCGGCAAGGAGATCTTCCCAAGTTAGATTTACAGGTGGACCGCGGATCTGATTTTACCGCCTGGAAAGCACAATGGGATTCCTACACCAGCTTAACACAAGTGCACTGTAGCTAAATGCAATAACAAAATACAAGATTGTGAATAAAGCTGACAGTAAATTATATAACTCACCTATTAGTATATTGTCCGGACTCAATGGCGAAGATGAAGCCAAGCAAGTTCAAGCGCTAACCTTGTGTTTCTCCCGCGAAACTTTAACAATAGTCCAGAATTTTGGCCTATCTGAAGACGAAAGAAAAAGTGTTAGCGCCATAATAGTCGCCATCAAACGATACATTGAAGGGCACATCAACGAATCGGTAGAAAGAAGGAACTTCCAAAAAAGAACACAACCGCCCAGTGAGACATTTGATGATTTCCTATTTTCCTTACGAGAGTTGGTGAAAACGTGCAACTTTTGTTCAGAGACTTGTACCCAGAAGAACCTCAGAGATCAAGTTATAGAAGGACTACTAGAGATAGACACCGTTGAAACTCTTCTACAGGAACCTAATCTTACTCTGGCCACAACAATCAACAAGTGCCAGGCCCAAGAAGCGGCCAAGAAGCAGAGAGCAAATATAGCTAACCAGCAGCCAGAAACAATAGCTGCACTACAGAGGCATAGGAACCAGAATAGCCAAACATGCTTCCATTGTCAGAAGGTTGGCCACTTCGTGAAAGTCTGCCGTAGCAAACCTAGTAGTCACAACCCTCGCCCCACGTCAGCTCAGGCACCAGCCAGCACGGCTACCATTAGATACCTGACTATTTCCAACATTAGAAATGTCACAGCCAATGAGCCAGCACCCTTGGTCAAGGTACTTGTCACCTCGGCCAATGGTTCTTGCGAACTACAAGCCCTCCTAGACTCTGGGGCTGACATATCTGCAGCTGGGAAAGAAACCTTACAAACCCTTAACGAACAGGTGAACAGCCTCATACCCTCCAGGGTCATTCCTAAAGCTGCAAATGGGATGAAAATGTACCCGCTTGGGAAGATACCTGTGAAGATCCAATTCGGTTGCCACGAGCACAGTGAGGAACTGCAAATTTATCCCAACATTTCTGGGACCCTACTGTCATGGAAGCTTGTAAGAGTTTAGGAATCTTACCTGACTGTTACCCCAATCCCATCACACCTAAACAACAGAGCATTAACCAGATTACCAAACACACCAAAACCTTGTCAATCCTGGAACCACCCACACTTGACAACATCATGAAGGAGTTTCCCAGTGTCTTTGATGGGCAGATTAGAACCATGATGGGTGAAGAGTTCCATATTTCACTTACAGATAATGCTAAACCTTTTTGTGTTAACACGCCTCGTTCTATACCATTCATGTATCGCGACAAACTTAAAGCAGAGCTAGAGTTGTTACAGAGACAAAACATTATCACACTGATTACTGAGGCCACAGAGTGGTGTGCCCCTATAGTCGTAACACCTAATCAGACAACATCCGCATGTGCGTGGACCTATTACATTTGAATCGTTACGTACGTCAAGAGCGATACCAATCACCCACCCCTGCAGAAGTCATTGCTATGAGCAACTAATGCCAAATACTTAACTGTGCTCGATGCCATGAAGGGTGCCCTCTTGACGCCGACAGTCAACTCCTAACCACCTTTATTACTCCCTTCGGGAGATACAAATATCTACGTGTCCATACGGCATCTCCTCCATATCGGAACACTACAACCGCCGTATGGCAGAAGCCCTGGCAGGCCTATCTGGATTCCACAGGATAGTAGATGATATTGTCATATATGACAACACTATTGAAGACCATGTGAGTCATGTGAGACAGTTCTTACAACGCTTCACTGAGAAGCAGATTGCCCTTAACCCACAAAAGCGCAACTTTTGTGTAACCAAGGTGACGTTTGCTGGATTTCATCTATCCTCTGAAGGGTATCAAGTTGAGCAGTCCATAACAGATGCAATATCACAGTTCCCCAAACCAACCAACCGCACAGACTTACGCTCCTTCTTCGGACTTGTCAACCAGTTGTCCTCCAGTATTAACACAGTAGCCACATTGTTAACACCACTCAGACCTCTCCTGAGCACTAAGAATGATTTTCTGTGGAGTGACAATCATGAGAAAGCGTTCACAGCAGCGAAGGACGCACTCACCGCAGTACCAATATTGTCCTTTTTTGATCCCAACAGACCTACTCGCTTGTGTACTGATGCAAGCCGACAAGGGCTTGGTTTTGTCCTACAGCAGCAAAGCAATGACATCACATGGAATCTTATCCAAGCTGGCTCTCGCTTTCTAACTGAAACAGGGTCCCGTTATGCGGTAATCGAATTAGAGATGCTGGCAGTATGCTGGGCTATACAGAAATGCAAGCTCTTCGTGACAGGGTTGCAGCACTTTTCTGTCATCACCGACCATAACCCACTTGTTCCAATCATCAACAACTATCGCCTTGACGAGATAGAAAACCCCCAGCTACAACGGCTCAAAACCAGGTTGATGTCGTACAACTTCACTGCTAAATGGCTAAAAGGCAGCAAAAACGAGGCCCCTGATGCTGTGTCACGCAACCCAGTATCGGATCCAGAGCCCACTGACACACTTGCAGAGTTGGATGTAAACGATCAAGCAGACATGTCAATTGCAGAAATCAGAGCCCTACAGGGAGAGACCCACGTAAACCGCCACCTACAAGACCTTCGGCAACAAGCAGAACAATATGAGGAATACCAACAGCTACGTACCGTCATTCTACAGGGATTCCCCACCCACCGCCATCAATTAACAGAACCATGCAGACGATACTGGAATATTCGTGAGCATCTTTCCTTAGATGACAACTTAATTGTATATGGTTGCAGACTCCTAATACCAGCCGAAATGCGTCGGCAAGTTCTTGCACAACTCCATGAGGCACAGTGAGAACAAAACAGCGAGCATATACTGGCCAGGTATAGACAATGACATTGATAATGTCATTCTTGCTTGCCAAACATGTCAGGACAGTCTCCCCTCCAATGTTAAAGAGCCACTCACACAAAGTTTCAACACCACACTATCCACAAAGTAATGGAAAAGTGGAAGCCACCGTGAAATCCATGAAAAGAATCATCCGCATATCATGGAATGGACGATCACTCAACCAGGATAAGTTCTGTCGAGCACTGCTGCAGTACAGGAACACACCCTCTCGCAAAGATAGCTTATCTCCAGCACAAAAACTGTATGGACGCCCCGTCCAGGACATCATACCAGCTCACCACCGATCCTTTTCAGAAGAATGGCAAGAATGGCAACACAAACCAGAAGCAGCGGAACAGCAGGCACAACAGACATTAAAATCCTCTGAAGAATACTACAACCAACACGCCCATCCTCTTCAGGAAATTCAAATTGGCTCTAATGTTGCCATTCACAACAACAGAACAAAGCTTTGGGATATATATGGCATTGTGACTTACATCAGCCCACACAGACGCTATCATGTTAAAACACTAAGTGGCAGAGTCCTAGTAAGAAACCGTCACTTCCTGCGCCGTCGTGTCCCAGCCTCAATTCCGGTAAGCACCCAACAACAGCTAACCTCCCACATCACACCTACACCAGAGCCACCATCAACACGCCGGTCAACAAGATGTACACACCCACCCAGCAGACTCATAACTGGAACTGATCACAGCTACTGCACAAACTTCAGCATATATACATTTAGCATTTGTGATTAGCTCAACCCCAAATGCTTGAAGGGGGGAGATGTAGGAAACAATTAGAATCAGATATTGTCATGTACACTGTACCATCACGTGACATCATTAATCATGAGCACTTTCCCACCTATCTTACATCAGCCCGAAGTTATCCGTTACGCTAGAGAAAACAATGTTTTGATACTATGTTTGCCACCCCACACAACCCATGAAGCTCAGCCGCTAGATTGCACAGTTTTTTCTCCATTTAAAACACATTGGAGGGCGGTATGTCATGAATTTTTTCAAGCAAATCCTGGTAAGGTGATAACTAATTTCAACTTCATTAGTATTTTCACAAAGGCCTGGACACAAGCACACTCCTGCCAATCTTGTAGCTGGTTTTAAGAGTTGTGGTGTTTATCCACTGGATTCGTCAGCCATTCAAGCTTTGGAATCAGAAAGTGATAGAGTACCAGAGTCTTCAGCCAGACAAACTGAGCAGTCAAGAGTCAGTTTGAACATTAAACATTCCAGTGATGTAGCCATTCAAGATCCACTATCAGAAAGCTCAGCCATTTCAGAAAGTGATATACGTAGGTAGTCGATCTAGCATAGGGATGTCTAACAATGATAATGGTGATGGTAATACGTATACCAATGGAGACAACAGCTTTACTGCAGAGCAAGAAGAATTATTTAAGAAAAGGTATGAGGAAGGCTATGATTTATTCATTGATCCTGATTATGTCAGATGGATCAAACTACATTATCCAGACTTTCACTTACCTACAGATAGTGGGTTGATTTGTGATCTTTTTACAGATGTTGTTCCAGTCAGCCCTATTGCAATTTTCGAAAATTCACGAAGTCCCTGCAGCTTTAACCAATCATCTTCAATTACAGAAATGGAGCAGCTAACTTCATTTATGGATATAGGCATTTCAACATTATTATCAGACAGGGTTTCAGGAACAATAACACAAAGCCAAAATGCAGAGAATACTATTGTCACAGCATCACCAGTTTCAGGAACAATAACACAAAGCCAAAATTCAGAGAATACTATCGTCACAGCATCACCAGTTTCAGGAATAGTGACACAAAGCCAAGATACAGAGAATACTACCTTCAAAGCATCACCAGTTTCAGAAATATTGACACAAAGCCAAAATGCAGAAAATATTATCATCACATGTATAGCATCACCAGTTTCAGGAATAGTGATACAAAGCCAAAATACAGAGAATACTACCTTCACAGCATCACCAGTTTCAGGAATAGTGACACAAAGCCAAAATGCAGAAAATATTATCATCACAGCATCACCAGTTTCAGGAACAATAACACAAAGGCAAAATCCAAAGAGCACGTCTATTACCTCAGGCACTCCTACAACATCAACATCACCCTTAGCAGATTACCTGGTGCATCCAGTACAGAGCACAACTATTAGTACACCTACTGCACCAAAAAGGTCTGTTCCACGAGCAAAACTCCTTACTAGTGACGAGAGTTTAGCATTGTTAGAACAAAAAGAAAATGCAAAGAAGGCAGCGCTTTTAGAAAAAGAAAAGAGGAAAATAGAATGAGCTCAGAAGAAACAGGAAAGTGAAGAAGCTTTACAGTTAAAGAAAGAAGAGAGAGCTAGAAAAGCTGAAGAAAAGGCAAGAAAACAACAAGAGAAAGCAGTTAAAGCCCCATCAACAAGAGGACGCAAGAAAAGTAAGGTTACAAATGAAGCAGCAACTTCTGTTGTTGTAGTTACAACTACTGCTGCAGTTGTATCCACTGCTAGTAGTACCGTGGTCACGAGTGTACCTAGCACTTCTACTAGTACTGTTGCATGTACAAGAGATCACGTGACTACCCAAAGCAGTGAAAGCACTGGTGAAGAAATAGATCCAAATAAATGCAGTATGTGCTTCGTTAGCTACGAGGATGACATCCTAGAAGGTGCTGGGGCAGAATGGATATTCTGTAAATGTGGTAGGTGGCTGCATGAGGATTGTGTAGAAGATGTAGTGAAGGACAGTACTGAAGATGAACACTATTGCTCCTTTTGCATTGATAAATACAGTGTTTAAATTGTGTGCGTAGTTAAATCATTACAGTTGCAAGCTTGTACATCATATATTTCGTGTTCTGCACACACAATGTAAACGATTTTTGGTATGCAAGCTGCTCTTTTATAACTGTATTGCATCATGTACGTTAGAATGTGACAGAGTTTTACGGAGTGCCTTATATAGTGTAGCGGAGTTGGTGGTCGATAATAGTGCTATGAAGTTTGTACGTGTGGTCGATAATAGGTATTGGGGCTCGATAATTCATACTTTACACGCACCTAGATTGCCGCGCATAGCTGAAAAGCAAGTCACCCTATCTGAACCAAAAAAGAGCACGTGATAGAAGAAGGATAGACGATCAGAATGGTGAAAACCGGAAGAAACTTGACCAATTTTTTCCAAGGTTACATCGCCAGGTACGAAACTCGGTCGATAATAGGTTGCTTACACTAAATTAAATTGTGACAAATGAAAGAAATCAAAATTAATTGTATTCAATACTCTAACAAATGTGTTATAGCTGCAACGTTTTCATTAAGAACAAACTGAAGTATTAGTTTAACAGGTTTCTGGCATTGCTTTTGAACTTTAATCCACCACTGAGTAAACATTTGTAGTTTGGCTTTGGACTGTTACAAAGCAATGGTAAGGTAACAAGTGAAAATATATGTAGCTACTGTATGTATAACACGTATACTTTCCTGTTTTAAAGATGGCAGTCAATATAATTATATTCTGAGTCAAAGTTGTTTGTGTTATCTGTATAAAAAGTATGAGCTAGTGGCTGTATATCAAGAAAAAAGTGGGGGGCCAAGAACAGTAGTGGATCTCTGAAGGGGTCTGGGACCACAGCCAGTGAAGTCCAGGAATTACCTAATGCGTGAATAGAAATTTTGCAAATAGGGACAAACCAAGTAAAGTAGTAGCTAGCAGGGAGTAGGTAGGAGGAACAGAAATAACATTACACTGTTTACTGATGAAAAAATTAGGGCTGGAGCAAATGTTCGAATCTACATATTTTGCTATCACTATTCGTTTGCTAAAATCACTATTCAAATATTTGTTTTAGCCATATTTTAGCCTCTAAAGATGATTCATTTGTTTGTTTGGTCACAAAAATTGATAATTGTCCCAGCCCTGAAGAATGAAAAGTTATGCCGAGGTAAAGATTGCATGCTATGCAGCAAATTTAACGAAGTTGATATGCATCATCACTGAAGAGGAAATAGCAGCAGTTACACAAGTTGGTCAGAAATTCTAACAAGTAGTGTGGTATCTCTACTTTATATCTTAATTCACATGATACTCTTTATATAAATGCAACTTTTACTATTTGCTGCAGTGACTACGATACATATTTAGCACATAACGTTTTCCCGTCACTACTTACACTCAAACTTATAAAGAGATTATAAAATGCTATACATAGCAAGAAAGATCTGTGGCATGGGCTTTAGAAGTACAAGATTGATTACACTGATACGTATATGGTTACTGTGAAGTTTCTTGATGATGGTTTCAAAGCAACCTGGCACAGCTATGTACACTATAAAAAGGTCAAGTGGCAATCTTTAAGGAGTTTTACTGGTGGCTTAATTGATTTGGGAGCTGGCTTAGCTACAATTCATACAGTTGCATGCCATTATAGCAAAAATTTTCTCCTGCTCCATCCAAAAACTTATGTACAACTGCACAATCTATTATTAATAATAGTTTTATTAAGGCATTGTTAAGTGTTGAGATGGAGGCTTATTTATGAGTTGGTACAATTGGGATCATAAGGTGTGTACAGGTTTCATGACTTATGAGGATAGCCAAGGAACTGGCCAAGGGAGTAAGGTGGGCTGTATAGCCTCCTCAAATGCTTTAGAGATTCTGCATTGTCAAACTTTTCTCTTTGCATGGGTAACTATAAATGAAGAACTTGGATATACCACCCCCCAAACGTTTCTATGCATGAACTAATACATAGCTACTGCTTAAAATAGTCACATACAAGATTTCTAATACAAATTATGATAAGTTGTTAGCAGCTGCTATACTGTACAATTCCAATGACAAAAACAGTTTGTCATCATAATTGGACTATGTAAAACTTTGAGCAGCCATAAAATCGTTTCCCAAAAAAGATCCAAGAGGATTTTGGATATGTTATTCTATGAAAAAAGATGCTTCTGATGATGTAAGATATGCTTTTCTACCATTTTTCTGGGTTAAAAGCTTCAACTACCAGACCAACCTGCAAAATAGTAAAATACAAAAATACAAGTATTAATATTAATTGTAATATTATTTATTAATAGTGCAACACATATCCAATGTTGGTTGCTGGTGGATCTTTAGTACACACTTCTTGGACTTGGATTGATTGACTGATTGGAACACAGCCATAGACTTATACAAATACAAAAATTCCAATAGTGATAGTAATAATTACAGTAGTTAGGCGTACGTCACTCAATAAGTCTCCATAATATCAAGGATACAGTAGCTATACAACAATCGCGCAATATATACTCACGTGAGTGTCATTGGCTGGATTCTTGAAAGTAGACTCGTGAACCAACCAATAACCATTATTATAATAACCCATGAGAGCAAAAACTCTAATCTAATAAAACTCGCCTCCATGTGGCCAAAAATCACGTGCATCAACTTAGGGTTCCATAGTGATTGATTGTTTTCAATTATTCAAAAGAAAAATTTATTCAAGAAAATTCTAAGTCGGAAGTGAGCCCAAAAAATACACCCGGGACGGGCGAATTTTTTTGGGCAGACTTTCAACTTAGAAAATTTTTTCTGTAATAATTTTTGTTTGGATAATTAAAACAGTTGATCATTATGGAAGCTGTCATTTTCCGCACGTGATGTTCAACGTTTCACGTCCATGGAATGCGTGCCGATTTAACATTGAGTTGTTGATCGGTTTCTGTTATGCCAGTAGACATTATAAATTGTGGCGATAAAGTGGACTGCTTTCACTATGTGCACTGATGCCTCACATGAATTTATTTATTGCATTATCTGTTCTGTGTATATCCTCCATGTTATTTTGTTGTAGAGGCTTATCAAAATGAATGCATTTTGCTAAAAATTGGGTAACTAAATAAGTTGTATCGGTATGTGTGTTTGTAAAGACTAGACAGCCAATGTGCAGATCTACCGAAGGCTGGGATACCAGCACACCATTCATTGTCAGGTATGGATAACACTAATGATCAATCATAATTCATAGTAATTATATAAATACAATTAGGTGCCTTTGAGCCACTTAGAATTAGAAACAAGGATCAAGTGGGTGTCAACCTTTTGGTTCAACAATAATGATCATCTAGTCATTCATGAGTTTGCTCAAGGCTGCTTCTGTCAAATCCTAGGACAGCACAATAATGCGAAAGTCCAAAATTTGTTGCATGCGCATAATAATAATTATGAAACTTTATTGTCTATTATGGTGATAGTGGAGTTTTACCAAATCTTGCAATGCAATTGAAAATCAAAAGCTAAGTTACTGAGGTAACATTGAAGTTGTCATGTGCTTACAATGTTGTATGAACGGAGCAGGTGCTCCTCCTGTTCGGAAGATTTATGATGGAGGATTTAGTTTTACTGGTCACTAAGAAGCAGCTGAGTTGTGTTCAAGCCAAGGGATTCCAACTCCCGCATTAACAGCTACTCCCTTGACATACTTTGTGCCAGACTGCCACATGAATTTTAAATTTTTGGTACCTAACTCAGCTTTCGATTGCAAGGCCGTTGGAAGCGGTGAGGCCAGGCCTTACCAGTTTTTCTCCATAGAATAGTTAAATCAGCTTAATATAGTAGTAAGTTTATTATGGATTTAAGAAAAGGCTGCAATAGAATCATTGCAAAAGGACGCCACTGTATTCTAATTGTTCCGAGCAGCTGTTTTTTAGTGTGGTGAGGTTTTGAGTAAAGAAGGATGTGAAAGTTAATGGCCTCACCAGCCTAAATTTGCTTCCGACAGCCCTGGATTGTATTACAAAATTCCGTTAATTTCCTTAGTTCATCTTTCGATTCCTTCACTAGTTGTGTATCTCTGGATTCTGTGTCTCTCATAATACATTCCTACATCTCCATAGAAACAATTTTAATTTTATATTGACATAGTTGACTCTGAATAATTCATGCAAGTACAAGGAATATCCTTTACGAGAGCCATGGCTTCAAAGGCACCTGTGAAACACAAGATTTTTAATTACAAGTAACTTGCTAATCAGTAGTGTTGCTTACCTGCAGGAGTGTTACCGGTGGGCCTGCTATCAGTCCCTTGAGACATACCAAGCCATAAACTTGTGTGGCTCTCCACTCCACAAACATACATAACAAATAGTGATACTGACATAATTTATTAACCATTTTATAGGAAGATGTATTCATTCAATAAGCCTGCACAACCGTGATAATGAGGATATATGGTTAAATGCAGTAATAAACTCATGTGAGGCACGCATATAGTGAAAGCAGTCCACTTTATCACCATAGCATAATGCCTACTGGTAGACAGAAATCCACTAAAGGAGAAAACTTAAATCGGCAAGCGTTTCATGGAGCTAATGGTGAGGCTAATGGAACGTGAAAAGTTGAACATCACGTGCGGCAAATGACACACTCCATAATGATCAACTGTTTTAATTATCCAAAGAAAAATTAAGAAAAATTTTTCTAAATTGAAAGTCTGCCCAAAAAAATTCGCCCGAGGTGAACAGACAGACAGACAGACGGCTTTTCAGCTTTATATAATAGATGATTAATTTGGTCTGTGACTGCAAGTCTTTGACCTCTTCCTCCACCTCCAAATAGCTAATGGCAGACCTTCACCACTTTGATGCTACAGCTCACTCGTTGGATCAGTTGGAATACACGGCACCTAAGGATTTCGATTCAGGGCGCGTGCTGATTAATTATGTCACTTCCGTGATTCGATTCACCACAAATTTGTTTCATAATAGCTTAGCTATGTGTACAACATGCATAAAATATACAGAGAAAATTAAAAAATCATGTTCATCTACTTATACAGAATAATAGAGGAAGGCAGACCAGTCAGGAAATTTGGGTACTGCCAGTGGGTTGGTGGATACTTCACATACGTAGCTAGCTACTCCTGCATGCATTCATGCTGTTGGGTATAGCTACATGGAAATTGTACGACAAAGAAATACCACTACATTAATTGCTCCCCATCATCAATGTCCACATGGTTCCTGGCACTATCGTTCATACAGACAAATGCTCGGACGAATGCCATTACGTTTTTAGATCCTACCACTGGGACACACACACAAACAGTGGAGTCATACTGGAATAGGTGCAAAACTACACTGAAAAGAATGAAGGGCTGTGTGGCACACCAAATTGCCAGCAACCTTGCCAGTCGATGAGGCTGGATCCTCAACGAGTTCATTGATGTGGAGGAATAAATTAGAAGCCAATCATTATTAAAAATGTCAACGGAAGTGACGTAATTAATCGGCGCGCCCCTGAATCGAAATCTCTTAGGTGCCGTATATTCCAACTGATCCCACTCGTTTAGCCAGATCTTCTATAGCTTCTAAAGTTTTCGCACCAGCACTATAGTTCAGCCATTATCAATTGCAGATTGCAATTCTTTTCTTTGCTCTTGTCCTTTTTCGACTGGCTATCAGAGACATTCTTGTCTATGACCTAGCTGATCAGTACACAAACATTTGTGGTCACTCTAACAGTCCACTAAACATGTATAATTATATAGCTTAATCCTCTGTCATACTCTAGTCTCATCTGACAACATTTCCTATAATAATTTGAGATGATATACACACCTGATGAAATTGCTCTTTTAAAAGTTTGAACAAACCTTTCTGCACATCCATTAGATGAGGGATGATACGGTGCACATCTTATATGTTTAATACAATTAGCCTTCATAAACTGAGCAAATTCAGCGGAGGTAAATTGGGGTCCATTGTCCGACACTAAATGTTCGGGTAGACCATATGCTGCAAACACTCTTCTAAGTTCTTTGATTGTTTGATTGTGGCTGCTGTAGTAGTAGAGTTCATTCCTATCACTTCCAGCCACTTTAAATGTGAGTCGACTACTATCAGAAAATCCTCTCCATTCATAGGCCAGCAAAATCTATGTGTATCCTCTGCCATGGTCGCATAGGCCACAGCCAGGGATGCAATGGCGCTACTGCTGGAGCATTGTTAGTTTCTTGACAGGGAATACATGACTTGACCAACTTTTCAATTTCTGAGTCTAACTTTGGCCACCATACATAGCTTCTCGCCAACATTTTCATGCAGACAATTCCCATGTGACTTCGGTGAAGTTCCAACACATCTTCTCTTAACTTCAGTGGTACAATAACTCTCATGCCCCATTAAATACAATTATCTTCAATAGACAATTCTGATCTACGGTGCCAATATGGCTTAAGTGTGTCCGGAAACTCAGACAGCCATCCTTGTTTAGTATATCTTAGTACTCTGCTTAGAACAGGATCTCTATTAGTGGCAGTCTTTAGCTGTGCTGATGTGACAGGTAAGGTTTCAATCTGTTGAATATTGAATAATTTAGGATCTGGCACTTTGGCATCTCTCACTGTGAGGAAGGGGTAAACGAGACAAACTATCTGTACTTGCATGGGCATATGTCGGTCTGAAAACAATACAGTAGTTGTACCCAGCTAATAACAATGCCCAATGTTGCAGGCAGGCAGCAGCTAAAGGGGTATACTCTTGTGTGATCCCAAAATAGCTGTCAGCGGCTTATGGTCAGTGTACAGTATGAACAGTCTGCCAAGTTCATTAAGCGGATGAAGCACAGTAGCCAGGTTGGGGATAAACTTACCATAGTAACGAAGGAGTCCCAAGAATGATTGTAACTCCTGTTGATTTCAGGGTTTTGGAGCCTCTTGTGTTGTCTTGACCTTCTTAGGTGACGTGTGGAGCCCTTCTGTATTCAACAGAACTTTGCAAAAATCTCTGATACCATACTCTTGTAACCGTGACAACACTTCTTCTAGGTTACGCAGGTGATCTTCCTTACTGGCTCCCGTTATCAATATGTCATCAAGACAACACAAGACCTGTGGGATGCCCTGCAAAATGGAGTCTATTGCTTGCTGAAAAATTGCTGGAGCAGAGGCAATCCCGAAAGGTAACCTTGTACAACAATAAAGCTCCTTATGGGTATTTATGGTAACATGATCCACTTCTAAATTAGCATTGACAGTAACTATATAATCTCTGCAGACATGGATTTGGCCATTTCCCCTTTGGTGCGGGCACAATATGTGCGGCCCATTCACTATGCTCCACCCTCTCAATTATACCTTCTCCCTCCAATGTCTCCCATTGCAAAACATGCCACTACATTTTTTGCGCATGCCCAAGAATTATTCCATTTAAAGCATAGCGTATGGCAATAATACGCTATGGTTTCAATAATAAATCTCGAGTGAACGTACCAAGTGATTTAAACTTAAACTTTGTTTTGTGGACATGATTATATGCGAGTATCTGTGAGTGAGTAATCTCTCGCGTGTTATACCACTCGAGAGTAATCAAGTTTAGCGTATCAAGCATTCAAGTAGCGAGTGTGTAAGTTGTGAGCGAGTGCGACATTACCTCTGAGTAGTTACCAATTGTTACCTGTTAGCCTTTGTTACCCATTGTTAGTACGTAGTTATCCATCGTTACCTGTTGTTACATGTTAGGGCTATAACTTAATTAGCATTAGTGAGATTAAAAGAATATTTATATTCATGAGGTGATAATAGTTGTTCACCAGAGGAGGTGCAACATGTTCACGTGAACACCTAACAATTGCTAACAATGAGTAACACCTTACAATTCGTAACAATGGGTAACAGGTTAAAATTGGTAACAAGGGAAACATGTAACAACAAGTAAGGATGGGTAACTGCTAACAATTGGTAATAAATGCTAAAAGGTAACAATTGTTAACAACAGGCAACACATAACAATTGCTAACAATGATTAATAGCTTACAATTGATAACAACGGGAAACAGGAAAAAATTTCTAACTAGGGGTAACATGTAACAACAGGTAATGATGGGTATTTCCTAACAATTGGTAACAAAGGCTAACAGGTAACAATTAGTAACAACGGACAACACCTAACAATCGCTAACCATGAGTAACACCTTACAATTGGTAAACATGGGTAACAGGTTGAAATTGCTAACAAGGGAAACATGTAACAACAAGTAACAATGGGTAACTGTTAACAATTGGTAACAAATGCTAACAGGTAACAACGGGCAACACTTAACAATTGCTAACAATGAGTAACACCTTATATTGGTAACAACAGGTAAAGATGGGTAACTCTTCTAACAATTGGTAAGAACGGGCAACACCTAACAATTGCTAACCATGAGTAACACCTTACAATTGGTAAAAATGGGTAACAGGTTGAAGTTGGTAACAAGGGAAGCATGTAACAACAGGTAACTACTAACAATTGGTAACAAATGCTAAAAGGTAACAACTGTTACCAACGGGCAACACCTAACAATTGCTAACAATGAGTAACACCTTAATATTGGTAACAATGGACAACATGCAGGTAAAAATTGGTAACAAGGGGTAACATGCAACAACAGGTAAGGATGGGTAACTCTTAACAATTGGTAACAAAGGCTAACAGGCAACAGTTGGTAAGAACGCAACACCTAATAGTTGCTAACAATGAGTAACACCTTACAATTGGTAACAGTGGGTAAGACAAGGGGTACCAAGTAACAATGGGTAACTTCTGACAGGTAAGAATTGGTAACAATGTATAACATGTAACAACAGGTAATCATGGGTAACTCCTAACAATTGGTAACAAAGGCTAACAGGTAACAATTGGTAACAACGGGCAACACCTAACAATTGCTAACAATCAGTAACACCTTACAATTGGTAACAATTGGTAACAGGTAAAAATTGGTAACAAGGGTATCATGTAGCAACAGGTAACGATAGTTACTCTTATAACAATTGGTAACAACGGGCAACACCTAACAATTGCTAACAATGAGTAACACCTTACAATTGGTAACAATGGGTAACAGATAAAAATTTCTAACAAGGGGTAACATTTAACAACAGGTAATTTGTTACCAATTGTTTTTGTCACCCCTTGTTATCAATTGTAAGGTGTTACCCATTATTACCAATAGTTAGGTGTTACCAGTTGCAACTAATTGTTTGGTGTTAAAATGGGAAAATCTGACAATTGGTAACAACGGGTCACACCTTAAAATTGATAACAAGGGGTGACAAAATAATTGGTAACAACGGGTAATATCTAACAATTGGTATCAACATATAACACCTTAAAATTGTTAACAATGGGTAACACCTATCAATTGGTAACAATGGCTAATGATCCTAAGCTTGTATTGTTGCTTGTTTTCTTGTACTGTAACCACCCGGTCACTTGTATGGATGGCTGTATCTACCAGAAGGTAGGTTTGCATACAGGTCTTCAGTACAAACAACACACAGTAAACTACATTACAAACAACACACAGTAAAATACAACAACAAAACAAAACTAATGACTACTACAACACCCATACAAGTAAAAACAACATAATCACATGGTGAAAAATTAAAATATTTTCCAATAGTTTTCGTTTGTTACATTCAGTAATGCAACACGAACTCACTATAATCAGTAAAAACTTGTTGCTTTTGCCTCTTGAAGAAATCTGTATTTTATTACGCGCTTAGCCGTGTGAAATTAAACCATAGGGCATATATTATCTATGGTTAAACACACGCCCTCTATTGCATAATGCATAACCCGGAAGTCAAACAGGTTTGTCCTGCTGAACTGGAAATTCATTTACAGTTGTGTGGTTTGTTTGCAATACGTCACTCGTCATCTTGTTTTCATGTACTGTTGGTGTTCTGCGGTATGACACTGAGACAGGTATGTTGTTATGTCAAGTATGCTCGTGCGATATTAGTGCCGTGCATTTTTAGTCAAGCGGTCCGCTGTATCTTAACAACATTGAAAATCCTTCAAGGTAAGTGGGTGGTATAGTTATATTGGGCCATGCCAAGTAGTAATCCTGTTGGTGGTCTGAATGTATTCTATTTAATGCACAGTGTTGCTCATACCATTTGTAGTCTCGTCCCCATCATTACCTGTTGTTACATGTTACCCCTTGTTGCTATAGAATCTGTTCAGAATTATTTGTTTTGTGATTTAGTATATTGTAAATACTACTTTAAAATTTTGTCTATTATTTTAGTGATGTATTTCCTCAATTACCATGTGGTGATATCATGGAGATTAAGAACTTGCCAGGAAATATTTCTGATGATTTTCTACTACAAGAATTCGTAGTTTTTAGTGAATCAGTATGTGACATACAAGAGATAATGAATGATGGCCATTGTGAAATATATCTGTATGGACCCAAAGGATGTGGAAAATCGTATACCGCTGCTGTTTTATTCCTCATGTTGCAAGACCGTAAATCTTGCCTGTACTTAATGCAGAGGTCATTCACATATCCGAATTACTTTTTAGCATTCTTAAATCAGCATCAAGAGGTCTTTGCAACACAAAGGACATATCAATCTCTTCAAAAAAATTGTCCACTTGTGAAGATGTTCAGCTATCTATTGTAGTCCAAATGATCCAGAGTGTTTTGAATGCTAAAAACCAGCTATATCTCTTCATTGATTTCAGTAGAATTCGTTCCTATAGTGACGATGGCAAATATTTGGAACGCTTGTTGGGCATTTCAAATATCCATAACAGTATGCCTGGGCTATTTACAAAGATTTTCTCAGTTTCCTGTGGTTTTTCTATGGCTATGACTAATACAATGATTTCATGTCAGCTCAGGGATTTGTGTTTACGACTTGAGCGCCGGGTAAATCAGTGTATTTCTGGAAAGATAATCACAGGATTCACTGATACAGAAGCAAACGATGTCAGAAGTCGCATAAATAAAGCAAAAATTGATGTTAATCAAGTAAAGAAACTTGCTGGGACTAACCCACTTTTGCTGTCACATCTTAAGGGCGCTACTGATCTCTCTTGTTATTCACACAGGGTGAAAGGAGATAGAATCCTTTGTACAAAATAATTTGAGTGTTGTCAGTAATCCAGAAACAATTTCAGATTTTTTTACTTTTTACAAATGGAACACTGGACATCTTTACATTCATCTTGCATTGCAGGGCAAGAAATTTACTCCTGACCAATACGACAATTACAAAGGCACATGGCTGTATGATAATCATTTGCTGATTGATAAAGTTGACAATACGATGAAATTTAATTTTCCAGGCATGGGAGAGGCTCTAGTATGGTATCTACTTGGACAAGCAAATTCAACTGCGAATGTGAATTTCTCCATAGTTACAGTTTTACCCTTGAGGGCTGCAACCTCCTGAAGAACACACTCTATGAACTGTACAGTTGTCATCCAACCATTGATTTTGTGGGCTATCTTGAGGGCGCATCAGCTAATTATCTCATTTTTATACAGCTGTCCCTGTCAAAATATGCAGACCACAGAGCAAAGTTGGGTGATGTATTATCTAATAGTCCAAAGAAAGATCATTTGTCAGAAGGTGAACCAAGCAATCTTAGTCTATTGCAGTTTTATTCTGGACGTGCTTTGGATCATTATGAAAGAAACGATAACCCTAATGTCGTGCTTTTATACATTTCACCAAGAGGATCAAGGCTTGATACAAACTTTACAAGATCAACTGAAACTGACTTTTTCACAATACTTAGACTCATTTAACATTTTTGTTGGTGTAGCACCACAAAGCTCACCTTTCTTTGTCAGTTTTAGAAGTACACAGTAATGACACACATCATGTTACATCATTATACTTGGAATTCACAGTATGACTAAAGCAATATAATTATATGATATTCATGTACTATAGAGTAATTAAATTATTTTGCTTGACAGTCAATTAAAATGTATCATAAGGGTGGTATTATGAAATAATTAGCAAAACACCTTAGCACATCAAGCTTTGCTTGAGCAGTACATTTTGTGGCACAAATTTACCATCAAACTTTTATTAATAGATAGCACATTTCACCAACCAAAACATTTCCACTATATTATACACAATGTAGCTACTGTAGCTTGAAGTAAATCAGGATATTATATGTGTGTATGTACACACACATGGTTGTACACATACATTAGGGCTGTGCAATAATGAAAAAAGTTATATCTCGATAACTCCCGATAATATTCATTACGTTATCTCAATAAACGATATTATCTCGATAATGTTGTCAACATGAAGTTATATCATCATTTGCCTCAATGTATAAAACTGTCAGAAAAAAGTATCAATAGCTGCTTTTAATAAGTCAATAGTCCAGTTTCACGCAAACTAAAATATTTATAGAACGTTAATGAACTCACGGTTGGTTGCCGCTTGGAGGCTGTAAAATGTACAGAAACCTATGGAACCCTGCCTAAACCATACCGAATTTCTTAATTGTAAGAATGAATTCGTAAAGAACAAGTCGTGATGATGTGTGAAAGGTGACACTGCGTTGTAGTATCAGCAGGAACCAGGCGACATTCTGTGGACATCCAAATTATAAATGATATTTTGAAGCGAAACAAGTTCACTATTTCATTTTTAATGTTAAAACTAATGTTGTTTTAGTTAATCAAAACTAAAACTAAAAGTAGTTTTAGTAAGACAATTTTAATTTAGTTAACTAAAACTAAATCTAAAACTAAAAGTAATTTCACTTCAGTACTAAAACTAAAATTAAAACTAAAATAAAATCCACGTCAGTACTAAAACTGCAACTATAACTAAAATAAAATTCAAATCAGTACTAAAACTAAAACTAAAACTAAAACTAAAACTAAAAGTAAATTCATGTCAGTACAAAAACTAAAACTAAAACTAAAATGAAATTCAAATCGGTACCCAAAACTAAAATTAAAATACTTAAACTAAAACTAAACTAAATGTCAGTAAAACTAAAGTTTAAAATTTTATCAATATTTCATGTATTTCAAAAGATTTCATAAAGATTTTTAAAAAAATTATATGTATTTCAGATATTTAATGAATATTTCATAAAGATTTCATAGATTTATGCACAAAACTTTCACAGATTTCATAAATAATCACTAAAACTAAATCTAAAACTAAAGTATTTGGTAATTTTATTACGACTAAAACTAAAACTAAAATATATTTTGTAAGTGTTACTAAAACTAAAATTAAAACTAAAAGAATATTATAAGTCTTACTAAAACTAAAATGTTTTATCTAATTACTATAACTAAAACTAAAACTAAAATTACAAGGCCTTACTAAAACAACACTAGTTAAAACTAGTCTATGGCATCATCATTGGTGGTAGAGGACCCTAGTATCTTGAAGATTAGTGCAAGGCCTACGGGATAAATCGAGTTGCAAGGGCCTATACTGTCGTGGTGGCTTCTACTGGCCTGTTTACTACCATTACAATTATACTATGGCCATCAAACGGTAAGACAGATACTATATAGTTCGTTTTTGCTATTGATGGCTTACATGTGCGGTATATGGGTGTTAATTAGAATAACATTGTACAAGCATGCGCACAAATCACAATAGTAATAATATAACAATGTCTGTCTCTACATCCCCCTTTCCAAGTCAATAGAGTCTATCTGGGGGAACGATGGCTGTTCCTGTTCTGGATCTTGTCATTATAGGACTTGTTCGTGATCTACTAGGAGCATGATCTTGTTCAGCCGGAGTATCAGGTCTTTCAGGAATCACAGTCAAGTGTTGACGGTTATGTCTCACTATCCCAGAATCAGTTTCGACTATATATGACTTCGGCGTATCAGCAGGAGCTATGACCTTTCCCAGATCCTTATGGGTTTCGGTTGTCACCCATACTTGTCCATCATTTGGGATGGATGGCAGTGTTTGTGTACGGTGGCGTTTGTTGTAGTTGGCTTCTTGTTGCTCTTTGTACTGGCATTCTTGTTGTTGGAAGGACTTCATGTAAGGCCAATTGGGAATCATCTGAGTTTTTACCTGAGGTACATCTGTTCGCAGTTGTCGCCCCATTAGTAATTCTGCTGGGCTGTACCCGCACCAAGGGAATGGTGTTGCTCGGTATGCCAAAAGAGCGAGGTATGGGTCACTGGACTTCTTCAACAGGCCTTTAATGGTCTTAACAGTTCTCTCAGCCAAAGCATTTCCTTGCGGGTCCAAAAGAGCAAGGTATGGGTCACTGGACTTCTTCAACAGGCCTTTAATGGTCTTAACAGTTCTCTCAGCCAAAGCATTTCCTTGCGGGTAATGGGGGCTGCTGGTGAGGTGTTCAAAGCCATAGGACTTTGCGAAATCTTTCATCACCCCCGATGCATATTGTGGCCCATTGTCGCTGATCAGTCCTCGGGAATTCCCAGTCTTGAAAAGATTGAACGTAAAGCTTTAATGATACTCTCAGATGTTGTGGAGCTCAACTTTGTGATTTCTGGATAGCGTGAGTAGTAGTCGACTACCAGGAGATAGGTAACTCCGTTGAGGTGGAATAAATCTGATCCCACCTTTTGCCAGGGATAGTCCGGAAGTGTTGAGGATATCATTGGCTCATGGGGTGGGGTTGAGTGTTGAACACATTCAGGGCAGGACTGTATCATGTGTTTTATGTGATTGGAGATGTGGAGCCACCATACTGCTTTCCGGGCTCTAGCTCGGCTTCTCTGGATACCCTGGTGTCCTTGATGGATCTTATCCAGGGTCTGTGTTTGCAATGCAGCGGGTACTACTATTCTGTGGTCACAAAGAAGTAGATTATCAACAACAGTCAACTCACCCCGATAGTTCCAGTATGGTTTAATGTCACTGGGGAGGTGGCACTTATCAGGCCATTCTATAGTACAGTATGTTTTGAGTTTTGAGCAGACTGCATCAGTGGTCTGAGCATCTCGGTATTGTTGCAGTCTGTCGACCTTGGCTGGTAATGCAGCAATTACTGTCTGAATGAAGCTTTCTACTTCTTGCACAAATTCGATACTGTTGTTACCCGGAAGGGACACGGGTGCCCTGGAGAGGGCGTCAGCTAGATGTAGGTTTTTGCCTGGAGTGTGGTGAATACTGAAGTCGAATCGGTCAAGCCTTAGGCGGAATCGGAGGACTCTCGGTGGCATCTGATCTAGATTCTTTGTGCTAAATAGCGGCACTAGAGGCTTGTGGTCAGTTTCGATCAGTATCCTCTTACCCAAGATGTACTCTGCGAATTTCTCACATGCCCAGGTGGTGGCCAGGGCCTCTTTTTCTATCTGGGCATAGTGGCGTTCTGACTCTGTTAAGGTTCTGGAGCAGTAGGCTACAGGCTTCCAACTGTCTGCAGTGTCATTTCTTTGAAGCAGGACTGCCCCAAGTCCACAAGACGAGGCGTCGGCGGAGATTTTAGTCTCTACATTGGGGTTATATAGTCTTAATACCGTTGGAGTGGTCAATTCTTGTTTAAGTGAGATAAATGCTGATTCTTGGCTGGGTCCCCAGTTCCATTGACGATTTTTACTCAGTAATTCATGCAACGGTTGCGATAAAGTAGCTAAATTGGGTGAAAATTTGCCTAGATAATTCACGACTCCCAGAAATCTTCTCAGTTCTGTAACATTTTTGGGTGCATCCATATCAGTCACGGCCTTTAGCTTGTCTGGATCCGCGGATATGCCCTCTTGGGTAATGACATGACCAAGGTACTTGATTCGACATTGCCCGAATGAACATTTGTCTCTGTTTAGTGTTGCTCCAGCCTCTTCAATCTGTTTCAGTACGGCCATCAGTCTCTTGTCATGCTCTGCGGTGGTGCGTCCAAACACGAGCACATCATCCATCTGGCAGACTACTCCTTCAAGTCCTTTCAGTATTGTGCTCATACGTTTCTGAAAGAGTTCCGGCGCACTCGAGATCCCAAAGGGTAACTTGTTGAACCAGTAGCGACCAAATGGAGATATGAAAGTGGTTACTGCTCATTGAGCAGGATCTGCCAAAACCCACTGTTGGCATCTAATTTACTAAAAATAGTGGCGCCTGAAAGTTGAGCAAGTGTCTCATTGACCTTTGGCAAGGGGTGTACTTCTCTTTGGACAGATTCATTCAAATGTTTCAGATCGACACAAATTCGCAGCTTACCATTCTTCTTTGGTACGGCCACCATCCCTGCACACCACTGAGTCGGTTGCTCCACTCTTGATATAACCCCCATCGACTCCATCTTTTCCAGCTCTTCTTGTGCCTTGGCTCTCATGGGTAGGGCAATAGTCCGTGGTGTGTAGATGGCATGAGGTGTGGCATTCTGTGAAAGTTTGATGACGTATGGGTCTCTTAAGTTTCCAAGCCCCTTGAATACCTTTGGAAAGGAGTTTTCAACAAGTGATTTGTAATCAGCTACTGTAGTAGTGTCAACTCTAGATGCTAAATTCAGTGAAATAATTGCTGGGAGACCCAGGAGATTTGTCTTCAGTCCTCACACGACATAAATCGTCTGGAGTGTTGATCTTCCCTTGTAGCAAAGTGTTTCCTCGAACTGGCCAATGACATCGACTGGGTCCATATAAAACTCGAGATGGCTTTTGTAAGGTCTTCTTTAGTCTTAGGAAAACTTCCTCTGATACTACAGTGACCTCTGCACCGGTGTCAAGTTTGAACACAGTTGGGAGGGTATCAACTTTGACGGTTGCCTTCCACGTGGTAGTCTGATTGGAGGTCACGCAATCAAGGTAAGATTCATCTGATAATTCTTCTGTAGTCACTGCTGATGTTCTGGAGAAGTACTGGGCACCGAAGTGTCCCTTTCGGTGGCATTTGTGACAAAAGGCGTCTCTTGCTGGACACTGATCACACCGGTGAGGTCCCTTGCCGCATCTGCTACACTGTTTCTGAGTTGGCCTTGCTGCTATTGTCCTAGTCCCCTTCTCGACTGAGTGTTGTGGTGCTGAAGACCTTTTATGTGTTTCCACAACTGCATCTAGTGATATTGGATTGGCTTTACTGTCACCTTTGAGAAAGTCTTGCTGTTCATGTACTGCTTCTTTCTGTATAATGGCAGTTTTGGCCTTGTCCAGGGTGAGGTTGCCGTCGAGTTGAAGGCGTTCTGAGAGAGCACTATCCCGTATGCCTACTACCAGGCGGTCTCTTATCATCTCGTTCTTTAATCCGCCATACTCGCAATTTTCAGCGAGATTGTACAGAACAGCGATATATTGCTCTGCTGGTTCTCCTTCTGACTGGTTCCGGCGGTTAAAACGTGCCCGCTAAAATATAACGTTTTTTCTCACTTGAAAAAAAGCGTCAAATTTCGCCCATACCTCCTTGTACTTTTTCTGGTCTTCTTCCGAAATGTTAGTGGAGCGAAGTACATCCTCTGCTTCATTTCCGAGACAATAAAGTAAGGTGCACACTTGGCGGTGTCGCTCTCGTCACTTAGCCCGGAAGCCACTCGAAATTGCTCAAATCTTTTACTCCACCTTGGCCACTTGTCCGGATTTTTAAAATCGAACTGTTCAGGCGGTTGCAGTTGTAATCTGGCCATCAGTCAACACACTTCTGACACCATGCGGTATATGGGCGTTAATTAGAATAACATTGTACAAGCATGCGCACAAATCACAATAGTAATAATATAACAATGTCTGTCTCTACAACATGTGCACCTGGTTCTTGCTGATACTACAATGCAGCATCACCTTATGTACATCATCAGCTCAAGCATGACTTGTACTATACTTACAATTAAGAAATTTGGTATGGTTTAGGCACCCGAGACGCCCAAAGCTCGGGGTCCCATAAGTTTCAGTACATTTTACGGCCTCCGGTGGCAACCACATGTTGTGCAACCTCAATTAGCAACCACATTACAACCGCAACATACCTTGGCTCTTGCATGAAACTGGACTATATAGAGGTAGGATGGTGCTTGCTTAAGTGTTAAACCTCAGTGTTTGCATAAGATATGGTTTCCTGGCCACCTCTAAGTGACAAAAATTTGATTAAAGAATCTCAGTAAGTACACTAATGTACATTGTGATAGTATCGATATGTTATCAGCCATTATTGTTATCACGATAATATTTAGATATCGATAATTATCGTTTTATTGTTATTATTGCACAGCCCTAACAACACTCAATTATTCTCAACAAAATTAATATATGTAACATGTATCTAGGTTAGTTCTTTTGTACCAATGTTTAATCTTGGCTAACATCATCATCGACATGCCTAGTACTCAACCCCACTGTATATAAGAATACATATAGTACATAACATACATATGTGACCGGGTCTGCAAAAATCAACCATCTAGTCGCAAAAAATTTGCCTAGATTTTTCAAATATATTGTACCATAACTTATGCTCTATTTATAGTAACAAGCCAAATTTTTTACCACAAATGCAGAATTTAATGGGGATCTTTTAAAACTTACAAAATAAAAATACTCCTTATAGAACTGAAGATATTCATGAATATCCAATTAGATGTAATTTGCGCTCACATGGTTGATTTTCGCAGGCCCGGTCACATATGTATATGTATAGCTATGCATGATACGTATACGTACGTATGTAGCATATTATATATACTGTTGTGTGATATAATATATATCACTTTGTGTGGGCAACATCAAAACCTTGAGCTCTGGTACAAATCAAATATACGTACCACAGTTGCTTTATACGTCTGCTCTTAAGAGGATTACAAAATGTATAAAAAACTTGTTATGTGACATACGTGTTTACCAGACCTCTCAACCTGGGAACAGGCCTGGTCATGAGAAGCCCACCCTACGCAGCATGCACATACAATTTTGTAAAAAATTGTTGAAAATTGCATGATTACGTAGCTAGTTAGATGCAACACTGCTGTTTCTGCAACTCATTATTTCTATGGTGTAGCCTACACTATGACAATTTGTATATGATAAAACCCACGAGCTTCGTTTGGCACGGCTACTCTTGATCACGTGAGTATAGTATGAAGCCGGTTCTTATCTAGAATACTCATCAATTTCGCACCATTGTTAACTTCATTGTACTGATCACCTGTTTACTCTTATGAAGTCATGAAGTACGACCTGATATTCTCCTCTTGGAGTCGGTGTAGTCAGCTTACAACAAAATAATTTGCATAAACATTTGCAATAATATTCACTGGCAACTTTACCACATCAATCTTTTCATTCCTGAGTGGGGTTTAGGCTTTTCGCCGAGCTTTCCGCTTCGAAGTTCTTTCAATTAATTCAAATCTGAAGTCACGTGTGGGATCACGTGACACAATAAATGGATATTTTAGTGCATATTAAAAATATTTCTGAGAAATCGTGAGATGAACAAGCAGTCGTGAGACCAATGCTGAAATCGTGTGTCTCACGACCAAATCGTGAGAGTTGAGAGGTCTGTGTTGATTCATTCTTAGGCCTACAGTTTTAGGTTGTTTTCTTTGACATGCTAGTGTAATAGTATCAAGGAAACTAAGTATAAATTAAATCTTATCCGATACTGAGACAGGGAGCATCTAACAAAACAACACACTACAGTCATGATATGCAATAAAATTTGGTGATACAGATACACATTACATACTAATCATGAACTAATAGAAATCGAGCCAAAAACTATAAAACATCCTAATAGAATACACGCTTAAAACCATCTGCAATTTGAAAACAACTTGCCCAGATCCTCTTTTAATGCCCTAAGACTATTGCCGAAGTATAGAAAGCCTAACCATAAGGTATCTATGTTTTCACATTGCTGAAAATACTCCCAATTCTCCATCTTCTTCTTCGTCTTCTTGTTTCGTGCATCTACAGTCAACGTGAAGTAGTAAAAACTACCGGCTTATCTTTAAAATGTCCCTATAATCTAGTAAATCTATGTGATTTGGAGGCTCTACCTACCACAAATTGCAACAGAATTTTTTCTTCACAGTTCACTTTTAAGAAGTGTTTAGATCAACATACTAAAAATGCACCTGAATACACCTTGGGGAAATATGCTTAATTTGATATGCCAAATATGTGATTGCACACGAGAAAATAGGACTTATGTGCATAAAATTTGACCACATTTTTGGAATTCAAAATTTAATAACTACATAAGAGTCTAACAATATTTATACCGCTTATAGAGCTTTTAATGGGGAATGTCCTGTAGCTTACAGATTTTCAATATCTAAAACAGTGAAGGAAATCCATATCAAAATATGAATAGGTGTATTTTGTGTACATAAGCCCTATTTTCTCATGTTTGATGCCTGTCATACAGAATTATTAATTATGGTATACAAGCAAAATTCAATCGTTAATGATTCCTCTTATTGTCCAAAAGTCTGATCATCAACTTTCATCAACTGAAAAGTCTGCTTCATCAGATAAGGCTGTCATATTGGCACATACTCCTCGGCATTCTCCACAGCCAGGAGAACAATCAAGACCTGCTCTGCGACATGAGCATCTCATTGTAGAGCAACCTGTCTTGCAGGAGCATCTTATGACTTCCAGTAAAGCTTTTGGCGCTACATCTTTATCTGTCATTATTGGAATTAACAGAAAATTTCCAACCCCAGCCAGTTGGTGGCAGATCAAATCCTCTCCATGCCTGTACTTGGTGGTAAATTCTAAAGCTGAAGTATCGGGCTGCTGCAGATGTCAGAGGCAATGTACATAGGAAGAGCTTGAACCTACTTTTTGACAGAGTTTTTGCAGTCTCAATTGGTCCAAGGTGTCTCCTTTCTTGCTTCTACTATAAAGACTCACTAGCAATCTCCTCAGTTGTAACAGACCTTCTGTTGAACACTTCCGCTTGGATATTGAAATCCTCAGTTGTTTCAGAGCAACACCTTTGGCAATCCCAAATACTCTTGATGTTGTGTCACATCCTAACATGGCATGGCCAAAGAGTATGTTCTCACAGACACATGCACCTAGAACCTCTTTTGTATGTTTTATGTTCCAGCACCGTGGCAGCTTGTGTGTCCCTGATTTGGGTTCAGGCCTGAAACATATTTCATGGGAAGAGTTAATGGGTGTATGGAAGCAAAGTAGAATTAGCAAGTCAATATCATCACCAACAAGCACTGTACTGGATCTTGATGTACTTAAAATTGCTGTTTGAGCTATAAGCATATCAGCATCACCTCTGGCATGGCTTACTTGACAACCCATTTGCTCCAGTTTTTTGCTTAGCAGACAAAGGAAAGATTGTTTGTTCTTCTTGTTCGAAAGGAACATATCTTTCTTCACATTCATTATTGTCAATCCCGTGAAATGCACTTCAGTCATTTGCTCTCTAGTTCTCCTTAAGTGAGCATTATCCTTTGTTGATGGCCCACTATCATATCCATCAAACACAACAAAAGCTCTTCCATAGTGTTGCATCACATAGTCAGTGTATTTCTGACAAATGCTATCATATGTACTTCATTTTCTGACATATTCTGGGATTAGTGCCCATATGGCATCTGCTAATGCTGGCTTATTTGCAGCTTTCATTACATTTTTCGTGTCAAATAGTGCAGGAGGGAAGCTGGATAACTCATACTGAAATATTTCTGGTAGTTGTTCATTGCTTATGCCTGCTGTGACAAGCTTCTGAAAGAGTACCAGAGGATCATTGTTTACAAGCTCATGACTTACTTTAATTGCATTATTTGAGGCCATGGTTACTATCTGATTCTTTTTCTTGAAGGAATGCTCTGCCACACATTTGCCCACCATTGCATCTACTATTGCAGTTCCAATTGTTCTGGCATCCTCAGCATTGATTGTGTCCTCAGCGGTGACTTCTGCAGGATCATCACTAAAAGGATTTCTTTCAGCCAGATAAGACAGAAGTAACTTGTTGTCCTTCAGATCCCTCTCTATTCTTGCTCGTGTCGCCTCTTTGTGTTGGTCACTTGTGCTGTATGCAACTGAGGAAAATTTTTGCATGGTGTTGTGCAGGTAGGACGTGAAAACAGCCACACTAGATGCTGGACCTCTGACATGCCTCTTCCTCGTGTTAATCCACCTGTGGTCTTGACTGATTTCATAAGATTTGTTCAATGGCTAGATCAAGAGACAGCTCAGCCCAGAAACGATTACTTCAACGAATCACATGGTACCCTTGTAAAAAATGAGCATATACTTCAGGATGTAGTTCCTGAAGCTTTGTCATATCCTGAAGGTACAAGTATACTGACTTGGTATACAGATGACCACTTGCTGCCAAACAGGGAAGCATGTCATGCATGGCTTGCAAATGAAGTTTCCAATTACCTGTTCTTTCTGCCTTTAAAAACTTTCTAAGTATGTCTAGCATGTCCATGTATTGGAACCACAATTTTGAGTTCTTGAAGGTTAGCAAAGAGTTTTTTTGAGCCAGCAAAATATCACAAAACTTTTGTATATCGGGTGATGTTTGCACAGCAGTAATTGGAAGGCTGCCTTCTGTGATATTATCGTAAATTACAGCAAGTGTCTTTAGGAGTTGTTGTGTTTCACCTGTCTCTTCCTCCAGATTGTTATTCTCCTGTGATCCACCCTCATTTAGTGGTGACTCTTCTTCCAATCAATGGCAGACAGATCTACGTGGAAAACTTTGGACATTAGCATAGCATTCAGTATAGCATCAATTAAGAAATGTCCTCGGATAGCTCTTTCAACAGCTTTTCCTGACAACATACGGGTGACTGCAGTACTGGCATAAACTTGTTCCAGAAGATCTTGAAGGCTACACCCTATTATGTGGCCAATGCAGCCCAGGAAACTCATAATAGTATGAAAGCCTCCAAACATAATACAGGTCACAATATTCAGGCAAACTTTGTCGTATTTGAAGTGCTTTCCACCAAAGTGGCTGATCAAATGTCACAATAGGTGTGACGTTATGCTTCTTGGCATGGGAGGAAACATAACATAAGGTTGAATAAACACATCGGATCCATATCAATCATTGGAAGATATAACACAGAACATTATCCTTGGTGTTCACCCTTCTGTACCATTTGCATTAAACCAGACCATCCTGGTCTCTTAGGACGAAGTAGAAGTGAGGCCTTCCAAAGAGCATCAATTGCTGAAGTTGGATCTTCCACATTAGGTAAAGATATTGATTGATATGAAAGTGATCTGATTCCCACAGCAACCGAGGTAAAATATTTTATGTTGACATGCCCAATGGAGCATATGTCTTCTGTTGGTACTGTGATGCGAGGAATGTGGTAACTGCTGTTGGTCGCTGGTGTGATTGTTGCAATCATCCTTATACCATGGAATGTATTTTGACCATCAATGGTAATTTTGTTATGGTCGACATTATCAGCAGCATACTGAACAACCTGGTCTGGTGTAAGATTGGGAATGTCAGTACCTTGACACACTGCAGCACTTCTTTCAAAGCGCTGCACTTCTGAATAGGAACAGCAAAAGCCATATGTATTTAAAGAATCAATCAGAAATCTAGATGAAAAATGATGGTGAAGCTGCACTCCAAGTCCAAGCTGTAAAGGACTTAGAAGAACTCTTGGTCGTGTTGCCTGGATGATAACCTGCCCCAGTGAAGCAACTTTATGCTGGAGTTTGTAGGAAAAAGAATCTGTAAAAGTGTACAGAGCGACTCTGGTAGAAATTCCATAGCCTTTTCAGCACTCATTTCTTCAGATATTGGACTGAATGATAGACTTAATGTCGCCTTTGATAAGCTTTGCTGCTGTTTCTATTACTCTCATCTTTTCTCTTGTACTATCATCCTTTTCAGATTGCTGATGAAAATCATAGAGAATTTTAGATGCTGTAGTAGTGAAGGTAACCACATTAGATTTCCCATTAATCTCTGCTATTATTATGTCATCACCGTAATGATCTTTTATCCTCTTTTTCATGTATGTAAACCCATATGGCATACTATCACAGTCACCTAGATATGTTTTTATGTTGTCTATCAAATAATTTACAGTGGTTTGCTCTTCATCATTTTGCTGTAAATCTGCCATAACTTGCAGAAAAGCCTCTTCCTGGAATGGGTCCTTAAATGTTCCACTGGCTGCTCATCTGCATCTAACAAACACAAGTGGAATGCTTCTTCCAATCCGAAAGTTACTGCTGCATACCGTATAGCGGGTTATTTTCGAAGAGAATTTATTTTCGGATATTTCGTTTAGCCTTTTCTCTTCGAAAATAAATTCCGCCGAAATATAATTTATAATAATAAAACCCACAATTAAAATACTCGTACGTGTATACGCATCACGAGGCATCATGATGCGTACTCTTGACTATTACTTCAAACCAGGAGCTGGGGTTTTGAAACGGCAAGATAAGCAATTACCAGATCCCAATGGACCTCTATCCTTCATCGTTCCAGCTGAAGCTATTCGAGACGCTAACGATGCGCACACTCTATTATCTGCTCAATCCAGTCAACAAATCCAGGGTGGTAAATGTAAACGATCACGAGGTTCTTATGTAAAGTTAACACCTGTGCAACAAGCACAGATTGCAAAGTATGCTCTAGCCAATGGCAATAAAGCTGCTATTCTAAGATACATGAAAGAGTTTCAGACTGAAATTAAAATGAGCTCTGTCAGTACATGGAAAGTAAAATATGTATCAGCATTGAAGCGTTTAGTAAAGAGTGGTAGTGGCAGTAGAGATGTTGCTGTTGTAAGCCTGCCTAGATTGAAAAGAGGTAGACCATTGTTGCTGGGTGAAAACCTGGACCGCCAAGTAAAAAGCTACATCAGCGCAGTTCGTGAGAAGCAAGGGATCATCAATACTGCTATTACAGTAGCTTGTGGTGAGGCCATTGTAAAGAAAACAGATAAAACTCTCCTGAGAGAAAATGGTGGGCCAATTGAACTAACAAAAGTTTGGGCTAAATCACTTCTTCAGCGCTTAAATTTTGTGAAAAGAAAAGCAACAACTTCAGCTAAAGTGGAGCCATCCCATTTTAAAGAACTAAAGGAACAGTTTCTCTTGGATATCAAGGCTGTTGTTGAAATGGAGGATGTATCATCTGATCTCATTCTAAACTGGGATCACACAGGCATAAATATTGTCCCAAGTTCAACATGGACAATGGAAGCTAAGGGGTCAAAGAGGGTTGAAGCAGTAGGACTCAATGACAAACGGCAGATTACTGCTGTGTTTTGTGCTGCATTGTCTGGTGAACTCCTACCATTACAACTGATATATCAAGGAAAGACTACAGCTTGTCTACCAAGGTTTGCTTTCCCTTCAGAGTGGAATGTTACATATACACCTAATCATTGGTCAAATGAACAGAAGACAAAGGAGTACATCCATAAAATCATTTTGCCATATGTTGAAGCAAAGCGTAAGGCACATGGAAGACCTAACCAGACAGCCTTGGTCATCTGTGATGAATTTAAAAGTCAAGTAACAGATGATGTATACAACCTTTTAGATGATCACAACATACAAATTGTAAAAGTCCCCCCAAACTGTACGGATCGCCTTCAACCCATGGATCTTAGCATAAACAAATCAGTAAAAGACTACTTACGAGATAAATTTCAGAAGTGGTATTCTAGTGAAGTTGAGAAGAGCTACCACCAGGATAAAAGTACTACACCTGTTGATCTAAGGATATCCATAATGAAACCACTTGGTGCTGGTTGGTGCATACAATTACATCAAGGAGAAAGATTCATTGGTAAAGAATGGCTATAAATCTGCAGGTATAACTGACATACTTAACAAGGTAGTATAACTGCAAGCACAGCTTTGTGTTAATTGTTAACCATAATGTATAGTATTCACTACCATGTTGATCTGTAATACTTTTGCATGGTACATGTACATATGTATATTTATGTATCTGCATACTTTATATATATATATATATACAGTCAATATAAACACTGTCAAGCAGATGTCTTAACCCGGAATTTCCTCTACCAAAGGAAACGGCATGCAAGCACCACTTTCCATACACTGTACAAGGTGTAGTCTCATTAAATCTTGATTGAAATGAGTGACAGCTGGATCCATTTTGAAACAAAGTGCTGTAAGATTGGCTAAAGCGTAAACACCACAATCTTTAACACCAGCCTGCTTAGGAATGGTTATCATCTCTGGGATTCCAAAAAGACGTGAAACCACATCTACTGTCTGACCATCTATAGTATCAAAAAGGGAGTCATATATTTGTACATTTCCCAATGAGCCACTGTGAACTGTTGATGCAACAATCCAATGGTCACCACGACAATGGATAACCTGTACCTGGGGAGCAGAACCATTGTTAGATGCTTTTGGTGATTTATATTGCATTAAGGTGGACTGTAGCCCCTTCATTAAGGGAACTGCTTCTTCAGCAACTTCTGAACGAAGTTTATAACCAAATCATTTAGTTTGTCTCCTCTAAGAATCTCAGACTTGTTTTCTTGAGTTAGCCGAATACCTCCAGTTCTCAGCCAGACTTGAGACTCCAACTTGTTATCACTTGGAAACACACTACTGGTCGTAGCCAACAGGCACATTAGTTACCACACCAGCCTTTGCAGCACTATTGTTATCACTGTTACACTTATTATCTTCTTCACTCTGATCAACTGATTCACTAGCTTCAATCTTCACCATACTGAGGGAATCCTTCGGTTCACTAACTTCATTTAAAGTAAAAGAAAGGGCATGCTCGATTAACCCTCTGACCTTCTCTAAACGGTTGCCATCTTTGGCAGCGCAGCTGAATGTTAACACACATGGATTTTCTAACCCACCTTGGGGTAAATCACTGGAATACTGCCTACTTCCTGTGACACGGCAAATGATGCTTCCAGACTGCCTCAAGAACAATGAACAAATGGATGAGATTTTCTTGGGTACGTGGCCCACAACGTTAGAATCTTTAACTACCGCTACAGCAAATCGATCTTCCCGATTGGTAGGTTCTCTCCTGCATGACAACTCCTCACCAACCACAGCCACCCAAATATCCTTATATTTATGGTATCCCCTTACCACAGTTTCAATCGAAAACAACACGTCACACATGGTGCAGAGCTCCCACCGAACGCCAGCGCTCTCGCGTAGTTAGACGTGCGGAGAATTAATTTTCGAATTCACCATAGAGTACAAAATTTAATTCTTTGAAATTTAAATTTGGACTACTTGTTCGAAATTTTCTTCTTCGAAAATAACCCGCTATACGGTATCTGGTGATACATTACATCAGCGGCTGGTAGATCATGTACACTACTGATCCTAGCCATCACTTCCCATAACCATTTGTTATTCATATTCTTACATTGTTGAATAATAGTTTCTTGGAAGTCTAATGACCTGACAGGTATCAACTTGTGACCTCTATGATGTTTACTGTCAAATGTATCAATGTGTCCACAAAACAAACAATTTTCCTTAAAGTTTAATGTTATTTCTCCTGATTGGAGTGATATCTGAATCCCAGATGCTATATCATCCCGTGATCTTTTCAAGTTCTGTTCAATTCTCCTTTTGTTGCAGTGTCTATGACAACATTTCGAGTGCACTCTTTGACCTGGCAAGGTGGTGATACTGCTTTCCTGTGCTTGACTAGCCTGTGCAATGTCTTGGCATCCCTTTACTCCCAGAGTAACAACTTCTTGACCATCATCCAGCGAATGTTCACAATATATTCATTGTAGTTTAAACTTGAGAGATTCTAAATAATGCCATTTATCACCAAACCAGCTACAAAGACAGATCCAGAGAGCAACAGGGAGGGGAAGGTGATATTTCAACTGAAGAAGAAATAATACAAGAAATTTATGAAGTTTTGTGTAATGCTGGCTTAAAATCAATAGGACCAAAAGATTTTGAATTTATAGATGTACACTTGATTTTGACGAGGGGCTGTCATTGACTCATCATTGACTAGACCCTTGAATGATTCTTCTTTTAGTGATTATTTTAACAAAATCCTTTAGTAGTGTATATTAACATTGCTAACTTTCAACGTAGCCTTTTATTTTTTGGTTTGCTGCTAGGCATTATTTAGAAATTATGTAACAGACTAATAATTAGTGATGTTATGTTGTAATTAGATTCATTTGGTTGTGCAGACACTAGTAATCATATTCATAGGTTTTGTGTATTACGTATTCTCTCCTTTGGTTTTGTAATGAATTACCTTTTTATTTAGTTTCTCATGTATAGTTGTACTCTTTAATTACCCATTGTTTTGTACCTGTGGTTTTATAGTTTAATGCCTGTGTATAAATATTGTATGCTTGTTGTACTTAAGTCAGTCTGTATGCTGCTGATGTGACATAATTATTAAAGCTTTTGTCAAGTTATGACATATTGGCGATGAGGATAAACTCTATGGCCACATATAGCCGCTTGCGAGAGTTCAACCCTGCAGTAGAAGATTGGATTTCCTATGCAGAGAGATTGGAGTTCTACTTTACTGCCAATGAAGTGAAGGAAGCTGATACACAAAGAGCAGTCCTTTTCAGTGTTTGTGGTGCTGCTACTTACAAACTCATCAAGAATCTGCTGGCCCCGACTAAGCCTGCTGATGCCTCTTTCAAGGACATTGTTAAACTCTTAACTGAGCATTATCAGCCTAAACCTTCCAGGGTTGTTCAACGTAATCTGTTTCATTCTCATGCTCATAAGTAGGGTGAGTCGGTTGCTACCTATGTGGCTGAGCTTAAACGCTTATCTGAACATTGTGAGTTTGCAGCCACCCTTAATTATACTAGATTGATAAAAAAATTAAAAATTCAAAAGGTAAGTAGGGATTGAATTCAATAGTGCTACAAAAAGTAAGGAAACAAGGAATAAGATTTTGGAACGAGAGAACATTCTGGCATGAGATAATTTATAAAAGTTTAATCCTTACTTTTGGCAAACCTACTGAAGTGAGCCAAAAGTAGGGATTAAACTTTTATAAATTATCTCATGCCAGAATGTTCTCTCGTTCCAAAATCTTATTCCTTGTTTCCTTACTTTTTGTAGCACTATTGAATTCAATCCCTACTTACCTTTTGAATTTTTAATTTTTTTATCAATCTACGTAGTTTGTTTGCTTTTTATACATGCTAAGCATTCATAATAATCTTTCAGCAGGCGCACAAATGTTACAGGCGCTTACGTAATAATTATGCTTGTTTACAGGCGCTTGTTAACAATGCGCTTACGTGGCAAAGCAGCTGTGTGATAGCAAATAGCGCTCGACAAACAGCAAAAGCTATTTGTCCAAGGCTATAATCTCGAAGTTCACGACATAATAAAATACACGCGAAAACATCGTGCCAGTGGTGCCATTGTAACTAATTATATCACATGCAAGCCAGGTTTTTGCGTGACGTAATAAGCAGAAGCCGTAACAGGCTATCGTCACCTTAGGTGAGATTCACACCTTGCTAAAGGAATATAGAAGAACAAGGAAGGGAATGAAGGATAAAAGGAATCGCCATGGCGCAGTAGGTAAATCGTCTTCGGAACAACATTTTCGTAAATCCGCCGTCATTACCTTTATTGTGTGAAATTTCTGGAGCCCTACACCTAGCGCAACCGGGTCTTACGGCAGGCTGGCAGGCTGGCTGGCTGGCAGGCAGACGAAATATAGGTGAATTTTGAAATTTTCAAAGTTGGCTGTAGGTCGAAATATTCGACTTGTCGCTTCGTTTAACCAAGGTACAGCATCATTACAGCTTTACCAATGCATTCCAGTCGGTTTTTTCGGGTAAAGCCTATTGGAAGGTTGTTTTATGAAGTGCGAAAAATCGGGAAACCATACAATTTCTTACCAATCCCTACTATTAAGTACTACCGTACTTAATGATGCTACGTGATCGCCTGGTATGTGGTATTAATGATAGCCGTATACAGCGCCGGTTGCTGGCAGAGCCAGATCTTGATTACAAGGCATATGAACTTGCTCTGGCATTAGAAGCAGCTGACAAGAGTGCTCAAGATTTGCAGGCCAAACCCTCGTCATAGATGTGGCGGTCCTCATAAAGCTCCTGCCTGTACCTTCCAAAAATCAAAGTGTCACAAGTGTGGAAGAGTAGGCTACATTGCTAAGGTGTGTCGTTCCAAGGCCAAGCCTCAGAGATATACTGCAGCTACACCTCCTCAACAGCAGCACAGACTCCAGGTAGATGAACACTTTTCAGATTTTGAGCCGGAATACCACGCACACTTTAAGTGCTAGACATCGTGATCCAATTCTTGTCACAATTGAACTCAACAAGTCAAAATTACAAATGGAAATTGACACTGGGGCATCAAGATTCATTGTTGGTGAGAACACTTTCAAACAATTGTGGGCTGAAGAACTCCGTCCAGCCATAACTCCGGCGAAGGTCATACAGCTGTACTTCAAACATACACTGGTGAGCTCATTCCTGTTTTGGGTGTGGCTACTGTAACTGTCAGTCACCATAATCAGTCTAAAGTGCTTGAGTTGTTAGTTGCTGCAGGAACTGGACCTAGTCTGATTGGTCGTGACTGGCTACACGAGTTAAAACTCGACTGGACAACTATTCACAGTGTACAAGCTGAGAGTAAGTTGCAATCACTCCTCCAGTAGTACCCAGTTGTTTTCAGTGAAGAGGCTGGGAAACTTGAAGGAGTAGAGGCCAAGATTGTTGTTGACCCAGCTGTACCACCAAAGTTTTGCAGAGCCCGTACAGTCCCTCATGCTCTAAATCCCAAAGTGGAAGTTGAACTGAAGCGCCTACAGCAGACTGGCATCATTGAACCCATTGAACATTCAGATTGGGCGGCACCAATTGTGCCAGTTGTCAAGAAAGATGGATCGGTGAGAATCTGTGGTGACTATCGCTTGACAGTCAACCGTGCAGCAAAACCTGACACCTACCCACTCCCCCGGGTTGATGATATTTTTGCTTCACTATCTGGTGGTAAAACATTCAGTAAATTAGATCTAGCTAATGCTTATCAGCAGATTCCTTTAGAACAACAGTCCAAACAGTTGGTAACTATTAACACTCATAAGGGTTTATATTGTTATAACAGATTGCCATTTGGTATTTCAGCAGCTCCTTCAATCTTCCAGCGTACAATGGAAAATGTCTTACAGGGGATTCCAAATACCTGCATTTACTTAGATGATGTGCTGGTTACTGGTGACACACAAGAAAGCCACCTGGTTAACCTGGAAGCTGTTTTGTCCAAGTTGCAGACTGCAGGCCTTCATTTGAAACGCAGCAAATACGCATTCATGATGTCTTCTGTACAGTACCTGGGACACCAGATATCTGCCAAGGGAATACAGCCCACTGAAGACAAAGTCCAAGCCATAAAAGATGCCCTGTACCAACAGATGCGGTCATTTGTAGGGTCAGTAAACTATTATGGTAAATTTTTGCCTATAAAGTAACTATTATGGTATATGTTTAAATGTTGTTGTATTCAAATGCCTAGGAAGAAAACAGAGAAAAGATTCTGTAGTCACTGCTGATTTACAATGCTTTAATAAAACGAAAACCATTTCTTGACAATTTTAGTGAAGGATTGGAAGATTTTAAAATCAGAACTATGATTTCAAGCTACCCAAAAATGTTTGAAAAAATTTATTGGGAGGACATGTCCAGTTAATACCGTATACGTAGTAATGGCTAAATTTTCGAAAATAATGGTAAACCAAAGATTTCGAAAAATATTTTCGAATATCACACGTTTCCCTATATTCGAAATATTTTCGAGCGGCATGATAACTTCGAGTTTGCACGTGGACCCTGGCGTGGAGGCATTCTGCTTGAATTCAGTTGTACGTGGATATCATGTTTATAAAGATATTTGGAGCAGTGTACATGGCGAGGAGCTCCATTGTAAGTGCGAGATTGGTAACGTTCATGATTTCTGTAATCAAGCATGGAACGGGTATCGTAGGCCACCTTCCTAAGGGAATTTCCACTCCCTGCCATCTGTTTTTAAGAAAGGGGGGAATATTTCATGCATAATTACTGGACGGTGTCAATACTCGTCTGACTTACCTCAAGGTGGTCTTGAGGTACCTTGCCGTTTAATATTCAAAGGAAACAAGAAAGACATAGACAAAATTAAACTGCTTTTACAAAAGTCCGAAGAAATGTCTGTAGAAACTAAGAGTGAGGTGGTGGATGTTGAAAAATGCAGTGAACTGATTGACTGCACAGTAGACAAAGGAGATGTATTTTTGGCTGCCTCAAATAGTGAACATACTTGCTAATAAATGCACACTTACCTTAGCAGACAAGAAGACCTTGCTCGGGGGGTCTTTACTTACAGATAAACATGTCAATTATGCACAGACACTTCTACGACACCAGTTCACTAACAATGTGACAGGCTTACAGTCCACCTTGCTGCAGTACAAACCATTAATAAAGAAATGGGCTGAAGGTTTACAGATAATTCACTGCCACGGATGCCATTGGGTTATGGCACACAACTGCCTCCACTGATATTGCAACTGCCTCCACTGATATTGTAAAAGTATACGATACATTATATGGTGTTGCAAATGATGTAATAAAGACAGTACTTCTTAATTTGTTTGCATTTTCTACCCATGGTCCTACTATAGAAATGATTCCAATGCAAAAGCAAACAACGGGCTCCAATAATTGTGGTGTTTTTGCAGTTGCAATTTTACAGAAGAAGAACCCTTCCCGTATTGTTTTTGATGAAAACAAGATGAGACCCCATCTGTGCTCATGCTTCAAAGAAAAATGTATGTCAAGTTTTCCTTATGTACAATAATTTATAGTCAAAACTTGTATGGTTAAGCCATTTATATACATGATCTATACACATTTATATACATGATCTATACACATTTATATACATGATCTATACATTTATATACATGATCTATATACATATTATACTGTCATTAATAACAAAAGCTAGTCTAAATGTGTCTATGTCAAAAGTTGTTAAATTCAAACCTTATAGCAACCCAGCTTTATGAAATCCATTCTTTGCCATCTCAGGATGCTGTTTTAGATAATCCATTAGCTTTATCAGCCATGTAGCCGCAAGTGGTTTAACACAAACTAAGCTAAGGTTGACAAGTTTTACATCCTCCTTCCTTTGCAACTGTTTTGAGACTTCACTAGCATACCAATGGTGAAATTGATCTCTCAGGAATTCCTTAACGCTCTTGTTAACACTAACATCGAGTGGCTGTAGCCTATCGGTACAATTAGCAGGTACCAAGGCTACAAGAATATGGTTTTCCTCCAGTGCTTCAAGAACAGTTGTTGTGCATTGGGCCTTAAACCTGTCAAAAATTACAAGGCAAGTTTGTTTGTCTGGAAGCCCCAACTCTTTCCTCTTCTGCCTAACATATGGAAACAGAATCTCATCCATGTATGTCAGTGTCGTTACCTCATTTGCCCAGTGGTTTTCTGTGCACGTGATACAGCATCCAGACGGAAAGGTCACTTTAGGAAGGCACCTACTGGTTTTGCCCGCATAAATTAACTGTGGAGGCGAATAATGACCTGTCTTCGTTACACTTAGAACAACTGTAATTTGTCTCTTATCGTTAATGCCAGTGATTTCTATCTTCTGGAGCCCTCCCTTGCTATTGTCCAGGAGCTAACAGGAATGTAATTTACTCCTGTGTGATCCCAATTCAGTATTAAATCATCTGGTATTTCTTCAAATTCAATAATCGTCTTAATATCAAAAAGGAACTGCTCTCTGAGCTCTTCAAAATTGCTACAAGTGACCTTGAATTTAGAATTTCCACGTCTTTTCACAAAATTCATTTGTGCCATAATGGAGCGGGCCCAGTATTTAGATAGTACTATAGTACCTCCATTCTTTGCTAACAAATTGCTATCTTTGCTCTGTACAATACCTTTCGCCGTAGCCATTACAATTGCAGTATTAATAACTGCTCCATTGGCACGTAACTGCTTCAAAAATAGCTGCATTCGCTCATCTAACTCAGACCCAAGTAATAATGGCCACCCTCGCTTTTTACTTGGAAACTCATTTATGCTAGGATCCTCGTCCGAGCACCTTTGCTTTAGTTCATGGAAATATTTTTCCTTCCAAGCAAATAGAGTGCTGGGTGAAAGGGTTCTCTCTTCACCAGACTTGGCAGTAAAGTAGCGCACTGTTGATGATATTCCCAATTCAGCTGCTCTTTTACCCAGTCCTAACTTTTCTTTGCCTGGTAAGTTCCATGACGCTTATCATCAATTTCATCATCTTCGGCAGTGACACGTAAAGCCATCAACATTACCTTTTTAACAGCCACATTAGCCAATTCTATCAATGACATTGGCATAACAGATGACAATGGGCCATCTGGCTTCAGTAAGACATTGTCAATCTTGATTGGTTTCTTTGCATCAACTCGCTTAAAGTACTTCAACAGCGCCATTTTGAAACCCAAAAATATTTCAAAATTATCTTTCAAAAAGGGCTTGTGATTTTCAAATTTTTTGTAAATAAAATCATTCAAAAATTACTACGTATACAGTAGTAATGGAAGTTCAGAAAAAGGTAGCTAGCTATTTAGATATATTAGCTAATAATAATTAATAAGTTCACAATCACCAGAATCATCTCTAAACAATGCAGAAAACCATATATATGCACATAGCAAACTTTTTAAATAGCATTCATAGCTCATAATTATAGTGTATAGCTAACATACATCACATAACATTTGTAAACTTATTGTATACGTACATGTTAAAGTTAACTATTGTTGTATAGATTTATGCAAATTCTTGCTCTACTGTACTGGCTCTGAAGATGTTGTGTGCAACCACATCACAACTACCAAGGCAAACACATGTTCAAGAGAACTAACATTGTCCCTACGCCATCCGATTGGCATTAAAAACAGTATTAGATGGTGATGATAGCCAGACCTTCACCACATTGTAATGTCAGTGATGCTGCCTATGAACAGAAAAACATTTCTATTGTTTGATTTGAATTAGCTATTGTTTCTTAGACATTTTCAATAGAATTTTTGATTTTTAGGCATTAGATTTGATTTTCTGAACCAATAGCTAGGTTTTTTATTTTGATGATTGGAATTTTGCGTGTGTTTAATTTCCCAAATAATAGACTTTTCTTCAATGTAAACTGCTTCGTGTTTAATAATAGGCTATATATCAGAAACAAAGTTAAAATTCATAGAAATAATTATGATGAAAATGAAAAATAACAAACCCAAACCTAAGCCTAGATGCATTGGATAAAAGCCGGACTGTTGTGGTGGTGCTTAGAACATTAGGTATGACGTATTCATTACAGAACTTTGACATTAGGTTTTCACTATTGTTTAGGCATGTTAGTTCAGGTTACTGCATGGTCACAGTGTGGATGGAAGGATGGTCAAATAAATTTCTAGCACTCTTTAGTGTGCCAATCACCAGATGTGTTATTACTTTATATGGGTATATGGTGTAGGTGGCCATGCAGTCTTGGTGACATGGCAACAACTAATCACAAAAATGCACTATGAAGTGTCACCAGATATAATCCATAAATTTCATGAATTTTGTACGTACATAAAGCTTAAAAGACTTGTAAAATTACAAATTTCAGGGACTTACATTAATGATTATTTTATGTGTAGTTGTACATAGTTATTTGTATCAGACATCTTATGATGATTTGACTGTGACATCTCCTCCTCGTCATTACTGTTTTGATGTATACACATATCGTACAGCTTGGTGATAGTGCATGTAAATTATAACTAGGGTAACTTTTAGTAGGATTGGGAAACTTAGTAGTACATCATGATATGGTATCACTAGATTACCTAGCTTGATCACTGTACTACCACCTTATAGTTTATACATACGTATGTATGCATACTTGGTCTGTAACCATATACGTAGCTAGCTACTTGTTGCAAAAGGATGGGTTCGAGCGCAGGATCTAATTTTTCACAAAAATCCATATCGGTAATAAAGTACAAATATCTTTATAAGATTTTGATTAGCTAGCTAGGCATGTGCGATAATAGAAATTGCAACTGCGCAACTGCAGGAGATTGTTTCGACACCTTCATGTTCAACAGCTTTGACTTCAGTGGTGACTACTCCAGATGAAACTGAAGACGCTGTGAATACAGTTCTGTTAGAACAAAAATCATGGGAAGATGTAACTGCTGATGTCGTAACTGCTGATATCCAAACTGATTTGAAACTTGCTTCTAGACTTGCAGCAAAATCAAGTCAACTACTGACTAATAGGTAACTTACATATACTTGTTCAGCTGCACATTTACCATGCAGTAACAATTTTTACAGGAAACTTTACAACAAATTTAGCAGAAGGATACATGCACATGCGAAGCAAATTTGATGGAGGAAAACAAGTCAATAGATCCCAAAGTGGGTCTTGGGAAGCACAGTGTGCTGGTGCAGGGTTAATGTAGGCCCAGCATGGGGGCCACTATCCTGGGTCAGTGTCACCAACTCAGAAGGGGACTACTGCAAGAAGATCTGAGCAGATCAAAATATTTGGAGACTAAGAAAATTTATTCACCAGGTGTTTATATTACAAAATCAGGATTAGTAGTTAGCCTCGACCATCCATGGTTGGCAGCTAGTCCAGATGGAATTGTTTATGTTCCTAATTTTGATCCTCCTCAAGGACTGGTTGAGTTTAAAAATCCATACACTACCAGAAATAAAACAATTGAAGAAGCTGCAGGGAGTAAATCATTTTGTCTTCAGTTGGATAAAGACCTTCCAAAAAAGCACGATTTTTACTACCAGGTTCAGTGTGCAATGTATTGTGCCAATCATAAATGGTGTGACTTGGTAGTGATGACTAAAGATTTATTAATTGAGTAGATACAGAATTTGAAGAAAGAGTTATTCCAAAAATTAAAAGAATTCTATTTCACAGCAGTTCTACCTGAGCTAGCATCTCCACAGGCTATAGTAAGAGAACCATGTCAATGGTTAACAAATGAATGGAAGACTACTTACATACAGTTAGACTAAAGTTAAATTATTGCATAATATACATATAGAGCGACTTAACGTATTTAAACAACAAACCTTGTATGTTTCATTTCTTAATTGCTTGAAAAAGGTAAAGTACACGTTGTGTATTTCTTAGTAATGTGCACTGCAAGTAAGTCAGGTTAAAATTCTTCTGGAAGATATTAAGAGGGTAGTTGAAATGTAATACAATCACAAACAACAGGAAACCTTGATGCTTTATACTATTACACACGCTAACTTTCTTTGCACAATTCTAGACCACTGATTATTATTCCTTACGTAACGGATGATGCAATCTTCAAGTATGAATAATTTTGAGTTTAATTAAATAAATTTCTTAACTGACCAAAAGTTTATAACCTTAAAGAGATTACAGGGCCGGAGGAAGCAATTTTACATTGGTCAGGCAAAATATAAGCAGCATGTGAGGCATCTCAATGCTAAGGTGACCCTTGAGCATGCCTCCCAGTGATTCTCTAAGGAAAATTGATGCTATGAGATTAAAACTGAAGCTCTCAGATTAAATCTGGTGGTATTTTGACTTCTTTTCTTCATAAATAGACATCTATATGCAATATTCTTTCATCAAAAACTTGTATATACTTCTTCATTTAGTATGCTCGATAATTAATTTTAGAGGCGCTTAATTCGGGAAGGCATTGTTACTTCAAAACCAGCCAGTAGTTGCTTTTAGTATTGTTATAATATAGAGCAATGGTTTTACACAAAAAGTAAGTTGTATTGTTGTTGATATATAATATATAAACAACAGCGAAAAGTTTTGAGTTATGGGTTTCTGTAACTTTGGTCCGGCAGTTGCCGGGTCTGCCGGACCTGTTCCGCCAGCCCTGGATTAACTTGTATACTGTAGCCTAAAATTATCGAGGATGAAAATTTTCGTGTATTTTGTGGATTTTGGAGTACCCACAAAAATTTAGCCTTGAAAATTTTGTCAATGCAGTACTATGCAATCCACGAAAATGCTAAATTCACTATTCCACAAACCTCAAAAATTTTAGGCTATACGTATTTGACTGCTATATTAGAGAATATTACGAACCCAAATTTTTAGTTTGACTCAGTGACCATATCAAACCCTCTACAGAACGTGCTGACATTCTATGTATGGTCAGTCTATCTATTGACTATCACAGAGTACTCTACCATACAATTAGCATGTTCTCCTGATCATACAGTGGGACAATTACTCATGTACGTACATCTTCCAGTTCTAACCCATTGACCCGGATATGCAGATTGACCCAACTTGGTTTAAACCCTTGTATATAACATCCATTCTCAATAAAGAGCCCAGTATGTAAACAATATACTTTCTAAATGTGCATAAAATCCCCTGGCTTATAGACGGGCTTTGCCAATATTTGACTTGCTAATTATTTTACTTGAGATCACATTTTGATATGGCTGAAACTTTTCTAACAGCTCAATCTGAACATTGATTTTAGTAAAATGCAGATAGTCAATTAATGCAGATAGGCAATTGTTTTATTATGCAAGATCTGCACCAACTAATAGCGGCGGACAGTACTGGGGGGCTATTTACATCCTCTGGATGCATTTGTATGGAGAAAATTTACAATCCTATGAAGTGACACTAAAAATAGGGGGGCTTCAGCCCCTAGCCCCCTAGCCCCCCTTTCTGCAGCCTATGCCAACCAATGTTCAATATGCATCAAACAGATCACAAAATCATGTCCGGAAACATGGTTGAGCAGATATTTTGTTGAGATCACCTTTTGACATACGTAGCTTAGACTATTAAATAGAGTAAACAGACTCCTGCAGTGGTAGCTCGAAGTTATGGCTTGGAAGTTTTGAGAATATGTCTTCACCTCCCTCAATGACATGTGTCCTATGTAACTATATACAAACTTTTGGGCTGGTGTTAGCTGGTATGGTTATTCCTAGAGTGTGGTGGCCATAGCATCTAGACCACATGCATGCAGGTCTCATGTAGACTGATGTAGTAAACTTTCTGTTTAGTTGGATACCTGCATGGTTTCCAGAGTGGCCACTCTCAGCACTGACAAGACACATCACTCCACTCCTTTTATATAACCAGTGATGGAATATATCTACACTGGATAAGTCACCAGGACAACCAAATGAGTTAATAGAGAGATGTCTATGGCATACAGAGTTCACTAGCTATCTTTGACGGATAGTTGAGTCTTAACCAGTAGCTACTTCATAAAGTCACTAATACTACGTATCAATCCACCGGATAGATTGATCCAATCAATAACATCAATCGCGATAATATAAATGGATCCAATCGATAATATCGATCGAGTCAATCGATAATATCGATTGATTCAATCAATAACGTTGATCGATTCAATCGATAATATCGATTGATTTAATCAATAACATTGATCGATTCAATCGATAATATCAATCAATTCAATCAATAACATCGATCGATTCAATCAGATTACTTTTATACTTCTTTATTACTACTATTGATGTTAATATTGAAACAAACAGCTTGCCATAGGTATGGTGTGATAACATTTACTAAATAAAGCATCTCATGCATTTGTATGGCTTCTTGATCTTTATCAGAAAACAGCTAAAATAAGCAGCTCAGTTATAAAACCGCTCATTACAAATGTATGGCATCAATAACATTTGTTGAATAATGTTTAAGCCATTTTTCACACAAGCATTCATATCGCTTATGGAGGAAATTTGGTTCATATCTTCCAATCGCTTTAGAAAATGAAGTTTTTAAAATATTGCAGACTTGGGTAGCATATACGCCAGTAGTTTTCATTTGTGGTTTCAACTTCATGTAGACACACAAAAGTAGAAGATGAAGATGAAGATGATGGAGAAATGGGGGCTTTTTCAACAACAGTAAAAATATGAATACCCTACTGTATGCCTAGGCTTTTTATACTTGGTAATAGTCTTAGGAGCATCAAAAGAGGTTCTGGCTGCTTTTTGCAAACCAAGGGAAGTTTTTAAGAATGGTTTTTGGCGTGCGTTCTACTAGGGTGTTTCATAAGTTTGTGTTGGATCCCTATTATGAACTGCTAACGTGGTTCATGATGTAGCAATGTTATTAAGAGCCATGCATTCGTGAAAATTATAATGGCACTACTGGGCATTCATGAAATATTCCCCTCAAAAATAACCCACTATACAGTATACTAAGCATTGAATAATAAAAACAATGACATTTACAATAAATAAATAAATATTACATTGCAAACAATGTTGGTTTTACAACTACTGATTCTTCTCTCATTTGTTTTTAGTGCATAAACGAATGTCAATTTATAACCTTCGAAGGTTTGTCCTTAGCCTTTGAAGCTTTGACAAATGTTTGTTAGAACTTGTTTACAACACAAGTCATCCTTTTGCTACAGATTCACTATTAGTGATATGCATGCACTAACATGAGCTCACACATAGGATTCAAAACAACAAAACTTAAACTGCTTAAAATTGCTTCTGCACATGTATATGTAACCAAGGCTGATTCTGAACAATTCCACAACACGAGGTCCACACTTTATTAACACTATGCGCATGCGTACACAACAACTGGCATTAACTAGAATATAATACAAATACAGTCCAGTGTTACATTATCCCCCCCTTTGAGAGAACTCGTCCCAAGTAGTTTGTCTGCTGGTCACCATCATCAGTGTTACTGTCTCCATCATCTAATAGGTGTAAAGCTGGCTCCGTAGACTGTGGTGGTGGTGAAGGAGTAAATGAAGAGAGCTGGTGTTGAACATCGCTGGGAGGGTGGTGGGGGTGAGAGCGGGGATGTGTTGGTGATTGTACAATGCCAGTAAATTGCTTTAGGCGATCAAAATGCACAACACTGCGCTTAGAACGATTTTGTGTGTGCTGTATTCGGTAAGTACAATCTGAAAGTTGTTTTACCACAGTGTAAGGTCCAGACCATGGCCTGTGGAATTTCTTGTGCTGTCCTCTAGGGGCAGTAGCATTAAACAACCAAACAATGTCACCTTTGTTGTAAGAAGATCCGTGAGCTTTCCGATCATAAATTTCTTTTTGTCTTTGCAAATTGTATCCCAGCTTTTTTGCACCTGCTTGTAGGAGTCTCTTATAGTGTTCTGTAAGTGTATAGCATATGGGTTATGGTACACTGGCTTATTTTGTGGGAGAGTCTACTGGGATTCTAGCTTGGCGGCTAAACATCAAAAAGATGTGTAGCCTGTACTGGAATGTACACTGGTGCTGTACGCATAACACAGCTGACACAGGTTATCTTCCCAATCCCATGGGTGATCAGCTATAGTTGTAGCCAACATAAATAACAGGGTACAGTTAAACCGTTCCACCAGGCCGTCTGATTGTGGGTGATACAGAGTAGTTCGAGTCTTTTTAATCTGTAATATATAGACTGCTAACTTCTTTGATGACTGTTGACTCGAACTGCCTTCCCTGGTCAGAATGTAATTGTTCCGGAAGGGAGAATCTGAAGAAAAACTTGTCCATCAGTTTGTGTGCCACCATTTCTGCTTCTTGATTGGGAAGGGCATAAGCTTCTGTCCATCTAGTAAAATAATCCCTGACCACTAGGACATATGAGTTCTTGTGAGAGCTCTCTGATAGTGGCCCCAGGATGTCCATTGCTACCAGCTGGAGTGGGTAACCAGGGTGAATACGGGTTAGTTTCGCTTTGTTCTTGGGGGCCGAGGTTTTCCTCTGTGCACATTGTGGGCATTGCTGACACCACTTGTGGACATCCTCTGTATGGCCTGGCCAGTAGAACCTTTCTCGTAATCGATTTAATGTCTTCTCCTCTCCCAAATGACCACCAGCAACCCCACTGTGCAAACTGTGCAGAATTTCAGCTTGCAGGGATTCTGGAAGCACCAACTGAGCCCACTGCTCCTTTCCCTGACAGTCTTCATAACGGTGGAACAAAAGTCCTTCATTAACATACAGTTGCTGCCATTTTTGAAGCAGTAGCTGAAATTTCCTACTCTTCCCTTGAATAACCCTGGAAGGTGGGCACTGTTGGTCTTCCACAGCCTTTAGAAGCACACCCACTCTATCATCTTCCTGTTGTAGCTTTCGCAAATCTGTTACTGAGTGTTCACATAGTTCAGGAAAGGGTTCTGTGGCGACTGAAGACAAAATGTGAGGACGGTCAGTTTGCATGGTGTGTACTGCATTCACATTGCTTACCACCGCTGAAGGGTCCGGTTGGTGGGCAGGATGTCGAGACAGTGCATCAGCATTCTGATGGTGGTTGCCCCTTCGATGTTGGATGTCAAAGTCATATTCTTGCAGACACTCTAGCCATCTCGCTAACTGACCTTCAGGTTCCTTAAAGGAATGTAGCCATTGAAGACTTCCATGATCAGTGCGCAACACAAAGTGCTGTCCCAGTAAAAACTGTCTAAAATGGTGGATAAAAGTTACAGCTGCCAATAATTCTTGTCTTGTTACAGAGTATTTCCGCTCAGACTTGGACATTGCTCTACTGGCAAAAGCTACTACTCGCTCAGTACCATCCTTGTGAACTTGGGACAGTACAGCTCCAAAGCCACACTGGCAGGCATCTGTGTCCAATAATTTATGAAAGGCAATGAGAAGTCGGGGAATGATAGAATGGGGCTAGAACGTAAACATAGTTTGAGCTTAGCAAAAGCACTCTTATACTCGACAGTCCATTTGAAAATTCTACCCCGCTCAGTAAGGCGGTGCAATGGTTTAGCAATTCTAGCAAAGTTCTGGATGAACCTCCTGTAATAGCTTGCTAGGCCCAGGAACTGTTGAACTTCTTGTACATTCCTGGGAGTCGGCCAATCTGTGATTCGTTCTGTTTTGCTGGGATCTGTAGCAATTCCATCCGGAGAGATGACATGTCCCAAATAGTGGACTTGTTGTTTGAGAAAATTGCATTTTGAAAGCTTTGCCTTCAAATTGACTTCTCTCAGTCGTGCAAGTACAGATGCTAAGTGGCTGAGGTGTTCTTGAAATGTGCGGCCAAAAATGATGATGTCATCTAAGTAAACCAAGTATTCACTCCATAGCATGCCTGAAAGAGTAAGGTTCATCAGCCTCTGAAATGTGGCAGGGGCATTGCAGAGACCAAATGGCATAACATTGAATTCGAACAATCCATCATGGGTAATTAATCCAGTCTTTTCCCTGTCATTCTCTGCAATGTCTACCTGCCAATATCCACTTAACAAGTCCATGGTGCTGAACCACCTAGACCCAGATAGTGATTGCAACGTATCATCAATACGTGGAAGCGGATAAGCGTCTTTTATGAGTCACTGAATTTAATTTCCTGTAGTCTATGCAAAATCAGGTGGAACCGTCCTTCTTCTTGACAAGCACAACTGGTGATGCCCAGGGGCTCCTTGAAGGCCGGATAATTTGCTTCTCCTCCATTTCTCTTAGTAGCTTTCGTACTTCCTCTCACTGTGCTGCAGGTAAACGGCGAGCAGTTTGTCTAATTGGTAGTGCACCTCCAGTATTAATAGTGTGTTGTAGTTTATCTGTCTTCCCCAGATCACCACTGTCATCTGCAAATACATCAGCATAATCCAACAATACTGCATACAACTGTTCCTGTTCTATCTGGGTGAGCTTCTCCGCTGAGGACTCTACTGCTTGCCACAACTGTTGCCGCTTAAGATCAGACACATCACTCTGTGAGGGAGGGCTACTGTCAATGCCCGCCACCACAACTGAGTGACTTTCTAGTGCATGTGCTGATGCCACTCTAGTCCCCTTATGCACAGTGACACTATCTGGGGAGAGATTCAATAGCTGTATTGGCACCAGTGGATTTGTAGTGTCCTCTTGTATGTCTACAACTGAAGCAGCCAACAGAATAGACGGCTTCTGTAGGAGGACTCTTCGCTCAACTATCATGGTACCACCAGCCACTCCTCCTTGGATTACTGCTCCAAGTTCTATCTCAGTACATCCTGGAATGGGTATGTCATTAGGTAATACTACACTCACGTTCTCTGTGTGATGCTTTGTATTTCTAGTCCTGTACAAAAAGATTGGTTGGTCATTTTCTTTCAGTCTCATTGTGCCATGAGGCAGATCGATAGCACATTGGTTGGTCAAGTCCTAATATTCCTTCTGTTCTCAAGTCAGCCACTGCCATCTCTACAATGTACTGTTGTCCACTTAATTCCAAATATAGTTTAGCTATACCACTAACTCTGAGTGGGGCGCCCCCGACCCCAACCAACCCTGGGTTAGTCCAAGGGGCTAATGTGGAAGTGCCTTTTATCTTATTCCATGTATCAGTGCCCAGCAGTGACACAGCAGCCCCAATATCTAACATGAAATGCACAGTGTAAGAGTTAATAATACCATTTATGTGAAAAGCAGCATGTGGATTAATAGCAAACAAATCTACAAAGTTATTGGCCATGTCTAAGTTACCCTCCCTTGCCTGGCTGGCAGCAAGGGGGTTTCTAGTTTCCGTGTCTTGATGGGCGGCGCAGGGCACAACCCCTGGCATAATGCCCCTCCTTCCCGCAGCAGTAGCAAGTCACAGTTGATATTTAGTCTCTGGATGGAGGTTGATTTGGTGGTCTCCTTCTGTTGCCTTGCTGTCCACTAAACCTCCGCTGAGCTACTCCCTCCTCAAGCTGTGACAATCTTAACGTCAGCTGGTCAACTGCTCGCATCAAAGTCTGCTCCGATGATTGTGACATACGTCCTATAGCAGGGGCGTAGGAACTGGTCCGGCAGACCCGGCAGTTGCCGGACCAATATTCTGTCAAAACCCACAATCAAAAGTATTTACTAAAGCAACATTGTGTAGATCTATAATACACAGCCATTGTTAATACACAGCCATTGTTTATTAATTATTACACATATCGTTGCAATATAAAAGTATATCTATATTCCAACCTTTTTCATCTCTGGTTCAGCAGATAACCCAGTATAATCTCCAAATTAGGCGCCATTAAAATTATTTATGGTTTTTATAAATGGCGTCGCATTCTAAGAGTATCTCAAAGGGTATCCCAGTAAAGTTTCACCCCAGCAAAACTTTTAAGTTCCCAAAACGATCGTTTGGAGCGAAGAAAGTAGAGAGGTCGTTTAGAGCACAGTGGTGTGAAGATTTTGAATGGTTGCATTACGATATGGAGAGTGATTCCGCCTTCTGCCATCTTTGTCAAACAGCCGAAGTGGAAAAAAAACTTTTAGCTAGCACAAAGAAAGATCCAGCTTTTCTTATTAAAGGATTTACTTATTGGAAAGAAGCAACCACTGCATTTCAAAAGCATCAAGCAAGTATGTGCCACCAAGAGGCAATCGAGGCCCTAATTCATTTGCCTGAACAAGTTCAGGGTGATATTGGTGAGCTGTTAAATAAAGAGCATCTAGCAGCAAAAGCACATAACAGGAAAATGTTTTTAGTAATACTTGAAAGCATTCGGTTTCTTGGTCGACAAGGATTGCCATTAAGAGGAAAGTTTTAATTACTTGTAATGTAGCTATAATTTTTTATTTAAACTGTAATCACACATACATTATAAATGAAAATGTTCACTGCAAATCCAGTCTTTTAGTACCTAATTTTCAAAATTTTCCTGGGGGGCATGCCCCCAGACCCCCCTAGCTTTGGCATGCTTCGCATGCAGTGTGCTTTGCACACTATAGTGGTGTTTCCATAGACTGCAACTTGCCTGACCAATCCAAAATTGCTTCCTACTCCCCTGTATAGCCCCACTACCCAAGCCAATTGCTCCAACAGTGAATTCATCAACGTCAGGGTTAACACTTCCTACAACAGCTGGCTTAAGCAAATATGATTCTACTTCCAGTGTGACACGTACAGCTTCTTCTAACTTTTTGGGGCGCTGCTGTCAGACTGCAAATTCCACCTGGGGGTTAGTTAAGCGACTTAGATAGTGGCTTAAGGCCATCTGCTCCAGGCTCTTTGCATCCAATTCCGGGAAAGACTTCTCGGTGAGACGCCGCAATTCCTCAGCAAATCTGCCCACCCTTCGTTCTGCCGTTTGGTTCTCAGCGTTATACAGTTCCCGTTTACTAGCTGCCTCGAATCTCTCCGTCAGTGCTGTCTTCACTCTCATAATTAGCTCGTGATGCCTCTGGCAAACTTTGAAACGCCTTCTGGGCCCTTCCTGCCAAGCACACCTTGATCCAGTTCAACTTCGCTTCTGCATCCCAGCCATTGACGGTCGCTATGTTCTCGAACCGGGCTATCCAATCATCCCATCCCTCGCCTCCTTGATAAGCCTCTGGAATTATCAGCGGCTTGTTGCAATCACTACAGGGAAAGAGCGCACACACAACAGCAGCTAAGTACGTCGATCCGGGACTCGCCTCGTGTGGTACCAATTCAGACCACGGTACAAGGTATTATCGCCTGTGGTTAATTGACTTTGTTATCTCACAGTTATAGTGAGATCCTGCCGACTACGCCAAGTGTAACCAAGGCCAATTCTGAACGATTCCACAACACGAGGTCCACACTTTATTAACACTATGCGCATGCGTACACAACAACTGGGATTAACTAGAATATAATATAAATTATACAGTCCAGTGTTACATGTACATGGTACTAAACATGCACCATAAAATGTGACTGGGCCTGTGAAAATCAACCATGTGACCGCAAATTATACCTAGTTAGATATTCATGAATATCTTCAGTTCTATAAAGAGTATTTTTATTTTGTAAGCTTTAAAAGTTAGTCCATTAAATTCTGTATTTGTGGTGAAATATTTAGCTTGTTAGTATAAATAGAGCATAAGTTATATAGTAAGATATATTTGAAAAATCTAGGCCAAATTACTTGTAATATTCAAGTTCTAATAATCTACATTCGAATGTTTATTTTTGAATGAACCTTCGAATTTTAGTACATTTGTTTATGCATTAATTGTTTGACTAGTGTCACTTATAACCACAAATCCTGTAGCCAGAGGCGGATCCAGGTAGTCTCAAGACCCTCTCCTAAACCATATCAAGGAAGCCAAGAATGTTTATGATACAAAAACTACTATTTCTGAGTGCAGACCTCTCAACTCTCACGATTTGGTCGTGAGACACACGATTTCAGCATTGGTCTCACGACTGCTTGTTCATCTCACGATTTCTCAAGATTTTACAGAAATATTATTGATATGCGCTAAAATATCCATTTATTGTGTCACGTGATCCCACACGTGACTTCAGATTTGAATTAATTGAAAGAACTTCCAAGTGGAAAGCTCGGCGAAAAGCCTAAACCCCACTCAGGAATGAAAAGATTGATGCGGTAAAGTTGCCAGTGAATATTATTGCAAATGTTTATGCAAATTGTTTTGTTGTAAGCTGACTACACCGGTCCCAAGAGGAGAATATCAGGTCGTACTCCATGACTTCATAAAAGATACAAGAGTAAACAGGTGATCAGTACAATGAAGTTAAATGGTGCGAAATTGATGAGTATTCTAGATAAGAACCGGCTTCATACTGTACTCACGTGATCAAGAGTAGCCATGCCAAACGAAGCTTGTGGGTTTTATCATATACAGATTATCATAGTGTAGGCTACACCATAGCATAGGAGAAATAATGAGCTGCAGAAACAGCAGTGTTGCATCTAGCTAGCTAGGTAATCATGCATTTTTCAACAATTTTTAACAAAATTGTATGTGCATGCTGCGTGGGGTGGGCTTCTCAGTTCTCACGACCAGGCCTGTTCCCAGGTTGAGAGGTCTGTGAGTGATTTTAGTACTTTAAAAGGATAAAAACTTATACCTTATGTAACCACCGCGACTAGCGAGCATCTCTCGAACGTCACAAACACGCCGGACAGCAACAACAGCTCTCAAAGATGTCTATTGTTCCTATCATTAAGTACGGTATACTTAATAGTAGGGATAGACCCAAAAAACATGGCGTCCAACTTTCACACACCTCCATAACTCGCCTCACAATATACTTTTCACGAAAAAACCAACTGAAATCCGTTTATACCACTATAACAAAACTGTACCTTCATTAAACTCGAGATTTGAAAATTTAAAAATCTATCTGACTGCTGGCCTGCCGTAAGACCCACTAACACTAGGAGTATGGCTCCAGATTTCTCACAACAAAGGAAATTGTGTCCGATTTACGAAAATGCTGTTCCGTTGAAGATTCATATACTGCGCCTTACTGTTTCTTTTCATCCCTCACTATCTTCCTTTTTCTTCGTTTAGCTTGTAGAAAGGCGAGAAAATTATAAAGGTGTCGATAAACTTGCACCTTCTTGTAGTGTTTTGGGCATGCGCGTTGGGTTTTTATTCTATATGTAGCACATTGCACGCTTGTGATATTGTATCCGTGTTGATCGAGTTGTAAGTGATCCAATCAATACATTACATGGTGTCAGTCGCAGGATCAATTAGTTCTTGCTGTTATGGATCACCTGAAACCTCCGCCAGAGCTAGACCTCTCCTCTACAGGCCCCACTACTGTTGCGGAAAGATGGTGTCAGTGGAAGCAGACAATGCAACTGTTTATTGAACTCAGTATGACTGATAAATCAGAAAAGGAGAAGTGCAGCGTCTTTCTATACGCAATTGGACAGACTGGCCGAGATGTATACAACACGATGACACTGGCAGAAGGAGAGCGAGACAAGATAGACACGTTATTCTTGAAATTCGAAGCATATTGCAAGCCAAAGCAAAATGTGACGATAGAACGTTATCGGTTTAACACTCGTGTGCAAGCCAAGCACGAGACCATTGATCAGTATCTTACCAAGTTGAGACTCATCGCTAAGAACTGTAGCTTTGGTGAATTAGAGAATCAGTTGATCAGAGACAGAATCATCTGCGGAACAAACTCGGAAGAAGTCCGACAACGCCTGTTACGTGTCGAAGCCCTGTCGCTTGACAAAGCCATATCCATATGCCGTGCCGAGGAAAAGTGCTCAATATCTGACTGAAGGTTACAGTGCAGAAGTCTGTGATCTAAAGAAAAAAGCAAGGAAACCTTGCACAAGTCCCACCAACAAACAGGAAGATTCCAGAAAGTATTCAGGTGAGACTCCACAACCCAGTGCGAAGTATTTGTGCAACAACTGTGGCTCACAGCATCCAAGAAAACAGTGGGAAACTATGTCGATAGTGCGGCAAACTCAATCACTTTGCCAAGCACTGCAGGAGCCCTAGATGTAAGGTTGAGGCTGTAGAGCGAGACAAAGAGTCCTCAAGTCCAGATGCACTGTTTGTAGGAGCCATAGAGAATGCCAACAAAACAGAGCTCACTACAGATGAGTGTCATACCACCTTGCAAGTGGAAGGTCACTCAGTGAAGTTTAAGGTCGACACAGGGTCACAAGTGAACATCCTACCGCTGAATGTGTATAGGAAACTGAGGACTAAATCCAGTCTGACCAAACCCTCGACAAAGCTCACAAGTTACAGTGGAGAGACCTTAAAGGTGGAAGGTCATAGCCACCTTACCTGTCAAAATAAGCCGATTGACTTTTACTTAGACTATGATATAGCGAATTTGCAGGGTTACTAAATCACTTAGTCACCTGCATGTTCACTTAGTCACCTACACATGTTTACTTAGTCACCTACACGTGTTTACTTAGTTCCCTGGCCCTCAGGCAACGACCGACCGTCAAATACATTTCGACTGTACTTTCATGTACAAAACAACTTTTCATTCTTACTTAGATAAATGGTAGCGCGACAAACTTCATTTTGCTGTTTGTAGTCTTCTTCGGCTTATTTGCTCGTGAAGATGTTAAGCGCGTCAACATCGTAAAAATATACCTAGCGCTAGTTGCCAAGTAGGTACCATGGAAACATCAAAAGCTTTTCGCTCAGGAAATCGATAACTAGCTCTTCCGCGCTTTTAATGGCGTTTGAAGGTATTATCATGTGATTCTTGTTCAGTGTAGTCTAAATAAGTTAGACGCCGCGACCTACAGGAACTAAGTGATTTAGTAACCCTCAGGCCCTTAGTAGCGCCCTCGCTACGCTCTGGCGCCACAGCCTCGGGCCTTCGGGTTACTAAATCGCTTAGTTCCCTTGGTCTTGGCGTCTAACTATTATATAGTCGACACAATGCAAGATCCAATTTTGGGCTTGTCAGCATCTCAAGAACTGGGAATTATCAAATTGTCTTGAACGTTGACAGCAATGGCAACTGTTTCACTAAGACGCATCCTAAACTATTTCAAGGTTTAGGTTGTCTCCAAACCCCTTATCAAATTCAGACAGATTCATCAATAACTCCAGTTGTCAGTCCCTCACAAAATCAACCTGCAGCAATACGAGGTAGATTAAAAGAAACCCTGGAGGAAATGGAGGCTATGGATGTAATCAGGAAGGTTGACGAAACAACTGAGTGGGTAAACTCACTTGTTGTAGTAGAGAAGCCTAAGTCCAAGAAGCTACGTGTGTGTCTTGATCCAAGACCTCTTAATAAGGCAATCCGCAGAGAACATTTCCACCTCCCAACACTAGAAGATATCACTACCAGGCTGACAGGAGCTTGTATTTTTTCCAAGCTCGATGCAAATCATGGCTATTGGCAAGTTCCCCTAGCAGAAGAGAGTCAATTGCTTATTACTTTCAATAGCCCATTTGGTCGATATTGTTTTAAACGAATGCCATTCGGCATCAAGTCAGCCCAAGAAGTTTTTGAAAAGAGAATGAGTCAATCACTAGGCGATTTACAAGGAGTGGAGACCGACATAGATGACATTTTGGTCTGGGGCACCAACCAGGAAGAACATGATAAACGCCTCATGGCAGTGTTAAACAGATGTGAAAAGATTAACCTCACCCTGAACTGAGACAAGTGTCAATTCAGCGTCCCGAAGGTTTCTTACATTGGCCACATTTTGAGTGCTGATGGTGTACAGCCAGACCCTGATGCCGCCACCCACCGATAAGAAAGGTGTAGAAAGACTGCTTGGTACCATCAACTACCTAGCAAAGTTTATTCCAAATAATTGTGACCGGGCCTGCGAAAATCAACCATGTGAGCGCAAATTACACCTAGTTAGATATTCATGAATATCTTCAGTTCTTTAAGGAGTATTTTTATTCTGTAAGCTTTAAATGATTCATCATTAAATTCTGCATTTCTGGTGAAAAATATAATTTGTTTGTATAAATAGAGCACAAGTTATGGTAAGATATATTTGAAAAAACTAGGCGATTTTTGTGCGACTAGATGGTTGATTTTTGCAGGCTGGGTCACATATGTCGACTGTGACACACCCCATCCGAGAATTATTAAAAAGTGATGTAGCATTTTGGAGAAAATCTTAAGAAAAGGCATTTGACAAGATCAAGAACATCCTTTCTGCAGAGCCAGTACTCACGTACTACGATGTAACAAGACCGGTTACTATTTCATGCGATGCTTCACAATCAGGCCTTGGTGCACTATTGCTACAGGACACAAAGCCAGTTGCCTATGCCTCGAGAGCTCTAACTGATGCGGAAACCCGCCGAAAAAGAGCTATTGGCTGTGGTATTTGCTTTCAACCGCTTTCATCAATATGCTTATGGGAAAGAAGTGAAAGTAGAGTCGGACCATAAACCCTTAGAAAGTATAACAAAGAAACCCCTATCGGCACCATCACCTTGTTTACAAAGAATGTTGCTACAATTACAACGATACAATTTTACATTAGTGTACAAGCCAGGAAAAGAGACGATTCTTGCTGATACACTGTCACGGGCATACATCAAAGGTACTCCTGACAGTGACTTAGAAGAAGACCTAGTATGTGCTGTGAGTTTAGTAATGGACAACTTACCAGTTTCAGACCCCAAACTCAAGGCAATTTGTGATGCCACAGAGAAAGACCCAACTATGACGAAACTACGAGACACTATAAGACGTGGTTGGCCAGAAACAAAATCAGAAATTCCCCAAGAGCTAAAGGGTTACTGGAATTTTTGAGATGAACTAAGTGAGGCCCAAGGTATCATTCTGAAGGGTGACAAGATTGTAATCCCTGTAAGTTTGTGAAAAGAAATGCTCAAGAAGATACATTCCAGCCATCTGGGTATGGTTAAATGCAAACAGAGGGCCAAAGATGTGCTGTTTTGGCCTGGAATGAGGAAGAACATCGAAGATATGATATCACAATGTGATACATGTTTGCAATGTCAGTCCTCAAATCCTAAAGAGCCACTCATGTCTGAAAGTGTACCCACAAGACCCTGGGAAGCAGTGTCCACTGATTTATTCACTTGGAACGGTGAGGACTATTTGCTATTTGACAATCACTCACATTACATTGAAATAGCTAAGTTAAGTAACACATCAAGGAAAATGGTTGTTATGCACAATAAATCCATATTTGCACGTCACGGCATTCCCAAAACAGTTAAAAGTGATAATGGACCGCAGTACTCAGCACAAGAGTACAAAAGATTTAGTGGTGAATGGGGATTTAAGCACATAACAACAAGCCCATACCATCCCCAGGCAAATGGTTTGGCAGAAAAATCAGTGCAGATTATGAAGCAATTGTTGAAAAAGGCCAAACTTGATGGCAAAGATCCTTACATAAGTTTGCTGGAGTATCGCAATACTAGTGTGAACAATGTCGGATCCCCTGCACAGTTGTGTATGAGTCGCAGACTCATCCCAGTACACCAGAACAGTTGACTCCCCAAGTAGTTGATCCCAACAAAGTCATAGAAAAGATGAAGCAGAATCAAGAAGTGTCAAAAGAATATTGACAGAGGTGCTAGACAACTGTCTGAGCTCAATCCTAATGATACTATTCGAATGCAGGTACAAGATAAATGGGTTCCAGGTACTGTTGTGAGACAAGCAGATAGTCCTCGTTCTTATATAGTCAAAGGACTCAATGGAAACACTTAAGAAAGGTTAATGGACCACCACTAACCACCATTGATGTTGAGGATACTGAACCTGCACCACAACCGCCACCGGTTATACAACCAAATAGTACTACTACCACTACTAATGAGAGTAACACAACATCAAGAGGTCGCATTGTTAAAGTACCTACCAGATACAAGGACTTTGTGAGACATTCTTAGCAACACAGTATGATTTGTTATACTTATATGCACATGTATTTTTTCCTTTTAAAGGGGAGTGTAGTGTTTTGGGCATGTGCGTTGGGTTTTTATTCTATATGTAGCACATTGCACGCTTGTGATATTGTATCCGTGTTGATTGAGTTGTAAGTGATCCAATCAATATATTACACTTCTGCTTTTACGTCACCAAAACAGCCACTTACACACGTGACATAATTAGTAATGCGCCCGCCATTAAATACTATGAACAGACGCAATGCTTGGCATGTACTTTATTACATCGTGACCTATAGAGTAAGTGCCGATATATAACTTAGACAACATATTTTTGATGTTTTTCGAATATATTTCGCTACAATGCAGCTGCTCCACCATGTTCACACTGTTGTTACCATGCGCCTGTAAAAACAATTAAGTAATGTTTTGGCGCCTGCAAGGCGATTACTTTTGCAAGCATGCTATAAAAATCAAACAAACTAGAATATTTAAAAATTAAAAATTTAAAAAGGTGAATAGGGATCACTCTTGCAATGCTAGCTAAAAAAGTAAGGAAACAAGGGAAAAGATTTTCAAGTGGCATGAGAGAACACTAAAGATTCTAGCATGAGATAATATATAAAAGTTTAATTAATCCCTACTTTTGGCTCATTTTCAGTATTAAGAGTAAGCCAAATGTAGGGATTAAACTTTTATAAATTATCTCATGCTAGTGTAACAATAGTTAGACACTGACTTGTATACACACATACACACACTTTATCATGTAATCCTTGACATGTTGATTGTGCATGCGTTGTACTTGTATGACCACGTTTTATGATTATTGTTGCTGTCCGACGTACTGTGTTCGCCCCACGCTACACTAGAATCTTTAGTGTTCTCTCATGCCACTTGAAAATCTTTTCCCTTGTTTCCTTACTTTTTTTAGCTAGCATTGCAAGAGTGATCCCTACTCAACTTTTTAAATTTTTAATTTTTAAATATTCTTGTCTTACAACACGCATGCACAAGCCTATGTATATCACATTAGCTATACAAACATACACATGTGAGTTACCTAATAATGCATTACATAATAACTACTGTTTAATGTTTCACTACATCAACTCCCCTCCTTTGAGAGTACATCCCGTACTATGATGATCAGTGGGAGATGAAATCAGCAAAGCGGGATGGTGGTCGTCGAAGTCTGGCTGGTTGTACTGCTGTAGATACGTCGTTAGTGTCTACCAGTTCCAGGTTTTCTCCAACAGTATGTGAAGCTGCCTCAGGTTGAGGAGGATTGAGCATGACTCACCATCAGATCTGTTATCTTGAAAACGTGTTCCAGGTTTACACAGTTTGAGGTGATTAAAATATACAATTGTCTGTGTGTGTTTGCCTGTGGTTGATTCAATGAGGTAATCACAATCTGAGATCTTCTTTAACACACAGTAGGGTCCTTGCCAAGGATGACGAAACTTCTTTGACTGACCCTTGTCTACAACAGTATCCAATAGCCAAACTGTGTCACCATCTTTGTAGGGTTTGCCATGAATACGTTTATCATAAATGTCTTTCTGTCGCTGATGCCCGGTTGAAAGGTGTTCATGGACTCTATTATAGGCTCGTTCCATTAGTGTATGCGACTTCTGAACAAAATGATCAACACACGTTGATGACCGTGACTGGGTACCATAAACAATGTCAATTTATAATCTAGGTTCCCTCCCATACATTAAATAAAATGGGGAATAGCCAGTAGTACTGTGTATGCTAGTATTATAAGCAACACATACCTTTGGTATGGCTTCCTCCTAGTCAAATGGATGATCAACTGTGATGGTAGCAATCATAGCTTGTAGAGTTCTGTTAAAACGTTCAACAAGACCGTATGATAAGCGGTTGTCCTGGTTTTGGAAATATTCAGTATCTTGTACAGTTCTTGAATGAGTTTACTTTCGAATTGCTTCCCCTAGTCAGAATGCAACTATTCGGGTATTCCAAATCGGTAAAATACATTATTAACAAGCTTTTGTGCAACGGTAGCTGCTTCCTGGTCATGGATAGCATAAGCTTCCATCCAGCGTGTGAAGTAGTCTCCTACAACAAGTATGTATGAATTCTTGTTACCAGTGGACCCATGATATCCACGGCAATGACTTGCAATGGAGAACCAGCTTTGATTGTCTGTAGTGGTGCACAGTGTTGCAGTCTTGTGTGAAGCACAAATAGAACATGTCTGGCACCAATTTTTTACATCAAGGGAATGACTTGGCCAATAGAATCTACATTTGAGCACTTCTCGTAAAGACTGAGGTACCACTAGCTGTCTCCATTCTTGTTTAGTTTCTAGGTCGTCATACCATATATTATATCAAGACACATGGTAGTGTGTCAGCGGCCAAGAAACAAAAAATACGTGAAACCAAGAAAAAAATGTGAGGGCACACCAGTGTGTTATTTACGCGTAGCCGATTTCAGCCTATCATAACTCAAAAACTATGGCATCTATTTCTACCAAATATACATATTTTAGTGTCTTCATATACAGTACCTTACATACCAAATTTGAAAGAAATAGTCCCAGCAGTTCCTGAGATACGAGTCCCTGAAACTTGTCGGATTTTCTTCGTATTTTTCTTCTTTGCACCAAACAATAAAAGCGTACAGAAACTATGCACCAAAATTTGGTGCACAAGTAGCGCTACCTAAACCCTACATCTCCACAAAATTTGATACGATTTGCAGTAAAATTGAGGAAATTAGTCGACAAAAATTTTAACCAATTTGTTGACACGCCTACCAGAAGAACTGTTAGTGCTATCATTCTGAAATTTTTATCAGCCACTAATCTAACATCGTTTTGATGGATTTGTAAATCGGAGCAGCATAGCTGATTTTATGATCACGAAAACAAGTATGTGTAATTTTTGACAAAATTTTTAAAAGAGGCGCTTATATCAATATAGTTGAAATAAGCCGTCTTTATAAGTATATATGGTGGGATGATACGCTGAGTGGTTTAGACCTGGTGACAAAGCCTGGTGACCCGTAATTGTAGCAACAATAGATTGATACTCTCTAATAGAACAGTCACTAATGTTCTGCATATATGTAACTAATAAATGACCTGTTACATATTTCTAAAGAAGTCAAATTTCTTCTATATTCCTTTAGCAAGGAGTGAATCTCACCTAAGGTGACAATAGCCTGTTACGGCTTCTGCTTATTACGTCACGCAAAAACCTGGCTTGCACGTGATATAATTAGTTACAATGGCACCACTGGCACGATGTTTTCGCGTGTATTTTATTATGTCGTGAACTTCGAGATTATAGCCTTGGACAAATAGCTTTTGCCATTTGTCGAGCGCTATTTGCTATCACACAGCTGCTTTGCCATGTAAGCGCGTTGTTAACACGCACCTGTAAACAAGCATAATTATTACACAAGCGCCTGTAACATTTGTGCGCCTGCTGAAAGATTATTATGAATGCTTAGCATGTATAAAAAGCAAACAAACTAGATTGATAAAAAAATTAAAAATTCAAAAGGTAAGTAGGGATTGAATTCAATAGTGCTACAAAAAGTAAGGAAACAAGGAATAAGATTTTGGGACGAGAGAACATTCTGGCATGAGATAATTTATAAAAGTTTAATCCCTACTTTTGGCTCACTTAGTAGGTTTGCCAAAAGTAGGGATTAAACTTTTATAAATTATCTCATGCCAGAATGTTCTCTCGTCCCAAAATCTTATTCCTTGTTTCCTTACTTTTTGTAGCACTCTTGAATTCAATCCCTACTTACCTTTTGAATTTTTAATTTTTTTATCAATCTAGTATATATAGAATATACTATATATCTATACCGTATAGCTCCAAATTTTTGTGGTCAAATAGTTCTGTGATTTTCGTGAATTACATAGAAATCATGAAAAATTTTGCCACGAAAATTTCCTTACACCACCCTTAAGTACAGGGCTTTACACTTCAAAATCATGAAATAATGATGAATCACGAAAATCAGCTAAGATCACGAAAATTTTCAACCATGAAAATTTGGAGCTATACGGTATATACTATATTTAGACTCTATTTGGCACATGCGGGCCGGGATATAAATCTCATATATCCCGGTCTGCGCTACTTATGTTCCTCGCTCTCGGGCACAAAGAAACATAAATACAATATTACCTTATTTTTCAACAGATTACACGGTGTGCTTTCATTAATTTGTCACATTCACTAACAATATCGCTTTGCCACGGCCATAACTTGCATAGAAGAACAAGGCGAAAGGGTAAACTCACTAACTGGGAATGCGCGCAGGCGCTTAAGTAGTTCCTATGGCGTTTGAATTTTAGCGTCTTTTCAAGGCTAGTATTGCCGTGTTGACAACGGAAGCAAAGGTACATTGTTTTTTATTAAATAGAGTCTAAAACAGTTATACGCATACACCAAGGAGTCTATGAAATTTATAAACCCTCAGGCCCTTAGTAGCGCCCTCGCTGTGCTTATGCGCTACAGCCTGCGTATAACCATTATATATAGTATACATATATGTATGTACCGTATAGCAGGAAAGTTTGGCGAATTTGGCGAATCGTCCGTGATTCACCAAACTAAAACCATCCAAATTTTCACTTATAATTATTACCTTATGGCTGAATCTATCTATTCGCCAAACTTTTCCTCGCCAAACGCTCATAACAGTGAAATTTGCCAAACTTTCCCGCTATACGATATCAATTCGGTATGTGGGAATGTCCCAAAAGGCAACAGTCGTGGAAATAAGCAATCACAAATAGATGCAAAAAAGGAAAGTAAGTCACTTCCAAAATGCCGTAGAGTCAGGAAACAGTGCAGTTCTAAGGAGAATTCATTGCCAAGGCACGATACAAGCATTCTCTTGGACAAAAACTATAACCATATCAAAGTATGAAGTGCATACCATCGTAGCTCGTACATGAAGATGATCATTCAAAAGATGCATTAGAAGATGAAGATAATCCATTAGAAGATGAAGATGACCAATTAGAAGATGAAGATAATCCATTAGAAAGTGAAGATAACCATTTAGAAGATGAACATATTCCACTAGAAGCTGAAGATGACCAAGTAGAAGAAATGTTGTCTCTAACAGATACAGATAAATTATCTGATGCACCGGATATAATGTTTGATTATAACTTATCAGATAAAGAGGAAACTATTGAGTTGCAGTCAGCTTTGATACCAACTGAATCAGCAATGCCTGTGCCTAAGTTATGCAAATCAGAAATCTCAATCATGTGTGTCAAAGATGGCACTTGTAGCCTATGTTGAACCACTGATAGGGTCAGCAAATAACAGTACAAATGCAAAGCCTTCATACCACAATTTCAGTCAGAAAACACCTCTGAGTAGTCTGCAATATGTTTATACTGATGTTCAAGAAAAAATGGTTAATCAAGCATTGGGAACTGGCACTTCAAATGAAGTGATGGTGAGAGGTTTTGGTATTGCTCTGCATGTGGACACTAAATAACTCGGGGTGGTTGAATGACCAGGTAAGTTAGTTATTGTTTATGATTTATTGAATGATTACGTTTCCTTAATACAGATCATCAACTTCTACATGAATTTAACATTTGCTGATGTCTATGTTTACAGTACGTTCTTCTATACTAAACTTTTTAGTAGTGGTCACCAGAGAGTACAGCGCTGGAGTAAAGGAGTGGACATTTTTAGTAAAAGGCTATTAATATTTCCAGTGCACCTTCAAGCTCATTGGTGTTTAGCAGCTGTCCGGCCTTTCTACACATGTTCGAGGCACCGAGAAAATGCTCAGCTTCAGTATATAGTAAGTGGCCATGGTGCATACCCTGTGGACGATGAATAAAACAAAAAAACTGCTTTTCTTGGCATAATTATAGGCTAGTCTGCAGATCAGTGGAATCTTCAGTCTACATGCATCTGTCCTATAGCGCCTCCAATTTTCTACAATATAGTTACGAAAGGCTTCAATTTGCTTGGCTTAGCAAACAAAGAAGACACACAAATCAGCTGCATGTATAGCTATATGCTTTATATATCTGGATGCATGACCTGTAGCTACTTAAATTATGCAATTAATGTGCAAAATCTGAATTTTTGTTACATTGAATACAGTAATAATCTTTGATAAGTTCCTCCGAAGAGGTGATACTAGTGCACTTAACGTGACTCCAACTTTTACATCAATCACATTGTACGTATAATGAAGAAATCAATTAGCTATGTAGCTGTATGTAGTGCCGTGAAAATTCTTACCCATTTGCAATTGTATTCCGGGTGGATAAAACTGTTTTCAGATGCCCCACAATATAAGCAACGGCTTTGCATATCCACTACAAAAAGATATACGTACAGTTATCGCCAAAAGGAAGCATGCATACGTACTTGAATTGAGTAGCAAGAAAATTCCAATGTCTTCCCGAGCTTTCTTAAGAGGCAGACACTTCAATTGGTGCTCATTTACTCAGCCATCTATGTAAGAATATTGCTAGAGACACACTTGAACTGATACACACCTTCAAGCAGTAAATCCCACAACTATGTCCATCTGTCTGAACACGATCGTTAAGTTGAATAAACTGGCATCCCTCAACATCTACTTTGTCCCTTCCAATGGACTGAGAAGTATTTCCTAAACATACATTACAGTTAACCAGCAAGTTGGTAGTGAAGTTCAATACTAACACCAAGGCAGTATAAACACTGTGTACTCCAGATGGTCCATACGGGTCCAAATAATAAAGCAGCTTTTGGTGCAAATTAATAGCCTGCACATACGTACATACAAATCATGTATCTTGCTTGCTATCCATTATAACTAAAACTCACAACTAGAACCCAGTGAACTTGACGATAGTTATACACACCAATGAGAACTTCTCGTTGACTCAGTTCCTCCTATTTTAAATATTTATAGGTTAGTGTAGTAGAAGTTTTTACACAAACAAATGTGCACATATACACTCTTACAGCCCAGCATAACAACAGACTAATACCTACTTTTGTTAAGAGATGCAGTTTATTCAATACTGCAACCCGATTGATTATAGATGTCAATGTCTGAGAAATAATCACATGACAGTTTCCATGTCTAGTAGCCAGAAGCTTCAAATAACCATTCATAATCTGGCACAGATGCTCAAAGTTCATCAGTTCTTATACAGCTAACACTTACTTCATCATTTAGTAATCCATTTCCTTTCAATGTATGGAAACTTCCCTGGTGGATCACAAATATACCAATTCTAGCTTTAACTACATGACATGGCTGTTTCTTCCAGATCTGCAGCAGTTTTTCCTATACCGTAAACATTGAAATGTTCGCAGTTGTGCACAATAGCTATAGGTAGCTATGTACACCTGCATACCTTGGCATCACATACTGGACCAGTACTTGCATTATTTACCTTGGCATCACATACTGGACCATTACTTGCATTATTTACCTTGGCATCACATACTGGACCATTACTTGCATTATTTACCTTGGCATCACATACTGGACCATTACTTGCATTCTTGCATTCAACTCCAGCCTGTAGCCATGTACAGTCATTAACAAATGTACTATAAATGGAAAATCATGTTCCACGTTTGTAGTTTTTGTTTGCAGGTGTCCAGTATCAGTCTTCGGCTTCTTATAAGGATCTTTATCCTATATAATGCACACAAATTTTATAAACAATACATGTATAGCTACCACACATAGTTATAGCTTACAAGTTCAGTTGGCGTAACATTGATTAGTTTATGCTTTCGTCTACGAGTTACCTTTTCTTCTGAAAAATTTAGCCTTCTAATGACTGCTGGTGGGTTCAGTATGTTATCCAATATATTATTCTCTGTACCATACAGATCATATTAAAATCACCTATAGCTACCCATAGTTAGCTACCCATAGTTAGCTATACCTTTTGTCAATAAACCACCAGAAGATTGCTCTCGAGGTGTGCTGCATTCCAACTTAGCAATAGGAGATATAATATTTCCATCCTTATCATTTGGGATTAAGCTACGAAAGAATCCCCCAGGTAGGAGTGGTGAACTTTCATGAACTATGTTGAATGAAGCAAAAGAAACTTCTGCGTTTTCACTCAACCATCTTGCATCATTCAGTATGTCACTGCCTGCTGCGCTGCACACTGACACACCATTGCTTGGGGATCCTGAATCTGTCAAAATAAAATATACATTACATGTAACATAACATTTTTCGTACTGTTGGGTAGCTCCTCTTCAAGATAAATAACATTATCACTACTACCTGGTTGTTCTGGATCTATAAAAGATTTTTATACAATAAATACAATGAAACAGCTGTAACCAATCTTATCGATGGTGCATACCATTAGTTTTCTTCTTAGGACTATTTCTGTTGCTTGATGCTACGGGATTACTAGACTTTTTAGAGACTGATTCTGATTCATGATATATCTTCAGTCTGATTTGAATGTTGATTATTACAATTCAAATGTAGCCAAGTTACAAGGGTACACACTTTGTACCAATAGCAAGGCAGTAAATAAGCTTCTGGTTTTGTGTTATTATTGTTTGTTATGCACTGGTGAGGTTGTAGACAAACCTCCGAAGGTTATAAATTGTATGCACTAGCTTTACCATCAATTGCTTCTTTTAGTTTCTTCATTTTGGCACAAATCTGCTCTGCTTCTTCACCATCTCCACCTTCATATTGGTGAGAGCCCGTGTAGTCAGCACTGTCATCATTGCTCTCGGCTTCAATAGGCAGTACGGCTTTCCTAAAAGTAAGTAGAATCATGTGTATGCATATGTGCAGCCTCAATATATACCTGCCAAACATTATCTCAAAAGGGGTAAACCCAGTGGACTTGTGCACCGAGGTGCAATAGGCAAACAGAACCCCATCAAGGTGTGCATCCCAATCTGTCTGGTTATCATTCACTAGCTTAATCAGTGAACGTTGCAGCGTAGTATTGAATATTTCCACCAGGCCATTGGTTTGTGGATGGTATGCAGAAGAAATCCTGTGCTTGGTCTTTGTCAATGAAAATAGGCACGAACTTATTTGATTCACAAACTCTCTTCCCTGATCACTTATGATGTGACGAGGAGCTCCAAACCTACATAAATAAAATCAATAAGTAGTTAGCAAGTAATGCAATTCTAGCCACTTACCGACAAATCACTTTGTACAGAAACTGGGCAATGGTTTCAGCAGACTTTGACTTAACTGCCTCAGCCTCAGGCCATTTTGAGAAATAATCCATCAAAGTAATGATGTACTGGTTTCCATCATTAGTCTTAGGAAGTTTCCCAATCATATCAATACCAACCTAAAATGAAATAATAAATGTGCTTGGGTCAAATACTAGCATAATAAACAATATAATACACGTACATATAGCTACATGATACAAGATTTACCATATTCCAAACTGCTTTCACAGGAATTGGATGCAGTTCACACCCAGCCTTGATAAACTTTGCATCGTTTGTCCATTGACAAACATCGCATGATTTAATGAAATTTTTGATGTCATTACTCATTCCCTCCCAGTAAAATCTGGAGGAAACCTTTTCTAGTGTTTTGTCCCTTCCAAGGTGACCTCCTGCAGGTAAAACATGCAATATATTAATGATTAAAATGACCTAGTTAATAAAATTTTAAAACCTTTCCCTAATAATGCCATCCACGCAAATAGATACTGCAAGGGCACGTACAGACATAACAAAATATAAGCTACCTTCTGGTTTATCCATGACAATTTTCCAAAATTCGTTGCCTTTCCTCTTCAGTTTTTATTACTCTGTGCGGCTTGTCACCTTTCTTCCGTCCAACATAACATAGTTCTCCATTGTCAATGCTAAAATTCTCCGCTTTTCTCCTAAGCATTCTCTTTGAGTTCGCGCCATAATTGCTAGGGTACACTCCCTTTAAAAGATACACAAACAGGGCATCAAACTCGGATTGTTCCATTTCGATACTGATTTAACACGTGATGCACCACGCTTATATATTGGTGTATCACGTAATTATTCATAACATTTGAAATATGCGCCTCTATAATTATTATCACTCAACTTACCAACGAACACGACGAAGAACGCGTCACTGCTCAGGTACTACAGTTATATAATAGCTAGTATTATTTTTATGAAGCAGGGAATGAATTAAAAACATACGCGGACAATTTGTCCCAGGGTGGACAGTATATCCTGTCCGGTAGGACAGAATTTCCTAGGAAAATGTGTCCCCCCGGACACATTTTCCTGGCGGACACAATTTCCTCTGACACCGGTCCCAGTAAATTGAAGGAACTTAAAATCATCGTCTTTCATAATCTCATTAAATGTTGTCCTTATCTCTGTAACAACCTCAGCTGGACTCCAGTCTGACTCTAGATGGAGTTTTCCCACTAGACCGAATGAAGCCATGATATCTTGGAATGGGCAACACTCCATTGGAATTAAACAGATCCATGTAAGATTTTGGCAAGCATACCACCTCCCTATCCCACATTACAATCTTTGATGATTTTGCTGCCTTCTTCTCTTCCCCAATATGGAAGGGGTAATGGGAGGGTCATGGCTGCATATATAAAGTTTACTTACAGTACCTGTTGTACAATTATATAAGTCTACAGTAAAAGCCTTGCAATATACTTCTCACTGATTAAGAACATTTTTATTATAAAGGCCATTAAGCAACATAATCTAGCCTAACATTGCAAAGCTAACATAAATGGCTAACCTAGCATTTGGCCTGTGACAAGTTAGGGCTGTCATTGGCGCCTGAGCCCGTACCTGAGCTCCCACCTGAGCCAGTGGAGCCACGAACTTGCTGTAGTCCCAGTGCATTAATAACTCCACTGACTACATTCGCCACTGTAGCAGCATCCATGTTAACATTGGGATCAGTCATCATCTATGATGGTACGACATGTGCTTTGCTTTAGTTATCCAATTAATGCACCGTGGCACGTGTATGATCTAATTGATGCGCACTCGAACATTGATTCGATTTATTAAATCGCAAGTACCGATTTGGTAAATTGTAAGCTCCGATTTAGTAAATCGTTAGCCCCGATTTAGTAAATCGTACGCTCTGATTTAGTAAATCATTACCTTCAATTTAGTAAATCAGAAATATCGATTTATATATCACGGAAATCGATCCATGGAAATTGTCATAATACGCAAATATATCAACAATTTTGTAATGCTCAATTTTGGCACAAACGGCACCCCATACAAATATACAATAGATAACCATAGAACTATCCAGTAGAAACTTCAGAGTTTTCCATGAGCTTGAGTCCATTTGAAATATGTACTGACAATTACAGCAAGTGGTTGAACTTACATATGATAGCTACCACTTGCTGTCATCATTTTTGTTACACACAAAATGCCTGTCAACTGATACAAATGGCCTGTCATTTTCATCTTAGCCTGCTACTTTGACAGGTCAACTGAAGGGAGTTATATTGAGCTCTGATGCTCTCAAGTAAAACGGAATCCAATGCTGGACCTGAAGTGAGGGTAAATTGCAGTGGGCTCTTGCATATTTTTTGCTTTGAGCCCATACTTGCTCTATTGGATTAAGCTCTGGATGAAATTTTGGGAGGAAGTACACTATATGCTTCTTTTCTTCTACTAAAAATCGTTCAATAAGAGACCTTTCATTTTTAAAATCTTCATGCCCCCTTAACATTTCATGCATTTGATCTCCATTCATCCCATGAGTGTTAATGCCCCTTTTCTCAAGAATAACACATAGTGCCTTGGGTATCCCAATAGCATAGTTCATGCATTGAATTTTACTATCCCAAATACACTCATTTTACTCATGTCTAGTCCATCATCTGACACAGCGGAGTGGCAGCTACTGTGGTCAAAGATCCATGCATGCCTCCAGTTGTCACATTTTGGGTACTTTACTTCAGTAATTCTCAAAGCCATCTTAAATTTGATCCATGAAGTTTTCAGAGTTTCAATAGCCCTCTCTATTTTCACCGTACTCATTGCTTCAATCCAAATGTTTGGATCACCTTCCATTGCTTGATCATATTTTTCTTGCGTTAAACCTTCTTTTCATCAGACCTTTTTGGGTCTCATAATGGTAATACCTTTTTCACCCCAAAAAGTGCTTTGGTCATCATTACTTTGAAACGTGGACTCATCATGACAGTTTTTCTGATGAAGGACTCTCCAAATCTATGGGTAGTGCAGCCTTTGCTTCTTCAGTTAAAAATCCTACGGCAGCCATACGTCTAAGAAATATCTTTCTGTACTCTACTACATCGTCATGCTCATGCCCATCTACATAGGATTCCTTCTTGGCAGTATGTACCATTTCATGCATTTCTGGATGTCTCAACTGAAATTTGTCATGGGAATCCAGGTTTCAACACTTCATTGGGTAATAATTCTTTATTAACCCATCACAGAAAGAAAGGCTGGTAAGATTGCTGATACCTTTCACAGCTGCATTCCCATGTATATGTTATACAATTCCACAATACTCCAGATCATTGATAATGTCCTTGTTTATTATCAATTACAGTGCCATCATTTTCAAAAGAGGCATCTTGCCACACAATTATTGCATTGTATGCTTGTATGTTACGTGGCTACATACACGTGTGTTTACATGTGATTTGAACTTTTAATGTACATAATATATGTCGCTAATATTTAGTTTTGATGTAAATTTTCACATCGGTATGCCAAACATGACCAGCTCTTGCAAATATTATTATCCTATGCATTTTGTGTTGCTCCTCACAAATTTATGTACTAATGTCTCACAGGTTAATTTTATGTAGTACATATGTGAGTACATAGTGGTTGAGCACTGTGACTGCAGAATGATGGTGATTATTGCCCAGTGAACATATGGTGTAAGGTAATAACAGTTGTAGCCATGATGATACTGTTTCCATGTTGAAAAGTATACACTATTATGTTTTCAATGTACGTATGTGTTGGTAGAGTTTGTTAATTATCCAGAAATGTTTGTTACCATGGAATCACATGCGTTGCATAGTGGTGTTCACCATGACACTAGGGATAATCAGCAGCAGAAGGTCAGGAAGTTAGGCAGATTCGGACAAACCACCCTAGGCCTCTCAAATAAAATTTCCCATAAATATAATGTACCCATTTGCTTTCTCTAGGCCGGTTGAAGTCTTAGCTACAAACTTTGAAACAGATCTGTGGTATACGTGACTGTTTCTGGAAAAACCAACCATGTTTTATTTTGCAAGAGCATAGCTACATACACTCAGTAACTACAGCTATGCACAGTGAGCAGGTCTGCTTTTCTGGAGGGCATTTTGCTTATCCTGTGATTTCACGGTTAAGACAATGGTGCCAAAAGAGGGCACCAATTGGGCCGGCAATGACCTGGCGTTGCTCCCATCGTTAGCTATATGCCTCCCTGGCTTTGTGGTATGGAATGTAGTGGCTACTTTTAGTGGCTTCTCCTGCTCTAAATGTAGCTGTATGAAAGTCTGAGCCCCCTCTCACCCCTCCCCTCCATCCCCTTTCTCCCACCCGCCCACTCTCTCACTCCACTCGTCCTCTCAAACAACCACAACAACAATTCATTACTATAACATGTATGAAAATCTGATATGCGGTAAAGGTAAGTCACATATCCTTAGTGGTATATATCTTCCTGGTATTATGATCAAGTGCACTGGAATTGCACAATGTAGAAATCTGCAGATTAAGCACTTGCATATGTACATACTATAAAATTATACGTACTTACATAATTATATACATACATACATACATACATATATGCATATTTTCCTCACCAGGTTGTTTGAACATAGTGAATTAGACGGAAAATAAGCATTATATCTGGTATATACATAATTAACTTTTTATGCACATTCATAATGTTGTTCTTGAAGTTAATGATTATAGTAATGCTAATGTATATACTTCTTCAGTTGCATGTCTAAAGGCCTAGACCTCATATGCATGATCAGTTAGATGTCATGGGCAGCTGCCACCATATATATGGACTGCCTTCCATATGCATGCATGTAACATGCTACAAATCATTGATCATGAATTGAACAATCACAAATTATAATACCAAACAAGAACATACGAAGTCAAAAATTAACAATGAACCTTGGTCATCAGGAAGTTTTAGGTCAGCCTTCTGTCTGCTGATATATGGAAGTATAACAGCCTCCACATACTTATTCATTGACTCCTCATTTGACCAATGGGTCGTTGTGTATGTGATATTCCAGGTTTGGAAGGAAACTGAAATGGTAGAAAACAACATTTTGTCTTCCCTTCATATATGACTTGAAGAGGTAGAAAGTCACCCAATAAGGACCCTGCAAAAACTACAGTAATATGTCTTTATCATCTTTTCCTGTCACTTCCACTCGTGTAGCTCCTTCTTTCTCTGTATAAGATGAAGCTGGAACATAACTAATTCCAGTTTGATCATCAACTCAGAGGGTATCTGATCCATGCTAATGACACTTCTAATGTCCCTTAAGAAGTTCCTTTTTCGTTTATCAAATTCTTCTGGACTTTGCCTAGTTGTCGGTCAAGTTGATATATCCACCATTAGAAACTAACAGATTAGCCACTTTGTTCATTATCACACCTTGGGCAGTTGCAACCACTACAGAAGTGCCAATGCTGGCTCGAAGTTCTTTAACGCATTCTTGTACCTTCGAATCCAATTTATAGGTCTGCCACTTTTCTTACGTGGTAGTTCCTAGACTTCTGAAGTTGTCATCTCATCTCTAGCACTTTGCATCTTCAATTTTTCTTGGTAAAGATTCCTAAGGCGTTTCCTTCAGTGCTACGTAGGTCAAGACATTTCTTGTCAGTGCAGCGGTAACACTGTCTCTTGCCAACTTTGAATCGTTGGGCAGGAGTAACTATTAAATATTGCCCTCGTTTATTAGAGATCGATTCAACTGCTGAAGAACCCATTTTTTATAACTTCATCATTAACCATCTTTATAGCAGAAGATGAAGGACCTTAGTTAATGGCCCCTTGGGATCCAGCAATACTCTATTGTCGACTCATCAGATGATGCAGCCAGCAGCTTCTCGAAAGGCTTGAAAACTTCAGTATACCGGTAGATCTTGCACTTACAAATCATGTGGCTTTATAATTAATATTTAAAGGCGCTTAGTGTATGGAAAAACATTGGTAGTTTAAAATTGGCGAATGGATGATTTTTTGCCAAATTCGCCAATGTTAGCACCCTCCAAAGTTTCCCTCCATACGGTACAAGCAGTAGCTAGCTAGCTACGCATATTCACAAACTGTTCGACTACGCATGTATCTTAGTACATGTAGCTATACAAGGCTAAGAAATCTTTGTTGTAACGCATTAACAGCATTTTCTCAAATCAATCTGTTTCTTTTAGGTGTTAACACCAATCATATCCAGAAATTGCAATACATTTCCTGGACATCCATGTGTTCTATTAGGTATAGATTTACACTATCATTAAATAGCACGAAACTGCACTTATTTAAATTGTAATAGTATATTATGTATGAACTGTGCAGTATTTTTGGAATAGCTTCTTTCTATAACTTGGTTTCTGTAATAATATTTGTACACATGCGTAAATCAGCACAATAATTGTAGATTAAGCAAACTCTGCGCGATAACTGGTAAGTGGCACTTGAGATGATAAAGGCGAGCCTCGAGGTGAAAGATTAATGAAAAGAATAGTAAATTTTATCGATAGTATATTCATATTTTAGCAATGCATGTCCCTGAATTTCTTAAATGTTATGGAAATTTAATCAAGACTCATGATCGTGAGTCGCGAGGCCAAGAAGCAGCATACGCGACCACTGAGTGAGTTATTTACACATAGCACCACACTGAAATTCGCAAATGCTCTAGCTAAGCTGCCATGAAAGCTATCGCTTAGTTATCACAGACCCACAACGTTCTTACTATATAGAAAATCAATAAACCAAGAATGGAGGAAGTTGGTGCCACCATTCCTAAGTACCAGCCATTGCGATTTTTATGGTGCCATTTGTGCACCCACGTCCAACGAACCATCCCTTCCCGCCCGATTCGCCCATTACTCGAGAATTAGTACCTTCATTGTTTGAAGAATCAATAACCTGAAGTTCGTCGAAATCGATTCAGCCAGTCTTCTGATACAGCCTTATAAATCTTTCCTTCCACAAAAAATTTTTTGACGCGGCAGTCATTTTTTTTCTTTTACTTTCTTTCTTTCTTTCATTTTTATCGCACACTTTTTTGTGGGCTTGTGGGAGCTCGCATGAACCCCGGAAGTTTTTTCAAACTCTCGTTTTGTACATTCACTTGTTTGTACTCATTTCTTCATGGATTTCAGCCAAATTTGTATCAGCACTTCTCCCATGTATGCTACTTTCAGCCTGAATTAAACACTTGAATGTATTTGAGAAAGTCTATTACACTGCAGGTTGATAGTAGCCATAACTTGGACCCCCTTGAAATGATTTGCATAAACTTTCAGATACACAATCTATATTGATGTATCACTCAGTAGTGAAAGTTAAAAAAATTGTAGGCTTGAGTTTTTCAAAATTCAACTTTAAAGTATAATTTACAATATTGTATGCTAAGCAAGTACAAGTTATGCCCATGCAGCTGCTTGCTAGTAATAACATCTGTTTCCAAAAAAGTGGTGATATGCTAAACAAAAACACCTTGAGTGTAAAAAAAGTGCGAGGCCAATTAGAAGCAACATTGCACCAAAAACCTTGATATCAGTTGAGGCCAAGAAGTTACTTATCAAAAATCTTTTTAACTACTTGAATAACATACAATAGTTTATAGCATATTTTCACAACCATGATTGGCTTTGTCACTTGGCCACTTATCAAAAATCTTTTTAACTACTTGAATGACATACATAGTTTATAGCATATTTTCACAACTATGATTGGCTTTGTCAGTTGGCCACCTTTTTCACACCATCATTATTAATATAAAGGTGTCCAAGTGACAAAGCCAATCATAGTTGTGAAAATATGTTATAAACTATTGTATGTCATTCAAGTAGTTAAAAAGATTTTTGATAAGTAACTTCTTGGCCTCAACTGATATCAAGGTTTTTGGTCGCACCTGTTTGCAATGCTGCTTCTAATTGGCCTCGTACTTTTTTTACACCCAAGGTGTTTTTGTTTAGCATAACATTTACACAGCAAGGATTAGAAAAACTAAACAATTGGTTATGCAAGCACAAATCACAATTACAGAAACCTTGACGCATTAAAACAACTTATGCAGAAGAAAAATAGAGTAGAAAGTTTGGAAGATGATAAAGTTCAATGTGAAGTTAGAAGTTATACTTGTAACATTTGTTGTGAAAAAGGTCACAATATAAGCAAAAGTTATCTAGTTAGGTATGCAACTGTTATTTGAAGTATATATACCAATTTACTTACGTTATAAACACTATTACAGTGTATATCAGTGTTTACTATGTAAATATATTGTCAACATTTCCAAATTGTGATGGTGGCCCATCACCACGCACATATTGAAACACCAAAGTATATCCCTGTGGAACACAAACTTTGACAGGTTTGTTTTCCTTTTCAATGTAATGAATTAGTGGTCTTTTATGGTACAAATAGAAATTGAACATGACATAGCAGAAATCACCTGCGCTATTCAAGCCTCGGTAGTGCCAATTAGATCCCAATAAGCTGTCCAAGTCACTGTAAACATCAATTGTATAATGTTCAACAACTCTAATCTGTCTCTTAAATTTCCCTTTCATCTTCAATCCTTTGTCAAATGTACATACAGCTGGATTTGATTTTCTCTGGGTTGATAATGAAGCTTTAATCTTCAGAGCTAAATCTTCATTGAAGTCATGATCTTCCAAAATACATGAACTCTCAAGATGAACAAGATCATTTGTATTTCTCCATTCATCAAATCTTGAACTAAAGCCTAGGTAATGTATCCTAACACGATTATTTGTAGAATCAGTTGAAGGTACAACTATTACTGGGTATAACACATCATCTTGTGAGCGATGATTAGAATTGCTGGATTTGTTCTTAGCACTTCTACAAAATACATTACCAAATATAATTCAACAATACAAGGCTATGCCTAGACTATGTATAAATGTTCCACTGAGGATCGTCTTAAAAGTGATCGGCTTGGCCACCGATTTTGACACGCTGGGATAGCTACAAGACCTTTACTGTTAAGATTTGTAAGTTATGTTACTACTAAATAGTTTACCCACCTGGGAAGGTCTACGTGAAGTAGTTCTCAGTAGTTGATTTGTTTGCCTCTGGTCTCCATACTTCAAGGAAGGCGAATAACGCACAAATAATATTTATTTGGGGCAATCGTTCAAAAAATAATTATGGTTCTTAACTTGACATTTTGTATAGGCAATTTTTGATATGGCTCTCTTCAGGAACTGTGTGTTACTGGGTTCACAAAGTTTGCTTGGCAGTACAGCAGTTTTTTGTAATCTTACCAATTCACGTTTATTCACGTTTGTTCATGTTTGCATATGCATATGCTGTCACATAATGGTGGATCAACATCCAGCGGTTATGTATATACTGATTTGTCAGATGTATACAGTATTTCAGAATATTCAGGTAGGTGACAGACATGTACCATGTAATGCGAAGTTTTCAAAAGGTTTGATTTTCAGAAATTTCAAATATACATAAATTTCGAAAAAATTAATTCTGATGTGTCATATTCAGTAGTGACAAGCACTCAGTTAGCTACCATATACGTACAATTTTTTGCGGGATGTAGCTTTCGCTGTTTTTGTGGTAAACATGTCATCCACATAATTTTCATCCTCAAAATTTCATTGGCAAAGTTAGGGTTGCATTAATTGGAGAGCAGCTACCCTGCAAGCGATGATGGCAAACCTTACTAGCTGTATTCAATTGTACCTAGTGTGTGTGTATGTGTGTGTGTGTGTGTGTTTGTGACCTTCCGCAAGTTGATGTCACCAATTTGTTTTTCTTAGTTGACAAGCCTATTATACTGCACAACCTCAGCTTGTTTGGCCAACCTGATAAAGAATACAAGTTCAGTATTTGTGAATATTTTAAGGTGCATACACTAGAAGTCACTGTTGCTTCAATTGAGTTAGTTACAAGCAAACGAACTTATAGTTTTATTTGTTTACTATCAGGTGGGCATTAATTGGAGTGTTTGACAATGACATTGACTTCAGAGGCCAGCGAACAAATAACCGAGGCGTATTGATCAACAGATGGTGTGAAAACACACTTTAAAGCAACTACAAGGTACAGTAACAATTTACAGCTAGTTCTTTTGTCAGTGATGGTACATTAGAATTGCATGTATGTAAGTTCTTAAATCTGATTGGTCAGGCCAATCCAGATTCAAATAGTCAGAGTTCATACTTTAGTCAAAGAGTTGATATTTTTTATAAATAATTTTTTTGTGTATGAGACTATGAGCCTGCCGTCATGTTATGCAAGGTGGGAGACAATTGCAAGGTATTTGTACGTAGTTTTGTACATGTTGCAATTCTGCAGTAGACATTAGAAGTTGTGTACTAAAAGTATATACATATTTATGGTTACTACAATATGAACATAGGCAGCAGAACCAGGGGGCACTGGGGAACGTGCCCCCACAAAATTTACAAGTCCTCATGGGAATTAAGTTTTTCACAATAGAAATGTGTCTTGTTAGTTAATTGTGCCCCCACAACTTTGAGTAAGTTCAGCCACTCCTGAGTACGAATATGATGAATTTTTCCTTTCAGGTATCAAAATGTTAGGGAAGGATAACATGAAAAATGAGGAACACTTCAAAATCTATTGAGTTCAAGCTGTAGCACACCAAGGCTGTAAGAGTAACTCCACAGCAACCAGATTAGTATTTACACACTGTACCATATTTTAGAGCTGAAACAGATATCCTAAATTTTTAGGATATCGGTTTGAAATTCACTATCCGAATACAGATTTGGAACCCTTCAGGATAGTAGCTGATTATTTCAAGCACTCTTGAAATATATTTTGCATGTCAAAGTAACTTTTATGGTCACTAACAGTGTTTGAAGTTAACATCAGTACTGTAAATATATGCTTAAGCTACTTTATTAGCTGAGCTTGTGGTTGTAAATTTAAGATCTAGCTATAGTGTTAAATTTAATACAAGTTTGATAATGTCACTATCTGTAGGATATCTGTGAAATCTATTGCTACAAAATTTTTGCTACGTCATTCTTTTTTTCCACACCTGTAACATTAATTAAATAGGCACTTGACTAAGCTATTAGGTACTTATGTACCTTGGCAGCTGAATTGTTTAACATTGCCAAATTTGTCAATAAAGTCAGTGATATGAAATACAAGGAGGTGCATATATGGTGTCACCTGTAGAAACATTGCATTTATATTTATAACTGTCAGTTTATAAGACATTAAAGTGTTTTGACATGGCACAACTTTTATATACGTAGTATGTATGCATTCCCTTGGACCCCTGAAGCCCCAGCAACAGCTTTTTAAAAACTCTCCTGTACACTTCTTGGTGGTGCTGTGAATATATATGTGGTAAACAAAAGAAGCTAGGTGATGATTTTCCGTTAGAAGTCTAACTTAGACACTGGGTGCTGTTAAGGTACGTATACTGTACCTTATCTGGATAATATTGATCTGCATATGGAAATTTCTTCCCTAGCTTTAAGAAAAGCTTTATCCAATCCTTTGTCTGGTGTAACATGCATATCATAATTATTAAAAGTGTACATTAAGTGTATAATATCATTAAGTACGGTAGTAGGGATCAACATAAAAAAACATGGCGTCCGACTTTCATGTGCCTCAATAACTCGCCTCAATAACTCGCCTCAATATACTTTTCACAAAAAAACTGACTAAAATCCATTTGTAACACTATAACAAAACTGTACCTTTGTTAAACTCCATGGAAAACCTAACTATACGATCAGTAGAGAGATTTGAAAATTTCAAAATCTACCAGAATTTTGTCTGACTGCCGGCCTGCCGTTAGACCCACTAGCATTAGGAGTATGGCTCCACATTTCTCACACAACAACCGATTTACAAAACTGCTGTTCCGCTGAAGATTCATCCACTGCGCCTTAGTGTTTCTTTTCATCCCTCACTATCTTCATTTTTCTTCGTTTAGTCTGTAGAAAGGTGAGAAAATTATGAAAGAAGGCGTCGATCAGCTTGCACCTTCTGCTTTTACGTCACCAAAACAGCCACTTACACATGTGACATAATTAGTAATGTGCCCGCCGTTAAGTACTATGAACAGACGCGATGTTTTTGCATGTACTTCATTACATCGTGAACTATAGAGTACTGACTTAGACAACATATTTTCGATGTTATTCGAATGTATTTCACTACAATGCAGCTGCTCCGCTATGTCAATGCTGTTGTTAACATGCGCCTGTAAAAACAATTAAGCAATGTTTTGGCACCTGGAAGGCAATTACTTTTGTAAGTATGCTATAAAAAGCAACAAACTAGAATATTTAAAAATTAAAAATTTAAAAAGGTGAGTAGAATGCTAGCTAAAAAAAGTAAGGAAACAAGGGAAAAGATTTTCAAGTGACATGAGAGAACACTAAAGATTCTAGCATGAGATAATTTATAAAAGTTTAATCCCTTACTCTTAATACTGAAAATGAGCCAAAAGTAGTGATGAAACTTTTATAAACTAGAATCTTTAGTGTTCTCTCATGCCACTTGAAAATCTTTTACCTTGTTTCCTTACTTTTTTTAGCTAGTATTGCAAGAGTGATCCCTACTCACCTTTTTAAATTTTTAATTTTTAAATATTCTATACTTACTGATTCTCGTAAACTATGATGCAGCGTAGGCAACCTGGAGGTCACTATGGTGTATATCGAATCAAAGTCCTGTGTTGATGTTTGTACTGGTCTTGCAGAAATGCATTATGCACTATACCTTCCATAACTTCTGTGTTAGTTTGACCATATCTGATGGTTGACAGCCTATGAATTTATCAGGTAAGTTTTTCAATAGCTTTAACTGGCCATTCCACAGTTCCATCCTTATTTTCATACACATTAAAATAAATCCCACAATCGCGTATGGCCAATATTAGGTTATTCAGCAATGGCCCATCAAGCACCTTATAGCTGCATTGTATGCCTAACACCCTATCCTATGTTGATGCTTGTCATACGTTCTTGCAGTCTCTATAAGGGCTTTGATGAGCACATCAGTCACCCGTAGCATTAAATGGAGCTCATCAGGCACAATGTGGTCCAGCTCCAAGTCCAGCAGGGGCTTGTTAATGCTACTGAACTCTCCATCACCCTTTAAATCAGATAGAGCTCTTGTTTCATGATTTAATGTCATGTCATATCTATAGAGAAGATATGGATATTCATAGATGAATTAAATTTTGATATAGCATAATTGATTCACAAAATGCATACATGAATAAGCACTTAGAGCTTATGATGCAGGGTGTACTAGCTATTCAATGGATTTCACATCATGATAATATTTTGGCATAGTGCAATTAACTTAGAACTTAATGGTAGCAAATATATCTACAAGAAAGGAAGGACAACAACAGCTATATCTTATCAAATTTTGACAAATGAGAAGGGTGTACACAAGTGAGCTTTCCACAAGTACATGGAGAGTATATTATACAAGATTAATACAAAAGCAACACAAATAAACAGTTCAATTAAATAAGCAGTAGCTATACAATTATAGCAAATAAATTCAAATCAAACTGAAAGTGCAAGCCTGAAATGATTAATGGTAAAGGAGTAATGGAGTATACTTCAGTTCAATATATTGGGCAGACACATGCATACTGTAGCTACATAAGGAAATTGTTCATCTACAAAAAATACAATTTAGTGTCACATACTCAGCTGTAAGCATATAAATAGGAGAATACAGGGCTGTAGCTGCCAAAAAATAACCAGTCTGGCCAACTTGATTCGTGGGAACAAAATCCAGCTGGGGGTGCTGTAAGCTCCCCAGCAGGGTTCGGGGCAGCGCCCCAGGAAAATTTGAATTTTATACTATTTTGTAGGCAAATTTTATACATTTTTGCCATACATGAATCATATACAGTGGGACCCATTATCCGACCAGCTGTGTGCCAATTCAATTAAAAAAATTTGTTTGGATAAATGAATTTGTTCAGATAAGTGAAACAAGTATAAAACCATAATGTTGTTCCAGTAACACACATGTGGCAAAATATTATCTCCATGCTAAACAAAAACAAAAAAAGTAAAAAAGATACTATCAAAAACAGTTTACAATCAGTCCCGTGATCAACAATAATAGCTGCCAATGCATAGTTGTAAGGTACAGTATACACCACATGGGACGCACCTTGTAATCGCACACAAAAAAATTCCAGGGTGTAGTTATTGCCATTTATGATAATGACAGGTGCGTGTATGTAGGAATTAATAGCAGCAAACTTATCTCGAAACCCTTCTGCCAAATTGTTGTATTTTTCCTGTGATCTATTGCATGAAGGTCTGTAGAAAATGATGTAATAGGGATGGTAATATTCACATACGTAGCTATGCCCTTTTGAATATTAGCTAGTGTGTACTGCAGTTTGCTTAGTAAATGATCTTCCATTCTATTTTATGTGTGCTTTGTTCAATGGTTTTATATATTGTACTGCATGTGTTTGGAGAAAGTCTGTATATTAAGGTAGAGAATAGTATATATGTATCCGGATTATTGTGTTTGCTTTTACTTTAGAGGAAGTCTGTACATACATTAAGGTAGAGGATAACATGTATCCTTTCTCTCAAACAGTTATAGTAGCAACAAGCTTGTTATGCACTTCCCACCAGAAATTGCCCAATACTTAATATTTTTGGTATTTTAAAATATCATCACTCTGTCTATAGCTTGTATCGAAGCTGTAAACTGTTTATACAAGGCTTCGCAAATGTTTTGGGAGGTGGATCAAGCACATCAGTGAAGTACACTGATCAAGTTAAGTGTCTTTGTGTAAGCAAGATGTGCTTCTATCCATATTATGTCTATATGATCTTGTTGCAGGTCCTACATGAGTTTCTGTCATACTTTGATGCCACTGCATGGCTACATACTTCACAAACAGTAATCCATGTCTTTTGTAAGCAATGTCAAATAAACTTGTATTTTATAAGATCTTACGTGTGCTAAAATATGCTTAAGGGGCAAAATGATGGTTTGTAGACAAGAGGCAGGTAGTGTCGAGATGTAAACGGACGTAGACTATTTACTATTTATAGACATTATGTAATTGTTAGGCTAGGCTTGAACACGTGTTGTATTATTTTAGTTGTCTCACGTGCATGAAAGAACACGTTGCTTGATATAGGGAGCAAGTCGTTGTATCCAGTTGTGTGCAGCTTAATTGTAACTCGAACCGCCTATATTCATCGCAGTCCCCTACATTCGATGGTGCTGTGACCAGGATACGGCTACCACAACTCAGCAACGAGAGCAACTGACACGCGCCTCGAGGTGGAACCCCATTGTAACCCGTCGCACAAAAGTTGTTGTACCGTGACAGTGAAAACGGTACCCCCAAAGGCGAGCACAATCAATTTACACTACTCTTGTTCGTTGTTTCCACATCACAGGTTATTTCGTGGTCGGCGTTAAATCGAACCTCAGTATGGAAGAGATAAAGCGACTTCGCTCCTCACGCCGTGGGTTCAGATCCCACCTTTCAAAGATAGTGACTGGCGTTCAAAGGATTGTCGAACAAGACCCCAGCCTACCATTATCGGACTCAGATATCGCTTCTCTTTCAGATTTTCGGGAGCAGCTGAAGCGTAAGAAGGAAATCCTTGTGGATCTAGACACGAGAATAGCTAACCTTATCGAAGGAGAGGACGAGCTGGAAGCAGAGATTTTTGAGTAGGAGGATATACAAGAGACAATTTCACAACAGACTACTCGAATTACGCAGGTCATGGAACAATATCGTCGACAACGTGCTCCCCCTATCCGGACAACTCAACCAGTTGACACTACTGATACTCAGCCTATTCAACAAGAAACTCAAACTCAGGGTGAAGAGAATTGTGAATCAACCCCAACAGCCCAGTTGACGCACACCTCAGCTGAACCACGGATAGATGCAGCGTCAATCCCAGCAGAAGCAGAGAATAGTCAAGAGACTTTGAATGCGAGTGATAGACCACAAACAAGTCAACACCCACCAGTTGTATCCCAGCCAACGGGTAATCATGGCATCACTCGGTTACCTAAACTCAACATCCCAATGTTTTCTGGAGACTCATTAAATTGGCAATCTTTCTGGGATTGTTTTGAAGCTGCAATACATTGCAACCCCTCGTTGACTGATGTGCAGAAGCTAAATTATCTACGAGCACAGCTACAAGGGGATGCAGCAAGGGTTGTAGCAGGATTCACACTCACTAGTACCAATTATGAACATTCGGTAGCCCTTTTAAGGGAACGATATGGACAGCCTCATAAACTCGTCAATGCCCATATGCAGGCCCTACTTGACCTCACCAGTCCGACTAACTCATTGGTAGCCCTCCAGCTATTTCATGACTCTGTTGAAAGTCACATTCGTAGCCTTTCCTCATTAGGAAAATCTCACGAGACTTATGGATCCTTACTGGTACCTATCATATTAGGTAAACTTCCAACAGAGATACGGAGAAACTTGGCTAGAGATCATGGAAATGATGAGTGGACCATTGACAAGTTACAAGATGCCGTACTGAAGGAAATACGCATTCTAGAAATGGGAATTGAGCACCCACTCAATAAGAAGAGTAGCTTACCAATACCAACAGCTTCATTTCACACTGGTTCAAACAGAAGACCAACACGAAACCCCACAGAAGGTCAGAAAAGACTCACCTGTGTGTACTGTAAGGGTCCCCACGCTCCAATCAGTTGTAATGCAGTGAAGGAGCACCAAACATGGCTAGACATCATCAAACGTGATAAGCTATGTTACAATTGCCTTGGCCACCACAAGGTATCTGAGTGCAACTCAAAATATCGTTGTCGTAAATGCGCCAGGAAACACCACACAAGTATATGTACTCCTGTTGCAGATCCAGCTGAGAATAAAGATGCCTCTCAGGGAAGTACCGCAGAGAACAACACCACTACTCTTTCCACCTTAACACCTTCAAACCGTGAGCCACCAAGAAATCGCGTCTGCCTATTGAAAACAGCTATTGCCACTGTTACCACCACAGATTCAGAGACTGAAGCCAACATCCTATTTGATGAAGGCTCACAATGCTCCTTTCTCACACAAGATTTAGCAAACCTACTGTCATTACAGTCATACAAAAGGGAGGACATTTCTCTGTCATCATTTGGTGCTAAACGGCCACTCAGTAAGAGAATGGAGGTCGCTTCAATCAACATCAAAACTCAAAGAGGTGGACTCATCCCTATATCCGTCCTCATTGTTCCAACCATCGCCACACCCTTGAAAGGTACAGCGAAATCCGAAATCACTCAACTGCCATATTTAAGGGGGTTACCACTTGCTCACCCAGTCACCATAGATAACGATTTCAAAATCTCACTTCTCATCGGTGCGGATTATTATTCGGATATAGTGGAAGACCACATTGTCAGAGGAAACGGTCCAACCGCCATAGCTTCCAAACTTGGGTACCTCCTCTCCGGACCACTCTCATCAACACGATCCCAAGATGTTGTAACTAACATATTACATGTGGCCACCCAACATGGAGACGAAGAGTGTAACCTTCAGAGATTCTGGAATCTGGAAGCCACTGGAACAGAGGTAGAGAACAATGTCGACAAAAAATTCTTGGATGACTATTCCGAACACTGCATCACACGCTTACAAGATGGCTCCTACTGTGCAAAGCTTCCATGGAAGGAAAGTCACCCACCACTGCCTTCCAATTTCAATATCTGTTGGAGGAGAACGCGTTCGCTGGCTTACCGACTTTCACAGACACCAGAATTGTTACGAATTTACAATGGGATAATTGTTGATCAGCTCAAGAGAGGATTCATAGAATTGGTTGATACATCTAAGAAACCAAACAAGGAACACTACATTCCCCATCATTGTGTTAAAAAGAGTTCAGCCACAACCCCAATCCGAATTGTTTACGACTGCAGTTGCAGACAATCAAATAAGCATCCATCTCTCAATGACTGCTTGCTTACGGGACCCCACTTTCTCAATGATTTGTGCTCAATCCTCTTACGTTTCCGCACACACAATTATGCCATTTCAACCGACATTGAGAAGGCTTTTCTCCACATCAACCTTCATGAGGAAGACAGAGACTGTACTCGTTTTTTCTGGCTCAAGAATCTTGCAGATCCCAAAAGTGAGTTTGTGGTGTACCGGTTCAAGTCAGTACTCTTTGGAGCGGTGAGTTCGCCCTTCATCCTCTATGCCACTTTATACCATCATTTGCGACACTGTAACACACCACTATCTAATGACATACAATCTAACTTGTATGTTGATAATATCGTTTCAGGCTGTGAGACAGAGACACAGACAGTTGAATACTACAGCAATGCCAGGATCATTATGTCCAGTGCTAGCTTCAATCTCAGAGCATGGGTGTCAAACAGCCAACAGCTGAGTACCACTGCACAACAACACAGAGTAGCTGACACCAGTATCCCTGCTAATGTCCTTGGAATCCACTGGAACCCTACCACAGACAAACTTTCCTTCATACCAAAAGAAATGGCTTCAATGATCACCTTGACAACTAAACGAGAAGTGTTACAAGAATCTTCTAAAGTATTCGATCCTATTGGACTGACAGCACCTGTCACCATACGAAGTAAGTTGTTGATGCAGAAACTTTGGCAACGTCACACTGAATGGGATGAACCGCTTGACAATGAATTACACAAAGAGTGGCAAGGCATTGTAAACGACATCAAACAGTTGCCACATTTTACCATCACCAGATCCTATTTCACAACTACCTTTGACACGCATAGTGTAGAGTTACACCTGTTTGCAGATGCCAGTGTAAAAGCATATGGTTCTGTTGCGTTTCTCCTGCTGCAGCAGCAGACTTCCTTTGTCATGGCAAAGAGCCGCGTCGCTCCACTTAAGCAATGTACCTTACCAAGATTAGAGCTAATGGCTGCCTTGGTTGCAGCACGACTAGCCAAGTTTATCATCAGTTCACTTAAACTCCAGAGGGCTCCCACTTTCATTTGGACTGATAGCCAAATAGTTTTGTATTGGATTCGCAGTTCCAAAAAACTACCACAGTTTGTTTCCCATCGTGTTGCTGAAATCAACCAGTCAATTCCCTCAGCATCATGGAACTATTGCCCCACCAATGACAACCCGGCAGATTTACTCACCCGAGGACTTACATTTGATCAGTTCAAGTCATCCTTGTTGTGGGGTACATGGTCCAACGTGGCTACCTGACCAACAGAATTGGCCGGTGTGGCAACATTCATCTATATCTCACCTTCATGCTGTGGCAACAGTATCAGACACATTCACTCCCAGTGAACCAACACCTCTGAGTACAGGTCTACGATACATTATCAAGGTCAGAGATTACAGTACATTATGCAAACTTCTCACAGTTACAGCATATGTATACCGCTTTGTGTTTAACTTACGCAACAAGCAAGCTGTAAAGAAAGATCCCATTACAGCAGGTGAGCTACATTATGTAAGAAAACTATGGATCAAAGACTGCCAGCAAGAAAGATATTGGCGTGAAATACAGAACCTCTCAACAATCTCCCGACCATACAAACGTTTGTTGTTAGTACGGCAATTGAGACTTTTCCTAGACAAGGAAGGACTTATTCGTTGTGGCGGGAGGATACACAATGCGCCGCTGAGTCATCTTACCAAGTTTCCTTACCTTCTACCACATAAACACCCACTCTCTACACTCATCATCCACAGTGTCCATGTGAAACTATACCACGCTGGAATTAATAGTACTGTAACGGCTCTCCGTCAGAGTTACTGGGTACCAGCAGCCAGGCAGTATGTAAAATCCCTGCTGCGTCGCTGTACCATATGTAAGAGACACCATGGAAGGCCCTACCCAGCTCCTGACCCTGCACCACTACCTAAGTCCAGAACTCAAGACACACCTCCATTCACGGTGACAGGAGTAGATTTTACTGGAGCACTGTATGTCCATCAGAAGGGTGAGGAAATCAAGGTTTACATATGTTTATTCACATGCGTTACAACGAGAGCCATCCACCTAGAAGTAGTCACTGACCTTTTCACCGAAACCTTTCTACTTGCATTCCGCAGGTTTGCCAGCCGCAAGAGTCTTCCACAACTAATGGTATCAGATAATGCCTCAACCTACACCTCGGCTGCGGAAGAATTACATCAGCTTTTTAAATCCCAAGCACTAGCGGTATCTTTGGAACGAAGTGGAGTCACATGGAAGTTTATACCGAAGAAGGCCCCCTGGTATGGGGGGTTTTGGGAGAGGTTAATAGGTTTAACGAAGAGCTGTATTAAAAAGGTTTTGGGTAGGTAACACATCAGTTTTGTAATGCTTCAAACCATAGTGGTGGAAGTTGAAGCCATACTAAACGATAGGCCATTGACATATGTATCCAGTGACATCAGTGATCCTCATCCCCTTACACCGTCAGATCTGCTATACGGGAGAAGAATAGTCCCACTTCCACATGAGCTTGTTATGGACGAACTAGAAGATCCGGACTATGGGAATGTTTCTGAGATTAGATGGCGAGCTAAGACCCAAGCCCACCTCATCAAAAACTTTCAAACTAGATGGAGGCATGAATATTTAACTTCATTGCGTGAATTCCACAAAACGTCAGGAAACAACAATCAACAGGTTAAAGTAGGTGACGTAGTGTTAATACATGATGAGGGACCCAGAATTAATTGGAGACTGGCTGTGATAAGGAACCTGATAACGGGAGGTGATGGTTTAGTCAGAGCGGCTGACATTCAAACTAGTACAGGAAGGACAAATAGACCGATCACAAAACTTTATCCACTTGAAGTAACAGCCAACACTGAAACCAAGGCGTCATCCAACCAGCCCCAAGACACTACAAGAGGGAAGGAAAAGACATCAGTCATAACTCCAACATCCTCACCAACAGCTGAACACAGGCCACAGAGAGCATCGGCAAGGAAGGCAGCTGAGAGAATGGCGGAATGGAGACAAGTTTTACTGGCCCCCCCGGAGGATGTCGAGATGTAAACGGATGTAGACTATTTACTATTTATAGACATTATGTAATTGTTAGACTAGGCTTGAACACGTGTTGTATTATTTTAGTTGTCTCACGTGCATGAAAGAACATGTTGCTTGATATAGGGAGCATGTCGTTGTATCCAGTTGTGTGCAGCTTAATCGTAACTCGAACCGCCTATATTCATTGTAGTCCCCTACAGGTAGGTTTGCTAAATATGAGAACTAAAGCAAAACTGTAGGTACTATGCTGATAGCTATACCCATGCAGCTATAATATTATTTAAAATTGGGTAACTGATCCAAGCAACACCCATATGTACGTACAAGCAATACACAGTATATATGCTACTTACTTGAACTGCTTAAATTCACAATACCATCTCTCATTATTGAAAATGAAAAAAGGCCGAAATTGCATTGCCTGCTGTATTTAGCACCATCAGCACAAAGTTTAACCTTAATGTGCTGATTTTCACTATAATAATCCGGGTGATCTGTGATCTGTAAAATTTTAAAGTGTTATTTGCATTTACGCATTTGGTCTGACAAACCTCCTTCTCAGCAACTTTGATGAATAACTTTTTGAAATCAAACTGTACACCCCCATCATTGCCAGGTGTTTTTGTAATTTCTGGCATATTAGCATTAACAATCTTTTTGAAAGCCATGACCTACATGTAAACACAATCAGTAATTATGTCACACCAATACTCAACATGTCTGCTCTTCATATAGCTATGTGCCTTTAAAGTAAATGACAGGCATACCATCATATAGCTATAGCTATCTCATAGCTGCAAGTGCATAACATTATGCAATATATTTGGTACAACTTGTGAAAGTGTATGCTGTATATAGCTATGTATGCAGTTTTTATGCAGTGTTTAATGACTGTACTAAATTCATGTGCAAACCCAGAACATTTATGTGTGTATGAGCTATTATATAATTACATAAATACCTCATGAGTACGTGGCAGTTTTTTGAACCGTTTGCTCAGTTCATGGTAAAAGCTTTATTGGTACCCCATGCTTCAACATAAGGTAATTAATTAAAGCTGTGATGCTTTGATTAACACAGTCGCCATCAGGTGTAGGGTCGTTGATCAGGACATCAAATTTTTCATGGCTTCCTGTGGTCTCAAAGTGTGCAGTAGTCAACTTTAAGCCAATGCTACTGAGATTTGATGAAAGAGTATGTAGAACCTTTCTTATTTGCTCCTTCCATCGTCTCTTTTGTCGCTCATCCAAATTTTCATATGCATTCCCTATGCATAAATAAATACATTAATGAAATTTGAATATATAGTCACCTCTTATGGTTTTCATTTTCATTGCACTAATTACTGAACTTGAGTGGCTGAGGTAGTGGCTGGCCTGGTGGTAGTGGTTGAGGTAGTGACTAGCCTGGTGGTAGTGGCTGAGGTAGTGACTGGCCTGGTGGTAGTGGCTGAGGTAGTGACTGGCATGGTGATAGTGGCTGAGCACTGTTAAAACAAGGTTGTTAAATCACACCCACACAGGGGTGTTGGAAAGCACCTACTCCTTTTGGGGACCCTGTGGTGTTAGAGTACACTCTTCCTTTAAAAAGTGTGTTATATAACACCTTTTAGGGTGTTGGCCATGGAGCACACGTATACAATACTGTACAATGGGAAACTTTATCGAAGAGAAACTTTGACTCAGGCTACTTTAACAAATTGGTAAATACAGGCGCTTATTTATATATATAAAGTATGTGCTTGGCGCTTTGATCCCAACTGGTCAATGTATCCCTTCATCAAAATTTTCCATTGCATGGTACTTACAACTCCTCTCCTTAACTTGCTACTATTACACATAATAATTATGACCAATTACTGAATTTCAACAATTAAATCATTTAAAAGCAATTTATTCACACACACAAAGAGCATATGGTAAAATTATAAAACGAGGAGACAATTCAGATATACAAGATGTGCGAATATGCACTGAAGTCTGGATGAACAAATCAGAGTGGTGAACAGTTTTTGAAGAGAGTGGGTCATTATCCAAAACATATGCCTGATAATGTGGCTGAAAAAAGGTGAGATACTTGTCTACTTTGAATGTGATTATATTTTCATCCAACAGGTAGATATCTTGAATGATTCCTATTATCGGTAGGTCATCTTTCACCTCAAGTATGACTCCACTGGATATTTTATACTCATCACCGTTAGTTTTCACCCATTTACATCTAAAATGAGAGTGGAATGTAGCACACTGTAATCCTACCTCTAACTTTAAATACCTGTATGCACTAGCCACCACAAACTCAAATTCTTCACTGATGTCTTCATTTGATAAAATAGATCCTACAATACAATGACAATATTTCAGCATTATAGTACGTAGTTATATGCAGTATGTATTTATATGTAAGCATGTGGTTATGACTGTCAATACTGCATAGTTCACACCTCCAACCAATTCTGACAAGTTAATGACCTATAAAATCTTTTAGAATGTCACACAATTAAAGCTCACATTTTAAGCTATGAAAAAGTACCTAATATAATTTATTCTACTAATCCTGTGAATATGAACTCTGCATGTAGCTATATATCCAAATCTCAAAATTAATATGAGGTTGTCAGCACATAAAATTACACACAAATTATAGATCAGTGCTTTGAAATCATAATATTAAACAGAACAGTATCTGACCTGGCCCAGCCTCCATGTTGTACTCCCACCCAGGGAATTCTTCTGTGTTGATATTCAAGTAACACTGATAATGTTGATGTCTGGTGGCAAGTGAATAAGTAATATTCACAAAATTTCCCATCGAGTGCGCAAGTTGTTTAAAATAAGAATGTTTTGCCTCAAATCGCATGGTCCAGTGGCGCACATGAGGCCCAAATCTATAGAATCACAAGAATAAAAATGCTAGTTACATAAATAACTCAATCATCAGTCTTGGCATATGTACCATAAAATGCATTTTTGGAATAATGCTGGCATCCTGATAAAGCTTACAAAATTCGTGGTGGTGATCATGTATAAGAGTGTCAACATAGACTGCATAGTCCTCGGATGTTTTTGGGGCAAATAGTATATCTACAATTTCCATTAGTATTAGAAATAACATCCAGCATTCATCATCTTCTGGTACGTGCTCTCCAATAATCAAGGGCATTATGCGCCCTAAAAGCCACATCTGTGAAGCTGAATTATGATATAACCATGTTTACATGTAAAATAAAGAATAAGGGACTGCATTTTTAAAACCTGACCTCTCACACATTTTACATAATTCGAATATGAAAAATATGATACATACTAAACTCCTTTCACATTTGATATGAATAGAAGTCACAAATACATTTTAATACTGCATGATATCAGGAATTTATGGCCCATTAAAGGCTAAAAATCATCTGTGGAAGAAGTCAGGTATTTTTAAAATACAGAAAGATACTAACCATTCTGCTTAAGAGAACTTCAGATTCTTTGGTGATATTCTGTAGTGCTAAGTTCAAGGTTTTGTAATTTTGAGTTAAACATGTCAAGAGAAAAATAGTTTTCATTATTGATCATATAACGAAACATTAGCTTTATCTCATATTGTAATACACTCTCTAACACATCGTGCATCACATCTGGAATGAGGCCACCATTACAGACGTGAAAATATTTTAAATCATTCAAAGCTGAACGACGATTTATGACTTAACTCCTGAGGGATCATTTGCTATCAAATCACAATGATTTTCATGGTCCATTTCATTTCGGAGTTGAAAATGTTCCTCAAGAAACTGGAAAAAATTAAAAATGATTAGCTATAACTTCATCTATTTACGTACCTGCTTTTGTGATTCTGCTTTTGTGGCCATGCAGTGCCTGCACATCTTTAATGAGCTACGACTTTCTTTAAATCCACCAACTGCCAAACTTCCAAGATTGTCAGCAGATACAATCGAAAGGATGCCGTATACAATTTTAGAATTTTCTTGAATATTAAACTCAACCCCCTCTTCCTTTGCAGAATTAAGTTCAATTTTAAAGTATGCATGTAGCAATAATCTTACCAGTTTTTTAAAATCAATGAAAGGTTGCAAAACAGCATCCATTCCATAAGTGGAGGTAAAGGTTGACTTAACAAGGGCCACAAGATATATACTGGAAAGTTTTGATCTATACTTAGGTAAAAGGTTCCCAGGTAAAATAGAATGAACCTGCATGCATTAACAGCTGTAGCATACATAAATGAATGAAGGAATACATACCTAATTTATGAATCTTGACCTTGAATCCCAAGGGATTGCAGACCTCCAGCTCATCGAAATATAAGAATATTTGCAGAGCATCACCATGTACTGAGAAGAGTGGGTGAGTTGCAAAACCTTCTCCATCACAATAATCATGGAAAACACTGGTAGTAGTTTTATGTCCATGTCCAATCTATGCATGCATTAGCACAAATATCTCTTAAAAATATGACAAAACCAACCTCTGAAATAACAACTTTGTTCTTGAGAAGAGCTTCCAGGGTTTGAAGCACAGGGACATACATGATACAATCCTATTTAGAAACACACCTCCTCTTAGCACCATTTCCTTTCCATACATGTCTTTTTCCAAGTACTATTCTGACAGGCTCCTACAATAAGCATTAATATTATGTCTTGTAAAAGTTACTTACAATTAGGTTGAAATTGTTCTTGTAGTACTGAGTTTGCTGATAAGGCCCATGAAAGGATTTTCATGTTGTTTAAAACACCCTTGAAGACCAGGTATTTGTAAAGGAGAAATATTTGCAGCATCTAAGACATTAAAAATCTAAAAATATGCAGAAATACAAGTTATAATAGTGCATCAGAATTTTTTTGTACAAACCTGTGTTTTTAGTGTGATCATATTTTGATGATTCAAAGTTGTTACTCCTTGTACAATACCTTGAAGTGATGTTTGCGTGAGCTTAAATTTTTCCTTTATACCAAGCAAAAGGTTGCTGAAGATTTCTGCAACATTTCTTTGGAGAAACATGGCTGGTTGTCCAAATCATTTGTTGGTTGTCTAAATCATTTGTTGGTTGTCTACTCTCATAATCATCATCCTGTTCAGTAGCATGGTTGCCATCATATTTATGTTCACAGCTCTCATCTTCATGGCTCTCAACTAACGTACCATTATTCCCTGATATAACTTCACAATCTGCTCTAGAACTTCCACTAAGTACTGAATAAACATGATTAATGAAAGTTCCAAAATTGGTAAAAGATCTCGGACAACCACTAATTCCACAGACAGTCCTAAAATCAGCTTGGTGTGCATGAAAAAGACGAAGATGCTGAACATAGCCCTTGATGTTGAACTTAAGGTGTGATGCTGCTGAGCACAGTTTACAAATCACCTGTCCTACCATCTACAACAAAAATTACCTCAAATCACGACACATATATGCATGTACAGTCAAAATCAATGATCTATTCTTAGTACACGTGATAAACCATGCCAACAAAACATAAGTAATGTATACCAAGGATTCCTCTGTAGTATACTAGCGCCTAGCAGTCACCTCTTTCTTGTCCTTAGGTATCTTCGTCATGCTCATCGTCACGAGGTCTGAGTTCTCTCTACTCTGATTGAAGCACCGTGCGCCCAAAAAGTGACAGCATGAGTTAGCAAAAATGCATTGCGGTTTCAAGAAATCCCTGGAGAAACTTCCGGAATGCTTCGCGGAATGCAAACTTACCCACGTCAACCTGGAACCAAAAAAGCAAGTTTCCCGGCAAGTTCACAAGAATTTGAAACGCATCGATAATAAATCAGTTGATTTGTTACTATGGGACGTTAGTAAGAAGTTGGAAACGGTGCTGGTGGATGCGACAACAGGCGAAGATTGAGGGGTGTAAGAAAGGGATGGATTGGAAACAGCTAAAGAAGTTGGATTGGTTCGACTATTCTGATTGTCCAAAGAAATACAGTTGGATTGACTGAATTAATAGCTTGCCGTTATTAATTTGAATTTAATTTTGACGTCATTGCGGATAACGCGTATGTTTGCTGGAAGGGTGGCACACTTTAGAATACAAGCACGTGATTAGCCTCGTGTATGTTGTGACAAGTTCGATCCGCAATGGGGTTTTCTCCAGAAATGCCTTGCGAAGATTTTGCTGCCTACCTTAGAGATAATGGCGTACACGAAGAAATTATTTCCAAAGTTGTCTCTAATCGAGTAATGAGTGCTGTATTTCTTGACCTGATGGAAGATGATCTGAAAAAACTCGCTCCCGCAGTTGGAGACAGGATTGCCTTACGAAAAATACTGGAGGAAGCACGAAAGGTGTTTACCAGAAAAGGTGTATAATTGGTAATGCCTGCTTTGCTGTTTAAACAGGATCAACTACCCCAGCAAAGTAGGGGTACTACAGAAGAGGGTAGTGCTACTTTATCGGGTGTATTCGGAGGTAGCACTAGTAATCCTACTGTGCCCATTGACTGTACTACTGGGCATAATAATGCAGCTATTGATTGTTCAGAGTGGCACATCAGGTTTTCAATACCAGACTTGAGAAGCTTTTCACACCATGTGAAAGATTCTGTGACCACTGGAGTGATAACAGCAAGAGCAAGAAAAGAAATTATCCAAGTCTTACGAACATACATAACTGTGCTTATACCATCCGCCCGACGTCAGAGCAGTATACCACTGTGTGTAGAAAGCTTGTGGAAAGGTATCCAAGCTTGAAGGATACTAAAGGGAAAACTAAATATGTAAGTTTAAACAATTCATAAATTTTATGTAACTGCCATTATTATAGAGCTCCTGGAAGCTATGGCTACGTACTAGTTTCAAGAATTTTAGAAGAGGAAGCAACAACAAAGAAGACGATGAATCAGAAGAGCCACTCTCAAAGCGCCTGAGGTTGTATGATGTTAATCAGCCAGATATAAATGATGAAGAATATGAACAAGCGATTAAGGAATTACAAGGCATAAACTACATGTATAGTTATACATGAAGGTAATCCTATTATTTATATAGAAGCATTTAAAAACAGAGGCAAAGGGAAAAAGGGAAGCCAGCATGGTATCGTGAAGCAATTAATGGAGAAAACAAAGATTAGAAGACATCAGTGGATACAGGAAGAATGCCCACTTCTTTCAGAAGTTGTCGAGAAGTTTCCACACTTGACATCAAGTAGATGGGTTAGTTAATTTCCCTTTTATAGAGAGCTTTTATTAACATAGTTATGTGTATAGGTCCGGCGGGAATTTAAAGCTATACTGTCTTTTGAAGAGGACGTTCATTCAATGATGGACAACTGGATGGAATGGAGGGAAAGAATCATAAAGTTTGCCAAAAAGGAGTCCGCCACACGTCCACTGCTTAAGAAGCTATTAGAAGATCTTGAGAAGTGTCACGAGCTACCTTATCCTCATGGTCAGCATAACATGCACTTTATTAATTACTATATAGTAAGCCATTATATAAATGTAGATGGTGAAGATATGGTTTCCCTTGAACTACTGGTCAGGACACGAGGTTTGGCAAAGAATAGTGTATTCTTGAAACATGTTGAGGTATGCTAGTTAGTGTTATACATTATAGTTTCAATTTTCTACTTTTAGTCCTGTGAAGTTGACATTGATGAAGAAATATCTGATATTTCTAAGTCTAAGCCTTTTCTTCTTGTCACCAGCAAACCAGGAACTGAAACCTGCCAAATATTCATTTGCTGCGAAGGACAAATATATATTGAATAATCAATAAAAGATGCCCTTCTGGACTTGTTGTCGACTTACTTTGTTTTTGATGTAGCATATCCGAAAAGCATCCGGAATATTCTTTTGTTTTGCAGCATCATGTCTTTAATCTACAAGATTAACAGACATCCTCAATTCCTCATCAGCTGTGAAAACACTAGTGGCAAATTTAGAGAAACTCCATTAATTATAGCTCTGTACCTGCATGTATAATATTGCTGTTAATGTTGCTTTTGTGTTGTTGCTATTTGTATTTTCTCATGTTTGTATTGTTGTTTTATCATATATTTAAGTATTAGCAATACTTCAAATTTTACAATATGCGGTTGTGCTTGTCTAATAGCTTTAGCCATAGTATATTCGTGTGCTAAAATGAGCATAACACGGATGTTTATAAGTTACACCAGGGTTTATCCCTACACCCCCGTGAGTGTTATTGCAAACTCAAAGGGGGTGTAACTGAACACCCTAATGGGAGCTCCACAAAAATGGTTCGTGTAACACCCTAGAAGGTGTTACAGTAACACCTAAGTTTTAACAGTGAGGTAGTGACTGGCCTGGTGATAGTGGCTGAGGTAGTGACTGGCATGGTGGTAATGGCTGAGGTAGTGACTGGCCTGGTGGTAGTGGCTGAGGTAGTGACTGGCATGGTGATAGTGGCTGAGGTAGTGACTGGCATGGTGGTAGTAGCGGCAGGAGTGGAGGATGCAATATCTCTCGCCACTTCTCCTTTGAACAGCATCAGGTCAGTTTGCCCTTTCAAGATGATATTTCGTTTAGCGCTACCTGTTTTCTTACTTCTGTAGTCTGCTACTATTCTATAAATATAGCTAATATTATAGCTATATATTATGCACTCACCTCCTCAACTTCAAATTAAGTCTCTCCTCGACTTGACTGGCATTGTTGCTAATCTTGTCCCCTCCCTCTTCCACTGTTTCATTCACCATTTTTATAAGGCCTGGTATTCTCATCTTCAATACCTTCTTAAGGTATCTTATATTGTTGGCTATAACAAAAAACTTATTTGGTATTTTCAAGCAAGTATTAGGAATTTTACACAGCAATTGTGTATATCGACAGTGACTAGAGGGGTGCTCAGATGCAATGGCAGTCAGCTGGTGCAGCCGGCCTTCCTCGACACTATGTAGCAATTGTTCTGCAGACATTCTTATAAGCACTATACCAGATCTGGTTCGATTACCAATTTATATAGTGTAATTTTCCCGCAATCACTCTCCATGATTACGTAACTATGCTCACAGCCCCCAAAAGCATCCTTATAGCTTATTGGAAACCGCCGTGACCCTTATATGTAAGCAAAAGAGCGCGCTTTTTATATACCTGAACCATCCCTTTCTTTCTGTTGCATTGCTATTATAGCTAACTTATACGTACCTTTTACAAGCGATGCGTATAGCAGCAAAGGGCATGGCTATAACTACAGAAAACTTTTGAATGAAAGTCAGGGAATTTTTATACTGATAGCTTTTATCCAATGAGAAAATGTCATGCAGGTTTTAGCCAATAGAAACAGTTCTTTTCTCTAGCTAGTATAGTATAAATAGCTGGGAAGCTCTAACTGGGGAACTACTAAGATGATAGCAATGAATAATAGCAATATACTTGCTGCTATTATAACGTATACTGCTACCAATATTCCTATCACTTCTGGTGGACACAACAATTATGTTATCTTACCCTATGAGATATAGTACTAACTAACCATTATCATCATCACTGCTTGATTGTGATGAACCTGGAACACTTCTTGTTGGTACTGTAGGGATGATTATAATATCATGATAATCTGTTATTGTGGTCTCCATGACTATGGAACGAGTAGTATGTACTGTCATAGCAACTGATGACGGTACTGGACTGGGGGTGGGTGGTAGCCCAACTAGAAAACAAAAACAAACAAATTAAACCAGAGGACTACACATCAGTGTTCTGATTGGCTAACCATATTCAGTACATCGTTCATTGAGGTAATTGGGACAAGCACATCTTCGATGAGTCTGATTTACTGGTAGCCAGAGGTAGGGAGAGCCACCATAGTTCACTGCACATGCGTTAAGATCATCATCGCCTGTAGGACATGATGTTACAGTGAGGTAGAATACATCAGATAGGAGGCTAATCAAATATAATTACCGTATAGCACAAAACTTTGGCGGTCGAAAACTTTGGCGGATCAGTGCCCATAGTATTTTTGGCGGAGAAAACATTGGCAGATTGGTCATTTTCAGATACAAAATCGTGGTGAAAGCTGAAAACATTGGCGGATAAAATTTTGGTGGATTGGCTATCAACCGCCAAATCCACCGAAGTTTTCTCCCACCAATGTTTTGTGCTATACGGTATGTATTTGTTGTATTGATTCCCGTAAGGCTTTTCGTTCTGCTGTTCTTGATTTTTTATAGCTAATTGTTTTGTTGTGTTGTATATGCTTTGTTGTGTTGTTTTGTGTATGTTTGTTTTGTACTGTAGTTAGTTTATTCCTTGTATGTATGCCCCTATAGGCTTTTTAGCCTTTTGCTTCCCTCTGTCTATTTTTACTAATACTAATACACACTAACAGCATAAGCTACAATAAAATGAATTGTAAACTGAAGTACAGCCTAGATTAACACCCACAAACTTTCACTTAAAATATGGATGATAAAAACAATGCATTCACGAAGGAATGCGCATTCTAATCTTTTCACTATGAGCATTCATAAACATAAAATAATTAACAAATATGATATACACAAGCCTTATTGTACACCCACAAACCATCTATAACTATTTACTGTCAAAATAACAGTGATAACACGGTACTAAAAAGTTAGAATACATTACAACTGTGATAGATTGAATACCTGAGCTTTAGGAAGGGATAAGACACAAAACTTAATGTTTTTCTTTGCTTCCACTCCTCCGTACTCATCCATACGCTGGCGAGAATCAACAGGCATGGTACTCTGTTTCCAATCCTGGGTATGGAGTTATACTATCTATGTATATACACATGTAAGGCTCCACCCGTGGAAACCTTCGAGTTCAGTGTTGTTAATGATTAATAATCACAGCTAATAAGAATACAAGGCTTATAACTACTAAACTCTACTATAACTACTACAATAACTCAGTTCGGTCCACCGCGTGTTCTTCTCCAACCTCATGTGACTTGAGTCCTGTCGTCTCTCCCGCCAATTCCGCCCTCCGTAATCTGCCCCGTCCTTACACACATACATATCACATATATATATAACACATAATATATATACGAATAAATTTTAAACAAGTGAATAGGGATCCTGAAATAAGTACCTAAACAAAATGAGAAACTTATGATTCTATTATATTTGATATGGTCTAGCTATATATCATTTACAACACTCAAAATAGGGATCTCAGATAGGAACTTTTTCAGAATCCCTATTCGCTTGTTTAAAATTAATTTTTTAAATTTCTCTTTTCTTTAGTTTTTCATGTCCATTGCAGCATAGATATACTAACACCGGGTATGGGATTGGAAACGGAGCAATGCATCCATAAGTCCCATTGTAACACTCCTTGTCTGAATTCACACCGCATGAAAGCCCGTTCATGAAGAAGTGACGACTGAAGTGAAGCAACGTAACGTCTTCAGTTGATGAAAACCTTGCCAAATTGGTTTTGTTAGTATAAAAATGGACCAATTTGATCTAGTACAATCCCACAGATCATGTCATTTTAAAATTCGTAATTTTAAATTTTTGGTAATTGGTGGTGGCCAGGAAGCCATACCTTATACAAGCACTGAGAGACTGCACCACAGAAGTGATAATTATTTACTTGTAACCAAACAGATGATGTAAGCTTTAATGTGTGGATACCTCTCAGTTTTCTTCACACTGTGCATGAATACTCGGTCTGTATGGAATTTTAGGTGACTTTTGTATCATATCAGACCAGTTGTGTCAGTTTTATCACTTTTAGAAAACTTTATTCATATCGGTTATCAGAATATTGGTTAAAAGTCATATCAGTACACCAAACACCATTGATGATTGCATGGCAGGTGCCAATATATGTTATTTTGCTGTTTACCTGTAGTAATGTACTGTATGGCTGGAAAATTTGACATGGAATTTAATTTGGCAATTTGATGATCATCACGCCAGCTGTCAAATTAATATCCGTCAATATTAATTTTCTTAATGCAATATGTTCTTCGAGTGCTGTAATTTCGTCAAATTAAAATCCTTATAATGCAATTTGGAGGCTATTTTGTCAAAGTTTATTCCTGTCATTATTTCCAGCCATATGGTAATTGAACATAAATTTGCAGCTGGTCAATTACAACTTTGTCCACCTCTTCACCTACTTACGGTATCCTTATATAGTAATACCTTGTAAAGTAGTACTTATATGAACTTAATATCAGTATATACTGCCCAACACTAATAACTTTATATCTACTGTGGCATTCATGCATGACACGCCTTGAGCCTCATACTCACCACATGAGCTATGTAAATTTGACAGGTGTCAACATTAGTGATCGAGTGTTGAATACCAGTAAATAGAACTAGCCAGCTATTAGGTATAATCGTGTAGTCGAGCGAGCATGTACGCCAGTACACATGTGTATGCTGTAACAGCTTGAATTATAATTTCAGTTAGTAGGGTCAAAATAACTAACTATAAGAATAGGCACAATATTAATTTATTTGCACATACTTTGACCCCCAGGAACCTACTCTAGCATAAAAAAAATATGCTGACTTTGCCAGCACAGTAGATCAAACTGATGAAGTTGCAGCAACTAAAACATCATGCAACAAGGATACAGGGCAGAGAACTGGCACACTACAGAGATCAGTGGACAAGAGGAACGTGGTTCTGTGTTAGTGGAGGAGGCCATATTGAAAGCTGGCAACCTTTGTACAGGTAAAAAGCAAAAATACATAGCAAGTCATATTGTTTTAGTTGTTAATTAAATACTATTATCATAGTTATGGTACACTGCACAAAAAGCTTTACGAACACCTCTTTATTCGTGAACATGTAGCAGAAACAGCACACGTGTAACTAGGCCTACATGCATGGATAAGCTTGTCAATTTTCCGAAGCTTCGCAAGCACCACACCAGTGTAGTGAAGGTAACATTCACTTACCTCGAATTGGTTGCAAATTGATCATTCACTGCATGGGGAAGGTGGTAAGTAAAAAAGGCTTCATTAATTCACTGTATATGGTAATTGGTCAGTTCAGAAAGGCTTCAGTTTATGTTAGGCTCACACAACCCACTTCACGATTTTACTGTCGATATTAGCAAAGCTTTTGTGCAGTATACTGTACATATGTATATAGCTACTGGTCATTAATTTTCCATCTGTAGATCAGAGGGCCCAGCTCAGGTTTTCATGTTAGTAATTATATGGCTTGTATGCCAGTCTTGGAAAACACTCACCATTGCCTACGACAATATGTGCAAAGTTAATAATCTGCGAGTTGCTCACCTACCATTGTCATTACCAGGTGACTTGAAATATATTTGGCTGGATGTGAATAAAATGATAGATAACTTTCACATGAAGAATCATCGTGATGTGTCCTGTCACCAGAAATATAGCACAGAAACTCTTCGTGATACCGACCCTGATCTAAAATAAATACCTTAAGCCGAGTTATTTTAACGATACACTAATTTTAGCGATTTTTGTAAGCATGGATTTAGTGCATATCAATTTTAGCGATTTCACAAAAATTATTAAAACTTTGCAAATAGCTAATTATAATTTTATATTTTAACGTATATAAAATTTAGCGTTTGTGAGGGCACTCGCTAAAATCGCTAAAATTAGTGTATCACTAATATTACTCGGCTTAAGGTACGTATACTATGGCTTGTGAACAAACCTTTGCATGGTTGAGCCGTCACAAGAAGATACTTTGTGCCATGCCCAAGACACATTTCCACTTTTATTTACACAGAATGGTGAAACGTCGGAATAAATATATTTCTTATTGATATTACAATGGACTGAGAATAGCCAAAGATAGACAAGAACTAATTTCATCTGCAACGGTATAATTATATTTTAGAGTTTTTGAGTATTAGGTTTGATTTCACTGTAATATTGAGTGTGTAAACATCACTAAATGTTACCTTGCCACAGATATCATTGAATATTTGGCAATGAAGCTCACAAATATTAATTAATTTTAGTGGGACTGCACAGTGAGTCTTAGTGAGTGTCACCACTTTAACTACTTAATGAGTTAGATTCACTGATATTATCAGTGAAGAATAGCGATATTATCAGTGGCCTCTGGCCTCTGATATTATCAGTGGCCTCTGTACGTATTCATGCTTTAGTGAAATCATTATCATGAGTCTAACAGTCAAGATTAGCTAGCTACTGCTGATTTTAATGTGGGTCACCAGTGTATATTGTGTAATCCTTTACCTGCATGACTCTTGACAGTTTGGATAGTTAGCTGTAGCTATATACTTTTAAACACCTGCCTGAAACAATTACAATAATGGTGTTTAGTCTTTCATATACATATGTAGCTATTAGCTATGTTATAGCTACCTATGTAGCTAGTAAACTACCACAAGTAGTGAAAATAATTATAATATATATACATAATGATGTTTCTAGAAGATCTTCCTTTTACACGTAACCTGTTATACTCCATCATTGGATTGGCCACATCAGTTAAGAGTAAAAAATAGTGATGGCTGATACAGAAAAATTTCAACCAATACGATATAAAGAAATTCAGTTGATATTGTAATACTGCAACTTAGTGCTACTACTGCAATTTTGTGCTACTACTGCAACTTTGTGCTACTACTGCAACTTAGTGCTACTGCTGAAACTTAGTAGTGCTACTACTACAACTAACTTAGTGCTACAACTACAACTTAGTACTACTACTGCAACTTAGTGCTACTACTACCACTATACCACTACTACACTACCACCACTACCACTACTACCGCTACTACTATATACTACTACTACTACTACTACTAATATATGTTATTTAGTACTCATGCATGACATATGAATTCGTTATATACGTAGTATCTGTATTTATAAATACCATGAACTCATATTTCGTGAGTTTTATATGAAGAAGTATAGTTATGTGAATATATATATTTATGGCTGAATTATATATAATTGCATCTTAATTTTGATCTGGGGTATTCAGAAACCTAGTTCATTAAAGAGAATTGTTCATCTACTAAAAATATCTATGAGTAGCTACTTAAATACACAATTAGGATCACATGTGAATATGCATAATTATTGAAGTATTGAATTGGCAGAATTTTTGCGATATTGATAAAATTTTCTATTTCAATTAGGCTCTTGTAAGGTCATAGTTAGCATATGGCTGCACTGTTTGGTCCTCTTGTAGCCAGCTATAGCTATGTATGTATACGTATATAATGTAATAGTTATACCATGTGCACTCATGGTTTGCCTGATTTGTACACCCGAGAGCTGAGGGTGTACATATCAGGCAAACCACAAATGCACATGGTATAACTTATGTGCCATAGGCCCATAGTCGCTCCCTCTGGTGAGCAGAAAGCAGGGCCTAATTAAAATAAGGGGTTATCACTGCACAAGTGTGCAGTGATAAAGCTAAAATGTAAATTGTGCAGAATTAAATTGTGATAAAAACTGTTAACACATTGCTACACACATAATATAAAATCTAACAGAGACCTAGGGTTGACTTGCTTGGCATGTGCCCATACCCAGATAAATTGCAATTATAGACATTTTAATAATTATAAGCCTTGACATGTAGCCATATCCAGGTTGTAGTTGCATGGGATAAATGGGAGGTTATGTGTTTGAAGCTGTAGTCTTGGTTCTTATGATACTTGGATAGCTAGCTAGCTAGCTAGCTAGCTATAACTTGTGCAGTGTTAAAAGATAGTTATTTTAGGCACTGGCAGAAAGCAGTTCAAGCCAGAAACGCTTGCTGACTGTAAGCATCACTATACTAGTAATAGGGAAGGTTGTAAAGATTGATAGTGGGTTTTTATTAGCAGCGATTTTTAGTGCATTATAGTGAGACTTTAATAAAGGATACCGTAAACAACAAATTATCTGCGGTACAAAAGTTTTGCGAATTTTCGATAAAATGTGAAAGTTTTACCTATAAATTTCAATACTCATTCAAGTATGCGCTGTTTTTTGTTCTTATTTAACAAAATCACAAAGTTTTCCCTACATTTTGATAAAATCCAGTGAACTGCAAAAGTTTTGTACCACGGATAATTTGTTTACAGTATAGACTTTAATTGTGAGTATTAGTATCAGTAACGTTATTGTATTGCAAGTTGATAATTTAATCCCACCATCAAGCCTCACAAACTTGCCTATAGACCTTTTTCAAATAACACGGAAATTACGCAAGCGTATACGTAATCCGCCATCTTGGTAAGTAAAGTTTCAAAATGCCAACAACTTGCACCGTGGTTAACTGTTATAATAGACATTATAAAGACGCCAAGATTAGTTTCTATCGATTTCCAAAGGATAAAGATCATCGTCAAAGGTGGTTAGCCTTTGTTCAATATGAAGATGATTCTCCCTGGCAGCCTGGAGATGGTGATAGAATTTGCTCGGACCACTTCATTTCAAAGCGAAAATCAGATATTCCTACCAATCCCGACTATGTGCCATCAATACGAGCATCAATACAATCGCCATGTAGCAACGAAAGCCCTGAAAGATTGCAGGAAAGAGGCCAGTTGAATCGATTTGAAAGGGCACAGAGACGATCTAGAATCGTCACAGACCAGCAAAGGTTGCAGGAGCTGCAGATACAAAGTGATTCTATCTCTCTTATCAAGGCCCAGAAAGCCTTTCAACTGGACCACGGATCATATTGTAAGCAGTTGTCTAGCCATGGAGCCGTGCCAGAAGTCAGAATGCCACCCGAACAAAGATGTTCAATGATGAAGAGATTGAAAGGCCAACCATTCCGGCTGAAGTAGGTAAGACATGCTCCGTAATGTCCACAAGTAGAGCATAGACTATTATGTTCATACAGTATTAGTATTGCATAGAGCATCATAAGGTTTTGAAGAATTAGCCACAAACAAAACATGTTTATTTGTACAAGTACAACATTCTTCCTCGCTTACACATGTTTACTTGTACAAGTACAAAATTCACTTATGTTTACTTGTAGCTCAGTACACACAATGCCCTCAGTAATAGTTGATATAATTAATGAAATGTCTGTATAGTTATATAATAATTTTTTATCTATGTTTATTCACCAGGAGTGCCAGAGAGAAACCAGTGGGGAATGGAAAACTGTTGAAGAGCTACAACAGAAAGTGTGCAAGTTGGAATCAATCCTGTTAACTGGTACAGCATTGGATGTGATAGTACTGAAGGATAATAACAAGCTTACACGTCTTTACACTGGTATGTCAACATGTGATTCTTTTTTTGCCATTGTTGAATATCTGGAACCAAAGGCAAAAGAGATGATTGCATGGAATAGTAGTAAAACAAAAGAATTGAATGTTTGTGGCAAACTATCTGGTCCTCGGTGTTTTTCTAGTATGTCTATTGCAAACCAGTTGTTCTCAGTACTTATCCGACTCAGGCTTGGTCTTCTCGCAGCAGATGTGTGTATACGTTTTAAGATAAGCAAAAGCATGTACTCCCGGTTATTTACAACTTGGATCTGTTTTTTATCCAAAGAATTACGATTAATATTTCCATTTCCAACTCGTCAACAAGTAAACAACTGGATGCCAAGAAGTTTCAAGAAACATTTTCCTAACACCAGGATTATTATAGATTGCTATGAAATAGAATGTCAGCAGCCATCAGGGCTTGTTAACTCTTCTGTGACATATTCACAGTATAAAAGCAGAAATACATGGAAGATATTGGTCGGATGTACACCATCTGGTTTAGTAAGTTTTGTGTCAGAGGCTTGGGGTGGACGCATTTCTGACCGTGAGATCACAGAAAGGTCTGGGCTTTTAGACATGTTAAACCCTGGTGATATGATAATGGCAGACAGGGGTTTGACATTCAGGAATCTGTAGCATCCAAAGGAATTCTTGTTAATGTTCCTCCCTGCCTTGGATCGAAGAAGCAATTGCCTGCAGTTGATGTGGAAAAAACAAGAAGGATTGCTGAATATCGGATCCACATTGAAAGAATCATCGGGAGAGGTCGACAGTTTGAAATTTTAAACCGTAAATTTTCTAATGTGATGAATGATTTAGTTAGTGATATTAACTGTGTATGTATGTATTTAACTAACTTTGATAACCCCTTAGTAGCTTATTAATCACTACATTCTCAAAGAAATTAAAATTCAAACAGTGATGCATATTCCTCCTTAAAACTTGTCCCACTCAATATTTCAGGGATAACATGCTGCATGTAAAACTCATCTAGTGTGTCACACATCTTTGTCCAGTAGTCATGGTCAGCAAGAATACGGTCAACTATCACTGAGCCATTGCTGAATACCACAAAGTCACACCACTCTACATTTAAAATGGCCATTTCACCTTGTACCTGAGCATAGTATGGGTGTATTTCTGGAAGGTGAAGCATCGTGTCATCCCCTCTACACATGAAGAATTTGTTTCCATATTTCTCTTCAATTTCATCTGGGGTTAGCTCTACTGTAACATTACCCTCAATACTGTAAGGACATTTCACTTCAAGGCAGCCAACACAGCAAGTATCTATGTTTGTATATATCACCCTTCCGTCTGATGAAGCACCCAGGTAGGGTTTCTCTGGAATCCAGTTGACTCAACAACCATATCCTCACCACAAGCCTTCCTATTGGCTATGTAACATTTACGAGCAGCTTCTTCATTTTCCCTACCCCAGCAAATCTGTGGGGGTACATGTTTCATCCATCCACCATAGCCCATAATATCTTTTACTAGTCTTCTTGAGTCTGTTGACTGTCGACAGTGCAATATTTCCCCAAATCTGGAACTGGTGATCCTACCATTGCGAAGTGCAAACCATAAATCATTGTCTGCTTGCCCATATGTAGCACCTTCGATAGCTTCCACCTCATCATGAGAAAGTGTCAGGTTGCTGAAATACTCAGAGCATCTTCAGTGGGAGTAAAAAACTTGTCACAGGATACCAAGGACGCATTTTCATGCCAAAACAGGACATGATTCCATAATGTTGAAAGCTGGTTTTCTGAAGTAACCTTTTCTGATGACCTTGTTTTCCAAAACTGCTGAAATCCGGTACCAGGTATGGATGTTTGAACACGCATCAATAACTGGCTTAGTTTGTCCTGATCTAGCACTCTGTGTGTGGGATGACGTGGGTCAAATTAATTCCTCTGTATGGATTGCACTGCTTTTACTTCATTAATGTCACCATGACTTGACTTAACAAACTCTATGTCTTCCGCCCAAGCTGGCTTTATTTCTTTTTTGGGAGGCTGGTTCCATGTCATGGCCTTTGATGTTTTTGACAGATCATATGGCAGCTCATCACGACTGGCATGGTGCTCAATGTAGAACAGTAATGCTGCTACATGATTACATGCCTGCCCAAGCCTACAGTGAATAATTACAAGTTATGCATTACCAAATTATAAATAAGTAAAAAGATACAGTACTTGTTCTCTTGTGTGAACACTACAAATTCTTGTACACTCTACAAGCACCCTTGTACATATTACATTTTCTTGTACATACATAGTTAAAAGCCTAATTGAAGTGTAGCTCACTACTTCACATGTACACTCACCCTGATACGCAAGTACATTGAGCTGAGTATACATCACCATTATCACCATTTAGTGCAATATAAGTCTCTAGTGGTGCATCACAAGTTAATGAATGGTGTACATATGCACGGAAGAACAGTATCTTTAACCCAGCTTCTGCAGAGATGGGAAATTCGTGGACCCACACATTCTTTACAAATCCATTGTAGAAGAACTTGTACGCTTTCAGGGACTTGAATGCTTTCAGTGATTGCATATCGAAAGACTTGTCCCTGCCATAAACAAGATAGATTAACAAATTCATAAACGTGAAATCCTTCAAGACACTGTTCAACTTTTTGCTCCATTCTTTCACACTTGAAAATGCTGGTAATCCACGCAAAACACCCATTACTTCATCCGTTATATAACTTATTCCAGAAAACTCCGTCTCTTCATCCAAAGAATCATCTCAAGTCGCTCCAATCTGTGCCATTCCAATCAAGCGGTCGACTATGTCTTTTTTGCGTGATGAACCAGCCAGTCTAACATTCACGCCTTTAGCTAGAACGCGCAATTCTTGTAACATTTTCTTGCACAAATGATCTGTAAGCACTGATACTTCATCTTGTGACAATTCACATCCACGGAGTAAACAACTTTTAAGACCTCCTTCCAGCGCCATTATAATTAAAACAGTCTTGCCTACCAATATGGTGGAAATAATATTTACCATGGTAACCATAAAACTTGAAAAGGGTCTATATATTAAGCTGAGTCAACTCCATGTATCATTGCAAAACTAAAAACCACAAGTCAAAGCTGTATGGTCTGCTATATAAACACACAGTGAACTGGAGTATTTTATAATTTGATTCCGTGGATAGAAAGCTAATCAGTGGCATTCTTTGCAATGGTACAATTGAAATAAACCATGGCCAACCATGCATGGTTTATGTCAAATGTATCATAGCAAAGAATGCAACTACAGTTTTTATGAGATAGCTATGTAGCTAGCTACCATAGAAATTCCCATTTTAAGTAAGGAGTGACTATGGTACATATATATTATGTATAGCTTTATTGTACTTTGCGTGGGTGGATCAAAGGGTACAACAGTTCTATAACTGCCATAATGTGTCAAGTAGGTAATTATAGAACTGTGGTTGGTTAAACTGTGGTAAGTATTTGTAGGATGCTAGAGTAGTTATAGAACAATAGCACTATTGACACATTTTATGCAAAGAAGTGAAGAAGTGTTTCATTCACACATTAGCTAGTAGGTGCAAAGTACAATAAAACACATAAAGCACTGATGCTTAGTTTGTATGAAAGATACAGCTCTTGGTGACAGTCTCATGACAAATATAGCACTCAGCTTTGCCTCATGCTATATTTCCCACTCGACTCTCACCTCCAGTTGTATATTTCATACAAACTGGTGGCAGAGCTTTAAGTAACACATATAGCTACTCCCAAAAATGAATGTGTCCAGCGTAGCTAGGGCAGCTGGATTAAGAGTATATACGACCCAAACATATGCAAGTGGACTAAGAATATAGCTACTGAGTGATGCTTAAGTCTATTAATAATGCTTCTACATTAAATTTACCAATTATCTGTAATGGAAATTCTTTTTAAATCCACCTATTATTCCTGAAGTTTTTCCCAGGGAAATTGCTTTTTTACTAAATTCAGGTAATCTTGCTACTAAAGTACATATAATTATGATGTCACTATAAATAAATTATGAGAAATATTTGATTGTGTTTAAGTTTATACAAGTGTTAGTGTATGATCACTTGGGAGACAAAACAACAGTCTTGATTTCATATGAAAAATTATTGAGATGAATCATGTCAAAAAGTACAGCACAGAAAGCCTCCTCAAAATTCGCCCGCATATTGGTACAATGGCATGTGAACAAACTTTCACATGGTTAAGCTGCAAAAGAAGATGTTCTGTGCCATGCCCAAGGTACATTTTCATTTTACTTGCATACAATGGCATGAAACGTAGAAACAAATACATTTTATTGTTATTAATTGTAATGGACTTAGAGTGGTGGCACCCAAGCCAAAAACAAGTGACAATTGAACACTTCTTGCTATACAGCATAGCAAACTTATACTATGTATAGGTCTTGTAAAGGCATAATTATTAAATATTTTCTTGCAATTGTATATATATAAATGTTTATGATAATGAATTATATAGCTAATAATTATACCTAGAATTTAGTTAAAACAATGTATAAAGGTAGCTACTGATACTGTTTTAGATAGACCTTAGTAATTTAGGCCAATAAATTAAGTTTCAGTTTGAATACTTTAAGATTTCTAAATTATTTTGTTTTGTTATAGCAAGCTAGCTAGCTAGTATACTAAGTTTTCATTAACAATTTAAAATTTGTTTTAGCTTCAATTTCAGTTTTAGCTTCAGTTTCAGTTTTAGCTGTTTTAGAAACCTAGCTACTTTTATAACTAAAATTACATTAATTTTAGTTTTAGTATTGCTTATAAAACAACCATAGCTATGTTCCACGAATTGGCTTTTAATGTTCCATAATTACTATTATTTTTTGTATTAATACGCACTTGCATTTACTTTTAATTTCAGTTTTAGTACTGAGTCACTAGAATTACTTTAAGCTTAGCTATTACTACAATTTTATTTTTAGTTATTGTAACCCAGTTTAGCAACATGTAGATAACCCAGTGTAGCCTAGTGTAGCCACATGTAACCCAGTGTAGTCTAGTATACCCACATGTAACCCAGTGTAGCCACATGTAACCCAGTGTAGCCTATAGTATAGCCATTTGTAACCCAGTGTAGCCATATGTAACCCAGTGTAGCCTATAGTGTAGTATGTAACCCAGTGTAGCCTAGTGTAGCCACATGTAGCACAGTGTAGCCTAGTGTAGCCACATGTAACCAAGTGTAGCCTAGTGTAGCGACGTATAACCAAGTGTAGCCTAGTGTAGCCACATGTAACCGAGTGTAGTCTAGTGTAGCCACATGTAACCCAGTGTAGCCTATAGTGTAGCCACATGTAATCCAGTGTAGCCACAAGTGTAGCCTAGTGTAGCCACATGTAATCCAGTGAAGCCTAGTGTAGCCTAGTGTAGCCACATGTAACCCAGGGTAGCCACATGTAACTCAGTGTAGCCACATGTAACCCAGTGTAGCCTAGTGTAGCCAGTGTAGCCTAGTGTAGCCACATGTAATCCAGTGTAACCACATGTAACCCAGTGTAGTCTAGTGTAGCCACATGTAACCCAGGGTAGCCACATGTAACTCAGTGTAGCCACATGTAATCCAGTGTAGCCTAGTGTAGCCAGTGTAGCCTAGTGTAGCCACATGTAACCCAGGGTAGCCACATGTAACTCAGTGTAGCCACATGTAATCCAGTGTAGCCTAGTGTAGCCAGTGTACCCTAGTGTAGCCACATGTAATCCAGTGTAACCACATGTAACCCAGTGTAGTCTAGTGTAGCCACATGTAACCCAGTGTAGCTTAGTGTAGCCACATGTAACCCAGAGCCACATGTAACCCAGTGTAGTCTAGTGTAGCCACATGTAACCCAGTGTAGCCTAGTGTAGCCACATGTAACCCAGTGTAGCCTAGTGTAGCAACATGTAACTCAGTGTTAGGCTCCGGCCTATTATGCTCAAAAATTTACCTATTATGCTTTTGAGCATTGCTCAAAAAAATAGCCCATTATGCTCAAAATTATGCCCATAAAATTCAATTATGCTCATGCAGTAGAGCGGGGGCAGTTCTCTTCGCGGTGTCATTGGCCGAGGTAAACGCTGAGGTACTGCTGCTGCTGTCCATATCGCCCCGTTCACTTAGCGGTGTTGATTTAGACATCCCTGAACATGAAGCAGACAATGCCTGTTCATTGCTCGATTCTTCGCTAGTACTAAGTTGTACTAAAACTCCAGCTGCCATTGCACTTCGTTACTAGCGCCACGATAATAAAATTAATAAAAACTATTATAAAGGCGCTACTCGATGTGTTTGTTATTATAACCATCCAGACGATCTAATACATTTTCTTCAAACCTTTGACTGAAGGAGGATGAAGAAGGATAGAAAGCGGTAAGCTATGAGGTTAATGCCTGTGTAATATGCCAATTATGCCACCTATTATGCCAGCATTATGCCCAATGCTTTTGATTACCTATTATGCTTCAAATTATGCCGGCATAATCGGCCGGAGCCTACCCAGTGGCCAGTGTAGCCTAGTGTGGCCACATGTGTATTTTCTGTCGTTTAAGTGCAACGAATTAGACAGAAAATAACCTCCCATGGAATTACCAATATGGTCACGTGATGTTAGGTATATAAGGGCAAAGATGTTTTAAATTTGTCACTCTATGCCACGTGTTCGCTAACAGGCTACTTCGACGTGTGTAACCGAGCCGCGTAATGATGGATGATGCTAAGTTCAAGGAGCTAATGGACACCATAAAAGCATCACGGGAGGAGCTAAAATTGGATTTTTCATCTCAGATCTCAAAGCTCCAACAGGACGTGACGGCAAACCAAGAGAGCTCGTCACAAGAGGTCGTGAAGAAGTTAAACAAAAGGGCATACCAATTTCAGAAAAAAGGAAACGAAGCCCAGTTTATCTTCAATTCCAGCGTGGAGGACCACATCAGCGCCGCCAAAAAAGAACTAAAAAAGCTGGATCCGACCGCAGAACAAGATAAGACCACTGTGAAGAACGCGACCACCCACCTGGACGAAGGTATAAAAGTCATAGAGGTCAGACAGAAGCATATTAGAATTGCCGACTGGTCTGAGTTGGGGTGGGCCGTGGTTACTGCATACGAGAACGACGTACTTGCGTCGGACGAGAAAAGAATCTACAGAGCGGAGAGGGAGGCGGAAAGGGTATCCAAAAGGAAACGTTCAGGTGCAACCAACGCACCCAGGAAGAAGATAGCCGTCTCTGGTGGGGCAGGCATAACGCCAGTACCAGTACAAACCGCCCCGAGAGCAGCAGTTCACCAAGTGATACGGCCGCAGACAACGAGACCCAGAGTGTTAGGACCGTGCTACAGATGCGCAGAGTGGGGGCACCTGGTGGCAAATTGCCCAAAGCCCAGACAGTATCCTTTTGAACACCAGCCTTTGGTGAGTAAGCTGAAGGTAGTGTTAATTGTGTGAGTAATGCGTGTAGTAGTATTGAGCAAGGTCATTCTTTGAAAGCCAAAGGTGCAAGTCTGTCACTTGGGGGTGTAGATAGCAAACAAAAAGCATCTGCACAGTCTGAAGCCATGCAGCAAAAAAGTATAGTGAGTACAAAGGAAAAGGAACCAACGTACAAGGTAGTGGGGTCAAGTAACAATGAGATTTGGGAGTTTTCCCTGCCCTCTGACAATGAAACGGTAACACATGGAGATATACCTGAGGGTCAATGCTGGGAGATCCAGGAGGGCAAGTTACAAATAGTCAATGTGTAAGGTAGGCTTAAGCAGAGCTTAGTATTTTGGCAGGAGACCCTACAAGCCCCAAGCATGGTCCTAGAATGGATCCAAATTGGTTACAAATTACCTCTCCAGTATTTACCAGACCCCTACAGCCAAAGTAATCACACATCAGCTCTATCCCACCACTCCTTTGTTACGGAGGCTGTTTCGCAGCTGTTGATGAATCGATGTGTCAGGAAAGTCGATGAGAAACCTTATGTTTGTAGCCCGTTATCAGTGGTGCAGAACGCCGAAGGTAAATTGCGTTTAGTCCTGAACCTGAGGTACCTGAACCAATTCTTAACCCAAGTTAAGTTTAAGTATGAGGACCTGAGAGTGGCTCTGTTAATGTTCACGCGGGAGGATTTCCTCTTTAAATTTGACCTCAAATCAGGTTACCACCATTTGGACATATTTGAGCCCCACCAAAAGTATTTGGGATTTGCTTGGGAGGTCAATAATCATCAGAATTTCTATGTTTTTACAGTACTGCCATTTGGCCTGGCAACTGCATGCTACACATTTACTAAATTAATGCGGCCTCTAGTTAGGTATTGGAGGGGTAGGGGTCTGCGGACAGTTGTGTACCTGGATGACGGAATTGCTGCCGTAAAAGGTAAGGACAAGGCAATACACGAGAGTAAGGTGGTCCAGTCAGATTTAGCAAGGGCTGGCCTCATAGTGAATATTGAAAAGTCCCAATGGGTTCCAACTAAGACTGTAGTATGGCTGGGCTTCCAAACAGACCTGCAAGAAGGTCATCTAATGGTACCTGATGAAAAAGTAAAAGCTTTGACCATGTTGGTGCAGCATGCTAAAGAGGATAGGGCAATACGTGCCACAGCATTGGCTAGTATAATAGGCAAGATTGTGTCAATGGGTTTAGCATTGGGCCCAGTGACCAGATTAATGACCAGAAGTCTTTATGGGGTGTTAAATGCCAGGAGCTCCTGGTGCCAGACCTTACTACTTACTGCAGAAGCAGCTGAAGAGCTGTCCTTCTGGCACAAACATATTGAAAAATTTAACGGGCAGAATATTTGGCCCAAGCCGTCTGCTGTTCGAGTAGTTTATACAGATGCAAGTGGCACAGGCTTTGGAGGTTACTGTGTTGAGCACGGTGACCAAGTGGTAACAGGCCAGTGGTCTGAGGAGGAGGCCGGACAAAGTTCAACATGGAGGGAGCTAAGAGCTGTTCATGCGTGTTAGACTCAATTTGTCATAAATTGCAAAATCATAGGGTCCGTTGGTTTACAGACAACCAAAATGTGGTCAGGATTGTACTGTATGGTAGCAGGAAGGCGGTCCTGCAAGAAGAGGCACTGGCAATATTTGCCACCTGTGTGAATTATCATATTAGACTAGATCCGGAATGGATTCCCAGGGAGGAAAATGAATTTGCGGATTACCTCAGTAAGTCAGTGGACTGTGATGACTGGATGCTAAACCCAGAGGTGTTCCAAGAGTTGGATGCTAGGTGGGGACCCCACACCGTGGATAGATTTGCAGACGTGTACAATTGTCAGCTAGAGAGGTTTAACTCGCATTATTGGAACCCGGGAACAGAAACTGTGGATACATTTACATGCAACTGGAACGGGGAGAACAACTGGTGGTGCCCCCCGGTGTACATTATCCCCCGTCTGCTCAAACATGCAGAAGCGACGAAGGCAGAAGGCACCCTGGTGGTGCCGCAATGGGTCTCGGCACCATTTTGGCCACTCTTATTCCCGGATGGGCAGCAAGCTGCCGAGTTTGTGAAACAAGTGGTTGAACTTCCTAATAGGGATGACTTATTCCTACCAAGCCAGTCAGGTATAAATATTTTCAAAGGGCCCCCTAATACGCCAGTTTTGGCTCTGCGCCTCAGATTCTGTTGAGCGGGTACGTATATCTTTAATTAGTAACATGAATGTGGTCACAGCCTGGAGGGCTGGTATGTATGACTATAGTAACATGAGTGTGGTCACAGCCTGGAGGGCTGGTATGTATGACGAGTATAGTCACGGCCTGGAAGGCTGGTGTGCATGACTATAGTAATATACGAGTGTGCCACAGCCTGGAGGGCTGGTAGGTGGGACAGGAATATGATCACAGCCTGGAGGGCGGGTCAGTAAGACCGAGATCTAAGGTAACCACAATGGCCTAGAAGGTGAATTAGGCAGATCAGGAGTGTCACATCAAATAAATAATTAATAAAAGGTGATTTCACTTTGCTTATATTACAGGGGTGCGGAAGGAGGGTACATGGAATGTACTGAAGGAGCTGGAGGACCCATACTTGAAGGAGCTGGCTGAAAAACTCCCAGACACAATATTGCATAGCAGGGCAGATTCAACAATTACAAAATATTTAGGAGCTTTCAAGAGATGGAAAACCTGGGCCTCGCAATACAGTATGACCGCTCTACCCGCCAAGGATTACCAGGTGGCACTCTATCTTCAACACTTGGGAAACAATCTGCAATCTAGAGCGGCAGTGGAAGAAGCCTGCATTGCATTAGCCTGGGTGCATGCTACAGCAGGCCTACCATCCCCCACTGTATCACCTTTCTTGAGGACCACATTAGAAGGGATGCGTAGAATTTTGGCCAGACCGACAGTGAAAAAAGACCCTGTTACGCCAGCATTGCTTGCTGAGATGGTCAAAGATGCACGGGAGAGTAACACTCTGTCAGATTTGAGGCTGGCCACTGCTTGTCTATTAGCCTTCGCAGGATTCTTGCGTTTTAATGAGTTGGTCAACATCACGCCATGTGACATCACATGTCAGGAAGATATGATAGTGATACACCTGCCGCTTAGCAAGACAGATCAACTGCGAAAGGGGGATGAGGTAGCAATAGCGAGAACAGGAAATTTGACATGCCCAGTGGCTATGCTGGAAGCCTACATGGCAAGAAGTGGTACAACATGGAACGATCGGAGGTTTCTATTTAGGCCGATCAGTAAGTCGGGAAAAACTCAGAGATTCAGGCAGCATTAGTTACTCCTGCTTGCGGGACCTCTTTAGAAAGAAGCTCAGGGAGTTAGGATATGACCCTGACAAGTTTGGATTACACAGTCTGCGTGCGAGCGGTGCCACAGCAGCAGCCAACAATGGAGTGCCTGACCGTCTTTTTAAAAGACATGGACGATGGAAGTCGGATAAGGCCAAGGATGGCTATGTGGAGGACTCTGCAAAACACAGGTTGACAGTGTCTCAACAAATTGGGCTGTAAGTTGCGTCACGCTTTCTTTGTTGACTCTATGCGTTATCTCAATAATAAGTAGCCTACTACGATTGCTAGTGGCACATCTCCAAGTAGTAATAAGTAGCGAGTATGCATGTATGAACGTGTGTATGTATGTATGCAAGTAAGGGTGATTGAGATGGGGTGGGATATCGATTGTATGGAGTGGGAGGTGTATTTTCTGTCGTTTAAGTGCAACGAATTAGACAGAAAATAACCTCCCATGGAATTACCAATATGGTCACGTGACCTGGTCATGTGATGTTAGGTATATAAGGGCAAAGATGTTTTAAATTTGTCACTCTATGCCACGTGTTCGCTAACAGGCTAACCCCTCCCACCCACCCTAGTTTATTTTGATTGTTTTCCTTATCTTCAGATAGATAGAGATGATGGAATTCAACGGAGATAGCAGAAGCAGATTTTGACTTTGCTGGATTTAATTTTGCACACATGCACATGCATTAAGTTTTGTTCAGGAGTGAAGTGTTTTGGGTTTTTCCTGTTCGGCAAAAAAAAACAAAAAAAAAACTGAATGATGAGAATTGTGCCAGCAGGTTTTTCCCCCAGGCTATCTTGGGGCTGGATAGCTTGGAATTTTTTTTTTGGTTGATTTATTGTTGAGTTTGCTTAGCCCTCACTCCTTTATGTACACATGTAGGTATTAGTTGCTGGTATGCGTTATCTCAATAATAAGTAGCCTACTACGATTGCTAGTGGCACATCTCCATATGCGTTATCTCAATAATAAGTAGCCTACTACGATTGCTAGTGGCACATCTCCAAGTAGTAATAAGTAGCGAGTATACGTGTGTATGTATGTATGCAAGTAAGGGTGATTGAGATGGGGTGGGATATCAATTGTATGGAGTGGGAGGTAACCCAGTGTAGCCACATGTAACCTGGTGTAGCCTAGTGTAGCAACATGTAACCCAGTGTAGTCACATGTAACTCAGTGTAGCCTAGTGTATCCACATGTAACCCAGTCTAGCCTAGTGTAACTCAGTGTAGCCACGTGTAACCCAGTGTAGCCTATAGTGTAGCCACATATAACCCAGTGTAGCCACATGTAACCCAGTGTAGTCTAGTGTAGCCACATATAACCCAGTGTAGCCACATGTAACCTGGTGTAGCCTAGTGTAGCCACATGTAACCCAGTGTAGTCACATGTAACCCAGTGTAGCCTATAGTGTAGCCACATGTAACCCAGTCTAGCCTAGTGTAACTCAGTGTAGCTACATGTAACCCAGTGTAGCCTATAGTGTAGCCACATATAACCCAGTGTAACCCAGTGTAGCCACATGTAACCCAGTGTAGTCTAAGTGTAGCCTCTAGTGTAGCCTAGTGTAGCAATATGTAACCCAGTGAAGCCTAGTGTAGCCTATAGTGTAGCCACATGTAATCCAGTGTAGCCACATGTAACCCAGTGTAGCCTAGTGTAGCCACATGTAACCCAGTGTAGCCACATGTAATCCAGTGAAGCCTAGTGTAGCCACATGTAACCCAATGTAGCCTAGTGTAGCCACATGTAACCCAGTGTAGCCACATGTAACCCAGTGTAGCCACATGTAACCCAGTGTAGCCACATGTAATCCAGTGAAGCCTAGTGTAGCCACATGTAACCCAGTGTAGCCACATGTAACCCAGTGTAGCAATATGTAACCCAGTGAAGCCTAGTGTAGCCACATGTAACCCAGTGTAGCCTAGTGTAGCCACATGTAATCCAGTGAAGCCACATGTAACTCAGTGTAGCCACATGTAACCCAGTGTAGCCACATGTAACCCAGTGTAGCCTAGTGTAGCCAGTGTAGCCTAGTGTAGCCACATGTAATCCAGTGTAGCCACATGTAACCCAGTGTAGCCACATGTAACCCAGTGTAGTCTAGTGTAGCCACATGTAACCCAATGTAGCCTAGTGTAGCCACATGTAACCCAGTGTAGCCACATGTAACCCAGTGTAGCCTATGGTGTAGCCACATGTAACCCAGTCTAGCCTAGTGTAACTCAGTGTAGCTACATGTAACCCAGTGTAGCCACATATAACCCAGTGTAACCACATGTAACCCAGTGTAGTCTAAGTGTAGCCTAGTGTAGCAATATGTAACCCAGTGAAGCCAGTGTAGCCTATAGTGTAGCCACATGTAATCCAGTGTAGCCACGAGTGTAGTCTAGTGTAGCCACATGTAACCCAGTGTAGCCACATGTAACCCAGTGTAGCCTAGTGTAGCCACATGTAATCCAGTGAAGCCTAGTGTAGCCACATGTAACCCAATGTAGCCTAGTGTAGCCACATGTAACCCAGTGTAGCCTATGGTGTAGCCACATGTAACCCAGTCTAGCCTAGTGTAACTCAGTGTAGCTACATGTAACCCAGTGTAGCCACATATAACCCAGTGTAACCCAGTGTAGCCACATGTAACCCAGTGTAGTCTAAGTGTAGCCTCTAGTGTAGCCTAGTGTAGCAATATGTAACCCAGTGAAGCCTAGTGTAGCCACATGTAACCCAGTGTAGCCTATAGTGTAGCCACATGTAATCCAGTGTAGCCACGAGTGTAGTCTAGTGTAGCCACATGTAACCCAGTGTAGCCTAGTGTAGCCACATGTAATCCAGTGAAGCCTAGTGTAGCCACATGTAACCCAGTGTAGCCTAGTGTAGCCACATGTAACCCAGTGTAGCCACATGTAACCCAGTGTAGCCTAGTGTAGCCACATGTAACCCAGTGTAGCCACATGTAACCCAGTGTAGTCTAGTGTAGCCACATGTAACCCAGTGTAGTCTAGTGTAGCCACATGTAACCCAGTGTAGCCTAGTGTAGCCACATGTAATCCAGTGAAGCCTAGTGTAGCCACATGTAACCCAGTGTAGCCACATGTAACCCAGTGTAGCCTAGTGTAGCCACATGTAACCCAGTGTAGTCTAGTGTAGCCACATGTAACCCAGTGTAGCCACATGTAACCCAGTGTAGCCACATGTAACCCAGTGTAGCCTAGTGTAGCCACATGTAGCCCAGTGTAGCCTAGTAACCCATTGTAGCCTAGTGTAGCCACATGTAACCCACATGTGACCCAGGGTAGCCATATGTCAGTACCTGTTGAAAAGTGAAGTAACTATAAACATGTAGTTAATGATTTAGTATACACTAGGAGCTACCTGCTAGTCTGTGTAACCAAAAGTAGTCTCAAAGTGTTCTCCAGTAGGTAAGCAAACATGAAATGTTGTTCATGCACAAGCATGTTAAAATACGTGTACACTCATAACAATCATGCCTTATGTGTGTATTTGATAGCTATAGTCAAGTGAAGATAGCTATGTAATTTTGTAACTTTTGTATGTTAAAATACGTGTACACTCATAACAATCATGCCTTATGTGTGTATTTGATAGCTATAACATTTACATAGCTAACTGTGAATTTACTTTCAATGCGTAAGTTAATTGGCCAAGTAAAGATAGTTATATAATTTTGTAACTTTTGTAACTGGTTACAAGAACTATTTAAAATCAGTTTTAATTCTATATTCACCTCATATTAAGCCGCATAATTATGATCATGGATATTATAGCCTAGCTAAGTCCTGAAAAGTAACCTGGAATTCACACCTCTTTATAAAGCACCAATGGTGCCCCTCTTCGAGAGGTTTACACTGTAATGTCTAAGGTGTAGCTATAGCGATGATGTGACTTAGTAATATATAAACTTTAAAAATGTTCAGCAGATAGGTATAGCTTAGTCTATCAGTGTAGGAATAAACCAGCTACGTACATATACATTAACTTTAATGATTTGTATCGGTGCCATTACTGTATGCCCTGCTCTATATATTTTCTAGTATTGCTGCAATGTGAGTAGGAGGTTTGGACTTATCCAGACATTCCATACAATCAGAGGATTTCATCACTCTTCAGCAACTTAGCGCCGGATACCTTCAATATCTCAGTATAAGCCTACATAATAAATATACACATACACATGCATGAATAACAACAAAGCAATACACCATAAATTATGCAGCTAACTATGCTTTGCATAAATACAAAGTACATTACTACTGCGGTATAAAGGATTATCATACCCACCTGTGGTGTGTCACTCCGCAGTTCTCCATGTAGCTCAGTGTCCTTTACCCATTCACAAATGATCTGATAGCTTCAAGCCCTATCCTGTCTAGGAAGCCTTTCCACAGCGAGTTGATAATGATACATCATCCTACGTAGGTTCAAAATCGCCAGGAATTTTTCCAGGAAGCAGCTATAGCTAGCTGCTTCACGTGCATATAGTTAGCTAGGGCTTCTTTAAAGTATCTATGATGGTAATTTTGTGTAATTCTTCTGAGTATATTCTTCACTCACATTCTACGTAGGTAATATTGCTCACGCAATGAATAATATCACGTGATCAATGCCGGAAGAATAACTATTTTTCTGGGACCAGAAGAATAGCCACTATGTTTTAATATTGCATATGTTTCTTTTCAATGGATGACAAAGGGTTAAAGACAGTTTGATGAGACATTCGAAAGGTAAGTTAGTATTTAGTACGTATATAGTTTATATACACATTACAAAATGCCATAGACTTTCTTTTATATGGCAATAGTGAAGAATTTTTTAACAAAATGTGCTAACTATCACTGTATTGTTTGTATTTACATAATTATTTACATGTACTGATCTCATGGTCAGAAACACAGGTACCAATGTGCCTTCCTGCATGCATAATTTGAAGTTTTGCTGTAAATGTATCTACATAGTTAACTATAGTTAACTATAAGCATCATTGTCTTGCTTCTGGGGCGCACAGCCCCCCAGACCCCCTGCTTCAGAGATACGTATACTACACAGTTTAATTTAAGCCCCTCCACTTTAAAATTTGTTCCTACACCACTGGTCCTTCCAGTATGCATACAAATTTGAATATTATAATAATTTCGTACATACCTTCTAGATGATACAATGGAGGGAAAACTAAGGCTACTTTAAGTGACATCCTACAATTCATAACTGGTGAGTTTTGACCAAAGAATAACCCTCCAATATACCTGTAGAGAGATGCCTAAAGCAAGTACATGCTTTTATCTATTGTATGTCCCAACTGGACTGGATTTCAAAGAAACCTTCTTCACCATGCCATCTTGTATTCACCGAATTATTTTAGCCTACATTAATCAGTCTTCACAGCTATTATGTGCGTAATAATTGATTATTATCTACAGGCCATCTTCTACGCCATAAGTGTTAGGATTGATCATACTTTGCTCTACTGTAGCAGTAACAGGTGAAACCGAGTGTAGTTGTGTAGGAGTAAGATTATGCTCAGTGCGAAGTGGATGATTATTGTACTGCCTGACAAACTCTTCCAAAGTATGGTTGATACGAGACATAAACATATAATTTAAAGCAAATAAATGAATGTTATTTAAGGAATCTAAATGGCAATATGCTTTTAGGTGGTTGCAGTACCACATGACTTACATCCCTCCATAGCCTTTCAACACGTTGATTGTGGATGGAACTATCAGTCACACTCAGTGCCTCTAGCCATCAACATAAAATAAGCAATATCAACATTTTCAACACCAAAGTCACAATGAATACGAGATGGGAGACCATGGTTTTCTACCGTATTTCTAAAATAAACCAATACAGTAGAAGCACAGTTGTTATCTGAACACTTTAAGTAAGTAATTAATCTTGAATATCCATCAATACCTGTATGATGATACACAGTAAAAATAAAATAAAAACAGTTGCGTATATATTTAATACTATACGTAGCTACTCATCCTGAGCCACCAGTTCAATCATGATTATGAGAGTGAAATTCATTGAAAACTAACTTGCTAAATGCACGTGCGCATATGTTATTTCCATCTTATGAGTTTATGATTCCCATCCACATGCCTAAAATATGTGCATATCAAAAATCAGCCTACAAATTAGAATAAGCCGCCAATTATCGATATGAACTTTTCTACGGAAGTGTATAAGTAAGCTACAAATTTCAATGAACAATATAAATTATTGAACTACACAAATTATTTTTCTCAAGTTCAAACTTGAGATATGGGGCGATAGAAGCCATCCCATACAAACACTATTTATCGTCACCACATATTGTTATACATTCTCTGTAGCTCAATTATTGACACCTTGTTAACACTTACATCTATACATGCTGCTAAGGATTTTTGGCAACAATAATTATTACACCCACTTCCTGTCTGAACTAATAAAATATCCTTATATAGTACACTTCATGACATAAAAATTCAATAATGCATTATAATCAGCAATACGCACTAAAATACTAAGCTAGATAACATGTTCTAGGCTTTCCATTTTCTTCTACATGGATTTTACTGCATGTAGCCACTTAGCTCCATTCCTTATTCTTTTTCTGGTGTTCTAAAAACAATTGTAGCAATTATAGTGGTGATAGCCATGTCTTGCTTGTAACATGGGTCCATTGCAGCTCAGATGATGCTGATGCTGTGAGCTAATATACCTAAATCATGTTAACAACTTAATACTGACCTACTGTTACTGTTGAGTAGACACTGTTGAATTGTGTGACATTAATGCAGGATTCTGATTTTCAAGCAGCCAGTCCTTTACACTTAGGTTAACATTTCATTTCCATAAATGCAGAAAGCAGTAACAGTAATGGTCAGTTTAGCCACATTACACAAGACAGAAAAATTTCTCATATCATCTAGACCATGTAGGAAGAGTTACTGGGCTTGATCAATTAATTACATAGGTCCAAACTAGTGAGTGGTGGTAAGAAATTGGATGCAGTGTATACCTTGACACATGTACAGGTAATGCACAAGACTCCACATAACTATTATGCCACCATCTGATAGCGGTGCTCTTGATTTATACCTACATATGTTATGGTGTGCATGTGAGTTTTTGTATGTTACTTCAGGTTACAATGAATTCTAGTGTCACCATGATGAGGAGGGCTTTAAGAGCTCGAAGCCTGGTAATCCAGAGGGCAAGCTATGCAAAGGATTGATCCAATCAGTGTATCACTGAGGCAAACAGCTACAATATAATAGAAGGCAATATTCCATCCCAAGACCGAACAGTCTGTGGTAAAATGTAGTTACTGTATAGCAGGAAAGTTTAGTGAGAAAAAACTTTGTTAAATCATTTGTGATTCACCAAACTAAAACTTTTATTGCCTTCTGGCCATTCACCAAACTTTCCCTTGCCAAGTGCTTACAAGAATAAAGTAATCGTACTTTCCCACTATAGCGTAAGCTCCTATTATCGACACGTATGTATTATCGGCAATTTGCATACTTATTATTGTACAGGGTATTTGCCATGAGATGTTCTAATGGCTCCTTTAAATCGGTTTGAAACATTGCCATCTGCTTTTATACTGATGTTTTGCTGGCGTGAGTTGTTTAAATGCATGCATTTTTGGTCAGACAGGGTAAATACTACTCTGCCTTTAAGATAACACCTCGAGGAAATGTGAAAGCTTGAAATCAATAATTTCAGCTGCTGCAGTGGTGGAATCTCTAAAAAAGGTTAAATATATTGTTGGTGTGGATAAAGCAGCAGTCAGGGAAGCATCATAATTATATGGAAGTTGGAGTGCCTAGAAGCAGCAGTGGAATACAATGTAGAATCAGGCTATGATAAAGATAACTTGGTGTATGTTAAGTGGGTAATCGACCATACTACACTTGTATACATGGTTCCATGAATAAAGAATTGTTTTGATAGTATAGATAAGCTATACCCCGAGCTATATCATATAAGCTTCTTGGTTACATACATATGTCATTGGCAATCTGCTTAAAAGTACGTACATAGAAAATCAGGAACACTGGTGTGTGGTTATGTGTATATACGTGAATGCATGCACATACATACACACACACTCACACATACACACGCACGTACACACACACACAAACAAACCCACACCCATCACACATGCATACACATCACACATGCATACACACAACCAACCACACACGTGTACAACAAAATTTATAAACCTGAAGGCCCGAGGCTGTAGTGCACAAGCAAAGCAAGGGCACTACTAAGGGGCCTGAGGGTTTATAAATTTTGTAGATTCCACGGTGGATGAGTATAACTGTTTTATACACTATTTACGACAGATAATCTTACTATTATTTGTCGTTTTGACCAACAGCCTTGAGAAGGTCGAGGCCACATAATACTTAAGCACCAGCATGTAAATTCATATATAAAGTAGTGACAAATCGATATGCGTGTCTCTAAGCGTGGCCTAACTAACAAAGTCTTCGTGTAAACCCGTCGTTATAGAGTAAGCCAATATTGTACTAGTTGTTCTGTTTAACTGTAAATGGCGATAAATGCATGGAAGGTGCTTGCATTATTGAAAGTGTTTCTTTGTGCCTAAAGGCATGAAGTATAATAGAAAACAAGGTGGAGTATAAGAAATTTATGTCCCAGCTAAAATGCGCGATATAGAGTATAATCAAGACTCATGATAGTGAGTCACGAGGCCAAGAAGAAGCACAGCAACGCGACCACTGAGTGGGTTATTTACACGTAGCACCACCCTCAAACTCGCAAACGCTCTAGCTAAGCCGCCATTAAAGCTATCGCTTAGTTATTACTGACCCACAACGTTCTTACTATATAGAATCAATAAATCGAGAATGGAGGAAATAGGTGTCACCATTACTAAGTACCAGCCATTGCAAGTTTTATGGCACCCGTTGTGTGACTACACACGACGAACCATCCTTTCCCGCCCAATTCGCCTGTTTACTAGACAATTAGTACCTTCATTGTTTGAAGAATCAATATCCTGAAGTTCGTAGAAATCTATTCAGCCATTCTTCCGATACAGCCTTATAAATGCCTTCCTGTCTCCACAAAAAATTTTACCTGGCAGTCGCTTTTTTCTTTCTTTCATCGCACACTTTTTCGGGGGCTTGCGGGAACTTTTGTGAACCCCGGAAGTTTTTTCAAACTCCCTTTTTATACATTCACTTGTTTGTATAATAACTCACTCATTTCTTCATGGATTTCAGCCAAATTTGTATCAGCGCTTCTCCTATGTATGCTCTACCTGTCATACTATTATCAGTCTGAAGTAAACACTTGAATGTATTTGAGAAGGACTATTACACTGCAGGTTGATAGTTGTCATAACTTGGACCCCCTTCGAATGATTTGCATAAACTTGCAGGTACACAATCTATATTGATGTATCATTCTGTAGTGAAAGTTTTAAAAAATCTCGGGCTTGAGTTTTTCAATATTAAACTTCAAAGTTTAATTTGCAATATTGTGTGCTAGGCAAGTACAAGTTATGCCCATGCAGTACTTCTCTGCTGCTTGCTAGTAATAACATATGTTTACACTTCCAAAAAAGTAGTGATATGCTAAACAAAAACATCCTGGGTGTAAAAAAGTGCGAGGCCAATCAGAAGCAGCATTGTAAATAGGTATGTACGACCAAAATCTTTGATATCAGTTGAGGCCAAGAAATTACTTATCAAAAATCTACTTGAATGACACAATAGTTTATAGCATATTGTCGGTGGCCAAGTGACAAAGTCAATCATAGTTGTGACAATATGCTATAAACTATTGTGTCATTCAAGTAGATTTCTGATTAGTAATTTCTTGGCCTCAACTGATATCAAAGATTTTGGTCATACATACCTATTTGCAATGTTGTTTCTGATTGGCCTCACACTTTTTTTACACCCAGGGTGTTTTGTTTAGCATTATCATTACTGACTTTGTGCCTATACTCCTTGCAGCATTACTAGTGCATGGCAACCACTGGTTGACAGTCAGTATTTCTTGACATTATATCTTGCCTTGGATAATTGATAAGTTTGACTGACTTATAAAATGTACACTTATTAGTTAAGCCCAGTAATATTAACGATACACTAATCATATAAGTAACAGGTTAAACAAATATACGAGTAAGAGTCTTGATCAAATGTTCATAATTAAAATGCCAGATGTTAATAATACTCTAGCTGGTGTCATAAGTAACTCAAGTTGTGATATAAGAAAGTTACGATTCACTTTACACTGACACCAGGGTAAGGTGCTTGGTGCTTATAATCTCTAATTCACTTTGCCAACATACGTAGCCATCACCTGATATTGGTATGCATACACAAAATTTCAGTTACGTCCACACACACACACACACACACACACACACACACACACACACACACACACACACACACACACACACACACACACACACACACACACACACACACACACACACACACACACACACACACACACACACACACACACACACACACACATCACTGAGCAGGCGTAGTTCCAAAGTAGGGGCCCTCATTTAATATATGTGACCGGGCCTGCGAAAATCAACCATGTGAGCACAAATTACACCTAGTTAGATATTCAAGAATATCTTCAGTTCTTTAAGTAGTATTTTGATTCTGTAAGCTTTAAAAGATCCTCGATTAAATTCTGCATTTGTAGTATTAGCTTGTTAGTATAAATAGAGCATAAGTTATGGTAAGATATATTTGTGCGACTAGATGGTTGATTTTCGCAGACCTGGTCACATATAACTCACTATATTTAAACCCACCCCTAAAAATATCTGGATCTGCCCTGCACAGAGCAAATTACATGCATAATATCGCTGAGCAATGTGTCTAGTTCTTTGTCTGATATTTAGGTATAACAATCTGCTCCAATTGGTAAGCCAAAAGCTTCTCTTCGACACATTCGGAGACTCCTATAGTTGGTTCGTGTTCACTGTGCAGTTGCTATTTCTTTAATAACTTCCAGTAGAAACGAGCTAGAATAAAAAATTTAGATCATCATGAAGCCCATCAAATGTACTTGTAATTACAGCGCTATACATAGAAAGCGACTTACCAATTCATTTTGATTCACACTAAAACTTATATTACCTCGCCATTCTTGGTTTATCAATACATATTTTTATTAAACATACTAATAGTTGCTCCAGAAGCGCTTTTCTTTCTTTAAAACAGTATAGCACAAGTTTTGGTGAAGATGCCATTTTTGCGAATGTGAGCCTTTGTGCACACATATTATGCATAATTAAAACCGTTACGTAGAAAACATATGTCCAAAACGCTTTGATCTTAAATGGCTTCATTTCAGCCGGCTCAACCGCACAGTGAACGCGAACCAACTATATAGCATTGATCCAAACTAAATCCCAGCTCTAGTAATGATTCCAACTCTTCTCGATGTATAAGAAATGCTAGTCTTCTACACCCACCACTACTTCTGAAGGGACATGTTAAGGAAGGTAACCTTGGTTCAGCATCAGAACAAAGATTCCAATCTGTGATATGAACTGCAAACCTACATAAATTCTGAAGCAGATATTCTACGTCTTCAATAAAGGATTGGTGTGGTACTGCTTCGTACATGCGGCCTAACACAGCTCTCAGAGCGCTTTCACATTCTTCCCCTCTAATCAGGAGTTGTTCAGCTAAATGAACATCATCGGTGGCATAATGTTGCTCACACTGATGAAATACATGGTGAAGTTGATCCCAAAATGCACTTAGAAGTCATAGCAACACTGTTACTCGGAAAATCTCATTTCCAATTCACTTTCTGTATATTTTTTGCATCATAATACTAGTTTACAATGTAGCTACAGGTATGTAAGTGGCTGCTTCCCAGAAGATGACTCACAGCCTCAAAGCTATTATAGTACCTCCGGCTACAGTCAGATACCAGGGATGAACTGTCCAGGGGGGTCTTTTGGGTCTCAAGACCCCTCCAGAAGTATATCAAAGAAGAGTGATGTATAAAATCACTAAAATATGAAGTAAGTGTCAGTACTTTTTGATTTATTATGATGTGATGTCCATGCATGATTTAAAAAGAAGCCAGTCCACCAGCCATTCCAGTTGTCCATTCCACTGTTTGTATACTGGCTTCCTCACTCACTAAAACATGCTTAAAAAGTGCATGCCGATGCATAAAATGACCCAGTCTGGTAGTCCAGTCTAGTGAATGTAGACACCCCTCAATGACTTGGTACAGTACTGTAACATCTAACTGACTGCTGGTTCGAGTCTATGAGTGTTATATTGATCTAGGCAGAGTAGCTATATATATTTAGCTATAACCTGCACGTAGGGTGGCAGAACTATCTGCTAGTTAGTGTGGTAGTCCAGTCTAGTGAATGTAGTGACTTGGTACAGTACTGTAACATCTAACTGACTACTGGTTCAAGTCTATGAGTGCTATATTGATCTAGGCAGAGTAGCTATATATATTTAGCTATACCCTGCATGTAGGGTGGCAGGACTATCTGCTAGTTATAGGTAACCTCAGAGGGCCTTTCACCATTTTTGGGTGTGTGACTTGTCTCCCCGTAGATTTTATGTAATATAGAGAGAGAGCTTTTCCATCTCCATGATTACAATTTCAAATCAGCCATATTGTTGAACAGGTTTACTGTTGTAGAAAGTGTTTAAACGATTATTTCGCTCAAGTTTAAAAAGCACAGCATTTTAAACATGGTCAATGCTTAATATTATACAAGGAAAGGAATAACATACTGTACGTATATATCATCATGCAGGGGTGTAGGAGCCACTGGGGCCAGTCAGGCCTTGGCCTTAGTAGATTTTCAGAGATATTCAGAGAATTTCATAGCAAAAAACAATCTACAATACCTCACTACATATACTGCACACGCTAAATAAAATTACGCTGTATGCGCGTGTGCATTCTTTAATTAGGTAAACAGAATTTTCCAGTGTGGAGATGGCCAAGAAATTTTAATCGTCATCTCACGAGCTTGTAGATATTGGTGATAAGGCTCATCACCCAAAATCATTTGTATTTCCAAAGCGAAAGTTTGGTATGTTTTCAGCGTGATTGGTTTGAGAAATGGCCATGGCTCCATTATAATGAATTAAGCGATTCGACCTACTGTTTTACTTGCATGAAGCTGATCAAAGAAAAGAAAGTGAAGACTGGAAACATGGATGCCTGCTTTATTTCCAGTGGCTACAGTAATTGGAACTACTTAGCTGCTGTGGTAAAAATGTGTTTGTAATTTTAGATGGTGTTTTTACTGATGCCTTCACCCACTTCATGTCATGCCGGCTTTCCATGGCCTTAGTACTTTTCATGTGCTTCCTACACCACTGTCATGCACTAGATTGTTCAACAATATGGCATAAATATGACAAAATAACTGGGGAGATACGGATGTTGCTATGGTTTTTAAACAATCCATATTTTTGTAACAAAGCATTTTATTGTTTAGCAACAATTCAAAATAACAGTCGTGGTCAATAGGCGAACATTTAAAAAAGATCGAGTTGTTTTGATGATGTCACGCCATTGCTATGTTATTAGCCAATCAAAATGCATGTTACGTAATACTTCATGCATACTGCATATTTTTGGTTGTGTATACACGTGTAATACTTGTTGTTTCGCTTTGTTTTATGAAAGAAAGAGTAGTTAGAAAGGATAGTGGCTAATAAAGGGACACTGTACTCAAAAATTTACATGTGGTTTTATTATCTTGACTGATAAAGTATCATTAAATAAACATGCTCTCCAATTTTTACCGTGATATTCTCTTTGGCTGCTTCGTTACAGCTCGTAAAACATGAGCATTGCCATCGCCAGGTTAAATGTCATGATGCGTCTGGTTCAGAAGTGGAGTACAATAATGGCAGAGAGTAACGTGACAAGTGATAACGGTGTTATAGCACCTTATAACTTCGAACCAGATGTCCTGTGGAGTAGCAGTGAAGAGAGTGACACCGATGATAGCGCCGGCAGCCAGGCGAGCTTCACGGAGCGGCTAGGAAACACCCCGTGGTGCTCTTGCACGAAATGTGTGCCTATGCCACGAGCAATCAAGTGTACCTGCTGCCGGGAGTTACCAGAAGTGGAGGAGCGCTTTGAAGAGAGTGGTTCTTGTGTCACAAGCATAGAATCATTTACGATGGTGTGCTTAGACAAGGATGTGCTATACACTGCTTTAGTGACCATGCAGGGGATGAAGTAAAGAAACCCATAAGTAACAGGTAAAAGAAACCATTTCTGTGATAATTATCTGTAATACAGTGTTTATTAGATCGTATAAGTTAGCTGCCTACCGCCAGTTCATTAACTGGACATATGACTTTCTGAGCAAGGGCAACAAAAGAGGGATCAGTTGGAATATACGGCACCTAAGGGATTTCGATTCGGGGGTGCGCGCTGATTAATTACGTCACTTCCGTTGACATTTTATAATGATTGGCTTCTAATTTATTCCTCCACATCAATGAATTCGTCGAGGATCCGGCTTCATCGACTGGCAAGGTTGCTGGCAATTTGGTGTGCCACACAGCCCTTCAATGTAGTTTTGCACCTATTCCAGTGCTATGACTCCACTATTTGTGTGTGTCGGTCCCAGTGGTAGGATCTAAAAACGCTTGTAAAAACGTAACGGCATTCGTCTATATGAACGATAGTGCCAGGAACCACGTGGACATTGATGATGGGGAGCAATTAATGTAGTGTCATTTCTTTATCGTACAATTTCCATGTAGCTATACCCAACAGCAGCTACGAATATGAAGCCGGTATCCACCAACCCACTCAGTGGCAATACCCAAATTTCCTGACTGGCGTGCTTTCCTCTTATTCTGTGTAAGTAGATTTTTAATTTTCTCTATATTTTATGCATGTTGTACATATAGCTAATTAGTTATTGCAAGCTAGTTATGTAGCTATTATGAAACAAATTGGTGGTAAATTGAATCACGGAAGTGACGTAATTAATCAGCACGCGCCCCCAAATCGAAATCCTTAGGTGCCGTATATTCCAACTGATCCCAAAAGAGTGGTTCCATCCTGTGTCGTCACTGCTGTGCGCCTCCAGTTTCCTGAACCAGACAATTTATATACTGGGTTCAAGGCTGCTGAACTGAAGTAACTGTATATTAATGCTATATATTACTTGTACAAGTTGGGCATTTTATATAATTTCTAAATATAAAACTGTGCCATCAAGTTTGTTCAATCTAAATAAATTGACTACATTCGTACTGTATCGTGTGTAATTAATTATTCTGTGGGTATTTACTAAATCTTGTTATGTGTGCATCTATTACTTGTTGCTTGGGTGGCCACTCTGATTGTGCAATGTTTTTTTGGGATACTATCTGGTAGTTCAAAGTTGTGTATGTCTAGTTTACTAGGTGTGTGCCGTAATTGAATGACATCATCCAAAAGGGTGAATAATTTTTGTCATCCAATATCTTCTTCACAATCCCCCTTTGGGTACGCTATGTTGTACTTCCCGTCACCTATGATAATAAAATACATACATGTACTGGCCAAATTTTTGTTACTGTGGCAGTGTTTATTCCATTCATTATATACCAAAGTTTGTATTGAATATTAACATGCCCTTGTAGCCGTTCACAATGCTTTAAGTCACCCTTCCATGTTAACTGTTTAACAACACTCTTGGCCATATGCCATACATCATACTGGTGGGTGATATATGGATATTCCGTTTTCATTAATGCACCCACACCCCTGTATCTGTCTGTAGCAATGGTATTGATAGAGACATCCTGCTCTAACAAGTAATTTAGAGACCACCTCAATCCTTCCTTCTCCATTGCTACTGAACTACCAGTCTCTGATGACTGGATTAACTTGTAATCTAAGATGAGGTCAGTGGCTGAGTCATCAATGAGTATGTACAGTATTTAGCACTATACCCTGGACTGTCACATCGACCGTCACCAGACAACTTTAAATCATTTCCCCATAAAAACTCTAGTACAGCATCTTGCTGCATAACATAGTTAGTGTGTATAACAGGAAACAAGTATTCCTTCTGTAGCCTATAAAAAGTACTCTCACTGAACATTACTAAATTCAACAATTTACCCAAATTAGAAATGCTAGTAAAGTAAGACCACAGAACAGAATTGCTGCGGCTACCAGTAAGTTCCCAGCACCCACATCTCTTATTAGTGGCTGGGACTGCCAAGATAATACATGCTCATCTGGACAAGTACCATTTACTAACTCAACCTCTTACAGCACTGCTTTAGGAGCTTAAAGAGGCAGGATTCAAACACAATGAATTTTTTCTCCTTCCGGATAGCCTCTTCTGCTGGCTCTTCTTCCTCTTCAGTTGTGACATCATCCGTGGGGAGATACTCCTCTTGTAGACTATACAAGTTTATATAATAAAAGGCTATTATATGATATCAACATACGTATCTTCATTAAAAGTCCTTGTAGCATCATCTTCCACCACTGGTGTACCTGGCTCTTTAGGGGAGGAACATGCAAGGAATATGTCAGCCTGAGTGCTGACATCATGTTGTATTACCAACTCAGGGTACACATTCACGAAGTGGGTTGGTCCTCTCGACAAAATTGGTAATTCTGTTAAACCAAAAGAAAAATGTTTAAATACACTAAAAGAACAGCCTGTGCATGCTATATACACTAGTATAATATTCACCAACTAACCACATTGTATGCCCACATCTTTAGTAATCACTCTGCTGACTTGGACCAGGAATAGGACTCAACAATTTGTTGATGATGCCCCGGTGTGTTGCCTGTGCGATTTGAGCCTCACTGGTCTTTCTTTGCTTACGTAGGAAAAAATAGATGGCACTGAATCAGGCTTAAGTGTCTTCTTCGAAGGTCCAAAACCTTCCAGCATGCCACCAACGAAGTCTTCAGGAAGGAAATGGTTAGAACAAACCCGAGCATTCTTATCACTAATGGGTGGCTCCTCCAAATGAAGCTTGGCTAGCCACTATCCCGAAAAGGTGGTAATTTCACATACAATAATCACTATAATGACCTGCTTTAATAGAGCGGGCTTCTTCAGTGGCAAATAGTAAAAACTAACTTCACGAGGAGCATTGTGAGTATCATTATCGCACCCATAAGCTACACAGTAAGGCATTATTCGTCGTGTTCCACTACAATCTTGCGGTATAAGCAGTGAATCAATGCATTCAACACGTACGTGCGTCATGCTTCCGAACCAGTGACGTTTTAACCACTAAAATCATAGATGCCAAAAAGGTGTGATACAGCAGCTTTGAGGTTAAATAACTAACGATTCATGCATCGAGGTGATTTTTAAACGATTAATGATTGTTTATCTACTTAAAAACTATCATATTAGATGTGTAATACTTCAGCTAACAGCGAAATCACCGCTAGGACACAACACCGTTCAACACTATCATAGCCACGAGGCACTATTGTTATTCACGTGATCATTTAACATCAATCATACAATATATTCTAATTATAGTGCGCTAATAACAAAATAGTTGATACACTAACTAATCTGTTACATCATTACATCATTCCCCTCCTTGTGAGAATACATCCTGTGTTCAAGCAACTGTTTCATCAAGTGCGATGTAGATTCCGAGTCTCCCTTAGTTGTAGCAGAAGCTATCACAGGTTTTGTCTCTGTTGGGTACTCAAGATCTGTTCCGGCTGTCCTTAATGTTGTCACCTTTGATGGCAAATATGACTCCATTTCCAAGGTGGCACTCACGGCAGTATCCAGGTTTGCTGGTTTTTGCTGTTTGACACTAAATGCTAGCTGCAGATTTTCAATTTGTGAAAGGTAGTGTGTAAGTGCTAATTGGTCTCTCGCTTCAGCTTGGAGGTGTGGAAAAGCTTTATCGGCGAGATTCTGCAAGTCTTGAGCAAAATTAGCCCACCTTTCGGACTGTATTTTTCTTCATGCCTGAAATACCTCCCTTTCCTGCTCTGTGGTCTAGCGTCGTTTGTTTTACACCGTCATAACTGTCCAGCGTCTCTTCTGGAAGATGTTGTAAAGCCAGCTGAGCTTGTCCGGTTAGTCTAGCCTTAAGCCAGAGTAGTTTCTTCGCGGCATTCCACTCATTGACTGCAAAATGATAGATCCACTGTGTCCATCCGTAAAAGCTTCCGGGATAACTACAGGTCTTGACACCATAAATATGTGCTCCTATAAAAGCAGAACAACTGCAGACAACTGATCAACAAAATAAATGCTTGACCTTATCTGGTACCGTTATGCACCACGGTACCACAGTTACTGCACTTCGGGTTAAATGTCGAAACTTCAATTCAGCAACTTGGTTGGTTAAACTATTGTGAATTCTTGTATCCTGCCAACTACGCCAATGTAATACTTCGGCTAATAGCGAAATCACCGCTAGTACACAACACCGTTCAACACTATCGTAGCCACGAGGCACTATTGTTATTCACGTGATCAACTAACATCAATCATACAATATATTCTAATTACGGTACGCTAATAACAAAATAGTTAATACACTAACTAATCTAGCTCCCTATTAAAAACAACTTGCAAGAGATCTTACATTGTGTAAAATGACCTTGTAAGATCTCTGCATTATCTTGAAGTTTTGACTTCTTGCAGTTTTCTAATTTATTTAATCATGCAAGAATATAACATTTTCTAGCATGTGCAGTAAGTTTGTTTATAAAAGAATATCAAATAAGATCTTGCTCCTTTCTTGACGTGTGAATTTAACATGATCTTGCATGCAAGGTGTGGATCTTGCACATAACTAAACTATGCAACTGCTGTAGCTATATAGGTATGGACTGTATAGCTATAGCTATATGTATATTAGCTGTAACTATATGCATATATATAATTATAGCTAGTTGAACATAACTGCAGCTATAGAATGCATGCAGCTAGACAAGAGAAATTTAATAATTATTTTCTTGAAATGAAAATAGTTAGCTATATAGCTAGTGCATACAAGTGTGTTAGCTGGTTAGTTACATAAGCTAGCCATCAAGATCATGACATTGTGACATTCAGAACTTATCCTGAATTATCTTGTAAGATCTTGAGGATCACAAAACCCACAATACAATGTTTTACCATAGCAGTATATAAAGGCATGCACAATAACCACCGTGACTGTATAGTAACACAATTACATCTTCTTTGTGTAGCAACTGAAGACAATTTTTTGAGTGAAGTCCCTTGCAATTACCTGGAGGAGGGACAAAAACATTGTAGCTAATCATTTTATATAACAATGTTATTATTCATAGCTATAGCTATAGTTAATTAGCTAGTAAATTGTATTAGATATCTAGCTAGCTACTCAATGTAGAGAAAAATCATGTTTAAGTATGTTGGAATCATCTCATAGTCACTCACGACCTCGTGCTTGATCTCTCTATTTAGTTCCTTGCACCAAGTTAAAAAGAAATACCTCCATGATCTTCTAATTCTATAACTCAATTGGATTGTTTTCTTAATGTCCTTCAACCTAGCATTTTGCGGTAGCATGATTTCTTCTGATGGCTGGTCGGATGTACCGAAAAAAATGTATCCTTGCCTCTTGGATTTGCAGGATTTTTCACTTCTTCTGGTCACGTGATCGTCACGTATAATACCAGATCTTCGTTTCCAGATTTTCTTCAGCCATCGATCATGTAATGTCCCCAACTCTTGTAGATTGTAACATGCCGAGGTATCATACTTGAAGTTATCCATGGCGTTTTTGTATTATCCACGTGCATGTGTAAGGTTCGAGCGAAAATCACGTGAACTCAATACAATCATGTGACACTTTTGCATTCATTCAACTGGTAATGGAGTGTTAGGTATATGCATGTGTGCATATACTCATCATTATAATGCACTCATGCAAGGGCGCTTATATTGTGTATACACCAATTTATACATGGTTAACGTCTCGTATATACAAAACGCCTAATATAAGCGCAGCGCTTATTAGCAATATGCAGACGAAGTTGGCAAGCCACGCCCTGTTGCATGCATACGTCCCATTCAGCATGAACTATGGATGCTTTAGCTACTCTCTAGCTGCATGAAAATACATAGCTACACACAAGGTAAAAACATTAATATTGCTAGTGTTCAGTGACATTCAAAATTATTAGGCTGAGACATTAGAAAACTTCTGGAAGGAGTCTCTATTATGATAGCCTTAGCTAAGATAGACTCATTGTTACTACCAACAATTCTGATCAAGATGGAGTAGGTTGTTTACATAAATGTATGTAACACGAAAGTAAATCGGCTTCTTTGTATGGCTCAAGCACGCTTCTACATGGATGGCCAGCTTGTTGCATAATTGAACTTTGCAACTCAAACTGGTAAACGAATGCTGATGGTACAGGATCCAAACTAAAAAGCTCGATCTGTCCAAAAGATAGTCTGCCTTGACGATTCATAAAAGTGCATACTGTGTCATTCCGTTTTCTTGAGTTGTTATCATTAGCATAATATATAAAGTCTGAAAAACACTCTAGCAGATACCAAGTGAATTACTCTACACTGTTGACTGGTCAACTTAGCTTGTTTAATAACTCCTAATGTATATACATGATTGCCAATGCAATTCATGTTCGCTCTTGGAGCTCTACGAGAAAGAAATGCTATTGTTTTGTCATCTTCAATTTCCACTAGCTTTGGACGCAAAAGCTGTAAAGTCATACTAATGTCCACATTAAAAAGGAGTTGCTTGATAATGTGATGCTTTCCATGAAACAAATGCTTCAAATGACCATGCTTGCTCTCAAAATCAAAAGTTGACTGAGTCCATAGTGGACCCCATAGTCGCACAAACTTTGACATATGACACAATAAATGAGCATTATGAGTGCAACTATTATTACCATATAATTCTGGTAATAATCTATGAAAATCCATAATCATTTGCTCTCCTGCATCAATCTGAGATGGTTGGATGCTATCACCAAGTAAAATGTGAAGTGCACATACCAATAATGCATAGTGATGCCAAAACAAAGGAGGCAATTTGTTCAGCAGCAGGGGTAGAGAATAAAATAGTATTCATACTTCAAATCACGTGATTAGTTTTTCATAGCCTGGGGGTGGACACGCATACAAATAATTTCAAGAAACCAGGCGCTTGCCTTGGTTTAAAAACAAATTTAGCAGCTTAGGCACGTGACATAGCACTCCTGAAACTTCAGTTTTACTGTGTATTATCATTCTAAATAAAGCACCCCATGTAAAAATCCATAAAACAAAGCTTAACAATTGAAATACAAACTATTATACAGGAACTGTACGTGGCACGTACCACAAGGGGATTGTTCAGTTAACTTCTTTTTATGCCTCCACATGGTCGTTCTTGGCACCGGAATATTCAAATCAGTAAGATATTGTCTATACGAACGTCTTCGCTTAACAGCCATCCTAGGTTACGCTGTAAACGCAACCTTGTTTGCACTTTAATTGGAACGTCACGTGATTAGTACGAGGCGGACGGAATAGGCAGCAAAATCAAGAGGAGCTGGTGTAACTCTAAACATGTCTGCTACAAGAAGTGATTTTAGCTGGCAGTTTGATGACTACAGCGACAATGAGAAGGACTTGCCGCCACCAACTTCCAGGTTTGGTTCGAAGCTTGGGGAGAATTCCAAATCCGCGGCGCCACCAACACCTCCAAGCAAGCCTCTGAGTGTTAGCAAAAAGCCTAAAAGGAAGAAGAAACAAACCTACAAGTTACGAGAGACCATTGAAACATGGACAAACGAGCGACAAAGTAAGTTATTTTTTAGGGGTACGACACTATTGATTTTTATCAACGTGATATTGGAATCTTGGCTTGATTCCGTGATTCCTGGTGTAATTCTGGAGTGGTTTTAGTGATTCCTGTTTACCAATGTTTACCAAAATTTTGAAATAAGGCTTTACGTGTCACGTGACTTGTAACTTTTACAAGAATGCTGTTCAAATTTGTGATTCCTGATTCCAGAATCTTGCCAACCATCAATGTGATGTGGAATTGTGTCTGACCCCTCGGTTATTTCATAATTGTGCATTGGTGTTTCATATATAATTTGGTGTTGTGAGCTTTGGTTTTGGCTTATGTCAGGAAAGGGGGCTATCTGTTGAGCATTCCATATTAAATAGTATTTTGCATGAGCAGAATTGAAAGCTTTCCGTGAAGATAAGCAAAATAATTTGCTGTAACGAAAATTCCAGTCATCATTAGGTCATTACAGTACTGCAAAGGCATGATGTTGATTGTAATCTTATTGGCTCTATGAAGATATTTATTAAAAACCTGATAAAGGCATGTCACACTAAATCATAATAACAGATGGAGTATTTCTATTTTCTATAGTTGTACTGTATGTTTAGTTTGTTATGCATGCATACATATGTGACTACATATTTACTCACAGGTAATGTAATATTCAAGTGCTCTCAAACAGGGGAACAGCATGTTGTCAAGTTGAAAGAATTGTTAAAATCATTACAGTACTGCAAATGCATGATGTTGATTTGCAGGCTCTATGAAGATATTTATTAAAAACCTGATAAAGGCATGTCACACTAAATCATAATAACAGATGGAGTATTTCTATAGTTATACTGTATGTTTAGTTTGTTATGCATGCATACATGTGTGACTACATATTTACTCACAGGTAATGTAATACTCAAGTGCTCTCAAACAGGGGAACAGCATGTTGTCAAGTTGAAAGAATTGTTAAAATCATTAAAGTACTGCAAATGCATGATGTTGATTTGCAGGCTCTATGAAGATATGTATTAAAAACCTGATAAAGGCATGTCACACTAAATCATAATAACAGATGGAGTATTTCTATAGTTATACTGTATTTTTAATTTGTTATGCATGCATACATATGTGACTACATATTTACTCACAGGTAATGTAATAGTCAAGTGCTCTCAAACAGGGGAACAACATGTTGTCAAGTTGAAAGAATTGTCAAAAGGAGACGGTCAACCAATTATGGATGATGACCTGCATGAAGGATCGTCTCTGTTGATAGAGGAAGATCACAAATTTTATCCTGTTGAGTTTGTGAAGTTCAATGGTCAGTAATACAATTACTAATGCATGAACAATTCAAACAGACTTTTAAAGGTTCCAACATTCTTTATGCTATGGTATATGTACGTAATTTCTGTAGTCCTTGCTTGTAGTAATAACTGTGATCATTTGTCAAACCTTTAAGGGTGTTAGACAAACCTTCGAAGGTTAAAATAGACATTCGTTTATGCACTAACAGTTACTAATTTGTATAGTGAGGTATCCTATATTTTACAATCAAAGAGTTTGCTTTGTATATGCACTTATGTTCTTTTGCATTATTAGTTATGATGCTGTGCAGTAATTAATACACCCTATGCCTTGCATTTTTTATAGATGACATTTCCAGAAACAGCAAGAATAAAAGTACAAAGCCAATTAAAAGACCAAGAACCCCTAGCAATACCAATACTTTGGAATTACTAAATAAAGCTAAGGTATATGTGTACATGTGCTTGTATGCAGTGGTAATGCTGATCGAGGAAATGTTTTAGGATGTGTCAAGCAAGAGATTTAAAGGTGCATCAACTTCATCACAACCTCAAACCAAGGTACCTGTGCAAAATACCTATATATGTGGTGAAAGTATTGAAGCACTGTAGAATTGTATTTTAATTCTCTAATAAATTCATGAGTCTCTTGTATCAAGAGTTAATAATATAAGAAGAGAGTGTCTAATGCCATATAGGGCTGTAAAATATGATTGTGTAAAGTTAAAGGGCTTCTTTTCGTATAACTCAGTAATTTATTGTAAATTTTGTAGACGTTACATCATCGTATTACTAGTGGCGCGATGAAGCCCTACGATGGATATGTGATACATCGTTTCTAAGCAGAATAGTAGCTCAGGAACACCATAAAGAAGTATCCAGGTTGAACTATTCGTTGCGTATACAATATAGATTGTGATACTGGTAGTTTAGCTGAAGCGCGAATGGAATTAGAACGAGACCAAGGAACGGTGTTTCAATAATTGGCTTACCGGAGTCCTCCGACAATATCTTTCGACAGCTACATTTCCTACCAGTAGTTAGAGTTTCTGGTTTATTTGACATATTTTTACAAGTACTCCAACTAACACGAACAAATATCGATACTTGTTTCGTTATGTTAAGTGCATGCGGGTAACTTAGCATCCTTAGACGTCACAAGGGAAGCCCTTTAACTTTACGCAATCATATTTTACAGCCTATATGGCGTTAGACACTCTCTTCTTATATTATTAACTCTTGCTTGTATGGTAGGCACTAAAATACAGTTAACATACTGTAGAAGTAATTACGGTGGTCGTGTATGATTCAACAATAGCAGTACATTGTGAATTACATGCATAATTACACATGTACGTAATACACACATGCATTATTAATTTGTATGACTGTATTTACAGTTACTGTATTTTCCTGATTAATACCCCTGGGCCATATTATTTCCACTCCTAAAATCTAAGTTTTTCCATTCACAGTGTGGTATTAATCAAGGAAGTGCTACTATTTTTATACACATGAAACTCAGAGACTACGGACTATTATATAAAGAATTTTTACTACAAGAATTCTCACCTGCTCCCAAGTCTGTTCACTTTGCAGAACAAGCAACGATTGCGTGAGCCATTAGTTGACCACATGGCAGCTTAGTTGAAAGTATATTAGGCTTTAGTTACAAGCAAATATCACTAATAAGATGAGTCCTTCACCGAGTAATTGGAGGAAGAAGCGTTCATAGGTCAACACCGTGTTATTGTGTCTCTCAGTCGAAGCAATTTGTCCCCTCAGCTTCTCCTTGTGGAATAGACCACTTGCACACAAGCCTTAAAGAATTCATTAAGGTGCTAATTGCAGTTACGTCACGACTGGATGCTGTGGTTGCTTGTATAAATGTATTGCATCCTATGAAAAATCAATGATGTGCTGTATTCAAACTTATGCTGTGGTTTAAGTATATGGAATATGTTAATTTCGTGAACAATAACAGAAAGACAAGAACATTTTATGCATTCTGGCATTAGTTAGAAGCAAAACGCACCTACTGGTGGTTAGTTACAGTAAAAAGTATTTGAGTTTTGTGGTGAACACAGCTGAAAACTAAAAGTATATGACTAGCGATGACTGGCAACAGTTGTTCAGTGTGTAATATGGTTTAGCGATCCTTCTTACACTGCAACAACAAGCCAATGGAAAATTGTATTAGCAGCCTACTTGGGTTTACGTACCGAAGTTCTGATAACCAGCAAATAGTTTTATACTGCAGAACATATTTAATTGTACCCAGGAGAACACTTAGACGAACATTCCATCCCGTCAGTAAGCGAAATAGTACTGAAGCAGCGCATTTTCAATGTTTACACCGCCATAACTTGCTGTAGAAATACTCAATTCACTTCTAACAAACACCAAAAGATGCTGAAACCTACTGTCTTAGTGAAGTTGTTCGCATAATTGGGTTATACTGTATGTTTCGTCCGTGACAGTTGTTTAATCACCGTTGATTGTCAGATTCCCGTTGGTTGCAATACATTTTTACGGGCAACCAGAGCATCCAGTCGTGACGTAACCACAATTAAAAAAGTAATCAAAATATTTTCGCTTGCGTGCAAGTGGTCTATTGCCCTATAGGCTTGAATTGATGTTTCTCAATGCTGAAACTATCTTTCTTATGCATTTATCCACCCATACTTCCACTATAAGCTTCCAAAGAAATAAACGGTGAAGTTGGTAATGTTGATTTCACTGTCGAGTCGAGATAACAGCTGACAGAACTGTTTTTGCAGCACATTTGATGGACTTGGTGATGTATCTTATGGTGGCCATGTATAACTAAGCTTTATGGAAGGATAGCGAGTAGACTGTTAACAAAACCACAAGATTAGCATTTTGCCCATCTTTTCTGTACTATCCGTACATCTTGTGATGTCAGACCCCTACTGACCTGATGACGTGTTCCAGTAACTGGAAACGCTTTCAATCGCTTGTTTTATGGTTACAACGTGGAATAAAAAATTTAAAAAATGTGTAATGGATAATCTTACCATTCAATTGATGTAATGATGAGTAAAACAAAAATTTTTTTCCATATCTCCCTCCCTTTAAGAAACAAACCAGCACATACAATCCTCCATCCATGAACTTGGCCAACACGTCCATGGCAACTGGTCCATTTCTGAGTAAGTCATTTTTAATCATTGTCGATGCTCACTTTAAATGGCCCAAAGTGATTCCCATGATGACGACCAATGCTGAGAAGACCATTACAGAACTGAGAAGAGTATTTTCTACTCGTGGTATACCAAAACAGTTAGTATCCGATAACGGAGCCCAGTTTACCTCTGATGTTTTTCAATAGTTCCTAAAAGAAAATGGCATTAAACATGTTCATTCAGCACCCCAGTGATTATAATAACCTACGCAATACAACAATTCTTATCTTAGCCTTATTGAACAAGTCACATCACGATTAAATTTAGTGTTTAGTTTAATAGTAGCATACCCTTGAATAATACCACATGGCAGTGTAAAAACAACGTTAAGCTACTTGTAAAAGTATTAAATCGCTATATACTTACTATAAAACTCCAGCAGAATAGTTCTTTGGCCTTTTCAATTGATTCATAACAGCCGAGCATACTTGGTTCAGCGCGTCGTGTCAAATCGCTTTGTTTGAGCCGAAATAAGACTTCTTACTGGGTATTAGTAATAGACTAACCTGTAGAAACGCATTGCTAAACTATTCAGCCAGTCAGTATCTTGTTTCCAAAACTTGCTTTCTGTGTAAATCCTATTGTGCTCCCTTGCGTGTTCCACTTGTGACGCAATACCGCAAAACGGAAGAAACCATGAAAATGCGATTTTTGGCATATTTTGACAGCTTATTTTACTACTTCAATGCATTTAAAAATGGTTTTAGCATTACCTAAGCTAAAGATTGGTACAAAAAAATCAATATGAAATTTTTCATGTCCCCCTCCTTTAAGCACTGACAAGACTCACATTTCCGTGCCATCTCTTCAATCTGCTGTTCCATACTTGGCCACCATACACGTGTCCTTGCTAAAGCCTTCATCCAAACGATTCCAGTGTGTCCTGTATGGAGCTCTTCCTTGCAGCTTATTAGGAACAATGACCTTAATACCCCACATTAAACATCCAGATTCTACTGTTAATTCTAACTTACGTCTGAAAAATGGATGTAGCTGTGTATCAACATCTTGTGGCCATCCTTCTTTGGTATAAATCAGTACTTTGGATAGCACTAAGTCATTTGACATTTCTAAACGCAACTGCTTTGGATCTACAGGTAGAGTGGTAATCTGTTGAATATTGAATAGACTTACAGAGTTGTCTGCATCATTTGCTGGAGTGTTCTCCAGAGGTAGTCTTGACAAGCTATCAGCATTTGCATGTTGTGTTGTTGGATGAAACTCGATATCATAGTGGTATGCTGACAATGTAATTGCCCATCTCTGTAATGTTGCTGCAGATAAGCTAGCTTTAGGGCTGAGAATAGTTGTCAAAGGCTTGTGGTCTGTTACTAACAAATTTTCGGCCGTAAGTTAGAATTAACAGTAGAATCTGGATGTTTAATGTGGGGTATTAAGGTCATTGTTCCTAATAACCTGCAAGGAAGAGTACTGGAAGAGCTCCATACAGGACACACTGGAATCGTCTGTATCAGAATTAGAAGTGTCCATAGCTTCAGCTTAGAAAAAATAGGGATAACTTAGTGTATATAAAGACTGGTGTATGGTTCTGTAGTAAGAATTATACGGTACCGCTCTAATGCAACGTCGCACACGCTCGAGATGTGTCAAGCAGACTTCTCTACATTAACGGCTCATAGAAGTAGAAACAGAAGCCGCAACACAAAGTTGTGCCATAGTATACAATTGTGGTGACAAATATTATCCTCCTCGGTGATTTCTTCGCTTCAAAGTTCCATTTCTTGTCCTTACTCGATGCTCGACACAACACATGAGAGGAAAACAATGGTCATAACTCTTTAAGGAAAAGTGATATCTTCAATCTTTAAAGATTTTCTTGGTTGGCACGTGATGTTGATTCAAATAAACAATAGGTCACGTGATTTCAACAAAGGGAACACGATGCTAGGTGTGATCAAGCACGATGCGTGCTCGGGTTCTGAGAAACACGAGTAGACCCACGATGGTAAGTACTTACAACAATAAAAGGCTTTATAACATATAATTTTAAGTTAAATAACCTTGCTTTATAAAAGTTTTGTTGTAAACCAAGTGTAGAGCGACTTTTGAGCTGCAAGCTTGCAGACTCGAGATGGTAAACGTCGAGTTCGAGTGTGCAACGAGCAATGTGTTGTCGAGCGAGTGCGACATTGCATTTGGGCAATATTTGTACATACGAATATATATATGCAATTGACGTAATTTCCTATTATGACCATAGGAAAATGATGCTTCAATCATTGCATCCAAGGGTTCCACTTCTGCCACTGTCATCAATAATTCAGACAAGGTATACGTATGTACATGTAAATTTAAGTATACAAAATTTTTACCTGTCACTTGAGTTTATATTTTGTCATATTTTTGTCTCTATTATGACCATAGGGTATAAATAATACTTCAGTTAACCCATCCAAAAATGGCACAGCAACTACCCCTGCCACTGTGTGATAATTCAGATAAAGTAAGTCAGAATTTACCTATTCAGTTGCATGCTGTTAACCTGAATGATAAAAGTTATGTATACCGTATGGTAAAACAAACAAATTTGGCAAATTAAAACCAATTCGACCAAGTATTTTTCACCATAAGGTTACAATGTAAACCTTATGAAATATGTGACAAACTCAAAATGTCTTACATATGATTATAAAACAGTATAGTAGATATACTGTTTTATAAAGTAATTACTAAACAAATGTATCAGTAGAACAATGTGCCTGTGCATGACGCTTATTGTATAGGGTAATCGGCGTTATGTGTGAGTAGCAAGGTGAGCAGCCTAGGAAACTCAGTGTGAGTAGCAAGGTGAGCAGCTTAGTTAAAACTAGGAAACCTGAGCTGTACTTAAACTTTATCCTGGAGCACTCATGTGCCATGAGCGGAAATTTACCAAATTTTTTACCAATTAAGGACAAATAAAGAGGTGAGCAAAGTTGTAATTGACCAGCTGTAACGTCATGTTCAATTACAATAGTACAAGTGAACAACAAAGTAGCATGTATTTCCAGCTGCCAAGTTAGAAATTACTTGTGTAATTGCACTAGGTCAGAATACTGTAAAACACCAAAAAACTGCACAGTTTGTGATAGCAGATCAATACATCTCCTACTTATATATATAGCTTATGATTGTGGGTTTTCATACTGCACTGGTGCAAGTGTTGGAGTGGTATCAATATTTTACTTTCAGTATACGGAATTGCAAATACTGTTTTGAATTTGCAATTCCGTATACTGAAAATAAAATATTGATACCGCACCAGTGCAGTATGAAAACCCACAATCATAAGCTATAACTGTAACTATATAAGTAGGAGATGTATTGATCTGCTATCACAAATTGTGCAGTTTTCACACCTTCCGTTCAAGAATTTTTGGACAGGCCTTGATTAAATAAAGACAGTACCATAATGAACAATCTGAGGAGGATTGACATGATATAAGCACAATAAACATGTCATGTATATATGTATATAAACTACACAAAAATTTGACCAGGTAAAAGTTTGACGAATGAGACTTTGACAAGAATCGCTCGCCACTAGTCAAACTAGTCATATTTCCCTGTCAAATTTTTACGCTATATACACCTGTACGTAGTTACATTGGAGAAAATTTTTGCAATTTTTATGGGTTTTCGATAAACCGTAAAAGTTTCCTCAGTACACAATAGCTGCTTAGACCACGTACAAAACAGATTTCCTTAAATTATGAGAGTTTTCTTGTATAGCTACACATTAACCCAATAAACACCGTATGACCATTTGGCATTGTAACTCACACAATGTATGTTTAACAAAATAGGGTTTAAAAGTGGCAGTGAAACTGTGTGCTATAAAAATACAATGCAAGAATAGTTTAATAGAACTGCATATATCAATTTAGTGCTACCTACATGTATGTTTGATTGTGTTGTTTAGGATCTCATTGTAAACTTATCTAACAAAATTGACAAACTTCAGCGAGATGTGGAAGGGATGGTACAGTTAATTAACACCTTCCAGACAAATGGAGGCAACGCTACTGCAGTTAAAGAGGAAGTTGTGTCTCAAAGTGGGAATACTGTCGATGTAAAAAGAATACCCGCTAAAACTCCCTATGTTTATGGCTTGAGACTAATGGATGTCCTGTTTTCCAAAGAAGAAATGGCATCATCTCTCTTGCTAGAATCAAAGAGCATTAAGCCTCCATTAGACAAGGATCGGGTTAATAAATGTTTGATCTGATAGATAAAAAGTAAGCCTTTATTGGATAAGTACTATGTTGATTTTAATTTCTGTTAGATTTGGCAATAAGTGGGATCTGGCCATTTTAAAAAACAAATGCAACCAGAAATGCAGGGATGTGGCTCGCCTGTATTGTGAGTTGGTGGAGGTCTCTGAAACTGATGAATCAGAAAGAGGAAATTAATTATGCTGCTGTACAAATTTTAACATTGCAATACTCTTAGGCCTGCTGTCATGTTTTTATTGTTTTGTGTAGATTCATATGTGTTTTGTTTTATACATACATGTGGCTGTATTTGCTGTATCTTTGGGTTTTAATTTCATATGTTGATGTATTTGACGTATACAGAACATTCCATACATATTAATGGTTACAATTTATTCATGCAAAGATCCATTAGTTCATGTATGATTTTGCTAAGATTCATTAAAGAAAGTATTCATGAATGATCATGACTGGGAGGATCTTACAAGATATTGTTAAAGACATGTAAAGATCTTTTATTAAGATCTTGACAATATCTTTGTTTCATTTACTAGGAAAGATCTTAAAGCAAGTTCATGCAAAGATCACTAATTTTTTTCAAAGATCTTGCCTTATTTTCTGAATAAGCTGTTACATCATTACAGACGTCTTTAATTTTCCAGTATAGTGTCCCTTTAACAAACACTATTTACTACTGATATTTGGCGAGCAGGTTAGTTTTTACTCTGGTCTATATACAGATAGAGGTCAATTATTCCATTGTTTAGGTAGGCTACTCTATAGGTTTAGCATAGTATATACTCGGGTCTTTTCAGTCCTAATCGCATAGCCTGTATAAATTGTGCCTTTAGTAGCTGTGCAATTATTCTCTAATTGCACAGTTACAGCATAGCAACTGTCAGTAATTGCACAGTAAAGTAGCCAGTCAAAATTCACAATTTGGGAAGCCGTTTAAGTGCAACAAGCAATGACATAATAAGCAGCGAATGAAATCGCGTGGCACTGGAGATTCATAGAAACCGACTTGTATGGCAACCAAGTAACAGCTATGCGGCTGTGGAGTAGTACTCGTTAATCTCTACAAGAATTTCTCAATCCTAACCTTTTAGAATAAATCTCAACTCAATTCTGAACGCGCAGCTAATAAAAACAAGCGATACAGAACCAACAAGATTTTCGAGTGTGCCTCAGATAGAAATAAGCGGCACGCCTGAGGTTAGAGTGGGAGTGCAAGTGTCGTGCAATGCGATTAGAAGGTAATCACATGCATTTTCGTGCAATTTGAGAATAACTGTACACGTAACAGTCAAATTGCACTTGGCTTTGCACAATTATTCTCGAATTGCACTCGAATGTGTGTGATTACCTATACTAACTAAAAGTTCATAGCAATAACAACAATTATACTTCTATGTATCTTATTCAGGAAAGTTATGCCTGGATAAGCTAAAAGAAAATGCCAGTTAGAGGGAGCAAGAGCTGCTAAATTTCAAAAGCTTGCCAACCGCATTTGCAGTCTAGCAGATTATGAGGAAGACATGTCAATTCTGACATTTAGTGATTATGAGTCAGAAGCAGTTAGATGAAGAAACAAGCAATTCACGTGCATGCTAAAGAGTGGGTGCAGTGTCTTCACAGGGATGATCTGATGTTCTTGACACTTTTACTTCATCATCTTATGTCACAAATGCACCAACCTTTTTGACTAATAGTAATTCCTTCCCTGACACACCACAAGGAAAATATCAAAGCAGGAGAGTTGGTATTGACAACTGAACCATTTACATCGATGGAGTTCCTATATTAAATTTAAAAATTTTCAATTTCAAAAAAGGGAAAATGCTACTAGAAATCAGCAACCTAGCACTATAGAGATCAAAAGGATAGAAAAGGTAAAGATCAAAAAAGTATAGAAACAAGAAGAATACAAAAGCTTAAAGATCAAAAAAGTATGGAAACAAGAAGGAGGTTGTAACTACGTAGATGGGACTGTTATTTGCGATCCCTATTCTGACTGCTTTCAGAGGAATCTATTAGTAATCCTGATGCAGTCAGAAAAGGGATTGCAAATGCTTTAGAATAACAGTCCTATCTACATAGTTACAACCTCCTTCTTGTTTCCATACTTTTTTTGATCTTTACTTCTTGTTTCCATACTTCTTTGATCTTTTACTTTTTATCCTTTTGATCTCTATATAGTGCTAGGTTACTGATTTCTAGTAGCACTTTCAATCCCTATTCCCTTTTTCGAAATTGAAAATTTTTAAATTTTATCTAGTTTTTTTGTTTTTCATGCCCACTTAGTGGGCTGTTTGCCACTATTATACATCATGAGAGGCTTATACAAACAATGGAAATCAAACAAAGGTAACTAAATGGTGTAGTATGTATGCATTTTTGTGTTTAGTAGCTCCAACCCCTAGACTAATCATAAATTAACAGGAAATACCACTACTATTCAGCTAAATTGTTGTCAACAACTCCAGCAGTAAAATATGGGAGGTGCATGCATGCATGCATGGCTTTTGATACAAATAGTCTGGAGCAGTATAATATTTCTAAAACAGGTAGCTATAAGGCAGGTAAGTATTAAGTAGGGTATATGATTATAGGTTAGTATATAAATGTGGTAATACATTTGTTTATATGCGCTAAAAAATTAGAAGCGACGGAAAGCAGAGTTATATGATAGTATTGATTATATTCAGGCTTAATCTTGCTATTTACTATATGGCTATAGTCTACAGTATTCTGTTTTACCTCAAAGAACATTCTACTTCAAACACTGAACGATGTAGAAGGGGATCTAGAACACACACGGTTGCACACTAATTAGATTAACGGGGTGGGCGGTACAAGGTAAGTGATGAAGTGGATAAAAAACTTAGAAATTTTCAGATAATGGAATTGTAAATCGCAGAAACGGGCTTAAAATCGTTCACTATGATTTACAGAACATTGTTAAGAAGATCTGAGTAGTTTTTAGCATGATATCCCAGTCGGGGAGGCTGTTCTGAGGCTGGCCATTGTCCCATGCTTGTATGGCTTTACGCTTGGTCGTATCTGGGAAGAAGCTGTTTTGTGGCATATCTTGTATTCACATTAGAAAATAAACTTTTAAACACATCACAGACCTGGATAGGGATATTTTAAAGATATACCAGTATTTTTCATTTGTGGTTTCAACTTCGTGTAGACTGTAGATGTGCAAAAGAAGATCAAGATGAAGAAGATGGAGAAATGGTGGGTTTTCAATAACAGTAAAACTATAGATACACTATGCCTAGGCTTTTTATACTCTGTTAATAGTCTTAGGAGCATCAAAAGAGGTTCTGGCTGCTTTTTGCAAACCAAGAGAAGCTTTAAAGATGGTTTGGTGTGCGTTCTATTAGGGTGTTTTTACAATTTTTTGTTGGAATCCCTATTATGAACCCCTACCATGATTCATGATACTTATCCAATTAATCTTCTGTAATTTACATGTGATGTAAAATACCTTAACAAACACTAAATTTTACTGTATGAATTGGAGTTGATGTGACAAAAAATGGCTGTAACTTGATCTGAAGTATGATCACATCATAATCAATCTGTAGATAGATACCACATGTAATGTGCAATAACATAAAGCAGTTTGAAGGTGATTGCTTATGTTACTATGTAGTTGATACATTTTTGCAAAAATTACATGCAACTAAGACATAAGCTACTTGTATAATATCATAGGTGTAGGGAATGTATACAACCCAAAAAGATGAAAATTTCAGATGATTTGGATATATATACTGTATATAAGTTATGAAATTTTAAAAAATGCTTTACACCATATATGTAAGGCACAAAATTTGATGGGGAAAATATTGACAAATTTGACAAATTTTTAGTGATTCGTCAAACTTTTACCATTCATTTCTTCCAATAGCTAGCTAGGTGTTTGATATATGTAATTTGTCAAAATTTTAGCTACTCGTTAAATTTTTTCTGACCCCACTTCATCAAAATTTCCGCTGTCAAATTTTTTTTGCTACAGGTATACACGTATTTTATTCGGTAAAGGGTGCAGTTTGTCCTGGGCCCCATGTCACTCAGGTTTCAGCAAGTTTGTCCTGGGCCCCAGTTTTTTTCAAACTCTCTTTTTATACATTCACTTGTTTGTCTAATAACTCACTCATTTCTTCATGGATTTCAGCCAAATTTGTATCAGCACTTCTCCTATGTATGCTACTATTATCAGTCTGAAGTAAACACTTGAATGTATTTGAGAAGGATTATTACACTGCAGGTTGATAGTTGTCATAACTTGGACCCCCTTCGAATGATTTGCATAAACTTGCAGATACACAATCCATATTGATGTATCATTCTGTAGTGAAAGTTTTAAAAAAATCTTGGGCTTGAGTTTTTCAATATTAAACTTCAAAGTTTAATTTGCAATATTGTGTGCTAGGCAAGTACAAGTTATGCCCATGCAGTACTTCTCTGCTGCTTGCTAGTAATAACATCTGTTTATACTTCCAAAAAAGTAGTGATATGCTAAACAAAAACACCCTAGGTGTAAAAAAGTGCAAGGCCAATCAGAAGCAGCATTGCAAATAGGTATGTATGACCAAAAACTTTGATATCAATTACTTATCAAAAATCTACTTGAATGACACAATAGTTTATAGCATATTGTTACAACTATGATTGACTTTGTCACTTAGCCACCTTTTTCACACCATCATTATTAATAAAGGTGGCCAAGTAACAAAGTCAATCATAGTTGTGACAATATGCTATAAACTATTGTGTCATTCAAGTAGATTTTTGATAAGTAATTTCTTGATATCGAAGTTTTTGGTCATATATACCTATTTGCAATGCTGCTTCTGATTGGCCTCGCACTTTTTTTACATCCAGGGTGTTTTTGCTTAGCATTATATTTACCGTCACCACCATTTATTCTGGCAGGCTTGTAAAAAGGTACAGCCGGAATTTTATACCTGAACTATTCCTCTTCAGTTTAGTGGAACAATGGGGGCATTTATACGGTGTGTTTTTCACATTTTCACTGCCAATTACATATAATATTATACAGAAGAAAGTATGTGCAAATGCGTAACCTTTCTTTGGGGGTCTAGTACTCAACCCAATAAGATAAACTAAAAAGTACAACCAGGATTTTGCTCATCAGCTATTCTACTTTACATTAGCAAAATTTTGCAGTGGCGAGGTGACCATTAACACGGTGTGTTTTTCCGACTTTCACTACTACGTATACCAAACTAGTAATACCTATAATGGAAGGTGTGCTAAAACTACAAAAGCACAGTGCTACAGAAGTCAAACCACCTATTTTTATTGAATGGGTGACCCACATTAAATTTGTCTGGTAACTAAGGCGTTTGCTTGAGGCATTTTGCTGGAGGTTTTGTGGTTAATTTGTGGAACATGAAACAAATTTATTTAATTAACAAGTAAATTACTGTTATATTAACAATGTACAAAACAAATGACCTTTAGCTACTTTCTATGGAGCATCTCACACCCTGGAAAATCTGGAATACCAAGTATAGGATGAAGAAGCAAAAGCTGAACATCCTCTGCCACCCAAGGACCAACATGTCATCACCAAAACCACAAATCATTACTTGATACCACTGGAAATTTCAGAAGGGACAAGAGTATTTAGCTGACACACTGTCAAAGATGGAAGGCTTTCAAACACATGGACAAAATAGAGAGTTGGAAAGATGAGGACTGGAAACTTGAAGTAGATATAAGTGAAGTGAAACAAAATGAAATGAAAAGAAAGCTTAAAGCTAAAGTTAAGAAGGAGCAAGAAGGCTAGAGCAAGAAATAAAAACATTGAAGAGTGCCAACAAAATACTAACCAAACAGATTACCTCTGGAAATTCAACAGGCTGTGGACAATCTACAGGAGTGTGGCAGAGTTACAGCAGACAACAGCAACTAACTAAAACGAAAAGTTTGGCAAATGGAATTCAAACCACACTACAATTCTGTGAAGAACAATCATGTAATAAAAAACATCGATACAAACAAAAGGGAAATACTGCAGCATTTATAGACCCAAACCAACAGAGAATGATAACAACAATGATAAAGACAGGCTCTGTGCAGTCAAGATAAGTTTACTATAAGTAACACAGCATACCATGAGCTTAGCATGGTATCAGATTTACCGAACTTCAGTCAAGTCAAGTATAACACAATCACTCAACAATGAATTTGACATCAAAGCTGCTCCAAATAGAATAACAGGTGTACAGCAAAGTCTTGTTGCTTGTGTGAAAGCCAGGGTAAGGAAGCTGATCACGAAGACACTAGACATCCAGAACACAAATAGCTAGAGGTGAATATAGCTTTTACTATACTAGAAGAAGGTGATCAGGCCTATTCAGTTCTCGGAAATCACTCTGTGGCTATGGCAGCAGGGATTCTAAATTTAGCCAAACCCTATGATTAATTATTTAGCTATATCCTGTGCAAGTGTGCAGTAAATATATTTGATACTCCATCCACCACGTGAGAGCGAGAATTGCCATTGGTTAGTTCTTACTCAGTTCGAGAGTAAACAATTCACATGATTTTGTATACTGCCCATCCATCTGTAGTCTTGAGTTGCCAATTGAATTTTATTAGTGCCCACTTCAGTGTCTACTAGATGAAGTTAAGAACTGTACGCCAGGTTCTTCATGATAATGATCTTCAGTAACTTGTATATTGACTACGTAGCTGTATACTCTCAAAACAAAACACTTCACCTCATAACAAGCATAGATTAAATATCTATGTAACAAGCCACCCGTGCGCCATAATCGGGTGAGTTTAAATAGCGCTTGTTTGACTGGCGATAGGAGATGATACTCGAGATGATACTGATGCTAAAATGAGCTCTAACTCGAATGTTTTCCACAAATGCAGAATTTAATGGGAGATCTTTAAAGCTTACAGAATAAAAGTACTCTTCATAGAACTGAAGATATTCATGAATATCTAACTAGGTGTAATTTGCACTCACATGATTGATTTTTGCAAGCCCAGTCGCATATTATAGTGTAAGTTGTAATAATAATAGAATGATAAAAAAATTAAAAATTTAAAAGGTAAGTAGGGATTGAATTCAATAGTGCTACAAAAAGTAAGGAAACAAGGAATAAGATTTTGGGACGAGAGAACATTCTGGCATGAGATAATTTATAAAAGTTTAATCCCTACTGCTGATTAAACTTTTATAAATTATCTCATGCCAGAATGTTCTCTCGTCCCAAAATCTTATTCCTTGTTTCCTTACTTTTTGTAGCACTATTGAATTCAATCCCTACTTACCTTTTAAATTTTTAATTTTTTTATCATTCTAGTTTGTTTGCTTTTTATACATGCTAAGCATTCATAATAATCTTTCAGCAGGCGCACAAATGTTACAGGTGCTTACGTAATAATTATGCTTGTGTACAGGCGCTTGTTAACAACGAGCTTACATGGCAAAGCAGCTGTGTGATAGCAAATAACGCTCGAAAAACAACAAAAGCTATTTGTCCAAGGCTATAATCTCGAAGTTCATGATGTAATAAAGTACACGCGAAAACATCGTGCCATGGTGCCACTGTAACTAATTATATCACGTGCAAGCCAGGTTTTTGCGTGACGTAATGAGCAGAAGTCGTAACAGGCTATCGTCACCTTCGAAGGTGAGATTCACACCTTGCTAAAGGAATATAGAACAAGGAAGGGAATGAAGGATAAAAGGAATCGCCATGGCGCAGTGGGTGAATCGTCTTCGGAACAACATTTTCGTAAATCCGCCGCCATTACCTTTATTGTGTGAAAGTTCTGGAGCCCTACACCTAGCGCAACCGGGTCTTACGGCAGGCTGTCAGACTGGCAGGCTGGCAGGCAGATGAAATACAGGTGAATTTTGAAATTTTCAAAGTTGGCTGTAGGTCGAAATGTTCGACTTGTCGCTTCGTTTAACCAAGGTACAGCATCATTACAGCCTTACCAATGCATTCCAGTCGGTTTTTCGGGTAAAGCCTATTGGAAGGTTGTTTTATGAAGTGCGAAAAATCGGGAAACCATACAATTTCTTACCAATCCCTACTATTAAGTACTACCGTACTTAATGATATAATAGCGCAAGTTGTTACAAATAAATACGGGTATGTACGCTAATAACATTTGTACTATACATCACTGTGATCACAAGGGGCATGTTCTTTTATTGTGACTTGCTAAGTTATGGTAAAATACATTTGAAAAAACTAGGCGGTTTTTGTGCGATTAGATGGTTGATTTTTGCAGACCCATTCACATATATAGTATCAAAATGTTCACAGTCAAGTACGTATTTAAAACGATGGGACTGCCACTGGAACAATCGAGATCGAAACAAATTATCTACGCTAAAGAAGCAACCATCATGTTCTACTGTTATAGCTGTAACTCTAACCAGTGAATGGCACCACCTCGCAGCTGAATTTCCATTTAATGCCGGGTTAATTCAGCTGGACTTCTATTTAACGTTGTGTTACACGTGTACGTGCAGCTCAGTATAGACAGCTACAGTCCCACGCGGAGAAAACGGCTCAGCTTTATTAGTTCTATCCAATCTATGGATGGTAATATATTTTTGAGATATCCTGATTTGTGGCATACAGCTCGCACCAGCCACTACTGTACTGCCCGAGTACTCCCTAGTAATACTAACAGAAAGGTAACTACTATTTTTAGTATAGCCGGGTAAGTCTCCCTACATTGAGGCTGTGGTTTTAACCTTGTATTCCAGCAATTATTCCAGCATAGGGGTTGTAAATCTATGATTCCAGCAAGTTAAACTACAAGGCACTGACCAAATTGTGTGGATGGTTGACTTGGCTGTAATTGAGGACATTGTGCGTACCTCCATCCATTTTGAGTGTGCATCTATCAACAGCAGAAACATTTGTCCCTTAAATGGACCCAGGATGGACTCTGGACCATGGACGACTTGGCCACTGCCATGGTAATAATGGTGCCAATTGTGGTGACGGATGTTGGAATTGACATTCCGCACAACCTTTGACTTTCTCTTCAATGTCTTGATCAAGTCCTGGCCACCATGCAAACATTCTTCCCAATTGCTTCATGTATGTTGTACCAGGGTGTGCTTCATGTAACTGTTGTAACACTTCAAACTTGGCCTGCTCTGGGAATAATCACCCTATTTCCCCAGAGGACATAACCATCCTGGACAGAGAGCTCAGTTCACCTAGAAAAGTAAAGTTTCATTACTTCGTCACTGACACTACTCGGCCATCCGCTTAGTACAAACTGGATCAGTATTGGTCATATACATAGCTAAAGTTAGTGTCCACCTTTGTATCCTAATAGAAGCATGAGTTGGAATAGCTCGATGTTCATTGAATAAGGTAATTAGTGGTTTGTGGTCGGTGATCAATGTAAAAGGATGTCCAAATATATATGAGTGGAACTTTTTAACACCGAAAGCACATGCTAGTCCTTCCCTCTCTATTTGTGAATAATTACGTTCTGCAGAGGACAATGTTCTTGAAACAAATCCAATTGGCTGTTCTGATCCATCAGGAAATTGGTGAGCCAATACTGCTCCAATGCCGTATGCTGAAGCATCACACGATAAAACAAGTTTTTTGTTCAGATCAAAATGTACAAGTAGTTGAGATGCTGTCAAGAGTTTCTTAGAAGCCTCAAATGCTTTATCTTGTTCACCTGACCAGTGCCATTGGACTGAACCTCTTAGCAACTTGTACAAGGAGGCCAGTGTAGTTGCCAAGTTAGGGAGGAACTTTCTATAATACGTGAGGAGACCCAAATATGACTTCAATTCTGAGACATTGTGCGGTTTTGGTGCACGTTGAACTGCTTCCAGCTTCTTCTCAACAGGGTGCAGACCATTTGCATCTATCTTGTGTCCTAGGTAAGTAACAGAATCAGCCATGAAAGCACATTTACTCTTCTTTAGACATAAACCAAGTCTGGTTAGTATTTCCTCTAGTGTTCCCAGATGTTCCTCATCAGTCGAGCCTGTGATCAAAATGCCATCTAGATAGACGACAACATTAGCTAGCAGTGTTTCCATTGTACGCTGGAATATGCCGGGTGCCGAGGATATTCCATATGGCAACCTATTGTAGCGAAATAACCCACGGTGTGTGTTAATCACAACATAGTTCTTAGATTGATCATCCTAGAGGAGCTGCTGATATGCTTGACTCATATCTAACTGTGAAAATTTCTTGCCACCTGCCAACTTAGCAAACAAGTCTTCGATTTTTGGTATTGGGTAACGATCCAGTTTGGACACTCTATTAACAAATCGCCACATACTCTCACAGTGGTTTTATCACTTTTAAGGACAGGCACAATTGGTGCTGCCCAATCAGCAAAATGTACCGGCTCAATTACACCATCTTTCACTAGCTTGTCTAGTTCTTTGTCAACTAGCGGCTGCATAGAATAAGCTACTGAGCGTGCTTTAAAAAGCAAGGGGTAGCTGTAGAGTCTACATAGATTTTAGCTTGGTGACCTTTTAATGTACCAAGGCCTTCCTTAAAAATTTCACAATGCTTATGTAATACCTCTTGGAGAGAACAGCTGTGTAAACTATGAATTTCCTGCCAATTAAGCTGTAGACTCTGAAGCCAATCTCATCTCAACAGGCTAGGACCCTTCCCCTGCACCACTAATAAAGGAAGTTTGGCTTCTTGTTGACCATAGTGGACCTTAACTAACATACATCCTTTAATTGATAGTGACTCTCCAGAATAAGTTTTCAGCTTGACTGTGCTGGGTTGGAGTCGCTTGTTAGGCCACAATAATTGGCGTGTGTCATCGGAAATTAAAGACAACGATGCCCCTGTATCAATTTCCATGGATAAGTCTTGATTGTCCACGTTCATAGTCACCATAAGGGGGTGCGGACTCTTGGTTGCAGGCAAATTGAACAATGTATACTCGTTTGTCGAGGTAATGTCTGTAGCATCTTCCATGAAGTGAACGTTCCTCCGTCTAGCTGGCTGCTCAGCTTTATCTGATGCCTTCAGCGCGTGGCAGGCTGTCTTGATGTGTCCCACTTTGCCACAATGGTGGCATTTGCCATCTTTAAACTTGCACTTGCAGGTGTGTGATTAGTCTTTGCACAGCGAAAACATACACGAGCAGTTGCAACTTTGTGTACCGCTTCATTTCCAGAATTGCCCGTCGGTTGCAGAGTTCCATATACATTCTGTGCCACTGTTTCTAAACTATATGCAATTTCGATGGCTCTTTTTAGGATCAAACAACTTTCTGCAAGTAAGCGATGTTGCATTTTATCATCGTTTATTCTGCAAACGATGCAATCTGTTAGCATATCGTCTAGCAATTCACCAAAGTTGCAAAATTCAGCAATTGAGCGTAACTTTGATAGGTGAGTTGAAACAGTCTCTCCAGGTTGACGGGAACGGCTGTTGAATTTAAATCTCTGGAGCATTACAGAAGGTGTAGGATTTACATGCTTCTGCATAGCATCCACTAAGTTCTTGTAGTCTGTCTCGCCTAACTTCGCGGGAGACAATAGATTCTGCAATCTGCAATATGCTGTAGGCCCAATCACTGTCAATAATACAGCTCGCTTTTTCTCTGCCGACTCGATACCATTTGCCACAAAGAAATGTTCTAGGCGTTCGATGTATTGGGTCCAATCTTCCTTCGACAGAACAAATTCACCGATCTTCCCAATCTGTGAAGTCGCCATCCTCGTCGCCAATGTTAAGTCTTACTATTCCAACTATACATTATATTCTGAACGGCACACAATACAGTAACTCTGAAACAATAGCCAATACAACATAATCACAATAGCTATCCTATAACTATATCTACAATAACTAGATCAATACACATGCACTTGCATGATTACAATAATAATATGTGTAACTAGCTAACTATGCAAGTCCAAGTCATTACACATTAACTACCTACTGTGTTGTGTGAATATATATGCAGTGTATATATAGCACTGTAGCCAAAGTGCAACCTGGGCCTCTTTCCTTATTGATAAAAATCAGTGAAATCCAGTGCTCCATGCTACTGTAGCTACAAATAGTTTGTGTGGAGTATCGACTCCAATGTTATGCTATTATCATATGACACTAAAATTTCTGGGTCACTAACTTTCAGGGCTGAACAGACTGGATCTACAAGGCCAGTTCTATATACCACTGTATCACTTTAACACGACATGCAAGTATGTTGTAATGTTTTCTAGCATGTCCATATACCTTACCTTATGTAGACATTGGGGGAGTTTAGTAACTAGTAAGTCCCTAGCTGCATGTAGATGCTTATATTGCTGGTTCATTGTAATTCACAATTCTACAGTGGACATCTCACTAATATTTAGTGAGCATCACTACCAAGAAAGCAGTGAAATTTACTACAAAATTTGTTCACTTCACATTTTATCACCATATCTCATCAGGGCTTAATTACAATGAAGTTATAATGAATCTCGTTATGCGTAGACATTCATCCTGTTTAATTTTCCGTAATCTTACTGACGTAATAATTTAAAATAACATCCAGTGTCTAATTCAGCAGTGCGCATTGTTTAAGATGAAGTGAATTGTATACTCTCTGAGAGATATGAGGTGGGAGGTGAGTAAGCTACATTATTCATATTGACGCAAGCTGTATGAGCGTGATTCGTGGTATATAGCTGAGTACTCAAGTAAATTAACAGCATACAGACTTACACAGCAAATCAAATTGTCTATTTAAAATTAATCTATGTTAATGATGGGTGATCACACAATTGCACATATGTACTGCATATGAGCCCTTGAGATACTTATTGATACATGATACATAATACATAATTCATATCCTGTCAAAATTATGTGTTGCACGGTACTAAAAAAGTGTGAACAATTGGTTCTGGATATGGTGATACTCCCTGGTGTTACAAGCTGAGGGTTACAGGAACTGGGACTGTTTAGACACACCTTTGTGTCAATATAACAATATAATTTGAAAAGAAATGACCAGAGGTTAATCAATACACTCTAATATGGCAGTCTAAGACTCTATTTAATATACCAGTCAGTAAGACATTGAGTACTGATGAGACACCGTGCAGTGAGTAAGCACTAATATCTCAAGGGCTCATGCAGTACATGTACAAATGTGTAATCACCCATCAACATAGATTAATATAAAATAGAAATGTACTCACAATTTGATTTGCTGTGTAAGCCTGTATGCTGTTATTTACTTTCTATACCACGAATCATATGGGGTGCCGTTTGGGTCAAAATGCCACTATATATAAAAACAAGTAAAACAGAACAAAATTAAAAAGCAAAAATGCATCGCATCGATATATGAAACGCTATACGTAAAGTCCATCTAATAAATAGAAGGTCGATATAATAAATAGAAGGTCTATATAATAAATAGAAGGTCTATATAATAAATAGAAGGTCTATATAATAAATAGGATGTCTATATAATAAATAGACGGTCGATATAATAAATAGAAGGTCGATATAATAAATAGAAGGTCGATATAATAAATAGAAGGTCGATATAATAAATAGAAGGTCGATATAATAAATAGAAGGTCGATATAATAAATAGAAGGTCGATATAATAAATAGAAGGTCGATATAATAAATAGAAGGTCGATATAATAAATAGAAGGTCGATATAATAAATAGAAGGTCGATATAATAAATAGAAGGTCTATATAATGAAGCTGAGGTCGATATAATAAATAGGTCTATATAATGAAGCTGAGGTCGATATAATAAATAGAAGGTCTATATATAAATAGAATATCTATATAATAAATAGAAGGTAAACAGCTAGAGTATCAATACAAAATATCATTAATTAGCATATCGTTTTAGTAAATATCTATATTGATATTTTAAATACCATATCGATGCCAATAACTACATCGATATTATATAGCTAGGTAAGCTAGCTATATAGGTAGGATGACTTTTACTGCAGGTTTTGTATATATTGCTAGAGGTATAGGCGGATTTGGGGAGGGGCAAGGGGGCAATGCCCCCAACTCCACATTTTGGCTCCCTAGCTACCATAAAGGTACAGAAATATCCTTCACAGAAACTTTAACTAATTTTTTATTGTTTTATGCTTTGTAACATAAATTACCCCATAACTTTAAGGGGTTGTGCCCCCAGACACCCTGTTGTTCCCCCTTCTCAGTAGGTCCTAGATTTGCCCATGGCAGGCCAATTATGGGTTCTAATCAAGTTGTTGCATGTGGTGGATTTCTGAAGTAGATGCATGGTCTGCACCAACAGCTCCACTAAATGTTTTATAGGTTTTAATTAGCTTGTAATATAGAGCTAGCTAAATAGCTAAATAAGAAATCAACAATATAAATTAATATTGTTATTTCTCCATACAAAAGTCACGAAATACATATAGAAATATTTTGAAATACATGTACTATAATTAAATAAATACAGTGCCTAGGTTCTGTCGGTACTATGGGTATACTGTATAGTTAGCTACTGTGGGTAGTGTAGGTATTGTGGGTATACTGTAGGTACAATGACATAATTTATTATGAGAACCTTGTTGAAAGCCTTGGCTAGACCCTGTGATGTTAAGAGTTTGTCAGCTCTGCTACTTACTTATTGAAATCAATTGTGGGATTAAAATGTGAATACAAAACCAACTAGCTACGTATATATAGCTACATCAATGCTTTCACCATTACACCACTTATCATGCATTTAATTTATATTGGACTCTGTTTCAATTATATAGAAACTATCTTTTTATGGAATTAATGGAAGTCTGCTGTCTTGGAAGATTTTCTATTGGATCGTTCATAGTCAGTGATACTTGAAGGAAAAACCAGTCAGTCACACCCAGTTCTTTTTGGAGTGCCCCAGGGCACAGTCATTATTCTTACTTTATATCAATGATATTATTAAACCTATTAAGAGTACCATCAGACTTTATGCAGATGATATCTTAATGTACAGAGTTCAGTAGATAACCACTAGCTATAGCCTTCAATGTGACCTAATCAGCCTAGAAAACTGGTCTGACACATGGCAGATGAAATTCAATCCTGCTAAATGTATTCACTTGGCTATAACCAAAAAAGGACTTAGCTATATTAAGAACTGTTATCAAATCTACAGTCAACACATCAAACAAGCCTCATCAGCCAAGTAATCTAGGTATCACAGACACTATTGACCAACACTTAACTTGGACAGACCATATATGAAATCTGTAACAAGGCCATGCAATATAGCCAAAAGCCTTCTTAAAAAGAAATATTTACCAATGTCCAAGGCAAACTGTTACAAATCACTTGTTAGACCTATGCTACAGCAGTGTGGTCTCCTCATTTACAATATCAAATTCATCAACTAGAGAAAGTTCAACACAATGCAGCACGTTTTGTAATGAATGATTATGCTCGCTATAGTATAGTGTTACCAATATGTTAAACTATCTGTCTTGGCCTACACTAGAGCATGCAGAGGAGAAATCAGATTAAACTAATTCTGTTTTTCAAAATAGCTCATGGTCTTGTAGATAGTACCACATTAACTCTAACACTTTTGAGTACTAGCCATCACTCGTGGACATCATTGCCGATATGTACTGCCATTTTCCAGAACTGAATCCTGCCTGAACTCATTTTTACCATCAACGATCAGATTGTGGAACAAGCAGCTGCCTGAGGCACTGTCGGAATTGGACAATATAACTGACTTTAAGAAACATTTAGAAAATTAATATACTTATTTAATAAACTCCCCCTATATTATTATATACGTAGTTATCTATCCGTGTTATATACTCATTTATGAGGTTTTACACAGTATCATTAATTACAATTACAATCATTTTTAATGATCTGGTCTCTTTGTGGATTTTATAGGAACCGGCCTCATCAACTAGCTATATGGAACACTATGCGTATACCGGGCCATTTTCTATAACTCTCCGGCATTAAAGAGATAAAAATTTTATGAGATACGTACGTACGTACCTCATGAGTTACTGTACGTGCAGTAGCTATAACTATCCATTAACAGTGTGCATGTATATAAATGCATATATATGGAGGCCCACTGAATTGTGGCGGTATTTTAACTGGCTACAACAGCAATCATTCCGGCTATGAATGATATTTAGCTAGACATAGCTATAGCTACATAGCCAATCTAATTTTCTGAACTCAGGCCAAAATAATGCCGTAGCCTTTGAGGTTTTTCCCATGCAGCCCTGCAATCACTCCTGACTAGAAAATCATCTACAGCTGCAGTATAATTATCAAAGCATTTTTACAACCTTTACAGCTGATCATGAACCGCTACGCGAATACGGAAAAATATGGTTACCGTGTAGTCCCAGTTCCCACGGATTACTGTCCCTTCGGTTACACCATAGATTATAGAGGGGTGCATAGCGACCCTCTATATAGTCTATGGTACGACACTGCCGTGCCGGACGGAACAATGATCCAGTTAACCGGGATCAGGTTGTTAGACCAGGTACATTCACAATTTAATAACTGCCGTAATTAATCCCGTATGGCCTTTCCTTTTCGTTGGCTCTACAGAATTCCTTACTGACATTCTATAGGGTGGGTTCATATAACTCCGTAGCTTCTACGGCCGGGAATATTTAATTTTTTCAAGAATAGTGGTGAAATCTAAGCCTGAGTCAATTATGCTTGAAAATTTGCCTAAAATGCTTTTGGGAATTTCCCAAAAATTTCCCCTGTTATGCTTGGACTCTTTCCTATTATGCTCGATTATGTTAACAGTAATTACAGCTGTGAGTTATGTATATACACATAATTAGCTCTATTAACTGTGTATACAGCTTTGAATTAGTTGCATTAACTGTGCATATAACTGTACATGTACTATGGCTTTAATTACAACTCACCATCTCAGTGACATGCGCCACAATGTACTATATATATACAGTATACGTACGTAGCTACCCTTGGAAGGCTGTTGAAGCTATGTATATACTACTACTACTATATCATCATCATGAACTTTGTAACAGCTGTTGCTGTTAGTCTCGTGAACCAGACCCATTTCTCCGCAGGGCGCTTATCGATTGGAGATTATAAGCGCCCCGCTACGTAGCGGGGCGCTTATAATCTCCAATCGATAAGCGCCCTGCGGAGAAATGGGTCTGGTTCACGAGACTATGTTGCTGTGTCTGCTGTTACATCGGACGGTACGCCCGCCAATCAGATAGGTAAACAACATAAGTCATATTCTAGCTTGTTATTCGTGCCCACGTGTAGAGGTGTCTTGGGAAATACCCTTGGAAATACCCAATTAACCAATGTACTGTATTGATAATGATAGTATTGCTCACGTGAACACCGCATGCTACATTTTGCACTTGTAGCATGACGAAGCTAGTGAAGAATTCAGGCCATTTAATGATATACAACACTCCACACCGAGAATTTTCCCTGTGAGATATCAAAGTTCGACAATATTTAAATAGTGGTACCGGTGTATAGAAAAGAATCAGAGGCGAAAAAGTTAGAATACGTTTAAGTGAATTAAATGGACATAAATATTATTATGTTTATTGCAGAGCCTGGGAGCAAAAGTATATCTCAGTAAGTTTTAATATTGAACAGTATCAATTGTTTAAACTCAAGAGTGTCACTTGCAACAGACTATAATACACTGTGAAGATCTCCAGAACTATAGCCACAGCAGAAATGCCACGCGAATATAGAAAAACATGCTTACCATGTAGTTCCAGTTTCACTCTGTACGCCAGGGCGAAGACTGGTAAGTTTGTTTGTAAGATGGAAACGCAAGGATATACCCAGGTTTAAGAAAGTGCACGTGGACCTTTAACATATATACTCTAGGGACTGCAAAGTGGCTAGCAAGACAAAGCAATTTCTGATTTTAGTACTGGTCAGTGAGTTTGTACAGTAGTGATGGTCAGTCATTTTACCAGTAGTGGTTTGTTGACCACGCAACCACTATGGACAGATCCTGCAAATGTTGCATTATAATTATGCCATTGTTTGAATTAGGAACTACACTTTTACAATCCATGGTTAACAAATGCATCTGAACATCTGTAGGACAAGCGCTGAATGGGAAATATGATGGCAAGTTGGTTTACAAGATGTGAACAATCTTTTTATTACATGTTTTATATTAGGATTGTCACTTAAGCCTGTAATTAGTCATTTTTTGACAAATGAATCTGTGAATATCTGTTGGACGAGCACTAAATGGGAAACTTGGATAAGACTAAGACACTTTGGTAAGTAAGGTGTGAACATTGTATTTATACCATGTCTTATACTGTGTAGGATTAAAAATCAGTGGTTTATGAGTGGATTTCAGTGAACATCTATTGGACGAGCACTCAGTAAACATCTGTTGGACAAGTACTAAATGGGAAACTTGTAGAAGACTAAGACATACCTTGGTAAGTTGGTAAGATGTGAACATTGTATTTATCCCATGATATCTACTACGTAGGATTGTCATTTGTGGTTAACGAGTGGATTGAATCTCGGTGAACATCTGTTGGACGAGGATTGTCACTTGAAAATCAGTGGTAACTAGTGGATTTCAGTGAACATGTGTTGGATGAGCACTAAATGGGAAACTTGCACAATTCAGACTAACACACACTTTGGTAAGTTGGTATGCAAGATGGGAGCTATGGTTTATCTCGTTGTTTAAACATAGGAGTGCAGTAACTGAAGGATGGATCATAAATGACTGGAAATGATTATTGCATTTTTATATTTCTATTTGTATTTCAATTTCTAAAATATTGAATTGTATTTCAACAATATGCTGGGAATTCAAGCGGATTTATTGGTAGGCATGGCTGGTTAAACGATAGTACCAAAGCAGCTCTACCAATCACACAGCCAGTTGAATGGTGCCACCGAGGCACCACTGCTGCTCACACAGCCACTAACGATGAGCACCACATAGAAATTTCTCTCTGGCACCCGGTAACCGATCAACTAATATAGCCGGTCACTGGGTACACCGCTGTGTTCATAATCAAACATGAATGAACGGCTGCCTTATCGGAGCTGTATCATCGCTGTGATTTAGCTATACGTTTTTGTGAAATTTATCAAAAATCAATGTTAGAGTCATACATGCACATGCATCAAAAAGTATGCATGAAAAAAATTTATGATTGGATAAGCAAAATTAAACATAGCTAATCTATAGCTATATAGCCCAAGTTAAACAGTGTTAAATGATAGTGAACCACCACTTGTTACTGCCTTCAGTGAGGCTTTGAACATCTCGTAGGAATCTTCAGTGAATGCCTTCCTGGGGAATATTATGACACTTGTACACGTGTGTGCCACAATGGAGCCCCACTCTCGGTTATCCTCTACTTCCAATCTAATGGTCTTTGGTACAGGAGTGACGCTTCCTGTTACATGGCATATGAATTGTCTCAGCTCTAAAAATCATACAAAGCTTGAGTGATTTGGTGATATCAAAACTTGCATAACACTATTATGTTAACATTTTTTATGCATACACACCTTGTCAGTGTGTTTCATTTGTAATATGCATATATACACTGTTGTTTATGTATACACAACTGTTAAAATAAAATTGAAATTTGCAGTAACTAGTGCATTAATAAATTCAAATGTAAAACATATTTCAAGGGTTTATCAAACAAATTATCAATTTTTCCTTTTCAAGTTGTCATGCAAAAACACTGTAATCACAACACTGCCTTAATTTGTTCTGTATTATTACTATTAGCATAGCAGCAGCTTAATTATATCTGAACTTAAATTTTGCAATGATTTAGGAGGCGGCTATATGCATAATATGGTACAAATCAGCCGCAAGTTAAATGCTTTACAGAATTATGGAGCATGTCATTGTGAGTCTATACTTGCATGCCGAGTTGTGCTTGGCCATATACATCTTTAGTGCAGGGCATTTATTCCGAGGGGTCTGTCACCAACTGAACTCTTGTACACCCTTGCCTAAAATCAGTTGACTTACATTTTAGTAATTTTCTGTAAACTCAGTCTTATTTCCGGAAATTAATACCTTTCAAATGCAAGCTCATAGGTAATTGGTCAGCAAATTCCACACACATTTAAGTGATTTTTAACGATTGAAAATCAAGCAATTTAGAGCTGATTTATAGTATTTTGCGTGGGAGGATCAAAGGGCAAAAGTGTACTTTATTTTCCATAAAGCACTGTTAAAGTGTGAAGAGTGCTTTATGTAACCACCAACAGTGCTTTATGAAACTTCAAAGCTTAATAAAGTACAGTTATGCATGGAACTCTTAACGCCTTAGTAAACAACTCATTGGAATGTGTTACATACCAGTTGGCTGTAAACAATGCGATGCAGCTAGCTTTTTGTTTCCAATTCTTTCGAGGCGTCTTGTACAAACCATGCAACTGCCTCAGTTGTTAATACAACACAAATATAAACGAGAGAGAACACAATCTAACTGCAAGATTCACCAAAACACCGACACGTAAGTGATGTAATAATACTCTTGTTTGATTAAACTTACCACCCAAGCAAGCTTAAATCTAGCGAGCACATTTATATCGAAGCGTTATAGTCTTGAAAATTCTATAAAACAGTTAAAGCATTGCCTTGCTCGTGCTATACGCGAAATAAAGCATCTCGGCCGCACGCCTCGTGCTTTATTTCACGTATAGCACTCGCGGCAATGCTTTAACTAATACTTAAAAATCTTATACACAATGTAATTTGGAAAAGTTACAGACCCTTCAGCTTGCAGTAAGCATTATAAGTTATGTAGTTCTCTCCACTTATCGTATTGTACCCACTGTTCATCATCAGAGCTATATATGATCCGGTTTGAAAAATCAAAAGCATGCTTATGTACGTGCACATGAAATTTACCACATTTTGGATTTTTAACTTTTGCATAACTAACACAACTTGTAGGTTTTAACAAAATCTCATCCAGCTTACATATTTTGAAAATCAAAAAGATACATCGTATAGTTAAAATTGCACTGCAAGTTAGCTATGCATTGAAAAATATAGCACAAGGGGCGTGTTGAGAGATGAATGCAGCATGAGAGGAAGTCAAGTGCTGTATTTACCTGAAGATGTGCTTCCAAGTGGTAAGTTTCCATACTAGTGTTGTTTTAGTAAGCCTTGTAATTTTAGCTTTAGTTTTAGTTATAGTAGACTTACGAAATTCTTTTAGTTTTAGTAAGACTTACGAAATTCTTTTAGTTTTAATTTTAGTAAGACTTATGAAATTCTTTTAGTTTTACGTAGTTTTAGTAAGACTTATGAAATTCTTTTAGTTTCAGTTTTAGTAATACTTACTAAACAAAAACACCCTGGGTGTAAAAAAGTGCGAGGCCAATCAGAAGCAGCATTGCAAATAGGCATGTACGACCAAAAACGTTGATATCAGTTGAGGCCAAGAAATTACTTATCAAAAATCTACTTGAATGACACAATAGTTTATAGCATATTGTCACAACTATGATTGACTTTGTCACTATTAATAATGATGGTGTGAAAAAGGTGGCCAAGTGACAAAGTCAATCATAGTTGTGACAATATTGTGTCATTCAAGTAGATTTTTGATAAGTAACTTCTTGGCCTCAACTGATATCAACGTTTTTGGTCGTACATACCTATTTGCAATGCTGCTTCTGATTGGCCTTGCACTTTTTTTACACCCAGGGTGTTTTTGTTTAGCATATCACTACTTTTTTGGAAGTATAAACAGATGTTATTACTAGCAAGCAGCAGAGAAGTACTGCATGGGCATAACTTGTACTTGCCTAGCACACAATATTGCAAATTAAACTTTGAAGCTTAATTTTGAAAAACTCAAGCCCGAGATTTTTTTTAAACTTTCACTACAGAGTAATACATCAATATAGATTGTGTATCTAAAAGTTTATGTAAATCATTCGAAGGGGGTCCAAGTTATGACAACTATCAACCTGCAGTGTAATAGTCCTTCTCAAATACATTCAAGTGTTTACTTCAGACTGATAATAGTATGACAGGTAGAGCATACATAGGAGGAGTGCTGATACAAATTTGGCTGAAATCCATGAAGAAATGAGTGAGTTATTAGACAAACAAGTGAATGTATAAAAAGGGAGTTTGAAAAAAACTTCCGGGGTTCACGAAAGCTCCCGCAAGCCCACGAAAAAAGTGTGCGATGAAGAAAGAAAGAAAAAAAAACGACTGCCGTGTAAAAATTTTTGTGGTCACAGGAAGGCATTTATAAGGCTGTATCGGAAGAATGGCTGAATAGATTTCTACGAAGTTCGGGATATTGACTCTTCAAACAATGAAGGTACTAATTGTCTAGTAAACGGGCGAATTGGGCGGGAAAGGATGGTTCGTCGTGCGTAGTCGCACAACGGGCGCCATAAAACTCGCAATGGCTGGTACTTAGTAATGGTGGCGCCTATTTCCTCCATTCTCGGTTTATTGATTCTATATAGTAAGAACGTTGTGGGTCGGTAAAAACTAAGCGATAGCTTTAATGGCGGCTTAGCTAGAGCGTTTGCGAGTTTCAGGGCGGTGCTACGTGTAAATAACTCACTCAGTGGTCGTGTTGCTGTGCTTCTTCTTGGCCTCGTGACTCACTATTGTGAGTCTTGAATAAAACTCTTTTAGTTTTAGTTTTATAAATTATTTTAGATTGATGAAAATCTTTTAGTTTTAGTTTTAGTAATGCTTACAAAATTTATTTCAGTTTTAGTTTTAGTTGTAGTAAAATTACCAAATACTTTACGTAGTTTAGATTTAGTTTAATGATATTTATAAAGTATTTATAAGGTCGGTAAAAGTTTTGTGCATAAAATCTATGAAATCTTCATTAAATCTCTGAAATACCTATAAATCTTTTGAAATGCATGAAATCTTAATAAATTTTTAAACTTTAGTTTTACTGACATTTAGTTTAGTTTTAGTTTTATTACTGACTTGAATTTTAGTTTTTAGTTTATGGATTCTATTTAGTTTTAGTAGTTATTTTAGTAATTAGTTCAGTTTTGATGTGTTTAGTTTTAGTTTTAGTACTGAAGTGAAATTACTTTTAGTTTTAGATTTAGTTTTAGGTAAATTGTCTTACTAAAACTGTTTAGTTTTAGTTTTGATTAACTATAAAACAACACAATTCCTTACAACACGTTAGCTAAACATAAGACAATGATTTAAGAATTTTGCGTGGGGACTGATCTACACAGAGAATAGAATAAGTCTATTCATCAAAAAATTAGCTAATCAGATGGGATTTATGAATTCATCAAAATTATTGCTTGGTTAAAAATTTACTCTAAATAATAAATCGGAATGGAATGAGGAAAATGGTGTTCTGACTTAAATAGGGTGAGCATTTCTTAAACCACATTTTTTCTATCTATGGAGGGTCATGAAGAATGTTTTATCAGATGCTGCATGCGCAATGGACTGTATAACCTTAGATTTATATAACACTTAGCACCAATGCACTCCTCACTGATAACATCAGCAAAAACTTAGTGGTGATTTCAAGTCTGTAGCTTTGAAAGCCCATGAGCTATTCAGGTTTGAACAAGAAATGATATTGACAGGATATCACACTGAGCTTATTTGTAGCATTTTATGCTGTGTTTGTAGCTATGATATATGTACGTATCCCTATTATTATTATATATATACCGTATAGGCGGTAATTTTTGAGGCATGAAAATTTTGCTAAAAGCTTAAAAATAGGATTTTCACGTTTATTTGTTCACGAGACACCTGAAGACTGGAGGATGCATATTACACAGGCAATAGTATAATTGATGATGCACGAAATGTTCACGATTATATTCTCACAAAGGCTATTTTACTCACGAAATTCGTGAAAATTTCATCCTTTGAAAATTACCGCCTATACGGTAGTTAGCCATGGTACCTGATTCATCACACTCACGAATGTATTGAAATAGGTGTGATACTATCACATCGTCACCCTCTTTCATATCTTGTTCAACTATGTAAAGAGCACCAAGAACATCCTCTGGGTCTAATTTTGTGTAGGTAAAGAGGCTAAAAAATTCCATAGGAAATGCAGATATGATATCATAAACTCCACTCAGCCCATCACAGAACTGGTCCAGCAATGTTGTTAATTTGTATAGACCCTCATACATCATTACATCTTGCAAAATCAAATTCTTTGTCGATAGCTATATAATATATATATATACGTATATTATGTTATATTAATGTATATGTGTGTGTGGCTGGCTTTTGTATATACGTAGGTAATAAGCTGGAAACAAAGTTTCACATCATTTTATATAGTAATCTTACAATTCCAGTAGCTACATGTAACATGTTGTACACCTGTATATACCCAAGTCCAAGACGAAGCCAAGGGCAAGGGTAATAATAAGTAATATAAAATATACATAGGCGTAGGAACCGAGGGGCTTGGGCTTATAAGCCCCCAAAATTTTGCTATATATAAGCAGCTTACAGTTAGCAAAGCCTGATATCTAAGTACGTAATTATTTAATAAAATTTAAAAAGTGAGTAGGGAATACTAGGGATCAATCTTTCTTTCACTGCTACAAAAAGTAGGAAAAGATTTTTTAGGCACAAGAGTACAATAAAAATTCTGTCATGAGACAATTCACAAAAGTAATCTCTATATACTTTTGACTTAATCATGGAATGATGGTGAGCCAAAAGTAGGATTTAAACTTATATCAATGCTCAAACATAACTTGCTACATGTGGGCAGAGCACACACGTTTTTTTTGCATGTTGCCCGCACCCTAGTGTGGTGTATGGGAATACATGCCCACCAAAGGATAACTGTAACAGGTAATGACACAAGTTCCTCAGTTTGTCATGTTGGTTTGTTTACTCTACACTTACTTATATATATAACTAGCTATCGTGTGAGTGAGTGCAACGCTACCTGTGAGCTGTACCATAGCTAAGTCATGGCCAGTTATAGCAAACTAACTTAAAATAACATTGATTTGGTTCCTCTGAAAAATAACAATTCTTTGTTGTTAGAAATTTTATGAATTATTCTCTTTGATCTTTTAGGCCTTAATGAGGTTACGTTAGAAACCCCAGGCGAGGTTACTAACTGGTTAGAAACCTGTGGTCACTCAAACACTTGTAAAGATGAATCAATCAAAGAAAAATGAAAGACTTAATAGGCGGATCGCTGGCATCACACTTTTTGACAATACTAGAATACAATCTAGCCAATTAATAGTAACAAAGAACTTGTTGCTTGATCTTATACGAAGCTGCTTAGTTCACAGTGCCTGCATTGGTTATATAGCCAAGGTTGCTCGATTCAAGCCGCCAACTTGCCATGGCTTCAGTATTCGATACCTTTCTGTGATTCAAGCCAGGCAAGCCGTACATTGCTTTGAGCTTCCTGCTGCCACTTTTCGCTAAGCTTATATACACTTGCCTACTAGCTTATGTGTAGCTGTACAAAGCGTGCTAGCTACTCATTCAATTAGTTCACCATGGATTTTGTCATTCATGCAGGTTAAAATGAAAGTAGTTATTTATTCTACCAACTTAAAAGTCATTGCTAAGACAGTTAGTGCACAGAAACAATAATTACTTCAGCCTGCGGCCTTGGTAATTAATCTTGTGAGTAGGCTCACCCAAATTGGCCTTGGGTCTCTAAATCACATTGAAACCTTGTTTCTGTGCTCTAACCATAACTTAGTTCCCCTACCTAGGCCCACTATGATGTATTGGGGTTCGTGACACTCGTGCCAGAAGGATACAGTGTGGAGGCCAATTAAACATGTGACAGAACTTTACAACAACACATGCACACTAATTGCAAAACCTATTACTTACGTAATTATATAACCTAATATACTACAGCTACGTGGGTGTTTTCTTTGATCCTCCCATGCACCAGGCAATAAGAGCATTAAATTATCCTTCAGAACCATATTACCAAGAGTGTATAATGATTTTTAGGGAGAGTGCCTAACGCTACTATAGTAGCATCTACATGGGTCATGGAAGTACTTATATAGCAACCGGTATTAACATTAACATCTATACCTCTGTTAACAGCCAATATTGTTATGTGAGGGACAAATGGAGAGGATACAGTGCATGCAGTGGCTATATACTAATGCAGAAATCAGTGATTGGTATCTTCTCTGCTTGTGCCCTATCAGTATAACAAAAGAGTATATCGGCTGTTTATAACCTAGGTATAAATATTACTAACAGCGAGAACTAACAATAGAGCTAAGCACTTCCATGATGTCATATCTATGCTAATTACTCAATACGTGTAAACAACAAATTGTGACTGGCTCTGCGGAACCCTCCATGTTCTCATGCAAAATTTGATCCATTTTTAGAATACCATATAACACAAAAGTTTGATGAGGAAAATTATAACGAATGGGGCACGCACAAAACTTTGACAAATGGATTGTGGGTTTCGTAGGAGAAACATTAAGAGGAAAAGGTTAGTAGGCAAAAATTTGATGAATCACTAGCCATTCATCAAATTCGTCAAACTTTTCCACCATCAAACTTTTGCACTATACAGTACACGAACGTGGAGAGTTTTCGCAGAGCCAGTCACAATTACTAATGTATGTATTCAGATGATTAACTGGTAGGAAGCCACGTATAGGACTTTACAGGCTCATGTAGACTTTATTATTGTAGCATTAGACACTCTCCAATTAATAATGAGCTTATGTACATTAAGTTTAATAGTTTAATTATCTCAGCCCATCACAAGCTGTTGGAAGCAAATTTTTATTGGTGAGGCCATTGGTATTCATCATCAAAAACTATTTCTTGGTATCATGTTACATGGAAAATTAGAATAAAGCCGGAAGCATCCAAGGTGATATTTCATTTAGATTGCTTGTACTATACTCTTTTTGAAGATAATCTACAGTTTTATAGTGTTATTGCGTAGATTTAACACTACATGGATAAAAAGTGGTGAGGCCATGGCCTCACCAGCCATACCGCTTCCGACAGCCTTGTAGTAAGTGCATGAACTGTAACATACTGTTAGCTTATTCTTGATACCACATCGTCCCATTGTATCCATCGCATTTGTATAAAATTCTTCATTTGACATCAGTGCATCAAGTTCTTCTGCTGATGATGCATCAATATATTAATAGAATGGCTTGTTACTTATATTTAGTTAATGCCACAAACCTCTGTTAAAAAAACTGCAACATCATCACCTACATCATCAATAGTTAAATGTTCCAGGGCTTGTTCCTCACCATCAAACATGTACCAATAGCACAAGGGAGACCAAAAAGGAAACCCTATCCCATCCTGTAACAGAGCATGACCGACCATTGTCCCTAGTACTTTGAATAGTCCAGAAGATCTGGATTCAGCTGCACAATGAGGACGCAATCGTCTAGGAGGACCTTCAAAAAGCGTAATCTGCCTATTCTGCGAGAAATTATCCAGAATTGTTGTATAAAGTTGTGCACGGACACCACCCACATCAACAACTGGCTGGCCAGTAATCTGAATTCGTAGTTGCTTGGTTACCTCCACTCGATGAGATTTGTAAAAAGCTACAAAGTCTTCCCATGCTTCAGACGGATCAATCCGCACTTTTATGGTAGGGCATAGCAAAAACCTTTCATTTAGCAATTTTATCATTGGCTGCAGTGTAGGCCCTTTTAACAAGCAATCCATGGTTGCAGCAAAGTCACCACCAGATACTTTGTATAAGGTTTCAATCTGACTGGCAGATAATCTTTCCCCAAATAGATCTTGTAGCTTACACATGTCATCATTCAGCTGATTTTCTGATTCTCTGGACGAATGGCTAGCGCTACTGGTGGATGGGCTGGCTAAACTGTTGGCTGTGACGTTAAGAGATGAGTGACCATCAACTAAGCTACTATTCAAGCCACGAACAGAATCAGAACTAGACTGATCACAAGCATTGTAGGGATCATCGTCATCGTCCTTGGAATTCTCATCACTTGAAAGAGTAATCAATGTACAACTTTGTTGTGATTCATCGTCTTCACTTGATGATAAAACAATATCCTATGCATATTACAGATAGCAAACCATGATATTCAAACAAGTGACCATATTCATGGAAGTGTGGAATGGACTACTGGAATGGTGGACTGGCTTGCTTTTAGAAATCATGCATTTGGGATTTTTCAATCATGTAAATCATGTGATAGGTAACGCAGCTACGTAAATCAGTCCATATGATCTACATACGTATATAGTTAGCTAGTAGCTGTATGTATCTGAAAAGGATTTCTTTAAAAAGAATTGAAGTTATATATGCAGTCCATGCACCATTTCAGTAGTTCATTCTACACACTCCCCCAGCTTATATATACAGTTCACTGTATGATCACTCCATTCCATATTCCATTCCATATACTCTATTCCAATGATTAAACACCCATGCATCAGTGCATGCTTGAACTATAACCCCACCTTGTAGTTTACAGCCCTATCTTTAATTTGCAGGTGGAGGTCTCCTTTGGAAAACTGACCCCACCTGGCATGCATGGCTGTTTACAATTAGCTACCAACCACAAAAACATGCATAACTAACTCTTTTTGATCAAAATATTTAAGGACTATATAAAGAATAAATCAGAGCTCAAAATACTGAATGATCTGCATACTGAATGATCTGCCACATATTTAGCTATATTATATAATAATAATAATACAGCAGGTTAGTTACACACCTTTAACAGCTGTGAAGACTCCAAATTACATCCAGGCAATTCTCTTGCAGCCAGTATATAAATGAAACCTCCACTTTTTGCTAAGCTGGCCACCTGTCGACCATTCCACTCAAAACTTTGTGAGACAGAAGGTAAGCATAAGCTTCGTGATCTTCTGCAGATAACTAAATTCAAAAAACATTTTGTTTGCAATGTCATCTTTGCTCAAAGCCATAGGGGTCATAAATACTTGGCAAATTTCGGATTTCACTTCTTCTGGAGTCATCAATGAAGTCAATTCAACCTTCCCCAAAAGTCCAACTTCAGCTAGTTCAGTCCTAGGTGTTCTTCTCGGGATATGTATCACTCCATCTGCCCGTTGACTGGTGCATGGCAGACACATTATGTCTCTTTGATACAACGTTGGCTTTGGGCCGCTTGATTGCTCGCGGCTTGAAGAACCTTTTCTTCCTCGCTTTGCAGGCTTGAATGCAGATGGTAAGAATGACCGTCGCGTAGTACCACTTCCCACCGCGTTCATTCTGGTGTCCCTACGCAAGGTGCTTTGCAACATTATTGCTCGTTCATAGGCTGTACTTGAGGCTGTATCATAGCGGCCGGGGGTTGCTAGTATACTGGCGCCGCAGGTACTTTGTGAAGCTTGGGGTGTATCATGTGACTGTTGGTCAAGACTTTGGTATTGATTATCATCTTCACTAGTGCTTAAGGTTTGCTGTCCGGATTGAGGCTGCCGAGTCTCACACAATCGCCGATCGACACTTTCTCGCACGGACCTTCGCACCGCATGGACCAGAGCTCCTGCAATTCTTTCAAAATCTTGGCCTAGACTGTTATCGGCTTCCGAGCTCATCCTCCACAACATATATGAGCAGCTATATACGGCGAGCCAATAAATACGTACTGAAACTGAACCTGCGTGTGACATCAAACAAAAGTCTATATAGCCAGTGCTCAATGTAGCTATTGCCACATGGCAGTTGCTCACCGGCTCAGTATATCTGACTCTCTATACAGTCTTCCGTACTCACGATGTAGCTATATAGCCACGTATCTCCGTCACTGAGAACAGAGTAATAACACGCACGCAAAACTCGCAAAAACTCCCTTCAGCAAAATCACTGAACGCTTACAATATAATCACGTGATTATAACAATATAATCACGTGATTATAATTATACAAATCAAACTGAATAAAGCATGCGTGTTCATACAGAATTAATTAGCTAAATAGCATAATAGCTGCAGGTTAATCATTTTCAGTCAGTATACTGCATTGCATGTGCATGAAGTCCACATCAAGTATCATTTTGTAATAATTGATGAACCACATGAATGCAATTCACATACAAATCCATTCCATGACTTGTGGAATTTTGTAATGGATCAACCATGGTACTTAAATATCCCATAGCACTTCTACTCAGAGGTGAGATAATTTCTGGCACATTAACTGTACTGATATCATCATCTGGAATTGCTTGCTGGGGTTGAATAGAATCATCGCTTTCTTGAAATAAGGAGGTCCCTATTGAATCGCATGTACAGATCTGAATGGGAGATCTATTGTTTTCAGTGGACAGTGGATGATTATTCCATGCTAACTGAAAAGAATGTAGACTGGCGTTTATTCTTGGAAGAAATATGTAATGTAAACAGAACATATCCATTTCGTTTAATGGGTCTAAAATACTTTGGTTTTCTAGTTCATTGAAAACAGAAATATATGTGGCAGAGACAACTTCATAAACATCACGCCATAAACGTTCAATTCTGGTGTTATGAACTCTACTTCCAGTGATGTACGATCCTCTGTTACTTCCCCGTACTTCTTCCATAAAATCCCAAATTCTTACATTCTCCCCACCAAGATCTGTCCTAACACGAGATGGTATTCCAAATTCTTGAGTAGCCACGAGAAAGCATTCCATCACAGTTGCAGCTCTGTTGTTGTCCGCACACTGAATGTATGTAATGAGGCGTGAATAACCATCAACGCAAGCGTGTACGATAAAACGCCAGTGAATCATCTTGTGATTACCGTCGGCGTGCCACAAAGCATTGGGCCCAGGGACTGAATAAGTCGCCTGGTTATGGCAGGAGGCATAGAGTTTCTAAAACCTAATCTTTCCAATGATTGCCTCAGTCTTTGACGAGGTACGTGTAGGTCGAGGGAAACTAGGTGCCCTCTAAGCATCACTTCTCCAGCTCGCGGAAAATCCTCCAAACAGTTCCTTACAATTTCGTCTAATTCATTATCAGCGATAGTGGAAAAGCGAGTGATTCCATATTCCTTGGCTCTTCTCTGCAGGGTTTTAACTGAAATTCCGCCTAGAAACTGTGATATCTCTTGCCATGTCAAACGAAGAGATCTTAAAACTTTCAACTGTTCTCTATCTATAGCATATTTTGGCCTTCCACTGGCAAAAGTTGAAGAGGTACTCATATAAGAAGCTTCAGCCATCACAGATATTCGATAGCTAGGTCTTGATAAGCGTATATATGAACGTGATCATTACTACGCCATTATTACGTAATTACCCGGAAGTGGCTGTACTATAACTATTATATAGCTACGTAGTTCACTGACAATTAATCATCGTAGCCTTCACTGTATATACTGCATGCTCACTGATGACTAAGTAGCTCTATATAATTATATTATATTACCTATATTTAATACTTTACTGTATATGTATATATACTATATCCTAGTGTAAAATGTGCGAGACAGAAGCAACATGCACATGCATCATGCAGGGGATAAAATAAGGGGCTAGTTATGTCCAAAAAGCTATACTTGCATGTAAGTCCAAAATGGGCTAGTTGTACGTATATACATGCACTGTAAAAACTAAGTAACTATAGCCGTGGCAGCACATATATATACAGTGTAATTGGTATAGACATTAAGATATAAGGTTAGGGCTATAACTGTAAATTAAAGTGCTTTATAGCCCCTGACATATAGCTGGTTATATTAAACATCCAAAACTTTTGCTATCAAGTAGCTAAGACCATGTGTGCATGCAAGAAACCCTTTTTATTTATAGCTATATACGTAGCTACATGCATGGTACATACTAAAAGGTGACAAAACCAATCATATATACGTAGCTATAGCCGGTTGTGAAATGCCCTGTAGCTAAAAGTATTGTAGCTATACATATGTGCATGATCATTCAATTAAGATGTTTTAAGTTCATGGCTTTATATAGCAGCTATAGCTAGCTAGCAATACAACTATAAAGATACTGATTGGCCTCACACTTTTTTACAGCCATGCAGGTATAGCTAGCTATGAGTAGGATATCACTGCTTTTATGTTAGTTACATGTAAACCAGAATTAAACCTATATATATGCAGATCAGGGTAATTAATTTTTAAGTGTCAACAAACAAACTTGAATGGAATAATATAGTTACGTAGCTACTTTGCGGGATTTTCCCTTGTATTTATCCCTCAACCATCATGAGTCTTGTATATGCAGCTAGTAGGCTAGCTACGTATACTTAACTTTGTGGCATATGTCAGGATCCTGCAGTATACTAGCTACGTAAATCTGAAATTATTGCTATCCTAGCTACATACTGTAGCTTCATATGTTTTACCACAAAATAATAGCTATAATTAGCTATGCATGTTTTCCACTTAGCATATATAGAGCTATACATAGCTAATATATATGCAGCTATTTATTTTCTTAATCAGCTATAGCTAGGTACTTCTGCATGGAGGAGCTGCAGCAGATATTGTAGCATGTATGTCTTCACTGCAGTTAGATTCTTCACTGTATTTATATAGCTATATATACTTGGATACAATGCACTGTAGCTATATAATTAGCTATATATTTACTGACAATCACTGTAGTCTTTACTGGTGAATCTTCACTGTATACAGCTATGTATATATATACGTAGTTAGCTAGCTACTGATTCACTGTATAGCTATACTATAGCTATAGCTAATTCTTTTGAATCTTTTCTTCTATAAGGAGCCAATCCAGGGAGGGTCATATGTGTCTCCTCAACCATACCAGGTAATTCTAGTAGCTAGTTCAAAGTAGCCATATAATGGTGTAATGAAACACTAATATAAAATGCAATATTTCTTGGACTATAGGTGTCTTTATATACACACTGCATGAGGGTTGCACCCACCACACTCTCTGTGTAAAACAGATGCTACTTTGCATGCATGTATGCATGCATGCATGGTTAGCTTTTCAAAGAAAAATCATTAATATGCTACGTAAATATCCATTAGGCCAGGCAAAGTTTATTTACAGTTTATCATCAATGCCTGCATGGTATTTTAAGAATACAGCAATAATTTCATTTTTCATTATTAATTATTTTATCACGTGATCTGTGTTATAGCTAAATCACATGCTGAACACGTTTTCAGTGTTAGCTATATTTGTAGAAAACTGACGGTTTAGTTTTACAGAATTATTTCTAGAAATTAAGGAAGGAAATTTTCTGTAGCTATGTTTGTTTTCAAATTGGCTTTTTTACATATATATTGATCATGAGGTGCTATTCTATAATGAAAAATGACCTCCCGCCTGCATTTTTTTCTGAAAAAGCTCTGACGATAAACTGTAAATCAACTTTACATGGCCTTAGCTATAGTTATGTGATTTATGCACATAGCTAATATTAGCTACGTACGTACGTATATATATATATATAGCTAGGCTGGAACCGGGTGTTTCTCCGTAATTATAAAGTCACGAAATACATAATAATTTTTGACATACATGTACTATAATTAATAAAATACAGTGCCTATAGCTGTAGGTAATTCTGTCGATACTGTATGTACTATAGCTACTGTGGGTACTGTATAGGTACTGTGGGTACTGCCGGTCAGGTACTGTGGGTACTGTAAGTACTGTATAGGTACTGAGGGTATATACAGCTATGTACATATAGGTACTGTGCATGGGTATACTGTATGTACTGTCGGTATACTTTAGGTACTGCATGTGGATACTATAGATACTGTGGATACTATACGGGTATATTGTGGGTACTGCCTGTATTATACTGTGGGTACTATATAGGTATACTGCAGGCACTATGCCTACATGCAGTACCAATAGTACATATAGTACGTACCCACAGTACCTAGCAGTACAGTACCCACAGTACCTACACTACCCACAGTATACCTATATAGTATATACAGTACTACAATACCCATGCATGCACAGTACCTATAGTATATACCCACAGTACCCGCAGTACCTACATGCAGCATCCACAACTATATATAGGTAGTGTGGGTGCTGTGAGTACCATAAGGTACTGTATAGGTACTTTATAGGTACTGTGGATAGTGTAGGTAGTGTGGGTACTGTACAAAGGTACTGTTAATTGCATGTATAGCTAGGTACTGTAGGTACATATACTGTTTGTATTGTAGGTATAGTGCCTACAGTATAGCTACCTATATAGTACCCACAGTAGTGACAGAACCTATACAGGCAGTACCCACAATATGCCTGTATATAGTACCCACAGTACCTATAGCATCCACATGCAGTATACCTACAGTACCGACAGTACATACAGTATATACCCACAGTACCTATGTACGGTAGCTACCCTCAGTACCTATACAGTGCCTACAGTACCAACAGTACCCCGGCATCAGGCATGCACAGGTATGCAGCTACCTCATAGCTACCTATAGAGTATCCACAGTACCCACGTGCACATTATACCTACAGTATACAGTACCTACTACCTATACACTATCCACAGTACCTACGTATACACTATACCCACAGTATCTACACTATACCCACAGTACCCACACTACCCACAGTACCCACAGTACGTACCTACAGTATCCACAGTATAGTAGCTACCTACAGTAGCTACGTATACAGGCATTGTATTTAATTATAGTACATGCATGTATTTTAAAATATTTCTATACGTATTTCATGACTTTTACGTATATGGAGAAACAACCACTATTAGAATGACAACTGAATGCTGTAGCTAAAAGTACAATATTAATTTTAGTGTTGGTTTCTTATTTAGCTAGCTCGATAATTAAACATTCATATGGTACAATATGATGAAATGATAAAACTAATTGGATTAGCGATATATGTAAGCAGTTTGTGATGTAACATTACAAAAGTTAGAGTGATAACTTGATTAGCAAGGGACCTACTGGGAGGGGGGCAACAGGGTGTCTGGGGGCACAACCCCCTTAAAGTTATAAGGTAATAATTTATGTTACAAAGCATAAAACAATAAAAACTAATTTCTGTGAAGGATATTTCTGTACCTTTACAGCAAGGGGGGCAAAAGGTGAAGTTGGGGAGGCATTGCCCCCTTGCCCCTCCTCAAATCCGCCTATGTTCATTAGAACCCCCTCTAGAAATATATACATAGCTATTGTCATATCAGTATAAAATCTGCAGAGTAAACATCATCCTATATATATATATCGATGTTAGCTATTTGGTATCGATATGTTTTTAGATATTTAGGATATCGATATGCTCATTAATGATATTTTGTATTGATATTCTGGCTATTTATTATATCTACCTTCTATTAATTATATAGATATTCTATTTATTATATCGACCTTCTATTTATTATATTGACCTTCTATTTATTATATCGACCTTCTATTTATTATATCGACATTCTATTTATTATATCGACCTTCTATCTATTTATTATATAGACATCCTATTTATTATATAGACCTTCTATTTATTATATCGACCTTCTATTTATTATATCGACCGTCTATTTATTATATCGACCACCTATTTATTATATTGACCGTCTATTATATCGACCGTCTATTTATTATATCGACCTTCTATTTATTATATAGACATCCTATTTATTATATAGACCTTCTATTTATTATATAGACATCCTATTTATTATATAGACCTTCTATTTATTATATAGACATCCTATTTATTATATAGACCTTCTATTTATTATATAGACCTTCTATTTATTATATCAACCATCTATTTATTATATCGACCTTCTATTTATTAGATGGACTTTACGTATAGCGTTTCATATATGTGACCGGGCCTGCGAAAATCAACCATGTGAGCGCAAATTACGCCTAGTTAGATAATCATGAATATCTTTAGTTCTAAAAGGAGTATTTTCATTCTGTAACTGTATATGACTCTCCATTAAATTCTGCATTTTTGGTGCAAATGTTATAGTGTAAATAAAGCAGAAGTTACAAAAAGAAATATTTCAAAAAATTAGGTGATTTTTGTGCGACTACATGGTTGATTTTCGCAGACCCGGTCACATATCGATGCGATGCATTTTTGCTTTTTAATTTTGTTCTGTTTTACTTGTTTTTATATATAGTGGCATTTTGACCCAAACGGCACCCCATAGAATCACGCTCATACAGTGTGCATTAATATGGATAGTTACTCACAGTATCTCTCAGAAATTCAATCTATCCCTCTTCATCTTAAATAACACGCACTGGTGAATTAGACACCGGGTGTTATTTTAAATTATTACGTCAGTCTAAGAACGGAAGATTACGGAAAATTAAATGGGATGAATATCTATGCATAATGAGACTCTTGATAATCGTGGTCACTAGTTTGAAGGTTCACTACACTGTAGTGATTCAAAAATTAGTGAACGTCACTAAGCAATGTAGTGATGTTCACTACATCATTTTTACAGTGAAGCAGTTAGAATTAAAGTCTACTTCCCATTGATAACATACTTTGCTTGTCTGCTAAACACTACACTAAAATTACTGTAGGCAGAAAGTACCTAATTGGTTAAGGCCACTTCAACTTGATTAGTTAGTTGTTTCACAGGCCTGACCAACCCAAAAATTCCAAATTTTTATATTGACAGCCATAACACCAAAACATCCTCGTAAAAAGTAACCTGACAGCTATAACAGAGTTTCATGACTGATTGACAAAATTTTGTAGTGTCAAATTTTAAATAAATTAAATTTTTGCATGATAAATAATATTTTAAGAAGTAATATTTTTATTTTTAAACCAACCTATTTTTGATATTTTTGCCTGTGAAACAACTAATTAAGTTGAAGTGGTCTAATGCACATATAAAAGATTATTGGCTATATGGAAGGTATAAATAATGTAACCAGCACACTTGATAATAGAAGTAGCATTAATATATAAACACAAGTAGCTCACTATATGTATGTGACCGAATTTTGGAAAACAGACCATATTGTCACTCGATACTTATATTGGGTACTCTAATAAAGCATAATAAGGCACTACATTCTAATAAAACTGTCAAGGTTTATGAAAATACTCTAATAGAGCATTCATAAACTAAAATGCTGAGTCATCCTTAACAATTATGTTGTGCATATCAGGAAAGAAGAAAATTTCACTTCATTTCTACAGACCATGCAACATCTTGTTGAAATCTGTCAGCTACTCAAGATACATTATAATACTGTAGTATCCTACTTGCCTTATTATTATGTTTGCTATTTATACCCATACTGTATATATACACACATGTACAGATCAATAACAACAATTAGCTATATAAAGTATGGGTAAGCCAAAACTGTATGCCAGCTACTATTCTAACACATAATCATGCAGTATATATTCATCATGCATGATTTATCCAGTGTATTACAATATATTACATGCACCACTACAAATGTAACTATACTGTATATTTAGCAATTTTTGAATGATTAAATTTACGAAAATAGTTCCTTGCCAAGCATTTTGAAATAATATTTACGAAAACAGAAGAAAAAACCAAGTCTTCTTTTATTTGATACAAAATTTTATTTTCAAAAAGGACTCACGATTTTGTAAATTAAATCATTCGAAAATTACTACATATATGGTACTGCTATACCTAGTATACACAGTGTCACTATAATATACTGTAGCATATGGTATACATCTAGCTACATGTTACAGCTAGTGTGCAGTGTCACATTTTACAGCTATCATCATACATCTAGCTATATCGTTTACTAACTATGCACAGTATCATCGAGCTACACATGTATACCTAACAATTCAGAGTTGGCAACCATATCATGAGTATTTCCCTCCAACATAAAATTACTTCCTAAATGATTGATTAAAAGACATCGTGACCATGTACAATCTAATATTTAGTTATGAAATTCTACTGAAACCCCATCATCCTCATGAAACTTTGTACCACCCACTGAGACCCACTACACCTTCTATCAGTGACTCAATGTAGCTACGTACTTAGCTAAATTTGACTCCATACATGCATAGACACAGTAGCTTACCAATGCCTTGCATGTAGCTGACTGTCAACACCATGCAATGACCAACAGTAGCTACAGTATTCAGTCCGTTGTATATACGCATGCCCCATTATGCTTTTGAAATTGCCTATTATGGTTTGGGGAAATGCTCCAGAATTTTACCAATTATGCTCACTATTATGCTTCATGCATGAACTAAACTACAGTTCTCTATATACAGCTCGAAATCACTTGTATATAGCTATACCTATAGCTATTAATAATTTTAGGGATAAAAGTTCTTGAAAGTAAGCCTAGTAGTTGTATATGAGTGTACATAATGGTAGCTGTTTAGACCTTAAATGCATAATTTGAGTATCCTGACACTACTTACTAGAAATTTAGCCTATTAGCTATGCCATGCAGCTTACTTTTTATAGTCTATACGTATTATGCCTATGGTCTGTTGACAGTTATGCTATATGCATTAGGCTTGAGCCAATTATGCCAATATAATTTTTTGATCATATAATATGTAGGATGGAAGAACCATCAAACATATACGTATCATTAAATACGGTAGTACTTAATAGTAGGGATTGACATGAAAAAACATGGCATCCAACTTACATGTGCCTCCATAACTCGTCTCACAATATAATATACTTTTCACAAAAAAACCGACTGAAATCCGTTTGTAACACTATAACAAAACTGTACCTTCGTTAAACTCCATGAAAAACCTAACAAAACGATCAGTAGAGAGATTTGAAAATTGCAATATAATTTCGTCTGACTGCCAGCCTGCCGTAAGACCCACTAGCACTAGGAGTATGGCTCCATATTTCACACACAACAAAGGAAATTGTGTTCGATTTACGAAACTGCTATTCTGCTGAAGATTCATCCGCTGCGCCTCAGTGTTTCTTTTCATCCCTCACTATCTTCCTTTTTCTTCGTTTAGTCTGTAGAAAGGCGAGAAAATTATGAAAGAAGGTGTCTATAAACTTGCACCTTATGCTTTTATATCACCAAAACAGCCACTTACACACGTGACATAATTAGTAATGCGCCTGCCGTTAAATACTATGAACATACGTGATGTTTTTGAATGTACTTTATTACATCGTGAACTATAGAGTACATGCCGATATATAACTTAGACAACATATTTTTGATGTTTTTCGAATGTATTTCACTACAATGCAGCTACTCCGCCATGTTAATGCTGTTGTTAACATGCGCCTGCAAAAAAAATTAAGTAATGTTTTGGCACCTGGAAGGCAATTACTTTTGCAAGTATGCTATAAAAAGCAAAAAACTAAAATTTAAAAAGGTGAGTAGGGATTGCTCCTGCAATGCTAGCTAAAAAGGTAAGGAAACAAGGGAAAAGATCTTCAAGTGGCATAAGAGAACACTAAAGATACTAGCATGAGATAATTTATAAAAGTTTCATCCCTACTTTTGGCTCATTTTCAGTATTAAGAGTAAGCCAAATGTTGGGATTAAACTTTTATAAATTAGAATCTTTAGTGTTCTCTCATGCCACTTGAAAATCTTTTCCCTTGTTTCCTTACTTTTTTAGCTAGCATTGCAGGAGCAATCCCTACTCACCTTTTTAAATTTTTAAATATTCTAGTATAATGCATGACTACCTATAACTACTAGATTTTTTAAAAAAATTTGAATTTTGAAAAGGGGAGTAGGGATCGTAGCTCAGTATAAAAAGTAAGGAAACAAGTTGTTGATCACTCACCACCCAGCATATTGCATGTGTTTACGCAAGTATGCAATTGCAGCTGGGTAAGCGTTCATACATGCACAAATGAAACACATTCTCTAGCACTTCTACAAGATTTAATCCCTACTTTGGCAGCCAGCATTCAAAGCAAAACATCATGCAGCCAACGTAGGGATTAAATCTTGTAGAAGTGCTAGAGAATGTGTTTCATTTGTGCATGTATGAACGCTTACCCAGCTGCAATTGTATACTTGCGTAAACACATGCAATATGCTGGGTGGTGAGTGATCAACAACTTGTTTCCTTACTTTTTATACTGAGCTACGATCCCTACTCCCCTTTTCAAAATTCAAATTTTTAAAAAAAATCTAGTTTGTTTACTTTTTATAGCTAGCTGTTACAGGCACTCTAAGACTGGAATTACTTCTTAGCAATTGATATCTACATAGTTTACAATGGCTCGCTACGTATGTGCCACGCCCACCTTTACAACAGACTCGTTTCATCACAATACCAAGTGTCTATATGGTAAAACGACTTGTACTGTGAAGGAAGGACTATATTCTACTCGTAGCCAGACCATTTTATTTAATACGCAGCTACTAGGTCGTTAATAGGCGTCCGATTATAAGCGCTTAATGTTATAATTAACATCCGGCGCTTACAATTCAGAAGATCGATAAAGCAGCTGCATGCAAATAAATTGGTCTGGCTATGGAAGACGAAACTATAGGGAAAGACTGAATTCTTCTTCCATTACGTGTTACGGACTCAGTTGCATCAGTAAGCATGCGCCTATCCAAGGGCGATTTTTTTTGGGCCAACTTTTACTTTGTCATATTTTTACACAATAATCACGTGCACGCAAAGGGGTGGGATCAGTTGGAATATACGGCACCTAAGGGATTTCGATTCGGGGGCGCGCGCTGATTAATTACGTCAGTTCCGTTGACATTTTATAATGATTGGCTTCTAATTTATTCCTCCACATCAATGAATTCGTCGAGGATCCGGCTTCATCGACTGGCAAGGTTGCTGGCAATTTGGTGTGCCACACAGCCCTTCAATGTAGTTTTGCACCTATTCCAGTACTATGACTCCACTATTTGTGTGTGTCGGTCCCAGTGGTAGGATCTAAAAACGCTCGTAAAAACGTAACAGCATTCGTCTGTATGAACGCTAGTGCCAGGAACCACGTGGACATTGATGATGGGGAGCAATTAATGTAGTGTCATTTCTTTATCGTACAATTTCCATGTAGCTATACCCAACAGCAGCTATGAATGTGAAGCCGGTATCCACCAACCCATTCAGTGGCAATACCCAAATTTCCTGACTGGTGTGCTTTCCTCTTATTCTGTGTAAGTAGATTTTTAATTTTCTCTATATTTTATGCATGTTGTACGCATATAGCTAATTAGTTATTGCAAGCTAGTTACGTAGCTATTATGAAACAAATTGGTGGTGAATCGAATCACGGAAGTGACGTAATTAATCAACGCGCGCCCCGAATCGAAATTCCTTAGGTGCCGTATATTCCAACTGATCCAAGGGGTGGTCTATTTAGAACTTCGAATCTACTGTTCAGTTGGAATCTATAAAGTGATCTTCGCGTTGAGAAGCGAAACAGTCGGAATTATATGTTTAATAGACGGATCAAGAGCCCGTCAATACTGAATGATGGATATGTGATATTCAGTCAAATACTGTGGTGTTACGCTTTTGCACTCAGATGCCATTGTTCATGGCCACAAGGGAGGTAAAGTGGTGAATTGTCAACACACCTTTCTAAGTCATAAGCCAGCTATGTCTACATGATACATAATAAAGTAATCAAGAAACCAAAAATCAAAAAAAGAAGAAAAAAGAAGTTTGTAATCAAAAAAAGAATGTTTGTACAACTTAGAGTGTAAACAAAACATCACCATCTTCCAGCATTTTGTACACCTCTTGCTACATTCTTACTTAATGAGTGTGGCCGCTTTGGTGGTCTTTTCTTGATATTGAGGCTGGAAATTGATTTGGGGAATATCGCCATCTTCATTTCTTTTGGTCTTCCTTGCAGCACTACAGCTTTTCCTCTAGTAGTAGTAGTTCCTCGACGGCGTCCTGCTGCCTTGGGATTCACAGGTATTCTTCTACCCCTACGAAATCTGCCATTGTGGTCCTTCCTGGAAACTGTTCCCCAAAATACCCAACCAAAACGGTGGAGGGCACTTGACAATCATGCATTAACAAATCCACCTGATTTTGTGAATAATTTATATCGTCTTAAAAATGTTTTCATTGCATCTGTAACAATTGGCGTGTCCTTAATTCATTCTGTGATGTCTTCAGAAAATTCTTGAAACTGTTGTAAAATATCATCTTGTGCTTTACTGCTTGTGGCTGTTAGTGCAATTTGATCATTATCTTCTGAATTCATATCATTTTCTCCAGTGATTGCTGTGTGATCATCTGTAGCTGTTATGGCATTCAAAAGCTTAAGGTCTTCTCCATCGTTATCTACACGCTGACATTGTACTCCTAACTTCTTCTCTTCTTGTTGTTGGTGAAGTGAGGCATAAAAATCACCTTCCTGGATGGCATTATTACTAAGAGCAACAACTGTCTTGCAGTTGAAGAAATGGTGGACACACAGTTTATACTATAAATACCAAACAATTTGGCTACAGCAGCCTGGTGTGAGCATGGCGAACCATCCTGTCCACCAATGCAACTGCATATACCCAAGTTCATATCTACCAAATCTTTGACACTGCGCTCTGTTTGACTATTAACCAAAAAGGTGTTTTCATTTTCCAATTTTTGTATGTGGTCTTCACATATTCCTGCACTCTTCATACCTTGGTACTTCAGTGAAATGTATCGATCCACTCTGTTGTGGGCAAAACTTAGCAACTTCCTCATGTAGTACAACTCACAGCACTCTGTGATGAAACTAAACATCTGGATAATGTTATATGCCTTTACGCGATTAAAAACTAACTCTTTTACAATCCGTATTCCAGCTTCAGCATAGTTGTTTGTTTGATTTCCTCTGGTCAAGAGATGAGTACGATAAGAAATAGCCCACTCTCTTCTACGACTCCATTGAGACTCAATATGCATCAAATAGTTGGGATATTTTTTAACAATTTCACACTTTTTAAACTGCTTGTATGATAGTTCAAACATAGGCTCAGACTTAGCATACACTAACTGCTTGGTTTTGCTCATCAATACCTGACGATCTTGGTTAGCAATTCGATTGGTACCATTATGTAGCCAAGTCAATTTACATTGAAGGAAATGAAATATACATAACAGCAACCATGCATGTGGCCACACTTGATGTAGAGCATTACGTTCTGCACTGCTATCATCCGTCATAACAATGGCAGGGCTTTCCTTTCCTCCACGCTTATAGAAGGCTTCTTCAGGTAACACCTTTGTTGTAGCAATTCCAAGCCTTGGGTTATTGTCTCCTCTTGTTCATCTGAAGTAATGATTGCACCCAGTGGTAGGCCACCACATGCATGAGAGGTTGATAAGACAAACAGTGACGTATTAAAATGATCAAGTGTTGATGTACTGTCACAAAATAACATTTCCCCAGCTTGTTGTATGTGTGAATTCTGTAACTATATATGTTACACCCTCTTCATTTGGTAACACAGTTTGTAAAGATGGTTCAAGCATCTCCCAGCATTTTATAGATGGAATTTTGCTTTCAGGTTGAATTGATTCATTTTCTTCATCAGAAGAGTCAGAAGCATTGAAGTATATATTTCTAGGACTGAATTTCTCTTCTGTGAACGTGTGAGGCGTACTACTCTTTGGCAGTGTCGTCGACAGCAACATTGTGGACTTGGTAGTGTTGTCCAAAGATGTTATGTCCTGCAGTGGCAGGTGGTAAGTGTCGTCTGAGGTAGAAGAAAAGTCCACATCTAAATACTTTGCGGCATGAGGTACACCATAACTATTTGACTGCAACTGTGATATTGACAGAAACTCCTCATGATTGCTGGAATAGGAGCAGACAATTCCCTCTGTGGTGACGAGCTCTGCAAATTACTACACTCCTGTAATGCCTGGTTTTCTATTTCAGCTGCAATTTCTTGTCTTGCAGCATACATACCACTCTAAAATTTTAGATAGCAGTTATATAGCTATTCATTAAATTAAAATCACCTGATCAAAAATCATGGGTTCCTTCATAAGAACACAACGAGCATACTAGATCAATAAATAAACAACAGGTATATGGGCCATTGAAAATAAAATGGGCCTTTAGGGTGAAAATCACATTTTTTAATTTTTTTGCATATTTACATTCTAAAATGATTGTACATTCCATATTTAAAACCAAACATTCAAGGAGTTCTTAGAACGACTCTAAAAAATCATATTTACTATAACAAGCACAAATTATGAAAATGGAGAAAAATGCACTTAAAGTTAATCTAATGGTGGACAAGCGATATCTTGATACTCAAACTTTACGTAAGGTCGAACTTCTTTGTATAGGTACTCTTGCCTTTCCCGAGTTAACCCTTCTGGTAATAGTACAGCTGGAAGCTTGGCTTTTCGTACTTTTGCTGCTGTTATGCCTTTCTTGAAAATTGAAACTTCCTTTTCTGCTGAATTTGTATGTTCTTTGACAAACACTTTCCCTGGGTTGGAAGCGTCAAACCTAAAGTGATGATATTTTCGAATATGAGGAATCGGCTTAAACAAAGGATCAACTAAGGTTTCCCAATTTCGCCACTGCCATGCAAATATTTGAGGAATGTTGTTCACTGTGGAACGACGAACTGCTTCTACAAGGTGTTGAAGGATATCACAATCCATGCATCTATATGATTTCTTGATAAGACCAAAATGGCCATCCACTAAGCATCTGGTATGGCCTACTTCCATGAAGGATAAATTAATCTGAGTATGTTTCCCTGTTATTACTCGCCAAGCAAAGTAGCCAATTACAAACCTATTTTTGTTCTGACCCACACAATTATCAGCATGGCAATAACATACTGATTCCTTTAAACCGTGGGCACTAAAATAATGATCCAACATTGATACAACAGAATTGCCTCCATGTGACTTTGTACCATTTTTCCCAATGGTTTCAGATTCATCAACTAAGTAGTTAACTTGAATGTTGTTGCTATCACAGCATATCCCAAAGAGTTGAACTTTTCTCCCGACCTTAAAATACATAGGCCCAACTTGATGGGAATGGTGTGGCAAATGAAGCTGTTCAGCAAAATCAAAAGTGTAGTGTGCAAAATTTGGCACGGAATTTCTTTTAAGCTCTAATTTACTGTCCATACAACTATCTAAGTAACTTTGACGTTCTGCTTGTGCTTGAGTGAGATGATCAGAAAATTGAGAAGTAAATGAAATCTTGTCCTCCTCTGAGACAGCTGTTTTAATTTTATCACGATATTCTTCACATACTGCACAAACATCAGTGCGTGGAGTCATAAATTGAACTTCAGGGATGCATTTATGCCACACATCTACAAAGGATCGGTATTGCATGACACGTTGTGAGGCATCCTTTTCCATAATAGACTTAACATAAATATCATGAACTGTCTTGTAGTTATGAGATGCCGGTAAGTATACTGGGGGTACATCAGCTCTGCCACGCCTTGCAGATGGCTGGGGCAAGCCGTGAACTTCTGCAAAATTTTTAATAAATTGAACCACTCCATGAGTGACTTCGTATGGGTAGGTAGTTTTTGGTACTTTACCAGTGTTCCCATGTATCATTGGTACTGGGCCATTGTCCTTTAAGTGCTTTGCAATGTGTTTAAATTGCTTTTCACTTATATCATGAAGAAAAATGAAAGCTCTCTTACACACTTCTCGGTGATCAAATGCATAGCTGTATGTAACACGGGCACGTTTCGGTCCTTTCTTGTGAGCATGTGATGTGGAATCACCAGCATTCGATAAAACATGCAATTTTCCCAACAGCAGCATACTTTTTTCATCCTTTGACATCTCCAGCAAATTCAAATGAAACTGATAGATCTCCTCAGCGCTAAAAGCTGATAAGCAGCCAACATCACAACAGTTTTCTGATAAACGACGGCCTATAGATTCATACAATGGATCGTTAACAGGAACCAGTACTCCCGAAGCGCTTCCTTCACTGGTTCTACTAACTTTTCCAGAGGTTATGGATTTCACTCTTGATTGTATAGTGCTTTCAAACAAATTTGGGTCATATTCTACTTCATCGCCTTCTTCTTCTGACACTTCCGCACTTCTATTTTCACGAGTATCTTCATCAAAATCATTATCAGAAGTTTCGCTCAAAGTGTGTCCATAGAAATCTTCATCATCACTTTCTAAAGCTTTTTGTGTAGCAGAATCGACCCCTTCCAGCAGTAAAAAACGCTCAGGCTGCGAAGATGCCATGTCACGCGGTATTATAATGATTACGGAAATATGCGGTATAGTTTACGAAAATTACGTGATTTTGCAGTTTACATGCGCTTGTAAAACTATCACTAGCATACTAAATATTACGATATACACTTCCAGAGTCCAGTTTTAGGTTCTACATTCATCCCCAATACAAATTCAAGTAAAAACCATTTTTAGTGAAAAATCGATATTTTTCCTAAATAATGCCCTCTTCACAAAATTTATGCTTCACCCTAAGGGCCCTTTTCATTTTCAATGGCCCATATATTTATCACACATGCAAGAAGAGGATATACCTTCATAAGGAAAACACCACAGTCACTCCCATTCAACTGCTTAGGAATGCTCTGCATGACAAATTAATACATATATGATTTTTGCAGCACACTGCATACGTACATATATGATACATTTTGTTGCATAAAAGCAATTAACTGCACCTGTTCTATTGTAAAAGACCATTCCTTCCAATTAAAAGGAGAATAACCCAGCAAAACAGCTTCTGCATCACAAAAATCCCTAAACATACAGTATGCAATGAATAGTGCAATGAGTATGTTGACTAATATACATACAAATTCTTAAGATAATTAAAACATGGAAAACTATACGCAGTCCACAAAACTTTCATCTAAAATTTTTTCTGTCATCCAGATCAATTCTATTATAGCTAGCTATATACAATAGGCATTCTTCGCGAGTGACAAGTGATCCTCAAAAATCCACAAATGTAACATAGCTATATGCATGTCCACAAAAGCATTTTCCTTGAAATGTTGTAGTAAATATCTAATGCAAATAGGCATATAGCATATTTTATACATTGCATCATGCATATAGTTACAGATATTACATGTATATATAGCTAGCTGACTAGCTATTACATGTATATATAGCTAGCAGACAAGGCTACCTGATCACTGTGTCTTCAAAGTACACACAAGTCCGTGGTATTAATGAATCAAAATATCTCATGGTTTTCAGCTTTGTACAGATCACCTGGAAGAGATATGTACAACAGTTAGCCATGACAATACTTACCATGAGTGTCCAGTGATGCCCTGAATTCAAATACCACAACATGAGGTCTGCCGTCACTACATCCTGTTTGAACGCTATGAAGTAATGTACACTATAGCTATATGGTAATTAACCTTTCTATTCTTCCAATACTTTGTGGCTTCCTTGTGACTCTTGGCTTTTATAGCATCATAATACTGACTAGAGAGGATCTCAACAATAGTTCCAAAACACTATATAATTATATGGTTTATCAATCACTATAATTATTATGTAGATACTAGGTATAAGCTATGTAATATTACAAACAAAATAATTACTGATTTGCAAGGGGTCCCGGTCCGACATGGACAAGAGCTATGTACAATATTTCCTGATTTCTGCTGATGCAACTGGTTTCTGACCAGATATATCAACTAGCCAATTGTGTAGGAAACTTTTAGCTACTCAAAATACATACCAATTTCTAATTTCTATCATAAATAGCTATAGCTATAGCTAGTGCATGTACATGATTTCTACTTGCATTAGATTGGATCCCTTTGTGAATGTTCCTACCTGCAAGAAAATTATAGCTAGCAGCAAAACACAAACTTAAAGATTCAGTCTCATGCCCAGACTGCTTGGCATTACAAATTTTTTCCTGGAGGTGGGGAAACACCATACGCGTGATGCATGCAGTGACACTGTGACAAATAAACAAAAAGTAGTTTTGGGTTAGAACTGTAGAAACAAACACTTCCACATGAATTTTACTGAGCTACTGCATGTATAACAATAATTGAAGTTCACCTCTTTAGCTTTTGAAGCCGCCAGTTTCAAGTAACTGCCTATCACCTGCAAGTTTCGGTACGCGAATATTAACCATCCATGTACGCCTTAAACTAGCTAAAGCATCATTGCTTACATTGTCGGTGACCCACAAGCCTTGCTGTAAATTCAACAAAGCGTTTTCCATCTCACATGTCAGTCAAAAATGCCGCGAAGTATACGCGTGTAGGTAAACGCATGCGTAAAATTGTACTTTGAAAACTACTAAGACAAACTTGGCCCAAAAAAATTCGCTATCCAAGGTGTTTATTGTTTCATTTTAACACCTTGCGTGGAATGTTGACACCTTCATAATATTTCGTCATCCTTTGGTTGAGGAAGATCAATCGATGAAGATAGAACAAAGGACAAGCTATGGCACAGTGGACAAACCTTAATCAAAATAACATTTTCGTAAATCCGACGTGATTACCTTTGTTGTGTGAAAAATCTGGAGCCATACACCTAGCGGAACCGGGTCTTACGGCAGGCTGGCTGGCAGACGAAATACAGGTAAATTTCGAAATTTTTAAAATTCGCTGTGGATCGAAATATTAGACTTTTCGCTGTGTTTAACAAAGATACAGCCTAATTACAGCAGTACTAATGCATCCAGGTAGGTTTTTTCGGCTAAAGCCTGTCATAAGGTTGTTTTTAAAAGTGTGAAAATTCCGGAAGCCATAGTTTTTCATAGCGATCCCTACTATTAAGTACTACCGTACTTAATGATAGTCTGTAATTTTTTATGAATTTTTAAAGAAATGTTACATATAATACAGTATACTATTACAAAGTTATCACATTTGAAAGTCAAAATATGGTGAACGTCAAATTTTATTACATGCATGTAGATATTCATGCAGGGCTCATCATATATATGGACAGTTGCTACTACATGTAAAACTTCCTCCATGCATGGACAGCTATATATACAGGGAATTAAGGCTTATACCATAAAGTTATCTAGTTATTATATAGTTAAATTGGAATTTGATAAGTGTCTCTGCCCTAAGGCATGCATACATGCATCCTTAGGTATTAGCTACCTTTATAACATTTATGGCTTTGAAAGTACACATGTAGCTATATATACTAGTATATTAAAAAATTAAAAATTTAAAAAGTGAGTAGAGATCGATCTTTCACTGCTACAAAAAGTAAGGAAACAAGTCATAAGATTTTGGCACAAGAAAAAGATTTTCGGATGAGATTATAACTTATCTAGTAAAAATTTAATCCCTACTTTTGGTAGGTAGCCTTGCATACTGAATAAGCCAAAAGTAGGCATTAAATTTTTACTAGATAAGTTATAATCTCATCTGAGAATCTTTTTCTTGTGCCAAAATCTTATGACTTGTTTCCTTACTTTTTGTAGCAATGAAATATCGATCCCTACTCACTTTATAAATTTTATATACTAGTTTGTTTACTTTTTATAGCATATAGCTAGCTATAGCTAGCTCTCAATGAATAAGCCAGTATAACATAATAAAGGATGTCCCGAAAAGAAACACCATAGCATGAAAATGGTTAATTGGAACAGTTACTTTTCAGGTATAGTGTGATGTGGTTATATTACCATTGTAGCAGGCAGTTAGAATACTGATATAATTATGTACATTTAAGTTCTGATTGGATTGCTTTGTTAGGATTTTTTGGCTAAAGCATACTGTGAGGCGTTCATGTTATTGAAGCACCTGAAGTATCATGCAGCGACACCATGCACATTGTTGTTGCTAGTAATAATGATAAATAATTGTTGTAGCTAATGACTATATAAATGATAAAAAATTAAAAATTTAAAAGGTAAGTAGGGATTGAATTCAATAGTGCTACAAAAAGTAAGGAAACAAGGAATAAGATTTTGGGACGAGAGAACATTCTGGCATGAGATAATTTATAAAAGTTTAATCCCTACTTTTGGCAAACCTATAGACGGGTTTAGCAGGAAGGCGTGGTCACATTACGTAAAGTAAAATAATCACGTGAATTTACCGTCGCCATTTTTGGAGGGCAAAAACCGTAGGGTCAGAACTGAGAGTTAGTGATAATTTCGCTGAAATGGCTAGTAATAGCCAACGGAAGATGTCAGATTACTTTACTTCACTTGAATTTACGGCAAGAAAGCGATATTTAGAGAAGCTTAAGATAGACGGACGTGAACTGGATGATCCATTCGGGATTGATGAAGACCAGTGGTCCGAGGACTTGACTCAATGGCCAGAACTCGAATTTGGAGATTTGTACACGTACTTAATTGACAGTGAAGGAGTGTATACAAAAGAAAAACTGAAGGCATATAAGTCTTTAGACTCGTACAATTACTATCACAATGGATATGTACGAACAGTCTACCATTTTGCTGCAGATGAATGGAGTATCTTGAAAGCGAGAGTGAACCCCAGCCAACATTCAGCAGACCACAATCATGAAGCCTGGGTAATAATAAATACCCAAAATGGAGCTGTGAGGACAGGTCACTGCAAATGTAAGGCTGGGTATGTAAGTTGCTGTAGACATGTTATAGCTAGTGCTAATGTCTGATTCTCTGCAGGCTGGGGGAAGTTTGCAGTCATGTTGCTGCTCTTTTATTCAAGATAGAAGCTGCTAATCGATTAGGACATACAAGACCCTCTGTAACGTCGTTACCATGCCAGTGGAATAAGAGCTTTAAAGCTGGGGTAAGCTTATCAAACGTTTATGTGCAAATTACCAACAATGTACATTGCAGGTCACCCCTAAAGAAATATCAGATATTACTTTTATAAAGCCTACACACAAAAGGGGAGTTCAGTCTGTCAGCTGTGCTGAGGAAGATCCAGAAACACAACCAGCCAAGAGAATCCCAGAAAGTGGACCACAAGATGCTCCTAGACTACCTGTGCAGAAACTTATTTCGGCGCTGTTTGAAGTAGTGCCACAGGCTTGTTTGTTTACTGTTGTTGAACCACCACTAACTTCTGAGGAGACCTTACCAACTATTGAGCAAGCACAAGATCAGTTAGAAGTACCCAAGCTCAGCTCATGTATAAGCAGTACAATGGATGATGATTACACTGATGAGCAGGGTAATGAACAACGTGCAGAAGAACGTGTGGGTGAACAGAGTGAGGAACAAAGTGCAGAACATGTGGGTGAGGAACAGCGTGCAGAACCACCACCATCGATTTCTGAGCCCATTGACCACCCTGAAGCTGGAGGAGGAAATCTACCTTTACCTTTATCAGAGCATTATAGTACCGGCAGCGACAAGGTAGGTTGACTGCATCAGACTTTCATAGAGTCTTCAGTATGCGAAAGCAAACTGACCCTACCACTGTTGCTGAGCGCCTTCTGTCCAAGCCTGATATCAGTCACCTACCTGCTGTGCAATGGGGGATTAATAATGAAGATGTAGCCAGGCAAGATTACATCAAGGAGATGTCTATGTCATCACACACTAACTTTGTGTGTACAAATGCAGGCCTGGTGGTGAACCCACTTTTTCCACACTTGGGTGCCAGTCCAGATGGTTTTGTCTGCTGTGACTGTTGTGGGAAGGGATTGCTGGAAATTAAATGCCCATTTACAGCTAGAGATATCCATCCCAGTGGCCTGAGGGGAAAACCGCGATCATGTTTAGGAGAGAAAGGTGTAGTTACATCTCATGCATATTATACACAAATGCAGGGCCAGCTTGTTATCAGTGAAAGGCAGTACTGTGACTTAGCAGTCTGGACCCCAGTGGGAGTAGTGATTGAAAGGGTGTTTGTAGATATTAGCTTTACTGAGAAGCTAATAACAAAACTAACAGCTTTTTATGTTTCTAGCATCATACCACAATTTGTACCAGTGCAGCCACCAAATAATATTGCCATGCAGCCGGCACCAAATGTTGCAGATGGTACAGCTAGCACCACTGATTTGCCGATATTATACTGCTCTTGCCAGAAGGAGGAATTTGGCAAAATGATAATGTGTGAAGGCCCGGACTGTCCTTACACATGGTTTCACTATGGATGTGTTGGCGTCAAGCGTGCACGTGAAGGACCATGGTTTTGTTCTGATTGTAAGAATATTCCATAAATACATGTATTAATTATATTACACTATTTGCACAGTGACACATATACAAATATTTATGTACAATTAAATAATTTTAAGCTAATGGTGGTTGCATATTACATAGTGCAGCACAAACTATCAGAATCTTATCAATAGTAGTGTAGTCAGCTTCATGAGATGTTTTTAGTAATGAGATTGGAAAGGTGTTTTGTAATATCTTGTAACACTTCATTCGTCCAATGGCTCGCTCTACATGAATTCTAACATTTGAAAGGGCTCGAGAAGTTTCCACTTCCCTTTGAGATAGTTGAGGTTTTCCCTTTGTGAATGTAGGGATGGCAAGTGAAGCCCCTCTAAGTCCTAAATCCTCTGCAATATCAAACCCCCTATCAGCAAGAACTAAATCACCATGGGAGACTTTATCTAAGAATCCACATTTGGAAGTGATCATTTTATCTGATGTACGGCCTCCCCAACACTTTGAGATAAAAATAATAGCCCCTGTTGGGCTTATGGCAACTAAAAATTTGGCTGTATTGTGACTTTTGTAGTTACTATAGGTTTCACTTCTAGCTGAAAGGGAGGTAGCTCTCTCAATAAATATCTCAGAGCAGTCAATTATGCAGGTAGCTCGTGCATAAAGTGCCTTGAAGCAGTCTGGCAGAGTTTTCCGAATCATCTGTCGATCAGGCCATACTATTAGTTGATTTAATTCTCGTGCCATCACATCAATCCATTCATGGAATATTTGTGATACCCTTCCAGGTGATATCTCAAATCTGTAACCTAATTCCTTGTTGGGTGATCCTGTTCTGAGTTTCATTAGAACTAACAAAAATTGGTCATCAACTGATAAACCTTGATTAGTGTTTTGTTTCTTACAAACTGATGCTAGCAGGTTTGACAGAGATTTGAACAAAACATAGGAAGACAGACCTGTGTAAAATCTTGTTTGTTCATTGTCATCCTTTAGCTTTGCAGCTGGGGAAAGTTTAGACTGTCTTAAACTAGCCTGCAATGTAGAAATGAACTCCTCTTGTGATGAAATGGTTTGAATTTGTTGATGCCCATTTGCAGCAACAAAACTACTCAAATTTTGTATTAGGTCCTGTTGAGATAATATGGTTTCTTTCATTGTGTGAAGTAATTCAAAGTTACTTTCACAGTTTGAACATGTAATACTGGGTTGGTCAGTATTGATGATCTCTGTGCATAATGACCCTTCAGACTGCTCATCAGTTTCAGCAGCTGTAGCTCCTTGCGGATCATCATTTCGTCTATCTCTCTCTTCTTCTACCTCTCTATCCATGATTGTAGCTCCTTGCAATTGAGGATCATTATTCTCTTCATCTCTCTCTTCTTCAGGCAGATTGTCAGTCACCATAGCAAATGGTGTAGTAGTTGTTCGAGTAGTACTTTTTCTTGTCTGGAGGCTTGCAGAATATTGATGCTCACGCCTCTGCATTAAACGCTTACAACGCGATACACTTTCATTGCTGCTGCTTGCTGATTTGTTAGAATAAACAAAAACTGATGGAACATAGTCAGGGTCGTTCTTCAACTTCACTGGCTTTCCTGTACAGAAACAACTAGTGACTAGCTATTTAATTTCTGAAACAGCATACATTTGTAATTGCAATAAAGCACATCTACACAGAATTACGGATAGCCTGAACAACTAAAGAACAACCTGATATAAAATGGGCACCACAAATTCTTGAATGTTCACTTGGCTCCCAAAGCTCTCTTTTCAGTGCTCGAGCCCACAGGCGTCTTCTTTCAGCATCTTTGGGGAACCTGTACAGTTTAATTCCATTCTCCTTTCTTCCTCGATTCGTACATCCGATAGCGCAGCAGCTGCATGGCATACTTCACGTTAACGTTTTGCCCTCCAAAAATGGCGACGGTAAATTCACGTGATTATTTTACCTTACGTAATGTGACCACGCCTTCCTGCTAAACCCGTCTATACTGAAGTGTTAGTTTTGTTCAGTTGTTGTAGTTTATCAGTTGTATATTGTTTGTCATTGAGGACCTGTATACCTACCTTCTGGTAGATACAGCCATCCTGACTAAATCAATAATAATAATAAGTGAGCCAAAAGTAGGGATTAAGCTTGTATAAATTATCTCATGCCAGAATGTTCTCTCGTCCCAAAATCTTATTCCTTGTTTCCTTACACTATTGAATTCAATCCCTACTTACCTTTTAAATTTTTAATTTTTTATCATAGTAGTTTGTTTGCTTTTTATACATGCTAAGCATTCATAATAATCTTTCAGCAGCACAAATGTTACAGGCGCTTACGTAATAATTATGCTTGTTTTCAGGCGCTTGTTAACAACGCGCTTACATGGCAAAGCAGCTGTGTGATAGCAAATAACGCTCGAAAAACAGCAAAAGCTATTTGTCCAAGGCTATAATCTCGAAGTTCACGATGTAATAAAGTACACGCATACACACGAAAACATCGTGCCATGGTGCCACTGTAACTAATTATATCGCGTGCAAGCCAGGTTTTAGCGTGACGTAATAAGCAGAAGCCGTAACAGGCTATCGTCACCTTCGAAGGTGAGATTCACACCTTGGTAGGAATATAGAAGAACAAGGAAGGGAATGAAGGATAAAAGGAATCGCCATGGCGCAGTGGGTAAATCGTCTTCGGAACAACATTTTCGTAAATCCGCCGCCATTACCTTTATTGTGTGAAAGTTCTGGAGCCCTACACCTAGCGCAACCGGGTCTTACGGCAGGCAGGCTGGCTGGCAGGCAGGCGAAATACAGGTAAATTTCTAAATTTTCAAAGTTGGCTGTAGGTCGAAATATTCGACTTGTTGCTTCGTTTAACCAAGGTACAGCATCATTACAGCCTTAGCAATGCATTCCAGTCGGTTTTTTCGGGTAAAGCCTATTGGAAGGTTGTTTTATGAAGTGCGAAAAATCGGGAAACCATACAATTTCTTACCAATCCCTACTATTAAGTACTACCGTATTTAATGATAGCTATGCATGATTATGTACAATTATACAATATTTATATTGTTCTTCATTTTGTCCTTCATGCCCTGTGGCTGTAGCACCACCATGTCCTCTAGCTGTGGCACCACCCCGCCCTCTAGCTGTGGCACCACCCTGCCCTCTGGCTGCAGCACCACCCCGCCCTCTGGCTGTAGCATCACCACGCCCTCTTACTGTAGCACCACCACGCCCTCTTGCTGTAGCACTACCATGCCTATGAAGAGTAATCAGTATCAAAATTACACCGGATATACTAAATATAAATGGTATAAAACAGTCGGTACGGTGTCGTGTGAAACTCAGGGGTGGTGTGGTTTATTTTCTTTCAGGGCGTTGGCGTTTATATTAATGTCCTGCGCGGTCACTTCCGGCGGTCGACACGAGTCAGTCGAGGCGGTCCAAACCACATTATTGCTAAACGAGGATGCATCGAATTTTTCTCTGTTAGATCCAGGAAAGGATACGAGACAAATCATGATCAGTCATCTATCAGATGTTGATTAATTCTGTAGTGTTCACATTTGACTCATGGATTGCCTGCCCATGGTATCAATCAGTAACAGTATCAGGTAAGTATGGAGTTTAACATAGAACAGGACCACAGATGTTGGCCGAAAAATTCTCTTAATCTGTAACCTGGCACTCTGGCATGCAGGAATACCGTCAGGGCCAACTCATCCAAAGTAAATAAACAGTAGATAAAGTAATTTAAAGTTAGAATCGTTGGTGCATGATCATTAGTAACTGCAACACTTGTAAAGAAATTATTAGAGTCTAAGGAAAAAGCAGTGCAAGTGGCCAACAGAGAATTGTGCAATTGACCATGATATCGTCCATTATTAACACCACACCATAGGCCAGCAGACTGCAAGGAGATCCTTTTTAGCCTGCAAGATGAGACACTTTATGTATGATACCTTGGCATCACAAACATGCATATGGCCACCAGAAGATGACTCCCTACGATATACATACTGATAAAAGCCCTTTTGCTAGTCCTATGCTGTCCAAATCTCATCTTCAACATTTACACAATTTGAGTGTACTGTAGGTATCACAGCTTAACAAAAATTTGACCATGTGTCAGTCTCATCAGCGTAATAGACTTACTTAATACAAAATGGGGATCAGTGAGAGGTGGTATACCTCAAGGCAGTGCCTTAGCAGGACACCTATATATTTATTTTCTCACAGATGACTTGGAAAGTTACTCAAGATGCTGATGACTCAGTACTGATATGTTCTGAGTTTAGCTTACCAATATCTTACTAGCAGCAGAAACATAAGCTTGCATTGGTCCTATGCCTCATCTTCAACATTTACACAATTGGGGTGTAGGTATCACAGCTTAACGAAAATTTGACCATGTGTCAGTCTCATCACTGTAATAGACTTAATTGTTATAATCAGTGTCCTGATTAATTCCCAGGGAAAATGTCTTGCAAAATCATTGCAAGAAACTTGCAGGTAAAATGTCCGTTTTCTTCTAAGATGCTTGCAGTTCTTGCAAGAATCCTGCAAGACACCCACAAGTACGTGCAACATCACAAGATCTTGAACAGTGCAAGAAGCTTACAGGGAATGTCCGATTTCTTGCAAAGCTTGCAAGATACTTACAATATTCATGCAAGCACGTGCAAGACATTTTTCCTTGGAAAGTATTGTTCTTTGTGTGCCATGCACACAATTTATTATAGTCACAATTATTTGCTGGATCATTTGGCTTTAATCACTAATCATTCCTATATATGACACTCAATGGTCTTGAGAGATATATTCGGCTAGTGTTTTGTAGATTGGCCTCCACACAAAAACTGTTTAGACACATGACCTTTCACTGGGGGAATGAGCTGCCATGTGATATATATTGTATTGTATTTTGTAAATGTTGTGTGTTTGTATAATTGTCATTGTATTGTCTTTGTATATGTGCTCCTGTATGGAAGAACGGCTTTGTCGAATACCTAAGCTTAATAAAAATCAATAAATCAATCGATTCAGCTTGAATGATCTGTGATGTACATCTAATCACATGCATGACTGAAAAAAGCTATTCCACCATTCCAGTAGTCCATTCCACTATTATAGACTTCAGGCAAACAGGTAGTTAACTCTCTGAAGATGCCAAAACTCTTGTGACATAGTTGCACCTTTTAATATATATATATATATGTGACCGGATTTGCGAAAATGTGCATTGTTCGCACATGTACAAGTATTTAGAAATACCGTTTTGAAATATTCAATTCGTAATATCTGGAGTCTGCCTTATGCTACTAGCACGCAATTCTCCACAAATCTGTAGTTATACAAGATAATTCAGTGGGTCTACTGTTGAAAGGCTTGCTAGCTGAATTGCCCGCCATTTTAGATAGTTTTTAAACAGTACCACAAGTGATTATGTAGGGGTGGTTGGTCGGGGGTGGTGGGGAGCCACGGCAGTGGCGGGGAAACACACGTCTAGTGTTTACACTTCCAAATGGGCATATTTGTGCTGTAGATAGCACAAAAAGTAGCCAAATCCATGGATAGCATCACTGGGCAGTCGTAGGGCGAGTTACAGCCAGGTGGCTCTTCAGTGACAGCCACCAGAGCCAACTAAAGACACTAAGGTCACCCGTGGACGTCTGACACACCCTAGAAAGCAGCCGCAGCAAAAACAGACTGATGAGCTGTTGGCATCCATACACACATGCACTGTTAGTTTATTGGTGTAGCTATCGAATGGCGGTGAAATCTGTGTTTCCATATTGTGTGCGAACTATGCACATTTTGCCAAATCTGGTCACATATATGCATCATAAAAATATTTACTCTGCATAAACGATGATGTCTTAAATGTCTCTTACAGTTTACTTAACATATAAAGTAAACTGATGTACAACGTATAATTATGTAATCCATTATAACAGATGATGCAATGATGCCTGCCACAGCATGTTGTAAAGATAATAAATACACCAATATCTATGGCATCCAGATAAGGGTTGTAACCAGAAAATCCTCTTACACATAAAACTTTCATCTCAGTATGAAGGATCTTTTCTACTGTATCTTCCTGATTCCTCGTCCAGTCATGTGGATCCTATTTATAATACAATTAAGCTATCACAAGCAACTACGTACGTACATACTTCATCATGTGCAGGGGAATACAACCGTCAACATTCATGTAAATAACAGCTCCATCTAGTCAGCCACACATGTGCATTATATCCAGTTAGCTACATACCATGCAGTCAATTTCATAAGTTGGATATTCTCCGTCTTCATATTATAAGGTAGAGATCAATCCTTAATGTCCAAACACAACATAACACTGACTTTGGGAATTCCATGAATCTATACCCTACAGTGATTGTATGAGAAAACTTGTCAGTTTCTGCTATGGAGCTCCAGCTAAGTGTTGTAATTAGCTATAGTGATGTTATCAACAATATTTTTATATAATTATTATGCTATACAAAAACACCTTTGGTGTAAATAAAGCAAGGCCAAGTCTGAAGCAGCACACCATATCCGAGCTTTAGCATAGTGGAGCCATAGGAGGAGTGTAAATGACACTATAAAATATATAGTAAGTGTAATAACAAGCTGTAGCTAATCTTATAATTTTTTACTTTGGCATTATCAAACCCCCTGAGTTCACGCAACATAAACCTTGTCCACATAAATATTAACGAACTGTACATTTGCAAGCAAAATAGGCTCAAAGAATTTCACTTACACAGACTATATACTCATCACCATTATTTGAGAAACAAAATACATTTGATCGTAGTCCAATTTCACATCAGGGTGCTTAACATACGTAAGCACATCTAGCTATAATTTACCTTGACATCCACTTGCAAGCTCAAATGAAACAACAAAATATATTGTATACGTATGTATAATACAATGATAACCCATACACAACAGACAAGTCTGTTACAGACTTCTGCACATCCATTACAGAGCTTTGACAGACCTACGTAGGACAGATCAACAGAGTTGTCACAGATCTGTTGCATATCTGTCATAATTCTATACATTAAATGAAGAGTCTAGCCAAATGCATCACTAGGAACTCACATAATGACATCATACCCAAAAAGTGGGTACTTACCCACTAGTAAAAGATTATTAATAGACTTGTTGAACTCCATTACCATTTCCAGCTCCCCAAATTACAAGAGGAAACAGTAGTAGGTTTGTGAAACTAGCTATGTACACTGATTTACATAATATGGTTTTCTGAATTACATTAGTCATAGGAACCATAGATAATATACACCCCTTGGATATGAAATAATTTTTTTCATCACTGTGTGCGTTGTTTTGGGATATTGTGCTGCATGCTGTTTCTCCATGCAATAAGTTTTGTAAACACATGCACTTAATGCCTGTACCTCTCTGAGCCGTAAACTCCTATGACTTAATCTTTATTTGTTATAGTCCGATTCCTTCTTCACTGCTGTTCATGAGTGGGGGTGCAAAACCAGCCTAGAACAGGTGGCGCTCAAATCGTATTGATAAACTACAATTCAACTGAACAGTTGGCTGACCATGTGCTCACAAAATAACTGCCATTAAAGTCAACATTTTGAATCCACTTACAATGTGTGACTTCAAATAGTAAATAATCCACAAAACCACTGGTATAAACAATCTGTAACACTTAGAAGCTTTTATTATTGCGTAGAGCCGCAAACCAGAAAATGTCTTTTGGCGTGCAAAACTATATAGGATGGAACCACCGGCTCTTCATAGAATTCAATGGACTCATGTGACTAGATTCATATAATTTAGGCCAAGCAAACTTGATTCCTTGTTTCCCATCACCCGCCCGCATGGATTTCAATACTATCGCCTCAACTTTCATTATCCTATTTTTACACTTTTTAACAAGCTTTTTAATTAATGATTTGATGAATTTTAAGACAAATTACTGTATAATGAATAATGAATAATGACCGCCCGCCTGCATATAAGCACAAAATTTGGTGGATGGGAAACAAGGAATCAAGTTTGCCTGGCCTATTTATATAGGAGGGTGTATATTATCTCAGACCTCTCATTCACGGTTTTGGGCCTGAAGTACTAATCTTCAACTCTCACGGTAACTCACGGTTTTCAATCCTGCAGTCTAAAATCAAGCCTCATCTTCACCAATGTGGCACTTTAAAATAATATAAAGGCTCTAATAAGCACTTATATATAGGCTCTAATATTTAGCGCCTATAATTGAATTATACTTAGTCATGTGAGAATAAATTTAAAACCGACATGCGTCTACTGTGCATGATGGTGTGAATCAGTGATATTGATAGGACTGAAAATGAGACTAGCTAAACTGTTCAGGTAAGCTCATCAAAAGATGGTGATATTTTAGTGTTGTTAAATTGGCACCAAACAGTGACAGATGGAAAGATTAAAACCTTTGGCAGATTCATCAGTAAGTAACAATCATGGAGAATACAAGAGATAATGAATGGTTGTGAATGCCGGTGTAGAAAGAAGTCGAGTTTAATTTATACTAGGCTAAAGATGGAGTAGCTACGTACATATAGCATAGTTGAATAAGCTGCAGTAAACAGCAGTAATAGGCTCTAGCTAGCTGTAGGTAGTTGTGCACTTTTTATAGAACTTTAGATACAATAATAAAATAGCCATTACCAAATTAGTCTCCACACCGCTCCATGAAAACACGTGCTTCGTCCTCCAACTTCATTGCTCTAGTGTAGAAACGAAGCGATGAATAACATCGTTATAAACACAGTCCTAAACTGACCAAAAAACTTGCTGCTTCTTCAGCTAAGAGCTTGTTAATTGCGTCATCGGTGTGCATTAATTAAAATCGTGTAATTATGTAAACTATGTAATCCTAGACAGTTGATTGTGCTCTACGTGTGATATTACTCGGAGTTAAATTATCTTATACATGATTACTCAAACCATAGATTATATAGGGTAAGGGTATATATAGTAATCTCGAGAGTAATCTTAGTAATCTATGCTCAAACTATGGAGCGCCTAAACCTTGGCCTAAACTGATAACAGTGACTAACAACATAGATAATAGAAGTAGCGTCAACAATCTATGCTAACAACTACTCTTATACAGAGAGTGTATGGAATTGCGAGGTTGGGAAAAATTAGAGGAAATTATTCATGGCCAAGTATGCACCTCAGTAGTCTTGAGTAGCCAGACCGCTTTTTTCTTTATATTGGGGAGGGAAAATAAAAGAAAAAAGCAGTCTGGCTATGTGAGACTAGTATGCACCCATTTAGATGAATTCACTATGTTTCAAATTACACCGTTTGCTATCTTCCCATCCCAACAATCTGATAGTGCCACATACAAGAACTGATACATATAAATTTTCGTTTGGGCCACATACAGTTAGAACAATTTACCAAATTGTGTGAAGGAAATTGAATCTTTAAATCAACTCTATTAATAACTATATATAAATAATTTTGTGATTTACTTCACTATATTCTTTATTTGTACCCCCTCCCATTGCGTATAGTCTTCGCATGTGAAGTTAACGCAATAAATTATAATTCTTGTTTCTTACAATTATAATAATCACGGCTATAGCTACTCAGGATCATTAGATACATAGACTACCTATATAGAAAAGTACTGATGAACACATAGCTAGGTCCAGGGAAGTAACAGTGAACTGATTTTTCAATCTTTCATGGAGGATTCATGATTGAGCAGTTTCAAAGAGAACTGTTGATCTCATGAAACTGAGCAGTCCTACAGCTGTATTTGTCATACTGGCCTTTGCTTAGATGTTCATATTGCATCAGGCGCTATTGCAGCATTCATTTCCAACGATTCTCCCATTGTTTCTGGCCAACCCGCCCATCCTTTTCAATAACTTCATCCAGTCCTTGTAGCTCCATAGAAAATCTAACTGGTATTATATATTATGAAAACCATTTTGTATAATTAATGTTGATTGATAGAGATATATGGATCCTTGTATCATGCCGGGATCAGTGTATCGCATACTTTAGATACATACACTGTCACAAAGCTGTGGTTTTTTTACTCTTTGGAGTTCCTTATGTTGGTGCCGCCATGCACGCAAATCAGTTTACACTTACAGTTAGGTAGCTCAATAGCTATGTATAGGCCTTTTACCAACACCTATGTCTACTGAAACACGCATGCCATTATATGGCACCTAAACAGGACAATTAGCTCTAGATCTCAATGCCATGTCCGGAGCCAGCGAATTTGATGCAACGCTCTTTAGTTTGGGACGATTAATTCGACGTTTGTTTGATTCGTATTGTTCAACGAACGATCCTAGCGAACTGGATGTTTTGATATATCAAGTAACGACATTGTTTCGTATGATTAGAGCATCTCAGCACTGCTCTACTCAATTGCTCGAAGATATCGAAGTGGGCCTCAGCTTACTTGAGGCAAGATTCCCAGCCAAATCAAGGAAGTACCTATGGATATCGCCCTCGATTATCATTCAATCACTCCAGAGGCCGCCCACGGATGGAGATTCCTGTCGACCAGCTACAATATTTGTTAGAGTTAGGCTTTAGCTGCCCCCAAATAGCAAATGTTTTAAGTGTCAGTTTGAGTACTGTAAGAAGACGTATGGATGAAAACTATTTAAGTATATCCAGTCTATATTCTAATATAACAGATGATGAGTTGGATGCTATTGTTAAGGATATTAAAGTTTTTTTTCCCAACTGTGGATATCGTTTGATGTATGGTCACTTGGTCACCAGGGGATACAGAATAACACAGACCTGTATCCGCGAAACACTACGCAGGGTTGATCCTGATGGAGTAGCAGTTCGATGGGCCACAGCTATTGAGCGTAGAAAGTACAAAGTTATGTCTCCATTATCCTTGTGGTACTGTGATGGTAACCACAAGCTAATAAGGTAAGCAGGTGCATGTTTCATTCTGACATGCTAGCTAGCCTGTAAATTAATGTCTTCCATTGCAAACATGAAAATGACTCGGTCTGCCATGTTTTTATTCCAGGTGGAGGTTAGTGGTTCATAGTTGTGTAGAGAGTTCTAGTTTACCTACAATGCTCAAACAACAACCGAGCCGATACTGTGCTTAGAATTTTTAATGAAGCCGTACACACATATGGCTTACCGTCGAGAGTGCGTTGTGATGCTGGAGTAGAAAATGTAGAGGTTTCTAAACTTCTGCTAACAGATCCATTGCGTGGGCCAGGACGAGGTTCAGTCATCGTGGGTAAAAGTGTACACAACCAACGCATAGAGCGCCTATGGAAAGATGTTTACCAAGGTGTCCTTGGTCTATATTATACTATCTGGAGGAAGTGAATCTACTTGATGCTAACAATGATGTACACATATACTGTCTACATCACGTGTACATACCCAGGATCAACAATCACCTTAAGCATTGGAAAATAGCTTGGATAAAGCATCCTATGCAAACCAAGCAGAATCTGACGCCTGAAAAATTATGGATATCTGGTTTGCATAGGATAGCGTGCTCGGGAAATAACATTGCTAAAGAAATGTTTGAATCTCTTGATGAAGTAAGCAGCAGTGAGTAGTAATTAGCAATTGCATATATTATGTATATGTATAGACAGTAAACCACAACTGAGGTAACTAGGCTATCCCATGTCTTACTGGGTGAACTAAGCTATTTATCTATCAACTGTCATTGGTTATGCCTAATGCACAGCTTGGGAAAGCAACACAATGCATAAAGTGCTATATTTCTATGATGTAGGGGCAGGCTTAAAAACTGACATTCACTGATAAAAATAAGCCTGGTATAATGGTATAAATGAGCTATACAACTATGTATAGAAACCTGTCCAAGTCAGTGGGCCTCCAGGCAGAATACTGATACCCTTACCATACATGTAAGTTATTACATGAAACAGGTAGTTTCTGTATATTTCACATTTGGATGGTATAGAGATGTAGCTTTCTAGATAAGTCTTTTATAATCCATTCTGCAGGATAGCATGACAGACTTTGGAATAGACTGGGACGGCCCATGTCTTTCTGAAAATGACAATGCTGTAATTGTTCCTGAGACACCAGCTCCTATTGGCACTTCAGATTTAGAAGACCTCATGAGGATTGTACCACTGCTGTCAGAAAGCACCGTTTATGGGATAGATTTGTATGAAAATACTTTAGATTTTGTTTGCAGGAAACTTGATTTCTGTATGTAAGCAAATGCTATTGTATCTGAGCATTTACTGTAACAATGAAACCCGCATGTCTTATAGCCTTACATAAAGACCACTGGTTTATATATACAAACTAGTGGAATGTTTGTGATCAAATTAGGTATGGTTTATATGCATTTGGTGCCAAACTCTGGAGCTTATGGTACTCAAAGCGGACACTACCTGTACACATCTTTGTTGTGAATCAGTAGCTATACATATGTATAGTCTATACCCCATGTATGTATTTTGATGCCAGAAATTCAGCAAATAAGACATTGAGTGATCAAGTCAATGTCTCTGTTGGTGAAATTCCCTAAAGTAATGAGGTATGCATTGAATACCCTTTGGTATCAAGATCATATAGCTAGCTATGTGGCAAAGGGTGTAACTATATTGTTTGTAAAGCTCTATTACCTAGAAGGTACCTAAAGTTAAAATAATTTTTTGTATTGAAATTTGTTTTAATCCACAAAAGTGATTGCATGGTGGAATCCAGTATTGTAAAGGTCAAACAGCTTTTTGTTTTTTACATTTTACACTTATGGATGCAACTCCTGAAATTTTTTGAAGGAGATCAAGAGACCTCCTTAACCTAAATCCGTAAGACTTCCTCCTTAAGTCCTCCTTAACCTTCCCCCCTAAATCCATCCCTGACTGTTGGTTTAACTAGTTATCATTTGACAGCAGTATAGTTGGTACTGTCATGTATAGTGCATAATATTCATGTATTCATGTATTCAGTATTGAATAGCATTATATGGTAATGGCTTAAAGATTCATTTAGTATCAAGTCATTCATTTCAGTATTCCATTCCAGTGTGCCATTCCATTCCACTGATTCTAATTGGGTATAGTGCATTGGTACACATCAACCTTGTTGTATACCTTTAATGCTGAGTAACCATATGCTTGCAGTACCCTTGGTATGGAAGATATACACAGTACCACCCTTAGATTAACCACTCCCTGGACTGTACCTATAAAGATTGTTTTTATGCAATAAACTATGGAACCTGTCTGAGCCAATTATTCTTGGCCTCACCCTTCATTGGAATATGGCCTCAAGTAAAATATATAGCTGTTCCCATAATATTGTACATGACCATAATCAGTTGCTTGAATAATATATTATATAGATATATAGGCCAAGCCATGCAGTGACAAATTTGAATGATTAAATTGGTCATCAATTGAAACTTACAACTTAAAGCTATAATGGTCTATATATAGCTACTGACATATTTTATTCAGAATGAGTACATCTAGATCTACTAATTAAAATACTGACCCTATACCGTTCGGCACTATTTTATCTCATGCATGCATGCATGCATGCATGCATGCAGAACAACCTACATTTAATACTTGGTCAATGCTCGGCTGGATTGTCACAGCTACATAACCTATACATATTAAATTGTGCAGGCAAATGTAACCTTATATACGTAGCTTCAGGAGACAGAATTTTAGTTATACTAGCTAGCTCCAGTATACATAAATCAGTATTTATAAGCGCTGCAGGCAGGCAGCAGATACTGCTATACATGCATGACTACTGTCACAGCTTCGGGCGGGAAACTGGTTGGCATGCAGCGCCGCCCGCTTTCTATATCTTTGTCACCGGCTGGAATACTATATAGTTAAAGCGTGGACACGAGTGCTGAAAAGCTTCTGTGACTGCTGTATATGAGATGGCCAGCGGTGGTGGTAAAGATCGGCAGCAACCTGCAGCTGTACGAGAAGCTGCTAATTTAATCCTGCAAGCGTTCCAAAATGCCTTCAGTGTGGCAGTGGCAAGCCCAGGTGATTTCACCGAGTCACGAGAGGAGCAGCTACCGCCACATCCACCTCTTCTGAATCAACCTCAAGGCCAGAACAGCCTGAGTTGCAGGGAACCTCACGTCAGCGTTGATAATAACAGGTAATGCACTCCATACGAAGTATAGCTGACTGATATCAGTGATACTGCCGGCTGTTCCAGCAGTTACACAGCAGCAGGTCGCAATTAATTGCAGAATGTTGCGGTGGCAAGACCACATGGGACTCAGAACCGAACAACCGATCGTGAGCAGCGAGAGCGACGTCAGCTACCTGATGCACCTCCGGCTATGCAGTCTCACGTTGGCACTGGGCGGAACAGTTACTATGGAAGCGTTGATAATAACAGGTATAGCTGATGCATCCATGTATATTATGGTATAACTAGCTGTATGTGCATGCATATGATATAGTCATCCTGGCAGTTCAGCAGTAGGGCATCGAGTGTTGAGATTTGATGATCAACCTAGCAGTTCGTCACTTGGTGTAACAGGATTGACTGAACGAGGACCTGCAGGGCTTGATGAACATAGGAGGTTGTTTTGTAGAGGTTTTCAGCCATCCAAACAGTACAATTACAATTGGAAGGGAGGGAAGGGAAAAGGTCTGGGAAAAACTGCAGTAAAAAACCCAAGCTAATTACGTATTGGAAGAAAAACAGCTTTTGCTTGGCATCCTGTAATCAGATATTGAAGCCAACTGGATTAACAACAAAAACTTTACAGTTTGAAGTGGAGGGTACAGCACATCATGTGCATAACATCATCGTCCGAGAGTATCCAGTTTTGGAGGATTGTGGGGGTTACACCTTGCTGCGCTTAGCAGAAAATTCATATAATTTAGTGGAAATTGAAGATATGAAACAGATTATGCTGACTGAGGTATGTTTAGCTATAATGTTATAGGCTATTATTGTATTTTGCAAAGGCAAAGCTAGAGATGGGATGATACTGTGATGCATCGATGCATCGTGGTGCATAATGTTTCAATGTGTGTATCAATACTGCAAATCAAGTATTGATGCATTGATATATCGATGCATCGTTGTGTATCGTCAGTATCGATTATTAAAATGTTTTCAGTAATGGATAAAAGTACACTCTTTGTTGAAAATAATACGAGAAAAGCCTTGTACAGAATTGTTATTTTTGATTAATAAGGCTATTATTGCTTTCAGTTACCTAATGATGACAGAAAATGCTTATAATAGACCAATACTTTTAAGCAGTGATGTATCGTGGTATCGTGATACTTTTGGTGTGATGCATCGATACTCTTGGAGCCTGTATCATCCCATCTCTAGGCAAAGCTAATAATTGTAGTTTCCATAATTAAGTGTATAGCTATGTATAGCTATGTATATGAATGCAGTGTAGTACAGCTATTCCAATTATGATCTGCAATGCATGCAACAACTGCTGTAAACAACCCCCCTTGATAATTGTTGTCCACCTGCAACCACTGCTGTAAACAACCCCCCCTTGATAATTGTTCCACCTGCAATTACTGCTGTAAGCAACTCCTTCACAAGTATACAGATTCTTATCACTCCTTAAATGGATTTACACATACCCAGTTAAGCACAAAAACTAAGTAGTCTATAATTCTTAGGGTGTCTCTAATCATTGAAATGGAATGTGGAATGGAATGGAATGGAATACATAGCTTCAAACCTTGATCGAGCAGTTCAACTGAGCAATGTGGGCATGCTTAAGCAAACAGTGTGTTTATGCAATAATTGCAGCTACTATGTTTACTGCAGCTACTACAATTTAATCGTCTTTGTAAAATGACTGCATTAATCAGTAATACTAACGTATATTTCCTAAAGGCATGGCACTGAGAACCTATCACTATGGGATAATCCTCCCATGCAAAACATTAAATCAGTTAAAGTACCGTTTACTCGTGATGTATGGAAAATACAGCACTCGAGGTGAGGTATCATGCCAAATACAGCACTCAGTTTTGCCTCGTGCTATATTAGTCACTCAACCCCACGCCTGTGCTGTATTTTCTGTGCATCACTCTGCTTTAACTAATACTTACATATAATATTATGTGTATAATCAAATTGCCATATATGAGAAATTTTTTGGAGGGGCTAATTTGAACTAATTGGCAGATAAAATATTGGCGAATGAACTGCTTGACCGATTTAATATGGCATAAATACTTTTGGAGACATGTAGTTATACAGTATTGCCGTTTGAAGCTGCATATATAACAGTTTTATTAATTTGGTTAAAACAGTAACAAAGCAACTGTTGTGAACAAGGGTGACTAGTCAGATAGTGCTCGGCTGCATTAAGTGTCCGTTTTACCATATGAAGCATCTTAGCTTGTTAAGACAAGTATTTCAATTTGAATAACTGAAATAATTTGTATTTCTAAAATAGAGAAATAATTGGCAAGTAAAATATTGGCAAAGGGCTTGCCAAATTTGCCAATTTTTCCCACTCCATAATTACAGTATTTGACTGCATGCGTGCATACCTTGCGGTAGGTTTTGGAAGATGCACCATCAGAAGTCTGCCATGGTTGTGGTCTCATCTTTATATTACCTGAATTGTGAAAGCACATTGTGGTATGCAAGGAAGGAAACAAGAACAAGTATGCTACCACATGTATTCGAATGTATGTTGCATGTGAATTCCTTTGATCTGAGATGTTAAATCGGTATCTACATACGTATGTGTATTTATTTTAGAGCTCATGATGAAGTAGTGGAAGATTATGTAAGGCCAAAGTCTCCATGGAGCCCATTAAGGTACAACAATGGGTTTACTTTCTTTTAATGGAAATACATAGCTTAAATAATACTATTGATGTTACTGATGGGTGGGGCATTAGTAACGTAGCGTATCAGGAGTTACTGCCAAGGTAATGCTGTGTAAATATCCACAAATAATATTATTGTTGAATAATTTAGCTTTACATTTTATGTACCTTACCAGCAAGGGAAAACCGACCTAGTTTTCACTTGGTAATATTTCAAGAAATACCATTTCAAAAAGCAAGTGCAACCTGCTGCCTGTAGCTGGCCGTCATGTATTAGCAGCAATAAACAGAGTAATCCATTAGATTTTGTATAGCTAACCTTGTGAATGGCTGATGGCTGGATTACAGGGCTTTTGAGACATTTTTTTCTGGTGTGCACTAATTTCAGTACAGCAGAGCGAGGGGTAAGAGGAAGGGGAGGGGGCTCAGACTACCATAAAGCACCTTTTAGAGCAAGAGAAGCCACCAAAAGTAGCCACATTGTGTCCATACCACACCAGAGCATAGCTACACTCAAGAACTGTCTATGTGAGCGGGTCTGTTTTTCTGGAGGGCATTTTGCCGAACCTGTGATGTCACGGTTGAGAGAATGGCATCTATTGAGGGCACCAATCGGGCCAGCCACCTGGAACTGTTCCCATCATGGGCTAGACACCTCCTTGGCCTTGTTGTGCAATAAAACTGATTTCAGTTTTGGTGCGAACGTGGTCAGTTTTTGCAGACAGTCACACATGGTTAAACAAAGGCAGCATAGTGACATCGTAGCATTGCAAGATTACATTTCATGATAGTAATTTCATGGTATTTTCATGGGACATTTCATTGTCAATCAGCCATGAATATGAATATATAGCCAGTCCATGATACAATTTTCATTGGGTGGGTATCAATGAAAACTAACGGTTCATGAGTTTGAATTTTTTCCAAGTATTTTTATGGCCATTTTTTCTGGTAGAGATTACTGACAAGACGGAAGTGGGCGTGCCATGCGGGTTGCCGAGCTTATAAACATAGTACTGGCCTATAGTGTTACGGTAAGAATTTTGGCTTAAAACAACTTTTTAAAAATCTTATCACTACAGTAGAGCCAGTTTAAACAAAAGAGTTAATGTGTATGCATTGCTATGTGTTCCTTAGTGATGAGTCTGCTCTCATGACCTATCTGTGATGTCATTAATTACAACACATTGATTAACAATGGTTTAACTTACACAATGCCTCGGTTTTAGATGGTAATGCATCAACTTGCTGAAATCTACATATTTTAATTTCTTATCATACTGTAGTGACAGCAGTGATGAGATATCCAAGCTTCCTCCTTGGAGATTTTCACCCCGTGGCCAGCTATTCACAAAGGGAAGATGCAGCAATTGTAAGCCTTTTGAATATGACTATTTTGTAGCTACATACAAATTAATTCTTGTGTATATAGCTAGAACACCATTCTGAGCCAGTTCTTGAGTCTGAGAAGTACATGTGTATTCCAATAAGCATGTTGATATTTCATGGTCTTAAATTTCGTATATATACGTAGTTCCTCATTTTACTGTAAAATTTATTGTTGTAAATTGGAGACTGACAACATAATTATAGTGCTGTCACATTTTCTAGTGTGAGAAATCATGTAGTCATGTACCACTATACTTTTTTGCCTTTTGTTAATACTTGGTGATGCGGATGTCTGGTGGCATGCATATGCATCTTACCTTCTGAAAAGGATCAGGCACAATAAAACTAGGTAGCTAGCTACGTAACTAGTTAATAATGAAACTGCTACTTTTAACTGGATGAGTAACGATAAGAGTATTGAAAGAAGAATACTCATCTGTCACAACCGTACTACATTCACATTCATCTTGTTACTCTCTCTTTTTCCTTTAACAACTTTAGCATCAGTTGGCATAATAACTTTGGAATAACTACGTGAAGCTCTATATAGAAAAACAAGGTATAGTATACAATCTTGTAACAGCTTGGAATCAAAATGGTAACAGCCTTGTACAAGGTTGTGACAATTTTAAGCAATTAAATGGTAAACTCATGCATTCATTATGGATGGCATGTATAGATTTGGTGAGTGGTGTCTTATTTGTGCAAATTAAATAAATTTATGCACTACTGCCTGCATTATCATAATCAGCACAAACTACTATACACTTTAGATACCGTAAATTTAAATTAGTTATCTATTGACAAACAGATCATGTCCTGTAGCTGCAGATGGCTGCAAAATAATGTGGACTACACTAGTGATGTGACGATAGTGAAATTGTCATCAACGATTATTGTATATCAGTAATATTGCAATAATTGTGGTTATTGTCACTTTTTCATATGTGTAATAACATAGCTACATCATTATAATATTATAGGTTATATATACATGTATCATTTAAAAATGGTTAAATCAAATGTATATAGACTTCTATATAAATTAGCCAGTCATATATGATCTATGCAGCTTCTGACATCAGTGACATGTTCATGTATAAGAATAACAGCATATTGACCTTGTCAGGGGCTAGTCGGCAACGCAATCCATTGACTATATACCCACCTTTACTAAACAAACGTTCTGAAGGAACACTAGTTCCGCATATACTAAGATATTTTCTGGCTAGAATTGCTAATGCAGGAAAATGTTCAGCCTCTTTTCTCCACCAGTTCATTGGATTGCAAGAAGGATCGATAGGAGCTCCATCCAAATATCTATCAATTTCTTTCTTCACTTTCTCAAGTGTAGTCAGTTGTTCCTGTGGTTGAACAATTGGCAAAGCTTTCTTCAAAACTGCTGCCAAGCCCTTCAATTTTTTGCTAGGTGGTTGCATGGTTTCTTCCACAGTTTGACTTTGTTCATTCATCATTTCATCTGTAACTTCACAAGCTTCGCGTTCTATCTGTACTAAAGTACTTGTATTGTCACCCAAATACGCAATGCGAAATCTGGGGTCTAAAAAGCTACAAACATCAAGTATCATTGCAACATTCTGATGAAGATACTGAGCTTGCAACTTGTCTGAAATAGCTTCCTTTAAATCCTTTACAAAGGCCGAGTCATCTGGAGACACAGCAAGTAACTCATTCAAAATGTGTGTTAAAAGTGGTCGGATGGCAGACACAGTTACGCATTTTTCTGCTGAAAGGGCATCCGTGAATATATGAAGTGGCTTCAAAACAGAAACAATTGCCTCCAAAGTAGAGAAATCGGTACCAGATGGCATTCTATACCAATTTTTACACTCATCTGCTAAAACCCCACAAATTGCTTGCTGTTGTTCTATGATCCTACATATCATTTTACAAGTTGATCCCCACCTTGTGCTAACATCTGCCACTAGCTTATGTTGATCCAGACCCAATTCTACCTGCTTTTGATGGAGATGTCGTGACTTTTTCCAACTTCTGCTAAATAATTCAACCAGTTTGTGGCATTTCCTAATTACTGTTTCAACACGATCAAATTTGAGAGCTTTTCCTATGCTTAAATCTAAATTGTGGCCAAAACAGCTTATTCTTTCCCATTCTAAGCTTTGAAAAGCTGCTACAAAATTTGATCCATTGTGAGTTGTTGTTGCAATCAATTTATCATGGTCAAGATTCCAATTGGCAAGGACATCTTTTAGCGTCTCCGCAATATTCTGACCAGTGTGGTCAATGAGTAAGGGGACAGTATCTAGGCAGTAAGACTTCAGTTCCCAGTTTTTATCAATAAAGTGTACTGTCAAGCTAAGGTAGGGATGGTCAGCGGCACTGATCCATAAGTCCGTAGTTGCTGCAAAATATTCTGCTTGCTTAAGATCTTGTTTGACAGATTCCATTGTAGATGTATACAACATGGGTATCTCAGTTTGTGAGAAATATTTCCTTCCAGGTATCACATACTTTGGATCCAACTTCTTAATCATTTGCTTGAAGCCCGGCTTCTCGACAGTATAAAATGGCTGCATATCTTTAGCAAGAAAAACAGCTATGGAACGACTGATTTCTTTAGCACGAGCAGACTTCGAATCATATTGCGCATTCTTCTCGAGAACCTGTGCCAGAGTTGGTTGGGTAAGAGATGAAGCATTACCAGTTGAAGTTTTCTCTCTTTGTACAGTACTATAGCATAGGCGTCTGGATGATTATCTTTGAGATGAGTATGAAGATTCGTCGCATTCGAACGCTTTGCAGATACGGATTTATTACATAATTTACAAACTGGCTTTTCCAACTCCTCAGGTATAGGAACATCGTTATCATCTACTTTCAGTCCGAAATAATTCCATATACTGCTCGTCGTTTTCGCCTTCTGTACGATACGGACAACCATACTATCGGCCATTTTAACAAACGTAAACTTCCGTTTTACAAGAACATGCATAAACAGTAACCGCAAGCATGCAATAATCGCTTATATACAATAATCGCGATGCTACAATAATCGATGCGATATCAATATCGCTTGGTATAATATTGCTTCCACACGATATCGCAATATCGTCACATCACTAGACTACACATCTTTTTAAACAATACCTATCCAGCATTCTTTTACAAATTTGGGTCTGCAATGTATGATCACTATAATTGCAGTTTTTCTATCATGCACAGGTCAGAATCATTGCAACAATTCATGTCAAAATTGCAAGGAACCCTGAGTGATGAAGATTTCATCTTAAGAGTAAGGAGATCAAATGTACTAGAAGATGCAAGAAGAAGAATACTAGAATGTCTTTCAAGAAGTACATTCAGCCCTTTCAAGAAGTTCAATGTAAGTATTACAATAATACGTCATGGATTGACTAGGGACCTGTGAGAAGGACAGGGAGTCAAAAAATACTTTTAGCCTAAGCCAATATAACTACATATCAACATTAGAGTCACTAATTATAAAATTTAATGATGACACCTTGATAATCAGGACACTTATTTTTTATGAGAATACATACACTTAAATCCCTGAAAATAGAACACCTCATTAACATGGACACTACTATAGTACAGGTGTCCAGAATAGAGGGGAGTTCCACTTTATTCCTACCATTTAGATTCTTGTATATATATGCTGCAGTAAACCCTTGCAATGTAAGGTAATTTCTTCATGCCAGTTCAAAATGTAGGGATGGCAGGTTTCATGAGGTGTTGTATATAAGAGGCTTTCTGGCTTTCTTGTATACGTAGTTAAAGCACCGATGCAAGCCATGTATGGAAAATACAGCACTAGACATAGCCTATTACTGTATTTATCTTGAAACACCCCTCAAGTGCTGTATTTTCTGTACACGACAAGCTAAGACGGTGTTTTAACTGTTATGCATTTCTAACTGGATTAATTCAATTGTCTATAAGATGCAAATGGCCGGCAGTAGATCATGGAGCAAATTCTCAGAAGTTGAGCCTCTGTTCACACTACCAACCAACTGAACTATAGGCATGAATTATCGATGTAGCTTATGTAGCCAGCTGTAGAGGCGGCATGACGTGTCAACAAGCCACAAAATCGATATCACAATTAGCTCAAATGAATTCGATTAGCGCTGATTAACCTTTTAACACAAGAATAAGGTGATAAATATAACTAAAAGAACGCGTTTATAACAGATACGTACAGACACTTTATAAGAACTTACAAATTGAATCCATAAAGTGTAATCTGTAAAGCGTGAGGTGGTGGTTTCAAAATTATTGTCTAAGGGTGTGGTTGCTTTTATAATATGCTATTTGTTTACAAATATGTCAGTTTTAAACTAGTATTGTGTTAAGCGAAGCCAATAGCTTACTTTAAAGCTTCATGGATTACGCTTTACGGATTACTCCTTACGGAATTAATATGCAAGTTCTCTGTAAGCAATGGATTTAAGTTAGTTACTGGAATTTCGTACCTATAACAACAACAATTATTTGCGCAATTATTATATTTTCCAAGGACACTTTTACGCCCATGCAAAATACTTTATGTATTAGTTAAAGCATTGCTGCGAGTGCTATACGTGAAATAAAGCACAAGACACACGGCCAAGATGCTAATAAAGCATGAGCTGAGTACTTTATTAGCACCAAGGCCGCAAGCAGAGTGCTTTATTTCACGTAGGGAAGGCTTATAAAGTTTCCCATTGATTGAGCTAAAGATTTAAAATACGAATGCTTAGCTTCAAAGTGCATTGTCCAGTGGCGCACTAAGGGCCCATACCTAACCAATAATTTTCAGTTAAACTTACTGTTACAGTATACTTACCTAGTCATTAATCTGGGCATATGCACCATAAAGTGCATTTTAGGAATAATGTTTTTGTCAGGATATAATCTTAAAAAATCATGATGATGCTCACTAATAAGAGCAGCAACATAAGAGGCATGATCATCTGATGTATTCGTGGATAAAAGTAGGTCAACAATGTCCATCAGTCGTAAGAACAATTACCAATGTTCATCATCGTCTGGTACAAAATATCCAATAACCAAAGGTAATATGTGGCCAAGTAGGTTCATCTGTGAAGCTATAAAACATGATCGTAATGCAACATTAAAGTACATATATCTATGCATACTTACCATTTTGTTTAAGAGTCTTTCCATCTGAATTAGTTTTTTTGGCTGAAATTGCACTTGGGCAGTTGCTGTTTTCCATGTATCCAAGTTCAAAATTTTCTAATCTCATGTTCAAATCATCAAGACTGAAGTAACGTTCCATGTTCACCATGACCTGCAACATTAGCTTTACTTCATATTGAAGAGATCCCTCAAGGATGTCATGCATGAAGTGAACCATCACACACGTGAAAGTAGGTCAACTCGTTAAGGATGGAATTACGATTTATTCCATGCTCCTTTGATGCTGCCCCTGAGGGATCACTTTCCACAAGTTCACAGTGCCTTTCATGTGCGGTATTATTTCGTAGTTCAAAATGTTTTTCTGAAAACTATGCCACTGTTATGAAATACTCAGTATGTCAAGATTAGTCTAACCTGATTTGTATATTCATCTTTGGTACACAGAGTGTCTGCACATTCTGTATGCAGTACAGCTTTCCTTAAACCCACCCAGAAGTAGGCTACCTAGGTTATCTGCTGAAACAAGCGCTACAGTACCAAACATAACTTTCGGTTTTCCACGAATCAAAAATTCAACTCCATTTTCCTAAATAAAATTCAGTAAATAAACACTGACACATACGTACGTACAATCATAGATATATATACCAATTTCTTAACATCATTGACAAAGGGTCTCAAAACTGCATCAATTCCATAAGTTCCAATGTAACTGGATTTCACTTGGGAGACAAATTTCCAAGAGTGAAATAAAATGTTCCTATAATAAAAATGTATATAGCAATAGCATGAATGTACATACAGTATACATACCCAACTTGTGAACTTTTGTTTTTGAACCTAAAGGGTTGCAGGTTTCTAATTCGTCATAGTTTTATTTTATTAAGTACAACGGATGTGACACAAAGGCTGCTCCATCACAATAGTTGCTCAAAATATCAAAACAGCAATTGTGCCCGTTCTCAACCTTTAAAACAAATAATACACTATATTTTAGGCCAATTTAATGTGACCCGGCATGAGAAAACAGCACATAAAATTTGACCACATTGGATTTCAAACTTAAATAACTTTACAAGTAATCATAGGAGTCTAATAAAATTTACTCTGTTTATACAGCTTTTCATAGGGAATCTCATGCAACTTGTAGATTTCTAAAATCTTAAACAGTAAAGGAGAAATGTACTAGGTGTATTTTGTGTACATAAGCACAGTTTTCTCATGCCGGGGTCACATGATATATCTTAAATTCTATAAAGATTTGTATTTCATGGCGTTAAAAGAACTCTAGCTCTAAGTACATATTGACACCAATATTATTAATTTTATTACAACAAAAATGCTTATGGCATATCCTCCAGTATTAGGTAAGCCAAACAAATTTGCAGAAAACATACCTCTAAAAGCACAGTTTTATTGTTCAGAAGGCTCTGGAGAGTTTCTAACACTGGAATGTAAAATACATTGTCTTCCTTAGTGATACACCTCCGTTTAATGCCAGATCCTTTCCACACATGGCGTTCTCACGGACTGGTTCCTAACGTGCACACGACAGGTGCAGTCAAAAATACATACAACTAGGTTAAGATTCTTTTTACAATACTGGAGCTGTAGGTATGGAGTATCAAGTCCTTGAAAAGGATCCCCAGCATCTTCAAAGCACTTTTGCAAGCCTTCCACTTCAGGTATCCCTACTTTAAGTAGAGTATTATTAACCTACATTGGGCAAGAGATAATATGAAATTATGTATATTTGTCACAGGTAGGGAAATGTCCAGAGGGGATAACTTTCAAACAATATTTAGTGCTGTATATGTAATATATTAACATTCTTCGGCCCCCTCCATATATTTCCCTATATACAACTACACGGTATGTATATATACCTGATGTTTCACAATACTGAGTCTTTGTTGAGTAAGGTTAGTCACATTTTCCACTATATCTGGTATGGCAACTTGAGTAAGCTTGTGTTTTTCTTTAAGGCCAAGCAAAAACAATGCAGACGATTTTTGCAACACACACTGGTCAGAAAGTTGTGGTGGCAAGCTCACATCCTCACCAACCATATCTCCCACATCTTCTTCATCATTACTGTTGCTAGCACATGGCTCAGCAATGCTTAAGGTATCATCAGTACAAACCTCAGAGGAATTAGCCAAATTTTCAGTTGGCGAGTTTGAAGCGGGAGAACCATAATGAACTGCTGATACATGGTTCTTAAATGTCCCAATATTGTTGTAACTTCTTACGCAACCATCAATTCCACAAGTAAATTTAAAATCCACATGGTGAGCATGGAAGAGTCGCAAGTACTTGATATAATCACAAATTTTTAGATTGAGCCGCAGACCACTGGATAAACACAATGAACAGCTTATCTGACGGCAGTCAATTTGCCTATCCATTCTGCTGAATAACAACACGCACCCATTCAACTAGATCGCGTGATACACCACGAGGCCTAATAATGACAGACACATGTGGCTGCAATGTTAATTTCGAAACAGTCACCTCTTGAAGAATTTTGCAAATACCTGACACGAAAAAGGTTCACACAAGATGTTGTGCAGCTGTTTTGTGAACAGAGGATTTGTGGAACTGCATTTTTGAACATGCATGAGGAGGATATCGCTGATTTGGTACCCAGAGTAGGGGACACTGTGCCATGTAAAAATTTAGCATGCACTGCATGCATGATTTATATAATGCTTTATTTTAGGTTCGTTCCTGTCATTCCAAAAATTCAAGCAACCATATATCGGAACATTTCTTGAGAATGGTTGCAGCGAAGTTAAAAGATGTGCAGCAACAAAGAGCTCACATGTACCTCCTAGCTCAAGTGGAAGCTTTACAAAAAGGACAGGACATAAGATATGCGCAGTGGTACGATTATTCTGGATGCAGAAAGTACTATGGCTAATTCATGATCTGGTTTTCAACCCAACTATAATTCCGGCACTCTTCTTCTGAATAGCGTATTGTTTCTTCTTCTGAAGTCATACAGGCTATAAAATAATGTAAGTTAACCTCTGCAAGCATACAGAGCCATGCTACTCACCCTGCTTCTGTTAAGATGCATAAAATGAGTATATTGTCATGGTTATTTGTTTATGTATCAATTTTTAGCCAATAAACTCCTGCAAAGGTAGCGGGATCTATTGCGCCAAACTAAATATGGATATGTAATTCCGCCAAGCTAAGGATGACTGTATCCATGGTTAACTTGGCGATAAGAATTACGTTCTACGTATACAACGCGCGCGTGGAAGAAGTAATGCACAACTGAAGCTCATGAACGCTGGCAAAATTGTCCAAAGGCTTAATTACGCCTACTGTAATAAAAGCTTACCAAGAAAATTTGCCATGCTTAAAATTATTTGTGAGCACTTAATTATGCCTTTGTGGAAATCCCCATAAAATTCCCTATGCATAACCATTTGTGGAAATCCCCATAAATATCCAGTGCATAATCATTCATGTCAAGTACATGATTATTAACTAATTTGTACAAGTACATGCATAAGCTCATAATTATGCTGTTGTGGAAATCCCCATAAAATTCCCTATAATATTATCATTAACATATGTACCAATAATTTATACTATTTGTGGTGGTACATTAGCTTTTTGTACAATGTCAAGAGTACTGAAATCAATATTATGCACAATAACTGACATGCATATTTGGAAAAGTTTGGTACAGTGACAACTGTGTATGTACCATGCAAAGTTTAATCACGATATTGATCACACTGCATGTAGCCCTGAAAAAGAACAGAAATGTATCTTAGCAGCATTACTAATTTCCATACCTTGCCACTTTGTAACTACATAATCTGTGCAGAATATCCGGAACCCAAACATACTCAAATTCCACCGCTCTATACAACACCACACATACATTACAACAAACGTTACTTTTGTCTAACATAACTTTCAAAACTGCCCATTTTATCCCAAATGTTCATTATTTATTCACTTGAAGAAATGTGAATATCTACTTCACCTTTAACACAACTACTTCAGTGTACATTATTCTGTTAACAGCTGCAAGCAGAATACAACAGTCCTACTATACCTGTTATACACAATTTCATGGCCAAGAAGTATATAGCGTTCGTGACAGTAAAGCTTTGTAAATACAGATGAAAACCTCAGACAAACACATCATACGTAGGTGATATTACCTTTACAATGTCGCGGACCATGAACAGAAAACATGTTACTCACTGGCATGTCTCCTTGCAGCATACAAAGATGATATGATTCCTACATTACTTTATATTCGAATGGTTACCATACGCGTGCACCACTGACTCAGCAAAATCAACTTGAAAGTTGCCTATACGTATGGTAAATATAAATATTTACATCAAAGAATATACAATTTACTACACAATTACGTACGTATACTCTAATGTATGGTTCTCTGCACTAAAAGGAACATCATTCCGTTATAATTGAATCACTTTTCCTGTAAATGAAAAGTGAATTGAATGAATGTCTTACCCTTGCTTTACCCATCTACATACTATGTGGTAAACACATGTATGTACGTACTCCCCTCTAAAACATGGAATCAAAATTTCAGCAAGCTGTTCTACGTGTACCTCTAAAATGTATCACTGTATCCAAATATATCACTGTTTCCAAATATATTCACTTGATGAACTATCTGCACACATTTCAGAAGAAACTTAGTGATAATCTCTTTCTACATGAAAATCCAATTCACCTTCACCTTAAATTCAACGTCCATAATCTGTAATCAGCACCAAGAAAAATACAAATACATTGTATGGTCATAACATACGTTCATTATCTGTGTACAATGGATACTATTGATATTGACTGACATTATATATATATCCATATGAGTTGTGCAATATTCACAGTCAGCTACATATATATGTGTAGCATCAACTCGGTCCTCATTCCCATCGACAAGCATTATGTATAACAGAACATACATAGTACAAGTGCAGTTGCGAAGCCAAGACATTTTAATACCTCACATCCTAAAATATGTGCCTCATTGAGTAAGAATTTGTGACACTGATTCTGTAATTGTATGGACCAAAACTCCACAAAAACATCAAAGGTAATGTTACCTTTACCTTGTTGACAATGGCAATATAAAAAATTCATGTACATAAAACACACTCACTAGCAGGTACGACCATCCCACAAATGTATCACTTCAGTGTACTCTAACAACATCACAAAGCACATAAACATAAAGATATTATGGAATACCAAATGTATCATATCGTTACCAATTGTTCCCATACAGAATTCAGCAGATTGGAAATACCTCAGAATGTATTAAAAGATATATGTATACATACGTATGACATTTTTATACGTGCTTACTTTCTCATACACACTTAATATATATGGTTCTCTGCACTGAAAGGAATTAACAGTATTCTTTTGTAAGAGAAGTTAATATTCCTTTGTACATATTCCATTTTGTGTGATTGTGACAGGCATTGTAACAACATTCACACACCAGCATGTCATTCACTGCTCGACTCAACTGAGAAGCTGTGTTAATGAACATGGGTATGTGAGTTATTCCTGCACACGTCACACAACACACAATGTACACATGCATCATTTGCATGGTATGTTTTTGGAGCCTAAACAAATTCATTCAAATTTACAAAAGATAACATGAATATGTAATTCACTCACATTTTGAGATAACATGGAGTGTGATCCCACCATCCAACCCCTTAGAGCCTCCACATCACACTCCAACTCAACTCTAAGCAAGCCACGTCTGCTGAATATATTCAACAAATGCTGGCTACATGCTTAAAGTGACAACTGCAATAATCACAAATTCATTCAGTTAAATTGTGACAATGAAATTTGTAATTACAATTGCAGGCTTACTTAGGACTAGTAGACTATGGTTGACCAGTCGGTACACTCCGCAGTCGTGCCATTTCCTGTTGCACAAGTGCAGATGCTTTGATTTTACTGGCCACTAAATCCAATAATGCCACGCCGTCTAAGGTGCGGACTCGACTTAGTGCAACATAAGCCATTCCATCCTCAAACATGCTGGGTCCTAAGTCAATCACTGCAGAATCTAATGACAGACCTTGAACTTTATGAATGGTGGCAGCCCAGCAAGGTACTAAAGGTAACTGAGTTCTTTGTAAGGTTACACCTTGCTGAGCATAGAATTTAGCAGATATGGGTCTAATTTCAACAGCTTCCGTACCACAACCAGGCACTGGTACAGAGTGAATGCGTCCAACACGAGGATCATGGAATTTCACAAGGACTGCTGCAGGTAGCATTCCAGGTTGATCTTGATGATCACCACCATTTAACCACTTGAATCCCATGATCTCGCCACGGGCACCATTCACCAGACCATCCTCACACATGATATTTCTTCTGAGCATGACCTGGGCTCCCACTGCCAATTTTAAAGTATGTGGAAGCCCAGCACAGTTGTTGTCGTTTTTTGGAATAAGCTGCTCAGGTACATCTCGAGATGTCACACCATGTGGAAGATAGCGAGATTCCAGTATAACGTGTTCGGCTTTAAACTCACATACTGGAGTGGTTTGTGCCAGCTCTAGCAATCGTTGTGTGTTATACTCAAATGTGTAGATGCTTGCACATATCCCCTGCCGTTTTGAAACACAAATCTGTCACGAACAGGGGGCAGTTGATAGAAATCACCAACTGCAATAATGCTTAATCCACCAAAGTAAACTTCAGTATCGTCAGTTCCTTTGATTTCTGTAAGTCGTTGGTGGATAAACCCTAATGTCTCGTATGAGACCATACTGATCTCATCGATTATTAAGGTATGCACATCTTTCAACAGTAATCGTAACTGGTGCAATCTTTCAGCACTAAGTTTTGTGTATCTTGTCAAATTACCGTGTTCTACTGGAAGCCGAAATGCATAGTGAATAGTGAGACCACCAATGTTAAATGCTGCAACACCAGTAGGTGCCACTAGCATGCATGCATTTTGGGATCCAGTGTGTGATCTCTCTGTGTGTTCCTTTATCACCGCAATAAGGTGGCTTTTACCTGTACCAGCCCCACCTGTTATGAAGACATGAAGTGGTTCTGGTTGTAATTCTCTTTCTCTCATGAAGTACTGGTGACGTGCATGGGTATATTGTACAACACGATCAAAAGCTTCACGTTGTGAATCGTTTAGGCCAGCCACCTGACTGTTGTACTCAGCATCTGTCATTCGTCTCCGAGACAGAATGTTGTTGTCAGTATCGTCAAAGAGAGCAGCCTGAAGGTCTCCATGCTCTTCAACATTGGTCTCTTGATGGTTGGCATCATCATTGACCTCCAATGCACCCTCTTCAATGTTAACATCTCCATCAAACAATGGGTCAAACTCTGACTCCATTGCACCAGCATTCAATGTTTCCTGTACAGCATTTGGAGCCACTGGAGCATAGAGGTTGTCACCATACGTATTTTGGAGATTACACAATTGTTGTATAGCTTGCTGCACTTCATCGGCAAATGAGCCATGCTCAGAGTTTAGGAACTGAAGCTGGTCCTTCTTGGCCAACAGTGCCTCCTGAGCTGTGTTATATTCACCCAGCAGGTCCTCAGTTTCTTGGCGCCAAGGTAAATATAACAACAGAAGGTGATAATAGTAATTGTCACCATGTGACTCTGGTGTCATTACAGGGACTCTCAAGCAAGCCTGGTGGCGTCTCTGAGCAATTGTACCCATGCGATTTTGCAACTGGAAACGTGGAAGACGACGACCAGATGTGTTTTCAGATTGATCATCATCACCACCACTGACAGTATTATACCATACAGCAAAATGGGCTAGTGTCATACTATCAAATGGAGCTCCAGTTGGTCGTGCAGCGTAACGATCAAATAACCCACGCATGAAAACATTTGTGTCTCCGTCATCAAGCTCTCGCAACTCGTGTGATGGCCTGACTAGTCGAGTTAGTTGGCGCTTAGGAATAGCTGTGACGAAGACAGTTGCATGGGATGATCCCTTCAAATGCAAGCCGGCCACAAGAAATGCTGCTTCTTGTTGGCTCAGCTGACGATGGCTAAGCAGAGTGTTACCAATCTTTCTAAGACGTTGTTTTATTGTTGCATCCTGCTGAAGACTGGCTAACTGTTCAGCAATCACCTGCTTTAGTACTTGTGATTCGTCTTTGCAGATGTAATGTGTCACATACAAAGCAGCACCATAGACAGAGCCAACTACCTGTATATCCATATTGGCTCTCCATGCACGCAGTAGTTGTTGGTTGTACGGATTCACCATCTCTGCACCAGGTTCCCTTTTTATAATATAAAACCTAGCCTTATTTCCACCGTCTGCATTGTTTTAAGACGGGTCTCAGGACTAGGCTGTTTGGGATAATCAAACCTACACCCATGTCTGCCATTTTTCTGGCATGTGTGTGTGTGTGTTTGTGTCTCTGAAGCCTCATGACCAAAATACACAGTTCATCATCTTCACCTTCAGATGGTATTTCAGTGGTGATGTACTTGTCAATGAAGCCAGGCACAGCTCGTAAACCCTCAACAGTTTGAAGGTCAGGAGCATCTTTCACCCACCATAGGGAATGCACATGGGGGCTTCCTCGCAACTGGAATTCTACTCGCCAAAAGTAATCTGCTATTTCCCCAATTGGCTTTGATGAGCCTTTCATGAAGGCAATAAATTTCTGGAACCGTTGCGAGAAATGTCTAGCTGTTGTGATTGGATCACTGCACAACAGTGCACGCTTTTGCTCACTACTCAAGCCATCTACATCTTCTTTACTTATATTCATTCCGGCTCGATTGGCCAGTACATATAACAAATCTGGCCAATTCATATCATCTGCAGTGAGCGTGATAAAGAATGTCGGAGGACCTAATGTTCTAAACATGGCTAGTAAGTCCATTTTGGCCCTCTGCCAATATGCAATAGTGCCTCTCATTTTGTGCATAAAACCATAGCATGAGTCGGACAGCTCAGGGTTGCGCAACAAGTCCCTGAGATCACCAGCAGTAAGGTGTTGATCTTCATGTGATGTATCATCAGAGGACTGTCTGAACACCGAGCGATTTTGCATATGAGCACTTCCACTGGATGACCTCATTCGGATGGCAACGGAGATATTTTCATTCAGCCTATGCTGTTCAAGCACATTGCAACTCCAAAATAAGTATGGAATGTGACTTGCCCAGCGTGTGTCAGAACTCAGGTGGCGTGACTGAAAATAGTCCAGTGTAGTTATGGGTGGATCGCGTGATGTTTTATACCCATTATTGCCATCCGGATACAGCCACGGAAAGGCCATCTGTTCAGCATCAGTACATGTGTATATGCTGATAGGGGCACCCTGTACACGATGGAGTTGGTGCACAGGAGCATTGTTATTATTGTTGATGACATTGGATACTTCAATGTTGGGAAGTTGTAAATCTCTTCTAATAACAGATGATTCACCTTCACCATCAAGTGCTATTTCATTTGCAGCTGTTTGAGATGAAGGTGCATCATCTGACACCTCCTCTATTTCTATATCCCTATATAGTGTGTTGTGGTTTTTCAACCAGTGCAGAGCTCTTACTACATAGGGCCGACGTATAGAAAAGTAAGACTGTGGAACAGGCGTCTCAGTGGAATCAGAACCTGTTCTTGGAGGTGCAATCAACACAATGCCTGCATTATCCAATGTCTTTGGCAACGAACTGCAAACTTCACTTGTATTTACAGGGAAATTCACAGTTTGACCTCGTAAGGCACGTTGTCCATAAGGCAGCACTATTAATTTCATGAAGGGCTGGATTTTACATATTAAACGTTTTTCCATGCTATTGAGGCAGCTAAGCTCTGAAGGAACAGGAGGGACACACATGTTGTTCACCGATGCAAAGGGAGGCAATTTATGCTTTTTTAATGATTTATTGCATCGGGAGCAAATCCAGACAGAATTTGAGCTACTTTGTACTACATTACTCAACTCCCTGTCATGAATAGGAGCGAGGAGCGGGTCACTGGCATCAATAAAAGACCCACCATTGTTGTAACACAAACGGGTACAACAATAACAGGGATTAATTGGGCCATCATAAATTGTCTGTCTGAATTCAACAACAGCTGTCCTCTGTCGGTCATGAGTGGATTGCCTAGCTGCACTCCTTCGCCTGGATGCGTTAATGCGATCATTATCCCTTCTTTGCTGCCTTTCTTCGACAGTAGCATTTGTCCGGTACGTTGCAATTCACTCTAGGTTGTTACTTAGTCGGTTCACTCGTTGAGCATCAGATTCTGAAGCTCTGCGATCAGTATCTCGCTGCTGACCAGCAGCAAGACGCTGGAGATGCTGATCTTGTGACTCAGATGCTCTACGATTTGCCTCTCGCTGCTGACTAGCAGCAAGACGCTGTGCATGCTCTTCCTCTGACTCATAAGCTCTACGATTAGCCTCTCGCTGCTGACTAGCAGCAAGACGCTGTGCATGATCTTCCTCTGACTCAGAAGCTCTACGATTAGCCTCTCGCTGCTGACTAGCAGCAAGACGCTGTGCATGATCTTCCTCTGACTCAGAAGCTCTACGATTAGCCTCTCGCTGCTGACTAGCAGCAAGACGCTGTGCATGATCTTCCTCTGACTCAGAAGCTCTACGATTAGCCACTCGCTGCTGACTAGCAGCAAGACGCTGTGCATGCTCTTCCTCTGACTCAGAAGCTCTACGATTAGCCTCTCGCTGCTGTCCAGCAGCAAGACGCTGTGCATGCTCTTCTTCTGACTCAGAAGTTCTACGTATAGCCTCTCGCTGCTGACTAGCAGCAAGACGTTGGAAATGTTGTGCTTCTGACTCAGAAGCTCTACGATTTGCTTCTCGCTGCTGACCAGCAGCAAGATGCTGTAGACGCTGAGCTTCTGACTCAGTTGCTCTACGGAGCATATTACGCTCCCTATTAGCCTTTTTCCGCCTCTCCTTCTCTGAAGGAGATTCACATGCTCGTTTGGCACGCTTTCTAGCCCGCTCTTTTACTGACCTACTCGATCCTTCCTCTGGTGTGGCAGATGACATCTACAAGTTAAGATTTTCAATTATACCAAACTACATTGATTAATATTTTTCTGTTATTTTTTCTCAAATTGTGGTGGGTAACACCTAGTGTGGCATTAATAGAAAGTGAACTCTTTTATTAGTCAATTAATTAAGCATTTTCAATGGTGTTTGAACATAACATCTTAAGTGATTTGTTAGTAGCATCGTGTAGTAGATACATAAAGTTTTGGTGAGTGAATATACGTATATAAACTATTTTACATATATCAATACACCTCCATTATTCTGTCACGTAACATTATAACAATACTAGCAAATTTATAACCAGTATAATAAATAAAATATCAATACAACCCGTATGCCCAACTTGAGCCCAAGCCAACATTGGCATACATGCATGTTTGGTCAATCCAAATTGATTTCCTGTTTCCCATCCTCTGCCCGCATAACTGACATTTTCTAAGTATCATGTGGTTGTTAAAGTCCGTATTCTTTAAAACACTAGTGAACGCATGGCTAGTGTTGCTAGTGAGCTATATTAAAATGCTGCATGTGCAACTGAGTTACAGTAGTAGTTAACATAACATGGATTGTCCCACTTGTAGAGATGTACAAAACATGTGTAGTTGTGTACATGTGTAGTAGTTAACATAATGGAATAATGGAATTTGCCCCCCCCCCCCGCATGCCAAAGTTTGTTTGACCAGACGGGAAACAGGAAATCAATTTGGAGTGGCCTTAACAGACAGTGAAACCACCCTGCCTGTGTAAGTAAGCATACGTACCTTTGCTTCCTTGCTGACAAAGATATACCAGAGAAACTTCCTTTATTTGTACTGACTAAGAGATGATGCACCAATATGGAAATGATTCTGTAACATTGTTAATCCTCATTTAAACCATATAAACAGCATAATGCAAACAAATTTACTCACTTTTAAATCGCTATCAAATAGCAATAGCAACGTTTTACTAGAAAAGGTTGCTAAGTGACCTAATTGTTATTAGGCACGCATTGTTACCAATACAGCAACGCATACAAATTTAACCTTTTTGTATAAAGGGGGTTTTATACTACAGTACTTTAGTGATAAAATGTTTTAAAGGTACTTAGAAGTCGTTTTAAGCAGAAATTATTACTATAACACTATAGACCAGTCTTCTTTTATAAGCTCCGAAAACCACATGGCACGCCCACTTTTAAAACTGAAGCACTCCGTCTTGTTTGTATTGTACAGCTATTCAAATGGCTTTTATTGTGGAATGAAGGGCTAACACTGCATTGCCTTGCTCTTATTCGCCAGTTACTCAAGATGCGCTTCGTTACTAAGGCCCCGCCCATCAGTAATATCTATAGCAAGTGTCATACAAAAGTATATGGACTTATTTGATTGGTTACTCAGGCTTCATTTCACGTGAATGGTTTTTAATAGCCTGGGGGGCGGACACACACACACACACACACGCATACCGATGTTTTCACGAAAACGATTTCAAGAAACCAGGCGCGCGCCTGGTTTAACAACACTATTGCCCTGTCTGGATTGCTTAGCTAAGACAGCTGGCAGGAACACAACACCATCAGGCTTACAACAATATTTAAGCACAATGAGGCTAAATCAGCAGGCTGGCTAAGGACATTAACATCACCAGCTTGTAAGTCAACAACTTAAGTGGCAATGAAGTGGTATCACCCCACTGTAACATACAGTCCAATACAACCTGAACATCCCAGGTACCAGTATATCGAGGAAGTGGTGGTCTAGTATTTGGGCACCCTAGATACCAATGGATATTTCCCCACATCCATGTCATCCACTTTATCATGGACACTGGAAATGGCGGAACGGTAGGCATTCAGGGAATTAGTCTGATAGCCTTGAGAGTGTAGGTCAGCCAAGAAATTTATGACATCAGAAATGGGTCCTGAAATGAGATCACCTGGTGTACTGGTATGTTCAGTACACCAGCACAGTCACTTTTGACCCTGTTCAGTACACCAGCACAGCCACTTTTGAAAGTGGGAGTCATAGGCTAGAGATGTTTTACTTCTCCAAGATGTGAGGAGCTCCTTAGCTGACTCTGAAAGGTTTCCACATCCAAACTTCTGCTGGAGATAGGCCACACGGCTAGTTGGGGTAAAACCCATCTGGGTTTTCACTGCCAATGTGGCTGCCAACAGTTCTAGGCAATTTATGTACATCTCCTGCTCCGAATGACTCCAGGGGCCCCTGTCCTGGAACCATTGCACACTGCTCCCCAGCCCTGGAGAGATGCATCCGACTTGATGGTCACAGTCTCAGGTCGATGCAGCAGTGCCTTGCCATTCCAACAGGTCAGTTTTTCCTGCCACCAGGCTAACTCCTGGGCTGGCTGGGATAGAGACAACAACGTATTGTAGTTCTGATTGCTGCTGTTTAGAGCTCTCTGCAGGCCCCCCTGAAGGGACCTGTAAAACAAAGGGGCTGGGAGGACTGCTTGCGATGCTGCATGTAGTTTCCCAATCATTTGAGCCAGTTGCCTTGCTGTTATCTGAGAGCTCTTGAGTGTTATCTGGTCTATCTCTAACCTGATTTGGTGGAGTTTCTCCCCTGGCAGGCTTAGGTGTAGAGTGGTTGAATCTACCAACAATCCCAGATACTCGATTTGTTGAGTTTGGGTTGTGACTGACTTGGGTATGTTGATAACAAACCTCAGACCTGTCAAGAGATAGATCAAAGCTTCTAGGTGGCCCTGCACCTGCTCTGGTGATTCCCCCATCAGTAGTATGTTGTCTATGTAGACTATCATACGTACCCCCATGCCCCGAAGGAAAATTGATATGGGTTTCATCACCTTGGTGAATACCCATGGGGCACAGGAGAGTCTGAATGGGAGGCATGCAAACTGGTAATGTTGTTGACTTACCACAAACTGCAGAAATGATTGATGCATGGGGTGTATTGGAATCGTGAAGTATGCATCTTTGAGGTCTATCTTCACCATCCAATCTTAGGGTTCCCATGCCCTCCATCTTGAAATGCTGGGGTGCCACCCATTCGTTCAGTTTCTTGAGGTTTATGACTGGCCTCATTTGGCCTCCTTTCTTGGGTACTAGAAAGAGAGTTGAGTAGAAACTCTCTTGAGGCTGAAGGCTGCATGCTTGAGCAGCACCTTTGCCTTTCACCTCCTCTTGTATCAGAAGGTCTAACTCTGTGGAGTATATAGGAAGGTTTGGCCGGCTTTCCTGCACTGGGTGACTGGAAAAAGGAATTTGAAAGCCCTTCATTGTATCTATCACCTATTTGTCTGTTGTTAACACTTCCCAGTTGCTCAGGAAGTGACTCAACCTCCCAGCCACTTGAAGTGACAGCTGTGCTGTCTGTGGCTTCATGAAGCCCTGTTGTGAAAGGTGAACAATTATATGGTTTACAGATTCTTTTGATGTTAAAAATCTGTGTGCATGGGGTTCTAGTCATTTGGACTTGGTCCGCTGACTTGACCAGGTTCCCTGGCCTCTTGTTCCTCCTCTGTAATATGGTTGGGCGACCTGACGCCTTTACAGGGTGTACTTGTCCCTCCGCTGTGTGTAGCCGTGTGGGGGGGGGCCTTAGAGAAAACCTGGTTAGACTTACTACCACTTCCACTGCCCCGAGCTTGTCGCAGGGTTTGAAGTTTGTTTAATGCGCTCAGCAGCTTTCTCTGGAAAGGATGGTCCAAACAAAGTGTTGGTTGCTGAAGCAAACAGTTTGCCAGACTCCTGGCCGAACGACACCAGGTCCTTATTATACTCTTCAAGAATACCTGTTCGACGAAGTGAGGTACACTGTGAAGAGGCATTTCCTGTGAAGGTGAGAGCAGCCTTTACTGCACCTTCCATGTCATCAATGGAGACCTCAGCGCCATTATTGACCTTATCCAGTAACCCGCCAGGGGTCCAGGAATAGCACCTGGATCCTTGACAGCGAGTTGTCAGTGGATTTCAAGCTCTTTGAGCATTCCACCGTTATCACCTTGTCAAGCCGAGGTGCGGTAGTAAACGGCGTGTCCGGGACAATAAACTGCTGCCGGAGTTGTCTTTGGTCAGTATTGCTGACAGGAGTAAAAGCCTTGTGGAGAAAATCCTCCGTAGACTTGTGCACCTGGGTTAGGCGAACTTTGTCATCCCCAGGACGGTCCACGGGGCTGTCACCTTGGCCCTCCACTTTGTCTTCAAGCTCCATCTGCTTGCTCCAGGTGAGCTTGGTGATGATGTTGTCCTCATTGACGTTGTCAGCAGTACCGCTTGCTGGCGTAAGGGTGGCACTGTGTGCCGTGGTACTTTGTACCGTGCCAGGATGAGTGACTACAGGCGGCTATGCCGCCTGGTCGCCTTCAGTTCCTCCACTGTGGTATATTATTATGTACTTGATTGCATTTCAATATTATGATATTGTACGCATGCGCCTTTTTGTGATGTGTTATAATTGGAATACATATGGAACATTATAGTGGCGACGAGGACGGGATTAAGTGTTAGTAGAGCTGAGTGTTAACAAAAGGATGGCGCACTATCATCCGGCAGAACCATTTGACCCTGCTACCGAACGGATTGAAGACTACAAAGAGAGATTCGATTTTTATTGTACAGCACATGGTATCGCGGAAGACAAACAGAAAGCACTATTCTTAACAAGGATAGGTCAGAAGATGTACGCAAAGCTGAAGACATGGATAAGCCCCACGTTGTTCTCTGAGTTATCGTTAGATGAAATAGTCGAGAAATTGAAGGTGCGTACTCGTACAGAAACGGTAGAAATTGCTGAACGATACAGGTTTTTCAAGAGACAGCAGCAGTCAGACGAGTCTGTTATTGATTACATGTCAGAGTTACGCAAACTAGCGAAAACATGCAACTTCGCAAACTATTTGGACACTGCATTACGTGATCAGTTTGTATGTGGTCTAAGGGACTCGCATATACAACAGGAGCTACTCTCGATGAAAGTTTTAACAGTTGCAAAAGCATTGGAAAGAAGTCAAGCCATGGAAGTTGCATCAAAAGAAGCTCGCAACTTTCAATTAGCAGAGAGAGACATAGGTTCTGTGGGCCAACAGGATCAAAGTAAGCAGACTCATTTAGTGTCAAAAGCAGCAACTCAGCCAGGTAGTTGCTACAGATGTGGGAATTTGAAACACACTGCTATGGCATGCCCCCACAAGGATAAACAGTGTAATGCTTGTGGCAGAGTTGGCCATCTTGCACGTGTGTGTAGGTCACGTAACAGTGGACCACAGAAACAAAAGAAGACTAAACAGAGATCTGGCACAACCCACTTCGTAGAAGCTAATGATGTGGAGGAGGCTAGTCAAAGTAGTGAGGAGGACTTTTTCAAAGCTGGAATACACAGCGTAGCAGGGGGTGCCAGATATGAGAAACTAGTGACATCATTAAAACTGGATGGTACCAGTGTGAAATTTGAAGTGGATACAGGGGCAGAGTTGTCAACTATCCCTTACAAAAGACCAAAATCCACCCATCATCTGTGATACTGCGCCAATATGATGGTACTGTACTGCCAATCAAAGGCGAAATCACCGCACAAGTTTCTCTTGGCTCACAATCAGCTATTGGTTCCTTTATTATTGTGGAGAATGCCAACTCTCAGCTTCCACTACTAGGCCGTGATTGGCTATGCAAACTGCGTCTAGACTGGCGAGAACTGTTTCGAACATACAAGAATGATGACCCAAGGATAAATACTTTGCATAGTGCAACATGGATTAATGAGTTTCCAGAAGTCACAAAGGAAGGCTTAGGGTTGTTGAAAGGAATAAAAGCAACTGTGGAGTTGGAACCAGGGGCACAACCAAAATTTTGTAAAAGTCGACCAGTGCCATTCGCTCTGCGAGAACAAGTAGAGGAGACTATACAACAACAAGTTGAAGATGGGGAGCTTGAACCGGTAGAAAGTAGTGACTGGGCAGCCCCGATAGTGATTGTGAGGAAGAAAGATGGAGGGGTCAGAATTTGTGCTGACTTCAAAATGACGATTAACCCTCATTTGTGTTCTAAAACTTTTCCGTTACCAACTCCAGATGAAGTTTTCTCAACACTTGCCCGGGGTGAGTCATTCTCTACATTAGATTTAGCTAGAGCGTATAAACAGATGAAGGTTGCCCCAGACAGTCAGTCATATTTAACAATCACTACACATATGGGCCTGTTTCGTTACTGGCGGCTGCCTTTTGGTATCGCCACAGTTCCTGCCATTTGGCAGAAAGCAATGTCAGTCGTTCTGCAGGGTTGCAAAGGTGTTATATATTATATGGATGACATTCTTGTTACAGGACAAACAAGAACAGAACATGAACAAAACTTGCGTCAAGTTTTTCAACGTTTAGAGCAATTTGGATTACGTATCAATTTGTCTAAATGTCAGTTTTTTCAAGACTCTGATTTACTTAGGGCACCGAATAACTCAGGAAGGAGTACAGCCAACAGAAGAGAGGGTGAGTAGCATAATGAATGCACCAACACCACAGAATAAAGTAGAATTAAAGTCATTTTTGGGGCTTATGACTTACAATATTAGATTTCTACCATCCCTAGCACATGTATTGCATCCTTTATACAAGTTGGTACATAAAGATGCTAGATGGGTGTGGTCACATACCCATGTTAAGGCCTTTAAGGAGGCAAAGAAACTAGCGAGTGTTGCACCAGTTTTAGTTCATTACGACATCACCAAACAATTAAAAGTTTTCACCACGCGGAGTGGGGGCTTGCATGATGCAAGTGATGAATGGACATGAGCGACCTGTTGTATATGCCTCACGCACCTTAACATCAGCTGAAACCAATTATGCCCAAATAGAGCGTGAGGCATTAGCCATAATTTTTGCCGTAAAGAAGTTCCACCAGTATTTGTATGGCAGACGGTTTGTTTTGGTTACAGATCATCGACCACTCTGCAAGATACTGGGGCACAATCAAGGAGTTCCTTCATTGGCTGCAGCCAGGATGCAGAGGTGGGCACTAATTTTAAGTGCTTACCAGTATACACTACAATACATTCCAGGATCACAAAACCAGTGTGCAGATTGTATGTCAAGGTTACCCACTCTTGGCCATGCTAGAGATACTGCTGAATATATGTCTAGTGCTTTAGCTATGGATATATCATCATTACCCATGACTGCAAAGGATATTGCAAAGGCCACTTGTAAAGATCGCATATTGGCTGTAGTGTTGCAGAATGTACGTCATGGACAATGGTCAATGCCAGTTTCAGAAGGAGTAACACCATTTTATAGATGGAGAACTGAGCTTAGTTGCCAAGATGGTTGTGTACTGTGGGGTCAAAGAGTTGTTGTTCCAAAGGTACTACAGTCTTGTTTGTTACAGGAACTCCACGAAGGTCACCTTGGAGTTTGTCGTGTGAAGGCCTTAGCAAGGAGCTACATTTGGTGGCCATCTTTGGATCGAGATGTAGAAGTTCTAGTTGCCAGTTGTGATGCATGTAAGAGTGTGTCATCCATGCCGGTTGCAGCGCCCCGACACCCATGGCAGTATCCTAGTACGCCTTGGGACCGAGTGCACATAGATTTTGGTGAATGTGGCAAGCATCATTTCCTTGTGGTAGTGGATGCTTACAGTAAATGGCCAGAGATACGACACATGTCATCTACCACAGCACATCATACCGTGGAAGTGTTGCGGGATTATTTGCCACTCATGGGTATCCTCGGTTATTAGTGTCAGACAATGGCCCACAACTTACTGCAGATTATTTTGAAAGTTACTTGCGTAGTCATCATATCTTGCATCACAAATCATCACCGTACCATCCAGCTACTAATGGCTTAGCAGAAAACATGGTAAAAAATGTGAAACAGTGGTTGAAAAAGCAGGAAGGGAAGACTACATTCAACACAATGCTTGCAAATTTTTTACGCACCTACCGGAATGTTCCACACACTGTCACTGGCAGATCTCCAGCGGAAATAATTTTTGGTAGGGCTCCACGTACGCATTTATCCATGGTATTACCCAATACAGCAGAAAGGCTGAAATCATATCTTTCACCATCAGAGAGTTTGCAGTCAGTCCGTAAGTTCCGAACAGGGGACTCAGTATGGGTAAGAGATTACCATCCTAAATGCCATACAAAAGTGGACTAAGGGGACAATTGTGACTCCAGTAGGTACACTCACATATAATGTACACATGGAGGGTAGTAACAATAGGAAGGTACATGTCAACCATCTGCTTAATCGTGTACCAGAAGTTAACAGTGAGTTAGTACAGGCTCCCTCCATTACTCCAGATACTGGCTCAGGGAATGAGATGGTACCAGTGACATCACAACATACAGCTGCATCGGTGTCAGAAGAGACTACTGATTTATCAGTGACAGAACAGGAGGATACCACACTGCCAGTGAGTTTACATGATAGTGAATCTATAGTGACAGAGCCATCAACCATGGCGGAACTACAGACTTCCTCATCAGTTAATGCACCAATCGCTGAGGTCTCATCTTCCGTAACAGATTCAGAAGGCTTACAACCAACGGAACCCGCCAAATCTCATGACGGTACGAGTCAACAACCTTTGCGTAAGTCTATACGACAGATTAAGAGACCGAGAAGACTTGTAGAAGAGATGAACTAACTGAGATGTGGGGACTGTGATATATTATTATGTACTTGATTGCATTTCAATATTATGATATTGTACGCATGCGCCTTTTTGTGATGTGTTATAATTGGAATACATATAGAACATTATATCCACGTCTGTGCAAGTGTTGGTTAATCGTTCGTCTATTCGATCGAGGGTCGCCTGGATCCTTGCGAGCGGATTGGAACACTGCAGTGTCTTGAGGGTCTGACATTCTTCAACAAACGCGGAGATTGATACTACGACCAGAACTAGCAATCTAGAAAAAAGTCCAGAGGTGTGAAAGCATGGTAACCTTTTATAAGGATTCCTCAAACATGCACAGGAGCGCATGTGTTTCATACTCTATTTATTTAGTGACTAAACTAGCTGAAAATCTACCAAACACCATTGATATGTGAGACTGAGCCTTCTGAAATGTAATAATATATATATTATTAAGTACGGTAGTACTTAATAGTAGGGATTGCTATGAAAAACTATGGCTTCTGGAATTTTCACACTTTTAAAACAGCCTTACAGCAGGCTTTAGCCAAAACACCAACCTGGATGCATTAGTACTGTTGTAATTAGGCTATATCTTTGTTAAACACAGTGAAAAGTCTAATATTTCGATCCACACTGCAAAGCCTGCCAGCCAGCTAAGACCTGGTTCCGCTAGGTGTATGGCTTCAGATTTTTCACACAGCAAAGGTAATCATGTCGGATTAGGTTTGTCCACTGCGCCATACCTTGTCCTTTGTTCTATCTTCATCTTCCTCAACCAAAGGATGACAAAATTTTACGAAGGCGTTAACGTTCCACGCAAGGTGTTAAAATGTAACAATAAACACCTTGGATAGCCGCATGCTTATGCATAATGGAAGAATTCAGTCTTTTTCCTATATTCATCTTCCATAGCCAGACCAATTAATTTACACACAGCTGCTTATCGATCTTCTGATTGTAAGCGCCGGATGTTAATTATAACATTAAGCGCTTATAATCGGACACCTATTAACGACCTAGTAGCTGCATATTAAATTTATAATGGTCTGGCTACGAGTTCCTTCCTTCACAGTACAAGTCATATTCCATATAGACACTTGGTATCGTGATGAAACGAGTCTGTTGTAAAGGTGGGCATGGCACATACGTAACGAGCCATTGTAAACTATGCAGATATCAATTGCTAAGAAATGATTCTGGTCTTGAGTGTTAAATCTATAGATACTGAAATATAATGCCATGTAATTTCATGAAAATTAAATAGCTAGCTAGCAGCCATACTAAAGTATGAAGTAAACAAACTAGATTTTTTAAAAAATTTTGAATTTAGAAAGGGGAGTAGGGATCGTAATAAAAAGTAAGGAAACAAGTAGTTAATCACTTGCATGTGTTTGCTCAAGTATACAATTGCAGCTGGGTAGGCGTTCATACATGCACAAATGAAACACAGTCTCTAGCACTCCTACAAGATTTAATCCCTACTTTGGCTGCATGATGTTTTGCTTTGAATGCTGGCTGCCAAAATAGGGATTAAATCTTGTAGAAGTGCTAGAGACTATGTTTCATTTGTGCATGTATGAATGCCTACCCAGCTGCAATTGCATACTTGAGTAAACACATGCAATATGCTGGGTGGTGAGTGATTAACTACTTGTTTCCTTACTTTTTATTACGATCCCTATTCCCCTTTTTAAATTCAATTTTTTAAAAATCTAGTATATATATATACTTGAGTACACACATGCATTATGCTTGGTGGTGTGTGATTAACTACTTGTTTCCTTACTTTTTATTATGATCCCTACTCCCTTTTAAATTCAATTTTTTAATCAACTACTACTCACTGTATTGTAATAGTAATTAAATTATGTCACGAGTAAGTTATGTGAGCAAACACTCATCATACTGTATATATTTCGTACTGTAATATTAAATTTCATAAAATTATATTTGTGACCGGATTTGCGAAAAGGGGTCTTATACACGCATCTAATTTTGCAAATTTGAAGAGACATAACTTCATTTTTGAGTGAGCTATTAAGCTGAAATTTTCTCTCGTATAACCACAATGGTAGGAAAGGCCAGGTACCAAATTTCAAAGTTGTAGGTCAAACATGAGTTGAGTTACACGTCCTTAATTCGCAAAATTGGATGCGTGTATAAGACCCTTTTTGCAAATCCGGTCACATTTATCTTTTTCAGGGTAGTAGCTATGAATCTATGATGTAACCCAGCTTATTTCCTGAAAGTGCCTAAGACTGGATTCAGCATTACTGTGGATATAACACACATTCATACACAATTACAAACTATTCAGCAAGGGTGTGCATGAATTAGATAAACTCCACGTAATATGTATAATTCATGCGTACCTTGCACCCAGTTCACACAAAACCTTTATATGTATATACTTTTAATTTTACATACCATGATTGTCCATAAAATTGAAAACTTTAACAACAAGAATTAATTGGAATCCTTGATTAAGATTTGCTAGAATTCCTGCTTGGATTTGGATTATTCATAAAAATTTCCTACACACTGATGAATCTGACTGCACTAAAGGCTACACAAAAGGATATACAATTCAAGGTTATCTTGTAATAGCCAGTCTTTGTTGCCTGTGGGCGGTACCGGTATGCTGGAAAGCTGCAAGAGTTAAGTGTCACTGTAATAAGAGGAACACGATTATTATAACCTCTAATTTAATGTATATAAGTTAGTATTTGATATAAATGCGAATAAAATAGTAAATAGTCTAAATAGTGCAGTTCCTGCAATAAATATAAATGTTCTGGAAGCGGCTGTAGTAGGATAACATAATAAGTTGCGTGTTTAAAAAACATATTTTCTAACCTGTTTCCCCCTCCAGTGGGTTGTGGTGGGGGTAGCCACCCCTTCGTGCAGGGGGCAGCCAGTGCTGTTCTTCCTTTTGCAGCAATGCCGCCTTCTCCCTGCTCCTGGTAGTGGTGAAGGTGGAGGAGCAGGAGGGGGAGAGGGCATTCTCCCCGCTTCCTCGTCTTCTTCCATTGCGGAATAATGGAGAATTTCCTTGTCCAACATGGCTCGCTATAAAATAATATAAGTTATATAAACACTGCAAGCATACCGAGCCATGTTACTCACCCTGTGTCAGTTATGAGGCCTAAAATGAGTATATTGTCATGGTTATTTGTGACCAGATTTTGGAAAACAGACCATATTGTCACACGTGAAATAAATAGAATTTCCATGTCCATGCTTATGTAATTTCAACAACCACCTACTTCCAAAATATTTCCCATGCTTAAATTCAGCTTATCTGTGATTGATTTAACCATTTATTAAACCAGTAGTGCCATATGGAGTGTCTTAAATTAACAGAAATATAAATGATGCCAAATGTGACAAAATGGTCTGTTTCCAAAATGTGGTCACATTTGTTTATGTTACACTTTTTAGCCAAAAAACTTCTGTAATGGTAGTGGGGTCTAGTGCGCCAAACTAAATATGGATATATAATCGCGCCAAGCTAAGGATGACTGTATCCATGGTTAACTTGGCGATAAGACTTACGTACGTTCTATGTATAGTGGAAGAAGTAATGCACAACTGAAACTCATAAACGCTGGCAAAGCTGTCCAATGGCTTAATTACGACTACTAAAAGCTTCCCCAGAAAATTTGCCATGCATAACCATACATAAACTAATTTGTGCAAGTACATAAGCACTTAATTATGCCTTTGGGGAATTCCCCATAAAATTCCCCAATCACCTTTGATGTGTTTGTCTGATGTTCTTTACTGTCACGAATACCATAATTCTTGGCCATGAAATTGTGTATTACAGGTACGTATAGTACAACTGTTGTATTCTGCTTGCAGCTGTTAACAGAGTAATATACACTGAAGTAGTTGTGTTAAAGGTGAAGTAGATATTCACATTTCTTCAAGTGGATAAGTAATGAACATTAGGGATAAAATGGGCAGTTTTGATAGGTATGTTAGTCAAAAGTAACATTTGTTGTAATGTATGTGTGGTGTTGTATAGAGTGAAATTTGAGTATGTTTGGGTTCCGGATATTCTGCACAGATTATGTAGTTACGAAGAGGCAAGGTAGGGAAATTCGTAAGGCTACAGTGTGATCAATATCATGACTAAACTTTGCATGGTACATAACACACAGTTGTCACTGTACCAAACTTTTCCAAATAAGCATGTTATTGTGTATCATATTAATTTCAGTACGATTAGTACAAATTATTGGTACAGATGTTAATGATAATATTATAGGGAATTTTATGGGGATTTCCACAAAGGTATAATTAAGCACGTATGTACTTGTACAAATTAGTTATCATGTACCTGAAATGAATGGTTATGAAATTACCTTTACAATGTCGACCATGAACAGAAACGAGCATTAAGTTTGGCGATTTGGGAGGAAACAGGGATTGGTGGACATTTAGTTTGGCAAATTAGATCTAGTCCAATAATAGATTAAATGAACTAATCTAGTACTAGAGAATAAGGGATACCCCTATTTGATCGCATACACAATTTCATCAAACACGATTAGCACGAAAACAATGATAAGTACAACTGATGAATATAATAAAAGTCAACCTATAAATAGACTCATGTTCCGCGTTCTTTAGGTTATAATTATATATAATGTCCGTATTCTCTATCTCCCCCCAAGTCTGTATCATAAGTATGGTAGAGACTGATATTTAATATAAAATGTAGTCACGTGAACCATTGTGGGAGTTTTCTGATCCGTGTAGAACGTCATAGGATGATTGGAGGGGATTCTGGGTCAGCATGAGCAAGTGACTGCGGTGGAACCTCCTGACCGGATTGCTGTGGTTGAACTGGCGAGGGTGGTGATATAGTAGTGGGATTTGTTGTTGGAGTAGTCAGAGCTGTTGGTAAGCGTTGAGCAATGGATGTAGGAGAGGGAGGTGTTGCAGGTAATTTGCTTGGAGAATTCGAAGAAGTATTAGGATGGATGGGTACATCAGTCGGCGTAGTAGGAGTTGGTGGCAACTGGCCATGGTCTGAGGGAGTACTGGTCGGTATCATCCAGGATAGTTCTTTTTCTATCAGGTTGATGTGCAGGGATATATTTGCGTAAGAATCAGCAGTTTCTGATGGTGATCCTACCTGAATCATCCACCCTGATAACATATTGATGGTATTGACGTACCACAACAACGACTCCAGTTTTATCCCATTTATTGGGATGGTTGCCTACTTGGTTTTGAATTCTTACATTCCCCTACAGATAACGGTGGTAGGAGTCTAGTATGCTGTCTCCATCTTTCATGGTTAGCCATATGACGATTCCTCAATGCTTGTTCTCTGGCAGAAAGAGATTCTTTCCACACTGAATGTGGTTGATATCTACCTGGTAAGATTGGGATGAGGCCTTTAACAGGTCTGCCAAATATACACATCGCCGGGGATAGTTTAGTGTCCTTTTCTGGGGTATTCCGGTATTGTAGCATCGCTTTCTGAAACGTGTCCACATCGAGATTGCCCCCAGGCCCTGTGTTGTTGATTATTAGTCGTTTGACAGTCTTGACTCCGACTTCAGCTCTACAGTTACTATGGGGAAAGGCCACAGAGCTAAGCCTATGGTGAACACCCCAGTCAGACAAAAAAGACCTTGTAGTATGGGCAACAAACTCAGGACCTCCATCAGAAGATAGTTCATCTGGAATTCCGTAAGTTGTCGGAGTACTGCAATGAGCCCCTGGGATCCATCCTGGGTTTTCTTGACTATGGGCCAATTGGAGTATCGATCTACAATGACGAGGTAGTTAACCCCTTGATAATGGAAGTAGTCAGCACATATACATTGAAAAGGATAAGCTGCGATAATAGGTGATATTGGAGGTAGGGCACCTTGAGAAGGTGCCATTTGATTGCAATAACTGCAGTTAGCTCTGATAGCATGAATATCAGTGGTAATGCCCGGCCAGAATATCAAAGCTTCTGCTCTAGAAATCATACCTGATGGGCTGCGTGGAGGGCTGCAAGGCAGCTGTGTCTAAGGGATGGTGGAATGACGATTCTGTCTTTATAGATGATCACGCCATGTATAGGTGCTCCCTGAATTGGTAATAATCTCTGAGTTCAGGTGGTAGCTGGCATCTATGGTCGGGCATACCCTCTTCAATGATGGAAAGTAATGATAACATACTGGCATCTGAATTAGTAGCGATGTGTACTTGATTCCAGTCAACTGTTTGAAGGTCTTTGAGTGGAGCAGCTGCCGAATACATTAAAACATTTTCCATGTCATCTGATGGTGGCTGATTATCGGTAAAACATCGGAAAGGCTTATCGGCAACATTTTTAATACATGTAATCGGTATTTATTAGCAGATTATTAATATATTTGACAGATTATTAAGCTATTTTAATTATCTGACAACATTATATTTGAGATAGAATTTGGCTGAATTTGGGGAATATATTACATATTGCATGAAACATGTAGAAATTGGGTAAAATATAAACATCGGATCGGTTATCGGTATCGGCCAATGGAATTAAAATATGGCAGATAATCGGCAAAATTTCTTATCGGTGCATCACTATGGCTGATCGTCAAGGTGTATATCGGCTAAAAGTTGAAGAGGGGTGTGGAGTTCAGTAGATGAGGTGGGATGTGAAATATGGGAGATGTCGTCCAATAGCTGCATCTTAGGTGATGTCAGATCACCAGTAGGGTACCTAGAGGTGGCATCGGAAGCTCTGTTCTTGACTCCCGGTATGTGTACCATCTGAAAACGATGTCTGAGAGATTTTTCTTTAAGGTTATGGAGTCTAGGGTTACTAATGTGATCCAAGGATCTGTCTCCAAAAATCTTCAAAAGGGGCTTGTGATCAACTGCGATTATGAGATTGTTACATCCCAAAACAAAGTGTCTGGCCTTGTCAAGGGCATCCACTACAGCCAGAGCCTCCCCCTCGATTGGAGCATATCTGGATTCCGCTGGGTGAGTAAATCTACTGCCCACCAAGATCCATGTCGGCAGCAAAAGAGATCAGTTGATGAACATGAACAGTGTTTCTGAAAAAGCCAGAAGCCTATGCCATGCCTGGACCAATCCGTTGCAAGGCATGTTGGTTTATTTTTGTCAAAGATCTTCACTCCATTGGCAATCTCTGTAGTGATCGCAAGTTTGGATTCTTCAAATAATTTGTTGAGATTGTCATCCCAATAAAATGGTGTGGCTGGTTTAAGTAGTTCTCTGAATGGATGCATCTGTTCAGTCATGCTAAAGGTATATGCAACTTGATTAACTAGACCAAACCAAGATCTAACATCCGTGATGTTTTTAGGCTTAGGGAACTCCATGATAGCCCTGAGGTATTTCTTACAGGGATGGACTGTGTCGTTTGTTATCTCAAATCCGGCGAATTCTACTTCATCTTGTGCGAATACAAACTTCTCCGGGTTAAGTGTGATACCATGACTTCCACAGATATCGAGCCATCGGGCTGCTTGAAAGAAGGAGTCATAAATAGTGTCTTACCAGAGTAGTGTGTCATCTATACACTTAGTCTTCTGCGGAAATGATGCGACAACTTCATCATAACGCCTTGAGTAACCATCCCCTGATGCAATGTATCCCTGAGGTGCGGTGCAATATCGGTATCTACCCCAGGGGGTAATAAATGTAGTATAGTGGCGATCATCAGGGTGGAGTGGAACACTATGATAGCCATTCCAAGCATCAAACACAGTTTTCTTCTTACCATGGGGGACTGATCTAGCTTGATGAAAGGGGGATTGGGTATGGTGGGTCTCCCGGGTCGCATGGCTGTTAAGTGGTTGAAAGTCGATCATCCTCCTAGGTTGTCCATTCTTTTTGGCACAGATGACCATTCTGTGACACCAAGTAACAGGTTCGCCATTCCAGGACCCCCAACCTGACATCTCTATCCAGGACATCATCCTGCCAATGGATAGGAATCGGTATTGGTGAGTGATAGGCAGTTGGTTTTGCCTTAGGGTCGATCATAAGGCGCATCGGCGGTCCCTCCATCATAGGTAGGGGTTGATGTTCACATGTGTTAAAAGTACTACACTTATAATAATCCAGTAAATGTTGCTTAAGCTTCGAGATGTGCTCTAGTAAGGGAGGCTGGTAGGTAGAGGTGGTGGTTTAGCTTGCCTTGGGCAATTGCAATCCAAGGGAGTAGTGTCCTGAGAGAAGCTGGCACAGTTAGCTTTGGGTGCTATAGGATGATTAGCCTGAGCAGGTATCTCACCCACAATGAGAAACTGAGCTGGTACGATGCCTAAGTCCACGCATGCCTCCCTGCTAAGAAACAACTTGTCTGTGCTGTAACTGATGTAGATGATCTGTTGACTCATCCTTTTGTCACCCAATTGGTCCTTCCCGGACAATCTGAGGATTATAGCCCCAGGATTGGAATGTTATGATTGTCAGCAGAGTGCATTCACATGTTAACTGGAATAAGATCTTTACTGGACAATCCTAATTTTTCAACACGCTTGAATCCTGCCAAACAACTCTGACAACCTGTGTCTGCCATAGCATCAATTGAAATAGTACTTGATGGGGTAGATAGGTGAAATCCAAAATGTCTATAAGCTTCCTTCTGCACTTCCACAGACAATCTGACAAATGGCTGGGATCTTGATGAACGCCTCAACCATTCGTCTGATGACGTGATGATCTAGGGAGACAGATGCCATATTATGCTGTACAGTTAACTCACATTAAGGTATCAAAAATGGCACTCTCTTGTTCACTGGTTCTACTCGACTTGGCCTTAGTTCTTCCCCTTCGAAGTGATGGTCCTTGTTACAGTGACCACATACTGTCCAATATGCTGGACACTCCTTACGCCTTAGCCGAGCAGGGGCATTTTTACTGTGACCCCTCTTCCCACAATATGAGCAAGGGTCCTGTTCCTTTGACAATGGTCCCTAGCATTCCTCTTCTGATGCTTGTATGTGCTACCAGTGACGGCATCGGCTGCATGTGGTAGGAGCAGCTGTGTAGCCGATCTTTTCCCAGCCTCCTTGGCTTCTATGAACCTGAGCATCTGTTCAAAGGTCATGTCCTGGTTCTTGTCACCCAATATGTCAAGTTGTATTTCTGAGTCTTTCAGTCCCCGACATAACACATCTCGTAATATGACTTCAGTATAGTCCACATTGGCCTCACAGCTGGTACATCTTGCCTGTCCTCGAAGTCTGGCTCCATAAGCTTGTTTCATATTGTGCAGTGTCGCTCTGGCCACCATGACATTCTCCTCTCTGACTGCCAGGGTCTTTATGACTGCAAGTACTTCGTCTTCTGTTTTTCCCGTGAGGGTTCCTCCTGCGTTTCGAGTGAGGTCCTTCCGCAATTGCTCATCACAGCATTCCAATAACTGGATCACCTGACAATTTAGTTGCTCTCACGTAATCGCTCCATCTAGACCTGAAGTACTGCCAGTCCTCGGTTGTCCCAGCAGACAATATACACGGGCGTTTCACCTTCTCGGCCTTCGCAGCAGGTACGACGGGATGGGGCAAGGCATGGACAGTTGCATGGGTTGTGATGAGGGCTGCAGCCACCACAGGGTCCACATCCGGCGTCTGGTATTCACAGCCTTCAATTGGATACTGGACGACGGGCATCTCTTGACCGCGTGCTGGTGCTTCTTAATTGAATCGACTCCCTCTCGACTAGTCTTTCTTCGGGAAATAAGCCCTTGTAACAGCCGCCCCTTAAAGCCGAGTCGGAGTTGTACTTATCATAGAGAATAAGGGATACCCCTATTTGATCGCATACACAATTTCATCAAACACGATTAGCACGAAAACAATGATAAGTACAACTGATGAATATAATAAAAGTCAACCTATAAATAGACTCATGTTCCGTGTTCTTTAGGTTATAATTATATATAATGTCCGTATTCTCTAAGTATGATATAGTATTGGCTGTGATCTTAATTTGACAGTTCAAATCAATTCCGTCAAACCGCCAAATTAAAATCACTGCCAAATGTACCACGTATCTCCTTGCAGCATACAAAGATGATATGATTCATATATTATTTATATTCGTATGGGTGCACCACTCAGCAAAATTAACTTGAAAATTACCTATATAGTAAATATAAATATTTACATCAAATAATATACAATTTACTACACAATTACGTGTACTCTACAACTGTAATGTATGGTTCTCTGCACTAAAAGAAACATCATTCCAATGAATGTCTTATCCTTGCTTTAACCATCCACATAAGTGTGTATGTAGTCCTCTCTAAAACATGAATTCAAAATTTCAGCAAGCTGTTCTACATGTACCTCTAAATTTGTCCAAAATGTATCACTGTATCCTAATATATTCACTTGATGAACTATCAGCACAAATTTCAGAAGAAACTAGTGATAAGCTCTTACTACATGAAAATCCAATTCACCTTCACCTTTAATTCAACGTCCATAATCTGTAACCAGCACCAAGAATATAAATACATTGTAGACTTATAAAATACCTTTATTATCTGTGTACAATGGATACTGATACTGACTGACATTAGATATATCCATATGGGTGGTGCAGTATTCACAGTGTGTAGCATTGACTCGGTCCACATTCCCATTGACAAGCATTATTATCTATAACAGAACATACATTTGAATACCTCACATCCTAAAATGTGTGCCTCATTATGTTAGACTGATGCTGTAATTGTATGGACCAAAACTCCACAAACACATCAAAGATAATGTTACCTTTACAATGTTGGGAATGGCACTCATGTACATAAAACACACCCACTAGCAGGTACGACCATCCCACAAATGTATCACTTCGGTTTACTCTAACAACATCACAAAGCAAATACCTAATGTATCATATCAGTACCAATTGTCCCCATACAGAATTCAGCGGCTTGAAAATACCTCAGAATGTATTAAAAGATACATGTATACATACTACAATTTACTTTCTCATACACATTTAATATATGGTTCTCTGCACTAAAAAGAATTAATATTCACATATTCCATTTTGTGTGATAGGCATTGTAACAACATTCACACACCAGCATGTCATTCACTGCTCGACTCTACTGAGAAGCAGTGTTAATGAACATGGGTATGTGAGTTATTCCTGTACACGTCACACAACACACAATGTACACATGCATCATTTGCATGGTATGTTTACAAATTCATTCAAATTTACAAAAGGTAACATGAATATGTAATTCACTCACATTTTGAGATAACATGGAGTATGATCCCATCATCCAACCCCTTACAGCCTCTACATCACACTCCAAATCAACTCTAAGCAAGCCGAATGTATTCAACAAATACTGGCTACCTGCTTAAAGTGACAACTGCAATAATCACAAATTCATAGTTAAATTGTGACAATGAAATTCGTAATTACCATTGCAGGCTTACTTAGGACCATTAGACTATGGTTGACCAGTAGGTACACTCCGCATTCATGCAGATGCTTTGATTTTACTGGCCGCTAAAATCCAATAGTGCAATGCCGTCTAAGGTGCGGACTCAACTTAGTGCAACATAAGCCATACATGATGCAAAGAGGTACAGCAGGCAGGATCACTGCCCGCTGTCATGGGTCCTAAGTCAATCACTGCTGAATCTAAAGACAGACCTTGAACTTTATGAATGGTGGCAGCCCAGCAAGGTACTAAAGTTTGGGCATAGAATTTAGCAGATATGGGTCTAATTTGAACAGTTTCAGTATCGCTGCGTTCTACACGAGGATCACAAGAACTGCTGCAGGTAGCATTTCAGGTTGATCTTGATGATCACCACCATTTTACCACTTGAATCTCATGATCTTGCCACGGGCACATTCACCAGACCATCCTCACACATAATATTTCTTCTGAGCATGACCTGGGCTCCCACTGCCAATTTTAAAGTATGAGGAAGCCCAGCACAGTTGTTGTCGTTTTTAGGTCCCAAGATGTCACACCAAGTGGAAGATAGCGAGATTCCAGTATAACGTGTTCGGCTTTAAACTCATACACTGGAGTGGTTTGTGCTAGCTCTAGCAATCGTTGTGTATTGTACTCTTCAACTTGCTCCTTTCTTGGCATTAAATACAGGGTAGAGCTGAATTTAGCATCACGCAATTGTACAGGGTTAATGATACCAGAGTTTTAAATAGCTGGATGTCCTCAGAGGTATAATCACCAGTTCGTATTCAATTCAATACCTCTGAATAGGTGGTATCATTTCTCTGTCGCATATTGATATGGAGTTCCGCCATAGTGAATAATGTGTAGATGCTTGCAGCCGTTTTGAACCACAAATCTGTCATGAACAGGGGCAGTTGATAGAAATCACCAACTGCAATAATGCTTAATCCACCAAAGTAAACTTCAGTATCGTCAGTTCCTTTGATTTCTGTAAGTCATTGGTGGATAAACCCTAATGTCTCATATGAGACCATACTGATCTCATCGATAAATATGACGATTATTAAGGTATGCACAGTAATCATAACTGGTGCATCTTTTTTGTGTATCTTGTCACTACTGGAAGCCAAATGCATAGTGAATAGTGAGACCACCAATGTTAAATGCTGCAACACCAGTAGGTGCCACTAGCATGCATGCATTTTGGGATCCAGTGTGTGATCTCTCTATGTGTTCCTTTATCACCGCTTACCAGTATCAGCCCCACCTTTTATGAAGACATGAAGTGGTTCTGGTAGTTTTCTCTCATGAAGTACTGGTGACGCGCACAGGTAGTAAAATACGATCAAAAGCTTCATGTTGCGAATTGTTTCAGCCACCTGACTGTTGTACTCAGCATCTGTCATTCGTCTCCGAGACAGAATGTTATTGTCTGTATTGTCAAAGAGAGCAGCCTAAAGGTCTCCAAAGATTTTCAGCTGAATTTCTTGTGTTGCTTTCATCCATTACCTACTGAAGGGCTTTAACTAATACGTTATCATGTCGATCAACTAGTGGGATTCCTAAACAATTTCATTTTATGATAAATCATCGATACTATAGATTCCAGAGTCCATAGTATCTATACATAAACTCATTGTATATAATATAGTTAATTAAGACTATATTACAATCACAATCTGCGAGAATGTATGCTCTAGGGTCAGGAACATGCTACAATGCATATATAAAAATGAGTCTGCTGTATACTTATACATATAATATTATTAGAAAGTGTATACGTACGAGGTGTTACAGCTGTCAACTTTGAGAGTTTCACAGGAATCTCAGCATGAAGAATTCGAAGATTCTTGATTTTTAGACAAACACGGAATGCTTATACAGAAATCCGATTATTATCAAGCAACATGGAGTGAATAAAAAACACGATTGGTGTTTAATGACCCTGGTTTCCAATCCCTGGTATGGAATCAATAGTATCTTTGAGATCACTATTAAAACTATGGCTTCTGAAATTTTTGCACTTTTAAAATCATCCTTAAAACAGGCTTTAGTCGAAAAAACCAACCTGGATGCATTAGTACTGCTAAATGCAGTGAAAAGTCTAATATTTTGATCCACAGCGAATTTTAAAATTTACCTGTATTTCGGCCAGCCTGCCTTCTGTAAACCCGGTTCTGCTAGTGTATGGCTCCAGATTTTTCACACAAAGGTAATCACGTCAGGTTTACGAAAATGTTGTTCTGATTAAGGTTTGTCCACTGCGCCATAGCTTCCTCAACCAAAGGATGACAAAATTTTATGAAGGTATCAACATTCCATGCAAGGTGTTAAATGTAGAGAGGAGAACAGAAAGCACTAGCGGATTACAAAAATATAAAAAAGAAGGAAAACTGAGGAAGAAACAGAAATGCAGAAATTGAAGAGAGAAAAATTGAAGAGCAGAGGAAGCAGAAAGACTTAAAAGGAAAGAAGCTGAGAATAAAAAAGGCTAGAAGAGGAGAGAGAAGCTAAGATACTTGCAGAAATAAAAGGCTGAAAAATGTTGTTGGAAAACAACTTTGAAGAACTGATGAAAGAAAGTGTAGAAGTCAAGTCTGCCAACAGCAGGTTGGTATCAAAAATTGATACATTGTCAAAAAGAGCTTTGACTAAGGAAGCTTTGATAGAAGATGATAAGAAGGTGCCGGACTACCATCATTTTTGGTTTTAGATGCTATCTACAATTTGGTGACTAAAGGATAGCCTGACAACAATTTTGATCAATTTTTATGACTTTTGATGAAATTACGATTGGATTGTGGGGATCAAGACCTTTGGAGCCAACTAATCAACAGTGTCCAGGGCTATTAGTAAGTGGATTGATATATTGTTCACCAAGCTGTCAAACTTAATTTACTGGCCAGAATGTGAAGAACTCGTTAAAAGAATGCCCACTGCTTTTAAGAAACTGTTTAAAATGTGCAGTCATTATAGACTATTTTGAAACTTTCATTGACTGACCTACTTCTCTAATGCCAAGGGCACAGACTTGGTCGAATTTTAAAAAGAATAACACCTGCAAATTTCTTATTGGAATAACACATCATCTAAAGGATGAAGAGGAAGAGTGTCAGACGTCCATTTGTGATGCCTGGTGATGTAATTTTAGCCGACTGGGGTTATATTGAACCAACGTCATCCTCTAAACAACACTGAAGCCTAGTTTTTTAATTTAGAAGAGGTTGCCAGGCACTATGGTGTCAACTAACAGCAATAAAGAAGCCACAAAATACTTTGCACAATGGTGAAAGGTAAAAGGTACACCAAGCAAGAACAAGGGTCCAATCAATTTATTGATCCCTCATAATAGATCCGATGTGGCTGTTATTTTACTCTGTACAATTGAAGTACATTCTTCTTATTACTACATTAAAAACCGTTGTGCAGCTTTTATGTGTGGTGAAAGCCCATCAGATCACCAAATGTAGGTTTTGCATTTCCAAATCTTAAGTTTAAAAGATCAGTGTTGAAGGTTAAAGTTTCTTATGAAAGAAGTTTGTGCACGTATATGATAAAATCTGAGTATGTGAAAAAGCAGAATTCAAAAAGAAAGCTTATAATTATTCAATAACTTGCAGCTCCAAGAAATTAGCGGAGTATGGATCAACTGAAATGCTATTTGGCATTCTTGTAGAATCAGTTGTCGATGGACAATTGTGTTGCATAAAATAGCCAAGTTACAGAACCAGTATAAGTAGTTTAGACATGGTATTGGTGGTAAAGGAGCATCAGGAAGTACCATTCAAGGTATAATAGAATATAAAAGGTTTTGCCAAAGAAAATTACATTTTTTGGTACATTCTTTTACCCAAAAATTTCACAAGACCCATTCAATGTAGAGGAGCTAGTACAATGCTTGTACTGTTTCGTACCAGCTGTTGTAAAAACTGTGAACTCAATCCATGAAGTTGGTATTATTATACACCGAGATGTATGTGTACCAAACATTTGTTTTGATGAAAATTATGCCCCAGTGCTCATTGATTTAGATTTTTCAGATGGATTGTTTACTACAGATGCAAGACGTGCTGACCTCTCTACATTAATTTTGTTGATGATGTGTTTAACCATGTATGCACAGTAGAACATTTCAAAGATGATTTTAAAAAATATGCTTTTTAAAACAATGAAGAAAGGGATTTTTTATTGAAAAAATCAAAACATTACAGAATGTAATAATGGCGAGGCAACCTCACTGCTCAAGTGAAGTTACATTTTTAGATTGTCCTAATGAACCAATTAAAGGTAGACTACAATGGCAAATCACATGTGCTTTTTATTAGTTAGATGTGTTTATTTAATCATGCAATGCACAAAACCACATTTTTATAATCAAATTATGGTGTATTATTGAGATATTAAGCTGCAAAGTTACAAAACGTCCCTTCCGTAAGTATCCAGAAAAGTTTAATTGTACATATTGTATTAGAAGAAGGCACTAAAACTCACCAGGCAGATACAAGAAAGCCTGATTTTTTATTGTTACACTTCTCTTCTAGCAAGTTAGTGACAAAAAGAGTGTGCCCTCTGTATCAATGCATTGCCAACCACACAACAATGATGAACAAATGTGGTGGTGCAAAAGGTGGTGAATATGGGATTTTCAAAAACAAAGAGCTAGTCTACTTTTAGATGGATTGTTTAATGATTGCAAGTATATGTCCTTACCATGTGTGATAAACAATCTTGCGATTATAAGGAAGACTGGATTCACTGCTATCACTGTGCCGACGTGAACACTAGCGCATGTAGTTGTGCTAATCGAAATGCTATCCAACAATACACAGCAACTGGAACAACTCGACAAAACTAGCCATGAGTTGCTTATTATCGAGCATGTCCACCTTTCACAATTCTCTTTTTACCTCCGTCACGACAAACAACTCTATCAATGTCCATACGTGTATATTACTGCCAGAAATACAAAGGTGCTACAACAAGCTTCTTTGTTAGCCGAGAATCCAAGAAGCGCATGAATCTTCCACACATTTCCATACAAATGCGCGTGTTCTTATTCTTGATATGATGTCATGTGATGTAAGAAACCGCAATGTGTTAAAACTCCTGTAGTAGCTAAACCAAGCGGAATATCATCAAATCATACATGTAACTAACACTAAGGTAAAGTATAAGCCCAAGTCATATTTCTATTGCAGATTACCTTTAACGTCACAGTTAGAATCTACGTATATATTTCATGTATTAGTATAGTTAATATTTAATTTATTCGTACAAAAAGTTAGTGTTGGGGTAACGCGTTATTGTAATGTGTTACGTAATATTGTTACTTTTAGCAGTAAAGGAGTAACGTAACGCGTTACTTATCTATAGCTAGTAATATATAATGGATAGTTACTTTCAAAAAGTAATGCATTACATGTAGTAATGTGTTACTTTACTTTTCAAACACGTTACGTAATGTAATGTAGGATCAGTCTCGTGATGAAGCTAAAACTGTCACTCACGCATACCTGTAACACGTGCATGATGCCATATGTAACCTGGCATGAGAAATTAGGGCTTACTTGCACACATAATTTGACCACATTTTTGGATTTCAAAATTAAATAATTTCATGTATACAAATGAGATTCCAGCAAAGTTTTCAATGCAGTTAACAGATTTTGTAAATCTTGTATGGTAACGAAGATACATACTATAACATGAATAGGTGTATTTTGTGTACATAAGCCTGGTTTTCTCATGCCGGGTCACACTGTATGCCTATATAAGTGCTGTTGAGACACATGATGATGAGTATATAGGCTAATACGACCAGAGGTGCGACTTAGGCCTTACATAATTACTTTTGCAGTAGGTCTAACCCCAGCTGGCTAAAAACGTAACACGTTACCTTACATGTAACTAGTAAATATATTACTGCTAAGTAACTGCCTGTAGTGAATGTAATGCGTGACTTGCACCTGACATAATTTTTCTAATAAAGCATGCAATAATTTTAGTTGGTTCACGTTATTTAACTTTTGTGTTAGACAACTGAATTTTCATTCAGTGGACTGGTAGTCAGCTGGACCAGATGGCTTATATGCACATTTTCTGAAGAAGATTGCTGCTGAGATTTCTATTCCTATTGCTCATTTATACCGTATACGTGGTTTATTTGGCGGTGATTTAAATTTGGCAGTTTGGCATTGGTCCACCAAATTTAAATAATGCCATTTTAGAACCAGTCCATGCAATTCTATAGCGTTGGTGCAACATTTAGCATAGCCATAGGGCGCCCTCTACTATCTGTGGCATCACAGAATATCTTTTCTTTTGCTAGCTAGCTTTGCTATGCGTACAGCGAGTAGCATACGCCCACTCACATTTATAACTGCACTGCTGCAGTGTCTTGTTTACTACTACGTATATACAATCTATGTTACTCTTTCCATGCACTCGTCTTCTTCCTTCTCTAATGCATACACGTAGCTAGCTAACTACATACATATGATTACGAAGCTGACATTCACAATGCACCACTTTCGTGAAACTGAGGCCTCGATCATTGGGAAGAGTCTTAGCAAATTAGAGTTAGTGGTAGTTGTCTTATAAGTTATTATAAGCTCGTGAAATTGCGAATATATAGTCTACTTGTTAAAAGTTCATACCAAGCTATAGCTACTTGTAAAATGGGGGTGTGCGTTAGATAAATTTCAAAGGCAGCTACCTGTTCACCAAATTAAAATGACACCAACAACATTTTGAACAATTCGCCAAATATTTGACTCGCCAATAAGTCCACTTAATACGGTATAACTTGTCATTAAAACAGGGAATTGCCCACGTACATGGAAGCAATCTCATATTACTCATTACTCCTGTTCATAGGGATGATTCCATCAACAATCCATCAAATTGTCTGTTGTTTCTGTGGTGGCTAAGTCTTGGAGAAAATTGTTGCTACTCAGTTATCTTCTTATTTAGAAGACCATCAGTTGTTGCACTTACATCAAGGTGCTTACTTCATCATGTCATGCATGGCAACAGAACATCCAATGCATTTCATCGTGTCATGGATACAATGGGTTAACAAGTGCTTCAACTGATAGGCATAGTAAGCGGTTCAAAACTGGAGGAAGTTATCTTGTATAGCAAAAATTACGTTCCTGTGGAGTGACAGTGAAACTGGGTATGGGGGTTTTAGCTCCCTAACTTCCTATACCTATGTATCATTCTCTTGTCTTAAATGTACATAAACATTTCTAAAAAGCATATCTTGTAAATGAACTCAGATTGGTCCCACACACAGACTCACTGCCACAGACCCAAAAGTAAGTCACACCTGTACCTATAATTTTAACAATTCATGATAAGTTAAATTACTGTTTTGCATCTTGTAAACCAACTTACTATGATGTTACAACTGTCTCATCTTCTGCTCTTTCTTCTGGTCCTCAATCTACATGACTTAAAATTAAAAGAACTTCAGTGAACACATGCACTGTTTGGATTTTGTTTACCAAACATAGCTACCAAGATTTTCTTTAACAGTGCTGTCCTCCATGGCAGGTCCAAAAACCTCGTACAAAAATGCATATAGACTTGAAAATTGAAGGCTGCCTTCCCATTCATAATTCACAACTTCATACATACTTACGTAGCTACTAAGATCCTCTTTACCACTCATCTCAATCACGATTGTCCAAATTTACTGGGATGGTCCCAGACTTTAATACTTCCCATTTACAAAATTCAATGCTTGGATTTTGTAAGACTGAATTAGCAATATACCTGTTTAAACTGCCCTCATACATAGCAAAATTATTGAATTGGTTAGGCCCATCCCTCCTGAAAAATAAAAGGCATGATAATTTGTTAGGATTGAAGCCCTTAGTTCCAGAACAAACTCACCCTGGTATATATACAGTGGTAATCCTGGGGCCATGGAACTTCAATGCTGAATAAGTCTTCTACTGAAAGTACATGCGATTATTTCAGTACTAGGAATGCAGGAATTGCCTAAGTGTTTGAAACTTCACGTAACAATCAGAAAATGCAAGTCGAGTTCTTGTTTTTTATGAGACACTTTTATAAGTGTGACATTTATATAACTTATATATTCCTTTAAAACCAGCATGTCAGGGAAACCAGTCAGGAAGGCTCTGGTGGGAGTTCAACCCCTGACTAGAAATGGCTAGCTTCCTCCCTTAACCCTAACTTAGAATGGTGCTTTACTGTAAGGCCTACCATTGCAGAGGTTTATAAAGTTACGTACTTGTGGTTATGGCATGTTTTATTCACAGAGTAGCTAACTTTTTCCAGGCATAGAATTTGTATTAGGCTTATCTTTTTCCCAGGGCAACTTTTCCAGACTTGCACAGTTTTTGCATTAGTCATGGTTTTTCCTAGAGTAAAACTTGCTAGCTAACTATACTTTACAAGATTGGAGCCATCATGTTGTTTGGAATATTCAGTAAAATCATATTTGTCAGAATATTAACCAGTCGAATGTATACTTTAGTTCCATAAGTGTTTCATAACTATTAAATCAAATTGGGAAAATAAAGACCAATGCCAAACTTTAAAACTATATTTTAATAATGACTACTTACATAAACAATTACAGTTTGCTAATAACTACTATACAGATAACTTAAATATGTAATTACAGTTTACTATATGATAGTTGCAGCTTTTTCGTAATGGTTCAGACAACCTTTATTTAAAATCAAAGACTAAGGAATGTCTTCAATCCAAGGTTCGTAGGTACGACCTTGCTTCACCTTACATGGATGCCAGGGGTCAAAATGTAAGCCCTGCACCCAATGAACCTCGACATTTTCTGGATTCACTTTTAATATCTTAGCAATTTGTGGCTCTTCATCTTGATACTTCTCCACAAAGCATGCCACCAAATGACCTTCCTTAATTGGTTCACCCAAGGGCATTACTGGTTAGTCAGATCCTACAGATTATGATGACTCTTTCTGCACTGTATCCACTTTTCTCTTTGAGTGTCTTACAATTATCAAAATAAAATAAAATAGTTATATTATAACAGTTATGTTACAATGTGATGCAGTAATACAAGATTGTGCTGATATTCTGATTACTGTATAGTTAAAACTTTGGTGGTAAAACTTTGGTGAAATGGTAAAAACTTTGCATATTTTAGTGTATGCTGTATAGTGCTCCGTAAATTGAGCAACTTACCATACATAAAACCTTGGCGGCATGAAAACACTACTGCGATGTATTGGCAAAACACATACCTGTATTGACTAATAAAGATCGTCACCACGTACGACACATAGCCATACACTTTAAAGTATCGCACACTATTTAGACTAACTCAAAACAGACTTAGTGTCAGGATTTGTCTTACCACGTTTTAAGAAAGCTATAATCGGTGGTTATCGAGTATTTATATGCCTCCTTTTATTAATCAAGAGGCGCATATAAGGTGAAGCAAGGTTAGCTTAGGAAGAAAATTGGCAAAAAAGTTGGTGAATTGTGGTGATTTACCAAACTCGCCAAAGTTTTTTCCCTGTTACTGTACAGTAACTGGTGAATAGATGCAGTATGTACATAGCTTTTGCCTGGAAAGGATGCTGGTTTACTGTTATTTGTTTATGTACATAAATACCTACACACATACATAGTCTGTAAAACTTTTATATACTCATACCTGCTTTGGTATGGCCTTTTCTTTTTGTAATAGCAACTGGGTCTCTTCACTCCGGGTGCTACCTTTATCGGCATTACTATTAGTAGAACTTCTTCTGGCTGCTCTGTGTAATGCAGGTAATGGCCAAGTCACATCAGGATTCACCCTTGTCAATTCATCTTTTCCTTCACTCATAAATAACTTTCAGTGCTCATAATATTATGACCGCTCTGTTAACCATTTTTGATATTTTGGCAAATCTTGAAGAAGCCTGTCTAAGTGTAACTTGTCTGGAGACAGACAAAGCAAACTTGGTGGGTCATTAGGATCTGCAATAGCTGAATTACATCTCTAGATGCACATTATACGTAAGTTTACACAAACATTAAATTTGACTTCAAATTCCCATTAAAGATGTGAAAATTCTTTTTGGTGAATGATCACATGGTATAGCCATATGCATCAGATTGGGTCATATACTTATATCTATATCAATTACACACCCTGCATGCTATTCCAGTCAGTAGTACTCATTTGGATTTTAACCATCCTACCGTATCATGAAAAGCACCTACGTATGTATAAATCAAAAGGTTTGTACTTTAAGGCTGCATGCATATTCCAATGTTTTGGGTTTTCATGATGCTGTTCCTGAGAGATGTATTAGAGGAGCAAGTCAAATTTCATAAATCACTGGCTTTTATACTAAAATATCAAGTATTACTCCTGTTGTATAGGAGATATGCCTGCACTTTGTACGCATGCGTATAGTATGAATAGGCGCCAGATCATTCCATGTATTGAAACGCGTGACGGTACCTTTCCACTGAATCACTGATATACAACATTGGCGACGAGAATGACCCATGGGAATCTTCGTGAATTTGACCCGAAGAAAGAATCCATTGAGGACTTTCGCGAAAGATTTGACTTTTATTGTCTAGCGAACAATATTTGAGAGAACAATGAAGAGAATATACGACGGAAGAAGGCTCTCTTTATCACTCTACTGGGTCAAGCAACTTACGCAAAACTAAAGGTTTTGGCAAATCCTACACCCGTGAACGAATTGACGTTGGACGCCATCATGGAGCGTTTAATCAGTCATTATCGACCACAGACCATCGAAATCGCCGAGTGATTCAAATTCTTTAAAAGGAAGCAAGGGGAAACAGAATCAGCCACCGAGTTTACGGCAGAACTCCGCAGACTAGCAAAGACCTGCAACTTTGGTGGGTATCTTGAGACAGCCATTCGAGACCAGTTTGTCTGCAGACTTTGAGACACAAAGTGTCAGAAAGAGTTATTGTGTCAAGCTGAGCTGACTGCCGAAGGAGCATTGCAGCGAGCGAGGGCAGCTGAAGTAGTACGTAGAGAAACAGAAGGTATGCAAGATGCAATCGTAAGGAAGGAACCTGAACAGTTTCCTAGTGATGGAGAGACGAACTTGGTCTACTCCAGAATATTATGCTATCGCTGTGGCAAACCAGGCCGACTGTAGATTTAAAACTGCAAAATGCCATGTGTGCCAAAAGACAGGACATTTGGCTAGAGTGTGTTTATCACAGCAGAGAACTGATGCTACTAACAAACCTCAGAGGCCTAAAGATGATGATAGTGGTGGTAGTACTGAAGGATACTTACACAACATTTTCCAATTAGGGAACACTACTCGCAAGTTCA
>CAXXTN010000005.1:0-814346 GCA_963666175.2 Candidatus Poribacteria bacterium
GCAATGAATTGCGCGACTACAAACGGTCTATTTCATATCTTATAGAAATTACTATAATTATTTACACAATACGGTAGGTTCGGTTTCCTAACCGGACCGGTGTTTGTTCAGTCTCTTAGTCAAGCAGAATGCGCCAAATCAAGAAATCAACGGTATGAACGCCTGTAGGCGTTCCCCGGGTATGAATGCCATATGAAGATTAAAAAATAAATCGGGTAATTTCCTTGAGAAGTCCGGAGCGGTTAGGAAACCGCTCCTACCGTGTTTGAGAAAATGAGAATTACCCGTTTAATAAATTAATCCTCATTAGGCATTCCCCGTATGGCATTCTGCATTGGTTAGGAAACCGCATCTGCCGTGGAGTGTGCACGTTTTTTTACATTTCACTATAATAGATGTCTATAAGATTATATATCATAGAAAAACGCCTTGATTTTGACATTTTAAGCGATCTATTAAGTTGTTAGATTGCTTGTGGTATCAAGGCGTTTATCGCGGGTTCATTATCAGCTTATTTCAGGATTACCATTCTGCGGGTTGCGGAGAAATCCTTTGTTTGTAGTGTATAGAAATATACACCACTTGAAACAGTTTCTCCCGTCTTATTTTTGCCGTCCCAATAAGCCGCGTTTGAAGTTGTCATATATGAACCGATTGACTTATGTCCAAGATTTAATGTCCGCACTGAATTACCTGATACGTTATAAATCTGGATTGTTACATTCGCTGCACGATTCAGTTGGAATGGGATCCAAGTCTCTGGATTGAACGGATTCGGGAAGTTCTGTGCAAGAATTGGTTCCTTCAGACGGACATCACCGACACGCATCTGCACGCTCAGATATGCATTGTTTATATCTGTGGAATTTATGGCGCGTTGGTAGGGACCGGACACGATAGTACCTTTTTCATCAACGAGTGTAAACTCAATTCTGTCATTAACTTGGATGATACTCTTGCGATTTAGGTTTGCCCACACAGCCGACACTTGACCTTTATCGGATTCGACATTCTTACTCGCTATAACACCTGTACGTAGGTTTTTAGCAAGCATTGTGTAGGATGCCTCTGCTTGTTTGCCTTGCAAGTTGCTTGTGATGACAAATGCCCAGGCACTCTGTGTTGTGGGAACTTTTGGTGCGGCAGCTGCTTCATCTGACTGCATTGTCCATGCTGTTCCTGTGAAGGTTGCCATTCCACCTTCTGGCGTATTTACGATATATCCGCTACTCCCATCTATCTCATATCCATCCCCTTCCTCTGCAGCTGAATAACCGACGTACGCTTGTTTTTCTGCGTCCAATCTGATGATAATCGTTGCACTTAATTTTTCAGCGAGAGATTTTGCAGTATATGGCTCTTCTGGCATTAGTGGTATTGAGATGAGATTTAATCCTGACGCAAGGTGGATGTTAAATCTGGATTCAGCTACTTCCGGTTCCTCTGGCATCTCCGGCACCACAGGTTCTTCAGGGGTTTCCGGCACCACAGGTTCTTCAGGGGTTTCCGGTACTACAGGTTCCTCAGGGGTTTCCGGTTCTTCAGGAGTTTCCGGCACCACAGGTTCTTCAGGAGTTTCCGGCACCACAGGTTCCTCCGGAGTTTCTGGCACTTCAGGAGTTTCAGGTTCTTCAGCAGCTGCTTCAACCAAGTCATAACTTTGGATTTCGTAGACTATTTCCTGATCGTCTTGAAATTTGACAGGTCCTATGTCAGGTCCTAACCATTGATAATAGGTTTGTCGAAGGGTGGTAAGTGCTGTGACGATTTTTCTACTTATTTCCAGTTTGACACAGTCCTTAATAGTTCCAATAGGCGTTTCAAGATCTTTAATTTCAACGACTTCAATTGTGCTTGTTGTCGTTGCTGTGCCGACTAAGTTTAGTTCTGTAACGGTAATGATATCCCATTTGCGTCCGAGTGGCAGATCAGCGGGGAAGAATAGCGCGGGCGGATCAAGCATTGCAGCTGCAATACCGAATACGCCTTCTTCTAACCTTGTTCTGTGAAGTTTCAGGTCACCTTCATCATCCAATATAAAATAAACGTCGTTATCAACTGTATCTGTGCCAAGGGTTTCTGTGAGGATTCTTAGGATAAAAATACCTTCACCCTCATCAGTTTCAGGTTCTTCAATAGAATATGTGCGTTTTTCAGCACCATCGGTACTTAAGAAAACCCAAGTATTGCCGATTTCTGTCGGATAATAATCTTGTGCTGTTGCGGTGAGTGCAAAACCACATATTAGGGTTAACACTAAAATAGTTTTGAACGATGATATGTATTTAATCACCTTCATATATAGTCTCCTTTTCAAAATTAAACTTAAGTGGGAAGTCATAGACATTACTTTGACTGAAATTTCCAAACAAGTGGATGCGAATGCCAAAAGTGTATCCTACGACAGCGTTCATATTGTGTGCTTCATAGTGGATATCATCTTGTTCTGATATGTATCGGTATCCTAACCACATTCCGATTGCCATTAGTAAAATTGCGATGGCTAAAACAATTAATACCACTTTCCAATTTACCATAGTGGCTTTTCCAAATAATTCGACCTACTGACTTGTATTTATTGTTACATTAATAATTCGTTCAGTTCTACCTTTGCTGTTTTCTGCAAAAAGCCTAATTGTCCCTATGATTGGGGCGTTTCCAAACCGTCCAGCAACCCATAGGTCTTGTTTTCGTTGTAGGTTTGTTGCGAAACCTGTTCCATCTCCAGGTGGAACGATATTTCCAGATACGGATACTATTCCTAAATTTAGTAATTTATCTGGTTCTGATACAAAATCTTCAACATTTTCAAGTATCTTGGCGTTAAGAATTCCACCGAGACGTGTTCCAGTGCCCGTAATATTTTGAGGTAGTAATTGCCATATGGGAGGATTCTGAGCAATAATTTCAGGTGGACTTCTCTTGAAGCTTGTGATTTCATATACATCACCATCGTTATTCTGAAACTTTACAGGACCGACCCCAGGTGCTAACCATTGATACGAAGTTGATGATAGATCAACTGCAATTTCAACAGTCAAAAAATCTACGGCTAATTTTAACTCAATTTTTGCACAGTTCTGGAATGTACCAACCGAGGTTACTATGTTTTCAAAATCAACTACCTCTAAATTGGTAGTACTTCTAATAGGAAGATTAAGGAGTTCTGTGTCTGCCACGATATCCCACTTGTCCCCTAGTCTTAATTCCTTTGGAAAGAAAATGACTGGTGTTGGAAAATTAGCAATCGCTGTCCCGTATGGCTTTTGTTCTAATATTGTTTTATGGAGTTTAATTCCATCTAGTCCATCTGTCAAAAAGTATTTGTCTGTATCAATAACTTTGTCGTTGTTAAGGTTTTGAGTTACAATCTTTAGGAGGATAAGATGGCTATCGGCATCATCTTCTGGTATTTCAAGTGTGTACGTTTGACGTTCTTTTCCGTCAGTGCTATCCAAGATCCACTCATTACCGATTTCTGCGGGGTAATAGTTTTGTGCTGTCACTATCATTGGGACTGTAGAAAAAAATAGCAACACAATTAGTGTTGTTAGGGATTGAATCAATGAAGACTTTTTCAAGATGTATGCTCCTAATGTAATTTGCTATAAGATGTATGAATGTAATTCTATGTCATTAGCAAATGTTGACTCTTTAAAGAATACGTGTGATAATGTCTATATGTTACTATTAAACACATAAAGAATTCAAGTTTAAATGACGTAATGTATGAATAGGCACGATATGAATCTACAATAGATAAATATATTTAGGAGAACAGAAATGCGTTTGAATGGGCGCGTTGCGATAGTGACGGGTGGTGGTGGCGGTATCGGTAAGGCAACATGTATTGCTTTTGCTCAGGAAGGGGCAGATATTGTTATCCCCGAAGTGAATATGACGTATGCAACTGAAGTATCAGAAGAGGTTACGGCTCTCGGTAGACGGTGTATGGTAATTGAAACGGATGTTGCGGATGGTGAATCTGTGCGTGCGATGGTTAACACGACTCTTGAAGAACTCAGTCGGATTGATATTTTAGTCAACAACGCGGGCATTTTTAGTTATACTCGTATTGATGCATGTTCTGAAGCGGAGTGGGATAGGATGATGGCTGTTAACCTCAAGGGTCCTTTTCTCTGTTCTCAGGCAGTCATGGAAACGATGAAGGAGCAGAGATTTGGGAGGATAATCAATCTCGGTTCTTTGGCGGGACAGGTGGGTGGTCTGGTAGCGTCCGCACCTTATTCTGCCTCAAAAGCGGGAGTCATGTGTCTGACGAAATCGTTTGCGCGAGTCTTAGGTGAGTATGGGATTACGGTGAACTCAATTGCACCGGGGATTGCTGCGACAGAGATGGCAAAAAATCATCCTGATATGACGGATCAGATTCCGTTGGGACGCGTTGCAGATCCATCGGAGATTGCAAGTGCTATCGTTTTTCTTGCTTCGCATGAGGGGCAATATATTACTGGAGCGACTCTTGATGTTAATGGTGGAATTCGGATGGGTTAGAATTATTTGAAGGAAATTGAGATTGTGGTAAACATTAAAATTAATGATATACATTTTCCGTAGGAAGGATCTCAGAATCGTGAATAAATTCACTGATAGTCGGGAATCAGAGTTCACTCCTACATCTCAAATGGAATCCCTGTAAAATGCAAAACACATTGGTTCGTATCTTTATTGTACTATTGCTTGTATTAAGTGTTGATATTCACAATGCCTTATGCCAAGATTATACACGATGGAATATCCCTGATGGTGCTACAATGCGACTTGGTAAATGTATCAATATCTATCTATTCTTCAGATGGAAAGTTGGTTAGGGTACTTGACATTGGCAGTCAACTTGCAGGTTTGTATTTGCTGCAAAATCGTGCAGCGTATTGGGATGGCAATAATGACTTGGGTGAACTTGTATCGGGAGGTGTGTATTTCATTATCCTTGAAGCTGGCGATTTCATTGCAACCCGAAAGATGGTGATTAGGAAATAATGTCTATGATAAATACTCTTTGATCAGATGTTTTGTTTTCAATTATTTGTTTCTATTACGTTAACCTGAGTTTGATAAATCAGATTTTTGTAATCCATCAGAATATGCGTTTGGTATTCTGCATTGGTTAGGAAACCGCACCATAGGCGTCAATTTAAGGAAAATTACGCTCAACGACTCAGAATACGTAGGCGCGCTTTGTAAGCGCGCTGGATGGTAGAGACATAACTGGCTAACTGACAGGCATGTTTGTTGGATCAAAAATTACTGTGCATTTCACAGATATGGCCAGCGCGCTTACAAAGCGCGCCTACAGCGGGTTGGGGTTGCTAAATTGACACCTATGCCAGAATATGCGTTTGGTATTCTGCATTGGTTAGGAAACCGCACCTACCGTGTCTATGAGAGTAATATTTAGGAAAATGAAGTTCATATACCTATTATCAAACTCACGTTAGAAAACACTCGTATTTCAAATAATATACAAGGTTAATTGATTGTTTTGGATGTTTTCTGTTCTAAATCGGGGTTAGAAACCCCTCCTACAAATGTGATCACGAATAGTTAGCAACTTAGGTTATAAATAGACTTATATGTGCCACTCTCAATTAGATATTTTATTTTAGGTTGGCATAATATCTCTTATTAAGGATGAGATGAAAGACGATCAATTAGAATTGGCATTATACCGAATATATGAGAGAATTGAGAGGAAGTGATGTCACTATACGCACATAGATACGCCATTCATTTTGATATATCACCGCAAATTACATATCTGAATCAGGAATTACCTGTTATCATTGCGGATCTATTACCATTCTTCCAAGGTTTTCCTGAAGATGTGCGGATATCCCAGCAATCAATTGACGAAGGACTTGATTTTTGTAGAGTTCTCTTTTGGGTTTTTTCAGAATCATCTGATATCCTTAAATCCTTCAGTATCTGGTTTCAGGCTCTTTTTCGTGATCCCGATGTAGCAACGGCATTTGAACGTATTGTCGCATGTGCTTTGGAAGAATCTGATGATATTACGGTGGAACTCTTGGATTGGACACGGGTTCACACTTTGGCTAAGGATGTTCAGAATGTGGTACAGACAGAATTGGATAAAAAAATCCATTGACAGGTATTATGTGTTATGGTAAACTTTAATATGCATATAGTGAATCCACGTTGTCACGTTGTCTGAAGATATCAGGTGAAACCTAATGAAAAGAAAATACTGCCATGTAATTCTAATTGTAATATCTCTATGTATTGTCAACATAGGATATACCTATACAGTTGACGAGGTTTTCAAGAATTTCAGAACAGTGTACGAGAAGTGTCAGAACTTCAGTGCGGAATTTGAGGAAACTGCATTATATAAAACAAGAAAGAGTGTTAGTTACGGAAGATTTACTTTTGGCGTTCCCAATCTGCTTCATATGGAATATGTTTCGCCAAGAGATCCCGATAAAATAGTAAAAAAAGTTATATTAGACGGTAAATATATTTGGTCTTATGTCCCAATTTTAAATGAAGTCAACAAACAGAAAATTCAAAATCCAAACAAGCGTGAGATATTGCCTGGAACTGGTGCGACACTTGAAGATCTTTCAAAAAACTGGAACATGAAATTAGTTCCAGATGAAGCTGCAAAAGCAAAAGGTGTGCATCTTATGCAGTTAACACCAAAACCCGATCTATTAAAAAGAAAATTGAATAGAACAGAAGGTAATGAAGAAGTAAAGGAGCAGCTTGAGATCTGGGTGAAAGAAGGAGACTGGTTTCCAGTACAATTTGGGTATGTGACCCTGTTTGAAGATGGGACTCGGCGCAGCGTAATAATATCATTGTCTAATATTCAAAGGGATCAGAAATTGCCCTCAACTAAATTTAAGTTTGTCGTTCCTAAAGATGCAGAGGTAATTGACCTTTCATCAGATTAAGTATATGAAATTAAATGACTATTTACGCACGGCGAATCTGTTAACATTTGCCCGTCTATTGTTAACTGTACCTTTCATTCTCTACTTTCGTGCAAAATTGATGGGTCCTGCTGCGATCTGTTTTGGTGTTGCAGCAATAACAGACCTATTAGATGGGAAGATAGCCCGTAAACAAGGTGTAACCCAGTTTGGAAGTTTTCTGGATTCGTTTGTAGATAAAATATTGATAGGTTCTGCCTTAATTTGTTTATATCTTTTTCACCATGAAGATTTAGAGAATGGTGCACATCTTATACCGTTATGGATGGTATGTGTTATCATTGGACGGGAGGTTGTTGTTACTGGATTTAGAATCATATTTGTAGCGAAACAGGGCGAGGTGATCTCTGCTAATCGATGGGGTAAATATAAAACCATGACCCAGGTCGTCGTAATTCTTATAGGATTGGTATTACTCACCTTTTTAAGTGATTCAAATTATGTAGTTCAACGGCACGGACCGATTTACTTTTTGATGTATTTGCCACTGATAATGACAGTTACATCAGGATTAGAAATCTTATACGGAAATCTTAAGGCTCTCTCTTCATGACATAGGATGGTTTTTCACTATCGAGGTATATTTCAATGAGACCTGATTCTATAAGGTGTTTTGTTGCAATTGAAATACCTGATAGAATTCAGGCTATTTTATCTGAAGTTCAATCAACGTTTCGTCCAAAAATAAAGAAAGCATCGTGGACGCGGCTTGGTAATTTCCATTTGACCTTGATGTTTCTTGGTGATGTTGAGAAGAGTAGTATCAATAAGATAAATTCCGCTGTTGAAGGAATTGTAAAAAACCGCAAACCTTTTTGTATAGAAATTGGTGGTATAGGAACATTTCCCAATTTGTATCGTCCACGCGTGTTGTGGGTGGGGTTGAACGAAGGTGCTAATGAAACCACAATTTTAGCGAATTCCATTAACCTTCAATTTGCTAAGTTGGGTTTTTCAAACGACAAACGTTTTCATCCACATTTTACACTTGCAAGAATAAAAGAAAGTGTTAATATGAAGACTCATACTGTATTATTCAAAAAATTTGAAACAATTGCGGGGACATTGATGGATGTTAGCCACATCACACTTGTCAGAAGTGAGTTACATCCAAGTGGTGCAGTCTACACCCCGTTACATATTTATCCATTAGGCAGGAGAAACTAAATAATGGCGAATGACGAGAAGAAAAAATCAGAAACCGAATTAAACGCAGAAGACAAGAAAAAAGCTGACGCGAAAAAGAAAGCTGTAGATGATGCTATATCTCAGGTAGAACGTGCATACGGTAAGGGTGCTATCATGCGTTTAACCGACGACGAAGTCGTTCCTGTTAGTGCTATCCCTACAGGTGCACTTTCACTTGATTTGGCATTAGGTGTTGGTGGTGTTCCGCGAGGGAGAATTGTTGAAATCTTTGGTCACGAAGGCACTGGTAAAACCACATTGGCACTCCATATTGTTGCCGAAGCACAGAAGATGGGTGGCATTGCAGCATTTATTGATGTTGAACATGCGTTGGATACGACTTATGCACGGAATATCGGTGTGAACTTGGAGAACGTTCTCATCTCACAACCGGATTCTGGTGAACAAGCATTGGAAATTGTGGAAACACTTATTCGTAGTGGTGCTATTGATGTTGTGATTGTGGATTCAGTCGCAGCACTAACTCCTCAAGCAGAAGTTGAAGGTGAGATGGGTGATGCACATGTTGGTCTACTTCCGCGTTTGATGTCAAAAGCATTAAGAAAACTATCGGGTGTGACGAACAAATCACAGACATGTGTAATATTTACAAACCAAATTCGTCAGAAGATCGGTGTAATGTTTGGCAACCCTGATACTACGCCTGGTGGACTTGCATTGAAGTTTCATGCGTCTATTAGATTGGAGATACGACGTGCTACGCAGATCAAAGAAGGGACAGATGTGCTTGGGAATCGAGTACTTATCAAGGTCGTAAAAAATAAGGTCGCACCACCCTTTAAAGAAGCAGAATTTGATGTTACTTTTGGTAAGGGTATCTCAAAAGAGGGTACTATCTTAGATATTGCTGTTGAAGCCGGTTTCATTGAAAAAAGAGGGTCATGGTTCTCATACAACAGTGAACGGATCGGCCAGGGTCGGAATAATGTAAAATCGTATTTAGAGCAGAATCCTGAAGTTACTGCAGAACTGGATAGAAAAATTCGTGAAAATATCGGTTCTATTTCCCCATCTGGTGCCGGAGAAATTCCGAGTGTAGATGTTGAAGAAGTAGATATCGAATTTGAAGACACCTCAGACACTTCTGGTCGACATGACGACGATGATGAGTAACAGAATTTGTGTCTGGAAATATCTTTCTTAAAAAGGCATTGCGTTTTTTCTTGATGTATATAATCCAACATGCTATACTTTTATGCACTTAGCGTCGGTATAGCAAAACTGACCAATATTCTACCATACTATAAATCTTTTCAATAGAATGTGAGAATAACTCGTATGGCAAGTAAAAGAGAAACGACATCAGAGATAATGATTGGTTCAGAAATTGAAGACACCTCATCAGAACAGGTTAACTATCCGCAACGTATTCGTGAGTTGAATTGGCAGATAGAGATGCTTGAAAACGAGATTAGTGATCTGAGAAGACAACTCAGTAATACACCTGACGATGATGTAGATGCGCGTCTATATGACATGACGCGCGAACTGATGCAGGCACACCGTCAAAACCGCAAATTAAGAAATACTTTGCAGGAAGCAAAAGAAAAACTTGAGCTTCTCAAAGAAAAGGTCAAGCAGCTCAGTGCACCTCCGAACAACTACGGTATCTTCCTGAGTGCAAATGATGATGGTACGATAGATGTTGATATAAGTGGCAAGAAATGGCGTGTCAATCATGATCCCTCGTTAGACCTCAAACAGCTACAAGTTGGACAAGAAGTCATAGTCAATAGCGGCTTAAATGTTGTAGCAATCCAACCCCCTGAAAAACATGGTGATGTAGTCAAGATCAAAGAGATGCTTGATACTGATAGAGCTGTCATTAATGTCAGAACAGATGAAGAACAAGTTGTTCGTATATCTGAATCTTTGAAGGGTGAAACATTGAAATTGGGGGACAATGTTTTACTGAATCATACCAGTGGAATGCTCCTTGAAAAGTTACCTAAACGCGAACTTGATGACCTTCTGCTTGAAGAAGTGCCTGATATTAGTTATGAAGATGTCGGTGGCTTAGATACGCAGATAGAAGCAATCCGTGATGCCATTGAAATGCCGTATCTATATCCTGATGAGTATAAGGAATTTAGTCTCACACCACCAAAAGGTGTGCTATTATACGGACCGCCGGGATGTGGGAAAACTTTAATTGCGCGTGCAGTCGCGAATTGTCTTGCTGAACGTATGCGCCAAGAGACTGATAGAGAAGATGTTAAAGGATATTTCATTAATATTAAGGGGCCAGAACTATTAAATAAATATGTTGGGGAGACAGAGCGAAAGATACGGGAAGTGTTTTCCAAAGCACGCGAGAAATCCAAAGAAGGTTTTCCTGTTGTCATTTTCTTTGATGAAATGGATTCGCTTTTCCGTTCACGTGGCACGGGTATTTCTTCTGATATGGAGTCTACATTGGTGCCGCAGTTCCTTGCCATGATCGATGGTGTGGAGAATCTACGGGATGTAATTGTGATTGGGGCGAGTAATCGTCAAGATCTATTGGATCCAGCAGTATTAAGACCCGGAAGGCTTGATATAAAGATCAAGATTGATCGTCCATGTATTGAAGGGGCTCGAGACATATTTTCAATCTATTTAACTTCTGACCTACCGTTTGCTAAGGAAGAAGTTGCTAAATTTGATGGGAATACAGAAAGTGTTTCAGAACACATCATTTCTGCTGCTGTTGATGAGATGTATGCTACCACTGATGACAATAAGTTTATTGAAGTTACATACACTCGTGGTGAACGAGAGACCCTGTATTTCAAAGATTTCGTTAGCGGTGCAATGATTGAGAACATTGTCTCTCGTGCAAAAAAGATGGCGATCAAACGACTGATTAGTTCTGAAGGTAAAGAAAAAGGTATTTCACTTGACGATATGAAGACCGCAATTCGAGAAGAGTATCGTGAAAACGAAGACCTGCCGAACACTACTAACCCAGATGATTGGGCAAAAATATCTGGCAGGAAAGGTGAGAAAATCGTCAACATTCGCGCATTGATCAATGAACCTGAGACAAGCAGAAATCCAGAGGCGCGTGTAAGCAAAGGTGGAACATACCTCTAATATTTGTTGTCTATCCTGACTATTGACAAATTTGATATAGAAAGTGAATAATGACAGTACCAACAATAATCGGCACCGAAACAGAATTCGGTATCTCTGTCAAGAATGCGCGTGAACAAGATCCGGTAGCGGCATCAACATTAGTTGTCAATGCATACAAAAGTCGTAACATTCCATTGATTTCGTGGGATTATGCCCAAGAAAGTCCAATGTTGGACGCACGCGGGTTCACAGTGGAGAGTGAAGAGCAACCAAGTGAAGATGCGAATAATAGTGTAATCAACGATATTCTTATCAACGGTGGTAGGTATTATGTTGATCACGCACATCCTGAATATTGCACCCCTGAGTGTAGTAATGCACGCGATTTGGTAAAATATGAAAAGGCAGGCGAATTGATTTTAGATTTGAGTCGTCTTGCTGCTGAACAGTTGTTGTTGGATAACCAAGAAATCATCATATACAAGAACAATACAGACTACAAAGGACATAGTTACGGTTCCCATGAAAACTACCTAATGTCTCGTAAGGTACCGTTTCCTGACATTGTAAACGGTCTAACACCGTTTCTCGTTACACGACAAATCATTACTGGCAGTGGAAAGGTAGGTTCGGAAAACGGATCAGATGAAACCGAATTCCAAATTTCGCAACGGGCAGACTTCTTTGAGAAAGAAGTAGGACTCAGTACAATGGTTGAACGACCATTGATTAACACTCGCGATGAACCCCATGCAGATTCAAAATTGTATCGACGGTTGCATGTTATCGTGGGTGATTCAAATATGTCCGAATTTACGATATATCTGAAAGTTGGTATAACTGCGATCGTTCTGCAATTGATTGAAAAAAGGGTGGTTGGCAAGCAATTTGCTTTACAAGATCCTGTGTCGGTGATAAAATCAATATCACGGGATTTGCCATGTAAGAATGTCTATGAACTAAAAGATGACCGAAAATGGACTGCAATAGAAATTCAGCAGGCATATCTTGAATTAGCACATAAACACCTTTCCGCTGAAGAACGTACACCTATAGTCAATGATGTTTTGGAAAAATGGGAATTTGTTTTAGAGGGTCTGAAATCTCACCCGATGAGTTTAGGACACCATTTAGATTGGGTAATTAAGAAAAAACTGATTGATGCCTATATCGGACGACACGGCTTTAAGTGGACAGACCCGCGAATTAGAATGCTTGACCTACAATATCATGACTTACGTCCAGATAAAGGACTATATAATCGTTTACAAAAAAACGGACATGTGGAACGTATATTAACACAGGAAGAAATAATTCATGGGATACAGCATCCACCGTTAGATACTCGTGCCTATTTTCGTGGCACATGTCTACGAAAATATCCAAATAGTATTCACAGTGTAAGTTGGAATTCAATTGTTTTCAATGGTTCAAATGGTTTTGAAAAGATAATGATGGAACGTCCACACTTTGGCACTCAAGCGATTATTGGTGAACTGTTGAATACTTGTACTGTTGATGAACTTGTTGACAAAATCCGCAATGACTGAAATGAATCTTGTTGAATAGGAATTATGTTCATTACTTATATTTAAAGGTTATTCGTAACCGTAATTGTAAAGGAGCACAAAATGCCACGCGAAAAACAGCAAGAATACCGAGAGCACTCCATCAATGAAGATGAGGAGATCCAACCAAATCCAGAACTCAATGAAAACGTTGATGATATAACGGATGATTTAGATGCACTTCTTGATGAAATTGATGAAATTTTAGAAGAAGATTCGGAGGAATTTGTTGAGAACTATATCCAGCGGGGAGGTCAATAGGATTGCTCAAACCTGACGACTATGGAAAGACCGATTTCTTACAGATCCTGAAGAGCAGATACCCCGATCAGGTTTCAGACTGGAACCGTCTCAACAAGGTGCAAGATGACTTTCCACACAATTATTTGGAAGGTACAACTGTCCTTGCGCTTGTCTATAATGATGGCGTGATTCTTGCGGGGGATCGTCAAGCAACTGAAGGGTATCAAGTAGGTGAACGTCGAATTCAAAAAGTGTTTAAGATTGACAGACACTCTGCGATTGCTGTTGCAGGTGTCGCAGGTCCCTGTTTTGAAACTGCTAAGCTTTTCCAAGTTCAAGTTGAATTTTACGAAAAGATGGAAGGAACTTCTCTAAGTCTGGATGGACAAGCGAACTATCTTTCAAGCCTTGTTAGGATGAATTTGAGTTTAGCTATGCAGGGTCTGATTGTTCTTCCGATTTTTGCTGGATACGACTTAAAACAGAAAAAGGGACGCATCTTTAAATATGATGCTCTGGGTGGACGTTATGAGGAAGACACCTATTATTCCATCGGTTCTGGAGGTAAAGATGCACGTTCTACCTTAAAGAAGATGTATCGCTCTGATATGTCTGAACAAGATGCTCTAACAGCGGTTGCGGAGGCATTGTGGGAAGCTGCAGATGAGGACATTGCAACGGGTGGTCCCGATTTGATTAGGAAGATATTTCCGACGCTAATTTCCATTACAGAACAAGGGGTTTCGGATGTTTCTGATGAGACCGTTGCTGGATTGTTTGATGCATTGATTTCCAGATTGGAACAAACGTAACTCCCAAATTTTTCATGATATTAGATTAGAGGAATAAATGTCAACCCCTTATTACGTTTCACCTGACCAGATTTGGGAAGATAAAAAGGTATTTGTTGATCGCGGCATAGGACAAGCAAAAGAGGTCGTTGTATTGGAATATAACAACGGTCTCCTAATGGTAGCAGAGAACCCGCGAAGAACTATATTCAAAGTTTCTGAAATATACGATAGAATTGCACTTGCATCTACCGGTCGTGTATCTGAATATGAAACACTGCGTGTAGTCGGTATTCGTGAGGCAGAGGTGAAAGGATATACCTATTACCGAGAAGATGTCACAGGTAAATGGTTGACAAACCTATATTCACAACACATGATGGCAATTGCACAAGCGTGGGATGTAAAGCCGTTGGAAGTTGAACTACTTGTCTGTGAAGTGGATGGAGAACCGGATGTAAGAAGTCAGATTTACAAGATTGCATTTGATGGAACTTATGAGGAAATGGAGAATTTCGCAGTTATAGGAGGAAGAGCAGAAGCCATAACCGAGAAACTAAATCAGACATTCACAGAGGGGTTGGACTTAACCGAAGCGATGCAACTTGCATCAAGAACTTTTGAATCTATTGAAGTTGAGGAAACAGAACCTTATCAGATAACACCACAATCAATTGAAGTTGGGTGTCTGGATGCGACTAATGGACGACGAAAGTTTCGTCGTTTCACCGCTGAAGAGATAGCAGAGATATTTAATCATGCATCGTAGAATTTACGGATTGGAAACCGAATACGGCATCATCTGTACCCCAGATAAGAACAGAGGAAAAAAACTTACTGTACAGAATGTTGTCATGTATCTGTTTCGTGAAATTATTTCGGGTAGGATGTATCCCGATGTGTTTTTGGAGAACGGTGCAAGGTTTTATCAAGATATAGGATGCCATCCGGAATATGCAACACCAGAATGTGATGATGTTATTGAACTTGTAGCACACGATAAAGCAGGAGAACGCATTGTTACACGTCTCGCTACCACAGCAGAACGTAGGATGCGGACAGATGGATTTCGAGGAAAAATCTCCATCTTCAAGAACAATTTAGATACTGTCGGTAATACCTACGGCTGTCATGAAAACTACCTGATGGAACGCGAAAAGGTGAGTTTTCGGCAGTTAGCATCACAACTCATACCATTTTTTGTCACCCGGCAAATATACTCAGGTGCAGGGAAAGTGAAACGAAGCGACCAAGGCTTCTATGAGATTTCTCAGCGTGCACAACACATCCGAGAAGAAATATCCATTGCAACAACAACTGCCCGCGGTATTATCAACACGCGAGATGAACCCCATGCAGACAGAGAGAAATATAGACGATTGCACGTCATTGTTGGCGATTCCAATATGTCCGAATTGTCAACGTTTTTGAAGGTAGGAACAACTGGTATTATCCTGCGAATGATAGAAGATCATTTTATCACAGAACGTTTTGCCTTACGAAACTCTGTCCAAGCAATTCACGAAATATCTGAGGATATCTCCTGTAAACGTCTTATAGAACTTGAGAATGGTAAACGTTTATCTGCGATTGAACTTCAATGGCAATACTTTGAATGCGCGAAACGTTATCTTGAGCAAGCAGAATCTGATCCTACCACTGATGAAGTCATGTCTCGATGGGAATATGTGATGACACGTCTTGAAGACAATCCAATGCAATTAGACCGTGAACTTGATTGGGTCATCAAACGAAAGTGGCTTGAGGCTTATGTTAGTCGTAGTTCATTAGACTGGAACTCTGCCGAAGTCCGACGTTTAGATTTGGAATACCATAACATTCGACAGGATTCCAGCGTATATTATAAAGCGGAAAAAAGAGGATTAACGGAAAGAATCTTAGATGATAATCAGATTCGTCAAGCGATGCATGTGCCACCAGAACGCACTCGTGCGAAGTTTCGTGGAAGATTTATCAAACTCGTAAATAACGGTAAAGTCTTGTGTGGTGTCAATTGGAGTTATATCCAATTATATGAACCATACCAAAAACTATATCTATCTACAGACCCACTTGAACCAGAATTTGAAGAAGCAAGTCGAATGATTTATTCAATATAACATATAGGTTACTGTCTTAATGTCACAACAAGACTTCAACGATAGACTAATTGCACTCCTCAAAACCAACCCCGAATTTACAGACGAATCAGATGAACTCCTTCCCGCAGCAGTCAAAGATAGTGCATGGCAACTTGACCACAATCTCATCAGATTACTCCTAACAGATGAAGAGATAAAATCAACCTTCTTTGACGAAATAGATGGATATTGGGTATTCAACCATAACACCTTTATTGACTATATCAGTGCCAAAAAGTTTCTCGCCAACTCCTACACCCAATTCCGCAACAAAATCGGTTTGAACATTGACGGTAAGTTTCTCAGTGAACGCGGTGAAGTATCACTCGTTTGGCCCTTCAAAGATTGTGTATTGGAAGGTGGACAGACAAAGGAAGAGGATAAACGCAAAGAGATATTTTTCAACGAAATCCTCGCACAAGACGAGATCAATCGCATGTTTGATCCAAAGGTGCTGACCAACTGGAAACGACACACAACAGAAGGTGAACAGGATGTAACCGAAATCGAGCGCGACGACAACGGCACGATACAAGAAAACCTAATTATCAAAGGCAACAACCTAATCGCACTCCACACCCTAAAACAGCAGTTCCGCGGGAAAGTCAAACTGATTTACATTGATCCGCCGTATAATACAGGAAGTGATAGTTTTGGCTATAACGATAGATTTAACCGATCCAGTTGGTTAACTTTTATGAGAAATCGATTGGAAGTTTCAAGAGAACTATTGACAGACGATGGTGTGTTTTTTGCCAGTTGTGATGATAATGAACAAGCATATTTGAAAGTTTTGATGGATGAGATTTTTGGAACGGATAATTTCGTTACAAATTTTGTAGTCATTCGTGCAGAAGGTGGTGGCCTAGCGAAACAAGTGGTAAAAGGTCATGATTACCTTTTGACTTATGCAAAAAAGATTGAAAATTTTGAACCCCTAAGAAAACCTAAAGATATCCGAGGTGCAATAGTTGAAAAGGATGGGGAAGAATATTGGATTGAAGAAGATTGGTTGAGGGTAGAATTTGGAAAATATGGGACTTGTTACTATGAAGATATTGAGAAGATTAAAGGAAAAGACAAAAAAGATGAAATTGACAAAGGAATTGAAAATGGTCAATACGTCCTTTTGAATAAAAGAAAAAATAAGACAATTGTCGGTAGATACAGAGCATTAAGTGAAGATGGATCGAAGTTTTATTCAATTTTAAAACATCTTAATGCAGATGGTAAGAATGAATTAAACGATCTTATGGGTGAAGATACTTTTTCATTCCCAAAGCCAATTTCATTGTTAAAAGAAATAATACTTGGTGCTACTTTTTTTGAAAATGATAAGGACGCGATTATTCTTGACTTTCACTCAGGTTCAGGAACCACCGCACATGCCGTCTTAGAATTGAACAAGCAGGATAATGGAAATCGGAAGTATATTCTAATTGAACAGATGGATTATGTTGAAGATGTTACCGTTCCACGCGTAAAAAAAGTAATAGAAGAGCAAGGAAGTGATTTCATCTATTGTGAACTGATGCAATACAACCAATCCTACATAGACAAAATCCAAGCCGCACAATCCTCCGATGAACTTGTCGAACTCTGGAAAGATATTGCCGAAAACTCCTTCCTAAACTGGTATGTCAACGAAGAAACACCTCAAGAAGCAGTAGACGATTTCAAAAGACTTGATAACCTTGATGCACAAAAACGCTCATTAGTAGAACTGCTGGATAAAAACCAACTCTATGTCAACCTATCTGAAATAGAGGATGAGGATTTTGAGGTGAGTGATGAAGATAATGCATTGAATAAGATGTTTTATGGAGATACAGACTAAATAACAATATTGAAGGAACTGGATGAATGACTGAAGATAAAAAGCAGGAATTAACGCAACTACTACATGAAGCATTGGCGAATTTGGAAATACGGTGTAAGTGGGCACAAGGAATTTCATATCTAACCATCGATGAGTATAGAAATCGCCTACGACAACGATGGGATTTTTCGGGACCCTCTGTTCTAAATTTCTCTCCTTATGTTGTCAGAGAGGCTACGAAGTTAAAACTTTTTGATTTCATCAGAGAAGAATTATCAGAATATTTACATGAAGATATGATACAGTCCGCCTGCTTTTTTATTCGAATAGGTGGGCAGCTCCCTGGATATCATCTGTACTACTTACTGTTTCAACTTATGAGAATTACCATTGCTCGTGGCGTAGAAAGCGCGGTATTAGCATTTGATAGATGTACTACAGAGATACATGGTTCTTTTCAATACTTTGCAATCCTTGAAGGAATCAAACTGGAATCTGAAATACAAGTTTATGACGGAATACGACTTGTCCCTCTTCCTGAAAATCCATCGGCTCTGCCGCACCATTTGTTAAATCATCTGTTTCATCGGGACAAGGATAAGTTTACCGGAAGAACACTTCTTATAATTGAATGTTCTGTGTTCCCTATGTTTTGCAAACCAGTTCCGATTCCAAATCAGGATTCCTCTTCGCAACCACTCCAAGAATGTTTGTCACGATTTCGAGTTGAGGTAGGTAATAGTACATTTCTGAACTTTGACGTAGATATTTTCTATAATAAATTCTGCCAAGCATTGTCTTTAGTTTGCAATTCAAACGTTCAGATTTCTCAACACTGGCCATTTTTAGCGGAAGATAGTATTTTCAATTTGGAATCCATGGCAGTAAGTCGTGTCCAGTTTCCTTCTCACCCTCCGTTTGGTATGCCTAATTTGCTTAGCAGCCTTCAAATAGACGAAGTTAAACATCTATATGAGCTCTTAATTAATCGAGATTCAGGTATTCTAAAAGAGTTAAAGATACCGATTGATAGGTGGCAGAAATCAAAAAGCAGTAAGGATCAAGTTGATAAAATGATTGATTTGGGTGTAGCCTTTGAATCTCTCTATTTACCGAAAGACAATACAGATCAGTTATCATTCCAATTCCGCCTTAGTGCAGCTTGGCATTTGGGAAAAGATAAAGCAGATAGGAAAATGCTAATAGACGAATTTAAGGCAATATATAACTTGCGTTCTAAGGCTGTTCACAATGGAAAGGTTCCCGAGAAAATTAAGATTAGAAAGGGAGATGAACCCATTGCTACATCAGGATTTATCCCGAGAGCCCAAGACTTATGTCGGGACTCAATATTAAAGATTCTGAAGGATGGAAAATTCCCAGATTGGAATAACTTGATTCTCGGTGAGTAAATCTAAATACGGTACATACAATGCAGCAACCATTTCTTTACGATCAACTCGCTATTGCATTTGACTACGGGGTTCCCAAACCCGAAATACCAGATAGCATTACGCAAAACCTAAATCCTGTCTTTGATCTTCGACCCTATCAGGAAGATGCATTTGCAAGGTTTATCCACTGCTATAACAACGATTTTCCCGACAAGGAAATCCCGTTACATCTGCTATTCAACATGGCAACTGGCAGCGGAAAAACCCTCATCATGGCAGGCTTAATCCTCTACCTATACGAACAGGGTCACCGCAACTTCCTATTTTTCGTCAACTCCACCACCATAATAGAAAAGACAAAGGACAACTTCCTCAATCCACGCACGACAAAATATCTATTCAGCGAAAACATCTACATTGATGACAAAAGAGTATCGGTCACACAGGTAGACAATTTTGATGGAGTCAACGAAAACGACATCAATATCTGTTTCACGACAATCCAAAAACTCCACACCGATATGAATTCCGAAAGGGAGAACGCACCCACCTCCGAGAATTTTGCTGAACAGGAAATTGTGTTATTAGCAGACGAAGCACATCACTTGGCAGTCGGCACAAGATCTCAACAGGGTCAGCTGCTTCTCGAAAGTTGGGAGAACACAGTAGAAAAGATCTTCAAGTCTAATCAAGACAACCTACTTTTAGAATTCACTGCTACACATGATTATGAAAACGATGCAATGATTGAAAGGTATAGGAACAAGGTTATCAACCGCTACGATCTAATAGACTTCCGTCGGGATAAATTCTCTAAAGAGATTGAACTTGTCTACTTTGATATGGATTTACCAGAACGGATGCTGCAGGCACTCATCCTCAGTCAATACAAACTACAAGTAGCAGTAAAACACAATAAGCAACTGAAGCCTGTTATCCTGTTCAAGGAAAAAACTATACCACGATCAAAAGAAAGCAGAGACCTTTTCCGCAAGCTTCTTGATAACTTGAACGAGAACGATATTGACAATATTCGTAGATCAGATGTACCCGCAGTTCAACGCGCATTCAGTTTTTTTGATGCAAAAAATACCAGCACGGCGTTGTTAGTGGAACAACTCAAACGAGATTTTGCTGATGACTTCTGTTTATCAGTTAATAGCAAAGAACAAAAAGAAACCTATCAGGTTAAAATCAACACGTTAGAAGACAGAGATAATGAGGTTCGCGCAATCTTTGCAGTGCAACAACTCAATGAAGGGTGGGATGTGCGGAATCTATTTGACATCGTGCGGTGCTATGAAACACGGGATTCAGGAAAAACCACAATCTCTGAAGCACAACTCATTGGACGTGGCGCGCGGTATTGTCCGTTAGACTTGCCAGAATATCCAGACAAATACCGTCGCAAGTTTGACGATGACCTTGATAACGAACTCCGCATCTTAGAGGAACTCCACTACCACAGCAAGCTTGACCGACGCTATATCTCCGAAATTACCAATGCACTGAGAGATGAAGGCATGATGGACGATGATAGAGTCCCCAGAAAAATAAAACTAAAAGAGGAATTCAAGGAAACCGACTTTTACAAAAAAGGTGTTGTCTGGCTCAACACGAGAGTCAAGAAAAACTATCAACACATTCACTCTTTTGATGATTTAGGTGTGAAGAAAAAAGATTATCAGCATCATGTTGCAACAGGAGAGGGAGGTCAAATAACTGCATTTGCATATCAGAACACACCTATCGTAACAGAAGAAAATCCACAAAGTTTACATGTCAATAATATAGAGAAAAACATCGTTAAATCGGCCATTGCTTACAATCCGTTTTTTGCCTTTTCGTCACTCCGAAGGTATTTCCCCCAGTTGACATCTATGAGCGAATTCATCACTTCAGAAGAATATCTTGGTGGACTGACAATTAACCTACAAGGGAACATCGGTGAGTTGGGAATCAATCGTAGAGAAAAGTTAGCCGCCTGCCGTAGACTTTTAACACAAATTGAAGATGAAATAAAGGGAAATATCACCGAATACGAAGGCACAAAAGACTTTCATGAGGAATATGTCAACGCCATATTTACAGATAAATGTTTGGAATTCAGTCCCGAAACATTACGCAACAAGGAAGACCCACAAACTACATATTTTGTATCAATGAGAGAATGGTTTGCATATGATAATCTATTCGGTACAAGCGAAGAAAGGGAATTTGTCCGCATGTTAGACCTGTGGATTGATCAAACTGGGGATGACTACGAGACAATATATCTACTCCGCAATGAAGGACATTTCTCTTTATACAACTTCTCAGATGGACAAGGATTTCAACCCGATTTCGTCTTATTCCTACGCAAAGGCAACGGAAAAGCACTAACCTACCAACTCTTCATTGAACCAAAAGGACAGCACATCGCAGAACATGACAGATGGAAAGAAGATTTTCTGAAACAAATCTGTGCCGAATATCCAAGCAGAATTATCACAGAGGACAGCAAATATCGTATTATCGGTGTGCCATCATTCTATAACACAGATTTTGAAAACGAATTCAAAGAAGACCTTGATAATGCGCTCAATGCCGTTTCCTAACAAGACACAGATAGAACAATACACACGTTCACTCCGATTTTCATTGACTTTTTCGTCATAGTGCTTTATAATTTGAGTTATAGATTGGACTTTTTTGGATGATATAGTGCTAATAGATAACAACAGAATTTACAGTATGAAGAGGTTAAATTAGGAGGAATTTAATGTCACAACCAAAGTATGTTTACTTCTTTGGAGGCGATGATTCCGAAGGAGATGCAACGATGCGTCTCCTACTCGGTGGGAAAGGCGCAAACCTTGCTGAAATGTCTACTCTCGGCATTCCAGTACCACCAGGATTCACCATCTCCACTGAAGTATGCAAATTCTATTATGATCATAATAATAAGTACCCGAGTGGTCTTGACCAACAGATAACCGAGAATATTCAGAAATTGGAAGATGTACTTGATGCGAAGTTCGGTGATACTGAGGATCCGATGCTTTTGTCAGTTCGTTCAGGTGCTGCAGTCTCAATGCCCGGTATGATGGACACGATCCTAAATCTCGGATTGAATGATGATGCCGTGAAAGGACTCATTGCAAAGTCTGGTAACGAGCGGTTTTCTTACGATGCGTATCGTAGATTTGTTCAGATGTTCGGTAACGTGGTGTTAGATGTTGACCACGACGCGTTTGAACATCTGCTTGAAGAAAAGAAAAAAGATAAAGGTGTTACATTAGATACTGAATTAGATGCATCCGATCTGTCTGACCTTGTCAAAGAATTCAAGACTATCATCAAGCAGAAAACGGGTAATGATTTCCCCGATGAACCCCGTCGTCAGTTAGACATGGCGCGTGATGCAGTGTTTGAATCTTCAGGTAATCCACGAGCAATTACGTACCGCCGAATCAACGACATATCTGAAGAGCTTGGACGCACTGCCGTTAATGTTCAGGCGATGGTCTTCGGTAACATGGGTGGCAGTTCTGGAACAGGTGTTGCTTTTTCACGGAACCCATCAACGGGTGCGAATCAGTTCTATGGCGAATTCTTGATGAACGCACAAGGTGAGGACGTAGTTGCAGGTATCCGAACTCCGTTGCCAATATCTGAGTTGAGAAATATTAATTCTGAAGCGTACGATGAATTGGTAGCTATTGGTTTGAAATTAGAGAAACACTACAAGGATATGCAGGATGTAGAGTTCACAATTCAAGATGGAACGCTCTATATGCTTCAAACACGGAATGGTAAACGCACAGGTCAAGCTGCTGTTCGTATCGCAGTAGAGATGGTTGAGGAAGGTTTGATAGATAAAGAAACCGCATTGACGCGTGTTCCTGCGAATGATCTTGATCAGTTATTACATCCGAGTATAGACCCTGACGCATCTGTTGAGGTGATTGCTCAGGGATTGCCAGCATCTCCCGGTGCAGCAGTAGGAAAAGTCGTATTTACAGCACTTCGCGCAGAAGAAATGGCTGCAAAAGGCGAAAAAGTAATTCTTGTCCGTTCAGAAACTTCACCAGAAGATATCGGAGGTATGGATGCAGCAGAAGGTATTCTTACCGCTCGCGGTGGAATGACAAGTCACGCAGCTGTGGTTGCACGTGGTATGGGAAAATGTTGTGTTGCGGGATGTTCTGACTTGTTCATTAATGAAAAGTCATTAGAATTTATTGCGGCTGGAAATCGTTACGCTGAAGGTGATTTTATAACGCTCAACGGATCCACGGGAGATGTGCTTAAGGGGCAAGTATCACTCATTCAACCTGAACTGAGCGGACAATTTGGTATTCTGATGGAATGGGCAGATGATGTGCGCACACTGGATGTTCGGACAAATGCCGATACACCCGATGATGCAAAGACTGCAAGAGAATTTGGAGCAGAAGGTATAGGACTCTGTCGGACTGAACATATGTTCTTCGGAACAGGTATTGATGCCGTTAGAGAGATGATTCTTGCCGATGATACGATAGAACGCAAACAGGCATTGGCAAAACTATTGACACATCAACGAACTGATTTCATCGGTATCTTTGAAGCAATGGCTGGGTATCCAGTTACTATACGGACACTTGATCCTCCATTGCATGAGTTCCTACCAAAAAACGAATCAGAAATCAAAGAACTTGCTGAAAGAATTAATGTAGATGCGCAAAAACTTCGTGAACGCGTTGAAGAATTGCATGAGTTCAATCCAATGCTCGGACATCGTGGATGCCGACTCGGTATCGTCTATCCAGAGATAACAGAAATGCAAGCACGAGCAATCTTTGAAGCTGCTGTTGATGTTTCCAAACGTGGTATAAAGATTTTGCCAGAAATTATGATACCACTTGTTGGACATATCAATGAGTTCTCATTGCAACGCGAAGTCGTTGTTGACACTGCGGAAGAAGTATTCAAAGAGACAGGTTCTCGTGTAGAATATCTTGTTGGGACGATGATTGAACTGCCGCGTGCTGCACTCACTGCAGACAAAATCGCTGCAGAAGCAGAATTCTTCTCTTATGGCACAAACGACCTGACGCAAACAACATTTGGCATGAGTCGTGATGATGCTGTGAAATTCCTTGACGATTATGTTAAAAATGGCGTACTTGAATACGATCCCTTCCAAGTATTAGACCAAGAAGGTGTTGGCAGCTTACTGCAAATCGGTTGTGAAAAAGGACGATCCGTACGACCAGAACTAAAGGTAGGTATCTGTGGTGAACACGGTGGCGAACCGAATTCTGTGAAGTTCTGTTATGGATTGGACTTCAATTATGTATCTTGTTCTCCGTTCCGTGTACCGATTGCTCGACTTTCTGCAGCGCAGGCTGTTATTGAAGCAAAAGCTTAGTAAATGCAACTTATCTAATTTCTATAGGTGTGTGTGTAATAAATTACATACACACCTTTACTTTTATGTTTATTTTCCATGAAACAAAATCAGTTGAAATTCATTATCAAATTGTGGTAAATTGACATGAGAAAAAGAAATTATAGGAGAATAAAAAATGAATACTCAAGAAGTTCAATATATCACACCTAACAGTCTTCCACCTGATATTCCAAAGATGACATTGGAGGAATTCCTTGAGAGTGATTTAGAGGGATATGAATATATAAAAGGAGAATTAATTCCGATGGCACCTACCTCATTAGAACACGGCTATATTAGTGCGAACCTAAGTACTCTGTTACACTTGTATGTTCGTGAAAATCAACTGGGACGTGTTCTCATATCGGATACAGGATTCTGTGTTGGTGAACGTCTGCTGATACCAGATGTAGCCTTTGTTTCAACTGACCGACTTCCTGATGACTCAAGCAAAGCATCTCCTGTTCCACCAGACCTCGCTATTGAAGTGGTATCTCCCACAGATATATTACGTCGGGTTGAAGACAAGGTATTTGCATACCTTGAGGCTGGGACGCAGTTAGTATGGGTGGTTAGTCCGGGAGCCAAAACGGTAACTGTTTATCGTTCTGAAACAGACATCACACTACTCACACGGAATGACACACTTAGTGGTGAAGAGGTAGTCGAAGGATTCTCCTGTCAGGTTGCAGAACTTTTTGAATAAAAAACATAAAATACTGTTCTATGAGAAAGGAAAACATTAATGTTAATTGCAGATGTAAATGAAATTGAGGGTCGGACATATCCTGCCCGCAGACGCACCAGAAATCTTGTTGGTGGTGCATCCCCTATTCAGATAAAGGAATTCAGCATGGGGTTCGTCATTTTAGAACCGAACGGTGGACAAGTCCCGTGGCACAATCACGAACAGGAAGAGATTTACTTTATTGTTGAAGGGGAAGGGGAAATGTGTCTGGGTGAAGAACGGCAAACGATTTCTACTGGACAGACCGTTTTTATTCCATCGTGGGTTTTCCACCAGTTGACAAATACCAGTGATACACCAATGCACATGGTCTACTGCTATGGACCCGCAGGAGATGTTGACCATTGGAAACAGGAACTTGCTGGCACACTACCGAAGGCGGGAATAGATGTTCCTGCACTCCCAGAAGGTGCAGCACCACAATGTACAGACAAACCCAAGGGTTAGTTTATAGTAATTTATGCATCATTTCACACAGATGCATGTCCTACTTCATACCTCTAATAGATAAGGATTATAAATGACCAACCATACTTCTAATACCCATCGTGTGGGAATCATAATGAACGGTGTCACCGGTAGGATGGGAACAAATCAACACCTCATCCGTTCTATTTTGTCCATTGCTGAAGATGGCGGTATCCCAATTGGTAATGGCGATGTGATTATGCCTGACCCATATCTCGTTGGGAGAAATCCAGCGAAACTTGAGAAACTATCTGAAACCACAGGTGTGGAAAAGTGGAGCACAGACCTTGACGTTGCCCTCGCTGATGATAACTATTCTGTCTATTTTGACGCACAAGTTACATCGTTACGAGTTAAGGCAGTGCAAGCAGCGATTTCAGCCGGAAAACATATCTATTGTGAAAAACCAACGGCTACCAGCACAGATGATGCATATTCATTATATGAACAAGCTGCAAAAGCAGGACTGAAAAACGGAGTCGTTCAGGACAAACTCTGGTTGCCGGGGATTCAGAAATTGAAACGTCTGATTGATGCTGATTTTTTTGGAAGAATCATCGCTGTTCGTGGTGAATTCGGATATTGGGTTTTTCGTGGCGATGCAATCCCGACACAACGTCCATCGTGGAATTACAGATCCGAAGATGGTGGCGGTATAATCCTTGACATGTTCAGTCACTGGCGATATGTATTAGACAATCTATTTGGGGCAGTGAAAGGTGTTTCTTGTATTGCTACGACACATCTGCCGCAACGATGGGATGAGTCCGATAAGATGTATGAATGTACTGCGGAAGATGCTGCGTATGCTACCTTTGAGATAGAAAATGGTATAATTGCACATTTTAACTCATCATGGGCAGTGCGGGTAAGACGGGATGATCTCTTAACTATACATGTGGATGGCATAAATGGATCTGCTGTTGCTGGATTGAGAGATTGTTGGATTCAACCTATCTCTGGAACGCCGCGTCCTGTCTGGAATCCTGATATTGAACAACCGATCAAATTCTTTGATGGATGGCTCAAAGTGCCAGAACAGGAAACCTACGAAAATGCATTCAGAGCACAGTGGGAGTTGTTTCTACGTCATGTTGTTGCTGATGAACCGTTTCCGTGGACACTGCTTGAAGGGGCAAAAGGAGTGCAATTGGCAGATAAAGGCATGGAGTCTTGGAAAACGCGTCAATGGGTTGAATTGCCTGAACTATCCGCAATTCCGTGATTAAATAATTATTCAATGGAGTTGAAAAATGGCATCAAACATAGTCCTACAAAAAATAGATGATTACAGATGGCGTATTCCTAAAAGTTACATGAAAGGAATGCGTGTTGACGGAATTATCTATGCCAATGAGAAACTGCTCAATCAGGCAAAAAGTAATGAAGCATTGCAGCAAGTCGCAAATGTCGCACATCTTCCCGGTATCGTTAAACACTCACTTGCCATGCCTGATCTACATTGGGGATACGGATTTGTAATTGGTGGCGTGGCAGCAACGGATCCAAAAGCCGACGGTGTTGTTTCTCCCGGTGGAATCGGTTATGACATTAATTGCGGGGTGCGATTAATCCGAAGCAACCTTAATGCCAAACAATTAGAAGGTAAAACGAAAGGACTTATCGGTGAACTCTTTGATAATGTCCCTTGTGGTGTAGGTTCCAAAGGTAAGATTCAGCTCTCGCTCAATGAAGAACGGTATATGTTAGAAAAAGGGGCAAGTTGGGCAATTGAGCGAGAATACGGACATCCGCAAGATCTGCAATATACTGAAGCATCTGGCTTTCTTGATCACGCCAACGCAGACGCTGCGAGCCAGCGCGCTTTAGAACGTGGCAAGAATCAACTGGGGACTCTCGGTTCAGGTAATCATTTCCTTGAAGTACAAGTGGTTGACCGTATCTTTTACCGTGAAGCTGCGGATGCTATGGGTTTGACTGAAGGTAACGTCTGTGTCATGATTCATACTGGTTCACGTGGATTCGGTTATCAGATTTGTGATGAGCATGTTAAGAGTTGGGTTCAGGTTGCTGAAAGGTATGGAATAAACCTACCTGACCGTCAACTTGCTTCTGCTCCGATCAACTCACCAGAGGGACAAGATTATATTACTGCTATGGCGTGTAGTGCGAATTATGCGTGGAACAATCGGCAATGTATTATGCACCTTGTTCGACAGACCTTTATGAAGTATTTTGACACAACTGAAGATGAACTTGGGTTGGAACTTGTCTATGATGTCGCACACAACATCGGTAAGTTTGAAAAGCATAAAGTTGATGGTAAGGAACGCGAGTTGTTTATCCACCGCAAAGGTGCGACACGTGCGTTTCCTGCTGGACATCCAGAAATACCAGCAAAATATCAAAAGGTTGGACAACCTGTGTTGATTCCTGGTGATATGGGTACTGCATCTTATGTATTAGTTGGCAATCCGGGTGCTATGGCTGAAACATTTGGCACAACCTGTCACGGTGCGGGTAGGGTTCTCTCACGCAGGAAAGCGATAGAGTTGACAAAAGGAAAATCCATCAAGGATGATCTTGAGAAGAAAGGGATTTATGTGCGTGCCGAAGGCAAACGCACCTTACAGGAAGAGGTGTCTGAGGCATACAAGGATGTTGATGAGGTGGTGCGTGTTGTTGATGAAGCGGGATTATCCCGTCGTGTTGCGCGCCTTCGTCCACTTGGAGTTGTGAAGGGGTAAATATATCAAATATTAGTTTTATTTTAAGACGCGCATTCGATTCATCCTGATGATTTCTGTATGAAGAAAACAGGGTCCTATTCCATATAAAATAGATGGCTGCGTTCAAAAACACCATCAAGTTTTACCTCTACTATCCAGTAACCTGATGCAAACCGTTCACCACTCAATCCACCTGTTGGAGCATCAATATAGAACCATGTGATCTTCTCTCCTGTTGTGGAGGAAAAAGTCCTTTTTTCTGTATGATATGGGGGATCGTCCAAATCATCAGCAGGGGAGATCCACGATACCTCCACTTGGTGTGTATCATCAATATTTCCCCATAAAATCCATAAGAACACCTTATCATCTAATTCTGAATCAAATGAATCAGTAATATCTTGTGGTCTGTCATTTGTAACTTCAACAGCCATAACAGAGTCTATTATTTTGGGTTCGCCTCTTGCGACATCAATAACCCCGCTACCGCCAGATGTAGTTTCTTCACAACCTGTCAACACAAAGGCAAAGGCAACCAACAGTATTCCGCTAAATGTAATATAGTAAGACTTCATCTTAAATTCTCCTACAACAATAGTATATTCTGATTGTTAACACATATAAATGTAACGTAGTTTGTTCTTTTAGGTTTACATACCTATATCCATTTTCAAGTGCTATATTATTGATTGACAAAGACAATCATACGATGTAAAATTAAGAAAATATATTGTCGTTTATAGAATTATAAACTATAAGAATCAAGGAGCGTATATGTCAACAAAAAGAAGAATAGTGTTCGTTGCTGGTGGTGCAAGTCATGGAAGTGGTTCGCATGAACATCCAGGCGGATGTGAATTTTTAGCAGATCAATTGAACGAAGCTATTGAAGGTATGGATGCAGTTGTTCATCAAGGATGGCCCTCAGATTCAGCGATTTTTGACAATACAGACGCAATAATTGTCTACTCGGATGGTGGCGGCGGACATCTATGTATTCCTCATCTTGAGCAAATTTCTAAATTAACCTCTCAGGGCATAGGGCTTGCAATGCTTCACTACGCCGTTGAAGTGCCGAAGGGTGATCCGGGGAATTGTTTCCTCGATTGGATCGGTGGTTATTTTGAGACACATCTGTCTGTAAATCCACATTGGACAGCAGAATTCACATCATTTCCTGAACATCCAATAACACAAGGATTGAAGCCGTTTTCTTCGGACGATGAATGGTATTATCACATGCGGTTTCGTGAGAATATGAACGGTGTAACACCTGTCTTGAGTGCGATTGCTCCAGATTCAACAATGACAAGACCTGATGGTCCTCATAGCGGTAACCCACATGTTCGTGCCTCCGTTGCGAACAAGGAACCACAACATCTTGGGTGGTGCGTAGAACGTCCGGATGGTGGACGCGGATTCGGTTTCACGGGTGGTCATTATCATAAAAATTGGGGTGATGATAACATTCGTAAATTTATCCTCAACGCAATTGCTTGGACTGCAAAAGTGGATATTCCAGACGGTGGTATCTCAACTTCTACTCCGACAGAAAAAGAATTGAATTCGTATCTGTAATAGTTGTTTATTTGTAGTGCTATCTGAGGAAGGATAGGGTCAAACCCATGTTTGGGAACTCAGGAGTTAAATATGGATCAAGAACAACTTGATTATCTATTTGATCTACAAGGTTATCTTGTTTTAGAAAGTGCAATTTCCCAAGAGGATCTTGATAAGATAAACGAATGGATTGATGCACATTGGGACTATGTTGAAGAACCGTGGGAACCGAACTCTGGAGATAGACGAAGTCCAAAGTGGATTGGCAATATTGAAACGCATACCTATAACATTGAGAATGGTGTCAATTTTCAGAATATCATTGAGGGTGGCGAGGTATTTGAAAAGTTAATTGACCATCCCGCGTGGGTAAATCACATAAGGAAATATGTTCATGAGGTGAATGGTTTATCCATACACGAGAATTTTCTGAATGTGCGTGGTCCCGGTGGTTTTATTCATATTCACTGTGGGGGACATGTGCCGTTGAGTTATCTGACCTTCCGTCAAATCAATACAGGTGAATGGCTTGTTGGACAGATTAATGTCTTGATGGCAATTAACGATATTGGACCCGGAGATGGTGCACCTGTTCTAATTCCAGGTAGTCATAAATCTGCTGAGATTCACCCGCGTTTGAAACATGATGGGAAAGGCATAGTCTACGATGGCATCAGTGGAAAACCTGCTGGAACAGCATTTGCAACACAAGAGGTGCATTTGAAAGCTGGAGATGTTGTCATGTTCACAGATGCAATTACACACGGTTCTGCAGAACGGACAAATCCTGGATATCGTAGGTCAATCGTCTATCGTTATTCACCTAAATATGTCCGTGAACGTTTTGACTATCCGCATTCAAATGAGTTGTTAGGACGATTGACACCTGATCAACGTAAGATTATCCAACCGAATGCGCCACGTAGACCGCCGCAAGTTACATAGACTATAAATTGGATTATTATCAAATAAGGAGGATTGATAATGCGAAGAATGGATTTACAAAAACAGGCAGTTAGGTTAATCAGACAGCTTTCTACTGAAAAACTCAAATCTGCTATTGATTACCTTGTTTATCTTGAGGATGGAGAGGCGCGAAACGTCTCTTCTGAGCACGAAGTTCCATCACAAGATCTTGGAACGGCGATCCACGAAATTTTCAAACCTTTTGGCGGTGTGGAACTTGAGATACCTCCTCGAGAACCGATGCGAGAACCTCCTCACTTTGACTAAATACTAACCATGATTATTCTTGATACTAATGTTGTCTCGGAGCTCATGCGGGACAGTCCACAACAAACAGTTCTGATTTGGATTGGTGACCAACCTGTCAGCAGCCTGTTCGTGACAACTGTCACCGAAGCAGAAATATTGACTGGTATAGCACTCTTACCTTATGGAAGGCGACGGCGCGACCTCTCGGATGCTGCTGACCGCGTATTTGCTACGTTGTTCGTTGGACGCATCCTTGGTTTTGATAGTGATGCAGCGAACATTTACGCAGAGATCTTTGCCCAGCGACACGCAGCCGGCAGCCCCATAAGCCATGTTGATTGTCAAATCGCTGCAATCGCGCGTTCTCATGGTGCTGCTGTCGCTACCCGAAACATTACAGATTTTGAAGGGGTTGGAGTTGAACTTATCAACCCTTGGTTAGGAATATCATCCATTTCAAATTAGTCTTTTCTTGGATAACTGAAGAAACATGAAAACCTCACAAAAAACACTTTGGAGTGGACGATTTAGTTCAGACCTTACTTCAGAGACAATCGCCTTCACACACTCCATTGAAGCAGATACTCGTCTTATCGGATACGATATTTGGGGAAGTCAAGCACATGCGATTATGCTTGCACGGCAAGATATTATATCCGATGCTGATCTAAAAGAGATTCTCTATTGGCTTCGTAAAGCAGAGGAGGACATGCAGAACGGCACCTTAACTCTTGATCCAAATAAGGAAGATGTGCACATGAATGTGGAGTCTTATCTGATAGAGAATGCGGGGATTGAATTCGGTGGAAAGTTGCACACTGCACGGTCTCGTAATGATCAGGTACTTGTTGATGCGCGACTCTATATTCGGGATGAGATTCTGAATGTCAAACGTGGTATTTCGTCACTGTGTGAGGCATTTCTAAGTATTGCAAAAGAACATGTTGATACGGTCATGCCGGGGTATACGCATACGCAACATGCACAACCGATTAGTCTTGGATTCTGGGCAACTGCTTATGTGAGTATGTTTCTCAGAGACCAAAAGCGTTTACAAGCAGCTTACGAACTTGTCAACACAAATCCTCTTGGTGCTTGCGCGCTTGCAGGTACAACCTTCCCTATTGACCGAAACATTACCACAGATCTACTCGGTTTTGATTTCGCGCATGAACACGCCCTTGATGTTATCAGTAGCCGGGATTTCATCGCAGAAACACTCTTTGCTTTGTCTCTTGCAATGGCAAATCTATCGCGTATTAGCGAAGAATTAGTCTATTGGACAACTTACGAATTTGGTATTGCAGAACTTGACGATGCATATAGTTCGGGAAGTTCCATCATGCCGCAGAAAAAGAATGCGGACATTGCCGAACTGACGCGCGGACGCACAGGACGTGTTTATGGTGCATTGATGGATTTGCTGACGAACCTTAAGGGTTTGCCTTTAGGATACAACCGAGATTTCCAGGAAGATAAACCACCCTTATGGGAAGCGTTTGACATTGTGAAGGCATGTCTCGGTATTCTCCCGAATCTACTCAATACTACAAAATTCAAGACTGAACGTATGACCGATTTGGTAAATGCAAACTTTGCTACTGCCACTGAGTTAGCGAATTATCTGGTGAAAGAGCATCAGATTAGTTTCCGTGAGTCTCACGAGATTGTGGGATGGCTTGTTGGCGAGTTAGTGGCACAAGAGAAGACGTTCTTGGATTGGGAATTAACCCAAAACCTTCTGAAACAGAAAGATATAGATTTACCTATATCTGAACTGCAGCAGATTTTGGACGCAGAATTAGCAATTCAGAATAACCAGAGTCTCGGTGGCACTTCACCCGCGGAGGTGTCTCGGATGATAGATAGTTCTGAAGAACAATTGAACGAGATTGCAAAGCATATCTATACATGTCAAACGCAAATTGAAAATGCGATAAACGAAACACAACGAATCGTAGAAGAGACATTAGCAAAATAGACCCTAATATGGAGAAATGAAATTGAAGAACAAATTGATAGTTGCACTGGATACGGATGATGGAGAAGAAATTGATTGGATAACAGAAATGCTTTGGAATGAAGTTTCCTGGGTAAAGATTGGATTTCAGGCATATTCAACAGTTGGAAATGATATATTTGCATGGATGCGTCAAAGGAAATTTAAGACATTTCTGGATTTAAAGTTTCATGATATTCCGAATACAGTGGCACGCGATGTCGGTACAATGACAAGACACGGTGCGAACATGATCAATATGCATGCATCGGGTGGGGTTGACATGATGCAAGCAGCTCGTATCAGTGCTAAGGAAGCTGCAAAGGAAGCTGGAATAACAAGACCTAAACTTCTCGGTGTAACCATTCTGACAAGTATAGATGAACAAGGATTTCAGTCGGATTTCGGTTCAGAACGAGAGATCACAGAGCAAGTTGTTTATTTGGCTACACAAGCGAAAGAGGCTGGATTAGACGGCGTTGTGGCATCCCCGTTGGAGATTGAACCGATACGAAAAGCATGCGGTGACAAATTTCTGATAGTCACGCCAGGAATACGACCTAAATGGGCAGAGATAGGAGATCAACGTCGCATTACAACACCTGCTGAAGCCATAAATCGTGGGGCAGACTTTCTTGTTGTTGGAAGGCCGATTATTGAAGCTGATGAGCCATCAGAGGCAGTTGAAAGAATTTTAGATGAAATGAAAGGAGCATAACTGCATGAATATAGTTTGTATTTGTTTAGACACTTTTAGAGCAGACATCATCGGTGAAGGTAAGAAGTTCAGTCATGTGCAGACACCGAACCTTGATGCGTTTGCCTCAGACAGTGTCCGTTTTACTCGCGCTTTTGGTGAAGGTCAACCGACGTTACAGATACGACGGGGTAACTTCACTGGCATGCGGAGTTTTCCCTGGAAATATAACTTTGATCGGCGTGGACATTGGCATCACGCACCCGGTTGGCACAAAATACCACCAGAACAGGATACCATCGCTGAGGTGCTATTGGATCGCGGGTATCTGACTGCTTTGATTGCAGATACATATCACATGTTCAAACCGACAATGAACTTCTCTCGCGGTTTTGCACATTTTGATTTCATTCGTGGACAGGAATCAGATAATTGGCACAGTGGAGATCCAAGATTGATTGAGGACACTCTCAAAAAGCATGTTCGCGAACCTATCAACTGGCAACGACATGTGGGAATTGTAAACTATCTTCTGTCGCAACGGCATCGTCAATCGGAAGACGACTATAGTTGTGCTCGTGTTTTCCGTGCTGCTGCTGATTGGCTTGAAGATAATCACACTGTCGGTCCTTTCTTTCTATGGGTGGATAGTTTCGACCCGCATGAACCTTGGGATCCACCGAAATCCTATGCAGATATTTATATGCCGGACTACACAGGTAAAGACTTTATCACTCCCGGCAGTGCGAATGAAGGTGGCGGACCTTCTGAGGAGGAACGGGACAGGATTGAAGCACTCTATTTCGGTGAAGTGACCTTTGTAGACAAATGGGTTGGTGTGTTGTTGGATAAGATTGAAGCACTTAATATGCGTGATGAGACGATTATTGTAATTATGTCTGACCATGGAACGCAAATGCGCGACCATGGGAGTTTTGGTAAAGGTGCGAACAAACTCCATCCTTTCAATACACAACTAAACCTGATGATTCGTCATCCTGGAGGACCGCATGACAAGGAGGTTGTTGCTTTCGTGCAAAACCACGATCTGATGCCGACACTGCTCAATCTTGTTGACATTCCGTGCGGATGGACTGATGGTGAAGATATGTGGCAACTCGTTACTCAGAAGAAGACATTCCTACGTGAACGTATCATCAATGGTTGGGCAGGTTTTGCAACTGGCAATGCAGTTGGACGTGTGAGTGTGCGAGATGACCATTGGAATTTCTGCACTTCTGTTGGGTATAGAGATGACAAAGGAGATGAACTTTTTGACATTCAAAATGATCCAGAGGAGAAGAATAACGTTGCGAGTGATCATCCTGAAGTTGTATCTGAACGTCGCAGAGATATAGAAGCATTGATAGGACAACAGTTGCCCGGACATTTCATTGAGGTGTGTGATCCTGGACATGCACCGATGCGGGTGTGGTTGCAGAAGAAATTGGCTGAGATGTAAAAATAATAGTTAGACTTACTTACGCTATAGAGTCTTTTGAAATCACACGTTCAATACATTTTATGATAATCTTCTCTTATAGATGTATAGAAACAGATTCTTTCATTTCTTGTGCTGTTAGCGTGTACAGCCTTTCACCAAAAAATAATTGATATAGACTTTGGGATTTAGTATAATATATGGTAGTTTAACAGAACCGAAATAATAATTTGAAGGATAAGAATATGCAAAGAAAAAGTTCCAGATCGCGATACTGTATTGGTGAACTCATTGAACGTGAAGATTTTTCTGAAGATTTAGCGGCATTTAAATTCAAAACAGATCAGCAACTCCCTTTTATTCCCGGACAATATGCGACTATCGGATTTGAAATTGACGAGAAGATTGTCCAACGTCCCTATTCTATAGTCTCATCTCCGCATGAACCTTTTATGGAAGTTTTTGTTGAGTTGGTGCCTGAGGGTGCTACAACCCCACTTTTCTGGGAGTTGAAACTGGGTGATACTGTTTTCATCCGGGATCGCCTTGTAGGGAAATTCGTGATGGATACTGAGAGTGGGATGACACGTCATGTTATGGCAGGGACTGTCACAGGTGCTGCACCTTATATCAGCATTGCCCGCACACTGAAGATTGAACAGGAACAAGGTAAATCCAGTCCACATGAAATTATTGCTATTGTGGGTGCAAGTCGTTCTTGGGAACTCGGTTATTATATGGATGAAATGAATGAATTGGCTGCTCAAGAGGAGTGGTTCACTTTTGTTCCGACGGTGAGTCGTCCGTGGGAAGACCCGGAATGGGAAGGTGAAAGTGGTCGTGCTGAGGATGTTATTCGGAAATATGGTGATCAGCTGGGTTTTGACCATACGAATTCGGTTGTGTATGCTTGCGGTCATCCGCAGATGATTGAGAATTCTAAGGCGATCTGGGCGCGTGCGCGTTTTCCTGAGGAACGGATTAAAGAGGAGAAGTTTTTTGTGATTAAGGAGTAGGATTGGTAAAGATGCGATATAATTGGCGGCATAGGAGAAATAGAGATGTTTCTGCTATGCCGCTTGTTTTATTTTGTAACGGGTTGCTTTACCTTTTTGAGTAGTTCTTTTAGGTAATTTGAGGGAACTGCGAAATTGAGATTCTGACCAATGTCATTTGATAAACCTGAAGTTGCTACACCGATTACTTCTCCTTTACTATTCAACACTGGTCCGCCGCTACTTCCGGGAGATATAGAAGCATCTATTTGTATCCATTTGATAGTGCCTACTTTCCGAACAGCACTTACAATTCCTCTTGTGATAGATCCTTCTAGGCCTCCAGGGTTTCCAACGACATAGACTGTTTCTGCAGTTTCAACACTATTTGCAAGAGATAGTGTTGGAGTATCAATTCCAAAAATTTTAAGTATCGCTAGATCATGTAATGCATCTGTTGCGATAGCTTCAACTCTATACGGCTTTTCTTTACCAGCTACCCGAGCAAATATAGATGACGAACCGTCCACTACATGATCATTTGTGGCAATTAATCCTTGACCAACAAAGAACCCACTTCCAGAACCAATTACATCGTTATTAGCATTAAGAGTGATTAGATAAACAGTTGACTTACGAGCTTTCCGAGCTATCGTTTGTGCTGTCATTTCTGTTTTCTGCCCTTCAGAACCATGGTTCGCCTCTATTAATACTAAATTCTTTGGTTGTGCTTTAACTGTTTCTTCTGAACTATTTTGTATCTTTTTCATATCCCATAATAATATAGTACCGTTTTCACTTCCACTAACTAAGGTGTTGCCATCCTGTGATATGATGAGTGCAGATACCATGCTACGATGTGGAGTTTGGAATTCTAAGGTATTTTTATATCCATTATGTGGATTATAAAACTGTATTCTACCCTTATTATTTCCTACCACAAGATACTCTTTAGTAGGTGAGTATGTTAAAGCTGTGATTGCTCCAAATGATACAATCAATCCTGTTCCTATTTCTTCGCCAGAAAGACCGTTCCATTGACGAATAGTTCCGTTTTCTTCTCCACTAAACAGCCGTGTACTATCATTCATAAATGTCAATGCAGTAATTGTACTCTGAGGTCCTCTTAATATTTTCATTGTCTGTTTTGAATTTAGGTCAAAGAGATGGATTTTACCATCCACCCCTCCAGTTGCCAGAGTCGAGTCTTCGGGGGCAAATGCAAGTGCTGTAATCCCGTGTATGTTTCCAGATAATATTGTTAGTAGACTATCATCACTAAACCCTCGCCTTGAATCAAGCACTTTGATTACATTGGAGAGGAAAATAGTCCCATCCTGCACCCCACCACTGGCAATCGTCTTACTATCTTTTGAGAATGTCACTGTATCAATAAGACCAATGTGTTCACGAAGCATTGACAAAGCACTACTTGTTCCAGCATCCCAAATTCGAAGTTTTCCATCTAATCCAGAGCCACATGCCCGTATGCGATTATCTTTTGTGTATGATAAGGCTTTGATTCCTCCTGTGTGCCCCGTTATCTCAAATCTACTTCTTGCACCTACCATATCCCACAACAGTACTTTACCATCAAGACTTCCACTTATAACAGCATTACCATTGGGTGAATAATCAACTTTAGATACGATATCATTATGACCTGTTAAGGGAATGTTTTCCTCAGTAGAATCCTTATCCCAAATTCTTATTAGTCTATCAGCGGAGCCAGTAACAACATTCTTTCCATCTGGAGAGAATTTTACAGCATAAACACTCGACTTATGTTGAAGAGTAGAACGTTTCTTTGCCCCCTCTCCAACCAAGTCCCAAAAGAGAACAGAACCGTCTAAACTCGCACTGACTAATTCGGTTCGATCAGTTGAAAAATCTAAAGCCTGTATTGACTCATTGTGTCCCATATAATCATAGATGAGATCACCAGTACCTGTATCCCACACTTGAATAGTTCCATCGTCACTACCGCCCGCTAACAACTGACTGTCGGGTGAAAATGCGATTCCACGAACTACAGATTTATATGGCAGAATTGCAAGGTGTATTTCACGATCATTCTGGCCTTTTGGATTCCATAAGCGAATATTCTTGTCTGCTCCAGCACTTGCGAGCATAGTTCCATCCGGTGAGAACTGAACATTATGTATTTTACGTGTATGTCCTCTGAGAACAATGGTATTTTCGTCTTGTATCAGTTTATTGGGTTTCCACAATCTAATTGTATAATCGTCGTGAGCAGCTGCAAGAAGTTCATCATCATTAGAATATGAAATTGCATTGGCACCACCCATAAAGCCTTCAATTCGATTCACAAGATTCCCGGTACGACTGTTATATATCCAAATTCCTATTGTTGTTGCGACTGCAAAGTGTTTTCCATCATTAGTAAAATTAATATCACGAATCCAACCTTTTCCCAAACGTTTCATAGCTCCTTCTGGTAAAAACTGTTGATCAAAATCTTGAGCAGTTATATGATGTTGAAATAGAAATAGGTTTATTATAACTACAATGACACAGAGAAAGAATTTACTCATATTTACTTCCTTTTACGAATATTATTAGTTATGTTTGAAATCCAGTTATTTCTTTCTTATTGGTTAACAAAAGATCTAGTTACATCTATTGAATACTATCGATTTAATAGAAACGCCTTAGACTTAAGATGTCAACTATTTGGTAAGACATGTTAAGTTAATCTGCAATTGAGTCTCTTAGCACTTTCGCTGCTTCATAATTTGGATCAATTGCTAAAGTTGTGTAAACAGCCTTCTTAGCATCATCATATTTGCCCAGTCTAAGATAAGCAAGACCAATATTGTAGTGTGCTTCCTTAAAGTTTCTGTCTATATTTATTGCTTGCTTGAGTACATCTATCGCATTTGAATAGTTTTTCTTAATTATATAAATGACTCCTAAGTTACAATATGCTTTTTTATAGTTCGGATCAATGTCTATACACTTTTCAAATTCATCAATGGCGTAATCATAGAGGTTTTCGTCAAAGAAAGTCCATCCATACGCGTAATACTTATCTCGTATATTGGTTAACAATTGTTTTGCTGGCTGATAGTTGGTAGAGATATCTAAAGCTTCTCTTGCTTTGTTAGTTGCTTCTATTAAATCATCATTATCATAATGTTTCCTCCCTTCCACAACAACTTTTTCTTCTGGCTTATTAGGTATTGGTAGCACAGGACTCGGGTTGAGTTTACTCTCTACCTTTCTTTTCAAATCTCTCAGTTGATTATACCAGACATTGTAGTCACTATCGATTTTATTGATAGCACTTTTCTGGGCATCATCTACAGTATCAATTACCAACTTATAATCTGAAATAGCATAATAAGCTGAAGCAAGATAAAAATAAGTTTTGATGTTAGCTGATGTTTCACTGTGTTCATATATGAGTCGTCTGAATAATTCGACTGACTTTTCAAATAACGAACCATCATGCTTTTCTTGTGCAGCCTTGTAATAACAGAAGCCACTAAAATATAAAGCATAGATTATATCGTCATTATGAATATCAACATTTGAAGTAATATCAATATTAGATATTGTCTCATATAATTTGGCTGCTTCAAGATATTTTCCTTGTTTACGCAAGATCGTTGGTTTAATGAAGAGACTATTTTTTTGTCTGTTTTCATTGATTCGTTCAGTGGTATCTGGTATAAGGTATGTTTGATGGTTTTTATCAATTAACATTTGCTTTCTTTGCACATCTGTCGTACTGTTGATTGCGTCATCATAATACTTTCGAGCATACACATAATTCTCTGCGTCATAAAATAGATCACCTAACTTTTCACAGGTGTTTGATAACAACGAACTTTTCGGGTGGTGATTAACAATTGCTAACAATTGTTGGTATGCATCGTAAGCCTTGTTCTCCTGCATCATTTTAGTAGCTGTCTCAAACAGTTTCTGGTCTTCTGACCTATTGTCAAGACTAGCTCGCTGTTTGTTTGCTTGAATCATTACTTGTGCTTTATAGTATTCAGCTTCATCACGGTATTTTGAAGTAGGGAATTCATCAATTATTCTTTGGAATGAATCCTGAGCGTCTTTATATCGCAGAAGTTCTTTATTTATAGTTCCATCATAATATAGTGCTTCATGTACCATTTCACTGTTTGGAAATTCACTAATGAAAAACGAATATTTCAGTTCTGCTTGTACATAATCCTTCTTTTTGCGTAGAATCTGTCCCCAAAGATAGTACAGGTTTTCTCTAAGTTTGTATTCATTTGTCTCATCCGTAGTTTTGTCAATCAATAATATTGCTTTTGCATAAAACCTATCATCATTTTTCGTCTCACCAAGTTTGTCATAACATAGTGCAATTTTATAGTTTGCAAATGCAGGAAAATCTTTGTGTATATGTTTTGTTTTTGCCCCCAGTTTTCTTGATGCTTTAATTGACTTTTGGTATTTTTCTATCGCACCTTGATAGTCTCTGTGTTGGAAAAGAGTTTCGGCATCCGTATAATGTACTTCAGCTCTTTGTTTGCTAAACATATAAAATTGTAGTAGTCCAATTACAAGAACGACTCCACCTATAATTCCATAAGTTCTTGCTTCCATCTTTAATACTCCTTATCTCACTGGAATAGGGTCTGGTAGTTTTGGAACGGTTTTGATATTGAAATTCTTAGTAACGAGTAGTTTTCCATTTTTGTCTAACAACTGGATTTTCAACGTCTTTTCAAAACCTTTCACAGTATTATCAGCTTTAATCTCCAAGACACTTGCTCTTTTTTCTTTTCTTATGTCCAAACTCTTTGTCAGGTCTTTTAGATATAGTCCATCTATAGACTTCGGTGTAATGTGCACTTTAACATTATTAACATAGGCACCACTATTCCTTACTGTCAATTTTAGTGTTGCAATCTCACCAGCATCAATCATACCATTACCTGATGGTTCATCCAATGAACTATCTATTGAAAGTTCTGGTGTTGGAGGTCTTGGTCGAGGAGTAGGTGATGGAGGTGTCGGAGCACCATTCCTACCACTATCAAAGATAAATCCATATTGATACATTGCAAATACACCAGTTGCTACAATTAAAAATATAGAAGCATAAATTAACACCTTCTTCCGTTTCTTCCGATTTCTCTCAAGATTGATAAAATATGTTATCGCTTCCAGCACCTCAAGTGATGGTTTGTGGCGTGGATCAAGTTTCAATGCCGCTTCAGCAGCAGATTTCGCATCATCAAAAGCACCTACCTCTAAGTAAGTCTGTGCTAATCCATAGTGTGCATCTATACAATTGGGGTCAGCATTGATAACCTTTTTATACGCCGTTGCTGCATTGTTATACTGGTTGTTGCTCAGAAAAATCAATCCACGATCCAAATCTTTTTGTATCTCGGATTTGTCTTGAACTGGTGTGTCAGGTTCCTCTGTTGTTGATTGAGAATCACTTTCATCTTCTTGTTGCGTTTGTTCAGTGGGTTGTGTTTCTGGAATATCAATTTCTTGTTCAGGAGTGATGTCCTGTTCTTCTGAAGCGTCATCTATTGGAATGTCGGTGTAATTTGGGTCAATTGCTTCCAATAGTGACTTTGCAGGTTGATAGTTTGGATCTATCTGTAGAACATCTTTAGCAGCATTTCTCGCGTTTTCCAATTCATGTAGTCCAAAATATGCAAGTGCAAGTGCATGGAGTGCAGCCTTATGCGTGCGATCAAGAGCAATCGTTTTTTGCAGCACATCTACTGCACGCGCGAAGTTTTCCAATTTTAGGTAAGCGATACCTAAATCATAGTGTGCTGCAGTGAAGTCAGCATCAAGTGTGATGACATTCTGAAATGCTGCTATAGCATCACTATAACGACTATTGTTCAGATATGATTTACCACGATTATAGTGGGTCTGCTTTATCTTTTCAACGAGTTCGTGAACGGGTTTATAGTCTGGATCTAATCTTAGAGTTTCTGTAACAGCATTCGTTGCTGCTTCCAAATTGCCTGTCTCTCTATATGCACAGGCAAGATGAAAATGTGCATCTTTGAGATTTGGATCAGTATTTATTGCTTCTTCAAGGTGTTGGATAGATTTGTCAAATAATCTCTGTTCAATATATGAGCATCCAATATGATAATGGACATCTTCTGAAGCGGAGTCTGTATCAATTGAAGATTGTAGTGAGGTGATTGCCTTGTCATATTGTCTAAGTCCAATATATGCGCGTCCGAGATTATAGTGCGTCTGTTTAAAGTTTGAATCTAAAGATCCAACTTTCTCAAACGTTGACACAGCTTCTCTATACCGTTTAGCAGTAAGGGATTTGATCCCGCTATCATAGTGTGCATTTTTTAGTTCATCTATCAAAGAAAGTGCTGAAGTATGATCGGAATTCAGACTTAATGCTTTTTGTGCTGATGTTTCTGCTTTATCAAGTTCTTGCAATTCAAGATATGCGCGGCTGAGTCCGCAGTGTGCTTCAATAAAATCTGTGTCAATATTGAGAACTGCTTCAAATTCTGGTATTGCTTCGTCGTATTGTGCGTCATTGAGATATGCAATGGCGAGGTTGTAGCGCGCTTCTTTAATAGCATTCATTTCATTAGCATTGCTCAGAAAATAGTCATTTCTAATTTTGGTAGAATTATAGTTGAATATAGATAATATTTCAAGAAAAATCGGATTGTAACGCAGAGGATCTCAGTTAGTCCAGTACCAAATTCTCAAAAGCTCAGGTTTTCAGAGATTCAAATTTATTAAAACTTTAAAAAGACAAACCCCAAAACACTAATGGGTGTGTAAAGTATTTGGCATTATCATTTCATTTTCATGTCGGATTGAAAGCTTGAAGTCCGATCAATCCTATTCAAAGCCGAAATGCGCTTATAGCATTCCTCGGTGTTGAAACCCATCCAACACTGTTAACATTCTAATCAATCGTGGTTGAAAACCTGTCCAACAATGGGAGATGAATGTAATACCAATTCTGAAAGTTAGAGTTGCCTTAAGATCTTTGTTAGTCATTGTGAATGTCCGAGGCGCGATGAATTGCGGAGGTGAATGTGATTTTGACATTCACATTGAAAACGCGCTTATTAATGGAAGTTGAGATTTTTCTCTTATCAAAACGGTACAAAAGACGTACAAATTCACGTACAACCTGTACGTTTTTGTACGTCGCTGTAAGAATAGTCTACATCAGGGTTCGTAAGGGATTTATTAAGAAACAATAATTTTTTAAATTGTACGTGTTTTCTATTTCGGTTTAGTCGTGTGAAATTGGTAGTCTGAGGATGACACTTGTCCAGCATCTTACGAATGCAGCATAGCATGTTGTTAAATGTGAAGAGAGGGTTGATAATCATGTGCTTGTCATACGTGAGAATAGGATTCATACTGAATGTATTTATATTTGAAATGTCGTTTTTGTGAGATGACATTCTATGCATAGACAAGATTGCTTGTAGGACAATCATTATGTCTTGTGTATGCTGTTTAGTTTTCATAATTCTCTTTTTTATTCAATATGGTATATGTGATGTGTATTATAACATAATAAACTTACTTAAGTCAAGTTAATATTTACAAATATTAATATTTTTTTATTTTTTTGGGTGATAGGCAGTTAGTGTCAAAAACTTTACACATCCAACACGGGTGTGTAAAGTTTTTGGCATGAACATCATGCTGCTTTTGTGTTTGGATACCAATATTTGTCCCAAGCCTTATTCTTTGATAAACATCTCCACTTTAGCACAGCATTGATGCCCGGTCTCTCCCATCTCATAGCTGCTTGTTTACACCTTTCTCCGACAACATGTTTACACGCACTTTCAATCACACCACTTCCAATCATATACCCTTTTTCTCTAAACGCTTTATACTGCATGCGGTTTGCATGTTTTTCAAAATATCTCGCTTCTCTTTCTAACACCTCTGACACTTCAGGGTGCTGTGTGGCTAAGGCACGAATGTTTGAGGCAACTGCTATGATATTGTCATGATAAAGAAGTGGCTCCGTTTCTTTTATCCAAGTGTCAATAGCTTCTGTCTCCGTCTCACCAAAGGCAACTTTAGCAACATTATAGAGATGAGATGTGGCGTGCATGTGATCCACAATCTGAACGGCATTCGGAAAGTATTCTTTACAAAGGTTCCAAATCCACGCAGCACCATCTCCGATAAATACAATCACTTGTGTATTTATATCTTTTTGATAGATGCCACTTTTTAGTGCTAACGCATACAACTTCTTACCAAAAGCGGCGGCATTTTGACGACCCGCAACATACCGAATACTTTCTGTTCGCACACTCGGGGTCCCACCCGAAACAGGTTGTGGATAATCTCTGTAAATACACCCCACTTTCACCTCTTTCCACCCATCCGGAGAGTTCGTGTGGCACCCATCGCAACTCACATACCAACGCTGATTTTCCTTAAGTTCTTGAGCCTCTACTTGTTCACATACATCCAAATCTTCTGCCCACTTACACACATTTTGATGAAGTCTCGTGTGACTCACTTCTATACCTTGATGAGACAACTCCTCTGATGCTTCCCTATAGTCAAGCCGCGCAGACAAACGACACATCGCTTCAGCGACACGATGCGTGTATTGATCCGATAACTTCTGTTTGACTTCCCACGGGGCATGCCTATGTCCGTGTTCACAACAATACACCCAACGCCTTATACTTATTTTGCCACAAAGAGTTGTTAGATGTTTCGCACGCTTGCGTAATGGACGACAAGGTGCTTTACACTCTGGACATTCAACAGGTTCACTCTCTTTCTTACCTGCCTGACATTTATCAGAATAGCGGTGCATCCACTAAATATCACTACATTGAGGGTTTTGAGCAATGAAAATGCGTCCATTTTGAAGAGTTGACTTGATTTTATGCACATGAGATGTCATCCTATAGTATAAACATAAATTCCATTTTGATTATACATAGGAGGACATTTCATGCATTATCAGATTATCAAATCTATGAAGTTTTTTCAACATCTTCTTTTTTCTCGTTTTCACCGTATTCGATCACAAATCATTGACACTTTACTTTTGTTATCCGTTTGTCATCTATTTGGTCTCTATAATCCGAACCAAGTCGCAGATGCGTTGACACTTCCCAAAGCGGGTCTTTATCGGGATCTTCACGCTGTGAGCCAGTATCACTGGAAATGTTTGAATGTGCGGCTCGGATGTGCTATGGCACTAGAGTTGATCAAAGATACCGAATCTAAGAGTGCTTCAACACAATCTCGTCGGTGTCCTACTCTCAGTGTAGATGACAGTAATATAGATCGATATGGAAAAACAATGTCTTACTGCTCAAACTGGTGGTCTAAAAAACATAATAACACCACTTGGGGGCAGAACATATTAGGCATCACGATCAAGAGTGGCGATATTGTTATTCCACTCAATACACGGCTTGTTTCAAAACAAGGGCGTGGTAATACAAAGAAACCGGTTCTTTTTGTTGCCATGATGAAAGAAGTGTTAGATTTCTTTGATGCCCACAGCATTGATATCAGAAAATATCCGATCACTTTCGATTCGTGGTATGGTAGCAAGAAACTGATCGACATCTTATTGAATTTAGGGTTTGTGTCCATATTGGTTCATGGTAAAAACAACTATGTGATGACAATAAACAATAAGAAATTGAAACTTTCGGTTCATAAGAAATCCATACAACTGCAGCCAAAACAATGGGGGTGCGATAAACCTGTCTGTCGTGTCCAAGCCACAAGTCCAACATTTGGTGAGTGTATTGTGTGCTTCTTTTCAGATATGGGAAAGATACGCACACTCTTAGTCTTTGGTAAACCCCTACGCACTTGTGAAGCACTCAGAATATGGTCTCAACACAACGGGATCGAATACTATTGGAGACAACTGAAATCCAGTCTGCACTTGTCCAATATGAGTTTAGAGAGCACGCAAGGGGCATATGCGGGACTCAGTATAAAAGTAATGAGCTACCTGATGTTGTTGCAGATAAGCATCTTAGAGCGTCGCACATTCCATCAAATGCAACTTGAACTCACTGGACAAAGACAGATGCTACTTGAAATCATGGCGCATTTTCATGAACTAAACCCGAAAGAACCTTGATAATTACTGATATTTGACAACTTTTGAGAAATATCAGCCTGCCTTTTTAGAGACACACATTTCTAAAAACTTTTGTTCAAGAGAACGAAATGCTTCAAAAACACGAACTTCAACATCATCTAAAGATAAACTCTCGTCAACATTGATGTCTCCATAGAGATCGTTTACTTCTTTGACAATCTTTCTAAAATCATCTTCGTAATCGTTGCTTTCATGAACACTTAATGATATACTTGACATTGGTATCCTCTCCTAAAATTGTGATTTATTTATTAGGTTAGGATACCATGTGTATACATTCTGAGCAAGAACTCCATTCAAGGCAATTTCATGCCAAAAACTTTACACACCCATCCAACACTAATCTCTATCTTGACAGAAAATCTACTATCTGATAACATAACGACAGTCTCAAAACAACACTAAACCAGATATGTAACCCGTTCAAATAACTCTATAGTAACATAAGCTTAGGGATATTTGATCAACAGAACATTTAACTTAAGTGTAGGAGGGAAGAAACGTGTATTTAAAGCCATTGAATAAAACGCACATGAGTTTCGTAGTCATCACAATTCTGATGTTCGTTTGTATCCTATCATCATACTCGCAAGTAGATAGAAATACCGTTGCAGTGTGGCTGTTTGAAGAAGGAGCTGGGAATACAGTCCGAGATGCTTCTGGTAATGGACACGATGGAAAAATAACTGGTAAACTCAATTGGGTCGATGCAAAGATTGGAGTTGGTTTGGAATTCCCCGGCGATGCAAGTGGTTATATTGTCGTTAATTCAACTAAAGAATTGGAATTAGAAACGCTTAGTATTGAAGCGTGGGTTAAAGTTACATCTCCTACAGGGAAATGGCAAGGCATTGTCTGCAAACAGCAAGCAGGATGTACAAACCGCAACTATGGGATTTGGGTACATAATGCTGCGAATGTCTTACATGCAGAGATCGGGGCAAATGGAGGATGTGCATTTAATATGGATGCGACCACTGTAATTACAGACAACACGTGGCGACATCTTGCATTTACGTTTGATGGGACAATAGGTCGGCTTTATGTAGATGGTAAATTAGAAGGTCAAAAGGCAAATGAGGTTACATTTCAAAGTAACGATGCGATTACTATAGGTGTACCACAGAAAGATAATCCTAACGGACTACTGGGGGTTATTGAGGAGATACGTATCTCTAACGTAGCCCGATCTGAAGCGGAAATAAACAAAGCAATGAATGTAGGTTTAGCCCAAATTCTTAGTGTTGACCCACGATCAAAACTAACTACACGATGGGGTTATATCAAACAGGTTCGGTAAATTAATCAGGAGACTCCTTTGAGGGAATTTAGGTATACGTCAATAACACTGTTCTTTATTTGTCTACTTGCTTATGGATCTGGTACAGATGTCCCTGAATATGGACTTCCAGTGGCAGTACCAGAAGACGTTGGTGTTTCAAGTGAAAGACTTGGGGTAATCACACCTACGCTGCAAGGTTATGTTGACAAAGGACAACTGCCGGGGTTCTTGACTGTCATTGCAAGGAAAGGAAAGGTTGTCCATTTTGAACCTCTCGGTATGCAAAATGTTGAGAGTAAAAAACCAATTAAATCGGACACGATATTTCGAATCTACTCCATGTCAAAACCGATTACCAGTGTTGCTGTGATGTTACTGTATGACGAGGGACACATTAGACTTGATGACCCAGTTGAGAAATATATTCCAGCATTTAAAGACATAAAGGTTTTTAATAACCAACAGACACAAACCCATACCGCCAAGAATAAGATGACGATCAAGCATCTACTCACACATACTTCTGGACTGACTTACGGGTGGGGTAACAAACCTGTTGATAAACTCTATACCAAATTAAAGGTCTTTGACAGTAATTCAACATTAGCAGAAAAGATAGAGAAACTTAGCAATATCCCGCTTGTATTTGAACCCGGTAAACGTTGGAAATACGGTGTATCTACGGATGTTCTCGGTTATATTGTGGAAGTTGTATCTGAAATGCCATTTGAAGATTTTTTACAAGAGAAGATTTTCAAACCGCTTGACATGGATGATACCGGGTTTTCGGTGCCACCATCAAAAGTTGGACGATTTGCGGGGATTTATAGAGCTACTGAAGCAGGCGGATTAAATCTTGTGGGTAGACCTCCTCTTGCGACCGATAATATGACATTCTTTCCATCTGGTGGAGGTGGACTTGTTTCAACTGGTGTGGATTACCTCCGTTTCTGTCAGATGTTACTCAATGGTGGTGAACTGGATGGTGTACGCATTTTAAAGACCGAGACCGTTGAACTAATGCATTCTCCTCATCAAGAATATCATAGAGATGGATGGTCTTACGGATTTGGATTCCATGTTGTTACACGAAAAAACCAACGGTCGACTGGAACATTCAGTGGTGGTGGTTTGGCTGGGACAAACTTTTGGATTGACCCAGAAAAAGAACTCATAGGAATTCTGATGACACAGATTCTCAATAACCAACATCCATTTCAAGGCGAATTCAGAAAATCTGTCTATCAGGCTCTGATAGACACAGAGAAATAGCGTAACCAGTGACAAAAAACCTGACCTAATGTTAATGTGTAATTGATCTTATAGTAGATTTTGAAATTACTTGAACACTCTGCATCGGCGAGGTTAGGAAACCTCGCCTACCGTGGGGCGAAAGTGTCAACTTATATTTATAATTCACTATATCAAAGGAGAACAACTTGAGAATATTTAGATATACATTATTGTCGTTATTCTGCATTGCTATACTTGCATGTGGTGCTGCTACATACTCACCAGAGCATGGTCTACCATTGGCAGAACCTGAGAAATCCGGTTTTTCCAGTGAAGGTTTTGATAAAATCGCACCAAAGTTACAGGAATATATTGATAATGGACAACTGCCGGGGTTCTTGACTGTTGTAGCGAAAAATGGAGAGATCGTCCACTTTCATCCACAGGGAATGCGAGATGTTGATGCACAAAAACCGGTAGAAGCAGACACGATATTCCGAATCTACTCCATGTCCAAACCGATTACAAGTGTTGCTGTAATGATACTATATGACGAGGGAAAGCTTAAACTTGACGATCCTGTGGAAAAATATATTCCTGCGTTTAAGGAACTGAAGGTCTTTAACAAAGAGCAGACAGAAACGCATGATGCACAGAATAAGATGACAATACAGCATCTCCTCACACATTCTTCAGGATTGACTTACGGATGGGGTGGCAAACCTGTTGATAAGCTTTATGGCGAACTAAAAATATTCCAAAAGGGGTCGGGATTAGCTGATATGGTAGAAAAACTGGCGAAAATCCCGCTTGTTTTTGAACCCGGTGAACGGTGGAACTACGGTGTTTCCACGGATGTTCTCGGTTATCTTGTAGAAGTCGTTTCTGAAATGCCTTTTGAACAATTTTTACAAACCAGAATCTTTCAACCACTCGGAATGAATGATACAGCGTTTTCGGTGCCAAAAGCAAAAGTAGAACGTTTCGCAGCACTCTATAGACCTACCGAAGAGGGAGGACTCAGACTTGCGAGAAACGTCCCACTTGCAACCGATGATCTCACTTTTTTCCCATCAGGTGGTGGCGGACTCGTATCAACTGCAGCGGATTACCTTCGTTTTTGCCAAATGCTACTCAATGGTGGTGAATTGGATGGAAAACGAATACTAAAATCCGATACCGTTGAACTCATACGCTATCCACATCTACAATACGGCAAAGATGGTGCTTTCGGACTCGGTTTCCATGTTGTCACGCGTAAAGATACCGAGAAAGACAAAAGAGCTACAGGATCATATAGTTGGGGTGGCGCAGCGGCAACCACTTTCTGGATTGACCCTGAAAACGAACTTGTCGGAATCCTAATGACACAGTTGCTCAATAATCGTCACGGATTCGCAGGAGACTTTGAAAGGTTAACTTATCAGGCAATGGATAGTTCTGGTCCATCTGCTAACTAAAATAATTGGATATTCTAAAGGAGAAATGTGTTTATGGACTATGGAATCCCGCGCGCTGTCCCAGAAGAAGTCGGTATGTCAGCCGCGCGGTTGGAAAGAATTGCACCCGTCATGCAACGGTGGGTAGACGATGGGAAAATCCCTGGTGCATTGACGATGATTGCGCGAGAGGGTAAACTCGTCCATTTTGAAAAAGTCGGTATGCAGGACATCGCAACTGCAACACCGATAGAATTTGATACTATCTTCCGCATCTATTCAATGACAAAACCGATAACCAGTGTTGCCGTTATGATGCTGTATGAGGAAGGACATTATCAACTCAATTCACCAGTGTCGGACTTTATTCCAGCATTCAAGGACATGAAGGTCTACGCCAATCACGGTGATGCAATCGTTGATGCAGAACGAGAGATGACCATCAAACATCTCCTTACACATACATCTGGACTCATTTATGGTGGCGATTGGGTGCACCCGATAAATGATCGATACAGAGAAGCAACTTTTTTTGATGGAGATCTTGAACACATGGTTAATGAACTCGGTAAAATTCCGCTCTTACACCATCCGGGTGATGCATGGAATTACGGTATGTCTACTGATGTGCTCGGATATCTTGTGGAAGTAGTTTCAGGAATGCCGTTTGCAGAGTTTTTGAAAACGAAGATCTTAGAACCTTTAGGTATGGTTGATACAGACTTCTCAGTCCCTGAAGAAAAAGCAGACCGTTATGCGACTCTATATGAACCGACTGAAGATGGTGATATCCAAGTGCTTGAGAACCCACCTGTCTCAACAGGACCACTTAGTTTTTTCCATGCAGGTGGCGCAGGTCTGCAGTCTACCGCCGCAGATTATCTCCGCTTTTGCCAAATGATGTTGAACGAAGGAGAATTGAATGGGAACCGTCTGCTTGGAAGAAAAACCGTTGAACTGATACGGATGAATCATATTTCAGAGGATTGGCAACCTTTGTGGAGAACAGGAAGCGGTTTCGGTTTAGGATTTGCAGTTATAACCAACGTCGCTGAGACGCACAGTCTTGGTTCGGTGGGTACATATAGTTGGGGTGGTCTTGCAAGCACTACATTTTGGATTGATCCAGTGGAAGATTTGGTCGCTATTTTTATGACACAATTAATTGGGGATTCTCCATTCCACCCCCAATTCAGAGTTCTCACTTATCAGGCAATAGTTGATTGATTCTGGCAAGTAAATTGTTTGTATATTTCGACATAGACAGGATAATATCACCATCGGTTTTAAGTACATTTAAAATGCAACGTCTCTATTAAAAACTAGTTGATAGAGCAATTACTGCTACTGTTTCAGTTATAGAAAATACAACAAACCTGATTTTCGTTTTCAAATGATGCATGTCAAAAGTACCAGAAAGGAGACACATATTGTAATGGATATAGTAGTCGTAACAGGAGAACACGGTTTTCGGGAAAAAGATTTTGACGCAGTTTTTCAAAGTATGGAAAACATAACGTTTGTCAGAGAAGATTTAGATGACTTTGTGGATAATCCAAAGCAGAATGAATATGACACCGTTGTTTTTTATAACTTTCACCGTCCATATCCAACAGAGGCACAAGCAAAATCTATTTTAGGATTGACTGAAAAAGGACAAGGAATTGTCATCCTTCACCATGCGATTCTCGCATTTCCAGAATGGGATGTTTTCTCTGATATGTGCGGAATTGATGAACGTGCTGAGTTTGACTACTTTCCAAAACAGACATTTCAAGTGCAAATCGCAGATAAGTCTCACCCTATCACCGAAGGACTTGCCGATTGGGAATTGGGTGACGAAACCTATACGATGACATCAGCAGGTGAAGATAGCACTATCCTGCTAACAACCAATCATCCAGACAGTATGGACGTGTTAGGTTGGGTGCGTGAATATGGGAATTCGCGTATTTTCTGTCTCCAGAGTGGACACGACAACGTTACCTATTCAAATCCAAACTTCCGTGAGGTATTGCAGCGCGGTATTCAGTGGTGCGGAAAAAATAGTTGAGAGAAAAGCAATGAAGTTTAACACCTTCTCTATTCTCTTTCTCCTCTGTCTTGGAACAATTTGTGCTATTCTATTGCTTTCAAAAACACTTGATAACGCTGATAAAGGTAAAACAATGCCACAAACAACTTATATAGCAGGACATTCACACCAGTCAGACGGTTATGACATCTACTCCATAGAACAAAAAGGAGTAGCTGTTGCAGAAATTGTTCCTGCACTCGGAAACAATTGTTATTCTTTTATGGTAAGCGATGGAAGCTTTTGGTATAACTTGATAGATCCGCCACCTGATTTGAAGACATTGGCACAACGTCCAACTGCTTACGGCAATCCAATACTATTCCCGTTTCCTAACCGAATACGAAACGGCAAATGGGAGTTTGAAGGAAAAACATATCAGTTTGACAAAGAACCTGAATCTCCCACGACAATACACGGTCTGCTTTTGAATCGACCCTATAAAGTTGACAAACATACTGTTGATGAAAACGGAGCAACATTGGTATGTTCATTGAATTCAACAGATTTCCCAGATATCATCAGACAATATCCATTTCCATTCACAATTGAGATTACCTATACAATCACAGATGGCGTATTGACAATGGGTATTGTCATTAAGAATACGGGAGAGAGTAATATGCCGATGGGGTTTGGTATACATCCATATTTTAGTGTAGACATTTCCGATAAAGCGGATGCGTCAAAAGCTGTAATAACGGTTCCTGCCAACAAGTATTGGGAATTGGATGATGTGCTTGTTCCAACAGGTAGACAACTTGATGTTGATGGAACGCTTGATTTGCGTTATGGACAACCGTTTGAAAAACTCAAACTTGATCATGTTTTCACAGATATCAATTTTGTTGATGGCGTAAGTAGGTGTAGCATTGAAAACAAAGATACAGGATTCGGTATGGTGATGGAATCAGATGCACAGTTTAGAGAATTAGTGGTTTATACTCCGCCAGATAGGGATGCTATCTGTTTTGAACCTTACACTTGCCCTACAGATGCTATTAATTTAGAAGCAAAAGGTGTTCCAGCAGGAGTGATTGTGCTTGCACCTGATGAGACATTTTCAGCAACCGTGCGGATATTTCTAACACATTAATCCAGATGAACCAAACAATAAGATATGTTGTTCTACTATTCTTCTCGATTCAGCTGATACTCTCGGAACCGTGTGATGCTATTTTTGAAGGTACTGCCAATGCGAACATCTTTATCAGAATTTACAAACAACGCGGAGATTTCGGTAGGCTTGCTTTATGGCACGAAACAGCCGCAGAATGCCTCAATCTTATTTCAATTCCAATGAACAATATCACACACAATTACTACAAAAGTAATGGATATGAGAAATGGATGGAACGAACAGAAAAAGAAGCACTCGAAATTCAGGAACAGAGACAATTTCACCTTGAGCAGGCTAAAGATGCGTGGAAAAAGTCAAAAACGTCTGAGAATGTCCTAAAGACTGAACGTGAAAAGATCACTAAATTCATGAATACGTGGTTGCCACACTATCCAGACAGGTTCTATAATTTTGGTGTATATGCCACTTTTTTTAAAGAACAGCAAGAACGCGCTGAACTGAGAAAGGATTATAGAAGAGTACTAAAACTTGAAGCAGATGCTGCTGAAATGTGCGCTATGCAATACGATAAAATTCCAATTGCCAATGGATTAGAAAAATATGTAGAACAACGCGATGCATATCTGCGACATGCAACTTTACTCAGAACACTTGCGAAACCAACACTGAAAAAATTACCAACAGAGATAGAAGTAGGTAAAAACGGACAACTACAGAAACCAATCAAGCAAAATGTTCACCAAAAAACAGAGGATACAATACTTCACATTGCTAAATCCAATCTGCGTATTAAAAGTTTAATATCAGACCACAAGGGTGTTCGTGAATATGCATGGTTTCAAGGTTTTGCATGGACAGTCAGCTTCTATAACCACGGTTGGGGAAATCTTGCAATTGCAGTTATTGACGACAAGACAGGGAAAATAACTGACATTTTAGAAGGTGAACAACAGGAATAGTATCGTATGAATCAGCAGCACTCCACAGTAATTCTTCATCTATCGGTTTTCCTAATAGTCGGAATAATCTATTGTTATACTGCTAACAACCTGAATGCCGCTACACTTGAAATTACGCCAGGAGAGTTGTTAATTCGCCTGACTCCCAAAGCTGCAACAGAACTACATCAATTGCAATCCAAAGCTGCTATAACAGAACTGTTCCTAAAGCACAATGTAGAATCACAAAGACGTATTTTCCCAATTTCTACTCGTTCATCAGATCTACAGAGAGCATATCTTTTAAGGTTTTCAATCACTGCAAACATGAAAGAAATTAAGAGATCATTTGAAGAGAGCGATCTTATTGAAGAGGTTACTTATAATTTCTTGCGTCCAACATTAGCAGATACGATTGTTCCTAACGATCCACAATATCCTGAACAGTGGAGTTTGCCGTTGATAAAATTACCAGAAACTTGGGCAGTTGAAAAAGGAAATAAGGATGTAATTATTGCTATAATTGATTCTGGGATCGATTATAGACATGAAGACTTGAAACAGAAAATCTGGATGAATCCTGGTGAGATAGCTGAGAATGGGTTAGACGATGATGGCAATGGTTACATTGATGACATACACGGTTGGGATTTCACCGATGCCCCTAATGTGCAGGGAGAAGGTGATTTCACAGATGGAGACAATGAACCGATTGATGAATCTGGACATGGGACACATGTTGCTGGGATAGCAGGTGCAATGCCAGACAACGGTATCGGTATTGCAGGAGTGGCGTGGAATTGCCCTTTGATGGCGGTTCGCGCAGGACTATCACTTGGAGGCAGTTCACGCTTGCAGGATGATGATTCTGCGGCAGCCATAGTCTACGCAACAGATAATGGTGCACGCATCATCAATATGAGTTGGGGAAGTAATCAACACTCCTTTGTTATTCAGGATGCTATCAATTATGCACATGCACAAGGTGTGTTATTAATCGGAGCTGCCGGGAATTCAAAGGAATCTGAGAGTTTTTTTCCTGCTGCATATCAAAAAGTCATCTCAGTAGCCTCAACAACCCAACACAAACGCCGTTTTCACAGAACCAATTTTGGTGCTTCAGTAGACATAGGTGCACCCGGCAATGCTATTTTAAGTACACAAATCAACAACAACTATCGCACTTTAACTGGTACTTCTATGGCAGCACCCCATGTTGCAGGTGTTGCTGCCTTGATGCTTTCAAAACGTCCTGCACTCACACACGAAGAGGTCAGGCAAATCCTCATTCAGTCCTCTGATGTCATTATCCAAGAAGATAGTGATGAACCAGATCCAAAGCTCGTAGGTGCTGGAACACTTAATGCGGAACGTGCTTTGCTATCAAGTGGAGTTATGCATGCCCAAATTCATTTACCACAAACAAACAGTGGTGGATCGAATTCAATCGATATTGTCGGCACTGCGGGAGGATATAAATTTGATCGTTGGCAGCTCCTGTATGGTAGTTCTACTGTTCCAACTTCATTCGAACCTTTCACCGAACACGTAACAACGCCGAAAGTAGGTGAACACTTAGCTACTTGGGATACGACAACTATACCCGAAGATGTCTACACAGTCCGTCTTGTCGTCACTGGGAGAGATGGAACACAGATACACGATCAGGTTGTAGTTACGGTAGACCGATCACCGCCAGATATTTTCTCCATTTACGCCACTGAAACGTTATATGGTAACAGTTCTACAAGTGTTTTTTCTTGGGCAACAGATGATATAACCCGTTGCACTTTCTATTATAGACAAAGCGATAGAATCTCATCCTTTGTTCCTATTGAGGAGAGACAACTAGGCAAAGAACATCTATTTTCTCTTGATTTGACATCAGGAAAATACCAATTCTACATTACCGCATTGAATACTGTCGGATTAGAAACGATTAATGATAACAATGGGAAATATTATACAATTGATGTTATCGATCGTGCAATATCACCATACGGTTTTATAGACACAAGCTTCAGTATTTCAGCACTACAAATTGCAAATACAGTTGCAGATTTTGATAAAGACGGATTACCAGAACTTGTTGCAACACCACTGTCTGATCCATCTCCAAAAAGTCTCATAATACCTAAAAGTCTTGTCATATATGAACGTTCACCAGAAGGAAAATTTAACTTGGTACACTCACTTACTCAAAATGCAAGTGTTGCTGACTCTGTTGTCAGTCAGAATACAGAGATTGATTTAGAGACATTTAAACCGTGGTCGGTTGGAGATACGGACGCAGATGGAATGCTGGAAGTTCTTGCCAGTGATACAGAACGCACTTTCTTGTTAGAAAGCAAAACACCAACTGGATACCCAACCCAAATTGTTTGGGAGACACCTTTCATCTCAGGTGGAAAAAGTGCTGATCTTGATGGTGATGGAAAAGTTGAAATTATTGGGGTTGATAACAATAATAACCGAATTCTTATCTTTGAGAATCGGGGAAATAACCAGTTTGACATAACTGCTGAATTAACTGATGTATCAGAAGGGAAAAACATCTTTTCACAACAGATTGCAATTGATGACTTTGATATAGATGGAAATACTGATATAATGTTTGGGGATAGTGATGGCGATCTATTCATATATTCAGCTTTGGCAAATGACAATTTCAATCTACAGTGGCAAACGAATCTCAATATAGATGAAGTTAAGATATTAACCGCGGGGGATTTAACAAGAGATGGCATACCAGAATTAGTTGTGGGTGGCACGTTTTCGCCACCAGATATTACTTCCGCTTCACCTTTATGGAAGTTCCTTATCTATACTTATGTTTCTGGTAAATATAGTTTGCTATGGGAACAAACGATAGCACCGTATCGGATGAATGGTAACAGCATGGCAATTTCGGAAATCAATGGGGATGGATATAATGAACTTATATTGCAAACCTTTCCTAATCTATACATTATGGAATGGGATGGAACGACGTTTGTACCGACATTTCACAAAAAAGTTACTGAAACACCTTTCCTTCTCTCAGCTGACTTGAATCAGAATGGTTTTGATGAACTCTATATCAACGTTGATGATAGATTAAATATCATTGAATCCGCTACTGCTACAAATAGCAATGCCGTTGATGTCCTAATACCGTGGGACATTGATGCTACTCCTATATCAGAAAAGGTTGTTCAGATTAAATGGAAGGCAATAGAGACAACAGATGTTCCAATAGGTTTCACTTTGTATCGTGCAATTGGAGAAAAAGGAAAAGCGCCGGACGACTCTAAGTTTGAAGTGATGGTACAGAACCACACTTCCACCAGATATTTGGATAGAACAGTAAAGAGAGATCAGACCTATTGGTACGCTGTCACGACAAAGGGAGACAACGGCACTGAAACAGAGCGTAGTGAAGCGGTCTCAGTTACACCGCGCACGGCTCCCAAAATTGTAAATGCTAACTATCAAGTCCCTAATTGGATAATTGTTACCTTTGACAGACAGATGAGTTCAACCATAAGCGATGAACGCAAGTATCTTTTGAGGATAAAGAACCAGTTGGCAGGTCTTCTGCCAATCTCCGCTATCCGAGATAGAATGGGAACACGTGCCCTCTTAACATTCAATCCAGAGAAATTACAAGCACTTACAAATGATACAATGAATCAATATGAGATTGCCATTAACGATCTAACTGACATTGATGAAAACCCGGTTCGTGTAGCAACGAGTCCTATTCAATTTCAACAGAATCAAGGTCCTTCTGAAGTAAGAGATTTTACCAAACTGAGGGTCTATCCGAATCCTGTCCGTCCGAATATATCAGACAAAGCTGCGATCACCTTTGATAAAATACCTATAGGTACCATGATCCAATTATTTACACCAAAGGGTGAACTTCTTGAGCACTTGAACGTTACAGAAAGCGATGGCAACAGCAAAGAATGGTGGTTGACAAATGGTAAAATCGGTGATGTGGCAACTGGAATCTATATCTATATACTTGAATTTGAGGAACAAAAGAAGGTTGGCAAAATTGCAGTAATAAAGTAATATCTTATTATCAAGACTTTCTTAGCATCATCAGCATAGGATTGTATTATGGACGAATACATACTCATCGCAAACCCAATTTCTGGTAAAGGTAAAGGCAAACCTGTTGCCGAACAAGCGCACAAGGCACTGACATCTGCCGGTCGTGAAGGTGAGTTGAAACTAACTACCGGTATGGGAGATGTCAAACGTTTTACCCAGGAAGCGATTTCAAACGGTATCAAATGGATATTTGCCTGTGGTGGTGACGGCACACTACATGAAGTCGTCAACACGATTGCAGGCAATACAGATATTACTTTAGGAGTTCTTCCATGTGGACGTGGGAATGACTTAGCAACTGCTATGAACATTTCACGAAAACCCCAGCAAGCCATTCAAACCTTGTTAACTGGCACCGCCAAAAGTATGGATTTAGGGTATGTCCGTTCAGAAAAAGGGAGTGAACACTATTTTACCACGATAGCCACGTGTGGGTACGATACTGAAGTAAGCCGTCTTGCGGCATCTCGCGCTACCCCTTTTGCAGGAACTGCCTCATACATTTACGCTGCAATAGTCACACTGAAAGACTACGAATGTCCATCTGTTCGTATTGAAGGAGATTTTGGGATATATGAAAGTCCAATTCTACTCACCGCAACAGGTAATACAAGCAGTTATGGCGGTGGGTTTAAAATCGTACCGAATGCTCGTTTTGACGATGGACTATTTGATGTTTGTATCATTCGTTCAGTTTCATCTTTCACGGTGCTCGGGTTGATGGTTACGCTGTTTTGGGGTGGACATACATTTCATCCTGCTGTGGAAATACATCAAACCCGTAGTTTAAAAATTGAAACCAATCCCCCTGTGATGCTATATGCTGATGGCGAACCGATGTGTGAAACCCCTGCTACGATAGAGATTATCAAGAATGGACTCAATGTCCTTGTCTCATCTAAAGAAAATAAACCGAATGAGTAATATCGTTGCCATATAAAATTAAATTGAAATAGTAGCACCTAAAATAAATTGATACTTCCCCACAGTAGGCGAGATTTCCTAACCTCGCCGATGCATTGTGTCTAATTATTTTTAAGACTTACCATAAATTGGAGAAAACTGACTATCAAGAATTATGAATGCAATAGAACTAACCAAAAAGCTTATTGGATACAACACAGTAAGTCCAAAGAGTAACGTTGAAGTCATGGACTTCTTAACAATAACATTAGAATCAATCGGATGTGAAGTTGAGAGAGTTGAATATAATGATCCAGCAGGTGTCTTAAAAGCAAATCTGATTGGAAGGAAAGGACCTTATAATGGGAAACGCGGTTTAGGACTTCTCGGTCACATAGACACCGTGCCTGCTATCGGATGGTCGGACGATCCCTTTGAAGCACGAATCATTGATGGAAAAATGTATGGACGTGGCAGCTGCGATATGAAAGGCAGTGTCGCATGCATGATTGAGACTGCTTCACGTTACGATGCTGCTGACCTACATGCACCGCTCTATGTAGTTATCACTGCTGATGAAGAGGTAGGTTATTTCGGTGCAACGGCTGTCGCTGAAAAATCCAAAATGTTTAAAGAACACGGATTCCCGCAATACGGGGTCGTTGGTGAACCGACTGAACTAAAGGCAGTCTACGCGCATAAAGGAGCAGTCCGATTTTCAGTCACTGCGTATGGACGCGCAGCGCATAGCAGTACAGGTGAAGGAGACAACGCAAACCTTAAACTCATTCCATTTCTTTCAGAAATGCGGGATATCTATGAAGAATTGATGTCTGATCCGCAATATTACAACGCTGAGTTCACGCCACCCTATACGGATTGGAATATCACATTAAGTGATGGAGAGTGCACTGCCAACATCACCTCACCGCGAAGTGTATGTAATATTAACTACCGTCCAATGCCGGGCGATGATATTCAATATTGGATTGATCGTGGACGAAATTCAGCAGAGAAATATGGACTGGAATTTGACCTATTCATCAATGCCGGACCCGTCCGCACGCCACCCGATGCAGAGATCATCAAAGCAGCTCTTGAGATAACGGGAGACACAAAACCGCATACCGTGGCATACGGTACAGATGCTGCGGAATTTGCCAATCACATGGAAACTGTCATTATAGGTCCTGGAAGTATTCTACAGGCACATACTGTTGATGAATGGATGGCAATAGATCAGTTTGAGAAGGGAACAGATATTTTTTGTCAGTTTGTTGATAGGTTCTGCATTATTTAAGAATAGGACGGACGCATTTCCTCTTGATAAGTGAGGCTAAAAAGATGCTATTTCAGTGATATATACCAAATTTCCGTGATTATCATTTTCTTGATAATGTCAGAATTGTGAGGTGCGGAGACTTTGAGCTACAAATCGGGTTAATATTGTTATAAAAGGAATAACTGACATGAGATTCTTTAGAAACAACTGGTATTGGATATTCAGCATCGTTATCGGTCTCGGTATCTGGAGTATCATTACGATGCACCGCGTGCAACAACAGATAAGTGAGCCAGAGCAGAAAATGCCTAAGGTTGCGGCACACACACCTGATGCTGACAAACCACCGATTAACGCAGCTCCCGGTAAGACTTCACACAAGACACCTAACGTTGAAGCACTGGGAAAACGTAGACCTATCCGCATCAACGTTGAAGCACTGGGAAAACGTAGACCTATCCGCATCAACACGGACGCACGCAACAACCCAGCACTCAAAAATAATGGGACTATACCCTCTGCTGATCATGACGATGTTATTGAACCATCACCGCCACTGCCATTCGATGCCCTACAACGTCGGGACCTTATGCTTCGGTCCCTATCAGATGCAGGACAAGCTTTTGAATACCGAGATGACGGACCCTATCTGACCGAGGTAGCATCCCAAATAGAGCTTGAAGCATTCACGGGTGGTAGGAACCCTGAAGAAGCTATTGCTTTTCTGGAAAAGCATGGCCATTATAATGAAGCGATCTTAAGTCAAGTGTCCGCGCACCGTGCTTTTAAATATCTTCAGACGATACGTGCAAGTTGGGAAAAAGTTAATGAATATGCTGAAAAAGCACTTGCAGAAAACCCTGACAATTTTGAGGCAAAAATGAAATTAATGCTTTCCGAAAAAGACAACGCGAAAGCTGCGGCTGGGTATAGGGAAATTCTTGCGAAAGACCCCAACCACATCGGTGCACTGCTCAATTTAGCCTATCGGACTCATTACGATGATCCAGAGGGCGCGTTAGAACACGCTATAAAAGCGAACAAACTGGATCCTACGCTTGGTTGGGGTGATATTGGAATGGTATATGAACGTCTCGGTGATGTGAAAACTGCGTGGCTCTATTACAGAAAACACATAACACTTTGGCATACTGATCAGTTAATTAGATCGCACCTGAGTTGGATTGAGATAGGTGAACCGAAGTATATGCCAATTTATTTAGAACGTCAAACGGTTCCGGCACGTGACGAAGCATCTAAGGATAAGGAAACTGGCATCCCAAAAGGGAAACGACCCCCCGCTGCTACTGAGCTGCCTTGGTTTCCGAAACTCCAACCAGATGAGAGGCATCCATCGGAAAAGCAACAGACAGAGGCAGAAGTAGTACTTTTTGAGTTTCAACGGCGGCAAACCGCTGCACAGAAAGAATTTGACGCGTTCATCAAATGGGCAGTGAGCGTTATGCGCGAGGACTCCCCGATTGACACAAATGACTTTCTGACGAAAGAACTTGCAGCACATCTCAAAGGTGGCAAAGCAGAGGTGGCACCCGAACGGCTTGTCCGTGCCTTTGAACTGATGGAACGGCACGGCAGAACGAGCGGGTTGCAACGTCTCAAAGAGAAAGATCCTGCACTCGCAGCAGAGGTCCAACGTTTTCTTGAGGAAAAACGACCACCCCCTCGCCGTAACAATTCACCGAATAAGAATGAATGAGGAATGTTTTATAGTGAAATCATAAAATATGTGCACATTCCCGGTGGATGCGATTTCCTAACCGCATCTATGTGCCTGAACAAACGACGGTTCGGTTAGGAAGCCGAATGCCAATTACGGCCGTTCAGGAAGTTCTTCAAAAAACACCTCATCTGGTTTCACCCATTCTGCATCGCCATCCTCCCACACCTCGCGTTTCCAGATAGGTACTATCTGTTTCAGACGGTTCATTGCATACTGACATGCTTCAAATCCATCCTTACGATGTGGAGATGCAACGGCTACAGCCACACTCACTTCGCCTATTTCTAACTTACCGATGCGATGTATCATAGCGACGCTATGTATGCCCCATTTTTCTGAAATCTCTTGGGCAATTTCCGCCATCTTCTTTTCTGCCATTGGTGGATATGCCTCATATTCAAGGTGTTTTGTCGGTCTACCATCTGTGTTATTCCGAACAGTGCCAAAAAACAGAACAACTGCCCCAGCATCTGGTGCTTCCACAGCGTCCCGTACCTCTGCACCAGTAATAACATCAGCAGTAATCTTGAACATCTCTTCCCCCTGTCACAGGTGGTATCAACGCCACTTCATCACCATCCGCAAGTTCTGTGTGCTCGGTAGCATATTCCCAGTTGACAGCCATCTGCATCACTTCGTAGAACTCCGCAATTTCTGGCCATTCTTCTTCAAGTTGCTTTAATATCGTATTGACAGTGGATCCTTCAGGAAGTTGCATCTCTTCTTCGGATCTATTCAACATCTCGTGGCAGACAGCAAAGTATTTGACTGTAACCTTCATTCGAACTCCTTCTCTTTTCTTTTTTCAGTAAGTATCTACTTAATAAGAGTATATCATAACAGACAAAGCGTGTCAATTTCGGATTGTATTTTGGGTGTGTAAAGTTTTTGTCACTACAATGAACTGAATACAGATCTTGCTTGGTATCAAAAAAAATGGTATCCTTCTTAAAATAACTTTTTATCAGAGAGGATACCAATGTTTAGTATATCATTAGCAAGTTGTGAAGTCAAAGAAAATGCAGAAGCAGCAAAGAACTTAATAGATGAAGTTAACGATTTAGTTAGAGATCTTGGCAGTGTTTCTTGTATGTCGTTTACTGAAGCAGAACATCATATTTTAGAAGGCACTCGTGCCTTAGGACAGAAGTTGTTAGAGTTGTATGCGTCCAAGCAGGCATCTGCAAAAGAGACGGAACCGGTGTCGTGTCCAAAGTGTGAAAAATCGTGTCGTTCGTGGCGTAAGAGAGAGCGGCAGCTTACGACCCTCTGTGGTGTTATTCGTGTTGAGCGTTGAGTGTATCATTGTGATGCGAAACATTACCATACGCCTTGGGATACGAAACACAAGTTGAAAGGTAAATACACGCATCGTGTCGCAGAAATGATGTGTCGTTTTGCGGCACACTTTGACTTTAGGAGTGCCGCTGAGGAGTTATCTCGTCAAGGAGTTATAGTGAGCCACAAGACCGTTCATAAGAAAGTGCGTGAATGGTCAAAAGATTTGCGTGCGTTGGAACAAGTGGAATGTCAAACCCTTGGTGCCAATGAGCGTTGGTATGTGAGCACAGATGGATGTCATACGAACTCACCAGAGGGGTGGAAGGAAACAAAAGTCAGTTGTATTTATAGAGATTATCCACAACTGGGACCGAATAGTATTTCCAGAGCGCGTCCTGAAAGTATTCGTTATATTGCCAATCGTCAGAATGCCGCTCAGTCTGGGAAGGATTTATATGCGTTAGCGACCCGTAGCGGTATCTATCAAGAAGAGATTATGAAGCAAGAAGTTGTGTCTATCGGTGATGGTGCTCCGTGGATATGGAACAACTCGGATGAGTATTTTCCGAATGCGGTTGAGATTGTGGATTATATGCACGCAAAATCGCATCTATACGCTGCTGCAAAATATGCATTTGGAGAGCCTGCGACTGAAAAGGTAGAGGCGTGGACACAAAAGGTAGAACCGCTTCTTTTTGAGGGGAGGATCCCTGAAGTGGTATCGCACATCCGCGCGCTTGAGACAGAAAATCCTGAAGAGAGAAAAAACTTTGAAAGAGAAGCAGGCTATTTTCAAAAACATGCCAAGCGTATGCTGTATAAAACATTTAGAGAAAAAGGGTATCAGATTACCAGTAGCGTGATTGAGAGTGCCTGCCAACATGTTGTGGCACAAAGGTGTAGACGCGCATCTATGAGATGGACAGATGAAGGACTTAATGCTATCCTCCAGTTGAGATGTATGATAAAGAACAAAACTTGGGAAAAATACTGGTATCCAGACACAATAGCCGCATGATGTTTTAGTGACAAAAACTTTACACACCCTTGTATTTTGGGTGTGTAAAGATTTTGTCACTAACTTCTCACCATGCATTGTAGGTGTGGGAGGTGGCTATCTCGGTTTTCAACCGAGATTATCTGCTCGGTTTCCACGCGCGATGCAAAGTAGTAGGCACACTCCGGGGAATGCCTGAGAAGCATGCGCGTGTGGCATGCTCCATGATTCATACCGTTGATTTGGTGTGCCGTCCTCTTGTTGGAGCGGTTTTCAACCGCGATTACCCACTGGCCATTGTAGTGCGGGGTCTCCGTGCCCCGCATTTCCCCACACCGTCCATTGTAGGTTTTCACTTGAATTGACGACTACGGTGCCAAAAACTTTACACACCCTTGTATTTTCCTTCTTCATCTGATAAAATAGATATAGAAATAAACTACGATGAAACACAATAAAACATGGACAATATTATCATAAAAGGTATCAGATTTCACGGACATCACGGTGTTCCCGATGCAGAACGTCAAGTCGGTGGACACTATGAAGTTGATGCCACGCTGAGTTGTCCGCTGAAAAATGCAGGCAAGTCCGACACACTTGAAGATACAATTGATTATGCAAGTGTTGTTGATCTCATCATTGATATTGGCACACAAAGATCTTTTCAACTGATAGAAGCATTGGCAGAGACAATAGCAACAGAGATTCTACAGCAGTATCCAATAGATTCAGTCCATCTTACTGTCAAGAAACTCAAACCTCCAATAGAGCAACCCATCACCTACTTTGCAGTTGAAATCTGTCGACCAAAGGAGTGAACATGCGTTTTTGTAGAATAATTTGTATCGTTATTTTCTTGCTATGTCTAACAAATTCTATTACTTATGCAGCTGGCAAGAAAACACAACTCTTTGCTGACTTATCAACAGGTCTCAACATCTACCGTTACGATTGGGATAAGGAAACCTGTGTCCTATATGTTGCTGAGATTTCTCGGAAAGAACCAACACTACATTTTGAGATCGGACTCGCAAATTCACAAGTTCTTGGCAAAGAGACTGTCCGATCCATTGCCCAACGTCACACACAGAAGGGGGACCACCGGGTTATAGTTGCTGTAAACGGAGGTTTCGGTGTTCTCGGTGATATGCGAGGTTACGGTGGTGTATTAGAAAGTCTACATATACAAGATGGTGAACTTATAACTCAACCAACGGACACAGATGCATGCTTCGGAGTTTCTGAAACCGGCGATTTCCTCAGCACTCCCGTGCAAATGAAAGCAACGATACAAATTGGATCGCATACATTAGACATTGGATGTATCAATCAGCGAAGACTTGATGGATGTAAGGTAATACTCTATACGCCACGACTTGGGGAATCTACCCACACCAACCGCCGCAGAGGAAAGGAAATAATACTTAGCGGACTCACACTACCATTGACACCAAACTACACGCAATCATACAATGTTCAGGCAGTTTCCACCACCGGTAACAGTGCAATCCCTAAAGACAGTGCCGTTCTCTGGATAAGTTCGCAGGTTAAAGACACGGCAATTTCTCAGTTCAAAGCGGGAGCAAAGGGTAAAATTAATGTCTCACTCACACCCCCTGAATGGAATAAGGTAAAACATGCAATTGGTGGACGACTTCGGCTTCTCAAGAATGGAAAGATAAACCCGATGCTTGTGGAAATGCATAATAAAGAGAAGAAGCATGTCCCCGGCAAACGTAATCAAGTACTCAATCTTAGTCATGAACCCCGAACAGCACTTGCTTATAATACCGATACACTTTTTTTAGTTGTAGCAGATGGTAGGCAACCAAAATATAGCACAGGTTTAACTCTTTATGAATTTGCTGACATTCTTATTGAACTGGGAGCGTCTGAAGCGATCAATCTCGATGGGGGTTCTTCAAGCACATTTGTGGTTAATGATGAAGTTATCAATAAGCCTTCAGGGAACAGGGAACGGGAAGTACTCAATGCAGTGTTAATTACAAAGGATGTAGAATAATTTTATTACGGAGGTGCAACGTGAAGACTTATATATCATTACTATGTATTCTGTTTCTAATCTTTTTTGTATCGTCAAGCCAGCAAGCTGAGGAAACACCGCAATTATTGAAAGTAATTCCACTTTCACAAACAGCAATTCAACTCCAATATGATGGTGAGTTGCAGCAGGAAATTGCTGAAGACACCTCAATTTATGAGATAACACCAGATATCAAAATTGATTTCGCTATACTTGATGATAGGTTGAACCGTGTCCTGCTCTTCACATCTACATTAGAGATAGAGAAAACATATAAACTCACACTAAAAAACACGCAGACATCAATTGAAGTGACATTGCCAGAGGAAAACGAAATCACCTTCGGAAGTGGTAACGCAGTTACATTTTCGGGCGGATTACAAGATACCAGTCTCATCGTCAATAAAGATCGCAAGACGAGAAATAACAACTCTGGTGCGGAATCCACTCTTCTCTGCAATCCCACTGGTACAATCTGCTTCGTTGCTTTTGACCTCTTTGATGCCTTTGAAGATATGAATATCAGAGAACCGAAACAGGTTTTAGATGTAACATTTAGTCTCCATGTTGAGAAATCTGAGGTGGATACTGCTCAGACATTAATACTGCGACGTGTTTTGTTACCTTGGAAAGAAGGCAGAGGAAAAGCCGATCGCGCAAAAGAGAACGAACTGACATACAACAGTCCATTACATCGCAACATGCCGTGGAATAAACCCCCTGCACAAGCGATGTTAGCAGGAATTGAGGGAGACACCGAGAGTGATTACAACGGATCGGAGGATGTCGCACATCGTATTGATGGATCTTATGAAATTCAAGAAACTGGAAAACGATATACCTTCAAGAGTGAATTAATCACCGATGCTGTCCGATTCTGGGTCAAAAATCCTGATTACAACTACGGTTATCTGTTTGTTTTGCGCGATGGCAGTGCTCCCATCACTTTTTCCTCAAAAGAAGCTGCCGATGAGAAACTTCGTCCAACATTAACTATTCGTTATCAGACAAAATCTGATGATGAAATCATCCCTATTCGCTAACTGTTCTTTTCACTAGCATTGATGTTCCAAACAAACCCGCATATTTCGCAGGATTAGCTGTCATAGGAAACTTGAAATATGACCATCAAACAATTATTGATTTAATTTCGGAGGAAACCGTGCAAGAATCCCCTCTCGTTCAATACCTAACAGAAAAAGCTACGATAGAAGGTATACAGCAAGGTGAAAAGTCACGTGCACTTGAAGATATTCTTGAAGTTTTGGAAGTACGTTTGCAACCAGACGCAGCAAATGCCTTCAGACCTGAACTTGTTGAAATTGATGATCTTCAACATCTCAAGGTATTGCTTCGTGCCGCAAGTCTTGCTGATACTCCAGAAGATTTCCAGAAGGCTTTGGATTCAAATGGAATCGAACAATAAAAGACACTTGGCTTAGACAGTTTAGATATATTGTCGCAAATGTCTTAGTGTCCGTTCCACCGCGCCGAGATTAGCCTCTATCACTTGCCTACCAATCTTCCCAGTAATAATTCGCTCTTCTTTATTATCCAACCAGTTAGAAATGACAGATGCTATTTGTTGAGGTGTATGCACTACCTTGACAGCTCCCTTCTCCAGCAGAAGGGATGCTTCATAAGCATTCTGTATTGTCGGACCAACAATTATCGGTTTACCCATTGCTGCAGGTTCCATCACATTATGCACACTTCCATGGAAACTCCCACCCACAAACGCAACATCTGCAATCTGATATAACTTTGCTAAAATCCCTACAATATCAACGATAAGGACATCTATGTTACTGAAATCAGTTTCACCGTTGAGTTTTGAATGACATAAGTATGAAATTTTTCGTTTATCCAATTCAACCTGAATTTCAGCAACCCGATCAGAAGTCGGTTCATGTGGCACTAAAATCAGATGTGGGGTTGGTTCAAGTTCGGTGTCTCGTAAAATTTGATACGCTTCAAAAATCACTTTTTCATCATCTGCATAAGTGCTACCCGCAATGAAAATAGGTCGTTTAAAAGTCGTCTGTCCAGGAAAAAACTCAGTGTCAGGTTCAACTGAAATTGCACGCTGATAAACCCGTTCATATCGTGTATCACCCGTAACGACAACCTGATTATCTGAAACACAGAGCTGCTGAAATCGTGTTGCATCCGCCTCTGAAATAGCACAATGTAATGTAATAAACCGATACACACTCCTAAAAAACGACTTGCCAATTATTCCAAGTCGTTTGGACCGAGGATGAAGGGTACCCGCAATAATAACGATTGGAATCTCGTCCTTTGCAGTCTTCCAAACAAGGTTAGGCCATATATCATATCTGGAAAAAATTAGACACGTAGGTTTGATCAGGTTAATCAAACGTTTTGCATTGTAGGATGTATCAAAGGGGAGAAAAACGGAAGCATCAGTGTAAGGATAGGATTCCACATTAGGCGCAACCGAAGGAGAGAAATAGGTTAGTATAATACGGGTTTCAGTGTAAATTGCTTCAATCAGTGGTTTTGCTTGCTCAAATTCTCCCACAGAAGTAAAGTGAAACCATGCTGTTTTCTCTAAATTCCTGGCATCATTGAGTTGACGTTTCAATTTCTCAAAGACCTGTTTGCGTCCGACAATCCCCTCACGAATTTTGCGATTAAAGATACCTGCAAAATAGAAGCTGATGAAGATTATAGGCAGCGCGAAAGCATTGTAAACAAATCGCCAAAACATAGCGTCCTGATATAGAATAGAACAACAGATGCGGATCACAGAACTATCTATAGAAGCGCGCCGAAGCAATGCTGCCCCGGCTCTCCAACTTCTACATACAGATGGTATTATAGAGCATCCAAAATCTTTTTCTTGAGTGCTTCTTTGTTCATAGCACCGACAATTTGACCTGCTACTTCCCCATCTTTGAAAACGAGCAATGTTGGAATGCTACGCACACTATATTTCATTGCTGTTTGACGGTTGTCGTCCACGTTGACCTTCCCAACCTTGAATGTATCCGCATTTTCAGCGGCAAGTTCATCCAAAATAGGTGCAATCATTTTGCACGGGCCGCACCATTCTGCCCAAAAGTCAACAACGACAGGCGTATCGGATTCAATTACCGTTCCTTCAAATGTGTCGTCGGTGATTTCAAAAGTATTCTCAGCCATCATGACTCCTTATGAAAATAAAATTAGGTATATTACCCACCACGGTTATCAATCTTTGTGGTAATCTTGCTTTATTTATATGAGAAACCCATCGTTTTTGATTAATTGGATTGATAGATATTCTCTCTTTGATGAAATGCTTAAATATGTTACCTTAATCTGAAATTAAATGCCACCCAATTATCAAAAAATTTTTAGTTGCTAAAAAAAGTATTACGTGATATATTCTTCTCAACTTAGTTGAACCTATAAGTAACCTTAGGCATTATAGATTTAATCGGATTTTCTATGGCAAAGGAGGGAAAGTATGTCAGAGAAAGATAAAGAGAAGAAACAGGGTAAGAATATTTCTCGGCGGAGTTTTATCAAAGGCGTAGGAACAGGTACAGTCGCAGCAACCGTTGCCCCCGCCATATTAGTTGGTGATGATCAAGCAGCAGAAGCACAAACTGACGAAGCCGTTGCATCAGCAAGAATTCAACTGAATATCAATGAAGAGACCACCGAAATTGAGGTCGAAGCACGCACTACTTTACTCTCTGTATTGCGCGATGGAATTGATACAACTGGAAACAACGTTGATCTCACAGGGGCAAAACTCATTTGTGACAAAGGTGAATGCGGTGGATGCACCGTCCTCGTTGATGGCAAACCGGTATACGCTTGTATGTTGCTCGCAATGGACGCACAAGGAAAACAGATTACCACCGTGGAAGGCATCGCAAACGGAGATGACTTACATCCAGTGCAGGAAGCATTCATTCAACACGATGCACTGATGTGTGGATTCTGCACACCCGGTTTTGTCGTCTCATCCGTTGCACTCTTGAACGAAAACAACAAACCTACGATCGCAGAGATCAAGGAAGGCTTATCGGGCAACACTTGTCGTTGCGGCACTTACCCGTTTATTTTTGACGCTGTTGAAACTGCATCTCAGAAAATGTAGTGATAACACACCTATTATTTTAGGGTAGTCAATTTAAACGCGTAATCTATTGAGAAGGAGAAAAAATATGGCATCATGGGGAGAAGCAAGCCAGTCAAGACTTATTGGTAAGCGGATTACCCGTTTGTCTGGTAAGGATAAAGTTACTGGAAAAGCAAAATATACTTATGATATCAATCGTCCGGGTATGCTGTATGCAAGGATTCTGCGGTCTGATGTTGCACATGCAAACGTGATAGATATAGATTTGTCACGTGCCGAAGAGCTGCCGGGTGTAAGTGCTGTTCTGCCAATAATTGAAGTTGGCAAGAAACTTCGCTATCAAGGACAGGAGATTGCCGCTGTTGCCGCAGAAACAGATGAGATCGCTAAAGACGCACTCAGATTGATATTTGTAGATTTGGAAGAGTTACCATACGTTGTAACAGAAGAAGATGCATTGGCAGAAGGGGCACCAGAGATCCGAGATGATTGGAAAGGGAATAAGAGCAATCCCGGCAAGAATGAAGAAGGTGATGTAGATGCAGCTTTCAATGAAGCTGCCGTTACAGTAGAAGCTACATACCACACACCAGTACAAACGCACGTCTGTTTAGAAACACACGGACACGTCGTTGAATGGACAGATGATCAGAACCTAACCGTCTGGGCATCCACACAAGCGGTTTTCGGTGTTAGAAATGATTTTGCCCGACGTTTTGAACTACCTGCAAACCAGGTCAGAGTTATCACGGAACACATGGGTGGTGGATTTGGAAGCAAATTCGGCCCCGGTGTTGAAGGACATACTGCAGCACAACTGTCTAAAATCACTGGCAAACCCGTAAAATTAATGTTGACAAGGAGGGCTGAACACCTCGTCGCTGGAAACAGACCTTCTATGACTCAGCAAGTCAAGGCGGGTGCATCCAGCGATGGTCGTCTCATTGCATACGACATGCGTGGATATGGCACAGGAGGAATATCCAGTGGAGCAGGTTTCACCGGTCCTTATGTATACCATGTTGAAAATCAAAGAACAGAACGGTTCAACGTAGTTACCAATGCTGGCAACCAACGCGCCATGCGTGCACCCGGACACCCACAAGGTGCTTTTGCAATGGACTCCTTGATGGATGAGCTTGCAGAAAAACTGGGAATGAACCCGCTGGAGTTTAGACGGATAAACGACTCAAGCGAAGTTCGTCAAGCACAATACACCCTCGGTGCACAAGAAATCGGATGGCACAAACGCAACACAATCCCCGGTTCCGGCACAGGTGTGAAAAAACGCGGTATAGGTGTCGGTAGCGGTCAATGGGGAGGCGGCGGCGGAAGAGGCACACAAGCACGCGTTACCATCAATGCGGATGGCACCGTTGAAGCAGTCACTGGAACACAAGACCTCGGAACAGGTATCCGAACGGCTATCGCTATCATCGTCGCTGAAGAGTTCGGACTACAACCTACCGATATTTCCGTAAAGATTGGAGACAGTGCACCCGGTCTTCCATCAGGTGGTAGTGGCGGAAGTCAAACAACTGCATCCGTTGCACCTGTTATCAAAACAGCAGCCGAAACAGCAAAACAGAAACTGTTTGCACACGTAGCACCGCTACTTCAAGCACCCGTTGACGACCTGCGCGTTGGGAACGGCACTATCTATGTCGCATCCGATAGAACAAAGACAGTCACGTGGCATCAGGCAACGGGATTACTCGGAATGGAAAGCATCAGTGAAGGTGGCAGTTGGGATCAAGAGCTTAGTCAACATGGTGTTGCTGGCACTCAATTCGCTGAGGTAGAAGTGGATACCGAAACGGGGAATGTTCAAGTCATCAAGATAGTCGCTGTCCAAGATTGTGGATTGGCAATCAACAGATTAACCACCGAAAGCCAAATTAATGGTGGTGTAATCATGGGATTAGGACAAACCCTGTTAGAAGAACGAATTATGGATCCACTTACCGGACGAATGCTCAACGCCAATCTTGAAGATTACAAAGTCCCCGGCACTTACGAAATACCGGAAATCAAATCTATCGTTTTTGATACACACCGGAAAGTCTCTGGTGTCGGTGAACCACCGTGTATACCTACACTCGGGGCAATCGCAAATGCTGTCTACAACGCAATCGGTGTCCGTATCCGCGAACTCCCGATTACTCCCGACAAAGTTCTCAACGCACTCGCTGAGAAAAAAGCATAAGGAGGTAAGTAATGGATAAATTTAGTTATGTCAACGCAACAAGTCTGAAACAGGTTACCTCGTTATTGAGCGATAGCGGATGGGGTGAAGTGATGCTGATAGCAGGTGGGACTGACCTACTCAGCGAACTGAAGGAATACATTGAAACACCAAAAACGCTGATTAATCTCAAGACATTGCCCGATATGGATGGTATATCAGCAGACGCAAATGGATTAACTATCGGTGCATTAACCACTGTTGCCGATATTGCGATGCACCCGACTATTCAGCACCACTACACCGTGCTTGCACAAGCTGCAGCGTCTGTCGCTACACCGCAGATTCGCAACGTCGGCACAATAGGTGGAAACCTATGCCAACGTCCACGTTGCTGGTACTACCGTGATGAAACAGTCAATTGCATCAAGAAAGGCGGAGACCTATGCTACGCAGTTGATGGACTCAGCAAATACCATGCTATTCTCGGTGGGGATCCAGTCTATATCGTGCATCCTTCAGACATTGCGCCTGCATTGATTGCACTCAACGCATCTATGAAAATCACTGGTCCAGAAGGTGAGAAGACTATGAAAGTTGAGGAGTTCTTTACCTTACCATCGGATAATCCATTCCGTGAAAATGTGCTTCAACCTAACGAAATCGTCGTTGAAATTCAGATACCAAATCCGAAACCGAATACAAAGAGTTTCTATCTGAAGGCGCGTGAGAAAGGTGCCCCCGACTTCGCTTTAGCAAGTGTCGCTGGCGTGTTTGAAATGGCAGGACGCACATGTCAATCCGCAAACATCGTTCTCGGTGGTGTTGCGCCAAAACCATGGCGTTCTACTGAAGCGGAAACTGCGCTCACAGGTAAAATGGTCAATAATGCAGTTAGCATGAAGGCAGGTGAGGAAGCAGTCCAAAAAGCACGTCCCTTGAACGATAACGAATACAAGGTGACACTCACCCAAAATCTCATCAGCCGTGCCGCGATGATGGCAGTGAGTTAAGGAGGAATAATATGTTAGAGGCAAAAACACTTCCAATGTACAATCGCACAGTATGTCAAAATCTGCGGACAAAAGCACTCTATATTCCAGGTGGCAACCTGCAAAACCTTGTTGAAGAAAATCCAGGAACACACTATTGGTGCAACTGCACAATGCAGGTCGTTGGTCCAGACGATCAGTTTGTTTCACCAAACGCTTGCAAACAATCACGTTCCTGTTTCAATCCTGTCGGAGCAAAACCGATAGTGTAATCAAGCAATAGTTATCGGTAATCAGCATGCTCATGCTGATTACCGATAACATATCTGCTTATACTATTATTCGTGATAAAGTTTCTTGAACCTTTCATCCAATGGCTACACGTCGCTTCTGTTGTCCTGATGATAGGAGGCTTCTTCTTCTTCCGCGTCGTGCTCATCCCGATTGCTAACCGTTTCCCCGAACCAATAAACATAATATTATCCGCATTAAAACGTTTTAGTAGAGTCGTATGGATTACATTATTGACTGTGCTAATTTCTGGGGTATATAATTTTATATCATTTCTCCGAACTGCACGTATCACCGCAGAAGAAACTGAAGTAGATTATTCGCTTTACATACTCATATTAGGTATCAAGTTCTTTATCGTATTTTTGATTTACACACTTGCAGTTGTGTTGACGTTTCCATATCCAGTATTTGAAGGATTTCAGAAAAAACCTACACCGTGGCTGAACATCATCATCGTTTTTGGACTGATAATCATATTCTTATCAGCGTTCTTACGTAGATTATCGTTCTAACACATGAAATTAATGCATAGAAAGGAGCAAACAGATGCCGATAATAAGCAAAGAAGATCGAGCATTTTGGGAAGAAAAAGGTTATGTCATCATCAAGAATGCGGCACCACCAGAATTAATCCAAAACGCAGCAAATGCAGTTTGGGATTTCCTTGAGATGGATGCCAACTCTCCTGAGAGTTGGTACACAGACCCACCACGCGGTATCATGGTGGAAATCTATCAACATCCTGCATTATGGGAAACGCGTCAATACCCGCGTGTCCACCAAGCTTTCGCAGAAATCTGGGGAAACGAGAAACTATGGGTCAGTTTTGACCGCGCAAGCATGAGTCCACCTAACGTCCCCGGTAAATATGAACGAACCAGCGTTGGACTGCATTGGGATATGTCCATAGACCTACCCATCCGCTTTCATGTGCAAGGTGTCCTTTACTTGACTGATACCGCAGAAAACCAAGGCGCATTTGTTTGTGTCCCCGGTTTCCACAACAAAATTGAGGAGTGGATAAAGAGTCTTCCCAAAGACACAGACCCACGTCAACAGAATTTAGAAGCCTTAGGCATGATTCCCGTGCCAGCAAACGCAGGCGATCTTATAATTTGGCATAGTGCGTTACCACATAGTGCTGGTATCAATACTGCCGATGCGCCGCGCGTTGCTCAATACATTACAATGACCCCGACAGGTGAAGCAAATCAAGAGGCACGAGAACGTCGCATCAATGCTTGGAAAAACAGGATGGCAGGTTTCGGTGGTGAACGCGCAGAAAAAGAACATGATACTGGTGAAACAGCAGAATTATCCGAACTTGGACAGAAGTTGTTAGGACTTGAGACGTGGGATTGAGAACATACACTTCATTTCACAACAAATTTTTCAACAGAGAGCACAGATAATATAGTGCAATCAAAAAGTATGTACACATTCCCTGTAGATGCGGTTTCCAATCCGCATCTATGTAACTGAACAAACACCGGTTCAGTTCGAAAACGTCTCCTACCTCCTGTTGCGTTGGGGACCGATGCCTGCGGGGGCATCTGTTCTTCCGGTTGCATGGAGCACGGCTCCTGATCCTATGGTGACGAACTGTTCAAGACTTAGCAGTAGATATGCTGTGCTGTCTATGCCGTGATGGTCTCCTTTGATGGCTTCGTCGTCTTTGTCGGTGTATGTTACGTTCTCATCGTAGACACAACTCAAGAATTCATCGGTGACATCTAAAGGACGGTACTCTTGCCGCAAATCTTCATCAGGTGGATGCACAAGTCTGTCCCGAAAGAAGAAGATTGCGGGTTCTCCTGTCTCGTCTACCTTCAAACGTTGTTTGATCGCGTCAATCTGTGCAATACGCGATTTTTTGGGTTCTTTGACCGTCAAACGCGCACGTCTGAGGTGTTCAACGCCATCCTGATCCGCGCAGTCTACGGCTGCGTACCGAATGTATTCTTCATCTTCACAATTTGCTTCTATCATCTCTATCAGATCGGTTCTTGTGAGACCTGTTTTGTAGATTTCTTTATACGCATAGAGGCGATCATCGGGAGATTCTGCCCACCAGATACAACTCGATGGGTTGCGGAATCCTCAGTCAATGCTGAGATAGCGATTCCAGTTTTCTTCAAGTTGAATGCTGTCAATGATGTGTATGTCTGGTGAAAATGTATCAAATACGAGACCTTCGGCGGATTCCCATTTGCCTTCGTAACCACGTTTATATCGTAATCCTTCAAGATTCTGTAATCTGGAGATGCGCCTTGCACCGATTTCTGTCAGTTCTCCTGTTTCTTGATTGTAGATTTCAGGGTTGTCTTTGAAGGACAGCTCAAAATATTCAATTTTCCCGCTTTTTGTTTGGTGGCGTATCCAATGGTTCGGATTGCTTGGGTTACAATCTGCGACGAGGAATGCGATTGGCATTGTGCCGGCGCGTTCAGAGACGCGTGCAGTGACTTCTGACCATCTATCATAAGTGAGTAATTCTGCTTGATTGACAAACGCTGCATCAAAGAAATCGGATAGTAGATTATTTGGGTTGTCTAATCCGTTCATATAGATTTTGGAACCGTTCCAGTATTCAAAATAGATGGGTTGCTGCCCACCGTATTTAACAATCGGGGTTGGGTTTTTATCTATCAGGCTGGTCGGACGGAATCCGAGATATTTTTCATAGGTGGGTATGATGTTGCGATAGATTCGGTTGAGGGCTCTATGGACAAATGTGAGCCTTGCTCCTAGATATTTCCGTGCTAACATGTCTATGTATGCGACGCAGCTATAAGTTTTGCCTGCGTCATAAGTGCCGCATGCTATTTTGATGGGTGCTTGAGATTTGAACAGGTCGGACATTTTTGCATAGGGACGGAATCCATCATTGCTGTATTTGATGATGGGTCTTGGTGCGACGACTTTTATGTTTTTGATGATTTCCTTTGGTTCATCGTGGATGGGTAGATAATCCTCAATTTCCTTTATATCGGTATGTAGATGTGTCATTTCAGGTGGATTTTCATCAGGTTGTTCAGTTTCGTCAGTCATTTCAACATCATCGGATTGGATATCTTGCTCGGAATTGTCGGGTTGCGCATTGTTATTGCTTTTTTGCTGTGCCTCCTTTTCAGCATTTTTCTTCGCTTCCTCTGCTTTATCGTATTCCGATTTAGCAATTCCTGCATGGGTGTCATATCCACGTTCTTCAATGTTCTTGCGTCTATAGGTCGAATTCAAGGAACGAACAAGCGTATCGGTATTTCTAACACATTGTGTGATTTTTTCAGACCTATCAGGATGATCTTTGTCATTCTTGACTGTCTGAAATTCTTCTTTTATCACTGAGAACATCTGCATCTGATGTTCAAGCAACTGATAAAAGATATTACCGTTCTCATTCTTTTCTTGGAGTGCGTTTTGGTTTCTATTATTCATAATACTGAGTATTATAACGCTTTGTAATATTGAATTGTAGTTTATGTGGAGGTAGGAACAATGGATTTATAATAGGTTACGGGAGGATTTTCTGAATCGCGGATTTGCGCGGAAGTCTCGGATTAAGCGGAGAATGTAAGAACGGCACGCGGAGCGTGCCTACTACTATGCATGGGAGAGGGTAATGATTTGGGTGACTATGAACACCTGTTTTGATAATGATGGGTTATTATTTTGAAATGGTATGATACACCTTTCGCCCCGCTGGGGCTTGGTCGTTCTGGGGTCTCTGATGCTATACACCTTTCGCACCGCTGGTGCTGAAGAAATCGTGGTTCGGAGATCGCTCCAACAATGTGAGAGACGGCACGCGGAGCGTGCCTACTACTATGCATGGGAGAGGCGCAATGATTTGCGCGACTATGAACACCTGTTTTGATAATGATAGGTTATTATTTTGAAATGGTATGATACACCTTTCGCCCCGCTGGTGCTGAAGAAATCGTGGCTCGTAGATCGCTCCTACAATGTGAGAGACCTCTCCAATGGAAGAAATCGTGGTTGAAAACCACTCCAACATGAGGTTTAAACCGATCCAACAATTGGGATGTCGGGGCACGGAGACCCCGACCTACAATGTGAGAGACCTCTCCAATGGAAGAAATCGTGGTTGAAAACCACTCCAACATGAGGTTTAAACCGATCCAACAATTGGGATGTCGGGGCACGGAGACCCCGACCTACAATGTGAGAGACCTCTCCAATGGAAGAATTCATGGTTGGAGATCGCTCTTACAATCTTGCGCGCTTGCAAAGCGCGCCTACGAAGGTGGTTGTTTGGAAATCGTGGTTGGAAACCACTCCAACAAGAGGTTTTAAACCGATCCTACAATGGAAGAAATCGTGGTTGAAAACCACTCCAACAAGAGGTTTTAAACCGATCCTACAATGGGGATGGCGGGGCACGGAGACCCGGGGAATCATGGCGAATACCAAACGCGTATTCGTCTAAGCGCATTCATACCCGACAAATGCCACACGCGCATTTGGCGTTGATTTGGGGGAACGCCTACAGGCGTTCATACCGTTGATTACTTGATTTGGCACTACAATGGATAATATGAAGATAGTGCCAATAACTTTACACACACTTACACGCAAATCAAATGGACATCTTGACAATCACGTAGTATAATATTGAAGCAAATTACCAAGAAATTTGGGGAAAACATGATAGATGCTGAACGGATGCAACACCTTAAAGACCTACTAAATGAACGCATATTAGTCCTTGATGGTGCTATGGGTTCTCTTATACAAACCTATAGGCTCACAGAAGAAGACTTCCGCGGAACACAATTTGCCGACCATTCCCATGAACTCAAAGGCTATAACGACCTACTATCTATCACACAACCCCAGATTATAAGAGAAATACATTCCAATTACTGTCAAGCAGGATCCGACATCATAGAAACGAACACCTTCACCAGCACATCCGTTTCTATGGCAGACTACCAACTCCAAGATCAAGCATATCAAATAAACTACGCTGCAGCACAGATCGCACGGAAAGTCGCTGATGAATACACCACTCACGATAAACCGCGGTTCGTTGCTGGTAGTATTGGACCAACAAACCGCAGCTGCTCAATCTCACCTGATGTCAATGACCCAGGATATAGAAACATTACATTTTCAGAACTCGTGGATACCTATACAACACAAATTGAAGGATTGATTGACGGTGGCGTGGATATTCTCCTCGTTGAAACTGTGATGGATACGCTCAATTGCAAAGCAGCTCTCTTTGCTATTCAGACGCTTTTTGAACAACGAGAAATCAACATGCCGATTATCGTATCTTCAGACAGAAGTGGCGGTGGTGGACGTAATTTATCGGGGCAAACTGTTGAAGCGTTTTGGAACTCTGTCAGACATGTGGATCTACTCGCGGTGGGACTAAACTGTGGGTTTGGTGCAAAACAGATACGTCCCTTCTTAGTTGAAATGTCAAAACTTGCCGACATTCCTATCATCTGCTATCCCAATGCTGGACTTCCAAACGAACTCGGACATTACACACAGACACCTCAAGAAATGGGAAATTGGATACATGAATTCGCACAGAACGGTTTAGTCAATATCGTTGGTGGCTGCTGTGGTAGTCAACCGGAGCACATTGAAGCCGTTGTCAAAGCAGCTGCAGAGCATCCTCCCCGACAACCAGTACCTCAAGAACGCGCATGCAGATTGAGCGGGTTAGAAGCATTTAACATCACATCAGAATCTCTGTTCGTCAACGTCGGTGAACGAACAAATATCTCAGGTTCAAGACGGTTCGCAACACTTATCAAGGATGAAGACTATGAAACTGCATTAGAAGTGGCACGCGATCAAGTAGAAAACGGCGCACAAATCATTGACATCAACATGGATGAAGGTCTGTTAGATTCTAAAGATGCCATGGTAAAGTTCTTAAATCTTATCGCTGCTGAACCAGATATCAGTCGTGTGCCTATAATGATAGATTCCAGCAAATGGGAAGTCATTGAGGCAGGTCTACAATGCGTTCAAGGCAAGGGAGTTGTCAACTCAATCTACCTAAAAGAGGGTGAAACTGATTTCTTAGAGAAGGCACGACTTATCAGGAAATACGGGGCAGCTGCCATCGTGATGGCTTTTGATGAACAAGGACAAGCAGATACGCTTGAACGAAAAGTTGAAATTTGCACAAGAGCTTATAATCTATTGACTCAAGAAGTCGGATTTCCACCAGAAGATATTATATTTGATTCAAATATCTTGACAGTCGGAACGGGTATTCCTGAACACAACGAATTCGCAGTCGCATTTATTGAAGCTTGTAAAAAAATCAAAAAGACGTGCAAGCATGTCATGCTAAGTGGTGGCGTTAGCAACATATCGTTTGCATTTCGTGGAAATGATACCGTGCGGGAAGCCATGCATGCAGCATTTCTTTACCATGCTATCAAAGCAGGTTTAGACATGGGTATTGTCAACGCTGGACAACTTGCTGTTTATGACGACTTACCGAAGCAACTATTAGATGCAGTTGAAGATGTGCTTTTCAATAGACGGGAAGATGCAACGGATAGGCTGCTTGAACTTGCAAAATCCCATAAAGGCAAAAGTAAGAGAACGCGCGTCAACAAAGAATGGCGAAAATTACCTGTTGAACAGCGCATCAGTCATGCTCTTGTTGAAGGCATCATCGAACACATTGAAGCAGATACCGAAGAAGCACGACTCAATTTTGATCGTCCAATACACGTCATTGAAGGCCCATTGATGGATGGAATGAATCGTGTCGGTGAACTCTTTGGTGATGGCAAGATGTTCCTACCACAAGTCATCAAAAGTGCACAGGTTATGAAAAAGGCTGTTGCACATCTCATCCCATATATTGAAAAGGAACAGGCAGATGGTGAAATCAAATCCAGAGGAAAGATCGTCATGGCAACTGTCAAAGGTGATGTTCATGACATAGGTAAGAATATCGTTGGTGTAGTACTCGGCTGCAACAATTACGATGTCATAGACTTAGGTGTGATGGTATCTGCGGAAGACATATTAGATACAGCACGTAATGAGAATGCTGATATTATCGGCTTGAGCGGACTTATCACACCGTCATTAGATGAAATGGTGCATGTTGCAAAGGAAATGGAACGAGAAGGTCTCCGCCTCCCTCTTCTCATAGGTGGTGCCACTACCTCAAAAGTTCATACCGCTATTCAGATTGAACCTGCCTACGAAGGTCCGACCATTTACGTCAAAGATGCTTCACGGAGTGTCGGCGTTGTTAGCAATCTTTTGAACACTGAAAACCATAAGAACTTTGTTGATCAGACCCGCGAAGAATATGATGGAATTCGCAAAAACCGGGCAAAAAGTCGACAGAAAACGAAATTATTACCCTTTAGTATTGCACAAAAACGTAAGTTGGCACTTGACTGGAACAACTATCTGCCACCCAAGCCAAATATGATAGGTGTAAAGGTTTTTGACGACTATCCACTAAAGGAACTAATTGACTATATTGACTGGACACCTTTCTTTATCACATGGGAAATGACAGGCAAATATCCAAATATATTTGAAAATCCAAAGATAGGCACGAAAGCAAGAGAACTCTTTGAGGATGGTAAAAAACTTCTACACAAAATCGTTGAACAGAACTTGTTATGCGCAAAGGCTGTGGTCGGAATCTTTCCAGCAAATAGTGTAGGTGATGATACGGAGATTTATGCAGACGAGAATAGAACAGAGGCGATTGCCACAATACACCATCTACGTCAGCAAACAGAACAACCATTTACACGACCAAACTTGAGCCTAAGTGACTTCATCGCGCCAAGGGATACATCACTTCCCGATTATATCGGTGCTTTTGCTGTAACTACAGGTATCGGTGTCCCTGAACTCTGTGCAGAGTTTGAGCAACAGCTCGATGACTATAACAGCATAATGACAAAAGCATTGGCAGATAGGTTAGCAGAGGCATTTGCAGAATGTATGCATCAACACGTCAGAACTTCGCTATGGGGTTATGCGACCGACGAATCGCTTGATAACAATGCGTTGATTTCAGAGAAGTATCAGGGAATTCGACCAGCTCCCGGATATCCCGCCTGTCCTGATCATAACCAAAAACGAGTATTGTTTGATATAATGGATGCTACAAAAAATACAGGGATTTCTTTGACTGAGAGTCTTGCGATGTTTCCTGCTGCATCTGTTAGCGGATGGTATTTTTCTCATCCCGATTCTAAATATTTCAGTATTGCAAGAATCGGAGATGAGCAAGTTGAAAACTATGCCGAACGTACTGGCATGGACATTGACACCGCAAAACGCTGGCTAAGACCGTTACTCACATAGGATTTTCTTCAGGACTTGTGCCAAAATTGTAGGCGCGCTTGGTAAGCGCGCCTAGGAAATTTGAATAAAATCGGTTTTCGACGTCTTATTTTACCTACTGCTTATGCAAACCTAAAAGGTTACCGCTCGGATCAAGAAACCATGCAAACGAACCCATCCCACCCGGAATTTCAGTTGGTGGAATGACAATCTTACCACCATTACTCTCAACCTTTGCCACCGATGCTTCAAGGTCATCCACGGAAATATAAAATGTTACGTGATTCTGAGAAGGCATATCATCAGTTGTTGGGAAAATAATACCTTGAATCCCTTCTTCTGAACCTGTATTACACATATAAACATTGTTATTCTCTGGTGAAATTTCCCAATCAAAAAGTGAACTGTAGAACTCACATAATTCTTCACCATTCTTACCAGCAATCTCAAAAAACATGACTGGATTACCCATCTTTATTTTCTCCTTTGTTATTCATTTCTATATTATTATCAATACTTATCTAATTTTGATGCAAACCGACGACATTCCCACTCGGGTCCAGGAACATCGCTATTGATCCCATACCATCTGGTAGTACTTGTGGGGTAACAAGCGTTTTTCCTCCGTTATTCTCTATCTCTTCAAGTGTAGACTGCAAATCATCAACCTGTATGAAAATGGAAACGCGATTGACTATCTCCATTTCATCAGATAGTGGATAAATATGACCCTTAATTCCTATATCCTCAAGTGGAGGAGGCGTCGGATCTATTGCTAAAATATCATTTGGAAAATGTGGTGTTGACCATCCAAACGGTAATATGGTCCAATCAAACAGGTCTCGATAAAAGTCACGCAACATTTCACCATTCTTACCGGCAATTTCAAAAAACAGAACTGGATTACTCATTGACAATGCTCCTATACAATTCACTATTTTTGGTTTAGTCCAATTTTATTGCCACTCGGATCAAGGAACATCCCTATTTGTTCACCTTTTTCTGAGACCACTACAGGATACATTAGTATCCTACCACCAAGGTTCTCAAGCTTATTCATTGTCGCATCTATATCGTCTACTGCTACATAGATGGTAACATTATTGCCAAAAGGAACGTTGTCAACTAATATCATCTCTTCATTAGGAGGATAAATATGCCCAGCAATTCCTTTAACAGTATCAGAACCGGTATTAAACAGATAATAACCTTCTTCTAATTCGTTCATTTCCCAGTTAAACACTGCCGCATAGAATTCAGACAACTTTTTACCTTCCGAACCAGCAATTTCAAAATTCAACACTGGATTGCCCATTTTGATGTCCCCCTAAACCTTATCGGTAGTAATTGTCAACACATTATCTTCTTCGCTGCAACAGACCAATTGAGTTACCACTTGGATCACGGAACAATGCGTAGTGGCTTGCATTTCCTGGTATCTCTTGCGGTTGAATGAGTATTGTTCCCCCAAGACTCTCTGCCTTTTTCAAACAATCCTCAATATCATCCACCGTTACATAGATGATGACAAGGTTCGTGAAATTCATATCATCGGTTGTCTCAAATAAGTGTCCTTCGATTCCCTGATCGGATTCTGGATCTGCAATGTATAACTCCTCATTAAGTGGAAATATCTTCCAATCAAATACTGAGGTATAAAATCGGATTAATCTTGATACATCACTCCCAGCAATTTCAAAATGCACCACAGGATTGCCCATTACATTCACCATCAATCTTAGAATCGTAACTCACACATAAAGAACGAATGTTGCATCTAATTCTATCAGAGTAAAAGATTGATGCAACAATCAATAAGAACTTATGACTGAAATAGTCCGAGACAGTTTCCACTTGGATCGAGGAACATAGCGAAGTTTCCCTCTCCATCTGGAACAGGCATGGGTCCCATAATAACCTTACCCCCATGACTTTCTACCTTCTTAGCAGACGCATTAATATCATCAACCTGAATGTAGAAAGTGACGTGGTTTGTGATAGGCATCTCTTCAGTAGTCTGCACTATATGTCCTTGAATACCTTCATCAGAACCTGTGTTAACATAATTCCCACAGTCATCGTCTTGGTTAATATCCCATTCAAATAACGAACTATAAAAGTCGCATATTGCATCTTCTTTTCTACCTGCAATCTCAAAGATCGTGACAGGATTAGCCATCAGTGTTTCTCCTTTATAGTGAAATGTAAAAAAACGTGCACACTCCGCGGTAGATGCGGTTTCCTAACCGAATTTATGAGATTGAACAAACACCATTTCGATTAGGAAACCGAACCTACCGTAGTGTGTAAATAATTACGGTTTTTACGACCAATTGAATTTATTGACGTGAATCTGGATGACGATACAAACCAATGCAATTTCCACCTGGATCCAGAAACATTGCAAATGAACCCATATTTTCACCAATCACTTGAGGCGGGACGATTGTCTTTCCACCAAGACTTTCTGCCTTAGATAGATACGCCTGAAGGTCGTCTACCTCAATATATAAGGATATTCCGTTCTCCATAGGCATATCTTCAGTTACTGCCAAAATGTGTCCTTGGATACCTTGGTCAGAATTTGTCTCAATAAAATGATTAACACCATTTGGGTTTGCTTGTGTTTTCCATTCAAATACTGAACAGTAAAAGTCGTTTAGTTTTTCAGTGTCTTTACCTGCAATTTCAAAGTACGTGACAGGGTTTCCCATCTATATTGCTCCTTACATAATAATTTCAGTCATCTATAGAGTATTAGATTATGTGCCTACGGGTTAGGCTCAGGTATCTTATGTATGCAGAAAAAATCCGTGCGGGTTAAATCTGTTTACAACGAAATATATAACGATAAAATTGGTTGATCGTTGCACTCTTTTTGTATGCGATATTGATTGAAGATTCCGCAGATAGATAGGCTAAAATGACTGGACAGTAAAAAGCCTACGATGAAAGATGTTCTCTCATCGTAGGCAGATATGAACTGAACAATTTTATATTGATCTGAACTGTAGGAAAATCACTTGACTTTCAATTGTCCCCAGGTGACTGCAATCTTTCCGGATGCTTCAACAGCAGTAAGATTATTTTCCATTAATTCACCAATTTCCCCTTCATCCAGCACTCTTGCAAACAGACATACTTCATCAATCATACCTTTGAACCGGTAATTGTGATTTGCAGTCTCATTTGCCCCAGCACCAATGAGGAATTCCTGAGTAGTATTAATACTAATTGCAGCGTCGTTTCTTTCACCTACGAGTTCACCATTCACATAAAACTTCTGTAAACCATCAGAATAGACACCGGCAAGATGTTCCCAGTTATCAAGACTTACTGCTGGTCCCTGAACAGATTTCCACCCACCGCCACCAGTCCAAAATTGCCATGTATTGTCAGGTGTAGCATAGAAGATGTAGCCACGTTGCGGACCGTCATCACGCGAGGAAACGACAGCACGATGTCCAGTGCCACCAGTTTCAACATTCGCCCAAGCACAAAGAGTGAAGGTTTCTTGATTGAGATCAGCATGAAACGGAACATCCACTTCATCCCCATCTTGATCAAAAGTAAGTGCGCCACCGAAGTATCCATCTTCTGTCCATTGTGGATCACCAATCAACGTGCCATCGTGTCCATTCCCGCTTGAGTCACCGACATTATTTCCTGTTGTTTCATCAAGAGCCCAGTATGCAATGAGTCCCTCAACAACAGTTTGAGATAACGCTGGTTGGATTGTAATTGCAAAGATAAATATCAGAGCAAATGCAAAGGTAATTTTTTTCATTTTTCTCCATTATGTAAATTTCAGTATTTGTCATTTTGAAAATAGAATTTCCAGATGAGTTATTTAGCTTTTAATGCACCCCATGTGACAGCAATCTTGCCAGATGCCTCTACTGATAATGACTCACTTTCCATCACTGCAGCGATTTCATCTTCATCAAGCACACGATTATACAACCGCACCTCATCAATTCTTCCCTTGAAGAGATATTCATGGGCTGCGCGTTCATTCGCACCTGCACCTATAAGGAACTCTTGTTCAGCATTAAAGTTCGGATTAGAGTCCACTTCACCTGCAAGTTCTCCGTTGACATAAAACATCTGTTTTCCATCGGCATAGACACCAGCAACATGATCCCAATCACCAAGATTCACCGCTGGACCCTGAACGGAAACCCATGCTGGCTCTCCATTACCTGTCCAAAACTGCCATGTATGTCCGGGTTCTGCGTAAATGATGTATCCACCCGTAGGGGGTTCATGTCGAGAGGAAATCACTGCCCGATGTCCTGCACTCCCCGGTTCAACATTTGCCCAAGCAGAGATGGTAAAGGCTTCTTGATTGAGGTCCTTATGAAAAGGAATGTTCACCTCATCTGCAGCTTGATCGAATTCAATGGCACCGCCGTACTTGCCATCCTCTGTCCATTGTGGGTCTCCCATCAATGTTCCATCATGTCCGTTTCCTGTTGAGTCGCTTGCGGTCTCACCAGCATTTTCATTGAATGCCCAATAGGCTACAAGCCCCTCTTCAATATCTAAGGATTGCACTGGCAGTGTCATTAATCCTACAAATAGTAGAAATAAAGCACACAAAATTGCTATTGATTTCATTTTAAACTCCTAATTAATTTATTAATGTATATTATAGTAAATTCTAAAACCAAAGACACTTTTACACAGTAGGTAAGTCTCCTAAGCTACAATGTAAGGGTGTTTAAGGAATTCTAAATTCTACAGATTGTATTATATATGTAAAATCACTTTGAAACAAGGAAAAATTCTGTTTTCACAGAGTTATTTAGTTTTAAGTGTTTTCCAGAATAGAGATTTACTGAAAGTTAATACCCAAGACGGTAGGTCCAGTTTCCTAACCAATGCAGAATACCACACGTGTATTCTGGCATCGGCGTCAATTTAGGAACCCCAACCCGCTGTAGGCGGGGGATGCCAAAAGGCATTCATACCGTTGATTTGGCGCTTTGTAAGCGCGCTGGGGATATCTGTGAAATGCAAGGTGACATTCTGAACCAACAAACATGCCAGTTAGTTAGGCAGTTAGGTTTCTATGATCCAGCGCGCTTACAAAGGGCGCCTACGAATACTGAGTTATTTGAGCATCAATTTAGGAACCCCAACCCGCTGTAGGCGGGGAATGCCAAAAGGCATTCATACCGTTGATTTGGCGCTTTGTAAGCGCGCTGGGGATATCTGTGAAATGCACAGTAATTCTTGAACCAACAAACATGTCTGTCAGTTAGTCAGTTATGTCTCTACCATCCAGCGCGCTTACAAAGCGCGCCTACGTGTACTGAGTCGTTGAGCGTAATTTTCCTTAAATTGACGCCTATGATGCCAAAAACTTTATACACCCATTGAAGTAGAGATAGTTATGGCAATTTGCGTTGGCGAATTTCACCCCAAGGACCAGTAATTGCAATAGTCACTCCAGGATTCTGGATATTGACGAAGAGTGTCGTTCCATCAGGTGAGAATGTTGAACCTGCAAACTCAGATGTATTTGAAGCATTTCTGGCAAATTGGTAGGTGTTCCCTTCAGGTGTAACACCAACGATGTATTGGTCTTTTGAACCATCTTCACAGATAATTAGGTCACCCCAAGGTGCAACAGTGAGGTTGTCAGCATTTTCAAGAAGATTGCTATCATTCGGTTCTATGAAGAGTTCAATAGTTCCAGGCTGTTTTTCTTCTCGGTTCGTGCCTTCATAAGGACTTGGTGTATATCTCCAAATTTGCCCTTTTTGTTCAAATCCACCGTTCGTGCATGCAATATAAAAATCACTTCCACTGAACCAAATCCCTTCACCGCGTGCAAACATTGCTGCATCTTTACCTTCGACACCTTGCTTTCGTAAATCATCTTCAGGCGATTCCACGTTTTCAATATCTACCCAGGCAACAGATAATTTCTGTAATTTAGGAATGGGTTGATATGTCCAAGGTGCGAATTTATGCTTCCGGGTTTTCCAGTTACGAGTATCTGCAGCCTTGAGGTCATTGAGTACCAGTGCTTGTAGTTTTCCACCTTTAGCAAGTTGTCCTGGTTCATCTGGCAAAAACCGATAAAGTAAACCATCATTTCTATCTTCAGTTTGATAGACAATACCTGTACGATTATCTACAGCGATCGCTTCATGATAAAAACGACCCATTGCTTTTAAGGGGATAGTTTCCACCAAACCTGGTGAGGTCGTAACCGGCACCTCAAAATTGTATCCATGATCATGTTCATAAGTAAACTCAGCTTTTTGTACATTTTCTTCACAAGTAATCCAAGTATTCCAAGGTGTTATGCCACCTGCACAATTTCGGATAGTGCCCACCAAACTTAAGAAATGTGTCTCAAGGGTCATCGTCTTAGTATCATAGACAAGTGTAGTCGTCGAACCAAGTGAGGGTGCTTTCTTATGTCCTAAATCGTAGAATTTATCAGTGTCCACAAGATTTATTTTTTCGTTATTCCAACCAAACGGTCCAACTATCTTATCGTTAACGACCAACTCGTGATTACGAATGAGTATTGTTTTTCCATTAGGTCCAGGTAATGCTGCCATGCCGTCATGCTTTCCAGGTACCCACAACCCGTCGGCCATCTTCTCACCTGTCCGAGAAAATGCGTGTGCAACGAATCCCTCTGGTAAATCGATGAGTTGGTTGCGTGTTGGTTTGAATCTATATGGAGGGTCAGGTCTTAAACCGGGGATATGTTTTTTCAGTTTCTTGCTTACACCGGAAAAACCGAAACCTACAGCTGCCGATGCAGCCGCTACTGCTCCATAACTTAGAAACTGACGACGGGATATGTTAAATTTCACGAATACACTTCTCCTGCACTAAATTTACAAATAACAGAAATTCTACTACACTAATCTAAGTTGCTACCTACTGAATATTAATCATCAAATTACTTTGTCAAACGTATAAACATAGGAAGGTGTGTAAAGATATTGTCACTAACTTCTGACCATGAATTGTAGGGGCGGGTCTCTGTGCCCGTCCGTTGCATTACAGGACAAGGAATGGCGGGGCACAGAGACCCGGGGAATCATGGCGAATACGACACGCGTATTCGTCCAATGGCATTCATACCCGGGGAACGCCAAAAGGCGTTCATACCGTTGATTTCTTGATTTGGCGCATTTGGCGTTGATTTGGGGGAACGCCAAAAGGCGTTCATACCGTTGATTTCTTGATTACTTGATTTGGCACTACAATAGATGTTAAGAAGTTAGAGCCAAAGACTCTACACACCCGAACCTTTGCATTTGTTTTGACATAGTATACCATTTTGTGTTAAAATTATAAAACGAATTAAGTATAACATAGATTTCAGATAAATCTACATAATTTAACGTATTACGATGCTCATGGCAGAAACTATCCGCATTCGGTCTGATAACCTAAGTTGCTACCTACTGAATATTAATCATCAAATTACTTTATCAAACGAAGAAACAAAGGAATACTACACAGTTTGATGCCACTTTTTATAAATCGGGGTTACAAACCCCTCCAACAAGTGATAGGTGGCAACTTAGGTTATGATAAGAAGTTAGGAGAACAAGTATAATGGAGAACCACAGTTATGCCCCTGGAGAGATAGAACCGTATTGGCAAGAAAGGTGGCGGGAAGAGGAAGCATTCAAAATTTCAAATGATACTGATACATTGAAAAAGAAGCCAAAATTTTATGTGCTTGGTATGTTTCCATACACTTCAGGAGCAGGACTACACATAGGACATGCTAAAAATTACGTCCCTACCGATGTTCTTGCAAATTATAAAAGAATGCAAGGATACAATGTAATGCACCCAATGGGATGGGATGCATTCGGATTACCTACCGAGAGAACCGCTGTTCGCGAGAATGAACATCCTGCCCATATCACAAAACGAAATACAGAGACTTTTCAACAACAAATTCAACGTATCGGTCTTTCTTACGATTGGTCTCGCAAAATTGACACATCACTCCCCGAATATTACAGATGGACACAGTGGATTTTTCTACGTTTATACGAACAAGACTTAGCATTTCTTGATGAAGTTCCAGTAAATTGGTGTCCTGCATTAGGTACTGTCCTTTCAAATGAAGAGGTGAAAGACGGCAAATATGTTGAAACAGGTGACCCTGTTGAACGCCGTCTGATGCATCAATGGATGCTCAAAATTACTGCTTATGCAGAACGATTATTAGATGACTTGGATTTACTGGATTGGCCTGAAGGTCTGAAAGAGATGCAAAGAAATTGGATCGGTAAATCTGAAGGTGCTGAAATTACTTTTGATATAGAAGATAGCGATCTCAACTTTACCGTCTTTACAACTCGTCCAGATACACTCTTCGGTGCAACATATTGCGTGCTTGCTCCAGAACATCCACTTGTCTCTCAAATTACAAAACCGGAATTGGTATCTGATGTATATAAATACGTGCAGGAATCGACTAACAAATCCGATCTGCAACGCACAGACCTTGCCACAGAAAAGACTGGTGTTTTCACTGGTGCGTATGCTATTAATCCATGTAACAACAAACCTGTACCTATCTGGGTAGCAGATTATGTGCTGATAACTTATGGAACTGGGGCAATCATGGCTGTGCCAGGACACGATGAACGTGACCATGAATTCGCTAAGACCTTTGACATACCAATCGTTGAAGTGATCAGTGGTGGTGAAGAACCGATTGAAGTGGAAGCTTACGAAGGAGATGGGGTCTGTGTTAACTCAGATTTTCTCAATGGATTGAGAGTTGATGATGCGAAAGAAAAGATGATTGCATGGCTTGAGACTGAGAAAAAGGGAACTCGTCAGGTGCAGTATCGTCTTCGGGATTGGCTGTTTTCACGTCAACGTTATTGGGGAGAACCTTTTCCACTTGTACATCTTGATGATGGTACTATTGTTCAATTACCTGATGACCAACTTCCTATAGAACTTCCATCGATTGATGCTTACAAACCTACTGAGGATGGTAAGCCTCCGCTTGCGCGTGCAGATGAAAGTTGGCTTAAAGTAACTCTTCCTGATGGCAGAATTGCCACGCGAGAGACGAATATCATGCCGCAGTGGGCAGGTTCATGTTGGTATTATCTGCGATTCTTGGATGCGCACAATACAGATGCCCCCTTCGATCCTGAACTTGAACGTTATTGGATGCCAGTAGACCAATATATGGGTGGTGCGGAACACGCAGTGTTACATCTTCTTTATGCGCGATTTTGGCATAAGGTGCTTTACGATTGTGGATTGGTTACCACAATAGAACCTTTTCAGCGACTCCTCAACCAAGGAACTATTCTTGCTGAATCTTTTCAAGATGATGCTGGTAAATACTTTTATCCCCATGAAGTTGAGCGTAATACGGATAATGCATCGGTAAAGTCATCTGGAAAAGCACTTCACGTACAGATGGAAAAGATGTCAAAGTCACGATTCAATGTCATAAATACGAATGATGTCATTGATAAATATGGGTCGGATGCGCTGCGTTTATATCTGTTATTTATCGGTCCGGTTACAAAGAGTGCGCCGTGGCAAGATGCTGGTGTAGAAGGTGTGTATACCTTTCTACAACGTGTGTGGCGTATGGTTGTTGATCAAGAGACCAATGAACTTAACGAGAAGTTGACTGATGCATCGGGCACAACAGAATCTGACCTCTGGCGTGCACTTCATGAAACAATCAAACAGGTAACGGAAGATACAGAGTCAATTGACAAGATGAATACCGCAGTTAGCCAAATGATGATTTTTGTGAACACTGCAACTCAGACAGCGACCTTGCCAATTGAAACAGTAAAGATATTTCTGCATGTGCTTTCGCCTTATGCCCCACATATTGCTCAAGAGTTATGGCACCGTCTCGGTGAACAAGGATTTATTGCACATGAGTCTTGGCCACAATATGATGAGAAGGTACTGGAAACGGCAACTGTAACTATCGTAGTCCAGATCAACGGGAAACTTCGGAACCGTCTCCAACTCCCTGCTGAAGCCGCTGAGAAAGAGATTGAGGCAGCTGCGCTTGCAGATGAAAAAGTCAAAAAATACATTGATGGTAAAACAGTTCGAAAAGTGATTGTCGTTCCTAAGCGAGGATTAATCAACATTGTTGTCTAATGATTTATGGTGAAGTGTAATTATACACGTCGTTGTAGGAACGACCTCCGAATCTTGATTTAGCTCAAAGATAATCGGGAATTGGAGTTCCTTTCTACATATCCAAAATGTATAGCCAATTCAAGAATCTACCATAGGAAGAATTATGCGTTTATTTTGTCTGTTATCTTTTATTATCATTTTAATGATGATAGGTGTAGTTGAATATATTGAGGCTAATGAAGGTAAATTGGTTTTTACAATTAAAGAACCGTTACAAAATGAGGATGGGTTCCGAGCAACAACAGATACATTAAGGAAGGGTCAGGATAGATCCAATTGGTGGGAATTTCATCACTATAATATCGGTATTATGAATCCTGATGGGACCGATTTCAAACGATTAACAAATGATGGTGTATCCCGCAAACCAAGATTGTCACCTGATGGAGAGTTAATTGCATACATATCTGGTGTAAATAGTGAGAAATCTTTATATATGATGTGGACAGAGGGTTCTGAAAAAACGGAAAAGCTCAAGAAAATGTATAACATTCACGATTTCTGGTGGTCTCCTTCGAGTCGTGCGGTCCTCGTTGTCGTAGAATTTGACCGTCCCAAAGATAGACTTGAGAACTGGGTCATACCTGTGAATGGGAAAGTAAGCAAATGGCGTACAATGTATTGGGCAAAAGGATGGTTACATTGGGATGCGAAAGGTGAAAAGGTTAAAGAACCGAATAGAAGAATACTGGAAGTATTGCCGGAGGGAATACAATGGCCCAAGTGGTCACCAGATAAAAAATGGATAGCATTTAAGACCGAAGGAGTTCTGGCACTCGCAGAACCGGATGTCGTTAGTATGGGAAGAACATGGTTTTTGCAGCTAAACGAACCACCTTGTACATACCTTGAGGAGTGGTCACCAGATGGCAAACAAATTCTGTTTTATACATCTGGAGAGATTTGCATTGCGAATGTTGAAAAAGGTAGATTTAAGAGTTATAGAAACCTCAGCCTTTACAGCGGACATTCTGGCACATGGAGTCCAGATGGTAGTCAGGTTGCTTTTATTGGTGCAGATAAAAACGGTAGACGTACAAGTGAAATCTTTGTAATTGATGTTGAAACTGGAAGTATGCAACAAATTACCTCAACAATTATCGATTTCATTGATCTACATTGGCAATAATGCATTCCAAGAATTTATGGTAAATTATTGAATTAATTCTACACGTGGCATAGTCGAGGTTAGGAAACCTCAACTACCGTGGACAGAAAGTATAGATATAATTTTATGCTTCACCATAGTTTTGACAGTTAAATAAACTTTTATGGAAAATACATATATTACAGATGAACAGACCACTGAACCAAACGGGAATCAATTAAAAGGGGCTCAGCCAGTCTCAATCATTCCGTTAGGAGGATTAGGTGAATTTGGACTCAACATGATGGTGTACGAGACTGACAATGACATTATTGTCATTGATACAGGTTTCATGTTGCCTAATGCTGAGATGCCAGGTGTAGATCTGATATTTCCTGACATCCACTATCTAATTGAACGAAAAGAAAAGGTCCGTGCAATACTTCTGACACATGGTCATGAAGATCACATTGGGGCTTTGGCGTATGTGCTTCAACAATTAGATGTTCCGGTTTATGGGACACAACTAACTCTTTCGATTGCAAGCGGTAGATTGAAAGAATATGGGGTATTGAGTAAAGCATCGTTGAATGCTATCACACCCGGTGATAACGTTAGTTTAGGAGATTTCTCCGCTGAATTCATACATGTTACGCATAGTATACCGGACGCAGTTGCAATTGCTTTACACACACCTGTAGGCCTCATCGTGCATACAGGTGATTTTAAGTTTGATGGTACACCAATAGACGGTAATCTGACGGACATTCAAACTTTAGCAAGGTTAGGTACAGAGGGAGTTCACTTACTACTCTCCGACAGCACTAATGCTAACTGGCCTGGTCAGACTCCGTCTGAGCGAAGTATTTATGATTCAATAGACAACATCTTTCAGAAAACAGAACAGAGACTGTTTCTTTGCACTTTTTCATCAAGTCTACACCGCATCCAACAATTCATTGATTTGTCGGTGAAACATCGCCGACTGGTTGCTGTTACAGGTCGTTCGCTTATCAACAACATCCGGATTGCCACAGAACTCGGTCTTCTTAAAATTAATCCTGATTACCTAATAGATGCTAAAGATGCCGCTATGTTCAAACCCAATGAGGTAGTTATTTTGAGTACTGGTAGTCAAGGCGAGCCTCGTTCAGCAATGGCATTGATAGCACTTGATAACCACCCATTTTTGAATGTTGAGCCGAATGACACAGTTGTTATCTCGGCAAGAATCATTCCTGGAAATGAGAGATCTGTTGGACATGTCATTAACCATTTACTGAGACGCGGTGTGAACATATTCCATGAACGCAATGCAAATGTTCATGTTTCTGGTCACGGTTCAAGTGAAGACCTTAAACTTATGTTGAATTTATTGCGACCAAAGTTCTTTATTCCAATTCACGGTGAATATCAGAACCTTGTCCGCCATGCAGAGCTTGCGGAATCTGTTGGAATACCGAGAGATAACATAAATGTAGCAGAAGATGGGGAACTTATCCAACTTACCTCTGATTCATGTGAAGTGTTTGAAAGACATGGACGTTCCGGGAGAGTGTTAGTCGACGGCAAACCAGAAATTGAACTTGAGGATATAGTGCTAAGAGACAGAATCCAACTTTCCCAAGATGGAATGGTAATACCTATAATTGTACTCCACAGTGATGGCAGCGCAATTGCAACTGAACCTGAAATTGTATCTCGAGGATTTGTCTATATGGACGAATCAGAAGAACTCGTCAACGAAGCCAAAGAACTAACTCGTCATGTCATTGAAAACTTAACAAACGAACAGAAGCAGGAAACAGAAATAGTACAAGATGAGATTCGGGTTGCACTCCGGAAGTTGTTTGCTAAACAGATGAAACGGAGTCCGTTAGTAATGCCTGTCGTTATGCGGGTATAAGACGTGAACTACTGTTGTATTATTAATCAAGTTCCCATAAGAGTACTGAATGGTCTTCACTACCACTCGCTATTGTGTTTCCATCAGGAGAATAGGCGACACTTCTTACTGACCCGATGTGTCCCTTGAATTCCTTTATTGCAGTTCCATTAACAGCGTCCACAATTCGTACTGCTCCATCTCTGCCTCCGATTGCGATTGTATTGCCATCTGGAGAATAAGTTGCTCCCCAGATATAGAACTTGAATTCTGCGAGTGTGCTTTTTTTACGAGTATTAAACGCATCCCAAACTCGAACTGTCCCATCAGAACTACCGGTTACGATTGTTGAACCATCAGGTGAAAACGCCACTGAATTGATCACGTGTGTATGTCCTTTGAGTATTGCTTTAGATTGTCCAGTAGACGTTTGCCATAATATCACCGTCTCGTCAGAACTTGCAGTAGCAATCGTGCTTCCATCAGGTGAATATGCAATACTCCTAATTGACCCCAAATGACCTTTGAGTGTAGCTTTTGCTTCTTCTGTAGCAACATCCCATAGTATACCGATGTTATCTGCACCCCCACTTGCAAGTGTGTTACCATCAGGTGAATATGCTAATGCTCTCACATAGTCTCTATGTTCTGAGAGTGTTGCTTTTGGGAGACCAGCATCACTTTCCCATAACCATATTTCTTCATAACTTCCAGAAGCGACTGTGTCTCCATCCGGAGAATAGACAATACTCCAAACATACTCTGTATGTCCTGCAAGAAGGCTTACTTCCTCAGCAGTTTGGACATCATAAATCCACGTTCCAATATCACCTGCGACAGCTAGTCTCGTGCCATCTGGAGAAAATGCTACATTACCTGTTATGCTGCTCTTGCCAAAGCGATATTTAGCTCCGTCAGGTAACTCCGATTGAGGTATCTCTTGACTAATTTCTGTGTTCATCACATTTATTCCTTTCATTTGTTCTCTTCATCATTGTTAACTATATCACACAAATAGGATTTAAACAATACTCTTAATCTCACTATAGTTTGGACAAGGAGAATCACAGTCATCATACCTATTTCTGCAATGATACACCTGCCGCCCCGCTGGGGCTATTCATTTTGATATTTTCCCGGTTCATGTTAGTTCTCATTCTATTTATCTTGAAATCAAAAATGTGTGCACATTCCCGGCAGATGTGGTTTCCCAACCGCATCTATGTGCCTGAACAAACACCGGTTCGGTTAGGAAACCGAACCATAGCCGTCAATTTAAGGATTTATTTGCATTGCGATAACGTTCTTTAGTCCCATAGGGACGGGATGTTTATAGCTAAACGCCATCATCACAGCTTTTAGTCCCGTATGAAGATTAATTTATTAAACGGGTAATTCTCATTTTCTCAAAACCCGGTAGGAGCGGTTTCCTAACCGCTCCGGACTTCTCAAGGAAATTACCTGATTTATTTTTTAATCTTCATTAGGGACGATCTGTTTGTAACAACCGAAACGTATAAACATATCGTCCCTACGGGACTAAGAAATGGGTATTGAACGTTGTGCTATAGACATATCGTCCCTACGGGACTGAGGTCACTAATAAAACGGATTGATCTTGTTAAATTACGCCTGTCATTGTAGTGCCAAATCAAGAAATCAACGGTATGAACGCCTTTTGGCGTTCCCCCAAATCAACGCCAAATGCGCCAAATCAACGGTATGAATGCCATTGAGGCATTCCCCGTGTGGCATTTGTCGGGTATGAATGCGCTTAGATGAATACGCGTTTGGTATTCGCCATGATTCCCCGGGTTTGCGTGCCCCGCAAGTTGTTTGAATGTAGCAGGTTTATGCGGGGCACAGAGACCCCGCGCTACAATAGGGATGGCAGTTTTGAACTATCTCAGATGCATCTAACAAGAAAAAAACCGCTAAATAGACGCCTATGGGGCACAGAGCACCCGCCCTACAATAGGTTACAGGGTTTTTACTTGAATTGACACCTACGGTGACAATAACTTTACACACCCCTAATCTCCAATTCTATTGACTGTTTCAATCTTATATGTTAATATAATTACTAACAATTCAAATATGAAAATGTTCGGTATTTGCAAATAATGTTTCATAAAATTATTCGATATACCCTAAAAATACTTACCTCAGAAAAAATCATAAATATAAATTTTGGAGTAAACTGATGAAATGCACATTGATGAAAACTCTTATAATTCTGTTTTTTGTGAGTTTTACTCTTACATTAAACGCTGCATCGATTGATGATTTTATACCCTATGATAGTTTTTTGTTTGTCAAATTGAATGGACTTAACGAAATTCCTAACACAATTGAAGACAATGAAATAACTGGAATATTGAATGTACTGGGAACATCAGATATTTTTGATCTATTTGGTAACAGTAGCGGTTTGGCAATCTGGTTGGATAAAAAACATCGTGTCAATGCAACTTATGTTGTAGATACTAAAGGTGACATGGTACTGATCCAACGTTTGAAAAAGATCGCACCAAGAATTTTCGGTGTGTTTGCAACTACGCGTAAACAGGATGTAGGAAAACACAGATCAATCCAATATAGTGAACTCAATTTAGATAGAAATAAAATACTATTCGGTTATGTTGATGAGTTCTTTGTAATAGGTGTTGGTGAACGTAGTTTTAAGACTGTAATAGATACATACCAAGATAAATCTCCTTCAATTTTGGAAAATGAGCGTTTTGTTGAAGCAACACAAAAAACAGGTTCTGGAGATATTATTACATACTCAAATATAGCATCCCTTGATAATGAGAAAAAACTGAATGCTCTAAGGTCTTGGAAAAAAGTAATGGAAGAACTTTCACCTTTCACCTATATCTCAGCAACATTAAATCTTCGGGATCCGGGAAAATTCCTGAAAGTTTATGCACCTTTTACTCAAAATGCACTTCAAAACATAGAGGAAATACTACCAATTCAGACACAGATGACACATACTTTGGATTCAAAGAAAACAATCCGAACCATGTCTGGAAAAGATGATCTTTTCATTGCCATATCACCGATAGTCACACAAACACTCTGGTCTCTACTACGTGGATATATAGAACAAAATGCTGATGGTGGCTTTTACGATGCTCTTAGTTTTTTTGAAGGTGAATATAACACGGATTTTTATGAAGATCTGATACCAGCACTTACTGGAGAAGTAGCTGTATCAATTTCTAAGTTCGAGCCATTTTTGACCCCAATAAAGAAGGGTTCGATTCTATCATTTCAGGGCTCATTGGATTCAGATGGGAACTCTGAAATACAGATAAGTCCCATTGAACGATTTGGGGTCATTTTCAGTAGCATCAACCCCGCCAAATGGAATGAGTTTAATAATGCATTGGCTAATACAGGTAATACCTCAACAAAACAATTCTTTGAATATGGTGGCACGACGGTATCTCAAGTTGCTGACAGTGTTTACCTTTCAAACATCAATGAACTATCTATTGCAAGTTTTGGAGAAGACGATATAATATCATTGCTTGACACGTTGTCAGTAGATAGACAGTTTCCAATTGATATAGATCAAGTTTCTCAGACATCTATTGCTTGTTTTCAATTGAATCTTATTACTCTTTTGGAAGCATTACTCGGATCTGAACACATATCAAACCCAGATGATATCGTATCATTGCTTGCGTGGTTATCTCTTGAAGAGAATGCACTCAGTTTACAAGCTGCATTTTTAGATGACAAACCATCACTGAACTTATTAGTGAAATTTGCTGATACTACAGCAAATGGTATTTTATCATTTCTCAAGAAATCGAAAGCAAATGCAAATGAATAGAATAACATTCAAATTTTCGTTTGTATTATATTAATCTGACTTAAGAGGAAATAGAATAAAGTATGAAAAAAACGATGTATGAAAAGATATGGAATGCACATCTCGTACGAGCATCAGAAGACGAGGTACCGATTCTGTATATTGATACACATCTTGTCCACGAGGTAACATCCCCACAAGCGTTTGAAGGTTTGCGCCTCAACAACCGTATGGTGCGACGACCCGATTTAACTTTCGCAACGATGGACCACAATGTCCCGACTACGGATAGAAGTCTACCTATCAAAGATCTAATTGCTGCAAAGCAGATGGAAACACTTGCACAAAACTGTGCTGAGTTTGAAATCCCTCTCTACGACATCAACAGTCCTGAACAAGGTATTGTCCATGTCATTGGACCAGAACTGGGTATTACGCAGCCGGGAAGAACAATTGTATGTGGAGATAGCCATACTTCAACGCACGGTGCATTCGGAGCACTTGCATTCGGTATCGGTACCAGTGAGATTGAACACGTTCTTGCAACACAGTGTCTATTACAACACAAATCGGAAACATTTGAAATCCGAGTTGATGGAACTCTACCGTTCGGTGTAACCGCTAAAGACATAATTCTCTCCATTATCGGACATATCGGTATAGACGGCGGTAACGGTGCTGTTGTGGAATATACTGGTTCAACAATCCGTGCTCTGAGCATAGAAGAACGTATGACGGTATGTAATATGTCAATTGAAGCAGGCGCACGTGCAGGCATGATCGCACCTGATGATACAACATACGAATACATTGCTGGCAGGCAATTTGCCCCGAAGGGTGAAGCCTATGATGAAGCAGTTGATCAATGGAAGCAACTTCCAACAGACGAGGGGGCTGAATATGATCGGGTGTTAGAACTTGATGCTACTAAGATAGCACCACAGGTTACATGGGGCACAAATCCGGGTATGGTTACGGATGTAACAGGTCGAGTGCCAAATCCTGATGACATGCACACAACTGATGAAAAACGCGCCGCTGAACATGCTTTGGAATACATGGATCTTGTACCCGGAACGCCAATGACTGATATAAGTGTAGACAGAGTATTCATAGGAAGTTGCACAAACTCACGTATCAGTGATTTACGAGCTGCAGCAGAAGTGGTAAAAGGTAGAAAAGTAGCAGATACTGTCAATGCAATGGTTGTCCCGGGTTCGCAGGAAGTAAAACGACAGGCAGAAGCTGAAGGTCTCCATGCAATATTCCGCGCCGCTGGTTTTGAGTGGCGTGAGGCGGGTTGTAGTATGTGTCTCGGTATGAACCCTGATACCTTGATGCCGGGTCAACGTTGTGCGAGCACATCAAACAGGAATTTTGAAGGTAGACAAGGCAAAGGTGGACGCACACATCTTGTTAGTCCACAAATGGCAGCTGCGACTGCGGTCACAGGCCACTTTGTTGACATCAGAGTATTTACAGGATAATTTGTAGGAAAAGGTTTCTGTGCCTCAGTCCTACTGTCCCAACAGAGGAATTAAAAATATGGAAGCATTCAAAGAACACGTTGGACTTGTCGTCCCACTTGACCGAATTAATGTAGACACCGACCAGATCATCCCAAAACAATTCCTAAAAAGAATTGAAAGAACTGGGTTCGGTGAATTTTTATTTTTTGATTGGCGTTATCTTGAAAATGGTGATTCGAATCCGGAATTCGTACTCAACCACCCGCGCTATGCAAACGCAAGTATTCTAATTGCTGGTGCAAACTTCGGTTGTGGTAGCTCTCGTGAACATGCACCATGGGCACTGCAGCAATATGGTTTCAAAGCGATTCTTGCCCCATCATTCGCCGACATCTTTCGCAACAATTGTTATAAGAACGGCATCCTACCTATTTCCTTGACTGCCGAAGTTATTACATCGCTTAGTCAAGAAGCACAAGAAACTGAAGGATATCGGCTGATGGTAGATCTTGATGAACAATCGGTTATCAGTCCTGATGGCACTGCACACACATTTGAAATCGGTGATTTTGAGAAGTATTGCTTGCTCAACGGCTTGGATGAGATTGGATGGACTCTGCAGTATGAATCTGATATTACCGCTTTTGAAAACTTAGGTCAACAGTAGCTACAAAGCCTGTTCATTCAAATTATTTCTCTACAACTTGGATCTTATAAACTGCAGCAGGTATAATTATAAGAAATATAATTGGAGGCAAAAAAATGGCACAACCAAATAAAATTAGAGCTACCTACAAGAATGGTGTAATTGAACCGTTAGACGAACTCAATCTCCCTGACGGACAAGAGCTTGAGCTTGAAGTCAAAGTACTCCCATCTGCCACTACTGTACTGTCTAAAGAAGAGAAAAAAGACTTGATTCAGAAAATGCGAGGGACTATGAAAGGTACTTGGGGAAGTAGTGTTGAAGATATCAATGCTTATCTCAAGTCAGAAAGGGATGCATGGAACAGAAGGCACTAAATTTTCGTTCAGTTCTCTTTCAAGATGCGTCCGTGTTACTGGATACTTCTGTTTTAATATATTACTTTGAAGAGATTGAACCGTACTATCATTTAACAGAGGAAATCTTCAACGAAGCAAATGATGACAATATTAAGGGTTTTCTATCGGCTATATCAGTAACAGAATTTGTAACTAAACCATTTGCAGATGGAAAGGTAGCAGATGTTGAACGTTTTAAACATTTGCTATCTTCAATTTCAATACAAGTACTTGCTGTCACCTATGAAATTGCAGAATTGGCAGGTAAACTTCGCGCAAAATATCCAAGCACTCACACCCCAGACGCTCTAATTATTGCCACAGCGTTAGAGAATAGATGTGATTTATTTTTTACTAACGACAAGAACTTGAAGAAATTTGAAGTTTCTGGGTTTGATGTAATTGTGCTTGCAGATTATGTTGAATGAGGATGATGCAAGTTATTCTACATCTATCTTTAGTACTCACTATATTTCTATTGTAAAGCTTAAGGTAAATTCCAAATTCAGTAGGCGAGGTTTGAGACCTCGCCTACTTTATGAGGAAGATAAGTAATAATCTACAAAACTGCATCCGAAAATGCGTATAAGTGATTACGAATAATCTATGTAGTGGAGAATATAAATGAGGACTTTATCAGACAAAATTACACTGAATCTTGATGCTGATGCAGACATCACTGTTAAGGGTTTCATCGCGCCGATTGAAGATATGAAACCTAATTTTCATGAAGAATGGGATGCGTTGGCGAATATGTGTGTAAACGCACCAGAGAAAGAATATAACACAACGGTTTTCCAAGCGTTTCTTCCCGACGAACCTGTTGCTATCGGTGATTGTTGGCAGATTGAAGAAACTGGGGTATTGGAACTGCTGAAGCAACTAAATCCTAACCCGAATCTGGATATGCATATTAATATTGGAGATTCCGCTGGATTGTGGGCATGTCTACGTGCATATAATGATCAACATGCTCATATTGTGTTTCGTATTCATGCGGAATTTCAATTAGATGATGGATGGTTCACGCCTTCTCATTTTGCGGGAGATCTGATTATTGACCGGAACAAACAGGATGTCGTTTCTTTTCGTCAGCGTGTTCCTGAAGGAAAATGGTTTGATGTTAATTGGAAAAAAGATAAAGACGATCCAAACCATTACTATAGTACAGCTTCCGGTGTATGTCCAAATATTGAACTATATGGCGGTTTGGGAGATTTCCAGAAAGAAACAGAATTTACTTTATCTATTACACAAAAAGAAGTAGAAAAGAAACTAATAAAACAATTCTACAAATCAGAGCAAATAGACTGGGTTCCCTTTGAGGACGCAGTAGAATTAGCACAGGCACATCAGAAACCGATCCATGTATTATCTATAGATGGTCCGCTTGATGATGAGGCGTGCTGAGGCAGCGGAAAAAACTTGAGGGCAGTTGTCCTCTCCGACGACCGAATTATCAACTATTTAAATGAAAACTATATCAACACATGGATACGTACTATTGAGTTGAGAAAAATGCGTGATACATTGGGATATCAACAAATATACCCGTTGGCGTGGACTATCATCAGTCATAAATGGCGTAGAGGTCCTGTAGACTCTTGGATTATATCCCCAGAACTTGAAGCAATAGGACATGTCCCAATCAATGAATACCTTGGAGAAAACAGACGTGAAGATGGGACGCTTGAAAGTGAAAATTACTTGTTGTTTCTTCAAGATTCTCTATCAGGAAAACTCCCAGGATTAGGAAATATTGTTCTCACACCCGATAATCCATCACATACAGTGTTAGACGTATTTCGCACACCAGAATTTGGACATCAGGATTATACCGTTGCTGTTATTGATACGACTGCATTTAAGAGCAAAGGCACACTGACTATTGATATAGAATTGGGTAACGATAAAGCGTATGGTTCGTTCTTTCTGCTTGATGCAGATCATAAACTATCCTTTGATGCTGATAATAAACGACCAGATGGTAGCATGTTTGATGGAGCACACGACATAGGTTGGTTTGATCCGTGTGAAATAGGACAAATGACACATCAATTTGCACAAGGACAAATATACAAACTGGTTGGTATGGGGTGGGCATCTAACGAAAAGGGAAGTATAAACGCATATCAAGCAAAAATTTCTGTTGAGGAGAATTAACAAGTGGATATACCATCTAACAGAATCACGCTCTATCTCAAGGATCATGAAAATGTATCTATCAAAGGTTTTATCACACCCATTGAGCATACACTATCCCATTTTCATATAGAATGGGAAGCATTGGCAAATTTACGAGTTGTAGAACCTGAAAGACAATATCAGGCATCAATCTTTCAATCTTTTCTACCATCAGAATCGGTTTCGGTTGGTGAGTGTTGGAGAATAGAGGAAACGGGTGTGTTGGATTTACTTCAGCAGTTGAATCCAGAACCAAATTTGGACATGCACATTGATTCAGGAGATTCTCGTGGTTTATGGGCATGCTTACGTGCTTACAATGATCAATATGCTGATATCGCGTTTCGTATTCACGCGGAGTTCAAATTAGATGGTGGTTGGTTAACACCTTCACAGTTTGCTGGGAACCTGATAGTTGATAGACATAATCAACAGATTGCTTTCTTTAAGATGTACGTTCCTGAAGGAACAGTGAATTTGGATATAAACTGGGATAGTGCTGACGCAGGCTTTTGTTCTCAAATAGAACTGACAACAGGAACAGAAAATATACTACAAGACATTGATTTTAAAGAGGAGATTACACAAGAAGCAGCAGAACGCACTCTAGCATTATGTTTCTACAAATCAGAGCAAATTAATTGGGTTTCTCCTTTCCGTGCTATTGAAATGGCAGAAGAACAGTTCAAACTGATGCATATAATTTCCATAGACGGACCATTAAAGGATGAATCGTGCTGAGGGAGTGGCAAAGGATTGAGGGCAGGTGTCCTCTCGGATGACAAAGTAATAGAATTTCTGAATGACAATTTTATTAACGTCTGGGTTTCGAATGTTGAATTAGAACGCACACCCAGAAAACGTGCTTATATGTCTAATAGAAGAAAGGGATTAAACAATCCATTTGGTAGAACACAACCTTTAGCAAAAGCAATTATGGAGGGTTGGCAAGAACATTCACCAGTTGATTGCTTGATTATTTCTCCTGAACTTGACGTAATGGGAAAATTACCTTTGAATGACTTCTTTGATGATTGTTATGAACGTGACGTTACTGAGGAGGAGGGTTACCTCGCGTTTCTGAAAGACTCAATAGATGTAAAATTCCCTGGTTTCAATCCCAGTACATCAGATCCGTTATTAACAGGTGCTAATGTTGTTCTCAATGACGAAAAACCGACTGATGAAGTGCTGCATATACTTCGCGCACCTAAATACGGAGACCAAGACTACAATGTAATTACCATTGATACGTCAGCCTATGAAAATGGTGGAAAACTGACAATTGACATCCGTATGGGGAATGCAATATGTGGTGGATCGTTTGATCTTTTTGATGGTGAAACTGAATTGCCTAAACATGGTATACCAACACAGGCACTGACTTCTGTATGGGATATTCCTACCGGACAGAAGGGAAAAATAGAATATAACTTTGACAAAGGTAAAGTCTTTCGAATGGGGGCAACAGGGACGTGGTTCAGTGGAAAAGGAAACATCAATGCGTTCCATGCCATTATTTCTGTGAAGGGCAAATGAATGTCTTTGATACAGAATTTGACATTTCTTCGCTGATATGTTAAAATACAACATATCAGGAGGTGCCGCAACTATGGCGTATTTTATTACTGAAGAATGTATCGGATGTATGGCATGTTTAACCAACTGTCCCGTGGATGCAATCACTGGGGACCGCAATATGCTACACATCATTGACCCAAATATCTGTATTGACTGTAGTGCTTGTGGGATGGTCTGTCCGGTAGAAGCAATCCGTGACCAATTTGGTGATGTGTGTAAATTTATTCGACGGCCAACTCATAGACCAATTGCTGTTATCTATGAAGAACTCTGTTCTGGATGCGACTTCTGCGTCCATATTTGTCCATGGGATTGTCTGGAACTGAAAGACCCAGAGACAGGTGAACATGCCGAAAGTTTCTTCGGTATCTGTGAATTGGTGAAACCTAAAGATTGCGTTGGCTGCAAGTTATGTGAAGAGGTCTGCATAAAAGATGCTATCCGAGTCGAATCACCTGTGTTATTAGAACTCGCTGAAGCCGCGGATTAGTTTTATCAATATAGAAATGAGTTCTACACCTTTCAAACATCCTAATTTAGTTTTTGTCATCTCTGGACCTTCTGGGTGTGGGAAAAGCACTGTTGTAAATGCATTGTGTGAAGCTGATAACACACTGAGGCTCTCAATCTCCGCAACAACGCGTGCCGCACGACCTGATGAAGTTGACGGTGTGAATTACCATTTTTTGACAAGGGATACATTTAAAGAGCAAATCAAGCAAAATGCGTTCTTAGAATGGGCAAAATACCATGAGAACTACTATGGGACACCGAAATCTGAAATTGAAGAAGCAAAGAAAGATAGTAAGGATACAGTCTTAGAAATTGAGGTAAACGGAGCACTACAAGTCAAAAACCAAGACCATACACCTGTCAGAAGCATCCTGATTTTCCTAATACCACAATCTTTTACATCTTTGGAACAGAGACTTCGAGGAAGAAAAACCGAATCTGAGGAAGAACTACAGAAGAGATTAGAGATCGCACAAACTGAGATACAACAAATTACACATTACGATTATTGTGTTGTCAACCATAAAGGTAGATTGAAACAGACTGTAAGTAATATTCAAGCTATTATCTCTGCAGAACGGTGCCGTATTAATCCTGAACAAACTTCCGCGTTTATCCAGTCTTTTGGAATTCCAAATAAAGACGAATTGTAACCCTACTTCCTATGGAACTCAAAAACCGAACTATACTTTTAGGTGTTACTGGTGGAATAGCAATACATCGTTCACTTGATTATGTTAGTCAATTGGTAAAATCAGGTGCATCTGTTCATGTTGTGATGACAAAAAGTGCTACACGTTTGGTAAGTCCGTTACAATTTCAAGTGCTCTCACGGAATCCCGTGCTACTTGACTTGTTTGAAACAGGTGATGATTGGAAACCACCCCATATTGATCTTGCTGACCGTGCAGACTTGCTTGCTATTGTCCCTGCTACTGCAAACATACTCGGCAAGATGGCTAACGGCATCGCTGATGATGCACTCTCTACTGTTGCAATTTCTGTCCACTGTCCGATTCTCGTTGCTCCTGCGATGAACGGACACATGTATAAAAACCCTATCGTACAAAAAAACATATCTGAACTCAGTAGACATGGAATTGAATTCGTTGAACCTGAAAGCGGTGACCTTGCCTGTGGGTATGAAGGTATAGGTAGACTAAGTTCTGTAGATATTATTCTGCAACGCACACGAGAACTATTGGGAATTTGTCAAGATATGCGGGAAAAACGAATTCTGGTTACTGCTGGGGCAACGCGCGAATACCTTGATCCTGTTAGGTTTATCACCAACGGATCAAGTGGAAAGATGGGATTTGCCATTGCCGAAGCAGCAGCACAGCGTGGGGCATCGGTCCAATTGATTAGTGGACATGCGACAATCTCACCACCCAATGGGATTGAAATTACCCATGTTGAAACAACACAAGAGATGCATGAGACTGTCCTTGAAAAGTTTGATGAAACCGACATCGCTATTATGGCAGCTGCGCCTGTAGATTTTCGTCCAGCAGAATATACACCACATAAAATAAAAAAACACACAGACACATTATCAATTACATTGGAGAAAAATCCAGATACTGCACAGAAGCTTGGCGAAATCAAAGACCATCAGTTGACTATCTGTTTTGCAGCAGAGACGAATGATGTACTTGAAAACGCTAAAGAGAAGTTAGATCGCAAGAACTGTGACCTGATAGTTGCAAATGACATACTCGCTGAAGGAGCAGGTTTTGCAAGTGATACGAATATAGTCACTCTAATGGATAAAACAGGCAATTGTGAGCAACTTCCTCGGCTTTCCAAGCGGGAAGTAGCACATGCAATTTTGGATCGCGTTGTTAGGTTATTGGAGCAATAGCGTGGACTTGCTACCTTCACATCCGAGAATGTACATCAAGAAAGTATGGTAATGGAATTAGTGAACCATTCCCGATTGACACTTCTTCAACACGCACAATCATTCTTTAGATCAAACCGAACATATCCGAAAAAACAATTAGGACAACATTTCCTAATTAATCCTGATGTCCTATCCATTATTGTTGATGCTGGTGATGTAACACAAACGGATGTTGTTATTGAAATTGGTGCTGGACTTGGGTGCTTAACAGCAGCATTAGCACAGATAGCAAAATCAGTAATTGCGATAGAAATCGATCCGTTATTACATTCTGAATTAGAAGTGCAATTTGCTAATGACAAAAACACAGATATAATCCGGGCGGATATCCTTGAAATACCAATCCCATCCATCATTCCTCATGATACATGTCCAAAGGTTATCGCCAATCTTCCCTACGGAATAACTACTCCCATTTTGTGGAGACTTCTGAACCATGCAAACTTACTAAATAACTGTATATTAATGATGCAATGGGAAGTCGCTGAGCGAATAGTGGCAAAACCTGGTGGTAAGGACTATGGTGCTTTGACAATCGGTATATCCTATTATGCAGATAGTGAATTAGTCGTGAAATTGTCACCTGAGAACTTTTATCCAACTCCACAAGTCGATTCTGCTATTTTAAAACTAACTATGCTTAAAGAGCCGAAAGTTGTTGTGAATGATGAAGTCCACTTTTTTCGAGTTGTTAGAGAGGCATTTCGGGGAAGGCGAAAGATGCTTAAAAACACGTTACGTCGCTTTGCTACGGCTGAGACTCTGACAAGTACTTTAATTGAACTAAACATAGCACCAGAAAGGCGTGCAGAAACATTAGATATAGCGGAATTTGCCGCATTAGCAAACAGACTACAACCGGATGTCTAAATTCAGAAGTTCCCAATATACAATCTTCCACTCCGATTCTTCCCGACGAAATTCAAATACACACTTGGCTTCAAGATGTCTCACACCATCGTCTTTTGCGTTCACTGAGTCTACTTCCAACAAAAGTTCTATAGATGCTTTTCGTGCATGAGTAATATTCATCTCTCTATCTTTAAATACGAACTGCAGTTGGGAATAACTTTCAAAGACATTGATGAATGTAGGTTCAACACTTTCATAGTTTGGTGGAATGACACCTGAGGCAACACCGAATGTAGTAACAGGATCATCAGAGGCTACATAAGATTCAGAAAAGAGAGATTGGATTTTCGGTATATTCTCAAAGTCTATCGATTCAAGCAGATCCGATAAGGTCTCAAGAAACTCATTTAACTCGTCAGTAGGATCGTGTAAAGGGGTTATGGAAATTGGTAGGACCAACCGCTCTCTGTCAAGTATAAACTTGTAGGTGTAAGTTTGGTAATCAGGATCAAGAACGACTAATTCCTGTTCTGCTACATAAGGTATGTCGAAAAAAGTGAACCCTCCATCCGCTTCTGTGTGCACTTCCTTCCCATCTAAGCGGACAGTTGAGCCTGGAATAGGATTCTTAGTTTGGGCATCTTTGACAGTACCTGACACAGTCCCCATAATAGGAGTCAATGTTACATTTAGAGTCAACTGTTTCTGGTTCAGGACGACAGTTTTAGAAGAGGTTTCGTAAAACTTGACTTCCACAGTGAGTTTTTGGTTGTCTGTGTATGGTATTTCCGTTAATGTGAATTTACCTTCTGTATTTGTTCTAACTTCTCTATCTAAGAATTTCACAACTGCATCAGAAATCGGTTGGTTCGTGTTGTTATCCGTTACAATACCTGTGATGCTCCCAGTATTACTTGTCTCAGTTTGTATAGGCACTTTAGGATCTACATTGTCGCCATCATCTGTTCCACATCCAATTTGAACAGAGAGTATTAGTAATAAAATAAGAATAAAGTGTTTAGAAAGAAAAACTTGCATTTATACTCCAAATGTGATACTCTTTAAGCATTAAATTTAATCTAATCTGTAAAGGAGGATATCCGATGTCTCGTGTATGTACATTATGTGGAAAACGACCGAGAACTGGAAATAAAATCAGTGCATCTGACCAACATACGAAACGTCGTTGGCTACCCAATCTTCAACGTGTTCGGACTATGACTGAAAATGGACCGAGGCGAATCCGTGTATGCACGTCTTGTATTCGTAGTGGTAAAGTGCCTAAAGTGATCTCCCGCATGTCGTCCGAGGTGTAAGACCTTACATCTTTCGGACGACTCTATCCACTCCATCTAAACCTTTAATTGTATCCATTACCTCTTTCAACTGTTCCACCCCAGTTACTTCCAAGGTAAAATGGTCACTTGCAATATCATCTATACTTGTTTTGTCTGAGGATTTAAAGTTTCCCTCTCGGATATTGACGTGGAATCGTGCAATTGCTGTTGTTATTACTCCCAACATACCAGGTTTATCATCGCATTCAACGTATATTTGTGCTGGATATGTCACACCTTCATCTGGGTATATATTAACACCGATGAACCGCTCTGGTTCATCCAATAATCGAGCACACCCAGTTCTATGTACAGAAACGCCACGTCCACGTGTCAGATAACCTACAGTGTCATCGCCAGGAATTGGGTTACAACATTTCATCGTCCGTACCATACCTAAGTCAATTCCATTTTCAAGTTGGATAGCAGATTCTGTTCGTTTTGGGAGTTTTTGCTTTTCAACAACTGTTTCCTTTTCAGGTTTTAGCATATTGACGACTTGCGTAGCAGAGGCGTTCCCATTCCCAATCTGGATATATAGTTCTTCTATACTGACAAAACCAAGTTGTTTCGTAATTTCAAGTAGTTTAGGAGACTTCATAAAATCGTTTGCATTCAGGTATGAAACTTGAAGCTCCGCTTTAAGGAAAGTTTTTCCTAATTCAATTGCATCGGCTTTGTCTTTATCACGAAACCAGTGTCGTATCTTGGAGCGTGCATTTGATGTTTTTACGAAACGAATCCATGACCGGTTTGGAGAACTCTTAGGGTTTGTCAATATGTGTACGCGATCGCCATTCTGTAAAGGTTCACGTATCGGTTTTAGGATATTGTTAACCTCTGCCCCACAACAAGTGTTTCCTATATCTGTATGTATTTTATATGCAAAGTCAATTGCAGTTGAGCCTGATGGGAGTGCGTGAATATCTCCTTTTGGTGTAAAAACATAAACTTCATCCTGGAATAGTTCCAATTTCATTGATTCAATGAATTGGCCAGGTACATCTTGTGTTTCTTGAATGTCCTCAAGCATTTCTTTGTAATTAGCGAATATAGATAATGCTTCCTTTGTTGTAGGAACACCTTCCTTATAACTCCAATGTGCTGCAATGCCATTTTCCGCGACTTGATGCATTGCTTTACTCCGAATTTGTATTTCTATCGGGTTTCCGCGCTCTAAAATAGTGGTGTGAAGGGATTGGTACCCATTCTTCTTCGGTTGTCCAATCCAATCTCTGAGTCGGTCAGGTAGGTAGCCCCATCTTAGATGTAATACACCAAGTGCGTTATAACAATGCCAGTCATCTTCAACAATGACGCGAAGTCCTACTAAATCACAAATATCCTTAAATGGTGTACCTTTCAGATGCATTTTTTGGTAGATGCTATAGATATGTTTCGTTCGTCCCCTGACATTTGCGATGATCCCGTGTTTCTTGAGTTCTGCATGAATTACTGCTTCCATTTTTTTGCAGTAGGTTTGTCGTTCATTCAATTTGTCTTTAAGAAGGTCTGCTATTTCTCTATATACATCAGGGAGAAGGTATTTGAGCGACATATCTTCAAGCCGACCCATGATTGACCAAATACCAAGGCGGTGGGCGATGGGTGCATATATTTCAAGTGTCTCTTTAGCTATCCGTTGTTGCTGTTCTGCGGATAAGTGTTCTAAAGTCTCCATATTGTGATGCCTGTCAGCCAATTTTATCAAGATAACGCGCATATCTTCAGCGGTTGCTAATAATAACTTTCTGTATGTGTCAGCTTGTCGTTTCCGTTTACCACCACTGAATTTATATCGACTGATTTTTGTTACACCCTCAACTAAATGAGCGATATTTTTCCCAAACTTCTCCTCCATTTCATTACGCGTGACACCTGTATCTTCTAATACATCATGCATCAGTCCCGCGCAGATCGTGTCAATATCCAATCGTAATTGCGCAAGGATTTCTGCTGTCCTCACACAATGCACAAAATAAGGATCACCGGACTTCCGCAACTGTTTTCTATGTGAGTACTCGGCAAAACTGTAACACTTTTTGAGGAAATCAAAGTCGGTTTCAGCTTCTGGGTTATGTTTCTGAATAATCTGTATTAGGGATTCCGCACTCATCTTTAATTCGCTCCCAAATTTGACGACTATTCTCTTGCAACTGGAATTTCAGAAATTCTTGACTGTGCTGTTGCAACCATTCACATTTAAGATAGGTTGATGATCTGTTCAATTGTTTTTTTTCTGAAGGAAGTAACTTTACAGTATGCCTATCAGATTCGGTTTTGTTTTCAATAAAACCTAACTCTTCAAAGATAGTGAGTCCAGTGTTTATCACTTGTTTTGGTATATCAGTAAATGATTCCGTAAGTGATTCAACACCAATATAGTTAGTTCCAGCGAAATGGTTCAATTTTTGGTACAGTTGTGTAAGAAACTTTCTGTCTGGAACTTCCTTATTTAATGCATTTTGTAGTAATTCTACATCCGTTTTAGTATTATATAGGAGATGTAGCATTGTCGTATTTTGTGTGTTTGCAGCTGGTTTACTCCGTGAGAAAAAATCCGCAGATTGTTTTGTTAAGTGACAAAACACAACATGTTCTAAATCTGGAGCAGAATCTATTGCAGATTCCGATATAGTATCTGAAGAGACAACTGCGATAATTTCTCCACTCTTGAGTTTTTCCAGCAGTTTGATTTCTGCTTCCAAAGTTGTTGTATGGTCGTGTCTACCTATAGATTCTGCATGTTCAGGTAAAACATGAGTCAACAATTGTTCAATTTTATCTGGACTGTGTACATATATTATACACCTATTATTGTTTTTGAGCAAACCTAAGAGATATTCTTTTTTGTCTTTGTCTCTTGAGTCAACGACTCTGCCAGATGAAGGAAAATCGCTGGGTGGAAAGACAGTTTGATTTGGTGACCTCTCACGTACACGAAATTCTTCAAGAATAAGTTGGACAGATCGAGTGCCATTAAAATCATTAATTTCAGGTGAATATGCCATATCTATACAAATGTCTTGGCGTTTCAATGTTGTATAGTGTTCAGCTTTCCGCCAACCTATTGTTCTTAATTTATTGGACCCGTTGCTTACATGCATTGATAGGTGAAGTTTATCTTTTCCCATCAACGAAGGCGGACCTTCAATTGAAAGGCTCTTGCTAATGAAGCGTGGAGATGGATTCGCTAAGCCAAATGGTTCCAATATTGAGAACTGTTCTAAAGTTTGTAACGTAAGGGTTTGTATATTTGTTTCAAAATCTAAGGCAAGTTTCGGAATTAGATCAGTTTCCGATAGATGTTCACATGCGAATTCGTTGAATGCTTTCTTAAATTTGTTGAGATTCTTTGTCTTTAGTGTAACTCCAGCAGCTGCTTTGTGTCCACCATGTTTCATGAGAAGGTGTGAGCAGCTATTCAAGCTATCAGCAAGATTCAGTCCCTCTATACATCGTCCGGAACCTGTGGCTTCGTCCCCATCTATCACAAGTACGAAGATCGGACGATAATACTGTTCAAGTAGACGAGAAGCTACAATCCCTACGACTCCTTTTGCTTGTGGACCCCACCTGCTACTTGCTACAACTAAGCCTTTATACTCATCAAAGTTTTCATCTATTCTGAGTATTTCATTAGCTTTTTCCTCTATGTTCTTTTCTAAATCTTTTCGATCTTGATTACATGAATCTAAATCATGTGCTAGGGTCTCAGCAGTTTCAGCTGACTCAGTTGTTAAGAGTTCAACCACCTTTTTTGCGGTATCCATACGTCCCGCTGCGTTTATACGAGGTCCCAATCCCCATGATAAAGCCCTTCCATTCAATACGTCATCAGAAAATTTAGCGACATCACACAGTTTTCGTATTCCAATACGACTTTGCTTACTGATTTCTTCTAATCCGAGTTTGCTTAAGGTGCGGTTTTCACCCGTAAGTGGTGCTAGGTCAACGACTGTCCCTAACGCAACGAGATCAAGTAATGAAGTAAGATATGTCTCATCTTCTATTAATCCTTGTGCTAATTTGAAAGCTAATCCAACGCCAGCCAGATCGGTGTAAGGATATTCATTTCCTGTTACTTTCGGTGATATGATTGCATAAGCGGGAGGAGGGTCGCTTTCGGGTGGTTGGTGGTGGTCAGTGAGTATTACATCCATGCCAAGTTCATTAGCATATTTAACTTGTTTAATTGAAGTTATTCCGCAGTCAACAGTTATCAACAAATTACATCCTTTATCGTTGATTTCTTCTATCGCCTGATTATTAAGACCGTAGCCTTCTTCAAATCTATGTGGGATATAGTATTTGACTGGAAAATCAATATGTCGAAATGCATTGACCAATAGTGCTGTTGCAGTTGTGCCATCAGCATCATAATCTCCATAAATATATATTTCCTCACCATTCTTGATAGCCTTCCGAATTCGTTCAATGGCTTTATCCATATCTGCCATGTCAAACGGAGAGTGAAGGTCTGCATAAGTCGGGTATAGATATGTTTCCGCATCTTGAACCGTCTTTATATCCCGATTTACGAGTAAACGTGCTATTAGTGGTGAGATATCGAGTTCTGCTGCAAGCATCAGACTTGTTTCAATATCTGGGTTCTGGTATTGCCATATTTTAGGTGGCTGCTGTTTCATTGAATTTTAATCTCTTATGTGTGTTAATTTCAATATACTGGTGAATTTACTATATCATGGAATGTATCAAAAGTCAATGTAATCTCATCTTCGGCAGGGTTAATTAGTTTTAGGTGTTTTCCAGAATAGAGATTCACTGAAAGTTAATACCAAAACGGTAGGTTCGGTTACAAAACCGAACCATAGGCGTCAATTTAAGGATTTATTTGCATGGCGATAGCGTTCTTTAGTCCCGTAGGGACGGGATGTTTATAGTTAAACGCCGGCATCACATTTCTTAGTCCCGTATGAAGATTAAGAAATAAATCGGGTAATTTCCTTGAGAAGTCCGGAGCGGTTAGGAAACCGCTCCTACCGTGTTTGAGAAAATGAGAATTACCCGTTTAATAAATTAATCCTCATCAGGGACGATATGTTTGTAACAACCGAAACGTATAAACATATCGTCCCTAATGAAGATTAAGAAATAAATTGGGTAATTTGAGATCAAAGTCCAGCGCGCTTACAAAGCGCGCCTACGGGTTTGACAATCGCGCTTACAAAGCACTCCTACTACCAGTTTTGGCGTGATTATAATTACCCGTTTAATAAATCAATCTTCATACGGGACTAAGAAATGGGTGTTGAACGTTGTGCTATAGACATATCGTCCCTAATGAAGATTAAGAAATAAATTGGGTAATTTGAGATCAAAGTCCAGCGCGCTTACAAAGCGCGCCTACGGGTTTGACAATCGCGCTTACAAAGTGCTCCTACTACCAGTTTTGGCGTGATTATAATTACCCGTTTAATAAATCAATCTTCATACGGGACTAAGAAATGGGTGTTGAACGTTGTGCTATAGACATATCGTCCCTACGGGACTGAGGTCACTAATAAAATGGATTGATCTTCTTAAATTACGCCAGCCATTGTAGGGTGGGGTCTCTGTGCCCCGCCATTCCTTGTCCTGTAAGGCAACGGGCGGGCACAGAGACCCCCCTACAATAGGGATGGTAGTTTTGGACTATCTCAAATGCGTCCAACAAGAAAAAAAACGCTAAATTGCCACCTATGGTGCGTGATATACTTTGGCTCTTTGCCTCTTATCACAGATATGTCTAGCGCGCTTACAAAGCGCGCCTACAGCGGGTTGCGATTGTTGGAAGGAGAGATGGCGTGACACGGAGACCCCGCACTACAATGGTGACTGGGATATTTTACCAAATACTCTACATACTGAATTTGACTTGATACATAATGTCCTACATGATATTATTAATACAATGAAGTATAAAGGTTTTTTTATCACAATTGAAGGTGTTGAAGGTGCAGGTAAAACTACTCAGATTCACCGATTAGCAGATGCACTCGGAGATGATGTGATTGTTACACGAGAACCGGGTGGCACTCCAGTATCGGAACAGGTGCGTGACATCTTTTTAACTGCAAACACCATATCAGCAACTACAGAACTGTTACTAATTGTTGCCGCCCGATCGCAACATGTCACTGAACGAATTCTACCTGCCTTGAATAAAGGACAGATAGTCATTTGTGATAGATTTAGTGATGCGACAATTGCTTACCAAGGATATAGGAAAGGGATTGATCTGCAAATTATTGAACAGGTAAATCAAATTGCAACAAGAGGATTAAAACCTGACATTACATTTCTACTGGATTTACCACCAGAGATAGGACTGCAACGCAAACGAGACTCTGACGAACCACTTACACGACTTGAACATGAAACACTATCCTTGCACAAGAAAGTGAGAGAAGGATATTTAGCAGTTGCAAAATTGGAACCAGACCGTGTCAAATTAGTGGATGCACAACTTGATACTGATACCGTTCATAATTATCTCTTAGTAGAAAGTAAGAAAAGAAGTCAGTTGTTAGTTAGAAATTAATACGCCTTAAAATAGAGAAAATCTCATTATACGAATTTGATTTCAATACAATGTAAAAAATATAAGAGGCGCAATGAATTGCGCGACTACGAACGTCTGTCTTGGTGAAATAGGCTATTATTTTGAAATAGTATAAGATCTATCTACAAACACAATCAATATGCAGAACACAATTATTGGACACCAGAACATCATAACACAACTTCAGAACGCAGCGAATTCAGAAAGAGTTGCTGGTGCTTACCTTTTTTCAGGTGAACAAGGTGTAGGCAAAGAGACAGTTGCACTATATTTTGCAGGTCTTATATTGTGTGAACGTGGTGATGAAGCATCTGTGCCTTGTATGGATTGTCGTGCTTGTCGGAAGATAAAAAGTGGTAACCATCCAGATCTTCAAGTCATCCGTCCCGATGGTGCACAACTCAAGATAGATCAAATACGTGAAATGCAGCAGCGGATTTCGTATCAACCCTTGGAAGGTCCAAGGAAAATCTATATTATTGCTAATACCGAAAAGATGAATGTTTATACAGCCAATTCTCTTCTCAAAACACTTGAAGAACCACCTGCAGCATCAACAATTATCCTTCTGACAGAAAACCTTAATTCTATGCTGCCAACAATTCGTTCTCGGTCGCAGATACTCACTTTTTACCCGATGCCGACAGAAGAATTAGCCAATGCATTGGTAGACAATTTCTCTACAAATAAAGAAGATGCGACAAATGCTGCCATATTGTCTCGTGGAATTATAGGGAAAGCAATAACGCTTGTAGAGAAAGGTATAAGCGAGATCCAAGAAGTGCCTGAAATATTAGAAGAAACAGATCTAATTGCTGCCTTCCGTTTAGCCGAACAATTTGAAAAGGATTTGGATAAGTTAGACGAATTAGTCACATGGTATCGTGATCTACTTTTGGTACAACAAGGTGCACCGAAAGAAATGATCACACACACTGATGCAGAGGATAAATTAAGAACACTTGCCCCGCGATATTCTCATATCAGGCTCCAACGCGCTATAAAGACTGTTTTTCAAACGAAGTCATTAATTCAAAAAACTAATGTGTCTAAGACAATTACCTTGGAAGTTATGTGTATCAAACTAATACAAGGAAGATATTGGCAGTAAATTGTGAGAACTAAACAAAATTACTGTATTTGAGATAACTTATATGTCAATTCTTTTCCAACAAGCAATGAGTTTAGAAACTGAAGGAAACGTTGCAGAAGCAATTCAAGACTACGAGAATGTTATCAGAACAGAGAATGATACCGTAACCCTTGCTGATGCGCACTTCAGACTTGGCGGAATCTATCGTGAATGGAGAGAACTTTTTGCAGCCCAACGGTTCTTATCTCAAGCACACCAACTAAATCCTGATAATTCAGACATACGAGAGGGAATTGAATCGCTAAACCAACATTTCACGGAAAATAGAGAGGAAATAGCCGATCAGATGTCTCGGCAAAACAGCGATCAAATCGTCTCCCTGTTTCGGATTGCTACGGGTATCAAACTGATTGGAATGGACAAAGCGGTTCAAGCGTATCCGTTGATGAAAAGTAGAACGAAGATATTTCCGAATGCTGCCGTAGCAAAACATTTACTCACCGATATCAGCATTACAGAAGAGGAGCGTAATTCTGCTATTGAATATCTTATAGAAAGAGATTGGCTTGTGAATACAGGGACAGACCTATACACTATTGCGAACAGTGGTTTGTATGCATTCTATACAACACTTGCGAAATTACATGTAGATAATGAAGTCTACCAAGATGCTATCACATGTTATGAGCAAGCATATTGGTTGGATAGTGATAATCTCACACCGTTATTTCAGAAAATTATCTGTTATGTAGCTCTTGAGTCGTGGAATGATGCACTGCAGTCAATAAAGGAACTCCCTACTGAAGTGCCATCAGAGATAGATGACATTGCATACTACACTGCGATGGCACATGTATTTCACCACTCCTATCAACAAACCAATGATGATAGCGATAAACAGCAGGTGATTGATGCGTGTAAAAAAGTATTGAGGATAGATAAGAAAGACAAGACTATTTCAAAGCTTCTTGAGTCATATCAAGGCAAAAAGAGTTGGTGGCGGAGGAATTAAATGAGAAACATAATATGTTTGGCGATACTTGTCATAGCAATACTATTTTTACCAAACAGTGATGCTCAAGAGTCTATCCCATGGAATTTACCTGAAGGTGCAAAAGCACGTCTTGGCAAAGGTGTAATAACCGATATGCAACTTTCACGCGATGGAACAAAGTTGGCAATAGCAAGTTCCGTTGGTGTCCGACTTTACGATGTAGACACTGGTGCTGAAAGCGTTCTCCTAACGAAGAATACTGATTTAGTTGGAGCGGTCATATTTTCTCCTGATAGATCTAAACTAGCTTACGTAAGCGGTGAAAAGAAATGTTATGTATGGAACTTGTTAAACAATACAATGCTAACGACTTTTGATACCGATGAAGCCTCATTTAAGTCATTGAAGGTGCTCCCTGATGGAAAAACCCTTGTAACTCGGACTTGGAAAGACACTTTCTTACTCTGGGAAGTGACAACTGGAAAACAAACAGATTCATTTAGTCCAAAAGCATCCAAGATTAGAATTAAAGGAAATTATTGGCATCGAGCAATAGATGGTGTAGTTGATGATACGGGGTCCGTCACTTATGCCATTGCAAATCATGACGGTACCGTCAGTATCCAAGATGGACGTACACATAAACTGATACGAACGCTTTTGCCACAAACAAATGAAGATGCTTTTTTGAAGGTAGGTCAAAAACAAGAACCAATTGTCTTCAAAGCGATTCCACCAGGATTGAAAAATGAAGATGTGCAACAACATATTCCTTCAAACTTTAGAGATGATGGAAAACCGTTTCCTATACAATACAATTTGAATCCACAAAATTCATTTCATGCAACATTTGATAAACAACCGATAAAATGGATAGAATCGCTGAAATTTTCACCAGATGGTAAATTGCTTGTAAGCAAAAGCGGCTATAAGATCCCAAGATGGAATGGATCGTCAGGCTCACATGGTCCGACTGAGTTATGGGATGTAGAAACAGGTGAACAGTTGGCGGCACTCCCATCGTGGGTGGATGCAAGGTTTTCAAGAGATAGCAAGACTATTGCTTTGCTATCACCTAGCGGTTTCAGTCCTGGTAGATGTGATATTTGGGATATGGTTGACATGCATCAAATTGCAGAATTGACATCTATTTCAGAAGTAAAGTTTTCTGGTAATGGAAAAACGGTATATTTAAGGCAAGGAAAAAGTGATGACATTCACGGAAATGTCGTAGATAGATCAAGATATACGATTTGGAATATAACGACTCAAAGTGAAATTGCATCAGTTCATCCATTAGACGATCAAGACGTTATTTTACCAAACAAAGAACAGTTATCATACGATGGTTCTGTTCTTGTTACTGCTAATGATAACGGTACAATTCATGTATGGAATACGAAAACTGATTCACAGATGCACACACTCACCGCAGGTTATACTAACAAGTTCACCACATTAGCATTTAGTGATGATGGAAAGACATTGGTGAGTGGGAGTTCTGACAGTATTCAATTGTGGGATACAGATAGTGGCACACTTCGTAACACAATCTCAACAGGACATGTAGATATAAAAGGTATTACATTAACCAAAGATAACAAGAAACTGACGACTATTGGATTTGGATCCACAATTCAGTGGGATGTTAGCAATGGGAAACAGATTACCTCAGATAATACCAGAATAAATTTGGAAGGTTCCATTGGATTATTTTCTTTTGGTGATGGTACAAGTATTGATCATTCTGTCTATGCTATCTCCCCACATTCTGAGACAATTGCCGCTAAAAATAGAAAAGTTGATGGAATTGAGATATGGCAAGCTGACACACGTAAACGAATAGGTTTTCTCGCAGATGATGCATTTAGAACTGCCAAAGGTGCGATGGCACTTATTCCTGATGGTAGTATTTTAGCAACTGTAGATCTGTTTGGCAAAAAGCAGGAAGTATATTTGTGGGATACGGAAACTGGTGAACGGATTGCAACACTAAATGTTACTAAGAACTTTATAGAAAAAGTGTTTGCAGGTTTTATGGATATTAAAACTCATGCATTGATGTTTGATTTTAGCGGAGAAACATTAGCAGTTGGAATTTATAATAAGGACATCCAATTGTGGAACGTTGATACACAGAAACGTATCAGAAGCATAAAAACACGACATAAGTATGCTATTTGCAAATTAGCGTTTTCTCCTAATGGCAAATATGTCGCAAGTGCGGATACAGGTGGCAACATTCAGGTTTGGGACTCTGACACTGGTAAACATGTCGCTTCTTATAAAGGGCATAAAGGGAATATTAGTGCTATGGTATTTGCAGAGGATTCCAGATTTCTTGCAAGTACAGGTTTATTTGATGGTGTGATTGTTCTTTGGGAAGTTCAGCGAAAATATTGATCATTATAGTAAATTTTGAAATTACTTGAACACTCTGCATAGGCGAGGTTAGGAGACCAGGCCTACCGTGTGACGAAAGTGTCAACTTATCTTTATAATTCACTATAACACTATGGATGTTATGTATTTAAAAATATAGAGTGTGGGGTGAGATATGCGAATTTTATTGTTGTCATGCTACGTTTTAATCATTATCGGATGCGGTCCGAAGAGCATACCGTATTCACAGAACGCCGATACTTCCGAACCGAATGCATCAGCACGAGCGCATTACGAATGGGGTATAGAATATGCAAAGACAGGTGACTTGACCCAAGCCATGACAGAGTTGAAATTAGCCATTGAGATTGAACCGCGTTGGGCACTTCCTCATTACAATCTTGGTTCTGTTTATGGAAATATGGGACAGCTTGACAAAGCTATCAGAGCATGGGAACGCGCAACACAACTGGATACAGATTTTGCAAAAGCATACTACAACCTTGCCGTAGCCTATGCAGTGAAGGCAGAGAATACATCAAGGACAGGTGGGGAACTTGTTTTTATAGAGAAATCAATTGTTTCTCTTCGTCAATCTATTCGCGTAGATAAATCTGCACTGACCGCGGCAAAAATGGAAGAAGCTTTTGATAATTTTCGAGACTTGCCCGATTTTAAAAATTTGTTCAAAGAAACTGAACAAGAATAAATAGATTGTACATACCATCACATGTCTCAATACACAACCCTTACCACAGAAGCACTCGCGAAGATTTTGAAGGACTATGGTATTGGCACACCGGTGAAGATAGAGGATATTAAGGGAGGATATGGTAACAGCAACTTCAAGTTATCAACGACAAAAGGTGTATATCTCCTAAAAGTATGTGATGAAAAAAACCTTGACCAACTTCATAAGCAGGTAATTCTCTTGGATTATCTGCATGAACATGCGTATCCTACTGTATACCCTGTTTTGTCCAAAAACGAGGAAGCACTTTATATCTCCGATAACTACTATGTGATGATATATCCATTCTTGAACGGAGGCACTCCGCAACCTTCCGAACAAGTTTCAGTCCAGATTGGAGAAGCGTTAGCAACTCTGCATGCTATTCCACCACTTCCAGATCTTCCATGTTTCCCAATGGGTATATCTGAGATTACTCCATTTCTGAAACAGGTGAAAGATACAGAGTTTGCTGGACACCCTTTTATGGCATGGTTGAAGTCAGAACTTGAATGGATACAACCTGAATTGAACAAACCGCTGCCGACAGGATTACTTCACGGAGACCTGTTTTTAGATAATACACTATTTGATAGGAACAAAATGGTGGCAATTCTTGACTTTGAGGAAGTGTGCTGTGATACAATGATTATTGATGTTGCTATGACGATCATCGGGTGTTGCTATACGGCGCAACATCAACTGGATACTGCATCGGTGCGTGCTTTCTTAGAAGTTTACAACACAAACCGTCCACTGACCGATGAGGAATGGGACTGTTTAGATGGTTATGTTCATTATGCAGCTTTATGTATTGCATTCTGGAGATTTAGACAATTTAATATCCGTCATCCTGATGAAAGCAGTGCTGACAAATATTTTGAAATGATTAAACGAAGTGCAAATTGGCAGTCAATTAGGTTATAGCAGTCAGAAGTGCATCCAATAACAAGTTGTAGTGAAATCAAAAATATGTGCACATTCCCGGTAGATGCGGTTTCCTAACCGCATCTATGAGACTGAAATGAGACCGGTTCGGTTAGGAAACCGAACCTACCGTAGTGTGTAAATAATTGTGGTCTTTACTATAAAATACAAGATAAGATATGTCATTAGTTACAATAAATAAAGTCACAAAACGTTATGATCCGCACATAATATTGGATGAAATATCTGTTGCAATCGCGCCTGGAGACAGAATTGGCCTAATTGGTCGTAACGGATGTGGGAAAACAACGTTACTTAAAATAGTTGCAGGTCTACTCACAGACATTAAAGGTGATGTCGTTGTAGGTAAGGGTATCCGTATAGGATATCTGAGTCAAGAACCTGAGTTAGAACGTGAATGCACTTTAAGACAGGAGATGCTCAAGGTTTTTGAAGAACGGCTTGATTTAGAAGATAAAATGCTCATACTTGCAGAGGAGATGGAGTCTAAGGAAACACCGCAGCTCCTGCAAGAATATTCCCGTCTTCAAGAGAAACATGAACGACTGGGGGGATATGACTATGAGCACAGGATTAATCGTGTACTTGGAGGATTAGGTTTTCACGAGCAAGATTTCAATCTGCCGGTTAACGTCCTGAGTGGCGGTCAAAAAAGTAGAGCGACCTTAGCAAAACTCCTTCTTGAAGAACCCGATCTCTTACTCTTTGATGAACCGACGAATCATCTGGATATTAATGGGATTCTGTGGTTAGAAAATTATCTCAATACAGAATATAAGGGTGGTGTGCTTGTTGTTTCTCACGACAGATATTTCTTGGATAAGGTTGTTAGAAAAATATGGGAACTTGCAGATTCAGAAATAAATATCTATCGTGGTAACTATTCTAAGTACCTTGAGATAAAGAATGTTGAGCGACTCGTTGATTCGCGTGCTTTCAAAATGCAACAAGCGTTTATAGCACAAGAACAGAAGTTTATTGATCGGAATATAGCAGGACAGCGAACTCGTGAGGCACAAGGTAGAAGGAAAAGATTAGATCGACTGGAAGAGAAAGATAGCCCCAAACCTGATTCACCAACAGTGTCATTGAACTTTTCACAAGATACACGCGGTGGAAACGATATATTAAGGTGTCACAATGTTGGAAAACAGTTTGGGGATAAAGTTCTATTCACTGATCTGAATTTTGAGGTAGACCGTGGAGATGTCGTGGGGATAATTGGACCGAACGGTACTGGAAAAACTACCTTGTTCCGTATGATTTTGGGACAGGAGAAACCATCACAAGGTGAAATGTGGGTTGGTCCCACCCTCAAGTTCGGGTATTACACACAAGAGTTGGAAGGTCTCAACACAGAGAACGAAATTTTTGAAGAAATCTTTGAACTGTGTCCAGAAAAAACACCTTTTGAGGTAAGAAGTTATTTAGCAAAGTTCCTGTTTTCTGGTGATGACGTATTTAAACGGATTGGAAATCTTAGTGGGGGAGAACAGAGTCGCGTTCAATTAGCAAAGTTGTTATTAGAAAACGCCAATGTCCTACTGCTTGATGAACCTACAAACCATCTTGATATTTCTGCTTGTGAAGCACTTGAGAAATCACTTGCACAGTTTCCAGCAACGGTTTTTGTTATTTCACATGATCGTTATTTATTGAATAATTTGGCGACCAAAATGCTGATTTTTGAGGTAACAAAAGAGGGTACGAAAACACACTTTTTTGACGGAAATTATGCAGAATACGAAGCGGAACAACAGCGAACGTTGGATGTAGAAAAACAGAAGGAACTGCAACAGGTAGACAGAACTAAAGAAACACGAACAAATCCTACAAAGAATAAGTCTAAACGTAAAAGAAAAATGAAGGCACAACGCCTGATTGGAAGCAATTAATTTGCTCAAGCATTATGTTTTCCGCATTTTAATTTGACACACACTAACATTTAGTTTATAATTTATGTCGTATACGACGGAATATATATCATATTTAGGACGTATTTGATAGATGTCTAAAGACCAGGAGTTTAACAGAGAGATTGATTTTGTGATGCGTGTGATGCATCATGCGCAAGCAGCAGTCAAATCCAGGTTTATTCAGGATATAGTACCCAGTCGGCTGACAGTCGTACAATTCAACGCTTTACAACACTTACATTGGTATGGTCGTGAATCCGGTATGTATGTCAGTGAGTTAGGTGAGCATTTAGGTCTCGCACACAATACGGTCTCTGGTCTAGTCAGTAGACTTGAGAAGCACGGTTGGGTTGTCCGTTGTAAATGTGATGAAGATCGTAGACGTGCACGTATTCAACTGACACCACAATCTGAACAACTCTTCAAAGAACGTGTCCAATACGCAACTGAGTTTTGGGAACAAACCTTTGGACAACTTTCGCAAGAAGAAAGAGATAACCTGATTGGGAGTCTAAAAAAGTTGAAGCAGGTCATGGCAAAACCAGTGTGGCCCAGTTATTCACAACTGCATCCACGAGATGCGGACCATTTGCAGGAAAAATTTGAAACTGAACTTGATGAACTTGCTCAAGCAAAGCTTAAACTCGTCGGTATCAGGTTAATTCTTGCTAAGATCGCGGAAAAGCAGAATGAACACGAACTTGCCGCATACCTAAACCAAGCAGCTTCTGAAGAACTTCATCATACAAACCAATTATTTTCATTACTCGGTCATGGCGAAGATTTCCATAATCTTCTGGCATCACTTGTAAATGAAGATAAAGTAGTATATGAGGAGTTATTAGCATTAACTGAAAATGCTCCTTGTAATGAAGAGGATGAGGAATTAATCCTTCTCCAACGAATGTTACAAGATAGTCATAGATACAAACGATGGTTTAGTAAAGTCCATAAACAAAAAAATCGGTGACTTCTATTATCTCACTGACCCGCTGATTTTCAGTTGATGGTCAATGAAAAAAGAGGAGAACATGCAGCCCCACAGTCAAGAAAGTATTCCTCCTGCCTGTAATGATGATGATGCCTATCTGATTGAACAGTTTCAGAAAGGCGACACGGCAGTGTTTGATACGCTATTTACCCGCTATCAAAAACGCACTTATCGGTTAGTTCAACGTTTTGTCCCAAACCATGAAGATGCACTTGATATTACACAAGATGCGTTTATACGCGCCTATCAAGGATTGTCAGATTTCAAAGGTCAATGCCAGTTTTATAGCTGGCTATATAGAATTACTTTCAACCTATGTATAGATTTTTTAAGGAAAAAGGCACGTTCGGAAGTGATGGTATACGAATCTGATGAATCAGATGAATTACCCATGGCAAACTTCCCAGACTTGCGATCAGATTCACCTGCCAAAGCTGCCGAGAATAAGGAACTTAGAGTCCAAATTCGAAAGGCGGTTCGTCAACTACCACCCAAGCAGCGGCAGATCTTTATCCTACGCCACTGGGATGGATTGTCGTTAAAGGATATTGCTGTTAAGGTCGGTAGGTCAGATGGGACAGTCAAAGCACACTTGTTTCATGCACATCGCAATCTGCGTAAACATCTACGTCCTTACCTGAAGGAATCTGATCTATAACAATCTTTGTATGGTACACTATATTCATTATCCAACCTACCATCTTCTGTTTGGTAGGTTGGATTGACTGATGTGGTATAAAGAACTTTGACTTAGAATTATAGTGTGGCAATATGGTAATCATCGCTCTATTTTTGTCGTATCCTCAGTGGAGAATAATGCCTCTACAAAATCTTCCCCTGCGAAATCCCGTAAATCATCAAGTTTCTCACCGATGCCGATGAGTTTGACTGGAGCACCGAGTTCAGATTTCACGGCTATCACGATCCCACCTTTTGCAGTCCCATCCAATTTTGTTATAACTACTCCCGTAATCGGAACAGCTTCATTAAAGATTTTCGCCTGCATCAGTGCGTTTTGTCCTACAGTTCCATCAATAACAAGTAACACCTCATGGGGTGCGCCGTTATGTGCTTGCCCCATTACCCTTCCAATTTTTGACAATTCATCCATCAAAGGTTTTTTCGTATGAAGTCTTCCGGCTGTATCTACAATCAATACGTCTACATTTCTGGTTTTTGCAGCCTGAACTGCATCAAAAACGACTGATGCAGGATCTGCCCTTTCTCCACCCCGGATCAGTTCTGCTCCGGCCCGTTCACACCAAATCGCCAATTGATCCTCAGCAGCAGCACGGAATGTATCTCCTGCAGCAACGAGCACCCGTTTTCTGTCTGCATTGAAACGGCTGGCAAGTTTACCTATCGTTGTTGTTTTCCCAGCACCGTTAACTCCAAGAACTAATATTGTATAGGGTGGTTCACTTTCAAGATTTAATGGCACATCTTCACCGAGCAGTTTCATAACTTCATCTCTTATGACCACTCCCAATTCGGATGAATCTCCCAATCCTTTTTCTTTTACGGTCTCTCGGACGTTATCCATCAAGGTCAGAGTGGTATCAACCCCGACATCAGCCTGAATCAATATTTCTTCGATTTCCTCCATTAATTCTTCGTCTATTTTTCTTCCTACACGAAGTAAACCTGACAATTGAGAGATAAAACTATTGCGGGTTTTCGCTAAACCGGACTTTAGACGATTGAACCAACTTTCTTCATTTTTTTCATTTTCTGGTTCAACGCGGTTTTTATCACCACTTTTAAATAAGTTCCTGAGCATCCATTTCTCCTTTATGCATTCTATTTCTTTATATCCAATAATGTTGGTATGCATGATTGCATTTCATATAATACAGTAACGATGTCTGAAAGACAACAAAAAAGGAATTTTAGTAAATGCAGAATGAGACATTTTAGTTCATTGTAAGATATTTTTTGATTTCAACGTTAACTATCTATGAAGTCAATTCTGATTAATAAATTGCTAACTTTGTCATAATAGTTTATACTAATGACAGATTAGAATTAGGAGATTAACAATGTATAGTAAAAAATTTGACCGAATCAACATAAACTATCTATTCGTCGTTGCTATTATGTTGATTCCATGTTTTGTAATCACTTCATGTGTAGAAGAAAAGCAGTTAGACGATATCGTTCAACAAACTGAAGAGAAAGATGATTCTCAACAGGGTACAGATGAACCCGCAGCTGCACTTCCTGGACTTCCTGATGATACCGCAGGATATGACAAGTGGTTAAAATTAAACGCAGAACCGATTCCCCCTGTCGCAGGTGGTGATCCACATAACGGCACAAAGAATGTATACGTCAACCAGGAGCGGGATACTATCGCACCAGATGGTGAACAACAATTTCCATATCCTGATGGCAGCATTGTCGTTAAAGAAGCATCTCGCCCCAATAAGGATTATATCGGACTCATCGCAATCATGCGGAAGAAAGCAGGGAGTGATCCAGATCACAACGATTGGGAATTCATTGAATATACCCGTAATGCTCCAGATGATGACTTTAGTGTTCTCGCATCAGGTGCGACATGCTGGGGGTGCCATGCCAGAGTTGAAGATAAAGATTATGTCTTTACCTTACTTGATTAGTAATTATCGTAGGTATCTGCAACACACACTATAGGTTATAAAGGAGATTGCTTATGAAAATACCATATTATAGAGATGGGTTTCGATTATTCTATAAAATTATTCTACCTAAATCAATACAAAGTTTGATTATATATACTTTCATCACTTATACCTCAATTTTTTCTTTCTGGTCTATGTCTGTAGAAGCACGACCAGAGTTTGCAGCTGAACTGAACAAGGATTGTACTTTCTGCCACATTGATCCTGCTGGAGGCGGTCCACGAAATCGCGTCGGAGAGATTTTTGAAGAAAACTACTTTGAATTCCCTGAAGATTTTGATATGGAAGCAGTCTCTGAAGAATCAATGGAAGTAGTTAAGCAGCTTACTACTTCTCTGGATTTGCAGACTGCTTATATTAACAACATACACGAAGATGTAGAGGGTGGTGCAGTTGCTGGATGTAATTCCTGCCATTCATCAGTTGACAGGTTCTTTCTGATGCAAGCTGAAGTTACTTTTAATGCACAGGCTTCAGAACATGTTGGGTTAACTCTGTCTAACAATCTTGGTTCTATCTTAAATGCTTTCGCGACGGTGGAGGCGATACCAAAACATCTATACTTGAAAGTAGGACAATTCCGCTTGCCGTTTGGAATCAAGCAAAAAGATCATAATATACTTGTTCGGGAAGGTTACGATCTCGGATCAAATAAACGGGATGTTGGAGTTGAACTCGGCGGCAGCTACGGGAAAGTGTTCTATAATGGGGCTTTATTTAACGCCGGAAACACAAAGGCAAATGGAGTGCTTGGAACTATTGGAGGCCAATTCGGTCCCATTCGTACTGGGCTCTCTGGCAAATTTGAGAATCCAGATGAAGATTGGGAACGACTTATTGGTGCATTTGTAACTGCGTCTTATGCTGGGTTAAGTTTAGAAGGTGAATTCAACTTTGGTAATAGTGGTGAGGTTGGCTCATTTTCATCAGAAGAAGTTGACTCAAAAGGATACTATGTTGGGGCAAAATATCGTGTTTTACCGCAGTTATCAGTAGCAGGAAGGTATGGTTTATTTGATCCTGATAGGTCAGTCTTAGGTGATGCCGCAAGGCGCATCACATTCATTGCACAGTATAACTTCATTGAGAACGGCGCAATATCGCTTTTCTATTGGGCAAACCTACCTAACGATGACAGACTATCCGACGATAAAATCAATAATAAAAGTGTGTTAAGACAACTACAAGGATCAGATCAGATTATCTTGATGTCACGATTCTGGTTTTAGTCTGACTGAAAAATTATGTGAATGATTTAATGGTGTGGTTTATTTAACACATGGTAGATATTACCTTCATCTGATAGGTCAAGCATCAAATTTGTAATAGAATTCATAAATTAGGATTCAACACCGATTGTAACGAAACGCAATTGGTGTTATTTATTTTGACCACTTTATTGCATTTTTTAATGTCCTTATATGGCAATCTGCTATAAGATCTACTTATAATTTAATTTGAGGTGTTAACATACTGTCTTCAACTTTCACTACTGAAGACCTACTGAAGACAATTTTTCAAATATATTGACACGAAAAAATAATAATTGGCACGAATATTGCTTGATAGAGTGACCAAAGAGAAATTGACTGTTATTTGAGCATGTAAAATAGTAAAAACATTAACAATAATATCTTGTTTACACTGTTATAAATTTAAAGACGTGAGTATGATTCAGGAGAAAAGCGATGATTAACAAAAAGTTTTTAATTGGGGCAGTTCTGTTCCTTTCTTTGTTCATAGTGATTATTGGTGCTCTCTACATAAATAGTTTGACGACATCTGATGCAAAAACACGTGTCACTGTCAAAATGATAACACCTGAAGGAGAAAAGGTTCCGCAATGGGTTGATTTCACATTTGCCTTTTCTGAACCTGTAGTAGATAATTCATTAATTAACACTGAACTTCCTAATCGGGCAATTCAGTTTACACCTACAACGCAGGGTACCGCACGTTGGATTGCTCGTGATACTATTCGTTTTTTTCTTGAAAGTGCCTTAGCACCATCCGCCAGTTATACAGTAGAACTCTCACCAAAGTTACGTCAAAGTTCTCTCGGTTTTGTCATAACGGGAGATCGTAAATTCACCTTTGCAACAGAACAATTTCGTATACAATCGGATCGTCTTGAGTTCAAATATACTAAGACTCACGCTAAAGTTGATGGTAATATCACCTTCAATTATCCAGTCAATATTGCTGATTTGCGTGCAAATATGTCAATGAAACTTCAAGAAGATGTTGAAATTCCGTATACATTACAACCTCAAAATGGAATTGCCAGAGAAGTAAAGGTTTCAACTGAAGAAATACCACGTTTACTGGGTGATCAATCCCTCAAAGTAAAAATTGAAAAAGGATTTAAATGCACTGGTGGAAAAATCGGTTTAAAGGAATCTTTTGTTAAATCAATGTCTCTGACCGGACATGGGACTTTAAGTGTAACTTACGCTAATGTACAGGAATATTCTGGTAGACCACACATCGCACTTCGTTTTAGTTCTCGTATTCCTGTTGACACTGTGCAGCCCTATATAAAGATTAATCCAAATATAGATACACAGATTATCACCAGATACGGTGAGATTGAAATCCATGGCGATTTTAAGAGACGTGAACGTTATGAAATTACTGTGGATCAAGGATTAACCGCACCAGACAGCTCCGTGTTGAGAAAACCTTATTCTGTAAAGCTTAGAATACCAGATGTTCCTTCACAATTACGTTTTATGGGAAATGGTTTTTTCCTCACTCGAAACCAGAAAATGAATCTCGGTATGGTTACGACAAATATAGATAAAGTAAGTTTTAGAATAGAGAAAGTATTCAGCAATAACCTTATCTATGTTTCACGTGTAGGAAATTGGAGATATTGGGCAGAAGATTTAGCCAAGCCTCTCCATTCTGATACTATTTCTATTTCTGCAAAGTTAAATGAAGAGATTAACACGACCCTGAATTTAACAGAATTCCTTGACGATAAGAATGCAGGCATCTATAAAGTCACTATCATTGATACCCACAAAAGTTGGGTACGTGCAACACAATGGGTATTGTTGACTGACCTTGGTATTATTGCAAAGAAGGCAGGAGATGAACTATGGGTATGGGTAAATTCTCTTGCCAACTTAAAACCTATTTCCAATACTACAGTAAAATTAATCAGTGACAATAACCAAATCCTTTTAACTGGAAAGACAAATTGGGAAGGATTAGTCAAATTTACATCGGTAGATGAAAAAATTGGAGATTCTTCTCCCTTTATGTTAACCGCTGAAAAAGGTGAGGACTTGTCTTTTATTCAATTGAATCAACATCAACTATCTACAGGTGATTTTAATGTTGGTGGTCCTCCATATCTTGAAAAAGGTTATGAGGCGTTTATTTACACCAGTCGGGGTGTTTATCGCCCAGGAGAGAAAGTTGATTTTGCAGCTATAGTTCGCGGAAAACAAAATACGACACCTCCATCACTTCCCACGCATATTGAAGTCATCGCACCTGATGGTCGAATTGTGCATGAATTAAGCAAGAATACAGACAGACGTGGGGGATGTGATGCGACAATTCCTATTGCTCCGCATGCTCAGACGGGGAGTTATATTGCTAAGATGCATGTTGCTGGTAAAGAAATCGGACGGACACAATTCCAAGTTGAGGAATTTATGCCAGACAGAATGAAAGTCGCTGTTAACACAGACAAGTCGGCGTATGACTTGGGATCTGAGGTAGCAATGGATATTTCTGCTGTCAGTTTGTTCGGTCCACCCGCAGCTGATCGCAAAGTAACAGCAGCCTATACGATTGAAGCTGTGCCATTTGTTCCCAGTGAACAGTGGAAAGCCTTCCACTTTGCAAGTACCAAATCTTTTGAGAGACAACGTACTACTCTACAGGAGAGTAAGACCGATGCTGATGGACAAGCACAGTACAAATTTAAGCTGCCAGAAACGATTAAAGCACCATCACAGTTGAACGGAGTGCTCACTGCTACTGTGAGTGAACCTGGAGGTAGAGCAGTAACAGACACACATCGGGTTATTATTCATCCATATTCACATTATGTTGGAATCAAGAGAGCAAGTTCAGGTGTGCCTAAGCCTAATGAAGATGTTCCCATCAACTATATTGCTGTAGACAAGAATGGAAATGTAGCAGCCAATAGAGAATTGTTGATGACAGTCAAGAAAGTACATTGGAACAGCATACTTCGTCGGAACGGTAGGGGTCGGTATGAGTATATCTCTGATAACCAAGTGACATCTTTAGAAACGCACAAATTGATTTCTACAACGGAGATGGGTACATTCACCTTTACACCGACTGAATATGGCGAATACCGTATACAACTTGACGATATAGCCACAGGGGCAACAACTGAATTAAAAGTTGAAACTTCTGGCTGGGGTTCCGCCCCTTCATCTATGAAGAATCCGAGTCTGCTTGAGATGTCTTTGGATAAACAGACTTATCAACTTGGAGAGACTGCCAAGCTTCAAATTAAAGCACCATTCCCCGGAAAATTACTATTGACAATTGAACGTGAAAAGATATTAAGTTACCGAACAGTGAATCTTAAGGGAAATACTGCGAGTTTGAATATTCCTGTCAGGTATAACTATAAACCGAATATATACATCTCTGGCACATTGATTCGACCTACAGAATCTTTGAAGGAACATGCAACAGCAAGAGCTTTCGGTGTTGTTCCATTGAATATAGATACGAAACAGAACCGACTCGCAATTGAATTGGATGCACCTGAAGAAATACGTCCGAATACTGATGTCGCCGTTAAGTTCCGTGTTCGTGGAAGCAAAGGGGCAAGTTCTCATGTTACTATTGCTGCCATTGATGAAGGTATTCTCCAACTAACGAACTTTGACTCTCCCGATCCGCACAATTATTTCTTCCGACAACGCGGTTTGAAAACAGATGTGTATGATCTGTATTCTGCAATTCTACCTGAAATCGATACGATACTGAATGAATCTAGCCCAGGTGGCGATGGTATGCTTTCACAAGGACGGGCAAAACGACTTAACACTGCAAGTGTGATGCGTGTAAAACCAGTTTCACTCTGGTCAGGTATCCTGAAAACTGATCAATACGGAAGAGGTGAAGCAACTTTTCATGTGCCACAGTTTAACGGTTCATTACGGTTAATGGCGGTTGCATTTTCAGACACACATTTTGGTTCTGCTAAGAAATTTATGACTGTGCGTGAACCTGTGGTGTTAACACCGACTTTCCCCCGGTTTCTATCTGGAGGGGACCATATTCAATTTCCAATTAGTGTTCATAACGGCACAGGTATGGACGGTGTATTTAGTGTAGAAGTGCAAGCACAAGGTGAAGTTCGATTCCTACCGAGAGTCACTGAATCCGAAATGCGAGGTCAGAGTGTTGCTCAAAAACAAGCACAAATTACATCTGGTGGTGAGGAACAATTCATATTTGACCTTCTTGCTCACGATTCTATAGATAAAGCAACTTTTACAGTGTCTGCATTTGGAAATAATGAAAGTTCGCAAATGACAGTAGAACTCCCGTTACGTTCTGCTGCACCGCCGGTAACAGACACAGGAAATGGCGTAGTCAGTATGGAGAAACCCGGAGAATTAATCTTCCCGTCTAATTATATTACCGATTCCTCTGAATTCACCCTTACTGTGTCTCCATTCCCCACAATTGAGTTTGCTGGTGGAATTAGTTACCTGTTGAAGTATCCCTATGGTTGCATTGAACAGACTTCAAGCCGAGTCTTCCCATTACTCTCGTTCAGAGATATTGCAAGTGCAGTTGAACCTGAATTTGCCTCTGATGAACGTGTCGATTACTTTATTAATGCTGGGATTAGCAGACTTGAAAGTATGTTTACGACACAAAATCACTTTGCTTATTGGCCTGGTAGCAGTTACATAAGCTACTGGAGTAGTATCTACGCATCTCATTTTATGGTAGAGGCACGTAAAGCAGGTTATGAAGTCTCTGATCGTGTTTATACTGGCATGCTCGAAGGATTAAGGGAGCAAGCCAAACAAATATCGAGCCATCAAAGTTCTGCAGAATCATTAAATAAACACAAAGTTGAACGTGCAGTTTATGCATGCTATGTGTTAGCCGCTGCAGGTGAACCGGAAAAAGGTGTAATGAACTATTTCAAGAATAATCTCCTTAGTAGACTTAATCTCTATAGCCAATTCCAATTAGCAGGAGCTTATGCCCTCAGTGGAGATTTAGAAACTACGCTTTCTATGTTGCCTGTTTCGGTTGGACAATTCAACGGTGGCAATAGAGAATCTGGTAATAATTTCAACTCACCGGTTCGTGCACAAGCAATCATATTGGATGTTCTTGCAGAAGTCAATGAAAATCATCCATCTATTCCTATGTTGATCAAAAACTTGAGTAACGCTGCATCAAAGAGAAAACGTTGGGGAACTACACAAGAGAATGCGTTTGCGTTCCTTGCAATCGGAAAAATCATGAAGAAGAAAATGGACGGTCAATATACGGGTAAAATAACCGTCAATGATACACATCTTGCTGATTTCGATTCAACAACACCTTCCATCCGATTCTCAAATAAAGATTGGGATGGTGCGCAAGTGAAAATCGCAATAGAAGGCGAAGGCAGTTGCTATTACTATTGGTCTGCATTCGGTATCCGACAGGATTCCTTTATTGAGGAATATGATCGTGATATTCAGGTGCGCCGTCGGTATCTAAACAAAGACGGTGAACCCTATGAAAACGAGTTTAATCATGGTGATTTAGTGATAGCAGAAATTACGGTGAAGGCATTAAATTGGAATCTTGAAAATGTTGTCGTGGTAGATATGTTACCTGCGGGTTTTGAAATTGAAAACGCAAGGTTAGCTTCACGTGCAGGAATTCCTTGGTTGAAAACACAAGATTTCAAACCAGATTATGTTGATATCCGTGATGATCGTCTAATTTTCTTCGGAGCATTTCCAAGACAACGTGAACGTAAGTTCCATTACGCACTACGTGCAGTGACTCGCGGTGAATTTAATTTGCCACCTGTATCTGCAGAAGCGATGTATGATCCTGCTAATTCATCAGTCGCTGGTAGTGGTAAGATAACGATAGTTGAGTAATACACTATTCTATCTTGATTCATGCTATGCCAAATTCTTAGGGCAAATAACCAAGAGATGGAGGGTTTCACCTCTGCCCTCCTCTCTTCTATTTCTACAAAACGATGAAATTGAAGAAATTTAATATTCCACATTTTCATAGATCTCTGCAAGAATTTGTAAAAAATAGAAAGAAAAGATGGTATTTAATTGCTTTCGTACTAACACCTTTCTGTCTCTTTACAATCCTGCATTTTTGCTTTCCGCTACCAAAGGAGAAACTCCAACCTTCACCGTCAACTATTGTCTTGGATAGGTCAGGTGAATGGTTACGTGCGTTCACTACCGAAGATGACATGTGGCGTTTTCCTGAGGCTTCGCTTGATGAGATTTCTCCACTATTTCAAACTGCAATGTTAACCTATGAAGACAAATGGTTTTATCACCACTGGGGAATTAATCCTGTTTCAATCGTTTGTGCTGCTATTGATAACTTTAGAGCAGGGAAGATTATTCGTGGTGGTTCGACAATTACAATGCAATTAGCAAGGTTGATGGAACCGAAGGAACGCACCTTACCTAACAAGGTGATAGAGGTTTTTCGGGCATTTCAACTGGAACTGACATACTCAAAATCAGAGATTCTGACATTTTACTTTAACATGCTTCCTTACGGAGGGAACATAGTCGGTTCAGGTGCAGCCGCACGCCTATACTTCAATAAACCGCAAAGTGCTCTCAGCCTTGGAGAAGCAGCACTCTTGGCTGCAATTCCAAATTCACCAGAATATCTACGACCTGATAGGTTTCCTGAACGTGCCACTAAGGCGAAAAAAAAAGTATTGCATCGGTTGAAAGATGCAGGAAAGATAACTGAGAATCGTCTGCAAGAAGCATTGCAAGAACCTATACCCTTAGAACGATATACTATTCCTTTCAAAGCACCACATCTGACACGTCTTCTTGCGAAAAAACATCCATCTCATACTCCACAAAATAGTACTCACAACCGTATATATACTACAATAGACCTTAGATATCAAGAAGTTACGGATCAGATTTTACGTGAGCGTTTGCGTCCACTACAAGCTCAAGGTGTTTCTACTGGTGCTGCCGTCATTCTTGATACGAAGAGTCGAGAAGTTCTTGCATTGGTCGGTTCACACGATTTTTTCGATAAAGATTCTGATGGACAAGTAAATGGGACACTTGCGCTACGCTCACCAGGATCAACGTTGAAACCATTCATCTATGCTCTCGCCATTGATAAAGGACTTATAACCCCGCAAAGTCTGTTATATGATGTTCCTGTAGATTATGTTGGTTACACACCAGAAAATTACGATGGAAAGTTCACAGGATATGTAACTGCAAGGGACGCATTGGCAAGGTCTTTAAACGTTCCAGCAGTCAATCTATATGCGAAGATGGAAAAGAACCAGTTATACGACTTTTTAAATTATGCGGGAATATCCACACTTAATGCGTCTGATGAGTATGGACTATCTCTAGTACTCGGTGGGTGTGGAATCAATCTACTTGAACTGACGACCCTATATACTGGTTTGGCAAATATGGGTGAGTTTGCCCCCTATAAATTTTTACTTGATCTTGAGAAAGTCAATACAAAAGCAAAGAAATTAACACATGACTCATCCTTAGACTATTCTGAGCAACGTCTATTGAAGCCAGAGACATGTTGGATTGTCACAGATATGCTAACTACATTAAAACGTCCCGATTATCCACGAACATTTGACTTAACCGGAACCATGCCGAAGGTAGCTTGGAAAACAGGTACATCTTATGGACACAGAGATGCATGGAGTGTAGGTTATTCGCCAGAACTGACTATTGGTGTATGGCTTGGAAATTTCAATGGAACAGGTGCACCAATTCTGAGTGGGGCAGAGGCAGCTGCGCCAGTGCTTTTCGCCCTCTTCACTGCACTTTCTGGTGAAAAGAAAGTCCAGTGGTTTAACAAACCGGAAACACTAAAAACGCGTCTCGTGTGTGCGTTAACTGGACAACCACTCTCATTACACTGTCCAACTTCTATTACAGATGTATATATCCCTGGCATATCCTCTGCGCGAGAGTGCGATACACATAAAACCGTTCAAATAGATGTTGATACTGGTGTACGTCTCTGCTCATCTTGCCGTCCAGGGAGAAATTATCGTCAAGAGAAAATCGCTGTGTTTCCTGCAGAGGTGGCAACATGGCTGAATGTAAACGGATTTGCAATACCAAAACTTCCTGACCATAATGAAGACTGCACACGTCTACTTGCAGGAACAAAGCCTATCATCCTGTCACCATCTCAAGATACGGTGTATCATATCCGTCCAAACATTCCACTGGAGTATCAGAAAATACGATTGTCAGCCTCAGTTTCAGGGGATACGCAAGACATCTTCTGGTTCCTGAATGGAGAACTTGTCTTCAATGGAAAAGCTGTTGAATCCACCTTCCTAACGCCTGTCGTTGGAAAGCATGAACTGACATGCATTGATGGTGCAGGTAGATCAACAACCCTCCCACTTAACATCGCTTCATTTGAATAGAAATTGACTGTAACACCAGTCTGGTACAAGAGCAAATCGAATAGTAAAATGAGATTCAATATTCTGCTGATTCCTATTCCTTCCTGAAAAATCGGAATTTTACTCTATCCAGTGTTTTTCATAATAAAGAATTAATTATACAACAATTCTCAATTATAACGAGTTGTGCTAAAAACTATACACACCTACAAGTAATAGGGTGTGTAAGTTACTGGCACCGTAGGCATCAATTGAAGTGAAAAACCTGTAACCTATTGTGGGACAGGGTCTCTGTGCCCCCGTCATGCATTGTCCTGTAGGGGAACGGGCGGGCACAGAGACCCGCCCCTACAATTGTTCGTGAGAAATTAGTGCCAAAAACTTTACACACCCCAAGGAAGAATTATTCTTGAAAAAAACCTTTGTATAGTGTATAATATTTACTTGCTTGTTATCACGATATTATACACTTGGTGATTTACGATGGAATGTTTTGGGAGGTAAGGTACATTAACATCCTTAACCACACTTCTTGGTTGAATGGACTGAAAATGTAATATGCTTTTGATAAAGCATATAAGAATCAATAAACTATGTTAAAAGCAATTACAAATAATGTTACCCGTTGGGATACAGTGTTATTCAACCGTATCTTTGGTTGGGGAGATAAAAGGTTACTTAATCGTTCTTTACGAATAATATCTTGGAGTGCAAATGGATACCTCTATCCATTTATTGTTTTATATATCTATTTGACTTTTGAAAGCACACTGAGTAAACCATTTCTGTTTTCTGCCCTTGTAGCATTTCCTATTGAAAGGTGTCTTTACCATCTTCTGAAACAATCATTGAAGCGCGACCGCCCATATATTAAGATCGATGATGTTCACTTCCGCGTTCGCCCCCCAGATGAGTTTAGTTTTCCATCAGGTCACACTACCTCTGCATTTCTCATAATGACTCTCCTTTCAAGTTTCTTTCAAGTGCCAGTCATACAAATTGGAGCATTTGTCTGGGCATCTATGGTAGGCGTAGCCCGTGTCTATCTTGGGGTACACTATCCTACAGATGTTCTTGCAGGTGCACTTCTGGGTATCATTACTGCTGAGATCGGTATGTGGTATATAATTTAGTTCTGACTATCCTATCTTGGATTTGATTATCCTATTTTTGCCGTCAAGACACCGAAGCTTTAGCTCGGTGATGTAGACGGCACTATTGACTTGATGCTATATTAGCATTTTAACTTGTCATATTAGTGTAAATATTGTATAATATATCACATAAACTAAATGTCCAACAGGTAATGTGATATGTCAATTGAATTAAAAACTCCAAAGTTAGAATATCAGAAAACACGTGGGTGTATATACGCTTGTGAATACCATATCGTTTTTTGCACAAAATACAGAAGAAAATGTTTGTCAGCTGAAATGCAGGAAAGGTTAAAAGAATTAATATTTGACAAACAATCAGATTTCAAGTATATCATTCGTGCGATAGACACTATGGCTGACCATGTGCACGTCTTGGTAAGTATAGACCCCACCCAATCTGTATCTACGGTAATTGGTCGTATAAAAGGGTTCACTGGTAAAACACTCAGAGAAGAATATCCAATATTAACTCGCATGCCGTGTCTATGGACCCGTTCAAAGTTTGTTGCTTCTACAGGTGGTGTTACTTTGGATGTCCTAAAACAATATATTGAAGACCAGAAAAACAAATGAGAACATTTAAATACAAACTTCAAAAGCATCCTCGCAATAGACATATTCAGAAAGACCTGCATATCATTGCCCATGTCCACAACCATTTTGTTGGGTTGTGGCAACGGCACTACAGGATATATGGGCAATGTGAAGGTTACAAGCGACCGAGTGCATTTCGGATGATTAAGCATTTGACAAAACTGAAACGACTTTCTAAATATCAACACTGGACGATCCCATATTCTTGGTGTTTGCAAGAATGTATCCAACGCGTTGACAGAGGGTGGAAAAACTTCTTTGAAGGTAGGGCGAAGCGTCCGCCTAAATTTAGAAGTCGGTATAAATACAAATCTATGACCTTTGATGGAAGTCAAGTCAAAATAGAACCGATTGACAAAACAGGCGGATGTCCCGTTGCGAAAATCCGTATCAATAGAAGATGGTATCGCTTCTGGTATAGTCGACCGATTGAAGGTAATATCAAACAGGTTACCATTAAGAAAGACGCAGTAGGCGATTGGCATATCACTATCACAACAGACGCTGAAGGACTTGAGCCTGCACCTAAGACTGGTAGGACAGCAGGGTTTGATTTTGGACTCAAGGATTTTCTCACCTGTTCGGATGGCACGAAATATCAATCTCCTGAATTCTATAAGTCTGCTTCTAAACTGATAAAACGTGCGAGCCTCGCGTTGTCTCGGAAGCAGAAAGGCAGCAACAATCGCGAACGTGCAAGGAAAAATCTCGCACATGTTCACAGAAAGATCAACCGGCAAAGGGAAGACCATCACTGGAAACTTGCACTGGAACTTGTCCGAAAGTTTGATGTCTCTTTCTTTGAGGACTTGTGTCTTAGAGGCATGAAACGCCTCTGGGGACGTAAAGTTTCTGATTATGCCTTTGGCGACTTTATGCAGAAAATCAAATGGCAAGCACAGAAAAGATGCAAACGCGTTGAAACAATTAACAGATGGACACCTACAAGCAAAGTCTGTCACGTCTGTGGGCAAATCCAAATGTTCTTTGATCTGAGTATTCGCACGTGGGATTGTCATAACTGCAAAATCCAACATGACCGTGATATAAATGCGGCACTTAATATTCATAAGGTAGGGACATCTACCTTTGGAGTAGAGGGGATCAGACTTGCTTCGGCAAGCACCCCTTGTTGATACCACAATCGCTTGTGTGATTCTTCAAAAGAATCACCGGAGCTTTAGCTCGGTGAGTATGTCAAACTCAAACAGATACATTCTACAATTATCTTAATTTATATAGTATTTTCGCCGTTATTCCTTTCCATAAAACTAATTTTTCATTCTTATTACTTTTTTCCTATATAACAACTTGTACCAGTTAACAATTTGTTTTGTTGGTTTGAATATTTAATTTCATCAACCCAATAAACATTTCGTTCCTATGGAACCAAGAGGACGGGTTGACATTATTTCTATAAACATAGGACAATCCCAATTACAATGGGATTTAAGAAAGATTCATAATAATGTGAATATCTTCTTGAGTTGACACCGTCGTATGCCACAAAGGCATTACTAACGTAGATTTATAGGTTTCGCACCTCAACCCAACCTACATGTTTTACATTTGAAGTAATATATGTGTAGAATAGAAAACTAAATAACCTTACACTTCAAGATACTTTCGTTTGACTTGACATCTTTTACCTGTACCTGTTTCTATAAAATCGTAAATAATAACCAAGGATAGACTTCCGATGAAAAGAACACTATATTCGCTTGCAATCATCTGTTTTTCACTACTCATTTTCATATCAAACGTATTCGCACAGGACTATACACACTGGGATTTACCTGAAGGTGCAGAAGCTCGTCTTGCTAAAGGGACAATAGATGGGATAGCATACTCTCCTGATGGGAAGAGATTTGCGGTCTCGGGAAGCATTGGTATTTGGATCTATGACGCGCAGACGGGGAAAGAACTTAATCTATTCGCTGGTCACACATCTTACGTCAGGAGTGTCGTGTTCAGTCCAAACGGACAGACGTTGGCTGGTGGATGTGGTGACAAGACCATACGTATTTGGGATGCGCGCACAGGTACACATCTTCAGACACTAACAGGACACACAGGACATATCTCAAACGTTGTATTCAATGCTGACGGTTCAAAGTTAGCAAGTGGGAGTTATGATGAAACTGTGCGGATGTGGGATGCGCATACCGGCAAATCTCTACGAACATTCAAGGGGCATACAGGGGGAATCAGATGTGTATCATTTAGTCCGGATGGTAATATAATCGCAAGTGGCGGTATGGACAAGAGCGTACATCTTTGGGATGTGCAAACCGGTAGACCGTTACAGATATTGGGAGAACATACTGGTGATGTTAGAAGTATATCATTCAGTCCAGATGGTAAGACATTAGCAAGTGGATGTTACTTGGACGAAAATATCACTTTATGGACGGTAAGAACTGGCGAACCTCTTGCAACACTCAAGGGACATACAAAGTTTATCTCAAATGTTGTATTTAGTCCAGATGGTAAAATGTTAGCAAGTGGAAGCTATGATGAAACTGTGCGGCTATGGGATGTACAAACCAGCACATCTATTCGGACGTTGACTGGACATAGTAGTATGGTCAATGTCATTGAGTTCAGTCCGGATGGGAAGACACTGGTGAGTGGAAGCAGTTTTGGTGAAACTATTCGTCTATGGGATGTGCAAAATGGCACATCTCTTAAGACAATTACCGGGCACATGGATATTATATATAGCATTGAGTTCAGTCCGGATGGAAAGACCCTGGCATGTGGGAGTAGAAGTGGAAATGTTCAACTATGGGATGTGCAAACAGGCATGTTTCTTCATACCTTCAAAGGGGCTACTAAGAGTATAATGAATCTTGTACATAGTGTTAAGTTCAGTCCGGATGGAAAGACGCTGGCAATTGCAAATGGCGATGACTCCTTTCCTATATGGAATGTACAAACAGGTACCCATCGTCTAATACCGACTGATAGTAGAGTTAGACCCCCAATTACCAGATTTGTAGATGTCGTGTTTAGTCCGGATGGAAAGAAGTTAGCAAGCGCGGATTGGCATACCATTCGTATTTGGGATGTTCAGACAGGAAATCAACTTCTAACCTTTATAGGAGGGGAGGAAGGTTTTAACCAAATCGTTTTCAGTCCAGATGGTAAAATGATCGTAGGTGGCGGAAGGGACAGTATCGTTCGTTTATGGAATGTGAATACAGGAAATCAACTTCTTATGAAAGGACATACAAAAGTGATCAACGGTGTGGCTTTTAGTCCAGATGGAGAGACAATAGCGAGTGCTGGTGATGATTTCACTGTGCGTTTGTGGGATGTACATACAGGAGATCAACTTGGAATCATGAAGGGGCACACTGGTAATATTTATAGTGTCGTGTTCAGTCCGGATGGCAAAATGGTTGCAAGTGCGAGTTGGGATAAAACCGTTCGTTTGTGGGATGTAGACACACAGGCATCAATTATGACTTTGGGAGAACACCCGGGTGCGGTTGGAGCCGTAACTTTTAGTCCGGATGGTAGGACAATCGCGAGTGCCAGTGGAGGGGTCGTTTTGCTGTGGGAACTCATCTCTCTACAGTAGATTAAACAGTGCTACGTGAATACATTGCGTAAGACGTGATCTGGGTTCGTGTAATGGAAGACCCATTTCCATTTTGTCTCATTATTAATAAATTAACCTTCATAAAGTTACCGCTATTAAAACTACTGATACCGAACTCACGCAAATAATCTTTGAATATATGTCAACTCTGCAACCTTTCCAAGAAATAATCGCGTCATGATATATTAGTAAATAGATTGTATTAGGAGTCTCTGATGGTAAAAGATGACGTTCAATTGATTTATGAAATATTGTCAGGTGATGAAGGTGCATTTAGCGTGTTGGTTAACAAATATCGTAAGAGTGTGCATTCGTTTGCATGGCGTAAAATCGGTGATTATCATATTGCAGAGGAAATAACTCAAGATACCTTCCTTCAAGTATACAAAAAACTACCTACCCTACAAGATCCGAATCGGTTTTCTCGATGGCTCTTTACGATTGCAAATCGGCAGTGTATAGCCTGTCTGCGAAAGAAAAGAATTGTGATGCAATCGCTGGATATTACCAGTGAAGAAATATTGGAAAAAACTGCTTATGCCTCTTATGTAGCAGAAGAACGTGAAATAGCATCCGCAGAACGTCGTCGCGAAATCGTTTATAACCTTCTGGAAATGTTGCCGGGGACAGAACGCACAACGATGATCCTCCACTATCTCGGAGAAATGCCTTGTAAAGCCATTAGTGATGCTTTAGGTGTATCTCTGAACACGGTAAAAAGTCGGCTCAACCGAGCGCGAAATCGTCTAAAACAGGAAGAACTTATATTGCCAGATGACCTTTATCAAGGACAAGGAGCCAGTTTTATGGAAAACGAAGACACTTCAACTCCCGTACCGGTAGGTTCATTTGAAGGTGATGTAACAACTTGGGCACTTCCCGAAGGTGCGATTGCAAGATTAGGACGCGGCAGTGAACCTAAAATGACGTTCTCACCTGATGGACAGTATCTTGCTATTGGCACCTGCATAGGACTATGGATATATGACCTCGCAACGCTTTCTCCTATCTCACTTTGGGAGGCAGAGCAAGGGGTGGTTTACGATGTCACCTTTTCTCCTGATGGTAAATGGATAGCCGCATGTTGTTCAGGTAGAATACTTAAGATTTTTGATGTCCAGAATGGTGCGTGCTTGACACAAGTCAAATTTGAGACTTTCGTAGAAAGTCCAACCTTTTCTCACGACAATAAGTATATTGCAGTTAATTCTTCTGAATATGGTAATACTCCTGTTGTTGATGTCCGGCATGCGGAAACCGGCAAGCCGTATGCAAAATTCACAGCAGACGATGAAAGAGCAGGACATTACCAACCTATTAGTTTCTCACCTGGTACTCGACTGATTGTGTCAACGTGTATGTCCCCTAACTCAGATGAGGCAGGATCAATATTAGTGTGGGATATGAAAAGCCGTGAACTAATTACGTGTCTCTCAGCACATACCCATTGGGTTACCACTATTTGCTTTTCACCTTGTGGAAAGTTTCTCGCCTCTGGTAGTAAAGATGGCACAGTGTTCGTTTGGGATGTTAATACTTGGCAACAGGTGCGAGAATATACCGACTATGGACACCCATATAGCATTGTCCCCTCGTATACACCAGATGGAATTTTACTCGCTGTGATCATGAATTATGAGGAGACCGGTCCAGCTACTATCTCTGTCCGTGACCTTGAAAGTAATGAGCAACTTTATAGTGATCAAGTTTGGGGCAATAATATAGAATTTGCATCCATCGGTGATTGGGGGAACAATGTCCTATTTTCAAACGGATCGCAACTTGCCTATGAATGCCGACATGAATATATCAACGTGTGGACTCTTGACAATCCAAACAAACGTCAATTTACACATTCACCTATCTCGTGGCCGAGATCGATTGTGTTCTCCCAGGATGGTAAAACTTTAGCTGCTGAACACCATCATGAAGGTGTCGTGTTATGGGACATTGAAAGTAAACGTTCGCGTCCTGCAATCAAAGAGGTATCTGCGGGAAAAAATCAGTTTGTATATAAAACCAATGATGGACACCTCTATGTCGCAAGTATCATAAATGAGACCGTAACACTATGGGAAGCTGATGGGAATGAAATACCACTTGTTGAAGGAACTGGACGTGAATATTGGAGCGCACCTCCGGCATTAGCACCGACAGGAACCCTATTCGCTTATGCTGGCGAGGATGGCACCGTACAAGTGTTAGATGTACAAAATGGAGAGAAACTTCATGAATTCACTCATCCTCTTGAGCCACCTAATGACGATGATGAGGGCGAAGATGATCATGTTAATGAGTTGGAATTCAGTCAGGATGGAAGATTGCTCGTAAGTAGATCAAAATCTCGGTATGTCAAACTGTGGGACATTGAACTTGGTGAAGAGATAGAAACGTTGCCATGTGATGAAATCGAGAGTGTCCGATTTTGCAGATGTGGAATGTACCATGCTTACTTAAGAAAAGAAGGAAAGCAATATTGGGATATCAGCCAACGGAAATACTGCGAAGATGTAACCTGCTTGTGTAACCCGACATGGTCAGAAATAGAAAAAAGGTTATCAATACCACCAGAATTTGAACAGTTTGAGGGGCCATCAGCATACTCTGTGTGTGGTCAGTACATGGCAATAGAAACATCGCATAAGGATTTGAAGAGTTATCCTATTGACCTATGGGATGTTACGAGTGGAAAACATCTTGTCACCTTTAGGGGACCGACAGATATTTTGGGAGAAATCGCTTTCTCTCCAGACAACAAACTTTTAGCCAGTGCAAGCTATGATGGCACTATCCTGCTTTGGGACCTAACACCTTATCTGTGATTGTCATAAAATCACAAAATACGACATCTATTTTTTAAACCTTTTACTATGAAACCCTCCTCTATACATTAAAACTGGCTCAGGAATCTGTTTTTATGTTCAATAATTTTCTTGCTTTGAGTGACCTAACAGATGCAGAACTCATTCAACTCGTTCAAGACAGGGATGAAGCAGCCTTTGCAGAACTCATGACCCGTTATACACCTCGGATTTGGCGTGTCATTGTCGCTAATTCAAGACATCTGCAAGATGCCGAAGAGATTAGTAACGACATTTGGATGTCTGTTTGGCAAAATATCACTGGATTGAGAAATGTTGATAGTTTTGGACCGTGGCTACATCGGATTGCACTCAACGCATGCAAACGGTATTATAAAACAACAAATCATAGATATAGCGAAATACCTCATCAGGAGTCCGTACTGGTGGAACATATTGATCAAGACGCAGCAGAGCGATATTACAATACGCAACTAATCACCGATCTTAAAGAAGCAATACATCAGTTGCCAAAGAAAGTACGTTCTGTTGCGGAATTATACTACTTGGAATTATGGAATATCAGAGAAATTGCTGAAAAATTCAAGATGCCTACAGGTACAGTAAAGAGCAGATTAAGAGATATTCGCACACTGCTACGACAGGAGTTTGGCGTAGAAACAGAAAGAGGAGAAGTTATGACAGCAGAATCATTACAATCACAAGATGTTACAAGTTGGAAATTACCTGATGGTGCAAAAGCGCGTCTCGGAAAAGGTTGTACTTTTGATATGGTATATTCCAAAGATGGTTCACTATTTGCTACGTGTGGCACTTACGGTATATGGCTGTACGATGCACATACTGGGAAAGAACTCAATCTGTTCTTGGGACACACGGCTGGAGTAAGCAGTGTTGCTTTCAGTCCTGATAATTCACTTTTGGCAAGTGGGAGCAGCGACAAAACAATCAGATTATGGGATATCCGATCAGGAAACCTTAAGATGGTACTCTCAGAACATACTGATAGAGTCACATCTGTAACTTTTAGTCATGATGGACGGAAACTTATCAGTGGTGGAAATGACGAATTAATTCGTTTTTGGGATATTCCTACAGGTCAACAAATTCTTACTATTGCCGGACATGCTGGCTATGTATCCGAAGTGCTTTGTTCACCAAATGGTGAGTTACTTGCAAGTTATGGCGGAGATAATATGATACATCTTTGGAACGCACACACAGGCGAATATATCCGTACACTTAAAGGTAGTCAAGATTATATTTCTGCCATTTCCTTTTCTACGGATAGTAAAATGTTCGCAATAGGAGAACGTGGTGGAAAAATCAGGATTTGGGATACCGATACAGGCAACTTACTTAATACAATAGCTGCTACCACAAATGACGATTGGGTGAATACAGTTCTGTTTAGTCCAACAGAGAATATACTTGTCAGTAACAACTTGCGTGACGATGTGATTCAGTTCTGGGATGTTACTAAAGGTGAACGCACAAAATCCATCCAGAGTCCACAAGATTCCACTTACCATGTCGTTTTTTCCCTTGATGGAAAAACATTAGCTACTACAGATAGCGACGACGGACCAATCCGATTTTGGGATGTTGCAAAGGGTTCACAACTACGTGTAATTGATGGATACGCAGAGATATTTAGGTGTATGACATATTCACCGGTTGAAGATGTTCTCGCTGTACTGTGTGGTTTCGCCAGACTCCATTTGTGGGATACAAAGACTTTTAAACTTAAGAAAAATTTCTATATACATCCCCATATAGTTACTTGTTGTGCTTTTGCACCAGATGGAATAAGATTGGCTTGTGGCGATGATAGAAACAACTGTGTCTATATTTTGAATACTGAAACAGGGGAAAAGGAACAGGTTTTTGAAGGACTTCTGAATGACATTACATCTGTTGCGTTTTCCGTTGATGGAAAGATGCTTGCAAGTGGTGATGAACATGGTAACGTTTATCTCTGGGATGTCACTTCTGGCAAAAACACGAAGATTATTGAATCCAAATCGCAGGATATAAGAAATCTTGCATTTTTGCCTGATGGACAATTACTTGTCGGTTCAATTGGTGGAGAGATAAGAATTTGGGATTTAACTTCTGAAGAAACCGTCAAAAAGTTATCTGGACGCTTTGTCTCATCTTCACCAGATTCACATACTTTTCTATGTTTAAGTCAAGGTGAAATTCAATATTGGAAAATAGATGGTGAAAAACCTATAAAGTCTTTTGAAATTGATAAAATGGCGAGTGAAATAGTCTTTTCCCCAAATGGAAAGACATTCGCTTATGCAGTTTTTGAAGGAGATCAGATCTGTTTTTGTGATGCAAATACTGGGAAAGTAATTGCATCATTTACCCATGAAAATATTCAAGATATATGGTTTTTGTGCTATTCTCCTGATGGACAAACACTTGCAACTGCTGGATGGGATAGTACGGTTAAGTTGTGGAATGTCCCAGAAGTATAAAATGATACGACTTGTACCAGTTAATTATTTTTTTGAAATTTCTTACATATACTAGGTTTATAGGACACACATATCGTTCCTAATGAAGATTAATTTAACATAAGTTACCACCTATCATTTGTTGGAGTGGTTTTCAACCACGATTACACACCCCTTGTAGGCGCGCTTTGTAAGCGCGCTGGACTTTGATCTCAAATTACCCAATTTATTTCTTAATCTTCATACGTGACTAAAGATATTCAACACAAGACTACTATTCAAACTACAAAAAGGAGATCCTAATAGATGGAAATAAACGAAGGTGATACTTTCACACATAATAATGCTCAGGTTGGATTACCGGATGGTGCAAAAACCCGTCTTGGGAGAGGAAAAATAAATCAAATCAAATTCTTTCCAGATGGAAAACGATTGGCTGTCGTTTCATCCATCGGTGTCTGGATCTATGATTCAGAAAAAGGAGAAGTACTTGACTTACTGACAGAGGATACTACACCTGTTACGACTATTGCCTTCAGCGCAGATGGAAAATTCTTCGCTACGAGTGGTGAGAACAAAGCAATCCATATTTGGGATGCAAAGACATGTCGGCTAAAAGGTACTTGTGTTGGACATAAAAATGATGTTGAGTATTTAACATTCAATGTGAGAGGAGATAAACTTGCAAGTACAGATGGTGAAATCATGGTATGGGATGTTGGTACCTGTGAGCTTTTGAAATCTTGTTTAACAGATTTTGCGTCAAATGCAATTATGACATATACATTTGATAGCACACATCTTCTTACCGTAGGCAATACCGATAATAAGATATCACAAATTGCATATTGGGATACACAAGACTATGAAATTGTGAAAGAGATATACCTTGAAACTAACTTTAATGCTGCTGCCATTTCACCTGATCAGAAAATTCTTGCTACAGGAGATGGTCGTTTGCAGTTTTGGAAATTAGAGACTGGCAAGCGTCTCAGTAACAATAAGGAGTGGGTAGATGAGTTTAAGTCAATGGAATTTTCACCAGATGGACGCAGACTTGTGACAGGCAGCCGATCGGACAGAGTCAATGTATGGAATGTTGATACAACCGAACTGCTGAATAGTGTGGCACACGGAGACGAGGTGTTTTCGGTGTCTTATTCACCTGATGGAGAGACAATTGTCAGTGGGAGTGATGATGGCACGGTCCGAATGTGGGATGCCGATACAGGTGAACAAAAAATGAATATTGCTGGTCACAGTCCAAAAGAAAATTATTCTGTTGCATTTTCCCCAGATGGCAGTATGCTGACATCTGGTAGTGAAGATGGAATGCAGTGGTGGGATTTACAGAGTGGAAAGAGTATAAGGAACACGTATCTTGAGGGAAATAATGTTCATTCAATTAGATTCTCCGCTGATTGTGCAATTCTGGTTACATTGTATTTTCCCAATGTGTCACACATGGCACGTTTGTGGGATGTAGCAACTGGTCGGTTCCTCGGAAGTTTTAGAGGAGATGGAACAACATTTTCTTCTATAGCAATTTCACCTGATGGATGTATGCTCGCGACCGGTACCAGAGATAACAAAGTATGTTTATGGGAGATTTGTAAGGGGCAACTTTATCTCATTGGAGATTGCTTGATGACTTTCAATGAACATACGGATGAAGTCAATTCAGTTGCGTTTTCTCCTGATGGAAGCAAGCTTGCAAGTGGTAGCAATGACAAAACAATCATGATATGGGATGTCGACAGTCAGACTCACCTTAGAACGTTAACTGGACACGAAAAGGAAGTTAATGAGGTGGTGTTTTCTTCTGATGGGAAAACGGTTGTAAGTGGTAGTGCGGATGGAACACTCCGTTTTTGGGATGTTGCCACAGGTGAATTGACACGTCCGCCGATAGCAGATGTAGGAGTTGTAACGCATCTGGCATGTTCTCCTGATGGCAGGTTACTTGCGAATATTTCTGAGAATGAAAAAGTTGTACACATTTGGGATGCACAATCTGGAGAACTCCTACAGACGTTTACTGGACATACACAAAGCATCAATGATGTTGGGTTTTCTCCGGATGGGGAAACAGTTGCAAGTGGGAGTTCAGACGGGACAGTTCTTTTATGGGATATGAGTAAGTTTTAGGCATATCATTATACGAAGTGCCTTTTAAACAAAGTTATACAAAGTGGAGAAAAGTGCATCTGTCAATGTAACTGTGGTATACTGAGGGTATCAATTACTGCAAATGTCTACCAATTCTATAAATGATTTGCCCATTTGAATTTCAAAAAAGAGGCGCAATAAATTGCGCGACTACGAACACAATATACATGTATTGGAGGAACAGATTCTTGAAGACAGCACTTTCTATCAATTTGATATGTATTTTACTTTTTATGACAGGATGTGAATTATTTGGATTAAAGAAACCAAAAGAACTTGGAGAATTAATTGACAATGTACCAAAACAGGATGGCGAAGTGGATCTGGGAGATGGCAAAAGGCTTCTCGGAGTGAAGATAGACACACCGCCAGTAATTGATGGGAAACTTACTGATGAAGCTTGGCGGAATGCCCCTCAAGGCACGGATTTCTTTGACAGAAATGCTGGGAATATCCAGGCACAAGATCAAACAACAATTATGTTGGTATATTCTGATGAAGCAATTTATCTTGCTTGGTATCTATTTGATAGTGTTCCTGATGGAATTGTTGGACTTCAGGCAATGGATCAGATTCGTCCATCGGGTGAGGATTGGGTATCGTTCACAATAGATCCTTTCCATACACATCAATTTATGGATCGCATATTCTTTATGGCAAATCCGCTTGGTAGCAAATGGGTTAGTCACCCACCACCATTTGCAACGCCTGAAGAACTATCGGATATGTGGGATGTCGCTGCAAGCATCGTTGATGATGGGTGGATTGTTGAGATGGAAATTCCATGGACGATGCTGGATTATCCGGATACAGATAAACCGATAAATATCGGGATTAACTTTGATCGTGGACATGCTAGGACACGTGCGAACACGTGGTGGTCGAAGGTAAGGTTTGTTGAAGACAACAGACAAGATGGACATTGGATGAATGTCAAACCGCCGCGAAAATAGAATAACAATGTAGGAGAATCTATGAAATCAGATTACACGCAATCGCATAGTGATATGAATCAATTTAAGAACTATCTGCCAGAAGGTGCTATAGCAAGGTTCGGTAAAGGTTATGTGTTTGATATACAGTTTGCTCCTGATGGTTCTAAACTTGCTGTTTCAAGCACAATCGGCATCTGGATATACGATACACAGACTTGGGAAGAACGCAATCTTTTAACAGGACATACCTATTATGTCAGTGGTGTTGAATTCAGTCCTGACGGAGAGACACTTGCCAGTATCAGTTGTTGGGGTGACTATACTATCCGATTGTGGGATGTTGCAACTGGTGATTCTAAGTCTATACTCACTGAACATACTGACGACATCTATTGCATGGTTTTCAATCCAAATGGTGATACCCTTGTAAGTGCAGGAAAAGATCAAACTATCCGATTATGGGATGTGTCAACTGGTGAACTCAAAAGAACTTTAGATGAACATAAGGACCAAGTGAATACGTTAACCTATAGTCCGGATGGTAGCAAACTTGCCAGTGGTGGTAATGAGGAGGTTATCCGTGTTTATGATGTGCAATCAGGTGATCCTGAGTTAACATTTGCTGCCCACGTTAGTTCTGTGGATTCAGTGAAGTTCTCTCATGATGGAAATACGATTTTCAGTCAAGGCTCGGATAATAGAGTTTGTTTTTGGAATGCCAATTCTGGTGAATTAATACAGGAAATTAGTGATAATACAAAGTATTCTTGTGACATTTCAAACGATGGAAGCACTATTGCAATCGCGAGTTCCTGCGGTACCATTCAGTTACGTAATTCACAGACGGGCGATGTCGTAAGGACGATTAACCTTGCAACGAAGTTAGATGCTATCGCGACAACCTATCCTCTCCGTGGTTGTCAGTGTGGAAAAAACCCTGATACAAAGTTAGGCTATGTTCTATATTCACCTGATGATAGGACAATTGCTTGTCATGATGAGAGAGATACTATACACTTATTGGATATGGATACTGAAACGTTTCTTCATACATTCAAAACACCTGGCAGGTATAGTGTCAATAGTTATAGGTATTCCCCGTGTGGAAACACGCTTGCAATTTCCAACGGTTTTGAGATACATGTCTGGGATGTCAAATCTGGCGAACATGTAAGAACAATTTCTGGATATGCAGAAGTTGTTGGTGATGTTGTATTTTCACCAGATGGAAAAACGTTGGTTAGTTTAGACAATATTGCTCGCATTTGGGATGTAACTACACATAGACTCCTTAATACACTTTCGGAAAAAATATCTATTGCATCTGTTGCTTATTCACCAGATGGTTCAAAACTTGCTTGTGGTACTTATGACAACACAATTCATCTGTTTGAGACTGATACTTGGCAAAGCAGCACAACGTTTGAAGGACATAAAGAATCGGTAATAACGGTAGTTTTCAGTCCAGATGGAAAAACATTAGCCAGTGGTGCCAGTGATAATACAATACGTTTATGGAATCCAATGACTGGTGAACAGATATATAAACTCAAGGGACATGAAGATTGTATACATACTATAGCGTTCTCTCCAGATAGTTTTACCTTGGCAAGCGGTGGTTCGGATGGTACAATACGGTTTTGGGATGTTGCCGCTGGAAAACTCCTCAAAACTATTGAAACGGATCCTAATGATAGTATAGATTCTGTCGCGTTTTCACCAGATGGTTTGACACTTGCATGCACGAGTGACAACGGTGATAAAGGCATCCGTTTTTGGGATGTTTCAACGGGAGAACTGTTCAGTGCTATTGATGTTGATGCTGGTGCATATTCTGTTGTTTATTCTTCTGATAGTAAAACTATTGCCAGTGGTGGTATGGGTGAACTTTCTATTTGGGATGTTGCCACTGGTGAGGTCTTGAAGACATTTACCGGACATATTGATCCAGTCTATTCAGTTGCATATTCTCCTGATGGTCAGACGCTTGCAAGTGGTTGTAGAGATAGCACTGTGGTTATCTGGGATTTGGCGAGTATTTAACGTTAGTAAAATAAATTTCCACACACTACTTGCTAAATATAGATTGTGCTTTTATATATTCCTCTGGTGTGTTGACATTGAAGAAAGATATCCCTCCAGAATCATACGATTTCCACACTTCTGGATGCACACTTGACACATTCGCATGTTCTTGCAATTTGTGGACACGTAGTTCTGATAGTTTTAACATCCCTTCAATAATCGGTATACATCGTTTTGAATACACCGCACAAAGCGTTTGAAGCCGACCATGTGTATCTAATGGTATTACTGCATCATGAATTTCTAATACAGAAACAAGGTGTTTGAGTAGATTTGGATTCAAGAATGGATTATCGCAACCCACACAGATTACCGTTTGATATGATGCATGGGTCAATCCTGAATGAATACCCCCTAATGTTCCAACATTCTGTATAATGTCGTTATGCATTTCAATGTCCAGATGTGTATATTCATCAGGATTGTTTGTGATAAGCAGCAGTTCATCGGTGATTGACTTCAAGCACGAAATTACATGACCAATGAGTGTGTCGTTTCCAAGTCGGAGAAACGCCTTATTTTCACCCATCCGACGACTTTTTCCGCCTGCTAAGATAACGCCTGTTACCATTTCATTGGGTCTCTATTATTTTCTACTTTATAGACGGCATGCGGAGCGTGCCTACTACCTTTAACCTGTTACAGTTTCATTGGGTCTCTATTATTTTCTACTTTATAGACGGCATGCGGAGCGTGCCTACTACCTTTAACCTGTTACAGTTTCATTGGGTCTCTATTATTCTCTACAAGTCTCGGACCAAACCGACTTTCCATCGTTGTCCGTAACTCTTGAACCAATTCCTTATTAGATTCAGCGATGTTATTCAATTCTTCTGGATCGTCTTCAAGATTGTATAATTCAATGAAACCGTCCCGACTTTCAATTAACTTATGGGTATGTGTCCGAATACAAGTGAAGTTTATCAGTTTGCTGACTGCTTCATTTCGGTGTGTATCGGTTTCTCCGTGAAGGACTTGTGCAATAGATTGTGCATCAATGTTTTCTAAGACAGGAACGTCCGCCATTTCGCAAATAGTTGGATTCAAGTCATTCAGCTCAACCAATGTATTTGAGATGCTGTTTGGTTCTATTCCTGGACCTGCTACAATGAGAGGAACCCGTAGCGATGCTTCATAGGCTAAACTCTTGGTGTATAACCCGTGGTCTCCGAGCATTTCACCGTGGTCACTTGAATAGATGATGTAGGTATTTTCAAGCATACCACGTTCTTGCAATGCATTTAGCATGTTGCCGATTTGATCGTCTATCAGTTCAGTTGCAGCACAATACTGTTGACGTGTGACTTTAACTTCTTCAGGAGTGATATTTAGGACCCGTTTTTTGACCCAGTCCGGTTTTCCTTCCATATTGTCTTCAATGGGTTGTGGCATTTCAGCTTGGCGATACTTGTCTCCGTATTCCGTTGGTGGATCAAACGGATCGTGTGGTCCGACGAAGTTGACAAACATATGCCAAGGATAGTCATCAGGTATGGTTTGAATGAATTCAGTTGCGCGTCTGCCAATATATGAATCTTCAAAATCCTCAGTCGGTAGCACAGAATCGTAAGACCCGTTTTTTATCCAACCCCCTGAAGAACTCCTATTTCGGTAATCTTGATGGAATTGATCTAATAGTCCTTTTTCTTGTAGATAATGTGTATAGGGACCGATGGGAGTAGGTGACCTTCCCGCATGCATTTTTCCTTCACATTCTTCTGGATGTGTAAATCCCCAACTATATGCGCGGGGACGGTCTCCATAGCGACCGTTATATCCATCCGGTTTTGCAAGGTCCAGTTTTCCTACACATCCGACACGATACCCGTAATTACGAAGTTGTTGGTAATAGGTTGGCACGGTGGCGGGTAGGAAACTACCGTTAGCAAGTGAACCGAGACGCGAAGGCTGAATGCCTGAAGCTAAACCGATTCTGGATGGTGCACAGACTGGCGCGTTCACGGTACAATTTGTATAATTCACACCCATTTCTGTTAATCTTCGTAGATTCGGTGTGTTGAGTGCTTCGGGAGCATTTTCATCTGTTTCCACATAGTCATATCTATGTTGGTCAGACATGATGAATAGGACGTTAGGTCTGTCAGTTTTGCTGTTCATATTCCTCCGCTCTTTTCATTGTATGGATGATTAGGGGTTAGAAAACCAATGTCGGTGTGTTATCTCTACCTAAAGATGATTGTATCATAGATATGTTGTTTAGTCAATATATTGGCGTGTAAAGGCAGGGTTATTTAGTTTTCGGTTTTTCTTGTTTTTTTCACAAATGCTAAATGCCTTAAGGCGGTAGGTGCGGTTTCATAACCGCACCGAATTTGCACCAAAACCTTTCATAGTCAGTATTCTTGTGAGCTCCAGTGCGGTTAGGAAACCGCACCTACCGCCTTGGGGATTAACTTTTAGTAAATTTCTATTTTGGAAATACTTAGAACTAAATAACCCTGGTGTAAAGGAGTGTGTAAAGTTTTTGGCATTGACCATTTCATTTCATGTCGAATGGAAAGCTCGAAAATCCAATCAATCCAATTCAAAGCAGCATACGCTTATAGCATTCATCAGGTTGAAGACCCTTCAACTATGTAATCGTGGTTATAAACCACTCCAACTATGTAATCGTGGTTGAAAACCACTCCAACTATGTGAGATGAATGTGAGAGTGGCAATGAATTGCACTTGGTGAATGAGCATTAGACATTCGCATTGAACGCGTGTTTTGTTAATGAAATCCGAGATTTTTCTCTATAAACATACCGTCCCTATGAGGACTACAGAGTAATGTGTGACAAGAACTATACACCCTTTACCGAAATAGATTTGACCTAAACATACGAATGTGATAGAATCCAAATGTTATATTTGTGAAATCATCTTATATTCATCTACATCCGTAGATTTACATTCCGTAAAACAGTTCATCAATATATATTGCAACAAATAACTATACCTTAAAACAAAACAATTCATATAGAGAAAAGTGGTGAATAATGAAAGATAATACATCTGATGAGTCAGTTGAAGAAACTGAACAAGCAATTGAGCAAGAGTCAAACGAGACGGATGAAAAACAAGATATATATGCATCAATACAGCAGCGATTTAATGACTTACGTAGTGAATATTTGGATTCTCGGTCGAAATCTATCAACAGATGGTTGGGGTTTATATGTGTAGTGCTGATATTCTTCACAATACTCATTCCAATGATAACTGGGATTGCTGCATATTTTGTTTATGATCGGTTTGGGGATTTACAATCACAAATGTTAATACACGTGAAGGCAGCCGAACAACATTCATCTGATGCTGCAACAAATGCATCTGAAGCGGGTAAATATCTCAAGGAAATCAAGGAACATCATACCAAAGTCAAAGGAATTGTAGCAAAGTTAACAAGTAAAGATTTCACAAATCCAAATAAAGTTGCCATTCTTCAATCAACGATAGAAGATATATTAAATAATCCAACAATTTCTCTTGAGGACAAGGCAATCATTGAAGCGTTTAGACTTCAGAAGGAGGGTCAACTCGCGGATGCTATTGAGAAATGGCGTTCTATAGCGAATACAGCACAAGGTGTTAATAATGAGTTGGTTGCTCGTGCGTTCTTTTCAATAGGTTTTCTCCATACACAACTAAATGAGAACGATCAGGCTGTTTCTGCTTATGATCAGTCAATTGAATTGATGCCGAATTTTGCGGATGCGTATACCAGTCGTGGTGCTGTGAAGAGTTCACTTGGTAATCTTGAGGAGGCAATTGCTGACTACAGTGAAGCGATACGACTGAATCCTGATTTTGTTGAGGCATACATCAATCGTGGTACTGCGAATCGTTCTTTAAATCAGCATGAGGCGGCGATATCTGACTTTGATGAGGCGATCCGATTAGATGCGAATTCTCCGGTTGCCTATACACATCGTGGGGTGTCAAAAAGTGCTCTTGGACAGCATCAGGAGGCAGTTGTTGACCATACTGAGGCTATTAGACTTGATCCAAAATATGTTGATGCCTATATTAATCGTGGGGCTGCGAAGCGTGCACTTGGGGATATGGATGGATGGAAGAAGGATATGGATAAGGTTATGGAATTGGCTAAGGAGTTGAAGCAGAGTGGGGAGTGATAGTACCATAAATTGAATTATATCGGCTTAGCAAAACACAAAACATATCCATCATGATCCTTCAACTCAAAAGCGCGTAAGTCGTCGCTCGTATCCGTAAGCGGTTCATGGAATTCTAATCCACGCTGCTGAAATCTTGGTGTCATCTTTCTGTCAAAAGTCTATTTACTTTGAAATCTCTCATATAATGGGGTATAATTTCAACACGTTAATTACAATAAAAGAGAATAATAGAAGCATAGGTTTGCGTTTCTTAATAGTTACCAATGCAGATTATTTATGAAAATAAACTTACAGAATTTGCGGTTAGACATTCTACATCCAAAAGCGGAATTATTCGTTGGATAAAATTGATAAGGCAGAACAATTTCAAATCAGTTATTGAATTGCGAAAATTATTTCCACATGCTGACTTAGTCAAAAAAGAAAAGCCTACTGAATTAAGACAACGAGTTCCTTACAGTAATCAATCAACAACATATACAGTATTCAATATTGGTGGTAACAAGGCACGGTTAATCACAGTAATGCGATATAATGCTCAGCAAGCTGTAATTCATGAAATACTGACACACGCTGAGTACGATGTATGGAACAAAAAGAGGTAATAGACTATGTTGCGAGGAATACGATATCCACAAAATGAATTGTCAACAATTATACCTTTTGTGCCGCATAATTTAAATGAACATATATTATCAAATCCGACTCTACTTATGTTCACATATCCAACCTCTATAGGATATGTTGATGTTATATTGCCAGAAAGTGCTACACAATGGTTGATAAGGTTGCTAGATTTGGTCACAAGTATCGTGAATCATAACGAAGATCTTAATCAGGTTGCAGTGACGGAAATTGAGTACCATCAACTTATAGAAATCTTAGATGATTTAATCCATAGCGTTGGTGATGATGAAAACCACCCTTTAACGGAAACTATGACACTTGTTGGTGAATTAATTAAGACTTATGAAGATCAGAATTTTCCTAAACTAACTAATGATGTGATAGTTGAAACATCAAGCAATTATAGTGAAGCAGTTCCTAACCAATCAGGACAGATTGACACAGGTTTTGTCAACGTTTTATATGTTATTGGTTGTCTACTTAGTAAGGAAGGTAAGTCAGTCGAAGCCATTTCCGCCTTTAACTTAGCGATAAGTATCAACCCTGATAACGCCTTAATACATACAAGTCGAGGTGAGGCAAAGTCCAGTCTAAATGACTATATAGGTGCAAAAGCGGATTTGCATAATGCTTTGAAACTTACAGAAAAACATGGTGAAGATGAATTTAGTATTGTTATAACGGAACGGCTCAATGAACTTGAAATCGTAGAGACTGTTTCCAATTATCTCGCTGGCTCAAAATTCGCAGAACTTTCCGTAATCAGAGAGTGTAAAATACGGATAGGGATGCTCCATAGTCGAGTTGACTTAGTGCTTTGCGATGCAGAAGGAAACTATATCACTATTGTAGAATGTAAATCGATCCCAAGTTCTGATCATATTGAGTCTAGTCAAGAACCACTGAAAAGTTATCTCTGTGCTACGGACACACTGTATGGTATATTTGCTTCCAGTATAAATCCTGACTCATGGGTTTTCTACGAGAATCTTAGGCACAACAGGTTTCGACAAATTGATCGTACTACTTTTGAAAAACAAATTCTTGGATAGTCAAATATGTAAATTGCATATATTCCTTCGGAATAAGTCGTTTTGGACTTGAGAAGATTTATAAATGACCTTATTCCATACTCTTTGTAAGAAACTTGTCAAAGATGTTCGTTCCTCTGTAGTTGTATTTGTAGCACGCTTCTGCGAGATACAGTGGCGTGTAACCTGTTGAATAATGATGATGTGAGCCAAACCATGCACGTTTAACGAAAGACCAGAAACCTTCCATCGTATTGGTATGTACCCCATCAGCTTCCCACTTCTCACTCCGATTGATTGTTTCATGTTCCATCTCTTTACCGATGTCGTTGTATCCTTTAAACTGGTCGGTATAGAGTTTAGCATCTTCGGTGTTGACACCCCTCTTTATGAAGTCAGCGATTGTCTCACCAGCCATATCTGAAACAAGTTCTGCTACGACTTTCCCACCGCGCGCAACAGCACCAATAACAGCATCCTTCGCTGTGCCACGTCCACGCTTACGGGGACACCTTTTTCTTTGTCGTAGTCTTTCCTGCGTTTACCACCGATATAGGTTTCGTCTACCTCAATGATACCTTGTAAAAGGACATTATCCTTCCCCATTTCAGCACGTATACGCATCATTATACGCCAAGCTGCCTTCTGTTTCATTCCTAAATCACGTGCGAGTTGACAACTTGACAGACTTTTCTTTGCGTTTGTCATCAACGAGATCGCAAGAAACCATTTCTGAAGTGCGATCTTCGTTCCTTGAAAGATTGTGCCAGATGTAACCTTGAAGGTGCTATGGCAATCGTGGCAATTCCAGCGTCCAATACGCCCCATAGCGTTTTCGTTACGTCTTTTGACAGATGTAGACTCACAATGTGGACATTGTGGTGATCCTTTCCATCTAAGACGCTCTAAATGTGCGATACACGCCTCTTGATCAGGAAACATTTCCATGACCTGTATTAGATCCATCAGAATACTCCTTATTTGGAGTTGCTTTTTCTGATGGATTCTGATACGATAATTAGATAAGCAAGGACATCAGAAAAGCAACTCGCTTTTTTGTGTTCAGTTAGGGGGTAAATACCCCTTAACTTCTTATCTATATTATACTATATAAACCCTGTCTACACAAGGGTTTATTACACTCTTTTAAACATTTCTATTCAAGTCCAAAACGACTAATCCCGTTACTTTATTTAGTCAGTATATTATATTGGATGATAGATGTTTATGCATCTGCAGTATTCTAATTTTGGCATGACTTATGTAAAATCAGTTTGTATGCCCTAATACGTGCTGAAATTTCAGATTCCTTGTAAATATTACACTATATCCACTGAGCATATTAAGTATTATATAAGTTATATAAGTCCTATTATTTAGTTGAGTACTTTCAAAAGTTTCAGTATAATGAGAGGAACATTCGTATAAGAGGAGTATTGCTATGGCGTATAATAACGTTCCTATTGGGACATCAAATCCTGGTTGTATTGTGATTTTAGTTGATCAATCTTGGTCCATGTCCGAACCGTATGGTGATGGTACTAAGGCAGAGCGCGCATCACTTGCAGTAAACCATGTTTTAGAGGAACTTGTCCTAGCTTGTAGAAGGGGAGACGATATTAGGGAAAGGTGTCATGTCACTGTTATAGGTTATGGAGAAAAGGTTAATTGCATTATTGATGGTATTATCTCTGAGATTCCATCCTATCTTCTTGAAGTTAAAGATACTAAAAAGAAAATATCAGATGGCGCAGGTGGATTAGTAGAAGTTAATATAAAGATGCCAATTTGGTTGGAACCACTAGCAAACGGAAACACACCAATGCATGAAGCATTTCAACGTGCCTCAGAATTCGTTGATGAATGGATTACTGATAGACCAGATGTATTTCCTCCTATTGTAATTAATATTACAGATGGAGCTGCAACACATCCAGATTTGACAGCCGATTTTGCAAGAAAAATCATGAATATCAGTTCCTCAGATGGAAACGCTTTGGTATTTAACCTACATATTGCGAACAGTGGTAATAAAGTCATATTACCACATAATAATTCTCAATTTACCGGTGAACCATTGGCAGAATATCTTTTTCATATATCTAGTCCATTACCTTCTCCTTTATACATAGCTGCTGACAAATCTGGCTTGCCAATTGAACAAGGTGCTCGATGTTTTGGTTACAACATTGATGAATCACAAATGATTCAACTATTACAATTTGGCAGTTTGGATGTTACACAAATACGAGTTTTACCAAACCCTACTGAATGACATTATGCTTAATCTAACGTTCAATCGCTATATTACACATAAAGAAGGAGAAACCATTGATGACTGCCAAGATGCCATGCATGAAAATGTGATGCTTGGCCGTTTTGCTATAGCTGATGGTGCAACACGTTCATTTTTTCCTAAGATTTGGGCAGATCTACTTGTTAATCATTTTTGTGATAATTCTATATTCTCTTTTAAGGAAAAAAATTGGATAGAGTGGTTACAACCTATTCAACAGGAGTGGTATGAAAAAGCTGAAGAAAAAGTAAAGGATCGGAATCTTTTTTATCTTACAAATTCATTTAATACCAGAGAACCTGCAGCAGCTACATTCATTGGTATTGAAATTGACATCAAAACAGAAAAGTGGCAAGCTATGATCATAGGTGATAGTTGCCTTTTTCATAAAACAAATTCTGGATTTTCTAGTTATCTGATAGAGAAATCTGTAGACTTTGATAGTTTTCCAGAAGCATTTGCAAGTTACGCTGACAAAAACTACTACCCGCCAACATTTATTAGCGGTGCTATTCATTCTGACGACATTCTCGTTTTAACTACTGATGCAATAGCAAAATGGATCCTTGACCATAATGAATCTGGCAATGTAGGTACATGCCTAGATAGGTTATGTGAACTTGATTCTAACGAAAAGTTTTGCCAATTTGTAAATCAAGCACGAAGTGAAAAAGTTCGTTTAGTGAATGATGATGTAACACTCATGTTAATTTCGATAGAAGAACTCAATTGCGATGAAAAAAATAAAAGTAGGCATGATATAAGTTCAGCAACACATAACTCAGAAAATATAAACTCATCAACAAACGTTTTAGAAACGATCATTTGGGGATTAATAGCAGGTGTCACTGGGGTTTGGATTTTACGTTGGGTTTTTTATTTTATTCAAGACCTTCTCCTTACGTTGTTTAAAACGAACTAGTCAAAAGTAGGAACTTTGAATGCATTGGCCTAGGCGTGCAGATTATACACAAGCTGTACGGGACTATCCAGATATTAGTATCAAAGATGTAAAACTTAAGGGTGGAAGACCAAGGTATGGAAAAGACGGTTTTCTGATGAGTTTTGCAGGGGGATTTTCAATTGTTTATCCGATAGAAATGGTATCACAAATCTATGCATTGCGTTGTTGGACACAAGAAGTTGGTAATGCAGAATTTCGATATAAGGAAATTTCTATCTACCTTAAGCAAGTTGGATTACCATGCTTTGTTGATTTTGAATATGTTCCTGAAGGAATTTTGATAAATGGCGAGAAGTACCCAATCACTCGAATGGAATGGACAAAAGGTGAAACACTTCGCGATTTTATTGAACAAAATATACAAGATGCCCATATTTTTAAGAAGGTTGCATTTGAATTTCAAAAAATGGTTGCTTCTCTACATAAGCATCAGATTGCACACGGAGACCTTCAAGATGGGAATATCTTACTCAATCGAATAGGAACTGATATTAACATTAAATTGATAGACTACGACAGTCTGTTTGTTCCAACCCTGAAGGGTCAGCCGGAGCAGATTGTCGGACTAAGCGAATATCAACATCCGAAGAGAATGGAAGGTGGTGGACAGGTAAATGAAAAGGTAGATTATTTCTCAGAATTAGTAATTTACTTGTCTTTTTTGAGTTTAGCAGAGAATCCATCACTCTGGGGCGAGTATGGAAAGGAAGATAGAGTCAACAATGGATTGCTCTTTTCAAAGAAGGATTTTCAAAACCCAAACCAATCGAAGATTTTTAATTTACTTATCAACCTATCACCTGATATTCAACAGTTAACAATTTCTCTTAAGAATTACTGTGTTAAGAATACCATTGACGATTTACAACCATTGGAAAGAATATTACCCAAACATGATGCTAAATATTTTACCGAACGTGGTCACATCCACATAAACAAGAGTTGTTATAACGAAGCAATTTCAGAATTTAACAAAGCCATTTCTCTGGATCCAAATTATAAGGAAGCACTCTACGGTCTTGGTCGAACATATTTGCATAGTAATAGATATGATGAGGCAATTGATGTATGTTTACAAGTTACATCTATAGATTCAAACTATAAAGAAGCATATCATGTGTTAGCACTTGCATATTTCAAATCCAATAATAACAAGAAAGCAATTTCAGCAATAAATGAAGTGTTTAGAATTGATCCGAATTATTTCCCCGCAAGACAACTGTTAGATACAATAAAGTCAACTAAGACTAAATCAACATCAAGAAATAACACACCAACATATCCTTCTCAAAATATAGATCCTCAACAAAATTCAAGACCACCTACTCAATCAACACCTGGAACAAGGTTGAACAAATTTCTATTAGTTTTGTTTCCAACAGTTTTGATGATTTGCATTATAATCTTAATATATCAAGCTGAAGATAAAAACGATGTCCTATCAAAATTTAGTGAATTAGAGCGTCAACAGACTAGTCAAGGAACGAATTTAAAACAACTTACAGATGATATTGAAACACTCAAAAAAGAAAAGGGAGAATTATCTAGTGAGAACAAGGAGTTGAAAAGTCAACTTACTGAAAAAGAGACAGTGATAAAAGGATTAAATGATAGAATTCAGATACTTGAAGGCATTAATACACCATATCAAAATGACACCTCAAGAATGGCTTTGATACCAGCAGGTGTATTCCAAATGGGTAGTGGTAATCCAAACGATTATTCTGACGAGAGACCTGTTCATCGTGTTTATGTAGATGCATTTTACATTGACAAATACGAGGTAACCAATATGGAATATAAAGCTTTTATTGATGCTAATCCACGATGGAGAAAAGTTTATATTTCTAGCAGTTACCACGATGGAAATTATTTGATGAATTGGAATGGTAACAACTTTCCAATTGGAAAAGGTAACCATCCTGTTACTTATGTAAGTTGGTATGCAGCTATGGCCTATGCACAGTGGATAGATAAACGTCTTCCCACAGAAGCAGAATGGGAAAAAGCAGCACGAGGAGGTATATTGTATATGAGATATCCTACTAGTAATCAAATTGATTTAACTGATGCAAACTATGGTCTGGATGTTGGTGATACAACACCAGTTGGTAGTTATTCTGCGAACCGTTTTGGTGTTCTTGACATAATTGGGAATGTGTCTGAGTGGTGTCTTGATGAATATAAGAGCAATTATTATTCTAATTCTCAATATAGAAATCCGGTTGCAGGAGGAAGCATATCCAAACTTACACAAGAATTTAATCAACAAGAAACTAATCGTGTATTACGGGGTGGTGGTTGGTCTAGTTCTGGATTACGTGTAAGAGTTTCATATCGTATCTTTCAGAAACCAACATATACGTCTGCAAAGATTGGATTCCGTTGTGTAAAGCCTACAAACCAATAAATTGTATGAGATGAACTAATATTGAACTGCTTTGAATCACAGCGGCTTTGCAAAACACAGAACATAACCATCATAATCCTTCAACTCAAATGCGCGTAAGCCATCGCTAGTATCCGCAAGCGGTTCATGGAATTCTAATCCACGAGATTGATATTCTGCATAGAGACCATCAGGATTTGGTGTATAAATAAACGCATCCCAACGTGCCCACTCATGCCGCGTGTGGTTAGGCACTGGATGGATATATTCCGTTATCTGTTTCAGCAGAATCTTGACGTTATCGCGAGATACGATACCGAAAAATGGGTCGTCTTCAGGCACAAGTAAATCTGTCTGAAAGCCGAGTTGGCTGTTGTAGAAGTCAATAGATTCTGCAAGGTTGTCAACGATGAAAAATGGGTATATTTTCTCAAGAATAATATCTTTATCCATCAAATTTCTCCTTTTTCGTTAAAACGATGTGAATCAGAAAGGATTACAATTCATGGCAATACTCAGATGGGGTATACTCGGATGCGGAAATGTCGCTGAACATAAAGGCGGACCACCACTCTATTCCGTTGAGGATTCAGAACTCATCGCAGTGATGCGGCGGGATAAGTCAAAAGCTGAAGACTTTGCTGAAAGACATGGAGCAAAGCGCGCTTATATAGATGTTGATAAGCTTCTTTCAGATGATGAAATAAATGCAATATACATTGCAACCCCGCCACATGTGCACTGTGAACAGACGATCCGTGCCGCACGCGCTGGTAAGCATATACTCTGTGAAAAACCGATGGCATTGTCTGTTAGCGAGTGTCAACAGATGGTGGATGCATGCCGTGAAGCAGGTGTTACCTTGATGCTTGCCTACTACCGAAATCACTATCCGAATATTGAGAAGATGAAAGCCTTAATGAATGATGGTGCAATCGGTGATGTGGTGCTTGCTCGTATCAACTGCACCGGTTACTATAATCCGAATCGTCAAGACTTGAAGAATTGGCGTATCAATCCTGAGATTAGTGGTGGCGGAGTTTTGATGGATATTGGTAGTCATCGTATTAGTCTGTTGCAGTATCTGATGGGAGATGTAGCGTCAGTAAAAGGATATGCTGAGACTGTACATTTAGATGCTTCCGTTGACGATTCTGCTGTATTTACCCTCCGTTTTGAAAATGGTGGACATGCCGTTGCGAATATCAATTGGAATGTAGGTGTTGGAATTGACGATGTTGAGGTATATGGCACAAATGGAAGTTTAAGGTGTTCACCTTTGAATTCTGGGAATCTGACACTTGAAACAAAATCTGATGGTGTGATTGGGTTTTCTCAAACACCTTTACCGCATACGCATACTGGACTTGTAGAAGATTTTGTTAATCATTTTAGGACTGGTGAACCTGTCCGATGTTCTGGTGTATTGGGTTTAGAGACGAACGCGATAATGGCAGAAATCTATAATGGTGAATGAAAATAATCGTGGTTTTAAACCGCTTCAACAATCGTGGTTAGAAACCTCTCCAACAATATAGATTGAAACCGCTTCAACCAATCGTGGTTAGAAACCTCTCCAACCAATCGTGGTTTTAGACCCCTTCAACCAATCGTGGTTTTAGACCCCTCCAACAATCGTGGTTTTAGACCCCTCCAATAATCGTGGTTAGAAACCTCTCCAACCAATCGTGGTTAGAAACCTCTCCAACCAATCGTGGTTAGAAACCTCTCCAACAATATAGATTGAAACCGCTTCAACCAATCGTGGTTTTAAACCCCTCCAATAATATTAATTGATCCGCTTGGATTCCTGAGTTAACCATTCACCGTATCCGCGCGGCATATCTTCAGGGGGATTTAATCCATTTTCCTCACGCCACCGTAGCAACGGATGCGTTCGAGCAGTCTGTGGTAAAGTTACCTTTTTGCCATAAGCAGCAGATTCAAAAATACCCATCATCATTTCAACGACGTGTCTTCCTTCATGACCACTGCACACATGCGGTCTACCTTCATCCAAGGCGTTGACATAATCCTCAACAAACCAGTAATCCATTTCGGAGGCACTGCTTTTCGGATTGTAATGTTCTGGAAACATTAAGTCTAACGATTCCCATTTGTCATTGTTGCCATCAGGAAGATAGTGAGGCGTTGGCAAATAATATGCACCACCCATCCTCCAGAATAGTCTTCCTTCAGTTCCAAACAGTTCCATCGTGTAGGCATTCGTATCCATTTTTTCAAAACGGTGCTGTAACAATGTTCCAGTTACATTGCCTTCATATTGCATAGTTGCGGTGATATATTCACCTGCGATAGTTCCCATACCACTTGGCGATGGGACAACGTCCTCGGGTGCAATCGGTTTTCCACCTGTTGTGAGATGTGCGACAACACTTTTACAACGTTTCCCAAAGTGGAGCATGTTGTTGAGCATGTGTGTGCTGATATTCATCAAGCCATATCCACCGTAATAGCCTTTTCCACTGCCGTAAATATATCGTAAGTTGCCGATCTTTCCGGCATTGTATGCGCGGGCAATTGCTTGCATTGACGCGCCAACTCTGCCTTGATGATGCACACCAACCTGAACGCCTTTTTGTTCTGCTTTGGCAATTATTTCATCTGCTTGATTGAGATCAATACACATCGGCTTTTCAACTTCAATGTTGACATCGTGCTCTAAAACGCGCATAGATAAATCGTAGTGCAACTCAGTTGCTGTTGGAATTGCTACGATATCTGGTGAGGTCTGCTCTATCATCTTATCAAGGTCAGCGAATCTCGCAGAAACGTTGAGTTCTTCGCCTAATGTGTTGTATCTATCCGCAATTAGGTCGCAGAGTCCGACTATCTGTGTTCGTGGGTGTGCATGATATGCCCGCGCAGCAGCAGTTCCCCTTCCTCTACAACCCAATATTGCTATCTGGTATGTTTTCATAGGCTACTTCCTTGTGGAAAGGATGACATGTCTAGATGTCAAAAACCTTCTGGATAAAGTATTTCTATATCTGATTCTTGAACGGATTCCTTGAACAGATCTATGAGTTCATCTTTACTACTATCAGGGAATTCATAAGATAGACGTAGATACTCTATGATGATATTGTCATAAGCTGCAACAAAATCAAAATAGTCCTTTGCGAGTGTTCTATCAAGGAATTTCTCTGTATGTGTGTTAAAGAAATTCATATACCTATTTGCGACATCTTCGTCAAGTTCACCCGCTTGGAATTTTGCAATCTGAATACCTTCCCAGATATTGATTAAATCTTGCCAGAATTCCTTTTCAAAGTCGAGTTCTTCTTGGAAGATTTCATCAGCAGCAGTAAATAAAACAGAAAAATCCCCTGACTTCTCTGCTTCTTCGTAAACTTCAAACCTTCTATTTCTTACACCTTCCATATCCTCTTGCGCTTTTTCCAAAGATGTAAGTGGTTCAACAATCATTTCTTTCTCAACAACCTTATCTTCTTCAATATCTTCTCCGCAACCGAAAGCAAATAGCGTAGCAATAAGTAGTAAACTTAGTATCGGTTTCATTTTTTACTCCTGTTATTGTATGTGATAGTGTATACACTATATGGATAACTATTAGTTTAGGAGTAAACGTGAAGAGTGATTTTAGGTTTACATGTCGTCAGTTGTTTGAAGATAAAACAGGACACCTATTTTCGTCTGGATAGATAAGCCGAGAGTGCGTGGTCAAAAGGGGTTGTAGTGTCCATTTGAACATAGTCAATTTGGCTTGCACCACACCCGCGACGATAGTTTTGTATAAACTGATTTAGATTTTCAAGATACGCTGCTTTTAGTGAATCAGCTTGTGTTGAGAGTGTTTGTCCTGTTTCCATATCACGAAAAATGACTGAACCGTTGTAGGGGAAAGTCATTTCAGCATGGTCAAGAAGGTGCAATACGATGACCTCATGTTTTTGATGTCTGAGATGTTTGAGTGCGGAAATGACGTTTGAAGGTTCATCAAGTAGATCAGATATAACGATAACCAAACCTCGTCGGACGATCCGTTTTGCGAGTTCGTGGAAAAGACTGCTCAATTCAGTTTCTTCACCAGGGGATGCATTTTCTAATGCAGACACAATTGCACGAAGGTGTGTTGCAGCCCCTCTTGGTGGAATGTATTTATGAATATCTTTATCAAATAGGGCTAATCCAACTGAATCCCGCTGTCTTAGCATTAGATATGTGAGTGTTGCTGCGAGATAACATCCGTATTCAAACTTCGTCAATGTGTTATCACTGTGTTTGTAATTCATTGATGCACTTGTATCTAATAGGATATATGCTCTCAGGTTGGTTTCTTCTTCAAACTTTTTGACATAATACCTATCGGATTTACCGAAAACTTTCCAGTCAATATAACGGATTTCATCTCCCGGCATATACTGACGGTGTTCGGCAAATTCAACGCTAAATCCTTGATATGGACTTTTGTGTAGACCTGTGACGAAGCCTTCTACAACGAGGCGTGCAACGAGTTCCATGCCTCCGATTCGGGAGAGTGCTACTGGGTCGAGATATTTGTGTGATGTTTGCATAATGTTATTTTCCCTTACGGCAAATTGTAGCATTGAATGTGATCTCTGTCAACTAAATAACCTTTGGTAATTCATTTTATTTTTGACTCGCTTCCACATACATGCTATACTAAACCATACATTAAAGAAATCGGGGTTGACAACCCTACACACTTAAGGAGCCAAGACATACTAATGGCAGATATTATCAAAGGTGCTGTTCTCGGATATGGTGCTGCGTTTAATATGGGGAAAGCACACGCAAATATGATGATGGGTACGGAAGGCATCACATGCGTTGCAGTGTGCGACATTGACCCGGAACGAACGAAGGCAGCGAAACAGGATTTTCCTGATATCCGCACCTATAACAAAGTTGAAGACCTTGTAGCAGACGAAGATGTTGATCTCGTCGCGAATGTGCTTCCACACAGTCTTCACTGCGAACCGACTGTCGCAGCACACAATGCTGGAAAACACGTCGTCGTTGAAAAGCCAATGTGCATCACAATTGCTGAAGCCACAGAAATGATTACTGCGGCTAAAGAAAACGATGTCATGCTTTCAGTTCACCACAACCGCAGATGGGATGCAGATTTTTGGACACTACGCGAACTTGTTCAATCGGGTGTTATTGGAAAAGTCTATTGTGCAGAGATGTGGAGCGGTGGCTACGGTAGACCAAATCCAAATTGGTGGCGCAGTGTGAAAGCTGTTTCAGGTGGACAATTTTATGATTGGGGTGCACACTTCCTTGATTGGTTACTCAACATTATAGATGGTCCAATGATTAACGTCACTGGATTTTTCCAACCTAACCTTGTTTGGAAAGACATTACAAATGAAGATCACGTGCAAGCTGTGATACGATTTGGTGAAGGTGAATTTGTTGCGGATGGTGCATCAGCAAATATTCAGATGTCTAACATTGCGAAGGTTGGTGGACCGAAATGGAAAATGCTGGGATCACACGGATCTATTGTTTCTGAAGGTGGACAATACCACGTTCTATCCGAAGTTGAAGGACATCCGAAGGAACAGAAGGTCGGTCATCACGGAAGACCCGGCCCCAGATATTATGAAAATATCGTTTCACACTTGAACGATGGCACACCATTACTTGTTACGCCTGAGTCTGCTCGTCGCGTCATTGCTGTCATGGATTTGGCAGAAAAATCTTCGAAGACACATCAGTCTGAAACAGTGCCTTATGAGTTTGAATGACACATAAATAGCAAACCCTCTTGGTAAGAGCGGGGTCCCGCTTCGCTCTTACTGCCTTCTTAACCTACCCGATATTCAGAATGCAAGCAATCGTATTTGATAAGACAAGACAGTTACGTATTCAAGATATACCGGTCCCGCATCTCAATTCTGGTGATGTACTTATACAGATGGAGTTGTGTGGCATCTGTGCATCCGACCTTGCAGCATTAAGAGGAGATGTATCCGACTATTCACCTCCTGTTGTAATGGGACATGAACTTTCAGGTATTGTTGTAGAAAGTCGTCATCCAGAAATAAAGGTTGGTGAACGTGTTACGGTAAATCCTATGCTTTCCTGTGGAAAGTGTTACAACTGCATCAATGACAGAGACAAATACTGTGATTCTATTGTAGGAATCGGTCACGATATTGACGGTGGTTATGCAGAATACATTAGAATGCCGAAACACGGCGTAGATACAGATAAACTCATCCGTGTACCTGATACTATACCGCCAGAAGAACTGCTATTTCTTGAGCCGTTGGGTTGCTGTCTGAATGCAATGCATGAAACTATTTTCAATAACACTGTTGCGATTCTTGGTGCAGGACCTATCGGACTGATTTTTACCCAGTTGTTGAAACGTAAAGGTTTAGCAGTTTATGTGATTGAACCATTACCTCATCGCAGATTTGCCGCAGAAACTGTTGGTGCAGATGATTGTTTTGCTATTACACAAGAAGATATCAACAATCTGATTGAAATCACAGGTGGAGGGGTTGATACAGTTGTTTCCTCAACAACAAATAACTCTTCTGTGATATCCACTGCTTTTAACCTTGTTAGAAAAGGTGGATGTATTAACTTTTTTGGTCTATCCCCCGAAGGTGAAACTCTCCATATTAATTTGGAGGAATTCCATTATACCGGACACAAGTTGATGGCATCGTGGGCATTTTCACGTGCCAGTCTGGAAGAATCCCGCCAACATATCCTACAAAAAACTATCAACTTTGCACCTCTCTTGACTGACACATTTCCTTTGGTTCAAGGATTAGAAGCATTTGACAATGCTATTACCCATCGCGGTGTCAAAACGGTTTTGTGTGCCTGACGAGACCTCTCTTTCCAAATTGAGTGTACTACGAATTATCAGGTTAATTTAAGAACTTTGAGAAGCCGTATTAGGACATTTAAATTATAACTAATATATTTATGCATGTTAACGTCTCAATAAAACTAATAGTTTTTTGAAAAATATTGCTCTGAATGCTATATTTTCAGCATTAATTGGTTTTTTTAGACACTTTTAATTTGACTTTTCATCAAAATAAATTACAATTAGAATTGGTTACTTCAGAGGTTGATTAAATGAATGACCTATTGTGATGATCATAAAGGTTAACGTGAACTTTCTTTCTGTTTTCATTCTGTCTTTTCATCATTTATCACATATTTGAACAATCCAAATGAATTTTATAGGAGGTCAAACAACTTGACAATTTTAAACCTACCATAAACCTGCACCTCTTTCTTTCGTGTCCTTCTGGAAAATAGATTCAATCGTTTGAGCATATTCCGCGCGAACTGAACCCAAAAGTCAGACAATTGGTTCTGGTGTTGTAACCACTACCCAGTATTTGACGTCTTAAATATAGGTAACATGTATCAAAAGTCTTAGTCAAAATTCAGTCTTGAGTTCCGTCTAAACTTCATTGTTACGAAGCCTGTTTATACAGCAAACGACAATGTAACAACTTACAACCCAAGACCCTTGTTCATTCTAACATAGACGATGTCTCAAACTTACATTGTAACAACAATGATAGAACAAATAATAGGAGATGGTGGATTTTGGAAGAGTAATTTTTCAAAATTGCTTAGTTGATATGGTTCTTGGTGCACATGTTTCTACAGCAGGTGGTATACATAACGCAATTGAAAATGGTGATAAACTTCAATGTGAAGCAATCCAAATTTTTCTTGCAAATCCAAACCGTTGGGAGTCCAAACCACCAACTGAGGACGTTATAGAGAAATTCTCTGATGCATGGAAAGCTTCACTAATTCAGGATGTGATTGTGCACGATATCCATTTAAGCAATCTTGCATCTCCGAAAAAAGAAGTCTTAGAGAAATCGCGTCTACAGTTTAGGAGAATGATGGAACTTGCACAGGTAACTGGCGTTCAACATATCGTCACGCATTTGGGTGCACATCTCGGTGAAGGAGAAGCGTTCGGAATTAAACAGTTATGTGATAGTTTTGATCAGCTTTTTGAAACTTCAGATGCACCTGATGTTGAAATCCTACTTGAAACAACTGCTGGACAAGGAACAAACTTGGGGTATCGTTTTGAACATTTACGTGATGTGATTGGTATGTCAAAGCACACTGATCGATTTGGAGTATGTCTAGATACCTGTCATGTATTTGCAGCGGGATATGATTTACGTACCGAATCTGATTGTAATTCGACATTTGAGAAGTTCAATGAAATAATTGGATTGGAACGATTAAAGGCATTCCATATAAACGACGCAAAGTCGGAATATCAAAGTCGTGTGGATAGACACGAACACATTGGTGAAGGAAATATTGGAACAACAGCATTTACATATATACTAAATGATTATCGTTTTGCCCAAATTCCCCTGATTATAGAAACACCGAAAATGAATACCATGCATGGTAAAAACCTGACAACCCTACGTGGTTTGGTTATTGAAACATAGTTATTCTCGTCTCTTTACCGTAGGAATGTCCTTATCTTTGGGAATGATATGCAGATAGGAATATGGGAGGTAGCCTTCCTTATTATCCTTCTTGTTGGTGTGATTATCATATCTCGTATCATGACTCAACTACGAGCAAAACGTGTATGTCCACATTGTGGATTAGTCATGCGTGAACACTATCATAAGTGTCCTTCATGCAAATACGAATTTCCACATGGTGATAGAGTCAACTGAAGTCGGAATTAATCGTTATATGGAAATAATTTTGGAATAACTTTCCTTTTCTAACTTCATTTGTCCAATAGACATTATACAAACTTGCTCATCGGGAAGGTGGAAAAAAGATGAGTGGAAAAGCAGGTCGGTAAAACAGACAATCAAAGGAGTGTCTTGTATGGGTAATTTAAAAAAGTTTACAGACGCTATGACAGGAAAAGAGACGAATATTGATAATAAGGTATTCTCTAACATAATTCTTGTGGTGAATGCCAAAGTATTTGAGAATATGCTTAAGTTTACTTGTATCATACCTATCTTTCTACTATGTATAATTGGATGTTCAGATGTGCCATATACAGGACCAGTATTGACGGTGGATAGTGTGGATAGGTATCTCAATACAACGGGTGAAGATACAATCTGCCTACAAGATGGGTTTGATACAATCTGTCTCAAGGTTGCTCAAGATGATAGTCAGGATGCACCACCGATTGTAAATATACATCCAGCCAGTGTCGTCTTTATATTTTACTATGAAGATCGTCCTATAATGCGGGCTGAAAAAGTAATGGATACCACAGAACTAATACAGGAATTGATAGATTCAGGTCAAGTGCAATTACCTGCAAAGAGTGAAGCAGAAGGCGGTAATGGAAATCAGAATGAAATTGATTTGTCAGGTGAATGGATCATTGACATATATTATCCAGATGGATTTCCTGAAAAAGATCGTGGTCCAACAATCGAAACAAGTGGACTTGATATTAGGGTAGGTGAAGGTAAGACATTAAGTACTAATACCAAAGATGATCTTGAAATTACGGATTTCAAACAAATTGATCGTCCTGACGGAATCCCTGGTGTACAATTTACTGTTGAATCTGTGGATGCGGATATATCAATTGAAGTAAACGGTTTAATTGAAGAACATACTGCAATATTCTATGTCAAGGCAGATGGTGTAGCCTCAGCAGAAAACACGTATACCTTCCAATTGCAACCTAACGATGATCGTTAGGAAGGAGTACCATCATGAAAAGTAACAGCTTACGAATTTCTATGAATATAATCGGTACCCTTCTGGTTGTTGTCTTAGGAATCACCAGTTGTTCAGACAACCCATATACGGGTTCCATGATGCAACCCGGTGATTTAGACAAGTATCTAAGCGATCAAGCTGGAGGTAAAATCTGTCTATTAAACGGATCAGACTCAGCGTGTGTGACCCTTTATCCAAAACGAGGGGATCAGTTATTACCTATAATCCACATACATCCGTCAAGCACGACTTATTTGTTTTACTATAAAGGACATCTGATAATGCAGGCTGAAAGACCGTCTGATAACACTGACTTGATAGATGATATGAAAGGTGATGGACAAGATGAATCTGACGGAGGTCCTCGTGATGATGTTGGTGGTGGTCAACAAACGCCTGGTAACATAGGTGGAGGCGGTCAAACACCTGGTGGGAACAATGGCGGTGGCACTGATGGTGGGAACAATGGCGGTGGCACTGATGGTGGGAACAATGGAAACACCAATAATGGTGGAAACACCAATAATGGTGGAAACACCAATAATGGTGGGAACACCAACAATGGTGGGAACACCAACAATGGTGGGAACACCAACAATGGTGGAAACACCAACAATGGTGGGAACACCAACAATGGTGGGAACACCAACAATGGTGGAAACACCAACAATGGTGGAAACACCAACAATGGTGGAAACACCAACAATGGTGGAAACACCAACAATGGTGGAAACACCAACAATGGTGGAAACACCAACAATGGTGGAAACACCAACACCGATAACACCAACACCGATAACACCAACACCGATAACACCAACACCGATAACACCAACACCGATAACACCAACACCGATAACACCAACACCGATAACACCAACACCGATAACACCAACACTGATAACACCAACACTGATAACACCAACACTGATAACACCAACACTGATAACACCAACACTGATGATACCACTAACGGAGGAGGCACTCCGGGCAATCCTAATCCGAGTGGACACAATCCTCCTGATAACGTGTTGTCACATTTAGTATATGGACATGCTGATGACAACCCTGTTGACCCAGCAAACGTAGACGGATGGTTAGTGTGGATATTTTATCCTCACAACTACGTTGAGCAAGGACATCCGCGCGGATTGGGCATGAATCCGATTAACCCACAGACTGGTCCAGCTTCAGTTGATGATCCTATTACTCCAAATGTTACAGAGGTCTACGGGTTTACGTTCAGCGTGACTGGTGGTGAGGTAAAGAATTTTAGCCAAACCGCTGGTGAATGCACCGACGAACTTATCGGTAGTCCACCTGCGCTTAATAGTGTAGTAGACAATCGTGCAGCTGGTCAGGACAACCGTGATGATTGGGATGATACACCTTGCAGTTCAAGTGGAAGTGATTATAGCACTCAGATGTTCGTTAAATCAAGTGCAGAAATGATATCTATTACCATAAGGTGGACTCACGGGATGTACGCCCCAAACAGTCAAACATTCAACATCATGCAAGAAGTAAGCATGAGACAATATGATAGTACCCCACCACCAGACCGAGGCCATACCAACCAGGAAAGGTGGGATTAATCGTAAGACTAGGTGAAATAGACGTTCTATCTGAAAGGGTGGGACATGGACACAGCAAGAATATATGTCAAAGCAGGTAACGGCGGCAACGGTTGTATCAGTTTTCGTCGTGAGAAATATGTCCCACGTGGTGGTCCTGACGGTGGTGATGGTGGAAACGGAGGTAACGTTATCGTCATCGCTACTCTCGGCATGAGCACCCTGATAGATTTGCGTCACAACCCTCGGCAAATAGCAGAAAACGGTTCACACGGTGCTGGAAAACAACGTGATGGTGCAGATGGTAATGATAAAATAATAAAAGTACCTGTTGGTACTATAATCAGAGATTTTGACACAGAAGCATTGCTTGCAGACCTAATAGAACCTGACCAATCAGTTATTGCGGCGCGTGGCGGCATAGGTGGTAAAGGTAATTCACGGTTCAAGAGCAGCACTTTTCAAGTTCCGCGTGTAGCAGAAAAAGGCGAACCGGGTGAAGAACGTGAGGTTCGTCTTGAGGTAAAACTCATTGCTGATATCGGTCTAGTCGGTTATCCGAATGCAGGTAAATCCACTTTACTTGCACGTACATCTGCTGCAACCCCCAAAATCGCATCCTATCCATTCACTACACTTATCCCAAACTTAGGTGTTGTTCGTATTGACCAAGAACAGAACTTTGTGCTTGCGGACATACCCGGCTTAATAGATGGTGCACATAAAGGTGCAGGATTGGGACACCAATTCTTGCGACATATTGAACGAACGAAGATGTTGATACATGTGATTGATCTTAGTGCTGTAGATGGTCGTGATCCTATCAAAGACTATGAGCAGCTTAATCTTGAACTCGGTCATTACAACCCATTGTTGACTGAACTTCCTCAAATCATTGCCCTCAATAAGATTGATATGCCTGAATCGAAGGAGAATATACAACGGGTGCAGGAATACTTTGGTAAACGAAAAGTCTTCCCAATATCCGGTATTACAGGTGAAGGTGTCAATTCACTCATGCAACAGGCGTACCGTTCCTTACAATATCTTGATGCAAAGGCGCGTGAACAAGCTGAATCAACAATTATCTTGGAACAGGAACTACCACCTGAACCTAAGGTTCGGTTTGAACTACATAAGACTGAAGCAGGATTTGTTGTCAGTGGTGATGAACCGAAGCGTGCAGTTTTGATGACGGACTTTGAAAATGAACAAGCGTTGATGCTACTATTTCGGAAGCTAAAAAAGATGGGAGTAATAAACGCCCTTACCCGTGCTGGCGTCAAAGAAGGTGATACAATTCAGATTGATGATTTTGAGTTTACCTATAGTCCAAAAGTAATTAGATGAAGTGATAGAAAATGGATAGGACCGAAGAATTATTCTTACAAAACAAAGCACCTAAAAAGGTAAAAGAAATTGACAAAGACAAGTTAAAACATGGTCGCGAATGTGTATCTGAAGTTAAGCGTATCGTTGTAAAGATCGGTAGTAGTACGATTTCGGACAATTTACGCATCAACGAATCAGCACTTGATGGATTAGTTCACGATTTAGCGACTGTCAAACAGAATGGAGTGGAGGTAATACTTGTTACCTCTGGAGCGATTGCAGCTGGACTCCCTCATCTGGGTGTAAATTCACACCAACAAACCCTCCCTGTATTGCAAGCAGCTGCGGCAGTTGGACAGATTCGGTTGATGTCTGCTTATGAAGAACGATTCCGATTTTATGGTCAATGTCCAGCCCAATTGTTACTCACCCAAGAGGATTTCTCAGACAGAAAACGTTATACCCGTATGAATGACGCGTTACATGCGTTACTCCAACTCGGTGCGATTCCGATTATAAATGAAAATGACAGTGTTGCCGTAGATGAAATAAAAGTTGGTGACAACGACACGTTATCTGCTTATGTTACTAATCTTGCACAAGCAGATTTGTTGATTTTACTCTCTGATCAGCAAGGATTATTCACAGCAGACCCGCGACATTATCCAGATGTTGAACTCATACATACGGTTGATGTGATCACAGATGAGATATGGCAATCTGCGGGGAAAGCTGGTACAACAAGCGGCACAGGTGGGATGATAACCAAGTTGCGAGCAGCAGAGATAGTTACCTCTTCTGGGGAGATGCTGGTTATTGCTTATGGACGTGAACCGCTTGTGGTTACGCGTCTCCTAAAAGGGGAACTGCTTGGTACGCTTTTCCTTCCGAATGCACGTATTTCTGGTCGCAAAAGATGGATCGCCTATTCCCGTCCTCCTAAAGGATACATCGTTGTAGATAACGGTGCGCGAGATGCACTCATTCAAGGTGGTAAGAGTTTGTTACCTGCTGGCATTAAGCGTGTTGAAGGACATTTTAATTTCAGTGATACTGTCTCTTGCTTCACAGAAAATGGTGTAGAAATTGCACGTGGTTTGATCAATTATAATTCTACAGAAACTACTAAACTTGCAGGAAATCAGACTCAGGACATAAAGAAGATACTCGGTTATCACGATTACGATGAAATTATACACCGGGATAATCTTGTAATGCTTAATTGACACAGATAAAGAATCGCTAAACTCAATTAGTGCTTTTTCTACATTCAGATATAAGATTGAGAAACAAGAATTCCACCTAGAGGAAGCCAAGTGATGTGTCTCTATGAAATGTAGAGTTAATTATTTGATCCAATAGAAATTCCCACCGGAAGCTGGCCATTCCAGAACATATAAAATTTGACCTTTAGTTTCATAGTTGCTAATTTTGTCATTTATCTTAGCCCACCGTGCAGTTATTTTATCAGAATCAATGTTTCGTAGGATTTCAGCATTCTCCAATTCTGGTGCAACTTCCCGCCAACAGGTAATTGCAAGATGTTTTAGACTTTCAATTTTCTCTTGTCGAGGTGTGTTCGTATCTCTGATTACTTTATCAATTTGGTGGATAATGTGTTCTATTGACATTTACATCTGGTAATTGTCTACTTGATAATTCCTCTACAGTCATTTTTTGTTTATGCTAACCGGAACCATGAGTATGAGTTTTGTGATTGTATATCTATTCCTTACAATCTGATATAAGACAGGACTTACGCATTCTTGAAGATTATTGAAGGATTAGAGAGTTGATATCGTAAATAGTCATCCAATAAACTCCCTTTAAGATTATAGATTGTTTTACCAAGTCTGCTAGCAGCGCGCTTCATACAGACCCATACTTGAAAACAACACGCAATATGATTTCTTTGGGCACGCATTTTACGACATTGACATTTGCCAATACCGGTCAGTTGTTTGATCTCACGATGAAGTTGCTCAATCTTCCAACGCACGCGATATTCTTGGGTTGTCGCATCCACATCCGATTGAGATAAATCGTTTGTCGCAATATATTCCGTGCTTCCGGTAGAGGAGGCTATCCGGAACAACTTTACTTGATGTCCTTTTGGAAACTTATTGATATGCACGCGTTTTCCTTGTAGTATTTCTGTTTGATCCCAAGATAAATCTTTTGCTTGTTGGTGCGGTTCAACGCCATCTGTATCATTCACAAGACGATTGCGTTTCAATGGCACATAGTAAATCTTGGAAAGTGTTTCAATCGCTTTCATGACTCGCATTGACGCATACCAAGCATCCATTAGCACGATACGAAATGGGAGCTGTTTTTTGAAGTAAGCGTTGTGCAACATTTCCAGTAAATGGTCTATTTTGCTTTTACCATCATGATCTTTGTCATAAATACGATAATCAATGATCCAATACTCTTGCGTTTTTGGATTAACATAAACACACGTGACAATACCGATGCCGTCAACGACCTTTTTGTCACTACCACTCCACTGAGAACGGAGGACTTCAATCGCTTTGGCATGGGTCTTAGACAGCACAACATCATCGAAAATCAGGTATCCTTCATCATCATATTCAATGTCATCTTGGACAGATTGCCAGAGATCACTTGAAGGAATGTTTTCATTTCTTAAAAAACGATTGAGTTGATCGTGGTTCCATTTGTCTGTCCGATCGGCAAAGTAGGTTTGTGTAAAATTAGTAAAACTTGCTAACAAAAATTGACAATAATCGGAAAATAAATCTTGCTTCTTTTTAGAGAGTGTATGTGTATTCATAATAGAATAGTATAACACCATTTATAAAAATGCGTAAGTCCTGATAAGAATAGCAGATACATCTGTTATCGTTCAGATTGATATACTTTTTCCCGTGTGTGGAAACCGCCTTCAATAATCACCTTATCAAGATTGTTCTTATCAACTTGAATTGGTGTGAGTATTATTGATGGCACATCAACTTTCCCATTATTGATTTTTTGTGTTGCTTTAGTCACTTCCTCTCCTTTTGCGAGTGCAACTGCGGCATGTGCAGCTTCAGTAGCGATGAGATCAATTGGTTTGAAAACAGTCATCGTTTGTGTGCCTTTAGCGATTCTCTGACATGCTTCGATGTCAGCATCTTGTCCAGAAACGAGAACTTTCCCTGCGAGATTTTGTCCTTCAAGAGCTTGAATTACCCCACCAGCAGTGCCATCATTCGATGCTACAACTGCGTCTATCAGATTGTTTATTTGGGTTAAGACTTGCTCTGTTTTGTTAAGTGCATCGTTGCGATCCCATCCAACTGCCCAATGTTTTGCGTCTGCGACTAACTTAATATCTCCTGATTCAATTGCAGCTTGTAGTGCGCGAAGTTGTCCTTTTCGTAGTAGGTGAGCGTTGTTGTCCCCCGGATCCCCCCCGAGTAGAAAGTAATTTCCTTTAGGTTTATGTCTGAGTAGATATTCTGCTTGTAAATAACCGACTTGTTCGTTGTCAAAGGAAATATAAAGGTCGGGTTCACTTTCGCGTATCAACCGATCATAGGCGATTACCTTGACTCCTTCTGCATGCGCGGTTTTTACAATTTGAGATGAGGCCACACTGTCCTTTGGAATCACAACAAGCACATCAACACCTTGTGTAATCATATTTTCTGCTTGTTCGTTCTGTTTTACAGCATCTTCATCAGCAGATTGTACAATGACTTCTGCTCCTAATTTCTCTGCTTCACGGATGAATATATCTCTGTCTTTCTGCCACCGTTCGACCCGTAAAGAATCCATGGATAACCCGATTTTTATTTTTTTCTCAGATGAGTCTACTTTTTCATCTTGTGGTGTATCTGATTTTTCTTTGTTTGATGTATCTGTACAACCGAAAAACACCATAGAACAACATATTACTGCCATGATTATGGAATACATCAAATATTCTGATGTATTCTTATTCCTGAACAGTGATTGAAAATGGGAAAAATTCATACTAAATCCTCCAAAATTATTGTTCCTTTGAATCATCTGTAGTAAGTGCTTTTAGTAAATCCTCTCGTTTGATATCCCCTGTTTTTTCAACTATTTTGACGACAGAGAGTTTCTCGTTCAGGATTTCCGTAACAGCGACAGTTGCAATTTTCTTCTTTGAATAGCCAAGGATTTCACCTGTATCAACGTCTCGAATGGGTGCGCCATCAGTATATACTGCAAACTGTTGATCGATTGCTAATCCTTTTGCAGAACCCGCATTAATGTAAATTATATCTTGATTATCGGTGTCAACATAAGTAATTTTGATTGGACGTTTAGCCATTGCTTCGTCAACTTGCTTCTTTTGCTTCTCTTTATTCTCAGGTGTTTCCCATGGCGTTATGAAGTTTGGACCAAAGCTGTCTCTAAGTTTGATGACGGTCTTGATAAGTGCATCATTTGTTGCTATACCAAAAAGAGTTCTATCATACTCAGGTGAAGCAAATTTAATTTTATTTAGTTCTGTAGTTTTTGTGATTGGTCGAGTGCGGTTTCCAAATTTTTCCTTAGTCTGTCCAAATTGAAATTCGGAACCGGATTCAGTAACAGAAGCCTTCAATCCAGCGATATTTGTCCCAGCGAGACTATCTCTATGGGATACGTCAATTGGCACAGTAGCGATTTCATTTCCAGATTCTTCGTAAAATTTCATGTTAAGTTTTATAAACGCGCGATTTCTATGCCCCATAGCGGAAAATCTGGTCATATAACTTGTGGATATGGGTACTGATTGTGTTTCTCTTCCACTTTCTGTCAAAGACCTTGAAGCATTTGCCTTCATTCTCGTCTGTCCAAATTTTTTGATTTCACCAACAATTATAACATCGGCATTGAGAAGTTTAGCAAGTTTTGTCCGTTGGTCTTTGTCAAGTTTCATCAAATCACGTCTCGAAAGAGTCATCTCTGCCATTGCATCCAGTAGTTCATCACGTGAAACAGGTTGATAGACGGATGTTTCTGCAAGTTTCCGTTCAAGAATAGTTGCGAATCCTGCTTCCAAATCCCACATTTTTTTTGTACTAAAAACAGCACCGACGAAGTTTGGTATACAACCACAACCGACCGGATCATCAAAATTACTGTTATCTTTAAAATACAAAACTGCAACACGTTTTTCAGATGGATGAGGTTGTTTTTCAGTGCTTACCTCCTTTATATCTTCAGTAGTTGCCTCGCTATTAGCAGTAATTCCAACAATCAGGAATAAACTAAATAGAGTAATAAATAGAAATGCAAAGCATTTATTCATCTTTACGTCCTCCTTGTCATTTAAACACATTTATATTGCAAGTTTATCAATATTAGAAAGATTTATCAAGAGAAATTGTGTTATGGAGTATGTAAAGTTCTTGGCAAAATATCACATCAACCGTTGTAGTGCCAAATACTTTACACACCCAATTAACTTGTAAATTGTGCAAAGTTATGATATTATCGGCTATCTTAGGTCTAAAATTTGAGGAATTCAAATGGGAAATAAACAGAGTTATCTTAAATTTTGTGTTAGTTCTATTTTATTAATTCTTGCTTTTTTTACAGGATGCGGCGATAAGCAGGATAGGGAATGGTATACTATATATGGTGGCGTGATTGGCGGAAGTTTTTCTCAGTTTGCAGGTGGCATTAAACAGATTGTCGATCATAATGTATCAGACATAAAACTCTCTGTTGTAGCATCCGCAGGTTCTGTTGAAAATACACGTCGTGTTAATGAAGAAGAGAATGCACTCGGGGTAGTATTTGCATCTGAAAGTTCGCTCGGTTACAATGGCGAAGAAGCATTCGCAGAAGTGGGACCAAGAAATAATATCCGCATGGTTACCCTCTTATATTATGCTTATGGACAATTTTCAACACTTGAAAACAGCAATGTACATGTGTTTGATGATATTGTAGGGACTAAGGTTGCTTGTGGTGCCCCTGGTTCTGGCACTGCAAAAACTATGGAACGCCTTGCCAAAGCTGCTGGAATTTGGGAGAACATTACACCGATTTATAGAGGTGGGACAGCAGGTGCTCAAGCGTTGCAAGATGGTCAGGTTCAAGGTTTTTTCTGGTTAGTCAGTGTGCCAAATGGTGCAATAATTGAATTGACAGCAATTAAATCTATTCGCATGATAGACTTTGATACACCTGCAAAGAAGCACGGCTTTTATGACAAATATCCGTACTATTTTCCTTCCAAATTGCCAGAAGGTATGTATGAAGGAAAAGTCGAACCCGTGAGGACAATTACTATGCCAACAGTCCTGATTGCGAATAAAGCAATTCCTGAAGAAACCATTTATAATATACTGAAACATGTTTATTCATCAGAAGGAAAAAATAGAATGCTTCAAACAAATCAAGCTGCTTCAGTAATGACTATAGAAAACGCATCAAAAGCATTTGTTATTCCATTACATCAAGGTGCATTTAAGTTCTGGGATGAGCAAGAGGTAGAAATTCCAGACCGTGCTATGCCGGTGGATTAAAATTGATCTGGTTTTTAATGTATTGCAGAGATTATGAAATTATGATATAATGTATTGAAATGACATTATGGGGTGCTCTTATACGGATAAGAGCTGAGAAAACACCCATTGAACCTGATCTGGGTCATGCCAGCGTAGGGAAATACAAAATGAATTGTGCCTCTACCTTTGAGGGACTGAGCCGCTTCTTTTTGGTACTGTTAAGGCAGTTAATATAACTACCGGCATGTTCTATACCGAAAACGGAAGACGGCTTTTTGCTGTTAAAAATATTAGATGCGTTCTTTGAGTAATTATGTGTTACCAGTACTGATATTGATGGCTGTGTTGGGAGCTTGGGAAGTGTATGTGTATATTAAAGAGATACCACACTTTATTCTTCCGCCACCATCAAAAATAGTAGTAACCCTATTTGAAGAACACGAACGCTTATTGAAGCATTCTTGGGTGACATTACAAGAAATGTTGCTCGGATTTACACTTGCGGTTAGTGTAGGGGTGCCTTTAGCAGTGCTGATGTTTGAGTTCCCGATTTTGGAGAAAGCATTTTATCCTTATGTGATTGGTTCCCAAACGGTACCTGTGTTTGCGATTGCCCCATTGTTAGTCGTTTGGTTTGGGTTTGGGATTGCCTCAAAAGTTATGATGGCAGCAATTATTGTGTTTTTTTCTATTGTCCTAACTACATTAGATGGTTTGAAATCTACCGATCCGGATACGGTGGACCTCTTTAAGATACTACGTGCATCACGATGGCAGATACTTTGGAAAGTGCGTATACCTACTGCACTACCTTTCATCTTTTCTGGCGCGAAAATTGGTATCTCAATATCCACAATTGGTGCTGTGATTGGTGAATGGGTAGGGGCAAGTGCAGGACTTGGGTTTTTGATGTTATATGCTAATTCAACGCTTGAAGTAGATCTTGTATTCGCTGCAATTTTCTGTCTAACATTCTTAGGTTTAGGTTTATTTGCAATTATGTCTTTATTGGAATTTTGGGCAATGCCGTGGCGGAAACGTCAGAAAAACACACAGACGATCTGATAAACTTAGATTATTGACAATTATTAATTTAGAAGGAGTTTCTTATGAAAATGTTAATACGATTAATCTTATTCATCACATGTGGTATATTGGTAACTGGACATATCAATATACATTCAGATGGACATCTAAAAACAGAAACCGAGAATGTTACGTTACTTTTGGATTGGTTTCCAAATATTGACCATGTGCCGCTTTATGTTGCGAAAGAAAACAAGATCTTTGAAAAACACGGTTTATCAGTAGATTTACAATGGGGTGGTGACCCTGATGCACCTTTGAAACTTGTCGCAGCTGGAAAGGCACCTTTTGCTGTGAATTACCAACACAGTGTTACTATAGCTCGTGCAAGTGAAGAGGTACTACCTGTCAAATCAATAGGATTACTTGTTGAACATCCATTGAATACAATAACATATCTCAAAAAGTCAGGCATCACGACACCCGCAGATTTCAAAGGCAAGACAATTGGGTATACGGTAGCACCATTGGATGTGCTTCTGTTTAATGCCATTGGTGCGAATGCGGGGTTAGCAAAAGATGATTATAAACTGATAAATGTCGGGACGAATATAATTGCTCCTCTGATAAGCGGACAGATTGATGCGGTAATCGGTCCATTTCGGAATTATGAAATCAACATGCTGAAACTTAAGGGAGCAGAGGCTTCATTTTTCGCACTTGAGAAACACGGCATACCTGATTATTATGAATTGGTAATTATTACTAATGATGATTATTTGGAGAAACATACGAAAACTGCTGAATCTTTGATGATGGCGATTAGAGAAGCCATAAAATATACGAAGAAGAATCCTGAATCTGCATTGGAATTCTTTTTTGAGGCAAATCCAGATGCAAATAAAGAATTAGAAACACTTGCTTTTAACGACACAGTGGACTTATTTGCAACAACTCAGATTCAGGAAAAAGAGAAGTGGGATGCATTTTCAAAATTCGCGTTTGAAAATGGATTAGTCAAAAAAATTGTTGAAGCAGAAGATCTATTTATTAATCTATTAGAAGAAGAAACGGAATCATCGGAAGATTAATGTCAAACGAGAACATTGTTATCATCGGGGGAGGCGTGATCGGACTCGGAATTGGATGGCAGCTTGCGAAGTCTGGTGCTGCGGTCACCATATATGATCGTGGTGAAGCCGGACGCGCTGCATCTTGGGCTGCTGCTGGTATGCTTGCACCTTATGCTGAAGTTCATACTGAAGAACCAGAACTACTTCAATTAGGTATAGAGAGTTTATCACTTTATCCACAATGGGTTGACGAATTAGAGATAGATGCCCAGATGTCAATTGGTTATCGTGTGGAAGGCACTTTAATTGTGGGTTTAGAACCTGATGATACACATCAACTCCGTCACTTGTATAAGGCACAACAGCAATTTGGATTGGAGGTGAAATGGTTAAATGGGAGAGATGCATGTGAAATAGAACCGGCACTATCCCCGCGGGTTAATTCAGCGATCCACTGTGAAACTGACCATCAGGTGGATAATAGATTGATGATTTGTGCACTCAAGAATGCTTTTCAAAAGCATGGTGGTAAGTTGTATGAAAATAGAACCGTCAATAAGATAGTTGTAGATAATGGGAGAGTAACTGCCGTACAAACTGATAAAGGTATCAAACAGTGTCATATTGCCATTCTTGCAGCAGGTTGTTGGTCTACCCAAATAGATGGAATCCCTGATAACATGCTTCCGCCAGTCCGTCCAGTCAAAGGACAGATGTTGGCTTTAGAGATGAATGAAGGAATAGAGATAAGTACAGTCATACGAACTATCCGTGCACGGTATCCGACTTCTGTCTATCTTGTTCCACGTTCTGATGGGAGACTCATCATTGGTGCTACAACAGAAGAGATGGGATATGATGAGCGGTTAACTGCGGGAGGTATGTTTGAATTGCTTCGTGGTGCATGGGAAGTTGTTCCGGGTATTTATGAATTACCGATTTTGGAATCGTGGACAGGATTACGTCCCGGTAGTAGGGACAACGCCCCAATACTTGGTAAGACACCAATTGATAATCTCATATACGCCACAGGACACTATCGTAATGGTATTTTATTAACACCTGTTACTGCTTATGAGATTACTAAGCTGATTTTGACAGGTGTTACTTCACACACAATATCCCCTTTTCAGTTACCGAGGTTTTTGACATCAGAGGAGTTGTAGAAATATGCATATTCACATCAATGGTGAAGACAGAGAATTTACCAAAAATATGAATGTTTGGGATCTGTTGATTTCCTTAGAGATAGATCCACTTCAGACTGGAATCGCAGTTGCTGTAGAGAAAGAGGTCATTCCAAAATCGGAGTGGAAGGAGTATGAAGTAACAGAAAATAGTGAAATAGAGATAATTCGTGCTGTACAGGGAGGTTGATTTGGGGTTAGGATTTGATGATAAACTTAAGGATATCTTGAAAAAGTATATATGCGGTGTTATACTAATTGAAAATTGAATTGATTTTGTTGATGATATTATGGACAATAAAGAAACTCGTTGGGTTCAACGTGCTATCAGTTTTGGAAGGGCATTTGCGCGTTTGAAGTCTGCAGTTGAACTCGCAGAACAACGTGACCTGTCTGATTTGGAAGCACAAGGACTGATACAGGGATTTGAATATACACATGAAGTGGCTTGGAAAACTTTGAAGAATTTCCTGGAGTCACAGGGATTATTGAATTTATTTGGTTCGCGTGATACAACACGTGCCGCATTTAGGAATGGATTGATTGAAAACGGCGAAGTATGGATGGATATGGTAGAAAAACGAAACTTAACATCACATACTTATGATGCAGAAACTGCAGCTGAGGTAGTAAAGATAATTCGCGAAGATTACTATACAGAATTTGAGAGATTGTTAATCCGATTACAACAACTGATTGAAGATGATGGATTATAACATGAAATACGGTTTGTCTGAGAAATCACTTCAAAAGATATATGATATCTTTGATCGGTATCCAGAAGTAGAAGAAGTTATACTTTACGGTTCTCGTGCAAGAGATGATTATAAGAACGGTTCTGACATAGATTTCACACTTCGTGGTGGGAATGCCTTAACGCATAAAACCCTATCAAAGATTGCCAATGATCTTGATGACCAGTTGTTACCCTATACTATTGATTTGTCTATTTACGATAATCTAAACAATCAAGATATAATCAATCAAATTGATCTTGAAGGCGTAACGTTTTACAAAAGATAAATCGGATTTGAAAAATAATGGAAAAACTTAAAATAGCAAAAAACACATATAAATCAAGGTTACTGATCGGAACGGCAGGATATCCAAATTTCCATATTATGACGAAAGCAATTTCAGCGAGTGGTGCTGAAATTGCGACGGTATCCATGCGTCGTGTGAAATTTACAGAAGATACTGCGGAGAATCTATTTACACTACTACGCGAACGTAATATGACTATCCTGCCGAATACTGCGGGTTGTTTTACGGCAAAGGATGCTATTTTGACTGCACAACTTGCGCGTGAAGCCCTTGAAACATCGTTGATTAAACTTGAGGTAATTGGCGATGAACAGACTTTGTTTCCGGATGTTGAACAGTTGTTAATTGCTGCGGAGACACTCATTGAAGATGGATTTACTGTGTTGCCTTATTGTAACGACGATCCGATAATATGTAAGAAGTTGGAAGATATAGGGTGTGCTGCTGTGATGCCGTTAGGTGCACCGATAGGTTCTGGTATGGGAATTCGCAATCCATATAACTTACAGATTATCCGTGATAGCGTTCAAGTGCCGCTTATCGTTGACGCAGGTGTTGGGACTGCCTCAGATGCTGCGATTGCGATGGAATTGGGCTGCGATGGTGTTCTACTCAACACTGCTGTTGCTAAAGCACATCGTCCGGTGATGATGGCAGAAGCCATGAAAAAAGCAGTTGAGGCAGGTAGATCCGCTTTCTTAGCAGGTCGTATTCCTAAGAAACTCTATGCTACTGCTTCAAGTCCTTTAGATGGAATGATTGAGTGATGAAGATCGCTGAGTCCTACAAAAACAAGAAGTTATTTGGTTAATTGAAATTGGTGTAAATATCTTTTCAGCGCGCTTACAAAGCGCGCCTACCGTATGTTGGAATCCCTCACCTTATTTGGTTAATTTGGAGAAAATGTGTGCGAAAGATATTACAATGTATTCGTAAAGTAGTGTTCATTATATTTCTGCTTTTCTTTTGTCAGTGGCAGCCTGTTTTTGCACAGTTACAGGATGAATTCGGACCGGAATTGCTACAGTTAGAACCAATTCCGCCAGAGACAGATCCTGCTAGGTTAACTATTGATGCACGACTATCCAATACCTATAACAATCACATTGAACTTGGACTAAGTGTGGATCCTTATACGAGCAGCCTTGCTGGTCAGGAAAGTCCTGAACTGCAAGGTTTTATTAACCGATTCGGTTTGGATCTCATCGGTGATTTACCTGTTACAGGTGATAATCTCCGACTGAAAGTGCAGTATTCACCACAATTTGAAAATTACTCGGGTGAATCTGGAAAACTCAATGAATTTGATTCATTTACAGATGTGTCAACAACTGAGCTGTTTTACCGTCCATTTTCTGGTTTGCCTGTATTAGTTGCATCGCATCGGTTTCATCGTTTAACACGAACACTTGATGTCTACAACAATACCGAAAGGAATATTGGTTTTCGCATTGGACGTATATTTGAGTATAATATGCGAATTCACAATTTTGACGATACAACACAGTTGAGAGAGGATTTTTTATTAATCGGATCTACCAGTCACAAGACAACTACTCGTCTGCAATTTGGTTTGCTAAAGCAGGTGTTAGCTAAAATGGAATATGCTGTAGAGTATGGTCAATATGATACCAATTTAAACAATTTGATATTAGGTGTATCTGGACTGGAACCTGGGGAAAGCAGACTCGATTGGAGATATTCTGGTGGAATCAAGTTGTTAGAAACAGTATCAGACCGTATTGTTTTTCAAGAGGAGGCAAATTTCTTTTCTAACCGTTCTAATGTAGATTTCTTCAACTTTTTGAGTATGGAAGCTGCTTTAAACACATTTTACAAATTTGATACAGGACGGTGGTTTCGGTTAAGGTTCGCTCATGTTTGGGTGCTGTTTGATGGTAGACAGATTCGCGATGAGAATGGCAATATTATGGAAGGTGCAGAAGATAGGAGAGATACACAATTTGGATTTACTGCTGCGTTCAATTGGAAATTCTCTGGCAATCTATCATTGAGTGCTGATTACCAATTCACACAGAACCGAACAAATGAATTAGATCCTATCCTTGATTTTCTTAACTATAATCATAGTATTGTTAGTGTTACATTGCGGGAAGTTTATTAGTTGAGAACACATAAAGACAGTTTATCTACTGATTGTCTGATAATAACTTCGGTATGTATAGTCTTAGATCTTCAAATGTAATCAATTCCAAACGTTCTGGTATTTCTTTCATAATTTTCTCATTTTCAGTAGTTCCCCACAGCAACAGAAAATCAACATTGTCAACGTAATTGCATCAGTCAATCTCTTCTTCCTCCCAATAAAGGAATGTATTAATGACTTTAGATCAGGTGAAATCGTTTGTTAGTGAAAACGCAATTGAGTTTTTTCTCTGTTCATTTGTGGAAATGAGTGGAACACCAAAAGCTAAGGTTATTCCTGTGACGCACCTTGAGGATATGGCTAATGATGGTGCGGGTTTTGGAGGATTTGCTGCAGGTGAGATTGGACAAGGACCACATGATCCTGAGATGGCTTGTATTCCTGATTTTTCTTCCTTGACTATCGTTCCTTGGCGAGAAAACTTAGCATGGGTTGCAGGAGATATGTTCGTAGAAGGTCATTCATGGCACTATTGTCCAAGAACTATTCTGCGAAACCAACTGGAAAAAGCAAAACAGAATGGATATGTATTTAATGTTGGTATTGAAGCGGAATTCATGCTCTTGAAACAGGATGAAGGTGGACAATATATACCTTGGGACACACTTGATAGTTTGGATAAGCCGTGTTACGACTTGAAAGCATTATATCGCAATCTTGATATGATGACAAGTTTGATAAAACACATGCAGGAATTGGGGTGGGATCCTTATGCAAACGATCATGAGGATGGCACATGTCAGTATGAAGTCAATTGGACATACTCTGATGCTCTTACCACTTCTGACCGACATACTTTCTTCAAATGGATGGTTAAAACGGTTGCTGAAGAACGTGGGTTGTTAGCGACATTTATGCCAAAACCTTTTACCAACCTGACCGGTAACGGTGCTCATTTTCACATGAGCCTTTGGGATGCAGAAAATCATACAAATCTATTTCTGGATGAAAATGATACGAATGGTATATCTCAACTTGCGTATTGGTTCACTGGTGGTATTCTCAAACATGCACAAGCGATTACAGCGATTACAAATCCACTTGTAAATAGTTACAAACGGTTAGTCCGAAGACCACCGAGATCGGGGGCATCTTGGGCACCGGTGTTTGTTACTTATGGTGCAAATAATCGCACACAGATGATTCGCATTCCTGCATCCGGACGCATTGAAAACCGTTTAGCTGATGGTGGAGCAAATCCATATCTTGCTGCAACGGTCCTCCTTGCTGCTGGTTTAGACGGTATTGACAACCAGATTGATCCTGGAGAGCAAAATGTGGACAACCTGTATGAAGTTTCTGAAGAAGAATTGCAGCGAAGAGGTATTCATTCCCTACCTTCAACACTTAGTGATGCGATTGATGCCCTTGATGCAGATGATGTTATCAAGAACGCATTGGGCACAGAATATGCCGACTATTATATTCGGGTAAAACGCGAGGAATGGGAAGACTATCATTTGAGTGTTAGCCAGTGGGAAACTGACAAATATATGGAAGTGTATTAGGTAATTCGGTTCAATGATTCTTGTAGTGGTAATTCATGATCCATTTAGGAAGGATTTCAAGTCCTGCAAATTATGAAATTTATTGTTTACAGATTTCACTACATTCTTGTATATAGTTATGTATGTTGATAAACAATTGGATAGACAACATGGAGGATAAATATGTCTCAAATCAAATCAGTGTTATTGTGGGAGAATCAAAGGCGATATGTGCGTGAAGCAATAGATGCTGGCACTCTCAAAGGTGCCATTATTCCCACGGGCAGCACAGAACAACACAACGAACATTTGGCGATGTACCACGATACACAGAGTGCTGTGTATGTATCAAAGTTGGCAGCAGAGAAGTTATACCCACAGGTAATAGTGACTACGCCTTTAGCCATCGGTGTATCGGAACATTGGATGGATCATAAAGGCACACTCACACTTCGTGCAGAAGTGTTCGGTGAGGTATTATACGATGTTGCAGATAGCATGCGACGACATGGTGTTGAAAACATCCTAATTGTCAATGGGCATGCTGGGAATGCTGGACCAGTGCATCAACGTCTAGATGGTTACAGAGAAAAACTTGGAATCAATATCGCATTTCATTCTTATTGGGAAGCATACTCTGGTGAGTTAGTACAAGAACAGATGGAGTCAGGTATCTGCCCGGGACACGCAGCAGAATTTGAGACAGCGTTTGCGCTTGCTGCTTTTGCAGAAAACGTTGATTGGAATGGTGTTGATTACGACAGCGCGAAACTCACTATCTCCAATGAAGGACAAGCAAAATCTGACAGAGAATATCATCATCAGGCAAAACTTGCTACTTCAGAAAGTGGTCAGGTAATGATTGATGTTGCAGTGGATTGGGTTGCAAAAAAGATGCGAGAGATGATATCGTAAATAAAACCTAATGTAGGCGTGCTTTGTAAGCGCGCCTACTTCTCTTGTGAAATCCTTCTAATGTCCCTCAAGGGCTTTGCGTAATCCATCACCATGTTCGCGCCACCAACCATAGAGAATAGATATATCAGTTCCGATACAGAAGTGTCGGACACCCATATCAAGAAATCGTTTCGCTCCATCAGCACTTCCAATTTCTGCGCGAGGCGGAACTCCCATCTTCAAAGAAGTTTCAAAAACTCTCCGTTCCGTCTCTTGGATTTCTGAAGAACCGCGCTGACCTACCTTACCAATGCTCATAGAATAATCTGAGCCACCCCACTGTATCATGTCAACACCTTCAACGGACAACACCTCTTCAAGATTGTCAACAGTCCCCTTCTTCTCAATCATAATAACTACGACGACATCTCGTAGTGCTTGAACATATTCTGGTCCGCCACCATACCCCATATATGAGAATCTGCGCGTCGCAACACCGTAACTACCCCCATCTTGTGGTGTATCCGCTCTTGTAATTTTTACACACTCCTTCACATCATCAACGTTTTGACAATCGGCATAGAGCACACTCTGGAATCCAGAACCGATTGCACGCTGTGCAATGAATCCCCGCGGTTCTTGGTCAACTTTAATCATTGTTGAAATATTATGGAGTTCAGCAGCTCTACACAAATTATCTAAATCATGTAGGTCAAATGGTCCATATTCTCCAACAAATTCAACATAATCATATAATCCTGTATGTCCAATCGCTTCAACGATGGATGGCCAAGTTGTATGGATATGTGTTCCTACGGTTGGTTTATCAGCATTAAGTAATTCACGAAAGGTATTTTTTCTCATTAATTCCCTCAATAATCATAGTTTGATACAATCTGCAGTTTTGATGTTCCAGTATCTGAATGCCTCTATGTTAACAGTATTCCACACTTTTTTCAACGAAAATACGTTTGCTAACGGTCGTAAATTTTGTTAAACTGATATTGCATCGCATCTTGTAATATCACGGAGGAATCACATGAAAAGTTTGATTAAATTACCTACAAATTTTGCGGATTACTTACAAATTGAAAACGCAGCGTTGCGTTTTACCGAAGCCACCGAAGTTGCAGAACATATTACGAATGCAGGTGTAGAGATCTATCCAAACATGGATCACGCTGCCATTTTTTGTGATCCACCTCACCGCGTCGCAGATGGTCTAAAACAACTTGGATATATAAATGGTTGGGATGCGCGGTGCTATCCATCTCCTGTTGATGGATGTGACTATATCAATGTTTCTGCACAATTATCCGCGGAGAGTCCGGCACGGAATGATGGTTGGTTTGACTACGTTGCTGTTGTGCATCCAGTGGACAAAGCTGCACTACAGCACATGCTTGGTCAGGGATATGGCAATCCATTTATCCATCACCTGACGTGGGGACTTGTGCCACCAGCACGTAACACACGTGATGATTTTGAATATGCTAGTACCGTTGTCCCATTTATGGTGGAAAAACGAGAAGTTATCGGTAATGTTATTGGTGATGACCCCGGAACTCTAATAGTTGCACTCCCAGAGAATGTGATTTCACATCCGAACTTTGAAGATGTACTGCCAGAATGGATTGGTGATCTTGATACTGATGAATATCAGGTTGAATCGATGCAGGGTGGTGGTTTTCTTATTCAGTTTTTTGTATTGACAGGGGGAAGAATTGAAGTGGCGTTACGTGTTGATACTACGCAGACATTTAATCCAAAAAGTGTTCATAAGATATCTGAAGACGAGATTAGTGCTGTACAGGGGAAAGCATAACATTTTCACTTTTTCAGTTTGATATGACGAAAGGGATTTTAAGTGATATACTTAACATTACAATAATAGGAATGTTAGGAGAAATTTGATAAAAAGGAGGCATTGTGTAATGGCTTATAGCAATTTTACCTTAGAAACAGTTCGTTCAGAATTTGAACTGGAAATTGTAGAATCTGCTGGTGTCTTTTCTGAAACAGATGTGGTCATACCACGGGATCGTTTCATGTCTGAGTTAGAAGAAAGGGTGCAGTTAGCTATCTCAATTGGTACTGAGAAGGCGAGGTCAGAACTGATTGTAACTGATGTTCTGTTTGAACTCCGTGAGCAATTCGATCGTGGCATAAGTTTTTTTTCTGGTATTGACTTTAACGTTGATGATGATAAAGGTTTAACAGGTGTTTGCGATTTTTTGGTAAGTCTGTCTCCTATCCTCTCATTTTTGGATGCACCTATCATCATTCTCGTTGAGGCAAAGAAAGATAACCTGACACTCGCCTTCGGACAATGTGCTGCAGAGATGCTCGCTGCACAACGTTTCAATGCAGAAAAAGGGAATGACTTCTCTTGCATTTATGGAGCTACCACATCCGGAACAGATTGGCGGTTTCTCAAACTGGAAGGACAAAAACTCCATATTGATAGAACACTCTATTCAATTGGTCAGTGCGAAAAAATCCTCGGCATTCTGGTGAGTATGGTAAAGCAACAGGTTTAAGGTATTCCAAGAAGTGAAAATCTAATTCCGGATTGGGTTGTTGGGCGGATTACGGTGAGATAATCTGGTAAAATATGGCAGAAATTATAGATGGTTATCTAAAAAAGCATTGCAAGCGTATGAAAACGGTTTGCAGAAGGTTCACAATGTCTGTTTTTCTTTGGATGAGTTAGATTTGATTGTCCATGCCATGGACAGAATTGGTTACCATTCTCCTAACACTCAAGCGAAAATTTATCTCCATAGTATCGTATTTAAATATGTTGATGAGTATGATGCATGCAAACGTTATGAAGTGCAGCGCGACAGCCTATTTCGTAAACTCAGCGAATTGGACGAAGAGGCATCGCTCGCCTTGGTATATGCAATGGAAGATTACATGTCAGGTCAACCGAGAAACTTTTATCAACTTGCCTATGCTGATCGTGCCGTTGAAGAAGATTCCAAATCGTAGGAGTTTTATATGAGACAAACCTGTATTCTCATTTCAGTGATACTTTTAGTCGTAACCTTTTTGCCCCCAAACAGTTTCTCACAAAATTTCGTTCACTATGCAACTCTCATAGGACATACAAAAGGAATTAAAAGTATAGTATTCAGTCCTGATGACAAAACGCTTGCGAGTGGGGGGCCGGATACTTCAATTCGTCTATGGGATGTTGCCTTAGGCAAACACAAACAGACACTCATAGGACATACAGATTGGGTCAGGCAATTATCATTCAGTCCTGATGGTCTGACACTAATTAGTGGTGGTTCAGACACTATTCATTTGTGGGATTTAGTTACGCACAAATGGATATTAATAGGAAATACACTATTAAGTAGAGACTTTACATTCAGTCCTGATGGGAAGATGATCGCATGCAGTAATCCAGATAACACTATTCGACTGTATGATGCCACTACTCTTATATATAAGAGAACACTTATGGGGCATTCAAGAGAGACCTTTAGTTTATCGTTTAGTTCTGATGGCAAAACGCTCGCGAGTTCAAGTTGGAACGAACAAATCCGCTTGTGGGATGTAGTCACAGGTAAACACAAAAAAACTATAGATGGTGTTAGGGAATTTGCGTTTAGTCCGGATGGGCAAACACTTGTTGGTAAAGGTGGTACAGGTAAGGGCGACCAAGGTAATAGAATCTGCCTATGGGATGCAGGCACAGGAGAACACATAAAAACTCTTACAGAAAATGCTCAAGATATTACAGAATTTGCATTCAGTCCTGATGGAACGACCCTTGCTAGTACGGGTCTGTACGGTAACGATAAAGGGTACAAAATTCGCTTATGGGATGTACCCACAGGGAAACACAATAAAACTCTCTCAGGACATACTGGGTTTATTGTCAGTATATTGTTTACTCCTGACGGATTAACATTGGTAAGTGGGAGTTTCGACAATACAATTCGCTTGTGGGACGTAGCTACTGGGAAACACAAGAAAACACTTAAGGGACCTGGGAATAGTGTGGATCTTGTAAATTTGAGTCATGATGGAAAGGCGTTAGCATGTATAAGTGATAAAACAATCCACTTATGGCAAGCAACAGATACAGATACGATAGACCTTTCAAAATATTTAGATTCCTCTAAACCACACCCAAAAAACGCCAATCAAGTGTACAACAACGCCATCCGTTCAGTCATGTGGATAGTCAATCCTGGCATAGGAGAAGGCAGCGGCGTGTTATTGGACAAAAAATCTAAACTCGCAGTTACCAATGCACACGTCGCAGGAAAACAGAACACAATGGACGTATATTTCCCCGCACCAGACGAAAAAGGAGAACTTATAAAAGACAGAAACTTCTACCTGACAAACGGTAGCGTGCTAAAGCGACTCGGTTATTAAACCAAAGGACATGTCATCGCTAAAAATGAGAAAACGGATTTGGCAATCATCAGACTTGACGGATTACCCGATACTACCCGCGAAATTAAATGGAATCTCACGCCACCCGCATCAAAAGCAGGTGAATTGGTCTATATCCTCGGCAACCCTGCAAAACAAGAGTTGTGGCGTTGGACTCTTGGTGAATTCCTGAATGATCGTGGGGATTTCCTGCATATACAATCTGATGTGTTTGGCGGTAACAGTGGCGGTAACAGTGGCGGTAACAGTGGCGGACCTGTGCTTAACAAACAAGGCATCCTAATTGGCATTGTCGCGCGGAGCGATCAACTCATGAATGCTGCAGCCATCTCCACAAGACACATCGGCAAACTACTATCTGAATCAAAGGTGAAACACGCACGGATGCGGAGATAAGTTGAATTCTTTAAAACACATTTAGTATACTGCTCTTAAGGAGAACTAACACAATGGCTTATAGCAATTTTACCATTGAAGAAGTAATTAAAGCGTTTCAGTTAGAAACGGATGAAGCAGCGGATATCTCATCCAGAATTGAACCGGTATCACTGAGTGCACATCTTACCGCTGCATTGGCAAAAAAAGTACCATTAGCCCTCGCTATCGGTACAGAAAAAGCTAGTTCGGAATTAATTGTCACCGATGTTCTTGTTGAACTTCGCGAAAAGTTTGAGGACCGAATTAGTTTCTTTTCAGGAATTGACTTCAGTGTTGCTGTTGAAAAGGGTTTAACCGGCGTGTGTGATTTTCTGGTAAGTCTCTCACCTGTGCAATTTTATTTAGAAGCACCCATAATCATTCTTGTTGAAGCAAAGCGAGAAAATCCTGTTTCTGGCTTCGGCCAGTGCATCGCTGAAATGCTCGCCGCCCAACACTTTAATACCCAAAAAGGAAATGACATCCCTTGTATTTATGGAACTGCCACTACAGGCACTATGTGGCAATTTCTGAAATTGGAAGGGCAAAAACTATACATTGATAAGGAAGTTTATGCTATTGGACAGTGCGACAAAATCCTCGGTATTCTCGCGAGTATGGTAGAACAGAAGGCGTGAAGTATTCAATGGAATGAAAATCTAAAATTTCAATATTGACGAAAACACTATTGGAACAATCTACGAAATTGTTATGTAACTCTAATCAAGAGGAAAATGTAAGATGGTTTACGTCGTATGTTCGGCAGTGTTCATTGTAATCTGCTTAGGTTATCTTTTTTGGGGTAAAATATTTTCAACAGATGAAGAGGGATGCCTTAATCTCATAGTTGGTTTATTCTTAGGCTATTTTTTAGCTGTAATCGTTGTTCTTTTTTCTGCTGCAGTCATCTTTTTCGTGACAGGTTGTATAAAATATGCAATTGAACTTATCAACCCATGACTCATAGAGAGTAGTGCCTTATTTACAGCAAGTAAACAAAGAGAGACCAAAATTGTATGTCTTTGCATAGACATTAGATGATCTTGACACCGCCATAGACATCTGGTATTATGTCATAGGTGTTGTAATGTGTCTTAACTATTTTAATATACATAAATTCGGTTAACAATATGCCAGCAAATTTACCACCAACCTACTATAAACTCAAACACCAACATGAATCAGCTAAATCAGATGAAGAACGGTTGAGTCTGTTAGAGGAAATGCTGCGAATTGTTCCAAAACATAAAGGCACAGAAAAAGTAGTATCGGATTTACGTAAGCGGATCGCAGTCCTGAAAAAAGGACCATCAGGTAACGGTGGTAAAGGAGCAGGTAAAAAGGGGTATAGTGAACATATACCGAAACAAGGAGCAGGACAACTTGTGATGTTAGGTCCACCCAACAGTGGTAAATCACAGATACTTGCCAACTTTACAAAAGCCAAATCTGAAGTATCACCAACACCATACACTACGACGATGCCAATTGTAGGAATGCTGCCTTATGAGAATATACAATTCCAACTTATTGACACCCCTTCAATACTGCAGGATTTTATCTCTCCTGCAGTGTTGACATTAGTCAGAAACGCTGACCTATGTTTAGGTGTAATAAGTCTTGCGAACGATAATCTCTTAGATGAATTAGATATTGTATTGTCAGTTTTGAACGAGCAAAGAGGAGATGAGTTAGGATATATCTTTGTTGCGAATCAAATTGATGCACCAGATGCTAATGATAGATTAGAGATACTAACCGAGTTTTATGGCGATGATGTGCCTATCTATGCAATCTCCGCTGAAACAGGAGAGGGCAAAGAAGAACTACTACAAGGTTTATATGATATACTGGACATCGTTCGCGTTTATCCGAAAGCACCTGGAAAATCTGTAGAACGGGATGATCCTATTGTCTTGCCGAACGGTGCAACTGTACTTGATGCTGCTTTGGGTCTACATAAAGATTTTGCGGAATTCAAACTCGCACGAATATGGGGACCTGAATGGCACGATGGACAGCCAGTCAGTCGAAACGATGTAATATATGATGGAGATGTCGTTGAATTCCATTTATAATTGAAAAATATTTGAATAATGAAAAAAGGAGAATTGTTGTGGTAACCAAGATACAAAAAACTGATAATAGTGATAGTATCTATTTTACAAAGACAATGTTGGACGAAGCAAAAATCAAAGCGGGGGATGAAGTCCAGGTAACAATTCAAAATGGTAGGATAATTGTTGAAACTCGTGCTAATGCGAGAAAACGAATTGATTTACAGGAGTTACTTGCCGAAATGCCCGAAGAATATCAACCAGAGGAAACAGATTGGGGTAACCCCGTTGGTAAAGAGGTTTGGTAGATGCGAAGGTATATTCCAGAGAAAGGAGATTTCGTCCGTCTATCATTCGATCCACAATCAGGATATGAACAGAAAGGAAGACGTCCCGCATTGATTGTCAGAAATACACAATTTAACATACGGACTCAACTTGCTATGGTATGTCCTCTAACTAATACCCACAGAAATGTACCGTTTCATGTAAAAATCCCGTCTCAATCCTCACTAACAGGTTATGTTATGGTGGAACAAATAAAATCTGTAGATTACAATAGTCGACAGGTTGAATTCATTGAAAAGTCTCCTCATGAACTCCTTGATGAAGTTCTTAGTATATTGGATGCATGTCTTTATACACCATCATAATATGGATAGATTATAGTTGTCCTTTTCGTATTGGTATTAAAAAAATGAACAACAAAAAGCGGAAACATCCATTTCTTATCTATTCCCTGTTAATCCACATTCTTCTTCTGTTTTGTTTGTGGTGGTATTCTCCAACAGATATAGCACAACCAGATTTCAGACCTCGAATAGTTGGAGAACTTGTGCCAATTCAACGCATTATTATACCCAAACCACCTGAGGTTGTGGAGATACCTGCCCCTACAAAAAACGATAATTCTAATGAAGAAGTAGAAAAACCCCCTACGCCACCAAAACCAACCGTTGATATAAACACAGCACTGTTGAATATTGATAGTTTTGAAGAAATGACAGCAACATCAGAAAGACATTCACAAGAAAACATCAATGAACCCGCCGAAGATAAAAGAAACGATGGTAAAGATATTCACACACTACGACATACAAATATAACACAAAAACCACATATACATAACACCGCTGTTAAAGTTAATCGAGACCAGTTTACACTGACATCAATATCAAAAAATGCCATTGAAACACCAACTGTAGACACAAGTGCAATCAATTTAAAGGTAAATGGGACTTTAAGTGGTGTATCACCAAAAGCAGGTGCACCACAGATCCATTACGGTAGTAAGCGAGGCGATGCCTTCCGAGCTACTGGTATGGGGAATACTTGGGGTGGTAGTAGTACATCATCGGGTGGTAGCAAAGTCGGTGGGATTTATATCAAGATGATGAAAGACATTGCTGGTCAACTCACATCAGCAACAACAACAGATAAGGTTGATATAGTCTTTCTGCTTGATGAAACCGCAAGTATGATGGACAATATCCGTGGGATTCGTGCATATTTTGACTTTGTGTTTGATGCATTCCAACGAGAAAAACGAGATGCAGCTTACGGATTGGTGACATTCACAGATAAAGTCAAAAATTATGGGTTGACGACAGACTTCGGCAAATTCAAAAATATGTTGTTCAAGATTGATGTTGATCGCGGTGGAGATATGTCAGAAGCAGGTTTAGACGCATTGATGGATGCTGTCAATAAGATGCGATTCAGACGAAATGCACAACGTTTCTTTATTCTTGCAAGTGATGCTGCCTTTCATGATGCTGATTTTGACGGTAAGTCACAATATAGTCTCGATCAAGTCATCTCTACTCTGCAAAAGGAGCAAATTCGTGTTGAGGTAATTGGACTTGATTATCTGCCGATCAAACAGATTGCAATAGCCACAGGTGGAACATGGCGTGCAATTCCTGGAAGAGGGTATTTGGAATATGTACCTCCGCTAACGCTGACGGAGAAAATGTTATCTAAATTGGGAACACTCAGTATTGATAAAGAGACTTTAGGAGATAGAATCACGGTATATGTCAACAATCCACCTCGTCCGAAGCAGGTGACACTAACATGGAAGGTGCTCAATCCATTGGGTGAGAGATGTTACGGACCATTCAGTGATGAAAGAACAGTACCAGTTGATGCTTCAAAATATGTAGAATTTACACCTGTTCTTGAAAGTAATACATTCCAAAATATGCAAGGGACATATACCGTAATCTACCGTCTGCAAAACGATCAAGGACACAAGAGTATTCTTCGTAGGACATATACATATAAATAAAGATAAGGTGAAGATTAATTAATAATATGAAAGATATGATTTTTGAACAGTGTCATCAACATTTTGATGATATTGTAGCAATCCGTCGCGATATACATCAACATCCTGAAATAGGATTTGATGTTGAGCGTACTGCAAGAATCGCAGCAGATGCCCTTGATGCCCTTGACATATCTGTTAGAACAGGAATAGGTAGGACAGGGGTTGTCGGGGATATGGAAATAGGTGGCGCGACCAGATGCATTGCATTACGGGCTGATATGGATGCTCTGCCTATTCAAGAACAGACAGATGTTCCCTTTAAATCCAGAATTGACGGAAAAGCACATCTGTGTGGACATGATGCACATACTGCTATGCTAATCGGCACTGCAAGGATACTCTCAAATCTGAAGAGTCAACTCAAAGCAAATATACGATTCATCTTTCAACCTTGTGAAGAAGCATATCCCGGTGGTGCACAAGCGATGATTTCAGATGGCGTGCTTGACGGTGTTGACGAAATCTACGGTATACATGTCTTTCCATTGTATCCTGTTGGTAAATATGCAACATGTCCTGGTCCTATGCTTGCACAATCGGATATTTTTGAAACAACTATTACTGGAAGAGGAGGACATGCAGCTTTTCCACATCTTACTGTGGATCCGATAATTATCGGTGCAGAATTTGTAAATGCAGCACAGTCTATTGTTTCAAGAAACGTTGATCCGTTAGACTCTGCTGTAGTTAGTATTACACAATTTCACGGTGGAGATGCTAAGAATGTAATTCCGCCTTCCGTAACACTCGGTGGCACGGTTCGGACTCTAAATCATCAAGTTCAAAAACGTATTAGTTCACAATTGGAAAACCTACTGGCAGGAATTGCGAAAGCACACGAAGCAACATACACCTTTGCCTACCAAGAAGGATGTCCGGTTACTTACAATCATGACCCGTGTGTAGAAAAAGTGATCGCATCAGCAAAAACATTAGTTGGAGATGAAGATGTTATCTACCCAATTTCTCCAATACTTGGTGGTGAAGATTTCGCTTGCTATTCTCAGCATATCCCTGCCTGTTTTGTTATGGTAGGGGCAGGAAATGAACAGGAAGGTATTGTTAACATGTGCCATCATCCACAGTTTGATATAGATGAATCCTGTATGCTTTACGGTATGGCTCTAACAGCAAGTCTCGGTCTAATGCAATGAAGACAACAAGGAATATATATACTCATGCAACATTTTTTCACCTTAATTAAGAAAATTTCAGTCGGATTGCCTATTATACTGTTATTCCTTTTTGTTTCTACATTTAGTATTGTCCTTGCTCAGCGGCAATCTATAGATGAACAAGTAGAAAGGGCAAATACACTTAAGGCAATTCAAGATGCCAACGATCATTATTACCAAAAACGATATGCAGAAGCCATAAAAGAATATCAGGCATTGCTGAAAACAACACTTTCACAGACTCAAAAAGATTCTATGCGTCTGATGCTTGCACAGAGTTATGCGAAACTCGGTGAAGATGCTGAAGCACGCAAAATCCTGAAAGAAGTCATAGATGAAAACCCTGATGGTTCGTATGCATCTCAGGCAGTCCACCAACTTTCAAATCTGTATAGTCAACGTTATCAGTATAATGAAGCAAAAATCATGTGCAAACAGATAATAAAACAACACCCTGACACTGCTACTGCTGCCGTTGCTGCCTATTTAATTGCTTATTATGAATATGTTGAGGGTGAGTTTGAATCTGCAATGAAGAGTTACAAGGATTTTCTTGATAAGTATCCTAATTCCATCTATCGATCATCGGCTATTAGCAGTTTGGTTCGTCTGTATACACAAAACAAACGTTTTTCAGACGCAGAAACACTCATAAAGGACCGACTAAAAATCAATTCCACGGATACTACGTTGTTGGAAGAGTTAGCCAATATATATCAACAGCAAGGCAAATCTCAAAAGGCACTTGAACTATATTTAGGAGTTCTTGAAAAAAATCCTGCAAGCACAACAATACGTCGTAAATTGGGGTCTCTCTACGCTGAACTTGGCGATAAGGAAAAAGCGATTGCTGAATGGAAAAAACTGGTTGCGGGAGATTCTAATCAACATCAGCAGTTAGGGATGATATATGTTTCTCACAAGATGTATGCTGATGCCATCGAATCATATCAGCAAGCAATACGATCAAATCCGCGCTATGGTTATCTGTATACTCAACTTGCAGCAGTCTATAGCATCCAAGGAGATATTGAAAAAGCTGCTGCTACCTATCTTGATGGATTGCAAACCGTTGGTCCGAGCACAAGTCAACGTGCAGCAATTTGGCAATCTATGCTTGAAATATATCAAGGAAAAAGCCAAGAACCATTGAGGAAGAAGTTGATTGCTCAATATGAAACGGTTCATCAAGCTGCACCAACCAATCTCAACAATGCATTGACTTTAGGTGAGATGTACTACTATGCTGGACAACAACCCCAAGCACTAAAAATACTCACACAAATTCACAAAACCTATCCTACCCCCACTGATTCAACATTGGAGAAGTTGGCGAATGATCTTGAACGAAATCAAAATCCTTATGCCATAGAATTTTATAAATCTCTATTGCAACTTTCAAATGATAGAAGAATACTAACGAATGTAAGGTATAAACTGGCGGCTTTGTACCAAAAGAATAAACAGTGGGATGAAGCAATAACGGTTTTGATGGAATTAGACCAGAATAGTTTCTCGGTGGATAGAAAACTGCTCCTGGCAAAAACACAACTACACGGGCTGCATAACCCCAAAGCGACACATATAACACTACAACCTTTGTTATCCAGAAATTTGCCTGCATCACAATTATATGAAGTGAATTTGATACTTGGGGAATGTCATCTGCTTCTAAAACGGTGGACTCTCGCAAGAGATCTGTTAGAACCGATTGCCAACAGTGCACGTCGCTCAAGTGCTACGGCGCGAAAACTGTTGGGTGATTCTTACTTCTTTGCCACAGAATTTGATAACGCAGTTTCAGAATATCAAGAAGTCTTACGGACTTCAAAATCGGATGAACTAACAAACGATGCGCTTGAACGGATTGTGTTGATACAGGACAATTCCGATTACCTGTCTATCCCATTGACAGATTATGCAAATGCACTTCAATACTTCCTAACAGGAGACACGAAATCAGCCATCACACAGTGTGAGGATACAATTTCAGCACATCCGAAAGCGTCAATAGTTGACGATATTTGGATGCTACTGGGTAAGATTTATTATTCACAGAAATCCTATGGAGATGCGATACATTCATATCGTCAGGTTTCATCACTTGAAAGTTCATTAGCAGCAGAAGCTTTAGCACAAATCGCTAAAATATATGAGAAAAAGAATGATTTTACCAGTGCAGCTGAAACTTATACAACTTTGCTACAATCATATCCTGATATTAGCATCGTGCCACATATCCGGCAACAGTTGGATCAGATTACGAAGATGATTAATACTTCTGAAGAACAATCCCCATAGTTATTTCCAACCCAAGTACAATTCGTAATGAAAAATGTCTTTCATCTAATTCTCATTTGCTTATTCCTTTTCATATCCATCTTTCCCATAAACGCAGATGAAACAACTATACGTTTTACAGATCAGACGCATGCTGCAAAAATAAACTTTAGACATAACAACGGAGCTTCTGATCATAGATATCTACCTGAAACAATGGGGGCGGGCTGTCTATTTTTTGATTATGATAAGGATGGATACCTTGATATATTCCTTGTCAACAGTGGCAAGTCTTGTGCAAATCCATCCAAACATCGAACAAATCCCGACGAGATGAATGTTCTATATCGCAACAACGGAGATGGCACATTCACTGATGTTACGAAACAATCCGGATTTGAGAAAAATTACGGATTCGGAATGGGATGTGTTTCCGCTGATTATGACAATGACGGAGATGCAGACCTATTTCTCACTAACTATGGAAGCAATCAACTTTACCGTAATAATGGAGATAGCACTTTCAGTGATGTGACAACTCAGGTGGGAGTTGGTGATAGTCGTTGGAGTGTGAGTGCTTCCTTCGGTGATTACAACCTTGATGGATATCTTGATCTCTATGTTGTGAACTATTTAGACTACCAGATTGAAACAGCACACCCATGTATACTTGAGGGGGTTCATATCTATTGCGGTCCACACGAATATCCTGGTGCTCAAGATACACTTTACCAGAACAATGGTGATGGCACATTTACGGATGTGACAAAGATTGCTGGTGTTGAAAATGAAGGGAAGGGATTAGGTGTCCTATTTACTGATTACAACAACGATGGTAAACCCGATATTTTTGTTGCAAACGATGCAGTCGAAGATTTTCTATATCATTACAATGGTGATGGCACATTTAAAGATGTTGCTGTTTCTGCAGGTATTGCCTATAATTCTGAGGGACGTGCAACCGCAAGTATGGGTATTGCCAACGGTGACTACGACAATGACGGATTGTTAGATCTGTTTGTCACAAATTTCTCTTTGGAAGTGAACAGTCTCTTTCATAACGATGGTACTGGTTACTATACAATGACCACATTTGATACTGGACTTGCTGAACCTAGTTTCTCTCAACTCGGTTTTGGCACACAATTTCTTGATGCTGATAATAACGGAACATTAGACCTATTTGTTGCCAATGGACATGTGTGGGACAATGTAGCAGAAATCACCCCTTCGCTGTCTTACAAACAAAAATGTCAGTTCTTTGTTAACATGGGAGAGGGCAAATTCACAGATATATCTGAAACAGTATGGAAATTTTTCACAAATCCCATTGTTGCGCGTGGTACAGCAATCGGGGATTATGACAATGATGGAGATATGGATATTCTGATATCTTGCTGTGGGGGCAATCCTGTTCTACTACGAAATGACACGCAAGTGAACAATAATTGGTTGAAAATTAAACTCGTTGGTAATACAAGCAACCGTGATGGAATTGGTTCAAAAGTCATTGTACGCTCAGGAGACTTTACACAGATAAAAGAGGTTACGTCTGGTGGTAGTTATGCATCTGGTAGCGATAATTCAATCCATTTTGGACTTGGAAATTATTCAGAAGTAGAGACAATCGAAGTAAAGTGGCAGTCTGGACATATTCAAAGACTAAAAAACATATCAGTCAATCAGGTAGTTCAAATTGAAGAAAATGACTGATTTACCTTGACAATTACAAAATTGAACTATAGAATTGTAATATAGGAGGATACAGTTTTATGAAAAATTTTAGATTATTGAAAATTATTATTTATAGTATCATTGTTTGTTTATTTGCAATTTCGTCCGCAATGATAAATGTAGTGTATGCTGCCGACTCATTCGGTGACCCATTTGAAGGTGGTGAATTGCAGAATCCAAATTGGAATTGGCAAAACGAACCTTCAACTTGGGATATCGATGATACGCGCGATGGTTTTCTAACAATTAACAGTGAACCTAATCGAAATGTCTGGGCTTCAGATGATTCACATTTATTGTATCAAGAAACTGATACTGACATGTTTGATGTCTCAACACATTTCTTCGCAAAATGGGATACGAATTCTGGTGTTAATGGACTACTTGTGAAAAGCCCGTCCGACAATAACTGGGTAACAGTGAAATTCTGGTCTCGCGATGCTAGTAACAGAGGACACATTCAGTATCAAACCAAACAAGCCGGTTTAGGACCGCAAGATGTCCAATGGAGATTTGGAGACTGGGGTGACATTGAACTGTCTTTGCGACTCAAGAAAGATGGTGACACCTATACTGCGTGGTATAAAGCAGAAGGGGATGAGGATTGGATGAATATTGGTGAAGGCACATTTGCCTTGACACCACCACTTTGGTTAGGTGTATATTCAGGTGTCGCTGATCCTACTGGTAGTCTTGAGGTAGGATACCAATACTTTGAAGACCATATGAACCCAACGGATGTTGAACCTGAAGGAAAGGTCGCAACAACGTGGGGTATGGTAAAATCCCGTTATTAAAATAAATTTTGTGGTGTTGACTACAAGTTTGCCCCACCTATATTTCACTTAATTACATAATCAATATTCTTGAATACAAGTAATGTAATTTTGTTGCTTTAGTGATAGATCGATTTACAATTATGAATTTGAGGTGACTTTTAATGAAAAACATGACATTTGTGAAAATTGTTTGTATGAGTGCCGTAATCTGTTTGTTTACATCAATGTCTGGATTGATATTCACTGCGGATGCAGCTGATTCGTTTGGCGATCCGTTTGATGGAAACAAATTGCAGAATCCAAATTGGGAATGGCAAAATGAACCACCAAATTGGGATGTAGGGGAAACACGTGATGGTTTCCTATATATTGACTGTGAACAGAATCGCAATATCTGGGATAATGACGCATCACATTTCTTATATCAGGATGTTGCTGATACAGAAATGTTTGATGTTGAAACTCATTTCTTCGCAAAATGGGATACAACCTCTGGTGTCAATGGACTTCTTGTAAAGAGTGAGAAAGACAATAATTGGGTAACCCTAAAGTTCTGGTCGCAGAGAGAAGGTGTTGATGGACAGATACAGTTTCAAACAAAACAGGTTAATGTCGTGGGCAATGCTGGATGGAAACCTGATTTTGGTGAGACCGAACTATTTCTTCGCCTAAAGAAGAATGTTGATGAATATACCGCGTGGTATAAAACAGAGGAAGGAGAAGATTGGAAGGAGATCGGTGTAACAAATTTTGCACTTACTCCTCCACTTTGGTTGGGTGTTTATGCAGGAGTAGCTGATGGTGCCGGTTCTCTTGAAGTAGAATACGAATACTTCACAGACAATATGAACCCCTTCCCCGTTGAACCGGGCAGTAAAGCGACCACCACTTGGGGTGCAGTAAAAACCCGTTACTAAGGAGGGACATGGACTATGCGATGCAGCGTATTCATACTCTTATGTTTCTGTGTCGTTTCTCCGTTATTTGCAGATAATTTTGTAGATAGAAGTGCAATCGCAGGGGTCCATCAACGTGAAACGCCAGTTGATGAAAATTCCGGGACTTGGATGGGTCCCGGTGCTGCCGCTGCAGATTATGATAACGACGGCTGTTGGATGGATATTTTCGTTGTCGGAGATGGTGGTCTACCAAATGCACTTTATCATAATAATAGAAATGGAACGTTCCAAGATATTGCTGAAAAAGCAGGCGTTGCCAACACGCCAAATGGACGTGGATGCGTCTGGTTAGACTACAATAATGACGGGTGGCGCGATCTCTTTGTATCCTGTGATGGTCCCAACTTTCTATTCAGAAACAACGGAGACTGCACCTTCACAGATGTAAGTGGACAGGCGGGTGTCACAGATGCACAACACGGCACAACTGTTGCAGTTGCTGATTATGACCACGATGGTTGGTTGGATATCTATGTGTCAAACTGGGGACGTCCAGCATCGCTTTTAGTCTTCAATCCTGCTCCAAGAATCAATGTACTATATCGCAACAAAGGCGACGGCACTTTTGAAGATGTTGCACACGAAGCCGGTGTTGATGATGGCGGAATTGCATGGGGTGCAATCTTTTTTGATTATGATGGTGATACATGGGCAGATCTGTTTGTAGCAAACGATCACGGTCCTGATAAACTCTACCGTAACAGAGGGGATGGAACTTTTGAGGATGTCTCCGAACAATCTGGGATTGTTACGCTCATTAGAGGAAAACCAACAGGTGCAATGGGACTCTGTGTCGGAGACTATGACAACGATGCTGACCTTGACCTATTCGTTACCAACTATGACGAAGACCTGCTCTGGAGAAATAATAGTGATGGAACTTTTACAAATGTTGCCGAAGAGGCTGGTGTTGCAAACGTAGGCGTTGGTTGGTATGCCAGTTTCATTGACTATGACAATGACGGATTCCGCGATCTCTACGTCGTCAATGGTGATGTAGATAATTCGCAAAAGACAAACCTTAACCGTCTCTATCATAACAATCGTGACGGGACATTTGTAGATCGTGCAGATTCACTTGGTGTTACCTCTAATGCAGTCGCACGCGGTGCAACATCTGGAGATTTTGATAATGATCGGGATGTTGATTTCTTCATCGTCAATAACAGCGGGTATACGTTACTCAAGAATGAACTTGAAGATGACACACGACGAATCCAAGCTGACCATAAACGTATCCTAATTCGGTTGATAGGAACAGAAAGCAATCGAGATGGAATTGGAACACGTGTGACTGTTAAATATGGTAACCATGTTCAGACACAAGAGTTAATTTGTGGAACGGGTTTCTTAGGCAGTGATAGTTTGGAACTTGAATTTGGTCTTGGAACAGGTTATCCATCGGGTAACATTACCTTAGAATGGCCTTCTGGTATAGTTGAGACTTATGGATTCAGTTATGGCCATGATGTATATATATTCACTGAAGCTCAAGATGTGGTCACATCTGTTGAACCGCATGGAAAACAGTCTATAACATGGGGTAGACTAAAAACTGTTGAAGTCTTTCAAAACTATCCCAACCCATTCAATCCAGAAACTTGGATTCCATACAAACTGAACGAATCCAGTGATGTGAAAATATCTATCTATTCTCCAGTTGGTGAGTTGGTGAGAACATTTGACCTTGGACTCCAGACTCAAGGTGAGAAAAAGTTCCATTGGAACGGCAAAAATGCAGATAGTGAATCTGTTGCCAGTGGTATCTATTTCTATCAATTTGATGCGGGAAACACCAAGATTGTGCGTAAAATGTGGTTAATGAAATAGATAAATTCTATATCTTGATTGTATACTATAACTATACTGATTGATCATAGGAGTGAAAAAATGGATGTAATTATAGAACAGGGCGAGATTAACAATGGGAACATTGTTTTATCAAAACCTATATCATTACCCGAAGGCACAAAAGTGCGTATTCAAATTGAACTGATTGACACTAATGACGAAAGTATCAAGACAGACGAAAAACATGTAGAATTTCGTAAAATGCCTTTCATAGGAATGTGGGCAGACCGAGAAGATATGCAAGATAGCGTAGCATGGGTTAGAAAACTGAGGGTTATGAAAAGTAAACACTTACCTAATTGATGATTGAAGAAGAAGTTCTGATAGAGTGGGTGTGTAAAGATTTTGTCACCGTAGGTGTCAATTCAAGTGCAAAACCTGTAATCTATTGTAGGGCCAAATCAACGGTATGAATGCGCTTATGGCATTCCCCGGGTCTCTGTGCCCCGCCATTCCTTGTCCTGTAATGCAACGGGCGGGCACAGAGACCCGCCCCTACAATTGTTGGTGAGAAGTTAGTGACAAAAACTTTACACACCCGATAGATTTTTTATGGATAACATTTTTCTGAGATGGTGGGGTTGTGGTGTATTTGATGTCCGATTTGGAGACATCAATATCGCTTTCGATCCATACCTATTCAATCAGAACTTAGCAGATGTACAACCGATCTACGATTATATTTTTATTTCACACGAACATTTTGACCATTGCCATCCTGAAACACTACGGAAATTGTGTATTGGACACCGCTTCAAAAAGTTGTTTGTCAGTCCCGGATGCATCACACCTACCCAACCTATCAATAAGAAATATGGTGATGCTGCCTTTGAACGCGACCTACCCATAACAAAACATGTTCCCGCCGAAAAAGTAGAGATCTTGTATCCAAAACATCTCAACGACAAGAATGGCACATCACGTTCATTCCAAGGCACAGATACACTTGCACTTGGACCTATTCAAGTCGAAACAATAGAAAGTGGTGAGAACCAAACACCTGATTTACCAACCAATGGCTATCTCATAACTCACACAACAAAAAATGTTTCTATCCTACACATAGGTGATCTCCACGAACCCTATCCAGCATTAGCAAACCTTCAAGGAAAGGTAGATTTTCTTGTTCACATGAAACTGGGAGTTGGAAAGGGTCTTGAACATCGCTTAATTGAACTGATAGACCTGATTCAACCCCGTTTTATGATACCGACACACTATCGTACAGATAGAAAATCTGACCCTATACCTGAAGGACACTGGCCACCCAATGTCACAGATGAAATGGCGTATGTTGAATATATCAGAGAAATTGTTGGAGATAGAACCCAAATCCTTCCGTTCACTGCTGGCATTGAATATGAGATAGCATTACCAGAGAAAAAGGTTATCTGGAAATGGGAATGGTTCAACACATGGACTGTTCCACCCTGGCGTGAAAAATAAACTATTGGGAGTCAGAAAGAATTCGTAAGAACCCGCCTAAAGTTTGCCTTCTGAGTAAAACCATAATAAGACAATATATTTTTAAAAAGTAATATTATTAATTTAGTTGACTAAAAATGGTTTTAATGATATTATTCTCTTGTATAGTTAACTCTGAAATTGATGAGATATTCTTCCTTATGAGGGAACTCCGATTCCTGACACACTTGTATCAGGAATCGGAGTTCCCTCTTACAGTGAGTGTTGAATTATAGTAAAAGCCATAATTATTCACACACTACGGTAGGTTCGGTTTTCTAACCGAACCGGTGTTTGTTCAATCTCATAGATGCGGTAGGAAACCCATCTACCGGGAGTGTGCATGTATTATTTTATTTTACTATAATTCAAGAGTTCACCGTAAAATGCATGTGCCAATTTTAAAAAACACCATAGGCGTCAATTTAAGGATTTATTTGCATGGCGATAACGTTCTTTAGTCCCGTAGGGACGGGATGTTTATAGCTAAACGCCATCATCACAGCTTTTAGTCCCGTAGGGACGATATGTTTGTAACAACCGAAACGTATAAACATATCGTCCCTACGGGACTAAGAAATGGGTGTTGAACGTTGTGCTATAGACATATCGTCCCTACGGGACTGAGGACACTAATAAAACGGATTGATCTTCTTAAATTACACCTGCTATTGTAGCGCCAAATCAAGAAATCAACGGTATGAATGCCTTTTGGCGTTCCCCGGGTATGAATGCGCTTATGGCATTCCCCGGGTCTCCGTGCCCCGCACGTTGTTTGAATGTAGCAGGTTTAGGCGGGGCACGGAGACCCCGTGCTACAATAGGGATGGCAGTTTTGGACTATCTCAGATGCATCTAACAAGAAAAAAATAGCTAAATTGACGCCTATGGTGCCAATTTTAAAAAACACTAACTTAAAACTAAAAAACAGAAGGAAACAAAAACTAAGTGAATAACAGACACCCAATATATGTACGTCTACTGACAATTATTGTGATTATATGGAAAATCCTCGGAATACAACAAGCAACAAACGCAAGTATTGCACCCGTCAACGAACGTACTCAACAAGTTCAGAACGCTATCGTAGCTGCTATCACAGATGTAACATCTGCTGACGATGTTACCGAAACTCAACTTGAAACAATCACTGCACTTAATCTACGTGCCGAAGGGATTTCTGTCCTCAAATCTGGCGATTTTTCTGGGTTGACAGCTCTGACTAATCTCAATTTATACGGTAATGACTTAATTAGATTGCCTAACAAGATATTCAATGGACTTACTGCACTTACTACACTTCGGTTAGGTAATAATACCGTGGATCCTATGCCTATAGTCGTCTTCTTAGAGGAGGATGAACAAAACCAGTTCAAAGTAGTCATACCGACAGGTGCACCTTTTGAAGTTACATTCCCAATCAACGCAACAAACAATGGTGTTACCAGTGAGGTGGAATCTGTAACAATTCCAACCGGAAGTTTAGAGAGTGAACTCTTCACAATTCCCACAACGCAAGAAACAACGAATACACAGACTGTTCAAATTGGCACATTACCAACGCTCCCCCGAAATCACTATGGATACACATTCGCTCGTTCAACGACTTGCCACCGTTCACCTGCTGTGCGCCGCGCAATCCTCAATGCTATTTCTGGCGTTAACGAATGTAAAGAAATAACTGATGAACACCTTGCTACTATTGATACGCTCAACTTAGAACATGCAGGACTCACAGAACTCAGATCAGACGATTTCTCGGGATTAACATCACTGAGGACTCTATACCTCGGCAACAACAACCTGACGACTTTGCCATCAGACATCTTCTCAGACTTGTCAAACTTAAGAGATCTTTACTTACAAAGTAATAAATTGAACTCACTACCAGAGGATGTGTTTTCAAGTCTTTCTTCAATTAGACAACTCAATCTACATGGTAACCAATTGACTACACTTCCGAAAAACCTGTTTTCAGGTTTAGATACTCTGACACAGATTTTTGTGAATGATAATCATATAACAACACTTGATCCTGATATCTTCTCAAATGTATCAAACCTAAGGTATTTTTACATAGACAACAATAGACTAACGACTATACCTGAAGGTATATTCGCCAATATTACATCTCTTGAACAACTACTATTGAATAACAATCGGTTAGGGACATTACCACAAGGTGTTTTTCGTGGAATGCCATCACCCACTCTGCTTTGGATTCATGTCAACCCAATTATTACATTGCCATTGACGATAACTCTGGAGAAGGTTGAGGACGGTAAGTTCAAAGTTGTCGTGCCATCAGGAACGCCAATCGATTTCAGACTTCATTTTACAATCACAAATGGAACACTGAATACGGAATCTAATGTTATAACAGTTGCAGCAGGAAGCGTGGAAAGTGATGTTCTTACTATCACGAAAACAGAGGGTACAACAGATGCAGTTACAGTTAATTTTGACATTCTAACAACTATACCAAGGGACCATCTTGGTTACGAACTTGTTAAGTCTGCAGACTTACCTTTAGAAGTAATTAGTGGGATTAACTTAGCTCCAGTCTTTACAGAAGGTGAAACTACAACACGCACAGTGTCGGAGAACACTGCTGCGAATGTGAATATTGGATCTGCTGTTACCGCAACTGATGCAAATGATGATAATTTAACCTATACACTCGGTGGGACGGATGCTACAACCTTTGATATTGATACCTCAACCGGGCAACTCAAAACAAAAGAACCACTTGATTATGAAACAAAGAAAGTGTATTCGGTTATGGTTACCGTTTCTGATGAAAGTCTAACGGATAACATTGCTGTCACGATTAACATTACAGATATAGATGAAACCATACCTAACCGTGCACCAATTTTTACTGATGGAGAAAGTACAGATCGCAGCGTTACAGAGAATACGGTTAGTGGTGTTAACATTGGTACTGCTATTGCTGCTACTGATCCTGACGGTAATACGTTAACTTACACACTGAGTGGCACAGATTTTTTATCCTTCGATATTGATGAAGCATCAGGACAACTCAAGACGAAGGCAACACTTGACTATGAGACAAAGGACAACTATTCAATTACGGTTACCGTGTCGGATAGTAGTCTTACAGATACAATAAGTGTAACAATAAACATCAACGACGAAAATGAAGCACCAGTTTTCACCGATGGGAACACCACAGTTCGGTCTGTGGCAGAAAATGCTGATGTAGGTATAAACATCGGAACACCAGTTGCGGCGACCGACGAGGATGGAAACTCACTCACATATACAATCGGTGGTACAGATGCTGACATCTTTGACATAGTAGACAGCAGCGGACAGTTGAAAACAAAAACTACTCTTGATCGTGAGAGTAAATCTACTTATGCTATTACAATCACTGTAACTGATAGTAGTCTTACTGATATAATCAACGTTTCGATTATTGTCAGTAACATAAACGAAGCACCAGTGTTCACGGAAGGTGATGACACTACTCGAACAGTGGCTGAAAATACATTGAGTGGCGTAGAAATCGGTCCAGCAGTAACCGCCACAGATGTTGAAGGGGACACTTTAATCTATGATATTTCAGGTGCTGATGGAACAATCTTTGAATTAGAGAATTCAACCGGTCAATTAAAAACAAAAACATTACTTGATTTTGAAAGTCAATCTAAATATAAAGTGACACTCACTGTCACTGATGGAGAACTGACCGATACTATTGAAGTAACTATAACTGTGACAGATATTGACGAAACCATACCAAACCGCGCGCCGACATTCACTGATGGCGAAAGCACAACACGATCTATTCAGGAGAATACATCAGCAGGTGTGAACATTGGTAGTGCTGTCGCTGCTACCGATCCGGATGGTAATACACTTAATTACTCGCTCGGTGGAACTGATGAATCATCGTTCGGCATTGAAGCTGCTACAGGTCAATTGAAAACGAAATCGTCATTAGACTATGAGACCAAGGCTTCATATTCAGTAACTGTTAGTGTTTCAGATGGCGAACTATCGGATACTATTGATGTTACTATTATTGTCACAGATATTGACGAAACACCTGCGAACCGTGCACCTATATTCTCTGAAGGCGAAGGCACAACACGAACAGTAGATGAAAATACTGAAGCAGGAAATAATATAGGAAATGCAATATCTGCAATTGATGCGGATGAGGATACGTTGAGATACACTCTCAGTGGGACCGATGCAACTTCTTTTGACATTGTAAACACCACTGGACAGCTAAAAACAAAGGCTGCACTTGATTTTGAGACAAAAAAGGCTTATACAATAACTGTTACTGTCACTGATGGAAATCTTACAGATACTATCAATGTTACTATTAACGTTAGTAATGTCAATGAGGCACCCTTCTTCACAGATGGAGAAGAAACCACTCGATCTATAACCGAGAATGCTGCTGCAGACGTCAACATTGGAACGCCAATTGCTGCAACAGATCCCGATGGCAATTCATTAACATACACGCTCAGTGGAACGGATGCAACTTCTTTTGACATTGCAAACATGACAGGACAATTGAAAACGAAGGCTGCACTTGATTTTGAGACAAAAAAGGCTTATACAATAACTGTTACGGTTACTGATGATGAGTTAACAGACACAATAACTGTTGATATAGATGTCACTGACATAGACGAAGCAATTCCAAACCGCGCGCCAATATTCACAGAGGATAATAGTACGACTCGAACAGTTGAAGAAAACACAGTAGCTGGAACAAATATCGGGGATGCTATCACCGCGACTGATGCAGATAACGACACATTGACATATACCCTTGGTGGTACTGATAACACTTCCTTTGATATCGAGCCAACAACTGGACAATTGGAAACAAAATCCGAACTTAATTACGAGACTAAGAACTCATACTCAGTTTCTATCACCGTCTCGGATAATGTCAATACAGCTACTATTGATGTAACCATTAACATCATTGATATAAACGACACACCTGTGTTTACAGATGGTAGTGAAACAACCCGATCAATACTTGAAAATACTGTTTCTGATGCCAATATTGGCACTCCAATATCAGCGACAGATGAGGATGAAGACACACTGATATATACGCTTGGCGGTATAGATGCAAGTTCATTTAGTATTGAAAGAACGACTGGACAATTAAAAACCAATGCAGCACTTGATCATGAATCAAAGTCATCATATTCGGTGACAGTCTTTGTTTCCGATGAAGATAATGCAACCGCCGAAATCTCAGTCACAATCACTGTCACAGACGAAAACGAAGCACCTGTGTTCTCTGAAGGTGAATCCACGACGCGTTCAGTCGCAGAGAATACTGATTCAGGAGAGATTATCGGGACTTCTGTTTCTGCAACAGATGACGACAATGACACGTTGGAATATGCACTGAGTGGAACAGATTCATCTTCGTTTAATATTGATAGTACGACTGGACAGTTGAAAACCAGTGCAGCCCTTGACTTCGAAACAAAGAAGTTATTTTCAGTGACAATCTCTGTCACTGATGGCAAGGGAGGTGCCGATTCTATCTCTGTTACCATCAGTATCACAGATATTGACGAAAACACATCAAGACCAGAATTTACAGGTGTCTGCGATAGAACCCCACAAGTCAGAGATGAAATTGTTAAGGAAGCAGGTGTTACCGATTGCAGCGAAGTAACCGCAGAACACCTTGCAGCAATTACAATATTAAACCTTCAAGACAAATCCATTACTTCTCTAAAATCTGGTGATTTTGATGGAATGTCGAACCTTAAGACACTCAGACTATGGGATAATCAACTTACATCCCTACCTGAGGACATATTTCAACCGTTAACCAGTATGACACGGTTGAAGTTGGAAAGAAATCAACTGACTACATTGCCAGAGGATATCTTTGATGGGTTGACTTCACTGGAATCCATCTGGCTACAAGCAAATAAAATCACCAGTTTACCAGAAGACATCTTTGATGGGTTGACTTCATTGGATTTTATCACCATTACTGAAAACAAACTTTCCAGCTTGCCAGAGGATATTTTTGATGGGTTATCTTCACTTACTTTACTTACTATGGATGCCAATCAAATAACCAGTATACCAGAAGACCTGTTTGATGGAATGTCATCCTTGGCGCGTCTATATATAAGCAAGAATAAAATCTCAACGCTACATGTGGATGTATTTGATGGATTGACATCGCTGAAAACTATCAGTCTTGGTAGCAATGATATTACGAGCATCTCAAAAGAACATTTTGATGGTTTGTCCTTGCTGACAAATATTGACTTATCTGCCAATGAACTCACAAATCTGCCAGAAGATGTATTTGACGGTAAGTCTGCATTGGAAAGACTGAGTTTACAAGTAAACAAATTTACAACTTTACCAGAAGATGTGTTTGATGGACTATCCTCACTAAAATATCTATCCTTACAACATAATGAAATCACAAGCCTTCCGATAGACATATTTGATGGATTGTCTTCACTAACTAATCTTGATCTGAATAGCAATAAATTTATCAGTTTACCAGAAGATATATTTGATGGGTTGTCCTCGTTAAGTCGTCTTGAATTACAATGGAACAGACAACTCGCGAGTTTGCCAGAAGATCTATTTGATGGGTTGTCATCACTGGAAGATCTCGTAATGCATAATACAGCACTAACAAGTCTACCTGCTGATATATTTGATGGATTGTCATCTCTGACGGATCTTGAGTTATATGACACACAAATTACGAGCTTACCAGATGGTATATTTGATGGGTTGTCATCTTTGACAACACTTACATTTGCCAAATTCAGGAATGAAATTTTGTCTTTTGCTGTTACTCTTGAAAAAGTTGGAGACAACCAGTTCAAAGCTGTTATGCCTGTCGGTGCTCCATTTTCCATTGAATTACCTATCAGTGTAACGAATGGGAGTATCAGTGGAGAGGCAACGTCTGTAACGATTTTGACAGGCAGTGTTGAAAGCACACCTCTCACCGTAACCCGTACTTCTGGCACGACTGCTGCAGTCAACGTTGATATAGGAACACTACCCGATATACCTTCATCACATAACGGATACATACTTGCAAAATCTGCCGATCTACCATTGGAAGTTTTGAGTATTGTGGCGAGTGCACCGACCATCGTCAGCAACAGCAACCATCAAATACCAAACGAAACATCTCTGCTCTCAAACTATCCAAACCCGTTCAATCCAGAGACATGGATACCGTATCAGTTAGCAAATCCTGCTGATGTCTCAGTGACTATTTACAACATACACGGTCTCGTTGTGCGACAATTTGCATTGGGTCGTCAACCTGAGGGACTATATCATAACCGTAGTCAAGCTGTATATTGGGATGGTCGGAATACGTTTGGTGAACGTGTTGCGAGCGGTGTGTATTTTTATAAGTTGAAGGCAGGTGATTATTCGGCGACACGCATTATGTTGATAAAGAAATAGTACTCATGGGTGTTATATACATTGAATTTATTTCGTTTATCAATTAACATGTATGTAGGAGAAAGAAATCATGTCACCCACTACAAATGTTCGCGTTGCCTTCTACGGATGCGGTAATTTCGCTAAAAAAACCCGAATTCCGAACCTTTTGCAGTTGGATTCCGTTAATATAATTGCCGTGTGTGATAGTAATATGGAAACGGCACAGGAAGTTGCTAAACAGTTTGATATTCCAAATATCTATCACAGTGAAAATGGCGGGGCATACAAAATGCTGAATTCACACGATCTTGACGTGTTGTATTCTATCGTGCCTGCTTATGTACGAACAGATGTTGAGGTGACCTCTGCAGAAAAGGGAATCCATATATTCAGTGAAAAACCGCAGGCAATCCAGATGCAGGTTGCTAATCGTATTGACAAGGCGATTCAACATGCGGGAGTTATTAGCACTGTTGGGTTTCGCGAACGTTATCGTCCAATCTTCCAAAAAGCACGTGATTTTTTGATGGATAAAACCATCGTACATGTGCGTTTTGTAAGTTACGGAGGATTGCCTGCCAAAGCAGAGAGTTCACCAAAAACGTGGTGGGCAGACATGAATAAATCGGGCGGTCGCGCACTTGATTGGGGTGTTCATGCTACGGATTATAGTCGCTTTATAACAGGTTTGAACGTATCTAAATCGCAAGCGTTTTATTGTGAACGTACTTCATATAACACACCGTTATCGTGTATATTCAATTACTCCTTTGAAAACGGTGCGACTATGACACTCAACTTTATCTCTGCAGGAGCAAGTCCCAAGGATGAACCGTGGTTTACTGTTTTCTATGAAGGTGGCTATCTTGCTATCTTCCGCTACGATAGAATAGAGGTAAACGGTGACTTCTTTTATCAAGCAGAGGAATTCGATCCGTGGTTAGAACAAGACAAAACCTTTATTCATGCCGTTCAAACTGGTGATGCAAGCATTTTAAAAAGCGATTATCACGACGGTTTATTCTCTTTAGCACCTGTTCTGGCAGGCTGGGAATCAGCACGTCGTGAAGGAGAATGTATAGATATGGCTACATTCATGGATATTACCTAATAATTTAATTTCGATATAGAGGATTTATTATGGATGCAAAACTGAAAAAGATACAGATTACACCAATGAAGTTTGACAAAGATGGGGACGTTCAAAAAGAGGAATTTGCTACACTCACAATTGAAGTTCCTATGGATAGTGCAGTACAACGTGAAGCAATAGTCTCAATACTACAACTTCTTAGTAGAGAGTGGGTTGTAATGGAAGTTGAGAGCAAATCACCCGGAGCCGTAGGCACATCTTAAGTCAATTATGAAAAAAAATCATCTCTTCACGCCAGGTCCAACACCAATTCCGCCAGAAGCGTTGTTAGCAATGGCACAACCCATTGACTACCACCGAAGTGATGATACAATTGCTGTCATTAAGGATGTCTTACATAAACTGAAGCATGTTTTCCAAACAGAAAACGATGTTTTGTTCTTGACATCATCTGGTACTGGTGCAATGGATGGTGCTGTAGCAAATTTACTATGTAGAGGAGATAAGGTCATCGTAATTCGCAGCGGAAAATTTGGTGAACGGTGGGCAGAAATCTGTGATGCCTATGGTGTGAATGCCCTTCCCATTGATGTGAGATGGGGAGATTCCGTCGCCCCTGAAGTCGTTGAATCTGAGTTGTCCTCACATCCTGACGTAAAAGCAGTTTTCGCAACACTCTGTGAAACTTCCACAGGGGTATTGCACGACATTGAATCAATAGCGGGGATAACAAAACACATGTCCACCTTACTTGTTGTTGATGCTGTTAGTGCACTTGGGGCAGATGATTTGCAGATGGATAAGTGGGGTGTTGATGTAGTTGTCTCCTGTTCACAGAAAGGACTAATGACACCACCCGGGCTTGCTTTTGCTGCACTAAATCAACGTGCATGGGAAGCGATAGAAAAGTCAGATCTGCCGAAATACTACTTAGACTATCGTAAGGCACACAAAAGTGGATTAGAAGGATCAGTACCATACACGCCAGCAGTTACGCTTCTAATCGCATTACAATGTGCGTTAAACCGTATTTGTGCCGAGGGTATCCGCAATACAATCAATCGTCATAGTCTTATGGCAAAAGCAACACGAAATGCGATCAAAACGATAGGTCTCCCACTGTTTTCCTCATCACCCGCGAACACATTAACATCAATCCGTTTACCAAAAGAAATTGATGGTAAAGCATTCGTGAAGATGATGAGAGAAAGACAAGGTGTCACTTATGCTGGTGGTCAAGGGGAGTTGAGTGGTAAGATAGTCCGAATCGCACATCTTGGATGGATGAACGCAGACGATGTTATTGTTGCCATATCTGCTTTTGAGAGAGGATTGATGGAAATAGGATACGATGTTGAACTTGGCGCGGGTGTTGCAGCTGCACAGGAAATATTCACAAAGTTGACAAATACAGAATGACAATAAAGATATACGCAAAGCGAATAGGCTGATTTTTCTTACATTTGGAAAACCTATTTTCTGGAGACATTATGTCTGAAACTACAATATTTGATTCTTCCTATGAACAACGCAAGAAACCACTATTGGAAAAAACCATAGATCGTCTCCGTCCAATCTACAGCAGATCGGATCTCAATGCCTTGCGTATAGATAGCACAAGTCGAGAAGGTTTAGCACAACGTTCAGGACGTGGTTTTGTCAACAGAGATATTCTTGAAACTGTGCTTGGTAATTTACTGGAATGTGTCGCGCCAGGTTCACACAACGCTCCACAGCTACAGAATCAAAAACGTGAATTATCAGAAGCGATAGAAGAGGTAGCAGACCAGTTGTATGCAATGGTGGTGCAATCGTTCTTAGCAGTGCCTGATGAAAAACATCTTGAAGCTGCTCTTGAAACTGCCTTCTCTCTTCTATGGGAACTCCCAAGATTGAAAAGTCGCGCGTTATGGAACCGTTTCGCTTCTCTCAAAGACCCAGCCGTATGGGATGCATATCTACTCTATAACGGTGTTTCTCGTGAAAAAATTGCTGCACAGGATTTTCGTAAACACATAGATATCGCAATCCATGAACGCACTTTTGAACCGTACGAAGACTTTCTCGGCACATTGAACGCTACTGCTGCATTAGTTTATCAACTACAACTGGTTGTCAGTACATACCCCGGTTGGCGAGTACTCTTCTATCACGATGTCGCACACGCCTTAACACGCACCGAACCGCCAGAAGATAACACAGACCTTCATAGAGTGCCTGTCCCCCTCTTGCCTCGAGCGATTTCAGAATTAGGCGGTCGTTATTATCAAGCTGATTTACACCCAGAAACGCAAATCGGTGACGCTAATCTATTAGAACATCCACACCGCGGGGTAACAACTGGACAAACGGGAATCATCGGCTCAGGATGTGTGATTTATCCATGCACGCTTGGTGGTTTGAGTGTCAAAGTCAAGCAACGGCATCCGGTTATCGGTGATTTTGTTGAAATTGGCACGGATACAAGCCTCCTCGGTCCCGTACAAATTGCTGATCGCACAACTATCGGCACAAATACTGAAATATATGGGTTCGTGGAGATTGATCAAAGGTGTCGGATCGGCTCATCCGTTGTTATTGGAACTATCCGTGGTGCTGCTGAACATCCCGGTAAGATTATGATTGGTGACGAGGTGCGGATTGGTGATGGCACGGTGATTGAAAACACATCCGAAATGGATCTGATTATACCGACACGCGCACAAATTCCCGCCAGAAGCCACGTCGCTAATGATGGTTTTGGATTTCCAAGATATATAACATAGCGTGAGTTTGATAAAAACACGTTGTAGCGCGAACTTTTAGTTTGCGCCCATTCAACACAAACTGGAAAGTTTGTGCTACAAGGTGTGCCTCGGGATAAAATACCGTTTATAGAACGGACATCACTTATTATCAAACTCACGTTAACATAGAAAGATTGGCATATACACAAAATAGAGACTATATTTGATATGAAAAAGATAGAACGCGCCCTCATCAGTACTTATGATAAGACTGACCTAATTGAAATCGCAAATGCACTCGTACAACAGAAGGTTGAAATACTCTCCACAGGTGGCACTGCTAAACATCTTCGTGAAGCAGGAATAGAGATTATTGATGTCTCCGAATACACTGGAATTCCTGAGATGTTAGATGGAAGGGTTAAGACTCTTCACCCAAAAATCCATGGCGGATTGCTTGCACAATGGGATAATGCTGAACACGCAGCACAAGCAGAAGAAAACGGCATCAAACCTATTGACATGGTGATTTGTAACCTTTACCCATTTGAGGAAACAGTTGCCAAACCGGATGTCACCCTTGAAGATGCCATTGAAAACATAGACATCGGCGGACCAACAATGATTCGTGCTGCAGCCAAGAACTATCGGCAAGTTGCAGTCCTAACAACCCCCAATCAATATGCACAAATCATCTCTGATTTAGATGCTAACGATGGATGTCTTTCTGACAAGTTACGCTTTGAGTTAGCAAAAACAGCCTTCCTCCACACTGTACATTACGACAAGGTAATTTCCACCTATCTTGCAAATTTAGATACTAACGATAAATTCAGTAATACACTTACACTTCAATATCATAAAGCAGATTCATTGAGATATGGTGAGAACCCACATCAGAGTGCTGCATTTTATAGAACTGAAACAAAACCTGCACCTTGTGCTGCTTGGGCAAAACAACTGAATGGTTCACCGCTATCTTTCAATAACATCCTCGATTTAGATGCTGCTTTAGAAATAGTGAAGGATTTCAAAATACCTACATGTGCAATCATCAAACACAACAACCCGTGTGGACTTGCCAGTGCTGAAAACCTACAAGATGCATTTACAAACGCACTTGAATGTGACAGAACTTCTGCATTCGGTTCAATCGTCGGTTTAAATCGTAAAGTTACAATTCAGACAGCGAACACTATCCGAGAAGCTGCAAAATCGGGAGTTAAGATTGAAGCGATCATCGCACCCAGTTATACAGAAAAAGCATTGTATGTATTATCTCTTGTGAAAGACAGAAGGATACTTGAAACCGGTCCTTTGCATAGTAGTAGGCACACTCCGTGTGCCGTAACAAATCCTATGCAAATTCGTAATGTCACAGGTGGTGTGCTTGTTCAAGAACAAGATGTACATCACATTGATAGAAGTGATTTACAATTTACCACAAAACGCAAACCTACAGACGAAGAGATAGAATCCTTGTTATTTGCATGGAAAGCATGTCAGCATGTCAAATCCAACTGTATCCTGCTTGCGGAAGAAACACAAACTGTCGGTATCGGTGCAGGGCAGATGAGTCGTGTAGATGCTGCCATTATTGCTGTCCGCAAAGCAGGCGAAAAAGCAAAGGCTTCGGTCTTAGCTTCGGATGCGTTCTTCCCATTTCCTGATGGCGTGGAGATTGCCGGTGAAGCAGGTATCACAGCTATTATACAACCCGGTGGCTCTGTAAATGATGACTTAGTAATAGAAACTGCTGATTCCTATGGAATGGCGATGGTCTTTACGGGGATCCGCCATTTTCGACATTAGATTGAAACTACAGAACCTTGATTTGATTAGAACAATGTGCTATAATCAGATCAAGATTCGTTTATAGAAATTACGAACGAAGTTTGCTTTACTCCTACTTTTGTCACACCAGTAGTTGACTACTTATTGTCCAATGGAGAAACCAGTATGAAAAAACTGATTTTTCTCATCCCTTTTATTGTCATTCTTGTAGCACTTTACTTCTCAACAAACTTCCACACACTTGACTCTACAGACAAACTCACGGAGTTACTACCTGTTGAAAATCAAGAGAATACAAACACAAGACCATCAGATCAAAATGTAAAAGAGATTGTTAAGAATCCAGGAAAGCTGAAATCTGATGATGAATCTGATTCATCAATTCATCACGAAGGTTCAGATCTGTCAAAGGAAAAGGACAATAAAGCAGATGAAGAATGGGCAGAACAGGACTCGCAGAACGACGTGCTCACAAATGAACACTCTCTTCAAAGGAATCCATGGCATGATACTATTGATGCCGAAATGGATACAAAAGCGCGCGATACGTGGATTGGCGATCCAGAAACGATGGATCCAGATGAACTTCATAGTGTACAGTATAACCAACTCCTTGAAAGGTTTGGAGATATTCCAGAAGTACATACTTACATGGAGTATATGCGAAATCCTCCAATGACAATAGATGAGGATATTGCTGGATTGGAAGCAGCGAATCATCTATTTCCATACGGATCTACCCGCCGTACATTGGCACTTTACAAGTGGATGAAAGCAAATGGTGGTTATAATGCCTTTGAACAAGGTATACCTATAGGAGAACTTCGAGATTTAGGTATCACAGTTGAGATAGACGAGACAGATGAAGGATGGGGATACTATATCACAACCAAATGATTTTATTGAGGATAAATTTCCTCATAAATTGATTCAAGTTAGTAATAAAACATTAAATATTTTGTTTGAAATATTTTAATCTGGAAAATGAAAATTGCCTACCATATTCTCACTCCCTTCCACAATAATCACCGGTGCAGGTTCATCCGAAAAAGTTGGCGAACATGCAAAACAATTCGGGGCAACAAAAGCACTAATTGTCACAGATCCAGGCATCCTAAAAATCGGATACACTGACCAGATTGCCAATAATCTCAACAATGCTGGCATAATCTCCACTATTTTCGCAGATGTAACCCCCGATCCGACATTACAAAACGTTACAGACGGGTTAAAGCAATTTGCTGACGAAAACTGCGATTTAATTGTGAGTATTGGTGGCGGCAGCGCGATTGACTGCGGGAAAGGTATCTCTGTCAAACTCACAAATGATGGAGAATTCGCAGATTACATGGGTGTAGACAAAATCCCGAATGCGGGTATTCCATCAATAGCAATCCCGACAACAGCAGGAACAGGTAGTGAAGTATCTAAAGTCACCGTTATTACAGACACAGAACGTAATATCAAAATGATGTTGAGCAGTTCGTGTCTTCTTGCATCAGTTGCCATAGTCGATCCATTGTTATCACTAACAACACCACCCCACCTGACAGCAGCTGTCGGTGTTGATGCCTTGACACACGCAATTGAGGCGTATGTCTCAAAACGCGCACAGCCGATAACCGATGCACTTGCACTGAAAGCAATCAGACTGATTTCTGGTTCACTCCGTCAAGCATGGTCAGATGGAGAGAACATATCAGCACGAACAGATATGATGATCGGCGCATCCATCGCAGGCATGGCATTCAGCAATTCGTCTGTTGCGTTAGTGCACGGTATGTCCCGACCCATTGGTGCATATTTTCACATTCATCACGGTTTATCAAATTCAGTGTTGTTGCTTGATGTAATGGAGTTTAGTGTTGTCGGTGCTCCTAAACGATTCGCAGATATAGCAGAAGCAATGGGTGAACAGATAGATGGTTTAGCACCGATGAAACAAGCAGATGCTGCGATTACTGCTGTTGAACGACTTGTCAACGATATTGAGATGCCACGTCTCGGACAAATCGGCATTGATGAAGAGAAGTTTGACGAAGTTGTGGAGCAGATGGCTGCGGATGCAATTGCAAGTGGAAGTCCAGCCAACAATCCCAGACTAGCAACTCAAGAAGAAATCATCGCCTTATATCGTAAATGCTTTGCTGTGAGATAAAGTCAAACAAATCAGAGGAAACTGTCCTTTAGGAAATAGTTGGTTCGTAGTCGCACAATTCATAGTACCTCTTACATTTCACAATGGAAATTGTTTATAGAATTGGTGTTCCATATTCTGAATAGGTATAAAACAATGTTACAAACTCCTGTCATAGAAATGCACGGCATCAATAAAAGATTTGGACATGTTCAAGCTAACGAAAATGTGGATTTTACGCTAAAACAAGGTGAAATTCATGCTATCGTAGGTGAAAACGGTGCTGGTAAATCAACTTTGATGAATATACTCTACGGACTTCAACTTCCAGATTCTGGACAGATACATGTTAATGGAAATCCTGTGAATATCTCTACTCCAAAACAGGCAATGCAACTCGGTTTAGGAATGATACAACAACACTTCACTTTGATACCTACTTTTACCGCACTTCAGAACATTATCTTGGCAAAAGAAACTCGAAAATATAGGACTCTAATTGACTATCATGAAGCTGAAAACGAAATCACTGAACTTTCAGATCAACTTGGGTTTGATGTCCAATTGAATGTTCCAATTGAATCGCTACCGATTGGTGCACAACAACACACAGAGATTCTCAAAGTCCTTTACCACGGTGCAGAAATACTAATTATGGATGAACCGACAGCAGTGCTTGTACCGCAAGAGATTGAAGGTCTATTTGAATGTATGCGTGGACTGAAAAAGGAAGGCAGGAGTATTATCATTATTACACACAAACTCAACGAGGTAATGACGATAGCAGATTCTGTAACAGTCATGCGACGCGGACGATCTATCACAACCCGGTCTGTCTCGGATACAGATCCACATGAGTTAGCTGAACTCATGCTTGGAGAACCTGTAACGCAGAACACTACTGAACGAAAGAGTATAGAACAAAATCGTCCAATACTAAGATTAGATGATGTTACAGTGACTTCTGATACAACTAAGAAACTACTGAACGGAATTGCACTTGATGTATATTCAGGTGAAATTGTTGGCATAGCTGGCGTTGAAGGGAATGGACAGACAGAACTTGTTGAAGTGTTAACAGGATTGCGTAAAATAGACAAAGGATCTATTTCATTAAACGGTGAATCTGTTACCAATGCATCACCAGCAGAATTCCGTAAGAAAAAAGTCGCACATCTACCTGCGGACAGACACCGACACGGTGTAAGTCTGAATAGTCGGATAGATGAGAACTTTATCATAGGAAGACATAGACAAAATCTGTTCTTACGAAACGCAATACTCCATAAAGAAAATATTCGGAGATTCTCTATGAATGCGTTGGATAAATATCAAATACGGGTTGGAAATATATACGATCCTATAAGTACATTATCTGGTGGGAATCAGCAGAAGGTTGTTGTCGCACGTGAGTTATCTGGGGATCCAACGTTGATAATTTCTGCACATCCAACACGCGGATTGGACATTCACGCTGCAAAATTCGTTCATACACGACTTATCCATGCACGGAATCGTGGAAAAGCCATTATACTTGTTTCTTCAGAACTTGATGAACTGCTTGAACTCAGCGATAGAATAGCAGTTATGTTTAATGGCGAGATCGTTGGTATGGTAAAACCTAACGAAACAAATCATCAAGAATTGGGAAAACTGATGCTTGGTTTGAACGTAAAAACTGATTGAAGTTAAATTCTGTTCTAATATAACGTGAGTTTGATTATAGGTATATGAACTTCATTTTTCCTGAATATTACTCTCATAGACCCGGTAGGTGCGGTTTCCTAACCGAACCATAGGCGTCAATTTAAGGATATATTTACCTGTGAAGGATTTTGGATGTCTATTTTTATCATACACACCTTTCGCACCGCTGGTGCTGAGTTTCTTGTGGTGGACATTTTCTATATACCTTTCGCACCGCTGGCGCTGATATGCGATTTATAAAAGCCTCGGAGAGGCGGCATGCGCGTGTGGCATGCCGCATGAGGTGTATAGCACGTAATATCAACACGGACGAAAGCCCCAGCGGGGCAGCATGCGCGTGTGGCATGCTGCATGAGGTGTATAAAATGCACAAACTTTACTCACTAAATTGATGCCTATGGTGCGGTTTCCTAACCGCACCGAATACAAAAATTTGATTTGTCAAACTCACATTAATGTAACTTACTTATTGAACCTTAGAACAGTAATTATTGTTAATTCATTGACAAAGACTAAAATCATGAAGTATTATGTATAGAAGATTGATTCGTGAAATTGAAACTATTAGACTTCAACAGATTGTTGACCTATAATTAACCGATATGATAATTGATTCCCACACACACGCATGGCCACGGTGGCCATACCAACCCCCTGTTCCCGATGATGAAAGTCGTGGAAAGGTTGAACAACTACTCCACGAAATGGATTTACACAATGTTGATAAGGCTGTAATAATCTGTGCACGCATAGAGAGAAATCCAGATAACAACGATTATGCAGCAGACTGCGTTAAACGCTATCCCAATAGACTGATTCAGTTTGCAGACGTAGATTGCTCCTGGACAGAGACATATCACACAGATGGTGCCGCAGACCGACTGAAAACTGCAGCTGAAGAATACCAACTAAAAGGTTATACACATTACCTCAGAGGAGATGACGATTGCAGTTGGTTCTTTTCTGACGAGGGACAACGCTTCTTCCAAACAACAGCAGAATTGGGGTTAATTGCAAGTATTGCAATGGGTAGTCATCATCACTCGCCATTACGCAAACTTGCAGCGCAGTTTCCAACCGTTCCATTCCTATGTCATCACATGGCAGGTGCTCGTGCAGATGAGCCAGCACCGTATCCACAACTTGAACAAGTTCTGACTTCTGCTTCAGTTCCGAACATCTATGTAAAGATGTCTGGATTTGCTTATGTCTCCGAAGTCTCGTGGGAATATCCGTACAAGGATACACATAGAGTTGTGCGTGCACTCTATGAAAATTTTGGTGCTGATCGCCTCTGCTGGGGTTCAGATTATCCGGTTGTCAGAAACTTCATGACATATCAACACGCACTTGAAGCGTTCCGAACACATTGCACCTTCATCACAGAGGATGATAAATCAGAAATACTGGGTGGCACTCTCAACAGACTACTTACAACTTAATAAGATAATTCACCGAATATCACGTTCTGACATCTTTACATCAGATTGTTTGGCAATATTATTTAAGAAACATAAGGATTCCGCATGTTCAAAAACACCCCATTGACATTCCTTCTCTTACTAACTCTCTCGTTATATTTTCTTGGAATAGGAGCAGACCAAGCATCAGCAGTTGATCTCATTAAACTTGAACGCGAGTTCTCAGGAAAAGGCTCAGCACAAGGCGCATTTGGCAAAGCCATTCATCTTGCATTCAAACAGAATATCTATGTAAGTGATACAGAAAACAGACTAATTCAGAAACTTTCACCTACAGGAGAATTTCTCCTTCAAATACCAGAAAAACCGGAATCGTATGATAATTTCCTACGCAAACCTGGACACATCGCAGTTGATGACAACGGAAATATCTATGTTGCTGACGTTACTACACATCATATTGCGGATACTTCTGAACCTAAAATCTACATATTTGCTCCTTGTATCCATAAATTGAGTCTAACTGGAGAACTACTCAACACCTACTTTGTTGATCTTGTTGACGAAAAACCGGGAGTCGTTATTCCTGCACAACATCTGATAGATGAAGATGGGAAAATTGCATTAGGGATTCAACCCAAAGGTTATGACCGACAACTTCGTATCGCTGTCAACGCAAGTAATCAATTATATGTATTAGACGCAGAACGTGGACGTATCCATAAATTTGGTGCAGATGCTAAGAAATTGGCCACATTCGGAAGGTATGGAGCAGGAGACGGGGAGTTTGATAAAGACGCATCCGACATTGCAATAGATGCGCGTGGCAACGTATTTGTCGCAGACACGGGTAACCATAGAATAGTAAAATTTGATAAAGATGGAAAATTTATACTAAGTTTTGGGAGAAAAGGACGTAGCAACAGAGAATTTGTAAAACCGATAGCACTTGTCACTATGCCTACAGGTGAGGTTTTGGTCAAAGATTCAAGCAAATTCCGTCGAAAAATCGGTGGTCTACCTGAAGTAATTGCACTTTCACCAACTTTGACACAATTAACTGAAAGTACACCTAGCCAAACAGAACTGGCAGATACAATCAAAAATGCTACCCGTCCACAATACGGACCATTTGCTCAAAATCCTGCGTCACCTGTTGACATCACATCACTAAATCGTCGATTGCGACTTCTTGAGGAAGCGGAATATCGCCGCTATTATGAGGACAATGCGTATGACGACGAAGACGATAAAGAACTTGCAGATGAACTGAAACGGACTGATATTCGGTTGACACTTCTTCATAATGTCATTTCACGAGTACAGAAATTTGACAACAACGGCAGATATATCGGAAGGATTATCTATGAAGTTGATCAACTCAGCGAAGAGAAACACGACCAGTCGTTTTTGGATATTGACAACGCCGGTTACCTCTACCTACGAGACACAAGCGATTTCACAATCACCCAATATTCTGTTACCGGCTTTACCGTAAAACCATCGCACATGAACGGTTTCTATAGTACTCGTATAGCAAACCTAAGCAACGACTACCTTGAAGATTATGAGGATGTAGACACATTAACCGATGTTCAGGACAAGCTAAATCAGTTAGAACTCAAGAATCTTTTCGGTTGGACGTATAGTCTGTCTGAACGTTGGCACTTGACTTTCCTTGATGAGTTCACCTACAGTGAACAAGATGAGCGGTATATCACACCTGCAAAAGAAGAGGATAGTTTTGATTTTGAAACACAAGCGTTGGAAAATGCATTCGCATTAAATCTGAAATATATCACCAATCCAAACCCGTATCGGTATAAAGAGTTGAATTTCTCTGTTGGACGGGTTGATGGTACGACTGAACTGACACAGGATGCGCTTTTTCAGGAACAGAACAAACAACGGAGAATTGATACTGGTGATGCAAGTTCTACCGTTCTTGAGTTAAATTGGGATATTTGGTCTCGGACAAATCTGTGGTTACGTTATGCCCATCTCAATCCTGCCGAAACAAGTCGAAATTTTATCCGTAGATTTTATGATGTTTCAGGGGATCTGTATGAAGTGTTTGGAAGCCGCAATGAAGCAAGGCAGTTCCTCGGTGAATTCACGATTAAGTTTTGATAGGAATTTAGATATGGAGTTTCGCGCACTTTATCCAGATGAATTTGAGGTATGGCTTGACCATGTCTCACATGTCTTTTCGGCAGATCGTCAATACTTTGCTAACCATTGGTACAACGATCCTTGGAAAGACTGTGAAGGTATACGTATTGCGCTTGATGATGGAAAAATTGTAAGCACTGTGCGGGTATTTATCCGTAAGATGTACTTACAAGGCGAGCCTATTACAGTGGGTGGAATAGGTGAAGTAAGCACGCGTTCGGAATACCGTAAACGTGGAATTGCATCGCAACTGTTGAAGGATTCAATTCAGTTTATGGAAGACCGTGAAATTGCCATCTCCATGCTCCACGGTGGTCAACGTATCTATTCAGTTGAAGGTTGGGAAAGTGTCCCACGTTACTTTGCCAAGAGAACGCTTCAAGGAAACAAAACACAGCAATGGAACATCCGTCCTGCCAATTTTAAGGACACTGAGGAGGTTGAGAAACTCGCATCCATCTACGACACCTATTCCCGCAGATTCAACGGTACATTTGTCAGAGATGACATTGCATATTGGACAGATTGGGTTCAGACTGAATCGCCACAAACATGGGTTGCAGAGCGAGCAGGAATAATTGATGGATATGTTTCCGTTAGAAGACGAGATAATGAATTGAGTGTAAAGGAATTTGTTGCGTCAGATGAGTTGTTTTCACAAGGCAAAGAAACAGCATTGTTTGATACTCTATTATCACACATAATCGCGGAGATGGATGAGGAAAGTTTGGAAATAGCATACCCCGCACCGATTGCTGATGGATTCAATGCTCCAAATGTTGAGTCTTCTGGCAGCACCATGTATCGTGTCATCCATCCAGATGCATTACCATCCTATATAAGGAAAGAACTTACTAAAGGTCTACCGGACCTCCTACACAGTCAATCTGAAGATTTAGCCCAAGAGATCAAATCTCATCATATCTTTTGGCAAACTGATGGGTTTTAACTTAGAGGTATGAGTTAGTCATAGTGACCCACAACCTAAAGGTTGGGGCTTGTGCTTCCTTGACAACAGCGTTTCTCCAAAAGGATCCCCCGTCTCATGTCATCTCCACTTTAGGCAGCTAAGCCTGCCTGTTTGATATTGATAGCTGCATTGATGTCTCTATCGTGTTCAGTCTTGCACGTAGGACATATCCAGTGTCTATCTGAAAGTGTTAGTTTATCGTTTGTGTGTCCGCAGGTGCTACAGGGTTTTGTTGTAGCTGTCCATTGTCCGATTTTGAGGAAAGTTTTATCGTGTTTAGCACACTTGAATGCCAACAATTGAATGAACTGGTAGCAAGCGAGGTCACTGACTTTACGCCCCCAGAGGCGTTTCATGCCGTCTATATTGAGGGTTTCAAAGCACAAGGTGTCAAAACGCCTGCAAAAGTCTGTAGCAAGTTTCCACTGCCAGTCAAGACGTTGGCGTGCTATCTTCCTATACTGCCGCAACAACGCACGGATAGCACGATACCAATTGCCTGATCCCTTGACTTTACGACTCACGCTCTTATTCAGTGTTCTCAACTTGTTCAAGGACTTTTTCAAAAACTGCGGAGACACAATCTTATTCCCATTAGAAGTTGTGAGAAAGGTTTTCAATCCGAAATCAAAGCCAGCACTTTCACCTGTCTTCGCAAATGATTTCGGTGTGTCAACGTTATCACAAGAAAAGCATATCCAGTAATCGCCACACCTGTCACGCTTGAGGGTTATTGTTTTGATGTCACCTGTTATTTCACGATGTTTGTGAAAGGAGAACCACGTATCTATACAGTTGATCTTGATACGGTTCCCTTCAAGTTTATAGCCTGCCTGTGTAAAGGTCATAGAGTTGTATTTATGTTGCGGTTTGATTTTCGGTCTACCTACTTTGCACGTTGTTTTGCCAGCCTTACGATCTTTCATATTTCTGAAAAATGCATCATAAGCTTTGCCCATACGCAGGACAACATCTTGAACAACTTGACTCGGTAGTTGTTTCCAATGTGGGTTCGTTCGCTTTTTCAACTTCGCAATATGACGATTCATCGTATAGGCAGATATGTTTTTCTTATAGATGCGATAATACCTTTTCTGCAATCGCATAATATGCACATGCACCTGATGCATATCGTCAAGCAGATTGCCAAGTTTTAGAGTGTTCTTTTGATGTTGTATCTTGTATTTATAGGTTTTTCTCATGGTATGTCTTCTCGGTGAAGAACCCTTTTCGCATCGTTAGTAGTGTGGCAGATGCTAACGACATCCACAACTGAAAAGGTAAATGTATTATAGAGTGCTTCTTTCTCAAAATCAACCTTTTTGCCCGTCTACATCCCGCAAGCTAAAGCATGGGGATTTGACGGGAAGAGCGTTAAACTACTGCAACCCATTAGATATGAGTAGTCATTCCTCACCTAAAGTCTGCGAATCCGCAACCTACCAAATTAGTATACTGCCGCTGAAACAACATCTACTCCTTGGGAACGTAAAAACTCTATTACAAGGACAGATATGTACATATCAGCGACAAGTGGTGGTAACATAGTTAAGATGCACCTTCACGCGGAAAAGGCATATCTATGACAATATCATTCTTTAAGGCACGTGCTGCATAGCCAAGTACAGCACGAATGCTTTCTTCAGTTAGTATTGGATAAGATTCAATAATCTCTTCGTATGTCATGCCGTTTGCCAATAGTCCCAACACATGTTCAACGCTTATACGTGTGCCTTCAATTACAGGTTTCCCTCCAAGGATTTCCTGATTAGCAACAATTCTTACCACCTTATTATCCTCCACAATAGTTTCAAATTAACCTTACTCAATATTCTAACAAAACATTAGGTATAAATCAAACCCTTTCCAATAAGACAAAAAACTTGACATCATTTCTGCTGCAGCATACAATCTATTTAGAAGGAAGTTGGTAATATCACAGGAATTAGTCCATAGAAATTGGAGGATAGCAATATGGCAAAGCTACGTGTTGGTGTAATAGGTTGTAGTGGCATCGGGACAACACACGCATCTGGATTAGTAGGATTATCCAACGTTGAATTAGCCGCAGGATGCGATTTTGTGCAAAGCACTCTGGATGCTTTCAAGGCAAAATGGCAGGACACTTGGGATAACATTTCTCTTTACACAAACCATCAGGAAATGCTCGCTGCCGAGAAATTAGATGTTGTTACGGTTGCAACTTCTGACCATCGTCATGCAGACCTTGTTGTTGATGCCGCAAATGCTGGTGTTAAGGGAATCTTCTGTGAAAAACCGATGGCAACAACTGTTGAAGATGCTGACAGAATGCTGGAAGCAGCTGATAAAAACGGAACTTACTTATCCATTGACCATACCCGAAGATGGCAACCTTTGTGGAGACACACAAGAGAAGAAATCGTCGGTGGCGGACAAATAGGGGATGTTCAATATGTCATTGGCACGTTGAGCGGTGGACGTGCTATGCTATTCCGGAATGGCACGCATTGCGTAGATGCAATCTGTTATTTTGCCGACTCAACGCCAGAGTGGGTCTCTGCTGAATTGGAAGATGGCTACGAAGATTACACCGAGTATAAAGGTGATGGTGGACACGATCCATCTACAGAACCATCAGCTCACGGATACATCCATTTTGCCAACGGTGTGCGAGGATATTATGCGGGTGGTCCGAAATCCACACAATCAGGTTTCCGCTGTGAAATTGTGGGTACAAACGGATACATATTGATTAGTGATAATGGAGCAACGATTCACCAAGGGGATTCAGTAGAAACAATTAATGCACCATCGTGGGATGTTGTTGGCATTCCTGCAGGTGTTCAAGAGACTGTGAAACTCGTTGCAGAGGGTGGAGAACCTGTTTCACCAGGCAGTGAAGGACATAAAGTTGTTCAGATAATCATCGGATTTTTGACTTCACAACAACAAGATAATGGAAAAGTTATATTGCCATTGAAGCACAGTTAATCTGCTGGTAGGACAATCGCATTCTCAGGAATCCAATGCAAATAGACTCTATCGCCTTGTTGAAAACGTTGTGTTGTGGAGTTGTCTGTTTTCTGTTCATTACTGTTAGATGGGGTATCTACACCTTGCCATTGTCGGTTAACAATAATTGGTGTTGGGTAGTCCGTTTTCACAGTGTATTGAACTGTTGTACCAAGATAACTGTTATCCACTATTATTCCACGTAAACAATTTGGTGTATTCTGATTTGGTTCAGTTGATATAATAATCCGTTCTGGACGAACTACAACTGTTACAGCAGTGTCAACCTGAAAGGTCTCTTTCCGCCTACATACAAATCTAAATGGTTGTTCTGTTTCAACCATTACCTCTGTCAATAAACCGTCAGAGTTGACGATTATGCCGTCAAAAAAGTTGGAAGTACCGATAAAGTCTGCCACAAAACGATTCTGTGGTGAATCATAGATTTCAGAGGGGGTTCCAACTTGTAATATCTCACCTTCGTTCATCACTGCTATCCGATCTGACAGTGCTAATGCTTCTCCCTGATCATGTGTGACATACACAAATGTTATTCCAACTTTGCGTTGCAGTTCTTTGAGTTCTAACTGCATCTGTTTACGAAGTTTCAGATCAAGTGCAGAAAGTGGTTCGTCCAATAGTAATATAGTCGGTTCGTTTATCAATGCCCGCGCAAGTGCCACACGTTGTCTTTCTCCGCCAGAGAGTTCATCCGGTTTCCGTTCCCCATACCCTTGCAACTGTATCATATCAAGTGAACGTTCCACTGCATCTGCTATTTCTGCTTTTGAGATTTTTTTCATCTGCAATCCGAATGCGATGTTTTGTGCGACCGTTTTGTGTGGGAACAGTGCGTAGTTTTGAAAGACGGTATTGACAGGTCTCCGATAGGGAGGCGTTTCTTTCATCAATTCTTCGTTTATATAGATTTCACCTTCATCAGCAAAAACGAATCCTCCTATAATCCGAAGTGTTGTTGTTTTTCCGCATCCACTCGGACCTAGCAAGGAAAAAAACTCACCACCCTCTATTTGCAATGATACATCGTCAACAGCAATAGTCTCACCGAACTTTTTTGTTACTGATGAAAGGGTTATCTGACCTACGGACATGATTGATCCGTTCTCTGACATATTACGATATTTTCTTCGTTCATTGTTGATGATGTTTTACCAGCAACATTAGTAGGACTGTTCTTTTTTGGCATCCGTTTATTAGGTATATTCCTAACGATTGTTTCTTTATGTGAGAACCCGTGTTTGCCAAATGCATAGATAACAAATTCATCTGTTGGCAGTTGCACATCTTTAACCCTACGGTTGCCTACAACATAGCAAATTGTTGAACGTGGTGAAAGTACTTTAGCAACAGTATCTATGCTATGTCCAAGATCAATGTAAAATGCAGATACATCTTGTGAACGCTTTTCATCTATTTTTTGGATTTTCTCAATAGCAGTTGTCACAGGAGAATTTTCAAGAATCCTCTTTGATGGTCGTCCACCCATTGCTATATTATCAATCTTACGTGCGTTGTTTAGACCTATCCATTCTGCTGATAGACGAGAAAATTGGCCGTACGCAACTGTTGTTTGCGAGTCACCATAAGGAGGAGAAGTAATCACCAGATTATATCCGCCAAGTGGGCGCGGTATTGGGAGTTCCCCCGCAACGGTATTGGTATTACAAATTGATGCTTCCACATCTTTGCGTTTTTCAAGATATGATATTAACCCTTGTCTATTTCTGTTGAGTTTTTTGCGATAGATACCGTATACATCAGGATTGAAATTCTCCAGTTTTTCTGATGGCATTCGATGCAACTTGAATGTGCTTGTTCTTGTGTATGATACCTCGCGCACAGTCTCTGAATATGCAACCTTCATGAAATTAGAGATTGGTTCATTTTCCACTTTGTTAATCTGACACAATAAGTATGCAAGATGTTTCTTTACCTCATCAGAAAACCAATAATCTAGGTTTGGTATGGCTGGAATTGGTGTTTCTGGGATTTTGGCAGTTCCAAACTCAATCTCAAAAAAAGAGTCGTTAACTCTATTCATTTCAGTATCAAGTTGCTGTAGAGAAATCGGTGTTACTTTAGAAGTTGCGATCATTCGTACAAGTGGATTGATGTCGCAACCAACGCTGTGCATACCGAATAGTGATGCCTCAACGAGAGAAGTGCCTGTTCCACAATACGGATCCAGTAGCCATTCCGCTTCACTTCCATACTGATTAAGTAGTTTCCTTGCAATCTGTGGGATCATCATTGCGGGATATGTGTGAAAGCAATGGGTATATTCTTTGGTATTTGCTGTTCGAAAGTCCCACGATTCGTCTTTGTATTTCAGATTCAATGTTCTCATAACAGTCTCTCTGTATTATCAAAGCATAAATCCCAGTGTCGTCGATTACATCTAAAAGCAGTGCCGTGATTTCTAACGCTCTCATTGTCTTTGATATGCATTCTGAAATCAATGGCTATTGTACCGTCCTTAATAAGATTTAAGAAGTTATCCACGATTAGACCAGTTAGCAAATATACCTATTTATACCAAAATTCTTCCTGTCCTCCCGATTTGTCACTCTCTGCATGAACCAATAGCACATTTGATAATTTCTTTTTCAAATCTTCAATCAAATCTTCCAATTGCCATTCAACAAGGCGCAGTCCGTCTTTGTGATATAATCTAACAGCATCTTGCTCAACTTTGACGAAAAATCCGCGATTATTTGGTTTATTCTTTATAGTGGATCTCAGTGCCAATTGTCCTTTTTTATCCATATAACCGTACTGCTTAATCAATTCCTTTTGTTCTATTTTCCAAACACTCTTATTGAAAGTGAACATAGTCATCCGACTAGTAGACTTAATTCTTTTGCATTTCACTTCTATATTCCCCAAGTCGGGTGCCTGAAGGTTATTTTCTTTTATTCTAAGTAAGGTTTCCAGTGTATAACCCACACCAGTATTTCCTTTCCGTTTGGTAACAACATATCCCATTCTTTTAATATCAGACAGTTTGTTTTTTAATTCAGATATATCCATTAGGCACTCTCCCCTAATACCAATTTCATGAAATTTATTCCTGCCTGGAAATCAGTAGGAATGTTACTTTGAGATATTACATCAGATTCTACCACCATATTCTTCCAAATCACACCCAATGAAGTTTCGTCCTTTTGAGAGTGCTGCTTCCATGACAGAAAAGGAACCAGCGGCGGGATCAATTACATAATCACCTTCATTGCTGACAGCAGCAATAAGCTCAGCCTGCAAACCGATTGGTTTCTGATGGGGATGTTCCTTTGTTTTCGTTCTTTCAAGCCAGACATCGCGAATGTTATGTGTTTTCCAAACCCCTTTTGCCTTTCGTGGATGCTTCTGTAGAACAACACAATATTCACACACCCGTCTGGATCGGTACCCCATTCCGAACCTGTCTTTATTCCAAACGATTAAGTCAACAATGTCTAACGCTGTGCCTTCAAACCATGTCTTGAACCCTTGACATAGATGAAACTTATCCATCCATAGAAAGAGGTGTCCAGAAGGAATAAGCACATTGTCAATGCCATGTATGAATTCTGTAATTAGTTCTTCGGACATTTGCATCAATGAACCTCTACGTTTCTCTCTGTTCTTTCCCTCATTCCCGTAGTTCATTTTGTCAAGTATACCCCTATACTGTGGGTCAAGAAATGCTATTGGTATAGATTCTGGAGGAAGATGTGATAGAAACTTAAGACCGTCCATCTTTAACCTTGTATTAGGCTGTAGAGGATCGGGTAAATCTATAGTAGGTGTTTGAACTATCCGTTCAGTGGAGAACACACTGTTTGAGATATTATCAGTTGGTGACAAATTTTTCACATTTATCCTTATATAATCTCTCAGATTGCCCCGTCAACTTGTTCATCTTTAGAATATTTATTACATATTCTAATTGTCAGTCAAAACGCGCGACAAAATTTGATTGACGAGCTGCGGATTTGCTTTGCCTTGCGTTGCTTTCATCACCTGACCGACAAGAAAGCCAATTGCCTTCTTCGTTCCATCGCGAACATCTTGCGCTGGACCAGGGTTTTCCTCAATCACCTGCATCACAATCGCTTCTATCTCAGATGTATCGGTTATCTGTGACATGCCTTTTTCTTCAACAATCTGCTTCGGCATTTTCCCGGTTTCAAAGGCATCATCTAACACAGATTTGGCGATCTTCCCGCTGATAGTATTGTCGCTTATCAACTGTATGAGTTCACTAAGATGTGCAGGCGTGACTTTAGAATCTTGTATCTCAATTTCTGCAGTGTTCAATAATCGTGATAGGTCTCCCATTATCCAGTTCGCACATATATTCGGTTCACCACTGAGTTGAGCAGTTTCATCAAAGAAATCAGCAACTTGTCGTGTTGTTGTTAGAAATTCAGCATTTTCTTGTGAGATGTCATAGTCATCAATAAACCGGTTCCGACGAGAAGCAGGTAGTTCTGGTAGAGTCGGTTGTATTTCTGCGACCAATTTATCATCTATCTGAATATGGACTAAATCGGGTTCAGGAAAATATCGGTAGTCATCTGCTTCTTCTTTACCGCGCATCGCAACCGTCCTACCAGTATCTGCGTCAAATAGAAGTGTTTCTTGGACTACCTTACCACCTGAATCAAGGATACGTGACTGCCGTTTTACTTCGTAATCCATCGCATCCAGGAGTTCTTGAAATGAGTTTTTGTTTTTTATTTCCGTACGCGTCCCCAATTCTTTACTCCCTTTTGGACGTAGTGAAATGTTCGGTTCACAACGTAAACTACCTTCCTCCATATTGCAGTCACTCACCTCAATGTATTCTAAAATCTCTTTAACAGCACGACAGTATGCAATCGCTTCTTCTGGTGAATGGATTTCTGGTTCACTTACAATTTCCATCAGTGGAACCCCTGCCCGATTGAAATCCATAAAGCTGCGAGTTGGATCGCCTGTGACTTCAGCATGTATGGACTTTCCAGCATCCTCTTCAAGGTGAATTCTACGGAGTGCCACGGTCTTCTGTTTCCCATCAAATTCATAGGTAACCTCACCATGCATACACAGAGGTAGATCGTATTGCGATATCTGGTAGTTCTTCGGGAGATCTGGATAAAAATAGTTTTTCCTGTCAAATTTGCTGTATTTTGTTATTTCACAATTCATTGCTAAACCTGCGCGGACAGCAAACTCTAACGCCCGTTTATTGATAACAGGTAGCGTTCCCGGCATCCCCAAACAAATTGGACAAGTGCAATCATTTGCTGAGGCACCGAAAGTATAAGCACAGTTACAGAACAACTTACTATCTGTGCATAATTCTGCATGTATTTCCAAACCGATGACTATTTCATATTTGTCCATGAATTCACTCTCATTTCTGCTGCATATCATAAGAAACAGCGCGAGCACCTACCCTTTGACAAAGGTAGGACATCTCGCGCAATAAAATAATATTAACATATTACATAGACTGTTCCGAAAATTCGTTTACAACTTTCACATTTGCTTCAACTTCAGCACGAGAAGTCATTCCGATTGTCATTGCGTGAACACACGGTAAACCCATCACAAACTCAATAGCATCGCGTTGACTCTCAGCATCTTTCGCCAATTTACCCATACCTAAGACTTTCATGCCGTAGATACCTTTCCCAGCAAAAGCCATCTGTTCCATCGTTCGGATAACATCTGCTGGAGATGCGTCCATCTGAACACCCGAATGATTTATCCGTGCTAACACAACTTCTACCCAGTCTGTCATAGCAGATGTTTGAAATGCTCCGAAATCATGACAAGAAACACCATGAGCACGAATCAATCCCTGTTCTTTACACCGAGTAAGTGCTTCCATTGCATCTGGATACCTAACAGGCCAATCCACTTGTGTAAGGCAGTGAAGCAGGACAACATCTACATAATCCGAATCTATCTCTTTTAGGAATCGCTTAACGTCTGCTTCCACTTCCTCTCTTGTACGTGATACAGTTTTCGTTGTAATGGTTACACTACTACGAGGCACATGTTTGAGTGCTTCTTTTATATGGGGATGGCTACCATACTGGTCAGCTGAATCCCAAAATGTAATGCCATTTTCGTGGGCAAAAAGCAATAGGTCACGTAGTGCTTCAAACCCTAAATCTGTCTGATTTGAACGACCATTCCATCCGTTTGATCCTGTGCCAATTGAAAGACGTGAAACATCTAAACCTGTCCTTCCAAGTGCTACTATTTCCATCGTAAATCCTCCTATAGACAATTTGCAACTTATGCAAGTATACCATTTATTTCTAATTCTGACAATAAAAACATAGTCAAGGAGCAGCAAGTCATTTTTCGTACTACAACTATTTGTCTCGGTTTTCATCACATTCATCAACAACGAGGACAGGAAATTGGGGTTGTAATCCTTATTACTATGATAGTTAACTAACGAATCATAATATATCATCGGCATTTTTTGTTGCCAATCACCGCCATGTAACGTTATAATTACTGTTTTAGTGTAATAAAATAAAACTTTATAGCGTTAATGTGATACAGATTAAGACAAGAGAAATTTGATGTAAATTCATATTAGGAGGAAAAAAGCGGTGGTAATACCGTTTTTTAGATAAATGTTCTCAATTGTCAAGAAAAATAATACAAAAAATCTACTATATCTTCTTAGTTCATTAGTGCTTGCAACTATTTGCTTAAGTGTTGGTGTTCCCATTTCTGCAGAAGAAGAAGATTACAATCCAATTCGGGATGCTGCTTTTACCTTGGTAGATAGAGGTGATTACAAACGAGCAGTACCAAAATTAGAAAGTCTTTTACAAACTGATTTGACAAGGATGGGAAAACTTGAGATATATCATGCACTCGGTTACTACTATGAAGAATTGAACAATCGTCCTAAAGCTGTTGGATACTATGTAAGAGTAGTCACAGATGATTATCCACTTGCTGACAGTGCAGCATACCGTTTGGCAAAGTTGTATGTTGGTATGAAAAACAATATCAAAGCCATAAAATGGTTTACACAACTTATAGAAAATTATCCAGAAAGTATTTATCTTGATGATGCAAAGTGGAACTTAGCTGAACTTCATCTGAAATATAGACAATATAAGGAAGCAAAGTCTGTATTAGTAGATATAACTGATAATCCTACTTTTGCTCGTGAGGCAACTTACGCTTTAGGTCGATGTGAAGAAGGTTTAGGTAATTATTCTGAAGCATTTAAAATACATCAACGACTCATCAATGAAAAACAGTCAGATTCTGTCGCTGATGATACTGTAGGCAAGTTGAAGATGCTCGCACGTTCACATCGTTCACTAATACTGACTATACAGGATAGATTTAATTGCGGTTTAGTTGAATATCACCAAAGAAACTATAGAACAGCTGTAAATGAGTTTACACAACTCGCGAACAGCACTGATTTGAAACAGAAAGGGCGTGCACTTTACCATCTTGGAATGAGCAATCAGGGAAGAAAGTGGTATAATACTGCAGTCAAAAACTATAACTCAGTCGTTGCAATCGGTTCCAAATCAGACTATTTAACGCGGGCACATTACCAAATAGCTCAAGTTTATAGGATCAAAGGGAATCTAACAACTGCTGTAGAACGTCTTGAAAGTTTTGTAAAGACCTATCACTGGAGTGAATTGGTAGATAACGCTCTCTACGATATCGCAACAATTCATCAACAAAGAGAGAAATCGGAGTTGATGTTAAAGGCGTTTTCAAGGTTAATTGAAGTTGAACCCAGTAGTGAATATGCCGATTGGGCGGCATGGCGAATTGGGTGGCAAAGATTTGACGAAAAAAGATACGAAGAAAGTTACAAGGCGTTTGAAGGACTAAAGAAGAATTTTCCTGGCAATCGATATGCAATGGGTGCACACTTTTGGATGGCAAAAATACGGGAACGACAGAATAAACCTGAACTTGCTAAACAGATATATCAAGAAGTAGCCAAAGCGCGATATTGGTACTACAGTGCAAGGGCAAAGGTTATCTTGAATATCACAAAATCTGAATTAGAAACAAAAGCCGTACCTGATGCAGAATTGCCCGAAGAAAAAAGATGTCCTGAACAACTTGACACGTTGATGAAACTCAGACTATACGAAGATGCAGCGTACCTGTTATCCCGTTTTATCAATGAAACACCTAATGCAGCGCAAATATGTTACTACGCATTGATTAAGTCTTATGAAAAACTCTCTTTATTTGACAAGGCGCGTGAAATTGCTGATAGGGCACTGCTCAGCACATCTTTTAAATTTCAAGCAAGTGATGAATTAGCGAAATTTCGTAAGAAACTTTATCCTTTACATTATGAAACATCGGTTGAGAAATACGCTAAAGAGTATAATGTTGACAAAGCTTTAATCTATGCTATGATCTTAGAAGAAAGTAGGTATCGGACAGATGCAATCAGTTGGGCAGGAGCGATTGGGTTGATGCAGATTATGCCGGCAACCGGCCGGGAGATCGCACGAAAACTCAAAATAAGTCGATTCCGCTCATCAATGCTGAAGATACCTGATATAAACATTCGTTTGGGAACAAAATATATAGATGAACTCAACGATATGTTTGATGGGAATGCGATGTTGGTTTCTGGGGCTTACAATGGTGGACCTGGTAGAATGAAGCGGTGGTTGGAAACGAAAAAAATCAAAGACCTTGACGAGTTCGTTGAGAAGATTACAATTAGAGAAACTCGCCTTCACATCAAAAAAGTTATCAACAGTTATGACAATTATGTTGAGATCTACGGTCAACCAGAAGTACCAGCAGTCAATTCTGCATTTGACATAAACCGAAAGAAAGGAAACACTCCTATTCTAGGTCAACTCAGCCAATAGATTAGGTTTGTATTTACAGCACAGTTTCACCGGTCAGGATGATTCGCCTATTCCACTCGGTATCATCTTGATCGGGGAAATCCGAGCGATAATGTGCACCACGACTTTCAGTTCGTAACAACGCTGCATGTGCTATTAACCACGCAACATTTAGCATATTGATTAACTCACATAATCCTACATCCGTTGTGTGAAGCGGCATTGATGAAGATGGAAGAACCCCTATCTCTGCACCAATTTCATCTAAATCAGTGAGTGTAATTTCTAATCCCTCACCATCACGTTCAATTGCAACGTTTTCCCAAAGTGTCTCTCTAATCGCATTTTTGATAGCGACTATTGAATCACCGTCTATTCCATCTATCAAATCTTTAGAGTGGGAGTTTGGGATCGGTAATGTTGGTGGTGAAATAGATGTCAATGTTCTTGCGTAGGCTGCAGCGTTATTTCCAGCACGCACGCCAAAGACCAGACATTCTAACAGTGAATTACTTGCCAAACGGTTTGCTCCATGCACTCCAGTACATGCAACTTCACCACTCGCAAATAGACCATGAATACTTGTTTCAGTTTCGGCATTAGTACGGACCCCACCCATCATAAAGTGTGCACCCGGTCGGACAGGGATTAAGTCTTTACTAATATCTATACCATAATGTTCAGTCGTTGAAGAGATTGTTGGAAATCGTTCGTGTATAAATTCTGCTGGTTTATGTGTAATATCAAGATATACACAAGGGAAGTCAGTCAGGAACATCTCATTCTGTATGGCACGGCTGACAACATCACGCGGCGCTAGTTCGCCTTTTTCATGGTATTTCTCCATGAAAAGCTCACCACGGATATTGATAAGTCGTCCACCTTCGCCTCGTACCGCTTCAGATATGAGAAAATTGGGAGCACCGTCAAGGAATAGCGTTGTTGGATGGAACTGGACAAACTCCATATCAGTCATCTCACACCCAGCACGCCAGGCTGCAGCGAAACCATCACCTGTTGCTACTTCTGGATTGGATGTGCACGGATAAAGTCGGCCAAGTCCACCTGTTGCAAGTATTGTTGCCTTTGCATAAAGGCTTGTCAGTTCACCTTCTACGATAGCAGAAACACCATAGCAGGTAGCTCTATCGTTGTCAGATATTGATGATTTATCGGTAAGCAGATCAACTGCAAAAGCATCTGATATGACGCGTATACGGTCTGTATTTAGAACACGTTGGACAAGAACATCGGTTGTCTCCCTGCCAGTTGCGTCTCCTTTATGGACAATTCTCTTACGGCTATGTGCTGCTTCCTGTGTAAAACGGGGAAGAGTTCCTTCCCAATCGAAATTAGCACCCCAATCCAACAATTCCTTTACACGTAGTATTCCTTCAGAAACCATAGTTTCCACAACATCAACATCGCAAAGACCGCACCCCGCACTGCATGTATCCTCAACATGCAAATCAACAGTGTCATCAATATTCATTGCAACGGCGATTCCGCCTTGTGCATAAAGGGTATTGCTTTCTTTGAGGGTGGTTTTCGTGATGAGCGTAACTTCTGCACTTTCACTTGCAGCAAGTGCAGCACGTAGTCCCGCAGCACCACTTCCAATGATGAGCACATCAGTACACCATTCAGATGACACTGTTGTATTCAGGACAGGAATATCTGATTCATTATCCATATTTACCTGCAAGCCTTTCGGTGATCACGACTATAGCGATTATAGTGTAGGTGCAAAACTATCGTCAACAGGCATTACTTTGCCAATTCCAGTAGCAATAATTGTGTCATCACTCAGTTTTATCTCTGCCTTCGCTTCTATTAGTCGTCGTGACACTTTAATTCTTTCTGCGGTTACATAGAGTTTCACACCTGTCGGTGCGGGTTTCCGAAAACGCACCTCAAGTTGGGCAGTAACTGCTGGACCATTGTATGTTCCTATACCGATGTGTGTAATCGCCTCATCTAATAGAGTACTTATTATACCACCGTGTAGAATGTTAGCCCATCCCTGCAAATGATCGGGTGGTGTGCATTCTATGTGAACTGCAGCACCCGAATCTATGACTTCAGGATTGACTTGCAAGCCATACGGATTTTTCATCCCGCATACAAAACATCGGTTGTTATTTTCAATAGTCATAATATCTATAAATTGAAATGATACGCTTAGTTTATGAAGAATTAAGTAATGACAGACTTCGTTCTAATTTTTCTTGTTCAATCAACAACCTCTCCAAAAGATCACGCTTTTGGTTAACGACATTTATAGGGGCACGTTCAATAAAGTTCTGGTTTTTTAAGGTTTTCTCTGCTGCCGTAACATCTTTTGTTGTCTGTTGATGTCGTTTTGTCAAGCGTGTTTTTTCTGCCTCCAGATCAATAACTCCTGCCAGAGGAATATAGATTGCCATTTCTCCTATGACTGCCTCTGCCGATGAGGGAGGTTTCGGTAAAGATTCCGCGATTATAATGGATTCCACACGAGTAAATGCAGGTAAATAGTGTTCAAGATAGGTCTCAAGCCGTTCACGATTTTCAGCATTTGGTGATTGTATGTGGACTTCCACAGCTGCACCTATCGGTACATTCAGTTCACCACGAATGCTTCTGATATTATCTATAACCTTCATTAAAGTATCCATCGTGGCTTCTGCGGAAGGATTCTGTTCTGAAGGTTGAGGCCAAGGTGAAACGGTTATGGATGCATTCTCATCTGGAGAATCTCCCCGACTTCTAATGGGAAGTTGCTGCCATATTTCTTCTGTGATAAATGGCATCAATGGATGCAGTAATCGCATAATCTGTTCTAAGATATCAGCCGCAACCCATAATGCCTTAGGTTCATCGTTTGAAAGTCTTTGTTTTGCAAATTCCAGATACCAATCACAGAATTCATGCCACAGAAAAGCATAAAGTGTCTGGGCAACTTCATGAAAACGGAAGTTATCCAATGCATCAGTCGTCGTTTTGATTGTGTAATTTAGTCTGCTTTGTATCCATAATACTTCTAATGGGAGTTGATCATCGTCATCAACACCACCTGTAGGGATTGGATATTTTTCCAAATTCATCAGTAGGAACCGAGCTGCATTCCATATTTTATTCGCGAACCTTCTGCCTGATTCAATCTGAGATTCTGGCAATGCAACATACGGGATAGGTGTGCTTGCATTTGTAAGTGCAAACCGAAACGCATCTGTACCATATTTCTCAATAGTCTCTATAGGATCAATAATGTTTCCTTTAGATTTACTCATCTTCTGTCCCTTCTCATCCGCAACAAGTCCGTGAAGGTAGACAGTCCTGAATGGTACTTCATCCATACATCCGATTCCTAACATGATCATTCGTGCAACCCAAAAGAACAGAATATCCCAACCACTGACAAGCACAGATGTGGGATAAAAAGTCTTCAACTCATCGGTTTCTTCTGGCCATCCCATTGTTGAGAAGGGCCATAATCCAGAACTGAACCAAGTGTCTAAGACATCCTCGTCCTGATGAAAATCAGTTGAACCACATTTGCACTTTTCAGGTGTGTCCATTGCAGCAGTCGGTTCTTCACATGAATTGCAATACCAGATCGGTAGTCGGTGTCCCCACCATCTTTGTCGTGAAATCGGCCACGGTTCTATATTTTCCATCCAATGATAAAACCGTGAAGTTTCACGTTCAGGAATAAATGTGATGTCACCTTTTTTGGTTGCTTCTATAGCACGATCAGCAAGTGGACGTACATTCATAAACCATTGTAATGATATGGCAGGTTCAATAATAGTGTTGCACCTATCATGGTGTCCAACTGCATGCCGATGTGGAACTATTTTGACCAGGTAATCCCCTTTTTCCAAATCCTCAATGACCCGTTTACGACAATCCCAGCGAGATAAACCGGTGTATCTCTCCCCTGCGTCTTCATTCATGAGTCCATCAGTGGTGAAGATGTTCAGTTGTTCAAGATCGTGTCTCAGTCCAATATCATAGTCATTGATATCGTGGGCGGGGGTCACTTTCAAAGCACCGGTACCAAATTCTGTATCAACATATTCATCCGCTATAATCGGTATCTCCCTATCACAGAGAGGGAGGAGAACCTTTTTACCAACCAAATGATTGTATCGTTGATCATCAGGATGGACAGCCACCGCTGTATCACCTAACATCGTTTCAGGACGAGTCGTCGCAATTTCAAGAACAATTTCTGTGTCTATAACAGGATAACGAATGTGGTAGAAGTTGCCATCGATCTCAATCGGTTCGACCTCAAGATTACTTACTGCAGTATGACATTGTGGACACCAATTCACCATATAGGTATCACGATAGATGAGACCTTGGTTGAAGAGTTTTACAAATGCAGTGCGAACCGCTTTAGACAAACCTTCATCAAGTGTAAACCTTTCACGTTCCCAATCGCATGAACATCCGAGTTGCTGTAGTTGTGAAACGATATAACCGGCAGATTCCTCTTTCCATTGCCACATCCGTTCAATAAATTTCTCACGTCCGATTTCGTTTCGACTCGATCCTTCTTCTGCAAGTTTTCGCTCCATGATGAGTTCAGTGACAATTCCAGCATGATCGGTTCCTGGCATCCATAGGGTGTTATCACCTTGCATACGATGCCACCGGATAAGGCAATCCTGAAGCGTGTTATCAAGTGCATGTCCAATATGCAGACTACCAGTAATGTTTGGTGGAGGAATGACTATGGCGTAGGGAGGTTTATCGGAAGTAACTTCAGCGTTGAAAAAGTTATTAGTTCGCCAATATTCGTACCACTTATCCTCAATGTCATGAGGGTCGTATATCTTTGGAAGACTCGTCATATTTATACCTGAAGGATTTCTACTAAACTATGTTAACCAGGTTGTGTGTTATAGCGCACCCACTGAGCGCGCTAAACAACAATTATTTCTATCTATTTCAATAACGAAATACAATGTGTCTACGAAAAGGACGGTTCTACCCAACCATACGCCCCATTATCTGATTGATAGAGTAAGTTCACCTGACGCGTTTCAGAATTTAAAAACATCAATAACGTATCACCAGATGTGTGAAGTTCTGTGGCAGCTTCATTTACAGTGAGTGGTTTTGCAGCAAACTTCTCTGCTACTGGAACAATAACTGGTGAATCAGTTAAATCTATTTCTACTGGAATATCAGTTAAATCTTGATTCAACTGTTCAACCACCTCTCGATGGGGAACATCATGCCGTTTATCCTTTACTCTTTCTTTGTATTTACGGATCTGTTTGATGACTTTGTCTGAAGCACCGTCTAAAGCGGTCATCAAATCATGTGTCTCGTTATTGGCAAAGAATGAGACTCTCGGTGCAGTAACTTTTACTTCAGCTTCAAAACGATGCTTTTCTGCTTTGAGTATTACATTAAACTCCTGTATCTCACTGAAACGGGATTCAATTCTCTCCGCACGTTTGATGATATAATCATGTAAGTCGTCAGTAATTTTGAGATTTTGTCCGGAATAAGTGATTTTCATAAAAATATCTCCCCATGAATTAACGTCTTTGAATATATTTCGTTTGTATAAATCCTCGGAATAAGATACCTATAATCAATAATTATTTTCCACTGTTTTTTCTCTGACGGGAAGATAGTATACCAAGTTCTTCACGATATTTTTGCACAGTCCGTCTTGCAACCACCACTCCTTGTTTCTTCAACATGGTGCTGATTGTTTGGTCACTTAAAGGTTTTGCAGTGTCCTCGTTACTTATCAGACCTTTTATTGCACCTTTGACATGTTCAGGCGACACTGAACTTCCTTGTGTTGTCGCCAACTGATTTCTAAAAAAGAACTTCAAAGGGTAGGTGCCGATTGGGGTTTCAACATATTTATTGCTCGTGACTCGACTGACAGTTGATTCATGAACACCTGCCATACCAGCTACAGTCTTTAATGTTAAAGGTTTAAGGCTTTGTAGTCCGTGTGTCAAGAAATCGGATTGCACCTCAAAAATCGCTTTAGTAACACGTTCAATTGTGCGTCCTCGTTGTGATATACTACTAAGAATATCTATTGCGTCATTATATTTTTTTTCTATCCATTTTTTGGCTTCTGCGTCCAATGTGCTTTTTTCATCCCGCATTAGACTTACATAATATGAATTCATACGTAACCGCGGTATGTAATTATCATTCGGCAAAATATAGTACTCTCCCTCTATTTCCACCAGCTTCACATCTGGTGTAACACCTTGCACTGTTTCAGGCGACCTAACCAAGTCTTTTACAGAGGGATCTGTAAAGTATCTGCCAGGATACGGAGACAGAGTACCAATCCAATCTGATGCCTCCATTATGTCAGTTTGATCTACTTTCAGTTCGTCCGATATCGTTGAGATACGATTCTCTAGTAGATCCTGTAAGTGATTTTCTATAATCAATTGAGCTAACTGAAAGGGAACATTCGTATCAAAAGGCGTAGATCCGTTATGTTTGTGATGCTGCATTTCATAGTGTCGAATCTGGATGCTCAGTGTTTCTTTAAGGTCACGATACGCGATACCGATTGGTTCAAATGTATCTTGAATTGTATGTAAAACAGACTCAACTTTTGCTACCGGACACCCTACTTCTGCTGCAATATCGTCCAAAGTAAGTTCATAAAGGTTGAGTTCTTCTCCTTCATAGATAACAGTATAAGTCTTTTTGTCAAAGGTGGCAATTAGATGCCATTTTTTTGACCTGTTTTCAAGAGTTGTATCAATCAAGATTATTTCATACTGCTTCTGTCCATTGTCCTCTTTTGATGTATTATCACTTAGTTTTTTTGATAGTGTACTTTGTAATTCATCGGATAAGAAACCGTTTTCAAAATTTTCAAGGTGTTCTATGGGGAGAGAAAACAATTTGAGTTGGAGTTGACCATCATCATTTAAGTTGCCTATAATTAACTCTCCAATTCTATATTCATCCTCCGTAAAAGGTCCTAATTGAAGTTGCTGCAGAAGATAGTTCTGTAAAGAGACTGCTTCAGCAATGTCTGGTTCAGGTGCATCGCTATCCTCATATTGTACGTTGTCATTTGAAACAGGCATCCGCATGTCGTCAAAAACAGAATGCCAGTCTATATCAACGGAGGCATCCTCTCTATCAATGTTTTCGTCAGGTTTATTCCATTCAAGAGCAGGATCGTAATCCTCCAAAGTCAATGACGTATCGGGCTCTTCCTCAATTTCCAACAACGGGTTTTGTATCAACTCCTGGTCTATGTATTGTTTCAACTCAAGTTGCGGCATCATCAGCACCTTAATCGCTTGTTGCAATTTGGGTGTCATGACGATTTTTTGCTGTTGAGTCTGACTTGGTGTGAGCTTATGTTGCATTTTCATCACACGGCACTCCAAAATTCCATATCAGACATTATAGTGAATTATTAATATAAATTGAAACTTTCTTCCCATGGTAGGCGAGGTTTCCTAACCTCACTGATACAGAGTGTTCAAGTAATTTCAAAACCAACTATAAGTAAATTTCCGTGATTGTGTTGAAAATAGTTTAAATGTAATAAGATCATAATTTACATTGACTATAGGGTATTGTCTTGAAGCGTATATTGAAAGTTTTTACCAAAATAGAGTTCTCTAGCAACTTCACTATTGAGAAGTTCGTTCGGTGTTCCAGATAGTGTTATCTTACCGTTAGCTATCAGATACGCACGATCAACAATATTAAGCGTTTCAACTGCATTGTGATCGGTAATTAGAATACCAAGATTGCGGTTACGTAAATGTAATATCAGTTGCTTAATGTCGGCAACAGCAATCGGATCAATACCAGAAAGTGGTTCATCAAGAAGGATGAAGTCAGGTTGTGCTGCCAATGCTCGCGCAATTTCTGCACGACGACATTCTCCCCCTGAAAGTGTATATGCTTTCCGATCTAAAAGATTCGTTATTCCAAGTTCATCTGTAAATTCAATTATACGTTCTTCACGTTCTGTCTTTGGTATGCCACGTGCCTCTAAAATCGATTCAATATTCTGTTTGACCGTCAATTTACGGAATATTGATGTCTCTTGAGAAAGATAACCTATACCAAGTCGAGCTCGTTTGTACATTGGTAAGAAAGTAATATCCCTCTCTCCATAAGTAATACTTCCGGCATTCGGACGAATTAGACCGACCACCATATAGAATGTAGTTGATTTCCCAGCACCGTTCGGTCCCAACAATCCTACGATTTCACCTTGTTGAACCGAAAGACTAACTTCATTTACAACAATCGGACCTCGACGGGTATACCTTTTTATGAGATTATGTGTTTGTAATTCTATTGCCACGTTGTTGCTACCTGTGTTCTCCAATTACTGAATTATTGAATTATTCAATACCCAAATTTTTTGTCTTAATGTGTAATTATCCTTGCGTCTCTTCTTCATCTGTATCTTCTGTTCCAGTATCGTCAGATTCAGGTTGTTCTTTCTCTTCAGATTCTGTTTCTTCAGTTTCACTGTCCTCTTTAGATTCAGATTCTTCCTTTTTTTTATCAGTTTCTTTAGGTGTTGCTTTTTCTTCACTATCTTTTTTCTCAGAATCGGCTTCAGATTTTTTCTTATCCTTTTGTTCTGTTTCTGGTGAGTCTGTCTTATCCTCACTTGAATCAGGCGTTGTTGAGGAATCTGTTTCGTCAGAATCAGTTTCTCCTGATTCCTCAGATTCAGTTGGTGCTGCTTGTGTAACGGTTACCTTGAATTTAACGTCACCAACCCCAGTCTGTTTCCCTGTAACTCGGTTGAAAGTGAAGAGTTTTGTTTCAAGTCTATCATTCTTTTGCAAAACAACTACATTATCTTTTAATGTAATGATACTTGTAAGATTGTCCATTGTTGCGTGGTCACAGGTTGCAAAGATCTTATCATCTCTGATTTCCACGTTACCAACAGCAACGATTTCAACTGTTTCTCCTGTTTCAGGATCGCTTCTTAATGTGATTGTATCTGCGTTTAGAAAACCAATCTCAACTCCGTCCTCAGTATGTCTTTTTGTTTTTGCATTACCAATAAGGATAGTAATTCCGACTTTCTCATCTCTTTCCATTCTATCAGAGGTTCCTGTAATTACCTCTTTCGTGATCTCAACTTCTTCCTTCTCTGTCTCATCTTCTTGTTTATCCAATGTAATAGATGAATTGTCTTCAGTATTCTCAGGCGACGTATCAGGAGTTTGTTCAGTTTCCTGCACATTTTCAGCTTCTGGTGCTTCTGCTGCAGTAACATGCAATGATGTCAAACAAAGTAGTATCCCCAAGAATACTAACAATTCTCCTACGAAAATCGGAAGTTTCTGAGATGTATCTGTTTCTAATTTCGTGTTGATTCTCTTATTCTTCATTTATTTCCTCGTCTTTAGGATAAAGTCTAAACCTGTTGTTTTTCATAGTTACGGTTTCAAGGTTCGGATTAGCTACCATTTCTGTGCCATACCAAGTGGAGTCTCCACGGATAATCTTTACTTCGTTTGGTGCATAAAGTGTGCCGTCTTTGTTTTGCCATTCAAGGAGTTCTGTATTTAATGTGCCGTTTTCATTGACACCGACGACACTACCTTGAAGATATACGTTATTTCGCTTTTTACCTGTGCTGTAAAGTTCACCTGTCAGACTCGTCAATGTAATGGATACCGTACCTTCTTCATATATCTGAACTTTGGGATTTTGGACAATGATTTTATTTCCAAGTGCCTTGTTTACTTGCATCTCAGAGGATTCGCCAACAAGTGTCCACTTCACAACACCCTCTTCCGTGTGTTGTGTCGTAAATGTTTCAAGTTGTTGAAGCGGGACCGGTTCTGCAGGTAGATTTTCCTCCTCGCGCTCACAACCCAAAACAAATAAAAGAGATATACAGAAAAATACGACAAGATTCTTGTTTCTCAAAAATGCATGTCCAAGTAGTGTGTTTTCGTTATTCAGGACGTGTTTTCCATCGCTGATGCATCCAAATCCACTGTTCAGGATTTTTCCGAATATAGGATTCAATGACTTTAGTATACTTCTGGGTATTAATAACAAGTTCTTTCTCTTTATCATCACACCGTTCTAATGTTAACGGTGGTTCAATTATCGCCTGATGAGTCCCATCAGCTTGTCTTACAATAAAAGACGGCAATATAGCTGCACCAGTTTTAAGAGCAAATGCAATCGGACTGTAAGGTGTATAAGCAGGTTTTCCAAAAAAGTCAACAAACACACCATTCACCGATGTATCTACATCAGCAACTATTCCTAAGAGATTGTTGCTTCTCAGGCATCGCAATGCTTGCCTAACACCAGTATTGCGATCAATAGTAGAATAGCCTGCCTTCTCTCTATATTTGGATACCAAGACATTTAATCGGGGTGAACGCAACTCACGAACAATCGGAGTCAATGGAGAAACAGTTGTACTGATACTTGCTGCCAACAGTTCCCAGTTACCAAAATGTCCTGTTAAGATAATCGCGCCCTTTCCTACCGCTAATGCATTCTCCACATGCTGAACACCTTCAAAACTTACAGATTGCTGAATCTGTTTCGGATTCATGCGGCGAAACAACATGAACTCCACCACATTTTTCCCTAAATTTGAAAAACATTGCTTTACAATAGTTTTGATAGTGTCTTCGTCTGAAATATCCAATGCTTGCTGTATATGTTCACATGCCAACCTTCGCTGTTGAGTTGCTAACCGATACGCGAGCATCCCCAACCATCCACCGATAACTAACGCTAACGATCGCGGAAGCAGACAGATACTGTATCCGATTAGTTTGGCAGTAAAACCATAAAACCAATCTTTCATTAGAAAAATAGTATACCAAAATTTAGGCAAAATTACAAAAGAATTTGCATTGTCCAATAATTCGATGCATTTTATTTTGCTACATTACTTTGTGGTATGCTTTCATTTATTTCTTTGTATTATTTGATTTTAAGTGTAGTTATCAGATATACTCTAAATAGAATGGATACCATTATGCCAAAACCTGACCACATCAACAAACAAATATTCCAACTCGCCATCCCCAATATCATTAGCAACTTCTCCATTCCACTTCTCGGTGCAGTAGATACAGCTTTAATGGGACGTATGGAGACTGATCATTATCTTGGTGCAGTAGGCATCGGTGGTGTTATTTTTAGTTTCATTTACTGGGGTTTCGGTTTCATCAGAATGGCATCCACAGGTTTGACAGCACAAGCCTACGGACAAAATGATCACGAAGAATGTGGTCTTCTCTTGCAACGGTGCTTTTCAGTCGGTGTCATCTGCAGCATCTTCTTATTGATGTTTCAGTGGGTGCTGGCAGATATTAGTTTTCTTCTCATCGGCACAAGTCCAGAAGTAGAAAAACTTGCTAGAACCTATTTCCATATCCGTATCTATGCAGCACCAGCAACGCTCTGCCTACACGCATTCCACGGCGTTTTTCTTGGATTACAAAATGCCAAATATCCAATGATATTAACAATTCTCGTGAATATCATCAATATCGTGTTGAACATTGTTTTTGTGATGCAGCTTGGAATGAAGGTGGAAGGTGTAGCATTAGCAACCGTCATCGCACAATATGGCGGACTGATATTTGCAATTGCGTTCTTTTTCCATCGCTACCGAAATCTATTCACCACTTGGAATCTCAAAATAATTCTCTCCTTCTCAAAACTTAGACGTTTCCTCAGCATAAGTGGAGACATTTTTATCCGCACGCTCTGTCTTGTTTTCAGTTTCTCCTTATTCACCGCTATGTCAGCAGGAATAAGCGATACAATCTTAGCAATCAATACTATTCTCCTTCAATATATCAATCTAATGTCTTATGCCATTGATGGTTTCGCATTTGCTGCAGAGAGTATGATAGGCAAGTATATTGGCGCACGAGATATACAAAACCTAAAGAGAACAACCGGTCAGATTTTTCTATGGTCTTTTCTGTTCGGCGGGATTATAATGCTAAGCTTCCTTCTATTCGGGAACCAGCTACTACATTTATTCACAGATAAACGCAATCTAATAGAATATGCAAAACCGTATCTTGTATGGATCATCATCGCACCGCTCGTAAACGTAGCTGCTTATATTTGGGATGGTATATACCTTGGTGCAACTGCGACAAAACCTTTGCGGAACACTATGATTGTTTCTATGCTACTATTTATCAGCGCAGTATATCTCTTGCTGCCTTATGGCAACCATGGACTTTGGGGTGCATTGACGTTCCTATTAGTGATACGAGGCGTGGCATTGACATGCATAGCACCAAAGCATCTGTTCAGATGAAATGGTATGAAGGATGAATCTAATATACGCACTCAAAAAGCGCGCCATAGGCATCAATTCTGTGAGTAAAAGTTGTGCATTTTATAGACCCTTTCACCCCGCTGGTGCTTTCGTCTGTATTGATATTACGTGCTATACACCTTTCGCCTCTCCGAGGCTTTCATAAATCACATATCAGCACCAGCGGTGCAAAAGGTGTATAGAAAATGTCCGCCACAAGAAACCAAGCACCAGCGGTGCGAAAGGTGCGTATGATTAAAATAGACTTCCAAAATCCTTCACAGGTAAATATATCCTTAAATTGACACCTATGGTGCACTCATAAAGCGCGCCTATACTTTTTACATCCATTATACTTAGTTGGTCGGATCACAATCATCATCTTCAAGATATGAAAATATTGTGGCAAGATCAAGTATATCATCTGAAGTATTGTTATCAATGTCAGGATATGTAATGCCTCGTACATTGCTGTTCCATGTTCCAGCATTATGCGCTGCGTTGCAAATTGTTTGGTATATCGCCTTGCGTGCCGCATCAGCTGTCGTATCCTTCAATGAAACCTTAGTGTTACCGTGTGTGTACCCATCTGCCTCAGGATAAACTCCTTTCCAGTTGTTTAGACTATTAGAGACTGACGGTTCTTCTATGAGTGAACTCCATCCAGTTGAGGTCTGCTCAGAATCACCATCTTCAAATTTATAATAGTTATCCACATAAATTGAATCAGTTCCATCGGATCCATATCCACGTATGGTATAGACTTGAACTTCTAAGTGGTCAGAATCAAGTTTGATAGCATAATAGACTTCAAAAAACTCTTCCTTCTCTACATAAAATTCAAGCACTTCAATTTCTACCGTAATCGTGTCAGTTCCACCATTGTTATCGGTGACAGATACGGTAACGGTATAAGACGACTGAACGTCGTAATCAAGAGTGGAATTGGTAGTCAACTGACCATTACTGGTACTAAAACTGAAGGAACTTGCATCAGTACCACTGATACTATATACAAGTGTATCTTCGTCTTCATCTTTTGCTGACACAGCATGTCCAACGTTGGAACCTGACGCAGCAGACTCAATAATAGCACGTAATGCCTTCTCACCTTCTGTGAACACTGGAACATCATTTACATCGGAAATAGTGATTGTTAAAAATGTTCCATTTTTGCCGCCTCTGCCATCAGAGACACTGACTGTAACAGAGTAGGAGGATTTCTCTTCGTGATTAAAAATTTCACTGGTTGTTATCTGTCCCGTGTTCATATCTATACTGAAGGAATCTACATCCGTTCCGGTAAGACCGTATTCAAGCGTATCATCATCTTCATCTGTCGCCTCTAATGGATCACCGACCAATGACCCAATTGCTAAATTCTCTGCTACCGAACGGGATGAGAAAAATCCATCCGTGAAAACAGGTCTATCGTTCTCATCTGACACACTGATTGAGACCGCTATTTCGTCTGTGCCACCATTGTTATCGGTAACAGTTACCGATACAGAATAACTATCCTTGACCTCGTAATTAAATTTCGCTTTTGTTGTTATCTGTCCAGATGAGTCATTAATATTAAAGGAACCCGCATCTGTACCCGTAAGATCGTATTCAAGCGTATCTTCATCTTCATCTGTTGCCATAACTGGATCGCCTACCACTGCCCCAGCAGACAAATTCTCTGCTACAGAACGAGTCGTAACTGTTCCCTCTGTGAATATGGGTTCATCATTCACATCACTAACATTGATTGTAACTGCTATTTCGTCTGTGCCGCCATTGTTGTCAGTGACAGTAACATCAAACGAATAAGTGTCTTCGGTTTCATGATCTAAAATAGCAGTGGTTGTTATCTGTCCAGATGAGGCATTGATATTAAAGGAAGCAGCATCTGTACCCGCAAGATCGTATTCAAGCGTATCCTCATCTTCATCTGTTGCAACCACCGGTGTGCCGACCACTGCTCCAGATGACAGATTCTCTGCTACGGAGCGGGATGCGGAAGTCCCCTCTGTGAATATCGGAGCATCATTTGCATCAGTGACATTGATACTGACCGATATTTCGTCTGTGCCACCTTTGTTGTCAGAAACAACAACCGATACGGAATAAGAGTCTGTGTCTTCATAGTTTAGAGATGCACTTGTCTTTAACTGACCAGAACTACTATCAATACCGAAGGAACTTGCATCTGGACCTACAAGTGCATATTCAAGTGTGTCATCGTTTTCATCTGTTGCAGATACAGGATCGCCAATCGGACTATTAGCAAGAGTATTCTCTGCTACGGAACGTGTTGTGCTCTCTCCTTCTGTAAATTCAGGTACTTCATTGTCATCAGTGACATTGATCGTAACAGCTATTTCGTCTTTACCTTTTTTGTCATCAGACACGGAGACCAATACAGAATAACTGTTCTTGGTTTCATAGTCTATTGGATCCTTCGTTCTTATCTGCCCCGAACTGCTGTCAATACTGAAGGAACTAGCATCAGTGCCACCGAGAGTGTATTCAAGCGTTTCTCCATCATCATCTGTTGCAGTCACTGGAAGACCTATTGCAACATCAGACAGAGTGCCCTCTAATACATACCGTATCGCAGATTCACCCTCTGTGAAAACAGGAAGATTATTACATAGCGGTATCAACTCAGGATCTAACTTAATTACAGCATCAACAACTTCCCCTCCGCTGGATGTATTAGGGGAATCTGGAAAGTACTTTGTAACTACTATATCTGAAGTGGTTAAGCCACACCACCTTTTGAAATCGTCGACCTTAACTGAAATTGTAGTAGCGGAGTCATCAAGTTCCGATGGCACTTCACACCATACAGAAAGACCCCACAGGTTCCATTTGTCACCTCTGAAAACCGAAAAACTGTCTTTTCGTGGATGTACTATATTGCCATCGATATTACATTGAATATCTATGTAAGCACCTGGTTGGTTGACTATCGGTTGGAACGCCATTATTCTCGGTCCGACCGTCACCTGAAGTTTAACAGTGTCTCCATCAAACACTACGTCATAAAGATCCTTATCACCATCTTCAATAATTTTCGGAGGAGTATTTGGATCAGGACCTTCTTCATTTGGTGTGTTTTCTCCGTTAGTTGTATCACCGTTAGTTGTATCATCGTTTGGCGTGTTATCACCGTTAGTTGTATCACCGTTTGGTATGTTATCATCCTTGGGTGTAGATACATCATCCGTTTTTGTGTCATCTTCAGATTTTATGTCACCTATAGGTGTAGAAATAAAAGGCACATCAGTGTTATTATCTGGACGCGGAGCATCTGAAATAAAGTCAGTCGTTTCATCTACTATATCTTTGATTGGCACATCAATAATATCGGTCGCTTGTACATATTTCTTGATACGTTCAATGATAGAAATAACAATCTCTTCGATATTGATCTCTTTGTTTTTGTCAATATATCGCGTTTCTATCTGTTTAACTATCTTTTCTACTGGCACTTCCGTGATGACTTTTTGGTTGACGATACGTTCTATAATCCTTGTGACAACATCCTCAATACGCACCGTTCTCGTTGTTTCATCAATGTAGGCACACATAGAAGGCACGCCTAAGACTTTGTAACAACGAACCGTAACTGTACTAACTTCATCTGAATTGACAACTATAACCCGTTGATTTTCAAACTGTTCACAACCAAATATGATAATTAGACTTAGTAGAATGATGCTAATATGTCTTTTAAGCATACTTCTCCCCTAACCTTGAAAATCTATAAATCTTATTCATAATAATAGATAATGTTGGTGTACTAATAAGATATGCTGCTGAGTTGACAGATAACACTTGTACATATATCCAAGATACTTCCTTCGGTCTATTTACATCTCACATAATTCATTCGTCAATCTTTTCAATAAATTCGTTGGCTACTTCCACTACTATCTCACTGATCGGTACATCGATGAGTTCATCTTCTGGCACTAACTCCTCGACTCTTTCTATAACTTCGTTCACGATTGTAACAATTTCGACTTCTGTATAGATATATACCGTTTCTATTTCTGTTACGATCGTCTCAATAATCACTTCTCTTATGATTTCCTCCACAACAATTATTTCAACAATCTCAGTGACTACTGTTTCTACCTGTACGTAAATGGTCCTATTTTCTTCAAATGAGCAGAATACTGGTATCCCTAACAGCGTTGAACAGAATACATGTGTAACCACCAACTCGTCAGATGATATAACTCTTGTAAATTGGTTTTCAATTTTGCCACAACCTAAAAGTGTAGCTATTATGATGAGGACCCACATTAGTCTTACTAACATGGTTTACTCCTTTACAGTGAATTATAAATATAAGTAAACACTTTTGTCCCGTGGTAGGTGCGGTTTTCTAACCGCACGAGATTCAGAAAACTGATATATCGAACTCATGTTAACATTATGGATATATGATCAAGGTCTTGAATGTATGTAGTAAGAATAAGCGTTAGATATAATAGATACTTATAATAAGATAACGTATCGTATTATTCTTAACACGTATGTCAGATACATACGTTAACATCAATGGTAAACCCAAATTATATGCAAGTATAATCTGGTTAACGACTTCCGCAAAAACGGAAATTTGGGTTAGCCAAATAGTACATCAAAGATGTATTGCATTCAGACAATATTTACTTCTGAAGCAACAATTGTATAATATGGTTGACTGGCATTCATTTTGACATGTGTGGAATCATCAACCTGAATGCCTTAGCTAGCTGCAGTTGTTAAACTTAGCTGAAGGTAGGTATATTTTTCTCATGGTCCGTTCTCCCCGATTTAACACGTCATTCAGACGTGAATTTAAAGCATCTGCAGATGTTGTGTGAATTAGTAAATGTTACAGGACTCTAATTCTATTGATAAACTTGCAGTGATAAACTTTAATAATTTATTGGACAGAAAAAATATATGTAATGATAGGAATAAAAATAAGTAAAAATAAAATATTATAAAGTATGAATTCTGTTGAAAATACTAATGCAGTAAAAAAATCCCTTTTTCTTATGTGTAATCTGAATCATCTTTCAATTATCAAAATTACAGATTAACTGTGATAAATAAAGAAGTAAATGCTACCATCTCATACGGACAAGTCATATAATGACATGGTTATTATTCAAGAAAATAATAATAAAGTCCTAATACTATTTATGATTTTATCAAATTTGACTATTTAAGTCAACTACTTAAAAAGAGAAAAATGCATAATTTGCAAGATTTTTTGCAAAATTCGTCATTTTTTGTCAAAATATAACCAAAATTGCTCTCTATCATTTGTTGGAGTGGTTTCTAACTCCGATTTCATGAGACTTAACATTAGAATCTGAGACCTAACGACGACAGATACCACAAAATAAACCCAATCCACCCAAAATTCAGTTGACATTCTGAAGACTAGACCTTATACTATTTTAGAAATAATTAATCCATACCAGCGTCACATAATATCTAAAAATGAAACATATAATTCTCTCAGTCCTTCTCATAATCAACCTGCCGATAGTTGCACTTACGCAATCAGAATATACGATTCCCAAAAAACATCGTGTCATTCAAGAAAAAACGATACAATCACAAAATGTATCAATAGGAACAAAGTTCTCAGATATTAGATTCACATCATTGAATGGAAACACACATACCATATTATCACTCACACAACAGGGACCAGCAATTTTTATATTTCTTTCTGCCGAATGTCCAGTCGCACAAAGATATGCAATGCGACTAAAGAGGATGTTCAAAGAATTTGAAGACAATAACGTATCTATCGTCGGTGTCTATTCAAACGAAAACGACTCTGTGGAAGATGTTCAGGCATATTTGAAAAAAGCAGAATATCCGTTTCCAATTGTAAAAGACATAGATGGTAGTTTAGCGCGTCATCTTGGTGCCACGATGACACCTCAAGCACACCTTATTGATACTACTGCAGTTTTACGCTTCCGCGGTCCGATTGACGATAATCGCTACGTAACCCGAGTGAAACACAATTACTTGAAAGACGCATTAGTCGCTCTCCTAAGTGGTAAAAAAATTAAGATCAAAGAAACTCCCGCCTTCGGATGCACAATCCACCTACCTGATCTACCCGTTCAAAAACTGGTTATATACAACAAACATATTACACACATTATTCAAAACATGAAAACTATCATTAGTTTTCTGATAGATTCATTGAAATAGTATTTATCATAGTTTTCGGTAATTCTGATACGTTTGTTCACATATCAATATAAAGCAATGCATAGTAGTAGGCACACTCCGTGTGCCGTATACCTTAGAGTACTGGATAGACGACACACGGAGTGTGCCTACTACCATTAACATTTATGAAGAAAGGTAGAGTGTATCTCAACGCGACTCAAAATATAAACTTTCAATTACGTCGTTCAGTTGGTATTTCTTAAAACTATAGTGAACTTTGAAATTATTGGGGCACTCTAATAAATCTATTTTGAACAGAACGGACAACAGAAGTTGTAGCACAAACTTTTAGTTTGTGTCACAAGAGCGCAAACTAAAAGTTGACGCTACAAAAGTGCCCATTAATTATATGTTTTACTATAAACAACCCTACCCAAATATCACAAATATCTTGAAATCAAGACACAATTGTGCTAAATTAAAAAACAAACAGAACATAAGGAGAACAACAGATTATGCCAAAATTTGGTGTGAATTTATTACTATGGGCAGATAAGTTTGACAAAGAAACCGCAGACCTCATACCGAAGGTCGCTGAAATGGGATTTGATGGTGTTGAAATACCTGTCTTTGACCCTGAAACCGTGGACATTCCATACACACAAGCACTACTCAAAGATACTGGAATTGAGACAATTGGATGCAACATCATGGCAGGGGACAGGAATCCTATTGATGAGGATCCGGCTATTCGAAAAAACGGAAGAGAATATCTCAAACGCACAATTGAGGTCATCGCAGAATTAGGGGCAGATACCCTCGTAGGACCGATGTACAGTGCCGTTGGTAACCTTGTTGGACGCGGTAGAAACGATCAAGAATGGGAATGGTGTGTTGAAGGACTACAGGAAGTCGCAGAATTCGGTGGTAAACTCGGAGTCACACTCGCAAGTGAACCTCTCAACCGGTTTGAAACTTATTTCGTCAACATCGCAGAAGATGCTGTTAAACTCTGTAAAGCGGTAGAGAGTCCATATTTCAAAGTTCATCTAGACACATTCCACATGAACATTGAAGAAAAGAACCAAGCTGATGCTATTGTTAATACAGGAGATTACCTATACCACATGCACTGTTGTGAAAATGATAGGGGAACACCCGGCACAGGTCTTGTTGATTGGGACGGTGTTTTCGGCGCATTGGCAAAGGTCAATTATGATAGATGGCTCGTAATTGAGTCCTTTACGCCTGCAGTGAAGGAGATTGCCGCAGCAACATGTATCTGGCGCGATATCGCACCCAGTGCTGAAAGCCTCGCTACAGATGGACTCGCATTCCTTAAACAGAAAGCCGCTGAATATCTATAGAATCACCTACATCAAACGCAAATTACATGCCACACAGCGAATCGCACAATGGAGGGAATAAAATGCACCGTCTCAACTGGATCTGTCTGTTCTACTTGATCCTATTTGCTGCATCTCTAACAATTTACGCAGAAAATCCAAACACTACTGCCGAGGAAACTGAGAAGAAAACTGTTGATGAGGCACGGTTTCTCACAAATGTCCGACAACTCACTTATGATGGAAAACGTGCAGGCGAAGGGTATTTCTCTGAAGATGGCAACGCATTGATTTTCCAAAGTGAACGAGAACCTGACAATCCTTTCTATCAAATATATCTCCTGAATTTACTAACAGGAGATACGCATCGTGTTTCTCCCGGTATCGGCAAAACCACCTGTGCATTCTTTCGTGCCGGAACAGATGAAGTTTTATACGCATCTACACATCACGATATCTACGCAAAGGTAAAGCAAGAAGAAGAAATCAAATTCAGAGAGTCGGGAGAGGAACGCCGATATAGTTGGGATTACGATGAGATGATGGACATCTTCTCATCAAATCAAGATGGCAGTAACCTTAAGCAACTAACAGACGCAGACGGCTACGATGCCGAAGGTTCATATTCTCCTGATGGTAAATATATCGTCTTTTGCTCCTTGCGACATGCATATCCAAAGAGTGAACTATCACCTAAAGATCTGAAACAGCTTGAAGTCGATCCCTCCTATTTCGGTGAAATCTATATCATGAATGCAGATGGATCTAATCAAAGACGATTGACAGATTGGGATGGATATGATGGTGGTCCATTCTTTACGCCAGATGGACAACATATTGTATGGCGACATTTCTCAAAGGACGGTGCAACTGCGGACATCTACACAATGCGGTTGGATGGCACTGGTGTTCAGAGACTCACTAATTTCAATAGTATGTCATGGGCACCATATTTCCATCCAAGTGGTGAGTATGTGATCTTTGCATCAAACAAACTCGGATTTTCTAACTTTGAGTTATTCCTTGTGGATGCAAAGGGAAGACACGAACCCGTTCAAATTACATCGACCGATGGTTTTGATGGTCTTCCCGTTTTTTCACCAGATGGAAACAGACTATGCTGGACTTCTAATCGAAACAACCAAAAGGTCTCACAGCTCTACATCGCTATGTGGGATCACGAGGCAGCCTTGGAGGCGATTTCACTCTCACCAAGAAGTAGGTTCTTGAGTAATCCAGATCAAGCAGAAAATGTTCAAGAAGATATTTCCTTCGCTGATTTTGATACAGAAATAAAGACGAGAATTCAGCAGCACGTTGAATTCCTCGCTGACGACTCATTAGAAGGACGAATGAGTGGTTCCAAAGGATCAAAACTCGCTGCTGATTACATTGTAGAGCAATTTACGCAACTCAATCTAAAACCTGCAGGTGAAGATGATGGATTTTTTCAGGCATTCGAGTTTAACGGTGGAAGTAAAGTTATTTTAGAACAGAATAAGTTCCATCTCTCACGCAAGTTTGATGGAAATGAGGAACTTATGGAATTCAAGGTTGAAGATGATTTCCTTCCTTTCTCTTTCTCAAATAATGGTATCGTTGAAGGTGAAGTTGCATTTGTCGGTTATGGATTGTCTGAAACAGGTGACTCAGGTTATAATTCTTATGCAGGAATTGATGTGAAGGATAAGATTGTTATCGCACTTCGCTATGTTCCCGAAGGTGTTTCAAAGGAACGAAGACAGCAATTAATTCGCTTTGCAGGTATTCGCTACAAGGCTATTCAAGCACGAGAAAACGGTGCTAAAGCATTCCTCACCGTTGCAGGTCCCAATTCACCTAACGCTGGTAAGGTTATTCCTATCACTTTTGACAATAGAAGTGCAGATTGCGGTATAGTCGCCGCGTCAATTTCCGACACAGTCGCAAATACACTCTTAGCCACTGTTGGAAAAAACTTGAAAGAGGTACAGTCTGGACTTGATATAGAAAATCCGCACCATATTGGAGAATTTCTACTGCCTGATGTTAAAATCAAGATTGTTGCCTCATTAGAAAAAATAAGAAAATCTGACAACAATGTCCTGGCAATGCTTCCACCTACCCAACAGAGCGATGAAAACGAATACATTATAGTCGGCGCGCACTACGATCATATCGGTTTTGGGGAAGTCGGATCAATGGCAAAAGGTGAAGAGAAAACTAAAATCCATAACGGTGCTGATGATAATGCATCTGGCACTGCTGTTGTCCTCAAATTAGCTGAAATGTTCACTGCTGATCGACAAAATCATCCTGAAAAGTTCAGCCGTGGGATTGTTTTTGCACTCTGGTCAGGTGAAGAACTTGGCTTGATTGGGTCAACACATTATGTCAACAAACCCACTATTCCATTAGAGAATTCCGCAGGTTACATCAATTTTGATATGGTAGGACGACTCCGCAACAATAAACTTATCCTTCAAGGCATCGGATCTTCACCTATATGGACAAAGTATATTGAAAAACGCAATGTGTTAGTCGGATTAAATCTAAACTTGATAAAAGATCCATACATGCCAACAGATGTAACTGCCTTTTATCCAAAGAAAGTGCCTGTTCTTAGTTTCTTTACCGGTCTACACCAAAACTATAACAAACCAACAGATGATCCTGAAACGCTCAACTATGCTGGATTAGAACGCATTTCAAACTTAGCGTATGGCATCATTTCAGACCTAATCAGTGCTGAGGAACGACCTGAATATCTGGATGTAGCACGGAATCAATCCGAGGAAGGTAGCCGTGACAATCTGAGAGTATATTTAGGCACTATTCCAGATTATGCAACCGAAGACGAAGGGGTCAAACTATCAGGCGTTCAAACAGGTGGTCCCGCAGATAAAGCAGGTATAAAGAGTGGGGATATCATCATTGGGTTAGGTGGAAAAAAGATTGCTAATATCTATGATTACACATACTCACTTGACGGTGTGAAAATCGGTGAACCCGTAGAAATAATTGTTATGCGTGATGGCAAACAAGTAAAACTCAAAATCACCCCTGAAGCACGGAAGTAATTCCTTAATTGAATAAAATCTGTTGTACGACAAAATTTTAACTTGTGTTATATAAGACTATCAAAAAAACGAGAATGTAGATAATATAGTCTTCTCATCTGTTATAATTACTGATGAGAAGACTATAACATAATGTATATCTAATTTGAAGATTATTCCAAGATTTTAAGCTTTCCATTTTCTACAATGAGAGCAACTCGTTCTTCAATACGGTCATATCTCGCTTCACCGTATTCATCAAAAGAGAAATTACCCAAAATCGTGGTTACGGTTACATTAGTCTCTGCAAGTGCATTTTGAATTGCATCTGAGTCCATTGAACTAGCTCTACCAAGTGCATCATGAAGTATATAGAGCGAAGCATAAGCTTGAGCAGCCCATGGACTTGGTTCAACACCATCATATTTCGTCATATAAGCCTGAATAAACTCAGGGTTCCCAGGTGTGTCAAACAGAGCTGACCATCCCGCAAAAGATACGGCACCCTCCGCAGCTTCTCCTGCCTTTGCCGCTTCGAAATTGGTCAGATCCGGCACAATTAAGTTTGCAGTTATACCAATATCAGCACTCCGTGCTTGGACGATAATCTGAGTCATCTCTGTTGATAGCGCAGCAATAAATAAGGCATCAGGAGCAGGATCAGATTCCTTTATAGCATTTAATTGCATACTGAAATCTGTTGCACCAGTAAAAAACTCTTGTGTGGAAACAATCGAAACATCGTTCGCTTCAAGTGCTTTCTTTATTTCATTATAACTGCTTGTAGAATATGCATCCTTAGAATCATATATCAAAGCAACATTGGCATAACCGAGTTTTTCTTTTGTAACGCTTACACCAGTAGGTGTCAAAATATCTGTAGCGAGACCTATGCGGAATGCATAATCACCAATCTTTTCACTCAAACCAGCAGCAGAGGAAATTGGGCTAATAGCGACCACTCCAGCCTCTTGCGCAATCGGAAACGCCTCTTCAAGATGCTCTGAAATTCCAACACCAATAATGGCGGGAACACCTTGATCAACCAATGACTGAACAGCAGCCTTCGCACCCTCTACGGTACTCATATTATCTACAGAAACTAATTTTATGTTGGCTCCATGGGCATTCAGTTGTTCCTGTGCCAATTCAATACCTCGTTTCATTGGAAGTCCGTACGGTTCTGCGTTCTCTCCGGTTTCTGCTACTGCAACACCAATAGTAATCCCAGGCATTTCTCCATCAGGCATTTGCACTTCAGGCATCATTTCCATTGCTTTTTCGCAACCTGTCAGTCCAACAACCAATGCGATGAAAGCAAATGTAATCATAAATATTGAAAATTTTCTAATTGTCATCATAAATCCCCTTATAAATAAAATAAACATAGGTATGGTGAATACACAGAATACTTCATCCACTACCTCTTTATGTTGTAATACACAAATTTTAAAGACTATCTTAATATTCTTACTAACCCTTTGAACTTCTATACTAAGAATTTGTCTATAAATTCTTGTACATATTATTTCATAATTTAAAGGTATTGTCAAATAAAATTGACAACAGTGATTTTTCATTATACTTGACAATATATAATCTATTTACTATAATTCCTTTATTGTGTATGAAAACTAAATTGTCAAGTAGTTTAGATACTACATGTCAATTCTATGTAAACCATTAACCGAGTAGTTATTAGTTTCTTGAAATCGGAGTAAGAAACTAACTCATATATTTGAAATCCACTCTATGTTCCTATTAGTGAAGGAGGAAAGTCATGGATGGCATTAAGAAAGTTATAGGTGTTGTTCTCATTATTATTGCGGCATTAGTCGCAATCCACACAGTTATTGAACCCTTATATCACACTACTGATCCTGAAAGCGAAAATTTATATAGTTCTGCTTGGGATTACATTAATCCGCTCTCGGCTATATCTATAGTATTAGGGTTGATTTTCGGGTACATGCGTATGAGTAACACCAACGAGAACTCAAGTGTACAAGAGTTTATTGCAGCAAACACATTATTTTATGGATTCATATTCACCGCTATATTATTCTTCTGGAATTGGTTTGGTATCCTTGAAGTAGGAAAGGAGTTTACCGCAGTTGATCCTCAGACAAGATCTATAGTATGGATTTTCATTGATGCGTTCATTCCGTGTTTGAATGGCGCGTTAGGTGCACGCTTACTACGCTCCGGCGGAACAAGCGATTAGATTACAAATTCTGCCATTAATCAATATTATAAATTTATATTCTGTTTTCACATCTGGACTCATAATATAAATTTATAATATTAATATAACAAGAAATGATGGGGTGTGTAAAGTTTTTGGCATGAACATCATGCTGCTTTTGTGTTTGGATACCAATATCTGTCCCAAGCCTTATTCTTTGACAAACATCTCCACTTTAGCACAGCATTGATGCCCGGTTTCTCCCATCTCATAGCTGCTTGTTTACACCTTTCTCCGACAACATGTTTACACGCACTTTCAATCACACCACTTCCAATCATATACCCTTTTTCTCTAAACGCTTTATACTGCATGCGGTTTGCATGTTTTTCAAAATATCTCGCTTCTCTTTCTAACACCTCTGACACTTCAGGGTGCTGTGTGGCTAAGGCACGAATGTTTGAGGCAACTGCTATGATATTGCCATGATAAAGAAGTGGCTCCGTTTCTTTTATCCAAGTGTCAATAGCTTCTGTCTCCGTCTCACCAAAGGCAACTTTAGCAACATTATAGAGATGAGATGTGGCGTGCATGTGATCCACAATCTGAACGGCATTCGGAAAGTATTCTTTACAAAGGTTCCAAATCCACGCAGCACCATCTCCGATAAATACAATCACTTGTGTATTTATATCTTTTTGATAGATGCCACTTTTTAGTGCTAACGCATACAACTTCTTACCAAAAGCGGCGGCATTTTGACGACCCGCAACATACCGAATACTTTCTGTTCGCACACTCGGGGTCCCACCCGAAACAGGTTGTGGATAATCTCTGTAAATACACCCCACTTTCACCTCTTTCCACCCATCCGGAGAGTTCGTGTGGCACCCATCGCAACTCACATACCAACGCTGATTTTCCTTAAGTTCTTGAGCCTCTACTTGTTCACATACATCCAAATCTTCTGCCCACTTACACACATTTTGATGAAGTCTCGTGTGACTCACTTCTATACCTTGATGAGACAACTCCTCTGATGCTTCCCTATAGTCAAGCCGCGCAGACAAACGACACATCGCTTCAGCGACACGATGCGTGTATTGATCCGATAACTTCTGTTTGACTTCCCACGGGGCATGCCTATGTCCGTGTTCACAACAATACACCCAACGCCTTATACTTATTTTGCCACAAAGAGTTGTTAGATGTTTCGCACGCTTGCGTAATGGACGACAAGGTGCTTTACACTCTGGACATTCAACAGGTTCACTCTCTTTCTTACCTGCCTTTTTAGAGACACACATTTCTAAAAACTTTTGTTCAAGAGAACGAAATGCTTCAAAAACACGAACTTCAACATCATCTAAAGATAAACTCTCGTCAACATTGATGTCTCCATAGAGATCGTTTACTTCTTTGACAATCTTTCTAAAATCATCTTCGCAATCGTTGCTTTCATGAACACTTAATGATATACTTGACATTGGTATCCTCTCCTAAAATTGTGATTTATTTATTAGGTTAGGATACCATGTGTATACATTCTGAGCAAGAACTCCATTCAAGGCAATTTCATGCCAAAAACTTTACACACCCGAAATGATGTGAATAATTGTATTTAGATACAAATTATGCTATAGTAAATTTATTATAAGCAATTTATGTCAGAAGATTGTTCATTTTTTGTTATATATTATAAGAAAAGAAGGGAAAAATTGTATGAACACAAGAGTTTTTGAGTTTACGCTGTGCGTAATTCTCTTACTCTCTGTCGCAACGTTATCAGGATGTGAAAGGGTGAAGGATATCCTTCCACTAGTAGATGACGATATGCCGACGCTAAAAGTTGGGTTGATTCATCCAGAACCGAATTACACCAGTTTTGGAAAAGGGGCTGAACTCGCACGAGACGAAATCAACGCAGCAGGTGGCGTTCTCGGTATGCAGGTTGAGTTGATATTTAAACAAGAGACGACTGATACCGTAGTCCAATCTGCAACGGATTTAGTAGAAGTTGATAATGTTGTTGCAATTTTAGGTCCTCTCTTTTCAAGTCATGCAGTGAAAGTCGGTCCGGTAGCAACTGTGCCAGTTCTATTGGGAGCAACAAGAGCAGAGGTCACAGCAGATGACACAGACCCAAACGATTTAATGTTTCTCATAGGTGGTTCAAATGTCCTGCAAGCACAACTTCTTGCTAAGGTGGTTAAAGAAACACTTAAGAAAAATACTGCCGGGATGATTTGGCAAAATATGGATGTTTATTCTATAGGTTTCGTGGAGTCATTCAAATCAAGTTTTGAAGCACTTGGCGGAATGGTAATCGTTGAACAAACTTATGAGAGCGGTGACACAATGTTTGAGACACAGCTTACCACAGTAATGGAAGCAAATCCTGATGTCCTTCTTCTTGCAAGTTTTCCACCCGCAAATCCGCACATAATGAAACAAGCAAGAGACATGGGAATTACATCCGACTTTATTGGTAGTGACGGTTGGGATGATCCACTTATGTCTACCACTTTGGAAGATAATGCACCTGTTGATGGCCACTATTGTACCAACTTAGATCCTACTGCTGTAGAGTTTATTTCCACCTATATGGAGAAATACGGAGTCGTTGATGGGATTGCTGCATCTGGTTATGATGCTATGAAGATTTTGGCAATGGCAATAGAGATGGTAGGATCGGCAGATGATCCAACTGCAATCCGAGATGCAATCGCTGCCATTACCGACTACGAAGGTGCTACAACCATCCTACACTTTGATGAGAACCGTAATCCTGTAAAAAGCGTCGGAGTAAGAGAAATAGAAAATGGAATGCCACAGGTACTGGACGATATTATTGTTGCACCACCTGAGTAATCATAAATTGTCAAATATGACTAAACAAGAAATAACACGCAACCTTATTGGATAGGGTTTGCGTGTTAATTTCTTTTCTCTTTTATTGATGGTTGTTATTTTACACTAATCAAAGCCACAACGCCTGCGTGATCTGAGGGCCACAAACCAGAGTCTAACCGATCAGTGGATTTATCACCAACAGTATGTGTAACAACATTCGTAACTTGTAGATTACGGACAAATATCTGGTCAATCCGAACTGTAAGATCACTGATCTCATTGAGGATGTCGCCATCTTGACAACATGTGTTGCCTATCCCTTCAGAATCCATCTGCCAAAGGTCTTGATAGCCAGCTGATATTAAGACTTGATATCCAGTTCCATGAGTTGCCCTTGTATTGAAATCGCCCAATAGTATAATCGGTAATGTTTCATCAGCAAAGATGTCTACGAGTTCCTGTGTTTGCGCCACTCTTACATCTTCCGTAAATGCTTCTAAATGTGTATTTACAAAACGGTATGTAGTACCTGCAACAGTTGCATCCACTGCAGCATACCCACGTTCTATATCAAGTCCAAGTAACTCAATCGTGAGTTTAGTATCATAATTTGCACTCGTAGGACGTGATATTCCTACATCACTGCGAGACAAAATAACATCATAGTCGCTTAATCGGATATCGTCTAAACCAGTAGCTGTTAACAACGGCATTTCAACGTCTAAATTTTCTACTCGTGCTGCAACTTGATAGTCTAATCCTTCAGACTGAAGCGCATCCATCAATATTTGGAGATAGTCCAACTCAATATCTTCAGCTTGAGTGGGGTTACCAGATAGAAAGTCACCTGGACTCTGACGACGGACAAGAGATATTTCTTGAAGACCAATAAGATGAGGCTGATATGTATCTATTGTCTTTGCAATCGCTGCTGCTCGACTTGGAAAATCAGCTGCAATGACGTTATTATACATCTTCTCAACTTCTGCGGGAGCTTGTAGTAGGTTTTCAACGTTCAATAACGGTTCAGCACTGCTACCCACGTAAACGTTGTATGTCATTACTGTCAGTGGTTGTGAATCCAAAGTCTGTGTAGGTTCCCACACTCGATCAGTTGCATATTCGCAACCTGAAATTACTAATATAAAAATCACAAATAGACCAGATAGTTTGATTTTTGACAAGTTGTTTCCTCCGATAAAATTGTAGTTAGTAATTATTTTTCTCCTAAGATATACCATAAATAAATTCATTATCCGAACTCGTTAACTTAACCTTCATTACTTTGTTGATAGCAGAATCTGGAACATCCATCAAAACCCTTAGATAATTATCTGTAAATCCTGCAAGTTGTTTTTTCTCTCCTTCTCTGCTTTCCTCAACTAAAACATTCTTATATTTCCCAAGCATACGCTTACGGAACGATTTGCTCATTTCTTTTCCCAATTCTATCATTTCACGACTTCTACTTGCTGAGACTTGAGACGGTACTTGATTGGGATATGTGGCAGCTGGAGTGCCTTTGCGTGGAGAGTAACGAAAGACATGCAATTGACTAAATCCTATTTCCTCAACGAACTTAAGTGATTCCTGAAAATCAGCATCAGTTTCACCAGGAAATCCGACCATAATATCTGTTGTAATGCCTACGTCATCAGTAAAACGAGAACGTAGGTTTTCTACAAGGTAAGCGAATTGTGAAGTCGAATAACGTCGCCGCATATCACGTAATACTTTGTCAGACCCAGCTTGAATTGGGATATGAAAGTGCGGCATACACTTAGGTAGGACAGACATTCTTTCTGAGAGGATATCGGGAAAATACATCGGCTCAATAGAACTGAAACGTATCCGTTCAATTCCATCAATTCCGTGTATGTGTTCTAATATATTTGCGATGTCCTTGTCTCTTCCTGTGTCTTGTCCATACGCACCGAGATGCACACCAGTAATTACAATCTCCTTTATACCACTCTCTGCAATACGTTGTGCTTCATCAACAATATTCGAAAGTGGACGACTTGTCATCCTACCCCGTACATACGGAATAATGCAGTATGTGCAGAATGCACTACAACCATCTTGCACTTTGATGAGTGCACGCGTTCGTTTTCCTGCACTGCTAACACCTCCGCTAAAACGAGCATGTTCTCGGACAGCATCATGCTGAACAGGTTGAATCTGTAATTCTGTTTTGCTATGTAATTTATCAAGATAAGTTTGGAAGTCGGCTTTTTCACGATTACCGAAAACTATGGTCACACCAGGGATCTGTTCAATAGCCTTCCTATCACTTTCTGCATAGCAACCAGTAACCAGCACTTCAGCATTGGGATTTTGACGAATTGCTTTCCGAACGGCTTGTCTTGCCTTCTGGTCAGCAGCATTAGTTACTGTGCATGTGTTTATCAAATATAGGTCTGCGACTTGAGTTTCATCAACTATCGCGTATCCATTACGGACAAGTGTCTCCCGCATAGATTGCGTATCATATTGATTTACTTTGCAACCCATAGTAATGAGTTTAGCCGTTTTCATAGCATTTAAGGTATCAGAGTTTGTATTCATAAGCTGTCATAGCCACTCCAGCAATTGCTGCGGTTTCTGTTCTCAAGATGGTTGATCCGATTTTCACTGAGATACATCCCTTTTCTATGATGTCTTTCGCTTCATTGTCAGTAAATCCGCCTTCTGCACCAACTATTAGTGCGATTGAATTGACTTCAGGATTCTTTCTCAACACAGATTGAATGTGTCTTTCAGGTTCTTTTTCCCAGAATATGAGTGCACAATCATAAGTATGTATTGCACTTAGGCAATCTTGCAAGGTCTGAATCTTATTTAGTTCTGGTATCCATGCGCGTCCACACTGTTTTGTAGCAGAGAGCATAATTCGTTGCCAGCGTTCTAATCTGTTTTTACTCGGTTTCTGTAAAGACCTTTCTGTTATTGTTGGAACAATCTGAGTTACACCAAGCTCAGTTGTCTTTTGCAAAATCAATTCCATTTTGTCATGTTTTGGTAGTCCTTGAAATAGTGTGATGGACGGTGTAGTTCTATCGTGATATTCCAGTTTTTCTATTTTGGCAACCGTTAATTCAGTTTCAATCTTATTTGTTGTTGCAGAACAAACAGTTCCTACTCCATCAATAATCCTGATGGTTTCCCCTAAACCCAATCGTAGCACATTCCGCAGATGATGGTGTTCTGATCCAACAACAGTAACAATATCCTCATCAAACTGTGTTCTTGGCACATAGAATGTATGCATCAGTTTTAATGTTCATAATGTATGAACTCATATCTATTCTATAGTTCGCAATTGTTTAATCACAACATCCGGATGTTCACTACGAAAAATAGCTGTACCAGCGACGAGAATTGTTGCCCCATGTTTTGCTGCAACGGGACCTATCTCTGGTGTCACACCCCCATCAACCGAGATATCAGGAGGATTATCCATATTCTGAATCTTTTGATGTATCTTTTCAATCTTCTCAAATGTTTCTGCTAAGAATGATTGTCCACCGAAACCTGGTTCAACACTCATTGGTAGCACTAAGTCAACATCTGATAGATAAGGAAAAACTTCTTCACACTTTGTGTTCGGTGAAAAGGCGATACCGACTTTTAGGTTATGTGCTTTGATTACTGATATTATAGCATAAGGTTCATCGTCACTTTCAATATGAAATGTAATCATATCAGATCCTGCATCTACTAATGCGTCAATATATCGCAGTGGATGTGTAACCATGATATGAACATCAAACGGCACATCAGTTTTTGAGCGAACTGCACCAATCATCAATGGACTTATTCCAAAGTTTGGCACAAATTCCCCATCCATCACATCGAAATGAAGTAGGTCCGCTCCCGCAGAATCGACGCGCTCTATTTCTTCGCCAAAACGACTGAAATCTGCTGCCAATAATGAGGGTGCGATTTTGGGTGTAACTTTATTGTGTTTCATTTGATTTTACTAATAAGCTTCAGTTAAATAGACTTAAAAAGAAAGTGAATTTGGTTTATTGATATTGACGTTCATATATTTTCTTACCATCTTCAAACACAATTACCAGAGTTGAACCAAAAACTCTGATTCTATTTTGTTCCAAATCAATTACTGTTCCTGGGGCATAAGGTGCTTCTAATACCGTCCTTTCTTGATATTCATCAGCTACAATGATTTTAACCTCACGTGCCTTATTTCCCTCTTGACTGACGGTGTGTTTATGTGTTAACCATCTCCCACTGTTTTCAGTAATGTTGCGCTTTCCGCTTACCTCAAGTGTTAGTAAGTCACCTATTTTCACCAGTTGTTTGTGTCCTACAATCCGTCCTTCTTCAACAATGGGATGAGGACCATATTTTGTTTCAACACTGAGTCCTATTGCTTCAAGTGCTGGTAAAACATCGTTGAGAAGTTCGTTTTTTAGGTTCGGTAGTTTGATAACTTCAGGTTTTCTTCCCAAACTGACTAATAAATCCACTGGGTGACCACGTTCTTTTGCTGTTCCTTCTGTAGGATTCTGTGCAATTACTGTATTGGTTAAATATCTTGTTGAGTGCACACGAGCAATTGAATTAGGTCGAAAACTTGCTGATTGCAATGTTTCATAAGCTGCATCCTCCGATTTGCCAATCACCGAAGGAATTGGAGTTAATACAGCACCAATACTTACTGTTATTTTTACAGGATGGTGTGGTTTTATACTTGAATTGGCTGGCGGGGCTTGCTCAATGACATGTCCCTTAGGTTCGCTGCTACTTGCTTGTATGATCGGATTTTCTATTCTAAGTCCAACTTCAGAAAGTGTAGGTGCAGCTTGGTAGTAATGTTTACCGATTATATTTGGAACCAGTACTTCAGTTGACTTAACCCATTGAGGAATAATAATAAATACCGTTAACAATCCGATAATACCCATTACAATCATACAATAGATAGCAAATTTGACCATTGCCCATAATATAGAATTCAGTTTGTTCATCCCATAGCAAGTTCCTGTTTCTATTGATCAGTGATTGATTCTGAACTTGTAAAACATTCACCGGTTTTTAGTTGGTATCCATTTATAAAATCTTTTGCAGACATAACCTTTTTCGTCTCAGGCTGAACGTGTAGCAACTGGACTTTCCCTTTACCAGTACTGACAATTAAATTTTGTTCAGCATCAATCCAGATTGAACCGGGTTGCTCATTCAATTGTGTTTCTTTCGTGTGTTCTAATTGAGCTTGAATGATCTTGATCAATGTGTTTTCACGGATAAAAGTGTATGCTCCTGGCCATCCTGATGTGCCTCGAATTAGGTTATGAATTTTGGTTGAAGAGTCGGGCCAATTGATGCATCCTATTTCTTTTGTAAGTCGTGGTGCATGTGTTGCCTCAGTGTGATTCTGAGGTGTTGAAGGGGGTGGTTCTCCTGGTTGTAAGTTAGCTAAGACATCTATCAATAACTTCGCACCAATCTTTGCTAATTTCTGATGTAACGTTAAGGCAGTATCCTTAAGTTCAATCGGTATTCGTGCTCTGCAGATAATATCACCCGTATCTTCACCTACATCCAACAGCATTAGCGTTACGCCTGTCTCTTTCTCCCCATTAATTAATGCCCATTGTATCGGGGCAGCCCCTCTGTACTTCGGTAATAGTGATGGATGTAAATTTATAACACCACAAGGTGGGATTTCTAATACTGTTTGTGGTAAGAGTTGACCAAAAGCAGCAACAACCATGACATCTGGATCAAGTCGTTTCAGATTTTCTACAAATTCTTTTTTTCTAACTTTTTCAGGTTGATACACCTGCAAGTCGTGGTCTAATGCGATCTCCTTCACGGGTGAAGGCTTAATTTTTTTTCCTCTACCACTTGGACGATCTGGTTGCGTAACTACTCCAAGGATTTCATAATTTTCAGCAATTAAAGCGGTCAATGCTGGATTTGCAAATTCGCTTGTTCCCATAAACAGAACACGCATATTATAGATACTACCTTAATAATTCTAAAATTATATAATCTGCATTAAATGCGATTAGAATCGAATTTCAAATAGCGGTATGGCTATACCAATTGGTGGATTATTTGCCCACATATTCAGTTGGTTTTTTGTCATAGTTTCATGCGGATGGGAAAAATAGGTTGAGATACCATAAAGGTTAACATGTGGACCTAAACTTGGTATACCTGCGAGCGTGCCATCGGGTGGAACTTCCTCCTCAGTCGGAGGAGTTGCAGGTTTTCGTCCGGGAACACTCGGTGCTGACCTATCAACGTTGCGCGTATGTAACCAATCCCATATTCCGATAAAGAGTGATAACGAAACCGCACTAATACCCATCACACGATAATTCTGTGGAGTCAATATAGGTGCAATTTTGTTTGTCTGTATCATCTTTACACCACGAACCCCTAAATAACTATGCACTGCAGTAAAGGGAAGAGAACTTAAAGTAACTATTTCAAAACGACGAAGAGCACTTTCACTATATTCTTCATGTTGAGTCTCTTGTTCTTGTGCTTCTAAATGTGGGATGAAACCAAGAGAACAGATTATAGAGATTGTAAACATCCGAATGCAATAATTTACCATAGTTTACCCCTATTTTTTTACAGATATTGTGTGTTTTGATAATGAATGTCTTTTAGTTCAAACTTTCAGTTTGTGGTTTGTTGAACGCGAAAGAGATAAACGATGAGCATGCCAGCACCGATACATACAGATATATCAGCAACATTAAATGTAGGCCAATAAAGTCTTTTGCTTTCAATACCAAACTGTAGGAAATCAACAACTTCACCAAGATAGATTCTGTCAATAAAATTTCCTACTGCACCACCAAGAAGAAACCCTAATGAAACCTGCATCCACCGACTGTGCTTGAATCTAAACGAATAGACTACTATGAAAATCAAGGCAGCTATTGTAATTATGACCAATAAGGTGCGTTGGTCAGATAAGATACCGAATGCCGCACCTGTATTTCTATCGTGTCGTAAGTTAAAAAAACCTTCAATTATTGTGATACCACTCCCTTTAGGAATGTGGTCTTGAACCATACGTTTGGTGATGATGTCAAGTACTAATGATGGAATTGCTACGATGATTAATGGAAATAAATTCTTAAGGTATTGAATTGGTGACATAACTACCTGATTTTCTTATCACTATTAGGTTTTTGATATATCAGATTGCTTCAGTGATTTCCACTCATCATTTGCGTTAATTTCGTTATCTATGTGTGGAATGTGGTACCACTTTTCTTCAAAAATACTCTTCTTAGTTGAGAACACTTCTGTGTAAAACTCTTCAGCTAAGTAAGGGAGAATGGGAGCAATTCGTTGAAGAAGTATTTTGAATATTGAAGTTAGTGCAATATTAGCAGAATCTGATTTGTCAGTTTTACATAAACTGAGATAAAAGGTTAATTCTGATTCGCAAAATTCATACAGCAACACCCACATCTTGTAAAATTCATACTTCTCATATACTTCTTGAAGGTGTGTTTGAAGTTGTTCTGTTATCAATATAACAAGTTTATCCGGTTTTTGAAGTTTGTGAAAGTCCTTTACACTATTTTCACTTAGTAATGATGGTTGTTTTTTCTTTGCAGTTTTCTTAAAGTCGGTTATTATCTCAGCTACCTGACAAAACATATCCTTTAGACTCACATAGTTCTGACAATGTTTTTCCATCAAGGTCTCAAATTGTTCTGCTTCAGCGTTTTCTTGGGACACTTGATGTATATCAGGAGTAATTGAGAATAACCTGATAATGTCTGCCGGGTATTTTTCTAAGATATTGTCAGGCATCTCAGTTTCCCATACTATTTCGTCAATTTCATTTAATTCTAAGTGCTTAAATGGATGACTCTCTTTTGATGGTCTACTAAGTTGAAGGGACACAGCTAACACGCTCAATTCACCTAACCATTTTATAAATGGTTTTCTTGGTACAAACGCAACATTGGCAGTGGTCTCAAGAGCAGATTTCTTAAAATCTGATATGTCAAGTGTTTGGAGTAAATTTGAAAAATAACTCTCTATATTAGTAGACTCTTTCCGAAAATCCTTAGAATGACAATTCATGCAGGTAGCATCTGTAGGTAAAAGTTCTTCAACGCTAAGTCTGAACCAATGTTCGGAACCACGTCTAATTGAACTACGAACTGTGCGAAGTATCTTCTTATCTGTTAAAAGTTGGTTACAGTTGTCACATCTTAACACAGGTAGGGGAATGCCCCACTGTCTTTGCGATGATATTTGCATATCAGATACACTCATCATTTCATCTTTTATATCAGTGCGAATTTTCTCATCATAATGTTCCCAATACTCAGGAGATGTCGTAATTTCGTCAGATGAATCTACTGAAGATGTGCTAAACGTCCAATGACGGAAAGGACGTAAAACCGTAATACCGTTGCAGTGTTGACATTCAAGGTATTCACTGTTCTTCTTGCGTGCATTAATCAAACATTCACGACTTTCCAACTCATCTGTAATAAATTGAATTGCATTATTTAAGTATAAACCACAAAGAGAATCAGCATCTTCCGTAAATCTTCCAGTTTCATCAAATATAGGGGTTGTGGTAGTAGATGAGAGAAACTTTGAATTAATCGTGTTACGAATATCAGGTAACGTATTAAATATGTTGTGGCTAAGTGTGTGATGTGCAGGATTAAGCGGTATGATTCCATCCATCAATTCTCTTTTTTCTGATGAATCAGACACATTTTGTAATATTTGGTCTGGTATTGTAAAAAATGGAAGACCCGTGAGTGAAAATAGTGGGTGCGAAAGCGTGCAATTAATTAGATGTTTTGTGTTAAATTTTGTAAGAACTGTAGGAACACTCTTATCATTGGTATCTGGATTGGAGAGTTGTTTCAGTTGTGGTTCTGCGAAGATTAGATATTGGTCATCATATTCGGTTAGGCAAAAGGCCGTCTTTTCATATATACCAATACCTATAGTCCCAGCGATCTCCCACATTTGATTCAATGGAAATCGCACGGCAAAATATATCTCTTTTCCAAGCTCTTCAAAACCACTGTTGAATGGGAATTTGACATAAGTGTATAAGGTCTTTTTGGATATAGGTGTAACAGTCTTACCTAGTTCCAATGGAGAAACACAATTGGGACACCAATGACTGAGTTTCAGTTCATCTTGAAGATAATTTGTGTCCCTTAGTCTATCAAAGAAACTGAAAAGTTTCGTATCATAACGTGCCTCCAAAGTCTTTTCGGCAGAACTCCAATCTGCAAATACACCAAGATCTTTTAATTTCTGTTGTTGAGATTTTAGACATTCACTGTATAATTGCCTACACTGTTTTCTGAAATTAATGATATTTCCCGATGTTTTTGTATTATTCTCCCTGATAACACTTGCTTCAATGCTAAACGGAAACGTTTCCCAGAGTGGTGAATAAGCAACGGAATGTCCACGCATCATTTCATACTTTAGGAAAATATCTTGATATATCTTTCTCCGTAGCGTGTCTGCACTCAGTCTATGAACCGGTGTCGGCATTTCACGTATTACATAAGTTGGCAATTCAGTCGTTTTTTCATCAACTTTATACACCTTGCGTTTATTCCACAGATTGAGTATATCAGTTTCAAGTGATCTGTGTTTAACCTTGTCTGTGGGAGCAGAAATAATGTCATTTTGTATTGATTTACGACCAGACCGTGATGTAGTAGATTTTTTTGTTGAAGGATTTTTCTCTTTCATATAAATTTTGTCACTTTTAATTCTGGATTGACAATGCCATCATATTTCAATTATCCGTTGAAACATTCTTGTATCTAAAACTACATAATCAACAATTGCTGCAGAAAGTACAATAAGAACAATAACACCATCGGTGAAAAATCTATACCGATATTTCTACTCAATGGTTGCATTGCGTTTCGGAGCGGCTGCAGAATAGGATCAACAAGTTGACCCGTAAACAAATAGACTCGCTTCAAAGTGTCATTTCGTGTGCTTAATACAATCCATGAGAGTATTACGTTTATGAATACGATAAATATGTAAACATTAAGCACACGATTAAGAACATAGATAAGTAATGGCATTACCAGTTATCCTTTTCAATTTGTCTAACCAAGTTGTTCTGCCCGATCTGTAGCGGCTATTATTGCTTCTGCAAGCGTGGCACGGAGTCCACCTTTCTCAAGTTCATACAGTCCAGCTGCCGTTGTTCCACCAGGTGTAGTAACCCGATTTTTTAATGTAGCTGGATGTTCATTGGTTTCTGCTAACATCCTTGCTGCACCTAAAACCGTATGTGTCGCAAGAATCTGTGCATCCTGTCGCGATAACCCAACATGCACTCCTGCATCCGCTAATGCTTCAACGAATAGTGCAACGTAAGCAGGACCACTACCACTAACTCCTGTTACTGCATTTAAGTGTCGTTCATCCATTACTAATGTCGTTCCACATGTATTAAAGATCTTTTCTGTAATGTGGAGATGTCTATCTTCTGCTGCAGTACCAGGTGTCAAGACAGAAATAGCAGCTTGAACTGAAGCAGCTATATTTGGCATTACACGGACAATTGGTGGAGGCGTATCAAAGTATGATTCAAGGGATTCTGTTGTGACTCCTGCTGCGATGCTTATGATCAATTGCGGGGATGTGAGAACTGAAGCAACCTGCGGAAGAATATGAGGTATCGCCACCGGTGGTACCGCACAAACAATTACATTTACCTTAGGTATGAGTTCCTTAATATTTGATGCGGTGTTAACACCAGTTTCATCAGATAGGTCTTCTACAATACTTTGGTCTAAATCGGCTATCCAAATCTGCTGTGCTCGTAGCAGATTGTCAACAACACTTCGGACGATGATACCTCCCATTTTTCCAACACCAATAAATCCCAATTTTATGTTGTCTTCCACTATTAAACTCCTAATTGGAAAATGAAAAGCACCTTTCTTTTACGTTATTCAAAAATCGCTCGTCCAATTCTGACAATATTTGCACCTTCTTCAATAGCAATTTCAAAATCGGTGGTCATTCCCATTGACAAGTATTGCATTGATACACCTGGAAATTCCTCAGTCTGTATCTTCTCTGCCATAGTTCGTAATAATGCAAATGCAGGACGGTTCTCCTCTGGAGTATCACTCAACATTCCCATAGTCATCAGACCCATAATATTTACTCTCGGATATGTCAATGACTTTTCTATAAATTGGAACACTTCAGCAGCATCTAACCCGAATTTATTTACTTCTTCGGTTGTGTTTATCTGTATTAAAATGTCAACTTGTTGTTCGCTCATTTCAGATCGTCTGGATATCTCCTTTAATAAACGCAAACTATCCACTGAATGAATCATATCAAACATATCCAATGCGTACTTCACTTTATTTCTCTGTAGATGACCAATTAGGTGCCATTCACAAACAGGTTCGGATGTTTTGAAAGTGTCTGTTTTGTTTGTTACCCGATTTATACTATTAAATTTCTCTTGTGTTTCCTGTACTCGGTTTTCACCGAGTACAGTATGACCGGTTTCAAGGACCATATTTATTTTTTCTATTGTACGTCCCTTTGTTACAACAACAAGTTCTACATCTTGTGGTGCGCGACCACTCCGTTCAGCGGCGAAGGCAATTCTTTCCTTTATTTTCGTAAGGTTTTCAGCAATCTTGTTCAATTGCTAGCTCCTCACACGCAAAAATTTATTCATCCTGTGAATCTTCAGGATGTTCTCGGTTTCTACCAAATATCGCTTCAAAAATCTGTATCACTTCATTATTGTCAATCAGTCTTCCCATTGAAACAAATAATATACCTAAACTCACAAAACCGATACCTACAACAACTGAATGTGTAGCCTCGGAATAAACTTGAGTCACTCTAACGGCGGTAGTTGTTTCCTTTGACAATTCCATTGTATATTTTGAAGGATGATAATAGCCTTTCATGATGAAAAATAAGCCGAATACACAAGATAAGACTGACAGCGATATAAAAAATGTACGCATAATCAATCCTCATTTAAAGTGTAGACCGTTGACAAATTCTGTCATTTAATGATACCATTTTTCTAACACCAATGCAAATTTGTTTCAACTGTGTCTATTATTACTTTGCAGGGTAGTCTATCATCATTGAATTCTCATATTTGACAATTGAATGTATGACAAAAGGGAATAAAGCATATTCTACATATACAACTCTACTCCGCGAAACAATAAATCGTGATGACTAAATGAGTTGAATATATGAGAGCATCCGACCGGTTTCTCCACCTTCAGCACGATAAGAATAAAACAGATCTGTGCAACAAGCAGTACAATAGGGTGAAGTGGATATAGAATCAAAGGGTACACCAGCATCTACCAATTGAATCACATTTGCAGTATGTAGGGACAAGGAATGTCCATTGTGAACATTATGTCCAAATAGTCCTTCAAAACGGACTAACAATTCTGGACTGACTTCATAACAACACTGCTGTATAGAAGGACCTAAGTGTATCAGGCAATTAATGGCCTGTGTGCCGTAGCATTTCATCATTTGTGCCAAGGCATTTGTCACGATACGAGCAATAGTACCACGCCAACCTGCATGCACAATTGCAATTGCGGGTTTGGCAATATCCAGAATGAAAATTGGAACACAATCTGCCGTGAACACACCTAGTGCATTATCTTGCCTTGAAGAAATCAACGCATCTCCAGACTGAGTTGTAAGGTCGTGATTTCCTCTATCAAAGTATGTAATTGGCAAGTTATCTGCGTTGATTACGATGTCACTATGAAATTGCTGGCAAAATTTAAAAGATTTAATACCTGATTGTTTAGAAAATTGTTTCCGATTTTGAATTACAGCTTCAGGCCTGTCTCCGACATGAGTCGCAAGGTTAAGAGAGGTATAAGGGGCATCGCTTAAACCGCCTGAACGAAGACTAATTCCTGCCTTGACTAAGCTTGTTTCTGTTAACTCTTGGATTGTAAAATACAAATCTGTTGTCAAAGTATGTAATCTTCTCGTGGTGGACTAAAGAGGTCAAGGACTATAGCTGATTTGTGATTTGCTTTTGCACTGTGTTTTACATGAGAGGGTATAAGGTAAGTATCACCTTCATTTAGAATTCGTGATTCTCCATCAATATTCAATTCAAATGAACCTTCCAAAACCATCCCCATTTGCTCATGGGGATGACTATGTTCTGCAACTATACTATGTGGTTTCAAATGAACATAAGACATCATGAGATTTTCGCCATGGACTGTCTGAATTGATACGCCATCAAAAACTTGTTGTTTTGGTTGGGTATTGATATTAATAAATGGCATATAGATGACTCCATCTAAGCATAGAATGGTAACTTTTTATGGATATGGAATATCTGATGAGAGTGGTTCTACATAAAGGAGTCGCTTACAACTTGTGCAATAAACTAATTTGTCATATTTCTGGGCTTCCTTAAGATTCTGCGGTTGGATTGTAAGCTGACAACTGCCACAAGTTCCGTTCTTACCTAATGTCATAAAATCAGACTTCCGACGGTTTACCCAGTTGTGATATAGTCTACTGAGTTCTTTATTAATCTCAGGCAAATATTGTGAACGTTGTTTGGTTTTCTCATCAATTAGTTCTTTTAAACTTTTCTGTTCCTCATGATATTCAAGTTTTTTCTCTGCAGTTTTCTCATCTTCACGAGCGACTTCGGCTTCAAGATCTGTTAACTCTTCTTTCAACCGATCAGACTTTTCCATCAGTTCTAAGATTTCTTCCTCCATTTCTGAATCCTTTTGATCAAGAAATTCGATCTGATTATCAAGTGCTGTATATTGCTCATTTGTGGTAACCGCGCGTTGTTCGGTTTTATACTTCTCGCGTTGGACGTCGTTCATTTCTAATTCAGTATTCTTAGATCGTAACGATTTTTCAACATCTGCGAGTACATCTGATTTTGCGGTCATCTCTGTTTTGAATCTTGTTACGGAATCTTCTAACTGTTTTAAGTGTTGTGGAATCGCTTGAAAACGCTGGTGTATAGACAACAACTCTCTATCATGCTCTTGCAGTTGGTAGAGCACGGCAAGTTGTTGTCGCAAAGATCCGATAGCCATTATATTTCTTCCTCCTTTTCAACCAGAAAGGCGAAAAATATTCCCAGTTGATACAATACGAAGAGTGGAACTGCCATTAGAATCATTGAACCTGGATCTGCTGGAGTTAAGATCGCTGATATGACACAGATACCCATTAAAGCAATGCGCTGCTTGCTCCGAAATCCACGAGAATTAATGATACCAATTCGGGCAAGAAACGCCATTACAACGGGTAACTCAAATGCCACACCGAATCCTAGTATTAAACCGGTGACAAAGCTGAGATATGATTTTAAATCCCAAAGGTTTTTATATTCAGGAAAAAGACCTGCTGCAAACTGCAGCACTACTGGAACTACAATTAAGTACGAAAAGACTGCACCAAGCAAAAAGAAGAATATTATAGTGAAGAAAAGAGGTAAAGCATATCTGCGCTCATGAATGTTTAATGCTGGAAAGATAAACATCCATATCTGATATAGGATAATCGGGAGTGAAAGAATTATTCCTGCAGCTATACCTATTGTTAGGTATGCCATTATGCCTTCAAAAGCACCCATGAGTATCAGTTCTGCTTCAACATTTGATGAACTTGTGCGGAGAGTCAAAGACAAAAAACCGAGTGTTGAACCTTCAGAACCTGACCTTAATTCAATCGCATCGGCGACAATGTTAGTTACAGGACTCCGCATTGGTAACTCAAGCAGATATCTTAACGGTTGATTAAAAGTCAAACCAAGTATTGTACAGACACCTAAAGCGATGAGTGAAATAATAATACGACGTCGAAGTTCCCCAAGATGATCCAAAAAGGTCATTGCCACATCGTTAGATTTCATAATCTTATCTACTCACCGAGTCATGTTGATTTGGGAGGTTTGATTGTTTTTTCTGGATTTTCCTCATCTGTTACCTTTGTAATTTCATCTTGGATCTGGCTCCCAGCACTTTTAAATTCTCTGATTGCCTTACCTAATGAACGACCCATTTCCGGTAATTTCTGAGGACCGAAAATGATGAGTGCACCTAACAAAAGTAAAAATACCTCCGTTGGTCCTAGTCCCATTATCTTAGTACCTCCTTTGATGAAATGAAACAAAGAAAATAATATTTAATAGTATATCATAATTGACCATTGAAAGACAAATAAATTATGTCATGTGAATGTGTAGAGTTCTTAGCATTAATCGGATAATTCATTGTAGGAGGAAACTCCGGTTCTCCATCTGTCGCGATTCGGAAACCGCTCCTACAGGTTTTGTGATCATATTTTGTTAATGACATTACACACCCTACATGGCCAGTGATATTTATGGTAGATTTCAGAATTATTTATACACTCAACACTACCTAGGAATAGATGGTGTGATATCTGTAACACCGAAGGACAAATTAGCAACGACATAGAGAAGAATGAAGACTCGGTTTATTCAGTAAATATTCAGTTGCTTAATATGGGAATGTAATGTAAAGGGTTGACAAGAATTCTTCTGCAACATGATCATTATACACGCGTGCGGATATAGCCGAGCCATATATATTTCCCAGATAGAAAATACCACTAAGCGTGCCGAGAGTCCAGCCCTTGACAGATGAAAGACCATCTCTGCGAAAACCATCATAAGCCTGCCATCCTGTAATGCCAACGGTGATTATTGAAGTAATGGCATCATTAACACGACCAGTATATAATCTACCAGAACCTGGAATAAGAGATGACATTATACCGGCTAATAACGGACTTCGTCTCGGAAGTTGCCTGCCTTGTTGAGCATACATGTTATATGTTTCGGCTTTTTCTCTTACTTCAATTACATCAGATTGTAGTAAGTTGTTGAAGGTATTTTCTGCTGCAACCCAATCTCTTCGCATCAGGTAAGAAAGACCGATAACCTGTTGTGCTTCTGTGCTATACCGTATATCTGATATTCGTGGCAATGATGATTGCAAAAAATCTACTGATTTTCCAAACTGTTCCATAAGAAAATAGGATACACCAATCTGATAATAGGCACTACTAACAAATTGACTATCAGAAGAATTTGAAAGTAAATTTTGAAAAGCCTGTATAGACTGTTCTGGTCTACCTCCTAAACGATAACACAGAGCAATCTTGTATTGTATCTGCTCATTGTCAACTGGTACATAGAATTGGTGACGTTGGTATTCACCTATAGCACGCAGATAGTCTCCTTGATTAAATAGATTGTCAGCAAATTTGAGGACATTTTCTGGTCTGTAATAATCAATTGATTCCTCAGAAGATACGAAACTCAAACACGCGAAATTGAGAAGTATAATAAGTAATAATCTTATAATCTTTTTACTTTGCATAATCTGAAATAGGATCAGCATACTTCTCGGAATTATGTGCTTTATGATAGTGTTGTGCTTGTGAACCGTTGCATCGGAGTAACCTGTCTGCTGTAAGGAGTACACCTCGCATTATACCATACTCTTTAATTGCAGCCATACCAAATCGAGAACAACTGGGACTGAAACCACACGATGGTCCATCCTGACTTGAGACAAAAACCTGATACAGACGAATAAGTGCAGTTGCAGCGAACTTCAGCTCAGAACTTACTTGTGGTTCAATGCTGATTGATTCTTGTGGTTTTACCTTTAATATCGGATTAACTTGGCGAATGAAGATAAGGTCAGATGCTTCATTCGCATAAGAAGGTGTTGTGAGAATTGAGATTAGAAAAGTGATGACACAAAAATTCAAAGATAGAATGCAAAACCATGTCTTATTTACCATTTTACCACCTTAACTTTAACGGATTCAGGGATTGTGAAATTCAGAATTTCATTTTTGGGTTCCACATTAGCCAAAGGATTACTATAGACAATTGTTTCTTGTTGCACAACTTTAGATTTCTCACCGTATGAGTTCGAGGTAACAGTCATCGGAACATAGAAATTCCCAAGTTTGTGGTGGTCTTTATAACTTGATCTTGCTACAATCTGTCCTTTGGGGTTCTTAATTTCGGCAGAGATGAGTTTATCGTCTTGCATGCCGAGTATAATAGAACCTAGTTTTTCTTTGGCTTTTTCAGGTGGATTCCAATAGGTGAAAAGCACTTTGTCTACAACATCATGCTTGTGTAATGTATATCCGAGTGTTGTTAAACCATACTCCGCTTGTGTGGTCTGGATGATGGATTCCACAAAAGGGAGTGGGATTCGACCTTCAGATAGGAAACGGAATGCCTGCTTTTCAATTGGATAGTATATCTCTAAGACTTTGTCCTTCGCTATCATTATTTGTTGAATAGGTTTTGTAACTTCAACAACAACCCGTGCTGTCTTTACATCATAGTGTAGTGTGCCTATAATCTTTTCAGTTTTACTGTCTTCAGTAAGTTCCCGTGTGAAATCTAACGAAAGAGTTTTTAAAGGCGCTGCGTGAAGTAAATGTGAGGATGATAGTGTGATCAGAAATAATAGAAAATATAGTTTTTTAGACATTTTGTATTTTTCAAAAGAAAGTTTGAGATGGGTTTATTTATCGCTACCAAAGTTGACACCTAAAGTGAGGTGTGCTAACCACACCGTTTTCCAAAATTGCTTATGCTGTTCTCGCTTCATTCATGAAACTATATCTCAAAACAAACTACATCCGCCGCCAGGAAGATAGTGTTGTGAAAAGAAGATTCCGATGGTAATAGGCATTATATCTTGATCTGACAATGAAAAAAATGGTCTATCCACTCGCATTTCAAATTTTAGACGACTTTTGGTAAGACGTAACATTTCTACGCCACCAACAAAATATACACCTAAACCATTGTCATCGTTTGACCCATAATAACTGTGATAATTGTTGTTGTCGTAATCATAATAGCTTAACCCTATGATAGAGAATCCACCACCGAGATAAGGTGAAATATTCTTTTTATTGAAGAAATAACGTCCACCAATTGACCATAGAGCAAACATATAATCTTCACTATCACTCACTCCACCGCTAAAACGAAACTCAGTCCCAACAGCATACCTCGGTGTCTGATATCCCCATCCAATTTCCCATCCAGGTTTAGCAAAAACTTCTGTTCCCGGCAAAAAAGTGGAAAAAATTCCCACATTCCATAGGGATTCTCCTGCTAATTTTTCGTATGCTGCTGATTCATGACCTGTAACTTGCTCAATTTCAACTGTGGAGGATAAAGGTTTGTTATTTACTATTGCATCAACCAATCTCGGAGCTACTTTAATCATCTCTTCAATATTGTTAATCCATATCTCTCTTTCAACAGCAATTGCACCAGACATTTCCTGACTCAGACGTACCAAGATCTTTTCTCCTAAACGACGAAATGATAGTCTGTAGATATTTCCAGTCTTAGGATCTTTGAAGACAGGATCACGCACAGAAATATTGAATTTTCTGAATTCCTCAATGACCAACATAGCTGCACTTTGTGCATCAACATCATCTAAACCAGAATTCTCCACGACCAATAATTCAGGAGTGGGTGAAGCAACTTCAGTCTGAGATTCAGGTTGCGCGAATATTGAAATAGGAATAACACATGTCAGAATAAATAGAAAAAAAACCGTTGTGCTTAATCTCAGTATAGTATACATATTTATCTCCCAGTAGACGTAATTATTTGTGTATATTCTAAAAACAGACTTGTTCTCAAATGTAAGGAATTAGTGGTATTAGGTCCGAATTTTCTTTGAAATTTAGTGTTCATTTTACTAATTCTGCAGCAGGCTGAATACTCACAAATAATCGCATCGTACCGTTATGCATACAATTTATCACCTTCTATACGATATTTTTCAATATGTGTATTAGTTAAAACAAGACGATTTAGAAATTAGACGTCATACTCCCAATCATAGCCATACTTGCTAAGAAGAAAATAATACCTATTCCAGCACCAATAGCAAATCCAATGGCAGAATAAGTAAGTTGAATACTCCTTGACTTATCCTTATATGCCTCAGTGTAGAACATTGCGTATTCTTGTGATTTATCAATCAGTTTTGTCGCAGGTGGATTGGGTTGATAGATATAAGCAATTAGAATCCCAACAAGGTTAATGAAGAAACCTACCACAATCCAAAGTATTTTTGAAACATCCAGTTCAGCATCTTGTTCAGCATCAATTCTTGCCTGATGTTGTTCATTATTCATCAATTGTTCTCCTTGTCATTGTAATAACACAGGTAAAATAATCGTGTTGTTAGGTCTATTTTGGCACAATGCCCCAATGAAAGTTTACCTGATGCAATAGCATATCGTCAACTAAAAATCGCAATTTCAAATTATCTGTTATCAAACTCATAACGATTGAACCTAAACTCGTCCCACATACTGAAATATAGTGATATCATCAAGGCAATGTATATTACGATCAAGACACCTGTTATAAAGAAACCGATAAGTGAATATTTTAATTGAATACTCCGTAATTTTGCCTTATATGCATCTGAATACAACACAGTCCAATCCTGAGATTTATCAAGAAAACGGGATGCGGGTGGTTCTTGTTGATAGATGTATGCGACAAGTACGCCAAAAATACTTAATAATAAACCTACAAAAAACCACAAGAGTTTGCTGGAATCGTTTTCTGCATCTTGTTCAGCAGTCTTATGTATTTGATCTGTATTCATATCCATATTTTCCTCCATGAGTATTCAAAAAGAAACCGAAAATTTGATGAAACGGATATATTTTCACACATTCCTACTTCCAATCAAATTTCAATCGCACGACGTTCCTTTGTTGCACGTCTTGCTGCATCAATAATCGCAAGATTTTGGTATGCCTTTTCTGCACTTATTGGCAATGGCTTGTTCTCAGCAAGTGCATTAAAGGTTGCGTTAAAATATCCAGCGTGTCCACTGGAATCTTTCAATCCTTCATCATCAAGGTCTATAAGTTCAATTTGTTTCCAACCTTCTGCTCTGGTATGTTTTTGTAGTGCTTCTCGAACATTGTATCTATGTTTAACTCTCAGAGAACCATTTTCTGCATGCACTTCACACCAACCGAAATCGGTCGCAGGAACACTCCAAGCGCCAGAAACAGTGGTGACTGCTCCATTTTCATGTTCAAGTAAAAGCATCGCAAAATCGTCAACATCAATGTCCAGAACCATTGTACGGACACGCGCCTCAACATAACGGACAGGAGATTGAATCAAAGTGCAAACAGAATAGATTTCATGATAACTGGTATCACTTATGCAACCACCACCAGTTGACTTACTTGCTCGCCAAGCAAACGCTGGATTTGGATGATTGGCGTTGAAATCAGTTGATCTCAATCCCATCCCAGTGCTACGTCCATAATATGTACTTCCTAATTCAGGTAGCTGCGCTATTGCAGTTTGCATGCCAGCGGTATAGAGATAGTTATGTACTATTGTATATGGCACATTGTTTTGATTAACTGCCTCTATAATCTGATCTGCTTCTTCTATTGATGTCGCCATCGGTTTTTCGGAGATAATCGCTATGCCTGCCTGTGCCGATTCTGCAACTTGTTCTGCATGAAATGAATGTGGTGTTGCAATTGTTACCGCATCAATTTCAGCATTTGACAACATATCACGGTAATCTGAATATCTATGTTTCTCAGAAACATCAAATTCCTCACCAACCTTCTGTAGATTTTCAGATACTATATCTGCAAGAGCGGATATTTTGACGGTCTCTGTTAGCGAATGATATGCACGCGCATGGGTTTTTTGAACTATACCACCACAACCTATCAACCCTAAACGTATCGGTTTATTCATTATACTCTCCTTTTTTAAAGTGTATCACATCTCCTTTATGAATCAAACAAATTTCTAACACCTGTTCCGAAAATTCTGCTATAATGAAACATCTTATTCCAATTCCAAAAAAATGACTTCACTTAGAGAAATAGGCTGTTTGTAGTCGCGCATTTCATTGCGCCACTTACATTCACTTTACATAGACCTTAAGCATGTGACTTAATTTATTAGAATTGGTATTATATCTATACAGAAAGGGACTTATTTATGAGCAAAGAAGAAAACAAGAATAATGTTGAAGAAAAATCTGAGGATAAAGACAAATCCGTTCCTGAAGATAATCTATCTGTAACACATCATAGTGTTACAATTGATGGCAAGGAACTCAATTATACTGCGACTGCAGGCACACTTGTTTTGAAGGCTGAAGATGACAAAGAGGGTGAGAAACCGAAAGCCTCTATTTTCTTTGTCGCATACACTCTTGATGATGTAGAAGACGCTTCTAAACGTCCTGTGACATTCTCATTTAACGGTGGTCCGGGTTCGTCATCGGTTTGGTTGCATTTAGGTGTGTTGGGCCCGCGTCGTGTTCAACCGGATGCTGATGGTAACCCACCACAACCCCCTTATCAACTGACTAACAACGAATTTTCCATACTTGATAAAACGGATTTGGTGTTTATTGATCCGGTCAGCACAGGTTTCAGTCGGGCAGTTCCGGGTGAGGAAGCAAAGCAATTCCACGGACTTCAAAAGGATATTGAATCTGTTGGGAACTTTATACTACTTTACTTAGGACGTTACAAACGTTGGCGTTCACCAAAATTCCTTATCGGTGAAAGTTATGGCACAACACGTGCTTGCGGACTCTCAGGTTACCTACAAGATAGAAACGGTACTTACTTGAACGGTATCATGCTCGTGTCAGTAGTTCTAAACTTTCAAACAATTCGGTTTGCGGTGGGTAACGATTTACCTTACATCTTATTTCTACCGACTTACGCTGCTACTGCCTTCCACCATAACAAACTGACAGAATTGGAAACTTCAGCAGAGGATAGTTTTGAAAAGATTTTGGATGAAGTCCGAGAGTTTGCTTTAGGAGATTATAGCGTGGCAATGATGCAAGGCTCAAACGTTTCTGATCGCAGAAGGCAAACGATTGTAAAGAAACTTGCGATGTATACTGGTCTATCAACCGAATACATTGAAAAAACTGATTTACGTATCAAGATAAACAGATTCTGTAAGGAATTGCTCCGAGATGAAGGTAAAACTGTAGGACGTTTTGATAGTCGTTTCACTGGTATCGACAGAGACTCCGCTGGTGAAAACTACGAATATGACCCAAGTTCTGCTGTGATACAAGGTGCGTATACCGCAACATTAAACGATTATGTTCGTGGAGACCTTGAATTTAAAAGCGACCTCCCCTATGAAATCCTGAGCGGACGTGTACATCCGTGGGACTATGGTAGTCATCAAAATGAGTATGTGAATGTCGCAGATACACTCCGTAAAGCCATGACTACAAATCCATCATTGAAAGTATATGTTGCAAACGGTTATTTCGATTTAGCAACACCATTTTTAGCTACAGAATACACTTTCAGTCATCTTGGTTTGGATAAATCTCTGCAAGATAACATTACAATGTCCTATTATAAGGCTGGACACATGATGTATATTGACATGGATGAATTGAAAAAAATGAAAGAAGATATGGACGCATATCTTGATGACGTTCTCTCTAATATTTAGCTCTCATATATGAACATTCAGTTATTAATTGGGTAATTCTCATTTTCTCAAACCTGGTAGGTGCGGTTTCCGAACCGCACCGGACATCACCACAAAGCTTACCTGATTTATTTTTTAATCTCCATATTCAATTTGAGTTACAAGGTTGACATGAGTTACCAAAGAGACTTTGAAAATAGACTCAATGTGGCAGTCGTTGGTGTTGGTTCTCACGGTTATAGGAATGTCTTACCAACAATGACCTTTCTCCCAGTTCGACTGAAAGCATTTTGCGATGTTAACATTGATCGTGCCAAAATTACTGCAGAACAGTATGGTGTACCACGGTGTTATGCCGACATGTCAGAGATGTTTAGAAATGAGGATTTGGATGCAATTTTCCTGTGTGTTCCACCGCGCCTTCATCCTGAACTGACGTGTCAGGCATTAGATGCTGGTGTTCATGTCTGGTTAGAAAAACCACCAGGAATGTTTGCACGTGAAGTTGAGGAGATGATCCACCACCGAAAAGACCGCGTTGCCGTTGTAGGGTTTAAGAAAGCATTCATGCCTGCGACTCAGAAAATCATTGAAATCTTTGATTCAGAAGACTACGGTCCATTACGCACATTATTGGGTATCTATCCAATGACTATTCCGAGTGATGGTGAACGAATTCTTCGTGAAGGTGAACATACCAATTGGCTTCAAAATGGTGTGCATCCGTTGTCGCTGTTATTGGCAATCGGTGGTAAGGTTTCAGCTGTCACGGTGCATCGTGGTGAACGCGGTGGTGGCGTTTGTCTTTTACATTTTGCTAACGGCGCACTCGGAAATTTTCATCTTGCAGATGGGGCAAGACACGGACAACCCTCCGAACTTTACCAGTTTTTCGGTGATGATTGTCACGCTGAAATTCGCAACGGAACACAGGTAATTCTCCAACGTGGTATGCGATTCGATTACACCGGAAGTACAAGTTTCATGGCAGAAGGTTTTGACAGTGGGGCAATTGTTTGGGAACCACAGAACAGTCTCGGTACACTTGAAAATAAAGGTCTTTTCGTTCAAGGTTTCTACCAAGAAATGCGATATTTCTGTGATTGTATACTGGACGGAAAACCCGCTGTGAAGGGATCGCTTGAGTTTGCATTAGAAGTTATGAAAGTTTATGAGGCAGGATTGCGTTCTGATGGTGATACTGTTCCGATTCAGTGATGTCCTTTTGGAGTAAAAAATGTTAACAAAATTGATCTGTCGTAATTTCAAATATTTTGATGATGTTGAGATTGAATTGGGCAATCCAGTTGTTTTCATTGGTCCTAATAACTCGGGCAAGACAACAGCTTTACAAGCACTTTCATTATGGGAAATAGGTCTCAAACGTTGGAATGAAAAACGTAAAAGTAGAGCAAATTCTGAGAGACGTTCTGGTGTTGCTATCAACCGACGTGATTTAATCTCTATACCAGTACCAAATGCAAAATTGTTATGGAGAAATTTGCAAGTTAGGGATGTAGAGAGAATCAATGGCAAACCACAGACGCAGAACATTCGTATAGATATTATCGTTGAAGGTGTTACAAATGGAATTACATGGGAATGTGGTTTAGAGTTTGATTTTGCAAATGAAGAATCGTTTTATTGCCGCCCCTTAAGAAGAATTGATGCGAACAATGAAGTAATTGGACAGATGCCTGTACCTGATGAAGCAGCGAGTTTTTCTGTTGCATTTCTGCCTCCAATGTCTGGTCTAGCATCTAATGAAACGCGACTTGATCAAGGTGCTGTCAATGTCCGAATAGGAGAAGGTCGCACAGCAGAGATATTACGAAATCTCTGCTTTCAAGTATCAGAGGATTCAGAAAAAAGTAAATGGGAAATAATATGTGAGAAGATATCTACGTTATTCGGTGTACAACTTGATAAACCTGTTTATATTACCGAACGCGGTGAAATAACGATGACCTATTACGATGAATCTGGCACCACTCTTGACCTGTCTTCATCAGGACGTGGGTTACAACAGACGTTATTACTTCTCGTCTATATTGCAGCGCATCCAGGTGCAATCCTTCTACTTGATGAACCGGACGCACATCTTGAAATACTGCGTCAACGGCAGATATATCAAGTTTTAACTGATTTAGCACGAAAACATGGAAGTCAAATCATAGCTGCCAGTCATTCCGAAGTAATTCTCAATGAAGCAGCAGAACGTGATGTTGTTATTGCATTTCTTGGCACACCACATAGAATCGATGACAGAGGTAGCCAACTACAGAAATCTTTGAGAGTGATAGGTTTTGAACAATATTATCAAGCTGAACAAAAGGGGTGGGTTCTTTTTCTTGAAGGCGCAACTGATCTTGCAATTTTAAAGGCATTTGCTGAGAAAATAGGGCACGATGTTCAAAGTATATTAGATGATGTCTACGTTTGGTATGTTGGTAACCAACCACAGAAAGCCCGCGAACATTTTTACGGTTTATACGAGGCAAAACCGGATTTGGTAGGCTATGGTCTTTTTGATCGCATATCTACAGAATATGTCATGCAACCAGAACTAATAGAGCATATATGGAAACGTCGCGAAATTGAGAATTATATTGTTTTTAACAAACAGCTGCTAATTGACTGGGCACGCAACGAAGGAGCCAAACATGTAGGTGGATATTTATTCTCAGAACATAGTATATCTATAATGGAAGAATGTATAATAGAAATAGAAAAAGCGCGTGAAACACTTGGACAAGAATCCCCTTGGTCGGAAGATACAAAGATAAGCACTGAATTTCTAGATCCGTTATTTGGCTTATTTTTCAAAAAACTAAATTTACCTAATCTTATGCAAAAGACCAATTACCATACTTTAGTCCAATATGTTCCAGTAGATCAAATAGAAGCAGAAGTTACAGAAGTTCTTGATGCAATCTTAGAAGTTGCAAACAAAGCAAAACCCTTGAGCAATTTGTAGATCGGAGGAAAAGTGGAATACAGAAGATTAGGAAAGAGTGGACTGAAAGTATCTGAAATCTGTCTGGGGACTATGACATTCGGTCACGGAGCAGATGAAATGGAATCCACACGTATGGTGCATCTCGCTTGGGATGCAGGTGTCAACTTCTTTGATACTGCAAATTCGTATGGAGAAGGAGAATCAGAGAAAATACTCGGAAAAGCTCTCAAAGGTAGACGACGTGATGCAGTCGTAGCAACCAAGTTCTTCAATCCTATGGGGCCAAGTCCAAACAATTCGGGCATGTCTCGCGTGCACATCATGCAAGCAATAGACGACAGTCTTAAACGACTACAGATGGAATATGTAGACATATATTATATCCACCACGTTGACACACAAACACCATTAGAAGAGATGCTTCGAGCATTAGATGACCTTGTTCATCAAGGGAAAGTCCGTTACACAGCATGCAGCAACTATCAAGCATGGCGGTTATCCGATGCTTTGTGGCTAAGTGATTTACATGACCTCACAAGGTTTTCTTGTTATCAACCATTATATAATCTTGTTGTCCGCGATATAGAGCAAGAATTAGTACCGCTTTGTGAAAATAAAGGATTAGGGATTGTCGTATGGAGTCCATTAGCAGGCGGGTTTCTCTCGGGTAAGTATAAACCGGGTGAGAGACAACAATCAGGAGCACGTTCAGAAGAAGGATGGGCATTCCCACAACGCTATTTTGCTGATAATGCAGACGAGACCTTACAAACGCTTATTGAAGTTGCAGATGAATTGGGATATAGTCCCGCACAGGTTGCGCTACGTTGGACACTTCAACAACCGGCAATCACCTCAGCAATAGTCGGGGCACGACACACACAGCATTTGCAGGATAATATCGGAGCAGCAGGATGGAAATTAGAATACAAAGCATTGGAGAGGCTGAATGAAATCTCTCATCTGCCAGATCGATATCCGGAGGCTATGGAAAAGAATATGCATGAACGTCGTGATGGCGCAGTTGATATGCCAATTCGGTTGTCTTGATACGAAGTCAAATGACAATTAAGGCTTTCACACTATGGATAGATTGGAAAAGGACGAACTTTTCACAAATAAGAATGACTAAATTATGATAGGACTTAGGCAAGTCATATTTAACATAACGAAAACACAACAATTTATGTGAAATACACCATTTGATCAATGTGTGTATAGAATCTATGAGGATGGTTTATGTCCGATTAGCTGCATAAATGCGTTCAATTCAGAGGAGGAATTCCGATGGAGAAGTGGAAAGTCATTGCAATTGTGGGTGTGGTTGTTCTTGTCGTAGGTACTGCAGTTGTCATTGGTAGTATGGTAATTACATCAAAAGATAACAACAATACAGATGCTTCAGCAATTCAGACCACAACCGTAGAACTTGGGGATATTGCTGTCACCATTGATGCAACAGGCACTATTAAACCATTGAATATTGTTGAAATCAGTTCAAAAGCCAGCGGAAAAATATTAGAACTCAATGTTGATGCGGGGGATTACGTTGAAAAAGACGCTATCATTGCAGTCATTGAAACAACTTATGTCAAGATTAGTTTAGACCAAGCTGAAGCAGATTTGAATGCTGCAAAAGCACGATTCGAACAATCCGAGATCGATATTCAACTTCAAAAAGAACAATCTGAAATCCAGATTAGACAAGCAAGAGAATCACTCGCTGAAGCAAAGAAAAAGTTAGAACAACTCAAAGAACAGATACGTCTTGAGAAAATCGCAAATAGACGAGGCGTGTTAGATGCAGAAAATAGTCTAAAAATTTCAAATCTTCGGTATAAATTGCTTACTTCTGAAACAGTGCGAGAGGAAACCAAAAAACGTGCAAAGTCGTCCGTCACACAAGAAAAGGTCAATCTTGACTTGGCAGAGAAGGAACACAACAGAAATGTAGAATTACATGGACAAGAACTGATCTCAAATGCTGCACTTGAAGCATCAGAAGCACAATACAGTTCTGCCAAAGCACGATACGAGTCGGTTGTTGAACAGCTTAAATTGGTGGAACAACCCGCAAGTGAAGTTGAACTTGAAATCGCTCAAGCTGATATTAAAAAGGCTGAATTCTCTTTAGAAGTAGCCAATGAAAGGATTGAGGGAGAACCTTCACGTGATATGGATATTGAATTACAGCAACAACGGATTGCTCAAGCCGAAGATTCACTCAAACTTGCACTCACTAATCAGAAACAGATTGACAGAAAAAAACGTGATCTGCAAAGTGCAAGTGCTTCTCTCAAACGGAGTCAAGGACAACGCGACTTGCGACAAATTGAGTTTGAGGATACTGTCATCAGAGCACCGATATCTGGAACTATTCTGGAAAAACGCGTGGAAGAAGGTCAGGTGATTACTTCACGACTATCATCTATTGCTTCATCTGAAGGGCAAACAATAGTTACTATGGCTGACCTTAATTCTGTCTATGTCGTAACCGAAGTTGATGAAACCGACATCGGAAAAGTTGAAATTGGACAACCCGTAACAATTACAGTTGAAGCATATCCTGACATGCCATTTGAAGGACAAGTCTTGAAAATTGCTCCATTGGGACAAGTTATTCAGAATATCACGACCTTTGAAGTGACCTCAGAGTTGAGGAATGTAGGAGCTGCTGCTTCTCAATCAGGCATTGGTAGAGGAACAGGTAGATTGCAAAGTGGTGGCGATAGAGGAAACATGACTGATGAACAACGAGAACGTTTCCGAGCTATGCGTCAACAACGGCAAACAGACGGTGAAAACCCTAATCAGATGCAAAGACCTAAACAGCAAGAAACTACGACGCAAGAAACAACAGAACCGGCAATTGCAGAGGCAGAAACAGAAAGTGGAGAAGAAAATTGGGGAGACCTTTTTGGTGGATTTATGGAGCCAATTCCGCCAGAGGATACACCGAGTATACCACAACCTGAACCAACTAAAAAACCGTTCCTAAAACCTGGTATGAATGCCAGTGTCCAAATCGCTGCTATCAATAAGACTGGTATTCTAACACTCCCATCTGAAGCAATTCTGGATATGCGCGGAAGAAAAATGGTTAGACCTATTGGAGAAGATGGACTCCCCGGAAGACCACAACCTATTGTCGTGGGTGTTAACAGTTTTGACAAAGTTGAAATTATCTCTGGACTCGTTGAGGGAGATATTGTTGCTATAGGTGGGTTCCAACGTGGTAGCAATGGTAGTGAGATGTTCCGGCGTATGATGTCTAATCCGGCTTCCACAGTGCGCAGAATGGGTGGAGGCGGACCTCCAAGAGGTGGAAGATAATCACTAAGGAGACAGAATATGGGCATACTTGAAAGTCTTGCAAATGCTTTTCGCGGTCTATTTGCAAATAAACTACGTTCACTATTAACTATGTTAGGTGTTATTATCGGTGTTGGTGCAATTATCACAACCACCTCAATCGGTGAAGGGGCAAAAGCTGATATCACTGAACGGATACAAACATTAGGCGCAAACATACTCGCAGTTCGTCCAGGACAAAGCATGTTTCGTGGACGGAGCTCCGCAGATGCACGCAGGACCCTCACTGTTGAAGATTCCGAGATATTACGAGAACGTGGAAAGAATTTTTGGTACGTCACCCCTGAAGTTAGCAGTCGTGCACAAGTAAAATTTCTTAACAAGAATACAAACACCACTATCGTTGGAACATCCCCAGAATATCTCATTACAGCAAACTTCACAGTTGTAAACGGCAAATTTTTTGGTGAAAATGAAATTCGAAATCGTGAACGTGTATGTGTCCTTGGTAAAACTGTTGTTGACAATCTTTTTGAACAGAGAAATCCAGTCGGTAAGACAGTTAAGATAAAGAATATCGGGTTTCATGTCTTAGGTGTAATGAAAGAAAAAGGGGCAAGTGGATGGCGGAATCCAGATGATCAAGTCTTTATCCCATATACCACTGCAATGAAACGTGTTTTCGGTGTTGAGAATCTGTCAAGCATCAGTCTGCAAGCAAAAACTGATAAAGTGCTTGAGGAAGCGGAGACAGAAGCAATTGAATTACTGCGAAAGCAACACAAAATACCTATAAATAAAGAAGCAGACTTCCACATACGTAACCAAGCGGAATTCATGGAAACTTTGGAAGAATCAAGCCAGACATTTACTAACATGATTTTAGGTATTGCTGTTGTATCTTTACTTGTTGGTGGTATTGGGATTATGAATATCATGCTGGTATCGGTTACAGAACGGACTAAGGAGATCGGTCTTCGCAAAGCTGTTGGGGCACAACGTTTAGATATCCTTACCCAATTCCTTGTTGAATCTACAACATTAGCATTGATTGGAGGAATTGTCGGTGTCGGTTTTGGTATAGTCGGTGCTGAAATGGTACCATCACTTTGGGGGTGGCGTACAGTTATCTCACCCGTTTACGGAGTGCTTTCTTTCATAGTAAGTGCACTTGTCGGTATATTCTTTGGTGCGTATCCTGCTTGGAAAGCAGCAAAACTTCATCCGATAGATGCCTTGCGACATGAATAACATACCTATAGAATTAGAACTTTGGAAATTAAACATTTATTATAACCTAAGTTGCCACCTATCAATTGTTGGAGGGGTTTGTAACCCCGATTTAGTAAGAATTGGCACTAAAATTTGCAGAATTCCTGTGTTTCTTAGTTTGATAAAGTAATTTGATGATTAATATTCAGTAGGTAGCAACTTAGGTTATTATAGTAAAAACCTTAATATTTACACACTACGGTAGGAATAGATGCGGTTAGGAAACCACATCTACCGGGGAGTGTGCACGTGTTTTTTACATTTCACTATATATCCGATTGAGGAGGGATTGACATGTCACAAACTGCAGTAATTGCGGGAGTAGGTCCAGGTTTAGGTGCAGCTATTGCCCGTAAATTTGCTAACGAAGGATGCCACCTTGCACTCCTTTCACGTTCATCACCATACATCATCAATCTATCAAACAGATTGGAAGAAGAGGGTATATCTGTCCTTCCAATTCCAACAGATATAACAGATGCTACACAAGTTGAAGCAAGTTTTGACCAAATCCGAGACGAATTTGGAGCACCAGATATCTTGGTAAATCATGCTGGAAATGCAGCGTGGGGAAACCTATCAGAACTTACACCAGATGCATTTGAAAATGCTTGGCGTGTTTGCACCCTCGGTGCATTTCTATGTGTTAAGCAAGTTGTTCCAGATATGCTTAAAAAGAAAAGTGGGACAATACTATTTTCTGGGGCAACATCTGCTGTACGGGGAAGAGCAGGGGCAATTGCATTTAGCAGTGCAAAATATGCTATGCGCGGGTTGGCATCATCGCTTGCTCGTGAAGTTGGACCACAAGGTATTCATGTTGCACACATTATCATTGATGGCGTTATCAACACACCTAATCTCCGAGAACGGTATCAAGTAAACGAAGGAGACCCTTTACTTGAACCTGATGCCATCGCTGACACATATTGGGCACTCATTCAACAGGAAAGAAGTGCATGGAGTTTTGAAGTAGATGTCCGTCCACACAACGAGGAATTCTTCACATAACTGGTAATCTTAACGTGAGTTTGATAATAGGTATCTGAACTTCATTTTATACAAAATATCTCTCTCATAGACTCGGTAGGTGCGGTTTCCTAACCGCACTAGATACAGAAAATTGATTTATCAAACTCACGTTAATCTTAATGTGTGATGTAAATTATTGATACTCAAAAGGAGGCAATGATGATCAGAATTAATAAGATACTAACCTTCATATTAATCGGTTTTACGGTTCTGTTTATACAAACAGTTGTTGAAGGAAAATGGACTGTCATACGAGATGACGATATTATTCGTGGTGATGGTATTCAAGGAATGTTACATGATGTTCATTTTTTTAATCCAGAGAAAGGTCTAGTGGTAGGTGATAACGGATTAATGCTTGTTACCGCTGATAGTGGAAAAACTTGGAAGAAAATAGAAGCCAACTCCAGACCACAAGGAACTACTACCGGACAAAGACCGGGTCCTGCTGGTGGTGGCGGCACACCAACTCTCTATAATATCTATTTTGTCAATGAAAACATAGGCTACGTTACTGGAGCAAGAGGTACTATCCTAAAAACAGAAGATGGCGGAAAAACTTGGAACAGAAAAGTCGCAAGAAATGAGAACGCAAGACCGAATCCTAACCGACGTGGTGGCGGCGGAATTCGTGCAAACCTGATGGGAATACAGATGATTAGCGATACAATCGGTTTCATCGCTGGTTCAGAAAACACTATCCTAAAAACAACCGATGGCGGAGAGACATGGTTAGGTAGTTCTGAACGTGCACGTGTCGGCGAAACTCGTAATAATTTAGAAAATATTTGGTTTATTACTCCGACAACAGGGTGGGTGATCGGTTCTTATGGAACTTTATTGCATACAACTGATAGTGGGGAAACGTGGAAAAAACAGGACGCTGGGGTGGATAACAACTTATTTGGTATCCATTTTGTCAATGAAACAACTGGTTGGATTAGCGGACAGGAAGGATTAATCCTGCACACCAGTGATGGTGGTAATACATGGAATGAACAAGAAACAGACTCTTTTGACAATTTACATGATATTATGTTTGTTGATGAAACAGTCGGTTGGGCAGCGGGAGATTTCGGTTCAGTTCTGCATACCAACGATGGTGGAAAAACATGGAAAGCTACAAAAGCCGGAGGAAGTGGCACCATCAAAGGCTTATTCGCAACTGATAAAGACCATTGCTGGTCAGTGGACGACTGGGGAGTTATCTCAGCATACAAAGGAGAATAACTGTCAACTCATAATCACGGTCCTTTCGTAATCGCGCAATTCATTGCGCCTCTTACATTATAGTAAAAACCATAATTATTTACGCTACGGTAGGTTCGTTTTCCAAACCGAACCGGTGTTTGTTCAGTTTCATAGATGCGGTTGGGAAATCGCATCTACTTGGAATGTGCACAAATTTTTGATTTCACTATAAAATTAATCTACTTGACATAAAGGTGATAAATGTTAGAACAGAAAAATCATAAAGTTACTATGCTCGGATCGGGACTCATCGGCATGTTCTACACGATGACACTCCATAACCAACGCGGTGGCGACCGTGTGCATGTTGTATATTCACGACGTGAAGAACGCGCAAACGAATTTGCACAAGAATGGAATATCCCGAATACAACTACCGATTTAGCAGAAGCCATAAATCATCCAGAGACAGATGTCGTCGTCATCGGTTTACCGAATAATTTACATCTGAATGCCGTAGAACTCGCTGCCAAAGCTGGAAAAGCCATTCTCTGCACGAAACCACTCGGGCGCACAGCCGCTGAGGGTAAAGCAATGTTAGATGCGGTGGAAAACGCAGGAGTTTTTGGTGGGTATCTTGAAGATTTGGTCTATCCACCAAAAACGTTGAAAGCATTAGAATCAGTTCAAAATGGTGCACTCGGCAAGATTCTGTGGGTTCGCTCGCGTGAAACACATCCAGGACCACACAGCGATTGGTTTTGGGATTTAGAACAGGCAGGTGGTGGTGCTATCGTTGATATGGGATGCCACTGTATTGAGATTATCCGAAATTTTGTTGGAAAGAACAATAAGCCACTTGAGGTGATGTGTTGGGCTGACACACTTGTTCATCCTATTGATGCAGAGGATCACGGCATATCACTAATCCGATTTGAAAGTGGGGCAATGGGACAGTTTGAAGTAAGTTGGGCTTTCCGAGGTGGTATGGATTTACGGGATGAAGTTTCCGGTAGTGAAGGAACAATCTGGCTCAACCACTGGCTACGAACCGGTTTTGAGATGTTCACCGCCGTAGGTCAAGGTGGTTATGTTGCAGAAAAAGCAGAAGGTGATACCGGTTGGTTATTCCCTGTCGGTGATGAAGTTGCAGAACTCGGTTATAGAGATATGTTCCTAGATATGTTCAATGCTATTGATGAAGACAGGGAACCCTTAGAAACATTCTATGACGGATATGTCGTTAATGCAATCATTGATGCTTGCTATAAATCAGCTAAGTCAAAACAGTGGGAAACAGTCGAACTTGAAGACTGGCGCGGTGAAACCGATATTGAAGACTTTCAAGCAGCTCAGAAAGATGCTGATGATAAATTGGCACATCTCAAGGATGAACTGCTACCTGATGGAAGAAAGAAACGCATCTTCAGAAATCGTGAAACTGGTGAGATTATTGAACATGTTGATGAATAAGGAATAAGGATATGGATACAAGTTGGCTTGAATACTGTGCAACAGACGAACAACTCAACACATTCAATGACAGCGGTTATCTCGTCGTTGAGGATGCAATTACACCTGAGATGGCAGACCAGTTAGAGGAAGTAGCAGATCGGATTGATGCAGAGGAACGCGCTAAAACTGGATTGGCATCACATAAACTCCTATCAAAGTTTCGCACTGTCATTGAAGACGATATTCTATTGGAATTGCTTGATAATAGGAAGGTCTTTCCACTGCTCTGGGACATCTTAGGATGGAACATACAACTATACATTTCACATCTCATCATGTATCCCCCTGAACCTGCCAATACACCGCGCGTCAGCAATGCAGCACATTGGCATCAGGACGGTGGCAGACCAATTCCTGAGATGGAACGTCCACATCCTCGACTATCACTGAAAGTCAGTTACTGGCTAAGTGATGTTACGAATCGTGATAACGGTGCAATGCGACTTATACCGGGTAGCCATAAACTTGACAAATTGCTGCCAAGGAACAATCCTGATGAAGACCCCAACGAAGCAATTGATTTGATTGTTAAACGCGGGACTGCAGTGCTATTTGATAGAAGAATGTGGCATTCACGGGGATGGAATTTCTCCGATGTAACCCGAAAGGTTCTGTTTATGGGATATAGTTACCGTTGGTTACGCGGATTAGATTACAACCTTATGCCGCCTGAACTACTTGAGAAATGCGACCCGATTCGCAGGCAGTTGTTAGGTGACGGTGTGAACATAAAAGGCTGGTGGCAACCCACTGATGCGGATGTCCCATTGAAGACATGGATTGCACAACATCGTGGTGAGGAATATATAAAGTAGTTGGGTCTTTCTCATTTCAAATTCAGATTCAATTAATTCTTCCCTACCTTCCACAAATCTACTTTTCCACATTCATCGCCACTTGCAAGTGTTCTGCTATCAGAGGCAAATACCAAAACTGTAATTTCACATATTGAATCTGTATCTATCAAAGAAACCAACTGGTGATTAGTCAAGTCCCAAACGAGGATTTTCCGACTATCCGATCTCCTTTTGCTACCATCACTCGCAAGGTATTTGCCATCTGGAGAAAATGCAAGTCTTCCCACTCTCCAATCTGGCGTTCTAAGGGTTGCTGTAGGTTTTCCAACGTTAATATTCCACAACTGAATTTTACCTCTGGTAATATGGAAAGATTGAAACTCGCTACGACTACTACTTGCTAATGTCTCACCATCCTGGGAAAATGCCAATGATCCAATAGGATATTTATGTGAACTAAGATAAATTGGAAATGTGTTGGGGCCTGGTGTCATAGCAATTATACCAGTTTCATGAAAAGCAGCTGATTCAAGTACCGAAATTAAATTGCTTGGTGTATTTCCAACGTTTTTATTCTTTATATCCCAGTTCCATCTAACTAATATATTATCTGGGTAGTAATAATCGTATACTGCAGGTTTCGCAAACGCGAGTGTCCCCAGTATTGGTTGGAACGTATTACCAGTCTTGGTTTCCCATGCGGTTATCTCTCCATTATAACTCGCGCCAACAATAATTTTACCATCAGGAGAATATTCCAAATGGGTAATCCATGTAGGATGACCTGATATATAAGATTTTGCGTGTCCGGAAGCAGTATCATATAATATCACTGGATTTTGCATAGACTTACTAGTACTCGCTAAAGTTTTACCATTAGGAGAAAACGCAAGCGATGTAACTACACCGCCATGTTCGCTTACGCTGTATTGATGATTGCCAGTTTCAGTGTCCAGCAGCAGAATCTTCTTATACATACCGTGTGCAAGTGTTTTACCATCTGGGGAAAATACCAACGCAGTGACTGGACTGTTAGTTGATGCGAAGGAATTTAAATGAGTGTATTCTTGTGAATCTTCGGGGAGTAGATAAGGTGTTGTCTCTAACAACATTGGAAAGAGAATTTTGAATAGGACGAAGAGAATTAGCACATCACAGGTGGTAATTGATAATATTACCCAAATATAATTCCAAATCCTCTTTTTTCTCTTATTTCGTATACGACCAAAGAGATGTTTGCTGATTCTGTGTTTTAAGTTCATCGGTTCATCTCCTAAAACTTGCGGGTGGACTACTATAATCCACCCACAAGTAATTAGTTAGAGTGCTTTGCTTTAATTACTTGGAAGTGTATACAAAGAGAAGAACCGTGTCTGTAAGTCAAAGGAGTGATGGGTATCTATGTTGATTAACTTACAACGTGTCCTTCCCTTCTGTCAACCACGCTAAATCAAATTTAGCAAACGACAACGTCTCAGAAGCACCACGCTCACCACGTTCATAAAGACAGCATATATTCATATCTGAATCGATACAGAGATCAGAATACGCAGCGGGACCTTCGTGCAGAACTTTCCCCTCGTTCCAACTACGGCATTCATCATAACTGATACGAACCGTCATTTTTTCCCGTCCAGTGCTTGCAGGATTAGAGAACAGCACGCGATTCTTATCGTGTGAATTGACATCCGTAAAACGAACCATGCTGGCTTGACATATCGGTTCAATCAAGTTATCGTCATAACCGAATTCAGTGAACGTATCCCCACCGTCTGAACTCCAAGCATAAGCACGACGTTTAGGTGCTACATAATTACGACAATTGAAATAGAGGTCGCCATCCACCGTTTCAACAACAACAGATTCGTTTGTTCCCGGTTGTGCATCCCCTGCCATACGCCATGTCTCACCATGATCATCACTAACAATTAGATGAGAATATCCCATCTCAGCATAATTACGACTTTGACCAAGAACATGATCACACGGAATCACCATTCTTCCACTTGCTAATTGTATACCGTGACAAGGTCCCGTTGCATACCAAGTCCACGTATCCAACTTCGTATCAGAAGTGATCTCTCTCGGTTCTGACCAAGTTTCTCCATCATCCGAACTGGAGGTAACCCAAACAGTCCGTGGTGCTTCTCCAGCGATGATCTTCCCTTCACCACCATCAGCATAATTCTTACAGAACAGTAGCCAAATAGTTCCAGTATCCCTGTCAACAACAGGCGCGGGATTACCGTCCGTATCTGCTCCAGTGGATACTGCAACTTGCAGTGGTTGCCATGTCTCTCCATTGTCAAAACTTCGTTTCAAAACAATATCAATGTCGCCAGAATCGCCTCCACCCTTTCGTCTTCCCTCACAGAACGCTAATAATGTTCCATCTTTTGATGCAACGAGTGCTGGAATACGAAATGTGTTATATCCTTCTGTCCCTGACGTAAAAAGCGGACTCTCTGTTTTATACATCTAATACCTCTTATGTAGCAAATAATGCAAACATGCTCATTCAGTAATCCCAATTATTCCTGTCTGTTTTCTATAGAGACATAAACAGTAAATTGGATAGTAAAAGAGACCTTAATGCATTGTATTATAGTAGATTATAAATATAATACCATTTCTAATAGAAAACACCACATTTTTATAGCATAAGCTGCCAGTTTGTGCCGTCCTTCAAGACATTCTTATCAAATGTTAATAGGATAAACATTTATAGAAATGGTATAAGATGACACTTTCGCCTCACGGTAGGCGAGGTATCCTAACCTCGCCGATGCAGAGTGTTCAAGTAATTTCAAATCTACTATATAATTTACAATTTATTAGTTTAGGGCTTTCAATTTTCCCCAGGTAGTTGCCAATTTCCCTGCTGGTTGTACAGGGGAAGGGTCGTCAAGCACTAATTCACCAGCTTCTTTCTGATGATCTGAGATCCGAAGACCATCAACGACACAATTCGTTGGGAATTTGGGATCCGGTGGCGATGCGTTATTTATTTCAAATGTTTCTGCAAATACAGTTGGACCTTTATCTGATGGGTCCTCTCCTGCCAATTCACCATCAAGGTAGAGTTTCAGTCCATCTGGACCCCAAGTCCCTGCCATGTGGTGATGTTCACCCTTTTTCCACTTAAGTGGTTCACTATTGGCGTTCAGCCAAGAGCCTGCACTCTTAATCCGCATCTGTGCAATACCACCATCGTTGAACTGTAAAAATATAGCATCAGTATTACGTTTGTAAGTCATGAACGTAAAGAGTTCACCGGTGATAGTGCTGGTATCCATTCCCATTGTTACCCATAACTCAACTGTGCCTTCTTCAAGGTTGACAAAGCGGTCTTCCACAGGAAAGTGGATGACATCCCCAACTTCTTCACTTAAAAATCCGTTACCAAATTTACCTGGAACAAAACTACCACCATCTACAGTGCCACCCGCTTCTTCAACTTCCGCTTGACTTTCAAGCGCAGAGAAGAATGTCTCTTCAGCTGAGACAAGGGAGCAACACAGCAACATTATTGTTATTATGTACAAAGTTTTCATGAATTTCTCCTTATTTTATTATTATTTGACAGTCAATATGAACACTTTTTGAGGTCATATATATTGTAAAAATTACACATTTCAATATCAACTTAAATTTAGGTGTACATCACTTTACTCCGTTGATAGCACACAGTTATTCTCAAAAATTGGACATAAATCACAGAGTTGATCAACACAGTAGTTCTTGTATAGCCGAATTATTCCTTGCTGGATTTTCGCAGTAGGCTTAATCATACGCATTGGTTGTGTTTCGTTGAAAACTTGTTTACTTACCAGACGAATAATACTATTTTCCTGCATTTTTGTAAAGTCACTATAGAGTTTCAGAATAGCATCCTGTAACTGTTTACTCTCCGATTCCACTGCCCAAATATACGCAACTGGCAGTATTTTATTGACTAAGATGTCCAATGCCCTATCCGACCCAATGAGTTTTGCATTCTTGGTGCCACCCTTGCCAAAATTGGAATGTGTTTCCCAGTAACCTATCGGTTCAAGTACCAACAGATGAAGAAGATTGTTTCTGATATTACGTAACATATTGGAATTGTCAATATTCCCCGCCATTTCACATGTTGGGAGAAAATACATCATCAAACTCCCTTTGCACTGAAAAATCAATTGACTCATCGCGACGATACGTCTGACAGGGTGATTATTTGGGCGAATCCTACCAAATCGCCATTTTGTTCCTACCATGCACTCTGTTCGTTTAGCATGTTCTGATACTTCCCATAGTTTCTCTAAAGCGACGATATATGGATTTTCTGTTTCATTCGCAGGCAAAGGTTTTTCTAATTGAGAAGGCAACAAACCAGCAACCCCAAACAGTATTGCTTGTATCTCATGTTCTGATTTGTGATCAAATTCAGAAAAAGGCACTCGTTGTGCTAACTCACGTAAGGGTTTGCTATTTTGTGAATATCCCAATGCCTCCATTATGCCTTCATATAGGATTTGCTCAAAATTCAGACGAGTTCGCAGTAGACGCACAGCATCCGCTTTCTCTAAGAATCGCTCTGTTCCTAACGTGTCAAACACATCCTTTAGATTGTCTAAATGCAATTGGTTTCCAGTAACTCTACAATAATTGTTCGCATCCTCTTCTGCTTGTGTTGTTTCATCATATAGATCCCCAATTGGAGCATCTATCCATTTGAGTAGTTCCAACGTTGAAATCCGTTTTCCATTCTGAAGACGCGTACGAAGATTGAAGTCATCACCATATAGAACAACATGTAGGACAACCCGGTTATATCTTGAATTCAGATGGTGCTTATGTGCATACCATTCTGACGATTTGACATGTATTTCAATATCGCCAACAAGTAATTTACCATTAATTTCAATTTCCGCATGCAAAAAATCGGGACCATCTTCTTTATTCCAAACACCCTGTTTTAGCACACGAATCTCTTTGCCATCTATTGTTATGAGATTTGCATTGAAAAAACGTTGTCCATACCACAATTTCTGGACGAATTCTTCTTCTATCTTGTTAAAATCTGGTTCATAAACATGATCTACCTCTCTGTACTGCTTTGTTGAAAATGTATCTGTCTTGTAGTCATAGTTAGTTCCCTTCATGTTTGTTTTATACTCCGTAAACTAATTTAGGTCTGTTTTACTTGTTGTATCTCTTGCATTAGATTTTTTGTTGCCACTAACGGATCTTTCTGTCCACAAACTGCACAAATCACTGCAATACCGTGTGCACCTGTCCGAATCACATCTGCAGCTGTATCTATCGTGATTCCACCAATGGCTATCACTGGACACGTTGCAATCTCACACATCCGATGCAATCCTTCTAAACCCTTAGGTCTTTCAGCATCCGATTTTGAGGATGTCTGATAGATCGGTCCATATCCAATATAATCTGCACCTTCAGAAATTGCCTCAAGTATCTTCTCTTCAGTTCGTGCAGAGGCACCGATAACGGTCTCTGTGGATAGTATCCGTCTACCAATGGCAACTGGCATGTCATCTTGTCCAAAGTGTGCTCCATCTGCCCCAACTGCAAGTGCGATGTCTGTCCTATCATTTACAATCAACGGCACGTTGTGTTTTGTACATATTTCTTTCATCTGCTGTGCAGTTTCTATCAACTCGCGTGTTGATCCATATTTCTGTCGAAACTGAATTGTATCTGCACCACCTTGAATGGCAAGTTCAGCAAGTTCAGCATGACTAAACCGTGTTTGTAATGTTGTATCTGTGATGACGTGTAGAACACCTATATTTTTCATGTTGGATTTCTATTGAATATATGCTATGTTAATGGGAATGTCTGTTCTGGATAAAGTCTTCTCAGAAATACGATTGATCCTAATTAGTATAACACATAAAGGAGTTTGTTTGTGAGTAATTTGTTGTTTAAATCTGGAGAAAAGGTGTTATTCATTGGTGATAGCATCACGGATTGTGGTAGACGTGGAGACCATGCACCTTATGGACATGGGTATGTTCGGAAGATTACTGAATTGATTACTGCAAAATATCCTGAGCGCGACATAACTTATGTAAATAAAGGTATCGGTGGGGATATTGTTGAAGGTTTGGAAAATCGGTGGGATACAGATGTGATTGATGAAAAACCTGATTGGGTCTCTGTGAAAATCGGGATCAACAATGCAAGTCGTCAACTCGGACAAGGTGTCTCAAATGAAGAATATCTACCAGAGTGGGAAGCATGCTACAACCGTATCCTCACACGTGTAAAAAATGAATTAGATGCACCGCTTTTCCTGTTTGAAATCTTCTATATTGAAGAGGATGTTGAAAATCCGCGTCCGTTAGCAGTAGATGCATACAATGCCTGTATCCATAGACTCGCAGGAGAATTTGATGCACGGCTGATACAGACTAATAATGCATTTGATCGCGCAGTTGCCGCACGACCAGGGGCATTATGGACTACACAAGATGGTGTTCATCCGAATGCAGAGGGACATACATTGATGGCGTTAGAATTCTTGAATCTGGCAGGTTGGTAAAGGGAAATAAAGTTATTGGCAATTCTACTTCCCAACCATTGTATGGTGGGGTCTCTGTGCCCCGCCATCTCATAACTCCTGTGGATTGTGTAGTCGTTACCAGTGGCTGTATTTAGACCCTTTTCTATTGTCTTGCATACGGACTCTTTCTATATTGTGGACAACACCAATCAACCACAACGTCATCACAATATTCGTTTTAGCATCATTCAGATTCGAGATGTCTTTTTACATTCTCCTTACCAAATGTCCACACCTCTTCACCAAATTCCTCCAAATAGGAAGCAAAAAGCGAATTCTCAAATTCATTAGCAAAGTTGTTACTGATTTGTGGATATAGGAAATGTAGAAGTAAGGCAACGATAATCACACTTGAAGCAACACCAAGACATAAACCGAGAAGACTATTCAACCACCCTAAAATACCTTCTTCAAATAATCGGTGAATCCGGCCAAATATCAGGTCGACTATTATAGAGACAATCAATATCAGAACCACAATACTGATCCATTTCGCAATATCCTCTTGCGGTATAACTTTCTCTATAATATAAGCAAGTTCCTGCCACACTTGACTGGCAACGACAAAACCTGCACCTAAAGCAAAAACACCCCATATACTGCGGGTAAATCCTGCTTTGAAGCAACTAAATCCTGCTAATCCAACGAGAATGAGCACGATAATATCAAGTATTGACATAGTAAGAAGTATCTGGCAGAGTGATCGTTATTTTATCAAAGTAATCTAAGTTGCCACCTATCATTTGTTGGAGGGGTTTCTAACCCCGATTTATAAGAAGTGGCACTAAAATATGCAGAATTCCTTTGTTTCCTCGTTTGACAAAGTAATTTGATGATTAATATTCAGTAGGTAGCAACTTAGGTTAAAGTAATTGACGCGGATTCTCTAAATTGGATGTAAAGTGTTTAGAAGAGTTAAACTGAGATTGAGGAATTTTGTTAATTCGTAATGACACACTTATTATAGATGAGTTGTAACGCTATATCAATCGGAGTGTCATTTCGTATAAGTTGCAGAAGATTTCTGATAGAATGAAATCCAGAATCGTCAATTAAGGAAGACACTATTGCTGCAGATTGAAGATAGGCAATTTTACGTTCTGAAGCACTATGATTAAATGGTTGACTGAGTTCATTGTATGTCGGTAATATCCCGTTTTGATCAGCCTGTTCTAATGCCAGTTTCTCAAAAGATAAAAGTGGTCGTGCAATGGCTTGGGCAAGTCCTTCGTTTAACCAAATTGGACAATTACCATCTGTTAACATATCTACCAACAGATGTGTCCACTCATGCCGTATAAGTGTCCATAACACACCCAGTTCCGGTTCGCCATCAGCACAATACTTCAGCAAAATATGACCATTATAACACCCACTTGCCCAAGATGGCATATTTATCTGAAGTGGTGCATTGACAGAGTTTATGATTGATATAGATATCTGATCGTCAGGAAAACAATCAAGTTTAGACCCAACTTCCTTATATGTTTTTACGATGAGTTGACAGATATACCAAAGGGTTTTTGGCATAAGTGCAGGTTCAACCGATAATTTGAAAAACTTATCTTCCACTACACTTTGTGGACTCTCTAAATCCTTGTCTTCAAGGATGTTGATAAACTCAGGTGGTGGGTCAACTTTTAACGCTTCGTTAGCTATTATTTGTTGGTAGTATGTTTTTTCTTCACTGATACGCGACAAACGTCTGTGTACCGTTGGTGAATCAGGACATAATTGCAAAGCTATGTCTAAGTATGACAACGCCTGATCCCATCTACCGACCATTTCGTATGCCTTCGCAAGATCAGCATAGATATGGAAATGACTCTTATCAAGTTTTATGCCTGACAAGTAGTTCTGGATGGCTTCAACATAACGAGCTTGCTGATAACAAGCTGCTGCTTGTTGAAAATGGGACATAGCAAGTGTTTTTGAATCAGACATGGATTAATATAGATTCTTGTGATTTATAATAGATTAAGATTTAAACAATTATATGAACAGTTTATTTGAGGGGTTTCTAACCTCAATTCCTATTGGGTGGGATTTAGTGTCAAAGAAAGTAGAATGTCTACTAACGTGAGTTTGATAAATCAGATTTTCGTATTCAATGTGGTTGGGAAACCACATCTACAGGGTCTATAAAAGCAATAATTTACAAAATGAAGTTCATATACCAATTATCAACCTGACGTTACTAGAGAATTTATAAGAAGAAAGGGGAGTATGAACAAACAAGTCTCTATGAGATAACTATGAAACCAAATATTATTGTATGTTTGTCGCTCCCCTATTCCCTTCTCTCTACTCTTTATCGATATCAACGATCTGGAAAGTAATTTGTCCACACTTGAACTCGTCACCTTCTTGAATTGGAGATGGGTCTTTCACACGTACCCCATCAACATAGGTTGGGGTTGAACTTCCCAAATCTGTGATTGATACTTCATCTTCTTCTTTATCAAAAGAAAGGTTAAGATGAGCCAATGGTCTTGATGAAGTATCTTGTGAATCTTCAGGATTCTGCCACTGCTGCAATTCTGCTTCTGACGGTGGTTTCAGAGAATTCGGCATAACATCCGTATCTACATTCCCCATGACCTCCGGACTATAAGCAGGCTGTGGATTGAGTCCATACCCCTCTTCACCAGTTTTCCGTTGTCTTTTACCCTTAATCGCTTCCATAAGTTTCTCAGCTACGCGTTCTTTCGAACCTTCTATCGGGGTAACGCTCTCTGTTTCTTGAAAACGATAATGGGCAAAATCAATCAGATCCTTGACTTTATGAAAATGGCTGGATCCTTGTATATTCTTGATAAGACTTTTCTGTTTACGGTTGAGTTTCTCATTCTTCAACCAACAAGTATAGGCTTCCTGAATCTCTGCTTCGTAAATATCGGTATCGCTATACCGAGTGGACATTGGTGTTTTTCTGAAAAAACGCATTAGTTATCCTCCATGATTGGAAAACTATAATGTAGATCTATTGTATCCATTGAATTCCGTTATTGATTAAAATCTGTCTTAACTCTTGTGTACAACGGAATATCCAGATTTTGACAGTACCATCTTTACGGTTGAGTATTCGTGATATATCCGCGACACTACATCCTTCTAAATGTCGGAGAATCCATGCAATACGGTGGTTCGGTTTTGTAACCTGTTCAAGGGCTTTCTCTAAAATCTCTTGTGCCTCTTGAGCAATTATATGCTTATCTGGTCCAGGTCTACCATCTTCGTACTCATTTAGTGGCAAATCATCCTGTTCTTCAAGCGTTAGGAGCGATTCCCGAATCCTATCCCTTTTGCGTATCGCATCAATAATTGTATTACGTGCAACTATATTTAACCACGCTTGAAAACTACCCTTTTTGGGATCCCATTTGTCACTGTGCAATTTTTGCCAGACTTTAGTAAAAACATCTAAACTAACTTCTTCTGTATCATGATGGTCTTTTAAGATCCTATATGCCTTACTGTATACCCAGTTGTAGTGTTTATCAAACAACTGACTAAATGCTGCTTCATCCCCCTGCTTGGCTTGTGTGGCTAAGTAAGTATCTTCGGTTGCATTAAGGTCATTTTTCGCTTGGCGCGCCATAGACTAAAACCTCCTTCGTCCTCCTTTAGCCAAAGGTAATATGAAACCGGTTTCGCAGTTTCAGTTAGATTAATAACGCAACTTATGTACATTACGTTACAGAAAAAGACTGAAGCTTTTTGTTACGTATGGATAATTTGGCAAATAAGAGGATCATTTATAAATAAAATATGTATGAAAGAAATATAGTATGAAGAACTGTATAACGTTTGATTATATTAGCACACATATTAACATTATATCAACAAATTCTATGATAACAACAGAGTCCTTCCACGGTATGTAAAGTTTTGGCACTAACCGCCTATCACCCATAAAAAAACTGCTAATATTTGTGAATAATAATTTGACTTCAGTAAGTTTGTTATGTTATAATATACGTCACATAAACTTTGTTGAATAAAATAGAGAATTATGAAAACTAAACTGCAGACACAAGGCATAATGATTGTCCTACAATCAATCTTGTCAAGGCATAGAATGTCATTTCACAAAAACAACATTTCAAATACATATACATTCAATATGAATTATATCATCACGTATAACAAACACATGTTTATCGCCACTCTCTTTACATTTAACAACATTCTATTCTGCATTCGTAAGATGCTAGAAAAGTGTCATCCTCAGACTACCGATTTCACACGACAAAAACAAAATAGAGAACACGTACAATTTAATAAATTTTGCTTTTTGACAAATCCCTTACGAACCCTTATGTAGACTACTCTTACAGGACGTACAAAAACGTACAGGTTGTACGTGAATTTGTACGTCTTCTGTACGGTTTTGATATTGGAACATTATTGACTTCAATCGCAATTCATTGTGATTCTTACATTCATCTCCTTTGTTGGAGGGGTTTTCAACCACGATGAATGCCATAAGCGCATTTCGGCATTGAATTGGATTGATCGGACTTCAAGCTTTCAATCCTATATGAAAATGAAAGAGGTAATGCCAAAAACTTTACACACCCATCGTCCTTCCATTCTAAATGGAAATTCATGCATAGAATTGCTATAATATCTACAAAAAGAAATGCACTTAAGCACAAAACATAAATTCTCATGACAATAACCTTCCATTCTCATCATGTTGTCAATAAGTTTCTATTGTGTATCCATTTGATATACATTCTTACGCCTATCTATACAATAACAGCAGACGAAAGCGGTGAACTCGTATCAAAAGTCAAGATTGAAACACTGGAAAAACATGTCATTGCACTACAAGACAATATTACACAATTTCCCACCAGACGGATTTTCAGAACAAGGAACGCACATCACCAAGAAGCAACTGAAAACGTAATGAATTACATCAAGTCGGTCTTTCGCAGTTACGGACGATTACAAGTAACAGAACAGAATATTGGTGGCATTCGGAACATCATCGCAGAACTTCCACCAAAGAAAAACGCTTCAAGTAAACACGTTTTCATTATGTGTGCCTATTACGATACCAAAGCCGTTAGGGAACCTAATTGGAACCCATTAGCATCAAGTGCCCCAGGAGCGAACAGAAATGGAACGGGTATTGCAGCCATGTTGGCAATAGCACAAATCCTTAGCCAATATGAGTATGACCACACAATCAAATTTATCGCATTCGGTGGCGAGGAACTTGGGTTTTTAGGTAGTAAAAATTATATTCATCAAGCAATTGGGAGTGAGAAAATACATAGCGAATCTTTGGAAAAATCACGTTCACCTGAATCTGAAAAAATAACTGCTGTTTTCAATTTGGATATGCTCGGATATAACTGGAAAAGCGATCTGGTTGAAGTAATTGCAAACAGAGAGTCTATATGGATCAGTCGGGCTCTTGCGATTGCAAATACATGGCACGACATTGGATTGACTATTCGGCAAACACAGGATGAATTTGTCGACATCTCTTCACACAAGACTTTTTGGGATGCAGGCTATCCTGCAGTCACATTGATTGAAAGTTCTACACCATGGCGTGATTCGCAGAACTATACCGCAAACCCATTTTATCATACTTATGATGATACTGTAGATAAAATCAACTTTCCTCTGGTGACAAAGGTTACAAAACTTGTACTTATCACTGTGTATAGTCTACTAAACGATATCTTCAAATCGGATAGAGAATTACCCCAAGTAACTCTGGAATTACCAGACACGGTCAATCAAAACCCATTACAAATTACAGGCACCTATGAAACAGATTATCCAATAGACATAATTATTCATCCGAGTAAAGTGAAGGCAGATTTGGACAAAGAGACACATACATATCGTGCAACGATCCCGTTGACACCGGGAAAAAATACACTCACTGTTGTTGCTCAGTTTCCATTGGGTGCAGCTTCTGTGAAACAATCCGTTATTTTAGATGAAGCATTTGTCTGGAAGGATGTTAGCGTCTCACCAAATCCTGTTCGGTTCAACGAGCGAACTGAATTTCGTGTGGAAGGAAATCTGGAAATTACTAACATGACGATAATCATCTATGATGTTCGCGGAAACATAATTCAGAGAATTGAAGGGATAGATGATAGACTTGACAAACGGATATGGAGAACATGGTGGAATCAGCAAACTGTCTATGGGTTAGTACTATCACCAGGCATTTATGTCTGTCATATTTCAATTGAATCAAAGGGAGAAACTTATTCCATCGTAAGGAAATTAGCAATTATACGATGAACCCTATTTATAACCTAAGTTGCCACCAATTGTTGGAGGGGTTTGTAACCCCGATTTATAAGAATTGGCACTAAAATTTGCAGAATTCCTTTGTTTCTTAGTTTGATAAAGTAATTTGATGATTAATATTCAGTAGGTAGCAACTTAGGTTATTTATAGTAAAAACCATAATTATTAACATACTACGGTAGGTTCAGTTTCCTAACCGAACCGGTGTTTGTTCAATCTCATAGATGCGGTTTGGATACCGCATCTACCGGGAGTGTGCACGTATTTTACATTTCACTATAAATATCAAGCAAGGTATTCACAAGAAGCACAAAATGGCGCGAAGTCCTCTCATCCACGCAATCTGAGTAATCCGAGATTCAGAAATATAGAATCTCAGCGATTACATCCTTATAATAAAAAAGTGGACAAACACACAATTTCATGGTATCATTAACTCTGGTATTACACTTATCAAAGGAGAAATTACGTTTTGCATAGACGATCAGCTAAAAAACATGCCCGAGCGGATGTAAAAAAACGCGATAGGAACAGACACCGCAAAGCAACGCTCAGAACATCGCTCAAGAATACAGAATTAGCATTGGAAGCAGGCGATGTTGAAACTGCGCAACAATTGTGCAAAGTCACATCAAGTTTGCTTGACAGAGCAGCAGGAAAAGGTGTCATCAAGAAAGGCACAGCGAACAGACAAAAATCTCGTCTTGTTCGCAAACTAAACACACTCACCACCTAATTTTAACACTTCAAAACTGTTGATGTCGTTTCTAATCCTGATTATTCTCGTTGGCGTGGTTTCCAACCCAGAGGGGTGATACTTAAAATGAACGCCCGCGAAGTCGCCTTAGCATGTCTGATAGACCTTGCTCAAGCCAATACATCCATTTCATCTATCGTTGACAGGGCATTTGACCGATCCAACTTAGAGGCCCGGGAACGCCGCTTAGCAAATGCCCTCATCTATGGGGTTATTCGTTGGAAAAAACAGTTGGATTGGGTTCTCAAGCAATTTGTCAATCCTCGTTTCCAACTTGATATTAGACATCGTTCTATCCTAAGACTTGGCACATTCCAATTATTACACCTTGACGGGATTCCTCCACATGCTGCCATTTTTGAAACAGTACAACTTGCAAAAAAGAATAGAAAAACTGCAGGATTTATCAACGCAGTATTGCGTGCAGTTCAACGAAAGAAAACAGAATTAGATTATCCTTCACTTAAAACACATCCTATAGATCATATATCCAATCGACTATCATATCCTAATTGGTTAGTGAAAAAGTGGATTCAGACACGCGGACTGACATGGACACTTGCTTTTTGTCAAGCAAGCAACCAGATAGCACCATTGACCATCCGCGCAAATTCACTTGTTACGGATCGTGATACGTTACACAAATCCTTAGAGACAGAAGGTTTAAACACAAGAATCTCAGACTTTTCTCCTGATGGTATTGTGATAGAAAATAGATCAATAACAACAGACGAATCGCAATCAATTCCTAACAAAGAGATAAGTTTGAAGGATCTGTTAAACCGTGGTGATGTATATGCACAAGATGAAAGTGCTATGTTAGTGCCTTATCTTCTCATATCGGACAAACCAAAATTGATAGTAGATCTATGTGCAGCACCCGGTGGAAAAACAAGTCATCTCGGATGTCTGATGCAAAATACGGGTAAGATAATCGCTGTGGACATAAATGACAAAAAGCTTGATGTGTTACGTGAAAACTGCAAACGGTTAAGTGTTCAAAATGTTGAAACAAAGGTCATGGATACAACGAAGGATGATCTCAGTTTCATTAGAGCTGCGGATGCTGTTTTGATAGATGTTCCGTGTTCAGGATTTGGCACTCTACGCCGCCATCCAGATATCCGTTGGAACAAAACTGAGGAGCAACTACATGCACTCAACAAACTACAGTACCAACTTCTGGTAAAGGCTGCACAACACATCAAAAAGGGTGGTATATTGGTATACAGCACCTGCACAATAGAACCGACAGAAAACGAGAAAATTGTAAATCGGTTCATGAAAAATTACCCAATGTTCTCTGTAGAAACTACAAGTGAGTTCTTACCAAATATGCCGAAAACTGCAATCACCCAAGATGGCTTTTTACAGACTTTCCCCCAAGAACACGGTGTTGATGGCACTTTCGCAGCAAGACTCCGCCGTGTAATATAGCAATATATGATTGATTTTCAACTATATGTCATAACTGATAGAAAAAGGTGTGCTCCTAAATCTTTGCTCACAGTTGTCTCAGAAATATTGGATGCAGGTGTCAAAGCAATCCAATTACGAGAAAAGGATTTGGAGGATATATCTCTCTTTCAATTAGCACAACCCATTTCAAAGCAGTGTAAGACCTATGGAGCATGTCTGTTTATCAATACTAACGTACAAGTAGCGATTGATGTAGGTGCTGCTGGTGTTCACATACCTGATAACGACATACCTGTAAATCAAGTAAAAGAACAAGCTGACAGAGATATACTGATTGCATGTTCAATTCACAGCGACGATTCTGCAAGAAAACGGGAACGAGAAGGAGCAGATTTCATAACATATAGTCCAATTTATCCAACATATAATAGTCCTGGAGTTAATATAGAAGGTCTCCAAAAGTTAGTAAAACATATAGATATACCACTGTTTGCATTGGGTGGAATCACACCTAGTCGAATATATGAATGCTTAGCAGCCGGTGCATCTGGAATAGCGGCGATGTCTGGAATCATGTGTCCGACTAGTGCTGGTGATAAATCGAAAGCGTACCTATCAGAATTGACAGCTAATTCCAACTTGTAGATTTAACGGATTCCCAGGTGTAAAATGTATTTCTGATACTGGTTCCGATTCATGAAGTAACCGTGATTCTGTGTCAAACTGAGCCTCCTGAAATACCGTTGAATCAAGAACCGAGAATTATCATCTTTAGTTGCCGTATAAATCAAGTTTAGATTCTGTCTACCTGTCTGACCACCTTCAAGGTCATCAATTGTGCCGAAACGAGAAATCAAGCCGTTGTCAACAGCACGTTGTGGAATTTGTCCAGATGCATCCCAAGCAGAACTAAAAGAACTTGCTGATAAAGAGATTTTGCTCATATCATTCAGATGAATATACATTTTCCAGAATAAGTTAAATCTTTGAAAATCCTGATCGCTTTCAACAGCACCATCTGTGTTGTAAAATTGAAAATTATTAAAACTAAATAACCCTGTCCAATATGTCTTTCAATTGACAAGTATCTCATTAAAAAGTGTACGCGTTTTTTCTGTCCACTTACCATAGTCCTGTAGAAATGCCTCAACGATTGAAGAATCGTCAGTTTCCTCATATCCAAGTCTACGTGCTAATTGTGCCAATTCCGAGTGATTGGTAGGCAATGAATCTAAGGCACGATCATGAACTATCCGTAAAGCATTTTCTACACTTCTTAGGTATTGATATGACTCAGATAAACCTTCACATTGCATTTCTGTTAGAATTCCGCTTTCAAGTAGCCTGTCTATTGCCGCAAGTGTGTTTGGTTCTCGTATTGATTTTTGCTCAGTGCCATGTATTAGCTGAAGCGTTTGAACAGCAAATTCAATGTCAACCAACCCTCCGTATCCAGATTTCACGTTTGCAGTGGACCTTTGTCCCTTTCTACTTCCTCTACGTCGAGACTTTGTTTTACGAGTGGCTTGTGTCTCCTTACGCTGGCGAGTATGTACTATCTCAGCGATGTCTTCAGTTGTCAGCGGATGAGAGTAGCAGAAGGAATGTGCAATTTCCATATATCTATCTCCTAAACCATCAATATCTCCGGCGACGACTCGCGCGCGCGTGAGTGCCTGTCGTTCCCAGATTTCTGCTGACTTACCATAGTAATTCTGATAACCGTCTAAAGGTAATGCAATCGCACCACCCGTACCATAAGGGCGCAACCGAAGGTCCAGTTCATATATGCTCATACCATGATTTCCACCGAGTTGATTTACCAACTCTAAACCAAGTGCCGAGAAATATTCAGAATTTGACATTCCTTGTGATGTCTTACCATCTGCTGTGTAGACATACATAATATCTAAATCAGAACTGAAATTGAGATCCCGTCCTCCGAATTTTCCCATGGCTATGATGGCGAATGTCACAGTCGTTCCATCGTCATTCTTTGGTGTTCCGTTTTCTTTGCGTAGTTGTATGTCAATTTGTCGATATATACCTTGTAGAATCGCTTCAGCTAAATCAGAGAGTTCCTCAGTCGTCGTAGGTAGGTCTGCTTTACCGAGGATGTTCCTTAAGGCGATACGCCATATCTCATCATTCTTGTAACGTCTCAGTGAACTCAATATTTGTGATTCAACTGTGTTATTTAAGATCTGGTTTACCTCTTCATGTTTTTGACCAAGTGTCTTCGGAAATTCAGTGAAAGTTGGTATTGTCAAGAGATCAAATAGTTCTGGACTTGTAATCAAAAGGTCTGCCAAATAGAGGCTTGAACCACAGACCGATGTTATGGCTTCAAGTGTTCCCTGTCTTTCCATAAACATGGTGTAGTAACTACTTCGTGCGCCAACCTTTGCAGCGAATGCTTCAAAATAGCGTAGTGCCATATCTGGGTCGGGGGAATCACTAATACATTTCAGTAGAGTGGGAGCCAGTTTGAAGAAAGTCCGTCTGACTGATGGTGAAAACTGTTGTCCTTCTCCACCGTGAGCAAGTTGCCGAAGTAAACGATGTGCATCACGTATATTTTCAAATCCGAATTTACCTAACTTTTGTTCTATCTGATCCATATCATCTTGGTTTAGGAGCACGGCTATATCTAAATGATCTGGATCAGTTACATTCATGACTTTTTCGAAGATGTCGCGGACTTGTATAGTATGTTTCTGGTAATCCTGTTGAAATGCCTCTAGTGCATCTTCACGATATCCTAACATACGAGCAAGTTGCGTAGCATCATCCGATTTCGCAGGAACAGAATACCTTTGCTGATCAGACTCAATTTGTATGGCATTTTCAACCCTACGTAAGAAACGATATGCATCGGACAAAACATCTGCGTCTTCAGATTCCAGTAATTTATTTGAATTTAATGCAGCAAGTGTTTCCAATGTATTCTGAGAACATAGAGACCGACTTTTTCCACCGTGGATCATCTGCAGACATTGGACAGTAAATTCAATATCACGAATGGCACCTGGACCAAGTTTAACATGTTTTTCAATGTCAATTCGTTCGCCCAAAAGTCGATCCTCAATACGAGCTTTTGTGTTACGTATGTCGTTCTTTATTTCATTGAGTGTAACTCCATCTAAGTAACGTTGATATACAAATGGCTGAATCATACGGATGAATTCTTCACCGAATCCAATATCACCTGCAACAGGTCTTGCTTTTATCAATGCCTGCCGTTCCCATAGATCTCCCCAACCTTCATAGTAACTTTCGTAACTTTCCATTGAACGGATGATGACTCCTGCGCTGCTCTCAGGTCGTAAGCGGATGTCAACACGGAAGACATAACCTTCTGCTGTTACTTCGCTCATTGCCTTTATTATATACTCACATAGACGGGAGTAGTATTCGCTATTATCTATGTCTTTGTCTGTTTTTCCTTCATCCGAATACACAAAGATTAGATCAATATCCGAACTAAAATTGAGTTCAAAACCACCAAGTTTTCCCATGCCTATAATAGCGAACCGACATGGAGTTGTTCCATCTTCATTGAGTGGGGTGCCGTATTTCGGTTTCATTATCTGGTTACACCCGATTTCATAGACATGTTGTAATGTTGCCTCCGCTAAATTCGTTAACTCCAATGTTGTTGTCTCAACATTTACATCCTGAAGTAGATCTTTCAGTGCTATTCTTAGACTTTCTCGTCTTTTATAACGTCGTATGATTCGCAACTTCTGCTCAACATCTCTGTATCTATTGATCAAGGTTGATAACTCATGATACATAGTATCACTTGATTTCTGAGTTTCCATCACGTAAGAATCAATAATGTCGTAAAAATAGTTTGGATTACGGACCAGAATATCAGATAGATATGTGGATGCACCGAAACTTAACATCACCGATGGTATCAAAAAGGGGGCATCTCGTAAGAGTTGATAAACACATCTGCGGTTGAATGTTGCATGTGCGAAACGAGAAAAGTTCTTCAATGCTGCTTCCGGATTTGGCGTGTTTATGCAGGATGTCAAAAGAGGGATAACGATTTCTTCAAAGCAGGACTGAATTTCTATATTGTCAGTAGCAAGTTCTTGTAGACTTCGTAATATAGATTCATTGTCTATATTGTCCTGCTCTTTAGATGCAATGGATAATAATTGATGAATTTCTTCTCTCTGACTTTGTGGTAGCGGTAGTTCTTCGTAATGCATCATCTCTCCCAAAATAATACATGATGATTATTATTATCATACCAAAATATAGTTTGAATTGCAAATTAATGAATGTCCTATGGGTGTATATGTTTCTTTTGTACCACATCCAAAAGACCTTGGTATTTGCACAAAATCTTTGCAGGTTCATTCAGATAGCATATTCTTTGTGTTTTTCTTGTATATCCTTGATTTTTTTCTTTCTTGAAACCGTACCGAAGGCTTTTTAGACTTTCAGAATTTTGTGTCTGAAGTTTCAAAATGCTATTGATAAGATAAGCTGCTACATTGTTGGTAAAGTAGATTCAAATCGGAGTTAGAGACCTTTCCTACAATCAATCGGGGTTGGTAAACCCTCCAACATGAATATTTACTGACAATTGCTTGACAGTAAAGCTCTCATGCCTTATAATTCCGATATTACAAAGAAAGTATGGAGAAATCGATGGATACAGGTTACATATCAGATGCACAGCGAAAACACTGGCACGAACATGGTTATCTTCAACTTAAACATGTTCTTAATCCATCAGAAATTTCGACACTGTTAGAAGCAGTGGATTCGGTAATTGTAGCCTACGTTAAAGAGACGCAGGGATTACAAGGAACTCGTTTTGGAAAGGGAGCATATACCATTATTCGCGCTATTGAGAGGACAAATGCGTTAGACCCACTCACGGACCATCAAAGAACATTTGGAACAATCTTGTCGTTGATGGGACCGTATCTTCAGATAATGGGGACACAGATCTATGTCCGCCATCCTGATGAAGAAGCATTGATGGGATTTCATACAGATGCCGGTCCATCACTACAACGTATTCATCCTCATGCTGATAGTCTACCTTTACAATTCAAAATCCAGTTCTTTTTGACTGACCTTTCTAAACCTGATTCTGCCAATTTCATGTGTGTTCCCGGTAGTCATAAGAAGGCATTTCCAAAGAAGAGTTTACTGAAAGGAACTTATCCTGAAGGAGCAATACAGGTATTGGCTGAAGCCGGTGATGCAGTTATTTTTCCATGGGCTTTGTGGCATGGTGTTGGACCAAATCGATCAGATCAAATTAGAAAAAGTGTTACATTCCGATATGGTCAGATGTGGTGCCGACCTTACGATTATGATAGGCTTTCATCACATGTATTAGATCGAATGACACCACGTCGCCGTAGATTGTTTGGTGATATGGGAGAAAACTTCCACCCAACTGATTACTATAAACCGCAGGACCAACTTGAGATAATTTGTGGAGAGGAATGGCATCTACCCTTCTAATCTTGCGCGCCTACTCCGCTTGTTCTAACTTCTGGAATAAGTCTCTGAAGATTGCATCACGATTAACACTTGTTGCTACACGCATTAGGTGCCGGCTGTTGTCAAAACTCCACGTTGCCGCATCAGTCAGAATAGGACTATGAACTAAATCCGTTGGTACCCAACTGCTATTGACAAGATATGCTGTTGCGGAAATATCCCATATCACTTTTGACCAACCGAAGTGGTCTTTATGATATTCTTTGAATATTTGTACCAAATAATCACCAATTTTTCCTTGTCCTTGGACATAACGTTCCATCTCAGACACTGTAGTTAACAGATGTGAAACAACCCCGCGTGCAGGTAGGTGGACAAATGGCACACCACTATCAAGAACTACGCGTGCGGCGTGTATGTCCTGTGCGAGGTTAAATTCGCGTGTATGAGACCAATAATGAGGGTTACCTCCAAGCCATACTACAACTATATTTTTGATGATTTCAGGTTCGATCAATATCGCTGAAGCCACATTAGTTATAGCACCAACTGCCACGACATATAAGGGTTCCTCCAATCCACCCATAGTGCGTTCTACCATATCACTTGCTGCTTCACTCTGTAACGGAGTTTCACCATCAGAGAGGAAACCTCGTGAACCCTTGTATACAAAGTTTTCTGATCTGACCTGAAGGAAATCTAACAGTCTCAAAATCTCGTCATAGCTTTTTACCATACCATCTTCAGGTCCTGTTGAACGGTTGTTGTGAAATGGTGCAGCATAGATCGCCTCAAGGTTTAGTTCCTTTGGTGATAGAATGGCGTGAACGACAGCAAATTGATCGTCAATTTCATTATATGTATCTGTGTCAAGAATCATTCTAACACGACCTTGCGGGGGTTGCAACATCTCTATACGTCTTGACTCAGATAGGATTGGATAGTTCATCAGTTCTGGTGTCCTTTATAATATGAATTTAGATATTCTTATAGTTTATCATATTTTGACGGGAATAAGTCAATATAATTGTTATGTAAGCTGGTAAAGAAGTTCATCAGCATAACCAAAGCTTACAAATTATAAGCTAAATGAGATGATTTCACTATTCAAATTTAATAAATTGTTCTAATTATAATGGTAGGTGACCGCTTCAATAATTAACGAAATGACAATACATTACAAATAAAAAATGTGGTATAACATCAGTAAAGATTTTAGATAATGATACTGAGACTCAGTATATTTACTTATATATAATACTGAGTCTCAGTATCATTTTAATTTGTTAATGTTAAGTTTCATTATCATGTATATTCTGATTTTACCAATGCTTCATGTATTACATTTGTAAAGATAATATTATTTTTATTGGTAAATATGAAGGTTTATATCTGTTTTTGTGAATTATTTCAAATTTTATCTTCTTTAAATATAATGATTAATGAAGTTCATTTACACGAGTATATATTTGTGTATTACCTTCTCATTTTCTTGCTATGGAGCATTACATACGCGAAATAAATCATGGTTAGAAACCACTCCAACAAGTGAACTTTTTGAATATGATTGTCAATTTGTATATCATCTGATATAATCAATGTACAACTTCAATCATAGTATTGTATCAGTGAAGACTGTTCCATAAACGGTTGACATAGAGATGGTTTTGTAGTATAATTTTTGACAAGATACGATAGTGTATATTCCAGATTGTAGATAGTTCAACCTAATATATGAACATAATACGCCTATTTGTAAACGGCTTCTTGATTGGTATTGCAAACATTATTCCGGGTATGAGTGGCGGGACACTTGCCCTTGTATTAGGTATTTATGAACGATTGATCAATGCGTTACGAAATATTGGGTTTCGAACTGTCAAACGGCTATTTGGAATATTGACATTTAGAAAAGGTGCTATAGGCAACCTTAAAACTGAACTTCACCGCATTGATTTTGGCTTTCTGATGGTTTTAGGTGTTGGTGCTGTTGCAGCGGTGTTGGTATCAACAAAATTGATAGTCTACCTATTGGATTCACAGCATGATGCAACTTATGGGTTCTTTTTTGGGTTGGTGTTAACATCTATAATTATACCACTGCGAATGTTACGCGGATTCAGTTGGCGTGAACTAATCATATTGTTGGTTGCGGGGACTTTTATAGTTTTCATAGAAGAATTGAAGAAGGATGCTGCGGTTGTGACTTCGGAGGCTGACAAAGTTATAGAACTTACAGTTCCTACGATTATCACATTTTTTGCATGTGGTGCAATTGCTATTTCAGCGATGATTCTTCCGGGTGTCAGCGGATCGTTTTTATTACTTGCATTCGGTTTTTATTTTCCGCTCTTAGGCTTAATTAAAGATTTTATGGATGGAATACCGATATTATTGTCGGGAGAAATTACACAACCATTTCTCAGTCAATTATTGATTATCACATTTTTTGCATTTGGTTGCATATTCGGGATTTTGGTATTCACAAGGTTGCTTAAGTTTCTATTAGAACGATATCGTAATCTTACAATTTCATTTCTTATGGGTCTGATGTTCGGTTCATTATACGGTTTGTGGCCGTTTCGTGATTATCTTATGGTTGGGGACAAACGCTATGATACAGCACATATTCTTCCTCAACTTGATATGAATTTGATGCTCACTGTATGTGTCTTTTCGGTTGGGTGTGTTATTATTTTTGGGTTTTCCCGATTAGAGAAGGAGACTGGATGACGAAAAAGGTCGGATTTTTTGTCCATACCGGTAAGGAACATGCCCAGCAAGTTGTTTCTGAAGTGTCGGAATTGCTCAAAAAAGCTGGTGTTGAACCGATAGTTCCTGATGAACAAGCACATGCACTTGGCATTTCACGAAATGGAATTGACACAACAGAGATGGTTGAAATAGTTGATCTGGTGCTTGTACTCGGTGGAGATGGAACACTTCTTAGTGCAGCACATACGCCTAAGATTGAAAATGTACCAATTCTTGCTATAAACATAGGAAACTTAGGATTTTTAACAGATGCTTCGTTGGATGAACTGAAACCGACGCTTCAGGCTACTTTGCGAGGGGACTATCGCATAGAGCATCGGATGATGCTGGAAGTTTTTGTGAATAGTCAGAGTCCTCATCCGTTTCACGCTTATGCTTTGAATGATGTTGTCATAAGACACTACACACGACTAATTGAACTGGACGTTTATATTGATGGTGAACTCTTTATCCCATATAATGCTGATGGCTTGATTATTGCTACACCGAGCGGTTCAACCGGCTATTCGCTTGCATGTGGTGGTACAATTGTTGCCCCTCAATTAGAAGCGATATTGCTAACACCTATTGCACCGCATAGTCTTACAGTGCGTCCGTTCATTGCAAACGGTGACGCCGAAATAAAAGTAGAAATGCATTCTACTTATGAGAGTTTGGATCTATTCATTGATGGACAACGCGAAACACATACTCTGACAAGAGAGGTAGAGATTAAGGTTCAGAAAGCAAAGCGAACTATACAACTCATCCGTTCTCAAAGTCATAGTTATTACAGAGCATTGCGTGAGAAACTGATGTTGGGAGAAAGGTTTAAATAAGGTGAGAGTGGTCCTAATTTACTATCCTTTGGTTGGAAACATTGTTTCACTTTGTAAGTAGGATTTTGCATCACAAGCAACGAGGAAAAACCAGTGATAGAAGCAATCTCTATCCGCAATATTGCCCTTATTGACGAACTTCAACTGGAATTGTCACCTGGACTGAATATCTTTACAGGTGAAACAGGCGCGGGAAAATCAGTTATCCTAAAATCTATAGGATTGGTTTTAGGTGAACGAACATCTGCAGATATAGTGCGTGAGGGTACTGATGCAGCATCAGTGGAAATAGGAGTTTCTCCTACTATTCCGCTTCCATCGGTTGGTGAAACAGATGATGCTACATTGTTTCTCTCCAGACAGATTAGTTCAAATGGTAGAAGTAGGTGTCGTATCAACGGAAACTTAACAAATTTAAAGCAACTTGAAGAATTGGGAACATTATTAGTTGATATTCATGGACAGCATGAACATCAATCCCTATTTAGAACAGAAACACACCTTGAATTATTGGACGATTATGGGGAGACAGAGACAGAACGTCAACAGGTCAGTGAAAATTACCATCATTTGCTTGATTTGCAGAGAGAATTGGATTCTCTTTTGCATACTTTGAAAACTTCAGAACGGGAAAAAGAATTACTTCAATTTGAGGTTAAGGAACTTACTTCAGCAAGACTGCAGGAAGGAGAAGAGGAAAAACTCACTGAGGAGTTATCTATACTCAACAATGCCGAGGAATTGTATGAATCTGCTAACCTTGTTTTTGAGCAGCTTGATGGTGATGGTCAAGGGGGATATGGCGGATCAGATTTAGGTAGCAATCTCTCAGTGACACAAAACCTGAGGGATGCTGCAAAGACATGCACAAAATTATCTGAAATGGATGGAAGTCTGTCAGAATTGAGTGAACGGTTAGAGTCATCTTTGTATGAACTTGAAGATATTGCATCACAAATTCGTGAGTATTCGGAAAACATAGAGTTCAATCCCGAACGACTTGCCGAAGTTACAGATCGTTTGGATCTAATTTCAAAATTCAAACGTCGTTATGGTGAAACAGTTGCTGAGATGATAGAGTATCAGTCAGAGGCAGAGCGGAAGTTAGAGAATTTAGAACTCGGTTCAGAAAAAATAGATGATTTACAAATCCAGATTAAGGAAATGAAACTGATTGCAGCCGATTTGTGTGTGGCATTATCTGGCAAACGGAAAAAGGTTGCAGAAAGACTTTCAACCTTAGTTGAAAAAGAGCTTCAAGAATTGGGTATGGAAAAAGCGGAATTTCATACATCTGTGGAGCCGCATGAAGATGAGAATGGGATACTTAGGATAGATGGGAAACGGTATGCGTTTCGAGAGCACGGGATGGATAAAGTTGAGTTCTTGATCGCTCCGAATGTAGGTTCAGACTTACGTCCGTTGGCGAGGATCGCTTCTGGCGGAGAGATATCCCGTGTCATGCTTGCCTTGAAAACCGTGTTAGTTCAAGTTGATAGCATCCCCACGGTGCTTTTTGACGAGATTGATAGTGGCATAGGTGGAAAAATTGCAGATGTAGTAGGAAAAAAGTTGAAGGAATTGTCTCAGTCTGCTCAGGTTATTTGTATCACGCATTTACCACAGATTGCCCGTTTTGCTGACAGACATTTTCTTGTTGAGAAGGATGTAGTAGGCGAACGAACTCTGATTACTGCGAAACCACTTTCAGATGCTGAACGTGTGACAGAAATTGCGCGTATGCACGGAGGAAACGAGACTGAAGTCGGTCTCGCTCATGCCCGTGAGTTATTGAATGCATAAAACATTCAAAGGATAATATATACAATGGATGAAAGGTTTTCACAATCAAACGGCACAAATGTCTATACCGGCTGTGAGCTGCTTGTAAAGGGTTCTTTAGAGAGCGGCGTGAGTTTGCTGACGGGTTATCCGGGTTCACCAATTTCTGAGGTGTTTGATGTCCTGCAGCGCAATTCTGATCTACTCAAAACAAATGGTATCGTTGCACAAATTGCCAACAATGAAGCGTTGAGTGTAGCAAGGTTGAATGGTTCACAAATGGCTGAAATGCGTGCTATTGCCTTTATGAAGAGTGTCGGCATGCACGTTGCATCTGATAGTCTTGCTATTAGCAATCTTGCTGGCACAAGCGGTGGTGCAGTTGTTGTCGTAGGTGATGACACGTGGTCGTATAGTACGCAAGTGCCAGCCGATTCCCGTGTATTAGCACGACACCTCTATATGCCACTGTTAGAACCTTCAACTTGGCAGGAGATGAAAGATTGGGTCAAATGTGCATTTGAGATTTCAACAGCTTCAAACCTATATACATGCTATTTGACCACACAGAATCAAGCAGATGGCGGTGGAAATGTTGAACTACATCCCAATCATTATCCGAAAATTAGTAAAATTGCACCAACAGAATTAGACACTTCTTTAATTTCTACAGATGAACGTGTCTTGCTTCCACCTGACACTATCCGAGTTGAAGTTGAATTACTTAGTGAACGTTTTCCCACGGCACTTGAAACAGTAAGACGTTTAGGTCTTAACAAAATTATTTACCCTCCTGAGAATGGAGAATCTTCTTCTAATCAATCGCGTCATAGGATTGGCTTCATTACGTCAGGTTTCAGTTACTGCTACTTAGAACATGCCCTAACTGAACTGAACATCAGTGATACTATTCCCATCCTCAAACTCGGAATGACACACCCGATAGATACAGATATAATTCATGAATTCACCAAGAACGTTGATGAAATAATTGTTATTGAAGAGAAACGTCCAATCTTGGAAAACGAAATCAAGGCATTTTTGACACAAATCTATCAGGAAGGTAAACTTGAAAGGTATGTAAAGGTCTGGGGCAAACAGTTTCCCAACGGATTGACTGGTATTCCTGTCGCAGCTGGATTAGATGCCTCTATTCTAATCCAACGTTTGATTTCACTGTTCGCAGAAAATGGAAATGTGAAAGAATATGCATCTCATATTTCAGTAGATGCTGACCATTTTTCATCGGTTGCAGAGTTACAGCAGCAGGTATCAGATATCAAAGTTGACCTGCCGAAACGCACGCCAACATTCTGTCCAGGATGTCCACATAGGGATTCTTCAAGTGTTTTACTTGATATTACAAAACAATTTATGGACCCCGATTACATGAAAAAACACCACGATTCACCACCTGTTGATCTCGTCTTTCACGGTGATATTGGGTGTTATTCAATGTTGAAATACGAACCATTTCCACGACTGATGCACAATCTCTCTGCGATGACACTTGGAGGCGGAACAGGTGCAGGAATTGATCCCTTCATCATCAATAAACAAGTTGTATTTATGGGAGACTCAACCTTCTTTCACGGTGGAATGTCTGCTATTTCTGATTCTATCAAGAATAACCAAGATTTAGCCTACATCATATTGGACAATCAGACAACAGCGATGACAGGACATCAACCGACACCAGCAGACGAACTGGATATCCTTGGTAATCCTACATTTGCTCAAGACATTGAAAAAGTTGTTCAAGGATTAGCAGGTGATTCTGAGATTACAATCGTTCGAGTAAATCCTGAAGACAGATTAAACTATAAGAATTATCTTGAGAAAGCATTTCTAAAATCCGGTGTAAAAATCATCATTGCGGATAAAGAGTGTGCAATTACACTACATAGGCGACTAAGACGTGAACAACAAGCAGTCAAAGAGAAAAAAGGCTTCTTGAAGGTAGAAAAACATATAAACATTACACATGAAGTATGTGAATTTTGTTTGGAATGTACCAAATCAACGGGATGTCCAGCCTTAAAGATTGAAGATACAGATTATGGCAATAAAATAGCGATTGATAAATCTAATTGTGTCACCGATGGTGCTTGTGCTCGTATTAAATGGGCTTGTCCCTCTTTTGAAGAAGTCATCATCACACGTAAACGTCCACCTCGTAAGCAGATTCTACAGCAGATTGAAAAACCTGAAGATAATAGTCAAAACACAGATAAGATGTGGGATGAAACAGGTCTATCAGATTTACTGATGCAAATAGGTATGGATGGTGGACATCCTTTACCACCGCCGCCACCGCAACCATTCAAGAACGTTTGGAGTGCGTATGCTGCCGGTGTTGGTGGAATGGGTATCGGAACCATGTCCAAAATCCTTGTTGTTGCAGGATATTTACAAGGGTTTGATGTCCATTTCTGTGATAGAAAAGGTTTGGCTATACGGAATGGTGGTGTCTATACGCACGTCACCTATACAAATAGCGATACTAAGATTTCACCGATAATTCCGTATGGAAAAGCAGATCTTGTAATGGGTCTTGACATATTGGAAGCTGTTCGTGGCATAACGGGAGAGTCGGTATTTCGTGTTGCATCGTCTCAACGAACGGATGCAGTTGTCAATACTGCTAAAACAGAGACTATCAGAATGCTTATCGGTGAGGATAGTTTTGAGACTGCTGATATGGAAGCAACTATTCAGGAGAATTCAAAAACTTATTTTGGATTAAATCTGTTTGAAGTATCTGAACAATTATTCGGAACAAAATTATACGCGAATATAATGCTGTTAGGTGTTACGTTCCAACGTGGTGTGATGCCGCTTGAACTTGAACCTATTAAGATCGCTTTGAAACAGATGGTTCGCAAATCCGATTTACAACAGAATCTCAACGCTTTTGAAATTGGCAGATACCTTGCAGTCAATGAGAGGACTCAAAACACTATATCGCAATATATAACCGAATCTACTACAGAAAGTTATGAAGTAACTTTGGAAGAGAAGCGGAAAATACTATCTGAAAAACGGCGTGGAAAACATATCGCTGCATCTTATGTTCAGTCAGTAGAGAAAATCGTTGAAAAACTGAACCTTGATGTGAACACAAACAGGTCACTTGCCATTTATATATACGACCTGATTCAGTTTGAAAACATTGAATATGCGCGAAAATATATCGAAAAGGTTGAACAAGTCCACGAAAATGACAATGACGACAATCGTGCCACTAAAGCAACAATAAAATATCTGCACAAAGTGATGTTGATTAAAGATGAAGTCTATGTATCTCATCTGTTGACCAGTAAAGAGAAGTTCGCTCGTGATAAAATAAGATATAATGTTGATGAAAAGAACGGTGATAAGATTAAGTATCTCCATCTCAATCGTCCACATTTCACTGTAATGGGTTTTGATATTGAACGTGATATTGATACTCGGAATTGGATGCTACACATAATGAAACGGATGAAGTTTCTACGTAGATGGTTATCTAAATGGCACGCAAAAGAACGTGCGTTCCGAGAATGGTATATCCGTGAAGTCATTGATACATTTTCATCAGACAGTGATTTGGACTATGACAAACATGTTCAAGCAATGGAGTGCGTTGAAACCGTTCGTGGGTATCGGGAAGTTCGTTATCCGTCTATGGATGCAGCCAAACAATTAGTGGAAGATTTACTTACAGATCAGAAAACTGAAATTCAAACATCTGCCAAGGCTTGATAACATAGTAGATTCGTTAACAACATTCGTATAAAGTAACCATAAATCAATGGACATACCACATTCAATCACTGGTAACACTCGGATCATTGGTGTTATAGGGGAACCAGTATCACATAGTCGTTCACCACAGATGCATAATGCTGCCCTTGCTGAAGCTGGACTTGACTATGTTTATGTTCCATTTCATGTTACTGCAGAAGCAATATCTAATGCATTGACCGGATTCTTAGCAATCAATGTTGTTGGGATAAATGTTACACTTCCGCATAAACAATCTGTCATTCCCTATCTTGCAACAATCTCACGTGAAGCAGAACTCATTGGAGCAGTAAATACACTGACATTTACTGATGGACAGATACACGGTGAAAACACGGATGCACCTGGATTTTTACGTTCTTTGGAGGAAGCGGGTGCTGTTGTGCCAGTGGGTGAAGATGCCGTTGTTCTTGGCGCAGGAGGGTCAGCGCGGGCAATCGTAGTTGCTTTAGCACTTGCTGGTGTCCGTTCAATTGTCATTGCTAATAGGACAGTGTCAAAGGCAGTTGCATTGGCTGAAGAACTAACAGAAAAGATATTTGGAGAGAAGAATAAGGGAAATAACACAACAGTTTCTGAAATAGATATTGAAACATCATCGGTACATCAAGCGGAATTGATTGGTATGGGGTTGCAGGATTCACGTTTACCTGATGTTGTGAATGGAAGTGTATTACTTGTCAATACTTCTTCTTCAAGTATGGATCCCTCAATTCCGCTTCTAATTAATCCGGATTGGCTTCAACAGAATGCAACTGTATGTGATATTGTATACACTCCACCGATGACATCGTTATTAATAGCAGCAGAAAAGAAATGTAGACTCATTGGTGGAATTGGTATGTTGGTTCATCAAGGTGCAATTTCATTTCAAAGATGGACAGGTGTTGAACCTTGTGTTGATACGATGCGAAAGGCACTTAGTTAGACTAAAATATATTTAGACAATTCAACTTATCTACAATATAATGTAAACGCATCAACATTAATATGAACTTAATCTGGAAGGAACAGATATGCAAGACGAACAGCAGGAAGAACAAGTTGACGAACAACCTAAAGAAGATCAGCAATCTACTCAGGATGTTCAAGCAATCCGATTTGTAGTATTGGGAATCCCATATTCTATAAAACCATCCGAAGAATTAAATGCTGATGATATAGAAGTCCTTATTTCTTATGTTAAGAACCGAGTAGATAGTTATGCCAAAAAACGCTATGATGAATCTCGGATACCTATGCTTGTCGCATTTGATATAGCAAACGAACTGCGTGAGCTGCAAAAGTTCTATGAATTACCTATCAATCGTGCTATTGACAAACTGAAGTTTGTGCTTGAACCTGAGTAACTGTAAATCGGAACTAAAATATAAGTATCAGTAAAACAGTAAGAAATATCGGTAATAATATCAATAGTATTTTCGTTTCAAGTAGGTAGTCGTAAAATCGTTTTATTCCAACATCCCCCTTAATAAACCGATTGACAAAGTCAATGCGGCGATGGATTGAAGGATGTGTATTGAAAGATTCGACAATTCGTCTAACGTACTTTGGAATATTATTGAATAAAGCTAAACGTTCTAATGCGGAAATGAATGCTTCCGGTTTATTTGTAAGTGAAGCTGCGTATAGGTCTGCTTGGTATTCAAAACGACGCGAAATGTATCGGAATCCAAAGACAAAATATAGAATGAAAAACAATATTGAACCGATTGAAGATATTATTGGATAATTCCCTAACAGCGTTGTAGGTAATACATTGAGTATCGGTTGTTCTACCAATATCAAAAAGAGTGGATAACTGACCAGATAGAGACAAGAAAATAAAACATAGGTTGGAATGTGTTTAAACCTTATATGACCAAGTTCATGTGCAATTATTGTTTCAATTTGGTCATCAGTAAAATACTTTAGAAGTGTATCCGTTATAAAGATACGTCTATTCCAGTGAAGGGTGCCAGCCACTGCAGCGTTTGCAATTAATAACGATCCTGTTTGCCAAACGACGATATCCTTATATTTCGTCTTACTTTTTTTCGTCAATTCTTCCAATCTTTCCTTTAATGCCACATCTGTGAGTGCTTTTGTCTTCCACATAAACTGCATCAACAATGGTGCAAATATATATGCTCCCGCAAGTACTGGTAAAAGAAGTCCAATGAATAGATAGGGATGTTTAACAAGAAATTCCAAAACATCTTCGGGTAGTCGGACTAAAATGTCTAGGGTTGTTAGATATATCAGCAACGGTATAAGTGGAATGAGCAGAAATTTTATGTGGAATGACAACAATTCACCATAGCGAACATCATCTCCTTGACTCATACTCATACTGTGAAAAACCAGTTTAACACCGATTAAACTTATCATTAATGGGAGTAATGCAATGCTTTGACGCAATTCAAAAAAGGGAAAAAATCTAAAATGTATATTAATAAATTCAAGTAAATCTAATAGATATAGATTACACAAGAAAGCACCTAAACATAGCACTTCAAGTATTAGACGAATTGTACCAAAACGTGATTCTAAGAAATTTCCTATAGGTTTTTCGGAATTTAGTAATCGAGGTGCAACAGAGGAAATTAGATAAGCAATTAAGATGGGGGTGAATGTAAGTATCATGTGCCAGAAAAGCCTCGGTACTATGCTTATTCTTTCAACGCTATCTGGTAGTTCATAACTGAATAGACATAGGAAGCCTATAAGAAAGATAATACTCAATTGACCCATATATTTAGTTTACAGTATTTTGCATGAAATTTCAAGTAATCAGACATTGTTCAGACAGAAATAGAGACACATAACAATTTTTTTTGAATTAAATGCTAAATTGTGGTAAACTATTATGACACATCTATTGTGGACTAAATAATTTACTCAGTTTACGTATCATATTTTGGAGGAATTCCATGAAAACCAGAGGAACACTTTTTGTTGCAGCTCTATTAGTTTTAAGCATTGCTGTCATTGGGTGCGGCAAACTAAACCAAGAAGAGTTTGACATGTGGAAGAATGAGCATGTTGCTCAGATAGAACAATCCACGAGTGAAATCAAAGCCGATATTACAAAACTCGAAGGCAAGGTTGATCAGAACAACAAAGATCATTTGGAAGCAATCTCTAAGGCTAAGGATGAGGCTATTGCCGCATCACAACAAGGAGATGCTGACACAATCGCTGCCATGAAACAAAATACTAAAGAAGAAATTGCAAAACTTCGCGCAGAACATTCAAAGGACCTTGATATGGCAGGCAAGAAGTCGAATGATTTTGCAAAAGCAGAAGACGCAAAGGTCCAAAAAGAATTATCCAACCTTGCAAAAACTGTAAATACGCAAGGAATGGACATAAAGAAAGCATTATCACAAATTGCCTCTATTATAGAGGAAATGGGTATTGTTAAAGCTGAAATTGCATCTAAACCATCACTCTTGATTACGGTCAACTTTTCCAGTGGACAGACAAGATTGTCTGCCAAAGCGAAAGAGATGATTGACGGTGTAGTTGGACAGATTATGGAAAACCCAGAGGCAGAAGTACTTGTGGTTGGACATGCCGACGGTACACCTGTATTGAGAGGCGGATATCAAAGTAATTGGGATCTGTCACAAGCACGTGCAAATGCTGCGGCAAAATACCTAAAAGATAAAGGTGTAGACGCAGCAAGAGTCAAGTCTGTTGGAAGGGCACACACAGACCCGGTCGGACCACAGAACACAACAGCTGGTAGAGCCATGAATCGTCGGGTAGAGATTATTCTCAATCCAACTGGTTCCATGTAATGTAATTTTACGCATCATGTTGCCCCACGATTTTCGTCAAGTGTTGTTAGGATGTCCTTCTTAATTGGGACATCCTAACTTTTTATCACTAAATGTAAATTTCTCACGTCTATTATTATGTCGGATATGTTTATCATGTAAATCTGTTTAGTTGAATGAAACAATTTGTATTTATTCAAAAAATGAGATATTTGTTTGTTGTACTGTTTCTCTTCTTGCTTTTTTCTAATCTTTCAATTGCACATCCAGTTGAGGAACAGGAGGCATCCCTGTCTCCACGCCTACAAAGTTTTTTCAACCGACACATCAAGACTTCATCACTCCAGTTTGCAATCTATTCATATAAACCAAAATTAGGTGATTTGAACAATGTCCTTCAGTCTGTAGGTATAACCAAAACACCTGTAGCCATGATGCCATCATTATCTATTGTTTTCCAACACATACCTGAACTTGATTCTCGTGTTGAAATTGGATATTGGCGAACAGAACTTCAAACACCTGGACCTAACTCGCTATCCATTACAACAACACTCGTGCCAATCTCCTACCAAATGATATATCGTCCGGTGTTGCTCTATCAGTATCTACCGATTTATTTCGGTGCAGGAATTGGTCTGTTAAGTGCTAATTTTGATGGCAATATGGTCGATTTGCTGGAAGAACAGGGAATAATGTTGTCAAATGGTGGGGCAAGTACAACTGGTTATGTGATTGTTGGAATGGAATTGTTTCAGTGGAAATCGCAATCAAATTCTCGAGTTTCCATCGGAAATAATGCTGCTATCACTATCGAATTGAAGCGGATATTGAAGACATTTGAAACCACAGGAACTCCCCCAATTAATATAATATTAGACGGAACTGCGATTGGATTTGGAGTCAGGACGCAGTTTTGATTATAGGCAGGTCCTTGAAGCACGCAAACCGTATCCTACCATTTATAGTTTGCATCGTATTTGGGATAGTTCTTGGAATATATTCAGAATCACCCCTTGCTGTGCTATGTCTATTGTTTGCAACCGGATTATTTGTATTTATAGGAATGGATTTGGCACTCTATCTCCTATTCATTTGCCTACCATTTTCATTTCGTTATATTATCCCTCAACTGCTTGAGATACAAACCCCTACTGAACCGTTGTTGGGTATGCTGTGTGCTGTTTATCTGTTAAAGAAGATATTAGACTTTGCGCTCGGAAGACAGCAGGACAGACCCGCATTCCCATTCTTATTGCCTCTTTGTTTGTTTATATGCGTTACGTTTATTTCCGCGATCAATACCCCCGATCTTTTTGGTACTTTGAAAGGGACAATCAGATATACAACATACATCCTGCTTAGTTTAGTTGTGTATGATATTGTTCAATACCGTCAAGATTTGAAGCGATTGTTTGTTGCCTCTTTCCCGAGTGCAGCAATTGCAGTTGTCTGGACGATTATCGTGTTGATTGTCAATATCGATCAGTGGCAGTGGACAAGTGCGTTTCGGGGTTCACCATTCACGAACTATTCTGTCTACGGTGCTTTCACGGGAATCTTCTTTCTAATATGTTTAAGCCGTCTGATGTTTGATAACCAACAGTATGATCGTGTGCAGTGGGTTGGGTGGTTTATCTGTTTTGGTATTGGTCTTATCATGTGCTTTTCACGCGGGGTATGGTTATCTGTTATTGTTGCGGTAGGGTTTATGTTGTTACAATTAGGTAGAGGCGTTACACAGAAAAAGGTTTTGTTTGTCGGTGCTGCTTGCCTGGTCTTATTAGTATGTTTAAGTTTGCCGGGTGTCTATGGTGCTGTTCTGGAACGGATTTCAACTACTGTAGATTTGAATTATGCCTCAAACCGTGCACGCATCATGCGATGGGGACAAGCTATCACGATGTTTATGGAGAGTCCAATATTAGGCAAGGGGTATGGTGCGTTTGCCATGCTATATGAGGAGGATGTCTCACTTGTAGGCAGCTACGTTGCGCAGTATCAGTTGGGTGCACATAGTGAATATCTACAAGTGATGGCAGAACTTGGTGTTGTAGGGATGGCCGTATGGATCTGGCTTAATTTTGCTTTTTTACTCTACGGATTTCGGGCAATTAAGCGAATAAAGAATGGTTTCTACCGTTCAATTATCGTAGGACTAATGGCTGCCGAAATATCGTTGATGGTGCATTTCGTTGTCAATAACCTATTGAATGGTGATGCTATCGGTGTGCCATTCTGGTGTATCTACGGTTTATTGCCTGCTGTGGTGCAGATTGCTGAACGGGAAAATGAAAAGATGACACAAGAAAGTGAAATTCATGTATAATTTTAAATCTATAATATAGTTGGAATAATCTAATTAAAGAACTATTATCCATATCATAGAGGGAATTATGAATATCATACATATTATTTCAGATACATTTAGACGCGACAATTTAGAGGTCTACGGTGGTAAAGGATATAGTCCTGCACTCAACGCTTTCGCTGAAAAGTGCGTTGTTTTTGACAAAGCCTATGTTAGCAGTTATCCGACTGTACCGATCCGTGGTGATCTTGTCACTGGTGAATTAGGTATATGTCGTCGTGGATGGGAACCGCTTAAAGGCAACGTTCCGGTGATTGCAAACGATCTCACAAAAGCGGGTGTAGTAAGCATGATGATTGCAGATACACCACATCATCTCAATAATGGTTTCTTGTATAATAGGGGGTTCACTGGATGGAAATGGATACGGGGTCAGGAATCCGATATATTGGAAACTCAACCTTACGATTTTGGATCGGAAATAGCATTACGTTATCGTGAACACACTCGACCGCATCCAGATAGATTGCCACCTGGTCTTGGGAATCATCTGAAAAATAGCGAATATCGTAGGAACGAAGGGGATACCTTTGTTGGTCAAACTGTGCAAACTGCATGTGATTGGTTGGAACGTAACTATCGACATGAGAGTTTCTATCTGATGGTCGATACCTTTGATCCACACGAACCGTGGGATGTGCCTGACTGGTATATCAGAAGGTTTGACCCTGATGATTATGATGGTCCAGAACCTATTTATCCGACTTATGGTGTCAATAAGATGGATGAACGGACTACACAACGACTCAATGCACTGTATAGGGCAGAAGCGTGTCTTGTTGATCATTGGATTGGGAAATTACTGAGCAAGATTGACTATATGGGGTTGATGGAAAACACGATGGTTATCTTTATGGCTGACCATGGATTTCTGTTGGGAGAACACGGTCTGATTGCAAAGAACCTGAGTATGTTTGAAGAGATTGTGCATATACCACTATTGATATATCATCCCGATGTTACACCACGACGGACAGATGCTCTTGCCAGTATTATTGACATACCCGCGACTGTGATTGATGTCTTTGGAGCCGAGCGCGGGAAGCAGGTTGAAGGGAATAATCTGTTGCCGATAGTGCTTGGTGATACGGATAAAGGTAGAGATTACGCAATCACACACGGTGCGTGGGGTGGTGGTTGGAGTCCTGATGGTGGGAGTCCGCATGGGAGTGTTACTGATGGTGAATGGTCGTTGTTGTTGGAGAATCAAGGTGTTCCTAAGAGTCTGTTTCATCTTCCGTCTGATCCAGAGCAGATGCATAATCGGTTTGAGTCGGACAATGACGAAGCACGTAGGTTGTATCAAGCATTCTTAACGTTCTTAGGTCAGCACGGTGGACCGGATGCGATGGTTGAGCAATTTCAGAACCGTTGGCCACTTTGATTGATTACTACAAGGTAAGTTTCCACTTACAGAATATTATCGGGGTTAGAAACCCCTCCAACAAGTTCTGGGGGTTAGAAACCCCTCCAACAAGTTCTGGGGGGTTGGAAACCCTCCAACAAGTTCTGGGGCAACGATGACGGTTCTGCTGTAGTGTAGAAAGAAGATAATAAATTATGGATACGCGGAAATATGTTGCAGAGTTTATTGGCACCTTTGCATTGATCTTTATTGGTGCGGGTGCATTAGCAATCACTGGTAATAACTTAGATGGACACTCTTATGAACTTGAGAATTTATTAGGAGTAGCAGTAGCTCACGGGTTTGTCGTCATTGCTTTTGTGTATGCTTATGGACATATATCAGGGACTCATATTAATCCTGCAGTAACACTTGGTTTTTTGGTGGCTGGTGAGATCAGATTTGTAACTGCAATTTGCTATTGGATTGTTCAGTTTGCTGGTGGAATTGCTGGGGCATTGGTGCTGAAAGGATTGCTACCTGTAGATGGAGATTTAGGGGTTACCATTTTGGCGGAGAATGTCTCGGTAACACAAGGTCTCTTTGTTGAAATCATACTGACATTCTTTCTTGTCACTACTATTTTTAATACTGCTGTTAGTGGGAAAGCAGGGAATTTCGCAGGAATTGCAATCGGGTTATCATTGATCGCTTGTATCCTAATGGGTGGACCTTTGACCCGTGCTTCCTTTAATCCAGCACGGACATTAGGACCTGCGGTTGCTGCGGGAAATTATGCTGATTTATGGCTTTACTTTGTTGGACCGTGTGTTGGGGCAGTCCTTGCAGCATTACTCTATCTTTGGATGGTAGAAGGCAAGGATAGTTGAGGGAGTTATTGACCGAACATTTCCTTGACCATTGTAGGATGGGTCTTGTGTCCTAACAAGTCTTATAGGTATAAATCGTAAATGCCACAGAGACCATCCTACTAATTAGGTAAGATTTAGGTATCCGCATTGATTGGTATTTCTTTCGGTTTTGCTTCTTCCTTCTTCGGTATGACTATCGTTAGGACTCCATTCTTGAAATCAGCCTTAATACCATCCTTTTTTGCCATTGGTAGCAGTGGAAAGGCACGATGAAATCTACCATACTTCAGTTCTGATCTGCGGATGTTATGATTTTCGTCAGATTGCTTCCGATGCTTTTTGCCTTTTACCATCAACCTTTTACCTACAACAACAACACTAATATCCTTTTCTTCAACGCCTGGAAGTTCAACTTCAATCTCAAACCTGTCATCATAAGCGGTAAAACCAGCAATGGGTTTAAATCCGCCTCTTCTTCTTCTTGGTGGACGATTGTCTCGGTTTCTATGACCTGCTTGGGGGTTCCTTCTACGGTTTCGTCTTTTCTGATGTGGAGGACCTTCTCGTTCTCCTTCAGAATGTCTTCTACCACGTCCTTTTCTGTGATTGTTAGGACGTTGCCCTTGAAATTCTCCTCTTGGTCTGTTCTGTTGTGATCTTCTCAAAATAATTCTCCTTAATTTTATTTTTTCTTTCACTTGATAAGACTACTGAAATTGTAATTTGTTCGTGTTATATGTTGTAACAGGAATAGGTTGACATAACTGATTATGCCAACCTATTCCTGTTACCAAACTGATGTTTAGTTTTCTTCAGATACATCCACAACCGTTTCAGTAGTGATCGGAATTTCTTTCGGTTTTACTTCTTCCGGTTTTGGGATAGAAACGGTCAACACCCCATCGTTGAATTTTGCATTGATATTGTCTGCTTTAACTTTGGGAGGGAGTGTAAAGTTCCGCTCAAAAGTGCCGTATCGTCTTTCAATCTGTTTGTAATTCTTGCCTTCGCCCATATTTTCTTGTCTCTTTTCACCTTTGATTGATAGAAGGTTGTCTTTGACAGAGATTTGGACATCGTCTTTTGAAACACCGGGGAGTTCCACACGGACTTTGTAACTATCATCCATTTCGGTTATGTCTGCCGAGGGTATCCATTTATATTCACCTGTCATCGCGAATGGACGATGAAGTGTGAAGGGTGCATTGAAAAATCTGAATGGGGTTGCTACCGGTCTGCGTAAGGTTAAATAAGTCATTTCTGTTCTCCTTAATTTGTTTGTGTAATTGTTGTTTCTGTTTGACATACCCCGAAGACTTTCGTTAACGAGGCATGCCAAAGTTCAAGTATTAAACGTCAGTTGAAATCGGGATTTCAGTGGGTTTTGCCTCTTCTGCCTTTGGAATGGTCAGAGTCAAAATACCATCTTTATATCCTGCCTTGATTTGTGTGGTATCCACTTGACGGGGTAGCGTGAAACTTCTTTGGAAACTGCCATACCGTCTATCAACACGATGGAGATTCTTCTCATCAGTTTTCTCTTCTGCTCGTTTCTCACCTTTGATTGTCAGAAGGTTGTCCGATACAGATATGTTAACATCGCTTTCTTTGACACCTGGCAGTTCAGCATGTATTTCAAAACCTTGTTCTGTTTCGGATATGTCAACCGTAGGCATCCAGGAAGCATTTTCTGTTTTTACATCACTGTCTTGAGAGGAAAGTAGGTCTCCAAATAGTCTTCCCATCTCGTTGTGAAGGTTGAAAAGATTTCCGATTGGTTTGCGTGTCATCAAATTATTCATTATTCTTCTCCTTTTGATTTCATTTGTTCCTGCAATATGATAAGCAAGTTCTATGCCAAGATTTGTTCGGTAAATTCTAACTATTTTGTATATAAGCAAATATAATGCCAAATTACAAGATGGATCTCTACATATATCTATCAGTAGCGGTAACAATAGGCAAACACAAGGGTTCTTCAAATGTTATTTTTGGTGGATTATCCAAAGTGTTGGTGTGTAAATAGAGAAGTGCCTATCTGCCACAATGACAATTTATGTCATAATGATATAGGGTATGTGTCAAACAGGCATATTGAGAAGGTGTTTAAAGTCTATCGTATAGAATTGAACTGAAGTGCATGATTATCTAATCAGTAAGTGTTGCGCGTATACCTGCTACAACTGTCTGTAGTGCTATTGGATTATCATTGAGGAAGGGGATAATCAAGTCGGCGTATTGCTTGCAAGGTTCCGTGTATATGGGGAAATTAGGAAGTACATCACGTCGGTACCAACTGATTGCACCTTCAAGGTTTGCACTGCGTGTACCAACATCACGGAGGAGACGTCTGAGCACACGTTCATGTGCATCAACATCAAGAAATAGTTTTATATCAATTAGGTCTCGAAGTTGTTCATTCCAATAGATTAGGTGTCCTTCAACAATCACAACTAGAGAGGGTTGTGTTGTTTTCTTTTCATCACCGCGAATTGCAGCACGTGTGCCTGGTGCTGGAGTCTCTATAGGATTATTTGCGCGTAGTTTCTCTACGTCCGAGATTAATACATCCCAGCGGACAGCATCTGGATGATTGGCAGTTACGACCTTTTCTCGTTCTTCAGATGAGAATTCTGACCAATCTCTAAAATATAAATCTTGGTGTAATGTTATAGGTGTATACTCAGAAAGTTGTTCTGACAGGGCAGTGGCGAAGGTCGTTTTGCCCGATGCTGACCCACCCATAATTCCAATGATAATCGGTTTAGGTGTTTCCTCTTTTGTCATTATTTATGTGTTTTCCAAATTATAGATTGTTATAGAGCATAATTAGAGTATCATCTTTCGGTGATATTGTCAATCTGAAAGTAAATCTTGGGTGTGTAAAGTTTTTGTCACTACAATGAACTGAATACAGATCTTGCTTGGTATCAAAAAAAATGGTATCCTTCTTAAAATAACTTTTTATCAGAGAGGATACCAATGTTTAGTATATCATTAGCAAGTTGTGAAGTCAAAGAAAATGCAGAAGCAGCAAAGAACTTAATAGATGAAGTTAACGATTTAGTTAGAGATCTTGGCAGTGTTTCTTGTATGTCGTTTACTGAAGCAGAACATCATATTTTAGAAGGCACTCGTGCCTTAGGACAGAAGTTGTTAGAGTTGTATGCGTCCAAGCAGGCATCTGCAAAAGAGACGGAACCGGTGTCGTGTCCAAAGTGTGAAAAATCGTGTCGTTCGTGGCGTAAGAGAGAGCGGCAGCTTACGACCCTCTGTGGTGTTATTCGTGTTGAGCGTTGGGTGTATCATTGTGATGCGAAACATTACCATACGCCTTGGGATACGAAACACAAGTTGAAAGGTAAATACACGCATCGTGTCGCAGAAATGATGTGTCGTTTTGCGGCACACTTTGACTTTAGGAGTGCCGCTGAGGAGTTATCTCGTCAAGGAGTTATAGTGAGCCACAAGACCGTTCATAAGAAAGTGCGTGAATGGTCAAAAGATTTGCGTGCGTTGGAACAAGTGGAATGTCAAACCCTTGGTGCCAATGAGCGTTGGTATGTGAGCACAGATGGATGTCATACGAACTCACCAGAGGGGTGGAAGGAAACAAAAGTCAGTTGTATTTATAGAGATTATCCACAACTGGGACCGAATAGTATTTCCAGAGCGCGTCCTGAAAGTATTCGTTATATTGCCAATCGTCAGAATGCCGCTCAGTCTGGGAAGGATTTATATGCGTTAGCGACCCGTAGCGGTATCTATCAAGAAGAGATTATGAAGCAAGAAGTTGTGTCTATCGGTGATGGTGCTCCGTGGATATGGAACAACTCGGATGAGTATTTTCCGAATGCGGTTGAGATTGTGGATTATATGCACGCAAAATCGCATCTATACGCTGCTGCAAAATATGCATTTGGAGAGCCTGCGACTGAAAAGGTAGAGGCGTGGACACAAAAGGTAGAACCGCTTCTTTTTGAGGGGAGGATCCCTGAAGTGGTATCGCACATCCGCGCGCTTGAGACAGAAAATCCTGAAGAGAGAAAAAACTTTGAAAGAGAAGCAGGCTATTTTCAAAAACATGCCAAGCGTATGCTGTATAAAACATTTAGAGAAAAAGGGTATCAGATTACCAGTAGCGTGATTGAGAGTGCCTGCCAACATGTTGTGGCACAAAGGTGTAGACGCGCATCTATGAGATGGACAGATGAAGGACTTAATGCTATCCTCCAGTTGAGATGTATGATAAAGAACAAAACTTGGGAAAAATACTGGTATCCAGACACAATAGCCGCATGATGTTTTAGTGACAAAAACTTTACACACCCTCACTAACTTCTCACTATGAATTGTAGGGGCGGGTCTCAGTGCCCGCATTTCCCCACACCGTCCATTACAGGTTTTTCACTTGCATTGACGACTACGGTGACAAAAACTTTACACACCCCTTACCAATCACGATGACATTGTTGGAGTGGTTTTCAACCACGATTACCCACCGTCCATTGTAGGGCGGGGTCTCAGTGCCCCGCATTTCCCCACACCGTCCATTACAGGTTTTTCACTTGCATTGACGACTACGGTGACAAAAACTTTACACACCCGTAAATCTTCATATTTAGATTTTATTGCGCGGTTTGATTGACAGCAGTTGAAGTTTTCATGAATTCTGTGTGTCATTTCACAATACATTCTTTGTGATTTCCTTCTAATTTTATGGAATTTATCCTTATCAAAACTGTACAGAAATTGTATCTTATTCCGTACATCTGTACAGTTTTTTTAGTGCTTTCAGGTCAGTCTCCATCAGGGTTAGTATAGGATTTATAAAAAAATGAAAATTTTTCATTTGTACACTTTCACTGTTTGTCTTTTGTCGTGTGAGATTGGTAGACTGAGTATGACACTTGTCCAGCATTTTACGAATGCAGATAGAATGTTTTTAAATGTTAAAAGTAGCGTGTTGCATAAGGGGGTAACGTTTTTACGATTGACATTCATATTGAATATATGTAAATTATCACTTTTGCATAATGGGTTTCTATGTAATGAGGAGATTGCTTGTAGGACAATCGTTATCCTTTGCATAAGATGTCTTGTTTTCATAATTTACGGCTTTTAAATTAAAATTTATGTGATATATATTATAACATAATAAATAGAGTGAGTCAAGTAATATTTTACAATTTTAGTGGATTTTGTATTCTTTTAATTCTTTTTTTGTCTTTTTGGTATAGTTTGGCATGCACAAGCTGGCAGCATGTGCTACGAATATACGAACAAGACTATAGGGTGTGTAAAGTTGTTGGTAAAATATCACATCAAGCATTATAGTGCCAAATCAACGCCAAATGCGCCGAATCAACGGTATGAATGCCATTGAGGCATTCCCCGTGTGGCATTTGTCGGGTATGAATGCGCTTAGCCGAATACGTGTTTGGTATTCGCCATGATTTACCCGGTCTCTGTGCCCCATCCATTGTTTGAATGTAGCAGATTTATGCGGGTACGGAGATACCACACCATAGGCGTAAATTTAGCAACCCCAACCCGCTGTAGGCGCGCTTTTTAAGCGCGCTGACCATATCTGTGAAATGCACAGTAATTTTTAGACCAACAAACATGGCTGTCAGTTAGTCAGTTATGCCTCTACCATCCAGCGCGCTTAAAAAGCGCGCCTACGTATACTGAGTCGTTTGAGCGTAATTTTCCTTAAATTGACGCCTATGGGGCACGGAGACACCGCACTACAATGGTTGGTAATCAGTTAGTGACAAAAACTTTACACACCCTGTCAATCTGAATCGTTTGACTTTGTAATGGTTCATGTGGTATTCTATTTGTTAGAAGAACGACATTCAGAATCTGTTATTATATTATTGAACATCCACATTACTTGGAGAGTTAGCATGTTTTGGGAGAAGATAGAATCACAATATAAAGTTGCTGCGGCACATCAATTCTTGTTGCATTTTAATGTTGGTGACTTGCAATTTGACGAACATTTCGGATATTTGCCGGCGCTGGATTTTTTGATGGAACAGATGAATGTTCTCGGGTGTCGATTAGTTATCGGTTATAATGCTACGCAAGGGTTTATGTGGCCAGGGACGGGTCGGTGGGTAGATACCCAGAAAGTATTAGGACTCGTGCCAAAAGAACAGGCAGTCCCTGAAGCGACTGAGCATAGGAAACGAATAAACAGTACACTTGCCCTCAATAAACTGCATGAGGATCCATTTTACAAGAGTGATCCGATACCAACGAAAGATTTAGCAAATAAGATTCATGAACTCCTGAAACAGGATAGAGTAAGAGTAGGTTTAGTTATCAATCACTTGGAGCAAATTGCACCGAGTGATCCCGTTTTTGAAGGTGCAGCAAAAGACAATCAACAATACTTCCTATTTCAATTACAGAATTGGGCAGCGGACCTGGAGATTCGTAGAAAGAAACACATCATCTTACTTCTCACACAAAATACCTACGACATTCATCCACATTTTCTTGTGAATCAGGAAATACCTATTGTTGAAGTTCCTTTTCCTGACTATGATGAGCGTTTGAAGTTTATAAATCACTTGACACAAATACCTCAGGAGATTTCACATCAAGATAATCCAGACCAGAAAGTGCAAGTGAATCTAAATCTGGGGAATGATCGTGATAAACAAACATTAGCCCGAGATACAGCCGGCTTGAATCTCTTCGGTATACATGATTTGGTTCGGCACGCTGCATCCATAAAACAGAAAGTAGAAGGACCTATTCTCGTTAACTATCGAAGGCAAAGCGTCAGGACATTTAGCCATGGAATTATTGAGGTGAATGAACCCTTAATGGAACCGAGACAACATTGGTCAGGTCATGTTACCCGATTGATTCAAGACGTTGCTGAAGGCTTAAGAGAGAACGATAATAAGCGTGTACCGCGAGGTGTTTTGATGCTTGGTCCAACAGGCAATGGCAACTTGTTCGCAGCACGAATGCTTGCTGGACAGACAAATATGGCGTTCGTTCAACTCCGCTATGCAAGTCAAGTAAGCGAAGTAACTCTCGCTATTAGTGAGAATGGGAATAGTTACGAAAGGAATTTGAATTCAGCCATCAATTTTATCAGGGGACTGGCTCCTGTAGTAGTATTTATGGATGAAGTTGAAAGTGCATCTCCACATACAGGCATGCAGCAAGGTAGTAGGGAACACGGTTTCCCAGTTCTGTTAACAAATGCAATTAGTGATGTTTCCTTACACGGGAAAGTAATATGGGTTGGTACCTCCAGTCGTCCGGATTTGATGCCACCGATTTTTCGGAAACCAGAAATATTTAACCATAAATTAGTACTTCTTCCACCTATGCGTGAGAGTCGTGCAGGTATTCTACAGTTCTTTTGCAGACTTCACACACGCGAAGAGATGAATTTTGAAGAGATAGCAAGAGATCAGAAGTTACGGGGTGTGAGTGTTGGAGATCTTGCCCAGATAGCAAACCGTAGTCATAACTTAGCTAAACGCAAGAATCGAAATACCTTTATAGAAGAAGATTTGCGTCAGGTTGTAGCGGATTATATGCCTGATCATTCTGCTGAGATGCAGATGTTTATGTCTTTGTTAGCACTACAAGAGGCAAATTCTCGTGCTATGATACCCGATAGACTCCCACGTCCATACCAAGAGTTTGTTGAAGATAACAAGATAGACAAGACAAAGATAAATAATCGCTTGATGGAACTGAGTAAGGAACTTGGTTTGAGTGCGTGATATTGTAGTGGTCAATGGTGATTAGGAAGAATCAAGGAAAGAGGAAGGAATCCACAACTGTTTAAGGCATTATGCTCCTGTTGTTTTGCAACAACAGGAGCATAATAACTTCGAGAAGTGTTATCTAAAATGTAGTGAGGAATTCCTCACCGTGTTTGATTACTCTTCTTCGTAGCGGCTTCGGTTTTGGTATCGGGGTTCTGAGCGACGTTCGCGTGGACGTGCTGGATTGACTTTCAATGGACGACCCATTACTTCTTGACCGTCAAGAGCTTCAATCGCGCGTTCACCGTCTTCTTGGTTTTCCATCTCAACAAATCCATACCCTTTTGAACGACCATCATAGCGGTCACGGATAATGGTTACAGATGCCAGTGGTCCATGCGGCTCAAACATTTCTTCCAAGTCTGTTTCTGTGGCTGCATAGGGCACATTGCCAACGTAGATGTTCATCTCGTTTCTCCTTTTGAAATTGAAAATAAACGGGAATGTGAGAAAACTGAGTACTGTCAGCATGTTCTATAGGCAGGCATTTGGCAGTGCTAAGATTGGTAAAAATGAACTCGGGATTCTCATCAATCTTATTCGGAAGCCGCACAATCATCAAGAATGCTTCAGGTTCCAATCGTAAAACTGTCAAAATACTACACATAACGTGTTTCGCAGACACCGTCACATTTCCCAAACTTTGTCATAAACATAAACAGTATACTATAAATTAGCAAATTTGTCAAATTTGATTTACTACAAATCAGGTAATATATAAAATACATGCTCATTCCGATTAGACTATATTAGAAAACCTTTACGATCTGCGATAGGAATGTCCTTGTATTTTCTTTTTACATTCATCAATTATTTTGCATCCATCCAGTTATTCCCAATCCCCGTTTCCGTGCGGAGTGGTACATTAAGTTTCAGTGCACTTTCCATCTCTTCTGAGACGATGGCAGCATGTTTTTCAGCCAATTCATCGGGTGTTTCAAGAACGAGTTCATCGTGTATCTGCAGTAGCAATTTCATTTCTAACTGATCACGATCAATTCTATGCTGAACTTTAACCATTGCTGCTTTGATGAGATCTGCTGCAGTCCCCTGAATTACGGTATTGATTGCTAACCTTTCTCCGAGACTTTGCCTGCTTTGGGAATGTTCAAAGAGTTCAGGAATAGCACGTCGTCTGCCTGTTAGCGTTGAGACATATCCTTGATCTAATGCTTGTTGGACGCAATTTTGGAAAAATGTGTTGATACCCGGAAAACGTGTTTTATAGTCTGTGATTAACTCTCTTGCTTCATAGACATTCATTCCCTGAATCCTTCGTGCTAATCCAGAAGGCGAAACGCCGTAGATGATACCGAAATTCACGATTTTCGCTTTGTCTCTCATCTCTCTTGATACATCTTCAGGTTCAATCTTGAATACTTCTGCTGCAACGGAAGTATGGATATCCATTTCATTGGTAAAGATTTCCACCAATTTAGGATCAGTACTGAAGTGTGCCAGTACACGAAGCTCAATCTGAGAATAGTCTGCACAAATCAACTTATGTCCATCTGGTGCTATGAATACCTTTCTTAATTGTCTACCTATCTCTGATCGGATAGGGATATTCTGAAGATTTGGACTATCGGATTTCAGTCGTCCGGTGGCAGTTGTGAGTTGGTAAAGGTGTGTGTGTATACGTTTTGTTTGTTCGTTCACTGAATTTCGGAGCTGACCGAGATAGGTGCTCTGTAAATTTCTGTATTGACGATACTCAATAATCAGTCGTGGAACAGATGTTTTTGGGTTGTTTATGTCCTCTTGTGCTGCGAGTGCTTCAAGAACGTTGGCATCGGTAGAATTCTTCCCAGTTTTTGTGCGTCTGACAGGTTTAAAGCCGATGTCATCAAACAATATCTCACCCAATCGTGATGGTGAATCTATGTTAAATTCGTAACCGACTAGATCGTGGATTTCTTTTTCTCGTTCAACAACGAGTTGTCGCACAACATTTGCCTGCTTCTCCAATTCCTCAGTGTCACATACGACCCCGTTGAACTCCATGAGTGCCAGGATGGGGGCAAGAGGTGACTCTATTTTTCTTACTAATTCAGTTGTTTCGGTTTCCTCAAGTTTCGGTCTAAAATAGTGATAGAGTTGCAGAACGACATCTGTATCCTCCGAAGCGTATCTTGTGACATCTTCAAAAGGCACTTTGTCAATGGATGTAGAGTCATCTTCATCTCCAATCAAGTCTGCGAGTGGAATCATTTTATGACTTAAGTGAAGAAGTGCGAGATTGTCCAGATTGTGCGAAGGTTGTCGTGAGTCAACGAGTTGGCTTGCCAACATCGTATCAAAAACAACACCTTGCAATTGAACACCGTGGCGAATGAAGATGCTTGCATCAAACTTTAGATTGTGTCCGCATTTCGGTAATTTAGGATTTTCTAATATCGGTTTGAGTTTGGCAATCACAGTTTGTTCATCTAAATGGCTTTCAGGATTTGATGAACGAATGGGTATGTATACGCCCTGCTGTGGTTTCCAAGAGAAGCTAATGCCACATAGAGCTGAATTTCGATACAATCCGTCTGTTTCTGTGTCAACTGCGATGATTGGTTGGGTTGCCAGTGTTTCTGCAAGTGCATCTAAATCCGATTCAGTCGTAATTGCAGTGTAGTCACCCGATGCTGCAGTCGTGAATTTCCCCTCTTCTATGATAGCGTCTTTTTCTTTCTCCATTGCTTCTAATCGTTCTTTTCTGGTAGTCTTAACTTCAGTTTTAACCTGATCTGTTACTGCATTTCCTGATGCAAGTTCAGCGAGTGGATTATAGAATCGTTTCAGTTCAAGTTGTTCCAATAATGGATTGATTTTACTAAGGTCAGGTTTTTTAAATCGTGCTTGTTCCATGGAAAAATCTAATTCAGTATCGCGTTTTAGTGTAACAAGTTGTTGTGATAGAGAAATAAATTCTTGTGCTTTCTCTAAATTCTCTCTTCGTTTTCCCTTTATTTTTTCAATATTTGCATAAATATTCTCAATAGAACCGAACTCTTGTATTAACTTTGCAGCAGTTTTCAATCCGATCCCTTCAACACCAGGGATGTTGTCAGAAGCATCACCCATCAGTGCAAGTGTGTCAATAACTTGGTCAGGTGTTATTCCTTTATTTTCCCATAATGCTGCTACATCAATCGTTACGTCTTTACGGAGGTCTAGCATTGTCACACGGTCGCATAATAATTGTTCAAGGTCTTTGTCCTTAGAGATAATGCTCACATGCACATCTTGTGTGTCGGGTGAATCCAAAATGTATTGGGTGACAGAGGCGATGATATCGTCTGCCTCAAGTTCCGGTTTTCCTATAACTGGGATTTGCAGTGTTTCAAGCACCTGTTGTATACGAGGAATCTGTGTAACAAGGTCGTCAGGTGGTGTTCTGCGATGTCCTTTGTATTCTTCATACATCTCATTACGGAAGGTGTCTCCGGGCATGTCAATTGCTGCGATGATGTATTCTGCATTGTAGTCAACCAGCAGCTTCATAACGCTTGTCATAAACCCGTAGATAGCGTTGGTTGGCTCACCTGTTACGCCGCTTACTAATCGGGTTTGGATTGCGTAAAATGAACGAAATACTTCAGCGAGTGTGTCTATAATATAGAGTGTCTTTGAACTGTCGTTTGGTGTCATATAGTATTCCTTAAACTTAGCTGCGGTAGATGTCGTTAAATAACCCATCTACCTTATTAATATTAGTCTTTGGGGTAATGCCATTTTCGGAGTGAGTCGGAAGCGGATAAACCTGCTTCTTGACCGAGTGCGAAGGCAGTTGCTATCAGATTGCGTTCACCAGAGATTATATCACCTGCAGCAAAAAGACCATGAATAGATTCTCCATTGGAATCCAACATCTGCATATCTTCATTTGCGATAATTAGACCTTCCTCGTCTTTTTGATAGTCCCATCCATCCAAGAACTTTGTATTTGGTATTAAGCCTTCATCAACGAGAAATCCGTGGAAGAATAACTCTGTTCCGTCATCCATTTCAAAGCCGAGTAGATCGGTTTTTTCTCCGATATGACGTTTTATTTTTGTTTCAATGATTTGGATGTTTCTCTCTTGAATCTGTTTCAGAATTGGGGGAGACATGCCATGGGGTCGTCCATTGGTAAGAATTGTGATTTTGTCTGTGAAATCCTGTGCACCAATTGCTGCTTCATAGATATAGTCGCCAACTCCGAGTAGTGCTAAATGTTCATTGACATGCAAGTGTCCATCGCATCGGATACAGACGTGCCATCCTTTTCGATTGCCAGCATAACGGAACACGGTAGCATACTGTTTATACAGCCGTTCAGCATCTGCTTGGAACTCAATATCGGGCCATTTATCATCAAAACCGGATGCGACGACGACGGTGCGGGACTTGAAATGATCTATTTGTAGCGGGTTGTCTTTCTTTAAGGTTTTTGTTGATGCCTCTATTTCAAAGAGATCGTTTTTCCGCGTCAGGTTGGTAACCATGCCGTCTTTGACATCAATTCCTGTTTTCCTTTGTTCTTCTCCGAGCATGAAATCCATGACCGGTCTACTTTCCATCCACTTCATGAGTTCTTTAGCGAAATGTGAACCGATTATACCGGGAAAGACTGGGGCATCTTCAATTTCAACCGACTTAGACCAATATGCTCTGCCACGACTGAAACTAACTTTGCCGGAATGTAGCACTAAAACATGCCGCATCTGATGACTTGCAGATACCGCTGCTTGCGTTCCAGCTGGACCAGCACCAATCACAGCGACATCGTAAATTGTTTCTGCCATATTTTCACTCCATCTATTAAATATAAACGAATATATGGATGATATAACTACAGAAACAAGTATTATGTTTACAGACCGTATTTCTTCCAACGTTCATTGACGAGTTCAATGATTTCGTCGGACATCTGAATTTCTGGTGGCCACTCTCGGTGGTATCCTTCTTCAGGCCATTTTGTTGTAGCATCAATCCCCATCTTGGAACCGGCACCGAGAAGGGGTGCGGCGTGGTCAAGCACATCAACGGGACCTTCAACGATTGTCACATCGCGTTTCGGATCAACATTGCTGCCGACATAAAATAGGACTTCCTCAACGTTTTGAACATCTACATCTTTATCAACAATGATAATGAATTTACTGAACATGAGTTGACCAAGTCCCCAGAAACTGTGCATCATCTTTTTTGCTTGGTATGGATAGCGTTTGTCTATTGAAATCAGGGCAAAGTTGTGGAATACACCGAACAAAGGTAGGTTCATATCAACAAGTTCAGGGAGTTGAGTTTTAATCAATGGCATAAAGATGCGTTCGGTTGCTTTGCCCATGTAGCAATCCTCCATCGGAGGCTTGCCAACGATGATGGTTTGGTAGATAGGATCTTTTCGGTGTGTGATGGCTGTGATACGAAAAACTGGATATTCATCTGGCATAGAATAGAAACCTGTGTGGTCACCGAAAGGACCTTCAATACAAGTTTCATCAGGTTCGATAAATCCTTCAATGACAATATCAGCCTCTGCGGGAACCATCATATCTATCGTTTTTGCTTCTACCATCTCAACGTTTGATTTCCTTAGGAAACCAGCGAATAGTAGTTCGTCAATTCCTGAAGGTAGCGGTGCTGTGCCGATATATGACATGATCGGATCACCCCCGATAGCGATTGCGACTGGCATCTGTTCTCCCGCCTGTTTGTATTCTCGATGATGTGCTGCACCGTCATGATGTATCTGCCAGTGCATGGCTAATGCGTGTGGGTTTAGTTTCTGTAGACGATATGTGCCGACATTCCGTTGTCCTGTTTTTAGACTGTGGGTGAATACTTGTGGTAAAGTGATATATTTATCAGCATCCATTGGCCAACACTTGATCAATGGTAGTCTGTCTAACGAAGCATTTTCACCTGTTAAGACTACCTCTTGAGATGCACCACGTTTGACTGTTTTTGGTGGGAATTTCGTGAGTTGGGATAGGATACGTAGCATTTTGACCTTGTCCAGCAGCGACTCAGGCGGTCCGATCTTGATCATGTCTTCAATTTCATAGGCGATTCTGGAAAGGTCGTCCACACCGAGTGCCATCGCCATTCGAGAATACGAACCGAAGGCATTAATTAGCAACGGCATATCACTGCCTTCAACGTTTTCAAATAGCAGCGCGGGACCTTCTGCTTTACTAACACGGTCAGTAATCTCGGCAATTTCAAGGTCTGGTGAGACCTCTGTTTTTATGCGTTTGAGTTCATCCACACGTTCAAGTGCTTTTACAAATTCTCTGAGACTGGAATATGCCATGTTTACCTCTAAACTCAAATTATATAGTAGATTTTGAAATTACTTGAACACTCTACATCGGCGAGGTTAGGAAACCTCGCCTACCATGGGACGAAAGTGTCAACTTATATTTATAATTCACTATATATCCATTTTTGTTATTGTTGAGACATTATCTTCTGGATTTGTTTCAATCCTTCTTGATAATTTGGGTTCGTTGGGTCAAGTGTAATAGCCTTTCGGATTGATGTTTCGGCTGTTTTATAATTCCCTTTTCTGAAGCAAATTATTGCGTATGTGTTGTGGTATTAGAATACGCGCTTGAGAGTTCCCCAGGTAGTTGTCACCTTAGACACAGGATTAACATCTTGTGTGTTCTTAATCTTGTCTCCCTCTACAGAAAAATAGTCTACACTTGCTGTAGTTTTCCATGCCCAAACTCCGATTTTACCTTTACTATATTCTGGATCACTATTATCCATCTGCCATTTTCCATTAATATAATACGAAAAGATGTCGTCTTTGATGTCCAGTCTCATTTCATACCATTCACCATTCTTTAGTTGAACTCCATCAACTGTAGGTATCTGTGCTATCTTTTCACGGTTTACCCATGCTCCTGCAGTGTGTTTCCAAAGTTCAGTTCTATTATCAAGCACACTCAGATAATAAACGTAATACTCCATATCACTTCTTGCACGAAAAACAATTCCTGCCCAGTTGTGCTCTTCAAGTCGAATTCTTGCTTCAATAGTATAATTATCCCAATGTTCATCACCTACGAGTGAATATTCAATATCAACATCTTTGATGACTTGATATAACCCATCCTTTACTTCCCAATTCCCGTTAATAATTTTCCAGTCCTCAGCAACATTATCAAAATCCCAAAATATGGAACCAGCGTACAATAGTTGATATGCAATGAAATACAAGAGCATGCATAAACAGATGAGTATTAATCTACGTAATTTAATTGTCATCATTCTAAACGCAACTTAATTTCTTGATTTTATATTTTCTTTTCTTGACACTTTTCAAGGATCATACACACAACACATATTAGGAATACCACTTATAACTTACGCTTTATGTGTAAAAAAGTCAAACTAAAAAGTAACGATAACCTTCAATTCTATTTTCTAAGTCTTTTATCACAATGCATTCAAGTAAACCAACTCTTGATTGCTTCAATAAAATATTTTTTGCCGCTCTCACCATTTTCGTCACGAAATTGGATGCCGACATCTTTTGTAATATCTGTGAACTTCACACTTTCATATATCACAGGAGAATTTTGTGTTCTACCAATTTCTGGTTCGATTGAAAATAGTATTACGGAGAAAATGAGAAAAATAATAGGTAGATTATTTTGCATAGTAGTAAATGATATTGATTGCGAAAGAATTTTAAATAAAACCACAGAATTGGAAAATTGTATGTATGAGAAAGACCTCAGAAAATCACTTAAAATTTTAATGCTCACGTTGGCGTACAACGCATTTTTTCTTGCTTGTCATATATAATACACATAAAAACACAGAAATATGCGAAAAAAGTAAAGTTTCAAATTTTGTCTATAAAATTATCTGTGGATATTCTGTCTCTACTCAGTTTTTGAACTGGTTTTGTATAAATAACCGAATTTGGTGTGAATAAAGGTGATATGGTAATTGTGTGTTGATGCACCTATGGTATACGATTTGGGTAGCACAAAATAATTTCTCTTATTTTACCACGCAATGCTACCATCGTCAATGGTTTGATGAACTATGTCAGATTTGTCATTGAGGTGCGTATGGTATGAAAAATTGGCACTATTCAATGTTAACAAGATTAACATACCCTAATTTCCGATAGTGTTGTATAAGTGGAATTATCTAACACTATTATTTCTGTGTCAAAATTGAGTGAATTTAAACTACTTATTACATTTGTTATAGTAGTTACATTTGTGGTAAATTATTGAATTAATTCTACACATTGCTTAGGTGAGGTTAGGACTCCTCACCATAGGCGTCAATTTAAGGATATATTTACCTGTGAAGGATTTTGGAAGTCTCTTATTATCATACACACCTTTCGCACCGCTGGTGCTTGGTTTCTTGTGGCGGACATTTTCTATACACCTTTCGCACCGCTGGTGCTGATATGTGATTTATGAAAGCCTCGGAGAGGCGACAGGTGTATAGCACGTAATATCAATACAGACGAAAGCCCCAGCGGGGCGACAGGTGTATAAAATGCACAAACTTTAATCACTAAATTGACGCCTATGGTGAGGTTAGGACTCCTCACCTACCGTAGAAAGAAAGTGTAGATATAATTTCATACTTCACCATAGCTTTATCACATCTCATTCATGATGTATTCAAATAGGAAATATCTTGCATTCGTATTCTCAATAGTGTATTCTAATTATTATAGAAACATTTTCTTTTTATTTCAGGAGGGATCGTCTTGAGGAAAAATCTCTTACTCATTTTATGTTTATGTCTTAGTGTCCTTGTAATCAGTCAATCATCTTTTGCAGAGATTAGAGTTGGACTTATTTATGATGTGCGCGGTCGTGGTGACTTATCGTTTTGTGACGCTGCGTATGGAGGAGCGAAGAAGGCTGAAGGAAAATGGGATATCAAACTGACCGAAATAAATCCTGTGCAGAACACCGATACGGAAATGGCTGTTCGCCGACTTGCAAAATTAAAATATGATCTTATCATTGGTGTCGGTTTTCTTTTTCGAGAACCGATGGAACGAGTCGCGCCTGATTTCCCTGATGTCAACTTTGCATTGATTGATGCTGTCGCTAAACCTGAAAACGTTGCTTCGTTGATTTATAAAGCACATGAAGGTACATTCCTCGGAGGTGTTATCGCAGCGATGAAAACAGAAACGAAAAAAGTTGGGTTTGTAGGTGGAATGAAAATCCCTCTTGTTGAAGCGTTTGAAATTGGTTTTGCTGCTGGTATCAAAGCAACAGATCCAGAAGTTGAACTCCTTGTCAATTATGTTGGGGTAACCCCGCAGGCATTTGATGATCCTGCTAAAGGAAAAGAATTGGCTCTTGCCCAATACAAGAAAGGTGCTGATATAATTATCGCTGCTGCTGGTGCAAGCGGATTAGGTGCACTTGAAGCTGCGAAAGAAACGAAAAAATATATAATATGGGTAGATTCCAATGGAAACGGTTTGCTTCCCGGTCAAGTTCTCACAAGTATAATTAAAGGTGTGGAACTTTCGGTTTATCAGATGATTGAACATGTGGTATCTGATACATTTACTGGTGGTGTGAAAAACTACGGTCTAAAAGAGGGTGGAATAGAATTCATTGTAGATAAAGACAATAAGTCACTGTTGTCTGCGGAAATACTCAATAAGGTTGAGGAATTCAAGAAGAAAATCGTAGAAGGTGGAATTACGGTCCCACATTTACGATCACAAACGAAATCTGACGAAAAGTAAGGAATAGAATTTTTGGATAGGCTCAAGATAGTAGTTCCTGGTGACTCGCCTCCCCAGATTCAAGGATCTCCACATTTGAATCGTCTCAAACCTTATGGAGATATTGTACTGTATCCGGATCGTCCAGAAACTGTTGAAGAAAAGATTAGTCGTGCATCTGAAGCAGATATTCTTATCAACTCACGAGGGATGGTTAAATGGCATGCAGATGTCCTACCTCATTTGCCAAAACTCAAGATGATTTCACTCTGTTCAATCGGAACAGATATGATTGATCTTGAAGTAGCAAAAGAGCGAGAGATTGTCGTTTGCAATCAACCGGGTCGAACTGCGCCTGTCGTTGCAGAACATAGTTTCGGTTTAATGTTCGCACTTGCGAAACGTGCTGCGTTCATGACATCTGCGTTGAAAGCAGGTGACTGGCCAAGAATGGATAATGTTTATCTGCAAGGTAAAACTTTGGGGATAGTGGGGACAGGTAGCATCGGATCTGAAATGGCTCGGCTTGCGAATGCAATTGGAATGAACGTCATTGCGTGGACATACAATCCTTCCTCAGAACGTGCAAATCAACTCAGTGTAAAATATGTATCCCTTGATGATCTGCTACGTTTATCTGATGTTGTAAGTCTCCATGTTAAATTGACAGAAGAAAGTTATCATCTCATTAGTGAACGTGAACTTGCATCGATGAAACCAAACGCCCTCTTAATTAATGTAGCACGCGGACAAGTTTTAGATACAGACGCATTAATCCAGTCATTGAATAATGGACATCTTGGTGGGGCAGCAATTGATGTCTATGATCAAGAACCGATTCCAAAGGACCATCCACTGCTAACCTGTGAACAGGTGATTTTGACACCGCATTGTGCAGATATGACTCCCGAAGGAGTAGATTTGCTTAATGAAGGTGCAGTTGACAATATCATCGCATTCTTAAACGGTAATCCACAAAATGTGGTTGTATGATTAAATGCAACCCCTTCCAAATGAAAAGCCAACACATGCTTGAAAAGAACGGAATTAGAAAAATAGGAGTTGACACTGGTGGCACTTTCACAGATATTGTGATGTCTGTGAATCGGAATCTCTTCACACATAAGGTTTTGTCTACGCCTCAAAATCCTGCACTTGCTGTTATTAAGGGTGTTAGCGAAATCCTAAGTCAGCATAATATCCATTCATATCAAGATGTGGATATCGTTCACGGTTCTACCGTTGCTACAAATGCATTGTTGGAACGTAGAGGCGCACAGATCGCAGTTGTTACGACAAAAGGTTTTGAAGATATTTTAGAGATAGGTCGCCAGTCGCGTCCTCATTTATATGATTTAAATGTTCAACGTCCACCTCCGCTCGTGCCTGCCGATCTTAGATTCGGAATAAATGAACGTACATTGCATACAGGTGAAATTCAGACCGAAATTAAACAATCCGATCTTGAAGAACTGGTAAAACTGCTTTCATCTTTAGAGTTAGATGCAATTGCGATCTGTTTTCTATTTTCCTATATCAATCCTACGAATGAGTTGATTGTCACGGAATATCTAACAGATCGTTTGAATATTCCGATTTCATGTTCTCACCAAATTTTACCCGAATATCGCGAGTATGCGCGATTTAGTACCACTGTTGCTAACGCGTATATTCGTCCTACATTAGAAAAACATCTCTCCACACTGAGGAATTCCGATGATTTTCCCCAATTTTTCCAATTGATGCTATCCAATGGGGGATGTATTTCAACGAATAATTTTGAATCTGCTGGAATCCAAACTGTACTTTCAGGCCCTGCAGGAGGCGTGATCGGTGCTTACCATGTTGCAAAAACTGCAGGTTTTGAAAAGATTATCACTTTTGATATGGGTGGAACATCAACTGATGTGAGCTTATGTGATGGTGCTATCTCAATGACTACCGAAAGTAATATCAGTGGGTTGCCTATCAAAGTCCCTCTGATTGATATTCATACGGTTGGTGCTGGTGGTGGTTCAATTGCTTATGTAGATTCTGGTGGTGCGTTGCGTGTTGGTCCTGAAAGTGCGGGTGCTGACCCTGGACCGATATGTTATGGAAACAACGGAAAGGATATAACTGTTACGGATGCGAATCTATTCTTAGGTCGTATTTTATCTACACAATTTTTAGGTGGAAGGATGACGCTTGAATCTAATATGACGCGTCAGTATATACATGAGTTTTCTGAAAACCTGGGATTATCTCCACATGATACTGCTGATGGCATATTGAAAATCGCCAATGCAACAATGGAACGTGCCATCAAAGTGATTTCTGTTGAACGAGGGTATGATACTCGCGATTTTACACTCATTTCGTTTGGTGGGGCAGGTGGTTTGCATGCAGCGTTTCTTGCGGAAAACCTTGGTATGCAAAATGTGCTGATACCATCGAATGGTGGTTTGCTTTCTGCTTACGGCATGTTATATGCTGATGTTGTCAAAGATTATTCACAGACTGTGTTATTGAAAATTGCTGTTGACAACATAGATATACATACACAATTGGAGAAAGGTTTTGAAACATTAGTTGCACTTGCCGAAGTTGATATGGATATGGAGGATATTGAATTCTCTCAACTCATCATCAAACGTTCCCTTGATATACGTTATGAAGGTCAATCTTATGAGTTAAATGTTAGTTATGAAAATGAAGACTCCGATTTTATAAACCAATTTCATTCCATACACGAACAGCGATTTAGTTATGCGCGTCCTGAAGCATCGGTGGAAGTGGTGAATCTCCGTCTATCAGCAATCGGTGAAACGGATAAACCAGAAATCAAGTCGAATACACTGACAGATGTTGAACTTTCTGATGCACCAATTGCTACACATTCCATGGATTTTGAAGGTGAAACTTATTCCACCAATTTTTATCAACGCGAGTTTCTACGACCCGGCAATCGGATTGCAGGACCTGCTGTCATTGTAGAATTTAGTGCTACTTCGGTCGTCCCTCCCAAATTTTCAGCTTATGTTGATGCGTATGGGAATTTGATATTACAGCAGAGGTAGTTTTATTTTTTGGGGTTGACGATTTGGTTATTAGTGTGTATAATTAAAATATAGTCAGGGACCCTATTTAGACTATATCGCTTATTCCCTGTTAGGATATTATGGTAGATTTTGGAATCTTTTACACACTTTACACTGGCTAGGTTAGGAAATTTCACATACCAAGGGATGAAAGTGTATAATTTGTTATAATTCACCATAAAATACCCTAAGCCGATTTAACAATAGGAGATTGTTATGCAAACGTACTATACTGCACAAATTCAACACCGCGGTGAGTGGTGGATCGGTTGGATACAAGAAGTATCCGGAGTCACTTGTCAAGAAAGGACACGAGAAGAATTATTGGAAACATTAAAAATCACACTTCTTGAAGTCTTAGAATATGACTCGCAGGAAGCAGTTTGCCGTGCTGAAAGCGAGTATGAGGAAGTAAGAATTGCTGTATGAAACGTGTAAAGTTAATTCGGCATCTCAAAAAGCATGGATGTAGTTTGATTCGAGAAGGCAAGAAACATGCATTGTGGGGTGATTCGGAACGGGGTACTCGAACCGCCATTCCAAGGCATACCGAGATTGACAATGTACTTGCAAAGGAAATCTGTAAACAGTTAGAAATCCCCATTCTATAATCGGATTGACCTCATTGGTTGTAAAACAGTGAGGTCAATGTTTTGTTACGAACGCGATATTTTTCACTTTAATCCAAGAGGTCTCTCATGCCCACGCTTGAATTCAAAGGAAAACAACACATCTACGCTCACCACCTTACCGTCCTTTACCACCCTTAAAACCAGACGAAACTCGCTCCTGCAATCCAACTAGAGAAGACAACAACCTTTTCATTCATGGTGACCACCTGCATGTTCTCAGAGTACTACTCCCCACCACGCAAACCGAATCAAGTGTATCTACATAGACCCACCCTACAACACTGTTAGTCAGACATTCGTTTACAATTACCGAGTGAACAAACCGCTTATACAAGCATAATTTGCTCAAAATAGTCCAGCTGACGGTGAAGACCTTGAACGGAACGATAAGTGGCTTGCAAGACAATGTGTGCTCAAGTCTAATACGACTAGTGCGATTTGGAAATTACCACAAGGTTTAATGATTGTAGATTGTCTATTGAAAGTTAGCATAGTAGAACATAAAAAACGAGACGATTTTTTGACATTCAATACTTTCCCAAAATTGACATGATTTCTTATGTATGATAGTATTGCTAATAGAAAAAAACTTGAACAAAGTGTCTAATTCTTTCTAAAGGGTCGAAAATTCACAGGGTATTAAAAATGAATTTAAAAAGGAGTGTATACGATGAAAAGAATGTTATTTGTATTGGCATGTTCTGCTTTTCTTATGTGCTTGATTATTGGCGTTTCAGCAGAAGATGCTTTAGTCGCATACTATTCATTTGATGGTGATGCAGAAGATTCATCTGGAAACGAAAACCATGGCGTGATTAAAGGCGGTTCAAATTGGGATAATGGAGAATTTAAAGAAGCGATTCATTTGGATGTCGGTACACACGTTGAGATGACGGTATCCGATACATTACATGGGGATCTTTTCAAAACTGACCCTTTTACTATTTCTGTATGGATCAATCCAACATTTGAAGGTGGAGAATGGCAACATATCTGGCGAAGTCTACCGGGTGACGCAGGTCATAATACCCTCTTTGTTAACTCCGTACAAGGTCTATTGTCTTGGCGAGGACAAGTAGGTGGATGGACTATCCTATGCGAAACCGATGGTGGTGCCATCAAACAAGGTGAGTGGAGTCATGCTGTCGTTCAAAGTGATGGTAAGAAATACAGGATATATGTTAATGGCAAGTTGGCGAAAGAAACAGACTTTCAAGAAACCCGCGGTGCTAATACAACCTACCGTCTCGGTGGTACAGATGGTGAAGGATATGGTGGGGCAATAGATGATGCTGTAATTCTTTCACGAGCACTCAATGAGGATGAGATCAACGCATTAGGTGATGGTTTTGATGAGTATCTGTCAGTAGAAGCTAAAGGGAAACTTGCTACAAGGTGGGGACAAATTAAAGGTTCTATTTCTGCCCAATAGTTTTAAAATGTGAATGAAGGACGATATTCTTCCTATATTATAGTAGATTTTGAAATTACTTGAACACTCTACATCGGCGAGGTTAGGAAACCTCGCCTACCGTGGGATGAAAGTGTAAATATAATTTTATACTTCACCATATATCCTCTTGTCCTGACTTATGTAGGTGGACAAGGGATATTTTGGTTGACAAACCCGACTGTTGAGAGTATCATTAAAAGGAATGAATTGTATACTATCATTAGGCGTATAACATGGACAAGACTCCCGAATCCTTCACATGCAGACATTGCGATGCAGACATCAAAGTAAAGGCATTTACCAAGAACCTAAAGGTTTGCCCTGAATGTGATGCACATTATCCTATGAGTGCACATGAACGGTTGGACCTACTTGTTGATAAAGACAGTTTCCAAGAAACTGATGTAAACTTATATTCTATAGATGCGTTAGAATTCCCTGAATACCCTGAGAAACTTGAACGGGATATTGCTAAGACTGGTCTTAGATCCGAAATGCTTTCAGGAATAGCAGAAGTCGGTGGGTATTCGACTGCAATCGCAATAGGTGATGTTGGTTTTATCGGGGGGACATGCGGTGCTGTCATTGGTGAGAAGGTTACCCGTTGTATTGAGTATGCCGGTAAAAATAATTTACCTCTCGTTATTGTCTCTGTGAGTGGCGGGATGCGGATGCAAGAAGGCACATTAGCGTTAATGCAGATGGCAAAGACAGCGGCTGCATGTGCTGAATACGCTAAAAACGGTGGTTTCTATATCTCCATCGTCACAGACCCTACGTTTGGAGGGGCAACTGCAAGCTATACATCACTTGGTGACATTATAGTTGCTGAACCTGGTGCTCGTATCGGGTTTGCAGGTCCCTTGGCTGTTGCGAGTTTACAAGAAGAACTACCAGAAAACTTCCAAAAAGCTGAGTCATTGGTCGCGCATGGATTTATTGACCATATAGTTCACCGCACAGGAATGAGAAAGTTACTCATTGATCTGCTCTCATTCGTTGAGTGAACCAGATTGAAATGTGGTTCACCAACCCCTTTTCATTTACATTCATTGAATGCGCCTCTATCTATAGAAATATCTGTTTAAATAGCTCGTCGTTTCCACCTTCTGTGATATGAATCTTGAGATATATTATCGCAGAATCCAACTATTGTGTAGATTCATCGTTAAATAGTAGAATAGCGTTTTGCTACTTCTTAAATGAATACAATAGTGGATGAATTGTGAAATCACGCCTTTTTCTGTCACTATATTAGAATTCTGACGTTTTAAATAAAAGCAGCTGAAGAATTTATGATATATGAAAAAGCAGTACAATATGTAGACGAGTGATTATATTCCACTTTTAAAATAATATCTATCATATAAGGACAATTGAAGTAAAAAATGCCGAAATCATTAGTAGTTGTAGAATCTCCAGCAAAAGCGAGAACAATTGAGAAGATTTTAGGAAAAGACTATATAGTTGATTCCTCAGTTGGACATATTCGAGATCTGCCTAAGAAAGAACTTGGGGTTGATGTTGATAATAACTTCTTACCAAAATACGTACTTATTCGTGGAAAAGGACCCGTCGTTAAGGCAATCCAGGAAAAAGCAAAAAAGGTGGATTGTATCTATCTCGCAGCAGACCCAGATAGAGAAGGTGAAGCGATTTGTTGGCATCTCGCGACAGAGTTGAAAAAGTCGAAAAAACCCATCTACCGCATTATATATAATGAGGTGACGCAGAGTGCAATTTTAGAAGCGATTGAAAATCCTGGAAAAATAGATCAAGCACTTGTGGATGCGCAGCAAGCACGACGTGTTTTAGATAGACTTATTGGATGGAAGATCAGTCCAATTTTATGGAGAAGTATTAAACCTGGGTTGAGTGCAGGTCGTGTGCAATCTGTTGCTGTGCGACTTATCTGTGAACGTGAAGCGGAAATAGAAGCCTTCAAACCAGTAGAATATTGGACATTAACAGCAACACTTACACCTACTCCAAAGGAACATCTCTTTCCAGCAAAACTACATAAGATTGGTACGAAGAAAGGTGAAATAAATAATTACGGATTTCGTATAGGTGAAGAACGGGCAAAGGAATTATCTGCTGATGCAAAAGAACAAACCTTTGTCGTTGAGAAAGTTCAAAAGCGTGAACGCAAACAGAAACCTGTTCCTCCATTTATTACGAGTACTCTCCAGCAAGAAGCGTCCCGAAAACTCCGTTTTACAGCAAAAAGAACTATGATGATCGCACAGCAGCTATATGAAGGTTTGACAATCGGAGATGAAGGTAGTGTTGGTCTAATCACTTATATGCGTACTGATTCAACCCGTATTGCACAAGATGCCTTAACTGCAGTCCGAAAATACATCAAAACTAAATACGGTTCTGATTACTTACCTGGTCGTGCTATTCATTATAAGAGCAAGAAAGATGCGCAAGATGCTCATGAGGCGATTCGTCCAACATTACAATTGCGTACACCTGAATCCATAAAACAATTTTTAAACAAAGATCAGTTCCGTCTTTATGATCTGATATGGAAGCGATTTATTGCATGTCAGATGAATCCCGCCATTCTTGATGCGACAACAATTGATATCAAGGCTGGGAAATACACATTTCGCGCTACTGGTTCTGTTATCAAGTTTGATGGGTTCAGACGTATATATATGGAAGGACAAGACGATGTTACGAGTGAGGGGAATGGAGATAGTGATGAGAACGTAAATCTGCCTGATGTTAAGGAAGGTGAGACACTTGATTTACGTAAGTTGGATCAAAAACAACACTATACGCAACCACCTCCGAGATATAACGAAGCAACACTTGTTAAAGCATTGGAAGCCAAAGGTATAGGTAGGCCAAGCACTTATGCAACAATTCTTTCTACGATACAGGATCGCGGCTACATTGAGAAAGAGCAACGTCGCCTCTTACCAACAGATGTTGGTAGACTTGTGAATGAACTTCTGATTCACGGTTTTCCTGATATTGTTGATGTTGAATTCACTAAGGAGATGGAGCAGAAACTTGATACTATTGCAGAAGGGAAGACTGCATGGGTGGAGACACTTGGAGAATTTTATCCATCATTTGAAGAAGCTTTGAAGGACGCCCCCGATAAGATGTACGAAGCACGAAAAGCCATGGAGACCGAATCGGACGAGGAGTGTGAAAAGTGCGGTGGAAACATGATTATAAAATGGGGGAGATATGGACGTTTCCTCGGATGTTCCAATTATCCTGAATGTCAAAACATAAAACGACTCAATGGTGATGATACTGCAGTCGAAGAACCTGAAGAGACAGATACACCTTGTGATAAGTGCGGTGAGCTGATGGTGATCAAACAGAGTCGTGCTGGGGCAAAATTCTTGGCATGTAGTGGCTATCCAAAGTGTAAGAATGCAAAGCCGATACCAATGGGTGTTGATTGTCCAGAATCCGATTGTGATGGTTATTTAGGAGAACGTCGCAGTAAACGCGGCAGAATCTTCTATGGTTGTAGTAACTACCCAACTTGTGGTTTTGCCAGTTGGGATAAACCGATTCCAGAACCTTGTCCAGAATGTGATGCTCCCTATATTGTAGAGAAAACACCAAAAGATAGTGATCCGATTTACACCTGTGCTTCAAAAGAATGTAATTTTACAAAAGCAATAGCAGAATAGTCGGACATTCACCAGTTTGATTTTTTCACTTGAGATGTAATATGATTCAACTACATCAAGTTAATTTTAGTTATCGTGACCTCAGTGTGTTGGAAAGAGCCAGTTTTCGGCTTGAACCTGGTGAGTTCGGGTTTCTCGTAGGTGGAAGTGGATCTGGGAAAACGACGCTTCTTAAACTCTTATATGGAGCCTTAACACCAACATCTGGTTCTGTAAATGTTCTTGGTCAATCCCTTGCGGATCTTACGTCATCTACACTACCCTACTTCAGACGCAAAATCGGTGTGGTCTTTCAAGATCGCAATCTTATTGAGTACAAAACTGTAGAACAGAATCTTGCTATTCCTCAGAAATTAGTTAAAACCAAAATACAGATTTTGCGTGAAAACGTTAACAATCTATTACACCAAATGGGATTGGTTCACCATAAAAAAGCATATCCAAGACAAATTTCCAGTAATGAACGTCAACGGCTTGCAATTGCAAGAGCAATAATCAATAGTCCATTATTACTTATTGCTGACCAACCAACGGATACACTTGATCCATCACTTACGCATGAAATGCTCGCGCTTTTTGATGCACTTAATTTTCAAGGCACTACAGTATTGGTTTCTACAACGGATCCTGAACTCCCAGAAAGATATATGCGTGCACAAAGTGCTGCACCAAAACGGGTATTTACACTGAAAGATGGACATATATCAACATAACTTACCAAACCTACACAATTATTACACTAACCTACACACACGCATATAAAGCCAATACATTTGAATTATAACTCATAACCTAAAATAAAATCTCAAATATATAATGCGATACCTGATTCAAAACGCACTGATGCATTTAGGTCTAACAAAATCATATAACATCCTATGTCTTATTGCGCTCGCTTTTTTCATCTTAATATTGAACACTTTTCTATTCAATTACAGTTCCATATATAAGGAGTTATCATTAAAAGAAACTGAAGCACCACTTGTGGCATTTGCCAATGACACAGTCGTAGAAGATGAAGCGAGAGTATTTGCCAATCAAATTCAGAAAAATGAGCAGATTCTTTATATCGATTATATTTCAAAAGAAGAAAACTTGAACCGTGCAGAGAAGCAGTTTGGACCTCTCGGCAAATTGATAAAGAATGGTTTCTCTGGCAGCAATCCATTCCCGGCATCATTAGAGATATATGTTAGCTCTGATAATATATCACGGAAAACACTGGAGGAAATTGCTTTTGACATAGAAGCTTATGACACAATTGATGATGTAGTTTTTACAGGACACGGTATTCTGACAGATGTTTTCCGTCGAACGAACCGTATGACAATTGCAAGTATTGCAATCACAGTGTTAATCTCATTTCTATTAATACGCGCTTCTGTATTTAAAACTGGTCAAACACGCAATGATGAGATACATCTAATTAACATAATCGGTGGAACTCGTGGCTATATAAGGTTTCCTTTCCTCATTCAAGGAATCGCACTAGGATTTCTTGGCTCTCTTTTAGGTATAGGCTGTTTCTACTTGCTTTACTGTATTTTCACTTTCCAAATCGGTGTTCTTGAATTCCTTCCCTATTATCAACTAATGTCGATTGTGATTACAGGTGTGATTATTGGTGTTTTTTCTGGTTTTTCCGCCTTTCGGAAGTATGCAAAGACCTATAAGAACAGGTCAGTTACATAGGAACGAATTATTAATGTGAGATAAGAATGAGAAAATATAGTTGATTGTAAGTTGGGTTGAAAAATGAGGTCGACATGATCAATATTTACTTTAGGACATAACCAGACAATGAAAAACATAGAAATAAGTATAATCTTTAAGAATATAGCTAAACTTCTAACAATTAAAGGTGAACCAGGATTTCGTATTAGGTCCTATGAAAAGGCAGCTGATATTATTAGTGATTTGGCAGAAGATGTTAGTATTTTGATTGAAGAAGGTAAATTCCAAAGCATATCAGGTATTGGCAAGACTATTGAGGAAAAGTCTAAAGAAATTTTGGAAACGGGGACATGTCAAGCCTATGAAAAACTTATAGCAGAAATGGGAGTTGAAGTGCTGGATCTGTTGAACTTGAAGGGGATCGGCGGCAAGACAGCAAGCTTACTCTATAATGACTTTGGTATCAAGAACCTAAATCAACTCTCTGATATGCTTGAATCTGGAAAGCTTCAGGAGATAAAAGGTATTGGGAAAAAGACTATGGAAACTATTTCAGTTAGTCTTGAGTTTCTCAACACCCATAAAGGGACACGCATTCTTGCAAGATGCTTAGATCTGTCAGAACATTTATCTGAGATTATTAATTCCTGTGATTCAGTCAAACGATTTCAATTCACGGGTGATGTGCGTAGACTTGAAGAAATCTGTCAAAGTATTGAAATTGTAGTAGAATGTCAGGATAACATTGTTGAATCCCAGAGCGCGCTGATTGATACATTTTCCACACATAAGCAACCACTTCATACCGAAATTAGCAACGACGAGAATTGTCCAGATAAAATACCCTCATTAGAATCAATAGAGAAAATACATCTCCTCGTTGACAACGGTTTTCCCGTTACCGTCTATTTGTGTACGGCAGAAAATTTTGAGTCAATTCTATTCCTGACAACGCCAACGAATGAACATATTGCTGAATACCCAAATGTAAATGGACAAAGCGAAAGTTCAGATTTCTTAATTGCTTCACAGAATAAAACAGAAGTTGAAATATTTGATGATTTAGGGATGTCATTTATACCGCCGGAGCTGCGGAAATATTCTGACTCGGTTGCTTTAGCATGTGATAACGAATTACCTGTATTGATAGACTATAATGATCTACGAGGGGATTTACATACGCATACTGACTGGAGTGATGGTGCACATATCATGGAAGACATGGTTGCAGCAGCCATCAAGCGGCAATTAGAATACTATGCGATTACTGATCATTCTGTTTCATCATCTGTTGCGAATGGATTGGATCAAGAACGGTTATTAAAACAGATAGAATATGTGCATAGATTAGATGAGGAAACAGAAGGAATAAAACTGTTAGCTGGTTCAGAAGTGGATATCCTTAGAGATGGGTCGCTTGATTTTCCTGATGACATTCTTGTCCAACTTGATATCGTCGTTGCAAGTGTGCATAGTCTTTTTACACTATCGGAAACAGAAATGACGAAACGTGTGATTCGTGCAATTGAAAATCCGTATGTCATGATATTAGGTCATCCAACTGGTCGATTGCTTGGAAGAAGAAAAGGCTATCCAATTAATCTTGACGAAGTAATCGCTGCGGCATCAGAGAACAAAAAAGTTTTGGAGATAAATGGTTCACCGAGTCGCTTAGATTTAGATCCTGAATATGTGCGAAAAGCGAAAGATACAGGCGTGTTGATTGCAGTAAATACTGACGCGCATTCAATTCCTGAATCTGAACGGTATCGGTATGGTGTGAATGTTGCACGCCGTAGTGGACTGTCAAAAGATGATGTTGTCAATACATATCCGTTAGACAAACTACTTCAGATTTTACACTGTAATATTGACTAAAAGGAGTGACTGTGAAACGAAGTCTTCTTTCACCAGCGAAACGTGCCATCATTATTGGTATGGATGGTGCAAGCATGGAACTTGTTAACAATATGATTGATTGGGGACATACGCCTAATATGCGGGAGTTACGCGAGAAAGGTGTGTATCGTCCGATGATCGGAGTTTTTCCAACTTTGACTCCACCGGGTTGGACAGCACTCTCGACAGGTTCATGGCCTGGAACACATAGCGTGATGGATTTCAACATACGCGCAGTTGGAAAAGAACTTAATGAAACCGTGTGGGGAATCAATACAGGATTGTGCAAATCGGAATATATCTGGAACCTTGTTGAACGTGTAGGTGGCAAACCGATTTTAGTGAAATGGGAGATGTCTTGGCCGCCGACTGTGAAAACAGGTATACAAGTTGAGGGGACAGGTCCGGGTGTATCTAATCACCATCAAGTTGCAGGTTATCATCTATTTGTTGCGGGGAAATGGGCACCACGTCCGATAGGAGGGCAGCGTGACCCTGAATCGCTTGATCCAAGTGCATTACAGAAGATTAAACACATCGATTCAGTAACAATCAACCCTGTAGATGAGAAAAAATGGCAAGGGACATTACCAAAGTCTAACAAACCTGTGCTTGAAGTAGAACTTATTATACAGCCTTTAGCTCGCGGAAGAGAGGATATGAACCGGGGCAAAACCGGTGTCCCTAAACCTTTCTATGGACTTATTATCGCGTCTAGTGATAATGGGTATGATAGGATAATAGTATATAGCAGTCGTTCATGTGATGATGCTGTCGCTGAGCTTGGTGTCGGAGATTGGAGTGATTGGTGGCTTGATTCCTTTGAAATTGATGGAGGAGATGTTGAAGGATACGTCCGCATGAAACTCGTCACATTGACATCAACTGCGGATGCTTTTGAACTCTTTGTGCCACAGATATGGCCCCGTTCTGATTATACAGTTCCATCTGATGTTGCTGCATCAATTGACAAGGATGTTGGATCATTTCTTCAGAATCCTGCTCGCGATGCTCTTGGTCAGGTGGATGATGACACGTATTTTGAATTGTTAGACTATCACCACCAACGTTTGGCTGATGTAGCAACTTATCTTGCATCCGAAAATGATTGGGATGTACTCATGGTTGAGACGCATGCACCAGACTACGCAAGTCACTTTTTCTTAAGTCAAGCAGATGAAATCAGCGGTGCATCAGAAGAGACAGTGCATCGGTGTAGAGAAGGTTTGCGTCGTACTTATGAATCTGTGGACCGAATGATTGGACAGATTGCAGAGCTTGCTGATAACGAAACGGTTATACTAATTTGTGCAGATCATGGTGGCACACCGAATCAATTCCGTGCAGTTGATATTGAAAAAGTATTGGAGGAAACAGGTTTTATTGTCAGACTGGAAAACGGTCAGATAGACTGGACGAGAACCCGTGCACTTAATGTCGGTTTGGTACATATCTTCATCAACCTTAAGGGACGTGAACCGAATGGTATTGTTGCTTCGGAAGATTATGAAGCGACACAACGTGAGATAATCGCAGCTCTCCATGCATACCGTGATCCAGAAACAAGTAGACATCCTTTTTCATTGGCAGTAACTCGGGAGGATGCTGAGATGTTGAATCTACATGGTGATCTTGTTGGGGATGTTGTCTATGCACTTCGTCCTGAGTTTGATGGAGCACACGGAAAGCAGCTCCCATCGGTAAGTTTTGGGATCGGTGGACAACACTCAACGTTTATCCTTTCTGGTGCTGGCGTTCAACAGGGGATTGCGTTAGAACACCAAGTGCGTGTGGTAGATGTTGCGCCGACCCTATGTTATCTGTTAGGACTTCCGATGCCTGCAAATGTAGAGGGTGGTGTGGTCTATGAAGCATTAGAAGATCCAAATTGGCATCTATCAAGATTGGCAGAATTAGAATGAATAATGTCCTTGTATGAATAGTGTGTTTTTGTCACTGATTATTGGACACGATGGATATAGATGTCATGATCTTTTCCGCGTGCATCACTCCACGCGACAATTGCACTGCCAGTGCCTACAGAAATTGCCCGAGGTGTGATCTGCTCTTTTTCAGCCGCACTTACTGGAACACCGTTTTCTTGCCAAAGTACATTTCCATCAGAATCAATACGTTGGGCATATATTGCATCCTCAGTTGTATTGCCGATATCTTCTCTAAAGTCAACCCAATAGACGATTGCACCACCGACACCGTCAGTAACAAGCATAGGATTCTGCTGGACTCCTCCTTCAGTGCAAATTGGGATACCTTCTTTATCCCAAAGTATCTTTCCATCAACATTGATGCGTTGTGCGTAGATGTCTGGAAAAATATCCCTGTCATCCCACCACGCGACGATGAATCCACCAACTCCATCACTGATGCAATTGTGTTGTTGTTGATTGGCATTAACTTTACCGATAGGTATTCCGTCTTTCATCCAAAGGATTTTTCCATCAGCAGTTAGGTGTTGTGCATAAAGTTGTGCAGAGGATAAGAAATTCGGATCATTTCGATAGTCTGCCCAGACACAGAAAACACCGCCATTGCCATCCGTTACAAGCGCAGGAGCACCTTGGTTGCCTTGTGCTGAGCATACAGGAACAGGAGAATCCCATGCAATATCTCCTTTGGAATCAATGCGTTGTGCAAAGATATTCCAATCAGGTGTGCTGATGTCCCACCATACAATGAATGCTCCGCCATCACCATCCCTGATTATAGCAGGATCGTATTGGTCACCATCACCTTTAAACACGGCAATTCCGTTCTGTTCCCAAGCAACAGTGCCATCCGCTGACAATTTCTGTGCGTAGATGTCTTGATTACCAGAACGCCAATCTTCCCAGACAATAATAACTCCTCCTTTTCCATCGGATATAGCAGTAAAATCGTCTTGTAAGTTAGGTTCTACGCAGATTGAGACACCATCTTGTTCCCACAATTTATCTCCTTCTGCATTGATATGTTGTGCATAACTGTCTTGGGATCCGTTTCTTGTATCTCCCCAAACAATGATTGCGCCACCGTTTAGGTCAGAGACAATTGCTGGGGTACTCTGAGATGCATCATGCATACATATTGGGATACCGTTCTCTTTCCAAACAGGGTTACCATTGCTGTCAACTCGTTGTGCATATATATCATAATTTCCATTTCGTCCATCCTGCCAAGTGACAATTACACCATCAGTTCCATCTGTTGTAATTGTAGGGAAATATTGTTCGTTTTCTGCAGTGCAAATCGGTAGGTTTCCCGTGTGTTTCCATTCTGTGTAACCAATATAGGGTACTATAGATAGAAACAAGGAGAATAAAGGAATGATACTGTGATATATCACTCGCGATGAAATATCTTTATTAATATTGATTCTGAGACACATAACAATAACAGTCCTGAAAAATGTGACTTCTTGTAAGATTTTAGGTTAACAATAAGGTGAAAAATGTAAGATGCGGAATAAATGGCGCGACTACAAACGGTTTAATATCTTAATAAGATGTTTTATTTCAGATATGGCACTACATCAACAATTCTTCACCTATTGGGAAGAACTGGTCAGCCATTGCTTGCAAGTCCATTGATGTGTTATGCTCAAATGCGACGACCTCAATTCTTTTCTGTTGTTGTTTAATGAGTTCAGCGAGTGGACAGAAATCCCCGTCTCCACTTGCCAAAATAACAACATCCAATGATCTGAGCATTGAAACTACATCAACAGCAATTCCGACATCCCAATCACCTTTTGCGGAACCGTCTCCTCGTAATCGCAAGTCTTTACTGCGTATTGTGTATCCATTGTGTTCTAACAGAGAAATGAAATTGCCTTGTTTTATTTCTGGAATTTGCACGATGTATGCATAGGCACAGAGGAGTTGGCGTGGACCGACGATCAGGTCAAGAAGTTTGATGTAATCAACCCTTCGTTCAAAACGGTCTTTTGCAGCGTAGAACATATTTTGTACATCCACAAAAACCCCAACCCGTTCAGGAGTTGTCTTCCTATCAGTTTCATAATCTGAGTCGGTTTCAGGAATTTCAATATGTTTAACTGTCATCCGAATTTTGTTCAGTGCAACTCTTGATTCCTTCTGCGATTTGTCTAACAACTCAAAATGGTTATGTATATCGGACTTTAATTGTGTTAGCACTTTGTTTTCCTTGAACATGGCTTCTTCAACTAACTTCAACTCAATCATAAATGATTCTGTAGATGCTTTGAATTGACCAAGTTCGTGGAGTTGCGCAGTAATTTCTTCGTGTTTTGTTAATAGATTTTGATGTTCAGCATCTAATTTCTCAAGATTGGTAGATGTCTGTGCATATCGATCAGCAATTTCCTTTAGGCTTTCATTTTCCTTTTGCATTATAACAAGTCTTTCTTCTTTTTCTTGAAATGTAGAAATTCTATTTCTCAATCTATCGTTCTCTTCAACGAGGAATTTGCAATGTTGTTCCAACCGTTTATTCTTTTTTTGAATTGCTCCTTGTCGTGCCTTTATTTCATCTATTGTGTTCTCAAGCCTTTTGATTTCAATATGTTTTTCATGGATTTCAGAAAAGTTTTCATCCAATTGGTTCATATACAATTGTTGGACTTCTTGAACATCTGAGGAAGGCGTTTGTTTCTTAGCAGGATATTCTGTAATTTCCGTCAGAGTATTTGTTGAATCCTCTGGGTTTTTATATGCCTCATAGGCAGTTGACATCAAGTGGAACCCGTGAGCATGTACATCCTCACGTGAGTCAATTATGAGAGCCCACACGACATTTCCAAATTCCCCTGTTTCAATTAGGGTTGCCGGTACTTTGAAGAATGTCTTTATTTCATCAACTAACATATATCCTACTCGTGAAATTGCGGCTTCTGCTTTTTGTGATAGATTTTCAACAATCATTTCGTAAATTTTAGATTGATTGAAAAAAGCTTCAGTCAACCTGTTTCTTAGTTCATCTTTTGAAGATGACCGTATTTTATCTGGTTCAATAATACGAGCGTCCATAAGTAGTTGTAATGCCTCTTTCTCAGTAAAGAGGATATTAAATAACCACTTGAGTTGTTCGCTGGATATAAAAGATTTTATATCGTGTTTAGTCATGAGTGTCCTCCATATTTTTTATTTATCCTTCGTGTTGATGTGAAAACATCAACTAGATAGTCTATATTTAATAAAGATGAAATATTATTGTGCAATGCCTCCTAATGTGGGTAATTCTATAGATTGCTTATACCGTAAATTACGGTACCTTGATCATTACAATTTGATTATATTATTGGATCCAATGGGGATGGAGCGAGTAGCATTGCGAGTATCAATGACAACATCAGCATATTGTACAATCATGTTATAGTCTATACCACTGTGATCTGTAAGGATTACAACACAATCAACATTTTCAATTATTGATGATGTCAACGTTTCGGAATGATAGGTATCCACTCCCCTAGGGATAATTTTTGAAACGTGTGGGTCATGATATAAAATTTGCGCACCTTTGTCAAGCATTAATCTTATAACTTCAAAAGCTGGTGATTCTCGCGTGTCACCGATGTCCTTTTTGTATGCCACGCCAATAATTAATATTTTTGAACCGTTGATAGGTTTCTTATTTTGATTTAGTGCGTTGATGACTTTGTCAACGACATATTTTGGCATACTGTTATTGATCTCACTTGCGAGTTCAATGAACTTTGCATTATGTTGGTAAGTTCGAGCCTTCCAAGAGAGATAATGCGGATCGATCGGTATACAATGTCCACCTGGACCGGGACCTGGGTAAAATGGCATGAATCCGAATGGTTTTGTTGCAGCAGCGTCTATTATTTCCCAAACATCCAATTCCATCTTATCACAAATCAATGCAACTTCATTGATCAATCCTATATTGACGCTACGAAAAGTGTTTTCTAATAATTTTGCCATTTCAGCAATGCTTGGTGAAGACACAGTGTGGGTTTTATTGATAAATTGTTCATAAAATGTCTTTGCGATCTGAGTACATTTTTCTGTAATGCCTCCAACAATTTTAGGTGTATTCGTCATAAAATAAGTGCTATTGCCGGGTTCTATTCGCTCAGGTGAATAAGCTAGATAAAAATCATGACCTACTTTTAACGAATTACTTTGTTGACTGTTGGAATTTGATAGAAGCATTGGTAGCACGATTTCTTCTGTAGTGCCAGGATAGGTAGTACTTTCCAAGATAATGAGTTGTTCGGAATGCAAATTCTGAGCAACTTTTTCAACTGCAGTCTTGATATATTGCATATCCGGAATTCTATTTTCATCCAATGGTGTTGGGACACAGATGTTGACTGTATCAAGTTTTCTAAGAACACTAAAGTCATTGGTCACTTGTATCTGTTCTGATTTTATCAGTTTTTCAAGAATAGTGTTCGGAACGTCTGGAACATCCGAGATTCCATGTTTTAATCGTTCTAATTTTTCTGGACAGATGTCAATTCCTGTGACCTTGAATCCTGCATTTGCCATAGCAACCATGAGTGGTAATCCGACGTATCCGAGTCCGATGACGCCTGCATGTATTCTACAAGATTCTATTTTATTTATTAACATGTTCTCAGATTGAATTGTTGGTTATATTCTTCTTAATAACCTGGGGTTTCAAACCCTTCCATAAAAGTTGGTGGAAGTTTGTATTATCTTTTATGCTGTAACCATCGTGAAGCGGCATATAGATTCGTGAAAATTTTGTCTGGAATATCTGTTTTGTTATTTGAATTAGACTTGATGTAGTAGTTATATGATTCTTGTCCGTGTCCAGTTAGAACAAGTATTGGTGATGCGCCTGCACTCTGTGCAGCAAATATATCTGTAATTGAGTCACCAATGAAACAGGTGTGTGATATATCAAATCCGTGCTCATTCGCTGCGGTTATCAACATTCCCGGCTTCGGTTTACGACAAGGACAATCTTCATCTGGATGGTGTGGACAGTAGTATATATTCGCTATATTGCCACCATGATTATTTATTTCTTGCAGCATCCGTTTATGAATGTCAGAGAGTTGTTGCACTGTGAAAATACCTTTTCCAATTCCTGCTTGGTTAGTTACCAAAAAAATACGAAAGCTGCTCTTGGTCAAGATATTGATAGCTTGTAATGCATTCGGTAGGAAACTGAAATCGTCCCAAGAACTGACATAACCCCGATTCGGAGGATTCTTATTGATTACACCATCTCTATCAAGAAAGATGGTTTTCATTCTGTTTCTCCATTGTGCGGTATGTGTTATATGTAGGAATATATGAAATAGATTCTAATTTTCTTATTTCCATTTCACTATAGCATCATGGATTTCATCTGGCGTGACATTAGCACATCCCATTTTTCCTATCACGATTCCACCAGCAATACTTGAAAGAATAGCTGCACTGTAGTTATCAGCACCAGCTGCAAGTGCAAGACTGAAAACTGATACAACTGTATCTCCTGCCCCCGTGACATCAATGACTTCAGTGGAATGAGGGGGTATGTGTTCAACTTGCAAATCCCCATTTGAGTCACGTTGAAAAAGTGACATTCCTTTCTCTTCCCGCGTAATTAACAATGTGTGAAGTGAAAGTTGGTCCAATATGTTTACACCAATTTCAATTAGACTTGATTCATCGGTAATCTCTTTCTGTTTAGCATCACCAGCTTCTTTGTGATTCGGTGTGAGTGCAGTTACCCCTTTATAATGCCAAAAATTATCATGCTTTGGGTCTACGACAATTGGCACACTGAATAATTTTGCAAGATTTACAAGTTCATTTATTAGTTTTGAACTAAAGACACCTTTATCATAATCGGCGAAGATTATAGCATCTGTATAAGGTAATTGTGAACGGAAAGGATTTGTTATTGCAGTTCTTACTAATCCGGTAATTTCTTGCTTAGTTTCCCTATCAATACGCAGGAGATGTTGACCATGGTGTGGCACTTCGTCATCTGGTTTGTTATTGTATGGTATTTGTATGGAATCAGTGTTGTCAGATTGGACGATAACGCGAGTTTTCTTGCTCGTGTGTCTTAGGACATCTACACAAATGCCGGTTGTTCCAACACCAATAGAATTTAGCTTTTGAAGCATCCGTTCTCCATCTCTATCCTTTCCAACAACCCCGATAAGTTCAGCCTTTCCTCCCAAACTCACGATATTTTGTGCAACATTTGCGGCACCACCGCAACCTGATCTTTCGCCACATATCTCAATTACTGGAACAGGAGCTTCAGGAGAAATACGGTTAACATCACCCCAAATATATTCATCCAGAATGATATCACCTACAATCATTATCTGTTTATCTTGAAATTGAGTAAGTATATTATTATAGTTCACAAGATAATATTACCACAACTTAAGAGGTTAATCAACTAACATTCTCATGGATGTGTAAAGTTTCCGGTATTAACTCTTTCATTTTCAGGTCTGATTGAAAGCTTGAAGTCCGATCAATCCACATCAACACCGTGTGCGCTTACGGCATTCAACGGGGTTGAAACTCCTTTAACAATGGGAGATGAATGTAATAGGCACAATGAATTGCGATTGGTGAATGTGCATAAGACATTCACATTGAACGCGTGTCTTGTTAATGGAAGTCGATTTTTCCCTTATCAAAACCGTGCAATAGACGTACAAATTCACGTACAACTGTACGTTATTGTACACCACTGTAAGAGTAGTCTACATAAGGGTTCGTATGGAATTTATCAAAAAGACGAAATTTCTTAAAATTGTACGTCTTCCCTATTTTGTTTTCGCGAACTGACATTCTATGATTTGACAATATTGCTTGTAGGACCATCATTATTCTTTGTTTATGTTGTTTAGTTTTCATAATTCTCTTCCTTATTTAATAAAGTATATGTGACGTATATAATAACATATTCAAATAACTAAAGTAAAATTATTTTTTACACAGATTGACATTTCTTTAATTATGTATGAGTAAAGTTCTTGTCACACATCTCATTATCCATTGTAGTGCGGGGTTCCGTGCTTCACAATTGTTGGTAAATAAAGATAGCGGGGCACGGAGACCAGCCCCTACAATTCATGGTGAGAAGTTAGTGCCAAAAACTTTACATACTCTTTCTGCTATTTTCACTTGTGTTTTTGCATTAGTGCTGTTAAAATAGGAAGGTATTGTTTGTATTGACCCGTCAAATAACAAAAGATTATAATTGGTTTTGTTGGAAAATATGAAATATCTTCAAAAATTATTGAAGAATATACGAAAAGATATCATCAAAAGTCTAAGTTCTATCAAAAAGTAATTCAAGAATGTAATTATAAAGGTGTACATTAAAATAAATGAAATTCTATTTACATTTATGTATTATCTTTCTATTTCAGATTGTAATTGGACCTATTTGTTACCCATTACAAGTGTTTTCAGATGCTCAATCTGAAGAGAATATCGTCACACAAGGTCCGGAATACCCCGTAACATCTACATATAAATTACAAGTTGGTGACAGTATAGTGGTAACGGTTGAGGGCTATCCAGAATACACGAAAGACCGTGTCCCCGTTCCTGTCCAACCTGATGGGTTTATCTCATATCCTCTCATTGGTCTGATAAAGGCAACGGAATTAACTGTACCTGAACTTCAGGATGCGATGCAGAAAGTGTTTTCTGAGAAACTACCGAGTGCACGTGTATTTGTTACCTTGATGCAACCGAGACGAAATATTTTGGTTTTCGGAGCTGTAGAACAAAGACCTCGTGGTAATCTTCATGTGTTTGAAACCGGTCAAGTTTATCTGATACAAGCATTGGCAGCTGCAGGAATTAATAATGAAATTGCGGATCTTACCAAGGTTGTTGTTTGGCGTGATGGGAAGATGCACACAACAGTTAATTTTGAAGAGCAAATGGAATCAGGTAATATAGATATTCCCTTAAAGGATTATGATGTTGTGATCGTCCCATCAATTTTTGCCCAACGTCGAATACGAGTTATTGGTGCAGTGATGGTACCTGGCAATTATCCGATCACGGGTCAAGAAATTGCTGCAACGCAAGCTTTAAAACTTGCAGGTGGCTCGAGAGCAGACTTTGCGGATTTAAGAAAGGCAGAAATCATCACTGAGGATGGGAATACTACTGTGGATCTCACCTCTGTTGAGGTAGTGCTGACTATGGCGCCAGGGGATACATTATATGTTCCACTTGCTGAAGCGAAAATAAGTGTTGTAGGTGCAGTTGATAAGCCGGCTCAGTATGTAATTACAGAACCGGTTCTATTAAGAGATGCCGTTGCTATGGCAGGCGGATTGGATGAAGAAAAAGCGAATCCGAAGAAATGTATTCTTACTCGTGCAAATGGAACGCAAGAGGAACTGAACTATAATCTGGTGCAATCTGAAGTTTTTCTCTATCCAAATGACCAACTCCGTATATTGGAACGAACCCGCATTGATTGGCGGGTGTTGACTTTTGCTGCCTCACTAACGAACTTAGTTGTCACTGTTTGGCTTAGGTACAGATAAAGTAAACGAATTTTCATATATTGAAGAATATTGGATTACAGAAATGTTCTGTTTGGTCAAATAAGGAACTTTGTTTGTAGTGCAAGTTTGTATCTATTTATTTGAATTTGACATAAATTATTGTGAAAATGGACTAAGGATATTAGGGAAAAATGCCTGAGACTAATGACAAGCGACTTGAAGAAATAACTGAAATACGATTATTAGATTATTTTTGGATTTTATGGCGGAATAAATGGAGTGTCATCGCAATCTTTTTGTTGTGTATAGTTGCGGCATTCCTTGTCACCGACTTCACCCCGCCTGTTTATCAATCTGAAACGACTGTTCGGATACTTGATGAACAAGGACCTTCTTCACTCTTGTCAGGACTCCCGTTAACTGGACTTTTTAAGAGTCCATCGTTAGGTAGCTTTGCTACTCTCATGCAGTCTCGCGACTTGGTCATCACTCCTGCAGTTGATCAACTTATTAATTCGGGTGAATTGAAACCACTCCCTGTGCATCGTGGTAGGACTGTCAGATGGTTTGCGGATCTGTTCAACATAGCCTTAGATACTACGCTTACTGAGCAAGGGGATCTTTCAGATGAAGAGTGGAGAGATTATTTCGTAAAAACACTAATTGACGAAAAAATAACTGTTGAAGAGTCACCGGATGGAAACGTAATAACGCTGAAGGTAAGAAACAGGAATCCCGAATATGCTCAACTATTGAGCGACAAGATCGCTGAAGTATTGATCCTTGTTGTAGAAACAGAAAAAGCAGAGAATATGCGTTGGTGGGAAAAACCGGTAGCTCAAGAATTGATAACTGAAGCAAATCAGCAATTAGATGGGGCAGAGAAGAGACTGTTTGAGTTTCAGAAGACTCATCCAGAAATAACCATTAATGCAGAAGGCGGTACACAAGCACAGGTGATATTAGCATTGCAGTTGAGTGAAAATGAATTGGCTAGCCATTTGATTGGAGCAGAATTGAGACTGAAGGCATATCAGGATGAACTTACCAATGTTGAAGAACAGCTTATATCCGAATCTACTACAAAGAATCCGAGTTATTCTAAACTACAAGATAATCTGAACGAGTTTGAAATTGAACGTAAAGCATTGATTGGAAAATACGGTGATGTTAAGCATCCTGAAATTACTGTTTTTGATGAAAAGATAAATGAGACAAAAGAACGACTTAAGAATGAGGAGCAAGAGATAAAAAGTACAACATCATCGTATAATCCTTTCCACCAACTTCTTACAGAAAAAGTGAATGAGACAGAAGCATCTATAGTTGGATTAAAAGAGCAAATAACCACAGTATCTGCCCAGATAGATAATCATGTCAATGAACTTAGTGGGTGGTCTGATCAACAACTTGATCTTTTCAAACGTAAGCGCGATGTGGAATTATATGGTGCCCAGATGCTTGCTTTAGAAACAAGAGTACGAGAGTCAGAAATAATTGATGAAACACGTTCAGATATACTTAAAGTATTGGATCAGGCTCGTCTTTCTGAAGAACCGATCAAACCGCGGATGAAGATAAATTTGGTTTTGGGCGCGATGTTAGGTGGATTACTCGGATTGACATTTGCTGTTGTAAAGAACTATTTAAAGGATACATATTTGCGTTTAGAGGATTCTGTTCGTCAATTAGATTCCCTGCCAGAACCCCCAAATTTTCTCGGAGTTATACCCTCCATTAAGCGAAGCAGCACGTATCGTATTCCACTCATCGTTAATGATGCTCCTACTAACAGAACATCTGATGCATTTCGTGTGATTGCGGCAAAATTACCATTTCTTAACCTCAGTGGTGACCTGAAGACTGTACTGGTGACAAGTTCAACCCGCGGAGAAGGGAAGAGTACCGTTTCATCCAATCTTGCTGCCACCCTTGTCCAAAAAGGAAATAAAGTGCTGCTCATAGATGCCGACATGCGTAGACCTTCACAGCATACTGCATTTCCAACAGAACAGCTGCTACAGATTACTACACCAGCGGAGGAAGAGACTTTTGACGACTCCTCGTTAGTTACACACAGTGACGCGCGTAAACCCGGTTTGAGTGAAGCTCTTTTAAATCTGAATGATGAAAACGGTTATGAAGTGTTGCATTCAACAGTCCGTCAGACTGGAATTGCAGATTTACATCTCATTCCGGGTGGCACTGTTCCACCGAATCCAATTGAACTGTTGAATTCTGATATGATGACACAATTACTGGAAATGGCTAAATCTGAATATGATGTGATTGTCATAGATTCCCCACCAGTTCGTGCGGTTGCGGATCCGGTTATTTTGGCAACTGTGGTTGATGCTGTTGTTTATGTGTTTGACATTACAAAGACTAAACGGTTTGATGTGTTGACTGGACTCAAACATTTAAAAGAGGTATTACCCGCAAAAGGGATTGGTGTTTTGTGCAATATGATAAATCCTAAGCATGCAAGAACTTACGGTTATTACACAAAGCATTCCGAATATTACCAACTGCCAGATGAGATGGGTTCATAAATAGGTCAATAGGGAATTAGGATTTCATTTTACCCAATGCGGCGGGTGGACGCGATCTACCGACAAGACCAGCAAGAACAACCATCGTTAATAGGTATGGTATGATCTTTAAGAATTGATCTGGTATATTCCCTAGGTCAATCAGATCTAATGAAGATGCAAATCCGAAGAATAGACATGCCGAAACTCCGTATAGCGGTCTCCAATTTCCAAAGATGACAGCTGCTAAAGCAACATATCCCCTTCCACCGATTATGCCTTTTGTAAAGATGTGAACATCTGAAACGAGGAAGCATCCTCCTAATCCAGCAAAGACACCACTCAAAATTACACCAAAATATTGCCATTTTTCACGACTTAGACTGAGTGTTTTTAATGCTTCCGTTGATTCTCCTGCCGCGCGTAGACGTAATCCCCAAGGTGTTTTGTATATGAAGATATGGCTTATAATCATCAAGATTGGTAGAAAATAGACAAGGATGCTGAAGGAACCGATGAGTGGTAAGGTGATATCTGGCAATCCGGGAACTCTATCTGTTGAAGGTATGAGATACTCTGTAATTCCTAAAGCCAGAATATTGATTGCTATTCCTGTGACTATTTGTTCAGCGTGAAATGATATTGTAGCAACGGCATGCAATAGTGAAAGGACAATTCCTAAGCTAATGCCGACAGTGAGGCCAATCCAGGCTGAACCAGAGGTATGTGCACCAATCACATACCCGTAAGCACCCATCAACATCATTCCTTCAAGTGCGAGATTGATAATACCTGAACGTTCTGAGTATATGCCACCGAGAGTTGCATATCCAATCGGTGTTGTCATTCGGAGCGTGCTTGGAATTATATCAAATATCATGTTTTCCTCTTTGTGAAGCCTTCCTGAGATACTAACCAGATGATGAGCAATCCTTGACCGACAAGAAATAATCCCCTTGGCACATTCAAGAACAGCTCAATATCCAATGCAACTTTGTTGAGTAGTCCGAATAAGAGTGCTGCGGCAAATACCCCGAATGGGTGGTTTCTTCCTAATAGTGCGACTGCAATTCCAGTGAATCCCCAACCAGATGAGAAGCTATCAGCAAACCTGTAGCGATACCCCATGACATCAGCGACACCTGCTAATCCTGCTATTGCCCCACTCAATGCCATTACCCAGACTGTTACTATACGCGGATTTATACCACCATATTCTGCAACATTCGGTGCATTTCCGACCAGTCTTAGTTCGTAACCCCAACGTGTGTGTTTGAAAAAGATATAACAGAATATAACACAGATACAGGCAATTATGAAACTGGCATTTAATAAGTTGCTGGCAGGAATTAAATAGAACATTCCTGCTAAACGGGGTAAGTGTGCGGATTCAGCGATCTGAGATGTCTGGGGGATCATCTGACTGGGTTCTCTATATACAGAAGTAACAAGGAAATTGGTTATTGCTAACGCGATGAAGTTCATCATTATCGTATTTATAACTTCGTGTGCTCCGAATTTTGCCTTTATGATACCCGGAATACCTCCCCATATTGCACCTGCTAACAATGCAGCACATATACAGAGAGGTATCATCAAAACTGAAGGAAGGTTGACGTGTATTCCAACCCATGCTGCTGCAAAGGCTGCGACATAGAGTTGTCCTTCACAACCGATGTTGAATAAACCAGCCTTATATCCGATGGCAACTGCAAGTCCCGTAAAGATGAGTGGGGTGGCATTAAATAGGACGCTAGCAAATTCATCAAAGTTGGAAAACCCACTGAGAAAGATTGTTTTGTAAAATTCGAAAGCGTTCTGTCCGCGCAGAATTAGGACTATTCCACATAACAGAAAGAAACCGCAGATAGCAAGTACCGGCGGCATACAGTTTATGAGCAGTTGTCGGATATGAACAAAGATATTTTTGAGTTTATGATGTATGGAATGGTGGACTTTCAATATATTCACAGAGTTGTGAAGAGTTTATGGCACATAGAATTGACAGATTTATAGTACCGTGCTATCATGTTTCAGATTTAGAAAAGATAAGTCTGGCTTCTATTACTGTTATATATTTCATCGGTTGTCAGTATACCATAAGTAAGCAAGAAATACAAATAGTATTGAATCAAAAGCAACTTTATAATAATTTGACCGTTTTTTCTTGTGTATTTACACAATGCAATAATATGAATAATACCCAATTATCGGAAACAGAGAAATCTAATAATAATCTCCCCGCGATTTTAGGGGGAAATCCTGTTTTCTCAATATCTAAAGAGATGCCATTTCCTAAACTGGATAGCTGGAAACAGATTACTGAAGCAGAAGCACAGGTCGTCTATGAGATGACGATGCGAAACGAGTTGTCAAGCAAATCTACTACAGTTCAGGAATTTGAGCGTATATGGCGTGACAGACATCAAACAAGATATGCTGTGAGTCTTACCAACGGAACCGCTGCGCTACACAGTGCGATGTTTGGTGTTGGCGTTGGTCCAGGTGATGAGGTGATCTGTCCGACTTACACATGGATGGCATCTATAACACCTGCATTAATGCTAAATGCAAGACCTGTCTTCTGTGAGGTTGATCCTGAAACATTGTTGTTAGATGTTGATGATGTTCGGACGAGAATTACTTCTCGAACAAAAGCAATTGTGGCAGTGCATCTGTGGGGCAATGTGTGTGATATGGATGCTTTGATGGCACTGAGTGCGGAAACTGGTGTGCCAGTGATTGAGGACTGCTCACACGCTCATGGTGCAGCATACAAAGGAAAACCTGTTGGTAGTATCGGCCATGCTGGGGCATGGAGTTTGCAGGGGAATAAAGCTTTAAGTGCCGGTGAAGGTGGTGTGCTTGCGACAAATGAGATTGAGGTGTTTGAACGGGCATGTCTATTAGGACAAGTTAATCGTGCAATAAACAGCATCGGTGATCCTGAATTGGATCCTTCTACGCTACAATATGCACAACTTCCACCTATGGGTTTAGGCGTAAAATATCGTGCACATCCTTTAGCGATTGGAATCGCATCGGTACAGTTGGATAAACTTGACGAACTTAATAAGAATCGTCGTGTGTATATTCAAGTGATTTCAGATGGATTGAAGGAAATTTCAGGTGTTCGTCCCATTGAAAGATATGAGGGTTCAGAACCTGCGGCATTTTATGGATTTCCTATTCTCTATGTTCAAGAAGAGATGTCTGGTATGCCTGCCCCCGTATTTGCAGAAGCATTGCGGAAGGAAGGTGTGTTAGCTAACAACAATCCGTATCCATATCTTGTTGGCGAAGGTGTACCTGTTATTTCAAAGGATATACCAAGTAATAGCAACCCATACCCACTGTTGCACACACTACCGCTATTCTCAGAAGGACTTGATATATTTACAAATGGACGCGGATCACTTTGTACAACTGAAATGGGTGGAGACTATGAAGGATATACAGCAGGAGATTTGCCAATCACTGAGAAAGTGTGTTCACAGCTGATTTTCCTACCTTTGTTGACGAAACCTGTTGATGGTGCGGCTGAAAGTATACTTACCGCAATTCGTAAAGTAACTAATCATGCAGAAATGATAGTTACGGCACTGAAGAAAGACATATAATTTTCTCCTTATTTATACTACCTTTATAGTGAAATGTAAAAATACGTTCACACTCCGCGGTAGATGCGGTTACCTTACCGCATCAATGAGACAGAACAGACACCGGTTCGGTTAGGAAACCGAACCTACCGTAGTGTGTAAATAATTATGATTTTTACTATAACACTTTTTCTTCATATTATTTCCAAAAAAATAAAAGAAATTGAAACATGAATTGGTTCCGTTTCGGTAATCCTGATTTACTGTATTTCTTATGGGCAGTTCTTCCTATTGTAATACTGTTGCTCATATATGGATTCTACCTGAAACGAGATGCACTGCTGCTTTTTCAAGCCAATGTTAATGCAATACATCTGAAACGTATGAAACTTCAAGGTGTATTGATAATGTTGAGTTTTCTGTGTGTGGCATTTGCTATTGGGTTTCCGCAGTGGGGTGAAGAACCTGAAACGGTGGATGAAAGTTTGGATGTGATGTTTGCTTTGGATATATCGACCAGTATGTTGGCGAAAGATGGAAGTTCTTCCCGTAGGTTAACCCGTGTAAAGGAAATTGTGTTCTCTTTGTTGGAACAACTTGAGGGTGATCGTGTTGGTCTGCTCTACTTTGCAGAAGCGAGTGTAGTTGTATGTCCATTGACAAGGGATGCAGGTACGTTGCATGAATATTTGACTGCGATGACCCCTGAAACACTTGTTCATAGAGGCACCAACATAGGTAAAGCTATAGATGTAGCAACAGAACGTCTCATCTTAGAACAGAATGACCTAAGCTTTGTCGATCCTAATTCTACTGGACAGAAGGTCTTGATACTGTTCACGGATGGTGAAGATCACGATGGGAATGCAATTACCGCAGCAGAAACAGCGAAAAAGAAAGGAATACACATCTACTGCGTTGGGGTCGGTAGTTCAGATCAATCTGTGCCTATCCCTCTTGTAGCTGAAAAAGCAGGATATAAACGGGATTTACAGGGGAAAGTCGTGCTAACTGCATTGGATTCGGCAGGATTACGTGACATTACGAACACAGGAAACGGTAAGTATTATCATGAGACTGCGGGGATTGCACCACTAACGAAGGATTTGAAAAGACTTGAGAAACAGAAGTATAGAGTACGTGCTAGTGGTAAATTTCAGGATAGGTTTCAATGGTTTGTGGGGTTAGCACTACTCCTATTGTTCGGAGAAATATTCATAGAGATTATGATGAAGGAACGAATGTGATAAAGAATCCTTTACGTTCTCTTGAATATCAAGCCTGCAGGACGGAATCGCATCAACAATACTAAGATGATACCAAATATGAGGTAACGGGCACCAGCATAATCTGGTGGGAACCTAAGTAGAATCTCTCGTAACACTTCACTTAATGAACCAATAATTACCGCACCTAAGATAGCCCCTTTTATGCTACCTTTTCCTCCCAAGATGACCATACATAGAATGAGAATAGACTCCCAGAATTCAAATGTTTTTGCGCTCAAGGTTCCATAGAACTGTGCCAAGAAAGCTCCTCCAAGAGCACCGATCGCAGCACTGATAGCAAAAGCAAGCGATTTGTAGCGGCTGACATTAATTCCCATAGATCCCGCTGCTTGTTCATCTTCTCGTATAGCAATCCATGCTCGTCCTATGCGAGAGTGTTGCAAACGATGACTTACGAAAATGACTATACCTGTTAGGATGAGGATGTGATAAAAATGTTGCCAGTTCTGATTGAGTTCTAACCCAAAAATGGAAGCGCGTGGAATATCTTTTACAAATCCATTGATATCCCGAATCAACCAAATTTCATTTTTGACAACTCTGAAGAGTACCTCTGCAAAACCGAAAGTAACGATAGCAAAGTAATCTCCTGTGAGTCGTAATGTAGGAGCACCACGTATCAAACCCCAAAGTGCACCGTTGAGAATTGCAATCGGTAGTATGAACCAATATGGAACCCCCAGATGTCTCATCAAAAGTCCTGCAGTGTAACCTCCGACGAGATAAAAAGCGACATAACCGAGATCAAGTAGACCGGCGTAACCACAAACAATGTTTAATCCGACTGCAAGTAAAATATATACACAAACTTGCACGGTGATATAAAGGATATAATCGCCTGAAGGTATGGGTAGAAAGATGTTCCAATTTCTAAATATATTTGAAATACCATCCATTGCCATTGTAAGCAAGGGTATGGCACAGACCAATATAATGAATATCAAGTTCTTTGACTTTGCCACATCCACCACCCGTGTGACAATGTCTTTCATCTCATCCCTATTTTCTTTTGTAGGTGTTTCATTATTTTCCATGACATTCTTACCGTTGAAAACTGTGCTGATCCTTCATTTACAAATAAAATTGATTTATGCACGATGTGCAGAGGATTTACCAAAGAGTCCTGTCGGACGGATTAAAATGACAATTATCATAACAATATATGAAATTGCTATTCGATAACCTGATCCATAACTATGTGATATCTTTTCAGCTTCATAAAATTCACCAAGCCCGATAATGTGAAAAAATAACCCAATAAGTGAGTCAATATATCCAGCTCCAAACACTTCAGCCAGCCCCATGAGTAGACCACCAACCATTGCGCCGGTGATATTTCCAATTCCCCCAAGAACAGCTGCAGCAAATGCTGCGACACCTTTGTGAAAACCCATTAATGGATTTATGTTTTCCCGAACACCGACCATTACCCCTGCAACTGCCCCTAAAGCAGAACCGATTGCAAACGTGATTGCGATGACTTTATTGGTTTTGATACCCATCAAGTTTGCTGCCACACGATTCTGAGCACATGCCCGCATTGCTTTTCCAATTTTTGTAAGGGTGACTAAACGGTTTAATCCTACCATTAGAATAATAGCAAGTATAATGATAGTCAGATCAAGGTAAGCTAAGGAGACATTTTCAGTAAATTGAATAGCATTTTCAGTGAATGATGATCCAAGAAAGGAAAAGAAAGATGTAGGTTCGACTAATGGTGAGACTTGGCGAAAAAAGGCAGGTAAAGATTCCTCAGAAAAAGTTTGTGGTTTTGCTCCCCATATCATACGGACAAGGTTTTGTAATCCGATTGATACACCGATAGCGGTAATGAGAGCTGATAATCGTGGTGCATTTCTCAGTGGCCTATAGGCAACATAATCCATGAGCATGCCTACGCCAGCACAAAATAGCATACCAACAAGTATTGCAACCCAAATTGGTAGAGGGAAAAAGGTCACCAACGTAAATGCGATGTATGCACCTAACATGAAAATTTCACCGTGAGCGAAATTTATCAATTGGATAATACCATATACCATGGTATATCCAACAGCGATGAGTGCATAAATTCCACCAAGCACAAGACCGTTTATCAGCTGCTGGAAAAATTGCTCCATAATCTATTTCTCACAATGTATTGCAATAATTAGATTTTAAAAAGTTTCCCAATGTGTATGTTACACATTAGTTGATAGTCATTATTTAAATGCGTCTAAATTTAGCATTTGCTCAGGTGCGGTTGTATACTTACCATCTATTACTACTTTTACATAGGCAGGTTTATTAACTGTATCTCCATTGATATCAAAATAGGTCAGACCTGTAATACCTATAAAACCTTCTTCAGGTGTATCTATAGATGCTAAATGATCTCGTATAGCTTTCCGATTTTCTGCCAGTGTTGCCTCTCTGTTATAGGTTTTCTCGATTGCTTCAGCAATCATCCCCATTGCATCGTAGGTTAATGCTGCCCAAGTATCAGGTGGTACATTGAATTCTGCTTCAAATGCTGCAGCGACTTTAGCTGCTTCTTCACCACCCGCACCAAACGTAAAGGGTGTAGTCAAATATGTGCCATCAGCAGAAATGCCAGCATTTTTTAGAAAATCAGGTGAATCAATACCATCAGCCCCAAAGAATTGTGCTTTGATTCCGAGTCTGCGTGCTTGTTTTACTATTAAGGATGCCTGTTCATATAAACCAGATATAAATATGATATCTGGTTTCTTGCCTTGAATATTGGTCAGCTGTGTGCTAAAATCTGTATTTTCTCGGTCATAGGCAACAGATGCTACCACATCAAGATTAATCTTCTTCGCTTCTGCTGTGAACGCATCTCTCAAACCTCTGCCGTAATCATCGTTATCAAATAGTACAGCAACGGCTTTATATTCGGATAGCACTTGACTGATGTATCTTGCAATGAATGTCCCTTGAAAATCGTCTCTATAGAGATTTCGAAATGTCCAGTCACTACCTTCACACACACTTACATTGGTAGATCCGGGTGACAACTCAACGATGCCATTAGCTTTATAGATATCTTTTCCTGCTATTGAACATGCGCTGTTAAAATGCCCAACAACAGCCAGAATTTGTTTATCCGTAGCGAACCTTGTAGCAACAAGTTTTGCTTCTTTTTCTGTGCCAGCATCGTCGCCAAAAGCAAGGACTAATTCCCTTCCATTGATTCCACCAGCTTCATTAATCTGTTTTGCTTTGAGTTCAGCACCCCTTCTAATCATTTCACCGAATGCTGCAGCAGTCCCTGTAAAAGGACCTGCGACTGCAACTTTCACCTGTTCAGATGATGTATTAGTTTTATCTGAACTTACTTCAGTTTTCTTGTCTGGAGGTTGACATCCCCAAAATGATAGTAGTCCCACTATCAGCAATCCAACAAGCCAATTTCTCATTTTACATAAACTCCCTTTAATTTTCTGCGACGACCTGTCTAAAGTCGAATTTAAATTTCAATTTTTCCTGTTTGCCATTTGAGTCTACTACGTGAATATCTGAAACTATAATCCTTAAATCAGTTGTATCGTTGTGAAGACGATCAAAGATAATGAGTCCATGTTTCTTTGCCCCCTTGAACAACTTACCACTTTCAAAAAGAGTTTCCGCCACAATTACATGTCCTTCTTCCAAAGATTCAATATCTAAGTAAGAATGGTATCGTGGATAATGGGAATAGTGGTGCGGATATCTTGAGTGTTGGTTGGTGTTGTATTCAGATTTATTGATATTTTCGTATAGGTCATTAAAGAATGCATAAGGTAGGTTTGCATATTGTGCACCATTCTTGTCAATGAGTGTAGCGGATTCATCCACTAATACGCGTGGTGTATCAATGTTTAGGACTGTTACATCAAAGATCGTGTAAATTGGTTCAACATTTCCGTCTCTGTCAACAACCACATAAGGATTAATATGAGGATTCTCGGTTAATGCGTATATTTCTACTTCATCCAGTGGCTCAATTATAACAGCGACACCTTTCTGAACAGTGGTGACAGCACCCGTTTCAGGATCAATTTTTGAGTTTGCTTGTCCTTCAACCGCTTCAAGAAAAATGTCTACAGAAGGTTGTGGTGCTACAGCACACCCAAATAACATTATACCAGTCAGAATAAGCAGACATAAGTTCAGCAAATGTAGTTTCCAACTTCTTTGCACAATGTAATGCATGAACCATACCCTCCTTTTCCATTTGATACTATATTATATTTTACACAAGTGGATTCTTATTGTCAAGGTTTTTATTAGTCTGGACTAACTTTTGATATTGTAATGTTAAATTGGACACGACTCCACCCCATACACACGAGGCAACCATAGCAGTTATGGATAAAGCTGCGCCAGGAACAGATCGTACATTACGTGTAAATGCTCTTAGACCAAGATTTATTAATGAGATGACACCAGAACTCCCACCCTTTCCAAAACGGTATCCAAAAGAGTCAATTATCTGTTTTGCGCGGTATCTTTCGTCATAGGTGAGTGGCATATAAAATAGTTCTTTACCTGCGCGAAATAGTGAATAATCAAGTGCTTTAAATGTTAGAAATGCTGTTCCACCAGTTCGGAGAGACGGATTGAGTGTAAGCACAAGTCCATTTATTAGATGAATTACGGGTATCCCCGCATGAATTATTCTCAGCGAGACAAAACTGAGTGCAATCGGTACAATAATGAGTTGCAAAACAGCAGAAATACCACCGAGACCAGCATAAAAGTTCCCAAAATATGCAGTCCTTGTATCTGTTTCAGTCAGTTCTTTTTCGATCAACAAGTTGAATCTTAAATCAAGTACAGTAGAAATTAATTGTGTGCATAAGATGAGAATACCGATAAAGATAAGATATCTGGAACTAAACAGTGTCTTTACACCTAAATGTCCTCGTCGTCCACCTTCTTCAGCAATAGACGGTTTTGGTTCACCTGCGAATTTGTATGCCATGACACCAAAAAATGCAGCGGGAAATAGTGATGCAGCTGCGAAGACGAGTAGTGTTTCGGTACCCATAGATTCCGCCCATCGTCCAACGAGAAGTCCTCCTACAACGGACCCAACGGAAGCGATCGCACAAAATGGTCCATTGATGATTTTTGCTTGCTTTTCTGTAAGTGTACTGTTGACAAAAGACCAATACTGTTCAATGATTATTACGATATATACTTCACGAAAAATAACGATAAAAGCTGCAGTAATTTTTATATTGTTTATTAGACTGATATAACAAGCAAATATCAAAGCACCTGACAAAACAGAAGTTATGGCTAAAGTACGTGTAGCCCCATGAGCAGATAGTAGACGTCCATATATATAGAGGAACAGTATGAGAAAGGGTGGTACTGCAGTCCATGCGAAAGGAAGGTTTTCTGCTGAATATGCCTCAATGAATAGTGATTTTGAAACAGCTCGTATAAATTCGTATCCACATAGGAGAAAACTGGCAGCGAAAGCAATTGCAAAGGCAGCATAGATGATACGTTTTGGGAACATTAATGAACTCTTTGACTCATAGGATAAGATATTGTGTTGCTTTGGTTCAGGACACCTATATAGTGTCGTCATCAGGACGCGGGTTATGAACCCAATGTCCAGTTGGATCGCTTCCTCTTGCAATTATTGCGCGTTGGTTCCAATTGTTTGCTGCATGGACTCCTGGCGGAACAAATCGCATTGTCAGACCACACCTTCTCCTGTCTGATGTGTTTGGTTCAGATCCGTGCAATAATAGGTCTGAATGCAGAGACATTTGTCCAGCTTTCATCTCAAAAGGATAAGGATCATCCCCATACTGTTCCGGTTGAATGACAGTTTGACTTAGTACGTTCTTTTCCTCTGCGGTACTCCGTTCAAATTCAATCTGTCCGTGTTGGTGTGATTTTGGTATAACAGTCATTGCCCCGTTTTCTACAGAAGCGTCATCAATTGCTAACCAAACAGTGACGGTCTTACTTGGCGATAGAGGCCAATAGGATGCGTCCTGATGCCAACTGACTTGTTTATCTTCACCCGGTAGTTTGCAAAAGTAATGTGTACCCCAACAGATTAGGTTTTCACCGAGTAAGTCTTGGACATAATCCAGTATTCTGTCTTCAGTGATAAGATCGTGGATTCCTGCACTGCGCGTATGCCACCCGTTAATAGAATAACCGTTTCCACCGTCTGCTAAGACTTTATCCATCAGTCTGTTGAAATACTCACGATGTTGCGATATTTCGTCTTCGGAATATACATCTAATGGGGATAGAAAGCCGTAATCATTAAAATGTTGAATTTGCTCTGTTGTTAATGTTGAAGGAGATTCGTTTTCAGCTGGAAAGAACTTTAGTTCCCGATTGAGATCTGGTAATGCGTCCTTAATTGGCATTGAAGAATATTCTCTCCTACATATTGTGAATTTGTGCTTTTGAAATATATCGTGTTGATATATTACCGTATATGATTGCAGTTGTCAAACTTTTATTTTAGTTTGGGTGTGTAAAGTTTTTTAGTCCCGTATGAAGATAAAGAAATAAATTGGGTAATTTGAGATCAAAGTCCAGCGCGCTTACAAAGCGCGCCTACCAGTTTCGGAGTGATTATGATTACCCGTTTAAGAAAATTAATCTTCATTAGGCGTTCCTCCAAATCAACGCCAAATGCGCCAAATCAAGAAATCAACGGTATGAACGCCTTTTGGCGTTCCCCGGGTATGAATGCCATATGAGGATTAATTTATTAAACGGGTAATTCTCATTTTCTCTAACACGGTAGGAGCGGTTTCCTAACCGCTCCGGACTTCTCAAGGAAATTACCCGATTTATTTTTTAATCTTCATGAGGCATTCCCCGTGTGGCATTTGTCCAAATCAACGGTATGAACGCCTTTTGGCGTTCCCCGGGTATGAATGCGCTTATGGCATTCAGTCCGTTGATTTGGCACTACAATAGGTTACAGGTTTTTCACTTGAATTAGTGTCTACGGTGACAAAAACTTTACATGCCCCATTACACACCCTATGTTATGTTTTGGGTTGAAAATATTGTATGCTCAAAAATATTTTGCATTAATTGCATTATAATTTGATGTTTTTGGAAAAAATTACAATAAAAACCTTCGCGAAAAAGGAGGGTTGAATGCGGTTGTAACAAGAGGTTATTGCTGATCTGGCCGTGTTGCTAAGGCGCACTTCTGTGAGTTTAGCATGTGAAGAAGGGGTGTGAGTGTTGGTTCGTATTATCGTTGGCATTGGGAGTCTCGTAAGCTTTCGCGCAGGTGTGTTCCGAATGCCGTTGATACTCCTTATGAATGTTTGCTTCGTGAGTTCGGCAGGCGGACTCGTGCGTCTCGTAAGCATTATTTGGCGTGTAAGCGTGAAGTGCGTGGGGAGAAAGGAGTGGTACGAAAACGTACAGCGTATCTCATAAATATTTTAATTGCATACGTATGCCTGCCAGAAGTACAAAATCTAAATACAATTCAGCATAATATTCTCAACGAACTACTAACCGTCGGAAGTCTTCTAACCAACTGAAAAATCGTTCTACTTTGAAACGACGCTTATATCGTCGTAATGAAGATTAAGAAATAAAGTGGGTAATTTGAGATCAAGTCTAGCGCGCTTACAAAGCACCAAATCAAGAAATCAACGGTATGAACGCCTTTTGGCGTTCCCCGGGTATGAATGCCTTTGACGAATACGCGTATGGTATTCGCCATGATTCCCCATAGGCGTCAATTTAAGGATAACCGCATTTGTTGGAGGGGTTTGTAACCCCGATTTTTTGAGCAAAAACCTGATAATCGGGGTTACAAACCCCTCCAACAATGGAAAAGCCACATAATCGTGGTTAGAAACCACTCCAACAATGGAAGCGGGGTTGGGTAATTGCTAAATTGACGCCTATAGGTATTCGCCATGATTCCCCATAGGCGTCAATTTAGTGAGTAAAGTTTGTGCATTTGATACACCTGTCGCCCCGCTGGGGCTTTCGTCTGTGTTGATATTATGTGCTATACACCAGTCGCCTCTCCGAGGCTTTCATAAATCACATATCAGCACCAGCGGGGCGAAAGGTGTATAGAGAATGTCCGCCACAAGAAACCAAGTACCAGCGGTGCGAAAGGTGTGTATGATAAGAATAGACTTCCAAAATCCTTCACAGATAAATAAATCCTTAGATTGACGCCTATGGGTATTCGCCATGATTCCCTGCCTGCGGGTTTGACAATCGCGCTTACAAAGTGCTCCTACCAGTTTCGGGGTGATTATGATTACTCGTTTAATAAATTAATCTTCATTAGGCGTTCCCCGGGTATGAATGCGCATATGGCATTCCCTATAGGCGTCAATTTAAGGATTTATTTGCATGGCGATAACGTTCTTTAGTCCCGTAGGGACGGGATGTTTATAGCTAAACGCCATCATCACAGCTTTTAGTCCCATAGGGACGATATGTTTGTACCAACCGAAACGTATAAACATATCGTCCCTAATGAAGATTAAGAAATAAATCGGGTAATTTCCTTGAGAAGTCCGGAGCGGTTAGGAAACCGCTCCTACCGTGTTTGAGAAAATGAGAATTACCCGTTTAATAAATTAATCCTCATTAGGGATGGGATGTTTATAGCTAAACGCCATCATCACAGCTTTTAGTCCCGTAGGGACGGGATGTTTGTAACAACCGAAACGTATAAACATATCGTCCCTACGGGACTGAGAAATGGGTGTTGAACGTTGTGCTATAGACATATCGTCCCTACGGGACTGAGGACACTAATAAAACGGATTGATCTTCTTAAATTACGCCTGTCATTGTAGCGCCAAATCATGGTGAGAAGTTAGTGACAAAATCTTTACACACCCCTAGAATACATACAAATTGAAAATCTTGTTTATCTGTGGTATAATACTTTTATGAAAGACTATATACTCTTAATATTTAACGTTTTACTGACAGTAATTGGACAAATCTTACTCAAACAGGGAGTTAGTGAAGTTGGACGTATCAACGGTTTTCGTGACCTTTTTCCTAAACTAACGCAGGTGATTTTTAATCCATTTGTTTTGGGTGGGATTTCAATATACGGATTTACTACCTTCGTTTGGCTTGTCATTCTTTCTCGTGTAAAGCTTAGTATTGCATATCCTATGTTGAGTTTAGGTTATGTCCTTGCAATTCCATTCTCATGGTTATTTTTTAAAGAATCTATCCCAAAAATTCGTATTATCGGGGCGATTATCATATGTATCGGTGTATACCTTGTTGCACAAGGAGAAGCATAAAGCATGCGTGAATCTGCTTCTCAATATCAATCAGATGCAAACCAGCAAATGCAATCATCGCCACCCCGTTCTTATACTGCTATGATTTTATCGGGAATAATACCAGGTTTAGGACAGTTATATTTACATAGATTGATAAAAGCATTTATTGTATTTTTCCTGTTTTTGACGGGGGTGGTATTATTCTATCTCAACTCATATCCTGTAAGAGAATTGAGCGATCTTTTCAACTTCCGATCTGATTACAGTAGTGGATTTGTTGCAGGTGATAGTGATGATGGGGCTGTTCAAAATGCCGTTCAACTCTGGACATTTGATGATGGAAAGAGTTTATGGTTTCGTCCATCTATGATTCTTAAAGTTACTGCACTTATACAAGTAATATTTTGTTGGATTTATGCAGTCTATGATGGATGGCGTGTTGAACATGAAATAGATGTTAGGACATATCAAAGAAACAGAAATATTCAAGATTTATAACTAATAATTTGTAGATTGCATCAAATTTCTGCTTTATGCTTACATTTAAAATGAGACTGACAGCTCCACGTTATCCTATTACCAACTGACATCATGATTTAGTGCAATATGTTTAGAACAAAACTAATATACACATCATTCATATTATTTTGTTCATTGTCTGTCCTCTTACTTGGATGTCAATTTGACGATTTCAAAGAGATTGAAGAATTGCTGGATAGTGGTGATGCACAAATAGCATTGGAGAAATTGTCGGGGCATTTACAAACCGAACCGAAGAATCCCAGAATCCTAATGCTACTTGGTAAATCATACAACGAATTGGGACGGTACAATGAAGCAGTAATGCAGTTTGAAAATGCCGCAGAACTTTATGCATCAGAACCTGACAATCTAAATGACGCAAAGCTTGAATTAGCAAATACTTATCTTCATATTGGAGATAGAGATTCATCATTTCGCCTGCTAAAAGAAGTGCAGCAAAGCACCAAAAACACCAAATTAATACAAAAACTCATAGAACTTGTCGGGGATAGCTACAAAACAAAACAGCTAACGAATGGAGATTCTGACAACTATTCACCTGTTTTTTCACCAGATGGAACACAACTTGCATTTGTTTCATTCCGTCTTGACAATGGTGAAATCTATTTGATGGATTTGAATGGCAGAATTACACGACGGGTAACATATTCAACAGATTTTAATGACAATTCTCCTGCATTTCTTCATAAGTCCGATTATATTTTCTATAGTAGTGAAACTAAAGATACACGTGAAATCAAACTTTTAATACAGAGTAGCGGATCAACCCCAATCTTCGCAGGTTTAAACTTAACCCATATCCATAGTAAAGTTACCCGTAATGTTATTCCCAATAGTTTCGGTACTCGTGTGCCACAATCCTCACGCGAAGGGAACATGGTTGTCTACGAATCAAATGTTGATGAAAACTTAGAGTTATTTCTACTTGAATTGAGTGAACTTGATCTGACCAAATTCACTTCAAAACACATCACACCCAAACGTATTACCTTTAATGATACGGATGAAGGTAGTCCAAGTTTCTTTCCAGATGGTATGCGAATTATTTTTGTATCTTCACGGGACAAGGTGAACCAACTGTATACTATCAATATAGACGGGAAAAATGAGAGGCATTTTAATCCAAACCGTTTTGATTGCTATACTCCTTCAGTTTCTCCTGATGGAAAGACAATTGCTTTTATGTCTGCAAGATATGGTGACTGGGAAATCTATCTCGTTGATGCGAATGGCAAAAACGAAAGGCAGATTACAAATGACATTGGAAGGTCAATACAACCTACATTCTCTCCAGATGGTCGTTATATTGCTTTTGTTTCGGATAGGGGTGATGCGTTTCATATCTATTTAATGGATTTGAATAAGCCAATCACACAACAAGATTTGGTGGAACGTCTTCGGCACTAAGGACAAGGATTTGATTAAGGTAATGTTTCGTTATTTTGAGGAGGTGGAATATGTATCGGGTGATAAAACCAGAAGGTTTTGGTAATATACAACTTGAGGAGGTGGAAACACCTGAAGTCAACGATAATCAGATTCTGGTTAAGACTGATACCACCTTGATTAGTCGCGGCTCGGAGCTTTTTAGACGATACATCCTTGAAGAGGGTGTTTCACCTTCAATCATGGGGTATTCACTGACAGGTACTGTGGATGCTGTAGGTGAACAGGTTGTTGACTATGAAGTTGGTGAACGTGTGATGGCTGTAGCACCGCATGCACAATATGTTGCAATGGAACCTAATCCAACAGATGGTAGAGTTGTTAAACTACCGACTGAAGTTTCTTTTGAAGCAGGGACATTTTTACCATTGGCGACGAGTGCCGTTGCTTGGTCAGATTCATCGGGTGTGACATCTGGTGACACCGTAGTTATTCTTGGACAGGGATTAGTGGGTAGTTTGATGATGCAGGTTATCCACAATTATTCACCTGAACGGATAATTACTGTTGACGCGCTTGCTTTTCGTTGTGGGTTGTCAGCTAAGCTCGGTGCTAATGTTTCTATCAACGCAGATGAGGAAGATCCTGTTCAGGCGGTTCGTCGCTTAACAGATGGCAAGGGTGCTGATTTGGTTATTGATTGTGTCGGAGGACATGCAGGTGTTAGGTCTTTTGAACAAGCACAAGATATGGTGCGGCAATTTGGTATAATTCAACTTATCGCTCTCTACCAGCAGAAACCACTTCCATTACATTCATCTAAAATGATGAGCAAGCGTTTAGTTGCAGGCATCCTAACGGACGAACCACGTGTCAATTTAGCTGCGCGCGCATTGCAAAAAATACAGGATGGAGAAATCCGCACAGGTGATATGATTACACACCGTTTTGATTATAAAGATGCAAAAGCAGCCTTTGATCTATTATGGAATACACCGGGAGAGACTCTTGGCGTATTGATTAAGTGGTAAAATGGATGCCAATATATGAGAGAGATTCCAACAGAGATAACCTTTGACACTACATTGTGTGGATACGATTTAACCTTTATGACAACATGGGGTCTATTTTCACCAAAGACAATTGACGCTGGAACGCAACTATTGATTGAGTATATGGAAATTGAGAAAAATGATACCTGTCTTGACCTTGGATGTGGTTATGGTGCTATCGGTATTACGATGGCGAAGTGTGCATCCAATGCAGAAGTTTATATGGTGGATAAGGATTTCATCGCAGTAGAGTTTGCACGAAAAAATGTTAAACAGAACAATATACAGAATTGTCACGTTCAATTAAGCAACGGATTTAGTCATCTTCCAGATACCCAATTTGATGTGATCGCATCTAATCTTCCTGCTAATGTTGGCAGAGAACTTATGCATATCTTTTTCTGTGATGCAAAACGGTATCTAAAACCTAATGGAAGAATCTATGTAGTTACGATTTCCGGTCTACGCGAATTTATCAAAAGAAATTTTATGGAAATATTCGGGAACTATTGCAAGGTTAAACAACGAAAAACACATACGGTTGCAATGGCAACGAGAATATAGAATCGTCAAAAAGAATAAACTTTAAAATACAGAAAAATGGAGAATACATCATGAAATTAATTCAGATAATTACACTATATTTCATATTGCTTTTTACAATATCCTCAATCTATGGAGCAGTGGAGAGTGAAAAGGTGGAAACTGACAAGGATTCGAAATATCCTCAAGACCATTGGTATAACTTAACCATGATGGGTATGAAAATAGGGTATGTACATCAATTTATTGACGAAACAGTTTACCAAGGTGAGGAGATGCTTCGGACAAAAACAGACATGGTAATGCAATTTAAAGGGGGTGGAAACGACCTTCGGGTGGAGAACAACAGAATAGAATATTCTGATGCGAAATTCATGCCGCGTTACTTTGTCATGACTTCTAATGAATCTGGTGAGAAGCGGGTTGAAGGCAAGATAATTGAGGGTGTGGCTTACATCACAACAACGATAGATGGTGAAGAAACGGATGCAGAAGTTGCTGTTCCTCCAAATACAATTTCAGATGCTGCCGCAGTGGATAATCTACTTTCCCAGAACCGATTGAAAGCAGGTGAGAATCTTGCATATCAAACATTCAATTTGGACATTCAAGAGATAGTTAATTGTGAATTGAGTGTAATAGAAGAATCAGAATTATCATATCAGTCTGAAGCTAAGCAGGTTTATGTTATTGATACAAAAGTTGATATGATGGGTGGAATTACCATTCGTTTATGGGTTGATCGTGATGGAATTACATACAAATTCATTACTGAAATGTCTGGGTTATCCGTTATTGCGGCGAAAACTGATAGAAAAACTGCACTTGGTGAAATTGAAGAATTGGATATCATATTGAAGACTCGTATTATTCCCTCTGGAAAGAATCCGAGAAAAGGAGCAAATCAGTTCATTGCCAAAGTTCAACATTCTGAAGGTAGTCTGACAGATATTATCATGTCGAACGATCAACAGACACTCAAACTGGATACTGAAATGGCAGGCACTCTTCAGATTGAGATGGCCGAGGTAGATGAAGAAAAATCTCCTGAACTTCCCATTCAAAGTCCTGAACTTGAGAAATATCTATCATCAACAGTATTTGTTGAGTCAGATCATCCAGATATTCATGCACAGGCATTGAGAATATTAGATGGTGAAACGAATTCATGGCGTGCAGCAAAGAAGTTAAGCAGATGGGTCTATAAATCCATAGATGAAAAAGGTTTGAGTGGTGGTTTCAGTTCATCATTGACAACGTTAAAAACTCTTTCAGGTGATTGTACAGAGCATACTGTTCTACTGATAGCACTGGCACGTTCTGTTGGTATACCTGCCCGAATATGTGCTGGACTTGTTTATGCAAGAGACGCGTTTTATTACCATTTTTGGCCTGAGGTGTATGTGGGTGAATGGGTTCAAATGGATCCGACTTTTGGACAAGTGATTGCTGATGCTAATCACATACTACTTCAAGGGGGTATGCTCGAATCTGGTACAATGGTTGAGTATACTGAAGGAGTGTTTAGAACTTTGAATCAACTTGAAATAGATATTGTCGAATAAGGTAATGATTCTGTGTATACCTTAAAATAGGTTCCGTATCATGTAGGAGATGATATCGATTGGCATTTCTCAATCCACTGTTTCTCTTAGGTTTATTCGCTGCTGCAGTTCCATTGCTCATACATCTTTGGAGTCGTCGTCAGGCGGTAACCGTAGACTTCAGTAGTATCATGTTTTTGGTAGCTGCGCATCGTCAAAATGTGCGTCGTGTGCAACTGAAACAGTTACTAATTCTTCTTCTGCGGATGCTAATTATTGCGCTGATCGCACTGGCATTGGCGCGTCCCTTTCTCACACTCGGATTACCGCTTGCGGCAGTGCGTGCTAAGACTGATGTAGTAATCGTGTTAGATAATTCCTTTAGTATGCAATATGAAGATGTGGATGGTGTCTGGTTTGAAAAGGGCAAGAATGTCGCATCAGATGTATTGCGTTCATTAAGACACGGGGATTCTGCATCGCTAATTTTGATGTCTGATATTCCACAACCTGTTTTTCGGCAACTCACACCGGACATAGATAGTGTAATTACTGCAATACAAAATGCTCAGGTATCCTTTCGTGCAACGAATGTACAATCGAGTATTGAACTTGCACACGAGATTCTCTCTGAATCTAAACAACAGAACAAAGAAATTTACATAGTATCAGATTTTGCTAACAATGGTTGGGATGGTTGGGGAGTTATTCCTAATCGATCTGGGTCTCGAATTGTATTACTACCCATTAGGAAGGGTGTTGCACATAATACTTATGTTGAAGAAATAACACCTTCCCATCAACTAATCGGTGTTGAATTGCCATTCCACCTTAATACTTCGGTACGAAATCAATCTGATACACCTATAGCAGAAACGACACTGACTTATGTTGTAGACAATCAAAAAGAGAAAACACAGACCATATCTATTGATGCAAATGAATCTATAATGACAAAGCTGACACATACTTTTATAAATCCTGGAACGCATACGGGTTTCTTTGAATTGACTGGTGATAGGTTGAATACTGACAACCGTAGATATTTTACTTATAAGGCATTGGGTGAGATACAGGTGCTTGTTGTGAGTGAACAGACCGAATACTTGTCTTTAGCACTTAATCCATTAACTTACAAACAGATGATCGGTGCACCTATCAAGTCTTCAATGATACAACCTACTAATTGCACACCAGATGCATTTGAAACGTATCCACTTCAGGATTTTGATATTGTTCTCATTGCGGATATGTCTAAGTTATCCTCAGAATCAGATGACCAGGTACGAGAGTTTATCCGGCTGGGAAAACATGTGATCGCATTTACTTCAGAGGCAAAAAATAAATCGTGGTTACCAGTTCAATTTGGTCAAGATATTACATGGCAGATCCCACGAAAAGTCAGTAAATATGATGAGACACATCCTATTTTTGAGATTTTCCCTGATAGTGTGCTATCGGGTCAATACGGACCACAGTTTTACCAGAGTATGTCTGTAACGCCTGCTTCTGATGCATCAATAATTGCGCGTTATGACGATGATACACCTTTTCTTATTCAGAATCGTTCCGGGAGAAGTAACACATTATTGTTCAACTGTAGTCTACAGCAACAAAACAAGAGTAATGAACTCCTTGTTAATCCTTATTTTCTACCGCTAATCCAACAGTGTGTACTTTTTGTCATGCATAATGCTGCACAAAAGAACATCACCGTTGGAGATACATTTAATGCAAGTTTTCCTCAAAATCCGGGAGGACGTGCTTGGATAAAACGTCTTGATTCCAATGAATCCGATGCGATGACTGCGGTGCCAATTTCCGAAGATGGCACGATACGTTATGAATTAACGAATGAACCAGGAATCTATCAAGTAGAGGTAAATGCACAAGATAGATTGTACAGAGATTTCTTTGCAGTGAATACACCTGCTGTTGAAGCGGATTTGACACCTATATCATTCCAACAAGCATCTGAACGTGTTGACGCACAAACTGAGATAACACCTGAAACAGGTGTGTTAGATACAGAAGAATTAGACATTAGAAGGCATGGCAGGGAAATTTGGGGAGAATTGCTAATTATCACCGTCTGTCTATTGCTCCTTGAAGGTTTCTTATCTAACCGGGCAAGTAAGTCTACTCTGAGTGAAGCAAAATGAATACTCCTTTCCTATCCACTTCATCTAATATCTTTGTGGCACACAGATTGACTTATAGGACGGTTGTCAAAGGACTGTTCATCAGCCTCATAGCATGTTTATTATTCCTACTGATTGGACAATCGGTATACGGCAATCAGGCGCGGACGGTCAAGAGTATTGTCATCAGAGAAAAGAATACATACTCGATATCAGATGAAAAGCACATTCTCCAGTTTATGCAGACAAAAGTTGGTAGTGATTTTGATGAAAACGTCTTGGAACAGGATCTCTCCACTATCGTCCGATATTTAAGAAACAAAGGATTTACTTATGCACGTATTGATAAAACTGATGAATCTGTTAAACTTGTTGACAATGAAATTCATATCGGTATTGTGGTTGATAAAGGTGTTGTTGGAGAAATCACACTTGAGGGAAACCGAAAAACACATGATGATGTAATACTTCAAGAACTCCTATTCCAAACTGGTGAAATATATACGAAGGATGACAGAGAAGAAAGCGAGAGAATTATTCGCCAAAAAAGGTATATTAGTGACGCATATATAGACTCCACTTGGGATGATGAGTTGGAAGCAGTAAAAATAAGTGTGAGTGTTACTGAGGATTGGTCTATTACAGGTGCAATTGATGTTCCTATTGGTAGGAATAGCTCAACGTTTTTATTGAATATTCAAGAGACGAATCTCAACGGTTCTGGTCATGGCACACAATTGCGATATGAACGGATCAATGAAATAGATGAACAAGCGCGTAGTTATTTTAAATGGGAGTATGAGATGCCACGTCTATTTGCCTCTTATTGGAACTTTGAAGGTGAATATATTCAAAAACAGGAAGGTGACTCATGGATTGTTTCGTTAGGAAGGCCGCAATATACTTTGAAGAGTCGTTGGAGCACAAGATTCATCCTTGCAGAAGGAGTGGATCAGGTGCGTTGGTATGAAGCAGGTGAGAAAACAGCAACCTTCAATAGGAATGTCCAAATTGGTGCAGGAGAAATGATGCGATATTTTGGTGAAAGGCATCAGCAGATATATACTGGTCTATGGATCCGTTCTCAAAGAGTCAGAGATGTTGCAGTGGAAATATTGGAAGATTCCACTGCATTGCCGTTAGACAGAAATATCAACAGAATCGGCATTACTGTAGGACGGAAACGGGTCTATCACAGAAAAACAAGATTTCTCAAAATGATGGGACCCGTTGAAGACTTTAATACTGGTGCTGAATACAATATTTCTTATGGGTATGCGACTCCTTGGTATGGCTCAGATAGGAAAGAGTCAAAATTAGAGACTGCGGCGCGGTCAGGATGGACAATAGGTGATAAATTTTTAAGTGAGACTATTGTTGGTATCAGTTCAATTTTTACTGATCGGTTTGAACGTTCTGTGCTACAGGCACATACCACGCTGTTTTTTAAAGATACATTTAACTCAGGTGATGATATCTATACGGTAGCAAAAGGGTATCGTAAGAATGGCCTTTTTGACTTTTACCACTCATTTGTTGTCCAATTTAAGACAGTGATGCAGTTTGGATTGAGCGGAGAGAGTCAAGTCATACTTGGGTCTTTCAGTGGATTAAGAGGCTATGACTATCGGCAGTATAGTGGTGAAAAGATGATGTTGTTGAGATTAGAATCCCGTAGTATTTTTGGGGGTACAATTTTTGAGAAGATTGACGATGCTGTCGCCGCAGTTACAACATTCATTGCCAGTCCGTTTGTCAAGGGACCTATCCGACTTGGTCTTGTATTGGGTGGAACCATCTTTGTTGATGTCGGCTATATTTGGAATGGAACACAAACATTTGATATTCGTGAACCGAAGCGGAGTGTTGGCTTTGAACTGCGCGGGGCACTTTCAAGAGTTAGTAATGCGGGCATTTTTCGTCTTGAACTGGCGTTCCCACTGGATCCTCCCTTTTCTCCTTCCCTGAAACCGAAGTTCGATTTTGGGTTTATGCGAGCGTTTTAAGCAATATGGAATTGAGCAGTTATGGATAAACCATCACATCCGATAACTGAGAACATCACATGGCGTGCCATTGTTTTAGGACTGCTTTCGCTTCCGCTCAATATCTATCTTGTTGTTCAAACTGAGACCGTATGGACAACCCAATATCCCACCACGATGGCGATTCTCTTCAATGCCATCTTTACGCTCTTCTTTATTGCTATCTGTAACATACTTCTCACCCGTTTCTTACCAAAATGGCAATTGACACAAGCAGAAATGTTGACGGTCTACCTAATGGTTACGTTGGCATGCGTTGTTTGTGGTCATGATTTATTGCAGGCAACGATGTGTATATTAGGGCATGCAAGTTGGTTCGCAACTCCAGAAAACGAGTGGCAATCGCTGTTTTTCCGATATATTCCTGATTGGATTGCGGTGATGGATCGACGTGCTTTAACGGGGTATTATGAAGGCACTTCAACGCTGTTCGAGATGGATCATATACGCGCTTGGTTGACACCTGTGCTGTTCTGGACACTTTTCTTCTCTGCACTTGCCTTTTCTATGATGATGCTAAGTGCAATTTTAAGGAAGCAGTGGATTGAACATGAAAAACTGAGTTATCCAATTATCCTACTGCCTTTTGAAATGACCAAAGGACCTGCATTCTATCGAAATAGACTGCTATGGATCGGTTTTGGTGTTGGATTTGGACTAGACTTACTGAATGGTATGAATTTCCTTTTTCCAAATATTCCGGCAATCCCTATTCGTCATGATATTGGCGGAATGTTCACAGAGAAACCACTCAATGCAATCGGTTCCACACCAATACATCTGAATCCTTATGCTATCGGTATCGGCTTCTTGATGCCGCTGGATCTGTCATTATCGTGTTGGTTATTTTATCTGTTCTGGAAGGTGCAGCTTGTGTTCGGTTCAATGTCAGGACTGAATCAAACACCCGGTTATCCTCACATAGATATGCAATCACTCGGTGCATACTTTGGATTATGTTTCTTTGCTCTTTGGATAACGCATAAGCATTTATGGAAAGTATTTCGTAATATCATCGGTGTCCAGACTGAGATAAATGCTGAAGGAGAACCGATAGGATATCGCACCGCGTTTTTTGGATTTTTGATTAGCATTGCCGTTGTATTTGGATTCTGTCTTAAAGCAGGGATGTCGTGGTGGGGAATACTGGGTTTCTTTAGTGTTCACTTTATATTGGTCTTAGCTTTCACACGGATGCGTGCGGAACTTGGTACACCGACAATGGATTTCTATCGTGCGGGTCCCGGTTTTTTCCTTACTTCACTCTTTGGTTCAAGAAAGATTGGGGCACAGACACTAACTGGATTCTCATTCTTATATGGGTTCACACGTAACTACCGATCACAACCGATGCCGAACCAGTTGGAAGGATTCAAACTTGCGGACAAAGGTGCAATCAACAGTCGTCAGCTGCTATGGGTTATGTGGGGAGCAACTGTGATTGGACTCATGATAGGCTTTGTAGCGTTCCTTCATGCCGGGTATAAACACGGTAGTTTAGGCACGTGGCGTGGACAGGAGGCATTCAGTGACCTGCAACGTTGGTTGACACTCCCAAGTGATACAGAGTGGCGACGCATCGGTTTCTTTGGGTTTGGTATTATCCTAACGCTCTGCACACTGTTTATGCGGTTGCGTTTCATCTGGTGGCAACTGCATCCGCTTGCTTACCCACTTGCAGGAAACTGGAACTTTGGCAGACTTTGGTTTCCAGTTTTTCTTGCTTGGTTGATAAAGACCGTATTAGTGCGTCACGGTGGCATTGGTGCTTATCGTAAGGCTCTCCCACTGTTTTTCGGGGCAATGCTCGGTGAATTCGTTATGGGTAGCCTGTGGGCAATTTTAGGTCTGTCAACAGGACAAAGGATGTATTCCTTCAAGCATTGGTAATGTAAATAGCTCTTTGGTTGTTAGGGGGTGTGTAAAGATTTTGTCACTAACTTCCTACCATGAATTGTAGGGGCGGGTCTCTGTGCCCGCCCGTTGCCTTACAGGACAAGGAATGGCGGGGCACAGAGACCCGGGGAATGCCATAAGCGCATTCATACCGTTGATTTGGCCCTACAATAGATTACAGGTCTTTTACTTGAATTGATGTCTACAGTGACAAAAACTTTACACACCCGTTGTTAGGTACTCAGCTGAAACTGTGCTTGTACTATGATATACTTAAGGAAACTCAAATATATTTTCGTCATTTCTAAGATTCAATGATTAGTGTTCGTGGACTTTTATTGATGTTAAGTTCCTACGCGCTATCAATTCAAATGAAAAAATCGTGGTCAATAAATATCACCACGATTGTCAATTTGAAGTATATGTATTAGTCGTTCTTCTCTATCGACTCGGTAAATGAAACGCATGTCTCCTACACGATACCGATAGAGTCCTTCTTATTTCCATGTAATGCTTTGATCGTAGTAGGATTTTCGTGCCGGAACGGCGAACTGACAATGTATTCAAAAGCGGCATTAATTCGCACTTGTTTTTCCTGTTCTAACCGTCTGATGAAATTCTCGACCTTCCTTGGAATGGGTGCAAGTGTGTACGGTCGTAAGTTCAAAGTCCAATTTCCTGCTTAATCTGTGACCAATTCTTTCCCCCTCCAGTTGCTAATTCATTTTCTGCTTCAACAATATCAGCTAACACATCTGCTTCTGAATTAATCAGAGCAGTTTCACGCCATTCGGTGAGAAAGATTGAAAGTGTTTCAACATCTTTCTTACCTTCTGAGATCTGTGTTAGCACCTTGAACAATTCTGCAAAAAACTCAACAAGTTCTTCTGCTTCTAACCATTTGAGCCAAGCAAATGATTTTGAAGAGGGAACAGATTTCACGAACAATTGATCATTCATGAGATGTCCAACTACAAGCTTTGAATTCTTCATCTGACACCTCGAATCATAGTATTATGTTAGTACCAATTCTACAAGTTCTAAATGTGAATTTCAAGGAAATATTAGTGCGCAATGATGAAGTATCAAGTTAAAGTTCAGCAATATTAAGGACTGTCACGCTTCCCTTTGTTAGTGACATTATATGCGCGCTTACAGATAAACATGACTGCTGAACCGTAATCAATACTTCATCAGACGCTATTCCTTGTCATCCTTTTTGTCCTTTTTGTTCTTTTTAGGACGCAATTCTTGAAGTATCTGGACGACCGTTTCCATCTGTTCTTCAAGTTTTTCAAGTCGTGGTTCTACAGGATCAGGTGTATCGTCATCCTCAATTTCAACGACTTCAACTGTGGCAGAACCATCGGAATCGGGATCATCGGAATCTTCACTTGTGCTTTGGAAACCTACCTTCAAACCAATATCTTTTAAAATGTTGCCGATAGTTTCCTTTTCCTGCTTAAATTCGTAATCTATATCAAATCCGAACCCTTCTTTGAGGTAAGTAGAAACTTGATTGTAGGCAAAACCGATATCTCCGAGAGATGCGTTATCTTCTAACGGATCAAACAATCCTTCTGGCAGTGCTTCTAAATCATTTAATCTTGCCAAAGCGTTGTTGAATTGTCGGATGCATCGTGCTTCCCCATCCGAAAAGTTGTCTAATACGGAGGCACGGTCAAGATGCTTCGATGTTGTCTCCAACATACGGACTATTCTCCGAATTTCCCTTTTGGTATCACGTTCGTTACTCATTTCAAATCTCCTTAATTATGGCATTTGATATAATAGAGTCTTGACTGTTGGAAAGGATAGTTAAATATCAAAAAAATTGTACACTTTCTATCCATTTGACATATTATCAATTTGGGAATAATCAATCCTCCTTTAACTCTCCGACATTGCGTCTAATTTTGATTGTCGCCTTGATGATGTCCTCCATATCCTCCTCTGTTCCCATCAATACATTCTGGCTCAAGGCAAGTCCTGATTGGCATATTTTTTCTGTTTCTGGACAGTGAACATCGGAATAATCAAGATCTTGACCAAATAGGTTGGTCTGTAAGAATGTAGAACGATACATCGGAGTTGTATACCAATATCCGATAGGTATTCCTTCTGCACGCATCGCATCAAGGAACACCTTACGTGAAATTCCCTCAAACTCTTCAGAATCAAAAATTGCTTTATATCCGTGTGAACCGCCTCGTGTTGCACGAGGGTCTAACCGTGTGACTTTGATACCAGGAATCTCGCCGAACCAACCATCTAACCACCGCATATTCATGTGTCTTAGGTTCGTTTCCTCTTCAAGTCGGGTTAGACGGGAGAGGAGTAGTGCTCCTTGCCATTCTGTCATTCTAAAGTTCCCACCAAAAGGTTCAATATTACCTAATTCAGCATCGGAAGGTGTGCGTCCACAGTTGTGGAGTGCATACGCGCGTTCATAGAGCTCTCTATCGTTCATTATGATGATGCCACCTTCACCTGCACATAGGTTCTTAGAGGACTGAAAACTGAAGCATCCGAAATCTCCCCAACTACCAACACCTTTGCCACGCCATTCGGCTCCGTGTGCTTGTGCACAATCCTCAATTGTCTTGATATTGTGTTTCTTGGAAATCTCAACGAGCGCATCTAAATCAGATGGGTATCCAGCAATGTGGACAGGAATGATTGCTTTCGTCTTTTCTGTGATTGCGTCTTCAATCTTGGACACATCAATCAGAAAACTGTCCGGTGCCGTATCCACAAAAACTGGCACTGCGTGTGTCATGAGGATAGCAACGACAGTGGCTTGGAATGTATACGGTGATGTAATTACCTCATCACCAGGACAGACACCAGCGGCTTTCAGTGCGATATAGAGTGCGGTTGTACCACTATTGACACAGACACCGTGTTTTGCACCTTGAAATTCAGCAAATTGTTGTGCAAATTCAGGAACTCTTGTACCACCGACTCCCCATTGTCCACTTTTATAGATACTTTCAAAGGCTTCTATATCAGTTGGGTCAAGTGTAGGCCAAGATGGATACGGCTTTGTTCGGATCGGTTCTCCGCCATTTATTGCTAAAGTTGACATGTCAATGCTCCACTGGTATTTCAGTTTTGAAATCTCTCACAAATTCTGGTGGAAAATTACCCGATTCAACTTCATCTATGAGATTGTTTAGAGCAATCTGTGCTTTATTTGCTAATTCTGCATCTATTATACCATTTTCAAGTGCGGTTTCAAACTCGTCTTCATCTTGTATTTCATAAGAATTATCGGGTGAAACCCATAAATCAAGAAATAGGTCAACGATTTCAAATTTATCAGGAGTGCGTTCAACAGGCAATATTATATCACAATAATAGCCTGTCCATTCGTTGTTTAGGTTATAGATTTTGCCGATGTCATACCACAATCCAGTGAATACAAACCATAATGCAGTGAAATTGTCACCTAAAACCATTCGACCATCTATTACTATTGGCGCAGAAGGAGTAACCCTTTGTGAAGTAACGATTACCTCTTTGTCTTTATACAACAACTGCTGTTCAAAATAATTAACACGATCCGGAAGTCTTTTATAGGTGAGTGTGATTGTTTGCATTGTTTTGTTTAAGTATCAATTGCATTGCGGAACGTCTTGATGTGCGCGGGAGTTGTGCCGCAACACCCGCCAATTAAGTATGCCCCTGTATCAATAAGTGCGGGGACATACTCCGCCATCTCTGTCGGAGATTGCGAATAAACTGTTTTATAGTTTTCATCAAGTTCGGGCATGCCTGCGTTTGGATATGCCATCATACGGATGTTGTCAACCTTCATCTCTGTCATTGCTGATTGCAGTTGGTCTGTACCTGTAATTGCATAAGGCATACCAGAATGTTCTGCTTTCTTGGATTCTGCACCACAATTTGTCCCGATTATCTCAATATAATTTAGGAGATTATCCCCATTTGAAAATTCCCCACTTGCAAGTATCTGAAGCAAGTCTGATGCGGAATGTCCCCAATCGGTTTTATAGATTTCTTTACCTGTGCGCCGTTCTTTTGTCCATTTGTATGTCATATTGACAGCGATTGGGAGCTCTGTTTCGCGGGCAATGTCAGCTGCAATTGCTGCTTCTTTAGCCGAAAACATCGTTTCAAGACAGAGAAAGTCCACACCCTCTTCAGCAAGTGTATGGATAACGAGTTTGTGTGCTTCACGGACAGCATCGTTTGCAATTCCGAAGGTGGTATCCCCACTATCTGCTTCAATTGCACCTGGAGATGGACCGACTGAACCTGCAATGTAGACACTCTTTTCACTTTGTTCTACTGCATGTTTTGCATGTTGAACTGCAAGTCGAATGAGTCGTTTGGCATCTGTTTTGTCCTGACCTGCCATATCCAAGTGTAGAGGAGAAGCGACAAATGTGTTCGTGCCGATAGCCTCCGCACCTGAATTGATATAATCTATATGGATGTCAACTACCGCATCAGGAAATGTTTCATTTGCTATAGCACTGTTTACAAGTTGAATATCCCGTGCAAATAGTTGAGAGCCAAAGCCACCATCAAAAAGAATGGGATTATCAGTTTTTAATCGTTCTCGAAAGTCAATCACAATGTTAGTGTTTTCTCCTTGATTTATTCAATATCAGTTGGCATGGGTTTGAATTGACACCCCTCCACGAAAACATCAAAGAAATCGCCTGTTGTTTCCAGTTCAATATGCTCAATGTTCTTGACGAAATTCTCAATTTCAATCCGTTTTTCTCTTGAAAGAAGTATCTCTTTTGCTCCACCGACAGCCGCGTTGCCTATTTTGACAATTCTATCCTTTGGCACAGGTGCAAGGAAACCTATATCAACAGCGTCTTGGACATTGACATAATTTGCAAAGCCACCTGCTAAATAGAGTTTGCTGATGTCTTGTGGTGAACACCCAAAATGACGTAGGACGATATACTGTCCGCAGTAGTTTGCTGCCTTTGCTTGTGCTAAGTTGCTTGCATCATCTCGTGAGAAGGTGATTCCGTGTTCGGGAAAAAGTTCCAATATCCTTTGTTTCCTATTGGCAAAAACTCCCTTTGGACTCATTTGGTCATTCCGTAGCATTTCAGCGAGTAGAGAGATAAGTCCTGAACCACACAATCCTTGCGGTTCTTTACCATCAATAGTCTCATATTCAATCTTACCGTCGTTCCATTTCACAGATTCAATCGCACCAGGATATGCAGGCATACCGTATTCTATACCTCCACCTTCAAATGCGGGTCCCGCAGGACATGATGCGGAAACCATCCGATTTGAATTTCCTACAACTACCTCAGTGTTTGTGCCAACATCCACTAACATTACGATGTCTTCCTGTGATTGCATGTCTATAGAAACTAAATCCGCAGCGACATCAGCACCAACATGGCTTGCAATGAGTGGCAGACTGTTGACCAATGCTTTGGGATTAGAACGTATACCTATTCGTCGTGCCTTTTCAGTTAATGAAGTAGTTGAACGCATACCATCAAGATATTCATGCTCTATCACAGATTTATACGGTTTCTGACCGATGCTTTGCACATCTTGTCGGAAAAAGATGTCGCGCATCGTTGTGTTGCCTGCAACGACGATTTCGTATATCTCCTGCCGCACAAAATCATGCTGTTCACACATCTCCATAATTTGACTATTCAACGCTGCTATGAGTGATTTTCGTAGTTCTCCCTCAAACTCACCATCATAGGAGATGCGATGCATGATGTCACTACCACCGAACCGTTGTGGATTTTCAAAAGAACTGACTGAGACTGTCTCTCCATTTTCTAAATCCACAAGATTAGCAACCACAGTGGTAGTGCCAATGTCTAAAGCAAGTCCATAGATATGTCCGCGGAAGCGGTCAACGGGTTCGTTGTCATAATAGACTATGCCATCTTGCTGTGTGACCAGTGGGTTGAGAGATTTGATAGTGTCGGTCTTTTCTCCAACTGTCCCAATATGTGTGAGGATTCGTGGTGAACGACGGAGTGGGGTAAATTCAATGTGTGCATCAATATCAAGAACAACGGACTGACAAGCAAGACGGTAGTTGTCTCGTAGGAACGACTCTGCTTCATTTTGGGGGCGAAGATGTTCCATTCCCTGCTTTATCTCAACGATACACTCATGGCATTGTCCTGTACGAAAGCAGGAGGTAGGCACTTGAACGGCTAAATCGTCTGCATAATCAAAAACGGTTTTTCCGGGAGAGAGTTGATATGTCTTACCATCACAGGTAATTGTGCCGTTAGATTTGATATCCAATAAACCTGTATCGTCTGAGGCATCAGTTTCCCAAGCGTCACGATAGTCAAGTTTGTCGTCTCCGACGCAGAGCAGTCCAGTACCTTCATCTATCTTTCGTTGATTTCGGCAACCGAATTGTGCAGTGCAATGGTCAAATCTATTTTTGTACGGACAGCGGTAGGTCGCTTGTTCGTCAGCATGTATGATAAGGTCTTCAAAAATTTCTGTGATTTTGTTGAGGCGTTTTTCGTATTCGGATTTATCAATTTTCTTCATATAAGTCTATCTACAAGCGTTACCATTCTTCGTCGGGTTCTTCAAGAAACTGCTTTGCCAAAGAAACACATTCCAGAGCGTCTTTTCCGTATCCATCTGCCCCCATATCATCTGCGAAGGTCTGAGTAACCGGAGCACCGCCGACCATAATCTTCACTTCTTCGCGTAGGTCTTCATCAATAAATGCATCAATCGTTTTACCCATATTTGGCATTGTGGTTGTTAATAGTGCAGACATACCTAAAATGGGTGCTTCGTATTCTTCTACTGCATCAATAAACTCGTCTTCGGATGTATCTACCCCTAAATCGTGTACGACAAAGCCTGCACCGCGCAACATCATAATACATAAGTTCTTACCGATGTCATGTAGGTCACCTTTAACTGTTCCCATGATAACAGTACCGACAGGTTCAATACCAGAATCGGAGAGGATGGGTTCAATATGTGCCATTCCTGCTTTCATTGCACGTGCACAAGCAAGTACTTCTGGAACAAAGATGAAATTTTCACGAAACTTGATTCCAACAATACCCATCCCAATTATTAAACCATCATCCATGATTTCTAAGGCTTCAGTGCCATTACCAAGTGCTTCTTCTGTGAGTTCGTCAACGGTGTGATGGTCACCATCAATCAGGGCAGCGGAAACGTCCTGCATTGCAGGTGATGCCTGAGAGAACATCTCAATAAAACGTTCTATTTCATCAGGACGTTCAAGGTATTCTTCAATTTCTTCACGGATGAATTCGTTCGCGATGTCATTTATAGATGCCACAGTTTGCGTAATCCTCCCTAAAGATATAGGATACCACACAGAAGGAAAAATGGCAAATAAAATAGACCAGTGGGGTGTGTAAAGTTTTTGTCACTAACTTCTCACCAACCATTGTAGGGGCGGGTCTCTGTGCCCGCCCGTTGCTTTACAGGACAAGGAATGGCGGGGCACAGAGACCCCGATCTACAATAGATTACAGGTTTTTCACTTGAATTGATGTCTACGGTGACAATAACTTTACACACCCTTTGTCGTGGACGAAAGATTATGTGGAAACAGAAAAAGGACTACCACCGCGTTGCTGCTTCACGATACAACTGAATCTGCTCCATATTGCGTGGCACTGAAACCTGCAGAGACTTCCTTTTTCTATACACATCCTTCAGTACTATCGGGGTGCGAAGCATATTGGTTAAAGTAACTATACCTGATTCAAAATATACCCACATCCGTTGTTCTGTGAATGGATTAAGAGTATAAGCAGAATTGATGTTTTCAGATTTTCCAACTATTTCGGAAAAAGCATCGTATTTTGGATATGTGAGTTCAATGGTCTTGTCGTATCCCTCCAAAAAAAGTTGTTCAGGTGGGGTTTTAGGGGTATATCCGCTTAACTTACACTTACTTATCTGAATAGGTGCACCCGATTTATTGATAAGATGTAATGAGACAACAATCGCTAACTTGTTATTATCATCACGATTGATAAACCAAGTGTCGTCCTGTATTATCTGTACTGTCATGCCAGATATCTGTCGCCATCTGTAGTAAATGACAGCAGATAAAACTATACATATCAAACCGAGTAAAATCCAATGTCCCGTTGATGTTGTGAATAACTTCAGGAATTCTTTAAATGTTTGTTGAAGCACATCAACTCCTTTTTCAGTGTTTCAGTGGAAATTACACCTTCTCTACGGACTTGCGGTGGGGATACTGATATATCATATACAGTTGAGGGGATAGGTCCAGATGTTTTTCCATCATCTACGATATAGTCTAATTTCGCAGTAAGTTCGTCTCCAAATTCTGTCGTGGATGTTGCTGCAGGTTGTCCAGATAGGTTTGCACTTGTAATCGCAAGAGGTCCACCAAATTCCTGTAGTATTCTCAACAGCAAAGGTTGATTTGGAATACGCAAACCTACGGTAGTTCCGTTTGCAGTAAGTTGAGGCAGTAGGTTTTTTGATTGGACGATGATTGTCAGTCCTCCAGGCCAATATTTTTCTGTGAGGTGAAAAAAGAAAGGTGGTAGGTTCTGTGAGACTGTGTGAACATCGTCAACAGATCCGAGTACTAAAGGAATCGGTTTATCTTCAGGTCTACCTTTGATCATGTATAGTTTTTGGACAGCATCGGGGTTGAAAGGGTCTGCACCTATTCCATAGACTGTATCGGTAGGTATTGCAATGATACCGCCTGATTTCAGAGTATTTACTGCATCAGTAACGCATGAATCAGAATCCAAGTATAATCCTCCCTTTATACATCAACGATAGATCCGTTAGCAGCAGCGTTGAGAGAAAGTTCATCTCGCAACCCCTGCTGATATTTCTCATAAGCAATTCCTGCAATCATTGCACCGTTATCAGTACAAAGATTGATTGGAGGATAGTAGACCTCAGCACCAATTTCTATGGCAGCTGACTTCAATGAAGATCGTAGGTGGCTGTTCGCTGCAACACCACCTGTCAATGTAATGGTGCGTGCATCTGTGGTTTTAGCTGCATGCACAGTCTTAGCAACGAGTACTTCCACGACAGCCGCCTGAAAACTGGCTGCAATGTCCTCAATTGCTATTTCTCCATTAGTAATCTTATCGTCGCGTTCTGCTTTCTCTACAAAATAGCGGACAGAGGTCTTTATCCCACTAAAACTAAATTGGTAATCGCCGCTCCGTAGCATAGGACGTGGGAAGTCTATTGCTTTAGGATTACCTTTCTGTGCCAATTCATCAATAATACGTCCTCCGGGAAAACCGAGTCCGAGATACTTGGAAACTTTGTCGTAGACTTCACCCGCAGCATCGTCCTGCGTTGTGCCTAATACCTTATATTTCCATCCTTCATAAACTTCCACAAGCAAGGTGTGTCCACCTGAGACAGTCAAGCAAATATGTGGAAAAGTCAAGGTCTCATGCACCATGTAATTGGCGTAGATATGTCCTTCTATGTGATTGATACCGAGTAGTGGGAGATTATGACAATACGCCAGACTTTTTGCGGCTGCAACACCTACAAGCAAGGCACCGATGAGTCCAGGACGGTTGGTAACCGCTATGGCATCTATATCAGCAAAGGTGGTGTCTGCTTCTTTCAATGCTTTATTGACGATGTAGTTGATGGCTTCAATGTGTTTCCGTGATGCTAATTCAGGCACAACACCACCGTATTCTTGATGTGCTTTTACCTGAGATGCAACTACATTGGAGATGATTACACGACCATCCTCAACGATAGCTGCAGCTGTTTCATCACAAGATGTATCAATTCCAAGTATTTTCACAAGTGTATCTTCAATGTTGAGGCATAGATGTTAGATATTGCGTTCATTATATCACATAAATATCTGTTAGACAATGGTTTTAGATGATGGGTGTGTAAAGTTTTTGGCACACATCTAATAATCCATTATAGTGCGGGGTCTCCGTGCCCCGCCTAAACCTGCTACATTCAAACAACGTGCGGGGCACGGAGACCCCGCGCTACAATGACAGGCGTAATTTAAGAAGATCAATCCATTTTATTAGTGACCTCAGTCCCGTAGGGACGATATGTCTATAGCACAACGTTCAATGTCCATTTCTTAGTCCCGTAGGGACGATATGTTTATACGTTTCGGTTGTTACAAACATATCGTCCCGTATGAGGATTAATTTATTATCTCAAACACGGTAGGAGCGGTTTCCTAACCGCTCCGGACTTCTCAAGGAAATTACCCGATTTATTTTTTAATCTTCATACGGGACTAAAAGCTGTGATGATGGCGTTTAGCTATAAACATCCCGTCCCTACGGGACTAAAGAACATTATCGCATCGCAGACAATCCTTATAATTGCGCGACTACAAAAGCGTCTATCTAAATGTAAAGTGTATTGTTAATTTCAAAATTCACTATAAATAGCAACTTAGGCTATTGTCGTAAAAAATTCATTAATACACGCAATTTTCGTGAGAAATTTATCAAGAAACAAACAAATATTTGAAAAATTGTAAAAAATAATTTGACAGAAGCAGATTTATATGTTAATATATATCATACTATTTAAATTGTGTATATGATATATATTATATAACACTATTGAGAGATTAATTAGAGTGAGAAAATGGATATTATGACGAATATAGAACACAATATTCAGACAACTCATCACACATTTCTATACAAAAGCAGCTTACAAATACCAGCATCTTAGAAGAATCTTACAGTTTACAAAATTCAAATTTTACTACCATCAATTATGTGCTATAAACCCATACAAAGACAGACGTTATAGGCAATTTGCTTGTCATACAGTATGTAAGAGATTTCTTACAGTTTCGTAACTTTTTAAGAAGGAGACAAACAATGAGATTACAAGATAAACACAATGAATTTGCTGTCAAATGCTACGCAAAATACATGAAAACCAACGATGTCGTCCAAGCGTTAATTGAAGCATTCGCTGACGAACTTCCACAACCACCGCCACAACCAAAATTGCTCGATTATGAGAAGGAAGTGCAAGGTATAGATTAGCAGTATAACAAGGATGAATATGTAGCAGAACAAATGATAGTGATGAAACAACGATACTTCAATACAGACGGAAGCAAGGGAGAAGCCAAACTTGAACAAGACTACCAAAGACTCATACAAGACATTGAGAAAGATTTCGATCAGAATTGGAGGAAAGAACGAAAAGAACAACTCAACGACCTACTGCACAAACATAGCTTGGAAGAAAAAGATTTTTACAAAAAACTCAGTTTAGAACTTTCAAACCAAATCCGAAGACTAAACATCACGCACACCCAATTTCCAGAAAAGTATCGGAAATTATTCAACGAAACACGTGCTGAATTCTTCAAACGTCAAGGCAAACAAAATCTGCCAAATAACGAGGATATACTAAATGAATTAGAAACAATATACGCCTATGTGAAAGACCTGATCTTTCAAGAAGAAATACCCACAGAAGCTATTAAACAGGTTAACATGGCACACAATTTATTAAAGACCATTGCATCACATAAGCAAAATGATATACAAAAACAGGAGACAAATATAGACACACAAATTTCAGAACATACAGAAAATCCGTAGGTTAGAACTATAGTGAACTAGGCAAGTTATGCGAAATTGCTTACTGTTAAACATTGTTTCACATGGACAGGAGGATTTTACCGTATTTCTTTGCTGTGAACGGTCTTTAGTCCCGTATGAAGATTAAGAATAAATCAGGTAACGCAAGAGCACCTCAAGAATCATTTGTAGTGTTGAGTAAAAGGTTAGTACCAAAAACTAAGCACATCCTTTAGAACTTTGGCATTCAGGGTTATTTAGTTTTCGGTCTTTTGTTCAATATTACTCATAAACGTTAGATTTATTATAGGTTTGTATTCCTATTCGTCTGAACCAGGATTTTCAGGATTTACAGATATCGCGTTGACCAACAATTGTGACGCAGCAAGGTTGATTTTGTAAACCAATTTTGATCAGTTTTGCACTTTTAGGTTTAATCCATGCATCAACATTCATCTCTTTGACTCCGTTGAAATCTAACCATTGTGCATGTGAAAGTCTAACAGCATTTTCACCATTGAATTGAAATACTTTTCTTACTTTACTAGGCACAACTTCAGGATTTCCACGCAACCTTGTAACATATGAGGGATGTGCATAAATATTTGGCTCTTTAACACAGGTAGGAACAGACTTTAGAGCCCGATTGATTTACAGAAATGCCGTTTGTAGTAGCACAATTCATTGTGCGTCTTTGAACTTTCTGATGACACGTTGTGTGTCCAAGCTACCTTTAATCGCATATTTAAATCGGAGTTATTTATCCACACCACTCAAATATATTACTTACTTCGTCCATCGTCCAAGGTCTACCTAAAATGTCCACTTCTGAATTTTCGTAAATTAATGGAGCATCTAATGACCAATAGACTATGTGAACTTCTTTAGGCACTTGTGCTAAAGAACGATGATTTACATTACAAACAATAAAATAAAGAATGAAAACCATGTTTAATTTTGGTGCCATCTGTAAACTCTTTTAATATAGTGATACAGCATTAGAAATTATAGATTCACAACAGAATATTGCAACATCTAGGATAAATCTATTTTATCCATTGTGAGAAATTATGGTAACCTACATCTAACACCCAATCGTAAACAGGATAATGTAATGATAATGGACATATCTCATTCTGTATAGGTAACATTTCGGTATTTTCTAATGTGAAAGGTATGTAGTCTTTGTAATTCAACCATCTATCATTCTTACATTCAAAAAAAGATACTTTTTTTTTCTTATATTTCATGTAAGCAACATAATCAAGTGGATTGGGACCTAAAGGTTTTGTGTTTCCATATTTGTCTTTAATTGAGTTAATATGTACAGCAATAAGTTTGTTTCCTTGTACCAGACTTCTCACCATTTCATAACGGACCCATCTCCTTTTGTATGTTTCACTACCTATCAGAATAACAGTTACGTTAGTTTCTTGAAGGGCTACATTGATTATCTTTTTTAACGTATATTCCTCTGTAACTTTTTCGGATTCCCATATAGAGGCATCAAAGAAGTCTGCTTTTTCTTCTATCGTTTTAGTACACCAGTGATTGCGAACTACATTTGCCCTGAAATCTATAACGTCCTGGTAATCAAAACTAAAAAAAACCTGATTTGTCATTTCTTTAACCTTGTTTTTTTAAATACAATGAAAAAACTATACTAACAATAAAAATAAAAATTGGTAAATGAAAACCGAGAATAGTCCAAGAAATACATACCGAAATCCATCTTTTTTCACTACATTTGACAGAGGAAACATCCATTGAAAAGTCTATATCGTTCTCAGATGTTTGCCTTACCTTATCATATAGCGAACGGTATAGTTTTTCCTGTTTCAGATAAAAACCATCCAATCCCCAAAAAGCGAGTGTCGGTAAGAGGGTGAGCCAAACATAATTTATATGAATATCTTTAATTGTTAATCCAAAAACAACTGCAACAAAGACAAATGCTTTTAACTTCAATGAAAAAGAATTATTAGATAGTCGATTAATTACATTCTGAATCATCTCTAGATGTTTTAGTTTTTTCTCATTTGTAATCATCTTATTTATGTAATAACCATCAAACATGAATGGATAGAAATGTCAATCTACCCATTCCAAACCAAATATTTCTTGTAATATTTACCTAAAAGTCTGATTTAATTTTACACCATCGTGTCGCAAGTTTTCCACGAGGATCCACTGAGAGTCCTTCTGCTTTATAGAGCATCTCAACCTCATTGGCAGAAAGTGCTCTATTATAAATTACGACTTCATCAATTAACCCTACAAAACCACCGTCATTTGCCTTACCAATTTCGTGTTCGGTGCCACCTGCTTGCATAGGACCGTTAAAGTTTTCCTCTTTCATTAGTTTACCATCACCGTAAATATATCTCTTGTCTCCATCAACGATGCCAACAATGTGGTGCCATTCGCCTTTAGGATATACAGGTATACCAAAACCGTTATCGCCTTGCCAACCACCTGCATTTATAATAAATTCTAATTCGGTTCCTGCATTTCTTCCATCAAACCGTAATGCCCAACTATCCACGTCGCGCTGAGCAACAATAGTCCCACAGCATCCAGCAACAACGCCAACCACAGGACTATCACTATCACCATTTATCCAAGCAGCAACAGTCATTTCTTCTGAACCATTGATATCCAATGTTTTTGTTCCTTCAATATGTACGAAATTTTGACCATCAAATTCAAGTGCTTTCCCAACTTTGCCTTTAACCTGTTTTGGACCACCTTCAAGAACACCGTCATTTCCCCTAAAACATCCTTGACATTTTTTCCATTTATTGTGCCATCATCAAATGACCAATATCCCACAACACCATCTTCAGGGAATTGTGCACTGGTTATAGTTGTAGTAAGAAATAACGCACATAGAGCACAAATGAATAGTAATGAGAATCTTGCTGTCATCGATTTATCTCCTTTAATCAATTCTTTAAGTAATTTGTCTGTTTAGTGTAGAACCTATGTAAGGTATGATTATACTTTACATCGTTAAAAAAATCAATGATTTGGTGAATGTCATTTCCTATTTTTGCCAACAATATTGATTGACAAATTTCAGAAGAAACAATATTATATTGTCATTAATTATCCCTATTGGAGAGAGAAAAATGGATAGACTCCCTATTGTTGATACGCATGTTCATCTGTGGCATCCGAAGCAACTCAGATATCCATGGCTGAAACAAGTTCCAGCACTGAATAGACCCTATCTTCTGGAAGATTATACTACCGCACATGATAATCTGGAAGTAGAATCCATTGTCTTCGTCCAATGTGACACGCATCCAGATGATGGTCTAAAGGAGACCGCGTGGGTTACTTCGCTTGTCGCAACAGAACCACGTATCAGAGGCATTGTTGCTTGGGCTCCACTTGAGGAAGGGCAGCAAGTTGCACCTTTTGTGGAAAAATTAGCAGAAGAAAACCTTGTCAAAGGTATCCGTAGACTGATTCAAGGGGAAAGTGTTGATTTTTGTATCCAACCTAACTTTGTGAATGGTGTGAAAACGCTTGCAAGATCTGGATTGAGTTTCGATATCTGTATCTTTCATCCACAACTTGCTAATGCTATTCGCCTTGTTGAGCAGTGTCCAAATGTCCAATTTGTGTTAGATCATATAGGCAAACCGGACATCAAGAATCAGTTGTTTGACCCGTGGAAACAAGAACTGAAAACGCTTGCAGAATTTCCGAATGTCCACTGCAAAATCTCTGGATTGGTAACAGAAGCAGATCAGGAAACGTGGACACCTGCTGATCTACAACCCTATATTGATCATGTAATTGCATGTTTTGGGTTTGATAGAGTCATGTATGGAAGTGATTGGCCCGTATCCACATTGGCATCGGATTACAAACGTTGGGTGCACACATTGCAAGTAGCAGTAGCGGGATGTAGTGATGATGAGTTGAGCAAGTTATTTCACGACAATGCCAAGAGATTCTATAGACTGAAGTAAGCACAGTGTGTACACTTGCACATTACTTTGGTAGATTGCAATCATGTCACTCTATTTGTTTCTCTCCTTTACCTCGCGCCTGCGAGGATGTAGTACAAATTCTGTATATCCATTAGGCAACTCGCACCCCTTAAGAACAAGATCTAATGCGGCTTGGAAGGCGATGTTCTCATCGTAATTAGAGGACATATTTTGATAGTTCGGGTCATCTGCGTTTTGTTCGTCAACTACCTTCGCCATCCGTCGAAAAGTCTCCGTAACCTGTTCTTTAGATACAACCCCATGATGCAACCAGTTTGCAATGTGTTGGCTTGAAATCCGTAACGTTGCGCGATCCTCCATCAAACCGATATTGTTTATATCAAGTATCTTTGAACAACCGATGCCATGGTCTACCCATCGCACAACATAGCCGAGTATTCCTTGTGCATTATTCTCAATCTCACGTTGGATTTCCTTCTTAGACAATTCCCTATCTTTCAGTAGTGGAGGGGTTAACAGATCTTTTAAGTTTGCCCGTTCACGTGATGTCAATTCTTCTAATCTTGTAGCAACATTCACACGGTGATAGTGTATTGCGTGAAGTGTGGCTGCAGTGGGAGAAGGAACCCATGCAGTCGTAGCACCTGCCAACGGGTGATTCACTTTAGTCTCAACCATTTCTGCCATCTCATCGGGTTTTGTCCACATCCCTTTACCAATCTGTGCAATACCGGGTAATCCAGTTTCAATCCCGATGTCAACATTCCAATCTTCATAAGCACGCATCCAAGGTTCATTCCGGATGTCCATTTTTGGTATCATCGCATCTGCTTGCATGCTTGTGTGAATTTCATCACCCGTTCTATCTAAAAATCCAGTATTGATAAAGACAAGTCTGTCAGATGCAATCCGTAGGACTTCCTTTAGATTGACAGTGGTGCGGCGTTCCTCGTCCATTATACCAATCTTGATAGTGTTGTTGGGGAGTCCAAGTGCTGTCTCTATTCTTTGGAATAAACGAACAGTCATATTAACTTCTTCAGAACCGTGGAACTTCGGTTTCACGATATATATACTACCAGTTTTGCTGTTTTTATATTCTCCGTTGCCGTGAATGTCATGCATCGCTGCGAATGTAGTCATCACCGCATCCAGAAATCCTTCAGGTATCTCATCTCCATCTGATGTGATAACCGCATCTGTATACATGTGGAGACCGACGTTACGTATCAATAGTAGACTTCGTCCAGGTAGTGTATATATGTTTCCATCAGTTGATGTCCAAGTTTTATCGGATGCTAACTTTCTGTTGATTGTCTTGCCGTTTTTTTCAAAAGTAGACTCCAATATGCCTTTCATAATTCCGTTCCAATTGCCATAAACACGCACTTTGTCCTCGGCATCAACAGCAGCAACCGAATCCTCACAATCTTGTATTGTTGTAATAGCAGATTCAAGAACTACATCTGACACACCTGCGGGATGATCTTTACCTATTGGATGAACTCTGTCAATCCTGATTTCTATGTGTAATCCGTTATTTTGGAATAGGATTGCACTTAGTTTTTCATTATCGTTAGTAAATCCAACAAATTTATTAGGTTCTTCTAATCCGGTTTCTTTCCCATCACGAAGTATTACGTTTAAATGAAAATTGCCGTCAATTTCTTTAAGCGAAAATTGCCTTACATCTGAATAAGTACCAGATTCCAGCGAAACAACTTCATCCAAGAACTTTTCTGTGAATTCAATCACCTTTGCACCACGGATTGGATTGTAGTTTCCATCACGAACTGCTCCATCTGATTCATCAATTACATCAGTTCCATACAGCGCGTCGTAGAGACTCCCCCATCGTGCGTTTGTTGCATTTAGGGCATAACGAGCATTATCTAAAGGAACCACTAATTGCGGACCAGCAATGGATGCAATCTCAGCATCAACATTAGTTGTCATCACATTGAAATCATCGCCTTCAGGTAGAAGATAACCGATTTCTTTTAGGAATGTAGAATACGCCTCAATTTCAAAAGGTTCATCCTTATGTTCCAAATGCCATGCGTCAAGCTGTTCCTGTATTGTATCACGTTTATCCAATAGAGACTGGTTTTCTGGGGCAAAGTCTGTTACAATTATATCAAATGCCTTCCAAAACTCGTTAGCACTTATCCCTGTGCCTGGTGCAACTTCATCTCTTACTAATGCATATAATTCTCTATCAATTTTAAGATTCCCGACATCAATCCGTTTTTCCATGTTGTTCATTTTCCTTTACTATTATGCATAATTCAATATCATTGTATTAATAATGGTATATGATGTATCTTAAGTATGATATATTATCAACAGTTCTATGACGAGTCAATTTGTTTTTGAAACGACCTCTCCATATCAACAGGACTATTTAGTTTATAGATTCCACGTTATTTAGTTTTACTAATAGTTAGATTTGGTTGTATCAGTGCAAAGTAGTAGGCACACTCCGTGTGCCGTCATTCTCTTTGTAAACGGCACGCGGAGCGTGCCTACTACCATGTCGGATTATTGAATAATATCTAATCTGACACACATTAACCTTTGTGATAAATACAGCAGAAATCCCGATAACTAAATAACCCTGCCATATGGGTGTGTAAAGTTTTTGGCATGAAATTGCCTTGAATGGAGTTCTTGCTCAGAATGTATACACATGGTATCCTAACCTAATAAATAAATCACAATTTTAGGAGAGGATACCAATGTCAAGTATATCATTAAGTGTTCATGAAAGCAACGATTGCGAAGATGATTTTAGAAAGATTGTCAAAGAAGTAAACGATCTCTATGGAGACATCAATGTTGACGAGAGTTTATCTTTAGATGATGTTGAAGTTCGTGTTTTTGAAGCATTTCGTTCTCTTGAACAAAAGTTTTTAGAAATGTGTGTCTCTAAAAAGGCAGGTAAGAAAGAGAGTGAACCTGTTGAATGTCCAGAGTGTAAAGCACCTTGTCGTCCATTACGCAAGCGTGCGAAACATCTAACAACTCTTTGTGGCAAAATAAGTATAAGGCGTTGGGTGTATTGTTGTGAACACGGACATAGGCATGCCCCGTGGGAAGTCAAACAGAAGTTATCGGATCAATACACGCATCGTGTCGCTGAAGCGATGTGTCGTTTGTCTGCGCGGCTTGACTATAGGGAAGCATCAGAGGAGTTGTCTCATCAAGGTATAGAAGTGAGTCACACGAGACTTCATCAAAATGTGTGTAAGTGGGCAGAAGATTTGGATGTATGTGAACAAGTAGAGGCTCAAGAACTTAAGGAAAATCAGCGTTGGTATGTGAGTTGCGATGGGTGCCACACGAACTCTCCGGATGGGTGGAAAGAGGTGAAAGTGGGGTGTATTTACAGAGATTATCCACAACCTGTTTCGGGTGGGACCCCGAGTGTGCGAACAGAAAGTATTCGGTATGTTGCGGGTCGTCAAAATGCCGCCGCTTTTGGTAAGAAGTTGTATGCGTTAGCACTAAAAAGTGGCATCTATCAAAAAGATATAAATACACAAGTGATTGTATTTATCGGAGATGGTGCTGCGTGGATTTGGAACCTTTGTAAAGAATACTTTCCGAATGCCGTTCAGATTGTGGATCACATGCACGCCACATCTCATCTCTATAATGTTGCTAAAGTTGCCTTTGGTGAGACGGAGACAGAAGCTATTGACACTTGGATAAAAGAAACGGAGCCACTTCTTTATCATGGCAATATCATAGCAGTTGCCTCAAACATTCGTGCCTTAGCCACACAGCACCCTGAAGTGTCAGAGGTGTTAGAAAGAGAAGCGAGATATTTTGAAAAACATGCAAACCGCATGCAGTATAAAGCGTTTAGAGAAAAAGGGTATATGATTGGAAGTGGTGTGATTGAAAGTGCGTGTAAACATGTTGTCGGAGAAAGGTGTAAACAAGCAGCTATGAGATGGGAGAGACCGGGCATCAATGCTGTGCTAAAGTGGAGATGTTTATCAAAGAATAAGGCTTGGGACAAATATTGGTATCCAAACACAAAAGCAGCATGATGTTCATGCCAAAAACTTTACACACCCCTGCCATATCAATTTCCTTTGACAATATGACACTGATAGGTTATATTAACGGATTACAGACTGCTTCATTTCATCGTAAGGATATAAACAATGTTTTTTGTTCTTTGCGTATTCATTTTACCAATAATAGTATTTGTGATTTTACTTTTAGTATCTAAGCAGAAAACTGATGATGAAATGGAATCAACAGAACCCATGGAAGTTTGTGCATTCTGCCAGAATGACTTTCCAATCAACCAATTGTTGGAAAAAGAGGTAGGGACTTACGGTAAGATATACTGTTTCTGTTGGGAATGTGTGGAAATATTATATAACGAGTTTAAAGAACAAACTGGAATAAAGACAGGAGAATAATATATGTACGATTTGGTTACATTTGGTGAAGCCATGATTAGACTCACTGCACCGGAGTTCATGCGTTTGGAACAGGTCTCATCACTATCTATCACTGCGGGTGGTGCGGAAATGAACGTCGCTGTCAACGCTGCACAACTCGGATTGAATACTGCATGGGTTTCAAGACTTGTAGATAACTGGTCAGGTCGCTATATTCGAAACAAGGGACAAGAGTTGGGAGTAGACATGTCTAACATCAAATGGGTGGAATTTGATGGCGTTGGCTATGAACGGAACGGGTTTTACCATCTTGAGATGGGAGCCGGTCCCAGAGCAAGTAGTGTGACTTATGACCGCGGTCATTCAGCAATATCAAATGTACAACCCGGTGAGATCGATTGGCCATCTATATTTAGTAATGCACGATGGTTTCATCTGAGTGGAATCACACCCGCATTGTCAGAGTCAGCTGCAGCAGTTTCGGCAGAAGCATTAAAAGCGGCGCGTGCAGCAGGAGTCACTACAAGTTATGACCTTAACTTTCGTTCAAAATTGTGGAATGCTGAACAAGCACAAGCAGCCAACCGACCAATGATGGAGCACGTCTCTGTCCTTATCGGTAATGAAGAGGACTTTGAGAAATCTCTCGGTTTTGCTGCAGAAGACGCAACCGAATCGTATAGTAAACTTGAACCTGATAGTTATAAAGAGGTAGCAGAAAGAGTCAAGAATGCGTTCCCGAACATAGAGATGATCGGGACAACGTTGCGTGATGCAAAAACAGGTTGGTTAAATGACTGGCGGACTCTATTATATGATGGCGATAATTTTTACCTGTCCCGTATCTATGAAGATTTAGAATTGGTGGATAGAGTCGGTGGTGGCGATAGTTTCTCTTCAGGATTGATCTATAGTCTATTGAATGGAAAATCTCCGCAAGAAGCAGTTGATTTTGCTGGTGGCTATTCTGCTTTGGCACATACCTTCCCTGGAGATTTTAACTGGGCAACGGTAGCAGAAGCAGAGAAAGCGATGCAGGCAGGAAGTGTCCGAATCAGTCGCTAATTTTTCTCAAGAAGGAAAAGAAACTCTCGGTTTGGATTTTGAGTTGCACTTAACCATTCGCTTGTCCATTTCATACTTGCCATAACGTTTCGTTTATAGTTAACCTCAACAACAGCAAGCAATTTGCCATTTGTTTGCATGACCTCGTTCAGTTCTTCAGCAGTTGCACGTCCTCCTGAACTGTATGACAGGATGATCCATCGCGCTTGCGTCATCTTGATCAATCTCTCAAGTGCTTCAACAGCAATGAAACGTCCTTTGTCATTACGTCTGAATTCCTCAAAAACGGAAGCGGAGAGTTGATCTGATGTATCCTCACGTCGTTTTGCTTTGCCGAAGAGGTTCGGTTTGTCATAGAGGATGATGCTTTTCCATAGATGGTAATATGCCGCATATCTCACACGAGATGGCGGCATCTTTTCGTTGTTTGAACCATAAGGGGGATCAAAGTATGCGAGGTCAACATCAACCTGTGCTACAAGATTAAAGATGTCAGATCTATGCACTTGATGCTTTCCTTCGAAAGTAAAGAGTTTTGGCACTTCAAGCACAAGGTTTTTATATGAACGTGGTGACCAATCCTTGAGGTATGCAGAATAATGTCCGAGTGTGCTGTCTACACGATCCATTCCTAACATCAGACTTGTGAGTGCAACTGCTTTCTCTACTCTCTCCAAGTTTAGATTCTCAATTTCGTCACGAATCGCATCTAATTTCTGTGTGTTATGTAACTGCCAAGGTTTCTTAAGACCATCTGTTTGAATAGCAGATCCATCGTTTGAATCTCCACCGTAATGTTCTGTGAACCATCCATCTATCGGAGGAACAGCATTTAGATGATCAATCAGGGGTTGATATTCAGTTCGTGGCTTTTTGTTGAGAAGGTAGCAAGTTCCTAAAATCTCTGACCAGTGCGCGATGTCGTTGCAGTGGACAGAATAACCGAGTTTTGCGAATGCTTGTGAGACGCGGGTTGTACCTGAAAAACCGTCTAAAATCGTCTTGGCATCAACTTTCTTGGCGAGTTGTAGGATTTGTGGGATGAGTTTGAGTTTTGATCCAGCGTATTTTATGCCTTCTGTGGATGGAGTTTCAGGATTGTATCTCAAATTATGCAATCTTGACATTGGTAAGAGTAAGTTCTTTAGCAGTTGCCTTACCTAAAACGGCATCCTGAATTAAAGTGCTGGCATTCAGAATCTCAATACCGATAAGTTCACCGTTTTCATTCAATTCAGCAGTGATATTAGGGCTTAATTCAAGACTATCTCCCTGTGGTTCTTCAGAAATAACGAGATGTAATATATCTTCTTTGTCAAAATAGTTCAATTTTGGAATATTCGTGAACACATTAAACCTGTATCTCAATTAATTCTGGAACATGTTTATCTTCATAATTCTCAATAAGGATACTGATGAAATCCATAACCGTAGCTAATATGTGGTTCTCATCGTTTCCGACTACATCAATCAGACCATCAAGAATACTTACAAGTTTTTCGTAATCATGTTCCGACAATGATGAAAAGAGATGAGTTTCATTTTCACCAACTGCTTCAATCAGATTTTTCACAGCAGGAACAAGGAGCATGAAATAATTCCTATAATTTTTCAGTTATACATTTACCGCACAAAGCAGGAGAGGCATTCATAGGAACGGAGTAGTCCATCCGATTCTGCTTCCCAAGAACCTGAATAACGATAGTCTTCCAACTCAACGCTGACGATACCATCAAAATCTGCATCTTCAAGAATTTGCACTACTTTTAACCAATCCACTACACCATCACCAGGAATGGTGTATCGCCACCAATCTTCACCGTAACCGCGAGGTGAACTGAAACTCGGTCCCAAATTGCCGTGCAAGTATAGTGCTTCCTCATCAAAAACGGTATCTTTTCCGTGGACATGTTTAACATGAGAAGCAAATTCGTTAAGCGCACGGATGTGGTCAATGCCTATTCTGACAAGGTGTGATGGGTCATAATTGAGACTTAAACCGGAGGAAGGACATTCAGCAAACATGGCACGCCACATCTCAGGCGTACATCCGAGTGCAGGATATGTAGGAGCACCACCAGGCCATCCCTCTATGACTATAGTTACATCATGGGATTCGGCAAATTCGGCAACAGGTGGCACGGTTTCTTTCCAAATGTCAAAATTCTTTCCGCGACCGAGACCTGCGTCTTCTGGAACGAAAACACAGAACATGATGTGAACACCGTTTTCTGCAGCAGCTTGAATGGATGCTTTTGCTTTATCAGCACCGGATTTCTGTGTAGATTTTTTTGCACTGAGGAGTTCACGAGTTCCCGGTAAATCTGCACTACCGATTTCCAATCCCGCATCTCTTGCTGTTTTCACAACTTCAGGTGTGGCTTCTCCAATATCAATTGCTTCAAATCCGTTATCAGCACACCATTTACAAAAGTCCGAGAATGGCATTTGACGGGCAGTACCAGGAATACGTAGTCCAATTTTCATATTATTTCCTTCTCTTTTGATATGTTGATCTGTCTGTAAATTCTTCTAATATCCCATTAAACCACAACAGCGGCGACACACAGGCATCGGTCCATCAGTGCTAACAGATTGACGGAATTTCATCGCCTTCTGATTATTCCACATATCAACGACTTTGTCCTCTTTGATGTTGCCGATAATATAGTCATGATAGTCCCGACACAGACTAACATCACCGTTGCTATCAATCTCAAGCGTCATAAATATACTAACACACTGGTTATATCCAAAGGTTTCGCTATGGTCTGTGTAATATGTTTGGATTTCACCCTTTGAGTTTAACCTTGGCATCATGATAGGTGGACATCGCTTCTGTTCATGTGATAAGTTTTCCATCTCTTCAAACCGATCAAGTATATCGCCATGGTCAAAGTCGTGCCATGTGCCGATCCATCCGTAATGTGTTTGTGGTTTAAATCCAAAACGTTGTTCAAAGTCTTCTGTATGTTCTTGTGCAGATTCAGAATCTATCCACCAAGTTAGGTAGAATATCTGAGCATCGGCATATTGGCTTGTGAACTTATACAGATCGACCACATAATCTATGTTATACATAGTAATACAACTGAGTGGGATAATATAGGGGAACGTTGTGTTCTTACGTTCTTTTTCCGCATGCAGTGTCTCTAATGCAGCTTTCACATCTTTGAAATTGTCATAATTCTCTGAAACACCCGGACGTTGTGTGTTATGGATTTCTTCGTCTGGACCGTCAACACTGAGATATACTATTTTACATGTTTCCATTATGTCATCAGCACGTCTTGCAATGTTTGTTGCATTACTAACCAGTGAGATCGGCATGTCTTTCTCTTTGATATAATGCATCAATTCGATGATACCGGGATATAGCATCGGTTCACCACCCCAGATGTACCATACAGGAGACCATCCAGCGTCTACAATTTGGTCAACGAGGTCTTTATAAATTTCTACAGGCACTTCTCGTTGCTTTAGCTCTTTGAGTGATTTGTCGAGAAGATATCCGTTATCACCCCATTGTCCGCAAGAATGACAGCGGAGATTGCACATATCTGTAATACGTAGACTTACTAACTGGATATCATCACCTTTTCCGTGCTTTGCACCAAAGGGATGACGCATGTTGAAGGTCTCTTTTGCCATTTGGTACCGCATCAGTTTACGCGCTGTTTTCCAATCTTGTGTTACTGCGGTTGCAAGTTGATTGACAAGGAACCGCGATGAGATTCGACTTCTTATTGTCATAATTACTCCATTTCTTTCTTCAGGGAAATATACAAATCAATGTCCTTTTGTATGTATAAGTTCATGTTGCTATAAGTTATAGTGAATTACAAATATAAGTTGACACTTTCGACACACGGTAGGCGAGGTTTACTAACCTCGCCGATGCAGAGTGTTCAAGTAATTTCAAAATCTACTATAAATGTTCTATTTTAAGATTCGTCCTCTGATTTCACAAGCGTGAGTGCAGCAGAGTTGAGACAGTACCTTTTACCTGTCGGTTCTGGTCCATCATCAAACACGTGCCCGAGATGTGCATCACAACGACTACACAGAACTTCAGTACGTGGCATAAAAAATATGGTCCGATCCGATTTTGTTATAATACATTCAGGAGAAACCGGTTGCCAAAAACTGGGCCATCCTGTTCCAGATTCGTATTTTGTTTCAGATGTAAATAATGGACTCCTACAACAGATACAGTGATATATCCCTTCGTCTTTACAATCGTGGTATATACCTGTGAAAGCGCGTTCAGTGCCTTTCTTCCGAGTGATCTTATATTCTTCTGGTGACAGTTGTTCTTTCCATTCTTTGTCTGACTTTGTTATTTTTTCAGCATCCATTACTATCTCCTTCTGTTTCTTGTGTACACTATCACATATTTTGGCAAAAAATGCAAGTGAGATTTATTTTGTGGGGTATGTAAAGTTTTTGTCACCGTAGAGTTAATTCAAGTGAAAAACCTGTAATCTATTGTAGGGCGGGGTCTCTGTGCCCCGCCATTCCTTGTCCCGTAAGGCAACGGGCGGGCACAGAGACCCGCCCCTACAATGGTTGGTGAGAAGTTAGTGATAAAATCTTTACACACCCTTATTTTGTGAAGTCTGATTGTCTTCCCCGACAAAGTTGCTTTTTCATGATTTATCTTTATTTTTATCCTTTATCCGTCCTAATACCTTACATCTCGTTGCAGATAGAATTTTATAACGAACACCACCCCAAACTATTTTACGTTGAAACATGGCATAGAAAGCATTTATCCCAGCAAGAAAACCAGAAAATGGAGCTGCAAATTTGCTGATACGGAGTGTGTCCCGAACCCTCGGCGTATCCAGTAACCATTGCGGTAGATTTCTACAACATAGATGAAAACCGATAACTTCTAAAAATGGAATGAAAGTTACGGTTAAGAGTGCCTGCTGTGAATAAAGAAAGGGGATGACTCCAATAATCAACAATGACTTTGGGAGAAAAAGAAACAGACTCCCAAACCACTGTAACCACAATCCCATATGGAACGTCATTATCATCTGTCGATTCGTAAATTCGAAAATCTGTTTCCACGTGCGGTTTGAAGTTTGGGTTACCGCGACACAATCGGGTACGTAATGTATTTTACATTTAACTTCTCGGACAGCACGTGTTGTGTTCAGGTCTTCAATCGTGGCATTTTCCCAACGTTGAAGTATCTGACCTTTTTCAAGGAATTCACGACGAAAAGCGTTTGAACCACCCCATACCATTGTCAAACGATGGTCTCCTTGTAATGCCAATTGAAAGTTGATCCACGTCGCTTCAACAAGTGATGCAAAGTTCCATGTTTGTGGAAAATAAAACCTACCTCCTACCGTTGCTCCGATGGAATTATCTTGAAGTGGGGTGACAAGAAGTCTGAGCCAATCCTTTTGTATCATTACATCAGCATCTACAAAAGCGATTACTTCTACATCCTCTGGTAGATTCTCAATGACGGTAATAAGATTTTGCACTTTCTGTGAACGGGGTAGGTTGTTATCAATAATATTAGGTGCTAAAGAGACATTTGCATGCGGAACGTCTTTTACAAGTTCCTGTAAATGTGGGTAAGAAACATCGTGTCCTTTATCAACCATTTCGTGGGTGACAAAATAGATCTGATATTCTCCTCCATATTCCAGATCCAAGAGACTTTTCGCATGTTCCTCAGTTTCATCATCCCAACCGTAATGTGGTGCAATTATAGCAACTTTAGGTGTGTATGTGGGTCTCACTTTCTTTCGTTCACGACGAGTGTAAAAAAATGATTGACTAATCAATATGATCTCAAGGATAAAAAGAAAGTAGGTTATGAATATTATTATAGATGTGGTCATGATTATATGTATATAGTCAACAATCTGATTATAGTGAAATGTAGAAAACGTGCCCACTCCGCATCTATGAGACTGAACAAACATCAGTTCGGTTAGGAAACAGAACCTACCGTAGTGTGTAGATAATTATGGTTTTTACTATAATTCGTCTGCAAATTAGAAGTTGAAATTACTGTTCTTCAGAGGTGCGAAACCATGCCAATTTTGGTTTTAGTTTTGATATCAATTCGGGTTTTATCAGAAAGACATGTTCAGGGTGATTTTGAGTTCTTGCGTAGTAATTCCCAGATGAATTTGTCTCAACGACTTGCAATGTAAAAACTGACTTATTCCGTAATTCTACAGTAATTTGTATATTAGGAGATTGGAAACTTCTTAAAACCTCAGTTAGTTTATTTGTTCTACCATCAAAGGTTAATCCAACAAATACCTCTGCCTTCAAATCAATCAATTCATACAGAAGCGCGTTTACTTCTCCATTATTAGCATTTTCTTGCACAGGTTTCGTTAATCTCCAATTCGTTCCAAGTCGTTGACAGGTATATTGTACTGTTTCATTTGAATCATCAACATATTTTACAGTACACCGTATCGGATCATCAATAGTAAATTTGAATATCTGCTTATCTCTTAACCATGCAACACCTTTGCTTATTTTGTCAATTAACTCGCGTTTGACAAGTGCGATTTGGTTAGGTTTGTTTGTCTTCACATATACCGTGTAGTTTTGAGTGAAAGCTCCAATTTGTAGCTCAATTTGCTTGTCGTTATCCCGTATCGTGAACTTAAGATTGAATAAAGGGTTATTTAATCCATATAATGTTAGGTCTTTTGAAGAGTTGGATACATAGGCAGCAGCTTCAAGAGAATCAACACCGTATATCAAATCACTGACTGCTTGCGGGTCTGCAATTGTTTTATTACCCTGTATTTCCCATAGGTCTTTCTGCCGTTTTATACACTCAATTTTTTCTTTTCCGCGTTGAATTTCAAATTGTATAACATCACTACGTTGGAAATCAAGCAATCGTTTGTCTCGTAGGTCAAATGCAGTCTTATTGAGCAGTTTGACAATATCATCTGTAACAGTATATACCCCACCTTGATGTATGGACTGTACGTAAACAGTCTTTTTATCTGTACTCTCTACGTCTGTTGAATGTGGAACAACCGAACCTATCACAAGACCGTAACTCTTTACCGCATCTTTCAGTGTGATATGAATACGTGGTGTATCTAATCCATATTTTACTAATGACGATCTTACTGATTCACCATCCATTTCAAAGGAGGAGGCTTGCATGGTTTGTAATTCTGAGAGGATATATCTTATATCTTCAGAATCTGCATTTACAGATACTGGATTCGTCATCATCCAAGAGTCACCATTTTTCACACACGTAAACGGCTCAGGTTTTTGAAACGCAATTTCTGTGATTGCATCTGGATTGAATCTAATCACAGATCGGCTACGAATATCAGTTGTGGATATTGCTAAATCATCAAGTGCACTGGATTCAATAATAAATATGTGTTGTTCCGTCTGTTCTTTGATATATACTGAATAGTTAACTCCCTTTTTTCCGATTAAAAAAGTAAGTGGGTTACCGTCTTTGTTCTTCCACAGTTGAACTGTAATAGTAGGATTCTCTAACCCATATAGGTCATATTCAGCAACTTCAAACGTCTGTCTTATCCGTTTATCTACAAAATCATCCAATACAGTGTTAACTTTAGATAAATCTGCTTCTGCAATGAATGGTGATGTAATCTGCCACATTCCTTCACCATCCTTGCTTACACTAATTGTTTGATAGGAATTATCGGCGTAGGAAAGTCGTATTTTTGTTATGTCCTCACGCGGCAGTTCGTAGGTTTCAGATATGGTTGGTTTATTGCGACTTGTGTTTTCTTCTACTGGTTCGTCAAAAAACAGAAAATATGTTGTTGCAATAACGATCAATAGCATTACGATGATAAGAGTGGTCCTGTAATTCATACGGTTCCCCCTTCACGTCGGTTCCACCACACAACTAAACCTGCGATAAACACAACTAACGGTATAAGGAAGATTGCTGTTATTTGTACAACACCTTCTTGTTGCGGAGTCATGCTGCGCAATTTCTGTTTGTTTCTATCTGGTTCAGTAATAGCAATAAGGTCGCCATCTTCAGTAAGCCAATTCACTGAAGTCAGTAATAAACCTTGGTTTGCCTTTTTCAAATCAAGGTTTGTAGCAAAATTTGAACAACCAAATACAACGATTCGAGTAGGACTTATCTCATCGGTATCATTTGTATTCAACGCAGTGTGTTTTTCAACAGCAACAGCAAAAGACACAGGAGCAGGAAGATCAATTCCTGCAGTATAACCATTACCACTGAACTTCCCATCAGGCATTCGTTCTCTTTCTGCCCAACTTACGCCTAATGCACTGACAGTCTTTGCTAGTGACTTAACAGAGAGTTCTGATTTTATATCATCTTTAGGGGATACAGAACGCGTCTTAGGAAATGCAAGATAAGGATCTAATTGTCGTGTAATTTCATGGTGTTCAAATTTAGGAAAAGGTGCGCTCGATCCTCTCATCACATCAAATGCAAACCTATCAATCACCAAATCATTACCTACAGACACTTCCCACTTTGACATGAGTTGCACAAGTCTTTTATTGACATCTTCAGATGACTCTGATGGGTGGAATAACAGCAATAGTTTTCCATTCTTATCTATATATCTGCTAATTTTATCTATTTCATTGGTTGTTAATGTTTCTGTCGGTCCCACAATTGCAAGTAGATCACAATTTGAGGGAATATCTGCTTCTGTAAGAAACGATAGTGTTATAGGTTCGTAATTCTGATTTTCTAATGCTTTCTTGAATTCACTGAGACCGAATTGAGTTAAATCATTGATTTCATATTCCCCATGTCCAACAAGAAAATAAATCTTTTTAGTCTTATTCTGGATTAGTTTGAGAACTGCACTCGCAAATTTTTGCTCACTGACAATAGTCACCTCTTCTTGTCTGTCTTTAGAACTGAATACAATAGTGCCATCCCTGAGTCTATGATCTACCTTTTGGACCTCTATGTATGGATCCTTTAATGCTACAGTGATGAATTCTGATTCGCGTTGGAACAGTTCTAATTTATGCATAGCGCGGATAGCAAATTGTGAATTTTCATCACTGTAGAAGGCAATTATTTCCACATCTTTATTCAGAGATTTTAGAATCTTCTTCGTCTGTTCAGATAGCGAATTGTCTTGTAACTCTGTTAAATCTAAACTCATATCAAAACGTTGTGAAACTATGACGTTCACAAAAACTGCAATTCCGATTATACCAATTACACTTAGGGCAACGTTCGTCCCATACCGTAATTGCCGACTGACAAACAAGTTAACAAAATCTTGGTAGTGTAAGGCAGCGAGAACAGCCAATGTCGCTACAAAGAGAATAAGGAAGATCCAAAATACTAACCATGCCTTTAGAGAGAGACAGGCAATTGAGATAAAACAGAAAATTAATGCAAGGAAACCAACTATCGGTCCTGCAACGTTTTTTCTTGACACGGTTTATCTCCATTTTGAGGATTCAATTGACTTGAATGTTGCAAATAAGCAGACACAGGTAAAACTGACATAGTAGAACACATCTTTAATCAGGATAGCACCGCGTGGAAAATCGCTGAAATGCTCACTAAATGATAGATACTTTAAGAAGTTACCAATAGCACCTCCACGGTCAGAGACAGCTCCAATTACCCACAACGCTAATAAAAAACCAAAACTTGTCAAGGCAGCCACAATCTGATTTTTGCTCATTGATGACATCATTAATCCGAACGCAAGAAAACATGAACCAAGTAGAGTGAGTCCAAGATAACCACTAAAAATAAGACCAGCATCTATTGGACCGAACCGTTGTGTCAGAAATGGAAAAATAAGTGTCAGTCCGAGCATGATGATAAGCAGGAACCAACTTGCAAGATATTTTCCAAGAACTACCTGAATATCAGTAATCGGAGAGGTAAGAAGTAGTTCAATCGTACCAGATTTACGTTCTTCAGCAAATAGTTTCATTGTCAATACTGGGGTAAAAAAGAGAAGAATAGTTGCCATTATTCCAAAGGTCGACTGCATCACACCATTACCGAAACCATTATTATTGCTTGATACTATCAGAAAAAACTGGAATAGATAGCCAGAAATTGCTGTAAAGACAAAACAGACAAAATAAGCAATAGGAGATACAAAATATGTATATAGTTCTTTCGTGCAAACGGCAAATATGTTTCTCATTGTCTGTAATTTCGGATGGATTGAGTGCTAAGGAATACTAACTAAAATGTTTATGGACTTTTCCTACAAAGAATGGACCGAGAGATTCTATATACTTTGTCGTCTGCTCTGTTTTCCGCATATCTTGAATCAGGCGTGATAGAGGATATAGTTCTTTTCCCACCAAACCGATAACAAACTCATTGTCATTTGTATCTAAACCAAAGCAAGCCAAACGTATGTCACTGGCATAACCACCGGCAGCATAACTTCGTCCAAGCGTCGCATGTTCACCAAGAATTCTACCATGATCAGATGGATCCAGTTGATAAAAAGATGGTCTTCGCCTGAGTGGATACCAAATCGCCCATGGAAAGTCTGGATTTAGGACATTGTTGCGCGGTTTGTTGATTAGCCATTCTTCCAAATTAGGTTCTCTTCCGCTTGAATAGGTCCGTCCAATCATTGTCATTTCTGGACGATATGTGAGGTGACAATTGGCTATTAGATTCTTTAATGAAATTCGGGAACTGGTCATTAATGTTGCGGGGTCTTCAGCCATAAAAAGCACCCCAACTCCCGTTGGGTGATTTAGATCGTCGTAAAGAACCTTGTTAGATGTTTCCTTACCAAGTGTCTCAATTACTCTTGTCGGATCGTGACAATCTTTGAATACATGGAGTTGAAAGTACAACCTCTGATCACTATATTGTGGTTCTCCATCAATAGGAGCACCCATCTCACGTATATCTACTGGTTCGGGACGTTTAGGTCTGGTTGGTTTGGATTGCATAGTGTCTGCTGCGGTTTCCTTGCTGGATTAACGTTTTGTGTTATACGAATCCCGAATCCATTGCTCTAATATCGGATCGGGATCTTCAACGACCTCTATTGGAAATGTGAATGATGTTTGTCCGGTATTCTGCTTTATTAAATTCAAACCGTGTTGATAACTTGACAGGATTTCATCACAGATCTCTTTCACTGTCTTTTCTTGTGACACTACCCGTTCACAGATTGCAATCGAAGCATCTTCATCAAACTGTATTTCCAAACCGTGGTCAATATTAAACTGGTATTCATATCTCCGAACATGTTCTTTTGAAATAGTGTTTTGATTATATACACCATCTTCTATAATTTGATGCAACAACTCATCAGGACTTTCTACAACATCTGCAGTGACAACAAATTCGGACATATTCGTTGATGGGAGTTCAAATTTATAGTTCCTTAATATCCTTTCACAGACAGTCATCAAGGCACGTGCACCTGTCTTCTGTTCAATAGCTTGTTCTGCGATTCTTCTTAAACCACAAGCAGCAAAAAGCACTGAAATACCGTAAGCATTGAACGCATTTTCATATTGTCGGATAATAGAACCTTCAGAATGTTTCAAAATATAAAAAAGATCGTCTACCTCCAATTCATTGCAGACTACATGCACAGGTAAACGTCCTATAAATTCTGGTTCAAAACCAAAATCTATAAAGTCTTTTGGTGTAACATGTGATAGATATTGTGCTGCATCTTCATTCTGGCTTGCTACATCAGCACTAAACCCTATTCTGCTCTGATGCATGCGTTTCTTAATTATCTTTTCCATTCCTGTGAACGCACCACTGATAATGAACAGAATATGACGGGTGTTGATCACCTCTTTGTCAACTTTCCCGCGTTTTTGAAATTCCATTGCAGCTCTCATCTGAGAAGCAACATCGTTACCAGAGCGAAGGTCTACTTCAGTTTCCTCCATCAATTTGAGCAGTCCAATCTGTACACCACGTCCACTTACATCGCGTCCAATAATATTCGGTGGTGTAGCGATTTTGTCCGCTTCATCAAGATAAATAATCCCGTATTGAGCCAGTTCAAGGTTGTCGTCCGCCTGCGTAACAAGTTCACGGATTAAGTCGTCAACATTTGCACCAACATAACCCGTTTCACTGAATCTTGTAGCATCTGCTTTCACAAACGGAACTCCGATGAGCTTGGCTATATGTCTTATCAGATATGTCTTACCCACACCTGTTGGTCCAAGCATAACGATGTTCTGTTTAGAGTAGTCTGTATCAGCAGCATCAGGATTTTCGTGGCATTCTCGGACGTGATTGTAATGGTCACATACAGCAATAGCAAGTGCCTTTTTAGCATCATCCTGTTTAATGACATACCTGTCTAAGTACTGCTTAATGTCTTTTGGTTTTAGATCGAACTTCAGGTCAAATGTATCTTGAGGTTCTGGTATGTCTTCGTCAGTTGTGTCTGGTGAGACATTGCGACCACTAACATTGTCAAGACGTATACCAATACCAACACCGTATTTTTTCTCCAAATTCTCTCTGAATTCTTGAAGTTCCTTTTGCATTTCTTCTTGTGTTGGGAATTTTTTATCGGAATTCATAGTTATACATTATGGTAAAGTATAAAATTATATCTACACTTTCTACCCACGGTAGGTGAGGCCTCCTAACCTCGCTTAATCTCTAACATTCGCATAGAAGAACGGTGGCATAGTTAATGCCACAACATCATCTTCTCCAGAGATTTCACGTGCCATTGCAAGTGCATCATCCAAGTTCTTTGCCCATTCTACTCCTAAACGTTGTGCCACTCTCGGTTCTTTCGGTCCAACCAAAATCACTTTTGATAGATACTTTAGCGGATAAGTTGCCCAATACCAGACTGTAAATGGATGAAAACCGTGATGGGCATACTTATTACGATAACAATCAATTAAATACTCGTCTTTTGCGTATTTTTCCTGATACTTCTGCTGCATTTCAAACGGTTCGGTTGTATCCTCCAACACTTCTTCATAGAACATCTTATATGCCACGTGATATTCCTCGTGAAATATCTCGTAAGTCGGATTCATTATGATAACAACGCCATTCTCTTTTATTATTGGTTTGTTGTAGAACCAATTGAACACATATCCCAATATATCACTGACGACCAAAACCGGATTGATTCGCGCATCAACCGCATAGGGACTCATATCTGGCAAACCAAACACTAAAGTGCTATATTGTCGTGGAATATCTATGGCTAACTGATCCTTCATCAGTGCAAGTGTTTCTGCGTGCACTGCATCAATGTCACCTGCATTAACTGCCATCGGTTCGTAGTCTGTCTGCACGCTCTTTAGTATATTATACCTTACTGATTCTGGCAATATGGATAAGGTAGGTGGAGTGAAGGCTTTTACAACCTTTTCGACGATGTTGCAGTCTTTATTCGGTTTTCCAACATAACGTAGGTGGAAGGGATATATTGCACCATTCATAGCCGCTTCAAGAACAAAAACCGGAGTCTCTTTCTGAATAAGTCGACTCATCCGCTCAATACAAGCGTGCATATTTGAACCTTCAGGTTGCATCACATGTGGACAATCAGATGTCATGTGGGGAGAGTGATGCGGAGCGATGGAATTATAAGTGCCAAGTCCTACTGCAACAGATTTATGACCACCATTCAGCGGAATCTGTATCATATCAACATATATAATCAGATCTGCATCAAGCGCAGATTTATCTGTCTCAACGACTTCGTCCTGTTCTGTTTTCCCCACTTCAACAATCTGTTCAGCATCCTCAGCGTCAAAATTTCGGAGTTGATGAGGATAGAACTCATCCATAATGTCTTTCCCTAACATATACTCAAGCTCATGTTCCTTCATTTTGCGGTGAAGAGCGACAGCACACATGAGTTCTATATTCTTCTTTTCTACGCCATACTCATACAACAACTTCAAAAGCGTTTCAATCATGATTTGACGTAGATCAGGCTTTTTGGTAGCAGGAAAAGGTTGGCAATTGTCATCAAAGAGGATAAGGACTTTTGAATTTCCATCTACGAGTTCTCGTAACGGAGGCATATCAAGAGGGTTTTCAAAAGCTTGTTGTGTCTGTTCACTGAGTGCAGCACGTTTGATTCCCGGTATCGGGGGTTTTGCAAAAAATACGTCTGAGTTATCTGGTATTTTTGCATTGACAAGATGGTTGCCGAAGTATGTGAAGTATTTCATTGACTATAGAAATCTGTTATATTGTATAATTACTATGATCTGAATTTTTACCAATTTTAGCACAATTAGAGGTACAGTGCAAGATTATTTTCGTTATAGGGTGTGTAAAGATTTTGTGACAAACATCTCAATGAATTGTAGGGGCGGGTCTCTGTGCCCGCCATTCCTTGTCCTGTAAGGCAACGGGCGGACACAGAGACCCGGGGAATCATGGCGAATACCAAACGCGTATTCGGCTAAGCGCATTCATACCCGGGGAACGCCAAAAGGCGTTCATACCGTTGATTTGGCGCATTTGGCGTTGATTTGGGGGAACGCCTACAGGGGTGTGTAAAGATTTTGTCACCGTAGATGTCAATTCAAGTGTAAAACCTGCAATCTATTGTAGGGCGGGGTCTCTGTGCCCCGCCATTCCTTGTCCTGTAATGCAACGGGCGGGCACAGAGACCCGCCCCTACAATGGTTACTGTGATACTTTGACAATACTTTACACACACGGAGGTTTGTAAACTTTTGCATTATCTGAGTAAGTATGGTATAATTTACTGATGGGATTTGAGATAGAAGAAGTTACTGGAAATGATATATCCATAATAGAGAACAACGAGTCGGTACTCACCTATTGTTATGGTGATGGTGCGCCTTCTTCATATTTTCATCCGTTATATGCGCCAAATGGAGAAAACATAACAGAGGAATATACAGAAGATAACCCATCAGGACTCTGTTTCTCTTTAGGTACAGTATCTGATGCCTCTAATGAAAAAGTTGAACTAAAAAGAAATAGCATGACACTGGAATCTGAAATCTCAGAGTCAGATGTATCTGGAGTTTGTGTTAATCTTATTGGTAAGACGCAGTGGAAGTGTTCAAATCTTGAAATTTTAGAGATATGTAGAACTACAGTTCATTCATTAACAAACAATGTACGGAATATTGATATTACTATTGAAATCCATTCAGGCACACATCCAATTACATTTATGGACAATATAGGACTTGGATATTCTGCAGCTGAAATGGAACATAGAAAAACCGCAAATGCAGATGGGCGAATTGGTGAATTAGAAGTTGACCAACAGTCATCAAAATGGGCAACGTTATGTGGGATTTCGGCAAATGATGCAGTTGGAATGGCTATTCTTCCCCACCCAAGCAATGGTAACACCTCTTTCTTGGCAAAAGATGCATACCAAGGATACTTGTTCGCACAGACACCTAAATTTACATTAGATGCGAATACATCGCAGTCCTTAAAATACCGCGTGCTTATTTATGTTGGAGACATATTTACAATTGACATAGACCAATATTATGATGACTACAAAGTATAAGAATTTGTAGATGATGGAATTTAACTCTTGATTGGCGAGTTTTCTTATGAAGCAAAAATCTGCTTTCCCAATTTACAAACCAGAATATCAAGATCATGCAGATTCAAGGTTGATTGCACAACCTTCTGATATGAGTGTACGTGCCACGGAAATTAAAAGTCGTACGGCGCGTAAAGTCTTCATTGAAACTTACGGATGTCAGATGAATGTCAGTGATAGCGAACTAATGGCTGGAATCTTAATACAATCTGGACACCAAACTGTTTCCGATATTGAAGATGCGGATGTTATTTTACTCAACACTTGTGCTATTCGTGAAAACGCTGAAACGAAAGTCATCAACCGCCTTGAACATCTAAATCATCGGAAACGCAGAGACAGTAATCTTGTTATCGGTGTCTGTGGATGTATGGCACAACATCTGCGGGATAAACTTCTGGAAGCAGCACCCTATGTTGACATTGTAATGGGACCTGACGCATATCGGAATCTGCCGATGGCACTGAATGCAGTTGTCAGTGGAGACCCATATCTCGGTCTACAGTTGGACAAGGGTGAAGACTATGCTGATATATCACCAATACGTAAAGAAGGTATCCGAGCATGGCTCACAATTCAACGCGGATGCGATAAAATGTGCACCTTCTGCATTGTTCCCTTTGTTCGTGGGAGAGAGCGGAGCATACCTCTAAATATATTGAAAGATGATGTTGAGAGACTTGTAGATGAAGGTTTCAAAGAGATTGTACTACTTGGACAAACAGTCAACTCCTATCATGATGGAAAACACGATTTCGGTGAACTGCTCTGGTCAATGGCTGAAGTAGAAGGTATTGAACGTGTGCGATTTACATCACCTCACCCAGCGGATGCAACTGACAGTATGATTGAGGCAATGGAGAATTCTCCTAAGGTCTGCAAACAACTCCACCTACCATTACAATCCGGTTCAACTCAAGTATTAGAACGTATGCGGCGAACATACACCGCAGAAGAATATCGCAAACTCGTTCACAAACTCAGGGAACGAATTCCACAAATCGCACTTTCAACAGATGTAATTGTTGGCTTTTGTGGTGAAACAGAAGAAGATTTTGACAAAACCCACACCTTAATGGAAGAAATCCGATTTGATTCTGCATTTATGTTCAAATACTCTGATCGGGATGGCACATTAGCAAATAAAATGTTGGATGACGATGTGCCAGAACCAGAAAAGTCCCGTAGGTTAAATGAGATTATCACACTTCAAGAGCAAATTTCCGCAGAAATCAATCAAACAAAGGTAGGAACTACTGTACCTGTTTTGGTTGAAGGAAATAGCAGACGTGACAACGAACAATATTATGGAAAATCTGATACATTCAAAACTACAGTGTTCCCAAAGGAAGACGCACAGATAGGTGACATCGTCAACGTTGAAATCCATTCGGCAACAGCTCATACGTTGATTGGTCAAATTTCTTGATAATATCATCCATAAATGAATTCAATAGAGTTTCCTCAAGTATCAGACATATTAGATAGAATACAACTTGTGTCCTTTATGCAAAAAATTAGAATAAAAAGCAGATTAGAAATAGAGAAAATGAAACGCAGCGGACAAGCCGCAGCAACTGTCCTAAAGACAATCGCAGATGCAATTCAACCCGGTGTATCTACTTACGAACTGGAGATGTTATCTCGTAAAGCAATTGCCGAAATAAACGCAACATCATCATTTCTTAACTATGTCATTCCAAACCACCCACCGTATCCTGCCACAATCTGTGTCTCAGTCAACAACATTGTGATCCACGGGATTCCTGACCAAAATGAAGTCCTTAAGGATGGAGACATTATCGGTGTTGACACTGCTGTACATATTGATGGTTATCATGGTGATAACGCATTTACTTTTCCCGTAGGACAGATTCCACCTGATGCACAAAAGTTACTTGAAGTGACAACAGAGTCATTATATGCTGCAATTTCAGAAGCAAAACCCGGTAACCGTATGGGTGATGTCTCTTATCAACTGCAAAATGTTGCAGAAAAGGCTGGTTTTTCTGTACTGCAGAACTATTCCGGACACGGTATCGGTCGTAACCTCCATGAAGACCCACAAGTACCTACTAACGGAACACCAGGACGCGGAACACGACTCAGACCAGGTATGGTGCTGGCAATTGAGGCTATGGTGAATGCTGGTCATCCCGATGTTGATGTTATGGACGATGGATGGGGAATTGAAACATCCGATGGAAGCCTATCTGCACTCTTTGAGCATACAGTCGCTATTCTATCTGATGGACCAGAAATACTAACGGGGAGTCCAATATGGGAAGATTGGTAAAAATCCTTACGGTTGTTATTGCAGTCTCATTTTTCATCTCGTTGTATCTGATTTTTAGTTACGCGCAGGTTGAAAAGACAATGTTAGAGGTGCAGAAGATTTTCTATTTGCACGTATCAGCTGCGATGACTGTTTACCTTGCGTTTGGGGTCAACTTTCTCTTTAGCATAAAGTATCTAGTTAAACGCAAATTGAACGATGACCTATTAGCTGTCGCAGCCGCAGAAATAGGTCTTGTTTTTTGTACTATTGTCCTACTTTCTGGTCCTATTTGGGCAAAATATGCGTGGAATACTTGGTGGAATTGGGAAGCACGCCTGACCAGCACACTCGTTCTGTGGTTAATGTACATTGGATATTTCATTCTTCGTTCTGCTTTAGCTGAAGACAAACGTAGACAATATTCGGCAGTACTTGGTATTATTGCTTTCTTTGATGTACCTATCGTTCATTATGCTACAAAATTCTGGGAAGGAAAACTTCATCCAGAGCGGGGGTCTAAAATCAACGTCGAACCAACAATCCTACATACATGGCTAATCGTGTTAGTAGTATTCATTGGACTTTTTTCGTTGCTGTTAATTTTACAGTTTCTAAACAAAAAGGCAGAATCACGCTATGAGGCTCTCCGCCGAAAACACATAGAGGAATCTTCTTGATGCGAATTATAATTATATTTAGTTTTCTAATCGTTATCGCTTTGGTATTTTTGGCAATTCAGGTGCCAACGTTGGACGAAAAAAAGGTTGACGCAGCTATTATGGAAGCAATATCAGCCTCTCAAGTTGCTATGGAGAATCAAGACACAGTAAAACAAGCTGTCACACTTACGATAGAAAATCTGGAAATGGCACAACAAAAACGTCTCAAATACCTTGTCTCTGCCTACCTTGTTATTTGGTTGGTATTCATGCTTTACTTGGTGCGATTAGGGAAACAGCAGAGCAAGCTGGACCAACGTCTCTCCCAACTGGAACAAGACACACCAAACACCGAAGAAGAAGAGTAATCTCACCCTCCATTTTCTCGTTTCACTATCATAAACGCAGAAAGATCCAAAAAAATGACTAAAAGAAAAATCGCTAATTTCAGCGACATTAATGACCGTGAACCTGTCTATGCCCTCGTAGCAAATGTAGACTTAGTCATAATTCGGTATGACAACCAAATATCTGTCCTATACGGACGCTGTCATCACCGCGGCGCGCTCCTCGCTGATGGTTATATTGAAGGTGAGAACCTAATTTGTGGAGTTCACTATTGGGATTACAGATACGATACAGGAATCAGCGAATACCATAATACAGAGCAACTCGCAAAATTTAATGCTTGGGTTGAAGACGATATCATTTTTGTAGACGAAGATGAAATCAAAGAATGGGAAAAGAACAACCCGCAACCCTATCGCCGTGATCAATATCAAGGTACATATCAAGATATTCACGGAACACCCGATGAACCTTATATCGCAGAAATCCAGGAACTCGCGACAAATGGGTTGACGAAGGTTGGACATCACGGGAAAACCGAAGCGATGGGTGTGTTGCGAAAAGACCTGCCGAATTGGGACGATCTGCAGTTCGTCGTTGCACAACTCCATAAAACACCACAACTTGATGAGGCAATTGTTGATACAGAATTGGTTGTTGGCCCGCGTGCAAAAAAACCAGTAAAGTTGGATATTCCTATATTCGTCTCCGATATGAGTTTTGGAGCACTTTCGGCAGAGGCGAAAATCGCTTTAGCAAAGGGTGCTGAACTTGCAGGCACTACTATCTGTTCTGGTGAAGGCGGCATGTTGCAAGCAGAAGCAGAAGCAAACTCACGCTATTTTTACGAACTTGCATCTGCAAGGTTTGGATTCTCTTTTGATAAGTTGGATCATGCTCAAGCTTTTCACTTCAAAGGTGGTCAAGGAGCGAAAACCGGAACTGGTGGACATCTGCCAGGAAACAAGGTGACTGAGGAAATCGCCGCCGTTCGCGGATTATCAGCAGGACAACCCGCAATATCACCCGCAAGGTTTCCTGATTGGGAAACTTTAGATGACTATGCAAAATTCGCTGAATTAATCCGGAAAGAAACTGGTGGGATTCCAATTGGGTTTAAACTCTCCGCGCAACATATCGAAAAGGATATTGAAGCAGCTCTTCACATCGGAGTGGATTATATCATCTTAGATGGACGGGGTGGAGGGACGGGTGCTGCCCCTACACTATTCAGAGATAACATATCGGTGCCTACAATTCCGGCGTTAGCTCGTGCACGGAAATATCTTGATGATACTGGAAATAAGGACGTTACGCTCATTATCACAGGTGGATTAAGGACTGCAGCAGATTTTGCTAAGGCATTGGCACTCGGTGCAGATGGAGTAGCAATAGCCAATTCCGCAATGCAGGCAATCGGGTGCATTGGCATGCGTGCATGTCATACGAACAACTGTCCTGTCGGCATTGCAACACAGAAAGATCATTTACGTTCACGCCTGAAGGTGGAAATTGCAGCACAAAGATTGAACAGATTCTTAACATCTTCCATTGAATTAATGCAGGTTTTGGCACGGGCATGTGGACATACCCATCTGAATCAATTTAACATCAACGATCTTACGACTTGGAAACGTGATATAGCATATTTGACAGGTGTACAATTTGCAGGAGTAGTTCCGTTGGACTGTGAATTTATAGACTAACATGCCAATTTGACAAGGATGCGATTTGATCTGGATCTGTGAAATTTAGCTGCCTTCCTATACGTGTTTTGCCTCTTCTTTCCCAACTATAGTAAAATCTGAAATTAACAATACATTTTACATTTAGAATAACGCGTTTGTAGTCGCGCAATTCTTTGCGCCTCTTTCCTTTTTGGCATGTTTCTGGGTTCTCCGTGCAATCCACATTCCAACAAAAATCCACAACCAATTGAAAACCACATGAAACATACATGAAATCCATTGGTTAAAACTCCAAACCAACATCAATTATAATAATACATAAATATCGCACACCAAATCACAAGCAAACTGAGGAACACAAAATGACATACAAACAGAAAAAGCAAATGGAGAAAAAACAACATTGGTTGTTTTTTTCAAAAAACCGATCAAGACAGAAAACCCAAACAAACATATACCACCACTAACAGGAGAGCATCAATCAGAAAAACTAAAAAAACAACCAAAAAAACAACCAACCCGATTTCACTTTCGTTCATTCACAAATTGTAACACCATATATTCTTGCATACACTCAGTATTGGGTGTGTAAAGTTTTTGCACAAACTTCTCATTCTCCATTGTAGGGCGGGGTGTCTGTGCCCCGCCGCAACTGATTAAATAAGAGATTGCGCGAACAGGACACATAAGTGTTGTCAACATAAGGAAATATTGTTAATATGAACCATACTCTTCAGTCCCGTAGGGACGATATGTCTATAGAAAAAGAGTTCCCATGCCTTTTTAGTCCCGTAGGGACGATATGTTTATTCTTCTATGTCGTTCCTATGGAACTCAAGAGAGGGAGATAACGTCTTTCTATAGACATATCGTCCCTAATGAAGATTAAGAAATAAATCAGGTAATTTCCTTGAGAAGTCCAGCGCGCTTCCAAAGCGCCAAATCAACGGTATGAATGCCTTTTGGCATTCCCCGCCTACGGGTTTGACAATCGCGCTTACAAAGTGCTCCTACTACCAGTTTTGGCGTGATTATAATTACCCGTTTAATAAATTAATCCTCATACGGGACTAAAGAGAACAAAAGTTTGTACCTCTGTGCAAAAACTTTACACACCCCTCAGTATTTTTTGAACTGGAAAAGCACGATATACATGATATGCTATTAACGTGAGTTTGATAATAGGTATCTGAACTTCATTTTATACAAGATATCTCTCCCATAGACTCGGTAGGTGCGGTTTCCTAACCAATTCAGAATACCAAACGCGTATTCTGATGGAATACAGAAAATTGATTTATCAAACTCACGTTTAGGTTTACGTAATTTCACATACTCAATGATAATCTATCGGGAAAATTACAACTATTCTTCGATGTAACTCGCTATGAGTTCAATTGAAATCACACTTGAATATTATGCTCTCCTATGCTAATATACAAGAAAAGGTTCAAAGGAGACACAAGAATGTTTAAAATTGGTGTTATTGGTGATGAGGTATCTCAAGATTTTTCTACCGTGGTCAATTTTGTCCAAGATCATGAACTAGATTCAATCGAAATTCGTTCAGTATGGGACAAATTACCGCATCAACTCACAGACAAAGACATAGACGAAATGAAACGTCTACTTGATGCCACAAGTATAGAAATCATCGGTGTCGCATCTCCATTTTTCAAATGTGATATGGACAACGCAGAAGAACGAAAGGAACATCTTGACATTTTAAAAGGATGTATACGCACTGCAAAAGCATTTGATACAAATCTTATCCGCACTTTCGTCTTTTGGGATACCGGTAAGACTGAGGAACGTTGGGATGAAATTATCTCTGCTTATGATGAACCGCGTCGAATAATCGATGGAGAGGGTATTATATTGGGTATGGAGAACGAATCCACGACCTCACTCAGTACTGCAAGACTCACTGCACGTTTCATTGAAGAGATCAATTCACCGAACATTCGTGGCATCTGGGACCCAGCAAATGAAGCACACGCAAAGGACGGGATAACACCATATCCTGATGCATACAATCAGATGAAACCCACTATGATACATGCACACTTAAAAGATGCTGCACCAAATCCTGATAGCGGCGAAATGGAATCTGTTCCCGTCGGAGATGGTATTATAGATTGGCAGGGACAACTACAAGCGTTTGTTGACGAGGGATATGAAGGACATCTTTGTCTTGAAACACATTGGAGACCTACACTCAAAATTGATGATGACCTGTTAAACAGACCCGGCGGAAAAGCCTTCTCTGAAGCAGGTGAGGAAGCCTCACGTATTTGTACTGAAAACCTAAAGGGCATGATCAATAAGTTAAAATAATCTAAGTTGCCATCTGTCATTTGTTGGAGGGGTTTGTAACCCCGATTTATAAGAAGTGGCACTAAAATATGCAGAATTCCTTTGTTTCTTCGTTTGACAAAGTAATTTGATGATTAATATTCAATAGGTAGCAACTTAGGTTAAAATAGCAATAGCCATTTTAGAACCATAGTATTGCATGTCGGTTGTAGAAAACAACATCTGATGTGCAATACTGAAATATGTCTACATTAAAAGAAATTCAAAATAAGTGACACATCTACTGAATTAGAAGAGTCAAAGACTACTCAAGAAAAAAATGAACATTAAATCTGTTCGCACTTCACTATACGACATTCCACCACAAGTAGAACGCACCGATGCCATACAAGCATTCGTTTCTATGGAATTCCCATTCATTGAGATTGAAGATGCTGACGGTGTCATCGGCACAGGCTTTTCATACACGATCGGTAAGGGTGGAGAAGCAATAAAACAGATTATAGACGCATATCTCACACCAATCCTCCTTGAAGAAGATGCCTCAAATATTGATCGGATTTGGAATCGGATGTGGATGGAAACACATTGGGTCGGTAGAGGCGGAATAGTCGGATTAGGAATGGCTGCTGTTGATATAGCACTCTGGGACCTAATGGCAAAACGTGCAGAATTACCACTTTATCAACTCCTCGGTGGGGCACGTGCTTCTGTTCCTGTCTACAATACGGATGGAGGTTGGCTACATCTTACAGAGGATGAACTTGTCAAGCAATCCGTAGAATATGTTGCACAAGGTTATAAAGGTATAAAGATCAAAGTCGGTCGTGACAGTCTGTACGAAGACATTAATCGCATTTTCGCTGTTAGAAAAGCAATCGGACAGGAACCTTATCTAATGATTGATGCTAACATGAAGTGGAATGCACGCGAAGCTATACAACTGGCTTGCCGTGTTGAAGAAGCTGACATATTCTGGTTTGAAGAGCCAATAGAAGCAGATGATGTTGAAAGCCATGTGGAATTACGCGAGAAAACTACCATCCCAATCGCCATCGGTGAAACAATATATAACAAATATGTTTTCAAGGAATACATTTCACAAGGTGCTGCAGACATCTTACAACCCGATGCAGTCCGTGTAGGTGGTATATCAGAATGGATGAAGGTGGCACATACTGCCGAATGTTTCGGCCTCTCCGTTTCACCGCACTTTCTAATGGATCTGCACGTACATCTCTCTGCTGCTGTTCCACATTCGTTATTTGTGGAGTATATTCCATCACTTGACCCAGTACTAAGTGATACATTAACATTGAAAGATGGACACTTTTCACCCCCAGATCGTCCAGGACACGGAATTCTATTTGACAAACAGAAACTTTCTCTGTATCAAGTTTCTTAAACTTGGTTTGTTAGGATGTACTTCTGATATTCATGAAATCAAAAAAGAATAGAAACCTTTCGCATTGAGGTATGAATTTGAAACTTGAAAACCGTATAGCAATTGTTACAGGAGCAGGTCGAGGCATTGGACGTTCCACTGCTTTAGCATTTGCAAATGAAGGAGCAGATATTGTTCTTGCTGCTCGTACAGAATCAGAAATAAATTCAGTCGCATCAGAGATTGAAAATCTCGGCAGACGCGCACTTCCCATCAAGACAGATGTTCAAATGAAGACTGATGTTGAAACTTTAGTAGCAAAAACAATCGGCAACTTCGGCAAGGTAGACATCCTTGTGAATAATGCTGGCGTAGCTATACACAATCCTATACAAAAAATACGCGAAGAAGATTGGGACTTAACTATGGCAGTCAACCTAAAAGGGGTATTCCTTTCCACACAAGCAGTTTTCAGTTATATGTGCAAACAGAAATACGGACATATTGTCAACGTTTCATCGGTATCAGGCAAGTATGGACACGTTAACGGTGGGTCTTATTGTGCCTCCAAATTTGCTGTCATTGGCTTCACTGAAACAACCAACAATGAAGGTAGACCGCACGGTGTCAAAGCTTCTGTTGTGTGTCCCGGTCCCGTTGATACGAAAATGCGTCGTGATAATCATCCAGACGATGTAATTGAAAACCTTACACAACCAGAAGATGTCGCAGATCTCATCCTATTCCTCGTATCGCAATCACCGCAAGCACATACACTTGAAACAGTCATCAGAACACCTCTAATGTAATATGTTCATAGATTCTCACGCACATATCCAAATAGATCAGTTCAATTCAGACCGAGATGCCGTACTTCAACGCGCATTAGATGTTGGTGTATCACATATCTTGATAATCGGAATTGACTTAGAAACAAGTCAGAAAGCAGTTGAACTTGCTGAGAAACATGACAATCTATATGCAACTGTAGGGATGCATCCGCACAGTGCAACGGATTTGACATCCGGCATTCTATCAACATTCCGAGATCTATTAGTCCATCCGAAAGTAATCGCTCTCGGAGAAATAGGATTAGACTACTACCGTAATCTGTCTCCCCACAAAATCCAAAAGGACGCATTTGAAAAACAGTTAGACCTTGCAGAAGAGATGGAAACGCCAATCATTATTCATAACCGCGATGCTTATACAGATATCCTACCAATCTTGGAAAAACGTAGAACCAAGATTTCTGGAGTTTTGCACTGCTTTACGGGTGATGTTGAATTGATGCACAGAAGTATTGAAATAGGATTCCACATAGGCATAGGAGGAATAGTAACCTATCCAAATGCAAGAGATCTCCAAGATGTAGCACGTGAAGTTCCTATGGAAAGATTATTGATTGAAACCGATTGCCCTTGGCTAACTCCTCAATTCCGTCGAGGAAAACGAAACGAGCCTTCGTATGTTCCAGCAATCGCAGAGAAAATCGCAGAACTACGCAATATCACCTCCGAGGAAATCGGTGAAATAACTACTAACAATTTCAACACACTGTTCGGGACTCCTCTATAATAATCCAAGTGCTACCTATTATTGTAGGAGGGTTTGTAACCCCGATTTCTAGTAAATGGCATTAAAATATGCAGAAATCCATTGTTTACTCTTTTGATATAGTGATATGATAATTAATATTCAGTAGGTAGCAACTTAGGTTATAATAACAAAACTATCCATAGGCGTCAATTTAGCGATTACCCAACCCCGCTTCCATTGTTGGAGTGGTTTCTAACCACGATTATGTGGCTTTTCCATTGTTGGAGGGGTTTGTAACCCCGATTTTCAGGTTTTTGCTCAAAAAATCGGGGTTACAAACCCCTCCAACAAAAGCGGTTTTCCTTAAATTGACGCCTATGGTTATAATAACAAAACTAATCAAATATGAAGCACCTGAATCTTCGCACGTATGCGATGGTGATTGCACTCATCTCAATCTGGATCATCTTCACTTTCATCACAAATGGCACTTTCCTCACCACACGCAATCTCTCAATTCTATCACGACAAGCAACAGTCACTGCTATTCTTGCAATAGGAATGGTATTAGTCATCATCTCAGCAAATATTGACCTTTCAGTCGGGTTCGGTTCAGGTCTACTTGGTGCTATCACTGCAATATTACATGTTTGGTGGGAATTTCCAATAATCCTGACTCTCATTTTAGTGATTTTCATCGGCATACTAATCGGTGTATTGCATGGGTTTCTCATTGCATATCAACGAATCCCAGCATTTATTGTCACACTCGGTGGATTTCTGTTGTATCGTGGACTAATGTTGGCATTCACAAAAGGTGAAACTATTCTCCTTCCTGACAATTGGTTAAAGTCTATCGGAACCACCCACCTTCCTCCTACGATTGGATGGGGGATAATGCTCATCGGTATTGGTTTGAGCGTCTATGTGTTTTATAGGCAACTCATTTCATCACAATTGCCTAAGACGTTCAAAGATCAGCTTCCAACGATGATGAAACTACTATCTACATTGGGATGTACTATAGTATTCGTCATGGTAATGAATTCATACAAAGGAATTCCGCTTCCGGTATGTATTTTATTAGGTCTCGCATTCATATTTCATTTTATAGCAAACCGCACTCGGTTCGGTCGGTATGTTTATGCCATCGGAGGAAATGCTGAAGCTTCCTATTTGTCTGGATTAAACGTACGTCTTATAACTTTGCAAGTTTTTGCATTAATGGGGGCATTAATGGCAGTCGCTGGGGTTGTAATGACAACACGACTTGGGAGTGCAGGTCCAGGAGCAGGACGATTGCTTGAATTAGATGCAATCGCAGCATGTGTGATCGGCGGGGCAAGTTTGATGGGTGGACGCGGAACAATATTTGGGGCGATATTAGGTGCATTTGTCATGGCAAGCCTAAGTAATGGAATGAGTATGGCAAATATGGGACCTGCATGGCAAGATATAATTAAAGGGATTGTCCTGGTAGCAGCTGTCGGCTTTGACATGGCATCAAGAAAGAACAATTAACTTCTAACGTCATTTTTTTAAACCAATTTCAAATTCTTCACCCTCTTTAAAACCAAATTCTAATTGGGAATCTATCTATGAATCATAATTTTGACAATCCAAACAACTTTACTGATGCAGAATTGGTGAGACTTGTCCAATGTCGAGACGAAGCTGCATTCACCGAATTAATATCTCGGTATAGTCCACGAATCTGGAACATTGTATTAGACAAATCAAGACAAACACGCGACGCAGAAGAAATCCTCATGGATATCTGGTTGGCTGTTTGGAATAACATTATTGCACTCCGTAATGTAGAAAGTTTTGGGGCATGGTTACGTAAAATTGCAAATAGTGCATGCAATAGATATTATGCTTCAAAAAAGAACAAACACTCCGAAATCATTATGAGTTACGAAGATTTAACCATACAGATTGATAGAGAAGCAGAACAACGGTTTCACGATGCAAAGTTGCGTGCTGATGCAAGAGAAGCTGTACATCAACTGCCGAATAAAGTACGTTCTATTGCAGAAATGTACTATTTGGATTTATTCAGTATCAATGATATTTCTAAAGAATACAACCTACCAATTGGTACGGTAAAGTCAAAACTGAGTACAGTCCGACAACTACTACGAAAAGAATTTGAAATTGAACCTACAAAGGAGAACACAATGTCAACAAAACATGACAAACATGAAAATGGTGGAAATAAATGTAAGATAATTGGTGTAGGTGGGGCAGGATGCAATGCTGTCAAACAGCTCATCAAAAAAGAAAACACTGATATAATAGATTTTGAGATGGATGATAAAATTGGAATAGAATTCTATGCAATTGATACTGACAGTGAGACGTTAAATTCTTGCAATGAAATCACTCAGATTCAAATTGGTGCAACCGTTACACAAGGACAAGGAACGGGTGGAAGTCTTGAACTTGGTAGAAGGGCAGCTGCCGAAAACATGGATGAACTTCAATCCATTGTCTCCGACGCTGATATGCTTTTTATTCTTGCTGGTATGGGTGGTGGAACGGGGACTGCAGTAGCACCCGTAATCGCATCTTTAGCTCGTGTACATAAAACATTAACTGTCTGCATTGCAACCCGGCCACTTGACACAGAAGGAAGTCACCGCGAGGAAAATGCTGATAAAGGATTGAGTGAACTCCAAGAGGATCCAGATTCATGTGCAGATGCTATTATCGTGGTACCGAACGGGCAAATCTTAAATTCACAAGAACTGAATTTGCCAATGAATGAATTATTCCAGCAAAACAATGAAATACTCGTCCATGGAGTTAGTATCATTTTAGACATATTGGTATTAGACTGTGAAATCTCGGTTGGATATAATGACATACGAAGTCTTCTTAGTAATCAAGGAACTATGTTGATGGGAATTGGGAAAGCAAAGGGTGAAAACCGAGCAACAATTGCTGCCAAAAACGCAACGAACTCGCTTCTCATTCAAGGAAACACTATTGAATCAAATGTCGATATGTTAATTAACATATATTCACCATGCGATTTCACAATGCATGAACTTGACCAAACGATGCGTGTCATTTGTGAAAAATATCCCGATGCACAACCCATGTTTGGATTAGTCTACAAGGATGAATTAGAAAAGAACGATGAAGTAATTGTTACAATTTTATCAAGTTGTGCAGAAAAACAAGAATCTTCTACCCCATCAATTCCTACAAGAGAAGAGGGTAAGACTCCCGAACAAGATCCAGAAACGTCATCAGATCCAAATTCTGTATCATCACAAAGTCGCGATTTCTTTAACATATTGATCAATGACCAACAGATACCAGAATCTGTCCAGTTAGCTATTGATAACAGTGTATCTGCTGTAATTCATTCAGACTAAATCTCACATAAACACTATACTGAACGTGAGTTTGATAATTCACTTTAAGAATCATTAGGGTGTGTAAAGATTTTGTCACTAACTTCTCACCATGAATTGTAGGTCGGGGTCTCCGTGCCCCGACAGGCTCACATTGTTGGAGTGGTTTCCAACCACGATTACCATGAATTGTTGGAGTGGTTTTCAACCACGATGCATAGTAGTAGGCACACTCCGTGTGCCGTAATCTCCTCTCAGGTGGACGGCACGCGGAGCGTGCCTACTACCATGACAGACTCGCGACTAACATGATTTACAATACATTACCGACTGTGATAAAATGCATCAAAAGTATTGAAAACTGAATAACTCTACATATTATGGTAAGTTATTGAATTAATTCTATACAATGCTTAGGCGAGGTTAGGAAACCTCGCCTACCGTGGATAGAAAGTGTAGATATGATTTCATACTTCACCAGAAATGTAAAGTGTAGTATTAATTTCAAATTTCACTATAAACCCATAGAAGCAGACCAATGGTACAAGATGTCTGCTAATATAGCACTCAGGGTGACTGGTTTCCATGTTAATGAAACTTGGGAGACCTCCTACTCATCTGAATTTCTACACGATCCAGAAACTGATGTTGAGCACCTCGAAGGTCTCGGTCCGACAAAGGATGGCGAAACCTTTTCTGACGATTGCAAAGTCGATACCGATAATGAGCGGGCGAATTGGCAGTCACTGATATATACAGATGGACTGTATGATGTAGTCTATTGGTATGTGAAGGCACCTGGGGATAGTACCTACTATGGTAGTCCTGTGGGTGAATCTTGGGGGGACGGTGCTACGAGGAAAGCAACTATGACCACCAAGTTTCCTGATGATGTCGATGATCCGAATATAGAAGGGACAGAAAAACGGGTTAACTATGAAATCATTGCCCATGTATACAGATCGGACAAAAGCATCTACACGAAATCCAACCTTGTCGATGTGTACGACAAACAACGATAAAAGAATGCAGTTCTTGTTGCTTTGATTTTATAGAAAACAACGATAGGCACGGTGACCCACCGTGCCTATCAATACACCGCAAAAATGGAGGTGAATAATGGTCATGCAACGTCTCACCTTATGTTGCTTGTTATTATTGTTGCCGACACTCACGCACGCAAAGATCATTTTCATGGCTGGTTCACATATTTATGTGATGGACGATGACGGGCGTAACGCCAAAATATTAATCAAAAGAGGAGACGCACAGAGTGTCTTGTGGCCTGTTTGGTCTCCTGATGGCAAGCAAGTTGCTTTTCTTAAGAGTCTGCGAGTAGAACGGGGGCAACCACAAAAGACAGCTTTATTTATCATTAATAGCGATGGCAGCAATGAACACAGGCTCACCGACGACAACGAGGAGAATCTTAATGGAAATCGTCTTTTTGAGGGACGGTGTTCTTGGTCACCGGATGGGAAACACATGGTATTCACAAGCCCCCGGCTTACTAAACCGGGAAATGCTCAAAGAGATGCATGGCGGATAAATATAGAAACAAAAGCGTTACAGCGACTCACGCGCACAGTTTCATTTACAACAGTAGTGGCTTGGTCACCGGATGGTAAATATATTGCGTATCAGGACGACATCACGGGGCGTACCACAATCCATCTGATGCGTGCCGATGGTAGCAGACAGCATGTACTTGTGCCAGGGCAGGCAAATCATTCCCGTGATTCCCCGCGTTGGTCTGTTGATAGCCAGTCTGTTCTGTATGAAGAATGGAATGGTCATTCGGAAAAATTTGTCATTCATAATATAGAAACTGACAAACGACGAGTCGTAGATACACCCGACAACTGGAGACTCCACAGTGCGTGTTTTATGGGCAGAAAATATCTGTTGATTTCAGCAAAGCCTCCGAACACTGAGAAGTTTGACATTTACCGCTATCATCTTGTTACTGGTGAAATCGTCAACCTGACAAACACGCCTGCTGTAGATGATTACGGACCAGATTGGATAGACGATGATGTGTTATCGGTATCCCCACAAGATAAAGAAAAAGTGGCGTGGGGGGCACTCAAGGAGTAAGCCCGTAATCTATAAACAACCTTTTTAGGCAGGTATCCGTTTTGGGTATCTGCCTTTTTTATTTTTTTGCCATGACAACTGACATATTTGACATAATATCCCGTATGTGCTAAAATACAACGACATACATAAACGGTAACAGTATATGCACATACGAACAAACTTTCTACAACAGACCATTGAAACCGCAATTACATTCTTATATCCCGCACAATGCAAAGTCTGTGAAAAACAACTCGGTCTTCAATCGGCACCCTACTTCTGCAATTCATGTTGGAAAGATATTGATTTTATTCAACCACCATGGTGTGAAATCTGCGGAATCCCAAATACGGAAACCCTATGCGATTCCTGTGCAACAAAACCGCCACGCTTTGGTAAACTGCGAACGATCGCAGTGTATGAAAACATTATACAACAAGCAATACATCAATTCAAATTTAACAAACGATCTTCACTCAGTCATACCCTAAAACAACTCATTTTGGATAACATACCATGCGACTTAAACCTAACTGACTATGACTACGTCCTTCCAGTACCTATTCACAAAAAACGTCTACGTGAACGTGGGTTTAACCAGTCTACGTTGTTGGCAAAAGGGATTGCCAAAGTGGTTGGTCTTAGAGTAAGAGAGGATGTACTTATTAGAGAAAAAAACACATCACCTCAGAGCAGCCTAGACAGAGAAGCACGTCAAACGAACATCAAAGGAGCATTCAAAATACGGAATGCTGATATAATACGTGATAGACATATTCTTGTGTTTGACGATGTTTACACCACGGGGGCAACAATTCGTGAAGTGGTAAATGTACTATGGGATGCCGACCCAATTGAAATCGACGTGTTAACTTTAACAAGGACTCTAAACCCCTATTGAAACCTATTGCTGATGATTTTCGTATATACAAGTAAGTTAAGTATATAATCATACAACGTTAAGTCGAATATAGATTCTGTATAAGATATTATTGGTAGGAGGCGTATTTTGCACTTAAAAGGCATCAAAATCAGAGGATTCAAAAGCTTCGCTGAAGAAGTAGATTTATTGCTCGAACCCGGTATCACTACCATTGTCGGTCCAAACGGATGTGGTAAAAGTAATGTTTCCGATGCAATACGATGGGTATTAGGTGAACAGAGTGCCAGAGCACTTCGCTGCACCAGTATGCGAGACCTACTGTTTAACGGTGGATCAAACTATAGTCCAGCACAAAAAGCAAGCGTTACACTCTCATTTACAAATACATCAGAAAATTTATCAATCCAATCACCTGATGTTGAAGTATGCCGACAACTCTCACGCGACGGAGAGAGTCGTTATCTCATAAATCAGACTGCATGTAGACTACGCGATATCAGCGAACTATTCATGGATACTGGTGTTGGAGTGGACGCATATTCTGTTATGGAACAGAGTAAAATTGATATGATACTTAACGTACGTCCAGAAGAACGCCGATTCCTATTTGACGAAGTTGCAGGAATAACAAAATCTAAACACAATAAGAAAACTGCTATCCGAAAATTAGAAGAGACAAAACAGAATTTAGTTCGCATCAATGATGTTATACAGGAATTAGAACGGGAAACTCAATCTCTAAAATTACAAGCTGAACAAGCCGAACACTATAAATCACTAAAGGAACAACAACAAAAATTAGAATTAAGCCTTGCCTATAGGGAATACGAAAAACTTGCTGTTGAACATCTTGAAGCACAAAGTAAATTAGATGAAATAATTAACCAAGTCAGTGAAGCAAATCAAGATATACAGAATGCTGAAGATAGAATTGAAAACGCATCTATCAAAAGAAGTGAGTTAGATACGGCTATTGCTTCGGCACAAGAAAAGCAAAATGAAATTGAAGGTCAAATAGAAAAAATTGAACGACAGCTTGTAGTCTACAAAGAGAATCAATTGAATATATCACAGCAACGGCAAAGAGCACTGCAATCGCTTGAATCTTCAAAGACCCAACTTCTTCATTTACAATCACAGAAAAAGGAGCGGTTACAAGAACAGAAAAGAACTGAGGCAGCATTGAAAATAGAGCAAAGCCGGTTATCAGGACGTAAACAAGTATTACAGGAATTGAGTTCACGCATTGATAAAACCAATGAGACTATACAAATTGCACAAACCGATCTACAGGAGGCTATATCAGAGGTTTCACAACTTGAAAATAAAAGAAATTCAATTGAAGATAAGGTCTCAAATACACAATACAATCTTGAACGGTTGAAAGAAAATGCTGATACTCTAAATACAGAACTAAAGAGTAATATGGACAAACGTGACGAAATCCAACTTACTGCTACAAAATTAGATGCTGACTTAATTCAAATTGATTCTGAGAAAGAGATGGTTGAAACAACATTTAACGAAACTCAGGATGCTCTTCGTCAAATTGATGCCAAAATACGCGGTCTACAAGATACCTTAGGTGTTAATGAAACCCAGCACAGAACATTAATGCAAATGCAGTCTTCATATAGAGGATATTACGCCGGTGTCAGTGCAATTATGCAAGCAAAAGAACACTTCCCTGAACAATTTCGTGGAATTTGCGGTGTTGTCGCAGAACTCATACAGACACAAAACGAATATGAAATGGCTATTGAGGTAGCACTTGGTAGTGCTATACAAAATGTTGTCACTGAGACTGCAGAAGATGCTGATGCAGGTATAAAATTTCTCAAGAAGCATAGTGCAGGAAGAGTTACATTTCTTCCGCTTGACATAATCCTACGTAGAAACTTCACAGATGATGCACTCCTTGATGAACCTGGTGTCATCGGTGTCGCTGAAGATTTGGTGGATTTCGAACAATTTTACCAACCTGCGGTACAACATCTATTAGGAAACACACTTGTTCTAGATAATTTGGACAATGCTATCTCACTCAAACGACGGTTCAGGCTAAACGCTCGATTGGTTACTTTAGAGGGTGAATTGATAAATACCACTGGCGCAATCACAGGGGGACATACGGAGCAGAGAAAAACCGGGCTGCTTAGTAGAAACAATGAACTTGATGTTATACAGACCAAGATTGATGAATTAACAAAATTAGTTTATCAGACACAAGAAAAACGTAAATCTTACGCAGCAACAATTGCTCAAGCACAGCAATCAAGACAAAAACTTGATTCGCAGTGGCAAGACAAGAAAATTGAAAAGGCTGCTATATCAAAGGATATTGAACAGATAGACCAAACCATTGCACGAATTGAAAAACATATCGCAGAAAATAAAGATGAAAACAAACAATACAAAGAAACCGCTGAACTTTCAAGAGACGAACAACAGCAACTCAATCAAAAGATTGAGGAACTGACGAAAAAAAGAACACAAACAGAAAATCGGATTAAACGGGTTACTGAAGGAATTGATAGCGACAAACGTAAAAAGGAAGAAGTTGCTACTGAGGTCCAAGAGAAAGAAATCTTTTTGGCAGGCCAGCAGGGAAAAGTTAATGGGATGATTACAGAATTTGAGGGTTTTGAACAGAGAGAGATTCAAATTAATGAGGAAATGAAAAAACAACAGGAAATAATCGACAATGACGAACAAACGAAACAAGATATATCTGACCAAATTAAAGAATCGGAACGTCAATTCCTCCAAATTCAAGGTGATTTTGCAGAAGCTGAGGCAGAGTGTGATGAACTGATTGAAGAACGAGATGAACTTAACACAGAAATTGAAAGTCTTCAGAAAGATATGCGTGAAACACGAAGACTATATGAGAAACAGAATCGGGCACGAACGCAACTTGAAATAAAAACAACACAACTTGAAATGCGAATCAAATCCAACTCTACACGTATACTTGATAAATACCAAGTGTCTATTGAAGAACTGCCGAAACCGATAATGAGTATCTCAAATGCTGAAAATGAAAATGAGAACAACGAAACTAATCAGTCTAATGTCAATGAAATTGACATGATGGATGAAATTGAAAAGTTGAAAGCAGAATTGGCTGCAATGGGAGATGTCAATCTCAAAGCAATTGAAACACATGAAGAACACAAAAAACGACTGGATTTCCTCGTTCTACAACGTGAAGATGTACAGCAATCAATCCAGTCCTCATACCAGGCAATACAGAAAATTAACGAGACATCGCAAGATGTGTTCCTAAAAACATTTGAACAGGTAAGAAACAATTTCCAAGAAGTTTTTGTCCAACTCTTTGGTGGGGGTGAAACTGAATTAAGATTGACTGATGAATCTAACGTATTAGAATCGGGTATTGATATTATCGCGCGTCCACCAGGCAAACGTCCACAGAGTATCACACAACTGTCCGGGGGTGAACGTTCACTTGTTGCAATTGGGTTGTTGTTCGCTGTATTCAAAATAAAACCGAGTCCTTTCTGTGTACTTGATGAAGTAGATGCAGCACTTGACGAAGCAAACGTACTACGTTTCACAAATCTCATACGCGCATATTCAGATAACACCCAATTCGTTATTATCACACATAACAACCGCACGATGGAAATAGCAGACGTAATGTATGGTGTTACAATGGAACAAGCTGGAATGTCAAAAATCGTCTCTGCAAAGTTTTCCAGATTGATTGCATAACAATTCAGGATTAAGCTAAAAACCCATGTTTGATCGTTCCGAACTGAATATCTTACCACTATCAGAACGCCAACATAAGATGACTGTGAATGACATTTACGAGTTAGATGCCAAAACGCCACCTTATGAGAATGAAAATCTCAACATCGTTGCTGAGAGAATAGTCCAAGCACGCAAAAACGGTAAAAAAGTCATCTGGATGATGGGGGCACACGTGCTACGTCGTGGGAACTCACGATATATTATTGATCTGTTGAATAAACATGTGATAACAAATATAGCAACCAATGGAGCATGTGCAATACACGATTTTGAACTGGCATATATCGGAGCAACACTTGAAGACGTTGAATTATATATAAAGGATGGCAAGTTTGGCAACTGGGAGGAAACTGGACGTTATCTGAATGAAGCCATCATCAACGGATACAAATACAAAATTGGGTTTGGTGAAGCAATCGGTAGACTAATTGCCTTCGACGAAGAGGATATCGTCTTTCCACACGATGACATAAGTATCTTTGCTGCAGCTTACCGTTTAGGCATGTCTATAACGGTTCACAAGGGTATCGGTTACGATATAACAGACCAACATCCTGCTGCAGACTATGCCGCAATAGGTTGGACAGCAGGAGAAGACTTTCTACAGTTCGTCCACGCTGTATCTCGTTTGGAAGGAGGCGTTTTCCTAAACTTAGGTTCTGCCGTAATGGGACCAGAAGTCTATCTCAAAGGTCTGTCTATGGCACGAAACATCGCAGCACAACGTGGTGAAGAAATTCGGAATTTCACGACTGCTAATTTCGATCTAATCGATTTCCCAGATTTTCAGCAGGAAGGAAAGCCAACAGAAGCACATTACTATCACCGTCCAAAGAAGACAATCCTTATTCGAACGGTTAAAGACGGAGGAGAAAGTTACCACATTTCTGGTGATTTTTCTGCCACCATCCCACGTCTATATCAATTGATTCTCAAATATAGTTAACCCAAGTTGCCACCTATTATTTGTTGGAGGGGTTTGTAACCCCATAGGCGTCAATTTAGTAACCACAACCCGCTGTAGGCGCGCTTACAAAGTGCCAAATCAACGGTATGAATGCCATTTTACCATTGCCCACCTACAGATACTGAGTTATTTGAGCGTCAATTTAGCGGTTTTTTCTTGTTGAACGCATTTGAGATAGTCCAAAACTACCATCCCTATTGTAGCGCCAAATCAACGGTATGAATGCGCATATGGCATTCACCGGGTCTCCGTGCCCCACCGAAACCTGCTACATTCAAACAATGTGCGGGGCACGGAGACCCCGCGCTACAATGGCTAGCGTAATTTAAGAAGATCAATCCGTTTTATTAGTGACCTCAGTCCCGTAGGGACTAAAGAACGTTATTGCCATGCAAATAAATCCTTAAATTGATGCCTATGGTTGGAGGGGTTTGTAACCCCGATTATATGAATGGCACCAAAATATGTAGAAATCCTTGTTTCTTCGTTCAATAAAGTAAGTTGATGATTAATATTCAGTAAGTAGCAACTTAGGTTAGTTAACCAACGGACGCTATTTCTAAATGTGCTTTCCAATGTGCATTTAACATTTTCTTCATCAACTGATGTTCAGGTTTTTCAAGATGAGGGTCGCCTATAATCAGCTCCATCGCTTCTTTTTTCGCTGTTTCCAATAACGTTGCATCACTAATAATATTGGCTATCTTGAATTTTGGTAGACCTGACTGACGTGTGCCGAAGAATTCTCCAGGACCACGGATATTCAAATCCTCTTCAGCGATAACAAATCCATCATTAGACCGAATCATCACCTGAATTCTACGATAAGATTCATCTGTTTTGGGTGTCGCAACAAGATAACAAAAGGATTTGTCACTACCTCTACCAACTCTCCCGCGTAACTGATGAAGTTGTGCCAAACCGAAGCGTTCCGCATTTTCAATCACCATTAGAGTCGCATTCGGCACATCAATACCGACTTCAATGACTGTTGTTGATACCAATATATCGAGTTCTTGTGCATTAAACTGCGACATTATCTCCTGTTTCTCAACGGATTTCATCTGTCCATGTAATAACCCAACACGTAATTGCGGAAAAACATCCTTTTGGATGTGTTCAGCCATACTCGTCGCAGCTTTCAACTCCTCAAGTTTTTCTGATTCTTCAACAAGTGGATAGACAATATATGCCTGTTTACCTTTTTTAATTTCGCACTGAATTTTGTTGTACAAATCTGCACGATCTTTCTCTTTTACCCATCTCGTCTCAACCTTCTGTCTACCGGGTGGCATCTCATCAATCACAGAGATATTGAGATCGCCATATATCGTTAAGGATAACGTTCTCGGTATAGGTGTAGCAGTCATCACCAATACATCAGGTTCATACTTATCCTTTTTGCTCTGCACATCTGTTGATGAATTTGCTTTACCCATTAGTGTTGCCCGTTGCATCACACCAAATCTATGCTGCTCATCAATAATAACAAGACCCAGTTTGCTGAAATCAACTCCATCTTGAATCAATGCTTGTGTGCCTACGATTATGTCTGCTGATCCATCGCTGATTGCAGTCAATGCATCTTCACGATCCGATTTAGAAAGATCGCTCTTGAGTAGCACAACCTTTACACCAAGAGCTGTTAATAGAGATGACAAATTCTGGTGATGTTGTTCAGCAAGAATTTCAGTTGGAACCATAATCGCACCTTGATATCCGTTCTCTATCGCACATATCAACGCCATCGCAGCGACGACAGTCTTGCCTGAACCGACATCTCCTTGAATAAGACGGTTCATCACACGTTGACTTTGCATATCTTCACAAATCTCTTTGAATACCCGTTCTTGTGCATTCGTCAATCCGAATGGTAAGGATTCCACGAATTTCTTTAAAAGAGAATTGTCATTCGCTTGTTGCCTGTTGATCTCAAACAAAATACCTTTTTGTGATGTTCTGTTGTCCTTTCGCATCTCCATTCCAAGGCTTAGCAGAAAGAATTCATCAAAGGCAAGTCTACGTTGTGCAGCCTGCCTATGTGCTTCTGATGATGGATAATGTATCTCATTTATCGCTTGTTGACGGTCAATTAAGGTGTGCCTTTTTCGTAGTGGGAGTGGAAGGATCTCTGGAATTTCATCACCATGTTGGTCTAATGTATTCCGGACTGCAGTTCGCACCATTCTTGCAGTTAGTTTCGCTGTTAACGGATATTTTGGAACTATCCGCTTCGTGTGTATAAGGCTATCTTGCTCAAATATCTCAAATTCGTAATCTGTTGTTTGGATTTCATTATAACGTCGAGTGAATTTACCGCTAATCACCACCTCAGTATCAGTTGGCAGGATTGATTTGACATAACCAATTCTCCTACCAAAGTTCACTAATATCGCTACACCTGTGCCATCATATATCGATACCTTACCAATACTCTTACGTCCCTTCGCAACAGGTGGTGTCGTAACATGATTAACAACACGTCCCTGTATTGTCTCGGGTTCTCCATCCTCTCTTCTACCAACACTATAGATTTCCACTGTTTTTGATCTATCAATGTAGTCCCGTGGATAGTATTCCAACAATCCACCGACAGTATGAATGCCTATCTCGTCCACAAAAATCTCAGCACGTTTAGGACCAATTCCCGTGACATTTTGGAGAGGATTGTTGAATATATCAAGTGATTCTACAACTGTTGATACAGGGATGTCCTCAAGTATAACAGGAATATCTTTCTCATCATTTCCATCTGACTGTGTTGTTATTTCTTTATCAAAAGGTAATAAGGTTTCATTGGTATTCTGTGATTTATTTGCTGAGGATGAGTTATCTGTTCTCTGGTCAATTTCTGGTGAAACATCCAAATCTTGAAACAATGGTAAGCTATCAGCTTGGTTTGTTAGCACCGGTTTTGTTTGTTTCTTATTATTAGGTTTGCTGGTTTTTTCTGAGGCAGTTGGCACATATTCAGCAGTTTTTGTAGGTTGTGTGTTGTTTAGAGTTTTTCCAACAAGAGATACATCTATCAATTCGATCGCTTTTTCAATTGCACTTTTTCGTTCATTAGGATTCAAATTGGCATAGTTCTCAAATAGTCCATCTAATTGATTGAGAAACTGTGTTTCATCAGATGTAAGATTAAGTTGCCTTGCATTTCCAACCCAGAGTTTGACATAATCCCCCATTCCATTGATAACTACATCGTCCTGACAACCTTTGCGAATTTCCTGTTGAAAAGGACGAGAAATCGTAGATAAAATTTGCTTATAGTCGTTCATACCTTACCTATTCAGCTGCTTTAGAAATATATCACCACTATCACGATTATTGTTGCTCCAGATGACTGACACCTTCTGATCATTAACAGATACAGCGAAGGGAGGAAAATGTTCTCCATCACTTGTTGAAATAGGTACCCCTTCTTCATTCAACAACAGATTTCCATCCAAATCTAATTTCTGACAGAAGATCGCATCAACACTTTTGTCCCCAAAATCACCGCGGTAGTCTAACCATGCAACGAAGAAACGATCATCTACGGTACGCACAATGTAAGGTCTATCTTGATGACCACCGACTGTGCATATAGGTATGCCATCTTCTTGCCAAACTAAGGTTCCATCAGCCTGAATCCTTTGGGCATATAGGTCTGAATAGATGTCACGTTCGTCACGCCAAACAACAATTGCCCCTCCATGACCGTCATCAACAATTGCTGGATTCTTCTGGATTCCATCGGCCGTGCAGATTGGAATGCCTTCCTCCTGCCACAACTTACTGCCATCAGACAAAACCCGTTGCGCGAACAACTGGTCATTTATGAAATTCTCGTATACCTGCCATACAACAATAATTCCACTTTCACCATCAGAAACGACGCGATGCACACCTTGGATCCCATCATTTGGAGTAATTAGAACAGGCTTATCCCAAAATGGTTTTCCATCCAAACTTATCCTGTAAGCCATAATGTTCCATTGATCCGTACCAATAACATCCCACCAAACTACATAAAATCCACTCATATTATCGGGAATTAGGATGGGTTCACTTTGTAGAGAGTCAGACTGAAATACGAGAATCCCATCGTGTTCCCACATCGGTTCTCCTAAAGCATTCACTCGTTGAATATAAAGATCTTGGAATTCCGTGCTTCGCCGTTCATCCTCCCAAACAAAGACTGCACCACCTTCACCATCACTCACTATAGCTTGTGTCGATTGGTCTGAAGTATTTACACAGATCGGTATTCCATCTTTTTCCCATAGCACTTGACCTTCAAAATTTATGGCTTGCGCATAGATATCCCAACTACTACGTCCACGTCTATCATTCCAAACGACAATAGCATGTGTGTCATATCCAACCATCCGTAAACGCCGTTGATTATTTGCTGCCAGTGAAATTGGAAGACCGTTTGGTTCCCACAACGTGTTATTACTTTCATCTACATGTTGCGCGTATACATCCCAATCCTTACCTGTCCTATAATCTTCCCATACTATTATCAGTCCACCATTACCGTCTGAGACTGCTTGCGGAAATAATTGGCCATCATCAGCATTAGATACGATAGTATCCGAAAATGAGGGCGATGTCTGCATATTGGTAAATAATCCTACAGAGATGGATATAATTAGAGGTAATAAATTGATTTTTAGTCGTTGAATAGTGTTTTGGGTGTCCATAAATTGACTAATTTCCCTTTAGTGGACAAGTCCAACATTTGCCATCCTTCTACAGGAAGTTCAAAATGGGCAATTGCTGCAGTCGGCATACGATGTAATTCACCTGACAGGTGCGAGACAAGTTGTTCCATTGTAGGGTTGTGACCTACAACCATCACACACTGACACTTGTCGGATAGTTCTTTTAAATATTCAAAGTAGACACCTGGAGGAGCAAGATAAAGATCATCTAATCGGATTATCTTGTCAGTATATCCACTGGCTTTTGCAACTTTTGATGCAGTCTTTCTTGCACGTTTTGCTGATGAAGTAAGAATACAATCTGGGACTAAACCATGTTGGTTGAGATGCTTTCCTATTCTTGGTGCATCCCGTTTACCACGTTTGTTTAATGGACGATCATAATCGGATAAGGTAGGATTATCCCAACTAGATTTTGCATGTCGTAATATAAGAAGGGTTTTCATATTATTTATGCTGTTTGTCGACAGGTCGGATAGTATTTTGCAATATTATACTTGGGTCCAATCCATGATGACACCTAAGTATTTGTCTTTATGATCTGTCAAACCATCATAAGCAGATTGCGCATCCTCTGGGTTTATTACATGTGTTAGCAATTCCTCAACCTTAAACTTACCATCTTTAATGAGAGTATAGACGATTTGTGAATTCCGTTCAAGGGAGTGTTTCGATTCACCTGAATGCATTGTTGGAAAAACCCATTCATGCGCGCTTTTTAGCGATATTGCACCTCTCCCTATGAGATGAGTATAGTTGAAAATGTCAGTAACATTCGTAACATATTCTCCGCGCGGTGACCCGAGAAGGATTACCTCTCCTTTTCTACCAGTCAACTGATATGCTAATTCTACAAGTCGGGGATTGCCTATTGCCTCAACGGTAACCTCCGCTTTGTTCCCTCGAGTAATTTCATTAACCCGTTCATGGACATTTTCTTTATCAGGATTTATCAGGTGCTTTATACCACAATTACGAGCAATTTCTATACGTTCAGGTACACGTTCTACACTAATAACATTCATCCCAGCTAACTTGAAGAGTTGTGATGCCGAATTACCTACTAATCCTAAACCGATAATGACAACCGTATCACCAAATTCAGCAGAAGACACACGAAGTGAAGTCATCGCTACAGTAGCCATACGGACAAATGGTATCAGTTTGGCATCAATCTCTAACGGAGGTTTGAATGATAACATTATGGATGAAGTTTTAACAATAGAGGCATGTGAACTATAGCAAAAGACAAAATCACCAACTGCACATTTTGCTACTTGATCACCTACTTTTAAGACCTCACCTATAGCCGTATATCCTGACCCGTGGGGAAACCGAGTACCACTCTCTAAGCCAGTAAATCCTGCTCCTTCTGTGCCGGGACTGATTAGACTGTAATGTGTCTTGAGTAATATTTGATTAGGTGCAAGTGTTTCATCCAGTTCAAAATCCGCTAATTCCGCTACCCGCTTCTCAGGCATCATTATCTGTTTGCCTTTCATAAATCTCTCCTCACACTGATTTTTTCTTTTTCTATAGATATTTCAATATCATAGCAGGACAAATACTCTCTGTCAAGATGTTCACAGTTATAATTAGGGTTATTTAGATTTCGGTTTTTCTTGTATTTTTTCACAAATGCTAAATTATCCAAGACGGTAGGTGCGGTTTACTAACCGCACTGAATTTGTGCTAAAACCTTCCATGGTCAGTTTCCTAACCGCACCATAGGCGTCAATTTAAGGATTTATTTGCATGGCGATAACGTTCTTTAGTCCCGTAGGGACGGGATGTTTATAGCTAAACGCCATCATCATATTTCTTAGTCCCGTAGGGACGATATGTTTGTAACAACCGAAACGTATAAACATATCGTCCCTACAGGACTAAGAAATGGGTGTTGAACGTTGTGCTATAGACATATCGTCCCTACGGGACTGAGGTCACTAATAAAACGGATTGATCTTCTTAAATTACGCCTGTCATTGTAGCGCCAAATCAAGAAATCAACGGTATGAACGCCTTTTGGCGTTCCCCCAAATCAACGCCAAATGCGCGTTTGGCATTTGTCGGGTATGAATGCGCTTAGACGAATACGCGTTTGGTATTCGCCATGATTCCCCGGGTCTCTGTGCCCCGCCATTCCTTGTCCTGTAAGGCAACGGGCGGGCACAGAGACCCGCCCCTACAATTCATGGTGAGAAGTTAGTGATAAAATCTTTACACACCCTATTCATTCTTGATGGAGAGATCTCTTACTTCGATTTCACACATTCATGCTGATTCAGTTCAGAATTATTCGTTAATTCACACACCAACAAAACACACCATATCTAAGTGTTCATCTATCAATATTAGAAACACGTTAGTAGTCGCGCAAATCACTGTCTCTAATACATTCTAGCTCAAAAGAAAATTCATATATAGAATCAATATTTCTAAATTCTCAACTATTCTTCTCTGAATTCTTCAGGTGACTCCACATTTTTGGGAGATCTATTGCGTTGAAAAAGAGAAACAAGAAGATATTTGGCAACCTTTAGCACAATCAAGAATAAAATAATGACTATACCTATAAGAATTACCCAATCAATAAGACTTAAAAATTTATTCACAACTTTGACTATAAAGACAATGCCATCAGATGGATTTTTCCATCTTGGAGCTGAAGGTAGAGGTAATCTCAATTTAAATGGAGATTCTTCAAATCCGAACCATTGTAGGTAGAATGTTCCAGCAATAGTAGCTGCACAACCACAAAGTATCAAAAGCAACTCATTTTTTTTCATTTACTTCACCTCTTCCACCTTCATGTTTTAATAATCAAATAGACTGACTATTCAAGGCACTCTTTCCTCTTGATACAAAATGGACTGATGTCAAAATCGGTTCTATCGTTTAAAGCCAACTCACACATAATCCTACCCACAAGAGAGCAGAACTTAAATCCGTGTCCCGAAAACCCAGCTGCGATCAGAACATTTGGACAATCAGGATGTGTGTCAATTATGAAATCTTCATCTGGAGTTTCAGTATATAAACATACTTCAGAATGGGTTGCTTTACCAAGACCTGGGATACGTTCTTGTGCATAATCATTTATGTGTTTGTCATAATCTGCATCAGGTTCTCGTTCACTCATATCAGGTAAAAAGGGTATTCCTAAACCATGCCGTGCCACCTTTGCTCCGTTCTTTCCGAAATATGGTATACCATAGATAAATTCATCATCTGCAGTAATTTCTGTGAAAACAGGATAATTGTTAGGTTGAAACAGTGCTGTATTTGTGGGTTTGAAATAACACACCTGTTGCCTCGTTACTGTAAGTTGAAGGTCAAGTTTTGATAGGAGAGAAGAAGTCCACGCACCTGCAGTCACAACTACTTTCCTACCAAGATATTGCTCCTTTTCAGTATGTATGATTGGCACATCTGTTTGCCATTCAATCCTATTGACTTGTGTGTTTTCACGGACAATTGCACCGTGTCGTTCTGATAACGCCAAATGGGTTAACACACATTCAGATGCATAGAGGAAACCTGTATCCTGTTGCCACAGAATCTGATAATGATCTGGAACAAAGAATTGTGGGAATCGTTTCGTCAATTCTTTTGTATCCCACCAATCATAGTTGACTCCTGCTTCATCTAAACTCTTACTTACTGCTGTCGTATACTTATTCCCCTTTTTTCCAAGATTGATACTACCTGTAATAAACAACAATTGCTTCTCAGATTCTGACTCAAGAGAACGCCATTCAGTGTATGCCGTTTTCATCAATTCTGTGTAGAAAGGTTTATCGTAGAAGAATCGAATGATACGTGTTTCACCGTGTGAACTACCATAAGTATGACCACGATTAAACTGTTCTAATACAAGTACATTCGCACCAGACTTGGCAAGGTGATATGCGGTCGCACTCCCCATGCCACCTGCCCCGATCACGATGACATCATAGATATGTGAATGCATTTCTTTTCCTGTCTATTAGTAGCACATTGAATATATGGTGAAGTATAAAATTATATTTACACTTTCATCCCACGGTAGGCGAGGTTTCCTAACCTCGCCGATGTAGAGTGTTCAAGTAATTTCAAAATCTACTATAAACTAATGGATTAGCGGGAAAGGGTTTGAGACAGTTGTAAAATTTTGGTGACGATCTTCGCCTCGCAACAGAATAGGTTTCCAAGGTCTTTTCAATGAATTATCTTCTGCTTGCCTAACTGATGGAGAGATGTAACGGACGGTTAGTCCACAACGTCTGCGCGTAGAATGGTTTGGCAGACTCCCATGAATAATCTGACCATGATGTATTGACATCTCACCTGCTTTCAAAATCAAGTCAACTGCAGTGCTTGCGAGATCTTCTGGTACAGGAACTTCCTGATTGATACTTAGCAGATTACCTTCCTGTTCAGATTTGCCGTGTTCTTGGATTCCTTTGTGATGACTGCCCGGTATGACCTGCATACACCCGTTACCAACATCGCTGTCATCAATCGCATACCATGCAGTGACAGCATCTGGTGGTTCCAATCCCCAATATGTCACATCCTGATGCCATGCAACGAATTTCTCTCGTGGACCATACTTGCAGAAAAAGTGTGTTGCTAACAGCATCATATCTGGTCCAATAAGTGCTTCAATTACATCAAGGATCTTAGGGTGAGTGGAAATGTGCCAAATAAACTCATATTCAAAATGCCAATCAATGAGTCCAATTTCGCATTTCTCTTTGCCGACTTTTGCTTCTAATGCGTCATATTCTTTTCGATACTGCGTTGCCTCAGGGTCATCAGCGATATGTATGCCAGTCAAGTATCCATCATTCTGATAGGCAGCTAAAAGTTTTCCATTTGTTGATTTCATGTGATGTCCTTTTTCAATCAAATTCTGGTATCTTCCATTGACGAAACCATTGAGAATCTACCGGCGGGGGTTCATCTGTATTTTCCATCGTCTTAAATGTATTCAATACGGGTTTCACTTGTTGTTCCCATACCTGTTCTACTTCTCCGAAAGTTACTGGTTGACGGTCAGATATATTTAGTTGTGCATAATCTTCTAACAATTCTTTCATTTTGTTTCCAAGCCATGTCACCTCATCATTCACCATTCTTTCACCGACGCGACGGTCAGAGTCATAAGCGTTTCCACCCATAGCGAAGTGTGGACCGGGTTCGTCCTTCTCTGGCATCCGAGACATATCAACACAGTCCGGTTCTAATGTCCACAATAGAGAAGTTTCAACTCGACCAGCATGGTCTCCACCATCACCTTGTCCGCTGAAGCCTTTGGTGTTTGCTTCAAAATCTGGTAATCCATATAAACGCATAGTGAAGTTTGGTTGAAGTATCTCAAGAAGCGTCTTCAGGTCTTGCCAATTCGGTCCGTAATGTCCTGTGAGCAAGATTGCTGCGTGGAATCCAAGCGCATCTGCAGCACGCACATGATAGCAGACATTCTTAAAATGTTGCCATGCTGGCATTGCTGTCATCCAACTCCGCACTTCACCGACGTTCTTTTGTGCCCAATTCGCATACGTTCCTGTTTCATGAATATGCCAATAGTCTGGTGGTGCGACAATGCCACCGTGTTGTTCTGCTGCACGGCAAGCGATTGCGTGTGCTTTGAGTGCATCCAGTCCGACGGTGTTTTGTGGTCCGTGGGGTTCACAGAGTCCGTAGGTGAAATAGACCGCAGGACACTTCTCAAAAGCTGCTTCTAATTCATCGGGGAACATGCGTTCCCATTGGACTTCGTTTCGCATTCATACTCTCCTAAACTCTAAGATTATACTCTTCACTCTTTCCATTCCTTGAAAACAACACCACATTTCGGACACTGTGTTGATAAACCCGTTTGCCGCTGCCCACAGTTCGGACACCATAATCTGATTCCCTGTTTATGCCGATATATCCAGAATATGATCTGCAATACTACTATAATGATGAAGACAATGACTGGAAAAACAATTTGATTATACATTGTTTTCTATCATCCACCCTTCAAAAGTCTAATCTCATTTCTGAGTTACGGAACATTAATTGATCAGGTTCAAAGTTCTACATATCTTCTTTGCACCGGCAAGATTGGGCTGCAGTTCAAATGCCATCAGCAAAACCTGACGTGCATGCGGGAACAAGTCTATTTCAACATAAAATTCAGCTATCTTTTTATACATCCATGCAGTTTCACGTTTCGGTAGATTTAGATCCTGAATCTTTGATAACGGAACATGACACATCTGATGATGACCTTCAACACTATAATGGTAGAGATAAATACGTTTGAGACGATCCTTTACTTCATTTATAAAGTGTTTGAAGCAGGGTCGCTGTCCTTCTGCCGACAATAAGGTTTCATAAATGTGCATCGCTTGTTCTAAATTCCTGTGTCGCTCTGAAATAGAACCATCTCCGTTGCCAAATCCGAGATTTTGATATGCTTCAGCAATAAGGAATTCGCAGTCACGACTATCTTCATAGTTGAAGAAATCATCTGGACACCATTTCGTGCCATTACTCTCACATTTCTCACAGAGCTGCTCATACATGGAGATACCGGTTTTATAGTTCCGGTGCAACAGCGCGTGAAACAACATTTCCAATTTTGCCCAATCAGAGTTGATTTGATTTAGTCTGTCATAATACGATTGATATTTCTCTTGCTTGCATTCAATGTTCCGTATTCTGCGGTCATATTCAGATTTACGTTTTTCGTCGGAAAGCACATCGTAAGCATTCAGAACATCGCGGAACATCTGTTCTGCACATTCAATATGATCCGGACTATAGTTTATGTTAATCTTGTCTGGATGGTATCTCTTTGCGAGGATCCTAAATGCCTTTTTTATTTCTGATGCGGATGCATCACGTCGAATCTCTAAAATTTGATAGTAGTTTGGAATACGCATAAGAAGTTAGTGGAATTAAGTATGTGGAATTATAATTCCATGTATTTGTGGATTTGTCAAGTGGAAATTTGGAAGGAGAATGTATATTTTATTAAAATGTTGACACAGTATCTATTTCAGGTTTCTACTAAACCCAACCTGCCAAAATGAGATGTCTGAGTTCAAGTAGCAAACTCGGTTGATGTCTTAGGAAGGTTTGGAAGATTTTTGCTAATGTCATCTGATCACTGGGTACTTTAGAGAGTACTTCGGCATATTCATCATACATTTCATCAGTATATTTGAGAACACAATCTCTGATACGACAGATACGTTTGAAGTTTCTTCCTTTCTCACGTTCCCACTTTTTAGCATACGAACTAAGTACTTTCTGAGAAACATCTCCTTTCTGTATACCTTCAATAGCAGCTTCTGCAGCATATTTACCAGAAAACATTGCATTTGGAATACCGCCACCTGAACAAGGGTCACTGTGATGTGCCGCATCTCCTACAAGCAATATTCCATCTCCGACTATTCGTGGTAAACCTTTTCCAACTGGAACAGCACCACAGACTAACCCTAATGTTTTTCCTTCTGGAAATTTTCTTTTAACAAACTCGTTTAAGTAATCTATAGCAAGTTTATCACTTTTTCCAGATATACTCCCTCTAATTCCTATCCCAACATTTGCAATATCATCACCCTTAGGAAACACCCAAATATATCCGAGCGGAGCTTTCTCCTTGCCAAAATAAAAATCCAAATATTCTGGTATGATGTCAATATTTGAGATGAGATATTGTGCACATATACCAACGTCGCGGAGTTGATGTGTTGTATCAATACCTGCCCACCGTCCTACCTGAGATTCTACACCATCAGCTGCAATGACAACTTTGGCTTTACATTTGTACTCGCGACCAGAATACTGGAAAACCACACCGTTAACAACACTGTTCTCTGTGGTCGTTACATCGGTGACACGTGCCTTGACCATGATTTCCACACCAGCATCAGTAGCTAACTCCACAAGTCTTCGATCAAACACTTTCCGTTCAATAACATAGCCAGCATCCTCATGATGAATAGTAACAGGAGTTTCATTTGGTGAAAAGAGTCGTACACCGTGTATTGTACGAGATACCCATGCAGGTTCCGGTTGAATAAATTCACACAGATCCACTGTGCCAATTCCCTCCGCTCAGCGGAGGGGTGTTCCAATTTCTTGTCGTTTTTCTAAAAGAAGAACGCGTAAATCGTTTTCAGCTGCAACTTTTGCTGCAATAGATCCACCTGGACCAGCACCAACAACTATAACATCATAATCTGAATGATACATATTTTTTCTCAGGGAAAATATTTAGAATAATCACTTATTCCGATTCTGCAATAGGATTAGAAAAGACCTCTGTTTGGAAAGTTGAATTCGTATATTTTTCCTTTGCGCTCCATAGAAAGTACCCCTATTGGACATCCTTTTACACACTTCATACAATCAATACACTTAGGTTGGTCGATTTTAAGATGTGTGTCTACAAGTTCAATTATGTTTTCTGGACATACTGCCACACATGCCCCGCAATATACGCAGAGTTCTTCTTTTATATGAATCATCTAATTCCTCATTGTTCGTAATCTATATCTGATATTCATAATTATATGCATTTATGTAATTCCGTCAAGAAGTTTGAGTGAAAACTGTGGGTTATTTAGTTTTCGGTTTTTCTTGCAATTTCTTCACAAATGCTAGATTTCCCGCACCTATCGGCTTGGGTATTAACTTTCAGTAAATCCTAATGTTGATAAATTCATAAATCTAAATAACCATGGTGAAAACTGCTAACAGATCAAGAGAATTTAATTGAGAGAATGGATTTGATACCTAAAGCATCTCACGAAGAAAACGAGCCGTATGTGATTCTTTTACTTCAGCAATTTCTTCAGGTGTGCCCATCCCTACAAGGTATCCTCCAGCATCACTTCCCTCAGGCCCCAAATCAATAACCCAATCGGCAGATTTAATGACATCCAGATTATGTTCAACTGCAACGATTGTATTACCCGCATCAACAAGCTTATTTAGGACATTGAGAAGTTTTTGCACATCGTAAAAGTGCAAACCAGTTGTGGGTTCATCCATGATATAAAGAGTCGTTCCAGTCTGTCTTCTTGCGAGTTCCTTCGAAAGTTTAACACGTTGTGCTTCACCCCCTGAAAGTGTAGTCGCCGCTTGACCCAATTGGATATAATCCAGACCGACATCTGCCAAAGTTTGAAGTGTTCGTTTTATCCTGTTGATGTTACTAAACAGTTCAAGTGCTTCAAGCACTGTCATCTGTAACACTTCGGCTATATTTTTGCCTTTGTATTTCACTTCTAATGTTTCAGCATTATATCCTGTGCTATTGCAGTTTTCACAAGGTATCCATACATCGGGTAAGAAATGCATCTCAACACGATTGTAACGTTGTCCATCACATACTTCACATTGCCCATAAGATAGGTTGAAACTAAAACGTCCACGATTAAACCCACGAAGTTTTGCATCAGGTAATTCTGCATACATCTCACGAATCTTGGTAAATAGATCAGTATAGGTTGCCGGATTAGATCGCGGTGTTTCACCAATCGGTTTCTGATCAATGTGTATTATACGTTCAAAATAACTTATACCTTGTATTTTGTCATAGTGCTCAATTACATTCATTTTCCCAGAGTTATTTTCGTTCTTTTTAATTGATTTGCGTGATTCCATTGCAGGTCGTAATGTGCCTTCAATCAGCGAACTCTTTCCACAACCAGATACACCCGTCACACATGTAAGCGTTCCTATTGGAATGCTTATATCAATGTTTTTAAGATTGTTAGTTCTTGCACCGAACAGTTTAAGCCATTTTCCAGAACCTTTCCGACGAACCGCTGGAACAGGAATTTGCTTCTCGTTTGATAGATAAGACTGTGTTAAACCTTTCTTCGCTGTAAGATTTGCATCTCTTTCACATTCATCTCCATTATCTGATTGATTGGTAGTTTCTATAGAAATTGGTTCTGAGTTGGCAAATGCGCTTGGTGTTCCAACCGCAACTATTTCTCCACCCTGTTTTCCTGCTTTTGGACCGAAATCAATAACATGGTCTGAAGACATAATCGTATCTCTGTCGTGTTCAACAACCAGAACACTGTTACCGATGTCGCGCAGATCTTTCATTGCATAAATCAACCGTTCTTGATCGCGCGGGTGCAGACCGATACTCGGTTCATCAAGGATATAAGTAACCCCAGTAAGTCCCGTTCCAAGTTGGCTCGCAAGTCGGATTCTACGGATTTCTCCACCTGAAAGCGTTGGGGCAGTTCTGTCTAAACCAAGGTATCCAAGACCGATATCCTCTAAAAAACTCAACCGTAACTGAATTTGCCTTAATAGTTGAGCTTCAAATTCTGGTGATGTATGTGCATGAAGTCTTGGATGTGTTGCCCTGGAAGTAATAACGTTTCGCACTTGATCCTTCGCTGATTCTGCTTCCTTAGCACCTGCAGCCGTTGTTAGATGTTTCTCAATCGTTACAATCTGTCCACTGAAAAACGATGAAATCTCAGCGATTGACAAAGCCATCAATTCTGCAATTGTTTTGTCAGTATATCTGACATTTCTTGGAAATTCGTCTAATCTTGTGCCATCACATTCTTCACAGATTGATTGATCATCACTTAATTCTCTACCAATACCATCACAAGTACCGCATGCCCCTAATCTATTGTTGAATGAGAAGTGTCGGGGTGTTAGTTGCGGAAAATTCCGTCCACATTTTGAACACATAGCGTGTTCACTGAAGAAATGTCTTTCGGCTAATTCTTTATTATCATTTGGTTCTATGATTACAAAACCTTCACTTTCAATGAGTGCTAATTCTACAGCCTCAGTGAAACGACTTACCTCATCTTCAACAAGATTCAGACGATCAATAACCAAAAACACTTCATGTCGACGCCGTTTTCGGATCTCTGGTGCTTCATCAAGTCTATAGATTTCACCATCAATCTGAACACGAGCAAATCCTGTTCGTTGCAATCTTTGGAATGCATCTGCATAATCCTCATTTCCCTTTAAACCTGGTGTCCGTTCTGCTCCAATAAACACCTCAGTATCATTTTCGATAGATTTAAAATTCGTGAGGGGTGAAAGCACATCCACTCGTTTTCCTTTCAGGTTTTTGAAAGAACGTTCTACAATCTGTTGAGCTGTTTGTGGACGAACCACTACTTCACAAGATGGACAGTGCGGTTGACCCCATCTTGCATACAGTGTTCGAAGACCGTCATGGATTTCTGTAATCGTTGCAACGGTAGAGCGAGGATTCTGGCTTGGACTTGAGTGAGTTATTGCAATGGCTGGTGATAAACCTTCAATCTTTGATACTTTCGGTTTATCCATACTTCCTATAAATTGCCGTGCATAGGTACTGAGTGTTTCAATGTATCTTCGTTGTCCTTCAGCGTAAATGGTATCAAGTGCCAGAGATGTTTTTCCAGAACCACTAACACCTGTAAATGCCGTCAACTTCTGATGCGGTATTTCAATATTGACATTCTTAAGGTTGTTCTCACCCGCACCTTGAACCAAAATAGATTTACGCATTTCGGTCTGTTTTTGATCAAGTAGTTCTTGTGCAATATCACCGTTTTCTTTTACAGACGGTTCAGATTCCAACGATTTCCATAGGTCATATTCCCCATGTAATGCTTGTCCAGTATACGATTCGGATATATCTTTCACCTCTTCAGGCGTGCCAACTGCAATAATCTGTCCACCATCAATTCCTCCCTCAGGACCTAAATCAATAAGATAATCAGCAGAATTGATCACTTCAAGATTATGTTCAACAACCACAACAGTGTTACCTTCATCAACTAATCTGTGAAGAATAGTTAACAGTTTATTGACATCTTCAAAGTGTAGACCAGTAGTCGGTTCATCAAGGATATAAAGAGTCTTACCGGTACTGCGTTTTGAAAGTTCTTTTGAGAGTTTAATTCTCTGTGCCTCACCACCAGAAAGTGTAGGAGCAGGTTGACCAAGTTTGATGTAGTCTAAACCTACATCGTGAAGTAACTGAATTCCTCTTGCTATTCTCGGCAGATCTGCGAAATGCTCAAGTGCAGATTCAATATCCATTTCCAATACATCGGAAATGTTCTTGCCTTTATATTTAATAGTGAGTGTTTCATTGTTATACCGTTTACCGTTACATACATCACATTCAACCCACACATCCGCCAGTATACCCATGTCAACTTTTTTTGCACCGTTGCCTGTACAGGCTTCACATCTACCACCAGGAACGTTGAAACTAAAACGTCCAGGTTTATATCCACGCAGTTTAGCATCAGGCAAGTTTGTATAAAATGATCTGATTGCATCAAAAACTTTTGTATAGGTTGCAGGATTGGAGCGAGGTGTCCGACCTATGGGGGACATATCAATGTTGATGATTTTGTCTATGACATCTGAGACAGGGACAGGTTCACCATCAACAATCCCTTGAATCTTTTCATAGTCACCCGGCACAGTCTTTGCTTTCATTAAATCTCTGGCAAGTGCTTTGTATAGAATATCATGGATAAGAGAACTCTTCCCAGAACCACTAACTCCTGTTACGCAGCAGAGCGTGCCAATCGGAATTCTTGGATTGATAGTTTTCAGATTGTTCTGTTGTGCTTTACATATTTGTAGCCACTTATCACCATTCTTACGACGCTCTTCTGGTTGAACAATCTCTTTATCACCACGCAAATATTGAGCTGTAAGCGAATCTGTCTCCTTAATCAATTGATCGGGTGTTCCAATACCGGTAATCTCTCCGCCTCTAATCCCTGCACCTGGACCAAAATCAACAATCAGATCCGCCACCAACATGGTCGCTTCATCGTGTTCAACGACGATGACTGTATTGCCTTGATTCCTTAAATTAATAAGTGTTTTCAGCAAACCCGCATGGTCCCGAGGGTGTAGACCAATGCTCGGTTCATCAAGAACATACGTAACATCGCGTAACCCCGCACCAACTTGACTGGCAAGCCGTATCCTTTGTGCTTCGCCACCCGATAATGTTGGCGCAGAACGTGATAACGTTAAATAACCTAATCCAACGTCCATAAGGAAACCGAGTCGAGTGCGTATCTCCTTCAAGAGTTCAGATGCTATCACATTCTGTCGTTCTGATAGTTTCAGACCATTGAAAAAGGATGTCGCATCCTGAATTGACATATTCAAAACTTCTGTAATATCTACATCAACAAGTTTAACACCTGTCACAACTTGATTCAGTCGTGATCCATTGCATTCTCTACATGGTGCTTTAACGAAATAATCCGGCAGGAATGATTCCCCTTCATCATTAACATTCAACGATAGGTATCGTTCTTCATGGGATGGAATCAATCCTTGAAATCTTCCTCGTATACGTCTATTCCTTCTACGACCTTTTGAAGGTTCACGAAATGAAAGTATTTTATCACCCGTACCATATAATATTGCATGTTGTTGATCTGGAGATAAGTCTTTCCACGGTGAGTTGATTTTGAATTTAAGATATGATGCTAATGTCTGTAAGACCATTCTCTCCTGATGATTAGGTTTTTCCCATAAAATTAACGCACCATCTGCAATCGAAAGTGATTCATCCGCTACTACTAATTTGGGTGAAATTGCCATTTGCACACCCAATCCTTTACAATGTTGACACATTCCGTAAGGACTATTAAATGAGAAATGACGGGGTTCGGGAACATCGTAACTTATTTGGCATTCTACACACGCATATTGTCTGCTAAAAAGCAGGTCTTCTCCATCTGAAGCTTTACCTTTATTGGATGTTTCAGAAGATACAACATTGACTATTAAACTATCATCTCCGAGTGAGAGTGCAGTTTCAACTGCTTCTGCCACACGACTATCAATACCATCCTTAACAATTATTCTATCAATTACAAGATCGATGTTATGACGTTGATTTGGGTTGAGTGCGACGCTAGAACTGATCTCGTGAACTTCACCGTCAATTCTCGCACGCACGAATCCCATCTTACGTGCATCTGATAACTCTTTCCGATACTCACCCCGTCTTCCTCTCACTATTGGGGCTAATATCATAAGACGAGTACGTGGGGGAAAATTAAGGATATGTGAGACGATGTCAGCAATCGTTTGGGATCCGACTAACTGACCACATTCAAGGCAATGGAACTGACCTGCTCGTGCAAACAGAACACGCAGATAATCGTATATTTCAGTGACGGTAGCTACCGTTGATCGCGGATTGTGTCCTGATGACCCTTGGTCGATCGCTATTGAAGGAGATAAACCTACTATCTTGTCTACTTCGGCTTTACCGAGTTGTCCTAAAAACTGACGCGCATACGCAGAAAGCGATTCAATGTATCGTCTTTGTCCCTCTGCATATAATGTATCAATTGCGAGGGACGATTTCCCTGAACCACTAACACCAGTGAAGACAATAAGTTTATCTTTAGGCAGGCTAACATCTATATTTTTTAGGTTGTGTTCTCTTGCGCCGTATATTTCAATTGACGCTTCTGCCATAGCATATTTACCTCTATAATATATTTCTTGTTACTCTAAGAATCCACCTAACTCTTTTAGTTTCTGTGAATCTCTTCGCCAATTAGTCTTTACTGTTACATACAATTCTAAATAGACTGGTGTCTCCAAAAACTTCTCTATATCAAGACGTGCTAATTCACCCACCCGTTTAACGATGTTACCACCTTTTCCAATAATAATCTGTTTTTGTGTCTGTTTTTCTGCATATATAATTGCTCGTATATAAAGTATCTCATCTGAATTCCTTCGTTTTCGTTTCTCAAACTCCTCAACCAAAACCGCACAAGAATAGGGGACTTCCCTTTTTGTGATGAGCAATAACTTCTCTCTAACTGTTTCAGATATAAAGAATCGTTCTGGAAGATCGCTCAGTTGATCTGCAGGATAATAGAGTGGACCAAATGGTAGGAAAGCTGCAACCTGTTCAAGGAGAGAAGACACACCATCACCCGTTTTCGCTGAAATCGGTACAATTTCATCAAATAGAGATTTCTCATTGAAATCCTCAATGAGTGGCAATAGAGTACGTTTGTTCACTAAATCTACTTTATTCAGAACGAGTATCTTCTTAGCTCTTTTTAAACGTCTTATTTGTTCAATAATTTCCGTTTCAATTGCTTCATTTTGCCCTGAGACATCTACAACTAATAGAATTACATCCGCATCACGCATCGCACCATAGGCAGTTCGTACCATCTCTGATTGCAGAAGATACTTCGGATCCATCAATCCTGGTGTATCAACAAATATTATCTGATGTGTGTCAGTAGTAACAATGCCGCGAATTTGATTACGTGTAGTTTGTGGTTTTGGGGTGACGATCGCTAATTTCTGCCCTAAGATTGTATTCAGGAGTGTAGATTTCCCTACATTCGGTGCACCAATAATACTTACATATCCAGATTTGAAATCTTGTTCTCCAGATGATCCTTCCGATTCTTGAGGTTGATTTTCTGTCATTTATGGGTCCTATGGTTAAAAGTCTGATTATTGTAGTGAAATGTAAATATATGTGCCCACCCCTCGGTAGATGCGGTTTCCTAACCACATTTATGAGACTGAACAAACACCGGTTCGGTTTCGAAACCGAACCTGCCGTAGTGTAAATAATTATGATTTTACTATAATTTGAAAGTTATCATAAATATCTGTGATGCATCTTTTTCCCTTCACTGTCCTAAGAGAAATAAGGACGCACAATTTTATTGATACGATCTTTCTGAAATTTCGTTTTACATGAAGGACAAGTTGGAATTTGTGTTATTGCCCTAAAACCGCATTCTGGACAGATTCGTCCTGGGCGATAATATAGTCTTCGGTATTTTTTCACGAATGTGTTTGTTTTGTCATTATCGGATTTATTGGAAAACTCTTGAAAAACACCAATGATGGTAACAAAGAATGCCAATAAAGATAGACTTATGCTGACTAAAGGATGCATTTTTTCACCTTTGTATGAAGACTACCGTTTAGGACGCGCAGGTGTTTTCGTTTCTGCGGATTCGTATATCAGATCCATCAATTCAGATTGGATTATACCATTCAAAGGATTGGTACGTGGTTCTGCCCTTCCTAAAACAGCATCAATGAAGTTGTCATCCGGGTTACCAGCAGACATCTCTGGTGTAATCGGAGGTGGATCTAATGCTTCGCCACCTTTCCAAACACGAATCCAGCCACCACCCCAACCATCTACTTCTATTCTACCGTTGTCAAAAACGAGTGCCATGTGCGTACCACCTGGACTTGGACAATTCCCACTTATCACCATTGATGAAAGCACACCATTCTCAAACTTGATGTTTATTGAAGAATTGATGTCAACTTCAGTCTCTTGATTATCGGTAAAGGCATATACTTCATCAACTTTTGACTCAACTGTCCAACAGAGACTATTCAATAGGTGTGCCCCGCTATCATACGCTTGTCCACCACCAGAGAGTCCTGGTTTCTGTCGCCATGCACCCACCGTTGCTTTCTTCCAGTTTTGTGTGATATAACCGACTACTAATTCCAATTTTCCAAACTCACCACTACGAACAATCTCACGTATATAGTGGAAATTAGCTGAACAAGGTGTGTTGTAACCAATGGTCAGAATAAGTCCTGTTTCCTCAACCTTTTCAGCGAGTTTGTATGCATCTCCTGAAGAAGTTACCATCGGCTTTTCCATTAGAACATGGCAACCTGCTTTAAGTGCTTGCATGCCTTGCTCAAAATGTAAAGTATGTGGAGTGGAAATCACAACTGCATCAGGTTTTGTTTCAGATAACATCTTCGTTATGTTATCATAGGCTTCAGGACGTGGTTTTAGATCAGATAGATTTCTATCAATATAAGAATTTGCAATATCTGTATTTACATCACAAGTACCAACGATTTGCACATCAGGATTAGAATTCATCCGTCTTGCGTGTCCCGATGAATTGCCGCCACACCCAATCATGGCAAGCCGAATTTTTGACATTATTTACTCCTAAAATGTTATACTGTTTACCTGAGAGAAAAACTCTGAATTCAATGTTTATGCTGTTTTAGCCAAATCATTTAAACTCAAAGCACCTTCACCGAATACACACCTAAACTTTCCACCATGGCGAGACTTTGTATCACCATGCATATAACATACACTGAACGCCCGTCGTGGAATATCTGTCTCATTTGTACCAGAACTGTGTAGCAACCAATTGTGCAATAATACCACCTCTCCCGCCTCTAATTCTAAGGGTAAAGGAGTGGAATTTTCAACAATTTCATCAATCTGCTCTTGATTCAGGAAACCTGAACCGTGAGAGGGATTAATCAGGTTGCTGTGTGAACCGGGTATGATGTGCACACAACCGTTTTCTGTAGTTGCAGTGTCTAATGCAGTATAGATAGTTATCTGTGGATCACGGTCAAGGTCTGTCCAGCGATCTTGGTGCCATACAAGGTATGTTCCCTCACCTGCGGGTTTATTCATAAACATCGCGCGGAAACATAGAATAGGTACACCTTCACCGTATATCTTCTCACAGATTTCTTCAAAGGTAGGGTTTTGTAGGTATGCTAAAAATAGGGGGTCAAATTCAAGATTTTGTATTTTGCGATACAACAACGTCGCACCTTTATGTCCGGCGGATTGCGGACCGGGTCTGCCTGTGCCAGGTTCCCTATCAAGTTGCATCATAATTTGGTCATAGTTCAGTGGTGCCTTACCGAGCATGATGTCATCCATACGCTGTTGTAACTTTGAAAACTCATCATCAGTAACTACCTGACCAATACGTACAAAACCGTGTTCATTAAAATGTTCCCACTGTTCATCTGTTATCACCTGTGCCATTCAACGCCTCCTACAAGTGAATTTACGATAAAATAAATAGAATAGATTGAATGATCTTATGTTAAAGTATAACACATATAGGTACAAATTGAAAATAATTATGAATATCCGACCAGGGTTATTTAGTTTTCGGTAATTCTGATAGAGTTGTTCACATATCAATATAATGCAATGCAAAGTAGTAGGCACACTCCGTGTGCCGTATACATTAGAACACAATATAGACGGCACACCAGGGTTATTTAGTTTTCGGTAATTCTGATAGATTTGTTCACATATCAATATAATGCAATGCATAGTAGTAGGCACACTCCGTGTGCCGTATACTTTTGAACACAATATAGACGGCACACGGAGTGTGCCTACTACCATGAACATTTAGTATTTTCAAATATCGTAAAATAATGCAACAATACATTTCACGGGACGCGTCTAATTAAACAAGGAAAGTAATTACACCGAGGGAATTCAATGAAGAATAAAGATTCCATATTGATTCAACGAACATTAGACGGTGACCAAACAGCATTTACAACATTAGTTGAAAAATACCAAAAAGGTGTTCATGCACTGGTATGGCAAAAAATAGGTGATTTTCACATTGCCCAAGAAATCACACAAGATGCATTTCTCAAGGCATACCAAAAACTCGGAACATTGAAGAATCACAACCTATTCTCTGGATGGCTTTACGTTATTGCCACACGTCTATGTTATAAATGGTGTAGAAAGAAACGTATACCGATACAATCCATAGAGACAGTTGATAGTAAAGAGGTAGACCAAGTGGCATATACATTTTATGTTGAAGAACAACGCAAATCAGATGCAGATGAAGCACGAAGGGAATTAGTCCAAAATCTACTGAAGAAGCTACCAGAAAGTGAACGAACAGTGATGACGCTACATTATCTTGGAGAAATGTCTTGTGACTCAATTAGTGAATTTCTTGGTGTATCCTCAAATACAATCAGAAGCCGACTTAGTCGCGCACGTAACAGATTGAAAAAGGAAGAACTAATGATAAAAGAAAACCTAAGCAGTTTCCAACTACCGAGTCAAATGACAGAAAACATTATGAAGAAAATATCACAATTGACACCGACTACTACGCCTATCAGTAAACCATTCGTTCCGTGGGTTTTGTCTGCTGCCTCTGCAATCTTTGTTGTCTTGTTGATGGGAGTTGGCGGCATGAAGTTACATCAGTACCAAACCCCTTATAGCATAGATGCATCGTCTGAGTCTATGATTGAAATAGTTGATGTGCGAAATTTTGTGGAATCTCAAACAGAACCAACCAGTCGAAACCATGTTGGTAAATCCAGCATACCTACCGAAAACAATGGCATTGGACTGAATTCAGAGGATTCTCTTTTTGCCGCAGCGCAACAGGATCAGACAGAAATCTCAAACGTAAAACAGAAGTGGGTACAAACAACAGGACCTGAAGGTGGAACTGTCCGTTCTTTGTTTAGAACGACACGCGGAGACGTTTTTGCGGGAACACGAAACGGACTTTACAGACTGAATGATGATGGGACGGCATGGGAACTTATTAACAATATTGAGGGTCCAATTTATCACGGTGAAATTAGACGTTCTTTATCGTGGCCTGTTGTAGAAAGGCATGAACACCTTTATCTTGCAAACGACACAGAGATATTGGTCTCAACAGATAGAGGAGAAACATGGAAGTTTTTCTGCAAGTCAAAAGAGGGAACACCTATAGGCATGATACTTGCAGACAAACTTCCAGATGCCAAAAGTGATCTTACGATTTATCTTGCGTTTCACGATGCAGTATTCCGATCAATTGACACGGGTAAGACTTGGATCGAACTGTCAGAAGGTTTGACAGATAGGAAAATCCGCTCAATCGCTGCCATTAAAAACACAGTTTTTGTCGGCACCGATGATGGATTGTTCCGATATGATAACGAGAAATGGGAATTTATGTCTGTAACACCAGAAACACCAGAAGCAGATGCTAAAGACGATTCTATCCTTGATATGGTAGCAACCGAAAAGCATATTTATGTTGTAACAGGTCAAGAAAAAAATTATGCAGCCAGTAAGGATTATAAAATCTTGATGTTGAGTCATAAGGGATGGTCTGTCTATCGATCTAATGACAATGGCAATACTTGGGATTGTATAGATCCAAGAGATAAGGACTCACATTTAAGATTGGGGGCAAGTTGGTTAGGGGCAAGAATCGCAGCTCAAGATGACAAAATATTATTAGTGGATGGTAGATATCATTATATTTCGAATGATGGTGGGGAAAACTGGATTTTACCGGATTTAATTAACTCAACTGCAGTAGACAGCAATATGAGTATATTAATATATGACTCAAATACTTTCTATAAATCAGGTTATCAGGGAATTTATAGAACAACAGATGAAGGGAAGAACTGGCATCAATTCAATGCTGGTGTGATAGCAACTACGGTAATGGATATAGTCTCTATGAAAGATATTCTTTATGTTCGAGTGGCAAATAAAGGTATCTTAGCGTCAATGGATTTTGGGAAGTCCTGGGAACCTGTTGCATTGTATGAGTATAGTGATAGTCTGATGGTTAACAATAATGGAGTTCTTTATGTATCTGAAGGAAACAATCCAATTTTGCGTCTTTCAAATGAAGAAAATGAGCTAACGAATATTCAAGACATGCCAAAATTAATGATGTCTAATAACCCTGATTGGATTGAAATTGATACGCAGCCTATTCCCCAATTGGCGGTTAATAGTGATGACACTTCCTTACAACGAGTTATAATTAAAGAACTCGATAAGATCTCAAATTATGCAGTCAGTAATTCAACATTCTATGTAGAGTTCAGAAACCAGTTATTGCGGTGGAAACCGGGTACTTCTGAATGGCACATTACTTCATTAAAGTATGAAGACAACGATAGAATGGTATATAACCCTAATTTTGAAATTGCAGTTTCAGGAAAGACCTTATATGTAGGAAAACAAGACGGTCAACTCCTGCAATCCTTTGATGAAGGTGATACATGGAACAATGTTACTGAAAACCTGCCATTCTCAGTTGAAGATTTCCATGCCATTACCTATCTTGAACAGGATGTATATGTTGGAACTGATAAGGGGGTTATACGATCAAACAATGGGATAGATTGGAAACTCATCGTAGACGTTGATGGCAAACACCTTGAAGTCAGAAAGTTTGCTGTTGATGGAAATAGATTGTATGGCTTAGCAAAGAATACTATCTATCAATTAAATGAAGAACTGAGCACATGGAAAAAAGTTACTCCAGAAATCCCATATTCCGCTACATGTTTTGATGTTGATGGGAATAACGTCTATGTTGGAACTCTTGGACGCGGTGTACTTCGTTACGCACTTGAAAAATAGGAGTTTCAAAATAGACATTTCTTCAACTGAATTGTATTGTAAAGAAGATGATTTCAAATCCAAAACTGATATATTGAAGTAAATATCTATCCAATACCATTTAACTGTCAAGAATTTATCCTGAAAATCAGGGATGTTTAGTTTTATGGAATTCTGACACATTTGTTCACATATCAGTATAAAGCGATGCATAGTAGTAGGCACACTCCGTGTGCCGTCACCCGTTGATGTTTTGACGGCACACGGAGTGTGCCTACTACTATGCATAACTATTATCTGAACCCGTTGATGTTTTGACGGCACACGGAGTGTGCCTACTACTATGCATAACTATTATCTGAACCCGTTGATGTTTTGACGGCACACGGAGTGTGCCTACTACTATGCATAACTATTATCTGAACCCGTTGATGTTTTGACGGCACACGGAGTGTGCCTACTACTATGCATAACTATTATCTGAACCTAACTCTTAGCAAAAACTAATCTATTGGAAAATACTTAAAACTAAATTACCCTGACCAAACGAGCTAGAGTTTTAGGTATTTCAGTCTATGTGCTATTATAATGTGGCATCTGTTATATCGGATACAAACTGCATAACTAATGACCTATAATTACAATCATTCATTTTTCTTTTAATTGAAATAATTCATTCTCAATTTGCATTTTCCGATTAAACATGCAATTATTGCTTCAAAAATCGCGTCTATATATTTTAAAGTATCATTTTGCTATTGAGGTCTCACATGAAAAACGATGATTCTGAACTGATTCAACACACATTAGACGGTGATGAGAAAGCCTTTGCTACTCTTGTAAATAAATACCAAAAACAGATACATGCACTGGCATGGCAAAAAATTGGTGATTTCCATATTGCTCAAGAGATTACACAAGATACGTTCCTTACAGCATTCCAAAAACTTGCAACACTTTCTAACCATAATTGCTTTGTTGGATGGCTCTATGTGATTACCAATCGCAAATGTATTGCGTGGCACAGAAAGAAAAAACCGCAGCCACAATCGTTAGAAACGACTAATCCTGTTGAATTGGAGGAGGTATATTATTCAAAATATATGACCAGTAAACGCGAAGACGCTGCCAATCGAAAACGGCGCGCATTAGTACGAAAACTGCTAAGCAACCTGCAAGAAAGTGAGAAAACAGTCGTAACAATGTATTACATTGCTGAAATGACATGTGAAGAAATCGGTAAGTTTCTGGGAGTATCTCCTAACACTGTTAGAAGTAGACTACACCGGGCACGAAACAAAATGAAGAAGGAAGAATCAATGATAAAAGAGAACCTTAATAGTTTCCAACTGCCAACGCAGATGACAGAGAACATTATGAAGAAAATATCACAACTAAAACCATCATCTACAACTGCACCCAAACCACTTGTCCCGTTTGCAGTATCTGCCGTCTCTGCTATATTCGTCTTTCTACTGATGGGTGTGGGTACGCAAAACTTATATCGTTACCAAATACCGTATAGTTTAGAGGCTGCATCTGAATCAACTATTGAAATCGTTGACGTTCCAATCTTCTTAGAATCTCCAACAGAACTTACAGCTAAAAACAGAGTTGGATTTACAAATATAACCAATAATAGCAATAGCACTGGACATAATCCTGACACAACACGTAATGCTGCATCACAAGTGGATAATGGCACATCAGATAAGAAAGGACAATGGAGACAAACTCAGGGGCCTGTTGGTGGAGTTGTTGCTAATCTCTACGCAACAAACGATGGAGATGTATTTGCAGGAACACATAGTGGTATCTTCAGACTCTCAGATGATAAAAGTAAGTGGGAACTTATTAACCAACGAAATATATTCTCACATAGAGAACAATTGAGTGGCATGCCATCCGGTCCAATGGTTGAAAGAGACGGTATACTCTATCTTGCATCAGATAGAGAAATCCTGTCATCCAAAGATAGAGGACAAACATGGCGCACGTTTTCTGTGCATCCTGGCGGTGGACTTATAGGAATAGTGATTCTTGACGATACATTTTACTTGTGTCTTTCCAATAAATTTACCTTTTCTGAAGATAACGGTGTATACCGTTCAGATGATAATGGTGCATCTTGGCATCGTCTGACACTGTTTGATAAAAAATATCCAAACATTGAACCACGTGCGATAGTTGTTATAGATAACACGGTATTTGTCGGCACAAATAAAGGACTCTATCGGCTTGATGGAAATACATGGGAACAAATATTCCTTGATGAAATAGGTGAAAAAAGCACATATTTACCAATTATATCTATGGAAGTTACAGATAATGAAATCTATGTTGCCAGAAGTTATCATATTGATATTGGCTTTCGCTCGATTCTTGAGAATACACCCATCATACACCCGAGGGCAGAAAAAGGTTTGTCATGGGAACTTTTCGTATCAAGTGATCATGGGACTACATGGGAAAAAATTACACCGAGAAAAAACAATACAGATAAAAAGGAGTTGTCCATAGTAAATTTAATGAAAGTGATTTCACCGGACAAAAAAGAGACAAGGAATAAAGAAACTAAAGCCTCACATAAATTATTATACAGTCCATTAAAAATTAGTGTAAAAGGACACAATGTTACACTTGTAGATCAAACGAAACACTACTATTCGTCAGATTCTGGGAAAACATGGAAGACCAAAGACACAGTGGATCTAGGAAATGCAACAGCAATAGTTATGGTAGATGAAGACATCTATTACAGAAGCGGAACATACGGAATACAACGCACGACAGACGGTGGTGAATCATGGAATCAGTTTAATTCCGGTCTTGTAGCTACAGATATTTGGCAATTGATTGCTGTTGATGGTACTCTTTATACTAATTCAATAAATGGATTTGTCCATTCAACTGATGCGGGGGAAACTTGGTCTCCTGTTAAAGGTGATACAGGTTTTATCACACGTATTATGGAATCCAATGGAGAAATTTTCGTGAGAGACGATCAATTGGGTAGTCCTCGTTTTTTTCATCTTTCCACACAAGACAAGCGTCTTATCAGTATTCCTGAATTACCAGTTTTAGACCAAGCTAATCTATGGGAGGAAAGCCCTCAATTATATCGTCCGTCCGGCTATAACGCACGAAATATATCCCATGGAAACGGTCTCTTTTCAGAATCGCAGTTTGGTGGTCTTGCTGTTATCAATGGGACATATTATGTTGAGTACAACTATCAACTCTTTAGATGGAAACCGGGTAATACCGAATGGTTCAATACGGGGTTATTAGATAAAGGGGTTAGCGAAGATAGGTCTTTTTGCTATGCAAATAATCGTTTTATAGATGCTGTAGGATTTAGATTTGCAGTGTCTGAATACACAATTTACGTAGGAGAAAAAGAAGGTCAACTGATGCAATCTCTTGATGAAGGACTGACTTGGACCGATGTATCAGAAAACCTACCATATTTTGTAGATCATTTCAAGGCAATAGTTTTAGCAGACAACTTTGTCTATGTCGCAACGGACAAAGGTGTTGTTAGATCAAGCGACGGTATTGATTGGCAAATAATCACTGATGAAGAAGGCAAACCACTCATTATTACAATGTTCACAGTGGATGGGACAACGGTATACGGTGAAGCAAAGAATATGATATATAAGGTAAACAGTGATAATCTAATGTGGCGACAAGTCACACCCAAAATTCCCTATCTGGTTACCTGTTTTGATGTTGATGACAATACATTATATGTAGGAACAAGAGGTCGTGGCGTGCTTCGTTACGCACTTGACAAATAGGACAACAAAATTATTTGAGGTTCAAGTATACCTATTTTCTTATCAAATACATTCCAATCAAACTATGCATTTACATACTTCCAACCACATGATATAATATGAGAAAAACAACAAATACAGGAATGCTTTCCAATGAAACATATACCAATCACACTTACTATAATAACCTTCGCTCTGTTCATCAATCCAGATTCCATCAGTGATGAGGCACAATACGATTTTACCTTTGTCCGATTGAAATATAATGGTAGTTATCGGCATAAGAGTCTATGGTATATAGACCACCCCGCTGCAGACCGTAACCTACTTACTCAACTTCGCAAACAGACAAACATAAAAGCAAGTCCACAAGAAACTATAATTGAGGTAGGTTCATCTGAACTTTTTGACTATCCTTTTGCATATATTGCTGAATTGAGTAGACTTAACCTTTCCAAAAAAGAAGCAGCCAATCTCCGCGAATATCTTTTGCGCGGCGGATTTATCATGACAGATGATTTTCACGGAACAGAACAGTGGAAAAGATTTTATAAACAATACAAGAAAATCTTCCCAAAACGCGAACCGAGAGATATTCCGATGTCACACGCTCTCTTTCGCTGCTACTACAAAATTGACAGTCTGATGCAAATCCCCGCCCCTGCAGCCTATCGTGCAGGAAGAACACATGAAAAGGATGGTTTTGACGTGCGATGCATGGGAGTCTTTGATGACCATGGTCGCATTATGATGATGATAAACTTCAATACTGACTTAGGAGATGCATGGCAGAATGCCGCAGAACCTCATTATCCTCGGAAGTTCTCAGACATGGCATTTAAAATGGGTATAAATGCTATTGTTTATACACTCACGCATTGATATATTGTATTCATGTAACCCGTATACATATTATCTCTTCAAACAAAACTCCAATTTGTTCATTCTGATGCCTACTTATAGTAAATTATAAATATAAGTTGACACTTTCGCCCCAAGGTAGACGAGGTTTCCTAACCTCGCCGATGCAGAGTGTTAAAGTAATTTCAAAATCTACTATAACATTTCTCCTCAAAAAAATAAGATTTTACCAAAAAGTGCAATTTTCATCCTCAAAATGGTGTCTATATATTAAAAGACTAAATGCATTTGAGGTGTACGATGAAAAACTCAGATTCTGATCTGATTCAAAAAACCATAACTGGTGATCAGCAAGCGTTTTCTGAACTTGTCGAAAAGTACCAAAAACAGATACACGCATTGGTGTGGCAGAAAATCGGTGATTTCCATATTGCTCAGGAAATCACACAAGATGTGTTCCTCACTGCGTATTACAAACTTTCTACACTCAAACGCCATAACCGTCTCTCGGGATGGTTATATGTCATTGCAGATAACAAGTGCAAGAATTGGTTCAGAAAGAGCAGGTTAGAATTTCAATCCTTAGAAGAAACTGATCCTGTCGAATTAGAGGAGGTGTATTATTCAGAATATATGACACATCAACGCGAAGAAGCAGCAAATCAAAAACGACGTGGCATAGTTCAGAAATTACTCAGTACACTGCAAGAGAGTGACCGCACAGTAGTAAATTTATATTACATCGCAGAAATGCCATGTGAAGAGATTGGTAAGTTTTTGGGAATGTCTCCCAACACGGTTCGCAGTAAACTTCATCGTGCACGCAACCGACTAAAAAAGGAGGAAGCAATAATTGAAGAAAACTTGGGCAGTTTCCAACTACCAACCCAAATGACAGAACACATCATGGAGAAGGTGTCACGACTTATGCCAGCGGCACCAACTGCTAACAAACCCTTCATACCGTTAGCAATATCTGCTATTTCAGCCATCATAGTAGTACTTCTAATGGGAGCGGGGGCACAGAACTCATTCCGATTCCAACAACCATATAGTTTGAATGCACAATCTGAACGAACAGTTGAAATCGTTGACGCACGATTAGTCTTGGAATCCCCTGCTAAACCAGCAATTAGTAATCAGGTTGGTCGTTCTGATGAACTTAGTAACAATGATGGAACTGGACAGGACCCGGGGACATCTCAATTTGCTGCAGCACAAGAGAAAGAAGGTATTTCAGATAAGAAAGGACAATGGAGCGAAACAAATGGACCTGAAGGGGGAAGAGTCGTTAATCTCTATGCATCAGTCAATGGAGATGTCTTTGCTGGAACACACAGCGGAATCTATAGACTCACAGATGATAGAGCAGCGTGGACTCTCATCTACTCACGTGATATATTCTCAGAAAAAGAACAATTGAGCGGAATGCGATCCGGACCAATGGTTGAAAAAGACGGTATACTGTATCTTGCCAAAGACAAAAAAATCTTGAGATCAACGGATAGAGGGAAAACATGGAAAACACTCTCTGAGCATCCTGGAGGTGGATTTATCGATATGGTGATTCTGGATCAAACATTCTATCTGTGTCTCATTGATGAATTTGCCTATTCTGGTGATAACGGTGTATACCGTTCAGAGGATAATGGTGCATCATGGGTTAGGTTGACACCATTTGATAATAAATACCCAAACATTGAACCACGTGCAATTGCTGTAATTGAGAACACTGTCTATGTCGGTACCAATAAAGGACTCTATCGTCTGAATGGAAACACATGGGAACAAATATTCCTTGATGAAATAGGTGAAAAAAGTACATATTTGCCTATAATATCTATGGAAGTGAAAGATAACTTTCTCTATGTTGCCAGAAGTTATCATATTGATAATAGTTTTCGAGTGTTTTTAGGTGATAAACCAGTACACCTAAAAACTCATGATTCTTGGATAGAACTTGAGGAAACACCTTGGACCTTAGACCGTGAAATTTCCCGTGCACAAGCAGTAACAGGTTTGACATGGGAACTTTTCGTGTCAAATGATCATGGGACTACATGGGAAAAAATTACACCGAGAAAAAACAATACAGATAAAAAGGAGTTGTCCATAGTAAATTTAATGAATGTGATTTCACCGGACAAAAAAGACACAAAGAATAAAGAAACTAAAGCCTCACACAAATCAATAGGATACAGTCCATTAAAGATTACCGTAACAGAAAATAAGGTTACACTTGTAGATCAAAAGAAACATTACTATTCATCAAATTCTGGTAAAACATGGAAAACCAAAGACACAGTGGATCTAGGAAATGCTTTGGCAATAGTTACGGTAAATGAGGACACCTACTACAGAAGCGGAAACTACGGGATACATCGCACAACAGATGGTGGTAAATCGTGGCATCAATTCAATACCGGACTCGCAAATACAGATGTGTGGCAATTGATTGCTGTTAACGGCACTCTTTACGCCAATTCGGTAAATGGATTTGTCCAGTCAACTGACAAAGGCGAATCTTGGACACCTGTTAATGGTGATACAGGTTTTATCACACGTATTATGGAATCCAATGGAGAAATTTTCGTGAGAGACGATAAATTAGGTGCACCTCGTTTTTTCCGTCTTTCCACTCAAGACAATAGTCTCATCAAAGTATCTGAAATGCCAATTTTAGACAAAATTGATCGGAGGAAGGAAAACCTTCAATTAAATCGTCCTACCGGTTTTATGGCACGAAATGTGTCCCATGGGGACGGTTCGTTGTCTGAATCGCAGCTTGGCGGTATTGCCATTGACAATGGGACTTACTATGTTGAATACGACTATCAACTCTATAGATGGAAACCGGGTAATACTGAATGGTTAAACACTGGGTTATTAGATAAAGGGGTTAGTGAAGATAGGTCTTTTTGCTATGCAAATAATCCATTTATAGATGCCGTTGGATTTAGATTTGCAGTGTCTGGAAACACAATTTACGTTGGAGAAAAAGAAGGTCAACTGATGCAATCTCTTGATGAAGGCATGACATGGAGTGATGTTACAGGATACCTTCCATATCCTGTAGATCATTACAAAGCGATAGCTTTTGCAGGCAACTTTGTTTATGTTGCAACCGATAAAGGTGTTGTGAGGTCAACTAATGGAACTGATTGGTACACACTCACCGGGGCAAAAGGAAAACCGCTTATTATTAATATGTTTGCTGTGGAAGGGACAGCGGTTTACGGGGAAGCAAGGAGAAAAATATTTCGAGTGAAAAGTAGTATGACTATGTGGGAACAAATCACTCCAAGAATTCCGCATTCTATTGCGTATACTATTACATGTATTGATGTTGATGGGAATACGCTTTATGTAGGAACAAGAGAGCGGGGTGTGTTACGTTTTTCACTTGACGATTCAACGGATCAGTAACCAATCTTAGTGAACATTAAAAGGTAGTCACAAATCGTCCAAACTACAACAATAGCCTAAGTTGCTACTTAATCCGATAGACGCTTTATACCATTTGGGACGATTACTTATCGTTCCAAATGGTATAACTACTACAATGATTAAGTCCATTAAGTGACTTTCCAGGAGACACAAAATGAAACGCAACAATATGTTGTTTGGATTGGCGTTACTGTTCAGTCTTTCTCTGCTCACGGTAAACGCTTGGGGAGCTCAGTATATTACTTTCCATTCTGACCGGACAGGGCAAACGGACGACATCTACATGATTGATACAAATGGCAAGAATCTACGCAACCTCGGATCAGGCTGTTGCGCAACGTGGGCACCGGATGGGCGTTCTTTTGCTTTTGTGTCGAACCGTGATGAAAATAACGAAATTTATATTAAGACATTCAATGTAGCTCAGGCGCTCCGGTTGACAAATCATCCGGAGTTAGATTATGATCCTACATGGTCCCCTGATGGAAATTGGATCGCTTTTGTATCCATGAGAACAGGGGAATTTCATATCTACAAAATAGATATCAACGGCGAGAATCTACAGAGACTGACTAACCAGGGACATAATGACTACCCAGCCTGGTCTCCAGATGGGCAATCAATTGCTTTCAATTCTATTAGGAATAATAGGCTCGGTCTCTATGTGATGGACGCAGATGGAAAAAATCCTAGAGAGATTCTAAACCCGCTACATAGAATCGGACCTACTCCTCGGTCTCCTACGTGGTCCCCTGATGGAAAACAGTTTGCTTGTTCTGTCGCTAATGATAATGAGGGGGATGGTATCTACATCATGGATACAGATGGACAAAACGCCCGCCGCGTGTCACCTCTTGGGACTTGGAGCTACAATCCTGTGTGGTCTCCTGATGGTAAGTGTATTGCCTACGAAGGCTACGAAGCAGAAAATGTGAATCCTCATGGAATCCCGGCGGTGCGACACATTTTTATCGTTTCTGTTGAGGAGGGTGAGCCACGGCAAATCACACAACATCCTGGGCGAAATTATTCTCCCGCCTGGGTCCGCGGAAGTTTTTACTCCGTTTCTCCGACTGTGGACACCCAGACAACCCTCTGGGGTCGGTTGAAACAAGCTGAACGTATGACGCAATAAAGATAATCACGGTTCACCATGAGGAGTATACCATTTCTAAGTGATTATATTGCATTATTTCGTAAGTTGGGTTTCGCTTGCGTCCAGCTGCGTTGGGTGTTAGGTTTGCTAAATTGTGTAAAACTTGAAATAAATCCGTAAATTGACACCTATAGGTGAATTCATTAACTATCCATTCGAATCAACTCAAAAGTTGGCGAAGGTATTGATTTTAGGAGGTTATATATAATGTTCAGAAAATTGTGTATAATAGGATTGGCTTTTCTGATAAGTCTTACGGTAATGACGCTGACTGCTGATGCTCAAGAAAAAATTCTTGGTCCGTATCTCTGGATGATTGCTAAAACTGTAGGTGGACAAGGTGGTGCAAATTCTACCCATTTTGATTCACTTGTTGAAGCCAGCAACGGCAAAGTCACGGAAGATAAAATCGCCAAAAACGGTGCAAGAGAAGGCAAGAAAGTTGGTAATTATGAGTGGACATCTGGCACACTTACCAATAACGGAAATATTAATGATCTCGTTAATGAGATAGGTTTTGAGGCTGGTGAGTTAGATCATATAACATCTTATGCGCTAATTGTCCTCAAAACGAAAAGAGCGCAAAAAAACGTAGCGATGGGTGTCAGTAGTGATGACTCAGTTAAGGTTTGGGTTAATGGCGAAGTTGTTCATACCCACGCGGAGAACCGGAATCTCGGCAATGAAGACACCTTCCAAGATAATTTAAAGGTTGGTCTAATAAAAGGAAATAATTTGATCATGATAAAGGTCAGTGAACGTGGTGGTGGATGGGGTATGCACTTCGGCGTAGGGGGCGACTATGAATTAGCCGAAATTGATGCCATTTATTTCCCAATTGAACCCGCTGGTAAATTAACAAGGCAATGGGCACAAATCAAGAATATCCGGTAATTCTGACCTGATAACTCACAAGAAAAACTATCGCCCTGAACGTTTTATGTATTCTAATCCGATAGACGGAGAATTGCAGATACGTGTTATAAAAGATTTCAACTTCCAAGAGGTTGCTCCTGACTTCTGGTTCTCTGAATCCGGACAGTCCACGACAATCTTTATTGATCCAGCGGGGCAGGAAACGGTTATCCGAATTCAAACGATGCGTTTTTCCAACGTTAGAATTAATGAACACATGCCCTCATCTTGCTTTAACATAGAGCCTCCGACGGGAACGACCGTCTGCACAATGAACGAATACCATTTCTAAAAAATAACATAACCTTTAAAAAATAGATGGTTCGTAGTCGCGCAATTCATTGCGTCTCTTACATTCTAATTCAAAAGGGAAATTGATTAATAGAATTGGTATTATATCGTGAGTGTCCTAACACATTCGGAAAAATCCGAATGCTTTCAATGGACTGAAAGGGTTTGATGAGTGCCTCCATAATAGCGTGCTGAGATTGTCGCTGTCGTCATCACTTTAGCATCTGACATCTGTACTTGTGGGTATGTGCGATGACCGATAAATTTTAAAAGGTCGTCACAAATCGTCCAAACTGCTATAATAGTCAATTCCATCGGGTTTCCTCCATTTGTTTGTAGTAAAATAAAAATATAGAATAAATCCCATGGATATAACAGAAATTTATAGGTAACAACTTAGGTTATAATAGCATAATTGGAGGCAACTTTCTCATGAAAAACAAACTATATTTCATTCTAACTGTTCTTTTGACGATATTTGCCTTTATATTAAACACCTTCGCTCAAGACCACACACGTTGGGAGTTACCCGAAGGCGCGAAAGTGCGGTTTGGGAAAGGAAGTAACCGTGAAATTACATATTCCCAAGATGGCTCTAAACTGGCAGTGGCGAGTAGCATAGGTGTTTGGATATATGATGCACAGACAGGTGAAGAACTGGACCTATATACTGGACATACAGGGTTTGTCTATAGCGTAGCGTTCAGTCCAGATGGGAATACACTTGCAAGTGGAAGTAGGAACAGCACTATCCGTCTGTGGGATGTTGATACCGGAGAAGAAAAGAGAATACTTAAAGGACATACAGCGGGGGTCGAAAGCGTAGTGTTCAGTCCGGATGGAAAAACAATCGCAAGTGGAAGTGGGGACGACACTATCCGTCTGTGGGATGTTGATACTGGTGAAGAAAAGAGAATACTCAAAGGACATACAGCACTCGTCACAAGCGTAGCGTTCAGTCCGGGTGGAAAAACGCTCACAAGTGGAAGTTTAGACAGCACCATCCGTCTGTGGGATGTTGCTAACGGCGAAGAAAAGAGAATACTCAGAGGACATACAGGGTTTGTCTATAGCGTAGCGTTCAATCCGGATGGAAAAACAATCGCAAGTGGAAGCAGGGACAGCACCATCCATCTGTGGGATGTTGATACAGGCGAAGAAAAGGGAATACTTAGAGGACATACAGGGTGGGTCGAAAGCATAGCGTTCAGTCCGGATGGGAAAACGCTCGCAAGTGGAAGCAGGGACAGCACCATCCGTCTGTGGGATGTTGATACTGGTGAAGAAAAAAGAATGCTCAAAGGAGATATAGCATTTGTCATAAGTGTAACGTTCAGTCCGGATGGAAAGACACTTGTAAGCGGAAGCAGGGGCAACACCATCAGTCTGTGGAATGTTGATACAGGCGAAGAAAAAAGAATATCCAAAGGACATACAAGGTATCTCAGAAGCGTAGTGTTCAGTCCGGATGGAAGAATCCTCGCAAGTGGAAATGAGGACAGCACCATTCGTCTGTGGGATGTTGATACGGGCGAAGAAAAGCAAATACTCAGAGGACATACAAGGTATCTCACAAGTGTAACGTTCAGTCCGGATGGGAAGATGCTCGCAAGTGGAAGTTATGACACCATCCGTCTGTGGGATGTTGCTAACGGCGAAGAAAAGCAAATACTCAGAGGACATAGAACGGGGGTCACAAGCGTAGCGTTCAGTCCGGATGGAAAGACGCTTGCAAGTGGAAGTCGGGACAGCACGATCCGTCTGTGGGATGTTGCTAACGGCGAAGAAAAGCAAATACTCAGAGGACATAGAACGGGGGTCACAAGCGTAGCGTTCAGTCCGGATGGAAAGACACTCGCAAGTGGCAGTTATGACAGCACCATCCGTCTGTGGAATGTTGATACAGGTGAAGAAAAGAGAATATTCAATGGACATACAGTGGTCTGGAACATTGCTTTCAGTCCGGATGGAAAAACGCTCGTAAGTGGAGGTTGGGAAAACACGATCCGTCTGTGGGATGTTGATACAGGCGAAGAAAAGGGAATACTTAATGGACATACAGTTCACGTCAGAAGCGTAGCGTTCAGTCCTGATGGGCATACACTTGCAAGTGGAAGTTTAGACAACACGATCCGTCTGTGGGATGTTGCTAACGGCGAAGAAAAGGGAATACTCAAAGGACATACATGGTGGGTCGAAAGCGTAGCGTTCAGTCCGGATGAAAGAACATTTGCAAGTGGAAGTGGGGACGGCACCGTGCTGTTATGGGATTACAGATCTGTGGTTGATGGGACAGATGTGGATGAGCCGTTTTCCGTTGAGTCACGCGGTAAGAAACTTGTCACACTCGGTCAGATAAAGCGTACCCAACTATTCCAAAACTATCCGAACCCGTTCAACCCGGAGACGTGGATACCGTATCGCTTAGCAAATGCTAGTGACGTGCAGATTACAATCTATGATGAGCGTGGCACTGTTGTCCGCCAACTAGATTTGGGGCATCAACAGGCGGGTGTATATCAAACGCGTGAACGTGCAGTGCTTTGGGATGGCACAAACGAGTTGGGTGAAAAGGTGACAAGTGGTATCTATTTCTATCAACTGCAGGCAGACAATGTGTCATCCCTGCGCAAAATGTTGATTTTGCAGTAAGGTATAACAATGGGCTTACCCATTTTCTCTTATAGTAAATTATGTAAATAATACCAATTCTAATTATTTTGACATATAATCAGTTAGAAATGGTGTTAGAAAACAGAAATCATAAAGGAGGGTTGACCGTAGTGAATATCACAAAACTTCATTTCTTATCTGGAATACTTATTATTTCAACGCTTTTCGTAGGGTGTTCTACCTTTTACAACCTCGTATCTGAAGATATGAAAAGCAATTATGATTTTCGTGAGGTGCGGTGGGGTTACTCGCAGGAACGTGTAAAGTTAATTGAAAAAGGTAAAGCCGTGTTTACGCATACACCGGATCTACTTGTTTACAGATCTGTGATTGACCAAGTTCCTGTTTATCTTGTGTATACTTTTAGAGATAATCAATTACGTTCAGCTGGATATATGACGCAAAAGCCGACTACAAATGCTAAAAAATTTATCCAAAAGATTACGGAGAAACTTGGTGAACCCAGTCATGAACTTACCGATGGTAAGATGTGGGAATTGCCTAAATCAATAGTATATGTTGATGGATATTCAACACATACACGTGCAAGAACTTCAACATATCAACGATCAAGCGGCGTGTTAGAACTTATTCTAAAAGAAAGACCAGAAGAAACCGAAATTGCAGTACGTTGGGACGGTGTCTTGACACATATTGATAGAAATTACTATAGAGAACTGTCAGAAATTGAACACCCGCTATTGGATTTATCTTATTATGAAAAAAGGTTGTTTGGCATCCTAAAAAGACGCTCAACCACGAGCATTAGGACCCCAACAGGTGGCACAGTTACGATACCAACGCGGGTAGTACCATCGCAGGAAGAAACAGATCGTTAATTGTCTGAACCAGAAAAAGAGGGATTGTTGGGCACAAAATTAACAGTATTTATCCTATTTTCAGACGGTTGGTGCGGTTTTTTGACCAATGCAGAATACCAAACGCGTATGCTGCCGATGGATTAGAATCAAGTTAATTTGGTATTATAGGCGCGTTTCCGAGCGCGCCTTTCTTCTTTGCATGTATTGCTTCAAACCATCTTAAAAACATGAAATCTGATTTACTATAGTTGGCAATTGTCCAACTATATGCTATCCTTTTATAGCAAAAAATCATAATTATTTACACACTACAGTAGGTTCGGTTTCCGATCCGAACCGGTGTTTGTTCAGTCTCATAGTCAGGCAGAATGCGCGGATGGCATTCTGCATTGGTTAGGAAACCGTATCTACCCGGGAGTGTGCACGTAATTTTACATTTCACTATAAAGCAAAACTCGCCATTATAGAAATTTCTTCATAATTTTTCACTGAGAGAAGCTGCACAAAACTGGTCTTTCTCTTTCAATCACGTACTTTTTTCTGATAAATGCAACCTTCATAAGCCAAATAACATCTTTATATTAAAAGATTAGTCGATTTGTGAGGTGTTCCATGAAACATAATGATGCTGAATTAATTGAACGCACACTTGAAGGTGATCAACACGCCTTTACAGCACTTGTAGAAAAATACCAAGAACAGATACACGCTTTAGCGTGGCTGAAAATTGGTGATTTCCACATTGCACAAGAGATTACACAAGATGCCTTCGTCACTGCGTATCAAAAACTCGCAACCCTCACACATCACAACCGATTTGCGGGATGGCTCTATGTCATAACCAGTAACAAGTGTAACATGTGGCACCGAAAGAAAAAGCCACAACTGCAATCTCTGGAGGAGACAGACTCAATGGAATTAGAAGAGGTATATTATTCCGACCATACGTCTCGTCAACGTGAAGAAGCAGCGAATCAAAATCGTCGAGCAATTGTTCGGAAGTTACTCGATAAACTCCGCGAGAGTGAACGGACAGTGGTAACAATGCACTACCTCGCAGGCTTAACGTGTGAAGAGATTGGTAGGTTTTTGGGTGTATCTCCGAACACGGTTAAAAGTCGACTTCACCGAGCCAGAGAGCGGTTAAAGAAGGAGGAAGCAGTGATACAAGAAAACCTTAGCAGTTTCCAACTGCCAACACAAATGACAGAAAACATCATGAAGGAAATATCACGTCTCAATCCAGTAACGCCATCAGGAAGTAAACCCTTAGTACCTTTAGCAATATCTGCTGTCTCAGCCATTTTAGTTGTTCTACTAATAGGCTTTGGAGCACAAAACCTAATTCGGTTTCAGAAGCCGTTTAGTTTGACTGCACAATCTGAACGAACAGTTGAAATCGTTGACGCACGATTAGTCTTGGAAACCCCTGCCAAACCAACAATTCACAATCAAGTTCGTCGTTCTGATGTGCTCAGTAACAATGATGAATCGGGACAGGAACCCGGGACATCACTATTTGGTGCAGCACAGACGGATGATACTGAAAGAACTAATTTCAAAGGCACATGGAAACAAACGAATGGTCCTTACGGTGGCAAGATAACAACGCTTTATAGAACCACTCATGACGTGCTGCTTGCTGGAACAGAGAAAGCAGGTATTTTCCGATCCACAGATAATGGGAACAACTGGAGACCAGTTAATACTGGATTAATCAATAGAGGACGATTGAAGTATATTACTGCATTTGTTACTTCATTCGCGGAAAAGGGGAATAAGATCTATGTTGGCACGCGGGATGGATTATACATTTCTACTGATATTGGCAACACCTGGCAACCCGTATCTGCGTTCCGAGTCCCTGGGCTGATCAGTGCTATTGATATTCTTGACATTGTTACTCTTGATGAGCATATCTACGTTAGTACAGGGATCTACGGTTTTTGGCAGTCAAAAGATGGTGATTCATGGTCACAAATCAATGATGGACTCGAAACAACGTTCCCTGGTCTTCTCTTCGGGCACGACCCGCGTCTGATTCATAATCGCAAGGATGTAGAATCGATTCTTACACAGAGGAATGTCTTTAGCCTCTCAAGTCATGGACCAACGTTGGTTGCTGCTACAAAAAAGGGCTCTTTCACAGAACAGGGAATGAAGACACGTGGACACTTACCAATCCAGTTGTCGTTGAACATTCAGATGGGGTTGAATTGGAGAACATTTCGCAACATAAACTAGGATTAAATCCTTCACTAAAGCAACATTCTTCATCTGATTTTCATGTTAAGTCGTTTGCTTCAATGAAACATTTACTTTTTTTGAGTGGATCTATGGGAAAAAAAACTGGGATCTTCCGGTCAAATGACGCAGGCGACACATGGATGCTTATCACACCAGAAAAAATAAAAGAAGAAAGTGATGGCGTTCGGACAATTGCCGTGCAAGGTGGGAGGCTATACGCCGGCACTACTGACGGTTTAGTTTATCTTTCGGAGGATATGGGTGATTCCTGGATACCAATCAATGAGGGGGTAATGCATGATGATGTTTCAACTGTGTTACCAATCAATGATAATACTGTCTTCATAGGCACATCAAGAAATGGGGTCTTTCGCACAACAGATGCAGGGGATTCTTGGGTAGAATGCAACACTGGTATAATAAATACATCTGTTAGCAAAATAGAGGTTATTGGTGATAAACTATACACTGTTGTTGGCAAAAAGATTGTCTATTCTGCTGACGGTGGAGATACATGGCTGTCTATAAACGATCCTTCAAAGCAGAGCAAACGTGGTGTTCTAGACATTTGTGTATCAGATGGTGAGCTCTACGTCGCTGCTTACTTTGGTGATGACAAATATATTCCGCCTTATTCAGGTCGTGAGGGTGATAGTGTTTACAGGTTGAATAGAGAAAATAACACTTTGGTTAAACTTTTCACAGATATTGACTTGTATGGAATTGTAAGTATGGATGTAGTTGGCAATACATTTTATATGGGCGCATGGAATGGTGTTGTCTTCAAGTGGGAGCAGAGAACGGGTCTTACCAAACTTGGCTTGGAACATCACAGGATCTGGATATTATCTGCAAATAGTGAGAATGTGATTGCGGTTACTGGAGATAGTGAAATCTACCGTTTTGAAGAAAACCGTTGGGAGCCTATTCACACAGCAGAAATGATTGATGGCGGTTTGACTGATCTCAAAAGGGTTGGTTCAACGCTTTATGTAACCACTTGGAACAAGGGAGTATTTCGCTCCAAGGATGTAGGCGATACTTGGACAGCCATCAACGATGGTCTGGATGAAACATCTGCTACATCAATAGGCACTGATGGTACTGAAGTGTATGTCAGCACACCTACAGGTTTTTTCCAATGGATAGAAGAGAAACAGCATTGGAAGTCAATTGGTTCTCTTACCCAGCAGGTTTCATCTTTAGCAGTCGTTGATGGTTTTCTTTACGCTGGTACTTCCAATAGTGGAGTATATAAAATTCCGATTGAGAAATAAACTGTTTATGGTAAACTCTAAAGATATTTGGACACTTTCACCTGATCATTAGTCGAGATTTCCCGCACAATATCACACACGTATTCAAACGTTGATTCAGTGCCGATGCAAAGTGTCCAAATGAATCTAAAATCTACCACATTTCCATCCTTTTCATTTCTCTTCTCTTTTGAAAAAATCATGGTATTTCCCGAGTGTGTAAAGATTTTGTCACCGTAGATGTCAATTCAAGTGAAAAACCTGTAACCTATTGTAGTGCGGGGTCTCTGTGCCCCGCCTTCCTTGTCCTGTAAGGCAACGGGCGGGCACAGAGACCCGCCCCTACAATTCATGGTGAGAAGTTAGTCACAAAAACTTTACACACCCGTATTTCCCTTCCAAATTGCATTTTTTTCAAAATTGTGCAATTCTATACCACAAAATCGCGTTATTAATTATAGAAGAGACTTTTGTTTGTAATTCTATTTTTCTATACCGAAGGTGGACGATGAAAAACGATGATTCTGAACTAATTCAACGCACAATAGAAGGTGATCAGCAGGCTTTTGCTCAACTTGTAGAGAAATACCAAGAGCAGGTACACACGCTTGCATGGCAGAAAATTGGTGATTTTCATATTGCACAAGAAATTACGCAAGATGTTTTCATTACTGCCTATCAAAAATTCTCAACCTTCTCACACTACCAGCAATTTGCAGGATGGCTTTATGTCGTTACAAACCGAAAGTGCATTGCCTGGCACCGGAAGAATAAAATTGAAACGCAATCAATTGATGAGACAAATCCTGTCGAGTTGGAGGAGGTGTATTATTCAGAATATATGACACACCAACGAGAAGAAGCGGCAAATCAGAAGAGACGAGGAATAGTTCAGAAATTACTCAGTAAACTACCAGAGAGTGAACGAACAGTCGTAAATCTGTACTACATCACCGAAATGACATGTGAAGAAATTGGTAAGTTTTTGGGAATGTCTCCCAACACGGTTCGCAGTAAACTTCATCGCGCACGCAACCGACTAAGGAAGGACGAAGCAATGATTAAAGAAAACCTAAGCAGTTTCCAACTGCCATCGCAAATGACAGAACACATTATGGAAAAGGTCTCACGACTTATGCCAACTGCCCCAACTGGCAATAAACCGTATATACCTTTAGCAATATCTGCTGCATCAGCTATTTTAGTAGTGCTTCTATTGGGAGTGGGGGTACAGAACTTATTCCGTTTTCAACAACCATATAGTTTGAATGTAGAATCTGAACGAACAGTTGAAATCGTTGACGCACGATTAGTCTTGGAATCTCCTGCTAAACCAGCAATTAGCAATCAAGTTAGTCGATCTGATGTGCTCAGTAACAATGCTGGAACGGGACAGGAACCGGAGACATCTCAATTTGGTGCGGCACAGACGGATGATGCAGAAAGAACTAATTTCAAAGGCACATGGAAACAAACGAATGGTCCTTACGGTGGCAAGATAACAACGCTTTATAGAACCACTCATGACGTGCTCCTTGCGGGGACAGAGGGTGCAGGTATTTTCCGCTCAACTGATAATGGAAACAACTGGACACAAGTTAATACTGGATTATACAATGAACCATTTGAGACTTCCCTGGAGGTTACTTCATTCGCGGAAAAGGGGAATAAGATCTATGTTGGCACGCGGGATGGATTATACATTTCTACTGATATTGGCAACACCTGGCAACCCGTACCTGCTATCCAAACCCGTTTGACAACCACTGGTATTGTGATTCTTGATGACGATATCTACGTTAGTACGTACTCCTATGGTGTTTGGCAGTCAAATGATGATAATTCATGGGCACAAATTAATGATGGACTCGGAATAACGTTTCATGGGTATCTTTTAGACATCGACCCGCGTCTGGATCCTGATCCCTCTTCATTAAAACCGATGTATGTTTTTAAACTCTTGAGTCATGGGACAACGTTGGTTGCTGCTACAAAGAGAGGACTATTTCGTAAAATGGGTGATAAAGATCCGTGGACACTTATCAATCCAGTTGTCGTTGAGCATTCAGATGGGGTTGAGTCGGAAAACACTTCGCAAGATAAACCAGAATCAAATCCTTCACCTAAGCAAGATTCTTCATCTGATTTACGTATTGAGTCGTTTGCTTCAATGAAACATTTACTTTTTGTAAGTGGATATATGGGGAAAAAATCTGGGATCTTCCGGTCAAATGACGTAGGGGAGACATGGATGCATATCACTCCAGAAAAAGTAAAAGAAGAAAGTGATGATGTTCAGACAATTGCCGTGCAAGGTGGGAGGTTATACGCCGGCACTAATGACGGTTTGGTTTATCTTTCGGAGGATATGGGTGATTCCTGGATATCTATCCATGAAGGGTTAATGCATGGTGAGGTTACAACATTGTTACCAATCAATGATAAAACTGTCTTCATAGGCACATCTGAAAATGGAGTCTTTCGCACAACAGATGCAGGGGATTCTTGGGTAGAATGCAACACTGGTATAATAAATACATCTGTCAGCAAATTAGAGGTTATTGGAGATAAACTATACACCACTGTTGGCAAAAAGATTGTCTATTCTGATGACGGTGGAGATACATGGCTGCCTATAAACGATCCTTCAAAGCAGATCAACTTTGGTTCTCCAACTATTTGTGTATCAGATGGAGAGCTCTACATAGGTGCTTACTTTGGTGATGATAAATTTGTTCTGCCTGATCTTGGTGGTGAGGGAGATGGAGTTTATAGGTTGAATAGAGAAAATAACACTTGGGTTGAACTTTACAGACACAAAGGCTTGTTTTCAATTGAAAGTATGGATGTAGTTGGCAATACATTTTATTTAGGCACATGGGACTATGGAGTTTCCAAGTGGGAGCAGAAAACGGGTCTTACCAAACTTGGTTTGGAACAACATCACTACATCTGGTTATTATCTGCAAATAGTGAGAATGTGATTGCGGTTACTGAAGATAGTGTCTACCGTTTTAAAGAGAACAGTTGGGAGCCTATTCACACAGCAGAAATGATTGATGGCGGTTTGTCTGATCTCAAATGGGTAGGGTCAACGCTATATGTAACCACTTGGAACAAGGGAGTATTTTGTTCCAAGGATGTAGGCGATACTTGGACATCCATCAACGATGGACTGGATGAAACATCTGCTACATCAATTGGAACTGATGGTACTGAGGTGTATGTCAGCACACCTACAGGTTTTTTCCAATGGATAGCAGAGAAACAACATTGGAAGTCAATTGGTTCTCTTACACAACTGGTTTCATCTTTAGCAGTCGTTGACGGTTTTCTTTACGCTGGTACTTCCAATAGTGGAGTGTATAAAATTCCGATTGAGAAATAAATCGTCCATAAATGTCTACCTGATATGTTGTAGCCTATTCTTAGTAGATATTTGAATTAATTCAACATAATCACATGTAGGATTCATTAATTACACATTTCTGCTCCAAACCCCTATTTGTCCACCTCTATCAGATCGTCAAACACTGCAATTGCTATAAATTTCAACCAATATGCAACTTTTTTCCACTTTGTTTGTATATTTTAGTAAAAAAGTGCAACCTTTTTCCGAAGTTACGTCTCTTTAATTACAGAGACACAAAAAGTCTGAAAGAATTGATTGTAAACTTCAACTAATTTGATATAGTTATAATGAACACAATAGTGTTTGATTTGTCTTAATGATTAACCAAGAGAAAAACAATAGTTTCACTCCCAGTGATGACTGGACGAACAATGGACAATAGGGAGAACATTATGCTAAAAGATTTTTCAATAGAAAACTGGATTGTCGGTGGAACTGCATTTATACTGATTTTCACAATCGGTTGTTTTGTATGGTTTCAATTTCAGATGTCTACCATAGAGATATATGATAGCAATCAAGAAGAGGTCACCCAACCCATTGATGAAACATCAGACACAGATCATCAGGAAATCCAACATATAGAGATTAATGATACAGATGACAACGATACAACTGGAAAAAATAGCACTGATACTGAAACCATAGACGATGAATCTACAGAGGTCACTTAATCACAACAGAGATTCTCTGAAAACGTTGATGTCAGTGCTTATGCACACCCAATACAGAGATGGCATTATTTAGTCTGACCATATAGCAGCACTCTAAAAAAGTAAACCCTAATTTAGTCAACATTACCCCTTTAGGCACGCAGAACATGCGTGCCTTTCTTTTTGTCAGTTATCAATTTCTATGCTATCATTATTATAAATCTGATCCAGATGTAAGTATCTTTTGAAAATAATCCAAAAGTGAAACCTTCCACAACCAAATAGCATCTATATGTTAAAAGAAGACGAAGATAGTGAGGTGCAACATGAAACAAAGCGATTCTGAACTGGTCAAACAAACACTTGCGGGGGATCAACAAGCGTTTGCATCGCTTGTGGAAAAATATCAAGAACAGATACATACACTTGCCTGGCAAAAGATTGGTGATTTCCATACTGCGGAAGAGATAACACAAGATGCCTTTATTACTGCATATCAGAAACTCAGCAGTCTAAAACACCCTCACCGTTTCTCTGGTTGGTTATATGTTATTACCGCCAATATATGTAACATGTGGCACCGAAAGAAAAAGCCACAGTTAGAATCCTTAGAACAAACTGATCCTATGGAGTTGGAAGAGGTGTATTATACTGAATATAAGACACAAGAACGCGAAGAGGAGAGAAAGGAGAATCAAAGGTCAGTAGTTAGAAAACTGCTTAGTAGACTAAGAGAAAGTGATCGTACGGTGGTAACGATGCATTACCTTGCAGGATTATCATGTGAAGAGATCGGTGAATTCCTCGGTGTATCAACAAATACTGTCAAGATTCGTTTACATCGTGCGCGCAATCGCCTCAAAGGTGAAGAAGCACTTATTCAGGAAAACTTAGGTAGTTTCCAATTGCCTAAGCAATTATCTGAGAATATCATGAAAAAAATCTCCAACCTATCACCCGTAGCACCTTCAGTGAATAAACCTGTAATGCCGTGGATAGTTTCTTCTGCATCAGCAATTATCGTATTTCTATTGATCGGTGTTGGAGCAAAACAACTAATCCATTTTCAAAAGCCATTCAGTATTGACGCAGCATCGGAACGGACGATTGAAATAACAGATGCAAGACAAGTGATTGATTCTCCTGAGAAACCGGCTGTGCGAAATCAATTAGGTAGACCAGGTGCTCAAGCAAAAGATATTAATGCAGTTAACAGTCTAAATGCACCAACTGCAGATGCGTCACAGACCGATGCAGACAATATTGCACAAGTACAGACCATATCTCAAGAGGGTGCAACATCTATCTCAGGCAGAGTCATTGACGGCAATGGCAAAGTTGTTCCAGGACTTGCACTTACCATTAGACCTTTAGAACACAACCAAGATAATCAACCTATACCGTCATCTGAATGGAATCAGGTAACAACCGATAAACAGGGTGCTTTTACGTTTAACAACATCAGTCCTGGAAAATCACAATTCGTTCTACTACCAGAAGGTGGTTCAGATTATTCTATCGCCTCACTTAATATTGGATATGTCACTTTATTTCCTCCTGGAATCCAATCGTATAAACCAGACTGGTTTAGCAAACTAACCTTTGTTGTTGAGGAGAGTACACCTCTTGAAAACATAGTTGTAACAGTGAAGCCTCCATTCAGATCAATTAGGGGAAGGATACTTCATAAAGATGGTTCACCACTTGCCAATGCTCAAGTAAGGCTAACATTAAAAGCACGCGATCGTGAGACATTTCTTTACTTTTTTACCGATTCTTTATCAATGACTACATCAGGTGCACAAACTACAACGGACTCCCAAGGATACTTCGTAAAATATCTGAGAAATTTACCAAAACCGAAAGCTGAGTTTGCAGTTAATGTAGAATATCGTGGCGCAACAGCGAAATCAAGATGGTTCCGTTTGGTGCAAGGACAAAGATACGATAAGCTTGTTTTCAAACTGAGAGGAATAAAAAAGCAGGTGAAGAAACGTGAGGATTATTTGAAAGTTCTTCAAGCGAAATGGTCTGTCAATCCTGAAAATGGTCACGCTTACAGAAGAATTCAATGTGATAGTTGGGATGATGCTAAAGCCAAAGCAGATGCAGAAAACGCATACCTCGTTACCATAAATGATGAAGCCGAACAGAAATGGTTGGAATCTCGATTTACTAATCGAAAGTTCTTTTGGATAGGCTTACGTTCAACGCAGGAAGGCACTTTCGAAAAATGGTACAACGGGGATTCACTGACCTACACGAATTGGCTTAGAAAAGATAATACTGTTACCGAAGCATACTCACCTGTTGCACTCGATTTCTTTTCAAAAAGATGGATGATATTGGGTTCCAAGAATAAATTCCTGCCTCTTGTTAAGAACGCTATTCTGGAAAAAGAGGGTATAAAGATCAAGAAGTAGAAAAAATCGTAACATTACATAAAAGGGACACATAATGATTACATTCAGTTCAAAAAAGCAATTCATTCTGTTGTTTGCACTCGCTCTTATATTTACATTCGGTATAACATTCTATGGAAACACAGATGAAGAAACATCAAGCCTGTCTGGAGTCATAACAGATCTTAAAGGGGAACCAATTGCTGATGCAACCGTTATCCTTCTTGCTGTTGAAATCAACATATTTAGCAGAACAATAGATCTCATTTACGACATCAAAACATACCCATTTAGTATTCTTCATCACCCACCATCAAATGTTATCAAGAAACAGGATGGTTCGGGTAAGAAAAAACGTCCACCCTATCTTGAAGCTAAATCCGATTCTGAAGGTAAGTTCAGATTTAACAACATAACTCCAGGTGTAGTGCAGATTTTAGTTCTACCAGAAACACCACTTGAGAATGATACAGCACCTACAGAATCAACAAAAAAGAAGTATAAACACCTACCAAGAATCCACTCAATAAGACTCGGTCAGGCTACTATTATTCCACATCAATACGCATACTATCCATCTCTTGGTGCAGTAACATTCACCATAAAACCTGGATCAAATATGGAGAATGTGCACCTCATGGTAACTATGGAGAACCCATTAGTGATTCGTGGGAGAATTGTTTTTGATAATGGTGAACCACTATCAAATGCCTCTGTTATAGTCGAGTTTGCTGAACTAAACCGTTATGCTGGCAACCATTATCCATATAATCAACATGTTCATGTCCAAACAGATGAAAACGGCATCTTTGAATATAGTTTCTACACTCCAGGGATATTTGCATTCTCAGTTAATCATCGTGGACTTTCAGGTGACTCTGAACCTTTCCTGCTTGCTGGTAATTTTAATCCTGTTTTGCTTTCAGGAGATAAGTCTACTGATATTATCCAGTTATCTCTCAATGGGAATTCTACAGAGATGATTCAAATAGAAGAGAAAAACGAGAGGGATGACCACCATTCGAAATTTATATATCCAATACAAGGTGTATGGATTCTGAATCCAGAAAATGGAAACTTGTATAAACGGATAATTTGCAGCAGTAGAGAAGATGCAGTAGAGAAAGCATCTCTCGAGAATGCTTATCTTGTTACAATTACAAATGAAGCAGAACAGAAATGGCTTGAGGCTGTCTTTGGTCACACCCAATACTGGATAGGCTTGACGGATGTTGAAAAAGAAGGCAAATGGAAATGGGACTCTGGTGAGCGATTCAGATATCAGAACTGGAACTTGGATAAGTTCTACCGTAGAGAACCTATTTTTCAAGGACTATTTGGTTTTAATAGAACATGGAAACAACGTTTAAATCGTCAGAATACAGATTATGTTATCATGAGAAATCATGATGTATACATGAAATGGGAAACTGAGGATTATCGCCACTCCGAAAATGGTTATACAAGAATAGCAATCATTGAAAAGCCATCTACTAAATTAAAGTAGCCACATTTTCAATACTGAAACCATAGATATTCCTGTAAGGTGAGAACTTTGTTCCTCACCTTTTTTCTTTAATAGAACTAATACCATTTCTATAAATGTTTATCCCATAAACATTCGTTCTGAATGTCTTGAACGACAGCACAAACTGGCAGTTTGTGCTACAAAAATGCGGCGTTTTCTATTAGAAATGGTATTTTCAACTATACATTACAGGTGCAAAACCATACCTCTATAGTTGTGATTAGAATAATATTCATAAGTGGACAATCACATTTACTATAACATATTTATATAATACGACTTGCATGAAATGTTAAACTAAGATAAAATATATGAAATATTTATCTGCTATACAAAATGATTCAGAACAATCTGCAAAAGGAAAATAGTCCAACAATCTATTTACTATTCACACTATGAAAAGACTTAACAAAATTATATCTCGTTGCCATGAACGGCATAAGAATCCATTCCATCAACGACATACATCAGTAAGACCAGCAGTCTACAATAAAGGGATTCCTTACGAATATACCATATATCATGCTGATGGCAAATCTTTGAAACTTCATACCTTAGAAGAAGCAAACATTTCCTTTATGCCTATAGGACGCGCACCTGAGAATGATAGAGGACCGAGAACTTTTAGTAATGATAATTGGATTCGTCGATTTTCAATTCCACAACACACAGGAAGTTGGTTACAACGGCAATGGAGAAATTCATGGGGTATACAGATTTATACTGGTATTCCCTCACAGAAGTTTGGAGCACCGTGGCATGACATCCATTTCAAATACGATGCTCTCTGTAATGCCACGGATGCAACTATGACATGTATTCAGGCACTTATTGATGCAGTTGTGAACCCGTTACTGACAATAACCAAAAATGGAGGGATACGACTATCGTTTAGAATCCTTGATTACCTTCATCCTTATAACAATGAAGACAGGCATTATATCTATTCAAACAAATCTGGTAACAGAGTTGAGTACCTTGATATTATAGGTGAACACGGATTGAGCTGTTGGGATTCCCGTTATGAAATTCTCATGGGCAACCTAACTGATCCTCCTATTATTTCAAAAGAAATTCTTTTCACACCCATTGATCTTTTGCGGGATATCTTACATCAACCTGAAAACGGAAATGTGAATATTTCAAAACTTAATGAGAATAGTACACCCGTATGCAGAGTTCCATTCACACTCGGAACACATAGGCTTGATCTCGCCAGAGAAGAATTTCTACGTCAAGGTTATACTTATGTTAGTGAGAAAAACAGTTTTCATCACTGGACAAAACACAATACAGAAGATTCAAATAAGCATGTTGTTCTATGGGAACGAGACAGAACTGTGTGGGTACGTGCAAATTCGCCTGATCTTGACTTGCCAATTGATGCTACACCAATTACAGAAGTCTGGGAAGATACAGGGATTATTCCTTCAGTTAACCACAACCAAATACCGATCTCTAAGAAAATCCGCGCCATACGAGCCAATGAACTGAGTCCTTTGGCAATCAAACGTAAACATTATATCCTTTCAAACCAGACTCAAATAGACGAAAACAAACAACTATTAGATCAACAGTCCATTCTATTACCTTCATTATTTGACAATGGAACAAGAGTATGTGCAATAACAACTTACTCAGATTGGGTAGAATGGGATGATGTTATTTCTAATTTTCCCAATAACATTCAAATATGTATCAAGACAGAAGAACAAGAATCAGCAAAAGAAGTTGAACGATATATCATTAGAGATGACAAAAGGTCTGTTGGTTGGTGGAAACCACGATCTCATCTATGGGAACAAGTAAGAGAATTACCACAGGATGAATTAAACGCAAATCCTTTTAAACTTGGTAATGTATGTATTGATTCAAAAAGGTGTGATGCTCTGGAAGAAAAGGGTGGAAATCCCACAGAGAGAATATGTCCGCAATGTCCTGTCAATGAAATGTGTCAAGAACAGGGATATTTGGCACAATCTAAAAACTTAAAGAGAGCGAATTACTTGTTTCTATCAAATCCAGACCTTTTTATTAACCCAAGATATTCTAAGCTCGCTGAAGAATTACTTGAACCAATTGACAACAATTACCGATTTTGTATTATTGATGAACCCAAATCGCACGATCTATTTCTCAGGTGTGAATTATCAATAGATAGGTTGTCTGAGTGGACAGAGAACTGGCATGGAGAACCGTTAGGTAACCTCGCAAATTTCTTACTTAACACATTACAACTAAGAGGAAAGTTTTATGGTGATTCTGTCAGACGTATTCGTTCTGCAATCCAAGCTTTCCAGACACAGGAAGATGTCATTGTCAAACAGATGTGTGAGACACATATTAAATGTAGGATTGTTGAACAACCTTATGTTGATCCAGAAACTGACAAGGTCTTAGCAAAATATACTATTAAATTTGAAAACGACATTGATGTATATATTCCTTTAGACAATCAGGCAGCACATATTCTCAAAGACAATAGCATTCCATTTTTACATTTACAATCTATTGTTGTAGACAAAGATATTAGAATACCAATGACTTTGAGCCAAGCGATACAATTGGGTGTATTAAAAATTGAAACTGTGACTGACATTCAGAATATTCAGACTGTATGCACTAATCCCAATTGGACAGTTTGGCATCAACTCAAAAGGTTCTTTGAACATTACACACGAGATGAGGATGCACGCGTAAGATGGGATAAGAAAGTGCTTGAGTTCTGGATTCCCCCAATTTTACATCCAAATGTTAAACAACTCTTCATTAAATCCACAACACTCTACGAACAACATTTGAATCGAGCATTTCCTGATGAAAAAGTTAGAGCAGTATATTTAGAACTACCTTCGTGGCACAAAGAAAACAAAATCTTTCAAATTCAGACAGGAATCTATCCACGAGAAATGATTTTAGATTATGACAGAAACTGGGATGTAATTGGAATAAGTCCAATTGGTTTAAATTTTTACAAGGGTATAATCGATGAAATTGAGAAGGATGTCAATGTTGTTCACGCGGTTATCACCTATGTCGCAGGGATCAAACAACTATCTGAAATCGTCAAGAGAGATAATGTCCATTTAATAAAGTTTTCTGATAATATGGATAATTTGGACTCAATTCTTGAAAAAGTACAAGTGATTTGGATTGTCGGAGCTCCTGAACCACCACAGGGAAGGATATGGAGACAAGGACAGATACTATATGGAAACGATGATACTCCGCTTAATTATGAAAAGGATAAAGCTTACGGTCTATATACGGATGAGCGTTTACAAAATATATATGAACAAAACATAGATGTTCTACTAAGACCGATACTAAACTGCGATACATTCAACAGATCACAAGGAAGGAAAGTAGTATTACTCACTGGTATAAATCTTGCTGGAATATCAGATAGAACTGAAACCGTCCATTTTGATTGGGAAGACTTTGAAATTGCTGGTGGACTTGAAAAATTACCGGAAGTGGTTGCTAAACGAAAAGACTATGAAAAAGAGAGAGACTGTCTTACAGCCAAATCCAGTAGAGAAAAAGTTGAAGAAGTTTATGGATGTTCCTCAAGACAGGCAAACCGTATTTTACAAAAACTAAGGGGTGGTGCACCCCTACGTGTTCCTTACCGAATACAAATTCTAAATCTTCTTGCGGATGGAAACAAAAAGACTGCGGAACTCACCAGTACAATTGATGGTAATCCAGAAGCAGTGAAAAATGAACTCAAACGTCTCATAGACAAGGGCGATATTGTCAGAGTACAGCGCGGTGTATATTCCAAAGCATAGGTGTCAATTTAGCGTTTACAAATCCCCAGTTCCCTATTATTGAAGGGGTTTCTAACTCCGATTTCCAATGTTTTGCTCAAGCAATCGGGGTTAGAAACCCCTCTACAATAGCGTCCTTCCAGTGCCAGTAGGTTCGGTTTCCTAACCGAACCATAGGCGTCAATTTAAGGATATATTTACCTGTGAAGGATTTTGGATGTTTATTTTTATCATACACACCTTTCGCACCGCTGGTGCTTGGTTTCTTGTGGTCAACATTTTCTATACACCTTTCGCACCGCTGGTGCTGATATATGATTTATAAAAGCCTCGCAGAGGCGGCATGCGCGTGTGGCATGCCGCATGAGGTGTATAGCACTTAATATCAAACACAGACATAAGCCCCAGCGGGGCAGCATGCGCGTGTGGCATGCTGCATGAGGTGTATCAAATGCACAAACTTTACTCACTAAATTGACGCCTATGGTTCGGTTTCCTAACCGAACCTACCGACATAGGGAAAACGGCTAATCTCAACAAAATTGATGCCTATGGTGTGGATAGGAAACCGCGCCTACCGTCTTGGGACATTTGGCATTTGTGAAAAAGAAACAAGAAAAACCGAAAACTAAATAACCCCGTCTAACCAACAAAAACACTTTACATTCATATTAGCATAGGATACAATAAGACAAAAAATTGGAGAATTGTCTACTATGCAGCTATATGAAGCCGTCAGTCCATTAGATTTTAGATACTATGGCGGCGATGAAACATTTATGCAACGTCTTCTACCTTATGTCTCTGAGGCAGGATATGTCACCTATCAGGCAAAGGTAGAAGCAGCATTGACACGCACACTAGCAAACTATGGGGTCTGCTCTTCAAAAATAGCAGATGAAGTCGAACAAGCAGTAGGACAGGTGACAGCGGAAGCGGTCTACGAAGAACAGAAGAGGATCCGACATAACATTCGTTCACTGGTCAATGTAATTCGGAGCAAAATTAGTCCTGAAGCGCGTCCTTATGTACACCTCTTCGCAACTTCTGCGGACATCTTGGACACAGCAACCGCATTACGATTTAAAGCACTGATTGAGAACGTCATTGTTCCAGATATGATTGAACTGGAAAAGCAGTTAATAGCCTTAGCACGTGAACATGCAGAAACACCGCAAATCGGTAGGACACACGGACAGCATGCTGAACCAACCACCTTCGGATATGCATTAGCACTCTACATCAGTCGTCTTGGTACTCGGATTGAAAAGATACATGAAGCAGGTCAAAATCTACGAGGGCAGTTTTCTGGAGCAGTAGGAGCATTCAACGGATTGTCATTAATTCATGAGAATCCTGAACAGATAGAAGCAGATTTTCTCGCTTTACTTGATTTAAAACCGTCGGATACACATACTTCAACACAATGTGTTGAACCTGAGTTCATCTCCGATGTAGCGTATCATGTAACAGCAGCTTATACAGTACTTGCAAACTTCGCAGATGATATGCGACACCTCTATAGGACAGAGATTGCTGAAGTAGGTAGAAAATATAATCCACAACTTGTCGGTTCATCCACAATGCCACATAAAGTCAATCCAGAGGCTTATGAAAATGTAAAGAGCCTGTGGAAAGCGTTTGTTCCACGCATGCAAACTGTATTTATGGACAGCATTTTGGAACACCAACGTGATTTGACCAATTCCGCCTCAAGTCGATTTTTGACAGAGTTGATCACTGCTTTTGACTATTCAATCTACAGACTACGACGTGCATTAGATGAGATGGACGTTAAGGTAGAGAATATGCAGCACAACCTTGATATGAGTGCAGAGGACACAATCGCAGAACCGATATATCTATTGATGGCATATTATGGGTTTCCAGATGCTTATGATCACACACGTAAACTGATAGCACAAGTACATCAAACAGGAAAAAGTCTAACCACACTACTATGGGAGGATGAGACCTTTCGACCGTTCCTTGACAAGTTGACTAAACCGCAAAGTGAAGCACTCAGTGCCCCAACCAACTATATCGGTGCAGCAGTGAGACGAACTCATGCCACATGTGATGAATGGGAGAACCGTATAGAGAACCTAACCTAAAAACCTTATGTTGGCACACCGCGGATAATGCGACTGAAACAGGAACAACGAATGTTCTTGTTTACCAAAGATGTTTGATATTGTCTATTTAGGACGAAGATTTGTCCGATTCATCAAACGCTATCCACGCACATGGACGATAATCGGTTTTCTGATTTTTTTCGGAATAGGTGTTTGGGTAGGCAAAGTTGTACCACTAAAAAAAGTACCCGCCTATGTAAAATCTTATACCGATCCTGTCTCTAGTGATAAAACAGAGCAAGTGTTTCCTGGGATTGTTCATCGTCAGATATTGGATGATGGTGTTCTGACAAACATACTTTCAGTAAAACCTGATTCAGTAGACATCCGTCCATTTCGTGCACTCGGCGCAGGAATTGGTTCAGAGTATTTGCAGTCAATTGCACAACGGAAAAAAGCACCGATTGCTATTAATGGTGGATTTTATGAGATGGCAGGAACTTATCAAGGTGAATCTGTCGGTGCATTAAAAATTGATGGTGAATGGGTAAGTGAACCAGAACAAGGGCGCGGGGTTGTCGGTTTCAGAACTGTCAATGGGAAGATTGAGACTTATTTTGACCGTATTCTACTTCAACATGAGATAGTCTTCTCAAATGGTGTAAGGTTGGAAATTGACGGAATCAATCGTGTGCGGATAAAGGACGAATTGGTGCTGTATCGTCCCGGCTTTCACGCCAACACATTGACGAATCATGATGGTCTTGAAGTGGTTGTAAGAAATGACAGAATAGTTGACATATATGATGGACAAGGAAGCTCTCGAATTCCAAGTGATGGATATGTCCTATCTTCAAATGGCAGGAAACGTAAATTGCTACTTGAGCATATTGCTATTGATGTAAAGGTTGAAATCCGAGAGAAGGTAATACCTGAGAGTGTGGGAGATAGTCATCTGTGGGAAAGTATGTCACATATTATCGGTGGAGGACCTCTGTTACTGAAGAATGGAAGTAAATCTACATCTGAAATCTATCAACAAGAAGGTTTTGGTCCAGCATTTCACAGTTTCTGGCATCCCCGCACTGCAGTTGGTAAAAAGGCTGATGGTACATTACTCTTTGTTACAATTACAGGTGCAGATCCGAAAGTGCGGCGTGGTGTCATGTTGCATAAACTTGCAAGCCTATTTCAGAAATGGGGTGCAACCGATGCTGTGAACTTAGATGGTGGTTCTTCATCAATGATGATTATAAAAGATAAAGTTGTAAGTGTAAAACGTAAACCTCCTCCCCGTCCAGACTCAGAGGAAAAGGTAAAACAGAAACCTGATACTCCAGAAAAACAAGTAGACAAAAAAGAAATCGTAAAGAAACCAGACAAACAAGCAGATGTCATAGCCAAAGAAACAACGGATGCTAAAAAGACAGATGCTAAAAAGACAGATGCTAAAAAGACAGATGCTCCTACAAAAACTGATACTCAAAACAAACCTGTTGAAGAAAAGACGGCAATAGATAGGAGAACGATGTCTGCTCGTGGTAACCGTCGTATTCGTCCATTACCAAGGTTCCAGGGTCGTCCTGTTTCAGATGCAATCTTAATATATCCGCGTAAACCTGAACATTCACGTTAGGTGATTTCCCAACCATTTTATTCTATCTTGGGTGTGTAAAGTTTTTGTCACCGTAGACGTCAATTCAAGTGAAAAACCTGTAATCTATTGTAGGGCGGGGTCTCTGTGCCCCACCATTCCTTGTCCTGTAAGGCAACGGGCGGGCACAGAGACCCGCCCCTACAATTCATGGTGAGAAGTTAGTGACAAAATCTTTACACACTCTACTATCTTAATTTTGTGGTAATAATCTAATTTATATGTTAGAATACCATTGACGTGAACAAATATAAAATGTGTAAAACAAAAAGAGGAAAGAGACATGAATAAGCATCCCATTTTCTGTAGCAGCAAAGTATTGCGCCAATTCTTGAAATATAATTTAATCTGTCTGATGCTTCTTTGCCTTGTGCTTTCAGCAAAGGCACAGGAACGTTTTGCTGATGCAGTTGGTCCAGTTACCGTACGTGAAGTCACTTCAATTTCTCCCTTAGTCGTGCCTTATATTACATGGGGTGGTGAAGCTGCATTATTCCATGCAAATGGAGGACTGAAAACGAAACCCGGTACAATCATGGAGAAACAAGGACTCAACTTAGAACTGGTTCCTGGCGATAATTTTCAGCAACAGGTCCGTGACTATCTCTCTGGGAAGACACCGATACTACGGGGCACGTTTAGAATGATCGCACAAGCAAGCGAAGTAATTGGACGTGATCCCAACACAAAACCTGTCGTGTTTGGACAACTAACATGGTCGGCAGGAGACCATTTTGTCGGACGATCAAATATCCGCAAAATATCGGATCTTAACGGGAAAAAGATTGCTATTCAGAAGGGTGGACCTCATGTTGGGATGCTTTATGATATGTTGAAAACTGCACGTCTCTCTAAATCCAATGTTCAAATTGTGTGGGTTGAAGAATTAACTGGAGCAAAAGGTCCAGCAGAGCGATTCAGAAATGACTCTTCTATCGCAGGATGTTTCGTTATTACACCAGACATGATTGGATTAACAGGCGGTCCAGAGAATACCGGCACAGGTGCAGAAGGCACTGTAAAGGGGGCACGCGTTGTTGTTAGTACAGCAACTCTATCGCGTTCAATCGCAGATGTCTACGCATGTCGAAAGGACTTTTATGACAAATATAAACCTTTTATTGAACGATTCTTTGCAGGTTATCTGAAGGGGGCAGAAGAGGTCATATCACTTAAGAAAGCTTATGAAAGAAGTGGCTCAACACAATACAACAAACTACTTACTATGATGCAGAATATCTATGGAAAAGATGTGTTACCGACACTTGAAGAGGATGCACACGGACTAATCGCTGATTGCACTTTTGTTGGACAACCCGGTAATGTTGCATTTTTCAACGATCCGAGTAATACTATCTCAGGATTTGAAGGATTCAATAAAGCTGGATTGGATATGGCAGTTAACTGGGGTTTTGCAAGTCAGAAACATGCATTACTCCCATCAGACCTAAATTTCAATTCCAATGCATTCAAGAGTCTGCTTGCTACAACTGTTGATGCTCCGACGCAACTCAAGCAGACGCGCTTTAAGAAAGAAGCTGTTCGGGCAGAGATTGAATCATTCAATGAGGACGCTGTGCTGGACGAAAAAACATTAATTTCCTTTACTATCCAATTTGATGCGAATCAGGACACATTTAGTGCGTCCCGATATAGTGATGAATTTGACAGAGTTGTAGAACTTGCTTCAAAATATGGAAATGCTGCAATTGCTATCAAAGGACACAGCGACCCTTCAAGAACGCTGAGCATTTTGGTAAGAACTGGTTTGTCAAAAGGATTCCTGAAACGAACAGGAACGCGTGGAAGTTATAAATATTTCTTGAACGGTAAACCCTTTAGTCTTGAAAATACTGCTGAATTGATCCGTCTCATCGATCAACGAAAATTTGACGACAGCAGTGATGTTGAAAATCCTTACCAAGTTATGCGTGCGGCTCTCAAGCTTTCCGAACAACGCGGAGAAGCGGTGAAACAATCTATCATTGATTATGCACGCAGTAAAAATGCACGTATTGATACAGATCAGATTGTTCCTGTTGGTGTAGGAATTAAAGAACCTGTTATTGCGAAACCGACAAGTCCAGATGAAGCTGCAGAAAACAGACGTGTTGAATTCGCACTTATCAAAGTGTCAGCTGAAGCTGTCGCCGCATCCGATTTTGACTTTTAGTCCTTTCATATAGGAGCCGATTGTGAAACATTTCATCGTAGCGTGTATTATTCTTCTCTCAGTATTCACAATAATTCAGATTGGTAATGGGGAATCTGACCTTCATACCGACAATATTATCATTATTCTTGATGCATCCGGTTCAATGAATGAGAAGTTTCGGGCAGACCAATCAAAGTCAAAGATGGACGCTGCTAAGGAAGCACTTAAGGAAGTACTGGCTAAAGTTCCAGATAATACCCATATCGGTTTGCTTGTTTTCAGCGGAAGTAACGTTCAAAATGATTGGGTATATCCGCTTGGACCGAAGAACACTGAGCAACTGTTGGCAGCGATTGAATTACCGCAACCAGGTGGTGGCACTCCGTTAGGACAATACATGCGTATCGGCACGAATAGACTGCTTGAACAGCGCGAAAAACAGTATAACTATGGAAATTATCGGTTGTTGATCGTTACAGATGGAGTCGCACAAGACGAGGAAAAAGTTGCCCAATATACACCGGAAATTCTGGACAGACAGATTCGTGTTGATGTGATAGGCGTTGATATGCAGACAGATCATCTGTTGGCAAAAGATGCTGATAGTTATCGTAGAGCAGACAACCCGGGTGAACTCGTTGCTGCAGTAACGCAGATCCTTGCCGAAACAGGTGGAACGGGAACTGACCTTGATGGAGAAGATGCTTATGAAGACATCGCACCTCTCTCAGAAGAAATTGCTATGGACCTTATTCAACGGATTACAATGCTACCAAGTAATACTGCAATCACAACGACTAAAATAAGAAAAACACCCTCACAACCGCAAAAGCCATCAACACAAACACCTCAACAACCGATACAGCAACCTGACCAACAAAGCAGTGGTAATAACAATCTCTGGATTCTAATAGGTCTCATAGTCGTTATTGGTGGGTTCTTGATTTTTAAGCGTATGGGAAAATTGTAGTCGATCATTACAACTTAGAATGCGATAAGGAATATAGAGATGGAAGCGAAAACAAAAAGCAGAATGGTCATGGTGGCAAGTTGGCTGATTATCATTGGTATTTTAGGACTTGTCTACAAGTTTGTCGTTGAACCCCGTCTTGGCAGTAGACAAAATAAACTTGTTGAAAACACCGGTACACAGAGATATGACCATGAGATTAAAGTTGCCCACGACTCTTTCCCCGGTTATGCTATACTTCGGTCTGATGCTGTGAAGAATCTGCTTGATCGTCAGGCGATTAAACTCACATTTGTGGACGATAAAGCCGATTATGTCCGTAGAGCACGCGACCTAAAAAGTGGTAAAGTTCAAATGGCGGTCTTTACTATTGATGCATATCTTAAAGCGGGTAGTGTGATCGGTGACTTCCCCGGTTCAATTGTACTCGTCATAGATGAATCAAAAGGGGCAGATGCCATAGTTGCGCACAAACGAGGTGTACCCAGCATCCCGAATTTAAGCAATCCGAAGGCACGTATCGTGTTGACACCAGATTCTCCGAGTGAAACACTTGCTCGGATCATGATTAATACGATGAGTCTTCCGAGTTTGCCTGCATCTTGGGCTTCCGATGCAAATGGTGCAGAAGATGTGTATAAAAAACTTAAGTCTGCTGATCCAGGCCAACCTGCTGCCTATGTTTTATGGGAACCTTATGTTACCAAAGCACTTGCTATTGATGGTGTTCACCTGCTCTTAGATAGTTCAAAACTGAAAGGGTATATCGTTGATGTATTAGTCGTGCAACGTGAGTTTTTAGACACACAACGCGAACTTGTCACACATATAGTGCAGGCGTATCTCCGTGCGAACTACGACTATTCAAACCAATCAGAAGGCTTATTATCCTTGATTGAATCTGATGCAAAACTATATGGCGATAAACTCAACAGCAATGAAGCGAGGCAGTTAGTAAAAGGAATAGAATGGCGAAACACTGTTGAGAATTACGCACATTTTGGCATTATCTCTGGGAATGCAGCGAAAGATTCTGAGAAGCTTGAGATGATGATTGGAAAGATAATGCAAGTCTTGGTGAAAACAAAATCTATTGCGTCAGACCCATTCTCAGGGAATTATGGTAATCTTTTCTTTGAAGGTATATTACGTTCACTCCGCACCGATGATTTCCATCCGGGTGTACTGAACGCTAATGGTGCAGGTGGCTTAGAGGGTATTCTTGTTGACACATCAAATGTTGCAGAAGAGGAAGTACGGGAAGAAGTTGCATTGAATCCACTTTCTGATGACAATTGGACCACACTTGCACCTGTCGCTGCAATGAAGATTGAACCGATTCAATTTGGTCGCGGCAATGCGCGTATTCTACCCGGTAGTAAAAGAGCATTGACTGACACTGCATCAAAACTGAAGTCGTTTCCACAGTATTATCTTAGAGTTGTTGGACACACGCGTAAAGAGGGAGACCCCACTGCAAATAAACTTCTTGCAACACAACGTGCAGAAGCAGCAGCTAAAGCACTAAAAGATGCAGGTATCAAAAACCACAGAATTCGTGCTATTGCAAGCACTCGATCTTCTACGAAGATGCAAGGTGGTGCAGCACAAAGCGTTACATTTGAACTATTGGGTAAACCGTATTAAGATACAAATTATTAGGAGGACAAGGGCATGTCAATTGACCGCAATCAAACCGACAAAACAATCCGCACATTTTCGCGTCGTGCATTTATCAAGAGTTCCATTGGACTTGCTACCTCTGCTGTTGCTGCGGGTGGATTACTCAACTCCGCTGAAGCACAATCACAGTTTGGAGAATATATCCCTTACGATGCTACTCGGGATATTCACTATTCTACAAGATACGGCACTCGGGATATAATTGAACATAATCATCCGGGAATGGATCCTACAGGTGAAAAGTTCACGTTCGTCCGTCTAAAATATCCTGGTGGTGATTGGTGGACGAATATCGTAAATCATTATCGGTGGAAATCTGATCTTAAGTTCTCACAGGTCCTTAAAGAAAATACTTCCGTCAATGTAAATTTGCGTAGACACCCACAATATGTAGACATTGAAGATGACTGGTTATTTTCTTATCCTTTTATGTTTATGACAGGTCACGGCAGACGCGCACAGATGAGACTCACTGATACACATATACGCAAGATGAGAGAATACTTTGAACGCGGGGGTTTTCTCCACGTTGAAGATTGTGATATCCGATATGCAAACTTTTGGCCCCAGATTCAAAGCATGATGAGACGGATTTATCCTGAAAAGAAGTTTGAACGGCTTGACATCAGCCATCCAATCTATCACACACTCTATGACCATAACGAATATCTTGGAGGAGACAAACTAGTTCCGGGTTATGAATATGACCAAGCAATCATGGATGAAGATAGGGTGATGGTCTACTTCTGCCCCAATGATATGAATTGTGCATGGGAAGGAAGACGATGTGAACCAGGTGGAATGGAGCAACGAAGTTGGGCATTTGAACAAGGTATGAATGTTGTCGCGTACGCTCTCACAAGGTAATTCCTATATTGCTTCCCTTTGATAGGAGCGGTTTCAAAACCGCTCCATTTTATGTACGCTTGAATTAGAGTGTGTAAAGATTTTGTCACTAACTTCTCACCATGAATTGTAGGGGCCAAATCAACGGTATGAATGCGCTTATGGCATTCCCCGGGTCTCTGTGCCCGCCCGTTGCCTTACAGGACAAGGAATGGCGGGGCACAGAGACCCCGCCCTACAATAGATTACAAGTTTTTCACTTGAATTGACGTCTACGGTGACAAAACTTTACACACCCCTTGAATTACTTTGGCAATTTCGCGAATAGTTTATCACGAAAACGTTCATAAGCCAGATTTGCACCTGCAATGTTACCTGATGCAGGACCAATTTGTAGTTGAGCAACGGTACCAGTACCAAATAGGTTTTCAATCGGATAGAACTGTAAATCGTTGTCCAGTTTCGGTAGTCCACAGATTATTTCTATCGGATACTGCTCCAATAATGTTCTCATAAAACCGTAACGACGCAGGTTAAATCTATATCCTGTTGCGAGAATAACACGATCAACATCTTGAATCAGACCACGGGACGAGTCTACTTGTAGATTATTACTGTCTATTAGGTTGATATTACGGACATTAGTCTCATAATAGATATCAACATTCGTATCGTTCTTGAGAGAAGTCATAATTTCGGGTGTTATGCTGCCTTCTCCTCTATTCTCTTGGATAATCTGAAACCGTCGTTGAAAATCGGGTTCATTGGTAAACTCAGTGAGTGCTTTGGGACCTAACCAGATAGGTGGAAAATCAAACTGTTCTGTCTTCAACTGCTTTCGCGCAATTATAACTACTTTGTGTCCGTTTTCACTTAGACCTTTTGCCAGAGTTCCTGCAGTCAATCCACCCCCAACAATTACATATTTCTCACTCTCTTTTTTACTTAATTCACAGTCCACAGAGAATTGGGATGCATGAACAATTTTGTCAGGATATCTACGTTTCCACTCAGCAAACTCTGGTGGAATATAGGGACAATCGTCAGAACCGATTGCCAGAATAACACAACTGCTTCGAAATCCAATATTTCCCTTTGATATTAGGCGGAAAGGATACTTACCTGCTCCTTTGTCCCATCGCAACTTCTCCACATCAAATTGATAGAATATAGGATGTTTTCTTATCTCTGATAAGGCATCATCACAGTAATCCCAAAAGAGTTCGGTTGAAGGTTGAGAATATGGAGGAGCTAATTCATTCGTTCTGTTATGTCTTTCTGCATATTCAACGATGCCTAACGGATCTGTGGAAATGTGATGCACTGCAGGTGATCGGAGAAACGTCATGCCTTGAAGTTCAGTTTTGTCTCTCCATTGATTCAGTGGAAACGGATGCCGGTCAATGATTGCAATGTGTGGTGCTGCAGAAGGCATGTCCCGTAGCAGTCGTAGTGCAATTGAACAACCGTGAATTCCACCACCGATGATAGTAATAGGGATATTCCGATGGGCAAGTGTTTTCATATCTGCATCAATCTGTAAAAGGACCGGGAAGGTGAACACTCTTGAGGTGATATGTCTCAGTTTGAAATGTTTCCGTAGCACGATAGCGACTGAACCTATATTGCACGACACCTACGGAAGGTGCCACCCAATAGACTGCGGGAGGACTAATCAGACGAATTGTTGGTGCTTCGCTGTCACCGTAAATCACTTCCTCGTAGACAACATAAGTGCTGTAAGTGCCAGCAGGAACGGTAACAACAACATCCTTCTCCGCAACAAATCGAGTAGCTGATACTGGATTCCCAGCGGTTTTATCAAACACCGTCCATTCCTTGCCAACTTCCAACGGAAAATCCCATAAACGCCGTTCAGGAAAGTGCTTTTGGTGAAACACTGGATTTTGAATAGGTAGAAATACATCAAAAGCAGATTCAACGATTCCTTGTGGTGTTTTGTTGATGTATGTTGCGATTATTGGGAATGGGAATCCAGTGAAAAAATCGGTGTCAGTTCGGAAATAGAATGCATTTGCAGCCAAGTGGTCTACTGTCACAAGGTTGACTTCATCTGGTTCAACAGGAGTAATTGTACTAATAGTCAGTTGACGGTGCGTTGTACCACTAATATCCCGCGTCCCTCTAACACGTACTGTAAATTCCTTTTCTGTGTCAATATTGATGTATGTCCATGCTGATCCTGTGTCGGTAGGAAAATCTATGGCTTGTAGCGTTCCTGATGTATCAGGTGGTGTCAGTTTGGTTTCACCGTGCGGGTCAATCAACCCTTCTTCGCTGCATCCTACAATAAACATTAGTAAGATGAAAGACAAGCAATAGGTTCTCAACAAAGAATACGTCATCATTTCACCACAGAGAACTTTCCGGTTGATAGGATTCCGTTCCCATCGGTAGCACGGAAAAAGTATAATCCTGCACAGACTTTTTCGCCGTTTTGGTTTGTGCAATCCCAGTTTGATGCATCTTCAATTACCTTAATTCTGTTACCAGTTACATCGTAGATTTCAATAGTAAGTCCATTTGGTAAAAAAGTAGCATGTTGGTTTCCATCTCCTGCATGTATAGGATTTGGAGTAACCATTACGTTGCGATTTGTGTTATTGGCAATATAGTTAAAGACTTTTCCCTGCCATATTTGATTTCCTGTTCTACCATCAGGGGTTATCCCACTAATATGATAGAGATAGATACCTGTTTGTGGAAATCCGTTAGTATAGTACGTACCACGCCATTTTGTTGCTGTTTCTTGTGTCAGAACAATGGGATAGTTGTTTCTGATCGGACTCTCTATCGTCAATTGTGGTGCACTTTGCAATGGATGTGTGCTTTGCACTTCAACTTGCCATTGACCTGTGCGGATAGGTTCTGTCTTAATGAAGAATGATGGGGATCCGTTTGTTGTATCCACAGCAGGTGTAATGCTGTTTAGAACAATACTTGGTGTTCCCATGATGCCTGTTGGGTCTACAGGTATTACTGCATAATAATAATGAATGTCGTTCGGTTCAGTAAAGTCAAGATCAATGTCTTGGAAAACTGTTATATCTTCAAACTGAGTTTGCGAAATGTTGACTCTTCCTACAATACTGATGTCATTTTCGGCTATACCATCACCGTTGCTATCAACAGCAGCACGTACTTCATCATCTGATTGAAAAGGTTGTGGTGTATCAGTTTCAGTGAGTATCTCATACCGTTTTCTAACAATGACAACTTGCTGAATGTCGGTTGTGTCGTCAACAGACCAAGATATAATGGGACCTCTACTCCCTTGTCTAACTTCAGCATTAGAGATTTGACCTTTCGGTGGAACACCTGCCATACAACTGACTGAACCACCGAATGTTCCACCCGGAACAACTACCTGTTCAACATCGGGATGCATATTGATAAGAATAAGCGTAATCTCCTTGATATCGCCACCGAAATCTTTGAATGTCATCTGTGCTTCTTGGGATTTCTGAAAAGTGAACGCCTCTTTAATTTCTGTAGTACCGTTACTTTTTTTGACGACAAATTTGGCAGCCCATCCGCGCAAACCTAAATTGGTATGTCTACTGAGTTCGCTATCTATTCTTATACGATCAGAGATTGCCAGTTGACTCATATCAATCGGAGCAAGGTCTGCTCCGTCAATCTTTATAGCAAATTCTGGCATAATTCCAGTTGGACGAAACACAAAATATCTTGATGAAAAATGTTCAGGCATTGATTCTGAATCAAAATCTTTACGAACCGGGTAGGTGTTGTGTACATCATTCGGATGAATTGCGACAGGTGGAAACCGTTCTGCATTCCTATACCCTGTTATTTCTGTGCCAGTATTGGCACGGTTATATGTAAAATAATTCCATACAGTGAAGGTCTTGAACGCTTCAGCAAGTGTCGTGCCGTTGTCTGTAAAGACATCATAGAAATTACCGAATTCCCGATAGCTGCCATCGGTAGCGTTTGCAAAGAGTTGACGAATGGTATCGTAACCAAACCGTTCTGCCATATAAAGAGACCAAATAACTGAACCGTACTCGTGGTCACCGATGCGGCTTTCGAGTGAAATATCTGGAATGTTAAACCAGCGACGAAGTTGATGTATATAATAGTTATAGGAATTTGTTTCGTTTGGTTCATCAGGGTCAGGGATATTATCACCATCGTCTATAATCCCACCATCGTAGGTCATGACTTCAATCCACGTTGCGGATGCTTCCATGAACCATGTCGGCATGTAGGCGTTGTATGCGAACTGAATGCCGTGCAGGAATTCATGTGCACAAGTTGTTTCAAGATATCGGATACCCTCCAATTTTCCAACATAATCGTAGATGCGAGAGTTGATCATGAAGTATGGTGCGATTGTTAGAGCAGTAGACAACACGCGACCTTCAAACCAGTCAGCAGTTGTGATTCCGAGAGCAGGGAAGGTAAAGAGATACACATCCATTTTATGATTTCCACCGTTTTGTGCTGCCCAATAATCTATGTAAGGTTTCTTGAAATTCATCAAGTCAATTTGGACATGATATGCACGTTCCATAGCGTCAGCACAGAGATCAATATAATCAGGTACTCCGTTGCGTGGGTGAAAGTCTTCAAGTGGAGGTGCATGCGGTCCGATGCGTGTATAGTGCAACTTGAAGTGTGGTGTGTTGAATTGTTCTGACAGTTCAATATCGCCAAAGAAACTGCCTGGAAGTCCAGGACGTAAGAAAACAGGTTTTAGTTCATTACGATATTTTAAAGGAAGGTTGTGCCAGTTTTTTGCTATGGTGACAAAACTATCGGTTGCACATTCCATAATATCATCAGGTACATATCTTGGCTTGAGAGTCTTAAATCTTCGGACTGTTTGGATAGCACTTTGTAATTCTGCATCAGGTGGGAGGGCTTGGACTAAAGGTAATAGTGTTATAGAAAGGAGGAGGATTGTAATAGGATATAATTTCATTCTGTGTTAGTTTGGCGTTTGCGGATATTCTTGTAAACTAGCTTGTTGTAACTACTGTTAATCAAAATGAGTGGGTATTCCATCAAGACTGATGTTGTTCTTTTCTTTCCAATATTCCTGTAACCCATCATTACCTTTCTTTGATGCCCATGTGTTTAACTGTTCCCTCTCGCCAACATAATCGTATAGCGGCACAGCAAACCCGCACGAAGTTTGAACAAGATCTATGTTGAGATCAAATATTTGGCGTGCACCGGGAATCTCTGGAAATAGCGGGTAAAGAAGTTGCCAATCTGCATCATCCATGTGGATAGCCTTGGAATTGCCATAAAGGCGTAAGATCATTGGGTTACCCTCAAAGGCAGTGAACATCAGTGTCATCCGTGGATTCTCTTGAACATGTGCTGCTGTTTCATTGCCACTACCAGTCACGTTTAACCATACAACACGATTTGCGTTTACAACGCGCAAAGAATCCATCCCTTTGGGAGAGAGATTGATTCTACTGTCTGCAGTAGCAGTTGCGACAAAGAATATCTTCTGTTGTTCAATAAATTCTCTTAACTTGGGTGTTATACCCTTGTGTAGTTTTGACATTGGTAATTGGATAATAGAAATAGTAATATTACTCTAATTATTCTTGGCTTTTTAGAGTTGCCCATGTAGTTGCTAATTTGCCAACAGGCTCAACAGGATGCGGTTCTACACCTTCAATATCCTGTACAAACTGTCCCTTATAAACTCTAACGTGGTCAACCCAAACATCATTTCTATCAGTTCCCATGATGATACCCGCACGTGAATTTACGTCATCCTCAGGCATAGTGAAAGTGATAAAGAATTCTTTCCATGCTTCTGTGAGAATGATTACCTGTGAGATGTATATATTCCAAGGAGCTCCTTGATGTATAATACGCATGGTTGCGTTTCTTGGTTTTTCACTTTTTGCCCACAAACCGTAGGTATAGATAGTGTCTTTTTCCAAGAAAAATGGTTGCTGATAGAGTTGTATATGATGAACAAGATCCCCTCCTTTGACAATATTGACATAAGCAACATTTTCCCCGATTATAGGCTCTGCTTTTTTCCCTTCTGTCAGAAAGACTGCATTGGCACTTTCGTGTGTCCAAAGATGCCACTGGTCAAGTTTATTGTCAAAATCACCGTTTTTCAAAATATTTTCTGGTGGGTTCTCAGCATAGACGAATGTCATGAACCCAAGCAACAACATTAGGGTGAATAGATTGATATAGGTTCGAATCCTATTAGTCATGTTCTCCTTTTTCCTCACTTTCGCGGTCGTGTTCTCCACTATGTTCACCATGTTCTGTGTCATATTCCTTACTATGTCCATGTTCGCTCTTTCCCACTTCCGGATGTGCTGTCCATTTGTCAAAATCTTTACTTTCAGTAGTCAGTTGAACATCTATTTTTTCACCTGGTGCCAAATCAACTGGTGTTGTTGGACCGAGTTCTTTTCCATTTGACAAGTGGACTTCAACCCTAACCTGTTTCAAAGTTTCGTCAGTCGTATTTTCAACGGTACCTTTGAAAGTTTTACTTTGTTCGTCATAAGATAAGATAAGTCTGGCATTCATTCTAACCTTATCATAAGTTTCGTCCAATGCAAGTTCAATACCTGATTCTTCTGTACCATCGTCAGTTGTCTGTTTGGTCGTATTTGTGCAACCAATTAGAACGGTCATTGCAACAACTACACAAGTAAAGAAGATTGTGTGTGTCTTATCCATAAGGTTTTCATTTCCCTTGATGATAGGTAATAGGGATGTATTACCTTACTTAATTCATCTTGTTTGAAGACTTTGCATATTCAGATCTGCGAGTAAGGAATTGTAACGTATTTAGGAATACTTTGTCAATACAAATACAATCAGACATCGGATGATGGCATTGAGTTAGTCAAGAAAACGGGATAAACATCAATAAAAATATGCAGCGGCATTGATTGTAACCAAGAGATTCAATTATTTGAGGGGTGTGTATAAAGAAAAGCAATCTCAATATGGTCTTAAAAGTAGTAGGCACGCTCCGCGTGCCGTCCACAAGATCAAAACATCTCAATAGATTATACTGCCACAACGGGGACAATTACATATAAAGAAATACTTGATGAGAGACGCAGCCAATGTTAGCATATAATATATTTATGCGCACCCCTCAAATAACTGAGGGGTGCGCATAAAGAAAAGCAATCTCAATATGGTCTTAAAAGTAGTAGGCACGCTCCGCGTGCCGTCCACAAGATCAAAACATCTCAATAGGTTATACTGCCGCAACGGGGACAATTACATATAAAGAAATACTTGATGAGAGACGCAGCCAATGTTAGCACATAATATATTTATGCACACCCCTCAAATAACTATACACGCCAACCCGTATCAATACTTGTATATCCTTGTGTATATTTGTGTAGATGTGGTGGTAAATCTGCTAAGAATTTCTTGCCCACTTCTGGTATCTCCCAAGGTATATCTATATGATGGTCGCGTCTACGAAAACCGATTGCACACGACAGACGTATGTCGTCAATCTGGTTTGGAAATGCACCATGATAGGTTCTATGTGCAAATACAATCATATCACCAGGATTGGTAAATAGTGGGACACAACCCGGAATATCAAAGTCATTGTATGCCTTTTCATCTCCACCCTCTTTGTAGAATGAACGTTTATCTGCAGTCAGTTTGAAGCCTTCTGGTCCTTCCCAGTTTTCCACATGCGAGTCTTCAATCACACAGAGACCACCGTGTTCTGGCCGCGATCCAGTGATGTAAAACCATTTACCAGATGGCCACATGCCCCTATTGAGCACATCACCAGAATTTCTTGGTGTGTCTTGTGAGAACCCGCACCAATCTGTGTGCCATGCAACAGGATGTGAACCTGGCATCCGAATGATAGCTGCCGACCTGTGAACAGTCAACTCATCACTTCCGATAAGATGTTGATGTACTTTCATAAACGGTTTGTATTCCAATAATTGCCACGCACCTTCACCAGTTTCAATCCAAGCGTGTCGTGTCCGACTCTGTCCATGCTGTAATTCTCGATTTGGATCAGTGCCATCATATACTGCTTGCTTTAAACTGTCTACTAATTCATCCGGCAAAACGTCCTTGATAATAGCGAATCCGTGTGCTTCGATACATTCTGAGGCTTGAGACAGTTGGTCAATTTCAAACTCGTAAGTATATCCTAACTCAGGTTTTTGTATATCTAAGTAGTGTTCCATAGTGATTTACCCCATATTGGTTTTGTGGAATTTTATTGTAATTTCAAACTACTGTCAATGCCTTTTTGTTTTTCTGTCTGTGGGTGTGTAAAGTTCTTAGCAAAATGAACACAGACATCCTGTAGGAGGGATATCCGAATCGCGAACTATCGGGAATCGGAGTTTCCTCGGACAATGAATTTGGCGGTTAATGTCGAAAACTTTACATACCCATTTGGAACAATATCTGAAATTATTGTCACTGTTGTCCAGTTTTGCTTGGATTTGTCCATAGATGTCAATTTGTTGAGAGAAGGCAATCGGAAACTCGGATGCCCGCCTGCAAGTGGACATTGGTCAGAAAACAGCAATTACTCAACGATTGAATACCTCTGCGTATGTTCTGAATGTTTGCATTAATTGCATTATAAATTCGAATTTATTTATGAAAAAAACCTTCGCGAAAAAATAGAGTTAGATTCAGTCATAATAAGAGATTATCAGTGAGCTGGGTATACTTCTGCGAGTTATACCAAATGCATCCGATTTGTAGCGCATGGAAAATAATTGATGCGAAAATTTCTGAGTATTTGAGGAAACAAAAAACGCAGACTTGCCAATGTGTACTGTCAGTTTACTATATTAACCCGACATGCATCCCTTTATCATCAATAAAGTCGGGTTTCGTGCCTTTACCCGACGGACAATGTCCGAATGGACACTCCATTAGTGCCAAAAACATTACACACCCTCTGTCTGTTATAATGTTGCACTCTGTGTCAATATTTGATAGAATATCAAAAACCAATAAACAGAATGGAACACTCAAATATGCCCCGAATCTTTGACAACATAGACCAACCGCTTCTTCAAGCACTTCAACAAACTCTTGAATCTTCAACCCATGCTGACTTCTGTGTGGGATATTTTAATCTTAGAGGATGGAGGAGAATAGCAAGATACATAGATGAGTGGAATGGCGGTGAAGACGAATGCTGTCGTTTGCTCATTGGGATGCAACGACTTCCTGATGAGGAACTGCGACATGCCATGCGAATTACTAAAGAAACAGATAGAATTGACAATCAGACAGCACTCCGTCTGAAAAAGAAGTTAGCAGAGGAATTCAGAGAACAGTTAACTGTTGGAATCCCAACTCGTGACGACGAAATCGGTTTACGGCAATTAGCCCATCAACTTAGAAATGAGCAGGTCAGAGCAAAATTATTTCTAAGACATCCCTTACATGCAAAACTTTATCTACTTCACCGTCCAGATCCTATTTCACCAATCGTCGGTTATCTTGGCAGCAGCAACTTAACACTTGCCGGACTTTCACAGCAGGGAGAACTCAACATTGATGTTCTTGATTCAGATGCATGTCAGAAACTACAGGACTGGTTTGAAGACAGATGGGACGATAAGTGGTGTATTGATATTTCTAAGGATTTAGCAGAGATAATAGAAGAAAGTTGGGCACGTGAGGAGTTGATTCCACCCTTTCATATCTATATAAAGATGGCGTATCACCTTTCACAAGAAGCACGTGCTGGTTTGAATGAATTTACTGTTCCACGTGATTTTCAGGAAAAGTTGTTTGACTTTCAGGTTGCAGCAGTAAAAATCGCCGCACATCACCTAAATAAACGTGATGGTGTGCTAATCGGGGATGTTGTCGGTCTGGGTAAGACACTTATGGGTACGGCACTTGCACGGATTATGGAAGACGATCAAGGACTTGAAGCACTGATCATTTCTCCAAAGAATCTTGTTAGCATGTGGGAACATCATCGTGAGGAATACGGTTTGCGTGGAAAGGTGCTTTCAATCAGCCGAGTGCAAAACGAACTCCCAGAGCTCAAACGTCATAGACTGGTGATGATTGACGAGAGTCACAATCTCAGAAACCGTGAAGGGAAACGGTATCGTGCAATTCAGGATTATATTCAGCGAAATGGGAGTAAAGTCATCTTACTTTCTGCTACACCATACAACAAAACCTTTCTTGATCTTTCAAATCAACTCCGACTCTTTGTTGATGAAACTGAAGACCTCGGCATACGACCAGACCATTACCTCAACAAAATTGGTGGAGAACTCAATTTCATAAGTAAACATCAAAGCGGGATTCGGACACTCGCTGCGTTTGAACATAGTGAAGAGATTGACGATTGGCGTGAACTGATGCGGCGGTATCTTGTTCGGAGGACACGTAGCTTCATTATGCAAAACTATGCTGAAGTTGATTCAGAGACTGATAGAAGATTCTTATTATTCCCAGATGGTACGCGATCCTACTTTCCGACGCGTGCCCCAAAAACGGTTAAATTCACAATTGACGACGAAGACCCAGATGATACCTATGGACAATTATATTCGGAAAATGTAGTGAATATCATAAATAGTTTGAATTTAGCACGTTATGGACTTGCCAATTACATTGATGATGAACCCGCAGAGCTACCTACCGAAGCAGAAAAAGAGCGATTGCAGGACCTTTCACGCGGTGGAAAACGGTTGATGGGATTTTGTCGGACGAATTTATTCAAACGTCTTGAAAGTAGTGGCAAAGCATTTTTACAGTCTGTCGATCGTCACATTCTTCGAAACTACATATTCTTATATGCTATTGAAAACGATGAGCCGTTTCCAATCGGTGGACTTGATGCATCCATGCTTGATACCCGATTCAGTGATGTGGATACCGATGATGTCAACCTTCTTTCAGCTGCATCGGATGATGAGGATGATGAGTTGATCAATACTGACGATTCTCATTCCAATTTATATACCACTGAAAAGTACAAAGAACGTGCAGCAATCATTTATCAATTCTACTTGACAAAGTATAAAAACCGCTTTAAGTGGATACGTTCTGACCTATTCCAAGCGATTCTCAAGGATCAACTTACGGAGGATGCAGAGGCACTCATTCAGATTCTACAGTTATACGGTGAATGGGATGAGTCTAAAGATGCAAAACTAAATGCTCTTGAGGAGTTATTAACACAAACACACTCAGACACAAAGGTATTGGTGTTCACCCAATTTGCCGATACGGTTCATTATCTTACAGAGGCACTTCAAGAGCGAGGCTTGACACAATTAGCAGCTGCTACTGGTGGTTCTGCTAATCCTACGCAGTTAGCAGCACGGTTCAGTCCTATTAGTAACAACAAAAAAGGGGCATTTAAATCAAAAGATCAGTTGCGCGTTCTTATCAGTACTGATGTTTTGAGTGAAGGTCAGAACTTGCAGGATTGTGCAATAGTCGTCAACTACGATCTACCATGGGCAATCATACGTTTAGTCCAACGAGCCGGACGCGTAGACAGAATCGGACAAACTGCTGAAGATATTTTATGCTATTCATTTTTACCCGCGGATGGTGTTGAACGTCTTATAAATCTACGCGGTCGAGTACGCACTCGTCTCCAGCTAAACGGAGAGGTAATCGGCACTGATGAAGCCTTTTTTGAAGATGACGGTGAAAACGGGAACCAAGCATTCATTGATCTATATAATGAACATGCGGGTCTACTTGACGACGATAGTGATAACGATGTAGACCTTGCATCTCACGCATATCAGATATGGAAAAACGCCATCACAGAAGACCCAGATTTAGAGAAAGTCATCACCAAACTTCCATCTGTCGTCTATACAACAAAATCACATATACCGACAGAAACCCAACCAGAAGGTGCATTAGTCTATATCAGGACAGGTGAAGATAATGACGCACTTGCTTGGGTTAATAAAAACGGAGATAGTGTAACAGAATCACAATTTACAATTCTTCAAGCAGCAGCGTGTGAACCTGATGCAGAAGCACTCCAACCTTTAGATGAACATCATAACCTTGTCAATGACGCTGCAAAAATAATTATATCTGAAGACAGACGGATCGGTGGACAACTCGGCAGACCATCAGGAGCACGTTTCCGCACATATCAACGATTAAAGGATTATGCATCTGAGGTTGAAGGGACTTTATTTGAAACACCAGAACTCAAACAAGTTATAGAGAATATCTATCGTTACCCGTTGCGTCCAGTAGCAAAAGATATACTTAATCGTCAACTTCGACTCAGTATTTCAAACGAAAATCTTGCTGATGTTGTGGTTGAACTATGGAATGAGGGTAGACTCTGTATTGTTGAAGAGGAACACGAAATGCAGGAACCCAAAATCGTCTGTTCATTAGGACTTTCAAACATAGAATAAAAAGAACTCATTCTGAGAATCTCATTGAACTGTTAATCTTATAGGGGAGAATAACTTGTATGCATTATGACCCTCAAGAAATACGCGATTATCTCAAGGAATCAGAATTTGAAGACCTATTTACACAAGCTCTCGGTTGGGAGGAGTATAGGACACGACCACTCCGAATAGTAGTAGACGAAACCGTATATCAACTCTCCACAGTTGCACAGAAACGTGGCGTAGCAATCTTCCATTGTCCAACAACAACTGAAGGTCATATACCAGAACGTAAAATTAGAGAAAAGATCCACAGAGAAGTATCAAAATCATTACATGAAAACTTGATTATATACACAGATGCTGAAAAGACTGAACAAAAATGGCAATGGGCAAGTAGACACCCTAACAATACCATTAAACGGCATGAAATCTCTTACAATATTAGACAGTCTGGTGAATTACTAATTCAGAAACTACGGACTATTGCATTTAGTTTTGGAGAAGAGGAGCAAACATCCTTGGTGGACGTTATACAACGTCTTGAAGCAGCATTTGACGTTGAAAAGGTAACTAAAAAGTTTTACGTCCACTTCAAAAAGGAACACGATGCATTCCTTGAATTCCTAACAGGGATCCCTGATGAAGATATGCAAAAGTGGTACGTCTCTGTCATGCTTAACCGACTGATGTTTATTTACTTCATTCAAAAGAAAGGATTTCTCAATAACAACCAAGAATATCTTGAAAATAAACTGGTAGAGATGAAAGAAATTGGTACGGATAAATACTACAAAGAATTTCTCTGTCCCCTCTTTTTTGAAGGATTTTCAAAACCAGAAAATGATCGTGACGATGATATGCAAGACCTCTTCGGTACAGTCCCATATCTCAACGGTGGCATCTTCCAAGAACATGAACTTGAACATCTGCACGGTGACACCATAGAAATCCCCGACGCTGCTTTTGAGAAACTTTTCATATTTTTTGATAAATACGATTGGCACCTTGATGACAGACCTTTAAGAAACGATAAGGAAATCAATCCCGACGTTCTCGGCTACATTTTTGAGAAATATATCAACCAGAAACAGATGGGGGCATACTACACAAAAGAGGACATTACAGAATACATCAGCAAAAATACCATTATTCCATTCCTGTTTGATACTGCACGCAAGGAGTGCAAAATCGCTTTTGAAGGTGACGCTTCCGTATGGAAATTGCTACAGGAAGACCCTGACCGTTATATCTATGATGCCGTTAAAAAAGGTGCTGATTTGGACCTACCAGATGAAATTGCTGCTGGAATTGATGATGTCGCCAAACGCACTGAATGGAACACACTTGCGCCAGAAGAGTTTGCATTGCCGACAGAAATTTGGCGAGAGACGGTTGCACGACAACAACGATATAAGACTATTAAGTCAAAAATGGAAAATGGTGAGATTGACAACATCAACGATCTGATTACGTATAACCTTAATATACGTCAATTTGCACAAGATGTCATTGAAAACTGTGAGGGACCAGAACTACTCCGCGCATTTTGGAAAGCAATTACGAAAGTAACGGTACTTGATCCAACATGCGGTTCAGGTGCGTTCCTGTTTGCTGCGCTGAATATCCTTGAACCGTTATATGAGGCGTGTCTTGATCGGATGCAAGTATTTCTTGATGAGTTACAACTTTCTGATGAAAAACCACATGCCCGAAAATACATAGATTTTCGCGAAGAACTTGAAAGAATAGAACAACACCCCAATCGCAAGTATTTTGTCCTAAAATCTATCATCGTGCATAATCTATACGGTGTAGACATTATGGATGAGGCAATTGAGATTTGCAAGCTCCGACTCTTCCTCAAAATGGTTGCGCAGATTGACAATGTGAGACAGATTGAACCGTTACCTGACATTGACTTTAATATTCAGGCAGGTAATACACTTGTCGGATTTGCGACTTATGACGAGGTTGAGAAAGCGGTTAGTGAAAGACTTTCATCTCACTATGATGACACAATGACACGGATTAAGGAAAAAGCTGAAGATATAAAGGTCTTGTTTGACAAGTATCGTGAACAACAAACAACATTAAGCGGAGACGTGACTCTTGCTGACAAACAAAATTTGCAGAGCAGACTTGGAATATTAGAAGATGAATTGAACGATTATCTTGCAAGGGATTACAGTATAGACCTGAACACACATGATGATTATGTGAAGTGGTTAGATTCACATAAACCTTTCCACTGGTTTATTGCGTTTTACGGTATTCTGCAAGAGGGTGGGTTTGATGTGATTATTGGTAATCCACCTTATGTGGAGTATAATGTGATCAAACGCATCTATACTGTGCAAAGTCCTGAATTGATGACAGGCGGTAATCTCCACTCAATGATTACCTACCGTCTTCTTTCACTCACTCATGATAATTCATTCTTGTCTCTGATTGTTCCACTAGCATTTCCAAGCACAGATCGCATGATGGATATTCGTAAAACCGTGACTAATTATGCAAGTATATGGATCAGCAACTATGCAATTCGTCCAAGTAAACTTTTTACCGGTTCTGAACAAAGGTTATCAATATTCATTGCTTCTCGGCATTGGAAAAGAAAGTTCTTCACGACTAAGTATCTAAAATGGAATTCTGAAGAGCGGAATTATTTGTTTAACTGTCTTCAATACCATAAATGGTCACAACGTAAGACATTACGGGATGTGTTGCCCAAATTTGATATTGCAACGTCTGAAACAATTTTGCACAAGGTAACTAAGCAAGGTGTTACAATTGCCTCATGTCTAGGAAGTACAACATCATGTAGACTCTATTATAAAAACACTGGAATTGGGTATTATATAGTTGTGACTAAGCAACCTCCTATATGTTATATAAACGGTGAGAGAACTTCAAGTTCACGTGAAACGATGCTAACACTAAAAGATCACAAAGTTTTACCTGTTGTTCACTGTATTCTCAACAGCTCACTTTTTTTTCTTGTGTATCAACAGTTGTGTAACTGCAGGGATTTCAATCCATCTGACATACACTTATTTCGTTTGCCCGAGTCGCTATTGAATGAACAAGTTTTACGGGATTTATCAGAAGAATATCAACGTAGTTTGGAGTCGAATTCTTGGTATCAAACACGGCAGCAACGGCAGACCGGTGAGGTGAGAATACAATCGTTTTCACCTTCTTTTTCCAAGCACATCATAGACAAAATTGACCGCGTGCTTGCACAACACTACGGTTTCACAGATGAGGAATTAGACTTTATCATCAACTACGACATCAAGTATCGTATGGGTTTGGGGAATTGAATACCACGCAACACTAAAACAGAGAGAACATGGACAATTTAATTCGTAAAAAGATTGTATTGAGTCTGCTTGATAGCGATCCTAAAAATGCTGATGCAATCGCAAATGAGATTGGCGATTCGTTGGAAGATATAAAGGAACAACTGACAGCACTTGTCTCAGAAAATATCTGTGAAAAAGTAAACCAGAATGAAGTAGATCAGTATATTGTCAAAAAAAATATTGAGACTTTTGCACAGTTGGTTAAAGAATTTCTATCAGACAAAGAGGAACACAAAGAACAGATAGAAGAGTTCATTACTTCAGAATATTACCATACCAGAATTGACGATGAGTTAGTTGATTATGTTCTAAAACGCTTTTATCTTGATTCGGTATATCAAACTGATGAGGAAAAAGAATGGATGCTAAAAATGTTGCGCGTGTCACCTTCATCTCTGCTTTTCGCTTTGCATAGCAACACGACAAGTTTTGGTGAATCTTGGAACCATTTGAATCAGTTAAGTTCATCAAAAGAGAACCGTGATAGGATCATTCGGTTATTACGTTCAGGATTTGAAACACCGTTGTTGAAAATGCTAATTGATGATCTAAATGATTCTGCGTACATTTCTCTTTATTTTAAGCTTCAAATTCGATCTGTAAAGGAACACTTCCAAATTAGTTTGGCTACATTTGATGAAAAATATGTTGAGGCAATTGGGGGAAGAACTTTCGCTTTATGTAAAGGATCGGAGAATTTAGATGAGGAATTACACCCAGGAAAATATGTTACTTTTGAAAACCCCATGGATTTATCTGATTATGGATTAGCTGCATTGAATCTTGGAGAATTTGAACTCGCTCATAGAAATTTTAATGATGCATTCGACGATGTGCAAGAATCAAGTGAAAAAGCTACGGTATTAAACAACAAAGGTGTGGCTTTTCTTATGTGCAGACAATACAGAAAAGCACTTGAATGTTTTGTAAAAGGTATTGAGTATGATTCAAAAGGAGAAATCCCCTATTTACTTGAAAACAAACAACTCGCTGAAGAATACTTAGCAATTGCCACTGATGCAGACAACTTAACTGAACCTACACAAATTCGTTTTATTCAAGATCAACCTGTCCCTTTTGAGGAAACGCTATTCTATGAGTTTAAGGAAATTAAAGGAGGAAATCCTGCGAATTCAATTACAAGTATTGCAGATAAATATGCCGTTGCCTTTCTCAACCTTGAAGGCGGACGTATTCTTTGGGAATTAGGGATAACGATAGAATAATAGTAGGAGTATCTCTTGATGAACGCCAAAGAGATGAAGTGCGGCGTAAGGTATCAGAAAAACTTTGGGGTATACGCCCTCCAATTAGTGATGAAGATTGGACTCTTGAATTTCATCAAGTTTATGAATTACAAGGAAACTCTATTGGAGATTTATTGGTTGTTGAACTTGTCATCTCACCACAACAGGAAAAAGAGGTATTTTACACTAACAGCGGGGAATTATTTGTCAAAACTCCTGGAGGAAAACAGAAATTATTAGGACCGCAGATAACAGAATTTATACGTAGTCATTTTCAGAATGATACAGGAACAGAGTAAATCATTTGCCATTACCATCAGTTTCTGTTAGAATTATCCGCAAAGGAGCAACTAAACATCTCATGAAAACACCACAACACACAAACACAACGAACGACAAATAGGAGCAACGTCTCGCCTTTCCAACTTACAATGAAGAAGACATCCTTAACTGGGATGTTGTCATAACGCCGCCACCGCCGCGCCGATCAGGAACAATCCGGGTTAAGTTAAGATATAATGGGCGTAGTAAACCAATGCTTGTTGAAGATCCTTGGGAAGAATAAAGTAGATGGCTAACATGTTGAAGGAGACACAAATGAAATTAATGATGACTTTGTTCTTCGGACTATTGCTCTATACCGCACCTGCATTCAGCGAACTTACATCGGGAACAGATAGTAATCTGCCAAGTAGTGCAGCCGGAATGTGGAAGGAACACGCAGATCCGCTTTATATATTATGGATGGGAATGTTGGTTCTCATTACTTTACTCTATATCGCGGTACAGATTGTCAACGAACTGAATCGGAGAAGATTAGAAGTACATAATCAGAAAATAGCATCTCTACACAAACAGATTAAGTACATACAGCAGGAGATAGAAAAACTCAATCAGGAACGGACTGTTTGACCTTTACTGAAACCCTTTGAAAAATAGGTAATTAGCAGTTATCAACACTATGGAAACAGCAGAACTCAAACAACGCATTAAGCAAGGTGAAGGTAACACGACCGAATTTAAAGAACGGGTTGGACAAGAAGCAATTGAAACCGCTGTTGCATTTGCTAATACTAATGCTGGTATCATTTTCGTTGGTGTTTCTGATGTTGGGAAAATTATTGGCATTACCATCGGGAAAGAAACACTAAGAGATGCGGCGAACTGGATTTCTCAAGCAATTGATCCGCGAGTGATGTTGGAAGTTGAATCGGTTGACGTAGAAGGAAAATCAGTGCTTTTAGTGCATATTGCAGAATCTTCAATAAAACCTGTCTCTGCTAAAGGAATATGCTATAAGAGAGTCGGGAATAGCAACCGAGTCATGTCACCACAAGAGATTGCACAGATGCACCTCAAGTCTGTTGGACAAACGTGGGATCAACTGTCTGTCGAGAGTGCAAAAAGTGACGATATAGATGAAACAAAGGTTCAATGGTATCTCACACAGCGAGAAACAATCCGAAATGTATCACAGTCACAAAGCATGAATGCGACAGACTTGTTGAGGAATATTAATTGCATTAACGATAAGAAAACTCCGACTCATGCGGGAATTCTCTTTTTTGGTAAACATCCTCAAAGATTTTTCCAAAATGCACAATTGCGGGTAGTCAAATTTAAGGGGACATCTGTAACCCACCCAGTTATTGATCGGCTTGATTGTTCAGGAACACTCTGGGAAATCGTCAATGCTGCTGAGGAATTCATAAGAAGAAATATCCGACTGCTCAGTCTTCGAGGGTCAAAAAGTTTTCAACGAGACGATAAGTTTGAGTATCCAATTGAAGCACTGCGGGAAGCAATTATCAATGGATTAATTCATCGGAATTATCAAGAACCTGCTGATGTCCGAGTCTTCATATTTGATGACCGAGTTGAGATTATTAATCCTGGGAGTTTTCCTGAAGACGTTAGTCCACATAAACCGATCCACAGACCGGTAAATCCTATTTTGAGCCAATTGATGTATGATGTGGGTTTCGTGGAACGGTACGGATCTGGAATTATAATGATGCAGAGATTGTGTAAGGAGTGGAAAAACAAAGAGCCGCGCTACGATCTGCACCCACTTGAAACCAAAGTCATCTTCGATTCACCGATTCAAGATACGACTTTCCTACAAATTGATGATATATCAGAACAGTTGAATGATCGCCAAAAAAATGCTTTTTCCTATGTACAAAGGCATGGAGTAATTTCCAAAAAAGAATATATGCATATTAATCAAGTCTCACACCGAACTGCCTACGAAGAACTAAAGGATATGACAGGTAAAAGGTTATTGTTTATGATAGGGAAGGGTAGAGGGACGAAGTACACCCGAAAAGTAACTGATAAGTAACTGATTAGGTAACTGATAAGTAACTGATTTTAGTCTTGAATATGTTCTCAATAGTCGTTTATTGCTTGTAATGGTAGGAATAGAGACCAATCTATCCAAAAAGTAAACGATTAGGTAAACGATTAGGTAACGATAATCGTCTTGAATGTGTTCTCAATAGGCGTTTATTGCTTGTAATGGTAGGAATAGAGACCAATCTATCCAAAAAAGTGAACGATTAGGTAAGCGATTAGGTAAGCGATTAAAATATCATTAACATCAGAAGTGACACCGCAAATTCAACACATTACGCAAACAGACAAAAACTATCCATCTTCAATAAAGGCATATTTAGATGCCGATACTCCAGAAACGATATGGACGCGTGGGAATTTAGATCTACTGACATATAGGCAAAACGATACTGGAGAAGCGGATCTATGGGCAATATTCTGTTCCAGTAAATGTCCTGGAGAGATTATATTAAAGGCACACGACTTAGCACAGGAGTTTAAAAATAAAGGTATACCAACAATCGGTGGGTTTCATTCACCTATTGAAAAGGAATGCTTGCGAGTGTTGCTTCGTGGTTCACAACCGATTATTATTAGTCCCGCACGAAGTATTGAAAATATGCGTATAAAACAAGATTGGAAAAAGCCTTTAGCAGAAGACAGGTTGCTGATTGTATCCATTTTTGAAAACAAACCGAAGCAAAATGCTCAATTGGCAAGTAAACGTAATGCATTTGTCGCTGCTTTAGCAAATAAGGTATTGATCGCTCACGCCGCTGAAGGTAGTAAGACATTAGAATTTGCAAGAACATTATTGAAATGGAGAAAACCAGTTTACACCTTTGATTCATCGTATAACAAAGCACTTTTACAATTTGGGGTAAAACCCTATTCGGAGGAAAACAATGGCTGAAACCGTATTTGTTGGAGATCACGAAGTATCCTTTCCTGGACCACACCTTGGAGTGTTGAGAGATTGCAACGACGTACTTGATTCTGCAGAAGGACTGCATCAGCAAATAGCAGAGGATGGGTATTTACTCGTTCGGGGCTTAATTGATAAGGATAAGGTTAATGCCGCCCGACGCGCTATTCTTGAATATGCTGAAGGTAACGGAAAAGATGAGGTATTCAAACCGGGAACTGACATGATGGATGCGATTGCTGGATCGGGTAGTCCGGGACGTACGATGGGTGCACCTGCTGTCACACATCATCCAGATGTACTTTCTGTTTTGGAAGGCGATGAACTTTTTGCGTTCTTCCGTAATTTCTTCGAAGGCGATACACGTACGTTCGACTACAAGTGGCTACGTTTTGTCCGACCTGATGGTTGGTCTGGTCCGCATTTTGATTTTGTCTATATGGGAAGAGGTTCAAAGCAGTTACACACCTGCTGGATTCCCTTCGGGGATGTGCCTGCGACGATGGGTACACTCACTTTGCTTGAAGGTTCACATCGTTTGGATAGTTTTGCACCTGTGCGTAACACTTATGGCAAAACCGATGTGGATAAGGATGGCACACCAGGACATTTTGGTAGAGATCCTATGGAAATCAGTGATAAATACGGAGGAGAATGGAAAACGACAGATTTTGAGATGGGTGATATAATCATCTTTACGATGCACACGATGCATACATCAACGAAGAATCTATCGGATAGGTGGCGTATCAGTTGTGACATCCGATTCCAACCCGCTGAACACCCGATTGATGAACGTTGGGTAGGTAAAAATCCAATATCACACACTGGCGGTCAGAAGATTTCATTTGAAGAAGCGATGAAACAGTGGGGATTGGAATAGAATTAGCTTTTATACTGTATAGTTCTAAGGCAATTTTCTATAATCTTTGGTCGGACATGTATACTTTTTCGCATTTTCTATACATATCGGCATTGATATGTATACTTTTTCGCATTTTCTATACATATCCCGACTGATATGTATACTTTGTATACATATTGATTAATTATTATCCAAACAATGCCCTGCGAATTTGGCGCAATGCTTGTCGAATTCTATCCTCATTTTCTACAAGTGCGATACGAATATATCCTTCACCGTTGTGTCCAAATCCAGCTCCCGGTGAAACACAAACCTCTGCTTCATTCAGGAGTTTCATGGAAAAATCTAATGAGTTAAGGTGTTTCCATGTTTCAGGGATTGGTGCCCAGACAAACATAGAAGCTTGCGGCTTTGACACTTTCCACCCCATACGGTTTAGTCCTTCAACAAGTACATCTCGCCGTTTACGGTATATGTCTGCGTTTTCGGCAACGACATCCTCTGGTGTGCGGAGTGCCATGATTGCAGCAACCTGAATGGGGGCAAAGATACCGTAATCGTAATACCCTTTTATTCTTGCGAGTGCCTCAATAATGTCTCTGTTTCCGGCAGCGAATCCGCAACGCCAACCTGCCATGTTATATGATTTGGAAAGAGAAATAAACTCTACGCCAACATCTTTCGCACCTTTTGCTTGCAAAAAACTCGGTGCTTGATACCCATCAAACACAATATCGGCATACGCTAAATCGTGGATAACTATCATATCTTGCTGTTTTGCGAAATGAACGACTTCTTCAAAGAAATCTAATTCCACCACAGCACCCGTTGGATTGTGGGGAAAGCTCAATATCAACACCTTCGGTCTTGGCCAGATATCACGAGTTATCTCTTCAAGAGAAGGCACAAAATCATTCTCTTCAGACAAGGGGATACTGACAACACTACCACCCGCAAGAACGATACTATACATGTGAATAGGAAATGTCGGGTTAGGCACCATCGCTAGGTCTCCCTCATCAATCAATGCTAAAGCAAGGTGTCCAAGTCCTTCCTTTGTCCCGATGACTGAAATTGCTTCTTCATTTGGATCAATATCTACATTGTACCTACGTTCATAATGCCAACTCACTTCTCTACGAAAATTGTATATCCCACGAGATGCAGAATAACGGTGATTTCTCAGTTCTTGGGCTGCATCTGTGAGTTTATCAATTATGGGTTGCGGGGTGGGTTGATTCGGATTGCCCATCCCTAAATCAATGACATCTATTCCTTGTTGCCGTCTTTCATACGTCAATTGCTTGAGTTTACCAAACATGTATGGTGGTAGACGATTTAACCTTTTTGAAAAAATATTCATCTCTCTATCCTGAATTTTGTGTTTACGATTTATGATTTACTTACCGTGTTTCCAATATTCACGTAAGCGATTACCCCAATTGGATATAGTTCTCATCGGATTCTGATGTGCAATCTCTCGTCTATTAAGACGACTTTCTTGTTCAAGGAGTTTATTTCTGCAAGAATTAATACCTTCTTGATGTTCTGTAGAATCTACGAGATTGACGGTTTCAAAAGGATCGTTGTGTCTATCAAATAGTTGTACAAGACCAAGTTGTTCAGAATCTGGACCTGGTGGTATGAAATCTTCTATATCATTCGGTTTATATTCAGTAATGTATTTATAGTCATCAGTGACAATTGAACGTCCCCAATAATTACTTTCAATGTAAGCATATTCCCGCCAAGAAATATCTTCACCTTCTGCTAACGGACGGAGACTCATTCCTTGACACGTTTCAGGAATATCAATACCGGCATAGTCACAGATAGTTGGAAATAGGTCTACACCTGAGACGAAATACTTCTCATCTAAATGTTCTTTCTGAACCGGTACTCCATCACCTAAACATGAGATGATAAACGGTACATGTACTTCTTCTTCATATAGTGCGAATTTCTGGAACCCCTGATGACTTCCTGATGCTTCGCCATGGTCTGTGCTAAAGATGATCACCGTATTCTCACAGAAACGAGTTTGTCTCAACAGTGAAAGTGTTCTCCCAATTTCAGCATCAACTTTTTCAATAAATCTATAGTAGTTCCATCTGAAGTATCGCCAATGCAATTCATCCCAGTTCTTGACTGCTTGCAAGATTCTGTCATGGATCAGTGCCCCATCAATCCTCCTACAGACACGATGTATTACAGTTTCTCGTTCATCATAGTTGAAGTTTTCCGGTAATGGCGGTAAATCGTCTTCAGTAAGTATTCCTTGTTCTAATGGATTCGGTATATGTTTTTCCTCATGGTTGTGTAAATATTCACATACATCATGAGGGTCAATGTATCCGATTTGCAGATAGAAAGGTTCCTTGTCATTGTAATTCGTCAGGAAATCAGCGACTGCATGTGTTGATGCTGAATCGTAATATGCAGCACCTCCAGCACCTATATTTCGGTTTCCGTAATACAACACTTCAAAATTATCGCGGACATTTCTACCCGGTACATGCCATTTTCCACAATGGAAAGTCCTATAACCGTTGCTACGAAGCACCTGACCGATATCAGGTATATCGGGATGTAGTTGTCCTCCGTTGAAAGGCACACCAGTTTCCGATGTGTATAATCCAGTTACCCAACTTGATCGTGCAGCAGCACAGACAGGATCGGTACAGTAGGATTTTCTAAATGATGTACCATTTTGGTGGAGTAGGTCAATATTCGGCGTATGAAGATACGGATTACCGTAGGCAGAAATACCATCCCAAGTGTGTTGATCAGTGTTAATAAAGAGAATATTGGGGTGCTTATTCATGAAGTATTCCCTGATAACTCTTGCAGCACCAGAGTCTCAAAGACCGCAGAAACGACAACGACTTGATCGTTTGAATCAATCCACCAATACGATGGTAAGAGTCCGTTTCCATATAGGAAATAACCATCAAGTGGAATTGGGTATTTTATTGAATCAAGAAAACCGAGATGGCATTTTGGTCTAAGGTACTCAAGGTCTTCAAGTATTGCGATTGTATGTTTGCTATCTAACGCTTTTCTGTTTTTGGCAATTTGCGGTATTACATCAAGCAGTGTCCAATTACACGTCAAAGGAAGAGAATCCGTTACAGTACCTGCCTTAAATTCGGTGTCATTTATGGAGAGTTGAATTGCTGTTTCTGAAGTAAGGTAACCGTTCACTGATAATTTGGAATATCTATCACTTGAAGTGTTACGAATATCAACCTTCCAACTATTATGGAGTGGAAGGTAATACTCATCCAGACAACAGAAAGTAAATTCTATGTCTTCTCCACTTGTGGTATTTTGATATTTAACATTATAATTCCAGACATTATTCTTGTTAGACTTACGTTCAATGACAACTTTCCCTATGCTTAACGGATCATTTCTTCCTCCATAACCACGCCAAGTATTTGGTAGAATCTGATAGACTCTTTTTTCGTTCTGTTTCGTTTCCGCATTGCTCCCGTTATTATGTATATTTGACTGATACGCATTTAGTGCTTTGAGCAACGACTGTTCAAAGTCAATCTTTTGTGCCCCATAGTTGTGGTCAAATGACCAGTGTAATGGCTTACTTTCGTTCTTCATTTTATCATTTTTCTATGATGTTAATCGTGGTGTCAATATGGAATGTCTATAAGTTGCTTTTTCTTGGTTATTCTCAATATCTACTGATTTATGTTTCCTCGTTTAGATATGTCACACCATCAAGGATTTTTCCAGTTGCGGCTTGATGTGCAAGACGAGTCGTTTCGGGTAAGCGGTATTTTGGACAAAAAGTTAAAGTCATCTCTCGTGCTGTTTCCAGTGAAATTAGATGACCGACAGATACATAGACACAACTGACATTTGTACGCGTTCTTAATACGATTCCAAGGACATCGTTATTATCTAAGAGGTAGGACCATGATCCTTTTTCTTTATCGGGTTCAGTATATTGTCCACACAAACGAGATTTAGCACATCCAATCGTAGGCTTATCTAATATCAGTCCTAAGTGCGATGCAAGACCAAATCTTCTTGGATGTGCGATTCCTTGACCATCTACGATAACTAAATCCGGTTCTGTCTGCAAGTGTGAAAAAACATCCAAAAGAGGTGGGATTTCTCGGAAAGACAAATATCCCGGTATATACGGGAAATTTATACGACTTTCAGCAACTACCCCATCTACAACTTGTAGATAGGGTAGGTTAAGGACGACCACTGATGCTATAGCAACATCGTTTCTGATGCCGATATCCACACCAGCGACTGTGCTGATTTCTTCAAACTGGTTTATCTGGACTATCTGATGACGTAACTCATTTTGAATTTGTCGTGCTTCATCAGTTGTAACATCCCAAGTGTGTAATTCTTTGTATTCCATCATGTTGATAGTATTCACACTGAATATGTATCTCTTCTGAATGATGCATTGATGAGTCCAATATAAAACATGCTATCTGCACTTTTGGCAGATGTCAAATTATTTTTGTATTACTTTCTTGATTTCAATGATTCAAGGTTCGGTTTGGCAATATGTTCAACTCCAGCAAAAAATGCATTCAGTACTAGGTATCCTGCACCAATACCTACTAAGGAGCCAATACCTCCCAGTACAATTACGTTAAACATTTACAATTCCTCCTACAAACCTTTCTTTGACTTATTACTCAATATGAGCAATTTACAAATTAATTAGTCGTGGTTTGCAATTTTCCAACAGAATTATTTTTATTTACTACTTGCGTATTTCAATTGAGATGCACAAAGTTGATAAATACTAATCAACAACTTTGTGGTATTTCAGCATATATACAGATATTCACCATATATTTTGCAGATAAAGACCTCAAAGGAATGTTCCAATAATAACACTTCTACGGCTTCTAAATCTGTTTGTTGACATACTCCCCCAGCTAAAGCAGGGGGATTCTTTTGTCCCTCTGCACTGGGTAATTCTGCGATCAACAGTGAATGCGAACGCCAGCAAAAAATATTGCCTTTATCCGACTTCCATCACCTACTGCACTGGACGATGCCCCGCCCATTCACCTGTCACAGATTTTCACCTGTTTTAGATGGCAAGATTCTTTTTTGTGAAGTGGCACTGTTTCACCCGAAACAGTTCATTCTTGTCCTTCTTACCAGACACCCCGACACAACAAGAGATGACTTACTTCTCTTGGGGGTCTTTTATACAATATGTCTACTCGCTCCTTTTGAGAGTTCGCTATTTAGCGACTTTGGTAACGCATATCGCAGATATGTGCTGCATATCAACCCGCTCGCGTGTTCCAGTTCACATTCGACTGGCATGATATAGACGCTCTCCACCGACTTGCATGGTTAACGATGTAGTATTACATCTAATCTTTCGTTGGGCAGTCAGTGATACCCTGCACATGTTTTATTGCTTAGCGGTGTCTACATCCCCGTGCTAAAGCAGCGGGGTTTCGACACTGAAAGAGATAAAATTGTTGCAAAAGTGTTGCATTACATAACGATTTTTTTTCTCTAATCGTTTCAAATCTTGTGTCATTATTTCCCTGATATGCAATAATGATGCCATTATTAGAATTACCAATTCAGTACATACAGATTGTGCTTCAGAATCAAAAGGGGATAGAGTTATCTTTACTTTACAGAAACAATGCATTTAGGTACTTGTGATATAGATGTTCATTCTTATGAGTGATATTAAGAAACACGAGTGTGTCAAATTTGAGACATATAAAGGGTGTGTCAAGTTTCTGAAGAAATCTTAAATTAACGTGAGTTCGGTATAAAGGTTAGAAAAAACCGATACAATATATCACGATTATCGCAGATTTGATGACGGGTGTGTGATCGCACTCCAGCGGAGTGCTATGTCTATAGAAAATTCAAACACAAAGTTCTTGCACTCCAGCGGAGTGCTATGTGTGATAATCTCACATACCGCTCCGCTGGAGCGGAAACACTGGTTCGGATGAATACTATAAACATATTGCTCCGCTGGAGCAAAGACGGTGTTTTGTGTTGCGTTGGAACTGCTTTCTTTCAATTGAATTCACATGATGAACCAATCTCTTATATTCGAACCCACGTTAAATTATTCATTGTAGTACGAGGTCTCCGTACCCCGCCATTGTTGGTAGATTGAAAGATGATAGGCGCGGAGACCCCGTACTACAATGGATAATGACGGACTTGCGCAAAAACTTTACACGCTCCTAAAAATTTGGTGCAATTCAACGTAATTCAAGGTATAATTACAAGACATTATAAATGCTCATTGTCCATTTTCATTACGGAGAAACAGATGCTTGAACCTCAACAGGATTATGATTATTCTCTGAATAATCTTTCCTTTATAGACAGAATAAAGCGAAAATATGATTTATCTCCATCAATCATTCTCATCCTTGGATCCACAACTTTATTCTTTGCAATATTCCTCATCTATCCCCTCCTCTACGTATTTAAAGAAGCCTTCTGGATTAATAGTAAGTTTGACTTAACTTTTTTCAAACTGATGGTATCCGACCCGAATAAACGACAACTTGTTGTCAATAGTTTTAAAATCGGTGTCATGGTTACACTTTTGACAAGTGTCTTTAGTCTTCCGTTGGCATACTTCCTGACTCGCTTCCGTTTTCCGGGTCGGAATCTGCTGCGTTCTGTCATCCTAATCCCCATGATAATGCCCCCATTTGTTGGGGCACTTGGTATGCAACAGTTTTTCGGGAAATATGGTAGTATAAACATGTTGCTTGTGAAACTCGGTTTAATGGATATGAGTAATACAGTAGACTGGTTTGCAGGTGGTTTTTGGGGGGTAGTTTTATTATCTACATTGCATTTATATCCAATTATGTATCTCAACATCGTTGCTGCATTAGCAAATGTTGATCCAAGTTTGGAGGAAGCTGCAGAAAATCTTGGTGCTTCACGATTAAATATATTCAGACGAATTACCTTACCCCTAATGATGCCCGGATATTTTGCAGGGGCAATTCTCGTCTTTATTTGGGCATTTACAGATCTCGGTACACCCTTAATTTTCAATTACAATGATGTTATCGCAGTTGAGATATTTAGACTTGTAACTGAAGCGAATCTTAATCCGATGGGATATGCTCTTGTTGTACTTGTAATTGTATTGACCGCTATGGCATTCTACGTATCTAAAAGATGGACAGGAACAAAACATTATGAGATGCTCGGACGCGGACATGTAACAACACGTGAGACAGATGCAAACACTTGGATGCGAGTAATCATATATCTATTTATTGGTGGATTGACATTCATGGCATTGTTACCACATATCAGTGTCATATTAGTTTCTCTTACTCCTGGTCCAAGTGAATGGTCTCTGACGGTACTACCCAAATCCTATACCTTTGAACATTATATTGATACATTTACGCATTCTGACACACTACCAAGTATTCTGAATAGTCTCAAATATAGTATCTTCAGCACATTGATTGCGCTCCTTGTAGGTGTTGCCATAGCCTATCTACTGACGCGAAAACGTATCCCATTCCAGAACCTGTTAGATGCAATTGCCATGTTACCTTTAGCATTGCCTGGTGTTGCAATTGCTTTCGGATATATGGGAAGTTTCTCAGATACATCACTTCTGTTAAAATATCTACCAGATGGAATCATTGAAATAATTGATCCGAGAAAAAATCCAACCTTCCTGTTAATTGTTGGCTATGCTGTTAGACGTTTACCATATATGTTACGTTCAATATATGCAGGTTTCCAGCAAACGAGTGTATCATACGAAGAAGCTTCGCAGAATCTGGGGGCAACACCCGTTAGAACACTATATAAAATTACGTTACCATTGGTTTTTGCCAATATTCTAGCAGGTGCAATCCTTGTTTTTTCTTTTTCCATGTTAGAAGTGAGTGAGAGTCTGATTTTGGCACAACAAAACCAATTTTATCCAATAACCAAGGCGATTTGGTCATTATCTCAACGTCTCGGTGAAGGTCCATACATTGCAAGTGCACTTGGTGTTGTTGGGATGTTGATACTAATTGCATGTCTGCTGGGTGCGGGCCGTGTGCTTGGTGGTAAGTTGGGTGAGATATTTAGGATTTAGATTATTGGCTTGATACACACTCTTCTTACTAACATAACATTCAAATTTATATAGGAGGAATACAATCTTATGAAAAAAAACATAGCTGCTATCATCTTTTTATCCTTTCTTTGTTTTAATGTCTTTGCTCAAGATTTTGCATATATAGGTCTTGAAGGACACACAAGCTCTGTCAGTAATATAGTATTTAGTTCCGACGGTTCAACACTTGCAAGTACAAGTAATGATAGAACCATCCGCATTTGGGATGTCGCTGCAGGTACTCATATACATACTTTAACAGGTCATGATGCCCAAGTAAATTCTGTAGCCTTTAGTCCTAACGGTTCAACACTTGCAAGTGGGGATTCAGGTGGGAAAAGCCGTTTGTGGGATGTTACAACAGGTCAATATAGAGTAACACTTGAAGGACATAGAAATTCAGTTACAACTGTGGCCTTTAGTCCTGATGGAGTAACACTTGCGAGTGGGAGTTCCGATCGCACAATTCGACTATGGAATGCTACAACAGGTTTGTATAAGGTTACACTTGAAGGTCATACTGATTATATTTCTAGTATAACCTTTAGTCCTGATGGAAAAACACTTGCAAGTGGGAGTTATGATCACACAATTCGACTATGGGATGCTACAACAGGATTCCACCAACAGACTCTTACTGGACATACAAAACGTGTATACTGGATTTCATTTATTGAGGGTGGTGAAACGATTGCAAGTAACGGAGAAAATAGGACTATTCTATTGTGGAATGCATCTACTGGTAAGTCAAGAGAAACATTATCAGTAGACAATTTTCGTAATGTTACAATTAGTTTAGATAGGAGAATGTTGGCAGGAGTAGATAGGAATCATAGAATATCTCTGTGGGATATTGCAACCAATACCAATGTTGCATCTCTTACAGGTCATACCTCTGATGTGTATAGTGTAGTTTTTAGCCCAAACGGAAAGATACTCGCGAGTGGAGGAAGTGATCGTATTATTAGATTGTGGGATATTTCTACACATGTTAATATCACACCATCAACTGTTGAATGTCCTGCAGTTGGAGAGAACTTTGATATTGATATTAACATTGTTAATGCAAAAGATGTTAGAGGATATAAGATTACATTAGAATATGATAGTAATTCTCTCAGTTATGTCTCACATGAATACAGTGATTATTTCTCGGAAGATGATACTTATGAAGGACCTATAGAAAACATGTTTGGGAGGGTGTCCTTTAGTGTTGTCACAACTGCTGATGCAGGTGAGGGTGATGGTACGCTTGCCACAATAACGTTTCAAGTTGTATCACGTGTGGCATCAACATTTAGTTTAACTGCAATACTTTCTGATAGTGATGGCAATAGGCTGCCGTATATTGTTATATCTGGCAAAGTTATAGAACCACCTTGGGATGTTAACGGCGATGGTTCAGTTGATATCTTAGACCTCTCATTCGTCGCTGCCCGTTTTGGAAAAGAGAATCAAACTCAAGCCGATGTTAACAGTGATGGTGATGTGGACATCAAAGACCTAATTATAGTTGCTAGTGGAATGGACACTGTTTCAGGATCTCCCGCAGCACTTAATCACTATTCTGCAAGACTACCTTCAAGATCTGACGTTGAACAATGGTTAAATCAAGCACAGTATTTAGACCTTACCGACTCTACCATTCAAAGAGGCGTTCAATTTTTGCAAAATCTCTTGACATCCTTGACACCGAAGGAAACTGCACTGCTACCGAACTATCCTAATCCGCTCAATCCAGAAACTTGGATTCCGTATCAGTTGGCAAAGTCATCAGATGTCTCGCTTACCATCTATGCACTGAACGGTTCCGTGGTTCGTAAACTTAATCTCGGACATAAAACTGCGGGAATTTACCAAAACAAAGGGCGCGCAATCTATTGGGATGGAAAAAACAGTGTTGGTGAACCTACTGCAAGTGGCGTGTATTTCTACACCATAACTGCGGGAACATATACTGCTACGCGCAGGATGTTAATTTTAAAATAAATCGGGATCTTAACAGTAGGAGTAAAAAAATGGACATCTTGCAAAGCATTCATAGTTCACTATTGGATGCGCAAGACACATTAAATCAATTTATCAGCAATCCAGACAATATCAAAGTCATTGCAGAAACTGCATCCTTGATAACCACCGTATTCGAAAAACAAGGGAAAGTCTTCACTTGTGGCAATGGTGGAAGTTTATGTGATGCAGTTCACTTTGCAGAAGAATGCACTGGAAAATTTCGAGAGGATCGGGATCCACTTCCCGCAATTGCACTCAGTGACGCAGGACACATCACCTGTACAGCGAACGATTACGGGTATGCTGAGATCTTTGCAAGACCACTGCTGGCACTCGGTCAACGGGGAGATCTGCTAATTGCAATTTCTACAAGCGGAAATTCCGAGAATGTTGTCCGAGCAGCAAAAGCAGCACATGCAAAAGAGATGCACGTGTTCGGTTTACTTGGAAAGGATGGTGGACAACTTTCGAAGCATTGTGACAGTTGTCTTATAGTACCCGGTAAAACTGCTGATCGAATACAAGAAATACATATAAAGGTACTGCATATACTGATTGAGCAAGTTGAGAGGATAATGTTCCCAGAAAACTATTAGGGTTATTTTGTTTTCGGTTTTTCTGCAGTATTTCATTACAAACGTTAATGGTTTTGAGATACGATTTAGTTTGTCAACACAACATGGTAGTAGACACACAGATTGAGTGGCGGCACACGGAGTGTGCCTACTACTATGCATCGCTACAATTCAAACCTAACTCTTAGTAAAACTCAACAACCTGCAATTTATAAAACTAAATAGCCCTAGAAAACTATTGACAAAATTAACTAATTCTGATATGATACAACAATATGGAGGAATCTGAAAGTCACATAATCCCACCCATCATAACCGAGGAGGTTACTCTTTTGGCAGCATCAGAAAATCAACGTTCTTATTGGCGGAAAAACCTGCAATACCTCGGTATCCTTCTTGGTATTTGGTTTGTCACCTCCTTTCTATGCTCAATTGTCTTTGTAGAACAACTTGACAAGATACAAATCGGTGGTTTCCGTCTCGGTTTCTATATTGCACAACAAGGTTCAATCTGGATTTTTGTTGAGTTGATTTTTGTCTATACATGGTTGATGAACCGTTTAGATAAAAAATACCGAAAAGAGCAGGAAAATGCGGAGGCCTCTGAATAAGTATGAATGTGCAAGCTTGGACTTTCGTCATGGTGGGTATTTCCTTTGCATTGTATATCGGGGTTGCAATTTGGTCAAAAGCACGTTCCACAGGGGACTTCTATGTCGCAGGTAGCAATGTTCATCCGATTGTAAACGGGATGGCAACTGCGGCAGATTGGATGAGTGCTGCTTCCTTTATCTCAATGGCAGGACTAGTCTCATTTATGGGACGTGATGGTTCAGTCTATCTGCTCGGATGGACAGGTGGTTATGTCCTGCTGGCATTACTCTTGGCACCCTACCTAAGAAAATTCGGTAAGTATACAGTTCCAGATTTTGTTGGAGATAGATATTATTCACAGTCGGCAAGGATAGTAGCAGTTATTTGTGCTGTTTTTGTCTCATTTACTTATGTTTCTGGGCAGATGCAAGGTGTGGGTATAGTACTTTCGCGTTTCCTAAATGTCAATGCTACGCTTGGTATCATTATAGGCATAGGAATTGTGTTTTTCTATGCTGTACTCGGAGGAATGAAGGGAATTACATATACACAGGTTGCACAATATTGTGTCCTAATTTTTGCGTATATGGTTCCTGCGATTTTTATCTCTATCCTAATTACCAATAATCCTATTCCTCAGTTGGGCATGGGTGCAGTAGATGCCTCGGGTGTCAATCTGTTGGATCGACTGAATGAATTAAACACAGCACTCGGTTTTGACCGTTACACAGATGGAAGTAAATCCAAAATTGATGTCATTTGCTTTACTGCAGCCTTGATGTTAGGCACGGCTGGACTTCCGCATGTAATTATCCGCTTCTACACAGTGCGCAAAGCCTCAGAGGCACGGGCATCAGCAGGATGGGCGTTGCTTTTCATCGCACTACTATATACAACTGCCCCTGCAGTTGCAATTTTCGCACGAACAAACCTACTTGAAACAGTAACCTATGAACAGAATGGTGAATTACAAGATATTAGATATGAGGATGTCCCTGAATGGTTCAAAAATTGGGAAAAAACAGAGTTAATTAAATTTGATGACATTAACAATGATGGTAAGATTCAATACCGTGGGCAAAAATCCGAAACGCAAAATGAACTTGAGATAAATAGAGACATCATGGTGTTGGCAAATCCAGAAATTGCCAAACTTCCGAATTGGATCATAGGATTAGTTGCTGCGGGCGGTTTAGCAGCAGCGTTGTCAACAGCAGCGGGATTACTTTTGGTTATTTCAACTGCAGTTGCCCACGATTTACTTAAAGGTTGTATTGCCCCACATCTCACAGAAAAACAGGAATTGGCAGCCGCACGTATTGCTGCAGGTGTTGCGGTGTGTATAGCTGGATATTTAGGTATCAATCCACCAGGATTTGTCGGAGAAGTCGTTGCATTTGCTTTCGGTCTCGCAGCAAGTTCATTTTTCCCTGCAATCGTTATGGGTATTTTCACTAAAAGGATGAATAAAAACGGTGCTGTAGCGGGTATGATTGTTGGTATTACCTTGACAGCAGCGTATATTATCTTTTTCAAATTTATCAGAAAAGATCTTGACAGCGCAGAATTCTGGTTGTGGGGAATATCCCCGGAAGGAATCGGTACAATTGGTATGGCATTAAATTTCATTGTTGCAACGGTTGTCTCGGTTTTCACCCCACCACCCCCCGAAGAGGTACAAGAATTGGTAGAAGAAATTCGTGTTCCCTAATTAGAGGTGCTTTGATGAAATCCAAAATCATTCCTAAAATAAACAATATATCAACACATTCTTGGTTTGATATATTCAAAGTTATTTTCTTCGCTCTATTATTGTCTTTTCCAATATTATCTCATGCTGCCAAAGTAACAGATTTTATACCTAAAGATAGTGTAGTATATTTACAAATAAATGATTTAGATGAAATATATAACGAAATTAAAATGTCAGAAACTTGGAAAAAAGATCTTGAACCGCTCATCGGTGAAGAGCTAAGGAGAAACATACAGAATAGCCTGATGTTGGCACAAAATATCATTAGTGCTGATGTTTACACTGTTATTGAAACACTTGGTTACCAGATTGGGGGTGCAATGTGGTTGGATGAAACAGGAAACCAACAAGGTGGCATAGTAGTGCATTCAGGTGGAAATTTGGCAGAACTCAAACGATTTACAAAAATTGCTACTGGTCTTATGGGTTTTTCAGAAGGCATTTTAACACTTGATGCGGGCGAACATAGGAAAGTAAAATACGATACACTCCAAATGCCTGACTTCCTTTTGACTTATGGATTTGTCGGAGATTTTCTCGTAGTAGGGATTCAGGAGAATAGTTTTGAACAATTGATTGACACATACCGTAAGAAATCAGATTCTATTAAACGCAACGAATCTTATGTTAAAACCTCTAAAGCAATGGATACTGGTCAAGTGAACTTGTATCTTGAAGTTGGTCATGTTCTACCTTATTTGGAAGATATAGATGAAGAAACACGAGTACAAGTTGAAGTTATTACCAATGTGAGTGCTGTTCTGAATTTATTAGAAAAAGGTCCTATACTTCAGTTACAAGTGAAAATTGACCCAGATAGGTCTGAAAGTTATATTAGTCGTTTCTTAGAAGAAGGTAAAGAACTATCAACATTAAAGAGTATATCTGGAGATGAAGATCTATTTGTATCTCTTGCCCCTGGGATATTGAAATCGGTCTGGGAACTTATCAACGAAGAATTAGAAAATAGTGAAACAGATGATCCATTTGCATTCATCACCTTTTTGGAAGGGATGTTGAATCTCAACTTTGATGAAGATGTTGTTGCTGGTTTGACTGGAGAAATTGCATTAACTGTTAATAATCTCTCCCTATTTGAGCCGAATTCCATTGAGAATCTTCATCTTGAAATATTTGGTAGTTTTCAGATTGATGCTGGTCATGTTCGGACGAGTGGTGGCATTATCTTCAATTCATCAAATACGGATAAATGGGAACAGATTAAGAATAGTCTTTCAAACTTACACAATACGTCAGTATCAAAGATTGATCATAAAGATACCGATATCTCTATAATTGCCACAAATTTATATTATGCTGAAAAGGATGGACTTTCACTAATAAGCTTTTCTGATGATCAGATGTTTTCTATGATTGATGGATTAGAGAAGAAGAATAAATTGTCGTATATGAAACAGGTTCCAAAAAAGCCACTTGCATTCGCAAAACTTAATCTTCTGAAGATTTTAGAATTGGTCAGTGAAGGTGAGATAACAATAAACGAAGATGAAATAGACAAGGAGATTTCTCCTCTGCTTGCGTGGATCAATGTTAAGGAAAATACGGTCATGTTAGAGGCTATGGTTTCAGAGAAAGAGTCACCACTTGAAGCGCTACTAAAATTAGTGCCTTTTCTTCTTTCTAATTCTTTCAAATCTGAATAATGGAGCTTATAATTGTGTTTACAAAGATTTATCACTACTATAAGAATGCGAAATGGGTAAAGTGGATAGATGTTGTTTGCTTACCAATCATTGGATTAGGTCTTATCGTGATGGGATATTCTATTTGGCAAGATCATCCTGAAAACAACAGAGGTCTGTTATATATCATAGCTGGATCATTATGGTTTTTTTGCGGCGGTCTTGAATTGCTTTCACGATCTCTAAGGGAGGTTAGTCAGTTAGTTGCTAAGGTGTCTGAAACACTTTTGGTTGTTGTCGGCACAGTTCTGATAATAATTGCATGATGAACCTTTTAGGTATTCATATATTTGATGCACGATATTTTGATGTTCTATTGATTATATAAAGGAGTGTACGTTCTCTCGGTAAAGACTTGTCTGGATAAGATAATTGTTCAAACTACTCAATCTGATTAAATGTATTCCTTGAGAACTCACAAGAAATTTGAAATGATAGATGTATGTTTTTTCGCAGATGAAGTTTCCAGAGATGATTTTGAAGAAGCTATCAAACTCGGGAATGAAGCGGGTGCTACAACTGTTGAAATCCGTGGAGGTGTATGGGGAAAGCATGTTACTGAGATAGACAATGATGATGTTAAGCGCGCACAAGATGTGCTAAGTAAGTATAGTGTTAGCGTGGCAAGTATCGGTTCTCCATTCGGCAAATGTCCCATAGACAATCAACAGGAGTATGAAAAACACCTACAACATTTTGACAGAATGGTTGAACTGGCACACGCCTTTGATACACCAATCATTCGTGGTTTTGCGTTTTGGAATCCAAATCGCAGGTTGAAGGAGTCATCCCGACCAGACATTAACGATTATCTTGAACAGATTGCCGAGAAACTTTCTCCTGTTGTTCCAATTGCAGAAAGTGAAAACGTAATACTTGCATTTGAAAATGAAGATGCTACACTTGCAGGTTCATGTGAAGAGACACGGGCAGTTATAGATGCCCTTGGCAATAGTCAAGCACTCGCTTCATGCTGGGATGTCAATAACGGAATACACTGTGGAGAACGTCCATTGCCTGATGGGTATTCACATATAAAAGGGCTTGTGCGGCATGTTCATGTCAAACCGAATCGTGAGAAGAATCTTGATCCGATCCAAGATACGGATTTACGTTATGAGCAACTGTTAAAAACGCTCATCAATGATGGTTTTGAAGGAGCAGCAAGTATTGAACATTGGGGTAACCCGCAACAGATGTTAGATGGAGTCCGTCAATTACGAGCAGTTGTTGACGCGATGTAATCATATTAAGAATTGTAAGGAGAGCTATTGTAATGCATTTGAAGCCTGATTCACCAAATTTGAATTGGCAAGGAGTTGTATCTGTAGAAAAAACTGGTGATGCACTCATGCCGTGGCGAACACCACACGACCAGCATGTTTTGTTTCCTGAACCGTTATTGGAACGCTCGGCTATGCCAGCAGGTGTGCGAATTAGTTTTCGTAGTAACACAACCCACATCTCAGGTAGTATTGTTGAACAACGCGATTCCGGCATGTTAGATCTATGTTGCAATGGAGAATTCATTGCATCGTATGATCTACGAGGAAAGAACAGTTTCGTGTTTGAGAATCTTTCAGATAAAGATAAATTAATTGAATTGTGGTTGCCACAGTTTGGTAGGTTTCAACTTCGTAATATAGAAATTGATGACAATGCATCAATAGACCCATACATAGACAAACGTCCAAAGTGGATTACTTACGGTAGTTCAATCACTCAGTGTCGTTCCGCTGCATCACCAACACAGACTTGGCCTGGTATTGCTGCTCGTAGTAAAAACTTCAACCTAACTTGTCTGGGTTATGGTGGACAGTGTCATCTTGATTCAATGGTAGCAAGGATGATTCGAGATCTACCCGCGAATTACATTTCAATGTGTCTCGGAATTAACATACAAGGTGCATCCAGTTTAGGACCTCGTGCGTTTCGTCCAGCGATTATAGGTGCTGTGCAAATTATTCGTGAAAAACATACTGATATACCTATTGTCCTGATGTCACCCATCTATTGTCCTAACAGAGAGGAAAATCCAAACGCTGTTGGATTCAATCTACAGAAAATGCGTGAAGAGGTACAAGCTGCTGCGAATGCACTTCAATCCTACGGTGATGAAAACATACATTATGTTAGCGGGTTAGATGTCTTTGGTGCAGATTTTGTAGACCTGCTCCCAGATAACCTACACCCTGATGCCGATGGTTATAGAGTAATGGGAAATAATTTTGTAAATGTAGTTGCAAATCAGTATTTCGCAGAATAAACTAATAAACTCACTCTTTCAATTTATGGAGAATGTCAATGAAAACGTACCGTGCCGCAGTAATCGGTTGTAGTAGGATGGGGGCATTCATTGATAACGAAGTTCCAGATTACAAGGCGATAAAACTCCCATATTCTCATGCTGCAGGATATTTTGCAGAAGAACGGACTGATCTAATCGCATGTGCAGATCTCCGCACTGATGTAATGGAACAGTTTGGAAAAAGTTATGATGTCCCAAAAGCGAATCAATATACAGACTATCGTGAAATGATTGAGAAAGAAGAACCGGATATTGTAAGTGTTACAACACAACCTGAACATCGTGCAGAAATTGTCATATACGCGACAGAACATGGCGTGAAAGCAATCTATGCAGAAAAAGCGATGGCAGCTTCTATGGATGAAGCATCTGCAATGGTTGCTGCTGTTGAGAAAAACAATGTCGCTTTCAATCTTGGTACAAATCGCAGATGGCATTCTGGTTTTGACAAAATGAAGGAAATAATTGACAGTGGTGATATTGGAAAACTACGTACACTCATAATCTATGGCAACGGTAGTCTCTTTAATACCGCGAGTCATCACTTAGACTTGATTTTACGGTTAAATAATGATGAACCTGCTATTTGGGTGTCTGGTCACCTACCACAGGGTGATTCGGTATTTGATGGTGAATTTTTGACCACCGATCCTATTGGTGGTGGAACAATTCAGTTTGAAAATGGAGTTACAGCACATGCATTGTTGACCCCGCGTAGTAGTGAATGGGAGGCAATATGTGATGGAGGCACCGTTACATGTTGGAACAACGGTTGGCAGTGGCATCTCAGAAAACAGCAAGACGTACCTGGATGGAGATCTTGTAAAGTTCCTGATACATTTCCATCATATCAACACACCAGTAGTACAGCAAACCTTATCAAAGACCTTGTACACGCATTAGACACAGGGGAACCAACACGCGGTGGAGTCAGATGCGCTTATGCAAGCACAGAACTAATATTTGGTATAATTGAATCACATCGACACAATGGGGCACGAATTGAACTCCCATTGAAAAACTCAAAAATTCGTCTACAAAGAAATCCTACTGGAAGACAACCCAAATACGAGTAATCAAGGTATACCTTGAAGTTGACCCTTAATATGAGATACTATCAATAAATTTAACTATTAACAAATATATACAAAACCTCTGGAGGAATGAAAAATGAGAATATTACTTTTCTGTTTACTCGTGACATTAATAATAAATACTCCTTCGGTTTTCGCTGAACATAATGAAGAGAAGGGACCAGAGAAATTTGGACGTTACGAATTCAAAGAGCAAGATATTGATGCAGCAACGAAGGCATGTGAAGCAGGTGGAAAACCGGGACCAGAATTTGTCCCAACCGTTCGAGATAAGGAACCAAATTTAGCATTACTGAAAGATGCGAAACCTGAAGCATCTTCTTTATTGGACGGGTGGTGTCCACAACGGCACTGTACTGAATATCTTAATGACGGTTTCTATAACAATTGCAGAAGTTGGATTATTGGTGCTATACCCGGTTGGGCACAGATTGATATTGGAGAAGTCGCGAATGTAAATCGCATAATTTTTGGAAGCGACCATTCGCAAGGTTTTATTGACCGAACAGCTGCCGATTTTGATATCCTCGTCGCAACAAAGGTAGCCGATGCCAACTCTGAAGCAAATACTTGGAATAAGGTCTATTCACATCATGGCGGACCAGTTAGCAAAACCACAGAGATCACTTTTGATGATGTAGAGGCACGGTGGTTACGTATCCACATTCGTACAAATGGTGGTGCGCGTATTGATGAAATAGAAATCTATGGTGGTAGTGATCCGACTGCTGTTGAGCCAACCGAAAAACTAACAACAGTCTGGGGACTAGTTAAAACTGATAAATACTAATAAAATAAATAAAATAGGAGAATAATTATGCGTTATGCAATTTGTTTGTTGCTGATATTATGTGTAAGCACAGTGTCGGCTGAAATACTGTTTCAAGATGACTTTGAAAGTGGAAAGATTGATGACAAGAAATGGGCACCACAAGCCAGTTGGAAAATAGTGGATAATGATGATGATCATGATGTACTGGGTGATAAAGTCATTGATATCCAAGGTGGTGGTGTTGGCCTTAGTGTGGATGATTTTCCAGAAGAATATGATTATTACGCGGATTTTAAAGCCACAACGAACGGTTTGACTGGATTTGTGTTCCACGGGCAAGACGGTAATAACATATACATGCATCAAGTTTCAACTGATGGTTCTGCACATACACCACAACACATCAGATGGCACAGAAGAATTAACGCCGCATGGGCCGCAGAACCGGGTGCATTTGAAGATGGTGTTGTCCGTAAACAAAATGTATGGTATCGTATCAAGTTTGAGGTGCGTAAGAACTATAATTTTAAGGCATTTATAGGTGATGTCGGTTCAGAAGATGAAGATCTTGCACTTGTTAGCGAATGGACTGATAGTGCTAAATCTTTTGAGAAAGGAAAAATTGGCTTTCGTAAGAGTGGCGCAGAGCAGGCTCAATATGACAATATTGTGGTCGCTACCGCAGGTTTTGACATCTTCCCTGTCGAACCCAAAGCAAAACTCGCTGTGACATGGGGAAGTATAAAGAAGAAATAAGCCAATACAATAAAAGTAATATTTATTCATGGTTTGTTCTATTTTTTAACCTATTTGTATACCATTAATGTAACCAGAAATACAGAAATATGGTATAATTTAAATATGGTTGATTAAAATCACTTTAAATTTTAGATTTTTATTATAATTGAAAATCAGGTTTCTTAAAACACAAGGAGATGATTTATATGCGTTACTTTGTCTGTTTAATACTAATACTATGTGCTGCTACTGTTTCAGCAGAAATACTGTTTCATGATGATTTTGAGAGTGAAAACATTGACGATACAAAATGGGTTTCCAAAAACACTTGGGTGCTTGAAGACAATGCAGATGGTCATGATGCATTGGGAAACAATGTTCTATTTGTTCCCGGTGGTGATGTTGGACTCAGTGTTGACGAGTTTCCAGAAGAATATGACTACTATGCTGATTTTAAAGCAGTACAAAATGGTTTGACAGGATTTATTTTCCATGGACAAGATGAGAGCAATATCTATATGCACCAAGTTTCTACAGCAGCATCTGGACATACTCCACAACACATCCGCTGGCACAGAAGAGTAAACGGTGGATGGGCGGCTGAACCAGGTGCATTTGAAGATGGTATTGACCGTGAACAAGGTGTCTGGTATCGTGCAAAATTTGAGGTGCGGTCAGGATCCAATTTTAAGGCTTATATCGGACCTGTTGGTGGAATTGGTGCCGAGTTATCTTTCGTGAGTGAATGGACAGATTCACAGAAAGCTTTCTCAATGGGAAAAATTGGTTTCCGTATGAGTGGTGCTGAACACGCTCAGTACGATAATATTTTTGTCGTAACTCCAGGAGGAGAAGCCACACCAGTTGAACCTAAAGGTAAAATTGCCGTTACCTGGGGTAACTTAAAACGCAAGTAATATCACAACATACTTCTGTGAGTAAAATAACAGAGTGAATCATTTATCAATTGGCATTATCGGTGCTGGCAGAATGGGTAGACACCACTGTGATGCAGTAACGAATTACGGTGCTCGTGTCGTTGCTGTTCACGATGTCCTATCTGATGCCGCAAAAGCGTTGGCAACACATGCTGATGCTGAACATTTTACCGATGTGTTACACGCTTTTTTTGACGTAGAATTGGACGGGGTGGTGATTACAACACCACCCCCTGTTCGTTTAGAACCTATCCAGAAAGCATGTGAACGCGGCATCCCTATTCTGGTTGAAAAACCACCTGCACTAAATATTTCTGATGGACGAAAATGTCTTGAATACATTGAAGTATCAGGTGTGATGGCAGCCGTTGGATTTCAACTCCGTTATCATCCTCTTTATGAGCGGATGAAGGAATTGATTGCAGATGAAACTGTCCATCTTGTCAGAACAGTCTGCACAATAAGTTACTATCTCAACTTTCAAATGCCGTATTGGTTTCTGCAGTCCGATATCAGTGGTGGACCTTTAGCGGAACAAGCAGTGCATGTGTTAGATTGTGCGCGTTATGTGTTGGGAAACCCAAAACCCATACAAGCACACGCTTTGGCATCAAAAAATATGGCGTTGGAAAGAACAGAATTTGACGCTGAAAATGCCATACAAATGACTTACGAATTGGATAACGGTGTTTTTGGGACACATATGAATCATTGCGGTACCGAAGGTTTCTGTTTTGATGTTGAGGCGATCGGACCTCATATACACTTACAAGGTAAAATGTCCGACAATGCAATACGTGGTTATCTAAATGGTGAAACAATAGATGAACCTGCAGCTCCGACTAACAGTTTAGGTTTAGACAAGACAGGTGCATGGCTCCGTGCAATTGAAACGGGTGATAGGACGTTAATCCGTTCAGATTATACTGATTCACTTGAAACACTGGCATTGATTGACGCGGCGATTAATAGCCGAAATACTGGACAATTTATCAGAGTGGAGGAATTAGAATGATTGATTGGATTTATTTTAGGAACAGCTGAAACTCGTGTAAGAAAGTTCAAGAGTTTCTTGACACAAATGACTTAGAAGCAAAAGATCGGACAGATGCTCGCAAAGAGAAGTTAGAGGCAGATGCAGTATGGAATTTGTTGAAATCTGCTGAAAGTATCGTTGTGGCAAAAGGAAAAAGTGTGGTAACATTCCAACCTAACGAAGATGATCGTGAATCCATGCTCAAAGCAGTACTTGGACGTAGTGGTAGTTTACGTGCTCCGACTATTAGGACAGGCGATGTATTCTATGTCGGTTATAATGATACCCTTTATACCGATCCACCTTTTGTAAATGGATAACATTTGAATAGATGGCTATAAAAAAAATACTGATCACTGGTGCAGCTGGATACCTTGCACAATTTATCATTGAGCGGTTGCACCCAAATTACGAACTAACATTAACTGATATCGTTGAACCGGATCAAGAGTCTGATGGTACAACATTCATCAAAGCAGATGTAACAGATTTGTCAGAAATGGAAGCTGCTTGTGCGGAACACGATGCGGCAATCCATCTGGTTGCATTGGTCCGGGAAAGGCATGGAAAGCCGCTCTCATTATATGCAGATGTGATGGTCAAAGGTACTTGGAATGTCGCTGAGGCTTGTGTTCGTCAGGGTCTGAAAAAACTTGTGAATATCTCAAGTATCTCAGCATGTCCACCTGCAGCGGGTGTTGAAATGCCTTACAAAGTTGGAGATGCGTTTCAGTTTGGCGGGGGTGACATATATTATTCACTCTCAAAACATCTTGGAGAGGAGATATGTTTAGCCTACCATCAGGCACACGGATTGAAAGTTATACATATCCGTCCAGGTGTAATAGATGGTGATGGACTTAATCCAGGTCCCTCTGCTCCTGCTGTCGTTACCGATCCATGGTTTGTTTATGTGGATCCGAGGGATGTTGCACAGTGTGTGGAACGTGCTATTGAAAACGAAACAATCAATTATGGTGCATACAACGCTGTTGCCGGTAGAGAAGACTCGCGATATGATTGGAAGCAAGCAGAAAAAGATTTGGGATATTCACCTGAACATAATTGGGATGAGATTTCAGAGAACTAAGACCATTTCTAATTAAGAACATACCATAAAAGAAATAGCTGGTTCAATGTGAATGTCATACGCACATTCACCACACACAATTCATTACACGTCTTACATTCATAGTAGTAGGCACGCTCCGCGTGCCGTCTCTTACATTGTTGGAGTGGTTTTCAACCACGATTTCTTCCATTGGAGCGGTCTCTCACATTGTAGGAGCGATCTCCAACCACGATTTCTTCATTGGAGCGGTCTCTCCCATTGTTGGAGTGGTTTTCAACCACGATTTCTTCATTGGAGCGGTCTCTCCCATTGTTGGAGCGGTTTCCAACCACGATTTCTAAATAGCCACATTCGTAGGCGCGCTTTGTAAGCGCGCAAGGTGTCACAATTTACCGTCCATCCAGTGCCGGTAGGTTCGGTTTCCTAATCGAACCGTATGCGTCAATTTAGCAACCACAACCACCTTCGTAGGCGCGATTTTCAAGCGCGCAAGATCTTAGGAGCGATCTCCAACCGCGATTTCTTCAGCACCAGCGGTGCGAAAGGTGTATAGCATCAGATACCTAGAACGACCAAGCCCCAGCGGGGCGAAAGGTGTATCATACCATTTCTAAATAATAACCTATCATTATCAAAACAGGTGTACGTAGTCGCGCAACTCATTGCGCCTCTTACATTCTCTGCATCCTCCGCGTAATCCGCGCAAATCCAAGATTCAGAAACAAAAACCCTGGTGCAAACAACTAAAGAAGATGCGCGTTTTGTAAGCACGCTTGTCAGTGATGTTGTATAATCATTAGTTCAGACAATTCTTCAGCATCGTAAACCGACCGTGTGGTAATCCGTTTCACATAATATTGTACTGCCATCGGAAATTCGGGCCACTCTCTAAGACAAGATTATGGTATAATATCTATCTACTGGAAAGGAGTATCCGATGGCGAAACGAAAACGAAGAAACTTCACTCCCGAGTTCAAAGCCGAAGTTGTTCTTGAGGCACTTACGGGTGAAAGTTCACAAGCGGAACTGTGTCGGAGACACAACCTCAGCGATGAACAACTCTCAAAGTGGAAGCGACAACTTCTTGAAAATGCAGCGAACCTCTTTGAACCCGCTGATAAGCAGTCTGATGCCAATATAGAACGGATCGCACACCTTGAACGACTCGTTGGGCGGTTGACCGTGGCACTTGATATCCAAAAAAAAGCCTCGACTTGGTTGAGCTAACTCCAATGGAGCAGCGAGAAATGGTTCAAGAACTACAGACAGACTATTCGGTTCGGCAGATATGTGAGACACTCGGTTTCAACCGAAGCAATCTTTATTATCACCCGAAAAGCGACCCTTCTGAAGCGGGTCTCCGAGAGGAAATAGAGGCACTATCTCTACGATATCCGACATACGGTTATAGGCGTATCACAGCGTTACTGGTGTCTAAAGGATACTCTATCGGTTATAGGCGTGTCGCTCGCTTGATGAAAGCTGCGAACCTCTCAGTCGCAGTCAAGCGTGTCTGTCAAACTACGAACTCCATTGAAGGTGTACGTCTCTGGGGTAATCGCCTTGAAAACCTTCAGGTCTCCCGATGTGATCAGGTCTGGGTAGGCGATATTACTTACGTCTGTCTCAAGGGACACTTCATCTATGTTTGTCTGCTTATGGATGTCTTCACGCGCATGATCAGAGCTTGGCATATCAGTCAGCACTTGACGCAATCTCTGACTTTGAAACCGTTAGAGACAGCATTGCGTCAAAGTGTTCCAGAGATCCATCATTCTGATCAAGGCGTTCAATATCTTTCAAATGCTTACGTCTCAATGTTGAAGCATCATAGGATTGAGATTTCGGTTGCCCGTAGAGGGCATCCTTGGGAGAACGGATATGCTGAAAGACTAATCCGCACTCTCAAAGAAGAAGAAGTTCACCTCAATGACTACGAGGACATCCACGAAGCGAAAGCCCGAATTGGGCATTTTATCACACAGGTGTATAACCAGAAACGCCCCATAGGCGTCAATTTAGCGGTTTTTTTCTTGTTGGACGCATTTGAGATAGTCCAAAACTACCATCCCTATTGTAGGAGCGGGTCTCTGTGCCCGCCCGTTGCCTTACAGGACAAGGAATGGCGGGGCACAGAGACCCCACCCTACAATGGCTGGCGTAATTTAAGAAGATCAATCCATTTTATTAGTGTCCTCAGTCCCGTAGGGACGATATGTCTATAGCACAACGTTCAACACCCATTTCTTAGTCCCGTAGGGACGATATGTTTATACGTTTCGGTTGTTACAAACATATCGTCCCTACGGGACTAAGAAATGTGATGCCGGCGTTTAGCTATAAACATCCCGTCCCTACGGGACTAAAGAACGCTATCGCCATGCAAATAAATCCTTAAATTGACGCCTATGGTGTATAACCAGAAACGCCCACACTCGGCGTTAGGCTATCTGACACCTATGGAATTTCAACGAAAAAACTTGTCTTAACTTTGCTGATTTTTTGGTCTGAATTACCGTTGGCACTTCATATATCAGTATAGCGTGACCCAATAACAAATAACAGAATCTCAGATATCACACTACAATCCATTAAAATAACCTAAGTTGCCACCTATCAAAATTGTTGGAGGGGTTTGTAACCCTATTCATAAGAAGTGGCACCAAGTTATGTAGCATTCCTTGTTTCTTCGTTTGATAAAGTAATTTGATGATTAATATTCAGTAGGTAGCAACTTAGGTTAAAATAGGGAGTAATATGTACACGCAAACAACATATCAGAAAATGCACACACGAACACTAACTATTATTGTCATGACATTAGTTGTTCTATCTGTTCTCTATGTCCAATCTGTTATGGCATTCGAATATGAGATCGGCACACAAATGGGAACATCCTACATCACTCCTCCTGACCGAGACTCAGATTCCAGAGCAACTATTTCACAAGCACCATCAGGAGCAGTTGGCGGTATCCCAGCAGGAGCCTACATTTCGTTTTTCCCACATAAGTATTTTGCTGTTAGTCCGGAAATCAATTTTACACACGTGACAAATAACTACACAAGTTTTGGTGAAAGAAACAGCAATAGCCAAAGTCTCATAAATTTAGGTTGTCAACTGACATACTTTCCTTTAAGTCATACGGTGTCTACGCCATACTTATTTGCGAGGATGTCTTGGCAAAATAGATTTGGTAATGAGAACTCCGATGATTCTAGGCAACGGATCGGAGTAGGTGGCGGCTACCAATGGCGTATTGAAGACGATTATTATCTGCGTTTCGGACTACAGTACCACCGTGTGATGTATGATAACACACATCACAACGGATATTCAGCTGTAATAGGGCTGGGGGTTCGGTTCGGTAACGGCAAAAACTAACCGTTCTTCTGTAGGAGGGCACTCCGATTCCTAGCATGCCAATGTCGGGATCGGAGTGCCTTTATACAGAAGTGTAAAATTAATTCTAAAATTCATCATATTTTATGCAACCTTTTCCACAAAAATACGAGTCTTTCTATATGAAACATATTGTGGAGAAGTAACATGGAATTAACAGACATTCAACTGATACAAAATACATTGAATGGCGATCAGAACGCTTTTACAGAGTTAGTGCACAGATATCAAAATCGGGTGCATGCACTTGCATGGCGGAAAACTGAAGATTTCCATGTCGCTGAAGAGATTACACAAGACACCTTCTTGAGAGCATACAGAAACCTTGGTTCATTGAAGAATCCTCAACTATTTGCTGGATGGTTATATGTCATCGCAAATCGACTGTGCAAAACTTGGTTCTCTAAGAAAGCACAAGAGATGCAATCGCTGGAAACTATGCCTACAGAAGAACTTGAGCTGCATGCATATTCAGATTATGCAGCGAAACAACGTGAGAATATTGCATCTGAAAATAGGATGGATCTCGTCAAACGTCTCCTCCAAAAATTGCCAGAGAGTGAACGAATTGTGATAACACTTCATTACCTCGCAGAGAGTTCAGTAAAAGAGATAAGTGAGTTTTTAGGTGTATCTGTGAATACGGTGAAAAGCCGTCTCCATCGCGCCCGAAAACGATTACAGAAGGAGGAAAAAATGCTACAAGAAACTTTAGGAAGTTTCCAACCATCAACAGCCTTAACAGATAATATCATCAGCAAAATAAAACAGACAGGAACTCAGATTGATCCATCGACGAGCAAGCCATTCATTCCAATTGTATCTGCAACGTCAACACTCGTTGTAGTATTACTCATGCTTGGACTCGGTTCACAATACATGGCACGTTTTCAAAAACCATATAATCTTGATGCGACTTCAAAAATGTCGGTAGAAATCGTTGACGCATCACTAATGATGAATCTCCCATCAGACCCAAATGTCAGAAATCAGATTGGCAATGTTGATGCACAGAATAAGAGCGACGGTGCGAATCAGAACGTGGATGCAAATATACCATCCTCTAACTCTGGTCGTGTTATTGATGAAGCAGGCAATCCTATATCAGGTCAAAAAATCGCACTAACGCCAGTTAGAAATGTAAATGGAGGGTGGTTTCCAATAATTCCAAGTGATGAAAACGGGGATCCAATAGATGAGACTATATATCAGGCAGAAACGAATATAGAAGGGCATTTCACGGTTACAAATCCATTGGATGGACCACTCAATTTGACGTTATTTCCTCATCTCAGATCTGGATATCGCATGTCAAAGATTCAAATGGCAGGTTTGTATTTCTATCCTACTGAGATGTCAGGTCAAAAAGGTGTTGTGTTTGCAATATCTCCAGATGCACACCATGAAGATATTAAAGTCATACTCAAGCAACCGCAAATCCGAGTAAAAGTCCTAAATAGCGACGGTACTCCACTGGCAAACGACACAATTAGATGTGATATTGAAATTAAAAGTAAGAATGGAGAATCCACCTCGGAAATGACAGTAGATACAGATAAAAACGGATACTTCGTGCACTACATTGATAATTTCTGGAATAAAGATGTAACATATACTTGCAGGATGACTACAACTTATGAGAAGCAAACAGCAAGTGCAGCACCGTTTGAAATGAAATCTACACATGGGACATATAATGTTGTTCTCGTTTTGGGTGAGGAGCAAGTAACAATCTCCCAACTACAGGACGATAGTAATACAAATACACCTTCTCAAACGAATATCAATAACAAAAATGATAGACCATCTCATAGTATTGTTCCACAACAAACTTCTACACTATCAGGAAAGGTGGTTGATATACAAGGTAAACCAGTAGCGGATCTACCTATATACATTCGTTCCGTAAAACCGACTGAAATAGAACGTGTCAATACAACTTTTTTTCGACATTATTATTTTGAATCGCAACATTCACGAACAAATAATGAAGGCACTTTTACTATTAAGGGGATTTCTCCTGGGAGTATATACTTGGGATTTTTGACTGAAGAAATAAACAAAGTTCTACCAGATGGTCTTGCGGAAAAGAATAGCGATGATTTAGACAAAAAGGATAAGGACAAGCTGCGTACAATGGGCTTCTTTGATATGGAACAAGAAGATTTTGAACCAGATTATGAAGTGCTATCTATACGTAAACAAGGGATAACTTTCTATCCGCGCAACAACGCTAATCCAATAGTATTTGGAATTCATCCAGGAACACAAAGCCAAAATGTAGTCGTTACGGTAAAACCAAGATTGCGAGTCCGTGGTCAACTTCTTTCCGATGGCATACCGGTTGCCAATACAAGAATCCATATTAGTGAAACAAGATATACTGAAGATGGAAAGGGGTTTGGACGTTCAGGTGGTAAACCAAAAACTGATGCAAACGGTTATTTTATCTATTATCCGAGAGAGGACCACGATCCCTGGTATTATATATTTGGCGTGAGATATAGAAATATGATAGCGGAGTCTGAACCTATTCTCCTTAAACCTGGAGAAAGGTATGAGGAATTGACATTACAATTAGAAAGTATCCCATAGTTTGATTGTTTTCCAACCACGATTACAAGCGCGCCGTCTCTTACATTGTTGGATTGGTTTCCAACCACGATTACAGGCGCGCCGTCTCTCACATTGTTGGATTGGTTTCCAACCACGATTACGGGCGCGCCGTCTCTCACATAGTTTGATTGGTTTCCAACCACGATTACGGGCGTGCCCTCTCTGACATAGTTTGATTGGTTTCCAACCACGATTACAGGCGCGCCGTCTCTCCCATAGTTTGATTGGTTTCCAACCACGATTACGGGCGCGCCGTCTCTCCCATTGTTGGATTGGTTTCACGATTACAGGCGCGCGCCGTCTCCCATAGTTGGAGTGGTTTCTAACCACGATTACAGGCGTGCCGTCTCTCCCATAGTTTGATTGGTTTCCAACCACGATTACAAGCGCGCCGTCTCTCCCATAGTTTGATTGGTTTCTAACCACGATTACAGGCGTGCCGTCTCTCCCATAGTTTGATTGGTTACCAACCACGATTTCTAAACATCCACCTTCTTAGTCGCGCTTTTCAAGCGCGCAGGACTTTAATCTCAAATTACCCAATTTATTTTTTTCTTCATTAACTATAGTTTGGACACTTTCTCTCAGTTGCCTACTGATATTTCTAGTATTTTCAATATTTTATGAGTTTTCAATAGGATAATAACTTGACGAAAAAGTGTTAGAATATCAAAATGAGCAGCCCCAGCGGGGCGAAATGTGTATAGCACATCATGAACAAACGATCTATAGCCCCAGCGGGGCAGCATGCGCGTGTGGCATGCTGCATGAGGTGTATCATTGAAAAAATAGGAATGATGACTGTGATTCTCCTTGTCCAGACTATTATTCAAGTCTATAAAAAACTGTCCAAACTACAGTTCATTAAGGTCGATATGTTTATTTATCATCCCAATATATGTGAATTTATGACAAACAATTAGTTAACTGACACAAATCGTTAAATAAGTAGGTGCACGATTCTGTGCAGCCGCTTTCTTGTAAGATGGATAAACCTACCAATTCTGTGCATAAATATTGGCACATAAATTGCATTCTAAGTTTACAATAAATATCAACAGCAACTATCATTAAGAGGATACCTATCTTATGAGACTTAAAATCTTTCATTCCATTTCAGTTTTCTTCATACTTCTGGGGTTAATATTATGTTCACCACTAACAATGGCAGAGACACTTTCAGGTCGCGTCATTGATCACAATGGCAATCCTGTGCCAGATATAACAGTTGCACTAAGTGAATTCAATAATGAAAAAACAGAATTATCAATGACCGATGATGATGGGTTTTTCTCTGTATCAGGAACTAATTTCCCAGTCAAAATGAACTTACATCCGAAAAAAAATGCACCTTATGTTATAAGCATGATAATTATAGAAGGAGCTATCTACTATCCAGATAAACACTCGAACTATTCTGATGGTTTTGTATTTTCAATTGTGGATGGAGTAGATATTCAAGATGTTCAAATACATGTGCGTAAACGAACTTTGATAAGAGGACGTGTGCTGAATCCCGATGGTAAACCACTAAGTAATGTTGATGTACGTTTCAACCTAAGTGGACAGACAATAAAGGGCACTTTAACGATAACACACGGAATGTTGATTCAACTTGATGCCGATGGTTATTTTGAAAAATATGTTGAAGGTCCAGGTTACTTTACCTTTTCGGTGCAATATCAGAAAAAAATTGCAACAACAGATCAAATATTCATTACAGGAAAACCAGTAGAGGATAATCTCGTTTTGATGCTTGGTGGCAATACTGACAGTAATTTTGATAAAGAAGATATAAGTATAACGCAGAGATTGTGGGCTTTCGAGATGGACAGAGAAAAGTCAATTCTTAGAACAACGTTGACATCAGAGGAGAAATCAACATTCACTGGCAACGTTGTAGATACATTTGGAAACACAGTCTCGGATATACAGATAGGTCTACAGCCAATGCAACTCCTTGAAGGTTACTTCTTATCTGAAAGGTATCGTATTGGGACAACCAGTGATACTACTGATGATAAAACCCGTAAAAACATTACAGATTCAACACCGTTAGTTGACACTGACTTCAAACTACCTCCTCGAAATAGACTCACATCTCAGTTAACTTCTACAGGGACATTTTCATTCAATGGGATTGAGTATGGTCCGCTTAAATTATTCGTTTTACCAGATGATATGACGTTATCAAAGATATCCTCCAATATACGTATTTTAGATCACTTACGGACAAAATTTGAGATTCTCTCGGTCAAAATCGGGAATCTGATTTTTGAGAAAACATTAGACCAACAATCTATTTTAAGCCATATTATTTTTGGAATAAAACCTGGAACTGAAATTGACAATGTAGAAATTACCGTAAAACAGAGAATAAGTATAAGTGGAAAAATTGTCTATGCAGATGGAACACCATTAAAAAACCGAAATACCAAGTTAAGAATAAAGGCACCGCAAGGTAAAATACGCCGGTTAGGGGATGCGGATGGATATACATCAAGTGCAAATATTCAGACTGATAATTACGGAAATTTTTCCATTTATGTTGAAAAATCGGGTGATTATTACATTCATGTAAAATACATCCTCCTCAATGCAGAAGTAGGACCTATCACAATCAAAGACAAATTACAACAGGATGACCTTGTCCTGAAGTTGAATGGAAAACTGCTCTTTCCTGATACAACTTCTGAGGACCAAGTTGATGCTGACGAAGAACAAATACCCGATGTGTGGGTTGTTAACCCAATAAATGGACATTCCTACAAGTTGATTGTATGTGATGACTGGCATGATGCTCACCACAAAGCAACACAAAACGGCTCGCATCTCATCTCAATTAACGATGAAGCTGAACACAAATGGATTCAAGAAATCTATGGCAGCGGATTCTTCTGGATTGGACTCAATGATTTGGAAAAAGAGGGTGAATGGAAGTGGGATGGTGGTGAACCTGTTACCTTTCAACATTGGGAAACAAATGAACTTTTTCCTGATGCAACGCTTACAGATGATGAAAAGGATTATGTTGTGATGAATCTTAACGGGACATGGCAGACAACAGCTCCGCAGTCTACCTTATGGATTATGACACGACAAGCAATTCTTGAAAATGATGGATTGCTTTCTACTATACAGCCAAAATCAGAATCACAGAATAAATAGAATGTTAATTCGTTAGATATGGTAAGATTCCATCTGACGACTTGTACAAACTATAGTGAAATTTGAAACTAACAATACACATTACATTTAGAATAACGCGTTTGTAGTCGCGCAATTCATTGCGCCTCTTACATTCATGGTAGTAGGCACGCTCCGCGTGCCGTCTCTCCCATTTTTGGAGTGGTTTCCAACCACGATTACGGGCGTGCCGTCTCTCCCATTTTTGGAGTGGTTTCCAACCACGATTACGGGCGTGCCGTCTCTCCCATTTTTGGAGTGGTTTCCAACCACGATTACGGGCGTGCCGTCTCTCCCATTTTTGGAGTGGTTTCCAACCACGATTACGGGCGTGCCGTCTCTCCCATTTTTGGATTGGTTTCCAACCACGATTACGGGCGTGCCGTCTCTCCCATTGTTGGAGTGGTTTCCAACCACGATTGCTAAACATCTACATTCAGGTCGTTTGTCCGTATTTCTTTCTCTTAAGATCATCTTCTTAAATTGATACCTATGGTTAGGAAACCGCACTATAGGCGTCAATTTAGCGGTTTTTCTTGTTGCACGCATTTGAGATAGTCTAAAACTACCATCCCTATTGTAGCACGGGGTCTCCGTGCCCCGCCTAAACCTGCTACATTCAAACAACGTGCGGGGCACGGAGACCCGGGGAATGCCATAAGCGCATTCATACCGTTGATTTGGCGCTACAATGACAGGCGTAATTTAAGAAGATCAATGCGTTTTATTAGTGTCCTCAGTCCCGTAGGGACGATATGTCTATAGCACAACGTTCAATGCCCATTTCTTAGTCCCGTAGGGACGATATGTTTATACGTTTCGGTTGTAACAAACATATCGTCCCTACGGGACTAAAAGCTGTGATGATGGCGTTTAGCTACAAACATCCCGTCCCTACGGGACTAAAGAACGTTATCGCAATGCAAATAAATCCTTAAATTGACGCCTATGCTATGGTTAGGAAACCGCACCTACCTGATGGGACATTTAGCATTTGTGAAAAAACACAAGAAAAACTGAAAACTGAATATCCCTGCAATTTGCCAAACTACCTTGAATCCTTAGACCAATCAAGTTATAATAGAGGAGGAATGCAGCAGTTCACTCTAACAAAGGAGGAATGACCTTATGAACACAGAACAACATGATGCAGTCATCGCTGCAGAACATGATGCAAACACGGACTTGAACAAATTGGTGTGGTTATGTGCCGGATTCTTTGGTAATATTATAGGTGTTCTTGTAGCATACATTTATCAATCAACTCCACCATTGACAAGGTTGTATGAAAAATCCGAAGAATATAAAATGTATTATAACGATACCTATAAAGTGAAGTTGCGAAGCGGACAGTTGACCTACGCATTGATCGGTATTGCAATACTCGTAGGCGTATATTTTCTTCTCTTTGCTGCAATTCTAATAATGCAATTCTCAATCTTAAATATGTTTAAAAGGTTCCCTTAATTTTCTTTAGTGGAAGGAATTCTGAACATGCGAAAATCAACATCATTTTCAAAAATAATTGTAAAAGGCACTATCATCAGTTTCTTGTTGATAGTATCTACGGCTTTTTTGATAGTTCCTACAACCCAATCATCAGATTCCAAAGTTGAAGAGATTCTAAAGCATATAGATCAACTCTACCGAAGCGATACAAGTCATACAGAGATGGAGATGCAGATTGTTACACCGAATTGGGAAAGAACACTCGCCATGACGGTATGGACAAAAGGAACAGATAAGACATTTATACGTATTACCGCTCCAAAAAAAGAAAAGGATGTTACAACACTCAGAATCGGTAAAGAGATGTGGAACTATCTGCCGAAAGTCAACAAAATATTCAAGATTTCACCATCAATGATGATGGGGTCGTGGATGGGATCCGATTTCACCAATGACGACCTTGTGAGAGAATCTTCATTGATCGACGACTATACATATCAACTGATTACACCTGAAAATGCGTCCCCTGACCAAATTTACGTTGAGTTAACTCCCAAAGAAGACTCTCCTATTGTATGGGGAAAAGTTGTTACTGCAGTTAGGAAAGATGATCATATCCCTGTGTGGCAACATTTCTTTGATGAAAAAGATAGATTGATGAGGGTGCTAAATTTCAAAAATATAAAATCATTCGGCGGAAAAACTATACCTTCTGTGATGGAAATGATGCCGCAGAACAAAGAGGGACACAAAACGGTGGTAAGGTTTTTGAAGGCTGAATATGACGCTGAAATTGATGATAAGATCTTTTCACGCAGAAATCTCCAAAAAAGGAAATAAACAAAGTTGAAAATAAATTGTAAAATACGAAAATATAGTTGTGGCTTATCGCAAAAATTTAGAAATAGTTTATATCTATGTCTAATCTGTCTGTTGTTGGGTACGATTTACAATGCATCAGTCCATGCGCAATCAACAGAACTCACAAAAAACTTTGGTATAGGTTCACAAGGTGCGACACCAGCCTTTGGTGGAATCAGTTTCAAATATAATGGACTTGCACCCGTTTACCTACAAGCCGTTGGTCGTTTCATCCTCATTGAAGACTATTCTGATCACATGTTAGGTTGTGGTGTGTCGTATGCCATCTATGAACATATTGGTCAGTGGAACCAAGCACGACTCTATTTTTCTTTAGAAGGTGGATGGCGTTTCCATAAAGAAACTGATGACGACAATAATATTTTTGAAAATACTACCCTCGCGGCTGGTATCTCATTCGGTGGAGAACTCGTTTTTTCACTCGGAGGTATTCCACTCGGACTGAATCTTGGAATCGGACAAGGGTTTGGAAGAGAATATAACGGTTCCGATTCTAAAGGCGTTGCAGGAGTTTATGTAGGGGCTGGAATACATGCATATTTTTAGATCTTTTTCATTAGGTCTACTTTCCATTTATGTTTTCTGTATTTCCCTATTAGGATGTTCAAAAACACTTGAAAACAATGTTCAACCCATACCACCCAAACCATATTCCTTTGAGCAATACGAGATTCTAACGGGTTCTACGAAACACCAGACCATTCGAACAGGTTTCCTTTTGAACGGAAAAACAGCAGATATGGCTGTCCTGAATATTGACGAGGACAATGCACGACACTTATCCATCTATTCTTTCAATAATGAAAATTGGGAACTCAGCATAAAGACAACACTACATCCGGAAGTATTATTTGTTGACATCGCGAATATTGATGGATATGACAGACTTATAACTTATGAACATGGTCAATTGAATTGGTTTGATCCTGAAACTGAAATACAACATAAACTCATTGATATTACAATCCGTTTCAATCCTCTCAATGTGAAGGAAATACCGTATGTTAATATCAGTCAAGACCTAAATGGTGATGGTCGTGATGATTTTGTTCTTCCAGATATTGATGGGTTTTGGATCTCCACACAATTAGACAATGGAATGTTCACGCATCCAACAAAACTCGGTCCACCCGATCCTTTTCTTGATGCAACAGCATTGGATGAAAAACAAATCTATCGGGATGTTGGGATCAATTCCTTCACTGTTCTTTGGTATATGAGCCGTTTTCATCTGGTAGATTACGATGGAGACAAACGAAATGATATTGTCCTCTGGAACGAGGATCATTTCGATGTATATCATCAAAATCCTCAAGGCACGTTTTCTGCTGTTCCTACCACATTCACAGTTGATATACCATTTGACAATGATGGTGCATATTCATTAGCATTCGGATATGAAGGAGAAAACACATTTGCCCTGATTTCAGGATTCAGAAAGAAAACAAAACGCAGCGTGTTACACATGTTTCGTGATTTAAACGGTGATGGTGTCTCGGATATGGTTATACTCACCTTAGAAGGCAGGAGCCTGGGTAATCTCAAGAGTATGTATGATGTCTATTTTGGGAAAATGGAGAACACTGAATTAAAATTCAGTTTTAAGGAAAGATTATCAATCAGACCAAAAGGGAAAGCAGGTGGATTGCTACCATGGGGTTATGCATTTCAATGGTGGGAAGACATAGATGGAGATGGCGATGTAGATATTCTGTATAAGGACGTTAAAACTACTCTCGGTGGTATGATACGTGCAATGGCAGGCAAATCAATTGCAATAGATCTTGAGTGTTACCGAATGCACGAAGGAACATACCCACGAAAACCAACATACAGACGAAAAATTAGACCGACATTAGAGATCTTTGAAACAGAACGTGTGTTCTTTCCAGCAGTTCTATTTGGAGATGTAAACGGAGATAACCGATATGAAATCATAATTGGCAATAACTGGAATGAGATGCATATCTATCTAGGTATACCAGAACCAGAGTTATATGAACAGCAACCCCAAAAAGTTGCTGTCAGTATGCCTAACGATGAGCAAAACATGCGGTTAATAAACATAAATACAGATAATAAAAAGGATATTCTCATATATCATCCAGATACAGAAAAATCACACCGTGTGATAATGTTAATCTCAAAATAGATATTATCTGTTTCGTCTATTATGATTGGACAACTTAACAAGAACTATGGTGAACTTTGAAATTATTGGGGCACTTTAATAAATCTATTTTGAACAGAACGGACAACAGAAATTGTAGCACAAACTTTTAGTTTGTGTCACAAGAGCGCAAACTAAAAGTTGACGCTACAAAAGTGCCCCATTAATTATATGTTTTACTATAAATTACTTTATGATACTCAAAATTGCATTTCGAAACATCTTCCGTCAAAAACGACGCACAATCCTTACCGCACTGGCAATGATAGTCGGATTTATGCTCTCATCCGTATTCATCGGATGGTCAGATGGCATCTATTCTAACATCATTGAAATGTTCACACGCAACAGAATCGGACATATACAGGTGCATCAGGAAGGATATCTGGATAGACCTTCACTTTACAAAAACATAACCGACTATGAGTCAATCGGGAAAACAATTCAGAACAACGAAGGCGTGGAAGCATGGACTCCACGATTATATGCCGCTGGACTCGGTTCTGTCGGAGAAAAGAGCACTGCTGTCCGGGTGGTCGGGATAGATTTAAAAAGAGAGCAAAATGCAACTAAATTCTCTCAGAAAGTAATTGAAGGTAGACCATTTCAGGATATTGCACTAAATGAAGCAGTCATAGGCAAAGGACTTAAAAAGATACTTAAGGCAGAAATTGACAGTGATCTCGTGATATTTTCACAAGCCGCAGATGGTTCAATTGCAAATGATCTATACAAAATTGTTGGAATAACTGACAGTGGTGACGACATCACAGATCGGACGACATGTTACTTAAATCTTGCAGCTGCACAAGAGTTATTTGTACTTGAGGGTCGTATCCACGAGTTTGTTGTAATTGTCTCAGATATAAATCATGTCGGAAGAGTTACGAGCAGCATTAAAGACACACTCAGAGGTTTAACGCTGGAAGTGTTACCTTGGCAGGAAGTTGCAAAATCTTTTTATAACGCTATGCAAGCCGACAAACAGGGAGATTCAATCGGACGTTTTGTTATTATTCTGATCGTTGCTATGGGTGTACTTAACACAGTATTGATGTCGGTCCTGGAACGAACGCGCCAATATGGATTGTTGAGGGCAGTAGGGACAAAACCGATACAGATATTTTGGTTGGTATTATGTGAAGTGGTCATTATCGCATTAGCAAGTATAGTCATTGGTGCGGCAATAGGAACCACCATAAACTATCTACTATCCGTATATGGCATTAAGTTTATTGATGGATTCACCTATGGCGGCATGAAATTTGATAAATTACATGCTGAGGTAAATATCCGAACACTCATAATACCTACTTTCACTGTGATGTTATCCGCATTGTTAGTAAGTTTATATCCTGCAATAAAAGCAGCACGCATTCTACCTGCAAAGGCTATGCGAACACGATAAAGTTGATATATTATGATCCTAATCTTAATCAAACTTGCATGGAAAAATATACTTCGCAATAAGAGACGAACTATTATTGCTGCATCTGCGATTAGTATCGGTCTTGCTGCACTCATTTTCGTTGATGCCTATATGATAGGCATGAAAGAGAATATGATTAAGACCGCCACTGCTTCCTTTCTTGGAGATGCACAGATCCATCGCGAAGGTTTTCGTGATGAACAAGAGGTAACACTCACTATTCAGGAAATTGAGACTATTACCCGTAAACTCGCGAAGGAGTCAATCGTACAGTATTTCACACGCAGGACATTCGCTTCTGGTATGATTCGCTCCGCAGCAAATATGAATAGCGGGGTTATGCTTGTGGGGATTTTTCCGGGGACAGAAAGATTCCTATCTCAAATTGACGATGCGATTATTGAAGGCAACTATTTTGAAGGAAATAATGAAAATGACATAGTTATTGGGTCAAAACTCGCAGAAATCCTTGAAGTTGAACTCGGAGACAAAGTTCCCGTTACGGTGTCACAAGCCTATGGAGGTGAGTTTTCACAGGTTGGTTTCCGAATTTCAGGCATCTTTAAGTTTGCAGATGAAGGAATGAACAGTGGTATGGTGTTTGTTCGGATAAATAAAGCACAAGAGATGCTTGGGATTGGTAATGACGTGCATGAAATTGCAATCAAATTTACCTCAACCGAGATCTCTTTGGACAAAGAATTAGCATTCTGGGATACTTACGACATACATGACAATGAAATTGTGAGTTGGATAGATATCCTGCCTCAAATCAATACACTTTTTCAATTATCAAATTACAGTAAGTATATTATGGGATCTATACTTTTTATCGTTGTTGCATTCGGAATAATCAACACACTCTTTATGTCATTGTATGAGCGAATGTTTGAGTTTGGCGTGTTGCGGGCAGTTGGCACAAGACCTATCGGGATGGCACGTTTAGTCATATTTGAAGCAGGAGCATTGGCAATAGTCAGCATCGTAATCGGTGTGATTCTCGGTGGTATATTAACTGGAATCTTAGCACATTACGGACTTAATTTCACTGGAATTGAAATGATGGGTGTGACGATTCAAGAATATATCTATCCTGTTTTAGCAGTCGAACAGTTCATCCAGTATCCAATTTCAGTCTTTATCTTCACAATAATCGCAGGACTGTATCCCGCATGGCATGTTGCAAAAATGTCTCCTGTTGATGCAATGCGACAAAGTTTTTAGAAATTATTATGGAAAACACACAAAAGACAGATGTCATTGTTACAGAAGAAATCACAAAAGTTTATGATCCTGACGGGATACCAATACATGCCCTAAACGGAATTAACCTTACGATTCAATCTGGTGAACTAACAGCAATTGTCGGTCCTTCTGGCTCTGGTAAAACAACATTTCTCAATATCATTTCTGGATTAGATACACCAACAGAAGGTAAGGTATGGCTTGCTGGAAAGGTCTTATCAGAAATGAGTGGAAATGAACTCTCTGATTATAGACGAGATAACATCGGATTCATATTTCAAGCATATAACCTTATACCGGTCCTCACTGTCAGAGAGAATGTTGAATATATCATGCTCTTGGCAGGTGTGCCAAAAACTGAACGACACGAACGCGTGACTGCTATGCTTGAATCAGTCGGATTAGCAGGCGTGGAGGACAGACTTCCTACAAAACTTTCAGGTGGACAACAGCAACGGGTTGCAATTGCACGTGCGATGGTATCAGAACCATCTATAGTCCTCGCAGATGAACCCACCGCTAATCTTGACACAAAAACAGGGGCAGACCTACTTGAGATGATGCGAAAACTCAACTCGGATACAGGAATGACTTTTATATTCTCAACCCATGATCCAATGGTAATGGAAAGTGCAAAGAGATTAATTACTCTACGCGATGGTAAAATTGACAGTGATGAGACAAAATAGTGACAAAAAGCAGTTAAGAAATATCATAACGCTATTTATCTGTCTCATGTTACTTACTTATGGCAGCATTGCTCTTGCCGAGTTCAGTTACGGAGGCTATTACAAAAACTTCTTTACGTCATTCAAGACACCACTTCCTGACCGTCCGCTGATGGGTGCTGCGGTTAATAGATTACGTCTAAACTTATCTTACGTTCCAACAGATGTTATTTCCTTTGCCTTTGCGTACGATATTGCACCACGCGTTCAAGATCCTTCGCTTTTTTCTGAGTCACCATTTGCAGTCGGTATCGCTTCTTCAAACTACCGCATAATAGATTTTGACTCATTACTATATCCCAATGCGGATAGTTCAATCGGTAGTGTCGGTATCTACCACAATCTTGATCGTGCATCTCTTCAAATCAGCACCGATTTTGCCGACATATCCATTGGAAGAGATGCTGTTGCATGGGGTAGCGCGCGAGTCATCAACCCAACAGATGTTGTCGCACCTTATACTCACGATCAATTGGACACAGAAGACCGTGTTGGTGTGGACGCATTCCGTGTTCGCATTCCAATTGGTGTGTTAGGTGAGGTGGATACAGGATACATCTTTGGAACAGATTTTGACTTTGACAAAAGTGCCATCTTTCTTAGAACACAGATGAACGCTGCCGAAACCGATTTCTCAATGCTATTAATGGAACTTCAGAGAGATTTGCTGATCGGTCTTGAGGTTACCCGCGGTATATTCGGTGCAGGATTCTGGTTGGAAACTGCTTATGTGTTAACGAATGCTTTTGTTGAGAAAGCAGATTCAGCAGATAACTATCTGCGAACTTCAGTGGGTTTAGATTATAGTTTCAATGGTGAAACATACACATTCATTGAGTATCATTACAACGGAGCAGGGACAGATAATCCTGACAACTATCTCAATAACATTGACCAATCAGCATATACACGTGGTGGTGTTTATCTCTTAGGTGTTCACTATCTTGCTCCTGGGATTAACCATCAACTAACCCCATTGGTTGGTCTCGGAGGACAATTATTGATAAACCTAACAGACCCCTCCATATGGCTTGCACCAAATGTAGCGTACAACATCGCGGAAGACATCCATCTCGCTGTAGGTGGATTGATAAGTTTTGGAAGCGCACCGACAAACGGAGATTCACCCCAGTTTCAATCTGAATTTGGCAGTTACCCAAATCTATTTTTCACATCAATTAGCGTCTATTATTGATCCAAATCTTTCACATAAACCACTGTAGTCGCGCTTTCATGAAGATTAATTCATTCATTGGGTAATTCTCATTTTCCCACACCCGGTAGGTTAGGTTTCCTAACCGCACCATAGGCGTCAATTTAAGGATTTATTTGCATGGCGATAACGTTCTTTAGTCCCGTAGGGACGGGATGTCTATAGCTAAACGCCATCATCACAGCTTTTAGTCCCGTAGGGACGATATGTTTGTAACAGCCGAAACGTATAAACATATCGTCCCTACGGGACTAAGAAATGGGTGTTGAACGTTGTGCTATAGACATATCGTCCCTACGGGACTGAGGTCACTAATAAAACGGATTGATCTTCTTAAATTACGCCTGTCATTGTAGGGCGGGGTCTCCGTGCCCCGCCATTCCCTGACCTGTAAGGCAACGGGCGGACACAGAGACCTAGGGAATCATGGCGAATACCAAACGCGTATTCGTCTAAGCGCATTCATACCCGACAAATGCCACACGGGGAATGCCTCAATGGCATTCATACCGTTGATTTGGCGCATTTGGCGTTGATTTGGGGGAACGCCTACAGGCGTTCATACCGTTGATTACTTGATTTGGCCCCTACAATGATTGGTGAGAAGTTAGTGCCAAAACCTTTACACACCATAGGTGTCAATTTAAGGATTTATTTGCATGGCGATAACGTTCTTTAGTCCCGTAGGGACGGGATGTTTATAGCTAAACGCCATCATCACAGCTTTTAGTCCCGTAGGGACGATATGTTTGTAACAGCCGAAACGTATAAACATATCGTCCCTACGGGACTGAGGTCACTAATAAAACGGCTTGATCTTCTTAAATTACGCCTGCCATTGTAGTGCCAAATCAACGGTATGAATGCGCTTATGGCATTCCCCGGGTCTCCGTGCCCCGCACGTTGTTTGAATGTAGCAGGTTTAGGCGGGGCACGGAGACCCCGCGCTACAATAGGGATGGCAGTTTTGGACTATCTCAGATGCATCTAACAAGAAAAAAATAGCTAAATTGACGCCTATGGTGCCAAAAACTTTACACACCCACAAAACAATTGATTAGCAATCATTCACTGTATATGTTAAAATACCAAGCGAAGTACATCTATGAAGTTTAATAACACTATATATTTGATTGTAGATGATTTAGTAATAGACGAGTGGACCTATGGACAATTGCTGCCACGAAAAAGCAGACGAACTTGAAGAACTCCGAGAGAAACAATCCAAAACCTTGTGGATTGTCCTTGCCATCAACGGTGTCATGTTCTGTGTAGAAATGGTAGTAGGCATACTGGCAGGTTCAGTTGCTCTGCAGGCTGATTCTCTTGATATGATGAGCGATACTTTGGTTTACGGATTCAGTCTATACGCAATTGGAAAAAGCCACCGTTGGCGTGCTGGGTCTGCATTGCTCAAAGGGAGTATTATGGCAATCTTTGGTGTAGGTGTGTTGATCCAAAGCTGCTATAAATTTCTCGCTGGTGGGATTCCTGAGTCTAACTTCATGATTGCCATGAGTTTAATCGCGCTGGCTGCAAATTTGAGTTGTCTGATATTATTGTCAAGTCACAAGTCAGATGATATAAATATGCGTTCAACTTGGATATGCTCTCGAAACGACATCATTGCAAACTCAAGTGTATTTGTAGCTGCTGCTCTCGTTGCAATCACAAACTCAATGTTGCCAGATGTGATTGTAGGTCTGTTGATTACAGGTATCTTTATTAAGTCTGCTGTTTCAGTTTTAAGAGATTCGGTAAGAGAATTGCGTGAACCTGATCCTATGCCACCACCAGTATCTATTGTCAAGTTTGAACCTATTGATGAACTGTGCAATGCGGGAATATGTCCAGCAAACGCATGCCAATGTGAAGCTTGAAACTTATTCAGATACCAGACCTAAATCAGATGAAATTGCCTTATCCCAATCTGCTGTAAATTCCCACCAATTTGACATAACCCTATTCTCATACTTTATGCCGTTGTTATGTCCAGGCATATTCTGCATCCAGTAGATATACCACTTAGACTCTATCAGTTGTTGTATCTTATCATCGTCCCTATCAGGAAATGCATACTTCAGTTTGCCGTAAGAATCTACATTGACAAGTGTTTTCTTCCCACTATTATCCGGCGTCCAATCTTCAATATCACTTTCAACTAAAGTCATTGTTTCAGTATAGTCATAATGTTTGGTCGTATTCGGTGGCATGTGCGTCCATCCAGCACGACCAGTAATGAATTTATCCTCTTCGTCCTGACCAACAAAACTCTTCCAAAATAGGTCTGTATTACCGAATTGCAGTTGATTGACATGACTCAATATCGCTTCCAACTGATGTCCATGATTATGTACCGCTTCTGCATGACTTCTTCTGAAGTTCTGTCCATAAACTGTATATGTTGACTTATAGATGGGTAAATCTGTGTTATCTCGATTACTATTGGAAATATCTCCTGTCAACGGACTTGACATGTTGGATTCCCACCAGTTTCTGAAATCCTCTGGTTTATGGATATTCGGATCATAACACGGAAAATCAGAGGTCACACCACCCATCCACATCCATATTTCCTTGACACCTAAATCGTTCACATAATGCTCCATGTTGAAACGTTCAAATATCTTGTGGTAATCCGGAGAATACAGCGGCGTGCCATCCGCTAAATGCTGACTGACAGGACCCTGTGGAGTCTGCTCATAAACAGTTATATATTTCACAACGCGATAACCGATAGAAGGCACTGCCGTTGAGTCTTTATACCCTCTAAATCTGGTGCCTTCTTCAAGCATAAACTTAACCCGTTTATCAAACAGATCTATCCTTGTTTTGAGATCATCAAGGCTTATTTCACCTAAATCCCAAAAGTCAGGTGCTTTTGAAATATCCAGATTGATACCATCAGTAGTAGGCAGAAACCTCATAATTACTACAGGTATTTCATTGAGATGTCCTGCTGCAGGAGTTGCTAAATATGGGTCAATTTTCTCATAAACTGGTGACATTTCTTCTGCAAATACTTGTCTGGATTGCGTTAACATAACGATGAACACAACTCCTAATATAAGTGTTTTGATTTTATGTTGGAGTGGTTTCCAACCACGATTGTTATGAAGTGGCACTAAAATATGCAGAATTCCTTTGTTTCTTCGTTCAATAAAGTAATGTGATGATAAATATTCAGTATGTAGCAACTTAGGTTAACATAAGTGTTTTGATTTTATAGTGAATTTAAATATAAGTTGACACTTTCGCCCCACGGTAGACGAGGTTTCCTAACCTCGCCGATGCAGAGTGTTCAAGTAATTTCAATATCTACTATACATATTGTCATAAGTATAAAAAGAAACCTCATGGCTGTGAGGCACATGAGGATATTTTCCGGTGAAACCCAAAAATAAAAAGACAACACCCTGCTTCGGTAGGCGAGGTTTCCTAACCTCGCCAGGCAGTGTGTCTAATTAATTCTAAGGTTTATTACCATATTTCATGGAATTTAATCACATGTCCTTGATATAGATAGTGTTACATAAATCTATATCCAACTCTGATTTATTCCTCAGCTGAAGCAACAACAGAAGCAGTAAAACGCGGTTTTCCATCCATTTCTTCTATTGCAGCAACTGCATCTGTTAAGGCAGTAGTATCCACTTTACCTTTCTCAACCTTCACAACAGCTTTTTCATCAGCTTGTGAAACAGTAACGACTTCCGTAACTCCTGAAACTTTTGCAAGTGCAGACTGCACTTTGGAAACACAAGAACCTCAAGCCAGACCCGTTACGGCTAAACTAATTTCTTCAACAACAACATCGGCGGTTTGATTTTCTGCTGTGTCTTCTTTCTGCTGATTTGCACAACCAAAGGCAACAAGCATCAAAACCACGATAAAAAACGATTTCTTTAACATTTCTTTTATGTCCTCATAACAAGATAGATTATAAACACAATTAAGGATACTTATTAGGTTTATAATCTATCTCAATCAATTTGCCTCAATCATCTGTATGACAATCAAGCAATATATGTAAAAAGTATCAGATGAAGGACGATTTAACACGTCCTACAAGACTTTTAATTGGCAATGGATGCGGTAAAGCGGGCATCGGAATCATCAATTGCTTTGATGAGTGTATCGTTTGTAACTTTACCCTTTTCCACCTTAACAACTACCAATTTTGTTTCTCTGGAAACACTGATGATCTCTTCTACACCCGTGACCTTCTCTAGTGCAGACTGCACTATGGCGGGACACGAACCTCATGTCATGCCCTCCACCTGAAAAGTCACTTCCTGATACATAGGTTTCTCTGCTGTTTTTTCCGTGGTTTTTTCCATCGGTGTTTCACCAGCTGCCATTTCGGTCTCTTCAGCCATTTCTGCTTCTTGACCCATCATAGCACAACCTGTCAGGAGTGCAAAGGTAACGAGAGTAATCAGCGCAAATTTCGCGATATACATCGTTATACCTCCTTTGTTATTTACACAACTATAGTATCATATTGAAATATATATTGTCAAGTTAATTATTTGGATAACACAATAAGAGTTTGACTCGTTGAAAAACAAAGATAATAGACGACTTAATCCTTGGAGTAGATCTGATAACCACCAAATACCTATCCTAAAAATCCTTGAATCCTGAAAATCATAATTCAGACAAAAAATTACAATTAAATTATATTCACAAAAAAATATAAAGAATTTTACATTTATACTTGACAATCACTTATGTATATTGTATATTTAACAAATGTTTAGAATGCAAACCCAAATCAACTACGTAAGTTTAGAAACTCATGAGGTGGTGCAGTTCCCTAAAGAAGCGACAACACGGGAACACAACCTTATACTATTTCTAACCTAAGTTGCCACCTATCATAAGTTTGAGTGGTTTCCAACCACGATGCAAAGTAGTAGGCACACTCCGTGTGCCGTCCTCTTGCTGGAGTGGTTTTCAACCACGATGCAAAGTAGTAGGCACACTCCGTGTGCCGTCCTCTTGCTGGAGTGGTTTTCAACCACGATACTCATTGTTTGAGTGGTTTCTAACCACGATGTCTCGCATTGTTTGAGTGGTTTCCAACCACGATACTCATTGTTGGATTGATTTCCAACCCCATATTACAGGTCTTGACTCAAATCATCTGCGAAACAAACCCTTACAACACTCGTGGAGCTTATCTTATAATGGTCCTTAGAAACGTCAGACTCATAATCTTGGAAATCTATAAATCCTGTAAATCCTGGTTCAGACAATAAAAAACTATCGACCTATCGGTTAACACTTATGTTAACAAAATACGACAATAGAACAATACATTTCAAGCCGCTAAAAAACTAAAAACAAAAACGTACCGGATCAAAAAATTAAAATTTCCAAAAATATGCACAAAAATTACTAACAAACCCAGACACAGACTGAATGAATAGCACCGTACCATAACACGAGAAAACATACTATTCGGTACGGTTTTGAAAAAGAAAAATCAAGTGAGTTTAAGGTGGATTCTAAACAAAATAATTCAATACACACCTGAATTCATCTCATTATTCTGCTTAATGAGAGCAGCGATTTTTCAACTCTTTTTCTATTGGAATGTTCTCGATGAGAATCAAGGAAGGGAAAGATCTTTTGAAGTCGTAGGAGTTGTTTTTGCAAAGCTGCTGCTCTTTCAAATTGCAATAATGCAGAAGCAGCATTTCGTTTAGAAACCAAATTCTCTTGAACTCTTACATAGTTGCCATCAAGCAAATGGATGATATTCATTATCATTTCACTATAAAGTTCTTGAGTGATGAGTGCAGCACAAGGCGCATAACATCGCTTCATATCATATTGTAGACAAGTTCGGGAACCTTCCTGTGGTGTAATGATACCTTGACAAGTACGCACCATGAAGATACGCTGCAACACATCAATTGCCTCATCTGTCCATCTACGACTGGAAAGTGGACCGAAGTATCTTGCGTTATCATCATATTTCTTTTCTACTCTTTCAAGGAGTGGAAAATCTTCTGCAACATTGATACGGATGTAACATGTCTGCATACCATATTTCAAAGCAGAATTATAGGAGGGTTGATGTTCTTTAATAAGACGTGCTTCAAGAAAAAGTGCTTCCTGTTCTGATTGGCACACATGGTAATCTACTGACGCTGTCCATCTGATTAATCGTTTGATCTTGGAACGACGTTTCTTGACTTTATGCACATAAGAACGGACACGTTTACGTAGACATTTTGCTTTGCCTATATACAGGATTTTACCTGATGCACCATAGAAAAAGTAGACACCCGGCTCCGTTGGGATGTCTTGAACCATGTCTTTCGTTAGCATATTTGTGTTTTCTGATTATACAGTGGGGTTTCTTGAAAATGACGATATTATTCTGTTTGACTCGGACTAAAAAAGCTGCTAATTTGTTGTAACGAAATATCGCGTAATTGAGAAGTTGAAATGTCAATAAAAAGCATTATTCCATTTCCCGTTCTTTACACACCACAACACCTTTCACAGTATAGTTTCTCTGCGATCAACAATGCTTTTAAAATGACTACGTATAATTAATGGGTTTGGTTACAAAAGAAATAAAGATTTTACAACCTTTTCGATTTTTTATTGATATCGGATCAAAAATGACTTCATTTTGCTTAGGGATGTTTATATGAATAGATGGGAACCAACCATAGAGGAAAAAGAAAAATACGAAAACGATGGATATTTCATCCTTCCTAATGTCATTTCACAAGACATTACTGCCGAACTACGCGGTGTAATCCGTAATGTAATTATGCTTCCTGAACCCGGTAAATTTGTTGATATTGATCCTATGGATCCGATGGTTGATTCTCCGCAAGGCAGGATTGCGCGTTACCGAAAACTTGCTAATTTCTGTGTTCAATCCCCACTAATTTGGCTCAATATCTATGCAGGAGAAAAACTGCTCAACATAGCACGGTATTTTCTTGGTGATGACATCATAATGAAATACAACAGTTGTTTTCTAAAACCTGCACGTACTGGCAGTGCAACACCTTGGCATCAAGATAACGGTCTATGGCGTGATGGGGAAACGGAACCCTTTAATTTCTGGATACCGCTTGAACCGGCAACCAAAGAAAATGGATGCATGCAGTTTATTCCCGGTAGCCACAAAACTGAGATAATTGAACACGTCCGATATCCTGATAGCATACACGGTGAACTCCCCCGTGAGGACGTAAAGAAAATGCTGGAAATACATGAAGTACATCATATTGAATTAGATGCGGGAGATGCCGTCTTTTGGCACAGCAGTATGTGGCACTATAGTCCACCGAATAAGAGTGACAAAAGCCGCATTGCAGTTGCAGGTGTATGGACAAATCCACAAATTATTGAAAGTAGTAGACATTACTGGCAAGGCTTATGTTGGGTGATGAAAAATGGTAAAGTTTGCACACAATTTCCACCTGAAACTGTTAAACTTGAGAACGGAAATACCGATCCTTCAGAACCATTTCGAATTGCTAAGGAATATTAGATGCAAAAACCCAACATCGTTATATACTTATCCGATGATCATGGGTGGGAATACCTCGGTTGCTACGGAAACACAGACATCCAAACACCAAATTTAGACCGTATTGCTGACGATGGGATACGTTTTACACATGCATTCACACCAACACCGACCTGTGCTCCTTCTCGTTCAACATTATACACAGGACTTTATCCCGCACGACACGGGGCAATGGGAAATCACACAGAATGCCACACAACAATTGAGACATTACCAAATCTGTTCAGAGAGCTTGGTTACCGTGTAGCCATCGCTGGAAAAACGCATGTCAAACCAATAGAACTTTTTGACTTTGAATATATCGGTGGATTTCTCCCCAAACGTGAAGAAAACCGTAGGAAATATCGTGCTGAAGGACTTGATACCGCTCCAGTTGAAGACTTCCTTTCTTCACATCGTAGAGAAAATCCAAATCAACCGATCTGCCTTATTCTTGGCGATAGTAACCCACATGTAACTTGGGAACCAAACAAAATATATGATCCAGACACATTGAGTCTACCCCCTTACATCGCTGATACGCCAATCACCCGAAAGGCACTCGCAAATTACTATCAAGACATTACCACTTTGGACAACCGTATCGGCGAAGTTGACAGAATGCTGGATACGTATGGTTATACAGACAACACACTGTTCATTTACACAACCGATCACGGGTCTGAGTGGCCTCATTGTAAGTGGACGTTGTATGATACCGGTATCCGTCTACCGTTTATCGCAAGATGGCACGGTGAAATATCTGCTGCAACCGTTACAGATGCGATGATTTCACATATTGACTTATTACCAACGCTTATAGACATCGCTGGCGGAGAACCTTCAACGGAAATGGATGGTAGAAGCTACAGAACTGTTTTATGTGGACAGCAAAAGACATTTCGTGATAAAATATACGGCACGCACACACGCGATGGAAACATGAATGTCTTCCCGCAAAGGTGTGTCCGGGATAGTCAATACAAATATATATTGAATCTAAATCCTGAAAACAGATGGACAACCCATTTCACTGAGGTGGAAGGGATACCTGAAAGTCATGCTGAAGTTTGGAACAGTTGGGTAGAAAAAGCAAAAAGTGATCCAAAAACAGCTGAAATTGTTTATCTAACACAACATCACCCAGTTGAGGAACTGTATGATGTCAATGCAGATCCTTACGAATTTAATAATATAGCATTTGAGGAAACATCACATCACATTCTTGAAAAAATGCGTGCTGATGTTCAAGAATGGATGCAATCACAAGGAGATGAAGGGAAACCTGAATATGTGCAATAAATATATCAAAGAAATCATCTACAGTGCCATTTTAGTCATAACATTTACATTTATGGCATGTCTGGATTCAGATGATCTCAACAGTATTCTAACACTTGAACCAGAAACACTACCTCCTGGTGAAGGGTTAGCAATAGGCTCAACTGCCCCTGATTTTTCACTGCAAGATGCAGATGGCAATATCCATGAACTATCTGATTATGCAGGACAGAAAGTTGCTCTTGTCTTTTTTGCTACTGAAAGTTGACCGGAATGTAGAAAGCAACTCGTTGAGTTGCAAAGTGGATATCAGAATATAAAAGCGGCTGGTGCGGCAGAACTAATTGTTATGAGTAGTGATAACACAAATGGAATTCGTGTATTGCGTCAAGATGAAGGACTTGATTATTTGCTTCTTTCTGATGGTGATGTTGATACCATTGCTGCCTACAACGTACGTGCACAAAGCGGTAACCCTTTCTTGGCACGTCCAGCAACATTCATAATCAATGAAAACAGTAGAATTGCATGGGTAGACCTTGGCGATAGATACGGTCATCGCACAAATTCAGAACAGATTATCAATGCATTGAACGATTTGTAGAAATACGTCATCGTATCCGATTATAGTAAAACCATAATTATTAACACACTACGGTAGGTTCGGTTTCCTAACCGAACCGGTGTTTGTTCAGTCACATATATGCGGTAACAAACCGCATATACCAGAGAGTGTGTACATATTATGACATTTCACTATAAAATAAAAAGGGCAGAGAAATCTCTGCCCTTTTTCTAACCTTACCTACCCTATCGTTGACGATCTGTTTTTATGGCTCCCCAAGTCGTAGTTAGTTTTTCTGCAGGTTCTACAGGTAAGAAAGTACCATCTTTTATAGAGTTTATTTCTCCTTCAGTAATAACACGGTCAAACAAGAACACTTCATCTATAACACCTGTGAAGAATTCTGACCCAGGATGTCTCGCACCGACCATAATGGAACCATCAATCTCAGCAACCATTCCCGGTTTTCCACCACCACCAACGTTTTTGCCATCGTAGTAAATGGTAAGCTGAGATTCTGTGTCATGTGTGACAGTAAGATGTACCCAGTCTTCAGGTTGATTTTCATTGGAAACACCTCTTTGACCCCAACCTCCACTGTTGGAAAAGACATAGGTTTTCTGGTCATTATTAAAAATGACAGCCCATTTCAGATCTCCAGCAGCAACCATATAATTCCAATCTCTTATCTGCGTATTTCCACGTTTAACCCAAAATGCCACTGAAAACTGTTCACGTAATTGGAGTGTATCGTTGATAGGCACTTTAACATACTGACTTTTTGTTCCATCAAACTCAAGTGCTTTTCCATCATATTGTCCATCAACCCATTTGGGACCTGCTATCAGTTCGCCATCATGTCCGTGTTGAGAACCGTCTTTGGCAGTATTACCGTTGCCTTCATCAAAAGAAAGGTATAGGACGAGTGATTTATCATCTAAACCTGCATGCGAAGCAAGAGGTATGATGAACATTGTCAGTACTGTCAAGAAGGCCGCTATGATATTGATTCGTTTCAACACTGTAGTCTCCTCCTTACATTGTGATTTTTATTCTAAAAAAGTTAACATTATTTTATAAACAACAGAAACTACGTAACCACAAATAATTTAGCATGCACCACATTTCTTGCAAACTGTCGTATCACATGCACTTGTCATAAAACCTTTTTCATGTTTGTTATGTTCAAGTTGTAAAAATTGAGGTTTAACATTTAAATCAAGGTGGTCCCAAGGATTGATTTCACTAAAACTTCGTTGTCGTAAAGCATAAAAATCAGGTGCTAATCCGTGTTGACGAAAGGCATTGTTCCAAGAATTACCGTTTGCAAGTTCTAAAATAACTTTTCCAAGTCGCCGATCTCCTCTGGCAAGTACTGCTTCTTGATGTGCCATCCGCGCACTCGCTGATGATACTTTTATACTACCAAGTTTATTTATTTCACGTTTTAAATAATCAAGTTTTTTCGCAATTGTTTTTGGTGGTTCCATCGGAACCCATTGGAACGGTGTATGCGGTTTTGGCACCATTGGCGATATTGTAAAACTGATACGACCTATTTTTCCAGAACGTTTTGCATGTGGCAATAGGAGAGTTCGCATCTCTTTAGCCATATCAACTATCGCTGTCACATCAGCAGGAGTTTCGTAAGGGACACCTATAAGGAAATATAGACGTAGATTGAGTATATCTCGTTTCAATGCCTCTTCAAATATGTAATAGAGTCTTTCTCTTGGAATCGCTTTGTTGACGACTTTCTGTAAATTTTCAGTTGCAACTTCAGGAGCAATGGTGATAGTACCTTGTTCGCTATCGGCAAGTGCGTCAAGTAGCGGTGCTTCAACGGTTTCTGCGCGTAGGGAAGCACATGAAATACGGAATCCTTTTTCAACCAAACCAGAGGCGATCTCGTTAATCTCTGGATGGTCGGAGATAGAGGCACCGACCAATCCGATTCTATCGGTGATTCCTCTCGCTTTTTCAGCCAAAGCAAGCGTGTTCTTTACGGAACGATGTCGCGGCCATCTACGTGCGTAATCTGCGACACAGAAACGACACTGTCTTCCACAACCACGGACAATCTCAATCAGATGCGCGTTTGAAAATTCTGTATTAGGTGTATGTATGTGTGTGCAGGTTTCAACATTATCCAAAACTGGGACTGCTGCAGAACTTACTTTTGCTGGAAATCCTTTCTGTGCTTTTACATTTGCAACCGTGCCATCATCTTGGTATGTAACATCATAAAAACTGGGAACATAGAAACCCGGTTCTTTGCCGAGAGATTCTAAAAGGTCTGACTTTGGTGAGTTTGACATTTTCCAGTCATGGAATTTATCCATGAATGTGTGGATAGTCAATTCTGCTTCACCGACGACGAAAACATCAATGAAATCAGCCAAAGGTTCAGGATTGTATGATATGTTGATGCCACCTGCGATAACAAGTGGGTCCCATTCGGTACGCTGCTCCGCTAACTGAGGGATGTTGCCTAACTTTAAAGCACGTACGATATTAACATAGTCAGATTCAAAGGACACTGAGAATCCTACAATATCAAATGCATTCAGAGATGTTTGCGTTTCTAATGAGAAGAGAGGTATCTTCTTCCTTACGAATTCTTTGACATATTGTGGTTCAGGAATGAAAACACGTTCACAAGATGTATCCTCGCGTCCATTCAACGTTGCATAGATCACTTGCATGGGTGTGTAAAGTTTTTGGCATGAAATTGCCTTGAATGGAGTTCTTGCTCAGAATGTATACACATGGTATCCTAACCTAATAAATAAATCACAATTTTAGGAGAGGATACCAATGTCAAGTATATCATTAAGTGTTCATGAAAGCAACGATTGCGAAGATGATTTTAGAAAGATTGTCAAAGAAGTAAACGATCTCTATGGAGACATCAATGTTGACGAGAGTTTATCTTTAGATGATGTTGAAGTTCGTGTTTTTGAAGCATTTCGTTCTCTTGAACAAAAGTTTTTAGAAATGTGTGTCTCTAAAAAGGCAGGTAAGAAAGAGAGTGAACCTGTTGAATGTCCAGAGTGTAAAGCACCTTGTCGTCCATTACGCAAGCGTGCGAAACATCTAACAACTCTTTGTGGCAAAATAAGTATAAGGCGTTGGGTGTATTGTTGTGAACACGGACATAGGCATGCCCCGTGGGAAGTCAAACAGAAGTTATCGGATCAATACACGCATCGTGTCGCTGAAGCGATGTGTCGTTTGTCTGCGCGGCTTGACTATAGGGAAGCCTCAGAGGAGTTGTCTCATCAAGGTATAGAAGTGAGTCACACGAGACTTCATCAAAATGTGTGTAAGTGGGCAGAAGATTTGGATGTATGTGAACAAGTAGAGGCTCAAGAACTTAAGGAAAATCAGCGTTGGTATGTGAGTTGCGATGGGTGCCACACGAACTCTCCGGATGGGTGGAAAGAGGTGAAAGTGGGGTGTATTTACAGAGATTATCCACAACCTGTTTCGGGTGGGACCCCGAGTGTGCGAACAGAAAGTATTCGGTATGTTGCGGGTCGTCAAAATGCCGCCGCTTTTGGTAAGAAGTTGTATGCGTTAGCACTAAAAAGTGGCATCTATCAAAAAGATATAAATACACAAGTGATTGTATTTATCGGAGATGGTGCTGCGTGGATTTGGAACCTTTGTAAAGAATACTTTCCGAATGCCGTTCAGATTGTGGATCACATGCACGCCACATCTCATCTCTATAATGTTGCTAAAGTTGCCTTTGGTGAGACGGAGACAGAAGCTATTGACACTTGGATAAAAGAAACGGAGCCACTTCTTTATCATGGCAATATCATAGCAGTTGCCTCAAACATTCGTGCCTTAGCCACACAGCACCCTGAAGTGTCAGAGGTGTTAGAAAGAGAAGCGAGATATTTTGAAAAACATGCAAACCGCATGCAGTATAAAGCGTTTAGAGAAAAAGGGTATATGATTGGAAGTGGTGTGATTGAAAGTGCGTGTAAACATGTTGTCGGAGAAAGGTGTAAACAAGCAGCTATGAGATGGGAGAAACCGGGCATCAATGCTGTGCTAAAGTGGAGATGTTTGTCAAAGAATAAGGCTTGGGACAGATATTGGTATCCAAACACAAAAGCAGCATGATGTTCATGCCAAAAACTTTACACACCCCACTTGCATACCCAAACTTGACATACCAAGTTGATATGTGCTTGGATAAACAAGTCCAAACCTGTTTGACTTTCTGAAATTTGTTGAAGTGCGTTGACCTTGGGTAGCATATTTTTCAGTATCTAATAACTGTTGAGTATGCTGGTATAAATCCAATTTGAACCCTCTTAAAATATCTTTCCGAAAATTAGTAGTTAGTTTCTACGCTTATCTCTCTTTTGTTGAACACGCAGGAATGAAGGAATATCCCACTGTTTCTCTTTGCTCTGATCTTTTTCCTCATCGGCCGATTGCTCAGTGTTTTCCTGCTGTTCCTGTCCACCTCGTGGTGGTCTTTGTTGGGACGATGGTCGAGGAGGCGAACTCGTTTCTCTTTCTTGAGGCTGTCGTTCCCAGGCATTTCGTTGTGTTCCCGATTGATTCCTTCCGGTTACACCAGACTCATTACTTCGAACTCTACTTCCCTGCAACATCGGATTTGGTTGTACTTGACGATTGAAACCGCCACTCTGACTAACTCCCGGCCTACCAATGGTGCTTGATTCTGATGGTGGGTCAAAACCTGTTGCAATAACTGTCACCAGAACTTCATCCTCAAATTCCAGTTCATCTCTATATACTAACCCAAAAATTGGCTCAGCTTCTTGAGATGCTTCTACGATGACTCGCATAGTTTCATCCAATTCAGCCATTGTGAAATCAGGCGGAGAAGTAATATTGACGATCATCCCAACAGCCCCAGAAATACTGGTTTCTTCAAGTAATGGTGAGGAAATAGCTCTCTCTGCTGCTATTACAGCACGATTTTCACCATTTGCCTTTCCCATTCCCATTAATGCTGTTCCTTTATCACGCATCACAGTCTCAACATCGGCAAAGTCAACATTGATTTCACCTGCTGCTGTAATAATATCAGAAATGCTTTGAACACCGTGTAATAGGATTTCGTCTCCCTGCTTAAATGCCTCTTGAATAGGAAGTTTTCTATCAAAATTGTCAATCAGTCGTTGATTCGGTACAACGATCACTGAGTCAGCACTATTACGAAGTTCCCTCAATCCAGCTTCAGCGTTTTCTGCACGCCGTCTCCCCTCAAAATTGAAAGGACGTGTGACGACACCAATAGTTAGTGCCCCTTTTTCCTTGGCAAGCGATGCGACAATCGGTGCTGCCCCAGTACCTGTCCCACCACCCATACCAGCTGCGACAAACACCATGTTTGCTGAATCAACGATTTCTTGCAAGAGTTCGCGGTTTTCGGTAGCAGCCTTTGCTCCAATTTCTGGGTTGGAACCGGCACCTAACCCTTTGGTAGTGCTCTCACCAATCTTAACTTGTGTTGCGCCATGACATGTACTGAGTGCCTGTTGATCTGTGTTAACTGCATAAAATTCAATTCCAGTGAGTGCAGCTTCAATCATACGTCTCACAGCATTTCCACCGCCTCCACCTACACCAATAACCTTAATCTTTGCACTTGCATTCTCAAATTCTTCTTGTTCAAACGCTATCATTTCTCGTTTTTAGTTGCCTTAGGATAACTCATTCATTAGCACTTCTGCAGCATAAATCTCGGTTCGTCATATACAGAACGCGTATTACCATTGGCAACCTAATTCCTCCTTATCGAAAATGTTGTCTGTGATTACAATAAACATAATGCAGTAAGACCAGATCTAGATATCTAAATATAATTATTGTGCAAATCTTAGTATGTAGGTAAAATGTCTGATAGGTAATGTAGGGTGAAAATATCTTCATTACATAACCTAAGATCCGAACAAACACTTAAAATATATATGTTGTTTCAATCTATTCTGTTCCGTTTTAATTTTACTGATTTGATATTTTGGACCGAGATCCCACTCTTGGACAGTCATTTCATGAATCGAAATCATAGTTCTACTATTATACATATTATATGCTTTATAGTCAATAAATTGAGTCATGTCATCAGGGGTATTTAGTTTTAACGTAAGTTCGGTGTATCTGTTGCAGGTTGGGGTGAGTAACAAAACCCAACATACAATCTTGAGAAAGTGCAAATCTGAATACTAAATAGACCTGTCTATATATGGTTTTGGAAGTATCGCATCATGTTAGTATGTATTAGATTGTAATTTATCCTTCTGGTTTATTTTATTTAGTATCCAAACCATTCTTTTATGTTTCTGAAAAACCCACCCATTGGACTTAGACTGCGTCTAAATGCTTGGGCTTGTCTTTCTTCACGTCGTAATGATTCACCATACATAGATAATCCTAAACTTGTGGAGAACATAGGGTAATTAATCCTGTCTGTCAAGCCTTTTAATTCCATTGGATAACCAACTTGAACCCGTAGTTGTAATATCTCTTCAGCAAGTTCTGTTAATCCATCCATGAGTGAAGTACCACCTGTAAGAACCAATCCACCTGGAAGTTGCATGCCAGAGATCTCATTTGCTATTTCTTCAAGAATTTCTACCATTCTATATTCAATGATTTGTGCCAATTCAAGTCGATTAATAAACCTTGGTGGGGACGAATCGGTGGTAATAGGAACAGGATTGGCATCTTCTTCTGTTATCCACTGAGTCCAGGCACATCCACGATGTAGTTTTAGTTCCTCAGCCGTAGGGAGTGTTACTTTTAGATATTGTGCTATATCGTTTGTTACGTGTTGACCTCCAACGGGAAAAACAGCGACGTGTTCAATGGCATCTTCTTTATAGACAATGATGTCTGTTGTTTGGTCTCCAATATCTGCCAGGGCGATTCCCGCCTCACGTTCATCTCTCTGCAACACAGCCTTTGCTGAGGCAAGTGGGGCAATTGCCAAGGTTTCTACACTTGGAATATCCGCACTTTCTACACTGTTCAACAAACTTTGGATCCCACTTGTATTGCCGGTGATGATATATGCATTTGCTTCTAAACGTGCACCTGACATTCCAATTGGTTCTTTTATTCTTATGTCCATGTCAACGACAAAGTTCTGTTCAAGTACATGTAATATATCCTGTCCATCAGGGATAGGTGCTATAGATCTTGCTGATTGAATTGCACGATCTACATCATCATTTGTTATCTGTGAAGTATTCTTGACTGTTATAACGCCGCGTGATGTTTGCCCGTTGATATGTTCACCAGAAATTCCCAAGCATACGGACTCAATGTTTACTCCAGCCATGAGTTCTGCTTCTGAAATTGCCTCACGAATCGCTGCTGCGGTAGCATTGATGTCTACGACAACACCCCTTCTCAAACCTTTTGAGTTTGCAACCCCAACACCGATGATTTCCATCTTGCCATCTAAACTCGGTAGTGCATGGCATACTACGGCAGAAATCTTACTTGATCCTATATCTAATCCAGTGATAATGGTTCCTTTTGCCATCTATTTGCTGTCACCTCCAATGAATAGTGTGTCTTCATATCTGCTATCTAAATATGTATATTTATCTGGTAAAGGATTTACCTTCTTACCCATACGATTTTTAGTTGTTAGATTATATTTTTTATGTTGAAGTATGAGAAGTCCTTGTTGCTGAATAAACAAGCCTACATTATCAAGTCCAGTTTCAAGCATATCGGAAGCGATCCATACTGGCATAGGTAAATTAGCCAATTCAACAATGATTTTGTCAGAAATTCTGGCATCAATGCTTCTTATATTTTTTCTAAGTTCAGGTTTTCTGTTAATTACGAGTTTCAAAATTTGAATACCTCGATGTGTTGTTCCAGACTTGAGCTGCTTCCCTATTTCAGGTAAGTGTATTCCTTCATCTAATATGAGTGTCTTGTGCGTGAAATCTTCTCGTTGTATTGATTCTAACACATGACCGACCCCATCTATCAAGTAAAATGTGTCAGTTTTTGGCATCTCTTTTGAGTTTGCCTGTACATCTTTTGATTTCTTACCTAATGACTGTATATACTGCACTCGCGCAAACGGTATTCGTTCTGTAATTTCAACAGACAATTGTCGCTTTGCATAATTCTTTGTAACATAAGCATCCTTAACGTAACTTAAATTGTTCTTCAAATATGTTGCCGTTTTAGATTCAGAGTCAGTAATGATATTTTGGAGGTTATCTCCTAACACATCATAAATGTCTCCTTCGGTATAGTGGGACTTTCCAGTGATATTTATTAAAACATGGACTTGCTCAATATCAAATAATCCAACAAATAACTTCGTCAAAAACAAAAAAGTGATAACAACGGTACCGTAAATAACTATTCTTCTTGTACGATATTTTGGTGTTCTTATCCTTTTTGGTTTGAAAATACGATGTTCAGGTCCATCCTTTCTCCCTTTCTTAACATTGAATACTTTCATTTTCAATCTCAATTAGGAAGCACATTTGTTAAGAAAATTTTGTCCGACTTCCATAATATCTCCTGCCCCCAAAGTGATTATCAAATCATGTGGTTGTGCAATCTCACTGAGATGCTCAACGACATCATCCATTTCAGTAATATAACTAACATTGGGATGTCCAAGTGCTTTTATAGTATTTGCTAAGTTTTTGCCTGATACATTTTCTATCGGTTCCTCACCTGCTCCATAGATAGACGTAACGATCAGAACATCAGCCTGATCAAATGATCGTGAAAATTCGTCTGCGAGATCCCGTACTCGTGCGTATCTATGTGGTTGAAAAACAGCAATAATGCGACGATCATAGCCATCTCTCGCACCTTGCAATGCCGCCCGTAATTTGGCTGGATTATGTGCATAATCATCAACAACCACTATATCATCAACAACACCCAAAACTTCAAAGCGTCGATGAACTCCTTGGAAAGATTCAAGTGCATCTTTTATATCTAAGAATGGAATCTCCAATTCAAGTCCGACTGCAATTGCCGCCAATGAGTTAGAGATATTGTGCCTTCCAGGCATCTTAAGATGAACATTACCACACATTTCGCCGTGCGATCGAACTCTATAGTGAGAGGTAGGACCATCAATCTGGATATCTTCTGCAATCAAATCAGCATGTGAATTGAGTCCATAGGTTACAAATCTCCTATTAATTTTTGTTAATAGGCTTTTTATATTATCATGATCTAGACACAGTATAGCAGAACCGTAAAATGGCACTTTGTTGATAAAAGTGAGGAAAGTTTCACCGATCTCTTCTACGCTGTTGTAATAGTCAAGATGATCTGCATCTACAGAAGTGACAACGGCAATAGTTGGGTAAAACATTTCTATGGATCCATAAGCCTCATCTGCTTCAATAACCATAACATTCCCACGTCCACTCCGAGCATTGCTACCATTTATTAACTTCCCACCAACTACTACTGTTGGGTCAAGAGTTGCCAAGACTGCTGCTGTCATTGCGGTTGTCGTAGTTTTTCCGTGGGTACCACTTATTGCAATACTATATCGCATACGTGTGATTTCATTCAACATCTCAGCTCCCCGGATAATGGGGATTTTACCTTTTACTGCTGCTCGCAATTCTGGGTTGTTCTCAGGAATCACTGGAGATGTAACCACTACATCTGCTCCATCAATATTTGATGAAGAATGACTATACCATATATTGGCTCCACATTCTCGTAAATGTTCAGTTGTTGCCGATTTCTTTATGTCAGATCCAGTGACATTAAAATCGTGGTCAAGTAGTACCTCAGCGATACCACTCAATCCTGCACCGCCTATACCAATAATATGAATGTGTTGTGTTTTACCTAACAACCTGAACCTCCAGCGTAATTGCTAAACATACTCAAAAACGATTTGTAGGTATCTATTGTTTACATCGATTATGCAAGTTTATATACCGAGTCAGCAATTGCTTGACTGGCACTGGGATGCCCTAACTTCTGACTTGCTGATTTCATTCTTGAATATGTGTCTTGGTCTGTTAAAATATTATATAGGGCATCAGCAAGAATTTCTGGTTTTAGCATTTCCTGTTGAAGAACGATGGCTGCACCTGCCCTTGCAAGCGAGTCTGCATTCTCTACTTGGTTATTACCAACAGCAGCGGGTAATGGAATAAAGATAGCGGGAATTCCGCACGCCGTAACTTCAGAGACAGTCATTCCACCCGCTCTACATATCATTAAATCTGCTATACTATAGATTTCTTCTACCTTATCAAAGAAAGGTTGAGCATGATGAGGTATACCATTTTCAACATAAGCTGCATGCACATCATCAGCATTTATTCTACCGGTTTGATGAATAATTTGGATTGGAATCGTTCTGGAACTCTTCTTGGATTCTACTTCATCAAAATTTGATTCAGAATTATGTACACAGGAATAAGATGCTATTAATGGTGCAGCATTTATCAAAGCTTCATTTACGGTTTGAGAACCTTGACTGCCCCCCATGACAAATACTGTTTTGCTATTTGGACATAAGTTATACTTTCTGTAAGTAGTTTCATCCCGTGCAAATTCCGTTATCCCAGGACGAATAGGGTTACCAGTAACCTTTACGATGTGTTCAGGGAATCGTGGGGTTTCCTGCGGTAATGCCAGGTAGGCTGCCTTTGCCCATCTTGCAAGAATGCTGTTAGTCAAACCAGGGGACACATTCTGTTCCTGAATTGCTATAGGAATATCAAGCAGCCATGCAGCAAAGAGAACAGGTCCAGAAACATAACCGCCTGTACCGATCACAACATCCGGTTTTATTTGCTTTAAATACTTCAATGACTGTAATAGACCGATACATACCTTAATGATAACAGGAAACCACTTCCATGTCAAGCTGCGAGGGAATCCTTCAACAGTGATAGGCAGAAATTGGAAATCGTGTTGAGGAATAAGCGTGGCTTCTAACCGATTGCTCCCACCGATAAAAACAAGGTCTACCTCCGTGTTCAAACGTTGAAGTGCTTGTGCAATTCCGATGGCAGGATATATGTGTCCACCTGTACCGCCTCCAGCAAGAACGAATCTCTTCGCTCCATTTTCTATATCCATATTATCAGTTTGAACGTCATGTCTATTAGGTCGTGTATTTTCTTTTTTCACTTCAATCAGTAATATTATAGTTGAGTTGACATACTCCCCCAGCTAAAGCAGGGGGATTCTTTTGTCCCTCTACACTGGGTAAATTCTGCGATCAACAGTGAATGCGAACGCCAGCAAAAATATTACCTTTATCCGTCTTCCATCACCTACTGCACTGGACGATGCCCCGCCCATTCACCTATTTCAGATTTTCACCTGTTTTAGATGGCAAGATTCTTTTTTGTGAAGTGGCACTGTTTCACCCGAAACAGTTCATTCTTGTCCTTCTTACCAGACACCCCGACACAACAAGAGATGACTTACTTCTCTTGGGGGTCTTTTATACAATATGTCTACTCGCTCCTTTTGAGAGTTCGCTATTTAGCGACTTTGGTAACGCATATCGCAGATATGTGCTGCATATCAACCCGCTCGCGTGTTCCAGTTCACATTCGACTGGCATGATATAGACGCTCTCCACCGACTTGCATGGTTAACGATGTAGTATTACATCTAATCTTTCGTTGGGCAGTCAGTGATACCCTGCACATGTTTTATTGCTTAGCGGTGTCTACATCCCCGTGCTAAAGCAGCGGGGTTTTGACACTGAAAGAGATAAATTATATACGTTGTGTAGACATTAGTATAAGCAGAATCAACAATGTCATTTTTGTTTAAAGCCTTCTTGCTTTTGGCGTTGTTCTTGTAGCACTTCGCGATATATTTAACATTATACCTACACAAACCAAGCTAATTACGAGAGAGGAACCACCGTAGCTAAGAAATGGAAGTGTTATACCTTTTGTAGGAAGTAAACCAGTTACAACACCAATATTGATAAATGTTTGTAGACCAATGACAAGCGTAAGTCCAGTTGCGAACAACGCGCCGAACCGATTTTCTGTTCGTCTTGCTATTGATATGCCTCTCCAAATAAATATCATAAAAATTATTGTAACACTTGCTGCACCGATAAATCCAAATTCTTCGCCTAAAACTGAAAAGATGAAATCAGTATGAGGATAAGGTAGGTAATTAATCTTTGCAGCACTATCATCAATTCCGACCCCGTATAATCCACCCCACTGTAATGCTTCTAATGAACGTTCAAGTTGAAAACCCGCGGCATCAGGAGACTGAAGCGTTGCCCAATAGTCTGTGACTCGTTTCAAACGATACGGACTGCTGAATATAAACCCAGCCAATAAACCAACACCTGCTGTGATTAACATGAATGTGTGTGAAAGACGGATTCCTCCAATAAAGAGTAGACATCCCGCAGTCGCGGCTAATAGGACTGCTGAGCCGAAATCTGGTTGTCTTGCGACTAAACCAAACATCAATCCGATAATTAGGATATTTGGTAGAACGCCATGTAATAAACTCTTTATCCGTTCCGGCTTTCGTGCTAAGAAATGTGCAATATGAATCAGCAATGCGATCTTTGCAAATTCAACAGGTTGAAAATTGATGCCTTTTACAGAAATCCACCTTCTAAATACACCACCATCTGCACCTCGTACACCAAACCCTATAGGTGTGAAAACAAGAACAAGTAAGGCAAAAGCAAGAAAGAGCAAGAGGTTGCTATACTTTTCATAAAACCTATACGGGATGTATGAGGCAACACCCATACCTACCAGACCTATGAAGCAAGCAATTGATTGTATTTTCAAGTATTGATAATTGTTACCGTACTGTTTCATTGACAAGACATGTCCAGCACTGTAAACCATCAAGATACCTATTCCAACCAACAGAAGCGTTACTGCAAGCAAGCCTGCGTCAACTCTTCCGCCTCCTGGATTTTGTAACTGTTCTCCTTTAGCTGGTATGGCAGTAGTATTTGTAAAATTAATAGTATTTTGATTTTGCATGAATCTTTAGTATATAATTTAAAATGAGTAATACAAGATAGGATGTTTATTTGTGTCATACTAACTTTCTAAATTAAGTGAATTTACGGTATTTTTGAAATCTTCACCGCGTTCTTTGTAATCTGAATACATATCAAAACTCGCATTAGCAGGTGATAAAAGAACTATATCTCCTGGAGCGGCATGAGTATAAGCATATTCTACTGCTTCTTTCATTGAAGTTGCATTCTGCATTTTAGCACAACCATCAAGTGTCTGTTGTATATTATACGTGTGTTCTCCAAGCAATATCAAACATTTAACACTGTCACGGACGACATCAATCAGAGGTACATAATTGTTTCCTTTATCAAATCCCCCGATAATTAGGAAAACCCGTTTATTATCTGCATCTGCAGATGTGTTTTTTGTGATTGACTCAAGAGCTGCACTTGTTGCTATGACGTTCGTTGCTTTAGAATCGTTTATGTAATCTACACCATTAATAGCACACACTTTTTCATAAGCGTGTTCAAGAGCAGTATGTTTCTTATCAAATTCAAGAAGAGCTTGTCGAATATCTGTTACTGGCACACCATAAATAGTCCCCACGACTGCCGCTGCAAGCACATTACGTACATTGTGCGCTCCCGCTAAGGGGATTTCAGTGATATTACAAATCAAGTCTTCATGTTCATTATGATAATTAAATATGTTGATTTCATCGCCATTCCTTTGCAGACCAGCACCAATCTTACACCCCATTTTATCACAATAATCCTTCAATCCTTTCTCTGTATCTTTAAGATTGTCTGTGAATAATGCCTTCTTGGCATCGGTTTCATGCGAAAGTCGTTTTATTGTTTCATCAGCTCCGTTTAGGACTATCCAATCTGATTCCTTTTGGTTTGCATATATCTTACGTTTAGCACTTAAATAAGCATCCATTGTTTTGTGGCGATCAAGATGATCACGCGAGAAATTTAAAAACACACTTACAGTAGGATGGAAAGACAATGTGCTTTCTAACTGGAAACTACTTGCTTCAACAACAACGATGTCCCGTTCGGATAATGTTCCAACTTTATTTGCTAATGGTATACCGATATTTCCGGCAACAACGACATTAGAAAAAAAGTCACCACTCTCAAGAATTGCTGCAGTTAATAGCGTTGTTGTAGACTTTCCTTTTGTACCTGTAATCGCAACTATAGGTGCATCACAAAGAGCGGCGGATATTTCCAATTCACCCAAAATTGGTATGTTTCTCTTTTCCGCATCACATAAAATTGGAATATCTAAAGGAACTCCCGGTGAAACGACAACGAATTCTGCTTTAGCAATACAAGATTCTTCATGTCCTCCGAGGTGGTATTCTATCTGTATCCCATCTAATTGGGAAAGTTCAGTAGATAACGTATCCCTGTCACGGGTGTCTGTTAGGGTAATATTGGCACAAAGTTCATGAAGCAGACGTGCAATTGCTATGCCACTTCTATTTGCACCAAACACTGTGATCTGTTTGTCAGAATAACTTTTTGGTTCAGATGTATCTAACATCTCATTTACCGTTGAATTTGGAAAGGAGGACTTTTTGAGGATATATTTTCATCCAATCCTAAGCGTGCTCAATGCTATCAACATTAAGATGAGTGCAACAATCCAGAAGCGGATTACTACTTTTGATTCCTTCCAACCTGAAAGCAAAAAATGATAATGTAGCGGTGACATTTTTATAACCCGTTTACCGAAAGTTCTATATGACCAAACCTGTATGATGACTGAAAGTGCTTCTGCTACAAAGATACCACCCACGATGATTAGGAGAAACTCCTGTTTAATGAGGAGTGCACATGTTCCGAGCGTAGCACCGAGAGGTAATGACCCGGTATCTCCCATGAACAGTTGGGCTGGATGTCCATTGTACCATAGAAATCCCAATCCTGCTCCAATTAACGATGCACAAAAGATAGCCGCAACTTCTCCACCGATTGGTAAATGGAATAGGTTAAGATGTTCCGCAATAACATTGTGACTTGCAAGGTACCCCAAGGCACCAATAGTACCTGCAACGAAGAGCGTACATCCTATTGCCAATCCATCCATACCATCTGTCAAATTTACTGCATTTGATGTTCCAACGATAACTAAAGTAGCAAAAGGAATAAAAAGAATATTCAGATTAGGTCTATAGTTCTTGAAAAATGGAAGATGTAATTCCGTACGGCTTGCAGCATCATTCGCTTCAACTGGACCCCATTGGTAAAGATAATATGCTATGGCTATTGCCCCCACCGTTTGTAGAACAATCTTCTGCCAACCGCGTAGTCCAAGTGATTGTTTTCTACTAATTTTACACATATCATCTAAAAATCCAAGACCTCCAAACCATAGTGTAGTCAAAATCATCAGGTAGATAAAAGGTTGATCCAACTTTGCCCAAAAAACAATGGAAATTAGCACGGCTACTATGATTAAGATGCCACCCATTGTAGGTGTACCAGCTTTGCTTTGATCGTCATTTTGCTGTGCTTTTTCTACCTCTTCTTGAATGTGTTCACCTATACGCAACTGTTTCAACCTTCTAATCATAAAAGGTCCTAATACAAGCGAAATGACGAGAGCTGTAGCAGTTGCATATACTGCACGGAAAGGAATTGAACCAAAAACTTCAAATGGTTGATATAGGTTTATAAGGTTTTGAAAAAATAGATGATAAAACATATAAATGTGAGTTTTCTAACTTGAGCAAGGTGTAATCAGTAGGTAAAATATCATTTTTGAATGCGAGGCAAAGATGCAGTACAATGACTAACGCATTGACTCTTCCTTTGAATCATTTCTCTTGTTGTGAGCTAGACTTTAACTTGGTGAGATTTGCACCAGTTTGACTTAATAGGTTTGTTGAATATGAATAGATTAGTCGATTCTTTTCATTATTGGTTTCTATGGCAAGGTTAACCAATTGGGATACCAAATCCGGAAAGGAGACACCCTCTGGTTCCCATAGGTAAAAACTAAATGAACCCGGAATTGTATTTATTTCATTCACATATACTTGTACATCAGCACTAACTAAAAAATCAATTCTGGCAATTCCCATGCAGTCAAGAATATTAAAGGTGTCCTTGGCAAGCTTTTGAATATGTAACGTCATTTCATCAGGAATAGGTGCAGGTATTTTTCGTTGTGCACCTGCCATTCCTGACGTGTTTTCAGATACTGATGAATCATCAGAAGTCTGCTCAGTTTCTGAATTTTGATGGATGTATTTATCATCGAAACTAAGAAATTCTGTGTTGGTAATCGGTTGTTCACATACAGATGCGATAGGTGTGTGTGTTCCCATTACTGAGCAATTAATTTCATATCCATTTTCAATACCTTGTTCAACGAGAATACGATGACAATACCGACATGCAAGTTCAATTGCATCTCGAAGTTCTTCCGTATTTTTTACCTGACTAACACCTATACTTGAACCACTAATTGCTGGTTTAACAAACATTGGATAATCAATCTTTTCTTCTATATTGTTGACAATACCTTCACTTGAAGAATTCCAATCATGCGTTGTAAACGGAATATACGGAACAATTGGCAATCCGTTCTCATTAAGCACAGCCTTCATCATGATCTTATCCATACCCACACTTGAACCGACGATTCCAGCCCCTACATACGGCACATCCATTAGTTCAAGCAACCCTTGAAGACTACCATCTTCACCATTTACACCATGAATTGCAGGAAACACAACATCAACATTCAGTTCTCTTTTCTTTTTGAATATGCCACTTCGTTTTGGCAATACACTGAATCTTGGATTTGCTTGGAATTCTACAGTAACTATGTCATGATCATTGACACTTGGTAATACTCCATCAGTGAATGTACTCAATTCACCGAGTTCATCACCTGTTAACCATACACCTTCCTTCGTTATATATATTGGGATTACATCATGGTTCCCAGATAATGCATCTTTGACCTGATGTGCTGTGACGATAGACACTTCATGTTCGGGTGATCTCCCTCCAAAAATGACTGCTACGTTCATTGTTAGTTCCTTTTAATTCCTTTCTTAGGACATCGGTTAAATCTGATTTAGGACTTAACCTTAATCATTTGATGTTTATTATGATGCTTCATTATAATTATCCGGTAAATCATTTTCAAATAAGACTACATCTCCCGGTTTCAACCTTGTCTGTAGTTGTTGCTGTGCTTCATCAAGATTGTTCACAATAGATATTTTTTGATCAGGATAGTTTTCTTTTTTGAGTCCCTCCAAAATCGGTGCTGTTCTAATCCTGCCTACAAGAATTATATGATCACAAACTTTCGCTGCTTCAGAACCAAAATGTCTATTTTCATCGTATTCTCGTTCACCCAGTTCTACCATACCCGGTGTAACCAACACCTTTTGTCCCTGTTTTTCACTCAAAAAGTCTGTGAGTACCTCAAGTGCTGCCTTAGCACCTTCAGGATTTGAATTGAAACTGTCATCAATAATTGTTACACCCGCAGCACCCTCCATCAACTGTAAGCGGTGAGGAACAGGTTCCAATGTAGATACGGCACTTTGAATTTCAGTCAATGTCATACCGCAATGCACTGCAACACCAATAGCAGCAAGCATGTTTGACACGCTATGTTTACCCAATAGTCTTGTTCTGATTTCAACAGTACCCGCTTCTTCGTCAATCACAGTAAAAGTTAATCCTTTTTCGTTCTGTATGATATTTTTTGCACTTAACCTAACAGAATTACTTGCTTCTAAACTATATTGGACAACTGGAACAGTATTTGTTGTTTCTGCCAAATTTGAACAAATATCATTATCTGCATTAATCACTGCAAGTCCGTTTTGTGGTAAAGCCTCAATTAATTCATACTTTGCACGTGTAGTATTTTCAATTGTTTTGAACCGTTCTAAATGAACTGGACCAACTGCAGTAAGTATCCCGATTTCCGGTGGTGCCAACCGACACAAATCACGGATGTCACCACGTTTATATGCTCCCATTTCAACAATGAAAATCTCATGTTCAGGCAATAAATCACCTCTGATTACTTTACATATACCCATCGGTGTATTGTAGCTATCTGGGGTCATCAGTGTGTTGTATTTTTGCGATAGAATTTGGTGTAGAATGTACTTTGTGCTTGTTTTCCCATAACTTCCTGTAATACCTATAATCCGTGGTTGTAGAGTTTTAATTCGTTTTCTCGCATCACGTAAATATGCGTTGTTGATTATTTGTTCCAACGGCCAAATTAGGAAACTGCTAACAGAAAGAATCGGAACTGAAAGTTCACTGAGTAAGAAAAGTCCAATACGGAAACTCTCTTCATTCACAAAACTAACAGACACTATGGCGACACCAACAAGCAAAGCAAGCGATAATCCGAAAAGCCGTTTAGCACGGGCTGTGAAAACGAGTGGTTTTTTCGCGGTGATTCTCTTGCGCTTAACAATCCTAAAGATTTGAAACACTGTCCATATCAGATATATCGCTGAATAAAACCAAGTTGACTGAACAATCGGAACAATTGTTAGAACTATCAACACACCGGCAATTAGTAGTATCTCTATGAATTCAAAACAATTTCGAATATGTTCCGAAATCCATTTCAGATACCGTCGGGGTTTATACCCGTCCAGTTGAAGTATATGTAATCCACTGGTTGTTCTGATGACTGCTCTAATATAACAAACGAAAAGCAGAAGATAGAATAAAATCTCATTAAACATGGTTTATAATTCTTTTACCTATATGATTCTTGATTCAATGTGTTGACAACAAAAACGCAATGAATAGCCTGCATACTATGATACTCAGCAGACACAATTCATTGCGAACACATTGACATCTCTTTTCGATAGAACAGATAAATAACGTTCCAGGTTTCTTCAAAGGGTGTGTAAAGTTTTTGGCATGAACATCATGCTGCTTTTGTGTTTGGATACCAATATCTGTCCCAAGCCTTATTCTTTGACAAACATCTCCACTTTAGCACAGCATTGATGCCCGGTCTCTCCCATCTCATAGCTGCTTGTTTACACCTTTCTCCGACAACATGTTTACACGCACTTTCAATCACACCACTTCCAATCATATACCCTTTTTCTCTAAACGCTTTATACTGCATGCGGTTTGCATGTTTTTCAAAATATCTCGCTTCTCTTTCTAACACCTCTGACACTTCAGGGTGCTGTGTGGCTAAGGCACGAATGTTTGAGGCAACTGCTATGATATTGCCATGATAAAGAAGTGGCTCCGTTTCTTTTATCCAAGTGTCAATAGCTTCTGTCTCCGTCTCACCAAAGGCAACTTTAGCAACATTATAGAGATGAGATGTGGCGTGCATGTGATCCACAATCTGAACGGCATTCGGAAAGTATTCTTTACAAAGGTTCCAAATCCACGCAGCACCATCTCCGATAAATACAATCACTTGTGTATTTATATCTTTTTGATAGATGCCACTTTTTAGTGCTAACGCATACAACTTCTTACCAAAAGCGGCGGCATTTTGACGACCCGCAACATACCGAATACTTTCTGTTCGCACACTCGGGGTCCCACCCGAAACAGGTTGTGGATAATCTCTGTAAATACACCCCACTTTCACCTCTTTCCACCCATCCGGAGAGTTCGTGTGGCACCCATCGCAACTCACATACCAACGCTGATTTTCCTTAAGTTCTTGAGCCTCTACTTGTTCACATACATCCAAATCTTCTGCCCACTTACACACATTTTGATGAAGTCTCGTGTGACTCACTTCTATACCTTGATGAGACAACTCCTCTGATGCTTCCCTATAGTCAAGCCGCGCAGACAAACGACACATCGCTTCAGCGACACGATGCGTGTATTGATCCGATAACTTCTGTTTGACTTCCCACGGGGCATGCCTATGTCCGTGTTCACAACAATACACCCAACGCCTTATACTTATTTTGCCACAAAGAGTTGTTAGATGTTTCGCACGCTTGCGTAATGGACGACAAGGTGCTTTACACTCTGGACATTCAACAGGTTCACTCTCTTTCTTACCTGCCTTTTTAGAGACACACATTTCTAAAAACTTTTGTTCAAGAGAACGAAATGCTTCAAAAACACGAACTTCAACATCATCTAAAGATAAACTCTCGTCAACATTGATGTCTCCATAGAGATCGTTTACTTCTTTGACAATCTTTCTAAAATCATCTTCGCAATCGTTGCTTTCATGAACACTTAATGATATACTTGACATTGGTATCCTCTCCTAAAATTGTGATTTATTTATTAGGTTAGGATACCATGTGTATACATTCTGAGCAAGAACTCCATTCAAGGCAATTTCATGCCAAAAACTTTACACACCCTTCTTCAAATCACCTGATTGACAATCCATGCCATTCAAAACAGTAGTTCAAGCCAAAAAGGTTTCAACAGATTGGCAAAACTCTTTAGGTTTATCAAGAAACGAAAAATGTCCTGCACCTTTGAGGATGACTAACTCAGCGTTAGGAATCTCATCTTGCATTATCTTACCAAACGAAATCGGTGTGTCTGTATCATTCTCTCCCCAAATTAACAAAGTTGTTGCTTGTATGTTAGGTAACAGTGGCTGTAAGTTTTGATTCACAGATTTCACTAATGTTGCTCTCATTAATCCTGCTTGTTGGTAGTCTTTGGATCCTACACGATTTGCGATACTATCTGCGAGACGCTTGCCAGAGGCACCACAACAGCGCATCAATCTTCCAATTTTAGCAAGACTGATTCGGAAATAATATTTCATAGTGCGTGGTGGAATTATTCCTGCACTGTTAACCAAAATCAGTTTGTCAACTCTTTCAGATTGTTCTGCTGCCAAGACAATAGAAATCCTTCCTCCATACGAGTGTCCAATCAGATGTGCCTTCTTTATGTTGAGTTCGCCAAAAAAGGTAGTTATCATTTTGGCATAGTCAGAAGCATCCCAAGCATTTGGCGGAATCTCACTCAGTCCAAATCCTGGCAGATCAAGTGCATATACCTGATATGTATTTGATAATCTATCAAATACATAACTGAAAGTATTTGCTTCGGCACCCCAACCGTGCAATAGAATTACAGGTGTACCTGAACCTGCAACTTGATAAGCGATTTTTAGATTATCAATCTCAATGAACTTCACGCGTCCCATCAAATTACCATCACACTCGCTTTTTCTCATTCAATATATGACTACTGAATGACTAAATTATCTTTCTGTTGTCTGTTTGGATTCTATAGATAATTCTTGAAGTATTTTTGATGCAACTTCTCGGTCATCAAATGGATATCGTTTTCCGTGAATTTCTTGATAATCTTCATGACCTTTTCCTGCAATTACGACAACATCACCTGGATTTGCCTTATAAATCGCGTTTCGAATTGCTACATGTCTCTCTGGAATACACTTAAATGCTGCATCATGTGGTAATTTTGACACAATATCTGAGATGATTTCAGCGGGATTTTCTGTGCGTGGATTATCAGATGTAATTACACTCATATCTGCAATTTGTGCTGAAATTGAACCCATTTTTGGACGTTTACCTCTATCACGGTCACCCCCACAACCAAATACTGAAATTAGTTTCCCTTCTGTGATTCCGCGTGCAGCTGTGAGGACATTTTCCAATCCATCAGGGGTATGTGCATAATCTACAATCACGGCAAAGTCAAAATCCCGCTTTCCATTTGATATTACACGCTCAAAACGTCCAGGCACCACTGTCGTTGAAAGACCTTCTTGGATTGCAGAAGCACTACAGTTATAACGTAAACCCGCACCTATCGCAGCAAGGGCATTGTAGATATTATACGACCCGAGTAAACTTACAGACACATTTAACGCTTTGATTTGTTGGTCAGTATCACCGAAGTTACATTTGCCCGAGTTATTCAGTGTATTTATCGCTGTGAAGGATAGTTCTTTTAGAGAACTTTCTATCTCTTGTGCCGTTATATCAGCTTGTTTCTTAAGACCATATCTTATGATCTTATTCTCAGGAATATGTTCAACGATACGTTTCGTCGCTGAGGAATCAGCATTCAATATTGCCACTCCATCATCACTCAACTGCTCAAATAACTTCAATTTTGCAGTCAAATAATTTTCCATTGTGTCGTGGTAATCCAAATGATCTTGTGTTAGATTGGTAAAGACTCCGGTTTCAAAAGCAAGACCACACAAACGGTGTTGTGCCAACCCTTGAGACGAGGTCTCCATAACAACATGCTCTATACCAGCATCGGCTATCTGTTTTAGCATCTCATGCAATTGGAATGCATCTGGAGTCGTAAGTAATGCTGGAATTTCAACACTTGCTCTCTGTTGCTTACTTGAAACATTGTCCCCAACATCATAAGAGTGTCCTACTGTTCCTAATACAGCCGCATTCACACCATTCGATTTGAGTATTCCGTGGATTAAATGTGCAGTGGAAGTTTTTCCATTTGTGCCAGTAACACCCGTTAATCTTAGCCTTTTGGCAGGATTACCGAACCAATTCGAAGCACATAATGATTGTGCAATGCGTCCATTGGAAGTGATGACAGAAGTTATATCCTTGGGGAAATTGGATACTTCTTTCTCTGAAATGATTACTTTCGCACCGTTCTCAATAGCACCAGCAATAAATGAATGTCCGTCTACATTCAACCCTTCATAACAGATAAATGTATATCCAGGTTTGACCTTACGGTGATCACTGACAACACCAGCAGTTGTCGGATTGGAGTCACCTGAAATCTTGGTAACTTCAATTCCGTCCAGAAGGTTTTGGAGTTTCATAACCCTCTCCAATTTTCACGAGTGTATCGTCAGCGAATGGACTGTGTCTGATTGGTGATTGACTCGGTTTTGCAGAACTTTGCTCAGATTTAGTCTTGTAATCAGAAACTTGAGTCCCGCCTTGATTCGTTATACCGTTTGTTCTATCAGCATATTGGGAATTCAAGTTTCGCTTCTTCTTCAGCGATGAATCAAATAATCCTATTCGCTCAACATAAGGTAGAGTTTGTTCAGCAATGCGTTTGAATATTGGTGCCGCAATCGTTCCACTAAATCTTGCACCACTGGGTTCGTCAAGTGTAACAATAATCGCAATCTTTGGGTCATCAGCAGGTAGAAATCCCATAAAAGACATTACCTCTTTTCCTGCAGCATATCCCTTACCTTTTTCAGCTTTCTGAGCAGTTCCCGTTTTACCAGCAATCCTAACACCTTCTATTTTAGCCCGAGTACCACTACCATTTTCAACCACACCGATAAGAATATCAGTCATTGTTTGTGCTGTATCAGAGTCAATTACCTGCCGAATTTCAGTGGGATACATTCTACGGATTAGGTTTCCTCTCTCATCTCTGATTTCCTTTGTTATAAATGGTTTGTGTAATGTCCCACCATTAGCAATAGCAGCCAATGCATTTACCATCTGTAGTGGTGTAACTGAGATACCTTGTCCAAATGGCACAGAACCCAGGGAATTGGTATCCCATCGCCTAAGGGCATATAAATTTCCACTTTGCTCATAAGGTAGGTCAACACCGGTCTGCTTTCCAAATCCGAAGTTCTCAACATATACTTGGAAAAGGTCTTGTCTAACGCCAAGTAACTCTTGCACTATCTTTATCATTCCGATATTGCTGGATTTATGTATCACTTCAGTCAGTGTAAGATAACCTTTTCCAGATACATCCTTAATCACACGACGCTTTGTGAGACGGTAACGACCATTTTCACAGAATACTGTTGATTCTGGACTCATAATACCTTCATTTAACACTGCTGACGTTGCAATTATCTTAAAGATCGACCCAGGTTCAAAGAGGTACCAAATTCCAAGATTACGTTTGGCTTCTTCATTTGCATTTGTCTGATCATTGATATCATAAGTAGGACAACTTGCCATTGCCAATATCTCTGATGTATCTACTGCAAGCACAATCGCTGTGCCTTTAGATGCATTCCATTCCTTACATCCCTGTTCAAGTTCTTTTTCTGCAATGTCCTGAATTATTTCGTCAATGGTAAGCACTACGTTGCTACCGCTATTACCAAGAGAATTGGTAATAGATTGCGGATTGAATGCGACAGATGTAGAATTACCATTCCTCTGAGATATAGGTGAATGAATTCTATTAAGATAAGTGTTGTATTGATATTCTATTCCCTCACCCATTCCTTCATCGTTCAGGAATCCAATGACCTGTGAAGCAAGTGTATTTTTCGGATAAACACGATTCGGTTCTATCTCAATTTGGAGCCCTCTATGTCTTGTTGTTATGTCTCGAATGTCTTCTAACCTATCATACTCTATTCCTTTCTTAAGCCAAACGTATTCAACATAGTGACCGTTCCTTTTACGTTGAAGTAGAGTGACTAATTGGGAAGGTGTGGTATCCAATAGAGGAGCTAACTCGTTAGCAACACTGGCAGCGTTAGATTTCTTGTTGAAGGTTTTTGGGTCAGCGGAAACTGATATTAGGTCTTGGCTAATACCTAAAACAGTACCATGTCTGTCCTGTATTTTGCCGCGTTTAACATCGTTTTTTCCACCAGAACGCCAATCTCTTCGGTCTGCAAGTGCCGAATCAGCGTCAGGAAATTGAATAACGAACAGTTTACCTAACAATAGGAAAAAACCAATCTGTAGGACTATTAAGACAAAAACGAGTCGTCGGATAGAGAGAAACGTGTTGCTTTTCATTTTAGATTGCTGCTTTCATAGAATCAGAGTGTAAGCTAATACTCAATATTTTGATTATACACATTCTGAGAACTTGATAGAAATGTATCAACTTTGGAATACTTAGCTTTGCTAACAATTAACACATCATCTATTCTGAAGATCTATAGGTTCAACCGTATGTCCAACTAAACCTAATTCCTTATTGATTGAACGGACTCTATCAATATCAGTCAATGCAGTCTCGTCCAATTCCAGTTTACGGATTTCATCTTGTATTTTTTCTCGCTGCCTTTCAAAGTTTGGTTTGCTCTTGAAAAAAACACCCTTGGCATACGATGAATACCATGCACTGGCACCAAAAACACAAAGTGATATTCCAAATACTATGTAAACAAATATCATTCTAACCTTTTTTTCAGGTTCCGGCTTTTCTTGAAAAAGTATTTCGTAATTTTTCAGATTATGCATCTTATTAAAGTTATACGTTTGTTTTTAAATTTTGATACACATACTACTGTCATATTGGCTTCAACTTTACACTCTGGTGGCAACTCGTAATTTTGCACTACGTGCTCTTGGATTTGCGTCAATTTCACTTTGAGATGGTAACACCGGTTTCTTGGTAACAACATCTAATGTTTTTTCATGTCTGCAAATACAAACTGGTGTTTTTGGCGGACAGATACAAACTTTCGCACAGTGTCTGACTTTTTGCTTGACAATACGATCTTCAAGTGAATGAAAACTGATCACACAAAAATGTCCACCAGGTTTTAAAACTGATATAACAGCGTCCAAACCACGAACTAAATTGTTTAGTTCTCCATTAACCTCAATACGCAATGCCTGAAAAATGCGGGTCGCAGGATGAATTCTTTTCACACGATTTCTATTCTTTCGGGATTCCTTTGAATGTCTTAACTTTTTGGAATAAACTTGTTCAACGATTTCAGCAAGTTGTAGTGTTGTGGTAATTGGTGATTCTGTCCTTACTTGAATGATACGCTGCACGATCTGTTTTGCATACCGTTCTTCACCGTATTCTTTGAAAATCTGAATTAGTTGATCTGATGTGTAATTGTTTACAATCTGTGCTGCTGATGTAGTTAATCGCACATCCATCCGCATATCTAAGGGACCTAAATGTTGAAAACTGAAGCCTCTACCAGGAGTGTCTAACTGTAATGAAGATACACCAAGATCGAGCACGACACCATCAACTTCGCTGATGCCACAAGTATTCAATAGACAGTGGAGTTCTGCAAAGTTTCCGTGTATCAGGACCAACCGATCCTTGAAAGCATATAATCTTTTCTCCGCAATAGCAAGTGCACTTTCATCAAGGTCAATCCCAATTAATCTGCAAGATGGATCTGATGACTTTAATATGCAATGACTGTGTCCACCTAACCCTAAAGTAGCATCTACGTAAACGCCGTTTGGTTGCGGATTAAGAAAATCAAGGATTTCATTTCGTAAGACAGGTATGTGAGTTTCAGACATGCTATACCTCAAATCTATTAAGTATATGTAGCAAGATTTATGCCAAAAATTTGAAAGAGTATTGTAATGTAGGCATTGAGTAAAGCAGACTATGATGAAGCATAGAATTATATCTACACTTTCAATCTACGGTAGGTTAGGTTTCCTAACCGCGCTTCAGCAATATGTAGAATTAATTCAATAATTTACCATAAATGTTTTGAGTAAGAAATGAGACTTCAGACATATATGTTATTCCTCATAATGTAATCTGAAATTAATCTTGAATTCAATTCATGAGATTGCTATACTTTAAATGTTGAAGTCGTTATTCTGTAGTTGGATTTATGTCATTTCAATATGTTGTCCTATCAACAGCAATATTAGATAAGGTCAATTTTTTGGTAAGTATACAAATTAAAATCTGATGAAAATTGCAATCATGGGCGGCACATTCAATCCGATCCATTACGGACATCTAATTTCTGCTGAGCAGGTGCGCGATGGAATAGGGTATGATAAAATACTATTTGTCCCATCAGCACGACCACCACACAAATCTCAACCCAACATGCTTTCCGCTGAACATCGTTATCAAATGGTCAGGTTAGCAACGACAGACAATCCGAATTTTGAAGTATCTCGTATTGAATTGGATCGTGAGGGTCCTTCATACACAATACAGACAATAGAAATACTGAGAAACAGCTATGACATTTCAACTGAACTTTCATGGATTATCGGAGCAGACTCATTAATCGAATATAAGATTTGGAAAGATTTTAATGGTGTACTGGAACAATGCACAATGATAGTTACAACGCGTCCTAACTATGACTTGCAACTAGTTCCTTCAGAAATTCGTAACAGAGTTAGAACATATAGAATTACAGGAATTGACATTTCTGCGACTGAGATTCGTAAACGTATACGAAACAGTCTTTCTATACAATATCTTGTGCCAGATTCTGTTGCTGAATATATCAAAGAACATAAGTTATACATTGACGTATAGTGTCAAATAATTAAGATTTTCGTTTATTGAAGATTAATTGCATTCGACCTCACAAAATAAGTTAATATTGTATGTTTGGGAGTAGACATGAAATGAAATGTAGCATCTGCGGAATTAACTATGAATTTGACTACAATAAAGAACAACCCTTGCCACCACATTTCCCATTTTGTAGTAAAAGGTGTAAAGCAATAGATTTGGGTAAATGGCTTAACAACGAATACCGTATTAGGACAATTTTCACTGAAACAGAAGAGTTGACAGAGATTCAATCTGGGTTTTGTGACGAAAATGATGATGATCTACTCGAAAAATTGCTTGACAAAGATACTAATAAAGTTTGAGTGATGTTCAGTAAGAGTCTTTTTGATGTCATATCAACTATATGGATTAAGCTCATTGTTCGTAAAGTAAATAACTGATCAATATGTTGACAAGTAAAACGCTTGCAGTAAACGAAATCATAGATACATCGTTTCCTGAATCAAATGACCTAAGGGATCATCCGAAATCAATTGAGATATTACATTATCTCTCAAACAAACTTGATCCAGAACGGCTTGAGCACGTAATTTCTGTGCAGGAGACTGCAGTGGCATTGGTGCGATTCCATCAAAAAGCTGATGTTTGGAAAGTCAATCTGGCGGCACTTCTACATGATGTCGCGAAATGGATGAGTGACGACCAGTTGTACAAAGCTATATCACGATTTGATATAGAACTTGACCCTATAGAAAAGATCATGCCTGCATTATTGCACGCGATTGTAGGTGTAAAAAACGCAATTGAATTGTTCAACGTAACAGATTTGGATATACTTGAGGCAATCCGTTGTCACACAACTGGTAACGCATCAATGGGTCTAACAGCAAAATTGGTTTATGTCGCTGATTTTGCTGAACCAAATCGGGAATATAAAGAAGCAGAACAGGTCAGACAATTAGCTAAAGTAGATTTAGATCGAGCTGTTCATTCGGTAGCACGATATAAGATTGGATTTTTGTTACAAAATGGCGGAATAATACATCCGAATACAATACATACCTACAATAGCACTTTTCCTGATATAGACAAGTATGAACAGAATTTGTAAGGATTCATGAACATTTTCGCCATTAGCAACAATTTACGTTATGACCTATCCAACCTACTAAGAATTGATTACACTTTGGACCTATACAACTATGATTTCCTCACTTATAGGAGACTTATCTTATGGCAACAAATAATACAATTGAAATAGTAAAAGCAGCCGCATCCGCTGCTGTAAGTCGCCGTGCACAGAATCCTGTAATTCTTGATCTTCGCGAGTTGGACTGTTTTACAGATTATTTTGCAATTTTCAGTGGTATTTCTGATGTACAAGTTGAAGGAATTACAGATGCAATATTGGAAGAACTTCAAGAGAATTGGAATCAGCATCCTTGGCATCGTGAAGGGGCTAAAAAAGCTGATTGGATCTTATTAGATTATGTCGATTTTGTTGTACACATTTTTTTAGATGAGAGACGCTCATACTATAGTTTAGAACGCCTATGGGCAGAAGCACCACATGTTAAACTACCTGAGATGGAAGGAATACCAATTTTAAACACAGATGAAGTGTTTGATGAAGATGAAATGGTATTGGGGCTTGTTACGGCAGATGGTGATGGGCAATCCTGAAAGAATTATATATCAAAATAGTTGCTAATTAGTATAGAAATTCATACTATTAATCAACATTACTAAGGAGAACTGTAACGTTATCTGTTCCACCATAAGCAAGTGCTCTACTGATTAAGTTTGCACTTGCTGCCTCAAGTGTAGGAGCGGATGAGATGATGTTCCGAGTTTCAGTATCGTCTGTGATTAAGTCATGTAATCCATCAGTGCAAGCAAGAATTATATCACCATGAGCAAGAGGATAGATATCAGAGGCAAGTGATATTTCATTTGTTAAACCGATAGCCTGAGTAATAATATTCCTTCTGGTGTGAACACGACTTTCTTCTGGAGTAATTTCTCCTTTTTCTACCATCTTCTGGACTAATGAATCGTCGGTCGTAATTTGTGTTAGAATGTCGTCGTGTAGAACATATAAACGACTATCACCCACGTGAACGTATGCCAAGAAACTTGGAGTAACAAAACCAGCTGTAAGCGTTGTACCCATTCTTTGGTATTGAAGAAACTCTTGTCCCAAACTGTAAACGCGCTGATTAGCCTCATTTGCCAGCTTTTCTAATATGGTCAACCGATTGATGGGGGCTAAATCACTCGCAGGATTAGGAGTATCCGAAACCCATTCTTCAAAAACTTGAAGAGCAACTCGACTTGCAATATCACCACGAGCATGACCGCTCATGCCGTCTGCTATCGCAAATAGACGATTTTTTTCGTCAAAATAGAATGAATCTTCGTTTCGTTCTCTAAGAGAACCAATATCTGTTTTTGCTATGAAGTTCATATTAGTCATGCCCTTCCCACAATATTAACACATATAACGAAAACTATGACATTTTGTTTCAAAATGCAATAAGCAGGAATTAGTGTCCTTATATGACAATTAACGCAGAATCCAACGATAATATACATAAATTATCTTCCTCGCCACATCATCACTTTTTTGGTTACTACGGTATTGATCCCTGGGATAAAATCGGACAAAACCACCTGGCACTGGAGATAGAATCACACACACATCGACCAACACCAACTGATGCTGCAAAAGTCGGACTTGTCAATAGAGAAACACACAAATTTGTTCCTTTTGCGTCTACTTCTGCCTACAATCTACAGCAGGGGAGTATGATGCACTGGATTGGAGAGGAATTCACATTTAATGATTGGGAGAAAGGACACCTTGTATCACGTGTTCTCAATCCAGCAACGGGGAAAGTACGCACCATACAAGGGGCGATTGCTGCTGTGTCTCCAACTGAACCAATGGCTATAGGTTTGAACTATCAACGAATGGCATATTGTCGAAGTGTTGTTGGATATGCAAGTGAATTGGACGCTAATGAAATAACACCCCAACCTGAAGATGATGGATTATTCCAACTCAATCTTCAAGATGGCACTGCCAAACTTGTTCTTTCAATAGCAGAAGTCATTTCAAAGACAAACGATGAAAAACTCAATCATGGACGAACATGGTTCAATCACGTCCTCTATAATACTGATGGCACCAGAGTCCTATTTTTCTGTCGTGTCAGATACGATAAAGGATTTTATTCCTCGCTTTGGACAGTTAATCCTGATGGAACGGATTTAGAGATACAAATCCCGTTTGGATATCGTGTGTCTCATTTTGATTGGAAAACACCAACGCAAATTCTGGTTACTTCAGATATACTCAATGAAATGGGATTCGTTGAATTTACAGACGGTATGCGTAATTTTAAACCCATTGGAAGAAACGTTTTACCCAACGATGGACATGCATCGTTTTCTCCTGATAGACAATGGATATTGTGTGATACATATCCGAGAGGTCCTGAACGTCAAGCAGAATTGATGTTATACAATATTGCTGAAAACAGAAAAATTGTTCTTGGCAAATTTCACCATGATGAACAGTTTAGTGGTGATATACGGTGTGATTTACACCCACGCTGGTCAGCAAATGGGAATACGATAACTTTTGACTCTGTTCACGAAGACTCACGACAAATATACTTAATTGACCCAACAGAATGCTTAGCAATGTATATGTAGTCGTTCTTTGAGTTTCTGAAGGAAAAACACTAATCACAAAAGAATAAGGAACATCTGAATGTCTGAATCTACAACTATTCAAGATTTGCACACACAGTCTCTTGTCATTGATTCACATAACGATTCAATCGTCGCACATATCCGTCGTGGAAACATCACCCTGACAGATGAAAACACGAAAAACCGAAATCAACATAGTGGAACGATTGCCTATCTTCGTGGACCCGTGCCACCAGAAGAAGATGCCATAGGAATCCAACTCAATATTCCAAAAATGCGAAAGGGTGGAATTGACATCGCGTTTTTTGCCGTTGACGTAACCCGGGCATGGAAAAACCATCTCTCTTATGCATTGGATGCCTTCGGATGGTTTGATACAGAGGTAAGTACTAATGAATCCGACATCTGTATTGTTCGAAATACTACAGACATTCATACAGCTAAGTCGAATGGAAGACTCGGTGCAATACTTGCTATTGAAAACAGTGAAGCCGTTGAACGAAGTTTGAACATACTCCGTTGTCTTTACAATCTTGGTGTTCGTTCTATAGGATTGACACATAACCCCAACACATGGGCAGCTACTGGGAACGATGAAGGTGAAACCGGCGGCGGTCTAACGAAATTTGGGATTCAGTTGGTGAAGGAGATGAATAAACTTGGAATACTCGTTGATGTCTCACACATTAGTGAACGCGGTTTCTGGGATGTGTTGAATGTGACGAACGCTCCAATTATTGCATCGCATAGCAATTGCAAGACATTATGCAACCATTCTCGCAACTTGACCAACGAACAACTGAAGGCTATCGCTGTCAATGGTGGTGTCGTAGGAATTACATTTGTACCAGGATTCATAACAGAAGATGGATGGCAAAATAAACCACTCCTCTCAAAACTAATAAATCATATTGAGTATGCAATTGACATTGCTGGAATAGACAATGTTGGAATCGGTTCGGATTTTGATGGGGGAGGAGATATACTTAAAGACGCATCAGAATATCCAAGAATAACAGAAGAATTGAGTGAACGCGGTTATTCTGATGAAGCTATTCAGAAGGTCTTAGGTGGCAATATTCTGCGCGTTTTTGGTAGCGTCTGTGGGTAATTTGAAACATTTCGGCCTAATATTATTTCTCAATTGTCCTCCGTATAGTATGCCATACTTCATCAATAGTTATACCTTTCATACAGATATTATCCTTACATCTATCTGTGAACTGTTTACATGGACTGCAAGGCACATCGTGTCTAATGATCGTATGCGAATCTCCTAAAGGTTGGAATCGATTGTGGTTACCAGGACCGAAGAGTGCGACAGTGGGTGTTTCTACGGCAGCTGCAAGATGCATAGGACCTGTATCGTTCGTTAGAAATAGATCACATTTTTCTATACAAGCCGCTAACTGACGTAGTTGAAGATTTCCAGCATAGGATACTGATGGACACTTCATTAGATTCTTGACTTTATGCACAAGTTCCCCTTCCTTTGGTCCACCGAATATTATGACTTGAGCATCATAGTGTTCAACAAGTCTATCACCAATAGCAGCAAAACGTTCCGGCATCCATTCTCGCAACTTCCAACCTGCACCAGGGAATAACCCAACTTTTAACTGTATTTCTGATATACCTGATTCTTCAAATGTGTAACAGGCATCAGCACGTTCAGTATTTGAAAGAAACATCTCCAATTGATGGTCTTCAGCAGGGATACCGGCAGCATGCAACAAATCAAAATAGTGATCAGTGGCATGTTTGTTACCGTGTTCTGGAACACGTAACGTACATAACATACCTTTCCCTACCCGTTCAGATGCACCACTCAAATACATCAATAATTCAGTACGCAACTTCCGTTGAAAATCAAAGATGAGCACAAATTTACGCTGCCTTAGAATTCGCAAAATACGCAACATCTCTCCTGTATCCTTATCTTTCGCAGAACGATTGAATTGGATTATCTCATTGAGGTGGGGATTCTGTCGGAGAACATCCGCTGATTGTTTTGCGACTAACATCGCTATGTAAGCATTAGGATAATGCGTGCGGATAGCACGAATCGCTGGAGTGGTCAACACAACATCACCAAGAGAACTGAGACGTATAAGTAAAATCTTTTCCATTTACCATTACCTCCTTAGTATTTGTGAATTGGAACCACAAATAGTGCAACAAGTAATAATGTAGGGTTTTACTATAATTCACTTTTAATATCAATCTTCATAAGAAAAACTAACTATCTGCTTCTCAAGTCCATTCAATGCAACTTCAACAAGTGCTTTTATATCTAAGCCTTCCTCTGCTTTATCTAATTCCACCTGTGTTGCGTGTGTTGCTGGATGCTTAGGGTCAAATAGAGAACAACAATCATCATGTGGGAGTGTAGATACATCAAATGTCTCTATTTCCTCTGCCTTGGCTATGATATCAACTTTATCAAAGCCAATTAATGGACGGAGAATCGGTATTTCCGCAACTACCTCAATTGAACGAAGATTCGGCAGTGTTTGGGATGCAACTTGTGCCAAACTTTCACCAGTAACAAGGGCTTCGGCATCAGCAAGGGAAGCAACCCGTTGTGCAATTCGTGTCATCATCCTTCTATACAGCAAGACACGATATGGTGCAGGTGTTTCTGTTACTATAGTTTGTTGAAGTTCAGCAAATGGAACAAGATAAAGTTCACTTCTATAATTCGACTCGGATAAGATGCGAGTCAATTCTACAACCTTTTCTAAAGAGGCTTTATCTGTATACGGATAACTATAGAAATGAATAAATACCGCCTTCGTTCCGCGTTTAATCATCTGCCACGCTGCAACCGGAGAATCAATACCACCAGATAACATCACAAGCACTTTGCCACTCACACCAACAGGTAATCCGCCAACGCCACGAAGCTTATCAGTATAAATATATGTTTCGTTATGTGTTAGATTAATCCAAAAACGTAAATCCGGATTGTGCATGTCAGCACTTGTACCCGTCTTTTGAATAACATACCCTCCAACTTCACGACTAATCTCAGGTGAAGTTAGTGGAAAGGATTTATCTGTTCGTTTTGTCTCTACCTTAAGTGTCTCAAATTCTTTGCCATTTGTCAACTGAAATGCAGTTTCTTTTATCGCATCAATATCTTTGCTGGTACGAACAACAATTTCATAATGCGCAACACCCATAACTTTTTTTAGGCGTTTCTCAATTGCTGGAATATCAGTATCTTTGTTAAGGTATATCGCAATTCTATCGTGAAGTCGTTTTACCTGTTCATAACCTGTTCCGCGCAATGACAATCTTATGTTTCGCGCAAGTTTCTTCTCAAAATAGATCCTATTCCTCCCCTTCAAACCGACTTCAGCGTAATGCACAAAAAAGAACTTGTCTGAATGTTCCATAACACTTATACCTTTTACCAATTCTAATTAAGAATAGACAATTAAAGAAATCGCTTGTTCGTATTCGCGCAATTCATTGCGCCTCTTACATTTATGGTGAAGTATGAAAATAAATCTACACTTTCTTTTCACGGTAGGCGAGGTTTCCTAACCTCGCATCTTCTAATTAAGAATATACCATGAAAGAAATCGTTTGTTCGTAGTCGCGCAATTCATTGCGCTTCTTACATTTACTATAGTTTGGACACTTTTTCTTGGTTACATACTGATATTGCTGGCATTTGCAATATATTCTGAATTTTGAATAGGATAATAACTTGCTGAAAAATGTGAAATATCAAAATGAACAGCCCCAGCGGGGCGAAATGTGTATAGCACATCGTAAACAAATCATTTATAGCCCCAGAGGGGCGACAGGTGTATCATTCAAGAATAGGTATGATATCTGTTATACTTCTTCTAATGAGTTTTGATGTTCAAAATGGGTAAAATTTCCTAAATAAATTACCTTTTTGATTGTCAAAGTTCATTAGACTACTATCCAAGTCCTCAAAAACTGTCCAAACTATAGTAATTAAGAATATACCATTAAAGAAATCGCTTGTTCGTAGTCGCGCAATTCATTGCGCCTCTTACATTTATGATATTATACCAGATCATTTGCTCATTGCAGTAGACTAATCGCTTAACACAACCCACAGATATCAACTCAATACAGACTTGGTTGTACGGAAATGGAGTTTTGCCACATTTCGCAACGAATCTTCACCATTCAATCTAACAAATTCCTTACCAGCATCAATAACCTGATTAGCACCTCTTGGCAATTGAAGTCCATATTTGTTAGATAATGTCTCTATCCCTTTTAGGAATTTATCACGGGCAATGATTGAAGCTGCTGCAACAGCGACATCTCTTTCTGCTTTCGTTTCAAGTTTTATGGTAATGTCTCGCTGTGTGAGTAGTCGTGATAAATTATTATACGGAAACTCATCCACAAGTGCATGTTGCACATCCATGCGTTTCGCAAGCGTCTGAATCACATTAATATGTAAATCGGCAAGGATTCTGGATGAATTCTCACAACGCTTCTCAAGTTCATCATACTGAGTATTATAATTGTCTGGCATCTTTTGCGCAACTACAATGTGTTGTTCATAATCCTTCCACATTGAATCGGCAAGTTTACTGACCCGTGTATTTGAGACCATTTTGCCATCTGTTATTCCCATTTCTAATAACGCATCACGACACTCAATATCTACATATACACCAGCCACAACCAATGGACCGAAGTAATCTCCTTTTCCAGATTCATCTGTACCGATCCATCTATTCCATGTATGTAATTCGTTCATTTGTATTATTGCTTTCTCTTATTATGTAAGGCTGCGATTTGAGCAACCTCACGACCGACCTGCTTGACCCTCTCCACCATTTCTAAATCGTGTAAGTTACCATTGACATCAAATGCTTCCGATGCATGAGGAATTGAAACTGAAGTTGGGATAACAAATGCACGCAAGACCGCGCCAACTGTTCTTAACATTGACAACGCATTAACTGCACCCATCCTACCACCAGAAACTCCAACTAAACCTACAACCTTATTCTCAAATTCATCGTAACTCATGAGATCCAATGTATATTTTAAAACACCGCTAAAACTACCATGATACTCAGGAGTACCGAGTAGGATACCGTCCGCACGTCTCACTTTAGATCTCAGTTTGTGAACTTCAGGTGGACAATCAGAGTCTTCTGCAATAGCACTCTGGAAGATAAGTCGGTATTCACGGAGGTCAATTAATTCTACTTCTGCCCCTTCCTCTTCTGCTCCTGTGAGTGCAACCGATAGTGCAGCGTGAGTAGTACTACCTTCTCTCAAACTGCCACATATCGCTACAACATTGATCTGATTTTTGATGAGCATACTGACTTTCCTCATTCAATGTCTATTCACTTAGTAGCTTTATTATCTTTTATCTCTTCCTCAATTTTTGAACGAAGATTTATATATTCAGTATTATTCGGAGTAAGTGTAATCGCACGATTGATCATATCCAATGCCTCTATATACTGTTGATTACGATAATAGGTATACGCAAGAGTATCGTAATGTTTCGGTGATGGTGACAAAGCGACTGCTTTCTGTGCAAGTGTGACTGCTTGTCCAGTTTCTCTACCAAGTCCAGCATAAAGTCTCGCTAAATTATTATATGCCTCAGCAGATGTTTCATCTACCTCAATTGCACGTCTGAAGGCAACAATCGCTGGTTCAAATTGTTGACGATTGATGTAGATAACGCCTAATTTCAACCACGCTTGAACATTTTTAGGATCAATTTCAGTAATCTTTTGAAATGTTGCTATCGCTTTTCCTAAATCCCGTTGATCAACAAATAAATTGCCAAGACGTTGGTATATTGGCAAATATATCGGGTGCAACTTATTAGCAATTTCGTAAACACGGAGAGCATCAGCAATATTGTCATGCTGTTCATGAAGTTCACCTAACTTTAAATATAATATTGGCTCGTTCTGATGCTTATAAATCGTTTCACGAAACTGATGAACATTGTCTGAATATTTTTTCATCACTTCAAATTGTGACATAGCAGCTTTGGAATCTTCATGCATTTTGAGATTTCTGTAAGCAATTGCAAGACGATAATGCGACTGTGGATCATAAGGGTTCTGCTTTATAGCAAGACGATAATGTTCTAACGCTGAAGAATAATCGTGTTGCATTTCTGCAACCCTACCCAACCCGTAATACGATTCAGTAAAGTTTGGGTTCAGTTGAATACTCTTACGATAGGCAGTTGCAGCTTTATCAAATTGACGTGTTAGGAGATATGCTTCACCGAGATGAATATATGCTTGTGGCGTTTTCGGATTAAGGGATATAGACTTAGTCAGGTGGGTTTGTGATAGAGTGATTTTACCTTGTTCCTTGTACACAATACCTAAATGAAGGTGTGCACTGCCATGTATTGGAGGAGGAGCTTGAAAATTTAATGCCTTCTTATAGGCTTCTACTGCATCACTGAGTCTGTTCTGTTCTTGATACACCATGCCGATATAACAGTAAATCCCACTACTCGGTTCTTGTATGCGGATGTCTTCAAATGCTGTCAGTGCCTTATCATACTGCTCCATCTCCATATAATATAAACCGAGTGTTAGAGGATTATTACCAGAAACGGTATCACTCTTTACCACAGTCGCAATACAGAAAAGAGAAAGTAAAATACTGATACATATACGCAGACAAATGCTTAACATTATCTGTTACCGATGCGGAGATTTAAAAATGTAAAGGGAAAATACCTATTGATTTTCCCTTTACAGTCATAGTGACCCACAACCTAAAGGTTGGGGCTTGTGCTTCCTTGACAACAGCGTTTCTCCAAAAGGATCACCCGTCTCACGTCATCTCCACTTTAGGCAGCTAAGCCTGCCTGTTTGATTCGTTTTTCGCTAACGTCGTGGGTTGGCGTTCTTTCCACCCATTTTACAGCTGCCCCTCCTACCAGGCACGCCGTGCGACAAGTCCGTAGACTTCGGGAGGGGTCTCCTCCGCTCACGCATTCCAGTCTGCGTTTGTTAGACGCATTGGCTTGATATGGACGCTATCCACCAACTTTATAGGGTTTGTAGCGATGGGGTTTATTTCCACTTTCGCCGGACATTTCGTGCTGTCCATCACATCATTAGTTCCGTCTACATCCCACAAACTAAAGTATAGGGATTTGATGGCAGAATGTTTAGCAGTATTGAATTGCAAGGCTTGGACCTGATTGTTTCACTACCAAGCGGTCTACCACCGCATCAATCAGAACCAATGCCGACCGCAAAAAAGAGTATATCAAGTTTCAGTGAAAATGTCAAGCCTTTTTGATAAGTTATGATTTCAGCCGTCTACATCCCACAAACTAAAGCATGGGGATTTGACGGAATAGTGTTAAGAACATATTCTGTTAATGATTTGATGTTAATCGCGGTGTGTTTTCAGTGTTCCCCAAGTCGTTGTCAGCTTATCTTGTGGTTCAACCGAGATGAGTAGACCTGCCATAATATCTGAGACTTCATCTGTTGAGAGTCCACGATCAAAAACAAAGAAATCATCAACGTAAAAGGTCGCAGACCTATATCCTGTCTGACCAATGTACAATTTCTCTACACCTTGAGCATGATTCGCTGGAACATCATATTCACCGGCAACTTCGCCATCAATATGGAAACGGAACTTATCACCCTCTTTAACACCAGCAATATGATACCATCTTCCAACTTCAAAGAGTTGGTCTTCACCACCTGGTCCGGCACAACCAGAACCTAGGTTCCCAGGATTAAAACGATAATGAATATTTAAAGAATTTGGACAGACCCATACACCAGGTGAACGATCAGAACCGGGAGCCTTCTTGGCAAAAATTTGGCTCCATGCACCGTTATGTGCTTGAATAAAATGTAACCAAAACACGTAACTATGATCTTGATAACTTTCCAATGATGAAAAAGATTCAACTTCTACACCCGCATTTTCTTCTATCAACTCTAATGAACCTAAACCAACTTTCTTTTCATCTGTATTAACACTGGCATTTGATATTGTACCGTTATTTCCATTACCTGTACCATCAATTGCAGTACCATCAATATCTCTATCAAAACTGAAATACAAAATTAAACCATCATCTAACGCTGCTTGAGTGGAGAGAACGCCACAAAAACCAAGTAGTGTTATAATAACTATATAACTCATAAAACGCATGAGATAATTCCTCCTCATTTAAACATACCAAATTTTAACTTGTTTATATTTTTTATAATGCTATACCACTATCTTGACGATATAGACCATAGCAGAAAAACAACTTTATATGGGATAAGTACGCACCAACATTATGGAAACTTGATATTATTGTACATAAATTGTAAAAATATGTCAAGACAAAAATACAATTTATTTTATAAACGTGAATATGTTGTAATAGATACCATTTAACCTAAGTTGCGACCTATGACATGTTGGAGGGGTTTCTAACCCCGATTTATAACAATTATGGTAGATTTCTGAACTAATTTACATTTCAGATATGTCGGACGGAACTCTGATTCCTGATTATCACTGAGTTAGGTCGCGATTCGGATTAAGGAAATTGAGCGCAAATGACCCAGAATTCGTAGGAGCACTTTATAAACGTGCTAAACGTAAATTTACCCGCCTTCCAGGGCAGGTAGGTTCGGTTTCCTAACCGAACCATAGACATCAATTTAAGGAAATTGAGCGCAAATAACCCAAAATTCGTAGGCGCGCTTTCTAAGCGCGCTAAACGTTATTTTACCCGCCTTCCAGGTTAGGTAGGTTCGGTTTCCTAACCGAACCATAGGCGTCATTTAGCTATTCTTTTCTTGTTAGATGCATCTGAGATAGTCCAAAACTGCCATACCTATTGTAGCGCGGGGTCTCCGTGCCCCGCCTAATCCTGCTACATTCAAACAACGTGCGGGGCACGGAGACCCGGGAAATGCCATAAGCGCATTCATACCCGGGGAACGCCAAAAGGCGTTCATACCGTTGATTTCTTGATTTGGCGCTACAATGGCAGGCGTAATTTAAGAAGATCAATCCGTTTTATTAGTGACCTCATTCCCGTAGGGACGATATGTCTATAGCACAACGTTCAACACCCATTTCTTAGTCCCGTAGTGACGATATGTTTATACGTGTCGGTTGTTACAAACATATCGTCACTACGGGACTAAAAGCTGTGATGATGGCGTTTAGCTATAAACATCCCGTCCCTACGGGACTAAAGAACGTTATCGCCATGCAAATAGATCCTTAAATTGACGCCTATGGTGAGGTTTCCTAACCGAACCAGCATTGTGAAAATATCTTCTTAGAGGTCCTCCCCTAGGACCCAGTTCGGTTAGGAAGCCTCACCATAAATAACCCTATTTCTTTAGTGGGTGTGTAAAGTTATTGGCACTAACTTCTTGCCATCCATTGTAGTGCGGGGTCTCTGTGCCCCGCCATCTTTCAATCTACAAATAATAGCGGTGCACGGAGACCCGGCAAATCATACCGAATACCAAACGCGTATTCGTCTAAGCGCATTCATACCCAGGGGATGCCTACAGGCGTTCATACCATTGATTACTTGATTTCGCACAACAATGGATAATGTGATATTTTGCCGAAAACTTTACACACCCCTACTTTAGTCATTATTCTTGACAAAAATTCTTGATTCCTGTAAAATATCACACAACTTAATTAGAACAATGATCTGAGAAATATTTTGTGGATTAATTGATACGTCCACATCTTACAAATTACACAATAATAATGGAGGTCACCTCAATGCGATTCTTACTATATCTGTCAGTTTCACTCCTACTTTTTGTAGGAATAATTTCAACACATGCAGAAGTAAAAGACGACGGTTTAATCCTCTATCTCAGTTTTGATAGGGCAGATGGGAAGACAATCAAAGATGAATCTGGTGGAGGAAATGATGCAAGAATAATTGCAAATGCAAATATTACTAAAGATGAAAAAGTGTACGGTGGTGGATCACTTGAAATTAGAGATGCTAATGCTGATGTTCAAGTTCAATCTTTCAAAGAATTAGAAGAATTTCAGGATAATACTTTTTCATTTTGGATAAACTTTATTGCTGCTCATAATGGTGATTGGAGTCAAATCATTGCCAAAAAAGGACCGGGTGACCGTTCACCTGGTATATGGATTTGTCCCAATTCACTGAATATCCACTGGCGTTATAACCCAGGAAATCAAGGTACCGGTTGTGCAGGTCCTACGGGAGAAAACACCCTTTTTGAAACTAAAAAATGGTATCATATTGCTGGAACCAAAGAAGATGGAACATTGACGTTTTACGTTGATGGTAAAAAAGTCCAAACTAACGGTGTTCCGGCAAATCACGATAAAGGTGTTGGGATACTTCATATTGGAAAAACAGGATATAGAGCTGCAACTTTCTATATTGACGACCTATATGTCTACAACAGAGCACTCACCGAAGATGAGGTAAACGATGTTAAAGATGGTGATCTACTGCCTGTTGAAGCACAAGACAAACTCACGACTACTTGGGGGAAATTGAAAACGCAACTAGATTAATGTCATTTCCAAACAACATAGGGATGGTTTGAAAATACCATCCCTTATTCATTTTCTTATCACATTAAATCCATTTCAGAGGAACACAATGAAAAAAGGTATATGCATAGGATCACTTCCCGGAGATTCAACCGAAGCACGGTTTAAAATTGCGAAAAAAGCAGGTTTTGACGGTGTTGAAATAGGAACTCTACATTCAGATGAAGAACGTGTCAACATCAAACAATTAGCCGACAAGATCGGAATTGAGTTGTGCAGTGTGATGAATGGAAAACACTGGTCACATCCACTATCACATGAAGATCCATCAGTGAGAGAAGAATGCCATCAAGCAATGTTGAATTCCCTCGCTACTGCAGATGTTATTGGAGCAGATACTGTCCTCCTTGTCGCAGCTGTCGTCAATAATCAGATAACTTATGAAGATGCTTATACACGGTCACAAGCAGAAATACAGAGATTGATACCAACAGCAAAGGAAAAAGGACTTAGTATTGCAATAGAAAACGTTTGGAATAAATTCCTATTGAGTCCCATTGAATTTGCACGTTATATTGATGAATTTGAAAGTGATGCTGTGACAGCATATTTTGATGTTGGTAACATTGTAGCTTACGGTTTTCCACAACATTGGATACGTTCACTCGGTTCACGCATCTCCAAAGTCCATGTCAAAGGCTTCAATGCCAATGAACATAGGTTTACATATCTGATTGAAGAATGTACGATTGATTGGAATGCTGTGATGACTTCTCTAAATGATGTCGGTTATGATGATTACATGACTGCTGAGTTACCGGTAGGTGCAGATGACCCAGAAGGCACCGTACATCAGATTAGCCAAGATATGAGCAAAATAATTGCAGGAGAAGTTTAATATTCTGAATCTATATGGAAGTTATTATTCAACCCAACAACCATCAAATTACATCTATTGCAGCAAACATTATTCGTGATGCTATCCTTCAAAAACCAAACCTTGTCCTAGGTTTAGCTACAGGAAGCACACCAATTGAGTTATACAAATCACTCGTCCGCATGCATAGAGAAGATGGTCTTGATTTTTCTGGTGTGACTACCTTCAATTTGGATGAGTATGTTGGTATTCCACTTGACCATCCGCAAAGTTACCATACATTCATGGCACATCACTTTTTTGATCATGTCAATATACCAATGGCAAATCAACATATTCCTCAGAATACATCAGATAATCATGGAAAGTTTTGTGCCTCTTATGAGGAAAAAATAGTATGTGCAGGTGGTATTGACATTCAAATATTAGGTATTGGGACTGATGGACACATCGGATTTAATGAGGTAAGTTCATCACTCGCTTCACGCACACGCATAGTTACACTTTCACAAAGCACACTTGAAGCAAATGCCATACATTTCAATTGCGATGTTAATGCGGTTCCACAAATGGCAATTACAATGGGAATAGCAACCATCATGGAAGCAAAGAAATGTCTATTATTGGCTTGTGGAACATCAAAATCGCAGGCGATAGCCAAAGCAATTGAAGGTCCTATTACTTCAATGGTACCAGCATCCATTTTACAGATGCATCCAAACACAGTTACGATAATTGATGAAGCGGCAGCATCAATGTTAGATGAGGTCGAATATTATAACAGGTCTTATGCAAATATGTTGTCACTTCAATCACAGTAGCACTTTCTATTTAGACATCAGTTTGTTCGTCGCATAAACCGTATTCTTTAGTTTTTCGTTGTATTGTCCGCCGACTAATTTCAAGAATCTTTGCTGCTTTCGCTTTATTATTGTCAGTATATTCAAGCGTAGCGCGTAGAACTTCACGATTTATATCTTCAAGCGACATACCGACAGACACATTTAAAGAGGGACCACCGTTTCCAAAAGAATCAGCATTATGCAAAGTTGGTGCAGCAGGCAACACAGAATGCATTTCTTCCGCCTCCTTCAGGATTCGGTCAGGCAAGTCATCCAGTTCTAATGTCTCTTCGGTTGACATGACAACAAGTCCTTCAATACAGTTCTTTAGTTCTCGCACATTTCCTGGCCAACTATATTTCATTAGGGTACGAACTGCCTCCGGGGTGAGATTCTTCAAGGTTTTACCATTCTCTCTGCAGAATTCCTCTAAGAAATCGTTCACAAGTAGTGGTATATCCTCCATCCGTTCATTTAGTTTCGGCAGGTTGATTGATACTACATTGAGGCGATCATACAGATCTGGAAGGAATTCACCGTTATTACAAGCTGCTTCTAAATCGTGATTGGTAGCACAGATGATCCGAACATCAACCTGAATAGTTTTGTCTCCACCTACGCGCTCAAATTCACGTTCTTCCAGCACTCGTAGGAGTCGTGATTGGTTTGACAAACTGAGTTGAGATACTTCATCAAGAAAAAGTGTTCCACCATTAGCAAGTTCAAATCTACCTTTACGCTGATAATATGCTCCACTGAATGCCCCGCGTTCATGACCAAATAATTCTGACTCTGCTAAATTCTCATTGAGTGTGGCACAATTAAAAGCAATTAAATCTCCTTTTCGTAGACTCCGATGATGAATAGCTCGTGCTACCAGTTCTTTGCCAGTACCTCGAGCACCATAGATCATCACTGTTGCCCGCGTCGGAGCAATCTGAGTTATCATCTCGCGAATCTGCATCAGTTGCGGTGATTTACCGGTGAGTCTACAGAGACCTTCTTTCTCGTCTATCTGTGATCTGAGTTTGCGATTCTCAAAGGTGAGACGTTGATTTCGGAGCGTCTTTTTTAAAAGTGCCCTCAAATGCACAGGATTCAGCGGTTTGTAAAGAAAAAATGTGCCTTCATGTGCCAACATCGCCTTGATACCAATATCAGTTTCTAATACATTTGGCACAGTGATAAAGATAACTCCAATATCAGGATGATGTTTCGCAGCAGCATCCAAGAGCGTTAGTCCATCAATCCGTTCAGCTTTTAAAGGCGCAATTAAGATGTTTATCGTTTCGTGTTCAAGTATATGAAATGCCTGATACATATTACTTGTTACAGTTAATTCCAGACCTTCACCGTCAAGCGTTTGGCAAATCACCTCACGTTGACGCTGTTCTGAATCTACAATCAGGACGTTATTGTCAATATTCATTGTTTTCTGTTCCAAATATCCAAGAGTCATAGTGACCCACAACCTAAAGGTTAAGGCTTGTGCTTCCTTGACAACAGCGTTTCTCCAAAAGGATCCCCCGTCTCACGTCATCTCCACTTTAGGCAGCTAAGCCTGCCTGTTTGATATTGATAGCTGCATTGATGTCTCTATCGTGTTCAGTCTTGCACGAAGGACATATCCAGTGTCTATCTGAAAGTGTTAGTTTATCGTTTGTGTCTCCGCAGGTGCTACAAGGTTTTGTTGTAGCTGTCCATTGTCCGATTTTGAGAAAAGTTTTATCGTGTTTCGCACACTTGAATGCCAACACTTGAATGAACTGGTAGCAAGCGAGGTCACTGACTTTACGCCCCCAGAGGCGTTTCATGCCGTCTATATTGAGGGTTTCAAAGCACAAGGTGTCAAAACGCCTGCAAAGGTCTGTAGCAAGTTTCCACTGCCAGTCAAGACGTTGGCGTGCTATCTTCCTATACTGCCGCAACAACGCACGGAGAGCACGATACCAATTGCCTGATCCCTTGACTTTACGACTCACGCTCTTATTCAGTGTTCTCAACTTGTTCAAGGACTTTTTCAAAAACTGCGGCGACACAATCTTATTACCATTAGAAGTTGTGAGAAAGGTTGTCAATCCGAAATCAAAGCCAGCACTTTCACCTGTCTTCGCAAATGATTTCGGTGTGTCAACGTTATCACAAGAAAAGCAGATCCAGTAATCGCCACACCTGTCACGCTTGAGGGTTATTGTTTTGATGTCACCTGTAAGTTTACGATGTTTATGAAAGGAGAACCACGTATCTATACAGTTGATCTTGAGACGGTTCCCTTCAAGTTTATAGCCTGCCTGTGTAAAGGTCCTGGAGTTGTATTTATGTTGCGGTTTGATGTGCGGTCTACCGACTTGGCACGTTGTTTTGCCAACCTTGCGATCTTTCATATTTCTGAAAAATGCATCATAAACTTTGCCCATACGCAGGACAACATCTTGAACAACTTGACTCGGTAGTAGTTTCCAATGTGCGTTCGTTCGCTTTTTCAACTTCGCAATATGACGATTCATCGTATAAGCAGATATGTTTTTCTTATAGATGCGATAATACCTTTTCTGCAATCGCATAATATGCACATGGACCTGATGCATATCGTCAAGCAGATTGCCAAGTTTTCGCGTGTTCTTTTGATTTTGTATCTTGTATTTATAGGTTTTTCTCATGGTATGTCTTCTCGGTGAAGAACCCTTTTCGCATCGTTAGTAGTGTGGCAGATGCTAATGACATCTACAACTGAAAAGGTATTTGTATTATAGTGTGTTTCTTTCTCAAAATCAACCTTTTTGCCCGTCTACATCCCGCAAGCTAAAGCATGGGGATTTGACGGGAAGAGCGTTAAAATATCAAAGTGAAGGATACAAATTAAATCTTGACATACTCCCCCAGCTAAAGCAGGGGGATTCTTTTGTCCCTCTACACTGGGTAAATTCTGCGATCAACAGTGAATGCGAACGCCAGCAAAAATATTACCTTTATCCGTCTTCCATCACCTACTGCACTGGACGATGCCCCGCCCATTCACCTATTTCAGATTTTCACCTGTTTTAGATGGCAAGATTCTTTTTTGTGAAGTGGCACTGTTTCACCCGAAACAGTTCATTCTTGTCCTTCTTACCAGACACCCCGACACAACAAGAGATGACTTACTTCTCTTGGGGGTCTTTTATACAATATGTCTACTCGCTCCTTTTGAGAGTTCGCTATTTAGCGACTTTGGTAACGCATATCGCAGATATGTGCTGCATATCAACCCGCTCGCGTGTTCCAGTTCACATTCGACTGGCATGATATAGACGCTCTCCACCGACTTGCATGGTTAACGATGTAGTATTACATCTAATCTTTCGTTGGGCAGTCAGTGATACCCTGCACATGTTTTATTGCTTAGCGGTGTCTACATCCCCGTGCTAAAGCAGCGGGGGTTTGACACTGAAAGAGATAATATAACGAGGCATTATGGAACTGATATTGGGTATTGTCTGCATCAATTTACAGAAATATCTTCCACGCCTTGGTGTCATATAGATTATACCTGATATTTGTATGAAGCGTCAATATAAATGTTCAATTACAAAAAGGTTTAAACAATATAGGTTTTTGTTGACATTGAATCTCAATATGTGTATACTAATTGTTACAAAATCTCAATTAATAGTACATTCTAATCAAGGACATATTTTGCATTTAATCATTTAACTAAAGGATATTTATCATTTACACAAGGGTCAAAAGGGGGAGTATGTATATGATTGATGATTCAAATAGAATCTATTTTATTGGCGGATTAACTTCGTTTATCGGAGGTCTCTTGATGTTATTTACAAGTATATTGTTTCTTATACAAGGAGACGAACGTCAAGATGTGATACATGGAATAAGTGTTGTAATACCAATTCTGGTTGTTCCAACAGTAATCGCTACAACTGCACTTTTAATTAAAGATGTGAAAACGGGTGCCTTATTAGGTATCGGTTTTGCAGCACTTTGGGTTGTGATAGAACTGATCGCACACGGTTCACAATCAGCGCCTTTGAGTACTATCAACGAACTCATGCCAAATTCAACAACTGAAAAAGCCGAAAAGAACTTAATCGCGGTATGGGAAGAATGGGGAAATGCTCTTATAAAAATTAGTGCGTTCCTATTTTCTTTATCTGCACTTTGCTACGGTCTTGCTCTACGTACTTGGGGTAATCCCACATCAGCATATTTACTGATAATTGCCGCATTATCTTTTGCTATTACATTTATCCCTGGAGTTCACTTTTACTGGCATGTCTTGGTACGAGGTATCGCATTCCTATTTCTGGGCGGTGTCTTGATGCTGGCAACTCAACAGAGAGTTCATCAAGAATGGGAATCCTAATTGCCTTCTGAAGTTTACAAATAAGTGTATGGTGGACTACATTGTAATTGTATATGTAATACACTACAGTGGGGTCCACCTAATCTCTTCCATCTTCAGAACTATCATCATCATTCAACAGACGTTCCAATTCTGCCAAAAGATCTGTGTCTTCTTGATCATCGTCTGATGATTCATCTGTGTTGGTATCGTTGTCCTCTTCTCCGACAGTCTCTAAATCTGACCGAAATTCTAACAGATTGCTAAGGTAACGTTCACGGGTAATATTTTCGGCTTCACCATGTTCCTCGCGCAGACATTCTCCACAGAATTCACCAATCTTCTGAATACCTACGTCAATATGTTGTAGAGCAGTTTCTGGATCATCATCTTGCAGACTCAATTCCGCTTTGGCAATGCTGTTCATCATAAGCATATAACCTTTATATTGATAACTCCCCCATGCAATTTCTGATGGCGCAAATTCACGTGCCATATTTGTTACAGACAAATTCGTATCTGTATCACGACGAACATCCGACCAACGTTTAATCCCGGCAAACAGCAAATACCGGGTATATCTCAGAAAAGACTCCTCAAATAACGTCTCCCATTCATCTTCTGTCAGTTCAAAACCATCTCTACTCCCATTCTCTTCAGCATATTCTGCTAATTTACCAGAGAAATAATCGTAGTACGAATCTAGACCGTGCGGCCTCACACCATCTGGACGACCTGTAGCATATAGACGGGACACTGTAAACGCATTGGGTTGCACGACAACCACTTCTCGACCATCCTCAATCTTCAATATCCGTATTGGATGATCCTCATCTAAGTTAATAACTTGCAGTATCCTATCAAGAGCCTGAACCCAACGGGTGTTTCTTTCAACTGTTGTGTTTGACATGGTATTTACCTTTACTTGTGATAATCTTGAAGTGGTCTGACTGAAATTTCACCCCGCTGTAATGCGTCAATAGCGTTAACTGCAGCCGCAGCACCAGGAATCGTTGAGAAAATAGGTATGTCATGCTCAATTGCCATCTGGCGGATAAGCAGTTCGTTAGTACGGTGCAAATCTCCTGTCGGTGTATTGATTATCAAGTCAACCGCATGATTCTTAATATAATCATGGATTGTCGGTCTCCCTTTACCAATACTATAAACAAGTTGCACATCCATACCATTCCGGAGTAATACTTTTGCGGTACCATGTGTTGCAATGAGATCAAACCCCATATCTGTTAGTTTTTTTGCTAAAAAGATTACAGCGCGCTTATCCTTGTTCCGAACACTGATAAACGCATTGCCCTTCAGTGGTAAGGTATATCCACACGCTTTCTGTGCCTTCGCAAAAGCACGAGATACATCCGTATCAATACCCATCACCTCACCTGTAGATTTCATTTCAGGTCCCAAACGGGAGTTTGCTCCCGGGAATCTGTTAAATGGAAAAACCGGGGCCTTCACACTAAAATATTCAGGTACAATTTCATTGGTGAATCCAAGTTCCTTCAATGTTTTGCCAGCCATCACACGCGCTGCCAACTTTGCCAATGGAACACCAATCGCTTTGCTGACAAATGGAACAGTCCGGGACGCACGGGGATTAACTTCCAAAACATATAGCTCATCGTTCTTGATCGCATATTGAACGTTCATCAACCCACATACATTCAAAGCCTTCGCAAGTAAATAGGTATATTCCTTCAGTTGGTCAATTTGATCATCTACCAGAGTGTAGGGTGGGAGCACACAATCACTATCCCCTGAATGAACACCGGCCTCTTCAATATGCTCCATGACACCACCGATCACGGTAAACTGTCCATCTGAAATCGCATCTACATCCACCTCTATTGCTTCTTCAAGATATTTGTCAATGAGAACAGGATGTTCGGGTGATGCCTGAACGGCTGAGTCCATATATTCTTGTAGGGGTTGCTCATCATACACAATCTGCATCGCACGACCACCAAGCACAAATGATGGACGAACAATCACAGGATATCCGAGTGATGAAGCAATGGGAATCGCTTCTTCACTCGAAGTAACGGTCGCATTTGGAGGTTGCATCAGACCGATCTCGTCCAGAACTTCTTTAAATAATTGCCGATTCTCAGATCGCGCAATGTCTTCAGGACTTGTGCCGATTATTGGAACACCTGCTTCTTTTAGTGCCATAGCAAGATTTAGCGGCGTTTGTCCTCCAAATTGAACAATAACCCCAATCGGCTTCTCCTTATCAAAAATGTTTAGCACATCTTCACACGTCAACGGCTCAAAATAAAGACGGTCAGAGGTATCATAGTCCGTACTTACTGTCTCAGGATTGCTGTTCACCATGATTGTCTCATAACCATCGGTCTTGAGTGCCATCGCTGCATGCACACAGCAATAGTCAAATTCAATTCCTTGACCAATACGGTTCGGTCCACCACCTAAAATCATGATTTTCTCTTTCTCGGTTGGACGCACCTCATCTTCAGAAGAACAGGTGGAATAGTAGTATGGAGTTTCCGCCTCAAACTCTGCAGCACAAGTATCCACAGTCTTATATGTTGCTTCAATCCCAATTCTTTTTCTCGTTTCACGTACTTGGTTTTCAGACACATCAAATAATTCAGCAAGTTGTCTGTCTGAAAAACCCAGTTGTTTCGCTTTGAGTAAAAGCGACTCAGATTCTGTTTCAGCAATATCCCCATCTTCAATGAACGCCTGTAAGTCTGATGCTTCTAAGTTATTCTCAAAATCAACTATTTCTTGAAGATTATACAAGAAGAACGGATCAATATGAGTATAGCCATAAATCTCATCAATACTCATACCACGTTTCAGTGCTGATTTTATGTAAAATATACGTTCTACATTTGGTATAGTTAACTTGCTAGATATTTCTGAGAGTGGAATCTGTTCAAGGGGATGATTGTCAAAACCTGACCAACCGTTTTCTAAAGAACGCAATCCCTTCTGAAGGGCTTCTTTAAATGTCCCACCAATAGACATTGCCTCACCTACTGATTTCATCATGGTTGTGAGTGTTTCATCTGTACCCTGAAACTTTTCAAAGGCCCATCTTGGTATCTTGACAACAACATAGTCAATTGTTGGTTCAAAGCACGCAGGGGTCTCTGCAGTAATGTCATTCGGAATCTCATCAAGATTATAACCAACTGCCAACTTCGCCGCAATTTTGGCAATAGGAAATCCTGTTGCTTTTGAGGCAAGGGCTGAACTACGGGATACACGCGGATTCATTTCTATAACAACTTGTTTGCCTGTCTTCGGATCAACAGCAAACTGGATATTCGATCCACCTGTATCAACTCCGATTTCTCTGATGATTTTAATCGCAGAATCACGCATGAGTTGATATTCTTTATCCGTCAACGTTTGTATCGGAGCAACCGTGATGCTATCACCAGTATGAACACCCATTGGATCCACATTTTCAATGGAACAGATTATAACAACATTATCACCGCCATCACGCATCACCTCTAACTCAAATTCTTTCCAACCAATTATAGATTCTTCAATAAGCAATTCGTTGATCGGACTCAAAGCAAGTCCCGCAGTTACCATCTTTTGATATTCTTCAATATTATATGCAATGCCACCGCCTGTACCACCCAGTGTAAATGCTGGACGGATTATAGCAGGAAAACCAATTTCGTCAATAAGAGCAATGGCATCCTGCAATGTATGCGATATACCACTCTTCGGAACATCCAAGCCAATTTTTACCATCGCTTCTTTGAACAACCCACGGTCTTCCGCTTTCTGAATCGCTGGAAGTTTCGCTCCTATTAACTCAACATCATATTTCTCCAACACACCCGATTCTGCTAATTCAACGGATACGTTTAATGCTGTCTGTCCTCCTAATGTCGGTAACAATGCCTGAGGTCGCTCTTTTTCTATTACAAGTTCTACTGTATCCGCTGTTATAGGTTCAACGTAAGTACGGTCTGCAAAATCAGGATCGGTCATGATAGTAGCGGGGTTACTATTAACCAGAACAATCTCATAACCCTCCTCCTTCAAGGCTTTGCAAGCTTGTGTACCTGAATAATCAAATTCGCACGCTTGCCCTATTATGATCGCACCAGATCCAATGATTAAGATTTTGTTTATATCAGTTCGTTTTGGCATTTTTAAATTGTTATCAGTGTTTCCTAATCAAAAATGTATTGCTAAGATTCTTAATATGAAAACCTGACTTTTACTCCATCATCTCAGTAAATCTTGAAAAAAGGTAACTGGCATCATGGGGTCCAGGAGATGCTTCGGGATGATACTGGACAGAAAACACAGGATACTCTCGATGTTCCATCCCCTCAAGTGTATCGTCATTCAAATTTATATGTGTAATATCAACTGTGTTTGGCAAGGAATCAATATCAACGCAGAACCCATGGTTTTGTGACGTTATCTCAACCTGATCGGTTTCAAAGTGTTTAACGGGTTGATTAGCACCACGATGCCCAAACTTCAATTTATATGTTTTCCCACCAAGCGCAAGACCTAAAAGTTGATGCCCCAAACAGATTCCAAAAATCGGTTTTTTACCCATTAATTCTTGGATAGTCTTTATACCATAATCAAGCGGCATAGGATCACCTGGACCGTTGGAAAGAAATACACCATCTGGGTCCGCTGCAAGTATTTCATCTGCAGGTGTTGTTGCAGGAACAACTTGGACTTCACAGCCATGCTCAGTGAGTTGACGCAAAATGTTGTATTTTATACCAAAGTCCATAGCAATCACTCGGTACTTAGCCTTTTCTGTAGAAGAACTATCCTCTATCTGAAAATCAGAATTGATGCGTTGGTTCCATGCATACGGATTCGGACAAGTTACACGCTTCACCAGATCCCAGCCTACTAATCCGTGCCAAGACTTTGCTTTTTCAACAAGTCCTTCTGCTTCCAAATCACCTTCAGCAGCTTCGGTAGCAAGGCAACCGTTCATCACCCCATGAACGCGAAGACGACGCGTTAAAGCACGTGTATCAATATTCTGAATACCAATAATTCCATTCTCAGCTAAATAATCATCCAAACTCCATTGTGAACGCCAATTACTATGATAAGCACTATATTCACGCACGACGAAGCCTTCTACCTGCGGACCGATAGATTCAATATCAACTTCATTGCAACCGTAATTACCTATTAACGGATACGTCATAGTTACGATCTGTCCCTTATAGGACGGATCTGTCAGGACTTCTTGATAACCTGTCATGCTTGTATTAAAGACCACTTCCCCCACGGTTTCACCAGTCGCACCGAACTGCTGTCCTTCAAAAACGGTTCCGTCTGATAACGCAAGAATTGCTTTCATGTTCACCTCTGTGTCTGAGAGATATTCAATCCCGAATACCTGCCCGAATTGTCATTACTGGCCAACCTTTAAGCTCCCAACCATCAAATGGCGTGTTTCTGCTTTTTGAAAACGATTTCTCTACTTCATACGCTGCCATTTCTCTTGAATCAATAAGTGTGACATCTGCAACTGCACCGATGGAGAGTGTCCCACGATCAATTCCTACTATCTCAGCGGGAATACACGTCAACTTTGCAACGGCTTCTTTCAATGTCAGGTGACCAACTTCAACCAAATATGTCAACACAAGTGGTACACAGGTCTCAAGACCAATTATGCCATTAGGTGCATCAACCATCCCAAGTGCTTTTTCTGACGGTGTATGCGGTGCATGATCTGTCGCAATCGCATCTATAGTACCATCACATAATCCTTCAATTACTGCGTCAATATCCCGCTGCGTCCTCAATGGAGGATGCATTTTGGCGTTTGTTCCCTGTTTTTCTACTTCTGTATCCGTGAGAATCCAATGATGAGGACACACTTCCGATGTCACGTTGACACCTCTTTCTTTTCCCCACCGCACTAAATCAACTCCTCCTGCTGTGCTAACATGTAAAATATGCACATGACCACCTGTTAATTCTGCCAACATGATGTCACGTGCAACGATAATATCCTCCGCAGCATTTGGGCTTCCAATTAGATTCAGTCTTTGTGATGTTTCCCCCAGATTCATCACTGCACCTGCATTAAGATTATGTTCTTCACAGTGAACCATCACTGGGAAATCAAGTTCCGAGCTTAAACGCAATGCTTCACGCATTAATTCAGAATTCATTACTGTAACACCGTCATCACTGATACCCGCCGCACCAGCAGAAAGCATACCGCGTATATCTGTCAGTTCTTCACCAGCAAGGTCTTTTGTAATACTACCTACAGGAAAAACATTTGCTGATACCCCACCATTATCACCAGAATCCCGTTTTGCTATCTCATAAATATGTCTTATCTTGTCTGGGGTATCATTCACTGGTAATGTATTTGCCATACAAACGACAGATGTAAATCCTCCAGCAGCTGCCGCAGATGTCCCTGACGCAAGCGTCTCCTTATGTTCATATCCAGGTTCACGAAGATGAACATGCATATCAATTAATCCTGGAGTAACGATCAAATCAGTCGCATCAATCACATCATCAACATATTGCTCGAAAGCTCCACCTACTTGGGAAATCTGACCATCAATTATCAGTACATCACCAACTTCATCAACATTATTCGCAGGATCAATGATATGTCCATGACGGATAAGCACTTTGCCCATCTTTGCTCTGTTATTCATTCTGTTTCCAGTTCACATATCATAGCAGAATCAACGCCGTGCTCTTCTACTAATTGTACTTTAACGAATTCTTTACGGGAAGTAGGTACATTCTTGCCAATATAATCTGCTGAGATAGGAAGTTCGCGGTGACCCCTGTCCACCAGAGCAGCAAGTTGGATTGCCGCTGGACGACCAAAATCCATGAGCGCATCCATTGCCGCACGTATTGTACGACCAGTATACAGAACTTCATCAACCAAAATTACACATTTTTCTGTCACCTCAAACGGCATTTCTGTAGTATTCACCTGAATCTGTGATTCATGCAAATTGATGTCATCACGGTAAAGTGTTACATCAATCGCACCAACAGGGACAGTAATGTGTTCTATTCGACCCAAATTTTCTGCAATCCGGTACGCAAGTGTATCTCCACGGCTTTTTATACCGACTAAGACCATATTCTCAATGTATTTATGATTTCGCTCCAATATTTCATGCGCGATTCTGATTAACGCACGCCGTATTCCCTCAGCGTCCATAACTTGTGCTTTGTCTCGCATTTTCATGATGATTATTCCAAAGGTAATTGGTTTGTCTACGTTTGCTTCAGTTTGCTCATTGACACAATAAAAAAACCCTCTCACTAAAGAGTGAGAAGGGACAATTGAATAAATCTATACCAACAAGAATGTTTTGTATAAAAGACCATTTTTGATAAATTGGTAAAAAACTTCTCTTTAAATATGTTTGTCTTTACAAAGAAACATATTAAATAATTGCAAACTATGTGTATGCATTCTCCAATCGTGAAAACTATCATCCTTTTTCCACCTCACCGGATGGGATTAAAAGGCTTTCTGAACTTAACCAACCAGATTTCAATTCAAAATTATATCATATTACTGAAAAAATTGCAAACGTTTGTTTAAATATTGATATAGAAATGGTCTTCATTGTTGGAGTGGTTTTCAACCACGATATTGCTGGAGTGGTTTTCAACCACGATATTGTTGGAGTGGTTTTCAACCACGATATTGTTGGAGTGGTTTTCAACCAATATATTGTTGGAGTGGTTTTCAACCAATATATTGTTGGAGTGGTTTTCAACCACGACAGTCTTCAAGGAAGATAAACTTATTAAACGCGAAACTATAAAATTCACAAACTCTATCCGATGAAATCTACACGCTTTCTCCAAAAAAATGTTAAAATAGTACATATTAACTTGACTTAAGTTATTTGAATATGTGATAATATACATCACATATAACTTACTGAACAATGTAGAGAATGATGAAAACAAAACAACATACACAAGGAATTATGATTATCCTACAAACAATCTTTTCATTACATAGAAACACAATTCGCAATATCGAGAATTCACATACATACTATATGAAAGTCATTCTCAGACGACCGATTCACACGACAAAATAAAATACCGAAGACGTACAATTTAAAAAAAAATTCGTTTTTAATGAATCCCTTACGAACCCTTATTTAGACTGCTCTTACAGCGGTGTACAAAAATGTACAGTTGTACGTGAATTTGTACGTCTTTTGTACGGTTGTGATAAGGGAAAATTATCGACTTCCATTAACAAAACGCACGTTCAATGTGAATGTCCTAGATTTATTAAAATAACCTAATATGAAACTCACAGCAAATAGAATTCTATAGTTCATTTTTGCAGCACCAGCATTGCGAAAGGTGTATAGAAACCTCAATGCCTCAGAAACCAAGCACCAGCGGTGCGAAAGGTGTATAGAAACATCCATACCTCAGAAACCAAGCACCAGAGGTGCGAAAGGTGTATAGAAACCTCAATACATCAGAAACCAAGCACGAGCGGTGCGAAAAGTGTATAGAAACATCAATGCCTTAGGAACCAAGCACCAGAGGTGCGAAAGGTGTATAGAAACCTCAATGCCTCAGAAACCAAGCACCAGAGGTGCGAAAGGTGTATAGAACATCAATGCCTCAGAAACCAAGCACCAGTGGTGCGAAAGATGTATAAAACAATACAAACGAAATCACGAAAACTGTCCAAACAATAGTAAAATATACCAAAGACTAAAAAACCCTACTCACATAACAAAACGCTTGACACAATTAGCTCCAATAGTTAGACTAACCGTGAGAATTGTTGGAGTATTTCAATGAACATAAACGAGTTAGACACACCAATACTAATTGCTGATTTAGATGTGCTTGAACACAATATCAGTGGAATGGCTTCCTTATGCCGTAACCTCGGCATTCCCCTACGCGTACATACAAAAACACACAAAGTCGCAGAAATTGCCAAATTACAACTAAACGCAGGTTCAAGGGGAATAACATGTCAAAAATTGGGTGAAGCAGAAGTGATGGTAGAGGCAGATATTGACGACATATTGATTCCATACAACATCGTTGGTAAACCTAAGCTAAAAAGGTTAACATCTCTATTAAAGCGTACAAAAATCACTGTCGCACTTGATTCTGAAGAAACTGCAAAAGGTATTTCTCAACAAGCAAATTCAGATAACTGCGTAGTTCCAGTTATAATTGAAATGGACACCGGTGGAGGAAGATGTGGAGTAAACTCACCCAAAAACACCCTCCTTCTCGCACAAAAAGTCGACAAAATGTCCGGTATTGATTTTCAAGGTCTGATGACCTATCCAAGCAATCTTAACGCAAAACAATTTATCACAGAAACGATAGATCTCTTGAATAAAGATGGTATTCCTGTTAATATTATCAGCGGCGGTGGAACAGGGGCTGAAGCAGCATCTAAAGAAATCGGATGCACCGAAACACGTAGCGGTTCTTATGTCTACGAAGGCATGACACGCATTGGCAATTCGGAGATGCTTTCTCCAGATAGATGCGTCCTCAGAGTCATCGCAACCGTCGTTAGCACACCGACAACTGACCGAATCATCATAGATGGAGGACAGAAGACTTTTACAAGTTATCCACCTTCACCCTATGGACATATCATAGAACATCCTGATGCAAAGATCTACGGCATGTCTGTCGAACATGGACATGTAGATGTCAGCAAATGTAATCATAAGTTTAGAGTTGGAGAAAGGCTCTCTGTCATCCCACTACATCAAGGGATGACAAGCAATTTACATGATGAACTCATAGCAGTGCGTGGAGAAACAGTTGAAAATAAATGGAAAATTATCGGCAGAGGAAAGGTGAAATAATGATACGACCAACACCAGAACAGAAAGAACAGTGGGAACAACAAGGGTATCTTGTGTTCGAAAACGCAATTCAAGGTGAACAATTAAAAAGGTTACAATTTGTCTTTGATTATTGGGCATCGGAATGTAAAGACGAGTGGTTAGAAAGAGTGGAAACTGGTGATGCAGCGGCTACATTCTACGACATTCCGAATCCACTTGAGAAAGATCCAATCTTCATTGATCTGATTGACCACCCAAGTTACTACGGAGCATTAATGGAGTTCACTGACGATGATGTGATTCTACTCGGTCCACAAGTCAGAACCGTCGCACCGTGGCCTGTAAGTTACACAGTATGGCATCCGGATGTAGGACAAAGCAATCCACTGCATATCAAAGTTCAAGTATATGTCAGTGATGTACCGAAGGGTTGTGGAGAATTTGGATTTGTCCCCGGAAGTCATAAACCAAATTCCGGTCCATATATACGTCCATTGCTACAGGAGAGTATGGCAGGACACAAAACGTTCCCAGGAAAAGCTGGCACAGCCATCATGTTCAATTCGTGTGGATGGCATACCTCTATGGACAACTCTACAGATACGCCACGAAAATCCATCATTCTGATATACGAAAAACGCACACCCGGTCGTATTGGTCCTGAGCAGTACGCAGCAATCTCTGAGCACTGCAAAACACCAGAACGTCGCAAGCTTTTCAGTTTAGCTGATTAGACCATAGGGTGAAATCTAAAACAAGAAAACACATTACAGAATCAAAAAACGTGCTCGTCGTTGCGCAATTCATTGTGCTAATCTAAGTTGCTAGCTATCATTTGTTGGAGGGGTTTCTAACCCCGATTTATAAGAAGTGTCACAAAAATATGCAGAATTCCTTTGTTTCTTCGTTTGACAAAGTCATTTGATGATTAATATTCAGTTGGTAGTAACTTAGGTTATGCTAATTACATTTAGCACCAGAGGTGCGGAATGTGTATAGAAAACATATTGAACAAACCCTATAAAGCCCCAGCGGGGCAGCATGCGCGTGTGGCATGCTGCATGAGGTGTATAAAATTGACAAACTTTACTCACTAAATTGACGCCTATGGTTCTATTTACATTTAGCACCAGAGGTGCGGAATGTGTATAGAAAACATATTGAACAAACCCTATAAAGCCCCAGCGGGGCGAAATGTGTATAAAAGAAGTCAAAAACGATGTCCAAGAATTGACCAGTAGATGATAAGAGGATACAAAATGCCAAGAATAGACGCACATCTCCATGTTTTCACAAAGGTTTCACCTGAATTCCCACGGGAAGCCACACCCATCTGTCCTGCAGATCGCGAAGAACCTGCCGAAAAACTGCTATCCGAAATGGACAAACACAATATAGACCAAGCAGTTCTTGTTCAGATAGGCGGTACAAGCATTGAACACCATAGTTATCTGCTTCACTGCCTCAGCAAATATCCTGATAGATTTCTTGGCATCGGACTCGTACCACCAGATCACCCAAATCCTTCAGAACACATGAAAGAATTGGCAGACGGTACAGGCATTATCGGATTCAGACTATTTGATCTTGGGGGACCGAGAGATATATTTGAAACAAAAGATGTCCGTGAATTCAAAACATATCCCATCTGGGAATGTGCTGCAGAAAAAGATTACGTGATGTGGTTATACCCACGATCAATTGATGCACATCTTCTACCATTTCTCATACAAACCTTTCCACAGGTTCGGGTTGTTCTCAATCATCTTGCAATGACACCGGGAAAAGGGAAATTCACGCTGGACGAACATGGAAGACCGCAAATACAAATATCTGGATACAACCTGAATATGCATACGACCTACCGACTAGCTCGATTTGAAAACGTCACTGTACATCTATCAGGTCAGTACGCGTTCAGTAGAGAACCATATCCGTATCAAAATTTATCAGGAATGCATCATAACCTACTGAACGATTTCGGTTCTAAAAGACTGATGTGGGCAACAGATTTTCCGTGGATTTTGGAAAATCCAGGCTATGGTGAACTGACGACTATAATTGAGAAATTACTACCGAATTTGTCTGAGTCAGAGTTAGCAGACATTATGGGTGGAAATGCAAAAAAATTCCTTCGCTTCCCAGACAGACAAACCTAAAGTATAGTAATCAGAGGATAAACCGTTCGTAGTCGCGCAATTCATTGCGCCTCTTACATTATGGTGAAGCAAAGAATTATATCTACACTTTCTATCAACGGTAGGTGAGGTTTCCTAACCTAGCCTCAGCAATGTGTAGAATTAATTCAATAATTTTCCATAGTAGTCGGAGAAGCATGCCGAATACAGGCAAAATTCCAAAAGGGCATTCACACCGTTCATTTGGAAAATCCTGGTTCAGACAACAACAATTACACTATTCCCTTTGAAACCGCGACAATGCATAATAAAACAACACAATAACCCCTAATCCAATAAGAATACCAATATAGGAAGGTAATCCCAACGCAGCAGGAAGATAACCACACAGCAAAGCGATAACAGCGACCGTCAAAGCATACGGCATCTGAGTTCTTACATGATGCATCGGATCACAACTACTCACGATTGCACTCAATATAGTCGTATCCGAAATTGGTGAACAGTGATCACCAAAAATCGCACCATCCAATACAGCACCTAAACAGATGATAGTAGTGATACCGTAAACGTCCCCATCAAGCACAAAAGCAACAGGAATCGCAGTCGGAATAAGAATCGCCATCGTTCCCCAACTTGTACCAGTAGCAAAAGATGTCAACGATGCGACAATAAAAACAAGTGCAGGAAACCAGAGCGGAGAAACAACATCACTCAGCAGTGAAGAGATATACTGACCTGTCATCAACTTATCACAACTTGCTTTAATCCCCCACGCACACAATATAATTACAATGGGTAACAACGCACCGGATAGACCTTCCTTCGCTGCTGTTAATATCTCTGAATAAGTCCTTTTTGAAAAAATACGAGCACAGATAATGGATGCAACAAACGAACTAATCGCAGCAGAAGCAAGTATTTTAACGTTATTTGCATTAGAGAGTGCATCTCTCCATGAAGTCAATGAAAAAATTGATCCACTCCCTTGACCATCAACCCATAAACCACCAAGGATCAAACCAAAGAGCATAATTAACGGAATAAACGCAGATAAAATTTGTGTGCTAATCTTTTCAAAATCACTGTCTACTTTGATACCACCCATCACTTTAGCATCAGGTTCAGATACATTCCCAGTTTCTTGAGCACGTTTCTGAGCACGCCGCATCATACCGTAATCACGACCACTGATAGCGTTCACTATTACAAATAAGATTGTCAATATACAATAGAATCGGAACGGCAGTGCATCAAAGAACATAGAATACCCATCACTGTCCAATCCGATAGTCTCTGCAACACTATTAAACAAACCCACTTCATAGCCAATCCATGTGCTAACAAAGGCAAGTCCAGCGATCGGAGCACTTGTAGAATCAACAATATATGCCAACTTTTCCCTGCACACCTTATACTTATCAGTAATAGGTCGCATCGTCGGTCCAACAAGCATTGCGTTGCTATAGTCACCTATAAATATAGCGGTTCCCATCAATGCCGTAATCAATTGTGTAGAACGAACACCTTTAGCAAGGTAGGATAACAGTGATATTGCACTACCTATCCCACCCGAAGCAATCACAACTGAAATCATTGACATCATGAACAGAACAAACAGGATTACCCAGAAGTTGAACAGATCAATTCCATCATTCCCAACAGTGACAGCACGGACAAACCAAACGACCTCAGTGAAAAAGGATTCAATTGACAACTTCTGTTGACCCAATGCAAGCAACAATCCCATTCCCACTGCAACACCAAGACTCAAAAACAACCGTGTTGTTATCACTGCTAATGTGATAGCAATAAGAGGCGGTAAAACACTATACCACCACACATGACCATCATCGGATACCACATTCGGAAATTGCCATATCAACACAACGCAAATAACAATGAAAATCGGAACACAGATAAATGCCTTTTGTTTGTAGTTCAAAATATCCTCCCCATTGATGCTCTGATAAAATAACACATAATCAAAAAATAATCAACAGTTCTCAATATTGTCCCAGGGTAATTTGGTTTTAATAAATTATCAACATTAGGATTTACTGGAAGTTAATACCCTAAGCGGTAGATGCGTTTTCCTAACCGCACCATAGGCGTCAATTTAGCAATTACCCAACCCCGCTTCCATTGTTGGAGTGGTTTCTAACCACGATTATGTGGCTTTTCCATTGTTGGAGGGGTTTGTAACCCCGATTATCAGGTTTTTGCTCAAAAAATCGGGGTTACAAACCCCTCCAACAAATGCGGTTATCCTTAAATTGACGCCTATGGTGCGGTTTCCTAACCGCACCCTAGGTGTCCATTTAGCGGTTTTTTTCTTGTTGGACGCATTTGAGATAGTCCAAAACTACCATCCCTATTGTAGGGGCGGGTCTCTGTGCCCCGCCCGGTTGCCTTACAGGAGAAGGAATAGCGGGGCACAGAGACCCCGGGGAATGCCATAAGCGCATTCATACCCGGGGAACGCCAAAAGGCGTTCATACCGTTGATTTCTTGATTTGGCGCAACAATGGCAGGCGTAATTTAAGAAGATCAATCCGTTTTATTAGTGTCCTCAGTCCCGTAGGGACGATATGTCTATAGCACAACGTTCAACACCCATTTCTCAGTCCCGACAAATGCCAAACGCGCATTTGACGTTGATTTGGTAGGGACGATATGTTGATACGTTTCGGTTGTTACAAACATATCGTCCCTACGGGACTGAGAAATGGGATGCCGGCGTTTAGCTATAAACATCCCGTCCCTACGGGACTAAAGAACGTTATCGCCATGCAAATAAATCCTTAAATTGACGCCTATGGTTAGGTTTCCTTCCCGCACCTACCGGCACGGGAAGGAGGGTAAATTGACGCCAATGGTGAGTGATATATTTTGTCTTTGCCCTTATCACAGATGTGTCCAGCGCGCTTACAAAGCGCCTACAGTGGGTTGGGGAATTCAGCATTTGTGAAAGAAAACACAAGAAAAACCGCAAACTATGGTGAAACCTAAAAATAAAAGGACACTCTCCACCCATGGTAGGCGAGGTTTCCTAACCTCGCTGGTGCAAAGTGTCCGATTAATTCTAATGCTTACTACTACTATAAATAACTCTACCGATAACCTTGACAATCGCAAAAAATAATGGTATTCTATACTAAAGTTTTCCCGCTACATCAAGATATATCTGTAGATAGAGGTTATTCCCATGACTCCTGACATTTCAATTGCATGGTTACTATTAAATATCGTTGTCATTGCAATCACGCTTATATGGGGTATCTATCGGTATCGCCGAGGAATATGGTATCGAAAACTCTCCCTCAAATTCCAAGCATATCTCCTATGGGGAATCGGTGGACTCGCCCTATTAAGTAGTTTTTATCCGTATTCATGGCTCTATACAGAACACCTTTGGTTTTTTGAAAACGTCGGTTATCCAGATGTCTTTTGGAAAATAATCAAATTACGTTGGGGACTCTTTTTTGGATTTTTCTTTGCAGCATTATTGTTTATGAATTTAAACGCGATTATAGCAAAGCGACTCTGTCCAGAACCGAGAGAGTTTTCCCGTTGGGTTCATGACGAAACAGTCTCCTTCCATCGCACATTCTTCTGCGGATCAATACTCATCGCCATAATCTTCGCTGTCCCAATGATGTCTCTACATGACGAATACATCCTTTATAAAGGACAACCTAAAGAGGAAAAAGTAGTACTTGCAAATGCCAAACAAGCTGAACCTGAAATAGGAGATGTAGAACAGCAAGATACAGAAACAACTGATGTTGACCAAGAGACAACAGAAATAGTCAAGGCAGAATCTGAGGATGACGATATATTAGATTTTGAGCAACTGGATACAGAAGTTGCTATTGTCAATGTTAATGAGAATCCTAAAACAGAAACACGCTTCTTTGGAAAAGATGTTAATTTCTATATGTTTACTTATCCAATGCATAATGCAATCAGTCTATGGGTATGGCTTTTGCTATGGGTAAGCTGTATTGTTGTCGGTTTGCTATACAACTTCTATTATCGTCGCGACGCACGTTCTATGGGGTTTGTAAAAAGAAACATCGTCCTGCACGGTAGCATTCTGTGGTTGATATTGTTAGCAGTGGCAATCTGGCGAGGATATGTAAATCTCTGGGGTAAGGTATATACACCTTCACTCTCAGATCGACTTTCGGCATATCACGGTTTGTTTTATGCTGATAGTAAACTCGCGGGGTCAACGCATGTTTACAGTATTGTTCTTATTATTATCGGAGTTGTGGTGATCTTCAATCTTTTTTGGAGAAAACGCAAAATATGGTATGCATTAATTGTTATTTCTTTAATCAGTTACCTCTGTTTGATACAGATATATCCAATTGGTATACATTGGTATACAGTTAGAACTGCGGGGGATGCAGAGGAGCCAGAATTAGAATTCTTAGCTAGTCATATCAAAGACACGCGAAAAGCATTTGACATAAACAATATTTCCGAAAAAGATTTTGATAAAGGACTGACAACAATTGATTTAATTGAAGAGAACCCAGAGGTTAAAAAGAATATCCAATTCTGGGATCGTCGAGTATTCTATAATATACTTCGTAATGAACAACCTGAACGGCACCATGATTTTCATCCCTATGCGGATGTTGATAGATATTATTTAACTACTAAACCAACTCCAGCTGATTCCTCACCTGAACCATCAGAAGATAATGCATCTGATGGTACTACTGAAGTCATTGAGAATACATCAAATGGTGCAAATGAAGAAGAGGGGGATTATCGACAGGTATTGATCTCTGCTCGTGAAATAGATCCAGATCCAGGTCACAAAGAGTGGGGAGAACTCAAACTAAAATTTACACACGGATATGGCGTTTGTTTAGCTCCTGTGAATGTTGTAAGTGAAAATGACACACCAGATTTATGGGTGAAAGGTGTGCCTATTACTCAAAAAGAAGGTTTAAATTATCAAGAACTAGATATAAGTCAACCGCGGATTTACTATGGTGAGATGACACATGATTATGTAATCGTAAATACAGAAAAACCTGAATACAATGTTGAAGAAGAGAAATCAAAAGGAATTGAGAAACAGACTGATCTTACTGAGAATAAAGAGAGCGAAACAGAAAAAGAAGTGAATAAAGAGGAGCAGATAGATATAGAAGAAACAGAGAACTTAGGTGACATAAACAACGGATATCACTATGAAGGAACAGGTGGAGTTCGCTTAGGTGGTTGGTTTCGCAGGTTCTGTTATGCAGTCCGATTCACATCGGTTTATATTTTGCGTCACTCAGCTTTGAATCAAGATAGTCGGGTTATGTATTGGCGTAAGATCGGCACTAGACATAACAACCGTTTGGTCGTTGATCGTATATCACACATTGCACCATTTCTTGATTACGATCCAGACCCTTACATTGTTATTCATGATGGACAGTTGTGGTGGATGGTAGATTTCTATGTAACAAGCAGTAGATATCCAAATTCACAATTCTACAAAGATGATACTGCACCTATCAAATATAATGAACTTGAACTTCATACTGAACCACGGTTTAAAAGATTCAAAAAATTTAATTATATACGCAACTCTGGGGTCGCTGTTGTTAATGCATATAGCGGCGAAATTAAGTTTTATACAGAAGATGATGAATTGATTACAAGTATCTACCAGAAAACATTCCCAACTCTATTTAATAAAATCAGTGATATGCCAGAAGGATTGAAAGGACACCGTCGGTTTCCAGATTATCTTAACCGGATTCAAGCAAAAATATATGGAAGTTATCATGTTACAAAAGCACGAAACTTTTACGATAATAATGATCAGTGGAAAATTCCTAAAGAAGCTTATTACACAGAATCTCCAAACCAAGAGATGATGCCATACTACATTATGTTAAAGTTACCTGGGGAAGAAAAAACAGAATTTGTAAACATGATACCATTTACGCCTCCTTTCAAAGATAATTTTATGAAGGGATGGTTAATCACTCGCTGTGATCCACCAAACTATGGAGAACGTATTGTTTATACACTTCCAGATGATATAAATGTTAAGGGACCTAAACATGTTGAAGACGATATTCCTAAGAATCCTGAATTAGCCGAACTATTTCGTAACTGGAAACCCAACAGAGTCATAAGAGGAAATTTACATGTTATTCCTATTGAGGAGGGTATATTTTACGTTGAACCGATATATTTTCAGCGAATAAGTTCTGATGAAGCAGAAAGCGATGACCCTACAGATCCCACATTGAATTTACCTACATTGCAAACTATTGTAGTAAAAGCTGCTGATCGTGAACTTGCTGCTGATATATCGTTTGATACGGCATTGCGTAAAGTCTATTTAGGGAAACAACCAGCGGCTACTCCGGAAACTGAAAATGGAGAAAAAGAACCCACCACATTAGATCATCTTGACGCACTTGCGAAAGCAATAGAAGACCTTAGAAAAGCATATATTAATGAGCAAAACGGTGCTGCACAAAAAGCACCTCCAAAAAACCAAGGCAAAAAGAAACAAAACAAAAAGAATTAAAAATCAAAAGGTGTTATTAGAATCCCTGAACTTCCTAATAACACCTTTGCTTTAGTCTAATATACACCGCATTATTTCAACATAAAACGCTCTTTCCACTTCCGATTATCCAACCACTTTACTGAATAAAATAGCAAGTTCTCCATCAATTTATTGTTGATGGCTGCGTCTCTTTCTGTATCGTTCTTCAAACTCGTCACGATATACAATCCCTTCTGAAACGGCAATGTAAGCAGAGCCGATGCATCTTCTCTTGTTGATTTGGCAAGTGAATTCCATTTGCCGAGTGGGTCCACCCACATATCGTCAAGTCGCACCAAAGGAATCTCTTTCGTATCAGGTGTAGTGTTTAGCACATTCGGTTTATTGAATATGCGAGCACGTCTCCCTTGTGAAGTCGGCAAAAGTTCGTCCTCTTCGTCATACTCTATGCCAGTCAACGGTTCAGGTATCCAACCAGCACCGCGACGTTGTCTATAGTTCGCCTTCACATCCTGACCTGATACGATTACTACACCACCCTGACTCACAAAATTCTTGATGCGGTGTTCAGAATCAATGTTAAGACGATATCCACCTTTGTAGATTTCACCATTACCAATCCAGAGAATATCCATTTTTGCCAGTCGGTCATTTCGTAAAGTGTCAACAGGTTCATAGAGCATGTGATGTTCATTGACATATTCAAATCTTTCAAGAATTGGATATTCAACATTCGTACCATTGCTTGTGAGTGCCATCACTTTCAGAGGTAGACGGAGTTCAGCCTTAGATGGAATTATTTTTTTCATCATAGGAATTCGCAACTGCCTCTTGACCTTTTTCGGATATGTTAGCATGGCAAATGCTTCCTGTTGGAGTTTATTCTCACGTATCTGTTCTACAATTTCGCTCTGGGCAGCAAGTTTATGTGAGAAGTATGGAATCGCTTTCTTATGTATCGGAATATTCTTGCGCAAGGCATTATCAAAATGTGTGTATGCACCTTCAACTTCCCATCGACGACTATAACTTGAATCTACAGATTTCACGTCAAGCCGATCTTCATTCACATTAGTAATGTATCCATGCACAAGGTTCATACCATGGATCGGACGTCCTTGAGAATCCTCAATCGCTATCTCTTCTGTTTCACTCTTTTCAAGCATCGCATCTGTTAATGCGGTTATACTGAACGTTTCTATTTGTCGCTTTTCTCCACTTTCAATAATAGTACATAAACCCTTACGCGGAAAGATAACATCCGCATCACGGAAAGATCGGAATTCAACGTTGATTTTCTTGAAATTCCTCGGAGTGCGGTGTTCAGGGATTGAGACACGATCAAACGGTGCTATTTTATGTTGTGATACCGGATTGATACGTAACCGCCTAACACTAAGGGGTTCTATGTGCCACTTAAATTCCATATTTCTTCCCCATGGAGGAGATCCGTCATGTAGTCTTATATGACCAACCTGTATGGAATAAGCTGTATTGTTTTCAAAAACCAGAAAGTATTTTCCCTCATTCTCTACCATACGAGTTCTGAGTCCACGATCATCGCGACGGTTTATGGCATCAATATTATGTTTGTATTCTATCTCATATCCCCATTGGTCTCTGAATCCATGTCCATCCTTATCTTTTACAGTCATGAAGGACATATACTTCTCATTGTAATCTTTTAACAGCCCCATGTATTCACCATCAGCATGCTTAACAGTTTGTATTCTGAACTTTACGCGAGTTCCAACAAGACGTTCAATTATCCTTTCATAACTTTCTTCTGCCATCAAACCTTTTTCGGCTTGTTTCTGTAACTGATTTAATTCGCTCGCCGTATTACTTTCTCCACCCAATTCAGCTGCAGCCGTATCAATACGTTCCAACTGTTGTTGTAAAGGTTTTGTCGCACCTTTGATACCATGTCCAATCATGTTTATTGCATTTTGCACTGCTCCTCCTAATTCAACAAACATGTTTCTGATTCTACGGACAATCCGTTGAGATAAGGGAGGATTAAGCAGACGCTCATGATCCCATGCTCGTTCACGTTTTTCACGTTCATTCATGACATCATGGTATCTGATATAAGCACCAATATTAGTCTGCAATTCATTCTTGCTAAAAATATAACTCGGAGCTTGCCCGCGCTGCCTCGATTCTTCGGATACAATCTCAGCACCTTTCATATCTATACGCATGGTTCCATGATAACGGTGTCCGTTTTTCATATGAAAGACTACATACTTGTTCATAAGTGTCTTTTGCAGTCTATCTTTCTTAAACAATCGTACAAGATAAGCGATACCATGGAAAACGAACACTGCGACAACAACAAATACACCTAACAGTATTCTGTTCCATATAGTCCCCGGACCATCCTGCAATTCGTCAGTAATACCCTCTTCCTGACCAAATGCAGTGATAGATAATAGGACAATACCAAAAATGAGAATCAGTTGGACAAATTGTTTTTTTCTAAACATGATACAATCCTCCCCTAAATAGCACCCTAATAAATAGGTACTCCGTTTTCAGATGCAATTTTCCTGACATTTGAATTCGCAAGTGGGATTTTTTCATTTGGTAGATGTTCAATTAAACCGTAACCATCTGGGTAGAGAGCATCAAACCGCTTCAATGCAACACCCAATTCCAATTCACCCTCACCAGGAATTTCCTCATTCAGATGCAAAACTAAACCTTTTTCAATACGAATATCCTTAATATGTGCCATCGGTGCGACCGTTCCCATAACATCAAAAATATGATTGAGCCTCTCTTCACTATCGTAAACCTGTCTTAGTGTCTGAAAATGATTCACAAAATCCATCACAATCCGCAACCTATCTGAACCGACCTTCTCAACCACTTCTCTACAAGTTTCAGGTGAGTCCATTATTGAGACTGCATGTGTCTCCATTACAAGCGTCAATTCCTCGCGTTCTGCATGTTCCGCTATCGGCTTTAAGGACTCTATTAACCGCTCCATCGATTCTGGTAAATAGTTATCACGATGTGATGTCCACGCTCCATCCGGATTTAGACTACCCGGACGAAATAGATAATGGAATGCACCGAGTTCCTTTGCCACTGGCATACCACAATTCACTGCTTCAATCGCTGCTTGACGAACAGATGGATTCGGATCAAACAAACATTCCGAATAAGTTATACCAAATTGTACCAGATCAAGGTCTGCTTTTTCAAGGAGAAAACGAAATTGCTCGCATTCAACTTCGGAAACCTGTGGGATATTAGCACTTGCAAAGTGGTAACTAATCCCAGTGAACTGCAATTCCTTAACTGCATCAATTTCCTGCTGATTTAACTTCCGAAAATCGCTCACTAAGCCAACGACACCAAGTCTCATTGTGTTATTCTCCCTTCAAAGCCTGTAACAACTCAAATGCATCGGTCAGATCAGCTGTTTCAAATCCTTCTGTAAACCAATCATAGATTGGATTGAGCAGGTTGTACGCTTCCTCGTGTCTGTTCTGTGTCATCATGTATCTACAATAACTCACAGCAGTTCGGAGTTCCCACGATTTTGCTGACTGGTTCCGAGCAATAGTCAACGATTTCTTAAAACAGGTTTCTACAAAGCGATTAAACCGTGATGCACAGTCAGACTTCTCATTCTCTTCTAAATCTGTTGATAAACTCTGGCTATCAGATTTTAGCAATAGCTCCCCATTCAGTCTATAGAGTTCTGCTTCATTAATTCGTATCCCACTCTCTTCAACGAAATCAAGTGCAATTTCTATAGTCTCAAGGCCCTCTTTCGTTAACCCTTGTTGTTCATAAGCCTGTGCTAACATCCCAAGGTAGACAGGACTCAATATTCGTGAAAGGTTATCCTCCCATTCTGAAATTCCTTCACGTATTAAAGCAATTCCTTCCGCGTGAGAACCCTCAGAATGTTGTTGAAGTGCCCAACCCTTGTATATCTTACCGGTTGGTTCCCATACTGAAAAACCGTGTTCTCTACACATCTTGAGTAAGTCTGTCCCGTACTCATCAACCTTCTCTGTTTCACCACGCTGTTGATATAACAATGCTCCAAATTGTAAAGAAACAACCTGGCTGAACGGATGAGGTCTTTCCTCACCCATCTGTTGTGATGCTTCCAGTTGTGATAATGCTTGATCGGGATACCCCATACACCACATCAAAGGTGCAGCATAAGCACGTAATGTCATTCCCGGATCAGCGAGATAGTGAAAAAACGCATCCACTGGGTGTTGATGCAGATCATACTTTTCTATTCCCGCTTCAACATGAGCACGGGCAGTCTTTAACTCACCCTCATAAAATAGCGTTGCCCCTAAAGCACGATGTGCTTCAACTTCCAACACTGGATTCTCTTGCTGTTGTGCCATCACTAAACACTGTTCACCAAGTTCTCGAGCTGTTTGTAATTTTGCCCTTACCAAATAGGAGAGCCATAAACCAAACAAAATTGGGAATCTGAGTAACATACGTTCGTTGTTCGGCATAGTTTCCAAGAGCTCCTTAGCACGCAAGTATGTTTTTTCAACTTCCATAGCAGCATAACCCTTGGTTGCAATAAGTGCTGGTCCCAATGTAGTTTGAAGCACTAATTCACGTGCCGCACGAGCAGGTGTCTCAGGCATAGTTTCTAACAAGGACAAACCTTGTGTCAAGTGGCGAACACCTTCCACATTTGCCGATCTTTCTACAGCACGTTGACCTGCCTGTTGCCAGAATTCAATTGCACGATCAAACATTTCACCTTCAGTGTAGTGATACGCAACGAATTCCGGTTGCGCTTTAACGACTTCGCCAAATGATTTACGCAAAACTGTCGCAATCCGACGGTGGTATGCTTGACGTGTGCTTTTTAACAACGCCTGATACGCTGTTTCACGAATTAACGGATGCTTGAATCTATAAATTCGTTTATTCTCAGGACTTTGACGAGTTCGCAATATCTCTGCTTCTACAAGTTTCTGCAATTCTTTGTCAACCCAAGTGAGGTCTCCCTCTTGATCTTCATCTATACTAACAGGTGTGAACTGATCTGGATATGCAAGAAATTCACCCTCCTCTGGTTCTTCAGTCATACTCACGATAACCTTATGTAATAGTCCTGCTGTCCATTCCCTTCCAAGAGTTGCACCAAGTTGTATAAGTTCTTTACGTGCCCCCAAACGATCAAGTCTTGCTGTCAACGATGCTTGAAGCGTTGCTGGTATTTCTGTTGATACATCTATATTTTCCAGTTCGTTTTCAAGTGCCATTCGTGTTATTTCTTCTATGAATAATGGCACTCCCTCTGTTTTAGTTGCAATTTGATTCGCGATTTCAGAGGGGATAGTTTGATCACCTGCAACCTTTTCTATCATTAGCGAAACCTGTCTGCGGTTCAACCGTCTTAACTTCATTTGAGTTACCCAATCCAATTCAGTAAGGGTATTAAGCATTGCCCTGCCATCTAAATGTGAGTTCTCTTGGTGTAACCCAATTTCATCACGAGAAGTCAGTATGGCAAACAGCGGTGCAGATTGCACACTTGAAATTAATAGGTGTAGAAATTCAAATGTAGAAGGATCTGCCCAATGTAAATCCTCAACTATTAGCAATAAAGGTTCGCGTTGAGAGGATTTAAGGAAAATCTGCACAAGGGATTGCAAAGTCCTATGACGCTGCTGCACAGGTTTTAAGTCCACTTTTTGATAGTCCGCTTCTATCTCCAACAGTTCTGCCAAGAGCGGCAACATATTTGGTGAAAGCTCAAGTGAATTCAGAAAGTGTTCCAGTTTATTCAGACGGATGTATCCTGGTTCCGATTCTCCAAATCGCAACAACTGTTGTCGCAATAACGTCAAAATCGGATACAATGGACTATTCTGTGAATCAGGTGAACCACGACATTCCAGAATTTGTGCGTTGTTTTCAACTGCTCGTTCTGCAATCACCGTGACTAAACGAGTTTTGCCTATACCTGCTTCACCCTCTATCAACACCGCTTGACCTGCAGACTCAGTTGCACGTTTCCATAATGTCTTCAAAGTCGTGATCTGTCGCGTTCTTCCAATTAATGGAGTTACACTGCTGCTCTGTGAAGGTGTTTCCTGATCACCTTGGAAAACGAGAAATGCTCCTTCAGGGTGTTCACTAAGAATTTGATAGATAGAAACAGGTTGGGCAATCCCTTTCAAGGTAATTGTCCCCATATCCTGGTATGTAAAGTGCCCTTCAATCAATCTGAGTGTTGTCTCACCGACTACGATTCCGTTTGGTGGTGCAACTTGCTGCATACGCGCTGCTATGTTCGGCGTCTTGCCCACAATATCTATCGCTTCAACACTATATCTTTCAAGGGTTGAAATATCACGACCAGTCTTACCTGCAGGCATTCCAACTTCCCACACGACTACCAAGCCAGTGTCAATACTCAAACGCACCTGGATTTTTATGCCGAAAGTATTTAACAAACGAGAATTCAGTTTCTCTAATCCATCAACAATACCTAATCCCGCTTGTACTGCCCTTCGTGTTGCATCTTCATGTGCAATCGGATAACCGAAGTAGACTAAGATTCCATCACCAAAGTAACGTGCAATATGTCCATCATATTCCAAAACAACATCGGCGACAGATGCACGATAAGAATCCAAAACCTGACGCAAATCCTCTGGATCCAGTTGTTCGGTCAAAGCTGTAGAATCAATGACATCACAAAACAGGACACTCAATTGCCGTCTTTCTGCTTTGCCAATAGGAGGACTATTTAGTGGGGTGTCTGAATTATCAAGTCTGTGACCACATTCACCACAATACTTGACAGCAGGATTCATAAATCCGCAATCAGAACACCGTTTTTGCATCAGGCTTTTCATAATATCTTATATGAATATCTATAGTTACGTGAGTTTGATAATAGGTATATGAACTTCATTTTCCTAAATATTATTCTCATAGACCCGGTAGGTGCGGTTTCCGAACCAATGCAGAATACCAAACGCGTATCCTGGCATAGGTGTCAATTTAGCAAGTCCAACCCGCTGTAGGCGCGCTTTGTAAGCGCGCTTGCCATATCTGTGAAATGCACAGTAATTTTTGAACCAACAAACATGCATGTCAGTTAGTCAGATATGTCTCTACCATCCAGCGCGCTTACAAAGCGCGCCTACGTATACTGAGTCGTTGAGCGTAATTTTCCTTAAATTGATGCCTATGGTGCGGTTTCCGAACCGTACCGAATACAAATATTTGATTTATCAAACTCACGTTATAGTACAGTCTCCGATTTCACTGGTAACTAATATCCACTCTTAAATTGATGGAGATATTCGGCAAGTTCCGCATCATTCGGTTGACGTTTGTATGCATCTCGTAAATAGTTAACCCCTTTATCTCTGATTCCAATTTTCATATAGAAGGAACCGAGATTACGATAAGGTTTCGCATAGGTAGATTTCAATTCTATTGCCCTGAGATAATATTCCTTTGCATATAAGAAGTGTTCTTTTGTTGGACCAACCAAAATATTCAGTGTTGTCATTGTGCTTCCGTAAAAAGGAAATACAGATGCCCCTCTCGCTTTAGCTTCATCCAGAAGCACTTTTGCTATTTCAGACGAATCAGTATTAACTCTAAAATAGCCAGACTCTACATTTTGTAAAGCAAGCTCAAGTGCTGTAATCGCCTCTTGTTCGGAACCGTTCAAATCAATATCATTCCATGACGGCCATTCCGGTCCCGCATTCTTCAAACCAAGATCGTAATGAACAGCACCAAGATCATTACATATTTCAGCATTTTCTGGACGCAACTCCAACGCTTCCTCAAAATATTGAATCGCCTGCAGGTATTGCTGTGATGCATAAGCGTTCTCGGCATCAAACCGAATCGAACGGAAATTATGACTCTCCTCAGCACCATCTGAGATGGTTTGGGTATTCTTCCCTCCGACAAAATGTATAGAGAGAATAACTACTAAGGAAAGACAGACAATTATGATGATAGGCAACTGCATTTTCATTTTGTATTCTCCACAATCAAAGTATAGTTGATGATGTTGTTTCAATTCTTAAGAACTATCAAATACATTTCTAAGTAAACTACTATATCCATCCTAAAAAACACTTATCTCCTTCGAATGTTTCTGTCAATAGATATAACTTGAATATATTCCTCTTTACCATTTCTCTCATAGTGTAGTATAAATCGACTTGAGGTCTGTATCTTTTCGTCTACTAATTTAAAGATTTCAAGTGTATGAATTGAAATGTTGTCAATTTGGAAAATGAGATCACCTTTTTTGAGAGAACCTGCTAATTCGCTATCTTTATCAAAATCTGATATGACAACGCCACGTCTATTATATTTTGCTGCCATTTCTATGTCTGGCTGTCGAAATGTTATGCCCCATCTTTGAGGTCTATATTCCCATTCCAGTTGTTTAAATCTCAACACATTTTCGCGCTTTTTACCACGACGAATATAAACACATTCAATGGGTTCATTGATCGGAAGCACACGAAAAATTGCATTAAAGTCGTTTTTATCCTTTACTCTGTGACCAGAAATTGACCATATTATATCACCACGTCTTATCCCCGATTCAGCAAGTGGACTCTTTCTCTCCATTTCAGTAACCAATACACCGCGAGAGAAAGTAGATTTCTGAGACGCTTCTTTCCCAAAGAGTTTTTCTGCCATCTCCTCATTCACAGACTGAATTTCAGCACCAAGATAGGGTGGTACCACAGCACCGTGTTCAGTGATCTTTTCTGTCACCCATCTAGCTTTATTTGCTGGAATAGCAAAACCAACGCCTTGGGAACCCCCACTTGTTGAACGTATGACAGTGTTAATACCAATCAGTTCTCCATTGACATTTACCAATGCACCGCCACTATTTCCCGGATTAACTGATGCATCAGTCTGTATGAGCGCTTCATAATAACGTGGCACCACCATCAGCGAGCGTTTCGTAGCACTAATTATACCGATTGTTACAGTAGGTTGTGCGTTGCCGAGAGATAGACCAAACGGATTCCCAATAGCCAGCACCCATTCACCAATCAGTAGATTGTCTGAATCGCTCCACTCAATATGAGGTAAATCTTCATTTGTATCAACCCTAAGTAAAGCCAAGTCCGACAGAAAATCGTATCCAATGACTTGTACCCCAAACTCTCTACCATCAGCGATAGCAACTCTGATTTCTTCTGCTTGTTCTATGACATGATGGTTGGTAAGAATATGTCCCTCTTTGTTTATTATAACTCCTGATCCTACTGCCCGTAGTTTTCGTTTAGGCGCAGATTGAGCCTCACCCCAAAATTCCCTCAAAATCCATTCTTCAAGAGATGTTTGTTGAGTCCGTATATCACTGATATTCACTACGGCAGGACTTGCCCGTTCCACTGCATTGACTATCACTGTCCGACGTGATTGTCTTACTGTATTCTGAATGTCTTGCTCAGTATATTCATCTGATACATCTGATTGAAGCAAAATCACAAAGAGTACGGATATTACACCAATCATTAACAGTAAAAGAAAAAGTCGTCTATATCTCATAATGTAATAAGAACTTGGTCATAGATTATATTTAGTGTCTATCAATATAGAAATCTATACCTTCAGTTTCAAAGAAATACGATAGCCTTCTAAACCTGGATCATTATCAACAATCTCCTGAACATCTGTTTTCGTCCTACGTTCAGCGGGAAATTCATCTGCATCTGTACAGCGTAGAGCTATCCTTGCTCCAACTGAACTAGCACGCCGTAGGTTGTCCAACTCCACCTTTTCAAGTGTATCATAAGCTGTATGGCCAAATCCGCGTCCTGATGGTGCCGAAGTCGGATCCCCCATGTGACACGAAGGCACACCTTCAAGGAAAAATGGGAAGTGGTCAGAGTAGGAATGCACCTTTTGTCCAACAGGCATATCTGCATGTATCTGTTCTTGTGCTGTCATAAAAAACGGTTCCAACGATTCCCAATGATGTAGGACAATCCCTTTACGACTTTTTCCACCTGCAGCGTCCATATTCAACATAAACCGTATCTTATCCAATTCATCTGCATGCGCGTCAACATATCGAAACGCACCAGTCAACCCAATTTCTTCAGTTCCAAATGCAATAAATCGCACAGTCCGTTTCAATATATCAGATGCATAAGTTGATAAGACCCTTGCAGCTTCTATAACAGAGACCATACCAGAAGCTGGATCATGTGCACCTTGTGAAATGTCGTGTCCATCATAATGACACCCTAAAACGACCATCTCATCAGGTTTTTCATTTCCCGGAAGGTCGCCGACAACATTCCAAGAAGTACGTGGCTCATTAATATCAGTTGTTTGCAGGCGCATCACAACTTTGTCATATCTTTCTAAGCATCGCGTCAAAAAGTCACCATCTTCTTTACAAACTGATATACCAGGAATAGGAGCAGGTCTATTGTTCTGCAGACTTCCTGTTTCAGGTCCAACACCGGGGTGTTCACTTACAAAGATGAATGCACTTGCACCACTCAGCACTGCACGTTCATACTTTTCTTTGCGATGTACCCACCTACCAAGATCACTTGGAGACGCGCTGCTTGCCATCACAAGTTTTGACTTGGCAGTATCACCGAGTTCGCTATATTCATCTGGACTTCCAAAACCTACAGATAGAAGTTCACCAGTAATATCCCCTGATGGACAGTAAGGCAGTGAAATGCAGTGCATAGTCCGTTCAATAGGTTCAGTTATTGTCAGCGTAGCATCACCTCGTGTCCATCCTGCATAAGGGTATTCTTCCAATCGGACATCTTTCAAACCATAGCGAGAAAATGTTTCAGAGATAAAGGTTGCTGCTTTATATTCCTCTGGAGTCCCGGCAAAACGTGATCCGAAGTCATCGCACAATACTGTCAGATTGTCCATGACTTCGTTGCTCGTGTAAATATCACCGACCATTTGCTGGTCAAGATTTAGATATGGATTACTGTTTTTCATATTCTCCTAATTTTCATATTCATATAGTTTAGCAATTTCAATAAACATTATCTACTTTACATCAAAATTGGATGCAGTTCCAGACTCTCTTTGATCTTGTCCATTGAGAAATGCTGCTAAATCAAGATCATCTTCTGGGATAACAGGTGCTTCTTTTATGGGAGTTAGTGTTTTACTTCGCGCATCCGCGATTTTCTTTAACTGCCATGAATTCAATATCTGTATCCGACCCCAATATTTGTCTATCACTTGATGTTGTTTGAAGGCTTTTAACAGTTGATCAATTGTTTCAATAGAAGTTCCAGTCAATCTTGAGAGTCGTTTGGTTGACAATTGAGGGACTAATACTTTACCTTTCCTATTAGGTGCAGTTGCAAGATTCTGCAATAATAGTGCGAAACGAGAGGATGCAGTTCTAAATGCAACATTACTAAAAGCATTGAAGTCTTTGCATTCTGAAGTCTTGCTGATTTTTAAAATGTTGTGTGAACTAAATTGTCCTTGTTGTTTCCTGTTTCTATCTCTGAGAAATGTCTCTAACAACGTCCTTCGGTGTAGTGGTAAAGTTAAATGCGGTTTCCGTTTGAGAAAAAATGAAAAATCACGGAATGTCGCAATACCGATACAAACTTCAGTCAAACATTCTGCATAAGTAAGCACTTCAGGGTTTTTACGCAGCATCATCTCTTCATCTGAGATCACACCGAAGATTTCACCTGCTTCCAGCACCTCTTTAGTCTCTTCCTTCTCCTCCGAGTTTGAATTCATTGAGCGTTTTTCGGTTTTTTCATTACTATCGTTTGAGGTCTCTTCTGAAATCTTTATCCTACCCTCTTTAATGAAATAAACACCTTCTTCACAGATACGTTCTTCATGCTTTAGTTCTTTGTTTGAGATAATCCGATCCAAAGAATAAGCATCAGCATCGGAAATGTCTTGAAATATGTTTAGCTGCTTTACCCACCAATATTTTTCTGATGTAAATTTTATCATTTTAGTGACTTCTGTGCCATTCTTATTCTTTCTTGTGAAATCTTCACATAACTCTCATCAATATCACAACCTGTAAAGTTACGAAAATTCCTTATCGCAGCAACACCCGTAGTACCAGCACCAAGAAACGGATCTACTACAAGGTCTCCTTGGCCACTATGTTTACAGACTAACTCCTCAAACAATGATAGAGGTTTTTGAGTCGGGTGTTGTCTTTTCCCTTTGTGTCGGGGTATCGGATACTCATAAATACCTGAGTCATATTCACTGTTGAACGTAGGCTTCCCAACCTTAACACCTACTACAGCCATTTCTCTGCTATTTGATAGATAAGTAGCACGCATATTCAACGGTACAGGATTGGTTTTCTGCCATATTATCTGACGTATCATTTTGAATCCTGCTGTTTCCATCGCATCTTTCACTTTACCTATTTTCCACAGATCATACCAAACGATAGCCGTTCCACCACGACGTAATGATTTATAGAACACATTCGCCATATCATCAAGATTAATCTCAACATGGTCCCAGAGACCGAAATCCATACTCACTGCAAACCTTTCCACACCGTTCACAACATCGGTAAACCCGGTTTTTTTGCTAATGCAATACGGTGGGTCAGTTAAGACAAGATCCACTGAACCATCGGGTTGTGAATCCATAAATTCTTGAAAATCAGAGACCTTAACAGAAAATTCAGTAAACATCTTTGTTAACCTCTTGTCAACGGTTTGTAGTCGCGCAATTCATTAAACCTCTCACATTCACAATCCTAAATGAATTTCCTATCACAATTTCATTCATCAAAATTGGATAATATCAGTGTAGAATTCCATACCGAAAGAGAGAAGTAAGAATCTTGGTTCCTGCTCGGATACTCCCAACAAATGTCCCACTAATTTTTGATGTGCCGATACGTTTCCGATAACTCACAGGAACTTCACACACTTTCATTCCCATTTTTACCGCTTTGAGTTGCATCTCTATCGTCCATCCAAAATTCTTGTCCTGCATATTCAACGTTTTGAGTTTATCATAGCGGATAGCGCGAAATGGACCTAAATCAGTATATTTTGCTCCGAAAAAGATACGCATCAGATTTGTTGCAAGTTTGTTTCCAAAACGTGCTTGTGGTAGTAAGGCACCTTTTTCACTTGGTTTTCGTGTACCTATCACGAATTCTGCTTGACCATCTCGGATCGGTTGAACAAGTGCCGTCATCTCTGTTGGGTCATCGCTGTAGTCACCATCTAAAAAAACAATCACATCTGGTGATTGAACGGCAGCAATGCCTGCCAAACATGCACTACCATAACCTCTCCGTGGTTCAGTCACAATCCTCGCACCATATTTACGGGCGATTTCTACGGTGCGATCAGTACATCCATTGTCAACAACGATTATTTCTCGCACTAACGTTTTAGGTATATCGTTGATGACACTTGATATTGCATCTTCTTCATTCAACACAGGAATGATAACCGATACGTTCATAGGATTTAATACCTTTAGATGAGTGAAGGCAAATATTGATCAACAAACTACTCAACAAGAATTACATTCGAACTGAAGGTTCTTCTACTGTCTCAATCAAACGTTCAACGACTGTATCTGGACCAACCCCTTCTGCTTCAGCATGGAAGTTTGTTAGAACACGGTGACGTAACACGGCAGGTGCAACTGCTTTCACATCTTCAATTGAGGCATTATAACGTCCCTTGAGAATTGCTCTGGCTTTAGCACCTAAGATTAGATATTGACCTGCACGAGGACCCGCACCCCATCTCACCCATTGTTGAACAAAATCAGGTGCATCCTTTTCTTTAGGACGAGTAGCACGACCAAGCTTCACAGCATATTGCATGACGTTATCTGCAGCAGGAACTCTTCGGACGATTTGGTGCAGTGATACTATCGCATCACCAGAAAGAGCAGTTTCCAATTCTGGTTCCTCTGCTCCCGTTGTTGACGAGATGATATTAACCTCTTCATCTTCAGCTGGATAATCAATCACAATTTTAAACATAAACCGATCAAGTTGTGCTTCAGGTAAAGGATATGTGCCTTCTTGCTCAATTGGATTTTGTGTGGCTAACACAAAGAATGGTTCAGTGAGTATATATTCTTTTCCACCAGCAGTAACTTGATGCTCCTGCATAGCCTCCAAAAGGGCAGCTTGTGTCTTGGGTGGCGTTCGGTTTATCTCGTCTGCAAGAAGGATATTCGCAAAAATCGGACCTTGAATAAATCGGATGGTTCTATGTCCTGTAGTACGATCCTCCTCAAGTACATCTGTACCGATAATATCGGCAGGCATTAAATCCGGAGTAAACTGAATACGACTGAATTTGAGATTGAGAATATCGGCAAGTGTTTTGATCATCAACGTCTTCGCTAAACCCGGCACACCTTCTACGAGACAGTGACCACCGGCAAAGAGTGCCATCAACATCTGGTTGATGACCTCTTCTTGACCGATAATAACTTTTTTCAGTTGTGTCACTATCAACTCTTGACTCTCCATCAACTCTTCTATTGCTTGGACTTCTTCTGTTGCTGGCATCTATTTACTCCTTTATATGTATAAGAAAATAATTGATCTAAATGTATATATCGTTAATTCTGATGCTATTGCGTTATGATAAATCGTTTCGTGCTTTTGCTGGTAGCAATCCTCACAACATCTTTCAGATGTCCAATTTCTGCCGCATCCACTCTCGGTGCATTAAAACGGACAACTTGCTTCATCTCTGCTTTCTTTTCAGATTTCTTGTAATCCAACTGAATTTCGGCAATATCAGTGCGGAGTTCATTATTCTGGGGTATCATCCGAATACGATAAGGTGCTTCCACCTCAACAGTGGTATGGTTCTCAAATGTTAAAGCCTTGCCGAGAACTGCAGGATGGTCGCGTTCCTCATCTCGCAACAACTTTGCATACGGATTACTAACAACAGGAAGTTCAAGAATGTATTGATCCGCAATCTCATATAAATACTCCTGACAAGACCACGACAGTTTTATCTCTAATTCTGGACTCATTTCTGTTATATTAGATATCTCAAAATTCTCAACTTTTGCACGTTCATCCAATTCAAATAAATCTCGTAGAAATTGAATCCTTTGATCGCGATGACTTGTAGCTAACAGACGCGCACGTAATCTTGAATTGAATTCTCCTGACACCCGTAGCTCGTGTGTAACCTCAAGACTTCTATCCTTTTTGACAATAACATGTGTTTCTGTTTGACGAATATTTGTGTTTGCAGGAAGCATCGGACTCTTGCGAAAGGCATAAAGATGCTGCTTTACTTTATCACCATCCAGCACTTGACCTTCAACGATGGGTGCACCTAATGCTTTGCCGTCTGACTTTTGTACATCTGTATTGATAATCAATGTCCACCTGTCTTGATCACTGGCAGGAAAATCACCATACGCACAAGTATGAGCAGTCGGGTCAAGCCAAATCAACTCTTTATTTTTGCCACCATCTACTGCCAAAATCATGTGATTGAAATAGGCAAATGATGGCACATCATGCACAATGCGGCTTGCCTTACCAGCTGAAATTAGCACAGGATAAGAATCAATCCCTGCAACGCGCAACATCGTTGAAAGCAATGTTGATTTTCCTTTACAATCACCCCATTTCTTATTCAGAACTTCACCAGCAGGATAAGGTTTAATCGCCCAAATACCACGTTCATCACCCGCATACCTTATCTTTGAGGCAACAAATTCATAAAGTCTCTTGATTTTTTCTTCACGTGTAAAGGCACCAAAGAGTATCTCTTTCGTTTTGGCTTCTATTTTTTCTGTAATCCTATCCTGCTCCCGAATCAATGTAGCATACCAAGTAACTAATTCATCCCATGAATCCAGTGAAGTTAAACTAATGCTATATGCTATATCTGAAACAGCTGGCATCAAAGGTTCACTACGTAATGCAGGAACATCTTTCGTCTCAAATGTATAGGTGCGTGTATAGTTATTTTCTGTAATCGTTGGTTCTATCTGTGGTCCATCAACTTCATAATAGAGTTGCTTCTTCTTAGGTATGTGCGTTGTTAGACGGTAATATTGGATGGGTTCATCCACTTGGAAAAATACTTGCCGCCAAAACTCACCCTTCATTGCATCCCGCAGATTTTTCGCAGAATAAGCATAGTCAATAATACAACCATCAACAATTTTAGGTAATTCAAAATACAACAGACGCGTATTCACGAGTAATCCCATTTCTGCAACACTTGCAGGTGTAATACCACGCACAATATCACTTTCATCTAATTCTACGCGTGTCCCATCAGGTTGTATGGTTCGCGCATGATGTATCGTAACATCGTCTCCTCCTTGGGCATAAGGAATACGAACCTTACCAAGATGGTGTCCATCTTTATTGAATATTTTTACAACCCGACGTGTGGAATGTACACGTTTGCCATCCTCATCAAGGTCAAATACCTCTCCTTCCCACAAGATTACTGCACCATCATCAGGATGCTCTGACTGTGATGGGGCATTTTTGATCCGTGATTGAATCTCTTCTTCATCAGTTTCACTGATGAAGTTGTAAGGAAGTGAGGATTTTCCCCTCATCCCAAACAGTTCCTGTTCTGCTGTGTTCTCTTCAAATTCAACATTACCATCATCTTGTGTATTTGGAACAGGTAATACATCCGAGTCTTCTTGCTGATTCTGCGCGGTATCTTCTATTTTGGGAAGTGGAATAAGCCGTTTGCCCAAGAACGTCTTACCAGCGAGAGTGCCTTCTCCGTTCGCTTCTAAATCTTTTCGGGAAGCACGACCATCACCATTGTCGTCAAGATGAGGGTGTTCTCCTTGCATCGCACCATCTTGTTCATACCATTCGTCTATACGGGTCTGCAACCACATATATGCTTCTAACAACGAGATAGAACCATCTGTGTTAGTATCCGCAGTTGGTTCGGAGAAAACATCAACGAAAAGGTCGCCAAAACCTGCTTGAGAAGCATATCCTTCTTTTGCTGAACTTGACGTGATAATAATCCTTCCCGATGCACTGATGTCTGTGACGATCCTCGCACTATATTGAAACCCAAAAACAAGCAGCTGCTGTCCTGCTCTTATGTTGTTTATGTTATCGGTATATTCTTGCTGAGTGATGTCCCGTCCCGGTAAATTGAATTTCACACCAGACGAAGTGCGCGAGGCATGTCCAATCATCAATAGGATAAATCGGTCTGTCGGTTGTACCTTTTCTGCAAGTTGTGTGAATGTTTCCAAAACTTGTTCACGTCTTGCTTCTCCATCAACAAGTCCCGGCAGCATGCCGGAATCTTCAAAAAGGAAAGTAATCTGTTCAGAAGGATAACCGTATTGTTCTGTAAGCAACTGATGAAATCGAGAGGTCGCACTCCAAAACTGGTCATAATAAGATTTCTCGCCACCAGCACCACCGACTATCAGAACATAATCTGCTGCAAAAGTCGTTGATGTTACTATGAGAAAAACGACAATGATTGCTGTTATTGTACTACGCATTTTTCTTTCTCCGATTGAACATTATCTGTTGTTGCAAAATGTTTTGTATTTCGCCAATTATTACAGAACATCTACATGTTTTACATCACACTAAAATTATAACGCAAAATCTCCGCTTGTTCCACCTGATTTCTTAACTAACCTAATTCCAGATATACACATCTCTCTATCTATCGCTTTGCACATATCGTATACAGTCAAACCCGCAACGGACACCGCTGTGAGTGCTTCCATTTCTACTCCTGTTCTGCCGACAGTTTGCACCTCAGCTTCAATCTCAATTTGTCCTTCCACAATTACCACCTCAACACGGATAGAAGTAAGATTAAGCGGATGACACAACGGAATAAGATCACTTGTCTTCTTGGCTGCCATATATCCCGCAAGCCGAGCTACTTCTAACACATTCCCTTTCTTCATCTGTTGGGCAGAAATAAGTTGGAGTGTTTCTGGTTTGGCAGTCACATGACCTTTAGCAATAGCAGTGCGTAATGATTGCGGTTTACCACCCACATCAACCATCCGCGTATTGCCTTTCTCGTCAAAATGCGTTAATTCTTTCATAGGGGATTTTTATCAATGATTTTTTCGTAGGTTTCGCGAAATCTTTGGATATAATTGCTGTCACCATGATATGCTATAACATCAGTCGAGCTGGGGTGTATGAGTTCGCCTCGTTTTTGCACATTAGCACTAAAGTCTTCCACGTCAAACGTTTCACCAATATGTTCACAATACCCTTTCGCGCCAGCAACTGCTGCCCCAAGTGCAGCACCACCTTTTTCTATAGAGGCTACGGGACGATTCCAAATTCCAGCAACACGACGCATAATCTGTTCACTGCCAGTCGCACCGCCTGTTACATACAAAGGTTCTTGCGAAGGTTTTGTAAAGACTTTGGAGTAGACATAAACCGCTGCCAGACTTGTCTCTATTACACCAGTATAGTCATTAGCCAAATTTGCTGTATCAGATTCATCTATCCGAATCATATCAAATGCACCTGACACAGGAAACGACTCTGTCTTAGGTTGCCAAAAAGTTAGATTATTGCCCGGAGACACCTCTTGTAAAGCAGATTCCGCTGGTTCATATTCCTCTTTAGCAAGTCCGTAATTATTTCTAACAGCGTCCCACACCATAGCCCCATTCGTACGGCATCCAAACATAAACGGACGACCAATACCATCATACATAGCATTTGCAAACCCCTCAGGATCAAGTGTATCACCATCTGTTGATACCATATTGACAAAACTTGTGCCAAGACTGAGAAGGTCACCTGCAACAGGAACTTTCGCCTGCGGATTATCTCCCGAGCCAGCAATAATCGCACAATCTGCTGGAAAACCGTATTTCTCTACAAAATAAGTAGCAATATTTCCCACAACAGAATCTGGTGGTGCAAGTTCTGGCAATTTACTTCGTAATCCATCCGATCCGCCGGGTAAATCATCGGCAGTTGCAGAAAGCAATTCTGAATCCCATTCTTTACTACGGTAGTTCATCAGCGACATACCGCATCCATTGCCTGTGTCAATAGGAACTAACGGATTAGCACACAGTACTGCCGGCATAAAACTACTGATGAGTTGGATTTTATCAGTTGCAGCATAAGAACGTGATGATTGTTCTCCAACACGACGAATCACAGCACCTGTAAACCTGAGCGGTGCATCGGAACCAGAACGTTCTATCATCTCCGCTTTTCCACCGACCACTTCTCTCACATGCTTGGTCTGTTCAACAGTATTAGCAGTCATCCAGATAGGAGCAGAATAATACGAAAAGATACCACCTATAAGCGTTTTTAGTTCTAACGTACAACTTTCTGCTCTCTGAAGGTTAGAAAGTATAATCCCAGCGTTTCTGTTCAGATACACATGTCCATGTTGTTGTCCTGATGTGTTGACAGCGACAATATTATCTAAAGCAACGCCTGCCTCGCGCAAATCTGCAAACATGGCATCGAGTGATGCCATATACATCAATGGAGGTTGTTCCGCTTCACCATCAGACTTCGGGGGCAAGATATAATCCTCTCCAATACCGAAACTGTTCGTCCGCTCGTCAGCACGATAATCAATGGAGTGTTCAAAACACTTCTCAGCAGTATCTACATCAATAACGAATGCTGACAAACTCTGTGTACTTGAGTCTAAACCCAGTGAAAGTCGTTGGTTTTCTTGATTAGCCACTTAGTGCTTTTCCTTTCAATTACGGTGTTTCAATACAATTCTCTATATTATGAAGCATGTTCCTATGACAGTTACTGTCCATTCTCAAGGGTATTCCATTTCTGAAGGAAGTCATCAAGTTCCTCCACCTCAAGTGCTGTGTTAAGCAGCTGCTTAAGTACCTCAATGTCTTTAATTTCAACTAATGAGGTAATTAACATACGAACTGCGAAGGAATCAAACTTATGTTCAAGAAAACCATAAAGCGATTCAATGGCGTTTTGACGCGCACCCAATTCTTTCCCTTCTTGTAAACCCTCTTGGTAACGTTCCTTACCTGTAGTCTCTAACTAGTGTTGATAAACTGAAGATTCTTGCACGATCCCCACCTGTATAAATTCAGAAATTGATAGTTCGTAGTCGCGCAATTTATTGCGCCTCTTACCTTTCAGTTCAAAGGGATTATCATCTATAGAATCGCCAGTATAATCAATTCCCAGGATATGTACGATTTTCCAATTCTGCAATGAATTTCTCTGATGCAATCGCTGCCGCCGCACCAGCCCCTGCAGCAGTTATCGCCTGACGAAACACATGATCATGAACATCACCCGCCGCAAATACACCATCAATGTTCGTCCGTTGCATCTCATCAACGATGATATAACCTTGGTCGTCCATAGTTATGACATCTGTGAACAACTCCGTGTTCGGAATATGTCCTATAAAGATAAACACACCATCAATCGGGAAAAGTTCAGTCGCACCTGTCTTGACATTCTTCAGTTTCGCGCCTGTCACTTTGTCATCATCACCACAAATCTCCTCAACAACAGTATCCCAAATAAACTTGATTTTATCGTTCTTGAATGCACGTTCCTGCATTATTTGACTGGCACGTAGTTGGTCACGACGGTGAACGACATACACTTCGGATGCATATTTCGTCAAAAAGATACCTTCTTCCAGAGCAGCATCCCCACCACCCACAACGATAAGTCGTTGATCCTGAAAGAAAAAGCCATCGCAAGTTGCACAGTAAGACACACCGCGCCCGCCATACCCCTCTTCTCCAGGAATATCAAGTGTACGAGGTGAAGCACCAGTGCATACAATCACTGATTTCGCATGGTACTCTTTACCGTACGTTTTTACGACAAACGGATGTTTCCCAAAATCTACAGAGGTGACTGTGTCAAATTGGACTTCTGTTCCAAACCTTTCCGCTTGTTCCTGCATGCCTTGAATAAAGACTGATGCTTCATTTCCAAAAAAGCCAGGATAATTCTCAAGGTCAAGAGTTAACGAAAGTTGACCACCCAATGCTTCACCTGTAATCAGAACTGGTTCCAGCATCGCACGAGAGGTGTAGACTCCCGCAGCAAACCCCGCAGTGCCACCACCTATTATCACTATATTTCTATTTTCTATGTTGTTTGTATTCATTTTTATATTCAACGCCTCGGTAACAAAGTGATGAGTTGGTAAATAAGATCATTGACGAGAAAATTCCACCATCTCAATCGCACATATTATGTGTTGGTTCATCGAACGTTTTTCAGTCTACTCCATTGTGTTATACGTCTCTCAACTGGTGATAGGCTGCTCCGTGACCGTTGCGTTGCAAGCAAGGTACGGACACCACTATACGACACATCCACAAGTTGATAATAATAAACAACACCAGGGATTGCAGTCATATCTGTAAACATGTAAGACGAACGTTTGCCTGTCGTACCTGCCCCTGGAATTAGCTTGGCATTGAGCACTTTATAATTTCCAGCACCCGACTGACACCGCAGAACATCAAAACCTGCGTTGTTTAATTCCGATTCCGTTACCCATTTGATAACGGTATTACCTGAAACAACATTCACAGTAAAAACTGATAAATTGACAGGTAAAGGGTTACTCTTGCTACGATAACCAGGCGTGCCAATATCTGAACTGTGTCCATAGTAAATATCTTCAGGCGGATTTTTTACCTTATCTGCCGGTATCCATCCACGCCTTTCTGTACCTGGACGAGGTGTGTCTCCATCAAAACGCCGTATAAACGATACACGAACGTTGAGGAGACGTTGAGAGATTTTCCATTCGGTATTTCCATCTTCATTTAAGTTCCCGATTATATCAATAAGGATATTGTCTGCATCAAGGAGTTTGAGCAAAAAGCCATCTGCGACGATCAGACTATTCTTATTGTCTGTGTGCTGATTAAGTTCATCAGAGTGGTGATCAAATAAACTATAGACCTGTCCAGACTCAAGTGCTTTCTCACCAGAATTCCGTCCTGGTGATGTAGCGATTAAACGAGCTTTTCCAGCAGGAACAACAAAATTTGTCTGAATCTTTACTGCGCGTTCTAAAATAGGTTCTTCACCTGGTTCATTGATTATAGGATAATCCGAATGACGTTCTAACTGTAATTGCCATCCACGCAGATTCACATCAGTTGTACTCTTGTTGTAGACCTCAATCCATTGTGCCACTGAATGGACTTCATTTATAGGTTGAAATAAAAATTCGCTAAAAACAATCGGATGCATTGTGCCAACAATCGGCACATAAACTTCTTGAGGTTCAGGGGTAGGAATAGTCACAACTGCTTTTCGATCAGTTCCCCCATAAACAAATGTACCATTGTCATCAACAATGAATGACCTCATTGGAACTGTAAGACTATTTGGTTTTATTGTCACGTTGGACGTATCATCGCCAGGGAGGACCTCATAAATAAATGTTACCTCCGTTGAATTTGTATCTTCTGCAGAAACCCATTCTGCATGTCGCTCATTCTCTGGGATTTGCTCTCCCATATATACAATCACATAGGGTTTAGCATTGGCATGGCGCGTTCCATCCGCGTCAAATGTTACATTTACTTGAACCTCATCTCCTTCAGTGTAGGTCTGCGGTGCCGCTGCTGAAAAACCGATCTTGGTGATTTGAGTCTTGACGGTGTTGCGAATATCAAAATCAAAATTCACCGTTGTTAGATCCGAATTCTTATTTAAAATCTCCTGGAGTAAATTCAGGTCATCCATGATTGTATCCGGAATATTTAGTATGGTTAGTTTTGATAAATTTGTTATTATACCAAGGTCCGCCACAGGATTTCCTATTAGCTGCAATGCTTCAAGGTTCACCAATCCTCCTACAGCACTGATGTCGTTGATTTGGTTTGATGTTATGTCTAACCATGTTAATTTTGTTAATCCCGCAACCGGGCTAATATCACTAATCCCTTCTGGGACAAGAACCAACAATTCTAAATTTGTTGCATATTCTAAACCGGTGATATCGTTAATAAATCCGTCTCCACGGTCCCGAAATTCACGATAGTGAGTATTCAATTCTGTCAGCCCTTTTAGTGCTTCTTGGGTGAGTTCAACATTCGGTTCTAATTCAAGGGCTCTATGCACAACTTTCCGTAGAATTGGATCTGGCATCCACGCAGCCGCTGGATCCTGTTGTGCAAAACTAATATTAGGACAAATGTTAAATATTACTATCAAAATTATAATGTTAACGTAAGAAACTTTCACAAATTATACCTCCATTTCATAATGTGTAATAATTCACTGGCATTACATTCATTCTCGGAATGCCATCAACAATTGGATAGGACTTCTCACAGTTCTGACAAAGAATGCGATGTGGTTCCCATAAAATGCCATCTTTACACTTCGGACAGGCAAGAATGTCCTTGAGTGTTTTCGTCGGTCGACCTATACGACTTCTCGCAAAAAGTGATTTCGCAAATGACACAATACCACGAGGAACAATACTCTTGAACATCAACCATAATTCCTTATGGATCTCCTCTGTTGAATCAAATTTTAATAATCTATCTATTGTTTTCGGACAAGACAAATTGATTGGTGAATCTGACTTACGCAAAATCTCGTAGTTAATCGTCCTTTCCCATTCGTGTTGGACAAGGAAAAGGTCGTGATGCATAATATGAAACTTTCTCCAATACTTGTCCTGTGCTGCTAAGGCATGGAAAAGTTGTCCAAATTCAGCAAGTTTCGGATTCTTGTATAAAACCAGACGTTCATTAATCAGGTTCACTACCCAATTGTGATAATGCCATCCGTAAATCCGTTCTCCTATTTCTGATGGGGTTTCAATGTAGCCTCTTGATGAAACACGCATCATCTCGGAAAGAAGTCTGTCAGGATTCTCAACGTGTTCTAAGACATGCAAACAGATAACGTAATCAAAGGCACCGTCTACAAATGGTAGAAACTGTCCATCAGCTTCTACCATTGGACGATCCGCCACAATCATGCCACCGCGTTGTTCGTCATCATCAATGAACTTATCACATAAGACATCTGAGCGAACATTTGGATTGTGACCACTGCCAATCTCTAATACGAAATCATCTGCACGAATGTTCATTTTTGCACTACCATTGTTATATAAGGACTAAGATAAGGAATTATATTTGCTACTAATCTCCCTTTGATGCCAAACCCAACGGCTCTCTTTAATATCCTGAACCCATGCATCTTAAAATAGTAGGCAATATCAATAGGGTTAGCATAATATGCACTGTCTGCGTCCCCACCGATAGCGTCCACTTCTAAAGCCGGTTCTCGATATAAAAAACGAGGGCTTTTAGTAAAGTATCGTTTCTTGAAATAGAGTCTACAATTATGTATGAACTGTTGAAATGCTTGTTGTCTCGTCTCTGCCCATACAGGTCTTCCCTGTTTGCCACCCATCAATCGTATCCAATCGAGAAAAGGGGTTATTGGTGAACATAGATTTGGACCAGAAATCACTACCACACCACCTTTACGAACAACACGAACCATTTCCGATAATGCCGTTTCTACATCAGGAAGATGTTCTACAAGTTCATTTGAACAGATAACATCAAAAGACCCGTCGGCAAAAGGCAACTCCAAAACATCACAAACTTCATACTGTAACGTAGGATTTTCCCATTTCCGCGCATCTTCCAAGAATAGAGAGGATATATCTGTTCCAACCACATCAAACCCCGACTGATTTAGCAAACGAGATGATATGCCGTTCCCACAACCAAGATCCAAAATCTTACCATCCTGCGGAGCAAATCGGGTAACTAATTCTACATAATGTCGGAGATAAGTTTCATCATGCGCAGCTAACAAGTCTTTGTAGGATTCCGATGTTTCGTAAAACTCACGCATCCGCTGCCTGAGTTCTAAGGATGATTCAGAAACTGATGTGCCAACCATTGTATTCTAATCCTGTAATGTTACTTATTTACGTAACGTATTCCAAGGTGCTTCATCAAATACGTCAATCAATTGATATCCTTCTTCACCCATGCTCGGACTTAGCGTTACAAACAACTTCGCAGGTTGATCCGACACATTAAAGGAAGCATGCACCACATCTGCAGCTATAAAAACAGAATCACCCGCTTTTAATACTTGTTTCTTATCCTCTAACCACTGTTCAACGCTACCTTCAATGACGTATATCACCTCTTCCTGGTCCGGATGTTTATGAAAGTCATGTCCGAAACCCGGTGATAGACTAACTTCCATTGCAACAATATCTTTCCCGCCAGTCGTAGCAGGACGACTCAACCAACCGATCGTCCCCCAATCTAATTCATCTCTTTCAACTTCTGCAGATGCTATAAATTTTCCATTCATTTGTGAATCACACTCCTTTAAAAATAATACCAATTCTAAAATAACACTCACATTAGGAGATATACCGTTTGTAGTCGCGCAATTCATTGCGCCTCTTCCATTTCATGGAAATAGTGAAAATTAATTATAGAAATGCTATAACAGACTATACAACAAAATTCTACATGATTTTAAAAATGTAGGTGAACCCAACTGAGTTCACCTACATAAAAGAATTAAACTAATAGTGCTTCCTGTTACTTGTTAGACTTGATGGTACCCCAAGTAGTTGCAGCTTTATGTCGTGGATCAACTGGGAAGAGCTCAAAATGTCCTTTTTCCATCTGTTCATTGACCTCTTCTTCAGAAAGGGCACGGTTCCAAACACGGACCTCATCAATTAAGCCGAGTAACAACCGTCCTGCACCTTCCGCTGTAGTTCCGATGAAGACATTTGATGTATCATCAACACCCGGAAGATTCGCTTTACCCCCACTTTCACCAGCTATCTCACCATTGATCCAATACCGGTGTATACCAGCTTCCTGATGTACTGCGACATGAACCCATTCATTTAATGCCAACGCAGTATTACAGGTACTACCAGTAAAACCACCCGCAGGACCGACACTGAAGTGAAGACACATTGTTGGTAAATGTGTATAAAGACTATATGAACGCGGACTATTTCCTTTTGAAACGATTCCTTGCCAATTTACGCCACCAGGTCCTGAGTGTCTTTCAACATTGATCCAAGCCATTGTTGTAACATCCTTATCAACTGTAAGACTCTCATGGTGTGGAATTTCAACCCATTGGCTTGCACCATCAAGCTCAATTGCCTTTCCATGCATACCGTTAGCTAATTCCGGGGCGCCCTTCAATTCACCGTGATTCTCATACTTGGAATGGTCAATTGCCATATCATCATCACTAAGGTTGTCAAATGAGACATAAAGAATTAGCGAATCCTCCGGTTCATCCAGTGCATGGACAAATGGTGCCACAAGCATTGCAATTAATATGATAACAATTATATTTTTCATTTTCTCCTCTTATTTATTAGAATTCTCTATAGGTTTTCAAATCTATCCTACAGATACACTTATAAGGACGATACAATATGAACGTCCCTGTTTTACTGTTGTCCCTTCAAACTACCCCAAGTAGTCGCCAATTTCTGTCTCGGATCAACAGCAAATATCTCAAAATGTCCCTTCTCCTTATGATCATTAACCTCTTCTTCAGTCAGAGCGCGGTTCCAGATACGAACTTCATCTATCATACCAAGAAAATAGGTCTGATTATTTGCACCTGCCGTACCAATAATAACAGGCTTTAAATCGTTCAACCCAGGAGGATCCGGTCTGTTCGCAATTTCTCCGACCATCACGCCATTGAGCCAATAACGATGTGTCCCTTCATCAATCTGAGCAACGACATGTTGCCATTCGTTTAACTTGATTTCAGTGTTGCAAACAGTACCCCCACCATTCGGCGGTCCAACACTAAAATGTAGACACTTAGTCTGAGCATCAGTCCAAAGACTATAGGAACGTGGGTTGTTCCCCTTTGTCAAAATACCCTGCCAACGTCCTTCACCAGGTCCCGTCAGTCTTTCAGTATGAATCCAAGCCATTACGGTGACATTCTTGTCCACTGAAAGTATTTCATGGTGAGGTATCTCAACATACTCACTTTCACCATCAAATTCCAATGCCTTACCGAATCTTCCGGCAACATGTTCTGGGTCACCCTTCAGCTCTCCATTGTTGCCATACAATGAATGATCAAATGTTTGCTTGTCATCAATCATATCAAATGACATGTAGAGGATAAGCGATTCCTCTGGTTCATTCGCTGCATGTGAAAAAGGAACTACAAGCAGTGTCATAAAAAAAATAAGAACGATATTATTCAGATGTTTACCTCCAATGCATTCTAATGTATTTCAATAATATTTCAACTCACATAACAAATACAACAATTGCCAATCAAAATCCCACGAGTCTTCTACTGTTGTCCCTTCAAACTACCCCATGTAGTCGCCAATTTCTGTCTCGGATCAACAGCAAATATCTCAAAATGTCCCTTTTCCTTATGATCATTAACCTCGTCTTCAGTCAGAGCGCGGTTCCAGATACGAACTTCATCTATCATACCGAGCAAATATCTGATATTCCCAGGACCCGCAGCACCAATCGCAACAGGGGCTGTATCAGCGTCCCCAACAGCATCCACATTCCCGTCAATCTCCTTGACCATCTCACCATTAATATAATAACGATGTGTGCCATTGTCAAGTTGGGCAACAACATGATTCCATTCATTCAAACTGATGGGTGTGTCGCAAATACTGCCACCGAAACCTCCTGCCGGACCAATACTAAGGTGTAGACATTTCGACGGCAAATGGGTGTAGAAACTGTAAGAACGAGGGCTGTTACCTTTAGCAGTTATTCCTTGCCAATTGGCACCTTCAGGACCGGAATGACGACCAATATTGATCCAAATCATTACAGTCACTTCCTTTGTTACTGTGAGAGATTCATGATGTGGTATTTCAATATATTCATCCTCACCATTGAGTTCAAGGGCTTTGCCAAACATGCCCTTCACGTGTTTTGGATTACCTCTCATTTCACCATGATTTCCATAATTCGAATGATCAATCGTCGCTTTCCCATCAATCGTATCAAACGACATGTAGAGGATAAGTGAATCCTCAAGTTCATTAGCAGCAAACACGATAGTTGAAACAAACAGAAAGATGGCTAAAACAAGTAATACTTTCTTCATAATTCCTCACTTTTCATACTACCAAAAAACGCAAAACCTAATAATCTAATTGAATGACTTTTCTGCCCTCAATCACTAAATACCTCTGATTGACAGACAGATCTGTTTTCCTGTCAATTTGACCAGAAGGCCATTTAACTTCAAGAAGGTCAATCTGTTCCGCTCTTCCAACACCAAAATGTGCTCGTATATCATGGAATGAGAGATAACTACCGCCACTATGTACCTCTCGGTACTGGACATGTTCTCCTGTCACAACCTTTATTTTCGCACCAAAACCTGAACGGTTGCTATTCAATCCATCCAATTGTATCTGTATCCAATTGTTCCTATTACCAACCACATTCTGAAGCAAATCTGGACGCTGATTACAGTTCGTAACTAAAATATCAAGATCACCATCATTGTCATAATCACCAATCGCAGCACCACGGCTGACCTTCTTCAAAGATAACCCATCAGCCTTCGAAACTACATTCGCAAACGTTCCATCTCCCAAATTCCGAAACAGCAAATTCTTTTGTGGATATGATACATGTTTCTCCAACTCAGAGATATTATCCATCAAATGTCCATTCGCAACAAAAATATCTTGATAACCATCGTTATCATAATCAAAGAACTTGATACCCCAACCAAGATACCCGTGTGTAATCTCGGCTATTCCCGAAGGTATCGTATTGTCAAGAAAGAAACTGCTATCATGATTATGGTAAAGTGTGTTCGTTTCGGTCTGATAGTTGCTAACAGTGATGTCAAGTTTCCCATCGTTATTATAATCACCGAAATCAGTTCCCATCCCAGCTTCTTCTTTTCCCATATCATTGTAGCAAACACCTGAAATTAATGCAACCTCTAAAAATATACCTTTTCCATCATTTTGTAATAGAAAGTTCGGATCCTGATCGTTGGCAACATATAAGTCCATATCGCCATCGTCATCATAATCACCAAAGGTCACACCCAATCCATGCATTGGCAAAAGATCAGATGGACGATATTGCGCCGACACATCAGTAAACGTTCCGTCTCCATCACTCAAGTAAAAGGTGTCGTGAACAGCAGGATACGCATGAGGTCCACAATAAACATGAACACCACGTTCATCGCAACGTCTATCTTCTTTCGGATGGTAATTAGCATAGTTCGTCACATAGATGTCCAAATGACCTTCGTTATCAATGTCAACAAACACGCAACTTGTTCCCCATGCCTGATTCGCAACTCCCGCTTCTATAGTTACATCTTTAAATGTACCATCACCTTGGTTCTGATAAAGTTGATCTGTCCCAAAGTTAGTCACATAAAGGTCAAGATCACCATCGTTGTCATAATCCCCAACTGTAGCACCTGTCCCATAAGCAGTACTCCCAACACCAGCGGCTTTAGTGACATCCGAGAAAGTGCCATCACCTTCATTACGATAAAGAACATTATGTGGAGATTTATCTTGAGCATCCTGGACTTGTATTGCACCATTCACAAGATAGATGTCAAGATCTCCATCACCATCATAGTCAAAAAATCCACCGCCTGAACCGAGAAATTCATTGAACAATCTCTTCCCACTTCTACCATCGGTATGTTCAAAAGCAATCCGCGCAGACTCAGTAACATCTACGAAAATCTGTTCCGATAACGCAGCATCATTACTAAAAAATAAGGTGAGAATCACAAGAAATATAGGATGGATAAATTGAGGGGTAGTAAAGATTCTTGATAAAGTTGTCTTATACATAAGGATTCAGTCTGAATCATTCTTATTTATTTCTTCAGACGTTCCAATCTCCGCATTTCTGTCCAAGCATCTCTATCGGTAGGAACTATTTTTGTAATCTGTCGATATATCTCAATCGCTTTATCTATGTTTCCCTGATGTGCATAGATTTCTGCCAACCCGTGATACGCCAAACTATGTTCAGGCATCTTCTCAATAGCCTTTTGTAGATGAGATATCGCCTTTTCATCAGAATCCTGTTGCGAATACAACCACCCTAATCTAACGTGTGCTTCAACAGCATCAGGTTTCAACTCAAGAACTTTATGGAAAAGTGGTATAGCACGATGTAGACTATTGAGTTTCATATAGAACCTACCCAACTGATCATAACCGTCTACAAACTTCGGATTTAACCGAATTACTGCTTGATATGTCCTAATTGCAGCTGGTACATTCGCATGTTCTGCATGGATTTTAGCCAATTGCATACGGAGTGCTGCGTTAGCAGGATCTTCTGATAAAAAGCCTTCTATGGTATAAGTCTGATCATAATAATCCTTCATCTTCTGGAATAGTTTCAACTGGACGGATGCTGACTCCATGTCTCCAACTAAACGATAAGCCTTAGCAAGATTATAATATGCGCTTTGAATAAACGGCTTTTTCTGAATCGCAGTTTCATAATGGGTTATCGCTTCCTGTGGTTTGTTCTGCATTAAGGCAATTAATCCAAGCCATTGATACACTTCAGCAAAATCTGGGTTGAATTCAAGAGTTTTCTTAAATGCAACCAACGCATCCGGAAATTTCGCTTGATGCGTGTAGATAAAACCAAGACGATAATGTGTATCAGCAACCAATGGATATCTATCTACCGCTGCTCTTGCATGCACTTCAGCAACATCCAATTTACTCTGTTGGCAGTATATCTCGGAAAGTAACAGATGTGTAAATCCAACTAATTGGGCATCCGTCTGTTTCTTTGTTTTCGACGTTATTCTAAAGATCTTTTCCGATGTTTCTATCGCCAATTCTAACTCATCTTGTAATTTATAAACATTCGCCAATTGATACAAAGCATCTATATCATTTGGATTCCTTGATAGTATCAATTGGAAGGTGTCAACTGCTTTAGGATAAAGTTTTAGTCTTTTATATTCCGCGCCTTGTCGCATTTCAGTTTCATATTGTTCAGAACTGACAGTCATCGGGGTTTGCAATAAGACAATAACTAATATTACAGGATGAATGTGTATCCTAAACATCAGATGATACATTGTATGACAAACTTTCATACTAATATGCTCAATCAGTGTCCGATTGTTTTTTCACGACATCTTTAATCCAAGATAGCGCAGCCATACTTGATGACCAACCTATTGAAGTTATAGCCAGCAAAGCCACCTGTTGGATCTCTTCTGGTGTAATACCCTCACGCAATGCACGACGCGTATGTGAATGCACCGCGCCTTCGGACTTCGCACCAATTGCCAAAGCAAGCTTAACAAGACGTACAGTCTTCGGTTCAAGCGAACCCGAAGTACCACACGCCTCACCCAATGCCTGATACGCTTGCCATACTTCAGGATATTCCTCAATAACACCTTGAAGAAAATCTGGTAATTTATCTTTCATGATAACTCAAAATCTAACTAACTTCCTCTTTCTGTGGTACTTCGGTATCCTGTTGTGCTGTGGTTTCTGTCTCATCCGACTCCTCTTCACGTAAGCCAGATTTGAAGTTCGTAATACTCTTTCCAAGTCCACGTGCCAATTCAGGTAACTTCTTCCCACCAAATAGAAGTAGAGCAACCAATGCAATAGCAAATATTTCCCAACCACCAGTAAACATATCTGTCTCCAAATAAATATTGTGATTTGTATTTGTAAATTAAACACTAAATTCTTATTATGTATTGTACTATATTTTTTATATAATTTCATCTAAAAATTACATTATCACCATAACATCACAACTTCGGGCACCTGAAAAAGTTTGAAATCCGCGATCCAGAAGAAAGACCCTCCACATTTGCGCAACTCATTCTCCTCTTACATTCATAGTAGTAGGCACGCTCCGCGTGCCGTCTCTTACATTGTTGGATTATAGATGAGACGGCTCGTAGTCGCGCAATTCATTGCGCCTCTTACATTCATGGTAGTAGGCACGCTCCGCGTGCCGTTCTTACATTGTTGGATTGGTTTCCAACCACGATTTCTTAAATTGGACAGGTCTCCAACCAGATTCTTCACTCCATTGTAGTGCGGGGTCTCCGTGCCCCGTCATACCCATAGTTGGAGCGGTTTAAACCTCTTGTTGGAGTGGTTTCCAACCACGATAGTAGGATCGGTTTCTCTCACATTGTAGGATTGGTTTTCAACCACGATTTCTTAAATTGGGCCGGTCTCCAACCAGATTCTTCACTCCATTGTAGTGCGGGGTCTCCGTGCCCCGCCATCACATTGTTGGCGAAGTTTCTCACATTGTTGGATTGGTTTCCAACCACGATTTCTTAAATTGGACAGGTCTCCAACCAGATTCTTCACTCCATTGTAGTGCGGGGTCTCCGTGCCCCGCCATCCCATTGTTGGAACAGTTTCTCTTACATTGTAGGAGCGATTTCCAACCACGATTTCTTCCATGTCCTCCGCGAAAATCCCCGATTCAGACCCCCAAACCTACCACAAATCCATTGTTCCTACCTCCACAAAAACTACAAATCAATATTACCTCAAGTTATAATACTCAGTATTATGAAAAATAAAAACGAAAACTCACTACAAGAAAAGAATGAGAACGGTAATACCTTTGATCAGTTGCTTGAACATCAGATGCAGATGTTCTCAGTGATAAAAGAAGAATTTCAGACTGTCAAGAATGACAAAGATCATCCTGATAGGTCTGAAAAAATCACACAATGTGTTAGAAATACCGATACTCTTGTTCGTTCCTTGAATTCGACCTATAGACGTAAGAACATTGAAGAACGTGAATACGACACCCATGCAGGAATTGCTAAATCGGAATACGATAAAGCAGAGGAAGCGAAGAAAAATGCTGAAAAGGAGGCACAGCAAAAAAGCAATAACAATGCGCAACCCGACAATTCCGAGCAAGATATCCAATCCGATGATGTTGAAATGACTGACGAAACTGAACAACCCGGTGAAAATCCACCTGAAATGACACATCTACATACCGATATAAAGGAAATTGAGGATAATCTACCCATCCACGATGAACCAAAGGAAATCATCAAGAACATAAAAGTCGTCGCACCAAGACCCATCATCAAATACAACAATGATGGATTCCGTCCCTATGCAAAAATGTCCGACATGTTCAAATCTCAAGCACCCCTCAAAATAGCAGGCGGCACTTATGACGCAGGTAAAACATATAGCTGCGTCGCATACATAGATATGTTAGCACGGAAATATCCAGGAGCAAGGCTCACATTTGTCCATAGAGCCCTCAACCGAATCTATCGCAACATCATTCCTACTTATGAAAAATATCTCGGATTCCGTCCGACCAGCCTGATAGATAAAAACCCAACCCCGATTGTTAAATACGGTGGGCAGCAACCCATCTATTTTGAATACTGGAACGGTTCCAAAATCTATATGAACGGATTAGACAACCCAAATAACCTACTATCCGATTTCTTTGATGCAGCGTTTGTCAATCAAGCAGAATTACTCACTTATGATAGATGGTCAGAAGTCACTGCACGCGTCTCTGAACGCGCCGGCACAATGCCAATCGCATTCCTCGTCGCAGATTGTAACCCAAGCAATCCGAACCATTGGATACGCCACCAAACAAAAAGCGGGAAAATTGAATATTTTGAGTTGTCCTTCAAAGACAATCCTGAAATCTACAATCAAGAAACAGGAGAGTTGACAGAAATCGGTGCAAGGCGCATCTCCAGATTACAAAATCTTGAAGGATTACGATATAAACGCGGTTACGAAGGCAAATGGGAATCCGCCGAAGGTCTCGTATTTGATACATTTTCACCAGACATACACATCATTGACAGCATTGAACTTGAAGAAAACTGGAATCGCTATCTCAGCATTGATTGGGGTTCCGCAACCCATCGAGTTGTATCTGGTGGGCAGAATCTCCCGATGATCGCCTCTATGCGTATAAAGAAATCTACAAAACAGGTCTCACAAGAACCGATCTGATAGAGATGATAGAAGAAAATTGTGAAGATGAAGAATACATTCGGTACGCAGCCGTAGACTGCGCGGACAGGATGGTGTTGAACACCTCAGACGTGCGCGTTTGACGGTCAAAGAACCCAAAAAATCGCGTATTGCACAGATTGACGCTATCAAACAACGTTTGAAGGTAGACGAGACAGGAGAACCCGCAATCTTCTTCTTTCGGGACAGACTTGAGCATCCACCCGATGAAGATTTGCGGCAAGAATACCGTCCTTTAGATGTCACCGATGAGTTTTGAGTTGTGTCTACGATGAGAATTTAACATACACTGACAAGGATGACGAAGCCATCAAAGGCGACCATCACGGCATAGACAGCACCGCATATCTACTACTAAGTCTTGAACAGTTTACCACCATAGGATCAGGAGCCGTGCTCCATTCAACCGGAAGAACAGATGCCCCTGCAGGTATCGGCCCCCACGCAAAAAATAAAATCATTCGTAGGCGCGCTTTTCAAGCGCGCACGATTGTTGGAGTGGTTTCCAACCACGATTTCGAAACAACGACCTTCGTAGTCGCACTTTTCAAACCGCACGATTGTTGGAGTGGTTTCCAACCACGATTTCGAAACAACGACCTTCGTAGTCGCACTTTTCAAACCGCACGATTGTTGGAGTGGTTTCCAACCACGATTTCTTCAGCACCAGCGGTGCGAAAGGTGTATAGCATCAGACTCCAGAACGACCAAGCCCAGCGGGGGCGAAAGGTGTATCATACCATTTCTAAGTAATAACCTATCATTATCAAAACAGGTGTTCGTAGTCGCGCAATTCATTGCGCCTCTTATATTCATGGTAGTAGGCACGCTCCGCGTGCCGTCTCTCACATTGTTGGAGTGGTTTCCAACCACGATTTCTTCCATTAGAGAGGTCTCTCACATTGTAGGTCGGGGTCTCCGTGCCCCGACATCCCAATTGTTGAAGCGGTTTAAAACCTCTTGTTGGAGTGGTTTCCAACCACGATTTCTTCAGCATCAGCGGTGCGAAAGGTGTATAGCATCAGACACTCCAGAATGACCAAGCCCCAGCGGGGCGAAAGGTGTATCATACCATTTCTAAGTAATAACCTATCATTATCAAAACAGGTGTTCGTAGTCGCGCAATTCATTACGCCTCTTACATTCGCGTAATCCGAAACATCCATGCAAATCCGCAATTCAGAAACAAAAATCCTACTCAATACTATCACTGACAAAAAACTGTCCATCCCTATTTACAACAGTAAGCTGCAGCTCTTTCGTTTCACTAATACGAGAAAATAACAATTTCCAGGTAAATCCATCAGGTGCATCAATCCGAGACATGAGTCCCCTTTTGCCTACGTTCCATAAGCGGATTACTGGATCTCTGCCACCACTTGCAAGAATATTACCATCATCAGAAAAAGCTAATGCATTCACTGAATCTGAATGTGCACCAAAGGTCGAAATAAGGTGTTCACTCTCAAGTTCCCATAATCGCACAGTAGAATCTGATCCACCACTTGCCAGGAGACTATTATCAGGTGAAAATGTGACGGATAAGACTAAGCCATCGTGGGCTGAAATCGAGGATAATTGCCTTCCAGATTCCAATTCCCATATACGAATCTTACCATCGGCACCACCACTCACAACCGTCTTGCTATCAGAGGAGAAAGTTAATGATCTAACACGAGATGGATCTGCTGAAGAACTGCCCAACATACGCACTGCTTCTTCATTCCAAGCAGTCAGTGGAACACCATCTGGAGAAGATGATAATGCACTCACTAAACTTGACGTTTCACCCACAAGAGTCGCAATCTCATTTGAGGTGTCTGTATCCCACAACCGTAAAGTGCTATCCTCACTCGCACTGACAAGTGTCCGACTATCTGGAGCAAAAGCAACCGCACGGATACGGTCTGTATGTCCTGACAGAACTGCTGACTGTTCACCGTCTTCTAAATTATACACCCAGATCCGTTCACTGCCACCAGCAGCAAGATAGCAACCATCTGGTGAAAACGATATATCAGTTAACTGTTTGTTCCTCAATCTTTCTCGTAAACTCTGTGGTAATTCTATCTGGTTATTTATGTTGAACACAGCAGTTTTCTCCAATCGTTTAACGAAATTTGGACAAAAATCAATCTTATGTAAGTTTAGCAGAAATCAGTTCAGATTTCAATTCTAATTCTATGACAAGGTGTGAAAAGTTTTTGTCCCCGTATAGTCAATTCAAGTGAAAAACCCGTAAGGCAACGGGCGGACACAGAGACCCGGGGAATGCCATAAGCACATTCATACCGTTGATTTCTTGATTTGGCACTTTGTAAGCGCGCTGGACTTTAATCTCAAATTACCCAATTTATTTCCTAATCAAAGCAACGTGACACAATATAATCAGATGTAAATATATTTGAATTTGGCAAAATAATATGTTAAAATTCAAAATCAACAGGAGGGAAATATGAAAGTAGGTATAAGAGACGGCATGCTACCAGTCCCATTTGAAGAATCATTCAAAAAAGCAAAAGAAATCGGATTTGATGGAATTGAATTGTGTATGGGTGTAAATTACAGAGAACATACGCTATGGCAAGATGGAGGTATAGATAAAGTAAATAAACTCGCTGCGGACGCAAACATTGAAGTATCTTCACTTTCACCAGGTGGTTTTACTGCATTCTCTTTTATGAATCCCACCGACAGTGTCCGAACAGTGGGTATCGCAAAATTACAATTTCTTGCAGAAACAGCACCACAATTAGGCACGAATGTCATTCTCGTACCATTTTTCGGTGGCGGTCAAATTAAGGATGAACATATCAACGCACCAAGATTCATTGATGGATTCAAATCTGCTGCTGAAACTGCAGAAAAACATAATGTGTACCTGGCAATTGAATCAACATTAAGTGCTGAGCAACATCAACAAATCATTGATCAAGTCGGTTCAAGTTATGTTGGTGTATACTATGACATGGGTAATGCAACCAACACTGGATATGACTCCCCTGCTGAAATACGAAGCTTAGGCAGCTCCATCATCCAAATGCATATAAAAGATACCGGAGGGAATCACGCAGGTGAAGGTTCAGTAGATTTTGATGCTGTTTTTGAAGCTGCACACGCAATCGGATACGACAACTGGTTTGTACTGGAAACACCCGGTAAAGATGACCCCATTGCTTCTGCTGCCAAAAACATGAACTTTGTTAGAGACAACTTCTAAATCTATAAAATGTGATTGTAGGACGAACACTAATCGTCCTACTAAAACACATATTGACTATCAAATATACATTCCAAAATAATACATTGATTAGATAATATACGATATCTCAAATTGCCTATCTGGAGGATTGTATGAGCAGTCGGAAATTAGTAATTCCGCAATCAGAAGCAGAGAAACTACTTTCACTCCCAACCCGTCAAGCTGAACAACTTTTTCAAAGCTACGATAAAGAAGAACAACTGGATATAATACGATCCATCCGCAACCCAAAACAACGAGAAGAATTATACTATCTCGTTCCAGATTGCACAGAACTGATACAGGACAGTCCCACAGAAGATGTCCTACAAGTCTTAGATACACTTCTTGGAACAGGCCTCGCATGTGGCTTGCTTCCATGTCTATCAAATGAACAATTTGAAGAAATCATGGATATAGCCGTTTGGCGCGATGGGAAATTAGACGAACGTTCATTAAGTCTATGGCTGTTTGAACTGTCTGAATGTGAACGTGAAGATCTGCGTCGATTCCTACAGCAGATTGATTTGCGTATTCTTGCTGGACTCCTCAAGAACCGTGTAAAACTAAAAGGTGCTCTCAGTGCAATGATGATTGAAGAAGGTATTATTGACCCAAATTCGCCTTCTATTGAATGTAAAGATGATCAAGCAAAAGCAATCCTTAACGCAATCTGGGAAGCGGATGGTGACCTATTCATACTGCTATTACGTGAGATGTTCGCTATTGACAAAGAAACAGAAGCAGAAAAAGATATAGTCAAAGCATTAGAAAAGGCAAAATCTGATAGAGCTGAACGAATCGCTGAAAGAGATCGTAAAGCCGGAATCAATATTACCGAATCTGATTTACAGAAAAAAGTTGACTTGGATTCACTTACACTTGCTGAGAACGATGGGGAAGATGAGGACGATGCAGACAAGTAAGTTCTCTCTCGTCTCAGACGCAACCATTGATGGCAAGTCCTTTCTCGCAAGAACAATGGCGCACGGCGATAGTCTCGGTAGGATTGACAATGAAAAATCTGAAGCACTATCCGAAGACATCGCCGCACTAGCACACAAACTCATAACTATGAAGGTTGATGACCTATCAGATACATCCGAACTTCGCACGCAGATCCAAACTTCCTTTGCATTAACAAGTCTCGGTTTAGAATATGGCAGCAAAGGAAACTTAGATAAAGCTGTAAACGTGCTACTCGCAAATCCTATCGTCACGTTCTTCCAAATTGGGAATACACTTACGGATAAGTTAATTGAGAAATCCAGTTACCTACTTGAAAATGCATTGATTCATCCTCCCGAAGAACTTGAACATCTGGATATTGATAGCATCCGAATTTACAACTTCGCAGAATCAGAATTCCTTAATGCAGTACCTTCATATAGAACTACTATTTCATCGGCACAAATCACCATTGTAGAATCACATGAACCAAGATCCTTCAATACATTATCTGATTTGGAGAAAATCAGACAACAACTTGACTACATTGAAGCACGATGGACCTATGTGCAAGCATTACCACATGACGAGATATTCGCTGTTGACCCACCATTCAGTATTGAAATTGACCCTATACAAAAGTTAACGCTCAATTTGATGGCAAACCTGACGTTGTATTTCCAACCCGATTTTCAGATTGAACCTGACACTCTTGAAGATTTAAAAGACATCATTTTTGATGATAGTATTGAAGAAATCCGAACTGCACCAAGACAACGATTGCTTGAATGGATAGAAAATTATCTCACACAGTCCAACCTTTCTAACGATGAAATTAGGTATGCAGTTAATTATTGGGATACCTGTTTAAAAACACTGGTCAATCCTGAATCCGATACTAATGCGGGGGATTCCAACCCTGATTTCTGACATACAAAACGAACATAGGGTTGCAAACTCTACAAAAGGCGTAAATAATAACATTTAAAATCGCTACACAATCACTTGACATGACATTATCAATCTTCGGTGTCAAGACCCCGATGCTTTAGCACGGGGATGTAGACACCACTAAGGACTAAAACATGTGCGGGGTATCACTGACTGCCCAACGAAAGATTAGATGTAATACTACATCGTTAACTATGCAAGTTGGTGGAGAGCATCCATATCATGCCAGTCGAATGTGAACTGGAATACGTGAGCGGGTTGATATGCAGCACATATCTGCGATATGCGTTACCAAAGTCGCTAAATAGCGAACTCTCAAAAGGAGCGAGTAAACATATTGTATAAAAGACCCCCAAGAGAAGTAAGTCATCTCTTGTTGTGTCGGGGTGTCTGGTAGGAAGGACAACAATGAACTGTTTCGTGTGAAGCAGTGCCACTTCACAAAAAAGAATCTTGCCATCTAAAGCAGGTGAAAATCTGTGACAGGTGAATGGGCGGGGCATCGTCCAGTGCAGTAGGTGATGGAAGACGGATAAAGGTAATATATTTTGCTGGCATTCGCATTCACTGTAGATCGCAGAATTTACCCAGTGCAGAGGGACAAAAGAATCCCCCTGCTTTAGTTGGGGGAGTATGTCAAACAATTATACTGATATTTCTCAAAAGTTGTCAAATATCAGTAATTATCAAGGTTCTTTCGGGTTTAGTTCATGAAAATGCGCCATGATTTCAAGTAGCATCTGTCTTTGTCCAGTGAGTTCAAGTTGCATTTGATGGAATGTGCGACGCTCTAAGATGCTTATCTGCAACAACATCAGGTAGCTCATTACTTTTATACTGAGTCCCGCATATGCCCCTTGCGTGCTCTCTAAACTCATATTGGACAAGTGCAGACTGGATTTCAGTTGTCTCCAATAGTATTCGATCCCGTTGTGTTGAGACCATATTCTGAGTGCTTCACAAGTGCGTAGGGGTTTACCAAAGACTAAGAGTGTGCGTATCTTTCCCATATCTGAAAAGAAGCACACAATACACTCACCAAATGTTGGACTTGTGGCTTGGACACGACAGACAGGTTTATCGCACCCCCATTGTTTTGGCTGCAGTTGTATGGATTTCTTATGAACCGAAAGTTTCACTTTCTTGTTGTTTATTGTCATCACATAGTTGTTTTTACCATGAACCAATATGGACACAAACCCTAAATTCAATAAGATGTCGATCAGTTTCTTGCTACCATACCACGAATCGAAAGTGATCGGATATTTTCTGATATCAATGCTGTGGGCATCAAAGAAATCTAACACTTCTTTCATCATGGCAACAAAAAGAACCGGTTTCTTTGTATTACCACGCCCTTGTTTTGAAACAAGCCGTGTATTGAGTGGAATAACAATATCGCCACTCTTGATCGTGATGCCTAATATGTTCTGCCCCCAAGTGGTGTTATTATGTTTTTTAGACCACCAGTTTGAGCAGTAAGACATTGTTTTTCCATATCGATCTATATTACTGTCATCTACACTGAGAGTAGGACACCGACGAGATTGTGTTGAAGCACTCTTAGATTCGGTATCTTTGATCAACTCTAGTGCCATAGCACATCCGAGCCGCACATTCAAACATTTCCAGTGATACTGGCTCACGGCGTGAAGATCCCGATAAAGACCCGCTTTGGGAAGTGTCAACGCATCTGCGACTTGGTTCGGATTATAGAGACCAAATAGATGACAAACGGATAACAAAAGTAAAGTGTCAATGATTTGTGATCGAATACGGTGAAAACGAGAAAAAAGAAGATGTTGAAAAAACTTCATAGATTTGATAATCTGATAATGCATGAAATGTCCTCCTATGTATAATCAAAATGGAATTTATGTTTATACTATAGGATGACATCTCATGTGCATAAAATCAAGTCAACTCTTCAAAATGGACGCATTTTCATTGCTCAAAACCCTCAATGTAGTGATATTTAGTGGATGCACCGCTATTCTGATAAATGTCAGTTATATATAATTCCAATATGGCACAAAACGCATCCGCATTAACAACCGAGAAGTTATACTACACATTGAACTACAACTTCGTGATAGTACACCTGAACCTATGTGGGCACGAAACGCAGCATATCATGGATTTCTTTTCAGTAAATATAAAATACCTGTTTATTCCAACGTCATCTATTTCTATCCTACTGCGGGACGGAATGATCCAGGATTTTGCCAATATAGTTCAGATGGTTACGAATACACTTTAAGATACAAGGTGATACGACTGATTGAAATAGATGGACAGAAAGTATTGAAAATGCAAAATCCTGGTCTGCTGCCATTCACACCACTAATGAAACCCCCTGCTGGAATGGAAATAGATCAGTGGGTGCAAGAATGTGTCAACGCTGTATCTTCTGCATCGGTTGATCAGCACACACAAGCAGATTTGTTCTGTGCATTATCTCTTTTCGGTGGTATCGTCCATGACGCAATACTTTTTAGACAAAGAATAAGGAAGGCATTCATGCAAGAATCAAAATTCTATCAACTGCTACGCGACGAATTCATAGCTGAAGGTAAGACACAAGGTCTTGAAGAAGGTAAGGCACAAGGTCTTGAACAAGGATCAAGAGAAACGATGCTAAATAATATTCTGACACTTCTTAAGTCTAAATTCCCGATGGATGCTGTCAATGAACTAATACCGATGCTACATCGTATTACTGATTTACAGCAACTTGAACAGTGCTTTAATGCCGCTTTACAAGTGCAAAGTCTTGATGCTTTCAAATTGATACTTGATGAATAATTTGGATAGACTGAATTGTATTGACATTATGAAGTGTCGTATCACACACGGGTACACCTATAGTCCCCGATAATACAAAGAAAATCTTGTCAAGAGGAGTAATACACTGTTATGCAACGCGCAGCTGTGTAAACAACAATAATGAAATTAGAAACAGCAACGTTTGGGGCAGGTTGTTTTTGGTGTGTAGAAGCAGTCTTTCTTCAATTAGAAGGTGTTCATAAGGTTATCTCTGGATATACTGGAGGAACTACAGAGAATCCAGACTACCGGTCTATCTGTACGGGTACAACTGGACATGCTGAAGTCGTCCAGATTGAGTTTGACACAGATGTTATCTCCTTCAAAGACTTATTGGATGTATTCTGGCACACACACGACCCAACGACCTTGAATAGACAGGGAAACGACACAGGCACACAGTATCGATCTGCAATCTTTTACCATTCCGACTCACAACGAAATATCGCTGAAGAATCCAAAGCAGAAACAGACAAATCTAATCTATGGAATGATCCAATTGTAACCGAGATAACACCCATTGATGTTTTCTATCCTGCTGAGGATTATCACCAAAACTATTTTGAATTAAATCCTGCCCAACCGTATTGTCAATTCGTGATTCACCCGAAAATGAAGAAGCTCACAAAAGATTTTAAGGACAAACTCAAATCCAACTAATTTCAATTGAACAAGTTACCCATATTACATCGGGACTGGTCGTAGGCGTGCAATTTATTGCGCATCTTACATCTCTCATCAATAGAGAAAATTATCTAAAGAAATGGTAAAAGTTGTGAGGTAAATATATTGAAAGAGAAACATATAATTGTATTATTAATCTCAGTATTAATTCTATCTGCATCCACCATTGAGGTGAATCCACAAGGCACAGAATCCAATATTCCTGTCAGAGTTGCAACACCGCGAAAGGTAACTATCGTCTCTGAAAAGACTTACAATGGACATCTACAACCGCGCGCAGAAGTTAAAGTATATGCAAATATCTCAGGGAAAATCGTTCAACTCAATGCAGTCGCAGGACAAACCGTAACAAAAGGAGATGTGCTTGCACAGAGCAGCGCACGACAGGTAAGCATAGATGCGATTAAGACTGAGGTGGCATTAAGTGTCGCAAAATCGCAACTGACAACAACTGAAGCAAACGCACAGACACGAGTTGAAACACAACTTGTAACCGCAAAAGAGTCGGTCGCAGAAGCAGAAGCAAAACTTGATGAAACAAAATCTCTTGCTGAAATGCGAATTCGCAACAAATTGGTAGAAGCGGAATCTGCACTGAAGGTTGCAGAATCTAACTATGAACGGACAAAAGTCAGTTCAGAGAAAGGATTGGAACGCGCGAAAACAGAGTTTACAAAGACAACATCAGATTTTGAACGTGATAAGGAACTGCACACACAAGAACTCATCAGTGATAGTGCCTACGAAGCATCTGAAACCCGATATAAACTGGGTAAAAGCAGATATGAAGAGGCAGTTGCCGCAGCAGATCAGTTCAAAGATGGTTCTGCCAAACTTACGGTGGACAAAGCCAAAGCAGAATTGATTGTCGCACAGAAAATAGTTGAAAGCCGAGGATGGGAGCGGGAAATCGCTGCAGCGGAATCAAAGGTCACACAAGCAAAATCAAACCTTGTAACCGCACAAAAACTTGTGGAAGCGAAATCTTGGGAACGGGAAATCGCAATTGCCAAATCAGCAGTAAGTGAAGCAGAAGAACAAATGAAACTTGCACGCGAGCAGGTTAATCAAGCAATAGTCACATCACCTATTGATGGTGTGATAGCACAACGTCATCTGGAGGCGGGTGAATATGCAAAATCCGCTGCCACGCCAGGAGAACCGATTTTCACAGTTGTAGCAATGGATATACTAAAAGCAGTTTGGACAGTACCTATAAGCAACATCAACCTTATAGAAAACGGTAATATGGTGCTAATTTCGACCTCTTCAGGTATACAAAATATCGTTGCGACAATTGACTACATTAGTCCTACTGTCAAACAGGGAGAGAACACGGTTATAGTTCATGCTACATTACCTAAGTCATTACAATTGTTAGCAGATACTGATTCTACTGCACCGACTCAGAATAGTGCTTTAAAACCAGGTGTGTCAGCTACCATATCAATCAAAACGGGAGAACGCAAAAACGTATCTTTACTACCACGTCGTTCTGTCATAAACATCCAGAATGGCAAGGGTTACATTTTTGTCGTAGAGGGGAATGTTGCTCGCGCGAAAGAAGTGAATGTAGGAAGTGTATATGGTAGTGAAATTGAAGTAAATACCCGTCTAACACAAGCATCGCAAGTGATAGTGGACAACCAGAATCTACTGCAGGATGGCACTCCAGTTTCTGTTATTAGAGACTGAGTAAAGAAAGTTCAATATTCTAACGAGGTCATTCAACATCTGTCCCTGAATTCAGATTTACAATACTCAATATTGCAGTTGAGGATAAACCAAATTCTTTTGATAGCATAGATAAAGGCTCTCCTGCAGCAGAACGTAACCTAATGACATTAACCTGTTCTTCAGTCACTATCGCTTGTGAACTATTCGGGACATTAACCATTTCTGTATTCTCGCTCTCTTCTATTGTTTTAGTAGTTGTTTCTCTTTGATTTCCATTTTTCATATTAGAAAAATTGATTTCTTGTTCATGAATTGTTTGTTTGTTTTCAATGCCTAAACTATCAAGTATTTTCTCCCAAAGACTTTCAATGGAGTCCATACCAAGTTGATAGGACTCACGATTTAATTTCTCTTTTTGTCTTTTGCCTTCGGTGAATATCTTTGAATCCTCCAATTGTTTCTTGTGCGATTCCAATAGTTTGATCTCTTGATTATCTCTTTCAACAAACTGAAGTTCTTCAAAAATAGCAATCCCAGTTTCTATTACCGTTTGTTTCATATCCAAATCTTGACACAATATTTCAAGATTTATAGTGTATCCATTTGTTATACCATGTTTTTTGACATAACTATATATCATCTTTAATGTATCTCGGTCTGGATGCTTATCATTCAAATCTTGCTTATAAGAATCATATTCTTGTTTGGTATCGTATATTAGATGCAAATATGAGTTCTGTGTTGGTATGAAAGCAGGTTGACACTGTTTGCAAAACACATCAAAATCTAATATTGGATGGCAAAACACAATGTTTTCAAAAATGTGCTTATCAGGAATTGAAGCAAAAGTAGCACTTGAAACAATTCCGATGAGATCACCGTTTGCAAGACTTTCTAACAACACTTTTTCATCAGTATCAGAGGAGTGTTCGTTGTGTCTGCCGATTAAGTCTCCTTTCTCGCCAGCAATGTGTTTGAAGAATACCTTTGCTTTCTCTTCACTTTCAACATAGATTATTGAGCGCTGCTTTAGGTCTAAAAGATTAGTAAGGTAAGACTTCTTGTCCGTGTTACGTCTGTCAAGAATACGGACTGAGGAATCTATATCAAAAGATGGAAAAACTGCCAACGATATTGTATGAAGTTCTTTCTCAATTTCATTAAGACGGTCTTGGTATTCTCCCGTCTCCTTTTCTAACACAGCATATTTCTCACTCATTGATTCAAGTTGATTCGTATTGTTTTTTTTCTCATCCGCAAGCAGAGTCTTGTATCTATTATTATCATTTTCAGTTGCTTCAATCTGCTCATTAAGGGATGATACATGCTCCTTTAAACTTTCGTGTGCTTTGATCTCATCATTGAGTTGTTTTTCTTTAGATTTTAGACTCATCTCCGTTAAATTCCAGGTGTCTTCTGTATCTTTCAACTCTTTTGAAAGTTTAGAATGGACTTTTTCTAATTCTTCTTTTTCTTCCTTTATTTTCAGTAATTCATCAATACGTTTCTTACTTTGTGATTGCTCCTTTTTAATTTCTTCTAGTTGTTTATTTGTTTCCAAATATTTACTTTTAAATTCTTTTCTCTCAGTTTCTACTTTCTCAATTTGATCTGACAGTTCCGTAATTTTCTTTGCAAAATCGGCAGATAATAATTCATTGCGAATGTTTACGACTACATCTTGTTGATCTGATCGGTTAATTGTTTTCAAAATATCTGAAATTAGGAAGAGATGGGTTTGAGCAAATTCAATATCCAAATCTTTTGCTCTGTGTTCACATTTATTTCTCCCTTTCCTTATTATCCATAACATATTTTGGGCAACTAAATCATTTTCAAATTTATGAGCAAAAACTTCTTCCCAATATATCTTGATGATATGAGGAATATAGGTGAAGTCTATCGCTAAACAAATATCATCATGCTCATCTAACATCTGACGGAACTGATCTATTTGATTATCATACAATACATCCTCAATAAACTGCTGAACATTTCCACCTTGGACTTGCCTTAAATTATGGACAATGAATGATCGCATAACATCTAAATAGATATCATTCGCTTTACGTAGTGCATCTCGATTTGGGTAATCATTGTTGTTCATTATTTCATCGCCTTGTCTTTTTCATCTTGTGTATATCTAATTTTATTTTTAGTCAACTTGCTTCATGTATCAGTTATATGTTTATTTTTGACCTAATGCATAAACCTGAATGTTTTCCCATTTTCGTTTTGACCTATGGGTTGCGACACGTCTTTTGATGATAGAATGGCATTCAAAACCTGAATCGTCTATGATGGAGGCAAGCTTTGCAATTGCCTTCGGTCCAGATGCATCTGCATACCCTAACAACAGGATTCCATCAGGTTTTAAGTAATTGGGAACTTGACCAAAGAATCGTTGCAATGTCTGTTGATTTTCGTCGTGGATTGCGAGTTCTGACCTACTCCTGACACGTGCAACTACCCATGGGGCATTAAATATTATGACATCAAACTGAGCAGATGGAAACGTATCAAACAGGTCACCCGCTGGCATGACGTTCACATTTTCATTATCTGAAAGTATATGTTCAACATTCAATTTCGTTGTGGCAACTGCTTCCGGTAATATATCAGATGCATAGATATCAGCAGCTTTACCAAACTCTTGATGTGCAAGTAGTGTCAAACAACCACTGCCACAACCGACATCTGCTATAGTTGAACTTGACTCTGTTAGCTTATCTGAAACGGACTGAATTGCTTCTTGAAAACATTCTACAGTTTCCTGGGAACGCGGTGCCAACACATTCTCTGATGCAACGAGGGATGCATTGAGTGCGTGAATAGGATAGGTTTCAGCAAGTGCACGCTGGAGACGCTGCACTCTTATGACCGATATCAGAAATGGACAATCTTCGTTAGCATTTGGTTGCTCGCCAAGTAGCTCCAAGAGATAAGGTAAGTCCGGTGGAGGATCAACTTGAAGAATACCATCTTTATCTGCCCAACACATTAACTTAGAAAGTGCATTTTCCCTATTCTGTTTTACGTTATCTCGTTTTTCCCGTGATCTACGCTTTTCATATCGTTTGGTTTTTGTTTCAGTAGATAATTCATTCTTGTGCTGCTCAATATATTCCATCACAGAGATAATTTGTTGCCATTCTCCCTCTACAACAGCAACACCACCACGTTGTATTTGTGTGAAAATACGGCCTAAGTTCTTTAGTTCTTGATTAGGAAATAACTTAACACCACCTCGTGCGAACACCGCTTCACGAAATTCTGTAGGGATATAGAGTTCACCAATTGGATTTATAGAGTAAAATGTATTCATTTACAAGTGTCTTATTGTATTGCTACGATTTCTCCAGTTCTAACGGATTCTGCTTCTTTGTAACAGAGAAGAAGTGCATCTCTTGCACCAACACCTGAAAGTGCTGTCGGTTCTTCATTGTTGCTTATTGCATCAACTGCATACTGTATTTCAGCGGTAAAGGCATCAATCGGATCAACTTCACCTAAATCCACCTGTTCCACGCTACCATCTTCGGTGATCAGAGTCAATGGCATAACAGTAGAAGGTTCGCCTGCCAGAGTAGAGAAATCAAACAGGAGCGTTGCTTTCTCAAGGAACATCTCAAATCCGTGTGAAAATGCTCTGCCTTTTTGCGATATTGCACCTGACGAACAACTCACAGTCAGTTCCTTGTCGTTGTAAAGATATTGTGTCGTCAAGAAGTCAACGAAATTGCCTCCTGCTATTTTCCCTTGCGAAAACACAGCATCTGGAACCCCACAGAGCAATTGGATGAAATGTGTGTCGTGTATGTGTAAGTCTATACCTGGTCCACCACTCTTTTCAATGTCTGCTATATCCCGAGACCAACTCGGTTTTGAGATAATCCTTTTGAAATGTGCCCCCAGGAGTTCACCATATTCTCCACTTTCAACAAGTTGTTTTGCATAAGCATATTCCGCAAAGAATGGGAGCACATGAGCCACCATAAATTCTTTGCCAGTTTGGTCTGCAAGTGCGACGATTTCATTTGCATCGTCAATGTCAATTGCAATCGGTTTTTCAAGGAGTGTATGTTTACCGGCATTTAGTGATGCCATGCTTACGGACTTATGCAGATGTGTAGGTAGACAGATATCCACAAGGTCAATCTCATCATTTGCGAGGAATTCGTCAATCTGATTGTATGTCTTTACATTAGATAGGTCTTCCATTCCACCACGGGGTCCAAAATTCCCTTGAATACCAGTCCAATCACCTTGTAGTTTTTTCGGGTCACGTGTGCAGATTGCCACCACCTCAGCACCAGTTCCGCGTTGGATACCGTAGTAGTGAATCATCCCCATAAATCCGATACCAATAATACCGATTCTTACCATTTGTTCTATCCTTGTTTTATAGAAGAAGGCACAGATGACTTACCCTAAAGGATAGACACCTGTGCCATCCATAAGTTTGTAGGTTAATGCTAATAGTTGATAGATTTGTGCTTGATATTCCCCCATGTAGTTGTTGCTTTATTTTTCGCTGAGACAGCAAGAAGTTCTCCACCCATTGCTTGGTTGATTTCATCCTCACTGAGTGCACGACTCCATATTGCTACATCGTCAATCATACCGTTTACAAAGGTATATTGTGGACGGTCTTTTGAACATCCGATCCGTAGGTCTTGGTCGTTGGTTCCAGTGAAGTTGAATGCATTCGCCTGTTCAACGGCGAGTTCGCCGTCGGTATAGATTTTTATTGTGTCCCCATCATAAGTGCCAACGACATAATGCCATTTTTTTGCATCAAGGTTATGTGGTAAGTTCAATGTTTGACGATTTTGGTCTGAACCTAAGAACATGTTGAAACTATTTCCATCACCAAAAACACCTATACCGTAGGACGTATGTTCGCCACCGTTATGACAGTTTTTATCGAACCACTGAACATTTTTGTTCCAAGCTTCCATCCATACCCATGCAGCCATAGTGATTTCACCGCTGATTTTTAGCTTGTCGTCAGCTGGCACATTGACACAATCCGCACCTTCAGCAGTAATTTTAATTGCTTTACCATTTTTGCCATCAACAATTTCAGCATTTGCAACAATGTTAGCATTCAGTCCATTTTCAGAACTATCTTTGATTGTTTTACCATCTACATCATCAAAAGTTAAGAAGATAACAAGATCGTCATCAATGGATGCAAAAACTGTTCCGACAACGATTAACGTAATTATGGTTATAAGTGGCAATACTGTTGACCGTAACATTGGTATAATCCTCCAATTTTGAATAATTGAGATTCTTAGGCATTTGTCACTTCAAAAGTTGAGACAATTATAATAACTCAACTTTCATATCTCACATTATATCAAATCTAAAGAATTAGTCAAGATTTGTTGGAGGAATATCAGGGTTATTTCGTTTTCGCTTTTTTGTTGAGTCTTTTCACAAATGCTAAATGTCCCAAGCCGGTATGTGTGGTTAGGAAACCGCACCATAGGCGTCAATTTAAGGATATATTGGCATGACGAAGTGTTCTTTAGTCCCGTAGGGACGGGATGTTTATAGCTAACCGCCATCATCACAGCTCTTAGTCCCGTAGGGACGATATGTTTGTTACAACCGATACGTATAAACATATCGTCCCTACCAAATCAACGTCAAATGCGCGTTTGGCATTTGTCGGGACTAAGAAATGGATGTTGAACGTTGTCCTATAAACATAGCGTCCCTACGGGACTGAGGACACTAATAAAATGGATTGATCTTCTTAAATCACTCCTGCCATTGTAGCGCCAAATCAACGGTATGAATGCGCTTATGGCATTCCCCGGGTCTCCGTGTCCCGCCTAAACCTGCTACATTCAAACAATGGGCGGGCACGGAGACCCGCGCTACAATGGCTGGCGGTATTTTCCCTTCCCCAATTCCCGATTGTTGGAGGGGATTGTAACCCCGATTTTCGAGTATTGGCTCAAACAATCGGGTTTCAAACCCATCCAACAATAGCGGATATTCTTAAATTGACGCTTATGGTTCGGTTTCCGAACCACACAGAAATCTACAGGAAAATGACTATGAAAGGTTTGAGCACAAATGCGGCGGTGATGTTTCTGTTCCTCAACCCAATCTACAGTCTTATTTATCAGGTAAATCCATGAGATTTAAGTCAGAAAATGGTTTGCCGTTAGTGTCGGTGATTCTGAGGAAGAATCCCCAACTGAGTTCAGCGTTGCCAATCTTTACGAGTATCGTGTTTTTGCCTTGATTGAGTTTACCTTGTGTTAGGTATTTGTCAAAGACTGCCCATCCAATTTCTGATTTCGTAAGTATCTCTTTGCCATTGAGCCAAATTTTCCCTGTGTCATCACAACCAAATCGGAATTGGACATCTCGTTCATCAGGAGAGTCAACAACCACCCAAGCATAAGCAGTAGAGGAATTATTATTCCTACCGAAATCTACAAATCCATCAAACACGTCGTCAGAATGCAGAACCCATTTCACCTTACCATTTAGTCCTTCATATTCTGCATCATAGTCAATCTGCATGGTGTCTTCCTGAATGTAAGCGGTATTATAGCCAATGTTGTTCTTATTATCAAATGGACCGAGCGTGTGCCAAGAGTATTCATGTATGATACCTGTCATTTTCATGTGTTCTAATGCTTGTTCTGGCATATTCTGTTTGTGATAGTATTCAGCCAATCCAAGGTGTTGATTAACATGATTGGTCTGTTCTGGCGGTGGTGCGTTGAGTAATTCATCAGTGGATTTATATGATAGACCTTGTATTGGATTACCGTCATCATCAGTGAGACGAAGATAAAAATCCCAAGCCATGCTTGAATTACATATCTTTATAAGGATAGTATTTTCACCTTGCATCAATGTTACAGGTATTTCATAACGATCGATCATGACACCACTTGTCCTATAATGACTATAGACCTTTTCTCCGTTCAACCATATAAAGCCTTGGTCATCACTATCAAAACGCAGAACAATATCCTGTTCCTTAGGTGAGGAGACGATAGTCCACACATAAGCTGCACTCCAATCGTCGTTTTCGGGAACAAAATTGTAATGTCCATCCAATAGGCGATATTCAGCCTTCTCCCAACTGATAAGTCCGTCTCTTCCATAGTATTTTGCTGTTGGATCAATTTGGGTCGTTTCTTCAAGAATATAGGCATATTCTGTGCCAATTGAATCTATGCTTTTGAAGGGGCCTAATGTAATCCACCGCGATTCAGGGACGAACCCAGATTTTGTCATGATATAGTTTTCTGTGTTTTCGGTGGTGTCGTTTTTACTGAGATATTGTGCGATTAAACGATATGCATTTGCCCGATTTGCCCAATTGGTAGTTGGAATTATATTTACTAATTCGTCTAGTCTTTGTATGTAACCCTCTTTGTCCTCAACTTTCTCAATTGTATCTGCGACAGTATTCCAAAACGAATTGTATGAATAATTGGATGTAACAAAACCTAATGCTTGTTTGAAATGTCTTAATGCCTCATCAACTTTTCCGTTTGCAATACACGCTTTACCAAGTGTTGTGGTGTATAAATAACTTGTTCTTGTGTAATCATGCACAGCAAGTTTTGCATTCATCAGTGCTATTTCTGGGAAGATTTCTTTATCAAGTAATTCCTCTGCGAAAGCGCGGTAGCTTGATGCATAATCTCTACTATTTACCTCTCCCTGCCGTATTTTCAACCATTTTTCGTTTGCATCTTCGGCTTTTTCTGTCTCTCCAATTTTTCTGTATAGATTAGCCAATTGGTCTTGAAAATCAGCACTTCTCGCCATTTTGTGTTTGAATTTCTCAAGGATAGCGATTAATTCCTGTTCCTGTCCTTCAGCTGCATATAGACTTGAAATCGCCTGAACAGCGGATACATAATTACTTTGTGACAGTGGTGCTTCTAATGCCTGAAGATATAATGTTTCAGCATTTGCTTTGTCGTTTGTCCGCAAATAGAATTTTGCTAATCTGTCATAGTTCTGGTATGATGCGGGTTCAAGCTCTAATGATTTTTCATAATAAGTTTTCGATTTTGCCAGATTGTCATGTCGTGCGCTTTCAAAAATAGGACGTGTGTATTGCTCCAGTTTTGCATCGCCGATTAGTGTGCCATGGTTCTTGTTCAGTGAAGAATCAAATATCTTATCATCTTGTTGTGAATCAAATTTCCAGTATCCGATTAAACCGAGTTCATCTCCATTGAGTTGCTTATTCATATCTGCACGTATATCTTCTGTTGATCGTGCTATGTTCCATACACGCACTTCATCAATGTATCCGTTGACATAGTTATGACCAGAGAATATCTCTTGTGTCCACCCAATTCGGAGTGGGAGTTTGCTGCTGAATATCTGATTCACACCTTTGAATCCATCTCTTGCAATTTCATTCCCATCAACAATCAATTTTATTGTATTGTTTCTAGCGTCAATTACGCCAGTTAGATGTGTCCAAGTGTTAGGTTGGATTATATAATTTGACGGAAAAAGGCTTACATCGCTTTCTTCGTTAGGACATGCTGCAAACTGAATTGTCCCGTCATTCTTAAGGTTTAGGAGATAGCTTCTATTTTTGAATTCTGTATCCCATGTATTTGTCTTGGTAACTATCGGTGAATAATCTTTTGGATATTCATTGCATTTATACCATGCTGATACCGTTAACTGATCCGACATATTGTTTAAAATCTCACTGTCATTGATTTCAACATAACTTCCATTGCCATCAAGTGAGAGTGCAGTTCCTTCAATCACTTCGCCGGTTTCTTGTCTTTCATCTGGTAGGTTATTATAGAGTTCCGCAAGTTTCTCATACCATTTAGGATTATTGGGTTGAAGTTCTTTTATGGCTTCATACTGTCCGACTGCATTTTTGAACTCTTTTGCAAGTTCATAATTCTCAGCAAGCAGTAAACGTGCGTTTATATCATCCGGACGATTTTCTACGGTTTCAAGTTGTTTGGGAATCCATTTTTCATAGAGTTTACCTTGCTGTGTAATCTCGAGAATTGCACTCTCAGCATTTCTTCTATCATAATCATAGTCGGTTGTAATTACGACCTGCCGATACATATTGACAGCATCTTCGTATTGTTTTTTGTTTTTGTATATTTCCCCAAGCATTGCCCACAATGTTTCCTGAACTATGGTATTGCCATAGCTACGGTTTAACTCAAGAGCAGTTTGTGCGTGTTTGAGTGCTAAATCGTTCATGTCGTTCTGGAGACAAATAGAAGCGATATGACTAAGGATGTATCTATCGTCTTTTTCCGGACTTGATGTGAATGCAGTTTCAGCTTTCTCAATAATCTCTTGAGCTTTAACCGGATGTCCACTCTTTTTCGTAGCTGCGGCAGCGTAGAAATAATTCTGTAAGTTGTAAGGTTGAATTTTGTTTAGTTTTTGGTAAACTTCAGCAGATTTTTTGTAATCTTCGCTATCCCAATGGATCTCTGCAAGTGTTTCAAGATAGTCCACCTTGTTAGGATTTTCTTTGAGTTTGGCTTCGTATATTGTTTTCAGCTGCTCAAGTTTATTCTGATTTTTATAAGTACGGATCAACGTTTCACGCGCCCTTTTTGCATTTGATGAGACAGTGATACTTGTTGTTCCGTAAAAGATTCTTCTTCTGGAATCAGCACGTAGAGCGATTTTATCATAAAGTTGTGTCGCTAATTCGGTTTGATCATTTTCAACATATATCTCAAGTAATTCATTTGATAGCCAATTCTTATCATAGGAATCTGTTGTCATATCAATGGCTTTCTTAAACGCTTCCACAGATTTTTCTGTGTTCCCTGTATTAAGCAGATGTCGCGCTATTTGTGCCTGCTTATCCGATGTAAGCATACCTTTTGCTTCTATATCTCTAAACTTTTCTTCTAATTTACCTTGATAACGATATATGTTTAGTATCTGGTCTTCAATATCACTTCTTTGGTAGCTTGATGTAGTGTGTTGAAGTGCATTGTTGAAAGCATCTTCTGCCTTGACAAAATTATCTGTTCGCAGATACATATTTGCCAGATTGAGATAAGTTGTTTGGTTCCCTGGTGCCAATTCATTTACTTTCTCATAGTGTTTGATTGCGTCATCAATTCGATTTTCATCAGCATATAGTTTTGCCATTCTTAGGTAGTGTGCGCCAACTTCAGGTTCTTCCTGTATGTATTTCTGTGCAAGTTCATAAGCAACGTTTAGTTTATCAGCAGATTGAAGACATTGGACAAGTCCATTTTGGTATAATGTGTTTTCTGGGTCTAATTCAAGCAGTTCTGTCCATATTTTTTGGGACTTATCGTGTTGACCGATGCGTGTAAAAAGAGAAGCAAGTTGTCTGCGGGTGTCATAATCTTCTGGTGTGGTTTTGATGATGCGGTTGTATATCTGAATTGTCCTATCAACTTTACCAATGTTTTCAAATTCATCTGCATAGGCTTGTTGCAAACTGATCGGCAGTTCTCTTATTTCATCATCAGTTATAACATTGAGGTCACCACGGCGTTGTTTTATCACCAAATATTTATCTTGAGAATTACTTCTTTCATAACTTGATGCATCAAGATTGTTGAGTATTTCTGAATAGAGTATAAGTGCTTCGTCCCACATTTGATATTGCATATAAGTGGTTGCGAGTTTTCTCTTGTCATATATTCTATCCCATTCATCTGACATTGAAATGAGTTTTCCCATCTTTCGTGTTGAGCTTTGTGCTTTTTCTATGTCACCTTTTTTGAGATGTTCCTCTGCGAGTTTTTGATACCCCTTTTCAAGTTGCCATGAGCTATTGTCTTCCAATTTTTCTACAGCGGCTTCAAGGAGACGGAACTGTAGTTCGGGCAGTTCTTTGTCTCTACAAGCATCTGATAGATCATATAACCACTGCGTGGAGATAGGCGTGTTTACTTTTTCAGTCATTTGATCAACAAGGTCTTCTACGCCTTCAGTATCATCAGTTTTCAACTTCATAGAAGTTACGATATAGAGAAGATCTGTATCAGTCGGATTTTCAGCGAGTTTAGCGTGGTATACGTCAATTAGGTTGTGTAATTCATCGCTATTTTTATATATATCAGCAAGTTTTAGAACAAGAGGAATGGTTGATTTTGATTGTTCTTGTTCATTGATTTTATCTTTCAAGTAATTGACTGCTTTCTCAGAATTACCCGATGACAGATAGATTTCAGCAATTTTGACAATGAACCCTGTTTCTGATAGTGAGGTTCTATCACTTTTCTGTTTTTCAGTTAGAAACTGACTTGCCTTCTCAGGGTGACCTGCGTTGACATAGATGGATGCCAATTCTTGGTGGAGTGCTGTCCAGCTTGGATGTGTCTGTATAATCTTCTCAAATAACTTGATTGCATCTTCAGTTCTATTTTCAGTGAGACATCTGCGTGCGACAATAACAGTGAAATCGCTGCCAGCATATTGTCCAACAGGCATGATAATGTCATTTGTGATTGAAATCAGTTCATCTAATTTATCTGCTTCAACGAACGCATCTATTGCGATGTCATGTTCATAGTCTAATACACTGGAATTACTCTTTAAGAGAATGGCGTAATCTGAAATGGCATCTGTCGCCTTACCGTTTTGTTCTAACATTCTGACGTACTTTAGTCTGGTATTATTGTCCTTTGGTCGTAAGGCAAGTGCTGCCTTATAAGCTTTTGATGCTTTCTCAAATTGATTTGAACGTTCATAGTGGACAGCCAATTTTATTTGTGCTTGAAATGAATCGGGTTTGTTTTGTGCATCTTGGACTAATTTGCTTTCATTCTTCTCTTTATCCTGTGATGTGCGGTATAAATTTGCGGATTGAGAGATATTCCGTGATGATGCTGCCCTTCCACTTCTGTTAGTATTGTTAGAGAATTGCATTGCACGAATATAAAGTTCTTGACTATCTTTTCCTCTACCAAGTGAGTTGAGATGGTAAGCTAAATTTGTCAAGAGGGAGGTGTTTCTCTGTTTCATGATTAGTGACTTGGCTTTTAATGCAAATGTAATTGCATGCTGTGTAAAACCACGGTCATCAAGTGTATTAGAAAACTGGTATAGTACATCGGCATTATATGAAGAATTTAATATTTTTGGACTTAACTCTCGTAATTTATCCATATCCCCCAATTGTGTAGCAAGCTCCAACATCAATTCATAGTATTGAAGTTGTTTACTTGCATCTACCTGTGCAAGTTTTTCAACAATATTCATTGCTTCGCGTATATTTCCAGTCTGAATATAGAGCGCTGCAGTATTGTGCTTGAGAATGAGGTCATCAGGGAATTCATTCTGTAGTGATAATAGAATATCTTTAGCATTCTGTTGTTTTCCATCCCACCAATAGCAGTATGAGAGTGCTAAACTCGGATAGAGACGGTTGTTACCTTCGGTTGTTTCAAGCACATTTTGGAGTTTTGAATATAAGCCGTTTGCTTGATTGTGTATCCAGAACTCACGGAAATTGTATTCAAGGAAGGCTAATCGGTCTTGGTTGAAGTATGCTGATTGTGGTGGAAAGTTTGTTGGTAATGAACTATACCCACTTGTAAATGAGGACTGTGAAAGTAAGGAGATTCGTCTTGGGTTTACAGATTTGGGTTTTGTTTTCTCAAAGAATACCCAGAAGGTATCAATTGCCTTTTCCGGTTCTCCTTTGTCAAGGTAAGTTTTAATGAGATGTTCAAATAAGAATTCATAATTATATAGACTTTGTGAAGGTGGAGGAGGCGCGAGCGTCATGAGGTGTTTCTTTGCTACATCGGTCTTTTCTGCAAGATTAAACGCCATGACAAAAGCATAGACGGTATCAAAATTTGAGGATTTTTCATTTTCAATTTCCCTTAGGAGTTTATTGGCTTCGTCTTCATCTCCTTTATGAAACAGTGATTCTGCATATTTTGCCATAAATTGCAAGCGATCATCAGACGTAATTGAAGGTAATTCCGCAATTCTATCTTTGAACTTATCAGGTGTTAGGTCTTCGTTCAGCACACGTTGAAGTCGTAAGTATCGGTATGTAGTGTCGTTAGATGTGATATCAATCAACTTATCAATAACTGTGTCAGCCTTATCATGGTACTGAAGAAGATTATATAATCTTGCTAAGGTAACGTGTGCATTGACATCAGTTGGATTTGCATCGGCAGCATCTTGCAATTTATTCACGATATCTTTCACTCTTCCTTGTTCTTGTGCAATTGTTGTCAGTTGTACCAGTGCACCAATTTTCGCATCGTCTAATGTCTTTGGTCTCCATTGGACTCTACCTGTTCCTGTGGTTGGCTTACTCTGAATATCTGAGATAGTTCTGCGTGATACTGTGAAGTAATTGTTATTTATAATGTTTATGTTTGTTGCGGATTGATCGGCTGCTATCTGAGTTAAACTATCTGTATTTTCAGACATGTTTAGTATGGCATGGAAGTAGGGGATTGCACGTTCTTTTTCATAGATAGCCACTAACATTGCACCGACTTGATAGAGTGGGAGGTGTGCATCAGTGCCAGCGATTTTTTCAGCTGCGCGTTCTAGGACGATGAATGCTTGTTCTTGCAGACCGTTGCGTAGCAATAAAGATGCGAGTTTTACTTCTGCCTCAAGCGTCTGGTTTTTTGCATGGAGCAGTTTTGTCCAGACTTGAATTGCTTCCTGTTCTCGTCCAAGGTCAAACAGTATTTTCCCAAGCTGCTGTTGGTTGTCAGAATTGGGTTGGACTTTGACAAGTTGTTGTTGATATGTTAGTGCTTCCTGTATTTCATCCATCTCCAAGGTGATATTTACCAAGTGATATAACAATGCAGGATTATCTCTTTGTCTGTTCAACGCTTGTGCCAATTGAAATTGCGCTCCTTCTATATTACCCTTCATCCGTTGAAGTTCAGATAGTGCAAGAACAGCCGCAACCCAAGTATTATTTGATCTTGCTAATTTCTTGAGTTCAGTTTTTAATTCTTCTGGACGACCAAGATCGTCATATATTTCTGCGAGTGGTTTTATCAAATCAAGTTTGTCATTGACACTATCGCTGAGATTCCAACATCTCCAATATTGTGCCAAAGCGTGTTGTGGTTTTTCTGCGAGCAAATAAACCTTTGCCAATTCAATTCGTGTTTTTATTTCCTCAGGTCGTAATCTAATTGCATTTTTGAGACTATCAATTGCGGAATCATAGTTTTCTGATTGGACTGCAATTTGTGCGAGGAGTTGATGTCCATCGGGATTGCGTGGACTATTTGCGATGACCTGTTTTGCAGTATCTGTAGCGGAATCAAAATCAAAGATATTCAGATGTGACTTTGCAATTTTAGTATAATATTCGCGAGCATTTGCACTGTCTATCTCAATAAGGTATGTGTAGATATCGTTTGCTGCATCGCGTCTACCTTGACGATAGTATATGTCTGCAAGCCAACGGTTTATGGTGATGTCATTTGGCATCATCTCTTTCGTCTGTAACAATACTTCCATCGCATAACTAATGTTTCCCATCTTCAGATACATCTTTACGAGCTGCTTCTGATGTGCGAACCGTTTAGTTTCAGATAGGACAGTATTTTCAAGTTCATCTTCTATTTCTTTAATCTTCTCTGTGAGTGTTCCTTGTCTGCGATAGAGTTCAATTGCTCTATCATTCATCTTATCAGCAAAAAATTGATTAGGCGAAAGTTCCATCGCTGCTAAGTATTCAACAAGTGCTTTGTCATATTCTTCGTTCTCTGTTAGATATTTTGCTAACGTTTCTCTATAACTATATTCTTCTGGCATCAACTCAGCAGCTTTTCGTATAGCTGCGATTGATTCTTTTTTGAAGTTTTTTGTTTTTAGTAACTTCGCAAGACGATCAAAGTTAGCAGCATTTGCTTTGTCGTCAGTAACCATTCTGTTCCAAGTCTCAAGTGCCTTCTCACGATTCCCTTGTCTTAGATAGAAATCACCAAAATACTCAATGTAATCCAGATTATTTGGGACAAGAGACAGTGCCTTTTCATAATGTGATGTGGCTTGTTCAATCCATTCGTGTCCTGTATATATTTCAGCCAAGGTTAGATACGTGCTTGGATTGTCAGGGGATTGGTCAATCAAACGTTGATACACCTGTTCTGTTTTTTCACGGTCGCCAAGCTGATGATAGAGTTCACCGAGTTCTCTGTATATACCGATATTGTCAGGATCTTGTTTGTTGAGGGTTTCATATTCGGTAGCTGCCTCATCAAACTTCTCTGCATATCGGAGTGAAGCGATAAGATTTAGTCGTAGATCGGTGTCTGTGGGGACAAGTTCTAATCCTTTGTGGTATGTCTTGATTCCTTCATCAAGTTGTTGATTCTCAATGTATGCAGCTGCGAGCAAACCGAGAAGTTCTGGGTCATTCGGATTATCATCAAGTTTTTCTTTGTAATAGTTTATCAATCCATCCCAATTGCTATCTGAAGCGAAGATACCGATGATACGGTGTTGTATGTCTTTCCGTAACCAGTTACCTTGTGCGGTAATTTCAAGTGCGGTGTCATATCTTTTCACAGCGTCTTGAATGTCACCTTTAATTTCAAGGATATTTCCGATTTCTCTGTGGCTCAAACAGACTCTATATGGGTCGTCTTTTTTCAGTTTTATTATGTCTTCATGTTGTGCGATAGCCTGTTGGTAAAGTTCCTGTTCACGGAAGAGCTCAGCGAGTTCAATGCGTGCAAAGATGTCCATTGGATCGAGTTCAGCGATCTTTTGCCATGTCTGAATTGCTTCATCTACTCTATCACGATGGAAAAATGAGTATCCGAGAGCTTGATATATTGATGTCAGTTCATCTGGAGGAACATCTTGGACTTTCTCTGACAGTTTGGCAGCCTTGCTCAATTCTATTATAGCTTCTTCATGTTTGCGTAGCGTTTTATATAACTTACCTAAAGCAAAATGTGGGTAGTAGTTATCTGGTGCCAGTTCAACAGCGCGTTGATATGAAGTTATGGCTTGTGCGTCTTTCCCAAGCCTTTTGTATACATGACCTAAAATGAGTTGAAGATTCGGATTGTTAGGTTTATTTTGTGCTTCGGTTTGATATTCGTTGAGCATTGCTTCTAAACCATCCCCTTCAAGATAGAACTGATAGAGGCGGTCAAAAGTGCTTCCTTCTTTTGGTTTACCAAGCAGTATCTGTTTATATCGTGAGATGATGTTCTCATCGTTTACCGATTGCTGCGCGATGGAGAACATTGGAATCAAGGAAATTGCAAATATCAGACACAGAACGCATGTGAAATATGAATTGTTTATTCTATTTAACATTAATACCTCCGCGTGGAACCTGTATACAACAGTATCAAGTATCCAAATTCATTTTCCCAATTTTTGAGTTTAGTCAAAAAATCAACATTTTCTATACAAATCGGAGTTATGGATTTACGACGAACACAATTCTTATGAAGTAGATTTCATTGATGACAGAATTATCAATGCGCAAACACAGCGTGACTATTGTTTGATCGTAGTCAATGAAATAATGTGGATGTATTTTAATCTTTAATACACACGCAGAGAAGGTGTGTAGATATAATTGGTTAGTTTAACCTAAGTTGCTACCTACATAATATTAATCATCAATTGCTTTTTTGAACGAAGAAACAAGGGATTTCTGCATATTTTGGTGCCACTTCATAACAATCGTGGTTGGAAACCACTCCAACAAATGATAGGTGGCAACTTAGGTTAGTTTAGTAAAGAATAACGGACAACTTGATTAGGAAGAAGCGATTACATTATCCATGAGTTCTTGCCAACGACCTTCAAATTTCTGTCCAAATTCTTTCTCTCCACCGGTTGACAAAGCACCTGAAACCATCGGTTTGGTTGCATTGTTTCGTTCCCAGATTTCTTTTCCACCAAAATCGTTGTGTAGGAAATGGAGTGCTACGCCTGCGCGTTCTTTGTCAGATAGATTTTGTCTCGTGCAATGTGCAACCCCATAGCAGAAGAATAATACACCACCTGCCTTTAATTCAATAGGAACTGCGCGTTCTTCCGGTGGGTCGCATCTGATATGATGATCGCTTAGTGGGTCGCGGTAGTGTTCGTAAGATTCGCGGTGGCTGCCGGGGATAACATGTAAACATCCATTTTGAATGTTTGCGTCGTGAATAGCAATCCACATAGCAGTCCCACGTAGTGGATCAGCTATTTTGAAATATGCGTTATCCTGATGCCAACTTGTGCCGACACCAATTTTAGGTGGTTTCCAGAATGCTTGATCAAGTTCCAGCATAAATTCATCACCGATAAGTTGCTTGACAACGGAGACAACTTTAGGGTGGAAAGGTAATGCTTTGTGTAGGTCGCTGCGGTTGTTTAGTGGAATAACTTGTAGGTTCTGTCGTTCACCTTCATTGTTGCGTTTCGTTCCATCTTCTTGAATAGCACAGTTGATTCCTGTGCCTTTTTCAAGTTCAGTATTGTAAATGCGTTCTAATTCAAGTCGCAGTGCTTCTGCTTCAGTAGGTAAGAAAAAGCCTTCAAAAACGACAAAACCATTTTCTTTGAATTGAGCAAGTTGTGTTTCTGTTAATTGCATGTTTGACTATCTTCCTATTCTATACACGAAGGTTTATTACACATCCAATCTGTTAGGATGATCCATTACAACTTCTGTAGAAATAGTATTGAAATGATGTGGTAAGTATAACATATTTTCAAAATATTTGCTACAGAGAATTTGCGTATAATAAATGCCATATAATTAGTAACTAAAATATAATACATTCGTAATTAATTATCGGTCTAAATATAGTTTTTCTCTACGCAATTTTATGATTAAGGAGACAATTATGGTATGAAAAATGTGTTCATCCGGTTAGCAATTTTCCATCTATTACTTTTTACGTTTCTTTCTAAAGGAATTTCCCAACCTGTTAATATTCCTGATCCTGCCCTTCGCGCTGTTGTAGAAAGAACACTTGATAAGAATGCTGGAGAGACTATTACTCAGTCTGAAATGAGTAGAGATACATTTACAATTCTAAGTGCGAACAATCATGGAATTACTGATCTTACGGGTTTGGAGTATGCAACAGCACTTGAGATCTTATTTCTACAAGAGAATTCAATAAGAGACATTACGGCATTAGCAAATTTAGATGGGTTGACGAATTTATATCTATCTCATAACCACATATCAGACATCTCACCCATATCCAACATTATTGCCATACATACTTTGCTCCTTAATAACAATGAACTTACAAGCCTTGATAATCTACCAGACCTTTCATCAGCGACTATACTCCAATTTCAACATAACCAAATAACTGACCTTGAACCATTGATCAACCATACGGAACTTAACGGGGATGGACGTACTTTAAACTTAGAAGGCAACCCACTTGATGAGAATTCTGTTGATAACCACATTCCAACACTTTTATTCAGTCGACATTTAGATGTAAAATTTACCAGTAGAATCTTGAATAAAGTATCGGGTAATAACCAAACAGCAGAAATAAATACGAGGTTACAACCTTTTGTTGTCGAAGTAATTGATCACAAAAACAGCAAACGGTCAAGTGAAAAAATAGTATTCGAACTTCTTGATGGTAGTGGTTATTTTGATAATGTTCCCGAAAACAGAGATCTTACCAAGTATAGTACAACAACGGATGTGAATGGTAGAGCATCAGCTATATTTACAACTGGCACAACAACAGGAAAATATCGTATAGCGGTTCAGTTGCATAAGAAAAATGCAGACTCCTTAATTGTAATAGGTACATCTCCGTTTGTAATCACGGTTTCAGATTTACCGAGTCAATCATCTCAACAGATAATTGAGTCTCAAACACCGCAACAGCAAAGAGTAGAAGATGTATCTACAGAAGAATCACAAATAGAACAAACATCTGAGCTGCAGGAGGATGAAGTCAATACACGCCAAACAGCTACTGATACGCCTCCTTCCTTACAAAATAGACTGTCATATAAAGGACAGATTAGTTTCAGTGAAATAATGTATATTACAAAAGTTCAGCAACATACACTTCCACAGTGGATAGAACTATTTAACTCTTCCGATACAGAGACGATAAATCTCAATGGTTGGAAACTTAGTTTTTATTTATTAGACGAAAACGGACAACAACAACATAATGTAATTACAATTGACGACATGCTGGTATTTCCCAAACAGACAGTGATTTTTGTGACTAAGTTAGGAAGGTGTTCTGAAGACATTCATTTAGATAGAGTCTATGAATTAGATGATCATCACATTGATGTCTTTGATTTCAATGAATCTGAGGGACGAATACTTGGTAAGATGGGTTTCTACTTGATGATAACAGACCCGGACGGTATGCTAAGCGATGTTGCGGGGAATTTGGATGTAGATGGTTCAACCATTGATAAACCCGCATGGAGGTTGCCGTCTGGAATGACATCAAATGATGCACGCACTTCATTGATTCGTAGGTATGGACAAGAAACAGACCTACCACTAAATGGAACACTGTCAAACAACTGGAAACGTGCTTGTGAGTTGAACTTGGCTGTCGTGCGGTATTGGGGTAAAGTAACGGATGTTGGTAATCCTGGGTATAGAGGAACCAGACCTCTACCAGTAACGTTATCTTATTTCAGTGCTGTAAAATCAGAATTAGGTGCTTGCATCAAATGGATTACTGAATCCGAACTTGATAATGTTGGGTTTAATCTATTGCGAAGTCAGTCAAGACAAGGTCCGTATGTGAAGGTCAATCCAAGACTCATACAAGGGGCAGGTACCACTGGTGAACGAAGTACATACAGGTGGACAGACTCCACAGCAATTCCGAATGTTGAGTATTTCTATCAAATTGAGGATGTCTCTATTACAGGTAAACGAAATACACTTACAACAATCCGAATGAAAGGTATCATAACCCCTAAGGCAAGATTAATTACACGCTGGGGACAGTTGAAGATAAGATAATCAACCATCTCAGATCATCATTTACATTATGTATTTCAGTAGATGAAATGTCGGATATACCTTTATGCTGAATATGGACGAAAACCGCGAACCATCAAGCCACGATCGGAATTGGATTTCTTTGCTTCTTCAGCGGCAGCAGCGCGTTTCTCAGCCTCTGCACGATTTGTGGTGGTAGTCCCACCAATTATTACAAAGTCATCTGTCCGTCGATAACGGTTGATAAATACCGGACGCGGTTTATCTGACATGTTCTGTTTAGATCCGTGTACTGTCTTAACATTGAAGAATATAGAGTCTCCTGCATTACCAACAACAGGCAGTGCACTTTCCCAAGGCCATTCGTCCTCCTCTAAACCAAGATGTGAAAATGTATCTACATGCTTCAATTGTCCAAGCCGATGTGAGCCAGGAACTACATGTAACGCACCATTCACAAGGTCAGTATCCACTACATAATTCAGAATACCAACGGGTCCTTGAAAGCGATGTTCAAAATAAGCGGAGTCTTGATGCAGGTGTTTGGGGTGTCCACCAACGGGTTCTTTATACAGACACTGTCCATTTCCAAATATCTCAACGTTCTGACCTAAAATCGCTTCAACGATGGCAACAGCGTTTTCATCAAAAGCAGCTCGAAAAAAAGCTGCACTTGTTTGATAATTGATTGACAGGACCATAATTTGTTTGTCACGATCATATCCATGAGGAGCAGGGATGAAAAGTGTTCCGTTTGGCGTTCGCCATCCTTCTGTTATCTGCTGTGCCTGATCAAGAAGTGCTAATGATTCTGCTGCGGCAGCTTCTATGTCTTTGTGTAATTCTTTGATATAGGGATTCATCAGACCACGCACGATGAGACAGCCGTGCTGATCAAATATATCAGCTGCTTTCTGAAAATTGAGATTATCTACTGGCATTTCAATGTCTTCAATGTTTATCGTTTGATCTTGATTCATATTGTTACTCCTCAAATATATCAATAAGAGTTATGCAATAGTCTGATAATCCACTCTAATTGAAATCACAGATTATCCCCAAGAGGGTCTGTTTCCTGTTAATTTTTCTAAATAATCTGCGGATTTTTTTAGATCTTCTTTGATTTTCTTTGAAGTACGGATTTTTTCTGATTCTTCTGTCCTATATCGAACTCTGTATGAACCTTTGTAGTTTCGACGAAGCGCAAATTCGCCCGGTACATTTCTATTTACATACGAAAGCATATTATGCAACAACCAATATATATCTACTGGAGAAAATTGTAATTCGCAATATTTTGAATTGTCCTTGACAGCATCCAAAGTGTCCTGCACTATTTGCACAACTTCAGCAAGGGTATAGGCTTTGTTCTCTTCCATGGTAATGTGATTCATAATTGTATTCCTTAGACATTATATAAATTTAAATTACAGTTGATTTCTGGCATAATAAAGAAAATTATGCTTTGGAGATTAACTCATGAACAAATATGATGAAATCAAGGATGATCCGGGTAAGTTCCAAAAACTAACGGGTTTTACGACTGAAGAATTTTTGGCACTTCTTCCGATTTTTACGACACATTTTTTAGCGTTTGTCTCTACAAAAACACTTGATGGTCAAGAACGAAAAAAAACGGCGTTATACCACTTACAAAAATAGTCGTTTGTCAAATATGGAAGATAAACTTCTGTTTATTTTGATTTATCTACGACACGCATGGACCCAAGATGCTCATGGTATGTTCTTTGATATGTCTCAACCTGAGACAAATAAATGGATACACCTACTTTCACTGATATTAGACCAGGCATTAGATGAACTCGGTGAGTTGCCATCTCGTGAGACAACTCCTGATACTTTTGAAAAAGAGACAGCTGTTGAAAGTGACACACCGGCACCCGAACATTTTTTCCAAGATTGCACAGAGCGTCCGATACAGCGTCCGAAAGACCAAGAAGCACAGAAGGACTATTATAGTGGCAAAAAGAAACAACATACTGTAAAGAATAATCTGCTTATTAATGCTGCGTGCAGGGTATTGGTATTGTCTCCTACTTACAAAGGCAGCAGGCATGATAAACGTATTGCCGATGAAACAATATCTTTTTTGCCAAGTGGTAGTTATTTATACCAAGATTCCGGTTTTTTAGGTTTTAATCCTGCTGGTATTACTGTTGTCCAACAGAAAAAGAAACCCAAAGGTGGTGAACTGACAGCAGCTGAAAAAGCAAGAAACCGGGAAATATCGTCTATCCGTATCCGTGTAGAACATGTGATTAGTAGTGTCAAAAGATACCGCATAGTCAAAGACAAGTTGCGCAATTGGAAACAAGGGTTCAGCGATTTAGTCATGAAAATCTGTTGTGGATTACATAACTTTCGTCTAAACTTCAGACCTTGGTGTTATGACAAACATTTCGATTAAACTTATATAATGTCTAATGTCTAATATACACATCTTCAATGAAATCAACAGGGATGTCGCTCATTGCGTGTTGTGCTTTTGGAATGGCGATTGGATCGTGTGCACGGATATTTGCACCTTCAGCAACGAGTTGACGGATAATATCAAGTGATGGTGCTTCTCGAATGTCGCCTGTATTCGGCTTAAAGGCGAGGCCGAGGATACCGATAGTTTTCCCACTAAGCGTTTTCAAAACATCGCGTAACTTTTGAACGATTCTTATGCGCTGTTGAAAGTTAACCGTTCGTGCAGCCTCTGTAATCGGCATCTCGTATCCAGCTTGTGCTGCAACACCTAATAGAGCTGCGGTATCTTTCGGGTAGCAGCTACCACCCCAACCCAGACCAGCACGGAGGAATCGATGTCCAATCCGTGAGTCAATCCCAATACTGCGTGCCACCTCTGTGACATCTGCACCGACATCCTCACAAAGAAAGGCATCATTGCTGTTTGCTCCGACTACGATCCGAGCTGGATAGAATTCCCCATGTAATGCCAAACGTACCTGTTCAAAGTTTATGATTTTCTTTCGTCACGCTTTTTCTCTTCAGGTTTGGAAGGCTCATCTGTATCAGTTACCTTCTAAAATCTTCATGAGAGCTTCGCTCTTTTCGCTCTTTTCGCGGCTTTCTGAAGTAATTACCTTTCTAGCTTTCATCGTCTTTATAAGTCTCGCCCCAAACTTCTCCCGGAAAACGACCAAACGTTTGTGCCTCTCTGTACGTTTTTCCTCCGTAGTTGCAGAATCGGGCAGTTTTGACCTCATGATTTCGGGCAATTCTGCTATTATCTCCCTACCGAGTTGAAGCGCTACCTCCTTTTCTTTTGGATCGTCAATGCATTCTATGAGGGTCGGATCTTCTTCACATTCTTTAAGAAGACGTTGTAATTTATCTAACTCTTGTTGATGTAATGCCTCGTGTGCTTCCGCTTCCGCTGTCTTTTCAGAATCATCAGAAGTGGGTTCAGGGTTCACAAGCAATTTCTTAGTTCCCATTTTGATTCTCCTTTCACCGCACATTCATGATAAATGTCGGTTGAATTCTTTCCAGTAAAGCTGTTGTACCCAACCGGAAATAGTTACCTGAGTAAGATTGAGTCTTTTGCTGATTTTACCACAATTGTCCTTGAAACGTCGAAAACACAAGCATCAACTTTTGATGGGCTTACAGATACCTCGACTGATAACAGTAACAGACCATTTGAGTATACGGTTGCTATATCAAAAGAGCCTTTCAGTTCTTACATATACCCAATTTTCTACTAAATGGTTCACTCGTTAAGTATTTGATTCATGTTTCCCATTGAAGTGCCATAAGCACCTAATTTATATCTCAGTTGAAAATGTCAGCTGGACACTTCGCTATGTGCTACAAGGGGTTATGTTATGTTTCGCTTCACTTAACTTCCTCTCCTTTTGCTATTCCACTTCACCCTGTAGGTATTTCATTGTCTCTTTTAAAGTCTCCTTTTTTGTATGTAAACTGGTTTTCCAAAGAATTCACACGTACGTGTTATCCAAACGGATAAGACAACCATACCTAAATAAATTTAACACCGACTAAAAATGTGTACAACTAAACAATATAGTGCAACTGCATGGAAATCCTCCGAATCATGCGGGTTGCTGTCACTTTTATGAATGATAACATTTCTACAAAAAAAATCAAGAAAAAATCCTACGGATATTTTCAAAGTTCTTCAGATAGTGCTGATCAGTCGCATATTCAGGGAAATGATCTGCTCTCCAATCTTTATCGTCATACCCAATATATTTTGTCCCTTCATCGGTTGTTTTGCTTGAGAAGACCACCAGTTAGATATGTAGGAGATATCCTCTCCATAACGGAAAACAAAGGTATCATCCACACTGATGACAATACACAGACGCGATAGAGTAGAAGCACTTTTGATACAGCCTCCCGTAGCTCCTCTAACGCATGAGATCTTCCGCCCGTTCTGTGTACCCTGATGGAAGTTTCGGAAGTATACTTCTTTCTATATCGACCGAAAATTTTTGATAATATACACTGCTAACCCACATTCCGCACCTGTTTTTACAGAATTTAAATTTATATAATGTCTCTTATATTCTTATGGTAGGCATTTTTTCAGATTTTGCTTCATAGGATTTTCCACTATTCATGCTATTACGAGCTTGTATTAGCTGTGAGGCGATACTAACGGCAATTTCAGGTACAGTTTTGGAGTTTATATCTAGTCCAATTGGTGCGCAGACGCGTTGCAGTTTCTCTTGCGGTATCCCGATTTCAAGCAAATCATCAAAGATGAGCTTTATTTTCCTTCTACTGCCAATTAACCCGATATAACGAGCATCTGATTCCACGACACTATGGAGTGCCGATTCATCGTGTTGGTGTCCCCTTGTTACAATAACCACATAGGTCAAATGATTTTTTGGATATTTTTTGAGTTCTTCTGCGATATCACCGACAATAATTTCATCTGCTTCAGGTAATCTTTCAGATGAAGCAAAATCTGCCCTATCATCAACGATAACGATGTCAAAATCTAACCAGCTGCCGAGATGACATAGTGCTTGTCCAACATGACCTGCTCCAGCGATGAGCAAAGTAGGTCTGGGTTGAAGCGGTTCCAGAAAAATTGATGTGCTCTCATTAAGTCTGAATATATCTGCATCATTCTTTTCAAGAATGTCGGTCATCTGATCTTCAACATCCGATTCCAAAGAAGGATTTCCTAATGTGCCAATGCGTTCGCCATTAGAAGCAAATATCATCTTCATTCCAATATTTGAGTTTTGCTGATCACTTTTTACAACCGTCGCACAGACAAGCGGTACCTTCGCGGCATTTAATTCCTTTAGACGTGTAAATATGTCTGCCTCTGAACGAGTTCTGGGTATATCAATGAAGATCTTCATATTTCCGCCACAGATTAGTCCATCATCCCAACCGTAATCACTATCCAGTTGAAACTCTAAGAGACGAGGGGTGCCATCTTGCATCAAACCGATAGCTTGTCGACGTGCCTCTGCTTCAACACATCCTCCTCCGAGCGTTCCTATATTACGTAAATCGGGAAGAATCAGTAACTTAGCACCAGGTTTTTGTGGTGTAGAACCTTTGGTTTCAACCACAGTACAGTAGGCACTAAGCTGGTCGGATCCGATTAATTCTGGGATTTTTTGATATATTTCCCTCATTGAAATAACCAGTTATCTCACTGTTTGTAGATCATTACGGAGAAATCGTCAAGAATGGAAATTTATCGGTGTCAACTAAAGTTTTGTGACGATGCACTTTTTGCAACGAGTTGTTTAAATTGTTCCCGTTGTGAATCCGTTAGGTCTAATGGGATAATTGACTCTATACCGTTGCTTCCGATTTTTGATGGTACGTTTAGGAAAACAGAGGTCGTGTCCGTAGTAATTAATGTACCAACACTCATCACACGTTTTTTATCCAGACTGATTGTGGAAAGAACTTGTAGAATGTGACTTGCTAATGTGAACTCACTTGCTGATGTATAGGGACATCGTTTTGATACGGCCTCCGATAGTTCTTGTATGTCAGATACATCAATAAATTGAGATAGTGGAATACCATTAATCCTACAATATTGAGTCAACGGATAGGTGACTTCGTCATTGCCAATAGCCAAAGCAGAAATGTCATTAACAGAGAGACCGAGTCGGTTTGCTATTTCCGCTTTCAGATGTGCTGTAGAAACTCCATTAGCAATTCCAATGATGTTTTTCAAACCATGTGTCTGATGTATCCATGCAGCAATGTGGTTGGCAAAAGGCATCGCAATCAATAAGATAGGATTCTGGATGTAATTTTCAATTTTTTGCACAATTTGACGAGTCAGTGATAGATTAGTTGTTTTCAAAGCGTGCGCAGCGTGAAAACCAAAAGGTAAGGACGCAGGTAGCAGGACAACTACTTGTGAATCGGTTAGTTCCTCAGAGGAGTTTGCAATACTTATTTTTGTGTCACTAGGACACACTGTAGCTGCTAGAGTGAGATCTTCAATGCAATCTGCTATTGTATTCCGGTTTGATGTGCTTCGGTTGACATGTTTAGTTCCTGCATCTGAACCTGTAAATATGACAATTTGTTGTGCCAACTCATTTTGAGATATACCCCAAGCAACTGAAAGTGCTAAATGGTTGTTTCCTATCAACGCTATTTTCATTCAGAGTGTTCCTATAAAAGTGAATTAACAATCTCTTGAAACCGAGATTCAAGTTTTTTACGTTGCACATCAATATCCGATTCAGCAACAAGTTTAGTCTCAAGTAATTCGTCATAACGGTCAACATATTCCATCAAGTTTTCTACCTCTTTTTCATAGCACACAGCAGAAGTCAATACCTTTTCCTTTACAACTACAGGTAGTTCCTCTGTCGTAATCTGAGTTATTTCCCAACGCCACACTTTTTCAGATATGTAAGATGTAAATTTATCTAAGACTTCACCTTGATAGCTACTTTTCTGGAGTTCTTTAACTTCTTGAATTAAACCTAAGACTTGATTGAATAAATCATCGGAGAGTATTTTTCGAAGTTCCATTAATATCCTTCCAGTTGTTGAAATTGGGAGTTTATTCTGTAGCAGAAATACCCTCAGATTTGGATAATCATCCAAAGTCTTGACATCAGTCAGCCAAGTATCACCTATTGAAGGGAGATCATTAAGATCAAAGCTTAGGACTTGTTGTTTTCGAATATCTTCAATTTCAGATCCATTTTTCTTAAGCCCAGCATTTGCTAGTTTACTGATGACAGCTGATTCACTATAAGGCTTCAAGAACGAGATCATATCACCAACTTTTTTCTGTTCTGCCTGTATCGTTTCAAAGGAGACTTGTCCATTGTTTTTGGAATTTACGACATTCCGTTTTTTGTCCTTACGTTGTAGACTTGTCAACCGACTTGCACGCTTGGCAAGTGTCTCATCATATCGTATCAATTCTTCACGTAGCAGTGAAAGTGTAACGTCTCCATGGATTGCTAACTTCTCTGTAGTCGTAATTTCATGTAAGTTATGACCCGTTTTTGACATTACAACTTTATTCAGGTTGCGTTCCAAATTCTTACGATCTTTATCACTTTCTACGACCAATTGGCTACTTAAGGTAAGATTCATCAGACGTTTAGTCTGCTCAGGCACACTGATATTAATATCACATGTAGGTCTAAAAGCCGATAACAATTTCTCACGTGCTTTTCCATTAAGGATCAAACTCCACAAAGTCGCATAGTATGCACTCATGTTCTCAGTTTCAATAGGAGCATTCTCAATCCACATTTCAATTATGGCATCATAGTTTGCAATCTGGTCAATAATACTCTCAAGTTCTACATCACTAAATTCAAATCCAGAAAAATTCGTTTTCTGTCGGGGTGAGTGGTTGTTACGTTGGTTAGATAAAGGTTTCGTTGACAATAGTATGGTCTGAATCGGTTGAATAACTTGCTCAAAATTTTGGTTATGCTGACTTGCATAGTTTGCTATCTCAAGAAGATTTAGCATTATGTTACGCAACCTTTCAATTTGCTGTGGATAGAAACTGGAACGTAAAACTAAACGTGTCATTCTTTCACGTACAGTTCCGGATGTCCATGCTGGTAGATTTATTTCATCTTGTAATACATCATTGGAATATATCTTTAAATCAAGTGGCTGAACAAGATCAGAAGTGATAAATTCTGTTTGAAAAATAAGGTCGTGGAATAAGGCATTTGCATGTTCCACAACCTGATTCGTTAAAACATAACTTGACTGAATCATTTGGTTGTAGGTTAACTGTTCATTCTCTTGTAACTGCCAAAATTCAATTATAGGTTCTATTTTGTTTCTAAGAAGTTGCGATGTCTCTCTTGAAAGATCTTCCTCAAAATGTTCATCCAGATATTCTGAGTAAAAATCACAAAACGTATTTAATGTACTTGACAATTCACGAATAACGAGGTCATCCCAAACTTTATTATGAATCCGTTGACCTCTATTCAGCATAAGTGCTTTCAGGCGGCTTTCAACACCTTGTTGATATTGCATCATCAATTGATATGCATGAGGATTTGCTTTGACCATATAACTATCAATTTTTTCTGAACACTTAGCAATTGCATCTTCAATTTCTTTTGTTGATGCCTTGAATTCAATTGGTTGTAACTTGATTGTGTTGGGTTCAAGCGAATTTAACACTGCAGCAGTTGGAAGAATTCTCACTTGTCTACCCGATTTAGTTTCTGATGCCTCTACAAACCGTGAATGTAAAGCTAAAGTGTATTCTAAATCCAAAAGATCAGGATACTGTTTATTGAGTGTGCGTATTACTACCAGGGCGGTATCGTATCCTTCTTTCTCAATTTCTGAAAGCATCTCATCTTCGTTGAGATGGACTCTATTTATATGCGTCTGTTCAGGAATAATAACCTTTGCTGAATTGCTATCAGCATCTTCAGAATTTATAAGTATATATGCGCCTGTTTTAATATTGTTCGGTAATGACAAACGAACTTGTAAGACTTCTTCGGTCAGTTCAGCAAGTGTCAGCGATTTTCCTAAGTGTTGAACAGTGATGTTAGTAATTACACCATCAGCAAAATCAGTGATTTGACGGGTATTACGTTCTAATTCTTGAACACTTTTGTGAACACGGTCATAATCATCAATTGCATCGGCTTGTACCTTTTCCTCATCAATCCAGGATATCCATGCCCCTGGTCGATACTTCATTTTTAAAGTTAGATTTCCATCTTTTGAATCAAAACCGGGTAGGATTGAACTTTCGGATGTCACCTTCGGTGTCCAAACAATCAAATGTTGTTTGTTCTTACTACCGAGTGCTAATCCAAACGTATCTCCCCAGTTCATTCGTCCTTCAATACCGGCTTTGATTTTATCGGTTAATGTAAAGAGTGAGTCAACACTTAAATCGAGTGATATATCATTCATTGCGTCAATTAGACGAGCCCTCCACATTGGTAATAATCAAACGAAACACAAAAAAATCATTTCGTTGATTAAAATTACAAACTTTTGAAGTCATTCTTTGAAGAATCAACTTCAGGTGATATTTTCCATATTCTATTCGTTTCTTATTTCAAGTCCCCATACGTCCCAACCTTTAACTTTCTTTCGTGCAAAAAGTTCAAGTTTTTTCTGTTGAGGAAACATCTCATCAATCCGTTCGCGCACCTCATCAGGTTTTTCTGAATGTCGGCTACGTTGGGATTGTACAAGTTGTCTAATATTACGCAACCCTCTCGGTTTAGGAATCGTTCCACGTTTGAATACAAGACACAATTCACATTGGCTCATTGTATAGAATCCTGGGTTAACGCGGCATTTATCCCATATAAAAGCAACTGTTGCCCAACGAAATCCCCAGGCTTTACCTAACAGTATGGCTTGGTCAAGATGAGGTGATGTACTCCACATGAAAAGTAAGCAGTCATCTGAACTAATGGATGCAATATTCCAATCAGCCATTTCAGTAACAGAAATGGTTGGATAATGTCGTATTGCTCCACCACTATCTTTTCCACTTGAACCTGTGTGTTGCAGTTGACCTTTGTAGTCCCAAGGTGGATCTGCGTAGAGTATTTGATATTTTTTATTCGGGAATGGGGGGTGCGACTTCATATTATGTTAAAGGACAAAACTTCACTATATTATACAACAGTATTATCAAAATTACAAGCGCAATTGTAGCATGTTATCAGAATACTCTCTTATTTGCTACTTTGCCTCAACACTTAATCCCTCCTGGACAATGTCATTGTTAGCAACTAACATATCCCGATCAAAGATAAAGTCACTACGTTTACCACCAAGTTTCTCACCTTCAGTTTGCTGTTCTCTGAAATATTGTGGTAGTGTTAGTCCTGTCATGCGGATAGCGTCTTCTGGACATGCCTCTACACAGTAACCGCAGAAGATACAACGTAGCATATTGATTTCAAACACATCTGGGTATTTTTCACGTTGGTAACCTTCTTTAGTTGTCCAACCTTCTGGAGCAGGTGCTGCCTGTATTGTAATGCAATCAGCGGGACAAGCAGTTGCACATAAAAAACACGCAACACACTTGATTTCATCTTTTTCAGTTTTGGTTAATTTGTGGATGCCTCGATAGCGGTCATTGCGTTCATTGACGCTTCTCGGATCTTCAGGATATTGGACGGTTAATTTCTTTTTTGGGATGTGTTTCAACGTTGTGAACATCCCCTTTAGCAATGCTGGGATATAGAGTCTATCCCAAAATGACATCTCTTCATTAAGTTTCATAATCGTAATTCCTTTCTGAAGAATTCAGTATAATTTCATTATTTATTCAGGTTTGCCACCGTGTAGTTAGGTGCCTCTTCCGTAATATCAATATCGTGTGGATGGCTTTCTCTATAACCACTACTTGACATTCGCACAAATTGTACATCTCGTCGTAAAGCCTCAATATCAGGTGTCCCGCAATACCCCATCGCAGACCGAATACCACCGACCAACTGATAGACAAAATTACTCAGTTTGCCTTTATGTGGTACTCTTCCTTCAATCCCACGCGGTACAAGTTTTGCCATTTCTTCGTCACTCGTTTGCTCTCCAATCGCTATATTTCTTTTCCGTAATGCTCCCAATGACCCCATGCCACGATGCATCTTATATGTCCTTCCCTGATAAATCACAGTGGATCCTGGACTTTCATCTGTCCCAGCGAGGAGACTCCCAATCATGACTGAACTTGCGCCAGCCCCAATCGCTTTGGCTATATCACCAGAATAACGGATACCTCCATCAGCGATAATTGGGACATCTGCTTTAACTGCTTCCTCAGCACAATCATAAATTGCTGTGATTTGAGGAATGCTAACCCCCGCAACAACACGCGTTGTGCATATTGAACCCGGTCCTACACCGACCTTAACAGCATCTGCACCTGCATCAATCAAACTCCGTGTTGCTTCAGGTGTAACAACATTGCCTGCTACGAGTTCTACATTTGGAAATTGGGATTTTATATATTCGGTTGACCGAATGACATTCTTGGAATGACCGTGTGCCGTATCTAATACAATAACATCTACATCTTCATCTACGAGCATGCCTACGTTTTCCAATGGCGTTGATGGTGTAACGGCTGCACCAACGCGTAATCTTCCTTCTCCATCCTTACAAGCCTGCGGGAACATCTGCACCTTATCAATATCTTTGATTGTAATAAGACCACACAGATGGAACTTGTCATCTACTATCGGCAACTTTTCCTTACGAGAGTGATGTAGCACCTGTTTCGCTTTGTCAAGTGTAACCCCAGGAGATGCGGTAATTAATTTGTCACCTGGTGTCATCCGAGCAGTAACAGGAAGATCTAAATTGTCTTCATACTTCAGGTCCCGGTTCGTAATCAAACCAACCAGCACACCATCCTCTCTAACGATAGGCACTCCACCGATACGGTAACGTGCGGATATCTCAAGTGCATCGCGTATCTTTTTATCGGGTGTTAACGTAATCGGATCGCTTATCATGCCGCTTTCAGAGCGTTTCACCCGATCCACTTCAGACACCTGCTCTTCAATAGAACAGTTGTAGTGAATTATACCGATGCCTCCCTCACGGGCGATTGCTATTGCGAGTGCCGATTCGGTAACAGTATCCATAGGTGCACTACAGATAGGAATGTTAAGACGTAGGTTCCGTGTAAACTGGGTGCTCGTGTCAACATCGTCGGGGAGGATGCTCGATTCCGCTGGAATGAGCAGAACATCATCAAAAGTTAACCCTTCTTTTGCAAACTTCGGGGGAAATTCTTCGGAAATTTTGGTGTCCATTGGAATCATCTCCTTAATATTGATTGTGATGGGTGAGAATGGTTCGCTATTCCTATCCTTAAACATGCTTGCGAATTATGTTAAATTATAGCATATTGTCGTTTTTATGTCAAAATATTTTGAAAATGAATCAGAGAAATTCAACTGTAGAGATTCTTTATTTGCTGAATCTCTGATTAACACGGGTACGCGGAATACGCGGAAAGAGTCTGTGACATCAATTGTCCATTCCCACTTGTAACCATAATTTTTAAGAATGGAGATCAAAATCACGAGTATCTTATCCGTGTCTTAAGCATCATCCGTGATTCTACAGTATTTTTTCCAAAACAATTGAGACTGTGCTAAAATATCGTAAAAACAAATTAAGGAGTTTGTAATGGAAAACCTAAACGTTGGAATTGTCGGACTTGGCTGGGTTGCTGGAGCACATATTGAAGCATTCAAAGCAGTGGATGGTGCAGATGTTACTGCTATCTGTTCACGACGCGAACACGATGAATCTGTATTAACAGAGACTTATGGTACACCACTAAAAGCATATACTGATTATGAAAAGATGCTTGCTGATCCCGATATACACATAATTGATATTTGCACACCACATCCTTTTCATGCTGAGCAGGCAATCGCTGCTACAAAGGCAGGAAAACACCTTATCATTGAAAAACCGATATGTATCACATATCAAGATGCTTTGTCAATCCGCGATGCTGTAAAATCAACAGGGGTCAATGTATGTGTCTGTTTTGAGTGCCGTTACAGTGCACATTTTACAATGATCCGTTCGGTAATCGACAATGGGCTGCTCGGTGAATTGCATTACGCAGAAGTGGATTACTACCACGGAATCGGACCTTGGTATGGACAATATGAATGGAATATCAAAAAGGACTTCGGCGGAAGCACATTGCTCACTGCAGGGTGTCATGCACTCGATGCACTACTCTTCTTTATGGATGGTAATGTTGAAGAAGTAACGAGTTATCATACGAAATCCATAGGTGAAGCATTTCAACCTTACGAATACAAAACAACCAGTGTCAGTCTGCTAAAGTTTGAGGGTGGACAGAAAATCGGTAAAGTTACCTCTTGTGTGGATTGTCTGCAACCCTATTATTTTCATATCCATCTTGTTGGTAGTGAAGGCAGCCTGCTTGATAATCGAATTTATTCATCAAAACTAAAAGGAATGGACAAGAGTAAGTGGAGCACACTTGAGACATCACTCATTGACTCAGGTGATGTGAGTGATCACCCGTATGAACCGCAGTTCCAAGCATTCATAGATAGTATCGGACGAAACGAACCGATGCCGTTGACAGATTTTGATACGGCATTTGAAACACACCGCGTCGTCTTTGCTGCTGATAGGTCAGCAGAAGCTGGAGGACAGTCGGTCAAGTTGTCTGAACTTGCAGTATAAGATTGGATGAATAAGGGGATAAATTCAGTTGTGAGAAATCAACTTCAATTCAGGTGGGGCACTGTGTCCCACCTGAACCATCAATCATGAGACATTGCGGGGTACGCAGACTCTACAATAAAATTTGATAGGTGCTATGAAGACGTAAAATACGGTGCTACAATGTGGTGGTAGGTTGGGTTAGGGAAGTCGTATATTCTTGAAAATCAAATAATTTGGATCAACTATCACTTTTTTAGTTTGAGATCAACAGCTATGGCTTTCTTTTTTTCTCTCAGCATTTTGTATTCTGCTTTCCCCAAGTCCTTTTCAACCTTTCCCACTTCTTTCATCACATTTTTTAATTCCTTCTCATTCTTTTTCATCAATTTCGCCATTCTTTTCTTTTCAGACTCAATATCAGTTGATTTAGAACGGGATCTTCTTTGATTGTTTCCATCTTTATTACTGTTTCTTTCGTATTGAGAAGATGAACTTGAACGGGATGGACTGTTACCTGTCTTGAGAAATCCCATACTATCAGTATTGAAGGTAATCATTTCACCATTTTTGTATAAAGTTATCTTTTTATCATCAATGTTCTTAACTACAGCATCACCAATTTCATCACCAACACTGACAACAAAAAACTGATTTGAACGTCTTTCCACAACAAAAGCCTCTGAATTCGTTCCTAAAGTGCCAATAGCAGTACCAATCAAGGTATATTCTGGTTCTTCCTTAGGAGGTGTCCATCCAAGAGGACGAAAAATATTATTCTCTGTTATAACCTGATAGAAACCTGAATTATCTTTGGATTTTTCACTATGGGATTCTTGTTTACGCTTTTCATACGCCACCAGTTCCTGTTTCAGTTGTGCTTTTGATGCGTTCACATCTGCATCATCTGTTTCCATTTTCGCAAGATTTCCCCACTGTAACTCTACGCCAAATACGAAAAGAAAACCTACAATAGAAGCGATTCCCAACAGGATTAAGGCTTTTGAATATCTCACAGTAATTCCCTTTTTTTCAGTATAACAGCGGGTAGAAAAGTCCGAGTATTTTATAAATTCTCAACTTTAGGTTATTCTCTTAACATTAATATTGTATTATGTTTCTAATATAAAAGCAATAGAAAAATACAATTTATCTGAAATTACATGTGTGCGATGTTAATAAATGTAATGCATTAGTGGGGACAGGGAATCGCGCTTCAACGGTATGATTGGTATGTAATCCGGCGACCAAGCGAGACAATCATTTATGCGATATGATCAAATTTCTATTACGTATGATCTCTATGCCATTCCTGAACTGCTTTCGGAATTTCCTGCAGGTTTTCTATGGTAGTTTGAAGGGGGATAGCACACTCAGGACCAATCAGAGGAACACCTGCATCAAGATTTTTCACTACTTCTGCTCTTACGTCTTCCGGTTCCTTTGCAAAAAGCGTTTCAGGATTGTTTATATTGCCAACAAGTGCAATCCTTTTTTGAACAATCTCCATAGATTCTTGTGGTTCGTTCTTGGAGTCGTAGTGGAAAGCTGCCATGCCCGTTTGTGCAATAAACTCCATCCTATCCACTGTCCGTCCACAGATATGTAAAATAAGCGGTATAGGAATCCTATCAACAAATTCGATGTGTAGGTCACGTAGATAACGTTGATAGTACTCTCCACTCACAAGATCTCCTGTTGCATGGTCAGGGAGTGTGAGTGCGTCAGCACCTGCTTCGATCTGTGCAATACCAAACTGGACAGTCGCTTCCTTCATACGATCCAATGCCAGTTTTGTTTTTCCCGGATCATCAAGTGATAACAGCAGAAAAGGTTCTACACCGAAGCAATGGTATCCGAGCGACCAAGGTCCCATCGTCTTGCCGATGACGGCTACCTCATCACCGTATTCCTTTTTCAATATCTTGATTGCTTCAAGCACACATTGAATATCGGGATGTGTGAGGAAATCATTGGGAATAGAAATGTCGTCAACATCTTCCCATATCGGTTCACGCATCTTGACGGTGGGCCAGTTATCCTTCTGTTCCCACTGTATTTTGCAGCCGAGAGCACTGGATTCTTGGATGATCGTGAAAACTGGCATAATCGTGTCAAAACCGAGTTCTGTATAACCTGTAGCGGCAAGACGTGCCATCAGTTCAGGTTCACGATTTGCCTCTGGAAATGGCGCATCCACCAAATCCATCAATTCTACTGTTGCAACGGAGGTAGGATTGCAAACAGGGGTGCGGTCAGTCGGTTCATTGCGAAGGGCTGCAAGAACACGTTCACGACCCGTCATCGCCTTTATGGTTTCACCATTTTCATTATCCATTACGTTCACCTATATCTGTTGACTGGGTGCAGAAAGCACACCACGGGAAGTACTTGCTTCCTCTTCACGCATAATAACACGGACATTTGGCGCACGAACTAATAGCAAACCGACAAGTGCATCATGGGACTGTCCACATGCAAAAGAAACAGTATTACTATCATTTTCAGGTCCTGCATTCATTTCACCAAGCTTCATCAATCCACCAGCAACCGCAGATACACGCCGTTCAGCACCGCGCCCCTCACCATCGGAAGTAACCCGGTAAGAGCCGCTGCCTAACGAATCAACAGTCATCATTAATTTTGATTTTTTGTCAAGCGTATGCAATGGACGTGGTTCGGTCGGTGTGTTTGGTGGAATTTTACACGCTTCTAAAAAAACTCTACGACACGCAGCCTCATGATTGGCGCCACAAGGAAAGAAAATCTTTCCATTTGAAAACTCACTCATTCCACCTAAAACATGCATAGAATTGGCAACTTCCTGAATTCTCCCGGAGGCACCATCTTTACGACTGTAAGTGTGGATGCGGAAAACAGTACACGCATCAAGTTCCTCTAGGTAAAGTGCAATCGTAATATCATGAAAATGAGTGTCAATCGGAACGAGTTCAACTCGTCTACCGATATTTACAATTGATGGCATATTTGTCTTAATTGCAAATCCTTGGTGAAAAACTACCAGCGATATACGTTATTTATGTAATCATACACTTTTTCAGAAACTCTACGTAGAACGTTTGCACGTTGACCAACCCAGGCACCAAATGAAATACGACGTCTACGTGTGTTTGTTTTTGATTTATCCTCTATCAACCCCGTAAAGACATAAGGTCTGAGTTTACCGTTTGCATCACGCATCACAATAATGCCGCTATCTCCAATTAGTCCATATACAGTACCCGTTTTATTGTACACTTTGACTGATGCTGGGATGCGCGTCTTTTTATAAATATAATCGCCATTCGGAAGTTCAAAGTAATACTTCATCTTGTCTGAGTATGGAAGTGTTTTATTCCACATCTGAACATAGAATTTATTCAGATCACGTGCACTAGTCATATTCTTGTAAGTCCGTCCATTTTTAGGTATAGTTTCAACGATTTCTGTCTGTTTGAAATAGGGGTAGTTAGCTTTCAACTTACGATGCATCTGCTGAGGTCCCCCGATCAAACGAATAAAGTAATTCGTTGAATCATTTGAACTATAGCGGATCATCTTCTCCAAGTGGTATCGATTTCTATTAGTATGTTGTAAACGTCCATGTTTGACTTCATGGAAATATATCAGCATAACAAAATTTTTGATTAATGAAGCAGCCATCCGTGGTTTTTCCTCATTAATGGAAACTAATTTAACATCATTTGAAAGATCATATACCACAAAACTTGTCCGGTCAGAATGGGTTAACCCTCCTCTGGGACGGAATTGTTTTACAAGCCCATCAACTGTTGCTTCAAGTGGGGAATCAATTGAATGATCGCGTGTTGCCTGAACCTCTGTGATTCCGGTGAGTAAGACGGTGAGACTACAACATACCAGTAATATGATGAGTTTGAATATATAGGTTTTCATCTGTTATATGTCATCCTCTTATTGTATAATATGTCCCAATATTGGGTAATAAATGCTCGTGAAAAATTGTGTATTGACAATATAAACTCTAATTGGTAGAAAGTCGGTAACAGGCTGCCTCTCGATTATTGCGAACAAGTAGATAGTTACCTACGAGGGCAGGATTGTTCCAGGTCTGTCCATTAATTGCTTGGAATCGTGCCAGTTCTTTGTGCTTATTAGGATTGGGTTCTAGTAAAACGAGTTCACCCGATTCTGTCAGGACTAATAATATATCAGAGAATAACATTGTTTGACCATGCCCGTAACGACCGCGTTTCCATTGCCGTTTGCCATCGTCTGCATTGATACATGCAAAAATTCCATCGTCAAGACCGTATAAATAACCGTGATGATATATTATAGTAGAGAATTTAACTTTAAATTGGATAGTTTCCCATAGTAGATTAACGTTGAGTTCTTCAGATGGGTTACTTCTCAAAATCTGAAACAATTTTGAACCGATACCATAAGCCGTAGAAATAAGGAGTTTGTCCCCTGGCAGTGGAGTCGGTTGTGCGGCACATTCTGCAGCAGGCCATGATTGTTTCCAGAGGAGTTCCCCTGTAGCAGGATTATGTGAAGTGACAAGACCGTTGTCAAACAAAACGACTTGCTCAGTTCCTGCCAAAGTTAAAAGTGTTGGAGAACTATATCCACTCTGATGCCTGTGTCCCTTCCAAGCGATCTCACCAGTATCTTTGAAATAAGCCACTGCACCACCAGCACTGATGATCACCAGTTCCTCATACACAAGAGGAGAACAACTGATACCCCATGGTGGTTTATTTGCCTTGTTTTCTTCAAAGATGTTGGTTGACCATATCCTCTCACCAGTTTCAAAATTTAAGCAATTCAAAATGCCAGTAGAACCGAGAGTATACACATATTCACCATCAATGGTTGGTGTAGCACGTGGTCCAAGTCCACCAAGCGCGGTATAATATCTCGCATTATCGCTATGTGTCCACTTTTCCTTGCCGGTAAGTAAGTCATAACAAACAACCTTTTCCAATTCGTCCTCCTGTTCCTGTGTAATTGCAGAATTACCTACTACAGCAAAACCACCCCAACCATCACCGATTGGTTGTTTCCATACCAATTCTGGGGGATGTTCTTTCCAATCTGTATTTAACTTTATACTGGTAATTACTGCATTCCGGTTCGGACCGAGGAACTGTGGAAAATCTGTCAGGGGTATTTCGGTTGTTTCATGTAGTGAAGGTGTTTCAACAGCATGTGTTGAGGAATTACCCCAACGGTATGCAAATCTGGGGACAAGATCCCCGCTAAACCCATCAAAACGGAGTAGGAAAAAAGATCCAACAACGGATAAAAGGAATACAATAAATGAGGTAAATTTAACTTTCCACTTTAAACGAGAAAATCCAACCAACCAAATTAAATTTAGAATAACTGAAAGGAAAAGAATAAAAACCGTAAGGGCTACTCTATCTTGCCGATGTCCAGCATCCATTAACAGCACAAAACCAATTGCTAAAACAGTAAGGCAATTAATTAGGAATAAAGGCCACAAACGGATACCTTTTTTCTCTTGATTCATAAATCCAACTTTTACTGTATACCTTTCTACAGATTAACGTTACTATATAATAATTTTTAATTCAAAATTTGTCAAGAGAAATTTGTAAAATACTACCTTCAATATTAGTCTTTTGATCTGAATATGGATAGATAGGATTGATTCTTGATGTTGCATTCTCCAAATATTGACCATCTGTTCATAATAGTCCTTATTCAAACAAAAGTGGACACAGAGACACCACCTACAATAGCTGAATAGTTTGCTCCTGATTTGACTTATGAAAACCTACGTCACATACCAAAATATAATTGACACTACATTATGTAGGTGCTACAATGTTAACGGAGAGACGCGTTTCTGGAGGAAATACTATTATGGACAAAGTGCTGGTGAGTGACTTGCTTTCGCAGCAGGGATTAGATGTTCTCATCAAGAGTGGTAACTTTTCGGTTGAAGTTGCTTTAGAACTGACAGACAAAGAATTGCTTGAACGTATTCCTGATTATGACGCACTATTAATAAGAAGTGGAACAAGAGTAACTGCAGAAGTTATTAATGCAGCACAGCGACTCAAGGTCATTGGTCGTGCGGGAGTCGGCGTTGATAACATTGATGTGGAAGCTGCTACACGCAATGGAATTTTAGTTGTCAATACACCTACCGGCAATACGATTGCTGCCGCAGAACACACAATTGCAATGTTATTGGCACTTGCACGAAATATCGTTCCCGCAGGAATCTCTCTCAAAAACCGCACATGGGAACGCAACGACTTTATTGGTGTTGAACTCTATGGTAAGGTATTTGGTACAATCGGTCTTGGTAGAATCGGACGTGAAGTAGCAAAACGCGCACAAGCCTTCGGCATGCAACTCATAGCTTTTGATCCGTTTATTTCCGCAAATGCAGCAGATGATTTAGGGGTGCGTCTCGTTGATCGAGAGACTCTATTTATGGAGTCAGATTATATCTCAATCCATACCATCCTTGACGCTGAAACGTATCATAGTATAGGTGATGTCGAATTTCAACTCATGAAACCTACCACTCGTCTTATAAACTGTGCACGGGGTGGGATTATTGACGAAAAAGCACTCTATACTGCCTTAAAAGAGAGACAGATTTCTGGTGCTGCATTGGATGTATTTGAAGACGAACCAGCGACAGACAGTCCACTTCTGGAATTAGATAATTTTCTCGCACTACCTCATCTGGGAGCATCAACAACAGAGGCACAAGAGCATGTTGCTGTTGAAGTAGCACAACAGGTCATTGATGCACTAAGAGGAAAACCCGTTGCTAACGCTGTTAATCAACCTAAACTTGATCCGAGAGTTTTTGAGATTTTGGGTCCCTATCTTGAACTGGCTGAAAAAATTGGTAGTTTTCATGCACAAATTGTAGAAGGACAAATGTCCGCAATTAAAATACACTATAGTGGCTCACTCTTTCAGAAAGAGGATGTAACACCTATCACCGTTGCACTTCAAAAAGGTCTATTGTCTCCTGTGCTAACAGAAGTGAATTACGTGAATGCCCCTTTTTTAGTAAAACAAAGAGGGATTTCTGTCACGGAAACCAAAAGTGAATCGCAAGCAGATTTCGCCAACTTGATGACAGTTACCATCATCACAGATAAAGGTGAAACAATATTAGCAGGGACAACATTCGGAAAGAAAGATATACGCATTGTTCGCATAAATCAACTTCATCTGAATGCAACACCGGATGGATACATACTTTTGATATATAATCGTGATCATCCCGGTATGATAGGATTAATCGGAACTATTTTAGGTGAACATGACATCAACATTGCAGATATGACGGTTGGACGTTCTCGTGTTGAAGATGTAGCACTTACGTTAATCAATGTAGATAGTATAGTTCCGCGTAATGTAATACAGAAAATCGCTGCACAGGAAAAGATTGCTTTTGTCAAACAGGTAATCCTATAATCACTTTATCTCTTTCAGTGTCAAAACCCCGCTGCTTTAGCACGGGGATGTAGACACCGCTAAGCAATAAAACATGTGCAGGGTATCACTGACTGCCCAACGAAAGATTAGATGTAATACTACATCGTTAGCCATGCAAGTTGGTGGAGAGCATCCATATCATGCCAGTCGAATGTGAACTGGAATACGTGAGCGGGTTGATATGCAGCACATATCTGCGATATGCGTTACCAAAGTCGCTAAATAGCGAACTCTCAAAAGGAGCGAGTAGACATATTGTATAAAAGACCCCCAAGAGAAGTAAGTCATCTCTTGTTGTGTCGGGGTGTCTGGTAAGAAGGACAAGAATGAACTGTTTCGGGTGAAACAGTGCCACTTCACAAAAAAGAATCTTGCCATCTAAAACAGGTGAAAATCTGAAATAGGTGAATGGGCGGGGCATCGTCCAGTGCAGTAGGTGATGGAAGACGGATAAAGGTAATATTTTTGCTGGCGTTCGCATTCACTGTTGATCGCAGAATTTACCCAGTGTAGAGGGACAAAAGAATCCCCCTGCTTTAGCTGGGGGAGTATGTCAACAGAATTGCATACCACAAGGGAGTTTTAGTTTGGATGCAAAACAATTATGTCTGTTTATAAATGATGAAATTCCAAAAGAGAAGTTATTTTCGGCTGAAAAAAGGGAAATACACCCCGAATGCAATACTTCATGGAGAATATCACCCGAACCATTTCTTATTTCACGAGATGAATTAGATTGGTTTGAGGAACTTGGTCCTCATCTTTTACAATTTTATCGTGCATGTAATTTGCTCTATTCTCAAAGTGTACGTGGTATCCAACCCGCTTGGGTATCGGAATATTTAGAAATAGGAAAACCCGATAGTGTTATCCAACAAGGTCGGATGAACCGCTTTAAGAGCCAACTCCCTGGTGTAATTCGTCCTGACATTTTGCCCACATCAGATGAAACAAGAATGATTACAGAGTTAGATTCTATCCCAGGTTTCATCGGTGCGACAGGTTGCTTAGCAAGACTATATACGAAACTCGGTTATTCTATCATTGGTGGTAAAGATGGTATGGTGATTGGATTTGCCGAAATGATTCGTGCATTGACAAAAAATGACGATCCCAATCTGGCGATTGTCGTTTCCGACGAATCCGAAGACTATCGTCCAGAGATGTTATGGCTTGCCAATGCACTCTGTGATGCTGGACTCAAAACAGCAGCTGTCCAACCACACGAAGTAATTTTTACTGAAGATAGGCTTACCGTTGAAAGTCAATATGGGAAAATCGATGTTGATGTGGTTTACCGGTTCTATGAAATGTTTGATCTTCCTAATATCCCAAAGGCAGAATTGATCTTTTATAGTGCCAAGAAGCGCACAGTTGTCATGACACCGCCACCAAAGGCATATTTGGAAGAGAAATTATGTCTGGCACTTTTCCATCATCCTTCTCTACAACCTTTCTGGCAACGTCAACTCGGTAAGAAAACCTATCCTTTTCTACAAGAAGTTATCCCACAAACTTGGATACTTGATCCGCGTCCGATACCACCTCATGCTGTCATTCCAAAATTGGAAATAGACAATCTTCCTGTAACTGATTGGCGGCAACTCTGCAACATTACACAAAAACAACGTGAATTGGTCATCAAACCCTCAGGCTTTTCGGAGCTTGCATGGGGTAGCCGTGGAGTGAAAATTGGGCATGATTTACCTACGGAGGAGTGGGAGGTTGCGATTGAGAATAGTCTTTCAAACTTTGAAAAGACACCGCATGTCCTTCAAGAGTTCCACACCGCGCATCGCGTTCGTATGCAATACTACGATTTTGAGACTGAGGAAATACAGGAAATGCCATCACGACCGCTCCTGCGACCATACTATTTTGTCTCTGGTGATACTGTAAAACTTGGTGGAATTCAAGCAACCGTTTGCCCTGCAGATAAGAAATTGCTTCACGGAATGGTAGATTCTATTATTGTGCCATGTGCATTAAGAGAATAGACTATCTATAGTTCTCAATATTGAACTGATTTTACCTGACCCCAGAAAGTTAAGTATCTGTTCAATGCTGCTACATCCAGACTATTGATATTATATTCTTCCACAGTAGGTAATATTTGAGGACCAAGACCCTCCACAACACCGCCAATCGCGTAGATTTTATTGTCTACAACATCTGAACCTAAAAACACACGTGCAGTAGGCATGTCTGTCCCTATTTTCCATTCATCCGTTAATGGATCGTAGACTTCAACCGTCTTTTCGCCTGCTCCTTGAACAACTGTAGTCCCACCAATCGCGTAGATTTTAGAATTAACAACACTTGCTGCCAATGCAGTTCGGGGTGTGGGTATCGCAGCTTTTTCAGTCCAAGTGTCGGTCTTTGGATCGTATTCAACAACGTTTTTCATAAAAGGTCCTACCACACCTTGAACACCACCAATAAGATAAATCTTGCCATTAAATTCTGCAGCTGCCATCCCAGAACGCGGGTTGGGTATATCCGTTTTTTGTGTCCATTTGTCCGTGGTTGGGTCATACTCCTCAACAACCGATAATACTGGACCTACATTCATGGCAACGCCACCAAAAGTGTATATTTTCCCATCTACAGCAACAGCGGAGAAAAATGAACGTGGTGTCGGCATATCTGCGATTTGCATCCAAATGTCAGTTTTAGGGTCATATTGTTCTACTGTGCCAACAGCAGGATTTTCACCATCCCATCCTCCGATTGCATATAACTTACCATCTACTTCGCATGTTTGTACACCAGCCCGTGCAGATGGCAAACTTGCTTTCTGAACCCATTCGTCTGTCTCTGTATTATATGCCTCCACACTATCAATCGGTTCAGCAATCATTCCTCCTACAACATAGACCTCTTTGTCTACTGTTGTAACCGAGAAGAAAAGCCTCGGATTTATCATACCTGTTTTCTCAACCCATTCTTGAGCATTGACACTGTTAATAAATAAAAATAATATCAGAATGTAAAATAACCAACTTGTTCTACGAATAAAATTATGATGTGCTTTCATGTAAATCCTTTATATAATCCTTTCAATTGTTAAAATTTGATTTTTACTTTAACGGCGATAGATCGTTACTTCCATGCCGTCACGTCGTCTTTGCCTTTGCACTTCCCCATCGTTACTATCACGTCGTCGTCTCCAACTTTCAAACCAATGTGTTTCCGATTCATAGTTGGATCGCACATGCTCCAGATAATCTGCCATCTGATCCACTCTACTGACATTATCTGCGACAATCGTTGCTGGATTTGTGAGTCGTGATTCAATAGCTTGGAAGCATGGAAAATACCCATCTTTGTTGTTATCAAGAAACAGAAAATCAACAGGTTCCTCTATAGTCTTCAAGACTTCTGCGGCATCTCCGATTCGGGAATCCACAAGGTCCGAAACACCTGCTCTTTCAAAGCTTGCACGTGCACGTTCCGCATTTGCATCCTCTATTTCAACCGTGATCAACTTGCCGGTCCCAATTGTTTGCAAAACGCGACATATCCACAATCCTGAATAACCAATCGCTGTTCCACATTCAACAATCACAGAAGGTTTTGCCTTCTCAATACAACTCGCGAGCAGTTTTGCTTTATCAGGTCCGAGCATCGGCACCCGTTCTTCTCTACACTGTTCCTCAACTTCTCCTATAACCTTATCTAACATTAGCGTTTCTCCATGTTTTCTGAATTATGCAGACTGACTATAGTATAATCAAACAACATATCACTCTTTTTATGATGATCTTCATGAACGTAATGTTCAAAAAGCGTTCCTGGACCGTTATTCAACGCAAAAATACCGTAGTCTTTTCCATTAGGTGAACGGGTAACTGTATGGACGTGGTTCGGTCTACCGTCGTTCCGAGCTTCATCGTTGAATTCAATCCATATCGCAGGGTTAAAGACACGATAGTAGATAGAATCAGTTTCGGTTGTACCACCTATCCAAACAAAATATGTATCCTCTAAATCTGCCTCAATATCATTCATCCAGATGTCCGCAAACTCCGTTTCCAGATTGTAGACATACGACTCAATCAGAGCTCTTAGTTTCTCTTTTTGAGCATCATTCATGGCTGATGCCTTTAAACCGACACCCACAAAATCAGAATAATCGTAATTCAGAAACGGATCGGTTGTACTCCCAGGACCCACTTTCAACCCACGTCGACCAGTTTGAATCGCATTTTCTTTTTGTTCCTTCTCAAGACTATTCAGTAGAGATAATGCGTTACCTCTTTCACCTTCAAACACTTCATTTCCATTGACAAATGTTGGTTGCGTTCCAAAATGTGCAGGAACAATTGATACTTCATCTCCGTGAACTAAAAAGTTAAGTGACAGATGATGTCCATCTAACTGAAATCCCCACGAACCGTCTGTTTTTGGATTTCCAAATAACGCAATAAAGTAGGGACGTGATGACCAAAATCCGTGGGTAATTTTGACAAGATCAGTTTCTGCTCTTGTAGTTATCAGTGAAACTTTAGTATAACCTTCATCACTCAAGAAAGCATCTAACACTTTCTGAAAAAGAGACAATTGATCAACTGACAACTTACTAAATTCAATACCACCCCTATCCTGATTCCTTGATGGCGGTAAATTAGACCAAGAATACATTTCTTTATGTCCCAATGGATAGGAGGCATCAGTAAGCAGTTCTTCACTCAGCGAATCGCGAAAATTATTCATAACTGTTGCTAACATGACAATGGAAGGTTTCTTGGAAATTTTAGCGATCTCTATCTTTTTCTCTGCATCAACTTCAGCAGAATTGTATATGTTCAATATTGCAGTTATGATACAGGCTGCCAAAAATACAATCAGGATGGAAACTATTTTTCGTAACATACAAATCCTTTTCAATTTTTATTGATAACTGATAATGAATCTATTCCAGTGAAAGAGTTACATCAATCTGTTCACCCTTACGTATCAATTTCACAGGCAATGATTTTGCTTGCGCTTGTTCTTGTAACACATAGCCGATAACACCACTTTCTGAAAGCCTGTCTGTACGGTCACCAAAACCAACAATGATGTCTCCACGACGAATACCTGCCCTTTGTGCATTCGTCTGTCCTCCACCTCTACGTCTATCGCGACGAGCAAGATTTTCAACATGCAATGCCATCGCAGTGTCATCAATCCCACTTTGTTTTCGTTCAGCATCAGATAGGTCTTGAAGTGTCATCCCACCGAGGGCAACAAGACGTAGTTCACCTGTTGTCGTACGCCAAGAGATATCACTCTGTTTACGCCAACCAGGGTTGAGTGTCAGATTGAGAGAAATCTCTTCTCCATGACGATTCACTATTGCTGGTAATGTCGTTTTTTCTGTGGAACGATGTAACACCCACTGCACATCTGCAATAGAGATGATCGGTTGTCCAGCAAGCGTTAAGACTTCATCCGCACGTTCAAATCCATCTTTTTCTGCAGAAGAACCTGGCGTAACTCTGCTAACTTTCGCACGGTGTTTTGGAGAAAAGTGAATACCTAACAGATCTGGCATTGGAAAAGGATATAACACATCATCTGGCACCGGTTTCCTATCATACCAATGAATCTCACGCCTTGCTTCACCAATTTGATGGCAATGAATACACTGTCCTCCAAGCCGTTGATTGAGATTCACGTCGGATGGAAAACGCAATAAAGCAGGAAAAGCCTCGGGTGTTTTCTTTAACGGTTCAGGACCGGTTTTGGCTGCTAAGATATTCTTGTTCTCTGGGTAACCTTCATGTAATTCAAGCGCGGCTTCAAGTGCGAGTTTAAATCCCTCTATAGATATATCTTTACCAGCATTTCGAAAGTCAGTCCGTGTTCCGAAACGTCCGTAAATTGTTCTATCTGCATTCATGAAAAATGTTGCAAAGGTTAGGTCATAATCAAATTGAAACAGAGATAAATCAATACCGTTTCCTTGCACAATCCGCACCCTTACAAACTGTTCCATTAAATCTTTGATTTCTTTATCGTGACGAACAACCTGTTCATCAAAGTCTTGGCAAGACACTCACGGCACTCAGCGGAAAACTACTAATAACGGTTGTTCTGTCTTTTCCGCTTGCTCAATTCCTTTCTCAAGGTCGTTATAGATCCAATAGCCAGTAGACTTCACCATCACCTGATCCTGAGCGACTTCCCTGTCTCCGTCTCCAAAACACAAAATAGCTGCAGACACGAAAATCATAAAGATCAAAAAATGTTTCAATAATTTCATACGTTTCAAGCTCCATATATCAGAAAAATGTAATGTGTTTTACATGTCTTTTGATATACAAGTATGGAAATAGTTCGTTTTTGGTTAATGTGTTAAATGACCAGAATATTGGAAACTCTGGATAAGGAACGATTTGTGGTTAAGAGGACTTGTAAGTGCAATTTTGTAAGTCAAAATATGTAAATCAAGAGTTTGAACGCTAACAGAAAGATATATCTCAGAATAGATGACAATGGGTTAAGTGTTCTAAACCCAATATACAACGTATTTTCGGTCTCAAATTTACTCTATGACATTCTATCATTTATCTGTAATATCCCAAATGAGTACCGTGCCATCCGAACTACCACTCGCAAGCGTGCTTCCATCAGGACTAAACTTGACAGAGTAGACATATCCTCTATGTCCAGTCATGATGGTTTTAAGTTGATGTGAATTGATATCCCATAAGAAAATATCACGTCTTCCACCGGCAATTGTATTTCCATTAGGACTAAAAGCTATTGAATAGAGAGGTGACTTCCAATTGAGACCATCTGTAAAAACTGCTTTAAGGTCACCCGAGATGTAATCCCAAAGATAGATCGTTCCGTTGTCATTACTACTTGCGAGAGTCTTACCATCAGGACTGAAAACAACACAGTTAACACCTGAAGGGTGTTTATCAATTGAATTAATTAATGATTGAGTTTTTAAATCCCATAGACGAACGGTTCTGTCCTTACTCCCACTTGCTATTATCTCTCCATTAGGACTTATTGCAACAGAGATCACTTGGTCTGTGTGTCCTTTAAGTGTTCCTCCACGTGATCCAGAGAAAACACCTTGTAATTTACCTATTGCAGAATTCTTCGCTCTGTTTTTATTATTCCATAAGCGAACAGTGCCATCTAAACTCCCACTCACAAGAACATTGCCATCCGGACTGAATGCAATGCTGCTTGGATGATTAGGAACATTATTTCCAATGTTCTTACCATGTCCCTTTAAGGTTTTTTGGTATTTTCCGTTAGTCAGATCCCATAATAGAATTTGACCGTTTCCTCCAGAACGCTGTTTATTTGTGTTTAAACATGCAAGTGTGTTTCCATCTGGTGAGATTGTTATTGATTGAACCCATAACGGATATGGATTGCCTAAGAGTACCTGCTTGAGTTTTCCAGTAGGAACATCCCAAATCCTAATATATTCACTCGCGTAACCACTAGCAATTGTTTGTCCATCTGGACTGAACGCAACAGATCTTACTCCTGGTCTATGTCCAGTGATAAAACATCTGAGACTAGAATTCTGAAAATCTTTTGTGTCTATATTGAACAAACAGATACCTGTTTCATTGTCCCACCTATCTCCTCTCGCGGCAAGTGTCCTTCCATCCGGACTGAAGATTAGACGATAGAAAGAACCTTTACTTCTGAATTTTAATTTATACTTTCCAGTTACTGTGTCCCACAACTGTATCTCATTTTGTGTTGAAAGTGCGAGTGTGCGTCCATCAGGACTGAATACCATTGAATATACATATTTACTTGATAGTTCAAAAAACCATTTATCGTCATCCTCATGAACTGTTTTGACATGTTCAGGTCTGCCTTTGAGTATTCCTATTTTCTGTTGTGTCTGTAAATCCCAAAGGTGAATATTATCTTTATTTTCACTGACGTTTGCAAGTATCTTTTCATCAGATGATATTGCGAATAATTGTCTCCATCTCGGTGTTGGAACTTTGAATGTCATTTTGACCTTTCCTGTTTCAGCATCCCATATTATAATATGCCAGTCATTAGTACCAACAAGGAAGTTTCCATCTGGACTGTATACTATTTTCCTTATTCTATCCGTGCCTATTAGTTTTGTAGTTAATTCTTCATTTTCTACATTCACAAGCAGGAATTCACCGTCACTTGAACTTAGGATAGTTTTACCATTTGGACTGAATTGAATCCTGTCCACTATCTTATGTGGTATAGTAATATGTCTGTGTTGTTTAGTGTCAATATCAAGAAAATCTATATCACCGTTATTACCACCACTTACGAGTATCTTTCCATTAGGATGAAAGGCTAATGATGATATTCCTTCAGCATGTCCTTCAAGGATAGTTTGAAGTTTGCCGGTGTTTAAATTCCAAAGATGTATCTTAGGATTGTTCCATTTCTCTGTAAAACTCGCGTAATGCTGCCAATCAGGACTAACGACCAAGTTTTCAGTTGTTTTCTCCTGTCCACCCTTTAAAAGCCTTAGTTCATCCCCTGTATCTGTGTCGTAAACCCACATGCCGATTGTTGTAAATACAATAAGTTCGCGACTATTGGGAGAGAACTGAAATGGAAACACTCGGTCAGATCCCGATATTTTTCCCTTACCAAGTCTTAACTTTGCACCTTTTGGTAATTCCCATTGTGCGTAGTCATCCGCATAGGTGGTCAAGAGAGATGTAGTGTTAATAATATACACAATTAGAACGAGTGTTCGTGTTAGTTTCATAAGTATAGACTTTCTCACAGGATAACTATTCGATTTTCCATAGGAGTATTGTACCATCATTACTACCACTTGTAAGAGAACGACCATCAGGACTATATGCAAGGGAAGTTAACCTTGCCTGTCCACTAAAGGACGAAATGATTTGAAATAAATTCATGTCCCAAAAGTAGATAGAACCATCACCATTCCCATTTGCAAGTATTTTTCCATCAGGACTGTAAACAAGTGAGGATACCATACTTCGACCTCGTGCAGTGATATGTGGTGGGTCATCAATTTCCCTCGGCAGACTCGGAGCTGGGACGAAAAGATCGTTTCCAATAAGAGAAACTTTGTGCTTACCTGTATTTGGATCCCATAAATGGATTGAACCATCTCTACATCCACTTGCAAGTGTTCTCCCATCAGGACTGAAGGTGACAGTCTGTATTCTATCTGTATGTCCTTCAAGCGTAGCTATAAGTTTCTGATTACGTACATCCCATAGACATATAGTTTTATCCTTACTACCACTTGCAGCTATACTTCCATCTGGACTCAATGCAACTGAAGTGATTTGGTCTGTATGTCCCTTTAGTTTTGCTTTCTGGGGACTAATGAAAACCCCCAAAACTCGTTGGAATATTGAATCTGATTCTGCAGCCTTTGCATCCCAAATTCGTACAATTCCATCTGAACCACCTGTTACAAAGATATTGCCTTCAGTATTATACGCGATTCCACCACCATGTGATTTATGACGACTCTTATCTATTGCATTACTATGTCCTTTTTGAGACTTCTGGTATACACCTGTATCTGCGTTCCAAAAGAGGATTTCTGCTTTTCCTGCAGAACGCATATTTAGGCTTGCTAACGTTTTTCCGTGTGGAACAAATGTCAGAGATTGAATATATAATTGATACGGATACCCATCACAAGTAGTATTGAGTTTTCCATTTACCACATCCCATAGCCTAATCTTCTCTAAATAATGACCACTTGCAAGAATATTTCCCTCATTATTAAATGCAATAGAACTTACTTCACCGTTATGGCGTTTAATGATATGACGTAGTCCAGATTTTTTTGTGTTTTCTTTATCTATTTTCCATAAGTAAATACGTGTTTCTTCATTATTCATAGAACATCGTGCAGCAAGCGTGCGTCCATCTGGACTAAACATTAGGTAATAGAAGTGTCCATTTTCTCTAAGTAAAAATTTGGGTTCTACATCCTCAATATTCCAAAAGATTATACCACCATTTGTTGATACAGCGAGTGTGCGTCCATCTGGACTGAATGTAATTGATGTAACTCTTTTTGTTGGATAATTCACTATCTTAGGTATGTTATTAGCTATAGCCACTATTTTTAAATTTCGTGGATCGTTGGCCAGTGTATTCTTCAGTTGACCTGTCTGTGTATTCCACAACTTCACCTTATAATCATCGATTCGTGCCGTAGCGAGTGTCTGCCCATCTGGTGATATTGTAAATAGATGTCGATAATGACCTTCAAGTTCAATTCTCATTTTCAACTTACCAGTATTTGTATCCCAGAATCTTGCTTCATGTTTAGTGCAACAGAATAAAGCACTCCCATCGTTGATAAAAACAATGTTATCAACACTTGTTGTATCCTCTAATTTTGCTATAAAACTTCCAGTTTCAATGTCCCATACCAGAACTTCATCATTTTTGCTACTTACTATAGTTTTTCTATCCGGACTAAACATCACCCTGGAAACTATTTTGTGGGGTGTTGTAATCACACGGTGTTCCCCATTTTCAATGTTCCATAGCCTTATTTTGTTTGAATAACCTGTACTGGCAAGCATTTTTCCATCAGAACTAAAACTGACTGATAAAACGCTATTGGTATGACCTTCAAGGGTGGTTTTGATTTGGTTGGAATTTAAATCCCATATATCAATCTTATGCTTTCGTATATTTGCAAAGAGTTGTAAATCTGGACTTAGAATGATATTATCTGTCAAATATCCATTCATTTTTGATAAACTTATCTCTTTTCCTGTCATAACATCGTATAACCAGACACCAATAGAAGTTATCACAGCAAGTTTCGTATTGTCAGATGAAAATTGATACGAATTTCCCTTTCCTATAGTCGTGAGATGCCCTTCCAGGTTTGCCATTTTTCCCTTACCAAGTCTCAACTCTGCACCCTCTGGCAATTCCCATCGTGTGTAGTCATCCGCATAGGAGAATGGAAGAATAATCAAAGTTAACAGTAAAATCGCGATTATTGCATGAATAGTTCTCATAATTAAATTCCCCTCATGTAAACACTCTTTAACAATCACCCCATGTGATACAGCATTAGATAAATTAAAACTCCAGTAACAGAAACATATAGCCAAATTGGCAAAGTAATTTTAGCAATGCGTCTGTGTTTATCAAACCTTTCTCTCCACGCAAAATAAAGCGTGACCAAGGCTAAAGGAATTATAATAAACGCCAAGATTATATGCGATATCAGTATCGTAAAGTAGACCGGACGTATCCATCCCTCATGCAAAAACTTTGTAGAACCAGCATTAGCGTGATATATACAATAACTTATCAAAAAAAGTATTGAGACACCGAATGCAGAAAGCATACACTTCTTATGCTGCTCAATTTTCCGATTACGAATAAATACATATCCTATAGTTAAAAGAACAGCACTGGTTGTATTTAGGATTGCATTGACAGTAGGTAGATTTGATATTTCAAACATGGTTTCTCTCTATCTTACCGAAGCCATCGGTATGCTTGTACACCTTTGGAATTCTGCAGGGCAAACTCCCACCTTTTACACCATGTTTCATAATCTGTTTGACATGCTTCAGGACGCAGACGACTCCGAACCAAAAAAGATGGGTAGTAAGGTCTACCTGTCGGTTGATATACATCGTGATAACGCAAATCTAAACTCCATCGGACTGTATCAGATTTATTCGGTTTTGCACTGTGGAGTGTGTAATTATGGAATAATATTACACCACCAGCGCGGATTGGCAAGACCTTTGGCGATAGGTTCGGTGGTTGATGTTCAGTTGGAACTGCTAATCCCGCTTCATTCCAGGCATGTGTTAACAACCCAAATTTATGACTACCCGGTAGCACTTGTAGACACCCGTTTTCTTCAGTTGCATCTACAATTGGAATCCAGATCGTAAGTATAAAATATGGGTCTGTGTCTGGCCAACACACGCCTGCGTCCTGATGCCAAGGTATCGGCAATTGTTGAGTCTTCTCTATTGGTAGAATTGGACGGATATGTTGTATTGGATTACACACAATCTCAGAACCAACAAGTGATTCTGCGAGATTAAGGATCTTCGGATTTTTGAGGAAGTTGAACGTTGCTTCCCCACGTGCTCGCATAATGTCTAAGTCTGCTGTTACCTCTGGTGCTTCGGCAGCGAGGCATAGCAGACGTTCAGTGAATGGTTTTTCTACATAAGTAGAAGTTGTCTTCCCTTCCTTGTGTAGTTTTTCAGCACGTTTGTCAATAATATCAGAATACTCATCAATCACAGGAACTAAGTCCCTTTCATCCAATACATCTTCAAGCAGGAGATACCCGTTCTCCTGGAAAAACGATACTTCCGATTCAGTTAGACGCATAAAAATCCTCCAAGTGTTGTCATTATCCCCATCTCTGTTCAGGCGGATCAAAGACAAATCCGTGAAAAAATTTACGTTGTTCAGGTGAAAGTTGTGAGTTATAGAAGTCTTTTGGATATCCCCAATGTTCTTGTGAGGCAATCATCCAGGGATGTTCATAAGCGTAATATAACATTTCACGTATCACTTCCGGTTTGGTAAAAATGCCGGCTGAATGCCAAAGTGCGTTATGAAAAAGTATTGCACTTCCTGCAGGAGCACAAACCTCCAATGCTCCAGGATATTGATACGGATAACGCAAGTCTTCATGATTTGGTTCATTCATCGCTTTATGACTACCCGGTATGAGCCAAAGATTACCTTGTCCACTATCTGTCATATCTGTGAGATAGTATCCAACTTTGAGTTGTAGCAAAGGAATTGGACGCAGGTTGCGAAAACCATCATCATGTCCATCAATGTGCCATCCCATCGGACGATCCATAAGGTCTTCGCCAAATTCAACAAGTGCATCTGATGCGTGGTGGTGCGGCATCTGATTGAGAAGACCCGTGACATAAGATAGCATCGGCTGCCAATCCAACAGTTCTAAGAACAACGGATCATCACCAAGAATATAGAAGATACGTGTGCTCTTCTCTCCATGAATATGTGTCATTCCTGTTTGCTGTAAACCTTTTTCCTCACATTCACGTCGTTTCTCAATTGTGTCAGCAAGGGCACTTCTCAGAGAAGTTATATGTGCTTCTTCAAGAAAAGACTCTAATACCAAATATCCGTTGTTTTCAAAGAAGAATCGTTGTGCATCCGTTAACTCATGCGTCATCATGCTTTTCCTTTAAAATAAATCAAATAGTGCAGCTGCGTTTTCTCCAAATATCCGCTCTTTTGCCTTTTTAGGAATATCCATTTTTTCAATTAAAGATACAAATCGCGGCATATCCACCCAAGGATGATCTGTCCCAAAAAGAAGATGATTCTCTCCAGAAAACTGATATGCATAATGCAGTGCTTGAAGCGATGGCGATACAGTGTCCAGATAGATACGACGCAGATATGCACTCGGTGGTTTTGTAATGTTTTCCCTTGCTCTACCCAATACTTCTGTTTGGTGATCAATACGACCACTCATATAAGGTAGAATCCCACCCACATGTGGCATAACAATTTGTAGATTAGGCAACCGTTCCAAGATACCACTCAGAATCAGTCGTAATAAAGCGAAACTGCCATCTACCTGTAATCCCATCATACCGATCATCCAGTGATCTTTTATTGCATCTCCCCAAGTTGGTACCGTGGGATGCATGACAATAGGCATCTGCAATGTAACTGCATGAACAAAAACTGGTTCAAATTCAGGTGCATCAACAGGTTCTCCTCCGATATGTGAATAGAGCATTATCCCGTGGAATCCCATTTCCTTCACTCTATCCATCTCTGTTATGGCTTCATCAGGATTCTGCCATGGAAGACACGCCAATCCCGCGAATCTATGCGGATACTTTGCTACAAGTTCAGCGATAGCATTGTTTATTGCATGTGCTCCTTTGTTACCAAGTTCAGGCGATAACATGCATGGAGGTGGAATATTGGTACTAAGTAGTGCCATGTCCACCCCCGCTGCATCCATATCCTTGAGTTTTCGTTCTGTATTGTACGCGTCATCCTGTAACCGAAATGATTGAACTTCACCATAAGTAACAATTGACTCATTTCCACGACGTACTACTTGAGGCGGATGTGGGTTTTGCTCCAGAATTTCAATATACTCACTTGGAAATATGTGGCTTTGACAATCTATTCGCATAATTCATAATAAGCAGTTAATTTCATCTTTCTGTTAGTATGCCATGTGCAACCATTTTTTTCAAGGAGACTTTGCTAAGAATGAAGTCGGTGAATCTGTCGTAAGTGGTGTCTATTTCTATACATTATCCGCTGGGGAGTTTAAGTCAACGCGTAAGATGTTGATGCGGAAATAAGGGCAATCAATATAGAACACATAGTTGTCACAGCTGTTCTATCAACGCAACTGTGACACCTTTTAAACCTAAGAAAAACCTGTTTTTCATTGAATTCCATCAAAGAAAATCAAGATCACAGATGAGATTTTCCTTGTATTTTTTTGAGAAATGTTGAGTACTTTCTGATACATCTATATGTGTCAGGACACCTAGTTCTTGCATTTAGCCTAATGCTAAATGTAAACTTGCGAAACTTAAAATACAAGCAATGCCCTCAGGACGGGATACCTGACATATTACTTTTCATCTTTATAGAAATTATCTTAAGTGAGGTATCCATTTTGCACACTCAGATTAAAACTAGCCTTTTGTTATATAACCTGAGTTCGATAAATATTTTTAAGTTCCATGGATTGGACAGTGGATTTATTTCAGAAGTGTCCACATATCCAAGGAAGGTTTTTTCGGTTGATGTGTATATGCGATTAACGCACACACAAGGTTCACCTGAAAGTTGGCAACACTCCTATGTCGACATTGTTCAAGTTCAGTTTGCTGCTTGAGTTGTCCAATCACAGTCTCAATCAGCATCCGCTTTTTTAGCATCAGTGCGTTGGATACTGACAAAGGTTCAGTTTTCATGTTTTTACGAACCTTGGTTATCAAGGATACACCTTGTGTTTCCAAAGTTTCACGCAACTTCTGGGAGATATATCCTTTATCTCCATATAGTTTGCCAAAGAGGCGTTGGGTCATCTGACATACCGGTCTACGATCATCTGTATTTGCTGTCGTAAACCAAACGGATAGGAGTTCACCGCGTTCATTGATGATGAGATGAAGTTTGAAGCCATAAAACCATCCGAGCGTGGTTTTGCTACGCTCAGCCATCCCATCAAAAACGCGATGATTGTGAATGCGTCGGTTATGACAAACACGGATCGGTGTCGAATCGATAAAAGATATGCCACTGCATTCTCCAAATCGTGTTGAAGATAAGCACATAATGGAACAAATGCCTCAAACATAAGTTCTACAAAGAGATTGTAGCTAACAAGGTGTGGAAATGCCCATCGCAAGTTCTCACACACCTGCTTTAATAATCCTTGAAAGTCTGATATCTGCTTTGATGAAAGGCAACAAGTAGTGTCATGACTTCACTTGTATGTAGTTTCCGAGGGCATCCACGTTTTTTCGGTTGATCGGGAATCGGTAGTTGTCGTTGTGCAATCTGTTTTTCATAAACTTGTAAAACATCGTCAATCTCACAGAAAAGTGGTATAATGTTCATGGAGAACTCCTTTGATAATGGATTCCTTATCTCATTATACCAAAGGGTTCTCCTTTTATCATTCAATACTATTTCATTTATCGAACTCACGTTATACTATTGATTAAGAGAGAATCAAAACCTTGTCCGATATTGGGAAATAATTGACTTTTGTTAAAAATTATGTCATACTATTCACGATATGATAATTTGCAAAAATATAACAAGTTAATTTAAAAATAGAATCGTACTATCAATACCTTCGCCATTTTTACATGCTTCAATTGAATCGGAATACTGTGTTGATCTATCATCGATCTGTGATAATGTCCGATAGTATGAATAAAAATAACTTCAGGTTTTTGTTGAAGTATTTCTAATTATCATAACTCAAGTTGCTACCTATCAAAATCCGAGCAACTTCGTTCTCCTTAAGATATCCAATCTTCCGCTCCAGCGGAGCGATATGTTTATAGCACGCTTTGTTTCATTCTTCCGCTCCAGCGGAGCGGTATGTGAAAAAACCCTTCACTGGCAAAACGACTCGTTATATAGTTTAGGTGGCAACTTGCGTCATCATAGATTTGACAATAGAAATGGTTGGACAGCAATCTGACTGAATAGAGTGGACGCACAATCTAGCAGAATGTGCTACAAAACGCACAATCTAACAGAATGTCTATTATTGGCGAAGGTATTGGTTTTTGTTGAAGTATTTTTAATTATCATAACTCAAGTTGCTACCTATCAAAATCCGAGCAACTTCGTTCTCCTTAAGATATCCAATCTTCCGCTCCAGCGGAGCGATATGTTTATAGCACGCTTTGTTTCATTCTTCCGCTCCAGCGGAGCGGTATGTGAAAAAACCCTTCACTGGCAAAACGACTCGTTCTATAGTTTAGGTGGCAACTTGCGTTATCATAGATCCTAATTTGACAATAGAAATGGTTGGACAGCAATCTGGCTGAATAGAGTGGACGCACAATCTAGCAGAATGTGCTACAAAACGCACAATCTAACAGAATGTCTATTATTGGCGAAGGTATTGGTTTTTGTTGAAGTATTTCTAATTATCATAACTCAAGTTGCTACCTATCAAAATCCGAGCAACTTCGTTCTCCTTAAGATATCCAATCTTCCGCTCCAGCGGAGCGATATGTTTATAGCACGCTTTGTTTCATTCTTCCGCTCCAGCGGAGCGGTATGTGAAAAAACCCTTCACTGGCAAAACGACTCGTTATATAGTTTAGGTGGCAACTTGCGTTATCATAGATCCTAATTTGACAAAAGAAATGGTTGGACAGCAATCTGGCTGAATAGAGTGGACGCACAATCTAGCAGAATGTGCTACAAAACGCACAATCTAACAGAATGTCTATTATTGGCGAAGGTATTGGTTTTTGTTGAAGTATTTCTAATTATCATAACTCAAGTTGCTACCTATCAAAATCCGAGCAACTTCGTTCTCCTTAAGATATCCAATCTTCCGCTCCAGCGGAGCGATATGTTTATAGCACGCTTTGTTTCATTCTTCCGCTCCAGCGGAGCGGTATGTGAAAAAACCCTTCACTGGCAAAACGACTCGTTATATAGTTTAGGTGGCAACTTGCGTTATCATAGATCCTAATTTGACAATAGAAATGGTTGGACAGCAATCTGACTGAATAGAGTGGACCCACAATCTAGCAGAATGTGCTACAAAACGCACAATCTAACAGAATGTCTATTATTGGCGAAGGTATTGCAAGGTAATAAATTAAGTATTAGTCCAATTGAAAACAAAGATGAAAACTTTAAACGTATAGAAGAAATTGCCTTGCTACTTGCAGATTATTTGCCACACACCCCTGTCTCTGGATTTGGTATCAACTTTGTTTTTACTGATGACAAGTTTGGCAAGGAGCCTACAGATGTCATACGTCCTAAAGATTTAGGTAAGATGGAAAAGTTTGGTGCATCATTAATCAGTCAACAATATACTCGCAACTTGGAGTTAGACAACAAAACTCTTAACCTTACCATTGAACTTAAGGGTAAGAAAGTTACTTTTATAAATTGAATTTTCATTCTGATATTCGAGATTTGACACAATTCAAGACAGCAATCTCTGAAGTCTCTATACTTGAAGTAAAGAAAAAAGCTATAGAATTTGTTGTTTCTGTCTACAACTTGGAATTAAAAGGAGATATGAATGAGTAAATTGAGCAATACAATCATAGTTCCTGAAGACACTTGTTCAGATGATGTATCCTATGATAAAAAGCCAATAAAAACCTATAATCCAAATTACGATGTAGGCACAGAATTCCAAGAATTAGAAGATGAAATTTGGAAACAAATTCCAGATCAGAAGGATGAGACAACACCAGAAATCCGTGTTTTTGATGTTGCCGCTTACATTTTGGAAAAAAAGGGAACTATGAGTACTATGAAACTCCAAAAATTGGTTTACTACAGTCAAGCCTGGTCATTAGTGTGGGATGAAAAACCCTTGTTTGAGGAAGACATTCAGGCTTGGGCAAATGGTCCGGTTGTAAGAGATTTGTTTTATTTCCATCGCGGGAGATACGAAATAGGAACCGTGAAAATTGGCAATCCCCGTTTGTTAGAGCAGGAACAGCAAGATACCGTTGATGCCGTGCTTGATTATTATGGAGACAAATCCTCCCAATGGCTAATTGAGCTTACACACCTTGAAGATCCTTGGATTCAAACAAGGGAAGGTCTGCCCCCACTTGAACGGGGAAATAAGGTTATACCTTTAGACTCTATGGCAGATTATTATAGTTCTCTACCTGTTGAGGATGAAATTGTAGATGAGTAAAAGCGTAAGAAATCAGGACGAAAGTCTGATCCGAAGACACCAAAGACACCGATATCTATTGCTACGCAGACAACCCCGGACAATAATATCGTTTGGAACGTTTCACAGATAGACGATGATGGTAAATGGGGCTGGAGGAGGATAAATTGTTCATTTTTCTTTAAGGAAATATGGAAAACGATGCGCAACTTTGAATCTACAACATGGGCTCAAATAGAAGGAAAAACCCACTATATGATACCCGTTAGCAGGATAATAAAACCAGCACAAGAAAGACTAGAGGAGTTAGGTCATATTGACGAGGAGAGATTGGCTTCATTTCATATCAACGGATGTCATCGGAATTCCCTCCTACAATGAATTATGCCGTTAATGCCAAAAACTTTACACACCCTTCAGAGGCATTCAATTGTTGATATTCTTTATCGTAGGAGGGGTTTCCAACCCCGATTAAACATCAAAATCAGTCGTCCTAGCGCAATTCACGCACCTATTTTATCCTTTGAAATGTTTTATTTCACTTTAGGATAAGAAAACTCGACAATTGAATGCCTCTGACACACCCTTGTTTGGGATTGCATTTTTGGGGAAAAGATGTTAAAATGCCCTTATAGTTGAACCGAAGGAGCATGTCCATTGTCAAAAAACAAAACCCCAAACGAAACCGCACAAACCACACTCCCACTGGAATCCGAAAACGACGAACATTTAGATATTTCCACACTTGAAACATGGTTATGGAATGCTGCCTGTGTGATACGCGGCACAACCGATGCACCTAAATTCAAGGATTTCATCTTACCGCTAATCTTCTATAAACGACTCTCCGATGTGTTTGATGACGAATTCCAAAAACAGAAAACCGAGTACGGTGATGAAGAATTAGCACGAGAGATAATTGAAGCAGACCATAAGGACGCACTTAAATCTGAGCGCAACCCCATTGTCCGATTCTATATTCCACAAGAGTATAGTTGGGAAGCACTCCGAAACCAGCCCGCAGATGGTCGGTTAGGGCAGGTTGTAACTGATGCAATGCGAGAGGTGGCAAAGATAAACCCGCGCTTAGAAGGCGTGATTAATGTAGAAGATTTCAGCGAAACACAAAGCGGACAACGACTTATTGATGACCAACGTCTTGAAAAACTGATTGAAGTTATAAGTGAACATCGACTGGGACTTGAAGATGCAGAACCGGATATTCTTGGACGTGCTTATGAGTATCTATTACGGAAATTCGCAGAAGGACAAGGACAGAGCGCAGGTGAGTTCTACACGCCAAAAGAGGTCGGATGGTTAATGGCAAAACTGCTTAACCCCGAACCCTATTCCACTATCTACGATCCCGCCTGCGGTTCAGGAGGCCTACTTATCAAAGGTCGGTTACAATTTGATGAAACGCACTCAGACGAAAAGAGCCAAGCACCAAGAATCTTTGGACAAGAATTAACACCTACCACCTACGCGATGGCAAAGATGAATGCTTTTCTACACGATTTTATCGGCGCGGATATTCGGATAGGCGACACCTTCCGTAACCCTCGTTTCGTTTCCGATAACTCAAAACTCCAACGTTTTGACTATGTGGTAGCAAATCCGATGTGGAATCAGAAGGAATACGACGAAGATTTCTATGATAACGATAGTTGGAACCGATTTTCTCACGGAAACCCACCAAGTTCCTCTGCAGATTGGGCATGGGTACAGCACATGCTTGCTTCTCTGAAAGATAACGGACGTGCAGCGATTGTCCTTGATACCGGTGCAGTCTCCCGCGGTTCAGGCGCAAAGCAGACCAACCGTGAACGTGATATCCGCAAAAAGTTTGTTGAAAAAGACTTCATTGAAGGCATTGTCCTGCTACCCGAAAATCTATTTTATAACACAAACGCACCGGGCATTATATTGCTGCTAAACCGCAACAAACCGGAAGAACTTAGAGATCAGATCCTACTTATCAACCTATCCCAGCATTTTGAAAAGGGAAAGCCGAAAAACGTCCTGACTGATGATGGAATCAAAGCCGCAACTGAAGTCTATAAATCATGGGAATCGCGTGAAAAGTTAAGCAAAGTCATAACATTGGAGAATGCACAGAAAACCGATTACAACTTGAGTCCATCTCAGTTCGTTGATGTTGGTGACAAAGTTGAACACCGTCCAGTGAATGAAATTTTGGCAGACTTAACAGAGGCGCGTATTGCTCGCGAAAAAGCGGATAACGCATTGGAAGATGTATTGTCGCAGCTTGGATTAAATGACAAGCATTGAAAACCCTGACCAGGGATATTTAGTTTTAGGTAATTCTGATACTTTTGTTCACATACCAATATAAAGCAATGCATAGTAAGCACAATTGTCAAAACCGTTAAACAATACAATTTCTAATAGTTCATCTAACATTAAGAAGACCTTGTTCGTAGTCGCGCAATTCATTGCGCCTCTTACATTCAGCGATTGAAGATAAACCTACAAATGCACAATGATACCTATCCATTAGAAATTGTATAACCCAGTGTGCGACTTTCTAAATCTTGACTTAACAGTTTATGCATGTTATAATGGAAATAACAATTTATCAAGATATTATTGGTTGAATATTAACTCACATTGAACACCTGATAGGAGAAGAAAATCCATGGATATACTCGGTTTAGTCTTCACAGTATATAACATTGTAGGTACTGGATTTTCTATTGCTGGTGGTATTGGTCCCGCCATTAAAAAATACTACAAAACTACTGCAGAAGAACTTTTCAAACAGTCTTTTGAAAGAGTAGTTAAGCAAAATGCGTCTGAATTCGCCGATCAAACTGACCCAAAAACAGTTGGAGTGGATTTAGATACATTTGACAACGTTATTGCTTCACTTAAAGATGTTGATGAAGTCCAATTCACACAACTAAAGGAAAGTGAAAAAATAGCAAAAATCACAACGCTTTTTCGCAACTGTATTATCGTCCCCAACCATCAATTGCCCGATATGGATTTTGAACGAAGAATTCGTCCTATTATTGAAAGGGTGATTATTGATTTTTATACACAACTTCCATTAAATCAGGGTGCATTCAATCAGGTTGTCTTTGAATATATCCGAAACAACATAAAGAATCAAGATGATGCCAACACGATGTTAACTGAGTTGTCAAGTAAAATTGACTGTGTGCGAAATGAAGTGACACAACGTCTTTCTGCGGATATCCAAGCTATTAAAGATGATACCGAAAAAATTAAGGATGATAATAAGGAGATTAAGCATACGACAGGTGAGACCTTAGATGTAGTTCGTGAAATTAGATCTCTACTTGATGTAAATACCTCCCCTTCAATAAAGGCAGCAGTTGCAAAAGAACACCAGGAACAAATAGACAATGCCCGAAAATTACTCAAGAGCCACAGACCTAAGACTTCTCTTGAATTACTAGAAGATTTGAAGAAACGAACATGGAAAGACGCTTCGGATGATCTAAAGTTTAGTATTCTTACGAATATAGCAGCTGTCCATTTTAGCCTAAATAATGAAGAAGAAGCTGCAAAATTAATGATTGAGGCATTCCGACATAAACCGGAAGACGAAATTGCACTTTCTAACCGTGCTTTGGCTCACTTCTTACGAGGAGAAACGGAAAAAGCTGCCGATTACGCAAAACAAACGTTTAAAATAAATGACGACAATATTAATGCTCATGTGGTACTTAGCCACATATATTCAAAGAAAGAACCACTTGAACAGGTTATCGAACGAGTACCTGAATATTTGCGAAAGACACCGAAAATCGCACATGCATTTAGTGACATAGCTAAAGAGAATGGTGATCTTGAAGAAGCAAGAAAATGGCGTGAAATCATGGTAGAACAAGAAGAAACAGACCTTGGTTTCAAAGTCTCTTTGGCTACTATCTTGATTGAACAAGTATTAGTGGATCGTTTTGATATGTATACCAAGCAGATTGACGATTTACAAAAGGAACAATTACATCGAGCCGTTGACCTTCTATCTGAAGCATGGGATTCTGTTGCCGATACTGAATTACGTTCTGCTCGCACAGATTGGATAATTAACAGGAGTACAGCATTCCGATTATTGAGAGAGTCGGAAGCATCAATAAAAGACCTTGATACAGCCTTAGAAATTGAACCCACACACCCGATGCTGTTAAAAAATAGAGGGATATTTGCATTGGAGCAAGGAGATCAAGACAGTGCTATTAACTTTTTGGAGAGAATTCAATCAGAACCGGAAAACTATGAAGCTCAGATTACAATTGCCAATATTCTATTCGCTGATAAACGTTACGATGAAGCAATAACAAAACTTAATGATCTCTTAAAGACAAATCCATCTACTGAATTACAAGATGAGGTGAATCGTCGTCTTGTTCGCGCATATATCGCAGATGAACGTATTGAAGAAGCACAATCTATCCTAAAACCAATGCTGGAATCGTCTCCAACAAACATATTTAATCTTATCAATAAGGCTTTAATATCCAGTAAAACGGGAAATAGTGATAAGACTAATTCTATATTTAAAGAAGCATACAATTTTACATTAGATAGCACGGATTTTTTAGAAATAGTGGAATTAGCTGCAGAACTCTTTATTAATAAACAGTTTAAAGAGGCTGCAACGCTTTACGAAAAACTTGCTGACACAAGTCAGAACTCACAATTGACACAGTGGTTAGTACAATGTTACTATAATTCAGGTGAAATTACGAAAGCACTTGAGATATGTCAGAAACTTCGTGAGAAATATGGCCCCCTTGAAAATATATCCGTGATGGAGGTCGTGATTTATGAAGAAATAGGTGATATGAACCAAGCTGGAACGGTTTGTAAGGAATATTTGAAGAAATATCCAACTGATTACGATATGCAAATCCGCCTTGGAATGATTCTTATTCGATCATCTAAAGAGACTGAAGTTGATAGTGTGTTAGATAGTTTTTCTGAAATCAAAGACTTTTCATATTTAAAAGATATTTCTTTAGAAGGATGCTTTGAATTAGCCCTATTACATCAAATAAGATTACAACCGGAAAAAGCACTGAAGATCATGTACGAAGTGCGTAGAACGCATTTTGAAAATCCCGATGCTCACCTTCTGTATATCAAGATTTTCCTTTCAGTTGAAAAGGAGATTGCTGAGGTGCTAAAACCTACTCAAGTTGAAAAAGATACAGCGGTCAAAATCAACATTTCTGACGAAGACTATTGGTATATCATTGAAGAACGTGTCGACGCAGATATCAAACGCGACGAACGTGATGTGAATGACCCTTTCGCTCAACAATTAACCGGAAAAAATATAAATGACGAGGTGAGTTTAGGGATGAAAATGTCCGGTCCAAAAACTGGAAAGATCGTTGATATCAAAAGTAAATTCTCTTATGTCTATCAAGAAAGTTTTCGAAAATACGAACATCTATTTCCTCTAGACCAGGGCATGGATAATATAAAAATAGATGATTCAGATGAAATCGACGATAAAAAAAGATTTCAACAAATGTTTGAAATGATCGATCAGAGTCAAGATAAAATTAATAAAATTGAAGAACTATATAAAGAACAGAACCTTACAATCGGTACTTTTACAAGATTCGTCGGTAGTAATAGTTTAGATACCTGGGGTACTCTCATGGGTAACCGTGCATTAGGGATTAGGTGTAGTATCGGAGACTTTGACGAAAGAAAAAGAGTCCTTAACCTACTTAATCAATCAAAACCTAAGCTTGTTGTAGATATTATATCTCTTATGACTCTACACTGTCTGGACGCTGCGGATAGCATCGTCAATACTTATGGAAAACTATGCATCGCTCAATCGACTATCGATGAAATACAGAGTGTTGTCAACGAAAGAGAGGGAATGTGGTCAAAACGCGAGGGAATGATAATTGGTAAAAGAGGAAATCGGTATATAAAACAAATTATCAACCCTGAGGAAACGAAGCGTGGAATAGCATATCTAAAAAACCTTATTAATTGGATTAGAGAAAACTGTGAAGTTGGTCAAACCACTGCTGGGTTAGAGATGAACCAATTACGTAGGAGAGAACTCAATGACATGCTACAACCGCATTTCCTTGATACCGTTTTTCTGGCAAGTCAACCAGAACACCTACTTTTCTCGGATGATGGACGACTCAGACATTATGCGAAAACAAGCCTCAATAGCGACGCGGGGACAAACTTTCAAATTGACGGTGTGTGGACACAAGTTTTATTGGATCATTGTGTTAATCAGAATCTCCTTGATAAAACTGACTACGATGAGATGACGATAAAACTTGTTTGTTCAAACTACTATCACACGCAATTTGATGCAGATCTGTTAATGGAAGTGGCTAAACGTTCAAATTGGAAAATCTCAGAACCTTACAACAGTTTTGTGCTTGCCTTAAGTCAAGAACGCATGAACTTACAAACAGCATTAGATGTTGCAGTTGATTTTCTCTTTACACTTTGGGATGAATCAATTTCTTTCAGACAAAAAGAATTCTTGACGTTGGGTTTATTAACTGGACTTACTTATGGACGGAATGTTCACACAGTATTGAGCCGACTTGAAAATCTAATTCAAAATAAGCATACACCTTATTTACCTGTCGAAAACAGTCTTCTCAGACGAATCAATGAATTCATACAAATCTATCCTCTTGAAGATAACTTTACTGTTTTGGCAGAAAATGATATTCGTCTTAAAGGAACACGAGTAGGTATTGAAACAATCCTATACGAATATATATATAATAGTAGACCGCCAGAAGTAATCGACGATTACTACTATACACCAACACTGGAACAGATTTACGCAACGATCCTATATTATCTTCAAAACCAAGAAAAAGTCGGGGCATATTTGGAGGATTATCTGGATTACTGCCGAACAGCACGGGAGGAATACGAGAAGGATCCGCCACCCGGTGTTCTTCGCTTGCGGGAACTTATTGCAGAAAAGGATGCAAATTCTGATATTTCAGATTCCACCAATCTGAAAAACGGTTCAGCAAGTACAACACAATCTCTATCCAAAAATGAACAGGAATAAAGATGCGTCGGTATCTGATAGACGAAAATATTTCTCCACAATACCGTACGCAATTGCTTTACCATGAACCATCACTAACGGTCTTAGCGGTTGGTGATGAAGGTGCTCCTCCGAAAAGTACGCTAGACCCAGAAATCTTAGTGTGGTGTGAACAGAACGAATTTAGTTTGATAACAAACAATCGGGAAAGTATGCCGCAACACCTCGCTGACCATCTATCAGCAGGACACCATGTTCCGGGCATTTTCACGATTAGCCGCAAAGTATCAATGGGATTGATCATTAAAGAGTTGATTCGCATCGCTGGTGCATCTGACGAAGACGAATATATGGACCAAATTATTTACATCCCACTTTTACAACGTGTTCAAGTTAATGATGCTACCTGACTCCGCTCAATCTGCGTCATTCGCGAAAAGTTGAAACAGTGAGAACTCACAGAAAACCGATTACAACTTGAGTCCATCCCAGTTTGTGGATGTCGGTGATAAAGTTGAACACCGTCCAACGAATGAAATTTTGGCAGACTTAACGGAGGCGCGTATTGCTCGCGAAAAAGCGGATAACGCATTGGAAGAAATGCTCAGACAACTTGGATTGAACAAGGAAGATTAAGACAATGATTGATTGGTCAGAACTCAAACCCTATGAAAACAATAAATACCGAAGTTTTGAGGAATTATGTTATCAAATCGCAAAAGGACTACATGGAGATGAAGGACGTTTTACTTCCATAGACGATAGTGGCGGTGGTGACGGAGTAGAATTCTATCTGACCTTGGAAAACGGAGACGAATGGGGCTGGCAAGCCAAGTTTTACTTTCCTGATAAACGCTTGAACAATAGTCGTAAGCAATCAATTAAAAAATCACTAAAAAAAGCCTGTGAAGTGCATCCACACCTGAAAAAATGGATTTTGTGTACGCCCACTAATTTTACGCCGACCGAACAGGATTGGTTTGATAATACGCTCCGTCAGTCGATTCCGCCAAATATGGATGTTGATCTTGAACATTGGGGAGATAGTGACTTCAACAATTGGTTGAGTGAACCACGTTTTAGTGGAAAATATCACTATTTCTTTGGCGAGCTTGAACTTGATCTTGAATGGTTTAAAACACAGTTTGAGAAAGAAAAAGCTGAGTTGAAAAAACAATATGATTCATCCTTACATACCGAAATTGATGTAGAGATAGATATCCATGCAATTCTGGGTGACCATGCGTTTGCAGAACATATCACTACATCAATTGAAAAACTCAAGGAAGAATTGGAGGATTTAAATGATGCAGTTGATAATCTCAACAAGCCTATTCAAAAGGATATTGTTTGGGATGCGGCAAAAAAGGAGAAAGTAGCCAATGCAGCTAAACCCCTTCAAGATATGGTAATTAAGACAATTGATCAGTTCAAACAAGTCAAGGAATTTTTAAAGGGAAACATGCTTTATGAAGCACAAACTATAAATTGGGATTGTGTATTCAAAAAACTTGAAGATGCGCTTTCTACCTATAGAACAGCCATAGATGAATCTGGCATTTCAGAGATTGAATATACTGGTGAAAGTAAATACAAAGCACGAATTTTAGATGATACAAGATGGCTTGTTCATCGTCCGGAATCTATAATTGCCAACTTATTGGATGATTTTTTGAATTATGAGTTATATAAGTGTAAACTTTTAAATCATTCAGAATTAAAAATCTTTGGTAATGCTGGAGTTGGCAAAACACATATTGCATGTAATATCTGTGATGGTAGGTTGAAAAACGGATTACCCGCACTATTTATTCGCGGAAATCTCTTTACCACCGACCAATCAATTGAAGCGAAATTGTGTGAAAGATTTGACATTCCATCTTCCTACAAGTTTAATGACTTTTTGCAGGCACTTTCGGCTGCTGCTGAAGCACACAATACACGTATTCCATTATTTATTGATGGTTTGAATGAAGCCACCCATAACGGAAAATTATCGAGAGTATGGGAAAACTATTTGAAAGGGTTTGTTTATGAAATTGAACAAACCAAGAATGTTGTATTAATTACAACTTGTCGGACCAGTTATAAAAAAGTCATTTGGGATGATGAATACCCTCCTTATAGTGTGGATGTTGAAGGATTTGACAACGACGAAGTAACACTAAAAGCGATTGTAAAATATTCTAAAGTGTACGATATTGAACTTAATCTTACATTAACACCGTTGGCACAGTTTAAACATCCTATCTACCTTAAGATATATTTTGAAACTAAAAAACGAAGTGGGAATACTGAAGAATCTGATTATATTGGTGAACAAGCATTATTTGAAATATTTGATGAGTACTTAGTAGTATGTAATAAAACAATATGCGACGATCTTAACCGTCATGAAAGTGCCTCTATAGTACAGACTGAATTGAACAAGATCGCTGAGTACTTGTGGACAAATCGCTGTCGCCATATTCCTTTTGAGAAATTAGGAAACATCGTTGACGGTAAACCTATTGATGAATTGGCTTGGGATTCATCAAAATCCCAAGCTATACTCAACGAAGATTTGCTCGTATACAGAGATTGGGGTCAATTTGGTGAATCAGTCTACTTTACCTACGACCTGCTAGGGGGTTATTTGATTGCCCAATATTTGCTTAAACAAGCTGATGACAATGTGCAAGGATTCATAAATAGTGAGGAGGAAGCAGGAACATTATTCAGTGAAGACTACCAAACCTTACATCCAATGCACGAGGACATTAGCAGATGTCTTGCAGCACTAATCCCTTCAAAGACAGGTGAGTACCTGCACAATCTTTCTGAAAATATAATCGCACGCTACTATTCTATCCGTGCTCTGTTTGAAATTTCACCTCAATATATAACCACAGATTGTACCAACAGGATCGGTCACATTTTTAATGAGCGACCTGATAGCCGCCAGACACTTCTTGAATTATCAGAATCTACAGTTGAACATCCCAACCATCCATTCAACGCTTCATTCTGGTCAAAGCAACTCTCAGCATTATCTATGTCAGAACGAGATCTAAGTTGGACAGAGCATGTCCGAAATAACCGTGAGAGATTTGAGGAGTTCGTGAAACGCTTTGAGGAAACATGTAAGAACGAGAAAGAAATATCAGAACTCAGTGCCAAACGATTACATCTGTTGGCAGAACACATTATGTGGATTCTTACTTCAACAGTCAGACCGTTACGTGATATAGCAACACGCGCGCTTTACTGGTATGGTAGACGTTTTCCCAATGAGTTTTTTGATTTAGTCCTTAAATCTTTCACTATTAACGATCCTTATGTTTCAGAACGGATGTTAGCAGCAACTTACGGCATTGCAATGGCACGTCAAAATGATTTTGATGATACAAGTTTTGTAGATGAAATGTTACCTAAATATGCAAAACAATTATACGAAAGCATATTCAAACCTAACGCACCGCATTCCACAACACACATATTAGCACGCGATTATGCAAAGCAAACAATTGACATTGCTTTGATTCACCATCCGGATTTACTGACAGATGATGAACGAGAACGTATCACCCCACCCTTTACAGACGGTGGTATTCGTGAATGGGATGAAATTGAAGTTAGTGAAAACATGCACCGAGGTCCATTAAGAATGGATTTCCGTAACTATACCATTGGATCTTTGGTGAAAGGTAGAGGGAACTATAATTTTGAACATCCTGAGTATAAACGTGTCCTGAGAAATGTTTCATGGAGAATACATGAAATAGGATACTCACAGGAATCTTTTGAAATTATTGATGGAAGAATAGGATCAGAAAATCAGCACTTTGGGAGATCTGCAAACGGAGGTAAGACAGATAGATATGGAAAAAAATATTCATGGATTGCCTATTTTGAATATGTTGGTTATTTACAAGATCAAGATCTTTTACCTGAATATCTGTCTCACGATCGAATTGGTGAGACAGATATTGATCCTAGTTTTCCTTCTGAAGTAAGAAGATATGAATTGGTGACACAAGATTATTTAAGAACTGAAATTGTGGATCCAGATGAATGGGTAAAAGGAATACCACTAACAGACTTGAGAGATTATTCATCTGTAAATCAGATTTGCAAAGAAGTAGGACCTTGGATACTTTTACAAGGCACTTTTAGGCAGGAAAACATTGAAAAAACAAGAGATATGTATGCTTTATTCCAAGGTGTTATTGTAAAAACTGATGAAGTTGATGGTATCGTTGAATTTATAAAAGATCATGAGAATATAGATGGTTGGCGTATTTCTCCTCCAGAAGACTATTATACTTTTTCAGGTGAAATACCTTGGTGTGATACATACTCACTAAATAGTTGGATAGAACTGTCTATAAGTAGGGATTTTGATGAAACCTATGATACCGTAATACCTCAAATATTGTCTCCTGTAAGAGTAAACAATTGGGAAGATTATCATAGTACTATCATTCCAGGACAAAATGTTGCTACACCATCACGTCAGATAGCTGAATGTCTTGGCTTATGTGGTGTACCTCAAAGTTATGATCTTTTTGAAAAAGATAGTGGTAAACGCGCATCATTTTCTATTAAATTTAGACAAAATTGGGGTAATGCCCAACGATTTACATACCTTCGAAAAGATCTATTAGATCGATATTTAAAAGAAAGAGATGAGGAGCTAATTTGGATTATCTCCGGTGATAAACGTGTTTTAACACCAAATGCTGATGGACCTTACAAATTATTCTCTGATGTTAAGGTATATCAAAGTAGGAAGAAGGAAAGTAAATAGAATGTATAATGTAAGAGATTGGAAGAATGTTGAATTAGAATCGATTGCCGAGATACGTGCCGGATCAGCATTTCCTATTAAGTATCAAGGAAACATTGGAGGCAAATATCCGTTTTACAAAGTGTCAGATATGAATCTAACAGGTAATGAAACGTTAATGCACGCGTCAAATAATTGGGTAGAAGAAGAAACGGTTACAATGCTCAAGGGAAAATTATTTCCCAAAGATACAGTCATTTTTCCAAAGGTAGGTGCAGCGGTTCATACTAATAAAAAACGGATTCTATCAATTGAAGGATTAGTGGATAACAATGTTATGGGAGTTATAATTCGTAACTATAATGAATGTATTCCATATTATTTGTTATATTTCTTTGAATTTATTGATTTAGGAGATCTTTCTAATCCTGGACCTCTACCAGCAATTACGGCAACTAAAGTAAAAAGTACAATTATCCCACTTCCCCCACTACCCGAACAACGCGCCATCGCCCACATCCTCCAAACAATCCAAGAAGCAAAGTTCACCCGACAACGCGAAATTGAATTAGAACGCGAACGCAAAGCAGCATTGATGGATTTTCTCTTTTCTCACGGCACGAAGGACGAACCCCGCAAACAGACAGAGATAGGCGAGATTCCTGATAGCTGGCAAATGACAGAGTTGGGTGATTTAGTAAAGTTAAAAAGTGGGGAGTCTCGTCCAAAAGATATGACAAGTAAACCCGATACTGAGCGACCTATCCCAGTATATGGAGGAAATGGTATTTTAGGGTATACAAGCAAAAAGTTCAGCGATCAGAGACTTTTTGTAATTGGACGTGTTGGAGCATATTGCGGTTGTGTCCATATAGCGGAGTCCCCAAATTGGATTACTGATAATGCTTTATATCCAGAGAAATGGTTTAGCAATGAAGTTTCTCTTGATTTTCTTGCAGAACAATTAAACCACTGTGATTTAAATCGACTTCAAAGGAGAGGTGGACAACCATTGATCACACAAAGCATTCTCCATCAACTCAGAATACCACTTCCTCCTCTTCCTGAACAACACACCATCGCCAACATTTTCCGAGCAATAGATGATAAAACAGCAGCCCTTGAACGAGAAATTGAGCTTATAGACGAGCTATTCCACGCCATGCTGGAAGAACTGATGACAGGACAACGGTCTGCTGTGCCGATGATCTAAGTAAATTATGTCACAAAAGAAATTCACTGCTGCACAACGAGAAGCTATTTGGCTTGCTCACGGAAAAAGGTGTGCATATACAAGAAAATTGCTTGCGGTTGATAGAAGTAGTTCGATCTGATTTCAATGGAGATGGTATTGAAGATATATTACTTTTGAATATTGCTATGCTACAGGAGGAACATTAGGCTTTGGCGGGAATCGTATCTTGACAAGGAAATCACCAAATGGAAAGTTTGAAATAGTTGAATAAAAGGTATCACATTTACTGATTCTCTTACGATATTCACGATTGCCATATTTTTCTTGACAAATATAATATTATGTATTATAATAATTATCACAAAACAATATTATTGGTGGTAGGTTGATTAGAACAAAGTGGAATCCTAACATTATTATCAATTTTTCCTTGACAACCCAAAATATGTGTGTTAAACTAAATATTACATAGCCAACGGATGATGTGTTACAAATTCCTTAATCGTATGAGCGGAATGTGAATAGGACATAACACCTATCCAATATATGCCTCAGTCCTCTATGTAGCATAAACTTTTAGTTTGTGCATTATTAAACGCAACTATGGTGAAGCATAGAATTATATCTACACTTTCTATCAACGGTAGGTGAGGTTTCCTAACCTCACAATAAGCGTCAATATAAGGATATATTTACCTGTGAAGGATTTTGGAAGTCTCTTATTATCATACACACCTTTCGCACCGCTGGTGCTGATATGTGATATATAAAAGCCTCGGAGAGGCAGCATGCGCGTGTGGCATGCTGCATGAGGTGTATAGCACGTAATATCAACACGGACGAAAGCCCCAGGGGCAACAGGTATATCAAATGCACAAACTTTACTCACTAAATTGACGCCCATGGTGAGGTTTCCTAACCTCACCTAAGCAATGTGTAGAATTAATTCAATAGTTTACCAATATTAAGGAGAACAAAAATGTCGGAGAAGACAACGGAGACAAACAAAGAGGAACTCACCGCCGAACAACTAAAGAAAATACCCACGCGTATGAGAGAATATGTGGCGTATGCTATCGGCAATGGAATTAAAATAGGCGATGTACTTGACAGTTTAATCGAATATTATAAAGAGATATATGAGTTTTCTGAAGACTTGAACGATGAGAATGCCAAATCTATTCTACGTGAAACCATACGCACGTGCAATCCAAATGATAAAAAGTTTTGCACCAAAAAGTACGGTGCTCTGTATCGTGAGGGACGTCTATCTTATGTGCGTTCTATGGGGAGTAATTTACTCAATGCATTTGATAGGCATATAGATAATTTGAACTTCGCTCTTGAAAAAACAGGTTTCAATTTCCACGAAGGACTAACGATCAAAGAATACGCATCTATCACAAAAGATATTGCAACTGCGGTTTCGTTGTATCAATCCATAGCTGAGGCACATCAACCCGAAACTGAAGCTACGTTTGATATTCTACCCGCACTTGATAGCCAGTTGATCGTTGCAGAATTAGAAGCTGCAGATAGCCAAGCACAAGGAGCATTACCCAATACATCGGAGGCACCAAAAGCATTACCCGATACTTCCAAAACCAACAACACAGATTAAAATTATAGGATAATTGTATTCCGGCGAATGCCATCAAATGAGCATGATGTGTCCAGTCATTGTGTTTATAGCGAATTATTAAATGAAGTGAAAATTATCTTAAGAATTGCGGCGTTCGTAGTCGCGCAATTCATTGCGCCTCGGACATTCAGCAACTGAAGATAAATCTACAAATGCACAATGATACCTTATACCATTTCTAATAAAGAATATACCAGTAAAGAAATAACTGTTCGTAGTAGCGCAATTCATTGCGCCTTGGACATTTAAATGAAAAGAGAAAATCATTTTTAGAAATGGTATAATTTGACAATAAATTGTAGTTTGCAAATTAGGGGAGGGTACTAAAAAAATGAGCATCTGTAATTTTGACTGAATTGCGTAGGCATCGGCTTTACGGCATGTTTGGGTTTTTCAAAATTTTAGTACCCTCTTATATTGAGAAACAGAGAAATGGAGACAGGAATGAGTTACCGTGATCTCAGTAAGAATGTCCTTGTTTTTCTAAGAATAGTTGTAATACCATTTCTAATAAAGAATATACCGATAAAGAAATAGTTGTTCGTAGTCGCGCAATTCATTGCGCCTCGGACATTCAGCAACTGAAGATAAACCTACAAATGCACAATGATACCTTATCTATTAGAAGTAGTAGTATTTCAATGTTCACTATAAATATCCGATATTTACTCAATTTACGTTAAATTACTAATTGGTAAAATTGGTAATTTTTTGATCGAGAAAACCTAGTCATAGACAGGATCCGTGTACAGAAAAAATTACCAATTACCTAAAAGTATCAACACTATATCACTCTAATTGACATTTGGAAACGATCATGCCTGAACGATCCGCAGTCCAAGAACCACTACTCAAATATGCTAACGAAATCGGATGGACGCGCGTGTCCAGAGCAGAAGCCATGCAACTACGTGGTGGTAATATCTTCGGACTTTATTTTACAGATGTACTGAATGCCCAACTCAAAAAACTTAACAAGGGAGTTATAGACGATTCTAACTGTGATGACGTTATACGCCGCCTTGATTTACTTAAAGCAACACTTGAGGGAAATCAGGACGCGATCTCATGGATGCACGGCAAAGAATCAACTTTCGTTCACAGTGAAAACCGCCAACGTAACGTTACCCTCATTGATTTTGAGCATCCTGACAATAACCTGTTTCATGTTACCGATGAATGGGAACAGAAAGGAATTGTCCACACTAACCGTGCGGATGTTGTCCTCCTCATTAATGGGATTCCTGTTACAGTTGTTGAGACGAAACCTGCTGACAAACGGGACGGGTTAGAAGATGGAGTAGATCAAATTTTCCGATACCACAACGAAACGCCTGAAATGTTTACCACTGCACAACTCTTCGCTGTCACCGACATGCTGAATCTTCTCTATAGTGTGACATGGAACACTAACCGAAAAAATATCTTCAATTGGAAATCCGACGAATCTGCAAACTATGAGCAGAAAGTGAAAACTTTTTTTGACCGTGAACGTATACTTCAAGTATTGCATCGATTTGTAATTTTTCAGAGCAGAGACGAGAAACTGTCTAAAGTTGTCTTACGTCAACATCAGACACGCGCAGTAGAAAAAGTGATTGATCGAGTTAATGATACTGCTAAACAGCACGGACTTATCTGGCATACACAAGGCAGTGGTAAAACCCTCACCATGATTTCAATTGCATCAAGACTCTTACGAGGTGGAGAGCAAACTGAAAAACCTACTGTGTTGATGGTGGTTGACCGCAATGAATTAGAAAGTCAGCTATTTAAAAACATAAACGCTTACGGAATAACTACACTTGAGGTAGCACAGAACAGAAATAATCTTGAAAGTATTTTATCATCAGGTTATCGTGGTTTGATTGTATCCACGATTCACAAGTTTGATAAGAGACCTGCCAATCTTAACACTCACGAGAATACAGTTGTGTTAATAGACGAGGCACATAGAACCACAGGTGGGGACTTTGGGAATTACCTGATGGCTGCTATACCAAATGCAACCTACATCGGATTTACAGGCACACCGATTGATACTCTATCAAAAGGCGAAGGAACTTTTAAGGTATTCGGTAAGGACGACGAGAAGGGATACCTTGATAAATATGGAATTGCTGAATCTATTGAAGACGGCACAACACTAAGTTTGAATTATGCTCTTGCTCCATCAAATTTACGAATTGATCCAGAGACATTGGACAGTGAATTTCTAAGCCTTGCAGCAGCGGAAGGGATAAGTGATCCAGATGAACTCAACGCAATCCTTGACGACGCAGTAAATCTAAAAGTGATAATGAAAGCACCTAACAGAGTAGAGACAATTGCTAAATTTGTCGCAGAAGACTTCAAGGAAAGAATTGAACCTATGGGTTTCAAGGCGTTTCTGGTCGGTGTTGACCGCGAGGCGTGTGCACTATACAAACAGGAATTAGATAAATACCTGCCTGCCAAATATTCGGAGGTCGTGTATTCTAAAAACAATAGCGATTACGAATTGATGAAAAACTATCACCTTTCGGATGAGCAGGAAAAGGAGATACGTAAAAATTTCATTGACAAAAATTCACAACCTAAAATCTTGATTGTAACCCAAAAATTGTTGACGGGATACGATGCACCAATCCTTTACTGCATGTATCTTGACAAACCGATGCGTGACCATATGTTATTACAGGCAATTGCACGTGTTAACAGACCTTATGAAGATGATGATGGATTAGTAAAACCCGCGGGGTTTGTCCTAGATTTTGTTGGTATTTTTGAGAAATTAGAAAAGGCACTCGCTTTTGATTCGGACGAAGTGGAAAACGTCCTTCAAAACATTGATGAAATTAAAGACAGATTTAAGGAAATGATGCAAGGAGACGCGCAGAAGTATCTACACCTTACCGAAGGAACCGACGATAAAGCAATAGAACGTGCTATTGAATATTTTGCAGATAAGGATGACCGAGAGACATTTTTCACGTTCTTCAAACAGTTACAGAATCTCTACAACATCATATCCCCTGCCCCCTTCTTACTCCCATTTTTAGAGGACTACAAAGCCTTAGCATCCCTATATAGATTGATTCACAATAAATATTCAGATAATGTTTCTGTTGATAAAGAGTTGGTAGCTAAAACGCAGGAACTTTTACAGACACAAACGGAAGGCAATTTGTTAGATGTTCCCGATGATGTCTATGAATTGAACGAAATAAGCTTGATGGAATTAAGTCAGAGTGACGTATCTGATACCGTTAAAGTGTTGAATTTGCGGAAAGTCCTACGGAGAACAGTAGCAAATGAAAGTGAATCAAAACCTTTCCTGATCCCAATTGGTGAACGCACAGAAGCAGTTATAGAAAATTTGGACAATCGTCAGTTAGGAACTAAAGATGCATTAACTGAGTTCATGAAGTTTGCTATAGAGATATCACGCGCTGAAAGAGAACAAAACGATACTGAATTAGACGATAACGCCTATGCTATATTTATTGTACTAAGAAATGTTAGAGACGATATTACGCCTGAACAAGCACAGTCTGTCAATCAAATCTTTGAAAGATATACAGACCATCAGTGGGACGAACACCAAGCGAAAGCGTTACGTAGTATGTTGTATAAGACATTGAGTCCAACAATTGGAACAAATAATCTCATTGAAACAACAAACAAGTTGCTGAAGTTGAAACGGGTATGAAAATCGAAAAGGTATTGGATAACCCAACAGATTTGAAAGGGGCAGTAGAGCAGTGGGCAGAACGTATCGGTGTCACAGTACGAGAGGTGCATCTGCGTTCAATGCGAAAAAAATGGGCATCTATTTCAACCAACGGCAGATTGACGCTCAACACAGAACTCTTAAATCTACCAGAGATGTTGACAGAATTTGTAATTGTGCATGAATTGGTACATCTGCTCGTACCGAATCACGGTAAGTTGTTTAAGGGGTATATGTCTACATATCTACCAGATTGGGAAAAACGACAGGAACGCCTAAATATGATTAGCGAGGACAGAAACCCCACCCTACAATGAATAATGTAATGAGATTACAATACATTACACACATCACAAAAGAAATATAACTTGACAAATTTAGTCTGTTTTGAGAACATAATAATGTCCCTCCTACATACTGTAGAAAAAGCAACCAATTTATTCAATCTCTCAAAACGTAGATTAATCCTCAGTTTTTCATAAATAGATCGCTAATCTGGCAAACAAGCAAACAATTCTTGCAGGAATACACTTACTATTCCACTATGGAGGACAAGATGATTATTAGAATTCTGAGACTTATGTTTGTTTCTGCCGTTATGGTAACTGCATTAACGGCTACAAATATTGCACAAGCACAGCAAGCGATTAAAGATGGATTGATAAGTTACTGGTCATTTAATCAGGATACAGTTGTTGATAATACGGTTAGAGATATTTTTGGCACTAACAATGGAACGATGGACGGGAATGTAGAGGTAATTAACGGAAAGATCGGTGAAGGACTCAAGTTTAGTGGGGGACATGTTGATTGTGGTTCAGCTATAGATTTGATAGAAATCGGTGATCAGATTACATTAGAGATGTGGATAAAACCTGAAAAGGCAGGGTGGGCAATTATTGCTGGGATATCAAAGTCCGGTAGTAATACTTATGTGACTGCATGGTCAGATCAATCACGCGTTGATTTTAATATTTGGAACGGTGCTGTAGAGACTTGGCCATTTCATAGCGTGGCCCAACCAGAATTAAATAAATGGCATCACGTCGCATGTGTTTACGATAGTTCTGAAGCTATTATCTATATCAATGGTGAGTTGGATAGTAAGAAAAAGTTTGAAGGCAACCTAAAACATAATGGCGAAAACTTTTGGATGGGAGCAAGAAAATCCGATGGACTTCAATACAACGGACATATTGACGAACTACGTATCTACAACCGTGGTTTAAGTCAAGATGAGGTAAAAAATAATCTGGATGCGACAGGACTTGCTGTCGAACCCACTAATAAGTTGGCACTCACATGGGGAATGATAAAAGTGTCAAAATAGGTTGAGTTTGTAGAAAGTCAACAATCCAATTAAACAACCAAGTATCTTTATAGTAAAAACCATAGTCATTTACACACTACGGTAGGTTCGGTTTCCTAACCGAACTGGAATTGTGCCAATGGCGTTCATAAAGGTTCTCTCGGCAGACCCCGTTCGGTTAGGAAACCGAACCATAGGCGTCAATTTAGCGATTACCCAACCCCTCTTCCATTGTTGGAGTGGTTTCTAACCACGATGATGTGGCTCTTCCATTGTTGGAGTGGTTTCTAACCACGATGATGTGGCTCTTCCATTGTTGGAGTGGTTTCTAACCACGATGATGTGGCTCTTCCATTGTTGGAGTGGTTTCTAACCACGATGATGTGGCTCTTCCATTGTTGGAGTGGTTTCTAACCACGATTGACAGGTTTTGGCTCAAAAAATCGGGGTTACAAACCCCTCCAACAAAAGCGGTTATCCTTAAATTGACGCCTATGGTTCGGTTAGGAAACCGAACCTACCGCGGAGTGTGCACGTATTTTTACATTTCACTATAAGTGAGTTCTGTGAAGGAGATTTTCTCAGGTTGGAGGGATTTATAAGCCTGATTTTGTCCGACTAAACCTATCTCATCAGAGTTTTAAACCCTCCAACAATTTGATATGTCAAGGAGTCCCATCTTGGCTATTAGAGAGTTCTTCACGCAGCCGTTCCAACTCGACCTCTAACTCTTGCCGGCGTTGAACTTCATCTGCATGACGTTGAGATGCTTCTACTGCGCGTGCTTCTGCTTCACGACGACGTGAGGATTCTTCTGCAGCCATTGCCTCTGCAGTTTCTCGCAGATGTTTTTCTTGCTCTCTGAGTCGTTTCTCTTGCTTTCTTAGGCGTTGTTCCTCCAGAGATGTCGTTATAGGAGTGTCATCAGGTAGATATGGACGTAATGACCTAACGTGTGTCGTCTGATCATCTTCCCACCGAAACCACAGATTTAACGCTTCACTGAATAATGCACCTTGTTCATCAGGTTCAATCTCAATCACTTCTCCAGAAGCAGTCTGTCGCCAACCTCTAAATTCAGATGGTTTTTTCATTTCCGGCTGATGAATAAAGTATTCCTGAACACCAATATCATTCATATAGATAGAGACTGTTTCATCCCGATCCTGATGTGCAGTTGAGTCAGAGAGGAACTCAAAAACTGCAACGGGCACAGCACCTTCAGACCATGTATAGAAACTGCGACGAAGGGGATATTTTTGAACACCAAATACGATGAAGATATCTGGTGCGACAACTTTGGTTAGGTCTCCTTCGCTATAATAAATAAAATTGTCAACACCGATATGAATGTAATCATTAACAGAAAAATAACGTGAAATTTGGTCATAAATTGTGTTTATTTGTAATCCGTGAAATTGAGTCGCTGCCATAGGTTCATCGTCTTCAAACGGGTATCCCTCAATGAAGACGGTCGGTTTCCCATTTGCCCTTGGAAATTTAGGTATATATTTATTTTGTTTGATTCTGAAATCGTTTAGTGTATCCATGATTATCTCCATTAATTATTATGGTAGGAAAGAGATTGTGCAGATACATTTAAGGCACTTTCATTATTTCAAAATGTTTCTGATATAAGTTTGGTCGTTTTTTAGATTGTAACAAAAGTTATCTGTTTTTTCAAGCAAAAGTGTACGAAGGAGTGTGTAAAGTTTTTGTCACTAACTTCTCACCATGAATTGTAGGGGCGGGTCTCTGTGCCCGCCCGTTGGCTACAGGACAAGGCATGGCGGGGCACAGAGAACCGGGGAATCATGGCGAATACCAAACGCGTATTCGTCTAAGCGCATTCATACCGTTGATTTGGCACTACAATAGGTTATAGGTTTTTCACTTGAATTGACGCCTACGGTGACAAAAACTTTACGCACCCGTACGAAGAAGGACGAGGCACGGAGACCTCGCCCTACAAATTGGGTTAATTTGCTATAAAATGGTGATTTGTCTACGCAAGATGTTCTTTCAAAAACTTACCTGTAAACGACTTTCGCACCTTCGCAATTTCCTCTGGTGTTCCCTGTGCTAAAAGCTGTCCACCCTTATGTCCACCTTCAGGTCCAAGGTCAATCACATAATCTGCGGTCTTAATCACATCCAGATGATGCTCAATCACAATCACCGTATGTCCAGAATCTACCAAACGACCGATGCTATCCAGAAGTTTCTGAATATCCGCAAGGTGCAGTCCCGTCGTCGGTTCATCAAGAATGTATAGATTCTGTTTTCCACGTTTGAGTTTACTCAATTCATTAGCAAGTTTAACCCGTTGTGCCTCACCACCCGAAAGGATAGGGGCAGGGTGTCCGATTTTGAGATAACCGAGACCGAGTTCGTTAAGAACACCCAATTTGTGACATATCAACCGTTGGTCATTAAAGAAGTCAACCCCCTCTTCAATTGACATCTCAAGAATTTCGGAGATGTTCTTGTCATTATAGGTGACTTCAAGTGTGTCGTCATTGTAGCGCGCACCTTTACAAGTCGGACATGTTACCTCAACATCCGGCATAAAGTGCAGCTGTGTAGTGATTGTACCTTCACCGTGACATTCCTCACATCGTCCACCTTTAACATTGAAACTGAAGCGAGAGGCAGTATAACCCCGTAATTCTGCTGTAGGTGTACTCGCAAAGAGTTTACGGATATTGTCATAAAAACCGATATAGGTGGCTGGGTTTGAACGTGGAGAACGTCCTATGGGAGATTGGTCAATGTTGATTACATTGCTAATATGTTCGTGTCCCTCTAACTCATCATGGTCACCGAAAAGAGTGCGGCTATCATGGTAAATAGAATAGAGTCTTTTATAGATAATTTCGTTAAGCAGCGTGCTCTTACCCGATCCAGATGCACCCGTGATACAGATAAACACACCTAAAGGAATTTGAACATCTATATTTTGCAGGTTGTTTTCTCTCGCTCCTTTGACGCTCAAAAATTTGCCATTTAAATTGCGTCGTTCTATAGGCATTGGAATCTCACGTTTACCACTCATATACAGACCTGTCAAAGATTTATTGCTCTTTATAATTTTATCATAAGAACCTTGAATTACAACATACCCACCGTGAACTCCGGGACCAGGTCCCATTTCAATAATGTGGTCTGCAGCACGTATAGTGCTTTCATCGTGCTCAACGACAATCACAGTGTTACCGATGTCCCGCAGTTTCCGCAATGTCTCAATCATCTTAACATTGTCTTTCGGATGTAAGCCTATGCTTGGTTCATCAAGAACATACAACATCCCCATTAACCCTGAACCGATTTGCGTAGAGAGACGGATACGTTGGGACTCTCCGCCAGATAGCGTTGCAGCACGTCTGTTGAGATTTAGGTAATCCAAACCGATTCCAAGTAGCAATTCTATGCGAGCAATCAATTCTCTGATGACCCGTTCTCCCGCTTCTCGTTGCTTTTCTGGTAAATCTGAGATTTCAGATAGAAAATCTCGTAACTGTTCAAGATGCAATTCACCTACATCATGGATTGTTTTTTCATCAATAGTAACAAGCAGTCGTTGATGTTTTAGTTTAGCACCGTGGCAATCTGGACAAGTGTGTTCCACCATGACCTTACGCAGGTATTCTTCCATACCTGAGTGTGCCTCACCCTGTTTCCGATAGCGACGGTAACGTCTGTCAATGCGCGTGATAATTCCATCAAATCGGACAGGCATGCCGAGATGGCGTTCTTGCATCGGTTTCGCATCCTCTGCTTGACACAGTGGAAATTCTTCACCGTGAGTGCCATAAAACACAACATCCACGATCTCATCAGGAAGTTCAGAAAATGGCATGTCAAGATCGAACTTGTAGTGTTGGGCAAGACTATACATCATCCGACCATCCCATCTGTCAGGTTCATAGTTGAATGCCTGCTTAACAAACGCACCATCAGCAATACTTCTTGTCTTATCAGGTACAAGTAGGTTGGGATGGACTTGCAGATAAGTCCCCAAACCTGAACAGGTCACACAAGCACCAGTCGGTTCATTAAAGGTAAAGTGATGTGGTCCCAATTGGCACATCAATACTCCGTGTTCCGCACACCCGAAGTCACCGAGCAAGTCGTCAATATCCTCATCGTCATCGTCCGGCAGTTGCACATGGAACCGCAGGAAACCTTCACCAACTAACAGTGCATGATCTAAGGAGGCAAGAATCTGCTTGTCAATATCTTTCTTGACAAAAAACTTGTCAACGATAACTTGAATGTCGTAAGTTTTATCCTGATCTAATTCTATCTCTTCACTAATATCGTGTTCAACGCTGTCAATGCGGACATGTCTACACCCTTTTGTCCTAATATCATCAAAGAGGTATTCATAATCTTCACCGTATATCTTAAAAACTGGGGCATGTATTTCTACTTCTGTATCTTCTGGAAAAGAGAGGAGTCGTTCCACGATTTGATAGTTAGTTCTGATAGGGATTTCTGTTTCACAATAGGGGCAGTGCGACACGCCGATGGTAGCGAAAAGCATTCGCAGATAATCTTGCAAATCGGTCATCGTACCGACGGTTGATCGTGGATTGGCTGTAATGGTCTTCTGTTCAATTGAAACAACTGGCGACAACCCGTCAATAAAGTCAACATCAGGTCTTTTTAGTTGTGTGATAAATCGTTTGGCATAAGTAGACATTGATTCCAAGAATCTGCGTTGCCCCTCAGCATAGACGGTATCAAATGCTAATGAAGATTTACCGGATCCGCTAATTCCTGTAACAACGACAAGTTGATCGCGTGGTATCTCTAATTCTATATTTTGTAGGTTATTTTCTCGCGCTCCTTTAACTGAGACCGTTTGTCTCATTTGCTTCCTCCTTACTTAGCATAATATTTTTATGAGTAAAATAGAGATAATTATCGTGAAATAGTACAAACCAAATAATTCTAAATTGAATATGCTACACCTAACTGGGCTGCGACTTTATACAAATCTGAATCTAATGTTGCTAAAGTGATACCTTTACGAATAGCAAGTTCAAGGTAACATGCATCATAAGTTGTCAATCCGTACTTATCTGCTAATTCGCAAACCTCCTTCATTGTATTTTCGTTTGTTGCCGCCTCAATATCAATGGTAACTGGTAAAATCATAACAACATTAATATACTGAAACATCATTTCACGATTGATTCGGTTACGTCTATATGCCATTAATAAAACATTACTAATTTCTTGATAAAATAACGATGGGACAACAGCCTCAGTTACACCTTCTCTAAGGTCATCTAATAGGTTCTTTCCTTCTTGAACTGTTTCATCAGGTAGCAACCCAGAAATGAGAATTGAACAATCAACTACTATCATCTTCGACCTTCGTTTTTCCAATTCATCACCTCTTGAACTGTCCCAATTGGATGTTTAGTTATCAATTCAACTAAGCTTGTATATGCTTCGTCTGCATCTTTTTTCGCTACATCATTTGGTGGAGCCATAACCGCAATTACTTTCCCTCTATTTGTAATAGAGAAACTTTCACCATTTTCAACTCGCTTCAAAAGATTGGATAAATGTACTCTTGCTTCATGAACACCTATCTCAGTCATAATATACTCCTTGTCTTTCATAGATAAGAAATCATTGCTATAAAAAAGGGTTATCCACATCAAAATAATAAGATGGTTCTTCAACGGAAACTTTGCTGTCTTTTGTCAATCTGATCGGTGTAGAAAACTGCTCAAGAATTTCCTTTTGAGCAAGCCATTCACATACCATGTTAATCCACAACTGCCTGCTACCGAAATGATCATATATATCAGATAATGAACGTTCACCCCCAGATTCCTCCAAAAAGTCAAGCAATGGCTTGAAAAAGGTGTGTACATTGTCTTCTAAGTAAGTTTCAATCAAATCTAACACATTGCCTAAGACTTTCTCATCCTTCGGGATATTGAGAATATCAGTAAAAATTGTATTAAAGAACTTAGGGTTATGTTTGATAGCTTGATAGATGACCTTACGTTTTGGGGACTCACCATGCAGTATGGTTTCTATAATTGCTAATTGCTTGACTGCATACATCAAATAATAAAAGGTATAATCGTAATCCTTCTTAACATAGAACCACTTTTGTGTTTTCGCAAGTATTGTCGTTAAAAAGCCAGCGGCGTTAAATACCTGTGATTGTTTATCTCGTTCTCCAATAACATCAAGGTCTTCAAGTAATTCAGTTAGGGTAGGATCTTTTGTAAAGAGAATTTCACTCTGTAATAGAATGGAATGTATTTGACTGCCTTGTAAGTTCCTTTCTAACATCTTTTTAAACTGAGCGCGTGTATAGTGAGTAACTCGGATAGGCATCCCATCCTCTATTAATTGACACTGTCTTTGACGATACTTAGTTCCATCTCGCATTATGAGTGATATATGGACATTTGTCTTTCCCCACACATTTTCTTCCGTTAAATTACTCGTGAGTATAGCAGCGACAATGTAACGATCCTCGGCTATAGTATCAGTGAAGGTTTCCACTGCATTTTCAATATCAGCATGTATGTCAGATTTCATGCGAGGTGTAATAGCATCAGTTTCTGTATTATCTATATAATATGCCGGTTCTTCAACTTCAACTTGGCTTTTAACGGTCAGTTTAATTGGCACAGAAACCTGCTGAATTACTCCTTTCCACGTTAACCATTGACATATCATATCTACAGAAGCATCTCGGAATTTTGGATGGAAATGTGCATTCATCTCAAAATTCGAACGCGGTCCTTTCTGTTCTTCCAAATAGTCAAATATGGGTTGGAAGATAAACTGCCGTTCATCAATATATGCATTGATAGCGTCAATTGCATCTTGGATGACTGTTTCGTTCTTTTCGCAGTTAATCAGATTAGTATATACATGTTCAAAGAAATCTGGGTTGTAATTCAGGGCAGGTTGGATTACTTCGCGCGCCGGAATCTGATTGTTCAGAAGCACCTCTATCCGTGCTAAATCTTCCACTACAGATAGAAGTGTCAGAAAACTGGTTGGGATATCTTGATTGACATAAAACTGTTTTTCTGCATAAACAAGACTTGGCAGCACCTCAGCAATAACGTTTAGGATTTGAAGTTGCTTATCACGTTCCCCGATGCTATCACGACTCGCGTTCTTGTCATACCATTCCTTGATAGAATCGTCCTTTGAGAATAGCAGTGTGCTATGCGAGAAGTAAGAATGCATGAATGATCCCTGTTGGGCACTCTCAATTGACCGCTTGAAGGAACTGCGTGGAGATATATTCGCATGTATGTTAACACCATTTTCTAACAATGAAAAGTGTGATTGTGTAGGACGAATGCCATCCTGACCAATGATTTCAACATCCAAATCTGACTTTTCCCATACCTGTGCATAAGAAAAACTCCCTGCAACAATAGCTGCAAGGATGTACGGGTCTTTCTCAACCCTTTCTACAAGTAAATTTACAGCCTCATAATATTGTTGTTCAACATCATCTTGGGATTTCATGAGTTGCTTCTCCTATCTAACTTCCTTTTAAGGTATATCAAATGGACATTTTTTGACAAAATAAGATGGCACATTGTTCTGAGTATCTGTCCCTTAGTTTTGCTTGTTACATAGGTGTCAATCTAAGGACATAATCAGCAGATTCTCTCTTGTTGGAGGGGTTTCTAACCCCGATTATTGAGCAAAAAACCTGTAAAATCGGGGTTAGAAATCCCTCCAACAGGAAGACATATCCTTAACTTGATTCCTATGGTCCTTAGTTTTGCATACTCCTTTGCCGATAAACATTACCACCTTTAATTACAACGATAGGTTCAAGTTTTTGCCTACAGATTTTGACTTTACCGTTAGCGTCTACTAATTGGAATTCTCCGTTACGCATCTCAAAGATAACTGCATCTCCCCATGCGCCTTCTGCTAATGTTCCAACCTGTTTCGGCATGCGTATCGTGTCTGCTGGGATACTTGTTACTTTCGCCAATGTATCATCAATTGACATACCGAGATAGAGGAATTTGTTGACAACATTGACCAAATCATAAACCGGACCGTTGATATTATAGACATGCAAGTCAGAAGAAATCGTTGTCGGTTCAACGCCTTGTTCCATTGCTTTCTGAACAATATCCCAACTAAAAGAACCGGCACCATGTCCAACGTCAAATATAACGCCACGTTCAATGGCATCGTGCACGGAATCGCGTACCCTTCCCTTTTCATCTAAAATGCCGCATGCCATGTCATGAAAGCAGTGGGTAAGTATATCACGTTTACCCATCACCGCTAAAATATCATCTATAGAATCACACCAAGCGTCTTGAGGGTGTACCATCAAAGGAAGTTGTGCAGCATCAGCAGCCTCGCGTGCTCTATAAAGCGGTTGCATACCTGCGCGTTTTCCTACGATTGATTCTCGCGTCAACCGTACCTTGACACCTAAAATAATATCACGATGCTGCTCAATCATTCTGCATGCTTTATCAACATCTGCATAATCAGGGTTTTCTAATTCTCCAATCTCACGTGTTAACATACCTTGTGAAGATATGTTCAATTGAGCGAGTATACGAGTATCACTTACATTGATGACATACTTACGAAATCCGGGGAAAGTGTCCGCCCCTGCGGACCCCGCATCAACAACTGTTGTCGCACCACGTGCCAAACAGGTCGGATCAGGTTCAATACCGAAATGACTGACACCGTGGAATACATGCACATGTAAATCTATCAAACCCGGTGTAACACAACAACCCTCTGCATCCACTATCTCTCGTGCTTCTGTGGATGGCACATCATCACTGACTTTTGAGACACGTCCCTCTGAGAACGCGATATCTTTTTGTTCATGAACACCTTGTGCGGGATCAATCAAAGTTCCGTTTTTGATGACTAAATCGTAATTCATGAGTTATTCTTCTCATTTTCTTCAGTCGGTAGTTTTAATTCTGCGCGCGTTGTTTTACGCACTTTCTCACAAGTTTCCATTGAACGTACTACATCATTCTGTGAAGGAGAGTCTGCGAGATAACGCGTTTCAACGGCAAATTCAGATAGATTTGATAACTCAGACTTCCAGGCCTTCCACTCTGGAATAGTCAGTAATATTAAATCCAATATTTGAGTTAAATTGTGTGTTCTTATGATAGGGATATTCATCTCTTGTAGCCAGGCTTTCAGATATTTTTCAACACATTGTTGAGCAAGGAAACAAATTACATGGTTTACCGGATTTGGTCCACGATATAATTGCGTTGCTGCTAAAAAATCACCTTCTGCTCTTTCTACCCACTCTAAAGTTAAAGGATTAATCTGTGTATTCTCTTTCTTCTGTGGTTTGAGATAGAAATTTTCAGATTCATAAAGCACCTCACCCTTTTCAGTAACCTCGCGCAGAAACCAATCGTTGTGGGAAATGCGATATGCTATATCTTCTGGTGAACGTACAAGAAGGTCCATACTGAACCGATGCGGAATCCGTTGACGTATCTTTGCCGCTTGGTCTCGCGCCTCGGAATTTGCTACCGGCATTATGACTAACAGATCAACATCTGAATATTCCTTCGGGGTTCCGTAAGCATAAGAACCATAGAGGATAACTTGTAGCGGTTTGAATTCACGCACGATGTCATCGCATGTGGCTTGAATATCTTTACGACTAACCATCATTGCTATCCCAATGTTGAGTTTGTAGAAATGATTATGTTGTAATTATAATACTATAGTTGGACAGTTTTTTATAGGCTTGAATAATAGTCTAGCCAAAGAGTATCACAGTCATCATACCTATTTCTTCAATACACATTTCGCCCCGCTGGGGCTATAGATTGTATGTTCACGATGTGCTATACACATTTCGCCCCGCTGGGGCTGCTCATTTTGATATTCTAACACTTTTTCGTCAAGTTATTATCCTATTGAAAACTCACATTATTTAGTAAATGCTTGAAATCTCAGTATGTAACCAAAAGAAATTGTCCAAACTATAGTTATAATAATGTCCACGGCTATCATCTTACTAATTCAATTATGCTATTAATACCTTCAACCGTGCAAGTTAAATCGGGGTGCAGAGTTTTTGTCACTAACTTCTTAACGTGAGTTCGATATAAAGGTTAGAAAAACCATACAATATATCACAATTATCACAGATTTGATGATGGGCATGTTCTTGCACTCCAGTGGAGTGCTATGTCTATAGAAAATCCAAACACAAAGTTCTTGCACTCCAGCGGAGTGCTATGTGTGATAATCTCACATACCGCTCCGCTGGAGCGGAACACTGGTTCGGATGAATACTATAAACATATTGCTCCGCTGGAGCAAAGAAGGTGTTTTGGGTTACGTTGGAAATGCTTTTGTTCAATTGAATTCCCCTGATGAATCAATCTCTAATATTCAAACTCACGTTTCTTACTATCCGATGCTGGACGAAATCTCTGTACCCCGCCAACCATATTATTGAATTTGGGTTTCAACCACGATTGTTTGCTAATGGTAGGTTGTTCTTAGAAATGATCCAATTTGCGAATTATGCATTGGGTGCTTTATCTGGATCTACCAAGTGGTTGATATACGCTTCTTGGTAGGTTTCCCAATTTTCAGTTGGGGGAATATCAAAGAGACCGGAAGTCCACACATCGGGTTTAATCTGAATCCGCATCAACATATCCCGTGCATTTAGATAACGGCAATAATCGTCAATAGTATCTATGGTGACATTTTTGTTGAGAAGTGTTTGAAGCCATTCACGGCGCGGATAACGTGCATCCATATCTGCTAATGGCAGTAATTTACCACTATATTTCAATATCTCTACACCGTTAATTACATAAGAATTTTGGATCGTGAATGCAGCATGCCGTTCGCTATATAGCGTATGAAAGCGGTTAATCAATGACTGTACAGTATCGTTGTCAAATTTTGATTCAATCCATGTCTCCGATTTAACATGTATGTTTTCAGCGTGGTGCTCAAAACCGTCCCTGAGTTCATCCATCCGTTCACGTATTCCGTCAACCCAATCTTCAGATTTGTCCTTATACTCATCTACTTGGTCACGCATTCTTTCAATTTGTTCTTCAGCAGCTTCTGACTTATGTTCAATCTGTTCACGTATTCTTTCAATCTGTTCTTCAGCATGTTCTCTGGCATGCTCAAGTCGCTCGTTGATTCTTTCAACTTGTTCCTCAATGTTACGCTCGTATTCTTCAGACTCGTCATGTATCTTCTGAACTTGTTCTTCAACATTTCTATGGTGTTCTTCTAATCTTTCATGTAGTCTTCGAATCTGTTCTTCAGCAGATTCAGATTGTTGTTCAATTTCATTATGAATTCTTTCAATCTGTTTTTCTGCTGATTTGCTATATTCCTCTAAATCCTGATGTAATCTCTCTACCGATTCATCAAGAGTTTTTTCAGATTCCCCTAATTGATTATGGATTTTACTTATTAGATCTTCTGCCTGTTCAAAAATATCCATGTGATATACCTCCAGTCATGGTATTTATAGTAGATTTTGAAATTACTTGAACACTCAGCATCGGCGAGGTTAGGAAACCTCGCCTACCGTGGGTCGAAAGTGTCAACTTATATTTATAGTCCACTATAATTAACAATATAAATTACTCCTAATTGTAGGCACACATTCAATGCATGCCTACAATTAGCAAAACAACACTTAACAATGCTAAAATGTGGTTTCTCTGTTCGTAATAGGACACCATCGAGCCATCAGCAGATAATCAAATAGAGCTGACTCGGCTTCTTGTGTCCCGATCCGTTTGAGTGCATGGATAGAATTGTCACGTACATATCGATTCTTGTCCGATAGCGATTCCTTCAAAACTGGTATTGCCTCGCTTGAAGCAGGGCCAATTTGTGCTAATGCCAAAGCAGACTCAAAACGAACTTGCACATCCTCATCATTTGCTAACCTATCAATCAAAACTGGTACTGCTGGCACTGCATTCGGACCAATTGCACCGAATGCTTCTGGAACATATCTCCGAACTTCAACCTTGTTATCATCGGAATGTTTCATCAGTACAGAGACTGCAGGTTCAGCATCACTCCCTATCTGTGCCAATGCGTAGGTTGCTTGATGTCTTACCTCATCATTTTCATGTTCCATTGCCTCACAGAGAGATGAGACAGCAGGGGCACCGACAGCTGCCAATCCATACGCTGCCATACGCTGCGCCGTTCCGTTTTCACCATGAAGTTTGTCAATTAATGCTGATACTGCGGGTTCACCCATGGCACCTAATGCATACGCAGCATTTAGTCGGACAGGTTCATGATCGTCGCTCAAGGCATCACTGAGCATAGGAATAGCATCAGCTGCTGATTCGCCAAACAAACCTAACGCATCTACAGCATCAGAACGGACAGAAGGGTCTTCATTGCTCAATGCTTCTATATGCGTAGTCAAATTACCGTTTGCATTTTGGACACCATTGCCATTGGATTTACCAGACATCCAATTCCATACATGCCGCCAAGTTGTTTCATGTTTAAGTGCAGCAGGGTTACCATCAATATCAAGTCCTTCAGGATTCCATTCAGGATCTTGCACATTCCATTCCGGTTCTTCAGGTTCATCCAAGCGGATAAACTGGAACTTCATCATATAACGAACCTTGTCGGTCTGGTTTGCCATCGCACGATGCCACAAGTCAAAATGGATGATGGATACCGTCCCTGCTTCGCCATAGAGTGCTACCTCACCATCATTGGTCTCAGTAAGCCTATGACTATAATATTGAGTTCCTGACAAGATTGCTGACGGACCGATTTCAACAGGTGTATCCTGTGGATAGTAGAATGCCATTGCCCAACGCGGCAAATGGTGTCTAACCTTCTGATGTCCCCAGTAACTATCCTTATGAAACCCTTGTCCACCGCTGTGCGGACCGTTCCGATGTGGATGTCTATGGGAGTGCATCACAAAGTTCTTCCCTAAAATACTCGTAAATGCCCCACGAACCGCAGGATCATCAAACACAGCTTGTAACTCTGGCACTCGCGGCAAGATATTATTGCCCAAGTTTCCCTCTTTTTCTGTGTATTCCTGGGTTTTACGGTAAATCGTCTCGTGAACACTACGCGGTAAACCTGTTTTTACAGTAACATAACCGTTGACGATGAAATCTCGCATTTGCTCATCGTTAAACAAATTTGAAGGTGTTTGCATTATCATATCTCCGTTTCTATTTGAAATAGATAAATCAATTAGCAAAATAGTAAGTTTCGTTCCTATACTTCAACATACTGTAACTATTCTACTTAACTTTACAATATTTGCCATATAAATTTCAATAAATAAATCCTATAAATCACGGTTATTTCAAAAATGTTTACAGAACCACACTTTTTGTGTATGATTAAAGCTAAGTTTTCACACTCAAAATGGACATCTAATTATTGAGGCATACATTCATGAAATAGCACGAGAATCAATAATTCGGATAGAAAATGATTCGGATACTATACGTTATGGCACTGGATTCTTTGTATCACTGGACAAGATTGCCACTAATGTAGATGTCATAGGTGTGATTCGGAGATCGCTCCATAGGTGTCAATTTAAGGAATTATTTGCATGGCGATAACGTTCTTTAGTCCCGTAGGGACGGGATGTTTATAGCTAAACGCCGTCATCACATTTCTTAGTCCCGTAGGGACGATATGTTTGTAACAACCGAAACGTATAAACATATCGTCCCTAATGAAGATTAAGAAATAAATCGGGTAATTTACTTGAGAAGTCCGGAGCGGATAGGAAACCGCTCCTACCGTGTTTGAGAAAATGAGAATTACCCGTTTAATAAATTAATCCTCATACGGGACTAAGAAATGGGTGTTGAACGTTGTGCTATAGACATATCGTCCCTACGGGACTGAGGACACTAATAAAATGGATTGATCTTCTTAAATTACGCCAGCCATTGTAGCGCGGGGTCTCCGTGCCCCGCCATTGTTTGAATGTAGCAGGTTTCGGTGGGGCGCGGAGACATCGCACTACAAAGCGGGCTAATAAAGGATGTCTGTATATTTTCGTGCCACTTCATAGAAATCGTGGTTGGAAACCACTCCAACAAGACCAAATTGACGTGATTATTACTTTTTTGATAAAAACAGCATTGCGAGGCACGCAGACCTCCCACTACAAAGCGGGTTGATGCTGTAATCTTTCAATTTTATAGTGAAATGTAAAATCCGTGCACACTCCCGGGTAGATGCGGTTTCCTAACCGTATCTATGACACTGAACAAACACCGGTTCGGTTAGGAAACCGAACCTACCGTAGTGTGTAAATAATTATGATTTTTACTATAAAACTCAAAGTGAGTATCTATTGATTCAGCAACGAACACGGACAAGTTTATCTTGGCGCGCAGTCCTCATTGGATTAGCATGTGCCACATTAGAATGTCTCCTCGCACCCTACAACGATTACGTCATCCGTAACATCTTCCTTGCAGGTGGACATTTTCCTGTCGGTCCGTTTTTTGTCCTCACGATATTCGTATTAGGGATTAATGTTGTCTTAAAGCAGATACATCCCAAATCCGCATTTACTCCCGGAGAACTCATCACGATTTGGTGTATCATGCTTGCACCTGCTGGCATTCCATCTTCCGGTATGATGCGATACGCGCTCAGTCCAATGATCGCATATAAGTATCTTGCTACCCCTGAAAACGATTGGGAGTCGTTGTTCTTCCACTACATTCCGCATTGGCGTGTGGTACGTGACGAAACCGCGATTAGTTCATTCTATGAAGGTCTGTTTGCAGGAGAACCTATTCCTTGGGGTGCTTGGATGACACCTATCCTCATCTGGAGTGCGTATGTTATCGTTGTCTATTTCGTGATGATATGCCTGTCGGTATTACTCCGAAAGCAATGGGTAGAATATGAACGTTGTGCGTTCCCACTTGTTAAACTCCCCGTTGAGATGGCAGCACAAGGCAGTGGACGACTCGGTCCGCTTTTCAAAAACAGCGCGTTCTGG
>CAXXTN010000006.1:0-707740 GCA_963666175.2 Candidatus Poribacteria bacterium
TGTGCTGTGTCTTTTCCGCGTTAATCAGTGAAATTCTAGATTCTGACAATACAAAAAAGGTGTGGCATCAGACCACACCTTACATTATGAAATAGAGTGATTTCAATACAAAAGACAAGAAATAGAGTTTATACTATTTCAAAATCAAATCAAGTTCTGATTCCTTTTCAGGTTTTGGATCAGATTTCTTGACCGCAGGTTCTTCCAAGGATTTAAACCCGTAAAACTCAATTTCACTAATTTTAGCGGGGAATATAGGCCTATTATTTCTGCGATCTCCCTGGAATTCCTTTCCAGCATTTGCAGGATTTCTCTCAAATTCATCCTTTTCTCTTGCTAAATCTGCTCTTGCTTGCCGTGCCAAAGCAGCACTGTCTGTTGTGCCTATTACAACAATTCGAAATCGTGCAGTAGGCATTGTATCCTTATACGAAACGACTACTGGATTTGATTTCACCACTTTGACTTCTTCCACCAATTGCCAATCCGTGTCTGAATGAAGAGTACCCCCCCTTTATCAGCATAGATGACGAACTTTTGGATATTATCAGAATGGATAACGATCTTACGTATGAGTTTCTTTTCAGGTAATGTTACAATAACCTCTGTAGCATTACTTGAACCGTAAAGTTTTCCCGGTCCTGTAGAGGGTCTTGTTTCACCAACAGTTCCTATATCACCATCAATCATCTCTGGATTTGTTGAAAGTGTGCCTTCTAATAAGGCATAATTATCACTCCAATTTTGTTCAACAAACAAACTCAATTCTTGCTCATAGAGCGTACTTTGACATCCAACTAAAAAAAATAATGAACAAAAAATCAGTAGTAGAAAACTTAACCTTGTATACATGTTGACTCCTAAATTTGGTTGGAAGTTTAAAGTTCGGAATTCCAACGTAATGTCATTCTGTTTAACAGATAAATGTATTATTTCAGATTAGACAGAATCTGTCAAGTAATTGTTCGTTATAAGGTGTGTAAAGTTTTTGTCACCGTAGATGTCAATTCAAGTGCAAAACCTGTAATCTATTGTAGGGCCAAATCAAGTAATCAAGAAATCAACGGTATGAACGCCTTTTGGCGTTCCCCGGGTATGAATGCGCTTAGACGAATACGCGTTTAGTATTCGCCATGATTCCCCGGGTCTCTGTGCCCGCCATTCCTTGTCCTGTAAGGCAACGGGCGGGTACAGAGACCCGCCCCTACAATTCATGGTGAGAAGTTAGTGACAAAATCTTTACACACCCATTCACACTCAGAAAATTAGAGCAATGATTCAGAACCATCCAATTATATAATTTTTACTTGTTTTTTAGTTTTTTCTGCATAGTGTTCTCGTTATTGTTATAATGTGGGTTTATGACGGTATTTTGTCTTGACTGAATTTTGAAAAAACAAGTAAAGAGTGTATTTTTTTTCATTAATTGTTCATTTTTTGGACAGTTCTTGGTACTGTTTTGCAGTGTCTCTCTGTTCTATTTTACAGTTCGTGATATTCTATTCCTCGCTTCATCGTGGTTTATTGTGTGATTTCTGTGTATTATTGTAACCTAAGTTGCTACCTACTGAATATTAATCATCGAATTACTTTGTCAAACGAAGAAACAAAGGAATTCTGCATATTTTAGTGCCACTTCATAACAATCGTGGTTGGAAACCACTCCAACTAATGATAGGTGGCAACTTAGGTTATTGTACTTGACATTGGTTTGGAATAATAGAATTTCTGTGATTGTGGACAATGGTTTTATAGTAAAGTCCATAAATATGTTGACATTTTAATTTATTTATGTGAGACTCTGTTATTATGAGATATTCAGCAGATTTACGTAAACGCGTTTTAGATTTTGTGAACGAAGGTGGTAGTATAACAGCCGCATCACGAACATTTTGCATCTCGCGCATGTGTATCTACACTTGGCTAAAATCCGAAGACCCTCTCACTTCTAAAAAACCGGGACCTCGCGGACCCTATCGTCTTAATTATGAAGCACTTAGGCAACATGTTATCGATTTTCCTGATCATACACAACTTGAACGCGCCTCACATTTCGGCGTTTCCAAGCATTGTATTTGGTATGCGCTGAAAAAACTGAAAATCACGCGAAAAAAAAGCAGTTCGGATATAAAGAACAATGTGCTGTGAAAAGAGACACTTATGTGTCCGCACTCACAGCAGCATTGTGTGAAGGCAAAACACCTGTTTATATTGACGAAAGTGGTTTCACGATAGAAGCAGTCAGACATTATGCTTATGCGCCAAGAGGAGCTATTGTCTCAGATTTGCGTTCAAGTCAACAGTATAGGAGCCCCTCACTGATCGCTGCGCGTCTATCGGATGATTTTATAGCACCTTTACTTTTTACAGGTGCTTGCAACACCGAGCGTTTCAACGAATGGCTTGAAACACACTTATGTGCGCATTTGGATCAAACTTATGTGGTTATACTTGATAATGCGAGATTTCACAAAAGCAATCGCACACAGGAGTTGATCAACGGATGCGGTGCGAGCCTATTATTTTTGCCTCCATATTCACCGGATTTGAACCCGATTGAAAAGGATTTTGCCAACATCAAAAGACGATGGCAATACAATGCCGAAAAATCAATTCAGGAAATCATTAACGCGTATAAATAATTATGTGCTTTACTATAATATACAACTCCTCTTTCTACTCAACAGGTGTCGTATCTCCATTTTCATTTTGCATCCGTAGTACGTAGACCTTTACCTGATACTCAACGAGTGCCCCATGAAGAACGTGATCTTCAATAATAGGCACACCTTGGTAGACAGCAAGTGCCTTCTCGTAATCACCACTTCTCCCATAACATTCTGCTAAAAGGTAATTATAGCGCGGAATACGACTGTCAAGTTGGATCGCTTTCTGGATATGGATTAGTCCCTCTTCGGGACGTGATAAATCATAACATAAAAGTCCGGCAAGACCACTATGTGCAATGGCGGAGTTTGGGAATTCATTAAGCATCCGATGGAAACCGATTTCTTGTCCTTCAAGTGGATGACAAAGTACCCAGACATGCAGTGCTTCCACGGAATCGGGGTTTACGCTGAAGGCGCGCTCCGCATATTCACGTCCAAGTTCCAATTCAATGGAACCTGTGCTACCTTTATTTAGAAAATATTTGGCAGCGGTTAATGGGTCAAGTCCTTCTACCGTAATCTCAAGACTTTTTCGCGAATATTCTTCAATGGTAATGTCTCCTTTCTGTGCTTTATCTCTAAGTTCTCTTTGTCTTGCCAACTGTTCATCTGTGAGTGTGAAATCAACACCGTATTCAACATCATAATCAAATAACATACCCAAAGGGTATCCTGTATGATCATTAGGATGTAGCACATAAGGCGGGAGGGTGAAACCGGGTGTCCACAGCAGCTCTGGATTTGCAATGACCAGTTTCTTACGTTCTATCCACGCAGCCTGCACTTCCTCGGGCGGCAAACGACTATCCGAATAGTTTAGTGTATAAAGCGTATTTGCCGCAGCGACTTCTTCTACATTCACATCACCATCCTGCACACCGAGTCCCACTTTCAGTTCCGCAACAAGTCCCTCAAGTGAGGGTTCGGTAAATACTGGATGTTCATACGGTTCGCGAGAGTTGCCTGAAACAGGACCAAATTCTGCTTGTGTATCAGCAACAACAACTTCCTCTGTAATTTGGTCAATCACTTTCAGACACCCGATAACCAACACGCACCCAATCAAAGTAAAAATAAATACACGATTTGTAAAGATTTCTTTTAAGATAGTTTTCATGAGATCTTCTCCTTTTCAGGTAAACTCATAGGTGGTCATAGTGTCCCACTACCTAAAGGTAGGGGCTTGTGCTTCCTCGCGGACAGCCGATCTGAGCTACGTCTTACGTCTGCTCCACTTTAGGCAGCTAAGCCTGCCTGTTTGATATTGATAGCTGCATTGATGTCTCTATCGTGTTCAGTCTTGCACGTAGGACATATCCAGTGTCTATCTGAAAGTGTTAGTTTATCGTTTGTGTCTCCGCAGGTGCTACAAGGTTTTGTTGTAGCTGTCCATTGTCCGATTTTGAGAAAAGTTTTATCGTGTTTAGCACACTTGAATGCCAACACTTGAATGAACTGGTAAAAAGCGAGATCACTGATTTTGCGTCCCCAGAGTCGTTTCATGCCGTCTATATTGAGGGTTTCAAAGCACAAGGTGTCAAAACGCCTGCAAAGGTCTGTAGCAAGTTTCCACTGCCAGTCAAGACGTTGGCGTGCTATCTTCCTATACTGCCGCAACAACGCACGGATAGCACGATACCAATTGCCTGATCCCTTGACTTTACGACTCACGCTCTTATTCAGTGTTCTCAACTTGTTCAAGGACTTTTTCAAAAACTGCGGAGACACAATCTTATTACCATTAGAAGTTGTGAGAAAGGTTGTCAATCCGAAATCAAAGCCAGCACTTTCACCTGTCTTCGCAAAAGATTTCGGTGTATCAACGTTATCACAAGAAAAGCATATCCAGTAATCGCCACATCTGTCACGCTTGAGGGTTATTGTTTTGATGTCACCTGTTATTTCACGATGTTTGTGAAAGGAGAACCACGTATCTATACAGTTGATCTTGATACGGTTCCCTTCAAGCTTATAGCCTGCCTGTGTAAACGTCATAGAGTTGTATTTATGTTGCGGTTTGATGTGCGGTCTACCTACTTTGCACGTTGTTTTGCCAGCCTTGCGATCTTTCATATTTCTGAAAAATGCATCATAAGCTTTGCCCATACGCAGGACAACATCTTGAACAACTTGACTCGGTAGTTGTTTCCAATGTGGGTTCGTTCGCTTTTTCAACTTCGCAATATGACGATTCATCGTATAGGCAGATATGTTTTTCTTATAGATGCGATAATACCTTTTCTGCAATCGCATAATATGCACATGGACCTGATGCATATCGTCAAGCAGATTGCCAAGTTTTAGCGTGTTCTTTTGATGTTGTATCTTGTATTTATAGGTTTTTCTCATGGTATGTCTTCTCGGTGAAGAACCCCTTACCCATCGTTAGTAGTGTGGCAGATGCTAACGACATCCACCACTGAAAAGGTATTTGTATTATAGTGTGTTTCTTTCTCAAAATCAACCTTTTTGCCCGTCTACATCCCGCAAGCTAAAGCATGGGGATTTGACGGGAAGAGCGTTAACAAGAATAGTATATTTTCAGTTTAGGTGTCAACTGCGCTGTTCACGATACATTATTTGTGCTTGCTGAAGATCTTCTTTTTGAAAATAGGTCATTTCAGATACGCCTTGATAAACGGCAATTGCTTTTTCCCATTCACCCATCTTGAAATAAGCTTCACCTAAAGCAACGCCTTCTATACGACTATCAAGTAGCATTGCCTTTTGCATGTGTTCAATGGCTAAGTCTGGTTCATTAACATCAGTGGTTAAATAGTATAAAGCAATCAGACCATGCCCACGTGCATAGTTTGGAAACTTTTCCAACATCTCTTTGTACACGGGAAGTCTATCATTAGATGGATGACATCGTACCCATATTTCCATTGCCTCAACAGAGTCAGGATATTCACGTATCGCTCGTTCAGCGTATTCAAGACAGATAGCAGACGCATTATTCCCTAAACCTTGAGAATACAGATATTTTGAGGCTGTAAACGAGTTTATCCTCTCAAACATAATAGCATATCGTAGTCGTAGCCTTTGATCATACGGCAGCGTCTTCGGTATAGCGTCTATTCGTTCCTGCTGCTCCTCAGTTATATAGAACACTTGACCTCTAAAATAATACAGTGGTTCTCCCAGAGCGTCTTCCCAAACGACTAAGGGTTCACCTGTCTTACTTATAGGCACAAACATTACATCGTCAGGTTTAGACGGATTACTTGAAGGAATCCTTGTATCAGCATCATACGTAATTGGAACCACGATAGGAGGTCCCTACGTCCCGTAATTCCAAAGGCTTTCTGGGTTATCAATAACCTGCTTTTTACGACTAAGCACTTCCGGATCACCACGGTTCGCTGCCACATCCGCTTTAAATCTTTCTATGAGTGCAGCAAATGACGGTTCAGTAAATGGTGGAAGTTCTGTCGGTTCACGCGAATTCGCTTTCACAGGACCGAATTGCGATTGGTCTCGGTGATCATCAGACGGTTCAATCCCAATCACCTAATGCATCATAGCTGCTTCTTCACAACCAGTGCAACCTCCAAGCAAAATTACTGAAACGATAAATAGTAATACAAATCTCTCTATATATTGTATCATCGTGAGTCTCCTTTTTTTGGTAATCGGGTTTTGCTTCGCTCCATTAGAAAATAGACATTATATAAGTTTAATCGAAATGTTTGTCATAACACCAAGGTCTGAAGTTTAGACGAAAGTTATGTAATCCACAACAGATTTTCATGACTAAATCGCTGAACCCTTGTTTCCAATTGCGCAACTTGTCTTTGACTATGCGGTATCTTTTGACACTACTAATCACATGTTCTACACGGATACGGATAGACGATATTTCCCGGTTTCTTGCTTTTTCAGCTGCTGTCAGTTCACCACCTTTGGGTTTCTTTTTCTGTTGGACAACAGTAATACCAGCAGGATTAAAACCTAAAAAACCGGAATCTTGGTATAAATAACTACCACTTGGCAAAAAAGATATTGTTTCATCGGCAATACGTTTATCATGCCTGCTGCCTTTGTAAGTAGGAGACAATACCAATACCCTGCACGCAGCATTAATAAGCAGATTATTCTTTACAGTATGTTGTTTCTTTTTGCCACTATAATAGTCCTTCTGTGCTTGTTGGTCTTTCGGACGCTGTATCGGACGCTCTGTGCAATCTTGGAAAAAATGTTCGGGTGCCGGTGTGTCACTTTCAACAGCTGTCTCTTTTTCAAAAGTATCAGGAGTTGTCTCACGAGATGGCAACTCACCGAGTTCATCTAATGCCTGGTCTAATATCAGTGAAAGTAGGTGTATCCATTTATTTGTCTCAGGTTGAGACATATCAAAGAACATACCATGAGCATCTTGGGTCCATGCGTGTCGTAGATAAATCAAAATAAACAGAAGTTTATCTTCCATATTTGACAAACGACTATTTTTGTCCGTGGTATAACGCCGTTTTTTTTCGTTCTTGACCATCAAGTGTTTTTGTAGAGACAAACGCTAAAAAATGTGTCGTAAAAATCGGAAGAAGTGCCAAAAATTCTTCTGTCGTAAAACCCGTTAGTTTTTGGAACTTACCCGGATCGTCCTTTATTTCATCATATTTGTTCATCTGATATTTCTCAAAAGTTGTTGAATATCAGTATTTATCAAGGTTCTTTTAGGTTTAGTTCATGAAAATGCGGCATGATTTCAAGTAACATGTGTCTTTGTCCAGTGAGTTCAAGTTGTATCTGATGGAATGTGCGACGTTCAGAGATGCTTACCTGCAACAACATGAGGTAACTCATTACTTTTATACCGAGCCCCGCACATGCGCCTTGCGCACTTTCTAAACGCATATCGGATAAATGCAGGTTGGATTTCAGTTGTCTCCAATAGTGTTCGATCCCGTTGTGTTGAGACCATATTCTGAGTGCTTCACAAGTGCGTAAGGGTTTACCAAAGACTAAGAGTGTGCGTATCTTTCCCATATCTGAAAAGAAAAGCACAATACACTCACCAAATGTTGGACTTGTGGCTTGGACACGACAGACCGGTTTATCACATCCCCATTGCTCTGGCTGCAGTTGTATGGATTTCTTATGAAGCGAAAGTTTCATTTTTTTGTTGTTTATTGTCATCACATAGTTGTTTTTACCATGAACCAATATGGACACAAACCCTAAATCTGATAAGATGTTGACCAGTTTCTTGCTACCATACCACGAATCGAAAGTGATCGGATATTTTCTGATATCAATGCTATGGGCATCAAAGAAATCTAACACTTCTTTCATCATGCCAACAAAAAGAACCGGTTTCTTTGTATTGGCACGCCCTTTTTTTGAAACAAGCCGTGTATTGAGTGGAATGACAATATCGCCAATCTTGATCGTGATACCTAATATGTTCTGCCCCCAAGTGGTGTTATTCCGTTTTTTAGACCACCAGTTTGAGCAGTAAGCTATTGTTTTTCCATAGCGATCTATATTACTGTCATCTACACTGATAGTAATACACCGACGAGATTGTGTTGAACCACTCTTGGCTTCAGTGTTTTTGATCCACTCAAGTGCCATAGTGCATCCGAGCCGCACATTCAAACATTTCCAGTGATATTGGCTCAATGAGTGAAGATCCCGATAAAGACCCGCTTTGGGAAGTGTCAACGCATCTGCAACTTGGTTCGGATTATAGAGGCCAAAGAAATGGCAAACGGATAACAAAAGTAAAGTGTCAATGATTTGTGCGTTCATACGGTGAAAACGAGAAAAAAGAAGATGTTGAAAAAACTTAGCAGATTTGATAATCTGATGACGCATGAGATGTCCTCCTAAAAATAATCAAATGTTGTTATTTTTTATTATTAGGATGGCAACTCATGCATCTAAAATCAAGTCAAATCTTCAAAATGGACGCATTTTCATTGTGCAAAACCCTCAATATAGTGATGTTTAGTGGATTCTCCGCTATTCTGATAAATGTCAGTTCATGAGTTAATCTCCAAAGCATAATTTTCTTTATTATGCCAGAAATCAACTGTAATTTAAATTTATATAATGTCTATTATAAATCCTTATGGACTTAAACATTGTAGTAGTTATACCATTTGTGACGACCTTTTAAAATTTATCGGTCATCGCACATACCCACAAGTACAGATGTCAGATGCTAAAGTGATGACGACAGCGACAATCTCAGCACGCTATTATGGAGGCAATCATCAAAACCCTTGCTCATTGTCAGGTATACACCTCATGGTGAACCGTGATTATCTTTATTGCGTCATACGTTCAGCTTGTTTCAACCGACCCCAGAGGGTCGTCTGGGTGTCCACAGTCGGAGAAACGGAGAAAAAACTTCCGGGGACCCAAGCGGGAGAATAATTTCCCCCAGGATGCTGTGTGATTTGCCGCGGCTCGCCACCCTCAACAGAAACGACAAAAATGTGTCGCTCCGCATTCGGGTTTTCCAAAGGTTTCGCATTTCCTGCCTCAAAAGCATCAGCATCGTAGGCAATCCACTTACCATCCGGAGACCACGCAGGATTGAGGCTCCAAGTCCCAAGAGGTGAAATGCGGCGGGCGTTCTGTCCATCTGTATCCATAATGTAGATATCCTGCCCATCAGCAAGGAAAACACAAGCAATCTGTTTTCCATCAGGCGACCAAGCAGGATCGAAAATAAAATCGAGTCTATTTACCTGGATATCAATCCGTACGAGATTTTTTCCATCTGCGTCTATCACATAGGTACCCGTAAAAGGTTCACCGAAAGCAATTGATTGTCCATCAGGAGACCAGTCTGGGTCAAGTCCTAGGTTAGTCAGTCTCTGTAGATTCTCGCCGTTGATATCAATTTTGTAGATATGAGATGTCCCTGTTCTCCATGCTGCAAAAGCGATCCAATTTCCATCAGGTGACCAGGCAGGAAAAGAAGCTGACCAGACAGGATCAAAATCGTTTTCTGGACGGTTTGTCAACCGGCGCGCCTGAGCTTCATTGAATTTCTTAATACAGATTTCAAAATTTCCATCACGGTTCGACGCAAAAGCAAAAGAACGCCCATCCGGTGCCCACGTTGGATCAGTGTCCTCTGCGGGATGGTTTGTTAGGTTGCGTAGATTCTTGTCGTTTGTATCAATGATGTAGATGTCGGTTTGCCCTGTACGGTTAGAATCGAAAGTAATATACTAACCTGACATTTATCAGAATAGCGGTGCATCCACTAAATATCACTACATTGAGGGTTTTGAGCAATGAAAATGCGTCCATTTTGAAGAGTTGACTTGATTTTATGCACATGAGATGTCATCCTATAGTATAAACATAAATTCCATTTTGATTATACATAGGAGGACATTTCATGCATTATCAGATTATCAAATCTATGAAGTTTTTTCAACATCTTCTTTTTTCTCGTTTTCACCGTATTCGATCACAAATCATTGACACTTTACTTTTGTTATCCGTTTGTCATCTATTTGGTCTCTATAATCCGAACCAAGTCGCAGATGCGTTGACACTTCCCAAAGCGGGTCTTTATCGGGATCTTCACGCCGTGAGCCAGTATCACTGGAAATGTTTGAATGTGCGGCTCGGATGTGCTATGGCACTAGAGTTGATCAAAGATACCGAATCTAAGAGTGCTTCAACACAATCTCGTCGGTGTCCTACTCTCAGTGTAGATGACAGTAATATAGATCGATATGGAAAAACAATGTCTTACTGCTCAAACTGGTGGTCTAAAAAACATAATAACACCACTTGGGGGCAGAACATATTAGGCATCACGATCAAGATTGGCGATATTGTTATTCCACTCAATACACGGCTTGTTTCAAAACAAGGGCGTGGTAATACAAAGAAACCGGTTCTTGTTGTTGCCATGATGAAAGAAGTGTTAGATTTCTTTGATGTCCACAGCATTGATATCAGAAAATATCCGATCACTTTCGATTCGTGGTATGGTAGCAAGAAACTGATCGACATCTTATTGAATTTAGGGTTTGTGTCCATATTGGTTCAGGGTAAAAACAACTATGTGATGACAATAAACAACAAGAAAGTGAAACTTTCGGTTCATAAGAAATCCATACAACTGCAGCCAAAGCAATGGGGGTGCGATAAACCTGTCTGTCGTGTCCAAGCCACAAGTCCAACATTTGGTGAGTGTATTGTGTGCTTCTTTTCAGATATGGGAAAGATACGCACACTCTTAGTCTTTGGTAAACCCCTACGCACTTGTGAAGCACTCAGAATATGGTCTCAACACAACGGGATCGAATACTATTGGAGACAACTGAAATCCAGTCTGCACTTGTCCAATATGAGTTTAGAGAGCACGCAAGGGGCATATGCGGGACTCAGTATAAAAGTAATGAGCTACCTGATGTTGTTGCAGATAAGCATCTTAGAGCGTCGCACATTCCATCAAATGCAACTTGAACTCACTGGACAAAGACAGATGCTACTTGAAATCATGGCGCATTTTCATGAACTAAACCCGAAAGAACCTTGATAATTACTGATATTTGACAACTTTTGAGAAATATCAGCTAACGTGAGTTCTATAAATGAAATAGTATTGAATGATAAAAGGAGAACCCTTTGGTATAATGAGATAAGGAATCCATTATCAAAGGAGTTCTCCATGAACATTATACCACTTTTCTGTGAGATTGACGATTTTTTACAAGTTTATGAAAAACAGATTGCACAACGACAACTACCGATTCCCGATCAACCGAAAAAACGTGGATGCCCTCGGAAACTACATACAAGTGAAGTCATGACACTACTTGTTGCCTTTCATCAAAGCAGATATCAGACTTTCAAGGATTATTATACAAAGCAGGTGTGTGAGAACTTGCGATGGGCATTTCCACACCTTGTTAGCTACAATCGCTTTGTAGAACTTATGTTTGAGGCATTTGTTCCATTATGTGCTTATCTTTCAACACGATTTGGAGAATGCAGTGGCATATCTTTTATCGATTCGACACCGATCCGTGTTTGTCATAACCGACGCATTCACAATCATCGCGTTTTTGATGGGATGGCTGAGCGTAGCAAAACCACGCTCGGATGGTTTTATGGCTTCAAACTTCATCTCATCATCAATGAACGCGGTGAACTCCTATCCGTTTGGTTTACGACAGCAAATACAGATGATCATAGACCGGTATGTCAGATGACCCAACGCCTCTTTGGCAAACTATATGGAGATAAAGGATATATCTCCCAGAAGTTGCGTGAAACTTTGGAAACACAAGGTGTATCCTTGATAACCAAGGTTCGTAAAAACATGAAAACTGAACCTTTGTCAGTATCCGACGCACTGATGCTAAAAAAGCGGATGCTGATTGAGACTGTGATTGGACAACTCAAGCAGTAAACTGAACTTGAACATAGTCGACATAGGAGTGTTGCCAACTTTCAGGTGAACCTTGTGTGTGCGTTAATCGCATATACACATCAACCGAAAAAACCTTCCTTGGATATGCGGACACTTCTGAAATAAATCCACTGTCCAATCCATGGAACTTAAAAATATTTATCGAACTCAGGTTATACTAGGTTATTTGGAAAAATAAATTGAAAAATAAATTGAAATCTGATACTATATTTAATTAAGTGTATTGCTACGATTATCCACGACCCTCAGTTACTGTTGATATTGTGCTCTTGATGGATGTGTTACCGCATCCACAGGTATTATTGATTCGTCGTAAGAATCAACCATTCAAGAACTTGTGGGCACTGCCGGGTGGATTCTTGGAAATGGATGAATCCCTTCAAGAAAGTGCCTGCCGTGAATTATACGAGGAAACAGCAATATCAAATGTATATTTGACACAGATTGGTGCCTATGGAGATCCAGATCGTGATCCACGCGGACGTGTAATCACCATCGCTTATCTGGGGATTGTTAAATCTGAACAATTGGAAGCAGTCGCAGGTTCAGATGCCGCGGAGGTCTCTTGGTTTTCTACTGAAGATTTGCCCAAGTTAGCTTTTGACCATAAAGATATTATAAAAAAGGCGATAGAAGAACTAAAATGAAACACTTCGGTTTAACAATTAACCTGAAAGACGATCCTGAATTAATTGAACAATATAAAACGTATCACCGAGATGCATGGAAAGAGACTTTAGCAGGTTTAAAGGCAGTGGGTATCAAGAAAATGAATATCTATTTGTTAGGAAGGCAGCTATTTATGACGATGGAGACCGTTGATAATTTTGACATTAAACGCGATTTTCCTCGTTATCTTGAAGAACATCCTAAATGTAGAGAATGGGATGAATTAATGCGAACATTCCAAGAACCTGTTGAAGAAGCACAACCGGATGAATGGTGGACACAGATGGAACCCGTATTTGAATTATAAATACAGTTCAAATATGGTAAGATTGGTATAAACAATGACAATTACTTATGACTTCATAGCGTTTAGTGGTAGGCTAACAGAAAACAAATGGACCCTTGGCATGAAAGCAATTCAAGGGGAAGTGCCATTAGATATAGTCTTACCGAATATGAAAGTTTCAGATACAAAGGATGATGACTTAATTGGGATTTTGACGAAAGAAGGGATATCACGAGAAAGCACTGATGTGATGGAACTTTACCGCTATCTACGTCAGTTAAATCCAAAAACAAATCAAGCATTCGGGTACAATGAAGTTGCAATACGGAATATCCATACGCATCTCAATTCTCTCCAGGTAGATCAGGAACTACGAGTTCAAATTTCTTATACCGAACGAAAAGAGAGTTATTTACCCGCTTCCTATAATATAAAGTTAATGGGAATTGCTCCTATTCAGCCAACCAATCCTACAGAATTAGATCCTGAGATTCCTGATGAAATTGAATCTAATACTTCTCCTGAAGAAAATACACAAGAGACACCAACGCCAGAAGCAAAACCTACAATCCCAACAAACTTCTCTACGACAAATCCAGATATACCAGTTTATAAAACGACTAATACGTTAGAAAAATTAATTACCTTTACTCGATCACTGCAAGCAGAGTTGAAAGAGGTAACAGACAATATTGCTGTAATGTCAGAAAAAATACAATCATTAGAGGAAGAACAACAAAGATACCGAGAACAAGATAAACTGTTACAGGACATCTTTGATCAACTTAATCTCTTAGAAAATTTTGATAAACGAATAAACTCTCTTGAAAGTGACTTTGATCGACTTGACAAGTTGCGACAATCATTAGAATCTTATTTTAGATCGTCAAATCGACAGACACAAGCTTTACTACAAGAAGTCAGTGATGATACTGATAATTTCAACTCAGAAAATTAACTAGCAGACGACCTAACTTCTTGCTGAAAGGAGTACCCTTTCATGATGAAAATTGGCACTATGTCTTTGAATGTCAAAGGTGCTAAAGCAACAGATTTTGCACAGATCGTATATGACCTTGGCTATGATGTTATAGAACTTCATTATAGAGCATTTGAATCCACAGATGTTAGTTATCTCCGTGATTTGAAGAAAGACCTAATGCGAAAAGGTTTACCGTTAGGTTACATTGGAATCAGTAATAACTTTGGTAAACCAATTGTAGAACATCCAGAACAGATTGCACTAATCAAGAAATGGATTGATGTTGCTGCATTTATGAGTTGTCCGATTGTACGAGTGTTTGCTGCTTATGTCCCAGCAGATTGTGAGGATGAAGAAACGTTATGGCCCCCGATGATTGAAGGATTCAAAGAGGTCGCTGAATACGGTTATGAATCTGGGATTCTTGTAGGTCTGCAGAACCACAACCACAATAACGTTACCCGTGATGGAGATGCAGTGTTAAGAGCATTAAATGAAACCGATCACCCCTATTTTACACATATCTTGGATACTGGTCAGTATGCAGGTTCTCCCGGAGCAAGCGGACATCGCGGCTCATCACATCCAGATTACGACTGCTATGCAAGTATTGAACAAACTGCACCACATGCTGTTTATGTCCGAACAAAGTTCTACCAAGTTGATAGTGGTGTTGAAGAATGGTTAGATTATCCACGCATATTAGATATCCTACGAGACGTTGGATATAACGGATGCCTTTCAGTCGTTTATGAAGGAGAATCGGATCCGATAGAGTCAATGCGAAATGCAAGAAACTATCTGGAGTCATTACTACATAATCAATAATCATAGAGGACCTGATGAAAACACGCGCTGCCGTAATGTATGAACACAATAAACCTGTGGTTGTTGAGGAGTTGGAGTTAGAAGAACCAAAATCTAATGAAGTTCTTGTCCGAACCGCCGCGAGCGGTGTCTGCCATTCTGACCTATCCGTTGTCACAGGTGCTATCTACTACGATGCAGCAGTAGTTCTTGGACATGAAGGTGCTGGTGTTATAGAACGAGTAGGCAACGATGTAACAGATTATCATGTTGGAGACCATGTTATCCTATCATTTGTCACTTATTGTGGTGATTGCCGTATGTGTCAGATGGAAAAGGTATGTCTGTGTGAAAGTTATAATGTCGCGCGCGGGTTTCAATTAGATGAGACTTATCGTCTCTACAACAAATCTGGTGCGGGCATCCTTCAGATGGCACGTATCGCAACGATGTCGGAATACATGGTCGTGCCACATCAAAACCTTGTCAAAATAGAACCGCATTTTTCATTAGAAAAAGCAGCCCTTGTCGGATGTGGTGTAACAACAGGTGTAGGTGCAGTCCTAAACACTGCAAAAGTGGAACCCGGTAGTTCGGTCGCAGTTATTGGAACGGGTGGAGTAGGCTTAAATGCTATTCAAGGAGCTGTCCTCGCACAAGCTGAAAAGATTATTGCAGTGGACATTACTCAAAAGAAACTTGAATTTGCAAAGAACTTTGGTGCTACCGATGTTGTTAACGCTAAGGATGTTGATCCTGTTGAAGCCGTGCGGGAATTGACAGATGGTCGTGGTGTAGATTATGCTTTTGAGGTGATCGGGAATCCAGATACAATTGTACAGGCTTATCGTATGGTACGCACGGCGGGAACTGCAGTGATTGTCGGAATAACACATCATGAAAAGGAATTCAGCATCCCCGCACAACACTTCGTTACAACTGAAAAACAGATAATCGGTTCATTCTATGGTTCATGTCATCCACGAGTGGATATGCCGAAACTTCTCAATTTATACACCGAAGGCAAGTTGAAATTAGACGAGTTGATAACACGTCATTATCAACTTGATCAAATTAATGAAGCATTTGCTGATATGAAAGCCGGTGAAAATGCACGTGGTGTTATCCTCTTTAATTGATTCCCTTCCTATTTCAGAAAAAGTGAACGCATCAAATGAAATCTGTACACACATCTGTCCGTGAACAGTTTAGCCAACATGCAGAGTATTATGCACAAAGTAGTGCACACGCACAAGGGAATACTCTTGAGGTAATCCTTGGCTTAGCAGATCCGACCGGAACAGAAAAAGCACTGGATATTGCGACAGGTACAGGTTTTACTGCATTCGCACTCGCACCGAAAGTGTCCGAAGTTTTTGCTACAGATCTCACGCCTGAGATGGTAGTTAAAGCATACGAATTAGCACAGGAACAAGTGATAGAGAATATTATGTTTTCGGTCGCCGCAGCGGAGTCCCTGCCGTTTCATACTGCGTCATTTGATTTAGTTACCTGCCGACTTGCTCCTCATCACTTTCAAGATGTCCCCAAATTCTTGAGCGAGGTCCACCGTGTCCTTCAAGCAAAGGGTCTCTTTTGTCTTGTAGATTCTGTTTCTCCTGAATCAGAAGAGTTAATCTCATGGCAGAACCGAGTTGAAAAACTACGCGATGATTCACATGTATTCGGTTATCCACCATCTCAGTGGGATAAGATGTTTGTAGATGCTGGATTTGAAATTGAACAAACTGCACACACTCGTAATGCCCAAATGTCATTCTTGTGGTGGGTGCGTCCACAGAAAAACCCTCCAGAAATCGTTCAAGAAATTCGTGATGCCTTTGCAATGCTGTCCCCTGATGACGCAAAAAAGCATTATACCGTTGAACACGCAGATGATGATTTCTATTTTTCCTGGCCTATGTACGCAGTCAAAGCCAGAAGAAGTTAAATAACTTGACACATTCTTTTCTCAATAGGTGAGGTCTCCTAACCTCACCATAGGCGTCAATTTAAGGATTTATTGGCATGACGATAACGTTCTTTAGTCCCGTAGGGACGGGATGTTTATAGCTAAACGCCGTCATCACAGCTCTTAGTCCCGTAGGGACGATATGTTTGTACCAACCGACACGTATAAACATATCGTCCCTAATGAAGATTAAAAAATAAATCGGGTAATTTCCTTGAGAAGTCCGGAGCGGTTAGGAAACCGCTCCTACCGTGTTTGAGAAAATGAGAATTACCCGTTTAATAAATTAATCCTCATACGGGACTAAGAAATGGATGTTGAACGTTGTCCTATAAACATATCGTCCCTACGGGACTGAGGACACTAATAAAATGGATTGATCTTCATAAATTACGTCTGCTATTGTAACGCCAAATCAAGTAATCGACGGTATGAACGCCTGCAGGCGTTCTCTAGGTATGAATGCGCTCAGACGAATACGCGTTTGGTATTCCCCGGGTCTCCGTGTCCCGCCTAAACCTGCTACATTCAAACAATGGGCGGGGCACAGAGACCCCGCCCTACAATGGAGAATGAGCAGTTTGTGCAAAAACTTTACACACCCCATTGCCGATTTTTAGTTGCAATTCCCATTTATATGTGGTACAATTATATTGCGTAAATTCTGAACGCCTTGCTTTTAGAGGAGGACAGGCGAGTGGAAGTCACCGTCTTAGTACTAAACGCAAGCTATGAAGCTATCAATGTTTGCAATCTCAGACGCGCCTTGAAAATGGTATTCAAGGGAACAGCACAGACAGAAGAAGTGTCTGAAAAAGAAATACAATCACCATCAACTGCAGTCAAAGTGCCACACGTCATACGTTTGGTAAATTATGTGCATGTACCGCGCAGCGTCGTTAAGTTTTCTCGGAAAAACGTTTTAGCACGCGACCAGCATACTTGTCAGTACTGCCATCGTGAACTTACTGCATCCATGCTCACACTTGATCATGTTATCCCAATTTCAAAGGGTGGAAAAACAACATGGGAGAATGTTGTGACCGCATGCAAACGATGCAATAACAGAAAAGGTAATCAGATGCTTCATGAGACGCAGTTCAAGTTGAGACGTGCACCGAAAACACCTTCAATTTTGACCTATTTGCAGCTCAACCGTCATTTTCGCGGGTATCATCCATCGTGGAAAAAGTATCTTTACATTAACTGAAAAGCGTAAAGTTCGCAGTAAAGTACGATGAAATGGTAAATGTTAATTTGGCTATGCCCTGACAATATGTCCTATCAACCTCATCCTCATAGACTGAAGAAGTCATGGGAATTTCAAAGAGCATATAAAAAAGGTAAAAAATACTGGGATAGTTACTTCGTTATATATGTCTACCATACACAATTAAGGCAGCCGCGCTTAGGAATAACCGTTAGTAAGAAAGCTGGAAAAAGTGTTCAGAGAAATCGTGTCAAACGGCTCATTCGTGAAGCGTTTCGCATGCTTAAGATGGAACTTTTGCCACACTACGATATTGTCGTTGTTGGCAGAAAAGCCGCTTGTAGACTTTCAGTGCATCAAGTCCATGAGAGTATGCACAAACTATTCAGAAGAGCATCTATCTTAAGAAACTTAGAATAGGATATAGAGAACACTGGTTATATATAATCTCTGTGGTGAATGTGTGTTTGATATTAATAGGTCTGAGGAATATATTCATCTTGTTAGATCAAGAAAGTCCTCAAGTGAGCGACATAAACAAATAAAATGAGCCGCTTCGTTCTCTACATAATACGCGGATATCGCCGCTTCATCTCTCCATTATTGCCACCTTCGTGTCGATTTCATCCGACTTGTTCACACTATGCACTACAAGCCTTTGAAAGGTATGGTGTCTTTAAAGGCAGTTGGTTAACAATAAAACGATTGATAAAATGCCATCCTTATCATCCAGGGGGTTTCGATCCGCTCAAGTAACTATAGACGGACTTTTTCCAATAAGAATAGCACGAATATCGCAAATTAATAGAAATAGGAGTATCTAAATTTAAATGGGATCACGATATATCCTCGCAGTTGTTCTAATGCTTGCAGTCATGATTGCTTGGACACTAATATTTGGCAATCGCTTTGCACCAGAACAAGAAGAAATACCAATATCTGAACAGACACAACAAGACGACACACCAGGAGTTGAACCTAATGAAGCAGATTTAGAGGCATCGGGACAACCGATGACCCTTCAGGTTAATCCTGATGATCCAATCGTCAAGGTTCAAACCAATACTTATGCTGTTACATTTAACGAAAAATTGGCGATCACTAACCAGTGGGATTTAGTGGCAAAGAAGGATAATGGTAACCTACGCTTCCCAGATAGATCAACGGACACTTTAGATACGCCTTTGAACCTTATTCCTGAGACTGCACTAAACTGTCTTGCACTTAAACTGGGTAATAAAGACCTACAATTTGATTTAGATTTACGACGCGTTGAGTGGACAGCAGATAAGAAAAGCATTGAACTCAATGAGACAAGAAATCAAGATACGCTTACATTCACAACTACAATTAAAGACAAATTGAAAATATCAAAAAAGTTCACCTTTTATAACAACAGTTATATAGTCGATTTAGACTTGACGTTTCAAAACTTGACAGACAATTCTAATCCTTTACATATTGGTGGAATTGAACCTGCAAATGGTTACGAATTACGATGGGGTCCCGGAATCAACGCTGACCTCCTTATACACGAAAAAAAGTCAGGAAAACCTGGTCGTCGTGGAGCAGAAGGGGCAAGGGCATATATCGGCACGGGAAAACCCAAACGCGAGTTGAAGAATGAACTCGTGTATGCAACTGTACTCTGGGCAGGAATTAATAGCAATTATTTTAGTGCAATCATGATTCCTGATCCACAACTTGAGGCAACCTATAAACTGGATAGTCCAAAACCAAATGGACAGAAAGATATCCTCGTTGCTGCTGCTACAGAGACAGTTAGTTTGAGAATACCAAGTTTTCAACTGTCTTCTCAAAAGATACAGACACATACATTTCGTCTATATGTAGGCCCCAAAGATGATGGACTGCTTAAACAGATCACCGCTCCAAACGCACCCGATTCTTCACTCGCTCTTTCTAAAGTCATTGATTTTGGGTTCTTCGGTCCTGTTGCATGGGGAATGCTCTGGTTAGTCAAGCAATTATACATAGTATTTCAGAACTATGGCTTATCTATCATTATCTTGACTGCATTAGTGAAAATCATCTCTTTTCCACTGACACGTAAAGCACATGTGTCTATGAAGAAAATGCAGCAACTTCAACCACAATTGGTAGAGTTGAAGGAAAAATATCGCGATGACCCACAAAGATTAAACAAAGCAACAATGCGAATTTACAAGGAAAATGGGGTAAATCCATTAAGTGGGTGTATACCGTGGTTACCACAACTTCCTATTTTCTGGGCACTTTTTTCCCTACTTGGAAGTGCAGTTGAATTGCGGGGGGCACCCTTCTTCTTCTGGATTGATGACCTATCTGCTCCCGATGTTCTAATAAATTTGCCTTTTACTATACCATTGATTTTCACAGAGATAGATGCAATACGATTTTTGCCGATTCTGAATGGGCTGACAACCTGGCTTCAACAGAAATTTGTCGGAGGGATGTCTGCAACACCGGCAACGACAAATACACAAGCTAAAATCATGCAGTTTATGCCGCTAATCTTCGTGTTCCTATTTTACAACTGGGCATCCGGTTTTGTGTTATACTGGCTGTGTAATAATGTCTTTACTGTTGCACAACAGTATATACAAACGAAATATTTCCACGATGGTGAAGACGACATACAAGATAATACACCGAAACGAAAACAGGATTAACATAGATACTTCATATTAACTTCTGATTGTTTATATAGACAACACTTAATATCATTTAAATACATCAAACTTCAATGAAGAAAGGAGAGTTGCCACTTGCAAAACTATATTGAATCTGAAGCAGAAACTGTAGAAGAGGCTATTGATCTTGCACTCAATGAACTTGATACAACTCGCGAACATGTCAATATCATTATCATTAATGAACCGACTAAAGGCATTCTGAGTTTTGGGGCGAAACCTGCAAAAGTCCGTGCGACTCTCAAAGGAGATGTAACGACTGCACCTGAAACCGTATTGAAAGAAATCCTTACGCACATTGGTATTGCTGGAGAGGTTAATTCCGATCATATTGACGGTAGTCTGCACCTTGACATGGTAACCGACTCCCCAGCACTTCTAATAGGAAAACATGGGCAAACCCTTGATGCTATTGAAAGGATTCTCAACTGTATAATAAATAAGAATGCACTTGCAAAGAAAAAGGTGTTTGTTGATACTGAAGGTTACCGTGAACGGAGAGAACAGTCTCTTGTTGACCTTGCACTTCAGGTTGCAGCAAAGGTCAAACGTACACGGCAAGATGTTGTGCTTGCACCAATGTCAGCAAAGGATCGACGCGTTGTTCATCTCGCTTTGCAATCCGATGATTCCGTTTCAACCTTTAGCCAAGGAGAAGGGGATATGCGACGCGTTGTTATTGCAAGGCAAGATAACTATTGAACGAAAATATTCAGTAACCTTGTAGGATTTCAAACACATTTCGCTGACTCCTTGCTGACTTTGTTCAGTATATCCATAACGGGATTGTCCTATGAGATTTGACGATACCATCGCTGCCATCGCGACACCCCGAGGTGAAGGCGGTATTGGGTTAGTACGCGTCAGTGGTTCGCTTGCAATCCCAATCGCTACCAAGTTATTTCGTCCTTCCCGCGCTGTAATAACCAACGAACTCCCATCACATTCACTTACACACGGGTATGTCATTGACTCGTCGTCTTCTGACGAAATCGTTGACGAAATACTGCTCGGAGTAATGCATGCACCCAATACATATACTACGGAAGACATCGTGGAATTCAATTGCCATGGTGGTTCTATTCCATTAACATCAGTGCTTGAGTTAGTCGTAGAAGCAGGTGCAAGACTCGCAGAACCGGGTGAGTTTACAAAACGTGCTTTTCTCAACGGAAGACTTGACCTTGCACAGGCTGAGGCTGTATCAGACCTTATCAGTTCAAAAACGGAACTCAGCAGAAAAATAGCGGTTGATACACTATCGGGGAAACTATCTGAAAGTGTCAATCGCTTAAGTGATCGTCTTGCAGAGTTATTAGCAGAAATAGAAGCGTCAATTGACTTTCCTGATGAAGACCTTGATTTTATGCAGATAGAAACCCAACTACAAACCGCATGCACAGTCCAAGCGGATATAACGCAGCTGATAGAGTCTGCTTCAGAAGGGAGAATTATCAAGGAAGGTGTTAACGTTGGCATATTAGGAAAACCGAATGTTGGAAAATCAAGCTTATTTAACGCACTACTAACCACTACACGCGCCATAGTCACAAACATTCCAGGAACCACACGCGACACAATTGAGGAGACAATTAATATCGGTGGAATTCCTATCAATCTGGTCGATACAGCGGGAATCAGACAAACTGATGATATCGTTGAACAGCAAGGTGTTCAACGGAGTAGAGACGTTCTTGATAAAGTTGAGTTACTGCTCTTAATGTTTGATGCATCAGAACTATTGAATGAATCGGATATTGAATTACTGAAAGTTGCGATGTGTCACCGTGCAATTCTTATTCTAAATAAAACTGATCTGCCGCTACTTACAAGTCCACAGAATTTAACTGACCATTGTCCAAATGCTTGTATCATTCAGACTTCAATTACAGAAGATTTAGGTATAGATACATTGAAAAATGCTATCCTTGATGTGTTGCTTGGTGGAGATTTTGTCATTGGGGAATCACCGATTATTACGAACACACGTCATCAAGACGCACTACGACGATCTCAAGAAGCACTTGATGATGTAATCACGAGTTTAGAAAGCGAAATGCCACCAGACCTTGTATCTGTTGATTTGCGGATAAGTCTGGATGCACTTGGTGACATCGTAGGAAAAACAACAACAGAAGATATATTGGATCTTATCTTCTCACAGTTCTGTGTTGGCAAGTAAACGATTCTTAACAGAATATCGTTTTCCGTATTAGTTTAACCTAAGTTGTTACCTACTAAATATTAATCATCAAATTACTTTGTCAAACGAAGAAACACAGGAATTCTGCATATTTTAGTGCCACTTCTTATAGATCGGGGTTACAAACCCCTCCAACAAATAATAGGTGGCAACTTAGGTTAGTTTAGTAAACAGATGCAACCTTTATTAATACAATGTGTTTGCATAACCGGCAAAGCGTCTGGAATCATAAATCTTTCATTTTTCTGGACACACGTTATATTAGCTGCTATAATATGGAAACTGAAAAGACATACGACTTAATAGGTAATGCGTTTATATTGTGGATTTTGCAAAACCCACATATTTATTGTAAAATAAAAATAGGAGAGAATTAATGTTTAATTCTGTTTTACCAAAGCATTTCAGCTACTTTGCTGCACTCACTGTTCTCTTACTGATGGCAGTTTCAATTCCTGTATTTGCTGATAATCATGAAACTACCACCGAAGAAGCCAGTGGAGCACAAATCCAATGGATGGAAACAGTTGAAGAAGCTACAAAACAATCGACCGAGACTGGTAAACCGATTATGATGGACTTCTATACAGATTGGTGAGGTTGGTGTAAACGGCTGGATGCCGACACCTTCACAGATGCAAAAGTCATCTCACTGTCAAATAAATTCATCAACATCAAAGTCAATCCAGAGATTGAGGAACGTCCCATTAACGAGGAAACACGAGCAAAGTATGGTGTTAGAGGTTTCCCAGCAATTTTGTTCATTAGTCCAGATGGAGGGGTAATTACGAATCAATCAGGATATCTTCCTCCTGATAAATTCGCTCCAGTAATGGAAACGGCACTCAAGAAAGAGATGGAATTCAAGGCAAAATTGGCGGAATACAAGAAGAATCCTGAAGATCTCAAACTTAATCGAGAAATTGGTATTCTCTATATAAATCGTCAACAATTTGAAAGAGCCCTTCCAATCAGTGAAAAACTCCCAGATGATCTGGAACTAAACAGTCAATTTGCTTTAGCATATTTGAATATTCAAGAACTTGACAAAGCACTCCCATTCAGTGAAAAAGTATTTGCTAAAGATACGAAGAATGAATCAGGACATGTAACTAAGTTGCATACTCAAATTGGTCTTGCTTACGCGACGCAGCTACAGAGAACACCGAGTGAAGAAAATTTGGGAGAAAAAGCTGTAATGCACTTCCAAAAAGTTATTGATAATTTTTCAGAAAGCAATGAGTTTGAAATTGCTCAATACTATTTGGGAATTACATATCATATCCTCAAGCAGTTTGATAAGGCAATTGTTGTGTTTGAGAAGTTGCTCAATCACGGCAAGAATGAAAATCTGCTACGGCAAACTGAGATGATGTTGAAACGCGCTCAGGATTCCTTAGAGGCAGCTCCAAAAAATCAGTAAGATTTCAGCAATTAAATTAAGTTTGTAACATGGTGACTTCTGCAGGGGTGAGAAAACGATACTTCCCCTGTGGAAGATTACCTAACACTATCGTTCCAACCTGTATCCGTTTCAAACGGATTACCTTATGTCCTACCGCTTTAAACATTAAACGAACTTGTCGCTTTTTGCCCTCGTGAATTACTACTCTATATTTTGCAACTCCTGCAGTATTACCTCTTTTTCTATTTTTGGATAATACAGATGTAGCAGTAACCTCCAGTTCTTCAATCTTGGCAGGTGCAGTTTTACCACCGGTGATAGCAACACCGTTTCGGAGACGTTCAAGTGCGCGTTTGCTCGGAATACCATTAACCCATACAAGATAGGTCTTATCTATCTCATGACTGGGATGCATCATCCGATACGCAAAATCCCCATCGTTTGTAAATAACAGTAATCCTTCCGTATCTAAATCTAAACGTCCAACGGGATATATTGACTTAGGTAGGTCGGTTAGCAAATCCATGACGGTAGGTCTGCCACGTTCATCACGTCGAGTTGTCAAATAACCAGGTGGTTTGTTCAACATAAGATAAATATGATCTAATATTGGTTCAACCTTATTTCCACGATATTCAATATCATCTGTTTCTGCATCAATTGGATGTCCTGGAACAGTTATTGTTGTACCGTTAACAGTAACAAGTCCATCATGAATGGAACGCTTAACTGCCCGTCGAGATGCGACACCTGAATTGGAGATATATTTTTCGAGCCGCACTATCGTCCCCTATCATAACTACATTTCTACTTGCCAATTTCTTTCTGCTGCAATGCGTCTGAGCACCCGATCAGGATTCACAGCAACTGGGTTTCCAAAGATTTCCAGTTTGTAGACATCAGAATGGTGATTTCCATAAGCATAAGAAGAACTTAGATCAAAGCCATGTTCTGTTGCAAGTGCTTGAGCAAGAGCTGCTTTGTTTTCTGCATACGGACGCAGTCCGACGCGATTCCCTGTGAATCTGCCATCTTCTACTTCAAGTTGGTCAGCAACCATGATGTCAGTCTGAAGATATTCATGAAATAGTTCAACTAAGAATGAGAGTGAACCTGACATTATAATAACCGTGCGTCCTTCATTACGATGGGTATGAATTAGCGTTGAAATGTTTGGTGCAATACTATCACGAAGTGTTACATCAAAACATTCCCGAGCAAGGGCATAAAGGTTTTGTTCTTCTAAACCGCGTAAATGTATTTTGTATGATTTTGCTTCTGTATATGATCTGACTTTCAAGAATTTGGCAATCCAAGCAATCAGATTTGATATAGGCATTTCCCCATTACTTATTAGGTGTTTGAGAAAAACCTTCTCTGAAGACTTACTGATTAGCGTCCCATCGAGATCGAAAATAGCACATGATTTCTTCATCTTACATCCTGTCCTAACGCGGTTCGGTAAGCTTTGACCGCTGCTGTCATACCGATATAGAGTGCATCTGCCATGAGATGGTGTCCGATTGATACTTCAAGTAATCCCGATAGTTGCTGCATCAACGGGAGATTGTCAAGATTCAGATCGTGTCCAGCATTCGTCCCAAGACCTACTGTAAGTGCTTTCTCTCCAGCCTGATTCAAAAGGGAGAACTCGTATGCAATATCTGCATCGGTTTTTGCCATAGCATAAGGTTCAGTATAGAGTTCAATTCTATCTGCCCCAATGTCTACCGTCCGCTCTATTTGTTCAAGATCAGTTCCACTAAACAGACTAACGCGGATACCAACATCTTTTAGTGATTTAATTATGGGTTTTAACATCTCTCCATCTTTTTTGATATCCCAAACGGTATGACTTGTAATTTCGCCACTGACAACAGGAACAAGGGTGCATTGGGTCGGTTGTACGTCTAATACCATATCAACCAGTTCTGGTCTCGGATCACCTTCAATATTATATTCAATGTTTGTATTATTCTCTGAATTAATATCTTTTAAGTGTTTTGCAATCTCATAGACATCTGATGGTCTGATATGCCGTTGATCATCGCGAGGATGTACTGTTATCCCTTGTGCTCCCGCATCAATACAGGTGTCAACGGCAGTTAGGATATTGGGTATATCACCGCCTCTTGAATTTCGTAATGTTGCGACTTTGTTGACATTGACACTGAGACAGATCATTTCCACTCCTTTTGTTAATTGATTTTCTATTTTGTTGAACTACGGAAAAATACCAAGCTGCATATAGGATTGTGCAATCTTATGAATAGCATTGATATACGCAGCTGTTCTGCTATCAACAACATCTTTTCCGTACTTAAATCGAGTTTCTCGAATCTCTTCATAAGCATTGATCATTGTATCCTGAAGTCCAGAATTCACTAAATCGGTTTCATCTGCCCCATGAACCGTTTGACGTTCATCATCGGAAAATTGGTATCCTGTAGCTTGTTCAATAAAGTGTACCATTGCCGTGTAGGCACTTTCTTCGTATCGTCTTGCCAACCTACCAAAACCTACGTGGGATAGATTTCTCAACCACTCAAAATAGGAGACGGTAACACCACCTGCATTGAGAAAAGTATCAGGAACGATCATTGCTCCGCGTTCCTTTAGGATTTCATGTGCCCTTGATGTTGTGGGACCGTTTGCTGCTTCTGCAATGATACGTGCTTTAATACGCGGGGCATTCTCCGCGGTAATCTGGTTTTCAAGGGCTGCTGGCACTAAGATATCACATTCTAACTCAAGTATGTCATGTGGATTTTCAATAAATGTTGCGTCCGGAAAATTCCGAATTGAGCCAGTTTCATCTCTAAACTCAGAAATGTCTTCAATATCCAAACCATTCTGATTATAGATAGCACCATCTGCTTCAGAAATTGCAATAACTATCGCTTCTGTTTCATTGAGATAGATTGCAGCGGGATAACCAACCTTTCCAAATCCTTGAATGACAACAGTTTTTCCGCGCAATCCAGGCTGAATTCCTATCTCTTTCATATCATCTACATAACTGCATACCTCTTCCAAACCGTACACAACACCACGACCAGTCGCCTCTTTACGTCCTCGTATACCGTTTTGCTCAATCGGTTTCCCTGTTACGCATGCGATGGCATCAAGCTTATCAGGTGACATTGACAGATATGTATCAAGAATCCACGACATCTCGTTTTCACCTGTGCCATAGTCAGGGGCAGGAACATCAATACCCGGACCGATATAGTTCTTTTGTATCAACTCATAGGTATACCGACGGGTGATTCGTTCTAATTCACTTTCGGAATACTCCTTCCGATCAAGTTGTATTCCTCCCTTAGCACCACCAAAAGGGAGATCCACCAAAGCACATTTGTAGGTCATTAAGGCAGCAAGTGCCATAATCTCATCTTCGTTTACCAATGTGCTATAACGGATTCCTCCCTTCGTAGGAAGTTTGTGATGACTATGTTCAGCACGCCATCCGTGGATCGTCTGAATCGTACCATCGTCTCGTTTTATTGGAAAGGTGAAATGGCATGAACTATTGCAAATCTTTATCTGTTTCAGCAGTCCTTGTGGATAGTCTGTGAATTTTGCTGCTTGATCAAAGGACTCATTAATTCTTTGAAAAAAAGATAGGTTCTCAGTCATCTGTTTATCCTTTCAGGAGTATTTATTACGACTTTTTTCTTGAAAATATCAAGATAAACGCATACTAATTCTTCGCAATAAAACCAGGATTCCTTATTTCTGACGAATATATTTTTGTAACCTTGCATCAGCTTGAACTTCACCAACATATATGTCGCCGTGTGAGTCTAACCAGATACCGTGTGGACATGCAAGAAACTCACCAGGTACAGTGCTTCCACGTTCACTACCCCATCGGGAAACTACTTCTCCATCCAACGTCATTATTGATACGCGCTGTCCAAGTTCAGCAATATACACAAGTTCGTCTTCGTCAATATAAATAGTGTCAGGTTCAAGAAGGTCTCCCCACTCTTCAATATATTCTCCATCCAAGGTGAAGAACTGGATGCGATTGTTTTCACGATCTGCAACCATCACTCTATTACGCGGGTCAATACGAACACAGTGCGGCAGGTCAAATTCACCTGGACCTGTTCCCGGTTTTCCCCAAGATTTAATCAACTCACCATCAGGAGAAAACTTGTGGATACGTGCATTACCGTATCCGTCACTGATAAACATTTCGCCATCCGGACCGAGTGCTAAATCTGTCGGCAAATTGAATGGTTCACCATCTGCACCAGGTTGATCCATTGTTCCGAGTGTCATTTGCAGTTCACCATCCGTTGTGAACTTATGCATGACGTGCGTTTCACGTTCTACACAGAAAACATTATCCGCATCATCTATGAAGATACCGTGCGCGTCTTTGAGGATGTCATCTCCCCACGAAGTTAAGAAATTGCCATCTCGGTCAAACACGACCATTGGATGTTCGCTACGACTATAGACATAAACGCGATCCTGAGAATCAACTGCGACTGCCGGAATCCAACCGAATTCCCAACCATCTGGTAATGTCCACCAATTTTCTTCCACTGTATACTGATGTGTTCCTTGTCCAAATATCATTAAGAACTCCTATTCTTTATATGAATTGTGTGTATTTTATCAGATAGATTACCATATATCAAGATGAATTTGGGAGTGTAAAGTATTTGGAAAAATATCACATGAACCATTACAGTGCCAAATCAAGTAATCAACGCCAAATGCGCGTTTGGCATTTGGCGGGTATGAATGCGCTTAGACGAATACGCGTTTGGTATTCGCCATGATTCCCCGGGTCTCTGTGCCCCGCCATTCCTTGTCCTGTCAGGCAACGGGCGGGCACAGAGACCCGCCCCTACAATTCATGGTGAGAAGTTAGTGACAAAATCTTTACACACCATAGGCGTCAATTTAAGGATAACCGCTTTTGTTGGAGGGGTTTGTAACCCCGATTTTTTGAGCCAAAACCTGTCAATCGTGGTTAGAAACCACTCCAACAATGGAAGAGCCACATAATCGTGGTTAGAAACCACTCCAACAATGGAAGAGCCACATAATCGTGGTTAGAAACCACTCCAACAATGGAAGAGCCACATAATCGTGGTTAGAAACCACTCCAACAATGGAAGAGCCACATAATCGTGGTTAGAAACCACTCCAACAATGGAAGAGGGGTTGGGTAATCGCTAAATTGACGCCTATGGTGACAAAAACTTTACACACCCCATGAACTTAACACACTTGCATAGAGTCAATAATCAATGATATAATTTGTAAAGAGGAGCAAAGTGTAATATGATAGATTAGATATTACCTATTGAACTTAGAACTAACAAAGGGGAGCTATGAAACAGATTTTAACTATCGCAGGTTCAGATTCAGGGGGTGGTGCAGGGATACAAGCAGATATCAAAGCAATTTCTGCAAATGGTGGGTACGCTATGTCTGCTATTACATCCGTAACAGCACAGAATACGGTTGCAGTCACAGATGCATTCGATTTACCTATTCAATTGATAGACGCACAACTGGATGCAGTATTTTCCGATTTTGATGTTTCCAGCGTCAAAACAGGAATGCTCTCATCATCGGCAATTGTTGAAACAGTTGCACAGAAGTTACGGCAATACTCACCTCAAACTATAGTGGTGGACCCTGTGATGATTTCCAAAAGTAAGTTCCCACTACTAAAAGCGGAAGCGATCAACAGCCTCAGACTCTCGTTAATTCCACTTGCTACAGTTATCACACCGAATATCTATGAAGCAGAACTTCTCGCTGAACAGGAAATACAGACTACTGATGATGCCAAATCTGCAGCGAAAACTATTGCGAAATTGGGTTGTAAAGCCGTACTTGTCAAGGGTGGACATCTTGATGATGAAAAGGCGATAGATGTGCTGTATGCAGACAGTGGTTGGTCATATTTTGAAGCAGAACGTATTGAAACTGAAAACACGCATGGCACTGGATGCACTTACTCTGCAGCTATTGCTACACATCTGGCACTTGGGAAGGATCTGATTGAGGCAATTCAAGCGTCAAAAACTTATATTACGAATGCCATAGAACATGCATTGGAAATTGGAAAAGGACAAGGTCCGACCAACCATTTCTATTTTTTGACCTAATTACAAAGGTTTTCGTCCAGTAAAACCGTCATCAATTTCATGCCAATATCCAATCTCCTTTTCACCATATCGCCAACAGAGATAAACTTCTTTACCTTCACGTATGTGTGGAAAATCAACTAATGCGGGGTCAAGTCCTTTGAGATGGCAACCGAGCCGTTCAATTCGTCTGACAATTTCCCTGAGTTTGTCTCCTGTCTGCATGAGTAAAAGTGCGTTTTTATTACCACCGTTGTGTGGAATTACTTCTAAGAAAGGTGTAAGTTCTGCGTGAAGTTCCTCCAGTTGGTCCTTCAATTCAAGTATGTCGGTGATGTCTATGTTCAAATCTGGAATACATGCGTTTGCTTCTTCAATCGTAAAATATCTTGTCTCTTGCATTTTGTGCTCCTTTGTTTCTCATTAATTTATACGAATTTAGAGTAGATGTCAAGCATCTAAAATCAAATTATGGTCCAACTAAAAAGACAGAATCATTTCAACATTTATTGCGCTTCGTTATCTTTGGCAATAATAGCAACATTAGAAAATGACAATCATATATGGATGAAATAGCAACGCGAACCACTGAGGATCAGAATCAAGATGTTACCCGTGCGGCAGGAATAGTAAGTCTCGCAGTGATGGGATCAAGGTTACTGGGACTTGCGCGGGAGATAGTGATATTCAACTATTTCCCTACGAAGCTTGGCGCGAGTGCTTTTCATCTTGCATTCCGTATACCCAACTTCCTACGTGATATGTTCGGGGAAGGCATATTAAGTAAAGCATTTATTACTACGTTTATTGCTACGGAAGCCGAAGATGGAGAGGAAGCCGCGTGGAATCTTGCAAACCGCATTTTCAATCTGACTTGTGTAGTCTTAATATGCATTGTTGCATTAGGGATTGCATTTGGTCCTACCATTGTTGAGATATTAGCGCGTGAGGACTTTGACGAAGTTTTAGATAATAGCAAACATTTCGGGTTTGATACAAAGGTAGAATTAACCATATATTTGACACAACTGATGTTCCCATACCTGCTTTTTGTTTCTCTCGCTGCCATAGCGATGGGGTTGTTAAACAGTAAAGGGAAATTTGGTATACCTGCAAGTGCTTCCACATTCTTCAATTTCAGTTCACTTGTAATTGGTATTAGTGGTTACTATCTGTGTCAAAGACTTGGAATGCATCCGACCACAGGAATGGCAGTCGGTGTCGTTGTTGGTGGAATCGCACAATTCCTGATTCAAGTTCCATCAATGTACCGGGTAGGATTTAGGTATAAACCGCTCTTGAGTTTGAAAGATACACGGGTCCGTGAAGTCCTGCGATTGATTGGTCCTGCTATCTTAGGTGTTGCTGCCGTTCCAATAAATCAACTGGTAAATACATGGTTTATCACCACTGGAGATGAATGGCTGCCGTGGATGCAGGGAGCATATCGCATCATGCATCTACCTCTCGGTATATTCGGGGTTGCAATCTCTACAGTAGCACTTCCGCAACTTGCTAAATATGCTAACACAGGTGAAACTGAACAATTCCGTAATGCCCTCTCTTATGCAATCCGTCTTATGTTGACTGTGATTATACCTGCATCTATCGGTTTGATGGTATTGTCAACTCCCATTTGTCGTTTGCTTTATGAACGAGGGGCTTATGTAGAATCTGATACCATCGCTACAGGAGGCATTTTGTTTGTTTATGCTTTCGGCTTATGTGGGTTTTCTGCACTTAAGATAGTTACTGATGGATTTTATGCATACAAAGACATCCGAGCACCCGTAATAGTCAGTTTATGCGGTGTGGTACTCAATATATTCCTCAATTATATGTTTATCTTCCGTGAACTAATTTTAGACCCACGCGCGGTAGTCTTCTCAACCGTGCTGACAGTGACTATCAATAGTGGTGTTTTATTACTACTGCTCCGTCGAAAAGTTGGTCGGTTAGGTTTAAAACCGGTAATCTTATTGGCATATAAAATAATAATTGCTTCAGTGGTGATGGGGATTGTGTGTTGGTTAACAAATGGGGTTATTGAGCAAGACTTACTTGGAACTGAAGGGATAGTTCCGCGTAGTGTCAACGTATTCGTACCGATTGGATTTAGTGTGTTGGCATTGGCTGCGATGTATAAGTTGTTGAAAGTAGCAGAATTGGATGATATTTTAAATATATTCAAACGGAGATTTCAGAATTGACAGGACTTACGTATTTTCTCTTGATAAGAGGTTATAATATATCTAAAAATATGTGCACACACCCTGGTAGATGTGGTTAGGAAACCGAACATCCTATAGTGTATAGATAATTGTTAGTTTTACTATAGAACGCTGAAACAACAACTTTTTAAGTCCAATAACTTTTTCGTTTTTAAGGTATATAAGTGAAGATGGTTTCAATATTATTGCCACTGCAATGATATTATCATAAAAAAAGCTAAACTTTTCCTGACGAAACGTATATATATATATATAGGACTTATGCATTTTCTCTTAAAGTTCCCTTGATTAGGGGATTTAGGAGTTAAGAACAACGAAAAGACATCGAAATAACAAGTTCTCAGCAAGATATCTTTTCTGTTCACTTTGCGTCTGTCCTGAATTAAAATAACCGCATACACTTTTACTTGAGCGTTTATTTTTTGGTAATAAGAACGGAGATGGGTTATAATGAAAACCGTCTCCTTTGTATAAACTATCAATAAGGAGAAAAATTGTGAAAACTTTAGCAACAATAACCCTCATCGGGATAATAGGATTAACCTGTTTTATTCCAATGCATCTCAACTCACACGTTTATACAGATGATGGTGAATGGGCGCATCCAGCGACGGATCCCGGTTCGTTTGATAACGACGAGGGATTTGGTAATATCCTTGGATTTGTATACGGGCGCGCTGTAGCAACGGCACATTATGAGTGGCCGATGGCAACAGGGCTGCATAGTGCATATATCAACAATTATTCGGGTGGACTTCCAGAATGACGGAAAAAACTCAAAGGCCTGCGCTTCTACGTTGACTTTGAAAGCCGGATTTCTGGGCCCGAGTATAACGATAGCGATGAGTGGCACCACGAAGGATGGTTAGATTCATATTGGTCCAACGACCCCGACGACCGTCCCGGTTATTGGTGGGTGGACAATGAACATCTAGACTTTGACCTCACAGACGAAGTGTGGGGAAGATACGACCTATATTCGGATTCTGTCTTAACAGCAAAATATGATATTGATGGGGATGGAATCCGTGAGGTAGAGGAGTGGCGGGCAGAAGCCGAACTTGAGGATTTTGTTCATGAGGAACCCAATCTCGGCGTAGAGTAACCTCTTTCACGTTGAATGTGGATGTCTATACCAGATATCCGCATTTTCTAACGAACAGTTTAGGAGTAGAACATGAAACTGAAAAACATTTCCTATCTTCTGTGTATGATAATAAGCGTAATCTGTTTTTTTCTGCTGCACAGTGTTGAAGCTAAAATTGTTTTTGTCCACAATGGCAGTCTCTATGTTATGAACGACAACGGTAGGGGTATCCGCAGATTAACAGACAATCAGTTTTGGGAATCGAGACCCCGTTGGTCGCCAGATGGCACAAAAATCGCCTTTAATAGAAACCTTGATAAAAAGGATTACCAAAAATGGCAAATGTTTGTCATGAACGCGGACGGTACCAACCAACAGCAGCTGACAGACAGCAACGTAGGTAGTAAGAATGGATCCCCTGCATGGTCGCCAGATGGACAATACTTGGCATTTGATAGTAACCGCAGTGGGCGCGTTGAAATTCATGTGATGAATTTGCAAAGTCAAAAGGGGACACAGTTGACAGGCATTGAAAAAGAGACCGGTTCATATACACCGGACTGGTCGCCAGATGGAAAAGAAATTGTCTATGGGCGGTTTGTCAGGCGAGGACGCGGGCTCTCCGACAAAAATATATGGTTGATGGCCGCGGATGGCACAAATCAAAAACCCTTGCTACCAGACCCGGACAGAGAGGAATTCACGATTTTTAGATCCTATCCCCACTGGTTCCCAGATGGACAACGGATTCTGTTTGTTGAATCAAGGGGACAAGAGGGGCAGCGAATCAAGCGATTTGTCATTCAACGCAGGAACGGTGGTAGAAAGGAGATTGATATGAATGAGAAAATCGGTGGAAGATGGGTAGGTTCTGGGGCATGTTTGATGGATGATGGACGTGCCATTCTTTTTTCTGCGGGATTATTAGATGTCCCAGAAAAAGATCATTTTCATAACATCTACCGATATGAGATCGCGACTGGAAAATTAAGGCGATTAACAGATCCAAAAAAGTTGCCGTATAACGAATCGGGCCCTGATTGGGTGGCGGGACCTTTGTCTGTTTCACCGCAAGAAAAATTGCCTACGCAGTGGGGAGATATAAAAACATTATACGGTATTGAGACATCCACCGAGAATAAAAAAGACGCTTCCCAGTGAATTATAAAGGAGAATATGCTTACAAAACGGATAATACCCTGTTTAGATGTACGGGATGGAAAGGTTACCAAAGGCATTGCTTTTCAAGGTAATGTTGATGTTGGCGACCCAGTGGAAATGGCACGTTTTTATTACGAAGGTGGTGCTGATGAACTCGTCTTTTATGACATCACCGCAAGCAATGAACGGCGGGACATTATGATTGATGTTGTTTCTGCGGTCGCTTCAGAGATATTTATTCCATTTTCTGTAGGTGGTGGGTTGCGGACACTTGAGGATATGCGACGCGTGTTACTTGCTGGAGCAGAAAAGGTAAGTATAGATTCTGGTGCAGTGCGAAATCCTGATATAATCTCGGAAGGTGCCCACGCATTTGGCAGTCAATGTGTCGTGTTGAGTATGCAGGTGAAAAAAGTTCCGATCAGCGATCAGATTCCAAGCGGATATGAAATCTATATTGATGGTGGAAGAAAACCTGTCGGATGGGATGCACTGGAATGGTCTTCCCGCGGCGTAGATTTAGGTGCAGGTGAGATTGTCGTCAATAGTATTGATGCTGATGGGACAAAGGCAGGATATGAATTGGAACTGACAAGTAAAATTGCAGAGCTCGTACCTGTGCCTGTTATCGCATCTGGAGGCGCGGGAAACCCACAACATCTCCGCGATGTCTTTGTTGAGAGTAATGCTGATGCTGCCATCGTTGCCTCTATCACACATTACGGCGAATTCACGATTGAAGGTATCAAAGACTATCTCGCGGATGAAGGGGTGAGTGTTCGGGATACGTGGTAGTAATGAGTATCTGATGTCTTCAATGGTTTATCTTTATTATATTCTCGTAATCGTTTTATAGTAGATTTTGAAATTACTTGAACACTCTACATTGGCGAGGTTAGGAAACCTCGCCTACCGTCGCACGAAAGTGTAAATATAATTTTATACTTCACCATATGTTTGCAAAGTCGTGTTCAATGGGGGTTATAGTCTGGTGAATATGGTGGCAAATACAATAAAGATTCCCCGTTGCTTCTATACATAAGCTCAAAAACTGGTTCGCCTCTTGGTGCATAACCAAAACGCCTAAAACTTTCTAAGCGAAACCCGCTTGCATCAATCTCGGTCTTCAGGTGTAACCAGCATATAATCAACTTTGTGCAGCTGCGTTGGATACTCGTGGCTGTCTGTTTCAATCAAAGTCGCCCAGCCCTCAAGGCTATCTCGTGGTGTAGGAGCAAAAGACTCCATAATGGAATAGCCGTAGTTTGTTTCACCAGGATCATCTGGATTCCCATCACCATCATACGTGGTGTCATCAATCATGAAGTCATTTAGCGGAAAACTGAAAATATACTTCGTAGATTCAATGAAACCACCTTCACCCGTATTCAAATCTTGCATATTACCTACAAGGGTGGCACGAAAAGAGGCGTTTACTTCCCAGCTCGGAAGCCAAGTTGTCCACCACTCCATAGAACCCTTACCATCAGGAAGTGGATTTAACGACACTTTCAAAGAGTCTCCGTTTTGTGCAAAGCACAGAACAGGTAAAGCAGAAGATAGAACCGCTATCAATAAAAATAATAAAAATAAGTGTGCTGATCTCATTTGTTTTCTCCTTGTTGTTTTGCTGTATTCGCAAGTCCACGTTTGATCAGAGCAATATAAAAAGAGGATGTATCTCCCGGACCGCCCCTGAATACCTGCACAGCTTGAAAGTATTTCAGGGATTTCTGATATTCACCTAACGAGAAATAGATTTTACCTAAAGTGAGAAGCGGACCGAACCATTCAGGATTGAGATGATATGCTTTCTCAAGATACGGGATCGCTTCACGTAACTCTGCTGCATTGTCATAGGTGTCCGCAATCAAGCTGCCTAATGAATCCAACGCAATAAGAGACTCTGGACGCACTGCAACGGCTCTGCGTTTCATAGCTTTCGCTTCATCAGGACGGTCAGATTTTATCAGTGAAGACAAATAGTGAAGCGCGTAAAAATTATCAGGATCCGCCGCAAGAGTTTGTTCAAAAAGCACTTTGGCTTCTGCTATGCCAACGTCTCCGAGATGTGCAGATAAAATAGATACGGCAGCGGGCAGTGACTCCAATCCTTCTGATACAATTTCAGCGTATCTTTTGTCAAAAGCATCTCCTTTGAGTCCCTCAAGGTAGACTTCACGCTCAAGTCGTTCTTCTAACTCTGGCGTATACTTGAGACCCCACCCACCATTTTCATCTACAGAGAAGTGATCAGGGTTCGCTATAACATAATCTGGCACAGGATAAGGATGTTTATCAGCAAAGTAGTGTCCACGCACTCTTTTCGGTGGGGTTGTTGGAAACTGGATCGTTGGAAAAAAGGTATCTCCCGGTGGGGTTTCGGGTATCTTGGTATAGTCTACACCCGGTTCAGGATGGGCATGTCCACTATTAAACAGTATATCCCGTGCTTCTTCATCAGACAGTATTAACTTTTTAACAGGTTCAGATTTTTCATCTTCTGGCACAACTTTCACCATAGGTGTTTGTGCGGTTTCTTGTTCTTGTGTATCCAACGTTATGTCCTCTTGTTCTGTGTGTGGTTCAAACTTCGTCTGTTTCGTAGCACAGCCACCGCAACCAACGAGTAAGATACCTGCGATCAAGAGTAGTGTTGTGATTGTTTCAATCTGTCGTTTCATGGGTTTTTCTCCTTTTTGATTTATTGTCTATTAGCTCTGCATTGTATCGGGCTTGCCACCGTCGCGTGCTCTTGTGTGAGAACGGGCTTCATTACATCTGTCATCCGTCCGGTTCATGTGCCGAGTGCCAATACTACCGATCTGTTCTAAATTTGAATGGTGCGGTTTGAATATAGGTGGAAACGCACTCACCCATCCAAAATCATATTGTCTATCCTCCAAATACAAAAATAAATCCTTTTTGAGCGTACTTGGACGTTTGTGTGTCGCAAGTGTATGTGTCTTATCTGAGACTTCAAAGCCTCTGTATTCTTCAACTGCCGTTATACCATCACCTTTTTGCGTATCTGTATGCGGTCCCGATTCTAAATCATCGGCAGCCTTCCCTGTCCATTTCTTTTTCGCAAGAGGACCCATCACATTTCTATTTGAAGGAACGACTAAAACATTCTCTTGCCAATAATCCGCAATGTAATTGAAATCCTCATCTATCGGAACCATCGCACTGTTTTCAACTTCTATCTGGTTGTTATACTTAAGAGTTACATGAAGTTTCGCAATAGAACCGTAGTCATAACTTTCAATACGCAATGCTAAAGACGATGGTAAATTCTGCGCATCGTTGCCAAATGATAAAGTAATCTCTTGTAGTTTCTCGGTGCTGCTTCTTGGGGGATTCCAGGTCGCTCCAGCAACGTCAGGTTGATTCGCAGGGATAATTGACATATCAAAATCGGTATTTCTTGGATCAGCGTCAAAATCATCGTCATAGTCCGCATTCGGATTGTCTTGGTAATAGGCGTTCATACAATACCCAGGCCAACTGCTCGAAAGTAATCTAAACTTAGCTGATCCACCAGGATGCACTGCTTCCAATGGAAAGGTGGCCGTCACAATGACATGATTATCCTTCGTTGGTAGAAAAGTTGAGGTAGGTTCAATCTTCAACTTATCCGGGGAAATAGGGACGCGTTCAGCACCTTGTAAAAAAAACGGAAAAATAATAAGGGTAATCAGTGTTAGAAAAACATAAAACTTCTTATTCATTCGCGGTGCCTCCTTCTTTCTCGTTCTCAAAGGCAACATGCCCAAAACGTTTACCACCCTTTATCTGACGTATATACTTTGTCGCGCGTTCGCGTGTGTCATCATCCTTTGTGATCTGCTGTAAGTAACTGAAAGTAGCCATAGACTTCTGTTTCTCACCTTCCCAAAAATACGCTTTTGCTAACTCTTGAAGTGCCCAATCTCTTACATGCACGCTCAACTTCGCACTCGCCATACCATATCCTATACTCGGCGCGTATTGCACCGCTTTTTTGAAAAGTTGGATACTCTCCTCTCTGTTCTTATACCTTACGGTTTTACCTAACCAAAACAGAACATAAGCATGGGTGGGGCGCATCTGCAGCAGTTGGCGATAGCCTGTTTCTGCGCTGTCGCTCAAATAAGGTTGTATGTTTGTCCAAATTAAAAGCGTGTGAAAATCGTTTGGATTGGCATCCAGAGCTTGCTGGGCAACTTCTAACAAATACTGACTACCAGAACCTATACCAACAGTATACATGGCTTTCACTGCATCCAACGGTGACAAGTGACCATATCTCATCTCATAGCTGATATAATTTTTCTCGTCTCGCGATAAAGGTTCACCACGTTCTTCCTCAAGTGCTTTTATCCTTGCATTGTAAACGTCAACATCTTTGTCTGGGATGATAGGATAGCTCGTTTCCTGTCCCTGAAACCCAACTATCTTGTATTCCAAGTCAGGCACCCAAAACACAGGGTCACCGTAATAATCAAAAGGCGGAGCTTCCCCAGTTATTGTAATATCTTGATACGGATTTTCTGGTGGCGAAAACTCGGTGGGTAACGCATCAGAAGTTCCGTTCTTTGTTGCAGTGCGATTTTCACCATCTGGTATTGTCGCAATCGGTGGCTTAAAATCGGGTGTGGTTGTCTGCCCGCAGCCACTGCATCCAGCAAGTAAAATAACAGCAAGAGAGTAAAATATTGTCATTGTTTGTATCTGTCGTTTCATCGGTTCTCTCCTTTATGATTTATCTAAATGTATATCGGCTCTGCGATGTATCGGGCTTGCCACCGTCGCGTTCTGTGTTGTGAGAACGGGCTGCATTACATCTGTCATCCGTGTGTCTTTAAAAGGGATCAGTATGGATAGAATTAAACTATTATATCTCTTCATTATTTTTCTCCTGTATTCTTTTCTTGTTTCTGTTTATCAATAACTTTTTGAATGTCAATAACGGTGCCACGCTCTAAAATACCCATATACATAAATTGGTCATGATGGTACCCCGCACGGTGAAGCGCATCAATGCGGTCGTCCTGCTCTTTGATGTTCTGTATCGCCTTGTCGTATTCACCGACATCAATATAAAACTGTGAAAGATATGCGGTTTTTCTCAATCCCGATGTGATCGGTATATTGTGTGCATCGTTGAGTTTCTTCAACCGCTCCCACAAAGCAATATATGCCAGTTTCTGTTCGCGCGTCGCACCTGTGCTACCGGGATGTGAAGCCATTGAATGCATAAATAACATTTCGGGGTCATTCGGGAAACGTTCTGACATTTCACGCCAGAGTGCTTTTTTAAAATCATAATAATAATCAGATTCAACATAACTATGTATATATTCCCAGAACTTAAATGCTTCTTTAGGTGTTTTTGGCATTATTTTCTCAAAGATTATTGGGTCTTTGACGGCTTCGGTAATAAATGCTCCCCATATCTTCTTGTTTTCCACCGTCAATGGCGGTGGGACATCGGGCAGCACATCAGGTGCGGGTAGCGGTGTCGGTGCTGGCTTTTCAACGATAGGTTCTTCAATAACCCGTTCTGGCACGGGGTCAGGCGGTTCTTTATTTGTAAATGTGGGTGCCAAGGGTGTTTGTCTTTGTGTCGTCTCAGATTTCTGATCACATCCGACACCTGTCGTCAGCAGAACAATACACAAAGTTAGTAAAGTTGTGAGTGTTTGTATCTGTCGTTTCATCGGTTCTCTCCTTTATGATTTATTGTATCGTGGCTCTGCATTGTATCGGGCTTGCCACCGTAGCGTGCTCTTGTGTGAGAACGGGCTGCATTATCTGCGTCATACGGGTTTCTTTAAAAGGGAAAGGACACCCTATTGACCTTCTTGCTGTCGCAGCTTGGAAACTGCTTCTTGAACTTTATAAATATCGTAAGTAAGTCCCCCAGCATGCCCATAATACACTTGAGGCATACCTTGATATACAGCGAGAGCCTTTTCATACTCTCCCATCACGACATAACAATTCCCCAGTGTTACATTATTTGGGGCAATCCTGTCATCAAGTTGTATCGCCCGTTGAATTGCACCCAGAGCCTCCTCAGCATACGGGTGATGCCGCACAACACCGAGTTCTATCGGATAAACAGGATGAACTTCAAGATTCCAAGCGAGGTCATAATGAGCAATGGAGGAGTTTGGGAATCTTTCAACCAGCTGCCGAAACCCCGCAATCACTTTCTCATCGTCTGTTCCCAAATAATACATGCGGTTACACAGTGCCCACACATGGTGTGCCTCAAAGGAATCAGGGTTTTCACGAATAGCCATCTCCGCGTATTCCATGCCAACTTTAGACTTATCGCTTCCTGTGCTACTACGTAGATATAACTTGGCAATAGTGAGAGGCGGGTAGTTTTCCGCCAGAATTGCTGCTTTTCCACGTGTCCTTTCTAAAGAGGTAATCTCATCCTTCTGCGACTGATCTCGCAGATTGTCCCTTCTTTCTTCTTGAGATTTTGAGAGTTTTATCTCCTCATCGTATTTTATCTTGTAGTCATATAAAGCTTTCTTATTGAGTTCGCTGACATCAAGTGTCGGTGGTAAAATAAATCCGGGTGTCCATAGCAGTTCGGGGTTTGCGATGACCTGTCGTTTGCGTCTGTCAAAATCGTTTTGTCTGGTGATTGCGTCTTTGCGACTGTCCATGTAGTTTAAGTTATCCGCGGCTCTTTCTTGTGCGATCATTTCAGCGGTTTGAGGAGCGACCTCTGCTTCGGTGATACCGAGTTCTGATTTGAGGTGTGAGACCAGTCTATCCAGAGAAGGTTCTGGGAACGGGTCAACCTTTATTGGATCGTTTGATTTGAGCTCTTTTTCAGAGAGATACGGGTGAATGAGATTTGACATGTCCTTGTAGTCACTACACCCTTTGAGCGTGAAAAAGACTATGCCGAAAGTGAGAACGCAACCGAGCGTTGTCATCAGTGCGACACGGGACGTGAGTATAGTTTGTATCTGTCGTTTCATCGGTTTTTCTCTTTTTGTGTGAGCGGTGTCTTTGAATAGGAAAGGACACCCTCATCACAATCACCTCTGAATGAACGTGGGTGTCCACATTGGGTGATTGTGGTATTTATTTTTAGCATTATATACTGATATTTGAGGTTATCTTCTGTTTTTGCTTCTACCCTACCTTCAGTGTCACCTCCCAGACCCTGTTTTCCTGCAACAACGCCGTTGAAACCCCGAATCCAGAGAGCTTTCTGATTCATTTTATAAAAAGGTTTACAAACATGCCGGTTCATAACACGATCCCCGGTGCCACCCATCAAATCAGAAGAAACATGATAAAGTTGAAAAATGCTGGGTAATGCGTCTGCACGCCCAAATCCGTATGTGGACAACTCAGTATACAGATAAATGTCTCTTTTATTGGGACTTGTGCGTGTGTGTACTGGTTGCCCCGTAATCGCTGGATTGCCAACGTAAAAACCTCTATATTCTTCAAATGCTGTGATCCCATCACCATTGTAGGAATTGCTCGTCCGATTCGCTTCAGTCTTCGGCACATCTTCGGGACCACTCTCATCATCCTCATTGTCGGTTCCGTCCCATCCCACCCAACCTGCTTTCGTTTTCTGGTGCGCTGCAATATACACAGCGTTACCGCTAACGACAGGTAGACTTCCTTCAGCAGTGCTATACCCCGAATCACCAATATAGAGACCCGCTGCAACTTTACCGACTGACCCAAAGTCACGGGAACGCACTTTGACAACGAATGGCTCTGGAGTGTGGTTGTCTATATGACTCCATTTTACCGTGATCGCGCTCCCGTCCGTAGAGGCATGCCACGTAAAAGGAATAGGTGTTCCATTCTTGATACCATCCGTGCTTGTGTTATCCGACTTGACAAATATCAAGTCAGCAGATAAATCCCTTTTATCACCAAAATTCATACATGTCCCTGGCCAATTTGAGGAGTGTAGCTGAAAAGTAATGTGACTATTCGGCGCGTCACCAGTTATAGACACTGTTATTTCACAGTGATTCGTGTCTGTCGGTATCCATGTGGGCTCTACCGAAAGCGTTATCGTCGCGCCTTGTCCAGATTGTATTGGCACTTGTTCCGCTGCGTAGGATCTAAAAAGGAAACTGAAAATCAATAAAAAGAGTATCAGAGATAAAGATATGTGTCTCATGGAAGTTCACCCCTCTCAATAGTTTCTATAAAATCCCGCTGCCGAGACTCTGAATAATTAAAGGTCTGTGCGCGTTTATAGGCAGCTAACGCCCCTTTGCCATCTTTCAGTTTTAGATACGCGTCCCCTATATGATCATACGCCAATTCACTATCACGATTGTTCGTTGATAATGCAGCGGCTTTTTCAAGAAAGCTAATTGCTTGTTTTATACTATATCTAACGATTTCATCATGCAGCATATAAAAACCTACATTCCGCATAAGATCAGCAGATTTCGGGTTTCGCTCCAATAATTGATAATACCCATCCACAAGTTTACTGCTTGCTACTTGTGACTTTGTCCATACATAAAGCGTCTGGTAGTCATCTGGTTTTGTATCAAGTGCCTTTTGTGCATATTTCCTTGTGCCATCACTTCTACCTTCTGAAAGTAGCAGATACTGTGCCATCTCTAAATCGGTCGTAAAGCCTTCCGAAAGAATGCTATAATACAGACGTTTGTATTCATCCTCTGTCCTTTTCTGTCCATCCGATTTCCAATAACTCAAGGCATTCACTTTTTCTTGGATATGCGGGGGAAGTATTGGCATCGTAAATTCTATTTCTCTACCGACTGTCATTAAATCATCATATTCTATGCCCGAAATATAAAGGAATGGATCGCCCTTATAGCCGTTTGCTATTTCAGGCACAAGGATCGGTGTAGAGTTTTCTACAAGATCGGGGCTTTTGTCAGGGTGTTCAGAGTTATTTCCAGTTTTCTCTGCTGCATCCCTCTTCATATCCACAACAGACGCTATGCGTTGAGGTTTGTCAGATTTATTCCTGCTACACCCTGTGAGTAGAAAAACGGCTATCACTAATAGGGTCGTCAGGTGTATGATACGATATTTCATCGGTTCTCTCTTTATGATTTATCTAAATGTATATCGGCTCTGCAATGTGTCGGGTTTGTCACCATCTCGTTCTGTGTTGTGAGAACGGGCTGCATTATCTGCGTCATCCGGGTGTCTTTAGAAAGGAAAGGACACCCTCATCACAATCACCTCTGAATGAACGTGGGTGTCCACATTGAGGTGATTGTTGTATTTATTTTTAGCATTATATACTGATATTTTTGTTTGTCAACGCCTTTCTTTTTGTGTGGAGCGTTGGTAATCCTTTTCTCCTGTTGTATTCCACCATTTTTTCCAGTGTTGATAAGTATTCTCGTTCCACACGGACGGAAACTTTTCAAAGGGGATATTCTCTGTCGTTGTGTCTATTTGTCGCCTGACATCTGTAAGAAACTTGAGTGCTTGTTTTGCAACCGCTTTATCTTCGTTTTGTAGGGACTCAATCAAGAGAGGAATATAGGTGTAGAGGACATCTTGTTTGTAAGTGAGTGTTTGTGAAGCGATAATGGTATCCTCAATAAAGAGCAACATCATCAAAGTGCCATCGGTCTTTGCTGTTCCCATGTAATAGCATACGCCATCTTCAAGGATATGGGGCGCGCCGAATATCTTTCTAAACGTTGACAATGCGGGGAAAGCGACAGATGTATCAAGTAGATCGGGTTTTTCACTGGGATCGGGTTTTTCTATGCCTTTTGGCACTTTCACACTCGGTGGCAGGTGTTCTTCTCGCGGGGGTTCATCTGTTGCTTGTGGTGTGGTGTCACACCCAGCGAATAACATACCGGCTATTATCAAGAGTGTTGTGATGTGTGCGATGCAAATGTTCATGGCAGCCTCATTTGAGAGTGAGCGATGGCGTTGAGCGGTCTTGATTGAATCAGACAGTCCACATAGGAGAAGTTGGCAGGAATACTGAAAAAGTATCGTTGGTGTCAACTCTAACCTTCAGGCTTGCTGGTTCTCATATTCCTATAGCAACAGACTTATGTCTGTGTTAGCATGAAAACTATTTCTGTCATACTTAGACTATGGCAGTGCTACACATTGAGAGTGCCTCTAGACACTCGGCGCGCCCTCACTTGAGGGTGCGCTTGCCCAAGTGTAACACATGCAAAACATGGAGGCAGGGTTATTTAGTTCTCAGGATTTCTGATGTATTTGTCACAAATGTTAATGTGTGTCAGATTAGATATTATTCAATAATCCGATATGGTAGTAGGCACGCTACGCGTGGCATTTGCAAAGAGAATTACGGCACACGGAGTGTGCCTACTACTTTGCACTGATTCAACCAAATCTAACTATTAGTAAAACTAAATAACGTGGAATCTATAAAACTAAATAAACCTGACATGGATGTATAACGCCTTGACACGCACTCTACAAAAATGTCATTTTGGTAGTCAACATCTTTTTTTGATGATATATCATCGGTAGATATGCTGAATTTCAAACTCAATGCTTTCCACGACATACTAGATCTGCGATCTGACGCAGCTGCTATATTCTGTTTGGGGGTAATTTACGTCCTCTGGACATGCTCGCTCTCCGTTTTTGGTAAATTATTGAATTAATTTTACACATTGCTGAGCCGAGAATAGGAGACTTCAATTACCGTTGATAGAAAGTGTAGATATAATTCTATGCTTCACTATAATAGACTGAATCATATCAACGTTTGATGCAATTCTCATGCCAAAACAAATTAAAATGGCTGAATTTTTGTGATATTGTTGTTAATACCGGATGTCTTCTCTTATGCAAAGTTTGGTACAAATACAAATACAGATACTGATTAGGTTTATTAAGGTTTGAATATTAATCAAAATATATTCTGAATAATTTGTTTAAAAAATAAACTTGATTCGGTCACACTTCCTTCTCAACCACAAATACGCAAAAAATGTAGCATAAAGATACAATTTTTGCGTTTCAGATTTTAGTGAATTGATAGAAGGTAATTTGATGACTTACAGTTGTTTTAAAAGTAAATTTGTTTCTTGAATATGTCAGGTAAGATGAGTTTTATCGGACTACAAACTTGAATGCGTGCAGATAATGAAATACCATTTTGAAAAAGAAAAGGAATGAAAAGGGTATACTTTATGTCCCATTCTTACCACTTCAGATACCTATTTACCTTGAGTTCTTAGTTCTTACTCACTATAAGTTCTTATAAAATTAAAATGAAAGATATTTATGGTAGAGTTTTGAATTAATTATACATATTTATGATATCTTCAATGGTTTTATCTTTATGATATTCTCGTAATCCTTTTATGTTTGCAAAGTCGTGTTCAATGGGGTTATAGTCTGGTGAATATGATGGCAAATACACTAAAGATTCCCCGTTGCTTCTATGTGTTCTTGCGTGCGGTGCGTTCTATGTATACGGGCATTATCCAATATGACGAGATGGTTTTCTCCTAATTGCGGACATAACTGACATTCAAGCCACGTATTGAAACGCTCCGCATTACATCTCCCTTCAAATAGAGTGGGTGTTGCAAACGCCTGACCTTATAGGCGTCAATTTAAGGATTTATTTGCATGGCGATAACGTTCTTTAGTCCCGTAGGGACGGGATGTTTATAGCTAAACGCCATCATCACAGCTTTTAGTCCCGTATGTTTGTAACAACCGAAATGTATAAACATATCGTCCCTACCAAATCAACGTCAAATGCGCGTTTGGCATTTGTCGGGACTAAGAAATGGATGTTGAACGTTGTGCTATAGACATATCGTCCCTACGGGACTGAGGACACTAATAAAATGGATTGATCTTCTTAAATTACGCCAGCCATTGTAGTGCCAAATCAACGGTATGAATGCGCTTATGGCATTTCCCGGGTCTCCGTGCCCCGCCCATTGTTTGAATGTAGCAGGTTTAGGCGGGGCACGGAGACCCCGCGCTACAATAGGGATGGCAGTTTTGGACTATCTCAGATGCATCTAACAAGAAAAAAATAGCTAAATTGACGCCTATGGTGTTGCAAACGCCTGACCTATACGTGCTGCTAATAAAGTTGTTGTGCGAGTTCTTTGACTTGATATAAGCTCAAAAACCGGTTCGCCTTTTGGTGCATAACCAAAACGCCTAAAACTTTCTGAACGAAACCCGCTTTCATCAATAAAAACTAATGATTTTCCAATTTGTTCTTCAGCTGCGAGTTGTTCATGATCGGTTTTTCGCTTTTGATCACATCGTTCCTTAGGCGAGTGTCTTTTTTTCGCGAGATACCAAGTTTTCGCAGTCCATACCAAATACAATAGTATGAGATACCAAAATGATTAGCGTGTTCAAGTATAGTCTGATCGGGATAATCTTGGACATGTTGTGTGAGTGCTTCATTGTCAATACATCTGGGACCTTTATGTCCCGTTTTTTGTGGGGCAAGTGAGTCTAACGCATTTAGACATTTGTAGATAACTTCACGTGAAATATTGAAAAGTTTCGCAGCTTCTACTTTGCTACCACCATTTTCAATAAAATCATGAACAGGTTGTCGTAAGTCTATTGTGTATGCCATAATACAAGATACTGTCTCACAAATAAAAATGTGTAATAAAATTTATATTTTACCATCAATACCTTCGCCAAAAATAGTTGAATAAATAGGGCAGATGTCCTAAAGTTATAAAAACCAATCAATAACTTTGAAAGGACAATCGCCCATGCAAGAAATTATAGCACTTTTTACAGTTTTTAGAACACATTTATCCACAACGACACTACGCCAACTTTCGCAAGTTGTATTCGCACTGCTTGCGATGACGGGACGGGTAACAATGCTAAACATCTCTCGTTGGACATTACAAGGTGGTAGCTACCGCACGATACAACGCTTTTTTAACACGGTGCTGCCTTGGACAACCCTTCTCTGGGTGTTTTTTTACACACATCTTTTTGATCCTGAAGGTGTCTATATCATCGCCGCCGACGAAACAATTAAATCAAAATCTGGCAAGCATACCTATGGTTTATCTCGTTTCTTTTCTTCAATACATGGTAAAACGATCTCAAGTTTGTCATTCTTAGCCTTGTCCATAGTAAGTGTCAAAGAACGGCGTTCTTATCCAATGGCTATAGAACAAATCGTCCGAGACGGCACACCCTCGATACCAACGACTTCGGCATCAGAAACAACACGATACCACACAGACACCTTTGAAACGCCCGCGTGGGCGGCCAAAAGGAAGTAAAAACCGCAATAAAGCCGATGTCGCGATTACCGGCACATTGAAGCAACTTCAAATGATGATCAAGTCGCTACTGGCAAAGGTTAGAGATTTGATCGCACTCCGGTACTTAGTGCTCGATGGATATTTTGGACACAATAACGCACTACAAATGACACAACAATGTGGTCTCCATCTCATTTCAAAACTTCGCACGGATGCAGCATTGCATTGGGAACCGACAACATCTCAGGACGGCCCCGGCCGGCCACCAATCTACGGAGATCGATTCACGCCCCGACAGATCAACCCGAAATATCTTATCTCTACCGAAACAAAACAAAACATCAGAACCAATGTGTATCAAATGAAACTACGCAATAAAACGTTCCCAGAACTGCTCAATGTTGTTTGCATCCTCAAGACAAATATAACCACGAAACGACAATCACACATCTTCTTATTTAGCTCTGATTTGGCGTTAGAAGCTGAGAAAATGATTGACTATTATTCCCTGCGTTTACAAATCGAGTTCAACTTCCGGGATGCGAAACAATATTGGGGATTACAAGATACTATGAATGTTAACAAAATACCCGTGAACACTGCAGCAAATCTATCAATGTTTATGGTATCAGTCAGTGCGAAACTCACTCATACATTCCGTGGTGAGAATACACACTATAGCGTTATAGATCTAAAATCACACTATAGGGGTCTGAAATATATAGACGAAACATAAAAATACTTCCGCAAAAACCTGAACCAATTGTTATTGAGAAAATCACTGAACATCTGGGTACAATCGGTGCTATTCATTATACGCAAACCGATCTAAGTCCAGGATAATTGGCGAAGGTATTGTTACCATAAACAGGATTATTATTGACATTTGCAATCCAGTGCTATAAAGTATACGCAATCTTTAAGGTCATTTTGCACCTTCTTTTTACGGATTTGAGGAGAAACTTAAGCTGACATTCACCCAAAGGAGACAAATATGCAAGCACCCAATGAAACACATGGTAATGATTATGAACCTTTCCGCGTTGGATTTCTAAATGTCTCATCGTATTCACACATGCCGTTGTGGGCACCTGCAATAAATCCAAGAGTCGGTCAAAAAGATAACCCATTCACAGGAATGCGTATCACACATTGTTGGGACATTGAATACGATAAAGCACAAGCAATCGCAAAAGAATATGGTTGCGAGGCAGTCAAAAACTTTGATGACATGGTAGGTAAAGTGGATGGAGTGATCTCAGGTGGATACTACAACCATCCGTGGAATCACATTCTACATGAACCTTATCTTGAAGCAGGTTTGCCGAACCTAATCAATCGTCCTTTTTCCAATTCTCTGGGAAAAGCACGAAAATTGGTCGTTTTAGGTGAAAAACATGGTGCGCCTATACTTGTTCCGTCGAGTCACGAACACAACGATGCAATTTCACGGGCAAAGGCATGGGCAAGCGATAAGCAGATTGTATGTTATACTGCGACCAATTCATTTGATGACTACCCAACGCACGGTATACACGGAGTCTATATGGTGTGTAAGGCAATTGTTGAGGCAGGAAATCCCGTTGTGTCTGTTGCATATCAAGCGGACAGTTGGCATAGTCCACCCGGTGTCATTACAATAGAACATGTTAACGGTGAGGGACATAAGTTTTATGGAACACTTCATCAGGTAAGCGGTTCATGGGGTACTGTTCAGATACATACGGCTGCTGCTTATGGTGGAGAGAATTTCAGAATCCACACTGGCACTGACTTCCCGTATGACAAGACAGAAATATGGATTCCGACGATCTGGTCATTTCAGAATATGGCACTGCATAACGAAATGCCACAAACCTATGGGCAGATTATGCATAAGACCAACGTTTTCCTCGCAGGTTGGAAATCTATCTTGGAAAACGATGGGAAACCTGTGAAACTGACAGAAGTTGATGAAGGTTGGGAATCTCCTGCTGAACTGCCGAATCATCCTGATCACGACACGATATCGCTATTTCGGAAGAAGTTTGGAGATGGTTGATGATAAGATTGCGAACAGTAATATGCGGGGCACAGAGTCCCCGCATTACAATATTATTAGAAAGATGTGAAATCTGATACTACTTCTTGATACGTGCCCAAGTAGTTGTTAGTTTCCCACTTGCTTCAACAGCAGCAGTGCTCGGATCCATACTTAATTCAATTTCATTTTCAGTCAAGGCGCGTTCCCAAACCATCACTTCATCAATGAGACCGTTGAACTTTTGACCATTCGGCCCCCATGAACCGACCATCGTATCCCCTGATGTTCCTTTGTAGAGTGATTTACCTTGATCTTGTGCTTTCTGTTCACCGTTGATATAGATTCTTCTGGTATTTGAATCAGCATCACACCAGAAACAGATATGTGCCCATTCATTCGCTTTTACTGCTGCAGCTGCATCAAGATCATTAGCATAAAAACCCATACGGACAGTGCCATTGTTGTAAATCCGATAGTGCAGACTTGTATTAGCTCCGTTTACTTGGGTCTGTGTGAAAACACATTGCAGATCTCCACCTACCAACATTGGGTTTGCCCACAAAGTTACTGTAAAACTCTTGTCGTTTAAAGAGATATGTGGTGCCTTTACCTCTCCAGCTGAGGTGAACTTTATTGCCTGCCCAACCTTGCCTTCAACAAAATCAACTGTTCCGACAATCTCCCCATCGTTTTTGTGGGTAGATAGGTCTTTCACTGTATTTCCATTGTCATCAAAGGAAAAATAGAGAAGCAGTTCCTCATCCTTTAGTTTAAACGCATCTGTATGGTGTGGTAGCACCAGCATTGTGGTAAGGATGATGAGTGTCAATATCATTCGATACATAGATTATTCCTCCTATAAGAATTTAGTTATTGATATAATAACTTATCAGAGAATTGGAGAGATGTCAAGTAATATTTTGAACAATGACATGCGTCGTTGGAAGGACAGCATCTGACAAGTTTCATTGATACCTATGAAAACTGACGATTCCAATCATGATGGGATTTGGCAACGGACTCTGGATTTTTCTGACTGCGCGCTATGAAACCAGGCACCTGTGCACGTCCAGTCGGTAGACCAATCTGACTATATCGAGTATCAACACTCCATCTGACCGTATTGCCTGTGTTCGGTAATCCACGGTGGACAACCCGTTCACTCGTCAGTAATATGTCACCAACATCCAACTCGGTAGTAACAATGTCTCCGGGAGGTAATTCTTGCTCACTGATACCTTTGCCACCCGTATGACCGGGGGTCGGATCATTGTAGTTGTGTGGGATGAGGTCGTAACGGTGTGAACCTCTTATAACTTGCATGCATCCGTTCTCCTTGTATGCCCTTGCCAATGGCAGCCATACGTTTACTACCAATGTCTCCCCTGCCTCTTCAGGTATTAAATACGCAAGGTCTTGATGCCATGGAATTACAGTAATATCTTGTTTGGGTAGTTTAGCACGGAAGTTAAACTGTGGATGTGCCAATATCTCCTGACCGATGAGTGATCCAACGACATCAAGCAATTCAGGAGCAGTTCTAAGCGTAAACATGCCTGCAGTCCGTATTTTCTGATGACTGAAGCTATTCCGCCAAATCCAGTTTGGATCAGTGCAAGCGTGGGAAACCAAGCCTAATCGCGTTTCAAAAGGTTCATCATCAAACGTTTTTGATGCATCAAGCACACCTGCGTTGATGGCTGCCCGTGTGCCTTCCTCTACCTTGTCAGAAAGTTCATCCATCAGGGGTTGAAGTGCTGTCATCGGTAACAGATTCTTAACGAGCAGGAATCCATCATCGTGGAATTGTTCTTTTTGTTGTGTTGTGAGACTGGTATGAATATTTGGTGTAGGCATCCAATTCTCCTAATGTACATTTTCTGGGACAATCGTAACAGATGATGGATGGAAACTCATCCATCGGTCATTCCTCTACCTCTCAGGTTAAATTTCATCTAATGTCACCCTAAAGAGAACTTACAGTAACGACTTGTGCCAGTTAACTATTTGTTTTTAACGTTTCACATGTATTAGGTTTTTAGGACACACATATCGTCCCTACGGGACTAAAGAAGGTGTACTATGACGTTTTCTATAAACATATCGTCCCTACGGGACTAAAGACCGTTAAAAGAAAAAGAAATGCCCTTAAACATCCTGTTTACGTGAAACTATATTTAACATTTAGTTATTTAGCACAACTCGTTACTGTAACGTGAGAACAGATCATAATATCCTGCTAATTCATAATCTTTACAAGTGCGGGGTTTGTAAGATGTGCTTGTCGTCCTTGTAATTTAGATGCCGATCCTGTATCCAGAAAAACCGTGCAATCAGGATGTGTTTGCAAGATAGATGCGGGATGCATTTGTGTTATCCCACCAGATACACAATTCAGTACCGCAACTGCTTTACGTTCATCTGGCACTGTACATATAATAGTCTTTGACTTCATAATTTGACGAATAGACATTGAAATAGCATGGGTCGGTACATCGTCTAACCCATTGAACCATCCTTCCCCAACTTGCTGCATACGACAGTCTTCATCTAATTCAACCACAATATATGGGTCTTCTGTTTCAAAATCAGCAGGCGGATCGTTAAAAGCAAGGTGTCCATTCTCACCGATACCCACAAATGCCACATCTATTTGACATTGCGATATAATCTGGTTCAGTCTGTCACATTCTACTTGAGGATCATCAACTTCACCATGAAGGAAATGCACTGTTCCCGGATGAACTATATCTACCAAACGTTCTTTAAGATATTTCCTAAAACTGGCAGGATGTGTTTCCGAAATACCAAAGTACTCGTCCAGATGGAACATCGTTGTTTTTGTCCAGTCAATTTCTTTATCATCAGTTAATGCACCCAAAAAATCAAATTGTGATGCGCCTGTAGCGACAATGAAGGAAGCATGTCCGTTGGTGTGAATGGCTTCTTTCAGTGTTGTACTTGCCACGAATGCTGCTACTTTACTTGTACCTTGTTTGGTGTCTGTTATGAATATATTCATTTTTCTAAATCAAATCTTTCGTTTGCAGGATTCGAATAAAATCCTTTTTCCAACTCGGTGATAGAGCGGGAAGTTTTCTGGCTTTTTCTACCTGTTCATGGTTATTTGTATCAAAAAAACGCAGGTTGAGAATTTCAGTTACGCTCATCTGTTCAGATGCAACTTCTATACAAGAAATTGGATCATTAGCAGCGATCAAACCTTCTTCCAACACTCGGAAATAGAACCCGATACGTCTACTTTCAAGAAACTGTTTTGGGAATTCTGGTAATCCCATCTTGTACCCCAATTTGAAACAGGGAACGCGTGGTTGCGTAATCTGTAACTTTACATCTGAACCAATTTGAAAGACATCACCAATATGGATTTCTTCTTCCAACATACCTGACACAGTAAGGTTTTCTCCGAATTGACCATAGGATAGATCATCTCTGTCCAATTCTTGCTGCCAATGTGAATAATGTTCATAAGGATATCCGTAGATGGCTTTATATGTACCGCCATGCACCTTTAAATCCCCCTGACCATCACCGTCTATATTGTTTTTTCTAAGCACTACGGATCCGGAAACTGGTTCCTTGAAAATACCTGTATATACGGTTTTGCCGTTGTATTCTATTGGTTTCGGTTTTGAAACATTTATGGATATGAGATTCATCATGTGGTTTAATATATATGTATGTTCAGGTTGTGTCAAGTGTAATTTAATCGAGAGTACAACCCATATCGTAAGCCAATTGTATTATGGTTACAACCTATTATTCACGTGAGTTCGATATAAAGGTTTGAAAAACCGATACAATATATCACATTTATCACAGATTTGATGATGGGCATGTTCTTGCACTCCAGTGGAGTGCTATGTCTATAGAAAATCCAAACACAAAACTCTTGCACTCCAGCGGAGTGCTATGTGTGATAATCTCACATACCGCTCCGCTGGAGCGGAAACACTGGTTCGGATGAATACTATAAACATATTGCTCCGCTGGAGCAAAGAAGGTGTTTTGGGTTACGTTGGAACTGCTTTTGTTCAATTGAATTCCCCTGATGAACCAATCTCTTATATTCGAACTCACGTTATTATTCAATAAATAATCTGATATTTTAAAGATTATTACATTTTTTTGATTTTTTGCACCTTTTTGCCAACGAAATTACGTCACTAATAATCGTAGACTTTTTATGGTGGAGGATTCCGATGGAAAGAAACGATGTTGAACTGATTCGAAGTATCTTGTTAGGTGATGATTCAGCGTTCAGTGACTTAGTTAATAAATATCAAAAGAGTGTTCATGCACTCGCGTGGCGGAAGGTGGAAGATTTTCAGGTAGCCGAAGAAATTGCCCAAGATGCCTTCCTCCAAGCATACAAGAAACTTGCGACACTAAAGAATCCGAACCAGTTTGCCGGATGGCTATATGTAATCACAAACAACCTTTGCCTCGACTGGCACAGAAGGAAGAAACCTGCTATGCAATCGTTAGATGCCACCGATACAACGATATTGGAAAAAACTGACTATGAACGATATTTGGTAGAACAACGAGAGAAAGCATCTGCTGAACATCGTCGCGAACTTGTAAGAAAACTTCTTGAGAAATTGCCTGAAAGTGAACGTACTGTTGTTACACTTCACTATCTCGGTGAAATGACATCAGAAGCAATTGGTAGGTTCTTAGGTGTATCCGTAAATACGATTAAAAGTCGTCTACGACGAGCTCGGAAACGTCTGAAGGAGGAAGAACTGATGATTCGTAAAACGTTGGGGAGTGTACAACTTCCAAACAACTTTACTCAGAACATTATGGAACAGATTGACAACATTGAAGTAACGGCACCTGTAAGCTCCAAACCCCTGCTACCATGGGTAGCGATAGGTTCCGCTGCTGTAATAGCAATTCTGCTGATGGGAGTGGGTAATCAACTTCTGACTCTCTTTCAGAAACCTTACGATTTAGATGCACAGTCAGAAACCAGCATTGAGATCGTTGATTCGCCTATTATACTTGATATCCAACCGAAACCTGAAATACAGAAACGAAATGCTAATATAGTTATAGGAAACAACCATGGTTCCAATAAAGATGAAACTGAAGCCGTTTTAGTCTCTGAAAACCAAGGGGATGCGTCCAACGACTCTATTCTCAACCACAATTGGACGCAGACAAAAAGCCCAGGAGAAGGAAACGTAAATGAGATTTTTCAGACATCTGATGGAAATCTTATCGTTGTTTCACCTACAGGGATTTATAAAATGGCAGAAGATAACAGTGAGTGGGTGCTACTCAACAATACTGTTCCATCTGATGCATTTTCAAAAACGCCTATGGCTGAATGGAACGGTGTGCTATATCTCGTATCAGAGCAAGCAATCTATGCTTCCAAAGACAGTGGTATAACTTGGAATTCTATCGATTCGCGACCAAGTGGAAAAGCAATTGAGTTGTTCACAATTGGAGAAACGTTCTACCTTGTGATGGATGATGAGGTGTACATTTCCACGGATGATGGTAAAAATTGGGTGCTGTTTAGCGATGGTATACAGAATAGAGAAATTACTACTGCTGCAGCTATTGGAAATACTATCTTTCTCGGTACAGATCGTGGAGTCTTCCGACTCAATTCTGATGGATGGGAACAGTTAACTGTAGGTACTTTTAGAACAATAGGTTCAATGGTGGTTACTGAAAATACGATATATGTTGTGACAACACCTAACGACACCGGATTTGCACAAGATGAGTTGAAAACCAAGTTAGTCCGGGAGATAATGCGTAAGGAATATTCCAATAAGTGGGAGATATTTCGTTCAGATAACTTGGGAGATTCATGGCAAAAAATATCACCTAAAAAAAGAGGCATTGTTGACTTATTTCCGGGGAGCAATAAATTTGGAGGAAGTCTCTTGGCAGCAGGAGAGACTCTAATTGTATTTGGTTTGGTTAATAGTTACCGTTCCCATGATAGAGGTGAAACCTGGACAGATCTTGGATCAAGTATTGATTCAGCAGGTGGAAGATATTCTACTTTGCTTGCAATAAATGAAGACACTTTCATTAAGGAAAGCTTCTACAAACTACAACGGACAACAGATGGTGGTGAATCGTGGCAACCATTTATGAAAGGTATCGTAGGCAATCAACTAAACCGTTTAGTGTCATACAAAGATCGTCTATACGCACATTCCGGTTTTGAGATGATTTATTCTTCTGATGGTGGACAAACCTGGACAAATATGATTGATGATTCAGATAACACCCGTCTTTTCCTATTTCCCTATATATTGGTTGCGAACGACACTTTTTATGCCTTTTCCCGTGATGGAGTTAATAGGTGGAGAATTGCCAGTCTCTCTGCAAACAAAGAAATGTTAGTTCCTGTTGAAGGATTACCACCAATTAGTGGGTACATACCAAACGAAAACTTTATCAGAACTAGTGGAGAAAGTGATGCAACAATCATTGATAAAGGACCCGCAAAAGCTGATGCATTGATAGATAGAATTCGGAATTTACAGGCAATGCTCAATGTTGTTACAATTGGAGGACTTGCTGTTTCTGGTAATATATTCTACGTGGAACGTGATGGTAGACTATTTAAAAGTTACGTCGGTCATTCTGAATGGATAGATACTGGATTAAATACAGGTGAAGATTTTAGTTTTTTCAGAGGCGGTCTTGCTGTTAATGGTGAAACTATTTTTGTTAATAAAGATGACGGTCACTTATTTCAGTCTAATGATGGCGGAGAAAATTGGATAGATATTACTACTCACCTTCCTCTGACGTATAAACACATCCGAGACATTGTCTTTGTAGACACAGCAGTTTATGTTGTAACTGACAAAGGGGTGTTAACATCACTTTCTGGTGAGAATTGGAAAGTGTTAACAGATGATACAGATTCAACAATAGAAATTGTGAGTTTAGCAGTCAAGGGAACCACAATATATGGTGTCAATAATTCTGGAATATACTATTTGGATGAACAGGATGTATGGGTAAAGGTTTCCTCAGAGGTTCCAGATCAAGTTAGTAAACTTGTAATACATGAGGATCGTTTTTACATTGCAACAAAAAATCGTGGTATATTTCATATTCCTATTGATATGGAAAACAGATGATTACACGCCTGAAATATGATATAATCTCATAAACTCAATCAAGGAGAAAAAACTATGTTTAAAAGATTTAAAAGACAATCCTTCATCACCCTGATGTTCCTAACACTCTCTCTTTCTTTCGGTTTGACTATCCCAACAATTGGGCAGTCTGAACAACTAAACTCAGATGTGGATATGAAAAAAATTGCAGTCCCAGATGGAAGTGTTCTAAACTTGATCCCAGAGAACACTTTAGGACTCATTTATTGTCCAAGTTTGAATGAGTTGGACAATAGAATTAGGATGATGCTTGATGATTTAATGCCACAATTTGGTCAATCTAATCTGCTTGCACAAATATTGGCGGGGTCATTCGGTGCAGGTTTTGAAGGGTTAGACGAATTAGAAGAAATTGGATTGGATATGAACAAGGACTTTGCTGTTTTCTTCCAAAATGTCCAACCGATGCATGTCAGTGCCGCGATACATTTGACAGATCCAGATGCGATCATGGAGGTCATAGAAACTGAAGCTGCAGATAGCGAACCGATAGTCTATGAGGGTGTAACCTATTGGAGCACGCCAGATGGCAGTGGGAATTTTCTTATATTGGGAGACACTCTCATCTTTTCACAACACGCAGATATATGTCATAGCGTAATTGATACACATAACGACAAAGCAGCATCAATCATACAGAATGCTGATAGCAATATGCTTCCCGCAGAGATTTTGAACGGAACCGATCAAGTAAACATTTATTTGAACCTTGAAGCTATTGCAACGCAAATCGGTGGTCCAATTGATGTGTTACTGAACGGGTTCACTGAGAGTCTTGAGTTACAAAACAATCCATTGACTACTGAAATTGTTCCTTCAATTGAGAGAGGGATTAGCAGTTTAGCAGGTTTTCTTGAACAACTAAATTATATAAGTGTTTCACTGCAAGTAAAAGATACTGACATTCAATTCAAGCCGTTCATGAAATTCAAAAATGATAGTACTTTACTAAAGAATATAAATGAAACATCAAATGAATTAACTAACATCGGTGTACTCCCAAACGTGAGTATGTTGAATAGTGCTTTTCAAGGTGTCCCGAATATATTGGTTGCATTCAGTACTTTTTGGTTTGATGTCTTACCCAAAGACACGCCAGGTCAACAGAAAGAGTTGAATCCTCTTTTTCAAGAAGTCAAAAAGCATTATGAATCATTGGCGGATCGGTGGAATATGTCAGTTGATTTTATAGACTATCTTGTTCCAAATTACCTCTTTGTCTATGAATTGAAAGATGAAGAGAGTGCACATTCATTTATGAATGATGAGTTCTTGGAAAAACTCCATTCACATTACGATGCTTATGCAGGTGAGGCAATAATGCATAACGGTGTTGAGATAAAAAGTTTCATCTTTCCCAAACTTGAACTGCCTAATCAAGACGATCTTCCCATGGGTGCTGATTTAGTTCCAGCTGAATGGCACTGGAATTATGCGTTTACAGATGGACACCTCTATTTTACAACAGGTACCAGTGACGAATCCATCAAGGCAGCTTTGGATAATAGAACTGATGGAGGTGATAAGTTTTCTGGCAATCCAAGTTATGAAAGACTTGTAGAAAGTTTGGGAACAGACAACAACATTTTTTTGGCTATATCTCCAATAATCGCGATAAAACACTTTATGCCTATATTTGGTAAGATAGAACCAGATAGTGCTGCTGCATTGCAGATGTTTGTGGTGATGTTTATGAATCTCCCTGATAATTACAGCATCGGTGTTTCCGCAAAAACACAGAACAATGGTCTTGATGCTAAGTTGCTCCTGTCTCTCGGTGATTTTAGGCAGCTTGTACAAATGTTTGGAGCGTTTTTTGGTGGAGGACAGATGCAATAGTGCATGCTCAAGAAAATGCAATTTTGTAGTGAAATCATAAAATATGTGCACATTCTCGGTAGATGCGGTTGAACAAACACCGGTTCGGTTAGGAAACCGCATTTACCGGGAGTGTACAAGTATTTTTACATTTCACTATAAAGTAAACACATCTGGGACGGTGGTTTTGTCTTGCATGGGTGCTATCGTCCAAATCATTATTGTGATTGCCACATTTCGAACCTTTCACAATAATCATTGAAATTTGGACTGAAAGATGCTACGATAAAATAAAACAAAACTGGAGAGTCTAATGAAAAAACCGACATGTTTAATATTAACAATTATTGGAGTCTTATTGCTAATTGTTGGCTTAGTCTTCGTAGTACCTTGGATTACTGATATTGTCCAAGAGTTCGGCAAGATGCAGGAAAAGCACGAGGATTACTCAATCTCAATCAGACAGTACGCCGACCCGACCCTAACCGAAGAACAAGAACAACTCCTATCGCAATTGCTCATGGCACAAAATGATAAATCTACACCACAAAAACCAGACGAATTAGAAAGCATTTTATCTACTGAACCATATCTAACATATCTAAATTTACAAGATGGAGAAGATTATACAGATTACACTGCATTTATCAATATGATGCCAACACAGAATCACAAATCTGTTGTAATGTCAAGGCTATCGCAGTTTCTTGAAACTGAAATTGGGGAAGTAACGCAAAATATTTGGTTAGATTTTTATTACCGACTTCGCGAATGGGGTAAGGATGGCAAAACCCAAGCAAATACTGGAAAAGAATTTAATGACTTATTACAAAAGCACTTGGTTGAACCATTAATGGAGAATAGTTCTGAAACAGATGGATTTACGGCCAAAATCATTAAGATGGGTATAGTTTCTGCTGTTATGGTAGAAGACAATGAAGTGTTTCACAGAGCATGGAAATCCCGTATCCAAAGTCACGGACTACAAGAAGGTTATCTCCGGAGTGCAATTACAACGCCAGAAGATTTCGCATTGATGCGGTCATTTTTTGAAAATTCGGATGCATTTGTCAATTGGTTAACAGAACCATTTGGATTACAAGAGGAAGTTGTAGAACCAGAGAACCAATAGAGGAATGTTGTGTATTCGTAGTCAATGAAGATACTAAAAGTGTCTATCCATTCTTTTTGGCACTTTGTTCTGATAAGGTTGTGATTAATTCACGCAATGTTGGAAATTGGTCTCGTGCTTCGGGGGATAGGTCAGCAAGGTGAGTGCTGCTAACAAGTTGATACATATCTGCAGCACCTGTTAGTATATTTGGTGTCAACCCAACATGAGCAAAGGTGTTCGATATTTCTTCCATTTCACCAATCCAACGCTTTGCTTTGGTCGGCATACCCGGCAGTCCTCTCTCCATCCTTTCATATAAGGCAGACTGGCTCAATTGAAATTCATCTGCAAGTGCATCAGATACACCCAACAACTCTGCTGCAGTAAGCAGTTCAGTACAAAGTGCAGTCAGTCCTTTTGTCAAAGAAGCATAGCACATCTTAATTGCAGATGCGAGTCCAATCTCGTCCCCAAGCGGACGCACATCCAAGCCATGTTCCTTCAGTTCTAAGAATGATGTAATTTCTGGCCCCGATGCATAGAAACGGGTTAATCCATGAGTTCGCGGGGGAGGACCGATGATAGACGCATCAACAAAATTACTTCCTGTAGATGTAATTGTTTCACCAATTTTGCGAACCGTCTGTGGAGCAATTGCATTGCAGTCAACATAGGTCAAATCTGTACGAACTTTCTGCGATGCTTCAGCGACTGTTTCAGCTGCGGAAGTTGCTTGTGCTGGAACCATAATCGACAAAATCAGGTCTGCTTCGGTTATCAGTGTTTGGTAGGTAGGTAAGTCTACGATGTCAGCTTTTCGTGTAAGTTCACGAGTACGTGGACTCCTACCCTCAAGGCAGGTAACAACTCGTAATCCGTTCTGACGAAGGACATCTCCGACGGTGTGTCCCATATCACCAGGACTTAGAATACCAACGGTGTTAGACATAGTATTCCTTTTATTTCGGGTGGTATCTTGAAAATAAGCGGTAACTCTTAAATATGAATACCAACATCATTGAGAGCCTTGAATACTAACACCGCACCGAGGACTATTACTACGGTTGCACTGATAATGGGAAGACGTTGTAGCCAAATACCTCTACCTGTAAAACGTTCAATCATAGGCTTTGCCATAACCATCAGGATACCGATAGCAACCAATACGGCCGCGAGTCCCAAAGAGAATGCACACAGGATAATTACACCCCATGTTAGTTTATTGAGACTTATCGCAAATAAAAGCCCGATGAGTGCATCCACACACGGGACGATTCCACCAGAAACGCCGAGGGATAATAAGCTCCAGAATCCTGTTCGTTCTGTAGGTACGTGGCTATGTGTATGACCAAATCCGTGTGAATGCGTATGTCCATCTCCATGGTTGTGGGTATGTTCATGATCATGTGAATGGTTATGTGGATGATCGTGTCCGTGATTTTGTGTTCTACCAGAATAATACTGCTTCATATTTTTCGCCAGCAGCCATCCTCCGATACCAACAATCAGTAGTCCGGAGACAAGACTCAACCATAGAACGATATCATCATGTGCAATGCGTTCTTTAGCAAACAAGAGGATGATACCAATAGAAATGACGCTGAATGTGTGTGTAAAGGTGACAATCAGTCCGAGAAAGATTGCATCAATTATCCTGCCTTTTGTTCCAACAAGATATGCAGCAACAACTGCTTTTCCGTGTCCGGGAGTCAATGCATGTAGACCACCCAATACAAATGACACGACCAATGCGATAATTGCAAACTGCAATGTCAAGGGTTGAGTTAGCAACTTTTTTATCTTGTCGCCAGAATGTTCATGATTAGCGTCAGCAAGAGCGAAAGTGCATATAGCAAGTGCTATTAGTATAAGGCTAATTGTGTAAATATATTTCTTTCTCAAAATTATTTTACCCTCTTAAACTTTTGGAGTCGTCTTTCAGCGATAACTTCGCTGACATAGATGTCTCCGTGTGAATCTATCCATATACCGTGTGGGGAATCGCTAAATTGACCTAGGGCATTTCCTTTCTCACCCCACCGACCGATGATTTCGCCATCCAAAGTCATGATACAGATACTTTGACGCGCTTCTGCAATGTGAATGATATTGTCTGAGTCAATGAAAAGATCGTTAGGGGAACCGAGGCCAGTCCATTCGGTCAGGAATTCACCATTGTTATTGAAAATCTGACACCTTAAGTTGCCTCTGTCAAGGATATAAACCTTGTCTTCATGGTCAACAGTCACATCGTGTGGAAGGTTGAATTGACCAGGACCGGTGCCAGATGTGCCCCATGAAACGATAACTTCACCATCCGGTGTCATTCGATGAACGCGCGATTGACCGTAACCATCGGAGACATACATCTCTCCAGATAACGATAAGACAGCGCGGGTAGGTTGGTTGAAAGGTGTTCCTGGTGTTCCCGGTTTATTTACTGTTCCAAAAGTCTGCAACAGTTCTCCATCAAGGGAGAATTTCCGTACAGTGTGGTCTATAGTGTCAGTTGTATAGATTTCATCATCAGGACTAATCCAGATACCGTGGGGTTTCTTGAATATATCTTTACCCCATTCTGTGATAAAAGTTCCATCTGCATCAAAAACGAGCATGGCAGGTTGCGGACTGCGGTTATAGACATACACACGATCATTTGAGTCGCATGCCACACCAGAAACGAGTCCCAGTTGAGGGATCATCCCCCAACCTTCAACAACCTCATATTGGTAGTCACCTGTGCCAATTGTAGCCATCTATTATCTCCCGGTAATATAGCCTTATCTATCAATGTAAAAATCCAGAATATATTGGTGTGAATACACCAAATTCATTTTAACGATAGTAGGTTTATATAGAGTTTATGCTTAGATTACAGACGGAGCGTTTAATGGTTAAGTATAATCATACGTTATTTTGAGTCAATTTGCAAGTTTTTTTATTCTGAAATTCAATGTACATATAGTTTTTTTGTGTAATATTGAGATATTTCTCTATTTTATAGCACATTTTGTGTTAAATTTGAACAAATTTCAATAAAAGATACTTTAGGTGATTTTTCTTGCACTTTATTTGCCTTTTCTGTAATATACGGGCAATAGACCGATACTGTTAAATCCATTCAATAACTTTTGTCTATTACAAACGCGAAAAATTGTATCTTGAATTGAAATGTACAAAGTTTTTTTACAAAGGAGAATATAATGAAATACAGATATTTATTGGTTCTGGTTATTGCTATTAGTCTCTGTACTATGAGCGTGTGTGCTGCTAAACTATCTGACGGACTATATGGTTATTGGCCACTTGATGGAAATGGTAAGGATGAATCAGGAAATGGACATGATGCCGAGTTGACAGCAGGCGCGAAGTTTGTCAATGATGGATGGATAGGTGGCGCAATTGAAGTTGATGGTGAAGGTGGACATGCAGTCGTGGATAGTGCATTTAGTTTGACAACAACCGAAATTACGGTTGCGGCGCGTATCAACGGTTGGAAAACGATTGACTGGTCTGGCATTGTTGTTGGCAGAAGTGATCCTGCTTCGTTTTGGTTAGGTTTCGCTGATAACAACACCTTGACGTATGTTTGGAATAATAACAATGCCGCTACCTGGGGATGGAAAGGTGCACCAGCGATTCCAGAAAACAAATGGGCACTTGTGGCAATAGCTATTGAAAAGGAAAAAGCGACAAGTTACATCTATGATAGGGATAATGGTAAACTTGATTCTGCTGAGAACGAAATTGAACATATTGAGCAGACAGTGCAGAACCTAAAATTCGGGTGGGACGAATGCTGTGGTGACAGATATTTTGATGGGATCATTGACGAAGTTATGATTTATGAACGAACCCTGAGTGCTGATGAAATTGAAAAACTCGCAACCGATGGACTGCCTGTTGAAAGCAAAGATAAATTGGCGATTACATGGGGTGCACTCAAACGGTAGTCGAATTAGAAGAAACCGTTTATATACAGAATAGCTCGGTATGTATCTGCTCGTTGGAATCCTGTTGCATATAGGTCACCAGTCTCATCAATGTATGTATAGTTATTCTTTCCGATGAAATGTGTAACTTCAAAGTGCAATCGGAATCTTCGACTTAAATCGTAATGGATTCCACCTCCCCAATCAGAGAGTTTAAAGTAGAAATCGAGAATTCTTAAGTTACTCCTATCAAGTGCTTCATTGATGAAATCAAGATTGATAGTGCTGAGGTATGCATATATCCGCGCCTCACGATAGTTATAGATACCATGGTCTCGGATCCAAGTGAAATCAAGTTGAATCCGGTTATCCCAAGAGGATTCAGTTGACCTATCATCTTGATTGAATCTACCGCGGAAATCTTCAAAATCTTGTGCTCTGTAAAAACTTGTATCGGTCATCCGCGCATAAGTGAGTTGATTGGATAATCCGACACGATAATTCTCATTCAGATCGTAAGTGAATGTCAGGAATGCGTCCGCAGAATCCTGAATTATCTGCTCATCAAAATCGGATTTCGTATATAGGTCGGCATCAAGGTCGTCCTGATTGTCAATTTCAATGTCCTGTATATCTCTTGTCAAACGTAACTTCAGTTCTGTTTGGAACAGAGAAGAGAACAAGGATGTCTTGGGGGCATACTTGCGAAACTTCAACAGTGATGGATTGAGATAATAAAGGTTCCCATTTCTGTCAATGCCTTTGAGTTGAAGGTTGGTATCAGTTTCAGTCTCTCGTTGAAAAGGAATGTGTATTTTTTGCGTCAACTTTCCATCTGTTGTAAATCGTTGGACTCTGCGGAGTCGGAAGCGGAACGTCCGTGCGAGTCCATCAATACGTCGCGTTGGATCATCAAGTCGTTTTGGTAACGTAGAGAGAAAATCTTTAAGATACTTTGCTCTGTCTGCAACAAGAAGTGTTCCATCTGTTAATGTTGTAATTCGAAATGGTGCGATAAATTCTCTGTCTGCATCCCCATATTCTCCAAATGTGAGGGCAAACTTCCCATTTGGATTATATTTCACCACTCGGTGTCCTTTCTCATCAAGAATATAAAGGTTTCCTGATTTATCAACAGTCATATCAGCAGGTTGGAAAACTTGTCCGACCCCCGGTTGCGATACTTCAAATCGGAGAATGGGTTTTCCGTTGGCATCAAGTTTATGTATTGACCCGTCATCATAAACATAGAGATTATGTTGTGCATCTATAGTAAGCAAAAAATCTCGTGCGGTGTCACCTTGTGGAATGATGATCGCATATTTGCCATCACTGTCTAAGCCTGGCGCTGCTGCTCCAAAGCTGTCAATCTTTTTATCGTAATCCTGTAATGGAAACGTGGATACATATTGTCCTTGTGTGTCAAATTTGTGGACACAAGGACCGTAGTTGAAAATCTTTGGATTCTTTGTATCCTCAATATGTTGCAGAATCCAATCCATCACATAAATTGAACCGTCGGTACCAATTGCGGTTGTAGTTGGATTGAGAAATCGGAATGCAGATGTATCCCTGACTTCAATATCAAACAGGAATTCCCCATTCTCTGAAAATTTTTGAATTTTGAAGTTCTCATTGTCAGTGACATAGATATTCCCATCAGGTCCAAATGCTATGAACAATGTTTGTGCAAATTGTGCTTCTCCCTCACCTTTTTCACCGAATTCTCCAACGAATTTGTACTCTTGCGCTGCGTAGAGAGACATCGGAATTAACAACAAAGTGATGAGCAATAGGATTCTAAGGAATTGCATTTGATATATTAGATTTGATTCCTGTTGGTATATATTGGTGGATAGGATATGTCAATGGTTAGGTGTTTTGTTGTGGTGATTTCTGATGTCTTTTGTGTATATTGTCAAGTATACCGTTAATAAACTTCGGGGAATCAGTTGTGCTGTATGATTTTGCGATTTCCACTGCTTCATTTATTGAGGTGGCGGCATCGATTTCATTTAAATATAATATCTCATAGGTTGCGAGTCTGAGTATAGACAAGTCTACAACAGGCATCCGATGTATTTTCCAGTTATTGGAGGTAACTTGGAGTTCAGCATCTATTGTCTCCAAATTTGAGGTTGTGCCTACAACGAGTTCCTGCGTAAATGGTCGCAAGTCTACAGAAATTTCCCGGTTCAACCAAAATTGCCTTATGACAAGTTGTACGGGATCAGCGGTCTGATGGATTTGATATAGCATTTGCATCGCTATGATGCGAGATTCTCTACGAGAGGGCATTAGTGTTCCAATTTTATGCAATGTAATTAAGACGTGTTATATTATACGAGTTTTTTGGCGTAGTGTCAAGTGAAATGAATAGGTGAGCAGGTTTATTTAGTTTTAAGAAATATCAACTGAACGGCATTACTGAAAGTTTATATTGTGCGTCGTGTTTAGATCCACTCTCCTTTTCTTCATAAATGTTCATGGTAGTAGGCACACTCCGGGGAATGCCTGACGGCATTCATACCGTTGATTTGGTGTGCTGTCTATATTGTGTTCTAAAGTATACGGCACACGGAGTGTGCCTACTACTATGCATTGCTACAACCCAGACCTAACTCATAGTAAGACTCATCAACTGGCAATTTATAAAACTATAATAAGACTTACAATTAATGAAACATATTGTCCCAATTGCATATTTATAGAATGTAAGAGGTGCAATGAATTGCGCGACTACAAACGCGTCTTTTAAATGTAAAGTGTATTGTTAATTTCAGATTTTACTATAAATTACCCTGTATACTATCCATACCGGGTGTGTAAAGTTTTTGCACAGAGGTACAAACTTTTGTTCTCTTTAGTCCCATAGGGACGATGTGTCTATAGAAAGACGTTATCACCCTCTCTTTAGTTCCATAGGAACGACATAGAAGAATAAACATATCGTCCTTACGAGACTAAAAAGGCATGGGAACTCTTTTTCTATAAACATATCGTCCCTAATGAAGATTAAGAAATAAATTGGGTAATTTGTGATCAAAGTCCAGCGCGCTTACAAAGCGCGCCTACGGGTTTGACAATCGCGCTTACAAAGCGCTCCTACTACCAGTTTTGGCGTGATTATAATTACCCGTTTAATAAATTAATCCTCATACGGGACTGAAGAGTATGGTTCATATTAACAATAATTCCTTATGTTGACAACACCTATGTGTCCTGTTCCCGCAATCTCTATGTAATCAGTTGCGGCGGGGCACAGAGACCCCGCCCTACAATGGAGAATGAGCAGTATGTGCAAAAACTTTACACACCCATCCATACCAGAAAAACTTGACAATTCAATGAAAACACTTTAAAATACCTTGCATTATCCATCTACAAAGGAATAGAGCGTGAATTCACACAAAAGGAAATATGGGACTGTGGTTGGACCCCATCCTCGCACTGCAAAGGCAGGATTTGACATGTTGGTTGCGGGTGGTAATGCAGTTGACGCTGCTGTGGCTGCTGCGTTTGCTGAAGGAGTTGTTGAACCTTCACATAACGGTATTGCAGGTTATGGCGGCTGTATGCTTATCTATCGTAAGAAAACACAAAATGTTGTAGCGATTGATTACAACAGTGCTGCACCTTCCTCCGCTTCCGAAGATATGTTCACGATTGAGGATGCACCCGATGCAGTTGCTGGATACCGTGTTCCAGGTCGTGTAAATGTTCACGGACCGCTATCTATTGGAGTGCCTGGTGTTGTCGCGGGTCTCTGTTTAGCATCAAATGAGTATGGCAGTCTTCCACTTGCTGATGTGTTACGTCCTGCTATCAATTCTGCTCGTTATGGTTACGCACCTAACGGTGCTAATCGTGGTGGGATTGCAGGAAATGCTGAACGATGGAAGAAAGAGTTTCCTGAAACAGCACGTGTGTTTCTCAAAAATGGCATCCCACCTAAAAAAGGTGAAGTACTCACTAATCCTGACCTTGCAAGGACCTTGGAAGCAGTTGCTGAAGGTGGACACGAAGCCTTTTACGAAGGACATATCGCAGAAACAATTGCTAACCATATTCAGGAATTAGGTGGGTGTTTGATATATCATGACCTGAAGAATTACCGTCCCTTTATTACCGATCCTTACAAAATCCAGTATCGTGGGTATTCTGTCTATACCTCACCGCTCGGTGCAGGAGGACTCACTACTTTGCAGATGCTTCGTTTAGTGGAAGGATATGACGTTGTTGGAATGACTCTCACAGAGAGGTTTCACCTCTTTGCCGAAGCAATGAAAATATGTTGGGTTGAAAGGCTTCGTCGTTTTGGGGATCCTGCTTTTGTTGATATTGACATAGATGAAGAGTTGTCTGATAGTTTCACAGCGAAACTCAATGAGCAATTGAGGTTAGGACTTGAATCACCACAACCCGGCGAAGTGGTCTACTATGAACCGATGAGCTGCACAAGTCATATCTCTACTGCTGATGCTGAAGGGAATATGGTATCGTTAACGCAGACACACGGTGGTGGATTCGGTTCAATGGTGACGGTGCCAGGTACAGGATTGCTATTTGGGCATGGTGTAGGTCGTTTTGATCCGAGACCCGGTTTGGCAAACTCTATTGGACCTGGAAAACGTCCACTCCACAATATGGGTCCTTGCCTTGCAACGTTGGACGGAATGCCTTTTGCAACTTATGGTATACCTGGCGGTCGTACGATTCAGAACAATCAACTTAATATCAGCGTTAGTCTAATTGATATGCAAGTCAGCGCGCAAGCTGCGTTAGACGCTCCGCGTTTTCACTGTGATGGTGCTGAACCTATTCAAGTGGAATCTCGTGCTGGTGAAGAAACGCTTGAAGGATTGAGAGAACTTGGACATGAAATATCTGCAAGCGGCGGTATTGGTGGACCAGGTCATGCAATACGCCTGTGGGATGGAGGAATATGTCAAGATGGTGGTACTGATCCACGCGGAGAGGGAAAAGTCATATCACGATGATGTTTATCTGTGTTGAAAATATAGAATGGAAAGGATCGTTTATCTCGATTCATATACTATAATGATTGGAGTATGAACAGATATGTCACAATTTGTAAAAGCTGCGACAACCGAACAGATACAACCCGGTAGATGTATCGGTGTCAAAGTTGAAGGTGTTTTAGTCGGTATTTATAATGTTGAAGGTGAATTTTTCGCCATGAACAATATTTGTCCACATCTTGGTGGGATATTGACTTACGGTTTCATTGATAAAAACTGTGTCACTTGTCCGATGCACATGTGGGAGTTTGATGTTAAGACAGGTGAATGTGTTTGGCCAGGTGAGGAGAAACTTCCCATCTATCCTGTGAAAATTGAGGGTGATGACATCCTTGTAAATGTGGATGAACCGATGAATATGGACAAACCTGAGTGAAAAATGATAACAGATAGATAACAGTATCACAACATTATTATGGAGTATTTTGTATGGCATATCTACTCACCGGTGGTATGGGCTGCATCGGTAGTTATGTAATTCGGGATCTTTTAGCCGCTGGTGAAAAAGTGGTCGTTTACGATTTTGCTTATGACCTAACCATTCCAAAAATGGTACTCACAGATGCGCAAATTGAAGGTTTAACTTTTGTGCAAGGAGACATAACTGACCTTCCACATGTCTTACGTACAGTGCAGGAACACGAGATTGATCGTATAATTCACCTCGCATCGTGGCAAGTGCCAGCTTGCAATGCGAATCCTCCCCAAGCATTGAAAATAGTATGCGAAGGCACAATTAATATATTAGAAGCTGCACGTGTTTTTGATATAAAACGTGTTGTGTGGGCAAGTAGCGTCGCGGTGTTCGGTTCTCCTGAAGATTACAACCACCAACAGATACTCAACGATGCACCGCACTATCCAAAGTTTATCTATGGTGCATGCAAGTCTCTCAATGAGAGATATGCTATACATTATTTTGATGCTTACGGTGTTGATTCAATCGGATTACGTTTTACTGCTGTTTATGGAGTTGGTAGGACGCGAGGTATGAGTTCATTCACTACAAAGATGATTGAAGACGTTGCGATGGGTGAACCGCACGTATGTCCGTTTGGAGACGACTCTGTGGATTGGCAATATGTTGAGGATGTTTCAAGTTCAATTGTCATGGCATGCACATGCCCGACGACTAAGACGCGTGTTTTCAATATTAAAGGTGGAATCCGACCTGTCAAAGAGGGGGTTGCATATCTGAAATCTTTGGTGCCTGATGCTCAGATTACATTGGAACCGGGTGTATTCGGTATTTCGTGGGACTATGACGCATCTGCTATTGCTGACGAGATGGGATTTACGCCTGCATATACGATGGAGGAAGGGATATTGAAAACGTATAATAAGTTTCGGGAAAGAGCGGGATTGGAACAGATATAATTGACAAATCAACCAAGAATTAATAAATCATTCTGCTTGTATATTCACCGTTACAGAATTGCCGTATATCTCTCCATACCACATTCTACCATTTTCCAATTCACATTTTACCAAGAAGCTAGAGTTAATCAGATGTATTCCCCGTATGTAACGATCAAGAATTCTTACAAATGAAATAGACCCTTTCGGTGGGATTTTCACTTTGACATTTTTTGTATAGTCCTCATTTGAAAATCGAGTAAAAAAACTTCCTACAGTTACATTAGCTGGAAGAAGAAATGTATCATTCTTAATATGTTTAACACAGTATAGTGTTACATCAACATTTCTATTGTTGAAAATAGACACATTGAACCTTGGATCTTGACCGAGTTGGTATTTCGCACTGTCTGGGGTAACGATAATACGTACAGGGATATTTTCCAAAGTTCTCCTAAGTGTTGGTTCTAATTTGCCAACCGTTGTTTTTGTATTGTTCCATGGGTGCGGAAAATCTTCAAGTAATATTTTGGTTTCTTTTGAATATTCATTGACGAGTTTATTGAGTATATCTAAAGCACCAACAATATCTGAACGTTTCCGCCTGATTTGAATTAGTCTAAAGAGCATAGTTGCGCCTGCATTGTGGTTTGAATGTTTATAAGCACTGTTGGATGCATAGGATTCTTGAGCTAATTGTAGTGCCTTTTCTGCATCAGCATATTCTCCTTTGTCTTCAAGACATTTAGCATATCGCCGAGTAAGTAGTGGAGCATTTTGATATGTCCACAAGTTTTTTTCAAATGCATCCCTAAACTGTTTAAACTTCTGAGTCTTGTTTGTTTCAGAATGTTTCTCTGACAAGTAGTTTTGAAACAGATTATCAGCAAGAACACGAATAGATACATCCGGATGATCGAGAAGTTTGAAAACATCAGGAAAAAGTTCAGTGGTTATATCTACGCTAAAACCTCGCAATCCCCTTTTAACAATTTCAGTATATTCATCAGCAAACATGCGACGATAGATCTGATTTCGCGATTCTTTGCTATCGCACCAAACTAATTTATAGGCAGCATGTCTAACACTTCCATCATGATGGTTAGTAAGTTGAAGTATTCGTTCCAGACAATCTTGTGAAACTCCTTTTTCTTTATACATTTTACATATATCTAAAAGGATTTCAGGGGGTGTCGTTGGGTTGGAAAATATGGACTCAACAATATGATTTGATTGTTGCGTCTGTATGCTCTCCAGTCCCGATATAGCAAACCAACGAAACCCATAACTAAGGTCACCAGGTGTCTCTAATATTTCCATCCAAAGAGGCATGAGTCTTGTTTTTTTCTGATGTGATAAGGCTTCAAGCGAGTGTCTTTGTACTATTTCTTTTGAACTTGTATGGTATAGATACAATAGCGAGTCAATTGTAAAATCATCGTGCTGTTTGTTAACAAACTCATTCCAACGTTCGTATTCTTGAATGTTACTTGTCTTACAAAATGATGGACTAGGATAAATGAATAGTCTCCGAAGTGCTGCTGCCTTTTCTTTAATGAATTCTGACTGTTTGTTATATTTGTAAAGTGTGTCTTTTGGTACCGTTTCTGCTATAAAAGCGGACTGACAGTTAATAGAAACAAATATCAGTATAATAAGTGGGAAGGTAACAACTTTGTTCATTGTAATACCTCAAATTAACGTGAGAAAGAAACATATTGTCCCAATTACATATTCATATAATGTAAGAGGCGCAATGAATTGCGCGACTACAAACGCGTTTTTTCTAAATGTAAAGTGTATCGTTAATTAATTTCAGATTTTACTATAGTTTAAAAAGCGTAAGATCCAGCAGAATTGTGGTTTTAGGCGCGCTTAGATGAAGATTGAAAATAAATCGGGTAATTTCCTTGCGAAGTCCGGAGCGGTTAGGAAACCGCTCCTACCGGGTTTGAGAAAATGAGAATTATCCGATTAATAAATTAATCTTCATGAAAGCGCGCCTATTGTTACTGTGTCGGTTCAGTTTAGTAATACTTTTTCATCTGCGCCCAACTGACAGCTAACTTTCCGCGAGCATCAACAGCAAGCACTCTATCCCACGGTATATTATCTCCGTTTCTATCGGCTTGATGTACATCGTCAAAGTTTGGGTGCCCCCAACCTCCGCTACTATTATCTATAACAACAAGTTGAACTGTATCACCTTTTAGATCAGAAACATCCCACTCTTTGCGCGTCATTGTTTCGTTGTTATCTCCTGTTACGGTTCTAACGACATCACCCTTACTTACAAGGTTGACACAGCAAGGTTCTGCAGTGTCCCAAGCCCGGTTGCCACCACCCATAAGGAAGTTCATGGTTTCACCGACAATTGTGAATTCAATAGAGGTTAAAGTGCCTTGTGGAAGATCAGGCACCCAATTTCCATTTGCGTCCTTTGGCATGTCACCTGCTTTCTGTCCAAGTGCTGCGCCTTTATCAGGTCCTTGGTATTTTTCAGCCAATCCAAGCCACCAATCGCCTTGATGGTTTGAGGGTTGCCCTCTGTTTCGTGCTGTTGGGTTATCTCCCCATGTGGGTTGAAAATCAAATGCATCTCCTGTTTTTTCCTCCCAATCGGTAAGGTCTCCTGTTTCAAAGTCATTATTAAATGTTCGTGCAAAAGCAGTGTCTACACTCATAATGACAAAGATTGCAAGAAAACTGAGAATCAGAAGCGACAAAACATATTTATTCATCAGTCATTTCTCCTTCTGTTTAGAAAAAAGTTATGATATATTCGGTTCATGAATTTATATGAACCGAATATAAATTAAGACAAAGTATGTCCCGTTTTTCAGTGTATGCGATGGTAATAGATGCACGTTTGGTCTATCTCTAATAGTATTTCTTCATCTGTGCCCAACTGATAGCTAACTTTCCACGTGCGTCAACGGCAGTCACCTGTGCCCATGGAATATTATCTCCACCTGCATCAGCTTGATGTACATCGTCAAAATTAGGATGTCCCCATCCACCGCTGCTTTGATCTACTACGACAAGTTGTGCGATTTGCCCTTTCAAGTCGGTTACATCCCACTCTCTACGTGTCATACTTTCTGTGTTGCTACCGGTCATTGTTCTAACGACCTCTTCATTAATGACAAGGTTAACACAACAAGGTTCGGCAGTTCCCCAAGCTCGGTTACCTCCACCCATTAGGAAATTCATAGATTCACCGACAATGGTGAACTCAATAGAGGTTAATGTGCCTTGGGGTGCATCTGGAGCAACGTTGCCGTTTGAGTCCTGTTCCAAATCTCCTGGATTCTGACCGAGTGCTGCGCCCTTTTCCGGTCCTTGGTATCTTTCAGCAAGACCAAGCCACCAATCGCCTTGGTGTTGTGAGGGTTGACCTCTGTTACGAGCAGTTGTGTTATCCCCCCAAGTTGGTTGGAAATCAAACGCTGTTCCCGTTTTTTCCCAATCGGTAAGGTCTCCTGTTTCAAAGTCATTGTTAAACGTTCGCGCAAAAGCGATGTCAACAGACATAATGAACATGATTGCGATTAGAAAAAAGATCATGATTGAAAAAGCGAATTTATTCATCAGAAATATCTCCTTATGTTTAGGATACACATATTATAATAGATTTTGAAATTACTTGAATACTCTGCCTCGGCGAGGTTTGGAAACCTCACCTACCGTGGACGAAAGTGTCAACTTATACTTATTATTCACTAAATATTCGGTTCATGAAGAAACATGAACCGAATATTTTTTTTAATAGTACTTTTTCATCTGTGCCCAGCTGACGGCTAACTTTCCGCGAGCATCAACAGCAAGAACTCTATCCCACGGAATATTTTCACCATCTGCATCTGCTTGATGTACATCATCAAAATTTGGATGCCCCCAACCGCCACCATTATTATCTACGACGACAAGTTGAGCGACTTTTCCTTTTAAATCGGATACATCCCACTCTTTACGACTCATACTTTCAGTGTTATTACCTGTAGCTGTACGTTCCACTGTGTCATTTATTACAAGATTTACACAACAAGGTGCGGGGTCATCATCCCATGGGTGGGTACCTCCACCGATAAGAAAGTTCATGGAAGCTCCGATAATTTTGAATTCAATTGAGGTAAGTGTTCCTTGAGGACCATCTCCTTGAACAGCACCCGGGTTCACTCCAAGTGCTTTAGCTTTTTCTTCTCCAGGATACTTTTCAAACAGTCCGAGCCACCAATCTCCTTGATGTTGTGAAGGTTGATCACGGTTACGTGCTGTTGGGTTGTCACCCCATGTGGGTTGTCACCCCATGTGGGTTGGAAATCAAATGCTATACCTTCTTTCTCCCAATCTGTTAAGTCTCCTGTTTCAAAATCATTGTTAAATGCACGTGCAAAGACGACATTCACAGGAAGGAGAAACAAGATTGCTAAAACAGAGGGTGTGAAAAAAGAGAAAAATATTCTATTCATCTTCCATTCCTCCTTATTGATACAAGTTCTGTTTCAAACAATGTATCTGGAAAAAGTAGTTAAATATTACTGGTTCTTGGACAAGTAACCTTTCTTGCTAATTTATTTCTTGTAGGAAAGATCAGTTTAGAAAATAGGGTTGGTTATCTTTTATAGCATAATTGTCTTGGCAATTATCGCTTAAAATTATTATATATAATATCTTATAGGATTGTCAAGTACTTTATGTCTTGAGGGTATGTAAAGTTTGTCTCTAACTTCACACCAACCATTGTAGGGCCAAATCAAGTAATCAACGGTATGAACGCCTGATGATGATTAAGTTATTAATTGGGTAATTTGAGATCAAAGTCCAGCGCGCTTACATGAAGATACAGAAATAAATTGGGTAATTTGAGATCAAAGTCCAGCGCGCTTACAAAGCGCGCCTACGAGTTCGGAGTGATTATGATTACCCGTTTAAGAAAATTAATCTTCATTATGCATTCCCCGTGTGGCATTTGTCCAAATCAACGGTATGAACGCCTTTTGGCGTTCCCCCAAATCAACGCCAAATGCGCGTATGGCATTTGGCGGGTATGAATGCGCTTAGACGAATACGCATTTGGTATTCGCCATGATTCATCGGGTCTGTGTGCCCACCCGTTGCCCTACAGGACAAGGCATGGCGGGGCACAGAGACCCCGCCCTACAATAGGTTACAGGTTTTTCACTTGAATTAGTGTCTACGGTGACAAAAACTTTACATGCCCCATTACACACCCTATGTTGTGTTTTGTGTTGAAAATATTTTGCATTAATTGCATTATAATTTGATGTTTTTGGAAAAAATGACAATAAAAACCTTCGCAAAAAAGGAGGGTTGAATGCGGTTGTAACAAGAGGTTATTGCTGATCTGGTCGTGTTGCTAAGGCGCACTTCTGTGAGTTTAGCATGTGAAGAAGGGGTGTGAGTGTTGGTTCGTATTATCGTTGGCATTGGGAGTCTCGTAAGCTTTCGCGCAGGTGTGTTCCGAATGCCGTTGATACACCTTATGAATGTTTGCTTCGTGAGTTCGGCAGGCGGACTCGTGCGTCTCGTAAGCATTATTTGGCGTGTAAGCGTGAAGTGCGTGGGGAGAAAGGAGTGGTACGAAAACGTCCAGCGTATCTCATAAATATGTTAATTGTATACGTATGCCTGCCAGAAGTACAAAATCTAAATACAATTCAGCATAATATTCTCAACGAACTACTAACCGTCGGAAGTCTTCTAACCAACTGAAAAATCGTTCTACTTTGAAACGACGCTTATATCGTAGTAATGAAGATTAAGAAATAAAGTGGGTAATTTGAGATCAAGTCTAGCGCGCTTACAAAGCACCAAATCAACGGTATGAATGCCTTTGACGAATACGCGTATGGTATTCGCCATGATTCCCCATAGGCGTCAATTTAGTGAGTAAAGTTTGTGCATTTGATACACCTGTCGCCCCGCTGGGGCTTTCGTCTGTGTTGATATTATGTGCTATACACCTGTCGCCTCTCCGAGGCTTTCATAAATCACATATCAGCACTAGCGCGGCGAAAGGTGTATAGAGAATGTCCGCCACAAGAAACCAAGCACCAGCGGTGCGAAAGGTGTGTATGATAAAAATAGACTTCTAAAATCCTTCGCAGATAAATACATCCTTAAATTGACGCCTATGGGTATTCGCCATGATTCCCTGCCTACGGGTTTGACAATCGCGCTTACAAAGTGCTCCTACCAGTTTCGGGGTGATTATGATTACTCGTTTAATAAATTAATCTTCATTAGGCGTTCCCCGGGTATGAATGCGCATATGGCATTCCCTATAGGCGTCAATTTAAGGATTTATTTGCATGGCGATAACGTTCTTTAGTCCCGTAGGGACGGGATGTTTATAGCTAAACGCCATCATCACAGCTTTTAGTCCCATAGGGACGATATGTTTGTACCAACCGAAGCGTATAAACATATCGTCCCTACCAAATCAACGTCAAATGCGCGTTTGGCATCTGTCGGGACTAAGAAATGGGTGTTGAACGTTGTGCTATAGACATATCGTCCCTACGGGACTGAGGACACTAATAAAACGGATTGATCTTCTTAAATTACGCCTGCGATTGTAGTGCCAAATCAAGAAATCAACGGTATGAACGCCTTTTGGCGTTCCCCGGGTATGAATGCGCTTAGACGAATACGCGTTTGGTATTCGCCATGATTCCCCGGGTCTCCGTGCCCCGCCCGTTGTTTGATTGTAGCAGGTTTAGGCGGGGCACGGAGACCCCGCGCTACAATAGGGATGGCAGTTTTGGACTATCTCAGATGCATCTAACAAGAAAAAAATAGCTAAATTGACGCCTATGATGCGCATATGGCATTCCCCGGGTCTGTGTTCCCGCCCGTTGCCCAACAGGACAAGGCAAGGCGGGACACAGAGACCCCGCCCTACAATAGGTTACAGGTTTTTCACTTGAATTGACTCCTACGGTGACAAAACTATACACACCCATGTCTTGAATATTTTCACTGTAGATCGACAATAAAACAAACTCAAACCAAGTTCCTGAGCAGAATCATAGCGATGACACAGATAATAGCGGTCAATGTGCGTCTTTCGCTCTTGAATGCGCGTGACCAAGAAAAATCGTGATGGGATTGATTGTTATAGGACCGGAAGTGAGGGAGGAATCGTGGAATATGAGATTTATATTGTTGATAAACGTTGCCACAGGAATCAAGTAAATATTTCTCTTCAACTGAGATGATGGGAAGATATTGAATGAAATATCCTATAATTAAGACAGGGATTAACCAAAGCACATTAGAAAAAATAGTGATACCGAGACTGAGCAATAGGTTTCCAAGATAGAGAGGGTTGCGAACATAACTATACGGACCTGTTGTAACAAGATCTCGTGCGGCACCGAGTGCCGTTGCACGGGTCGTTCCTCCTGCAAATCCGACTGCCCATATTCGGATTAACTCTCCTATTACTATGAATAGAACACTTATGGATACACTGATCCAAGTGGGATTTGTGAAATATAGAAGTGCGATGATAAACGGGATCGGAGTGAAACTACGGATTTTAAAGAAGAAATCACCGAGTTTTGAAGTTTTCATCTGCGGGTTATATCTGAATTGATACAAGTATTGATTTGGTAGGAAAGTTGTTTAAGAATTGCCATATAGATCGAATTCTCATCAACAATTATCTTGGTGTACGCCAGATTAGGAGGGTACCGACAATCCCATAGATTATGTTTGCCCCCCAACAAGCTAAAAACGGGTGTAACTTCCCGTTCTCACTTAAACCTTCCAAAGTTGCAAAGGAGATTGCCCAGTAGATAAACACAAGAAAGAATGCGATAACCAATCCAGCGAAAAATCCTGCTTTGCCAAATCGGACTGCAATCGGTGCGCCTAACATAACTACTACAACAGCAGCAAACGGATATGCAATTTTGTGATGTAACTTAACATGTTCAATCCGCGAGATTTGACCTGCTTCCTTTTTATATGCGATCTGTTCCTTTAGCTCTTTTATGGTCATGGCGCGTGGGTCTTTATCGCTGCCAATGAAACGTGCAGGGTCTTCGTATCGTTTTATAGACTTCTGATCAAAAGTCTCATATCCAACTTCAACACCATCTTCAAATAGACGTATATCTCCATTGCTCAACTGCCAATAACGCTCAATCCAAGTCGCCTTTTTTGCATAGATAATACGTTGAAGCTCTCCAGATTTATCTGATTCCCAAATTGTCAATTTATTTATTGTCTTAGCATCCAAACTGATTTGATGTGAATAAAATATACGATTGTCTTTCCCTTTGAAAACAAGATATCGCCCGTGTTTCGGTCGGTTTTTCTTCTGCAATAGATTTGCTTCATGGTATATTGGAGATGCGACTCGGTCATAAAATACAGCGAAAATTATACATAGAATCAGTGTAACAATAATTACGGGTGTTAGGATTCTATATACACTTATTCCGCCGGCTTTCATAGCAACGAATTCGTTATTCCGTACCATGCGACCTAAAACGAAGAAGATGGCGACAAAACCTGAAACAGGTACGATCTCCATAATGCGTCGTGGTGCTTGGTATAGAACGATTTTCACCGCTGTGAGATAAGAGATACCTTCATCAAAGTGTTTTATATCCTTATCTAATAGTCGGACGACAACAACAAGTGCGCTAAAGAATAGGAATCCGACAAAAAATGCTTTGAGATAATCTTTAAGCAGATACCTGTCTAAAATGTTCAAGTTTTCTTTCCTGTTAGAAACACATTACGATGCTGCGTTTCTGTTGACAACTATGAGTAGTTTGCATCTCTTTTCCTTATTGATTTTAACTTGCCTTCACCGAACATCCTTATAAGGAGTGCTATACCGATTACCCCGATGACGAGATTTGGAAACCACATTGCTAAGGCAGGATGTAGTCTTCCATTGATTCCAGAATTTTGACCTATCTGGAGTAGAAGGTAATATAATAATATCACTGCCAATCCAATCCCAAATCCAATCATTCTACCGTTCTTTTTAACCATAAATCCGAGAGGGATACCGACAATTCCGAGCGCGAAACATGCAAAAGGGAGAGCAAACTTCTTGTGTAATTCAACCTTAGCATATCGGAGTTTATTGATGGTATATTCAGAAACTTTATCTGGTTTTAAGTTTATGGAATTTTCCAATTTTTCGATATGTGACTGTAGTTCTCCGACACGCATTGTTTGAGGATGTTGCGATTTATATTCACCGCGTTGCAAGTTCTGCGTAAAATCGAGAGCAATACGTTGTTGTTGAAATTGGGTAACTCTAAAACCTTGTGACCCATCGGTTTGTGGTTCAAACGTTTCGCCATCGTAAAGCGTCAATTTAGCGTTACCATTTTCATATCCGAGTGTAGCAGATTTTGCAAGCGTTAGACGTGGCTGTCCTGGATAAATTTCGTCCCAGATTCTAACATTTTGTAGTCTTTCTGTTTCTGGATCAGTGGATTCGTACATCCAAAGTTTACCTTCACTCTGAAGTTCTTTCATGACCGTCCCCTCCTCCAGTATAAGAGCGGGATTGTGTTTTTGAATGTCACGTTTTAGGGAGACCGATGCGAGGGTAGCCTTCGGTAGAACATATTCCATCATGGCCAAGTCTATTGTACTTAATAGAATTGTAGCACTCAGAAGTGGTATCAGCAGTTGATGAAATGCAATCCCGTGTGCACGCATAGCCATAATTTCCGAATCTGTGGAGAGTCTTCCTAAAGCTAAAAGGATTGCCACTAACGCAGCCATTGGAATGGACAAGACTACTGTTGCAGGCATTACATACAACAGTGATTCTATCAAATAAAAGGGACTAACACCCTTTTTTACGAAGAGTTTAATAAGTCTAAAAAGTTCATCGAACAATATAATACAAGTAAAACATAAGAGAGCTATTAAGAAAGGTGGAATGAACTCTTTTAGACAATAACGAGAAAGTATTTTCATAACTTCTTGAAACTAAACTATAGTTTGGACAGTTTTTTGAGGACTTGGACAGTAGTCTAATGAACTTTTACAATCAAAAAAGGTAATTTATTGGGAAATTTTACCGAATTTGAACATCAAAACTCATTAGAAGGAGCATTACAGACATCATACATATTTCTTGAATGATACACCTCATGCAGCATGCCACACGCGCATGCTGCCCCTCTGGGGCTATAAATGATTTGTTCACGATGTGCTATAGACCTTTCGCCCCGCTGGGGCTGTTCATTTTGATATTTTCACATTTTTTCAGCAAGTTATTATCCTATTCAACATTCACAATATATTGCAAATGCCAGCAATATCAGTATGTAACCAAGAGAAAGTGTCCAAACTATAGTAAACTAAAACATATCCGTAGTATTGATGTATTTCAAAAACCTAAAGAGGATATATTATATCAAACTATTATGCTATGATAGTTGTTAAACAACTCTGATTTCAAAGTGCATTAATATTCACAGAAATAGCAAGCATAATCTATTAGTTGCTTTCTTTAAAGAAAATGTTTATAAAATATTCGTTTTTAATTAGAATTTGCGCTGCGAACATGGTATCATGTCTATTATGAACATTACACTGGAATCAATACAGTTAAGAGAATCGGATTTGTCAGATTATTCGGCACGTCTTAGTTCTCAACAAGAGTTGTATTCCCTCACTGCTCCTGCGAAGCCAATTGCACAATTTGGGTGGCGTGATCGGTGGTGGTTGAACGATGCCCCTGCTGAACAAATCGCACTCAATTATTGGTTTTATGAAACTGCAGATGAAGCCAACAGTGCTGCAGATACTGGCCGAGTTCGGTTGTCTGCGCAATCATTGTCAAGATTTGGTGGACGGGAATCTGTCTATCAACCGGTTGACAATGACCAAGTTGAAATAGGAGATTCAGTTTGGCAAGCTGGAGCAAATTGGCTTTTTGTTCGCGACACTGTGGTCGTATTAGTTGCAGAAATTGGCGGACAAATACCTGCGGAGACTACACTTGAAATCGCCCGTAAAATCCAAAGTAAGCTTGACGACTTGCTTAAGTAAGACAGTACCGAGCGCGCTTACAGTTTGTACGTAAGACGTAAGTCCTATGCTTTAATACTGTTGGACCCAATTTTCCGATTGCTTTGCAAGTTGAATGTTTTCTGACCCTCCAAATTGACGATGCTCAAACCAAGGCAAGGCGTTTTCTGCGGCTGCATTGGAATTATGGAAATTCGTAGTCGCCTCATTCTCAAGGAACTGTGTCACAGCACTGATATCCGGATAGTATTCAAAAACTCTTTTCCATATTGCGCGTCCACATAGGAATCCACTCGCGCCAGCTGCCGTTGCAAGTTTGACGTTTTCAATAAACTCCTCAATATCTACTCCGGCACTCAGAATGACCCAAGGTAAGGATGAAGTTTCATCCAATTTCTGGCAGATATCATTAACTTCGCTTAAGTCATAAGCAGAAGCTCCTGCATAAAATGTGCTGTCCTTAAATTCCTCAGTATATTTTAGATCCGCTGGAAATTCTAATTTTAGAATATCAACTTTGTAGGATGGATCTGTGAATTCTTCTACGCTACGGATGACCAGATTCGGTTTCTGTTTTGCAAACTCAACGGTTTTCGTTGTTCCTTCAAACGCATAACTCACGAGTTCAAGTAGAAATGGTAAGTCTTGTTTTTCACACTCTTCACCTACATGACGGACAAATGCTTGTTGATGTTTCAAAGTCACTTCCGAAGCATCGGGATGGTAATAAGCGAGCAGTTTGATTGCATTCGCGCCAGCACGTTGTGCCTTTGCAATCGTCCAGTTATCAATAGGGTTTGAAAGGCGTTCATTTTCACTGACACCTTCACTTACATATCCCGATTCTTCATAGGCCAAAAGGAGCGCGACATCGCGCGGTATTTCGGTAATAGAATATGGGTGTCCATAAATAGGGTCTGTCAAAATTGCCGTTGCATTAGGTGCAAGTATTCTTGTAATCAATGTTTTTAGGGATGCGACATCATCGTATTTCACATCTGTTTTTTCAATGCCGAGGACATCTGCGAGTGCGGTCACCATAGAACCGCGCTGGTCAATCGCCATCATTTTGAATCTGCCACTTGCATCTGCAAGTTTCATAAGTCCTCTCAATTTTCCAGATGAAATAGCCGTAGTAGCCATTGGATTGTATTCTCCTTCTTAATATTCACGTTCAACAAAGAAATGAATTAAAGATAAAAATAGTTGTTTTGCCCTATTATTTGGTAAATGAGCAAAATTCTGAGTAAATAGTTCTGCTGCTTCCTGCAGTAGTTTTATAGAGCACTTCTGTGCATATTGAATAGAGTTATACTTATGCATCAGCTGTAGGACACTTTGGACTTCTGTATCAGTTTTTTCAGCTCGTGGTCGTGCCATGATGTCAATAACGGATTGTGCTTCTTTTGGTGTACAAGAATTGAACAGATGGATAAGGACGAGAGTACGTTTGCCTTCACTGATATCTCCTGCGATTTCTTTTCCGTATCTTCCGACATCACCGATTAAGTTCAAAACATCATCCTGAATTTGGAATGCAACACCCAGAGTTTTGCCAAGTTCAATAAAGACATCAGTTTCTTCAGCATTTGCCCCACCGATGATAGCACCGACACGGCATGGTGTAATGCATGTATACCATGCCGTTTTCTGGATACACATAGTCCAGTAATCCTTCTCGTTTATATTCCATCTATTGTTGCGTACCCAACTCAGTTCAATGTGTTGTCCTTCAACGACCTGATTGCTTAATTGTATAAATTCAGAAAGTATCTTGAAAGCGAGTTGATGTCCAAGGATATTATTGTTTCTGTGTAACATCTCCCACATTTTGCAATGCAATGCGTCTCCGACATTAATAGCCATTGGGATACCGTGTTTTTGATGGAGGCAAGGTTCTCCGCGCCGGAGTTCTGAACCGTCTTCAATATCATCATGGATGAGGAGCCAATTTTGTAGCAGTTCAAGCGCGGCAGCAGTATTGACCGCGCGTTCAGCGTCCCCGCCAAATGCTTCACAGATGAGCAGACAGAGGGCAGGTCTCAATCCTTTTCCCGCACGTTGGGGGTAATCTAACATCATCTGATAAAGTTCATTCACGTCTTGGTGTTCATGGGATGTAGGAAGAAAATCAAAGATACATGCATCTACTCTGGTTTTGACTTCCTTTAGATATGCGGTGACGAGATCTTTGGTTGGTGCTGGTTCGCTCCCAAGTGTTGACATGGGACTCCTTGTGCTATTACTTGATAGTTGTCTTTACAATTGCATGTATCGGTTATAAAGTATACTACATTATGTATTGAAATTCAAGTATTTTGTGATATGATTACAAATTGAAAAACTTGCAATTATTGGGCAACTAATGTATAATCTTTAAATATTATTCATTTGAAAAAACTAACTATTAATCATATTTCAATGGCATCACTAAAGGATTTTCCATAGCACAAAAACAATATGAATATACACGAATACCAAGCCAAAGTTCTGTTAGAGTCTTTCGGTGTGAACACACTTCCGGGTAGAGTTGCAGAAACACCTGAAGAAGCAGGAACTGTTGCCCAATCAATTGATAGTTCAAAATATGTGGTCAAGGCACAAATTCATGCGGGTGGACGTGGAAAAGGTGGAGGCGTAAAACTCGCGAATTCTATTACTGAGGTGAAACAACTTACAGAAGATATCCTCGGTATGCAGCTTGTAACACCGCAGACGGGTCCCGATGGAAAACTCGTTAGAAAAGTTTTGATTGTTCAAGCAGCTGAAATACAGAAAGAATTCTATCTTGCAATTTTGCTTGACAGAGAGACATCACAACTTACATTGATTGGAAGTGAAGAAGGAGGTATGGATATTGAGGAAGTCGCAGAAAAGTCACCGAATAAGATTATTCGGACACAGATTGATCCAGCCTTTGGTCTAACCGATTTCCAAGCTCGTGATTTTGCATACAAGTTGGTCACCGACCCAAGTTATCGTCAACTTATCCCAAATGCGACCAAGTTAATCACTTGTCTATATAAGGCATTTGTTGAATATGACTGTTCACTGATTGAAATAAATCCATTAGCAATTGTTGGAGAAGGAGACGAATTAGAAATCGTTGCCCTTGATTCAAAGGTCAACCTTGATGATAACTCACTCTGGAGACACTCTGATGTAGCTGAAATGCGAGATCCATACGAAGAAGATCCAAGCGAATTAGAGGCAAGTGAATCTGGGTTAAGTTACATACGTCTTGATGGTAATATCGGTTGTATGGTGAATGGGGCAGGCTTAGCAATGGCTACAATGGATATCATCAAGCAGAAAGGTGGTGAGCCTGCTAACTTTCTTGATGTTGGGGGAGGTGCATCCGTAGAAGCAGTCGCACACGCTTTCCGTCTCATCCTTGCTGACGAAAATGTAAAGGCTGTGCTTGTAAATATCTTTGGTGGCATTATGAAATGTGATACTATAGCGACAGGTATTGTTGAAGCGGCAAAGCAAGTTAAGCTGCATGTTCCTCTTGTAGTTCGGTTAGAAGGTACTAATGTCGAGTTGGGAAAACAGATAATCGCTGAATCGGACTTGAACCTACAATTGGCTGAAGGACTATCTGAAGCAGCAGAACTTGCTGTGAATGCGGTGAACATTGCATAGAGGCACTTTTTGAACAAACAAGATAACACAAGAACCCGGTCTGGTGAGATTAATAGAAACTCTATCGGAGGATATTGTGAACAATTCATCAGTATACGAAATGATTATAGAACGCGGAATGGAACGCGGAATGGAACGCGGAATGGAACAAGGGATAGAGCAAGGTAAACAACAAGGAGCAAAAGAAGGGATAATTGAATCCATTGTGGTTCTACTGGACAAACGTTTTGAAATGAACACTACACCTGTCTTGTCACCATTGCTTGAAACCATTGACGATATACAACAGCTCAGACAGCTGCTTCGTGATGCATTAAATGTGGAGCATTTAGAAGATTTTATACGTCCGATCCAAAATACACAGAATGGAGCGTAATAGCTATTTGCAGTTTTCCATTCAATAGATTAAAATAACCTAAGTTGCTACCTACTGAATATTAATCATCAAATTACTTTGTCAAACGAAGAACAAAGGAATTCTGCATATTTTAGTGCCACTTCTTATAAATCGGGGTTACAAACCCCTCCAACAAATGATAGGTGGCAACTTAGGTTAAAATAACAAAGTATTCCAAACCTAATAGTCAAATAGACAGTAACGAGAATATGGCAAAACTTGAATTAGCCGATTTAGATGTAGCAGGTAAACGTGTCCTTGTTCGTGTGGACTTTAACGTCCCGCTGCAAGAGGGTAGAATTACTGATGAAACCCGCATCACCGCAGCCTTACCAACATTGTTAGACCTTATTAATCGCGGGGCAAAAATCATCCTTGTTACACATTTAGGTAGACCTACGGTCGGATCCCCCTCAGATCGCAAAGGACTTTCAACTGCTCTGATCGCTGACGCGCTCAGTCGCAAACTTGGTAAACGTGTTGCACATGTTGATGAATGCATTGGTGAAAAAGTCGAAAATGCAGTTGCGTCATTAGATGAAGGTGAGATTTTACTTCTTGAGAACGTGCGATTTTATGCACAGGAGACAGAGAACGAACCCGAGTTTGCTGAGAAACTCGCTTCATTAGCAGATATCTATGTTAATGATGCATTTGGCACTGCACATCGCGCCCATGCTTCAACAGCAGGGGTAACGCATCACCTTGAACAGTGTGCAGCTGGTTCGCTTATGGCTCGTGAAATACATTACTTAAGCATGACTCTTGAAAAGCCTGAACGTCCATACATAGCAATCCTCGGTGGAGCAAAAATATCCGATAAGATAACACTCATTGAGAATCTATTAGGAAAGGTTGACAACCTACTCATCGGTGGTGGAATGGCTTACACATTTCTTGCTGCGATGGGTATCTCAATCGGAAACTCACTTGTTGAATCAGAAAAACTTGATGTAGCTGCAACTCTCATTAAGAAGAGAGGTTTTTCTGATACTGTTCTTCTACCGGTTGATCATGTTATAGGAAAAGCGTTTGATCCTAATACCGACTCTACTCTTGTAGATGGTGAGTCTATCCCTGAAGATTGGCAAGGATTAGACATCGGTCCCAAAACTGTTGCTGTATTTGGTGAACGAATTGCATCCGCAAGAACAGTGGTATGGAACGGTCCTTTAGGTGTCTACGAGTTTGAAAAGTTTGCTAAAGGCACAATCTCTGTGGCTAATTGGATCGCAGAATCTGATGCAGTAAGTATTATTGGTGGTGGTGACTGCGTTGCAGCCATACAACAAGCCGGTGTTGCTGATCGAATAACCCATGTATCCACGGGTGGAGGCGCGTCATTAGAGTTTTTAGAGGGAAGAGCATTACCGGGAATTGCGGCATTAACTGACAAATAACTGAATACTAACAATTGAGAGCTGATAGCAAATAATATGTTTGATAAAATTACGCCTCGTAGTGAAGACTACTCAAAATGGTATACACAGGTCATCCGACAAGCAGAGATGGCAGATTACGCCCCCGTACGTGGATGTATGGTGGTGCGTCCTTATGGTTATGCGTTATGGGAGAACGTCAAGGAACAACTTGATATTCGTTTCAAAGCAACTGGACACCAGAACGCTGCCTTTCCGCTTTTTATTCCTATGAGTTTCATTGAAAAAGAAGCAGAACATGTGGAAGGTTTCAAACCTGAACTCGCTGTTGTTACGCACGGTGGTGGTAAAAAATTGGAAGAGCCACTTGTCGTGCGTCCAACATCTGAAACCATCATCGGATATATGTATAGTCAATGGATACAATCCTACCGAGACCTACCCGTGCTTATCAATCAGTGGGCAAACGTAGTACGTTGGGAGTTGCGTCCACGTCTTTTCCTCAGAACAATGGAGTTTTTCTGGCAGGAAGGTCATACTGCCCATGCAACACATGAAGAAGCAGAAGAGGAGACACTCCGTATCCTTGACATCTATACAGATTTTGCAGTGAACGAAGCAGCAATACCTGTCATTCCCGGTAGAAAAAGTGATAGTGAGAAGTTTCCTGGTGCCTTAACCTCCTATACGATTGAGGCGATGATGGGTGATAAACGTGCACTCCAAGCAGGCACATCACATGATCTTGGACAGAACTTTGCTAAAGCCTTTGATATACAATATCTGGATTCAAATCAGAAACAGCAGCACTGCTGGACAACCAGTTGGGGAGTTAGCACACGTATGATTGGTGCGATTATCATGACACATGGTGATGACCAAGGCTTAGTTCTGCCTCCGCGCCTTGCCCCCACACAACTTGTTATTGTACCGATTATACCTAAAAACAACGATGAAGCAAAACAGGTTGTTACGCAAACCGTTGATGCAATCTGTGAGACGTTAGGAAGTGTCCGTTACCATGTTGATGACCGATATGAGTATTCTCCCGGTTGGCGATTCAACGAGTGGGAACTCAAGGGTGTGCCTTTACGGATAGAAATTGGTCCCCGTGACATAGAAAACGATCAGGTTGTTTTTGCCAGACGAGATATTCCCGGTAAGGAAGGCAAATCTTTTATCCCTATTGCCGATGTCGCAGAAACTGCCATGCAGATGCTTGATTCAATTCAGTCGGATATGCTCACACGTGCCACAGAATTCCGAGATTCAAATACCTTTGAGCCAAATGACTACGAGGGACTTAAAGAGATTGTTGAAAACGGGTTTGCACGGACATGGTGGTGTGGAAAAGAAGAATGTGAAGATAAGGTAAAGGAGGATACACAAGCAACTATCCGATGTATTCCAATTGCGCAGCCAGATACGGATGGGACGTGTATTGTGTGTGGTGCGGAGGCGGAAGAGATTACGATTTTTGCGCGGGCGTACTAACATACTCAAGTTACAGCACGCAAATGTCACATGTGAATGTTAATCTCTCTGTTTAATTTGTGGTAATCCTAAAATACTGACCTTTAGAAAGACATCAGAGAAGCTAAAACAGACCTAAAAGGTGACATTAAAGAAATAAGAAACACCTTGCGGACAATGACTAATCTTATTATAACTTGTGGTATTGGTATTCTTGCTGTAATTGTTACTTTGATTCTAAACATAATTTTGAAATCATAGAAACAGGAGATATACAATGTCAGAAAGATCACCAGGATTGGAAGAATATTCCCCATCTCGTTTAGAATGGTTTGCAGTTTTTCTCAATTCCTTTATACATTTTACAAACAAGCAAATTGATACAGTATTTATTCCTGAAAATGATGGTAAGACTATCCTGTTACACATGCGGTATGGGAAAGATGTAAATGCCCACGTTTTGGAAAAACATTCAGAGAGAGCGCAAACTTATGCACAAGACATGGCAAAACGATACGGTTGGGATTCATGGATTGAGATAAATGTGAATCAGGAACATTATTAATAAAATGAATGACTTTCAATTCCAAATTTTTGGTAAGGAGATGGACTTATGCTTTCCCGTTTCTTTGCAGTATACTGTATTTTAATTTTCGTTTTAAGCGTAATGGCTGCAGAAGCTGCTACAATTGCTGTCGTTGATTTTGCGGACGAATGGACAAAGGTTGATGCGTTACGTCAGACATTGGATGAATTCGAAGTTGAGTACGATGATCTGACAAATGCACTTGAAGATGGGCAGCTACCTTTGAAAGCAGAACATAAAATCTTCCTTATCGGCAGCATGACAACTAACAACGCAGTACTACACCAAAACCTTGATAAGAATGCAGAAGCGATTCAAGAATTCGTTGAAAATGGCGGTATTGTCTGGGAACCGACCCAAGCTGATCAGAACGAAGAGAATGTAGATTGGTTGCCACCTGAATTGAGTTGTGTTCGGAGTGACCGTGATAGTCCAGATTTTAAAATACTGGCAGCGGACCATCCGCTCTTTAACAAACCAAACCGTATGAATGAGGAATCATTTAAAGACTGGGGACATCAAAATTGGCCTACTGTTTGGGAAGTTATCACTTCTCAAAAAGGATTTGACGTGCTGATGGAAAGTTTGGGAAATCCAGTCATCATGGAAGCAAATTATGGAGAAGGTAAGTTCCTGATGATGGCAATTGCACCCGATAAATATCATATCGTTGGTAACGATGACAATACGAAAGACATGGCAAAGCTTTGCATGGAAAATTTGCTGAACTATGTTGAAGAATTTGCCGCTGTTGAAGCAGATGGGAAACTCGCAACGAAGTGGGCAAATTTGAAAAAGTTATACTGATTAGAAAAACAGATTCATGCTTTTCTTGATTTTGCACAAGTCTAAGCAGAATTTGAGGAAATGGCATAATATGATTGCGGTTATTTGCTACACAATATATTCCACTTTAACGTTAGAACATAAGAAAGACTCAACATGCACCACACATCACAACAAAATGATTGGTTAGTCCAACCCTACACTGAACCCGTTTCTGTAGAAGAAACTGACAATCAACTCATACTCAGTAACGGACTCATTCAGCGCAGGTTTGTCATCGCACCAAATTTCGCAACGGTGGATTATTCCAATCAAATTACCGAAACCAGTTTTCTACGTGGTATCAAACCCGAGGCAATTCTGTCGATTGATGGAGAACATTTTGAAGTAGGTGGACTGAAAGGACAACCCGACTACGCATATCTTGATGACGAATGGATTGCAGATTTGACCAGTGACGAGAATGCATTCCAATTTCGAGAATATACTATCAGTAGACCTGAAATTCGTTATCCGTGGGAACATAGGCGTTCCACAACATCATCACCATATCCACCAGCAGGTGTGACGTTGACGGTTGCGTTCTCACCACCCGAATCAGTTGATAGCCTTCAGGTATGTGTGCATTATGAACTGTATCAAGGCATTCCTGTCCTGTCCAAATGGATTATTATTCGCAATGATGGTCAAAAACCGATTCAGTTGGATAGCCTAAGCTGCGAAATCCTTGCAGTCAACGAGCAGGAGAAACATCGGCTACATATTGAAAGCGATTACGCTTTTAGTGGTATGCAGACGACACAATGGGGACCAGATGAAGAATACCTGACGCAAGTTGATTATCGCTATCAGATGCCACTCTTGATGACTAGCCACTATCCGCTCGGTCCGGGAGTATCTATTCAACCGGGAGAAACCTTTTCAAGTTTTCGCACGTTTGAGATTTTGCATGACAGTGATGACCTCGAACGCAAAGGACTCGCACGACGCAAGATGTTTCGCACGGTCGCACCACAGGTCACAGAAAATCCAATCCTCATGCACGTGCGGAGTGCTGATCCTGACGCTGTTCGTTTAGCGATTGATCAGTGTGCCGAAGTCGGGTTTGAGATGGTGATTATGACCTTTGGTAGTGGATACAATATAGAAAGCGAAGACCTGGAATACATCGCCAAAATGAAGGGGTTAGCAGATTATGCACATAGCAAGGGTATTGAACTTGGTGGTTATACATTGATGTGTGCATCGCGGGGTGTCGGTGAAGAATTCAACTGTATTGACCCAGAAACTGGACAACCTGGTAGTAAGTTTGGACAGAGTGCATGCCTTGCGAGTAAGTGGGGAGATGGTTATGTCCAACGAGTTCTGAATTTTATGGATGCAACGGGTATGGATATTATTGAGACAGATGGTCCCTATCACGGTGATGTCTGTGCATCAACCAAGCACAAACACCATAGTGGTTTGGAAGATTCGCAGTTGCGCCAGTGGGAAGCATGCGTGAACTTTTATCATGAATGCAGAAAACGTGGTATCTATATCAATTCGCCAGATAATTATTACCTCAACGGGTCAAACAAATGCGGTATGGGGTATCGCGAAACGAATTTCAGTTTGCCTCGTGAACGGCAAATTCTAATTGCGCGACAGAATATATACGATGCAACTTACGAAAAGACCCCGAGTATGGGTTGGATGTTTGTTCCATTGGTGGAATATCACGGTGGCGGCCAAGCTGCCACCTTTGAGCCGCTTTGCGATCACCTTGATGACTACGAATCGCATCTCGCACAGAACTTCGGCAGTGGTGTGATTGCATGCTATCGTGGTCCCAGACTTTTTGATACTGAACAGACGAAAGCCGTTGTCAAGAGATGGGTCGACTTTTTCAAAAAGTATCGTACAATTTTAGAGTCTGACGTTATTCATGTGAGACGACCAGATGGACGTTCCGTGGATTGTATACTCCACGCAAACACACAACTCAACCCTTGTGGTCTTGCAATGCTATATAATCCTACGCAGAAAGAACAAAATATTACTCTAAATTTACCACTATACTATACAGGATTATCTGAGACTGCAAACATACGCGAAAAAGAAGGAAAACCTAAACAATACAAAATTGACAGAAACTATAACGTTGATATCCCGATTAAAATGGAGGCAAAAAGCGTTAACTATCTCGTTATTGAACCTTGAACATGTGTCCTCCTTAATTGATTGATACCAATGGCATCAATGAAATTTAAATGTGTAATTACAAATGGAGGTAAAAATGAGTGTTATCCAATTTACAAAAGCAACTTTGTTATACGAAACGTTGATTTGCCTCTGTTTCATGTTGCCAGGTCTAAGTTCTGCCCTTGATTCAGACGCAGCTGTGGGAATTTGGTTATTTGATGAAGGTAATGGTGATACGGCAAAAGACACTTCCAAAAATGGAAACGATGGTGAGATTGTTGGTGCCAAATGGGTCGCTGGCAAGTTCGGTCAAGCATTAATGTTTGAAGGTGGTGCGCATGTCGCTGTCGGTGATTTTGCTGACTATGAAGATAAGGTATCAATCGTTGCTTTGATTAAAACACCGGCTGCTCCCGCATGGTCTGATATCATCGTTGGTCCTTGTGGTGACATAATTTTTACATTACAGAACCACAAACTAAATTTCGCTGGACAGTGTGCACAACCGATACCCCACGACACGTGGTCTACAACTTTATTGAATGATGATGAGTGGCATCAGATTGCTGGTACTTATGACGGTAAAACAGTCAAAGTCTATGTTGATGGTGAGTTAGAAGCATCTAATGCAGCAGCAGGTGCATTCAAAACTGGACCCAAGTATATCGGTTCAAGAGACGATAAACAGGAAGCTTACTCAGGTCTCATTGATGAGATCGCATTTTTCAATGTCGCACTCTCAGATAATGATGTGAAAGCAATAGCAAACAGTGGATTATCTATCGCACTCGGTTTTGCAGCGGTTTCTCCTCAAGCGAAACTGACTACGATTTGGGCAAATATTAAAAACTGACAAATATTAAAAACTGAAAGGTTACCCGTAAATTAAATAAGAAATATGAGCATACTCGTAAACAAAAACACAAAAGTCATAGTGCAAGGAATTACTGGACGTTCTGGACGTTTTCACACGGAACAGTGTGTGGATTACGGAACGCAAATTGTCGCTGGTGCTGTCCCCGGCAGAGGTGGAACAGATGTCAACGGTATCCCTGTATTTGACACTGTAGTTGAAGGTGTGGCAGAAACAGGTGCGGATACTTCTCTGATTTTCGTTCCTGCTCAATTCAATGCAGCGGATTCTATCATGGAAGCTGCAGATGCTGGTATTGAATTAATTATCTGTATCTCTGAACATATTCCTGTTCTTGATATGGTAAAGGCAAAAGCATTTACTCGTAGCAATAAGATCATCGTGAATAGAGTACTGGCAAGAATGCGGAGAGAGGACGATCCAGCCTATGATAATCAACAGACTCAGTTAATCGGACGTGATACAACTCGGCTAATCGGACCGAACTGTCCGGGTATCATCACACCAGGGGAATGCAAAATCGGTGTGATGCCAGCGTTTGCCTATTCTCCCGGTAATGTTGGTATTGTCTCACGAAGTGGGACACTAACGTATGAAGCTGCCTATCAACTCAAACAACTCGGTATCGGACAATCAACTTGTGTCGGTATCGGCGGTGATCCAGTGATTGGGACAAACTTCGTGGATGTGCTCAAACTATTTGAAGAAGATGATGACACACATGCAGTTGTTTTAATTGGTGAAATCGGTGGAACAGCAGAGGAAAAGGCTGCCCAGTTTGTCAAGAATGAAATGACAAAGCCAGTGATCGGTTTTATCGCAGGACAAACTGCACCTCCAGGAAAACGTATGGGACATGCAGGTGCAATCATATCAGGTGGACAAGGGACTGCAGCGGATAAAATCAAGTCACTCAAAAACGCAGGAATTGCTGTGGCAGACGATCTCACAACCATAGGAGAAACCGTTGCAGAAGTATTAGCTTAAAGGCATTTCCACCAATCAAACTATGAAAAAAGACATTATCTATCTCCAGAACAAGAAACAACAGCAGCAACCCATCACCGTGTTAACCTGCTACGATTACCCCACTGCATGCATGCAAGATGAAGCAGGTATAGACATCGTGTTTGTTGGGGATAGTGTCGGCACAAATATCCTCGGCTACAAGAGTGAAATGGAAGTGACGATGATGGATATGCTACATCATCTCAAAGCTGTGCGCCGCGGTGTAATAAATGCCTATCTGCTCATTGACATGCCTTATGGGTCAGACCGAAATTCCAAACAAGCTGTTGCTAATGCCAATATCTTTTTAGACAACGGTGCTGATGGTGTTAAGTTGGAAGGTGGAACGGAGAAGGTCCCCATTGTTACCGCACTCACAGAACACGAAATAGATGTGTGCGCACATATTGGACACAACCCACAAATTCACGGCACTAAAGCGTCAACACATGGTAAAACGGTGAGTAAAGCGAAGGAACTCATTCAAACCGCATCAGCACTTGCAGATGCAGGTGCAAAACTTATCGTGCTTGAGAAAATCACTGAAGAAATTAGCCACATCATCACAGAAACGATTGACATCCCCACCATTGGCATAGGAGCGGGTAGATTCTGTGATGGACAGGTACTCGTTATCAACGATATTTTGGGGTTAGGTACCCCATTCAAACACGCCAAACGTTATCAAGATTACAACCAACTCACCTTTGAGGCGATATGTCAATATAAGCAGGAAGTAGAAAACGGAGATTTTCCAACGGACGCTAATGTTGATAGCATAGTCTCTGATAAGTTAGAACGTGTGAAGAAGTGGTTAAAAAACATATAAACGCTCCAAGGTATTACTTGAAAAGCATTTGCGATTACAGAAAACAAGATCGTGTTCGTCATAGTGACCCACAACCTAAAGGTTGGGGCTTGTGCTTCCTTGACAACAGCGTTTCTCCAAAAGGATCCCCCGTCTCACGTCATCTCCACTTTAGGCAGCTAAGCCTGCCTGTTTGATTCGTTTTTCGCTAACGTCGTGGGTTGGCTCTGTTTCCACCCATTTTACAGCTGCCCCTCCTACCAGGCATGCCGTGCGACAAGTCCGTAGACTTCGGGAGGGGTCTCCTCCGCTCACGCATTCCAGTCTGCGTTTGTTAGACGCATTGGCTTGATATGGACGCTATCCACCAACTTTATAGGGTTTGTAGCGATGGGGTTTATTTCCACTTTCGCCGGACATTTCGTGCTGTCCGTCACATCATTAGTTCCGTCTACATCCCACAAACTAAAGTATAGGGATTTGATGGCAGAATGTTTAGCAGTATTGAATTGCAAGGCTTGGACCTGATTGTTTCACTGCCAAGCGGTCTACCACCGCATCAATCAGAACCAATGCCGACCGCAAAAAAGAGTATATCAAGTTTCAGTGAAATGTCAAGCCTTTCTGATAAATTATGATTTCAGCCGTCTACATCCCGCAAGCTAAAGCATGGGGATTTGACGGGAAGAGTGTTAAGGACATAATAATAACATCAAGCATAGTGTCACAAATGGAGAAGAAAGTTTCTTTGATGAACGGCTTTTTACTTTACTGAGACTTTTCTAACTTTTCTAACTTTTCTACTTGGTCCTGTATGTTGCGAAACTCCGTGCGAAGTTCGCGTAATCTACGATCAGATTGAACTCGCGCTTCATTTTCCTGCCTTTCAACTTCCTTTAGTTCTGCCAACATTTCTGCAGCATCTTCGGAGTAAACGGCAAGATTTTCCAATGCTTCATTGCGTCGTAATTTTGCCTCTTTGTATGCTTCCACTGCTGACTCAATCTGAGCAGTATCCATGTTTTCAAAGGCAGTAAGTACCGTCGTGAGTTTTTCTATTCCTACTTGGTAATCTGACTTTGAAATTGCTTCTTTGGCTTCTTTGGCAGCGGACATAGCCGGGTCAGTATTCTTAAAAGGAAATACCTTCTTGAGCGTTTCTTGTGCCGCTTGGTATTCTAATTCTGCTGAAGCGTACTTTTCATATGCTTCGGCTGCTGGGTCGTCAACTAAAGGGTCCTCTTGCAATACAAGTTTGTCAGCACCTGCCCCCCATTCCTGGTTGTTATCCATATTTTCAGGCGTTGAAGCATTATCTATACTTTCACCCTCAGTATCCGTGTCCTCATCGGGAAGCACCTGTGTAGAGTCAGAAGGTATTGGTTTAACCGATAAGTCGCTTGGTTGTCGGGATGTGCTCTTATACACTGTCTGAGGTTCAGCTTGTAGTATTTTCTGAACAGGACGGTGATGTCCAAAATACCAAAGCGCGACCACACCTATCATGAAAAGAGTAATATAGATGGGGATGAGATATTTTTTCATATTCAGTCTCATATCTAACTGTTTAATAAGTGTAGTGGACAAAACGTTTGCAAATTAGTATAGCTTTTTAACCGAAGTAAGTCAAACAATATCACATGGGGCACAGAGGCATTCAATTGTCGATGTTTGCTCCTAAAAGCATGAGTGCTTCTTTAGGTTTTGCTGCAAAATATCGGAATGCATAAGCGATTTCAGTGTTCCCAGAAGTGCGTAATAGACTAATAGTTGCATTTCGTAATGCGCACATCACCTGAGGTATGTTGCCACACCGGACTTGAGACGCATCCTCATCAAAGAGCACATCCCGCGTGCGGTGCGACAGGTTCTCTATCGCCCAATGTCCACGGCGGAGCATCAAAATCCGTTCTGCGGATCCACACTCAGGCGTTAGACTTGTGATGCCATATTGCGTCATCGTGCGCATTTCTCCGGTTCGGATGTGTTTGCGTTCTGTCTTGTATTGGTAAACTTGTGCAAGCCCCGGCCAGTCCACATATCCTGTATCTATTAGGAGTGTGCTTGTCGTCATCGTGCGCGTTTGGAGCCACCCATTGTCTTTGTCAACAGTGGTGCAAGTATCTGTCCGTGCGCCGAGATCCTTATGTATCTGTTCACTTGTTTTTGTGGGATGTGATGTCCGGGGGTCCGAGGGGCTACTTTCAAATACCGAGCGAATATCTTCTAATAGATTGGGTTGGTTTTCTTTTACAGGCATGACATAATCCGCATCCGCATCACATAAGTCTTGACAGAACGAACGCTGTGTCAGCAGCGCATCTGTTGTCACCACTTTTCCTGAGACATCAAACGCTTCAAGGATGCGTGAAGCAATAGGGATTTCATTCGTTTTGTTAGACACGGGTCGCTGTGTGAGTGTGATACCGAGTTGATGTGTCACAACAGATAACAGATGTGTGATTTGAGCATCTTGCGTGAGACTGCCACATAAGGTTTTGCCATCTATCGCTATCGCATTCTCATCGTCTTCCTGCGTCGCTGCGAACACATCGGTTGCCCACGCACTGAGTGTTCGCTCTAAAGCAACAATGTCTAAATCGTTGAAACAATAATGGAGTGTTGCGGCACAAGGTGTCTTCGGATGCGTGAACCCAAGTGCTTTCCCAAACTCGGGAGGGTATGTCCGTCCCCATTGTGCGATAGCACTATAACTGCGATAACCACACATCATGGCAATCACCGAAAGACCTAAAATAGCAGATAACGGATGTCGTTTTCGGGTGTGTAAAGTTTTTGGCATGAACATCATGCTGCTTTTGTGTTTGGATACCAATATTTGTCCCAAGCCTTATTCTTTGATAAACATCTCCACTTTAGCACAGCATTGATGCCCGGTCTCTCCCATCTCATAGCTGCTTGTTTACACCTTTCTCCGACAACATGTTTACACGCACTTTCAATCACACCACTTCCAATCATATACCCTTTTTCTCTAAACGCTTTATACTGCATGCGGTTTGCATGTTTTTCAAAATATCTCGCTTCTCTTTCTAACACCTCTGACACTTCAGGGTGCTGTGTGGCTAAGGCACGAATGTTTGAGGCAACTGCTATGATATTGCCATGATAAAGAAGTGGCTCCGTTTCTTTTATCCAAGTGTCAATAGCTTCTGTCTCCGTCTCACCAAAGGCAACTTTAGCAACATTATAGAGATGAGATGTGGCGTGCATGTGATCCACAATCTGAACGGCATTCGGAAAGTATTCTTTACAAAGGTTCCAAATCCACGCAGCACCATCTCCGATAAATACAATCACTTGTGTATTTATATCTTTTTGATAGATGCCACTTTTTAGTGCTAACGCATACAACTTCTTACCAAAAGCGGCGGCATTTTGACGACCCGCAACATACCGAATACTTTCTGTTCGCACACTCGGGGTCCCACCCGAAACAGGTTGTGGATAATCTCTGTAAATACACCCCACTTTCACTTCTTTCCACCCATCCGGAGAGTTCGTGTGGCACCCATCGCAACTCACATACCAACGCTGATTTTCCTTAAGTTCTTGAGCCTCTACTTGTTCACATACATCCAAATCTTCTGCCCACTTACACACATTTTGATGAAGTCGCGTGTGACTCACTTCTATACCTTGATGAGACAACTCCTCTGAGGCTTCCCTATAGTCAAGCCGCGCAGACAAACGACACATCGCTTCAGCGACACGATGCGTGTATTGATCCGATAACTTCTGTTTGACTTCCCACGGGGCATGCCTATGTCCGTGTTCACAACAATACACCCAACGCCTTATACTTATTTTGCCACAAAGAGTTGTTAGATGTTTCGCACGCTTGCGTAATGGACGACAAGGTGCTTTACACTCTGGACATTCAACAGGTTCACTCTCTTTCTTACCTGCCTTTTTAGAGACACACATTTCTAAAAACTTTTGTTCAAGAGAACGAAATGCTTCAAAAACACGAACTTCAACATCATCTAAAGATAAACTCTCGTCAACATTGATGTCTCCATAGAGATCGTTTACTTCTTTGACAATCTTTCTAAAATCATCTTCGTAATCGTTGCTTTCATGAACACTTAATGATATACTTGACATTGGTATCCTCTCCTAAAATTGTGATTTATTTATTAGGTTAGGATACCATGTGTATACATTCTGAGCAAGAACTCCATTCAAGGCAATTTCATGCCAAAAACTTTACACACCCGTCGTTTTCCACGCGGGTTGCGTTTATCTGGAACTTCTGCTAATCTATTCAGTAAGTGGCGAGAAACTTTTTTCGTCATTTTTACCTCCAAAGCATAAATGCTTATATGAACTTTGAGGTAATATATATCATATATAGCATGAGAAGTCATGCTATATATGATATATTAAGAATATGCACAACTAATATCGACAATTGAATGCCTCTGACATGGGGCAGAAGTAGATGGAATTTGAACGGTGATACCCCTATACTTATTCTCCTGCCTTTATATCTTCAAGGACTTCATCCCAATCCCACACAAGAATTGTACCATCACCCGTACTAACAAGTGTTTTGCCATCATGTGAAAATGAGAATGCCTCCGGTGAATCAGTGTGTCCATCAAGTGTCTTGAGAACCTTACCGGTGGTTACATCACGTAATTGAATTCCACCATCAATAAGACTGAGAATAAGCATGGTGTTATCTGGTGAAAACACAGATGCATGCCAAAATAGTTCAGGTTCAGAGAAAACCACTTTAAAATGAGGTGGTTTCGGTCTCCCGAACAGATGAATCTGTCTCTGATACACAACAGCAATTAACGAACCATCTGAAGAGAATGTCAAATTCGTAAGGTATCCTGATTTCGACGGCTGTTTATCAAAGAAGGATGTCAAGTGAACCCCAGTTTTTGCATCCCACATCTGAACTTTTCCGTCACTGGTTCCTGCTACAAGTTTATTGCCGTCCGGAGAGAAAGCAGCAGCTTTAATCCATGCAGGTTGATCTGAGAATGGGATATCAAGAGTTTTATCTGTTTCTGTATTCCATAAGCGAATTTTACCGTAGGTATGACTGTGTGCACTGAAAACTACCGTTTTTCCATCAGGTGAAAAAGTTAGATGTGGTGTGACATTTTCATTAAAATACGTCAAGGTATTCAACTCACGTCCCGTGGTGACATCAAACAAGCGAATCAGTGAAGTAGTTCCCAGTGGCTCAGCCGGGGTGTTTAGTATTCCTTTGCTAGCAAGTTTTGTTCCATCCGGTGAAAACGCCAATGGGATGGTTTCTAACCAGTACCTCGTATTCTCAAAATCAGTCTTAGTCCGGTGAGTGGTTCTTTCTGATGTCTCCAAATCCCATAATGCGATTATGCCGCTATTAGCGACGCTTGCAAGCGTGGAACTACCTTTCATGAATCTTATTGTCACCACTTCATCGGTGTGTTCTGCAATGTTTGGCTGCAACTGGTCTTCTGTATTGACTTTCCAATACAGAACTGTGCCATCTTCACTTGCACTCGCGAGCATGCCGTCATCCGGTGAAAACGCTAAATTGTCTACAATACCGATATGTCCTCTAAAGGTTGTGAGTAATTCACCTGTGGTAATATCCCATAATTTCACATTCTGACCTTCTCCACAGGCAAGGGTATTTCCATCCGAGGAGAATAACAATACATTTGGAACATCAACTAGCGTCTGAGTGGATTGCAACAGAGCTTTACTTAGCGATTGTTTTTGGAGGAGGATAGGTTCATTATTGCCTGTAGTATCCCATAAACGTACCGTTCCATCTAATTTTCCACTGGCAAGGCACTTGCCATCCGGTGAAAATGCCAAGGATATAAAACGGTTTAAATCTGGTCCCATAACATCCTCTGCTTGAATCCTTTCTGCTGATCCTGTGAGTGTAGACACCTTTTTACCTGACTTTGAGTTCCACAGTTCAAGGATTCCATTCTTATCAGCAATCGCAACTTTGTCGTGTGTCAGTGCGTAGACTTCACGTGGATGTGACTCAAGTCTATTTGTAATCTTCTTAATATTACTCTTACCGGTTTCGGTATCAATCCAACAGATAGTGTCTCCTGATTCATTCAGAGTAACAAGTGTTTTGCTGTCTTTAGAAAACCAAAACACGGATGCAGCAGGCAGCGCATCCTGTAGCGTTACTTTTTGACCTGTGGACATCTTCCACAACTGGAGTCCCGTTTCGTAGCGGGTGCCGCCTGTCCTACTATAGGGGTCACTTCCGCCATTTGCGATGAGTCGGCCATCTGGTGAAATTGCAAGTGATTCACATCTTCCCGGAAAAAGCGATATTTCCTTACCAGTGTTTACATCGTACAACCACACACCTATACTACTACCAACAGCCAGTTGCGTGCCATCCGGTGAAAACTGAATCGCCTTAATCCAACCCTTTCCTAAACGCACTTTCGCTGCTTTCGGTAATTCCCATTGTGTATAATCTTTCACGGTTTCCTCCGTTTGTATATCTTCAGATACAGTGGTACTATTATCATTTTGCTTCTCTTCAGGATCAATTAGCTGTGCTAATACGTTCGTATTTCTTATTTGCGTCCGCACATCTGTCTTAGAATCTAAGTCCGCGACTGGTGCATCAACGATCTCTACCGTCATCTCTGCAATGGCATCGAGACTATAAGGTTTCTGAAAACGCGTTAGATATTTGCTGTTTCCAAAACCGAGCATAAGCAACACCACTACTAATGTGGAAGCAGCTACTGCCCAAGGTGCTAATGGCTTACTACTAGAAGGTGATATAGGTTTCTTATGCGAAATCTCGCGCATAATAGTCTCAGTGAGATTTGGTGAGATTTGGTAGTTGTCTAACGCCTCTCTTATGATCGGTTCTTCTTTCTTTAAACGCTGCTGTGCGCGCCGAAGTCGACTCTTCACCGTATTTGCTGATACACCCATGAATGCTCCGATCTCCGCACCAGACATCTCTCCGAAGTAATGCAATGTCATAACAGTGCGTTCACTTTCTCCAAGCTTCGCAAGGAGCTCTTGGACGGCATCGCGTTGTGTCTCTACAGCGATCCGTTCGTTTTCCTCAAGCACATACTCAGAATAGGTTGCATTCTCAGGATAAGTAGTATCCTTGTCAAGCATTAGCTGCGTCCGTCGATTCTGCTTACGGAACCACATTCTACAGAGACTTGTGGCAATTACATAAAGCCAACTTGAGAAGCTTTGTGTTTTTTTCAACGTCGCAAGTTTCTGATACGCTATCAGAAACGTATCCTGAGTAATTTCTTCAGCGATATGGAAATCTCCGATTTTCCGCCACACAAGCGCATGAACCTGCTTTTGATATTTATCTACAAGTTCCGTGAAGGCATTATCATCACCATCAAGAATAAGGTGAATTAATTGTATATCGTTGTTTTTCATGGTACACCTCCGATTTCACCCTATAATGATGCCACGAAACGGTGAATCGGGTGCATAATTCTGCATTAATAGGTGTGTGTTTAGATAAGAAGATTAGAGATGCATTCCTACAAGATAACTGATCCTGTATATGCTGCCATTTTCACTTTCCGATATCCCACAACAACACGGTACCATCACTACTGCCACTTGCCAGGGTCTTGCTATCAGGACTGAATGCGAGGCTTTTCACAGGATACGTATGCGCTTTAAACTCGATAATGAAATTGCCGGTACGGGCATCCCACAGACTAACGGTATTGTCCCAACCACCACTCGCGAGCATCTTTCCATTTGGACTGAACGCAACACAAGAGTTATCTCTACCTTGCATTCTAACTGTCCGAACAGATTCGCCCGTCTGTGGATCCCAAAGACGTATATTTCTATCCCCCGCCGCACTCGTTAATAACGAGCCATCCGCACTATACGCAACCGTATGCACATAATCCGTATGACCTTCAAAACGGGTGATAACTTTATTCGTGGTCGTATCCAAAAGCAGCACAGTGTTATCATTTCCACACGCTAATTGTGAACCATCCGGACTATACGCAATGCAAAACACAATACCCTTCGTGTCCACAGTAAGGATTTGAAGTTTACCTGTCTGCACGTCCCATAGAGGTATGGTAACGTCGTCATTTGTGCTCAGAAGTTTCTTTCCATCTGGACTGAAAGCAAGATCAGTGATCCAAAATTGACCTTCATCCAGTATCCTCAGAGATTTGCCTGTTTGTGTATCCCATAAGCGAATAACATCGCCATCATCGGCACTCACGACGGTATTTCCATCGGGACTATAGACAACCTTAGCTACATGCCTTGTATGTCCTTTCAGCACACGCACCGATTCACCTATCTGTGTGTTCCATAAATGAACGGTGTTATCCCGGCTACCGCTCGCCAAAAACTTGCCATCCGGACTGAACGATACGCTATTGACACCATTTGTGTGACCAGTGATTGTTCGCATCTGCATGCCGGTGTTTGTGTCCCATAAACGTAGGGTACCGTCCCGGCTACCTGTCCGCAGTGTCTTTCCATCCGGACTGAAAGCAATGCTCAACACATAAGACCCGTGTCCTTTCAACGTGCGGATGTATGCTCCCGTTGTCGCATCCCACAGTCGTGCGGTGTCGTCCCAGCTTGCGGTTGCCAACATTTTTCCATCCGGACTATAGACAACGATATCAACAAAGTCCGTGTGCTCCTCTATCGTGTAGCGTTCTTCGCCTGTCTGCACGTCCCACACCCGCATGGTAGTGTCATCACCGGCGGTGGCCAATGATTTGCCATCCGGACTGAACGTCACATATTTTATTTTTTCTGTATGTCCAATGAATGTCCGCAGCAATTCGCCAGTTTGTACACTCCATAATCTCGCAGTCAAGTCTTTACTGCAACTCGCCAGCAATACACCGTCCGGACTAAACGCAACGCTTATAACACCAGATTCATGTCCATCCATTGTCCGTAGTTCTGCTCCTGTCTTTATATCCCACAAACGGATAGTATTATCATAACTTCCGCTTGCTAAAAGTGATCCGTCTGGACTGAACGCTATGCCTTCAACACCATTCTCATGTCTCGTCATTGTTCGTAGTTCTGTACCTGTGCGCGCATCCCACAGACGGATAGTCGTGTCAGCACTTCCGCTGACCAACAATGACCCGTCAGGACTGAATACTGACATCAAAACAAAATCCGTATGTCCTGTGAGGAATTGGAGTGGTTTGTCTGTGTGTGCATCATAAATCCAAATGCCGTTGCTACACGAGACTGCTAAATACTTTCCATCAGGGGAATAGGATATATTTCCTCTTATTCCGCCTTTACCCAGCCGCATTTTTGCATCTTCGGGTAAACCCCATCGGGTATAATTTTGGGCAATGGTGTTCTGGACAAAAACACATAACACTAAAATCAGAACCGCAATTTTTGGCATGGGTGCTTTATCCTTTTCAGAGCGATTTTGACCTATATTATACCATGAGTCCTCAACAAAATGCGGTATGAATATAGACTATAGGCAATTTGTCTGAACGAAGGACTTTTTATGATTTCTTCATGTAATCAGAATATCTAATAATCTAACTCTAACGAATTGTGCTAGTTGACACTGTGTTGATATTGAATTCACATATATCGGATTCAACAGATAAACTTATCGTCTCTACGGGACTAAAGAAGGGTCGGGATAACGTCTTCTATAAACATAGCGTCCCTACGGGACTGAAGATGTCAATATCAGACAATTATAAACCACTAAGTTGACGGTTATGCCAGTATACGCGTATGGTATGCTGCATTGGTTAGGAAACCACACCATAGGCGTCAATTTAGTGAGTAAAGTTTGTGCATTTTATACACCTGTCGCCCCGCTGGGGCTTTCGTCTGTATTGATATTACGTGCTATACACCTCATGCAGCATGCCACACGCGCATGCTGCCTCTCCGAGGCTTTCATAAATCACATATCAGCACCAGCGGTGCGAAAGGTGTATAGAAAATGTCCGCCACAAGAAACCAAGCACCAGCGGTGCGAAAGGTGTGTATGATAATAAGAGACTTCCAAAATCCTTCACAGGTAAATATATCCTTAAATTGACGCCTATGCATTGGTTAGGAAACCACACCTACCGGGTTGGGAAACTGAGAATTACCCGTTTAATAAATTAATCTTCATCATTGCGCCTCGGACATTATATGAATAAGCAATTGGAACAATATGTTCATTAATTGTAAGTTTTACTATAGTTTTTTTGCGTCAACATAAGAGCGGCACAACTGATAGGATTGGGTACAGAGGTCGATCTGTTTGAACTCGGAAAATCTGCCGAGGTGAAAGCATATATCACAATTGCAGCATCAGCAAAACGTGCATATATGATGCATCTTACCGACCCAAGCAACACGGGGGCATTAGAGAAGTTGGTTGTAATGTCAAACGACTTCATCACTACATATCCATTATCTGAATGCTGACTTTTGATAGACAAAGACATGTTTGAAGCTGCGCGTTAAATTATTCTCTCTTGTAGAATAGGTTTGAAACCCCAGTTTGTGTATAGTGGTTTGCCAGTCTACTTCCTTACACTTCCATGTAGATGTGTGAGACAACAAAATAAAACAGAATTAGTGATATGATTCTAACAGAGTAAACTGCCATTTACTCTTCTGTCGATACCTTAAGTGCTTCATCCCAATCCCACACAAGGATTGTGCCATCATATCCCGTACTCACAAGCGTTTTACCATCTGACAAAAATAAAAACTTCACAATTGGTGCCGTGTGTCCATCAAGTGTAGCGAGTTTGTCTCCTGTAGTAATATCCAACAATTGAATTCCACCAGTCGCAAGTCCTACAACGAGAACGGTTTCATCTGGTGAAAACACTAAGGCATTGCAATTTACATTGGACACTTCCTTAAAGTGCGCTTTTTTCTGGTTGCCGAACAGACGAATCTTTTCAAAATTGCCTGCTGCAAGCAGAGACTCATCTGCAGAGATTGTCAAGGCTGTAATTAGGTTTATTGGAAAGACAAAACGAATTCCATTGTCCATTGATTCATCTATTCCATCTCCTAATAAATCTATTACATTGTCTATTCCATCTCCTTTCAATAAATTGGTTAACTCTTCCCCAGTTACCGCATCCCATATTTGAACTCTCCCTTCAAAGTCTCCACTGACAAGTTTTTTTCCATCCAGTGAGAATATTATAGTGCTAATCTGAGACATCATAGGCAGGGATTTATCTGTAGGAGACATGTTTAGAATATTGCCAGTATCTGTATTCCACAAGCTGATTCCTGGTGAACTACCAATAGCTACTGTTTTCCGATCGGGTGAAACAGCCATTGCTGAAGCACTCCTATCCATTGTTATTGTTAAGCGTGCTAATTCACGACCAGTACGGACATCAATAAAGTAAATCAGTTGCTGATCGGCTATTGCGAGCTTTGTTCCATCAGACGAAAAGGCAAAACTTCGTAATAAATCGTAATGCCCTCCAGTATGTATGTTAGATTTCCGTTGCGTCTTAAGATCCCAAATGGTTATTATGCCGTTATATGCTACACTTGCAAGTGTAATACTATCTTTTAGAATCGCCATTCCTCTTTGTGTATGTGGGTGATCAGAAATGCGAATTGGTAATGGATTATTGGTTTCTGTATTCCAAAACAGAACTTCACCATCTGCGCTTGCACTTGCAAGCGTGCTTCCGTCTGGTGAAAAAGTTAGCGCAGTTATACCGTCGATATGTCCAGTAAGTGTCGCGAGTATTTTACCAGTACCAGTATCCCACAACTGCACCTTATTATCTGCATCCCCACTTGCTAACATTTTTCCGTTCGGAGAAAATGCTAAATTTCGAACGGAGACTAATGTGTTTGCCCTACCTGTGTGTTTTCTAAGGATAATCGGTTCATTATTTCCAGTAGTATCCCACAATAGAACTGTTCCATTTTCGCTCCCAATAGCAAGTTGAGATCCATCAGGGGAGTATGCTAATCCTAAGATATGGTCGTTTTTTCCCATTTCAAAGATCATTTCTGTTTGAAGGTCCCCTTGTGCTAATTGCTCCGAATCTCCTCTGGGAATTGGTAGTTTCTTGCCTGAAATCGGATCCCATAATTGAATCTTACCAGACACCCCACCAACCGCTAATTTATCATGTGTAAGTGCATAGGATTCACTATAAGCTCTATCTTTTGGACGATCTCTGAAAGTTTTTATGTTTATTTCTCCTGTTTCAATATTTAAGTTCGCAATTGTATCTCCCCAATCCCCCAAACTGATAAGTGTCTTGCCATCTTCAGAAAACAGCAATACTGAAGCAGGAGAAGGACTTTTGGCAAGTGTTATTCGCTTTCCAGTAGAGACTTCCCACAATTGGACTTCCTCTCCATGATATCTACCACTTCCACCAGCGACTGCACCACCACCATTAGCAAGAAAATGTCCATCTGGCGAAAATGCAAGAGATTGACACGCACCAGGGAACAAGGATAGTTCCTGACCAGTATTGACATCGTATAGCCACACACCGATATTACTGCCTACAGCAAGTAGAGAACCATCTGGTGAAAATTGCATTGATCTAATTCCACCCTTTCCCAGACGTGCTTTCGCAGCTTTTGGCAGTTCCCACTGTGTATAATTTTCTATAGGTGTATAATCTGCAATTATTTTATCTGCTTGTGTCTCTGTAAAAAGCATAGTGGTATCGTTAGGTTGCTGTTCAAGGTTATTTCGCGCACCAAAAACGTTTGCACCCGTGCTCTGTGTTGGCACATTAGGTTTGGACTCCAAGTCCGCGACTATCAACGCTTCAACGATCTCAACCTTCATCTCTGCAGTCGAATCGAGACTATACGGTTTTTGAAAAATCCCAAAAGATAGATGGTTACCAAAGCCGATCATCAGTAACACCACTGCTAAAGTAGAAACAGCCATTGCCCACGGAACAATAGGTTTACCACCAGTCGGCGTGGTGGGTTTTGTATGTGAAATCTCCCGTATAATGTTTTCTGTCAGATTTGGTGATATTTGGTAGTTGTCTAAAGCCTCTCTTATCATTGTTTCCTCCTTTTGTAAACGCTGCTGTGCGCGACGGAGACGGCTCTTCACCGTATTTGCTGATACACCCATGAATGCTCCGATCTCCGCACAAGACATCTCTCCGAAGTAATGCAGCGTCATAACAGTTCGTTCACTTTCCTCAAGCTTCGCAAGCAGTTTTTGGACGACATTGCGTTGTGTCTCTACGGTGATCCGTTCATTCTCCTCAACCACATACTCAGAATAAGTCACTTCTTCAGGTTGCGTGATGTCCTTATCTTCCAACAGTTGCTTACGTGAATGCTTTTTATGCAGCCACGTGTTGCATCGGTTCGCTGCAATCACATAGAGCCAACTTGCAAAACGTTGCGGTTTCTTAAGTGTTCCGAGTTTCTTATATGCCTTCAGAAATGTATCTTGTGTAATCTCTTCGGCTGTATGAAAATCTCCGATTTTCCGCCACACAAGCGCGTGAACTTGTTTTTGATATTTCTCTACAAGTTCCGCAAAGGCAGAATCATCGCCATCAAGAGTACGGTGGATTAATTGTGTGTCGTTGTTTTTCATGGATCACCTCCGATTTCACATATAGTGACACCTCGAAGGTGCAAATCGGGTGCATGATTTTGCACAAATAGGAGTGTGATATGATAAAAGAGTTATGATATGATTGTTTAACGTGATTTTCGTAATGTTTGCTTACGTTCTAACCAGTTTAAACGTCCAGAGGCACAACGTCAGCATACACATAAGTAGGAGGAGAGGTGTTGCTGCTGTGGATTTTGTCATCGTCGTCTTTGGAGGCAGAAACAATATCTCTCTGCACGATTTTACCCGGTTTCGCAGCAACTGGAGAACTGAACATAGGACCATCAACAACACATGTATGGAACTCACCATTCTCACCGAGAGGATCCACTCCATCAGGTAAATCCGCAATGAGTTCCGCATCAAACCATCGTCCAGCAAAATCAGCAGGTACTTTGTTTGGATTGAGAGCAGTGACAATCGCACGCAAACCAGATACAATCATCTTATTAGCAAGAATTGTCGTATCTTCACCCCAAACTGGAAATATCGGTGTGAAGCCAGTTTCACTCAGTTTCTCCTCACGATACGCGCGGATATCTTCAAGAAATAGATCGCCGAATGCAAAATGAGATGCGGTCAAATTCTCAGGTAACGCTTCTACTTCTGCAAGAAACCTACGGATCGCTGCTTCGTATATTTCATTTGAACACGGATATGGAATCGGTATCTCATACAACGGCACACCGAGTTTATCAGCCTGCTGTTTCAAGACCCACGCTGGTGTTGAATGGATAGAGACACGATCAAAAGTCTTTGTAACAGTGGTAAAGATACCACGCACATCGTATTTTTCTGGTTGTTGACGTAATGTATGTAATGCCCAAGCCGAATCTTTTCCTGAAGACCAAGAAACGAGAACAGGCATGGGTATTTTGTTCTGTTCTGAATATGTCATATCTGATGTTTATTTCCAATTTGTGTTTATAGCGCCAAAAAGTTCCCTAATAGGTTCTTTCCGGCAGTTGTTAAGATCGATTCTGGATGAAACTGAACACCCCAGATCGGCAAAGTTTTATGGCGAATTCCCATGATTTCATCCTCATCCGTCCATGCAGTGATTTCCAAACAATCCGGCAACGTGTCTTTCTTAACAATTAGCGAATGGTAACGTGTCGCTTCAAACGGATTATCCAATCCCTCAAATAGTTCTTTTTCATCATGCATTATCATTGAGGTCTTACCATGCATCAACTTATCAGCACGCACCACTTCACCACCAAACACATCACCGATACACTGATGTCCAAGACACACACCTAAAATCGGCACCTTCCCAGCATAGTGTTTTATCACATCGTTTGAAATTCCCGCTTCCCGTGGTGTGCAAGGTCCGGGTGAAATGACAATCCGTTCAGGTTCCAATACGTCTAATTCATCTATGCCTATTTTCCGACTGCGATGTACCTCTAAATCCGCACCGAGTTCACCGAGGTATTGTACGAGATTGTAGGTAAAAGAGTCGTAATTGTCAATCATCAATACCATCTTTTCTCTCCTATAATAATAACCTAAGTTGCTACCTACTGAATATTAATCATCAAATTACTTTGTCAAACTAAGAAACAAAGGAATTCTGCATATTTTAGTGCCACTTCTGATAAATCGGGGTTACAAACCCCTCCAACAAATGATAGGTGGCAACTTAGGTTATAATATTAGACCTTGTTGTGCCATTTCAATAGCAGTGAGCATTGCCCATGCCTTACTGACGGTTTCATAATATTCATTATCAGGAATTGAATCAGCAACGACACCGCCCCCTGCTTGCACATAAGCAATACCATCTTTGATCACTGCAGTTCGGATAGTAATCGCTGTGTCTGCACTACCAGAGAAACTGAAGTAGCCGACCGCACCTCCATAGGGACCACGACGCGTCGATTCCAGTTCGTCAATGATCTCCATTGCACGTATTTTTGGTGCACCAGAGAGTGTTCCGGCAGGGAGACATGCGCGAATAACATCATAAGCAGATAGATTTTCACGTAACCTTCCAACAACATGTGAGACGATGTGCATCACGTGTGAAAACCTTTCAATTATCATCAAATCAGTAACCTTGACAGAATGGTATTCACATACACGTCCGAGGTCGTTTCTCCCTAAATCCACAAGCATGACATGTTCAGCACGTTCCTTAGGATCAGTCAGAAGTTCTTCCGCCAATGCCTGATCCTCATCAGTAGTTTTCCCACGCGGACGTGTTCCTGCAATTGGCATGGTTTGGACAATGCCGTCCTCAACACGAACCATCATCTCTGGAGAAGCCCCTACAATGTCAAATCCATTACACTTAAGATAATACATATAAGGCGACGGATTCACGACTCGTAATGCACGATAAATATCAAAAGAGTCAACAGATACAGGACGACTGAACCGCTGTGAAGGTACAACCTGAATAATGTCACCTGCAGCGATGTATTCTTTAGCGCGAATTACTATGTTTTCGTAAGCAGGTTTTGTGAAATTTGATTGTGGATCAGGTATCGGATCAGGATGGTATTCTGTATTCTGTTCTCTGTTTCCAAATGTAGATATGTCAGAAACAGTTGTCAGTGTTTCAACCAATGCCTCTATTTTTCCAATTGCATCGGCATAAGCTGCGTCAACATCTCCATCAATATGCGCGTTTGCAACCACTTTAATCTGATGATTGACGTGATCAAAGATCAGTAATGTTTCTGCAATCATGAAAAAAGAGTCGGGGAGTTGCAGTTCATCTTCATTATCATCGGGCAATTCTTCCACGAACCGCACCATATCATAAGTCATATACCCGACAGCCCCGCCGTGGAATTCGGGTAGTCCATCAACTTTGACAGGTTGATAATTGTGCATCACCTCTTCAAGTGCTTTCAACGGGTCATCGTATTCCTTACATACCTTCTCATCTTTGGTCAAATACTCAATGGTCACCTCATGTCCCTTCGTATGGAACAGTATTGATGGTTGCCCACCCAGAAATGAGTAGCGTGCAACTTGTTCTCCACCTTCAACACTTTCTAATAAGAAGGCGTATTTATCAGGCATCAATTTGTAGAATGCTGATACCGGTGTCTCCATATCTGCCAAAATTGGACGATATACCGGTATCGTGTTGCCTTCATTCGCTTTGTCTCTAAATTCCTTCAATGTAGGATAATACATTGTCTAACTCCTTTTCATATCCTTAGCATGTATATAATGTTGTAATAATACCTTCATTATCTATGTTTGGAATAAATGGTCAAATATTTGATGCTAAGATACGAAAATAAGGTATATGATTTTCTAATAAACCGCATCCGCCTCAAATATCTTTTCACCTACGACTTCTGTTGACTCACCATCGGGGGAGACTTCCCGAAAGAAGCAGGAACGGTAGCCAGTATGACATGCCGCGACCTTCTGCTCTACCTTTATCAACAAGGCATCACCGTCACAATCGACTGCGATAGACTCGACAGTCTGTGTGTGCCCTGAAGTCTCCCCCTTAATCCACAACTTTTGTCGGGAACGACTCCAGAAGCATACACGTCCTGTTGATAAGGTTTGTTTAATTGCTTCTACGTTCATATAACCAACCATCAGTACTTCATTGTTTTCGCGATCCTGAATTACTGCAGTGACTAATCCATCTCTGTCATATTTCAGATCTGCTAATATCTTCATACGTACTCCTCACTCATTATAAAACAAAAAACCCTATGCCACTTGGGTTTGTGTGCATAAGGTCTACAGATAACTTCAAAATAATAAAACAATTTCGTTAGCGCGCACACACCCCTTCACTGGTCTTGGAACACCACCAATGCCAATCGTTGGAAATACTATGCAATTTGGTGTGTGAATGTGTATGTATCATAATCTTCTTAATCGGAAATGTCTTTCTTATATCTCGTGAATAGTATAATATCATACTTTGTGTTTAAATGCAAATATAAAATTATTGTGTTATGGGTGTGTAGAGTTTTTCTTACGAACTTCTTTCCAACCAATGTAGGGACGGGTCTCTGTTCCCGCCCGTTGCACTACAGGAAAAGACATGGCGGGGCACGGAGACCCCGCCCTACAATATGTTACAGGTTTTTCACTTGATTAGAACGTATCCAAAAAGTCATTAATTGCTCTTTAGGTTAAAATCATTTTCTTATGCATCCCTGTCCCATTCAAACGGACGATTTTCCAAATAAGGACGTAACAACTCACGAAGCCGCTGATGGGCATGATGTAAATGAGTTTTTACCGTTCCCTCTGATCGATTGATGTGTACTGCCACCTCTTTAATCTTTAACTTCTTATCATAACGTAGCCTAAAGACATGTTGTTGTTTCGTTGGAAGCTGATTCACTGCTTTGTCAATGATGTCACCGAGTTCCTCCATCTCAACCAGATGAGACGGAGATGGATGCTTGCTAACCAATAACTCCTCTGGTTCAACAGGTAATTCGTCATACGACACTGTTTTTCTTCTATTCAACTGTCGTGCATGGTCAATACAACAATTCATCGCAATGCGATATAACCAACTATAAAACGCAGATTCACGTTTAAATTTTGCGAGTGATTTATATGCCTTCAAGAATGTTTCTTGGCAAAGATCTTTTGTAGTTTCAGCATCATTTGTGTGTCTGTATATAAGTTTTGCAATACGATTTTGATATTTTAAGACAAGTGTATTAAACGCGCTCTTATCACCATTCTGGAAGTTAGTAACCAATTCATCATCGTCAATTTCTTCTAATTCCTCAGCAGCATACAAATCCATATTCCTTTTGGTTTCTTGCATTCTCATTCTCCTATTTATGGTGTGATGGGTAGATAGCGAATTACAATTTGGACATGAAAATTAATCGGAAAGCATGATAATTATACACTAAAAGTAGCGAAAAGTTCCATATACCTTAATGTAAGACAATGGATGATGGTATTTTGTTCAAAAAATATGTATGAACGAATTTCATCTTTCAATCATTGTCCCACAGACGTTCACTCCCACAGAGGAAGGTATAAAACTACCATTAATGAGATAAAACTGTAGAGATATACCTCACTCGGTGGCAAGCCACTTTACATATCCTACTTATAAAGACACAATTTCAGATTGAAATGGGTGCATTAAATTGAAAATATCATAGGCATCAATTTAGCGTCCTTCCAAGTACCGATAGGTTCGGTTAGGAAACCGCACCATAGGCGTCAATTTAGCGGTTTTTTTCTTGTTGGACGCATTTGAGATAGTCCAAAACTACCATCCCTATTGTAGGGACGGGTCTCTGTGCCCGCCCGGTTGCCTTACAGGAGAAGGAATGGCGGGGCATGGAGACCCAGGGAACGTCAAAAGGCGTTCATACCGTTGATTTCTTGATTTGGCCCTACAATGGCTGGCGTAATTTAAGAAGATCAATCCATTTTATTAGTGTCCTCAGTCCCGTAGGGACGATATGTCTATAGCACAACGTGCAACACCCATTTCTTAGTCCCGTATGAGGATTAATTTATTAAACGGGTAATTCTCATTTTCTCAAACACGGTAGGAGCGGTTTCCTAACCGCTCCGGACTTCTCAAGGAAATTACCCGATTTATTTTTTAATCTTCATTAGGGACGATATGTTGATACGTTTCGGTTGTTACAAACATATCGTCCCTACGGGACTAAAAAATGTGATGACGGCGTTTAACTATAAACATCCCGTCCCTACGGGACTAAAGAACGTTATCGCCATGCAAATAAGTCCTTAAATTGACGCCTATGTTTCGGTTAGGAAACCGAACTTACCAGCCTGTGGAAAATCCTTATAATTGCACGACTACATACGCGTTTTTCTAAATATAAAGTGGATTGTTAATTTCAGCTTTCACTATAAATATCCCTGAGTCCTATCCCTTTTGCTTGACAAGAACAATAACTTTTGTTAAAGTGATGTTACTGCTTTAGATATAAGGAACGCCTATGCGTCGTCACAGTATTCAAAGAAAAATCGTTCTCCCTTTTCTACTACTGTTTGCCCCCATTACCATCATCGTGCCATTGATTACCGTTGAACTCTTCGCTTGGAAATATAGCGAACAGTTTATTGATGAAACGCAAGGATGGGTCAATGTCATTATGGAAACAGGTTTTATTCGGGAAGATATTGAAAAGCATAAACAGGCTTACAGTGTAGAGGTCATGATCTTTGGTTCAGATTTCACACTTAATGTAAGCACATTGACTGATTTACCCTATGATGAACATAATCGTGAGAATTTAATAGAAGCATTGCGGTTAAATCAGGTCAGAGATTCTTTTCAAAATGATAAAGATCCTCCAATTACACATGATGTCACGCTTGGAGGAAAGCACTATAAGGTTTTCTATCGGTCTGTAGAACTTGGGAGAATCTATTGCCTTCTACGTCCGATGGAGACAATAGCCGAAGCGAAACGCACATTAACCTTATATATGTTGGGAATTGCTATAGTTGTTACTGCTCTCGTTGCACTCATCAGCCATCGCATCGGTAAGAATATTACTGAACCGATAAAAGTCTTAGTTGGGTTTACGGAACAGGTCGCTGAGGGCAATCTTGATGAACAGTGTGATGTCAAAACACACGACGAAATTGGTGATTTAACTATAGCATTCAATCAGATGACAACGGAACTTCAGCAATCCCGTGATAAACTGATTCAAGCGGAACGTTTAGCAACTGCTGGAAAGATGTCTGCTTCTTTTGCACATGAAATCCGTAATCCGTTGTCCTCTATGCGGATGTTGTCCCAAATGCTCATGCAGAAACCGGAAACATCAGATGAACAACAGAAATCCCTGCAGTATATCCTTGAGGAAATTGAAAGGATTGACAACATTGTAAAAGGTCTGATGGATTTCGCAAGTCCAACAAAACTCAACCTTGAGCAACAGTCATTAGCACCAGTCTTGCAATCTGTTTTATCCTTGATGGAAGCAAACTTAACACATCATCAGATTGATTTATCCTTAAAACTTGCGTCCGATCTTCCTGATTTACATTTTGATTCAGACAAAATCAAACAGGCATTCATGAATGTCGTTTTGAATGCAATGGAAGCGATGCCTCAAGGTGGCACATTAACTGTATCTACATTTCAACAAAATGAAAAGGTGTGTATCAGAGTCATTGATACAGGTATTGGAATTCCTGAAGATGATATTGAACATCTCTTTGAACCGTTTTTTACACGAAAGTCAAAAGGTACTGGACTCGGGTTAGCGAATGTGAAACGTATTGTTGAGGAGCACGGTGGTACGGTTGAGATTGAAAGTGTGTCTGGTGAAGGGACTACGGTTTCGTTGTGGTTGCCTGTTGAGAATTGGTATGAGAAAAGATAGTTAGGAAATCAACAGGCATATACCCTTTCGGATACCTGCCTGTTGATTAAGTTGTAAGGGTGATTTATTTCCTATGATTTCCCCCGTTGCTACAAGAATTGTTGTTGTTGCTGCATAGTCTGAACTGTGAACCACATCTTGAGCAATTTATCAACTCGTGATAACTTCGTTGATGCCACGACCTCACGTTCAAATCAGGACATCCTGGCCAAAACGAATGTGCACCACTTCCACACGTCTCTTTATGGTCTGCCGCATCACTCACGATCTCAGGACAATCGCTACGCCAACATGTCCGGGGATATACATGTGTATGAGATTGACAGTTATAAAAACTGGTCACCGTGCAACTGTGACCGTTGGCATTTGTGGACGAACAACTCGCTTGGGGTGCATGCGAACTTGCATTACCGGAAGTATAGGTATGTCCACAAGCCCCTGAAATCAAAGCGGGATACTGGTGTGTATGAGACTGACATGCATAGTAGTTGGTCTCGGTGCAGTATTGACCTTGACTATCGGTCTCTGAACAACTCGCTTGTAATGAATGATTTCCCGACTCGTGCGTCTGGTGAATCCCACAGGAATGGTAAACGGGGGTTATCGGTACATTCTGGTCAGGTGTGTTTTCCTCGTTACTAGGGGCAGTATTCACACTGTTATCCGCACAATGCCGATTGTAATTCGGATCTGTCACACATAATGGAGACCTCGTATGAAGATTCGTTCCCTGTATCCGTTCTACGGTATATTCACACGAACGCCACGACTCATCACAATTGCTGCCACCATCGAGTGTTGTCCACGTGCAAGTCCGAAGGCGATGCTCATCGTAGTCATCACTATCACAACTCCAATAGGAATCGCCGCACTGACTACTCGGACAGGTAACATAGTGTTCGGTAGAACTACTCACCAGAACACTGCAATTGTTCTCTGTCTGCTTCTCACATGCAACCGTGTCCGTACCCGCAGGAGGTAACGAAAACTTACCAGATGTCGTTGTGGAGGCTTGCTCCTTATTGCTACCTTCCCATTCCCATTGTGCATGAACATGACCATCCGAATACGTGTGCACCGTCCAACTCGCACCATAGGCGTCAATTTAAGGATAACCGCTTTTGTTGGAGGGGTTTGTAACCCCGATTTTTTGAGCAAAAACCTGAAAATCGTGGTTAGAAACCACTCCAACAATGGAAGAGCCACATAATCGTGGTTAGAAACCACTCCAACAATGGAAGAGCCACATAATCGTGGTTAGAAACCACTCCAACAATGGAAGAGGGGTTGGGTAATCGCTAAATTGACGCCTATGGTGCACCGTCCAACTCGCACCTGCGTATTTTTTTGCGGCTTTCGCCAATTCGTCTCGGTCAGTAACTGTTCCTTTCTTTTTGTCGCCATTAATATCTATATCTCTGCCACGAACATCGAGTGCCAAACCGAACTGATGCCACCCACGCGGACTGTTCGATCCGTTAGGAACATGATAGTAGTGATGATGCGGATTCCGATACCCGCCCTTCAGAACTAAATCTGACAATCCAGTTGTGCCGAATCTTTCTTTGGCATGTTTCTTAAACGCATCTGTCCAAGCCGTGTGTTTCTCCGGCAAAATATCTCTGCCCATCATAAACGAATAATGACCATTGTCGTAATCGCTATTTGAGGCAGAGTCAAGTTCTGAACGAGATGGAACACGAAGCACATTGCCATCTACCTGCTCCTTGCGTATCGTCGTCTTACGCGCCATGTCCATGTATTCCTGACGCATCTCGTCTTTCTCGATTTGTTCCAATACCAACGTCACCGGTGTAATATCTTGACCATCCTCTGTTTTCGCTGAAAACTTGATCGTGAACGTCATCGGCTTGTCTTCGCGACCATTCAGTGGCCTATCCGTGCCACTATAATTCGGACAGTGCGATTTGCTCGTCCCTTTATGCTGCGGAACGTTCAACTTACCAACAACATTAAAAGCCGTACTCGCAGCTAACTTCGACGGATGCTTCTCGCCCGACCAGTTTCCCTGAAGATCACCGTCAACTGACATACCGTGAGACGGATTTTCAACAGCCCACGTCACCTTCGACGGATCAATTGGGGAGACGCTATCCCCTTGAGTGCCATTATAAACAACAGACGCTGTGAAATAACACACCTCCTCCGTTGAAGTAATAAACGATTTCTGCTCTTTACTCGTCGTGTCCGTCCCTTGCGGAGAACGACCCACTTGCCACGATTTGAACTTCACAGAAGGTGTACCCATAGAACCCGAGCCCGACCCTGACCCTGAACCCGTCTGCACTGTCAAACCCGATCCCGTCTTTACTGTCAAAAATACTGCAAACACAAATGCAAATAGCAAAAGAAACACAAAAAATCGAACTCTCATCTCAATATCCTCCATAAAACTATTGTTTCAACTCGGAAATTAACTTCCCAGCATAATAATGATATACAGTGTGACTTGCTGCAATCGCTTCAAACTTCGGGATGATGATGTGTTCGACGATACCACCCAATTCTGTCCGATGCTTCGTCACAATTTGCATTAATAAACTCATCGGTGTACTTAGAGGAGAGTCATCAGATAGATCATCCAACCGAGCAATGAGTGCAGGCACGGATGCAGGACCCATCGCAACTAACGCATCATCAACAGGTTTGCCCATAACACCACTATCCATTTGCCACGATAGCAAGAGATCTGCAGATCTTGGATCTCGCAGGGCGGAAAGGTCTTTAAGGTATGCGATTTCAGTCTCACCTTCGCCTTCTATTACATCTCCTGCCCTAATATTTGGAACAGGTGTCATTTCGTCCATCAGTTCTAATGTTTGGGGCGAGAAGTCGCCCCACTCTTGTGGGTTGTTCTTGATATACTCCAGCCGTTTATATGCTGTTTTCACGGGATCATCATTCGGATCGGGTGTGAAATTGGAAAAGGCTGGCATACTGGGTTGAAACGGCACAGCTCCCGACGGTTCATCGTGTGTGCCGATGTGCGGCGTGCCATCTTCGTGAACATGGAAATCTGGGTGTGATGTGTCTAATTCTTGTTGATCTACTTGTTCTGTTGGTTTGTCACGATCTTCTGACATTTTCTGCTTACCGGCTAAATCATTTTCAAGTTGTTGAATATATGCTCGGTCGTGCAGCACTTTCCACACTGTTGCGGTAATAATGAGAAGAATGAGGGTAACTACGCCCCATATCATTTTTTTACTCATGAGATGTTCTCCTTTCGCAGTGTTGCAAAGGTGCGTCATGTGATCATCATGGCGCGTTTGTTGGTTCTACTTACCCCGTTTTCTCCAGTGGGCAAGGATCAACTCGTTTTGGACACACAGGGGTATCCTTTTCATAAGGGGCGATACCACTCGGACATTCCCCCGTGATAAACGGTTCACACGGCTGTGTCTCAGGATGTGTTGCTTTGATTGCCACACTTCCCAACGCCAGTGCAGCGAAGATGAAGCCGAGCACAAATATCGAATATATTTTCGGAGATGGACAACGGGGATCATGAGAGAACACTTTTTATGGATACATCAACGAGAGTGTCGTTGAACGGTATTATTGTACGGCATTAGTCGTTTTGGACTTGAATAGAAATGTTTAAAAAAGTGTAATAAACCCTTGTGTAGACAGAGTTTATATAGTATAATATAGATAAGAAGTTAGGGCGTATTTACCCCCTAACTGAACAAAAAAAGCGAGTTGCTTTCCTGATGTTCTTGCTTATCTAATTATTGTATCAGAATCCATCAGAAAAAGCAACTCCAAATAAGGAGTAGGGTGTGTAAAGTTTTTGGCAAAAGAATCTGCTGATATTGCCGGATGTCGGACTGTTCCTACTTTGGCGTGTCTCATGCAATATTACTTTGCAATACTTTCTTTAGTCCCGTCCGAAGATTTTGAAATCAAATTACCCAATTTATTTCTTAATTTTCATTAGGGACGATATGTCTGTACTAACCAACCCTTATAATACCATTTCTAATAGAAAACTTCGCATTCTTGTAGCACAAACTTTCAGTTTGTGCTACGGAACAGTCCATTAGTTTAACGTGAGTTCGATATAAAGGTTAGAAAAACCGATACAATATATCACGTTTATCGCAGATTTGATGACGGGCATGTTCTTGCACTCCAGTGGAGTGGTATGTCTATAGAAAATCCAAACACAAAGTTCTTGCACTCCAGCGGAGTGCCATGTGTGATTATCTCACATACCGCTCCGCTGGAGCGGAAACACTGGTTCGGATGAATACTATAAACATATTGCTCCGCTGGAGCAAAGAAGGTGTTTGGGTTACGTTGGAACTGCTTTTGTTCAATTGAATTCCCTTGATGAACCAATCTCTTATATTCGAACTCACGTTAGTTTTGGTCTCACGTACCAAAAGTGTGAATAAATCTTTTTATTTCACTATAATTAACGTGAGTTTGATAAATCAAATTTTTGTATTCCATCAGAATACGCGTTTGGTATTCTGCATTGGTTAGGAAACCGCACCATAGGCATCAATTTAGTGAGTAAAGTTTGTGCATTTTATACACCTTTCGCCCCGCTGGGGCTTTCGTCTGTATTGATATTACGTGCTATACACCTTTCGCCTCTACGAGGCTTTCACAAATCACATATCAGCACCAGCGGTGCGACAGGTGTATAGAGAATGTCCGTCACAAGAAACCAAGCACCAGCGGTGCGAAAGGTGTGTATGATAAAAATAGACTTCCAAGATCCTTCACAGGTAAATATATCCTTAAATTGATGCCTATGCCAGAATACGCGTTTGGTATTCTGCATTGGTTAGGAAACCGCACCTACCGGGTCCATGAGAGTAATATTTAGGAAAAATGAAGTTCATATACCTATTATCAAACTCACGTTATAATTAACTATAGTTTGGACAATTTCTCTCAGTTGCCACCTATCATTTGTTGGAGTGGTTTCCAACCACGATTGTTATGAAGTGGTTATTATTCCTACATAAACTGATAATTGCATGCCTATATGCTACTATACAACAACAATATTTAATTTGAATAAAAGCTACGAATTACATATAATGCATAATAAAAATCAATCTGTGTAATTACAAAAACAAGGATGGAGAAATAGTGACAAGAATAGAAAAACCTCGTCCAGAATATCCGAAACCCGTTTTTCAACGCGGCACTTCAGATGGTGTTGATTGGATAAACCTTAACGGCACTTGGGAATTTGCTTTTGACCCAGAGGATATTGGCATCAATGAAGAATGGTTTTCTTCAGATTCACCAGATTATCCACTGGAAATATGCGTGCCTTATCCGTGGGAAAGTCTTGCTGCATGGGGCGAAGAAGAGCAAGCAGACAGTGCAACCTACCTCAGCACAAATGCCTACCTTAAACCGGATGAGATAACTTGTGGTGGACTTGTGAATAGTGGGAACTATAAACACGAACAACGACATACAATCGGTTGGTATCGCAGGACAGTCGAAACACCTGAAAATTGGGGAGACAAACGAGTCATACTACATTTCTGTGCAGTAGATTGGGAAACTGCAGTATGGATAAATGGCAAAAAGATAGGTGAACATGAAGGCGGATATCTTCCGTTTGAATTTGACATCACAGAAGCACTTACAGCAGGCGAACCTACCACACTCGTCGTCCGTGCTTATGATGCACAAGACCACGGAGAACAACTCGCTGGAAAACAGATTGGATGGTATACCCGAACAAGCGGCATCTGGCAGACAGTCTATATTGAACCTCGAAATGCAACATACATCAAACAATGTCCAATCACTCCTGATATTGATAAAAGCACAGCAACTATTAACGTGACAGTTGATGGTGAAATTGCATCTGGTTCTGAAATACACTGGGAATGTGATGGGATGAGTGGACAGGTTCCTGCATCAGAAAATACAGAGATCGTTGTTGATATCCCTTCCGATAAACTCCGACTGTGGGATGTGGATACACCAAATCTATATGATGTCACGCTGAAATTGGTCTCAAATGACTCTGTTTTGGATACGGTTCAGACATATTTTGGTATGCGGAAGGTCTCTATTGAGAAGTCACCAGGTGGTGACTACAACTACATATATCTTAACAACCGTCCTGTTTATCTGTTGGGTGCACTCAATCAGTCATTCAATCCAGAAGGGGTATATACCTTCCTCACAGATGAAGCGATTAGAACCGATGTGGAACGTTCCAAAGAGTTTGGATTCAACTTCCTTCGCTTGCATATCAAAGTTGACGAACCGCGTCTCTACTATTGGGCAGACAAATTGGGACTGCTCTTTATGTGCGACATTCCAAACTTTGGTAACTATACAGATTTAGCAAAAAGCCGATTTGTAGAAACGCTACACGGTAACATTGCACGTGATTTCAACCATCCATCCATCATTTCATGGTGCAACTTCAACGAAACATGGGGACTCGGTGGCGGCGGTTATAAGGAACAAAAGGATCGTCAAGAATGGGTACGTGAGATGTATCACCTTGCAAAATCTCTTGACCCCACGCGTCTTATTGAAGACAACTCTCCCTGTCTTTATGACCACGTTGAAACAGACATTAACTCTTGGCACTTTTATATCAATAATTACCGACATGCCAAGGATCACATCGCTAATGTCGTTGAACAGACATATCCCGGGTCAAAGTTCAATTATGCTGGTGATAACGAACAGACAGATGTTCCATTGATCAATAGTGAATATGGTGGCATCGGTGCAGGTGCTGGTGACAAAGATGTTGCGTGGTGCTTCAAGTATCTGACGAATGAGTTGCGGTTACATCCAAAAATCTGTGGCTATATCTACACTGAACTGCAGGATATTGAATGGGAACACAACGGTTTTATGAACTATGACCGATCTGTCAAGGAATTCGGCTACGATTACAATGACATCAACACACTTGATTTTATTGCAATTGACTATCCACCCGGCACCACAGTTGCTCCAGGTGATATTGTTACTGTAGATATATACACAAGCCACTTCTCACATAAACAGATTGAAGGAACGACACTTCATTGGCAATTGGATACACTTGAAAAGAACGGTGAACTGACGTATGGACTTATCAGCAACAGTGTTGAAATCCCATTCCCACAATATAAGGTAGAACAAGTACATCAACTGAAACTTGCTATTCCAGATACAAACGCAGCAGTTGGCACATTGCACGTGTGGGTATCCGATGAAACAGGGGCAGTTGTCGCACGGAATTACATCAATTTTGAGATTTACATTGAAGATGCAGCAGGTCTAACATCGCTTAGCCATCTTCCGGGTGACATATCATCCAGCAAGTGGGATGGAGCCACCGATGTGAAGGACCAACTTCTAATGGCACAAGGTGCAGGATATGTTGAATATCAGATGTCACTGCCTGCTAAACTCAATCCTGATGAGATAACAAAGATGGAGCTTGTATTTGAAGCATCCTCATCAAATGGGGGTTCACGTCAAACCGAACCAGAGAAATATCCATCAGATGTTACAATTTCTGTGAACGGCACTGAGGTGGATACTATTTCTATCTCCGATTGTCCTGCTGACGCACGCGGTGTTCTCACCTATATTCACGAAAACCTTGGCAACTATGGCTACCTATACCGTGTTCAATTGGATAAGGAAACGTGTTTAAGTGATAATTCTAACGGAATAATCACTGTGCGTTATGAAGTTAAAGGGAATGCAGAAAACAGAGGTGGACTGACCCTTTACGGCAATCGGCGCGGTAGATACCCAACTGCACCACATATTGTAATAACCTAAATTAGGAGGAATCATTGTATGGCAACACACCAATTTCTATTCACACGTTCACCAGGATTAGAGGGTTCTTGGCCCTTCGTTCATGAACAGATGGTGAAACGACTTGAGGAATTAGGGGTGACACTCGTTTTAAATACGACAAGTAAAGACCCTATCCATCAACAGGTGGACTTGAGTGAAGTCATCGGCATTTCACATTTTGGTGGTAGTTTCACAGATGACTGTGTAGACCACGCACCGAAACTCAAAGTCTTTGGCACAATGACTGATAACACAGGACACGGTATCCCTTATGCGAAACTGCAAGATCGTGATATTCCAGTGATCGAATCCACACGTGCCTGGTCACAATCTGTAGCAGAATGTGCATTTGGACTTGCATTGTCATCTCTGAGACGCACAGCACAGTGGCATCATAAAATGACAATCGGAGAAAAATTGTGGGATTGGACCAATCCTATTTGGGGACCAGATAAACTCCCTGTAGCACATCAATTTTGTGATGACCCAGATTTTGTCAATGGGGATCTCGGCACAAAGCAGATAGGTGTAATGGGTCTTGGACAGATTGGTGGAAAGATAGCAAAGTGGTGCAGTGCATTCGGTGCAACCACGATGGGATATGACCCTTATGTTCCTGACGCATTGCTTGAAGAGTGGGACGTTGAACGCGTTGATATGGACGAACTTGTTGACCGGGCAGAAATTGTATTCGTTGCTATTCCACCAACACCATCTGCACGACATTTACTGAACCGTGAACGTATCTACAATCTGCGTAAAGGATCATTGGTTGTTATCATCACGCGTGCACACGCAGTTGATATGGAATCATTGCGTGAACGAATTGTGAAAGATGAACTCGCGGGCGCGTTTGATGTCTATGACAGAGAACCTCTTCCTATTGATGACGAACTCAGGAATAGAGATAATGTCGTTCTCACACCACACATTGCAGGAAGAACAAAAGATGCGAACTTGCGTGTTGCTGATATGATTGTCGACGATTTTGAGAGTGTACTTAGAGGTGAAAAGCCGCTTGGTGCGTTGACTCCTGATGCAATTAAAGTGCGAACATCTGATAATCCTCAGGAATAACTTTGTATAACATGAGTTTGATAAATCAAATTTTTGTATTCCATCAGAATACGCGTTTGGTATTCTGAATTGGATCGGAAACCGCACCATAGCCGTCAATTTAGCTATTTTCTCTTTTTGGATGCATTTGAGACATTCCAAAACTGCAATCTCTATTGTAGCGCGGGGTCTCCGTGCCCCGCCTAAACCTGCTACATTCAAACAATGTGCGGGGCACGGAGACCCCGCGCTACAATGGCAGGTGTAATTTAAGAAGATCAATCCATTTTATTAGTGACCTCAGTCCCGTAGGGACGATATGTCTATAGCACAACGTTCAACACCCATTTCTTAGTCCCGTAGGGACGATATGTTTATACGTTTCGGTTGTTACAAACATATCGTCCCTACGGGACTAAGAGCTGTGATGACAGCGTTCAGCTATAAACATCCCGTCCCTATGGGACTAAAGAACGTTATCGCCAAGCAAATAAATCCTTAAATTGACGGCTATGGTGCGGTTTCCGAACCAATGCATAATACCACACGGGGAATTGCCTCAATGGCATTCATACCGTTGATTTGGCGCATTTGGCGTTGATTTGGGGAACGCCTACAGGCATTCATACCGTTGATTACTTGATTTGGTGCTACAATGGCAGGTGTAATTTAAGAAGAGCAATCCGTTTTATTAGTGACCTCAGTCCCGTAGGGACGATAAGTCTATAGCACAACGTTCAACACCCATTTCTTAGTCCCGTAGGGACGATATGTTTATACGCTTCGGTTGTTACAAACATATCGTCCCTACGGGACTAAGAGCTGTGATGACAGCGTTCAGCTATAAACATCCCGTCCCTATGGGACTAAAGAACGTTATCACCATGCAAATAAATCCTTAAATTGACGGCTATGGTGCGGTTTCCGAACCAATGTATAATACCACACGGGGAATGCCTCAATGGCATTCATACCGTTGATTTGGCGCATTTGGCGTTGATTTGGGGAACGCCTACAGGCATTCATACCGTTGATTACTTGATTTGGTGCTACAATGGCAGGTGTAATTTAAGAAGATCAATCCGTTTTATTAGTGACCTCAGTCCCGTAGGGACGATAAGTCTATAGCACAACGTTCAACACCTATTTCTTAGTCCCGTAGGGACGATATGTTTATACGTTTCGGTTGTTACAAACATATCGTCCCTACGGGACTAAGAGCTGTGATGACAACGTTCAGCTATAAACATCCCGTCCCTATGGGACTAAAGAACGTTATCACCATGCAAATAAATCCTTAAATTGACGGCTATGTGAGTAATATTTAGGAAAAATGAAGTTCATATACCTATTATCAAACTCACGTTTGTATAGATTAGCGACAAACCTACACACATTGTTGGGTGTGGTCTCTGGACCCCGCCAAACAGTTCAACTCCTCAAAACAAACCGAAATATAACCCAACGAGTCAACCTGCCTTCCGATCCTATCGTTTATCATCTCAAACAAGTCTGTATATTTTATTTGTTTCTTGACATCCTGTCTTGCAATGGATAAAATGACATTTGAATTGCGACGATAGAAATACTAAGTAAGATAGGAGTAAAGATGTTCAAAGCAATTACGTTTGATTATTGGCAAACACTTTATGCAGACACACAGGAAAACTGGGAGAATCGGCAAGCAATCCGTATTGAAAATTGCCATCAATACCTAACAAAGCAAGGTTATTCATGCACTACCTCAGAGATAGCTGTTGGTTTAGATGACGCATATAAGGTATCAATGAAAAGTTGGTATGAACACAAAGGTGTTTCTGTTGAAACTTGCCTGATGACCTTGGCTGAATCGCTACAACTTTCGCTTGATAAGGCAGAAATCACTGCTCTTATTGTCTGTCTTGGGAAAGCATTTATGGCATCACCGCCAGTGTTGATACGACATGTTAAACCAGTTTTGGCAAAACTGAGCGAACAATATTCCCTTGGAATTATATCTGATTCTGCCTTGTCACCAGGGAAATATGCGCGGCAATTAATGAAACAAGATGGTATATATCAATACTTCTCAGCGTTTACTTTTTCTGATGAAACAGAACATACAAAGCCTGAGGTAATACAATATATCTCTACGTTGGAGCAACTCAATGTTAAACCAGAAGAGGCGGTACATGTTGGTGATATTGTGAGAACAGACATTGTTGGTGCGAAGAATGCTGAAATGAAAGCAATTCGTTTTGCTGGATTCAATAAATCTGAAACCGATGACATTCTCAGTGATGCAGTGATTGAGGATTATAGACAACTGGAAGACACATTAGCAGAACTCTCAAAATAGACACATGGGAGGAAACGATGAAAAAAGTATTGGTGACCGGTGGAACAGGATTTATCGGACGACGGGTGTGTGATGCCCTCCAGACGAAAGATTACGCAGTGAATGTCGTATCAAGAGACACTGAACGTGCCAAAACGAAATTACAATCTGTAGATAAAATATATGCTTGGAATCCTGAAACCGAACAACTCCCGACTGAAGCAACATCTGATATACATGCAGTAGTTCACCTTGCAGGTGAAAGCATTGCAGGCAGATGGAATGCTAAGAAAAAGGAACGGATACGAGACAGTCGTGTTCTTTCCACACGGAACCTTGTTTCCTCACTGGCTTCGTCTGAATCGAAACCGAAAGCACTTATCTGTGCTTCTGCCATCGGTCTATATGGTGCAACAGGGGACGATAGTTTTACAGAAGATGCTCCTATCGGCTCTGATTTCCTCGCAGAAGTGTGCCAAGAATGGGAAGCAGAAGGTCATAAGGCAAGTGAACTTGGCATACGTGTCGTTCATGTCCGTATTGGACTTGTGCTTGGTATGGGTGGCGGACTACTGGATCAAGTGCTTCCTCCTTTCAAAATGGGTGCTGGTGGTAAACTTGGAACTGGTAAACAGTGGATGTCCTGGATTCATATTGATGATGTAGTTGGAATAATTACACATTCTTTAGAGAATGATGAGATACAAAGTGCATTAAACGCAACAGCACCTAATCCTGTACGAAACATTGAGTTCACGAAAACACTCGGTTCTGTTTTGCAAAAGCCTACGATTCTTCCAGTGCCAACATTCGCATTACACATGTTGATGGGTGAATTCGCTGAATTTGTAATGCTGAGTCAAAATGTTCTGCCACAGAAAACTGAAGCAAGTGGATATGAATTTCAGTATTCTACACTTGAAACCGCACTTGAGGATTTGCTGAAATAGCATGATAATTGACGATTTTAGATTTTCTGATTATGGGAAAGCCTCAAGTATTCCTGCACCTGTCAACCAGATGATGACCGATTTTGCAGTCGGTTTTCGTGATGGATATGACATCAATCTTGGTGTAGGATATGTGAACGAAAGCACAATCCCACGTCTTCAGATACAGACTGCGTGTGTTGCAGTGCTTGCTAATCCTGAAAAGTACCGTGCATCTCTCAATTATGGAGGTGCACAAGGTTCTCCTAATCTGATTGAATCTATCAAAAGATACCATCTTGACAACAGAATCGGTGGTATCACACAAGACACATTTTCCACAAGGGATGTTGTTATCGGTGCGAACGGAGCGACCAGTTTGCTGGAAAGTATCACACATCTTCTCCCAACTGGTATCGTCATCACTGCTGACCCGATGTATTATATCTATTGCAACGACCTTGAAAGGAAAGGTTTTAGCGTTATTACAATACCTGAAGACAATGAAGGTCTGCAGACAGAACTATTGCAACAAAGATTAGAGGCATTAAGCAGTAGTGAGAAATCTGATATCCAGTTTTTCTATGTTGTGACCGTCAACAATCCAACTTGCACTATTCTTTCAAATAACCGAAAGCGAGAATTAGTTGAGATTGTCACACAACTGTCCCGCGAAATTGGGCACAAGATTCCGCTCATTTTTGACAATGCGTATTGTGAACTTATTCATGATGACACTGTTGAACCTTTGGAGTCTGCATCCTGCTTTGATGAACTTGGTATTGTCTATGAAATTGGTACTTTATCAAAGATACTTGCTCCGGGATTACGTATCGGTTACCTTATTGGTCCAAAAGGAGCGTTTCTCAACAGTATTGTTCAACGTACAAGTGACATTGGTTTCAGTGCGCCGCTCATCAATCAGGAAATTGCGAGTTACCTGCTGGATAACGGTATTGAAACTCAAATTGAGAAGGTCAATTGTGGGTATCATCTGAAGGCTGAACAGGTGAAAATCTGGATTGCCGAATTACTCTGTGATAATGTCGAATCTATTCGTGGCGGAAGTGCCGGCTTCTATTATTATCTGACACTGACTGATACTCCCAGCGATTCAAACTCTGATTTTTTCAAATTCTTGGCTCGTACAACTGGATATGTAGGTATTGACGGACCACTGAACAATCCACATCCAAAGGTTATCTATATTCCCGGTGAACACTGCGTACATCCACATGGTGAGATGGTTGATATTGGCAAACGGCAGATGCGAATCTCCTACGGTTTTGAAGAACTCCCGCAAATTCATGCTGCGTTGAAACACATGAAAGATGCTATAGAATACTATGACACTAATATTCAGAATGGTTTTTATAGGTAATATAAGTTATACACAATATGAAAGAACACTGGTCCCGTGACAGCAAGCGAATCAATTCTGTCTAAAATCCCACCATGACCAGGAATTGCTTCTCCTGTATCTTTCAGACCGATATCTCTCTTAATAGCAGAAACAACGACATCACCGACAAAACCGGAAATTGCTACTATGCCGCAAGTGATCAATATTTCAATATCGGAAAATGGTGTCAAGAAACGCAAAAAGTAACCAACTACTACCGAAGTAATAACGCCTCCTATCAGTCCTTCCCATGTTTTATTTGGACTGACCTTTGGAATGACTTTAAATCTTCCAAGCAACTTTCCCCATGTGAACTGGAAAACATCGTTCATTTCTGTTATGAATACAATGAACAACAGTAGAGCCCTTCCTCCTGCGTCAAAGCCATCAATATCGGGCAATGAAACCAGAAATGCCAGATGACTGATACCAAAAACGGTAAGCATCAATTGGGCAGGTAGGACACTCATGGAGCGGCTGATATCCTCTGTTTCACCGATTATCACCAGCATAAATGCGATCCATAAATACATAAACACAGGAATGAAGATGATAAATAGGCTATATTGTCCGATGTATGCGAAATAATATTGGAATGGAATGCTCAGGAAGCACCATATCAATACCTTTCGATCTGATTCTCTGACGTTTTTGCTTATCGTTGATAATTCTCGCAACGCAAGAAAAGACAACAATCCTAAAGAGATAAAGGTGATAACAGGATGCAGAATGATAGCCAATACAAAGATAATAGCCATTACCCACCACGATTTGGTTCTCATTACTAATTCAGATAGGTCGGTTTTTGGTTTTACTTTTCCCAAAATCCAAAAAAGAAAGGATGCAAAAACGAGAATTCCGAAAATCAACCCAATAACTAATGCAATTTCCTTTTGTTGCACTATAAGCACATTTAGAATATTCATTCAGCACTCCCGATTTGTTTTAATCCGTTTTTAATTCGTATTGTAGAACTCAATAATAACAGGATACTCATTATAATAAAAATGTAATTGAAAGCCAACGACACCTTTTCCCAAAAGAAGAATAGCAAACAAGTAATCCCCACAATTAAGGCTCTATCGCTCTTTCCCATCGGACCATCATATCTTCTTGTACCTGTTGCCGCTTTCGTTAGGACTCCGATGAATTCATTTAGCATAGAGAGGAACATAAACAGCAGCACCCACCAGAAGTTGACTCCTGTTAGTTTAATCAGCGGGAAAAACATGACAGCATCAGATATTACATCACCAAGTTCATTTAGTATTTCACCTGATGTGCTTGTCATGTTATACATTTTCGCCATCATCCCATCAAGAGCGTTCAAAGCCATTCTTACTAATAGAGCGACAGCAAAAATCCAGAGCATAGCACCATTAGGATAAAACCATAATAGAACACCGATGACTGCTGACAACAGTATTGCCATCCAAGTGATAGCGTTGGGTGTGAAACCGATTTTATGGAGTGTTGTAAGTAACGGTTTTAGTAATTGTTGGAACCAAGGTTTTATTTTGTAGACTGAAATCATGGATGTCCTCCAGAATTGGTGTGAATTGGTGGTAATACCATATCTATAAAAGTTTATCCCATTAACATTTGTTAAGAATGTCTTGAACGACGGCACAAACTGGCAGTTTGTGCTACAAAAATGCGGCGTTTTCTATTAGAAATGGTATAACATACAATGCAATTGTCATAGTAAGTCATCATTCAAATAATGATACTACACAATGTATAATTGTGCAAGATATGTCTAATGAGTTTAGGCAAAAACAGGTTTGACAAATACAGGTAGGTTGGATATAATACCACGATTGTTAAATAAAACCGAAAGTTGAAGATTTCTTTCAATAATACTCAATAAAGCACATAGCCGAGGATACTTGTGTTTATGTTAGCCAAAGAGAAAAGCACGTTTTTAAAACAGACTGAACTTTTTGCAGAACTCTCAATAGCAGATATAGAATCAATTAGCGACATAGCCCATGAAATAGTTTTTCCTGAAAATCACACTATTTTTGAAGAAGGTGCAGAGGGTGATTCACTTTACTTGTTGGTTGATGGTGAAATCAGCATCATCAAAGCGGAAACGGAAGTATTGGCATTTACAGAGAAGGGGTATTGCTTCGGTGAAGTTGCGCTGATTGACGACAAACCGAGAAGTGCAACGATTAAAACGTGTACATTAACACGTCTGCTGCGTATTGATCGCGACGATTTTTTCCAAGCATTAGCACGGATCCCGCTAATTGGTAGAGGTATGTTTCGGGTTCTCAATAATAAGATTCGGAATGATCTTGAAGTTCAGATGAGTGCTATTCGCAAAGAGATCGCGCAAGAGGAGTCAATGCGACTCGCAGCGCAGGTGCAGCAATCCATCTTGCCAAACGAAGAAATTAAACATTCGTGTGTTACTTCCGCTGGATATTGCCAACCAACGAACAATGTCGGTGGGGATTATTATGATTATCTCTATCTGCCAAATGATCAGGTTGGAATTTTTATCGGTGATGTGATGGGGCATGGGTTTCATTCTGCAATGGTCGCCGCGATGACTAAAAGTGGCATTCAGACGCAAATACGATTTGATGCATCGGTACCAGAGGTAATGCAAGCCGTAAAACGCGTCACAGAGGAAGATGCTCAGACCTTTATCTATATGACTTGTTGTTATGTCATAATCCATCAGGACAATCGGCTTGAATTTGCCAACGCGGGACATCCTTCAATGCTTCTATATCGGCTGAAAAGTGATGAATTCATTGAATTAGACTCGCAATTTACACCAGTAGGCATTGCATTACCAGATCAAGATGCAGTAACTCACTACCATAGCACAGAAACTACATGGGAACCCGGTGACCTCCTTGTGCTTTATTCTGATGGTATTACTGAAGCATTTAATGCAGATGCTGAGATGTATGGGATTGAACGCTTAAAAGACTTGTTAATTGAAAACCGTGACCTTTCTCCAGTTGAAATTAGGACTGAGATATTAGCAGATCTTGAATCATATCAGCAAGGTGAAAACCTACATGATGACATCACGTTAGTGGTTACAAAATTCCTGTAGGGTGTATATAGTAGATTTTGAAATTACTTGAACACTCTATATCGGCGAGGTTAGGAGACCTCGCCTACCGTGGGACGACAGTGTCAACTTATATTTACGACTTGTGCCAGTAAACTATTTGTTTTTAACGTTTTCACATGTATTAGGTTTTTAGGACACACATATCGTCCCTAATGAAGATTAAGAAATAAATTGGGTAATTTGTGATCAAAGTCCAGCGCGCTTACAAAGCGCGCCTACGGGTTTGACAATCGCGCTTACAAAGTGCTCCTACTACCAGTTTTGGCGTGATTATAATTACCCGTTTAATAAATTAATCCTCATACGGGACTAAAGAAGGTGTACTATGATGTCTTCTATAAACATATCGTCCCTACGGGACTAAAGACCGTTAAAAGAATAAGAAATGTCCTTAAACATCCTGTTTACGTGAAACTATATTAACATTTAGTTATTTATCACAACTCGTTATATTTATAATTCACTATAACATCATTTTTTAAGCGTCTTCACAGCATAATGGAGGATGTTTTCCATTAACAGTTTGTTGTTGGAAACTGTATACTGGGTATCGTTGCGAAGACTTGTAATGATATATAGGCCTTTTCCATACTTTCGTGCACCGACAACAAGTTCATTTCGTTCTTTTGTAGTTGCGAATACCTTATCACTTTCTTCCCAATCTATCCACGCATCATCAATAAACAGTGTACCAGATCGGATTCTGTTCGGGGTGGAAAATACGGGTTCAGAATTGTCTACAATCACAAAATGTCTATCTGGCGGACTTTCAACACCTTTCAAATTACCTTGTAACCATCCGATTCCACATGGTCTACGTATAGTACTGTCTTGTCCTGTAACGACGACAATGCCGCCTTTTTTGACGAAGTCTTTTATTCTTTTTTCTGATCCAGTAGGTAGAAGGTGCCTCCCGTAGCTTGATATTTCTTCGTATCCGATCCATAAAATATGTGCGTCTTTTAGGTTTGGTAACGTACGCATTTTTGTAGATTCATAAGCCATCGGACGTTTTCCAGCTGTCTTCACATTGCGTAATGCCTTGTATTCATAAGTCATTGTGTTTGTGTGGACATAAGATTGTCCCCAAGTCGTAGGGGTGCTATTTCCAGTTAAGACGAGAACTTTTACCCCGTTTTTCGGTGCAGTGACCCACATTTTACCTGCTAACATATCACGAACAACTTTTTGGAAATCCTTTGTTTTTCCATCATACGTGCGTTTCATCATTGGGTCAATATGTGTGAAACTCCACCAAGATGCGCCGCTGTTTCTTTCAAATCTGTTACGTCTGCCCTGATAACTACGCATCTGAAACCAGGTATTATCAATGAAACACATACTATCAATACCGTATTGTTCGCGATAGAACACAATTATTGGCATACCCTCTTTTAGCAAACGTGCCATTATTTGGGGTGAAGTGTTCTGTTTATATTGTCCTGTAGCAAAATTCATTTTTATTTCTTTTAAATTACTTTTGCCTTTTACATCTTCTTTAACAGTAATGACAGCCTGTAACCTGCGAGCATTGGCAACTTGTACTTCTCCGAACACAATATTTGTGCATGCATCAAGGACTTCGCGTATCGTGAACTCACGTTCAATAAAACCGTAGGAAGGTGATGAAACATAAGAACTAATAAGTAATAGTAAAACAGTCGTTGTTGTCAGGAAACGAGCAAAACGCATTATCAAACCTCCAAGCAGAATTAGTATTGGTAAAATAATACCATGTTTTTTTTAAATTGGCAAGAGTTCTGTAGTTGAGTATACCATAGAAATATTTGCTATTTTTTCATTTTGTGATATAATAATAAAAACATTAGAATGGAATCTATCCTTGAATTTACAACAGAAAGCACAATACATATCGGACACACTGGAACACTTACTCGGTGTTCCTACTTGGGATGGCTCGGAAGATATTCTGGAGTGTCTTATCCTGACTATACTGTCACAGAACACAACTGATGTCAGTCGTGATAAGGGATATGCACAACTAAGAGAGAAATTTCCGACTTGGGAGGATGTGTTACGAGCTGATGCCAATGCCGTTGAAGAAACAATAAAGATTGTAGGATTAGGGAGACAGAAGACCGAAACTATTAAGAACTTCCTATCTTGGCTCAAAACTGAATATAATGAATTGTCATTAGAATTTATCCACGATATGAAAACGGAGGATGCATTAGAATTCCTCATTCAACATAAAGGTATTGGAATCAAAACAGCCTCGGTAACACTTTCATTTGCCTGTGGTAGAGAAGTGTTCCCCGTTGATACACATATTCTCCGAATTTCAAAACGACTCGGTTTGATTGCCCCGAATTGTAGTGCAGAAAAGGCTCATCTTGAATTACCTGCCATCATCCCTAAGGGAAAAACATATTCTTTCCACATGAACCTCATCTATTTCGGTAGGCAAATATGTAATGCAAGAAAACCTTTATGTGAGAAGTGTCCATTAACACAACACTGTCTCTATTTTAAAGAGAATGAACAAACTTAGGTGACGAGACTTTATCTGGAGTGAAAAATGTTTAGTTGGAGAAATCTGTCTTGGAAACACCTATTCGTTGTGTTGTTGATATTACATCTCCTTCCGATTTGGATTTTTGCATATTTCCCATCTCAAGATGGTCCGAGCCATGTTTACAATGCTCTTGTACTAAAAGAGTATGGACTCCATGAAAACTATAAAATACGTGATTCATGGAAACTTAACATTACCATCTTTCCGAACTGGTTGTCACATATAATCCTTGCGGTGCTCTTATACATTTTTCCGCCTGTGATGTCCGAAAAGATATTGCTTACAATTGCTGTTGGATTAATCCCTATTGCCTTCTTCTATTTCCTCAGTGCAGTACATAAAGAGCGGGATAATAAGTATCTTTACGCTTGGATAGGTTTTCCATTTGCATATAACTATCTTCTCTATATGGGGTTTTACAATTTTACACTTAGCATTAGTTTTTTCTTTTTTAGTTTCGGTTTCTGGTGGAAACACAAGGAAAATATACAGGTAAGACATCTCTGCATTTTATACATTTTATTGTTACTCACATATTTATCGCATATTGCTTCATTTGGATTAATAGTGTTAGGTATGTCTGTGGCAGCAGGATGTATATGGGGCATCAATGCCTTGGTTGAATCATGGAAGGAACGGAGGAAGGATTGGTTTGCAGTCTGCCGACAATTCACCGTTAGTCTCAAACCGTTGTTCGGTTTTTTCCTTTATATGGTACCAATGTATTTTGTTTTGATGGAATACTATCTGCAAAGTCTCAAGCAGCATCAATCAGGAAGCCATCGCGGTATGGAATGGATTTGGGATTACTTTTGGGGTATTAAGTCAATTGTCTACTTTACGGATTGGCATATTCCTGTCAATTATTCATTGCTGGTGATTTTAGGTGTCGGTGTTATAATTTCTATCATTTATAGAATATACCGAAAACAGTGGATTAAACAGACAGATGTATTTCTATTGATAGCATTACTGTTTACTTATATGTTCGCGAAGGCACCGTGGGGTTATGGACCTGGTGGATGGATCAATGATCGGATTCATATATACATTCTATTGATGGTAGCACCGTGGTTGCTTATTCCAGATTTTGAAAAACAACCTGATAAGGAATTATATCCTGAGAGACCGAAGTTACTACCATTACTATCTATGAATAGACATGGGGTCATACGTTATGCAATAACAACTTGTCTTGTTATTTTTGTCTTACTCCATTGGGGAAGAACGGCTTATGACCATGCCCGGATATCACCTGAAATTGCTGAACTTGTTTCAGGAACAGATTATATAGAACCACATACCACATACTCTATACGCGTTGCACACGCACACAAATCTGAGGCACTCGGTGAAGTAAAATACGTTACCCCATATATCCATGCGCAGGCTTTCTACGGAGTTTATGCTGATGATGTCGTTCACATGTCAAACTATGAGGCAAACTATGACTATTTTCCGGTAAATCGCAACAACCAAAAAAGTGTAGGATTAAGTTATATCCGTGCTGATTATGTTGTTGCATGGAACTACCCAGAAACAGAGGAGTTTGCAGATCTCAAAGATACCTATGACATTATTCATCAAACAGAACATCTGAAGCTTTTCAAAAGAAAAATAGCGCTTGAACCTGAACTTGAGCTTTGGGACAAGACAGAAGATGGTAATCTGGTAATACGGTTTGATATGCAACCTGACAGTGCTGAAGTGGCAGAGGATCATCACATAGTCGCGTCGAAAACTATGTATGTCAGTGGAAGATACGGATGGGATACAGAGTGGAATCCGAGAGATCCGTTAAATAAAGATAACTGGCGAATCACACCTCGTGCAGCTTATTTGGGACCACCAGAAAATACAACACCACTCACAAGAGATTCTGTGCATGGTAAAGAAGATGCTGCCTTCAGGATTGACCTGACTAATGGCACATACAAGGTAACCAATATCTTTCAATCTGCAGAAGCAGCAACCCATGAAGTTAATATGCTGGCAAATGGCAAACAAATTATAAAGAAACTTTATGTGCCTCCTAACAACAAAATGGTTGAAAAAGAAGCCATTGTAGAGGTAGATAATGAACATATTGCCCTCGTGATTTACACAACGAAAAAGCGGATTGAAACTGCTAAGAGACACATCCATTGGATATGGAACGGATGTATCGTTGAACAGATAGAAGTTGAAGATTGATAACGGTTTTATTTACATTTTATTAAGGAGATACTAATGATTAAACCACATGGAGCCGAAACCTTAACACCCCTTTACGTATCGGATGATGCGGAACGTACTAAATTGATAAAAGAGGCGGATAATCTTCCATCTGTCCTAATCAGTTCAGGAGCAGCTGCATCAGCCGTAATGCTTGCATCGGGTTACTTTACACCCCTGACTGGATATATGAACATAGCCGAAGCGGTAAGTGTTGCATCCGAAATGCAACTGCCAAATGGCCTATTTTGGCCAGTTCCTATCATGAATATCGTTTCTGACGATCAACTATCGGATGCAGTCAAAAACGCTGACCGTATTACCCTCTGCGACCCGAATGTTGATGGTAATCCGCCCCTTGCAATTATGAAGGTTTCGGCAATTGAACAGATTTCAGAAGAACAAAAGCAGCTGATTATAGAGAAGACATTTGGCACAACCGATCCTGAACATCCGGGTGTTCCTGCTTTTGCAGATGTTGGTGAAAACGTGCTATCCGGTTCGATTCAAGTTTTGAACTACTCCTATTTTCCATCGGATTTTCCTGATACATTCCGAACAGCCGTTGAGATTCGCGAAGACATTACTAAACGTGGATGGGAAACTGTAGTCGCATTCCAAACCCGAAACCCGATGCACCGCGCACATGAAGAACTTTGTAAAATAGCGCAAAGAGATGTGAATGCTGATGGTGTTCTAATTCACATGTTGCTTGGCAAACTGAAACCAGGTGATATTCCAGCTGCTGTTCGCGATGCCGCAATTCGAACTATGGTAGACCACTATTTTCCTGAGAATACCGTCTCTATCACTGGTTATGGATTTGATATGTTATATGCTGGACCGAGGGAAGCACTGCTTCATGCGGTTTTTCGTCAGAACTGTGGGGCATCGCACTTTATCGTTGGACGTGACCATGCTGGTGCAGGCGATTTTTATGGTCCATTTGACGCACAGACAATCTTTGACGACATCCCGGAAGATGCATTAGAAATTGAGATATTCCGTGGTAATTGGACAATGTGGTGCAATAAATGCAATAAGATTATCATGATGGGTGACTGTCCGCACGGACCGGATGATTATTTCTCAATTTCTGGCACGAAAATGCGTGAAATGCTTGGCGCAGGTGAGCAGCTTCCACCTGAAATATCCAGACCTGAAGTTGCTGAGATATTGATGGAGTATTATCAAAACGAGGCAAATTAGACTGATACCGTGAAAGCCATACAATACACCAAAAGCATCAAACGTTATGTAGTCCTACGCTACCTTGGACATAGGTGGAGAAGTCTCTATACGTCCCCACTCTCATGCACACGTCTCGTAGACCTACCCGAACCGCAACTCCCCACGCCTCAATGGGTGAAAATCAGAAACCGATTGAGTGGAATCTGTGGTTCAGATTTATCAACGATTACAGCCAAGGGGAGTGTCTATCTGTCTCCCTTCACATCAGACCCTTTTGTTTTAGGACATGAGATAGTCGGTGAAATCGCTGAAATAGGTGAGGACGTTGAAGGTGTATCTATCGGTGATAGGGTCGTTGTTGAACCTGTATTAGCTTGTAGTGTGCGAGAGATTGATCCACCTTGTGTTCAGTGTCAAAATCAGCAGTACGTGAACTGTGAGAATGTCACAAGAGGGAGCATCGCTGAAGGTCTACAGACAGGATTTTGTAGAGATACAGGTGGAGGTTGGAGTGATTTTGTGCTTGCACATCAATCACAAGTTCATCATGTGCCTGATGATATATCGGATGAAATTGCTGTGCTGCTTGAACCGTTTGCGTGTGCGTTGCATGGTGTCTTACAAACAGAAATCTCTGATTCAGACGAAATCTGTGTAATTGGTGGTGGAACAATAGGGTTGTTGACGGTTGCATCGCTTCGGATGTTGGGTCATCAGAACAGAATCCTTATTTCAGCTAAATACCCGCATCAACAAGAATTAGCAGAGAAACTGGGTGCAGATGAGATAATTCCGGCGAATAGTAGTAGTTATGATGTGTTCTGTGAATTAACGAATGCGGCTTCATATCAACCTGAAATCGGCAAGTTGGTTTTACAGGGTGGTGTAGATATTACCTTTGACTGCGTCGGTTCAAGTTCTACCATCGACGATGCACTCCGTTTTACACAAGTTGGTGGACAAGTTGTTTTAATTGGTATGCCTGGAATTCCAAAAAATATTGACTGGACATCTATTTGGTATAAGCAGTTGGAAGTCAAAGGGTCTTATGCCTACGGAATTGAAACTTATAATGATGAACAGCTGCATACATTTCAGCTCGGTCTGCAGCTGCTACAGAAACATGGGGAGCAATTTCTGCCTTTGGTTGGTACTCCCTTTCCTCTCCGCGACTACAAGCACGCCATCCAAACTGCACTGAATACTGGAAAAACTGCCAGTTTTAAAACTGTTTTTGATTTGCGGCCAGAGTAGAAGTGCTTTTTGAGGAGAACACAATATGCCGAACCAACGTGAAACCACAATTACAAACGAATTGGTAAACGTCTTACGACACATGCGTCACGGATGGGAGATCGAAACAGAAGTCAACGCTTTCCTTAAAGGCAACAGCGAACTTGATGCCATTGTAATTGAACACGGTAGAGAACCAGTCGGCATTGAAGCGAAATTTGCTACCACTACCAACGCTAAAAATCTCATAACACAAGCGGAAACAAGACTTGTTCTTGAACTTGAAACTGAATATCACGTTGTCGGGAAAACGCTCAATAACGTTATGGCAATTCTTTATCCTGATCGTTTTAAGAAGATGGCGGGAAAGGATATAAATCCGCAACTGCGCACTGCTGATGACCTACAATACAAACTTGCCACTACAGTCGGTGATACCGTAGGACACTTCCCAGAAAACGGATGGGCAACAGGCAAAGTAAGCGACATTGCAAATGCTCTGCACGTAGGTGCAATGCCGAATTCTCATCTTGAAGCGGCGGCAGAAGAGATGGAGAAAAGCATCAACAAAGCAGCTTACTTACTTGAAGAGGCAATCATTGAACATCCTGTCATTGGTAAGAAAATAGAGACTATTTTTGCATCAAGAGGCATTTTCTAAGAAGAAAAATGAAACAGAAGAAACACCTAACATCCAAACGCTTCGCATGGCAGCACTGATTATCACTGATGCTTTTGTATTTCAGAGTTCCCTCGCGGGTAAAGCAGAGATGGAATCTGTCCGTTCACTCCGCCAACTCCTACCGACAATTGATTATACTGATGTTCTTGACGACTGGAACACTATCCTTAAGGTAAATTATCGTCCCATTTTTGAAGATGCTCGTAACCTTGTTGAGGCACTCGCTACGGATGACAGGCTTGTTAGACATATCTTAAGACTCCTGTGTGAAGCTGCTAAAGACCTTGTTGATACGGGTATCGCGCAGATACACGAGCTCTCGGGTATTGTGTTCCAAAAGTTAATCACTGATAGGAAATATGTAAAGGCGAACTATACGCTCCCGGAAAGTGCTGTGCTGCTGTCTACACTTGTGATGCCTGAGTTGCCGAAAGGGAAACTTCCGAAAGTTGCAGACTTCGCCTGCGGTACAGGTGCGTTGCTTAACGGTGTCTATCAACGTATTTTATCACTGTATGAACAAGCAGGTGGAAATGGCAAGGATATCCATCAGCGGATGTTAGAGAAAAACATCGGCGGTGTAGATATTATGCCGAATGCGACACACCTTACAGCTGCTGCGCTTGCGAGTAGATATGCTGATATGAAACTTGGTGGTACGCGTATCCTTACTGCGCCTTACGGTAAATTAGACAATAGCAAATACGCGGTAGGTTCACTTGAATTGCTTGATATGAAGTTATTTGGTACGGAGGGTGAACAGGTTGGTGGTGAAGAAAATAGGATTGTTGATCTCCAAAAGGAATTTCCTTACAAAAAATTTGACATCGTTATTCAGAATCCACCTTTTACGAAACCGGGGGCAGATCCAGCGGGAATAGACGGAGCAAAATCCCCATTCCAAGGTAGCGATCGACCTAAAGAGTATACAAAGGCAATGCAAACCGCCCTCAAGAAAAAAATCGCACATGTTGCTGATGGACAAGCAGGACTCAGTTCCTATTTTGTAGAACTTGCCGACAGTATGCTTAAGTCTACAGGTGCAATGGGGTGCATCCTGCCTGCAACGGTGCTAGCTTCACCAACTTCCCAGAAATTACGTGACATGTGGGCAACTGCATATCATGATGTGGTTGTGATAACCATTGCTGAAGCTAAGGGGTTTGATTGTGCTTTCTCTGCAGATACAGATATGGCAGAGTGCATTATCGTTGCAACAAAAGGGAAAGGTAATAATACAGGACGTGGAAAGTTTGTTTGCCTAAACCAACGTCCAAAAAGTTTACTTGAGGCGTTTGAGATTACTAACAGAATCATCCGAAGTAACGGAACGTACCGATTAGAAGATACGCCAAGTGGTGGCGATGCAATAAAGGTCGGAGAGGAAACTTTTGGATATTTGCTTAACTGTCCTTTACCTCGCGGTGAAGGGTGGATTGCTGTCCGCGTGAAGTCAATGGCAGTACTTCAATCTGCCCAACGACTGAAAAAAGGCAGATTAGAATTACCACTGCAGGAGTTTCAGGAAACGATTACTGAGATTCCAATTTGCCAAGTCGGAGACATAGCGACATTAGGATTGGCTGAGGTTAGGGGTGTGTTCCGTAAAGTGGAAGGGTTTCGTCCCAACGAAGACGGGTACGCTTGCTTGTGGAATGCAAAGAGCGAAGTCCAGCGATCAATGCTTGTCCTCCCAGATTCGCGCGCTATACCTATTCCGAACGCTGAAACTAAGGTACAAAAACGGATAGATCGAAACAGCAGAACGCATTACAACATGTTGATGCGATTTACTTCTAACTCAGTAATAGCACTTTTTACTGATGAGCTGACGATAGGTCCAAGATCAGTAACCAACGTAGCATTTGAAAATCCACGGCATGAATTTCCATGGACACTCTGGTGTAACTCAACATTGGGATTTTTTTGTCACTGGATACATAGTGGCAAACAAAACTCTGGACGAGGAAAACTATGGCTTGGAACATTACGAACTTTACCAACATTGGATGTCCGATCACTTTCTAAAGAAGCATTAAAAAACGCTGAAAAGGTCTTTGAACGAATGAAATATAAACTAATGTTGCCTGTCAATGAATGCGCGTATGACCCTATGCGTGTGGAGTTAGATCGGTGTCTATTGACTGAGGTGTTGGGTATTACAAGCGACAACGTGCTTGAGTCTATGCAGACTCTGCGTGAGATGCTGTGTGCTGAACCTAGTATACACGGTGGAAAGCAGAAAAGGTGTAATCTTGATAAGGAATTGATAGATCTTAAGAAGAAGGGGGTTGCTTTTCCGAGTTGGTATGAAGATTAAGACTTAGTTGATTAGAATTTCCCTCAGACTAAGCTGATTTATCATCCGTTCACCTAACATAACCCGCGAATATAAAACCATTTTTTCTTGCAAAGATCAACGTCTAAGTGTTATAATTTGAACAACGCATAGAAAAACGATCTTTTTTGACGGTTACAATTGAACTAGGTGAATAACCATTAAAATGAAAAACAAATTATCTGTTTTTACGGAGATTTTTCCGATCCATCAAGATACACTTCCAGAATTAACAGTGTGCCAGCTGCAGGTTAACGGCACTGCTTCTTTAGACGAAATTGGAGGAAAACTGGCTTATCGCTTTCAAATGAAGTTCGGCAAACATTGGAATTGGGATAGAGAAAAGAAAATTCTTATTACCGATTTTCCTCAAAACGAATCTTCCATAAACCAAGCTCTTCACGAAATATGGGAGGCTTCAACAGAAGAAGATACACTTCGTTCACTAGAAAAAATAGAGGTGTCCTCTAACAACAAACCTTCGCTTCAAGGATTAGCTGACTTTATCGCACGCACGATAGAACATGATTATTCGCAAGAGATTGAAAAAGCATTAGCCGAATATAGACGGGAAGAGAAAATGTATTATGTTAACCTTAGATGCAATCTGCGGGGTTGGACTGTTGACAATCATCCGGCGGTGTCCGTTTCTCTCAGTTCAGAATTAGTGTATAAAGATGATCTGAATAAGTACATCAAAACTAGTGGACACGAAGACCTATTGGGTCTACACGTCAAAGATAAAACTAAATCAAGTTTTCAGAATTCAATGAAAATCACGGAAATTGTCGGAAACCTTGAGAACAATGCACGAGTCAGATTGTTGGCGTTTGGACTTTCCCCTAACATGAAACGTTTGATAGAAAAAGCTCCTGATGATGAATTAGTTGTTAAACTCAATGATAAATATGATTATATCGCTAGTGCTTTGCAAATTCAGGTACATAGTGCCGATTATGCTCGCTTCAAAATCAGTGAAAAACTACAAATTCCTGCTTCACAGCGCTCAGAATATATTAAAAAAGTAGTCTCAATAATTAAAAACAGCGGTTTAATAGATCAGGCGTTTTCCACATCAACCCGTCCGCACTTATTTCTTAATAAGGATGATATTGGCTACGATCCAAAACTGAAAATTGGAGAAAATCAAGTTGTCACTTCACAGTCAATCTTCTCTTCTTTAAAGAAATTTGGCATGTACAAATCCACACCTAACAAGCAGATACGTATCGCGATTTTAAATGCCGCGCCGCATACGTCATTAGATCACTTACGAATAAGTCTGAGAAAAGAACTTGGTGAAAACCTGCAGTACAAATTGATACAAGCGATAGACAAAGAGATTTCTAACTCATCACGAGGAACGTTAGAGTCTGCCATTGAGCAGATAGCCGAAAAGAAACCCGATATTATTTTAGGAATAATTCCAAAACCTGATTTTGACACGGATAAATGGACATTTTATGATGACTTTAAACACTTAACGTTAAAAAAAGGTTTACAAAGCCAAGTTATTCAACCTGATAATGTAAACAATCAATATATTATAGAAAATGTTGTTTTAGGAATACTTGCTAAAACGGGTAATTTGCCTTATGTCTTGGCTGAACCAATTACCTATGCTGATCTAGTTGCTGGACTTGACGTAGCTCGTCAGAAAAAACTTAATCGCCCAGGCACTATGAATTCAGCTGGAATGGCAAGAATCTACTTTGCAAACGGTGAAATGATGCGATACAATATCCGTGAAGCAATGCTAGAAGGTGAAATAATTCCAGAACGGATTTTACATGATATATTTCCGCAAAAGGAATTTGCAAATAAGAAAATACTTATTCACCGGGATGGGATTTTACCAGAATCGGAGAAAAAGACTTTAACAGATTGGGGAAAACAAATCGGTGCAACATTTTATTTTGTTGAAGTAATTAAAAGCGGAGCTCCTCGCCTTTATGCTATTCAAAACAAAGAAATTATCAAGACACCTAAAGGAAACATATTTAAACTAGGTGAAACCGAAGCGTTACTTGTCTCATCTGAATTTCCTTCAGGATTCAAGGCAACTCCGCAACCAATTCGCGTTCGTACCCATCATCCCTTTTCATTAGAGAATGCACTACATTCTGTTTTGTCACTTACTTTACTTCATTACGGGTCTATTCGTCGCCCACGTTTGCCTGTGACCACGCACTATGCTGATAAGATATCCTCTATGGCTATAAAGGGTTTAAGACCGGAGACGCTTGATGGTGAAATTCCATTTTGGTTATAATTACATAGTCAATCTATTTACATATTTTCTGATTCACTCAAAACCCGCTGAAGTTAGAAACTTAGAAGTATCAAGCTGAAACACTAGTATGCAAATTGAAGATTACTTTAACTTTTTGGCAGATGACGATATTCGCATTAAAGGCACACGCATAGGTATAGAATCTGTTCTATACGAGTATATTTACAATGGCAAAACACCAGAGGAGATTGATCAACGTTTCCACACGGTGACATTAGAACAGGTCTACGCCACAATTCTATATTTCCTTCAAAACCAGCAAAAAGTAAGTGCTTATTTAGCGGATTATCTGGAATTCTGTCGGAATGCACGAGAAGAACAGGCGAAAAATCCGTCACCCGCTGTTGCTCGTCTGCGTAAGATTTTAGCGGAAAGAGAGAAAGAGCAACTTAACCTACCTTAAATATAGCAGCCATTTGCATTTATCATATCGTGCATGTTAAAATATCCTATTATCCCATCATCGGTTGACATCACATGCGCAGAACACCGTCCATAAAACATTACCTTTTCCTCCCCATCATATTTCTCACTCTGGCATCAGGACCAAATAGTGTGTCCGCCATTGACGAAACACAACAGGATACACCACTTACCAACGAAACAGAAAACAAAGATTCAATTCCCCTCTACATCATATCCCAACTCAAGTTTGATGGAAATAAACATTTCAATCAAAGGAAGTTGCGTGATCTATTCGGTTGGCAACCGAAAAAAGTATATTCTCGGAATGAAATCAGCGAAGGATTTGAAAGTATCGTGAAGGCATATAAAAGAGATGGATATGTGTTCGCGCAAGTTGTGCCATTAACTTCTCCTGCTTCAACAAACAATGTTAGCATCGGTATTGAGGTGAAAATCCGTGAAGGAAAAAGATTGCGTTTTGGGAATTTTTCTATTTTAGGTAATCAACTGTTTTCTAAATCAAAATTACTTCGTGAACTCGGTTTACGAAAGGGACAGTTCTTCACACAGGAAGCACTTGAAACAGGTATTGAACGGATTCAGATGATATACAGTGAATACGGACATCCCAAAGTTGAAATTGAACCGAATATACAGAATCTTTCACCTACGCATGGGCGTTTAGATTTCAGTTTAAATATACGCGAAGGTGAAAAAGTTAGAATTAGCGATGTGAAGGTAAGTGGTCTTGAGAAAACAAAGCAGCATGTAGTAATACGAGAAATACCTATAAAAGTCAATGAGGATTACGATCAAAAAAAGATTGATGGTAGTTATCACCGTCTGCGGAATTTAGGATATTTTCACTATGTCAATCCAACTTTAATTGAGGAAGGTGCGTCAGAAGATAAGGTCATCTTTCATGCCAAAGTCACTGAAGGAAGAACGGGACGACTCATAGGTGTACTCGGTTATGCGCCTCCTGTTGAAGGCTCAGAATCTGTCCCACAGCTTACGGGGGTTGTGGAATTTGGTGAAACAAACCTATTAGGAACTGGACGCGATATCCATTTCCATTGGAAATCCGGTCTACTAAATGCCCTACGAGTTGGATACAAAGAACCTTGGATATTGGGAAGACCTATTACATTAGGTGTAGCATATAGTCAACTCAAGCAACGAAATCCCTTCAATGACGCAGAATCAGAAGAAAGATCAGCTAACCTAAGCGGGTTTTCCAAATTTGGAAGATTTTATGAAGGTGAAGCTACACTCGGATATAAATATCTTAATTTTGAGAGTATCACACCAACACTGCCTCAGCAAAATATAAATCCGCTGAATGTCCCTCTACATCCTACCGATGTAGACCGAGTCCCTGCTACAGAAAGTGGAAGCGGATCAAAGTATAGTATCACCTTAAGGTTGACACGAGATTCACGTGATTATTATATAAATCCGACGCGTGGAAGACGTGATAGTTTTGCAGTTGAACTTTCAAGAAGTGAATTTAGACTTCGGAAAGTATGGCTTGACATTCAACAGTACTTTCAAACATGGGAGAATCAGATAATCGCTATTGAATTACATGGGGCAGCCGCATGGGGTGTCAATATTCCACCCACAGAACTCTTTTATTTAGGAGGGGCAAGTAATTTACGTGGATATGATGAAGATTGGTTTTCAGGTCCACGCAGAGTACATGCAAATCTTGAATATAGATTCATAATGGGACGCAATTCACAATTCTTTACATTCCTTGATTTAGGTTCAGTTACGTTCATCGACCGACCTTCTGCGTTTGACAGATTACGGATTGGATACGGATTTGGTGCAAGGCTGGAATCTAAAGGGGGGATTATTCAATTGGATTACGGTCTTGCCGCAGGGGATTCTGCATTACGCGGTAAAATACACGTGAAGTTAGGTGCATCGTTCTGATACCTGAACTTTGCAATATGAAATCAACTTTATTGACGCGCATACGTCTTGAATTACAGAACTTTGGTAATTACCACAAATTATTCAAAATATGACAGAATTGACATTTAATTTTGCAGGATTGTAAGTATCCGACGCGCTTACAAAGCGCGTCTACCGTTTAGGTGTAAGTCTTGAATTATAAGCATAATAAGCGAAAAACGGTTAAATACACAATATCAACCTTTAATTTTAGAATTGCAACATTTCTTTATATTTGCTAATATAGTTTGAATAACAAAAATGGAGGACTTGAATGACGAACAATAGTAAACTGCTCAGTTGGGTGCAAGAAGCAGCAGAATTGTGCCAACCTGATGAAATTTATTGGTGCGACGGTTCTCAGGAAGAGAATGACCGTCTGTGTGAGGAACTCGTTCAGAATGGGACATTTATAAGGTTGAACCAAGATAAACGTCCAGGAAGTTACCTTGCACGTTCTAACCCGGCAGATGTTGCCCGTGTAGAAGGTAGAACATATATATGCGCCAAAACCCCGACTGAGGCAGGACCTACAAACAATTGGCACGACCCAGAAGAGATGAAGGAAACCCTAAAAGGATTATTTGAAGGCTGTATGAAAGGACGCACGATGTATGTCGTTCCTTTCAGTATGGGTCCACTCGGATCGCCTATATCTCATATCGGTGTGGAAATCAGTGATTCACCTTACGTCGTTGTAAATATGCGGATTATGACACGCATGGGGAAAGATGTATTGGACATTTTAGGTGAAGATGGTGATTTTGTCCCGTGCTTACATTCTGTAGGAATGCCACTTGAACCTGGACAAGAAGATGTTTCTTGGCCCTGCAATCCTGACAACAAGTATATAGTACATTTTCCTGAAGAACGTTCCATCTGGTCTTATGGAAGTGGATATGGCGGTAATGCCTTACTCGGTAAAAAATGTTATGCCCTTCGCATCGCTTCAATTATGGCGAAAAACGGTGGTTGGATGGCAGAACACATGCTTATTTTGGGATTGACCAACCCGGAAGGTGAAAAAACCTATATTGCTGCTGCATTTCCCAGTGCTTGTGGCAAAACGAACCTTGCAATGCTTACACCCACAATACCTGGTTGGAAAGCTGAAACAATCGGTGATGATATTGCATGGATGAAGTTTGGTGAAGATGGACGACTCTACGCTATCAATCCTGAAGCTGGATTTTTCGGTGTTGGACCCGGTACATCTATGGATACAAATCCAAATGCAATGCACACACTTTCCTCAAATTCCATCTTTACAAATGCTGCCCTCACTGAAGACACAGATGTCTGGTGGGAGGACATGACCGAAGAAGTGCCTGAAACACTTACAAGTTGGCTTGGAGAAGAATGGCATCCCGGTGATGAAAAGACAGCAGCGCATCCAAATTCACGGTATACAACACCTGCATCACAATGTCCTATCATAGACCCGAATTGGGAAAATCCGAACGGTGTGCCTATTTCTGCTATTCTGTTTGGTGGACGACGTGCTTCCACAGTCCCACTTGTTTTTGAAGCATTTGATTGGCAACACGGCACATTCATCGGATCAATTGCTTCTTCTGAACGAACTGCCGCCGCCGCAGGTACAGTCGGTGAACTCCGACGCGACCCGATGGCAATGCTTCCCTTCTGTGGATATAACATGGGAGACTACTTTACACATTGGTTAGAAATGGGTAATAAATCCGATGCTGACAAACTCCCCAAAATATTCTATGTGAATTGGTTTAGAAAAGATACTGATGGTGGATGGCTATGGCCTGGTTTTGGTGAGAATAGTCGCGTCCTGAAGTGGATTGTTGAACGGATCAGCGGTAAAGCGGATGCTGTCGAAACACCCATCGGTTATTTACCTACACCTGATGCACTTGATACATCCGATCTTGATGTAACTGAGCAGCAGATGAATGAACTTTTGAACGTGGATAAAGACGAATGGCTTAACGAAATTAAGTCCATTCGTGAACACTATGAACGTTTTGAGGACAAACTACCTGACGCGTTAAGAGATGAATTAGAAGCATTAGAAACACGTCTGCGTCAGAAATAATGAACTGACCTAAGTTGATACTTGTGTGGCGTAAACTGTTAGTTTGTGCATATCAAAACGCAAACTAACAGGTGCGCTACGGTATTTCATGCATAATACCAATTACGTGCACACTCCTCGGTAGATGCGGTTTCCTAACCGTATCTATGAGACTGAACAAACACCGGTTCGGTTAGGAAACCGAACCATTGGCGTCAATTTAGTGAGTACCCAACCCCGCTTCCATTGTTGGAGTGGTTTCTAACCACGATTATGTGGCTTTTCCATTGTTGGAGGGGTTTGTAACCCCGATTATCAGGTTTTTGCTCAAAAAATCGGGGTTACAAACCCCTCCAACAAATGCGGTTATCCTTAAATTGACGCCTATGGTTCGGTTAGGAAACCGAACCTACCGTCGTGTGTAAATAATTATGGTTTTTGCTATAATATAATTGATCACTATTTTCTTTATCGGAGGTCTATATCTACAAAACTGTGCATCTTTAGTGAATTTCGGTAAAAAATCAAAAGAAGCAATTTATAATTGAAATTATGAATTGATACATCGTGAATGGGGGTAGGAACGATGTTGGAAAAATTATTTAAGATAAAGGAAAACGGTTCATCCGTTAGAAGAGAGATAGTTGCTGGTTTTACAACTTTTACGACTCTCTCTTATATCATCTTTGTTCAACCTGCACTTTTGAGGATAGCAGGAATGGACGACGGTGCGGTAATGGTTGCCACTTGTCTTTCAAGCGCAGGCGCGACGATACTGATGGCATTCATGACCAATTATCCTGTTGCCCTTGCACCTGGTATGGGTATAAATGCCTATTTTGTTTTTACCGTCTGCGGTCCAGCAGGGTTAAATCTACCATGGCAAGAGGGATTAGGTATCGTATTCATATCAGGCATGTTGTTCGTAATACTATCATTCGTTGGACTACGTGCTGCAGTGATGAATGCTTTACCGTCTTCACTTAACAACGCAATTGCGGTGGGAATCGGTGTCTTCATTGCGTTCATTGGCTTGCAGATGAGTGGAATCATCACGTCACACGGTGCTACATTTGTCACACTCGGTGATATCCATTCTAAGCCTGTTCTGATAGCAATTTTCGGTATTTTTGTTATTTTCACCCTTATGGCACATAGAGTAAAGGGTGCCATTCTAATGGGCATTCTTGCGACAACTGTGCTATCTTTGCTTTTTGGAATTGTAAAATTCAATGGTATCGTTTCTCCACCTCCATCCTTAGGTCAAACGTTTCTTCAATTAAGAATACCCGACATCTTCAGTAGAGTAGAGTTGATACCAATCATTTTCGTTTTCTTTTCTGTAGACATGTTTGATAGTATTGGCACACTCACAGCAACCGGTCATGAGGCAGATCTGCTTGAAGATGGAAAACTATCTAAAGGACGTCAAGCTCTTTTGACAGATGCAATTGGTTCAGTGGGTGGTGCTTGCCTCGGAACTTCTACAGTGACATGTTATATTGAAAGTGCTTCTGGTATTGCTGAAGGAGGAAGAACAGGTCTTACTTCAGTTGTTGTTGGTCTTTTGATGTTACTCGCTCTATTTTTTTCACCGCTTATAGAACTTGTAGGTGGGTCATTCCAGTTTAATCATTCTGTAGTAATCAATGGGAATCTTACAGTACAAACGATTCCACTCCATCCCATCATCGGACCAGCATTAATTGCTGTCGGATGTATTATGCTTAAAGACCTCATCAATATCAATTGGGACGATTTTACTGAGTCTATTCCAGCTGCCTTAACCGTATTTATGATGCCCCTTTCTTTCAGTATTACGGATGGAATCGCATTCGGTTTTATTTCTATCTCTTTTCTAAAGATAGTAACTGGACGCAGTAAAGAGGTAAATCCACTGGTTCACTATTTCGCAGTATTCTTTATCGCACGTTACATTGGGTTTGCGTAGATAAGAACATGGTGAACGATTTAACATACAACTGACAGTACTATTGTTTATGGATGCTGACTGAATATCGCTTGAATATTGAAGGAGTGTAATTATATGATTCGGATCATCGTAGGTCCTGATGCAATCAAGAAAGAAGGATTAGATAAGATCACTAAATCTATTGTCAAACGACTCTACAAATATACGGATGAACCTTATTGTGAAGTTTTATTCCTCGTTGATGTAAAAAAAGAAGACATTAGTTACATGTTGCGGCAAATTCTTAGGGTGCTAGATATGGGGATGACAATAATGACGCGTGTTGACGTAAATGATATACAGAAAAATGTTGGTATTCAAGGAGGTGAATTGGAAGTAACTTTAAGAGCTACATAGTGAACACTCAAACTGAATAATACTGGTGATATATCTTTTGGCTTTCATGAAAATCCTTTCTACAACATAAGAACAGGTGAATCTGTTAGTCCAGATATACCGAATTTCTTTATTATCGTGTTATCTGGTTTATATAATAAAAAATAAAGAGTAGATTTAGGAGTAAAAAATGCATAGAAAATTGGCTCTAACGATACTTATCTGTTTGATGATAGCACTAATTAATTCTGGTATCGTCATTGCAGAAAAACCTAAAAAAGATGTTCAGAAAGAGAGCGTTGATATACATACAGAAACCTGTAAACATAATTTACAAACAATCGGCAAAGCCATAAAGGATTATCATGAGAAAAATGGAGATTATCCAGAATGGCTCTCAGATCTTCTCACGGAACACATAGATGATGCCAACATTTTTATTTGTCCATCCGATAAGAATGAGGGCAAAGCACTCTACACACGTGCACAAGACCCAAATAAACCTGTGAGTTATAATTACGAGTTAATCGCTGCACAGAGAACGCAGGTACTTGATGCTCATGAAATGTTTGGGGATATCACTCCGCTTGTGCGTTGTATGCATCATAACGAGAAAAATTCTATTGATAACATCATGAACCTGAGTTTTGGCTATAAAGTATATCAGGCACATTATTATTGGCAGAACAATTTAGTGGAAATTTATGGAGGCGTTGAAGAAGCAATCAGTGCATTGGAAGATGGCTTCCAGAAAATGCCTAACAATCAGCGTTTCTTTAGTAGTTATCCAACACTTCTTAAACTCTATATCGAAACTAATAAAATGGATGATGCTGAGAAACTCATAGAACGTTACAAATCAGTCATAGATTCAAAAAACGTGTATCATTATGGGTACCTTGGAGATATGCTGAAAGATATGAATCGGCATGATGAGGAGCTTCAACTCTATGAGGAGCTTGAAGAAAAGATGCCGAAAAACCGCATTGTTTTACAACGGCTTGAGAACATACATAAACTACGCGGAAATGAGGAATTGGCATTTGAATACCGGAAAAAGTATGTGCCGGGTTTAGCGTTCCTTGGAGAGATGGTCCCAGATTTTGAAGCAACAGACCTTGACGGTAAGCCTATTTCCATTGAAGCATATCGCGGGAAAGTCGTATTGGTAGATTTCTGGGCAGTCTGGTGCGGTCCGTGTATTGCAGAAATGCCAAATGTCAAGAAGGTCTACGAATCATATAAAGACAAAGGATTTGATATCATTGGAATCAGTCTTGATAGTGAGGAAAATAGATTGCGCGATTACCTAAAAGAGAACGAAATTCCTTGGCGGCAAGTCTTCAGCGGCGAAGGATGGAATAGTCCCGTCTCGCGTCAGTACGGTATTTATGCCATTCCTACGATGTGGCTTATTGACAAAGAAGGCAAACTCATCTCACACAAAGCAAGAGGCGAAAAGTTAGAAAGTATGATCGCTGAAGCATTGAATGTTAAGGCTGATGCAGAATAGTCAAGATACGAATAGGCGTGGTTAAATCCACGCCTACAACCAATTTTTCTAAGGTTATATATGGAGTGTACTATAAATCGCATAATAGCATGAGGTGTCTTTTACCATTCCTCTGCATCGTATATCTGCTGTTTTCATGTGGGTCGGATGACATTCCTGAACCTGTTGAAACGAAACCGAACTATTTTCCAGATACTATCGGAAGCAGATGGGTTTATAGGAATGCAGATGGCCAACAATGGACACGTGAAATTACAGACAGAAAAGACATTCAAAACAATAACTATCAGATCTTCAATTACACCCCTACCGATTTAGAAACAGATTTTGATATTCTAAAACCGACATACTTTCGAGTTACTCAAAACAACATATTTTTTGATGTGAGTGACAAGATAAATCAGTATCTCCAAACTGAACTTCCAAAGTCAGTCCAAGATGATTTTGCAGGATTAGATGTTAAGGTTGTCACAGAACAGATATCTTACCCTGATTTGGTATTTCTACATCTACCTTTAACTCCAGATTTCAATTGGGAAGCATTTGATATAGAAATACCAGGTAACCTTATCTTGCAAGACCTCACTCTTCTACATATCCCTTTTGAAGTCATGATAAATATTGAGGGTAAAATATTAGGAGTAGTTCTGACCGAAACCCTTGCTGGTAGTTTTGAGAATACATATCAGATCGAATATCAGATAGATATAACACATACAGTTTTTTCAGAAGAAGATTCCTTCATTCAAACACATATAATTTGGTTCACCCCACATGTTGGTATTGTCAAAATTAAGGATAATAAAGGCGTATCAGAATTGATTGATTATACACTAAAATGAAAGTTGTAGTCTTAAGCGACAAAAAACCTGGGCATTACAATCAATCGTTGGGTATTGTGCAGAATCTTCCTGAATGCCACAAGGAATGGCTTGAGATACAATATAGGGATAAGTGGCGCGACAATATCCTCCGTATTTTCATGTCTGTATGTGGTGACATAGGACTATCAAGATCGGTAATTCGGTCTCTCCTTCGGTGGAGTCTGGATACATCCTGCTATGATGCACTTATTAAAGTTCAGGATGCCGATGTAATCTTATCTACAGGTTCCTCAGTTGCTACAATCAATTTACTCCTTGGCAAAATCTTACATGCTAAAACGGTTACCTGTGGTAGACCTTCCCCTATAGGTATCAGACATTTTGATCTTGCTATTCTACCTATGCTTTCATGGAAAAGTGCAAAGAATAGAAGAAATGTTTGTAAAACCATCGGCGTACCAAACCCAATTTCAGTAGACATACTAAATAACACACGTTCATCCATTATAGAGTCTCTCAAACTGAAAGACTGTCCTCGTATCGGTATTCTCCTCGGCGGAACAGATCAACATGAAACTATAACTGTTGAAGATGCAAAGCAGTTGTTTGAGATTTGCAGTATAGTTTCAAAACGGATGAATGCTGAAATATTACTGACAACATCTCGCAGAACTCCGTCGGAAGTCACAACATATTTGAAATCAACATTTGAGTCTGCAGATTGGTGTCCACTGTTTGTTGAACCAAATACACCATCAGAACTTGATAATCTATATAATGCTATTTTGGCAATAAGCGATCTGCTTATTGTAAGTGCGGATAGTTTCTCGATGGTATGTGAGGCGGCAAGTAGTGGACGAAATGTGATTGTCCTATCTCTATCACAGAGACATCAAAAGCAACCGAAAAGATATATTGTATATCAGCACATGTTAGAACAATCCATTATAAACATGTGCAATCTTGAGGAATTAGCACAACAGATAACTACTGCAATTACGCAACCATCCGGTAACACCTATCTTCAAGACACTCAGCAAGCAGTCAATGCAATTCGTCAATTATTAGAAGTATAATTCTTCTAAATTAATGGAACCATCTTTTGCCTTGAGTGTATAAGACAGTGTAAGTCCCCAAGTAATCAATCATTCTGGAATCTTTTCTGATTACAGGGTGTTTATCTAATCACATAAAAACTATACTTATTTATGGAGAAAATCAATGAAATTACAGAAGTTTGTTCGTATTCTCATGACCTTGGTCATTTTAGGAATGGTTATGTTTCCTGTTGCACATTTAAATGCTGAATCTACTGAAAAGAACTCCGAATCCACAGAAGACTCCAAAGATGATAAAGTTAATGTGGAAACAGAAACAGAGTTTGTGGCAACTGAAGACAAGCTGAAAGAAGTTTTAGATAAAGTTAACGAAGCAGTCAAAGGGATTGAGGAACTTAACACAGATGGAATCCTAGACAATAGAGAAATAGATGTTGACGCACTATTAAAGAAGTTAAAAGAACATTCTAATAGTCTCAAGGACATAGAAGGTGTAAAGGTTAAAATATCAGAACCCACGGTAATATTAGGTTCCTCCGGTGAATCCGAAGAACTTAAAGGATTAAAGGAGAAGATTCAGAAACTTGTAGAAGATGGAAACCTTGATTCTGATGAGATTGCGAAGAAGTTAAAAGAGCTTGTTGATGACATGAAGATTTTCAAAGCCGCGGCTCGTGATGGGGACATAGTATCGGTGTTTAAATTTGGTCCCAATGAAACCACAAAAATCTTGAAGAACACTAAAGGAATTAAGGAATTAGTAGAAAAAATAAAGGAACTTGCCTCCGATGAAAACCTTGATTCTGATAAGTTGATAGAGAAGGTGCAGGCTCTTGTTAAGGACATAAAGGTTGATTCATCCGTTGTTCTCGATAAAGACAATGTAAAGGTTTATACATACGGTCCTTATGTAACAACAAAAACGCTTAAGAATGTGAAAGGGCTTAAGGAATTAGGTGAGAATATAAGCAAACTTGCAAAAGACGAAGACCTTGCATCTGATGAGTTGGCGAAAAAGGTTATGGAACTCATTAAGGGTGCGACACCTCATATTAGTACTGGAATAATAGGAGGTGATGTAAAGGTGATGTCACTAACCCCATCTAAGTCCGTAAAAATGGTCAATGATTCCGAGATTGAGAAACTTCAGATGAGGATTGGAAAATTAGAGACGAAGATCGATAATCTTATTGAGAAACTGAGTGAATTAGAACCCGAAGCATCCGAAAGCGAGTAATTGTAAAGTGCAGGATGTATAAAAAATGCATATGATGAGGAAACACTCTAAAACGGTAGGTGTCAATTTAAGAAGTTCAATCCACTTTATTTGTGGCCTCAGTCCCGTAGGGACACTATGTTTATAGAAAACAGAGCAATGAATCTCTTGAGTTCCGTAGGAACGGAATGTGGATAACCCAAACAAAGTACAAACATTCCGTTCCTTCGGAACTCAAGAAGGATTGGGATTACGTCTTCTATAGACATAGCGTCCCTACGGGACTGAAGACATCAATAGTAGACAACTATAAACCACTAAATTGACGCTTTTGGTTCGGTTAGTAACCGCACTATAGGGGTCAATTTAAAGATTTATTTACATGGCGATAGCGTTCTTCAGTCCCGTAGGGACGCTATGTTTATAGAAAACAGAGCAATGAATCTCTTGAGTTCCGTAGGAACGGAATGTGGATAACCCAAACAAAGTACAAACATTCCGTTCCTTCGGAACTCAAGAAGGATTGGGATTACGTCTTCTATAGACATAGCGTCCCTACGGGACTGAAGACATCAATAGTAGACAACTATAAACCACTAAATTGACGCTTTTGGTTCGGTTAGTAACCGCACCTGTCGTCTCGGGTGTAAGTTTTAGTAAGTCTCAAGAATAGAAAATTCTTAATAACAAACAACCCTATGTAGTTTAAGACAAAGGCATACTAATTACTATCAGTTTCAGTTGATTCTACCGGATCGTAATATCCTGAACCGAAAAGATAACCATCGTGTCTGATTGCCCACGTGCGTTTCAGCTCATTGCCTTCAGTTGACGGATTTGGCCACAGATAATCAATCCAAGTTCCTGTTACTGTTGCCTTGGCAATACTTGCCCCCAAAGTAGATCCATCATGACGTTTAACATCCTCTTCAAGCCATTTAACTTCTTTGAGATCTGTCCCTATAAGCTCATTCATGGGAGCATGTGCGACAAAAATGTCGTTTTCATCTGTAATAAATACATACCATTGTCCGTCAATACTTGCTTCGTTATTGTAGTAGGCTGCTGCAGCATCTCTACCTTCAAATTCATAACGAGCAATTGCTTTCAGGACGATATCATGTGTGAACGCAACTGGATCGTCTTTTGAGACAACTGGAAGTGTTGCAGGATCCGGTTTCCACGGTTCATAATAACCAGATGCAAAGAGGTACCCGTCGTGTCGTATTGACCATGTGCGTTTCTGCTCTAATTTGTTGGTATCAGGGTTCGGCCACAGATACTCTATCCACAATCCAGTTTCTGTAGCGGATGCTATATCAACCCCAAGTGTTGATCCATCAAGTCCTGGTACATCTTTAAGATCTGTACCTACTAATGCAGGACTCTGTGCATGTGCGACAAAAATGTCGTTTTCATCTGTGACGAAAACATACCATTGTCCATCAATATTGGCAGGATCATTATGATATGTTTCAACTGCTTCTATACCCCCAGATTTGTATAGATCAATCGCAGCATGTACTAACGCAACAGTATATGCCTCAGGATCATCCTTTGTAGGTGCATCCATGACATCCATCATGGAATCTACTATTTCCTTTTCACAACCAGTAATACTTAGCACTGCAAGTCCAAGAACAAGCAGCATTATCAAACTTTTCTTCAATTTGTAACTCCTATGTAACCAAATTAATATCCATGAATTATAAACATCAATTCTGCAATTGTCAAATTTCATATTACTTTGTAATAATTGAATTATTTGACAACAAGCATTAATTGTAGTATCATATATATTGGACTGTATGTGTTTTTATTTTTAATGTTGGCAATGCGGGCATGCAAATTGTCCTCAAGGAGTAATAATACCAATTATGCCAAATGCTCTCTTTGTTTACCCCAAATTCCCACCTTCTTACTGGGGCTTTAAATACGCCTTAGATTTCATCGGTAAAAAATCATCTATGCCACCTCTCGGTTTATTGACTATTGCTGGCATGTTCCCCGATAACTACAACATGAGAGTGGTTGATATGAACGTTGGTACATTAACGGATGCTGACCTTGAATGGGCAGACATGGTGTTGACATCAACGATGATTGTTCAAAAAGAATCGCTCTATGATGTCGTTGAAGAGTGTAACCGCGCAGATGTACCGATTATTGCAGGTGGACCCCATCCAACATCTTACTACGATAATATCAAAGAGGAATGTAACGGCACAGTTGATCATTTTCTATTCGGTGAAGTTGAAGAGATATTTGAAGACTTTATGACTGATTTTGAAAGTGGGGCAGCTAAAGAGGTATATAAAGAAACCAAAAAACCAGATATTACAAAGACACCACCGCCACGATATGACCTAATTGATTTAAAGCCCTATGGATCCATGGCGCTGCAGTTTTCGAGAGGATGTCCGTTCAACTGCGAATTTTGCGATATTACCAAGTTATTTGGACGTGTGCCACGCACTAAAAGTAATGAACAGATGTTATCCGAGTTTGAAATGTTATATAAACTCGGCTGGACCGGGTCAATGTTTGTTGTTGATGACAACTTTATCGGTAACAAACGTGATGCAATGCGTTTACTACCGGCTGTGCAGGAATGGCAAGAGGAACGCGGTTTTCCGTTCTCACTCTATACAGAAGCAAGTGTTAATCTTGTTGAAATCCCAGAAATGCTTGACGCAATGAGTATAGCAGGCTTTAACATGGTTTTCCTTGGTATTGAAACACCCAATGAAGATGCATTGATTACAACATCAAAAGGACAAAATACAAGTAAAGATGAAGAGGCTGGAAGTTACCTATTGAATGCCATAAGGAAGATTCAACACAAGGGAATGGAAGTCACGGGTGGATTTATTATCGGTCTTGATGGTGATACAGAATTTGATTCACACATAGACTTCATTCAGGAAGCCGGAATTCCCATGGCGATGGCTGGTTTGTTAACTGCGCTCAAAGAAACAGACCTATGGCATAGACTCAAACAGGAAGATCGTTTACTTTTAGAATCTACTGGTAACAATACAGATATGAGTCTGAACTTTGTACCTGAGATGCCGCGGGATCAACTTATTCAAGAGTATAGACGCGTAATATCAACACTTTATGATCCTACGTTAAAGAATTATTTTGACCGATGTTATACCATGTTGGAACACATACCTTATAAAACACATAACGTGAGAAGCATTCAGAAAGACGAGGTACATGCATTTCTCCTTTCCATTAGACGACAAATGTTCTCCAAACAAGGATACCAATATCTCAAGTTTATTGCAAAAGTGCTAAAAAATCATCGCAAGATGTTCCCTGAAGCAATCCGATTAGCCGTAATGGGGTACCATCTTGAGAAAATAACACGTCATACCGTCGCTGTAGAAGATTTTAGAACTTATTTAGCGAGTGAGATAGACTCATTTAAAGAGAAGATTTCCCAATTCGTTAATATACAAGGTGATAGGATTCACGAAATTCAGAAATATTCTCAGCAACTTAGCCAAAGAGTTAAGAAAGAATACGAGACTATACACTCAGATTTTCAGTATGCTGCACAGAATGCCCTCGCGAATTTTCAGAATTCACTGTTCAAGGAATACTTAGAAGCAGAATTGGAGGTCTTTAAGGAAGCGGTTGCAGCATTTACAAAAGCACAAAGCGAACGTCTGGGTGAATTGCAAACGTATATTAGCAACCTCTTTGTTCGTGTTCAAGAACAGCAAGCACAACTCCATGACGAGTTCAAGCAGAACGTTCAAGAGACCTTTGATGCATTCAAAGACTCAATTTCCCACTATTTAGTGCAACGTTTCGGTTCCATACCCGTTGAAATTGATGAACTGCAAACCTAACTAATAATGTTTCTATATTGACATGGTGCCAGTTCAGATTGAACAACTCTCCTATACCTACCCAAGTCGAGAAACACGTACACTTAATTGCATCAATGCTCAGGTTGTACCAAGTGACTTTGTCTTGCTAACAGGACCCACTGGGTGTGGTAAATCTACATTACTCCGCACTCTAAATGGTCTAATTCCTCATTCTTCATCTGGAACACTGATAGGTTCTGTTCATGTGAATGATCAGAATGTAGCCGAACAATCACTGGTTACCACTTGTCAACAGGTCGCGCTCCTCTTCCAAAATCCTGACGATCAACTCTTTTGCACTTTTGTAGAGGATGAAATTGCTTTTGGTCTTGAAAATATCGGATTTCCAGCCGAAAAAATTAAAGAACGTATAACCGTTGCATTAGACCAAGTAGGACTGATTGGCTATGAGAACAGACGTGTCTCTGAACTCTCTGGTGGTGAGAAACAACGTGTAGCACTTGCATCAATCTGTGCGATGCAACCACAGGTCTTACTACTTGATGAACCTACAAGTCATCTGGATCCACGCGCAACGAGAGATATTCTCAATATAGTCAAACAACTGAACTCCAATCTCGGTATTACAGTTATACTGGCAACTCATCGAGTCAAGCAAGTGCAACATTTATGCAATCGTGTATGGCTCATGCATGAAGGGGAACTCTGTTTAGATTTGCCAAAATCAGAAGCATTTCAAGATCCTACGATCTTTCACAACTTAGGTGTTGAGTTGCCAGATTCAACCGATGCTACAAAAGCAATTAGCACAAAACCCGCCACTTCAAATCCAATCCTTGAAATCCAGAATCTATATTATCAATACCCAAGTAGTGAAGAACATGCAATCAAAGACATATCATTGGAAATATCGCACGGTGAAGTTGTTGCTATTATGGGTGAAAATGGATCTGGAAAAACGACACTACTCAATCTCATTGCTGGTTTGCTCAAACCTAATCCTGGTCAGGTTATCATTGATGGAAAAGATATGAAACGATTGAAACTACATCAGTTAGCAGGTAAAGTAGGGATTGTGTTTCAGAATCCAGATCTGCTGCTGCAGGCTGAGACGGTGAGTAGTGAAGTGAAATTTGGTCCTAAGAATCTGAAGTTGAAATCGGACAAACTGAACACTTTAGTCAATGACACTTTGACTCAGTTTGAATTATCGGATATTGCAGCAGAAGCACCGTATTCTCTTTCACGTGGACAACGACAACGCGTTGCGGTTGCGTCAACCTTTTCTCTACATCCTGATATATTTCTACTTGATGAACCCACCACCGGACAGGATGCACAACATTTACAAAGTATGATGGACGAACTCTGCGATCAAATCCGCCAAGAAAATAAAACTCTCATTTTTGCTACACATAACATTGATATAACACAGAAATATGCGGATCGCGTTTTGTTGATGGATGAAGGTGCACTGATATTTGACGGTTCTCCTGCTACTGCTTTCGCTGATACACCACTTCTTGAGAAGTGTTCGCTCGTATATTGACACATTACATAGTCTATACTTATCTATAACCTAAGTTGCTACCTACTGTATATTAATCATTGAATTACTTTGTCAACGAAGAAACAAAGGATGGGTGTGTAAACTTTTTGTCACCGTAGACATCAATTCAAGTGAAAATCCTGTAACCTATTGTAGTACGGGGTCTCTGTGCCCCGCCATTCCTTGTCCTGTAAGGCAACGGGCGGGCACAGAGACCCGCGACTACAATTTATGGTGAGAAGTTAGGGACAAAAACTTTACACAACCACAATGGATTTCTGCATATTTTAGTGCCACTTCTTATAAATCGGGGTTACAAACCCCTCCAACAATTGATAGGTGACAACTTAGGTTATCTATAGGATTTTGAAATGAAAACGACCAATCGCTATATCAATCTGGAAGCACGGACAAAAATACTCATCATGATGATATGCGGTTGTCTTGTCATTTTGCTGGACAGTCCTACTGCCTTGTTAGTTTGCTTTCTGGCAAGTATCCTCCTTGTTGCATCTTCTATCCCTACGCTAAGGCAGATTAGATTACTGCTGATATTCCTTTTCTTTACAACATGGGGACTGATATACAGTCAAGGTATATTCTATAATGCATTTCCTCGAACGGTGTTGATTACACTCGTTCCAGCGGAGTTTCCGCTCATTGGGGAGTGGACAGGTGGTATCCAAATCTATCGTGAAGGGTTATATCACGGTATTATTCAATCACTTCGATTTAATTCTACACTTGTAATAGGTTGTTACATCGTCTGGACAACTCAACCGCGTGATCTGCTACTTGCCTTGTCGCAGTTGCGCGTGCCGGGCGCACTTGCTTTTATGGTAACAACTGCTTTACATTTCATTCCTGTGATTGCCTCTGAAGCTATTGCTGTTATACGATCACAGAGATTACGAGGTTTCCGATTTCTACGAATTAATTTGTTTGCTTCTGTGCATGGTGTCATCAATAGTTTCAGACCTATTTTGGCAGGAAACATACGACACGCGACAAACCTTGGTGAATCGGTTGAGAGTCGCGGGTTTTCACCAGAAACTGCGACACAACGAACATCTTTACGCACTTCACAGATGGGTGGATTGGATTATAGTCTGCTTGCGTTATTATCTCTTTGCTTGATCTGTGTTATTGGTTTGAAGGCAATTTACTTCTGCTATGCCAACGGTATCTATTATGGATCGTGGTTGAGAGGAATATATACCTTTACACGCGAGATGTTGTAGTCGAAATAGATTATCGTCCGACTTCCCAAGCTAAGTGTTCAAGTTCTGGACCAATGAGTTTTTCCCACGCTAACCGCACAGCTGCGTTTGATCCTGGTGTGGAGATAACCACTTTCCCACGATAGACCCCAGCCGTTGCGCGTGATAACATCGCAGCAGCACCAACTTGGTCGTAACTGAACATGCGAAAAAGTTCACCAAAACCCGGCAATGTCTTTTCTAATTTGCGATCAAGTACATCAAAAGTTGTATCGCGTGGTGCAATTCCTGTCCCGCCGTTGAAGATAACTATCTGCGCGTCAGTTTCTGCCATTTTGTCTAATACATCCGACACTTGATCAGGTTCGTCTTTTATGATCTGATATGCAGTTATGCTGTTTCCATCTGCCTCAAGTTGTTCGCGTAGAAAAGCAGCGTTTGTGTCTGTTTCTGGTGTGCGTGAGTCGCTGACTGTTACAATCGCAACAGAAACAGGACCCTGTTCCGCTGCGATTTCTCTATGTTGTTGTGTGCTTGTAGATGTTGCCATTAAATTCCTCGTTTCTTATTATTAACGTGAACGTGAGTTCGATATAAAGGTTAGAAAAACCGATACAATATATCACATTTATCACAGATTTGATGACGGGCATGTTATAGCACTCCAGTGGAGTGCTATGTCTATAGAAAATCCAAACACAAAGTTCTCGCGCTCCAGCGGAGTGCTATGTGTGATAATCTCACATACCGCTCCGCTGGAGCGGAAACACTGGTTCGGATGAATACTATAAACATATTGCTCCGCTGGAGCAAAGCAGGTGTTTGGGTTACGTTGGAACTGCTTTTGTTCAATTGAATTCCCTTGATGAACCAATCTCTTATATTCGAACTCACGTTAACATGAGTTAGGTATTAGCAAGTTCTTTAGTGCAAAGTTTATGAAGATTAGGAGATAAAAGTGCAGAGCGCTTACAGCGGGTTGTGGTTGCTAAAATGATGCCTATTGTGCGGTTAGGAAACCGCTCCTACCGGGTTTGAGAAAATGAGAATTACCCGTTTAATAAATTAATCTTCATCAAAGCGCGGCTATAAAAGGTCGTTGTTAAATCTGGTTTACAAAACCCTCCAACAAGAGTCTACAAGAGTTTTTTGTTTTGGGATTATTGATTTGGGTATCCTTTATCCAGGTGTTTCGGCATTGTGAAAAAGAGTCCCCAAGCCTCTTTTGCGAGTTTCGTTTGAAAATCATCTTCTTGTGGATGACCTACAACATACGGCGTAATACCGTATGATTTACACATCTTCAACGCTTGTTCAGCGGGATACTTTCCAGTTGTTGGTTCATCTGTCAAGATTATGAGGAAACGTTTGGCGTAAGGACTAAATTTAACCTGAGGTAGACCTTCCACGATAGCATCAATCAGATGTTCATCTCCACCAAATGGGGTTTCCAATAGGGTTTCTATGATGACTTCATTAAGTGGCATTTGACTGACAACAACACCATCAACAGTTTTTATCGCATCTTTCGCTTCTGCGAATCTTATGAGTCCGATTCTATACTTAAGTGAAAACATATCTAATCTTCCAAGAAGTGTGCTTAAGCCGAGCATGATCGCTTGTGATTTTCCACCCATACTTCTGCTGTAATCTAACATTATCATAATATCTACAATGGGTTCTGCATTGGGATTTGAAGCTGAACCGGGTTGTCCTCCCGCAAACACCTGCATGTGATCGTTTCCTCTGATGAAAGTATAGATTTGGTTTTTTGCCAGATTAGTGAGTACCCATCTTTTTCCTTGTGTTTGTGTGCGTGCAATTGCGTCTTCATTCAAAATCCACTGTTCAGGCAAAACTCCACCATAGAGATATAATTTCATACCCTCTCTGTTGACAGTGAACATTTCTCCGTCCTCGTGGTTAGCAATAACCCATAACTCACTGACAGGATTGCTTAGGATTTTGAAGTTTTCGGATAGGAACAGTTGTGGTTTGAAATTCAATCCCTTGTCTCGGACGATTTTCTTTATTTGCTCTAAAGAGAATTGACCATCTTCCAAGTCAATTGTGAACTTTAGGTCGAGACTGAATAGCGATCTTCCCCCAGATTTCCGAATCTCAACAGCAATATCCCTGAAAACTTTCAAAAACTTTTGGTTTCCAGCCCGATTACTTGGGAGTGCAGCAGGATTGTATTCACTACCTGGAATTGCTTGCCATATACCGCCAGTGACTTCTGCTAAATTTTGTTGAAAGGGTTCAGGATGCCCGAGTACATTGACACGTGTTTCCTCAAATTTAGCTTGATCGATCACCTTATTTCGCATTGTATCCTTTCCACCTTCTGCTTTGTAGCTAGTAGACGCTTGTTCATCAGTGACGAGAATCAAGTGTTTATCTGCATCCGCATGAAATTGAATAAAGTTAAAAGTTTCATAGAGTGCGTCAAGTGCATTTTCATCTCCACTTAATTTTACTTCCTTCATACGTCTTCTGAGGACAGCGACATCTGGCATCAATGCGCGAGTTTTAATCTCTTGTCCATGTTTACGGACACTGAATTCAGACATGCCTAAATGGTATTCAAGGTTGATTGTATCAAATGCATCTGTCATTGAATAAAGATTATCAGCAACCTGTTGTATGTTGTCACGCATACTCGCGCTTGTATCAACGACAAAAACTATATTTACTTTATCAGTTGTACGTATGCTGATGATATGATCAGCAATCCGTTTTAGTGCATCTCCAAATGGATTTTTCCCACCACCACCATCACCTGTTCCATCTCCGCCTCCACTTTCATCTTGACCTATTCCGTCACCAATAGCTCCAATATCTGAAGCGCCCTTGGACTCAAGTCGATGGAATCCACTTTCTCCATCCCCTTTAACGCGTTGTCGCAAACTTTCCTTCCCCTTACCAGAAGTGATTTCATAAGGACTTTGAACAGAATTTGCAATTGCAGAAGCACGACTATTTAGTTGTCTTGCCTGTGTTGTTACATCGGGGAGTTCAGTAGTAGTTTTTGAAACAGTATCAGTAGCACTATGTGTGAGTATTTTTTCAGATGGACGTACAGTCTCATCAAATAAATTTGCAGAAGCTGACAGTGCCTTATGTTGTGGTTGGTATTCAGAAATGGCTTTGGATTTTTGTGTTGGGTCTTTCTTCGGTGGACGTTTTATCGTGCGATGTTTTCTTGTTGTTTCTTCCATTTCTACAAATTCTATCCCAACAACATCATCAATTTCATAACTTAGATGACTGTAATAGAAAAAGGTTAGTAGAATAGCGAGGCAGAGATGTACAATCGCGGCAATGAGACATGCATTTAGAGATCGTTGTTTGGTTTGAAAACGTTTCATAATCTTTCCTCTTGCTATTTTTGGAATTTCATTATGAACATTATATCAGAGATTGGTGTATATATCAAGATAGAAAAGCAGAACGGTATGTAAAGTTTTTGTCACTGTAGACATCAATTCAAGTGCAAAACCTGTAATTTATTGTAGGGCCAAATCAACGGTATGAATGCGCTTATGGCATTCCCCGGGTCTCTGTACCCCGCCATTCCTTGTCCTGTAAGGCAACGGGCGGGCACAGAGACCCGCCCCTACAATTCATGGTGAGAAGTTAGTGACAAAAACTTTACACACCCATTTACTGCTCTGAAGTTGACATAAAACACTGTATTATGTAAAATAATGTTACTCAAATTAACATATTAGAGGAAAATACAATGAAAAATGTAATTTGTTTATTCACAATAATAACACTTATATTTTGCTATTCAACTGGGAATGCTGCAAATCCTGCTGAGGATATAATATTTCATTTTTCTTTTGATGAAGGAAATGGAGACACCACAGAAGACGTGTCAGAAAATAAGCTTGAAGGCACTATCAAGAATGGTGAATGGGTGGAAGGAATAGTTGGACAAGCCCTAAAATTCAATAACGGTGCGGTTACCGTGCCAGCATTTAACTTAGGTGAACCTGATGATATGACAATTGAGATGTGGTTCAAACCAACGGAAAGAATAGCAGGTGGTGGCAGAATAGATTTGATGTATCGAGGGAACGGTGGTGGACGGCCACATCTTACGTTCAACCGTAATGCAGTGATATTCGGATGCTACCTTGGTACAAAGGCTGCTGAATTTGAAATATTATCCTCTTACAATGCTTTTGAACCACAATGGTATTACCTTGTGGTAACGCAGGATCAGAACAAAGCTACACTGTATCTTGATGGTAAAAAGGACGTGGAAGGTGATTCTGGAGGTGCTGCCCGAATGGATTTCTCTGTTAACGGTATGTCCATAGCTGCGAATAGTGGAAATAGCAACTTCTTTAATGGAACGGTTGATGAAGTGAAGATGTGGAGTGTTGCACTCACTGAAGCGGAAGTAAAGCAACACATGGATGAAGCACTTGCTGTGGAGGCACAGGACAAATTAACGACTACTTGGGCAAAAATAAAGTTTAGAAAATAATATAAGTGTGAGCAGCATTTTTGCTGCACATGCAATTGATAAGGCAATTAATTCTATGCAAAAAATTACTGATGACGAAATACAATTCTTCAACGATAATGGATACCTCATTCTTAAACAGGTTATCCAACCAGATGAACTTTCTGTTATACAAGGTGAAAGCCAACGACTGATTGATGAGATTTTAGAAGGTGGTCCTGCAGACGAATGGTGCATGCGGGGTCCCGAAGGTATTCCTTACTATCTTACCTATCTACATTCACATCCGAACGAGTTTTCTCTCCGATTACTTGGTCATCCTTTCATCGGAGACTTACTGCACCGTATTATCGGTCCCGATTTTATTCCGTGTTACGAATCGCTTGTCTTCAAGTTACCAAAGCACGGTTCTTCTGTCAGATGGCACCGTGATGGCAATGCTATACGAGAAAATCATCCGATCTTCAATGTTGATATATACATTGATCATTCCACAGTGGATAACGGGTGTGTATGGGTGATACCGAAAAGTCATCTGTGGGGAATTGAAGAAGCACAAGAAGAAATTGACAAGGGATTGGAGAACTTTGATCGTCCCGATGCTGTACCTGCTGAAGTGGAACCGGGTGATATTCTGCTGCATCATACGAAAGTCTTGCATGGCAGTAAAATCAATGAGAGTGACACACTTCGCAGAGTCATTTATTTTGACCAGAGAACACCGAGATGGAACACTCATTACAAGTGGTGGCAGACTGAATTCTTGACACAACGTTGCAAAATGTATCAACGTGCATTGCATGAACGTAGTACTAATCCATATTCCTCGGACACCGAACAGTTCGCTTACGAAGTGCCGTCCGATATGTTGACGTGGGATCCGGATGATAATTTTGATTTACGGATTCAACACCGTGCTTATGCCTATAAGGGTTAAGATAGAATTAGTGTAGTTTAACGTGAGTTCGATATAAAGGTTAGAAAAACCGATACAATATATCACATTTATCACAGATTTGATGACGGGCATTTTCTAGCACTCCAGCGGAGTGCTATGTGTGATAATCTCACATACCGCTCCGCTGGAGCGGAAACACTGGTTCGGATGAATACTATAAACATATTGCTCCGCTGGAGCAAAGCAGGTGTTTGGGTTACGTTGGAACTGCTTTTGTTCAATTGAATTCCCCTGATGAACTAATCTCTTATATTCGAACTCACGTTAGTTTATGAGACTTCTCACATGAAGAAAATCACCATCCTTTTATTCATAGCGTTCATTATTCACTTAATGTTCTTGCCACTCAATACATTCGCAGTGGACACCACACGTATGAATTTGCCAGAGGGAGCAATTGCACGTCTCGGGAAAGGGATAATCAACGAGATAGCATATTCCCCGAATGGCAAGCATTTAGCTGCAGCGGGAAGTGTTGGTATTTGGATTTATGATATGGCAATCGATCACGAAGTTGCCCTCCTTACAGGAAATACAGGACCTGTCAGTAGTGTTGCATTCAGTCCAGACGGAAATACGCTCATCAGTGGGAATACAAACGGAACCGTCTGGGTGTGGAATTTACACACAGGCGAGCACATTCAAACCATCAATTCTGCAGATTGGGTATTGAGTGTCGCATTTAGTCCAGATGGAAAGACTATCGCCAATGGCGGTGGACATGTTGAAGGTTTAGGTGAAGGAATCACATTACTGGATTTCAAGACAGGAGAACATCTCAAATCATTTGGAGGACCCTATGATACTTTGAGCGTATGTTTCAGTCCGGATGGAAAAACACTCGCAAGTAGTGGAGATGAATGGGATAGCAACATCCGCTTGTGGGATGTTCAGACTGGCGAACTCCTCAAGACTCTCAAAAAACGGATAGTTTTTGATGATCGCATTGTCAACAGTGTAGTCTTCAACCCGGATGGAGACATTATCGCCAGCGGCAGTGGCAATGGAACCATCCGTCTATGGAATGCCAACACTGGTAATTTCATCAAATACCTTGTAGGACATACGAAGTCTGTCAACAGCGTGGCTTTCAGTCCAAACGGAAAAACACTCATAAGTGCAGGCGTGGACGGTGTCTGCTTATGGGATGTCAACACCGGTGAATACATTGAAGACTTTCCAATTCCTGCAGTCAGTGCAACTTTCAGTCCAGATGGAAAGACCTGCGCGATTGTAAGTGAAACGGGTATAACTATACGGAATGCGCATACTTTCCAATTCCTCAAAAGTCTTATGAAAAATGTAGGTTTAGAAGAAAAATTCAGAGGAAAAGATATAGGTTCAATCGGAAGTGTGGTTTTCAGTCCAGATGGAAACACGATTGTTAGTTGTGGTGGAGACAACATCCATCTATGGGATTCCCACACTAATCAACTCCTAAAAACACTAATAGGACATAATGAGTCTGTCAACTGTGTAGTTTTTAGTCAGGATGGTGAGACAATCGTCAGTGCGAGTAACGACAGAACCATCCGCCTATGGAATGTCAAAACACGTGAACACATCAAAACACTAATGGGACATACGGATTCGGTGAATAGTGTCGTTTTCAGCTCGGACAATGAAACAATCGCCAGTGCAGGGAACGATAGGACTATCCGCTTATGGAACGCCAACACAGGTGAACTTCTCAAAACCCTGAAAGGGCACATAGAAAACGTCAACACAATCGCTTTTAGTCCAGATGGAAACACTGTCGCCAGTGGTAGTGGTAGATTGGTATATTTGGGGGACAGAGAGGATGCGGGTACGTGTTTGGGGCAGGAAATTCGCCTATGGAATGCCAACACAGGTAAATTCATCAAAACTCTTACGGGACATACGTCTGTCGTCAATAGTGTGGTTTTCAGTCCGGACGGAGACACAATCGCCAGCGGCAGTGGACAGTGGATGGGTTATGAAGGTAAGGCGAGTGCGGGAGAGGAAGTCCGGTTGTGGAATGCACACACAGGTGAACTCATCAAAACCCTCACAGGACATAAAGATGTAGTCTCAAGCGTGGCATTCAGTCCAGATGGAAATCTTGTTGTTAGTGGAGACTGGTATGATTGGGATGGACATTTCACAAGTGGGACATGGAGTGGTGAAATCCGTGTTTGGGATGCTCACACTGGTGAACACCTCAAATCTCTCAAAGGACATACAGGCGGTGTCTCAAGTTTAGCGTTCAGTTCTGATGGAAAAATACTTGCAAGTGGTCGCACAGATGGCACGATATTGCTGTGGGACTTTTCTAATTTACCTTAAACAACTTCATCTCAGCAATTATTTCAATTTACTATATTTATAGTGGAAAATAAAGATATGTGCACACTCTCCGGTAGATGCGGTTTCCTAACCGTATCTATGTGACTGAACAAACACCGGTTCGGTTAGGAAACCGAACCTACCGTAGTGTATAAATAATTATGGTTTTACTATAAAACAATCAGATAAGCCAGCAAATATTAACATAATTTGAGGAAACACAATGAACGTGCTACTTGTAGGGGGTTCTGGTCATGTTGGAACCATGACACTCCCATATATGAAGGAACAACACAATTTCCGCGTACTTGATTTGTCTCCACCTAAAGACGAGTCCATTGAGTATATACAGGGGTCTGTAACGGATGTGGACATTGTCCAAGAAGCGTTGAAAGGAATGGACACGTTTGTCTACATGGTGATGTTGCGTCCTACAAGTGATCGGTCATCTGTCGCAGATTTTCCAGATATTGTTGCAAACTATGATGTGAATGCAAAGGGACTTCATATTCTTCTTCATGCTGCAAAAGAAGCAGGAATTAAGCACGGTGTCTACACCAGCACTTTCACCGTGCATGAACGCACGCGAAATAGTTATCCCTATGAAGATATTGTTCCGAGGGATAATCCTGGCGTTTACGGATTGACCAAGAGTTTCGGTGAACAGGTCTGTGAATACTTTGCGCGTGAACACGATATGTCACTCATTGCTTTGCGAATTACGGGTCCATCTACACGAGAACAGTGGTTAGAACGGCGCACACAGTCCAAAGACGAATCGGTACATATTTGGTGGACTGATGAGGAGGACTTGGCGCGTGCTTATCTTGCTGCTATCTCTGTTGAACATGAAGGTTTCAATGCATTCTTCATTGCAGGGGACTATGAGCAGAAGGAAATCAATCTTTCAAAAGCAAAACGGCTACTTGGTTGGGAACCTTTGATACATACGTTGAAGTTGTAGAGATTCCTCTGCCTTTTCCTATCTGCCTAAAGAAAAAAGAAATACCAACATAAAACACTCAGGAGAAATCATGAAGAAATTATCCATGAAAAACCATCTTTTCCTCAGTTTCGTTGTTCTTATAGGACTGAGTTTTACAGTGATGGGTTATGGTGCTGTGATTGTCTCTGTCTCACCTACGCAAATTCCATCTCCAACAGTCGGAGAACAGATACAGCTCAACATACAGATAACAGGTGGCAAAGACATTGCAGGCTATAGTATGATCATTGGCTTTGACCCGACTGCCCTTCGCTATATGGAAAGCACAAATGGCGATTACCTTCCTACAGGGACATTTGCAGCTTCAGTAATAAATACTGCGGCTGGTGTTTCCATCGCTGCAACTTCTTCAACAGGTATTGCCACATCGGAAAATGGAACGCTTGCAACCATACAGTTTGAGATAATTGCAGAAAAGACATCTGCAATTATATTTAGGAATTTATCACTCTACAATAATGCAGCGATGTCCTTGGATGTGATGGTCGTTGATGGCATGGTTGTTGAAAGAACATCACTTGCAGATGTGAATGAAGATGGAACTGTAGATATCCTTGATTTGACGCTGGTGGGACAAAGTATCGGATTAACTCCAATAGTCAACACGCGTACTGATGTAAATAGAGACGGAAACGTCAATATTTTAGACCTTGTGTTTGTTGCACAATACTTCGGCAAAGTAGTTCCGGTTGTTGAGCCTACTGATGCTCGATCTACTTTACCCGTAGATGCAGATCTTGATGTTGTTGCTGACGCAGTAGAAGCAACAACACCTGTGCCTCCAGTCGGGGTCCGCCCTCCTCCTACTGTTCCAGACTCATCTATATTAAATCCTCCCAACAGTGCTCCTTATCAAGATGTATTCTTTCAAGCACATGGAACAAATCCATTTATTGATACAGAGGATGATGTCTTTTCAACGTTTGGCATGGATGTAGATACCGCTTCTTATGCTGTTACACGCCGTTATCTCAGAGATGGATATTTGCCACCACCCGAAGCTGTACGTGTAGAGGAATTTGTCAACGCGTTTGATTATGAATATACACCACCCACTGATGATACGTTTGCTATCCATCTTGAAGGGGCACCTTCCAAATTTGGAGAGGGAAAACGGTTACAATTGCTACGTATTGGCATACAAGGTTATGTTGTTCCCGACGCAGACCGCAAAGATGCGAAACTTACGTTTGTGATTGATGTCTCTGGTTCAATGTCTTTGAAGACCCGACTGGAATTGGTGAAAAAGGCTCTGAGGCTTCTTGTTGACGAACTCCGTGATGGTGACGAGATAGGCATAGTAATTTATGGCACTAACGCCAGAGTTTTGCTGCCACATACACGAAATGTAAATCGTGAGCATATCTTAGCGGCAATCGATTCGCTTAGACCTGAAGGGGCAACAAATGCTGTGGCTGGATTACGATTGGGATACGAACTTGCTTTTCAGAATTTCAGTCCTGACTATATCAATCGTGTGATCCTTTGTTCAGATGGTGTAGCAAATATCGGAATAACAGGAGCAGAAGGTATCCTGACTGAAATAGAAAACTATGTTGAACATGGTATCTATTTAACTACCGTTGGGTTCGGTATGGGCAATTACAACGACATTCTTATGGAGCAACTGGCAAATAATGGAAACGGAAGTTATGCCTATGTGGATACGCTTGATGAGGCAAGACGAATCTTTGTAGAAAATTTGACCGGCACACTGCAAGTTATTGCAAAAGATGCTAAAGTTCAAGTTGAATTCAATCCTGAAACAGTAAGTCGTTTTAGACTGATCGGTTATGAGAATAGACGGCTTGATGATGAGGACTTCAGAGATGACGATGTTGACGCTGGAGAAATCGGTTCAGGACACAGTGTCACTGCTTTGTATGAGATTAAACTGCTAAGTGATGGTGTCACAGGAAAACTTGCGACTGTCTCCATCCGACATGAAGACCCAGACACCACAATTGTTACGGAAGTCAATCGGGAAATATTTGTGAGTGAACTTAAAAGCACATTTGAAGAAACATCGGTTTCATATCAACTTGCTGTCTCTGTAGCAGAATTTGCAGAAATCCTTCGCGGCAGCTACTGGGCACTGGAGGGAACTTTGGAAGCAGTAGAGAAAACACTTGAAGGGACTTTTCCTTTTCCACATCAACGCACGTCTCAGCAAAATGAACTCATCGGTCTCGTTCGTGAGGCAATACGCCTTAAATAAACAACTTGCATTTATTCTTAAATTATTGTATCCTATACATCATAAAGGAATTATTGTAAATGGCACACCCAGAGTTAACATTAATTGATAATCGACCATTCCAAACCCAACGAAAAGATACTTGGTGGGTACAACCATTAGCAGTATTCATAGGGTTAGGAGTTTTCATAGTTTACGCAACATTTCGGGTTTTTTGGGGGCAACATTACCTTCATGAAGCCTACTTGTCGCCTTTTTATTCGCCGCTGCTTTTTAGTCCTGATGGTTCGCATAGTTGGTTTGGCGTGATGCCAGAATGGATGCCTGCTTTTGTTACGCCTGCTGTTCTCATTTTGTGGGCACCACTCGGATTCCGGTTTACGTGCTACTACTATCGCGGGGCATATTACAAAGCATTTTGGGCAGATCCACCATCATGCTCAGTTTCAGAACCACGCAAAGGTTATCGCGGAGAACATTCATTTCCATTGATAATACAGAACATTCATAGATATTTTATGTATATTGCAATCATATTTTTAGGCATCCTGTCTTACGATGTATGGAAGGCACTCTGGTTTGAAGATGGAAACAAATTTGGTATTGGATTAGGCACTATCATATTAGCGGGAAACGTAGTGTTCTTAGGTGGATATACCCTCGGCTGCCACTCTTTACGGCATCTTGTGGGTGGCGTTGTTGATTTGTTATCTAAAGCACCTATTCGCAGAAATATGTATAATTGTATCAGTTGTCTGAACAAAAAACACATGCTGTGGGCATGGATGAGTTTATGTTGGGTCGGTTTTTCTGATTTATATGTTTTTATGGCTTCTGTATATGATTTTAAAGATTGGATTACGTTTTAAGTTATGTCTATAGAGAGGAAATATTAGGTTGGCATCATACGAAACTATTGATTACGATGTTCTAATAATCGGGGCTGGCGGAGCAGGATTACGTGCTGCTATTGAGGCATCCACTGGAGACCTGAAGGTTGGATTGGTCTGTAAATCACTGCTTGGAAAAGCACATACTGTGATGGCAGAAGGTGGTGTTGCCGCTGCATTAGCAAATGTTGATGAAAGAGACAGTTGGCGAGCCCATTTTGCTGACACTATGCGTGGTGGACAGTATCTCTCTAACGCTCGGATGGCAGAGTTGCACGCGAAGGAATCTCCTGACCGAGTCCGTGAGCTTGAAGCGTGGGGTGCCCTCTTTGATCGTACACAGGAGGGGAGTATCCTACAACGAAACTTCGGAGGACATCAATATCCACGACTCGCACATGTGGGAGACCGAACTGGCTTGGAGATGATTCGCGCACTGCAAGACCACGGTATTCACCAAGGCATTGAAGTTCACATGGAGAATACCATCACTACACTTCTCAAAACTGGTGATAGGGTCTCAGGTGCTTTCGGTTATGAACGTGAGAAAGGTCGTTTCAAAATCTTTTCTGCCAAATCGGTTGTATTGGCAACAGGTGGAGTCGGAAAAGCATATAAAATCACAAGCAATAGTTGGGAATATACAGGTGATGGACATTCGCTTGCATATCATGCGGGTGCGGAACTGATTGATATGGAATTTGTCCAATTTCATCCAACAGGTATGGTCTGGCCCCCAAGTGTGCGTGGTATATTAGTCACTGAAGGTGTGAGAGGTGAAGGTGGAATTCTCACAAACAGTGAGGGAAACCGCTTCATGTTTGACGATATTCCTGACCTATATGTGAACCAAACGGCAGACAACCCTGAAGAAGGATGGCGTTATACACAAGGTGACAGAGATGCACGCAGACCTCCAGAACTGTTAACACGCGATCATATAGCCCGTTGCATCGTGCGCGAAGTTCATGAAGGCAGAGGCAGCCCACACGGTGGGGTATTCTTAGACATCGCATGGATAAAGGAGAAAATACCGAACGCACAAGAGCATATACGTAGAAAACTCCCAAGCATGTATCATCAGTTCAAGGAACTTGCCGATATTGACATCACGGAAGAACCGATGGAAGTCGGACCTACAACTCACTATATTATGGGTGGCATTCGTGTTGATGCCGATACACAGATGACATGTGTTCCCGGTCTGTTCGCAGCAGGTGAATGTGCAGCAGGTCTACATGGGGCAAACCGTCTCGGTGGCAATTCATTGTCCGATCTTCTCGTCTTTGGTAAACGTGCGGGTGAATATGCAGCGCAGTTTGCAGAAGAAAACGGAGCTGTACCGCTTGAGGATAGTTCAGTTGAAGAAATTGCTCAACATGTTCTCAAACCCTTTGATAACCCGGAGGGTGGTGAGAACCCATATCAGATTCAAGAGGAACTTCAGGATAAGATGCAGGAACTGGTTGGGATTGCCCGAAGTCAAGAAAGTCTGACACAAGCATTGGAAGAGGTGCAGACCTTGCGAGAAAAAGCAGAGAATGTGTATACTATCGGTAATCGCGAATACAACTCGGGGTGGCATACAGCTCTTGACCTTGACTGTCTAATCACGGTTTCTGAGGCGATTGCACTTGCGGCACTTGAACGTAGGGCAAGTATCGGAGCACATTCTCGTGATGATTTCCCTGAAAAAGAGGAACAAGGTGCAGAAAAGTATAACACGATTGTCCATAAAACTGAAGATAATACAATGGCAATTCGACGTGAACCTGTTGCTGAATTAACTGAAGAATATCAGCAGATAATAGAGGAAATGGAATAAGCGAGACAGGAAGGAAACACAATGGATAAAGCGACTTTTAGAATCTGGCGTGGAGATGCCAACGAAGCAGATTTCGTTGATTACGAAACCGAAGTCTCTGAAGGGATGGTGGTTTTAGATGCAGTTCACCGCATACAAGCCGAACAAGCGAATGATCTGGCTGTCAGATGGAACTGCAAGGCAGGCAAATGCGGTTCTTGTTCTGCAGAGGTAAACGGCAATCCGAAGTTGATGTGTATGACGCGTCTGAACGATATTCCTCTTGACCAACCTGTCACCGTTGAACCTATGCGTGCTTTTCCACTTATTAAAGACCTTGTTACAGATGTGTCGTGGAACTATAAAGTTAAAGAGAAGATGAAACCGTTTACACCGCGTCCCCCTGATGCAGAGGATGGCACATGGCGAATGGAACAAGAGGATATTGATCATGTCCAAGAATTCCGAAAGTGTATTGAATGTTTTCTCTGCCAAGATGTTTGTCACGTCCTGCGTGAACACCATCTACACGACGAATTCATCGGACCGAGATTGTTCGTTTATGCAGCTTCATTGGAGATGCACCCGATTGATACAGAAAATCGCTTGGAAGAATTGAAAGATTCGGATGGTATAGGGTATTGTAACATTACGAAGTGCTGTACGAACGTTTGTCCTGAACATATTACGATTACTGACAATGCAATTATTCCATTGAAAGAACGTGTTGTTGATCAGTTCTATGATCCGATTAAGAAATTATTCCGCGTATTTGGTGGATAAGTATACGGCTCTACAATTTCTATATTTCATAATGTGTTTTCTTATGTTGATGTGATCACGGTATAAGCAATTTGTTGTAGTGTAAACTTTTATGGTAAATTATTGAATTAAGTTACACATTGCTTAGACGAGGTTAAGAGACCTCACCTACCGTTGATAGCAAGTGTAGAAATAATTCTATGCTTTGCTATAAATAACCCTACACACGCTGGCTTTAAGGTTGACATCTTCCGACCCGATGTTATATAATTTCCGATATGGCAAAAGACTACGATAATATGGCAAAATCAATTTTAACAGATTTTGCCACCGACATCTCAAGGTTTGTAATCGGCACGAATAATGACGTTGAAGTAATTGAAAACATTGACACGGAACAACAACTTATTGTAGAACAACTAACCGATAGTACAAAACGGATTCGTATCAACGAAGTTGAAGCGATTTTACATATTGAATTACAACTTCGCGATAGCACATTTACACCGATGTGGGCACGTAACGCCGCAAATCACGGGTACCTTATCAAAGAACACCAGATACCTGTTTATTCCAACGTCATCTATTTTCATCCGAATGCAGGTAGAAATGATACGGGTTTTTATCCTATTTTTGCCGTCAAGACACCGAAGTTTTAGCTCGGTGATGTAGACGGCACTATTGACTTGATGCTATATTAGCATTTTAACTTGTCATATTAGTGTAACTATTGTATAATATATCACATAAACTAAATGTCCAACAGGTAATGTGATATGTCAATTGAATTAAAAACTCCAAAGTTAGAATATCAGAAGACACGTGGGTGTATATACGCTTGTGAATACCATATCGTTTTTTGCACAAAATACAGAAGAAAATGTTTGTCAGCTGAAATGCAGGAAAGGTTAAAAGAATTAATATTTGACAAACAATCAGATTTCAAGTATATCATTCGTGCGATAGACACTATGCCTGACCATGTGCACGTCTTGGTAAGTATAGACCCCACCCAATCTGTATCTACGGTAATTGGTCGTATAAAAGGGTTCACTGGTAAAACGCTCAGAGAAGAATATCCAATATTAACTCGCATGCCGTGTCTATGGACCCGTTCAAAGTTTGTTGCTTCTACAGGTGGAGTTACTTTGGATGTCCTAAAACAATATATTGAAGACCAGAAAAACAAATGAGAACATTTAAATACAAACTTCAAAAGCATCCTCGCAATAGACATATTCAGAAAGACCTGCATATCATTGCCCATGTCCACAACCATTTTGTTGCGTTGTGGCAACGGCACTACAGGATATATGGACAATGTGAAGGTTACAAGCGACCGAGTGCATTTCGGATGATTAAGCATTTGACAAAACTGAAACGACTTTCTAAATATCAACACTGGACGATCCCATATTCTTGGTGTTTGCAAGAATGTATCCAACGCGTTGACAGAGGGTGGAAAAACTTCTTTGAAGGTAGGGCGAAGCGTCCGCCTAAATTTAGAAGCCGGTATAAATACAAATCTATGACCTTTGATGGAAGTCAAGTCAAAATAGAACCGATTGACAAAACAGGCGGATGTCCCGTTGCGAAAATCCGTATCAATAGAAGATGGTATCGCTTCTGGTATAGTCGACCGATTGAAGGTAATATCAAACAGGTTACCGTTAAGAAAGACGCAGTAGGCGATTGGCATATCACTATCACAACAGACGCTGAAGGACTTGAGCCTGCACCTAAGACTGGTAAGACAGCAGGGTTTGACTTTGGACTCAAGGATTTTCTCACCTGTTCCGATGGCACGAAATATCAATCTCCTGAATTCTATAAGTCTGCTTCTAAACTGATAAAACGTGCGAGCCTCGCGTTGCCTCGGAAGCAAAAAGGCAGTAATAATCGCCAACGTGCAAGGAAATACTTGGCACGCGTGCATAGAAAAATCAATCAACAACGCGAAGACCATCACTGGAAACTCGCTCTTGAACTTGTCCGAAAGTTTGATGTCTGTTTCTTTGAAGACCTGAATCTTGAAGGCATGAAACGGCTTTGGGGACGTAAAGTTTCTGACTATGCCTTTGGCGACTTCATGCAGAAAATCAAGTGGCAAGCACAGAAAAGATGCAAACGCGTTGAAACAATTAACAGATGGACACCTACAAGCAAAGTCTGTCACGCCTGTGGGCAAATCCAAATGTTCTTTGATCTGAGTATTCGCAAGTGGGATTGTCATAACTGCAAAATCTCTCATGACCGCGATATAAACGCGGCTATAAACATTCATAAGGTTGGGGCATCAACCTTTTCAGGAGGAGACGTAATACCTGCTACGGCAGGTTGTCTCTGGCGATAGAAGAATCACCGATGCTTTAGCTCGGTGAGTATGTCAACATTATAATTCACACGGATATGAGTACACTTTACGTTATAAGGTAATACGACTGATTGACATTGATGGACAATCGATATTGGAGATGCAGTCACCAGGTTTGATACCCTTTGCACCGCTGATGAAACGTCCTTCGGGAGTTTCCATTGAACAGTGGATGCAAGAATGTATCAACGCAGTAGCAGCCACCCCTTTTGATGAACAAACACAAGGGGACCTGTTCTGCGCTCTATCATTGTTTGGTGGCATTATCCATGAGCCGTTACTATTCAAACGAATGATACGGGAGGAACGTATGCGAGAATCAAAATACTATCAACTCCTACGCGACGAATTCGTCGCACTCGGCAGAGAACAAGGTCTTGAACAAGGCAGAGAACAAGGTCTTGAACAAGGCAGAGAACAAGGTCTTGAACAAGGCGCCAGAGAATCTACCATTAGAAACATCTTGAAATTCCTAAATAACAGATTTACAGTAGAGGAAGTCAATGACCTAATACCGAAACTACATCAGATTACTGATTTAGAACGACTTGAACAGTTGCTTTTCGCTGCGCCACAAGTCCAAAACCTTGATGCCTTCCAATTGATGCTTGAAGAATAACATATTCAAGACTAACTGTAAATATTGGCAGCCCTGCGGGGACAGGTGTAGCAATGTGGAAAGGGTAGCAACCTATTCAAACTGTGACATTTCCTGTATACGAGTACACAAATTAAACCAACGACTGTAAATAATTTGACATATCTCGGAGATATAAATAGAATGCCAAGTAAGAACGATATTTTGAGAGTCGGTGTAATCGGACCTGGTGGTGCAGGACGAGGAAACACAATGGGATTTGCAACACGCCCCGATTGCCAAGTCGTCGCTGCTGCAGATGCACATGAAGGAAGTTTAGACGCTTTAGAAAACGCACTGCAGCAACGGGTTGAAGATTACAAACCAAAAAGTCTAAAACGTTATCTCGGTGAACATGAATATGTTGAGATGCTCAACCATGAAGATTTAGATATTGTTGGAGTCTTCTCACCACATTCCTTGCACGATATTCATGTCAAATATGCGTTACGTGCGGGTTGTCATGTCATCGTTGAAAAACCGATGGCAAACATCGTTGGAGATGCAATTTCCATAACAAAAATCGCGCTTGGTAGCGGTCTACATCTTGTCGGTGGCTATCAACGACATTATGATAATACCTACATAACGGGAAGACTTGCAATTGCAGATGGACGCATAGGCGAACTTCAGAAATTTGAAGTCTATATGGCACAACGATGGGGTGCTGGTGGATGGCGTGGTGATCCTCGCTTCTCTGGTGGTGGACAACCGAATGACTCAGGAAGTCATCTACAGGATATATTCCTTTGGATGACAGATAGATTACCGTCTAAAGTTTATGGTACTACCGACATGAAATTTCAAGATAATGAAGGTAATCTAGTGCCAAAATTCGTTGAGATTAATTCATATTCAGATGTAACCCTTGATAACGATGCAGAAGGCACAGTCACTATTATGGGTAACACACGTGTAGGTTTTGAAGAATGGGTTATTCTTGAAGGTGACCAAGGTACTATAGAAATCAAAAACGGAATCCGTTTTACCCCAAAAGGTGGAGATACAGAGGACCTTTCATATCCGCGTCCCGAAGGTTATCCAAACAGTAAGGTTGATCAACTTGTCGGACTTGTAAAGGGTGAATATGATGCCAACTATACTTCAGGAATCAATGGAATACGAACAAGTTGGTTGACAAACTCAATACTTGAAGCTGGAAAAGGTCCAGATGAAAAAAACAGTGTGGATTGCGAACAACTAATTGAAAGAGAAGGTTATAGTCAACAAGAGGTATTAGACCTAATTGACTTATGTGCCTCAAAACAGATGTATTAAACACATCAGAAACGCCAATTTAGAGATATGTCCTTGTTTGAGTGAATCAACACCAAATAGGCGTATGGTATTTGCTTGGTTTCTAACCACGATATTATAGAATTCCCCTTAATTTCTAAATTTACGCTAATGGTACGTTTGCCTAACTGCACCGAATACCAAAACTGCTTATACCGAACTCACGTTAGATTTAAGAACGTATATATATATATATAATAAAGAGTTACTAATATAAATGCTTGCATGGTACACATAGTAAGGAGAAAAACAATGAAATATGTCAACTACTGTCTGCTTACTGCTCTATTGCTTTTATCTATCACACAAGTTGGTTGTCTATCTAGAAATGCACTTAGCAGCGGAGATAATTTGGTTGAAGCCAAAGACTATCGTGGTGCATTAAAGGCATATCAAAGTGTAGTTGATACGCAACCAGGCACTATTGAAGCACGGAAGGCACAAATTGCAATTGGAGAAATTAACATAAAAAAGATGAATCGTCCCGATGAAGGCATCAAGTCTTATGAATCCGTCATCGCTGATGCTCCTGAAAGTGACGAAGCAGCCGAAGCACACTACAATTTGGGGATGTATTATTACCAACATCAACAAAATTATGATTCAGCACAATCTCATTTTGATACAATTATCAATAAGTATCCACATCTTGAGTTGAGTCATAAGGCGCAGCTAATGTTAGCAAAAAGTTATGAAGAAGGAAAGAAATATGAACAAGCTGTGGAAGTATTTGATAATTTTGCCAATCGAAATCCGCAAAGTGAACGCGCCGCAGTAGCTCTTGCAAACAAAGCAAGAATTCAACGAACACTCATTAAAGATGATGAAGAGGCAAAACGTACTTACCAATATATGGTGAAAAAATACGGGAAACTGGATTCAGCGCAATCAGAGATTGAAAAGGCAAAAGAGGAACTGAATCAACTCAACGCCCCAATTCCTGAACCAGAAAGTCCTGAAGATACGCAAATTGGACGTGCTATGGCAAAGCAAGAAGCACGTAGGGAGCGTGACCTTCCAGAAGATGCTGTAAAAAGTCGTGCTATGCAATCCAACGTGGAAATTGAGGATTCTGGATTTGGAATTAGTGCTGAAGAGGTAATGAGAAGTTTCGGTGGTGGAACTCCAATTGCAGGTGATGATGAAGGCACTTATTTTGACGCTGAGTTGATGATCGCAGGATTCTTTTACGGAGACGAAGAATACCGGGATGCAGGTGCTTTGCTTTTTGATGCTCTTGCACGTGCGGAAGCTGATAGAGTTAAAGTTGATCCGATCAATTACATTCGACTCTCAATTTGTTATCGTAAACTCGGCATGCACCAAAAGGCAGCAAATGTGCTTAAAAAAGCTGCAGCCCGAGACCCAAAAGTTATTGATAAAATAATTAGCACCGGACAGACTCAGTATACAAATGAAGATTACGAAAAAGCCTTGGAAACATTTAACTCTGTCATCGGAATAAATCGGAACAAAGATACAGAATTATACTGGTTAATCGGAAAGACTTATGAAAAAATGGGTGAATACGAAAAAGAGAGAGATGCATTTGAACGCGCTGTGGCTAAAAATCCAGATGATACTGATGCTTTACAGAGCCTAGCTGAGGTGCTTCATTTCCGCTTGAAAGACCGAAAGGCTGCTGTTATTTTTCAAGATCTCGTTGAAAATAAGAAAGATTCTTTTGTAACTATGAAGACACTTGGTGACGTTTGTTATAAACACGGTGAGTACGGTAAAGCACATATAAAGTATAAGGCAGCTGCCCGGACCGCAAAACGGCATCTGGAAAAGTCTGAAAACGCTGCAGAGAAAAAGTTACTTACACATCAATACGGATATGGCACAGTACTTGCTGCAATCGCTGTCTTCAAACAAGGTAGAGAAGAAGATGGTCAAAAGTTGATTGATTCACTCACTGCTGACTACACAGACCATTCATTACTTGCTTATGCAAAGGGTGAAATCTTGCTTATCAAAGGTGATGAACAAGGAGCAATAGATGCGTTCAAAGAGGCTATTGAGAAAGCCCCGAACTCGGACATACCGGTCATCGCACTTGGAGATTACTATGTCTCTAAAGGATACAATGACGAAGCAATCACTCTGTGGGAAGGATATTTGGAAAAGGATAAATACAACGCAAAAATAATGCGAAGACTAAAGCCACTCAAAGGTAGTTCAGAGTAGTCCTCCATTTTAATCGTTGCAGATTAAGGATTGGTGCGGTTCAATTCTGTACCAATCCTAAATTAAACTCAAATTTACATTTATCATCCAATGAGAATTCTCTGTTTAATTAACGATAATTTATCTACTGTTAACTTTTTTCAAAAAAACACTTGACATTTAATTGTAAATTGTGTATAATAATAAATGATATGATCAAATGACTCATCAATAAATCGGTCCTAACTCAAAAAGGATGTCAAATTCCTTCCATTATTTTCATTACGGACCCCAAAAGAAGCAATCCCAAATAAGTTTTTGTCAGGCAAGTTCCCACACAATAATTCAATTGTGATTCCATAGGCTTGTTTGCCCTCCAAACACGATGAAATTATCCCAAAAATGTCTAATACGGTTCAAAATATCTTAACAATTCAATCTAATTTACACTCCTGCATCGTTGTTAGGAGTATCATTACGAGAATAAAGGCAGTCTTACAGAACTATCATCTGTACTGTCAAATATGTAAGTATTTACCTGATACCATTAAAGCAATTTACCACATAGTTCAAACAACGGATATTGAATTGTTAAGTGGTAGCAGGTATTCACGAGGAGTATAAGTAACTATGGAGAGCTTGGAAATTGGCAAGCTCCAAGAAATGGAGATTTCGACCTTAAAGACTATGGCGCAGTCCTACGGACTTGATGATATGAATTCTTTGCGTAAGGATGAACTCATCAATCGGATTATTGAGCAGGTCACAGAACAGAATATACCTCTTTATGGAAAGGGTGTGTTGCAAATCTTAGATGACCGTGACCAAAATTACGGTTTTCTTCGATCACCACGTTCAAATTATTTGCAGAGTGATGAAGATATTTACGTTTCTTCTTCACAAATTCGGCTGTTCGGACTGCAAACGGGTCATGTCGTAGAAGGATTAGTCCGTCCACCTAAAAAATCGGAGAACAAGACTGAGCGTTATTTTGCTTTGTTACAGATAGAGAAAGTCAATGGTTCACCTCCCGAATTAGTCAAGTCACGAATTCCTTTTGGCAATCTCGACCCGATATTCCCGTATGAAAAGTTGAAGTTAGAGCATAAAGCTTCTGAATTCGGAACTCGAATCCTTGACCTGATTGCCCCCATTGGAAAAGGACAACGTGGTTTAATTGTCGCCCCACCTTTTAGTGGCAAAACAACTCTTCTCAAGAATATCGCTTGCGGTATTGAATCAAACCACCCTGAAGTTTCAATCATATTTTTGCTTATTGACGAAAGACCTGAGGAAGTAACTGATGTCGTTCGGACAGTTAAAGGTGAAGTCATCAGTTCTACCTTTGATGAACCTCCAGAACGACACACACAGGTCGCAGAAATGGCAATTGATAAGGCTAAACGAATGGTGGAATGTGGTGAAGATGTCGTTATACTCCTTGATAGTATGACCCGTCTGGCAAGGGCTTATAACATGACTGCGCCCCACAGTGGCAGAACGCTTTCAGGTGGATTAGATGCAATGGCGATTGTAGAACCTCGCAAATTCTGTGGTGCCGCACGTAAATTTGAAGAAGGTGGTAGTTTAACTATTATCGCTTCAGTTCTTGTAGATACTGAAAGTCGCTCAGATACACACATCTATGAAGAATTTAAAGGCACAGCCAACATGGAAATCCATATGGATCGCACATTGTTGGAACTTCGGATTTTCCCTGCAATCAACATTGAAAAATCCAAAACACGCCGAGAAGAACTCTTGTTAGAACCAGATGTCCTCAATAAAGTCTGGGTCTTAAGAAAGGTAATAAGTCAAATGAGCATGGCGGAATCTATGGAGCTATTAATTAAACAGTTTGGAAAGACCGAAACCAATGAAGAATTTCTTGAAATGATGACAGCAGATGTTGGACAGAATGTTAGAGCACGACCGAAACCAGCAAGAACCGCAAAATAAGAAACAGTACAAATATGGTGAAGTTTGATATTATTAGGCACTTTCGTCACACGGTAGGTGCGGTCTGTATAATTCATAAATCCACCATAAATTGATTTTGTATGTGTTTTTTCTAATCTATTCAAGACATTTCTTTAGAATTAGGCTATAATATTTTATTGCTAGAAAGAACTTATGAGTACTAATGTATCTCAGCATAACTAACTATAAATTTCACTTATAAAAATAAGGAGAAAAATCATGAAACCTGAAATACATCCAGAAACAACTGAGTGTACTATCAATTGCGTTTGTGGTGCAACATATCAAACGGTTACCATCCAATCGGATATACGTGTTGACGTTTGTGCTAAATGTCACCCATTCTATACAGGTCAGCAAACAAGGTTCATTGACACAGCAGGACGCGTAGAGAGTTTCAGACGCAGATATGGACTTACTGAAGAAAAATCGTAACGCTTCTAACCATATAACATCCTAATCCTTTTGAACCTTATAGAGATTTGATATGTTTGACAAACTCAAAGACATTCAGAATAAATTCATTGATGTAGAAAGAGCTTTAAGTGATCCAGACCAAATATCCAATCCACAACGATTGCAGGAACTCTCAAAGACACACGCTGAACTTTCTCCAATTGTTTCCGGATATAAAGACTATCAACAATTGGAATCTGCTATTGAAGAAACACAGACGATGTTAGCAGATGAAAGTGATGCTGATATGTTAGCATTGGCACAAGAGGAATTGGAGGATCTTGAGAAGCAGCAAGAAGAACTTATTGATACACTTAAGATGCTGCTTATTCCAAAAGACCCGAATGACGAGAAAAATGTAATTATTGAAATTCGGGCAGGCACAGGTGGTGAGGAAGCCAGTCTGTTTGCATCTGAGATATTCCGATTGTACACCCGATACGCAGAGAGAAAAGGTTGGAAGATTGATATGCTTAGTGCAAATGCTACGGGATTAAAAGGATTCAAAGAGGTTATCTTTTCTATTGAGGGAAAATCCGCGTACAGTCTGCTAAAATATGAAGGTGGAATACACCGTGTCCAACGTATTCCGACGACAGAAACGAGTGGGCGTATTCATACATCTGCAGTCACTGTCGCAGTGCTACCTGAAGCAGAAGAAATTGATGTAAAAATTGATGAAGCTTCTGAATTACGGATAGATACTTATCGTTCTTCAGGCCCTGGTGGACAGAGCGTCAACACTACCGATTCAGCCATACGTATCACACACATTCCAACAGGAATCGTTGTAACTCAACAAGATGAAAAATCTCAGCACAAAAATCGGTCAAAAGCAATGAAGATACTTCGTGCGCGTTTGCAAGAAAGAAAACAGGCTGAACTTGACAAAGAACGCTCAGAAACCCGACGGTCAATGGTTGGTAGCGGGGATAGAAGCGAAAAAATACGAACATACAATTTCCCACAATCGCGCGTAACTGACCACAGAATACAATTCAGTTCACATCAATTGGATTCTGTTTTGGACGGTGATATAGACGCATTTATTGAAAAATTAACCACTGCCGATCAAGCAGAAAAACTACAGTCTATCTCATGAATCATAAGAGGGGTTTCAAACCCCGATATACTTACTATCTCATAAATCCGTAGGAGAGGTTTCTAACCCGATTTACAAGACATCTTGTTTGATATTAATTAGGTTAAAATCTGGGAAACAGGAAATATCGGATTTATGAAATGCGTTATAAAACACGAAGAGAATTGAGCAGGTTATAGTCCATATTAACACTATCCATTCTGAATGGATACAAAATAGATAAATACATTGATCGTCCTTCCAAGATTCACTTCCCTTATTTGCTATCACGCGGACGGAGTTCTCAGATCATATAAGATTCTATGGCTACCCAAAAATGGCATGTGCTTGAACTCCTTGAGTGGACAACTAGTTATTTTGAGAAGCATAACATTCCAAACCCACGATTAGACGCTGAGGTATTACTTGGACACCTACTTGAGAAAAGCAGGCTACAACTATATTTACACTTTGATATGCCAGTTTTTCAAAAAGATTTGGATTTGTTCCGAGAGATGATAAAGAAGCGGATAGCACGAACACCGATTTGTTATCTCACCAATCGCAAGGAATTCATGTCCCTGGATTTCTTTGTTGATGAACGGGTGCTTATTCCCCGACCAGAAACCGAATTCATTGTTGAAACAATACTCAAATCGAATTCCGATACCTCGCAGAGCATACTTGAGATAGGAACAGGGAGCGGCATAATAGCGACTGCTCTTGCAGTCAACAAACCTGAATGGGAGATAATCGCCACCGATATATGTAAAGACGCTTTAGCAGTTGCAGAAATAAACAGGGAAACACACGACTGTAATGAACAAATTACACTTCTGCACGGCGATCTATTTGACCCAATTAAGCCATTTGACACCTCACAATATAATTGGATTGTTTCCAACCCACCATACATAATGTCCAATGACCACGATTCCTTGAGTCCAGATGTGCGTGACTATGAACCCCATATCGCTCTCTTTGCAGGTGAAGATGGATTGTCAATCATTCGCACTCTTATTGCTGAAGCACCGGATTATCTCCAGACAGATGGCAAACTTATCTTTGAAATCGGGGACACCCAGAAAGAATCGGTCACGGCACTACTTGAGAATCAGTCAGAATATAAGACGTTTCGCTTCATTAAGGATTATTCTGGTAAGGATAGGGTTGTTTTGGCATGTTTGGAATGATGGATAAGAAATCAAATTGGTTCAATACAATGGAAAGTTGTTGTACCTTCTAATGTATGTCGGGGTCTCAGTGTTCCGCCAATAATTGACATGATGAACACAGAGACCCCGACATACAATGATTTATGTGACTCGCTCTAATAAGGTGTTTCATTAGATGTTAACGCACACCATCTCGTAGAAAACAGATGATTCAACAATACTTCTGTGGCTTCAGGCGTATCTATCTTTTTTAGTGCTAAGGCTGCATTAAACCGAACATATCGGTTTTCATCTTCCAATTGTGCTACCAAAGTCGGAATAGCAGGTTCAGAGACTGATCCCAATTGTGCTAAGGATCGCGCTGCGTTATAACGCACCCAGTAGAGTTCGTCATTTAAGCCATCTGTTAAGACTTGCACTGTCGGTTCTAAATCCATGTCACCGTTGACATATTGACCGATGATTCCTAACCCCTCCATTGAATGTCTACGAACCCAAGGGGATTCATCAGAAGCTGCTTTTGTTAATGCTGGCACTGCCTCCAATGCAGTTTTACCCATATCTGCTAAAGTATACGATGCACTTGTACGAATGGATTCCTCTGAATTCGACAACGCATCAATTAGGGTAGGAACAGCAGCATCACCAATCAGGCTTAATGCAACACCAACATAACTGCGGATTGATTCTGATGCATCATGAAATACTTGGTGTAATGTCGGCACAGCAGAAGCACCAATTCTTCCCAAACGATATGCTGCATTCAGTCTCTGTTTCTCATCTTCATTTTGCAATGTTTCCAGCAATGTATCCATCTCATCTGCAGAAACACCATTAGCAGCTCCGTTTTGTCTACCATAATTCCAATCCCACTGAGATTCCCATAATTCTGGATGGTCTGGATCTATGCCATCAGCAACAGACTGCCAATTCGCAGTATCGCTTTCCCAATCCGGAGATGAAGGTTCATCAAGACGAGAGAACAGAAACTTTAACATATACCGCTTATTTTCACTCAGATTAGGTGTGGCACGATGCCACAGATCATAATGAACGATAGTAACCGTGCCTGCTTCGCCACACAGTGAGGTATCTGGTTGTTCGTGAGCACTATCATGGGTTTCGTAATAGTGAGAACCGGGCAACACAGCAGTCGGTCCCATATCATCACTCACATCTTGTGGATAATAAAACGCCATTGTCCAACGGCACCTGTGTCGGCGTATCTGTTCATCACCTTCATAAGTATCCTTATGAAACCCTTGTCCACCACTACCTGATGGGTTGTAATGACAATAACGGTGTGGATGCATCATATAGTTTTTTCCGAGCACACCTTGCATCGCACCATGCACAACAGGATGCTCAAAAACATGTTGTATCTCTGGGATCAACGGCAGCACATTGTTACCCCAATTACCGGTCTTTTCAAACATTGTTTCCAACTGTTGGAAAATTTGCTCATGAAAACTTGCGGGTAAGTCTGTTTTCACCTTGAGATATCCATTGATGATGAAATCCCGCATCTGTTCATCAGTCAGTTGTATTCCCTTAAGGTTCATATTCTTATCCTCCTCTATTGTTTCTGACATACTCCCACAGCTAAAGCAGTGGGGTTCTTAGTTCTTATATTGGTAACAATTGTTGTTTCCAAACGACTTTTCCTGCTTCCGTCTCTCGTGCCTTTTTCTGAACTGCATTAGGTCTTAATTGGACTCCACAGGCGTGGCTTTCGGTGTGCCCCACCGTAGTTGGTTTCAAGTTGATTGCAGCGTTGATATCTCTATCTATAGAAATATCGCATTGACTGCAATGATATGTCCTTTCTGATAGTTCTAACTCTTTTTTCTTGTGTCCACAATTGCTACATGTTTTGCTCGATGCAAAGAATTGGGATGCTTCTGTAACAGGTATTCCATGTGTTTCTGCTTTCGTCTTGAGTTTAGAGAGAAACCCACCTAATGCTGAATCTGACAATGCTTTTGCAAGTTTCTTATTCTTTAGCATGTTGGTAATCTTTAGCGTCTCAGTCCCGATACCTCGTGCCCGGTTGACTATATCCGTAGTTGCTTTGTGGTGTGCGTCACCCCGGATACAAGCGATACGATAATGCAGTCTGGCTACCTTATCTTTTTGCTTGAACCCGTTTTTTGACTTAGGCACTTTTCTGCTAAACTTACGTTGTTCCCGTTTGAGTTTTTTCGCATAACGTTTGAGCGGTCTCGGATTATTATATTTGATGCCATCTGAACAGGTTGCCAATGTGTTTATCCCCACATCAATGCCAATCATAGGGTGCGTTGAGTTATCAACGACTTCGGTGTCCTCTGTGTAGACAGTGATAGAGACAAACCATCGGTGTGCTATTCTTGAGACTGTCACCTTCATAATCTTCCCGACAAAACGCAATGATTCAAACATCTTGACCCAACCTATCTTAGGAAGTTTGATATTTGGACCTTTAACTTCCACAAACTGATTGTTTGTCGTGAAGGAATCCTTTTTGCCACGCTTTTTAAATCTTGGAAATCTCGCACGCTTGCCAACCCAATTCGCAATCGCAGCGGATAAGTTGCCAAATATGTTTTTATTCGGGACAACTTGATCCATATCTTTTGTCCAAGCATGTTCTTTCTTAGCGACATTAAATCGCTTGTTTAATGCTGTGGCAGATAGAAAGTTATCTTTATCTAACTCTGCTTTAAAATCTGCTAATGCGTGATTATAGGCAAACCGTGCATAACCACATTGCTGGGCGAACCAAGTCCGTTGCTTATTGTTTGGATTCAATGCAATTTTATGTGTTTTTAACATGACATTCCCGTATCCTGTAAAGATTCCATATCCCATCGTTAGGGGTGTGGCAGATGCCTAACGACAACCGCCGCTGAACTCGTTTAATAGGATACCATGTTTTTTTCATAAGTCAAGTTTTTTGGCGGTGTTTCATCCCAAACCTAAAGGATTGGGTTTTCACACCGCAACGTTTGATAAAACCATAAAATCCAACAAATGTCAATCTTTCAATTCAGTTGTAATTGCTCGTGATGAGGGAGAGCCCCAACCTTGAACTAGCATGCTCCATCTTCCTGCTGGACCACCTGCCACCATAAGTAACAAATCTTCTTCAGAATATTGATTGGTTGTTTCAGCGATGTATTTACGGATACCTGCTTTGCTAAACCCATCACCTGAAATTGTCTTGGCATGCTCAATACCGATAACCAATAAGGTTTCATCCCTACTATTACCCGATGCTGCCATATTTTGACAGATTGTGGTGAGAATACCTTCTGCAGTATTGCTACCGTGATCGTTGATACTTTTAGGACCTGCTCCAGCAAAAACGGTTATTGTGCTGACTTCAGGTTCATAGCCGCGCTCCACATGTAGTGGTTTCCACGGGTTTTCCTCACCTTCAATTTCAGCGATGCAACACGTATACTTCCCAACATGTCCAAATGCAGCTCGGTCTAATTCTGCAGGCAATGCCCCGCCAATGTTTGTACAGATGAGTCGGACTGCTCTTCCAATAGTAGCATTTGCACGCCAACCTTGTCCGAATAGATTGAAACCGTCGTTAATATCTAACTCTTTCCGAATAGGACCGTTTACTATCACCATAGGAGAAACATGTGATGTAGTAACTTGAACACCGTGTAAATTGAACCTTTCATCTATCATTGCCTCAACAGCTGCAAGAACAACAGGAAGATATTCCGGTAGACAACCCGCCATGACAGCGTTTATTGCTATCCGCTCAACTGTTGCTTTGCCCCATTTCGGTGGGAGTGCTGCTATCAATTCATCAGGGGAACGTGTGGTTCCGCATAGCATCTTTTCAACGCGTTCTGGAGTTGGTGGAACAACGGGAAGTCCGTCTGTCCATCCATTCTGATAGCATGCTTCAATCGGGTCAATCGTCACATCAATAGAAACTTGTTCGGTGTGCCATTGTTGTGTCATGTCTTCTCCATTAAATCCGATTCTTGAACTTACATTTTCAGTTAGGGACAAGTGTCTTTAGTTAGCAAACGCTGATGCTCTTTTCTAGTGTATACTTTACCGTGAACCAAATTACGATTCTTAAAATCATTGAACAAATCACTGTCCCCTTCTCTATATGAAATTAGAATTTTTACTTGAGCTATTATAGCCAATGCTATAATGTGTTCATCATTAGATCTTATTTCATCTTTCAGTTCGTCTGCTTTTTCTTGTATTTCTTGTGATACCAATTTAAGTTGACCAGAACGCATGAGTTGATCTCTGATAGAATCCATTCCTCCTCTATACCACTCTTGCTCAAATTTCTTAGTGTTAGTGTAGACTATTTTTCCATTTTTGCTCTCTAACCATTTCCAAACGGGTTTCATATCTTGATCAGAAGGATCCTTGAATTTATGAAACGTATTTGCATCCAATATCGCGCACATACATTAATCCTCAAAACCCATAAGCCGTTTAGACTCTTTAAGGAAAAAATCACGATAATGTGGCGGAACGTCAATCATGTTTCCCATTTCATCAAATCCAATATTATGTACCTTTACAACAATTCCCTTCGGTTCAAAGTAAATCAGAGACACATCTTCAGGTTTGATGTTTCCTTTTCTGATTTCAATACGTGCACGGTCAACCATATAGTCGCTATGCGTTTCAATAATGAATGACTGATTTCCCTGTTTTGTCAATCTTGTCAATAAAGTAGTGAATTCCGCTTGAGCCCTTGGATGTAGGTGCACCTCTGGTTGTTGGAGTAAGGAATAACTTGGGGGTATGGGTTTACTTTCACTATATTGGGCAATACTTGGATATAATACTTGTACTAAGAGCGGAAGTATTTGACTAATTCCATAGCCAACATCTACGATATTCTCAGTAGGTCCCTTTACCTTGAATTGCAGTTGGAATGGTCCACCAAGGGAACCGCTAAAGTTCTTTATCTTTATGTCTTGAAAAAGCCCGGAACTTATTCCAAACTCTATGAGTTGTTGTTTTAGTTTCTCCCATTCTTTTTTTCTGGTAACCGCCAATCGCATTAGCATCATCGGAACATCACTGCCTTCTGGATCGTTAAATTCGCGTGCTGGATCGTAGGTGCGTTTAGGTCGTGACCTAATTGGAGAACTACTATTTACCGAAAAACCACAAAATGTGTCCCAAGGTTGATAATCGCATATTCCAATATGTTGACCCTTTTTATGCATATATTCGTTTAAAGCAGTTTCTCCATCAGATTTTCCTTTAAAAGCAAGTGAGAGTAATCGAAAATAAGGGGAACTTAAAGCATCAGAACCGCAGATTAAATTATATTGATTTTGATGCTCATCATAGGAGACTAAACGAACTGCAATATCTTTCTGTTCTTCTGTTTCAAGGTTGATTTCACCATCAACGAATTTTATTCTTAATGAACTTACAGTCGGTTCAATACTTCCTTTTTTTTCTACAAATTCAACTGCTGCTTGGACATCTTCATTGTTATTTCTACCAGTAAATCCAAGTTTGAAGTTTTTCTCTTTTATGTTACTGTTTCTGACAACATCCTTAAAAGTGCCTAATGCATAAGGAACCGAATTAAAATCCAAATCTCCATTTCGCAAATAATTTGCTAACACATGGAAACAGCCAAGTGCAGTGGTTTTCCCTGTGCTATTCTCACCCACCAAAAAGGTTAGAGGACGAATTTCAAGTGTCTGCCGTTCAGCGAAACATCGCACCTCTTCCATTGTAAATTGCGTAATATTCATCATGAAACCTCTGCACTCTGATTTTATGAAATTAAGGTTAAGTATAGCATATCCTATAAAGGAACTGAAATTTATTTTGTTGTTGTTTAGATGAAATATGTTTGGTTAGGAACGTCTCATATCAATGCGTCGCAACGCAATATCTATGAGTAGTAGAATAATGGCAGTGATAAGAAATGGTCTCCATAGATGAATCCGTAGTGTTACCGGTTTCTCAGGTGACCGAAATGCTTCTTGAGCTGTGATATTGAATTTTCCCCCCGACACATTAGAGATTTGTGTGAGAAGTGCTTCATTAGCATTGTGAACCAGATACTCCTCAGGATAGGAGACAACTGTACCGGCAACTTGTGTATTGACGATTTCTCCTGCCTGTTTTTGTGTGATGTTTAAGAAATAAGGACCTACCTCTGCTGTCGGGAACTCAAGTTCATACCGTCCTGGCGATGTCTGTGAGATAGATAGTTCCTTCTTTTTCAGATCAGGACCAATCAGCGAAATTTGGCTGTCCAATTCATTCAAGAATTGCCCTGTGTCACTCAGTGCATCAATTGCAAGATGTGCGACACCTTTCTCTTTGGTGATTGCAGCTTGGAAATTGCTGAGTGTTGTCTTTCGCATCGTATCACGCACAAGTTGCGTCCAGAACTTGCCGTAACCCGCCCATTCTAACCAGTCCGTTGCCCATCGTGCTTTTGCATCGGAGGTGAATGCGACAGATTTACCTAAACCGTATTGCCAACTGGCCAATATCGGGTCTCCGCGGTCAGAAACAAGAAAGATTTCTGCAGTCGGACGTGGTTGGGTGGCAACATATCCAAGTAGGAAAGGTGCGAGTTCAAGGTCTATACCACTCAACACCTGAGTCGGTTTAATCCGTTGTGGGATGAACGGTGTATCTATGATTGCGGATTGTGATGCAGTGACGGTCTCCTTCGCGAAAATCTGTGGTATATTATATGGGTCTTGAGTAAAATACTCGCGTCCACCACCCCACTGAGCAAGGTTACCCAACAGATTCATGTCTGCTCCGCTACCGATGCCGACAGTGGATATTGTAATCCGTTCTGAGTGCATAGAATTGGCGATGCCATACCAATCACCACCTTGCGAATGCCCATCACTGAGAACGATGACATGCTTTAATTTTGCCGTTGTTTCTGTCAAAGCGTAATATGCTTGTTGAAGTGCGGGATAGAGATTTGTTCCACCACTTGCTGTAATGGAACCGACTTGATTTGAGATAAATTGTTTATCTGATGCATCGTGCATCTCTGTAATCCAGAACGGTGAACCGTCAAAAGCAATGACACCGATTTTATCGCGCGGACCGAGTAGTTCTACGGTTGCGCGAGCAGCTTCTTTGGCTAATTCTATCTTGATTCCACCCATACTACCAGATTTGTCAATTACCAAAACCATTGCTAACGATGGAGTCTCTTTCTTCTTTTCGGTATCTGTTCGGACAGGTAATACCTCCTCAATCGGAGTCTTGTAGTAGCCCCCCAATCCATAACTATTCTCACTTCCGAGCATCATAAAACCGCCGCCAAGGTCTTGCACATAAGTTCGGATAAGTTCCATCTGTTTCTCGGTCAAACGATTTGCTGGCACATCACTGAAGATGATCAGTTCATAGTTTTGAAGGTCAGCCAATTCATTGGGGACACCTAAGCCGTTACGGACATCAACCCGTATCTTTGCATCCTCAAGTGCTCGCATTAAATATCGGGTTTGCGATTCGTTTTCATCTATAAGTAATATCTTCGGTTGACCAGAAACAGAAACGATACCGAGTGCTTTGTTATTATCGTAGCGGGTATCCTGTGTTGTTCGGATGGTTGCATCATACGTCAATGTACCGCTGTCTTCATGAGTTTCAGTAAACAGAACCCGATTTTCGCCTTCAACAAGACGTATCTCTTTTTTTGATGCCTCAAATTTGTTCTTATAGAGACGGATTTCTGCGATATCTTCATGGTTACTATGGACAATCACTTCTAAACTGAATGGTGCCCCTTGTTTGACTTGAGCAGGTGCATCTATTCGCTGTACCATCACCTCTGGAGCATCACTCGGAAAAATGGGAACCGTGTCAATCTGTATATCAAACTCTTTCCCACGAAGTGCAGTGTGAACAACATCTCCCTGTGTTTCTAAACCATCCGTAATCAGTACTATCCGCTTGTTTGCATTTGCTGGAAAAACGCTCCATGCAGTTTCAATTGCTTGTGCGATGTTTGTTGTGTCTCCAGCATCCTCATCTTCTTCCAACCAGTTTTTTCTAATATCAGAGAGATCTAATTTACCATCTGATTCTGTTCGCTCATTACCATCATCAGACTTTAGGATTTCTGCTTTTTCTGTAAACACTATAATTCCGGTTTGTTGATTTCCTTCACTTGATTCTATCGATTCGTTGACAAAATCTGATGCATTTTTCAAACCATCACGTGAAATGCTATCAGAAATATCTGTGAGGAACATCACGGCAAGTTTGTCATCAGTTTTCAAATATTGGAGATCTGCGACACTCAATATCAACAATAGAAGAATAATCACTCTAACACACAAACTAATTATTCTTTGTGTACGAGACAGATCCACAAGACTACGACGAAATCCGTAGTATAGAACTGGCAACAATAATAGTAATAAAAGCAATAAAGGACGTGTTATTTCCATACGATTGTTATATAGGTATTAGACCAAAATATCGGGTCTGTTTGCGACTATTTCAATATCATAACCTTCTTTTCTTACTCGGCGATCAAAGTATAAGAGCACGACACCGATAACCCAGATCGGAAGAACGAGTGCCTTAAGAACTATTTGTGTACATGTCATAATGACGTAAAAAGGATAACTGTTAGTATCAAGAACATTATCCAAAATTGACCACTTAATGAGTGTCATCAAGTCCGTGCCACCAGCCAAATTTGCAGATATTAACACTATTCCGAGTGAATTCTCAAGGATGTACTTAACTGCATAACTTGATATTAGAATCAAGCAAATAATACCAAAGACTCTCCACCAATTTTCTTGAACGAGTTCGCTGCTGCGTCTCATGGCTGATACACCAGAATAATCTTCAATCATGACAGTTTCAACATAGAAAACCCAACGCACCGAAACATAAATCATTATAGGAACACAAATAACTGCTAACATTATGGGAAGTGCTAATGCCCCAGCACTTCTCACAGAACCAAGGGATAGGAAGATGACAATTATCGGTACCATCATGGCAAGCAACCATATTAGACGACAATATATCAACGTCCACAATTTGGGTAATGTATGTTTTAAAGAAGCCAAACTTGTAATTTCTCCGCCAAGAAAAACCCTTGTAGCAGCAACAACTATCCCACCCATACTTAACAATATCAATGGCATAGAGACAATCGCAGCAATTATTGTATTTAGTTCCGATTTTGCCAAAATGCCTTTGACAGAATATTCAATTATGTTTGCAATGAAATATATTGAAGCAATTCCAATAAATAGGGTAAAATGATTTCTGTATAGACTAAAGGTTCCATCCAGAATATCACCAACTCCTAAAGGTTTGAGTTTTGACAAATCATTGGTATCAACTTGTAATGTGTCAGATGCCTCTACCATTTATTCTCCATTCATTAAGATTTTAAATTTAATTCAATCCATTATTCAGATGAATCCTTAGCATAAAACTGTTTCATAGAAAACCTTCTTGGTTTCATAACAAGAAAGACCATTCCAATTGACAATAGACAGCAAAATACTATCCCACCTACAACCCTTTTCATACTGAAGTCGATCTGCATTTCCCAATTTTGTTGCATAAGAGTCATACGAGTAATTGATTGAAATATGTTTTGTGAATCGCCAAAAAGTGATCTTATTGAACCTGTTGTTTCTGATACTTTCCCAAAAGCTTCATACAATTTATTGATTGATTGTATATGTATAGTTGATGTGGTAGTATTTTGTCTATCAATAAGTAATGTTTGAATTTGCGTATTTATATTCTCCATATTCTGTTTTAATTCTATCAGTTTTTTCTTCAACTTGGTATGTGAATCTACCAATGATTTTAGGTATCCTTCATCTTCATTAGATATTTTAATAGTATCTGTATCATATTCTATCACCTGCTTCAATTTTTCGATTGTCTTGTTTATTGTCTCAGTCAAAGGAGTAAAATCTACAGTTTCTTCTTGGTGGCGCAAATCAATTGCATTGAAAGCTGCCATAGATTTTGAGGATATATCCATAGTTTCAGTGACTAAATTGTAGTATTCGGTTTGTTCTTGAATGTGTTGTATCCGCTCATCTACCGTATGTCCGTTTACCTTCAATTGTGTTGAAGGAGTAATTGCATATATGACTATCAAGGACAAAACTAAATATGAAAGTATCACTACGCCAATAACTTTTAGCATCTGTTTATTCATACCTATTTACTCACGCATTGTTAGTTATTTCTGTAATCAAAGTCTTTAGGTTTACGAACTCGACTGAGATGCCATTATACGTTTTCGTATAGGGTCTATCTATATCATGTGCCACCACAAAATTCGATCCTTCAGGATATTGTCTACGGAATGCAAGGAGTTGACGAGGTGAAAATCCGGTTGCAGACCACTTACATTCAACTGCTGTCGGCATTTCACGAGACCGCGTGAGAACGAAATCTACCTCATGTCCTCTTTTGTCCCGCCAATATTGTATCTCACGTGATTGAGTATGTGCCATAATTTCGTTTAGAACATAATGTTCCCAAAGTAATCCGAGGTCATCCTGGCGTAGCTGCGTCCATCCTTGATAGTAGCAAACAAATCCAGTATCAAATCCATAGACTTTTGGGGCAGAAACTATTTCTGATGAACGACGTGAACTGAACGGTCTGATGATGTGAACAACAAAAGTTGCCTCTAAAATAGACAGATAGTTTGATATTGTCACACGACTCACCTCACAAGGAGCAGCAAACTTCGTTGCCTCAAAAATCCCTCCACTCTGTAACGTGAGTAGTTCAGTAAATTTTTGAAACGAATATCGGCGTTCAAGCCTAAAGAGTTCTTGTATATCCTTCGCCCAATATGCATCAATCCACTCTTGATAGTCGTTTTCTGGATATTCAGACTCAAGAAAAAACGGAGGCAGTCCACCGTGTAATAAGCGATGCTGTATGTTTGATTGATTGAAATCATTTAAGTCGTCCATCATTATGGGTGTTAACCATAATTCTGTCTTACGTCCAGCGAGCGTGTCCCGGAATTTTGCACTCGCTCCCAGAGTTGAAGAACCAGTTGCCACAATTTTAATTTGAGGATAATGATCGGCTGCTATCTTTAACAATTCAGATGGGTTCGGTAAGCGATGGATTTCATCAAGTACAATCCTCCCACTTTCAATACTGTCAAGAAATTCTTGTGGGGCCTCCATCAATCGTCTGACACGTGGTAGTTCACAGTCAAAATACTCAATATCAGGCAATGTCTGGCACAAGCACGTTTTTCCAACGCGACGGACTCCTGACAGCCACACGACCGACCGACGTTCCCATGCATTTTCTATTTGATTTAGCCAAAATTTTCTGTTTACCATACTTCTATGGTATCAAATAGTGCTACTATATGTCAAGTCTATTTGCATATAGTGCTACTATGTGTCAAGTCTATTTGCATATAGTAGCAGCTTAGGCAAAAATATTTCGCTTATTCAATTCTTCTCCGTTGATACAGGAACCACTCCACAACGGTCAATACTACTGCCAACAGAATTAAATAGATCCAAGGTGGATAGCGAAAAAATGAACTACCAACCAATACCTCAGAATCCGTTAACATATCTTCAATTCCATCGGTTATCCCGATATGCGATTCAGTTTCACTTGCTATGTTGACTGCCCACAACTGCTTCGGTTCTTCCGTCTCTTCTTCGTCGGTATTTTGCTCATCAGCATCACTGTTAATTGTAGGATCTGAGTCTGTAACCTTGTAAAACCCAGCCTGTTGTGTGTGATCAAACAGCATCTCATCGTTTTCAATAGGGATATCCCACGATTTGTCTCCTGGGCCAGTAACAGTCAAGGTTTGTGTCGTATTTCCAGTAGGAGTTTCTTCTACTTGATCAGTATCTGTGATAGTTGGATATTCCGAATCAAACTTATATCTTAGTACCTCACCTGTCTGTAGGTGATATTCCTGTATACCTTGGTCATGTTGAAACCACTGGATCGTATTTGCGATGATGACAGGGAATGCAATACGCAATGGCAGATCGGACTGCAGGATGTTGATTGCAACAAAAACAACCTTTCGGTTCTGTGAAACATCAATGAATAGTACAGGAGATTCAAACGAACGCGCCAAAATCTGTGCAGTTGATGGGGGTGTAATCTGATATGCCTCCCCGATTAGCACATTTTCCAGATGGACGTGCTGTAGTATCGGATGTGTCCGTTCCCAATCTGTAATGATTGGTGTTTCAAGTGCTTCTCCGATGTTCCAAGTTAACGCAGAGTCCTGAACATCCCCCACAGTTGTATTTTCTAACTTAGGCGGATAGATAAACATATAATTGCCATCCCCTATATTCGTTGGACTGTATCTGTCAAAGATGACCACCTGTGCAGTTTTTGGAGAAGATTCATATTCCGATGGATTCATAACACTCAGATTAAGTTCTTCATCAACCGAGAGCACTTTCTCTAAGAACGGATTTTCCTCTGTGACTAACAGAACTGAGATCTGCTCGCGTTTCGGCAAGGTAGCATAAGCAACATTATCCGATAATAAGGCATCAGTAGTATCCAAAACGGCTTTCAATTCTCCACCTTCAAATGCGAAATTACTGAAGATTTCAGATTTTTTCTCACCGGGTGCAAGTGTGTAGGGTCGCACATCAAAGAGACTGTCGTTGAAATATAGTTCAACACTACATTTCTTTTCTTCATCAGAAGCATTCACAACTGTCAATAACGTTTCGTAATCAAAGACATTTACGATGCTTTTCCGCACTCGAAACTGTGTGATACCGACGTTATCGTTATCTTCACCTATCCTAATCAGGTGTAGTTTAGGTTTCTCCACACTTTCCTCTTCTTCTTCAGACGTTTGGCTTTCTGACTGCGTATCTTGAAATAGTGTGATTGTCTTTTCAGGTACTGCATGAAAATCGCTCATGATAATGATTTCTGGGTTCGGCTTTGTTTCAGCGATTGTATACGCTAAATCCACTGCTGGCTTTAAGTCTGTTCTAATATCGGTTGGGTTAATCGATTCAATTGCCTCTCTCAGTGTTTTCTGATGACTGGTAAACGGTGTCCGAATTGTTGTTTGTTTGTGATTACTAATGACAGTCATTTCGTCCATAAATCGGAGTCCTTGGACTAACTGTAATGCCTGTTCCTTAGTAGAATCCAAACGTGTTTCAGAGGAAGGATTATCGGGATCAAGTTTCAGTACAGCATTCATGCTCGCGGAGTTATCAATAATTAGGATTAGTTGTCTTGCAGACTTGGTAATAAATGCGAACTGTGGTCTGGCAATGGCAAGCACTAATAGTGCGAGAAACAGCAGTTGTAACAATAACGAGAGCAGATGTTTCAATCTTTGAAATAGCGATGTGGTTTGTCTCTCTTTGAAGAGTTGTTCCCAGAACATCAAGGTAGAGACAGGTTCACGTCGTCGGCGCAGTTTAAGAATATACAGCGCGATGATCGGGATTGCGAGACCAAATAGGAATAGGGAGGTGGGTGTCAAAAAATTCATTAATCTATATTATTCACAGACAATCTTTAAACTATGACAGATTCTAATACCAATTCTAATAGATAAAGTCGCATTTATTTGTCGTAAATTATTGAATTAATTCTATACATTGCTGAGGCCAGGTTAGGAAACCTCGCCTATCGTTGATAGAAAATGTAGATATAATTCTATGCTTCACCATAGTTTATGTAAGATGAATGTAAGAGGCGCAATGAATTACACGACTACAAACAGTCTATTTCTTTAAGGCTAAGTCATTTTTTAGAATTAGTATAATGTTGATTAGACATTATTAGAAGCGAGGTTAGGAAACCTCGTCTACCGTTGGATGAAAGAATCTATTGATTCTTAGAGTTCACCCAAAAGTGAACCGCTATGACACAAAACCACCCATACGAAATATTCTCAGAATAAGTTCTTCGAAAGGTGCTTTTGTCGTCGTCCGGACGAGGCTAATCTCACGTTGTCTACAATATCGGTCAAGGTCATCACAATATTTTTGGAAAAGAGCCTGGTAACGTTTTATATGATTTTCGTTGATGGTGACAGGTCGGAGTTGATTTGTTTCAACATCAACAAGGTGGTAATCTCCAAGTAGACTGGGTTCTGCCTCCTTTTCATCAATAATATGTATGACGAAAAGGTCATGTTTCTGAAACTTTAGCATATTCAGACCAGCAGTGAATCCTTTGGGGTCAAATAGGTCGGATATCAACACAACCAACCCACGTCGTTTTGTCTGATGCACAAAATTCTGGAATGCGTGTTCTAGATCCGTTTCTCCACTACCGTTGATCTGATCCAAGAAATTCAGGACGGTAAAGATTTTTGCTTTACCACGTTCTGTAGGCAAACGATTCATGTCCGTTGTGTTGAATGCTGTGATCCCGATACGGTCAAGATTTGACAGACCAATATATGCCAGCGCAGCAGCCACTCGTTTAGCATATATCAGTTTCGGCAACTCTCCGTAAGTCATGGACTGACTTACATCTACGAGGAAGTAGATGTGCAGGTCTTCGCGTTCCTCATATAGTTTTAGCAAAAGTTCGTCTAACCTTGCAAACGCATTCCAATCAATATAACGGAAATCATCACCAGGAGTGTAGCTACGATAATCAGCAAATTCAACGCTCACCCCACGTCTTGTGCTGCGTCTTTCTGCTTTGATTCGTCCTGAAAATATTTTCTTTGAGACGATATAAAGATATTCTAGTTTTTTTAGGAATTCACTGTCAAATGCGGATTGTGTATCGTTTTGCATAAGAAGACCTTAGTATTATCAAGGGTTTAGGACAGATTTCTTGTGTGTAGTTTAGGGATAAACAGGAATAAGTAATCAGATTATTCTAAATCTTCAATTGATTACTTCTAACAGATGCAGAATGATTTCGTCGGGATCAATACCTTCCGCTTCACCTTCAAAACTTAGGATGAGACGATGACGTAGACTTGGCAATGCAACCGCTTGAATGTCTTCACGCGCGACGTTATACCGACTGTCAAGAATTGCCCGTACCTTACTTGCCAAAATCAATGCTTGTGCGCCACGAGGACTTGAACCGTACCGAACATATTGCTTTGTCTTTTCCGGTGCATCATCGGTTTCGGGATGTGTTCCCAGCACTATTCGCAAGGCATATCTACGCACATCTTCTGCGATGAGAATGTCCCGCACAATCTGTTCCAGTTCGTTTATCTGCTTACCATCACATACCTTTCCAACAGATGGCATTTCCCGTTTTGTTGTACGTTCCATAACTAAATCAAGTTCGTCAAGAGAGGGAAATTCTACCTTCAACTTGAAAAAGAAACGGTCAAGTTGTGCTTCAGGCAGCGGATATGTGCCTTCCATTTCCAACGGATTTTGGGTTGCCATTACGAAGAATGGTAGGTCAAGCGGACGGTGCTGTCCCGCAACGGTGACAGACTTCTCTTGCATTGCCTCTAACAGAGCGGATTGTGTTTTTGGGGTTGCACGGTTGATTTCATCGGCAAGGACAAGGTTAGCGAATATGGGTCCAGGTTGGAATTCAAAAAACTTTTGCCTGTTCTCGTCTTCTGCAACGATGGTTGTACCAACGATGTCAGCAGGCATCAGGTCAGGTGTGAACTGTATTCTTTGATACTCAAGATCAAGAACTTCCTTGAGAGTGCTGATAAGTAGTGTTTTTCCTAAACCGGGAACGCCTTCTAAGAGTGCGTGTCCCCCAGTCATCAAGCAGATGAGGACGCCTTCAATTATCTCTTTTTGACCAACGATACGTTTTGAAATCTCTTCTTGTATTTTTAAAAATGTCTCGCGAAATTCATCGTGTTTCTGTTCTACTTGTTCGGACATATTTCACCTTACGGTAGCAGTGCGTAGGCATTAAATCACCGCAAAGATAGGACATCTCTGCGGTGATTTAGCATGAATACTCAGTTTACTCTTCTGCAGGTTTGATGGATTCAAAATAACGTTTCACATAGAACTTGTAGCTGAGAGGGATTTGCTCTTCAGTCATGGCATCCTCAGATAACTTCTGATACTTCATATAAGCATCTTTATAACTGAGCGAAGATTCTTGTCCTTCAGCAGATGCTTTGGTGGTTTCAACCGAAGAATCTCCTTCACCTTGGACACCTTTTAGTTGCTCAAGATTCAGTGTAGAATCCAGCGAAGTTAGTTCACCTTGTTGTGATTCAGATGTTTTCGTCCCTGCTTTATCACTCGGATTGTTGGATAACATGTTTGATGGCGCGTTGCCAGCACCGCAACATGCTGCAATACAGTTCTTACATTCCTCACACGCACATAACAAATCTTCCAACTTCTGGTTGCGATTTTTGAGAAGGTCGAAATTACGGATACTTTTGCTGGATTCACTCAGTTTTCCCTGTGCACCTTCGCCATCATTGTCTCCCAAAGCATCGCCTGCTCCAGATAGTTGTCCGCCAAGTCCACTGAGATTGCTATCTTTCAGACTATTACCTGCGCGTTTGAGTTCATCAGATAGGTTCTGTTTTTGCTCTTGGTCAAACTTTGGAATGTCTTGTGCCACTTTGTCAAGTTTGTCAGCAGCTTCATCATAGTCACCCTTTTTCAACTTCTGTCCGAATTCTCCAAGAATTGGATTTCCGATGAACTGTTGACCGAGTCCTTTCATCAATGCCTCTTGTTGTGCCATTTTGATTGGATCAATCTTCGTCTTCAATAAGGCAGTCAATTCGGTCATTCTTGCCAGAGCTTCTTTCGGGGAAACCTGTGGTTTCTTCAATTCCTGAGTTCGTTTTTCAATCTCCTCCAGAATCTCTTTGAGTTCCTCGTCTTCACTCAATTCTGCATCTATTTTCGCTTCATCAATTGTATTCAATAGGACATCCGCTTCTGCAGCGATTTGCGGAGAATAGTCAATTTCAGTTGAAGTCGCGGGTGGTGCAAAAAACTCTATAAACGAGAATGCGACGACAAAGATTGCTACAAGTGCAACATATTTGGTTTCACGGGGAACTGTATATCGCGCTACCTGTTTCAAGGGGATTGCTTGTAATCTTTCTGTAGTATCCTTTAACTGTAGTTCACTCAACGTTTCATTCGATTTATGTTCAATTTGTTCTAACCCACTGACGACGCGATCCTTTAGGGAACCGTCAATATCAATCGCGCGGGCAGCTTCGTGAAGATCAACTGGACGAATGAGACAGACGATGTATGATACTAACGCAATTCCAGCCGCTACACAGGCAAATGTATACGGTGGAATATTAAATGAGGATATTAAACTATCAATAATAACTATGGGAGCACACACTAATAGTCCAATTAGTAAGAACTCTGCAAGGGTTTGAAAATAACCTTGCACATTCAAACGACGGCGGACATGACGTATTTTTTCAAGAATCATCTTTTCCGGCATGAAGTAGACCTCCTAAGGAGTATCGTCAATTGTTGATTATTTTCGAGTATGATAATAGTGTACTACATTTATATTGAGTATGTCAAGGGTTAAATCAATTTTGTTTATCTATCATCTGGTTTGATTTTTGCTAAGATTTTATTCCAGTCCCACAACAGCACAGTGCCATCTTTAGATCCGCTTGCCAAAGTCATGCCATCATGCGAAAAAGTCAATGTCGTAACATAAGATGTATGTCCTAATGATAGAGACAACATTTCACTTCCCATTTCAATATCCCACAGAAGTAGTGTTCGCTCTCTATCAATGGTCAGTAGGATATGTCCTTCCGGAGAAAATAAGAGGTGATCATCCTCTCCATTTGCTTCAAATTCGTTGATTGGAAGTACTTCTCCAGATGGTGTAATTTCCCATATAGCAATGACATCGCCTTTTGTAGCAAGCATAGTACTGTCACGAGAAAATGCTAACACATCATCACCATCGGGTAATGTCGCGAGTTTTTCACGTTTTTCCACATCCCATAGATGTGTAGGACGAGAATATTTTCCATTTACTGCCAACATTGTTCCATCAGGTGAGAATACCAATTTTGCGTCAGTTCCTGAATGTATCTGAACGTCTAATTTGACTAGTTCCTTGCCAGTTCTCACATCATACAAACGTACATCTTGCCATTGATCCACACAAGCAAGGGTTTCGGTTGTCGGTGAAAATGCCATATTGATATTTAAGTTTCTTTCCCCAAGCGTGAGAGAAGGAAGTGATTCCCCGCTTTCTAAGTCCAGTAAACGAATAGTGTTTCCAACTCGGGAGAACCTTATATCCCCCGGATTTGTTCTTTTGAAAACAATCTTTCCATCTGCGTTTTGAGCAGCAAGAAGTGTCGCATGCGTAGATAGAGCAGTTGCCTTAGTAAGGTTAAGATTCTTGGGTATACTCACAGACACCTCCTGCCCAGTTTTCGCATTCCATTTCTGAACTGTGCCGTTGAACATCACACTGGACAATGTTGTATCATCTTTAGAAAACGCCATAGATTTCACCCTTTTCGTGTGTTCGGTTGCAAGGGTAGAAATACTTTTACCTATGTTAGCATCCCATAGTTTAATTGTCCCATCATCACTTGCACTCGCAAACGTCTGCCTGTTTGGAGAAAATGCCAACACTGAAACGTTACTACGATGTCCATTGAAAGACACCCGTTCGCTTCCAGATCGGACATCCCACAATTTAATATCACCATAAATGTCACCACTTGCAACAGTGTCATCATCTATAGAAAACGCCAAAGCGGTTACCCATTCAGTTTGTCCAATCAATGTTCTCAGTTTTTTGCGAGATTTCATATCCCACAATTTAACCAGATTATCTACTCCCGATGTAGCAAGTGTTCTGCCATCAGTAGAAAATGCTAATGCTTGTATCCCCTGATACTTATGTCTATTATTTTTTCTAAACAAGTTGGAAAGAAACTGCTTTAGATAAAACTTTGAATGTCCTGAAAGAACACCTAACTTCTTTCCAGTGTCTGAATTCCACAAACTGATTTTTCCATTAAAACGTCCGATAGCAAGTGTGCTTGTGTCACTATGAATTGCTTCTGTTGATGGCTGATCAAGAGAATAGTGCTTTACAAGTTCATCACTGGTTTTGACATCCCAATGTGCAATGGAAACTGAAATGGGGCTACTAACACCCAATAGCGTTGATCCATCTTTAGAAAATGCTAACCCCAAATTTGAAGCATAGTTAAATCTTGCCCGAGAAAACCTGTCCTTTTCAGCTGTAGATGGACGAAGCGAAGAAATCTCTATACCAGTTATTGGGTTCCAAAATTGAATAATATTATTGCCATACCCGCTGCTTGCCAAGATTTTTCCATCTGGTGAAAACGCCAATGCGTTAACCTGCTTCGGATAGATCATTCTCATGATGTTCTCATTACCAGTGACTAAATCATATACCCACACTCCGATACTTGTTCCCACTGCCAGGAGTGAACCGTCAGGTGAAAATCGCATGGTGTTGATGCCACCCCGACCAAGTCGCTTTATTGCTTCTGGAAATAGAGCAGCACGCGCATTGTCAGTGGTTTCTACGGGTGGAATATCAATATCAATAACCAACCATGATCTTTCCTTCATCAACCTGTGAATTGATGAAAAATCATCTATTGGGTTATTCTTGATATCAAGCCTTTCTAAGTTCTGAAAGTTCTGAACTACACTAATGTCACTGATATTGTTATTATCAAGTTTTAAAGACATAAGAGTTGTTAATTCTGCAAGCGGAGAAACATCGGTAATTCTGTTATTACCCATTGTCAATATGTTCATCCAGGTCATACCTTCAAGTGCTGATATGTCTTCAATCTGATTGTTTTCAATCCATAATGACCGCAGCTCTTTCATATCAGATAATGGTGTAATATCACTAATTTTGTTGCTCGTAAGCCTCAAATGCATCAGTTGTGTCAACTTAGAAAGTAGAGTTACATCTGTGATGTTACTATTTACAAGGTATAATTCTGACAGTTGTGTCATTTCGGAGAGTGGAGAAATGTCTTCAATCTGATTGTTTTCAATCCATAATAACCGCAGCTCTTTCATATCAGATAGTGGCGTAATATCACTGATTTTGTTGCTCGTAAGACTCAAATGTATCAGTTGTGTCAACTTAGAAAGTAGAGTTACATCTGTGATGTTATTATTTTCAAGGTATAATCCTGTCAGTTGTGTCATTTCGGAGAGCGGAGAAATGTCGTGAACTTTATTTTTTCCTATGGATAATTCCTTGAGTCCCGGCAATTGAGTAAGCGATGAAATGTCTGATATCTCATTAGTATGCAGATACAAATTTGTAAGTTGTGACAACTCACCTAAAGCAGAAATGTCACTGATTTGATTGCCACCCATTGATATATGCATCAGTTTTTTCAAACCTGCAAGTGGAGTTATATCATTGATCTGATTGTCATACAACTCCACTTTGGTTAGGCTTACAGCATTCTCTAAACCTGATAAGGCCTTAATATCCTTTTGCGGGGCAGTTAATTCTGTCAATTCTGCAAGTTTCAACTTAGGAATTTTTGAATCGGGTCGTAATTCCAAAGCCTCACGAATTGCTGCTGCTAAGTTATCATCAGGTATATCAACGTATTCAACTGATGAACAACTCAATACTATAGAAAGAATCAGAAACAGTGTTATTGGATATTTCATTTCGTTATCTCAAATACAAGTTATACTCAGGTTGATATTTATTCGGCAGACGTTTGCACCGAACTTGCGTATTCTGGTGGAATGGATTTCTTCAATGCATCTAACATTTGGGTGTAACGTTCTTTGTCGTTTGCATTCTTACGTGCATCAGCGACTCTTTTCCAATAATCATCCAGTGAATCATTGGCAGAGAGAATACTTAGCGCATATTTGAAATATCTCAGTGCATCGTCATAGCGATCATTCGCGACATACGCACGTCCCAGTGTCAATGGGAAGTGATAACTAATTTCCGCATTGTCTTTTATGGCACGTGATGCATATTTTAGTGATGTTTCTGGATAGATTCCTTTATCAAGAAGTTCTTCAGCTAACCAACGTTGGTAATTTGCATCCTGAATATTCACCTCTTGCTCTCGGAGTTTCAACCACTTCGCGTTTGCAATTTCAGCTTTCTCAAAATCACCTGTTTTTTTGTAGAAATCACCTAAAAGTTTGTGCAGGGCCACGCTCTCCTGCATTTTCGGTTTTACTTCCTCAAGAATAGCAATGAGTTTGTCCACTTGCCCTTCATCAGCGTAAAGATCGGAGATTGCGCGAATTAATTCTTCATGGGTTGATTGTCCAAAAGGTGCGTCTAATGCTCGTAGATATACAAATACAGCATCGGATTTCTGGTTCTGATCCATATATAATTTTGCTAACAGATCATAATACTGGTATAGAGTTGGTCTGAGTTCAATGGCTTTTTCATAATAGGATGCAGCCTTTGTCAAGGTATCAGCCTTTAAACTTGCCAAAATTGGACGACTGTAAGGTTCAAGTTTAGCATTTCCAACAAGTTTACCATCATTCTTATTAGGTGAACTATCGGAAACGCGTCCTTCAGTTTCTGCATCAAATTTCCAATATCCCACTAAGCCGGTTTCATCTCCTTTCAGCTGCCTATTCATATCGGAACGAATTTGATTTTCAGTGCGCACGATGTTCCAAATCCGCACTTCATCAATTAGTCCAGCAAAGGATGCGTGCTCAGATATTTCTTCTTCATGTGAGCAACCGATTCGCAATGGCAGTGTGGTCTTAGTCAATTTGTTTTTCCCCTTAAAATTACTTCTACTGACTTCAGCACCGTTTAGATATAACTTTATACTGTCATTCTTGGCATCAATGGTTCCTGCTACGTGGTACCATTGATTTTTTTGGATAGATTCACTTGCAGAGGCAAGCCATCTTATAAAAATACCGTCAGGGGATGCGTCAAAGTAAGCGAGACCTTCATCAAACAACCAGAGCGCGAATTGACGATGCGTAAGATTAGGTGTTCGTTTGTTGCCTTTGAAAAGTACAGTCGTACAGGTGTTTGGAAAATCTGTTGGTTTGATCCATGTAGATATCGTTACTTGTTCAGAGATATTGTTAATCATCTCACTGTCTACGATTTCCACGTAACTCCCATCTCCATCTAAACTAAGAGCCTTGCTTTCAATTACTCTGTCTATCTCAAGGTCTACTTTTTGATACAGATCCCCTAACTTTCTGTACCAAAAACTATTTTCAGGATCAAGTTCTGTAAGTTTTTCATACTGCTCAATTGCTTCTTTGATACTATCTATGGATTCATAACTCTCCGCAAGTTCTAATATCAACTCTGGATTGTGAGGGTTTTTCTTGACATTTGTTAGTTTTTCCGGTATCAAATTTTCATACAGTTTACCCTCTTTGATGATTTCCCGGATCGCGTTATTTGCCATATTTCGTATGCGACTACTGCTGTTTTCACTTGCCATATTCTGATACATGTCAAAAGCTTCTTCGTACTGTTTTGTCTCACGATAACTCTTCGCAAGTATTCCATGCAAAGTATCCAGAATCCTACTATCTTTTTCGTTATCACTCATTTCAATGGCGGATTTGGAGAGTTCAAGTGCTGGTTCGAACATCCTATTTTCAATGCAGATTGTTGCAAGTGAACCAAGAAACCACGCGTCATCTTTCTCGCTACAGGTTGCAAGTGCATTTGTAGCTTGATTGAGCATCTCTTTGGATAAATCAGGCTGTTTGTTTCTTTTTAATGCAGCTGCAGCATAATAAAAATATCGGACATTGTTAGAATCTGCTTTGCCAAGTGCTTCATACATTTCAGCAGATTCTTGATAATCCTTTTCATCCCAATATATTCTTGCCAATATTGTTCGTGCAACAGGATTCTCATCATTTTCTTGAAGTTTACCTTCATAATATGTTTTTAACACTTCAAGTTTATCTTGGCTCTTGAAAGCACCAATCAATGAATCGCGTGCAGTCTCAAATTTGTATATTGGTGCAATTCTTGCCGATGTCACTGTAATTCTTTCAGATGTGTAGGACAATGTTTTGCTGTTTATAGACAAATTCGCCTCTGTTTCATAAGGTTCTATTACTGAATCCATATCACCGAGTTGAACATATACCTTGAACAATTCAGCAGAGATTCGAACTTTCTCAGAAGAACTGGTTGTCATGTCAAGTGCACGCTTATAGGCATGAGTAGCTTTATCCAAGTCACCGGTATTCTGGTAGTATTCGGCAAGGACTTTCAGCATCTGGTATGTGATTGTCCCATCCTCTTCAGCTTGTTGTAACTTCTCTTCTAAATTCCCATGATAGCGATAAAAACTGATCAATTGCTGTTCAATACCTTGTCGCGCTGATGCGGATGTGGGTGATAGAATGGCATTTTTCAACGCCATTTCAGCTGCATCTACGTCTTCATTGAGAAAATAGAGTCTTGCGAGCATAAGATACGTTTGTTTATCAGCAGGTGCCAATTCAATTGCTTTATTATACGTTGCGATGGCAGCAGCTTCATCACCTTCAACATCGTAAAGTCTTGCCAGTCGTGCATAGTGTTCGCCTACTGTTGGATCTGTTTGTATGTATGACTGCGCGAAATCAAGTGCCTCATCGTATTTACCAGCAGCTTGCAAGCTCCGAACAAGTCCATCCTGATAGGTTATATTTTCTGAGTCAAATTCAAGTAGGCTGCTATAAGTTTGTGCCGCGCTGTCGTGTTGATTTGTGCGTGAGTAAAGCGTCGCGAGTTTTAATAGAGATACATAGTCTTCGGGTGCTGCTATCACTATTCTTTCGTAGATATCTATCGCTTCCACTAATTTATTCCCACGTACTAACATTTGTGCTTCATTGATGAAATCTTGTAGCGGTGTGTTATTTTCTTCGGTGTCTTGCGCTTCAAGTCCTGTAATGAACGCGCTTACTGTGATTAACATGAAAATTACAAAGCAGAAAGACAATTTTGAACTGGTCATACAAAAATATCTCCTAATGAGTTGAATTATTAGAGTGTATCTCATATATCTTATGTAGTGCGTGGTCTCTGTGCCCCGCCATGTCTAAATTACGGAAAAGACAGCGGGGCACAGAGACCACGCACTACAATGTGTGGAGAGTTAGTTCCCTTTAAGATGAATACGGTGTGAATCAGATATAGCAACGAATGATATTCCAATTAATCTCCTACACTATTTACTCTACTTTCATAAAATCTAAATCATCATAAGTATTACCGTCTTCATCGGTTATTCGTAGATAAAAACCCCAGCCGCCTGTCTCTTGACATACCTTGACGAGAACACTATTTAACCCTGCATTGAGTTTTACAGGAAACTTGAAATTGTCAATTTCCGCAGTAAACGTCTTGGTATGCGTGAAAACATCAATTCCGTTGACCCAAATTTTGCCTTGGTCGTCAGAGTCAAATCGGAATTCAACTTCACGTTCCTCAGGTGAATGTATCGTCGCAAAAGTATACGCAACAGTCCATTCACTCTCTTTGCCCAAACGGATATCTCCTAAGAGTGAAATGTTCTTTGTTTTTTGCCAACGCACCTTCCCATTTTTGCCTTCATATTCTTTAGTAGTATCAATCATCGGCAGGTTTTCTGTGATATACTGTGTATTGTAGCCTATCCCACCCGAGTTATCAAAAGGTCCAAGAACCAACCATGCATCTTCGGTGATAAATCCTGTTTTCCGAATAAGCTTATCAGCCTTTTCGTGTTCTCCGGTTTCCTGATACGTTTGTGCCAATACAAGCATTGTATGAAGTTGAGAACGTAAATTGTCTGACAAAGATTCTATGAGTTCATTCAACATATTCTCATAACCTTCTTTGTCCTTGACAGTTTTACCTGCTTTCACAACCCGTGTTAATAACTTCCGTTCAACAAGAGCTAGATAAGACATGTCATAAATGTTCTTTATGAGTTGGAACGCTTCATCATACTGTTCATTCGCGACGAATGCATGTGCAAGCACTAATATGTAATCTCTGTCCAGTTCAACATCTGCTGCATTTAAAACCAACTCCAACGCGATTTCAGGAAATATGTTTTTCTCAAGAAGTTTATCCGCAAGTTCATAATATGCAGATGACGGCTCTTGCTCAAAAACTTCATCCTTTCGCAGATTGATCCATTGTGCGTAGGCATCTTTAGCATTCTGTTTGTCACCAACTTTAGTGTATACCTCGCCTAAGAGTTCAAACAAGACTGAACTCTTTGGCATATTCTGTTTCAACTTTTCTAATAGTGTGATAAATGCTTTTTCTTTACCCACACCATTATATAATTGCCAAAGTGATTTCATAGTCTCATCATGCTCAGATTGTCTGAGATCCACCTCTAAAGACTGTAAGTATACTTTCTCCGCTTCAGCAGTACGTCCAGTTTTGAGATATATTTCAGCGAGTGTGCTGTATATCTCATAAGAAACTTTTCCACGTTTGAGTGCTTTTTCATATAGGATTGCTTGTTTTTCAAGCTGTTCTGGATTTAGTCCTGTTGGAATAGGACGGATGTATTCTACTAATCTTGCGTTTTCAACCAACTTCCCATTGAGTTTATTATTGGTCATATCGGAAATTTCACCATCATTCTGTTTATCAAATTTCCAATAACCGACTAATCCTCTTTCATCCCCTGTCAAACGGTTATTCATAAAGTTGTGGATTTGCTCTTCAGTCAAGGCAACGTCCCACACACTTACCTCATCAATCTGTCCGACAAACGACCTGTGGTTATGATTAGTCTCTTCATGTGTGCCACCGATTTTTAATGGTAGTGTACTTTCATAAAATCTTCTGTTTCTACCAAAATCTCTAAAACCTGTTTCCACACCATCAACATAGACACTGAGAATATTTCTCGTCGTGTCAACAACACCCGCGACATGATGCCATTTATTGAGACTGACTGCCCCCTTTGGTGAGAAGATATACTTCTCATTTTCTCCATCAGGTGAAGAAGCAAATTGCAACGCACCATCATGCCGTAGATACATCACGAAACTACGGTTTGTGATACCGGGCAGTCGTTCATCCCCTTTGTATATGACCGGTAGATATCTGGTTGGAAAGTTTGTCGCCTTAATCCAAGCACACACCGTTACTTGTCCGTTAATTTTATTTAATATTTCGCTGTCATCAATTTCTACGTAACTCAATTCACCGTCTAAATCTAACGCTACATCAATCACATCTTCAATATTTTCACTGACCTCATTATCCTGTGCAAAAGATGGTAATGAGAAACTGAAACTAAAGAAGAGGATTGTTAGTAGACAATAGATGCTTATTTTGCTGTATTTTGTCATCTTATTCCTCCTTGAAATTGTGATATGAATAATATTTTAGGGTTGAAGTTGAATGTTGACTTCACAGGGTTTTTAGGACACAACAATTGTATTATGTATAATTACATATACACATTTTCGGATGCAGTTTGGTGGATTATTCTATATCTAATAATTAACAAAGAAAGCGTTTGTAGTCGCGCAATTCATTGCGCCTCTTACATTGTTGGAGGGGTTTCCAACCCCAATTGCACCTAATTTTAGCAACATCGGTGCAGTTTGTCTTCTCAATAGCACTCTGAAACTTCAGACTCATAATCCTGTCCATCCTGGTTCAGGCAACTCGCTATTCAGTATTGACAATTTTCAAATCTCCAAAAGGTTTGTCATCTGTATCAGTAATACGCAAATAAAATCCCCACGGCAGAGATTCATTGCAGACTTTGACAAGTATTGTGTTTTCACCTGCAACAAGCGTTACAGGTATCTTGCGTCGGTCAATGGTCGCACCGCGTGTTCTTCTATGTGCATATACTTTTTTACCATTCAAATACACTTTACCTTGGTCATCACTGTCAAATCGGATTTCTGCTTCCCTTTCTTCAGGTGATGTAAATGAAATCCATGCATACGCAGCATAGAGATTTGCATCCAAACCAAAGTCGAAGAACCCATCAAAGATCTCATCAGAACCCTTGACCCATTTTATCTTACCTGATACGCCATCATATTCAGCAGTTTTATCAATCTGCACCTGGTCTTCAGGAATGAAAGCAGTGCTATAACCGACACCTCCGGTATTGTCAAACGGCCCGAGTGTCAGCCAAGCAGCTTCAGGGAAGAAACCTGTTTTTTGTACGAATGCCTTTGCCTTATCAGTCAAATTGAGTTCACTGCAAAACTCAGCCAACAGTAAGTTCGTTTCTAAGGTCATTTCAATATCAGCGGTAAATGAACTGACTACTCTACCCATAAGTTCCAGATATTTTGTTTTGTCTATTATATTCTTACTCGCTTGTGAAATCTGTTTCAATAAAACTTCTACTTGATTCCCTTGAAATCCAGAGGATTGATATAAAAGACTAAAACTTGCTTCAAATTGTTTAAACGCTTCATCATACTGGTTATTAAGCATATATGCAGTCCCTAATGTAGTATAAGACTTGGAATCCTTTCGGTATTGAACAGATTTTTTTGCTGCTTCTAATGCAATTTCCGGTAGTTTATTATCTTGTATCAATTTGACTGCAAGTGCCTCTAATTCCAAAGAATGTTTATTCTCATCAGACGGAGAACTTGCATTTTCCAACCATTTTTTGAAATAGAGTTGGGCGTTATCTGTATCACCCGTTCCTAAATAGGCATAACCTAACAACCTATTCAGCAAAGCACTTTTCGTTGTCTTCGATTGAATGACTTCCAGAATCTTGAGTTGATCCAAAAATGATTTTGGATCGTGAAGCTCAATAATGGCATTGACAACCTTATCATGTTCACCTGGATTCTGAGATGTGTCCAACACTCTCAGATAGACTGCATCGGCTTTCGTAGAATCTCCATGATTCTCATGTAATTTCGCTAAAAGCTCATAAAGTTCAAAAGAATTCGGATCAACTGCAATTGCTTTCTCATAAGTTGCTGCAGCCTTTTCGTATCCATCTGTGGTGTCTGTTTGCTCCGCACTTAGATATATTCTAGCAACCTTCTTGTACCATTTAACTTCGTTAGGTTTGAGTTCGCTGATTTTCTTATACTGAACAATTGCTTCATCATACCTCTCACTTGACGTATAACTCTCAGCAAGTGTGATCCTTGCATTGACATCATTCGGATTCTGTTTTACCTTTTCTAACTGTTCAGGAATATGTTTCTCGTAAAGATTCCCTGCATCATAAGCTTGTTTAATTGCCTTTTCAATATTCTCTTTGGCATGATCATGAGTCGTAAGTTTCAGTTTATGCTGATACGCCTCAACTGCTTGCTCATATTGCTTGGTTTCCATATAACTTCTACCAAGCACCTCATATATATTCTCTTGTTGCCATCTTATATCACTATTGACACCAGTCAACTCATTTACTTTGGCTGCTTCTTTGAAAAGTGTAATTGCCGGTTCATACATTTTGCTGCCATAGCAGATAGAACCAAGCGTACATAATAACATAGAATCTTTTTTGTCTGGTCTTAACGAAAGAACATTGTTCCCTTGTTCTATCAATGCTTGCGCCTGTTCTTTCTGTCCATTTTTATTCAGAGCCGCAGCAGCATAAAAGTAATTGCGAACATTTTCTGGTTCTAATTTGCATAGATTCTGATAAACCTCTGCAGCTCTTTCATAATTGTTAACATTCCTATGTATTTCTCCTAAAACAATAAGAGAATCTGTATCATTCGGTTCCTTTTCCAACTTAGCACTGTAAATCTTCTCAAGTTCGTTGAGTTTTTTAGTAAGTTTAAAGGCGTTAATCAAGGATTCACGTACTTGTTCTTTTTCAGATTGTATTCGAAAACCAATGGATCTGCTGTAAGAACGAATTGAACGACTTGTTGAGGAATTACTAACGAGACTTTCGTATACTTCTATTGCTTTGTCAGTTTTATCAAGTTTAGCATATTCAACCATCATCAGATTTGATAATTCCTTTTCGTCACTATTATTCATACTCGTAGCCTTCTTATATGCTTCTATTGCTTTTTCGGATTGTCCACGCGAACTGTAGTATTTTGCAAGTTCAACCAGCATATCAGCAGAGAGTGTGCCATCCTTTTCCATATCTTTCAAATATTGTTCTAACTTCCCAGATTGACGATAGAGTATCATCATCAGTCGTTCAATTCCTCGCCGCTCATAAGATTGTGTGGTCATTTGTGCGGCTTTCTTGTAGGCATCTACCGCTTTGTCATATTCACCTTTAATTTGATATAACCGTGCAATCTCCTTCTGCATTTCAAAAGATACCGTTCCTTGTTTCTCTGTTTCCTTCAGATATTCCTCTAATTTGCCAAGTTTAGAATGGATACTGACCAATTGCCGTTGAATATCACCGCGCTCATACCTATCTGATGTCATTTCTAAAGCCTTTTGGTAGGCACTCACGGCTTTTGTCATATTGCCCCTTTGTTGATATATTCGTGCTCTTTCCCGTTGCATGTCAAAAGTCAGTGTCCCCTGCTCTTCAGCTTGTTTCAATATCTCCTCTAATTTTCCTTGACGTTGATAAACCTTCATTAGTTTCTGTCTTAACTTCGCTTGATTACTCCCTGGTGCTGAGAATTTTAGGGCATCATTATATGACTTTTCTGCAGCATCATATTCCCGTTTTCCCTCATAGAGTTTGGCTAATTCCTCATGTGATTTAGCATCACTCGGGGAGAGTTCTATCGCCTTTTTATAGGTTGTAATCGCAGTGTCAATCTGTCCATTGAATGCGTATAAATCTGCAAGCCGAGTATGGTGTAGACCCGTATCTGGATTCTCTTGTATATATGCTTGTGCAAACTTAATCGCATCATCAATTCTATTTGCCATTTTGTATGCAACCACCAGTCCATCCTGATATTTTGTATTTGCAGGATCAACTTTTAGCAGAACGTTCCACATCTCAATTGCTTTATCTTGTTGACTCTGTAAGGTGTAAATATAAGCAAGTTGAGCACGCGAAGCAAGGTCGTCTGGAGATTTTTTGATTATCTGTTCGTAGATTCTAATTGCCTCATAGTGATGTCCTCTTCTGTTTTCTTCTTGTGCTCTTGTACGGAGTAAGGCAAGATTCATATCATCCATTGTGTTTTTCAATTCATTGTCTGTATCACCACGTCTGACTCTGATTGTCGCTAATTGTTCTTGAGCACGTTCACGGTAATATGATTGTGCAGATAAGTCGTTGATGATTTCTATCAACAGCACTTCCGCTTCGTCATACAAACCGTTTGCCATGTATGTGCGAGCGACCGAATCTTTATCATGAAGACGAGCACCACCACTACGCATCAGTCGGAGATTACCCATCTTCCGGATGACTTTCTTCGCTTTCTCTTTCTCACCTTTATCTCTGTAAATCTTTCCAAGAGATTGGTAGGTGTTTGATAGTTGACTTGTATTATTTAAGTCAACGGTTTCAATCGCAGCCTCAAGTATGCGTTGTTGACGGTCTGAATCCCCCTTATCATGATATACGTTAGCAATCGTATTGAGCCAATTCGTTCCGATATTTTTGGATTTATTCTTCAACAGTTCTTCTACATATACATCTGAACCCTCTAAGTCATTTGTTACTATTCTTAAAATAATAAGTAGATAGAGTATAGAAGGCTCAGCAGTATCAATAGGAAACTTCTCTACATATTCTTTTGACAAATTCTTCAAGTCATCTAAGCCTTCATCTAATTTAGATAGCCTAAGTGCCACATTTACTTGTCTTTCCGCAGGCCCGGTCTTGAGTTTACCTACTAATAGTTGCCTTGCCTTATCACGATTGCCGGTAGACATGTATGCTGAAACTAAGTCATAAAAATAAGTCTCTGATCCAGACTCGAGTGATTTTTCGTAAATCTCAATCAATGGTTTGACATTATTGTTGTTGTTTCTAAAATGCTGAGCAAGCCTATGAATAAATTCATTACTACGTCCAGAACCTTGATTATTCTCAACCATTTCTTTGGCAACTGAGATGAGTTTGTTAATTTCACCTGCTTGGATAAATGTTTCTATGATATATTCATAATGATAGTAACTGTATTGGGTACTGGAGATGTTGTTCTTGAGCAAATACGTATATTGTTCAACTGCTTTTTTAGCTTTTCCAACTCGTCGTAACAGTTCTGCAAATTGACTCCGTAACGTGCTATTATTGGGACGCAGTTCAAGAGCTGCTTGATATGTTTCTATCGCTTTCTGCACCTGATCTCTACTTGCGTAGAACGCAGCTAAATTGGACTGTGCTTTGAATGATTCCGGATTCTGTTCGACTATTTTGACTAATTTAGCCTCACGATCCTGAATCATCTTTAACCGTTTAGGAGAAAGCGTTACCGATTGAATATTCATATTCGGCATTGTTTGTCCAGACAAGACCTTCAGATTTTCTAATTTAACGGCACGTTGTGCTAAACGATCAGCATCCTGTCCACGACCTAAATCGTTTAAATGAGTACTAAACTTTCTCAAAAAAACTGGATCCCTTTCTCTCAAGGCTAAATCCATCGCTTTTTGGGAAACAGCAACGGCATATTGTGTAAATCCTGCACTTTGCAATTTCTGTGAGAAATTGTGAAGCTGCTGCACACTTGTCGGGGAATTCAAGATGCTTTTCATCAAATCACGCACGACAGAAGAATCGCCTGTATACATCGCAATTTGTAATGTCAAATCGTAATATTGATTCAGATTCTTTGGATCTGCATGAATGAGCTCTTTCACAACTTTTAATGCAAGATTGTGTTTCCCAGATTGAATTGAAACAAATATTGTATTCATCTTTAGGGATAAGTCATCCGGAAATTCCTCTTGTAACTTGTTTAGTACTTCAAGCGATTTGTCGCGTTTTCCATCCCACCATTTACAATAACTAATTGCTAATGCTGGATAGATACGATTTCTACCTTCCGCACCATTATACTTATCCTCCAATGATGTGTAGAATAGCTCTTGTTGTTCTTTGATCCAAACTTTATTGAAAAATCTTTGCAGAAAATTCAACCGCGTTTGAGTATAGTATGGTGTTGCCGATGGGAAAGTAAACTGATACCCTTGACCACTTGAAGATGGAGAATAAGAAAAACCGACTAAGTGCCTTGCATTAGATATTGTTGGATTGGTCTTTTCAATATATTTCCAAAAATATTCTATTGCTTTGTCAGGATTCCCATTCCTGAGGTATGTGTTTGTCACAGATTCATAAATGCGTCTGTATTGTTGTGACAGGCGTGCGCCTGTTGTCGTAGGAAGTTCCGATAGCATCCTTTCTACGGTTTCTGCTCTACCACTTCGCAAAAAGAGATTTATCAATTTATCACTATTACTGAAAGACTTCACATCCATCCCCTCAAGTTTATCCAATAATTTTTCTACATCATCAGGGGTGCTTCTATTAATAATAAAGTAGGATGTATATTCAACCTGATACCAATTCTTGCTATCTTCCGACAAACCTGTCATCTTGTCAAGTTGATCTGTAAAGGATTCATAACTTGCCTGTTGTTGTGTTACCATATTTCTCAGTTTGATACCCTGATATACTAAATTATCAGGTGAGGCTGCTAACAACTTATCCAATGCCTCATCTGTTTTTTCTTGATTCTTCATCAAAATGTATAGTTGTGCTAATAGTTCAAGTGTCTGGATATCCTTAGGATTCGCAGTTACTTTTTCCTCAAATTGAGCAAACATGTCATCCAACTGACCGATATCTTCCAGAATCGACTTCACCTGCACAAGTGCTGCAGCCTGTGCTTCTTCAAATGTCGTTGGAACCCATGGGGACACATTCCTAACTGAATACTGCTGAGGTTGCACACGGCGTGAGAGGTTATTGGCAAGATGAAGTTTGTTCATATTTATCCCAGGTGGACCATAGAAGAAATTGGGATTAGTATTAGTAGTTGTTGATTTTTTCTTTGATATAGCAAAACCTGCATCTTGTGCTGGCTTTGACATCTCTATGATTTGTTGGAAGTATGGTAACGCTTTTTCAGGTTCGCTTATCTCAACCAAAGTAGCACCAATTTGATATAACCCAATATATGCGTCGGAGTCGGCTATCTTTTTCGCTGCATTGTCAAGGGCAAAGAATGCCTCCTCCATTAACCCGTGCCTAATCAATAACTTTGCGAGTCTGATTTCTGCATCAAGTGAATGCTTCTTTTGATGCAACACTTTTGACCAAGTTTGCACGGCTTCTTGTTCGCGTCCAACATCAAACAACAGTTCACCAAGTTTTTGCTGGTGAATAGGATCGGGATCTGCTTTGACAAGTTGCTGTTGGTAACTTAGTGCTTCCTCAATATCACCAAGGTCTAAACTTATGCCTACAAGTTGATATAAAAGTTCTGGGTTCTCTCGTTTCTGATCTAATGCGCGTGCAAGCTGAAAACGCGCACTCGAAAGATCGCCTTCATCACGATAGACTTGAGCAAGTGCTAAGACCGATGCAATACCAGATGTCTGTGATATAGCCATCTGGGATTTAGCCATCTGTTTCAATCTTTCCGCGAGTTCCGTACGCCTACCTAAACTATAATATGCTTCTCCCAGTGGTTGAATAAAACTAAGCTTATCACTGATATTGTCGCTGAGATTCCAACAACGCCAATACTGTGCGATTGCAAGTCTAAAGTCACCTGAATTGTGATAAAGTTGTGCCAATTCTCTACGGATATCAATCGCTTCCGGCCGCAAACGAATTGCTTGTTTAAAACTATCAACAGATGTGTCGTAATCACCGGATTGAATAGCAATTTGTGCCAACAAATGATGTCCCTCCGGATTACGGGGACTATGTGCGACGACCTGTTTCGCAGCTTCCTTAGCCGCCTCAAAATCCAGAGTTTCCAGATAGGTTTTCGCTATATTAGAATAATACTCACGTGCATTTGTGTTATCAATATTCGTTAGGTGACGATAGATATTAATCGCTTCATCACGTCTTCCTTGTTTTACATAGATATTCGCTGCCCAACGATTGACATTTATATCATCGGGTTGCAGTTTCTTTGCATCTAAAAGTATTTCCAACGCGTAGGTCGTATTGCCTAACTTCAGATACATTTTGGCAAGCCGTTTCTGTTGTGCAAATTTATCAATATCAGCAAGTTCGGGTTTTTCAACTTCTGTTTCTATCTCTTCTATTCTTGTTGCAAGTGTTCCCTGCCGTTTATAGAGTTCAATCCGTTTATCGTCCATCTGTTCAGCGAAAAACGCATTCGGTGCAAGCTTCATCGCTTCCGTGTATTCCACGAGTGCCTCGTCATACAGTTCATTGTTCATCAGTCGCTTGGCTAACGACTCTCTGAAACGATACGTCTCTGGCATCAATTCAACCGCTTTGCTACTCGCATCAATTGCCTCGTCTGAAAACTTCTTGGTTTCAAGCAGACGTGCCAAACGGTCATAATTCTCAGCAGTGCTTTTAGTGTCTGCAACCATCCGTTCCCATGTTTCAATCGCCTTCGGACTTTCACCTTGTCTATAATAAAAGTCCCCATAATACTCAATATAATCGAGATTATCAGTATCAAGTTCCGTTGCCTTTTGATATGCTGCCACCGCATCTTCAAGCCATCCGTGACCAGTGTATATCTCAGCAAGGGTGATGTAGATGCTAGCACTCTCTGGATCACGATCAATCAGACGTTGATAGACTCCCTTCGCCTTTTCTTCATTTTCAAGCTGCAAATACAATTTGCCAAGTTCACGATATATTCCAATGTCATCAGGGTGTTGTTCACTAAGTGCTTCATATTCCGTAGCCGCATCTGCAAACTTTTCCGCATCACGAAGCGCGCCTATCAGATTGAGACGTAGTCCCGTATCGGTTGGGGCAAGTGTCAATCCTTTCTTATAGGTATCAATGCCCTCCTCAAGCTGCTGATTTTCAATATATGCTGCACCAAGTAGTCCGAGCGTCTCTGGATCATTCGGGTTTGTCTCAAGTTTACCATCATAATAAACAATCAAATCTTTCCAATTAGCATCTGCCGAATAAATGGCAATAATCCTATGTTGCAAGTCTTTTCTCAGCCAATTACCTTGTGCGGTCAGGTCTAACGCCGCATCATATTGTTGCAACGCCTTCTCATATTCACCCGATTCTTCGTGGATTTTACCGATCTCCCGTATACTCAGACATTTACGATATGTGTCATCTTTCTTAAGATTGATGATTTCTTCATATTGTGCAATGGCTTGAGAATACAACTCCTGTTCACGAAAGAGGTCAGCAAGTTCTATTCGTGCAAAGATATCGTCAGGATCAAGTTCAGAGATCTTTTCCCACGTCTTAATCGCTTCATCTAACATATCTCGACTAAAATACGCATGTCCCAATGTCTTGTAAATATCTGTCAACTCTTCGGGAGAGATAGTCTGTGCCTGTTCTGATAACGATGTGGCTTTCGTCAACTCACTAATAGCATCTTCATGTTGTCGGAGTATCACATACAACTGACCTAATGCAAAATGTGCATAGTAATCATTCTGTGAGAGTTCCACTGCGCGTTGATATGCAGTCAAGGCTTCCTTATCCTTACCCAGTCGTTTGTATATATGTCCCAAGATAAGTTGAATGTTCGGATCGTTAGGCTTTGTTTGTGCCTCCGATTGATAATCAGAAACCATCGCTTCTAAACCCGATCCTTCAAGATAAAACTGATAAAGTCTATCAAACGTACTTCCCTCTTTCGGTTTCCGAATGAGCATCAACTTGTATCGTTCAATAATTTTTTCATCAGTAGCTTCATCTTGTGAAAAACTTAGTGGCACTACAAATAGTCCTGAAAATATTACTGAAAAGACACTCAGCAAAATTATGTGTTTTTTGGATAACATCGGGAATGCTCCTTGAGTTAAATGAATTTCTCACATGGCAAAGTGGTGAATGTATGTTTATATAATATTTGAGACGTATTTGTTAGAAAGGATAGGACTTTTTCTTCACACACATTGTAGTGCGGGTCTCTTTGTGCCCCACTATTGTCAGGGTTATTTAGTTTTAAGAATGCTTAATCATCAATGTTAACCGAAAGTTAAGAGACTGAATCGAACTCGTCACTGGATATAGTGGGTTTATTGATTCTTGTCTGAACCAGGATTTTCAGGATTTACAGATTTCCAGGATAAGAGTCTGAAACATCAAAGTGCCATCCAGAGAATAAACGTCAAATTGGGAATAGGAACTTTGCAAATCCAAACTCATAATCCTGCTAATCCTGGTTCAGACAAAATCGATTGCACTAACTTGACGCATAATGCGCTGTTCCCTAATTACACCATCTGCCAAAATCTCTATATCAATTCATACTAAGAAGTTAAACCAAGTGACGCCAACGTAATTGTATCGTGAAACCAACCTGTGCAATTACTATGTATATAGGTGATATCGTCTATCACAATACGACGATTGTTTGGAAACTTTTTGAGCAAATCTCCACGTAAATAGCGTCCATCATATCGTCTAAAGAAAACGGTACGACCACCCTCTTCTATATATACTTCACACATTTCCCCGCCATGTTCAGCGGTTAGATCAGGATCTAATATACGCAAACAGTGAAAGGTATTCTCACCTATCGTTACATCATAAGTACCAGCACCTATACCTACGCCATCTGTAGTTTTGTAAGAACCATCGGGTTGCAATTCATACCGTCCATCATCAACAATATGGCGTTTGCCATCAGGTCCCCACTGGTCTTCAAAAAATTCCTCTCCAATTGTAGTGTAAATCCTTTTACCATCAAGGGTCATTACAACTGAAATCCATCTCGTGTGCGTTTCATCTATCGTAACATACATCAAATCTGGAGCTGGAGGCCAATCATTCGCAAGGTATTCCTTAAACTGGACTTCAACACAGTCAATATCCCGTATAATTGCAGGCATCGTCGGTATCATCTCAGTCACAGCGTCCAACTGCTGTGTTTCACCATCATATTCTGCCCACATACAACTTTCACCCATCTTTGGAACCATCAACCACCACTGCAACTCCTGACAATCTACCTCCTGTATTTTGTCCGAACTTTCAACTATCTTTATATCAGGTCGGGTTGTCGGAAACGGGTGGTCTTTGATTTCGCCAGGTGGTTCTATTGTAAATTTCTGCTCCATGAAATTCTGTCCTCTTGTTGGAGGGGTTTCAAACCCCGATTGAAATATAACGTGAGTTCACTATATAGTAAATATTGAAATTACTTGAACACTCTGCATCGGCGAAGTTAGGAAACCTCGCCTACCGTTGATAGAAAGTGTAAATATAATTCTATGTTTCACTATAGTCGTAGGTTATGTATCTCTTACTGTTTGCGTTTTGTAAGTGCCACTACTGAAAGTATCGCACCAACAAAAACGACTAATATGATAATGAATTCTACACCGCCAAAAACCATATTAATTGTCTCCTTTGGCACAAAAAATATAAATCTCTATATTTTTAACTCATTCTGATTTTACCATTACTATTAAACGTGAGTTTGATAATAGGTATATGAACTTCATTTTCCTAAATATTACTCTCATAGACCCGGTAGGTGTCAATTTAGCAACCCCAACCCGCTGTAGGCGCGCTTTGTAAGCGCGCTGGCCATATCTGTGAAATGCACAGTAATTTTTGAACCAACAAACCTGCCTGTCAGTTAGTCAGTTATGTCTCTACCATCCAGCGCGCTTACAAAGCGCCAAATCAAGAAATCAACGGTATGAACGCCTTTTGGCGTTCCCCGGGTATGAATGCCATTTGGCATTCCCCGCCTACGGATACTGAGTCGTTGAGCGTAATTTTCCTTAAATTGACAGCTATGGTGCGGTTTCCGAACCAATTTAGAATACCAAACGCGTATTCTGATGGAATACAAATATTTGATTTATCAAACTTACGTTATTAATTATTAGTCTTGACGTTTTGTAAGTGCCAGTACTGAAAGTATCGCACCAACGATAAAGCAACCAACTACGAATACAATAATGAGTTCCCAAGGACCGATAAACATCATACTTTGTCTCCTATGTATTGAATTCTGCGTCAAATTATTTATTCTATTTTTCTTTTTCTTTCCAACGATTAACAGCATCAATCTTTGTCTGCTGCCAATCTATCCAATCTTTATCACCATTATATCGTACAACATCGTGGATTGTCGCGCGCGGTTGATAAGTGAGATAGTTGCCTGTGTGCCACGCAAGATTACGATAGATCATGAAATCTCCAGGTCCCAAATGCACCTGAACAGCACCAGGAAATTGCTGACAATGTTCAAGACAAAAACGTTCTGCTTCCACATTAGATTGCCCCTCAGCAGGCTTACGCAACGCAGGATTACCTGTAGATTGTTCTTCACCCGGCATGTCCCATTGCCGAAGATGACTACCGGGAACAAACCACGTACAAGAATCTGCATAAATCGCGCAATTTACCTGATTAAAATGACGGAGATCATGCCACACTTCTGCAAGTTTAGCAACAACGGTTTCATCACGCGCTTCAGGAGGCACTTCTACCACACCATCACGATGCCAACCGATATGCCAAGGATGTTCAAGTGGTTCAACAAGCAAACCCATTATGTCTACATGCCCGTGCGTATAGTCGTCTCCAAGTAGTTTCTGCACAGCATTTTGAAGTTCTGGTAATTCCGTATAGTCATAAAAAGGTTTCAAATCTAAGTCATCACCATAGTTAGAAAGTGGTTGAATCCGTTGTGTCTGAGGTCCATTGAGCTTGTGTGCTAAGTCGCGTGCCTTCTCCGCTTCCCGACGCAAATCTGCCAATAAAGCGGGAGGTACAATCCCACGCAAAACCAAGTAACCTCGCGAGAGATATTCAGTCACCATATAATCTTGAAATTGAAATGCCATTTAATATTCCAGTTATCATTAGACGTGAATATTCACATCGTTCTTCAGATATAAATCAATTAATACGTGTGAGTGGTTACAGATTGAAAAGAGATGTTTTATGAAATGAAAATATACTTGTGAATTATTGTACTACACCTTCTATTCCTATGTCAATCTGAAATAACAAGCCTTATAGGAGAGACCTTTCAATTGCTATTTACTGCAACTCTAACATTTCTCCACAAAAGGGAAATCGTTTAAAGGAATAGTCTTCACAAACCATTTTAGTAACGAAACCACCCATCTTTTCGTTTTAAATCATGATAGAAAATATTAAGAAGGACAAAGAGATACATATACCCGCTTACCAGAAGTAAAGTCCACGGACGACTTCAAATAAAAACAAGCGTAGGAGAAAAAAGTGAGACCTTGTTACCTTTGGACAATTATACTCTTATTCACAATACTACTCACCGGATGTGCCACTACAATTAGTTATAATGATTTAGCAAATCGCCATCATGATTATACAAGCGGAGAGAAACAGGCAACCCTTGAGGAGTGGCATACCTTGATAACAGAACTTGAGCACCATCTTCGCTCAGATACTGAAAGCGAAACTGCAGATGCAACACAATATGCAATCGCCTCCAGTTGGGTGTGGTGTATCAAAGCAGGAGATACAGAAGCACCGAAACGCGCCATTTCTGCATTCAGAAGACTAATTTACACATATTCAGATTCAAAACAATTACCGCCTGCACACTATTGGCTTGCACAATGCTACACACTGATTGGCGATACAGCACGTGCAGCACACCATTACCAGATTGTTATTAATCGATATGCAGAATCAGATGTTGCAGCAAACGCAAAGTTGGCTTTAGGACGAACTTATGCAGATGAGGGATATGAAACACGCGCTGAAACGCTTTATGTAGACATCATTGAAACTGCAAAACAAAAAGAAATCGTAAATACCGCAACTGAAGAACTTGAAACATTAAAATCTCCTCAGAAAACGTCTACACCACAACCAAAACCAGTAGTCGTTCCAAAACCTGACGAAACCAATACAAATCCGTTAACTCCTGGCACCCTCACACAAGAATTCGGTCTATCCGCGAAAACGATTGTTATTGATGCAGGACACGGTGGAAAGGACCCTGGGGGAATCGGGACAGGTAATCTATTTGAAAAACCCATCGCACTCAGCATTTCAAAGAAAGTAGGGGCTATTTTAACTGCAAAAGGTTATACAGTGCTACTTACACGGGACACTGACAAATACATACCGCTAAAAGAAAGAACCGCTTACGCTACAAGAAACAAGGCTGATTTATTTCTGAGCATTCATGCAAATGCAAGTGGAAATTCAAGCGCGCACGGAATTGAAACCTATTATTTGGATGTTACCAGCACAGACAAAGAATCTGAACTCATCGCAGCACGAGAAAACGCCAACTCAGGGTATAGTATTCAAGAATTGGAATCGCTGTTGAAAGGATTGATCGTAGAAAGTAAAAGTGAGGATAGTCGCAGATTAGCAACACATGTGCAACGAGAATTGGTCGCAGCAACCGGTGCAGCAGACCGTGGTGTTAAACATGCACGTTTTGTCGTACTTATCGGAACGCGTGTCCCTGCCATCCTGATTGAAACAGGTTTTGTAACGAATCCAACTGAAGGCAAAAAACTTACATCCGATGCATATCAACAAAAACTCGCAGATGCCATCGTCCAAGGCGTTGAAAAGTTCTTGGGAAACACGCAACAAATTAGCAAGAACACTAAGCAAAACCACAAGTTTTTTGCTGTAACAAAGCGTTAACCCGTACCTGATACTAATTATGAATTTCAACAACTTTTCCCTGCGTATTACGCTCTTTCTAATCTTCTCTTTATTATGTTGGTCAGGTGCATCAACCGATGCCGTCGCACAACAATCGGATATCGCCATCCTCTTACCATCAACAGCATCTGGTGTTCCAGAAGGTGATGTTAACTATGCCCGAACAGTCAGCAAACGGTTCGTACGTATGCTCAGTAGTTTCGGTTTTTCTGCAGTCCAAATGGATGAGGCAACCGCTGCCAACGACTCGCGTCTAAAAGATACATCAGCCAACCCATATCGGTTGATAATCCTTCCCTTGAACCCCAAGATCAGACCTGAAACTGCCAGCCTTCTAAAAAACTTCGTCCAACGCGGTGGCAAACTATTTGTAACCTATAATCTCGCAGATAAAGTTGCACAACTTATGAATCTACGCAGTATAAAATGGTTGCGTGCAGACCCCCCAGGACAGTTTGCATCTGTTCAAATTGATGCACCAGAAGTATTGGGAATCCCAAAATCTGTTCGACAGACTTCGTGGAATGTCACAATCGCTGAACCAACAAATCCACAAACAAAAATCATCGGACACTGGCACAACAAAGATGGACAACCGACAGGTCATCCCGCTCTCTTTCTCAATGAAAAGGGTGCGTTTTTCAGCCATGTATTTCTTCCAGACGATATCCAAACAAAAACGCAACTCCTCGCGGCACTTCTGGGTCATCTTGTACCAGAATTTCAGCATGCAATCGCAAAACGTGAATTAGATGGAATGACCACTGTTGGACATATCAACAATCTGAATCACCTAACCAAATTTGTAGGGTTTGGTGAAGTTTCTGAAGCAAGAGAGGCATTACAATCAGGAAAAACATTGACCACACAAGCACGGACAAGATACGAGCAAAAAGAATATCACGCATCTATGACAGCAGCACGTCAAAGCCACGACGCATTATCAAAGGCATATAATCTATCTCATCACAGCGATGAAACTGAAGGACGCGGGTTGTGGAATCATTCTGGTCTGGGGGCATACCCAGGGGATTGGGAACGTTCCATCAAAGAATTAGCCGCCGCTGGCATCAACATGATTCTCCCAAATATTGCATGGGCAGGTGTAGCACATTACAATAGCAAAGTGTTGCCACAGAGCAATAAGTTTAAGCAATACGGCGATCAAATCGCGCAGTGCGTTGAGGCAGCACACAAACACAATATGGAAGTTCACGTATGGAAAATAACATGGAATTTGGAAGGTGCACCGAAGGAATTTGCGGAGAAAATGCAAAAGGAAGGTCGCACGCAAGTATCTGATAAAGGCGAAACGATCAACTGGCTCTGTCCATCACATCCAGAAAATGTGAAGTTAGAACTAAACACTATCATAGAAATCGTCCAGAACTATGATGTTGATGGTATCCATCTGGATTATATCCGCTATCCGGGCAGCCGTGCCTGTTTCTGTCAAGAATGTAAAAAAAGATTTACACTCGCCACCAGACAAGTCATCAAAGACTTTCCTGCATCAGTTTTACCAAAATCTGGAGAACATGGTCAAGCCTATATTGACTGGCGTGCACAACAGATTACCCGTTTAGTCCGTTTAATCCACAAAAGAGCGAAGGCTATAAGACCTGACATCAAAATTTCAACTGCTGTCTTTGGTGCCTACCCTTCATGTGTTACCTCCATTGGACAGGATTGGATCGCGTGGGCAAAAGCGGGATATGTAGACTTCGTTTGTCCGATGAACTATACCGAAGACGACAAGTATTTCACTGACCTATTAGAAAACCAACTTGCACGCATGCCAAAAGATGTCGCAATCTATCCTGGTATCGGGGCAACAGCATCCAATTCACTCCTAACCTCAGATGCAGTGGTTGGTCAGATACATCTCGCTCGTTTCTTAGGCGCATCCGGTTGGACTATCTTTGATTATACCGCAAACATTTCCAACACCGTCCTCCCCGCAATTCAGATGGGGGTTGGCAAGCAAAAAGCAACACCCCCACATTGAGATGGTGAGATGCTTGATTACATTGAACAGTAGACACAATTATGCACCTTATCTCTTGTTGGAGGGGTTTCCAACCCCGATTTATTGGATAGACAAAGTCTTCAAACAAGCTAACGAAATGGTTATTCTAACGTGAGTTTGAATATAAGAGATTGGCTCATCAGGGGAATTCAATTGAACTAAAGCAGTTCCAACGTAACCCAAAACACCTTCTTTGCTCCAGCGGAGCAATATGTTTATAGTATTCATCCGAACCAGTGTTTCCGCTCCAGCGGAGCGGTATGTGAGATTATCACACATAGCACTCCGCTGGAGTGCAAGAACTTTGTGTTTGGATTTTCTATAGACATAGCACTCCACTGGAGTGCAAGAACATGCCCATCATCAAATCTGTGATAGATGTGATATATTGTATCGGTTTTTCTAACCTTTATATCGAACTCACGTTATTGCAAGGACCTTTACACACCATATACCCCTTGATCATGCTTGAATTTCCTTGAGAATTAATGTAAACTAAGAGAAGTTAGAGAAAATCTTATCAATCTTCGGTGTCAAGACCCCGATGCTTTAGCACGGGGATGTAGACACCACTAAGGACTAAAACATGTGCGGGGTATCACTGACTGCCCAACGAAAGATTAGATGTAATACTACATCGTTAACTATGCAAGTTGGTGGAGAGCATCCATATCATGCCAGTCGAATGTGAACTGGAATACGTGAGCGGGTTGATATGCAGCACATATCTGCGATATGCGTTACCAAAGTCGCTAAATAGCGAACTCTCAAAAGGAGCGAGTAAACATATTGTATAAAAGACCCCCAAGAGAAGTAAGTCATCTCTTGTTGTGTCGGGGTGTCTGGTAGGAAGGACAACAATGAACTGTTTCGGGTGAAGCAGTGCCACTTCACAAAAAAGAATCTTGCCATCTAAAGCAGGTGAAAATCTGTGACAGGTGAATGGGCGGGGCATCGTCCAGTGCAGTAGGTGATGGAAGACGGATAAAGGTAATATATTTTGCTGGCATTCGCATTCACTGTAGATCGCAGAATTTACCCAGTGCAGAGGGACAAAAGAATCCCCCTGCTTTAGTTGGGGGAGTATGTCAAGTGGCACGTTATAGATAAATGGGGAAATCAAATTGAGTTAACAGATGAGAGATGGCAACATATCCTTGAAAATCATTGGGAATTGAGAATCATCTCAATGAGATACTTTTGACCGTACGGTCTGGTAGACGAATGCAGGCACCGATGGATCCGTTTAAAAACAGATAATACAAAGATTTTGAGAATCTTCCTTACAATTACACTCGAATTGTTGTTATTGTTAAGTTGATTCATAACAACTTTATTATAACGAACTCATATTGAGTAAAACATAAGAATGTTGTATAATAGGGAAACACAAGAGTTTATTTATGTCCTATTCTTTCACTTCATATCTATAACTTATTGAAAGGTGTTGTTATGGTAGACAAGGTTCAAGAGCCCCTCAGATACAATGGTATTCCGAAGCAGGTTTCACGTAAGGATTTTAATCGTTATATCAAACCTCATCTAAAGAAACGCATAAAAGGTCCCAAACCGAAACTGTCTTCTATAAGATATTCAACTATATCCTCTATGTTGGACATACCGGTATTCAATGGAATCAACTCCGCACACGGCGTAATGAACTCCATTGGTCTAACGTCTATAAATGGCATAATCGTTGGTCAAAAGATGGTTCCTATAAGAAACTTTTTGAAGCATCTGTCATACATCTTCATGATAGTGATCAACTTGACACCTCTTGTTTACATGGTGATGGTTCAAACACTGTTGTAAAAAAAGGGTGACACCATAGGGTATTCAGGTCATAAACATCAAAAAGGTGAAAAAGAGGTGGCTATCACCGACAATAAAGGTTTTATCATTGGTCCAATAACCCTCAAACCAGTGAACCAACATGATACAACGATTTTGCCCGAGGCATTGACCGAACTCATCTCCTTCAGCAATCGTATTGGCATGGCACTTGATGGTTCCGCGCTAACGCTGGATTCTGGTTTTGATTCCAAGGTGAATCATAAGATTATCAAAGAACAAGGACTGATCCCAGTGATCTACCCTAACAAACGAAACACTAAAGAACCTATCGCTCGCAAGTTCCGGTGGTTTAGAAAAGATATATACAAAGACCGGTATAAAGTAGAGCGAACTCTCGGGTGGCAAAATACTTACCGAAGACTCGTTCTAAGTTATGATAAACTCAAAGAAACACGTTTAGGTTTTCGTAATTTAGCATATTCAATGATAAATTTTCGGGCAACTTTCAACGATGCTTAGATGTTACTCGCTATGAGTTCTTTAAGAATTCATTCTAATTAATATACAATTAAATCCCAATTAAATCAATCTAAAAAACTTTTCCTTTGACAAACCTCACAAAAACATATACAATATCTTAAGTATTGCTGGTAGAGAACCCATCCGTTCCGCTTGGAACGGTCTCTACCAAACCGAATGGGTCGGGAGCAATACATTGAACAAGCAATACGAAACAACAAAAAACACCATAAAGGAGAAATATGAATATAGTTATAGAACGCAGTATATTCATGCTTGCAGGTGCTTTCATCATCACAACCGCTTATATGTTTGGAAGTTATCAGTATGACGTAAAAGCCCAAAATGAAGCTGAAACAACTTTTGAAACACTCATCGTGAAGCAAGGTATTATTTTGGGTGATGTTTCAGATAAAGGCAGTCCGATTGCAACAATGTTTGTAAACAAAAGTAAGGAAATGGCAGCAATCATGTTGGGTAAAAGCGATGGGACAGGCTCAATAGATTTAGACAAACAGTTAATATAGGCTTCAGTGAAAACGGAATTGTTCATGTTAGTGTCACGGATGCCAATCAAGGGAGAATACATTTATCAACAAAAGACAGCGTGCCAATGATAAATCTATTGTCAAAAGATGGAAAAACGCGCGTAATTAAAATTGACTAATCTTATGAAACATCTATCAACAATACAAGTCATCGCTGTATTCGCATCTGTTCTGTTGATCGCCCCAGCACTCCCATCAACCGCATCAGACAATACCGTGAGTGTCATCTATTTCATACCCAAAGATAGACAATTCCAATGGGAATTGCCAGCAGCAGTAGGCACACAAATGAAAAAGGTTCAAACCTTTTACGCTGACCAAATGGAAGATCACGGCTACGGCAGAAAGACATTTAATCTTGAAAAAGATGGAAATGATCAAGTCATTGTTCATATAGTCATAGCACAGCATAATGATTCACATTATCATACTGACACGCTCAACAAAATTGCCAATGAAACAAATGCAAGATTCAATAATGAAGAACATATATATGTGTTTGTCGCGGACATCAGCACAGAACGTGTCCAAGGGAATTGTGGTATAGCGCGTTTTGATGGTGGCCCCGTTATAGTGCCAGCATCAGGCAATTGTGTTGCTGGTGATAATGGTGTGGAACTAATCGCACATGAACTTGGACATGCTCTAAATCTTGAGCACGATTTTCGTGATAATACATATATAATGTCCTATGGTTCAGAAAGAACGCGTTTGTCAATGTGTGCTGCGCACCTGCTAAATGTCAGTCCTTTTTTTAATCCGGCATCTGATGCTGAAAACACGGATGCAACAATCAATCTGTTGACACCTACACGTTACGCACAAAATGCTGACCTAACACTACAGTTTGAAGTGAACGATCCTGATGGTATTCATCAAGTGCAATTCCTTTTGTCTGTGCCAAACGAAGCAACAAGTATAATGGGATGTAAACAGATTGACGCTCTTCCACAAGCGATTGTCGATTTTAAAATGCCTGATGGAGCAACTGTGTCTCCTACGAATATAGCCTACATACGAATTGTAGATGCCAATGGGAATATAACAGGTAAAACATGGACACTTACAGCAACACCAGATACAAATGTCGTCAACGTTGTCTCTGAAGAGAAAATTACATACATCACATTAACCTATGACAGCGATGATGCATTAGTGCCGATTAATCCACGAAACGAATGGTCTGGTTGGCGAGAAAAACTTGTTTGGGAAAAGACTCCCGACGGATTACTCCCTCGTAGACCTAACCAATTTATGAATCCTGACGATACGCTCCAATTTTACGATCAGTGGGATCATTTCTTTTACTCGCATGCTGCCAGTCGTTTAGTGTTTGATGTGTCTGGTGCTAACTATGAATCTTTTCAAGCGAAGTTTGATATGCCAAACCCGTGTAACAACCTAGCATCTGTCAAGATTGTATGTCTCGCGGATACTACTGAAATCTATAATTCAGGAGTGCTACGTGGAAACGCAACAAGGAACATACCTATATCCTTCGATATACCGGAAAACACGCAAACACTTACAATTACTGTAACAGACGCTGACGATGGGAATGGATGTGATCATTTCATCTTTGGCAATCCGCGCCTGCTTTATGCCGTTACAGAACCACCAGAACCGCCAAACAATTACACAGACATAAACGGTGATGGCGTTGTCAATATCGTAGATCTAATCCTTGTAGCCGTTAGATATGGCGAAACAATCACCGGTGACACCACAAACAACCCTGATGTAAACCGAGACGGTATCGTCGACATACAGGACATTATCTTGGTCACGCAAGACATGCCTCCCATAGAACCTGCATCTGCTCCACGTAACACCGGTGCCACTACAGTGCTCTTGCCAAATTACCCCAACCCATTCAATCCAGAAACGTGGATACCCTATCAGTTGGCAAAACCTTCAGATATAAAAATAACTATCTATAATGCGTCAGGACATGTCGCGAGACAATTACACATTGGGTATCAACAGGCAGGTAGGTATATAACACAAAGCCGTGCAGCATATTGGGATGGAAAGAACGAGAACGGAGAACGCGTGGCAAGTGGAGTCTATTTCTACGAACTTCAGACAGAGACAACGGCCCTTGTAAAAAAAATGTTGGTTTTAAAATAACATCAAGCCACCGATACAGCCTTCAATTGCGTGTCTGTTTCACGCAAAGACACTTCTGGTGTCTTGTCATCATCCGACAATAGTTTCACCCAAAAGAACTTTGCTTGAACAGTATTTTGTAGATCTATGTATGTCCAGCCGTTGATACAATGCGAAAACTGTACGTCATCGTGGGCATACAGATCAGAAAACGCAGGTGGCATCTCAGCAGGTTGCACGTCCAATGTGTCCGCACGATAAATAAAGTCGTCTGTATGTTCAATACCAGTGATGATGCTATGAATTTCAAACCCCACGACAGGACTCTCGAATTCAATAAGTATATTCCACCAGTCGTCTGCGGATTTGAAAGGCGTTCCGATGTTTGCGATAGTTGGAGCAATCCTATTGTAAGAGAACAGCATAGGGGTTGCGTCCACGCTATTCACTTCCAAATCAGATACCTTGACCACATCCCCAGAAAAGTCTATCAACACAGCACCACTTGAACCGCATATCCAATAAGAAAAAGGAACTAAACATGAAAAACGTAATGGATGAACTAAAATTGTATATGATCAAGATGCGGACGTGCTTTATGTAACACGAGGCAAACCCGAATATACTGACTACGTTGAATACGCAGACGATATAATTCTACGTTTTCACCCTGACACGAAACAACTTTTTGGTTTCACACTCATAGATTTTTCACAACACTTTGCTAATAAAGAATCGCACATCGCGTTACCGTTCAGTGTCGATTTTCAAATGCATGGTGAACTACCAGTTACAAACACAAATCAAGAATAAGCAAGGAGATAACCACAGTATGGCTCAAAAACCGAATATCCTATTTCTTCAAAGTGATGAACACAGTCCACACGCCATCGGGTGTGAAGGCAATGAGATAGTACAAACACCACACCTTGATAGCCTTGCAGCAGCAGGCAACTACTTTGATGCAGCATACTGCCAATTCCCGCTCTGCACACCTTCACGTATGTGCATGCTCACAGGAAAATACGCACACCGATGCTCCGCTTGGAATAACGGTTCAATCTTGTTCCCCGAACATCTAACAATGCCTGCACATTTCGCAGAACACGGTTATTCTACAGCACTCGTCGGTAAAATGCACTTCGGTGGAAAAGAACAAAATCACGGTTTCCAATCCCGTCCTTATGGAGATCTACGTGGAAATGCAGGACATCAACGCGACCCACTGAGTGGCAACCAAAATCGTACAAAGGATGCTGGTGTCACACAAATCCCAACAAGTCTTTTACAAGAACGGGTGGTCAATGAAGAAACAATTGAATATATTCGGTCACAACCTGATGACCAACCGTGGTTCTTACTCGCAAGTTATAGCCGTCCACACTTTCCATTGACTGCTCCAAAAAGACTTCTGGACAAATACTATCCTGACAACATAGACATGCCCAACATCCCACCAGGACATTTGGAACAGACACATCGCTTTGCGGAAGGACTACGAAAGAACTTCAACACTGCAGCCATCACAGAAGAAGAGACACGAAAGGCACGTGCAGCATATTATGCCTGCTGCGAATTCCTTGATGAATGTGTCGGTGATTTACTGGCTATCTTGGAACGTGACGGTTTCTTAGAAAACACAATTATCGTCTATACAACCGACCACGGTGAGATGGCAGGTGAACATGGGCAGTGGTGGAAATCCAGTTATTATGAGGCAGCAGCACGCGTACCACTCATCATCCACGATACACGTTCAGAAGATACACACGGCAGACGTGTCAACGCACCTGTTGAATTAAATGACCTCTTCCCAACGTTATGTGCAAGGGCAGACATACCTATCCCTGGTGGTTTAGACGGTTCAGACCTCTCAAATCTAATGTCCGGCAATGCGGATGGGTGGCGAAACACCGCCATCAGCGAATATTGGGCACCCCAAACTACCGGTCCTATGAGGATGTTAAGAACACCTCAATACAAATATGTCGCTTTTCCCGAAGATGAGTCCATCTTGTTTGATTTGGAAAACGACCCTGAAGAATTTGAAAATCTGACTGGAAAACCTGAACTCAGTGAATTGGAAGCATCCTTACATGAACAACTCATGGGTGGATTTGAATGGGAAGAAGTTGAAAAACAGAAAGATTTAGATAAAGAGCGCAGCAAAGATTGGCAAGCACCTTGGGGGAGAGGCACACCAAACGCTTATACCTTACCCGATGGCAGAATCGTAGACGCTGAACTCTGCCTGTATAGTCCTGTCCTTCGCGATCAATCAGAAGGAGAATAAGATAGGAAACTGGAAGAATATTCGGGGATCGGAGGTCCTCCTACTAAGGAAATCCATCTTTGTAGGAGTGATCTCCGAATCGTGAACTTACAAATGTTTCTTGGTCACAAGGTCGCCTAAAACAGAGAAAACCAAAATGTCACGCCGCCCCAAAATCCGATTCTCTGCCATCCTTGTAGGACTATTCTTAGTCGGGGCAATCTGTGCAATCACCCCTTACAACAACTACTTTCTTGAAAACTCAAAGATATCGGGCAATCACCTACCTGTTGGGTCTATCTTCGGGTTGCTCCTACTCGTTTTCGTTGTCAATCTCCCACTACGTCTACTGACACGAAGCAGTCGCTTTTCGTTCTCCGCTCTGGAACTAACAGTCATTTGGATGATGCTGATTGTCGCAGTCGGCATTCCATCAATGGGACTGCTCCAGTTCTTGTTGCCATGTCTTGTAGCACTGCGTTATTTCACAACCCCAGAAAACGATTGGGCAGAAACACTACATCCCCACATACCAGAGTGGTTGGTAGTCACGGATTCACAAGCGGTTACAGACTTCTATGAGGGACTTTCAGCAGGGGGTGGCGTGCCGTGGACACCTTGGATCCAGCCATTACTCATCTGGGGTTTATTTGTCCTCGTCTTCTATTTCACAACTATCTGCCTTGCCACAATCCTGTGCAAGCAGTGGATTGAACGCGAAAGGTTTTCATTTCCCTTAGTCCAGATTCCGGTACAGCTCGCTGCGGAACCTGAACGTGGAACGCTGCTAAACGCATTCTTCAAGAATAAGTTGTTGTGGGCAGGCATGGCATTTCCGGTGATGATACATTTTCTCAACGGACTGCACGCACACTTTCCAAACGTCCCAGAAATACCTTTGCTATACAACATCCACCGCGCCTTCACAGAAAAGCCGTGGAATACACTCGGAATGTGGCCAGCGATGAATATCGCAATCTATTTCTCGGTTATCGGAGTAGCTGCATTGCTTACACTTGAAGTGTCATTCAGTCTCTGGTTCTTCTTCCTATTTTTCAAATTACAATACATCATCATGAACGCAACCAGTTTCGGACTGGGACCTTGGGCAAGTTGTAGCCGTCAGGTCATGGGAGGGTATCTTGTCTTTGTCCCTGCTGTTTTCTGGGGTGGACGGGAACATATTGCATCTATTATCAGGAAAACATTCGGTTTACGTACCACAACTGAAAGTCGAACGGTTGACGATTCTGATGAACCTATCTCATATCGATTGGCACTAATCGGTTTTCTACTTGGATTTGCTACACTCGTTGGATTTTTTATGTTTGCTGGCATAACTGCGTGGGTAGCGTTTGTCGTTTTACTATCCATCTTCATCACATCTGTTGTGTTATCATGGATGGTTGTAAATGGTGGTCTACTCCTTGTACAAGCCCCCTTCTTCCCATCCGACTACATCAATTTTACTGTCGGTTCTGGAGCGATGGGACAAAAAAGCCTAGCTGTTCTCAGTTTCCAACGGACGTTCCTGCGGGATTGGGGTGAATTCATGATGCCAAACTTCCTGCACAGTTTCAAGGCATCGGATGAAGTTAATCTTGTCCGTAGACGCATCGTACCGATTCTCGCCATCTCTATCGTTGTTGCGGTGCTTGTTTCTGTTTATGCGACCTTGACACTCGTTTATGATAAAGGCGCGCTGTTCTTACAGAGCTGGCCTTTTGTAAATGCACCACGGGCATATTTCAATAGAACGAACAAACTGATCCAATTCCCATCAGAAACGAACTGGCTTGAAGTCTACAGTATGATTGCTGGTGCGGGTTTCACCGGCTTTATGCTCTGGATGCGTCAGAGTTTCGTCTGGTGGTCACTCCATCCGATTGGCTACCTATTAGGTGCGACATATCCCTCGTTCCATCTATGGTCTTCCATTATGATAGGATGGGGTATAAAATACTTTGCACTGAAATTCGGCGGTCCCTTGACATATAGAAAGATTCGTCCAATTGCTTTTGGCTTAATCTTCGGTGAATATGTTATGGTAGCAATCTGGATGTTGATCGGTTTCTTTACTGGTATTGGGTATCATGCCCTACCACGTTGATTTTTTAGATTAACCACTATACGAGTTATAGGGAAAAATTATGCAGAACAACGAAAACACTCTCAGCACAGAATGGAAAACACGTGCTAAAACACAGCACTCAGTAGCAGGCATCCGCACTTGGAACGTCAACCTAAACCCGCGTGCCATGCCGACTCTCGGCTTTGCTCAAGGCGATATACCAAGACAAACAACTCCCAAGAATGTCCACGTAGATTGGCGTGGACCTTTCGCAGCACAAGCAGGCGCGCTCATCGTAGAGATTACCACTGATAAAGGCTTAAAAGGATACGGACTCGGTGGAGGAGGACTTGCAGGAGCGATGATTATTGACAAACATCTGCAACACTTCGTACTCGGTCGCGACCCGTTTGATGTAGAGGATATTTGGAACCATCTGTATCATGTCACCTCAATTTATGGACGGCGCGGACTTGTCATCTATGCATTAAGCGGGATAGAACTTGCCCTCGTAGACCTTTGTGGAAAGATATTAGATGCACCTGTTTATAGTCTTTTCACAGATACACCACTGCTTCAAATACCTGCGTATGCAACAGGCGCAGATGTTGGCTATTATGCTGAGAACGGCTTCACTGCCTGCAAACTCCCACTGAGAAACGGTCTCGTTGAAGGCGAAGATGGTTTCCAGCAAAATCTTGAGATGATACACACAGCACGTCATGTCATCGGTCCCACTGTAGAACTCATGACAGACATCTATCTTCGTTGGGATGTAGACTACACCCTCCGTTTCGCTAACGAAACAACCCATCTCAACCTCAAATGGATTGAGGAACCTATCCCGCTTGACGATTATGCAGGCATGGCACAGTTAGTGAAAGAGATTGATACGACCTGGATTGTCTCTGGTGAGCATGAATTCACCCGATACGGATTCCGTGAGCTGCTACGCTGGAAGGCAGCCGACATGATTCAGCCGGATGTGAGTTGGGCAGGTGGATTTACAGAATGTTTGCGTATCGCCCGCGAAGCTGCTGATCAACACATCTCGACGTGGCTTCATCAAGCAGGCACACCGTGGGGGTTGCATCTCACTGCATGCTTGCCGATGCCGTGTATGGCGGAGACGTTTGGTCCCTCCCGTAATGATGTTGAAAACGAGTTGTATCGTCTTTTACGTCCCTCACCTCGTGATGGCTTTTTCACAGTCAACGATGCTCCTGGTTTCGGTGTGAATATCGATGCGGAGTTGTTGGATGCGTATCGTGTTTAGGATTTGTGTTTCCTATGAACATTGAACGACGGTGTCACTTTGAATTTACAACTTTTTTATGATATACTGTGAGACACATTTATTTAACCAGAACATTGAGACTGGAGGAACGTAGTGCAACGCGACGACTTAAACCTTGAAACCTATAAATGGACACATGAAATGCTGCAGATTGGAAATCAGGCTGTCAAGAAATCACAGGAAGAAAACCGCGAAAAAGGAATTCCGAATATCTATAATATTAACGGATACCTATACTATGAATTAACGAATGGTGAACTCACAAATGAAGATCCAATGAAGAATGTAGAGAGTCCGGATGTTTATAGTGAACTTTGAAATTATTGGGGCACTTTAATAAATCTATTTTGAACAGAACGGACAACAGAAGTTGTAGCACAAACTTTTAGTTTGTGTCACAAGAGCGCAAACTAAAAGTTGACGCTACAAAAGTGCCCCATTAATTATATGTTTTACTATAGATTGAATTGTTCAGACAGACGTATCGGGATAATGGAATGGGGGTGTGATAGTTTGAACAGATGCATCACTTTGATTTGGCAGCGAGTTTGTGATATACTTTGAGGAACAATCTGCACACTGCAAACCAATTAAAAGAGGAGAAAGTAATGAAAAGGGAGATTTCTGAAGTTGAGCTACAAAGGAAGTTTAATGAATTGCTTGAAGGAGTCTACCACAAAGGCGATCGCTTGATAGTCAAACATGCTGACAAACCACTTGCTGCTATAGTCCCAATTCAAGTCTATGAACGTCTATTCAAACAGCGGGAAAAAGCCTTTTCTGTTCTGGATAGAATTTGGGAGAAAGTGCCAAAAGTAAGTGAAGAAGAAACTCAAGACGATATAGAACGAGCGATTGCTGAAGTGCGAGCGGAGAAATCACGCACCAAAAGCGAGTCATTTGGTTGATGCCTATGATGCGGTTCCCTAACCCACTGATCTCCAAAATTACTTATACTGAACTCGCATTAGGTTATAATAAACACAAAAGGAACAAATGGACTGGAAAGACGCATTATCTCAAATAGATTTCCAACAACACACACGACTCCGTTTCGGAGAACCGCTCGCAAAACACACACACTTCGGCATCGGTGGAGAAGCAACAGCGTACATAGAAGTAAGCACAATAGACGACTTAGCAACATTAGGACACTTTCGCCGAGAATGGAAAGTGCCAGTTGCAGTCATCGGAAAAGGATCAAATTTGCTGGTAAGCGATAGAGGTTTCAATGGATTATGTATTCGGTTAATCGGTGAATTAGCAGATGTGGATGTAGACGGCGAAATAGTCACCGTAGGTGCGGGACAATCCCTGCCAGGTCTCTCCAAATTGATGTCAAAGAACGGATTAAGCGGTGTTGAATTCACGCTCGGTATACCGGGTTCAGTCGGTGGTGCGCTCATAATGAACGCAGGTGCATGGGGCAGCAGTTTCGGCGATGTCGTCACGGATGTTACAGTCATGCAGGATACGGGTGAACTCATAAAACTAACCCCGGACGAAGCACAGTTTGAATATAGACACAGTGGCTTGGAAGCATATTTCTGTGTTATCGCAGCGACCCTCAAGCTACAACCCGGCGATGTTGACGAAATCACATCAAAGATGAACACCCTATTCAAACAGAAAATAGAAACACAACCCTTCGTTGAAGAGAATGCGGGATGTATGTTCAAAAATCCCCCTGACGATTCTGCTGGACGACTCATAGACATCAGTGGTTTGAAAGGACACCGTATCGGTGGTGCAGAGGTGTCAACTATACACGGCAACTTTATCCTCAACCTTGACAACGCCACAGCGAATGATGTCTTAGACTTAGTCGCATACATCCAAAAACATGTGAAAGAAAAAACAGGAATTTCCCTTCAAACCGAAGTAAAACGGTTAGGTTTTGAGTAATTGATAGCATCTTTAAATCGTTGGAATTAATCTGCAATCCATAGTATAATATTGGATATGAACCGAACCGATACAAGTAAATCATCAACCGAGGAAATATCATTACCACACCAACAGTTTGATATCGTAACCAAAGATGTCATCCATACATTTCCTGATGATGTGCTAAGGTTCATTATGAACAGAACAGATATTCAGTTCTTAGAACACCTTGAAACCGAATTCATCAATGTTGAAAAGCGCGAAATGGATAGTTTAACAAAGGTGTTACTCAACGGCGAACATGCTCTGGTACATTGTGAATTTCAGGCAGGTGACAGCACCGATGTTGACATGGCACGTCGGAACGCAGGCTATATCGGCAGGTGTTATGAAAAGTATGGTTTGCCGATTTTTTCGCACGTCATTTATCTTCGTCCTAATGCCGGCAAAAGCGATCCAGGTGGTGTTAGGCAGAACATTAAAGGATACAATTTTATTGTTGAGTACAAAGTTATCCGTCTTATTGAAGTAGACGGTCAGTCTATTCTTGAGTTACGACAGCCAGGGTTGATGCCATTCTTACCGTTAATGCAACCACCAACTGAGGTAGACACGCTACAATGGCTGCATCGATGTGTAGAAACAACAAAGACACTATCGCTTAACACAACAACCCAAGCTAATTTATTAGCGGATATGTGGATTATGAGTGGTTTGACTCATAATCGATTACCATTATCCGAAGTATTTCCGGAGGACATCATGCAAGAATCACCTGTTTACCAATCCATACTTGAAAAAGGCATTGAACAAGGTGAACGAAAAAAAGCTATTGAAACTATCCTTGAACTCATTGACATTCGTTTCCAAGTTAGACCAACAGGAACGTTGAATTCTGCGATTGAAAGTATTAACGATCTGTCTCGTCTCAGTGAGTTGCATCGTGCAGCAGCGCAAGTGGAAAGTTTGGAAGCATTTGAACATCTCCTTGAAAATGACGACAAATCGGACTAATCCGAACACCATGTTCTATGTAACACACCAATCTGGATAATCTATTTGCGGATATGTGGATTTTGAGTGGTTTGACTCATAATCGGTTACCATTATCCGAAGTATTTCCGGAGGACATCATGCAAGAATCACCTGTTTACCAATCCATACTTGAAAAGGGTAGAGCACAAGGTATTGAACAAGGTATTGAACAAGGTATTGAACAAGGTGAACGAAAAAAAGCTATTGAAACTATCCTTGAACTCATTGACATTCGTTTCCAAGTTAGACCAACAGGAACGTTGAATTCTGCGATTGAAAGTATTAACGATCTGTCTCGTCTCAGTGAGTTGCATCGTGCAGCAGCCCAAGTGGAAAGTTTGGATGCATTTGAACATCTCCTTGAAAATGACGACAAATCTGACTAACACACATTCCACCTCCTACACAAGTAATGAAAAGAGAACGTTTTTGTTTGGCTTTGGCATTATGTCTGTATTTGGGGAGTGTTCAGTTTGGCCATTCTCAAAATGCTTTTGAGTTGGCAGAAGAAGCACTCCAATACGGTAATTATGAACAAGCCATTGACTATCTCAACAACGCACCTTCAACTGGCAAGGCACTGATCCGTTTAGGTTTTGCTTATTCCCAACTGGGTCGTTATACCGAAGCTACGCATGTTTATCAGGAAGCACTGCGTTTAGCAAGACGTGACGCATTTGGCAAACAAACCCACGTTGTAAATGCACAAGCAAATATTGGATTAGGCTACATTACATATCAACAGGGAAAGTTTGATAAAGCAATTCAGTTCTACACTAATGTTGTGGAGCAAGACACTGTAGGCGTTTCCAAAGCACTGCATACCCTTGGCAAAATCTATGCAGGACGTGGAGAAATAGCGATCGCGATCGCCTCACAACAACAAGCAATCAATAGAGATCCCAATTTTGCTGACGCTCACTATCAACTCGGTGTGCTACATAGCCGTAACCGAAATTGGCAAGCAGCGATCACTGCCTTTCAAGAAAGCCTTGCATTATCCCCCACGATGTCCAACGTCCACTATCAACTTGCCCGATGCTATCGTCAAATCGGAGATGTGCCAAATGCCGAAGCATCAATGGAACGTTTCCGCTCTCTCAAGAAGATGGCCATCGATATTCAAAAACATCTTGAGGCTGTTTTTGTTTCGGATCCCGATAACAAAGTGGCAGCAATAGTCAAACTTGCGAATACCTACCTCAAATACGAAAGATACGATGAAGCAGCACGCGAATTTGAACGTATCCTTACATATAGCACATCAGATATTGATACGGCACATATATCTACTGGTTTTGGTAGAATCGCATTGGAACGGGGAAAGGTGACACAAGCGATCACACACTATAAACGTGCTACACAACTTGGTCTGAAATCAACCGAAACCTACCATTATCTTGGCATTGCCTATATGCAGAATCGGGATGCACAGAATGCTATGAAACAGTTTAAACATGCCCTCGCTCTAAATGCTGACCATACTGAATCGTATCTGATGTTAGGAACACTCTATACAACAGATGGCAAGTTTAAGGATGCTGAAAGACATTATCGTCGTGCGATTGAACTTAAACCGGAGATGGCATCTGCACATCATGGACTTGCGTATCTATACGGACAACACAATCGGAATATGGAAAAAGCGATTGCGTTGGCGCGTAAAGCGACTGAATTATCCCCGAAATCAGCACCGTATTACAACACACTCTCCTGGTTGTGCTATAAAGACAGACAGTATGATGAAGCAGAGGCGGCTGCCTTGAAAGCGATTGAACTTGCTCCGGATAATCCGATCTATCAAGAAGGATTGAAGGCGATCCGACAACAACGGAAATAGGCTATAAACCAGATTTCAGTTTTCCCCAGATTGTTGTCAACTTACTTTCAGGTTCAACGGCGAGGAATCCAGTTGTTCTTTCAAGGCCATCATTCATAATGGCTTTGATGTCATCCTGAGAAAGTGGCACGTCAAATAGAGCAACTTCGTCAAGCAAACCTTCACACTGGTGTCCTCCGTTAGACCCATCTCCTATCCGCATCCGTGATGGATTGGCATCCTGACTGGGTTTAGCGTACGCTTGTTTACCGACTTCTTCGCCATCGGCATAAATGACGAAACCTTCATTTTCACCAATAACCCCTGCGAGGTGGTGCCAATCGCCATCTGTAATCACAGGACCACCTATCGGGCCGGTAAAGCCACCATCTGCTGCCTTTGTTATGCTCAGCTGCAGTCTTTGCGAGTCCCTATCTACCACCAATAGGTAGTTACGAGGATTCTGTCCACGCATGATGATAGATTGCCAGCGGGTACCTTGAGATGGTTTTAGATTTGCCCATGCTACAATTGTCAGTTCTTCAAGAATGATGCTGTCATTTGCTTGCACCTCAACGTATACAGCGTTCCCATCAAATTCTAATGCTTTCCCGAATATGCCGTCTTGCCATTTCTTTGGACCGACGATAGTGCCATCGTTTCCTGCATCGGAGCTATCTACTGCCACATCGCCGCCCCCTTCTTCAAACAGCCACATTCCTGCGACGGTATCAGGATCAATCTTTGCAATTGCTGACGGACTTGCGATGAGTATGAGAATCGCTGCAATACTTATCAAATAGATTCTTATATTCACTTGATTTCCTCCTCTTACTGTTTAACCGAAATAATACCATTGCCTTCCTCTATTGTCAACCATTGATTACTCTTAAAATTTTCAATTATTTCTTGAACTCCATTTTGCCACTTGATAACTAACCGATCAACCTTTTCTGCTGTGCCTAATCCTACTTGTAGTCTGAACTGATTTTGAGATAGATAACTCCCTCCGCTTTTCACTTCAATAAGTCTTGTTTTATCACCGAACTGAAGCGTCACCTTTGCACCAATTGCATCACGGTTTGATTTCTTACCGATGAGTTTGATGCTAAGCCAGTTGTTTTGTGGCGGTGTATCGTTGCGAAGCAGGTCGGGTGTGTCGTCAATGTTCATGATTAGCAGGTCTAGATCCCCGTCATTGTCGTAGTCTCCAAAGACTGAACCTCTACTGGATTTCTCAATTTGCAGTCCATCACCAGATTTACTGGAAATGTCTGTGTATAATCCGTTTCCTTGATTGTAGAAAAGTTGATTTGGTTGTTTGTAGACTCCAACCTCTTCTAATTTTCCGATGTTGTCGTCTAAGTGTCCGTTTGCGAAGAATAGGTCAAGCCATCCGTCATTGTCAATATCTACGAAGTTCGTTCCCCATGCAAGCGGTAATAACGTGGGTTCACCCAGACGACTTTGTGCGGTGATGTCCCAGAAAACGCCTTTGCCATCATTTTGATAAAGCGTGTTCGTTTCGGCTTGGTAATGCGTGAGAATTATATCAAGGTCACCATCGTTGTCATAATCTGCGGTGTCAATGCCCATACTACTTTCGGCATCACCGTGTTCGTTTCTTGCAATGCCGTGTAATTCCCCTAATTCAGTGAAAGTGCCATCACCGTTGTTGTGATATAAAAAGTTAGCGTGTCTGTCATTTGCGATGTATAAGTCAAGCCACCCGTCGTTGTCAATATCTGTCCAAACGACTCCAAGTCCTCTACCGTGAAGGTTTATTCCAGCATCTTGGGTGACATTTGTGAAAGTGCCGTCACCGTTGTTTCGGTAGAGATGGTCTGGTGCGGGTTCAAAATCTTCTGGACGGCAGTAAGCCGGAATTCCACCTTGTGAACAGTCTGGTGCGTCCTCTAAATTTAGCATCACATAGTTTATCACAATCAAATCGAGCCATCCATCGTTGTTGTAGTCTGCGAAGGCACAGCCAGCGGAAAAGCGTGACTCGTCTGCGATTCCTGCTTGCTGTGATACATCAGTGAAAGTGCCATCACCGTTGTTGTGGTATAGGATATTCTCTCCGAAGTTTGTGATGAAAAGGTCTTTATTACCATCATTATCGTAGTCGGCTACACAACACCCAATTCCGTATCCTGTGTCTCCCGTGTCTGATTCTAATGTTGCATCAGTAAAAGTGCCGTCCCTGTTATTTCGATAGAGATGGTTTGTAGATAGCTCATCAGGTTTGTTTTCCGTGAGAGCTGCTCCATTTACCAAATATATGTCCAAATAGTTGTCGTTGTTGTAATCAAAGAAAGCGGCACCGACTCCCATTGTTTCAACAAGATGTTTCTCTCCTGAAGCACCGTTAAAATGCTGGAAATGGATTTCTGCTTTTTCAGTTACACGTGTGAACTGTATATCCGCATGCGCCAGACTTACATACAGTATTATGATGACAAAACCGATACTTTTCATTTGCTGTGAAACCTATGGTCGTATGACTGTGCCATCCATACGTCTGACTGGTGCCCAACCTCCGTTGAGTGGATGTTCTGGGAATGGGAATCGTTCTGCCAGCTCTTCGTTCACATCGATGCCGAGTCCTGGTGTTTCTTGTGCCCAAAAGCATCCGTCCCGAATTTCTGGACACCCTGGGAACACCTCTTGTGTGTTTTCTCCGAATACATGTCGCTCCTGTATTCCGAAGTTGTAACATGCCAAATCTAATGCGACATTTGCTGCATGTCCAATAGGTGAAACATCTCCCGGTCCATGCCATGCTGTTCGGATGCCGAAGAATTCGCAGAATGCAGCGAGTTTCCGCGCAGGACTGATTCCTCCTATTTGAGAAATGTGCACACGGATGAAATCTATGAGTCGGTTTTTGATTAGGTTGATGTATTCGTTTGGATTGTTGAACAGTTCACCCATTGCGATTGGGATGCTTGTCTGTTGACGCATGAGTTGGAAATAGTCAACATCTTCTGGTGCGAATGGGTCTTCAAGGAAAAACAGATTAAATGGCTCTAATCCTTTTGCGAGATTGATTGCTTGAATCGGTGGAATACGTTCGTGTACATCGTGTAGTAGTTCCACTTCATCTCCCAAGTTTGTTCGTAGATGATCGAAGAGTTTGATGACTGTGTTGACATAAGGTGTGGGTTCAAAAGCAGGAGAACTCCGCTTCCCGCCGCCTGCTCCGTAAGTTGTGTATCCGGGAATTGCGACTTGTGCGCGGACATAGCGATAGCCTTGTTCCATATATTGTCTGACGTTGTCTTCTACTTGTTCAAAGTTTCCGCCGCCTGCGTGTGCATAGAGGGTTGCTGCTTCACGGCATTTCCCTCCAAGCAGTTGGTAGACAGGCATGTTTGCTCTTTTTCCCATGATGTCCCACAGTGCGATGTCTACGCCGCTGAGTGCGTTGTTGAGTACAGGACCGTTTCGCCAATATGAACTGACAAAACTTGTCTGGAAAATGTCCTCAATGTTGGTTGGGTCTTTTCCTATCAGAAATGGCTTTAGGTATTCGTCTACAGCGGTTGCGACTGCAAGTGGTCGTTGTGTGAATGTTGCACAACCTACTCCATATAGACCTGGTTCACTGGTTTCTATTTTGACAACGACTAATCGTATGCCATCGGGTGCTGTGAGTATGGTCTTGACGTTTGTGATTTTCACTATGGTGAATCTCCAATTCATTAGTTATTTAGGTATTTCTAATTTGAGAGTTTAGCAAACTGCGTTTGAGTTGTCAAATGAAACATATTTGATTTGTTCTGTAGTAGGATTTCTGTTTCTGAATCGCGGATTTTCGGGGATTACTCGTATATCGCGGAGAATGTAAGAATGGCAAGCGGCGCGTGCCTACTACTATGAATGTAGGAGGTGCATGATTTGCGCGAATGCAAATACTAATTTTGATAATGAGAAGTTTTATTTAGAAATGGAATTGTTTCCTGGGAGTTGTGCAAAAACAGTTAGGTTTGCTGTTTATTCAGGATCTGGTATTGGTAAGGTGTCACGATTTATAGGTTCCATTTTTTCTGAGTAAGTATCACCACGGACCCACATCACAGGACGTATATTAGCCCCTTCTTTTTTAGGTATACGTTCTGCATTTGCACTGATATAATGTGCGACATTACACCGCCTAAAACGGAGGCTGTGATTATCAGTGCTTTTGTGTAGGAGTTGGTTGTTGAACCAAATAACTGCCCCCTGTGGCATTTCAACTGCGACACCATCTTCGTCCTTTGCATCACGAGCAATCTTGAACTCATTTTGCTGTGGACCCTCTAAGTCCTCATGTTTGAGTATACCCAACTTGTGACTACCCGGTATAACATATAAACATCCATTGTCTTTGTCAGCAGCATCAATTGCAGTCCATGTTCCGACTGTCATCTCCGTTTTATATTGCCAGTTGAAATACCATTTATCTTGATGCCAGGGGAAACCCAAACCTATCTGTGGAGATTTCCAGATATACAGATTATTAAGTCCGAGTACATTTGGTCCGAGTAAATCAACAATCGGATCGGTTAGTCTGGGGTCGCGAACACGATCAAGAAATTCAGGGATATAAACACTTACATGATGGATTTTATGCATCGCCTGGATACCGGATGCTTCAACTTTACCATCTCTAACTAATGCATTTTGGTTAATATTATCTGCGGGGAAACGTCTTTTTCCTTTAGCGATGTCATCGGCAATCTGACGGAGAACATCGTTTTCTTCTTCTGTGAAAACGTCATATCGGACAATGTATCCGTCTTCATCCCAGAAGGAAAGTTCATCGGGTGTCATACCAAATTCACTTGGCATTGATTGATCGTGTTTCATTAGTTCTCCAAATCCTCAGGGAAAGGTAAGATATCGTGATGGACTGGTTCCATCTTCTCTGAGTATGTATCGCCACGCACCCACATAACCGGACGGACTTTAATTGCTTGTTTGATGGGGAGTCGTTCAGAATCTGCACTGATATAATGTGCGACACTACAACGTCTGAAACGTTTGCTTTGGTTATCAGTGCTTTTGTGTAGGATAGAATTGTTGAACCACACAACAGCACCCGGTGGTACTTCAACTGCGACACCATCTTCGTCTCTTGCATCGCGTGCTACCTTAAACTCATTCTGTTGTGCCTCGTCAAGGTCTTCATGTTCAAGCACACCATATTTATGGCTACCTGGGATAACATATAGACACCCGTTATCACGATCTGCTGCATCAAAAGCTGACCACGTACCGACAGTGCTTTCTGTAATATAGTTCCGGTTAAAGTACCATTTGTCTTGATGCCACGGAAAGCCTAATCCGATTTTTGGTGGTTTCCATATATACAGATTATTGAGCCCCAGTATATTTTCACCTATTAAGTCCACAACAGGATCTGTTAGACGTGGATCCCGTGTTCGTGTAAGGAATTCAGGAGAATAATGGTTGATGTGGTGAATACAATGCATCGCGTGGATTCCAGATGCCTCAACTCTACCATCTCTAACTAAGGCATTATGGTGCACATTTGCTGCTGGGAAAGGACGTTTTCTTTCAGCTATATCATCAGCGATTTGACGTAAAACATCATTTTCTTTTTTCTTAAAAACATCATAACGAACAAAGAATCCGTTTTCCTCCCAAGATTGGCGTTCTTCAAGAGTGAGTTTATACTTTCTTTCTTCAGATGATGTATCTGTGTGCATTAAATCTCCTCTGATATACTTGTTGTTTGGATTAAAATGGTACGAGAACACCAACCCGTTCAGCAACATTTTTCAACTGTTGTTGGTGATCAGTTCCTATGGGAATACCGATTTCTGACCATTCCTGTTCACGTTCCCATTCTAATCCTCCCGGCAGGTCAGCTCTGTCATATCCCGGTGCAGGTTGCATCTGTCGTGCATCTTGGATATGTTGGTCAATCTCAGCCTTAAACTCATCAAGTGGTCTGAACCGTGAAATATCAAATGCAGTAATGAATGCACCTTGATTAGCACCTTCCCAGATTGTAGGTGGATCAGGAGGTTTGTCAAACAACCAGATACCTGCCATAAAACCGCCAAGTGCATGACTCACATGACTCAAACCTAACATCTTAAAAAATGCTGCAGGACTATTTTTAAAAGCCTGATCTAATGGTAGTCTTGCATCAATACCTATTGCCATATCAACGACTATGGGAGGTTGATTTCCAGCTGGAATGGCAAAACTCATTGGAGATGCTCCCGTCGCATTGATGATTGTTCCACCTGAACCGTGTCTAAAGCGATGACAAGACACCGCGAATCCAACACAATCTACTTCAAGAGCAAGACGTGTATACTTGCCAGCACTACCGAAATGGAAGTGATTTCGGCTAGTTGCCGCTCCCATTCCCATCTCTTTTGCCTTATTGACTGCTGCCTCTGCTGCTTGATAAGAGGCAAAGTGTCCCATTCCACCATCACCATCAAAGACTGCCGTTGTAGGAGATTCATCAATGCATTGCACATTTGGTTTTGGATTAACCTTTCCATCAAGCATCATCCCAACATAACCGGGGGTCTGACGCGTGCCATGACTAAACACACCGCGCAGATCTGTTTGAACAAGTAGGTTTGATATATGTTCAGCATCTACTTGTGAAACACCTGCCTTCTGGAAAATTTCACCGATAAAGTCTCTAAGAATATCTGGCAGAACACGGATAAACTCTTTTGGCACTAAATTCATAATTGATCTACCTTGTTTGTTGCTAATCGGATTCAATAATTGGAATTACATCCCATTGAACTTCTTTATCCATACCGGGATAAGTTTTCCCGCGAATCCACATGGGAGGACGTTTGACATTTATTGCTTCAGGACGTATCCATTCAGTTCGTGCATCAATATAGTGTGCAACATTTGAACGTCTGAAACGATCACTGTGGTTATCTGTGCTTTTATGTAGGACTTGGCTATTAAACCAGATGACAGCACCAGCAGGTACTTCCACTGGAACACCATCTTCATCGCGAACCCCTGCTGCTTGTCTAAACTCTCCTTGTTGTGAACCTTCAATCTTTAGATGATCATAGACTTCATGCTTATGACTACCAGGAATTACATATAGACACCCATTTTCAATATCTGCATCATCAATAGCAGTCCATGTAGCGACAGTAGTTCCCGTTTTATACTGATGGTTGAAATACCATTTATCTTGATGCCACGGGAAACCTAACCCAATTTCTGGTGGTTTCCAAATATAAAGATTGTTGAGTCCGAGTATATCTGGACCGAGAATATCAACTACTGGATCCGTAAGACGTGGGTCGCGTGTACGTTCAAGGAATTCTTGACAGTTGCAGCTTACATACTGGATATTATGCATTGCATAGATACCAGATTCTTCAACTTTACCATCTAATACTAAGGCATTTTCAAATATATGATATTCTGGGAAAGATCTTTTTCGCTCAGCAATTTCATCTGCGATATTTGCGATAATGTCGTTTTCATCTCTTTTAAAAACATCATTGCGGACAAAATATCCATTCTCCTCCCAAGATGATTTTTCTTCAGGAGTCAACCTGAATTGTCGCTCTTCGGATGTTGTGTTTGTGCCCATTCTTGCTCCTATTCAACATGTTTTCTCAGTCATTAAACATACTTTATTTTTGTTCTGTAATCGGTAAAGTGTTACCGAAGACACCCTCAGAGAGTGTTGGGTGTATTTTCCCGCGAATCCACATCAGTGGACGCATATAATTCTTATGTGGGACGCGTTCTGCCTTCGCACTGATATAATGTGCGATGTTACTGCGACGAAAGCCTTCAGTGTTATTATCAGTACTCTTATGAAGGAGTCGGTTGTCAAAGAAGATGACACTTCCAGATGGAATTTCAACTGCTACGCCATCTTCGTCCCGTGCCCCGACTGCCTGTTTAAACTCTTGCTGTTGTGAACCTTCTAACTCAACATGCTCAAGAATGCCAGTTTTGTGGCTACCCGGAATAACATATAGACATCCATTATCTACAGTTGATGGATCAATTGCTGTCCATGTGCCGACTGTCGTTTCGGTTATAAACTGAGGTCGAGTATACCATCTATCTTGATGCCATGGAAAACCCAAACCTATCTTCGGTGGCTTCCAAATATAGAGACTATTGAGACCGAGGATATCGGGACCAAGGATGTCAACAACAGGATCGGTAAGACGTGGATCACGCGTGCGTTCAAGGAACTCAGAGGAATAAAGATTCATTTGGTGGATGCTGTGCATCGCATGGATACCAGACGCTTCAACTTTGCCATCTCTTACCAACGCGTTTTGAAAGATACGATGGTCCGGAAACGGAATTTTCCCCAGAGCGATGTCATCAGCAACTCGGCTCAAATGGGCGTTCTCCTCTTCCGTAAAAATGCCATGACGGACGAAGTACCCGTTCTCGTCCCATGAGACTCGCTCTTCAGGTATACGTCTATATTTTCGTTCACCGGATGTTGTATCTGTATCCACTGGCTCACACATTCCAATGATTGAAGAAGTAACTTCAGTTCGTTACAAACTATCAATTCTAATGTATAATACCAATTCTAAGAAATAAAGTCGCATTAGAAGATTTACGGGGTTTTGTGAATGTCCGAGGCGCAATGAATTGCGCGACTACGAACGCGTGTCTCTATAATGGTAAATTATCATTTAGAAATGGTATAACAAAAAAATGTTTGTAGTTACCAGTGATTAGCAACCACAAACATCTATAAATTACATAGAAAAACTACCGACAAAAACGTTATTGGCTGCGTTCCCTTGCTGCCAGTTTACCGAAAGATGCGTATCTTTATATTGATAGACTTCAGATTTTCCTACAATAGCATCTTTAATTTCTGTCAATGTTTCATACCAGATTTGATGAGGTTGTGTGCATTTCGCGCAAGGATAGCGGTTCACAGAAAGTGTCAAAACTTTCCCAACCGTAACATCATATTTTGTTCCCTTTTTCGAGTATAATATAGGTGTGATTTGTGTAGCAACAACATTCCCTAACACATCTGCATGTTTCGTGGTTAGCAAATTGGTGAGTGCTGCATGCTGTTCTGGTGTAGCATTTTTATCCATATAGAGCACACTTTTGCGAGTTTTCGTATCAATCGCTAAGTTGTCTTCAGCACTGATAACTGCAACAACGGTCAATCCATCTAATGTAACGTTGTTCCAATTACCTTGATGTATATTCCATACAAGTGTTGCTTCTCTGCCACCTTCAACATATTCAGCACCAAAATGACATGCACCAACATATACGCTTGCTGATCTAGCTTCAAGATACTCGCCTCTAACCGACTGGGTGTTTGTTGCAATTGCAATCCCTGATGCAAAGATTAGGGCAATTGTTGTCAAAATTATTAGCTTCTTCATATCTATTCTCCTTTATGTAATGAATTTCAGTCTCAAAAAGTGATGATCATCCAACCTATATCTAAAAATTATATCAGTAAGTTGTAGAAATATCAAGTGCCATTTTCTCTAACGCTACGTTACAGATGTTGGTATTTCCTGTATCACAGGAATAACATAACTCCGTATAGACAATCCATCTATATTTTCTGTTTCATCTCTTGGTTCAGGAGTATTCCGATGATCAAACACAACATAATATCCTGCCACTGCCTTCTCAGATTTCACATAGGCAGCGAGTTGTGATTTACCAGATTGATAGCGGTTGACTCCACCCCATATTTTCGTTTCAACAATGTATTTTCGGTTATTATGTAGTATCAGCAAGTCCATTCTTCCGCGTCCTGTCGGCACTTCAAGATACATCATACCACCAATTATATGCACAAACTGACTCAAATATGCAAAGAGAAGGTGTTGTCCCACATATTCTTGTGGGGTGTCTGGAACTTGTAAAATCTTGTAACCGGCACGTGCAATAAAATCACGGAAGTTATCCATGACAGCATCCATCTGAATATGTCCATCAGCAGTGAGAAAATCATCAAAATCTATCGGTTTGTTTTGTGGTAGATAATCCTGTTCAAGCCCGTTTACGATCGGTTTAAAGGCTCTAATAATGCGATACTGATAAATGGGATTTACAATTTCACAACTTCCATCAGCACCTTCAGAAATAACTCCATAAATGGCAAGTTCACTAATTAGGTCACTGTCCAAGTTAAATTCAACACCATCATCATAAGAAGCAATCTTCATAAGAAGTTTTTCAAATCTGCGATCTCTTCGGATATTTGTTATCAGATGATCTATATTTGTATTTCTTTCGCGCAGGAGTTTTATGTGTGCATCTGAAAAGTGTTCCATTGTAATCGGTTCAGTTTTTGAGATATCCATTCCTTCGGTAAGTATTTGAGCAAAGCGATTGACGAGCACGGGTTGACCTGCGGTCTGTTTGTGGATAGAAGCGATTACTTCTGATTTAAAAGGTTGACCAACTTCTTCAGTATATTGTGATAACAATTCCTGAACTTGTTCCAGTGAAAAATTAGACAATTTAAATTCGTCTTGAATATTGAAAGGGGATATTGAACGGTCATAATTGAGTTGGGTTATGTTTTTGACCCCAACGATACCTACACTGTATGGACACCTCTCTTTTCCAGACAGATATATTTGTCGCAGTGTGTGTAGAAATCCTCTGAGAGCATCAGGTGGGATAGCATCAAATTCGTCAATAATTATAACAAGCCGTTGATTACTCAAGAAATGACCCAGTCTTTCAAAAAACTTTCCCATTGTTGTATGATCAGTAAACTTAGATGTATTCAAAAAATTAGTTAATTCTTCAGATAATTTATTTCCTCTATTTTCAAGAACACTCTTTATTCTCGCAGGAAGATCATCGTTAAAATATTTGTAAAAGGAGGATTCGGAAATATCCACGTAAGATTCAAAATTTAGTTGTATTGGGATGTAACCAGTCTTTTTTTCTTCAAGACTGTCAAGGGCATTACGGAATAAGGTGGTTTTCCCGGTTTGACGCGGGGCAAAAAGGACAATGTACCGTCCCTTTTCCAAACGAGCTGCAAAATCCTCTACCTCATTCGTGCGGGAAACAAAATAGTTATCCTCAGGATATATGGGACCACGTGTTTCAAACCAGCGCATATCTATTCTCCTCTAAGTACTTAGAGAAATAGAGTTAACAATTGTATGGAAATCTATAATATATCCCTGTCATAAGCACTACGTTACAGATGTTGGTATTTCCTGTATCACAGGAATAACATAACTCCGTATAGACAATCCATCTATATTTTCTGTTTCATCTCTTGGTTCAGGAGTATTCCGATGATCAAACACAACATAATATCCTGCCTCTGCCTTCTCAGATTTCACATAGGCAGCGAGTTGTGATTTACCAGATTGATAGCGGTTGACTCCACCCCATATTTTCGTTTCAACAATGTATTTTCGGTTATTATGTAGTATCAGTAAGTCCATTCTTCCGCGTCCTGTCGGCACTTCAAGATACATCATACCACCAATTATATGCACAAACTGACTCAAATATGCAAAGAGAAGGTGTTGTCCCACATATTCTTGTGGGGTGTCTGGAACTTGTAAAATCTTGTAACCGGCACGTGCAATAAAATCACGGAAGTTATCCATGACAGCATCCATCTGAATATGTCCATCAGCTGTGAGAAAATCTTCAAATCCGTCTTTAGTTTCTTCCGGGAGGTAATCTTGTTCAAGACCATTTATTGCGGGTCTAAAGGTCTGTATAATGCAATAATGATAGATTGGGTTGACTATTTCACACGATTTATCAGTTCCTTCAACGACCACACCATAAGTAGCAAGTTCACTTATGAGTTCATTGTATAAACTAAATTCTACACGTTCATCGGTAGAAGCAATCTTCATAAGAAGTTTTTCAAATCTTCTGTCTCTTCGGATATTTGTTATCAGATGATCTACATTTGTATTTCTTTCGCGTAGCAGTTTTAAATGTGCTTCAGAAAAGTGTTCCATTGTAATCGATTCAGTTTTCAGGATATCCATTTCTTCGGTAAGTATTTGAGCAAATCGGTTGACAAGAACAGGTTGACCTGCAGTCTGTTTGTGGATAGAAGAGATAACTTCTGATTCAAAAGGTTGTCCAACTTCTTCAGTATATTGTGATAACAATTCCTGAACTTGTTCCAGCGTGAAATTAGACAATCTAAATTCATCTTGAATATTGAAAGGGGATATTGAACGGTCATAATTGAGTTGTGTTATGTTTTTGACCCCAACGATACCAACACTGTACGGACACCTCTCTTTTCCAGAGAGATAGATTTGACGGAGGGTGTGTAGAAATCCTCTGAGAGCATCAGGTGGGATAGCATCAAATTCGTCAATTATTATAACAAGTCGTTGATTACTCAACAAATGACCCAGTCTTTCAAAAAACTTTCCCATTGTTGTATGATCGGTAAACTTAGATGTATTCAAAAAATTAGTTAATTCTTTAGATAATTCATTTCCTCTATTTTCAAGAACACTCTTTATTCTCGCAGGAAGATCATCGTTAAAATATTTGTAAAAGGAGGATTCGCCAACATCCACATACATTTCAAAATTTAGTTGTATTGGGATGTAGCCTTTTTCTTTTTTTTCAAGACTATCAAGGGCATTACGGAATAAGGTGGTTTTGCCTGTTTGACGCGGGGCAAAAAGGACAATGTACCGCCCCATTTCCAAACGAGCTGCAAAATCCTCTACCTCTTTCGTCCGGGAAACAAAATAGTTATCCTCAGGATATATGGGGCCACGTGTTTCAAACCAGCGCATATCTATTCTCCTCTAAGTGCTTAGAGAAATAGAGTTAATAATTGTATGGAAATCTATAATATATCCCTGTCATAAGCACTACGTTACAGATGTTGGTATTTCCTGTATCACAGGAATAACATAACTCCGTATAGACAATCCATCTATATTTTCTGTTTCATCTCTTGGTTCAGGAGTATTCCGATGATCAAACACAACATAATATCCTGCCTCTGCCTTCTCAGATTTCACATAGGCAGCGAGTTGTGATTTACCAGATTGATAGCGGTTGACTCCACCCCATATTTTCGTTTCAACAATGTATTTTCGGTTATTATGTAGTATCAGTAAGTCCATTCTTCCGCGTCCTGTTGGCACTTCAAGATACATCATACCACCAACTATATGCACAAACTGGCTCAGGTAAGCAAAGAGAAGATGTTGTCCTACATATTCTTGTGGGGTGTCTGGAACTTGTAAAATCTTGTAACCGGCACGTGCAATAAAATCACGGAAGTTGTCCATGACAGCATCCATCTGAATATGTCCATCCGCAGTGAGAAAATCATCGAAATCTATCGGTTTGTTTTGTGGTAGATAATCCTGTTCAAGTCCGTTTACGATCGGTTTAAATGCTCTAATAATACGATACTGATAAATGGGATTAACAATTTCACAACTTCCATCAGCACCTTCAGAAATAACTCCATAAATGGCAAGTTCACTAATTAGGTCACTGTCCAAGTTAAATTCAACACCATCATCATAAGAAGCAATCTTCATAAGAAGTTTTTCAAATCTACGATCTCTTCGGATATTTGTTATCAGATGATCTACATTAGTATTTCTTTCGCGTAGCAGTTTAATGTGTGCTTCAGAAAAGTGTTCTATTGTAATCGGTTCAGTTTTCGTGATCTCCATTTCTTCGGTAAGTATTTGAGCAAAGCGATTGACAAGAACGGGTTGGCCTGCGGTCTGTTTGTGGATAGAAGATATAACTTCTGTTTCAAAAGGTTGTCCAACTTCTTCAGTATATTGTGATAACAATTCCTGAACTTGTTCCAGTGAAAAATTAGACAATTTAAATTCATCTTGAATATTGAAAGGGGATATTGAACGGTCATAATTGAGTTGGGTTATGTTTTTGACCCCAACGATACCTACACTGTATGGACACCTCTCTTTTCCAGAGAGATAGATTTGTCGCAGGGTGTGTAGAAATCCTCTTAGAGCATCAGGTGGGATAGCATCAAATTCGTCAATTATTATGACTAATCGCTGCTTTTCAAATAGTATACCCATTTCTTCAAAAAAATCTAACATAGAAACGGAGTCAGTTATCAGTGCATTCGTCAAAAATTGACTGATTATTTCAGAAGGCTTCTCACCACGTTCTTGAAATACAGACTCTATTTTCTTACATATTTCTCTACAGAAAGAACTATAGAATACAGATTCGCCAACATCCACATACATTTCAAAATTTAGTTGTATTGGGATGTAACCATTCTCTTTTTTTTCAAGACTATCAAGGGCATTACGGAATAAGGTGGTTTTCCCGCTTTGACGCGGGGCAAAAAGGACAATGTACCGTCCCTTTTCCAAACGAGCGGCAAAATCCTCTACCTCTTTCGTGCGGGAAACAAAATAGTTATCCTCAGGATATATGGGGCCACGTGTTTCAAACCAGCGCATATCTATTCTCCTCTAAGTGCTTAGAGAATTATATCAGAAAATTGTATGGAAGTCTATGCTATAACTCTGAAATGAAATCATGTTCTTTGATTTTTTCTAGTGAATAGTCATCCTCAAGACGATCAAGCAGAAATTGGATGGTCTTGTTTAGTAGAGGATGTTTAAGGTCAGGAGCGATTTCCGCCAATGGAGCAAGCACAAATCGACGGTTGTGTATCTCTGGATGTGGAATAATAAGCTCCGGTGTTTGAAGACACACCTCTTCATAGAATAACACATCCAGATCAATTTCCCTTGGTCCCCATCGTTTACGGTGGAGTCTACCAATATTGGTTTCAATATCTTTTAGTGTCTTTAGCAATATCTGTGGAGAAAGGTGGGTTTCTAATGCAACAACACCATTTAAAAACTTCTCCTGTTCTTCGTAACCAACAGGTTCAGTCTCATATAATGAGGATATCTCTTTTATTGTAATACCGTTTGTTTGTGATAAGCGATAAAGTGCATTTTGGATAAAAGCAATTCTATCACCGATGTTGCTCCCGAAACCGATATATGTTGTATGCACAGGAATTAAGATGTAGTGGTGGGTTATGAAGATTTATCTACTAATCGGAAAAACTACGGACAACTAAACAGGTGTTATGTCCACCGAAACCGAATGCATTGGAGATCGCTACTGCGACTCTTGCATCACGACTCTCGTTAGGAACACAATCTAAATCACAATCCTCATCTGGTATTGCATAGTTGATCGTCGGTGGTATGAAACTTTTCTGCATTGCCCCTATGCAACCTATGAGTTCGACAGCACCAGCAGCACCGAGTAGATGACCTATCATTGATTTCGTAGAACTAATTGGAACTTTGTATGCCCTCCCGCCGAAGAGTGATTTTATTGCGTTTGTTTCTGCTATATCCCCTTGAGGTGTAGAAGTACCGTGTACGTTGATATAATCAACCGTTTCTGTTGCGATTTTTGCATCATTTAATGCAAATTCCATTGCTTTTGCGGCACCTTCCCCATTTGTTGGCGGACTTACCATATCGTGAGCATCCGAAGTCATACCGAAACCGACAATTTCAGCATAGATATGTGCTCCACGTTCTTTTGCATGTGATAAGGACTCAAGGATTAGTACGCCAGCACCTTCTCCCATTACAAATCCATCTCGTTCTTTGTCAAATGGACGCGATGCGGTAGCGGGGTCATCGTTGCGTTCAGACATTGCGCGCATTGAACAGAAACCAGCAAAAGCTAATGGTGTAATAGCGGATTCTGCCCCACCTGTAAACATAACATCTGCATATCCATGTTGTATCAACCGCAAGGATTCACCGATGGAATGGTTGGAGGTTGCACAAGCGGTAACAGAAGCGGAATTCGGACCTCTGAGATCAAAATGGATAGAAACTTGTCCTGATGCCATATTAATAATCATAAACGGCACAAGAAACGGACTGACGCGTTTAGGTCCTTTTTCAATTAGGATTCGAGCGTTCTCTTCAAGTACACCTATTCCACCGACACCTGACCCGATTTGCACCCCTGCACGATAAGGATCAACTTTGGTCATATCCAGACCAGAGTCATCATGTGCCATTATGGAAGCAGCAAGAGCATATTGGATGAAGAGTGGAAAACGGGTTGCAGATTTCTTATCCAGATACTTTTCCGCTTGAAAATCCTTGACTTGTGCGGCAATCTGAGTACGATATTCGCTTGCATCAAAACCAGTTAAAGGTCCGATACCGTTTTTACCGTTAGCAAGCGCATCCCAATATTCTTCTTTCGTATTGCCAATCGCGTTGACAACACCAATTCCTGTTATTACTACTCGCTCCACGATCTCGATCCTTTTTGAAAGTAGGTTAGGAGGGCAGCAATTAGACACTACTTACCCTCAACAGTTTATTACTATAACCTTAGTTGTTACCTATGATATTTTTTCAAATTGCAACTATTTTTCGAGAAAAAGCAAGGACAACTTTACTTATTCAGGACATATTATGATATAAATCGGGGTTAGAAACCCCTCCTACAAATAATAGGTAGCAACTAAGGTTACGATAATGCGAAATTAAACATGTTCATCTAAGTAATCAAGTGCATCCTGAACAGTTTGTATCTTTTCAGCGTCACTGTCCGGAATTTCAAGGTCAAACTCTTCTTCAAGTGCCATAACTAACTCTACGGTATCAAGTGAGTCAGCACCCAAGTCTTCCATAAAAGACGCATCTGGTGTAACGTTGTCTGCTCCAACACCGAGTTGGTTAGAAATAATTTCAATAAGACGTTCTTCGTTTGTTGCCATTTTTGTTTTTACATCTCCTATTAGTAAGAGTGGACATCACAATATAGAATATATCGTATCTCCATGAAAGTTAAAAATTAGAATAAAATTGTAGGGAAGAAAGAATATAGATATTATCCCTACATGGAATTCATTAGTCAATGTAATTTGTCTACATACATCATAATACAGTGTAATAAGTGTTACATCACCATGCCGCCGTCAACCTGAATGGTTTGTCCTGTGATATAACGTGCTGCGTCGGAAGCTAAAAAGCAAACAGTGTCTGCAACATCCTCCGGTGTGCCAAAGTTTTGTAAAGGTATGAGTTCTAAAAGTCTATTCTGAAATTCTTCAGGGATTTTCGCTGTCATGTCTGTAGTAATAAATCCAGGAGCAATTGCATTTACGGTGATACCGCGTGTGCCAACTTCTTTTGCCGTAGTCTTTGTGAGTCCAATAATACCAGCTTTTGCCGCGGCATAACTTGCTTGTCCAGGATTTCCCATCAATCCGATTACTGACGAAATATTGATAATACGTCCATTTTTCTGACGTATCATAGGACGGAGTACAGCGCGGGTACAATACATTGTGCCCGTAAGATTTGTCTGTAGCACTGCATCCCAATCTTCATCTTTCAGCCGCATCAGTAGCATGTCGCGGGTAATACCTGCATTATTAACAAGGATATCAACTTGAGAAAATTGGTTGATCGTCTCATCAACAAGTGTATCAACATCTTCTTTTTTTGATATGTCCGCAGCAATTGCGTGTATAGCGTACCCCTTACCTTCTAATGCAGTTGCAGTTTGAGAAACACTTTCAGTTGAACGTGAACAGATAACTACATTTGCACCCACCTCACATAATCTATGTGCAATTGCAGCACCTATTCCACGGGATGCACCTGTTACAATAGCAGTTTTTCCACTAAGCATATCTGCGTTGAATACACATTGTTCAGTTTTTTCATCCATTTATGCACCATTTCCATATTCATCTGTAATGAGCGAAAGCGTTTTAACGTCTTCAACATTCATCACTGAACTGTCTGTGAGTGTACGCTTGACTAACCCCGATAAAACCATTCCTGGACCTACTTCTATAAAATTTGTGATTCCATGTTCTTCAATAGAGTTTAGCGTTTTTTCCCATTGCACTGGCTCAATTATCTGCTGCAATAACAAAGCTTTGATGTCATCAATATCAACTACAAACGCACCTGTTACGTTCATCACAATATCAGAATGCAAAGGTTTAAACGTCACCGATTCAATAACAGGCTTAAACCTCTCTTGTGCAGATACCATCAGCGGTGAATGAAACGCACCACTCACAGGTAATTGACGACATCTCCTTGCTCCAATTTCTTCTGAGGCGAGAGCAACTACATTGTTGACAGCATCAGTTTCACCAGAAATCACTAATTGTCCAGGGCAGTTGTAGTTTGCAATCGCTACTATGCCATCAACCTGATTGATTATGTCTTGGAGTTGATCAGTCGGCATACCAAGTATAGCAGCCATTGTGCCGTTCTTTTGTTCTCCAACTTCTGCCATAAACTGCGCACGTGCATTGACTAATCTTAATGCATCTGTAAAGTCAAGAACACCTGCGGCTACAAGTGCGGAATACTCCCCTAAACTATGTCCTGCCACGGCTTTTGGGGTAATCCTTTGTTCTATCAATATTCTTAAAGTTGCTACACTGCAAGTTAAAATTGCGAGTTGAGTGTTTTCTGTCTGTTTTAATACTGATTCAGGTCCTTCAAAGCAGAGCTCACTTATTGACCTACCTAAAAACTCATCTGCTTCATCAAAAACTTCAGATGCAACCGGATAGGTCTTTGCTAATTCTGCACCCATCCCAACCTGTTGCGAACCCTGTCCCGGAAAAATAAATGCAAGATGTGTCATTGTGAATTAAGAGTTATAGTGTTAATTAAAGAGCGAATGTTGTATGTTAGTATTTCCGATTAGACACATCAATAATTACAAACGCAGGAGGGTACTTCCCCAAGTCAGTCCTGCCCCGAAAGTAACAAGTAAGACCAGATCATCAGGTTTGACACTACCTTCCCGAATTGCTTCATCCAATGCGATGATAACGGTAGCTGCAGACGTATTACCGTATTTGTCAACGTTTACATATACTTTGTCGCGCGGCACTCCAAGTCTATGTCCGACTGCCTCAATAATACGTAAGTTTGCTTGATGAGGAATTAACATGTCCACATCATCCACACTTACATTGGCTTTCTTTAGTACCCTTTCAGCTGCTTCTGGCATCAATCTTACGCCTAATTTAAAGACTTCTCTTCCATTCATCTGTATTTTGTTAAGATTGTTATCTATCGCATCAGATGTAACTGGCATCCTTGATCCGCCAGCTGGAATGCCAAGTAGATCAATGTCAGCATAATCTCCATCAGATCCAATATACGATGCGATTATTCCCTTCTCTTCCTCTGTACTTTGAACTACAGCAGCACCTGCTCCATCACCAAACAAGACACAGGTGTTACGATCATTCCAATCCACAATGTTGTTAAAGACTTCTGCACCAACAACGAGAATGGTATCATACTGTCCAGAAACAATCAAGCCGTTTGCTAAATCAAGACCATACAAAAACCCAGCGCACGCAGCGGATATATCCATGGCTGAGGCATTTTTTGCCCCTATCCCTTTTTGAACATAACAAGCGGTAGAAGGGAAAAAAGTATCAGGTGTCACAGTAGCAACAAGGATCATCTGTATGTCAAGAGGATCAACTTGTGCTCTTTTTATTGCTAAGCGAGCCGCATGTATACTTAGGTCTGAAGTAGCGATGTCATCTTCTGCAATTCTTCGTTCAACAATACCAGTACGCTGGCGAATCCATTCATCACTGGTATCCACCATTTTTTCAAGATCAGAATTTGTTAATACGGTTTCAGGTAAAAAAGAACCCGTCCCTGTGATTTTTGCATATCGATTCATTCTGAAGAACCTTTTTTGGCCGATTGATACGAAAGTACAATGTTAACATTATATCGGTGTAAAAACGGCATGAGTTGAGACATATTAGTCTTAGCTACCCTATTCCTCTGTCGACCTCAGTACTGACCTTCCCTTATAATGGCCACAATGGGTACAGACTCTGTGTGAAACCATCATTTCTCCGCAGTATGAACAGTCTGTTATCACCTGACTTGAGAGGGCATGATGACTCCGTCTCATTCTTTTTTTAGATTTTGATGTTTTACGTTTTGGATGTGCCATTTTGAATTATACTCCTTATGTTTCATTCACTTAGATTTACTTTCCAATTTTGCTGCTTCTAATAACTGTGATAGTTCTGCAAAAGGTGAAGTCATTTCAGAAGAATCAGTATCCAACACATCTGATTCATCACAGGTGCATTGTTCCTCATTAAGATTTACACCACACTGAAGACAAAGTCCTTCACACTTATTTGAACAGAGAGGCCAGATAGGAATTTGTAAGATTAATGCCCTTCGTGTATCTTCAGAAATGTCCAGTGATTCACCCTCATAGTAACGTTCTCCTTCTTCAATAAACTCAGATTCAACCTGATCATCATTGTTACTCGGTGTGAACTGTACTTCAAAAGTTGCTTCAATATCGGTTGTGAACAACTCAAGGCATTTACCACATTGCATCTCAATATTAGTATTTATCTCAGACTTCACATAAACATCAGCCTCTCCATGCCGCAGTAACGCAACATTACCACGGACAGAACTGGTAAATTGCACTTCTTCTAACTTAAAATCAAAATGTGAAATAGGGATATCCACTTCATGTGAATTAAAAACCCCATCTTGTATGTTTCTTACGTCAAAAACCAACGCATCTTTCATTGTTTTGACTATCGCATTCAAAATGCTACTTCTTCTTCAATTCTAATTAGTTTTGCATTACCTTTAACAACTTCAAGCTTATAAATCTGTTTAAGAGCGCCTTGCATATCTTTTTCTCTGGCTTCATGAGTCAACATCATGAGTGATACAGTTTCTGCACAATGGGGTTCCTTCTGAATTACTGAGGAAATACTAATATTACAATCACCTAATATACTACCAATACTTGCTAAAACACCTGGTCGATCAACAACCACAAAACGTAAGTAATAGCGCGTTTCAATATCTTCAATGGAACAGACACTTATTTCGCTGTGTGATTTATCAAGCCAAGCTTGTGATATCGGAGAATTCACACCTGATTGAATCGATTTTGCAGCATCAATAATATCCGCAACAACTGCACTGGCTGTGGGCATTTCACCCGCACCCTGTCCATAAAAGAGGGTCGGACCAACCGCTGAACCTATTACACATACTGCATTAAAGGGACCACCAACATTCGCTAATAAACTCCGTTCTGGTAAAAGCGTGGGATGTACCCTTGCTTCCACACGATTATCGTCAGTTAACTTCGCAATTGCAAGAAGTTTAATAGCATACCCCAGTTCGCGGGCATATTGAATCTCTTTCTGTGAAACGTCAGTAATACCTTCAACATAAAATTGGTCAACAGAAATATTCACTCCATAAGCAAGTGCGATGAGCAACGACAATTTTTGAGCCGCATCAACACCTTCAACATCCATTGTTGGATCTGCTTCGGCATAACCTTTCTCTTGTGCAGCTGATAAAACGTCAGTATATTCAACACCTGCTTCACTCATTTCTGTTAGGATGTAGTTGCAAGTACCGTTGACGATCCCGCAGAGTGATTGTATCTGATTAGCAGTGAAACTCTCTTGGAGCGTTTTAATGATCGGTATACCACCTGCGGTACTCGCTTCAAAATTAAGACTTACACGATGTTTCTGTGCTAATTGGAACAGGTCGCTGCCTTGTTCAGCCAATAGTGCCTTATTTGCTGTTACTATATGTTTTCCGTTCTGGATTGCACGTTTTATAAGTGAATACGCGTCTGTAACGCCACCAATAAGTTCAACGACAATATCAATCTCTGGATTATCAACGACATCGTTAGGGTCAACAGTTAGGCAATCAGCTGGAAGATCTATCCCTTCACGTATGGCAGGAAGTGTTCGTTTTACCACTTTCTTTAGGTTTAATTGTATATTATTGTTTTTAGATATAAGGGTATTCTGGTTAACCAGTATTCTTGATACACCGGTTCCGACCGTTCCCCATCCTAAAATACCTACATTTATACAAGTTTTTTCCACGATTTCAACTGCCTTTATGTTATCATATTTCCTTGATAATAGAATAAATATATCGGGGCGACTGGATTCGAACCAGCGACCTCTTGAACCCCATTCAAGCGCGCTTCCGGGCTGCGCCACGCCCCGAAAATTTAGAATGTCACCCAATTATTTTATCATAATTGGGTTGAAAAGTCAAGTAAAAATGGATTTATAACTCTCAATACATCTATCTAAGAAATATGGCAGAACACTGAAAATCACAATATCCTGCCAATGCATTTGTATGGTCTAATTAAACTCTGAAGGTATCATTGATTGCAGATTCTTAAGACTAATACCTAAACTCTCAAAAGGATCGCGTTCATAACAGGAATCTTGTTCAATGATATACCATTCAACTGCAGAATATATACATGCGTTTAGAATCGCAATCCAATTCAGATTACCTTCTCCAACTTCAGCATAACGTTGTGAATTCCCAACCACAGCCATATCCTTGAGATGTACAATATGTGCCCGACCTTTTAATTTACGAATCCAATCGGCAGGATCCCCACCACCATGTTGGATCCAATATGTGTCAATTTCACTATTGAAATATTCTGGATTACTATCCTCATACAAGATTTGTAAACCAGTACGTCCATCGCCATAACGTTCTAACTCAAAACTGTGATTGTGGTAGGAAAAGGTTATACCGCCTTCTGCAAGGCGCGCTGCGACTTCAGATGCTTCATTGGCAAACTTAGAATATCCTTCAGTACTTCGGTATTCACCTGGAAGTCCTCCAATTGCTGCATGTTTGCATCCCCACAATTGGTGATCATCAATGACTGCTTGTGGTTCATCACGCATGCGGTCATAACTGGTGTGTGTCGCACAAATTGTGAGACCTTCATTATCAACTATCTTTTTGAGTGCCTCAGGTTCAATCGGTCCCAGTGCTGAACATTGAACTGCATCGTAACCAAGTGTTTTCACCTTATTCATAGTCTCGGCAATATCAGATTCAGTTTTAGTAAATTCCCTGACCGTATAAAGTTGTGCTGCGGGTTGTCCTGGGAGTTTTGTTGCCATAATTTCTCCTTCGTATTCAAAAATACTTGAGGTATTATACTAAATTACATGTGTTAGTGTCAAATTCTAATTGGTGTATTGAAGAAAATGATTTGCACTTCATATATTATTTTTGATAAAATAAATATATGATGAATCCTTTTTTCTTTGGCGGTAAAGGACGAGGAATCTTCCGTTTTCTTCGTATTTTACTCAATCTACCAAACTTCATCCGTTTGACAATGCGTCTTTTCAGAGATGAACGCGTGCCAATCTATCGTAAAGCAATACTCGTCGTCTTTGAGGTGCTTGCGGTTGTGTTTGCAATTGCATATTTAGTCTATCCGTTTGATTTTGATTTCATCCCTATAATTGGTCGATTTGATGATATCTGCATAGGGGCATTCGTGATACTTGTACCGGGGGCATGGCTGTTTATCAAATCCTGTCCTAAGCACATAGTTCAAGAACATGTAGATAGAATATCAAGAGGAGAATGAATTATGGATTTTTTTGCAACTATTTTAAATTATTGGTGTGTTTTTAGTGCGAAAACACAAATGATATAGTCTTTTTTGGGTTTAAATTTACTGGAGGAAAAAATCATGTTAAATTTCAGAAACTTACTACACCGAAGAGTAGCACTTATTTTAATTATCTCTGCACTTGCAGTTGCAGCCGGATTCATTATTAGCCATGATGGCGAGAAATTTGTTATACCGACAGCAATTGGTGATACACATAAAAACTTCGTGGAATCGGAAGATTTCCAATATCTTGACCGTGCGAACCGCGCATTTATAAATTTAGTAAAACACACAAGTTCATCGGTTGTGCAAATAACAGCAAATTCAAGGTATCAAGTTGTCCCTCCAGATCATTTGGATACAGAAGAATTCAGAAGATTCTTTGACAGATTTGAATGGAATCCAAATCAAAGGGATTTTGGAGAAGAGAATCCAAACGATCAACCATCTACCAGGCAAGTAAGCGGAATTGGATCGGGTGTAATCGTTAGTGATGACGGATATATACTTACAAACAACCATGTTATTGATAAGGCTCATGAAATTATAATAACCTTATCAAATGGAAAACAATACGATGCAGAGTTGATTGGCACTGATCCGGCTGGGACAGAACTCGGTGGTAGCGATTTAGCAGTTCTCAAGATTGACGAAAAAGGTCTATCTACTCTCCCTTTTGGGGATTCAGATGCCCTTGAAGTCGGTGAATGGGTTATTGCAATTGGCACTCCCTTTAATCTCTCTCAGACTGTTACACGCGGTGTTGTAAGTGCAAAAAATAGAAATAATAGAAATGATAGAAATATTAGTAATATTGAATATGGGAACTTCATTCAGACGGATGCACCGATAAATAAAGGCAATAGTGGTGGTGCACTGATAAATATTCGTGGCGAATTGGTTGGGATAAACACCTTAATTGCTACAAATGGATATGCCGCAGGTAATGTAGGAATCGGTTTTGCAATCCCAAGTAATCTTGCGAGTGATCTTCTGCCACAACTTATTGAACATGGAAAAGCTATCCGTGGTTGGCTTGGTATAAGAATGGACACTGTTGATCCCGATATGGCAGAAAAACTAAAACTTGATGAACCACGAGGAGCTATAGTTGAAGAGGTAGGAAAAAATAGTCCCGCTGAAAAAGGTGGAATACAACGGCGTGATGTAGTCCTTGAATTCAATGGGAAAACAATCAGAGACACATCTCATCTCATGCGAGCGGTTGCTTCTGCGGGAGTTGGGACTGAAGTTAAGGTAAAAGTCCTAAGAAAAGGAAAGGAGATTCTCCTAACCGTAAAGCTTGAAAAACGGACTGAAGAAGCATTAGCAAGTTTTGATTCACCTGAACAATCTATTCACAGTCATGTAACTTTATCGGGAATGCGTGTGCAAAACTTAACACCTCAACTTGCAAGACGTTACGGTCACCAAGATGAAACCGGTGTTATTGTCGTAGAAGTTGAACAAAGAAGTGCTGCCGCAAGAAGTGGTATCAGACCTGGTTATCTCATCAAAGAGATCGATTATACTGAGATTGAAACCATAGATGATTTTTCGAAGGTTGTTGACAAACTCAAAGAAAGTAATGAAAAGTTAGCTCTTATCTACTTCAAAGATTTACGTCAACGTGCGAATTATGAAACACTAAGAATTGAATCTGATGATAGATAAACATTCACCATAGACGTCAATTTAGCGTCCTTCCAGTACCCGTGGTTCGGTTTCCTAATCGAACTATAGGTGTCAATTTAAGGATTTATTTGCATTGCGATAACGTTCTTTAGTCCCGTATGAAGATTAATTTATTAAACGGGTAATTATAATCACGCCAAAACTGGTAGTAGGAGTGCTTTGTAAGCGCGATTGTCAAACCCGTAGGCGGGGAATGCCAAAAGGCATTCATACCGTTGATTTGGCGCTTTGTAAGCGCTCTGGACTTTGATCTCAAATTACCCAATTTATTTCTTAATCTTCATACGGGACTAAGAAATGGGTATTGAACGTTGTGCTATAGACATATCGTCCCTACGGGACTGAGGTCACTAACAAAACGGATTGATCTTCTTAAATTACGCCTGCCATTGTAGTGCCAAATCAACGGTATGAATGCGCTTATGGCATTCCCCGGGTCTCCGTGTCCCGCCATTCCTTGTCCTGTATGGCAACGGGCGGGCACAGAGACCCGCCCCTACAATGGGTTGGTGAGAAGTTAGTGACAAAAACTTTACACACCCATTCGCATAATTAAACTTGAAGGATAGTCGTTTTTGTGATATACTTCAAAACGATTATCCTTCTTATGTTAAGAGGTCGAGATTCATGATAGGACAACGTGTTGTATGGCCAAGTCGCGCTAAAGTAGATATTGAAGAATTTGAAATACATGCTGTCAAAGATGATGAAGTACTGGTTGCATCCGAATGTACACTCATTAGTCCTGGTACGGAACGAGCGTTTCTGTTAGGACTACCAAATGCAATGGGAAATTATCCTACCCGTCCAGGATATAGCAATATTGGAAAAGTTGTAGACATAGGGAAAAATGTTAGTGGTATAGCAATAGATGACCGTGTTGCATCTACCATTGGACATACAAGTCACGCAATAACTTCTCCAAATAGATTATTTAAAGTAGCATCTTCAGATGTTCCCTCCGAAGAAGTTGTCTTTTTCAATCTCAGTGCAATTGCATTGCAAGGAATACGGAAGGCAAGGATTGAACTCGGAGAACCTACATTGATACTTGGACAAGGACTCATCGGTTTACTTGCTTTACAACTCGCTAAACTGAGTGGTGCATTTCCCTTGATAGCAGCGGATTTAACAGACAGTCGCCTTGAACTGTCAAAATCAATTGGATCAGACTATATTCTAAACCCGGAAGATAAAGATTTTTCTCATCAGTTAAACGATGCGACAATGGGAAAAGGACCAACAATAGTAATTGAGGCAACTGGTCATCCAGAGGGTATTTCCTCTGCAATGAAAGTTGCAGGATGGGGTGCAAGGGTTGTTCTATTAGCAAGCACCCGCGGTGAAACTCCAAAGGTCAACTTCTATCGGGATGTGCATAAAAAAGGACTAATCTTATATGGAGCACACAATTCTATTCGTCCCCGTCAAGAATCATCACCAAATTTTTGGACAAGCGATGACGATTGTCGTTTGATGTTATCTCTTATCTCACATAATAGGTTTCATGTCAATCCACTGATAAGTCACAAAGTTCCTGGACACGAAGCACATAAGGCATATCAAATGCTTATGGAATGGAATCCTGGTTTGCTTGGTGTTGTTCTTGAATGGAATAAAGACACATAAATATCTTCTTATTTTCTCAATAAGGATTCAAATGGCACGCGAATACCCCATTGAAAAGGTTCGTAACATCGGAATTGCAGCACACATTGATGCTGGAAAAACAACAACCACCGAACGCATCCTTTTCTATACAGGAAAAAAACATAAAATCGGCACTGTTGATGAAGGCACCGCAGAAATGGATTGGATGGTGCAGGAACGCGAACGCGGTGTAACAATCACTGCTGCAGCGACAACTTGCTTTTGGCAAGACCATGCTATCCATCTAATCGACACACCCGGACACGTAGATTTTACAGTAGAGGTAGAACGATCCTTACGAGTATTAGATGGAGCGATCGCACTCTTTTGTGCTGTCGGTGGTGTTGAACCCCAATCTGAAACAGTATGGAACCAAGCAGAACGTTACAACATACCTCGTATTGCATTCGTCAACAAGATGGATCGTGTTGGTGCGAATTTCTCGCGTGTCCTTGAGATGATGCAAGACCGATTCGGCACAAATCCTGTCCCATTGCAAATACCAATCGGAGAAGGACGTGACTTCACAGGTGTTATTGATCTAATTACTATGAAAGCCATTTATTGGAACGATACTGATCAAGGAAAGACCTTTGAAGAAAAAGATATTCCATCTGAATTCCAAGAAGCAGCGAATACAGCCCGCGAATCACTTATTGAAAATGTTGCCTCTGAAGATGATGAACTACTTGAGAAATATCTTGAAGGCATAGAGATTTCAAGCGAAGAACTAATTGATGGAATACGAAGTTCAACACTCAAAGGAAGTTTTATTCCAGTCCTATGCGGCAGCTCCCTAAAAAACCAAGGAGTCCAACCACTTCTGAATGCAGTTATTAACTATCTACCTTCTCCAATTGATGTGCCACCAATTGAAGGTGAGGTCTCAAAACAGACAAAGAGAAAATCATCTAAAAAAGAAGAAACACAACAGGTTGAAAGAGTTGTTCGTCAGGCGGACGACACAGAACCCTTCTCTGCATTAGCATTTAAAGTGGCAAGTCATGACACTGTGGATAAGTTGGTCTACTGCCGTGTCTATTCTGGAACTCTCAAACGGGGTGAAGTCGTCTACAATGTTGCAACAGAAAAACGTGAGAGAGTTAATCGTATTCTACAGATGCATGCAAATAAAGAAGAAACTTGTGATGCAGCTTATGCAGGTGACATCGTTGCACTTGTAGGGATGCGTAGCACAAAAACTGGACACACTCTGAGTGATCTGCAGCACCCACTGTTGCTTGAATCCATTGAGTTTCCGCCTCCAGTCATATCTGTTGCGATTGAACCTGAACGCGCAAGCGATACGGACGATTTAGAAGAAACACTTGAAAAACTTATGGATGAAGATCCTACTTTTACAGTTGGTATTGACAAGGAAACTGGTCAACGCATTATCTCTGGTATGGGAGAACTTCACTTAGAGGTACTTACTGACCGGATGATAAGGGAGTTTGGTGTCAATGCACGAGTTAGTAAACTACAGGTCGCGTACCGAGAGACAATAAGCACTACAGCAAAAGGACGCGGAACACATATCCATAAGACAGATGAGGAAGGTATTTTTGGTGATGTAGAAGTTCGTGTTGAACCTTTGGAACGGGAGGAAGGTTTTCAATTTGAGGACAGAACCGATGAAACACAGATACCACGTCAGTTTGTTCACGCTATAGAAAATGCACTTGAAGCGGCAATGGGAACGGGTGCACTCATGGGTTATGCACTACAAGATATTAAGGTGACTTTGATCGGCGGTTCCACACATCCTACCGACTCTTCTGAGATCGCCTATGAAGCAGCAGCAGTATTGGCTTTTGACAAGGCTGTCAGACAAGCGAACCCGCTACTACTTGAACCAATAATGCAAATTCACATAACTGTGCCAGATGAACATCTTGGTAAGGTCATTGGTGACCTAAACGCCAAACGCGCACAAATCAACGAAACAGCCACCCAAGACTCAAATAACGTCATCAATGCCATCATTCCATTGGCAGAAACATTCCAATATACAACACGTCTTCGTTCTATGACACAAGGACGCGGGGCATTTACATTGGAATTTTCACATTATGATGTCGCACCGTCATCTGTTAGTGGTTCAGTATAATCCTATCAAGATTCACTGAATACTTCCATCCCCGCCGACCCATCAGCAATTTTCCGAATCTGATTCTCAAATCCTGGTGGAGAAAGTGTCCATGTAATCCAGAGCGGTTCATCTCCTGTGTTGACAAAACGATGCTCAACGTTAGGTGGAAGATAGACCACCGTACCGGGTGTCAGATCTGTTACCTCATCATCAATATATGCCTGTCCTTTCCCACCAAACACAAAGATAATCTCCTCAGCATGACTATGTGAATGCATTGGGATCTCACTGTGTGGATCAATTTCCTCAAGACCCATCGCAAACCGTGTGTCTTTCTGAGTGTTGGGTTGTATGAGTGTATAGAGCGTTCGTGGTGCATCGCCTTCAATGCGAACCACTTCGGCATCTTCTTGATGAAAGATATATTTCATTGTTTTATTTTGGTGTAATTTGGGATGCGATAAATTCAGGAATAGGAATTGCGCGTAATGTCTCTCCAGGATTTGTTACACAGCAAACAGTCGTTAACTCTCCACGTGCAATATCCTTACCTTCAAGTGTAAATGAAAATTGATATGTCAGTGACTTGGTGCCTTTCTTTGAAACCCAAAGGTGTATGTCCACCTCATCTTCAAATCTTAATGGACTATGATATTCACAAAATGCGGCAAGTCTAGGCCATCCTATTTTATCACCGTTCAATTCAGTTGCGACACTTGTACCTAAACTCCGTAGGAATTCGTGTTCTGCTGTCTCCATAAACACAAAGAACCTTGAAAAATGGACGATCCCTGCCATATCGGTATCGGTGAACTCAATCTTCCGTTTCGTGCGATACTCTGTGTGCATTTTGAATAACTCAAACTGTTGTAATTTCGATCAAGAACATCGGTTCTTATTCAGTCAGATATTAGTTCTTAGGAAATTTTGGCACATCTTCGTAACGACTCCACGTCTCACCGTATATTTTCCAATAACCATCAGAAGGATCTATCATCAAATCCAACTCTTTTGTGCCAATATCAGAATAGGCAGGACGAGAACCTGATGCGGGGATCCCCTTGAACTCTTGTAAAAACTCTACATCTGCGACTGCTCTATCCCCGTCGATTTGAAGATTAGAAATCTTTACCTGAATATCCGAATAATGAACATTCAACCGTTTCATTTTCTGATGCAGTTGCTTCTTGGTAAGATATGAATGTGATTCCTTTCCATTTCGCACAGAGACCCTCGTAATTAATGCCCTTTCTGCATAGATAGACATATAGGTATCCATATCTTTATCTTCCCAGGCTTGTTGCCATTTTCCAAGAATCTGACTGACCTTGAGTTGCGTATCAATCGGTGCATTTCCTTCATAGATACCAGAAGATGTCTCTTCAGGTATAGGTTCAACGTTTGGATTCTCTTCTTGAGGTATCGGTTGGTCAGAAAGATAATCACCATCAACTTCATCGTTGAGTATTTTCCAACGTCTGACGAAGAAACCTTTCTTTTCAACAGTTAAAGTACGTGAGTGCGGTTCAATCGGGGTACCATTACTGTAGGTAGTAACGCTAATGTTATCAACCACATGTCGAGTTTTTGCATTCGCAAGAAGTTTATAGGATGCATGACTAATATCAACATCTGCTGAATCAGACATCAAATCAAGGGCAAGTTGATAACTATTCTGTCTTTTTTTCCGGGCACTTTTATCCCAAAGAGATGTGTATTTCTTTTTATCACCAGATTCAAGTGCTGTTTTCCATTCCATCACTATACCTGCAGCAGGACTGGTAGATTGAGATGGCGTATCATCCGATCTTTCGGCTTCAAAAGCGGAAAGATCGCCGCCAATTTCCTCTCTAACGACCTGATCACTAATCAATTTCCAATGTTGTCTGATGAATCCTTCTTTTGCTATAGTCAATGTTCTGGATTGAAGTCTTGGTTCACCGATTGCATGTATAAGTATTGGAATCTCTTCAATCTGTAGATAGTTTGGAAATTGTGCGACCTTTCTTGTTCTATCAACAGCATTTGCAATATTCACTTCAATTACGAAGTTTTCAGCAAACAGCCGTGCAGTGTCTTGATAACCTGAATCTATCTGTTCGCGTGCGTTCTTTGCCCAAAGTGCATCATAACTCTCAAGACTACCAGATTCCATCGCACTTTTCCATTTTGCCAAAAATCCAGAAGATGATTCACTTGAACGTGTCAGTAAAATACCTGCTAATGCAATAATGACAACTATTGCGGGGATAGAACCCCATTTGATGATATCTGCTTTTGTTATTTTTGAATTGTTTTGAAAATTATTCATTTACACGACTCCTTAGAATTTTGGCACATTCCTATAGATTTGCCATATCTCACGATATGCTTTCCATTTTCCTTGTGTCTGATGTATCCATATTTCACGGAACCAGATATCATATAATGCTGTATCGTCCTCAGTTTCGGCAGCAGAAACTAATCGTCTATATTTATAAGTGCCAATGACACTCTCTTGTTCTACCTCAGTGGTACTATCAAATTTTTCCCATTTCTGAGTATTCATCTCACGGAGATCAGTTTCCATTTGTCCACGATCAAGTTTATTCTGATTCTCTTTACTTTCTATCGTAACAATCTTGTTTGCTGTCATATCAGGAGTGTAATGAGTAAAATGTGCGTCAAGATTCTTACTATTCCATGAACTCTCCCATTGATTGAGTGCAGTTTTCCCCATATTGATCTGTTGTGTAGAAAGAGTTGTCCTACCAGTACGTTTAGGTTCGTTACTGTGAAGTTCTTTTTCAAAAGCCCGTGCTTCCGCAGCCGCTTTACGCAAATATTCTGCATGCTCAGTAGCAATATTCTTCTTATTTGCTGCTACAAGTTTGTCAGTGAAGATCTTTGCTTGTTCACGTATCTGTTTTCTGACTGATTCTGCCTCTGCGATTGCTGCACGTTTTTGTTTATTCGCAGATTTCATCATAGTGTCAGTGACATCAATCTTCCGTTTGAGTTCATTCACCTGATTGCCATAGGTCTTGACTTCGTTCTCATAACGGGTGGCACTTGCACGAATTGATGCTAAGGACTCATTAACTTCCGCTACTTTTCGTTGGAGTTCTCTCTGATCATTCACTAATTCCTGATTTTGGTTTTCTAATGTGTTAATGTCATTTTGGAGTGCCTTCTCTGTATCACGAAGGTGGTGGACTTCTGTTTCTAATTCATTACGTTTTCTTTGATTAGAACTCAAGTCTTTTCTGAGTTCCGTGATCATAGCGTCTTTTTCAAGGATTTTTGCATTATATTCAGCATTTGTCGTATTCTGAGTTGCTTTTCGTTTTGCTATCTTAGCATGTGCGATTGCTTGATTAGCAAATTTGAGTGCATCTATCCCATTCTTGTCTTTAAATGCGTCCTTCGCTTGTTCAAGATAAGTTTCTGCTTTTTCAAATTCTTCAAATGCCAAAGAATGAGCATTTGCCTCACGTGCTGTTCTAATTTCATATTCTGCTTGACTTAATTGAGTTTCTACATCCTGGGATTCAATCGTTCCCAGTTTTCCACCGCATGCAGCAAGAAATAGTGTACTCATGACCACAGCAAACCCAAAATAAGCAGAATATGTAGTGTGTTTTATTCCCAAAAATGTCTGTTCTTTCAATACACAGAACTGTTTCATTTTTCGACTCCTTCTAATAAATGTAAGTAGTTCATCTAGATATGGCAGCTTTACTGCTGAGAATTATTCCTGATCATTTGATAAATATACTGTTAGAAATTTTGTACTGCTATCAACTCAATAATCATTGAATTAAGGTAACATAATAAAGAGTATGATGTCAAGGTAATCGCAAGTGAAAAATCCAAAGGTATGTTTAATCCAATAATCTTACATAAGAACGATATATAGATTAGGGTAGGTATATTACACAAAAATCCCGACAAAATACCTACTCTTCTATATTCGTCTCCTACCATAGCATAGTATCCAACTTATGGGAGTGTAAAGTTCTTGTCACTAACTTCTCATCAACCATTGTAGGGGCGGGTCTCTGTGCCCGCCCGTTGCCTTACAGGACAAGGAATGGCAGGGCACAGAGACCCGGGGAATGCCATAAGCGCATTCATACCGTTGATTTGGCCCTACAATAGATTACAGGTTTTTCACTTGAATTGATGTCTACAGTGACAAAAACTTTACACACCCCCAACTTATATTTCTCTTGACTTTATGTCCAAAAAAATGTATCATGAGTAAGTGAAATATTGAGATAGTAGTCTACCAATCTCAATATCTGAATAGTTTAATCATAAGAGAAAATTTATAACAAAAACGAGGAATAATGCACACAAGTCTGTTGAGTAATCTTCTATCCGCCTCATTTTCAAGTTTAGAAAATCAGTTATCAATTGTAACGTTTAAAACAGATAAAGGAAACATTATAATTGAACTTTACCCCGACTGTGCCCCTGCCACCGTTAAGAATTTTGTAAAATTAGTTGAAACAGGATTTTATGACGGTTTGACATTTCACCGTTATGTAAAAGGTTTTGTAATTCAAGGTGGTGACCCCGACGGTACTGGAACTGGTGGACCTGGTTGGACGATCCCAGGAGAATTCCAGAATCCAGAACTTAAAAAGAAAATGCCACCACACGATAAAGGCGTTATTGCTATGGCACGCAAGCCTTCACCAGATTCTGCGGGAAGTCAATTCTATATCTGTCTAAACGAAGATACTAACGGATATGCACATTTAAACGGCAGTTATACTACATTCGGACGCGTCATTGAAGGAATTGATGTTGTTGATAAACTTCGTGAAGGAGATATCATGACCGAAGTTACTTACACATCTACAGAAGAACAGAACTGATTATTGTCAATGTTATTAGCTTTTGAAAGGATCAGCCAATATGGAAGTATGGAAACAACTTGTTAGGGATACCGTCAACACACCAGAAAAACTTGCCGCTATATTCGATGATGTAGATATTGACCAGATGCGTCGAATACATAAAGAATTTCCAATCCGAATAAACCCATATTATCTCAGTTTAATTGAGAAACCCGGTGACCCAATTTGGAAGCAGGTGGTTCCTGATACAAGAGAACTCATCAGCACAGGTGTCGAAGATCCGCTTCATGAAGAAGATGATAGTGATGTGCCTAATGTCACACACCGATACCCTGACCGTGTTCTCTTCTATGTGAATTACATGTGTCCGATCTATTGTCGGTTCTGCACGCGAAAAAGGAAGGTAGGAGATCCTCATTCAATCTCTGAAAACAATATTGAAATAGGTCTTGCTTATATTCAGGAACACCCTGAAATTCGTGATGTAATTATTTCAGGCGGTGATCCGCTAATGCTCACTGATAAGAAAATTGATATGATAGTTAGTGGACTCCGTGCTATTGAACATATAGAAATTATTCGTATTGGATCACGTGTCCCGGTAACCCTACCCCAACGTATAACTCCAGAATTGTGTGCTATCTTAAAACGCAACCACCCATTCTATATCAATACCCACTTCAACCATCCACGCGAAATCACACCAGAAACAGAAAAAGCGTGTGGTATGTTAGCCGATGCAGGTATTCCACTCGGAAACCAAGCAGTTTTACTCAAAGGCGTAAATGACGACCCACAAGTCATGGTAGAACTGATGAAAGGTCTGCTCCGGATTCGTGTCAAACCTTACTATATCTATCAAGCAGATCTTGTCGTCGGGACTGACCACTTTAGAACAGCAGTCAAAACAGGATTAGATATCGTTTCTGCGTTACGTGGGCATATCTCCGGCCTCGGTGTACCGCATTATGTCATTGATGCTCCTGGTGGTGGTGGAAAAATCGCCTTAATCCCCGATCCGGTCGTTGCTTTTGATGACGATGAAATCCAACTCCGCAACTTTGAAGGGAATACCTACAGTTACCCGAGTACTCCCTTCTATGATGAGGATTGGCTTTGAGCAACTATTCCGCTTTCGATGTTTCTATAGTTTGCTGCTTAATGAAGGGACTCAACAGATCAATCGGAATTGGGAAGATAATTGTTGAATTTTTCTCCGCACTTACTTCAACTAATGCCTGAAGAAACCGAAGTTGAATAGCGGTAGGAGTTTCGCTAAGGATTTCTGCAGCATTGGTAAGAACTTGTGCAGACTCAAATTCACCTTCAGCGTGAACTACTTTTGCTCTCCGTTCTCTCTCCGCCTCTGCCTGCTTTGCCATCAGACGTTGCATCTCTATAGGCAGATCAACGTGTTTTATCTCCATTGAAAGAACTTCAACACCCCACGGTTCACACTGCTTCTTAATTATTTCTCCTAAATCCTGATTGAGTTTTTCACGTTCAGATAACAGATCGTCAAGTTCAGCTCGACCAAGGGCACTTCGAAGCGTTGTTTGCGCGATTTGACTAATAGCAAAACCGAAATCTTCCACTTCAATGACTGCTCTATCAGGTTCCGTCACCCGAAAGGTCAGAACAGCATTAACATTGACAGATACGTTATCTTTAGTGATTACATCTTGTGGTGTAACATCGTTTACGATCACTCTTAGACTAATGCGCTGCATCCGTTCAATCCAAAAAGGTATCATCAGAACTAACCCTGGACCGCGTGTGTTGGTAAATCGTCCTAATCTGAAGATGACTGCGCGCTCGTATTCTTTCAGAATCCGAACGCTCGTTGCTATCATAATAATCACTCCGATTGCTATGGCAACATGATATGGTTGTAATTCTGGTAACATTTATATTTCCCTTCTATTGACCGTGTCTTGTGATGTCGCGTATCTTTTGAAAAAAGGCACGTTTCCTCGGTGTGTTTAATTGCCACTGCACTGGAACGGATTGATATCCATGATGGTAATCATTTTCACCTGGATCAAAATACCCCCATGAAGCGTATTGACTGATAGCAGCCATACAGTTATTCATCGGTTTATTGAAGTCAAAATGGTCATCTTCATTGAACAGTATCGGCATCGGACGGTAACCAGGGACATGTCGTGTCTGCTGAACCATTTCCATGATACGATTCGGATCTCTGACACCGTTGCCGTGAACAAGTATAAAATCAGAAGCACGTACAACATTTTCAAAAGGCACACGGCCTCCACCATAACTTGTCCCGACCAAATATCTTCTGCCATCTCGGTTTATTGATTTGACGCGTTCAATCAATTCATGCACTCTTTCTGGTTGAAGTATTTCATGTGAATACCTAACGTTACATTCGTTATTTACTTCAACAATAACGTTGGTATATCCGTTATCAAAAAGCCAGTTGGTAGCATTATCAGTTGCGCGTTTTACTGCATCTTCATCTTTCAGGCGATGGTCTTGTCCAAAATAAAAGTAACCAAGAATTACCACCATACCAAGTTCATCAGCAAAATCAATTATACGTTTGAGACGCGAAAGGTAATCGGGATTGAGACTTCCATCTGCCTCTATTCCCGAATTATGCCACGGTTGCGATTTTGAATATCCTTCTGGACTTCCACCTTGTAAGTTTATTGTGAATGCTAATACGCCGTGTGCACGCCATGCAGGCATTGCCGATAAAAATTCACGGGTGTTGCGTTCTGCGTCCCATTTCCCCGTATCGGGATATTCCCAACGGTGTATTGTCTCCGGATTTCTATCATCAAAGATGCCTTGCACCATACGACTATTAAGTAACAGTCCTTCTATCTTGTGTCCTTCGTAGTTACGTCCTGAATAGGTAATTTCACCATTTATATAAAATGCATCTTCTACAATGCTGACATTTGTTTGCATATTTCTCCAATTATTCTTGCATTCATAGTATTCCCGATATTTTAGCACTTTTCAAGAGTTGTTGCAATAGATTTGTAGGACTAGGGTGTGTAAAGTTTTTGTCACTATAATGAACTGAATACAGATCTTGCTTGGTATCAAAAAAAATGGTATCCTTCTTAAAATAACTTTTTATCAGAGAGGATACCAATGTTTAGTATATCATTAGCAAGTTGTGAAGTCAAAGAAAATGCAGAAGCAGCAAAGAACTTAATAGATGAAGTTAACGATTTAGTTAGAGATCTTGGCAGTGTTTCTTGTATGTCGTTTACTGAAGCAGAACATCATATTTTAGAAGGCACTCGTGCCTTAGGACAGAAGTTGTTAGAGTTGTATGCGTCGAAGCAGGCATCTGCAAAAGAGACGGAACCGGTGTCGTGTCCAAAGTGTGAAAAATCGTGTCGTTCGTGGCGTAAGAGAGAGCGGCAGCTTACGACCCTCTGTGGTGTTATTCGTGTTGAGCGTTGGGTGTATCATTGTGATGCGAAACATTACCATACGCCTTGGGATACGAAACACAAGTTGAAAGGTAAATACACGCATCGTGTCGCAGAAATGATGTGTCGTTTTGCGGCACACTTTGACTTTAGGAGTGCCGCTGAGGAGTTATCTCGTCAAGGAGTTATAGTGAGCCACAAGACCGTTCATAAGAAAGTGCGTGAATGGTCAAAAGATTTGCGTGCGTTGGAACAAGTGGAATGTCAAACCCTTGGTGCCAATGAGCGTTGGTATGTGAGCACAGATGGATGTCATACGAACTCACCAGAGGGGTGGAAGGAAACAAAAGTCAGTTGTATTTATAGAGATTATCCACAACTGGGACCGAATAGTATTTCCAGAGCGCGTCCTGAAAGTATTCGTTATATTGCCAATCGTCAGAATGCCGCTCAGTCTGGGAAGGATTTATATGCGTTAGCGACCCGTAGCGGTATCTATCAAGAAGAGATTATGAAGCAAGAAGTTGTGTCTATCGGTGATGGTGCTCCGTGGATATGGAACAACTCGGATGAGTATTTTCCGAATGCGGTTGAGATTGTGGATTATATGCACGCAAAATCGCATCTATACGCTGCTGCAAAATATGCATTTGGAGAGCCTGCGACTGAAAAGGTAGAGGCGTGGACACAAAAGGTAGAACCGCTTCTTTTTGAGGGGAGGATCCCTGAAGTGGTATCGCACATCCGCGCGCTTGAGACAGAAAATCCTGAAGAGAGAAAAAACTTTGAAAGAGAAGCAGGCTATTTTCAAAAACATGCCAAGCGTATGCTGTATAAAACATTTAGAGAAAAAGGGTATCAGATTACCAGTAGCGTGATTGAGAGTGCCTGCCAACATGTTGTGGCACAAAGGTGTAGACGCGCATCTATGAGATGGACAGATGAAGGACTTAATGCTATCCTCCAGTTGAGATGTATGATAAAGAACAAAACTTGGGAAAAATACTGGTATCCAGACACAATAGCCGCATGATGTTTTAGTGACAAAAACTTTACACACCCGTAGGACTATAGAATTATAACGCGTTGTGCTAGTTAACATTTAGTATGTTTATATTTCACATGTCCATCTTGTTTGGGTTGAATTCCGCAACTTTTCCAATACCTGACGACCTCAAAGGTCCGAGGGAACTGCGATTCCCGACTGCAAACGGGTCACGATTCGGAGATCGCTCCTACAGAATATGAACAGTTGTGAAAAATAACCAAACTGTCACGTAACTAGTAGAGTGTCCATGCTAAACTTGCAGGTTAGGCAGAGGCACGAAACCCGACATGCAGCCATTTATTATCAATAAAGTCGTACCTCTACCCGATCTATAATCTAAGCATGGACAGTCTACTAGCACAAGTCGTAATTATAGTGAATTATAATTGAATGATAGTTATGCCAATATGTTTGACAGCATGCTATATACCATTTCAAAATGATCTTCTTTCATTAAGAAAAGACCCATTCATAGAGGCGCAATTCACCAGCATCTTATATTCTTCTCCGCTCTCTGAATCAATAAACTCATAATAAAATCAGATTTTTTAGAAATGGTTTTACTTTGAAATGGTTGAAACTCAAATATATCCTATAATCGTCTGAGAAAATTGAATTGTAAAACTCTGACAATCGTCTTGACATAAAAATTTATTCTATGTATAATCTTTGAAAAAAGGCAGGTTTCTCTGAGAAAGAAGGGAGGATTGGACAGATGTATACGTGCTATAGATAATCTATGGTATGATGATGATGAACCTGGTTTTGTTAAATTATCTGGCACAGTAAAATTGTCAAGTTATAATACCGTGAAATTCTCATTTGACTACGGATATGTGGTTGATATCCGAAAACCAGATGGAACGAACCATGCCCCGGACGAGAAACACGAACGTCAAGGCAAACAATTGAAGGATTATCTCTTTCAGTGTCAAAACCCCGCTGCTTTAGCACGGGGATGTAGACACCACTAAGGACTAAAACATGTGCAGGGTATCACTGACTGCCCAACGAAAGATTAGATGTAATACTACATCGTTAGCCATGCAAGTTGGTGGAGAGCATCCATATCATGCCAGTCGAATGTGAACTGGAATACGTGAGCGGGTTGATATGCAGCACATATCTGCGATATGCGTTACCAAAGTCGCTAAATAGCGAACTCTCAAAAGGAGCGAGTAGAGATATTGTATAAAAGACCCCCAAGAGAAGTAAGTCATCTCTTGTTGTGTCGGGGTGTCTGGTAGGAAGGACAACAATGAACTGTTTCGGGTGAAGCAGTGCCACTTCACAAAAAAGAATCTTGCCATCTAAAGCAGGTGAAAATCTGTGACAGGTGAATGGGCGGGGCATCGTCCAGTGCAGTAGGTGATGGAAGACGGATAAAGGTAATATTTTTGCTGGCGTTCGCATTCACTGTTGATCGCAGAATTTACCCAGTGTAGAGGGACAAAAGAATCCCCTGCTTTAGCTGGGGGAGTATGTCAAAATTATGAGTTTAATCTTCCTATAACCCTTTGTCTGTCTGTTGACAAGACTACCGCACAAATAGGTGAGGATCTAAGAATGCATGGATTCGTTTGGTTAAATGTCATGCACCCTAATGGTCAATCTGATCACTGGCAAATCCCTTTTGATCTACCGTTTGAACACGAACCTATGCCAGGTCCTGGCATAGGGCCTAAACACGAAAGGCGTAATACTATTTCAGATGATCAAAGTGATTACTATGTAGATGCAGGGGATACACATGAATCTATAGTAATAACACCAGTTCCCTATGAGCTTGTTTATTGGTATATCAAAGCACCGGATGACGACACTGCATATGGAATGGTTATAGAAACTGATGAATGGGAGTGTATTCCAAACATAGCAACGATGAGTTACACATTTCCAGAGGATCTTGAAGTGGGAGGTTCATATACTATTACCGCCTATATTTACGGATCTGACAATAATATCTATGAGTACTGCTACAGTATCTGGGTTAGCGATTGATGGTTGGAGGAAAATCATGAAACGCAAACTATATATACTTCTTCTGTTATTCCTGTTTCTTCCAAGTCTGGTCTCTGCAAAAATAGTTTTCAGGTCACGTCGTGATGCCAGAGGATTTGGTAGTATCTTTGTCATGGACGATGACGGTAGCAATGTCCAAAGATTAACATATCCACCTAACCACAATTCCCATCCGGCCTGGTCCCCCGATGGAAAACAGATTGTCTTTAGTAAATCTATACGCGTAGAAGATCCGAAACTGGGACAACGGAAATCTTTGTTTATCATTGATCAAAATGGCAGCAATGAACATCGTCTCACAAATACTCCAACTTTGGATACACAAGCAGAATGGGCACCGGATGGACAACACATCGTATTCTGCAGTCACCGTAGTGGTAAACCTGAAATCCATGTGATCAATATCAATACGGGTGAGAACCAACAATTGACCCATAGTCCTGATAAGGCATGGGCTGCAGGTCCATCTTGGTCTCCAAATGGGAAATATATCGCCTATCGATATCGTCTACCTGAAAATGGAAATACCACCATCTATGTGATGAATGCAGATGGGAAAAACGCGAACCCACTTATTAAGGGTGATAGATGGACACGTTTTGCACCAAGTTGGTCTCCTGATAGTAAATCCATTTTATACTTTGAAGCAACCTTCAGAGGTTTCCTGCTGGATACAAACAATGTTGTTATTCAAGAACACAAAAACCGTAATAGACGAAGGATATTGAATATTCCGCGCAATTGGTTTGTACATGCTGTGGCTTGGGCAGATCATGGGAGACAAGTGCTGATATGTGCAGAGGAATGGCAAGTTGACGATAGTCAAATTGAAATTTACAAGTACCACTTGGAAACAAATAAGATTATTAATCTGACAAATCATCCAATGGAAGACTTAAGTCCGCATTGGATAAGTGATGATGTCTTCCATGTAACCCCATTAGATAAAAAAAGGACCCAATGGGGAGACGTTAAAGAAAATAGACCATAATTTGGATGTCAGATGAGAGAAATGACAGCGTTGTTTCTTGTAAATATAGACCGCATTTCAAATTATGAAATGACAATTACCGATTAAGTAGTACAGGCAGTTTTCCTGTTGCCTCTCTTCTACCCAGCAATACTTCCACTGCTGCCAACAAAGAATAGTAGTTGTCATCATAAGTTGCAATGGCACATTCAACATTAGGACATTCGCGGAGGTGATAGGGAGATGCAGTGGAGATAGCAACTATCGGAACAGAAGTTTTCTGACTTAACTCATGCACCATTTTCGCATGCTGCAAATTATCTATTCCCACAATGATTTTAGTAGGTTTAGATGACAACAAATGTGGAATGTATTGCCGTGTGATCACTTTAGGTGGAATAAACACTGTTCTGACATGCGATAGATCTGTATGTGCTTTCATGAAAGTGTTTGAAAAATCGCGTGAAGGACTGACGATAAGTACTGGCTGTTTCGGAGCTTCATCCAAGGGGAGAATGCCGGGTGTATCCCTAACAACCGTCACTGCCTGTGTTGAAATTGTTTGCGCGATATCTCTGTGTTTCCTACTGCCTACTACAGAAAGCGGGGAATTGATCGCCTTTGGATCTTTCACATGTTCAAACTTCTTGTCAAACAAACCGTAAGCACTCTTACTCTTTAAGATTCGACGCACTGATGCGTTCAGACGATTTGTTGTTATATTACGTTTCTTTACTGCTTGAAGTATAGCACTATATGCAGATTGTTGCTTTTTTAATGTCCATGGAACAAGCAAAATGTCCGCTCCTGCCTGAAATGCTGCAAGTGCTGCCTGTCTTATATCGTGAGTTTCCTCAATTGCCTTCATTTCAAGATCATCTGTGATAATCAATCCTTCAAAACCAAGTTCTTGTCGTAAAAGAGTGTTCAGTATTGTGTGTGAAAGTGTTGCTGGACCTTGTATATCAAGTTCAGGATAGTGGACATGTGCTGTCATTATTGCCCCAACACCTGCATCAATCGCCGCACGAAACGGTGACAAGTCAACATCATGCATACGTTTTTTCTTTTTTGCAACTAACGGCAATTTTTTATATGAGTCCGCACTGGTATCTCCATGACCAGGAAAATGTTTGGCAGTGGCAAGCACACCTTGTCTTTGTATACCGCGGATGTAGGCTGAACCAAGTTGAGAGACATTTTCTGCTGAATCACCAAAAGATCGGACACCAATAGCAGGATTCTTTGGGTTTGTGTTAACATCCAAGACCGGTGCAAAATTGAGATTTATACCTAACGTTGCCAATTCAATGCCGGTAATATCTCCAACTTTCTCAGCCAATTTCTGTGAACCTGTTGCCCCCAATGCCATATTTCCAGGAAAGGTTGTCGCACCTTTGTGCAACCGAGTAACTTTGCCTCCTTCTTGGTCTATAGCAATGAATAGTGGAATGCCTCTTGGGTTGCTTTTGGCAAGGTTTTGAAGTTCAGTTGTTAATGCCGCTACCTGTTCAGGTGTCTGAATATTCCTATCATATAGAATTAAACCACCGATTTTACGTTTGGTAATATGTGCTTTTGGTACAGGTCCTACTTCTTTCCCACCAAATCCACAAATGAAAATTTGTCCAACCTTTTCTTCCACTGTCATCCTACGAATTAAACCATCAATTTCTAAATCAGATAGGGCAATTGCAGGAACTGTCTGAAACATCGCTATAGAGATACATAAAAGTAGTGCATATATGTTTCGCATGTTTTATCTCCAATTGACTTTTTTATAGTAATAATCATAATTATTTACACACGACGGTAGGTTCGGTTTCCTAACCGAACCGGTGTTTGTTCAGTCTCATAGTCAGGCAGAATGCGCGTATGGCATTCTGCATTGGTTAGGAAACCACATCTACCGAGGCGTGTGAACGTATTCTTACATTTCACTATAATAATCTAAGTTACCACCTATCATTTGTTGGAGGGGTTTCTAACCCCGATTTATATGAAGTGGCACTAAAATATGCAGAATTCCTTTGTTTCTTCGTTTGACAAAGTAATTTGATGATTAATATTCAGTAGGTAGCAACTTAAGTTATAATAGTAACTACTGTATCTTCTGTGAGAGTGCCTTAAAATACTGTCTGAGTTGTTCACGATATTGGAAAGGTATATTTTCCAATTCCTTAGCATTTGGATTAGTTTCAAGTTCGCGAACGATTTCTAATAGCTCAGGATGTAACGGCGGCACATCTTGAGGAGGAGTTGTCGGTCTCTTGGCAACTTCTGCTTTACGTTTTTTACCGACATCACGTTTTTGTAATGATTTTAAGCTATCTAACATCCTTGTAACTATTCTTTCCTGTTGTTCAATAACATCATCGTTGAGAGTGCCTTGCTCAAGTTTTCTCTCAACATCACCCATTTCCTCAGCTACATCTTTTAGGCTTCCAAGCATTTCTGCTGCTTCTTCAACTAACTCTGCCAGCCGTTCAGTTGCTTCCCGTATTAGTTGTTGTTGTCCGGCAAGCCGTTCAAGTCGCTGTTGGAGTCCGGGAGTTCTCCCTTGTTCACGCATTTGTTGGCTCAGGTTCTGTGCCATCTGATTCAGCTGCTCTTGACTTTGCGCAAGTTGTTGCAGCTGCTCCAACATATCCTGCAATCCGCCTGCACCCATCTGTTGGTTCATCTGTGCCATCGCATTGAGTAGGTCAAAAATTGCTTGATTGAGATCAGCAAGTGCTTGTCTTTGGATTGGGAGAGCAAGATTGGTCTGACGATCTTCCAAGGCACGCGCAGCACGTTCCAACGCATCGCTGGATTCATTCAGTCGCCAAACTATTTTAGGGTCTACCTCCATCTGTTGTTTACCAAGTTCCCATAGTTTATTGGCAATTTGACTGATACTGTTTGCTGTGCTGAGCTCCTTACCAGCAAGCTGCTGCAATCGTAGAATTTCACTCGGTATATATTCCTGCATGTTTGTTGTGACAAGCTCCCTCGTCTGATTGATGACATTCTCGTGCAGATGTGAAAGATACAAACCACTCTTTACCGCTTCTCGCATTGCAGTTAATGTCTGATCTGCATTTGAACCTTCCATAAACTCCAACGCATTATCTAATCCTTGTGCTAATTCAGTCATTGTCTGTTGAGCTTCCCTACCTGTATTGAGGGCATCCTGTGGCTGCGAATTCCGTAGATTCTCGCTTGTATTTTGTAGGTTTTCCGACAGATTTTGATCTTTCGTATATTGATTGAGTCGCTTTACTTCGTCCGCAATTTTCTGGATTTGTGGCGCGGGGTTCTCTTGAGATTCTGTCATCTCAGACATTTCGTTACCAAGTGTATCCAACTTTTCACTGAGTTTATCAGATTCCTGTGTAATTCGATCTTCCTTTTGTGCAACATCGTTGAGTTCAGATTGTTCTAATGAAGTATCCGCTTGTTGCACTTGTTCTGAGTCTTCATTTTGTTGTGCTTCAGCTGTTTCAGATTCCGTTGCCTCTGAATTAACTAACGAATCCATCAATTCCTTTTGCTGGTCTGCAAGATCTTGTGCCTGCTTGGCTGCTGCTTCAAGTTTCTGCTGCATTATCAATTGTTGATATAAGGATTTCATACGTTCAAGTTGTTGTTGAAACTGCTCTTGATTGAAGTTCGCTTCTGTCATTGAACGTTCTTGTTCAGTCAACTGCTGTTGTGCTAACGCTTCGTTCAATTTGTCCAAGAGTTCCTGATGCTCTTCTGTAAGGGCTTCCTTCATCAATTCTTGAAGTTCCTGATATTTCTGAATGGTTTCTGGTTCAAAGAGTTGATTTTTCTCTATATCCGCAGTTGTCTGTTCCATACCAGTGATAAGTTCATTCGCTTTCTTCTCTATCTCTTCCTGGGATTCAACAATCTGCTGAAGCAGTTTCTTATCTGAATGCGAAAACTCTTGGAACTTACGAATCTTGTCAAGGAGTTCATCAACAACCCCTGTTGCCTCAGACTGTTCGTCAAATAACTCGTCTAATCCGTATTGTTCTGCCTCTTGTTCTGTCGCAAGGTCTTCATATAATTCGTCCAATGTTGGAAACCGTAACGTAAATGTGCGTGATTTACCGATATTTGGTCCGGAAACATCATCAGTGTCAAGTGCCTGCACATAATAGGAAAGTATATCTCCAGGAAATAGTCCAATTGGATCAATATCCCAAGTATATGTAATGTACTGTGATGTCTGTGGTGGTGATGTGTTTGTCGGAATTTGCTTCAGTGTTACAATTCTATCATCTACATTCTCTTTTTGAAGTCGATGCACCAATTGCAGTGCCTGTATTCCGAAGTCATCGGTTGCTTCAACTTTGAGTTTAACAAGCATATCATTGTCTAAAACAAGGTCTTTGCCGGGTTCAACAATTTCAACTTGTGGGGATTCATCCTTGTAGACATTCAGTGTATAAACAAGAGGATCAATATTTGTTAATCCTTCGTTATCCTGAATCTGAATATGGTATGTCCCTGCCTGCTCCACAATGAAACTTCCTTCCATTCCTGTTTCTGTATTAACATTCAACTTAATGAGTTCAGCATCTTCAAAGATTAGATGTGCTTCTGACAGCGACTTATTGCTTTCACCTATAAACACAACCTCAGTGCCATAGAGTACTTCTGCATCCCCTGTATTTGCTTCAAGAGTTTGTGCCGGAAGTTGAGTATATGCTGGATAGTTAAGCTGCAGTTGGAAGGTCTTGACAATCGGTTCATGACTTACGGCAATTTGATAATGAGCAGACGCTATATCTTTTGTTGAAATATAGTACTGTAAGGAACGATCAATGTTCTCAATCGTAGTTGTATAAGGAATCTCTGTTGGCTCTCGGTGCATCAGAATGGATTGCCACGAACCGTGATCAACAAGATGCGGTAATTGATCCTCTGCAATCTCAACATTCTGTTCAGTATCAGTTGAGTCTTGCATAAGAGTTTGATTGTCCTCAACTTCATCGTTTTTTGCTAATCGGTAATACACATAAACAGGTGCATCAAGGTGTCCACTAACTTTCGCACTGATAGAAACATCTTCACCACGCTTAATTTTAATGTTTCCAGGATTTATCTCTTCTATCTGTACAGTAAATCCTTCCATTGGTGTTTTTGGTAAAGACTCCAATGTTTGCGAAAATCCCTTCAAGGCAGAAGGCAAAAGGAAATTAGTGAGTACTAAAATTCCTATAGAAAGTACAGCAATTCCAGCATTACGTTTGATTTTCCTATATTCAGTTTGAAATATCTTTTTCTGTTCAATTTTCCCTACATCATCTTGTGTCTGCTCTATCAACTGTTCAACAAATTCCTGAGCATACCCTAATCGGTTGTTCTCAAGTGTTGGTTTAAGTTGCACTGCACTGAGGATTCTATTCTCTATGTTTGGATACGATTTTTCAAGATGCGCAGCAACTTTTGTATGTGAGAATTTACGTAATTGCGGTACGACAAGAATGCGAAATGTAAAATAAATCAATACGCATAATGAGACCAGAACTATTCCACTGCGGAAAAGACGCGGAAGTGGCAGATATAAAACCAGAAGAATTCCTGTCATTACAATAGCAACCGTGCTGAACCATTTCAGCAGGCAATCTGAAAAGATTAACCATCGCCATGTACGGCGAATGACACTGAGTTTGCTAATTATTGATTGGTATATCAAGTTAATGTTTTGATTTGACATTGTTCTCCCTTTGTTCATATTGACTTATAAACATTTGATAAAGTTATTGAGTCAACACATATACTGCGATGTTCACAGCCATTTTGGATGCAAGTTCACGCACTTCTGGCGTGTCATCAGGATGGACTCTCGCATCTTCCAAACCATCACCAATATCAGCACTGTAGGCAAAGAAAACAACCATTCTACCATCATGAAATAAACCAAAACCTTGTGAAGGTTCAGAATCGTGTTCATGGATTTTTGGAAGTCCAGGCAAATCGTAAAAGCAGTGATAAATATGATGGTTATTAGGAATTGGCTGCAATTCCTGATCTGGAAATACCCTACCTATTTCTCTACGGAAACTCTCGTCTAATCCGTAATCATCATTTACAAAAAGGAAGCCTCCGTTTGTAAGATATTGTCGTAATGCAGACACTTCGTTTTCTGTCAAACGGACATTACCATGTCCTACAAGATATAACATAGGATATTGATAGAGCACATGATCTGTTAGTTTAAGTATTACTCGGTCATCTGCCGTTTCAATATCTGTCCGCTCCCGTAACAACTTGAGCCAATTGCCAATCGCAGATGGATCGCCATACCAATCTCCACCACCTCCATACTGAACTTGTGCAATTATAAAGAGTTCCCCTGCGTCTTTTGTGCTTATTAATGAAAAGAATAGGAAAAGACAGCAGACAATTAATTTTATTCTGAAAAAACATCTATTGAACATAACAAATTACAATCCTATATTAAACCGATACGTTTTCGTATAAACCATTCTGCACCCAACAACCCTACGACTGCGATTAAGACAAAGGGATGCGCCCACAAGTCACGTTCTGTATCAACAAAGACAGGTTCCTTAACATCACTGATTTTGTCTATGATAGAATGTGCATCTTCTATATTGACATATACACCACCCGTTTTTTCAGTTAGTTCTGTAAGTAACGAAACGTTCAGTTGAGGTGCTTCTAATTCAATAAGTTGCTGATGAACAAAAAACTCAATCTCATCTTCTCCTAACGATATATTACCTGATTGACCAACAGCACGTATCTTGTATGCACCTATTTCATCAACTTTTAACTGTGCGGTATAATTTCCTACAGTACCCGCTTGTGTGTCCGTTGAATCAATGCGGGTTTTCAGTGGAAAAGTGGTTCCACTTGGTGTGGTAACCGTTAACAGAATTTCTGCATCATCCTGCGGCTGCATAGTGAGTGAATATGCCCTTATGTTGATTGACACCGTATCACCTTGTGCATAAGTCGGTGAGGATGTTGTAAGATAAATCCGATTTCCATCCGACTGTTGTGACATCCATCTCAGTGTTTGTGCCCAAAAACGCGGATATACCGATTGGTATGAAGTATCTTTATATGTGTTCACGCCAAAGTGCCAATTCCATATCCCTTCAGCCGCAAATAATAGACTTTTTCCAAGTCCCACGCGTTGAAAAACCAGAATCGGTTCACCGTTCTGTTTTGTCATCAAAGTTGTCGCCCCCGCTCTAAGTTGGAATCTGCGATGTGAACGAAAAAGCGACGGTAGGTTTTGCCACATCTTTTTGTTGCTATCTAAAGTCTCGGATAGTTGTAGAATTGGGTGAAACATGCCAGTCTGTGTTAACTCAAGAGAGAATTCCCCTTCCTGTTCTAAACAACCATCGGGCGGAATTTGTATAGGAAGTATCTGTGCAAGTCTTGTGTTCCTAAACCCGTCTACACCTAATGCATTATGTGATGGCAGAAATATAACTGATTTTCCATATTGTTCTACAAAGTCAACTATTAATTGTTGTTGTGCCGTTTTGAGATGTTCCGCTGTTAAATCCCCTAATATCAATACATCATATTCTAAGAGTTCTTCTCGAGTTTCTGGGAAGCGGGAAAGTTCTGTATTACTGGTTTGGGGATAATAACCATCGTTTCCCACGAGTAACGATTCTGAATTCGTTTTCTTAGTCAATATAGAAAATGTCGGTTCAATATCAGGATCACGTTCCAGAGTCCGTTTGAGAAATGTATATTCCCAGCGCGGTCTACCTTCAAAATACAGCACATTCAGTTTTGCCTTCACTACCTTCAGTGAAAATGTCTTTTCATTGTTAGTATCCGTAAGTTCTCCGTCTAACGTTGGTAGTATAATTTTATATTGGAAATTCCCCTCTGTCTGCGGTGTTAGTTTGAGTTCAACGAGATGTTGTGTTCCCTTCATCAATCGTTGTCCATTTAACATGACAGACTGCTCAACATCAGACTCAGGGAAATTCAGAATAGAGGCATCAACAAGACGATTTGATCCAAACTCACGAAGAGATACACGGACTGACTCTTCGTCATATCCTGTCTGCACAACATTTATGCGGATGACTGTTTCATGTCCAGTATAAGCAATAGGTAGAACATCAACATTTTGAATCAGAATATCTTTTGGGGGTTGTGGTGAACCGACTCCAACTGTATAGACAGGTGTTTTCAAAGCTGCAATTTCTTCAACAGATAATGTTGAAGCGTTATGCGCACCATCTGTAATTATGATGATGCCTGCATTTGGTTGACCACGCCACTTCTGTCCCGTTTCTTCAATCGCTGATAATATATTCGTAAGCGATCCTTCCGGTGCTAACCTATCTACACCCGTTATCTCCTCCCTTAGAATGGAATCAAAACTGTAAAGATGTACATTGTACTTACTCTTTAGATTCTGAATAAATTGACTTGATTCATCAAAAAGAAGGCTATTAACTTGATCTATTCTTGAAATATCTGATTTGCCAAGATAGTCATCTTCAAGTTGCATACTCCGAGACGTATCAATCAAGATAGAAAGATGCGTTGGTGGCGTAACATCTTTCTTTTCTATGATAACAGGGGCTAATAGACAACAAAGAAGAATAGAAATTGATACAAAACGTAATGCTATTAGTGAATACCTTAGCAAACTCTGTATTGGTCGCTCAATCCTGATATACCCATATACAGTAATACCAACCGCAATAAGTATGCTAAGAACTATTACCCATACTGGTAAAAAATATGTGAAACGCATTATGTGTATGCTTTCTCAATGTAATCTATAGACATTATATCTTGATAAAGTGGCAACTGTCAACTGTTTTTATGTGAGATCCAGGATTATTTTGTTTTCGGTCTTTCTTGTATTTTTTCACAAATGCTAAATGTCCTGTCCAAAACATAAAAAAGATTACCAATGTGGCAAGGATTTTGGTATAATATATCTGTTTTTAAATTCACAAATATAATAATAATAATAGATTCACCATAAACTTAAATTCTTCAACAAACAAATAACAATAAATAGGAGAAAAATGCAAACTGTTTCATTACACGGAATTGTCACAGCAAGACAAATTGTATACAATTACCTAAAACCTTCACCATTACGATACTATCATGAATTATCTGATAAACTGGGATTTGAAGCACATATCAAGCATGAAAACCACCTCCCAACAAGAAGTTTCAAAGTGCGTGGCGGAATTAATTTTATGTCTAAATTACCTGCTGCAAACAAAAAACAAGGTGTAATTACTGCAACTCGGGGCAATCACGGTCAATCTATCGCTTATGCAGCAGCACTGTTCGGTGTAAAAGCGACTATCGTTGTTCCGCACGGAAATAATCCTGAAAAAAACACTGCAATGCAGGCTTATGGTGCAGAATTAATTGAATATGGAGATGATTTTGATGAAGCACTCGGATTGTGTGAGAAACTGAAAGATGAACGAGGTTTATATTACATTCACCCATGTATGGAACCTGAGCTAGTACACGGTGTAGGCACATATTCTCTTGAAATCTTTGAAGACCTACCCAATGTCGATACGATTATTGTTCCTATCGGTGGTGGGAGTGGTATTAGCGGGGCAATTACCGTCGCGAAAGCAATAAATCCCTCCGTAAATGTCATCGGTGTTCAGGCTGAGAATGCTCCCGCAATTTACCGCACTTGGAAAACAGGAAAGTATGTTGAAACGGAGAAATGTGATACAATCGCAGATGGTCTTGCAACACGTGTACCTTTCCCAATACCTTTTTCAATCATCAAAAATGGGGTCCACGACATTATATTAGTCAGTGAAGAAGAACTCCAAGAGGCAATACTATCATCACTACGATATACTCATAATTTAGCTGAAGGGGCAGGGGTCGCTGCACTCGCAGCAGCATTTAAACTTGCAGATAAATTAAATGGACAAAATGTGGTGATGATTATGAGTGGAGGGAATATTGATATCCAGACACTAAAGAATGTCCTCATCGACTCCTAATCAAAACGACTTGTGCTAAATAACTGATGGTTATTCATTGTTTCACATCAACACAATGATCTGATCGTATTTCTTTTTTTGAATGCTCTTTAGTCCCGTATGAGGATTAATTTATTAAACGGGTAATTCTCATTTTCTCAAACACGGTAGGAGCAGTTTCCTAACCGCTCCGGACTTCTCAAGGAAATTACCAGATTTATTTTTTAATCTTCATTAGGGACGATATGTTTATCATGTTAATGCATTCTATTGTAATAGCCAACAAAACAAATTGTTAACTGGCACAAGTCCTAATCATACCAATTGTGAATTACATAGACAGGTGCAGACTTTTCGGTTAATGCTATCACCACACGTTCCGCACCTTCTACAAACTCATTGCGAAGTGCGTTCAACAAGTCAGGATGTATATGCAGTGATGTCAAATCCCATCGTAGATTTTCACTACGCTTTACAACTACATGCGGTTCTTCTGCTATAAGCGATACTCTTTGCAGTCCTTTATTCTTCCGTACTAAATCTAATTCTGATAACACATAATGTATCGTCTGATACGGATCACGCATTTCAGCTTTGTAGTCTTCATGTTTTCCTTTAGTATGAAAATGTCCAAACCGCATTAACTTCAGATTCCCAAGAAAATGATCCGTTTCATATCCTCCCGGTTTCGGTAATCCGCCATACAAGATAATATGGCTGCAACTATATGTATCCAAAGCATATTTCACTGCCAGCTGTCCATCTGTCATATCCTTATCTGTTTGCCCTACCCATTTATCAATAATTCCTTTAGCTTCAGGTTGATTTCCCTCAACTGAGTCCATATCACCAATATGTACATCAGGGATAATTGGTTTTCTTTCATCTTTATTCAAAAGATCAAAGATACGAATACCACCATCTGCACAAATGAGCGGATAACTGTTTTTCACAGCACACACAATTTCTTGCCGATAAAAGTCCAGATGACGTGTATCATAATATCCATTAAGAAATATCGTTGCGGTTTTCATATACGGTATAGGATGGAATCAAGTCTGCAGGGTAATAAGATTGTTTAACTCGTTTCAGGTTTTCTAAACCGGAATCGTCCATAGCGTTTATCCACTTATATTTTTCCTTCAACTCTATACAGAATTCACGGTAGATAAACTGCGCGAGTCCATAGATACTTAGATCGGATATTTCAAATAGGACACAGAACATTTCCGAGTTCAATGGATAACCGAAGGTATAGGCTTTGATTTCCCCATCAAGACGGACAACCCTACCAATCAAACCAAGTTCCTGTGCATGTGTAATCCCAATTTTATGGGCACTTGCAGAATCAGCAAGCATTGCAAGATAAATCTCGTCATCACAAAATTCAGCACGTGATCTGTGCCAACAATCATATAATTCAAAGCAAGTCTCCATATCATCTATACCAAAGGGTGTCAGTTTTGCTGCAGGATAACGTGCGACAAAAGCATTATATGCATTTCTTTTGCTCTTATATCTACTGCCACTCAAATTTACAAGCTTTACTGTTTTATAGATATATTCTGTCTCTTTCTGAACAATATGATACTCCTCAGTTTTAAAATCCATCAGCAACGACTCAGGAACATTCTCAATACGTGCGATCTGTGGATTCTTATTTGATTCCAAGCAATAATTGAATGCCGCTATTGCAACTTCAAAGGAAAAAGGTTGTCCGATTGGTAGAATTGGCAAAAAATAGTCTTCTCCATATTCTGCAAAAACACAGAAGTGATCCGCTATTATAGTCCAATAATACGCAAAATGCTGCCTCCATATATAATGTGGAGCAAAAGCATAACTTGCCAACTTTGTATCTATTCTCAATGCAAACGAATCGAAAACAGATTTTGATTTAAGGGTTAATGGGTGTAGTTCCATACAGTATATCTTTATTGAGTGTATGAAATACCTTCACTGTGTCTTGATAAGTTCCTATGAGACTCCAGTGTGTTGCAATTATCTCCTTCACCTCATCTGTCTCAATGTAATCTATGATTGATTGCAAATGCTGTTGAAACACTTCCGACTCAAAATATGCTTCCGAATAGGGACAAAGCATATCTACACCCAGCACAACACCGCTTCGGTCTTCATTATACATCAACGCGAAAGGGTAAAGTTGACAATCAAGTGGACGATTAGCATAGATAGAACACTTATTTGTTTCTGTTTCAAAGAATGGACAGATATAATAGTCTTTATACGATCTTAACAAAATCTGTGAACTTATTCCATCCTCTCTATCTCTGAATAAGGTTGCATCCTTTCCTTGTGACAATAGGCTTTGTTTCTCATCTTTTGTGAAGATTGGTGCGAGTGGACTGTCTGACTCCAAAAACCTACAACAAACATCACAAGAGAGACATATTTCACTGGGAATGATTTGGTAGAGTTTAGCATTTGACATAACAGAAATGAACTATCTAAATTCAACTATGAATCCAGAACTTTACCTATAGTATCAATCACAAGTGATACATCGGACTCCGATAAACCGGGATGAAGCGGGAGACTAACAACGCGTTCAAATACTGCCTCTGCATTTGGAAAATCACCAACATTATAACCATATTGCTTCTGATAAAAATCAAAAAGATGTAAAGGGATATAATGGACACTACATTCTATATTTTCTTCACGTAGTGATTCAACGAAATCATCACGATTGCCAGTTTGTAATTGGATTATATACAGATGCCACGCATGTTCATTTGCATTTTCCGGATAATACGGTGTCTTAATTTGAGAGTATTTTTGTAATTCTGTGTTATAGATTTCTGCAAACTTATGACGACGTTCATGCTGTTTGTTGAGTTTCATCAATTGACACAGACCCATAGCAGCTTGAATATCGGTCATATTGTATTTGTAACCTTCAGAGGTAATGTCATATCGCCAAATACTTCGTTTTGACTGACGCGCCCAAGCATCTTTGTCAATACCGTGTAATCGCATCGTTCTAAGTGTTTCAGCATACGCATCATCATTTGTCGTAATCATCCCACCTTCACCAGTCGTCATATTTTTATTCGCATAAAAACTAAACGATGACAGATCCCCGATATTTCCTATGAAACTCCCATTATATCTCGTCGGAATGGCATGTGCGGCATCGTCTATCAACACCAAATTATGTGTTTGACATATCCTTTGCAACGCATCCATATCACAAGGGAGTCCTGCAATATGAACAGGAATAACCGCTTTTGTCAGAGGCGTTATCGCTGACTCAATCTTCTCAATGTCAATATTCAAAGTTTCTGGATTGATGTCCACAAAAATAGGTTTTGCACCAACATATCGAATCGCCTCAGCAGTAGCAGTGAAGGTATAAGGCGTTGTGATAACTTCGTCACCTACACCGATACCCGTAACAACAAGACTGAGATGTAACGCTGCAGTGCATGAACTCACTGCAATGGCATGCTTGACACCGAGATATTCAGCAAAAGCACGTTCAAACTCACGCACACGTGCTCCTGTACTAATCCATTTTGATTCAAGAACTTGGCTAACGGCTTCTATTTCGGTTTCATCTATCCACGGTCGGCTAAAAGGTATAAACGGTTTTTCTTTCAAATGTAATTCCCTTTCAATTCTCATCTACTGTCGGTCCCAGAATATGTATCATCGCTTGAAGGGCAAGGATGTAACTATACGCGCCAAATCCCCCAACAACACCTTCCGCAACCCCCGATATATACGAATGATGCCGAAATTCTTCACGGGCATATATATTGGATAGATGAATCTCTATCACCGGCACACCGACAGTTGAAAGCGCGTCACGGATAGCAATGCTTGTATGCGTATATGCAGCTGGGTTAATCAGAATGCCATCTGCCCAATCTATATGGTCTCCGATAACAGATACGATCTCACCTTCATGGTTAGATTGCACTATTTTCAACACAACATCATGGGGTGATGCTGCAACAAACTGATCCAAGATTTTGTTGATGTCCTGTAATGTTTGGACGCCGTAAATCTCTGGTTGCCGTCTACCCAAAAGATGCAAATTTGGTCCGTGTAGAACGAGGATATTCATACGTGTTTCTGTCCTTTTTCAATGACTATTTAACAATCCATATATAATACCATATTCTATTTGAAATACGATATGAAATCAACAGAATTATTCTTATACAACTTCTCATTGATCATCCAACATCGAGAAAACCTCGTTCGTAGTCGCGCAATTCATTGCACCTCTCACATTTTTTCAAGCTTTCGCGTTCTCCAAGTAATCTACATTCCAACAAAAATCCACAACCAATTGAAAACCACATGAAACATACATGAAATCCATTGGTCAAAACGCCAAATATCCCGATACTCTAAGCCAACATCAAGTATAATAACCTAAGTTGCCACCTATCATTAGTTGGAGTGGTTTCCAACCACGATTGTTATGAAGTGGCACTAAAATATGCAGAATTCCTTTGTTTCTTCGTTTGACAAAGTAATTCGATGATTAATATTCAGTAGGTAGCAACTTAGGTTAGAATTTCAAAATGAGCAGCCCCAGCGGGGCGAGATGTGTATAGCACAACGTGAACAAACGATCTATAGCCCCAGCGGGGCGAAATGTGTATCATTGAAAAAATAGGAATGATGACTGTGATTCTCTTTGTATAGACTATTATTCAAATCTAGAAAAAACTGTCCAAACTACAGGAACATAACGTGAGTTTGATAATAGGTATATGAACTTCATTTTTCCTAAATATTACTCTCATAGACCCGGTAGGTGCGGTTTCCGAACCAATTCAGAATACCAAACACGCATTCTGATGGAATACAAAAATTTGATTTATCAAACTCACGTTAACATCAAGAAAACCTCATTCATAGTCGCGCAATTCATTGCACCTTTTACATTCAGGGTAGTAGGCACACTCCGTGTGCCATCCTCTTGTTGGAGCGGTTTAAAACCGCGATTTCATACGTTACCTCTCTGTCATCGCGGTTGAAAACCGCTCCAACAAGAGACACCCTCTTCCATAATCCAGAAAATCACGCTCACATGCAAACACCCATGTAAACCCATTAGAATCCATTGTTCCTCCCCCAAAAAACCCTACCCACACCCACCCCACCATCAGTTATAATAATACCAATCAACCAACAAGTTAGCACAAACTGCCAGTTTGTGCATGCTGTAGCAAACCGACCACTGACAACTGACAACTGAAAACTGAAAACTATAAAAAAACAACCAACCCGATTTTACTTCGTTCATTCACAAATTGTAACACCATATATTTTTGCATACACTCAGTATTTATTGAACTTGAAAAGCACGATATACTTGATATGCTATTATCTTATTTTGCACAAAAATGTACATTTTTTATTTTCGTCTGCCCCTATATGTACAATTAGGTTATTGAAATGTCAATAAATCCACGAATTCAGACTATATAAAACTGGCACAAATATTGCTCATACATAGGCAATACAGAATACGATGAGGAGATTCAAACAGTGCGAAGAACCAATGCAATTTCAATTCTTACTTATACATTCATAACGTTAACTGCAATCCTAAATATCGGATGCAGCTTGAGTGTCCTTCAGCAGACTCCCAAAACAGTTATAGAAGAAAAACCGCAAGAAACTATTTTCACAGTGGTAGATACAACAGATATTGAGAATCCAACACTCACAACTTCTATTCGAATTCCATATTCCATCAATCCAGACAACAATGTGGTCATTGATGCAAATCACGCTTATGTTACGACTGAAAACCACTTACATACAATAGATGTATCAACGCCACAACAACCTGTCTACCTGAAATCTTTAGAATTTGAAAATCAAATTGGTAAGGTTGTTGTTTTTAAAAGTCTTCTTGTCGTTGGATCAAAGAACGAACTTCATTTCATTGATATATCAGAACCATCACAACCTATTCTTCATGTTACCAAACATCTAACTAATCGCAATCCAATCATCGATTTTGATGTTTGGGACACATTTCTCTATGTCATGGGTGAGAACAATATGCTGTATGTCTTTACAAGAGGAGATGAACAACCTAAACACATTAGAACCGCAAGAATGTCTGATCGTTGGAAGTTTATATATCCAAAAAACGCAAGTCAGATGGTGGAACAGGTCAAGTATCCATTGAGAGGCACATCAGACTTTACCCATGAGTTAACACAAGGAATACTTACAGATCGTTATTTTTTGCAAATCAAAAACAGCAAAGATGTCTCTGTTCGCTCTTCATCTGCATTTGTCGGAGTGTCAAAACTGAATACATCAACAGATCATATTACGGTATACAAGGCAGGTTATGTACAAAGAGGTGACCGACCACACCTCACACGGACTGGTTACACTCTCGTCAATATTCACAGAGATTTTCTTGACTATCTCTCATCAAGAAAAGAAATGACAAACTCAAACAGAGAATCAGATGATACTAATGAAAGACAAGAATCAACGAATTTACAGCAGTTTATACCTATATCCTCCAACGGATCAAAAGACTATAAAGACAAGCAATTTATGGGTTCAATCACTGACTTTCAAATGTCAGGTAATCTTCTTTACGTCCTAAATGCAAAAGGTTATCTTTCAATATTATGGTTGCCATCAGTAGAAGATGAACTCTCTACATATAGACCCGAGTTTCTATCACTTACATCATTACAGGGAAATCACCCCAAGAGTCTTGTTGTAGGTGAGAATTATGTATATCTCATAGCAACACCAGAATAAAAACTGTTAGGACTTACAAGAAAACGATAGGCGCGCTTTAATGAAGATTAATTTAAGTAACGGGTAATCTTAATCACCCCTTAAACTTGTAGGAGCGCTTTGTAAGCGCGATTGACAAACCCGTAGGTGCTTTGTAAGCGCGATTGACAAACCCGTAGGTGCTTTGTGAGCGCGTTGGACTTTGAAGCCAAATTACCCAATTTATTTCTTAATCTTCATGTAAGCGCGCTGAAATTGATGAGGAAAACCACCAGTGAAACTGCCAACCATTCAAATCGCATCACATCACATCACACGCCTGATTATCGGTGGTAATCCATATAGTGGTATATCTCACCATTCCATTGCAGCTTCAAAAGCAATGGAGGATTACTATACGACAAACCAAATAATTTCAGACCTTACACAAGCAGAACAGAACGGTATCAACACCGTCCTTGCCCGTGCAGATAAGCATATCATGCGTACACTCAATGAATATTGGAATACTGGTGGCAAAATTCAATGGATTGCCCAAACGCCAAAATCAAAGGAATACAACAGTCTAAACGACTATCTTCAAATTATTGCGCAATATAATCCCATCGCTATCTATCATCACGGTGGCACAACCGATATGTTGTTTGCTGAAGGAAAACTCCATACAATACAGGACAACCTAAAACGCATTCGTGAACTCGGTTGTGCAGTTGGAATCGGAACACACGACCCACATATCTTAAAGCATTGCTATACTGAAGGATTTGATGTTGACTTTTATGTATGTGCGTTATATAATCATACAAAACACCGAGAAATGTATCTATCCGCTGACCGTGATATTGCAATCTCAGCAATACAAGCCATACCAACTCCAATAATCGCCATAAAGGTATTAGCAGCAGGTAGAAACGAACCAAACGAGGCATTTAGATTCGCCCTTGAGAATATCAAACCGAGTGATGCGATGGCAGTCGGGATGTATACCCGATTTCAACCAGACCAGATTCAGCAAAACGCAGTCACTGTATCAGAACTCATTAGAAAGATAGAACATGAAACGAATAGTCGAACAAGAAGTAATGGACACAGTGGAAGCCGCAGAAGAATACGATGCAATGGAGCACGGTGAGGTAGACGAAGCATTCGTCAATCGGGTTATTGAACTCGGTGCAGATGCAGGCCACTACCTTGATGTCGGCACAGGTCCAGCACAGATCCCTATCCTACTTGCACAAAAATCTCCAAAAATACAATTAACCGGAATTGATCTATCCAAAGAGATGCTAAAAATCGCAAAACGCCACGTTGAAGATGCCAATCTAACAGATCGCATTACACTTGAACTTATTGATGCTAAAGTCTTGCCCTACCCAGACAACGGATTTGATGGACTCATCTCCAATAGCATCGTACATCACATTCATGATGCTGAGAAAGCACTACAAGAAATGGGTAGAGTTGTTAAACCAGACGGTGTTGTGTTAATTCGCGATCTCATCCGACCCAAAACACCAGCAGATGCCCAAGCTTTCGTTGATCAATATGCCGCTAATGACACCCCGTACCAGCAGAAACTCTATTATGATTCCTTCCTCGCAGCATTCACAATTGCCGAAGTTAATCAGATGCTATCCAAGATGCACATGCCGGGAGCATCAGTAGTTCAAAGCACCGATAGGCATTGGTCTATTGAACGTTCAGCCAGGGGTATTTAGTTTTCGGTCTTTCTTGTGTTCTTTTCACAAATGCTAAATGCTTCAAACCGGCAGGTGCGGTTTCCTAAACACACCATAGGTGTCAATTTAGCGATACCCAACCCCTCTTCCATTGTTGGAGTGGTTTCTAACCACGATTATGTGGCTCTTCCATTGTTGGAGGGGTTTGTAACCCCGATTATCAGGTTTTTGCTCAAAAAATCGGGGTTACAAACCCCTCCAACAAATGCGGTTATCCTTAAATTGACCCCTATGGTGCGGTTTCCTAAACACACCATAGGTGTCAATTTAAGGAAATTAAGCTCAAATATCCAAGAATTTGTAGGCGCGCTTTGATGAAGATTAATTTATTAAACGGGGAATTCTCATTTTCTCAAACACGGTAGGAGCGGTTTCCTAACCGCTCCGGACTTCTCAAGGAAATTACCCGATTTATTTTTTAATCTTCATGTAAGCGCGCTGAATCAAAGAAACATAACTGACAAACTGACGGACATGTTTGTTGGTTCAGAAAACCAGCTTCTATTTCACAGATATGTCCAGCGCGCTTACAAAGCGCGCCTACAGCGGGTTATGGTTGCTAAATTGACGGCTATCTTTTTTCTTGTTAGATGCATCTGAGATAGTCCAAAACTGCCATCCCTATTGTAGGGCGGAGTCTCTGTGCCCCGCCATTCCTTGTCCTGTAAGGCAACGGGCGGGCACAGAGACCCGGGGAATGCCATAAGCGCATTCATACCCGGGGAACGCCAAAAGGCGTTCATACCGTTGATTTCTTGATTTGACCCCTACAATGGTTGATGAGAAGTTAGTGACAAAATCTTTACACACCCATAGATTCCATAGACTTGACAAAAATTTTACCACTGCTATAATACCATTCAAATCTACACACTAATTCCTAATTTGACTCCAATCTTTTTCGTTAGATAAGAAGGTATTATATGAAAGTACTAATCACTGGTGCAAGTGGTCGCCTCGGTCCATATGTTATCCGAGAATTAGCAGAGCAACACACACTCGTCCTCATGTCACGCAGACAACCACCCGATGAATTCGCAAACATCCCCTTTATTCAAGGTGACTTAAACAACTTTGAAGACTGTCAACGTGCCGTTGAAGGTGTAGATGCAATTCAACACCTCGGTGCCCAACCCAACCCTGTTGACCACCCCGACTTACGACCACGTGCTGAAGAACAAGGTGTTAAATTTGATGCCACCTTCAAAACAAACATGCTCGGAACATATTATCTCTTACAAGCCGCAATTGAAGCAGATGTGAAGACTATCGTGATGTCCGGTAGCAACTGCGCATTTGGACACGGTTTCCGTATCAGCAAAACACACATGCCAATAGACTACCTACCCCTTGATGAAGAACACCCCTGCTATCCCGAGGATTCTTACAGTTTCTCCAAACGTTGTGGTGAAGACCTACTTGCGAGTTATACACGCGCCTACGGTATCCGAACCTACATGACCCGTCCTGCAGGAATCACGCCAGAAGAACGAAGAAAGCAGATTGCAGAAAATGCCAAACCAACAAGCGGATGGACACCTTGGCTCTGGTGTTGGGTTGGAAGTGAAGATGTAGCAAGTGCACATCGTATGATAATGGAAAAAGCAGATACACTCCCACCCCACGATGTCTATCTATTAAATGCAGATGATACAGTTGCTTTAGAGCCAACCCTTGAACTCGTTGAACGATTTAAACCTGAATTTCTCCCAAAAGTCAAATCATTAGAAGGACATCAATCGTTTTTCAATTGCGATAAACTCAAAAATGCTGTTGGGTGGCAACATAAAACTTCGTGGAGGAAATATCTTGGCAACTAACAACATAGTACGTATCGGTGTAATTGGTGTCGGTAGTATATCCGTGAGGGGAATCCTCCCGCATCTCACACAGGATGATGTGCAAGACAGACTAAAGGTCACCGCTGTCTGCGATCCTATTCCCGGCAGAGCAGAAGCTGCCGCCCAAAAATTCAATGTGCCTCATGCATACCAAACTTTTGAAGAACTATTAGCAGATGGACATGTAGACGCAGTCTCTATTGCATCCCCTATCGGACTTCATTATGAGCAAGGAAAACTCGCCATAGAACACGGTCTACATGCACATTTCAATAAAACTATGACAACCACTGTTGATGAAGCAGATGATTTGATTGAATCTGCTGCACAAAAGGGAGTCAAATTAGTTGCATCACCGGGACAGATGCTACGACCTATTCATCAAGAGATCAAGAGACTAATTGAAGATAGGGCAATCGGTACGTTAACATGGGCAGCAACAGGTTCATCCTTCGGTAGATACCACGAAAGCGAATCTGTCCGACAAGGGGATGATGTCCTTTCAAATATCAATCCAGCATGGTATTTCCGAAAACCGGGTGGTGGTCCTCTATACGATATGACCGTTTACGGATTACATACGATGACCGGTATCCTCGGTCCTGTCAAAAGGGTAACTGCTTTCTCTGGGGTGCGTGTAAAGGAACGTGAATTCCGTGGAGAAATGCTACCGTGCGACATGGACGATAACACCTTCATCCTGCTTGATTTCGGTGAAGCATTCTTCGGTTTCATATATGGTGCAGCCGCAGGACACGCTATCAGAGGCGGACTGGCAATAAATGGCACAGCAGGTTCCATTGAGGGAAGCACAATCAACGGAAATCCGATTGATGCGCCAAAAAGGGAATTACCCCATGTTGTCGGACCACATCGGAGTATACAGGAAGCACATGTTTATGAAGACATCATGCAACTTGTTGATTGGATTCGCGAGGACAAACCATCTATCGTGACTGCTGAACACGCTCGGCATGTTATTGAGATATTTGATGCAGGATACCGATCCGCACAAACAGGTCACGCTCAAACGTTACGTACTACATTTTGAAATTGTCCATTGGCATAAAAGGAATACTATGTTCACTCATACAAAGAAAATCATTTTATTTTTTGGATTCCTGATTCTTGTAGGTATTACTGCCTGTCAACAGAACCCGCGTCTTCCAAAACCGTTAGAAACCAATTATTCACCAGTTACCCAGTTCAGTTTGCCTGATGGAGCCAAAGCACGTATTGGGAAAGGTTGGATAAATGGAATTGAGTATTCTGCTGACGGAAAGCGGTTTGCGGTTATCAGTTCCATAGGGACTTGGCTTTACGATACTGAGACGCTTAAGGAACTAGTGCTACTTACAAATACTAAGGATTTTGTCTGGAGTGGGAGTCTTTCACCTGATGGAACAAGAGTTGCGACTGGTGTCCAGAAAGGATCAGTCCATTTATGGAACACAACTACTACTGAACTCTTACACATTTTGGATGGAAATAGATTGTTCGTAACTGCTATCAGTTTCTCACCGGACGGAACAATACTCGCTACTGGTGGTTATGATGGACATCTGAATTTGTGGAATACCGCAACAGGAGAACATCTCAAAGGATCAAAGAAACACACCAAGCCTTATACTTGTATCAGATTTTCACCAGATGGTCGCATACTAGCCACTGGAACAGAAAGCGAAAACTATACAGGAAGCACCACGTTGTATTTATGGGATGTTCTTACTGGCACAACCCTACATACGATTAAGGAACATAAAGGTGAAGTAACGAGCATCAGTTTTTCTCCAGATGGGAAGACTCTCGTGAGTGCTTGTAAAGATAATAGTGTGCGTTTTTGGAATGTTACAACAGGCAAACAAATCAAAACGTTGAATGCGCATTCCTCTTCTGCAGGGATCGAAAGCGTAAGTTTCTCGCCAGATGGAAAAACCTTAGCAAGTGCTAACTATCGTGAGGTGCGTTTTTGGGATATTGAAACGGGAGAACTCATAAATTCTCTTGAACCACCAAATGGGAATGTTAAGAACATTCGTTTTTCACCGGATGGGAAAACCCTTGCAAGTGCAAGCGAAAACGAGGTTCATTTTTGGTATATTGAAACGGGGGAACTTCGTAAGACATTAAAAGGGTATACCGGCAGAGTTCAAAGCGTTCATTTTTCGCCAGATGGTCTAAAAATCGCAACCGGTAGCGACGATCGAATGATACGGATATGGGATGCAACTACTGGAAGTCTGAGCACCACCTCTGATCGACATGTCTCCGGAGTCGAAAGCGTCCATTTTTCTCCAGATAGCAAAATACTTGCGACTGGTAGTTCGGATAAAACGGTGCGTTTGTGGGATGTAGAAACTGGAAGACTTAGAAGAACTCTCAAAGGACATGAGAACATAGTTTTAAGTGTGCGTTTTTCCCCAGATGGTCGAATAATCGCAAGCGGTGGTTGGGACACAAATGTGTTCTTGTGGGATACTAACACTGGTGAACACCTAAAAACACTAGAGCATGATAAAATTGTTGTTAACCTTAGTTTTTCCCCAAATGGACGAAAAATCGTAACTGATACGAACAAGTTACAATTATGGAATGCTGTCACTGGAAGACGTTCAAGAATCATCGGACACAATCTGGGATCTGGTGTGAGTTTTGCACCAAATGGTAGGATAATAGTAACCGGTGGTCACAATGAGGTACACCTACATCCTGTTGGAATGTTTGGAATCACGAAAACACTCAAAGGTGCAACAGGTGGGTGGGTTGAAAATGTCAGTTTCAGTCCAGATGGTCGAACAATCGCAAGTGCTAATAAAGACGGAACAGTGACTGTATGGGATGTATCTGACAGAGATCCAATAGTGAATTTCATAGGACATGGTTCAATCGTCAATCAAGTCGTCTTTAGTCCCGATGGTCACACGATTGCTAGTTGCAGTACAGATGGCATAGTCCTTTTGTGGGATGTACCCAGAGGCAAGTTAGGAAAAAATAGAATGTCGGACAGGTAATCAGACTCTCAATTTGCACAATCCTTATGTTAACATTTTAAAGGAATAAATCTTTATGCCGAAAGCACTATGTATCGGTGAACTTCTCATTGATTTCGTATCCACATCACCTGATGTAACCCTTGCTGAAGCACCAGGATTTGTCAAAGCACCCGGTGGTGCACCAGCAAATGTTGCAGTCGGTTTGGCAAACCTTGGAATTGATGCAGGTTTCATCGGAAAAGTCGGGGCAGACCCATTTGGTGATTTCCTAACTGAAACTCTCCAGCAGAACCATGTTGATACCACTTACCTTATTGCAGGGGAAAAATCACGTACTACCCTAGCCTTCGTTGCAACACGTTCGGATGGTATGAAAGATATCACATTCTATCGTCATCCAGGGGCAGATATACAACTATCACCAGATGAGATAGATACAGATTACATCAAATCCGCAGACCTGTTCCATTATGGGTCTGTCAGTCTTAGCCACTCTCCGACGCGCGAGGCAACACTCAAGGCAATTCAGACTGCAAAGAATACCGGTTCATTTCTCTCCTATGACCCAAATTTGCGATTGATGCTCTGGGACAATGCTGAAGATGCTAAACATTGGATATGGGAAGTTATGCCTTACGCCGATGTTGTAAAAATCTCAGAGGAGGAGTGGGAATTTATAACAGGTGATACTAAATTAGCAACTGGAATTGAACGTATACTAAGACTTGGTGTGAAGTTGCTTGTTGTTACATTAGGAGAACGCGGGTGCTATTACACAAATGGCAATGTAGATGGGTATGTAGATGGATATGCCGTTGAAGTCGTGGATACACTTGGGGCAGGTGACGCTTTTGTTGCTGCGATGCTATCACAACTAATGAAACATACCGAATTATCCAAATTGACAAATGATGAACTTGATGACATCATGCGGTATGCGAATGCTGCAGGGGCACTTGCAACTCAAAAAGTAGGTGTTATACCTGCATTACCAACCCATGCGGATATTGTACAATTTCTATGATTGTTGTATTGAGACGGCTTTTGTATTGATCACATTTGTATATGTTCTTTGAAATAAATTTGCATTTTCTATTTAGATTTGCAATACTATTGCATCACAATTGAATTGTTGGAAATATCAATTCCTATAGATAATTTATGTTATTTTGTTAACTCAATATTGGCTAAGGTCTTATTGCTAATCAGATAGCAACCCCCAATGTTACTCAACGAAGGAGATAATCGAATGAATCGATTAAGATTAGTTAGTTTAATGGTTTTAGTCTGCTGCGTTATTCTATGTGCTTCAACAATAACTACCCAAGCCGCTACGTTGAATATCACAGTGACTGATGCACAAACTGGCAATCAACTAAAAGATGTATCTATTACCGTCAAACCACAAACTGGTGATTCAACAAAAGGCATGACTGATGATAGTGGTACAATTGAGTTGTCAGATTTTGCAGCGGGTGTCTACACAATTACTGTAAAGGCATCTGGATATAGTGATAATGTAATGACAAATATTGAGATTACTGAAGATGAAACAAAATCTCTGGATATTACACTTTCGTCAGATGTCATTGAACTGGACAAGGTATCCGTGTCAGCATCGCGTCGTAAGGAAAAAGTGCTTGAAGCCCCCGCATCGGTAGCTCTTTTAGATGATTCACAGATACAAGACCGTGTTGCAATGAGTGTTACTGAACACATGAAATCATTACGTGCAGTGGATATTGTCACTTCAGGAATTGGAACCTCGTATGTTGTTGTCCGCGGTTTTAACAATGTATTTTCTGGCAATCTACTATCTCTTGTAGACAATCGTATCGCAAGTGTGCCATCCCTACGTGTCAATGCATACACAATGATCCCCACAATTAACGAGGACATAGAACAAATTGAGGTCGTTTCAGGACCTGGTGCAGCATTATATGGACCAAACAGTGCCAACGGTGTAATGCATATTATTACCCGATCTCCATTCACATCAAAAGGGACAACAGTTAGCATTGGAGGTGGTGAACGTCGAATTCTAACTGGCTCCCTTAGACATGCTGGTGTTATCAATGACATGTTCGGATATAAGTTTACTGCAAATTATACTCAAGGGGATGATTGGGAAGAAGGTCGTGCAAAAGAGGATGTTGAAAATGTCAAAATTGATCCGATTTATGATACTGCCTATACCCGTGGAGAATTTCGTGTAGATTATAGTCCTAACGATGATATGACAGCGATTCTATCCATTGGTAGAACACAAGCGTCAGGCATTGAGTTGACTGGAATCGGTGCTGGGCAAGCAAAAGGATGGCTTTATACTTACGGTCAAACTCGTTTTATCTATAAAGATCTTTTCGCTCAGGTCTTTGTAAATATGAGCGATGCAGGAGAGACTTATGTCCTACGGTCAGGTCTACCAACCATTGATTATTCTAATCAATATGTAGGTCAGATCCAACACAGTTATGGCATCGGTGATAACCAACGTTTTACCTATGGATTAGATGTATTACTCACGCGTCCCGATACAGATGGCACAATTAATGGTGTTAATGAAGATCATGACAACATTAATGAGATAGGTGCCTACTTGCAATCCGAAACCAATTTCCTGCCTCAACTTAAGCTGCTTGTTGCAGGTCGTGCAGATACACACAATCATCTAAACGATGTCGTCCTTTCACCAAGGGCAGCACTTGCATTCCAACCAAATGATGATCATAACATTAGGTTGACCTATAACCGTGCTTTTAATACACCAGGAACATCAAACCTATTTCTTGATATTCTATCAGCACCTGATGCATTTATGTTAGGTGCCAACTTTGAACCTGCGTTAGGATTCAGTCCAAATATTGACATTAAAGCACAAGGTGTACCTTCGGACAGCGGATTTACTTTCAGGAGAAATGAAAGCGGTCAACCGCTATTTCGTTCACCATTTTCTCCCTTAGCAAAACTTGAAGAGGGGTCATACATTCCCCTGGACGACCCACTTTTTACAAACGTCATGTGGGGTGTTGGACGTGGTGCAATTCTGGGTAATTTTGAAAGTGGTCTGAGAGCAAAATTCACGCCAGAGGAATTACCTACGATTATTGGTGCACAGTCACCTGAGGAGATCCAAGCACTCGTGTCAAGTCTTCCTCCTGAAGTGTTGCAATTGCTACCTGCAACATTCCAACAACCCGGTGCAATTACAGCAATTCCAGCTGAGCAGTTACCAGAGTTAGTTACACAATTATTTGAAACACTTCCACCAACAGTTGTCGCATTACTCGCAGAAACTATGGTGACTGACCTAACATCAGGATTAGCCAGTATCGTTCCAGAACAAGCTGCTGGATTAACAAATGTGTTGCGTTCATTTGACCCTGCAACAGGTACATTTATAGAAATTACTGATGTGAATGATGTTGATCCTCTTGAACCAACAATTACACAGACTTATGAGGTCGGCTATAAAGGGATTATACTCAACAGATTAGCTTTTTCTGCTGATGTGTATCACTCAAGAATCAACAACTTCATCGGACCATTGTTTGTTGAAACACCTAATGTTTTCCTTGATGCCACTTCATATCAAGAAACCTTAGGTGCGCAACTGACAGAAGCATTAGCTGATCCGAAGAATGCATCTCTGAATACTGCCTTGCTGGAGTTTGATAAGAAAGAGAAGGGTGGAAACGAAAACGGTTCACCTGTGGATGAAATAATAACAACTTTCGCTTCAATTCCGTATGGTACTGTAACACCTGACCAAGCAGTGGATCCAAACGCCGTGATGCTAACCTACAGGAACTATGGCGATATTTCTCTTAATGGATTAGACCTGAATATTACCTTTTTCCTCACACCAAGTTGGAGTATCGGTGGGAATTACTCGTATGTTAGTAGAGATCTCTTTGAAAACGTAGATGGAATTGGTGATATTGCACTAAATGCTCCTAAGAACAAGTTTGGTGCAAATATTCAATATACCAACCAAGACCTCGGTTTGGGTGTTGGACTTCGTGCACGTTATGTGCAAGGATTTCCAGTCCGGTCAGGTGTATATGTCGGTGATGTGGAATCGTATTACACAGTTGATCTGAGTGCGGGTTATGATATTCCACTCGGTCCAAAACCGCGTCTTTCAGTAACAGTCCAAAACCTGACAAATAATATCCATCAGCAATTTGTCGGAACCCCAGAAATTGGAAGGTTAGCAATGGCTCGGTTGACACAAACTTTCTAATGGCATTAAAAACAGTGCGCGATGAAAACGGATTGATACCGTTATATTCATCGCGCACTATTAATATAGATTTGTTAGTCGGTTCACTAATTCAAAGCTTTGATACTACCCCATGTTGTCGTGAGTTTATCTTCAGGTTCAACTGATGTGAAGGAACCGTTCATTACCTCCACAATTTCGTCCTGTGGCAACGCACGACTAAAGATGATATATTCATCCAATAACCCTTCAAACCAGCGACCTTCTTTATGATGACCAATTCCTGCGGTAACACCCCAGTTATTGGAAAGTTTACCAGTACCTGTCCCTGAGTGTGTTTCCTCGCCATCAACATATAATTTGATATCGCCACTTTCACTATCGTAAGTGCCAGTAAAATGAACCCATTTATTTGCTTCAATTACTGAACCAGGGTTGATATTGAAAACAGTGGCATTATCACCATCCCTATGGAACCATCTGACTCCCGCAGGACGAATTTCCACGTGAAAAAGTCCGCTGGCATGGTCTGTACCAATTGCATCCAGTAGTGTCTGTGGGTCACTTGAACCGGTATGGTTAATCCAAGCAGAAAGTGTGAAACCATCAACAGGACCGTTTTTAAATTCTGGACCATTCATATCTATCCATGTATTGGTTTCCAAAGCAATAGCCATACCAAATACACCTTCTTCTCTCGTCTCACCGCCTACGATTTTTCCATGATTACCATTAACTGAACTGTCAGTTATAGTTTCACCTTCTCCATCAAAGTTATAGTAGACAGAGATTGTTGGATCTGACAGATCCGCTTCAACTGAAAGAATACAAAATCCAATTATAACTAAAACAACGAAATATAATCGAAAGATGCAGTAATTACCTTTAAGCATTTTTTTCCCCTTATTTGTAATATGCAGAGTCATAAAGAACGTGGTAGATCTAACACAAAACATTAAATCAACCACACTTTTATGTTTTACATCTAAAAATTTATTGCCAATATATCTCAGATGAGAAGCAATTGACTATTATAATTTACAGATATTTAAACAATTTGTCAAGAATAGAGTTTAGAGGGTGTGTAAAGATTATGTCAGAAACTTCTCACCATTAATTGTAGGGGCCAAATCAAGAAATCAACGGTATGAACGCCTGTAGGCGTTCCCCCAAATCAACGCCAAATGCGCGTGTGGCATTTGGCGGGTATGAATGCGCTTATAGCATTCCCCGGGTCTCTGTGCCCGTCCGATGCCTTACAGGACAAGGAATGGCGGGGCACAGAGACCCCGCACTACAATTCATTATAGGTTTTCACTTGAATTGATGTCTACGGTGACAAAAACTTTACACACCCCAGACCGATATTCTTATCGTATTTTCTATACAAATATGTTATGATGCACTTAAAAGAAAACTTGTCTTGATCGACAAAAAACAGGGAAATACAACTATGAAAAAACTCATGTTTCTTCTTTCACTAACGATTATAACCATAACAGTAGGTTACATAACACATGCAGAGACCATGATAACAGATGGACTCGTCAGCTATTGGAGTTTTGATAGAAATACTATCAACGGCAAAACCGTAGAAGATGAATGGGGTAAGAATGACGCAACTATTGTCGGGGATCCTAAGTTCCAAAGTGGTCGGGTTAACCAAGGTCTTAAATTAGATGGAATCTCAAATTATGTAAATCTCACAAGTTTAGGAGACTTTGGTAGCCAAATGGCTGCATCCACATTTGAAGCATGGGTAAAAACAGACCATAAAGGTGGTTGGACTACACTGTTTAAAGTCATTGATCATATACGCGAAGATTGTGTAATTGTATGGGGAATGGACATCAACAGAAAAATCAAACCACCTGATCCAATAGGTGGTCCACCTATTGCAGATCGTGTCGAATATTGGAATAATTATCCCTATGAAGATGGACGTGTAGTGATATATTTCGGACATCCAACAGGTCCTAATGGTTGTTCCGGTTTTGCTGGAGAATTTCCTTTCCAAGTCACTGATGGTGAATGGCACCACCTTGTATATATAATGGGGGCTCCACATCAAGATGAAAATGGTGAAAAGTGGTTCGAAACTGCATTGGTTTTTGACGGGGTATGGCAATGGAAAATCCGTACAAGAACACTGGATGATGAAGGTATGATACCCTTGACTGAACCAGTTTATCTTGGAGTAGAAAAAAACGATAAAGTTACAAAGGGGCATTTCAAAGGTATGATAGATGAAGTGCGTATCTATAATCGTCCTCTAACCCATGAAGAGGTCTTACAGAATTACGAAGCAGGTTTGACACTTAGTATAGAACCTGCACAAAAGTTGCCGACTGTATGGGGGGCATTGAAATCAAAACCTTAGCAATTTAGAACAAATTTTATACTAACCGATAGGTGTGAAATACGCACCTATCATCTCCTTCCTGATACATTTCAACTATTTCAATCTATCCAATTTATGTTGAATCATATACCTATATATGTTATGATACATACATCATACATCATTACGATAATAAATTTATCTGCCTTAATTCAGAGGAATACAACTATGAAAAATACATTATTTGTATGTACAGTTGCAGCGTTGATAATCTTTATCAGTGTGCAAACTACGGCAAGAACAGTCGTCACTGATGGTTTAGTGAGTTATTGGACATTTGACGAAAAAGATATTGCTGAAAACACCGTTGAAGATGTTTGGGGTAATAACAATGGGACAATTGTCGGTGATCCAAATGTTGTCAACGGAAAAGTGGGTGATGCTTTAGAATTTGATGGATCAGATGATTACGTTGATTTGACTAATCTTGGTGATTTCGGTAGCAAAGTTGGTATGTCAACTTTTGAAGCATGGGTCAAAACCGATTTTAAACAGGAATGGACGACGTTATTCAAAGTCCTCGATCAAGGCTGCAGTATGGCTTGGGCAATTGATGTTAACCGAAGTGCAAAAGCAGGGTTTCCACTCGCTCAAGATATTGTTCACTATTATGTCAGACAACAAGCAGCAGCATGTATGGATATTGCAGTTGAGATTGAATTTGAACTGTCGGATGGAAATTGGCATCACATTGCATTCGTTGTTGAAGATGCTGCGGATACAAAAATCAACATCTATATGGATGGACAACCACAGGATGTGGTCGTTGGAAAAGGAAATAAATTAGACAACTTTATTCCTTTTGTAGAACCGGTCTATATTGGTGCAGCGAACAATCGTGGTAATGTAGAAAGACACTTTCCTGGTGTCATAGATGAAGTTCGAATATATGATCGTCCTCTCTCAGAAGATGAAGTGAAACGGAACTTTCAATCCAAAGTAGGTCTTGGTGTTGAATCCGCAGACAAGTTGCCGATTGTATGGGGAGAACTGAAGGCAAAACTATAGTTTCCTATTAGAATAGAACAGAATAGTCTTGAAAACACTTACAGTCACTTGAAATTCAATACTTAAACATTAGGATGTACAGAACGTCTTAAATTAACATATAACAATAATAAGTGTAGGAGGAACAAAATTTGCGAAATTGCAAACCGACCTTATGTCGGCTTTTTATTATCATACTTTTATTTACATTACAAATCTCTGTATGTGCAGATGATTGGCAAAGTTGGCGCGGACCCAAGCAGGATGGCACATCTGCAGAAACTGGATTAGTCTCAAATTGGTCTGTTGAAGGTGAAAACCTTCTGTGGCAAGTTGATTTTATTGGACGGTCTACACCCATCGTACTCAACGGTAGAGTCTATGTCATGGGACGCATCGGTAAGGATATAACAGAACAGGAACGTATTGCTTGCTTTGATGCAAAAACTGGCGATATGTTGTGGGATGATACATTTAATGTCTTTCACACCACTATCACCTTCAACCGTGTCGGTTGGACAAGTCCTGTTGGCGATACAGAAACAGGTAACATATACATACACGGTGTACAAGGGATCTTTAACTGCTATGATAAAGATGGGAATATCGTATGGTCTCGTTCCCTAACAGAAGAATATGGACGAATTTCTGGATACGGTGGCCGTGTCCACACGCCAATTATCGCTGGTAACCTTGTCGTTGTAAGTTATCTGAATACAAGTTGGGGTGCACAATCTATACCACGACACAGATATTATGCATTTGATAAACATAATGGTGATCTCGTTTGGGTCTCAACCCCTGGTGGCAGACCTTTGGATACTACCTACTCTACACCAGTAGTAACTAATATAAATGGACAGGCACTCATCATTGGTGGCAATGCAGATGGTGGTATCTATGCAATGAAACAGACAACAGGAGAGATGGTATGGGGTTTCAAACTAAGTAAGCGCGGCATCAATACCTCTGTCATTGTTTCCGGTACAAAGGTTTACGCAACACATAGTGAAGAGAATCTGGACACTACGAAGATGGGACGCGTCGTTTGTATTGATGCGACAGGTACAGGTGATGTTACTAAAACACATGAAGTGTGGCGTTCTGATGGCATCGGTGTTGGATATGCCTCACCTACATTAATAGATGGACAACTCTATGTGGTGGATAATTCTGCAAATATGCAATGTTTGAATGCTGATACGGGTGAATTATTATGGGAACATAGCATCGGTACAGTTGGAAAAGGCTCACCCGTATGGGCAGATGGAAAATTGTATGTGACTGAAGTCAACGGTAAATTCCATATCCTTCAACCCGATACGGATAAGTGTGAGTCATTGAATGTTCAAGAAATCACACGAGATGACGATGACCACTATGTTGAAATCTTCGGTTCACCAGCAATTGCTGATGGACGTATCTATTTCACAACGGAAGAACGCATTTACTGTATTGGGAGGAAATAATGAAGAAATATAGTTTAACCACAAAACAGCATGTATTCTCACTTAGTCCATTTGTGGTCTATGCTTGTTTAGTTGTCTGCGTTTTTACTATCGGTTGTGCCAGTAAAGAGATGACAGAACCAACGATGAGTACTGAACCTGCAGTTTCCCTTCTGATAACACCAACTGAGACTCTTACAACAGGCGATCCCGTTGAATTGAACGTCATCGGTTATGATGCAAGTGGAAATCAGACAAGTACGGTCGGCACATTAGAGTGGGTGAAAACCGGTTTAACTGGAACGCTTCAAGATAGTAGATTCACACCAGATGTAAATGCAGGGGCACATGCCGGCACAGTTACCGCTCAATCGGGTGAGATGAATGCAACTGCTCGGATCCGTGTAATTCCTCCTCTTCCGTGGACACAAGACTTTGAATCGGTAGAACTTGAAAAGATTCCTACACATTGGATTGGTGCGACTGGTAAGTTTTTCGTCCGAGAAATGGATGGTAAGAGAGTTTTAGTTAAGACACCTGTGCAACGCGGTTTGAATCGTTCCAATGTCTATATCGGACCTTCAACAATGAAAAACTACGAGATTCAAATCGACCTTATGGGCACAAAGGATAAACGCCGATTACCTGATATGGGATTAATTGCAAATCGCTATACGTTAGATATGCAGGGTAGGCATCAAAGATTACAAATTCGTTCATGGGCTTCAGACCTACGGATGGCAAAAACAATTGACTTTCCATGGGATACCGATGTGTGGTATACAATGAAAATGAAGGTTGAAGTTGTAGACGATAAAGCGATGATTTACGGTAAGGTATGGCGAAGAGATGACCCCGAACCAGAGGACTGGACTATTACAGCAGAGGATCCACGACCAAATAGTGAAGGGAGTCCAGGCATTTACGGGTATTCTGCAACTGTAATCTACTACGATAATTTAAAGGTATGGTGATATATGATTGTTGAAAAAAGCAGTGGTGCAAAATGCACCACTATTCAGATAAATAGGTCTCATAAACAAAATAATCTTAAAGACTTTATCTCAAAACAAAATTTGGGTTTGTTCATGCTTTCAACTATCCTTTTGGTCTTTACAATTGGATTTATTTCCATTGCTGCTGTTTCCACAGTATATGCAGAAAAGGAATTTGCAGTCTGGGGTGGTTCGTTAAGTAGAAACATGGTCTCTGATGAGGAAAACATCCCTGATAAGTGGGATTTAGAATCTGGTGAAAATATAAAATGGACAGCAGAACTCGGGTCACAAAGTTATGCAGGACCACTCGTTATCGGTGGTAAAGTGTTTGTCGGGACAAACAACGAAGCACTGTATAACCCAAAATTGACAGGAGATCGTGGAAACATCATAGCGTTTAACGAATCTGATGGTGCATTTCTGTGGCAAATCACCCACACAAAACTAACTTCGGGACGCGTAAACGATTGGCCTCTTCAAGGAATCTGTTCTACACCATATATTGAAGGTAATAGGTTATACTACATTTCCAATCGTTGCGAAGTCGTCTGTATTGATACAGAAGGATTTATGGACGGTGAAAATGACGGTCCATATAAAGAGGAAGCGGAAACGAGTAAAATAGATGGAGACATCATCTGGATTTACGATATGATGGACGAGTTAGATGTCTTTCCACATAACCTCGCGACCTGTTCCCCACTTGTTGTGGGAGACCTGCTCATCTTGGAAACAAGCAACGGTGTTGATGAAGGACACATTCACATCCCATCTCCAGATGCTCCAAGTTTTATAGCATTAAATAAAAACACAGGAGAACTTGTTTGGGAAGATGCTTCACCTGGGGAAAATATACTTCACGGACAGTGGTCAAATCCAGCTTACGGGGTTATCAAAGGTGTTCCACAAGTAGTCATCCCTGGTGGAGATGGTTGGGTATATTCATTTGAACCGGAAACCGGTAAGATTATATGGCAGTTCGACTGCAATCCAAAAGACTCTGAATGGGAACTTGGTGGTCGCGGCACTCGGAATAACATTATTTCCACACCGGTCATATTTGATGACAAAGTTTTTATTGCTGTTGGCCAAGACCCGGAGCACGGTGAAGGTGTTGGACATCTATGGTGCATTGATGCATCACAGACAGGTGATACGACTTCAACCGCAGCGGTTTGGCATTTCGGTGGTGAACAGTTCAATCGCACGATGTCCACAGCTGCTATACATGAAGGACTCCTGTATATTTCCGATCTTAGCGGATTCCTATACTGCTTAGATGTAAAAACTGGTGATCATTATTGGACCTATGACACTTTTGCTGCTATCTGGGGGTCACCCTATGTTGTTGATGGTAAAGTCTATCTTGGCGATGAAGATGGTGATGTTATTATCTTAAAGACTGGAAAAGAAAAAGAGGTACTATTTGAAACCAACCTGGGTAGTGCTGTCTACACGACACCTGTCGCAAAGGACGGTGTGCTTTATATCGTTACACGAAATCAATTGATTGCAATTTCCGAATAGGAGTTAGATTTCTGGTTGCAACTTCATTAGTTATTTCATTAACTGAGAGAACAATTCCATGTCGTACAGCAACTTTACATTACCAGCAGCTCGGACAGCATTTCAATTGGAAGAGGAAGATATTGCTGGTCTTTTTTCTAACATTGACCCAATAACCCCAAGTGAGTTACTCAAGTCTGTGTTAGCACTAAAAGTACCATTAGCAACAGCGATCGCTACTGAAAAGGCTAAGTCAGAACTGATTGTCTCGGATGTTCTCGTTGAACTTCGTGAACAGTTAGACCACAGTATCAGTCTCTTTTCAGGAATTGATTTTAATGTAGATGAAGAACTTGGATTGACAGGTGTGTGTGCCTTCGTGATTAGTCTTTCACCGATACAATTTGATTTGCAAGCACCCATCATTGTCCTTGTTGAAGCAAAGAATGATAACCTTGAAATTGGTCTGGGACAGTGTGTAGCAGAGATGGTTGCCGCGCAACACTTTAATTCAGATCACGGAAATGATATTCCGCGCGTCTACGGAGCAACTACATCTGGTACCGAATGGAGGTTCCTAAAATTGGAGGGAAAGAAACTCAAGATTGATATGCTTCCCTACCAAATAGGGGATTGCGACAAAGTACTCGGAATTCTTTCAAGTATGGTTGCACAAACAGCATAGTTCCGATAACTCTATGTCAATTACCGTATAATAAGAGAGATTATGAATCTAAGCCAAAAAATCAAAGCGGCACGAACAGCACTTGATGTACATGTACGAGAAATAATTAACTGGCACTTCAGTCCAGAAACAGGATGTCCGTTCTGGTTAGAATATGCAGAGAATCTTGACTTTGATCCAAGAAAAGAGATTGGTGGGTATGCCGATCTCAAATGTCTTGGACATTTCCAAGATGAATGGTTAAGAGGTGGACCTGTACGACGTTGGGTGCCAAAAGCATATTCGGATCATCCAATTTACGTATTTGAAACGGGCGGGTCAACAGGAGTACCAAAATGCCGGATCAGCATTCGTGATTTCCATATTGATTATGAAATATTCAGCAAAACTCTTTCTGAAGATGGATTTCCACCCGGTAGTGATTGGTTGATGTTAGGTCCAACTGGACCACGAAGGTTACGCCTCGCTGTTGAACATCTTGCCCAACATCGTGGTGGAATCTGTTTCCTTGTTGATCTTGACCCACGTTGGGTTAATCAACTTGTTAAGTATGGCAAAAATGAAGAATTGGATGCATACAAAAATCATGTAATTTCACAAGCTCTGAACGTCCTAAAAGCACATGAAAACGTCCAATGTCTGTTCACCACACCAAAGTTGCTTGAAGCATTGTGTGAGAAAATCTCATTAGAAAAGGTTGGAATAAAGGGTATCTTTTGTGGTGGCACTGAAATGGATGCACAATTCCACCGTTTTGCACGTGAAGAACTCGTACCGGGAATAGATTTCGTGCCTACTTATGGAAATACGTTAATGGGATTAGCCACTTGCAAACCCTTTGATCCTTCGGATAACTATGCTATTATCTACTATCCTCCTCAGCCACGGGCAGTCATAGAATTAGTGAATCCAGATAATCCTGATGAATTGGTCGATTATGGTGAAACGGGTCGGGTGATGCTCACGACATTGACAAAAGAATTTTTCGTGCCACGTTTCCTTGAACGTGATGAAGCAGAACGTGCTGAACCGATACCTGAATATCCATGGGATGGTGTTGAAAACCTACGATTACTCACCGAACTTCAAGAGAGTGTTGTTGTTGGTGTCTATTAATCTTTTACTTTGATTGAGATTTGTCAACAAGAATTGAATTTCAAACACAACATAGGAATTTGAGAATGTCAACAAAAATTGAAAAACTCTTTCGGTCTCCTTATGCAGTTCCTAACGGTTTGCAAGTTACTGACGACGGTTTATGGATAGTTGATCAGATAACCGACAGAGTCGCATTAGTAGAAATCACATGTGATCCAGATTATTCCGTTCCAAAACTCAACCGGGATATTCCCAGTGACTCTTCCAATACAAGTGGTATGGCGTTCGGTGGTGGTGTATTGTGGTTAGCCGCAAATGGTCCTGGAGATCGATGGCGGACAGTCAGAGAAACAGATGCTAAACCCGGTATCGGTGAGATTTTCAAAGTTGATCCTAACTCTGGTGAAACTTTGGGAAGATATCCTGTACCAGAAGGGGGTGGCACACACGGTGTTGAGTATGATAACTTTGACGAAGGACATCTCTGGGTGCAAACACTCAAAAATCAGGAAATACACAAAGTCCGTGCATCTGACTGGACTGTTCAACATACTCTACCTTTACCTTACGGTAGAGCACACGGCACTGTCCGAGTTGAAGACGGTCTATGGGTAACACATACATCTGATAGAGTTATCGTCAAACTTGACCTTGATGATGGCTCAATCATTGATCAAATTGAAGTGTCAACAGATCACCCTGAACCGCACGGTTTGTCTATCTATGGAGATGATTTCCTCTATTGTGATGCATCTTCGGGATGGATTGCTAAGATTACAAAGTAGAGTAAGCGAATGACACATATCCCTATTTTACGTGCAGGACGTTCATACCGAAGTCTAAAAACTGTCAAAGTATCGCATATCAAAACAGGTGAGACTTTAGTAGAAGTCAGTCAAGCCAACAGAGGACTGATAGCGAAAGACCTTCTGGAATTACCACTGCATAAGCAAACGCTTTCGCAATATTCTGTCGCTGACTTGATCACAATATGTTTGGATGCGGCACGCTTATTCACTACTGCAGACCTTCCACTTGATGATAACATTCAGTCTCCTGAAGATTATATCAAGCAAGTATCTGGAACAACTGGTCTACCTGAAGCTCTCTGCTTGCAAAACATGGGGAAAATACAAGGAATCTTAGAGAACATTGAAACTGTTTTAGATGGTTTGACACGCGGACTTGATTTACAAATCCTTGACGCAGGATGGGGTATCCAGAATGAACGAACGATGAGTTATGTCAGTGAAACGGATGGATTAGGTGCAGTGTTACCAAGCAATTCTCCCGGAGTTCATTCGTTGTGGATTCCAGCTGTCCCCTTAAAAGTGCCACTCGTGTTAAAACCGGGTCGTGAGGAACCGTGGACACCTTATCGGATTGCTCAGGCATTTATGGAAGCAGGTATGCCACCAGAAGCATTCAGTTTCTATCCAACCGATTATCCTGGTGCGAATGAAATACTGTTTCGTTGTGGAAGATCAATGCTCTTTGGGAGTGGTTCAACTGTCGCATCGTGGGTAAATGATCCACGCATTGAAATACACGGACCTGGACGTAGCAAAATTATAATACATGAAGGACAGAATGGAAATTGGGAAAATTATCTGAATCTCATCGTAGAATCAGTATCAAAGAATGGAGGTAGGTCATGCATCAATGCTTCAGGGGTGTGGGCAACCGAAAACGGCAGAGATAGTGCTGAATCTATTGCCTTACACTTGTCCCAAATTGAACCGAAACCCCTTGACCACCCTGACGCAGGTATTGCAGCGTGGGCAAATCCAAAGGCTGCCCACAGTATCTCGGCATTGATAGACAGACATCTGAAAGAACCAGGCGCAACAGAATTGACTAAAGGTGATCGCGTTGTTGAATTAGACGGTTGTACTTTCCTAAGACCTACAGTTATCTGGTGTGAAGACCCAGAACATCCGTTGGCAAACTCTGAGTTTCCTTTTCCATTTGTGAGTGTCGTGGAAGTACCACCATCTCAATTGGTTGAATCCATTGGGTCAACACTTGTGGCATCTGTTATTTCAGATGATGCAGATTTTATTGAGAAGTTGATTACTACGCCTCAAATAGACAGACTAAATATAGGTGCTATTCCTACAAATCAGATTTCTTGGGATAGTCCACATGAAGGCAACCTATTTGAACATCTCTATCGCCAGCGTGCTTTTCAGATACACACTTGACATATATTATGTATGCAAAATCTACATAGTTCATTACCCATAACTAGGAAGAATTGACAATGTAACATTGTGTGTTTCAGAACTATCCAACGACATAGTATTATTTAGTATCTTTTAGTTGATTGAGGTAACAAGGTATCTTTAAAACAACTCAATATTTTCTCTATGTTTGCAAGAAACCAGACCGAATTAGAATCAGAACTGAGTGGATTGAAGATACTATTATGAATCCCTCTCATATTGAAATACAGGAAGATGGAAGAATAAGAAAATGGAAAATGATTAAAGAAGAAGATAAATTTCTCAGAGTAATTATGTTAGAAGATGGAGAAACAGTTCATAATGCTTTCTTTGATAGAAATTTTAAAGGACAATGACCATGAAAGTGAAATATTTCCATGATACCGGGACTGCGTTGATTGAGTTTTCAACACACGAAGTCGTTGAAACGAAAGAAATCAATGAAAACATATATATAGATCTAGATTCTACAGGAAATATAGTATCAATTACTGTAGAACATGCAAACTTGCAGTCAAACTTACCGAATCTGTATTATGAACAAATTGGGATTCTGGAACCGCAACACTTACATGAAAAGCCTAATTCCTCGGTAAAATATGAATGACAATCCGAATGTAATTCTCATCTTTGCAGATGATCTTGGACGGGGTATGTTAAGTTGCTATGGACAGCAGCATTTTGAAACACCCAACATTGACCGTCTTGCGAATGAAGGCATGAAATTTAATCATGCTTACGGTTGTGCTTTCTGTGCACCATCTCGCGCCAGCATGTTGACAGGTCTCCACGATTGCCATCAAGGAACATGGACATATACCAAAGCTGGAATATACCAGAGCATCAGCACTGGTGAAATGAGGTATGATGAAATATCAGAGTTAATCCATACAACCGGTTTGCAGGCAGAACCTAACGATGTGTTCTTGGCTCAAATTCCAAAGGAAGCAGGTTATATCACTGGTCAGATTGGTAAACTTGAATGGGGTTTTGCAACAACAGCAGAACGTATACACCGCCACGGATGGCAGTATCATTACGGTTACTATGATCACCAACGATGTCACGGGTTCTACCCACCATTCCTCTTTGAAAACGGAGAACTGAGAAACATCCAAGGTAATACTCATACCGATTGTGCGAAACATCCAAACTCCGAATCAGATGAAAATATGGAGATCCGCAGAAACCGTGAAGGAAAAGCAGTATATTCACAGGACATTTTCAACGACAAAATAGTTGGTTTCCTTCGCAAGAACAAAGACAATCCATTTTTTCTCTACCACCCTTCTCAGTTACCGCACGGTCCAATTTCTATACCTGAAATTCATCATTCTGTCAAAGAATTAACCGATTTGACGACTTATGAAAAAGAATATGCCTCTATGATTCTCAAACTGGATGAGACAGTTGGTATCATCCTAGATGAACTTGAACGGCTTGGAATTGATGATCGTACAATGATTGTCTTTACTTCAGATAATGGACACGAAGTGTATTACCGACAAGAAGGACGAACTACAGGCAGACAAAGAAGTCTGAGCGGTGAACCGTTCGATGACATTACGACGAAATTCTACTCAGAAACAGGTGGAGATGTGTTTGATGGAAACGATGGGATGGCTGGTTTGAAGTTTTCAAGTTGGGAAGGTGGCACTCGTATACCATATATGGTTCGTTATCCAGATAAGATTGAACCAGACAGTGTGTCAAATCACATGCTTGCCAACTACGATTTTATGCCTACACTTGCGGAACTCTTTGGTGTCAATATACCTAATGAGAAAGATGGTTTGTCATTCCTGTCGACTTTAATGGATCAAACTGATAAACAACAGAACCATGAGTGGATAGTCTACGCATCACGTCTTGGTCCTGCACTGGTGACAGAAGATGGTTGGAAGTTACGATATATCAACAAAAATAACAGTTTTCAGTTATATCACCTATCTAACGACTATCGTGAAGAAAAAGACTTATCTGCTGAACACCCAGATTTGGTGTCGCACCTGAGTACCATTCTTCTGACTGCATGTGATGGTAATTATAGACATGGAACACCTCAGGCACATCTTGCCTCTTATCCTAATGACAATTGATTTTTACATTCTGCTTTTGATTATTAAACATTAAGTGGGAATTTCTCTGTTATTAGCATCAAAGGTTTTCTGTCGGCTACTACTCTATATGTCCGACTCAAGAATGGTGTTCCCTCATAATATGCAATGGTACTTGGTAGACCTGTTACACGTTCTACACCCCACCAAAGCAAGTCCCGACGCGTCTCTAGTTGGCTATGATGCAGTAGCACACCCAGACCATTAATACCTGCATCCAATCCATTCACAACAGATTGTGGCAGTCGTTCATGAACAATTTGAGATACTGCATAGGCATGGATTTTTGGTGTTTGGTTATCTGTTGATGGGGACTGAAGCACTATTTCTCGAGCGATGATGTTACCACCAGTTGACATTTCCAGCCAGTTATGATTGTTGTGGAGTTTTCGTCTGGCTTGGTAAAGCAGTACAACCTGGACGGGAGTGAGTTGATATCCCTCTATAAATCGAGTAACAGTTCCATCTGTGACAAGTAGGGCACGCTGAAATGGGGACAAACGGGTTAGACTAATGTCTTTAAGGACTGCAGGTCTTTCACATTGTGCGATAAAGAGTTCCTTCACGCGGTTTTTCACAAAAGTATTTGGATTTGACGGGGTATCAATATTCATCTAATAGTATCATGAAAGATCTACAGAATAGACTTCCATTCCGATTTTCATACTTATAATGTGGATGTTAATCATCCCATTCATTGTTAAATAATTAAAATTTGAATATATACAGATGCTATTTCATTAACCATTTAAATGATACCCTACAATCACTGTATCATGCAACCAAAACACGCAATGAATAATAAATCTGCTGCATTTTCTAATAGTTACCAGACCATACATCAACAATTCTAAAGCGATATTTATATCTCTATCAATCAAGATAGACAAATCGAAGTAAAAAAAGTTCGTATATGAAAATATCAACAGTTCTGATAATTGCCTAATTATTCTAAAAGTCTGTAATATTAAATTTGGTTTGACAACGCATAAATTTGGTGTTATAACTTAATTCAATGTAATAAGTGTAGATTTATAGGAGAATAGATAATGAAATATACAAAGCAATTTCCATACAATAATTTGAACAGTACAATCAAAAGATATCGGATGGTGCGTTTTTATCTACCCATTCTCTTGGTAGTGTCATTGTTATCTTTACCAATTTTAGGTTGTGGCACAGCAGTAATGCAGAATGATCGTTATTTGACACCCAATTTACCTGAATCTGAACTAGCTACAATTCAGATTGATACAGATGGACAATGGATTCAGAGAATAAACCTGGTTGTATTACGGATTAACGGAAAGTTAGCCTTACGAAAGAAATTTACCAAAAATACAAAAAACACGAAAAACGAAGTATTAGTTGCTCCAGGCAAACATACCATGGCACTATTGGTTCTTACAGACACTTATCCTGATGGAGAAAGAAAAGACCTTCAAATCACCTCCAATTTATCTGCGGAAGTAAAATCAGGAATCACATATTTTCTGAAGGGAGAATTTGATAACAGCGTCGATGATGATCTAACAGTTGAATTAATTGACGCAAGCACAGACGAAGTCATAAGTAAATCTAAATTGACCACTAAATCTACTTTTGATAGACAACAGTTAGATAAAACTTCAGGTTTTTCAGTAGAGTATGAATTTTGATTGATTTATCATTCCATTAACGCGCTTCAGTCCCGTAGGGACAATACATATATCTTTCTATGCCGTTCCTACGGGACTGAAGACAATGTGATTAACCGCTTACTATAAACATATCGTCACTACGGGTTTCAGATGATACAAATCAATATCCTTGATTGAACATATTGCGATGTTTCCTTACTACACAGAATACAGAAATTTTGTTTATCAAACTCACGTCATTTTTACGCATACGCAAACCGTTCTACACGCCTCTCAAGTGGTTCCATTCCTTCAAGAATGCGTCTTAGAAGATTGGATTTTTCAATGGCATAATCTGGGTTATCCCAATGGTTAATTCGTTCCGCTGGGTCATTTTCCAAATCATAGAGTTCGCCATAGGGATGTCCACAATACCAAGTTAATTTTCTCGTATCAGTTACAATCGTTTTAAGACGCAATCCATTTGGGTCATCAACACATTCAATCAACAATGAATCACGAACAGACTTCTGTTCTCCTGACAGTAATGGCAGTGCGTCAATACCATCAGAATCCGCAGGAATAGGCAAACCAGATGCAGCAAGGATTGTCGGCACAATATCTACATGACTGAATAGTGCTGCTGTGCGTTGCCCCGATGGAATAGCTGCAGGGTACCGTATCAGAGTTGGAACACGGACAAGCTGCTCGTAATGGAAAGGACCTTTCATCCAAAGTCCATGGTCTCCCAACAGTTCACCGTGGTCTGTGGTGAACACTACAAGTGTGTCTTCTCTTAATCCACGCTCATCCAAACATTTCAAGATACGTCCCATCTGTTGATCAATGATCTTCACCATATTGTAGTAATATGCCCTACCGAAACGGGCATCATTTTCTGACACTTTACGAAAATCTGCACCACCACCTTGGCCTGCCATAGCAAACTTACCGCGGATTTTGGATTTGCTAAGTTGTCCACATCTTGCTTCCATGAAATGCGGTGGTTTGTCATGCAACTCACCTTCAACGTAGTCTGGTAGCAGAACTTCTGAAGGATCAACGCGTTCCGCAAATTCTGTTGGGACGCAGTGTGGATGATGTGGATCTTGAAATCCGACCGCCAATAAAAACGGTTTATCTTTATTTTGATTGATTATAAAGTCAATTGTGCGATCAGCAGTCCACACGCTATTGTGATATTTTAGTGGAATATCCCAATCATGTGCACCGCCACCAAAACCTGTTTCAGAAAGTCGTCTTGCTTTGCTAAAACTCGCAAACTCATCCTCTGAAACTTGTGAACGCACCCATTCACCGTAATGTCCTGCGATTCCATAAGTTGCATGACCAAGTGCCAACTCAATAGTCTCAAATCCGTAGTAAGGACCACTGAAATCAGGATAACGTTCGGTGTTATTCCTTGTTTCCATTGAATGTTCTGGGGATGCACCAAAGGGTTGGAAGTGTGCTTTGCCAATATAGTGCGTGCGATATCCTGCTTCAGACAACCGATGTGAGATCATCGGTTCGCCTTCAGGCACGTTCATACCAACGTTCCATGCCCCATGCCGACTGACATACTTGCCAGTAAAGATTGATGCACGGGCAGGTGTGCATACTGGATTTGTACAATATGCTCTCTCTAAACATATACCCTCAGATGCGAATTGATCCAAATATGGTGTATCAGTAAATGTTGAACCATAACAACTCAGGGTATCTGTGCGTTGCTGGTCGGTCGTGATAATAATGATATTTGGACGTTGTGTATTATTTGCCATTTGTCTTAAAGTCAGTTATCCTATTTGCTCTTGAATTGCTCTAAACACTGAATCCATAGCCCCAAATAGAATAGGTAGATTATCCAAACTATAATTTGCACTGTTCCGTGTATATACATCCCCTGCAAGTCGTCCAAATTGCCACAGAATTCCATCTGTGACAATGCCGTAGACAGGAAAATCAGGATCGTCATTTATCCTTTGTGCTGCTACTAATTCTGCAAGGCACTGTCCCCATCCTAATTCAAAGTCATTCTTTTTTGCCTCAACTAGCATTACCATAGGTGAACCTAAAACAGTCAAGCCTAGTTCAGATCTCGTGGCAATAAGATAATCTGGAGTCCCATTCAAAATATCATCATATTTTATAGATTTCCTAACCCACAAACCGTAGTTTTCGGCATAATCTTTATATACTTCTTTTAATATAGGAAAAATAACTATCTCACATCTTGATCCTTCAGATTCAAAAACATCAATATACTTTTTACTAAATTCAAACTCACTTATGAATTGTTCAGATGGTTCTCTATCCTCTACAAAAAAAATATCGTCATTCTCGTACTTGATTTTGAATTTTTCTTGTACATCCGATATGGTCTTAAAATCACTAAATGCCATGGATACTTCCTCCTTCAATTCAATGTTTTACGCTTGTTCTAGTCTATTCTTCATTATGTGCAAAATGGTTTCAAATAGGTGTAGCTCTGTTCAGCGGCATCTTCTGGTTCCATTATTTCTCTGAATGCTTGATGTACTGTAACATAACCGTCATAGTCAATTGCTTCTAAGCCACGAAACACTAATGGATAATCAATACCACCTTCGTCTTGTAAACGGATAGGATCGTGCGGAACATTGCCGTGAATCCAAGTGTAAAGCACAGTCTTCCCTTCTGGTCTGCGTATATGGTTCTGGAGGTAAACATTGAATAGATAGGGTGAAAACCTTTTCAACGTTTCAACACCATATTCTTGTCCACAAAGGTCAAGATTAGCAGGTTCATAAATAATACCGAAGTTGTCTCTTCCAACGCGTTTTAGCACATCAATTGATCCATCTACCGTTTCAAATAGACTCTGTGTATGCGACTGATGTGCAAGTCGGATGCCACGTTCTGCTGCTTCATCAGATGCGCGTTGTGCCCAAACAATGTCTTCCTCAACCTTCATCGCAATTCGGATTAGGTCTGATCCAAGAAGTTCGGTTAGATCGAGATAAGGTGTTATATTTCGGAGTCCATCGGGTCCCTGTTCGTTGTTCAGTGGAACTGGAAAATCCCCTGTAATCATAGAGATCGTTAAGTTGTGTTTATCTGCTTGTTTGCGTGCTGCAGTGATTTGCTCCAAAGGTGAGTGGATACCGACTTGCGATGCACGCATACACGTCGCTTCGTAGCCGAGATTTGCTGCAAGTTCTGTTAGTTGGACAAAGGTATGGGTAGCATCTTTTTTTGATGCGTTTTCGGCAACACGGACAGAGAGTGATAGTTTCATGAGTTCCGACCTCCGATAATGAGGTAAGTGTAATTCCAACTCTATACTATATAAGTATGTCTGCAATTGAAAGTGCCATCAATACTAAACTGATCATACCATTCAATGTGAAAAATGCGAGATTGACACGAGACAAATCGTTAGGTTTGACGATGGCATGTTCATAGACAAATATACAAACGACTATACCTACGCCGATATAGTAAAACAGACCTAATTCTGTGAGGAGAGGTATGCAAAACAGTAGTCCAACAGCAATTATGTGTAGTGCAGATGAAAGCCATAGTGCCCAACGGATTCCTATTCGTGCGGGTATTGAATGTAGTCCGTGCTTTTTGTCAAAATTGACATCTTGGCAAGCATAGATAATGTCAAATCCCGCAGTCCAAAGTAACACAACACAACAGAGAACAATTGGTGTGAAATCAAATTGTCCTTTAATTGCAATCCACGCACCGACCGGTGAAATTGAAAGCGCGAGTCCTAACCAAAAATGTGATAGTGAAGTAAATCTTTTCGTATAAGAATATCCCATAATCACTGCAAGTGCAACGGGGGACAATGCAAATGCAAGTGGATTAAGTCGCCAAGCAGCTACCACCAACAAACCTGCAGAAATGAGCGTAAATATCCATACAGCTGCTTTCGTGATTAATCCTGCTGGTATCGCACGCGTGGCAGTTCTCGGATTTTCGCTGTCAATTTCTGCATCAGCAAGACGGTTGAAAGCCATTGCACAACTACGTGCTCCAACCATCGCAACAAGAATCCATCCGAGTTTTGAATACTCCGGAATGTCTCCCGAAGCTATAAACGCACTCATGATTGCAAATGGTAATGCAAACACAGTGTGTTCAAATTTGATCATCTCAAGGATAATTCTTAGTTTCTTCATCAACGACCTATTCTTTCCACCGTTGGGTTAGACCAGACTCTATACCGAATTGATCTAAGATTTTTGTTACAACAAAGTTTATCTGGTCATCAACAGTTTTTGGGAAGTGATAAAACCCTGGCATTGCTGGCAGGACACACACGCCAACACGTGACAACTTTAGCATGTTTTCAAGGTGAATGGAACTGAGTGGGGTTTCACGAGGCACTATAACGAGTTTCCTTCGTTCTTTGATACAGACATCTGCAGCACGATGGATAAGATTGCGTGAAATCCCTGCAGCGATTGATGCCACTGTCCCCATACTGCACGGCACAACAATCATTCCTTCTGTGCGAAAAGAACCACTTGCAATGGATGCACCGATATCAGATTCATGATGGTAGACAATGTTATCCGAAGTAGAATCAATAAGCGATTCTAACTTAAAGTTCTCAATGTCAATGTCAATCTTCAGTTCTTCCCACAATGCACGTGCACCAGACTTAGAGATAGTAAGATGCACTTCTATATCTGTGCTATCTGAAAGGACTTCAAGAAGACGCACGCCATACACCACTGCACTTGCACCTGTGATACCTACAATCAATCGCTTCAATTAGTGCATCTCCAAAGCAAATGGCAACAGATTACCATTTTCATTAAATTCCAAAGGTTGTAATTCACCGACTACCTCAAGATTTGAATGTAACTTTGCATCTTGGAGTAGTGCTTCAGATAGATCAAGTTCAGTCAATCTTAATGTACTCTCAATCCGTATGACTCGTGCATTCTCAGGCTTCGTCAAACCGATGGTATTGAGTGCAACTTCAATAGCTTCTTGATCCGTATCGTAATAGAATGGTATCTTTGATTTTTGTGGACCGAGTGCAGTTATACCGTTCATATACGTGGCGTGTCGGTCAATTTTATCCACCAGACGCTTTGTAGTGAAATCTGCAAGTCCGATACCTGTTGCGTTACCATCACTCTCTTCAGTCAGATCACGGACGAATATGCGTAATATCGCTGGTTTAAGCGGTTCAGGTTCAAAATTCTGCATCATCCTACCGATAACATTCGTATCCATGCCTGTTCCACTGATATTTTTTCCAGTCCAGTCTATGATAAGTAGATCCAATTCATCAAAAGGTAACTTACCCATCATAGATTTTGATTCAACAAGTAACTCACGTTCTGTTTGTAGAAGTCTGGCAGCAGGAATAGCGACGACCTTAGCCGTATCTTCGTGGGCATTTTCAATGAGTCCAACACCGAATGCAATCTTCCCTGTGTCAAGGATAAAACCACCGACAGCTGTGATAACATGTTCAAAACCGTATTGGAAAAAAGCACGATGATAGTAGTTTGCACCTTGCTGTTTTCCCAGACCGATAACCATCATTTTCATCAGTCCACTCTCAATAGAACCGTTGAAATCAGTATGTGCTTTTATACGGTTTAACGGCACAATGTGGTCTGCTTGTGCTGCATATTTATCCATGAAAACAGGCAAATCGTCTGATCCTGCTTGTGGTAAAGAGCCAAGTTTCACGACCTCCATTGATGCTTTGACGGGTGCACCTACTGTCTCTTGAGTAATACCGTAATGTTCCAATACGGTACGTTGTCCTTCTGCAGTTGCACCACCGTGACTTCCCATCGCTGGAACGACAAAAGGTCTTGCACCGATCTTCTTGAGATAATCAACGATTGCCTTCACTGCTGTTGCAATGTTTGCAACACCTCGACTCCCTGCAGTTATTGCTACGGTATCGCCTGGTTTTATAATAGCTATGGTTTCAATACTCTCTAATTCCGCATGTATAGCTGCGGGTAGGTCGGTGAGTACGGGTGCATCAAAATGTTGATTGACTCGGACCATTTTGGGTAGTGCCATTCTTTTCCATCCTTTTATTATGACTTTTAGTGTATTTTATCAAATATTTTTGAGAATTGCAAGTGTATTCAGATTTGGGCAGGACTTTATAGTAAACTTTAGATTTTATGATACATGTTTATAACTTCATCAATGGTTCCATCTGCCTTGTATTCTCTAAGTCGTTTGATATTGGCAAAGTCATGTTCAATCGGATTGTAGTCAGGTGAATAAGGTGGCAAAAACAACACCTCTGCTCCCGATGCTTCTATCAGCTCACAAGTGCGATGCGTCTTGTGTATTTTAGCATTATCAAGAACCACCACGTCTGAGACAGACAACCTTGGACATAAATAGGTTTCAAGCCAAGCATTGAAACACGCAGCATCGCAGCTACCATCAAACAAACAGGGTGCCGTAAAAGTGGAATCGATACGCGCAGTGACCAGCGTCGTTGTTCGTGTTCTAGTGCCTGAGATCAAATCTAAAACAGTTTCACCTTTCGGAGCATACCCATGCCGTCTATAACTCTCAGCGCGAAAACCGCATTCATCAACATAAACTATCTTTTTCCCAGCGTCGTGTTTCTCGGCGAGTGCCTGCAGGTAGACTTGTCGTTTCTCGTCGCACCTTTCCCTGTATCCGAGTGTCTTTTTTTTCGCGTGATACCGAGTTTTCGTAGTCCATAACCGATACAAAACTCTGAAACATCAAAGTGTGCAGCACGCTCTTTTTGTGTCAAGTCTGGGAAATCAGCGACATGTTTTCTGAGTGCCTCCTCATCAATCACTCTCATTTTTTTGGGTCCCGTTTTTCTAATGGCAAACGGGTCGTCAGCTGCTAACCATCTATCAATAGTTGAGCGGACAACGGAAAACAGACGGGAAGCATCAGATTTTTTCCCGCCAGCTTCAACAAAATCTAAAATGCGTTTTCGTAAATCTGGTGAATGTGCCATGGGAAACATATTCTAACAAAAACAAAAAATGCATCAATAATTCTAAATGTCACTATAAATCAATTCAACAAACACCTCATTCGCCAAGAAAAGCCCGCGCTGCGTAAAACGAAGATGTGTTTTATTCTGCTCAAACAACCCTAAATCCATCCACTTCTCTATACTCTCACCAAATGATACGTCAATCTTCTCACCGAAACGCTTCTCATAATCCGCTAAACAGATACCCTCACGTTTTCGGAGAGCAAGCATCAGTGTCTCAGCTTTTTCAGCATGTCCAGTCATCGGTTCACTGTCTGATATAGGTTTTTTGTGATGACTTAGTGCCTCAAAATAAGGTGGAATACCTTTAATGTTCGTATAACGAGTACCATCAAAATATCCACATGCACCAACGCCTAAACCGATATATTCCTGATTATTCCAATATACAAGATTGTGTTTCGCTTCTCGGTTCGGTTTAGCATAGCTGCAGATTTCATAGTGGTTATATCCGTGGGAAGTCAGTTCTTCAATCGTCCATTGAAACATATCTGCTTCAGTGTCTTCACAAGGGAGAACAAGTTCACCTGATTTCCACCAGTCATAGAACGGTGTTGTTTCTTCCATCACGAGGTTATATGTCGAGATATGTTCAGGTTCAAGTGAGATTGTCTCGTTTAAGGTGTGCTGCCAGTCCTCCATCGTTTGTTGTGGGAGCGCGAATATCAGATCAATATTAATGTTAACAAGTCCGTGTTCTCGTGAAAGATGATAACTATGACGGAATTCTTCAACGGTGTGGATTCTACCTAACTGACGTAATGTCTCATCTTGCATCGACTGCAGACCGAAACTGAGTCTGTTAACTCCCGCTTCTTGCATTACACTTAGTTTTTCACTATCAACGGTACCCGGATTGCATTCTACGGTGATTTCAGCATTAGAACATATCTGGAAATGCTTATGAATGTTGGTAAACAACTGTTTCAGTGAATCGGCAGAAAGGATGGAAGGGGTGCCGCCGCCAATAAAGACAGTTTGGAGGATAGAAGTTTCTGGTGCGTAAAGCGACATCTCCGTTTGGAGTGCGTCTAAGTATGCTTTCGCTTGCTCCTTATGGATAGAATAGGTATTGAAAGCACAATAATAGCATTTTGTTTCACAAAATGGAATGTGGATGTATAGGGAAGAAACCATTTAGTCAAATTCCAATCCGACTCTGATGGCTGAACCTTCATCAGCATAGCAAAATGCATTGTTAATATCGTCAAACCGGAACGTATCAGAAATGATTTTATTGAACGGATATTTGTCTCGTGTGCGACTAAGAAAGTCAAGAGCACGTGGAATTACCCAAGGTTCATAGACAATCACCCCGCGAATTGTTTTGCTACATCTAACGATGTTCCCAGGGTCTATTTCCGTGGGAAATCCGAGATTGATATTGCCGATCCATAGATAACGTCCACCCCATCTTAGCATTTCAATACCTTCTGCGAGAACACGCGGAGAACCTACAAACTCTGCCACGAGGTCAGCACCGATACCACTTGTTTGGTCAAGGACATAACTAATACGTTCCTTCATATCAAGTTCATCAACGTTAAGGGTGTAATCCGCGCCAAACTCCTGTGCAAGTGCAAGACGCGCTGCAAGTTTATCAAGTACGATTATCTTCCCCGCACCCATTTCCCTTACAACTGCTGTGGCATATAAACCAAGTCCGCCAGCACCTTGGATGACAACTGTATCGCCAATCGTAATACCGATCTGATTGAGTCCATAAATTACTTCAGATAAAGCACAATTAATGGGAGAGACGAGTGAATCTGACAGGTCATCAGGCACTTTAAAAACCCAATGTCCTGCTTTCATGTAGTAATATTCACCATAAGCACCATAAAAATGGGGTGATTTTTCGCTGGAAACACCGAGCCAATCTCTGTAACGGTTAGGACATCCTGGTTTACCATTGAGACACACCCAACATCGTTGACACGGTTTGAAGTATGAATAAACAATCCGATCCCCTTCAGCAAGTGGTTGACCAAGGCTGTCAACCTTAACGTTTTGTCCCATCGCTTCAATTGTACCAATCATCTCATGACCAAGCACCTGTGGAATACCACTGCTTATTTTCGGTCCGTGTCCTCTCCAGAAATGGAGATCAGACCCGCAGATATTCGCCATGCGGATTCGAACGAGAATATCGTCAGAAGTCACGGATGGAATTGGGTATTCGCGAAACTCTAACGGTGCCTCTGATTGTGTAAAGATTGCGACTCTACCTGTTTGCATGGAAATTAAGACTCCATCTGACTTTTGTAGAATTCTCTACACTTTATGCCGATATAGTTCTCAATACTCATCATAATTGACAACTTTCCATTTGCCATCTATATTCTCAGTCGTAATCACGACATTTCGGGTATGTGTTGTATCACCATTTTGGTTCTTGATTGTCAATAGATAGTTGAACAAAACGTGTGTCAAATTTTCAATTTCGGTTGATGTCTCTTTTCCAATTTGCTTATATTCCATCTTTGGCATTTCAGGGATAGGATCATCTTGAGTACGCACCTCTTGAAGCCTTGCTATTTCAGCTTCCAACTTTTCTGTGGCAAGACTTGCGGTTAACTTGAGTGCTACCTGTTGATTTGCGAGTTTGTAATAATTGAAGATAAAATCATCAGTAACTGCTTGTGGTGTATTCCTATTTGAGCATGCGATGAATAAAAGGAGGGTTAAAATGGCATATCGAACTTTCATCTGATCATTTTTCACTTTTGCGTATTAACGCTACATTGAAAATTGGACGTTCAAAGTCGTGTGCAGGTTTGTTGACAATATCTCCCAAAGCCCACAATGCTGAGGAACTGCCACCATCAAAGTTAATCGCATGCTTTACACCAATATCTTTAAAAAAAGTTGCCATATCATGAAGTGTCATTCCCATGCTATGTCCAGGTCGCCTGCCATCCACAACAATAAGGAAGAGTTTCTCGTCGCTAAATCCTAGAGCACTTCGTGGGTGCCGACTCGCCCCATTGCTGTGTCTATATGCACTTCCTCCTCTGGTACGTGCGAACTCAGCTAACTCAGGTTCTACGACACCGTTTCGTAATAACCTTAGGTTTCCACCAATACCATTTTGAACTGTCTGCCATTTGTTAGGTGTAAGTGCAATTTCCAGAGAACCCTTGGAATCCCTGATAATTCTCTTAAACCAACGGCTACCTAAACGTGGTTCTATTGCGAGAATTACACTGTCAGTCGGAATTATACTGTTACCACGCGGATTAACCGCTGTCACGACAAATTGGCTGTTATATTTTCCGGTGATAGGAAGTGTCAATTTCTTGAGGACGAATTCGTAACATCTGCGTGTTAGTGTAGATCTACCGAAGCGAGATGTGTAAAGCACTACCGGACTATAAGAATTACATTCTTGATTAACTGCATCAATCGTGAGTGTGGAGTTGTCAATACGGATTTTCCCATTTAATTTAACCGCATCTAATAAGAATTCCCCATCAGGGGTGACACCAAAACTTGTTTCTCCCCACGGTGTTGGTGGAGAATAACCCCACCTGTCCAGCAATATCGGAACGCTAACGAGTTCACCGTCTTGGATATGAAGGTTGTAAATCATCCCACCCCGTCCATATCCGTCACCACGAATTCCGAAACTCCCATTAACTCCTGCTAACGACAGGATTCCTTTTTTCCGAAGTCGCCTCGTTGCTCCAGTTACAGTTTCCCGTCCTATAATTTGAGTGTTTGCAAGTGCCACATCAAATGAAAGGTTGTCGTTAACGCGATCCATCTCTGCCACGTAAACAGTTGCGTTACCTGCCCAGAGATAACGGTTTAAGCGAAACCCATCAGGAGATTCTCTTGCCTGTAGAATATCCTTACGACGAATAGATCTCGCCAGTTTTTCTTTTCTTCGGATCGTAATAGGATTAGGATCCGTATCCTTGACAATATTCTTAGCAGTAGATGACTGAGAGACATTATTATGATCATCATCAAGGGCGCGCATTAAATTGATTGCGGTAACAAATAGCAGGAGCAATATACATATTGCAATCAACTTATGCAATAGATTTCGGTGTTTCTTTTTTGTCTTCATATTCCACCACTATTTATTATGGAAGTATTGCGTCATCTCAGTTAATAAGAATTGTATCTAAATCCAAATGGCAGCGCATGGATGGGGGTTGTGTCTTTAAAATGGTTTAATTCTATTTTCTATTATAACTGATATTATCTAATATTGCAATGGTTTGTTGAACACAACCAGGGTTATTTATTTCTCGGGATTTCTGATGTATTTATCACAAATACTAAATGCCCAAGACGGTAGGTATGGTTTCCTAACGAATGCTGAATACCACACGGGGAATGCCTAAAGGAACATGCGCGTGTGGCATGCTCCATGATTCATACCGTTGATTTGGCGTATTCTGGCGAATTTGACCGAGAACCTTCATAGTCAGTTTCCTTTTAGAATCTGGTGCGGTTAGGAAACCGCACCTACCGTCTTGGGACTAACTTTCAGTAAATCTCTATTTTGGAAATACTTAAAACTAAATAATCCTAGAACACAACAAAGGCAAGAAAGGTAGTGAGGTCGTCCAAGTCATCTATTGCCAAAGATTCTCACAAGAAAGATTCTTTCTGATCATCAGGAAATCAATTGGATTGGGTAGGTTTGATTATTCTGAATTGTACCTCACCGGGTTTGACATAGCCGAACTTTTTTCTGATAAGACGTTCCTTGGTTAAGGTGTCAGTCTTTAGCATTTCAACGCGTTTCTTAAGGTTATCACGTTTGTTTTCAAGCCACTGTAACGCTTCTTGATATTCTTCCTCAACACTTTGTGCTTCTTGCCAATCGTTGTATCCATTCTTGAATTGCATGACACTGATTACCAGCAATGTTAATGCGATGACAAATAAAATTACACGAAATATACGCATGAGAGGGCCTTCTTGACATACTCCCCCAGCTAAAGCAGGGGGATTCTTTTGTCCCTCTGCACTGGGTAAATTCTGCGATCTACAGTGAATGCGAATGCCAGCAAAAGATATTACCTTTATCCGTCTTCCATCACCTACTGCACTGGACGATGCCCCGCCCATTCACCTGTCACAGATTTTCACCTGCTTTAGATGGCAAGATTCTTTTTTGTGAAGTGGCACTGCTTCACCCGAAACAGTTCATTGTTGTCCTTCCTACCAGACACCCCGACACAACAAGAGATGACTTACTTCTCTTGGGGGTCTTTTATACAATATGTCTACTCGCTCCTTTTGAGAGTTCGCTATTTAGCGACTTTGGTAACGCATATCGCAGATATGTGCTGCATATCAACCCGCTCGCGTGTTCCAGTTCACATTCGACTGGCATGATATAGACGCTCTCCACCGACTTGCATGGTTAACGATGTAGTATTACATCTAATCTTTCGTTGGGCAGTCAGTGATACCCTGCACATGTTTTATTGCTTAGCGGTGTCTACATCCCCGTGCTAAAGCAGCGGGGTTTTGACACTGAAAGAGATAAAGGTTATTTTGAGACAGACGTGGCTGTCCAAAATAACGAGCAACTTAACGCAAGTCTGGCAAATTATAGAACACTTTCCTGCCGGCAAAAATAGCACTTTGACCGAGTTCTTCTTCAATTCGGAGTAACTGATTATATTTAGCGACGCGATCTGTACGGGAAAGCGAACCTGTTTTAATCTGTCCTGCATTTGTCGCAACGACGAGGTCAGCTATAGTGGTATCTTCGGTTTCACCTGATCGATGAGAAACGACAGCGGTATAGTTGAAACGGCGGGCAAGTTCAATCGCATCAAGCGTCTCAGTCAAGGTGCCTATCTGATTGACTTTAATCAGAATCGAATTGCCAATCTGTTCATCTATACCTTTCTGCAGTCGTGTGGTATTTGTAACAAACAGGTCATCACCCACCAGTTGGACTTTATCTCCGATAGCATCGGTTAGGCTTTTCCAACCCTCCCAATCGTTTTCGTCCAAACCATCCTCAATTGAAACAATCGGATATTTTTCACAAAGTTCTGTGTAAAAACCCACCATATCCTCAGGTGATTTGTTTGGTTGTTCTTCTGCCATCAATTGATATGTCCCGGTGTCTCGATTGTAAAATTCACTTGAGGCAGCATCCAATGCCAATAGTACATCTTCGCCGGGGAGATATTTTGCGCGTTCAATCGCTTCTATAATCACCGCGATGGCTTCCTCATTTGAGCCCAAATCAGGGGCAAAACCACCTTCATCACCGACAGCAGTATTACAATTTCGATTTTTTAGGACAGCTTTGAGACTATGAAAGATTTCCGCGCCCATGCGGAGTGCTTCTGAAAAACTGCTTGCACCTGCTGGCATCACCATAAATTCTTGGATGTCAACGTTATTATCGGCATGTGAGCCGCCATTTAGGATATTCATCATCGGCAAGGGCAGTTCTTTTGCATTTGTGCCACCGATATACCGATATAGCGGTTGTCCGAGTTCATCCGCTGCAGCTTTTGCCACAGCAAGTGAAACGCCTAAAATTGCATTTGCTCCAAGATTACTTTTGTTTTCTGTGCTGTCAAGTTCGCACAGTTCGGAATCAATCTCTGTTTGTTCAAATACATTTCTACCTACAAGTAAGCGCGCGATAGAAGTATTTACGTTTTCTGCCGCCTGCTGAACGCCTTTTCCTAAGTAACGATCCGCATCGTTATCGCGAAGTTCAACGGCCTCATGTTCACCTGTAGATGCACCAGACGGGACAGCTGCACGTCCAGATGCGCCGGTTGTTAATCTAACGTCTACTTCAACCGTGGGGTTACCTCGTGAATCCAGTATTTCTCGTCCATTAACATAACTTATTTTTGTCAAGTTGCTTCTCCCTTCCGAAGCTTATAGAATTAAATAAACTTTCAATATCAGTGTAGCATATCACCGTTCATTTCTCAAGTCAAATTGACATACTCCCCCAGCTAAAGCAGGGGGATTCTTTTGTCCCTCTACACTGGGTAAATTCTGCGATCTACAGTGAATGCGAACGCCAGCAAAAATATTACCTTTATCCGTCTTCCATCACCTACTGCACTGGACGATGCCCCGCCCATTCACCTATTTCAGATTTTCACCTGTTTTAGATGGCAAGATTCTTTTTTGTGAAGTGGCACTGTTTCACCCGAAACAGTTCATTCTTGTCCTTCTTACCAGACACCCCGACACAACAAGAGATGACTTACTTCTCTTGGGGGTCTTTTATACAATATGTCTACTCGCTCCTTTTGAGAGTTCGCTATTTAGCGACTTTGGTAACGCATATCGCAGATATGTGCTGCATATCAACCCGCTCACGTATTCCAGTTCACATTCGACTGGCATGATATGGATGCTCTCCACCAACTTGCATGGCTAACGATGTAATATTACATCTAATCTTTCGTTGGGCAGTCAGTGATACCCTGCACATGTTTTATTGCTTAGCGGTGTCTACATCCCCGTGCTAAAGCAGCGGGGTTTTGACACTGAAAGAGATAAAAGGCAGGGTGTGTAAAGTTTTTGTCACTAACTTCTCACCATGAATTGTAGGGGCGGGTCTCTGTGCCCGCCCGTTGCCTTACAGGACAAGGAATGGCGGGGCACAGAGACCCGGGGAATGCCATAAGCGCATTCATACCGTTGATTTGGCCCTACAATAGATTACAGGTTTTTCACTTGAATTGATGTCTACGGCGACAAAAACTTTACACACCCATAAAGGCAGATACCATAACGATACCTGTCTGTAAATTGGAAATTAATCCTGCGAAATATGATCATTCAACTTGCTTCAGAAGAGAATGTAGTTCTTCTGCGCTTTCAGTAATATTAGAGACATTTTTGTTCATAACAATCTCTCTTTGTAAGATAAAATTTGTCAAATATCATGCAACAATAATGATAATAAACCAATTAGAATTGGTATAACTTCAAGGTTTATCTTGTAAATTACTATACTACAAAAAGTACGGTTTGTGTTACACAGTTAACGACTAAACGTCTGACTATCTTTGAGGTATTTATAGAGTTCGCTATCGGTTGTCAAGATAAGTTTTGTGTTTGGGTTCGTTGACATGCGATAGGTATCTAAAGTTTGGAGGAAAGCGAAGAACTCAGGATCTTTTCCGTGTGCTGCGGCGTAAATCTGGATGGCTTGTGCATCAGCATCACCTTTAATTTGTTCCGTTTCCTTGTATGCTTCTGACTGGATACGTTCCAGTTCTTTTTTCTTTTCCCCCTCGATTTTAGCGGCTTCACCTTCACCTTCAGATTTGTATTTTCCAGAGATCCGTTGTCGTTCAGAGATCATACGAGTAAAGACTTTTTCGCGGACTTCGTCAACATAGTTGATGCGTTTGATCTGAACATCAACGAGTTCAATACCAAATTGCGGTACAGTTTCCTGCACTTTTTCACGTATCATCTGTGTGATTTTTTCTCTACCATCGTTAATCTCATCTAATGGTTCACCCAACTGCCCTTCATCCTCTTCAAGTGTCTCTAAATCAGGATTAAGAACACGGTTGGAATCTCGGACGACTTCAATCAATAGTTGTGCTGTTACTAAATCGCGAGCAGCAGAATCAATGATGTCATCTAATCGGGATTGTGCGAGTATTTCAGTTCCGAGTGCCTGATAGAATTTAAGGGCATCTTTAATCCGCCACCGCGCAGTCGTATCAAGCCAAATGAATTTCTTATCTTTGGTTGGAATTTGGTTTGGTGAACCGTCCCACTCCAGAACACGTTTCTCAAAACGATGTATCTGTTGAATAAACGGTGTTTTGATTTTTAATCCAGCATTGGCGATTGGTTCCCCAACAGGACGACCAAATTCTGTTATGACAACCTGTTCTGCTTCATTTACGATGTAGAACATACTAAAGACAATGGGAAGAATTAAAATTGTGAGGACAATTATTGGTATGAGTACTTTTAACTTCATCAGAGAACTCCTAATGTTATTTCAACCTAATCTGAAAGCTGAAGGATTGGAATCGGTGTGTTAGTTTTATCGTCAATGACATATATCTCTTTAACTTGTGGCAGTACCTCTTGCATCGTTTCAAGATATAGTCTTTGTCTTGTCACCTCTTTTGCTTTTTGATACTCTGAACGAATTGCGTTGAATCGGTCTGCATCCCCTTGTGCTTCATTAACCCGTTTCAATGCGTATCCTTGTGCTTCAGAAATTTGTTGTGCAGCCAAACCTTTGGATTTTGGGATTAACTGGTTATAATCCCTCCACGCTTCGTTGATTAGACGATCTTTTTCTTGCTTTGCCTCGTTGACAGCATTAAAAGCAGATTTCACTTTTTCAGGTGGATTCACATTCTGAAGTGTTACATTGGCAACATCTAAACCTGTTTGGTATAGATCAAGAAGTGTCTGAAGGTGTTGTTCAACTTCTGCAGCGATTTCGATACGGCCAATGGTTAGTACTTCTGTGACAGTCCTGTCACCAATCACTCGACTCATTACAGATTCTGAAAGGTCACGCAAAGCACGTTGTGGATTTCTGACAGAAAAAAGAAATGCTGTTGGGTCTTTTATTTTATATTGGACGACCCATTCAACATCTGCGATATTGAGATCTCCTGTTAGTAGCAATGATTCTTCAAAGTACTCACGAGTATCGTATTGTGTGCGCACTCCCGCTTTGAGGGTGCGAAACCCAAATTCCTCCTTAAAAACCTTTCTTACAGGAACGTTAATTGCTCTTTCAATGCCAAGTGGTAACTTGAGATGTAGTCCGGGTTCGGCTTGTCTGACAGATTTACCGAACATGAGAACGACAGCAATTTCATCTGCTTCAACGGTATAAAAACTGGTTGCTAAGCATACTAAGATTATCAAACCGAGTATGACAAACAGAATACGTTTTGGGTTAATAAGTTCCAAAAAATCGGTTAGATCCATTTTATTCTCCTTTATGTAATCGAACTGTATTTTAAATTTCGTATCTGACTAACTTCCGTGCAGCATCAACAATCTGTTCAGTATCGGGAATAACAAATTTTTCCATCACAGGGGCAAAAGGTACAGGAACAGGTGCAGCCGTAACACGTTCGATCGGTGCATCCAAGTAATCAAACACTTCACGGACAACCAGTGCAGCGATCTCAGCACCAAATCCTGCCCTCCCAACGGCTTCATGTGCAATTAACAAGCGATTTGTTTTCTTAACTGATTCATAAATAGTTTCTTTATCAAGAGGCATCAAAGTTCTTGGGTCAACGATTTCTGCGGATATACCTTCTTCGGCAAGTTCATCAGCGGCATCGAGTGCTTTCAACACCATACGCGATGTTGCTAAAATTGTTATATCTTCACCTTCACGTTTAATATCTGCTTCACCCAAGGGAATTGTATATTCCTCATCTGGAATTTCACCCTCTTCCGTATAAAGTAGTTTGTGCTCAATGAACATAATCGGATTGTCGTTTCGGATTGCGGTTTTCAGCAGACCTTTTGCGTCATAAGGTGTAGCAGGCATCACCACAAGGAGTCCAGGAATATGTACAAACCATGATTCAAGACTTTGTGCGTGCTGTGCAGCAGAGGATCGTCCCGCACCACCTTGCGTCCGAATGACAAGTGGAACATCTAACTGTCCACCCACCATATATCGTATTTTGGCAACTTGGTTGACAATTTGGTCCATTCCGACAGCGGTGAAGTCAATGTACATAAGTTCCGCGACGGGACGCATACCTGTAACAGCAGCACCCAGGGCAGTACCGATGATGGCTGCTTCAGAAATCGGTGTGTTCCGGATACGTTCTTTTCCAAACTGCTTGTATAATCCGTCCGTAACCTTATATGCCCCACCATATTCAGCAATATCCTCGCCCATGAGAAAGACAGCATCGTCGCGTTCCATCTCCTCTATCAGTGCTTCTTTTAAAGCATCACGATAGGTAATTGTTTTCATGTTTTGTCTGTTCCTTTCAATATCTATATTCTTTTCGTTTTTGTCTGTGTCCTTACCATCTTATCAATTCACTGTACAGACGAAGGACGTTCTTGAATGATAGGTATGACATAGCTTCGTATATGCACACCGTTCACAGTTTCTGTTTCTAATCGCGGTTCTGGATTCTGTCTGTGATCAAACACAATGTAGTAACATTCTTTTGTTCCTTCCAAATCCGCATACACAGAGAGTTGTTTCTTGCCAGATGCAAACCGCGTATCTCCCTCCCAAATCTTGGTTTCAACAATATACTTCTGTTGATTATGTATTATTAAAAGGTCCATTCTTCCGCGTCCTGTTTGCACTTCAATATACATATTTCCCCCTACATTGCGGACGAACTGATCAAGGTAGGCATAGAGGAGATGTTGGCCAATATACTCTTTTGGTTTTTCTGGCACTTGCAAGATACGAAAACCTGCCCGTTTGATAAAATTTCTGAAGTTGTCAAGTAGATGCGCCATATCAATCTGTCCATCGGAAGTTAGGTAATCTAAAGAGTATTCATCGGTATCTTCGGAGTAATACTCTGTCTCTAATCCATTGACTGTTGGTTTGAATGTCCTCATAATCCGAAAAAGATATATCGGATTAACAATTTCACACATTCCATCGGTAGATTCCTGAATAACCCCATAGGTTGCAAGTTCACTGATAATGTCATCATCAAGGTTGAAGTCCACACCATCGTCCTGTGTCATGATCTTCATCAACAGGTTTTCAAAGCGTGGATCTTTTCGGATATTTGTTGTGAGATGCTGTATGTTAACATTTTGCTCACGGAGAAGTTGTCTGTGTGCTTGTGAGAAGATTATTGGGGTAATAGTCTCGTCTTTAGATATTTCTATTTCCTCTGTGAGAATTTGACCGATGCGGTTGACTAAGAAAGGTTGTCCTCCTGTCTGTGTGTGGAGAGACTTGATGACTTCCGGTGCAATGGCTTGTCCTACTTCCGCCGTATATTGTCCAAGTAGATCTTGAACTTGTTCTAATGTAAAGTTTGGCAACCGAAACTCGTCTTGAACATTAAAAAGAGAAACAGATCGGTCATAGTTGAGTTGGTTGATACTCTTTACACCTACTATTCCAACACTGTGTGGACATTGAAGTTCATCAGAGAGATAGATATGGCGGAGTGTATACAGAAATTCACTGACAACATCTTGAGGGATACCATCAAATTCGTCAATGAGTAACACAATCTTTTTATCACAAAGTAAACTCTCTAATTTCTCAAAATATGCTAATAAAGAAAAATGATCGCTTATTTTAAAATCTTCCAAAAAGCGAATTAATTCATAATGTTTTTTGGCATCTCTTTTTTTAAGAACATACTCTATATGTCTTCGTATCAATTGAGAGAATCTATCATAGAAAACAGTAGATGAGGAGTTACACATTACTTGGAAATCCACTTGAATAGTGAAATAGGTAGGGTCATCAGTAGAAAGAGTATCAAGTGCCATCCGGAAAAAAGTAGTCTTGCCGGTTTGGCGGGGTGCAAACAGAACGATAAAACGACCCTCTTTGACACGCATGTTGAAGTCATCAATCTCTTTAGTTCGAGGGACTACATAGTGTCTATCAAGGTATACGCGTCCTTGGGTTCCAAAACGTCTCATTCTTTATCCTCGTCGTGGCAGTGAATGAATTATAGCAAGGAGATTGCCATATTATTTAGTGGAGCAAGTGTTGCCTTCAAAAATCACTTCAGGGTTATCTTCTCCACGAATATGAGTTACCTTACCATCTGTTTTAATGATGTTATTATAGAAACGGATGTTGTAAATACCATCAGTCATGCAGTCAACAGCAGCAGGGTTTGCGGTAGTTGATTGTGATGATATGATTGTATTCTGATAAATAGTTGTATTTCTAATACCGCCATTTGACCCTGTTGACCATAGGTGAACGCCACCGTAAGTGTTTTTTCGACCATCGTTTTCACTGAGATTATAGCGAATTATGTTATTGTGGAATGCCTTTGCCCCATCAAATTGTGCTAATAGAAATCCCGCGCCATCATTGTCGTGTGAATAGTTATATTGCACAATTGAATTCCGCACGCCTCCATCCAGATCAAACCCGCCTCCGTCTTTGCTACTGCCTGTTCGGTTATGATGCGATTCGTTCATCTGAATTAGAACACGATTTGAATCCCATGTCCATACTCCAATAGGACCGCCGACATTACAATCATTCAAAGTCCCGTTTTCATATACCTCACAGTGTTCAATCGTGGCACCATCCACTTGTCCAAGGACTATTCCGTTTCCTGAATGACTCCCCTTACCTGGAATTCCTAAATTTCTAAAGACACGACACTTTCCAATATAGATGTCAGAATGAGAATATCCTGTCTCTTCAGGGTTCCAATTGCCTATTAAGTTTATTCCTGCGTCTCCGTTATCATGAACATCAACATGTGTAATATTTACTTGACTAAACCCACACCATCCACCATCAACCGGTTGTGCTGCTATGCTTATTCCAGCATACTTGAATCCGCTAACATTAACATTCTCAATGTGTATATACTTTAGCTTTCTATGTTCTGGTAGTGTATTTACGAACGAGATTCCAGAGTTGGTATTCTGTTCTGTTCCTGCACCAACGAAGTTGAGATCAAGTATCCGTACACCACCGATGTTTTTCGCGAAAAAACCAGCGTTATCGCCAGCATCTATCGTTCCTCTTCCATTACCATAGGAACTAAACGTTATCGGTTGATCAGTTATACCTTGTCCGGACAGGGTTATGTTTCCATTGTAGGTCTGATTAGCTTGAAACCAGACCGAATCACCCGGCAGTAATTTCGTTGCATTTACTCGTTTGATGTTCTGCCAAGGCTGTTTCTTGGAAATACCTGAGTTTGTATCTTTACCAAATGGACTGATATAGTAATCCATATACTTTAAAGATTGCCTAATTTGGACTGAGTATTAACCCGTCCATCTTCATCCACTCAATTGTTTGTGTGAATGCATCCACCGTTTTTACGATGTCTTCTTCTGTATGTGCTGCGGTTGTCATACCTCCATTCGTCGCGAGGTCTACACCATTGAGCAACAAACCACATCGAAGATGTATGAGTAACTCTTCATCATTGCCACCCTTCAGTTTTTGATAATCCCAAGTGTATGGATCAAAATCGGCAGCATGCATATCTTTCTCACCGTGTCCAACGAGGAGTCTGATACCAGAAAACTCACCGTATATTACCCAATCTAATCGGTATGAATCAATAACACTATTGAGTCTATCGCGAAGATTTTGTGCGATGTGGTTTGCCTTTTCATTCGGTTTTCCTGTCTTTACAATGTTAAGCATCGCGATACCCGCAGATGCCGAAAGCGGATTAGCATTAAATGTGCCAGGATGTGGCATTTTTTGTCCTTGTGCCTCTGCCTTCAAAGAAATTAAATCAAGAATCTCTTCTTTTCCTACGAGTGCTCCACCGGGTAATCCGCCTGCAACAATCTTTGCTAATGTTGTCATATCAGGGATGACATTGTAGTGTGCCTGTGCGCCACCAGGTGCAACACGAAAACCTGTAATTACTTCATCGAAAATGAGTAAAACACCATGCTCTTGCGTTATTTCACGAAGTTGTTGTAAAAATACACCATCAGTCGGAACAATTCCAAAAGATGCCCCTGTCGGTTCAAGAATAACACAGGCGATGTCTTTATCTGTTTTCAACAACGTTTCAACTTTCTCAATGTCGTTTGGGGGACAGAGAATGGTCGTATCGCGTATCTCTTGTGGAATGCCTGGGACAGACATATCAAAAGGTGGATATGCCCCGAAGATAAGGCTGTCGTGCCAACCGTGAAAATGTCCAGCAAACTTCAACACTTTATTCTTTTGCGTGTAGGTGCGTGCAAGCCGTATCGCCATGAGTGTTGCTTCAGTGCCAGAACTGACAAACCTGATGCGTTCTGCTGAAGGAATAAGTTGCGTAACCAGGTTCCCCCATTCCAACTCAAGTGGATGACATGCCCCGTAATGTGTGCCGCATTGCATCTGTGCTGTCACCGCTTCCACAATATCAGGTGGATTATGTCCGAGCAGTAATGCCCCGTGTCCTGCCCAATAGTCAATAAAGGTCTTATCATCAAGTCCCCATTTTTTCGCGCCGTCCGCACGGGTTATATAAATTGGGAATGGAGACATGTTGCGACTATCGTGAGTCACACCATCGGGAAAGAGTTGGTTTGCTGCTTGTGAAAGTTCTCTATCTTTTACAAAGGTCTTTTGATAATGCTCTAAAATTGATGGCATGCCTGTCCTCTATGTGAATTGATTCAAAATCGGTGAGAATCTATTTCTATAATACATCAATAGTGTGGAAATGTCAATGAAAATGACGGGATGTATCAGGATGGGAATGCAAGCAGGATATTTAGAAAATGTTGTGATAACAATCCGCATGAGTGTTATATCAATAATTATACACCTGATTGCTACACATCCGCAACAATTACCTTGAAAAACTTGATATAGCGAATGAAATGTGTTATAATTAAGTGACATTTAGTTATTGAGAAAGAATCTGTCCAAAAGATAGAAATACAAATAAACTTATCTCTGCTCCCACTATTGAGGTGGAGCCGTGAGTCCATAGAGAGGATATACTTTGAGACTATACGAACTTATGCTTATCATCACCCCTGACCATGAGGAGAATGAGGCAAATGCCCTCATTGATAATGTCAAGGGTATTATTGAAGGTGGTGGAAATCTAATTCATCTTGATGTTTGGGGAAAGAGACGACTCGCATACCCAATTCAGAAACGCAGCGAGGGTTATTACGCAGTTTATGTGTTTGAATGCGAACCGAGTTTCGTTGCACAATTGAACCAAGCACTCCGTGTTATTGAACCAATTTTACGACACATGATTGTGCTCTATGAAGACGATATAGAAAAGTTGAAGGCAGCACAGGAAGAGGAAACTGCACCTGAAGCAACAGATGATGGCACTCCTGAAGATACAACAGGTGATGACACTCCCGAAGAAAAGACAGACTCTGTAGAGTCCGATGAAGTTCTAACATCAGTTGAAGACAATACTACAGAATCTGAGTAAATATATATCAAACAATACTTGCGAAATAGAAAAATATATCATCTTATGACGCAGGACAATAAAGGAGCACAACATGGCAAGTTATAACAAGGTCCTTTTGATGGGAAATCTCACACGAGACCCAGAAATGAAATATCTGCCAAGTGGAACTGCCGTTGCGAATTTTGGAATCGCGATGAGTGAAAAGTATACTGATAAACAAAGTGGCGAACAGAGAGAAAATGTCTGTTTTGTTGATGTAGAAGCGTGGGACAGGCAAGCCGAAATTGTTAATGAATACTTTAGTAAGGGTAGTCCCATCTTCATTGAAGGAGCCTTAAAGTTTGACTCTTGGGAAACTCCGGAAGGTGAAAAACGTAATAAGCTCAAAGTTAGACTGTTAAGGTTTCAATTTATTGGTGGTAAACAGGATGGTGGTGAAGCAAACGGTGGATACACACAAGCTACAACGCCAGACACAACGCCTATGCAAGGACAATCTGACCAGAGTTCTACACCATCGGCAGGCGAGAGTGATACATCCTCAACGGATGATGACATACCATTCTAACAAATGCCACGGAGAAAAAGTATCAGTTATAACCATTTGAACTATTATAGTAATTAGAGATAAAGGAGTTGAAAACATGGCATATCGTCGGAGACCCCGTTATAGCAAGTTGGAATCCGTAGATTACAAAGATGTAGATACTTTAAGGAAGTTTGTCAACGAACGTGGGAAAATCGTGAGTCGCCGAGCTTCTGGACTTTCTGCAAAACAACAACGAATGGTATCCCGTGCTATCAAACGGGCGAGAGATATGGCATTATTGCCATTTACACGATAATCTTAGAAATACATATTATCTTTAAATGCAGAATTTCTATTGAGCAATTATCAAATGTTTCATTGACTACTGCACTATTTGGATGGAAATTATGGAAGTCATACTTAAAAAAAGAATTGATGGATTAGGAGCACCAGGTGATGTACTGAAAGTCGCTGCTGGTTATGCTCGGAATTACCTATTACCGATGGATTTAGCAGTCCATGCAACGGAGCGAAATCGACGTTTTCTTGAGCATCAGAAACGCGTCATTGATCAACAAGAATCGAAAGATAGAGAACAGGCGCGTGAAATCGCATCTAAGATCGTTGATGTTACATGTCACTTGACTCGACGCGCAGGTGAAAACGACAGACTATTCGGTTCCGTTACCCCCGCGGACATTGTAGAATCATTGAGAGCAGCAACCAACGTTGAACTCGATCGGCGCGTCATAGAACTTTCTGAACCGATACGTGAGCTCGGTGCTTTTACTGTCACTGCTAAACTACATGCAGATGTAATAGTAGAATTACGTGTCGTTGTTGAGAGGGAAGCATAGAGAAACTTTTCAAATTACGGACATTGCAATTATCTGATTGATGAAGGAATAGTCATGCAAACACAAGCAGTTGATTCGCTTATGGATAAAGAAGCAGAACAAGCAGTGCTTGGGTCAATGATGACAGAAAAGTCTATTATTCCTCGTATAGAGACCTTGCTCGGTCCAACGTCCGATGCCTTTTTCACTACGGATCATCAACTTATCTATACAGCGATTCTTGGTGTTTATAATCGTGTAAATGATGCTGATCCTATACTTGTTGCAAACGAGTTAAATCGGACAGATCAGTTGAATCGCGTGGGTGGTTCAGATTATTTATATGAACTACAAGCCCCCATTGTTGAGACTGAAAGTGCTGAGTTCTATGCAGAAATTATCCGTGAAAAAGCAACACGTCGACGTCTCATCCGTGCCTCAACACAAATACGTGATCTTGCACAAGATGAGAGTATAGAAATCAGCGATGTTCTTGACCAATCACAGGAAGCCGTTTTTGAACTTGGTCAAGATGGGGTAAAACGAGGTTTTGAACATATACAGTCCTTGCTTAAGCAAGGCATCAATATAATTGAAAAACTCTATCATAGTAAACAAAAGTTCTTAGGTGTTCCTACTGGTTTTGTAGATTTTGATAACTACACTTCAGGGTTGCAGCCAGGGAATTTTATTATCATTGCTGCTCGACCCAGCATGGGAAAAACAACCTTAGTCTTGAATATGGCTCAAAATATCGCCATAGAACAAAGACTCCCAGTAGCAATCTTTAGCCTTGAAATGCCAGCGCAAGACATCGCCCTACGCATGCTTTCCGCTGAATCACAGATCAATTTCGGACAACTACGTGCTGGCAAGTTTAATGAGGATTACTGGGCACCCTTGGGGCATAGCGTAGACCGTCTCGGTGAAGCTCCTATATTGATAAATGATAATAGAGGGGTAACCATACAGGGACTTCGTGCAGAAGCACGGCGATTAAAGGGAGATTATGAAAACCTTGCCTTGATTATCGTCGATTACTTACAACTGTTAAGAGGAACTGGACATTACAATGCACGTGAACAAGAAATCTCTGAAATTTCACGTGCTTTAAAAATACTCGCATGGGAATTGCATGTGCCCGTTCTGGCATGCTCACAACTTAATAGAGAGATTGAACGTCGTCCTAACAAACAACCGCAACTCTCAGATCTTCGTGAATCTGGTGCGATAGAACAGGATGCGGACCTCGTTGCATTTCTTTACAGAGAAGATGTCTACGAAGATCAAGATACTTTCACTGAAGATGTAGTTGAAGCCTTATTATCAATAAAAAAACAACGTAACGGTCCAATTGGAGATGTCCCTCTTCATTTTTGCAAAAGGCAGATGCGTTTTGAAAATGTAAAGTAAATTGTCTCCTCTTTTTGGAAGCTTAATATGTCACCGTCACCTCCTTCTTCTACGCCAGCACCTTCAAATGGGTTGGCGTTCTTAATAAAAAAACGGATATACCATTCGCTCTCAGAATTAGGTGATGCTTTTCGTCTTCTTGGTGAAACGGTCTTTCAAATATTTAGACCTCCGCTGCAATTTGACTTGCTGATCAAACAACTGCTCCTCATTGGGGTTAATTCCTTAACAGTCGTTTTGTTATCCGGTTTTTTCACAGGGATGGTATTGGGTGTTCAGGGATATGTTCAGTTAAAACCATACGCCGTTGAAGGTTCAGTCGCTCAATTTGTCAGTGTCTCTGTAGTCAAAGAACTTGGACCAATGATTACCGCGTTTGTCCTTTCAGGACGAATCGGTGCGTCCATAACTGCTGAACTTTCAACAATGAAGGTCACAGAACAAATTGATGCGCTTGAGGTGATGGGTACAAATCCTGTCAAGTATCTGGTTGTACCACGTTTTCTTGCCTGTTCCTTTATGCTTCCAACCCTTACAATTTTTTCTACTTTTGCTGGCATCTTCGGTGGATATGTCGCGGTCGTTACGCTTTTCGGTTTCAATGGAGACTTTTACATTTTACAAGTACAAAAACATCTGTTCATTGGGAGTGTGTTGATCAGCTTGATCAAAGCAACTTCATTTGGAATGGCAATTGCCGCTGTTGGATGTTATAAAGGAATCAGCATTTCAACAGCAGGAGGGGCAGAAGGAGTTGGAACTGCGACTACCGGTTCTGCAGTCATCTCTCTAATAACTATCTTGATTTTAGATTTTGTTTTAAACCATATACTGTTTAACGTTTTAGGAATGATCTAACAATTGATTAGCAGAAACAAATTACGATACAATAAACTATGATAACTGTTAAGAACGTCAGAAAAGCATTCGGTGAGAAAGAAGTCCTAAACGGATTAGACCTTGAAATCCCAAAAGGTGAGACTCTTGTTATTATGGGACGAAGTGGCTGTGGAAAAAGCGTTTTGCTCAAAATTATCGCAGGTCTCCTCTCAATAGATGAAGGTGAAGTTTGGATTGACGGAACTGAAATTACAAGACTTAAAAGGAAACCGTTGAACCAAATTCGCAGAAAAATCGGGATGCTTTTTCAGTCCGCAGCACTGTTTGATTCAATGAGTGTAGCCGAAAACATTGCCTTTATGCTTGACCAACATACTGATCTATCACAACAAGAAATGCGAAAGGTTGTTGATGAAAAACTGAATTTAGTAGACTTAGATGGGGTGCAAGACCTACGACCTGCACAACTCAGTGGGGGTATGCGGAAGCGGGTCGGTTTGGCACGGGCTCTTGCTTTCAATCCAGAAATCATTTTATACGATGAGCCCACTACCGGACTTGACCCAGTTACCTGCACCGAGATAAATCAGTTGATCCGAGATCTGAACCAGAAACTGCAGGTCACCTCCATTGTAGTGACACACGATATGCACAGTGCCTTTAGTGTTGGAACACTTATGGTCATGTTACATGAAGGTAGAAAACTTGCCTATGGTACTCCTGATGAAATGATAAATGAAGATAACCCGATTTTACAACAGTTTATTTTATTTGGTGCACCAGATCAGATCCTAAATATAGACGATCCAACTTTGAGAAAATATACAGGGAGAGATACTCAATGAAGTTTTGGAGTCCATCTGTTAAAGTAGGACTAATGGTTATTGTGGCTTTTATCTTACTTGCTATACTCCTCATGAACTCTGGGAATTTACCTTGGGGAACTCCAGGAGACGAAATAATATTCCAATTTCGCGCAGTTAACGGGTTATATGTCGGTTCGGGTGTATTGCTATCTGGTGTCTCAATCGGTAAGGTAACACACATTATACTTCAACCTGAAAAAAATACAGTTGAAATCCGAGCACGTGTCAAAAATGCTTTTCAATGGCTTAGACAAGGATGCGAAGCACACATTTCAATGAGTGGATTTGTTGGTGAGATATTTATTGCACTAAAAAACGGTGAGGTAGGTAATGAACCACTCCAACCATCAGATCTACCGATTGTCGGAATTGACCCTGTGAACCCGTTGGAATTACTTGAGCAGACCAGTTCAGGATTGAGTCAAGCCATAGAGTTAACCTCCGCAGCTAATGAACTACTACAAGCTAATCAGGAAGAAATTCAACAAGGAATTAAAGAGACAAGAGGTTTGGTTGCACAGACAGGTGAAACACTAAAGAATTTCAATGAGAATATGGACGAAACTGTAAGAATTTTATTAGATCTGGCATCAAAAAATGACAAACGGGTTGAAGATACACTCAATAATATGAATCAACTCTTAACCCAGCTCGGAAATGATTCCTTAATCCTTAGCAGCCAAATTAGCGATATCAGTCGTTCATTACTCACACTCGTAGACCAAAATTTTCCAAGAGTTAATAGGATATTGTCAGACCTACAACAAGGAACTAATGATTTCCGACGATTAGCAACACAATCCAAACAAGATTTGAGTTCAATAACAAACGATATTTCTAATCTGGTTGCACAAGGAAGCACTGTTATTGAGGAAGGAAGTACCGAACTCAAACCCATTTTTAAGAACCTTCAGTCAGCAACAGCTTCACTTTCTACGTTAAATACTAATGTAAATGAAATTTTAGGAACAATCAAAGATGGTGAGGGCACAGTCTCACAACTGTTGAACAATCCAGAACCGCTTGCTGATGCAAAAGAAACTCTCAATAATCTAAATGAACTTCTGGTAGGCCTAACTAATTTCTATGAACAAACAGATGAACAATTAAAAGGTTTTAAATTCCCCGATCTTTCGTGGGATGCCGAACTTCAATATCTTAGTCTTGAAGAGAATTTACATGCTGAATTTGGTGTTTCACTTATACCATTACCACCATCAAAGAACAGTTCCCGATTTGGAATCGGTATCCGTCAGGATAATGTTGGCGTGGAATTTCAATATGCTTACAATTTCACGGAACATTTACGCGGGAGATTCGGATTTATGCGTTCAAATTTCGGGGCAGGGGTTGACCTTTCGTTGTGGAAGGATAGGTTAATTCTTGGAATTGAAAGTGTAGGATTAACACGAGACCGTCCCGAACTGAACGCGGAAATGAGTTTTCGATTTTTCCGAGATGGACATGTCCTTTTCGGTGTTGAAAATTGGTGGAGTAAAGATAGACGTTGGACCGCGGGGCTTAAACTCATTACAAGTAATTGGTAATTTGTAGGTAGTTAACTGATATATGATAAATGCCAATAGCATTTAGTGGTCTTTATGGCACAAGCAAAGCACAAATTTGTCTGTCAAGAATGTGGGTATACAACGCCGAGAGGACTTGGTAAATGTCCTGGATGTCAGGCTTGGAATAGTTTCGCTGAAGAAACAGAAATCGTTTCCACATCTCCTTTACATCGAAGTATCGGTCAACTATCCAATAAACCTGAAGCAATATCGGACGTTAAAACAGAAGACATAGAACGGCAACTCACTGGGATGCCTGAGTTTGACAGAGTTTTAGGGGGTGGTATTGTTCCAGGGTCGGTAGTTCTTATTGGTGGTGACCCTGGTATAGGTAAATCAACGCTTTTATTACAAGCAAGCGATGCCCTTAGTCACAAATACGGGAATGTACTATATGTTTCAGGCGAAGAATCGGTTAATCAAACGAAGATACGATCAAACCGACTTGGTGTAACTTCAGATTCACTCTATGTTCTATGTGAAAATAATTTAGAAATAATTGAAAAAGAGATTGAAAAACTTCAGCCGCGAGCAGTTGTTATCGACTCTATTCAATCTGTCTATCTTACAGAATTCCAATCTGCACCAGGCAGTATCACACAAATACGGGAATGTGCGGCTCAACTCTTAATTTGTGCTAAGAAGCACAACATACCGGTTTTTCTCGTCGGGCATGTGACAAAAGAGGGAACATTGGCAGGTCCACGCGTTTTAGAACACATAGTGGATACTGTGTTATATTTTGAAGGTGAACGACACCACATATACCGCATCCTCCGAGCAATCAAAAACCGATTTGGTTCAACTAATGAACTCGGTATCTTTGAGATGCAGAACAAAGGACTTGTAGATGTGAAAAATCCATCACAACTCTTCTTAAGCGATAGAAAGGAAGAGATCTCTGGTTCTGTAATTGTATCAAGTATGGAAGGCACTCGTCCACTGTTATTGGAGGTGCAGGCTTTAGTTGCACCAACTCACTATGGAACACCACGAAATACTGCAACAGGGGTTGACCGCAACCGAGTCGCACTATTGATTGCAGTGTTGAATAAGAGGATTGGATTGGATATCGGAGACTCCGATGTTTTTGTGAACATTACAGGTGGATTGCGAGTGAATGAACCTGGAATCGATCTCGGAGTATTAATGGCAATTATATCTAACCACCGCAACATTCCAATTGATCCGCAAACAGTGGTAATCGGAGAAGTCGGTTTGGGTGGCGAAATTCGACCTGTACCGCATCTGGATACACGGATCCGAGAAGCAGCAAAACTCGGATTCACACGTGCAATTTTTCCGAAATATCATCAGAAAGGAATAGAAATCAATGAGAATATAAAACTCATTGGCGTGAAGAATATATATGATAGTCTAAGTAATTTATTGTAACACAAACTAAATTAGCAGCAAATTCGGTAAAGCAATAGTCAGATACTGAAAATACGATTGTAAACGAAGAAAGTTCTCGTAGATCAACGAATAAGTCATTTACATGTGTCTTCCCATCAGGAGGGTAATTCCTAAATGAGAAGATACGGAACAATGTTCAACAGCGATGAAACGACTTTCACCGCTACAAACGGTCGAAAGAAGAACTATGCAAATTTGGGTAATTCGTATCTTTTTTATTTTCGCGAGTGGCATCGTCTGCTATCTGCCAGATAGTAACATTACCAACGGAGGTGTTGGATTTGGAATTGCCGCTGCCCTTGTTGTGGGAGAAATATTCCTGCATGTAACCCACACGCGGAGACTTGTTGCGAGTGTTGTTGGGCTCGCATTCGGTCTGTTAATTTCTTTGCTTGGGTTGTACCTATTTAATCTATCAAACGCATCACCTGATCAAGACAGTTTTTCAATGCCTGGACTATTACAAAATGTGATTATTCTCGGATTCGGTTACATTGGTATGGTATGTGGATACTACATATCCGAAAGTGTTCCGATTGTCCGATTGTTTAATTCCCATCGTTACACACAAATGGGGACACCTTACGCCACAAACGAATCCAATGGATTTAAACTATTAGATACAAGTGTAATTATTGATGGTCGTATCCTTGAAATCTGTGAGACACAATTTATTGATGGCACACTACTTATCCCGCGTTTTGTGCTAAATGAATTGCAGCATATTGCTGATTCAACTGATCTATTGCGAAGAAACAAAGGGAGACGGGGTTTTGACATCCTACGATCTCTTCAAAACAGTCCATCTATTGTAGTTGAAATCATAGAAGAAGATGTACCACATCTTGAAGAAGTGGATGCGAAACTTGTGAACCTTGCACGAAAGCATTTCGCCAAAATCATTACGAATGATCTGAACCTAAACAAAGTTGCAGAATTACAAGGTGTCACAGTTTTGAACATCAATGAGTTAGCAAATGCCATCCGTCCAATTGTCGTTGCCGGTGAAATCATTCAGGTACATCTACAAAAAATTGGGAAAGAACCAAACCAGGGTGTAGGTTATCTTGATGACGGAACGATGGTCATCGTTGAAGATGGAAAATCGTATATTGGACAGACAATCGATGTTGTCGTGACACAGATGTTACGAACCAGTACGGGACAGATGATCTTCGCCCGAAATGCTGACGAGTCAATATCAGGAAAAGAGTTCCGATGAAATGGCAACAGATGAACAGTAAAATATCTGTCCTTATTCCTGCTGCCGGACAAGGCAAGCGGATGGAAACATCCGTTAAAAAACCTTATTTACTTTTAGCTGATAAACCTGTATTGTCTCATACGATTGATCGATTTGAGCAGAACAGTTTCATTGACGACATTATAGTAATTGTAGACGAATCCGATCTCACGACGTGTAACGAGGATGTGATTTCACCTTTTCGGTTTAGGAAAGTTCGTGAGTTGGTTGCGGGTGGTGAAACTCGACAGGTTTCTGTATTCAACGGACTACGCACTCTTACCGACGATGTTGATTATGTTGTCATCCATGATGGCGTACGTCCGTTTATAAATGATGATATTATATTCAGATGTCTTGAAGCCACAGCGGAATGCGGTGCAAGTGTAGCCGCTGTGCCTGTAAAAGAGACTATAAAAGTAGCAAACAGAGATCTCTTTATAGACCACACACCTGAACGCAATCTGTTATGGCGAGTGCAGACACCGCAGGTATTTCGATATTCGCTTCTTGTGGAAGCACATAATAAGGCTATCAAAGATGGAATAAGTACTACAGACGATGCAACATTAGTTGAAAAACTTGGGCACTCAGTAAAACTCGTAATGGGAAACTATAGGAACGTCAAACTTACAACACCAGAAGATTTGCTACTCGCTGAAACTTTGCTAAATGAAAAAATATAAGGTATAATATAAATAGAAAAATATGCGGATAGGGATAGGATACGACGTACATCAACTTGTTGAAAATCGAAAACTGATTTTGGGCGGAGTAGAAATCCCATATCACTTAGGCCTCTTAGGACATTCTGATGCAGATGTGTTAACGCACGCTATCTGTGATGCGATTTTAGGAGCAGCTGCTATAGGAGATATAGGAACACACTTTCCAGATTCAGACGATAGATACGCAGGAATGGACAGTCAATGTTTCCTTCAATCTATCGCGGCAATGGTTAGAGAACTACATTACAAAATTGAAAATGTTGATAGCACAGTGATTGTACAAAAACCAAAATTGGCACCGTATATCTCACAGATGCGGCAAATACTTGCAAAAACATTGGGTATATCGGAAGCACAAGTCAGTGTAAAAGCAACTACCACAGAAAATTTAGGGTTTATTGGAGAAGGCAAAGCAATTGCCGCACAAGCTACTGTTTGTCTTTCCAGATAATAATTGTCAACTCTGTTTTTATCAGATACAAAGGAATAGTGGATGGGAGTAAAGATATATAATTCCCTAAGTAGACAACTTGAGGAATTTTCACCACAGACAGAAGAGCATGTCACCATGTATAGTTGCGGTCCGACAGTTTATGACTATATACATATTGGTAACGCTCGAACAGCCCTCGTTACAGATATAATACGTAGGTATCTTGGATATAGAGGATATAACGTCAGATTGGTTCAAAATTTGACTGACATTGATGATAAAATAATTGCACGTGCGCAAACACTCGGTCTCAGTTCCAGTCAACTTGCAGATACGAACGGACAGGCATATTTTGAAGACACACAACGACTCGGAATTCAACCTGCAGATGTGCACCCAAAAGCCACTGAACACATACCAGAGATGATTGACTTGATTCAAACACTCATCGCAAAAGATGCGGCTTATGTCATTGACGGTAGTGTCTATTATCGTGTAAATTCATTTAAGGAATACGGAAAACTGTCGCGCCGTCAACCAGAGGATTTATTAGCAGGGGCACGCGTTGAAGTCGACCAACGCAAAGAAGACCCACGCGATTTTGATATGTGGAAAGCAGCAAAGCCTGGGGAACCTTGTTGGGATAGTCCTTGGGGACCCGGAAGACCCGGATGGCATATAGAATGCTCATCTATGGCAATGAAACATCTTGGTGAAACGATTGATATACATGCTGGTGGTGAAGACCTTCTGTTCCCACACCACGAAAATGAGATCGCACAGAGTGAATTAGCAACCGGTAAGCCTTTTGCGCGTTACTGGGTCCATGTTGCTTTTCTGAAGATAAATGGTCAGAGAATGGGAAAATCTGAACAAAACTTTATTTTCTTAAGGGATGCATTGGACAAATATTCTGCAGAAATGATTCGTCATTTTCTTATTTCAGCACACTACAGACATCCACTTGATTATAGCTTAGATAGTCTGCAAAATTCGGAATCCGCTCTAAAACGTTTGAATAACTGTGTTGATACGTTGATTAAATATTATGAAGCAACACCTGAAATTGAAGAAAACAACAACAAAGCATTTAAAAACGCTTCTCATACTGATGCTGAACTCTTTTCAGCTATAGAATCCATGCAATCGCAGTTTACCGATGCGATGGATAACGATTTTAATACTGCTCAAGCAGTCGGATCAATTTTCTCACTTGTCAGTCATGTCAATAAATCATTTAGATCGCCAAACGGGGTTTCCCAATACACTTTCGCAAATGCTTACAAAGTTTTAGTAGAAACATGTCAAGTTCTCGGTCTCTATACAATGAACGAACAGGAAACTGCCAACAGTGATAAGTACCTTGATCCGCTAATTGAACTGCTCATAGAAATTAGACAGGATGCCAGAAATCAGAAGGATTGGGATACCTCAGATAAAATACGTGATCGACTAAAAGAACTTAATATCGAAATACAAGATACCCGCGAGGGAACTTCTTGGAAACTTGTCACTTAACCAAAACATGACACATCACTATAATGCATGTGTCAAAATAAAACCAAATCAAAGGAGTCATGAGATGTTATTCAGAACAATTTGTGCTTTTTTTCTATTTAGTTTTTCAATAATCCTCATGGGATGTGCAGCTCTATTTTCGGTTCAGGAGTGGAGTGAAAATTACGCATTGATGGATGGAACACAATCAACTACCCCACAAGCGATAGATGGGAATAAAAATACTATCGGAGATGCAGTCTTCGCTGGAGATGTAATTGGAATGAGTGCTGCATCTGAAGTTGTCATTACATTACCTGAGAAAAAGAAAATACGTCGTATTGTTATTCATACCGAAAATGTCGTTGAATTTGATGTGTTCGTTGCAAAAGAAAGTCATACGACTGATAGAAACTGGGTTTTGATTAAAGAAATAAAAAAGGCAAGAAGTCCGGTTATTGTATCAGTTTTAACGCCATATCCAACCGATAGGGTTCGCCTTAGGGTAATGAGAACAAGTGATGATGCTACTAAGAGTCGTGAATTTGGTGCTCGTAATGTAGGTTATATTCAGGCATCAAATCGTCGTGCTGTTGGGAAGTTTAGAGAAGTTGAACTTTACGGATATAAAACAACCGAACAAGCTGAAGTAGACAAAACAACAGATAAACGTGAACAAGAACTTGATGATTTACTCAACTTAGAGTAGCATAGATAGAACTTGGTGCTGAACATATCCAGCACCAAGTCATGAGGAGGCATATATGCGTTTAGGAACACTAAGTTTAATCCTTTTTGTTATGCTTGGGTTGTCAGGGTGTTTCTTATCATCAACACCGTCGCTCAACTGGAGTGAAAACATTGCTATTACAGCTGCTGGAACCGACCCAAAGTTCCACGATGACAATATATATACAGAAGGCGAAACAAATAACATTCGTGAGGAGGCAAAGAACCGTTCCTTACAAGATGAAGCCGACAACTTTACTGAAGCTGTTTTAAGTTGGAACGTACCACAAACAATCCAACACATAGTCATCAAAGCACAGGAAGGACAACTTGAATTTTTCCAAATTCAGTATATGGATGATGATGATAAGTGGGTTACTGTAAAAGAAGTACGTGACAATATGCGTCCAGTCTATAAATATACACTTGGATCCCCAGTAATGACAAACAAGTTCCGTCTGAAAGTTCCACGCCGCTGGGATTCGCGACGGGTCGGTGGACAAAGTCGTTACAAACGATCTGAAACTGGCGCGCCTACTGCGGCAGAATTTCGGAAAATTCAGGAGATTGAAATCTATTATGCAGTACCAACTACTGATACTTCTCTGATGCAATGAACACAACACTATTCAGTGATGATGCGGAGAAGTGGAAATTGTTCAACGTATCCATTGGTATAAGGAAATTTGTTGATTAGGAAATGCTATCTCAGGAAACAAAAAACATACTCCATCTCAGTCTAATTCAAGGTGTCGGAACAAAATCCGCGCATTTCTTAATTGATATATTGGGTTGTGCAGAAAAAGTCCTTAATGCTACCCCATCAGAATTGGAGAAGATTGAAGGACTTTCTACGAAGTTAAAAAACAGTTTGGTGCAGAAACAACTCGGATGTCCATTGGAACGCGAACTGGAATTGATACAAGAATTCGGTTGTAATGTCATTACTTTCTATGACGCAGCATATCCACCACTGTTGAAAGAGATTGATACACCACCTCTATTACTCTATATAAGAGGCGAGTTGAAACCAGAGGATAAACTCAGCATCGCAATTGTTGGTTCTCGTAATGCTAAAGATTATGGACGACGAGTCAGTTATCAGTTGGCACACCAACTCGTAAACCGTGGTATGACAGTGGTAAGTGGCTTTGCTAAGGGGATTGATACTTGTGCACACCGCGGTGCACTTGAAGCAGGTGGCAGAACTATTGCAGTTTTAGGAAATGGACTTAGTCTCATCTATCCAGCAGGGAATAAGGATTTGGTTGATAAAGTTGTTGAATCGGGGGCATTAATTTCTGAATTTCCAATGGGCATGAAGCCAATGGCAGAAAACTTCCCAAGACGCAACCGAATTATCAGTGGACTATCAATCGGAACAGTCGTTGTTGAGGCATCAAATCGGAGTGGTGCATTGATCACTGCACGTTTAGCAAGTGAGCAAGGGAGAGAAGTGTTTGCTGTTCCAGGTGAAATCTTTTCTGAATTATCAACAGGCACACATAGTTTGATAGACAAAGGGGCAAAACTTATCAGCACTGTGGATGATTTGATAGACGCACTACCGTCGCATACTATTCGTCAAATAACTTCATCTAAACCAGCAACCTCACAACAGACAAACAGACAGGTCTCCCAAGTTCCTGAAAGCACAAAAAATGAAACTAAACCCATCAATAAAACTACCGAAGAAACACCAATTAACACTGCTCCTGTGGCACCTCCTCCAGATTTAACGACTGATGAAAAAACGATTTACAATGCAATTGAAATACCATCATCACACATTGATACGATTGTGCGAACTACAGAGTTGTCCATCAGTCAAGTGTCAAGCGTTCTCTTGATGTTAGAACTCAAAGGTGTTATTCAGCAATTGCCCGGTAAGCTCTTCGCAAAGACAAATGGATAATAGTAAGCGGAAATAGGAATAAATGGATGCCTTATAAACCACATAGAAGTTTTGAAACCCCGCCTGAAAGAAGAAAGATATGGCATTTTACAACACTTGAAAGATTACTATCAATACTATACAGTGAAGCATTATACTTCTCTACAATACATTCATACAGTGATAAACACGAAGGAACTCTTACAGAAAACACATCTGAAGTAACTTCAAAAAGAAACTTATTAGAAGAAAATACACTAATAGCAAAAGACGCTGGTTACGATCTCAATAAAGATATATTTGACAATTATCTTTCAGAGAAAGAAAGAGAAGATTATGTAAAGGACATTCATTCCTTTGAACCATTAACAAGATACTTTTCTAATCATTTTATGTTTTGTAGTTGTTGGTGTCTAAAAGAATATGAAGATAATTTAATGTGGGAAAGATATGGCAAAGAAAACCCAACAGCTGTAGCTATACAATCAACGGTAAAAAGATTGATTACATGCATGGAAGAAATAAGAGGCAGTATACATATTGGTAAAATAATCTATATGGACTACCGAAAAGACTTTATGAAAAGTTACGAAAATTTCACTAAAGCAGATTTAGATAATCGTGAAAAAGTGTTGGAATTGTTTTACACTCCCATCATGCACAAAAGGAAATTGTATAGTTCTGAAAGAGAATTAGAGTAGTAACATCATTTAACGATGTATCAGAAATGTTCTGCGGACGTGTTTACACATCCGACATACCTTACTATTCAGATAGATTAGTTGATTATGAAGGTTTATTATATTCGTCTGAGGAAACCAGTAAACTCCCAGAATTAATTGAGGTCGGTGTAAATCTGACCAAGTTAATAAGTTCCATATATATATCTTCCAATGCAGAAGATTACTTGCTCCAAACGTTGGAAGGAATTATGAAGGATAGAAAGATGGAATCAATAAAAATCAGAAATTTAAGGAGTTTGGTTATGGCACGGATTGGAACAATGAATGTAAGTGCAGAAGGTTATACATTTGATTTTGAAGTTTATGATTTAAATGGACCATCTAACGATGCTCCAGGGGTTTATATTTTTTCAAAAGAAACCCCGAATTCACAGGGTGGTGACAACCACGAACTCCTATATATTGGAGAAACATATTCTTTTCGTTCTCGATTGAATCATCAACATGAAAAGTGGCATAAGGCTCGCAATCTTGGAATGAATTGCATTTGTATTCATGTTCCTCGAAATCCAAACGCCCGTGGTATAATACAAGACCGTCTGATAAAGCAATTCAAGCCCCCACTCAATGAGCGAATTAACCCGTTTCTATAGAGGACAGGAACTTTTCGCTCATAGAAACCCAATATGAATGGTTCATTACTGAGTTGATGATCCATCCGTTTTGTTGAGAACATTGTTTGATCTCCATGGAAATTATGCAGTCGCAACTAAGGAGTTAATACTTGTGAATTCAACAGAATTAGATTTTGAAAAACCTCTAATTGAATTAGAACGACACCTCCTACAACTCGATGCTTTTACAGAAGAACATCCAGAGTTAGACCTGACAGAGGGAATTGCTGCGCTCAAGCAGAATGCAGATACGCTTACAAAACAGACATTTCAAAAACTAAGCCGTTGGGACAAAGTGCGATTGGCACGGCACGCACAACGACCTCAAGCATCTCTGTATATAGATTTACTTCTTGATGACCCCGTTGAACTCCGCAGCGATAAGTTATATGGGGATGACAGAGCACTGATCGGTGGTTTCGCATGGTTTGATGAACAACCCATCGTCTACCTTGCACAGCAAAAAGGCACAAACCTTCAAGAACGTCAAGAAATGAACTTTGGATATACACATCCAGAAGGTTATAGAAAAGCAAGACGTTTAATGCAGTTAGCAAATAAGTTTAACCGTCCACTTCTCTGCTTCGTTGATACACCAGGCGCACATTTTGATCTACGTTCAGAAGAATATGGTCAAGCAGCTGCAATCGCTGATAATCTTGCCGAGATGATGCAAATGCGTGTCCCAATTCTCGTCGTTATTATTGGTGAAGGCGGTAGTGGTGGTGCCTTAGCAATAGCAGTCGGTAATCGTGTATTGATGATGGAATATGCAGTCTACTGCGTTGCCCCACCCGAAGCGTGTAGTGGTATCGTCTGGAAAGATAAAGGGGAACACGCGCCTGAGGCTACGGAAGGCTACAAACCCACTGCACCTGATCTACTCAAGTTAGACATCATTGACCAAATCATAAAAGAGCCTCTCGGCGGTGCCCATAGGGACCCAGAAGCCGCTGTCCGCAACGTTAAACGCGCAATCAAGAAACACCTTACAGAATTGCTAAAGATGTCTGATAGACAACTGATCCAACAACGTTATGAACGCTATCGGAATCTCGGACTTTATGGAGAAGATGACATTAACAACCCATGAAGATCCGAACTATTACCACAGGCATTCCGTTTCCATTCTCTACATACCAACTTCAACGTGCATCCAAATTTAACACCACCTGCCAAACACACTTTGAAGCTGATGGATACGAAGTACAAACTACCCGCGTAAGTTGTCAAATCTGGGATGAAGCGCGAGATGTAGACACCGTTCTTGCGTTAGAATCCGATGCACAAGCATTAGGAATCGAGTTCCTTAGTTTAGGCACAATCCCACCAAATAAACGCAACACCGAAACACATCTTGCTCAGGTCGCAGATGTCATTGTTCAAAGTGAGACCCTCTTTACCACTGTTACCCTGACAACACAATCGGGACGTTTAGTCTCTGGTGTGGCTGAAAAGACAGCCGAGATCATACGGCAAATCGCACATCGAACCGATGATGGTTACGGAAATCTCCGATTTGCAGCACTAATGAACTGTCCACCGAATACCCCTTTCTTCCCTGCTGCATACTGGCACGATACCAGAACGAATTTCAGCATCGGATGGCAAGCAATTGACTTTGTGCAATCTGCTTTTATCAATGCACCAAATTTAGAAACTGGTTTGCAAAACCTGAAAGTCATCATGGAGACAGAAGGACAGAAACTTGTTGATCTTGCAGAAACGATAGGTAAAGAATGGGGAATCAAATTTATCGGTTTAGATGTATCACTTGCGCCGATGGGTGATGATAGCATCGCCTACGCTATGGAACAACAACTTCCCGGCTGCTTCGGTGACAGTGGCACCTTGACTGTCGCCGCGGGTCTAACCCGAACCCTTAAATCACTATCACTACCGCTCTGCGGATATTCTGGATTGATGCTCCCTGTCCTTGAAGATGTCGGACTTGGAAAACGTAGCGAAGAGTGTTATTTCAATTTAGACAGTCTCCTGCTCTATTCTTCTGTTTGTGGTACTGGTCTGGACACAATCCCCATCCCTGGCGATGCTTCCAGAGAACAGATCGCTGCTATTTTGTCTGACGTTGCCACCCTTTCGATGCAACTCAACAAACCTTTGTCTGTTCGTCTTTTTCCTGTTCCCGGTCTGAAGGCGGGTGACATCACCCAGTTTGATTCTCCTTATCTAACAAACACTGCTGTTATGCAAATATAGGCTGCATTTCATTTAATGGTATAAAACCCCATCCAAAATACTTGGCAACAGAATAGCATCCTAAAACCTACCTTATAGGAATCAGAACACATATCCGTGTCAAAAGGACCAAATCTCCTTTTTTCTTGCTAATTGTCATAGTATCTGATAATATTCATCTAAGAATCATCTTACTGAGACAGAAAGGGAAGAACCGCAATGGCAGATAAACCCCATGTCCTACTAATTAGCACAGACCATTGGCCCAACTCACTACTCGGTGTCAACGACCATCCAGACATCCAAACACCAACACTCGACTCACTTGCACGTGCTGGCACGCGTTTTACCAATGGATACAGCGAATGTCCAGTCTGTGTCCCCGCACGCAAGACCTTGATGACAGGAACAACAACACGCACCCACAAAGACCGAGTTTTCAACGATAAAATGGGAATCAATGGACTTCCCACTATCGCACAGACATTTCGCAATGCAGGTTATCAGGCTTATGCTGTCGGTAAACTACACGTTTATCCGCAACGCGACCGCATCGGTTTTGACGATGTGATATTAGGTGAGGAAGGCAGACTACAGTACGGTGTGATTGACGACTATGAACTCTTTCTCGGAGACAGAGGATATGCTGGACAGCAGTTCGCACACGGTATGTGTAACAACGATTATCTGAATCGACCTTGGCACTTACCCGAAGATTGTCATGTCACCAACTGGAGCACCCAACAGATGGTGCGTCAGATTAAACGGCGCGACCCAACTCGCCCCGGATTCTGGTTCCTGTCCTATTGCCATCCACATCCACCATTAACACCGTTGCAATGTTATATGGATATGTATCAGAATATTGATATTGAAATGCCTTTTCACGGAGAATGGTCTAAAGATACTGACAAACTTCCATTACCGTTAAAGTCACGTCAAATGCAGGATGCACGCTACAATGAAAATCTAATCCGTTCTGCACGTCAAGCGTTTTACGCACTCAGCACACAAATTGACCATCAGTTACGACTTGTCATCGGTACATTGCGCGAAGAAGGTTTGTTGAACAATACCATCATTCTGTTCACATCTGACCACGGTGATATGCTTGGAAACCATCGGATGTGGGCGAAACGGCTCTACTATGAAGATTCTGCTAACGTACCAATGCTTCTTGTCGGCACTGCAGGCGATGACAGAGTTGGACACAACAGAGTTGACAACCGACTCGTTGGATGGCAAGACGTTATGCCGACACTCCTCCATCTCGCTGGTGTTGACATTCCAGAAACTGTAGACGGAATGCCGATGGTAGGTGACAATCAACGTGAATGGTTATACGGTGAAGTCGGTTCTGGCAGTAGTGCCACCCGAATGATTCATGAAGGTCGTTACAAACTCATCTACTACGCTATGGGAAACTACCGACAACTTTTTGATTTGGAAGAAGATCCGAGAGAATTCAACGATCTGTCTGAATCTCCTGAACACGTTGATATACTTGACCGATTGACAGAACTGTTGATTGGTGAACTTTATGGTGGTGATGAAAACTGGGTGCAGGATGGTGTACTTGTTGGGTTGCCTGACAAAGAATATCGACCATCTGCGAATCGTAGTCTATCTGGGCAGCGTGGGCTGCACTGGCCGCAGGCTCCGTCTACTGGACGTTAGAATTTACAGACTATTATTCCAGGGTTATTTATAGTGAACATTGAAAATAATAATACAAAGTCCCTATAGGAGCGATCTCCGAATCGCGAGTTAGCTCAGTGATAATCGGGAATCGGAGTTCCCGCCTACATCTTGAAATGTCCCATTAATTCAAAAGTTTACTATAGTTCTCGGATTTTCTGCTGTATTTCATTACAAACGTGAATTGATGTGAGATACGGTTTTGTTTGTGAATACGACATGGTAGTAGGCACGCTCCGCGTGCCGTCCAAACGAGAACGGGTTACGGTACACGGAGTGTGCCTACTACTATGCATCACTACAACCCAGACCTAACTCATAGTAAGACTCATCAACTGGCAATTTATAAAACCAAATTACCCTGTTATTATTCATTCATCCTTGACAAAATCAATTGAATGCGTTACACTAAACACAGTTTAAACTATTTCCGCATATATAAGTGGAAAAACTATGAGGGAGAAATATGTTAGCTGAAATTCGTAACAGAGAAGGTGTTATTGTTATACGTCCCACTGGACGAATGATCGGGGCAGCAAACGTTGAACTTAGACAGCAAATTCAGGAAGAACTTGAAGAATATTTCGATTCACCAAAGGTCATCTTCAATCTTGAAGAAGTTACCAGAATGGATAGTAGTGGATTGGGAACACTCGTTTCCGTTCACGTCACTATCACGCGTAAAGGTGGACGCACGGCTCTTGTCAAAGCAGGCGCGCATATCAGAAATTTACTCGTTCTTGGAAGGTTAGCGTCCGTTTTTGAAAGTTACGACACTGAAGAGGAAGCAATCCTTGAACTGAATGCAGAGAAAAGTTAAACTGTAAGATTAGTTCCTTAACCTATACTTCTCTTTAGTTGACTGACTAAAGACATATTAATTTCATACTATTACGATTGAAGGATATTAAGGAGATTTATGGCAAATCAGAATTGCCTATCACTCACTGTCAACGCAGACAATCATGATAGGGTTGGATGTCCTGTTGTCGTTGACCTTGAACATCCCAGTATTCACGAATATGCGAAACGTGATGTTATACTAACAGATGCAGAAAATGGTGAGGTCGTTCCCGCACAATGCTACAAAAGTGATGACAAAAAGTCTACGACTTTAGCATGGATACTAAACGATCTTCCCGCTGGTGCCTCACGCACCTATATGCTTTCAGATGGTGATATTAACACAGATACAGGTGTTGAATTAGAATATGGCACGGAAACAATTGATGTTACTCTAAACGGTAGACCATTTACAACGTTTCGCTACGGAATAAAGCAGTTCCGTCCTTATTTTTTCCCTGTGTTGGGACCGAACGGACGTGAAGTAACACGCGGAGAAACAAGCGACATCTCAAAAGACCATGTTCATCACCGTTCACTCTACGTCGCCTACGGGGAAGTCAATGATGTTGACTTATGGGGAGAAGGCAGCAATTGCGGCAGAGTTGTACATCAAGGTTTTACACAAAAACATGGTGGGGCAGTTGTCAGTAGAATTTATGCTGAAAACAACTGGGAAACGAAAGATGGCAAAGTCTTGATGAAAGATAAGCAGCATTTTCGTATTTACAACTTACCCGAAAACGGTGCAATTTTCGACCTTGATTTGAGTTTTATTGCCTCTGAAGGTGATGTCCATTTTGGTGATACCAAAGAAGGTGGCATCATGTGCATTCGGGTACATCCATCTATGAACGCATCAGATGGCGGAAAGATTGAAAACGCGTTCGGTGGGATTGATGAAGCCGAAACTTGGGGAAAACGCGCGAACTGGTGTGATTATTCTGGTATTGTTGAAGGCACACCTGTCGGAATCGCTGTGTATGACCACATCGTAAATCCACGCTACCCAACCTATTGGCATGTCCGTAACTACGGATTGATGGGAAGTAACATCTTTGGCAGCGGCACTTTTGAGCGTGACAAGTCTAAAGATGGTTCATACATCCTCAAAGAGGGTGAAGAGATGCACTTCCGTTTCCGTGTACTCATTCATGCTGGTGATGCTGCTGAAGGGAAGGTCGCACAGAAGTATCACGATTTCATCAACCCACCTACTGTTGAGATTTCCTAATAATGTAACCTAAGTTGCCACCTATCATTTGTTGGAGTGGTTTCCAACCACGATTGTTGTGAAGTGGCACTAAAATATGCATAATTCCTTTGTTTCTTCGTTTGATACAGCAAATTGATGATTAATATTCAGTAGGTAGCAACTTAGATTAATGTAGTGAAACATTGATAGTTAGAGATACATTGTAGGCGCGCTTTGAAAGCGCGCTATATCGTATTATAAAATTAAAGGACTTATAAGGAGACTGATATATGCCTATACCAACTATTCATGTAGGGTGCACGCATTTCGCACACGGACGGCTGCAGGCACAAGTCAATTCACACGGATTTGAACCTGTAGCATGTGTAGACATCAATCTGGAAGCTGCAAAAAACGGTGTTGAATCAATCAACGGCGCACCTGAAGGCTTATCAGACCGCATCTACACGACTATCACTGAAGCAAAAGAGAAACACGCGGAAGCTCAGGCGTGTCTTATCTATGCTTCAACAACTGTGCATGAAAAACTAATCGTTGAAAGTCTGAACCTTGGCATGCATACGCTTTGTGTGAAACCAATTGCAACAACACAAGCAGAATTCCAGAACATCATCAAAGCACATAAGGCTAACCCTGGCACGATTTTAGTTCAGGGACAAAACAAGCGATGGAATCCTGCCGCCGCAAAAATGCGTGAATGGCTCCGTGAAGATGGCGGTATCGGTGAAATGCTTGGCGGAGAATGCCGATTCTGGATACGTCAAAACTTATTCACTGGACCCGATTCTCGCCAACCTGATGCTTACATTGATGGACTATACTTCCATGCAGGCTGCAGCCACCAAATTGACCAACTCGTTGGGGCAAAAGGACTACCGAAGTATGTTACTGCACAAGTTCACAATCGTCGTGACCCCGCATTAGGACAGATAGATGCATGGGGAACTGCAGGTGGAAACGCATTGATGGAATATGACAACGGTGCACCTTTTACGTATGCTGGCACACGTGCAGGACACATGGGTGCTTACGGATGGAGCGGCTGTTGGACATTCCACGGTGAAGAAGGTGACCTGCGTCGAGATGGTGGACACTTACAACTGTTCCGAACAGGTCAAGAGGTCGAAAACCTTACCCTTCAAGACCTACACGGTGGTTTGATTGAAGACGATAGACTTCAATTTGATGCCTTCGCAGAAGCTATCACCTCAGGCAAAGATCGCGACTGGATCCAAGATAGCACACTCGGCACATGGATTTTGATGGAAGCCTGCAACGAATCTGCCCGAACACACGAACGTGTTGATTTAGGAGCATTTACAGCGAAAATGTTTGCTTAACATAAGACCAGTGAAGCAAAACCTATTCACATTGTAGGGTGGTGTCTCTGTTCCACTTTTGTCCGAACAGCGATTTACAATAATTCAGATAATGAAATGCTTTAAATTGCTTCTTCTCATAGCACTCTTTGCGGTGATATTCACTGGTTGCGAAAGGGAATTAATATCTCCTGTAGACCCTACTATTCCCTCACAAACCACTTCAGAATTTGCACAAGAGGCACTCTTGAACCTTGCAAACACTGCTGCAGAACGTGCATTCGTTGACCTTGCAGAAGCATCAAAAGGTGTTGCAGAGACACTCGCAGTTGACGATGGCACATCAGTTGAACCATTATTTTCAAAGATTGCCGAACTTGCGAGTGCTGTAACTATTTTAGAACATGCATTCGTTGAAGCAAAATGCGATATAGAATTACGAGGTTTTGCTCACGCAACAATAGACACTGTAAAAGCATATACAATAAGGGTTGCAGCAGACATGGAACGGACACTGCAAAACCTTGCACGAGAAGCAGTAAAGGCGAAAATGGAATTAGGTCAGCTACCCGTGGATTACAATTTCGTTCCCTTTGCCTTCGGATACGGTCCAGTTATTGATGGTACATTGGACGAGTTTCTTGTTACTGAAGGACCAAACGATCCACTGTATGTACCTGGTTTAATCTTAATCAAGTATAACAGCACAATTCGATCTGTAGATGAAACAAGAGATGATGTGTTAGAATTATTGAATCTAAAAGGATACAGTGTACAAGTAGCAGGTTGGTCAAGGTTTATTAGCTTAGGAAAAAATGAGTGGTTCCATTTAAAAGGGTACACTGCACCCATTCAAATAGAAGAGGTGACTGGTTATATTGAGTCTATTGACTTAGGGGCAGAAGTTGATCCGTTGCTAATTATGGGAGAGTTGTTCAAAATCCCTGGCGTTGCTCATGTGCAGCCCGATATCTTTTATGTCCATGTTGATCCTGTCCACCCTCAAGGATATTATATTGTCCGCAGGATTGCAGCAGAATATAATGAGACGTGGTGTCAGAACAACTTTGATGTTATAGACAGTATCTTGATTGGAGAGAGTAGGATTGATTTCTTTGACTATGATTTTGTCCGAGACCTTGCAGACATATATGCGGAAGAAGTCCCTGAAAGTGCAGAACGTATCCGAATGAATCGGTTTTCTCTCCGCTGGATATCAGAGGAATTTCTTGACATTTACTCCTTGGACAGAGAAAGGCCTCTTGACGAAGTTATTAACCTTTTTCGTCAATCTGTCAGAGCTGGAAACCTGAGTATTGAACATAGAAAATTTAATCACTACTACCATACCACCGATTATTGGAAGCAACTTGTAACTGATCATCTCAATCAATAACGAAGGTAACAAAATGCAATCACCACAAGGTATAACCTATTCAACGTTCGTATGAAAATACCAAGACTGATTCTTCTCATATCACTCTTCGCATTGATTCTCACTGGTTGTGAAAAGGAATTAATATCACCTGTAGACCTTACTATTCCCTCACAGTCCACAACTGAATTTGCCCAAGAGGTACTCTCGAACCTTTCAAACACTGCTGCAGAACGTGCATTCGTTGACCTTGCAGAAGCATCAAAAGGTGTTGCAGAGACACTCGCAGTTGACGATGGCACATCAGTTGAACCATTATTTTCAAAGATTGCCGAACTTGCGAGTGCTGTAACTATTTTAGAACATGCATTCGTTGAAGCAAAATGCGATATAGAATTACGAGACTTTGCTCATGCATCAATTGAAGCTGTAAAGGCATATACAATAAGGGATGCAGCAGACATGGAGAGGTCATTACAGAAACTTGCAGATGAAGTTAAGTCTGCGGAAGCTGCATTGCAGCATATGCCCGCGGGAAACGACTTCATACCCTTTGCTTTCGGATACGGTTCTTTCATTGACAATCCCGAATGCTGGTGTACTGCTCTCGACTTGGGTTACCCTGATTATGAATTCGGTGAAATCATAGTGGTGTATGACCTAGCAATTCGATCAGTGAGTGAAACTAACGCTAGCGTGATTGAGTTTTTAACTAACGAAGGGTATACAGATGCAAGAATACATAATCAAAGCGTGACCTATGCTGTGTTAGACTTCGGTGCATATATTGATCCACTTCTAATTATGGATGAATTATCCACTATTCCCGGCATTGCACGCCTAACACATCCAGTCAGTGAACGTGATGAATGGTATCCATTTGATGATTTACCTCCAGCACCGAATGTTCAAATAATAGACCGGGTAAGGACAAGATATAACGTAGATTGGTGCCATGGTAACTTTGAGGCATTAGGGAATATTCTAATTGAAGAAAGTGGTTTTGATTTCTTTGATTATTATTTTGTCCGTAATCTCGCAGACATCTATGCAGAGGAAATTCCTGAAGCATCAGAACGTATACAAATGAATCTGTTTTATTTGCGTTTAATTGCGATAGAATTCTTAGAGTTATACCTACGAGATTCAGAGAAACGACCTGAGGAAATGATTGAAATCTATCGGCAATCTGTCATAAGCGGTAATGTGGATATAGATCATGATATTATTGGTGAACACTACTACCTTACCACTGATTATTGGAAGCAACTTGTAACTGATCATCTCAATCAATAACGGAGACATCAAATGCAATCACCCCACGGCTCAGCCTTTCGTCCATCTGTGATGGGCAGCAACGGCATGGTTACATCTGGACACGTGCTGGCGTCACAAGCAGGCATACAAACAATGATGGCAGGTGGTAACGCTGTTGACGCTGCAATCGCAACCGCCGCTGCCCTCGGTGTCGTTGAACCTGCGGGTTCTGGAATCGGAGGGGATGGATTTATCCTCATCTATTGGGCAGAAACAGGACAGGTCGCAGCGGTAAATGGCACAGGACCGGCACCGAATGCTGCTACTCGCGAGACCTATCTCAAGAACGGTGGCATTCCAATGAAAGGTATGCGAAGTGTTTCTGTACCTGGACTCCTTGACGCTTGGTTACTTGCACACGAACGATACGGGACACTCAAGTTAGAAGAAGTATTTACCCCAGCAATCTCTCTCTGTGAAGAAGGATTTCCCGTAAGTCAGAGACTTGCAGGAGGATTAAGAGGCGAGAACCCTCGCTTCGCAGCTGAACCAGACAGTCGCGCCATTTTCACAAACGATGGCGAACCGATCCCAACTGGTGAAATTCTCGCAAATCCAAATCTCGGTACAACGTTCCGAAAAATCGCCAAAGATGGCAGAGATACATTCTACAAAGGGGATATTGCCAAAACAATTGCTAAATTCAGTCATGCTTATGATGGTCTGTTGACAGCAGAAGACCTTGCTAACTACCATGCACACTGGGATGATCCGATACACGTCAACTATCGCGGGTACGAAGTTTATGAAATGCCTCCTAACTCAAGCGGACATATCTTATTACAGGAATTGAATGTTGTTGAGTTATTTGATTTACAAGCATTAGGATGCAACACTGCCGAAAGTGTGCATCTGATGGTTGAAGCCAAGAAACTCGCATTCGCTGACAGAGAGAAATACATGGCAGACCCCAATTGGGTGGATGTTCCGATAGAAGGCATGTTATCCAAGTCATACGCCGCTGAACAAGCAAAACGGATTGATCTGGAACAAGCTGCAGTTGATGTCCTCGCTGGTGGACCAGAAGCACACGAAGATACTACATGCTTCTGCACTGCCGACCGTGCAGGAAATCTTGTTTGTGTGTTGCAGAGTATTCAATCAGGATTCGGTTCCGGTTTGGTAGCAGGGGACACTGGCATTCTACTAAACAACCGAATGACATATTGGCATTTGGAAGAAGACCATCCAAACAGTTTAATGCCGGGAAAACGGGTCAGACACACAATGAACCCTGTCATCGTTACCAAAGAAGACAAACCCGTATTAGCATGCGGAACACCTGGTGCTGATACACAAGTCCAAACAAATCTACAGTTGGTCACGCATGCACTTGACTTTGGAATGACACCACAGGAAGCAGTCTCTGCACCGCGATGGCGTAGTCTCCAGAATCCGATGGAATCAACAATTCCACATACCTGTTCTAATCATCTGCAGTTAGAAACCCGTTTTTCATCGGATACTCAAGATGGTTTGGCTGGCAGAGGACATGAACTTCAACAAGTAGGGGATTGGGGTGGTCCAGGTAGTGCACAGATGATACAGGTTCATCCTGAATCGGGGGCACTCATTGGCGGATCCGATCCAAGAACTGATGGGTATGCAGTAACTTATTAGATAGTGTAATGTAGACATAGACTGTAAATGGAGATATAGATGAAGATATTAGTAACAGGTGGAACAGGACGCATTGGATCAAATCTTACTAAAGCATTATTAGAAAAAGGACACGAAATCCGTTGTTTTACCTATCCCGGTGATGTCAATCGTGTGGATAGATGGAAAGGGAATGACAAGGTAGAGACATTCCTCGGTGACCTGCGAGAATATGAAGATGTCAAAAAAGCAGTTGAAGGTGTTGACGCTATCTATCATATCGCTGCTGCTTTTGGCGGTCCATTTAATAACCGTGAGTATCTTGCTATCAATGGGATGGGAACTCTCAATATTTTAGAATGTGTCCGTGAATTCAACAAAGACTTACACCGTTTCGTATACGCAAGCACAGAGGCTATTTATTGGCAATTAACCGAAAAGGGCAGACTATTCAACGAACTCATCACAGAGGATATGGTTGCCAAATATCACCACATGCCATACTTCCTCACGAAATGGATCGGCGAAGAACTCTGCATGACATATCATCACCAATATAATGTGCCATCCACAGTTTTTCGATTTGCCACTGTTGTAGAACCGAGTGAATTCCTCAATGATGATGGACTACCCAAACTATTCGTGTTTAGCACCATCTATAACCGATATAAAAACTATAAAGGTGATGATCCGGCAGAATTAGAAACTGCAGAAGCAGTTATGAAAGCGTGGAACGGTGAAGAAAAGTTCATACTCAAACGTAACCCTGATGGTAGAGCTTACAAAGAACATTTTACTGATATTAGAGACATTGTTCAGGGATTGGTCTTAGGTATAGAAAAAGATGCAGCTGTCGGTCAAGAATTCACACTCGGTGGGAACGGGGTTTTCAATTTTGAGGAGGTCATCCCCTATCTGTGTGAACGTTATAAAATGGATTATGCAGATATTAAACTCACGAACCCCAATTATTTTGAGTTTGATCTGACCAAAATCAAAACATTGTTAGACTTTGAACCGCAACACGACATTGCAAGTATTCTTGATGCAGCTGAAGCGATGAAACGCGGCGATGATGTCGGCATCATTCCAACAGGTGTTCGTTGGGGTAAAGGTTAATTTCTCTTGAAATCTGCAGAGAGATAGGTTAAACTTAATACCAGAGAACATAATTAGACCTTAAGCACCCCCAAATTGAGGAGATTCTCGATGAAAAAGACATATTGGACGAAAAACCGAAATTGGATTATCCTATTTGCATTTGCGTTTTTAGCAGCGGGTTGTGCAACTGTAACTACAGTCACAACGAACAAAAGACACGTCCATTCAAGCACAATACACTTAGATAGACACATCGATTCCGCCTTGAACCGCGAAGGAATTAAGCCGTCAAAACAGACATCGGATGCGGAATTTCTTCGACGTATTTATTTAGATATGACAGGAACAATTCCCACTCCTGAAGAAGTCTTAGATTTTGTAAACGACGGTTCACAATACAAACGTTCAGAGAAAATAGATGAACTGATTGAAAGTCATGAATCTGTTGAGTATTGGACAAATATATGGGTGAATTGGCTTATCGGTAGGCGCGGTGATGCGGATGACAGACGCATCGGTTTAACCGCATGGGTGCGTGAAGCACTTGATACCAACATGCCTTATGACCAATTTGTTACTGAACTCGTCGCTGCAGATGGTGAGTTAAAAAATAACGCAGCAGGAAACTATGTGCTCCGTTATGAAAGATCCCCTGTCTTTTTAACTTCACATACATCACGCCTATTTCTCGGACTTCCCATGCAGTGTGCAGAATGCCACGATCATAAAACCGAAACTTGGCTACAAAAAGACTTCTATGGAGTCGCCGCATTCTTCACAGGTATTAAAAGCGAAGAAAAAGGTATGATAAAAGGCATGGATATGATCGGTGATGAGAAAGAAATGGAAAATTATCTCATTACAAATAGTGCAAAACAAGACCGCGCAATGTACGTTGAAAGTATGAAGGAATCGGTTACACCACGTTTCCTTGATGGAACAGACTATACAGGTGAGCTCATCAAGAAACGTCAAGCACTTGCTGAATGGATGACTGCAAGAGAGAACCCTTTCTTTAGTAAAGCCATTGTAAACCGTGTCTGGAAACATTTTATGGGACGCGGATTTGTTGAACCCGTTGACGGATTCGGTGATGAGAACAAACCAACAAATCCAACACTCTTGGCTTGGTTGGCGGAAGATTTTGTCATTCACGGATATGACTTGCAACATTTGGTGCGAACAATACTCAACTCAAATACGTATCAGAGAAGTTCAGAGACAAATGATAGCAATAAAGACGATGACATCTATTACTCACATGCATATATGAAACCTTTGAGTGCCGAACAATTCTTCTATTCTATGCTGCAAGCTACTGCTTTTGAGAGGCTATGGAAGATTAAAATGGATAGTATGGCCAGAAGTGGGGGCGAAGATAGAGAAGGTATGCTCCGAGAATTTGAATATAAGAAACGTGAGCACCTTAAAAAATTCTTATTCCTACTTGACAACGGTGAGATGGAAGAAATTGAAGCATTCAGCGGAACCGTCCCACAGGCACTTATGATGATTAATGGACATATGGTAAATGATAGTGCTGATTACAAAGAGCACGGAACTTTCGTTAACTATGTCCTTGATAATTGGCGTGATACCAGTGAACGGGTAGAATATATGTATCTCACGGTACTATCACGCAAACCGACTACTAAAGAAAAGACCTTTTTCCAACGATATATAGATCGTAGCAATTACACCCAAAAGTCTTTAGCTTACGAAGACCTATATTGGGTTTTACTGAATTCAGCAGAATTTTCGCTGAACCATTAGAATATAAACGGCGATTTCTCAGTCAATGAATCGCCTTAACAAAGGAGTGTTATTATATGAAGAAACTTGGTATATCTATCCTCTTATGTTGTTTCGTTCTTAGCATTACGAACGTCGCAATGTCACAACTCTACTTTGAGGATAACTTTGATAACCCAAATAAATCGGAAGACAAATGGGTTCCCTTATGGGGAGACTGGCAATTTAAAGATGACGAATACCAACAACTCTTAAATGATGCCAATTGCATTACTATTGTCGCAGATGACTATTGGGATGACGATTGGGTTGAATATACCTATGAGGTGCGTGCAAACAAAATTGATGGGGCAGAAGCTTTCCTAATTATGTTCCGCTGCCAAGGTGAAATCAATCCTCGAGATAAAGACCTTGCTGAACTTCCTCCCAGAATGAAAGGCAAACCACTTTTTGAATATTGGTGGAATCTTGGCGGTTGGGGTAACTCCGTTTCAAGGATAGAAGCCTGGAACGGTGCGGCATATAAACAGGCTGGTGATAGTAATCATACCTTTGAAACCAATAAATGGTATAGCATCAAAATCGTGAACACACCTACCAGTTACACGCTCATCCTTGACGATGAAGAGGTACACGAAATTGCGGATGCTGACAAAGATGGTGTGGGACGAATTGGTATCGGAACGTGGAATACTACTGCAAAATACGAAGATGTTCTCGTTTACGGTCCTGGTGGTCCACTACCCGTTGATCCAAAAGGCAAAGTCGCAACGGCTTGGGGTTTCCTTAAAGCTGGAAGATAGGTATAAGTATATTTCATAATATAAAGATAGTCAGAACCATTAATTCATGATTTTGACTATCTTGTGTTAATGCTAATATTCTCTCAAACTAAAGAAAGACATCAATTGTAATCTCAGTCATTGTTGATAATTTCGCGTATACTTTCTTGTATTTCTTCAAGTCCAAACCGTTCCAGCAAATCTTCAAGTATTTCTGTAAGTTCAAATGATTCCAATATATTCAGTAGTGCTTCAATTCTTCTTAATACTCTATGAATAGTCTCCTCAGGTACCGTACATACAAACGTTGCGTTTCTCTGCCGCCAATCCATGTTCTTAACCTGATCGGCAAGGATAACGCCTTCTATTGCTAAACCAATTGGTATATCAACTTCAAAAGGATTCCCTCTTTTTGCACTGGTAATTGGACAAAAAAACGCCAAATTCATCGGTGTGATATTATAAAGAGCAGGACGGCGTTTTTGTATCTCATTTCCTTTCTGAGGATCAAAGTCAATCCAGACTACATCACCTACTTCCGGTATGTATTCCGACATAACTCACGGCACTCCTACCAGGTTTCATTTCCTGCCGCTTGACCTGTAGAAATCTCAATATGTGCATTTTCCTCAGTCACCTGAGATACGAGTTCCACCAATTTTAGACGAGGTAACTTTACTGACCGGCGGCTTGTGGATCGTTTATATGCCTTTTTTGTAGTTGATTCTATATTCTCTTCTGGCAAATTTTTCCCTGACACAATAACAATATCCAAGTTCGTGTTGTCTTTTTCTGTGTTCGTTAATTTAGCTGACATGATTTATTCCCTCCATAGATTACATTAGATAGTATACTATATTATGAATAAGGATTCAATCCGTTTTGTTTCTGGAGAAAGGTATACAAGCATATGTTACACTCTATCTATCCCCGGCATGCTCATGCGGGTGCGGATGCTCTGGGGCTTCAGGCATTGGACGTTGAGACAACCACCATGCAAACACAACTACCAAACACGCAAACACTATCGCACAGATTGACATCGGCATACCCACGGTCTTCTCTTCTTCCGTAAGACTCTCCGCTTGTGCACGAATCTTGAATAGCGCGATAACACCACACACAAAAACCATCACAGCCATCACAAGATTTGCTTGCCACGGTACACTGAAAAGCACTGTGATAAGCGAAATCACAGCAACAGTCATACTCAATAGAGCAAACGAGTTGTAGGGAGTCGTCTCAATTTCTTCTGTTTCAGCGATATCGGTATACTGACGTGGTGGCACTAGAACAGGCGCACCATCCTGATAGGTCATCTCAATCAGTTTAATGAATTCAGCTAATATTTTTTCCTCCTGAATCCATTCATATAACGTTGGATATTCATGACGCATCAGTATGATAAATTCCTGACGTTGCGCGCTGTAATCGGTGAACTCATCCCAATCCTTTTCCTTTACGGTAATATATGGTTCCGTACCGACACGGAGTTCATACCCCTTTCCAGCGACATAAACGACACTACCGATATCCTCGCGTTGTGCCATGAGTATCTCACCGGTTTCCATCATCAGTTGTTGATTATCCTCCATTGTAGCTGCCATGTCGCGTTGCTTGAGTGCTTCTGCTTTCTCTTCTGATTGCGATGACAACTCGCTATCTGTAATCGCCACATCAATACGACTCATCAATTCAAGTGCAGTAACCTCATGTTCTGGGTCAACAAACAGCGCGGTTTTCCGTTCTGCTTTTACTGGTATTGGACGACAGCGAATCTGTTGCGCGCCTAAAGTCGCCTGAATCAACTTGATCTCCCATTCATCGCTTGTACGGTAAATCTCAATCCAGTTCGCAGTATCCCCTATCTGTTCACCCATCAACTCGGAAACCTGATTCAATCTACCTTGACTAACTTGTGCATCCTGCATCGGATTAGGCAGTTTCCCTCTTTCTCCATCCATCAGACATCAACTCCACAATATCGGTTGGCGCGGTTTCCTAACCGCACTGTACATCATTCTGGTTGAACTTTCAACACTCTGCCAATAACTCGTCATAGACCGCCTCTGTCAATGTGCTGTTTTTCTCACTACTAAATAACTGTTCAGCGCGTTGCCGTGCCGCTATTCCCATCGCAGCCAACTGTTCCGAATCATTTGCGATTTTGACAATTGCAGATGCAATCGCTTCAGCATTTTCAGGTGGCACTAAAACACCTGTTTCAGGTGTAACCAACTCCTTACTTCCACCAAGTGGAGTGGCAATCACCGGCTTGCCAACCGCCATCGCTTCAATGATAGTCCGTGGACATGCCTCAGGTATAATAGAAGGCACCAACACAATATCAAGCAAGGACGTTACAATCCGGGTATCAGATAGAAAACCAGTGAAGATAACTGAATCGGCAACGTCTAAATCCACAACCTCTTGTTTCAGCGATGCCATATAATCCTTGTCTTTCTGAAAATAAGGTCCACCCACAATCAGCAGTTTGATGTTAACCGAGTTGAGTTCTGTCTTTTTCAACTCAGCCATTGCTCTCACCAGAAAATGGATCCCTTTTTCCGGTGTTATCCGAGTCACAACTCCTACAAATAAAGGATGAGTCGATTCCGTATTGCTATGTGTGTCATCACTATTTCCTGATAGGAGTTCTGTCCGCAGTGATTCCACTTCTGCTTGTGATGCTTGAAATGCTTCCATATCCACACCATTATAGATTAAAGTCTGCTTTTCCGCGGGGGCAAAATCCCAACGCGTCGCTTCCGAAACCAATATCACACGATGCAGCAGTTTCTCACAGATCTTGTCCAATATACCGTAGGATGTAGCATAACGTTTGTGCATGAGAATAGGAATACGGTGCCACTTCGCAACAATACCTCCGAGTAGTGCTACAGATAGCGAATTGGCGTGGATAAGTGAAATGGAATGTTGTTTTACTGCTCGGTGTAGTTGTCCGATTACCCGAAGTTGACGAAAGTCATTCAGCAGGTCATGAAACGAAAATCGCTTCACCTTATCAGTTTTGTTATGTGCTTCGGGGAGAGAAAGTGCTACAATTTGCGCTTCTGTCTTATTCACTTCATCTGCAAACAGACTATCACCAAGACATCCAACAAATGGAGAAAAACGTTGTCTGTCCAACAACTTCAGCAGAAGCAGCAGACTCCGTTGCCCGCCACCTATACCTGAACCGCTATCAAGATAGAGAATGTTGTATTTTGATGGATCGGATGTTTTCATCTTCCCACGCAATGTGAATTCTTATACAGGTTTCGGGTAATCCTTCAGCCATTCGTTCTGCCCACTCAATAATGCAAATACCATCACTATTCATATACTCGTCTAAGCCAAGTTCAGCAATCTCAGCAAAGGTTTCCAGACGATACAGATCAATATGATAGATAGGAATATTCCCATCGTATTCATTGATGAGTATATAGGATGGACTACTGACCACTTCATTCGGTGCGATGCCCACACCCCGTGCAATACCCTGAGTCAAACACGTCTTCCCTGTTCCAAGATCACCAATCAGTGCAACAACGTCCCCGGGTTTCAACTTTCTACCAAGTTCCTCTCCGAGAACTTGTGTATCCTCTGGACTCTCTGTTCTAACTGTCTTTTCCATTACGTCCCTGCTGCACACCGTAAGATGTCCTCCTGCGTCAAATCTTCGTTTGCAAATTCACCTGTAATTCTGCCTTCATGCAATACCAAAACACGATCACTCATCCCTAAAATCTCTGGCAGTTCTGATGATACTAACACGATAGCAACACCATCATCTGCAAGTTGTGCTGTCAAGGCATGAATCTCTGCTTTCGCACCCACATCAATCCCCCGTGTTGGTTCGTCAAGAAACAGCACCTTTGGACGAGTCATCAACCACTTTCCCAATACTACTTTCTGCTGATTTCCTCCGCTCAACTGACGAACAGGAACATCTAATGATGTTGTCTTTATGCGAAGCGTGTCAACAGATTCACTGCTCTTTTGATACTCCACCTTACGATTGATAACACCCAATGCAGTAAGTTCTTTCGATTCCCCGATACTTGCAAGTGTCATGTTACGGACTATATCGTTGTCCAAAATCAATCCATACTGTTTCCGATCTTCACTGACCAACGCCATTCCGTTTCGTATAGCATCCTTAGGTGAGCGGAATTGAACATGCGCGCCATCCCTATAGACCTTACCCTTCCACATTCCTGAATACGCACCAAAAATAGTGTTGATTAATTCTGTCCTACCCGCTCCCATCAGTCCTGCGATTCCAAGTATCTCACCCCGTCGCACCTCAAAACTGATGTTCTCAAGGTGTGGTGGTTCAGTTGGATACGTGCATAAATCCTCAACCTGTAAAGCTACATCATTCCCATTTGTTGATGATGTGATATGTTCACGATCTGGATAAAGTGCCGTCAATTCCCTTCCGACCATCTGTGAAATCAACAAGTCTTCCGTGCATTCACCAATTGATTGCGTTTCGACTGTCTTACCATCGCGTAGCACAGTCACTCTATCTGCAATCCGAAATATCTCCTTAAGTTTGTGGGTAATATAGATACAAGCAACGTCTTCATCTCGTAGTTGTGTTAGAATTCGGTGGAGGATGTCCACTTCACTTTCGGTCAACGCTGCTGTAGGTTCATCAAGCACAAGCATCCGCGCATCTCGTGACAATGCCTTCGCTATCTCAACCAGCTGCTGCTGACCTATACCCAATTTATAAACCTGTCCGTGTAGCGGAATGTCCAACCCAAACTGTGCCAACAACGTTCCCGCATCATTATATAACCGTTCTCTGTCAATTATACCAAAACGTTGAGGTTCCTTACCCAGATAGATGTTCTCAGCGACCGTCATCTCAGGAATCAATGCTAATTCTTGATGAATTACAGCAATTCCCGCATGTTCCGCATCACGCACATGACGGAATTGCTGTTCAGAACCATTGATAAGGAGTTGTCCATCGTACGTGCCATACGGATGCACCGCACCGAGTATCTTGATCAGAGTTGATTTACCTGCCCCATTTTCACCACAGAGTGCGTGAATCTCTCCAGAATGCACCTCAAAATTCACGTCATCTAACGCACGTACACCCGGAAAATCCTTTGTAATCCCCTGCATCCTAAGAAGTGGCACTGCCATGCTATTGATACCCCAACGCTGAGATATTTGCAATTATAGCAGTATAAACTGGAGGTTTCAAGTTATTTGTCATTTGAAAAAACGCTATGAACTACTATTATATTTCTTTCTTATGATATAATTATACTGTCATTTCATCTTTTTGAACCAATTTACTAAAAAATGACAATTTTTGGTAACATTTTGCCCTAAATATGCACGTACATGTACGTAAGGGCAATAATGTCTAAACATAAACTCATGGATTATTGTTCCAGACAATATAGCCTGATAGTTGAACAAGTATACCTCTGTTTTCCTTGACTGAAATAACACCTCCTTTTCAACAGACACTTCACAACTGTGTCATTAATAAAAGGAGGTATGAAATGTATCGTGATTTTTTCACAAACAAGTGGGTTCTCGGTGGCATCGTTTTTTTGATAGTGTTTGGTGTAGCGTGTGTCCTCTGGTATCACTATGATACTGCGCCCTACAAACAAGATGCTGCCAAAACTGATGAGCTCCTACGTCAACGGGAAACGACCCAAAAGGCAAATTCTAACAACAATCTGGATAGTAAAACCAATTTCTCTGAAAAAAGCAATCCACCATCTATAGAGAGAACTGCAAGCGACTTAAATGATATCCATTTAGAAACTAACACAAACACCGAAGTAGAAAAGAAAGACACTAAAGAAATACGCGTGTCACCCCATGGGTTCGGTCCGTATCCTGAAATTCCAGAAGGAACACTGATCGGGGAGTTCAATGAAACCGACAGCGTTAATTCGGAATTACTCGGCAGAGTCCTTGTCAAGCTTTGGAACGATGGGGACAGGCATTTAGGTGGATGGATTAGTGGGGAAACTGGTAAAGTATATCCACACTACGATAACGTTGTCTATGTTGAATACGAAAATCAATTAAATGAATTAACAGGTGAATGGGAAATGAACATTGTCAGTGCCAACAGCGCACCTTCAACAAGTTTTGATACCAACTTTGAGCTGCATAATTCAGTTTTAGAAGGTAACATCCCAGTAGGTTATAAACTAATTGATGTTGATGGGGCAGGTATTGCCCCCTATGAATTTTTAGATTTACCTAAATAACTTAAGTTGCCACCTATCATTTGTTGGAGGGGTTTGTAACCCCGAATTATAAGAAATGGCACAGAAATATGTAGAGTTCCTTTGTTTCTTCGTTTGACAAATGAATTTGATGATTAATAGACATTATATGAATTTAAATTACAGTTGATTTCAATTTAAATTACAGTTGATTTCTGGCATAATAAAGAAAATTATGCTTTGGAGATTAACTTATGAACAAATATGATGAAATAAAGGACGATCCGGGTAAGTTCCAAAAACTAACGGGTTTTACGACTGAAGAATTTTTGGCACTTCTTCCGCTTTTTACGACACATTTTTTAGCGTTTGTCTCTACAAAAACACTTGATGGTCAAGAACGAAAAAAAACGGCGTTATACCACTTACAAAAATAGTCGTTTGTCAAATATGGAAGATAAACTTCTGTTTATTTTGATTTATCTACGACACGCATGGACCCAAGATGCTCATGGTATGTTCTTTGATATGTCTCAACCTGAGACAAATAAATGGATACACCTACTTTCACCGATATTAGACCAGGCATTAGATGAACTCGGTGAGTTGCCATCTCGTGAGGCAACTCCTGATACTTTTGAAAAAGAGACAGTTGTTGAAAGTGACACACCGGCACCCGAACATTTTTTCCAAGATTGCACAGAGCGTCCGATACAGCGTCCGAAAGACCAACAAGCACAGAAGGACTATTATAGTGGCAAAAAGAAACAACATACAGTAAAGAATAATCTGCCTGACATTTATCAGAATAGCGGTGCATCCACTAAATATCACTACATTGAGGGTTTTGAGCAATGAAAATGCGTCCATTTTGAAGAGTTGACTTGATTTTATGCACATGAGATGTCATCCTATAGTATAAACATAAATTCCATTTTGATTATACATAGGAGGACATTTCATGCATTATCAGATTATCAAATCTATGAAGTTTTTTCAACATCTTCTTTTTTCTCGTTTTCACCGTATTCGATCACAAATCATTGACACTTTACTTTTGTTATCCGTTTGTCATCTATTTGGTCTCTATAATCCGAACCAAGTCGCAGATGCGTTGACACTTCCCAAAGCGGGTCTTTATCGGGATCTTCACGCCGTGAGCCAGTATCACTGGAAATGTTTGAATGTGCGGCTCGGATGTGCTATGGCACTAGAGTTGATCAAAGATACCGAATCTAAGAGTGCTTCAACACAATCTCGTCGGTGTCCTACTCTCAGTGTAGATGACAGTAATATAGATCGATATGGAAAAACAATGTCTTACTGCTCAAACTGGTGGTCTAAAAAACATAATAACACCACTTGGGGGCAGAACATATTAGGCATCACGATGAAGATTGGCGATATTGTTATTCCACTCAATACACGGCTTGTTTCAAAACAAGGGCGTGGTAATACAAAGAAACCGGTTCTTTTTGTTGCCATGATGAAAGAAGTGTTAGATTTCTTTGATGCCCACAGCATTGATATCAGAAAATATCCGATCACTTTCGATTCGTGGTATGGTAGCAAGAAACTGATCGACATCTTATTGAATTTAGGGTTTGTGTCCATATTGGTTCAGGGTAAAAACAACTATGTGATGACAATAAACAACAAGAAAGTGAAACTTTCGTTTCATAAGAAATCCATACAACTGCAGCCAAAACAATGGGGGTGCGATAAACCTGTCTGTCGTGTCCAAGCCACAAGTCCAACATTTGGTGAGTGTATTGTGTGCTTCTTTTCAGATATGGGAAAGATACGCACACTCTTAGTCTTTAGTAAACCCCTACGCACTTGTGAAGCACTCAGAATATGGTCTCAACACAACGGGATCGAATACTATTGGAGACAACTGAAATCCAGTCTGCACTTGTCCAATATGAGTTTAGAGAGCACGCAAGGGGCATATGCGGGACTCAGTATAAAAGTAATGAGCTACCTGATGTTGTTGCAGATAAGCATCTTAGAGCGTCGCACATTCCATCAAATGCAACTTGAACTCACTGGACAAAGACAGATGCTACTTGAAATCATGGCGCATTTTCATGAACTAAACCCGAAAGAACCTTGATAATTACTGATATTTGACAACTTTTGAGAAATATCAGTCTGCTTATTAATGCTGCGTGCGAGATATTGGTATTGTCTCCTACTTACAAAGGCAGCAGACATGATAAACGTATTGCCGATGAAACAGTATCTTTTTTGCCAAGTGGTAGTTATTTATACCAAGATTCTGGTTTTTTAGGTTTTAATCCTGCTGGTATTACTGTTGTCCAACCGAAAAAGAAATCCAAAGGTGGTGAACTGACAGCAGCTGAAAAAGCAAGAAACCGGGAAATATCGTCTATCCGTATCCGTGTAGAACATGTGATGAGTGGTGTCAAAAGATACCGCATAGTCAAAGACAAGTTGCGCAATTGGAAACAAGGTTTCAGCGATTTAGTCATGAAAATCTGTTGTGGATTACATAACTTTCGTCTAAACTTCAGACCTTGGTGTTATGACAAACATTTTGATTAAACTTATATAATGTCTCATGATCACGTATAGCAAGATCAAAGGAGATTATAAATGACACGTGGCATTTATACCAAATGGATTATCGGTGCAGTGTTTATGCTGCTTATCGTTGCTACTGGATGCATTCTGTATTACCAACACACAACCGCAGCCGATAAACACGCAGCAGCACAAGCCGAGAAACGACTGGAAACGTGGCAAGCCGACAAAGCAAAACCACCAACACCAGCAAAAACAGAGTCAACCAAACCACCTGCAGAAAGCACAACGCCAACCGCAGAAGCAGAAACAGAACAAACGTCGACACCAACCGACACCGATGAAGTACTTTTATCAAAGTTCGGTTTCGGTCCCTATCCTGAGGTGCCCGCAGACTTCCCCTGGCAAGAAGTTTTTGGTCCATCTTATAACCGAAGCAATGCCGACTACGAACTAATGGATAGGGTTTCCGTAGAGTTATGGAAACAAGGTGAACATGTTGAGGGCATCTCATCGGAAGATGATACAGGATTATTTTACCCCACGATACGTGGAACAATCTACGTTGAATGGGGATCACGTTGGGAAGTGCTTGGCAAAGGCTTCGGCAGAAAAGTTCGAGGACTAACAGGACACCCAGACGACTTAAAATCATTACAGGATTTGATTCAGAGTCGAGAAGGGTCTCCTTTATTAGAAAGCGATATACCCTCTCATCTCAAAGTGTTAGATATGTCAGAGGGCATTGATCCTTATAAATTTTTAGATTTACCGAAATAAAAGGAGAAATCCAATGTATAAACATTTTTTATGCTTGCTTGCGATATTTACTTTTTTCATGACAATCCAATCAGACACCCATTCCGATAATATGAACGCTAATGAAGATCAAGAACTGGAAAAATGGTTTTACGATTATCCACCGAATAATGAACCGATAAGGATTTGGAAGATCAAGCAGCGTGGCGACGATTCAGAAGACAATGGCAATATTTCAACTGGTGTGACTATTATGGCAGCACAAACAAGTTGGACACATTCTCTGTGGGCTTATGCTTCGTTTCAGTCAAAATACGAATACTCAGGAATTGAAGGCAATTGGTATCTAAAAGCAGAACTCGACCATGACTGGGCAACAGACGAACAACCTTATAAGAAAACAGGTCAAATCATAGGCCAAGCGGGTGGCATGCAAAAATCTGGTGATCAATCAGATATTGATTATTTTGCGAATCATGACCCATTCGAAACCAAAAAGGATTGTGATGCGTATGCACGGGCAATAGTGTATCACCCCTCTAAAGACATAGGTTTTAGATCTGTGTCATACGCGCACTTTCACCCCGCTAAATTTAAATGGGAATATGAGAAGCGTCCATAACGCTATCCAACTTTACCCATCTTTACAGGCAGGTAACCGAGTCGGTTATCTGTCTGTTTTGTTTTAACTTGACAAGAAAGGGGAGAATTGTATAAACTGATAGAAAATCGTTTTAATAGTTTCAAAAAATTGAAAAGGGGCAGTGGAAAACCACCACACCCCCATTAATACCAAAGAAAAGGATAACACACATTGAACAACATTGTCAAATAAAAAATGTTAGAAAATAGACATTATATGAATTTAAATTGAAATCAACTGTAATTTAAATTCATATAATGTCTAATATTCAGTAGGTAGCAACTTAGGTTAAATAGGTAGAGGAGAGAACAATGTTACGGAAAAAGTTAGCACTCACGTGCATTTTAGCACTCACAATTAGTTTTCTTAACGTCAACGCACACTAAGCACCCGACCCTGGTCCAAACGTCATTGAGGGCGACACGGCAAACTTGATCGATTCAGTGGGTGTTCAATGGGATTATAGATTTAAATCGTGGTTTCTTACAGATCAGGCAAAAGACTCGCTAAACAACGCCATGCTTTCTTCTTTTATTGTAATCCAGAAAAATATTCACATGAATCTTGAAGGTAGAGAATGGGCAACGTCTGGAATTGCTAAAGCATACGTATGGGCAGCACCTACCGTTGAAAACGTCGCGACAAGCGGTGAGTATTATATAAAAGGACAAGGTCGCGGCAAGTGGTGGAATAACAGTAATAAGTTGGAGGACGATTATCGCGGAGGATGTTCAAAGTCAGTAAGCTATAGTGTAGCACGTCTCTCTGCTTGTCCAACTTGGAGCGGTGTTCACATGCGGGCAAGGGCAAAAGTCGATAATCAATTTGGCGAGACAGAAGCCGAATTTGAGTGGAAGTGAACCCCTATACACAACCTAAAGAGCCAGGTAGCCCAAAAAGTTGCCTGCCTTTTTTATTCGGGATTATAGGTTCTACCGCATTATATATATATATCAATTATGGTGAAGTATGAAATTATTTCTACACTTTCTTTCTTTGGTAGGTGAGACGTCCTAACCTCACCATAGGCGTCAATTTAGCGTCATTCCCGTGACGGTAGGTTCGGTTTCCTAACCGAACCGGATTTGCGCCAAACTCTTTGATAGAAGGTTCTCGCGGAAGATATGGTTCGGTTAGGAAACCGAACCTACCGGACTGGGATCAATCCATTTTATTTGTGTCATCAGTCCCTACCAAATCAACGTCAAATGCGAGTTTGGCATTTGTCGGGACTGAAGACATCAATATCAGACAAATACAAACCACTAAATTGATGTTTATGGTGAAGTTTCCTAACCTCACCTAAGCAATGTGTAGAATTAATTCAATAATCTACCATAGTATAATACTACACCTGCTCCACACTCAACGTAGCAAGTTCACCATTCAGTTTCTGCTCAAGACTGAACGCATTTCCTCCCGGCGATTCAACCACTTCAGTCGTTAATGTCTCACTCAGGACATACCTCCGATGTATGTCAAACGCTTCCGACACAAGGTCGGATGGTGTATCTACACAGAGCCTAATCCGATCAGACACATTAAAATCCGCATCCTTCCGCATATTCTGGATTTTATTGACAAGCTCGCGCGCCATCCCTTCAAGTACCAATTCATGCGTCAATTCCGTTGACAAGGCAACGAATTTCCTTGCATCCACCTCTACAAAGAAACCCTCTCTATTCTGTGTCTGCACATCAATCTCAGACTGTTCAACCGTGTAGGTTTCACCGGATGCTTCTATCTCTAAACTACCATTCGCTTCCAATTCTGCTTTCAACTGCATTGCATCGGCAGTAGCGAGTGCTTTTGCAATTGCCTGCACATCTTTGCCATACTTCGGTCCCAATACCTTAAAGTTCGGTTTGAGTGTTACTTGAGCAAATGTGTCCAATTCTTCAGTAAAAACTATTCCCTTAACATTCAACTCATCATGAACAAAAGATGAGAGTCGATTGATAGTCTCTTTTTCCAATTCTGACAATCCACCTATCGTGATATCAGCAAGCGGTTGGCGCGTCTTAATGCCGGAACGATTCCGAGCAGCATGCCCCATGCTGATAACATCGCGTGTGAAAGCCATATCGTTTTCTAATGTGGTATCTATTAACGTATCATCTGCAGTTGGGAATTCTACAAGGTGAACGCTCAGCGGTGCATTGGAGTCAAGCGAAACAACTAAGTTACGATAGAGTTCATCTGCCAAGAATGGAATAAACGGGGCAGCAAGTATCGCAACAGTCACAAGCACCTCATACAATGTCGCGTAGGCTGCCTGCTTGTCTTGTCCTGCCTCTGCACCCCAAAAGCGATCACGGGAACGCCGAACATACCAGTTGCTAAGGTCCTCTACAAAAGCTTCAATCGCACGCGGTGCATTCGTCAGATGGTAGTTCTCCATGTCATCGCGCACCTTATTTATCAAGGTATGCAATCGGGACAAAATCCATCTATCTATCGTCGCACGTTCAGAAATTGGTGGTGCATCTTCCAGCACATCAACCTGCTCCAAATTAGCATACATCACGAAGAAACTATAGACATTTTGTAACGTTCCCATAAACTTTTTCAACGCTTCATCAATGCCTTCAAGTTGGAAAGTCCGTTGTGCCCAAGGTGGCGATCCTGTGAACATATACCAACGCATTGCATCAGCACCCTGATTGTCCAAAATTGTCCACGGGTCTACGGTGTTTCCTCGACTCTTACTCATCTTCTGTCCATCCGAAGCGAGTATCAACTCCAGACAGAGGCAATTTTTATATGCAGGTTTGTCATAGAGAAGTGTGCCAGTTGCCAATAGACTGTAGAACCACCCACGAGTCTGGTCAATCGCTTCCGAGATAAAATCTGCGGGATACGCACGTTCAAACAACTCCTTGTTTTCAAATGGATAGTGCCATTGTGCAGTGTGTGCACACCCTGAGTCAAACCAACAATCAATAACATCTTGAATGCGATGCATTGTGCCACTACATTTATCACAATTAAGCACAACATCGTCAACATAAGGACGGTGAAGTTCAATATCGTCCGGCACATCACGACCAAGTTCCTTTAGTTCTGCAATACTTCCGATACAGTGTTGATGTCCACACTCATCACATATCCAAACAGGCAACGGAGTACCCCAATATCGTTCACGACTCAATCCCCAATCAACATTATTTTCCAACCAGTTACCAAATCGTCCATCCTTGATATGTTCCGGATACCAGTTGATGTTCTGATTATGCTGTTGCATCTGGTCTCGGATGGCAGTCGTCCGGATAAACCACGATTCACGCGCATAATACAGCAACGGATTATCGCATCTCCAGCAGAACGGATATTGGTGTATATAGTCCATTTCCTTGAATAACAATCCGCGATCATCCAAGTTTTTTATAATCAGTGAGTCGGCATCTTTGGCATATTCACCTTTCCACTCATCCTTAACCTCTGGAACAAACTTACCATCTCCACCTACCAACTGCACGAACGGTAGGTTGTGTTTTTGTCCAATATCATAGTCATCTTGACCGAAAGCAGGGGCAATATGGACTAATCCACTACCCTCTGTGGTAGTTACGAAGTCGCCACTAACGATGTAATGTGATCTTTCAGTATGCTGTCCACTGTCAAAAAGTGGTTCGTAATCCCAGTTAAGTAAGTCACTGCCTTTATAGTTTTTAACAATCTGCGGAAGTTCATCACCAAACAAACTTTCCAAACACTCCTTCGCAAGGATGAGATGTTCTCCGTTATCTTCAACAGCGACATAATCGTAATCTTCACCGACAGCAACAGCAACATTAGAAGGCAATGTCCAAGGAGTTGTTGTCCACACAAGTAGATAGGTATTTTCTCTGTTTTTCAGTGGAAATCGCACGAAAATAGACCGGTCCTCAACCTCTTGGTAACCGAGTGCAACTTCATGACTTGCCAACGTTGTGCCACACCGATAGCAATACGGCTGCACCTTATGTCCTTGATACAGCAACTTCTTATCCCACGCTTGGCGCAATACCCACCACACACTCTCAATATAATCGTTTGACAACGTGATATACGCCTCATCTAAGTTCACCCAGAATCCGATACGTTCCGTCATCTCACGCCAATCCTGCTCATACTGAAAAACATTTTCCTTGCACTTCTCAATAAAATTTTGAACGCCGTAAGCCTCTAATTCCGCTTTATTTGTGATGTTAAGTTGCTTTTCCACCTGATATTCAACGGGAAGTCCGTGCGTGTCCCATCCTGCTTTTCTGTGGACATAATGTCCCGTCATCGTCTTATATCTGCACACTGCATCCTTCATGATGCGTGCAAGGACGTGATGCACACCCGGTGGTGCATTTGCAAATGGCGGTCCTTCAAGGAAAACAAACGGTGGCGCGTCTTTGTACATCTCCATACTCTTCTCAAAGATGTCGTTTTCGCGCCAGAACGCAAGTGTCTGTTTCTCCTTTTCTGCAAAGGTAAATTGTGGTGATACCTCTTCAAACATACGAAATTCCTCTCGCGATTTTATAGTGAAATTTGAATTTAACAATACACTTTACATTTAGAAAAACGCGTTTGTAGTCGCGCAATTCATTGCGCCTCTTACATTATATGAATATGCAATTGGGACAATATGTTTCATTAATTGTAGATTTTACTATAGTTTAAGTGAAAAACATAATTATTTACACACTACGGTAGACTCGGTTTCCTAACCGGACCATAGGCATCAGTTTAGCAAACACAATCCGCTGTAGGCGCGCTTTCTAAGCGCGCTGGACATATCTATGAAATGCACATAGGCATCAATTTAGCAACACAACCCACTGTAGGCGGGAATGCCAAAAGGCATTCATACCCGGGGAACGCCCACAGGCGTTCATACCGTTGATTTCTTGATTTGGCACTTTTTAAGCGCGCTGGACATATCTGTGAAATGCACAGTAATTTTTTGAACCAACAAACAGGCCTGTCAGTTAGTCAGTTATACATCTACCATCCAGCGCGCTTACAAAGCGCGCCTACGTATACTGAGTCGTTTGAGCGTAATTCTTCCGATTCGTCCCATGGTAGGCGAGGTTTCCTAACCTCGCCGATGTAGAGTGTTCAAGTAATTTCAAAATCTACTATAATATGAAAATCAAGAATAAATTCGGTAATGCAGAGTATTTCTCTTACCGAAAACTGATAACTGATAGCTGAAGACTGATAACTGATAACTGATAACTGATAACTGATAACTGAAGACTTTTAAAACACAAAACGCCCCACCGAAATCCGTAGTTTCAGTGATGGGCGTTCAAATAATACTGCTTATCTGCTTGTAATTAACCCATCACAGTACGACGAATAGCAATAATAATTCGTATGGTGTGAAGGGAGTCAGGATGTAGGTTCGTGTTGTATTGCAATGTTTGAGTAGAAAGCGATTGATAGTACATCTGATAATCTCGTTTGAAAACTTGTTAGAAATGTGTCTCTATGCTTTTATAATACTACATACTATAGGACAATGTCAATTCTTTTTGCAGTTGTCGGGTGTGTAAAGATTTTGTCCCTAACTTCTCACCATGAATTGTAGAGGCGGGGTCTCCGTGCCCCGACAGGCTCACATTGTTGGAGTGGTTTCCAACCACGATTACCAGAAATTGTAGGGGCGGGGTCTCCGTGCCCCATAGGCGTCAATTTAGCGATTACCCAACCCCGTTTCCATTGTTGGAGTGGTTTCTAACCACGATTATGTGGCTTTTCCATTGTTGGAGGGGTTTGTAACCCCGATTTTCAGGTTCTTGCTCAAAAAATCGGGGTTACAAACCCCTCCAACAAAAGCGGTTATCCTTAAATTGACGCCTATGGGGCGGGGTCTCCGTGCCCCGATAGGTCTGAGAACTGCAGGCAACGGGCGGGCACAGAGACACGCACTACAATGGAGGGGGTGTGGAAATCGCGGTTTCAAACCGCTCCAACAAGAGGCTCGCAGTCGCGCAATTCATCGCGCCTCTTACAACATCAGCGACGCTGCGTAATCCGTTGTAATCTGTAATACATCAACAAATACCATCCCAAACTTATTATAAATCCATTGTCCACAATCACAGAAATTCTATTATTTCAAACCAATGTCAAGTACAATAATATACAAGAATCACGCAATAAACCACGATGAAGCGAGGAATAGAATATCACAAACTGTGAAATAGAACAGAGAGACACTGCAAAACAGTACCAAGAACTGTCCAAGAAATGAACAATTAATGAAAAAAAATACCCTATTTACTTGTTTTCCAAAATTCAGTCAAGACAAAATACCGTCATAAACCCACATTATAACAATAACGAGAACACTATGCAGAAAAAACTAAAAAAACAAGTAAAAAATTAAATAGTTGGATGGTTCTGAATCATTGATCTAATTTTCTGAGTTTGAATATCTTGGTATAAATCATAACAAATTTGGTGTATAATAGTTGTAAATTCAAAGGATCATCGCTATGCAACGAAATATAGAAAGCACTTTACGACAGATCGGTGAAAATGCGCTAAAGAATTCCGTTGTCCGATTGGATGTGGAAAAAAAAATCTCACTTCTTTCATTACGACCTCAATATATGTTATCTAAAACTTATTCAAGTGGCGGAAGTGGCTTTTTTATAGATAAGAACGCGATTGTAACGAACTGCCATGTCGTATTAGGGGCTACATCTGTGTCGGGTTATCTCTCAAAGATGGAAAACACATTCCAAGTTGAAAGTGTTAAGGCTTATGACGTTGAGAATGATTTAATTGTACTCAAAGTGACAAATGTCGGAACACCGCTCAAACTTGGTGATAGTAACATGATCGTAAACAAGGAATCTGTTTGTGCAACAAGTTACGCTAATGGTGTTCCTAATATTGCTCAGGGTACCATTGATGGAATTGACATAAGTGATAATCGGATTCGAATGAAAATCGGGACTACCGGCGGTAGCAGTGGATGTCCATTTTTTAACAGAAAGGGTGAGGTAATTGGGATTGATTCGTTTGGAAACGACAAATATTCTTACGCTATTCCTTCAAATACTTTACAATCGCTAATAGAAAAAACTGGAATAGAAATCTCTATCACAGAGTGGCACAAACTTCCACTCATACGCGCCTTAACTGCTGCTGAGATAGGTGATGATATGTTGGAAGACGACGAATATAAAGAAGCAATTGCATATTTTGATACTGCAATTGAACTCAAACCTGATATTGCTGAAGCATATAAAGGTCGTGCATGCGCAAGATTGGGTCTTAGTAACTTTGGCAGAGCAATTGAAGATTATCTCATCTACCGTAAACTCAACCCTAAGTCAATCCGTAGGACTGGTTTTTGGTCATATTTTTCTTGGAAGTGGATAGGTATTTGGATTGTAGTTGGACATCTCCTCATTAAGTTATTAAGAGTACTGTTGAGTGATAGTAGTTGGTTCAGATTGCGAGGGATATGGAAATCTGTTTATGGGAAATCCGAAGCGAAAGATGGAAATCATCAGAAAGCAAAATTACTATTGCAGGAATCAATAAGTGACTTTACTGAGGCAATATCTCTAAATTCGGATAAGGCACAAATATATAATAGCCGAGGGTGGGCAAAGTATCTACTTGGACAAATTGAAAATAAAAAAGATAATGTTGCAGAAGCAAAAATGCTTTTTCATGAAGCAATATCGGATATTGAGAATGCCCTACAGTTAGACTTGAAGAATCCAAAATATCGGTCTGCATACTATCATACGCGTGCTGTTGCAAAGGCGGAGTTAGGTGAACATAACGATGCCATCAAAGACTTAGATATATCCATAAAGCTAAATTCAGAGAACGCCCGTTACTTTTTTGATCGTGGACTTTCAAAAGAATCACTTGAACAGCACAAGGACGCAGAAATAGATTTTACGAAAGCAAGACAATTGAAGCCGGATATTGAGAAAAAGTATAAAGACGAATAAATTCTAAACTGAGAAAAACACTTATGGAACAACAAAAAGAAGTTCTATCCCAGCAAAACGTTGAAGATATCGTAGGCACAGTTGTTGATTTAAAATTCAAGCATAAAGGTAATAATCAAACCGCTAGAGGCAGTGGATTTTTCATTGAACCTAATAGAATTGTCACAAACGTCCATGTTATCTCTGATGGTGCAATTGACAGTGTGAAATGTCAAAAAACAGGAACAACATACACCGTTGAAGGTATCACCGGCTTTGACGATAGAAACGACCTTGCTGTCCTTAAGATCACTGAAACAGCAACTCCATTTCCACTTGGTGACAGTCGTAAAGTTCGCAAAGGTCACACAGTCTCACTCGTAAATTATCGGGAAGAAAATGCAAATCAAGTAGATGGCACTGTGAATATCATCCGAAATAGCGGCAAACATCACCGAATAGAATTCAATATCCCGACTAAAAAAGGATATAGTGGAAGTCCTGTAGTGAATGCTAAAGGAGAGGTCGTATCCGTTCTCTATGCTGCAGAAGAACAATCTAATGAAGAAACACTCACTAATTACAGAGCTATTTCCTCAAATATTCTCATTCCTCTGTTGGAAAATGCTATTGAAGTGGAACCGCTTGATGTCTGGCAAAAGCGGGATCGGATACGCGCCTATGAATTATCATTTCAAGGACAACTCAGCCATCAGCACGAGGATATTAAAGAAGCAATTGCATATTATGATGATGCTATTAAACTCAATCCTGAATTGGCAGACACCTACCATAGAAGAGCAGCAGCGATGAAGGGTTTAGCAAGATCTGATGAAATGGTCAGTGATAGCCTCATAGCAATGAGACTTAATAGAGAGCAATTTAATATTTCACGTATTGGTGTATTCCTTTCATGGCAGTGGTATGTTAGCAAACTTGCTTTCAGAAATCTATTCTTCAGGTGTGGAAAGAAAATATTAGGTGATGATGGTTGGGCAGAACTCCAAGTTAAAGCAATATTCCATAGTGCCAATATTTGGATTTCAAAGGGATATACATCTAATGCTTTGCAATTATACCAATTTACTGTTGCTGATTTTACAGAGGTCCTCAATCATAAATCGAGTAAATCAAAACAGGAAATGTTGAATTCTGTTCGCAGATTATATCAAAAGGGAATGAACAATCTGACTGAAATCATTAACAGAAATCCAGATAACGCAGAATCCTATTATTACAGGGGAATAGCAGGAAATATCTTCGGTGAATTAGAAGATCAGCAACGAAGTCCAGATACATCACAAAAGCTATATCATAGAGCAATACATGACTTCACGCAAGCTATTGAACTAAAATTGCGAGGATTGCGCGTCCATAATCTCCGTGGACAGACAAAGCATCTATTAGCAAAACTTGAAACGAAACAAGACAAGACCGAAACTGCACAGATACTATATCAAGAGATAATTTCCGATAGTGATAACGCACTCAGATTAAAGGAGAAATGTGCTGCTTGTCGCTCAGCTATCCATTTCACAAGCGGTGCTGCACAAGCTGCACTTGAAAACTATGACGCATCTATTGAAGATTACAACAATGCTTTAGAACTGAACCCGAAATATATCCAAGCATACATCAATCGCGGTAAAGCAAAACAAGCACTCGGACAGCACGAAGCCGCAGAAGCAGATTTCAGTATAGCAAAGGATTTAGACCCGGATATTGTATAACAATACCTTCGCCATTTTTACATGCTTCAATTGAATCGGAATACTGTGTTGATCTATCATCGATCTGTGATAATGTCCGATAGTATGAATAAAAATAACTTCAGGTTTTTGTTGAAGTATTTCTAATTATCATAACTCAAGTTGCTACCTATCAAAATCCGAGCAACTTCGTTCTCCTTAAAATATCCAATCTTCCGCTCCAGCGGAGCGATATGTTTATAGCACGCTTTGTTTCATTCTTCCGCTCCAGCGGAGCGGTATGTGAAAAAACCCTTCACTGGCAAAACGACTCGTTATATAGTTTAGGTGGCAACTTGCGTCATCATAGATTTGACAATAGAAATGGTTGGACAGCAATCTGGCTGAATAGAGTGGACGCACAATCTAGCAGAATGTGCTACAAAACGCACAATCTAACAGAATGTCTATTATTGGCGAAGGTATTGTGTATAATAAAGTGAATTAAAAAGATAAGTTCACACTATCGTTCCAAGGTAGGCGAGGTCTCCTAACCTCGCCTATGCAGAGTGTTCAAGTAATTTCAAAATCTACTATAATTTAATGTAGTTTGGACAATTCTGTCGGTTGCATACTGATATTTCTAGCATTTTCAATATTATGTGAGTTTTCAATAGGATAGTAACTTGACAAGAGTGTTAGAATATCAAAATGAGCAGCCCCAGCGGGGCGAAATGTGTATAGCACATCGTGAACACACGATTTATAGCCCCAGCGGGGCGACAGGTGTATGTATCATTGAAGAAATAGGTAGGATGGATGTGATTCTCCTTGTATAGACTATTATTCAAGTCTAAAAAAAACTGTCCAAACTATAGTAATTTAGTTGGTCAGAAGATTAAAGGAATACCTTAATGGCACAAGATAAAGACAATGCATCTTCGCAAATTGATGAACTTAACAGAAACGCTTTGGTCTATATTGAAGCAATTCCCAATACTATATTGCTACTCCCTTGGCGTATAAAGAAGTTTTTTATGAGAAGCAAAAGTGTTACAAACACAAACATGCATAATTTTATCTCGCACATGCATAAGGATGCGGACGAAGATGCACAGAAATTTGGTGTCGCAGGGACTGGTTTTTTTGTTGCTCCAGACTTATTAGTTACTAATATTCATGTTATCGCAAATGCCAAAACGATTGCCGCAAAGCATCTGACATTAAAAAAAACACCGGTATACCATCCAGACATTAAGGATGTCCCTTATGCATACAAAATGCAAATTAGCAAGGATCCTGTTTTATATTCTATTAATGGTGTTGCTGCGTTTGATGCACAGAATGACTTGGTTGTGCTAAAAGTTAATGAGAAATGTGCTACCCACCTCCCTCTTAGCAGTAGTGAAAATGTCAATGAAGGAGACAATGCGTTTACTCTTTCTTATGCAAATGCTGAGTACAAATGCCTTAGTGGCACTATATCTGGTAGGAACAAAAGGAAATGGTTTGATATTATTACCGATTATACGCCAGGAGATAGTGGAAGTCCCGTGCTAAACACTGATGCTGAAGTCATCGGCATAGCATGTTTGATATCCCAGCCACAGCATGAGATTGGCCTTAATCCTCTTATGTTGGGCAGCGCTATTCCATCTAATAATCTTGAAAATCTCCTTGAAGAAACGGGAGATGTAGAGTCATTTTTCACTTGGCAAAAACGTCCAACAATCCGTGCGTATGCTTTATTAACTCAAGCTCAGAGGAAGCTAGCACAAGGCAAATACAGATCTGTAATTGCTAAATACAACCGATTACTTAAACTCAACCCACATATTATTGTCGCTTACAGCAACCGAGGTGTTGCTAAATCCGCTCTTGGAAACTACATCAAAGCAATTGAAGATTATGATGATGTTATTCAACGCTATCCTGATTATTCGGCTGCATACTACAATCGTGCTCGAGCAAAATTTCTTCTGGGTGAGAAATCTGCTAAGCAAGGAAAAATTGTGGAAGCCCGTCAATACTATCATGAAGCGATTGATGACTACTCAGAAGTAATTAAACAAAATCAAATACGCAGTGTAGCTTACAATAATCGTGGATGGACGTCGTATCTTCTTGGACAAGTTGAAACAAAAGATGGAAAACAGACAGAAGCGCAAAGGTTATATAAAGAAGCAATATCCGATGCTGATGAGGCGTTAAGGTTACAACCTGAGGGAGACTTATATCGTTCTTCCTTCTATCACACACGCGGTGCTGCAAAAGCTGCCCTCGGCAATCACAACGAAGCGATTGAAGACTTTGATGAATCCATTAACCTAAATTCTGAGAAAGCATTGTTATATTATGATAGAGGATTATCAAGACAAGCTATCGGAAAGACCCAAGAAGCAGATGCCGACTTTACTAAAGCAAAACAATTAGACCCGAAGGTTGACAAATGAAGCAATATAGTTAGTTCAGAATCGTTTCGCCATTTCCAACCCCCAATAGCGCGGTTCATTTACATAACCCGTGAGATTATTAAAGTCAATACCACCAGTGAGTGAAGTATCGTTAAGGATATTACGTCCTATGAGTGCAAATTCAGTCTCAACATTCGGTATCTTCAAGGCAATCCTAACTCCACCTACTAAAAGCCAGTCATCGCTAAATTCCACAGAGTCGTAGAGAAAGAAATGGACACGGCTACGATATGCCCAATCCGTAGATGCGACGAAACGGACACCAGAAGGTAGATCAATATGATAACGTAAGTCTATATCAGCAATCCAAGCAGGGGCTTGTGGTAAACTGTTACCATCAATATAATATGTGCCCGCAACCGGAGCTGGTGGATCCAAAACTGTGCAAGGTGCACCGCAACCATATACCACCAAACTCGGATCGTCAATCCGTGTGTAGTTGTAACTGAGTCCCGCTGATACCTCCAACGTTTTGATAGGTGCAAATATTAGTTCTGCCTCAAAGCCACGTCCAGTGGTACTATCAGCATTCACTAAACGATTGAAATTCGTCTCTCCTCCTACAGCAGTGAGCTGCTGATCCTGCAACAGGTAGTTGAACGCTGCAAAATTAAGATGTAATCGTTGATCTACCAACCGCATTTTCGTACCGACTTCAAAGGAAAGAATAGTTTCCGTATCTGCTACCGTGACCTCGTTCCCAAACAACAAACGTCCCTGAATACTGGGGGCACGGAACCCACGTGCACTACGCCAATATGTTTGCACACTCGGTGACACCTGATAGCGTAAACTGACATCGCCACTCCAGACAGTGTCTTGCGGATTTTTGTGGATAGGTCCGATCGGTTTAGCACCGCTTTCTGCTTCTACTGCAGGGACTTCCTCTCGCCATGCTGTGTAATCCTTTGCATCATCAGACAAACGCACACCGAGACCTAATTCCAGATCATCAATTATTTCCAATGTGGTGGATAAATAAGCTGCCAATGCTGTAGCGGTCTGTTCCTGACGCACGTATCCATCTTGAGTACCGCCTGCCAAAGTGTTGTAGTTGAAATCCTCCATTTTTACAAACTCATGAAAATAGTACAGCCCGATCTGGTAGGCAAGTCGGTTTTCCTTCGCAGTCATCAAACGAACTTCTTGACTGAACTGATTCAGCAAAGGGATACCAGACGCTGTTTCGGATGGAAACGGGATCTCACCAGGACCACTTGTTGGCAGGAATGCAGCACCGTATCCGCCATCAATATCTCCGTGCGAAAATGTGGTGAGTCGTTCCAAACCTGTCAGCGAAACTAATTGGTGGTCTCCAATATCATAATTGACCTGAAAGGTTACGCCACCTGATAAGAGAGTTTGTTCATTTTCACCATCCTGAGCAACGTTGTCACGTGCAAAGTCTGAAACCAAGCCACCTTCCTCCTGAGCAATTATATTCGCCCGAAATAGCCGGGAAGTGCCAAAAAGATCACGTGCATGGAGTTTTAACCACGTTTCTAACTTCGGTATAGGAGTCCATAATAACTGCAGACGGGCAGCAATGTCAAAATGTCCACCTAAAGCATTATCATCACCCGTATGTGTATTGTCTATCCAATCGTCACGCCATAGACTTAGTATTGAAAGTCTTGTTGAAAGCACAGATGGAATAATCGGTTTGGTAATCGCACCTTCAAAATTCATGGTTCTGAACCGACCAATACTCAATTGACTATAGTACTCTTGTGTATCGGTAGGTCGAACAGATTCAAATTTCACTGCCCCAGCAGGTGTATTGCGACCGAACAGCGTCCCTTGTGGTCCTCGCAACACTTCAATTCGTTCCAAATCAAAGGCAGGATATCCCTTCAACATTGCATTTTCAAGCACGACACCATCGTATAGAACAGAAACTGGTTGCGATGCGTTTAGGTCAAAATCAGTATTGCCAAGTCCGCGGATATAGAAGCGAGGGAACACCCGTCCAAAAGATGATTCCATCTGTAGACTCGGTGTGCGATTTGACAGAAAACGTAAATCCATTCCTGATGAGCGTAGTGTAACGGATTTGCCGCCACGTATAGTCGAAACGGAAAGAGGCACTTCAAAAGATAACTGTTCACGTTTACGTGCAGTCACCACCACCTCTTCTAATGAATGTACCTCTTCGGTATCCTCATCTGCAATGGATTGAATAGTTGTTAATAATAAAACCACAAAAATCAGTATTAATATCTTCTTACAAATGTTCATATTCTCCCCTTTAAAATAATATGAAACTTGGTGCTATTAGTGGCATGTTCTTATGTTCATATATCACATTTTCTGATTGTTTGTATTGTCCATTTGTGAGCGCAACCGTTCTAATTCTGCTTCTAATTCACCTACCTTTGCTTCTGCTTCCCGACGATGATGTTGCTCTTCGTCTCGTAGCATCTGTGCTTCTTCTCGTAGCATCTGCTCTTCTTCACGCAGATTTTTCTCATGCTCCAATTGATGTTTGATTTCCATAGATGTATCAATAGGTGTACCGTCAGGTAGGTATGGACGCAATAGTCGAACATGCGTTGTCAGATCATCTTCCCATCGCAACCAGAGATTCAACGCTTCACTAAACAAGCCTCCTTCTGCATCTGGTTCAATCTCAATGATTTCTCCTGAAGTACTCCGTTGCCACCCGTGAAACTCCGAAGGTTTCTTCATCTCAGGTTGATGGATAAAGTATTCTTGTACGCCTATATCCTTGAGATACAACTCCACTTTTGTTGTGCGATCCTGATGTGCTGTGGCATCAGAGAGGAATTCAATAACTGCGACAGGCACTGCCCCCTCTTTCCAAGTATAGAAACTACGTCTCAACGGATATTTTTCAACACCAAAGACGATGTAGATATCAGGGGCAACACATTTTGTAATGTCTCCTTCTTCATAATAGATAAAACTGTCAACGCCGATGTATATTAGTTCATTAATTGCCATATATCTTGAAAGTTGATCGAATAATATGTTTATTTGTAAACCGTGGAATGCGGTTGCTGCCATAGGTTCGTCGTCCTCACAAGGATACCCTTCGATGTATATTGTCGGCTTCCCATTTGCTTTTGGAAATTTGGGTATATATTTTCTTTGTTTTATTTCAAAGTCGTTTAAGGTATTCATGGGATTCTCCATAAATGTTAGTTTGCAGTTCAATTGCTGAAACTATTTTTTCAAAAACTTCTTACTTTTACTTATGCCGCTTGTATAGTGTGCCTTAAGTATATCATAGATTTATAGTGAAATGTAAAAATACGTTCACACTCCTCGGTAGATGCGGTTTCCTAACCAATGCAGAATGCCATACGGGGAATGCCTAAAGAAGCATGCGCGTGTGGCATGCTCCATGATTCATACCGTTGATTTGGCGCATTCTGCTTGACTATGATACTGAAAAATCACCGGTTCGGTTAGGAAACCGAACCATAGGCGTCAATTTAGTGAGTAACGTTTGTGCATGGGATACACCTGTCGCCCCTCTGGGGCTTGCTGCTGGTGGGTTCAACGTGTACTATACACCTTTCGCCTCTACGAGGCTGTAGTAGAACACTTCTCAGCATTAGCGGTGCAAGAAGGTGTATAGAATATCAAACAAAAACCAAGTACCAGCAGTCCGAAAGGTTTTGGCAAAAATCGGGTTGGAAACCCCTCCTACAAGCAGATATATCCTTAAATTGACGCTTATGGTTCGGTTAGGAAACCGAACCTACCGTAGTGTGTAAATAATTATGATTTTTTACTATTAGGGATAATCAAAGGTTATGGTCACCATTGTCTTTGACTCTAATAACACATTAATCTTGTAAATAAATGTAATGCTTGTTATGATTAGATACTTTGATAAAAGGATAAACAGGAGTCAACTTGTGTTGCATATTATATTCACAAATAGAACCAGCAGGTATGCCATAATATCGCTTTATTACATCGTATTGATCTTGATGTTTTTTTCTATGATGACATTGGATGTTTCAGCTGTGCCGTTACAACCAGCTGCATATTGGAATTTTGACGATGGCACCGCAAGGGACAGTTCAAATAGAAGGCTGCATGGCAGACTTATTGGAAAACCGACCTCGGTTGAAGGTGTTTCCGGTAATGCTCTGAAGTTTGTTGGCGGACAAGGTATCAAGATTCCAGATTCACGCGGGATCAATACGGGAGGACCATTTCCCAACCGCACTGTCGGCGCACTCTTTTACTGCAATAATGCCAGTCAAGCACAGAAACAAGTGATTTTTGAAGCAGGTGGAATTACAAAAGGATTAGCGATTTATGTCTATAAGAGTAGGATCTATGTAGGTGCATGGAATGTACCAGTTCTCAACTGGAATGGAGCATATCTCTTTACTGGCATTAAGTCAAAAAGATGGTATTACGTCGCGTTAGTTATTCGCAATGGCACGAATAAAGTAGAATCAAACAAGTTTGAGATGTGGTTGGATGGAGAACTTATCGGTAAGGCGAAAGGGGCATATCTCCAAGCACATGGACAAGATATAGGGATCGCACACGTCAGCCAGCATACCAGATACCACGATGGCAGCGGCAGAGGTAGGGATGTTGACTGGTTTGAAGGTCTAATTGATGAGATCGTTATCTACAATAGGGCTTTGAACATAGCAAATCTAACGAGACTGATGGATCCACTTGACGTTGAACCTAAAGGCAAATTCACGACGACTTGGGCAAATCTCAAAGACACTATATTGACAAATACTTCTCGTTAACAAACAACAGTTGCTAGCCAACATTGAGACTAAGATGGCACATGCAAAAGATATCAAGAAAGGGAAAATTTCAGAGAACATTGGAATACTTGGATCCAATCACATCAATCGTAGAAAGTTTATTAAAGAACTTGGTATTGCGGGTGCAGGTACATTGTCCCTTTTGCGTTCAAATGCAGTTGGACAGAACGTCCCAGTCGAAAATAAGAACAAACCTAATATTCTACTGATTATGACCGACCAACAACGTTGGGATGCGATGAGTTGCAGTGGCAACTGGGTTCGAACACCAAACATGGATAGAATTGCCAGTGAAGGTGTTCGATTTACCAACTGTGTCACCAATTCACCTGTCTGCATAGCAGCGCGGGTTAGTTTAGCAACGGGTTTATATCCACACAACACGGGAATTTGGAAAAATGAGACTTACTTGATGCCTCCAGATACGCCAACATGGATGCAAGCAGTGCGCGATGCTGGTTATCGCACAAGTGTTTTCGGGAAAACACACCTGCATCCGCATTCTAACGGTTCTGATTTACGCAAACGTGAGTATTTGTTACACGCTTATGGTTTAGAAGATGTGGATGAGATTCCAGGTCCACGAGCGAGTCGACGTGTACTATCACACATGACTGCATTATGGCAACAGAAAGGGTTATGGGCAGCATATAGAGCAGACGTTGAGGAACGTCTGAATAATAAACCTTACGTGGTCCGTCCCACAATACTTGGGTTGGAGCATGACGCGGATGTGTATGTCGGACAGCAAGCCAAGAAATATCTAACTAACTATGACCGTGTAGAACCATGGTTCTGTTGGGTCAGTTTCGGTGGACCACATGAACCATGGGACGCTCCAGAACCTTATGCAAGTATGTATGACCCCCGAAGTATGCCGATCCCCGCGCCTCGTCCACCTGCTGGAAATCGACCACGAGGCGACTTAGACACGCGTATGAACACAAATAGGTTTAACCCTAATTTTGTGGAAGGAGAAGTCGGTAAATTACGGGCGGACTATGCTGGAAACGTCACCATGATTGATGACCAGATAGGTGAAATACTTGAGACGATTCAGGCACGCGGTGAACTTGATAATACTGTCATTGTCCTTTGCTCAGATCACGGAGAGATGAACGGTGATTATGGTATGATATATAAGAAGAATTTCCTCAATGGATCCGTGCGAATTCCGTTTCTTGTGCGTACCCCAGACACATTAAATAACGGTGCGATTAACCGTATAAGTGATAGTCCTGTAGAATGGATTGATATCGGTCCGACAATTGTTGAACTTGCTGATGGTACAATGACACATCACCAATTTGGTAAATCGTTATGTCCTGTGTTAGATGGTAGGCAAGAAAATCACCGTGAATTCGCAATTTCTCAATTCGCCGGTGAAACAATGCTCCTAAATCGAGAGTGGAAAATAGCCTTAAATACACGCAATGAACCTTATCTCTTCTTTGATGTTCATAACGATCCCACGGAAACAAACAATCTCGCGACTGTACCGAAAATGAAGGCGATAGAAACAGAATTACGTTCACAGATCTTAGAACACCGTTCTCAAACACAAACACCGATGGACGTTGAACCTAAAGGGAAAAAATTAGTTTCGCTTGGACAGATAAAGCGTAATGAACTGCTTCAAAACTATCCCAATCCTTTTAATCCAGAGACGTGGATTCCATTCAGTCTTGCTGATGAGACTGATGTTACGATTCGTATTTACTCTTTGACTGGCAAGTTGGTTAAGTTCATACCTATGGGAAAAATGGCTGCAGGAGATTACACATCGCAATCAAAAGCAGTTCACTGGGATGGGAACAATGAGAATGGTGAACCTGTTAGTAGTGGTGTGTATTACTACACTATTACCGCTGGAAAATTTTCTGCTACGCGCAAAATGCTAATCCGCAAATAACCCGATGCCTTTCATAGTGACCTCTATAGATATTTGCAGGTACATACCTACTGGACAGTCCAGCACGTTATTCTTCAAGCATCAATTTGAAGACATCAAGGTTTTGGACTTGTGGCGCAGCGAAAAGCAGCTGTTAAAGTCGTTCTAAATCAGTAATCTGATGTAGTTTCGGTATTAGGTCATTGTCAAGCAGGACCTCCATGCCTTGCGAATCCTTTTTCAACTAAAAACAAAAAATGCGCGGGTTTTACGTCTCCGCGCAGGACGGTTAGGAGTTTATGAACACGGATATTTATAGAACGCCTCCGTTGGGGCAAGGTTTGTCGTTGTAAATTACATTAATAAGGCAATTTGTTTGGTCCTATTCAGCATAAAGGAAGTTGATGATGATTTCGGCTGCAACTTCTCCATTTAAAAGTCCTTCATAATTGGCAGTTGCGTGAATAATTGCAAGTCTTCCAAGATTACCATCTCTGACAATTACTGGATCAGCATATTCTGCTTGAGCATTGCTTGTATCACTTGCAAAGACCTTTTCAGCAAACCAATCACCTTGGAGTTGATTTAAAGGAATAGATCTGTAAGAATTAAAACCTGACAAACTAGGCGTTAACTCTGTTCCTTCGGACGTGACAATCATTGGAATTGGACCACCCCGGAGTTCACTTGGACGATCTGGAATTGGTACGGGAGCAAAAAGATCAATCGTTGGGTTATCCATTAGGTTACGTAACCCATTTTCCTTATTTGAACCAACAGCCAGAACTTCTTCAGTCGGTGTCCATTCTTGAACTTTGTCTACATCAAAATCAGTGTTATATGCAATATAATCTGCATGATTCAGAATGGTGTCTCCATCCGTTGTTTCAATCCAATTCTCAGCAATTGAACCATCAGGTTGTGTATTACCTGTTCCATAGACAGCAGCAGGCAGTACTCCATAAAGTACAATGACATTGACATTACCATCACCTGTAGTCTGTTGCATCCAGTTCCGGACAAATGCATCGTCTTTTGTTACCATCACACTGATTCCAGCAGCATCTAATTCAGCTCTTGTTATTTCTGCAGCCATTTCTGCGTCTTCCAAAGTTATCCAAAAACTCTTATTGGTATAAATCAGAACATCAACCGTTGCCATCATTTCTGGTGTTTCTGGTTCAGGTGTTGGTACCACTCCATCAGGATCCTTCATATCCGCCATCATTCCTGGTTCTATCGGTGTTGTTGTTTCAGGTTCAGTTGTTTCAGGTTCTGTAACCATTTCTTCAGGAGGGTCGGTATAAATAATGTCCTGCGCATACTCACAAGCAATAATGGTAAATGCCATTCCAATCAACGCAATAAATAATATCCATTGATATTTTTTCATCGTAACATACTCCTTCAATAAGTAGAAAAATTGGAGCAGGATACATGATGTATCCTGCTCAATATTTTAGTAGGTTGTATAGTGAACATAGAAAATCGCAGGACTATCTTGAATCAATAAAATAGATACTGCGATTTTGAAATATAGAATTAATTTCAGATAAGGGTGTTGCATCATATAAATTTCCTTCGGAGTCAGGATCTCTGTTTCATCAGATTGACAAACAGAGATACTAAAACCCATTGTGAGATACACCATGAAATTATACTAACATTTTCAGTTGTAACACTACGCATGATATATTATAATTATAATCAATAAAATGTCAATGAAAAATATGGTTATTTTTAAGAAATTGATCTTACAATCTCTTATTGGTTAAACTTGCTGTGATTAATTTGGTAATTAGCACTTTCAGTTGTTTTTATAAAGCAATTTCATGCTAATTATTACTGTGGAATGGATTTCTAACCCGATTTGAGAGAAATGCACCTTGAAATCGTGGTTAGAAACTTGCTAGCAAACGAAATCGTGAACTTCTCGCGTCAAGCTTAAACGACACGATGGTAAACTGTAGTCAAGGAAATAGGAAGGGATCAATCGAACAGATTATAGCAGATTTGCTATATTAGAGTAAGTTACCCATAGCTGCACTGCTCACGAACGTTGCATTCGTTGTTAACATCGCTTTCTTGCTGGCATTTGCTCCAAGATGAACAAAAGTTATAGGCTCATATTCAATATGAACATGAAGATTTTCGCTGCTCATAATCGGAAAGGTCTTCCGCAGTATAGTCCATACGGTTTTAGGCGGATATAAAAATCGGCTCAAACCCAGTTATTACTGGATTTAAGCCGATTTAGAAAATGTCTGATATTTGTGCCTATCGGATGTTTTTGATGCCGCCCCATGTGGTTGTGAGTTTCGATTTCGGGTCAACGGCGGTTAAACCTTCATCGCCGAAGTACTCAATTTCGCCAAGTTGAAAATACGCCCCACCCGGTGCCAATGCAGTGTTAAAAGTAACATGTCGAAAAAACCGATAGCCGTCGGTTTGAACTTCATAATCTTCTCCTGCATCAAAACGGACAACTTGCAGTCGCTCATCCCAAAAACCATCCCCGTCATGAGAAAAGATGGTCGTAAATTCTTCGCCATCGTTCGACCCTTGGATCTCCCACTCTGTAGGATCCCGTCCCTGAACATCGTTAGCTGAAGATACAGTGAAGTGCGTCAATAAATACGGCTTCTCAAACTCAGCTGTAACGTGTAGACCTTCATCTGGAATGCCGCCGCCACGTCCGCAGCACCATTTGGCATTGCCGCCGCCAAGCAGGTTATCGAAAACGTTAAACGAAAATTCCCCACCACCGAATCCGGGTTCTTCATTGGCTGAGAAAATAGCGTTGTATCCTTCATCTGCATCAGGTGCACCATCGTCTTCTGGGTCGGTTAGGTCTCCTCCAATCAGTGAATCCGTTCCTGTTCCCAAGACTTCCTCCGCCTGTGCCATGTCGCTCGTACTGATAACAGAACAGGCTATCATCAACACAATTCCTGATAATACCAACATATTTTTCATACTGTTAAATCTCCTAAAGAAATGAATCTGACTTTACGTAAGTTTCCTGTTTAAGTAAAAAACACTGATTCATACACTGTGAATCTTATTAAGAAACTATAATTTAATATATTTATATATTAACGTCCTAACAAGTTTAATTATAACAGATTCTAATATTATGTTCAATTAAATTCAATGGAAATTCCCAATTTGCTAAGATTTTGTATAATATTCCTAAATTAATTGTCATTTTATACAAAATTCACTGGAGGCGTAGATGTTGATTTCTGTCCAGTATCAAATAGTGAGGAATTCTCGTATTCTGTTAGATGTGAAGTTTGATTATAATAACTGAAGTTGCTACCTATGACTTGTGGGAGCTGTTTCAAACCCGTTTTGAGAGAAATATACCTTGAAATCCAAATCAACACCGAATACGCGTTTCGTATTCAGTGTGGTTGGAACATCTCCAACAAGAACATCTCGATCTTATCACATTTTACTTGACTATTATCCAAAAATGACTATAATTGTGATAAAATGGAGTGCTTGGAACCGGGAGTGAATTATGGAAAATGTAAAACTGGCATCTGGACACGAAATACCGATCTTAGGCTTAGGCACATGGCAGCTAAAAGGCAGCCAATGTGAGCGGATCATAAGAGTTGCGATTGAGTTAGGGTATACCCATATTGACACCGCATGGATGTATCAAAACCAAAGACAGATAGGGAATGCCTTGCGCGATATTAATGCTGAACGGGAAGATCTATTTATCACATCCAAAATTTGGCACACACATCTGAAGCACGATGAAGTGTTAAGCCAGTTTGATGTTTGTATAAATGATCTTCAACTGGATTATGTGGATCTGCTGTTAATTCATTGGCCAAGCGATACTGTGCCGTTTGAAGAAACCTTTGCTGCCTTCAAAGAGATATACGATGCTGGTAAAGTGAAAAGTATCGGAATCAGCAATTTCAGTATTGAACAAGTAAATAAAGCGTGTGATGTTTCTGAACTCCCAATATGTACGAATCAAGTGGAATACCATGTGCGTAATAACAAAGAAGAACTGCGTGCACATTGTGAAACACTGAACATTCCTATCACCGCGCACAGACCACTTGCTGTGGGCAATTTGGCGGAAGATACAGAATTAACTGAAATTGGAAAGAGACATGGGAAGACTGCAGCACAAGTGGCGTTAAGATGGCTTGTTCAGAAAGGTATAATAACAATTCCAAAATCCAGTTCTGAGCCACATCTGCGTGAAAATTTAGCCATCTTTGATTGGCAGTTAACTGATGAAGAAATGCAATCATTTGGTTAGTCTTGTTATTATTGAATAGTCCCTGAGAAAGGAATCAACACAAAAGCATGAAATTCGGGTTGTTTTATGAACACCAAATCCCACGACCATGGCACGACGGAGCAGAACACAAACTTTTTCAAGATGCGTTAGAACAGGTAGAATTAGCCGATAAACTTGGATTTGACTATATTTGGGAAGTAGAACATCATTTTCTTGAAGAATATTCACATTCTTCAGCACCAGAAGTATTCCTTGCCGCGTGTAGCCAACGCACAAAACAGATACGACTTGGTCACGGAATTGTCCTGATGCCACCTGCGTATAACCATCCTGCGCGCGTCGCTGAACGGATTTCAACGTTGGACTTGGTATCAAATGGACGCGTAGAATGGGGAACAGGAGAATCCGCATCACATATGGAACTCGGTGGATTCAGAGTTGATCCGAAGTGTAAACGAGAGATGTGGGAAGAATGTACACGCGAAACAGCAAAAATGATGACACAATCCCCTTATGCAGGATATGACGGTAGATACTTCTCAATGCCTGTTCGCAATGTCGTTCCAAAGCCGCTACAAACACCTCATCCACCACCTTGGGTTGCCTGTTCCAGTCGTGATAGTCTCCGTTTTGCTGCAAAATATGGGTTAGGTGCGCTGACCTTTGCCTTCGTTGATGCAAATGAAGCAAAATTCTGGGTTGAGGAGTACTACGAAATCTTTGAAAAGGAATGTACACCACTCACGCAAAGAGCGAACCCGAATATTGCGATGGTATCCGGTTTCTCCTGTCATGAAAACGAGGAGACTGCACTTGCACATGGTTTAGAAGGATTGCGATTCTTCAGGTTTGCGCTTGCACACTACTATTATAACGGTTCACAGATTCCGGGTGAAACAGATATCTGGAGTAAATTCAAGCAATCACAGCAGGATCCTGCTGAAGCGCGTGCAGGAATCGGCACACCTGACCAAGTCCGTGAACATTTAGAAATCATGGAGGACGCAGGTGTAGATCAGGTCGTCTTTATTCAGCAGGCAGGTATGAACCAACACGAAGATATATGCGACTCCTTACAACTCTTTGCTGACAAGGTGTTGCCTGATTTCAAGGCACGTGATGCCAAACATATAGATGAGAAAAATGAACGACTCGGAGACGCAATTACAGCAGCAGAAGGCCGTAAACCAGAACTAACCTCTCTCAATCAGTTACCGGTAGTGGATTCCTATCCTGTTCTAAAGAAGAAACTTGAGGAAAAAGCAGCGGAAGTAGGCGATCCTGAGATGAGTGATGATGGTAAAAAGTTCCTACTTTCAATAGAAGGTGGTCCTCGGAAAGAGAAGTAACGGACAGAATATCATGAAAAATGTCTTGGTAATTGACGACGATGAGAAGATCTGTTGGGCGTTTCAGCAGTTCCTTGAAGGTGAGGGATACAATCCCAGCATAGCGAATAACGCTGAGGAAGGACTGCAACGTATTGCCGTCGAAAAACCGGATGTCGTTTTGTTGGATGTCAATCTTCCCGGTATGAGTGGTTTAGAGGCGTTGGCAGAAATTAAAACACACCATCCATTAGTGATTGTCGTAATCATCACTGCTTATGATGATGTTGAAACGACAATTGAGGCGATGCGGCTACACGCTTTTGATTTTGTGCCAAAACCAATTGATTTAGAGGTAGTCAAAAGTGTTCTTGAACGTGCTTTCCGAACACAGTCTGTCCGTAGCACTTTACCGATTGACACAGAACTTGATTTTCCAACTGTACAGCGTGGGCATCGACTCGTTGGAAAAAGCGATCAGATGCGCGAGATATACAAACTCATCGGTGTGTTGGCAAGTAATACTACCACAGTTCTCATTGAAGGCGAAACAGGAACTGGCAAAGACCTTGTCGCACGTGCAATTCACGCAGTCAGTGAACGCAAAGACATGCCGTTCATCCCTGTTGATTGTGGTGCCCTGCCAGATGAGTTACTTGAAAGTGAATTGTTCGGTTACGAAGCAGGCGCATTCACCGGAGCAAAAGCTGAAGGTAAACCTGGACGTTTTGAATTAGCGAATGGTGGCACACTATTCATTGATGAAGTCGCAAATATGAGTCCTGCTTTGCAGGTGAAGTTACTCCGCACATTGCAGACACATGAGTTTGAAAGGTTAGGTGGTACGCACACTATAAATGTTAATGTACGTGTCATTGCTGCTACAAATCAAGAACTGAGTCAGATGGTCAAACTTGGTGATTTCCGAACTGACCTTTACTATCGGTTCAAACGAATCGCACTTCATTTACCACCATTGAGGGAACGGAAAGAAGATATACCATTACTGATTAACCATTTCTTGCAGCTTGTTCAGGATGAACTCGGTAAACAGATACGTGGTATTTCCGAAAAAGGTATGACATTACTACAAAATTACATGTGGCCCGGCAATGTTCGTGAGTTAGAGAACTGCATCCGAAGTGCTGCTGCGTTATCACGTTCAGATGTAATCCTACCGGACGATCTGCCATCCGAAATTCATTCTGGTCAAGATGAAGTCTCCCCTGAAGCATCATACATGGAAACATCGCTAAAACCTGTCTTACAACATATTGCGAAAACTGGGATTGCGAAAGGTAGCACGCAGCTCTACGATGAAGTGCTTGCCATGTTAGATCAGACACTCATTGAACTTGCACTCACTGAGTGTTCACACAATCAGAGTAAGACAGCAGAATTACTTGGTATCAGCAGAACGACACTCATAAAGAAGATGAAACAGCATAAAATTGGTGACAACGGAGATTAAGTAAATATGGGTTTGTGGATTCGGATTGCACACCGCGGCGCTTCGGGAATCGCACCAGAAAACACACTTGCTGCATTCAATAAAGCGATTGAAATCGGTGTGGATGCTGTTGAACTTGACCTGCACGGCACAGCTGATGGTGAAGTCGTTGTGATACACGATCCCTCCTTAGATAGAACAACGAACCTGTGTGGCCCGATAAACCAAACAAGCTTAGAGAAAATCAAACAAGCTGACGCAGGTTCTTGGTTTCATTCACGGTTCAAAGGAGAAACAATTCCAACGCTTGAAGAAGCATTAGCATGTATCGCTGGCAAATCAATTGCAGTATTGGAAATCAAGGACTCGTCTATCACTGAGTCAGTTGTCAAAACGATTGTTGAGATGAGTCTGCTTGAAAGTGTTGTAATCATCTCATTCAATATATCCGACCTGAACACCGTTCGTGCCATAGAACCGAGAATTCCCACGGGGTGGCTTATCGGTGGTAACAATGGAAAAACTGATCCAATCCAATTGTGTCATAAGCTTTGCTCTATCGGATGTAGCCTATTAAATGTCAATCACCAACTGATTACCGATGAATTCGCTTACGAAGTCAGACGACGAGGTATCTCCCTGTGGACCTGGACAGTAGATGATGTTGATCGAATGCAGTTGATGCGTGATATAGGAGTACAGGGGATTACATCTAATCATCCTGAGCATTTTCATAGGTTTTAGTTTTCCGCCAGAATTCTATCGCTATGAATGCACAGATGGGATAAGAGAGCAACGTAGTTGACCATGCTATTCCTTCTAATCCCCAATACAGCATAAATACCCAATTCAATACTGGATTCAGAATAAGTCTAATTAGCGTTGCAGCCAGAACTGTCAAGTGGTGTTGACATGCAAGATGTGCGCGGATTAACAACCTGCTAATCAATCTCGGCAGCATCCCTATTAGATAAATCCCGAGCAGCGAAGCAATATGTTCTTGTCCATCCAAAGACAATTTTCCCTGTCCAAACAATATTGTTACAATAGTTGAACGAAAAAGATAAAAACAGAGAAGAAACGGTACCATCAAGACGATTACGACGGCAACGCCTCTCCATACGCTCTGCTGTAACTGCTGCGTATTCTTTGATGAAGATATCTTTGCCCAATGCGATAGCAAGACTGGCATTGTAACACCTGTCAGTCCTTCAGGAATTGCACATAAACGGAGTGAATAATCCAATTTTGAGACCGAACTCGGACCAAGTGAACTTGCCATACCTCTGTCAACGACAGGGTTCATTCCATCTGAGACTGCTGCCCACATCATCAAAAAACATTGTTTGAGAAATTGTTTGGGGTATGTGCTACCTGCTGCATCTAAACGAATTTGCTTTAGACTAAATAGTCTTATCAAAGGCAATTTGAGGACAACACAGCATCTTTCCATTAAAATGATCGCTTGAAAAAGTTCACCGATGATGAGTGCTAACGGAATGCTTAACCAACTGATATAAGGTTTTCCAAAATAGATGACAGCAATGACCAGAACAGCACGGATTCCTTGTAAAATGACGGGAATATGAAACACTTGGTAGGTGTCTAATATGGCTTTGAGCAACCAACGCACAGATGAAATTATCGTTAGCAACAGAAAACCACATAAGATACCAACTAGGATAGTGGGAGGGAGTCCAACGTTTGGAAAAAAGAGCTGCGAAATACCCCATACAATACCACCCAACACACTGCCAACTATAGGCATAGTTAGAATGTACCAAGTCAAGATGGATTGCACACAACGTTGTGCTTCGGTTTCACCTTGTGCTCTCGCATCTGCTAACAACGGCACAAGTACTGAATAAGCAGAAGCAGCACTCAGTAACTCAATCAGAAAAGCTGCAATACCCCAGTAATAGTAGATGAAATCCATCTCTGCAGTGTCACCAAACCACTTGGCAAGTACAATATAGATTAGGAGTGTGCCAACCCGTGCGATAAGACTTAGTGGAGTGATTAGCAGTAGATTTTTGAGTAAGGAAGCTTGGGATTGGGTATCACTGTTTGACATGAAATGTTTGAGAGGGTGATTGTTCTTATGTATAGACCTATTATACAACCCTCTTTTCATGATGTCAAGGTTATGCGGGATGTAAAGTTCTTGGCACAAAGTACTCTGTAGACTTGTCCTTCTAAGTTTCACCCATAGATGTCAACTTTCAAATCTTGAATAAATGTATTCATCTTTAGTCCCGTAGGGACGGTATGTTTATAGAAAAAATTGTGGTCCACCACTCTTGAGTTCCGTAGGAACGGCATATAAAGACAAACATATCGTCCCTAATGAAGATTGATTTATTAAACGGGTAATTATAATCACGCCAAAACTGGTAGTAGGAGCGCTTTGTAAGCGCGATTGTCAAACCCGTAGGCGGGGAATGCCAAAAGGCATTCATACCGTTGATTTGGCGCTTTGTAAGCGCGCTGGACTTTGATCTCAAATTACCCAATTTATTTCTTAATCTTCATACGGGACTAAAGAACTAGAGGCGGCTGGTTTCTATAAACATTCCGTCCCTACGGGACTAAAGACACAGAAGTTTATATCTCCGTGTCACTAACTTCTCACCATGAATTGTAGGGGCGAGTGTCTGTGTCCGTCCGTGCCTTACAGTACAAGGAATGGCGGGGCACAGAGACACCACCCTACAATAGGTTACAGGTTCATCACTTAAATTGATGTCTACGGTGACAAAAACTTTACACACCCGCTTATGAGGTTATACTTGACAAAATAGAAGATTTTTAATAGTATACTTTACATCAGGCATATAGGAAACCAACCTTTATCATGACAATCATTAAAACGAGAGGAACTGATTATGATCCAAACTGCTTACAAGGAAACATATCGTCCACAATTTCACTTCACACCAAAAACGAACTGGACTAACGATCCCAACGGATTAATTTATTACAAAGGTGAGTATCACCTTTTCTTTCAGCACAATCCCACTGGCATCAACTGGGGTAACATGACATGGGGACATGCCGTTAGTCCCGATTTGGTGCACTGGAAACAACTGCCACACGCTATCCATCCCGATGAACTTGGTACGATTTTCTCGGGTTCCGGGGTGGTGGATTATAACAATACCGCAGGCTTCCAGACAGGAGACGAGGCAGTTCTCGTGGTATTTTATACTTCTGCTGGCAGCCACGCACCAGAAAAAGTGCCGTTTACACAAAGCATCGCTTATAGTAATGACCGTGGACGAAGTTGGACGAAATATGAAGGTAACCCGGTCATTGAACATATTGTTGGGAGCAACCGTGACCCGAAGGTAATTTGGCACGAACCCACACAGAAATGGGTGATGACACTTTTCCTTGATGGAAATGACTTTACCTTTTTCGGTTCTACCAATCTAACGGAATGGGAACGTCTCTCTGACATCAAGATACCAGATGGTGAATGTCCAGATCTCTTTGAACTTCCTGTGGATGGTGGTGATCCTGACAATACCAAATGGGTGTTTTGGGGTGCTGGTGGCAAATACTATGTTGGTGATTTTGATGGGACAAACTTCATCCAAGATGGTGAATCGCAACGCGCAGACTACGGAGCAAACTTCTATGCCGCGCAGACATGGAGCGACATTCCTGACTCAGACGGTCGCCGTATACAAATTGCATGGATGAATGGTAGCAACCCACCAGATATGCCTTTCAATCAACAGATGAGTTTCCCTTGTGTACTAACACTTCGGACTACGGCAGATGGTATTCGTCTCTATCGTGAACCGGTTGCAGAAATAGAAAATATCCATGACTATTCCCACGCATGGAGCAATGTAACGATTAATCCTGATGAGAACTTACTTGATGGTTTAACAGGTGAGCTTTTTGACATCCGAGCAGAGATTGAATTGAATGATGCGACAGCAGTTGGTTTCAACATTCGTGGTCAAGATGTCCGATATGATGTCACTGAGAATCAGTTGACGTTCCTTGAAAGGAGCGGACCACTTACACCAGAAGATGGAAAAATACAACTGCAGATTTTAGTTGATCGCATATCTATTGAGGCATTCGGTAATGCAGGGGCACTCTCAATGACATCCTATTTCGTGCCTAATTTGGAAAACGCCGATATCGGGATTTACGCTGAGGGTGGTGCTGCTACACTTACATCATTGAAGGTGCATGAACTCAAATCGTCGTGGGTATAACAACAATTAACTCAACAAAGCATCACACGGTAGGTGCGGTTTCCTAACCGCACCATGGGCGTCAATTTAAGGATTTCTTGCTGCATTTTCAAGATATTCCAATGTGGTGTCTCTATTAGCACGCCTCTCAATGTAGCACCCGTTTTGGAATGCTTGTTTTATTTCATCAAAAGTTTGCCGGAAAGACATTATAGACTTGCGAAAACCTATTGCGAGTATGCGTGCGTATGTGCTAATAAGTTCTGCTGTCTTTGATAGACTATGTTTTAGGCATCGCCAACCGACCACTAACATGATCCAATGCCGAATAATCGCAACGATGAGTTTCGCATACAACTCACATAAGATACGATATGGCTTGTCGCTACGGGAGGTATCAACTTTTCCAATGCTTTTGAAGCACTTATACATCAACTCAATCTGCCATCGAGTGCGTGCGACAGCACAAATCTGCTCAGCAGTCAGTTGGTCTACTCCGACGTTAGTAATGTAGATATTCCACCTTGCGAACTGAAGTCGTTCTGGTGAAGGTTTCGTATACTTCCGCTTCGCACGATGTTTTATATCCTTCATGCGCTCTTGGGTTTCTGTTTCTGAAAGTCTTTGAACAACTAATCGTGCTTTGAGACGCTTGCTTTTGCCTATAAAGATTTGTTTGTCTTTGAAGGTATCAGAACCCTTCTTGAGCCATTTTAGCAAGCAAAAAGGTTCACCTGTTTCATCATAGAGAAAACACTTTACTTTGTAGCGTGATATCCAAAAGGCGTTTGCATCGGAAAGTCTTTTGAAGGTATCAAGCGAATAATAGCCGAGGTCTGCAAGGCGTAAACTGCCGGAGGGTAGCATGTCAATCTGCTTTTCAATAGCACTATCAGCGGTGATGCCATCGGTCAGTTGAAAGTGTTCAAAAGTGCCTGTGGCAATATCAAAACGCAGGTGGAGTTTCACGGAAGCTGTGTTCGGTTTGTTCTTTTTCTTTCCACCTTCCCAAGTGTCGTGGAGCGTATCAGGGAGTGTAATCCAAGAACTATCTTGTAAATAGACACCAGTGAACTTTTCAAGGAGCGGAAGCGTTTGCGGGTCGGCAGAAATAACCGTGGCTGCAGCAGCATCAAGGACAGCTCTAAGGGTCTCTGCTGCTTCGGGTGTAAATCGCTGTTCAATGGCTTGTCGTGAGACTGAAGTTCCGAGCACACCAGCGGTTTGAGCAAGTTGTGTATAGGTGGCATCTGGGTTTTGTAAAAAAGTAAAAACAAGGATTTGAGCAAAACGACTACCGTTGAGTTTACAACTTCTTTTGACAAAACCTGTATTGAGAGCTGCATCATTGGCTATAGTTGTAAGAATATATTGCATTTCTATGGGAACTTGTGATAATGTATTCATTGGAAACACCTCTTTGTAGACAATAATAACTCTATATCTACATTATATATGAGGTGTTTTCATTCTTACAGAAGTTTTATTTCATAATTTATACTTTCTCTGATTAAAAGTTGACACTTATCGGACTTGGTGCATCCTTAAATTGACGCCTATGGTGCGGTTTCCTAACCGCACCATAGGCGTCAATTTAGCGATTACCCAACCCCGTTTCCATTGTTGGAGTGGTTTCTAACCACGATTATGTGGCTTTTCCATTGTTGGAGGGGTTTGTAACCCCGATTTTCAGGTTCTTGCTCAAAAAATCGGGGTTACAAACCCCTCCAACAAAAGCGGTTATCCTTAAATTGACGCCTATGGTGCGGTTTCCTAACCGCACTATTCATTTCTAAGAATATAGCGTCGCTGTTAGGTTTCGTTTGCCACCCCGATTGCGAAATTCGCATAGATAGATTCCTTGCCATATCCCTAAATTGAGGTTGTGGTTCGTAATTGGGATGGACACAGCAAAACCGACAAGCGACGCTTTGATATGCGCAGGCATATCGTCATCCCCTTCTATCGTGTGCTTATAGAAAGGTTCACGTTCCTTCACGAGACGGTCAAAGCTATTTGCAAAATCTTCTCGCACCGTCGGATCATCATTTTCATTGATAGTTATACCTGCTGAGGTGTGCTTGATAAAGAGATGCAGAATACCTGTTTCTGCTAGATCCTCAAGCGAATTTACGATCTCATCAGTGATGAGATGGAAACCGCGCGGGTATGCTGGTAAAGTTATTTCAAATTGTTGTATCATATCGTTCCTGTTCTTTGTTGGTTTTTGCTATGATAACATATTTTGGGGAAATATCAAGTGAAATTGGTTGCGGAACAGAATATATATTGAGTTCAAGATTTGGTGGATTGGTATTGATAAGGTACAAATGAAAGTCAGGGATATAGGATTGTGCGAACCGCAGCCCGACAATCACGTGGCATGGAGCCATTCATCCCTGACTGATTGTAGAAAGTATACTACATATCATGTTATAATTTCAAGTGGTTTCAAACGAACTAAACAATCTGTATCATTTGACAATTCCTTCCTTTCGTGTTATACTTTTATTCGTCAGAAACAGTTTAAGTTAACTACTTCTTTACTATTTGTTTTTAGATTTCAGCGTAACACAGTGAACCGTCAAATTCACTTATTGGAATGCATACAATGGCTAAATCTGTAAAAGCACTCATAAATCATAAAATCCTCAAGTGGGCGCGTGAAAAACGTATCAATGTAACGATTGATTATGCCGCAGAAAAATTAGATGTAAAACCAGAAAAATTGAAGGCTTGGGAGAACGATATAGACAAACCCACCTTTGCGCAACTAAAGAAAATAGCAAAACTCTATAAAACACATATTTCAATCTTCTACCTACCAACTCTCCCAAAAGGTTTTAATACTCTAACGGATTACCGGTTATTACCCAAATCTAAGAAACCTGATCCAGAACAGGCTTACAAACTAAATGCCAATATCGTTGAGGCGTATGAAAGACGAGAGAGGTTAATTGGTATTTATGAGTTATTAGAGAAGACACCACCAAAGGTGTCTGTTAAAATCAGTTCAGACGACTCACATGGGAGTGCAGCAGAAAAAATAACACAATTTCTTGAATTCAACAGAGAAAAACTACCGAAAACTACTAATCCGTATAAAGCATTGAAGTTTTGGAAGCAGACCTTTGAAGCAAAAGGAATCTTGGTTTGTCACACTTCTGTTAACACGCATATATCTGTTGAACTACAGACAGCACGTGGATTTTGCATAGCTCAGAAACCGTTTCCAGTAATCGTTGTGAACCCGAAAGATAGTCCCTACGGTCGTATATTTACGATTATCCATGAGTTAGTGGTTGACTCGCCAAGATATTATGGTATAATTCTTTTATCTATTAAATTCAAAAAATGGAGAGGAGAATTGAGATGGGAAAACGAATACATCACATTCGTGAGGTCAATGAAGAAGAAAACGCTGAATTGAGGAGACTTGCGAGTTCACGCACGCATCCGTTTCGGACGGTGCAGCGTGCGAAATTGATTGTTAGTATGCTTGATGACAAAACACTGACAGCTACTCAAGCAGGAAAAAAAGCGGGTTTCAAGTCGGATAACTCTGGTGCCTGTTGGGTCAAAAGGTTCAATGAAGCGGGTATCCTAGGGCTCACAGATAAGCCGAAAAGTGGGAAACCGCGTGTGCATTCAACAGAGGTGCGAGGGCAACTCATAAATTTAGTGCTGCAAAAACCGCGTAGTCTCGGTTATCCGTTTGAGTTGTGGACATTGATACGATTGCAAACGGCGTTTAGAGAACGGACAGGTATATATCTTTCTGATTCAACGATCTGGGAGTGGCTTAAAGAAGAGGGACTGCGTTGGAAGCGTCAACAAAGTTGGTTTCGTGAAGCGGAAAAGCAAGACAAAGAGTTTGTAGAAAAAAGGGGGCTGTTATAGCAGCATATCGTTCCCCGCCGCCCAAGACGCGTGTTATCTGTATTGATGAGATGGGACCGATAGGTGCTAAAACATATCCGGGTGAAGTTTGGCAACGCGGTGTGGGGCGTGCGACCTTTGAACCGGACTATGGTCGTCGTGGCAAAGTATGGGTTCATGGTGCGTTTGAACCTGCGACGGGTCAAGCGGAAATAGTGATTTCAGAGAGTAGGGATAGTGCAAGTCATATAGCATTGCTTGAGAAAATCATAGAGAAGTTTCCATCAGACAAGTGGCTTTTGATTGAAGACAATCTTTCTACTCACCATAGTCGTGATGTAAAAACCGCATTATTGGCGTGGCCGAATGTAGGTGTTCAGTTTATTCCGAAATATGCGTGTTGGTTAAACCTGATAGAACCTTGGTGGAAACAACTCAGATCACTGGCATTGAAAGGGAGAAAGTTTGAGACACAAGATGAGCTAACCGAATCCATTGAGAGCGCGGTGTGTTGGTGGAATGCCCATAAACACCCTTACCTTTGGAAGAAAGACCCACAAGAGCAACCAAGATACAAGTTAGAACCCTATGGAACTTCAATTGAAGAAATATCGCAAAGACTTAAAGAGTGAACCAGTTAGTGCACATAGCTTTAGGAAAAAGCGTTATACAGAATACAGGATATAGTGATATAAGGGAGCCGACACTAAATGACACGGAAGTCTTTTGTAACATGGTTGCTGGTGAAGTGTTAGTCCCCGAAAAAGAATTACTTCAGAAAATTGACATGAATACACTTAAAGAGGACATACCAATAATCTCAAAACATTTCCAAGTGAGTTCTGAAGTAATAATGCGCAGATTGCTTATACTGAAAAAAATTACCCAACAGAAGTATTACGATTACAGAAAAATGCTGCTCCGGAAATATACGGATGCTCAAAATGACACTGTTGGTGGAGCTCCTTACCATCGGCGACTTCTGAATACTTCTGGTGAATTTTATGCTCGTTCTGCTTTTAGTGCTTATCATGAGAATAAAATTACACTCGCTGACTTATCCGCTGCTTTTTATAGTTGTTCAACAAAACATCTTTTTCAAATTCAGAGTGAAATTTCCACATGAATTCACTGTTTAATCATGATCAAACAGTATATAGTATTGATGCAAGTTCACTAATTGAAGCGTATCATAGTTGTCCGTTTGATAGATTTCCAACTTTGTGGGAGAAACTGGAAGCACTCATAAAAGACGAACGATTAAAGATGTTTAAACTTGTCTTTGACAACGAAGTGAAAGATGAAGAAATCAAAGAATGGTGTGAAGAAAAACAATTATAATCCTATCTACGAGTAACAATCGATCAAGTTGATCAAAATAAAGTACAAACCTTAACTCCATTGTTGGTGAATCCAGTTACGGGTGAATCGGGAGGTGATCCGTGGGTGATTGCTTTGGCACAAGATTTACCTAATGGTATTGTAGTGACACAGGAAAAGAAGAGTCGTAACCCGGACAAACCGAAAATTCCAAATGTCTGTGATAATTTAGGAATTGAATGCATTGACCTTATAGGGTTGTTTAGGAAAGAAGATTGGACGTTCTAATTCAAAGACAACATTGAAGTAAATACACTTGTATTTTATCTTATATTTTCCTATTAGTAGAATTCGGATGAACTAATTAAAACTCTCAATTTACTACACTCTCCCAAAATTTCATTTGCAGAAAATACGCATTTATAGTATCATATTAACATGCACATTTTATATATTATGAGGTACTGCTTACACCATTAAGGTAAATCATCAGCAGTATCCTGTATTCTACTTTTGAGACAGATAAGGAGCTAAAAATATGAGCAATGAAGCATTAGGAATGGTTGAAACACGTGGATTGGTCGGTGCAGTTGAAGCTGCCGACACGATGGTCAAAGCCGCAAACGTCAAATTGATTGGGAAAGAACAGGTAGGCGGTGGTTTTGTAACCGTCATGGTGCGTGGCGATGTGGGTGCAGTGCAAGCTGCGACAGATGCTGGTGCAGAAGCTGCAAAAGCAGTTGGTGAACTCGTATCCGTACACGTCATTCCTCGTCCACATTCGGATGTGGAAACTATTCTCGGTGGTAAAGCTGCCGATGCCGATTCGGATGCGTAAATCCATTGTTTGTATTGGACATGACGCGATATTAGACATCGCGTCCGTTGGGAATGTGGAATTAATCTAATTAAAGGAAAACAGACACGTCTGATTTTTCTATTATTACACCAAATTATCCCCACCAATACATAGAAATCATCACATCAATATAGAAACCTCAGCGATGCTTGGATTTCTAAACACGCAACCGTGTTATCATTGATTTACATCGGTTATGTCCATACTTGAGATATTGGAGGTATGAATGGCACAAATTGATGAGAAACAGATTGAACAAATTGTTTCACAAGTCCTAACGACACTACAGCAAGATGGAAAGGTTACCGCACCTCCTGTAACGTCTGGGACAAGTTCTTCTCGGTCAGGTGTTTTCGCATCTGTGGAGGAGGCAATCAGCGCAGCGAAAACAGCACAAGCAGCACTCATCAAACTTGGGTTTGCCAAAAGACGTGAGATTATAGAAGCAATTAAACAAGTCTCTCTTGAAAATGCAAAACGACTCGCAGAACTGCAGTTCAAGAGACGAAAATGGGTAACCCAGAACATAAAATAATGAAAAATGAAGGTGCTGTCAACCTGTCACCTGGTATGGAAGACCTAATATCGGAGTCTATGTCCGGAGATGATGGCACGTTATTAATTGAATATGTCCCGTTCGGTGTTATCAATTCAATTACTCCCACCACAAATCCCACATCCACAGTAATTAATCATGCAATTATCATGATTTCTGCGGGGAACGCAGTCCTATTCAGTCCGCATCCCAACGCGAGCGATTGCACTGAGGAGACGATGCATGTGATTAATGATGCGATAGTGAAGGCAGGTGGTCCTGCGAATCTACTAACATCTGTTGCGAATGCTACGCTACGGACAGCAAAACAAATTATGGATCATCCTGATATAGCGATGGTTGTTGCCACGGGTGGTGCAAGTGTTGTCAAAGCTGCACTGACAAGTGGTAAGAAAGCAATCGCAGCTGGCCCCGGTAATCCACCCGCTATTATTGACGAAACCGCTGATATTCCAAATGCTGCCAGACACGTAATCGCAGGGACAAGTTTTGACAATAACCTACTCTGTATTGGAGAAAAAGCACTCTTTGTCGTTGAATCTGTTGCAAATGATACAATACAACAACTAACGCAGAATGGTGGACATCTGCTTAATGCAAGTCAACGCGAAGCACTTGAAGCTGTTGTCACAGAGAATGGAGAATCCAATAAAGAATATATCGGTAAAGATGCGAATACTATCCTTGAAGCAGCAGGTATCACACCACCGGCACAAACGGTCGCGATCGTAGTGGAAGTTCCAGCAGACCACAATTTTGTTATCAACGAATATCTAATGCCTATATTGCCTGTGGTTCGCGTGCGTGATTTTGACGAGGCATTAAAAGGTGCACTTGCAGCAGATGGCGGCAGAGGACACACCGCCATGCTCCATACGAACAACACAAAACGCATTACACAATTCAACAAGGCAATGAATTGCTCCGTAGTCGTTGTCAACGCTCCGTCTTATGCGTGTTGTGGATTGGAAGGTGAAGGCTTTTTAGCAATGACAATCGCCGGACCAACGGGTGAAGGATATACCCGTCCCCGAACATTTACCCGTCAAAGACGTTTAACTTTGGCAAACGACCTATCTACTCACACCTTGTGAAAAAAATAACTTCATAACGATCGGTTCGAATCGTTTCAAATATCTTAGTGAAATATCTGTGGCGGAGTTTACTCCGCCTTTTTTATGTAATCTTATGTAAGATCACACGTTTTATATGGCATAAATAATCCAAATTAAAGCAGAGACAATCACAAGAAATGAATACCGATATCAAGACACTTAGAGAACAGATACGCTACTATGAGCGTAAATACTATATTGATGACCAACCCGAAATTTCTGATGCTGATTTTGATGCATTGATGCGTCAACTTGAGGAACTTGAAAAAGCAACGCCAGATGATATTCCTTCCGATTCTCCGACACAGCGCGTGGGCGGCGGTGTTGCTTTAGGATCGCGTATACCGCACAAAAGTCCAATGCTAAGTCTTGATAACACTTTTGGTAGAGACGAGTTGATGGATTTTGATACGCGCGTCAGGAAATTGTTGGAAGAAGTGCCTGTTGAATATGTTACTGAGTTAAAGATAGACGGATTAGGTGTTTCACTGCTCTATGAAAATGGCACATTTGTTCGTGGTCTGACACGAGGTGATGGTGAATTCGGCGAGGATGTTACAGGCAATTTACGAACTATTCGCGCCATTCCATTACGTCTCACATCAACAGAAGACCATCCTGTACCACCTGTATTAGAAGTACGCGGTGAGGTATTTATTCCTAAACACCGACTTGACGATATCAACGTGCAACGGGAAGAAGAAGGTGAATCTCCATTTGCTAATCCACGAAATGCCGCCGCCGGTTCCGTCCGAACACAAAATTCCAATGTCACGGCAAAACGTCCATTAGACATTTTTATTTATTCACTCAATTATGTGGAAGGGCTTGAAGTCGCAACACATACTGAAGCACTTGAGAAGTTACGAAGTTTCGGTTTCAAATGTAATCCACATACCGAACTCCAAAACTCACTTGAAGATGTTGTGACATATTACACGTTATGGGTGTCTAAACGCGAGGAAATACCTTATGAGGTAGACGGTATTGTCGTCAAAGTGAATGACATGGCACAACAGAATGAACTGGGTGCCACTGCGAAAAGTCCACGTTGGGCAACATCCTATAAGTTTCCTGCACATCAGACTACTACAATCATTGAAAAGATTGAAGTGCAAGTTGGCCGTACAGGTGTATTGACACCTGTCGCAATTTTGGTGCCTGTAAAACTTGCAGGTGCGACGATTACTCATGCCACACTGCATAACGAACAAGAAATACACAATAAGGATTTTCGCATCGGAGACACGATTATTCTGGAACGCGCAGGAGATGTCATTCCAAAAGTCATTGATGTATTGAAAGAAAAACGAAAGGGAGACGAAGTCGCCTTTAAATTTCCAGATATATGTCCTGCTTGTAGCACTCAGGTTCAACGTTCCGAGACTGAGGTAGCCGTGCGATGTGTGAATGCTGGGTGTTCAGCACAATTAAAACGGCGGATTGCACATTTCGCATCACGGAACGCTCTTGAAATTGAAGGTCTCGGTCCTGCAACTGTCAACCAATTAGTTGACAATGGTCTCGTTCAAGATGTGGCAGATCTCTATACATTAAAGGCTGATGAAGTGGGTAAATTAGATCGGATGGGACCAGGGTTGACAGGAAATCTTATGCATCATATTGAGCATAGTAAAGATGCACCCGCCGCAAAGGTGTTAGTCGGATTGAGCATCTTCCATGTCGGTGACACCGTAGCAGAACTCCTGATTGATCACTTTTTGTCTATAGAAGGTTTGAGTCGAGCTGATGCTGTCGCAATTGAGACAATTCCAGGTATCGGTCCTCAGATTGCTGAGAGTGTTTCTACCTTCTTTGCACAAAACCGTCCTTTGATTGAGAAATTAAAATCGGCAGGTTTGAAATGTTTTACGGAAGAAGTTATAAGAGCACCGAAAATTTTAGAAGATACTTTTTTCAGCGGAAAAACTTTTGTTGTCACGGGCAGCCTAACCGATATGACGCGAACAGAGGCATCAACACAGATTAAGACACGCGGCGGGAAAGTAACATCCAGTGTTACGGGTAAGACAGATTATCTCATCGCAGGAGAAGGGGCGGGTTCAAAGTATGATAAGGCAGTAGAATTAGGTGTGCAGATTTTGAAACCTGAAACTTTTTTTGAACACTTGGGTGAGAATTGATGTAGTTGACAAACTATAGTTTTGTTCATTACAAAGACACAGAAAGTGTGAAAAAATAAATACTAACTCTAAGGGGTGTGTAAAGTTTTTGTCACTAACTTCTCACCAACCATTGTAGGGGCGGGTCTCTGTGCCCGCCCGTTGCCCTACAGGACAAGGCATGGCGGGGCACAGAGACCCCGCCCTACAACAGGTTACAGGTTTTTCACTTGAATTGATGCCTAAGGTGACAAAAACTTTACACACCCAACTCTAAGCAGTAATTTGCCAAATATTCTTTCAGTCACGTCAAATACACTCCTATTATTTATAGAGATATACTAAATATGCATAACGTTCATATACTGAACTCTGGAACACACCTTTTTATTGACGATGAATTGATCGCTTTTAAACAGGGCGTGAAACCAGTTCTTCATCCATGTGTGAAGCATGAAGTTCCGGTTCTTGAACCTGACCCCAACAATCATTGGGAACACGGTGGACCAGATCAATCTAGGCGTGTGCATCTCTATGGTACCACGATGTATGATGCTGCTTATGGTAAATACCGTATGTGGTATATGTGTCGTATGGGACCCCATTGGCGATTCAAAGCAAACGAGATTCCAGGACTCTATGTTCCTCGGCCTGATAGAAATCCATCTACATATAGAGGTAAAAAGCAAGATAAATATGGACGCAAGTTTGTTGAGAATGATCGTGGAGACCTCACATGCTATGCAGATAGTGATGATGGACTAACATGGACAAAACCGAATCTGGGTATCTTTGAATTCAATGGGAATCCAAATAATAACATCGTATGGGACCTGCACGGGGCATGTGTATTCCGTGATGACGACGAATCGGATTCACAGAAAAGGTACAAAATGATCGGGTTCTGTAGACGTTACCGTAATGTGTTCTTTCTCACATCTCCTGATGGATTACGATGGGATGACTCTGATTATCTTGAACCCGTTGTACAACGAAACAATGAAGGATGTTTCAATGTAATCTATGATAATAAAACATCACTGTTTCGTGCCTATGCGCTTACACGTGATAAGGATAAAGATGCACGACGCATGATTGAATACACAGAAAGTCCTACGTTAGAAGGACCTTGGAAACCACTTGAACCGATGTTTAGGGCAACTGAACAGGATGATGACATTGGAATAGAAAGATATGGTGCAGATCGCGCTGAAATCCACAATATGTCTGGCTTCCTTTATCACAACATATACATAGGAATTGCTGGTGTGTTGTATGTAACAGGACCGGGTGCAGCGGAGCATGAGATACCTGTTGATGGACCGATTGATGCACAACTTGTCTATAGTAGAGATGGATTCAACTGGGATTACATAGATTCTGATCGGACACCTATTATTCCAAGAGGCGAACCTGGTACTTATGACACCGGTATGATAATGGGAACTGCTACCCAACCCATCATCAAAGATGATGAAATCCATTGGTATTATACTGGCACAGAGCATACACACGGTGCTGAAATGAAGGATAGACACAAGGCAATTGGACTGGCTAAATGGAGATTAGATGGGTTCGTATCTCTTGATGCGGTGGAAGGTATTGTTGAGACTGTTCCCCTAAGAATCCCCAACGGCACACTTGAAATCAATGCTGATGCAAGTGCTGGTCAGATTAGTGTTGAAGTGTTGACAGCTGATGGACAAGTTCAACATGGCTTTTCGCATGATGATTGTATTCCTTTGACAGAGAATTGTATTCACCATCAGGTAAAATGGAAATCTGCCCAGTTGGCAAACGCGAAACAGCCTTTACAATTCCGTTTTAAATTATACCATACGCGACTATTTTCCTTCCGTATACAATAATCCATTCACGTTTGATATATGTCTGATATTCTTGTTGTTATAGTAAAAACTATAATTATAACCACACTACGGTAGGTTCGGTTTCCTAACCGAACCATAGGCGTCAATTTAGTGTTAATTAGGCGTTTCCCCAGTCCGGTAGGTGCGGTTTCCTAACCGCACTGGATCCTACAGGAGAACCTTTAAGAACATATTTGACACAAAGCCGGTTCGGTTAGGAAACCTAACCTACTGGCACGGGAAGGAGGGTAAATTGACACCTATGGTGCGTGATATACTTTGTCTCTTTGCCTCTTATCACAGATATGGCCAGCGCGCTTAGAAAGCGCGCCTACAGCGGGTTGGGGTTGCTAAATTGACGCCTATAGTTCGGTTTCCTAACCGAACTGGTGTTTGTTCACTATAATATGACAGTGTTGGTATGTGCTGAAAAAGTGCATCCAGAAATGTGTATAGGTGAATCTATGTAAATTTTGCCAAATTTATCTTATTACCATAGGGATGTGTAAAGTTCTAAGCACTAACTTCCTACCATCCATTGTAGCGCGGGGTCTCCGTGCCCCGCAATTGATGGAAGGAAAGATGGCGGGGCACGGAGACCAGGGGCATGCCGTATGAGCATTCATACCTGGTGAACGCACAGGCGTTCATACCGTTGATTACTTGATTTCGCACTACAATGGTTACTGGGATATTATGCCAAGAACTTTACATACCCTTACCATAGTAGGATTCTAAACACCACATCAAACATAATAAGGAGTTTCAATCATGAAAAGACAAATCGCAGCAAGTTACAAAGAATTCCATGTCATTAAGCATGATCTGGACGAAACAGGCGATCTAAAGGCTGAGTGTAAGAAGCAATTGGGAGAAGGTGTTCGGCTTGCAGATTGGAACGACATTGTCGCCTACCAAGAAGCAGGCGGCTCATTAGAGGACTTCATAGAGGCACTCAAAATCCCGCTTGAATATGTCAATCCTGAAGATATGGATCCGATACCAAATACATCCTATCGTATTTCATTGAATGGTGAACTGCATTGGCGTGGGAATCGACACTATTTCTTTGCGCGACATGATAACAAGAAACGCGCAGATTTTCTACCACATAGTAACCTTGATGATTATCATCTGACACTCGGTTCATGGTTCGGAGCAGGAGGATATGCACTTTGCTATGGTAACCCAGAGAGTTCAAGTTCACCACCTGAACCAAAGGTGATTATTCAGAATGAAACGGAGAAACGGTCTGTTCCTAAGATTGAACCAGATACCACGGAACCTAAACTCACACATGTAGCCAGTTACCAGAAATTCCATGTATTTACGCACAATCTGAGTGAAAGAGGCGATCTAAAGACTGCATGTAAGGAAAAGTTGAGTATCGGAGTTCGGCTTGCAGATTGGAATGACATTGTCGCCTACCAAGAAGCAGGCGGCTCATTAGAGGACTTCATAGAGGCACTCAAAATCCCGCTTGAATATGTCAATCCAGAAGATATGGATCCGATACCAAATACATCTTATCGTATCTCAATGAATGGTGAACTGCATTGGCGTGGGGTCCGTCACTATTTCTTTGCACGACATGACCATACAAAACGCGCAGATTTTTTGCCACACGACGAAATTGATGATTTTCATATAACGCTGGGTTCGTGGCTCGGAGAGGGAGGTTATGTATTATGCTTCGGAGATCTGGATAGCACGGTTGCCCCATCTGAACCCGAAATCCGAGAACCTGTGAAACGATCAGGTGGCTGAGGCTGCGGATGCTAATGCAGTGGCGGCGCCATTGTCTAATTGTTTCCGTTTGACTCTGTTTGTTATTTGCAGGCGCGGTTCTCTACCGCGCCTGCAAATTCTGAAGTGTGTACTATTCCCAAGGTTCCAAAATAACCTTACCACATTCACCGGTCGCCTGTAATTCCCAAGCCTTTTGAACTTCAGTCATTGGAAATGTGTGGGTGATGTATGTATCTATTTTATCTTTAGATTCCTTGATCACTTTCATCAGTTTCGGAAAAAATCCAAGGTTATAGTGCCAATTTCCCCGTAGGACAAGACCTTTACGAATCATATCCCGGCTTGCTGCAAGTGGAAATTCTCCACCTTCACCTACGAAGGTGACCTGTCCTTTTCTTCGTGCTGCATCCACCATCAAACGATGTGCTGCAGATGCACCTGAGCAATCAACAGCCTTGTCAATCCCGTTCCCACCTGTCAACTCACGGATTTGATCAAGTATATCTTCATCATTCGGATTTAGAACTACTTCAGCCCCTAATTTCTTAGCGAGTTCTGCGCGATAGGGATGACTTTCCACACCGAACACACGTGCACCACGATAACTTGCATTGATGATACCACCAAGACCCACAGGTCCTAATCCTGTTACCATCACAGTGTCCAACGCATCTACTTCCATCTGTTCCATTGCCCCGAATGTTGGTCCAAGTCCGCAACACGCCATACCACCGTGAGCAAAACTCATGTCATCAGGAATTGGGAAAAGCAGATCCTCCATCTTATGCATATACTGAGCATAGGTCGCTCCTGCTACATCTGAACCAACCATTTCTCGAATGTTACGTCCACCTGTGCAATGTATATGTTCCCCAATTACGCACATGTTACACTTACCACATGAATTTTGTGGTTGAACGACGACGCGATCTCCTACTTTCACACGACCAGGTTGCGCGACTTCAACGACTTCTCCTGCTGCTTCGTGTCCAAAATGTTCACCTGTCCCACCACCTTTGAAACCTTTGTATTCAGTGCACATCGGAACAGCACGGATTTTGACTACGACAACATCTCCCCCTGCTTTCGGATCAGGCTTATCTACTACGCCACCTTTTCCATCACCAAACATTGCTGCTACTTTCATATTTCTATCTGTGCCAACACTCTCTAATACTTGAGATAAAGAATATTCATTTAGAGATAACGGCATTCCTCCTTGAATAATATATCAACACCTTATCATAACTAATTTAATTCGTCAATGGATTATTTTGATTGAGGTATGTTGGGTGTGTAAAGTTTTTGGCATGAAATTGCCTTGAATGGAGTTCTTGCTCAGAATGTATACACATGGTATCCTAACCTAATAAATAAATCACAATTTTAGGAGAGGATACCAATGTCAAGTATATCATTAAGTGTTCATGAAAGCAACGATTGCGAAGATGATTTTAGAAAGATTGTCAAAGAAGTAAACGATCTCTATGGAGACATCAATGTTGACGAGAGTTTATCTTTAGATGATGTTGAAGTTCGTGTTTTTGAAGCATTTCGTTCTCTTGAACAAAAGTTTTTAGAAATGTGTGTCTCTAAAAAGGCAGGTAAGAAAGAGAGTGAACCTGTTGAATGTCCAGAGTGTAAAGCACCTTGTCGTCCATTACGCAAGCGTGCGAAACATCTAACAACTCTTTGTGGCAAAATAAGTATAAGGCGTTGGGTGTATTGTTGTGAACACGGACATAGGCATGCCCCGTGGGAAGTCAAACAGAAGTTATCGGATCAATACACGCATCGTGTCGCTGAAGCGATGTGTCGTTTGTCTGCGCGGCTTGACTATAGGGAAGCATCAGAGGAGTTGTCTCATCAAGGTATAGAAGTGAGTCACACGAGACTTCATCAAAATGTGTGTAAGTGGGCAGAAGATTTGGATGTATGTGAACAAGTAGAGGCTCAAGAACTTAAGGAAAATCAGCGTTGGTATGTGAGTTGCGATGGGTGCCACACGAACTCTCCGGATGGGTGGAAAGAGGTGAAAGTGGGGTGTATTTACAGAGATTATCCACAACCTGTTTCGGGTGGGACCCCGAGTGTGCGAACAGAAAGTATTCGGTATGTTGCGGGTCGTCAAAATGCCGCCGCTTTTGGTAAGAAGTTGTATGCGTTAGCACTAAAAAGTGGCATCTATCAAAAAGATATAAATACACAAGTGATTGTATTTATCGGAGATGGTGCTGCGTGGATTTGGAACCTTTGTAAAGAATACTTTCCGAATGCCGTTCAGATTGTGGATCACATGCACGCCACATCTCATCTCTATAATGTTGCTAAAGTTGCCTTTGGTGAGACGGAGACAGAAGCTATTGACACTTGGATAAAAGAAACGGAGCCACTTCTTTATCATGGCAATATCATAGCAGTTGCCTCAAACATTCGTGCCTTAGCCACACAGCACCCTGAAGTGTCAGAGGTGTTAGAAAGAGAAGCGAGATATTTTGAAAAACATGCAAACCGCATGCAGTATAAAGCGTTTAGAGAAAAAGGGTATATGATTGGAAGTGGTGTGATTGAAAGTGCGTGTAAACATGTTGTCGGAGAAAGGTGTAAACAAGCAGCTATGAGATGGGAGAGACCGGGCATCAATGCTGTGCTAAAGTGGAGATGTTTGTCAAAGAATAAGGCTTGGGACAGATATTGGTATCCAAACACAAAAGCAGCATGATGTTCATGCCAAAAACTTTACACACCCAGGTATGTTGAAGGACTTGACATTACAGTTTTTATAGGATAAACTTCTTATGGATTGTTTCAACATAATTATAGGAATGGTAATTAAACAACTATGAATGAAGATGATAAAAAGGCACATCAACTAACAGTTTCAAATCTATCAAAAGATTTTGGGGATGTGGAAGTTTTAGGTAATGTAACATTTGGTTTTCGTTCTGGTGAATCCATTGCAATCACCGGTCCGTCTGGTTCTGGCAAAAGCACACTATTACACATCATAGGCACATTAGAAAAACCTACAAAAGGACATGTTGAAATAAATGGTACGAATCCCTTCAATCTTTCTGAACCTGAAGTGGCTCAATATCGCAACAGTGTAATAGGTTTTGTATTCCAAGATCATCATCTGTTACCACAATACTCTGTTCTGGAAAATGTTCTCATTCCCACACTTGCGTTCAAACCCGATCCCGATGCTACAAAGCAAGCACAAGAACTCATCAAACGGGTTGGCTTAATTGATAGGATGTCACATCGTCCTGGTGAACTCTCTGGCGGTGAACGGCAACGCGCTGCAATTGCACGAGCACTCATCAACAGACCCAGTATATTGCTCTGCGATGAACCGACAGGTAATTTAGACAGCGTTACTTCAAAGAAAATCGCAGATCTACTCTTTGAGATACATAAATCAGAAAGCAATATATTGATTGTCGTCACGCACAATCTTGAACTCGCTTCTCGTTTCCAATATAATCTACGCCTTGTTGATGGTGTCTGTACTATAGAAACTGAGTATTCACACACTAATTCTTAAGCACCTCCGTTCTGACAGGAAAGTTTCTATGCATTCTATTTTGAAGACAGCAAAACACTATTGGAGAGTTCATCTCATTGTTGCGTTATGTACTGCTGTTGCAACAGGGGTACTTGCTGGAGCATTGATAGTTGGAGACTCCATGCGGGGTAGTTTACGAAATATCACATTAGAACGGTTAGGTAAAATCCAACATGCTGTTATTGCGGATCATTTTTTTTCACCAGAAATCATAAAACAACAAAATTTGGAAGCAGCCATTCTTTTGAATGGGACGGTTGTCGCTGCCAATACTGATGCACGTGCGTCAAAGGTCAATATTTACGGTGTTGAGGAACCCTTTTTTAATTTTTGGGATCAAACCTCTATACCGAATTTGAACAAACAAGTAAATCCGCCATTCGCAAATATTGTAATCAATGAAGCACTTCAAAAAGAACTCAATGTTCAGGTGGGTGACGCAATACTCGTCAACTTTCCAAAAGCTGCGGAAATACATCCAGAATTTCTGTTGGGAACTCGTGATGCGGATGATATTATTCAAAGTCTACGTGTGATTGTAAGTGATATTATCTCAACCGAAAATGCTGGTAGATTTAGTATCCATCCCAACCAAAGTCTACCACTTAATGCTTATATTTCACGCTCAATTCTGCAGAAAGTACTTGGACAAGCTGACAAAGTAAACGCAATGTTTACTACGGAGACAGTACCGATCTCTTCCGATTCATTGACTCTTTCACTTGATACACTTGGATTGAAGATCAAATCAGGCGAGAACCATTTTGATTTGCAGAGCAATCAGTACCTGCTTGAACCTAAACTATCTGAAACAGCATTGACTGTTGCATCTATATATAGCATTCCAACAATCCCAACGTTTACCTACTTGGCAAATGCAATAACCTCTTTAGAATATGGTAATGACTCCAATATTGTCCCATATTCAACAGTATTAGCATTACCGATTAGAAATAAGAAAATTGATAGACCATTTGACCAATATAATCCTGAACAGATAGAAGAGAATGATATTTTTCTCAATGAATGGACTGCAGACGATCTCGGAGTTAAGACAGGTGATAAAATCAGTATCACCTATTTCAGTGTTAATGCAGAAGAAGAGTACATTACAAGAAGTGCTGCATTTACGTTGAAAGGCATCGTTCCAATAGAAGGCATTGCCGCTGATACAAACATAATACCGACATTTCCTGGAATTCATGACACCGCAGGTCTTTCAGATTGGGATCCTCCATTTCCTTTTGATTATAGTCAAGTCCGTGATAAGGACGAAGTCTATTGGGATGAATACAAAGCAACACCAAAGGCATTTATACCATTGAGTACTGGACAAAATCTATGGAAAAACAGGTTTGGTGAGCTTACGTCAATTCGGATGGCGGCTGCACCGGGTAAGGCTATTGATGAAACGCAGACATTATTCGAATCAGAATTCCTTAAATCAATAAAACCTGAAGAAATTGGATTCCAATTCTTGTCACTTCAAGAAGAGGGATTGCAGTCTTCAAAGGGGTCAACTGATTTTGGAATGTTATTTAGTAGTCTCAGCTTTTTCATAATTATTGCTGCTGCAACACTCGTCAGTTCTATTTTCGCTATTGGAGTCTCGCAACGTTCACGTGAAATCGGGATACTACATGCAGTCGGATACAAACTCAAGAAAATTCGACGACGTTTCCTACTTGAAGGCATTACAATCGCTTGCATAGGTAGTATGTTTGGATGTCTACTCGCACTTGGCTATGCGCAACTGATGATATTTGGCTTAAAAACATGGTGGTTACCTGCTATAGGAACACCGTTTATTGACCTATATGTTAGCGGTTGGAGTTTACTTATTGGTATATCTGTGACACTTGTCATTGTTATTTATTTTATACGGCACATTGTCAAAAGACTTGGTAATGTTTCTGCAGCTGCTCTGCTTGCGGGTGAAACAGATTTTGATGAAGTGTCACGAAAGATTAAATCTCAGAAGATAAAAAACGATATAGATAGGAAAGGGTCATTATATCTTGGGATTATCTTCGGAACTATTTCCGGCTATTTCTTGTGTACTGAAGGGTGGGGTGGTTTCATTTTTGTTTCCTTTTTCAATGCCATACTATATTTTATTTTTCGTAGTAAGTTTTTGTCATCCCTAATGGAAAATCTTGGTCCTACAATTCATCATCATAGTAATAGACCATACATACTACAATTAAATGGTAAAGTAGTTTTTATAGGTTTTATCATTGGAACATTAGCAGGTTTTATTGGCACGACCTTGGTCTTTTCTTATGATGGCTCACATGTCTATGAAACTATTAAAGCAGTATATAATCATCCCATTGTCAGATTGTTGGTTTCTGCAATTGCTATTCTCGGAGTAGGGACTTTTCTGTTTGACAGATGGTTAGGATCACAAAGAGTTCCTAAACGTTTGAGTCGGCTGAGATTTGGACTTAAGAATGCAGCATGGCAACCGATGCATAGTAACAGTTCTGTAGCAATAATGAGTTTGGCTTGTTGTGTTATTGTCGCAGTAGGAGTGAATAGACATGATGCACTCCCAGAAACTGAATATGCTTTTGTGGCAGAGTCTGCACTGCCATTACACCGAAATCTTAATTCACCTGAAGCAAGAATTGATCTCGGTTTCAATGCAGATGATTCGGCATTAATCGAGAGGTCATTTATATTTCCATTTCGTGTATTACCGGGAGAAGATGTGAGTTGTCTCAATCTTTACAAACCTAAGGAACCACAGATTTTAGGTGCCCCAAGTAGTATGAGATACGGAGAACCTTGGCGATCCCTATTCTCAGAAAATCCATATCAGCAAAGAGTGCCTGCAATCGGTGATGAAAATTCATTAAGATGGATTTTACATCACAATCCTAAAGATGATTTCATTATACAAGATGAGAACGGTGATTCGTTATTCTTGCAACTCAACACAATTAAGAACAGCCTTTTTCAGAGTCAATTGATAATCTCCGAAACCGATTTCATAAAGAACTTTCCAAGTCAAAGTGGGTATCAGTTCTTTCTCATCAAAACACCAGTTGAATTACGAGAACAAACACAGCAAGTACTGGAGACTACATTAGAGGAATACGGTTTTGATGTGACTTCAGCTTCAGAACGACTTGCTAACTTCCGGGCAGTTGAGAATACATATATCTCAACGTTTCAAAGTCTTGGTGGTTTAGGCGTACTAATTGGAACTTTAGGTATTGGTCTGGTATTGTTTAGAAACATCATTGAACGGAGAGGACAATTGGCAACATTACGTGCATTCGGATTTCGTATGCAGCTTCTATTTAAAATGTTGCTTCTTGAAAGCTGCTTTATTCTGACGGTAGGTATGCTAATCGGTATTGCAGCAGGTATTGTAGCAATCATCAGCTCACAGGGTCATCTGCCTTCATTTCCCTGGGTTTCATTGACGATTACCTTGTTATTGATATTCGTATTTGGTATAATTTCAAATTGTATTGCCGTTTCAGTCGCACTTAGAAGTCCATTATTATCAACCTTGAAATCGGAGTAGAATAGGATTAATCATCATTAATTCTGTGTCCAATGAAAAAATGAGACGTTATTATATACATGCTACAGTAATTAATGCTGTTTTACTTCTGCTAACACTGATTGGATGTTCAGGTGACATTGAAACTGATACATCTTCTGCTATTCGTCATACTGAGCAGGGATGGATTTCATATAATTCTGGGAATTATTCACAAGCACTTCTCAATTTTGAAAGGGCATTGAACAGTGATTCTGAACATGCTGATGCATATAATGGCGTGGGATGGTGTCAACTGAGTCTGTCACTCACGTTAACTTTAGTTCAAGAGTCATTTCAAAATACAGTTAAATACGATTCATCTAACGCTGATGCTTGGATTGGATTGGCAAATGTATTATATCTACGAAACAAGGATAATTCTGATTTTACATCTGCAATACGCGCTATAGATAACGCATTGGCTGCCGATGCACAATATCTTTATCGACACGACTATCAAACCATAGCAGATATCTATACCTTAAAAGCTGCATGTCATTTCTATCTCGGTGAAACAGAATTCGCAAAAGAAGCACTTGAAAATGCCCGACAAATTGATGCTGAAAACAAAGCAGTTATCGCACTTCAAAATCTATTACAGGAATAATATTACATAGTAAAGAATAGGAGGAAAATATGTCTCAAAACGTTATTACATCAACAGAATTAACTAACTTAACACCCCACCACAGTGGCAAAGTTAGGGATCTGTATGATCTTGGTGATGAATTTCTAATTATTTCTACCGACAGATTATCAGCTTTTGATGTGGTTTTACCGAATGGTATCCCCGATAAAGGACATGTACTCACTGGATTGTCAACATTTTGGTTTGACTATACCAAATCTGTTGTTGATAACCACGTAATTTCAACTGATGTGGAAAAGTATCCTGAATCTTTGCAACCAGATGCGAAGCTTCTCAACGGACGTTCAATGCTTGTACGTAAAGCAGATAGGGTTGATGTTGAATGTGTTGTGAGAGGTTATCTCGCTGGCTCTGGATGGTCATCCTATCAAAAATCAGGAGAAATCTGTGGACAGAAACTTCCCGCGGGATTACGCGAGTCGGATAAGTTACCTGAACTGCTTTTTACCCCGACGACTAAGGCAGAACAAGGTGAACATGATGAACCGATAACAATTGATGAAATGAAGGATCAAGTTGGAACGGAACTCACGGATACATTAATTGAGATCAGTTTCGCGCTGTTTAGAACTGCAAGTAAGCATGCAGAAGACTCACGGATAATCCTGTGTGATACTAAGTTTGAATTCGGACAATGCGATGGTGAGTTGATTCTAATTGACGAGGTATTCACACCCGATTCATCACGTTTTTGGCCTGCAGATTTGTATGAACCCGGTAAACCACAGCAAAGTTTTGATAAGCAATTTGTTCGAGATTACTTGTCAGAAATTGGTTGGAACAAACAGCCTCCCGCACCAAATCTACCTGAAAATGTAATAACCAAAACAAGTGAGAAATATCGTGAGGCATATCGACTCATTGTTGGTGAAGAACTGCCAGATCTATAAAGGATACAAATGTCTAAATTTCCATCATAGGTGTGCAAAAATTAGACATATAATATCTACACCTACTAAAATCATATCCATTTGGTTGGCATAGAAATTGCTAATAAGGAAATATGCCTCCTTAGGTGAGTCGGAATAGCAGTCATATTTATACACAATCTTTAGTTGTTATTGTGTTAGGTTAGAAACCCTGAGAATTCTAAACAGACTGCAGATTTCCGACTCAATTTATTTTATAAGTTGCCATTATATACAAATAATCCTTATCCAGCCCCAACAATCTTTCTTAGAGATTTGACCAACGACCCTTCTGACAACCATTTTGCAGCGACCCTCCATACACTTGTAGAATATGTAGGATAGACATGCATCATACCACCCAACTTCCGTAATGGAATTCCTTCTTGCATTGCCAGAACATACTCGTGTATTACCTCGCCAGCACTTGTTCCGACAAGGTGCACACCAACAATCTTCCCACGCCATTTCGTTGCGATCACCTTTGAAAATCCCAGCGTTTCACCCTCCGCAACGGCTCTGTCAACGTCCTTTTGTTCTAACCTAAACACATCAACATCACCATATTGTGCGCGTGCCTGTAACTCTGTCAATCCACATCTTGCAATCTCAGGATCACAAAACGTAGTCCAAGGTACAACTGAATAATCTATCTTTTTAGGAAAAGGTAACAGGAAATTTCGTACGAGAAGTTGTGCCTGAAATGCTGCAACATGTGTAAATAGATAATGTCCAATCACATCTCCTGCAGCATATATGTTTTTCACATGTGTCTGAAGTTGGTCATTTACAACAATACCGTTTTTACCAATCTTAACCCCGACATTTTCTAATCCTAAACCTTCTATATTTGGTGCACGACCTGCAGCAACCAGTATTTTGTCAAACACCTCTATGTTAATTTCATTGGAGTCTGTTGATGAACTATCTGATAACGAAACTTTTACACCGTTCTCATGTTTTTCTACCTTTGTGATGTCTATATTCAGACGTATGTTGATACCTTCGTCAGACAAGTATTGTTGCATCTTATCTGATACATCTGCATCTTCTTTTGTTAGGATACGGTCACTTCGTTGTGCTATAGTAACCTTGGAACCGAGTCGATGGAAAGCTTGTCCCAATTCTATCCCGATAGGGCCTGCGCCAATCACGAGCAACCTTTCTGGTAGTTCTTCTAATTCCCATACATTCTCACTGTCAAGATAATTGCATTCCTCTAAACCCGGTATCGGTGGGGCAAGTGGACGAGAACCGGTAGAGATTACATATCTCTTGCTGTTTAGCTGTCTTGTCTGTCCATTTTCTTTATCTTCTACAACAAAGGTATCGCGCGCTTCAAAGTGTCCATCGCCAAAGATAACGTCAACCCCCATTTCTCTGAACCTTTCAGGGTTATCATGTTCATCTTCAATGACGTGTTGTGTGCTTCGGACATAGTCCATAACTCTTTGCCAATTTGATTTCGTTTTATTAGTACTTATTCCATATTTATCTGCATTCTGTATGTAGTTTGCTACCTTCGCTGCTTTGAGAAGAGCTTTAGAAGGCACACATCCTGTCCAAAGACAATCCCCGCCGATGCGGTGTTTCTCAATGAGTGCGGTCTTTTTTCCAAGTTTTGCGCCAGCAACTGCCAGAACAAGTCCCGCACTCCCGCCACCGATAATAGTCAAATCATAGTTTTCCACTGAAATATCCTCTCAGTTAGGATTCTATCGTCCTTTTCGTAAAACTTTGCCGGGAAGTTCGCCCGTTACGTTGCCATTTTCAATAACTGCAACGCCATTGACAAATACCCAGTTGACACCAATAGGAGGTTGCACGGGATCAAACCACGTGGAACGATCTGCGACGGTATCCGGATCGAATACAACTATGTCCGCAGCAAGACCTTTTGCTATCTTACCACGATCAAATAGACGGAATCTTTCTGCGGGGAATCCACTCATCTTGTATATTGCCTCTTTCATGGAAACCAACTTTCGTTCTCGGACAAATTTCCCAAGATATTGTACGAAACACCCGTAGCTACGGGGATGTGGATGTGGTATGTTATAGACCCCATCACTTGCAATCATCATACGAGGATGGGCAGCAGTTCGGTTTAATACCATTTCATTTTCCTCAGGAGGCGTTACCCACGGCATCATAAAGGTTTCAATTGCCAATTCATCTTTGATAAAATCATAAGCGAATTCTTCACAAGATTTACCTTCACTTTCCGCTGCTTCTGAGAGTAACTTGCCGATGTATCTGCCAGACTTGTTGTAACCAACAATTTGATTTCCTTGTCCTAACTTTTGTCGGAGATATGGTAGTGATTTATTTCTAACATCACTGTTTTCCAAATTAGCTAACATATTATCAGGTGTGCCAGTTTGAAACTCCATCGGTAATAACATCGCAAGGTGTGTCATTCCTGCAGGATATAGGTAAGATTCAAAGGTCAAGTCTATATCTTCACGATCAACCCTTTCAAGTACCTCTGCAGATTCAACGTCTACTCTCTCATGTGAAATATGTACGGGAATCCCTGCTTGTTTTGCGATCTCTATAGTTTCTTCCCATGCAGCTTTACGTCCGATGAGTTGGTATCGGATATGTGCAGCGTATATGGCATCGTAACTTGCAGCAACCTTAGAAAGATAAACCAACTCGTCCAAATCAGCATTTGCAGAGGGTTGATAGTCAAGACCTAAACAGAGACAGCATGCACCCGCATCAAGCCATTCACGAGCGGTTCTTTCCATTAGTTTTAACTCATCCGAAGTTGCAGGTCGTGCATCCCATCCCATTGCATGAAGTCTCACTGCACAATGTGGCACTTGCGGATATAGATTTGCAGGAATATTCCCGTCAAAAATACTGAGGTATTCGTCAGGTGTTTGCCAATTGAGTCCTACTTGCGCGTCTCCATAAGCAAATTGTGTATAGTGCCAGAATTCCTGTGCGAGTTGTGGTGACAACGGTGCCCAACCAAATCCATCCGGAGCAGCGAGATGTGTTGTGATACCTTGCATGAGCGGTGCATACTGATCGCGTCCACCAAGCAAAGAGATTTCAGAATGCACATGAACATCTACAAACCCTGGACAAACAATTTGTCCATCTGCAGAAATACTTCGAGACGTATCAACATGACTAAAATCACCAATATCTATAATTTTATCATTTTGTATTCCGATGTCTGCTCCATAAGGTTCCTGTTTTCCTGTACCATCAACTATAGTTCCGTTCGTAATAATCGTGTCAAATGCCACATAGTCCTCCAAAATCAGTCAAGATATATCCATTTTGATTTGACGAATTATATCACACATCAATGCGGTATTCAACATCGTAGGCAATATAAGCAGGGCTATTTAGTTTTAAGAATTTCCAAAATCGAGATTTACTGAAAGTTATTCCCAAGACGGTAGGTGCGGTTTCCTAACCGCATCATCGGTGTCATTTTAAGGATATATTTACTTGTGAAGGATTTTGGAAGTCTATTTTTATCATACACACCTTTCGCACCGCTGGTGCTTGGTTTCTTGTGGTGGACATTTTCTATACACCTTTCGCACCGCTGGTGCAGATATGTGATTTATAAAAGCCTCGGAGAGGCGGCATGCGCGTGTGGCATGCCGCATGAGGTGTATAGCACGTAATATCAACACAGACATAAGCCCCGGCGGGGCGACAGGTGTATCATAAGCACAAACTTTGCTCACGAAATTGACGCCTATGGTTCGGTTTCCTAACCGCACCATAGGCGTCAATTTAGCGATTACCCAACCCCTCTTCCATTGTTGGAGTGGTTTCTAACCACGATTATGTGGCTCTTCCATTGTTGGAGTGGTTTCTAACCACGATTATGTGGCTCTTCCATTGTTGGAGTGGTTTCTAACCACGATTTTCAGGTTTTTGCTCAAAAAATCGGGGTTACAAACCCCTCCAACAAAAGCGGTTATCCTTAAATTGACGCCAATGGTTCGGTTTCCTAACCGCACATACTGGCTTGGGACATTTAGCATTTGTGAAAAAACTCAACAAGAAACCGAAAACTAAATATCCCTGCAATATAAGGGTGTGTAGAGTTTTTTCACTGGTCTGAACCAGGATTTACAGGATTATAGGATGCACAGGACTACACCTCATCTATGTTGCCTTCTCAATATAAAAAATAAGTCTGACAGTAGCAACAGAAAAACTTATTATGATAACGGTACTTTGACTTCTCAACTCTAATCATGGAACTACCAGTCCTGCAAATCCTAGTTCAGACAAAAAGAAATACAACCCACAACAAGTCTAACGTATGTGAATAAAATCTAATCACACTATAGTATGTGATACATTTTGATTTGCATTTGTGTTAAATATCGTTCATAATATTTACAAGAAATATAGATATATGTTGAATTTCAGGGATTCATCACAACATATCTATCTCTAAAAATAAACTCAGATTTAAATGATATTTCCTAAGGAGCAAATGTATGAAGATTTCTAATTATAAGTATTTATGGTATGCAGTCTTACTGATAGTCTGCTGTATATCAGTCATACCTTTGACAGTAAATGCCGCCTCACTGAAAGTGGTCGTAAAAGATCAGAATGAGATTGCAATTTCGTCAGCAAAGGTAATAATTGGAGGAGAAGAACAAACAACAGATGATAACGGTGCAGCTACATTCAGCGATGTAACAGGCGCGCAGTCTGTTGAAATATCTGCTATCGGTTATGCTGCAAGACGTATGAACATTGGTACTGGACAGACTGAACTGACAATAATGCTTGCACCTATACAAACCGTAGATTCAGTGGTAGTAGTAGGGACGCGTAGTATTGGTCGGCGGGCATTACAAGCACCTGTACCGATTGATGTTGTTGAAAGAGAACAACTGAGTCTGACAGGGCAATCAGAGACAGGTCGAATTATTCAAATGTTAGTCCCTTCTTTCAATTTTTCAAGTTCGTCTATTAGTGATGGAACAGATGCATTACGACCTGCAACACTTAGAGGATTAGGTCCGGACCAGACGTTGGTATTAATTAACGGTAAACGCCGTCATAAGAGCGCGTTACTACATGTCAACACATCTGTCGGTCGTGGAACGGCAGGAACAGATTACAATGCCATCCCATCATCAGCAATCAAACGAATTGAGGTGCTACGTGATGGTGCTGCTGCACAATACGGTTCTGATGCAATTGCAGGTGTCATTAACATTATTCTTAAAGATGATGTTGACACAGGTGATGCAAACTTGTATTGGGGACAAACTTACGAAGGTGATGGTGATACGTGGAATGGAAATGCTAACTACGGCATGAGAGTAGGCACAGATGGATTTCTCAACCTGACTGCAGAATGGCGCGACAGATACCGCACAAACCGAGCAGGTCTGACAGGAACACGTCAATACGATTGGGTAGAAGAAGATCCTGGCAGAGCTGCAGACAACACAATTGAAATAACAGATGATGAAGGCAACATAGTTGAAGAAAAACCAGTATGGTTTGACTCGCGAGAATATACATTTGACCGTCAAAACTTCCGTATCGGTGATGCAGATTCATCTCAAAAAGTAGGGTTTTACAACTTTGGATTACCCCTCATAGGAAATATGGAATTGTATTCCTTCGGAGGATATTCCACACGTCAAAACAACAGTGCAGGTTTCTATCGTAGAGCAAATCAATCAGAACGCACTGTCACAGATATCTATCCTGATGGTTTCCTACCAGAAATTAACACAGACATTGAGGATGTTTCACTTGCATTAGGTGCGGATTGGACACACGATGCAACAGATCTAAATGTTGATGTCAGTATCAATCACGGTCTGAATACATTTGACTATTTCATTTCTAACTCTATGAATGCCTCTTATGGCGCAGCAAGTCCAACATCTGCAGAAGCAGGTGGATTTGAACTTTCGCATACAGCATTTAACCTTGATGTTTCATATCCGATTGAGTATCAATCTTCTCTCATCAACCTTGCGGGTGGTGTAGAATTTCGCCGTGAAGGCTACGGAATTCATGCAGGTGAAATGGTTTCATATATTGATGCTGGACTCGGTATTGATGGTACAGCCGCAGGCATTCAGGTCTTTCCTGGATTCAAACCAGAAAACGAAGTGGATGAAAATAGAACGAATATCGCTGGATACCTTGACTTTGAGTCGTATCTAAGTGGACAACCCGGTAGTGGTCTTCTTGTTGGTGCTGCTGTACGTGGTGAACAGTACAGTGATTTTGGCACAACCATTACAGGTAAAGCAACAGCACGTTATGATATAAATACTCAAATTGCAGTGCGTGCTGCAGGGAGTACTGGTTTCCGAGCACCCTCACTACAACAACTCTACTTCAATAACATCAGTACTCAATTCAAGCTTGATGAAGCATCTGGTGAACTTATACCGCTTGAGGTAGGAACATTCAGAAATGATAGTGATGCTGCCCGCGCACTCGGTATTCCTGAATTGAAAGAGGAAACAGCATTTAATGTTTCTGGTGGTGTTGTCTTAAAACCTGTTGAGAAACTATGGTTTACCGTTGATGGATTCCTTATTCAGATTGATGACCGCATTGTACTTAGTGGTACATTCAGTGCCGATGATGTTGAAGGTTTGGAGGAAGCTGGCGCGAATAGTGCACAAGTTTTCACAAATGTCGCACAGACACGTACACAGGGTGTAGATGTTGCAGCTGGATATCTACATGCGTTTGAAAATGAAACGCTTCTGAATTTGAAACTTGCATTCACATTTGCTGATACAGAAGTAATCGGTGATGTTGAAGCACCTGAGATTCTGGTAAATCTTAAAGACACTCTCTTCCCATCACAAGAACAGTCCATGATAGAAGAATGGCAACCGAATACACGGATCAATGTTAGTGCTGATTATATTATTGGTGACCTAACGATTGGTGGTGCACTGCGTTACTTTGGTGAATATACAGTTCAAGAAGGAAGTGGAGATGATCCTGCAAGGCAAACTTACGGTGGAAAATGGCTAACAGATCTCCAAACCAACTATAAGTTGAATGAAGGCTTGTCTCTGACCATAGGTGCAAATAATATCTTTGATCAAGTACCTGATGAAAATATTATTGGTCAATCACGTAGTGGTGAGTTGGTCGATGGAGCGGGAACAGTCATTGTTGATTCTCCTGGTGTTTTCACATATTCCAGAAGATCAGCACCTTTCGGTTTCAACGGTGGTCTTTACTACGCAAAGTTGAATTATAGTTTCTAATTGATTGAATTAGTCATCTGAAATCATTAGCGCGGTATTTTACTGCGCTTTTTTTATTGAATCATTATACTCAAAATGCTAAATTACTATCAATATGAAACAAGTTTTGAATAATAGGAGAAAATGATGTATCGAAAACTAACTATTAGCGGGTTAATGGTAGTAATTATATCATTAATCATCATTATCTATTCCCGTTCAGTTGAAAGTCAAGATGACATGGTAGAACGTGGTAAATACCTTGTTGATGCGGTTGCTGCATGTGGACATTGCCATACACCACGTGCGGGTGCAGACTACGATATGACCAAATACCTTGCTGGACATCCAGAAAACGACTCTTTTCCTAAGTATGATTTCAGTATGATGCAACAAGGGATTTTCCTTTTAGTATCGCCACAATTAAGTGCGTTCTCAGGACCGTTTGGTACAAGTTTCGCCACAAATTTAACACCTGATAAAGAAACTGGATTGGGAGAGTGGACAGAGAAGATGTTCATAGATGCTATGCGGACAGGACATCATCAAGGGAATAAAGACAATCGTAAGATATTTCCACCAATGCCTTCTAAGCATTATGCACAGATGACCGATACGGATCTAAAAGCCATTTGGGCATATCTGAAAACCATCAAAACTGTCAAAAACGATGTGAGTCCGGTATTAAACAGATTTGGTAGACCATATTAAATAATAAACATACAATTGGAGCATATAAACTATGGCATCATCTAATAAACAAGTTAAAGTTGCTGTTGTCGGGATGGGAATAGGTAGACCAAACGGAGCAGCATTATCACGAAATACAAGAGGCAAAGTCGTTGCATTATGTGACCTTGACGAAAAACGAATGGAAGGTTTTGCAAAGGATTTGCCCGGAAAAGTCAAACTATACACAGATTATAAAGAGATGTGTAAAGCATCAGATATTGATGCAGTTTTTGTCGGCACACCAAATCAATGGCACGTCCCGATAGCATTAGAAGCCGTTCGAAACGGCAAACACGTTATGGTTACTAAACCGCTTGCTGATTCTGAAGAAGCTGCAGAGAAGTTGGTTAAGGAAGCAGAATCTGCAGGAGTCGTCAACATGATGTCTCTTTCTACTCGGTTCGGTCATAGCTGCCAACATCTCGGTAAACTCTCACGCGATGACTATTTCGGTGAGGTATACTATGCACGTGCACGAAGTGTCCGAAGAAGTGGCATCCCCGCTTGGAATCTTGGATTCATTCAGAAAGGCGGCGGAGCATTTAGAGATATGGGTGTTCACGTACTTGATTCTGTCTGGTGGATAATGGGTATGCCCAAACCTATCTCTGTTCTTGGTGCTGCAGGTGCAAAGTTTGGACCGCGCGGACTCGGTTACTGGAACAACACAAAAGCACCAAAAGAAACTTCTGAGAAATATGATTCTGATGATTATGCAGGCGGATTCATTACATTTGAAAATGGTGTTGGTCTACAAGTTGAAAGTTTCTGGGCATCCCATCAACCTGGCGAATTTCAGATAGAAATATTCGGAACCGAAGCCGGGGCAACGTTGAGTCCTTTGAAAGCATACAGAACAAATAAGAAAGGTGATTTTGAAGATATTGATATAAAATTACCAAAAAGTAAATACAATGAAGCATGGGATGCAATTGCTGACCATTTTATTGAATGTATATTGGATGGTACAGAATGTAAAGCACCTTTACGACACGGTCACATTGTTCAAAGAATGATGGAAGGTCTACTCAAAAGTGGAGAGACCGGACGTGAGGTACATCTTGAGGTAGATTGATGAATCTTGATTTGACAACATTACGCGATGATTTCAATCAAACAGGTTTTGCCATTGTTCCAAATCTTTTTAAGAGAGACGAGGTGCAAGGACTTAAATTAGAATGTATTGATATCTTGGAGAAAGTTAAGAAAGAAACGGGATCGGTTGCTGGACACGGTGTACATGTCGGTTTGGCAACACAAAGTTCAGTCTTTCAAAAAGCTGTTGCAGATAAAAGGATACTTGATATTTTAGCTGAAATACTTTCACCAGATATTGAATTTTTGAGTGATAAAGTTGTTTTCAAGAGTGAATCAATGACCTTTGCAAGTCCGTGGCACCAAGATTGGCACTATTGGCACGGTGCACACAAATACTCCCTTTGGGTTGCTCTTGATGATGCGAATGTTGAAAATGGGTGTCTGAAGTTGTTTCCTGGATCCCACAAATCTGCTATTGTTCACGATGGTGATGCGAGTGATGGTCACGGGTTTGGTAACCGATTGAGACCTGATGCTATTGATGAATCCCAAGCAATTACTGCAGAAATAGAAGCCGGTGGTGCAGTATTTTTCCATGATCTTACGCTCCATTCGAGTCACCCGAACCGTTCAGGTGCGGAACGGTGGGTATGGATTCCAACTTATCGTGATGCGAAGGCAGAGGACAATGACTATCCGTGGGCAGTTGCCGCACAGGTTGTTCGTGGAGAAAAGTGATCTTATATAATCTGATAGTCTTACACATCTGATAGAAATAGGAGAAAATATGTTCCGAAATCTAAGTACGGGTGCTATCGGCATCCAAGCGAATATGACTGATGGTTTAGCATTAGCAAAAGAAGCAGGATTTGAAGGACTTGATCTGAATATTGGTGAAGCACATCAATTTGCAGAAGAACACTCAGTTGACTATGTAAAGGATTTGTGGAATTCTGCCGATATTGCTATGGGTGGCTGGGGGTTTGGTGTAAATTGGCGCGGCTCAGATGCTGATTATTATGCCGGTTTGGCGCAATTACCTGCGAGAGCTGAACTCGCTGCGGAACTCGGTTGCTTCCGCACAACGACAGTAGTTGGACCAGCATCAAACGACATGGCATTTCAAGATAATTGGGATTTTTCTGTCAAGAGACTTCGCGGTGTTGCAGAAATCCTAAATGATTATGGACATTCAATCGGTTTGGAATTTATCGGACCTGCAACAAGCCGCAAAGGGGCAAAACATCTCTTTGCATATACAATGGATGCGATGTTAGGTCTCGCTGCTGCTATCGGAACGGGAAACGTTGGCTTACTGTTTGATACGTGGCATTGGTATACATGTCGTTCTACTGCTGATGATGTGCGTAAACTGTCTGCTTCTGATGTTGTATATGTCCATATCAACGATGCCCCTGCAGGAATTGATCCAGATGAACAAATTGACAACATTAGATGTCTCCCAGCCGAAACAGGAGTAATTCCACTGACAGAATTGATGCAAATTCTAAACGACATCGGATACGATGGTCCTGTAACTCCCGAACCTTTCAGTAAAAAAGTTAATGAAATGGAACCTGCAGAAGCTGCGAAAACAACTGCGGACTCTCTCAATCAGGTGTGGCAAAACGCTGGACTATAAGCCAACAATCTGCAAAAGGTAAAATTGTGCAATTACTCAACAAAGAAAGCATTATCGCCATTACACATCTATGGGAAGGTGATCGGTTTGATGATGGTCGTCCCCGGGTACCAGACGATATCCTTCAGAGGATGAAGGCAATTAGCATTGAACAAGCATGGGGTGTCCTAAATGGCAATGGATATAAATTTCAATTTGCTGGTGAATGGATGAATCTTCATCCTGATCGTATTCTTGTTGGTCGATCAGTGACATGTGCTTTTGTTCCCATACGTCCTGATTTTAATGATGCTGTTTCGGCACAAGGCGAAAAGGATGGACGCGTTGGTGGACAAAACTCATGGGTTATTGACACACTTGTTAAGGATGATGTGATTGTCGTTGACCTGTTTGGTAAAGTAAAGGATGGCACTTTCGCTGGTGATAATCTTGGTAATTCCATCTATGCTAAAACTGGAACTGGGATGGTAATTGACGGTGGTATACGTGATTTGGATGGCATATTTGAACTACCAAATTTTGCGACGTTTGTACGCGGCGTTGATCCTACAGGTATAGCAAACGTAACACTCACTGGAATCAACATCCCTATCCGAATCGCTGAAGCAACTGTCCTTCCTGGAGATGTTGTTTTGGGTAGACGCGGAGGAATCATTTTTATTCCACCACACTTTGCACAACAAGTTGTTGAACAAGGAGAAGAGGTACAACTCAGAGATCGTTTTGGACATCAACGACTAAGAGAAGGAATTTACACTCCGGGTGAAATAGACAGGAAATGGTCTGAAGAGATTGAGAAAGATTTCGCACAGTGGCGTGCTAATCAAGATTAGATTCTATTTGTACAATCCAGATAAAAGGTAAAATTCATATTGCGAGATTATTCCGATCTAATCAGACGTTTACAACAATTAGACCTTCCGCACAAGATCATAGGTGCTGTTGACGATAGTCCTATCTATCTTTTCCAACTTCAATCTCGATCATGTAATCCCAAACAGATACTGATTACTGGTGGCGTGCATGGAGATGAACCAGCAGGTGTAGAAGCAGCAATGTCGTTCTTGGCACGCGACAACACTAAACTTCTAAATCATTTTTCCTTTGTTGTAATTCCGTGTATCAATCCTTACGGTTTCATTCATGATATTCGAGAAAACAAGGATAATGTTGATATTAATCGTTCCTTTGAAACAGATGATGTGTTGGAGGTTACAATCGTTAAAGAAGCTATAAGTAATATGCACTTTACTATGACGATAGACTTTCATGAAGACTATGAGGTAAAAGGTTTTTACCTATATGAGGGGATACAAAATCAGCAGTATCTTGGTCCCCATATTGCCAATGTTGTCAAATCCATTGGTCCAATAGATACTGAAGATTCAGGTGAAGATACTACAGCAATCTCCCAAGGTGTATATAAAGTTGCAGCAAAATGGGGAACAAAGGGGTTAGCACCTTATCTAATGCATTATCATAGCGAACATGCCATCATTCCTGAGACACCGACTGTTTGGGAAATGGATCAACGTGTTGCACTTCATCTTGGCATCTTAGATACGGCATTAGACCATTACATAAAGGAAACATAGATGGAAACACAATCCATGTTGTCTAATGTAAATACAAACTCACGTCCATCAGAACTGAAGATTACTGATATGCGACTCGTCCGCACTCAAGTTGGCGGACTCATCTTGAAATTGTATACAAATCAAGATATACATGGACTTGGTGAAGTTCGTGATGGGGCAAGTCCAACTTATGCACTGATGCTCAAAAGTCGTATCTTAGGAGAAAACCCGTGTAATGTTGACAAGATCTTTCGTCAAATCAAACAATTTGGTCATCATGCGCGTCAAGGTGGCGGAGTTTGTGGAATTGAAATGGCACTGATGGATCTGGCTGGCAAGGCTTACGGTGTGCCATGCTATCAACTTGCTGGTGGTAAATTCCGTGATAAAATCCGATGTTATAGCGACACACCATCACTTAGTAACCCGGAAGAAATGGGTAAGAAACTACAAGAACGGATTGACAGAGGATTTACATTTCTGAAAATGGATTTGGGTATAGGATTACTGCGAGGCACTCCTGGGACGCTCTCTGCTCCCGATGGTAATTTAGAAACTCATAGTCTGATGCATCCCTTCACAGGTATTCGTCTGACCGAAAAGGGGATTGGAATACTATGTGATTATGTGGAATCTGTAAGAGACCTAATCGGATATGAGATCCCACTTGCTTTGGATCATTTCGGACATATTGGAATAGAAGATTGTATCAGACTTGCAAAAGCATTGGAGAAATATAACCTTGCTTGGTTAGAGGACATGGTTCCTTGGCAATATACAGACCAATATGTTCGTTTATCAAATTCCTGTGCAACACCAATTTGCACTGGTGAGGATATCTATTGTAAAGAGGATTTTATACCGTTGTTTGAAAACCGCGCTATTGCGATCTGTCATCCTGACATTGCAACATCTGGTGGGATACTGGAAACTAAAAAGATTGGTGATCTTGCGGAAGCACATGGAATTGCAATGGCTCTGCACATGGCAGGGACTCCTGTTTGTGCAATGGCAAGTGTTCATTGTGCAGCGGCAACATCAAACTTTATGGTTTTGGAAAATCACTCTGTAGATAATCAGTGGTGGGATGAAATGGTAACTGGATTGCCTAATCCGATTATTCAAGACGGTTATATTGCTGTTCCTGAAACACCAGGATTGGGTATTGAACTGAATGAGGAAGTTATCAAGGAACATCTCCATGCGAATGAAACTGGATATTTCGTACCTACAACAGAATGGGATAATGAAAGATCGCATGACAGGTTGTGGAGTTAGGAATATACATTATTGAATCACATCAATTAATTTACTTCCACATCGTGCAGTTTTTACCTCATAAGATTTTCCATGGAATTGTATTCTTGACCGACTTTGTTTAAGTCTTCTTACCTCTGCTTTACTCAAATGATTGTGAAATAAGATGGGATAGACAACAGTTGATATATCTTTCGGTGCACAGGTATCAGCAAATTTAGTACCACCTCTTAACTGTTCTACTGCTTTTTCTGCTTCAGCATTTTTTCCACCTTTAAGTTCAATTGGAACTACGATCAAGCTGTCTTTATCATCAATGTAAAAGAGTACACATTCACATAGATTTTCTCCATGCCTTCCATGTGGAAAGACCTTGTCAAAATCAATTACAATGCGATCCACTTCTGCCACACCTGCTAAGTTTGCACTACAATTCCGTCTTCGAAATGAATTTCCAATTATCAGGTTTTCTTCACCTACTTGCAATCGTATATTTGCAAGTATTAAACTATTATTCAACCTTGTTATCTCCCATCTTTTTCATAAGTAAATTTCGAAGGTCGACAGAACGATTATATAGTTCCTCTGCTACCTCACCGTAATCATGTGGTTCAAAGCCAGAAATGAGATCAAAATTGATTTCTTCCACAGGTTTATCAGTATGGAAACGCCATGCTCCTACATCTTCTTCCATCAACCAAGTGGATGGTGGTTCAATGTAATTTTCATCTAATTTCATCACTTCACCTTCACGAACTAAGTTGCCAATTTGCTCAAGCAGCCAATCACTATGCGTTGTAATAATAACACGAACTCCAGCCCGGACGATACGAGCAAGAGTCATGGCAATTTGAGTTTGTGCTCTGGGATGTAGATGTGCTTCTGGTTCTTCAATAATTAGTGTATCTCCCGGTTTAACAATGCCACGTAGAAACAAAACTAAGGGTGCAAGTTCGGATACCATAGAGGAGGATTGATTCATTATTAAAGACCTTTCCGATATCTGGGGACGGTATAGGAAATGTGGGAACCCTCCATCAATAGTTTGAAATAGTTCAATGCTACCTTTCAGTAATTTTATTTCCAATATTTCTGCGATCTGACACATATTCTTGAAATGAGAATCCGACTTTTTATAACTATATAAGTGTTTTAAAAAATCTGCAGTCATCGCAGTAAGCATAGAGTCATGATTGGAGTCGTCTAAAGCTACTCTTGTAGCACGATCTACAAGAGAAATAGCAATAAGTCCATAGGCTTCCATAATTCCACTTCTTGCTGCTGGTAAATAATAAACATAAGATGATTCAGGTGACAAAAACCTTAAAGGAATCTGTTGGTCTTTTACATTCAGTGCTTTTAAGAATAAATCTCTATCTTGTGAATTCAGATCGATGTCTTCGTTGATATATTTTTTTGTTCTATTTTCAGTTTGCGAGTTAAAGTAATCATAGGTCCATAAAGTTTGATTCTCACCATCAACTTTAAAACCAACTTTCATTTCTCGTTTCTGAATACTACTATCTCTTCTCAGTTCAGAAACAGATCCAACATCAAAGCACCGTTTGAGTTCTTTCTCAAAATCTTCTTTATGTGCAGTACCAGAGAGTAAACGTGTGCGTACCCATCCAGGTAAATCTGAAAACTTAATAGGTTTGTCAAATATTGATAACTCTCTTACTACATCTTGAGTCTCCGTTAACAACTTGTTTGTTGGAAGATCGGCGGGGCCTGCATAATAAATTGGATCAAATTTTGAAGTATTGTAATAGGTCCAAGGAACTCGTGGAATACCTTCAAATGCGCGCTGGATTGCATATATTAGGGCAGCAAGATATGTTTTTCCTGTATTACTTTCACCGACGAATATAGTGAGCGGACGTAAGTCTATCTCTGCCTTTTCAATAGGACCGAAATTTTCTACAGCAATGTGGATTTTATGATTTTGTTTGTCTTTTTCTTCTTCCACAGGATACTTCCTCCTGCACAATAGTTATATCTCAATTATACGGACAATACTGATAAAATGCAAAGTATATCCTTATACTTCATTGACAACCCATGCATCTTTGTGGTAATATCATTGAGGCAAATAAAATCCTGGAAAACTTCAAAGAATATTGAACGATGGAATGTTGTTATGCACGAATTTAAACCTACAGAAATCAAACGACTACCACATAGTTTGTCAATACAATGGAAAGATGGACATTATAGTGAACTTCCTTATAGGTTACTCAGAGAGAAATGTCCATGTGCACGGTGTGATGCTGAAAAGCAGCAGAATGACCCTTTTCGAATGTTACCTACAGATGATTATTGGGAGAAACTGCATTTGGTCGGGATTCAACCTGTTGGAAGGTACGCAATTCAACTTCAGTGGAGTGACGGACACAAGACTGGAATTTATACTTTCAAATTCTTACGCGAACTCATCGATTCAATGGACGATTAGGAGTTTAGTGTATAAAGACCACTAAATCATATCAACTACTCATCTAACAACTTTAATACTAAATAGCAATTTGGCGTTTTTTCTTCTGCACCAAGAGACTGACTCAATTCTTTACATCTCCGCCAGTAGTCTGCATAATTTATGGGTTTGAAGTTGCGACGCACACCAATAAAGGTCTTTTTACAACAAGCCAATTCTGTTCCGTTATTAATGGGATATCCCCATACACGACAGATTACTGGACGATGTTCGTAGACAGTGCAAACACCTCCTACGAGCATAGGGCATTCACCATAGGATTTACCTTTAATGACATCAATTGCTTTCATACCTGCATCCTGAACCATCTTATCTGGAGAAAAACCTTTCTTCTCTAATACCTCAATCGTTCTCTGCGCTTTTTCACGAATATGTTGTCGTATAGGTTCGGGTAATGCGTCAAGACCCGTTTTCAAATCTCGTGCTTCTACTTCGCTGATGGGAATCGTTGATGTGTTTAGACAACATTGAAAACAGTTTGATGGACAAGGACCACGTCCGTATTCCTTCTGTAATCTTTCTATGTCTTGTGAAATCTCATCCACGAGTTCGTGATAAGTTGACATGACTTCTTCAGATAACGTTTCCATTTCATTCCTCCATTTTGACAACTGTCAAATCACATATAGCATGTTGGAATACAACAATCTTGGCACCATTTCTCAATACTAACTTTATTTCATAGGGACTAATCCAATCCACTATTCCTTGAAAATACTCTCCTTCGCGTAGTGTAATCTGGAGTGCATTTCCATCCTGTCGAGCCTGATTAACTGCCTCAGTATCAATGGAATATTGCTCATCATCTGTTCTAACCGGCTGCAGTTGCTTGTCTTTTATTTCATCCTTATATTGAAGTAGTGCAGTGACATTTTGGGCATCAACATCCTTATAGCAATACTTGATTTCAGATTTCTTAACGACTTTTTCACTACCACTGCAATTAAGAGTAAACCCTGATAGAGTCATTTCTAAAACAGTGGCAGGTATAATCACATGACTGTACAAAGCAAAGTACATCGGTGTTTCCTGATTTATCTGCTTAAGGATATATAGGTCACCGAAACTTAACTGTCTGGAAGTCTGTTCTCTCTCGTCATGTTCTCTATTGGCTTGCAATCCCGAGGTTTGTTTCTGAGATCTACTTTTCCAATCTGTGGGTGTATGTCTTGGATGATCGTCTTCATTCTCATCCACTGAATTGTCAGAAAATGATTGGGTAGCATTGCTAGGTTGATCTTGATTTTGAGCTTGGAATCCAGCATATCCTCTTGGAATTATTGTCTTGCCTTGTCGTAACCATCTTCTTTCAGTTGGCGTAAGCAAGACTTCCACATTCTTGGCGACTAAACCTTTTTCTCCTTCAACAACATTATATTTGACACGCTGACCAACACGCAGTTCTTCATAGTCCGCATACTTAATAGCGGAACTGTGTAAGAAAACATCCTCTTCACTGTTGTCTTGTGCTATGAAACCGAATCCTTTATCTAAATTATAATATTTTATCCGTCCTGTAGGCATTATATGCTCCTGTGATTGTCTTCCGCTGAAGTAAGTTTCTATACTGATTCACGTGTTTCGTGAATTACATAAATAAAAAAGCAGAAGGCATGCATAAACTTATAACTAACAAAAATTACTGTTAAGAAAATCTCCTATTCATAATACCACAATGTATTATTGCAATTATATATTTAGAAGAAAGAATAGGTTTGCATACGAATTGGATGTTTCTTTTGACATTACATAAATATTTGTCTATAATCTTCAGTAGACTTTACAACATTATATTCACAATGGCTTTCTACTAGACACTTCAAAATGAAAATAGTGTGTCTATTATAGGTACATTATAGTTAATCATATTATAGTGTGTTTGTCAAGTATGAAATGATATTTGAGAAAAAAGTCCAGATTAATGGAAAGGAATACATTTATGACAACAGAATTAACTGACCACATTCAATCTATCCGTATGGTTGATACACACGAGCACATGCGTCGAGAAGATGATTGGGTGAATAATGGACCTGATATACTCCAGGATTTATTCGGTAATTATGTTCCTGCGGACCTACATACAGCCGGTGCTTCAGCAGAAGCGATGCAAAATCTGATGGATCCTAACAAAGACATAAAAACTCGGTTTGAGGGTATACGGGATGCCTGGCAAGCAACACAATTCACCGGTTACGGTGAAGCCGTTAGTCTCATTGCCAAACACATCTACGAAATTGATGAGTTGACAGGTGATTCCCTTGAAAAAGCACAAGACAAAGTAAAGACAATTCGCAAACCTGGAAAACGTCATCATATTTTGCATGATATTGCTAAACTTGATCATATCCAAACAGATGACTTCAGTTGGCAATGTTCTCCAGATACATCTGGAGCAGATTTTTTCTTATATGATCTTTCTTGGGCAAATTTCTGTAATGGACAAGTGAATCCTGAAGCTATCCACTCTGAAACTGGTATTGAAGTGAAAGATCTTGCTACTTTGAAAACAGGTATGGAAGCTATTTTTTCCAAGCATGCTCCATGTGCAATTGCCGTAAAATCTCAGCATGCATACAATCGTACCCTGAAATGGATTGAACGTAAGGATGCGGATGCTGCCAATGCTCTGAACCTTGTCTTAACAAAGCCTTCGGATCAGATTGATGTCTCTGCACGTTTATGTCTCGGTGACTGGTGTTGGGCACGTGGTGTTGAACTTACTATTGAGCACAACCTTCCTTTCAAAATTCACACTGGCTATTACGCAGGAAACAATAGAATGCCTGTTAGTCGTATTCCTGCAGGTAATATGTGTGAATTGTTTTCTCGGTATCTGGATGCCAAGTTTGTATTGATGCACATTGCGTATCCCTACAATGATGAGTTAGTCGCCCTTGCAAAACATTATCGTAATATCTGGATAGATTTCTGTTGGGCATGGAGTATCGATCCGTATAGCTCACGTGATTTCTTGCGGAGATGCATTCATGCTGTACCTTCAAATAAACTATTTGCATTCGGCGGAGACACTGGATGGCCTACAAGTGCTTATGCATATTCTATCCAAGCTCGGAATGAAATTCATCGCGCACTTGAAGCAGAAATCGCAGATGGATACCTCACAGAGAAACAAGCGATGGCTTTTGCCACACAGATTATGTATACAAATCAATATGATTGCTTTGACGTTCAAGGAACACGATCAAATATAGCAAAGGCCGCTTGATATACCAATTATCCATTTCTAATATAGAATATCTCATTATGAGATTTTGAGCGAAAATGAAGAAGAGTATGTAAGAGACGCAATGAATTGCGCCTCTACGAACATCTATCTTTGTGATCAAATGGTATTAACGTGAGTTTGATAATAGGTATATGAACTTCATTTTCCTAAATATTACTCTCATAGACCCGGTAGGTGCGGTTTCCGAACCAATGCAGAATACCAAACGCGTATTCTGGCATAGGTGTCAATTAGCAACCCCAACCCCCTGTAGGCGCGCTTTGTAAGCGCGCTGACCATATCTGTGAAATGCAGAGTAATTTTTGATCCAACAAACATGCCTGTCAGTTAGTCAGTTATGTCTCTACCATCCAGCGCGCTTACAAAGCACCAAATCAACGGTATGAATGCCATTTGGCATTCCCCGCCTACGAATACTGAGTCGTTGAGCGTAATTTTCCTTAAATTGATGTCTATGGTGCGGTTTCCGAACCACATCGAATACAAAAATTTGATTTATCAAACTCACGTTATTATGTATTTTGTAATGCCTTTAAATTCTCTGTGTAAGGTGGACGGGCTACCCCTTTTTCAGTGATAATCGCAGTGACCAACGATGCTGGTGTGACATCAAAAGCAGGACTATATACTTTTACCCCTTTCGGTGCTGTCAGTTTTCCGAAACCTTCTGTGACCTCTTCCGCTGAACGTTGCTCAATTGGGATTTCTTCACCTGTTGCAAGTGCATAATCTAAAGTAGATGTTGGTGCAGCAACATAAAAGGGTAAGCCATGTGCTTCAGCAAGAATGGCAACATTGTATGTACCGATCTTATTAGCTGTGTCGCCATTAGCAGCAATTCTGTCCGCGCCAACGATAACGCACTGAATTTTACCCTCTTTCATGACTTGTGCAGCCATATTATCGCAAATAAGTGTAACATCAATTCCAGCCTGCATCAACTCCCATGTTGTGAGACGTGCTCCCTGCAATAAAGGACGGGTCTCATCAGCGAAAACACTAATCTTTTTACCTGCATTGTGTGCGCTGAACATAACTGCTAATGCGGTACCATAGTCGGATGTTGCTAAACCACCCGCGTTGCAATGTGTTAATATCGTATCGTTCTCATTGAGTAATTGCATTCCATGCTGACCAATTGCACGGCACATCTCCTTGTCCTCTTCTATAATCAACAGTGCTTCTGAAAGTAAAACATCTTTAAGCGAGAATATTGATAAATCTTTGTTTTCCTCTGCTATCCTTGAGATTCTGTCAAGTGCCCAAAATAGATTGACTGCTGTTGGTCGTGATGTTGCGAGATATTCTGTCGCAGATTTCAGTTCAGCTGCAAACGCATCATAAGATTCAGCTTGTGAATTCCATATTCCGAGAACTGCACCTAACGCGCCAGCGATGCCTATAGCGGGTGCACCGCGCACACGCAATGATTTTATCGCTTCCCATATTGTTGGTAAATCATCACAATATATCTGTTTGAATTCGTTCGGTAACAGTGTTTGATCAATTAGTTTTATTCTGCCATCTTCCCACTCAATTGTTGATACTGCCATGTTAAAATATTATCTCCTCCTAAATGTAAAGTAAATGGTTAAATTGGACATGTTAAGTGTCCGAGTTCTTCAGTTAATCTAAGGTTCTCAGCATAGTTGACCGGACAATCTATGACAGAAGGAACACTTTGACTAAAAGCGTCTTTTAATATTGGCACCAATTCATCGCTTCCCTCAACTCTATATCCCTTTGCACCAAAAGCTTCGGCATATTTGACAAAATCAGGATTCGTGAAATCTATATGTGAAGGTCTGCCAAAACCGTTCATCTGCTTCCATTCAATTAGTCCGTAAGCCTCATCATTGAAGATGAGTGTTACGAAGGGGACATTAGTTCTTGTTGCTGTTTCAAGTTCCTGTGAGTTCATCAAGAATCCACCATCGCCACAGACAGCCAGACATTTGCGTTCAGGATAGATGAGCTTTGCTACATAGGCTCCCGGTAATGCTATTCCCATTGAAGCAAACCCATTTGATATGATGCATGTGTTTGGTTGATAGCAGGGATACATACGTGCAATCCACATTTTATGTGCGCCAACATCCGAGATGAGAATATCGTCCTCATCAAGGACAGACCGGACATCACTTAAAATCTTTTGCGGTTTCATTGGAAACTCTTTGTCATCACGATGTTTTGATAGTTGATCAAGGATTATTTTCCTCAAGGTGTTAGAGGCATATTCGGCATCTTTTGGATATATTTCTTGTGTCATCAAATGTCTAAGTCCCTGTCTAATGTTACCTACCATCTCAACATCTGTGACATAAGAAGCATCACTCTCACTCTGTTGTGTGTCTATATGGATAAGTTTTTTATCGCGGTTTGGATTCCAAAGGCTTGGATGGTATTCAACAATATCATATCCAATTGCAATAACAAGGTCTGCCCGGTCAAATCCGCATGAAACAAAATCATGTGCCTGAAGTCCAACACTAAGTAGTGATAAATGATGTGTCCAAGGAATACTACCTTTACCCATAAAAGTGTGTGCAACGGGTATATTCGTCATCTCAGCAAATTGAGTCAGAATACGAGAGGCATTTTGTCTAACAACTCCGTTCCCCGCAAGAATGATCGGTTGTTTTGAATCATTGATCAACTGCGCTGCCTTTTGAAGACAGGAGTCTATGGGTTCCGCTTCACTATGAAAATCGTGTCTCATCGGTTCTGCATCTATATGCATCTTTGCTACATCTTCAGGCAAATCAATGTGTGTAGCACCTGGCTTTTCACTCGTTGCTAATTTGAATGCTTTACTAATTGATTCAGGGATTATTTCTGGGAGATGTATCAATGTATTCCACTTTGTCATAGGTTTGAAAACGGAAACGACATCCATGTATTGATGGGATTCTTTGTGCATCCTATCCAGACTTGCTTGACCCGTTATTGCAACTAATGGGGCTCTGTCCATATTTGCATCAGCAACACCAGTTACAAGATTCATTGCCCCAGGTCCAAGTGTAGCAAGACACACTCCTGCCTTACCTGTCAAACGACCGTATACATCTGCCATAAATGCAGCACCGCGCTCATCACGTGTCTGTATAAATCGGATCTCAGAGTCCAATAGAGCATCAAGCATGTCCATATTTTCCTCACCCGGCAATCCAAATATATATTCAACGTCTTCATTTTCCAAGCATTTGACAGTCAATTCTGATGCTTTCATAATACTTCTCCTCAGAACAACATAAATGTTGTTTTTCACATGGGAATTCAATACAATTACTATAACAGATTATATCTGATATTGCAATTCTAATACTTTATTTGGGTGTGTAAAGATTTTGTCACCGTAGATGTCAATTCAAGTGCAAAACCTGTAATCTATTGTAGGGCCAAATCAACGGTATGAATGCGCTTATGGCATTCCCCGGGTCTCTGTGCCCCGCCATTCCTTGTCCTGTAAGGCAACGGGCGGGCACAGAGACCCGCCCCTACAATTCATGGTGAGAAGTTAGTGACAAAAACTTTACACCATAGGCGTCAATTTAAGGATATATTTACCTGTGAAGGATTTTGGAAGTCTCTTATTATCATACACACCTTTCGCACCGCTGGTGCTTGGTTTCTTGTGGCGGACATTTTCTATACACCTTTCGCACCGCTGGTGCTGATATGTGATTTATGAAAGCCTCGGAGAGGCGACAGGTGTATAGCACGTAATATCAATACAGACGAAAGCCCCAGCGGGGCGAAAGGTGTATAAAATGCACAAACTTTACTCACTAAATTGACGCCTATGGTGACAAAAACTTTACACACCTACTTTATTGCATTAAAACCATATTGTATTTACAAAGTTTACTTTAACCGAATAATATACAATATAGATTCAACAAAAAACTAAAACTCAATAGGTTGCGTATTATATGAGGAAATTTTTCTTTTTTATATATATTTTTATCTTACTGTTATGTTCTCCCCAATGCATAAATTTCTGCTATCCAGATATAAATGACAGTGTCTCACAATCCAATTCACATCAACATAATCAAACACTCTTACCTCATTCTCCTCGTGAACTCATAGTCAGGTTAAATCCAAATTCTACGGATACTCAACTTAGTAAATTCTGCAAAATCTTAGGTGCAGAGTCTGTCAAACCCATATTCTCACCTGATACAGCTGCAGGAAAAGACCCGACGCTAAGTCATATCTATCAAATTAGATTTCCTAAAGGTATTGCATCAGAACAGCTACAACATAAGTTCTTAGAACAACCATTCGTAAATGAAGTTGAACTGAATCGATTAAATCGTTTCTGTTCAGAGACAACACCTAACGATGCGCGTTTTAGTGAACAGTGGAATTTGACATCAATGAATATGGCAAATGCATGGGAACTTGAAAGAGGAGAACCATCTGTAGTCGTAGCAGTTGTCGATAGTGGTATTCAGATAGATCATCCTGATATAGAGAATCAGTTATGGCACAACTCAAATGAAATTCCATCAAACGGTATTGATGATGATCGCAATGGATATGTCGATGATATAATCGGTTGGGATTTCAGTGATGCCCCGACACTGAATGGACATGGCGATTGGGTAAACCGTGATAACCAGCCTTACGATGAAACAGGACATGGAACACAAGTGTCTGGAATAATTGCAGCAGAAACAGATAACGGTATAGGAACTGCAGGAATTGCACCGAATTGTCGTATCATGACTCTTCGCGCAGGATTTCGTATTGGTGGGGGTTCATTTCTTCAAAACGATGATGTTGCCGCTGCGATTGTCTACGCAGCTGACAACGGAGCTGACGTTATAAATTTAAGTCTTGGTGATACAGTTAATGCTTTTTTGATACGTGATGCTGTTGAATATGCATACAACCGAGGATGTCTTCTGATAGCTGCTGCAGGAAATTCATCCGATCCGTATTCATTATTTCCAGCTGCACTACCGAATGTGATTTCTGTGGCAGCTTTAGATAGAGATTGGCAGTTGGGTGGTTCAAACTTTGGATCATCGATTGACATAGCTGCCCCTGGAGAGGATATCCTGACAACTGATTTATTTGTGAACGGAATGTTAGAAGATGATGGATACGGTTACAAATCTGGAACATCCATGGCAGCAGCACATGTGTCTGGTGTCGCAGCTTTATTGTTTTCAGCAAATCCTTCGTGTAGCAACTTACAAGTTCAACAATGGCTAACACATACAACTCGTCAGCTGAGGATACCCCAACTTGTTGGCGCAGGACTCATTGATGCGTATGCTGCATTGACAGCAACAGATGAACCTATAGCAAACATTGAGATTAATCAGATACACAAAGATAACATGGTAGAAATTTCTGGGAGTGCTGGTGGAAAAGGATTCTTACACTATTGGATTGATTACGGGATTTCTGAAACTCCTGATCTATGGTTTCCTATTTTATTACCACAGACAGATCCCAAATATAATACTGTGCTACATGAGTGGGATATTTCTCATCTAGTTGAAGGGATTTATACATTACGACTATCTGTAAAATCAGAAATTGGTAAAACAGTTAGAGATACAACAGTTGTAGAAATACGCCATCAATTACCAACAATCTTCAATCATGAAGGATCAGAATGGTTAACCGGAAACCGTTATGAATCTACAGTTATCTGGCAAACCGATGTGCTTACAACAGGAGCTTTAGAAATATATGATATTACAGAAATGCAGAAACCATTACGAATTGCATATTCAGATTCTGTACACGCACAACATTTGGTAAACATTTCTGATTTAGAGTTGTCAGCAGGCGAATATCTATATAAATTGAAATCACAGAATCGATCAGGTTTACTCCGTATTGATGATAATGACGGTCAACTCTATAAGATTAATATCAGTGATGAACAGATTGACTCTACACATCTAAGTAAAGTTATTTCCGCAAGTCAAGAGTTACAAGTATTAGTTTCACCTATTGATATGAATGGTAATGGTAAGGTAGAACTCATCGCACGTGAAAAAAACACAGATACTCCACACATCTATGAATTTAGCGATACCGGATCCCTGAATAGAATAGAGACAATTGATAAATCCATTTCATTGCTATGGGCAGTAGCAGATATTGATGGAGATGGACTTCTTGAAATCTTAGCAAACGAATCTGAAGAGACGTTCTTGCTTGAACAAACTGAACCTGAAAAATATCCAACACATAAAACTTTGTTAGCTGACGGGATATGGGGTGGGACAATTGCTGATACAGATTTAGATGGAAAACCTGAAATCATATCAATACATGATGCATCAAATTCTATACGGATCTATGAATCAGATGGAGACAACAGCTATCCAAATGTTGCTATTTTAAACAACCCTACTGAAGGGAAAAATCAACTCTTTACCGGATTCGCTATTGCTGATTTTGATTCTGATGGAAAAAGTGAGATACTATCTGGAGATAGTGACACCGAATTATTCATTTATGAAAATACTGGGGACAACTTATACCAACATACTTGGAGTGATAAACTCATCAATGGACGACCATTGTTATTTGCATCAGGGGATTTAAACGGTGATACGATACCTGAATTTGTTGTTGGAGCTGAGGTATGGACTACTGAATTTGATTTACCCCGACAACATTGGGATATTTCTATCTATACGACAGATGGAGATAATTCATATCACTTAGAATGGAATCAACGAATTCGTGAATTAAGGGATGGAACCAATGGAATGTCAATTGCTGATACAAACAGTGACGGTATGAATGAATTATGTATTTCTGTTTCACCTAACTTTTATCTAATGCAGCATGATGGAGTATCTTACAGAACTATTTGGCATCATCCTGCAACGAATACCTTCAATCCAATAGTTACTGATATTGACAATGATGACAATAATGAACTGATGTTTAATACGCTGAATGGATTCTCTGTCTTTAGCATTACGAATTCCGTTGTGAATGCAGAGTCTAATCCCGATACTAAGCCTGTAATACCAACATCGATTCCACGATTGGTTTCAGCAATACATTCCCCTCCGAAACAGCTGATAATTTCGTTTGACAAACAGATGGATGTCTCAGCTGCCAACGCATCTCTATATATCCTTTATAAATTTGAATCTACCGACAACGCAACACAGATTGATGTATTAGATAGTCATAACAAGCGATTTTATGTGCCGCAATCTGCTATACTTGATAGAACTCAAAAAAGGGTTGTGTTAACCTTTGGAGATGATGTCTTTGTCGAAGAATTCCAATATCAATTAGAAACAATTGGACTTTCTGATATACACGGCGCAAAAATATCAGAGGATGAAAACACGATATTGGTAGATTTTCAAGGAGAGACGCTCTCTGGAATGATTGTTTATCCAAATCCAGCAAGGGGTGATAGCATTACATTTGACAACTTGGCTGCGGATAGTCAGATTTCCATATATGATGTCGGTGGTAAATTAATTAAATCACTCAATTCATCAGAAACATTACATTCTGGGAATAGATGTAAACAGATATGGAAATTGGACGGTGTTAGTAGTGGGGTCTATATATTTGTTGTTGAATCTGAATCTGAACGTAGAATTGGTAAAGTCACTGTATTACGTTAACGACTTGTGCTAATTGACTATATGTAACATACATGATACTATTTCGTATGCTCACACGTAGACGACATCCTTTAATGCCATTAACTTGCGTCCTAAACATTTGTTCAAGAAGACACCGAGTGTCCAACCCCCGAACTTATTGCTGAATCGTGTTAGCATTCCCCAGTGGGAACGAGCCCGTATTCGTGAAACATTGAACTGTTGTGTCAGCTGGCTAATCGTTGTCTCAACACTTCTTCTTATTTTCTGATGCAGCTTGCGGAACTTTGATGGATATTGTGCTTTTTAATTTTTTCGTCGTGTCGGTAATAGACAGACATTGTATGTCATTAGTAAATCGGTTTCAACTTCTTCAGAAATATATCCTTTGTCTCCGATAATAATAGGATAAGTGCCCCGTTCACAAAACAAGGGAAGTACTTCTCTATCATCAGTATCAGCAGTCGCTATGGCAAAATCAACCGGGAGCCCGTAGGCGGTAGTTATCACACTTCCACGAAATCCTAAGAACGTGTCAAGTCCTTTTGTAGCACACTTTCCATAAGTCGCTAAAGTGCCTGTAGCGTCCGCACATTTTAGAGGAGAAGTAGAAGCAGGAGCTCGTTTGAAATCGCAAAGAGGGATAGGAAAACTATCTACAACAAACACATCATCCCCCGGTATAAACTGTATCAAAATCTGCCTGAGTTTTTCACTTGCGCGGCATAGGTTCCGCCGCCTTCTATTGAAACGCGACCTTTCTGGTAGATTTGGAAATATATCACCGCATTCTGCTTTGATCATTTTGTATCCCGCAAGTTCACTGTCCTTGCCTACGAGTTCTAATAACCAGGAAATACAAATAATATCGCTATCAGGACAACGACTTTTTGGTCCTGGACGAAGTTCCTCAACTCCCGAGAAGTAGGTATTGTAAAGTGTTGCGGTGATATTTCGGACGACTAAGACTACGTTTCGTAGAGTACGAGGTTTGTTTTTTAGTTGCATTCCATGCTTTTCTAATGTATTCTGTAAATCCATCCTTATGCTTCCTTTAATGTAAAGAATATGCTATAAAGAAAAGCATAAGGATGGATTAAAGTAAAGATAAAAACACAAAGTCATAAATATGTGAAATAGAACATTACATAAAAATAAGCAACTGGCACAAGTCGTTAAAATTCAACAAAAAAGAATAACCGTCGCTTTATGCTAAAACAGCAACCCATGAACTGGATCGATATTATAGATAATGCGTTCTCTGTATATCGTAAACAGCTACGACTCTTTATCACAATTGCTCTCATCTTTTCCATCGTAGTTTGGTTAAAAGGATATTTATCACAATATTTCTGGGAAAATACCACCTACGATTGGCTATCATACATTATCGGTGAACTGTTACATGAATGGACGTTAGGGGTGTTGGTTGTCGCAGCTACACAAGTCTACTTCAACAAACAGATCACTATCAAAAATGCCTTTATCCAATTTACACAAATATATCCACGTTATCTCACAACACAATTTATATACCTAATCCCTTCAATACTCCCATCCATTGCCGGTGAGATCCTGACAGAAGTTCCGATTGTTTCACTTACAGTATACATAATCGCTTACGGGCTAATTTACCTTGTTTGCATCTATTTTCTAACCACGTGGCGATTGTATCCACCCGCTATCGTCTTTGAAGGCAGTGTTGAAAGTCCTACGAAAATCGAACCGCTCAGCCGAAGTAAGGAACTTATCAAAAACTCTTGGTGGCGTATCTTTGGCACGCTCTTCGCTCTCAAAACACTCCTACGCACAATCCGACTCATCTGTGTTGTCTCCGCTGTTCTAATAATAGGCACATTCGGACTTCTGGAAAAAGAAAATACACTAAAAGTCGCAGAATACGTAATCAGATCTGAGACCGGACTCTTCTGGGGATATACATTTCCTTCTATCAACTCCACTACTCACATCATCTTGTGGGGACTGAAAACGGCTACCGGCATCCTCACAAAACCTATATTCACAATCGGTATCACGCTCATCTATTTCAACCAACGTGTGCGTCGTGAAGAGTTTGATAGTGAAATGACAGCATTATAGGACGACACACCGCGCCCGCAACGCAAATGAAATTGTGGAAGTCTATAAATATTCTATCCCGTTAGGATAGTCTGTTGAGATTTCTCAGTTATACAACGCTAATATAGGGTTTGAGATACCAATTCTGTGTGATTGATAACTGACATTATCAAAACCTATTAGAACACAAATAGAGGATAAATTCAACTAGAAATCAATAGATAAATTAACCACTTTCGGGTTGATAAATTACACAAAATAGTATATAATGTGAAGTATAAATAAACATAGATGAGGACTGGATTATGAGAAAACGGCGATTAGAGGATGTGTCAAATGTAGGGTTCGCCAACTGTTCAATTGCGATAACTTATGTCTGCAAGCAACAAGTTTATCACGTCATGGACAGGTTTAAAGTGATAGGCACGTATTGAAAATTCACTGAAGCAGAGGCGTGAACAAATATCCGCTACAAAAAGTGTTTCATGAAATGTCCTACACTGAGAGGGTGTGTAAAGTTTTTGGCATTAACAGCATAATTCATTGTAAGAGGAAACTCCAATTCCCTACCTATCACGATTCGGAGATCGCTCCTACAAAATATAGGCACTTGTGAAAATCAACAAAACTATCAGATAACTATAACAAGTTGTTACGTTAAGAAATTGTAATACAAGAAGTTACTTCCTCAGAATTAGTCACCTTCGAAGAATGCGGTCCTGAAGGAATGTTGGATTATACTTAGGCATATTTTGTGATTTAGTTTCATAAATGTATGTTAACACTTTAATCATATTAGACCGTGAATTGCTCGTAGGTCGTAATTTGTCAATTAGGTCTTTTTTGACTACATTAATTGTCGAATCAGAATCCTTTGACTTTTGTGCGACTCTTGATAGGTGATAGTGTGCTGGAATATAATCGCTCTGTAGGCGGATTGCCTGTTTTAAAGTCTTCGATCCTTTATGCACCCGTCCATTCTTAGCATAAATCCATCCCAATGTATCGTGATAAGATGGCATATCTGGATTTATATTAACGGCAGTATAAGCAAGTGCTTCAGACAGTCTGTGCTTTTGTTGGAAACCATCTGTGTACAACTGTGCAAGGTTACTATAAGCTTCTGCTTCAAATGGTGCCAATTTAATCGCTTCTTCAAATAACTGATGAGCTTTATGAAAGTTCCCAAGTCGTTTGTAGGCAGTTCCGAGTAAATTATATATCATATAATCATCGTATATTCTTTTTTCATCACTTTTATCTTGATAGGCAGCTTCGGCAACAAATGGTTGATATGTATTGCTTTTTCGTGAACTAAAATAGTATTCAAAAGATTCAGTTGCCGAAGCATATCGATGTTCTTGAAAATATGCATATCCTAAATAGCTATATAACTCAACATCAATTGAGTCAACACCTCGCAAGAATTCAAGTGATTCTATGGCACTGTTGTAATCCCCTTGTTGAATAAAGAAAATACCTGCATTGAGATATTTTTCAGGATTTTCCATATAGGCTAATGCTGCATTAGGACGATAAGATGAACGAGGCTGACGTTGTACTTGTGAATATACAAGCGTAAATGTTGCAGCAGCGAGAAGGCTTAACAACACCACATAGAGGCGTGTACGTGAAACCCATCTCTTGGAGAGGTATGTCGTTGGCCTAAGCACCAAATCGAATACGCCTGGTTGAAATTGCTGCTCTTCTTGTTCATAAACCACAACAGAAGTATTAGGAACAAGGACGGGTAATGCTGGTGATGTTCCTGACATTAGCATACCTCTCGTACTTGATGTCAAATCCTCTAATGTCTCCTCATCCGTCTCCTTCTCACTATCCGATATTTCCCCAATTTCTTCCTGTTCAGGTATTTCTTCTTGTTCTGATTCTTCTTCCGGTATCATTTCTATTCGCTGATCTTGTTCAACATTTATGTCACTAACTGGGACCTCTGCATTTTCAAATTCTTGTTCATCTTCATCCGGATTGCTTTCGAATATTTCACCTATGTGCTCACCAGATTTCTGTGTTAAATGTTGTTTTTCAGTTAAATGTTGTTGTTGATCTACGACTTCCACAACATTTTCATCATGTGTATCTTGATCTTCCGTTAGTTGATCACTTTCTTTATTGATAAGATTTGGCGGATCAATAACTCTCGGTTTTTCTACATCTTTTTCCTGTGCTGGTTCCTGTTCATCATGTTTGTTGTTTGGTAATCTTGAAGTTATTTCATCAATACTCTTTGATATTACCCGTTTTGTCAATGGAGACAATGTCGTGTTAATTAGGTCTTGTAGAACTGGGAGCGCAGTCATGCTACCGATATTGCCAAGCACCTCTATTTGTGTCCATAGCGTCAGGTCATTATCTTCTACTCTTATGGCTTCCAAAAGTGCTGTAGTAACATCTGATGGACTGTATTCCTGTAGAACGATTGCCGCTTCACGGCGCACCCCAGGGGCAACATCAGTTAATGCCTGAAGAATGAAGGTTAGTGCTTCTTTCCCACCTATAGCAGCAATCTCTGTTACCGCAGCGCGCCGAGTTGCCACGGGTTGAGATTCATCATTTATCTTTTGAGAGAGTTTATCAAACGATGTCATAGTAAAATAAAAATACCGTTACCCTTTTGAATGAAAATAGAATTACATAAAGAGTAACGTGAATGAAAAAATGAAAAAATGGAAAATGTCAGGAAACTAATCACAAATCTAAAATTATAGCGCGATAATTCAACTGTTATGTGTAGAACCTACCAATAATTAAACGTATTCTGATTATAAAAGATACATCATTAAGAATGTGTCAAATATTGACACTTGACCGTTGATAATGAAAATAGAAATTGGAGATCAATGTCTATCAAAAAATTGGATTTAGGAGTAGGTCATTGAGAGTCCGCATTACAATGGATGGCATTTTCAATATATTGTGTATTTTGAATAGGATAATAACTTGCTGAAAAAATGTGAAAATATCAAAATGAACAGCCCCAGCGGGGCGAAAGGTCTATAGTACATCGTGAACAAATCATTTATAGCCCCAGAGGGGCAGCATGCGCGTGTGGCATGCTGCATGAAGTGTATCATTCAAGAAATATGTATGATGGCTGTGATGCTCCTTCTAATGAGTTTTGATGTTCAAATTGGGTAAAATGTCCTAAATAAATTACCTTTTTTGATTGTCAAAGTTCATTACACTACTGTCCAAGTCCTCAAAAAACTGTCCAAACTATAGTATCAAAAGAAAACAACAAAAAAAGCGACATTGGTTGTTTTTTTCAAAAAACCGACCAACACAAAAAACCCCAACAAACCTTACCACAACAAGCAGGAGAGCGAATCACAGAAAATACAAAAAAACAACCAAAAAAACAACCAACACAAATTCCACGGTTCGTAGGCGTGCTTTGAAAGCGCGCTGGACTTTGATCTCAAATTACCCTATTTATTTCCTAATCTTCATCATTGTGCGTCTTTGAACTATGATGAAGCTTGACATTATATCTACACCTTCTTTCTACGGTAGGTGCGGTCTCCTAACCTCACCATAGGCGTCAATTTAAGGATATATTTTCCTGTGTAGGATTTTGGAAGTCTATTTTTATCCTATGCACCTTTTGCACCGCTGGTGCTGATATGCGATTTATAAAAGCCTCGGAGAGGCGACAGGTGTATAGCACGTAATATCAACACAGACGAAAGCCCCAGCGGGGCGACAGGTGTATAAAATGCACAAACTTTACTCACTAAATTGACGCCTATGGTGCGGTCTCCTAACCTCACCCATGGACGTCAATTTAGCGGTTACCCAACCCCTCTTCCATTGTTGGAGTGGTTTCTAACCACGATTATGTGGCTCTTCCATTGTTGGAGTGGTTTCTAACCACGATTATGTGGCTCTTCCATTGTTGGAGTGGTTTGTAACCACGATTTTCAGGTTTTGGCTCAAAAAATCGGGGTTACAAACCCCTCCAACAATAGCGGATATCCTTAAATTGACCCCTATGGTGCGGTCTCCTAACCTCACCTAAGCAATGTATAGAATTACTTCAATAATTTACCATAAATGACCACGCGCCATTTTAATTTCACTTGACATTTTGCATAATTTTACATTATCATGGTGTATATCAATTAATGTCTGGAGATATAAATGACTGACAAATTGAAAGTGTTTTTCGTTGGCAAGGTAAAAGGATATTCCTTGAATAATTATCCTTCAGTTTCACGTTTTATTTTGGTAGTGTTGCTGTTTTCTATTGGAACATTACCTTTTGTATTTCTATCTTTGCATGTTGATGCAGATTCACATTCAAAAGGCGGTACGCTGATATTTGGCCGCGGAGGTGATTCTGTTGGTTTAGACCCTGCTTTTGAAGTAGATGGTGAATCCTTTAAAGTTTGTGATAATATCTACGATACGCTCGTACAATACAAGTTAGAAAGCACGGAACTTGAGGAAAGGACAGAGCTTGAACCAGGACTTGCTGAAAGTTGGGAAAGTTCAGATGATGGTTTGACATGGACATTTAATTTACGAAAAGGTGTTACTTTTCACGATGGCACACCATTCAATGCAGATGCTGTGCTGTTTTCTTTGAATAGACAACATGACAAGACTCATCCCTTTCATGATGTTGGTGGCTCTTATGTCTATTGGGAAGATACAGGCTTGGCTAGCATCGTAGATAAGATAACGGCAGTTGATGCCTATACTGTACAAATCAAACTAAAAGAGGCTTATGCACCATTCATTTATACTATTGCAATCACCCCATTTGCTATTGTAAGTCCAACTGCAGTGAAAAAATTTGGTGATAAGTTTTCAAACAATCCGGTTGGAACAGGACCATTTGTATTTGAACGTTGGGATAGAAAAGACAAGATTGTACTTGAGGCAAATGTAAACTATTGGGGTGGACGACCTAATTTAGATAGAGTCATATTTCGGTCCATTCCTGATAATGCTGTTCGGTTGATAGAACTTCAGCAAGGCAGTTTGCATATCATGGAATTTCCAAATCCTGACGATTTACAACAAATTCAGAATGATGATTCCATTGAATTGTTATCGCAACCAGGAACGAATATCGGTTATTTGGCTTTAAATATGGAAAAACCACCGTTAGATAACAATAAGGTGCGCCTTGCTATAAACCATGCAATTAACAAGAAAGCAATAATTAAGCATTTATACCAAGGACTTGGGGTCCCTGCGAAGAATCCGATACCACCAACGCTTTGGAGTTACGATGATTCAATTGATGATTTTGAATATAATCCTGAATTGTCTAAACAATTACTCGCTGAAGCAGGTTATGAAAACGGATTTGAGACAACACTGTGGGCACTGCCAGTTCCACGTCCATATATCCCTGATGGACGCGCACTTGCTGAAGTTATGCAATCTGAACTCAGCAATATTGGAATCAAAGCAAAAATCGTTACTTACGATTGGGGTACTTATCTTGAAAAGACGAAAAATGGTGAACACGATATGGCAATGTTAGGATGGAGTGCCGACCTTGGGGATCCGGATAATTTCTTCTACTTTTTATTAAGTAAAGCATCGGCAGAGAAACCTGCAGGTAATATCGCTTTCTACAAAAGTGATGAAATGCAGAAGATTTTAGAGAAGGCAAGATCTATCACTGATAGAGATGAACGCATTGCTCTCTACCAAGAAGCACAACGTCTATTCCACAAAGATGTGCCATGGGTGCCATTAGCACATGCCAAACAGGTTTTAGTAGTTAACAAAAAGGTGAAGAATCTCAAACTTCACCCGCTTAACTGGAAATACTTACGGAACATAACGATTGAGAGGTAGTATGAAAACAGCACAAATAATTATCATTACATTGATTTTTTCATTCATTACTGTATTTGGAAGTTATGCACAAGATAGTGCAGTATCTGTTGATCTCAACAACGACGGTGTTGTAAATATACTTGATTTACAGATTGTCGCATCACATTTTGGCAAAGAGATTGATGCAACTCAGGACCCTAATCCCGATGTCAACAGTGATGGCATGGTTAACATCTTAGACCTTGTTAAAGTTGCAAGTCTGTTTGGTGATTCAGCACCAGACAAGACATTGATATTTGGACGTGGTGGAGATTCTATTACACTTGATCCATCACTTGTACTTGACGGTGAATCCGCGAAAGTGTGTGACATGATTTTTGACACACTCGTTCACTACAAAGAGGATACAACCAACATTGTACCTGCTTTGGCGGAAATGTGGGATACTTCTGCTGACGGTCTAACATGGACATTCTACCTAAGACAAGGCGTTACATTTCACGATGGATCACCGTTTAATGCCAATGTAGCAGCTTATTCTCTGAACCGTCCTAATGCACAATCGGATAGTGTTTTCACCGAGATAATAAGTCATATCATAGCAATAGGTGAATTCACATTAGAAATTCAACTATTTGCGCCTTATGCACCATTTCTTACCTCAATTGCTTCAACCGAAAATTCTATCGTGAGTCAGGCTGCTGTCATGCGTTATGGTAGCGATTTTGAGAATAACCCAGTAGGTACAGGTCCTTTCAAATTTGTGCAGTGGGATAGAAACGATCAAATTGTGCTTCAAGCTTCAGAGACACATTGGGCAGGGAAACCAGCAATAGACAAACTTGTTTTTCGATCAATCCCTGACAATACTGAAAGATATATGGAACTTCAAGCGGGTAACCTACATGTCATGGAATTCCCAAATCCAGATGTATTATCAGAGATTCGGAGCGATCCCATACTTGATCTCTTGATGCAGCCAAGTCTAAATGTTGGATATTTAGCCATGAATATGGAAAAACCGCCTTTTGATAATCTCAAAGTACGACTTGCAATTAATCACGCGTTCAACAAAGCTGAGATTATTGAAGAATTGTATCAAGGCACCGGAATACCTGCGAAAAATCCTATTCCACCAACGCTTTGGAGTTATGATGATAGCATAGAAGCATATCCTTATGACCCGGAATACGCCAAACAACTCCTTGCTGAAGCTGGATATCCAGACGGTTTTGAGACAACATTGTGGGCTCTTCCTATTCCAAGACCGTATATACCAAACGGTCAAGCACTTGCTGAGATACTTCAAACACAACTAAGTGACATCGGTATTGAAGCAACTATTGTTACGCACGACTGGCGAACCTACATCGCAAAAACCGAACGAGGAGAACACGATATGGCGATGCTTGGTTGGAGTGCTTCAGCGGATCCAGACAACTTTCTCTATTATCTTTTGAGTAAAAATACTGCTGTGAAACCAGCCCTAAATATTGCTTTCTACCGTAGTGATGAGATGCAAGATGTCTTAGACAGAGCACGCACAAGTACTGACCGTAATGAACGGATCGAACTCTATAAAGAAGCACAAGCCATTTTCCATAGAGATGTTCCTTGGGTGCCATTAGCACATGCACAAAGACTTCTGGCGATCAACAAACAGGTTCAGAATCTTAAACTTGCTCCTTCAGGTTGGAAATATCTACGTAGTGCGATGCTCAGCATGGAATAAAGATTCCCATTTCAATCGACTGATAAGTTGAGGAATATTGATGTTTGAAGACAAATTTCGTGTGGGTGTAACGCGTGACTTCTTAAAACCTGATGGAAGTTCAGATTTAGATGATATTGCAGGACCACTGTTTGCTAAATCGGGATTGGAATGGGAATATATAACTCTTAACTCTCCCGATTTAAACGCAGAACAAGTGACTGATTATGATGCCTTATTGGTTTTGGGATCACGGATTACTAAAAACACCTTTAGTGGTAATGACAGATTAACTATCATCGCAAGATTTGGCGTTGGATATGATAAGGTGGATGTGCAAGCGTGTACAGAAAACGGTGTCATACTAACAATCGCACCGGACGGAGTTCGCAGACCCGTTGCAACCTCCATATTGACTTTTGTTCTCTCATTGAGTCATCAACTACGGATAAAAGATCAACTCATCCGCTCAGGAAGATGGGAAGATACCAAAGACTATATGGGGATGGGTTTAGTTGGAAGAACTTTGGGTTTGATTGGTATGGGGAATATTGGGAAAGAGACATTTGAACTGGCAAAACCCTTTGGAATGAACCATATTACCTACGATCCGTTCATCACAGCAGCAGACGCAGCGGAAGTTGATGTTGAAATCGTTGATTTGGAGACTTTGATGAAAACAGCAGATTTCGTCTGTGTCTGCTGTCCATTAAACGAACACACTCAGGGACTCGTTGATGCAAAATATATTGGCATGATGAAACCTACTGCCTATTTAATCAACACAGCACGCGGTCCGATTGTTAACCAAGAAGCACTCACTGATGCACTACAAAATGGTCGTATTCAAGGTGCTGGACTTGATGTGTTTGAAAATGAACCTATTGACGATGATAATCCATTACTGAGTTTAGACAATGTTATCCTTACCCCGCATAGTATCTGTTGGACAGATGAATGTTTTGAAGGTAATGGGAAAAGTGCGTGTGAGAGTATTATTGCTGTCTCATCAGGTAAGTTACCAAACTATATAGTAAATAGAGATGCATTAGATAACCCATTATTGGAAACGAAAATAGCGAAATATAAATAATCAGCAAATGATTCCGTTATTAATTGATTTGTTGCAGCGTTGAAGTTCTGTGCATTTGAAACGATCTCAATCGTTTATTCTGTTAAAGTCAATATTTCAGCAAAAACATAAATACCACATATTTTCTCTCCACAAATCTTGGATATGTCTATTTTTACAAGTATCTTTTCATAGAAATCAAAACCAGTAAAAGACACAAAGAATACCCACCTAAATATATACAATAATGCCGAATCGAGGTAAAAAATGGCACATGCATATACCCCAGGACTGAAAGTCACTGAAGGGATGAAAATACAAAAAATACGCAGACTACCACTTGAAGGTGACGTGATTGTAGAATCTGGCATGAAGGTTAAGGCTGAAGATGTCGTGGCAAAGGCAGAATTACCTGGGAACGTCCAGTTATTAAATCTTGCTAATCTACTAAGTGTAGCACCCGATGAGATTGAAGAGAATCTACTTATACCTGTGGGTAATGCCGTATCAAAGGATGAGATCTTTGCATCAACAAAAGGACTATTCGGTCTTTTCAAATCGCAAGTCCGTTCACCAATTGATGGCACCATAGAATCTGTATCAGATGTCACGGGACAAGTAATCCTTCGTGAAGCACCAGTGCCTATAGAAGTTAAAGCTTATGCTGATGGAATTGTAGTTGATACAGTCCCAAATGAAGGTGTTGTCGTTGAAACTTTTGGCACATATATTCAAGGAATATTTGGCGTTGGTGGAGAAACAGTGGGTTCCTTAACAATCGTGTCAGATAATGCAAGGGATAATCTTACTGCTGAACAGATTGTTCCTGAATACAAGGAAAAAATACTTGTAGGTGGTTCACTTGTTTCAACCGATGCTATTCAAAGGGCAATTGAGATTGGTGTGCACGGTATCATTGCAGGTGGTATTGATGACGCGGATTTACGACAACTTCTCGGTTATGAACTGGGTGTGGCAATTACAGGTTCAGAAAAACTTGGTATAACGCTGGTCATTACTGAAGGCTTTGGTAGCATATCTATGGCAGAACGTACGTTTAGTCTACTAAAGGAAAGAGAGGGAATGAAAACATCTATCAACGGTGCTACACAGATTCGTGCAGGTGTTGTCCGTCCTGAAATACTTATACCTTTGGTCTATGAAGACGTAGATACAGACAGTGAAACACAGATGGGGATGTTGGATATTGGCAGTCCAGTCCGTGTTATTCGTGAACCACATTTCGGTAAATTGGGACACATATCTGAATTACCCGTTGAACTTCAGCAGTTAGAAACGGAAGCAGAGGTGCGCGTATTGCAGGTGGAATTTGATGGTGGTGAAAAGGTCACACTTCCCCGAGCAAACGTTGAAGCGATAGAAGAATAATAATAATTCTAACGTGAGTTAGGAATATGTGAAATGAAGAAGATTGAATGTTGGGTTGAGGAACGAAACCTATAAGTGTCTTTCCTCAACCCAACCTACAACAAATTTGCCGAACTCAAATTAGAAGATTTAAGCAACAAAGACTGAGAGTATATTCAATAGATGAAAACTTCACTCAGTCGTTTCCTCTATCGCCATATTGATTACCACACCTTTGACACTGACGGGTTCATTAGAGACATGTATGATTTGTCCACCCGATACATAGTGCTGATGATAGACACCTTTCGTATCCCACCAATATAGATATGGGATAGATGATCCATACGTTCCATCGTCTTGAACAACTTCATCTGTGACCAATTGATTACTACCTTGTTTAACAGCATAACCGTGTCCTTTGTTTTCTTCATGATCACCGACAACCACAGATGTTGCCGACAATCGCTTCCCACTACTCGTCACCTTCCCACGTACTGTGGAATAAATGAGTGTTTGACCACTATAGGCAGAAATAACATAAAGATGTTTAATACTGCCAACTTGGTTATCCATGAGTAGTCTATCACGGACGTTCTGTTGTTCAACTGTGATTCCTTCAGCATTTACAGGCACTTCAACCTGAGTAGGTTTAACACCAGAACTTGAGACAGGTTCATGTGGTTCAGTACAACCGTTGAATATAAACAATGTACACATCAAGGCTAATAGAAAAAGCAAAGTGCATTTCATTGAAATATTATTCCTCCTGATATGGTTTGAATTCACGTGGCAAAGGGTTTTCAGCGCCTTTGGGTAACTCACCTACATTCGTGAATCGCCAGTTAATCTTTGACATTTGAGAGTTGTATTCTGCAGCAAGTGTATTGTAGCTTGCCTTAATGCCTGCCACTTCTGACTGCCATAGATTGTATTGCTCTCTATCTTCACGCGGCCACTTGTTCCGTGGTAAATCCACATAATCTTTCGACATTGTGGTAATACGTTTTTGGTATACTTTTATGTCCGCTTGTTTCTTATCAAGTTGACTTGATGCGTTCTTGAACCATTCATATTTTCGTAATAGTTCCTTGGGACCAAGTTCTTCCTGTGCTACTTGTTTTGATTCACGAAACCAGTCGCATCCAGAAAGCAGGATGACTGTGAGAAGCATAACATAACTCAATTTCACAGATTTCTTCACTTCTTATCTCCAATAGTTTTATCAGTATAGTGTTACCTAAATAAGAGACATCATTCTCAAAAAGGATAGAAAATTTCTGTTCAATATCATATTCTCAATTTGCTAAGTCATCTGCATGTTCAGCGAATTTGAAATCCAACTCTGTGATACCATCAGCATCATGTGTGCTCATGTCAATTGTCACACGATTATAGACATTGAACCATTCTGGATGGTGGTTCATAGATTCTGCTATCAAAGCGAGTTGTGTCATGAATCCGAATGCTGAAACGAAGTTGTCAAACTGAAACTGTTTATGTAGTTTACCTTCTTCAACTGTCCATCCATCAAGGTTATCCAAGTTTTTCTGAATTTCTACATCTGAAAGTTTAGTGCGAGCCATTTTATCCTCCGTTGGTGAAATAAATTTTGTGGAATATTCCGTCAAATTACGTTAAAATTGTAGTTGAAACAGTAGATATAATCAAGAAAAAACATTACACTTCAACGAAGGAGATTTTAATGGCACTTGCGACAACACTATATTTTCCGGAAGTCGGTCCTCAATGGGAAGACTGGGTACAGGTTATCAATGTAGGTAATGAACAAGCACGCGTTACAGGCATAGCAAGGCACGCAGGGAACGGTCAACCCACTTGGACAGAGGAACGTGAGATTGGTTCATTTGAATGTTGGACACCAAACGTCGAAGCGATAAAAGAGAATTCGTCAATGCAACTCACATCGGATCAACCGATTGTAGCAGAACGCCACATGCACAACAAGACAAATGTACTTGATTTTGTGGGAGCTGCAGAAGAATATGAAACTGTTGGACTGCGTTTGTTTTTTCCTGAATTGGTTGCTGGCGCACTTGATTGGTTCAGATTTTTGAATGTAGGTGAAGCAGATGCATTGGTCAACATCATTATCCGTAATCGGCGTGGGGATATTGTAAATCAGCGTCACCGCTCAATCAAACCGTATTGCTGTTGGGATATCGCAGAAGGAGTGATGGGAAATGTGAATGGTACAGTTGAGGTACAGAGTTCACAACCAATCGTTGGAGAACGGCATCTCCATTATCAAGGCGGAAAAACATGTGTTGGACAGTATGGTCAAGTCATCTCTGATGCACCACGAACCCTCTATTTTCCAGAAGTAGGACCTGCATGGCAAGATTGGTCAATCATTGTGAATGTCGGTAGAGAGACAGGAAAGGTTACATTAATTGCACATGAGGATGGCACTGGCAATCCGGTTGCTACAATGGAACGAGACTTGAATCCTTTTGAATGTTGGATGCCGAAGATGGAGGACATTAAAATCAAGTCGTCTATCATGATACGTTGTGATCAACCGATTGTTGCAGAACGCCACATGCATAGCGGCACTGCGGTCATTGACCTACCGGGTGCGTCAGAAGAAGGTGGACATGTTGGAATAAGGTTGTTTTTCCCTGAAATTGCAAGTGGTGCAAAAGACTGGTTTCGTTTTCTAAATGTTGGTGAAGCAGATGCGTTAGTCAATATCATCGTCCGGAACAAAAAAGGGGAAGTTAAACGTAGTCTACATCGTAGGATAAAACCGAGATGTTGTGTGGATATAGATGAAGGCGCAATGGGTAACGTCCGTGGTTCTGTTGAAGCGCAAAGCTCACAACCCATAGTTGGTGAAAGACACCTCCATTATCAATCAGGACATAGAGGTGCAGTCGTTGGTGAATACGGCGTTGTCATAGGTGAATAAACGATGGATTTAACTGGTAAAAAAGCTATAGTTACGGGGGCAGGACAAGGTATCGGGAAAGCCATTGGACTCAGGCTTGCCAATGCTGGTGCGGATATTGCTATTCTGGATTTGAACCTATCTTCTGCTGAGGAAGTTGCAGAAGAGATAGCAGCCCTTGGTAGACAATCAATTCCGATTCCAACCGATGTATCTTATGCTGATGATGTCAATGCTGCTGTGGATAAAGTGCTGATTGAATTTGGACGTGTAGATATTCTCGTGAACAATGCAGGTATTGCTGGAAGAACTTTACCTTTGACTGATTTGGAAGAATCGGATTGGAATTCTGTCATTGGTGTAAATCTCACAGGTGTATTTCTGTGCTGTAAAACGGTTATAGGTCCAATGATTGAGCAGGATTACGGTAGAATTGTGAATATTGCATCAATCGCAGGCAAGGAAGGCAATCCCACACTAATACCGTATTCAGTATCAAAAGCAGGAGTTATCTGCTTGACGAAGGCATTGGCTAAAGAGGTGACTGATTACAACATACGTGTAAATGCAGTATCTCCTGCAGTTATTGAAACACCTATTATGGAAGGTATGGCACAGTCAACGATTGACTATATGATCAACAAAATTCCGTTGGGACGCATTGGAAAACCTGAAGAAGTTGCAGCAGTTGTCAACTTCTTGGCATCCGATGAAGTAAGTTTTGTGACTGGACAATGTTATGATGTAAGCGGTGGAAGGGCTACTTATTAGGCTTACTTATGCAATCAAAGTGATAAGGCGGGTTCAAAACCCGCCTTCACTGATTTAACAATAATTGATTATTCAGCGATGCAATAGAGATATTGTGCTCCACGTAGGAACAATTCATCTCCTACGAAGACAGGAGATGCGTTAAAACTATCATCCAATTTGTTTTCAGCCAATACTTCTAACTCAGGACCATCTTTAAGAACTGTCACAGTCCCATTTCGACTTGCAACATAGACACGGTCGGCTGCTCCAGCAATGGACGAATAAACCCCACCTATACCTGCTACCCTTTCAGGTCCGTAATGTATTGATCCAGTGTTTCTATCAATTGCTGAAAGAATACCATTATTTCCCTTTAGGAAGTAGATAATATCTCCACTCAACATAGGTGATGGTACATACGGAGTATCACGGTTATATTCCCACACGACAGCATCAGTACCAGTAATATCTCCATCGGCTATATCAAGGTTTATCGCTTGCAAGGAGCTGCCACGAAATCCGCTAATGACATAGGCATGTCCATCAGTATATACAGGAGAAGGTATTACGTTGCGTGTCATACCACCACATTCCCATAACACATCACCATTTGCCAAGTTATAGCTCCGTGTACGGTTTGTTGCAGGAACGATAATTTGCGATGTTCCATTGTGTTCAACGACAATGGGTGATGTCCATGTGGTGCGTTCATCTCGTTCCATTTTCCATATTTCGTCTCCAGTTCGCTTGTCAAGTGCAACAATAAAGGATTGCCCCTCTTGATCTTGCAGAATCACGATTTTGTCTTCATGGATAATTGGACAACTACCTTCACCGAAAGTCCCTGCTTTACGCATATTACCAAGGTCCTTTTCCCAAATAAGATCTCCTGTCAAATCCAAGCAGTAGAGACCACGGGAACCAAAATAAGCATATATGTGTTTACCATCGGTTACAGGTGAGTTTGATGCGTAACTTGAGTCATTATGCATACCTTCATGCGGGGATTCTTCACGTAACGTTTTTTCCCATAGAATACTGCCATCGCTGCGGTTGTAAGTAATGAGTCTGAACTGATATGGGTCAATATTTCGGTTGCCTCCACGTTCACGATTACCTTGTTCTTGCGGAAAAAAACCACTGAATGGATTATCATCTACCGATTTAGTTTCATTGTTGTTTTCAGTTTCTTCTTCCTCGGTTTTTTCAACCTTAATTGCTGTTTGAATAAATATTTTATCTTCCCAGATTATTGGAGTAGCATGTCCAAGACCGGGGATAGGCACTTTCCAACGAATGTTTTCTGATTCGCTCCAAGTGACTGGAGGGTTGGCATTGACAGCAGTACCATTTGTAAGTGGACCGCGCCAATGATGCCAATTGTTATATATATCGGAATTCTGGTCTGCCTTACTTGCATGTTGATCCGCAATTGTTTGTAAAGTCAACAAGGCAAGTATCGCCAAGACAGAAATACTTATCGTCAAGAATGCTGTTTTTTTCATGATATAAAGTCCTTTCATTGATAACAGTTAAATGTGTTTATTCTGCGATGCAGTATAGATGATTAGTTCCACGTAAGTATATTTCAGAACCAACAATAGCAGGTGACGCGTTAAAACCATCGTCAAGATGATTCACTTCTAACACTTCAAGGTCAGGTCCATCTTTTAGCACTGTAACACTCCCGTCACGATCAGCGATATATACTCTCCCCGCAGCACCAACAATTGACGCATACACATTTGAAATACCTGGAACTCTTTCTGGTCCATAGAGCACCTCACCACTATGTATGTCTAACGCAGTAAGGGTATTACTAGTTCTTTTAATGAAATAGATGATATCACCACTCAATAATGCAGAGGGAACATAAGAGGTGTCTCTGTCATAATGCCAATCAACAGCCTCTGTTCCAGTAATATCACCAGAAGCAAGTTCAAGGTTTATGGATTGTATTGAGAATCCACCGTGTCCACTCATAACATAAACGTGTCCATCTTTATAAATGGGTGATGAGATAATATTTCTTGTTAGACCACCACATTCCCAGACCAAATCACCATTTGCTAAATCGTAACTTCTGGTACGATTGGATGCAGGAACGATTACTTGTGAGATGCCGTTGTAATCAACAACGATTGGAGATGTCCATGTTGTTGGTTCATCCCTGTCCATCTTCCATATTTCATCACCTGTGTGCTTATTAAGTGCAATTATGAAAGATTGTCCTTCATGGTCTTGTAGAATAACGATTGTATCTCCATGGACAATTGGACAACTGCCTTCCCCAAAGGCATTTCTCTTCTGCATTGTCCCAATTTGTTTTTCCCATTTAATATTGCCTTTAAAATCTAAACAGTAAAGACCCCGGGAACCGAAATATGCGTAGATATGTTCACCATCTGTCATAGGAGAATTAGATGCGAAACTTGCATCGTTATGTATACCTTCGTGGGGTTTTGATTGGTTCAACGTCTTTTGCCATTTAACGCTGCCATCACTTCGGTTTAACACAAGAAGTTCAAACTTAAATATAGGCAGGGGTCTATTTCGTCTCCTGCCTCGCCTGCTTTCAGACTGAGAGTCATCCGTTGCGTTATCAGCTTCAGGCATTTCAACTGGAATTGCAGTCTGAATAAGTATCATATCTTCCCAGATAATTGGTGTTGCATGACCCATTCCAGGAATAGGCACTTTCCAACGGACATTCTCAGATTCACTCCATTTTGAAGGCGGGTTTGCATTTACTGCTGCACCAGTTGCAAGGGGACCACGCCAATGATGCCAATTTTCTTGAAACTTATCAGCGATTTCAGTCTTATCATCATGTTGATCAGCGATTGTGTTTGTTGTCCAGACTGTAATAACGGTTAACACACAGATACACATTATCAAAATTGCGATTCTTTTATACATAATTTTCCCTATTGTAGCTTAAGTTGGTACTTACTGATTGTTATTCATCAAATTACTTTATCAAACGAAGAAAGGAATCCTGCATTTTTTTTGTGCCAGTTCTTATAAATCGACGTTAGAAACCCCAAGGTGTGTAAAGTTATTGGCACTAACTTCCTACCATCCATTGTAGTGCGGGGTCTCTGTGCCCCGCTATCTTCAATCTAGGAACAATGGCGAGGCACAGAGACCCCGCACTACAATGGATGATGAGATATGTGCCATAAACTTTACGCACCCGAAACCCCTCCAACAAAGAATAGGTAGTAACTTCTGTTAGGTTAATATATCCTCAATAGCAAGGGGTTTCTCTAATTCTTGATTTGCCTCTTCAAGTTTTTCACGACTAGAGACAACACAGACAGCTGCATTATCAAGATTTTCCTCAAATAGCTGGACAAGTGCGCGTTTCACTTCATCAGGTGTTGCCCTCCGAAGTTGTTTGTAACGTTCCTCTCGTATTTCTCTCGTTATGCCCCCGATGTGATGCCATTGTGCGTTACTTATTGCTTGACTTGGGCGAATTGGTTTTTCAGCATCTTTCGCCGATGAGATGATTGCATGGTCAATATCCGTTTGAGTCCATTCAATTTGCTTGATGTAGTCAATAGTCTGTTCAAACACATTAATTGTTCGTGCTACATGTGGATCCCTAAACGAAGATTGATAGAGTGCGCCATCAAACGAACTATAAGAAAGTCCTGCACCGTAAGCATTACCTTTAAATCGGATTTCACTCAATATGTAATCCATACGCACAAGATGTGTCCCTATAGAGATCAAGATTGAATCGGGATGCGAATAGTGCGGTGCAGACATTACGTGTGCACAATGTGCAATCTGAATCGGTCCCGCTAAACCTTCACGTGGTGGAGTATCGTAAGGTTGAAATGCTATTGGGTCTGTATTGATTGCTTCATCTCGCATAGAATCCAGCCATTCTCCGAGTTTAGTCCGTGTTGTCTGGTAAACAGAGTCAGTTCCGACAAACCCAGCAGTCACACGTTGACGATTCAGGAAGAAATCCCGTATCTCTTCTATATGACTCATAAGATCCTCATTTAGTTCGTCAAAACCGTTAAGTAACGTTTCACTTTGTCTGAGCTGTGGTAGACCGTATACGATTTCTGAGAGATGTGCTTGTAGTGAAAATCCACGGGCAGCATGGTGAGTTGCTGTGTTTGAACCGTTTTGGACCATATCTGTGCGGTATTGGGCGACAGTTTGTACCATCACATCGCGAAGACGTTCTTTATCTCGTGGGTTCACCGAAAAGACTAAATCATGTAGGACATCAAGTGCAGCATCCATTTTGCCATCAAGAGCTTTGAGATGGAAATATGCGTTTTGCAGTGAACGGTCACGATCAAGTGCATGCGTGCGAAATCCTACACCACAACTGATTCCACCCGTAACCGCTGACTTTCGTCGTGCCAATTCCGTAAAGTCCATTTCTGCTGCACCGAGTTTACGGATAGCGTTCAAATACTGCGGCATATATGTCCAGAGGTGTTCCGGTAACCCGCGTATATCAAAATCCAAGACAAAATAGTTTACCCCGTTTGCAAATACATCACTTTTAAGAAAATCCTGTCCGCCGACTTTTTCTACAGTAGTGGGTATATGTTTCGGTTTATCGGGTAAATCATTTATGCTGAGTTGTGGTAATTTAGCCAATGCTTCAGGTGGATTTGGTTCACCGTTCATGCGTTCCAATTCTGCGGCAGCAGCAGCAATCTTTAATACCTGTTCATCGGTAAGTTGTGTTCTGATTTCCTTAGTCCGTTCTTCCAATTCAGCATCAAGTTTTTTCTGCATGTTTGGATCTGGGTAAAGAACACTTGTCAATCGATGTGGATTATCAATCAAACGTTCCTTAATCAGATCGTTGAAGATAGATGGATTTTCTTCCCAACGTTTATGAATAATAGCCAAACTCTCTCCCATTCTTAGGAACGTATCCGAATCTTTATCATATATCCAAGGTTCAATAACGCGGAACAGAATACGAAGCGGGAACATCGGGGCTACCTCTTGATAGTGATAAGTTGACTGTTGGAAAGCAGCCTCTACCAATTCACTATCAAAAGTGCTGTTTGCAAGTTCGGTGAGTGTGTCGGTTATTAGATTGGTGAATGCTTCAGTTCGTTCTTTCTCACTACCTTTAATGCCGACAAAGAATGAACTGTTTGGACCAATGGAACTTGCACCGGAATAAATAAGATCTGTTCCCAACTTTGAGTCGATAATTGCTTTTTTCAGCGGTGCAGCTTCATTACCGAAAAGTATCAGACTAAGAATATGACACATTGCAACATCTTCAGGGTCGGTCGCATCACCGATGAGCCAACTGAGCATTAGATATGTCTTTTCTGTCAAGGATTCATCAGGTGCAACGGGGTATGTGTCAATAACAGATTGATGTGAATCCCATCTCGGTTGATGTGTAACATTCTTATTGAGCGGATTTAATGAGCTAGTGGTATCGTTTTTGGGTATATTGTCAAGTTTGTCAGCAAGGAACGCAAGATAATCAGTTGTTGGAATATCTCCATAAAGAAAAAAGAAGCCATTACTGGGGTGGTAATAAGTTCCATGAAAGTCTTTAAGCTGCTGATATGTCAAGTCTGGAATTGCATCAGGGTCACCACCTGATTCTTTGGCATATAATGTGTCAGGTAAGAGACGACTTGTCATGGATCGATATAATCTTGACTCTGGATCCGAGAAAACACCTTTCATTTCATTGTAGACAATGCCGGTAATCTTAATATCACCAGTGGGATTTTCTGGATCAACAGGTGCGAGATGGTGTCCTTCCCGTTTGAATGTCTCCTCAGTCAGTAGTGGGTGAAAGACTGCATCAAAATAGACTTCTGCTAAGTTAAAAAGGTCCTTCTTGACATTGCTGGCGACTGGATAATATGTGTGGTCTGAACTTGTCATGGCGTTGATAAAAGTTGCCATACTCATCTTTATCATTTCAAAAAACGGTTCTTTGACCGGATATTTCTGTGAACCAGCTAAGACTGCATGTTCCAATATGTGTGGAACACCAGTATCGTCAGTCGGTGGTGTGGGGAAGTTGATAGAGAAGAGATTTTCTGAATCATCTGTATACAGATGTAGTATACGTGCTCCACTGTTTGGATGTGTCAATTCAATAGTCACTGCACGTAGTTCGTCAATCGGTGTGATGTTCTTTACCTCAAATCCGTGAAGTTGTTGACCTTTTTGTAGGTCAACGGGTGGGTGAGGTAACCCACCCGATGCAGTCGAGAGTTTGGAATCCACTTTAACCTCCAGTTTTAATTAAATTTTGCAATTTGCTAAAAATATGGTTTTCAAGTTTACGTTATATGTCCTCAATTTCAAGCGGTTGATCCATTTTCTTATTTTCTGCCGTTAATTTCTCACGACTTGCAATGACGCAAATTGGGGCTTTACCCTTGTTTTCTTCCAAAGTTTCCAACAGTGTCCGTTTAACTTCCTTGGGAGTTGCGCATCGGAGTTGGGCATATTTTTCTTCAACCACTTCGTTTGTCTGCCCCTTAACATAATGCCAGATGGCATCAGTTGCGGCTTGACTGGGTCGAACTGTTTTTAGATAATCTGATGATTTCGCAATAATTGCTCGGTCAATATCGGCCTGTGCCCACTCTGTCTGTTTAACATAGTCAATTGTCCGTGCGAAAACGTCAAGTGTACGAGCGACGTGCGGATCACGATCCGATCCTTGGTGGATCAAGGATTCATAAGGGTTATATGAAAAACGAAAACCGTATGCATTGCCTTTGAGCCGGATTTCGGGCAACATGTAATCATTTGATAAGATATACGATCCGATTGTCAAGAGTCCTGAATCCGGATGTGAATAGTGTGGTGCTGGCATCATCTGTGTGCAGTGTGCAATTGGGATAGGAGCCGCTAATCCTTCACGGGGTGGTGTCCCGAATGACTTAAAACCTATCGGTGCTGGGATTATCGGTTCATCACGCATGTCGTCGATCCATTCGGAGAACTGTCCTCGAAACACCTCATAAGATGCGTCAGAACCGGTAAAACTAGCGGTTACGCGACCTTGGACTAATAGAAACTCGCGGATCTGTTCTATATTTCGGATAAGTTCTTCATAAGATTCGTGAAAACGGTTGTGCAGCATCTGGCACGTGCGGAGTCGTGGCAGTCCATAGACGATATCTGTGAGAAATCCCCGTTTTGAAAGTCCGCGGGCAGCACGACGGTTTGCAACAGATTCATCGTAATAATCATGTTTAGAAGCTACTGCTTGATTAAGTATGTCGTAGAGACGATCTTGATCGCGCGGGTTCACAGCGAAGATTAAATCGCGCAAAACACTCAATGCAGCTTCAATTTTACCGTCAAGTGCTTTTAGTCGAAATTGCATATCCCACACTGGTCGGTTTGGATCAAGTGCGTGTGTGGTAAAGTTTGGGGAGCATCCAATGCCTCCGGTGGCTTCTGCTCTGGACTGTGCTATCTGTTCGTAATTCATCTTTCCTGTGCCGAGTTTTCCAACAGCATCAGTGTATCTTGGTAGGTATTGCCAAAGATTTTGTGGCAACCCTTGCAAGTTGAAATTGAGTACAAGGTAGTTTACTCCGTTTGAAAAAATATCGTTCCGAAGCAACGGACGCCCGCTAACCGTCTCAATAGTTGTGGGAATATGCAGTGGTTCGTTGGGAAGGTCAGAGGCAATTAGTTGCGGCAATTTCGCTAAATCCTCTTGTGAGTTCGGTTGTCCGCTCAGGTGCTCCAGTTCAGCGGCATCGGCGGCAAGCTGCCGCATCTGTTCATCAGTGAGTTGTGCGCGAATTGCTTTCAGACGATTATTTTCTGTCGCATCAAGTCTTGCCTGCATATCTGGGTCAGGAGTTAAAATGGTCGTCAACCGATGTGGGTTTACAAGAAGCCTCTCTCGAATCAATTCGTTGAAAATCTGCGGATTTTGCTCCCAACGTTGACGGACAGCTGATAGGTGTATTCCCATCTTCAAAAAGAGGGTTGGTTCCTTTTCATATACCCATGTATTTATGACACGAATCATCATTTGAAACGGGAAACCCGGAGTGACTTCCTGATAGTCGTAGGTGATTTGCTGGAATGCGGATTCCACTATCTCTTTGTCAATCTCTGCTTCTGCAATTTCCGTGAGTGTCCTAATGACCAATTCTGTGAAAGCGTCAACGCGATCTGCTTCACTTCCAACCAAACCGACACTAAATGTTCTATTTGGTCCTATGTTACCATCAAGTCCTATGCTACCATCAAAAATATTGTATCGTATATCAGTACCAAGTTTTGAATTGATAATTGCCTTGCGGAGAGGTGAGCCTTCGTTATCGAGTAGTATCCTACGTAATATATTGCACAAGATAGACTCTTCTGGAGTCGTAGTATTTCCGATAATCCAACTGAGCATCAAATATGTCTTTTCAGTGAGAGAATCATCGGCACCAATTGGGTAGGTATCCGTTACAGTCCGTGGAGATTTCCACTTAGGTTGATGTGTGATTTCTGGTCGGAGAGGGTGTAGAAATCCATTTTTTCCTGTCTTTGGAATAGACACCAGTTTATCGGCGAGAAATGAGAGATAATCGTGTGTTGGTATATTGCCGTAGAAGAAGAAGTGAGTGTTGTGTGGATGGTAGTAGGTTTGGTGATAAGTTTTCAATTGTTTGTAAGTTAAGTCGGGCATAACCAGATAATTTCCACCACCATTGTAGGCATAGCAGGTGTCTGGCACAAGTCCGCCAGCCACAGCAAGAATCAAGCAGTATTCCGGATGTGACAAGCCAATTTTCACTTCATTATAGACGATCCCGTTTATTTTTAAATCTCCTGTCGGTTGTTCCGGGTCCACAGGTTCAAGGTGATGTCCTTCACGTTTAAAGGTCTCCTCGGTCAGTAGTGGGAAGAACACTGAATCAAAAAAGACTCCTGCGAGATTGAATAGGTCCTTCTTAACATTGTTTGACGTGTAGTAAAAAGCATGATCAACCCAATTCATGGCGTTCGTACTGTCATAAGACGCTAAACTCATCTTCATAATCTCGTTGAACACACCTTTTACTGGATAGTTACGAGATCCCTTCATTACGCAGTGTTCAAGGATATGCTGCAACCCTGTATCATCTAATGTTGGTGTTATTGGACTGATTGAAAATAGGTTTCTAGTGTCATCTGTCCAGAGGTGTAGCAGGCGTGCCCCGCTAAGTGGATGCGAGAGTTCTATTGCCACTGCACGTAGTTCGTCAATCGGTGTGATGTTCTTTACCACAAATCCGTGAAGTTCTTTACCTATTTGTAGGTCAACGGGTGGGTGAGGTGTCCCACCCGATGCAGTCGAGAGTTTGGAATCCACTTTAACCTCCATGATTTAAATTTTTATTTTTTAGAGAGATCCGCGCATACAAGTTCTTCGCCGTTTCTTGCGAATACATGCTTATATGCATAAGCAGGATGTGCCCAAGTAACACCATTCCTACGATTCAATTGGTCACGTGTTGGTTTGATTAATTTTGCACGACTGATGATATTTAGTCCATCGGGTGACAGTTCAGTGATGAGGAGTTCTCCGCGTTCATTAAACATCCAAATCTTGTCCTCATTTAGGGTAAAATGTATCGTACTCCACCGTGCTTTAGGAACAGCAGTAAGATCTTCCCAAACACGATCACCTGTTTCAGCCTCAATGCAACGAAGTTCTCCATAACTGTCAACGCCATATATATGATTCCCTATCCAAATAGGAGTTGACATTGTAGTTTGAATGGCATCAGTCTTTCTCTCATTTTCGCCTCTTCTATGCCAAACAAGTTCAAAATCCAATTTCTTGGTAGATAATTTCAATAGTGCTGCACCTTCATAGAAATTAGTAACGAACAGTTGATTCTTGTTATGAATTGGCGTTGCGATTCCAATTTCCCAATTTGTTGGTGGGATCGGGTATTTCCAATGCAATTCACCTGTCTGTGGATCAATAGCGGTTACATTCCATCCTGTCCAACAAATTAAGACTCTTTTCCCTGCTTGTTCAATGATGATTGGTGCTGAATACGAAGCATTGTCCTCTAAGGCAGTCCACTTTTCTTCACCTGAAATTCTATCAAATGCGACAATACATGCTTCAGGTTTACCACCTATCTGAACGATAAGAAGATTATCTTCAACAATAGGTGCACATGCAATACCCCATATAGGCATTTCAATGTTATATTCAGAATTAAGGTCTTTCTTCCATTTGATTTCACCAGTGACTGCATCAAAGCAGTGTAGATGTCCCATTGCGCCTAAGGCATAGGCAAGACCTTGATGTATCGTAACATTTGCACGTGGACCAACAGGATATTCAATCCTGTAGATACAATCATAGGTATAAGACCAGATTTCGTCGCCAGTTTGCCAATCAAAGCAATGAACTCGTTCAACCTGTTTCGGTTTTGTCAGTCTGTCTGTTATATAAACGCGACCCTCTGCAACAGTTGGACCACTGTACCCACTTCCAATAGGCACACTCCATTTTATTGGTATTTCTTCACCATCAAATTTCTCAATGATACCGGTTTCCTTCCATACGCCATCTCTGTTGGGACCTCTCCACTGGGGCCAATCATCAGCAGAAACATAGTAAATATTTAAGGAAAAGACAGTAATGAAAACAGTCAGTAAAAGAATAATGTGTTTCATAAATATGAATAAACTCCTTGATAAAATAACGATCTTTTCCAGAACATAATTATCGTTCGCGTTATATCTTTTTTTAATTTGGATTTGCTCAAGTTTTGCTATTTTATATTTTTTTTCTTTCTTTGTCAATTGAAAATCAGAAATCGAGTGTGTAAAGTTTTTGTCACCGTAGACTTCAATTCAAGTGAAAAACCTGTAATCGATTGTAGGGCGAAATCAACGGTATGAACGCCTGATGAAGATTAATTTATTAAACGAGTAATCATAATCACCCCGAAACTGGTAGGAGCACTTTGTAAGCGCGATTGTCAACCACGTAGGCAGGGAATCATGGCGAATACCATACGCGTATTCGTCAAAGGCATTCATACCGTTGATTTGGCGCTTTGTAAGCGCGCTAGACTTGATCTCAAATTACCCACTTTATTTCTTAATCTTCATTAAGACGATATAAGCGTCGTTTCAAAGTAAAACGATTTTTCAGTTGGTTAGAAGACTTCCGACGGTTAGTAGTTCGTTGAGAATATTATGCTGAATTGTATTTAGATTTTGTACTTCTGGCAGGCATACGTATGCAATTAAAATATTTATGAGATACGCTGTACGTTTTCGTACCACTCCTTTCTCCCCACGCACTTCACGCTTACACGCCAAATAATGCTTACGAGACGCACGAGTCCGCCTGCCGAACTCACGAAGCAAACATTCATAAGGTGTATCAATGGCATTCGGAACACACCTGCGAGAAAGCTTACGAGACTCCCAATGCCAACGATAATACGAACCAACACTCACACCCCTTCTTCACATGCTAAACTCACAGAAGTGCGCCTTAGCAACACGACCAGATCAGCAATAACCTCTTGTTACAACCGCATTCAACCCTCCTTTTTCGCGAAGGTTTTTATTGTCATTTTTTCCAAAAACACCAAATTATAATGCAATTAATGCAAAATATTTTTGAGCATACAATATTTTCAACCCGAAACACAACATAGGGTGTGTAATGGGGCATATAAAGTTTTTGTCACCGTAGACACTAATTCAAGTGAAAAACCTGTAACCTATTGTAGTGCGGGGTCTCTGTGCCCCGCCATGCTTTGTCCTGTAGGGCAACGGGCGGGCACACAGACCCGAGGAATGCGCTTAGACGAATACGCGTTTGGTATTCGCCATGATTCCGCGGGTCTCTGTGCCCCGCCATTCCTTGTCCTGTAATGCAACGGGCGGGCACAGAGACCCGCCCCTACAATTCATGGTGAGAAGTTAGTGATAAAATCTTTACACACTGCTGACATGTTAAGTTTCTTGACAATAAAGTAATCAAGAGGTATAATTTCAACATCAGTTCTTTATTCTTTAATCTTCTCCTTCAAGTAATGTTATTAACAATCACCACATCCTATTCTCCTGCGACCGATCTTGGGTATCTATTACACAAACATCCTGACCGTCTACAGAGTTTTGATCTTGCCTACGGACAAGCACATGTCTATTATCCTGAGGCAGAAACGGATAGATGTACTGCTGCAATGCTGCTTGATGTAGATTCAGTCGGACTTGTGCGGAGAGGCTATGGACAACATCGTGAGAATTTCGCGCTTGCTGAATACGTCAATGATCGTCCTTATGTTGCCTCTTCATTTATGAGTGTTGCGATTGCTAAAGTCTATAGCAGTGCATTATCAGGTAAATGTAAAGACCGTCCCGATCTTGTTCAAACACCTATTCCTTTAACTGCGAAGTTGACTATTCTACCTTGTCGTGGAGGCGATAAGTTCTTGAGACGATTGTTTGAACCGCTTGGATATTCTGTCATTTCTGAAAGACATATTTTGGACTCAAGTTTTCAAGAGTGGGGAGAAAGTCGTTACTATACAGTCACTCTTGAAAGACAGTGTTTGTTGAGCGAGATGTTAAGACACCTTTATGTTCTAATTCCTGTGCTTGATGATGAAAAACATTATTGGGTTGCTGAAGCGGAGATAGAGAAACTCCTCAGACATGGTGAAGATTGGTTGTCTGAACATCCAGAGCAGGAAGCGATTGTCAGCCGGTATCTGAAGCATCAACGTAGACTTACACGTCAGGCATTAACGCAATTAGGTGATGTTGGTGAGGATGAAGAGGATGTCGGACTTTGCGAAACAGAGATAGAAGAAAATATTGGACTGAACGAAGTTAGACTCACAAAGACTACAGAGATTGTCAAGGAGTCTGGAGCAAAACGTGTTTTGGATTTAGGATGTGGTGAAGGAAAGCTGCTCCGAAAATTGATGCGAGACAAGCAGTTTGAAGAAGTCGTTGGCATGGATGTCTCACATCAAGCATTGAAAATCGCGCAGCAACGATTGCATTATGATCGTTTATCAGAGAAAGAACAGGCACGACTGACATTTATACAAGGATCATTATGTTATCGGGATAGTCGTTTGTCAGGCTATGATGCAGCGGCTGTGATAGAGGTGATTGAACACTTAGATAAGCCGCGCCTTGCTGCATTTGAACGTGTCGTATTTGAATATGCTTGTCCTAAAATGGTAGTATTGACAACTCCTAATGTAGAATATAATGTCAAATTTGAGAACTTGCCAGTTGGTAAATATCGGCATAGAGACCATCGGTTTGAATGGACACGGCGTGAATTTGAATCTTGGACAGCAGATGTTGCCAAACGGTTTGGGTATTCTGTTATGTACTATCCTATCGGAGAAGAAGATTCAGTTGTTGGTGCACCAACACAGATGGCGGTGTTTACGCAATAAAAAGAAACGATATTATGCAGATCAAGATTCCAGATCAATCACTTGTAGTGCTTATTGGAGCATCAGGTTCGGGCAAATCTACTTTTGCTAAGAAGCACTTTAAACCGACAGAGATTCTTTCATCCGATTTCTGTAGAGGACTTGTTTCTGACGATGAAAATGACCAAAATGCAACAAAAGATGCGTTTGAAGTTCTACATTACATTGCTGCCAAACGGCTTGCTGCAGGTAAGTTAACTGTCGTAGATGCAACCAATGTTCAGCATGAAGCAAGGAAACCATTGCTGGAATTGGCTCGAAAATATCACTATTTGTCTGTTGCAATTGTCTTGAATATTCCTGCTAAACTCTGTCAGGAAAGAAACGAAACCCGACCTGACCGAAATTTCAAACCGCATGTTGTTCGCAATCAAACCAGTCAACTCCGTAGATCATTACGTTCATTGAAACGCGAAGGGTTTCGGAACTTTTTATATGTTCTGTCCTCACCAGAGGAAGTTGAGGCTGCACAGACTGAACGTCAACCGATGTGGACAAATCGGATGGATAAAACTGGACCGTTTGATATTATTGGTGATATACACGGTTGTTATGATGAGCTTGTTGAGTTGCTGATGAAGCTTGGATATGAAGTAAGAACAAGTGATGGTGATGTGCCTATTGTCGTATCTCCTCGGGATAGAAAAGTCCTATTTGTTGGAGATTATGTTGACCGCGGTCCGAAAGTCGTTGAAGTGCTAAGATTGGTTATGGAGATGCACAGAAATGGGATTGCCTTATGTGTTCCGGGAAACCATGATGTAAAACTTGCACGTGCTCTTAGAGGGAAAAACGTGGCACAGACACATGGTTTAGCAGAATCACTTACACAATTAGAAAATGAAACACCTGAGTTTAGAGAACAAGTCGTTGACTTCATAGAGGGATTGGTGAGTCATTATGTTCTTGACAATGGTAAATTGGTTATTGCGCATGCAGGTATGAAACAAGAATATCAAGGACGTGCATCTGGACGTGTTCGTCAATTCGCATTATATGGTGAGACTACGGGAGAAACTGATGAGTTTGGTTTGCCTATTAGATTGAATTGGGCAGAGGAATATCGTGGACAGGCTACTGTAGTTTTCGGACATACATCGGTTGCCGAACCTGAATGGATGAATCGGACTATAAACATAGATACAGGTTGTGTTTACGGAGGCAAGTTAACTGCATTACGTTATCCCGAAAAGGAATTTGTTTCTATTCCTGCAAAGAAGATGTATTATGAACCTGCTAAACCATTAAATGACACTACGGATGCTAAGACTTCTAAAGAAATTCAGAAAGATGATGGTATTCTGGACATCAACGATGTAATAGGCAAGAGAATAATCAGCACACGCTTAAATCACAATGTTACGATTCGTGAAGAGAATACTATCAACGCCTTGGAGGTCATGAGTCGGTTTGCCATTGACCCGAAATGGTTAATCTATCTTCCACCCACAATGTCTCCAACTGAGACATCAACAAAAGAGGGTCTTCTTGAGCATCCTGCTGAAGGATTTACTTACTATCGTAATCAAGGAGTTTCCACAGTCGTATGGCAAGAGAAACACATGGGGTCGCGTGCAATAGTTGTTGTATGTAAAGATATTGACTCTGCTTGTAAACGGTTTGATGCATCAGGTGAAACAATTGGTGTCTGTTATACACGCACTGGCAGACCATTTTTTGATGATGCTACAATGGAAAATGTCCTGCTAAATTCCTTGAAGCAGGCAGTTGACAATGCAGGATTGTGGGAGACATTGGACACTGATTGGCTCTGTCTTGATTGTGAGTTAATGCCGTGGTCAGTAAAAGCACAAGCGTTATTACGTCAACAATATGCACCTGTCGGCACATCAGCAAGCGTTGCCTTTGCAGATGCTGTTGCCTCATTAGAAACTACTGGTAATCGGGGTATTGAAGTTGAGGAGTTATTGGATAACTATCAGAAACGTTCAGATACTATTCGTGGGTATGTTGATGCATATCGGAAATATTGTTGGTCAGTTGATTCTGTATCTGACTTAAAACTTGCGCCATTTCATCTATTAGCATCGGAAGGGAAAGTATATGTTGACAAGGATCATTTGTGGCATATGGAAATGCTTTCAAAATTATGTAATAGTTCCGAGAATAGTGTAATGTTCAGCACATCTTATGGATTGGTTGATTTGAAAGACGAGAATAGTGTTAACTTGGCAATTCAACATTGGGAAGAACTTACATCTCAAGGTGGAGAAGGAATTGTTATCAAACCCTTTGATTTTGTTGTGAAAGGTAAGCGCGGACTTGTACAACCTGCGGTAAAATGTCGTGGGAGAGAGTATCTACGTATCATCTATGGACCTGAATATACGTTGCAGAAGAATCTAGACCGGCTTCGTGCAAGAGGGTTATCGCACAAACGTTCTCTGGCAATCAGAGAATTTGCATTGGGTGTTGAGGCATTGGAACGATTTGTCCATCGTGAACCGTTGTCTAAAGTACATGAATGTGTATTCGGCGTATTGGCACTTGAAAGTGAATCTGTTGACCCAAGGCTTTGAAATATATTCGCATATTTTCATGAATTTTTGAAGATACAGATACAACAAAACTGATATGAGAAATATACATTTACCAATACTCTTCTGTGTGATTACTAATTGTCTACTTTTTTTACTTAGTGGATGTCAGGATTCTTCTCCGATAACTCATGGAATTACTGAGGAGAATGAAGTAGTTCTTAATGATTATCAACTTACTGAGGATGAAACATGGGTGCCTGAAAACACCTATATAATAAAAGGCACATTAGTAGTCCCTGCCGATATAGTACTTGAGATCATGCCCGGAACGGTTGTTAAATTTGCTCGTGATGCACAGATCAAGGTTTCCGGTTTGAGAGCATTGCTAAAAATTGGAACACCTTTAGTAGAGGCACAATTAGATGAACTTGTGATTTTTACATCAGATAGTTCAAATCCAAAACCCGGTGATTGGAAAGGTGTCTTTTTTGACTTTACAAAAGATGCTGATAGTTTTCTAAGAGGATTAGTCATAGAATACGCAGAGGTAGCTGTGGACATCAGATCCACTTCTCCTTCATTGATAGATTGTGTGCTTCAGAACAACAAAACTGCAATTGCATTAAATGGAAGTGATTCAATAATCAGATATAATGAGATCAAGGATAATGAAATAGGAATTAGCACAATTGAACGGCAGAATAGACCACAAATTGAGTATAATGTAATAAGGGAAAATGAGACTGGTATTTTCTGTGAGAACGTACAATCAATTATCCAGTTCAACAACTTAGAAACCAATGAATTCTCATTAAGATTGAATGTAAAATTTGATCTACTAATTTCAAACAATTGGTGGGGGACAATTGATAGTGATAAAATTGACCAGATGATACTGGATTCTGCAGATGTAGAATTAGTTACAAAACAATTGGGTAGTGTGGTTTATTTGCCAATAGCTGAGACAAGGTTTACCGATGCGGGACCACGGGAGTGATATGAAATGTTGACTATCCTGAATGTATCCCAGAATCATTTTGTTCGTGGTGGATCTGACCGTTATTTTTTCACCATGGCTGAGATATTACAGAAAAATGGTCACAAGGTGATTCCGTTCACAGCTTCACATCCTAAAAATGAACCATCAGAATGGGATAAGTATTTTCCGCGGGCAGCAGATTTTGAAAATCCTGGACCAATTGACCTCTTACGTTTTATTTATTCTTCTGATGCTTCCAAATCCATTCAACGTTTATTGAAAAATACAGATGTTGATATTGCACACTTTCATATATATTACGGTAAACTGACAGCATCAATCTTAGGTCATCTCAAGGATGCAGGTATCCCACTGATTCAAACTCTTCATGAATACAAAATCACTTGTCCTGTCTATAGTCATTTGTCAAATGATGAGATTTGTGAAGATTGCGAAGGAAAACATTTTTGGCGTGCATTGCCGAAAAGGTGTAATAGAAGATCCCTGGCACGTACTGCATTGAGTGTGGTAGAGTCTTATGTATCACGCTATCTCGGTTCTGTTGATAAGTTTGACCATTTCATATCGGTTTCTCATTTTTTACGCAAAAAGATGATCCAGTATGGCGTGCCGGAAGATAAGATTTCAACGGTACACAACTTTACTGATGTTACGAACTTTACACCGAATTATGATGAAGGAGATTATATACTCTACTTCGGGAGAGTGCATCGTAGTAAAGGTATTTTTACGCTTATTGAGGCAGCCGCACTCCTAAAACATGTTCCGCTTTATATTGTTGGGGATGGAGAAGCGATGTCTGAAGTGAAACAGTTTATAGAGGAAAATGGATGTGATCATATACAACTTTTGGGGTTTAAGAAGGGAGACGAACTCAAAGAACTGATTCAAGGGAGTATCTGTACCGTATTGCCATCGGAATGGTATGAAAATTGTCCTATGTCTGTCTTGGAATCTTATGCTTATGGAAAACCTGTGATTGGTGCTGATATTGGAGGAATACCTGAGTTAATTTCTGATGGTGAGGATGGATTCCTTGTTCCGTCTGCTGCAACTGAGGCATTGCGGGAGAAATTGTTGTGGATGGGTGAAAATAAAGGTGGGGCAGTAGAGATGGGGAGAATTGGTAGAACTAAAATGGAAAGAGAATTTAACGCAGATATACACTATCAGAAGATATTTAACATTTATGACAAGGTTTGTAATAATTATAGTAAACTTTTGAATTAATGGGACATTTTGAGATATTGGAGGGAACTCCGATTCCTGATTATCACTGAGTTAAATCTCGATTCAGAGATCGCTCCTACAGGGATATTGTATTAATATTTTCAATGTTCACTATAGTATGTATATTTTATTTGTATCAATTTCCATTATTTTGTAAAATGGGATTATAGGATACTATGGCTAAGTGCTTATGTTGCACAAATAACAGAGGATAAATTTACTGAAATCATTTATGGAGGATAATATGAAAAAAATACAAATTACATTGATATTTGTCTTGATTTGCTCATCATTAATTATGTCATGTGAGTACGCTTCAGATGTGCTGCAACCTGTTGCACCTGAAACGGACACCATGGATCCACCAGAAGTGCCAGATTCTGGTGAAATGACGGAAGTGATGGATATGTTAGAAGGATCTCCAGTCGTTATTAATGAACTCATGGCGGATAATGATAACATTGCTATGGATCCGCAAGGGGACAACGACGATTGGGTTGAATTATATAACCGTACTGACAGTGCAGTTGATCTTACTGGAATGTATCTTAGTGACAAAGTGGATAATCCGACCAAATGGCAATTTCCAGACGGTACAGAGATTGCTGCGAATGGGTATCTCATTGTATGGTGTGATGAAGATCATGATAATGAAGATGCTACCGAAGGTTTGCATTCTAACTTCAAACTATCTAAAAGTGGTGAAACTATCTTGTTGGTAGATACTGATGCAAATGATAATATGGTGCTGGATAGCGTTGTATTTGGTCAGCAGGAAACGGATGTTGCTATCGGTCGTATTCCAAATGGTACTGGCGATTTCCAAATCGTACACCCTACACCCGAAGCAGAAAATACAGTAAATTAGGATTTATACTGCCAAATCGTTCTTTTGTAAAATTCATTTCTGTTTCCCCTTTAGTGAAAAATCTAAGAATATAGAGAGGGAAGACTGAATGAAATTGTAAGACAACTTACTCCTTCTGTTTTTATCATTCAGTCTTCCTCAATTTGTTCAAGTCTTAATATAATTATGGATCATAAATGCTAATGAAACTATTTAGTTCAACTCTGTCATCACGTTATCCTTATGAAAGACAAACCCATACATTTGCTATCATCATTCACCTAACCTTCTTGGTCTGTATGCAGTTCATTTTTTCGATTCAAGTTGCATCTGCACAGGCTGTAAACATACCTGATCCTGCCCTTCGTTCCGCTCTTGAGTTAGCATTAGGTAAACAAGTTGGTGAAGACATTACTCAAGAAGATATGGCAAGTCTATTAGTGTTTGATGCATTTGAATCTGGTATTCTCAATATTAGTGGTCTTGAGTTTGCTGTAAATCTGACGGAATTGCATCTTGGACTTAACCGAATATCTGATATAACACCATTGAAAAGTTTGAAAAAACTCACTGTCCTAGATTTGCATCGGAACAGTAATATTTCAGATGTTTCTCCACTCAAAGATTTAACAAATCTGACTTGGCTCTCACTTCGAGGCAATAGGATATCAGATATGTCTTCGCTAAAGGATTTGGTAAATCTTACATACTTACATGTTGCTTATAACCGAATTTCGACTGTATCACCTTTTCAATCGTTGACAAACTTAACATTCTTGGATATTGAGGTGAATCGAATATCAGATTTAACACCACTCAGTGGGTTAACAAACTTGACTTATCTTGATTTTGACAGCACACAAGTCTCAGATTTGACACCGCTTGAGTCATTAACAGAACTTAATGAATTAGATGCATCTGATAATCAGATTACGGATATAACAACACTGAAACATCTAACGAAACTGAAATATCTGGATCTTGATGACAATCAAATAACAGATATATCAGTACTAAGTGAGTTGACAAAGATGATGATACTGGATCTTGATGACAACCAGATATTAGATATTTCTCCACTTGAAGGTCTGACAAGACTAACCTGGCTGGATATTGATCACAGTCGGATTACAGATGTTTCACCACTAAGAAATATGGTGTTCCTAAAATACTTAGATCTTAATGACAACATGATTACGGATTTGAGACCACTTAAGAATTTGATTAACCTTACAGAATTAGATCTTGATAGCAATATTATATCAGACATTTCGGCACTTAGAGGTTTGACTAAACTCAAAATACTAGATCTACATGGCAATAATATAAAAGACATATCACCACTGAAAAACATGAAAAATTTAACAGAATTGGATCTGGACGATAATGAGATTATAGATATTTCACCACTCAAGGACATGATACAACTCACAGTATTGGACCTTGACGGTAACAGAATAATAGATGTAACTCCACTAAAAGAGATGACAAACCTTATCGTTTTGGACTTGCATGACAACCATATATCAGATTTCTCACCGATTGAAGAATTGATTGGAAATCTAATGGACTACGATGCGAGTGGTCAAACGGATCCTCCTCCAGACCTAATTGTGGAACCTACAGTCAATTTAGCAGATGTAAACCGAGATGGTGTTGTGAATATCACAGATCTTGTTGTGATTGCATCTAACTTCCATGATCCGGACTTAGAGACTCTCGCTGAGTCTAACATATTTCCTGATGTCAACGAGGATGGCAATGTTGATATTATAGACCTATTAATTGTTGCATCGGAAATGAGTGCAGATGCTGATGCTCCAACACTTGACATGAAAATAGTTGAAATTTCTGATATGACAACAAAAAATCTATCACAGTGGATTTCGCATGCTAAGCAGCTTGATTTGGATGATCCACAATTGCAAAAAGGCATTGCCTTTTTAGAGCAAGTATTAGAGGTCCTTTCTCTCGGAGATGACCTGCCGAATAAGACAGCAATATTATTGAATTACCCAAATCCGTTTAATCCTGAGACTTGGATACCTTATCAGTTAGCGAAACCCGCAGAAGTAAATATCTACATTTATACTGCTGATGGAAAACTGGTACGGTCACTACATTTCGGAAATAAGTCTATTGGTATCTATCGTAGTAAATCCCGTGCAGCTTATTGGGATGGTCGGAACAACTTCGGTGAGTTAGTTGCAAGTGGGATTTATTTATATATCTTTACTGCCGATGATTTCACTGCAACTGGTAAAATGCTTCTGCGTAAGTAAAACCAATGTATTATAGGAGTCTGTCAATTGATACTTTTTACTTGTGATGTCTCAAGTGGTACACGTTTCGCAGTCGAAAAACTAAGACTTAGTCAAATCCTCATCCTTATTTTCACTGTCTGTGCGCTTTTCTTAACACAGTGCCAGATAGCAAACGCGCAGACCATCAATATTCCTGATCCAAAACTGCGTGCAGTTCTTGAGTTGGCTCTCAACAAAGAGGTCGGTGATGACATCACACAAGCTGATATGGCAAAGTTAGCATCTCTTGATGCATTTGAAGTTGGCATCACTGATTTAACAGGACTTGAGTATGCTAGAAATTTGAAAGTAATGCATTTTGGTTTAAATCAGATTTCGGATTTATCTCCACTCAAAGGATTGAAAAAACTCACACTGTTAGATCTTCATCGAAATGGGGATATAGTGGATATATCACCACTCAAGGATTTGTCAAATCTGGCTTGGCTCTCACTTAGAGGAAACAGGATAGTAGACATGAAACCTCTTAAAGATTTGAAAAATCTAACATATTTACATATTGGATACAACCGCATATCGGATGTATCGCCCCTCAAAGATCTAAAACTATTAACATTCTTGAATCTTGATGAAAACCGTATATTGGATTTTTCACCTCTCAGTGTCTTAACAAATCTGAGATACTTAGCACTTGACGACAATAAAATTTCGAATTTGTCCCCACTTAGTGTTTTAACAAATCTAAGATATTTAAATCTTAACGATAATCAGATATCGGATATATCGCCCCTTCGTGTTCTCGTAAAGTTGGTTTTCATTGATCTTCATGGTAATCAGGTGTCAGATTTGACCCCACTTAAGAATATGAGAGAAATGACAAACTTAAGACTTCAAGAAAATCATATAACCGATATATCACCACTTAAAGATATGACAAAACTCATAAGGTTAGTTCTTCATGACAATCATATATTTGATTTCGCACCGATTTCTGGTGTGATTAATAATCTCATAGAATATGACAATAGTAATCAAACTGCCCCTCCTCCGCACTTGATAACAGAACTTACTTTCAACAAGGCGGATGTAAACCGGGATGGTGTTGTAAATATCACAGATATGGTTTTAGTTGCATCTAACTTTCGTGATTTTGACTTAGATGCTCTAGCAGAAATGAACATCTATCCAGATGTCAACAGCGATGATGATGTTGATATTATTGATTTGCTCATGGTGGCTACCGAAATAGAGTCTCAATGATAATGAACGATAGTTTCCAATAGATTGTCAGGTATTTCATGTTTCACCGATATTTATCTAATACTATATAATAGTTGACAAGAACCTTGAAGCGAAAGAACAACAATTGTAAGAAAGTATCACCGTTTTGCCTTAGAGATTGAACTCCAAGAATTGTCTACAGCAAAATTAGAGCACTCTATCCACATAGTGTGAAGGTTATTATTGAAGTTTCTGAATCAATTAGCAATGGAGTTTATATTGAACCTTAAGCACTGATAAATTATTGTCATTCCGTAATAGACATTTTACTTTATCAACACACAGAAATTAAAATAAGGAATATATATGCCTAAAGTCTCAAGTATTATATTTATTATACTTTATGGAATAATTTGTAACTTATTACCATCTTCTGCCGATATCCAATTTGAAGATGTCTCCCATCAAGCAGGAATAACACGCGTTGGTGAGAGTTGGGGAAATGCATGGGGAGATTTTGATGGAGATGGATATCTTGATTTATGGGCAACCAACCACAAACACAAACCGAGTCTTTATAGGAACAATCGTGATGGAACTTTTACAGATATTATTGACGAGGTTTGGGATGCCTATCCATTTGCCGATACACATGGTGTTGCATGGGCAGATTTTGACAATGATGGTGACCAAGATTTGATTGCCTTATGTGGAGCTGGAGGTGCGACGAATCGGATAAACCAAACGCATTATAATCATTTCTATATCAATGAGAAAAATAAACTTATTGAGCGTGCAGTTGAATTCGGTATTGACATGCCTTTACTGCGAGGTAGGGCACCATTGTGGTTTGATTGGAACAAAGATGGACTCCTTGATCTCTTGGTAACTGGAAAAACCCAAACTGACCAGACTGGTAAACTTGTGTCATCAACTATTTTTGAGCAAACTCATACAGGATTTGAGAATGTAAATACAGAATCAGGATGTCATATTGAAAAAGATGCTGCATTAGCCCAACTTGCTGATGTTACTGGTGATGGTGTTATGGAAATTTTTGTAGATGGTAATCTCTACCCCGCACATATATATGATACATCATTTACACCCTTTAATGATATTTTAGCTACTTTCAATTTCCCTAGAGTCTATAGTGTGCAAGATGCAGCGTTTGCCGATTTCAACGGTGATTTAGTTCCAGATGTGTTTGTAGCACGTGGTGTGTATAGATCTTTCATTGATGTATCAGGAGCAAATAATGTAAGAAACGCAGGTGATCTCACTGATATAGAAACAAATTCTTACATGATAAGAGTCAATGTAAAAGCTAACCTCGGTGAAAAAGGTATTAGTTTTAAGACAGAAGGACCTGTCAAATTTGAGGTGCATTCCGATTGGGCATCTCAACTCCACCATTTAGTAATTGGCAAAAATGCCCATAATGTATATACTTTTGAAGGTGAATATGTGCCAATTAATCGGGAGACAAATGTCTCTTCATTTACTGTTGTGCTTGATCCTACTGACCCGAAGGTTGTTGGATTGGCTGATCGTCCTGAAAGTGAAAAATGGAGAACATACATTGGATATGAGCCAGAATCAGACCGATGGACAGTCTTATACCATACGAATCCTCCTATTGATACAAATTGGACAGGATTTGAAGCTGTTATATCTTCGACAAATTCGATAGTTGAAGTTGAAACAATTAATTTCAGTGGTTTAGATCTTTTCTATGTACCCAAGTCAATACTTTTTATAACAAAACCACCTAACAATTTTTCAAGAAATGATTTTTCTGAGTCAGTTGAAGCGCGTTCTGTGGTAGCAGGGGATTTTGACAACGATATGGATATTGACCTTTATATTGTTCGTTCTAACAGTGCAGCAAATCTTCCTAACCAACTATATGAAAACCAAGGAGATGGTTCTTTTATTCAAGTGCCTGACGCTGGTGGTGCCGAAGCAAACACTCCAGGAAAGGGAATGAGCGTTACGATGGCGGACTACGACTTGGATGGAAATTTAGACTTGTTTGTTACAAATGGTAGAGGAGTCTATCCATTTAACAATGGACCGGATCAACTTTTTCGCAACTTAGGGGGTGGCAACAATTGGCTTCAAATAGATTTAGAGGGGACAGTATCAAATAGAGATGGTATTGGAGCGCGCCTGTTTGCTACTACCCCAGATGGAAAGAAACAACTCCGTGAACGAAACGGCGGCATCCATTGGGCACAACAAGATCAGAAACGGATCCATTTTGGATTAGCTCAAAACGAAAAAGTCAGCCTATTAGAAATACATTGGCCAAGTGGAATCTTACAGAAGTTGACCGATGTTGAAGTAAACCAAGTGTTGAAAGTTGTTGAAGAAGGAAAGCAACCTATTCGTGGTGACGTAAACCTGGATGGTAACATTGATATACTTGATCTTCTTATCATCGTTGCTCATTTTGGAGAAAGTTCAACATCAAATTCACGATTTGATACAAATAGAGATGGAAAAATAGATCTTGATGATGTCATCTATGTTATCAAAAGTATTGAAGAAAACCAAGATGCTGCAGCACCAACTCTTACTGAACATGCGTTGCCGCCATCTGAAATAAAGTCATCTTACAATATTTCATTATCAGAAGTAGAAATTGCCTTGCTTTTATCTTTTTATGAAAAAATTGAAGAATTGACAGACGACACTACACAAATTACAATTGTAAAACGCTTCTTAGAAAAACTCTTGATGCCGGTTAAAGTTCCAATGAAAACTAAACTACATGCAAATTATCCAAACCCGTTTAACCCTGAAACTTGGATTCCTTATCAACTGGCTGAAGATTCTAACATCACAATTCGAATATATGATTCCTCTGGGAAAATCGTAAGGAAAATTCATTCAGGTCTTCAGAAGTCAGGTTATTATATCAGTCGTGATAAAGCTGCGTATTGGAACGGATTAAACGAATCAGGAGAAAAAGTTGCAAGTGGCGTCTACTATTACGAATTAGCAACGTCTACATTTAAACAAGCTAAAAAATTAGTAGTCATCAAATAGAGCGTATTTTGGAAACATTATAAAGGACACCACGCTAAATTCAATAGGATCGAAGACTATCATAAAGATACAAAGAGTTTACCTGGCTGCAAAAAGGAATTGAAATGCAAATCTTAGTACTTGACATTGGTTGTTCATTTACAAAAGGATATCTGTTCAATACTTCAATTGAGATCGTAGAAGAATATAAGATTCCAACAGATATGTCAACACCCGATTCGTTTGAGAAGGGTGTTAGAGAAGTTATATCACATTTTGATAACTACGTCTATCAAGCGATCTTTCCACTGAGTTTTGGAGAAGGTGTAATATATAACAATACTGCTTATCAACCAACTCACAATAAATCCTTTCAGACTGAAGATCATTATTGTCAAGTGGGAACAGCGACCGATGTTGAGCGAGACATTGGTTCAGCGTTTCAAACATTATTGACATTTAAGACGTATACAGAAGGTCCAGCATTGCCTGTATCAACATATATCGCATCTCGTCTTGTTAACAAAGAGATTTATACTTGGGAATTGACACATGCAGGCAATAGTGGTATGCTTAACATTTCACAACGTCAATGGGCAGTAGAAATACTAAAAAAATACCGATGTAAACCGTTTCCCTTCTCAACAGAATTTATGAGTTCTGCTACTATTGTAGGTAAAACAGAAAAGGGGGTTTATGTCTTTGGTGGTGGACACGACCATAGTTGTATCTCTGTGTTTAACCCCAAACCAATTATTATTGCGGGTACGTGGGTTGTGATAAGCCATCCAGAAATTGCCTTTCTTCCAAGACCAGATGAAAAAGCCAAGGGAATACGTTGGACTATTACTGCAAACGGTAGTTTTCATAAACAACTTGTAAAAAGGGTTTCAAATCCAATTTCACTTCAAGATATGAAATATATCATCTCGATACTTGAGTTGATGCAAGTTCGCGATCAATCTGAGGTGTTAGTAATTGGTGGGTATGGTGAAAAACTTGCACCGGAACTGAATGAACTGGATACTCCATTCAACTTCGTTGCACCACCTGATGCAGAAGTATATCAACATAAACAGACAGCAAAGTATGCATTTAGAGCATTGGAACTGCAAACGTGAAAACAGTCTTAGTTACGGGTTGTTTCGACCTTTTTCATTATGGACATTTGAAATTTTTTGAAGCAGCGGCTGCTTATGGAGATCGTCTTGTGGTAGGTGTTGCTGAGGATGATACAGTTCGTCGCGTAAAAGGTGAAAATAGACCTATCTACCCGCTTGAACACCGAATTGCTCTGATAGAAGCATGTCGGCACGTGGATGCAGTGGAAGTGTTTTCTTTAGAATCCCAATTGGATTTAGTTGCAGAAGTTGCCCCTGATGTATGTGTTGAAGGTGCGGATGGGAATGCCAGATTAAGAGAAATACTCCAAGAACTGGATTTAGATACACTTGTTGAGACAGTATATACAGACTATATCCATACGACTGATATTATTGAGAAGATTCGAAAGGGATGAGTTGTTCTGAAAGAGCGAGTAAAACTTGATCAAAAATGCTTTGAAATTACTGGTAAAGTTGAGACCTACTCCATCCCATTGGGTAATGTTCATTACCGCAATAGGAATGGGATTGAGTCTCTTATTTCATGTATTTATTCCCAGATATATTGGCATAAATGAAACAGCTGATGCCTTAATTGCTTCTTTGAAAGTTGTTCTGATAGTTGATACGATAATCCGAGAAGGTGCAAAATTTAGTCTTGTTCCCCTATTTATCAACGAAGCCAATGTAAATAGCAGAACGCACTTTCGTGCTTTTTCATACGGACTCTTGAATTTTTCGCTTTGCGTCAGTTTGGTCTTCATGCTGTTGATTGAAGTATTTGCACTGCAAATTGCAGGATTTACATTAGCAAGAAGTTCTGCTGATGCCCATGCTACCATGGCAACGCTATTACGCATAAGTGCACCTATTGTCATCTTTGGAACAGGGAGCACAGTTCTCGGTGCATTATTGAACAGCAAGCAACGGTTCAAGAGTGTTGCCATTCGAAACGCCCTTCCTCCCGCCCTTGCAACCGCATGTTTCATATTCCTCCCCACAGAGATCCACCTGGTTCAATATATTGCAATAGCATATACATGTGGTTTTGTAGTATACTATTGTTGGTTGTGTACAAGAATATATCAGATAGGATACGGGTATAGTTTTTCTTGGATAACTTCTGAAGAGTTACGTACGTTGAAAGATACTATCTCATATCCAACACTCGGTTTTGCAATCCGACAAATCACTGCCCGTATATTGGTTGAAGTTATTTTGGTTGGAAGAATTGCGAGTGGTGCAATAACGCTATACAACAGTGCCTTCAAGATATTCTCTGCAATTCAGACATTGATTGGGATTAGCATCGCTACGACTGGTTTGCCTGAAATGACAGCAAATAGTATTGAAGAAAACAAACAGAAACTGAAACAAACACTATTACGAAACATTCGCGCTGTCATCATTATTGCAATACCTGTAACACTCCTGCTTCTTTTGAGTGCTTCATTTGTTACACAGTTCCTATTTGGCGGTGGAAAGTTTGATCAACAATCACTTCAAACTATCGGGAGAGTCCTTGTTTGGCTTAGTGTCGGCACAGTATTTTCATGTCTTATTCCTGTGCTAAATGCAGGACTGTATGCACAGAAAGCGTTCAAATTGATATTTAGAAATATGCTGACGATGGCAGTTATTAACTTCGTTGTTGCCTACATGCTTGTAACCGTGTGGGAACTTAATGGAATCGCAATAACAGTGTCTGTTACAGCATTCCTCGCCGTTGGTAATCTGATATTTCTGCTAAGAAAAACTGGTGTGTCGTTGTATTCAAAATCTTGAGTAATTCAGATATAATAAGGTATATGCATTTTATTAAAAATTGTCTAAAAGATGGAATCTTCAAATAAACGGGTCAGTGAGTACCAATATCTTATTATCGGTGGAACGACTAAAGCAGCCACCACATCTCTGTTTTCCTATCTTGGAGACCACCCATCTATCTGTGCTGCTTCATATAAGGAAACCCGATTCTTCCTTAGTAAGGATTATCCATTGCCATCAAAATATCGATACAATGGTGCTGTTGAGGAATACAACTTACTGTTTTCCCAATGTGAGGAGAATCAACTCAGGCTTGAATCAACACCAGACTATCTGTATTGTTCATCAGCACTTGAGAATATTGGTGAATTGTTACCAAATGCTAAACTGATTTTTAGTCTGCGAGAACCGATTTCCAGGATAATATCGTGGTATCGTTTCGCAGTGCAAATTGGTAGATTGCCAAATAGTCTGAGTATAGATGAATATGTAGAACAACTTTTTGAGATTGCTGAGGGAATGCAGAACGATAATGCTACTCAAGAATTGGATGCGAATTTCAAAGAAGATATAGAGTATGCCCAGTTTATGCAGGTGCTATCGCAAGGGCGATATGCTATATATCTAAAAGATTATATTGATCACATTGGGAAAGATCGTATTCACACAATTCTTTATGAAGATTTGTCAAAAAATCCATTAAATGTTATGAAGGAATTATGCCAGTTTGCTGAATTAGATTCGACGTTTTTTGATGATTACACATTTCAGGTTACTAATCGGACAGAAACAATGAGAAACCCAGACTTTCATCAGAAGTATAGATCATTAAGATTCCAAGTGCGTCGCTGGACTCATAACAAACCTGTAATTCATAAGACATTACGGGCGATGAGAAGAGGATTTGAGCCGCTTTATATGCGATTAAACACTCAATCTGCTGAGAGAGTCACCTTATCAGAGAATACACAGAAACGATTAGTGGACTATTACAGACAGGATGTAGATGAGTTAGCGGAACTCTTAGGTAAACAGTTACCATGGGAACCTTTTATATAAGGGATTTTAATCAGATGGACAAAGCGGGTAAGAACAGAATACAATTGATGATTGTTGGTGCACAGAAAGCTGGCACATCATCACTACTACATTACTTAGCGCAGCACGTTGATGTCTATACCCATCCACAACCTGAAATGACCTACTTTCTTCAAGATCACGAGTATGACAAAGGGTATGATTCGGCTTATGCAAAGTATTTCTCAAAATGTCCAGATGGCAAAAGCATCATAGCGAAGAATGTAATGGTCATGTGTTCTACTGAAAAAATGCAAAGGATATATGAACACAATCCAGAAATGAACCTTGTTGTACTATTACGAGAACCGGTTTCACGTGCTTATTCTGCGTATTGGTGGGCGCGTCGTAGAGGTTGGGAGAATATAAAAACATTTGAAGATGCACTTGATGCTGAAGAAAAACGACATAACGAGGACTGGTTTAAATGGCGACAGTGTCTATACAAATTTAACAGCACTTATTATCCTCATATCAACGATCTCATCTCTATGTTTGGAGAAGAACATGCCCACTGTTTTTTGACAGATGCGTTAACTACTGATGCTAATTCCATTTGTCAACAAATATACGCCATAATGGGAGTTAACTCAGAATTTGAACCGACAGTTGGTAAGAGATTCAATCAAGCAGCGATGCCACGTTCTGATAAATTTGGGTATCTGTTTACGCAGTTCCTTGCTTCTCGGAATCCTTTGAGACGTGCAATTCGTAAACTAATCCCAGATTCAGCGGCATATAAACTTAGAAAAACAGTCTTAGACTTAAACGAAAAACCGTTTACTCCTCCTCAGATAAATCCGAATACATCTATGGAATTAAGTAAGTATTTCAATCCATACAATGAGAAATTATCAGACTTATTAAAACAAGACCTTACACATTGGCAAAATCTCAACTGATTTTACGCATCTAAAAAAATGTCTATCATCTATTTCCTCACTGGTTACTTTGCATTTGAAGAATTTGTGCTGAAGTTTCTACCTGTGAGTGATTCAGTTTATTCATATCTACGGTTTTTAGGAGAAATCCTAATTTATGCCGCGTTTGGAAGACTTGTTTTACACAAACTTTATCGAGGCATACCTTTTGTCAAGACCCCTATTGATTTACCCGTAATAGGTTTCTATATAGTTGTTTTTCTATCAATGGTAATCAACCGATCACCCCTTATCGGAAGTCTTTATAACATTCGTCCGCTTGCGCGTTATATCGTGCTTTTCTATCTTGTGGTAAATTCACCGATTTCAAAGCAGCGTATTGATACACTCTTAAGGATAATTTTATGTATTGGTGTTGCTCAGATTTGTGTTGGCGTGGTTCAATGGCTTGGCGGTCCTACACTGTATGATCTCTTCCTACCACGTGCATCAACACTTGAAGTTGCGGGATTTACAAAAGAATATAGGTTACTTGAACTTGGAAGAGAGATAGGTAGTATTTATGGAACCTTGGGTGATACAGTGATATATGGCGTATTCATGATTGTTATACTCGCTATATTTTTATCTCGTATAAAGCGACTTGAATATATGAATCTCCTCGGTATCGGTATTCTGCTATTGTTTATTGCGCGTTCTTATTCTCGTGCAGCAACCTTTTCCGCCGTGCTCGCATGTGTTATCTGGTATTTCTTTCAATACGGTTGGAAAAAGACACTGCGTCTATCACTTATTGTTTTATTGGTATTTAGTGTAATTTTGGCAATTGTAAATCCATTTGACTTGGAATATGTGAATCCAAGGAAGGCAAAGGTTGGTCTTACAGGCAATATAACAGGTGTCTTTTCTGGTTCTTATGTTAAAGTCGCACAGAAACAACGGCTCGGGGCACTTCTCGGGAATGTTCCGACTGTAATTGCTAACAAGCCATTACTGGGATACGGTGCCGATCAAAACACCACGATTGATAGACTTAATCAAAGCAAACGATCTTTCCTATTAAAAATACTTAGCAAGAAGGGATTTAAGGATGTGTATTGGGTTGCAATTCTGTGTTTCTATGGATTGTTAGGATTAGGATTATTCATGTTGATATTTTACAAGCTTTTTACTGCATCTTTGAGTCTATATAAGAATACAGTTAGTAAATTTACAAAGGAAATGGCTTTAGTAATGCTTTGTCTTGTGGTCGTTACAGTTTTCCTCTTATTCTTTAATAGAACTCTTGAATTTAGAGGATACGGTTTCTATTTTTGGATGTGTGCCGCATTAATGTTTGTAAGTGATACAGCAAGGCAGACATATAAACCGTTAAGGATAACGTTATGAACGTTCTTGTAAACCTAACGCAAAGGATTTGGAATTCAAAATTAGTAAGACTTATATTTATCGCTGCGATTTTGCTATTGTGCCTCTTCTTTTATACAATGGTTCTTGATCGTGATATACCAGAATATCCTGTTAATTCACTACAAATAAAGATAGATACTCAATCAAGCATTCCTCTGAGAAAAGAACTCTACGGATTTAATTCGAACATGATGAGTGGTGATTACGGTTATCTTGATGAGGACTTTGTTGCGTTAACGAAAGCATTACGACCCAAGACATTAAGGTTCCCTGGTGGCACAGTTGGTAATTTCTATCATTGGGATATTTCAGGGTTCCGTCAAGATGAAATGAATTCAACACTTAGCACTCAGTTGAATAGACGAAATAAAGCGAATTTTACAAAATTAGAGAAACGTCGTGATGGTATCATCTCTTTTGACGATTTTATGGAGTTCTGTAATGATTTGGATATTACCCCTGTTGTTGTAGTTAATCTGTGGACAGGTAATCCAGAAGAGAGTGCTGCATGGGTTCGTTATACAATTGAGAAAGGTTTCAAGGTCAATTACTGGGAACTTGGTAATGAGTACTACTTACCACATTATGTAAAGAAATTTCGCACTGCTGAAATTTACCTGAATGAAGCAAAAATACATGCATTGGCAATGAAAGCAGTTAATCCTGATATAAAAATATCTATATGTGCAACACCAGTAGCATTTCATAGGGAAGGATTCTTAATCAAGAGAGTACAACGCAAATGGGATGAACAACTCGCAAATTATTCTGATCCATCGTCAACAGATTGGTTTGATGCTTTCTCTGTCCATGTGTATGCTTACAAAGCAGTAAAAAATGTTGAAATAGATGTCATGCGTCGTTACATATTCGGTTGGATTCACTATGAGTGTGAAGAGGCAATGTCTTATTATCAACAGTTATTTCCAGACAAAGAGATGTGGATCACAGAATGGAATATAGCTAATCCCGGAAATCGTGTGGCAAACACACAACTGCATGCAATGTATGTTGGAGACTTTTTTCTAAAATTGCTGAGTTATCCAAAAATCACACATGCAAATTTTCATGTCTTAGCAGGACCTGGGAAAGGATTTCCAGTGTTTTCACGGATCACACCGGTAAATACAAAGACCTTTTGGAAATATGGTGGAGAACCAAAATCAGATTACGGTGATACTATTCGGCGCGCTGTTTATTCTTCATTTCAGTTAATTGGGGAGGCATTTGCAGAATCGGATACTCAATACGCTGTCTCAACTGATAGTTTGCTGCAATTTACAGGTAAATTAGATTATGAGAACAAACAGATTCCTGGTGTTCAGATTCAGGCAATTGGGAATAGTCACACAGTTTTTCTTATGGTAAGTAATCGCACTGCAGATGAACTCATGCTAAACCTACTAATAGATGAAAAAAAGATAAAGAAAGATGTCGTATTCCGTCATGTTTCAAATGATAGACTATCAGCAACGAATGGTGGGAATGCCGAGATGGAAGGTTCTGGGAAAATTGAGGTGGAAATCCAGGAATGGCGTGGAAAATTGAAAAAACTGTCAATTCCAAAAAACAGTTTTGGAATAATTGAGGTACGTCTGTGAATTTGGGAAAAATGCTGTTTGTTGTTGGTAACAGTCGTAGTGGAACAACAATGATGGGACGGATCATAGGCAACCATTCAGATGTTTTTACTTTTGGAGAACTCCATTTTTTTGGACAGTTATGGTCGCCAGCGCACTCATTAGACTTGAATGAATCAAATGCAATTGAATTGGCATCAAAACTCCTTTGTATTCAACGAATAGGATATCGTAAACAAGGTGATCCACAGAAATATAAGGAAGATGCACAGAAACTTTGTACAGACTTTACTGGGATTCCAATTTCACCCACTGAACTTTTTTCAACATTTCTTCAATATGAGGCAAACCTGAATGGTAAATCAATTCCTTGTGACCAGACACCACGCAATGTGTTCTATATTGATGAAATACTCAACGTTTATCCACAAGCAAAGATAATAAACATGATACGTGACCCGCGCGATGTGTTGTTGTCTCAGAAACGGAAATGGAAACGTAGATTCTTGGGTGGTTCAGACTTACCACTATTAGAATCATTACGTGATTGGGTTAACTACCATCCAATTACCATTAGTAGGATATGGCATACTGCGGTAAAAGCAGCAGATCAATTTGCTGAACATGATAGAGTCCATACAGTTTATTTTGAACAACTACTTGATTCACCAGAAAAAACAGTTGAAGATCTATGTAAATTTATAGACATAGAATACACACCGTCTATGTTACGGGTACCACAAGTAGGTTCTTCAGTAGATGCAGATAAACCGACAGAAATTGGTATCAATCCCAATAGAGCAGGAAGTTGGAGTGCAAATAATCTTGCGGGAGGAAGACTGAATTCTTCAGAAATATATATAAATCAGAAACTGAATAGTGAATTGATGAAAAAACACAACTACGAACCCGTGAAGATTAGACCTAATATTCTTAGTTTGTTGATAGACTTAATTACATTTCCTCTTAAATTGGTGTTAGCATTTCTCTGCAATCTTGACAGAATAAAAAACATCAAAGAAACCTTACGAAGACGATTGTAGTCAAAATTGCATTGTATAACATTACTTTCTTGAGAAGAATATGATTGCCCAACTCAGTTCAGATTACATCAAGGCACGTCCGATGAAAGCATTAACCCGCTTGATTAGTTATGCTTTTTTTGAAGGACGACCAGCAACGACAAAGGGTCGTTGGATCAATCCTTTTGTGTTGTCTCTTCTAAAAAGCATTGCCAATAGTAAAAGACAATTTAGATCAGTAGAAAAACCAATATTTATCTTAGGAATAGGACGCAGCGGGACAACAATTCTTGGATTAGTGCTTTCAATGCATAAAGATGTCGGTTACCTCAATGAACCAAAAGCGATCTGGCATCTCATACATCCAAAAGAAGATGTTATCGGTAGTTATAGTCAAGACGAAGGTCTTTTTCAACTCACATCAGAAGATGCAAACAGTGATATTTGTTATCAAGCGAAACAAATATTTGGGGCATACCTGTCGAGTACATTTTCACGACGGCTCGTAGATAAGTATCCAGAATTAATTTTTAGAGTTGATTTTGTCAAGACACTTTTTCCAGATGCACGATTTCTCCTTCTCATTAGAAATGGATGGGATACTTGTCAGTCAATTGCTTCATGGTCGGAACGGAATGGTGTCTATAGGAATGATGAAACACATGACTGGTGGGGTATCAACAATAGAAAATGGGAGTTGTTAGTCAAACAATTAGTTTATACCGATACTGATTTTCAAGAAGTTGCTGCGGAAGTTGGCAATTTTGATCGGCATTTGGACAGAGCGGTTGTTGAATGGGTGGTAACAATGCGTGAAGGACTACGATTATTGGAGTCAACTTCTGAATGTGTATATACGGTACGTTTTGAGGAACTTACTTCAAATCCTAATGAGGTGTTGCCAAAATTATGTGAGGTTTGTGATTTGCATTTGGATACAACTTTTTTGGATTTTGCGAGAGACACATTGCACCCTGTACCACCACGGGAACATTTTGATTTACATCATAGTATTGCACCAATTTTCCATGACACGATGACAAGATTAGGGTATAATACATAAAAAGTGCTGACAATAACAAATTGGATTAGATAAAGGTAAATGGAAAACAATTCAAAGAAACAATCTCCAAAATATATTAAACACGACCACTCCATCTCCAGACGTGATTTCATTTCAACAAGTTTGAAGGCAGGTGCAGCCGCTTTCACAACAGGTCTTCTACCAAATCTCAACATTGCTGCTAAAGGACAATATAATGTTCTTTTCATCATGGTAGATGATTTACGACCTTTGCTTGGGTGTTATGGTCATACTGAAATGCATACACCAAATATTGATAGGATTGCAGAGAGAGGTACTGTCTTCAATCGCGCTTATTGTCAATGGCCTTTATGTAGTCCTTCTCGCACATCGTATTTAACAGGACTTCGTCCTGATACGACGGGTGTAACAAATAACAGATATTTTTTTCGGGACACTGTACCAAATGTAGTTACACTCCCACAACATTTCAAAACCAATGGTTATCATTCTCAATCCGTTGGTAGAGTATTTCATCTTCCAGATTTTCAAGATGATGAGAATTCTTGGAGTGTTCCTTCATGGAGACCCACCTGGACTCGCATCGACTACGAGACAACCCCATCATGGCAAGCACTTGATATTGATGACGATGCATTAAGAGATGGCAAAACAGCAGTACGCGCAGTTGAGGAATTAAATAAATTAAAAAACAAACAATTCTTTTTGGCTGTAGGATTTTATAAACCGCATTTACCCTTTGAAGCACCAAAAAAGTACTTTGAATTGTACGAAAATACATCCTTTAATCTTCCATACCTATCTGGTGTAGAAACTTCTGATATTAATCCCCCACATTGGAATGAAGCTAGACCCTATGAAGATATTCCTGACAAGAATGAACCGATCTCGTATGAGAAAGTTCTGGAACTTATACGCGCCTATGCAGCGACAACAAGCTATACAGATGCACAAATCGGTCATGTATTGGATCAACTGGAAGCACTTGGACTGATGGAAAATACTGTTATTGCATTCTGTGGTGACCATGGGTACAATCTTTCAGAAAACGGCAATATCGGAAAGAATATCGTCTACGAAGCAACGCTCCATTCACCTTTGATTGTTAGTATCCCTGGACAGAAATCCTCTGGAATGAGAACAGACGCTCTTGTTGAATTGGTTGATATATTTCCAACATTATGTGATGCGTGCGAAATTCCAATTTTACCTGAGTTAGAAGGTCTTACGATTTTACCTGCCATTGAACAACCAACAATTCCTTGGAAGACAGCTGCATTCAGTCAACGAAATCAGCAACTTAGTATGCGGACAGATAGATATCGCTACACCGAAGCAGGAAACCTCAAAGAACTTTACGATTACGAAGTTGATCCGTATTCCGAACAAAACATTGCAGAACTCCCAGAAAACGAAGATTTGGTTACACATCTCAGCGAAATGTTACATGCAGGTTGGCAGCAGGCTTTACCTGAAGAGATACCAGCACGAATTCCCCAGCCGGGGTCTTTACCCTGGGATGTCAACAATGATGGTATAGTTGATATACAAGATTTGATATTAGTTTCAAACAGTTTTGGTGAGGTAGATTTAGAAAATCCGACAGTTGATGTCAACAAAGATGGGAGTGTGGATATAATTGATTTGTTGATAATTGCAGCACATTTAGGTGAAACTTCCAACAGATCTGCCCCCTATTCAGTATCACTAAATCATCAATATATTAATCAAGTTGAAAGATGGCTTATTGATGCACGTGTATATGAAAATAGTTCAAATACCATTCAAAAAGGAATAGCCAACTTAGAACTATTAATTACCAATATTATACCGAAAAAAAATGTGCTCTTTCCAAACTTTCCTAATCCTTTTAATCCTGAAACATGGATTCCTTATGATCTTGCAGAAGACGCAGATGTGAAGATACATATCTATAACCAATTAGGTGAAACTATCAGAAAACTAAATATAGGATTCCAATCTGCAGGAACATACCGCACACAATCAAGTGCAGCTTATTGGGATGGATGTAATTCAGCTGGAGAACCTGTGGCAAGTGGAATCTATTATTATTCCATGCAGGCAGGACTGTTTCTTTCCACAAAAAAAATGGTGGTTACTAAGTAATTTTCAGCCGTCAGGAAACATTATATGAAAAAACATCTACGGTCTCGTCCTTTTACACGGCGAGACTTCCTATCTACAAGTTTTAAAGCTGGTGCTGCCACTCTTACGACCGGACTGCTACCTCGTCTTAATACAAGAGCAGAAGGCAAGTTAAATGTTCTGTTCATGATTGTTGATGACTTACGTCCTATGCTTGGTTGTTACGGAGTGCCTGAGATGCACACACCAAACATTGACAGTTTAGCCAGACGAGGGACGCTTTTTAATCGTGCCTATTGTCAATATCCACTTTGTAACCCTTCAAGAGCGTCCATTCTGACAGGTTTACGCCCTGAATCAACCAAAGTTTACAACAATAATGCCGACTATAAACACACAATCCCCGATTCTGTGGATATATACCAACACTTTATGAACAATGGTTACAATACATACACTTTTGGTAAAGTAAAACATTATCCCAATCCATCATCGGGTGGACCAACTTGGAAATCACTGAATGTCTCTGACGATGACTTAAATGATGGACAGACAGCAATAAAGACAGTTGATTTTTTATCCGATGTTAAAGACCAAACATTTTTCTTAGCAGTTGGGTTTGACAAACCCCATTTACCTTTCAACGCTCCTCAGAAATATTTTGAATTATATTCTCCAAATCCTTTCTCATTACCACCTACATTGAATTATCCAACGAATTCTCCTTCCATAGCACACAACAGTTTAACTTCATTCAGACGATTCTTTGGAGATATTCCTTCAGGTGATGAACCAATTTCTGATGACAAGACTTTAGAGTTGATTCGAGCTTATGCTGCATCAACAAGTTACATGGATGCCCAAGTTGGTAGAGTTCTACAGAAATTAGACGAACTTAGGTTAACAGAAAGAACCGTAATCGTTTTTTGTGGAGACCATGGTTTTCATCTTGGTGAACATGGCACTTGGAGGAAAAACACACTATATGAGATAGGTGTTCGGTCTCCATTGTTAATAAGTATTCCAGGCCAACAACCATGCCAGACAAATGCATTATCTGAACTCGTAGACATATATCCAACATTATGTGATGTCTGTGATATTCGAATACCTGATGAGTTAGAAGGTCTTAGCCTTCTTCCTATAATTGAAGACCCTACACGACAAGTGAAAAGTGCTGCTTTCAGTCTCTTAGCACGATCTGTAGGCCGATCTTATTCAATGCGTACTAACAGATATCGTTTCACAGAATGGGGTACTGATGGAGAAGCTGGTCGTGAACTTTACGATTACGATCTTGATCCAAATGAAACAATTAACGTTGCGGACCTTCCTGAAAATGCAGATATTGTTGAGCAACTAAGTCAACGTTTGCGAGCTGGATGGAAAGAAGCTCAATCAGATAATTTGGAACAACTACCAATTCCGATTACACTTCCTTGGGATGTCAACAATGACGGGACTGTTGATATACAAGATTTAATGATTGTTTCAAATAGTTTCGGAAACGATAACAATGAGAATCCAAAGGTTGATGTGAACAAAGATGGAACTGTTGATATTATTGACTTGCTATTAGTCGCATCTCATCTTGGAGAAACTTGTCATTCCTCGGCACCAATATCTAACTTTTCTATTTCACAAGGTCATATTGACAGTATATCTGAATGGCTTTCACAAGCATACATTCAAGATGATGGCTCAGATGTCTTTCGTGACGGAATAACTAACTTAGAAGTTTTGGTGACTAACAGCATACCCGAACAGACCAAACTACTTCCTAACTATCCAAATCCCTTTAATCCGGAAACTTGGATACCTTATGACTTGGCACAAGATGCAAATGTCCAGATTGAAATATATAATCTAAGAGGAGAATCAGTCCAAAAACTAAATGTCGGACATCAAAATGCAGGCAGCTATCAAAATAAACAACAGGCAGCATATTGGGATGGTCGGAATTCAGAGGGTGAATTGGTAGGAAGTGGAGTCTATTTATATACACTTTTTGCGGGACAGATGAGAGTAACACGCAAAATGGTAATAAAAAAATAGTAGAACTAATCATGAAAAACGATAAACAACAGAAAGCATTCTCTCAACCATTTACCCGACGGGACTTCATATCAACAAGTTTGAAAGCAGGCACTGCTGCATTTACGACAGGACTTTTACCCAAACTCAGGTTAGGTGCTAATTGTCAAAATAATGTGCTATTTATTATTGTTGATGATTTGCGTCCTTTGCTAGGGTGCTATGGTCATTCCGAGATGCATACACCAAACATTGATGCCTTAGCTAAACGGGGAACGCTCTTTAACCGATCATATTGTCAATATCCGCTTTGTAACCCCTCTCGGGCTTCTATGCTTACCGGATTACGTCCAGAGACAGTTGGTGTACTTGATAACGACACGTATTATCGGAAAAGTTTTCCTGATGCCGTAACCATTCCTCAGTACTTCAAGGCTAATAGCTATCATACGCGCTCTGTCGGTAAAATTGAGCATGGGGGTTTTGCCTTGTTAGATAAGGTTTCCTGGAGTATGCCAATTTGGATGGAACGGTCAATACCTATTGATAAAGAGACTATACCATCATGGCAGGCTCTTGACGTTGCTGACGATGAATTAGAGGATGGTCGAACTGCAAACGAAGCTATAAGAGTTCTAGCGGAGATTAGAAACTTGCAATTTTTCCTTGTTGTAGGTTTTCGTAAACCGCATTTACCCTACAACGCGCCTCGAAAATATTACGATTTGTATGATAGCGAAACCTTCAAAGATGTTTCATCTTTAGTATACCCTCCGAGCGACGTAAGAGTCTATGCAGATATTCCCAACGGAAATGCTCCGATTTCTGAAGAAAAAACGTTAGAACTCCTTCAAGGATATGCGGCATCAACGAGTTATATAGATGCACAAGTTGGCATCGTGCTTCGTCAATTAGATAACCTCGGACTAACTGAAAAGACAATTATTGTTTTCTGTGGTGACCACGGGTTTCATCTTGGAGAACATGGAGCATGGAAAAAAAATACACTTTTTGAGGTCGGTGTCCATTCCCCGTTAATTATTAGTGTCCCTGGGCAACAGCCTAACCAAACAGATGCACTCACCGAACTTGTTGACATCTATCCGACGCTGTGTGATGCGAGTCAGCTGCCCATACCTTCACAATTAGAAGGTCTGAGTCTAATGCCTGTTATTAATCAACCAATGCGTCCGTGGAAGACGGGTGCCTTTAGCGATCTCAAAAAGCGTGGTATTCATAGTCGCTCCATACGGACAGAACAGTACCGATACACCGAGGCAGGCTCAAACGGAAACCAAGGACGTGAACTCTACGATTATGATACCGACCCAGATGAAACTGTCAACATAGCCAATCTTCCAGAAAACAAAGAACTCGTTACCCAACTCAGTGAACAACTTCATGCAGGTTGGCAAGAAGCCTTGCCGGATGTATCAGGACGTGTCATCGTGCCACAAACGTTACCTTGGGATATAAACGACGACAATATTGTCAATATTGAAGATCTACTACTTGTCTCAAACAGTTTTGGTGCGGTTACTCCAGAAAATCCAAAGGTTGATGTGAACAAAGATGGAACTGTAGATATAATTGACTTGCTATTAGTCGCATCTCATCTTGGAGAAACTTGCTATTCTTCGGCACCAAAATCTAACTTTTCTATTTCACAAGGTCATATTGAAAATATATCTGAATGGCTTACAGAAGCATACATTCAAGATGATGGTTCAGATGTATTTCGTGATGGAATTGCTAACTTAGAAGCTTTGGTGACTAACAGCATACCCGAACAGACCAAACTACTTCCTAACTATCCAAATCCCTTTAATCCGGAAACGTGGATACCTTATGACTTGGCACAAGATGCAAATGTCCAGATTGAAATATATAATCTAAGAGGAGAATCAGTCCATAGACTTGATATCGGACATCAGAGTGCAGGTAACTATCGAAGTAAACAACAGGCAGCGTATTGGGATGGTCGGAATTCAGAGGGTGAATTGGTAGGAAGTGGAATATATTATTATTGTCTTATTACAAACAATTCAAAATCAATACGAAAAATGGTCATCAGAAAATAAACATTTGAAAATAATCATATATAGAAGGAAGTCTACAAATGTTGTTGCGCACTATACTAATAATATACACACTTTGTCAATTTTGTTTGTTGCCATTTTGTCAAGCAGCGTCTCTCATAAATGTCCCTCTCAATCCCAATTTGTCGGATTTCAATACTGAAACCTACCGATTTATTCATCGTTTACTTAATAAACGTGCAGTGTCGGGTGTGGCAAGGGGTTCACTCCCATTTACAAGAAAACAGGTCGCGGCGTTACTATTGGAAGCATCGCAAAAACATGAAAATGGTGAAATAGAACTCAGCGACAATGACCAAAAACGTCTACGGGAATTGTTAGCGTTTTATTCTGAAGCCGGAACAGGGGTTGCTCCAGATAGACGATTACATATTATGTCCCTGACTGACAATGCTAACTATCGTTTTTCATTTGATCTTCGTGCTGGTCAACGGGAGATAACACGTCTTGTAGATAATGCATCTGATATACCTTCTGATGAAGGTAATATGCACCTGACAACGTTGTTTCCACATGTATATGGACAGGTTGAGGAAAGTTTTGCTTTTACTACAGATATAGCATATCGGTTTTTATATGGTGATATATTTGATGATGTATACCCTGATGAATCTAAATATAGACAATTGGAAGGTGAACTAAAAAATAGAACTGCAGCAAATAGTTATATCAAATTTAAACTTCCGATGTTAGACTTGCAGTTTGGAACAGACAATCTTCAATGGGGACCTGGCTATCATGGAAATCTGATGGTTTCACCAAACCCTATTGCTATGGATATGCTGAAGTTTCAAACCAATTTCAAAACTGTTTCCTTCACTGCTTTTACTGGAGTTTTAGAAGATCAAGCAGAAGAAATCAATGATAAGTTTATTTCAGGGCACAGAATTGAAGGATTTTTCTGGAATTGGTTTGGTATAGGTTTATCTGAGGTCGTTGTGTACGGAAACCGATTTGAAGCTGGATATTTGAATCCTGTCAATATCTACTTAATAAACGAACAGACAATTTCACGAGCGGATAGTCGTGCCCCTGGTAGTGGAGATAATGTGCTGGCGAGCGTTGACTTGCGATTCCGTCCTAGAGACAATTTTGAGATATATGGAGAAGTATTGGTTGACGATGGAAATCCTGCAGCATCATTCTATCATTGGGATACAAAATTTGGTATTCTTGGAGGAATATATTTAACTGACGCTTTTGGTTTATCAGATACCGATTTTCATGCAGAATATACATTTATCAATCAATATACATATACACATATAAATCCAGTAAACGTATACAAACATTTTACGTCTGTAATAGGACATCACATAGGAACTGATGCGGATAATTTATGGCTTGAGTTTCGTAGACGGTGGACAGATAAGCTTGAAACCGTTTTTGGATATGAATTAGAACGTCATGGACAAGGTGATATAAATAAGAATCATCCTGCAGATGCCCCAAAAGATGATGTCTGGACTCCTCTTTCAGGCATAACAGAAAGTGAACACCGTCTGAAAATTGGTTTTAATTGGGTCAATATCGGGGATTACTCATTCTATGGTGAATGGAATCGCATTTGGATAAGAAACAAAGGTAATAGCGAAGGTATACACGAAACTGGGAATGAAATTCAAGCGAAGGTCCTATTCAGGATTTAGACTACTACATAAATATCAATTAATTATGAAGATTGCATTAGGTCTAAGCATCGTATATTTCGTGAATTAATAGTCAGTTCTGTAAGAGTAAATAAATGTATGAATGGGATCAAAAGTAAGGATTTAAGATGAGAATTCGAGTGTTAGGCATTAGAGGACTTCCAGCAACATATAGTGGTTCTGAGACGGTTATGAGTGAACTTGCACCGCGTTGGGTTGAAGCAGGTCACGAAATTATCGTTTACTGTAGAAGTGGGTTTTTTAAAGAGAAGCCTGACGAATGGAAGGGAATCAAATTAGTATATTTACCGAGTATTGAACATAAGATATTCAGCACGCTAAGTCATAGTTTTTTTGCTTCAATACATGCGTCTTTTTCACCATCTGATATAATTTTTGTGTGGAATGCTGGAAACGGACCATTTGGTTGGTTCTTCAGAATGAGTGGTAAGAAAGCAGTTATCAATGTTGATGGAATGGAATGGCTACGTCCAAAATGGAAAGGTATAGGTGCAGTCTACTTCAAATGGGCAGCTAAGATGGCGACTTCAGCATTTCCTCTTGTTATTACAGATGCAGAAGAGATGAAACGGTTGTATCTTGAGGAATTAGGTGCTGAGACAGAATATATTGCTTACGGAGCTAACATTGAACCTTCTGAACATCCTGAAGTCCTTGAGGATTATGGACTACAATCAAGAGATTACTATCTAATAGCTAGTCGACTTGTCCCTGACAACAATGCCGACATAATTGTGGAAGCATTTGTAAAATCAAATAGTGATAAAAAACTTGCAATTGCAGGTGGTGCTGACTATCGAGGCAACAAACTTGAAAACGAATTCCTTGACAAGTTGAAAGATTTGGCAAATGATAATGTCCTTTTTCTTGGACATATAGACAGTTCTGAGCATATTAAGGAGCTGCATCATCACTGTTTCGCCTATATCCACGGACATCAGTTCGGTGGTATCAATCCATCCATATTGAAGGCGTTGGGTTTTTCTAACTGTATCCTCGCGTTGAATACTCCCTTTAACCATGAAGTATTAGAAGGGGGTAAATACGGTGTACTCTTTGATAAAGACCCCGATTCTCTGAAAAATGAAATGGAAACATTAGAACAGAATACTGAGATGGTTGAGGATTTTCGTCGTCGTGCACCAGAACAGATTCGGAAGCGGTTCAATTGGGATCATATTGCAGATCAATACATTGATGTATTTGAAGAATTACAGAAAAAGAAGTGAATCTTTGATTGTATGTGTGTGGCGAAGAATTATGTTACAGTTTCTAACAAATTTGCGTTTCCTACGCACTTCTATTTTATTCCCTATGAACGAAAACACCTCACAAATAACACATAAGAGACTATCTACTTTCTATGCAATGCATGGTAAATACCTCTTAGATTTTGTGGCATCATTCTTGTTGATTCTTATTTTTTCGCCATTGATGATTCTCATTGCAATATTAATTAAACTATCCTCACGCGGTCCTATTTTCTTCTCGCACAAGCGGGTTGGTTTCAGGAACAAGCTATTTGTCATCCTTAAGTTTAGAAGTCTTCATATTGATACACCATCTTATTCAGAAAAACCTGATTCAAACGAAGATGTTCGTATCACATCTATTGGGAAATGGATTCGTAAAACGAGTTTAGACGAACTGCCGCAATTATTCAATGTACTTAGAGGTGATATGAGTCTTGTCGGACCTCGACCTGAGATGCCTTTCCTTGCGGAGAAATACGAAGAGTGGGAAAACCAGAGACATCTTGTGCGTCCAGGAATGACTGGCTTGTGGCAGTTGAGTCCACATCGACGCGGGGCAATCCGTGATGGCATTTCTGTGGATTTAGAGTACGTTGAGAATTTATCGCTTTGGAATGATTTCAAAATATTGCTTCGGACGTTCAGAGTCTTTTGGGATGACAACACATATTAGATAATAAAGAATTGATCTCAACTATCATTAGATTGTCAATGAAGAACATATTTATAAATCTCAAGAAAGGATTAAGGTGTGGATTCGGACTCAAATGTCCAAGATGTAGTACAGGTTCACTTTTTGTCAAACGTTTCACAATGCATACTAATTGCCCCGAATGTAATTTGAAATTTGAACGTGAACAGGGTTATTTTATTGGTGCAATGTATATCAATTATGGTGCGACAGTGTTCCTGGTCTTTCCGGGCTATTTTTTTATTGACCTATTCAACTCTATTCCTTTCATAGCCAATTTCTGTGTATGGGGTCTTGTTTCTGCCGTATTTCCAATCTTTTTCTACAGATACTCAAAAAGTTTGTGGCTAAACATGGATTATATACTTAATCCAAATACGTAATATCCAGTTTGATTCACTTACCTCGTTGATATTAATCCGCGTATATATGATCCTTCCTCCGATGCAAGAAATGTAAGAACTCTTGCAACACCGACTGGGTCAGCAAGTGATTTCAAAGCATTTTCAACTGCTATATCTGGGTCATTCCCATCGCGTCTGGCTGACTGTGCTATCTGACCCAATTTTAGAGGTGTAGCAAGTCCACCCGGACAAATCGTGTGCATCCGTATGTTTTGGCCTCCTACTTGATTTGCCACTGTCATGAGCAGACCATTAACACCGCCTTTACTTGATGCATAAGCAACTGAGGAACTCCCTCCGTGTATTCCAGCTCCAGATGCGATACAAAGGATTACGCCTCCACCAGTGTCTCCCATAATTGGAATAGCATGCTTGATGGCAAAAAAAGTGCCTTTTAGGTTAACATCAATCACTGAGTCAAAAGTAGCAGCATCAAAATCTTCTATACGAACACTGGCACCTTCAAGTATTCCAGCAGAAGTTACTAAAGTATCAATGCGACCGTAAGTGTCCTCAGCACTCTTCATGAGATTGCTAACTTCGTCTTCAAGAGTTATATCAGTCTTGCAAAATAGTGCCTCACCGCCTTTTTTCTTTATTAATTTTACTGTTTCTTGTCCATCAAGTTCATTTATGTCTCCAATAACGATTTTGCCACCAGAATCGGCATATTGAATTGCAGTAGCTGCCCCGATGCCAGTTGATCCGCCAGTAATCACTGCAACTTTGTCGTTCAGTTGAATATTCATAATACTCTCTCCTTCTTTAGGATATGGAAAAGTATAGACTTAATCGTATTACAAGACAAGTGTTTTTGCTTAGTTATTTCTAACGTCGTAAATAGTATTAAGGCAAAATGCGCATGTGGTTGTGTAATTCTTTGTGCCTTTTACATTACTTGTTATAGATTTGAATATGCAATTGTGAAAATATGTTACATTTATTGTAGGCTTGATTATAGTTATTTCACACGGATAATTCTGCGTCCTGTGAATGTTTGACCGAACATATCAGTTGTTCGGACATTGATGATATGTGTTCCTTTTTGGCAATTCTCATGAAGTTTAGCTTGCCATATATGATATGATTTTGGAACTCCATAACTTAGTCGTTTTCCTCTTTTTGGAAGCTCTGTGTCGTCCTTCATAAGTAGTTTCATCGTATCTCTAACAGTGGTATGGAGTTTGCGTTCAATATGGTATGCTTCATCACGTTCCTTGAGTGCTTTGAAAAATGGGTCTTTCTGAGGCAAGTAGCTCATTTCTTTCCATTGACCGTTTTGTCCTAATCGCATTTCAACCTTTGAGCGTCTGTTTCCACCAAATACATTGACGAGTACGTCTGTATTAGCAGTTTCTGATTGTGTCACTTCCCACGGTGACCATATATTCATCTGATAATCTGTAGGTCGTCGTGCTGCTTTAAACCGAATTGAATATTGATTGCCACTGAATGTAAAGATACCGTAACCGTTCGGTGCGCCGTCTCGCATGGTGGTGTGTGGGATTCCGATTTCATCAAGCGTCCCCTGCCACCAACTACCTGATGTGGTTGCATGATTGTGGTGGTGATGTTTCTCATTGCCTTCCCACCCGTGCTTTTGTCCAATGAAGTCATCTCTTTGGATATGTGTATGAGCAGATAGGGATAAAGTATGTGGACGATCGCTGAGCAGTACCATTAATTCCTTCACATCTTGGATCTCTGTCAACGGAATATGCATAGATATAACAACAAGCTGATCTTTCGGTACAAAAACTAAGTCATTTCTGATGAACGTCAACTGTTGTTCTCCTACCTCGCTTTTGTAAGGTGGATTATCTTCCTTATCAGAGAGGAAGCGAACATTATCAATGTTGATGAAATGGACAGGTCCCCAATCATAAGAATAGCAGGTGGGACCATAAACGCGTTCAAATGTTTCGTCAGCGTAACGGTCATCAGTCGCGAGACGGTTCATATCATGGTTACCGTAGACGTTATACCATGGTATGCCTATAGTAGACATAACTTCGTTGAGAGGGTTAAATAAGTTTAGATTGTCACCGACCAGATCGCCAAGACTGAGACCGAATACAGCATCTGTTCCGATTACTTCTTCAATTACATCGTGTGCTAACCACTCAATCTCTTGCATATTACGAGGTTGCGTATCCCCAAAGACGAGCACCTTGAAGGTGTCGGGTTCGGTTTGTTCATAGAGCGGAAAATCAATTGAGACAGGTAAAGGACCAGTTGGTGCGATGCCAGGATATTTCAATCCTTCTGGAGAACCTTTCGGTTTGTGAATGTAATAGAATTTAGGGAGACGATTTTCATCGACTGGTGTCATATATCCACGTGGTTTAATTACAAATATAATGGTGTCATCATTGACTGAAAGCGAATACTTGCCGTTGTCATCGGTTTGGACAACATCTTGTCCATTTGAAACACGGATCCCTTGCAACCCTTTCTCATTGTTGTCCATGATCTGATTACTGTTTGTATCCAGAAAAACAGTTCCTGTCGCTGCTGCATTGTGTGCGTCAACACTGTTCACAATACAACAAGACAGTAAGATAATAAATAAAACTGTGAATTTATATTGTTTGGAAAGCATAGTCATCTCCATCGTAAAAGTGTTATTCTAATCCCCATTCGTGACGAAGTTCTGTCATCGGTTTGTAACTCACACCTTTGTTGTAAAAGTTACCCAACCAACTCCCATCTTCACGGAAAAAGAAGCGGTCATCCTTCTCATCGGATGCAAGTTGATATCGCGTGTCAATGCTGATGCGGTAGCGATTAGAACGGTTGGGAGCACTACTATGCATCATGTATAATCCAAAAATGATTACATCACCGGGATTGAAGTGTGCTGTTGCCAATGTGAATCCGAATTTATCAACCATCTCGCGTGGATTAGTGCTAAACACTGCATCGGTCAAATCACTGTCCATATCAGTGGCTCCATAGGTAGATTTTAACCTATCATGTTGATGGGAACCGAGACAAATGACAAGTGGTCCATTTTCCAATCCGATGTCAGTCAATGCGCTCCACATCGTGTAACGGTTCTGTGTTCCGCGGCCAACATAAACGCTATCATAGTGAAAATGGTTGTGTCCACCTTTTGCCATACACCGCAGCCATCGTTTATCAAAAGTGATTATAGGACCACCGAGGAATTCTTCGTAGAATTTCATAGTTCGTTGGCTATCCACGACATCAAGAATCGGTTCTGCATGAGCGACCTCGGTTTGACGAAAGAAACTAAATGTCTGATTTCTTTCTCCGATGATTCCATCTTCAGCCTTTGTCTCAGGTTCTAACCCACCACGTTGTGCAATGTTGTGTAATGTCCAATGTGCAGCTTGCTCAGCATCAGTCCTTGGATGGAATCCTCTGATAAAGAGATATCCGTCTTCATCCATTTTACTGTGTAATGCATTGAAATCATGGAGAAGTGGGGAAGAATCAGACAATTCAACGATTTCTTTTCCAAAATAAAAACGATGTTCACCGAAGTCAAAGGGAGTATGATTTGGTATTTTTGTGGGGTGATTTAATTTCATCATATCATCGGGTGCGAAAAGTAACTGCTACAAACCGCATAGTTCATTATGAGAGGGATCTCCGATTCCCGACCTGTCGCGATTCGGAGATCCCTCCTACAGATTTCTGGTCGTATTTTGTCTAAAACTCTTCCCACTCCATATCATCTTGAGTAGCAATAATATCAATCATAATTACTTGGTCCATGATCCCCAAGCAACCGTCTCTGTCGTGGGTTAGCAAGATCGAGAATCGATTCATCAAACTGAAACTTATTCAAGTAGGGAGGGTATTTCTGTGTAATCATCCGTTGAGCATAATGTACCTGTAAGAGGTAACGGACTTCGTTGCTGGTATTTGCAGAACCACGATGCCAAACTTCACTGCGGAAAAGCACCACATCTCCTGCATGGCATAAGATGCTCTCATCACCACGTTTATTCCACTCAGTCTGTCCATCTGGAGAACATCCGGAGAAATGACTACCTGGGACAAATTTTGTCGGTCCTAATTCCTCATACATATCATTAAGATAGTAATGTGCTGTTGTAATGAAGATTGGAACTTTGACGCGTTGGTCGGAACGAACATCTGTGGGTAATCTAATGGGCAGCCAATCTGTATGTAACCCCTGATCTGGTCGTCCAGGACCCGTGATCCATGATTGCATACCGATACAATGACAATCTCCACCATGCGTTGCTTCTGCTACTTCAATGATCGGTGATTTGTCGAGGAATTGAAGATAAAGCGGATCACGATTAAATGAGTTGTTTATGATTTTGTTAAGGAACCCACCACCATTGTCTGGTGTTTGGTGCTTATCATAGCATTCAGAGATGGTCTCTAAACGATCCATAGTTTCTCGCAAAATGGTGATTTCATCCTTATTTAGTACATTGGGAAAATAGACATAACCATCTCTTTCCAGTGCTTCAACTTGACTTTCTAAATCATTGTAGGCGACAAGTGAGAGTTCTTTTGCCATTTGAGATTTCCTTTTGCTTATATAGTAGATTTTGAAATTACTTGAACACTCTACATCGGCGAGGTTAGGAAACCTCACCTACCGTGGGATGAAAGTGTAAATATAATTTTATACTACACCATAGTAATCTATAGTGTCCTGCTGACAGTCCAAGCAATCAAATCCAGCGAGACATCTTGAAAAAGTGAGGCAAGTGGCTGTTGCAATTATTCTGACAATTCAATGACACCGCAACCGATACGCATTCCCGCAGCACCAGAAGGTTGTGAGGTGAAGTCGTCAGCACCAGCATGGACAATAATGCTTTTCCCAACAACATCAATGTCTGAACCTGTGCCGATTTCCCAGAGATCAGTGGTCAATGAAATACTACCCATTCCATCTTCCTCGACGTTAATATTCCCGATGTCTCCAAGATGAAACTCACCTTCTCCCCATTTTCCGTGTGCAACACCTGTGGGATTCCAATGACCACCAGCCGATGTGCCATCAGGTGCACTGCAATCACCGTGTTCGTGTATATGAACGGCGTGAAGACCGGGGGTTGCCCCTTGAATATCAATCATAAGTTTGATTTGGTCACCATCTTGGGTGAAAACTGCTTCTCCGCTTATTCCACTGTCGCTTGATGAGCCAATCACGGCTTTTGCTTGTTTTTCAGGTGCGGTTAGAATAATTCCTGTCTGTTGTTGCATTCTCTCACAACCAATTAATGTGATAGAAATACTAATCAATAGTAGAAATATGACTTTTACAATGATAAAATCTTGCTTATTTCTCATTAGAAACTCCTTTGAACAATATTGTAATGTTAAATTGATTTGATGATCGATATTATACAACGTTACGCTAAATTCATCAATCATAGTTACTTGGTTGGGGTGTGTAAAGTTTTTGGCATGAACATCATGCTGCTTTTGTGTTTGGATACCAATATCTGTCCCAAGCCTTATTCTTTGACAAACATCTCCACTTTAGCACAGCATTGATGCCCGGTTTCTCCCATCTCATAGCTGCTTGTTTACACCTTTCTCCGACAACATGTTTACACGCACTTTCAATCACACCACTTCCAATCATATACCCTTTTTCTCTAAACGCTTTATACTGCATGCGGTTTGCATGTTTTTCAAAATATCTCGCTTCTCTTTCTAACACCTCTGACACTTCAGGGTGCTGTGTGGCTAAGGCACGAATGTTTGAGGCAACTGCTATGATATTGCCATGATAAAGAAGTGGCTCCGTTTCTTTTATCCAAGTGTCAATAGCTTCTGTCTCCGTCTCACCAAAGGCAACTTTAGCAACATTATAGAGATGAGATGTGGCGTGCATGTGATCCACAATCTGAACGGCATTCGGAAAGTATTCTTTACAAAGGTTCCAAATCCACGCAGCACCATCTCCGATAAATACAATCACTTGTGTATTTATATCTTTTTGATAGATGCCACTTTTTAGTGCTAACGCATACAACTTCTTACCAAAAGCGGCGGCATTTTGACGACCCGCAACATACCGAATACTTTCTGTTCGCACACTCGGGGTCCCACCCGAAACAGGTTGTGGATAATCTCTGTAAATACACCCCACTTTCACCTCTTTCCACCCATCCGGAGAGTTCGTGTGGCACCCATCGCAACTCACATACCAACGCTGATTTTCCTTAAGTTCTTGAGCCTCTACTTGTTCACGGACATCCAAATCTTCTGCCCACTTACACACATTTTGATGAAGTCTCGTGTGACTCACTTCTATACCTTGATGAGACAACTCCTCTGATGCTTCCCTATAGTCAAGCCGCGCAGACAAACGACACATCGCTTCAGCGACACGATGCGTGTATTGATCCGATAACTTCTGTTTGACTTCCCACGGGGCATGCCTATGTCCGTGTTCACAACAATACACCCAACGCCTTATACTTATTTTGCCACAAAGAGTTGTTAGATGTTTCGCACGCTTGCGTAATGGACGACAAGGTGCTTTACACTCTGGACATTCAACAGGTTCACTCTCTTTCTTACCTGCCTTTTTAGAGACACACATTTCTAAAAACTTTTGTTCAAGAGAACGAAATGCTTCAAAAACACGAACTTCAACATCATCTAAAGATAAACTCTCGTCAACATTGATGTCTCCATAGAGATCGTTTACTTCTTTGACAATCTTTCTAAAATCATCTTCGCAATCGTTGCTTTCATGAACACTTAATGATATACTTGACATTGGTATCCTCTCCTAAAATTGTGATTTATTTATTAGGTTAGGATACCATGTGTATACATTCTGAGCAAGAACTCCATTCAAGGCAATTTCATGCCAAAAACTTTACACACCCCTTGGTTGATGATCGCCAAGTAGCCGTCTCTGTCTTGAGTTTGCTTGTGATAAGATCAATTCTTCAAACTGGAATTTATTCAGATAGGGTGGGTATTTCTGTGTAATCATACGCATTGCATAGTGCACTTGCATGAGGTAACGGACCTCGTTACTGGTATTGGCAGTCCCACGATGCCAAACTTCACTGCGGAAAAGCACCACATCACCTGCATTGCATAAGATGCTTTCTTCACCTCGGTTATTCCACTCTATTGCTCCATTTGGAGAGCATCCAGAGAAATGACTGCCCGGTACAAACTTTGTCGGTCCCAATTCTTCATACATGTCGTTGAGATAGTAATGTGCTGTGGTGATGAAGATTGGGATTTTGACGCGTGGATCGACACGAACATCTGGTGGTAGACTGATTGGCAGCCAATCGGTATGTAACCCTTGATCAGGTCGTCCCGGTCCAGTCAGCCAAGAATGCATTCCGATACAATGGCAATCGCCACCGTGTGCGGCCTCAACGACTTCAATCACAGGTGATTTGTCAAGATATTGAAGATATAGTGGGTCACGATTGAAGGAATTGCTGATGAGTTTGTGAAGAAATACATCACCTTTTTCTACCGTTTCATCACGGTCATGTGACTCTGGCATTGCTTGCAATCTATCCATTGTCGCACGCAATTCAGCGATTTCATTTGAGTTAAGTACACTTGGGAAATAGACATAACCATCGCTTTCAAGTGCTTCAACTTGACCTTCTAAGTCGTCGTATGCGATAAGGGTGAGAGATTTTGCCATTTAATATACTCTTTCAATTGTCAGACAACAATTAGCGAGTTCGCTTCAACCATGCCCATGTCGTAGCGAGTTTGTCTGTAACGTCTATAGAGAGTGGTTCAAGTTCCAGTTGGTTTGTCACATCAACATATACCGGTTTACCAAAGCCAATTTCACCATTATTCTTATTTTTTGTGCTATCTTTGGCATCACTATTATTGAAGCTATAGTGCGCGTTTAAGCCGTCCTCATCTCCATTTAGAATTTTCATCATGAATCTGTTGATTTCTACTTCAGTCCGTGAAACTTCCCATATACGGATTTCGTCAATGAGTCCTTGACAGAACCACTTAATACTGTCCCCTACACCGATATATAGATTTGATTCGGTGGTCGCTAACTCAGGTACATCATAGGGGATACTTCCCATTTTCTTACCATTGATATAGGTTCTCATCTCTTTTCCATCCCAGACACCAGCCACATGCTGCCATTCATTAAGCTTAAAGCCTTGAACATCAAGGATTTTCGTACCTGGCCAGAGTACAAATCGCAATCCTGTTCCATTTTGGATAATCTCTGGAAAAATATAATCCCTTTTCCCTCCCCAGTCCTTGGCAAGACATTCACCAACTGTCTTTTCCATGTTCATCCATGCCTCTATTGTTATGGCTTTTATGGGATTGATACTATCACTATTGGGTACTTCAATCGCTGTGGATCCATCTAATTCAAGTGCTAAGTTTTTTGCGGAAGATTTACTGTATATTGTAAGGCATATTGCAAATAGCCAAAATAGGAATCGAACATTGAAAATTCTCATTGCTTCTCTCCCTTGATAACTACGGATCAATGTTTAACACTATGCTACGTTAACTTTGAGGAAGTTGTCAACATATTTATTGACTCACAACGAGAATTGCAATCCTGTATAGTAGGCAAAAATTGATGGTTGAATACCGATTGATGAATGTTCTCCGATTAAAGACTTTTTAGTCTTCATCAATAGACCAAGTGCAGTTTATATTATTGTCTTTGTAAAATTGCTTGAGAGCTGGCTTATCAAACCATAATTGCATTTCTTTGCTTACGATATGACCGACACTACTAACCTTCAAGTAAAGTCCACCGGCAGTCCATCCAGGTATTATGTTGTATTTTCCTGTCTGTGCGGCGTAAATGCTCAGTAATGCTAATGGTTCCATCGCATCAAGATTTGCTGTTTTATGATTATCCTGTAGGAGTTCAGAGACAGTTTTACCTTCATGTCCCTCCTGTAGTTCTGGTTTGTCCATTACACGACTATGAAAAACAAAATCATCTTCAAGTGTAAAGAGTCCACTGTTTTTGTGTTGTCTTTGTTTAAGTAGATTATCACCTATATGTTCAGCCATCTTTAGGAAATCTGATTTTGGTTCTACTCGGTATAGATCTACCAGTGCGAAGACATAAGCAGGTTCAAGAGCAGTCGTGTCAAAGTTCAAATTCGGTTCACTGCTTTTGTCATTGCCAATGTCACCAATGCCAAAGTTCAGGAACATGGTTCGTAGATAGTCTCTGAATTCAGTTCTTCCTTCAGATATTCTATATCCGCGCGCACAAACCGAAGTAAATAGTGGCGTTATATTTTGAGGTAAAAATGATCCACCTTCCTTCGCGCCAAAGTATAACTTCGCATCTCTAAATGGGCCGGTAATTCGGTAGTCTGTTAGGTCTGTACCATCGATAACAATACTCTTCAGTTTGTTGTTATGTGGGTCGTATGAGGCGTTTAGGAAACCGATGATATGTTGTTCAACAGCCTCTTTAATGTGCATTATTTCACCGACACGTCCATACTTATATGCATTTTCAACGATTGTCAGCATCCCCATCATCTGCGTAATAGTGTGGTTCAATTGGTTACCGACATAGACTCGCGGTTCAGTTGCCTGAGGGTATTTTCTTCCAAAAACATTGAGTCCACGTTTTGCACTCTGTGGATGAACGAGATTTGGCCAGATACCAGTTTCAGGGTCGCGTTGCTTTATAATCAAATTCAACATACGTTCTGCCCAAATCCGTGGTGCTTCCTCATGTTTTTGGTATCCTAAACTGTATCCTGTATAAGCTAAGTCCAGGGCAACACTGATAAATGACAAATCTCCACTGATTTTAGGTTCTTTATATCCGTTCCATGTTCTGTTCCAAGTATTTTCATGATCAACTTTCTTTTTGAAATCACCATGTCGGTTGTAGTGAAGTGCATCCCAGTCTTTCATATTAACTTCCCAGATGCCTTTCATTAACTTTTCGCACCGTTCTTCATTCACGGCTCTCAACAATTCCCAGTACGGATAAACATCTTCTATTTCGTGTACTACACCTTTCATGCCGTAAGTATTGCCAGTAACTAAGTCCACATATCCGTGTCCACCCCAATGAAGAACGCCACTTTCTGGATACCAGTAGTTGTTGAACAAACATTCTGCAGCATCGCCTGCTGCATCAACATACTTACTATCTCCAGTGAATTGACTTAAAGAAGCCAATAATCGCATCAGGTTCTGTTGATTTTGAAAGAAACACCAGACTGTTGGTTTAGGTTCAGTTCCTGATCGGTATGAAGTCTTTGAACGTGGTGCAATTAAATGCTCTATATCAAGGCAGTCAGCAAAGAGTGGCATATTCCTGCCGCTGTATCTATCTCTCCCAAACTCTATTGCTGTGTCTGCAAAGAGAGTTGCAGCATTTAAGAAGCGGTTACTATTGATTTCGTTGAGGTTCAATTGGTCTCTGCCAATCCATCGGTTCATTCTAATGTGATTCATAATCTCTCCTAACTGTTCCAGAACGAATTTCTATATCAAGAATATTGGATTATATTACCACGATTTGTTTCAATTTACAATTCATTACACACTCCCGGGCAGAGGCATTCAATTGTCGATGTTTGCTCCTATAAGTGTGAGTGCTTCTTTCGGATGTGTTTGCGTTCTGTCTTGTATTGGTAAACTTGTGCAAGTCCCGGCCAGTCCACATATCCTGTATCTATTAGGAGTGTGCTTGTCATCATCGTGCGTGTTTGGAGCCACCCATTGTCTTTGTCAACAGTGGTGCAAGTATCTGTATGTGCGCCGAGATCCTTATGTATCTGTTCACTTGTTTTTGCGGGATGTGATGTCCGAGTGTCCGAGTGTCCGCTTTCAAATACCGAGCGAATATCTTCTAATAGATTGGGTTGGTTTTCTTTTACAGGCATGACATACTCCGCATCCGCATCACATAAGTCTTGACAGAACAAACGTTGTGTCAGCAGCGCATCTGTTGTTACCACTTTTCCTGCGACATCAAACGCTTCAAGGATGCGTGAAGCAATAGGGATTTCATTCGTTTTGTCAGACACGGGTCGCTGTGTGAGTGTGATACCGAGTTGATGTGTCACAACAGATAACAGATGTGTGATTTGAGCATCTTGCGTGAGACTGCCACATAAGGTTTTGCCATCTATCGCTATCGCATTCTCATCGTCTTCCTGCGTAGCTGCGAACACATCGGTTGCCCACTCACTGAGTGTTTGCTCTAAAGCAACAATGTCTAAATCGTTGAAACAATAATGGAGTGTTGCGGCACAAGGTGTCTTCGGATGCGTGAACCCAAGTGCTTTCCCACATTCGGAGGGTATGTCCGTCCCCATTGTGCGATAGCACTATAACTGCAATATCCGCACATCATGGCAACCACCGAAAGACCTAAAATAGCAGATAACGGATGTCGTTTTCCACGGGGTGTGTAAAGTTTTTGGCATGAAATTGCCTTGAATGGAGTTCTTGCTCAGAATGTATACACATGGTATCCTAACCTAATAAATAAATCACAATTTTAGGAGAGGATACCAATGTCAAGTATATCATTAAGTGTTCATGAAAGCAACGATTGCGAAGATGATTTTAGAAAGATTGTCAAAGAAGTAAACGATCTCTATGGAGACATCAATGTTGACGAGAGTTTATCTTTAGATGATGTTGAAGTTCGTGTTTTTGAAGCATTTCGTTCTCTTGAACAAAAGTTTTTAGAAATGTGTGTCTCTAAGAAGGCAGGTAAGAAAGAGAGTGAACCTGTTGAATGTCCAGAGTGTAAAGCACCTTGTCGTCCATTACGCAAGCGTGCGAAACATCTAACAACTCTTTGTGGCAAAATAAGTATAAGGCGTTGGGTGTATTGTTGTGAACACGGACATAGGCATGCCCCGTGGGAAGTCAAACAGAAGTTATCGGATCAATACACGCATCGTGTCGCTGAAGCGATGTGTCGTTTGTCTGCGCGGCTTGACTATAGGGAAGCCTCAGAGGAGTTGTCTCATCAAGGTATAGAAGTGAGTCACACGCGACTTCATCAAAGTGTGTGTAAGTGGGCAGAAGATTTGGATGTCCGTGAACAAGTAGAGGCTCAAGAACTTAAGGAAAATCAGCGTTGGTATGTGAGTTGCGATGGGTGCCACACGAACTCTCCGGATGGGTGGAAAGAGGTGAAAGTGGGGTGTATTTACAGAGATTATCCACAACCTGTTTCGGGTGGGACCCCGAGTGTGCGAACAGAAAGTATTCGGTATGTTGCGGGTCGTCAAAATGCCGCCGCTTTTGGTAAGAAGTTGTATGCGTTAGCACTAAAAAGTGGCATCTATCAAAAAGATATAAATACACAAGTGATTGTATTTATCGGAGATGGTGCTGCGTGGATTTGGAACATTGCGAAAGAATACTTTCCGAATGCCGTTCAGATTGTGGATCACATGCACGCCACATCTCATCTCTATAATGTTGCTAAAGTTGCCTTTGGTGAGACGGAGACAGAAGCTATTGACACTTGGATAAAAGAAACGGAGCCACTTCTTTATCATGGCAATATCATAGCAGTTGCCTCAAACATTCGTGCCTTAGCCACACAGCACCCTGAAGTGTCAGAGGTGTTAGAAAGAGAAGCGAGATATTTTGAAAAACATGCAAACCGCATGCGGTATAAAGCGTTTAGAGAAAAAGGGTATATGATTGGAAGTGGTGTGATTGAAAGTGCGTGTAAACATGTTGTCGGAGAAAGGTGTAAACAAGCAGCTATGAGATGGGAGAGACCGGGCATCAATGCTGTGCTAAAGTGGAGATGTTTATCAAAGAATAAGGCTTGGGACAAATATTGGTATCCAAACACAAAAGCAGCATGATGTTCATGCCAAAAACTTTACACACCCCTTTACACCAGAGGCATTCAATTGTCGATCTTAGTTGTGCATATTCTTAATATATCATATATAGCATGACTTCTCATACTATATATGATATATATTACCTCAAAGTTCATATAAGCATTTATGCTTTGGAGGTAAAAATGACGAAAAAAGTTTCTCGCCACTTACTGAATAGATTAGCAGAAGTTCCAGATAAACGCAACCCGCGTGGAAAACGACATCCGTTATCTGCTATTTTAGGTCTTTCGGTGATTGCCATGATGTGTGGTTATCGCAGTTATAGTGCTATCGCACAATGGGGACGGACATACCCTCCCGAGTTTGGGAAAGCACTTGGGTTCACGCATCCGAAGACACCTTGTGCCGCAACACTCCATTATTGTTTCAACGATTTAGACATTGTTGCTTTAGAGCGAACACTCAGTGCGTGGGCAACCGATGTGTTCGCTGCGACGCAGGAAGACGATGAGAATGCGGTAGCGATAGATGGCAAAACCTTATGTGGCAGTCTCACGCAAGATGCTCAAATCACACATCTGTTATCTGTTGTGACACATCAACTCGGTATCACACTCACACAGCGACCCGTGTCTAACAAAACGAATGAAATCCCTATTGCTTCACGCATCCTTGAAGCGTTTGATGTCTCAGGAAAAGTGGTGACAACAGATGCGCTGCTGACACAGCGTTCGTTCTGTCAAGACTTATGTGATGCGGATGCGGATTATGTCATGCCTGTAAAAGAAAACCAACCCAATCTATTAGAAGATATTCGCTCGGTATTTGAAAGTAGCCCCTCGGACACCCGGACATCACATCCCACAAAAACAAGTGAACAGATACATAAGGATCTCGGCGCACGGACAGATACTTGCACCACTGTTGACAAAGACAATGGGTGGCTCCAAACGCGCACGATGACGACAAGCACACTCCTAATAGATACAGGATATGTGGACTGGCCGGGGCTTGCACAAGTTTACCAATACAAGACAGAACGCAAACACATCCGAACCGGAGAAATGCGCACGATGACGCAATATGGCATCACAAGTCTAACGCCTGAGTGTGGATCCGCAGAACGGATTTTGATGCTCCGCCGTGGACATTGGGCGATAGAGAACCTGTCGCACCGCACGCGGGATGTGCTCTTTGATGAGGATGCGTCTCAAGTCCGGTGTGGCAACATACCTCAGGTGATGTGCGCATTACGAAATGCAACTATTAGTCTATTACGCACTTCTGGGAACACTGAAATCGCTTATGCATTCCGATATTTTGCAGCAAAACCTAAAGAAGCACTCATGCTTTTAGGAGCAAACATCGACAATTGAATGCCTCTGCCTTTACACACGCTTGTATTGACATACAATACATAATATGCAATAATAAAGATATATCCTATCAAAGACTAAACAAATATGGCAACAGTAAAACTTGAAAACATTACGAAACGTTTTGGTGAACTCACTGCTTTAGACAACATCACACTTGATGTAAAAGACGAGGAATTTTTTGTCTTGCTGGGACAGACTGGAGCAGGAAAAACAACGACACTCCGCTGTATCGCCGGATTAGACCAACCTGAAGAAGGTAGCATCTATTTAGACGATGTGCGTGTGAATGACGAAACCCCTGCTGAACGCGATGTTGCATTTGTGTTTCAATCACACATTCTTTATCCACACTTATCTGTTTACGAGAATATGGCTTTCCCACTACATCCTCGTAAATTATCAGCACAAGAAATAGACAGTCGTGTCAAAGATATTGCTCAGATGTTACATATTGAACATCTTCTGATGCGGACTCCAAATCAGTTGAGTGGTGGAGAGACACAACGTGTTGGATTGGGTAGGGCAATGGTGCGACGTCCGCAGGTTTTTCTTATGGATGAGCCGATTTCTAACCTTGATGCTAAATTACGTGCTGAAATGCGTGTTGAAATTAGATGGCGACAACGTCAACTTGGTACCACGACCTTTTATGTCACACATGACCAGGTGGAGGCGATGTCTATGGCAGATCGTATCGCAGTGCTTGATTCTGGAAAGATTCAACAGCTGGGTACACCCTCGGAGATATACAACCATCCAACTAATTTATTCGTAGCTGGCTTTATTGGCAGTCCAAGCATGAACTGTATTCCGTGTAACATTTATAGCAACAATGGAACATACCAAGTTAAATTGTCTGGTCATGGGAACGAAAAACATACATTTGTCATCCGTGATGAAAAAATTGCAGAAACGATAGGTGAAATAGATACAAATCGAGATTTGGTAATTGGGGCACATCCTGAGGATGTACTTGTTAATCATGAGTTTATTGCTAATACTCTTGATTCTGATGTCAACACATTTAGAGCGGAAGTGTACAGCGTTGAACCACTTGGAGCTGAAACGATTGTTGAAATTACACTTGGAAAAGATAGCGATGGTTCACATACGATTATCAAATCTCGCACCACACCCAGGTTTGAAGCGAAAATTGGAGAACATATCTATGTATCGTTTGTTCCTGACCGAATACACTTGTTTGATAGAGTTACAGGTAATACACTATTAACCAGATCTGGTCTTTCCGAGAAACAAATATGAGTTGGCAATTAAAACTATTCAACCTTCTTCCAAATTATGTTAAGAAAATAGGATGTCTGTTCCTTCGGAAACTTGGACGTGATCCAGATGCTTGGTTGGAGGACTTTTTGAAAAAGCACAAAGGAGAGTGATGTGTGAACGGTGGGGATATACTTATTGAATGTTTGAAAGCACAAGGGGTTACAACAATTTTCGGTATGCCTGGGACTCAGAACATTCATATCTACGATTCGCTGCTTCGTCGCGGCACGGGATCTATTAATCATTATCTTGTTAGACACGAATACTCAGCAACTCTGATGGCAGATGGATTTGCACGTGCTACAGGTGATGTAGGTGTAGCCATTACTGTACCCGGTCCGGGGGCAAGTAATGCATCAACAGGGATATTGGAGGCATACACCGATTGTGTTCCTGTGTTGTTGATAACTGGTCAGAGTCATTCAGATACTTACAGTAGACATCCGAGTAAAATGTTTCATGGTTTAGACCAGATGCGATTTTTTGAACCTATCACTAAGTATTGTGCAATTGCACGTACTACCACGGAGATTCCGATAGTCGTTGAAAACGCATTTAAAGCAATGAGAAATGGTAGACCTGGACCGACAGTTTTGGAATTTCCGATGGATGTGACATCTGGGATTGCTGAAGTCAGAATCCCTCAGCGTGTAGAACGGGATGACCTACCACCACCCAACAATTCTGACATAAGCGCAGCTCTAGATACAATACGAAAGTCAAAATACCCGTTGATATTTGCTGGTTCTGCTGTTATTCATGCAAGTGCAAGAAATGAGTTAAGGTTACTTGCCGAAAAATTGAATGCTCCTGTAATAGTCTCTCGTTGTGCGAAAGGTGCGTTATCTGAAGACCATCGGTTGGCACTACGAATCTGTTACGAGTTTTTGGGAAAAGAAGCACTCAAACAAAGTGACTGTTTAATTGGGATCGGACCAAGGTTTACTTCAATTGATACGCGTAATTGGTCTATGCACATTCCGAACACGTTTATTCAGATTGACGAAGATGAAAACGAGATTGGAAGTGAATATCCATGTGATGTTGGTGTTGTAGGTGATTTAAAACTTACCCTGCAAGCACTTATTGAAGATGTTTCTGCAAGTGAAAACGGTTGGGATGAAGTGTTACCGAAACTACATACAAAGTTTGAATCACAACCACCTTTACCAATTATTCCTGATCTCCAGGAGGTTCTCCCACGAGATACGATCTACTCTATTGATGTGCATTCACTTGGATACGCCACTTTTGCTGAACTGCCAACCTATAATCCACACACATTTCTACATCCGAATATCGGTGTTGCATTAGGATATTCCTATCCTGCTGCTATCGGTGCTAAGGCTGCATTCCCTGATCGTCCGGTTATATGTTTTAGCGGTGATGGTGGATTTATGATGGGAGCAATGGAGATGGCAACTGCTGTGAAATACGGACTCAATGTTGTGGCTATAGTAGTGAATGATAACGCATTGACTGCAATTAAAGGTTCTCAAATAAAGGGTTTTGAAGGACGGACTATCGACACAGATTTACATAACCCAGATTTTGTTGAATTTGCGAAATCGTTTGGTGCTGATGCTTGGAAGGTTGAGAATATGGAGGCGTTTAAACCAACTTTATTAAAAGCACTCTCTTCAGATAAACCTACTTTCATTGAAGTGATGATGCATGAGTATCAAGATAAATTAATTGATTCTATAGGTTGGTTACATTCTGAACGACTCCGAGAAGCGACATTTTAACGTCATATTGGACTGAATACCAAGAACTAATACTCTCCGCGTGAGTTCCAACCGGGGTATTGCTCTTCCAATGCCTGAAGTGTCTGGGGTGAATAATATGGATGTCCCGCTGGTGGAAACCGAAATACCTCGCGTTCTTCTGCTGTCAAAGTGCCGATAAACTTTGAGAACGTTGGGTGTTTTCCTTTGTCGGTATAGTGCCGAAAGCCTTCCCAATAATGATCTGCACGACCTAAGCCGAATCCCCAAGTATAACGTTGTCCGTCTTCACGAAGATAATCACTGGCAGAATGAAATGTATAATTGGAGAAGATACACAGGGTGCCAGCTGTGCAAACAAGGGGTACGTATTTGGATGTGTCATCTCCATACTCAGTTGCAAGTAATCTCAGTGGAGCCTGATCTTCGCCTACGTCCTCAAGGTGTACCCAAAAGACAAGTTGCCCGAATTCTGGTGCAGATTGAGACTTTGGTAGTAATGAGTTATTCCCATTGTCAATATGCAGGCCGCTTGCATCACTACCAACACCACCACCTTTGAATCCAGGATAGCGTGCAATCATGCACCCTGCACGGAAGTGAATGTGTTCTGTTTTGAAGCATTTACGTGCGAAACTCCAGGCTTCACTATCCACGATCGCCTCTAACAGAACCATTTCAGACGATGGAAATTCAGTTAGAATTGCTCTCCCATTCGGTGGATTATCTTTTATTTCTTCCCATGAAGGAAGCACACGACGTTGCGCAGCTTGCATCTCAGTGAGTTGCGTTCCAGAGTAGTAATCTGGGACGATGATATAACCCTTAGCAGCAAATTCCTTAAGATGCAAATCTGTTAGTTTTCTTGGCATATCAACCTCCGTTGGAAAATACTAAATTATATGGAAAAGACACTAAAAGAAAAAATGCTGACGAACAAGTATTACCAAGTCCATCAGCATAAATTAGAACTCCCCCAGACGGACTCGAACCGCCGACACGATGGTTAACAGCCATCTGCTCTACCAACTGAGCTATGAGGGAATATGAAACACATACTACACTATTAATTATACATAATCAAAAACATAAATGCAAATAAAAATGTATCTTTCTCTAATTTAGCAACCACAATTGATCTTTGTGCCTTCAACGCCTTGTTCACCTTCGGTTTCATAACCGTCGCGTTTCCACCAATCTAATCCACCCATTAATTCTTTGACTTTGAAGCCTAATTTTGACATATTCAAAGCACCTTTGGTAGAGGCGTTACACCCGATCCCATCACAATATGTGACATATAATTTAGATTTATCAAGTTTGTTGGTTGATTCCTCACACATAGTTCTGTGAGGAAGATTGATTGCAGTTGGAATATGTTCACGTGAAAACGCTTCTGGTGAACGTGCATCTATAACGATTACATCTTTACCGTTATTAAGTGCCTCACTTAGATCCCAAGAATCTGTCTCATATTCCAACTTTGCTCTATAGAAATCAATATGATTCACGCCTTTTATCTAAGTCCTTTTATCCGTGCCCATGTAATTGTCATTTTTTCTGTAGGAGAGACAGACAGTGCTTCTTCCAAACCGTTGTTCATGATTTGATTTAGATCATCATCTGAGAGTGGTTCGTTGAAAACAGCGACCTCATCAAGGACACCGATAAAGTTCCATCCAGGAGTTCTCCATGATGCAAGTCGTATTTCAGCCCCCAATTTCTCATCGGGTTTTCCAACAGCCTTTTCACCTACAAATTCTCCATCTACAAACAATTTGAGGGTATCCCCATCATAGGTCATTGCAACAAAATTCCACTCATCCATCACCCAGGCACCACCTCGTACGTGTGTTTGTGCTTGGTCCGCGTTGACGGCAATACTTGCGTAATAATCATTTGGTCCGATCTGTATTGTAGGATTATGCCAATCATGTTCAATAACACGTGTATTTACATTTGGTGGATTTCCAGTTGGTTTTACCCATAGAAGATAAGTGAAACCGTTAAGATAATCATCAATTGATTTGCTACCGGGTATTTCAGCCCGATTAGCACCACTAAATTCTAAACCTTTTCCGATTCTTCCATCTGTCCATTTGGCACCGTGGATTTCTCCATCATTCCCATTTACAGATGTATCTTTGAATTCATTACCTTGCCCTTCGTCAAGAAGCCAGATGCCAACAATGGAATCAGGATCAATTGCGGCATCAATAGTAGCAGTTGAGACTATCATGATTGAGCAAGAAGAAAGTAAAAGAAGTAGTAGGTGTCTCATTTTAATGTTCTCCTTTTGTAATTATCTGATATATTCTTCCCATAGTGCTCTATAGAAATTCATAACCCGTACAGGATCAGAACTTCCAGCAATTTCTGCCAATGTATAGCCATTATATCCAGACTCTTTCAATGAAGCAAAAAGTTCACGCCATGGGTATTCTCTGCGATGTAATTCTGTGATATGAACTAATCCAATTTTACCTTTGACATAGTTGAAGTTTTTCTGTATAGATCCATCTTCTACTTCCCCGAAGTTAGAGTTCCAACAGACATACACATTGTCATGGTCAGCGACATCAATAATTGTTCGGATGTGCCTGAGTTCAGATGTTCCACCGCCGTGGACTTCTAAACGTATCTGCACTCCAAGGTCATCAGCAAATTTACCACATTCACGTAATGCTAATCCTATCTGTTCTAATGTTTTTTCGACAGGAACCTCACTTGGCAAACCATTCGGACGCACCTTAACACCCGGTGCTCCAACATCTGCTGCTAATTGAGAGTATTCTTTTGTTCCATCTATATTTTTCCGAACTGCATCCTGATCCGTTGAATGATAGTCAAAAGCAGATCCCAATCCTGCAAGTTCAATTGGGGAATCTTCGAACTGTTTTTTCACATCTGTACGTTCACTTGGGGAGAGACTAACTTCAACACCGTGTGCATGGGTTGTGCGTAACTCTACACCTTCAAATCCAGTCTCCGAACAATTCTTAATAATTGTGGGAATATCCCAATCTTTTGCCATATTATATGTTACTAAACCAAGTTTCATAAAATCTCCTTATTCAAAAAGTTGTGATACTAGACATGAGAAACCTTCAACGACATCTTCACCAGTGAGGGTATCATTGTGTGTAAGTGTTTTTATATCCGATTTAGAACGGTATACTGTTACTGTCTGTGCTATGGGTTCTATCACCCACACAAGTCGTGTTCCAGCTTGCAAATATGCAAGGGCTTTTTCTATTATATCATATTGAGAATCTGATGGTGAAGTCACTTCAACAGCTAAATCAGGAGGAATGGGTGCCCCTTGTCGTCTATTATCCGGTAACCGTTCATTTGAAACATACGCAAGATCTGGTTTTACTAATCTATCTCCTAAATTGAATGTGGTATCTGCAGGATACAGACGACCTAACTGTTTATCACGAATATAAGTCCCTAAAGGCAAAATGAGACCCATGCTAATTTCACCATGCTCCATTGTTGGTGGTGACATCTGTTTCAATTCTCCATTAACGAATTCGTACCCTTTAATATCACTGGCAAGGAATTCCTCAAATGTCATATCAGAATCTATTAGATTGATGAATACATCTGTTTTGTCTGAGTTGCTGTTTATATGAGTCTGCATTTGATGACTCCTGGTGCTTATGTTTCATTTTGGATTGAATTATACCTGTTTTTTTGCTATAATTTCACGCACAACACGATAAAGGAGAATATGAATATGGCTTATTCACTTGAAGACGAATTTGGTGACATAATTGGTAAAGCCCGTCGTGGACAAAACCTGTCTCAGAAAGAAACTGCCACTGCAGCGGGTATTTCAGAATCAGATTTAGCTAGTATGGAAAAGTATACCTTAAAACCGACTGAAGTGCAAGTATATAAACTCGCTGAAGTCCTCAATCTGGATGGTGCGAAACTACTTTCAATTGCGAATGAAGAATGGGAACCTAAACCCGTTAGACAATTTGATTATGACGCACTTCATGTGATTGCAGTGAGTGCACCTGTTGGTGGTTGGCCTGTTAATGCATATCTACTAATATGTAAAGCTACAAATGATGCTGCCATCATTGATACTGCTGCAAGTCCTGATCTGATTTTGCGAGAGTTAGGCAAGCATAAGGTCAATCCTACTGCTATCCTATTGACACACTCACACAGTGACCATACTGATGGGTTACCCAGACTGCAAAGTGCTACGGGATGCACAACGTACATTCATAGAGAAGAACCGAAACCAAAAAGTGCTGGTAAGTTGAATGAACTTGGACATTCTGATGTTGTGAATGTCGGTGAACTGAAGGTGTCAGTCCTTGATACTCCAGGACATACCCCAGGTGGATGTAGTTTTCACACACATACTGCTGCCTTCGTAGGAGATGCGATTTTCGCAGGGTCAGTTGGTGGACCTAACATGTCTTATCAAGATGAAATAGATAGTGTCCGCGATAATATTCTTTCTTTACCAGATGATGTGAGACTATTCCCTGGACACGGTCCTACGACCACTGTTGGAGAAGAAAAGTTGCACAACCCATTTTTCTAATTTCACTCCTATTTTTTCTGGTCAACTGTTTACCATAGACAGTATGAGGCTTGAATATTGCTCTCCTATTTAGCTCAACGATTTCTCTCCATCGGATTGTCACTTCTTGGAGTTTCTATCCTTGTATTTTTGATGGTACATCTGATTCCGGGTGATGCGGCTCTCACAATCGCTGGAGAACGCGCTACTCAAGAAGTGTTAGAACAAATCCGAGAGGATATTGGACTTGACAAACCGCTTTATTACCAATACGGAAAATTCTTATGGGACCTCCTCCACCTTGACTTAGGGAACTCCTTTAAAACAAAAGAACCCGTCGTTGACGAAATCAGAAGATACTTTCCCGCAACAGCAGAATTAACACTTGCTGCGATGATGTTTTCAATAGTTTTCGGGATTACTGCAGGTATCATCGCTGCTGTCTTTCGTGGTAGATTCTTGGACTATTTTTCTATGTCGGCATCCCTTGCTGGAATTTCAATGCCTATATTTTGGTTAGGATTGATGTTGATTCTACTATTTTCACATATTTTGGGGATATTACCTGCAACCGGACGATTAGACACAGTCTTGAGTTTGGATATTGAAACCCATACTGGTTTTAACCTATTAGATACATTGCTCGCCATGAACTTTACTGCATTTAAGAGTGCAGTTGCTCATCTAATTCTTCCAGCTATTACATTAGGAACAATACCTTTAGCTATTATTGCCCGTATGACACGTTCAAGTATTCTTGAAGTGTTGAATCAACCATATATTACCACCGCTTATGCGAAGGGATTATCCAAATGGAGGGTTATTATCAAACATGCGTTAAAAAACAGCATGGTACCGGTTCTTACGGTTATAGGACTTGAATTCGGTTATTTAATGGGAGGTGCAATTCTAACAGAACATATCTTCTCATGGCCTGGTCTGGGTTCTTGGTTGCGCGATGCAGTTGAATCTCGTGACGTACGTGCGGTGCAAGGTGGTGTTCTGTTTGTTTCTGCACTGTTTATGTTCGTCAATCTTATTGTGGATCTATTATATGCCTATTTTGATCCGCGTATCAGAGTAGGTGATGAAGCGGTATGAACACACATCCAATATCTACTGGTCAACCTAATGTATTACGCAAACTCCTACGTCATCGTTCAGCAACGATTGGTGCATCTATTATACTTTTTTTCTTTATTATCGCTATTTTTGCCCCACAAATTGCAACACATAAACCGAAGACTACAGATGTCGAAAACCGTTTAATTGTATGGTCAGGTGAACATCTACTTGGAACAGATGGTGCAGGAAGGGATATATTTAGTCGTGTGCTTTACGGATCGCGTATATCCTTGAAAGTAGGTTTTATTGCTATGACCTTTTCACTTGGGTTTGGCACTTTGTTTGGAGCAATAGCTGGATACTATGGAGGATGGTTGGATAACAGCATAATGCGTTTTATGGATATGTTATTGGCAATGCCAAGTATCCTACTGGCAATGGTGATTGTCACGATTCTGGGTCAGAGCTTGACGAATGCAATTATCGCAGTTTCTATTGTCTATATTCCTCAGTATGCACGTATTTTACGGGCATCGGTTCTCAAAGTGCGTGAGTTAGATTATGTCACGTCTGCAAAGGTAATCGGGGCGAGTGATGGACGAATTTTGGTAACCACTGTATTGCCTAACTGCATTGCGCCGTTGATTGTGCAAGCGACTTTAGGTATAGGTGCTGCGATTTTAGATGCAGCGGGTTTGAGTTTTCTTGGACTCGGTGCGGAGATTGGCGTTCCAGAATGGGGGGCAATGCTCAATGAAAATACGAAATTTATTCACAAAGCCCCATTGGCAGTCACTGCACCTGGTGTAGCTATATTCCTTGTTGTTTTAGGATTCAATCTACTTGGTGATGCACTACGTGACGCACTTGACCCACAACTTGATTGATTTTACTTATAAACGAAAATGGTTTGTTGGTAACATAGTTTATCAGTCCTGACAGCAATTATCTAATTGCTATTGGATTACCGGGAGAACCTGTAGCACCTTTGAGACGAAGCGGCGCATAACTGAATGCAAATTCGTAGACTTTCTCTGCTGCTAACTCTTCTGTAATCATGTTTTCAAGATTATATATGCCGTGTTTGACGAGAAACAACTGATGTACAGGAAATGCGAGAGATTCATCAGGATTCGGTACTACTTCGACACCCCAGTTATCACAACAAGCCATAACTATTTTCTGTTCAACGAGGAATTGGCCTGCATCTAATCCGATACCGGGTTCGGTAGCACTGTAACGTTCATTGTCTGTCATCCAGTATTTTCCCCATCCTGTATGGATTACAACGACATCACCAGGTGTAATAGCGACTCCCTGCTTTTCTAATGCCCCTTCCAAATCTGCGCGTGTAATTTCATATTTGTCACCAAGGACATCAACCCCTTTGAACCCAGCAACATCAATCAGCACAGCACGTGTAAAAATAGGTCCAACATTCTCTACGCCGAGTTCGGTTAAGCCTTCAGCTTTCGCAAAATCGTGTTGGTCTAATCCATTATAGAAATGGTCTCCGATTCCGATGTGTCCGAGACCGTCAAATTGCGTTCCAATCTGTCCTAATTCTCCACTAACGATTTCCTCAAACCATGTTGTTTTGTTATCACCGAGTGGTCCGGACATTGCAGGAATTCGTAGACTATAATGACGTGTTCCAAAAACAGGGATACCGCTTTCATAGACTCGTCCGAGTTGAAAAACTTGACCAGTTTTGATTAAACCTGCTGCTTGTAACACTTTCTGTGGTGTCAGTCTATTTGCAGCACCACGGCGGTCATCAGCACCCCATTCGGATGGAAACCATTTTTCACGTTGTTCGACCTCTAATTCAACTGGAGGAGGTGGTGGTTGGTTTTCAAGCTTTCTTATTTGTTTGATCACTTTAGGTTTCTGTGCTTCATCATGCTGTAGTGCTTCAGCATTCTTAATGATATTTTTCAACAATTCTCTGTTTTCTATTACACTATCTTGTGATAAACGTCCTGCGTTAAGAAACTGATAGGTCAAAATATATTTACCTGTTACGAAAAGCAACGCTAAAATGACTATAATTATCACAAGTCTTTTCGGATTTAATGACATTGTTGCCTCCTACTCAAGAATTATTTTCTACCTAATATATCCGATAATATTGCCCGTTGTAATTTAGTGTTATCGGGTTTTTCAATGATATGAACAACTATCTCATTCTCTGTCGGTGGTGTTTCAGTAACACCGTTCAATGTTGTCGTATTCGTCACTGTTTTACCTTTATCTTCATACAACAATGTTACAACTTCACCTGAGTTCCAGTGCTTTGCGATTTTTCTCAGTTCTTTCATGTTTCCAATTCGTGAACCATTGATACCAACGACTTCAACATTTTTATTTCGACCTATGCTTGACTTTAGGACATTCATCACATAGTCGGACGTTGGCAATTCTTCCGATGTTACCTGTAGTTTTAAACCTGCCTTGTCAAAGAAATCAACAAGCGGCAGACGTTCCTTTCCCTCAATATATTCTTGAAAGAATGGTAAAAAATTTTTTCCTGACACTTTATTCGTTGCTTTAATGATGTCGCTCTGTGTGTATTCTACATCAATATTGTCAAATTGTTTAAACATTAACTGCATGACGTTATTTAGACTCTTCTTATTTTTCTTATGTTCGCGAATCTCGTGATCCAATGCCAAAGCGATCAGTCTGCCACCATCATAACTCAACCGAGTATCTCTTGCATCTCCTATTGCATATTCATTTGAAACGGATAGGTAATTCTCACAAGCACTTTCAATCCTATTCAAATATTCGCGTTCTGTAAGATATCCAAGATGTAGTGAAGCAATATCAGAATAATAATCAGTAACTCCCTCCACAAACCAATGTTCATGACCGCTAAATGCTTGCAATGCAGTAAGTCCATTCCAAATATGAAAAACTTCATGGCCAAGGAATGGACCCCACAGATGTTTATTTGCCTCATCCAACCAGTTGTCCATAAGTATGCTTACACTCCGAGTGATACCCCGACCTTCTGAACCATTGTGGTTATCTGACTGATATGGATTGATAACAAACAGGACATTTTCATCAGGTCCATCCTTAAATAATTTTAGATATGTTTTCAAATATTTCTCAACGGAATCATGTATATTGTCTTCAAAGGGACGCAAATCGCCCGCAATAGCAAGTGTGACTTTTGACTTTCCCGATCTAGCAATTAACTCACTGTGTTGCCCAACGAGTATTAAGGAACTGATTAATTCAGATTGATTGGATACAGAGAACCTTTCGTTATCTCTACTAATACTTCTCCAAGGTGTAGAGACAAGCCATCCTTTTGGGATATTGAAGGAAACTCTAATATCACTGTTGGTTCCACCGACTATAAATAGTGCTTTTCCTGTCCAAAATGTCCTATCCTGCTTGTGGTCAGGTTCCATTGTCTGGTACCTGAGATGTTGTGGCCAACCTTGATTTTCTCTAAATGTTCTTATACGTTGTGCATTTTCTATTGAGACATCATAGGTCAATGTGAGTGGAGATGAATAGCCGTCTCTAAATTTGAAATCCCAACTCCCCGCCCCACCCGATTTGCTTGCTCTCTCTTTAGTGGAATCCTCCATCTTTATTGTATGACCGATAATATAAACATCATCTGAACTGGGACGTAGTCTGATTTTGTTTCCTGTAACCTCTTCTGTTGTAAATTTACATTCTATATGTGCTTCTCCTGGCTTGTCAGTGGAAACATTGACTACATAGTGTGCTTTCTTTAGTTGTGTTTCATGTCCGCTTCCTTCTTCAACTACTCGAACTTTTTCAGTTATAGGTGCTATGTGATAGGCGTTCTGCCATGTATAAGTCCAAGAAGTATCAAGGTCCAGAGGAAAGTACTCATTGCTTTTTTCTGGCACCACAAATTCAGTTAATTCCGCTTCAGTGATAACACCGTTGGAATGCTCATATTGCATTTTCACAATGCCAACGCCTTTCGCATACCAAATATGCCGTATTCCGTTGATCATCGCAATTCGTTGCAGTGTATCCTCATCTGCTTCTGAATCTGTAGTTGCACCTGATAATACAGATCTCTGTTTGAGACACTTCTGGTACTTGTTAGGTCCAACTTCTACTGTTTCATAGCCTACTAATGTAGACTGTATCCGGGAATTGTACATCCCTTCCTGTTCCCATGTTTTGCCGATTCTAAGCGGATATTCAAGGAGTTTCGACCAGACAGAACTGAGATGACTATCAAATATAGTTGTTGAACCTGGAACTAAATCTCGTCCTTTGTGATTCCCACTATATGATGATCCACGTGAGCTTAATTCCAGAGACATACGATGTTTTGTTACTTCAAAACTTCCGGATCCCATCTCTTCACCGCTTTCTGACATAACTTCTACTTTAAGTGGATAGGCTCCCCTATGTGGCTTCCTGCGTTCAACTGTTATTGTGTCTATAAGTGGTTGTTTGTAAAAGTCATCCTGCCAACGATATGTCCAAGTCGTTCCAGATATTAACGGGAAGTATTCATCACTCTTCTCTGCGATTTTATAATCAATTAATTCAGCTTCAGTGACGATACCATTAGAATGTTCATATCGTATTTTCACAATACCGACACCTGCAGCGAACCATAAGTATCGCGTGCCATTTATCAAAGCAGTCTTTAATTCTGTATTGTCATAGACATCATTGTCAGTCACTACTGCTTTCTGTTTAAGGCACTGAGGAAAAGTTCCTCCTGCTACAGCTATGTCCTCATACCCTTCGTTTGTAGTCTTTGTTATCTTTCCTCCCCAATTTCCATGTTCTTCATTAGATTCTTCAATTGTTGATGGATTATGGAGGAATATCCCACGAATATTATTGAACAATAGCCGCATAGACCAAGGTGGGAAATGTTCGTGTCGGTATGATGGAACAAATATAGACAGAAAAGAATCCGTTCTTTGAACTCTTCCTGTTGCTTCCCCAACATGGTCATACGTTCCTTTTCCTACCTCTGTACTGACAGTAATTGCTAAATCGCGTTTAACATTACGATTGATGTCATTAGTTGGATTACAAGAAATTAGAATGAAGATTACAAAGAATAACGAATAGAAGTATTTCATATCAAGATTGTTTTGAAAATTATGTTAGAGTGTCCCATAGGTCATTTGTAGTGTGGGGACTGTGATAAATGTGTCTTGCTTTTTGTGAGGAACATTGCAATAGCTTACTCGGTAGGAATATCTTTTACCCAATCACGATTTTCTTGATACCACTCCACAAGTGCTGTGATTCCTTCACGGAATGTTACTTCTGGTTGCCATCCCAACAGTTGTTCTGCTTTTTGGATGTTTGCCCATGTTGCACGCACATCAGCACGATGGAATGGTTGATGTGAAAGAATCGCTTTCTTGCCAACAAGTTCTTCAATTAACTTAATCGTATCAATAAGGACGATTGGACTATCGGAACCGAGGTTAATGACTGAATATCCGAGTGGTTTCAATCCTGCTATCACGCCTCGAGCAATGTCTTCTACATAGGTATAATCACGAGAGGATTGCTTTCCATCTCCATATACGATAACAGGTTCTTCCTCACTTATCCACTTAACAAATCGGAACGCACTCATATCCGGTCTTCCTGCAGGTCCATAGACAGTAAAAAATCGGAAGATTGTTACATCTAAATCGTAGAGATGGTGATAACTGTGGCAGAGAGCTTCTGCGCCTTTTTTTGAGGCGGCGTAGGGGGATAATGGTCCGTTAGTGTCGGCATCTTCGCTGAACGGAAGGGGATTTTTTGCTCCATACAAACTGGATGTGGATGCTAAAACAAATTTCTTAATGTTTTTAGCACGACACAACTCAAGTAAATTGAGGGTGCCAGTTATGTTGGTATCTATATAGACCCAAGGATTTTCAACAGACTGACGGACACCTGCACGGGCTGCAAGGTTAATCACAGCATCAAAAGATTCCTCAAATGTCTGTTCAAGAGCGGAACGATCACATAAATCTACATTGTGAAAATTGAAATCCGATAACTCTTGAAGTTGTGCAAGCCGCCAATTCTTGACCGTAACATCATAAGCGTTGTTAATATTGTCAATACCAATTACAGTATGTCCATCTGCTATAAGGAATTCTGTGACTTTCCAACCAATAAATCCAGCACATCCTGTGACAAGATATATCATATCAATCCTTGTATTTATAAAATGAAATATCAATCTTCGTCAATCTTGAAGTCATCAAACATCTCACGAAATTGAGACAACTCAAATCTTACTTCCTCACGTTTTGTATCCATTTTTAACTCAAGTTCTGCAAGTTTTTTTTCTTGTTGTGAAAGCAGACTGTCAACCTTTTCAACTCTCTGTTTAGCATTGATTATATTGTCATAATTACTGTATGATTGACTACAGAGTATCATCAATTCACGGTAATATTCAATGCCCCGTTCTAATTGTATCAAACTTCCACTTATATATGTAAGCTCATCCCGATATCGTTCTAAATCTATGGATAAAAATGACTGAGTAAATTTCTCAAATAGTTCACTTAGTTCAGCAAGTTGTATCTGTTTTTCTGACCAAAGCAATTTCTTTGCAATAGCATCAGCACTATCATTGTCAATAATTGGAGCATTGTCTTTTAGATTCTGTTGTAGTTGCTTTTCAATGAGAGTTAACTCAGACTGCAAACTTCTTACTTCCTGTCGATACGCCTCAAAATAAGTGCGAATAGACCGTAGTTGTTCGTGTAATTCCTTGTACTTCTGTTTGAACTTTTCAACTTCAATAATGTATGTGGGATAATGTATTTTTAGATGTTTAGATATATCAAATTTTAATTGTCTGATTTTTTGTTTGCTTGGAGGAAATCTTTCAAGACTCATGAGACCACATAAAGTGGTCATCGAACCAGTTAATGAGAGTAGTGATGAACCAATAAAAAAGAGTATACTTTCGGTTGCATTTGCTAATCCCATCCAACCGATCACACCGAAAAATGACCCACTGCCTATTAAAAGCATAGGGTAAGATAAGTATTTTTTGATTTCTGTTTTCGTATCCATAACATATTTCCTACTTAGACTCAAATGTATTTGATTATATTACAAATGGTGAGTTAGTGTGTTGTTTTCAATAAAGTTTCAATCTGTTTTTTCAGTTCCCCGTATAACTCTGGTTTGAAATCCGATTTTTTATGATATACAATTTTTCCTTGTTGTGAAATCAGATATAGGTTGGGCTTCTTTTTATCGGTCTGGTATTTTTTGTGTATCTCACCTTTCCAATCAAACAGAAACTTAACAGGGGGTGGTTTTTTCTTTATTTGTGATCGGATGAACCGTTTTGGAATGAACCCGGGCACACTTCGCATATCTGCAATTATGAATGCTGTAACTTTCTCGTTTTCTATAAAGTCCTTTTTAAATGCTTCGGCCCATTTGTCATCTTCCTTGCGAATTTTCCTGTTTCCCATAATCAGGAACACAACTTTCCCGCGTAGTTTCTTTGAAGAATATAATTTCTCTTCAAAATCTTGAAGGGCAAATTCGGGGGCAAGCTCGCCAACTTTCGGTGGTTCTTCTTTCGCATGGGTTGCGAGGTTTACTAATAGAAGGAAAATGAATAGAGGCATTCTAAAGTTCATGATGTCAACAGTTTATCATAATATAAAGTTTGATGTCAAGTAGGAATGAATATATGGGTGTGTAAAGTTTTTGTCACTAAAACATCATGCGGCTATTGTGTCTGGATACCAGTATTTTTCCCAAGTTTTGTTCTTTATCATACATCTCAACTGGAGGATAGCATTAAGTCCTTCATCTGTCCATCTCATAGATGCGCGTCTACACCTTTGTGCCACAACATGTTGGCAGGCACTCTCAATCACGCTACTGGTAATCTGATACCCTTTTTCTCTAAATGTTTTATACAGCATACGCTTGGCATGTTTTTGAAAATAGCCTGCTTCTCTTTCAAAGTTTTTTCTCTCTTCAGGATTTTCTGTCTCAAGCGCGCGGATGTGCGATACCACTTCAGGGATCCTCCCCTCAAAAAGAAGCGGTTCTACCTTTTGTGTCCACGCCTCTACCTTTTCAGTCGCAGGCTCTCCAAATGCATATTTTGCAGCAGCGTATAGATGCGATTTTGCGTGCATATAATCCACAATCTCAACCGCATTCGGAAAATACTCATCCGAGTTGTTCCATATCCACGGAGCACCATCACCGATAGACACAACTTCTTGCTTCATAATCTCTTCTTGATAGATACCGCTACGGGTCGCTAACGCATATAAATCCTTCCCAGACTGAGCGGCATTCTGACGATTGGCAATATAACGAATACTTTCAGGACGCGCTCTGGAAATACTATTCGGTCCCAGTTGTGGATAATCTCTATAAATACAACTGACTTTTGTTTCCTTCCACCCCTCTGGTGAGTTCGTATGACATCCATCTGTGCTCACATACCAACGCTCATTGGCACCAAGGGTTTGACATTCCACTTGTTCCAACGCACGCAAATCTTTTGACCATTCACGCACTTTCTTATGAACGGTCTTGTGGCTCACTATAACTCCTTGACGAGATAACTCCTCAGCGGCACTCCTAAAGTCAAAGTGTGCCGCAAAACGACACATCATTTCTGCGACACGATGCGTGTATTTACCTTTCAACTTGTGTTTCGTATCCCAAGGCGTATGGTAATGTTTCGCATCACAATGATACACCCAACGCTCAACACGAATAACACCACAGAGGGTCGTAAGCTGCCGCTCTCTCTTACGCCACGAACGACACGATTTTTCACACTTTGGACACGACACCGGTTCCGTCTCTTTTGCAGATGCCTGCTTCGACGCATACAACTCTAACAACTTCTGTCCTAAGGCACGAGTGCCTTCTAAAATATGATGTTCTGCTTCAGTAAACGACATACAAGAAACACTGCCAAGATCTCTAACTAAATCGTTAACTTCATCTATTAAGTTCTTTGCTGCTTCTGCATTTTCTTTGACTTCACAACTTGCTAATGATATACTAAACATTGGTATCCTCTCTGATAAAAAGTTATTTTAAGAAGGATACCATTTTTTTTGATACCAAGCAAGATCTGTATTCAGTTCATTATAGTGACAAAAACTTTACACACCCTGAATATATGAAAATATATCCAAGGTTATTTAGTTTTCGGTAATTCTGATAGATTTGTTCACATATCAATATAAGGCAATGCATAGTAGTAGGCACATTCCGGGGAATGCCCAAAGGCATTCATACCGTTGATTAGGTGTGCCGTAAATTCCTCAAGTCGACAGCACGTGGATGAAGATTAAATTATTAATTGGGTAATTCTCATTTTCCCATACCCGGTAGGTTCGATTTCCTAACCGCACCATAGGCGTCAATTTAAGGATTTATTTGCATGGCGATAACGTTCTTTAGTCCCGTAGGGACGGGATGTTTATAGCTAAACGCCATCATCACAGCTTTTAGTCCCGTAGGGACGATATGTTTGTAACAACCGAAACGTATAAACATATCGTCCCTACGGGACTAAGAAATGGGTATTGAACGTTGTGCTATAGACATATCGTCCCTACGGGACTGAGGTCACTAATAAAACGGATTGATCTTCTTAAATTACGCCTGCCATTGTAGCGCGGGGTCTCCGTGCCCCGCACGTTGTTTGAATGTAGCAGGTTTAGGCGGGGCACGGAGACCCGCGCGCTACAATAGGGATGGCAGTTTTGGACTATCTCAGATGCATCTAACAAGAAAAAAATAGCTAAATTGACGCCTATGGTTCGATTTCCTAACCGCACCTACCGTTCTGATGTATAGGTAGTAGTGAAAACATCCATGGAAACCAAAAACTAAATGACCCAAGAATGCATGTGTCATTACATCAATTTACATTGAATAATACAGGTAGATTTGTTATCATGATGGAAATAACATAATGGAAGGCATGTAAGAATGAACGCAGATGTAACGACGATTGATACCATATTATCTCATATCCGTCAATATCTACTTCCACAGGTGGCAAATCCATCAGAATTTCAGACTGCTGTTGACTTGCAAAGATTCCGTAGTCGTTTGCACAGTGTCCACAATTTCTGTATACGCGCTCAGATGCCTGATGAAATTAATTCCCAAGTTGATCTTCTACTTTCAACGAGTGCGAGTTTTTGGCAACTGATCAGTGATAACGAACTGTTGATGACGAATTTGAAAGATTTTAAACGTGTTCGGACTTTTTCCGCTGAGGCGGAAGGTATCACGAATATTGAGGAATTGCTATCTGGTGAGGATTCATTACGTGATGTCCTAATCAATAGTATAGCATTTATGTTGAATTGGAAAGCGAACACTATCTGGGTAGACTCAGCTAAGAATGCACGCACTGCTATGACTAAAAACTATATGCTTGAAATACAAGACAGGATATGGCAGTACATAAAAGAAAGCAACAAGCAAGCAGAACCGATTGATCTGGAACAGTCGGAAGAAATCCGTGAACGCGCTGAAAAGTTCATGCAGTTGATTCAAGTCAGTGATTTAACGACAGATGCCCAGGTAACTTTACTACTCCAAATATACACAATGTTACTCAGATTCCAACTTGGTCAACTTATACTCCAATTAGAAAACCTACATGAAAATGAAACCGAATAAAGGATTAGTATTTTTATGAATGATGATCTATTTGAATCACTCGTTGAGGTAATAGCGACATTACGTAGCGAAAACGGGTGTCCATGGGATCGAGAACAGACGCATAAATCACTGAAAGCAACACTAATAGAGGAAACCTACGAAACAGTTGAAGCCATAGATTCAGAGGATCCGTCAAAACTGAGAGAGGAATTGGGAGACCTTTTGTTGAATGTAATGCTGCAAGCACAGATTGCTACTGAAAACCAAGATTTTACCATTTATGATGTGATTGAAACATTAACTGAGAAACTAATTCGTAGACATCCACATGTATTTGGTAATGTTGAAGTTGACAATGCTGAAGATGTTGTGAATAATTGGGAGAAAATAAAAAGTCAAGAAGCAGGATATGAAGATAGAAAATCAGTGCTTGATGGTATTCCGAACGCATTGCCAGCATTGCTAAGAGGACAGAAAATACAAAAACGTGTCGCGCGGGTTGGTTTTGATTGGGATCATATCACTGATGTCATCGACAAAGTAGATGAAGAATTAGCAGAAGTGAAGGAGAGTCTGAAAGATAGTGATATTGATGCAATAGAGATTGAAATCGGGGATCTGATTTTTTCTTTAGTGAATTTGTGTCGTTTTTTGGATTTGCAGGCAGAAGAAACATTACGAAGAACTAACCGTAAATTTATCAATCGTTTCAAGAAATTGGAAGATGTGTTAGAGAAACAAGGGAAAAGTTTATCCGATCAAACACTTACCGAACTTGATGCAATTTGGGAAGAAGTGAAAAAGGATGAGTAATGAAATTCCTTGACAAGTTTCACAACTATCCTGAATTTGAAGAATACTCACATCTTATCAATGAATTAGACACGAATGCTCCACCTAAAATAGTGATTGTACATCGGTCTTCACATCCGATAAGTGAAACCGGTGAAAAGTTAGGGATTTTCTCTGGTTCATTTAATCCTATCACTATTGCCCATATCAAAATGATTGAGGAAGCACAGGTGCGTTTTCAACTGGATGAAATGCTGCTTCTACTTGCAAAAGCAAATGTTGATAAAGATGAATTTGGGATGCCGTTAGCAGGACGAATTCTTACGTTGAAAGGTTTTGCTGAGGAAGGGAACAATGTGTCAATCGGTATTTCCAGTCATGGTCGTTATATAGATAAAATAGGTGCATTGAAAGCAGTATATCCTGAAAATACAGAATATCACTTCATAGTTGGATATGACACATTGGTCAGAATATTTAATGCGAAATACTATACGGATATAACTAATGAACTAAGAGATTTATTTTCGCAATGTAGATTTATAGTCGCAAATCGTGAGAACGTAAATATTGAAACAATAAAAGAGTTTCTTGATGCCCCATTGGTTCAACCCTATAGTTCATATATATCGTGTCTGAAACTTCCCGACTTTTATGCTGATGTTTCTTCTACAGAAGTTCGTACGCGGTTGGAGAATGGGGAATCTATCTCACATTTAGTTCCTTCAATACTGGAAGACTACTTAAAATAGCAATCCCTATTCCTATTTATTCACATAAAATGGGTTTTCAAGTATAGACTGAACTTCATAGATTGAACCTTTTTTGTCAGAATAAGGTTCTGGCATTCGGACAGGAGTTGATACGATTCTGGGTTGGTTTGTTGGTTCACCTTGAATAATGAAGTCGTTGAAAGTCTCCCAATCAGGAATGCCTTTGAGGGGCCAAGCATCTACAGCACAGTATTGGAACAACAACAGGCGACGAGATTTGTCTGATGTATTTGGTGCAGACCCGTGCAATGCCCTAACGTGGTGTATTGTAATGCCACCAGCCGCTATTTCAATAGGTACAGCACCATCTGGTTTGAAATTTGGATCAGTAACAGCACCGACAAACGCATCGTTCTGATGATGATCTAAAGTAGGACCTTTGTGTGAACCTGGCATCACCATCAATGCCCCATTCTCAACAGTCATATCGTCAATTACTATACCAACAGCAAGTAGATCATCGTTTGTGTGTGGGTAAAATGCCCAATCTTGATGCCATTCAACAGGACTACCATACTCGGGATATTTCATATTGAGCTTGTGTCCATTATAACGAAGATCATGTCCGATGAGTTGTGTTACGATCTCAAGGATATTCGGGTGTCTTAAAGTTTGGTCGTAGACTGAATGGTATAGACATGGATTTTTGATGCGACGAACGCGTGGGTTCTTCTGGGTATGTCCTGGTTCTAAGTCAAAAATGTCGTTGTGCTCGGTAACCTCTCTGGATTTTTCAACAAATTCATCAGTAACACGGCGAAGTGCAAATACTTCCTCATCTGTTAAAACTGAAGCGACAGCGATATAACCGTTTTTCTGATAAGAATCAATCTGTTCCTGTGTTAGCATTCAAAATGCTCCTCTATTCAATGAAACTATCCCATTCATTTTTGTCTCGTTCCTAAGTATCTAAAACAATCAAGATTCTTCCTGATTATTTAACATATTCCGAAATTCCTGAAGGCTATCTACTATCTGAACTGTTTTAAATAACTGCTTAAGTCGATCTATATCATCAATTTCATCAAGTAAGGGCTTTAAATCTTGTACATCGTCATTCTGGAATCGATCAGTAAGTGATTCAAGGATAAGATCAATTACACCAATTATCTGTCCGCGTTCCAAACCGCGTTCCAAACCGCGTTCCAAACCGCGTTCCATACCGCGCATTATTCCTTGTTCTAAACCACGTTCTTTTGCTTCCTTAATATATTCTTGAATTAAAGGAAAATCCAACCAGAAACTATCTGGGAAAGACTGTCTTAAATTTTCCATATCATAAACTAAACTACCAAATATGCCCATTGATGCAAACATAATACTTTTGATGTCTGTATCTACATCTGCATTAATCGTTGCATCTACACACTCGTCCAACCATTGCGTTGGATTCATCCCTTGAGACGGTTTCATCAAAGGTGTAAGTGGTAGCAAACTTGGTATTTGAGCCTCCAATATTTGTTTTCCGTCAATTTCATTCAACCTTATGACTCTATATCTAATTCTGTATTCACATCCATTACCAGTATACTCATAGAATCCAAGATCATTTCTTCCTGCCTGTGGATGCAAGTAAAGAACGCTTGTGTACACATTCAATTGATATTCTCTGATAAGAAAACCGTTATATCCAGCAATGCGGTAATGCATTGGTTCTTGGCTGTCGTATGTCTGAAACTCATTGTGGAGAATAGCGACTTCATCAGGAAATTGAACTCTTAAAGTACTATCCGTTACAGATGACTTCAGTGTAATTTGTTCAGTCGTCAGGTTTTCCAGCACGGTTACATTTTGATAACCGAGAATCAATTCTGTAAAAGGTTTCGGATTATCTGTAGTTATGAACTTTGTTATATTATCGTAGTCTTGTCTCATTGCATAAAGTATACTGAAAATTTAGGGATTTTGTCAAGCAATTTTATCTGAAATTGTTTAACACTTTCAAATAAGTCGTTTGCATTTTCTTGCTTTGTAAATCTATACTAAAATTTCGCTCTGCATGTTTTCTCCCCGCATTTCCCATATTGTTGCAGAGTTCACGGTCATTAACAAATTGCACAATCTTATTTGATATTGAGTCAATTGAGTCTAACGTCTCAACCCATCCTGTCACACCATCAACAATCATATCTGATGTACTACCGATTTGTGTCCCGATAACAGGTAATCCTGAAGCCATTGCCTCAGCAATGACACTGCCAGCTGATAAAGTTACTAACAGGTTAATTTCATGCAATGCACTTTGCATGTCGTGTTGATGTCCAGTAAACTTTATCACACCATCCAATTCACATTTAACTACCAATTCTTTCACTTCCCGTTCATAAGCCTTATGTTTCGGAGTATCAAGTGATTCCCCGATGATTTGAAATCTGACATTCTGACATTGGTGATTTACCTTTGATGCTATCTCAACAAATTCTTTCTGCCGCTTGAATGGTTCAATACGTCCCACCAATCCTACAACAAAAGGATCAGACTGATTTTTCTGTGATATCTGTTTTGGTTGAAATTCCGACAGGTCAACACAGTTTAGAATAACATCTATCTTTTTAGATTCAATACCGTGATCCAATAGAAATTCTTTATACTGTCTGGAAATAACAATCAATTGATCCATACGATCAAAGTCGTACTTAGCAATCTGTGTAGGATTGAGTATATTCCTTACATGGGAGATAACTGGAATGTTCAGACTCTTTCTCAATTGCAGAAGGTATGGATTGAACCATGAATCTGAAGTGTGTACTACTTGGATATTGTGATGTTTAGCAAAATCTATTAATTTTGAAGAAGATATATATCGAGATAGAATAGATTTAGTTTTTCGCCAATGTGGAAGGTTTATAATTGTGGTATGGATATTGGCATTTCTCAACTGTTGTGCGAAAATACCATCATCAGGACAAATTACATAAGGATCAAATAATGTCTTGTCCAAATGCGTTATAAGGTAATAGAGTTGTTTTTCGCCCCCACCGATATTTGATCCACAATGACTAAGATAAAGTATAGGAATCATTTATTTCCAGTAAGGGCGAAAACATAGTTACACTGCAAAATCCAGATGTTTATCTCGAAAAACCTGACTCACAGACCTTTGTTGATGGACTCTCAAAATAGCTTCAGCGAGTAATGGAGCGATAGAAAGCACTTTTATTTTACCATCAAGTTGTTTTTCAGCAGGAATAGGAATTGTATCCGTTGTGACAACTTCTCGAATTGATGGATGCTTCAGTCTTTCTAATGCGGGACCGACGAGAACAGCATGGGCAATGCTCACATAAGCAGGTTCTGCACCTGCTTCAGCCAAGGCTTGTGCTTGCTGATAAATACTGCCACCCGTAGCAATTTCATCGTCAATAATAATCGGGGTCTTGCCTTTTACATCACCGACCAACTCAACAAACTCTACATCTTGTCCATCAGCACCATTCCGTCTTTTGTGCATAATGGCTAAAGGTAAACGCAGAATCTTGGCATATTTTTCAGCGAGCTTAGCGCGTCCTACATCAGGTGCAACAATAACACCGTTTTCAATATCCTTTCCACGAAAATAATCTGCTAATGTAGTGAGTGCAGTGAGATGATCCATTGGAATATCAAAGAACCCTTGGATTTGTGGGACGTGTAGATCGATAGCAATTACACGACTTGCTCCTGCAGTTGTTAATAGATTAGCAACGAGTTTTGCACTTATAGGTTCTCTACCTGTGGTTTTGTGATCTTGTCGGGCATAACCAAAGTATGGGATAATCGCCGTAATTTGTCGTGCAGATGCACGTTTCATTGCATCAATGGTTATAAGGAGTTCCATCAGATTTTCATTCGCAGGCTCTGACGTTGGTTGTACGATGTAGATATCGGTTCCCCGTATACTTTCTTCAATCTGTACACGTGTTTCACTATTAGGAAACGGACCGACTGTAATTTTTCCCAGTTCGACACCTAATTTCGCAGCAATTTCTTTTGCTAAAACGGGGTTTGCGCGACCCGCAAAAAACCTGAAATCACTACGAACTTGTTCTATCAAATTGGACATTCCAAAATCTCCTTAGTATTGTTAGAGACAATTTATTTGGGTATATCGTTTGAACACATTCAAATTAGGGATTCACCTGTCATCTCTGAAGGTTGTGGCAGACCGAGAAGTTGTAGTGCAGTCGGGGCAATATCTGCCAATCTACCACCAGTTTTGAGTTGAAGCTCTTTACATCTGCCATCCACAACAATTAAATCAACATCATAAGTTGTATGTGCTGTATGAATGCCACCAGTTTCAGGATCAATCATCTGTTCACAATTTCCGTGGTCTGCGGTCACAATGAGCGCGCCCCCTTTTTGTAGAACAGCATTTACGATCTTACCAACACCTTCATCCACGGCTTCCACAGCCTCGATCGCTGCGGTGAGTGAACCTGTATGTCCTACCATATCACCATTTGCATAGTTCAACACCATCAGGTCATATTTATCCATAGCTATTCTACGCAACATCTCATCAGTGACCCCTAGAGCAGACATTTCAGGTTTTTGGTCATAGGTAGTTACGTCGCGCGGTGAAGGGATAATTTGACGATCTTCTCCTATGTATGGTTCATCTCGGTAATCATTGAAAAAGAAGGTTACATGTGGAAACTTTTCTGTTTCTGCACAACGGAATTGCGTTAATCCATTATCACTGATATAAGCACCCAGTGTATTAGGCATCTTCGGTGGTTTTGTAACTGCCGCTTCAACGGGTAATCCCTGTTCATATTCAGTCATTGTAATAAACTTAACGCTCATTTTTGAATTCCGTTTAAAACCCATTTCGCGCTTAACACCGTCTTTTCCTTCGGCATGATATGGGAAAGAATCTAAACAGAATGCTTTTGTAAGTTCACGGGGACGATCACCTCTAAAATTATAGAAAATAACAGCATCCCCATCAGAAATACGGGGAAGTGGTTTACCATTACTATCAAGAACTACAGAGGGTCTTATAAATTCATCACCTTTGCGGTTTGTATCGTCAGGGTTTTTGTAGTAATCACTATACGCTTGTGTTGCTGTGGTTACATGTGAGCCAACACCTTCGGTCAACAGACGGTAGGCAACTTCAACACGATCCCATCTGTCATCACGATCCATTGCATAGAAACGACCGATAACAGAGGCAATTTGTCCAACACCTATTTGTTTCGTTTTCGCTTCAATTTGTTCACAAAACTTAATACCGAGATCAGGCTGACAATCGCGACCATCACTGAAATTGTGTATTAAGACTTGATTGGATTCTAACCCGTTGTCTTTGGCAAGTAAGAGTAATCCATAGAGATGTTCAAGGGAACTGTGAACACCAGCATCACTTGCCAAACCCATGAGATGTAGATTAGTATTATTATTTTTTGCATGTGCAATTGCATTTAAAAGAACTTCGTTCCGTGTGAATTCCCCAGAACGAATCATTGTGCTGATGCGAAGGAGTTCTTGATTGACAATCCGTCCTGCACCGATATTTTGATGTCCAACTTCACTGTTGCCTATGACTCCAACGGGTAATCCCACATCTTCACCTGAAGTGTGGATAAGGACATTTGGATAGTTCTGTCTTAACCAGTCATCTACAGGAGTTTTTGCAAGGTGAACAGCGTTTGATTCCTGGTATTCAGGAAAAGGATTACAGCCCCATCCATCTCTTATGATGAGTACGACGGGGCGTTTCTGGTGGGTTGTCATACAGTTTCCTTTTATTTTCCTTTTATATCTGCCCAAGTTGTTGCCAGTTTTCCTTGCGGTTCTACATCTGCTGGTGTGTCCATGACGTTTTGGATATCCGCTTCTGTTAGGACCTTGTCATAGAGACGCACCTCATCTATTTTACCTGGGAAATGATCCGTTGGTCTGCCAAAATCGTCACCACCAATCCAAAGTTCTAAGTCTGATGGGGGAATAGGTTTGTTATTCGCACCTTCTCCTTCAAGTATACCGTTTATATAGACCTTTAGTGTATTTCCATCAAACGTTCCTGCAAAGTGATACCATTCACCAATCTTCCAATCTGTTGTTTTGGATTCAGCAAAGTTGTTATCTGGTTTCACAAGGAAATCAATACTCTCCTTAGAATTACCGAAGTCGAATATAACGAAGATAGAATCGTTTTTAACCATTAACCTACGACTTGTCAGTGCTTCATTAGGACTAAACCATGCCATCAGTGTGATTTTATCAGTTAGGTCTAATGCGTCGTCATCATCTACAACAACATGGTCGTCAGCACCGTCGAATTCAAGTGCAGTACCAAATTGTCCCGCGACCCATTTCGGATCTCCGGCAAATTCTCCATCATGTCCATTGCCAGTTATGTCTGCGGCAGTTTTTCCATTTCCTTCATCAAAGGACCAGTAGCCTACAAGTCCATCATCAGCAGGATTAGCGATACTTAGACTCGTGATAATTAGTGAGCATAGGAACACTAAGAAAATAAATTTAGACATTATGGTTTCTCCTATGAAATAAGTTAGTTTAGATTTCGTGTCTTAGGTGTGTTAAAATTATAACGTAAGGTTGATAAATAGTTAAGACTTCCACATGTCCTCTTAAAGTCCCTTGAATGAAGATTAATTTCTTAATCTTCATATAGTAGATTTTAGAATTACCTTTACACTTTCAGATGTCCGAGGGAACTCCAATTCCCGATTATCACTGAGTTATATTGCGATTCGGAGATCGCTCCTACAGAAACAGTGTCCAATTAATTGTATATTTCACTATATTAAGTGACTTAGCAGTTAAAAACACCAAAATAACGATTCTTAAGCAAATATGCCTATTCTCTGTTTAATTTACGTTTGTCCTGTTAATTTTCAAACTCACCGTTATTATAACATGCTTTTGGGTTGGTGGGAATTAAAATTTAAGCAGTGTGTGAAGTTTTGTCAGGTATGTCCGACAATGTTAACCGAACATGGTACACGCTGAGTTGAGATTTATGTGGTAACTAACGCATGTCCCATAAAAGGATAGTACCATCACTGCTTGCACTTGCGAGTGTAGTGCCATCCGGAGAATACGCAACACAAGTAATCCCGCTCGTATGTCCTACAAGATCAACTTTTTGCTGGTTTGTGTGTGTATCCCATAGATACACTTTAAACCAACCCGCACTTGCGAGTGTAGTGCCATCCGGGGAATATGCCAAAGAAGCAACTCCACTCCTCTCCCCGGTGAGAGTGGTTTTGTACTGCCCCGTGTGTGCGTCCCACAAACGCATCCGCCCTCCCAAATCCGCACTGATGATTGTTTTTCCATTTGGGGCAAATACAATGGAAGCAAGTTCCCATCTATGCCCAGTGAGAGTGGCTTTATGCTGTCCTGTGTGTGCATTCCATAAACATACTGTTTTGTCCTTGCTTCCACTTGCGAGTATAGTGCCATCCGGAGAATACGTAACACAAGTGACAGGCTTCGTATGTATCGCGGGGGTGATTTTGTATTCTCCAGTGGCAACATCCCATAAAAACACACGGTTCTCCCTACCTCCACTTGCGATTGTTTCTCCATCTGGAGAAAACGCCATGGCAGTTATAGAAGTAGCAAGTCCCCTACGTACAGAGAGGATGGCTTTGTGTAGTCCGGTGACCGTATCCCATAAACGTATTTCGTCCTCACTCCCACTGGCGAGTGTAGTACCATCCGGAGAATACTCAACAAAATAGACATCCTCACTGTGACCTATGTGTGTTGTTTCATGCTGTCCTGTAGCAGTATTGAACAGACGCACTGAATGATCTGAATTTGCGCTTGCGATTGTTTTTCCATCTGGTGAAAACGCTATAGAATTGACATACTTTGAATGTCTCATCAGGGATGCCTTGTGTTTCCCTGTGATTGCATTCCATAGATTCACCGTTTCCACACTTGCGCTTGCGATTGTTTTTCCATCTGGTGAAAACGCGATTGAACGTACAGGCCTTATATGCCCTATGAGTGTTGTTTTTTTCTCTCCAGTGTGTGCATCCCACAGAAACACCGTCTTATCTTCACTTGCGCTTGCGATTGTTTTCCCATCTGGTGAAAACGCGATTGAACGTACAGGCCCTATATGCCCTATGAGTGTTGTTTTTTTCTCTCCAGTGTGTGCATCCCACAGAAACACCGTCTTATCCACACTTGCACTTGCGATTGTTTTTCCATCTGGAGAATATGCTATTGAAGTAACATGTCCAGTATGTCCGACAAGGATATTTTTTGGCATATCCGTGTTGGTATCCCACAGATGCACTGTATGATCTAAACTCCCGCTCACGACAGTTGTACCATCCGGTGAATAAGCTAAACAAGTGATAAAACTTGTATGTCCTTTAAGAATCCTTTTATGTAAACCCGTAGATAGGTCCCACAAACGTACTACTGCATCCTCACCTCCACTTGCAAGTGTAGTCCCATCAGGAGAAAAACCTACAACTCGGACAGCATCTGAATGTCCTATAAGAGAGGCTTTGAGCTTTCTTGTGGTCGGATCCAACAGCCGTACAGTCTCATCACTCCCAGTTGCGATTGTTTTTCCATCTGGTGAAAACGCGATGGATTCGACATACCACTTATGCTTTGTGAGTAATGCATGTTCTTTGTAGGTGTGTGCATCGTATATCCAAATACCGATTGAACTTGCTACAGCGAGTTGATTTCCATCTGGGGAATATACGATATTGCCAGTTATTCTACCTTTACCCAGACGAGCTTTAGCACCTTTGGGTAAACCCCATTGACTGTAATTTTGAGCAAGCACGTTTGGCAATAACAAGGCAAAAAACAGGAACAAGATGACGACAAACATGTATGTCTTTTTCATTGGGAATATCCTCTTTTAAAGCAACAGGTTCATTACGGATAATTGTATTTTTTGCTTGGTGCAAAGGGGTACTACAAATGACATCAGAAGTCAAGTTTTTGGGAGCGGGATGTTGAACGCTTAGATTCTTCATAAACGGATCTTATGAAGTCAACACCTGCTTTTCCAAATCGATTGCCGATTTCATCGGCAATATCCTTATGTCCTTTCTTCGTCTTACCTCGGATTTTAAGAGGTTGTGCAACGTTCCCCTGTTGTACCTTGTAGGTTCTGCATTCCGAATCCGGTCCAATCTGTCAAGCAGATTAAGGTAACTCCCAACTAAATCAACTAATATAGCTTCAAACTCAAGCCAGAAACCTGGAATTCTTCTATCCTACGTGGCGTGGATCCTTCCAAGCCCCATGACGATGGACATATTTGGTGAAATCCTTAGTGACCTTTATCCACCTTTCAGCAAGTGGTGATAGTTCGTCAATTCCCAACGATTGTATAATTGATGCTTTGTGTTTTCCGTCAATAGGTCCATACTTACTTTTTTTCGTTACTTCGTATTGTAAAATCCTAATCCCATCTAGATAATAGGCAGCTATCTCAGGTCCAATAGATTTCAGGTTACGGTGAATTTCAACTTGTTGTGCGGATTACTCTACATCAAGGCTTTGAGCGTCACCTAATCCCCGCGATGAGTCATGGTCATCATCGAACCCATCATTCACTTTTTCTTTCACCTCTAAACTTTAAAACTCTTTAGTCACATAATAACATACCGCAAAGCAAATATCAACATATTTAACCATGGATATTCAAATGTGTCACTATCTGATTGACAGAAAATATGAAAACTAATACACATATCAAAATGATTGACAAAGCATGAGAATCATGCTATAATCGTTTCAGGATTACAAAGGAATCCAGAAGCTTATTTATCACCGTTGAACACATGAAATAGTCGTTATTGACGAAAAAAGTAACCATATACTTTGGAGAACAATCTATGAAATCGTATAGGCAAATCGTAGAGGAGGCAAAGACTGAGATTCCAGAAGTCACAGCCACAGACGTTAAAGAAGACAAGGAAAATGGAAGTGACTTTGTACTGTTGGACGTGCGCGATGAAGATGAATATCGTGCTGGTTATATACCCGATGCTGTTCACGTAACTCGTGGGATGCTGGAATTCTCTGTTGAAGATTACATTCCTGACCGAGATCAAAAGGTTGTGGTGTATTGTGCTGCTGGATCACGTTCACTCCTCGCAGCAAAATCGTTGCGTGAGATGGGATATACAGATACCGTATCCATGGCGGGTGGATACAGAGGCTGGTCTACTGCTGGATTCCCAACCGCACAAGATAAAGAGATGTCACATGAGCAACTTGATAGGTATAGTCGTCACTTCATGCTTACCGAAGTTGGTGAACGCGGACAAGCAAAACTACTTGATGCGAAAGTGTTACTCGTTGGTGCTGGTGGGTTAGGTTCCCCTGCTGGTGTTTATCTTGGTGCCGCTGGTATAGGACAAATGGGAATTATTGACTCTGATGTAGTGGAGTTGAGCAACCTACAACGTCAGATTCTTCACCGCACAGAAGCAGTGGGAACACCGAAAGTTCAGTCGGCAACTACAACGATAAAATCACTCAATCCAGATGTTGAGATTACACCGTATAACCTTCGACTCACTGCGGACAATGTTGAGGAAATATTCTCTGAATACGACCTGATTGTAGATGGATGCGACAACTTCGCAACGCGATTCCTTGTCAATGATGCTGCCGTGCTAATGAATAAACCGATTGTGCATGGTAGTATTTTCCAATTTGAGGGTCAAGTAACGCTCTTTAAACCCAACGAAGGTCCCTGCTATCGATGCATGTATCCTACGCCTCCACCACCCGGCTTGGTGCCAAGCTGAAGTGAAGCAGGTGTCCTGGGCGTGCTCCCAGGCGTTATCGGTGTGATGATGGCAACTGAAGCGATTAAGTATATTCTTGGTCTCGGTGAACCGCTTATCGGTAGGCTGATTCTTTATGATGCACTTAGTATGACTTATCGTGAAATGAAAGTGCCGCGTGATGAAAATTGTCCGCTATGCGGTGAAAATCCGAGTATAACAAAACTGATTGAAGATTACGATGCTGCAGCTGAAAATCCTGAAACCTTCGCTCCTGCTGCTGATTGATTTTGTCTGAATCGTGGATTATATTATAGCAAAAATCATAATTGCTTACACACTACGGTAGGTTCGGTTTCCTAACCGAACCGGTGTTTGTTCTGTCTCATGGATGCGGTTAGGAAACCGCATCTACCGGGGAGTGTGGACGTAATTTACATTTCACTATAAGAGTTGGTGATTGACATGATTACCCATATTCGAATGAAAAACTTCAAGTCTTGGAAAGATAGTGGTGTGGTCAAACTTGCACCTCTGACAGGCTTTTTCGGGACAAATAGTTCTGGAAAGAGCAGTCTGTTGCAGATGTTGTTATTGCTTAAACAAACTGCAGAACGGCAGAATGCAGATGAAGTTATTTTTTGGGGTGATAAAACTTCTCTTGTGAATCTCGGAGATTTTCGCGAGGTGATTCATGATCATAAATTAATAGCACCACTTGAATTTGAATTTCAGTGCGATCTTACAAATTTACGACCATATTTCAATATACCTGAAGATGGTTCTGTATGGGATCGAAACTTACAACAATTTGCCTACGAAGGTATATTTCGTTTAGAAAACGGTAAATTGAATTTGGAAAGTCTAAACTATGGACCTACATTAGATGGAGTGGCCAAAGTAATGTACATTGATGGTCGCATATCTTTCCCACATAGTCATTATGGAGATATAATCAATCAACTTAATAATTGTTACGGTATGATGACATTAGGAACATCTGAATCAGTAAATTCCCTTAACAAATACACATCTGCATTTGAAGTATTGTTTTCACATGTTTTCTATCTTGGCCCCATCCGTGCCCATCCACAAAGACAGTATCATTGGGAAGGGGATCATCCCAAAGATTTAGGACGATTGGGAGATAAAACAATTGACGCTCTACTCTCTGCACGTGTTGATAGAAAAACAATTCAACACGATGATGAAGAAGTATCAATTGAGGAAAGAATATCCGAATGGTTACGTGAAATGAACCTTGCACACACCTTTATATTAGAACGTACAGACAATCATGATGGTAAAGATTATGATGTCCGCATCCAGATGAAAGAATATGGACCTAAAATCGCACTTGCTGATATGGGATATGGTTTATCGCAGTTTCTACCCGTTTTAGTTCTCTGCTACTATGCTCCTGCAGGTTCAACATTAGTTCTTGAACAGCCGGGTATTCACCTTCATCCGATGGTTCAAGCACAACTTGCAGACCTATTGATAGAAGTTGTCAATGACCGTAAACTACAGATTCTGGTGGAAAGTCATAGTGAACACTTGTTAAATCGGTTACAACGTCGTATTGCTGAAGAACAGATCAATGTTGATCAAACTGCTCTATATTTTTGTCGAAATGAAAAAGGTGTTTCTGACATTGAACGACTAAATGTTGATGAATTCGGTAATATTTCAAACTGGGCAGCAAACTTTTTTGGTAATGAGGTGGGAGATCTATTTGCAATGAATGATGCACAAAGGAAAAGACGTAAGAGTCAGGAGGGTTAATGAACGGTGTTGTCGTAGATACGAACGTTATCGTCATTGCAAATGATACAGATGATGAACGAGCAGATTGTAGAGACCGATGTCAAGATCGAATTCAACAGATTCTCTCTGGTCCTGAAAAGGTAGTTATTGATGACGATTGGCGAATTCTTAATGAGTACAAACGCAATACAAAACCTAACACGCGAAAGGGTATAGGCGATTTGTTTGTTAAGACTCTATTGCAAAATCAGACTAATCCCAATTTCTGTAAAGTAGTAAATGTAACGTCATTAACTGGAAACGGAACAGACTTTGAAGAGTATCCTAATGATGATGAAGCATTGAAAGACTTTCATAAGAAAGACAGGAAATTCATTGCAGTTTCATTAGCATACAAAAAAGAATCAGGGCAAACAGCAACAATACTATTGGCAATAGATAGAGGCTGGAAAGATTATTTAACAACTTTTGCGGAGCACGGTGTCCCTGTTGATATTCTTTGTGATCAATAAGCATCCCCCTTTCCTTATCCAGAATAAAAAGCAAAATGCCACGTAATTCCCGCATCCTAATCCTACTCTCCCCCGTTATCTTCTGGCTTCTCATATTCTTCTTTCTACCTCTAATTTCTGTTTTCATCTATAGTTTCCTAAAACGTGGTACGTACGGTGGTATAGAAGCACATTTCACATTAGAAAACTACCAACGTTTTTTTGATCCAATCTATCTCCGCATCCTCTGGCGGTCAATCTCAACAGCATTAGTTTGCACTACCATTTGCCTACTTGTCGGCTACCCTTTTGCTTATTACCTTGCATACTACCGCCCTAAATTCCGTAATATCCTGTTACTGCTTGTCGTCGTGCCATTCTGGATCAACTTTCTCATCCGCACCTATGCGTGGATACTCATACTTCGCACAGAAGGACTTCTGAATTCATCGCTTTCAATTCTAATTCCAGGTTTCCAACCTCTTGAACTCCTAAACACACCATTTGCAGTGCAGATAGGTCTGGTATACGGATATTTACCATTTATGATCCTCCCATTGTATGTCGCGTTAGAACAGATGGATATGTCGCTGGTAGATGCAGCGAAGGATTTGGGGGCAACTTCAAGAAATGCTTTCTGGCACATCACATTACCATTGAGTCTACCCGGTATACTTGCCGGGTCAATGTTAGTCTTTATTCCGACCGTAGGTGCATTTCTAACACCTGACATCCTTGGTGGTGGAAAAGTGAGTTTTATTGGAAATGTAATTGAACGCCAATTTAAGACGGCGCGAGATTTTCCCTTTGGTGCTGCACTCTCTTTCATACTTATGATAATTGTGCTCGTGGGTACGGTGTTGTATTTTCGCGCCTTAAAAGGTAGTGAATCTGTAGAAACATAGAGAGACATCTAACATACAAATACTACTACTAAACAAAAGAATGAAACGATTACTTGAAACCAATATAATCTTAGTTTTTCTATTTCTTTATATTCCAATTTTCGTAGTCATTGTTTTCTCGTTCAACAGTGGCAATCAGATATCGGTATGGGAAGGATTTTCGTTTGTTTGGTATGGGAAACTGTTTAAGAACCCTAATGTGTGGCGTGCATGTAAAAATAGTCTGATAATTGCCGGTGTCGCAACTTTAATCTCAACCATTATTGGAACAGCAGCTGCACTTGCAATAGAAAAATATCGGTTTAGATTTCGTGATTCACTCATTAAAGCTTTATTCCTTCCGATGATTATTCCAGATATAGTTCTGGCTATTGCAGTATTGACGTTCTATAGAACGGTGATTGACTATCCATTAGGATTAACCTCAGTAATTTTTGCACATGTAGTCTTCAACATAGCCTATGTTACAATTGTTGTTCGCGCCCGTTTAGAAGGATACGATACAACGGTAGAAGAAGCAGCACTTGACCTTGGGGCAAATGAATGGCAAACATTTTGGTGGATAACCTTACCGCTCATCGCTCCGGGGATTATAGGTGGAGCACTCCTGGCATTTACACTTTCAATAGACGACTTTGTCATCACCTTCTTCACTGCGGGTGTTGGCTACACAACGCTATCCGTACATATTTATTCAAGTATAAAGTTTGGAATCACACCTGAGCTTAATGCCATTTCGACGATGTTGCTTGTGAATTCTATCGTCCTCATTTTATTGTTCCTGTGGTTTCGAAAAAGAAAAACAGAATCAATCTAATCATTTTACCATTATAATGGTATAATATAAATTATATGAAAAACAGATATATACAAATCCATATTCTACTAATTTGTGGTCTAATTACACTCTGTGTTCTTACCGGATGCGATATAAACGATCCACTAAGTTTAGATTCAGAGATGCTTGATGTCGATTTAGCAGCCGAGTCCAATAGCCTTAATATTGGAGATACCACAACAATATCTGCTAACATAACATACTCTGGAAATACTGATGTGCTGGTCTACAAATGGAGTACAACGGGTGGAAGAATATCTGGTGAAGGTTCGAACGTTGTCTATATTGCACCTGAAACAGAAGGTTCTTACACCATTACCCTTGAAGTATCTGATGGCACTGTAACAGAAGAGGATGAATTAAGGATTACTGTCAATATTGGACATGCCATAGTTGCTACTCCTAATCGCTACTGGCAAGGGAATTCGTTCACACAATCCCTAACATTCCAATTGAATGTACAGAAAGTGATCCAAAATAACTTGCGTCTACGATACGATATTCTCCAGGACACGGCGCGAACAGGTGCTTTTTTAAGTATCTCAATCAACGGTGCATCTGTAGTGAGAAATCGTGCAATCGGGGAAGTCCAACCTTTAGAAATGATTCCTATTGCCGATGAAGTAGATGTATCATCTGTTATCCGCGAACCTGGGAATTATGAGTTGACCCTGACGTTGGAAGTTGTAAATGTAATGGAAAATGCGTGGCTGCTAAGAAGACTCACGTTAATAGGGGCAGAAGGCACTATAACTGAAATACGCTAATCGTATTGGAACGATTGTGGACCAGCAATATCATACGCACATAGAAATTGATCTTGATGCAATTCTTCAAAACGTTGTTGCAATTAAAGAACATACAGGTAAGTCATTAATAGCAGTCCTTAAGGCAGATGCTTATGGGCATGGTGCAATTCGTGTTGCAGATTTTTTACACCATCAAGTTGATATGTTTGCTGTTGCTACAGTTGAGGAAGCGAATGAACTTCGTGACGCAGGAATTACAAACAATATACTTGTTCTGTTTACACCATTATCAGTCTACGGTATTCCAATTATATTGAATGAAATAACGACAACTGTAGATAATTTGTCTTTTGCAGAATTGTTGAGTACGCAGTTCTCACTTTTAAAGAAGACAATGGGTATTTCAAAAAATGCAAAAGTTCATGTGAATATAAACACAGGAATGAATCGTAGTGGAATACATAAATCAGAAGTAGACAGTTTTCTGAACAAGTTAAAAACGCTACCTGGAATTGAGATTACAGGTGTGTTCACACATCTCGCAACTGCAGAAGAACCAGATAAGAGTTTTTCCCTTATGCAGTTAGAGCGATTCAATTTAGCAATTGAGAATGTATCAGATGATATATTATTACATGCAGCAAACAGTGCAGCTACTTTAGCCATACCTGAATCCCATTATGATGCCGTCCGTCCCGGTTTGAGTTTATACGGCATATATCCAGGAGAAGAGAGACCGATACCATTAAAACCTGCACTCACATGGAAGGCATATATCAGTTGGATAGAGGACATTGAAGCGGGAGAAGGTGTAAGTTATGGACTGACCTACAAGACGCAAACACAAACACGCGTTGCTGGTATAAGAGTTGGCTATGGTGATGGGTATCCTCGCGCGTTGTCAAATTGCGGTGAGGTGTTGATAGGTGGAAAACGTTGTCCTATTATTGGAACAATATGCATGGACTTGATTGTCGTCAAATTAGAACTTTCAGGTAGTTACTCAGTAGGAGATGAGGCGGTATTGATTGGCAAGCAAGGAGATGAAGAAATCAGTGTTAATGAACTGGCAGAGAAAGTAGATACGATCCCTTATGAAATATTAACCCGGATTGGAAAACGCGTAAGACGTATATATAAAGAGAGTGATTTTTAACAGATGCTATTAGAAGTCAACAACGTCTCAGTCTTTTTTGGGACAAATCCTGCATTAGATGAATTATCTGTGAAATTAGAGAGTGGTGGCGCGATCGGACTGCTTGGACCCAATGGTGCGGGGAAAAGCACAATGATTAAGATGCTTCTCGGATTTCTAAATCCAAGTCGTGGGAATGCATCTGTTTTCGGTTTAGATGTGCAAATCGATAAGTTATCAATTCGTCAACAGGTAGGATATATGCCAGAAGACGATTGTTTAATACCACAGATGACTGCTGTTCAACTTGTGGCTTATGCAGGTGAACTCTGTGGTATGCCTGCAAGAGATGCAATGCAACGTGCACATGAAGTGTTATATTATGTTGGTCTTGATGAAGAACGATACCGTAATATCAGTGGATATTCAGCAGGAATGCGGCAACGTGTGAAGTTAGCACAGGCATTGGTTCACGATCCAAAGATGTTGTTGCTTGACGAACCAACAAATGGTATGGATACAACGGGTAGAGAGGAAATGTTAACACTTGTTAAGGACATTGCTGTGGATAAAGGTATTGATGTGATTCTATCTTCGCACCTATTACCCGATGTGGAATCGACATGTAGCTATGTAATTGCGCTCTCTCACGGGAGTCTTGTCATCAGCGGAGAAATAGAGGCATTGAGAAAAAATCAGGGTCAAGTTTACGATCTGAAAATAGTTGGAGATCGTGATGCATATCTTGCAGCCTTGGATAAGTTTCCTTATGATACCGAGTTGCGTTCAGATGGACGCGTTCGCGTCACATCAACAGCAAATGAAACTACAGATGGTACGTTCTTCTTTAATTTGGCACATGAAACTGGAGTTCAATTGCGTCAATTGCGTGAGGTAAAACATTCACTTGAAGATGTATTTGCTGATGCTATGGAAATGGAGTAGATACCTTTAAAGATAGAACTGAGTATGTGAAAATCATGTTAAGATAGGATAAGGTTTTTTGTAAAATGAAACGATCTATTATCAATATGTTTTGGTTGTTTACATTGACATTCGTATTGAATGTCAATGCACAGGATACTGAGGTAGTCCATATTCCAGACAAGAATCTGGAAAAGACAATCCGTGAGGAATTAGATATTCCTGATACTACCAAGAATTTGACTATTACACACATGAAATGGTTAAAGGAATTAGTTGCAAACGAAAGATCAATTACAGACCTAACTGGATTAGAATTTGCTACAAATTTAGAAAAACTCGGATTATATAAAAATTATGAATTAAGTAAAATTGATTCTATAGCCAATCTGACAAATTTAGAGAGACTATCTTTAGCTCAGACACAGGTTGACGATTTAACACCTATTGCCCGGTTAGTAAATTTAAGAGTTTTGTATCTATGGAATACACCTGTATCCAATTTAAAGCCTTTGGAATCCTTAAAAGGATTAGTTGATATAGATGCTTCAGGATGTAAAATATCAGATGTGACTGCGCTTGCTTCTCAATTCCAATTGAAATACTTGAAGATTCGCTTCAATCAGATAGAGGACATTACACCTATTGAGAATTTGAAACAACTCCTTGAATTAAACTTGAGTTACAATAACATAGTAAATGTTACCCCAATTGCAAAGTTAACTAACTTGAAAAAATTGTGGATTCAAGGGAATCAAATTACAGATCACAGTCCACTTAACGCGCTATCTTTAACAGTCTTTGAATATGACCAAACTTGTGTTTTACCAAGGCTTTCCATTGAAACTCGCCTTCAGAATAGACGTTTCCCTTCTATTTTTTCAGCATGGGGTGGGATAGGATGGAGTTCTGTTCTAAACCTTCCAGATAAAACAGACTTAGAGCAAATGGCATTTCACGATCTGTATTTCTGTTGCTTGATTTTCGGACAGAAGTTTCGAGATACGCCAGATGGAAAACGTGTAATTGGTGAGATGACAAAAGCAATTGAACTTCGCGATGCTTACCTTGTGCAGAATCCTAACATGCTTTTCATCGCTGGATTGGAGATGCGGGAAGCTTATCCAACAAATCACCCTGCAGAGTCACCTTTCTGGTTGAGAGACGAAAATGGTGAACGAGTCGTTGCATGGGTCGATGGAGCGTTATTATTAGATTTTACAAAACCTATCGTAATTGATAAAATCGTTAATGAGGCGATTGCGGTCGCTCAATGTGGTCTTTATGATGGCATCTTCTTTGACTGGTGGAATGAAAATGGGGAAGTTCTTGCAAATCCCGGCAGTAATTGGAAAGGTTATGTTGGACTTGAAGCAGAACAGCGGGCGAGAGACGAAATACTACGTCGTATCCGTGGCGAAGTCCAGGATGATTTTCTCATTTTAGTAAACGGAAATAGACGAACAATGCCACGCACTGGATGGGCTATTAACGGCACATTCATGGAAACGCTAAGAGATAACGATGAAGGTTACTCTTATGCAGGATTAAAGCAGATTGAAAGCACACTCTCTTGGGTAGAAGAAAACTTACGTGAACCCAGAATCAACTGCTTGGAAGGATGGGGTGTTACCACAGAATCGCCTGATAGTCCCCTAAACCGAAAGTGGATGCGTGTTTTTACAACTATGAGCCTTACCCATTCAGATGGATATGTGCTTTACAATGATGGAATTCAACACCAACATTACTGGTACGACTTTTGGGATACAGATTTAGGTAAGCCAATCGGCGCGAAATCTCAATTCTATGAAAAACGTGACGGTCTATTTATTCGTGAGTTCACTAATGGGTGGGCAGTTTACAACCGTAGTGGAATAGAACAAAATATTGAATTCTCAGAATATGTTAGTGGTGTTTCCAATGAGGTAAGTTCCAAACGTCATGTAATCCCCGATTTGGATGGCGAAATATATTTGAAAGGGGCAACACACCCCGCGGACCTGAATAGTGATGGTAATGTAAATATCCTTGACCTTATTATTGTAGCAAATGCATTTGGTAAGACTGAACCAGACCTAAACGGTGATGGTGTTGTGAATATACAAGACCTTGTGATAGTAGCAAATGCATTCCGATAAGGAGAATTATATGGCAGAAAAAGAAAATCTGATTGAAGTTGGTGTTGCACAAATTGACATTACCCCAGATTACCCAATTCGTCTCAACGGGTATGGCAGTAGACGATCAGTATCTGAAGGTATCATTCAACGGATATGGGCGAAGGCTCTTGTTATAGGTGGTGATGACGAAGATCCTGCCCTTATGATAACGGTTGAAAACTGCGGATTACCTGATGAATTCACAGAGGATTTGGCAGCTCGTATTGAAGGTAAAACAGGAATTCCTCGTGAGAATTTTGTTGCTTGTTTTACACACACGCACAGTGCACCATGTCTGACTAACTCAGCCGCATTCATATTCAGCGGAGATATTTCTCCTGAAGAACAGGAAACAATAGACCGTTACACTCGTGAACTTGGCAACTGGTTGGAAGCACTTGCGATGGAGGCAATCACAAGAAGAGAACCTTGTCATTTAGCTTGGAACATTGGTGAAGTTGGTTTTGCTAAGAACCGTCGAACAGATGGTGGACCGGTAGATCATTCGTTACCTGTAATGCAGTTTACCAATGCCGATGGAGACCTTCATGCGGTATGGGCAAGTTATGCCTGCCACTGCACAACCTTAGCAGGTTCAGACAACCATATCTGCGGAGATTGGGCAGGATTTGCACAAGAGGAGATTCAGAAAGCACATCCAAATGTAACCGCATTAATTACTATCGGATGTGGGGCAGATGCAAATCCAGAATCTCGTATGCGTCCCATGCCTGAAGGGAAACAGGAAGTATTTGAAACACGTCTTGCTTATGCAAAGGAACACGGACAGGCACTTGCTGAAGAGGTTAATCATCAACTTGAGAGAAAAGCAACTTCCCTTACCAATATACCTGTGGGTGCCTTTGAAAGAGTAAATTTACCATTTGATAAATTACCTACTCAGGAAGAATGGAAAGAAAAAGCAGCACAAGGTGGTGCAATCGGCTATCATGCCCAAAAACATCTTGAAATGATAGAAGATGGACAGGAAATCAAAACAGATATTTCTTATCCAGTACAAGCATGGACTTTTAGTGAGGAGTTAGCTATTCTCTTCCTTGCAAGTGAGGTAGTAGTAGATTTCTCTCTGCGTCTGAAGAAAGAGTATGATGCCAAACGTCTATGGGTAGGTGCTTATGCAAATGCTTTTCCCGGCTATATCCCATCTGAACGGGTGTTAGCTGAAGGCGGATATGAAGGTGGTGGTGCGATGATATATTTCGGACAACCGACGCGTTTTGCTCCTGGTGTTGAAAAATTAGTGATTGATACAGTTCATAAAGTATTACCAACAGAATTCCTGGCATAATAGATCTACAGAAAGTGAGAAAATAATGGAAATTAGACCAAATAAGATTAAGCAAAAATTAGCAAATGGTGAACCTGCATACATCGTTGCTGGACTGACGAATGCAGATGACATAGATGCCTTCGGACCCAACGGTTTTGATGGTGTGTGGTTAGAAGGTGAACACGGCAGTGCTGACGCAACAAATCTCGGTGATCTCACACGCGCATGTGATTTATGGGGGATGACATCAGTCGTGCGAGTCAATCGTAATGACCAAGCACTCATTTACCGCACATTGGACTGCGGTGCTATGGGGATTGTCGTCCCGCATGTCAACACTAAAGCAGAGGCACAGAACGTAGTGGATGGAGGAAAGTTCGCACCTATCGGACACCGCGGAATGTTCACCAGTCGGCAAGGGTATGGCGTGGACAACTATTTTAAGGTAGCAAATGACCAGACGTTGTTAGTTGTTCTCATTGAAGACATTGAAGCAGTGAACAACTTAGACGAAATACTCACTGTTGACCATATAGATGTGTTCTTTGTAGCACCATCAGATTTAGCGACTTCTATGGGATACATCGGTAATCATCACCACGCTTATGTGCAAAACACAATTGACAACACCTTGTCACGTATCCAAGCTGCAGGACGTATTGCTGGCACATTGGCTTTAGATGATTCCGTTGAGAAATACGTGAAGGCAGGAGTTCAGTTTCTACTTGTAGGTGTTGGTGGATGGATTTCAGCTGGCGCGACAGTATATAAACAACGAGCAGAAAATGCAAGAAACTGAGCTTACATTTTGAATAGACAGAAGGTGGCCTATGAAAGATTTTTTCAATTTCAAGAAAATAACAATTCCGGTAATAATCCCAGTAGTGTTTAAGCTTGGACTATGTTTCTGTATTATTGCAGGTATCCGTCAAATTGTTGTAAATTTCAGTTTTATTGCAGGACCATATTGGTTTGGATTGCCTGTCTTGATATTTTTGTGGTTTGTCTTATATCCGATCATATTACGTGTCGTCTGCGAAGTCTTGATCATATTGGCAAGAATGAACGACTCATTAACAGATATAAAGGAGCAGCTAAATACACAACAAGAGGATGAAAACACATAGTGAACATCGATATGATGTCAATTATGCTAAGAAGGTTATCCCTCCAGATGCTTCTCTGCCTTGCCACACAGCACCTATTGGATAGATATGCTTATCTACAAAATCATGATGCATTTCTAAACCCCATCCTGGAACTGTTGGAGCGACATAAGCACCATCGCGCACTTGAATCGGTTCAATAAACACACCTTCTTGTAGAAATTCAAGATATTCTACAAGTTGTGTATCAGAATGTGCAGCAACAGAGATTTGATCCCACATTGCATAATGTTGAATCATATTGCACAAACCGATGCCACCCCCGTGTGGACATACAGGCACATCATACTTCGCTGCCATCAATATCACAGCAATGACATCGTTGACTCCGCCAAGTCTTGTTGCATCAATTTGGCAGAATTGAATGGCATCACTTGAAATAAGTTGTTTGAAGATGACAGGTGATGGAACTTGTTCACCGGCAGCAACCCCAATATCATATTTCTCCAATGCGCGTGCGATTTTGACAAAACCGAGAACATCATCTCGCGCAGTAGGTTCTTCTATCCAAGTCGGTCGGAAGTCTGTCAATGCTTCCATGTGGGTAATTGCTTCATCAACTCCCCACACCTGATTTGCATCCAACATCAAACGTGCATCGTCACCGATGGCATGTCTAATAAAAGCAAGTCGTTTCTTGTCAAACTCCAAATCTTGTCCAACCTTCATCTTGAAGCAGTCTAAACCTGATGCTTTCACCTTATTGACAGTCTCAATGATCTGTTCATCAGTCAAACCAAGCCAACCCGCAGTAGAATACGCCTTCGGTCCATTCTGACACAGAACGTTCTCTCTTGTTTCACGTGTATCCGAGTTTGATTTCAGTATAGCAACTGCTTCATCAGGTGTTAGGACATCCAGCAGGTAACGCCAATCGATACACTGTACAATCTTGTCTGGCGGTAAATCAACAAGCAGTTTCCACAACGGTTTTTCAACAAGTTTTGCCCAGAGATCCCACATCGCATTTACAATACAACCGATTGCCATCCGATTGACACCGTCTGCAAGCCACCGTAATTGATGATGATCAATGAGCAGACGAAAGAACGCACCCGGATCATCAATAAAGGTATTCAGTTCCATGTCGGTTATAAGTTGAGCAAGGTCTTTAACACCGTAGGCGATCCAGTCGTTTCCAGCACCTGCAGTGAATGCAACTGAAATTCCTTGATGTTCTGTGTTTGTTTCTATCGTTGTCAGGACTGCAGAATAGTTCGGTTTTTTGTGGAACGGGTCCGAACCGAGAAGGGTATCAGATGTAGGCACACGTAAATCTATAACGTTGACCTTTTCTATTTTACAATTTTTGTTTGGTAAATTATTCATATATGCTTGACTCCTTTCGGAACACAGTATAGAATAAATCAACATGAAAATCTATACAAAATTTGGCGATTCTGGTGAAACAGCACTCTACGGTGGTACACGTGTTCCTAAAGATACACTGCAGATTGAGGCATTAGGTTCTATTGACGAACTGAACGCTTATATCGGGTATGCACAGACACTGATAGATGATGCGGATTTATCTGATATGCTTACTCGCATTCAGAACCAACTGTTTTCTGTTGGGGCGGATATTGCAACACCAGAGACTCATACGAAGTCCGATGAGATGCGTATCTCGTCCGATTTTACAACCGAGATGGAATCCATGATTGATACTCTATCAGACGAGTTGCCGCCTCTTACAAACTTTATTCTACCGGGTGGTTGTCAGACAGGTTCAATTATACATGTGGCGCGTGCTGTTTGCCGTAGAAGCGAACGGTGTGTTGTGCGTCTTACACGAGAAACAGAAGTTAACCCAGAAATAATCCGTTGTCTCAATCGGTTATCAGATCTGCTTTTTGTCTTGGCACGGGTGGTAAATCACCGAGCTCAAACGGAAGAACCAATCTGGGAATCATAGGGTATTGCATTAATGACCAAAAAACAGGAAGCCAGAAATATTGAGAGTGTTGTTGAAAGACACTATTGGCGTGGTGTCGTGTTTCTGGTTATTCTCATTCTGGTTGGCACGGGATTCTGGTGTCTACGTCATTATAATCCTGCACTATTCCTTGGTAAACCTGATTTTATTGCAGTTCCTACTGAAAAATTACCAAACAACAAATCAACTGAATCTGTAGAAGAAAAACCTGGATTACTCAATATTAACACTGCAACGGTTGAAGAATTACAAACGCTACCAAGTATTGGTCCTCAGACAGCAAAAAAAATAATCCAATTTCGTGAAGAACAAGGTGGTTTTTCTTCTGTTGAGACGTTGACTGAGGTTAAGGGTATTGGCGAAAAGACACTGGAGAAAGTAATACCTTATATCACAGCGGAATGACATATTATCCTAACCTAAGTAGCCACCTATCATTTGTTGGAGGGGTTTGTAACCCCGATTTATAAGAAGTGACACTAAAATATGCAGATTACCTTTGTTCTTCGTTTGATACAGCAAGTTGATGATTAATATTAAGTAGGTAGCAACTTAGATTATCCTAGTGATACCAAACCTTCTTCTGTGAAGATATGCTGCAAGGGAACATCCCACGGTTGTGGATATGTCATATCTACTATTTGAACTTGAAACCCCATTCCTATAGTAACTGCATTCAGACAGGTTGGTAAAAAACGATCATAAAATCCTTTACCATATCCAAGACGATGACCGTTTCTGTCAAAAGCGATTCCCGGCACAAGTATGAGTTGAAGTTGATGCGTAGGGAAAACAGGACAACATTCTTTTGGTTCATACATGCCATATCTGTGTAAAACTAAGTCTTCATCCAAATTCTGAATCTGTTTTGGAATCAAGTGACCGCTTTTTGTGTCAACAACGGGTGCGATAATCTTTCTATCTTGTTCATGAAGGAGTTCAAACAGCTGCCAGGTATCCACTTCACTATTCATGCTTAGGTATATCATTACTGCATCAAAAGTATATCCTTGGTCACTTTTTTCCATCCTCTGAATCCACTCAAATAGATGTTCAGTAATTCGTTTGCTTAATATAGGACGTGCAGCAGGAGTGACATTTTCACGTTTTTGTAGCATACGAGACCTAATGGAATTCCGTTTTTTCGTAATGTCCATCTTTATTATCTTTATTCTTCCCATTCAATGTGATCAATGTGTTTTGCAAGCGCATCTCGGAAAGTAGACGGTTTCATAGAGAGTAACCGAGCAGCTTGTGTTTTGTTACCCTTTGTCTTTCGCATTGCCCAAGCAATCAGTTCGCGTTCAGTAGATTTGATGATTTCATGGAAAGAGGTTAAACTTGGTGTGGTGTCAAGTTTTTGAGACGTTGGAAGTTTTATCTCAATCGGGATGTCTTCAGGAGTTATATCTTGTTCGGTGTTAACACCAACAAGTCGTTCAATGATATTCTCAAGTTCGCTAATGTTGCCAGGCCACGGATAATCAGTGAGTACATTGATTGCCTCAGGAGTTATTTTGATAGATTGATGTGGTGAATAAATGTCTAAGAAATGATTAATTAGCATCGGAATGTCTACTTTTCGTTCACGCAACGGTGGTAAGAACAAAGGTATGACATTTAACTGGTAATATAAATCTTCGAGAAATTCGCCACGTTTCGTTTTATCTTTCAGATTATCACGAGAAGTAGAGATGATACGTATATCCATTTCAATGGCATCCGTATCATGAGTCTCTGTAAGCTTCCTATTCTCCAATATTGCTAAAAATTTTGCCTGTAAGTCTAATGGAATAGAATCCACATTCGCGATGAACAACGTTCCGTTGTTTGCAATATGCAGTTTTCCTTGTTTGGAATCTTCACCGAATAGTTCCAATTCAATAGTATCAGCAGCAAGACCGTAAGTATTTAGACTAACATAAGGTTGGTGTTGTCGTGAACTTTTAAGGTGAATGGTTTTCCCTAATAATGATTTCCCTGTGCCTTCTTCACCATATATCATTACGTTGCTATCCGCAGATGCAACTGTGGGTATCATATTGAAGATTTCTTGTATCTGTTGACTTTTACCGATAAGTGTTTGATAGAGAGAAGGTTCTTGATTCGTATCATCAACTTTGGGAGATGCTTGAGCATTTTCTGGTGATTTACTTCGCAATGCCTTTAATTTTTCCAACATCAGAATTAACTCTTCACTTGAAAAAGGTTTCTTAATATAATTGTAGGCACCAAATCTTAATGCCTCAACAGCTGTTTCAACACTTGCATAAGCCGTCATGACAATAACAGTGATATGTGGATGATCCTTTTTGACTCGTTTGAGAAAATCAATACCATGCATCTGTGGCATACGTAAATCTGTGACTAAGACATCAAATGCTTCCTGTTGTAGGAGTTGGAGTCCAATTAGAGGCGAATCCACTGCGATGGTATCGTAATTTGATTCGCGCAAATCATCACGTAGTGTTACTCTTTTTATTTTTTCGTCGTCAACAACAAGTATTTTCATTCTTTCCTCATAAATGTGTATCTATGCAATCGGCAATTTTACTGTAAATGTTGTCCCCTGTCCTTCTTCACTCTCTACCTCTATGATTCCTTTATGTTGTCTGATGATACGATCAGAAACTGTAAGACCGAGTCCAGTGCCTTTTTCAGAAATTTGTGATGTATAAAATGGTTCAAAAATCCTCTCTTTGACTGATTCTGGTATACCTACACCTGTATCAATTACGCTTACATAAACACTGGGTTGTGACAATAGCGGGTCTAATTGTAATTCACCTGTACCATACTCTAATTTCCCGCCAGCAGGCATAGCAGTGATTGCGTTTAAAGATAGATTGAGAATGACTTGCTCCAATAGGTGTTTGTCACCGTGGATAGGTGATATACTTTCTTGAAAGTCTTTTTCAATTTGTATTCCTTTTTCAGATGCCCCGTATTCAATCAGACCTATTGTTTCATTTACGACATCATTGAGATTAATAGTAGAAAGCATCAATTCATGGGGTCGTGAGAAATCAAGCAATTTTCCTATGGTGGCTTCAATTCTATGAATTGCCTCCTCCATTAAATCAAGGTATTCTTGTGTTTGTGGTATATTATTAGGATTTCGTTGTATACGTAAAATGCAGTTTAGCAACCCGTCCAGTGGGTTGTTTATTTCATGTGCTACTCCAGCTGCAAGTTCACCGATAGCTGCCATTTTTTCAGAAGAAATGAGTTGTTGCTCCATCCTTTTTCTATCTGCTTCCCGTTCTCTTGCAGTTTGTGTGATTGTAGTAGCCAAATATACAGAAAAGAAGAGCGTGCTTGTGAAGACAAATAGGACACCGAATATATAAAATCGATCTCGGTAGAGTTCCTCAGGTATAAAATTATTCAAAGGATTGTGTGGAATAATTTCAAAATATTCAAGGCAAATGAGGGAACTCAACAGAATTGTGTTCAGGCCCGCTAAGACATAACTGACCCGTTTAGACAGGATGATACTAGCAATAACCAGATGAAAGATAAAATAAAATATAAAGGGGTTTTCAACACCACCGCTGAAGTGTATAAGTGCAGTCAGTGACAGCAGATCAAGGATAATGTGAATGCACGCTTGACGTTTTATAGATTTGAGTCGTTGCTGTTCTGGTGCCTTACGATATATCCGTGGCTCAAAGTTATAGAGCACCATTAACCCGGCAATGATATAGAGCGGGACAGGACGTTCTATCATGTTCTGTGCTAAATTGGTCACAGTAACGGTGAAAAACACACCTGCAATTGCGATCCAACGCAATCGTACTAACCACCCGATTTGTTTGATTAACTCCAGTTTTAACGGCAGTTCATCATCGACTGCTTTTTCCTGGAACAATTGTGTCTGTTCCATATCAGTCGTTCTCTCTATTTCATGTAACGGATTTCGCCAGAGATTTCAATGGTATCAACGATCGCCATGACAACACCATCAACCGGTTTATTACTGGTAGCTTTTGTCTGCCGTGCTGAACTGCCTGTAGCAATCAACACGATCTCTCCGATACCAGCACCAACAGCATCTACAGCAACTGTATATTTACGATCTAATTCTCCATCTAAATTGACATCTTGGACAATCAACAATTTACTACCGACAAGTTTCTCATCTTTCTGTGTAGCAACGACTGTCCCCGTAACCTTTCCAAGAATCATTCAAAAACCTTTATATGATGTATTCGTGTATATGTTTTTTCTCATTTCTTTTGGATTCAGTGAGGCGTGTAGAGTATGCATTAGTTGTAATATTCATTCTAGGTGGAAACACCGATCCCGAAAGGTCGCGATTCGGAGATCGCTCCTACAGGTTTTCTGTGTATATTCTGCGAAAAACTACACACACCCGATTCCATGTGAGAAATTGACTATTTTCTTCCTTCATGTTAAACTATTCTTAAGGATAAAGTCAAGACTAAATGAAGGAGTATTTTGTTGAACAACAAAAATGCAGATGTTGTTATAATCGGTGGTGGTATAATCGGTTGTGCAATTGCTTATGAACTATCTAAGCAGAATGTATCTGTCATAGTAATTGAGAAGGCATCACGCGTTGGTACTGAAGCCTCTTGGGCGGGTGCAGGTATACTCACTTCTCACGCATCCACGCACGAACCTTATCCAGAATTGTGTCGTGCCAGTCTAGCAATGTATCCTAATTTAGCATCTGAGCTTAAGGATGAAACCGATATTGACATTGAATTTATCCGTACAGGAACTCTCTCTGTTTACTTTGATGAAACAGAAGCATTGGGTTTAGTTGGATTAGCAGAAAGAAGAGTCAATCGAGGATTTACTGCCGAAGTCTTGACTCCAGAACAGACATGGCAATTAGAACCTGTAGTTTCAAAGAGTATCGCTGGAGCAGTGCTGTTTCCTGAAGATGGACATGTGCGGAATCCAAAAATGGTTACTGCTCTTGCGAAGGGAGCATCTAAAAATGGCGCAAGATTTGTTTTAGGTAATGCTGTAACAGGTTTTGTCCGGGAGAATGAACGTGTTGTAAGTGCCTTTGTTAATAGTGAGACCATTCATGCTGATAACTTTGTTATTGCTGCAGGTTGTTGGTCAGGACAATTGACTTTAATGCTTGAATCTCCAATTTCTGTTTCTCCTGCGAAAGGTCAGATTGTCTTATTGGAAACGATGCCGCCTATATTTCGACGCACGATAGACGGACTTGGGATCTATATTGTACCACGGGTTGATGGGAAGATCTTACTGGGTGCAACTGTGGAGCATGTAGGATACGACAAAACACCAACTCTTGATGGTGTGAAACAGATGATTGATGCGGCGGTTGTGATTGCTCCTGAACTTGCTGAGAGTAAATTTGTTGAAACCTGGACAGGTTTGCGTCCCTATTACAAGAATGGACCGTGTATCGGATATCTTCCTAGTTACGAGAATGTTGTCTTGGCATCGGGGCATTACAAAAACGGTATCTTGCTTGCGCCGATTACAGGAAAACTCATTACAGAATTACTCATTTCTGGTAAACCATCATTATCTCTTGATCCTTTTTCACCTAAATGTACATAGTCAATACAATTGATGTTGTCATGCTCAATAGAAATTACATCGTATCAGCGTATCTATACCAATATAATGTGAATTTCTAACTAATCATACTGTGTTATAGCCTAAAGATAGGAGAATAATTTATGGGTCCTGATTCACTAACAATATTAACATTGCTAATTGGGTTGTTTGGGGTTATATTTTGGATGGTTGTCGGATGGCGCGCAATGCGCGCGCACGAAAAACTTGCCGATTCAATGGAATGGCTTGCACGACAAAAATATAGAAAAGAATATGATAGTCAGGAACAGAAGTAGATTCTTCACGAGAGAATTAATTCAATCGCTGATTTCATTGAAAAATTCATGTAGTTTTTTCTGTGTCGCAATCGGGTCTTCAATGATGATTCTTGCCCCTCCGATTACATCCATGAACCCTAATTCACGTGGATATCGTGGCACAACATGCATGTGAAGATGTGCAATACTTGCACCAGAGGATTCACCCATATTGTATCCAACATTGAAACCTTTTGGTTGATATGCACGCGTCAATACTTCAAAACTTAGACATTGAAGTTGGTGTAAGTCATATACTTCATCTGCGTTTAATTCACGAGCATCAACTATGTGCCGAGTCGGAAATATCATAAGGTGGCCAGGACTATACGGATATAGATTTAGTGAGATTGTAAAGAATTCTGTTCTATGAACTTCAAGCCTTTCAACTTTCTCATCTTTTTCTACGATTGCACATAAGATACACTGTACATCAGGTCTGTTCTTTCCTTTTGCATAAGGCATTTTGTTGGGGACAAATAGATTGTTCCGCATTCATGGACTCCAATTCTATTTTCAATAATCTCTCTGTATCATCATATATTATTTCGTTAATAGTTGCAAGTGTTACTTAATGGGTGGGGTGTGTAAAGTTTTTGTCACCGTAGACGTCAATTCAAGTGCAAAACCTGTAATCTATTGTAGGGCGGGGTCTCTGTGCCCCGCCATTTCTTGTCTTGTAAGGCAACGGGCGGGCACAGAGACCCGCCCCTACAATGGTTGGTAGGAAGTTAGTGACAAAAACTTTACACACCCCAGTGGTAGATTTATCTTGAATCTTTACAAATATACATGATATTGTAACCGACATTTTGTGGATTGCGTTATATCTAACGACCTTCATAATATTAACAATATTGAGGACAGAAAGATGCAAAATAAATCCATAGACTTTCAGTCAAATATCAATCCACTAGTTGGTTTGTCTGCACAGGCAATGCGTCTCTATGTTGCTTTTGAAGTTTTTCGTAGTCAAACTGATTCTCAGAGGAAACCGAAATGGTTCCTCACACCAAATAGAGATGAAATCCTAGGCAAAATCGGGTTATCAAAAACAGATATTGATACTGGCATATCGGAACTAATTGCTGCCAAGTTATTAGAGATCCAATATAAGAACAGCGATCAATGGTATTGTTTGAAATAACAGTTCTATGCCACTTCTCAAGATACCACGTCTAATACTTGCATCCGCATCGCCGCGCCGTGCTACTTTATTATCTCAAATCGGATTGACATTTGAAGTATATCCAAGTAAAATACAAGAACCTAAACCACCAAATGATGTTACCCCAGAAGTAGTTACGCAACAATTGGCTTCATTAAAAGCTCAAGATGTTGCGAAACGCTATACAGAGGGTATCGTTATTGGTGCAGACACGCTTGTGTCGTTTAAGAAGGAACTGCTTGGAAAACCAGAAAATAATAAACACGCACTGCAGATGTTAACAAAACTTAGCAATAAATGCCATAGTGTTGTTACAGGTGTTTCTCTTATCAATCTGAAAGAAAACAGAGAGATAACATGGTCAGAAGTTACAAAGGTGTATTTTAGAAAAATCTCTAAAGATGAGATACTATATTATATCAATAGCGGAGAAGCAAACGATAAAGCAGGTGCTTACGGGATTCAAGGTCGTGGGGCAGCATTTGTCAAACGGATTGAAGGTTGTTATTTCAATGTTGTTGGACTCCCCTTAGCGAGTCTTGTTCAGCAAATAGTGGATTTTGTTCCAGATGTCAGTATCTAAACATTATACATCAACTGAGGGATATACTCATTTAATTGACCTTGGTGAGTCAATTATAGAGAATCTTCACTTCGGCATCCTCAACCTATCTCCCAATTCAACCTATTTTGATCATTCTGATAGTTGTGAGGTAGTCCTAATTGTATTAGGAGGACAATGTAGACTTCTTGTCGGACATAATGGGAATAAGGCTAATGGTGTTTTAGGCAAACGTAAAGATGTCTTTGACGGTGAAGCGTGTTTAGCCTTTATTCCACACCACACGACCTATGAAGTCATTACAACATCAAATAGAGTTGAAATAGCGTTTTGTAAAACACCTTCACATACAGATTCTGCTGCGGTAATATTAAATGTTGGTGAAAATCGGACAAATACAAACTACAAACTAAGTATTTTTGAAAATGAGTTTGAAACTGAGTGGATTGGAGAAGGATTCTGTTTCTATAGATTTCATGAGGAGAAAGGAAGCGCATCCATTTATTTGGATGATTCTGAAAATAAATCAACACGAGTCGTAATGCATCACAATGATTTACTTGGTATTGCAGATCAGACTCGTGCACGATTGTTAGAATTTGAAGGTGAAATCTACGAACTATCAGTTTTCCAATCTATTCACCTTCAATGAGTTCTCCACCTTTTTTGAGGAATGCTACAGCACTTAGTGATATTTGAACTTTTACCTCCTGATTGTTCACTTCCCCAACAGTGAGAAGTACAATCTTCTTATCATTCGTTATCCCAAGTATTTTACCGTGTAACCCACCGTTGGTTACTATTTCATCCCCTTTTGTTAGATTCTCAAGCATTGCCTGATGTTTTTTTCTTCTATTCTGCTCCGGACGAAACATCAGAAAATACAAGATGAGAATCATCGGAACAACCATAAAAAGTATACTTGTTAGACCATCCATTGTAAATAAATTCTCCTTAATTTTCATAAAATAAGCATGGCATCACCATAGCTATAGAAGCGATAATCATGCGTTAGTGCTTCGTCGTATGCGTATTGAATTAGTTCAATATCAGCAAATGCACTGACTAACATGAGTAAAGTTGATTTAGGTAGATGGAAATTTGTTACTAACGCATCTACAACATTAAAGCGGTAACTAGGGTATATAAATAGGTCACTATACCCACAGAACGGTTTGGCAAATCCATCTTTTCCAGCAGTTTCAAGTGCTCGCACGACTGTTGTGCCGATAGAGACTATTTTTGTGCCAGTTTCACGTGCAATACGGATTTGTGAAGCTTCTTTCTCTGGAAGTTGAATATATTCTGCATGCATTTTGTGGTTCTGGATATTCGCAACTTTTACTGGTTGGAAAGTGCCAATGCCAACATGCAACGTTAACAATGCAACATCAAAACCGTTATCTTTCAACTCACCTAATAATTCAGGTGTAAAGTGCAGACCTGCAGTCGGTGCTGCAATTGCTCCTTCTTTCTCTGCATACACTGATTGATATCGGACCTTATCTTCATCATTTGGAGAACGACGAATATATGGTGGCAATGGCATAATACCCACATCGGAAAGTATCGTTGTAAATATGCCATCGTAAGCAAACTGTACTGTGCAATTACCATCTTCAGGTTTTGCGAGAACTTCTGCATTTAGTAGACCATCGCCAAATTCCATCTGTGTACCGACTTGCAAACTCTTGCGCGGTTTTGCGAGGACTTCCCATGTGTCTTTTTCCTTTTCCTGAATGAGAAGGAGTTCTATTTTTCCTCCAGTTTTACTTTTTCTTCCAATTAACCTTGCTGGAATAACCTTTGTGTTGTTTAAGACGAGGAGAGATGGTTTTGGTAGGTATGCTCCTATTTCTGAAAAAGTTGTATGGTGTATTTCACGAGTGCCTCGGTCAATCACCATAAGTTTTGATGCGTCCCTATCTTGTAGTGGTTCTTGTGCTATTCGTTCCTGTGGAAGTTCGTAATTGAAGTCTGTCAGTTTCATATAAGTCGGTTTTCAGTTCCAGTTGTGTTGGTTTATTACCAATTATATATCAAATAGTGAAGGCTGATTGCTTGTTGGATACCCGAAGTACTCATAAGCCCCTTCTGTTGCGACCCGTCCACTCGGTGTGAGTTTAAGAAATCCTTCTTTAATATAGAATGGTTCATAAACTTCTTCAATAGTTCTTTCATCTTCACTGAGAGCAACAGAAAGTGCTTTTTTTCCTGCGCGTCCATTGAATGTATCAATAAGTGCGCGGAAGTATGCGTAATCCTGTTTGTTTAACCCTTTTTCATCAATACCAAAGAACTCCAAAGCTTCTAAAGCAACTTCATGTGTTAGAATCCCATTACTGTGAACCTGTGCAAAATCTCTAACATTGGCAAGCAGTTTATTTGCTACCCGCATTGTACCCCTAGCCCGTTTTGCTAATTCATACTCTGCATCTTCCTCAGTTTTTATATTGAGTTTTACGCTGTTGATACGGATGGCTTGCTGTATATCTTCTGGCGTGTAGTAGTCGAGGTGAATATGTATGCCAAGTCTGTCGCGAAATGGACCTGTAAGTAACCCTTCACGTGTTGTTGCCCCGACCAAAGTAAACGGTTCTATTGGAACTTGGACAATATCTGATCCGGGACCTTGACCTATAGATAGATCTAAGACAAAATCTTCAAGTACAGGGTACAATGACTCTTGAGTTGTAGCCTTCATTCTGTGGATTTCGTCAATAAAAAGAATGTCACCCTCTTCAAGATTTGTTAATGTTGAAGCGAGATCAAGTTGTTCCATGACAGTACCGATAGCCTGTTTGAAATTAGTGCCAAATTCATTTGCTATTATTTTAGCGAGCGTAGTTTTACCAAGACCTGGAGGACTTACGAGGAGGACATGCTCCAAAACATTGTCTTTACTTTTTGCGACACTTTTACCTTTTCCTTTACGTCTGGTTTTTACTGCCTCTATGTGAAGACGTATCTGCTCTTTTGCTTTATCCTGTCCAATAAATTCATCTAATGTTTCTGGACGTAGACTATATCCAAATTCATCTTCAGTATTATCGTGAACATCGTATTTGTCATCCATGAATTAGGCTCAGTTTCAGTTTGTTATTATGTAATAGGAGAATTATTTAGAGAGTATTTCACAATTCATTTGTAATTAGGGTCTCTGTACCCACAATATTTTATCCCATGAACAGCGAAGGGGCACAGAGACCCCTTACTACAATGAAGTTGGATTTTTGAATGGATAATGTTAAACGATTTATGAGATATACTGTAATATCATATATTTTGTATTTGAAAATTTGAGTTTAATTTCTGATATAACGAAGTGCTTCCTTTACGAGTGCATCGCGGTCAGCAGAATCACCAAGAGACTCTATTGCCTTTTCTAAAGCCTGTTCTGCTTCAAGGTCGGATGCATTAAGGTTCAACAACACATTGATGACTGCTTGATGCGTTGAAGATACGCCACCTAAATCAACTTTTTCCTCTAATTTTATATTTGTGATTTTCTTTTTCAGTTTCATGATAATTAGTTTTGCAATTTCATCACTCAACCGAGGGACCCGTCTTAGGATTGGGATATTTTCTTTAAGAACTGCTTGTTGAAATTGGGCAGGAGATAGTCTGCTAACTATATTTTGTGCTAAAGTAGGACCAACTTTATTCACAGTAATTGCCAATTCAAAGATCTTCAGAGTATCTCTTGAAGTGAAACCGTATATTTTAATTACATTATCACGATTCTGTGTATAATGTGTATAAAAAGTAACAGGTTCACCGATTGTAGGTAATTCGTTGAGTGTTCGTTCCGTTACTTCAACAGAATAGCCAACACCGTTTACATCTACAACTACCTCATTTGAATCTTTATATTCAAGTGTTCCTTTTATATGAGCAATCATGCAGATGTATTTCCTTTTAGTGAACAGGAGAGATGTCTTATCCTGGTAGGTTATTTACTTAATTTTTCCCGAATTTTGTTGAGTTTGTATGAACGAGCGTGGCATATCGTGAGGGCAAGTGCGTCCGCTGCATGGTCTGGTTCTGGTGGTTCTTTTAGTTTTAATAACATCTGAACCATCTTTTGAACTTGTGCTTTTGGTGCTTTTCCATATCCTGTAACAGATGTTTTTACTTGCAATGGTGTATATGTTGTCACTGAAGTTCCAGTATTTGCAGCGGCTAACTTAATAATCCCCTTTGCTTCACCAAGGATGAATGCTGTTTTCACTTGTTTACTGAAGAAAACATCCTCAAGAACGACTTCCTCAACATCAAACTCATCAATTAGAATTATGACTTTGTCATATATTTGTTTTAATCGTATCTCTGAAGGCGTTTTTGCATCAGTTTTTATATTCCCATATTGCATTAATTGGTTGCGTGTCGTGTTTGAATGGACGATTCCAAAACCGGTGTTTGCAATGCCAGGGTCAATCCCAAGAATTATCATAGACTACATGTCCTATTCCTACGCTGCAGCCTCAAGTATATCGTCAGGAATGTCGAAGTTTGCATATACCTTCTGAACATCATCAAGTTCATCAAGGTTCTCCATCAATCGCAGCATTTTTTCTGCTTGTTTGCCTTCAAGTTTTACAGTATTTTGTGGAATCATGCTTATTTCAGCTAACTGGATGTTTGCTTCAGTGGATTGGATAGCAGTGACAACTTTATCAAACTCTTCAAAAGGTGTTATGATTTCAAAAGCGGTTTCCATTTCATTTAAATCTTCCGCGCCTGCATCTGCTGCAACTAAAAACAGTTCCTCTTCATCAATGCTTTCAGCATCAACGACAATGAGACCACATTTATCAAAACCCCATGAAACACAACCGCGTTCCCCGATACTACCATCAAACTTACCCAGCACATGACGAATTTCTGCTACTGCTCGATTTTTATTATCCGTGATCACTTCAATAATCAAAGCAACACCACTAGGACCATATCCCTCATAAACGACTTCTTCAATAGCCGCTCCTTCAAGTTCACCTGTGCCACGTAGTATAGCCTTTTCTATGTTATCATTTGGCACATTGCTTGACTTTGCGGTAGCAATTGCTGTTCGTAGTCGTGGATTGGTATCAACATCCCCGCCACCTATTCGTACAGCAGCAGTAATCTCTTTAACTAACTTAGAAAAAAGTTTTCCGCGTTTGGCATCAATCGCAGCTTTCTTATGTTTTATTGTTGACCATTTAGAGTGTCCTGACATAATCTATTCCTTTCTTATCATCATTTCTTCAAAACAGTAATCTATGTATTAGCAACTTTAATAATCTATATGAATTGTATCACCAACACCTATAAATAGTATAACAGATAGTTGTATAAGATACAAATTAATTGTAGACTTTAATAATAATAACATGAGTTTGATAAATCAAATTTTTGTATTCCATCAGAATACGCGTTTGGTATTCTGAATTGGTTAGGAAACCGCACCATAGGCGTCAATTTAGTGAGTAAAGTTTGTGCATTTTATACACCTCATGCAGCATGCCACACGCGCATGCTGCCCCGCTGGGGCTTTCGTCTGTATTGATATTACGTGCTATACACCTCATGCAGCATGCCACACGCGCATGCCGCCTCTCCGAGGCTTTCATAAATCACATATCAGCACCAGCGGTGCGAAAGGTGTATAGAAAATGTCCGCCACAAGAAACCAAGCACCAGCGGTGCGAAAGGTGTGTATGATATTAAGAGACATCCAAAATCCTTCACAGATAAATATCTCCTAAAATTGATGCCTATGGTGCAGTTAGGAAACCGTACCTGCCGGGTCTATGAGAGTAATATTTAGGAAAAATGAAGTTCATATACCTATTATCAAACTCACGTTAATAATATGTTGAATGAAAATACCAGAATATGTTACAATTCCAATATCAGTCAAATATGGAGTTAAATATGCTTCCCTTTATCCTAAAAACAGTTGATGAACCTTCCTTACGACTACAACTATTGAGTAATCGGAATATGACGTTTGATGTTCATATTCAGACCGAAATGGACATTAATGATGACTACTGTTTTTCTCAGGAAGATAATGATTCCTACTTAGGAGATAGTAATCGTGCAATTCTAAGAGAAGCAAAAGAAGCAGTCTATAGAGCTTTTACAGCATTTCTAAAGCAAACTTCTGAACCAGGACCATTTCTGCCATTTGAACTACTTTCTCAGTATCCTTATCAACGTTATACATTGATTCTCTCTGTAACACGTTCCTATGAACTACAAGATGTTTTTCAAAACACATCAGACACGATATGGATGGATGGTGGCAATTCAATTTTTGAATTTGAAGGATATGAACTTGCGATAAGCGCGAAACACAATATAGTAGACTCTTCTGCTTTTCTTGTCTCACCTGAAAAGTTTACCGTATTCATGAGGTGCGTTAATGAATCAGATAGTACACGTTTCTATAGGAGTACGTTCTTTGACCTTACCCGTAATGCCCCTCCACCGTTTCATTTGAATGCACAAGAAGTGATTGAAACGGTACAGCAAGATATTACGAGTCGTGAAAGTATAATACCGAATGATAAGAGAATGCCAAACGCGTCTTCTGATGATGTTGATATAACTGAAATGGAGAACCAACGAAGTTGTCCCGAATGCAATGGGGAAGTCAGACGAATCGGCAAAAGTTTTTTCTGTTTGCAATGTGATTGGGATGACCTTCCACCATTATTAAATCGTGGTTAATACTGTACTTTGTTTTACACGGTTGGTGGTAGTACAATGAAAAAGAGTATTGTATTCACAATTGCTAAGAGGGTCCCAGCGACAGTTTGAAGGGGAGTATGTCGTTCCCGGTATACTCGTGCCCAAGCAATCAATGGCATTAATAGAAATAGCCAAACCAAATTCAAGTTGACCAATAAAGTCAAAACCATAATGCATCCAGTCGCAACACTTGTGTGAAAGCTAATTTTCCATAATGGCGTAATTATTGAGAACACTACACTGTTAACAATGAATGCTTGACACACCCAGATTATACTATTATTTGCTCCAATCTTATATAAGACGTACGTCCCTACTATCATACTCACCATAGTGAAACAGAGCGGAATGAGACGTTCTTCCTTCGCATGTAAATGTATATTACTCACCTTTGAGAAACGATATAGCAAGATTATTACAAATATTGGCAGCACAGTGACAAATACTGACACAACTACAAGCCAATGCAATAGTTCTCTACTCGTTTCTGCATGCTTAAGAATGACAAAGATAGCAGTAACAATTGGCACTATAAACGGACTGAAAACTATGGATGTCCCCAGTGCAACACTGTCGCGAATTTCCGGTAATGTCTTTAGCTTCATCAATTCTTCTGTGGTGTTTCAGGATTTTTGAAGAATTCCACTAAATCCGCACCGTGTGTGCTTGGGTTAACCTCTTTGTCAATCTTCACGATTTTACCTTCTTTGTCAATGATAACTGTTAGACGTTTCAAACGTTCATCGTCTGGTTTCTTTGCGGCACCAAACAGTAATGCAAGATTTTTCCGTGTGTCTACTAACAGAGGGAAGTTCAATTTATTATCTTTAGCAAACTTCTGACGAGACTCAAGATTGTTATGCGTAATACCGAAGACTTGAACATTGTTCTCAACAAAACCGCTCGACTCATCACGGAGCGAGCAAACTTCAGCCGTTCAGCCACGTCCAAAATCTCGCGGATAAAATGCGAGGACAACATTCATTTTCTCACGTAGTTTGCTGAGTTGATGTACTTTTCCTTCTCCATCCTCTGCGAAAAATTCGGGAGCAAGTTGTCCAACTTCTATTTTCGGTATCACTGTCTTTATCTGTTTAACAACATCATCACCATGTGTTCTCACGTTGACTTTCTTATCAATCGCTCGGATAAATCCTGCCTTATCAATAATGAAGGTCACGCGATTTGATGCGTTGAACTTTTCCATGATTCCGCTGTATTGCTTGCTAATCTCAAATTCCGTATCAGCTAATAGTGAAAACCCGAACTTGTTTTCGTCCACAAATCTTTTATGTGAATCAACAGTGTCAACACTGACTCCGAATAGTACAGTCTCGGTTTTTTCTATGTCGCTCAATTTATCCCGGAGCGACTGGAGCTCTGCTGTTCATCCCCCTGTAAAGTCTTTAGGGTAAAATGCAAGTACAACATTCTTCTTACCTAAGAATTCATTTAGATTTCGCTTCGTGTCGGTTTCATCTTTTAAAGTAAAATTTGGGGCAATCATACCCACTTCAAGTTCTTTCGGCTTTTCCACTTCATTCTCCGCTGTAATTACTGGGGTTGACAATAAAACTATAAGTAGTACAACGCCAGCAGTGTAAATAGATACTCTTTGAAACATTTCTATACCTCAATATTCTAACCTGAGTAGGTGTGGTTTCCTAACTCATCCTGAATAAAAGTTCAATTAGGTTTACTCGGACGTTCAATGTAGAATTTAGAAACACCGTAAATAGGGAATGGTTGTTCCCTTACATCTACGATGTTATTTAACCATATCATTGATTAATCAAAATGTCAAGCCTTTACTTTGATATAACACCCTTCTCTTCAAGCCACATCTTTAACGGTACATCAGCATCCTTCGGTGAAAAATGACCATTTGCATTGGTGCCGCCACCGAGGAGTTGCTGACGTATTGGATCGTTCTGATTAAACAGATCGGATGGGATCGTCATGTCGTCTTTGCTTCGTAACCAACGATATCCATATCCGTAGAACAGACCTTTCCGTGTGATGTCTGAGTCGTTTTCACTACGTGCATGCCAGATACGTCTATCAAAGAAGACTGCATCACCCGGTTTACAACATACCGCAGTCGCCCCTTCAGGTAGTGAACCGTCTGATGGACGATCTAACGTATCCCATAGATGACTTCCCTGCATGACATAGAAATTGCCTCGTCCCTGCACAGAACAGTCAGAAAGCCAGTAGACGACTTTAATTGATAAACGGGGACGAGGAGAACTTTCAATTTCTATGTTCACACGACCACTGTCCTGATGCCAACCGAGAGGTGCAGTTTTTCCGCGTTGAGATTCTGGACGTGGGGGTGTGATAATAAAATGACTATGATAGGAATAGATGTTCCATCCCAAAATGCCCCAAACCTTTGGAAAGGTTCTATACCAATCCAGAACGTTGACAAAGAGTTGGTCTTTGCCAAGAAAATTAGGATAGAAAAAGTTGTCGTGTGGTGTCATCTTTCTCTTTCTATGTGGGTCATATTCAGCATCTAAATGAACCTTATAGATAGCATCTATGCGTTTTTCCAATTCTACAACGAGATCCAATGGCAGTGCATCTTCCACGATGAAATATCCGTCAGTATTCAATGCACATAGTTGGTCATCAGTAATTTGATGCTGAAGATGACGTTCATCAAGCATATAACAATCCTCCTGATTTATATTAGGGTAGAGGTCCTTCAATTTGATCAACAAGATGTATAGAATGAATGACATCACGAAGGTCTGTCAATGGAACTTCTTTATTACGGACACAGTCAACGAAGTGTTGATGCATGGTGAGGACACCTTCATAACTTGCACCATCGCGTTCGTCTACTCCATCAACTTCCCAACCGCCCATAACATTTCTTTGATTGTTTTCATATATTTCAATCTCTTCTGGAATTTTCATATAGCACCCAATACCAACACCGTGTAATTCAGAACGCAGTACACGTCCACCCGATGCGCGATTGCCAAAAACCACACCTGTAACATTGTTATCAAAACGAACATAGGCAGTATAGAAGTTGCGTTGTTCTGCACCGAATTTGTCTCGGTGTGCGGAAACTTCAACAGGTTCGCCCCCTGCCATATAACGTAATAGATCTACAACGTGACAGACATCGTTCCAAAGTGTTGTTGTAAATTCTCTGTTGCCACCGATCATCTGCTTATTAAATGTAGTGACTGCTAATGAAACGGGTCCTTTTTCCGCAACACGCCGCATTGCTTCACGTGTAACAGCTGCAAATCGTCTTTGGAATCCTACCATACAGTAGACATCGTTTTCCACAGCGGCATCAAGCAATTGTTGTGTTTCATCACTTGTTGCACCGGGTGGCTTTTCTATAAACAGATGTTTTCCTGCGTTTAGACAGTCTAAGGCCGGCTGCAAAATCCACTTTTCATTCATCACACAATATACAACATCTAAATCTATTGTATCTAACATTTTACGATGGTCAGTAAATGTGTGAGCAAACTCATACTTTTGTGTGACTTGTGCTAACTTATTCTCATCGAGTTCACATGCAGCGGACATTTCAACATCATCTTCAAGACGGTTAACGTTGGGATAATGAGCACCTTGACTGCGTCCCCCAGCACCGATAAATCCAGCTTTTAACATTTGGAGTGTTCTCCTGATAATGCATAATTTGTGGGTATTTTACAATATCATGGCATATAATGCAACCAGTTAATGAATTTTGTAGATTCTCATGAAATAACCTAAGTTGGTACTTACTGAAAATTAATCATCAAATTACTTTATCAACCGAAGAAACAAAGGAATTCTGCATATTTTGGTACCACATCTTAAAAATCGGGGTTACAACCCAGACGACAAATGATAGGTACCAACTTGCGTTAAAATAGGTTGACAATGTGGGGTTGTTTTAGATAAAATTGTGTAAAGTCTATAATTTAAGGAAGTGAAACAATAATGGCAGATGAAAATACAATGGAAGAATTAACTGATAACACAGGAGAAAGTGTTACTCTCATTAATGTACAGCAGATGCAATCCCTAGAGATACCACAACGTTTCAACCGAGTGAAAACAGAAAATGGTTGGATAATTCATCTTGAGGAAGCAGGAAGAGTTACAGTTAACTTTTTGACAAGTATGAGAAAATTTGATACTGCTTTACTAACAGGTGACTTAATTGAACGCGATGGAGACGATCTTCTTCTCATACGCAAACAGCCAGAAGATGCCTATCGTACACAACGAGGATCATCTTCACTTGCGCGGACACGCGACCAGTTGCTATCAGCAGAATCTTCCGAATAAAGACGTTGTATAAAGTATATACAATATTGCATTACATGAAACTCAGGTGAGTTAATACGGTTTTCTTTTAGGAGGTACCATACCATTTTAGAACGCATCTACAGATTAATCTCAAGTTTAAAAGGTGGAACCATGGTGCCTACGACTGTTGTCCTGAGTCCAGAAAGTTATGCAAAAGTTGTTGCAGAACGTCTGGACTCATCCGATTCACAAGACAGCGGGTCATTGACGTTTGAAAGCCAACTTTCACTACCTGTCACTGTTCGGTCAGAGAATACAGATATAATTGTAGTGAAGGAATTGGTTCCGAATCCATGCCCAATTTGCCATCATCCATTAAAATTTCTTCGTGAACTCATTGAACGATTTGAGAATGAAGAAACCAAACAGATTCGGTGTCCATTGGGACATCGGTATTCAGGTGTAATGAAGGTCTACCATCTGAACATATATCAGCAATCGGAAAGTTCGGATTCAATGAATACAATAACAGAATGTCCTACCTGTGGAAGTAAAAAAATCCAATATTTAGGTCCATCTGAGATGTTTTGCTTAGATTGTGATTGGGATAGTGGGATGGTTGCGCAGTTCCGTGTTTAGTGTTATGCAATTTCTATAAGAATATCTCATAATGAGATTTGCAGATTTACCTTCATTGCAAGAATGCAAGAGGTACAATGAATTGCGCGGTTACAATCACCAATATTTTTTAATGAATAGCGATCAATTTGAGACGGCATTGCCAAATGAAGAAAAAATGTAAGCGCGCATGACTTGAACGCGCTTACAGAATTCTATGCTAAAACGTTGACCAATGTCTCAGAAATTAGAGAGACAAGATCTCAGCATCAATGCATATAATCGTCATGTGGATCATCCATATTAGAAAAGTCTGGCGGTTCTTCAATCTCAGTGATCAAGGTTTCAGTAGTCAGGAGTAAACCTGCGATACTACTTGCATTTTGTAGTGCCGACCTGACCACCTTAGTTGGATCAATTACACCGTATTCAAGCATATCACCGTATTGCTCAGTTGCTGCATTGAATCCGAAGTTTGCATCACCACCTTCAACCTTTGCCAAGACAACTGCCCCTTCCTTTCCAGCATTCTCTGCGATAGCACGGATAGGAGAACGTAATGCCTCTTGAACAATGCTTTTCCCAGTATTTTGATCACCTTGAAGTTCAAGAGCATCAACATCTGAAATTGCGCGTAAAAGTGCAGTTCCTCCTCCAGGAACAATACCTTCTTCAATAGCTGCCCGTGTTGCTGCAAGAGCGTCTTCACATCTTGCTTTTTTCTCTTTCATTTCAACTTCAGTTGCAGCACCAACATTGACAACAGCCACTCCACCAGCGAGTTTTGCGCGTCTCTCTTCAAGTTTTTCACGGTCATATTCGGATGTTGTGTCTTCAATCTGTGCGCTTATCTGAGCGACTCTGCCTTCAACACTCTCCTTAGCTCCAAAACCCCCAACTATAGTGGTGTTCTCTTTATCTATTGAAACGCGTCTTGCTGTGCCTAACATTCCGACTACGATGTTCTCCAAACGTATACCTGTATCTTCGGAGATAACTTGTCCTGCAGTCAAGACTGCTATATCTTCAAGCATTTCCTTTCGCCTATCCCCGAATCCAGGTGCTTTCACAGCAGCCACATTTAGCGTGCCACGCAGTTTGTTTACAACCAATGTTGATAGTGCCTCACCTTCAACATCCTCAGCAATAATAAGTAGCGGACGACCAAGTTGCATGACCTTTTCCATAATTGGAACTAAGTCAGCAACTGTTGTAATTTTATCAGTATTGATAAGTATATAAGGATTTTCTAATTCAACGACTTGTTCATTTTGGTCTGTAACAAAATGTGGCGATAGGAATCCTCTATCAAACTGCATTCCTTCAACGATGTCAACATCAGTCTCTGAAGTTTTTCCTTCCTCAATTGTTATTGCACCATCATTACCAACTTTCTCAATTGCCTTAGCAATGATGTCCCCGATATTGCTATGATTCGCTGGATCATTTGCTGCAATTGAAGCTACATGAAGAATATCTTCATGTGTGTTGACTTCACGACTTTGTGAGGTAATAGCATTAACTGCAACATCAACAGCTTTGTCAATACCAATTTTCAGTTGCATTGGGTCAGCACCTGCTGTAACGTTTTTTAGTCCTTCATGCAGGATTTCCTGTCCTAATATGGTTGCAGTGGTTGTTCCATCTCCGGCAATATCGTTTGTTTTTGTTGCGATAGATTCCAACAATTGTGCACCCATATTTTCATAAGGATCTGGAAGTTCAATTTCTTTTGCAACTGTGACTCCATCACATGTTACCAATGGTGCCCCAAAAGATTTTTGTATGACGACATTGCGTCCACGAGGACCAAGTGTGACTTTCACAGCATTCGCCAGAATGTCTGCCCCACGTTTGAGTGCAGATCTGGCTCTTTCGTCAAAAATGATTTGTTTTGCAGGCATAAAATACCTCCTCAAATAATTTTAAAATAGTAGTAAGCAGAGTTCTTTTAGACTTGACATACTCCCCCAGCTAAAGCAGGGGGATTCTTTTGTCCCTCTACACTGGGTAAATTCTGCGATCAACAGTGAATGCGAACGCCAGCAAAAATATTACCTTTATCCGTCTTCCATCACCTACTGCACTGGACGATGCCCCGCCCATTCACCTATTTCAGATTTTCACCTGTTTTAGATGGCAAGATTCTTTTTTGTGAAGTGGCACTGTTTCACCCGAAACAGTTCATTCTTGTCCTTCTTACCAGACACCCCGACACAACAAGAGATGACTTACTTCTCTTGGGGGTCTTTTATACAATATGTCTACTCGCTCCTTTTGAGAGTTCGCTATTTAGCGACTTTGGTAACGCATATCGCAGATATGTGCTGCATATCAACCCGCTCGCGTGTTCCAGTTCACATTCGACTGGCATGATATAGACGCTCTCCACCGACTTGCATGGTTAACGATGTAGTATTACATCTAATCTTTCGTTGGGCAGTCAGTGATACCCTGCACATGTTTTATTGCTTAGCGGTGTCTACATCCCCGTGCTAAAGCAGCGGGGGTTTGACACTGAAAGAGATAAAATTATAGCATGCACTTTAGGTAAAGTCAACTTTTTCGTGAACTATGGGTGTGTAAAGTTCTTGCACAAAAGATTATTCGGCTTTTTTGTATAGATACCAATATTTACCCCATCCACCTTTTTCAACAGACACAGCATCTTTAGAACGACATTGATACCGAGTTTCTTCCATCTCATTGCAGCTTGTTTACATCTTTGACCAACATGTTTACAGACACTCTCAATAACGCCGCTTCCGATCTGATAGTCTCTCTATCTAACGCTATATACCGCATACGGGCTGCATGCTTTTCAAAATACATCACTTCTCTATCAAAGAGCGCAGTAGCTTCCGGGTTGTAAATACCTAAACCACGGATTCGTGAGGCAACTTCTGATATGTTGCCATCAAAAAGGAGAGGTTCATTATCTTTAACCCAAGTTTTGACAACTTTAGCAAGATTATACAGAGGAGATGTAGTGCGCATGTAATCTACAATCTCAACAACATTCGGACAGTATTCTTTCACCAAGTTCCAAATCCACTCAGCACCATCACCAAGGTAGAATACCATACGCGTGTGCAGCTGGAAGCTACAAGGAAATGACTACGAAAGGTTTTAGCACAAATTTGGCAGAATACGCGTATTCTGACATTTGCATTAGTTTAGTGGATTTCTTTTTCTCTGAATCGCGGATTTACGCAGATTACTCGGTTGATCCGAATAAGAGTTGGTTCCCAATATATTCTCTCATAGATAAACGTGTCTTTGTCTGATACTTGATATTTCAATCTTATATCCTGTAAATCCTATAATCTTGATAATCCTGGTTCAGACAAAAAGAAATTAGATCATTTAAATTCGGTCACGGATCAGAGGTATTTCTGCAAGTCCGATCACCTTGAGCATGTTACGCTAAATGGGAGATGGGAATAACCAGGTTTCTGAATATTCCGTGGAAATCTGCAATTCAGAAGGAACTTTGGGTTAGTACCTCCTCCAACAATAGTGAATCTCAACAATTGAATACGCCTGAAGGAAATGTCGTATTTATTGACAGGTAAGTAACCAATTGATATAATCGTCAACAATTAGAGGAACATATCGGCACTTTCAGGAGGTAATAATGGACAATGACACTATGAGTAATGAAGAGAATTATGCTTTTGATGTAGCAGGATATTTATATATTCCAAGTGTGCTTACACAAGATGAAGTGGCAGCATTAAACGAGGCATTAGAGTCTATTGGAGAAAGTCATACGCTATTAGGTGGGGCAAGTCCATACCGAGAATTGTTCCGGGACTTATTGGTACATCCAAAATTGGTGTGGTATCTGAATCAGATTATCGGACACGGATTCCGACTGGATCAAGCACCTCAATTATTAGGACAAAGCAATAGTGAAATAAGCACAAAACTTGTAGGTGGCGATGAACCGAGAAATCCATCCTTAGCATATCGTCAACAGAACGGATGGAGAAGTTGTCAGGGGGTGAAAGCGATCTGGACATTGGAAGATATCGCAGAAGGGGACGGTGGACTGGTTGTTGTTCAGGCAAGCCACAAGAGCAATGTTGAAACCCCACACGACTTGATGCACGGAATTGACGATATGGGATTAGTCCAGCAACCAACAATGAATGCAGGAGATCTGTTTTTACTTGCTGTACCTACGCTCCAAGGTCTTCATCCGTGGAAAGACAATCCTAAAAGGCTTTTATCATATTCGTATGCTGCCCGTGCGGCAATTCAATCCAATCCAGTTGGACCAAATTCAGAAACCGAATCTTTACCGGGATGGGCAGATGAAGCGACACCAGCTCAAAAGGTTGTCATGTATAGACCTGGATTTAAAGACTCAAATCCACCACCTGTGTTAAATACTGATGGTGAGAAGACGTGGGTAGAAGAGGACACATCTGTCATTCATCCATCCATATATATCCGTGACCCGGATTCTGGAATTGATGAGAAAGAATTTTTCTTTTGGGATCTGAACGGATATTTAGTCGTGCGTGGTGTGATGGATGAAAGATGGCTTGCAGAGGCAAATGAAGCAGTAGATAAATTTCAAGATCGTATCGTCGTAGGTGATGAACTGGCAAGAGGATCTGTTAGTCAAGCTGGCACGGGTCGTCCATTGTTACCAGGATTGTTAGACCTACCCGATCCCTATAATGCTCCATTCCGCCGTATGATCGCACATCCAACTGTAGTACAACGGCTCAATTGGATGGGTGGGAGTGGGTATCGCACTGGTGGAGCGACTGTCTTCTCTGCAGTTCAAGGAACATCAGGACATTCGCTGCACGATGGCAATGAACCGATGAGTCCTTCACGTGGTTATGATTTTAAAAACGGACGCAGTTATGCTGAGACTGTCACTATCACATGGCAATTGCGAGACGTTGAGCCAGGATTAGGCGGGTTTGCATGTGTCCCGGGGTCACACAAGACTCAGTATTCTATGCCACGCGGGATTCGTACGTGTGATGACACGATGGGGTTGGTCGTACAACCTGTCATGAAAGCAGGAGATGTCCTCTTCTTTATGGATGGTGGTTGCACACACGGTGCCTTAAAGTGGAAAAATCCAATCCCCAGACGCGGTGTTCTGATTAAATATCAGTCGAAAAATACAAATTGGGGTGGTGGTGTGGTTGATCCGCAAGACCGATGGGGTGATATGGTTGAAGATATGACCGAGGAACAATTCGCTGTTATGCGAGGACCGGAACGTGATGGTCGACAACGGACTGTACCGCGATTGTTAGTCGTAGACGGACAAGTGGTAGTTTCGTATGATCCAGAAGGAGATAGCTATTCTTCTAAATTTAGAAAACCTGGTGAAAAACGGTGATAGTTAGACTTATTTTGAAAGAAATATCAGCATTTGCTGTCTCAACAATTGTCGCATCAGACATATAACAGAGAGGAAGGTGTCCTAATGACCTCAACAGATAAGACACTCGTTAGTTGGTTCTGTTTTGATGAGGAAGATCCAAAACGCTGTAGCGTAATTACCGTGCAAGCAGCAGACAAATATGACGCACTTGCTTTTGGAAATGACGTTCCAGGTAAGTGGTCTACTGCGAGTGATGAAAACACACGCACACAAAGTCCAGAACAACTGGCACAGAATCCAGAACAAGAAATCATCCTTGGACAGTTCATGATGATGGCAGCTGTCTATAAGGATAATTCAGTTATCGTTTACCGTGATGGAGAAGTGTACGCAGACTATATTATTGAAGAACCTTTTGATTTTCTAAACAGTCCTTACCTCCAACTCGTAATTGGATGTGTCAATTTAAATCCTAACTATGCTACATCATTCAAGGGAAAAGTTAAGGATGTCCGAATATATGCAGAAGCTTTAACGCAGGAAGAAATTATGAAGTTAAAGCCTAATGAATCATCGGATATACAACCATTCAGTTGGTATGACTTCTCTCAAGATGGATGGTGGGAAGACCGTGCAGGAAAATTTCCTGAGTTTGTGAACAGAGCAGCAGTGAAGGAGAATGAAGAGGACGCTTCCATAGTTTTTGATCGCGACGATAGACACATGTTTACCATGGACAACGAAGCAGTTCGTATTGTTCGTGATTTTCGCCAACGACTCATGCATGATCCAAGTCGTCCGACATATCATCTGGTTAACTCCGATGGAGATTCCGAAAGAAACTATCCATTTGATCCGAATTTTATGATCTATTGGAAAGGACAGTATCATTTCGGTTATATGTACAAGGGTGACGAACACGCTTTCGGTCACTTCACTAGTACCGACCTTGTTCATTGGAGAAGGCGTAGGGATTGTGCCTTGGGCACTGGTGGCTGTGGCACTGGTGGCACGATTATCACAAAAGATGGTAAGAAGGTTATCTTTGTTGGCATATTCGGTGGACGTGCAACTTACATTGAAGCATCAGATGAGCATTTGGAGAACTGGTCTAAACCTACTGAGATAGATGTGCCACAAGAGGCACAGGATGCTGAGTATTGGACTTTCTGGGATCCAACGACTTGGGTGGAGGGTGATTACTATTACATTTTTACGGGTGACCATGCTATGGAGGATACACGTCCAGGATTTGGCAATTGGTATAAAAGAACAACACTCATGCGCTCAAAAGACTTTAAAAACTGGGAGTTTCTCGGTCAATTTATGACAAAGGAATTACCTGGACTTGAACATCACGACCATTCCTGTACCGATTTCTTCAAACTAGGCAACAAGCACATGATGCTACTTATCAGTCATGGTTGGGGAGCGCGATACTATCTTGGTGAATGGAAAAATGACAAGTTCACACCCGAATATCATACCAGAATGAGTTGGCGTAACAATTATCGTGGCATACCTATCTATTGGGCACCGAAGACTTTTCTAACACCAGATGGACGTAGAGTTGTTATTACCAACCTACTGTCTAACCTTGGTAACACTTTATGGAGTTGTGTTTTCTCATTGCCTTGGGAGTTGAGTCTTCCTGATGACGGGATTGTCCGAATTAAACCAGTACGAGAGCTTGAATGTCTCCGCTACAACCAAACAGTTGAGAACAACATTACAGTTAAAAACGGTGAAGAATATAAACTGAAGAACATCTCAGGTGATACGCTTGAACTCAGTGTCACAATCAAACCTACTGATGCAATTGACTACGGTGTAAAAGTATTCTGCGATAAAGACAACAAAAAGGGGATTGAGATATTCTATTCTGCTGACAAGATGATTGTTTCGGTGGGAGATGGGAATGATGAGATAAAACCGTATGGCAGTTCTCAACCTTACGGTGAGGCACCGTTCGAATTGCTAAAGGGAGAGGATTTGAACTTACGCATATTTCTTGACAGACCGCTTGTGGAAGTTTTTATCAATGAACGTCAAGCAGTAGTAGACAGAAAAATACATAATCCTGAAGATGTTGGAATACGCCTATTCAGTAAAGGTGGGGATATTAAGGCTGATGTAACGGGTTGGAAGATGGCTCCAGCAAATCAATGGTGAAGAAATCTCTATTCAAAAATTAAAATACTGTGTTGGCTCTTCAAACTTATAATTTATATGTCGTTACAGTAATTCAATACTGTCATTCACCTATTGTATCATATCAAGTCTACATTATATGTTGAATAGACTATCTAATCGTATGAATCAATCAAAGAACACACATCTCATGATTTATTAACTTCAAGGCACACTCTCATGTTCATATACTCATGAGTTTTCTTCTATGGAAGATGCAGTTTACGCTTTTTGGTTTTGCTGTTTGTACAGCATGGAATAAAGGATGTAATTATTCATAATAAGCTCTACACAATAAACATTATGCTAACATCACTCCTCAAAAATCTTAGTAAGTCAAATAATCTAAAGAAGGTTGGAATATGGGTTTTGTCTACCATGTTAATTTTCGCAGGATTCTATACGAATGCATGGCGTGTCGCAGAACAAAACTGGTTCAAGAATCATCAACGTGATACTGAAGGCCATATTCTCGGTAGGATGGTCAAATCTCGTCAGGACGGTATGCTATCTGCTGGTGGACTAAATGGAGATGGCATTGTCACTATAGTTGAAAATGAGACAGGAACTACTACAAAGAAGGTTGCTAACCAATATATAGCCTATCTCAATGGGCATACTTTTGATACATTCTCAACCTACAACTCACAACCTGGTGGTCAAGGTATGATTTTCAGTTTGATTGATAAGATCATCCCTTTCACACCTATAGTTAAGCTATGGATTTTTTGGGGTTTAACTTCTCTACTCTCAGCACTTGCAATTACTTATGTGATCGGTTGGTTCTATGAGGAATTCGGTGGATGGGTTGGATTATGCGTCCTATGTTCTGTTATTCTATCCCAATGGTTGACAGTCTTTGGTCGCAATCTATGGTGGAGTCTATGGGCGTTCTACTTACCGATGATTGTCGTCCTCCACTACCTCAGACACCACAGAAACTCAGAGAACCGTCAGTTTGTCAAGTTTGGTATTCTAATATTCATAGCGGTTTCCATAAAGTGTTTCATTAACGGCTACGAATACATCACAACAACACTAATAATGATGGTAACACCGTGTATCTACTATGCTATACTTGACAAGTGGAACAGAGATCAATGTCTGAAATATTCGTTTGCAACAGCAGTTGGTACTGGTGTTGCAATATTACTTAGTCTAATAATGTTATGTTACCAGATTGGTGCTGTCAAGGGTGGATTTATGGATGGAATTGAGCATGTGATATGGTCGTTTGGAAAGCGTACTTATGGAGAAGCAGAAGACTTTCCACTCGTATATGCAACAAGTCTTGAAGCAGGAGCAATAGGGGTCGTCATTACCTACATGAATGGTGTTTTCTTCGATTTCAACAACTATCTTTCCCAAACAAATGCTTTTGTCACAAACCACCTATTCAAAATACGCTATTATTATCTCATAGTTCTGTTCTTAGCAATATCTGTTTTACTATTTGTGCAGATCAAAAGGGTAAAAGAGGAACTTTCACAGAAATACAAAGCATTATTTTGGGCAACTTGGTTTTCAATCTTAGCTCCAATATCGTGGTTTGTAATCTTCAAAGCACACTCATACATCCATACACATATGAGTTTTCTGCTTTGGCAAATGCCATTTACTCTCTTTGGTTTTGCTTTGTTCGGTGTTGCCGTTATTGCATGGAAGAAAATTAATGTTGTGCAAAAACATTAATCAAAATCACCATGTCAAAAATCCCGCCACAATACACAAAGCAAGACATAAAAACCACCTCACTATCCAATTCCACATATAGAATAAAATAGTATTTGGTCATTACATATTATTTTTTCATAATATTAATTTGTCTAAACCATATCAAAATAATTATGTCTAAATCCGATTGAGTATGATACTTCAAATTTACTTTGATTGATTATTGAAACATATTAAAACATTAATAAATGTATTAATAATGTGAGTTCGGTATTAGAGAATTTCAGTTTTTATCCTGAATTTTTCGCACATAACAACGGTAGGTGCAGTTTCTCAACAAATGCCAAACGTACATTGGTGTTGATTCCCTGCAACATTCACGGAAAATCGTTTATATCGAATTCACAATAATTTAGAAAGGTTAGCATTATGCACACTCAGATTAAGACCAGTTTTTTGTTTTACACGTTTACGTTGTTTGTATGCCTCAATTTCTTTTTTTTAAGCAACACCGATGCACAAACCGATAATGATCCTACTCCCACATCCCCTGACTTCACCTACACTTATGAGAGTATTGATGTGCCGGACGTAGACTTTTTAGCGTTGACAGCGAGTAGCGACTTTGAAGATTACGCAGGCTACACGAAAAGTACCGATGGTGAAAAAATGGTCGGGTTTACACTTATAGACGGTGTTTTTACAACCTATGACTTCCCCGGCGCGCAGAACACTTACTTCTATGCGTTCGGTAATAATGGATTAGCTGCGGGACACTACGAAGATAGTGATGGTATTCATCACGGCATCACTTTAGATGATGGCGAGTTGCGGCAATATGATTTTCCGGGTGCCATCGAAACGGAGATATACGGTTACAGTGATTCAAAGGGCGTATTAACCGGTAATTTTATAGATGCCTCTGGCGTTCAACGTGGATTCTCAGGTGACATAATCATTGAAGTACCTGATGCAACAGCAACTTATGCTGATTTTGTGAACGCAAGTGGTGCTATTACAGGCAGCTACATAGACGCTGACGGTCTATATTATCCATACGTGCGCACTTCAAATGGCACATTTGCATTTCATGACTACTTGGACTCATCAATGCTGGAATACTTTTTTGTCCACGGTATCACTGATACAAGGATTATCGTTGCACGCGCTAAAGCGACAGATGACATTCCGCGCTCCTATGTCGGCACATCCCAACAAGGATTATCTGAATTACAGTTTCCGGACAGTGTTAGCACGGAGGGTTGGAATATCAATCAGGACGGTTCTGTCGTCGGGTACTACGACTCAGCAGATGGACAGAGACGCGGGTTTATCGCAAAACCCACTGCCGAAACCGCTGCACAATTCAGAAATATAGCGTACCCGCCACCCCCTGACTTCAACTATACTTATGAGAGTATTGATGTTCCGGGCGTAGATTCCTTAGCGTTGACAGCGAGCAGCGACTTTGAGGATTACGCTGGCTATACGAAAAGTCCCGATGGCGAAAAAGAGGTCGCCTTTACCCTCATTGATGGCGTTTTTACCACATACGATTTCCCTGACTCGCAGGGCACTTATTTCTATGCACTCGGCAACAATGGGACAGCTGCCGGACACTACCAAGACAGCGATGGTCTCTATCACGGTGTCATCTTAGAAAATGGCGAGTTGCGGCAATACGATTTTCCGGGTGCCGTCGAAACGTTCATATATGGTTTCAGTGATGCGACCGGCGCGCTGACAGGGAATTTTATTGACGCTTCTGGCGTGCGCCGCGGCTTCTCAGGCGACGCAATCATTGAGGTGCCCGAGGCTACAGCAACATACAGCGATTTTGTGAATGCCGCAGGCTCTGTTATCGGCAGCTACGTAGATGCTGACGGACTATATCATGCATACGCACATCCACTGAGTGGCAGGTTTATAGTTCTGGACTACCTGGACCCTTCCAATCTGGAATACTTTTTTCTACACGGGATTAACGACGCAGAGGGCAGTGGTGTGTTTGTCATTGCAAGAGCCAAAGCGTTGGGGGACCGCCCGCGCTCCTATGTCGGATCATACCTGTATGGGCTACATGAATTGCAGGTTCCAGGCAGCGTTAGCACAGAAGGCTGGAATATCAATCAGGACGGTTCTGTCGTCGGACACTATGACTCACCAGATGGACGTAGACACGGGTTTATCGCCAAACTTACTACCGAGGCCGAGAGCCGTCATTTTGGCAACGCTTACACCGTGTCCCTGTCGAAAGGTCTGAACATGCTTTCTGTGCCATTAGCACCCCGAACTCCGATGACTGCAAAGTCCCTTGCGGGGATATCTGGAGCGACTGTTGTGATCGCACTTGATGCTGAAAATCAACAATTCATAGGTTGGACACCAAGTGCGCCAAACGATGGGTTCCCTATTGAAGGTGGACAAGGTTATATCGTAAATGTCCCAGAAGCTCGCAATTTTGCCTTCGTCGGTTCACGGTGGACAAACCAAACCGATGAAGCTGCAGCACCGATTGCAACACCAACGCCTCAAAACGCGTGGGCATTTGTTGTAAGTGGACAGTTAGAAGGCACGAAGAATTACGATGGATATCTCATCACAGTCCGAAACCTACGAACAAACGCCGTTATGACCGCACAAGTAAAAGGTCATTACTTCGCTGCTGCAACTGTCGACTTGGCGCGGAAAAGTGTTGTGCAAGTTGGTGACACACTGGAAGTGACGGTCTCAGATACAAACGGGAATATCGCTTCAGAGAAATTCAGTTTTGAGGTAACACCCAACAGTTTGGAAAATGCACTACTGTCTGTCAATCTTGATGGCATTGACAAACCGAATGGAGATCTCTTATTACAGAATTATCCGAACCCGTTTAACCCTGAAACTTGGATCCCGTATCAACTGTCAAATGCCGGTCCTGTCACTATATCTATTTTTGACACAACTGGCGGACTTGTCCGAAAACTTACTCTTGGACATCAGTCAGAGGGTTTCTATTATAACCGAGGACGTGCTGCTTATTGGGATGGCAATAATACTTTAGGTGAAAGAGTCGCCAGTGGTATCTACTTTTACAAGTTAGAAACGCCATTATTCCAGCAAACACGACGACTCGTCATTGTAAAGTAGTATCAATCAGTAACCTACTGGTATCACAGTTGCACAGTGTAACTGTGATACTCCGTATAAGCATAACAAAAGATGTCCAAATCCTAAGTTACTGACTTGTTAAACGTAAACTTACGAATCTTCAAATACACGCATCACAACTCAGGACAGGATATCTAATATAGGACTTACGTAAATTGAACAGGTAAAGTATGTTTTTGCTGGAAATGCCTCGTAGTGAGAGTATACAGGTGTTTTTATCCTCTAAATCCCCTTATCAGAGGGACTTTAAGAGGAAGTGGGTAAGTCCTGTAATATATTATACTATTTTTTATTTTTGGAGAAAATACTTTAGTGAGGTCAGCATTATGCGCAATCAGATTTTAACCAGTTTCTTGTTTTACACGTTTATGTTGTTTGTATGCCTCAATTCCTTTTTCCTGAGTGACACTGCTGCCCAAGATAACAGTGAATCCACTGTTGCGTCCGTCGGCTCCAGCTATACCTTTGAGAGCATAGAGGTTCCAGGTGTAGATTTTTTAGCGGTGACAGCGAGTAGCGACTTTGAAGATTACGCCGGCTACACGAAAAGTGCTGACGGTGCAAAAGAAATCGCCTTTACACTCATTAATGACGTATTTACAACTTATGATTTCCCCGGCTCTCAGAAAACTCATTTTTATGCCTTCGGTAATAATGGACAAGCGGCCGGGCATTACCAAGGTAGCGATGGTTTGTACCACGGTGTCATTTTGGAGAATGGTGAGTTGAGACAATACGATTTTCCGGGTGCTGTCCAAACGGAGATATACGGTATTAGTGATGCAACCGGTGCACTTACAGGCAATTTTATAGATACTTCCGGTATTCGCCGAGGATTTTCAGGAGAGACAATCGTTGAGTACCCTGGTGCATCAGCAACTTATGCCGATTTTGTGAATGCAAGTGGTCGTATAGTAGGCACATACATAGACGCTGAAGGTCTATATCATACATACCTGGTTGATCCAGAAGGTAAATTCGTAACTGTAGAACTTTTGGACCCGTCCAATTTGGAATATTTTTTTCTGCATGGAATCAACGATGTAACGATTGTCGTTGGCAGAGCAAAAGCAGTGGATGATGTCCCACGCACCTATGTCGGTTCGCTTCGGTATGAACTACATGAAGTGCAGTATCCAGGTAGTGTTGTCACAGAGGGCTGGAATATTAATCAGGACAGTTCTATCGTCGGACACTATGATACAGCCGATGGACGTAGACACGGGTTTATCGCAAAACCCGCACAGGATACTGCTACGCAACCCGCTACCCCAGACACCGACTTCAACTATGTATTTCAGAGCATTGATGTTCCAGGTGTAGATTTTTTGGAATTGACAGCGAGTAGCGATTTTGAAGACTACGCTGGTAACACTCGGAGTCCTGATGGAAAAAAAATAGTCGGTTTTACACTGATCGATGGTGTTTTTGCGACCTATGATTTTCCAGGTTCCAAAAATACGTACTTCTATGCACTCGGTAATAACGGGCAAGCTGCTGGGCATTACGAAGATAGTGATGGTCTCTATCACGGTGTCATCTTAGAAAATGGTGAACTACGGCAACACGATTTTCCGGATGCTGTCGAAACGCAAATATTCGGTATCAGTGATGCAACCGGCGCACTGACGGGTAATTTTATAGGTGCTGATGGCGTTCGCCGCGGATTCTCAGGTGATACAGTTGTTGAGGCTCCTGAAGCATCAGCAACTTATGCCGATTTTGTGTACGCAAACGGTCTTGTTGTAGGCAGCTACGTAGATGTTGAAGGTCTATATCATTCATACGCGTATAGACCGGATGGCAGGTACTTAGTTGTGGACCATCTGGATCCATCTATCCAGGAATACTTATTCCTTCACGGAGCCGCAGATATAAATGCAAAAGGTTTCACAGTCATTCTCAGATCTAAAGCTATAGGAGACATTCCGCGCTCGTATGTCGGTTCATTCCAGCACGGACTACATGAGTTGCAGTATCCGGGAAGTGTTAGAACGGAAGGTTGGAACATCAATCTGGACGGCTCTGTCGTCGGACACTATGACTCACCAGATGGACGCAGACACGGGTTTGTCGCAAGACTCAGTACTAAGGAAGAGAGTGATCACTTTGGTAACACGTACACCGTCACACTCACTAAAGGTTTAAACATGCTGTCTGTGCCATTAGCACCCCGAACTCCGATGACTGCAAAGTCCCTTGCGGGGATATCTGGAGCGACTGTTGTGATCGCACTTGATGCTGAAAATCAACAATTCATAGGTTGGACACCAAGTGCGCCAAACGATGGGTTCCCTATTGAAGGTGGACAAGGTTATATCGTAAATGTCCCAGAAGCTCGCAATTTTGCCTTCAACGGTTCACGTTGGACAAACCAAACCGAGGAAGCTGCAGCACCAATTGCGACTCTAACACCTCAAAACGTATGGGCATTCGTCGTAAGTGGTCAATTAGAAGGAACGCAGAATTACGACGGGTATCTAATCACAATCCGAAACCTCCGAACAAACTCCGTTATGACCGCACAAGTAAAAGGTCATTACTTCGCTGCTGCAACTGTCGACTTAGCGCGGAAGAGTGTTGTGCATGTTGGGGATACACTGGAAGTTACGGTATCCGATAAAAACGGTAATATCGCTTCAGAGAAATTCAGTTTTGAGGTGACACCTAACAGTTTGGAAAATGCACTGCTAACTGTCAATCTTGATGGTATTGGTAAACCGCATGGTAACCTTTTATTACAGAATTATCCGAACCCATTTAACCCTGAAACTTGGATCCCGTATCAACTGTCAAATGCCGGTCCTGTCACTATATCTATTTTTGACACAACTGGCGGACTTGTCCGAAAACTTACTCTTGGACATCAGTCAGAGGGTTTCTATTATAACCGAGGACGTGCTGCTTATTGGGATGGCAATAATACTTTAGGTGAAAGAGTCGCCAGTGGTATCTACTTTTACAAGTTAGAAACGCCATCATTCCAGCAAACACGGCAGCTCGTAATCTTAAAGTAAGTTCAATCAGTATAGAACTCATAGATGTCACAGTTGTACTATCTGTGCAACTGTGACACTCCTTTAAACCTAAGAGAGACCTGTAAATCGTAATCTTCCATATCCCTCCCTTGCTAATAACGTCAACCTACCTAACCTTAAATTCCATGAAGAAAATCAAGAAAACAATGAGATTCTCCTTGCGTTTTTTTGAAAAATGTTGCATACTTTTTGTTGCATCTAAATGTGTCAGGACACCTTGTTCTCGCGTTTAGCCTATTGCTAAATGCAAAATTGCGAAACTTAAAAGTATAAGCAACACCCCTCTGAACGGGATACCTGACAAATTACTTTCCATCTTTGGATAAAATATCATAAGTGAGGTATCCATTTTGCACACTCAGATTAAAACCAGCTTTTTGTTATACACATTCACATTGCTGATTTGTCTCAATTCCTTTTTCCTAATTAACGCAACAGCACAAATTAACCAATCTGTTAACGACAACTATACATTTGAGACGATTGATGTTCCAGGTGTAGATTTCCTAGCGTTGACTGCGAGTAGCGACTTTGAGGATTACGCAGGTTATACGCTGAGTACTGATGGTGAAAAATTCGTTGCCTTTACACTCATTGATGGTGTTTTTGAGACCCACGATTTCCCCAATTCAAAAAACACGTATTTCTACGCACTCGGTAATAATGGGCTCGCAGCGGGGCACTATGAGGATACCGACGGACTCTTCCACGGTGTCATTTTGGATGGTGGAGAACTACGTCAATATGATTTCCCTAACTCTGTTCAAACGGAGATCTACGGGTATAGCGATTCAACTGGAGCACTGACCGGTAATTTTACTGATGTATCTGGTGTGCGTCGTGGATTCTCAGGAGATTCAATCGTTGAGTTCCCCGGAGCATCAGAAACTTATGCCGATTTTGTCAGCGGATTGGACAATATCGTGGGTAGCTATGTAGATACTGAAGGCACATATCATGCATACCTACGTGGACCGAGTGGAAGTTTTGCTACGCTGGGTATTCCAGAAATACCAAATATGGAATACTTTTATCTACACGGGATCAATGATGCACTGGTAGCCGTTGGCAGAGGAAAATCAGTCGAGGGTGTCCCACTAACCTTTGTCGGCAACCCCGTCGCTCTCCAAGAATTTAAGGTTCCGAATAGCGTTAGCACGGAAGGTTGGAATATCAATCAGGATAGTTCTGTCGTCGGACACTATACCTCAAGCGATGGACGTACACACGGGTTTATCGCTAGACCTTTACAGCCGACTGCTGTTCGACATCCTCCTGACCTCAACTATACTTTTGAGACTATTGATGTGCCAGGTGTTGAGTTTTTGGGTGTGACAGCCAGTAGCGATTTTGGTGATTATGCAGGAAACACGAAAAGTGCTGATGGTGAAAAAATAGTTGGCTTTACGCTCATCAATGGAATTTTTACGACCTACGATTTCCCGGGTTCAAAGAACACTTATTTCTATGCGTTCGGTAATAATGGAGAAGCTGCAGGTCACTACGAAGATAGCGACGGCCTTTTCCACGGTGTCGTCTTAGAAAATGGTGAGATGCGTCAATACGATTTCCCAGGTGCTGTCGAAACGGAGATATACGGGTATAGTGATGCGACTGGGGCACTGACAGGTACTTTTATAGATGCTTCTGGTATTCGCCGCGGATTCTCAGCGGACGCGATAGTCGAGTTTCCCGGAGCACCAGAAACTTACGCAGATTTTGTGAGTTGGACAGGTCATATCGTAGGCAGCTACGTAGATGCTGAAGGCATATATCATGCATACATGCGTAGTTCAATAGGTAGATTTCTATCTATTGACCTTCCAAACGCACTAAATCTGGAATACTTTTTTCTCCACGGTCTCAACGAGTCAAGAAGCGTCGTCGGCAGAGCAAAAGCAGTGGGTGATGTCCCGCGCACTTATGTCGGCAGCCCCCTCAACCTAAAAGAATTGCAGTTTCCTGGTGCTGTTAGCACGGAAGGTTGGAACATCAATCAAGACGGCTCTGTCGTTGGGCATTATGACTCAGCGGATGGACGCAGACACGGGTTTATCGCTAGACTTGACACGAAGGAAAAAAGCGATCATTTTGGTAACATCTATAACATCACATTGAATAAAGGATTGAACATGCTTTCTTTGCCTTTAGCATCACTAAAACCGATGACTGCAAAGTCCCTTGCGGGGATATCTGGAGCGACTGTTGTGATCGCACTTGATGCTGAAAATCAACAATTCATAGGTTGGACACCAAGTGCGCCAAACGATGGGTTCCCTATTGAAGGTGGACAAGGTTATATCGTCAATGTCCCAGATACTCGTAATTTCGCCTTCGTCGGTTCACGGTGGACAAACCAAACAGAGGAAGCTGCTGCACCAATTGCAACGCCAACACCTCAAAACGCGTGGGCATTCGTCGTAAGTGGTCAATTGGAAGGAACGCAGAATTACAATGGGTATCTAATCACAATCCGAAACCTCCGAACAAACTCCGTTCTGACAACACAAGTAAGAGATCAATACTTCGCTGCTGCAACTGTCGACTTGGCCCGGAAGAGCGTTGTTCAAGTTGGGGATACACTGGAAGTTACGGTATCCGATAAAAACGGTAATATCACTTCAGAGAAATTCAGTTTTGAGGTTACACCCAACAGTTTGGAAAATGCACTACTGTCTGTCAATCTTGATGGCATTGGTAAACCGCATGGTAACCTCTTATTGCAGAATTATCCGAACCCATTTAACCCTGAAACTTGGATCCCGTATCAACTGTCAAATGCCGGGCTTGTCTCTTTATCTGTTTTTGACACAACGGGCGGACTTGTCCGAAAACTTACTCTTGGACATCAGTCAGAGGGTTTCTATTATAGCCGAGGACGTGCTGCTTATTGGGATGGCAAAAACACTTTAGGTGAAAGAGTCGCCAGTGGTATCTACTTTTACAAGTTAGAAACGCCATCATTCCAGCAAACACGACAGCTCGTGATTTTAAAGTAAATTGATTTCTGTTCCAGATTACACATTATAGTCTGGGAATTGGACTCCATTGTATCATATAATTCGAAGGAACTTCGCGAATGAACATAGACGTAGGTAGCTCACGATCACCATATCGGTAGATTGTAGATGACAGAAAAAGTTGCTTCTGAGCACGAGTCATTCCAACATAAAAGAGACGACGTTCCTCTTCAAGTTCAGCATCGGTGATGCCCTGTTTCCACATTGGAAAACTCCCTTCTTCCATGCCGATGATAATTACGACAGGGAACTCAGTGCCTTTGGCTGCATGCAGTGTCATTAATGTAATCTGTTCTGCGTCATCGTCTATCTCATCATAATTCGTCAATAATTTCTGAAAACCCAGGAAATCTGATAGGCTGTTACCTTGACCTGCCTTCAAACATTGCAAAAGGAGAGTCCGAAACTTTGATTTGGTTTCTATCCAAGCAGTGTCCACTTGCATAACAGGAACGTCAGTCTCTTCTAACTCTTTAAAGTAAGCTTCAACCTGTTGTTCTTCTGTTGACTCAAAGGGAAGATCTTCATGTATCTGCTGAGAACCTTCCTTGACCACACGTATAGCAGCGTTTAAAAATGCCCTCTCTTCTGTAATATCCTTGTCGTTTTGAACTGAAATATCTGTTTTGTCAAGGATCCCGAGACCAACAAACGGCAATAAATCGGTAAGTGATTGCACTTCTCGCTTCTTTAAATCTATCCTTATCAATTCCTTAAAAATTTGTCTGTTTACTTCAACATCTTCCATAGCACGATGTAAAGTTTTGTGTTCAATTCCAAATCTCTCAGCAAGTGATTCAATGCCACATCGTTGACGAGGAAATAGTCTACGTGCGGTGACAAGTGTATCGTAGTACGGATTTGTCAAATTCTCATCTAAACAATCCTGTAATCCACGTTGCAAAATTGGATTGTCATACTGCGCGATATTATGACCAATTAGGATACGATCTTGAATGAAACTATAGAATTTAGGGAGAACCATCTCAATACTCGGTGCGTCCTTTACATCTTCACTACTTATGCCGTGAACCTTTGTAACTGACCGTGGAATGTGTCCACCGGGTGGTTTCACTAAGCGATGAAACTTCTCAACTTCATTGCCAATTACGTTAAGCCGTTTCGCTGCAATCTCAACGATATTTGCGCGTTCGATATTGACACCTGTTGTTTCTAAATCATAAATCACCATTTCAGACATATTCGGCGTTTCAAATCTACTCAATAACCGTTGGCAAAGTTTTAATGCTGCAATACAACGTATCTCATCTGAACTGATCTGTATCACATCTGATTGCTCAGAGAGTATTGTACCGATAAGAATTGATCTCGTCTCTATACCCTTTTCTCCCAGTTCTCCAAAATCACCAATAAGTATATTAACTGCATTTCTGTTGAATAGCCGTTCACTTTCACCATCTGAGGTGTCAGTTTTTGGTAAATATTGGACTTCTACATTTTGATCAAGATACGATTTTATTGTTTGACTAATTATATATGCTGAACAATATTCATCTATACCATAACATGCAGTGATCTGAATTTGTTCACCACGATCAAGAGCACTATACAGAACATCTTGTGCTAAACCCAAATTTGATAAATCCGACTTATTCTCAATTGCAGCTAACTCTTTATCGCGATACGGACTTCGTATCATATCTAATTTTTCAAATAGAATATTGACAATTTTATCTATTTTTTCATCTTCAATATCACCTTCTAAATCTGCAAGTTGTTCCCAAAATTGACTAATGTTCCTACGGGTCAATGGACCGACATCATTAGGATATTGCTCAATATTCCGTAGGAGTTCTTCCAACTTTAATCCTTCACGTTTAGCTAACCACTTCAGTCGCACCCAAGTCAGGTCATCAATCCTCTTTTCAGGAAAGTTAATTGCGATTTCTAAGTCACGTGGAAGTCGCCACTGAATATAACAGAGATATGAAAGAATACCTTTCAGTCTTTCGTCATCAAAGGAATTAGTTGGTCGTATCCGTTGAAATTTGATTTTAGATCGTATCAACTCTTCTGTCAGAACATCGGCAAGTCTGTGTGTTCTATAAAATACGGCAATGTCGCGATATGAAACATTACGTTCACTAATGAGTTTTCCGATAATCCTGATAATAGTGCGTGCTTCCTCAATAGGAGTCATAAATGTATAGTGAAATATATCCCGTCCTTCATCTTTGTGGGATATAAGACTGTGCTGAGCCTGTCGTAAAGGATTATTCGCAATTACTTCTTCTGCAGCACGTAGAATCGTTTCACTACATCTATAATGATCGCCTAATTCAACCGTATATGGAGAGTAATTGGATTTGAAATGCTCTATGAACTGCGGATTTGACCCACGCCAACTGTAGATAGACTGGTCAGCATCCGCAACAACCATCAGATTGTTCTCTGGTGGAGCTGTAAGCAGACGAAGGAGTTGATATTGAACTTCGTTCACATCATGATATTCGTCAACAAGAATGTGTGATATCTTATGATGGTATTCCTGCTGTACTTCAGCAACTTTTTCAAGAAGCATCACACTTTTTATCAACAGATCATCAAAATCAAAGGCATTGTATTCATCAAGTTTGCTATGATAGGCATTGAAGGCATCTACTAATTTCACTTCTGCATCAGGGTCGTCTATTTCCTCAATATAATCGTGATCAATCTGTATATTATTCTGAGCATAATCAAGTTTGCATTTTGCGTCGCTGATTGCATTCCGTAGTAACCACACAGGATAATCATTCGGGTGGAGATTCAACTCCTTAATGACTTCAGTGAGTATTTCATCCTGTATTTCTTGGTCAAAAATAGCAAAGTTTTCACTCAAACCGATGTGATGTGCGTGACTTCTGAGCACCTTCACACAAAAAGCATGAAATGTGGAAACATTAATATTTGAACTATGGGGTTCTCCAATTTCATTATTGACACGATCACGCATTTCTTGTGCGGCTTTATTCGTAAAAGTAATCGCAAGGATATTGACAGGCTTGATTCCGTGATGACGGATTAGGTAAGCAATACGGTGCGTAATGACTTTTGTTTTACCCGTACCAGGACCAGCAATTACAAGCATAGGTCCAGTGTTGTGTTTTACTGCTTCTGTCTGTTTTTCATTTAAACCGTGAAGAATGTTCATTATGAAACCTGTGTATTGTAATCATAGTTATTTCTTATTTCAATGTTTTGATAGTATATCTAATATTATGTCATAATACAAGCATATTGAGTGATATGATGGCGTTTGTAATGCTAATTTATGGGTCTAAAGAGTTCGTCTAACACAACCGTCGCATACCCTCCTGCCGACAAAGTAAAACAGAGGCGTAACCCGTCATCCATAGATTGAATCTGATGGACTTCCACTTTTATTCGCAATGGACGACGAGTACCGGGTAACTTTATCCCGACTACCTTGCGAAAAGTTTCCGGTTTCACACCTTCTTCAGATAGGAGTTCCATTTCCATCTTTTTCACACTACCAGTAGGCTGCCGCATCTTGTATCCGAAGATGGGACCTGTCGGACTTATTTCAAATGAATCTGCACGATTCTGTTCAACTGAAGCATTGTCAACATTGAACGGAGCACCGTTGCTGTGCTTTACTGCGACATCTCCATCCAAAAGTTCTCCGATATAAGGAAAACGTCTATCTAAAATGCAATTAAACAGATGTGCTTGATAAGCAGACAAATACAACTTTCTGAGTCGATGTGGAATATATCTAATCGCTTTTACTTCATCTAATTGTTGTGGTAGTCTACTAATTTGTGCTGTTTCGTCTGTTGAAAAATACGCAAATACTTCTTTCCAATTGCCTTTCATCAACGCTTTGCCAATCAGATGTGTGTCTTGCTTTTTCCCAAATCTTTGTGAGCCAAACCAATTAGGGACTCCCTCCTTTGCTATCTGCTCTAATCTCTCAGAAATAATTGAGTATTCCTCTCTAACAACATCACGCAATGTAATATCAAATCTATTTCCTTGAAGATGACCTATCCGCAATTTATGTGGATGCCTTTTTGCCCATAATACCTCTATAGATGGAAGTTCTATCGCTAATATCTGTTCAGGTGTTATTCCTTCAACAGATAAAACTTGGGTAGTGATTGCTCGTTTATCCTTTAATCCAGCATAACCGATTTTTCTGTTTTTGACATGTAGTGTATTTGCAATGCTGTTAATCGCTTCAAGAGTGCTGATATTCCGTTTGCGAATTGCAAAATAGGTATGTGTACCAATACCGGTAGGTTCATATAATGGTATTTCTTCAACAATAAAATCTTCAGGTTCAAATAGCATCATTCCCTCCGCCTGTATCATAATAGTTATCGTATCTGATTGTCAAGAATTAATAATGTGGTAACGGTGATTCATATACACTTGACAACTCCACATGAATGTGCTAAATTAACCACCAACAAATGATAGAAAATCTGGGGCACATTCTTGGAAAAACACATGCCAAAAATCAAAATACTCTCAGCCGATGTAGCAAATAAGATAGCTGCAGGTGAAGTCGTAGAACGACCTGCATCTGTTGTCAAAGAACTCATAGAAAACGCAGTTGATGCAGATAGCACCAGCATCCGTGTTGAAATACGCGCAGGTGGAAAACGACTCATCCGTGTCACTGATAACGGCACAGGTATGGAACGTGAGGATGCACTCCTCGCATTAGAACGTCATGCAACAAGTAAAGTCAGCCGGATTGAAGACCTTGAAAACATACAAACTTTCGGGTTTCGTGGTGAAGCGTTGGCAAGTATAGCATCTGTCTCTAACTTTGAACTGCTCACACGAACAACGGATGCAATACAAGGCACAAAAATCAATGTAGATAGTGGCGTTTTCCGTTCAGTTGAGGAAAGCGGTTGTTCTCCAGGGACACATATTTCTATCAACAATCTATTCCACAATGTCCCCGCTCGTTTGAAGTTTCTCAAGACAGACACCACCGAGATAAATCATATCACTAAGCAGGTAACATGGGCTGCATTGGCACATCCCAAAATACATTTCGTCTTATCACATAACGGCAAGACTGTACTTGATGTGCGAGCATGTGATTCTAATATAGAACGGGCACGCCTGATATATGGCAAGGAATTTGCTGATAACTTGATTGAATTTGATGAGGAATTACCCGATTTCAAACTCTCTGGTTTACTTGGAAAACCAGAATTTACCAAACCGAATCGCGATTATCAACTCTTTTTCATGAACCAACGTCCGATCCGAAGTCCTATGATTGGGGCTGCACTAAAAGAAGCACTCGGTGCTACTGTGCAGTCTGGGCGGCTGGCTGTAGCAATTCTCTTTATGACGCTTGAACCTGATACGGTTGATGTCAACGTCCATCCAGCAAAAATTGAGGTGCGTTTCAAAAATGAACGGACAATATTCACCGGTATTGTCAAGATGATCCGCAGTGTGATCAACAAAGAGAAGTTCATTCCTAAGATTGAGACAACTACAGAGACACAACCTACACCTATTGAAAAGAGTAATATAGAAACAAAAACCCCAATATCATCTAAACAATTCACAAGACCACGACCAACTATTGCCCCTGAAATAGAAACAGAGACACCTGATGCCACTAAGACAGAGGAAAAGGCAACAAAGGCAGTTGAGACCGAAAGAAAAGAGACAGAACCAATAGAGGAAGTTGAGACAGAACCGAGTAATGATGATACTAAGACAGTTGTGCAACCCTCTCAACAGACAATTCCTGAAGGAGCAACGCTCAAACTCCTTGACTTTGAGAATGTTGAACTCAAAACAAACCTATTCAAAACATATATTGTGGCTGAAGGAGAAGATAAGGTTTTCTTCATTGACCAGCATGTTGCAGCAGAACGTGTGTTATATGAACGTTTTGTGAACCAGTTAAAATCAGACGGTATCCCAGTACAAGGCTTATTACTGCCTGTGACTGTTGAAGTAACACCGCAACAACTTGCCATACTCAAGGTTCATGCAGAAATGTTTAGTAAAGTTGGTTTTGAATTGGAGGAATTTGGTGCAAATACAATACTGATTCGCGCTATTCCCGCACCTCTGCCAACACGAACAGCAGCACAGACAATCACAGACCTACTGGACAAACTCCCTGACCAACCGCATGAAGAAGTAGAATTACCAAAGGCAATTGACGATGCCTTGATTACACTTGCTTGTCGTTCAGCAGTGAAAGCAGGGGATACCTTGGACTCCAAAGAGATGATAAATCTTGTCCGTGAGTTATCTGAGGCGAAACTTCCATTTAATTGTCCGCATTCTCGACCTATCATTATTGAAATGGGACGCGATGAATTGGAACGACGATTTCATCGCTCATAACACCCTTTCTAATACTAAATATCAGAATAGGGTAGATAAATGAAAACAACACCACTGTACCTTCTAATAACCTGCCTACTATTAGCATATTTTCTCCCTATTGTTTCTGCACAAGAATATACTACTTGGGGTCTACCAGAAGGTGCAATTGCCCGACTGGGAAAAGGTGAAATCACTGGAAATGTTGACTTCTCACCAGACGGCAATCGGTTGGCTGTCGCAAGTTCTATCGGAATTTGGATTTACGATGTGCGTCCAGATCAAGAAACAGAGCTTGATTTACTTACAGGGCATAAGGATCGAGTGACTTCCGTCAAGTTTTCTCCAGATGGCAGCACGATTGCCAGCGGAGGCATTGATGGAACAGTAAGGTTGTGGGACGCAGTCACAGGACATTGCAGAACAACGTTTGGTGGAGATGGTGGTGGAATTACGACTGTAGCTTTTTCCACGGATGGTAAGATGGTTGCTGCCGGTAGTTACGATTATATCGTACAAATATGGGATATTCAGACAGCAAATCTTAAGAATACACTCACTGGACATACAGATGCAATAGCTTATGTCGTGTATTCTTATGATGGAAAAACAATTGCAAGTGGGAGTGACGACAGAACAATACGTTTATGGGACACGAACACAGGACAAATCAAGAAAACTCTTGTTGGACATAGAGGAAAGGTCCACACAGTTTCATTTTTACCTGACAGTGAAACTATCTATACCATGGATCATTTTAGGGAAGTTCGACAATGGAATATAGGTACTGGAAAATTCAAAACTGTGTCCATCCGTGGAGTATTAGGTACCAATTCCGTTGCATTCTCTCAAGATGGGAAAACTATTGCTATGGGAAAACATGGTGGAATGATAGAGTTATGGGACCTCGGCACAAATCAACATATAACTACAATATCCGGTCATACAAATACCATCTGTACACTTGAATTTTCACAAGATGGTAAAACACTTGCTTCTGGTAGTTACGATGGCACTATCCGGTTGTGGAACGCTCAGATTAATGAATACATGCACATTCTAAAAGGATCTCAAACTGGCGCAAATTCAATTTCGTTTTCTCCCAATGGAAAAACAATTGCTATCGCTGATTCCGAGAACAATGTTTGGGTGCAGAACACTCCCAATAAAGCACCAAACGTAATTTCTCTTCTCAACAAAATGTCTAACACACTTACAAAACCAAACAAACTTTCAACACTGAATAAACATACTGATTTCGTGCATTCTGTAGTTTTTTCTCCAGATGGTAACACTATCGCTACAGCCAGTTTTGACAAGACTTCGAAGTTGTGGGATTCACGAACAAGAAATCATATTGCCACATTAAGTGGACATTCAAGTGCAGTTCTTCAAGTGGCTTTCTCTCCAGATGGAAAAACAATTGCTACAGCCAGTGTAGATAGCACTGTCAAACTGTGGGATACTTCAACACATAAACATAAGACTACACTTTTTACACATACTAAGGCAGTTACAGATGTGGCTTTTTCTCCAGATGGAAGAACTATTGCTACGACAAGCAATGACAAGACAGTCATATTGTGGGGCAATGCTACACATAAAGTTAAACACAAACTAACAGGACATTCAGATATCATAACAAGATTAGGTTTCTCTCCGAATGGAAAAACACTTGCAGGAGTTTGTGTTGATAATACAATACTCCTATGGGATATTCACACACGCAAACACAGAGATACTCTTATTGGACATAGAAAGAAAATCTCATCTTTGGCGTTTTCTCCAGATGGAAAAACAATTGCTACTGCGAGTCACGATAGTTCAGTACGTTTTTGGAACACACACAATCCCAAAGATTATGTTTCCACACACATTGGATATCGGAGAGAAGTTAGGGATGTAGCCTTTTCTCCAGATGGAAAAACTATTGCCACAGCTGGGATTATTGATAATAATAAGTCAGTACGCTTGTGGGATAGTCGCATTTCACAATATAAGGTGCAGATAATCACAGGTCATACATCCGGTATAAATGCTATTGCTGTTTCACCGGATGGCACTAAAATCGCTACTTGTGGAAACTTTCGTGATGAAAGTTTACGATTATGGGATACACACACGAGAACACCAATCATCTCATTCAAAGGACTGGCGGATTCGCGCAGGGAAGTTGCTTTTTCACCGGATGGCACTAAAATCGCTACCGGTAGTGATGACAAAACAGTAGATCTGTGGGACACAGAGACTCTGAAACACAAAGACACATTGAAAGGACATACAGATTGGGTTAGTGCGCTCGCATTTTCACCTGATGGGACTACAATTGCTTCTGGTAGTCGTGATGAAACAGTACACCTGTTTGGCTTAAATGAAGGAAAACACACAGCCACACTCAAGGATGATTTCGGTTGGGTAACAGATGTGTCCTTTTCTCCAGATGGAAAGACGATTGCTATTAGGGGTAGTAAAAAAGTTGTGCAGCTATGGGATGTAGCAACGAAGAAACACAACATTACTCTTTCTGCTGGTCCAGTTAGTCTAACTTCTGCTGCGTTTTCGCAAGATGGAAAAACTATCGCTACTGGATGTACAGATGGGACTGTGCGGTTGTGGGATAGTGTCAGCAAACAACTCAAAGATTACGACCCTGAAGGAAATCCATGGAGTGTTACTTCTGTTATGTTTTCACCTGATGGAACGTTCATCGCAAGTTTGAATTCTGACAGAACAATAAGTTTGTGGGAACGGCACACAGGAAATCATATTGCGAAAATTATAGACACTAAGCAGAGAAATGTATCAATTGATTTCTTTCCAGATGGAAAAACTATCGTCAGTTGTGGCTACGACGGCACAATTCTTCTATGGAATATACGTTAGTATATTCAAGAATCCGATGAATTAGCGATACTATAATGAAAGGACAACCAAGATGAAAATAAAATATTTGCCACTTCTCACTCTACTATTTCTATTTGCCATATTTCTCCCAATTGTTTCTGCACAAGAATATAATACTTGGGGGCTACCAGAAGGTGCAATTGCGCGACTGGGAAAAGGGGAAATCACTGGAAATGTTGACTTCTCACCAGACGGCAATCGGTTGGCTGTCGCAAGTTCTATCGGAATTTGGATTTACGATGTGCGTTCAGAAGAAGTAAAAGAGCTTGAACTTATCACTGGACATACCCAGGATGTTAAGACACTTGCTTATTCACCCAATGGTAGCATACTCGCGAGTGGTAGTAGAGATGGATCAATACGACTGTGGGATGCTCTTAGCGGCAAACAGATTACTTTGTATAAAGGAGAAAGGGAAGAAGTAATCACACTTGTAATTTCAACAGATGGGAAAATGCTTGCAAGTGGACATCATAATTGGTTCAATAATGCACACCAAGTAAGACTATGGAACTTACAAACAAAAGAACTCTTAACAACAATAGATGACCATACAAACAACATCTCATCTTTAGCCTTTTCACCTGATGGTAAAACACTTGCGTCAGGGAGTAGGGACAAGACTGTAAGATTATGGGACACACAAACAGGTGAACACAAATCTACACTTGTAGATAATAAAATACCTATATCTACGCCTATATCTACGGTAGTGTATGCCCCTGATGGGAAGACACTTACGGCTGTAAGTCCACTTGATACTGTTTTGCAGTGGGATACAGAAACAGGAACTTATGATACAACATTATTCAAACGTGTTGGACAGATTCATTCACTTGCATTTTCTCCAGATGGTAGCACGATAGCAATAAACCAAATCAATTATGTGAAGTTGATTAATTCTGAAACAGGAAAACTGGAAGCTGTCTTCAGAGGACACAAAGAAATAATCGAATCCATTGCTTTTTCTCCTGATGGAAACACACTCGCTACTGCAGATTCTGATAATATCATAATGCTATGGGATACACAAACTCGAAAGCGCAGAACTACCATCAAAGGACATACTTCAAGGGTTCAATGTTTAACCTATTCACCTGATGGGAAAACTATAGCTTCAGGCAGCTTTAAAGGACTCGGTTTCCTATGGGATGCTCAGACTGGAAAACATAAAGCAACACTCATAAGGAGAAGTAGTCTTGACATAACTGGAATAACATATTCACCCGAAGGAAAAACGATTGCTACTTGTAGTGGAGTTGGCACTGTTGAACTATGGGAAGGACGACCACGTGTGTTTCAGACTCATTCCAGAAAAGCGAAATCAACACTAATTGATCTATCCGCACAACTTAATTGTATTGCGTATTCCCCTGATGGAAAAACAATTGCCATAGGAGATAATAAGGGAGATATACGTTTGTTAGATCCTGATACAGGTGAGATAATAACTACTCTCTCAGGACATGTAAGGAGGATCAATTCACTTGCATTTGCTCCCGATGGGTTTACACTTGCAAGTGCAAGTGGTGATGGATCTGTCAGGTTGTGGGATGTACAATCTTTTGGACACATCGCATTTCCTGGAGGAAATATTCCTAGAGGAAATATTCCTGGAGGAAATAGAAGAGGGTCCTATGCTGTAGCGTATTCTCCTGATGGAAACCTAATAGCAAGTGCCGGTGGTGACAAAATTATCCAATTGTGGGATGTACAAAGTCAAGGTACAAAGAAATTAATTAAGACACCGCAAAAACAAGTTACATGTGTTGCTTTCTCTCCGAATGGCGTATTTTTCGCATCCAGCAGTCGTGATGGTAGCATTGAATTATGGATCACTCAATCAGGTGAAAATATTTCATCATTCAAAGCGAATGATGGAAGTATATCAGCAATTGCTTTCTCTCCTAATGGTGATACATTAGCAAGTAGCAGTTTTGATGGTACTATCCTCTTGTGGAAGCTGCGTTGATTACATAATTACCAGTAATTAGAAGTTTTCTGGGAAGGTTACTGTTACTTTCCCATCGTTGATTGAACTGCGAAACCTTGTCAACAACGCTTCTTCAGTCACAGTAGGATATACATAAGACAAACGAAGATATTCAATAATCAATGGGTCAAATGTTCGAATGTATTCAAAGTAAAACTTGCCAAGTGTGTTTTCTTCTAATCTCATCGCAAATCTGTCTTCTAATGAAGTAAATCCATCCAGAACTGTTGAGTCTTCACGCTTCTCATCTTTATATATATCAACCAATTCCACCCAAAATGCTTTTCTGAAACCGAGTTCCTCATTCAATATTATTTCAGAATCAGTAAAAACAATTAGATAATCACCTGCTGTGTCTGCCTTCTGAAGTGATTCTGTCCGCCTCTGATTAACCCGCTCCATAGCCTCTCGTGCTCTTTGAATAGGGGTCTGAGTCGGAGGTTCAGGTGGTGAAATCACCTCCATCATTGGTTTTGTCATCGGTTGATCACAACCGAATGAAAACACTATTAAGGTGAGTGCACATAATTTAAGTAGGATTATCCTCGTAATACAAATCATTTCATTTCCTTTATTTATCTATTTATGTATTAGTTCAGGTTTACATTCGTACCGTCCAAACATCGTCAACTAAAAGACCCAAACTGCCATTTGTCCTGCACCACGATTGCACCAAGCATAATAGGGAATTGCTGTAACAGGCAGTTGCTTTGCACTTGGCTCAGAAAGATAGAGGTTGTTACCCCAGTCTTCATTATCATAGATAGTGCCTGTTCCACGAATTAGTGTTATACCACCAAGAGTTTCGCTGTCATAAACGACTTCTACTTTACCATTTTCAGCTAGCGTGAGTGTCTCAAATGCACCATTAGGATTGTCAACATCTTCAAAACAGTAAACAAGCGGACCACGACGTAACGCTGATCGTCCAAGATTATCTCTCACATTCGGATGAGCATATATTCTATCTACAGACATATCCAATTTCAATTCAACGCTATCATTTGCTTGCCACGTTCTTCCAATTGAGAGATAACCGTCTTTTGTATCCTTAGCGTTAATCGTTTCACCATTGATACTCACATCAAATTCTTTACACCAACCCGGTATTCGCAAATTCAGGTTGAACTTAGCAGGTTTCTCTGGGTTTACAGTAAGTTTTACATCTCCTGACCACGGATAATCAGTGTCTTGTGTAATACGCAAAGAGACATCATCTCCTATAGTTGTTTCTGCATTCCCGCCAACATAGAGATTAACCCATAGGTCATTGTCATCAATTGCATAAATATATTGACCAAGAGAACCGAGTAGACGAGCAATATTTGGCGGACAACATGCACATCCAAACCATGGATTCCGTTGTCTACCACCCCGACTCGCCAACGGATTTTGATAGAAGAAGTCCGTTCCTTCAAGAGAAACACCTGAAAGTGCACCATTGTATAGTGCCGTCTCTAATACATCCATGAAACGTGACTCACCTTTCAATAGGAACATCCGATGCGCCCAGAAAATCAGACCTATGGATGCACACGTCTCCGCATAGGCAGAGAAATTTGGTAATTCATAATCTTGTGTGAACCCTTCATTGTGTCCCGATGGACCAACACCACCAGTAATATATAACCGTTTTTCAACGTTCTGCCAAAGAGCATCCAATGCCTGCGTTATTTCTGCATCACCTGTTTCCGCGGCAATATCTGCAGCACCAGCATATAGATACATGGCTCTTACAGCATGTCCGACACATTCTGTCTGTTCCTGAATTGGCAAATGTGCTTGCGAGTAGGTGCCATCATATTTCTCTTCGCGTGTGTAGTGATGTTTGTACGCACCTAAGCCACCCGGTAAATCAGGATTTTCCAATTCTTGCTCAAAAACTGTCGGTCTATGTCCGCGTTTCGTAACAAAGTATTCCGCAAGAGACATATAACGGTTCTCTCCTGTAACACGAGCTAATTTCACTAAAGCAAGTTCAATTCCTTGGTGACCAGGAAGTCCATCCCGTTTGCCTTCACCGAATATGTTATCAATAAGGTCAGCAAATTTGCATGCCACATCAAGAAGGTTTTGTTTACCTGTTGCTTGATTATGTGCGACGGCTGCTTCAAAAAGATGTCCTGCACAATACAACTCGTGCATCATGCCAAGGTTTTGCCACTTCTTTTCAGGTTCAACCAACGTAAAATAGGAATTCAGATAACCATCATTCTGTTGACTCTTGGCTATCGTATCAATGACCTCATCCAATTCATCTTCCCAATCAGGATTTGGGTGGGAGTGTAAAGTGTATGCGGCAGCTTCTACCAATTTATGAACATCAGAATCGTTGAAAAAGATGCCTTCAAAATTCCCTTCCATTGACCCGGCAGCTTTAGCAAAGTTACTAATTCTGCCCGTTATCCGACACTGTTCTAACTCGTGTGGAATCGTCTCCTTTGAATTCGTTTCTTGGCGTGGTGACCAGAATCTATCATCTATCGTAACTGCTGTAAAAGGAATTGCTTTCAACATACTGTCCTCATCTTTGGATAAATGTTACGGGACAACGGAATTATTGGTTAACAATATCCATTGTCCAACAAGTGTAATATAATGTTAGTGACTATTTACACTAATCTGTTTGAATTCTTCTGAAGGCAAGTATTCACCTAATACTTGCTGCACATCTGCTTTATTGAGCCGTTTTGATGTAATGATAACACATCTTTTCTGCGATTCCTTATCCCAAGCCTTCTCAAAATCCTTGAAAGTCAATCTACGTTTGCTTTGACTGTCAGGTCTCTGAAGGTGCACTAAGCCTGATGTATTATTGTAATGTGATATAGGTGAAATAAACGGTGTATGTTCTCGCAATTGAATCATCACAATTGGTGCCCAACCTTTAGCAACAAATGCCTTTACAATATCAAGTGAACAGTTGGATAGAAAAGCACTATGTTGTCCAATGTCACGCATCTGATTATGAAAATTAATAAGTGCTAATCTAGTACGTGGAAGAGATGGTTGTTTGTATACATTTCTTAAGTAAGGCATCTTTTGAAAATTAATGGTGGCTGATTCTGGTAAATTTGGTTTAGTAAGTGGTGACCGGACATTCGTGTTCTTGTTGGCAGTCGGTATAGTATCTTTTGGCACTTCAAATTCACTTGTGGGAATAGGAGCACAACTACTTATAAAAAACACAAACATAATTAGGAAAATACTTTTATGAAATATTGAATATTCAAAAGACCTTGACAATATCAGACGGATTTTATTGAAGGACAACAATACATGTTTCATGTTTTTCTCCTCGTGTTATTAAGTTGAATTGAGTATGTTCATTTGATTTTAACTGTAGTTTCTCTCTTTTCTTTCCATGATTCAACTATTGCTTCTGTAATTCGTAGTGCTTGCAAGCCATCACGACCAGTTGGTTCGGGTATCCGATCATTCAGCAAATCATCCACTAACGCTGCTATACGGAGTGCGAATGTGCCATCAAATGCAAGCTGTTCCATTCGGAAGATAGACGGACGATATTCCTCTACAACCTGATTGTCACGCTTCATCAAAGTGGCTTTGCTAAGCACATTATCAATTACAATTTCACCAGCAGAACCACAAATATCTAAACGCTCAATCGGATGAATAAAGTCACTATCCCAACTCGCCAAAAGCGTTGCAACAATTTCAGTTTCATACTTAAATGAAATTGCCATGCTTGTATAGCAAGCATCTTCTCCATTGCGGGCTTCGTGTTCTCTGGGTTTCGCCATCTGTGCACACACCGAGACTATCTCTCCACCAAACCAACGTAGCAAGTCAAGCGCGTGTGTTTGAAGTTCATAGAGTAAGTAATACTCACCCTTCCAAGTTGAGGAGGGACCACCCTGTGACAGTTTCATATCCAAGTAATATGTCTGTCCAATTGCCTCTGCCTCTAACCATTTTCTCGCTTGCACATAACCTGGAGCAAACCTTCTATTATAGTCTATTGCAAGATGTACCCCTTTCTCTTCTGCTTTCGCGACCATCTGTTCCGCTTCATCAATATAAAGGGATAAGGGTTTCTCAGAAATAACGTGTTTTCCAGCATCAAGACATTCCATTACCGGTTCAAAGTGTAAGTGATCTGCAGTTACAACATCAACAAGGTCACACTCTTCATTCTCAAGCATCTCCTTAATGGATGGATACCAGTTAGGTATGCCGAGTGATTCTGCCCTCTCTTTTGCTTTATTCGCATCAATATCGCATACTGCGACTAACTCCGCTCCTTGATGTTGTAAATATCCGCGTTGGTGTAATAATCCTATCCCACCACAACCAACAGCTGCAACTTTTAGTTTCCCAGCCATAATAGAGTTCTCCTTAAATATTGAGAACGATATTCGTAACTCCCAATAAATATAATATACAATACACAAGAAATTAGCAAGAAAGAAAATAGGGATGGGTGTGTAAAGTTTTCGGCATTAACTTCCAAATTCATTGTAGGAGGGAACTCCAATTCCCGACCGTTCGCGATTCGGAGATCAATCCTACAGGATGTCTGTGTCCATTTTGCCAAGAACTTTACACCCCTTTGGTGAGGGTGTGTAAAGTTTTTGCACAAGAGATTATGCGGCTTTTGCGTCTGGATACCAATAGACATTATATAAATTTAAATTACAGTTGATTTCTGGCATAATAAAGAAAATTATGCTTTGGAGATTAACTCATGAACAAATATGATGAAATAAAGGATGATCTGGCTAAGTTCCAAAAACTAACGGGTTGGACGACAGAAGAAGTTTTGGCACTTCTTCCGATTTTTGCGACACATTTTTTAGCGTTTGTCTCTACAAAAACACTTGATGGTCAAGAACGAAAAAAAACGGCGTTATACCACGGACAAAAATAGTCGTTTGTCAAATATGGCAGATAAACTTCTGTTTATTTTGATTTATCTACGACACGCATGGACCCAAGATGCTCATGGTATGTTCTTTGATATGTCTCAACCTGAGACATATAAATGGATACACCTACTTTCACCGATATTAGACCAGGCATTAGATGAACTCGGTGAGTTGCCATCTCGTGAGGCAACTCCTGATACTTTTGAAAAAGAGACAGTTGTTGAAAGTGACACACCGGCACCCGAACATTTTTTCCAAGATTGCACAGAGCGTCCGATACAGCGTCCGAAAGACCGACAAGCACAGAAGGACTATTAGACATTATAATGATTTAGTTGCAAGTTTAGTTAACCGTCTGTTATTCTAATTACAATCTTATAAATGGAGGTTTTCTCATTATCGTTTTCAAAGATATTAAGGACAAAGCTGATACGCTTCTATCTCTCACTGGATATACTTTAGAAGAGTTTACAAAACTATTACCTCATTTTTCTAAATGTTTTTTAGCTTATATGGAAACACATACCCTTGATGGAAAACCGCGCATAAAACGGAGATATAAACCCTACAAAAATAGTTGTTTTGCTTCACATGAAGATATGTTGCTATTTATATTAATTTATCTTCATGAAGCTCCGAAACAGGTTCTATTCGGCACGCTCTTTGGTATGGCTCAACCTCTTGCGAATAAATGGATTCACTTGCTTTTACCGATATTGAACACCGCATTAGCAGAACTTGGAGAGCTGCCATCTCGGGAAACAGTTCCCACATCTATGTGTGATACTTGTGAGGTATCAAGTCAAAGTCAAGATAAAGAGTATTTTTTTTCATGATGGTATAGAACGGCGAATACGGCGTCCAAGAGACCCAGAAGCTCAAAAGGCATATTATAGCGGTAAAAAGAAATGTCATACAGTAAAAAATAATCTGATTATCAATGAGAGCTGCAAAGTCGTCCTATTGACACCCTCTTTTGAAGGAAGACACCATGACAAATACATAGCTGATCAGGTGGGCTATTGTGTGTCCCCGGGAAGCACCTTGTATCAAGATACCGGTTTTCAGGGGTTCACTCTTCCTGATGTTCACATCGTTCAACCGAAGAAAAAACCGAAAGGTGGAGAACTGACAGAAAAAGAAAAAGAAATCAATAGAAAGATAGCGTCTATACGCATACGTGTTGAACATGCCATTAGTGGTGTCAAAAGATACCGCATTGTCAAAGACAAACTCAGAAATTGGAAGAAAGGGTTTTGTGACTTAGTTATGGAAACCTGTTGTGGTTTACACAATTTTCGACTAAACTTCAGACCCTGGTGTTATGAAACTCCTACTATTTAATTCATTATAATGTCTATTATAGTGGCAAAAAGAAACAACATACAGTAAAGAATAATCTGCTTATTAATGCTGCGTGCGAGATATTGGTATTGTCTCCTACTTACAAAGGCAGCAGACATGATAAACGTCTTGCCGATGAAACAGTATCTTTTTTGCCAAGTGGTAGTTATTTATACCAAGATTCCGGTTTTTTAGGTTTTAATCCTGCTGGTATTACTGTTGTCCAACCGAAAAAGAAACCCAAAGGTGGTGAACTGACAGCAGCTGAAAAAGCAAGAAACCGGGAAATATCGTCTATCCGTATCCGTGTAGAACATGTGATGAGTGGTGTCAAAAGATACCGCATAGTCAAAGACAAGTTGCGCAATTGGAAACAAGGTTTCAGCGATTTAGTCATGAAAATCTGTTGTGGATTACATAACTTTCGTCTAAACTTCAGACCTTGGTGTTATGACAAACATTTCGATTAAACTTATATAATGTCTAATGATTATACACCATTTACATAGAAATTCGGAGCAGAACATGAGATGTTTTGGTACGTTCGGTCCCGTCTATCCAAATATAAACTATGTAACGTGAGTTTGAAAATAGTTTAGAAGTTAAAAAGCATAGGTAAATCGTTGATTTCCTGAAGTTTTCGCAGGTTCACCGAGGGTTTGTGCTCTAAAAGTTGATAAGCAATCAGGGCAGTAACCACATTCACTTGAAAGTTGACAATACTTCTATGTCGGCTGTGTTCCAGCTGTGTCTGTGTTTTCAGTTCCTTGATCACAGATTCAATAATCACACGTTTTCTCAACCACTCCGCCTCGGAAGTAGACAGCGGATCGGGTTTCATATTCTTACGGACTTTGTAGATCAAGTTGATACCTTGCTGGCGAAGCGTTTCCCGCAGGTCTTTAGAGATATATCCCTTATCTCCGTAGAGGGAACCCTGCAGTCCCACCACTAAATCGGGTAAGGGTTTTCGGTCATCTGTGTTGCCCGGTGTGAGTTGAATACCCAAAAGTTCACCTTTCTCATTGATGATCAGGTGAAGTTTAAAGCCAAAGAACCAGCCCATAGAGGTTTTTGAACGCCCCGCATATTCAGCAAAGACACGATGTGCTGAAATCCGTTTGTTATCACACACGCGCAGACGCGTGGAATCTACAAAAGAGGTGCCACTACATTCTCCGAGGTGCACATCAAGAAAAATCGTCAAGAGGTGCAGCACCTCTTTTTTGAGCTGCACGAGCCGAGAATAACTGACAAGATTTGGAAACTCAGCACACCAATAGACGCAGACATGTTTTTCACAAAAATGTTTGAACGTACGATACCCACTTTGATGGAAGGCAATGATTATGGTCATTACCTCACTGTCGTGTAGATTGCGCGGACGCCCGCGTGTTTCAACCGGTTTATCGTTCTGAAGTGATCGCGATTCCAGAAATGCCTTATAAGCTAAGAAAAGTCGTCAATTTTGCAAAAAAGTGTTAAAATACGCATTAGAGAACTCCTTTGGAAAGTAAGTATAATGACTTTATTATACCAAAAGAGTTCTCTTTAGACAAAATATCTGAATTATTTATCAAACTCACGTTACAGAACAACTATCCTTCTTATATGTATAACAAGAATCATTCCTGTGACCATAAATAACCCAAGTTGCCTCCCAATACCTGTTTGCGGTGTTTCTAATCCCAATTTACCACAATTAGCATCAGAATTCGTTGTTTCTATGTTACCTGCTATCAATCGGGTTAGAAACCCCTCCAACAAAAAATAGGTAACAACTTAGGTATAATAGCTGCATGCGATAGCATCTCTTTGAACGTGTTGACTGTCCGATATTACTCAATTCAAACCTGATCAATACGGTTCCCTAGAGATTATAGGAATAGAAAATGATTGAAACGGCTTGTGTAAGTAAACAATTACATGAATTGATATTTCAACCCAACCTACAGTGGTGATTGAATTAAATTATGAAACTCATGTTAACAATACTTTTTTCTTGACTATTTTTGCAAATCTGTTATATTAACAGCATAAATCGTTTCAGTAAGCGCATCATCATTACTGGCAGATTTTCATTATTATACCTGAGGAGGATCAACTAAAATGACCCGTTTTTTTCCTGGTTTCGTCCCAAAAATAGATCGGAACCACTTTATCATACTCTTACTTGGCATATTTCTCGTATTAAATATCGGTTGTATAGGTGGCATTAACCTAGTACCATTGAGTGCGAAAATACAAAATGCTGACAATACCTTTCTACAAGCAGAAGCTGTTTCAACACGATCAGACGATGCAACTGAGAAAGAAAAAGCAGTCACGAAACAGAAACTACTTTACGATACCGCTTTATCACAATATCTTGAAATCATTGCCAACGATGCCAAAGGTAAATATGCACAACGTTCCCACTATCAGATCGCAAAAATATATAAAAAATATTATAAGTGGGATAAGGCGAATGAACACTATCAGGCTATCATTGATCTTGCACCGACTGGTTATTATGCCAGTGAAGCAAAATCAGGAATAGCGAACATTCGTAAGAACCGTGCTTTAATTCAGACGGAAAAAGCAAATTATCAGAACTATAAGGCACTCTACGATTCAGAACCATCTAAAGAATCTTATGATATTGCTGCTGAGTCATTATACAAAGTTGGTCAGTCGTATGAAGCTTTAGAACATTATACTGAAGCAATAGTAACCTATGAGAGATTAGTATCTGAATTTCCTGAACATGACAAAGCAGTACAAGCACAATTGCGGGTAGGAAACATCTATTTTTACAATCTGTATGATTATACAAATTCTGGAGGATGGGGTGCATTCGTTACTGTCGCCCAAAAGTTCCCAGACACATTTGAAGCCAAGCAAGTCGTTAAAGACTTGAACCAAACTGAAGCCTTATTGAAAGATATTAAAAATCTACAGGATGAAATTCATCGGAACAAGAGTGTAAAGGCAAAGCAGTTTGAAGAAATGGATAGATATGTACTTCCCTCAGAGAAATATATTCAAGGTAAGGCTGATTTGATCGTTCAGAATTACCAACAAATTGCACGAAATTGGGAGAAACTACGTAACTACCCGAATGCAATAGAAACAAATAAGGTACTAGTTGCTGATTTATCTCATAAGAAATTTGCAGTTGCTGATGCTTTATTTAAGATCGGTTCGCTCTACCAGCAAAGCGGTCAGTATGAAAGTGCAATCCAAGCATTTGAAGACTTACTGCAAGATGCACCGGAATCAATATGGCGGAATGAAGCCACTTATCAACAGGCAATTTGCTACCGTGCTATTCGTGAATTCCGTCTTGCCTATAAAGGTTTTGAGACTTATATGAGTCTTACAAAAGGAGATACACCCCACCAACGTGAGGCACAACAGATTCTTCGGCAGTTTGAACTGGATCAAGATCAAGATGGCTTTATGTTTTATGAAGAACAAGAGGAAGGTACTTCTGATCAAGATCCAAATTCATATCCTGGAGCAGGTAGTTAAGATTGGTTTGACACATAAGAAACAGGATTGAAGTAAAACAAGCTTGTTAGATTCTGTTAGTTCCAAACCTAGAGTCAATTTTCTAAACAACATGATCAAAGTGGAATCTAACCACATTGATATGTTGTTTAGAAATGCAATTGACATGAAAATAAACAATCTAAAGAAATAGTTTTACACGTTGATGTTCTGAGGAAGGTAGTTGTTTGTATACTTCATGTCGAATTAGTTCTGGTGTGTATCTTCGGGAAAAGTGGTTTAGAACAATGTGGTCACTCTCAAATTGTTCTAAAAGTGAGGGTAACATATCTAAATGGATATGTTTTGTTTTCTTTGCTCGTTCACGGTGATCTGGTGAAATAAAGGTACATTCACAAATAAGAAGTTTGCACTTTTTAAGCAATGGATGAGCGTCAACAGAAATACCTTGAGTGTCACCAAAATAGGCAACTAATGGTAGTTGTATCTCATTAGTTATTTCAACACCTGAATGCTTGAGTGCCACGATTTCTCTATCAGATAAATTGTGGTATTCAGGCTTTAGTTTTTTACGAATTTCACAAATCAGATATGAAACAGATGGAACACTATGGTTACCCGGTAAGACGTGCGCGACTAAATTCTGCCGAAACTTAATTAAACACCCAACATCAACTGGAGTGAGATGATAACCCCAACTTCTACCTCCATCTAACATTGAAATCTTGTTAAGAATATTATGTAATTGCTTGAAACCGTTTGTTGGAACGAATATATTTCCCGGTGGCATGTCAGCAAGCCAACGTTGGCTAATATAAATCGGCAACCCAAAATAGTGGTCAAGATGAAAATGTGAAATAAATACATGATTCGTACCAATAAAACGCATTGGACATCTACCTAAATCAAATATTAGGTCTAATTCTTTTATTCTTATATAAGTTGCAACAGCGGAACTGGATTTGCCTTCAAGTGTCCAATTTCCACATTGTAACATTGTCATAGTTAATCATTAATGCAATTAAAATTGCTTCCTTTGGAGTATATTTATATATGCAGGTTAAAATAGGTATAATAGGTGGCAGCGGATTTTATCAGATTGAAGGTTTAACGGAAATTGAAACCATTGATATTGAAACACCATTTGGTAAACCGAGTGATAGTTTTATTTACGGCAAACTTGATGAACAGAATGTTGTTTTTTTACCGAGACATGGTGTAGGTCATCCACTCCTTCCATCTGATATTAATGTTCGTGCTAATATCTATGCATTGAAAACACTTGGTGTAGAATTTGTCATCTCTGTCAGTGCAGTTGGTAGTCTGAAACAGGAAATTGAACCGCGTCACTTTGTCGTTCCTGATCAACTCTACGACCATACAAAAAACCGAATATCAACATTCTTTGGAGATGGAATAGCTGCACATATTAGTATGGCACACCCGTTTTGTTCTCATTTGAGTACATTGCTATACGGTGCTGCAACAGAAGTAAACGCAACTGTCCATAACGGTGGTACCTACTTATGTATGGAAGGACCTGGATTCTCCACACAAGCGGAATCAAAAATCTACAGACAGTTAGGTTGTGACATCATTGGAATGACCGCAGCGCCAGAGGCAAAACTTGCCCGCGAAGCAGAAATGTGTTATACCATCCTAGCATGTTCTACGGATTATGATTGTTGGCATCCTGAGCATGACAACGTAACTACTGAGATGATTCTTGACAACCTCCGATCCAATGTGGAATTATCTAAACAGATAGTGAAAAATCTGGTATCCAAGATCTCTATCGAACAGCGCGAATGCACTTGTGCCAACGCACTTCAATATGCTATCGCTACACAACCCGATAAGATACCACTCACTAAACGCCATCAGTTAAAGCTACTGTTGGATAAGTACCTCGTGTAATGTATTGTATATTTTATCTGCCTCCACTTCAGTAAGAATAAGTGGTGGTGCGATAAAGATGAGATTCTCCGGTTCATCAAGAGCATGACCGATTTTACCAACAATAACGCCTTTATCTTTCAATCGAGCTACAATGCTATTGGTTACTTCTGTTTCAAGATGTGCACCGTTGTCTCTAACAAGTTCCACAGCAAGCATCAATCCTTTACCACGAACATCACCAACAATTTGCATGTTTTTTAATGTCATAAGTTTTTCAAGGAGATAACCACCTACCTTTTCAGCATTTTCATAAAGTCTTTCAGATTGCAAGATGTTCAAATTTGCAACACCTGCAGCACATGCTACGGGGTGTCCACCATAAGTACAGACTTGTGAAAACTCACGATTATCATCTGTGTCCCCAAGAAATGTATTGAAGACAGACGTTGATGTAACACATGCTCCAAGTGGAATATAACCACTTGTCAATCCCTTAGCAAGTGTGATGATGTCAGGTTGTACATCCCAATGTTCACAAGCAAACATTTTGCCTGTCCGTCCAAATCCAGTAATTACCTCATCAAGGATGAGCAACAACCCGTATTCGTCACAGATTTTTCTCAATTTTGGGAAATAATCGTCGGGTGGAACGATCACTCCACCACCACCGATAATTGGCTCAGCAATAACAGCGATTACTGTTTCTGGTCCTTCTGACTGTATTATACGTTCAATATCCTTCACACATTCAACATTGCATGATGTCGGTTCTAAACCGAGTGGACACCGATAACAGTAGGGTGGATGCGCGTGATGGAATCCAGGTGCTAACGGTTCAAAGGCTTTCCGTCTCCGTGCTTGTCCTGTTGCTGACATTGCACCATAGGTAAATCCGTGGTAGCCTCTGTATCTACTAATAATCTTATATCTGTTTTCTCCAGGGTATGTTTGTCTGCCATACTGACGTGCAATCTTTATAGCAGTTTCATTTGCTTCTGACCCACTGTTACAAAAGTAGACATGATTCAAATCACCAGGGAGACAATTTGCTAACTGTTCTGCTAACTCAGTCGCAGGAACATTTATCTGTGAATGTGGATAATAAGAAAGTTCTTGTATTTGGGCATAAACAGCATCAGCAATTTCTTGTCTTCCATATCCAACGTTCATATTCCACAAAGCAGAATATGCATCTAAATATTCCTGTCCTTCTGAATCAACAAGTGTGGTCCCGTGTGCAGATTTGAAAACTATCAGATCCGTCTCGTCAAGGCGTTGGTGTTGAAACAGTGGATGCCAAACATGCGATTTATCTATATCTCTATAATTTGTTTCCATAGCGAAGATTCTCCGTGATACGACTACATTGATTCAGGCGCGGATATACCTAACAATTCCAACCCATTTGCTAAAACCGTCTGTACACAACGAACAAGGACAAGTCTTGCGTGTGAACGTTTTAAGTTGTCTCCATCTAAAACTCTATGTTGGTTATAGTAGGGATGAAATAGACCTGCTAATTCGTGAAGATAATGTGGAAGCCGATGTGCTTCACGTTCCTCTGCACTCAAGAGAACAATAGATGGATAGTCTGCTAACTTCCGAATTATCTCATGTTCTGAGGGTTCAGAAAGCATCTCCAAGTCTATTTCTTCGATATGTTTCAACTGCATTTCTTGTTCAGCTGCTTGTTGAAAAATACTACAGCACCTTGCATGTGCATACTGAATATAGAATACAGGATTTTCATTCGCTTGTGTAACAGCTAATTCAAGATTAAAATCAAGATGTGTGTTGTTTGCACGCATAAGGAAAAAATAACGGGCAACATCAACTGCGAATTGTTCTCCAACAGCATCCGATAGTTCGTCAATCAAAGCATCAAGTGTCAAAAATTGTCCTTGTCGTTTAGACATATCCTTACGATTACCTTCAGAATCAACCAGATTCACTTGTTGGACAATTTCTGCCTCTAACCAATCATCTTCAAATCCGAGTGCTTTCACAAAGTTTTTTAAACGCATTACATGTCCTTGATGGTCAGGACCCAGCAAATCTATAACTTTGTCAAATCCACGTTCATATTTGTCACGATGATAAGCTGCATCTGGAACAAAATAGGTGTATTCACCGTTCGAACGGATCACAACACAATCTTTTTCGGCTCCAAAATCTGTCATTCGAAACCAAGTTGCACCATCTGCTTCATATAGATAATTCTTTTCACGAAAAGTGTCAATAATTTCATCAGGTTTTCCGCTGTCCCTTATGGCTCTTTCACTTGTCCACACATCAAAACTGACACCAAATCGCTCCAATGACTCTTTTTGCTGTCCAAGTAGATAATCTATGCCCTTATCTCTGAATAATTCTATCCGTTCATTTGGTGCACAATTGATATATTTTTCACCATCGTCAGCCACGATAGATTCTGCAAATTCCTGTATGTATTCACCTTGATATCCACCTTCAGGTATTTCCAGATTGGTTTCACCCAGTAATTGTCGATAGCGTATGTCTATAGATTCTCCGAGTCTTTCCACTTGTCCACCTGCATCGTTGACATAATACTCTCGGATTGCATCATAACCGGTAGCATTTAATAAGTTGACAAGTGTATCCCCAACAGCTGCTGCACGACCGCTGACGATGTTTAAAGGCCCCGTTGGATTAGCACTTACGAACTCAATCTGAATACGTTTCCCTTCACCATTATCAATTCTACCGTAGTTCTGTTTCTTTGTTATTAATTCTCTGATTGTATCAAACAACCATTCATCTGAAAGGTAGACATTAATAAAACCCGGTCCCGCAATCTCAATCTTGCGAATACTCGGGTGTTCGTTTTGATTGGCATGTTTTACAATTGTATCTGCAATTGTCCGAGGTGCCATCTTTGTTTGTTTTGCCAGTCCTAAAGCAATTGGGGTAGCAACATCTCCATGTTCAGGCGTTTTGGTTGGCGAAAATGGTATTTCAGGCACTTCAGATATAGGTAATTCTCCTGTCTCAATTGCAGAGCGAATTGCACTTTCCAATATGTTGTTAATATCTGATTTTATCTCATCCATATATAACTAATATTCCATCATTTCCTTATATGTGTTGAATATTTCAATCAACGAATTATAGCACAATAGATGTGTCAAGTCAACTTTGATTCATTTCATAGGGTGTGTGAAGTTCTTGGCACTAACTTCTCATCAACCATTGTAGGGGCAGGTCTCTGTGCCTGCCCGTTGCCTTACAGGACAAGGAATGGCGCGGCACAGAGACCCGGGGAATGCCATAAGCGAATTCATACCGTTGATTTGGCCCTACAATAGATTACAGGTTTTGCACTTGAATTGACATCTACGGTGACAAAAACTTTACACACCGCGGAGTAATTCTCAATTTGTAATTTTGATATATGTATGATATAATTCGAATATAATTCATTAGGAGGTTACAAATGGCAAAGATAAATACACTCGTTTTCGCAGGCGGTGCGATTCACAACTGGAAGGGATGCAGTGAAGAAATTGTCAAATCACTTTCTCAACGAGACGAATTTGAACTGACGACTGTTGAAGACGACTTGGATGCATTGGTTTCACCCAACTTAGATCCGTATGATCTTATCGTTTTCTATTATACAGTTGGTGAAATATCAGATGATCAAAAAAATGGATTGTTAAACCACGTCGCCTCAGGTAAAGGTTATGTCGGTATCCATTCTGCAGCAGATTCCTTCCGCGGTTGTCCTGAATATCGCTCTATGGTCGGTGGGTACTTTACTACACATCCACGTTATAGGGATTATCAGGTCAGTATTGTTGATAATGAACATGAAATAACGCAGGGTCTTGACGAATTTGTCGTGAAAGATGAACAATACATTCTTGATTACGATCCACGCAACCACGTGCTTGCTTCCGCTTTGTGGAAAGGTGAAGCAATGCCAGTAGCATGGACAAAGAATTGGGGTGAAGGTAAAGTATTCTACCTTGCACTTGGACATGATCCTGCGGCATGTCAACATGAAATGTTCAGCACGCTACTGCAACGCGGTGCGTTATGGGCAGGTGCTAACGGTAGCTAATAACTGAATATAATCACAGAGATTGAGTTTCTGTATATTCAGTTCGGATTGTTAGTAATACCGATACCTGAAAAAACAGACTATGGGCGGATTCTTATATCTGCCCATATATTTTGGTATCAGCACGAATGAAACAGAAAATAACAGATATCCAACCGCAATTAAATGACTCCTCACTCCTAAAGATATATTTAGATGACACACATCAGTTATCTGTTCCAACAATGCTTGTTGAAAATTTAGGATTGCGAATCGGGTTAGAAATTGAAGCAGAAGTTATTGAAAAACTTATTGCAGCAGAAGAAATGATGCGTGCTAAGAAGTATGCCCTTGAAATTCTAAAAGAAGAAATATTTAGCAAATCACAAATGTCACGATGCCTTGCAAATGAAGGGTTTCGTGATGCAACAGTAGAAACAATCGTATCGGAATTAATCCAATCTGGTCACATTCGTGACCGCCAGTTCGCAGACAAATGGATACAACGACGTTTAAAATCGAATCCACGAGGACGGAAACTTCTAAAACAGGAACTCATTGAAAAAGGTGTTGACAGAAAAACTGTAGAACAGGTTATTAATAAAGTAAATGCAAATGATGAAGAGAAATTAGCACTTCAAATTGCACAGAAACAAGCAAAAAAATATAAACATTTGTCCAAACAAGTGGCTCAACGTAGATTGCACGGATATTTAGCACGAAGAGGGTACGATTCTGACCTGATCTTGAAGATAATTCGGCAAGTATTCTAACTTAAACAGTACAGACATTCTTTTGTTCTTGACTTCTTAATTGAGAATAGACTATAATTGGGTGTATGGGAGATGTGTCAATATGACATCAGATGAAATCAGAGCAAGTTACTTAGAATATTTCAAAACAAAGGGACACACAGTCGTACCAAGTGCCTCCTTAATTCCCGCCGATGACCCAACTTTATTGTTTACGAATGCAGGAATGAACCAATTCAAGGATGTGTTTCTTGGTATTGGACAACGGGAATATACACGGGCCGTAGATACACAGAAATGTCTACGGGTTAGCGGCAAACACAATGATCTTGAAGAAGTAGGACACTCGCCAAGTCATCACACTTTTTTTGAGATGCTTGGAAATTGGTCTTTTGGGGATTACTATAAACAGGAAGCCATCGCTTTTGCATGGGAATTAGTTACAGAGTTGTGGAAAATTCCATCAGAAGTGCTTTGGGCAACTGTGTATACTGAAGATGATGAAGCAGAGAATCTTTGGTTACAGGAAACAGACCTTCCACTTGAACGCATTCGGCGATGTGATAAGGACAACTTCTGGGAAATGGGTGAGACCGGTCCCTGTGGACCATGTAGTGAACTATTTGTTGATTTAGGTGTAGACGCATTCCCTGAAACTGCAAATGACCCTGATGCTGGCCCCAATACGAGCGAACGATTTCGTGAGTTTTGGAATCTTGTCTTTATTCAATATAATCGCGATCAAAACGGGACACTTGACCCACTCCCTGCTACTCATGTAGACACCGGCATGGGTTTTGAAAGAATTACGTCTATTTTACAAGGAGTTGACTCAAACTATAAAACAGACCTATTTATTCCACTACTTGAAACAATCTCTGATATGACTGGTAAGGACTACGCTCAGGACATCAATGGACTTCCACATAGAGTAATCGCAGACCATATCCGTTGTTTGACATTCGCAATCGGTGACGGAGTTATGCCATCTAATGATGGACGCGGATACGTGATACGTAGAATTTTACGCCGTGCAGTACTCTATGGCAAAAAATTGGATATGAATGAACCATTCATATACCGACTCGTTGATAAAGTTATTGATTTACTCGGTGATGTTTTCACAGACGTTTTACCACGAAAGGATTTTATTACACGCACAATTCAAGCAGAGGAGAATCGCTTTCATCAAACACTTGCACGTGGGTTAGATATCCTTGAACAGTCCATCGATACACTAAACACAGAAGGTAAAACTGAACTTGATGGAAAACGAGCGTTTGAATTATACGATACTTTCGGTTTTCCACTCGATTTGACACAACTGCTTACACGGGAACGTGGTTTCACCGTCGATGAAATTGGGTTTGAAGACAATATGTCTGCACAACGTGAGCGGGGACGAGCTGCATGGAAAACTACTGGTAGTGGCGCAGAGGACGATGAAATATCTGTTTATGCTGAAGTGTTACAGGAAACGGGTAGTACAGAATTTGTCGGATATTCGGACCATACGATTGATACAGAGATAGTTACATTGATTTCTGGTTCAGAATCTGTAGCACGTGCAAGACAAGATGATAAGGTATCAGTTCTGCTTAAACACACACCCTTTTATGGTGAATCAGGAGGTCAGGTTGGGGATATAGGAATACTTGAGAGTTCTGATGCAAAACTTACAGTGCTTGACACAATCAAACCTTCACCAGATCTATTTGTACATAAATGTAAAGTGCTTGAAGGCGAAATTACGCCTTTTACCAATGTTAAAGCACAGATTGATAGTGATAGACGTAATGCAATTGCTGTAAGTCATACAGCCACTCATCTGCTTCACAGTGGATTAAGAAGTATCTTAGGCACACATGTAGCGCAAGCAGGATCGCTTGTTCAATCCGGAAAGCTAAGGTTTGATTTCAATCATTTTGAAGCCGTTTCGTCGGAACAACTCCGAGAAATTGAGACCTTTATTAACGAAAAGATACGCAGTAATGACATTGTTGAGACCAATGAAATGTCGTTAGAAGAAGCAAAAGAAAAAGGAGCATTAGCATTCTTTGGGGACAAATATGGTGATGTCGTTAGAGTGGTGAAGGCAGGAGAATATAGTATTGAGTTATGCGGTGGAACACATGTCAATGCCACGGGTGAACTCGGTTATGTAAAGCTGATTAGTGAGAGTAGTATAGCAGCAGGTGTACGACGCGTTGAAGCATTCACGGGAAGTGATGCACTCATAACCATCCAGGATGATGATATAATTCTGTCCGATGTCTCAAATATACTAAAAACACCAAAATCCGGTTTGTCAGAGAGAATACAGCAATTACTTCAAGAACAGAGAGAATTGGAACAACAGATACAAAAGTTGAAAAGCCAGAATGCACTCTCAAACGTTGGTTCGTTAGTTGATGGGGCAACACTTGTTGATGGTGTCAAGGTCGTTGCGGCGTGTATAGAACAAACCGATAGAGACAGTCTCAGACAGATGGTAGACACACTCAAAACACGATTGGAATCTGGTGTTGTCGCACTTGCTTCGGTGTCAGGAAAAGATGCAGCCTTTATCGTTGGTGTTACATCTGACCTTGTAAAAGAACGTGGATTGAATGCTGGAAAACTGATACAGGAGATTACAAAAATTGCAGATGGACGCGGTGGTGGTCGTCCTGAATTGGCACAAGGTGGAGGAAAAGACATAAATAAAGTCAACGATGCCATTGCAGCTACTACTAAAATCATAGAGAACCAATTATGAAAATGGTCTCAGAAATAATTAATAGGTCAATTGCAGACAGGAGAAGGGAAAATGAATGTAATCTGGTCTAAAAACTTAGAGGGTTCTTGGTACATATTTAATGAACATACGATAAATAAAAACGTTTATGCTGGCCGTGAAGGAGTCTATGTTATTTTTACAAATGACAATAACATTCCCATTGCTCATTATGTTGGTAGAGGAAAAATAAAAGAAAGACTTAGAGAGTACACTTTATATAATCCAATGAGGGCTCGCAGAGTAACCACAAATTCATTGTGTCTAACATGGACATATATTTCCAATGGGAACGACCAGCGTAACGCTGAAGCTTACCTCATTCAGAACCTTTATCCGCTTGAAAACAAACAACGTCCATTGCCAATGAATCCATATTTTACCATAAATCTGCCTTGGTAATAAGCATAAATGAAATAGGAACAATCAGGAATGCCTTACCAAGAAAGTCCTCATTTTTGCACTCCACCACGAGATGCAAGAATCTGGCGATACATGACTATTGACAAATTTATGTTAATACTGAATAGTAATACGCTCTATTTCCCTAATATCAAGAAATTTGATGACAAAAGTGAAGGAACACTATCAGAGAAATCCTTGGACGAAGTTTATAAAACACACCTATTAAACGAAGAGAATACACCGGTAAAACAAGATGAGGCGTTCATTAGGCAAAAAGAATTTATCAAACAAGCTGCAAAATCAAACACAAAAGACCAATTAGAAGATAAAATGAAGGCTTTACATTCATTCGCAACATTGCTAAAAGATTTCTCAAACCATCTCATGTTTTGTAGCTGCTGGTTTAGAAAAGAACATGAGAGTTTTACAATGTGGGGAGAATATGGAGATAATAGACACCCCTCATCAATAGCACTTCAAACGACTGTAGGCGATCTGATAGATAGTTTTGAATATGATGAAGATTATGATGTTCACATAGGTTTGGTGAAATATAAAGATTACCGTAAAAACCATATTGAGGGGTACGATAATTTTGAGCAGAAAAACTTAAAGAATCCTGAGACCATCCTAAGACTATTTTATTCTCCTATTCTACACAAAAAAAGAGTATTTGATGACGAACATGAAGTCAGGGCAACTATTTCATTTGAATCTATTTGCAAACGTCATTTAGATCGCATCTATACATCAGAGATATCCTTTTACAGTGATAGATTGTTCGCACAAGATTCCAGATACTTCAACTCAGATACGACTAACTTGATGAAGGACATTCATAGTGGAATTCCAATTAGAATAAACTTAGGTAAATTGATCAGGAAAGTTGCGATAACTCAAATTGGTTGGGAATACTTTCAGAAGCCATTGTTAGAACTGTTAAACAGCAAAAAATTATCTCCAGAAATTAATATTTCTGATATCTAATTCTTACTGAAGTATCGCTGAAAACTGCATTATTTATACAAGCATGCTAAGTTTCACATAGCATAAGAAAGGACAAATTATATGGACGCAAGTACAATTCTAACTATTTTCTGGCAATGTAGTCTTGGAATCGCACTACTCGCTTTAACGGCTTTGTTTATCTATATATGTGCGACACTGAGTAGTGTAAGAAAGTCTTTGAATAGCATTCAGAACACACTGAATTCTACAGAGAATCTTGTAAATCAAGAAGTTGGAATTCTTATTACAGATGTCACGCAGACAGTGAAAGAAATCAATAAGGAATTGCCGGAACTGTTACAAAACCTTAACGGTGTTACTGCATCTATCCAACAGATTAGCGAAAATGAGATACAACCCACACTACACAATGTTCAAGAGATGTCGGATAAGTTGAATCAGAGCATACAAGAACTTGAATCGCTTGTTAATTCTGTATCAACTTTTTCTGGTCAAACTATAGAACAAGCAGAATATTTCCGAAATCAAATTGCTGTTTCTCTTGCAGATGTTATTAGTATGTGGCACGGATTAAAGGCTGGTTGGGGAAGATTTTATAAGTCTACTAATTCAAGTGAAACATCGGAATCTAATGATGAACAAACTGATTCACAACCACAAAATGAATCAGATGAAACCCAAAACGAAGTGCAACCAGAAGAATCCGAAGAAAATATTTCAGAAAATTGAAAGAATTATATGATAAACATCAACTAATTGAAAATAAATTACGAAAATAAACGTATGTACTATAGGAATGTAAGAAATCATTCCAAATTTAATCAGTTAGAAATATATAAAAACTTATAACAACTGATAGAAAGGAAAAATTCATGAGTAATGATGGACGCAACAACGGATTGACAATGATATTTGCCTTCTTCACCGGCTTTTTGACGGGAGCAGTGCTGAGTCTACTTTATGCACCAGCACCAGGGAAAGAAACCCGAGAAAAAATACGGGATACATCTATACAGGCAAAAGACAAGACACTTGAATTCGCTCAACAAGCATCTGAATCGGCAAAAGAGAATGTACAGCAAATTGTAGAACAAGGGAAAGAAAGTGTTCAAGGACTCGTTGAAGTCAGTAAGGAACGTGTTAAGGACGCAAAAAATCAGGTGAAAACTGCTGTTGAAACTGGTAAAAAAGTTTCATCAGATGTTCGTAGCAAAATCACTGAGACAATTCCCGGACTTGCTGAAAACAAGAAATCAGATAAGAAGGACTCAGAGGAAGCGTAAACTCAATGTAGGGTTTATGAAAACCTATTATTTAGAAACCTATTATCTGTTTTGCTATGACAGTAATATTTCTTGCACGCTCTTGACTTTGTTTCAGCAAATATGGAAGTTGAAAAGTTAAACATTCTCCTTGAGAAGGTCAAAAGTGGAGAGGTAGAGGTGAGTGATGCACTGAAATCTCTCCGCACTCTCCCTTTTGAAGACCTCGGATTTTCCAAAATTGATCATCATCGGCAGCTTCGGACAGGTTTTCCTGAAGTCATCTTTTGTGAAGGGAAAACAGATGAGCATGTCAAGAAAATAAGTGAAAGTATCCTAAATGCAGGACATCCCTTACTTGCAACTCGCGCTACGCCTTCAATGTACGAAGGGGTTAAAGAACTGCATCCAGAAGTGCGATACAATGAACTGGGACGGACAATCTCCGTGAAGCGAACCACCTCAGAGGAAAAAGAAGGTGTTCTTATAGTTTCTGCAGGAACTTCCGACTTACCAGTAGCAGAAGAAGCCGCCGAAACTGCATTCATGATGGGTTGTCCACCAGAACGACTCTACGATGTCGGTGTAGCAGGATTACATAGACTTATTGGAAATCACGAAAAACTTTTGAATGCTCGAGTCATTATAGTAGTAGCGGGAATGGAAGGTGCATTACCCAGCGTTATAGGAGGATTGGTGGATACACCTGTCATCGCTGTTCCGACAAGTGTGGGGTATGGTGCCAGTTTCGGAGGACTTGCGGCATTACTTGGTATGCTAAATAGTTGTGCTTCTGGGGTGACCGTCGTCAACATTGACAACGGATTCGGGGCAGGCTATAGTGCTTCGCTTATCAATAAACTATCCTAATCTTGGTACATATTTCGATTTGAGATGACTCAATTTACGATACACCACTCGGTTGCACAACCCCATAGGGCAATCGTTCATCCTTTAACCCAGCAAACAAGTTTTCCATAGCCATCGTTGCCATCTTCATTCGTGTTTGAACAGTCGCACTGCCAAGATGCGGAGCAATGAGTAAGTTATCCAAATCGAGAAGAGGATGGTCAGTGTTAATCGGTTCGGGTTCGGTTACATCCAATGCAGCTCCAGCAATCTGTCCTTCCGAAAGTGCAACATACAACGCATCGTGATCCACGACAGGACCTCTTGCGATATTGACAAGAATCGCAGTAGACTTCATTAATTCAAACTCCACTTTCCCAATCATTTGTGTCGTTTCATCTGTCAAGGGGACATGAAGTGTTACGAAGTCAGAAACCTTGAGAAGATGCTCCATTTCTGCATATTCAATACCGAGTTCTTCCTCCCAATCATGTCTTCGTTCCCGTTTGTTGTAGAGTACTTTCATGTCAAATCCCAGAGCGCGTTTTGCAACAGCATAACCGATACGTCCCATACCAACAATACCAATCGTTGAGTGATGTACATCATAACCCCAGAGGATATTCGGGTCGTAATAGTGCCACTGCTTTCCAACCTGAACGTGATTATACGCAGGCACTACATTTCGAGCAGCAGCAAGTAGTAGAGCCCAGGTCATATCGGCAGTGGTATCACTGAGCACACCGGGTGTGTGTCCAAGGGCAATTCCGCGTTTTCTGGCTGCATCTTCATCAACATGGTCATAACCAACACCGACAACAGAAAGCACCTTCAGGTTAGGGGATGTGTCAAACATTTCTGCAGTAACGGGTTCATGTCCATACGTCATCAGTCCATCTAAAGGTGGTATTCTTTCAGCGATAGGTGGTAGAATAGCACTCGTATGCCACATGTCAACATCACATTCCGATTGAATTTGAACAAGAACAGGTTTTGGAATTGGACGTGTAATGAAGATTTTTGGTTTTGCCATTGTATTCCTCTGCTTTAGATAATGCAGGAATTTTGTTGTTCAGGTACCTAAACATTATTATGTGAAAAGCAATATCCTAATTTCTGCGATAAAATATGCGAATTGGTGTGCCGTGGAAACCAAATGTACTTCGTAGACTATTGGTCAAATATGCAGTATATGGAGGACGTATTCTGTGCGTATTCCGCCCGAAAATCAAAAATGTAGGTGGCTGCGTTTCCACCTGTGTGATATATTTCAATGCTGGACGTGTTCCCTTAACACGCGGAGGCGGATGTGAGGTACGCAATTCCAATAACAAGTCATTCAGAGCAGGTGTTGGAATTCGAGTGCAATATTCGCGATGAACTTCAAGTGCCACATCAAGCATTTTTGTAACCCGCTGACCTGTAATAGCCGACACAAATATCTTCGGCACATAATCAAGTTGCGGCACTTGTGCAGATATCAACCTTATATATTCTCCATGTGTTGCATTATCCTTCTCAACGAGATCCCATTTATTTAGAACCAGCACGGAAGCCTTTCCATTTCGCTCAATAAAACTCGCAATTGTCTTGTCTTGTTGTGCTAACTCTTGTGTAACGTCTAAGACCAATGCTGCAATGTCACTCTGTCTGATGCTGTTAATTGCGCTTTTCACAGTCGCAGATTCCAAGTCCTCTTTAATTGACGATTTGCGTCGCATACCTGCTGTGTCAACAAGTTCAAAAGGGATGTTGTCATAAACAAATCTGATATTGACAGCGTCTCGTGTCGTACCGGGTCGGTTGTCAACAATCATGCGTTCTTCACCGAGTAGCGAATTGAGGAGAGAGGACTTACCAACGTTTGGACGACCAACGATTGAGATTTTGATTGGATCAGAGGAATCATCCGATGTATCAGCATTTTCAGGTAATACTTCTACAACTTGATCAAGGAGTTGATGTATACCGAGATTCTGAACGCAGGAGGTCAAAACCGGTTCATCCAATCCGAGTGAATAAAATTCTGCAGTATCCATTCCAAGACGGACACTATCCGCTTTATTTCCAACGAGGAGAATCGGTTTTCCTGATGAACGTAGTTTTCCAGCTACAATGCTATCATGGGGCATTATTCCATCACGAACATCAACGACAAATAGGACGAGTGCTGCCTCTGATAATGCTTGGTCAACCTGAACTTGCACGTTATCAATCAATGGGTCATCATGATCAACATCCATACCGCCAGTATCCACTATTTTAAATTGTGTGTCCTGCCATTTAACTTCTGCGTAGTTGCGATCCCGCGTTACACCTGGTGTATCGTTGACGACAGCAAATTGCTTACGATGTTCAGAACTTGGTCGTGCGTCTGCAGTAATCCGATTGAACAGTGAGGATTTTCCAACGTTGGGTCTTCCTACAATTGCGACAATTGGGAGTTGATTTGACATTAAGATTGCTCCTGTGTAGGCAGTGGGTCACCCCCATTAGCTGCAGCCTTTGATACTGTAAGGATTGATTTGATAACAACGATTATTGGAATAGCAAGCAACACACCCCAGAAACCGAGAATAGAAGCTCCAACGATAACTGAAAACATAATTAGCAATGGGTCGATATCAACTGCATTACTCATAACATTTGGTGAAATGAGTGAGTTGTCAATTGTCTGAATTCCTAATATACCACCAAGTACTAACAAACATCGAAATAGGAAGTTGATGGGGTCTGCGAATTCACCTGCTGCAAGTCCCATTAACATTGCACTGTATGCAAATCCGCCACCAATAAAGGGACCGAAGGTCGGTATGGCATTACAGAGGCCAGCCATTAATCCAACAAGCAATGCGAACGGAACACCGATAATATGATATATGGTACAGGACAATATTGAGATTATGACAATAACAGTAAATTGCCCTTTGAGAAATTGGTGCATATTCCTATCTATTTCCCTAAAATATGCCATTGCAGTTTCTCGGTGTCTTTCTGGGACTAAATTAATAAAACCGCGAGTGTATTTGTTAAATCCTTGACTTGCATAGACAAACACGATAAATGCTAAAAAGAGAGTAGCAATGAAACCACCAAACTGAAATGCAATCGATCCTGCTAATCCAGATATCCACCTTACAAAAGCACCACCACTTGCTGTCCATCCTGGTATTTTCTCTGTAATGTAGTCCTGAAACTGCATCACAATTTCAGATTCTCTGTATGCTATTATACCACTCTCTTTTTCAATAACCCTGTTCCATGTATCTGATTTGTTGGAATGATAATGTATAATATGCTTATTTCCTGCATATAATCCAGACTTTGAGTAGCCAATAAAGTGATTGATAGAGGTAAACGCGCAGAATCTAGCCTTTCTTTCCAGGTTCCAGTTTCAGACCATCTCCATACCCCATTATCAGTCCCAGCAACGAGTTCTATTTTCTGATCATCGGTTGCTACAATCACATCAATTAATGGTATACCATCTAATTCAGAACTAATTTTTTTCCATTCATCAGATGGTTTTCCCTTTTTATATACAACAGTTGATTTACCTTGTTGTTCAATGCCCTCAACAGTAATAAAAATAGGTATATCTTTGCGTGGTAGCGATTTTGGTATGTCTTCTCGTTCACTTTCATATTTCTCTATAGATGTAATATGGATTATAGACTGATTATTAAATGGTGCTGACTTATCTTCGATCCACTTTTCCTCAGAATTTTCACTATAGAATAAACCTTTTGATGTACCTACATAAATCAAATCTGAATTCCAAGACGGAGTGTTGATGGCTTTGACAGGACGGGTATCAAAAAATTCTGTATCTATTTTTTTCCATACTAATTTGTTTGATAATGCAACTGCTGATTCTTCTCTTTTTCCTATTAGCATGTGCCATATTTTTCGTATAAATCCAGGACGAGGAGATGTTTCAGTTGTTTCAGTTGTTTCACTCAATTCATCTGTCCTTCCTGTTACCACCTTGACAATATCTTTGTCACATCTATAAACACCAGAATCTGTTCCAGCATAGATATAGTCATTGTTCACGGATATTGCCTTAATTTTCTTTCCAATTATTTCACCGTTGGTTATTCCCTTTCTATCTTCTAATTTCTCAAGTTTCGTTTCTGGATCTATCGTAATTTCGTGAAGGTAGATTCCGTGGTTAGTTGCAAGAAAGAGAATTGGTTCTTCATCTGATTCATCATACATGATATCAACAAATTCTTCACTCTCAACGAAAGGAATTAGAGTTTCATGAAAATATTTTTGTAAACCTTTCGCCATTTGGTTCAATTGATTACCAACGGCTATTCCAGTGAATATTAATACACTAGTACAAACAATAACTATCAGTAAAGTTGCGATGACTCGCTGATAATATTTCTTAAAGGGAAGTGCACGCCACAGAAACCTAAAGAGATATGCAAATCCGAAACCGAGAATAAACGGCATGAATACACCAAGCATCCTGACAAATATCCATAGACCAATCATGATAATCTCAAGATGCACAACAAATTTTATTCCAACATATCGGTAGATTCGGACAAGCAGCACAATCAGCGCGATGGGTACAAGCGGATGTAGTAGGAGAATCCGATTACCATTTCCATCAGTGCTACCACCATGGTAATAAGCAAATGCTATCCAGAACGCAGCAAGTGCAACACTGATTATGGCAAGCGCGGACTCTCCAGAAATCCCAGATTGTCGTTGAGTTGTTTCTTCTTTGGTGTTCATTGTACTATAAGTAACGATAATATCTTCCTTGAGGATGCATTTTGAAATATTATATTTCTTAAATACATCCAACAAGGAAGATTAAACTATCACATGAAATAGATGATTGAAAAAAGTTCATTATGTCGCTTGTACTTCAGCAGTTTCACCAGATTCATAAGTTTCGATGATACCTGCACCAACGCTATCACCCCAAACGTTGACAGTAGTGCGGAATCTATCCAGAAGCCAATCAATTGAAAGTATCAAAGCAACACCTTCAATTGGCAAATCAACCGCCTTTAGGACGATAACCATCGTAACGAGGCCTGCTTCAGGTATACCTGCAGCACCTATTGCCGCGAGTGTCGCAGTCATCACAATTATGAGTTGTTCTGCTGGTCCCATTGTTATGCCATACACTTGTGCGATGAACATAACAGCAACAGCCTCATAGAGTGCTGTACCATCCATATTGATGGTAGCCCCTAACGGCAACACGAAACTTGCTGTTCGATTAGAGATACCGTTTTGTTCTTCAACATTTTCCATTGTTAAAGGTAACGTTGCACTTGAACTTGCAGTAGAGAATGCATTGAGTAATGCTGTACCCATGCCTTGTGCGTATCCAATTGGGTTACGTCGACCAAAAATGAATAGTAATGTCGGCAGCACAACAATACCATGAAATCCAAGTGCAATAACGACTGTCATACTGTACTTTCCAACTGCAGCTAATTCAGGTAAAAATTTAGCGAAACCTCCTGCTTCACCAATTCTGCCTGCAATTAATCCGAAGATACCTACAGGTGCAATGATCATTATCCAGTTTACAATTTGCATCACAGCTTCATTTAGTGCATTAAAAATAGCGATTGCTGGTTTCCCTACGTCACCGATCACAGATAATGCACCACCAATAAATAGTGAGAAAAAGATAAGCGGCAGAATGTCCATATTCGCCATTGCCATAAAGATGTTTGATGGTATCATGCCCTGTTTTCCAGTTTCTGAGTTGCCTAAGAAAACTTCCAAAAGGGTTTGTCCCATCGTCCGATCTTCTTTCTCTTTTACTGTGGAAACTTTGGGTAAGGCAATATCAACTCCTATCCCTGATTGCTCAACTTTCAGATCGGTAAATTGGTTTTCGGCAATCATCAAAGTGTTACCAGTTTCTGTTATGATGTAGTCAATCTCACCCGATAGGTCTTGCCAATTTGCTACGGTCAATTCATTACCTTCAATTGTTGTGATTTCCCCAACCAATTCTTGGTCAACAAGCGTAATTATAAACTTATTTGAATAACCTTCTTTGATTTGACCCTCTGGCAATGTTACAGTAAGATTATTCTCACCACTCAACGTGTAAGTTAGTTGCGGATATTTGTCACCTTCTTCTGATAAATTTATACCTTTTCCTGGCATGATGATATTGACAAGGATCATTCCTATAATCACAGAAATGGCAGTCGTTGCCATATAATAAAGGACGGTGCGTCCTCCGATAGAACCGAGATTACGAATATCACCAAGGTTCGTAATCCCAACGACCATTGAGAATATCACAAGGGGTACAACAACCATCTTCAGTAAGGTTAGGAAAATATCCCCCAATATATGCGTATGTTTAGCAAACCCTGGAAAGAACCCTCCGATAATTGCACCGGCTACAATAGCGATGACTATACCAATGAGTAGACCAAAATTGCTTTCAGAATTGCCATTATTATTCATTATTAATTTCCTTTCCTAAGTAGGATTTCTCCCCATTCTGATTTAATTACAAAATAGATGAAGTAAATAATATATCAACGTAAGTGTTGATACTTTCTTATGTATCAACGTCCACGCGTATTGACAATTCATCCAATTGTTCTTCGGAAACATTAGATGGTGCATGCGTTAGCAGACATAATCCCTGTTGAGATTTCGGAAATGCTATCACTTCACGTATGTTTTCTTCATTACGCATTAACATGACCATCCTATCAAGTCCAGGCGCGATTCCAGCATGTGGAGGTGTTCCATATTCCAAAGCATCTATGAAGTACCCGAATCTGCTTTCAACTTCTTCAGGTTTGATCTTTAGAATATCAAATATTTTCTGTTGTACATCCCAATTGTGTATTCTGACACTACCACTACAGATTTCAGAACCATTACATACCAAATCATAATGTTGACTCTGCACCTTGCCTGGATCAGAATCTAAGAGTGGTAAGGTCTCCTCCGTTGCACCAGTAAATAGATGATGGAAAGGTTCATACCGATTTTCCTCTTCGTTCCACTCAAACAGTGGGTAATCCACAATCCACAAGAAGTTGTATTTGCTTTCGTCAATTAGTTCAAGTTTGCGACCAAGATGTAGCCGAAGATTTCCAAGAGCGTCTGCAACGACTTTCGGACGATCAGCAACAAAAAACATGATGTCGCCTGTTTTTGCTCCCATCCGTTCCTGTGCGGTTTCAAGCTGCCCTGGTTTAAAAAACTTCACAATCCCAGAAGAAAATCCCTCTGATGTAACCTTCACCCATGCCAATCCTTTTGCACGATAAGTTCCAACGAATTTAGTCAAATCATCAATGTCCTTACGGGAAAAATCTGCACCACCGGGAACAGCAATCCCTTTCACCTGTCCATCAGAAGACAGTGCTCTGGTGAATACCTGAAAATCGCAATCTTCCATAACCTCAGAAAGGTCTGTCAACTCCATACCAAAACGTGTATCGGGTTTATCATTCCCAAATCGTGCCATAGATTCGTAATAGGGTAGCCGAAGAAATGGAGTTTCAACTGGAATTCCACCTGCTTCCTCAAATATACGTTTCATCAAACCTTCAGTGACTTCTAACACATCATCTACCCTTGCGAAAGACATCTCAATATCCAGTTGTGTAAACTCAAGTTGTCTATCGGCTCGTGTGTCCTCATCACGAAAACAGCGAGCAATCTGAAAATATCGATCAACGCCGCTCATCATCAGGATCTGTTTGAATTGCTGAGGAGATTGTGGGAGTGCATAGAATTTACCCGGATTATATCTACTCGGCACAAGCACATCGCGTGCACCTTCAGGTGTACTGTTCATAAGTATAGGAGTTTCTATTTCAAGGAATCCCTGCTCATTCATATAGTTACGGGCAGCGAGTGCAGCTTTATGCCGCATTTCAAGTGTTTTCTGCATGACAGGACGTCGCAAATCAACAAACCGATAACGCATCCGTATATCTTCTGCCACCTCAATATCATCTTCCACGGGAAATGGCGGAGTTTTGGCAGTATTTAGGATGCTTAGAGAATCAACTGCAACCTCTATCTCACCCGTATCTAAGTCTGGATTTACAGTGCCTTGATACACATTCAATTCATCTTCTTCCTGTAAAATGTCATAAGTGCGATTGTTTTCTACATCCGTGAGAAGCCAATGTTTGCCATTTTCGCGTTCACTAATACTTATTTTGTCAGAAAGTGTATATTTACTGTCTGAATCTGAAAAAAGATTTCTGAATTCAGAGGATAATGACTTATCATCGCTGAGTTCTACTTGAAATGCTGTATCTGCCTTGAATAGAAGTTCACCCGGTGCACGTTCACGGACTACACCACTGACGTTAAGGACATATTCACTGCGAACAGAATCGGCAATTGCATGTGCGTTTTCATCAATCTGCGGATCAAAAACAACCTGTGTAATCCCTGTTCTATCACGCAAATCAATAAAAATTACACCGCCATGATCACGACGACGTCTCACCCATCCGTTAAGGTGTGCAGTAGTTCCTGCATCGGAAAGACGTAAATCACCACAATAATGTGTCCGTTTTAGAGAAGGTTCTTGGGACATAATAGATCTTTTTTCCTCCTATTTTTGTATCTGGTCAAGTTCGTTTTGTATTTCTTCTTTGTAACTCAATAAATTGCTTGGATCAGAGGAGAGAATTATCTCTGCTTCAATAATTTTCAACGCATTGGAATAATGTTCACGCAGTTTATCTTGTTGGTTCATAGTATAATATACCCTACCGAGGACATGATGTGAACGCCATGAATTTCTATCTGTGTCTACCCCTTTTTGGGCATATCGTTTTGCTTCTTCTACATTTTCTAATCTCCAATGAAGTTGAGCCATTGCTGCAAAAATCGGTGCGGGTAAATTGGAGTCTTGCTGTTCAAGACGTTTATATGTTCTTAGTGCTTCCTTATGCATCTGTTGACGTTGATATATGGGACCAAGCATAAAATATACCTCTACCCTGCTGGGGTCAAGTTGAAGTGCTTTTTCAAACTCCTCAGATGCCTTGACAAGTTCCTTTCTTGCATTTACGATATCACCTTTCCCTTCATTCTCACTCGCCTTGCCCTGATACACAACCCCTAACTGTATATGACTCTGAATATCATCAGGATTTTGCTTCAATGTTTGTTGTGCTTGCTTTTCAATCTCACGAAATTGTTCCCGATCATCTTCATGAATTACCCCGCTAACTACGCCATAATTATAACCAATCGTCTGGTCTTCAGGATTAATTCTCAATGCATGTAGCATAATTGCACTTGCGCTCTGTAGTTTGGCATTGAAGTTGTTCACGCTGCCTTTGGAAAGTTCCGTTTGCGCTTCTGCATAATCAATCTGACCGAGAATCAGCTGTTGCGTTGCTTTAAAGTAAGTATCAATTTTATCCTGAACACTCCTTCTTCCTGTATGTGTAGTTCCATAATTTGTTAGAAATGGTGGCGTAATTCGTTGCCGATGTTCTTTCATACCTTTAATGTTAACAGCGGTCGATGTCGTTAGATCCGAAGCTTTAAAGAACTCTAACCTCGGACGATCATCTGTGTGAATTGGACCGTCACCCACATATTTCAGAACTGCCTTTGGTCCCATCATAAATGAATCCAATAACGACATACCATCCAAATCGTCTGCTGCAAGTCCGTCATAGATACTTGGTATCATTGCACGTCTCATAAAGTCATTGTAATCAATAGTAAGCGGATCTTTAGTGCCTATGAGAATAACAAAATCAGGAGTATATTTATACCATAAGGTTGTCTCAGGAAATACATGAATAAAGGTGCGTACGATCATTTTATAGTGCGATTCAGGCAACCGATGCAACGGCACCCACTGACACATCACACCATCCTCAGTTAAGATTCTTTTGCACAATTTATAGAAATCTTCTGTATATATATTGGAACTACCAGCACTCACAAGTGGATGAATGATACCCGTTGAAATCATATCATACTTGGTTTTCGTCATCAGGATATGATTGCGTCCATCGTTCAATTTATAGTTAAACAAGCGATTATCAAATATGTTTTCATTAATGTGTTTGAAATATTTCTGTGAGGCATTAATCACACCTTTTGATAATTCAATCGCATCAACCTGCACACCGTGTTGTGTTATTGAATGTGAGGTGAGTCCCATGCCAAAACCAACCACAAGTGCACGTCTCGGATTCGGATGTAAAAGTAACGGTAGATGTGCGATGACACGATGCGAAGGAGAGTCCCAGCGCGATGCGTCTGCAGCTTGATTCGCGTCTACGTATAAACGAAATACACCTTCATGATCTTTCAAAGTTGTTACCGTTGCATCGACTTCTTCTTCATAATCTACGACGGTATCACCCGGACGTTGTGTTTTGAATATAGTGCTTTTTAGGAATAACGGTTGATTCAATGAGAATAAGATTACTGCTGCTAACCCTACAGTGACAATCGGCACACCGATTCCAAGTCCTTGAAAGAATCCCTTGATTCCTGCACCTGATTTAACCTGTTCACCATCGGAATCTTGGGTTGCGCGCCATCCTTTCATAACAAGATGACTACCGACACATGTGTTTAACACCACTATCAGTACAATACTTGGTCGAATGTTCAAGAGTGGGATGAGGATAAAACCGGCACAAAATGCACCTAAAATACTTCCAACAGTATTGATAGCATATACGTTACCAATACTCCTTCCAAGTTTTTGTGCATCACCGGTATAGATCTTCGTGACCAATGGAAAACTTGCTCCCATCAGAAACGTTGGCAAACACATCACAAGGAAGCAGGAGAAAAATGCCCAAAACCTACTTCCCCCAAATGTAGACTGCAATGCATAAGTCAACCCGTATAACTGCTCAAATGCTGGCATGAGTACCAGTGCAAACAGACCGATCCCAAGTTGCACAATTCCGAAGGTAATTACAGGCTGTTTGATTCGATCCACCCACCGTGCTAATATCATACTACCGAGCGCGATACCGAACAGAAAAGCAGCGAGCATCGTAGCAAACGCATAGGTCGTGCTTCCCAGAAAAAAGACGAGAATACGAGTCCACAACACCTCATACGCTAATGCACAGAAACCGGATATTCCTATTGCCAGTAAAACTAACCTTCGTTCATATCCACCAACTTCCGAAGATGTAATCTCTTGCGGCTGCATCTCTTGTTCATCGGTTTCAGTTATCCCCTCTACTTCCGATTGATCACTTTCATCAACTTCAATATCATGTGCTTGTTTTGCCAATATCAATGCAACTAATGCAACAACGATATTAATGATGATTGCAACGCGGAGTGACCAAGTAACTCCTACCGCTTCTATCAGAATAAATCCAGCTGTGACAGTGCCTACAACCGCACCAAAGGTATTCAATGCATACAAAATGCCAATATTCGTACCGAGCTGTTCTAATCTTTTGACAAAAAACCGTGTCAATACCGGCAAAGTCCCACCCATCAAGGTGGAAGGAATTAGCAATATTCCAAAGGTTAAAATAAAACGGATAATTGAAAGAGAATAAAATTCAGATGTTATGTTTCGAAATATCAACACATATAGACCGGTCAGTAAGGTGAGAAGAAGTGGCCAAAGAATACAAAATCCACCGATACCTGCTTCAAGGATGGCATAGAGTTTGAGAGGAGACATGTTGCTCTCATCGATCTTTCTACCGAAGTAGTAGCTGCCGAGTGCGAGTCCTGCCATAAATGCAGTTAGCACGGTGCTTGTGGCAAATACGGTGCTACCGAAGACAAGTGTCAACTGCCGCATCCATATTACTTCATAGATGAGTGCACTTGCACCTGATAGAATAAAGATGAGCCAAACTATGGGTTTTATGTGTCGCATTTTGAATAATCTTCGGTCTTAACTTGCTGAATTATCCTCTAACAAACGATCAGGATTCCAGATTTGTTCAGCAAGTAGTTGATAAAGTTTCTGCCTCATATCAAGTTCTTCTTTATTGAATTCTGAATATGCATGAAATGGTAATTCGCTACTTTCACGGAATTGTCGAAAACCGGGATTATGTTCGTAGGCAGATTCATGAAGACTCTTCGCGAGAAGATTTTGACCTGCGTAAGTCATAAGTTTATCGCAATACGGTTTATCATTAATACTAGCATTCACTAGTTTTGGCAGAAGTAGTAAACCACCAATGAAATTGCGATATTCCTGAAAATCATGTTCATGATTGAAATCATTTTGATGACGCTCCGGATGATCCGCCCAGATATGTTCAATTTCATAACCAGATGTTCCCTGCTGACAGTAACTAGCATAATTCGAAGCGTTCGCATTTTCAGATTTAATCTCTATGAAGTCAGTAATTCGGGCAAGAATCTGGTGAACTTTCTTACGGTTAGTCCCATGCATACGAAACCTATTTTCATTTGAAAAACTTTCACTATCTTCGGTGAGTCTCATTTGCAAAATTTCAATTAGTTCGGCAGAACTTTTGCCTCGAATTTCGCGCATTAATAGGAACATAGCATAAAACATAGTAGAATGAGATATAGCTCTGAAATTCCATATTCGACGATGTATCAAGATATCAAGAAATCTTGATACAATCTTTAGTTTCTTGGAAATCTGTTCATCTGAGTCAGTTATAAGTAATGGGGATAATAGAACTGGGTATTGGAGGGCAAAACCGTTTTGCGCATTGTAATATACACATTCAAGACCAGTTATTAACTCTTTGGATGCTCTTACTAACTTTTCATAATTACATGTGTAGAAAACAAAGTCTTTTTCAACAAAATGTCCCAAGCCATTATCTGAATTTAGTCCCAGACGTTCTTCATTTGTGCGAACCCATCGATGGAATTGTGTGCCTATTAATTCAAAATCACGTGGTGATGCTCCTTTTGTGCGTTCTCGGATTTCTTCAGCATATTTACTACGTAGCCAAGCTTTAATAGCATTTGCATCCTCATCTTTGCCTATATCTTTAAGGATTTGAACACGGTTTTTCCATGCATTGTTTGCAGAGTTTCTTTGTATAGTGTCATCAAACTTTGAAAGAAGATAACCTTTAAGCATTTCTGCAGGAGTAAGAGATAATCCTCTGTCATTCATTGTCTCAAATATAGTGTAAGCATCCCCGTCGTCATAAGCAGTTATTTGTACCATGTAGACGTTTTGTAGTAACCAATCAACAAAATATGGAAGTTGCTCAATTTCTAGTTCAAAATGATTTTCAATGTCGTTGTAGCGCGCTGCAATATTCCGAATTGATTCAGATTGATCAATTGAAACGAAGCGGTCAAGAGACTCTTCTGAATAGAGAGCGTTCATGATAGATTCTCGCTCATCTATATCCAAGTTGAATGACCTTTGTCCATATATTTCAGAGAAAATGAGGGTTGCTAATTGACCACGTTGATTTTCATCTTCAAGCATCTGACGGAGTTTTATAAGAAGTAAAGTTAATGTAGTAAGTCTCTGTTGACCATCCACTATAAACCTTTTGCCCCTTGTTCTGCTTATGATAATAGATCCAAGGAAATAGTGTGTATAGTTCTCTACCTGAGACCGTGCATCTCCTGACTGATAGTTATCTGAAAATTTGTTTGTAAGATCATCTATTAGATCAGTCACCTGATTAGTCTGCCACCTATACCCGCGTTGATAGTAATCAAGTGTATATTTTCTATGCAGTAATTCGCTGATCTTTTTTGCTTCTCCGCTAATTTCCCGATTTTCATTGTTCTGTTGTTCTTTCATCTATAATTTTCCTTCAGTTAAATTTTCTCTATGGTTATGAGAATATTCCAATCCACTAACACCTATGATACCTGACCTAGTCCAATATTTCAAGCAGAATCTTCCATCTGATCCTCCAACCGTACAATATGCCGATATGTCGTAGAGAATATCATATCAAGCGTTGCAATGTCTCGTTCCTCAAGCGGTGCTCGTGAAAAAACACGTCTCAATGATTTCAAATAGGTTTCCCAATCCTGATTATAAGGTGTAACCCCAACCTTATCCAACAAACGCGTAACCCGTTCATAAAATTCTTCCAATGCATTCACTTCAGCATACTCAATATCATCTGAGGAATGTTCTTCTAAACTCGCCATAAATACTTCATAAGCGAAAATTTGTGCAGCTTGTGCCAAATTCAGAGAAGGGTTTTTGGTAGCCATCGGAACACTTGCAATCAACTGACAAAGACTCAACTGATCAGTAGATAGACCAAAATCCTCGCGTCCGAATAGCAGGGCAACAGATTGATCCTGTGATATGGAGGCGATTGTATCTGCAGCCTCCCGAGCAGTGGTAGGTGGAGGCAAACGGGGATCACGACGGCGATGCGTTGTTCCCACAAGATATTTTATCCCAACCAGAGCATCTTTCAATTCAGGAACAACGTGAGAGTTCTTCAGAACATCCTTTGCCCCGTGTGCCATTTTCCATGCTATATCCTCATTCTGAAACGGCACTGGATTCACCAGAAAAAGTTCAGACAATCCCATGCCCTTCACAACTCTTGCCACAGAACCGATATTCCCCGGTTCACGCGGTTCAAAAAGAATTACTCGGATATTTGCAAGATTCTTGGGCACATCAACAGCAAGTGCGCGAAAACTCTCTGCCGGGCTATTTATTCTATCTAAGTTCTGTTTGGGCATATTATTTAAGGTAATTGAAATAATGCTAATTGTCAAGTGAAATTATAATTAGGGTTGTGTAAAGTTTTAGTCACTAACTTATTACCATCCATTGTAGTGCGGGGTCTCCGTGCCCCGCTTTCTTTCAATCTACCAATAATGACGGGGCACGGAGACCCCGCACTACAATGCATATTGTAATATTTTGCCAAAAACTTTACACACCCGCAATTAGGTAGGAGTTGTTAATTTGTCAGAATGTAGATTGATACGAATAAATCACCGTATCATGATGAGAGTATTCAATATTACAACGGAAGATTACTAACCATTAACTGCATGACTGCACCTGAGATAAGTGGAACAGTCAAGTTATCGTCAATCCGAAGTGGCAGTAGTTCTGTCACAGTTGCAAAAAAAGCACCCGTAATGCCTACGATAGGGTTAATCGAAAATAGAGTAGTGAGCAGACAAACGACAAAACAAGCTGCACTGCCTTCTAAACTTTTATTCCCAATGAGTTTAGTCCGTCCCCATCTTTTGCCAACGAGTGCTGCTGCTGTATCTCCAAGAGTGATGAAAAGAATGCAAGTTATTGCGATCGATTTGTCAAAGATAAGAATACAGAGGAAAATGCTTGTGAGATAGTAAGTTGCGCCAGTAATTGCACCTTTCTGTTCATGGACACGAAGGAGCGGTTTAAGGTAGCGAAAAAAGTAGTTACTGAAAGTCGGAAAAAGCCGTTTTGCTAATTCTACAACAATTGCAATACAAAATAAACTTCCTCCAACTATCACCATGATAGGTTTATCCAGAAAGAAATAAAGTATTGGAATGATTAATCCTGATAGATGCGTGCCTTTACGCAACAATTCTGCAAACATAATTCTGCATTTCCGTATAATTCTATCAATTTATATCTTTAATTATTACAGATTTATAAAACAAAAACAAGCAAAAATAATTTCTTGTATTTGCCAAAGAAATAACACAATTTTGTTGCATTCTGAAGGTAAAATTTTGCTACCATTGAATGTTGCTTTGAGAATAATAAGGTTTATCATAGTCAACAAACTAAAGAGAGGAAGAATGAAAGGTCTTATCATCGGGTTTTTGTTATTAATGTTTGGTATGGCACTTGTCTTGACAGTGTATGCAAATGCAGAAGAAGCACAAGAGACAGTGAATATTATAGGTGTCGTTACTGATAGTGATTCCGACACGCCACTTGCAGATGTGACCATTAAGGTTGTAGACACAAATATAAAGGCAAAGACTGATGAAACAGGAGCTTTTTCATTAGATTTACCAGTTGGAACTTATTCACTTCAGGTTTCCACACAGTTTTACAACGCTGCTGTAATTAATGATGTAAATGTCAACGCTGAAGGCTTATCAGAACCTTTAGAGGTGACTCTTGAACCGCAGGTTGTGAAATTAGACACAATTAAAATGAAAGTTAGACTCAGTCAATCTGGTGAACGAGGTCTACTTGAAAAACGCATGCGGAGTTCTCGCATTGAGGATAGTATCAGTACTGAAGAGATCAGTCGTTTACCAGATTCCTCTGCAGCTCAAGCTATCAGACGTGTTACAGGTGTCAGTATTGTTGGTGGAAAGTATGTATTTGTCCGTGGATTAGGAGAAAGGTATAGTAATACTCTACTCAACAACGTTGAGATTCCAAGTCCAGAACCGAACCGTCGTGTTGTTCCTATGGATATTTTCCCTGCAAGTCTGCTCGCAAGTTTGCAAACCGTGAAGACATTTTCTCCAGACCAACCGGGAGGGTTTGCAGGCGGTTCTGTCCAAGTTTTCACAAAAGATTTCCCTGAAGCATTAACCCTGTCATTATCTTTATCAACTGGCTTTAATACACAGGCAATTGGCACTGATGGATTGACATATCCGGGTGGAAGTTTAGACTTTTTAGGGTTTGATGATGGTTCTCGTAAACTCCCAGAAATCATTGAAGAAAAGGCAGACGATGTACCGATACGTGAACAAGGACGGTTTACCACTACCGGATTTACAAATGAAGAAATACAAGAATTCGGGCGCGCATTTGATAACGTGTGGTCACCTGAACGAAAGGCTGTACCAGTAAATCAAGGATATAAATTTAGTCTTGGAAATAGCAATACCATATTCGGTAAGGAATTCGGTTATCTTGGTGTAATTTCCTACGGGAATAGTCATAGTCATAGCACACAGGAGAGAAGAGCTTTCCGAATCGGTCTAAATGAAAAACTATCACCAGTAACAGATTACAACATTGAACAGAGCGGAAATGAAATAGATTGGGGTAGTGTCCTAAGTGCAAGTCTACGATTCTCACCAGATCATCTCTTAAGCTTACGTACACTTACAACACACGCGGCAGAAGACCAAACGAGAACTTGGGAAGGAGATAATGCCGATAGGAATACAATATATCAAAGTGCAAGACTTCAGTATGTAGAACGTCAACTTTTTTCAGGACAATTGGCTGGTACACACGCTTTCAATTTCGGAGAACCCGCAATGGAGAACGGTTCAGTTGAAGAAGAACATGAGACTATTGAAGAAGCAATAGAGGACGCAGCGACAATGGGAGACGATCAATCCGACCTTTCTATGGAATGGAGACTAACATATTCACGCGCGGCACGTAATGAACCCGATACACGTGAAACTATCTATGAAGATAACGGTAATGGAACATTCGTTTTTCGAGATTCTTCACAGAGTGGAAGTAGGTTCTTTTTTAACCTTGAAGATCATGATTACAACGGACGAATTGACTGGACATTACCTGTAAGAAAAACCGGCTTTTTCAAATTTGGTGGTCTTGTGCGTGATAGATCCCGTGCCTTTGATGTCAGAAGATTTAGGTTCTTACCATCAGACAACGTGGATGCATCCGTTGATCTTTCCGCACCACCGGAAACCCTGTTCCAAACTGACAACATCATGCCACGTGTCTTTGAGTTACGTGAGTCCACACGCCGATCTGACAACTACGAGGCTGACCATAGTGTCTATTCAGGATACATGATGCTTGATATACCTATCAGCAAAAAATGGCAGGTGATGACCGGCCTGCGATGGGAATATTCAGACCAAGTTCTTACAGCTTTCGACCCATTCTCTACTGTAATTTTGGAAAAAGACCAAGCAAATTTGAAAACATCTGATGGACTTCCGGGGCTCAACATCACATACCGTTTAACTGATAGAATGAATCTACGACTCGCCGCATCTCGGACAGTCACCCGTCCCGACTTACGTGAACTTGCACCTTTTGAGTTTACAGATTTTGTCGGTGGCAGAACAGTACTTGGAAATACCAATCTTGAACGGACATTGATTGATAACTACGATTTCCGTTGGGAAGTTTTCCCTGTTACAACAGGAGGCGGTGTTGTAGCAGTGAGTGCTTTTTACAAAAGGTTTCATAAACCTATTGAACAGATCATTGAACCGCAAGCTGAAGTACGCATTACTTATGCAAATGCTGAGAGTGCTCACAACTATGGGTTAGAACTTGAAGCACGTCAGAATTTAGGTGTCATCACGAAGAAACTGAGTGCTTTTTCAATTAACACAAATGCTGCGTTTATCTCCTCCAGAGTTGAACTTCCTGAGGATGTTGGTATCCAGACCTCTTCTGAGCGACCTTTACAAGGACAGTGTCCGTATATTGTGAATGTTTCAATCGGTTATGAATCGTCAAACTGGGGGATATCAAGTTCGGTAGCATATAACATTTATGGACGCAGACTCTCTGATGTAGGAAACCACGGAGCACCAGATGTTTATGAACAACCGCGAGGTGAATTAGATTTGAGTTTCAGTCGCACTGTTGCTGACACATATAAATTTAGTGTTTCGGCAAAGAATCTACTTGACCGTCCTGTAGAATTTAAGCAGGGAGGGGCAACATCTGTTAAATATAGGGTAGGAAGGTCATTCTCATTCGGGATAAGTTATAGCATTTGACATACTCACCGAGCTAAAGCTCTGGTGATTCTTTTGAAGAATCACACAAGCGATTGTGGTATCAACAAGGGGTGCTTGCCAAAGCAAGTCTGATCCCCTCTACTCCAAAGGTAGATGCCCCTACCTTGTAAATATTAAGTGCCGCATTTATATCACGGTCATGTTGGATTTGACAGTTATGGCAATACCAATTGCGAATACTCAGATCAAAGAACATTTGGATTTGCCCACAGGCGTGACAGACTTTGCTTGTAGGTGTCCATCTGTTAATTATTTCAACGCGTTTGCATCTTTTCTGTGCTTGCCACTTGATTTTCTGCATGAAGTCGCCAAATGCATAGTCAGAAACTTTACGCCCCCAAAGACGTTTCATGCCTTCAAGATTCAGGTCTTCAAAGAAACAGACATCAAACTTTCGAACAAGTTCAAGAGCAAGTTTCCAGTGATGGTCTTCGCTTTGCCGATTGATTTTTCTGTGAACGCGTGCCGAGTGTTTCCTCACACGGCGGCGGTTATTACTGCCTTTCTGCTTCTGAGACAACGCACGACTCGCACGTTTGATCTGTTTAGCAGCAGACTTATAGAATTCAGGAGATTGATATTTCGTGCCATCGGAACAGGTGAGAAAATCCTTGAGTCCAAAGTCAAATCCTGCTGTCTTACCAGTCTTAGAGGCAGGCTCAAGTCCTTCAGCGTCTGTTGTGATAGTGATATACCAATCGCCTACTGCATCTTTCTTAATGGTAACCTGTTTAATCTTTCCTTCAATAGGTCGACTATACCAGAAGCGATACCATCTTCTATTGATACGGATTTTCGCAACGGGACATCCGCCTATCTTGGCAACCGGTTCTATTTTCACTTGACTCCCATCAAAAGTCATAGATTTATATTTGTGCCGACTTCTAAATTTGGGCGGACGCTTAGCTCTACTTTCAAAAAAGTTTTGCCAGCCTCTGTCAATACGTTGTATACACTCTTGCAGACACCAAGAATATGGAATAGACCAATGTTGGTATTTACCAAGTCGTTTCAGTTTCGTCAAATGTTTGATCATCCGATACACACTCGGTCGCTTGTAACCCTCACATTGTCCATATATTCTGTAATGTCGTTGCCACAACGCAACAAAATGGTTGTGGACATGGGCAATGATATGCAGGTCTTTTTGCAAATGACGATTTCTTTTATGTTGTTGTCCCTTGTATTTGTAGGTTCGCATTACATACCCTTCGCATTACATACTGCTATGAAATGGTGCGGTGGCACTCTCAAGCGAGAGGTCATATCCACAACTGTAATGCTGAATATAGTATACTACAAACACACGAAAATGTTAAGTTTTATTGATTCATAAATGTGTTAGCGGTGTCTACATCCCCGTGCTAAAGCTTGGGGTCTTGACACCGAAGATATGATAATTTACGAAAAGGTATCTCAACAATTAGTCAGAGAATATACTGCCAACATGTCATTAATTGAAAAAATTATTCTTAATAAAAAGTCAAAGGATCGTTAGTTTTTTGCAACAATTTACGAGTAAATTAAACGTGTTAGAAACTTGTTGCAGCGACCAAATAATCGATAGGTCTGTTAGGTCGCAATAATAATTACCACTCATCACAGTAAGTGGGATTTAATAGAGAAAAAAGGAGCATAGTAAAGCTAATGTCAAATATAATGTTGATCCTGAGATCCGATGGGACACAAGGTAAAATTAGATGTTTGTTTCAGGTAATGGTCGTTATCACAATCGGATTGACCATAACTTTGCTCGGATGTGGTGAGGATGATGATACTATTGTAGGTATTGTAGAAAACCCTAATATTACAATGCACGATAGCGAACAAAATCTAATTGTATTACAGGGAAAACTAACTGCAAGAAGTGATGAAGAACTCAATGAACTCATAGAAGAGGTCCAAGACAAACTCAATAACGAGGATCTTACTAAATCTGCTGAACAGGATTTGGTTGCTGATATAAATAAGTTATACTATGAACATGAACTTCGCAAACATTTGAGTGAAACAGGTAGTTCAATATGGAATCTTTCTACATCACAAGGTTACATATTACGTGATGCAGTGTTTATTGAAGATGGTGCTATATTAACAATTGAACCTGGTGTTACAATTTTTGGTGAAAATGCTACAAATGGAACTCTCATCGTCTCTCAAGGTGGGAAACTTATGGCAGACGGTACTGCCGATGCACCTATCGTTATGACAAGTGATGCAGCCATTGGTTCACGCGCTCGTGGACAATGGGGAGGGTTGATTATTAACGGTAGAGCACCGTCAAACCAAGGCGTAACTTTCGGTGAAGGTGACACCGGAGCATTTGGTGGAGACAATCCTGCCGATAGTAGTGGCGTGCTGCGTTATGTCCGTATTGAATATGCTGGTATTGAATTTAGTCCTGACAACGAACTGAACGGTATCGCATTCCAAGGTGTCGGTTCTGGGACTGTCGTTGAATATGTCCAAGTTCACATGAACCAAGATGATGGTATTGAAATGTTCGGCGGAACAGTCAACCTAAAATATGCATTCGTCACAGGGGCACGCGATGATTCGTTTGACTGGACTGACGGTTGGACAGGTAAAGGTCAATTCTGGGTCGCACAACACTACGGTGACGACGCAGATAACGGGTTTGAAAATGACAACAGCAGCAAAAACAACGAAGCATTACCCCGCTCTGCGCCAACTATTTCTAATGTTACACTCGTTGGTGATCCTAGTGGACCAGAGAGTGATAACGGCATGTTGATCCGTGAAGGGGCAGCAGGTATGTACACAAATTTCATTGTTGTTGGATTTAATAAAGTTGGTCTGGATATCAATAATGAATCCTCGCACAAACAAGCTGAAGATGGTGGTTTGGTCGTTAAAAATAGCATCTTCTTCTCCAACGGCGGCGGAAACTTCGGTGATGAAAAAGATGATGATGGATTTGATGAAGCAGCATGGGCAACGGGTCTCGGTAACAAGGAAAATGACCCAAATCTTGCAGATGCCTTTAATAAGACTAATCCAAATTTCACACCGGGTTCTGGGGCATCTTCCATGTCACCCGATATACCGTCCGATGGATTCTTTGACAAGGTTGCCTTCATTGGTGGTGTAGACCCAGACAGTGATTGGACAAAGGGTTGGACTACGAGTGAAAGAAACTAAAAAGTATAACGTCTTCTCAGTTCGCTGCCACCTATCTTACTTTGCGACTGCAGTACTTCTGTTTAGCTTATGTTTGATTGGGTGTGAGCGGCGAACATGGGAGAATAGTCTCGACTCGCCAGACCAGATAGGTCTGGCAGTCGTTGACGCTCTTAATCGCAAAGACATTGAGCAATTAAACAGGTTGAGAGTTCAACGAGATGAGTATGTATCCTGGATTTATCCAGGTTTTCCAAAAAATAACTTTCCTTCTGATTTCGCATGGAACAATCTCAATAAAAAATGTAACATCGGAATGAAAAGGTGGATTCAGGCTTACGGTGATCTCAACTTAAGTTTTATAAGTATAAGTTTTGAAAGACCGAAAGAATCTTATGGAGGTTTCCATTTACTACGGGGAACCGTTTTGACGTTAAAGGACATCTCAGGAAAAAAACTGAAATTGGATATATTGGGTTCTGTTGTTGTGATGAATAACCGTTATAAATTGCTCAGTTATGATGACGGTTAACTTCGGTTTTCAGTTAGCTTGTTCAGGGTTCTTTCACATACCGCTCCAGCGGAGCGGAAGACTGAAACAAAACGTGCTATAAACATATCGCTCCGCTGGAGCGGAAGAGTGGATATCTTCAGGAGAACGAAGTTGATCAGGTTCTAATAGGTAGCAACTTGGGTTATCATATACCGAATTATTATATAGATTTAGTCATATTTTTATACAAATACCATATCTTGGAGGACTATATTGAATGAGTTACGCACTCTCGAATTATACATCTGGTAAACATAAGAGAAAACGTCTTAGAAAGAAGAAAGAAATGGCTGCAGACGCAGGTAAACAGGCACCAAATGTTGCCAAAAAGATGTCATCTGAAAAAGCATCTGAAGTCAATATCACAGTTGCTGATGCGCAACGCGAGAATAGACAAGCATCCAAAAAATGGAAAGCAAAAGCACGGAAGTTTGCATTTGGTCTTGCAATCGGTCTACATGCTGCCGCACTTGTAGTCCTTGCAGTTTGGTTTGTAAAAAAGACAGTCTTGCAGATGAGTGAAGATAAAATACAGAGTGTCGTGGTTGATCAACAAACGCCACAGAAAAAACGCGCAAGTGCTGCGCGGGTGACACAAAAAACAACAAAACCTAAAGCAGTTAAACTGCTCATGCCAAAGGGAAATGTTGTCACCGCAAACGCAAATGTCAATTTAGGTCCTGCTGATTTTACGATGCCTTTTACGGATTTACCCACTGATGACACTATGCAACTAACCAGCTTAAATGCTGCAACATTAATGTCAGAAAAATCAAGGCAAGTCAAAATAGTCTCCACAGTACCTAAATTTGAAATGCCTAAGTTTGAGTCAACTGGGTTGTCTATGACAATGGATATGGGGACAAGTTTGGCTTCCGTAGATTTTGGAACAACGGAGGATCTCGGACTAAGTGCCACAGACTTTGGAGAAACGAAGCAATCCTTCTCAGAATTCCTAAGAAAGGTGCGTGATCGGATTAAAGATTTTCAACGTTTCCCGCCAAGTGTCCGTAATTTAGATGAAGGTTCATCAACGACCATTCGATTTACACTTCTTAGAAATGGCACAATAATGAACCCTACGGTATCAACTTCGTCTGGTTCACGTGTATTAGACAATGCAGCACTTGCTGCTGTCCAAAATGCCGAACCATACCCGCCGTTCCCCGATGAACAATCTGGAAGCAGTATAAAACTTGAACTGCCTATTGTATTTGAATTAGCGAATTAATTTAAGAGGTTTTGTTGGAAGGGTTTCTAACTCCGATTATTTATAGTAAAATCTGAAATTAACAATACACTTTACATTTAGAAAAACGCGTTTGTAGTCGCGCAATTCATTGCGCATCGGACATTATATGAATATGCAATTGGGACAATTTGTTTCATTAATTGTAAGTTTTACTATAGATTGAGACTCACGAAATCGGGGTAACACATTCTAAAAAACGGATTAGCATCTATGAAAAGCGTTATTCATTCTGTTCATCTATTTGATGCAATGCTTCACTGATATAACGACGAATCCATTCGCTTTCTGTATTTTCAGCCAAAGTATTGAGGGCAGAAATCGCTTGTGGGTTCCCAATGCGTCCTAATGCAACAACAGCAGCGGAACATACCGCTCTATCAGAATCAGTGACACTGCTTATCAATGCTTTTATCACTTCTACAGGAGGGTTCGCAGCACGTTCTTCGGTGAGACCTAATTCACCGAGTGCAACGACTGCAGCACATCTCATATCGGGTTCTTCATCATTTAGGAAAGTAATAAGACCTTCAATAGCACGCGCATCACGGAGGTGTCCGAGAGCAGATATTGCAAAACGTCTGACGGTTGCATTGTCATCAGACAATGCTTCAATGAGCGGAACAACAGCATACACATCCCCAACATTTCCCAAACCTTCCGCAGCATAAGCACGAATCTCAGCGGAGTCTGACCCCAATTTTCGAAGTAACAACTTTGTTGGAAAAAAACGCCAATTTCGGAGTGGTCCGTCTTTGTGTGCTAACAAGAGGACCATTCTGCGGATCTTATGTTGAATAGAATTATCCGAAACTGTGTTTGAGACTTCACGTACCATCATATTACCTCTATAGTAGGTGAATTGTTGGTATTATAGCAGTAGCATTGAACGGTTGCAAGTTGTTAAGTCTATAGCAAACGAAGTAGTATCGGACAAACCAAAATGGATCGCGAGGTCAAATGAACGTAAATTAAGTATAAATTATGAGAAAATCATCGCTATAGTGTAATACCCAACTCCTTCGCAATTGTATAAACATCTTTATCACCACGTCCAGATAGACACACAACAATAGTCTTTTCTTCACCAAGTTGAGGCGCAAGTTCTCGGAGATATGCAATGGCATGTGCAGATTCTAACGCGGGGATAATTCCTTCGGTTTCAGATAGTAATTGGAAACCTTCTACTGCTTCCTTATCCGAAATTGGAACATATTCCGCTCTACCTGTTTCTCGATAATAACTGTGTTCCGGTCCTACACCTGGATAATCCAATCCAGCAGAGATGGAGTGTGCAGGTGTTATCTGTCCATCATCTTCTTGCAACAAGTAACATTTAGCTCCGTGAAACACACCGACACTGCCAGCAGTTAGAGGCGCAGCATGCCGTCCGCTATGGATACTTTCACCAGCTGCTTCAACACCGATTAGACGAACCGCTTCATCTTGATAGAATGGATAAAACATACCAAGCGAATTGCTACCGCCACCAACACAGGCGACAACACAATCTGGTAATTGCTCTTCCTGTTCCAAAATCTGACTTCTGGCTTCTTGTCCAATAACTGCTTGAAAGTCTCTGACAATCATCGGATAAGGATGAGCCCCAACAACTGAACCTAATAGCATGTATGTAGTACGAACATTGGTAACCCAATCTCTGAAACATGCATTGATCGCATCTTTTAATGTACGTGAACCAGAATTCACAGGAACAACCTTCGTTCCCATCAACTGCATGCGAAATACATTGAGTGCTTGTCGTTCTATATCCTCTTCACCCATAAAGACTTCACATTCCATATCAAATTTTGCAGCAACAGTTGCAGTAGCGACACCGTGCTGTCCTGCCCCAGTTTCAGCGATAATCCGCTTCTTTCCCATCCATCTTGCCAGCAAGATTTGTCCGATGGCACTATTAATTTTGTGTGCACCTGTATGATTCAGGTCTTCCCTTTTCAGATAAATCTTTGCTCCACCAAGTGATTGTGTTAATCGTTCTGCATAATATAGCGGATTCGGACGACCTACATATTCACTCAGATAATACTGAAATTCTTTTTGAAAATCGTGGTTATCTTTGAGAGTTATATAAGCCTCTTCAAGTTCTAACAATGCTGGCATAAGGGTTTCAGGGACATATCTTCCACCGAACTGTCCAAAATGTCCTGATGCATCAGGAAGTTGTTGCATGTATATTCTCCATTCACTATCTTGGTAATCTTATGTCTGTGAAAATGTTACCTCTTCATTAATGATTTCGCACGTAGATTTGGACGTTCTAATACAGAAGGGTTTACAATTGTATCTGGCAATTTACCAGTTAAGACTTGTAGCACACATGTTGCAGCTGTAACCTCTAAATCATGAATTGATTCTTCTGATATGAAAGCAGCATGCGGTGTGATTATGACATTATCAAGTTGCAGAAGCGATTCACCTAAATCTGGTGGTTCGGATTCCAATACATCCAATCCAGCACCAGCAATTTCACCATTCTTGAGTGCTTCGGTGAGTGCCGATGAATCTACAATGCCACCTCGTGCTGCATTGATTAGAAACGCTGTACTTTTCATTGAACGAAACTCGTCGTAACTAAACATGTGTTGTGTTTCTGCAGTTAACGGAGCATGTATTGAGACAAAATCAGATGTTTTGAGAAGTTCATCAAACGTAACTTTATCTGCTTTGTATTCTTTGATAACTTCGGCAGATGTCCGCGGAGAATAGACATTAACCTTCAATCCTAATGCAAGTGCTTTCGGTATTAACGCTTTTGTTATACGTCCAAAGCCTATGATACCTACTGTTTTTCCGCGCAGACGATACATCTGATGACCTATATTTTGATCCCAAATGCCATTCTTGACAGCAGTATTGTATATCGGTATGTTTCTGGCACAAGCAAGAAGTAGTGCAATTGCATGGTCAGAGACTTCATCAATACAATAGGCAGGCACATTGGTTACGATTATGCCATTCTCTATAGCCGATTCAACATCAATGTTATCCAATCCAATACCGTATCGTGCTATTATTTTGCACTTTCTTGCCGCAGCAATGACGCGTTCCCTAACAGGTTGCCAACATGTGAGAATACCATCAACCTTATGTGCATAAGTGATGAGTTCTTCTTCATCACCAGTTTCCGCTACGATGAGTTCTGTTCCGATTTCTGCAAGGATTTGTCGCTCAGGTTCAATGGACGACCACGCGTAATCTGTAATGAGTACTTTAAAATTTCTTTGCATATTCTATTACATGAAACAACGATTAGAGATAGGCATCTATCCAATATCAAACGAACACTTTTCCGGGATTCATTATATTCTGTGGGTCCAAGGCATGTTTGATAGCACGCATTACCTCAACTGCATCACCATGTTCCTTGACTAAAGCTCCCCGTTTACCAATACCGATACCGTGTTCACCGGTACTTGTTCCCTCCATTTCTAATGCGATATCTACAATCTGTTCGCTTATTTTCCGTGCATCTTCCAATTCTTTTTTGTTACCAGTTTCAAGTGGAAAAACAACATGAAAGTTCCCATCACCAACGTGACCAAGCATTGTCGCAAGCAGATATGTGTTGGCAAGGAGTGTTTTAGTTCTTGCGATACACTCAGCCAGATGAGAGATTGGCACACATACATCAGTGACATATCCAACAGAATTGGGACGAAGATTCAGTGCGGCATAGTAACAATTATAACGTGCTTGCCAAAGTTTTTTCCTTTCATTTTCATCTATTGCCCAACGGAAATCTGAACTACCATGTTTTAAAGCAATCTCTCCTGCTATCTTGGAACTTTCTGCTACGGTATTCTCAGATCCGTGAAATTCAAAGAAAAGCGTTGGTGCAACCTCATAATCCAAATTGGAATACTTATTGACTGCATCCATCTGAAGTTCATCCAAGAGTTCAATACGAGCGATACTAATACCCGCATCCATTACTTTGAAGACGGTGTTGACCGCTGCATCTACAGTTGGAAATGCACAAACAGCGGCTGCAACTGCTTCAGGTAACAGTGTTAATTTGACAGTTATCTCCGTAATAATACCTAATGTTCCTTCAGAACCGATGAACAGGCTGGTAAGATCGTATCCTGCAGCGGATTTACGGGCTCTCCCACCTGTATGAATGACTGTTCCATCCGCGGTAATCACGGTCAATCCAAGCGTGTTTTCCAACATAGTTCCATATTGGACAGCACTTGTACCCGATGCACGTGTCGCAACCATGCCACCTAATGAGGCATCTGCACCCGGGTCAACTGGAAAATGGAGTTTTGTTCCAAGATTAGTAAGATGGTCGTTCAATTGTCCACGAGTTACACCTGATTGTACAGTTGCATCTCTATCCGCTTTATTCACTTTGATAATACGGTTCATTTCTTTTAATGATATGCATACTGTGCCATCAGTTGCAACCACTGCACCTTCCACACCTGTCCCAGTTCCATAAGGTATAATCGGCATGTTGTATTTACTACAAATTTTGACTATTTCGGAGACTTCCGTATTCGTTTGTGGAAAGGTAACTGCCTCGGGAAGCGAACCGTGATGATATGACGCATCACTTGCGTGCGCTTCCCTGACATCACTATCTCTGCTAAAACGGGTTCCTAATAGCGAACAGAGCTCTCTATGATATTGGGGTGATTTCTGGTCATTCATGCTATGTGTATTTTAGCATGGTTGGTGGGATATGGCAAGGAAAAGAGGAACATCCAGATCAAGAAATAATCTCACCACAGCCTATTCAGGAAAGTAACACGATCACATATTCCTGCAACGATAATTCACATTAAATTGATGTAATTCGCTAACTTCTAAACAGGTCAAGATACTTTTCAAGAACAAACAGACGACCTTGAGAATGTCCTCTGATTTGAGTGAGTATCCCCATTTCTGCCAGAGATTTAAGCAGTCGATTCGCACTTGAGAAACTTATCTCCAATACTTTTTCAACGGACCTTACACTTAGTATTGGAGTCATATACATCTGTTGAAGTAACTTCTGTGCATTTTTCGTACGAGCACCAAGAGTTAAGATCTTTTTCTCATATTCCTCACGAAGGATGAAAATAGATTTGTAGGTCTCTATTCCATGTTGTGCACTCTCTACCAATACATTTAAGAAGAATATTATCCACTGTTCCAGGTCATTGTCTGTCCGAACTTTAGTTAGAGAATTATAGTATGTATTTCTATATTTCTCAAAAAATGTTGACATATAAATGTTAGGTTTACTCAAGATGTTTGCATCAATAAGCTGCAACACAATCAATAACCTTCCACATCTACCATTTCCATCCAAAAAAGGGTGAATAGTTTCAAATTGATAATGACTAATTGCTATTTTAATGAGATCCGGTAGTTGTAACGATTTGTTATGCCAGAATTTTTCCAAATCGCTTAAAAGGTCTGGAACTTCTTCAGGTGAAGGTGGAACAAAAATTGCATCAGAAAGCGAAGATCCACCGATCCAATTTTGACTTCTCCGAATTTCTCCTGGTGCTTTATGTTTACCACGCACACCTGACATCAATATCTTATGTGTTTCCTTTAAAAGTCGTACTGACAATGGTAGTTTAGGTAACCTGGAAATTGCATAGTTCATTGAATCAATATAATTTTGGACTTCTTGCCAATCGTCACGTCTCTCAGGATTAATCTCTGCAGCTTGTAATAAAGTTTCATCAAGTTCAGTTTTAGTTCCTTCAATTTGATTGGAGTAAGTTGCTTCTTTTGCAATGTTCATTGGAATGAAAAAATCTACATCTTGACGAATTGCTGTATAGGCATTTAACTCACCTAACAGTTTTGCACACTGTTCTATTAATACATCAATCTCTGGATTTACCCATCCAATTTGACGATTAACAAATGAGGGTGTGAAACTCCTATATTCTTGTTGTTCTCTGTAATTTCCAGCTGTAAATTTATTCATCAATATTTGATAACCAGTAAAATGATATTGTCATTTTTGCCTGTTTTTGACAATTCCGAAATCTATATTATCATTTTTACCTGTTTTTGACAACAGAATTGATAATATTGTCATTTTCTCGCTATTCTGACAATGTGATGTTCAGAATTATCTGGACAGATCCTACCAGTTATCTCTTGTAACATACAGCGAACGATTTTCCATAGGAAGTGTAACCCGTTGACCACCCAAACGACTTGATTCAATCATACCCATCAACGTTTCTTGACTGCGACGGGCAAGATGCGCAGGTCCCTTTGTTTCTCTGTCTTCATCAAGTGCCTCCGCAATGTCAGTGATACCCATTACGGTTCCAGTCGCACGAGATACATCAGGAAACGGAACTTCTTCATAGAATGTACCCTGCTTCTTACGGAACTGGATTTCTCTACTGTTATTTTGGATTCGGATTTTTCCACCTGTGCCACAGACTTCATATTCAGGACCAGTACCAGCAGTATTATATCCGTGAACTCCATTTGAATAACGTATATACCCACATTGTATTCCAGGATCAACATTCAAGCGGTTCCCATCCCAATCCGAGTCTTTACAAGAAATGGTGCCTTGAACAAAGTCAACTTCTGGATCTTTAGCCAAAAACAAAAGCATGTCAGCAGCATGTGTCAATCCCCAGAGTGCTGAGCCTGCACCATATTGTGCGATAGTACACTGGATATCTCCGATTTCACCTGCCTCAACGAGTTCACGCACTTTGCGATAAATAGGCATGTAACGTCGTTGTGTTCCATAGTTAAACTTAACCCCATGCTTTTCAACAACATCCACTATGATATCTGCTTCTTCCATAGAACAGCAAAGCGGTTTTTCACAATATATCCCCTTGACACCATTTTCTGCTGCGAAGACTGTAATATCAACATGTGGTCCAGGACGAGTAGCAATACAAACGATGTCAGGTTTCTCCTTCTCAATCATCTCTTGATAATTTGTATAGGCGCGTTCTGCTCCATAACGTTTACGTATTGCTTCTGCCTTCTCTTCAAAAACATCGGAAACGGCAATAAGATGAGTTCTTTCACAAGCAACAGCAGCCGCTGCATGTGAGAAAGGTTGCCAAATGAAACTATCCGGACGGTTTGCAACCTCATCATCTATCGTTGCCCCCATCCGTCCACATCCAATTAAAACGGTCTTATATGTGTGTGCCATGTTTTCTCCTCAAATAATTCACCGGTTAACATTGATAAGATGATATATGTAAGAATTGATTTTTTCAATGTTAACAAAACAGTGTGTGAATGTCAAGCAGATATTTTAAAGATCAAATTAAGGTTTCTATTTGGTATTGATATCGCTACATTGTAATACGATACAATGGGAGATTGCATACCTCCACAGCAGTCACGCTTCGTTCTGCGACAGTCGGAGTAAGTTCCATAATGAAAATATAAAATCAAAAAAACACCAACGCTTGGCAGCTTTGCATTCTGTTTACACAACTATATTTTAGATCGTATCTCATGGATATTTTAACCCAAGTTGCCGCATATTCCTTGTTGGAGGGTTTGTAACCCCGACAAACATCATTCAATTAACATATTTTATCATAGTAATATTTTATCATAGTAATATTTAATCATATTTTATTGGACATATATGTCTTTATATGTTACAATCTAATAAGACTAACGTCCCTATCATCTAGATAAACGTATAAGTCATATTAGAAAAGAATATCATCAAACGATTCTAATCGAAACCCAATTCATACATTATAGAGGTGAATATGTTAGATAAAATCATTGTAACTCTAAGTCTCGTTACTCTGTTATTTCTTACCGGTTGTGCATCAATAGTAAGCAAATCCGAGTATCCAGTTACTGTGTCTTCAAAGCCAAGTGAAGTTATGTTTAGGATTCTCGACAGTGAAGGACAAATAATTGCTAGTGGCAAAACGCCAGCTGTCGTAAATCTAAAATCTGGTAATGGATTCTTCATAAGTGCAAAATATGTCGTTAAGTTCGAGAAGGAAGGTTATCAACCCGCAGTAACAAATGTTAATGGTAAGATTGATGGCTGGTATTTTGGTAATTTAATTTTTGGTGGCCCGATTGGACTATTGATTGATCCAGCCACAGGTGCAATGTGGAAAATAGATAAGAATGTTTATGTTGAATTGTTACCTAATGAATAAAATACCATAAAATATATGCACACTTCTGGTAGGTGTGGTTTCCTAACCGTATCTATGAGGCTGAACAAACACCGGTTTGATTAGGAAACCTAACCTACCGTAGTGTGCAATTAATTACGGTTTTTCCTATATACAATTAGTCAATCTCAGACATCATGTGTCGCGGACAGACACATAAAACTCATTATGTCAATAACACGTGGAACAATGTAAAACCGGTATTGTCAAACCACACCTGTTTCTCTATTCCAAGAATATCCAACTACACCTCCCACTCCACAAAGTCTCATTACTACCACTCTCCGACAGCCTCATCCGTTCCGGGTAAATAATCACAAAACGCAATATCCCCGAAATATACACGATTCTTCCCACCAAAAAAACACAAAATATGCAACTATACAATTATCCTTGACATCATAAATCATTGTTGTAATAATGCCTTCTAATGACTTAAGGTATATAATCATGAAAATTACTGCAATCAAAACCTTCATAGCAAACTTCGGAAACCGTTCAAGGGGACTCATCAAAGTAGAAACTGATGAGGGAATATATGGTTGGGGTGAAGCCTATTCTACCGGACCAGATCTCTCTGTTGAACCCATTGCAAACTATATCTTTGAAATGATTCAAGGAGATGATCCACGACGAATAGAATATATCATGCTAAAACTCCATCAACAGTTCAGATTTCCTCCCGGTGGTGCAGGTTTAGCTGTCATCTCTGCGATTGATCATGCGCTTTGGGACATCAGTGGGAAAGCTGCCGGTTTACCAGTCTATATGCTTCTCGGTGGACATGCACGTGACCGTATCCGAGTATATCGGGGTATTGGTGGAAGAGATGGTATTGAAGCCGCCGATCAAGCACGTAAACTCAATGAAGATTGGGGATTCACTGCATTCAAGACAAGTCCATATCAACTAAATCCTGATGCTGATCGGTGGGGAAGAGTCTGTGATGCAGCTGCTACATATTTTGAACAAATAAGATTGAATACACCCGATGATTGGGAGTTCGCGTTTGACCCACATGCTAAAATATTTGAACCTATTCGTGCACTTCAATTGGCAAATGCACTTGCTCCTTATGACCCATATTTCTATGAAGAACCCTTACGTCCTGAGCATATTCCAGCATGGTCGCGCCTTCGTTCACAGATGCAAGTGCCGTTGGCAACAGGAGAATCCTTATATACCCGGTTTGAGTTCCTTGATATAATCGCTGCACAAGGAGCGGACATCATTCAACCTGATATTTGTGTCTGTGGAGGGTTGTTAGAAATGCGCAAGATAGCCGCGATTGCAGAAGCACATTATGTTAGCATTGCTCCGCACAACCCAATGGGTCCTCTGGCAACAGCAGTGAATGTTCACTTCGCTGCTGCAACACCAAACTTCAAAATACTTGAATATCTCTTACCTACAGATAGTGCTTGGAATTCTTGGGTTGACGAACCGTATATGCCAAAGGACGGTTATTTAGAATTACGTGATCGTCCTGGACTTGGTGTTGAAATAAACGAGGATGCAGTAACAGACAACGAATATGCACATTGGCAAAGAACCAGTCCAATCCGTCCAGATGGGTCAACAGGTTACATCTAAAGCCAATCAAAACTATAGCAATATTCAAAACTTACGCACAAATTGTAAGCGCGTTGGAAATTTAGGCAATCAATGCCTAGCACACCTTACATTCGTAGGCGCGCTGTACAAGCGCGCTGGTAAAACAAAGCTCTTATTGAGACGAGTTGTGCAAAAAACTATCTCTTAATCATTAGCTTGCATTCGTAGGCGCGCTTTCTAAGCGCGCTGGTAAAACAAAGATCTTATTGAAACAACTATATACAGAATGGAGAAAGTATGAACCCAGTAAAATTAGGTGTCATCGGTTGTGGTGTCATCGGTAGTAGACATCTCAGTATTGCAACGGAAACAGAACATATTGAGTTAGTTGCTGCTGCGGATATGGTAGAATCTTACAGAGAACGCGCTGCAGAACGATTTAATCCACCAAGAATGTATACAAATGATGTTGATTTACTTGACGATGAAAACGTTGAAGCAGTCGTACTCGCTTTTCCGACACAATTCCGAACTGAAGTTGCACTACGTGCTTTTGAAAGAGGAATACATGTTCTGATTGAAAAGCCAATAGCAATGAATGTAGAGGAAGTCAATCAACTTATCGCTGCACGTGGTGATTTAGTTTCAGGATGTTGTTCGTCACGTAACCGATTCAACAAAGCAGCACGTCTTGCAACGGAATTAATCACATCAGGCGGGTTAGGTGAACTCCGCACAGTACACTGTCGCGCAAAAATAGGATGTGGAAAACAGCCCGATTCACCCCGTCCAGACTGGCGTTTAACGAAATCCCTAAACGGGGGTGGTATCCTTGTCAATTGGGGTTGTTACGATATAGATTTCCTGCTTGGAATTACCGGATGGCAACTCAAACCGAAAACAGTATTCGCACAAACGTGGACTGTTCCACCGGTCTTTGAATCGCATATCGCGCCGGGTTCAGATGCAGAGACACACTATTTAGCTTTAGTCCGTTGTGAAGATGGCACAGCAATTACACTTGAACGCGGTGAATTTATGGCAGCGACATCACAGTCCGACTGGGAAATAATCGGTTCTGAAGGTGCATTGAAACTGAATATGGGAGATGGCAATCCAGAGAAGGTTCAGCATAGTCAAACAACAAGAGAAGAAGGAGTTTCTACCAATCCCCTTGCGAACTCAGATGACACTGAAGGACCACATTACACAGATCCATTGGCAGACTTTGCTGCAGCAATCAGACAGAACCGACAACCCATAACTGGTTTGGAACAGGCTATTGTCGTTCAACAAATTACGGATGCAATATATGCATCAGCGGAAAGTGGTTCTGCAGTAGAAATCGAAGGTTGACACTACACAATGTCTGTAAATACTAAGGATGTGGTTCACCTGTTTTCGGTTTCTCTTTAGGTGCGTTTGATTCCTCACCAAAACGGATATGTAGTGATGCACCAGGCGCGTGCTGTTTTCCATAGAGCAAGTGCTTAATTCCCCAGAAAGCAAACGTCGTACCAAACATCACTACTATTCCCCAAATGGATACTGACATAATCCAGTCAGAGAAAGAGAACACGTTTCCAGTCTGTTCTGGTACTACATTCGCCCCAATTGCCACAACGATTGTACAAATAACAGCATTCAGAGTAATTACACCTTCAGTAATCATTCTACCCGGACTAAAGTTGACTAATGCACGTTCAAAGTTGATAACTACAACCCACCACAAAAATACAAGATATAACAGTTGTCCCTTTCCCATCCATTCTGATGATATAAACGGAATCGGATCGCGTAGATTGACTGCCAACAGTGTAATTAACATGATAGATAGCGCGATATAGAATATCTCAAACCAACCTATCCAGCCACGGGAATGACGAAACCAACCGATGACAGGTAGGCCGAACATTCGTTCAGGCAATGAATCTATGGAATCCACCCAAGTTTGTCCTGCCTTGCGATAATTCAGATATGTCAATGCAATCAGGATACAGAATACGGCAAACATTTCAATCCAACGTGGAAAAGTTGGTTCAGTTTCTAATAGTGGTGTCCGATTGATTATCAATCCGAATGTAATTGCAATTCCTATTCCAAATAGGAGACCTTGTAATTGCTCCATGACACTGTGCCAGTTTGTCTGAAGTCCTGTCTTGAGACCGATAAGTTTCAGTAGTTGCCCGAAGGAAAATGCAACACCACCCGCGAAACCAGACATCAATGTTACAAATGCCAGACCATCCAGATTATAGTGCCAGCAATATGCTAACATACCCGCAACTATACCAACACATCCTGCCCAATTATCGCCACGCGGAGGTGTCATCCGCAATTTAAACACATTCACCAATAGCAGAAATCCAACAAACCATCCGATACCTAAATAGAGGATTAGCGATGTACCCATATCTATTTTCCCGCGAATGATGATAATCAATAACGTGGCAACGATGGCAACAAGCGCGGCTAACCAATCTGAGTCATACCAATAGAGTGGACTCTCATGCCGTTGCATCCGTTTCGGTGCAAAGATAAGATCCACCACAACTGCTTGAAGCGACCATCCGACAAAAACCACACACATCGGAACAAATAATAGAGGTAATAAAGAACTGGATTGATCCTGGGCAGAATCTATGAGAAATGCAGGTAATGCTGTTCCCGCGCCACCAAGTGCAGCCCACAGGAAACCTATGACAAACAGATTAGCAAATCCATAAAACACCGTAGGTGTATGGGACGAATGTGTGAAACCGACTACCATCATATAAGACATACTTCCACCAAATGACCATCCAATTGCCCCGAACAACGCAAAAAAGTGGATATATCTAAACCAATCTGCGCGTCCTGACAAAAGGACGATTGCCATCGCAGCAAGTGCACCGGGTATGGCAGCACCATATTCATGGCCAAAGTTACCGCGAATACCCCACCCAACGCAGAGCGAAAGACCACACAACAATATCATTTGCCATGGAATTGATGAAAAATCCATAATGAGATACTCCCATTTCAAAGTGCCTATAATCATTAGAAGAATTTCAGTTCTTAGATTATGTAGAATTATCATATTGTTGTCAAGTTTCTATAGTTGACATAGATCTAGAAATTCCTCGTTAATACCTATGAAAAATGGTATAATGATAACATAGAGGAGCATTGAGAAAAGGTATTATGAGAACTCTAATTCTATACATAATTCATTCAATCATATTATTGTTTATATTGCATTCTGAAGTGCCGGCTTTGGATTGGCAAGGATTCCTCGGTCCAGAACAGAATGGCAAATCCCAAGAAAAGATCAATATCACACCTTGGGGCAAAACAGGTCCACCAGTACTGTGGACAAAAGAAATTGGCACGAGTTACGGTTCACCTACTGTAGCGAATGGTAAAGTCTACATATTCGCTCGGCACGGAGATATGGCACGTTTATCCTGCTTAGAAAGTCATACTGGAAACGAACTCTGGCGATTTGAATATCCGACGGATTATCAGGATATGTATGGATACAATAACGGACCGCGGAGCTGTCCCATTGTTGACGACAATCGCGTCTATATATTCGGTGCGGAAGGGATGCTGCACTGTGTCAATGCGAAAAACGGCAAACCAATCTGGAAAGTTAATACCGTCCAGAAGTTCAATGTTGTAGACAACTTTTTCGGTGTTGCTTCTGCCCCTGCAGTTGAAGGTGATTTACTCATTGTCCAGATCGGTGGTTCACCGCCAGGTACTCCAAAGGATATATGGGAATCAAAAGGTAATCCTAAACCAAATGGAAGTGGAATCGTTGCTTTCAACAAGTTCACAAGTGAAGTGATTTACCAGATCGCAGATGAATTGACAAGTTACGCAAGTCCTATCTTTGCTAATATCAACGGAAGACGGTGGGGATTTGCGTTCATGCGTGGTGGACTGATTGGGTTTGAACCGAAATCTGGGAAGATTGACTTCCACTATCCATGGCGAGATAACCAAGTTGAATCCGTTAACGCATCATCTCCAGTCATTGCTGATGACCATGTTTTTATCAGTGAGTCTTATGGCATTGGTAGCTCCGTCCTTCAAGTACAACCAGGTGGATACAAAGTTGTTTGGAAGGATAGACCAAACTCACGAAACAGAGCAATGGAGATGCATTGGCATACACCAATTCACCATGAAGGTTATTTATATGGATGTAGCGGCAGACATTCTGGTGGGGCAGAATTCCGATGTGTAGAACTCAAAACTGGAAAAATCATGTGGCGTAGTCGTGTAAACGAACGCGCATCATTACTTTGGGTAAATGACTACTTCATCTATCTCGGTGAGTATGGACGTTTGATGCTTTTGAAATGCACTCCAGATAATCCTGGTGTTATATCTGACTCTGTACCAACTGACAAAAATGGAAGGCAGCTAATTAACTATCCTGCATGGGCAGCACCTGTATTAGTTGATGGTCGTCTCTATGTTCGTGGAAAAGATCGACTCATCTGTTTTGTGTTGGATTCAATCCAAGAATAGTCTGATTCATAGACAACATTGATAAGATTGTTAGTACGCTGAACTTGTATAATCTACGCACATCTTATTCTTTCAATCGATTACTTCTCTCCAATAAAACTCATCATATCAACAGATAGACCTAATATTAAACGTGTCTATTTCAACAGTGGTTGATACAACTATCATTCGGATGATTAATTCTTGCAATTGAATTATTGTGGATTGGAATATGACAAACGCATTTAACACTCAATCTGATAATCCACAACAGACATCGCACCCAGGTGTAACCTTCCGTGCAATTCTGATTGGAATCATCCTCATTCCACCCAATTCCTATTTTATTATGGCAAACCATCTCCGTTTCTGGAGTACTTTGCCTACAACAATGTCGCTCATCTATAATGTTGTGATTACATTGACATTGTTAACATCTCTCAATTTCCTACTCAAGTTTATACTGCCTCGTTATGCACTTCGCCAAGGAGAACTATTGACGATATATGCTATCTTGTCAATTTCTTCAGCTATCGCGGGACACGATATGATGCAGACTGTTGTTCCTATTATCCCAAACGGTTTCTGGTTTGCAACACAAGAAAATGAATGGCAACAACTCTTCTGGCGTTTTCTACCCAGTTGGATGACGCTTAATGATATATCCGTTCTACAAGATTTCTATGACGGCGACACGACATTTTATACAAAAAAGTATATGGCAGCTTGGTGGGAACCGATCCTTTGGTGGACTCTATTCTTATCAGTCATAATATGGGTGATGATATGCATTGACCTTCTCATTCGCAAGCAGTGGATTGAACATGAAAGGTTGACATATCCGATTGTCCGATTACCGATTGAGATGACGCATAATGATGGTAGGTTGTTTAGAAACAAAATGTTGTGGGTAGGATTCGCAATTGCAGGTGGGATAGATCTAATTAACGGTATCCACGCTTTTTTTCCAGCATTTCCTGAGATACCTGTGCGTAATGCAGATCTCGGTAGATATTTCACTGAAAAACCATGGGATGCTATGGGGTGGACACCCATCTATATTCTTTCTTTTGGTGTGGGACTTGCATTCTTGATGCCTCTTGAAATGTCTTTCTCGCTCTGGTTTTTCTACCTATTCTGGAAAGGAGAACGGATATTAGGAAGAGCGATGGGATTACAGATATTGCCGGGATTTCCTTATGATGGTCCACAAGGTGTAGGAGCATATCTTGCCATCGCTATTTTTGCACTATATGGTGGACGAAGACATCTATATTCAATATTTACAAATTTTATAGATGCTTTTAGAGTCGGCAAACAAAACACGCAACTGAAACTTTCGACTGAGTATCGGGAAGCGACTGGCAGTCGTTGGGCAGTCGTTGGATTAGTTGTAGGCGTGTTATTCCTCTTCATCTTTTCAAGATACGGTGGAATGGCTATATGGATGATTGCACTTTATTTTGTCATCTATTATCTACTCGCGCTTGGCATTACACGTGTGCGTGCGGAAGTCGGTCCGCCTACACATGAGATGTTTGTTGCTAATCCACGTCAGTTTATTATTGACACTCTTGGTTCAAGACGCATTCCACCACCCAGTCTGACGATGATGTCACTATACTATGCATTTAATCGCGGGTATCGCGCACATCCCATGCCCCACACCTTAGAAGGATTCAAACTTGTTGAAGTAGCAAATATGAGAGCAGCAAGAATGGTCATCGCCATGATGTGTGCTGTATTCTTCGGCATTCTTGCCGCATTCTGGTCATATCTTGTCGTATCTTATGACATAGGCGCGAATCCGGGTCTGGGAAACGGTGGATATAATAGACTCAGAACATGGCTTTATTATCCAAGTGAAACGAACATCCCCGCTGTTACATTCATGGGTGTAGGGTTTCTATTCACCGGCTTGCTGTGGTGGCTACGCACACGATTTCCTGTCTTCCCTTTTCATCCTACGGGATATGCTGTTGCAAGTAGTATGTGGACGTTTGGTTGGCTTTGGTTTTCTGTATTCGTGAGTTGGTTAGCAAAATATATTATTCTACGATTTGGTGGTATTCGTCTCTATCATCGAGTCTTACCTCTGTTTTTAGGACTGATATTGGGAGAATTCATTGTTGGTGGCGCGTGGGTGATAATACGACTGATATGGGGTGTGTCTGTCTATTCGTTTTATCGGTAGTTTGACACACCTCTAAGTCATGGGTGTGTAAAGATTTTGTCACTAACTTCTCACCATGAATTGTAGGGGCGGGTCTCTGTGCCCGCCCGTTGCCTTACAGGACAAGAAATGGCGGGGCACAGAGACCCGGGGAATGCCATAAGCGCATTCATACCGTTGATTTGGCCCTACAATAGATTACAGGTTTTTCACTTGAATTGATGTCTACGGTGACAAAAACTTTACACACCCGTTGAGCATTGTTGGAGCGGTTTCCAACTACTTTAGTAAAAGGAATCGGATTCGTAGTCGCGCAATTCAATGCGCCTCTTACATTCATAGTAATAGGCACGCTCCGCGTGCCGTCTCTCCCATTGTTGGAGTGGTTTCCAAACAACCACCATCGTAGGTGAGATTTTCAAGCGCGCAAGATTGTTGGAGTGGTTTCCAACCACGATAGTAGGATCGGTTTCTCTCACATTGTAGGAGCGATCTCTGAACCGCGATTTCTTCAGCACCAGCGGTGCGAAAGGTGTATAGCATCAGACACTCCAGAACGACCAAGCCCCAGCGGGGCGAAAGGTGTATCATACCATTTCTAAATAATAACCTATCATTATCAAAACAGGTGTTCATATTCGCGCAAATCATTACGCCTCTTATATTCATGGTAGTAGGCACGCTCCGCGTGCCGTCTCTCACATTGTTGGAGTGGTTTCCAACCACGATATCCAAACAACCACCTTCGTAGTCGCGCTTTTCAAGCGCGCAGTCTCACATTGTTGGAGCGATCTCCGAACCGCGATTTCTTCAGCACCAGCGGTGCGAAAGGTGTATAGCAACAGACTCCAGAACGACCAAGCCCCAGCGGGGTGAAAGGTGTATCATACCATTTCAAAAAAATAGAATCTTCAAGAATCTCATGCAAAATATGCACACAAACCCAGACGCTAACAGGAGTAACAACACCGTACCAAAAACGTACCAAAACCGTACCGTAACACCAAAAAACGGAACATCTGGTACGTTTCCAAGGAAGTAAAAAATCAAGAAATTTACAAGAAACCCCAAGTCCTTTGATAGGAATATAATTAACTTGCATAATATTATCGTGAATGTTAGACTATAAATTGACGCACATTTATAGTTACTATACTTGAGTTGTAGTCTAACCTTGTTTAACTTGAGTTGTAGTCTAACCTTGTTTACACACCCTACATAGAAAATTAAGTTGATTTAAAAATAGTGTTTCCATTAAATTTATTGGTTGAACAGTGGTAGTTGATACTAAGTAACCTTTTACTAATTCAGAACAGCAAATAGGAGAATTTGGAAATGAAAATTCAATACTTATCTACAATATTGATTGTGCTGCTGATGTTGACTGTGTCAATGTCTGCTTTGGCAGTAGTTCAGGAAAAAAAACCTTGTGGGTTGGTGGCTTTTTGAGGATGAAACAGAGGAAACAGGCAACTGGGGAGATATAGTCTTCAGAGGGGCCGAAATTAAAGACGGTCAACTGGTTTGTGAACGTAACAAATGGGCAAATTCAATTGAATACGATGGCCCAGATATCACAGAATTGACGCTGTCGAGTTGGGTTAGTTTAGATGATCTGGAGCATAGAAGCGGTTCTGCTCTTACACTGGATAGAATTGATGTTGATCAGTTTGTTGCGATTGTCTATGCTGAGAGAAATGCAAGACAATGGATGCCCGGCAGCAGCCATTTTCGCCGCACGAATGATTTTCCAAATGCGGTGAATGAAGACAAGGTCGGAGAAATGGTTCTTATGACGATTACCTATAAAGATATCGGAGATAAGTATGAGATCACTGGCTATCGGAACGATGAAAACCTTGGGAGTTTTGATTGTAGGGTAGACAATTGTGCTGATATGGATCTCCGAACTTGGACAAGTGAGAATGCTGAAGCAGTTTGGGGATCAAGGCATTCAGGTGGTGTTGCTGGTATTGTCAATGATTCAATCACTGCCCACATTGAAGAATCTCGAATTTACAATGTTCCCTTGACAGAAGATGAGGTAAAACAGATGTACAAAGGAGACCTTCCAGTTGAGGCACGCGGAAAACTTGCCACCAAATGGGCAAAGATAAAAAGGCAATAGTATTCTGATTGCTTGTTCTTGTAGGTATTATCAATAATCGGAGTTCGCTCCTACAATCCAAAACCTGTCTGTAGGAGCGAACTTCAAATAGTGATTTATAACAAACATTTAGATGAAACAAATTCATTGAATTATGTAAAGGAGTTAATCCATGAGAAGAATAGTTTACTGTGTAGGTGCAGTATTGTTAATGCTTGGTATGCAAATGTCTGTTTTCGCACAAGTGCAGGAAGGCAATC
>CAXXTN010000007.1:0-194313 GCA_963666175.2 Candidatus Poribacteria bacterium
TGGATCAGCGATGATGTGCTCCCTGTATCTCCACAAGGCAAAAAAAAAGTAACGTGGGGAAAACTCAAGCAGTAGAGCCGACAAAATCAAATTAAGGAGCAGAACTATGAATACACGAAAAGTTATTTTGCTCTGTTGGGTCGGACTGCTACTCGCAACCGCAGCCCATGCCAAAATCGTTTTTAGCTCTACACGCGATGGAGGAGATGGTATCTACGTTATGGACGATGACGGTAGCAATCAGACACTTATTAGGCAATCTAAGGACGGGCTGGTACCCTTCCCATATTGCTGGTCGCCTGATGGCACACAAATACTGATTCAGACTTACGGGTTGTCTTTGATGAATGCAGATGGCACAAATGTTCGGAAACTTATAGGTAGGGGCTTTGGAGGTTCTATCGGCAGAGGTTCATTTTCACCAGACGGCAAAAATATCGCTTTTGAGGGACTTTTTAACCACGGGGCGGAACACGGCATATATGTCATAAATATACGGACCTTAGAGATGGAAGCAATCGCACCGCAAGTTATGTTAAACAATCCTGATTGGTCGCCGGACGGTAAGCATATTATTTGCGATGAATGGAACACGTTCGGAGTCCATACCACGATTTGGATCATGGATGCCGATGGGCACGACCTCCGGAAACTGATACCGACACCTGTAGGCGGGGAAGGGGAATTCACGATTGAACGCGGAAGACCGCGCTGGTCACCTGATGGTCAACGGATTGTGTTTCACCAGCAAGAGTGGATAGATGGGTCTTTTTACAAGGCGTTTCGGTATATAATATGTGATCGCAACGGAGAGAACAGCAAACAACTCCGGATACCGAAGGACATGAAAGGGATTAGCCTTAGCTGGATGGATGACGGTGAATCCATCGTTTTTAGTGCGCGTGCGCCCATACCTGTAAACGTAAAACTACCGGAGGATTTTGAAGCCCCAAATGCCAATATCTATAAGTATCATATCTGGACGAACAAAATGACACGACTTACAAACCACCCCGGCACGGATGAAACAATAGACTGGATCAGCGATGATGTGCTACCAGTATCTCCACAAGGCAAAAAAAAAGTGACGTGGGGAAAACTCAAGCAGTAGAACCGACAAAATCAAAAACACAGTAAGCACGGGACTGATAACTTCAGTTATCAGCCTTTTTTCATGTCAGGTTAACCCATGACAATGGGGTTCATGTTCAGATTGGACATTAATCAGGGCTATTTAGTTTTAAGGAGTCGTCCTTATTTAGGTTAACTTAATGTTAAATCACTGAATCGGGCTCATCACTGAATATATTGATTCTTGGCTGAACCAGGATTTTCAGGATGGACAGATGGACAAATCAACGGACCGGATGCCTTTTGGCATTCCCCGGGATAAGAACCTGAAACATCAAAGTGCCATTCAGAGAATAAACGTCAAACTGGGAATAGGAACTTTGCAAAGCCAAACTCATAATCCTGGAAATCTACTAATCCTGGTTCAGACAAATAGGAGGACAAACCCATAATAAATGTTAACGAATGTGATAAAGTTCGACAAAATAGCGAAAACTAAATAGCCCTGCCTATGAATCTATCAGATTGAAATTTATCCAAGAACATGGTATTATGTATATCATCTATATTTGAAATTCATCGCCTATCAACAGAATTTATTTAATCAAAGAATTGAACCAGAATCCAATGCAGAAATGGTATGAAAACAGAACTCTATTAAATATCTTTATCTTCCTAATGGTTGTCTTTTTCATTTTATACTTCTTTTTTCAATGGCGGTGGGGATTGCCTTTATTTCTTGTTTTTGGCACTGCAATCATGATCAGAGGTGTAACCAAAATTACAATGCGGATGCGTGGCAAAAACATCAACAAATAATTCTCATATCAAGGAGTTAGAATGAAAAGACGAACCTTCATCAAATTAAGCGTCATCAGTGCAGCAGGAATTGTTTTACCACTGCAGTTAGAAGCGCAAACAGACGATGCACCTTTGCTTAAACCGAGAACCTTAATTACACCAAATGAGGAATTCTATATCCTACAATTAGACGAATCAGTTGAACTTGACGCAGCAAGTTGGAGATTAGCAATAACAGGTTTGGTAGAAAGACAAATCAAACCACTTACACTTGAAGAGATCAAAACAATGGAAGCGGTTGAGGTAATGCGAACTTTGAAGTGCATCGGTGATCCTATTGGGGAAGAACAGATGGGGAATGCTACATGGAAAGGAGTTAGACTGCGTGACCTCATCCAAAAAGCTGGTGTAAAAGAAAACACAAAAGTGGTCGTGTTTCAATGTGCAGATTCATACCATACAGCCATTCCGTTGGAAGACGCATTGCACGAGGACACTATTCTCGCATATAAAATGAATGGTGAAACGCTACCGAAAGAACACGGTTATCCTGTCCGTCTACTCAACCCTGGTCACTATGGAACAAAAAATCCAAAATGGATAGTAAATATACAGTTAGCGGAAAAACACGAAAGTTACTGGGAGAAACGTGGATGGGATCCTGTGGCAAATGTAAAATTAGCTACTGTTATTGGCACACCAAGTCAAGAAGAAGAGATATTAGTAGGAACTGATTTTGTTGTGAGTGGTGCAGCATTTGATGCCGGACACCATGGCGGAATTAAGAAAGTTGAAGTCAGTATTGATTACGGAGAAACATGGCAGGAAGCTGAGATTTGGGCAAAAGACACTCCCCTTGCATGGGTGCTATGGAAATGGAAATGGCAAACCCCAAAAGAAAAAGGTCCCATTGAGATTTACGCCAGAGCCACCACTAACAGCGGAGTCACTCAAGAGGAAACAGGTATCAAAGTTAAACCTGTTGATGCTGTAGGTTACCACACAGTTGATGTCAAAATTGTAGAGGAATTGGAACAAACTAACTGATCCATTTCGTATGCCAGAATCCCATAGCATACAAGAGTTAGAATTAGTGATAGAAGAAAAACACATAACTACAATACTGCACTAAATGCGTATAAAACCAATACAACTTATCATTGTATATCTTCCCGCACTATTTATTGATTTTGCCTTTAGCAGTGTCTTAACTAATTCCTCATTTTATACAAGCACGCTCAATTTTTCATCTACATTTTTGGGTGTTTTAGTAGCAATAGCAACAACCTTTTACACAGTCCTTGCAATTCCATTCGGTCAGTTGTCAGATAGAATTGAACGACATAGAATGTTATATCTCGGTTGCCTCCTAATAGCAGGGGTCAGCGTTTTACTCCGTTTTTGCACCAGCAAATTACATCTGCTATTGATATTCCCGTGTATTGGAATCAGCATGGCACTCTTTTGGCCTGCCTATGAAGCATGGCTTGCAGAACGAGAAGGTGAAGGAAAGTTAATTCACAGGGTCATGCTTTTCAATCTTTTCTGGAGTACCGGAATTACGCTGGGTCCAACTGTTGCAGGCTATTTATATAAAGATGCACAACCGTTTATACCTTTGTATCTTGCTACTGGGGTTGGTTTGATTACATGCGTTACGATCTTTTTCTGCAATTCAAATGCTCCTAAATCCATCTTAGAAAAGCAATCAAATCAGACTCAAATCCTGTTTCCTTCACCTACAGAACGAAAGAAATATCTAAATATAGCAAGATGTGCGAATTTTGCTTCATGGTTTGCACTCGGTATTTTAAGATGGCTTAATCCAAAATTGACGAAGGATATGGGGATATTTCCGGCAACATTTGGAAACATGATGCTTGCCCTCGGCGGGATGCAAACTATTACATTTTTATTTCTCGGTACTGCTTTTTCAACACGGTGGCACTATCGCATAGGACCCTTAGTCTTAATGCAAGGATTAGCAATATTATGTTTCATCGGAACATGGTGGATTGAAAATATTGTATTCTGGGTATTTGCGTTTGCAGTCATTGGGGTATCTGTGGCATTTACATATTTCGGCAGTCTCTATTATGGATTGCACATGCATTCTGACAAAGGCAATAAGAGTGGTTGGCATGAAGCAGTATTAGGTCTTGGTAGCCTGTTAGGACCACTGCTTGGTGGGATAGCAGCTGACTCAAGATTTGGTATCAAGAGTCCATATCTATTGTGTGCAGGCGTTATTTTTTTAGGTATAGTGGTTGAAATTTTCATCTTATCAAAGAATCGTTTGGTAGAGGATGTTCTTTGAAATAATCTTCGTTTACTGTGATCCCAAGACCTGGTCCATTTGGAACAGTTACGATGTGGTCGTGTATCTCTTCACCGCTTATTACCATTTCATCCAAAAACACAGGAGCGTTCAGTTCGGCTGGAAGTGCCAAATCCAATGTTGAAAATAAGTGTACACTTGCCATAAAACCTACACCCCCTTCTGTTAAGCCGCTACCAAGTAATTCCATGCCATTTGCTTCTGCTACATAGACACTCTTGAGACATTCAGAAATACCACCAGATTTACAGATTTTCAAAACAACTGCATCCGCACAATCAAGATGCGCTATTTTCCCAAGATCAAAATATGTAAAACAACCTTCATCAATTGCAATGGGAACAGACGTTCCATCCTTGACTCTTTTCATTCCAAACCAATCTTGACTCGCGACAGGTTGCTCCATACAATAGATCTCGTGGATATCTTCAACACGTCTGAGTAATTGTAATGCATTTGCAGGAGTATACGATTGATTAGCATCAATCCACAGTTTTGCATTAGGTGATGCTTCGTGAATCGCTCTTATTCTCTCATCATCTAATTCAGGGTTTCCTGCAACTTTTACCTTGAAACAAGTACAAGGTGATAATGCTTTTGCTTTCAATGCCATTATTTCTGGCGTGTCAATACTCAGTGCATAACTAAGAGGCAAAGTTTTGTGCCGCATGCCACCAAGAAGTGTATGAATCGGTATATTTAAAATGTGACCACACAAATCATGAAGTGAGATGTCTACTGCAGCTTTAGCAAATGGGTGACCATTACTTACAGCCGGTTTCAATGTCTCATAGAATGAGTCATGTATTTCGTTGCGACTGAGTGGATTCTTACCAAGAAGAAGAGGAGTGATATGATGACGAATTGTTGTTGTGATTGATTCAGTTGTCTCATAACTCCAAGAAGGTAGTGCGCGTTGTTCTCCCCAACCGACATATCCATCATCAGTTGTAATTTTGACAAATATGTGGTTACCAGCGGAGGATGGATCGCCTACAAAACCAGTTCCGATTGTAAAAACATCCTTCATCGCAATGGCAGTTGGAAATACTTCTACTTGTGTAATTTTACTCATTTTGATACCGATATACTCCTGTAAAGCACCAATCAATCAGTCGATCAATTTCTAAAGTCAATAGAAACATCTTATCATTAATTTGTTTATTTATCAACTAATAGGAAAGTCGGGCAGGTCTATTTAGTTTTATTGATTCCACGTTATTTAGTTTTACTAATAGTTAGATTTGGTTGTATCAGTGCAAAGTAGTAGGCACACTCCGTGTGCCGTCATTCTCTTTGTAAACGGCACGCGGAGCGTGCCTACTACCATGTCGGATTATTGAATAATATCTAATCTGACACACATCAACCTTTGTGACAAATACATCAGAAATCCTGAGAACTATAGTGAACATTGAAAATAATAATACAATGTCCCTGTAGGAGCGATCTCCGAATCGCGATTTAACTCAGTGATAATCGGGAATCGGAGTTCCCTCCTACATATCCAAAATGTATGATTAATTCAAGACTCTACCATAATTTACACTGGGTGTCCCCAATTATTTCTTGACAAAACTATAATTGATATGTAAAAATATTGGTAGTAATACAAATGCATTAATAGCATCCCATCATAAAACAATAAATAGTTTGAAGAAAAATCCTGATGTCCAAGGGTGAATAAACTAAGGTATTGACATGAATTTAGAACAAAACAAAATTGAAGAACAAACACTTCCACTTTTTCCACTAAATCTTGTACTATTCCCAGGAACTGTTTTACCACTTTACATTTTTGAACAGCGATATCGTGAGATGGTCAAGTACTGTATCAGAAACGAATCTTCTATCGGTATTGTCATGATTAAAGATGGTGATGAGGTAGGTGAAAATGCAAAACCATGTAATATCGGTACAGCTGTTGATTTAGTTGAAGTGGATCGCCTTCCTGATGGACGCATGAATATTATGACATCAGGACATTCAAGGTTTGAAATACTGGAAGTTGATGATGAACTACCTTACCTCGTTGGGCGCGTCAAAATGCTTGACTCTTTAGATTCTGAACCTGATTCAACCCTTGATGGAGTTGCAGGTGATACCCGTGAAATATATATTGAATATGAAACATTATCAAGTTTCTTGATGTTTGGTTGGTTGCCACCAGAGGAGATTCCGCAACATCCTCAACAATTAGCATATCAAATAGGAACACGATTACGTATCTCACTTGAAGAAAAACAAGACCTATTAGAAATACAATCATTTGACGAACTACTTAAACGTGAAATTGATATACTAAAAAAACTGAATAAACAAATAGCTTTCCAATTATCAGCACGTAACAATTGAAAAAATATTTGATAGAGTTTATACAGCGTCAACTTCTTTGTGTTGACATCAGTAGGTCCAAAACATAAATGGCACTCAAGCCTCCTATTCCTCAATTCACGGATACTCGGACTATCCATATCTCAGTGAGAGAGTTCTTTTATATCAGCAATCTACTCTCAATGTTTAGGTTGTTGATAGTTCCTCTCCTCTTTTGGTACATTTATAATGAACAACATCAGCATGCGGTAGTAGTTGGTACAATCGCTATAATTTCTGACATTCTGGATGGGTTTTTTGCACGTTTATTGGATCAACATTCTGAATTGGGCATAATTCTTGATCCTATTGCTGACAAATTTGCAATTGGTGCTGGAATAATCGCAATAGCATTTATTACTCATATACCCACATGGGCACTATTCACTGTGATATTTCGTGATGTTGCAATAGTTTTGGGGAATGTCTATCTTGCATATCGAGCAAAAATGATAACACGGTCAAATTGGTGGGGTAAGTGCACCAGTTTTTCTTTAGCAATCGCACTAATCCTATACCTTATTCGTTCTATGGAATTTCCTCTACCTGACAATCTTGAATTATATTGTCTTTATATCGCATTGTGCTTTGTAGGCATTTCATTTGTAAGTTATTCACGGCATATGTTGCGGGTATTAAAATCTGAATCAATACAAGAAAACCCAATACGGTGATTTCAGAGAACAAACCGTATACACGTTTTCTTATGTATTCATAGCTGTATAATTTCGTCTTTTAGGTATATTTTATGGACCTTTACTTAAACCCTTCTGATGTATCAGAAATTATTGGTGTTGATGAAGAATTAATTAAAAAAGCTTTGGATAGAAATCATCCAGAGATAGAACCGTTTCTTCGGGTTGTTTCTTCACCATCGGAAGAGATTGGTGAAACTACGAAAGCAATCCTACAATTACGAATTGATGGATTAGCCCCGTTGATTACACATCTCAGTTTTAACATACCCACAAATGAGATTATTGAGAACTTAATTTCTCAAGTCGTTCACATTACATATCTCCGTGAAGATAATGACAGATTTCAAAATGATATTAATGCATTGAAAGAAAAAGTTAAAATGCTGCAAGAAGAAAAAGCTGATTTGCGTGTGCAGATTAATAAGTTAGAAGAAGAAAAATCAAAGTCATGGCTAGATCGTTTTTTTGAATCTCGCAAATAAGATGTATGAGCAATCAATTGAATATTCTATTGTCTTTGAGGAATAATCTAACATGATTAAACTTGATAGAAATCAAATCCTGGCAATCTCTTTCATTATACTTGGTCTAATATTTCAATTTATAAAATTGGATAGCATAACATGGTTGCCAGAAAGTGTTGCAAGTAATAGTATTCTTTTAAAAGGTATATCATTTGTCCTTTTGAGTATTGCCGCAATATTGTCAAGCATTTCATTCAAGAACAAGTTATTGATCTCTCTTATATCAGGTATCGGATTAATCATCGGTCTAATATTCCTATTTGTACCTGTACCGCTAATATTTAGAGGTTCAGCATTTCATCTGTTATTCACATGTGCTATAGCTTATGGCATGACGACTGCAACAAAACGGAGTGCAACAATAGTTTCTTCAGTCTGTATATGTCTTGGTTTCATTTTTTTATATCAAACGGTTTTACCCAACCTTGGAAATGCTGCTCTATCATTACTGCTACCGGGTGTAGTTGTCTTTTCCATTGTCAATTCCCAAAAGGTTCTTTGTGAAAGAATTTCAATTGGACTGATTGTCCTCGGTTTAATTTCACTTTGTCAACCTTTTCTTATTCTTTTTTATCAAACAGGTTTTCAATTATTACTGACAGGTCTAACAGGTTTTATCGTTGTGGCACATCGTTAAATCATCATAATACTGGACATAAATTATTCCTTCCGTTCAATTCACCTGGCTCATACTCATTCAGAAGACCACTATAATATTACATAGATATTGCCAATGATGTCAACAAATCCAAAAAATATTGTTATAATTGGGGCAGGTGTGATAGGTGCTTCAATTGCATATCATCTCTCACTTAGATCAGAATGTCACATCACAATTCTTGAACGTGAGACACCGGGGTCAGGGGCATCGGGACATTCTTTTGCATGGGTAAATGCTTTTGGGAAGGATCCGCGTGATTACCATACACTCAACCGTCGTTCTTTAGATATGTGGTATCGGTTAGAACGGCTCTTTGCTGAAGATATCGGTATTCATTACGGTGGAGAAATGCGGTGGGAGTGTACTAATGAACGGGGAATACAATTAGCGGAACGCATCCGTCAACTACAAACATGGGGTTATCCATGTAGATTAATCTCGCGTGATGAAATAATGGAATTAGAACCAGATTTATGTCCAGGAGATGTTGTAACCGCCTCCTACTCAGACGCAGATATACACATAGAAACTGACAAATTCATAGGAGTATGTCTTGAAAAAGCGTGTGAAAATGGATCAGAAGTCATTACAGATGCAAATGTTACTGATTTCACAATAGACAATGAGAAAATCACAAATGTCATTACAACGAATACTGCTTATCCTTGTGATAAAGTTATCCTTGCAAGTGGAATAGAGACAACACAACTGGCTTCAAGAGTTGGAGTGCCTATTCCTCAACAATGCAGCCCTGGAATAGTAATCAAGACAACGCCATGTCAGAAGGTGTTACACAATGTTTCAGTAATCCATGCGCCACCTGTCCAAGAGAACTTACAATACCTACATCTCCGACAATTGACTGATGGATCACTGAGAATTGGACAAGGAACACAAGAAGGGATTAATAGGGACGACTCACAACGGCATGCAGACACACTCCTTGAGTATGCTAAGGTTCACTTACCAAGAATAGGTAATGCACAAGCCATTACAACTCCTATTGGTTATCGTCCGATGCCACTTGATGGGTATCCTATAATCGGTTTTACCAAAGCAATACAGAATATGTATATTGCATTAATGCATAGTGGGGTTACCTTAGCACCATTAGTGGGTGAAATGGTAACATTGGAAATAGCAGATGGCGTGGAAGTTGATTGGTTCAAACCATATCGTTTGGAAAGGTTTGAGTAAACCTGTCGTATAACACACTATCTGTTTATCTGACTACTCAAAAAGTTCCAATTTACCATTTTTAACAATCAAGACTTTTGGTTCATAGACAGCATCACCGTTTTCGTCAAAGGAGAACTTGCCCATCACAGTGTCATAGTCACTAATGTTTGCAAGTGCATCTCTTATAGAATCAGCATCATTTTTTTCAGCGTTTCTTATTGCTTCAGCAAGGACATAAAGTGCGGTATATGAACGTGCCGCATAGTTATTCGGTGCAAAACCGTATTTTGTCGTGTAATTCTCGATAAAAGTCTGATTTCCAGGTGTATCAACTGCAGTTCCCCAACCTACATAAGTGATTGCCCCTTCGGCAGCTTCACCTGCTGCCTCAACATCAGCTTCTGTTAATGTTCGCAGGATAATTGGTACTGTGATACCGAGTTCAGCTGCTTCACGAAGAATACCAGATTTTTCTGGTGGTAAGGAGGATACAAATATTGCATCCGGTTCCAACTCCTTTATACGACCTAATTGATCTTTTAAACTTGCATCACCACTCATAAATGTCTCTGCTGGCTCCACTACAATACCTAACATTTCAAATGTCTTTCTTAATGCTTGATCTGCATCAATAGAGAAGGCATCGTTTTCATCATATAGTGTCGCAACTTTTTTATATTTATGCTTTGCGTGTGTTGTTTCCACTCCGTAAGGCACCAAGACATCTGTTGTAAGTGCAATACGAAAAGCATAATCACTTAACGCACTCAGACCACGTGCAGCAGATGTGGGACTTATCGCCACAACCTTGTTTTCTCCTGCAATAGGAAATGTCTCTTTAGCCGCAGAGGATGTAGCAGGACCAAGAATTACGGATACACCATCATCTATCAGTTTGTTGTATGCTGCAACAGCCCCCTCAACAGTGCTTTGACTATCCTCAATTATAAAATTGAAGTGAGTACCCGCATATTGTGAGGTATTTATCTCATTTTTGGCAAGTTCCAATGCATTTTCAATGTGTCTACCAAATGATAACTCAAGTCTTCCAGAAAGTGGTAAAACAAGACCAATATTAATTTGTTCATCTGATTCTTCCATTATAGGTGGCTCAGGATAAAAAATATCTGATGCATATTCACATCCATATATCATCACCAACATTACAACCACTACAAATACAGAGACAGATCTTCTTATGTGTCTAATGTACATAAAACTCCTTTATATAATAATTGCCTTTGTAAATAAATTCTAAAATACTGAAATACAGAGAATACAGACAATACATAACATTAATTTTACATCATTTCATATCGGATCGTCAAGATGTATTGTCTTTAATTATAGTCAATATGTTTGATTTTTTTTCTAAAATATGTGACAATAATAAAGACGTATTCCTTAGGAGGATAAACGATGAACTTACAAAATTTACGACTGGCAGTAACGAAATCAAAAGACATTACACTCAATTTTCTGGGTCGGGTAATGTCAAATACACATTTAGAACCGATTCGTGATGATGAAGGTATAAAAGGTATTAAAGCATCATGGGTTGGTGAACAAGGTGAACGTAGTATTGATGTGGATACTGGAGATTTGAATGCTAATCTGACTTTGGAATCAGATGAACCACCTGCTTTAGAATTTGTACAACACGGTGATAATCGAAGTGTAGCAATTAAGAACATCAATAATGTTTCTTGCACTGTAGATAAAGATACGTTAGATGAATTTGTTTCACCAAGAGGGGCTGCAATCGCTGTGTGTGCTGGTGCAGCAGCTGGATTATTAGGTTGGTTTTTTGTTTCTGTAATGCGTTCTCTGACAGTGTCAGTAAAGAATCAGGAGGAAGCGGCTATTTCTGCTATTCCTACAGAGGATGTTGAGCCTACTGAGGAAAAACAATCAGCTGAAGCATGAAAATCATTGCAGTAGATCCATTTTATTTGCGGATACCTGAAATTACAACTGCAGCAGATGGCACACAAGATACTTTGTTAGTCAGGATTAGAACTGATGAAGGGATTGAAGGTTGGGGTGAATGCGATGCATCACCGTTGGTCAGTATTGCGGTTTATTGCTGTCCTATGTCACATGGGAATATCATCAATATCAGGACATCATTAATTGGTGAAAAGATAAACAGTCCGGATGATATTCTCAGACTCAGTGAACAAGTGCTGAGAAACGGATTAGACATTCAACAGATACAGCATGCATATAGTGGAGCAGAAATTGCATTATGGGACATTATTGGAAAAAAGTTAGGTAGACCCATTTACCGCCTACTTGCAGAGTTGTCTAATTCCTCTGACACTCCATATCCTAAACTCCCGTATGCTTCAGTTCTTTTCGGAAATACTCCTAAAGATACACACCATCTCGCTAAGAATTTAAGTGAACGCGGATATCGTGCAGCCAAATTTGGTTGGGGACCGATGGGTAAATTAGGAGAAGATAACGACATAGCACTTGTGCGTGCAGCACGAGAAGGCATGGGAACTGATACACAAATTATGATAGATGCAGGTGTAGTATGGGAAACTGATTACGAAACTGCATACAGGCGTGCTGAAGCATTTGCTGATTATACACCCACATGGTTGGAAGAACCGCTTGCTCCTGATGCTATTGATGCTTATAATTCACTTATATCTAAGAATCCAAGTGTCCCTATCGCTGCTGGTGAAGGTTCAAGCACATATCGCATGGCAGAAGACATAATTGTAAACGGTGGTGTTCAGTTCGTTCAGATTGATGCGGGACGTATTGGTGGTATAATGCCATCTTTTCAAGTGCGTCAACTGGCTGAACAACGCGGGGTTCAATATGTAAATCATACCTTTAAAAGTCATCTCAGTCTTGCAGCGTCACTCCATGTTTTTGCAACAAATCCAGATTTCAATCTATTAGAGTATCCTGCTGCAGGTTCTGAATTATCACAACGAATTGTAAAAGAACCTTTTCAAACTGATACTGATGGATTAGTTCGAGTTAAGGAACTCCCAGGACTCGGTGTAGAAGTTGATTTTGAAGACATCAGACCATTCTTAGTACCAGTCAATATTGAGATTGGAACAGAAACCGTTTTTGAACAATCATCACTATAGAACAAGGTCTTAAATCAATTAACATTTCTCTTTTAGTGCTTTATCAACAAGTTTATTTAACTCTGAACTTCTAAATTCATACGACATTATATTACCATCTTTGTCAATTAACCACTTAGATGGCATACCACTAACACTGTACAGTTTCTTTAGAGGTCCTTCCTTTCCATCAAAAATCAGCCGCCAAGGTAAGCTGCACACATTTAGGTATTCGGACATATCTGATTCTTCTGTATCTCGGTTAATCCCGATAACATCAAAACCGAAATCTCTATTAGCATCATATACCTTTTTCACGATTGGCATATTTCCAATACAAGGTCCGCACCAAGTTGCCCAAAAATAGAGTAACACTACTTTTCCTCTATAGTCTTTAAGTGAAATAGGATTGCCATCAATATCAATCAATGAGAAGTCAGGTGCTGGCTTTCCAACCATATCTCTTTTTGGATCATACTTATCAAAATACATATCTGCAAGTTCCATATTACCTAATTCTTCGTGAGTCACTGCCAATTCCCTATATAGACTCTTCAGCCATGGGTTTTTCTGTTCTGTTCTTTCAAGATTCTCACACAGTTGAAGTGCCTCCTTATGTTTGTTGCATGCTCGTAACATCTCCATAAGTGTAAAATAGTCCCTGAACCGCATGATGTCCTCACCATGTGGTATCATGACTGATTTGAATTTAACAATTAGGTTTTCAACATCTTTTTCACGTTCTGCAGTTACATAAAGACGAATAAGTTCAATGTAAAGGTAGAAAAAGTTTGGGTCTTCAGTTGTGAGTTCAAGTGCTTTTTCGTATCCATCAATTGCTGCTTCAAGGTTACCGTACACTCTTATCGGTTGCTTCCTCCAATCTTCTTCAGATACAAAAATGGTATTTGAAAAGCTTAGGTTTAAATATAAATTTGACAACAATGTATGTTCCGAAATGGGGTTTGCATGGTGTGGACATCGGACAATTGGATTAGTATCGTTGTGAACATGTCGTTCCTCTTTTAGCCATCGTTGATAGTATTCTGGTCCACAATCATAATTGTAACTAACAGGTAGTTTCGGATCAGTATCATAGGGGATAATTGGGATGCCTTGATCTACATCTGCTGGACATATCAAGGTATCAGAATCTGTCAGGTAGTTCGGATGAAGATCTGAAAGCCATTCAGGAAAAATGTTATGTTTCTTTTCATACGTTTTGAGTGCATTTCCTATTGAAAGAAGGTTTTGTGCACATGTATTCATTGTCTCTGTTTCTTGTTCGGTTAATTGGTATTTATCCTCAAGATCAGAATATAGTTTTGGGTTATTTTTCATATTTTGGATAGCTGCAAAAATTGCCGGTACAACAATCATTGAAGAAGACATTAATTCCTCCGTTGTATAATGCTATAAGTGTCATGTTTTTGATATTCTGTTGTTACACATTAATGGATGCATTATTTAACCAAAAAAGGGAAGACTAAGAAGCCTTCCCTTGATTATCGGACATTTTGGTATAGATTACTTATAGTTTGTATCAAATGACCCCATGAGTTATACTTTTAGTATGAGTTATACTAACGAGTAGATGTATTCGGATCCCCGTTAATCTATTCATGGAGGTCAACATGAATCGCAAAAAGGATACCGCCTACGGTATTAACCGGCTCGAATCTAAGAATGCCAGAGCCGCTATTATTCAGAAGATTTCATCAGACTTTAATCTAATGCCTATCGTTGCTGAAGCCTACTATAAACAGATTTCTACTTACTTTGAACAACATACCGATGTGCGACTGACATCAGGACAAATCTGCTACGAGGCTGTCGCCGCTGAGGAACCCGCAGGTAAACATATCGCTTTAGCGAAAAAAATCTCCTGTCGGCTCACCCTCAATGACACAAACGCCGATCTTGAGGTCTTAGCGACTTATGGTCTCGCAGGACTCAGACGACATCGGATCCTCCGATTGACTAAAGAAGCTTATGACCAAGATTCCTTACTGAGTTATGAGGATTTAGCTGTCCTATTAACCACCAGTCCTTCTACAGTCAAACGCGACATTCGCCAGTTGAAGCAGGAAGGATATTTCGTTATGACGCGCGGGACGAAACACGACATGGGCCCCGGCACTTCTCATAAGACGCAGATCTTGGAGTTGTATTTCAAAGCTTATACCTTCACCGAAATCGAGCAAAAAACGAACCACAGCGAACGAGCCGTCTACCGATACTTGAGAGATTTCACACAAGTTGCTACGCTCCATCATCAAGGGTTCCCTAACGCACAGATACGCTTGATTTCTCATCTCTCTGACCGGTTGATACGCGAGTATCTCTCGCTGTTCAAGGAATACCAACACACCGATCGCATGACCCAACTCCTTCACCCAGAACCTGAGGACACAAAAAAGGGGGACCTCTCATGAGCAAACCTCTAACCCGCACGCAAATCAACGAGAAAAAATTCAGACGCATCAACGATAAGTCCCTACGACAGTTGCTTATCCATCGCTTTCTCAATGACTACGGGTATGACAAAGGCGAAGTCACTGCCACCGCCATTGTTGATGATATTCTCAAGACTGTTGAGGACTATTTCGTCATTACCCTCCCCTTGGAGAAACTCGCCACCGGTGATCAACTCCCAGATGAGCGTTTCCTCAGTTATGGACAACTTGTTTGGATGGCCGTCCCTATTGACGAACATCCAGAAAGAGGGAAGTCCATCGTCAAAACTCGGATGAAACCCATCATCCTAACCTACCTCGCAACTGAGGATATTGAATCTTTTCGAAACGGATTTACCTCCCGACAACTGCGAATCAATCGCTTGGTCCGCTGGTGTTATCAAGCTTATGACCAAGGTGCCTTATTGACACAACTTGATTTAGCCGTCTTGCTGAACGTCTGCGATGCTGTTGTCTGTGATTATGTCAATGAATGGCAAAAAACCACTGGCGACATCTTGCCCACTCGGGGCAACATCCATGATTTATCGGGTGCTATTACCCACAAGAAAGAGATCATCACGCTCTATCTTCAAGGACATCTCACTCCCAGAATTGCCGCAAAAACCAAACACTCTAAGGAGGCAGTTGACCGATACATTCGCGACTATGAGAGCATCAAAGTCGTTCGCAACGCAACCGCAGATATTGATACAATCTCACAGATTACACGACTTTCTAAACGCGTTATCACTCAATATCTTGACCTTATTCCACAGCACCAACTTCAAGCGATGGATGCAAACCTTACCAATTCATCTTCAAACGATGAAACAGGACACCAAGGAGAAACACAATGATATCCTAACTCCCTGTTCCAGACGAACTTTATTCAGCAAGACCGGGGTAGTTGCTTTGAAATAGGGTTGATAATCACTACCCGTTTTGTTATACTTTAGACACGTTTATCGCTAACCGCATCATTTCTTGAAGAAAATGCTAGCGATCCCAACTCAACCCACTCATTAACGATGGTTGCGAAGCTAATAAAAATCAGCATTCCAGCTATCCTATGGTCATTTGATACTATTTCATTATTAACATCTTCCGCGTTGCAGAAAATTCAGCAGCGGTTAATGTGTAGAAATACACACCACTTGCAACAGATTCACCGAATTCATTTTTACCATCCCAATATGCTGCACGGTTTTGGTCTTGATAAGTGCCTGCGGACAGATTTCCTAAGTCAAACTTACGAACTAATGTTCCATCAGCAGCATGAATCGAGATAGTTACATCGGATGGAGTAGATAACTGAAACGGTATCCACGTTTCCGGATTAAACGGATTTGGATAGTTGGCAAGAAGTGCTGTCTCTATTGGTGCAAATGACTGCAAGATTTGTTCAAGTACATGTATACCGCGTTGATATGTAGACAAATCCACATCTGTATCTTGAATGAATTGGGACGGTTGTTGATTAGCCAGTCTCAACCATTCCTGAACTTCAGCCGCACTGAGATTACCATCTGTATGCAAAGAAATAGATGGAGCAGATTCAACATTATTCAACACATTCCCCATTAGGTAAAGATCTAACAGATCAACAGTGCCATCATCGTTTATGTCTGCATCACTTTCACCTATTTGTCCGAAACTTGCAGCGACCAACACAAGGTCCAGTATATTCAAGACTCCATCTCTATTCACATCAGCGAATATTGTAAGTACTTGAGTTGTATTCATCGGCAGCGGGTATGCCCAAAGCAGGACAGTTCCATCATAACTGCCGCTTGCGATCCTAGTACCATCTGGACTGACAGCAACACTTGTAATTGAATATGTATGTCCTTCAAGCGTATAAAGTTGTTCACCAGTCGCAACATCCCACAAGCGTATGGTTGCATCGTAACTACCACTAACAAGGACTTGTCCATCGGGACTAAAAACAATACTGGTTGCATTCGCTGGAAGATCTGTGGGGAGATCTCCTATCAATTCTTCAGGTACACCTACAGGTATTGGACGATCAATTGGCCTTCTAAATGTTTGGAGGAGTTCTGCTGTTACGACATCCCATAAGGACACTGTGTCACCTCCACCACTTGCAAGTTTAGTTCCATCTGGACTAAAAGCAACTGTCCAAACATCGTCTTCATGCTCACTGATAGTATGTATTTCATCACGCGTTTCAAGGTCCCATATAATGACTTTATCATCACGACTACCACTTGCAAGCATACTACCGTCTGGACTGAAAGCAAGGGTTTCAACACCTGCTTCATGCTCAAAAAATCCGCCCATATACCTACCTGTGGCGACATCCCATAGCCGTATACTATCATCTTCACTTCCGCTTGCGAGAATACTTCCGTCAGGACTGAATGTGAGACTTATCAAATAAGACCAATGCCCTCTTAGAGTCTTGATGTGTTCACCTGTAATTGCGTTCCATAGACGGACGGTATTGTCTTGGCTGCCACTTGCAAGGGTTTTGCCGTCGGGACTAAACACCACTATGTCAACATCACCTTGGTGTCCGATCAACGTATGCCGTAACTCTCCTGTATCAGCATCCCACAAACGGATGGTTTTATCCCAACTACGGGTTGCAAGAATGCTTCCATCTTCACTATAAGTAACACTGAGAACCACATCAGTATGTCCAGTGATAGTTTCAAGATGTTCTCCTGTAACTGGATTCCATGAACGAATAGAGGCATCCCACGCACCACTTGTAAGGACCGAACCATCAGGTGTAAAGTCAAGAAAAATGACATCTGCAGTATGTCCAGTTATGGAATGCAGAAATTCACCTGTTGTTGCATCCCATAGACGAATCGAATCATCTTCACCTGTACTCGCAAGAAAACTTCCATCTGGACTAAATTTTATATCATAAATATGTGATGTGTGCCCATGGAGCGTTTTCTTAATTGTCCATGTTGATGTATCCCATAGATGAATAATAGAATTCAGATCTCCACTTGCCATGGTTTTTCCATCGGGACTAACAACAACACATGCTACATTGTCACGATGTACTTCAAGTGATTGAAGATGCATTCCTGTGTTCACATCCCAGATTCTAAGTGTATCGTCCCGACCCCCAGTAATAAGATTATTACCATCACCACTATAAGCAACACAATTGATACCATCTGTATGACCTCTCAGTATATGTAGAAGTTCCCCAGTAACAGGATCCCAAATACGAGCTGTTCTATCCCTACTTCCACTCGCAAATGTGCTTCCATCAGGACTGAATACGAGACTGCGAACACTCCTCCAATGTGTTTCAATCGTATGAAGGATTTCATGTGTCGCAGTATCATAAATTCGGATTATCCCATTCGTACTTCCAACAACAAGTAAGCTGCCATCAGGGGAGTAAGTAAGTGCTGAAACACCCCATCCAAATCCATCAAGTAGTGTAATTTCTTCATCAGTGGCTGTATCGTATATCCATACGCCAAGAGTACCTGCAACTGCAAGTTGTTTGTTATCAGGTGAATACTGGATTTCATAAAGCCAACCTTTTCCGAGGCGTGTTGTTGCCCCAACTGGTAAATGCCATTGGGGTGAATCTTGTGCATATAAATGTGGTTGATGTGTTATCGAAACGATCAATATCACCAACAAAACAAGTAAATGTTTTCTATACATCAATTATATTCCTTTCACTTCGCAAATTATTGAGTTAATTCTACACATTGCTAAGGCAAGGTTAGTAAACGTTGCCTACCGCGGATATAAAGTGTAGATATAATTTAATATTTCACCATTATATATGAAAAACATATAACAAATTAAACCAACTAACCTAAAACTGTCCAGAAACAGAAATGCGTTGGGAACCGCCGAGTGAATGACTGTTGAATGCATAGTCAACAAAAAATGTCATATCACTCACCCGCAATTGGAGACCTGATCCTGCAGAAAAACCGTGTCCGTTCCAACCACATCGTAATGCAAGGGTATTGAATAGTAGATATTCACCACCTGTACGAAAGACAATTCCACCACCTGAGTCTGTTCCTTCTTCATAATCGGCTTGATCGGTTTCAAAGTCAATACCAATACTACCATTGCCAAAACTTGGAAAGGTAAATTGATATGCGGCACCGAATCGTAGCCTTCGTCCCCGTGTGAAAACCGGTTTGTCAACCGTATCCCACCGAATCTGTGTACCTGTTGCATCAAGCAACATTGTACCGACTCTAACACCTGTAATAGGCATTAGTATGAGTCCAAGATCAATTCCAAATCCTCTGCCACTGTTATTATATATAGATTGACTGAGCAATTTAACATTTCCACCCACAGCGATCATTGAATGTATTAGACGTGCATAAGAAATTAGCAGAGCATTATCCGTATTACTGAAATAATCAGCTACTGTAGGTCTATCAATATAAGGTTCACCTTCATCTTTAACACCGTTTCCATTTGTATCCTGAAAATCTCCGAGATTTCCATTATTATCAATGTCTATGAAGGTCGTTCTTGGAATGTCGTCAATACCAAGGCGAATCCAACTCAAACCAATGCTACCAATATCTTCTATTTGATGTACATAGTTGACGAAATTGTAATTCACCAGACCTTTACTGAAGAAACTTCCATCACCAGAACGAAATGTATCTGAATACATAGTCGAGAAACTGTTATTCTTCACATTCGTCAATCCCGCTGGATTCCAATAAGTAGCAGTCGAATCGTCAGCAATTGCAACAAATGCACTCCCCATACCAACTGCACGTGCACCAACACCATGGCTGAGAAATTCTGCTGCATGCGCTCCTTCATCAGCTGCAAAGGACTGAGATGTAACGATTAAATATAATACTAACAAGAGACTTAATATGCTTGATATTCTCATAATATATTTTAGCCAGGTGCAAAATCATAGATGGGTTCACGGATAATAACACTTAACACGCTCCAGAACGCACCTATGCAATATTCACCAAGGATTACTCCAAAGAAGAAGAAAATCATTTTATGGTAAGTGCTTGGACCTCCGAATCGGAGAGCCATCCACTTCAAAAAGGTACTGATTACCAAACAACTCCAAAAATAGCCTACACCAAATGTCATGGATATTGGGTATCCAGCAGGATGTAGGGGCCACCATATAAAACGCATCCGCAAAAACATCAAAAGGAATGTAACACCCATTCCACCTGCCATGAAACTCATTGCAGATACATTCGGATCGCGTGGGAATGCAAAAAGACCAGATAGCCATCCAAATTGTCCAATATGTCCAACCGATGGACCAATTCCACCTCCCGCACCTGTGACTGCGCCTCCGAGACGATATAGTTCACTTAGTGTTGCCCAGAATGATGCAAGGGAACCGAGTACAACAGCGATTAGCATTGCCAAAACCAAACGTTTGGTATTCATATTTGCACGTTCAGCCATTTTGAATGCTTCAAGTTGATGTGGCATGATGTGTTCGCGATAACCGCGTCCACTGAAAAACCAAAAAAATGGAAACACCGTCAGGTTATTCGGTCCGATTCGTCTTGTGCCAAGAATATTGACTAAAAATTGTTGTGCATTACACATTCCAGCCATCTCATGCGCGGGAGGACCGATTTCTGCACGTACTCGTGTAATACCGATTGAAATCGCATAAAAGAAACCGAAGAATGGCAAAATGATTGGAAGTGTCATCCCTGCCTTCAAACAGAACCAGATAATATACAAACTGGCAAGTGCAATTATGAGAAAAGCAGTTCGATAGCGAATCGGTTCAGTTGAATCATCAATACCATTTGACATACCTAAGATAGTCCTTCCAACCTTTGCTATGTGCCTGCGCGTAACAAGTAGGGCAATAACAAAAATTGCCATCCACCCACCGATAGATTGTTCACTGCCATAGGGAAATGGTGCTGGAATACCAACTGCACTACCGAAAATACGTTGTAACTTCTCAAATAGATAGAAGAACCAAAGCGAGAATGATAGGTCAAGAGGCAATAAAAACCCTAATCCGATGACAAAAGGATACAAAGGAACAGGGATGTTACCAACTGCGTTCCACGGTTTCTCAGTGAAGATTGTACCCCAGTTACGTGCATTATGTCGCACACTGAAATCGGGTAAGATTGGGAAAAAATGTGCTAAACCGTGCCATACATTCGCAGCTGCTGCGATGATGAACCCATACCATAGAATGCGGTTACGAAAGAGTTGTCCTCTACCTCCACCTTCTGTAATTGCCATCGGGAGTTGAATGATAGGATATGCAAGTTTTTCATGTTCTGTCCACTGTTTTCGGATGAGGACATTCAGACATATCATGATGGCACCAAGAGCCAAGATGAAAGATGTCCACCACAATGTAGGCAATATCCATGCCCCACCAATTTTGGCGTTATAAAATGGTGTATCCCCTTCATAGAAACCACGTAGAACTTCTTTATCAGACACGACAAGGTGTTGTGGAATATAACTATGGAAGGTATCTGCCCAATCATTTTCTAATGTAGCGAACCAAAATGCGTGTGGAAGCGCAGGAATAGTTAATGCCAACGTGTCGTGTCCAGCAAGACCAGATGCAATAGAAAGCATTGCATAGATCGTTATCATCTCCCCTTGAGTTAGTGCGGCTTTCGGCGCTACTCGTTTTATGAATAGGTTAATCAGAATCAGAAAAAATATATTGAGAACGACATTCCAAAAGAGTGAGATGGTCGTTGGATGTCCAGAATGCCACACACACTCAACTTCAATGACCCAGAACACATTGGGTGGTATTAAGAGAATACCAATGAGTATGGCACGCCAAGTGACACCAAAGTCACGTTTAGTATTGGGTTCACTAATATTTTGCACAGATGAAATCCAATCGCTATATCTTAGTCAGCATTCAATGTTCTCTAAAGCAATTACCTCACACATAGAAGGATCTACTTATATTGATGCTTAAGTTTTAGTATTTCTTCAATTAAAAAATGGTTATAGGCTCGTTCTCTTTCAATTCCCAAACAATATGTCCAAATTTAGATGCACCATCTGAAGTGCCGGAAAAAGTCTCTGTTTCAATGCCCCAAGCTAATTTATATGCTGATAGGATTTGTGTTAAAGATGTAGATATATCACCATAACCGAGGATAACAACGGTACCACCGCCGCCGCCACCTGTGATTTTCGCACCGTATATTCCACCTTGTTCACCTAATTTCTTTGCGATGTTCACAATACCGTCTATTTCAGGTGCGCCTAAACCTGCCAAATCACGATAACTGTCATTTGATTCATACATCAAATGACCAGCCTCGGTGAGATAATCATGCACATTCTCAGGATCATCATTTACATTTTTCAGTGCAGAAATAAATTTTAACACCCGTTCGTTTTCAAAAATGGGATGTTTTGCACAATCTCTGACGGCATAATCCTTATCAGGTTCAACAGTTGTAACAGTATCAACTGTTTCTCCGTACTGATCTTGGAAATCACTGCCTCGAATCAGTTGGGGTAATAGATGTTCACAGTGTTCTTGAAATTCTTGCACAGATATTTCGCAAAGATAGTTTCTATCAAGTTTTTTCCACCCCAGTTCCTTTTTCAATATAGACAAACCCATAAACGCAGCTGTACGGGTGTCAATATAGGCACTACTTTTCGTGCTTCGAGGCACTTTCGTGTGGATTCCAACAAAACTTACATTCTTAGGGTATTTGACGTTTTCAAGTATATGATCAGGTTGACATAGGATTGATAAAATCTTGTCCTTTATACCTGAAGTAGAAGTTATCTGATCCATTATGCCACATGGAGCACCGACTACTCTATTTTCAGTAATTTGGGCAAGATGCGCGATTTCATTTTCCTCTAATTGCAAATCATATAACTGATTAATCCCTGTTAAAGTTGCTACCTCAACTGCTGCGGATGATGCAATACCTGCACCCATTGGGATATCGCTTTTGATGATGACCACAGCACCGTGCGGAAACTTATCTACCTTATTTTCTTTTATCAGTGTAAAGAAACAACCGAGTACATATCCTGTCCATGATGAAAGTGAATCCGTATTGAAGAGTTCTTTGATTTTTGAATAAGATTTTAGGTTACCCTCATCATAGAAATCATCAATAGAAATTCTAACATGTTGCTTAATCTGACTATTGATTTGAAGTGTAATAGCAGAAAGGGTATTATCTTCTCGCGCTTGACATGCAGCGACGACCGCACGGTTTAATGGCATTTCAAATGTGTGTGATCCACAATAATCAGCGATACCACCCATTATATCAAGTCTGGCAGGGGCACGCGTAACTACGATCCTACCATCTTTCTGTAAACCGAAGGAAGAAAAAATAGCAGGCGAGTCAGTCTGTAAAAAGTATTCAAGTTCAACAATCTGAAAGGGTTTTACTTTGGGGCCGTGTATCTGCTCAACTTTCATTTGATATATCAATCTGCTGGACAGAGTTCTACTGTATGTTTTTTACAATGTGACTACATATCTCAAAGTCCATTGACTCTTGCTATTTTATACTGAAATGGGTGTATAATATGAAATTAGTAACGGAGAATCGTCGTTGAATCACCGATGATCCACAAAGTTCCGTTCTCTGTTCTAACAATATCTCTTAGATTGTTTCCAGTGGGTGAGTTTTGTTTCAACCAAGTCACACCACCATCTTGGGTATGCAATATAATGCCTTTATCACCGACTGCCCAACCTTCTTTCTCAGTAACAAAAAGAACGGCATTTATATTTTCTTCTGTAGGTACAGTTTGATCAATCCATGTTCCGCCACCATCAGTCGTGATCATGATTGTACCTTGGTTGCCAACTGCCCAAGCAATTTGTGGATTAATTCCATAAACATCCTGTAATTCAGCAGAACCAAATGTTATCTGCCAAGTAGCACCACCATCCGCAGTGCTGGCGATTGTACCTGCAAATCCAACAATCCACCCAGTTAGCTTATCAATAAAATGGACACCGAATAGATTGTTAAATCCAGCCCCCTTAAACATAGGGTCAATGTCAACACCTTTCCACGTATCTCCGGCATCTGATGTTGTCATTACTTTTCCTGTTTCTCCAACAGCCCAAGCGTGGGTAGGAGAGGCGAAACTTAGACCATAAGATCCCATAGCACTTTTCCAACTCATAGCACCTTGAAACTGGATTCTTGTTGCTCTACCATGACCTTCATCTCCTGGATCACTCACACTTTTCCAAGTTTTTCCACCATCAAGCGTTTCAAGCAAAGCAGCATTACTCCCAACAATGTATCCTTTTTTTTCATTTATAAATCCAACACCGAAAAGTTCAAATACATCTCCACTATTTTGTGGTGCCCAAGTTTTTCCACCATCATTCGTATGTATGACACTTCCAGCTAATCCAACTGCCCATCCGAGATCATTGTTGTGAAAATGTAGCGCACGTAATTCCTTTGCGTTTGAGACAATATCCCACGTTTCTCCACCATCCATCGTGTGTAGAATTGTTGACTTCTCTCCGACTACCCAAGCTTCGGCAACACTTTTCATGTGCACACCTTGCAACCGTGATGCAACAGGACGAGAATCAATCGGTTCCCATGTCCTTCCACCATCAAACGTTCTAAGTACAACACCGAATTCAGCTGCAGCAACTCCCACATTCTTGTTAGCGAAATGAACATCCCATATAGGTTCTGGCATACCATTGGAATTTGGCACATTGCTCTGCTGTACTTCCCAATTGATACCATCCTGTGTGGAAACAACAGCACCACCAGCACCCACTGCCCATCCAGTAGTATCATCAAGCATAGAGATTGCATCAAGTGTATTGACCGTTGCACTTGTCTGAAATTCCCAATTCATTCCACCATCGGTAGTATGAAGCAGAGTACCACCACCACCTGCAGCCCACCCAACATGAGGACTTACAAAGTGTACGCCTTCAATTGTGTTATTTGTTTCTATCTCCTGCCGTTGCCAAGAAAGTCCACCGTTGTCTGTATGCATTACAAAACCGCCATCGCCACATGCCCATCCGTTGTGCTCATCTACGAATGAGACTCCTAAGAGTGCTACGCGGGTATCTGTAGTTAATTTCGTCCATTCTTGTCCACCATCAACTGTTTTTAGCACCATGCCGTTCTCACCGACAATCCAACCCATTTTAGGATTAATGAACCTTACTTTCTTAAACTCATTTATGAAAGGCAACATTTGATTGGGTTGTTGTTTCCAAGTCTTACCACCATCAGCAGTATTCAGAATAGTTGAATTGCTCCCGACAATCCATCCGTTCATATCATCGACAAAAAAGACATCAGAAAAACTTGCCTGCCATGTAGATTCATTAACCACTTTCCATTCTTTTTGGGCAAAGACAAACGGTGCAAAACAAAATAATATAGTCAATAGAGATGTGAAAATAATCCTTCGTTTCATTACAATTCCTCCTCCAATTCTCATGATTTTTTTATACAAATAAACCAAATATGTTAAACAAATGCTATCAATTTTATGTGATAATATCTATAAATTCGTTAAAGTATACCACTTCTCATAATTCTAAGTCAACGATAATTTGGATTGTACCTACTACAGACTAATTGCTAAATTTGTTCTTGTCAAAGTGCGTTAAATTTGCTATGATTGTATGATAATCTCACATCAAAATGATTTATAGTAAAACTGATTATGGTGAAGCATAGAATTATATCTACACTTTCTATCAACGGTAGGCGAGGTTTCCTAACCTCACTTCAGCAATGTGTAGAATTAATTCAATAATTTACCATAGTATTTAGGAGACTGCAATATAACGCAGACAAAACTTGATTTAGGAAAATAGAATGATCAATTACGGCAATGGTTCAGTGCATCCTTCAGAACTACAAGAATTTGAAGACGAAAAGACCGGAGCACATATCTATCAACTCACCAACGACAACACAATCAACCACAATCTCTATTTCCTCACCCCATCCTTTACACCCGACCAAAAACGCTTAGTTTTCACTTCATATCGATCTGGTAAAGCTAACTTCTATCAACTTGAATTTCCTGACGGTGAAATAATTCAGATAACTGATGGTGAAGCAGTTCATGGATATTCTGGTGTAATCTCAAAAGATGGAAAGGAACTCTATTATACAGAAGGAGAAACTATAAAGGCAATTCATCTTGACACACTGGAAGAACGGGTGTTAGCAGAATTTGCTAAGGGAAGTCTCGGTGAATGCAGTGTGAGTGCTGATGAGCAGTATATAGTTACTGCAATGAAACGTGATGACAAATCACACATTACCGTAACTGCAACCGATGGCAGTGGTGGTGACATCATCTATACCTCACCCAATCAGACAATTATTCATCCACAGTTCCATCCTACGCATGCAGACCTTATTGCTTATTCGGGGGATCCAGCACCACGCATGTGGACGATTAAACGTGATGGATCTGATAACCGAAATCTCTATCAACATGATAACAATGAGTTTCTTGTGCATGAAACCTTTCTTGGTTCACAAGACGAATTGATCGTTACACATTGGCCCTATTCTCTACGGCGTATATCGCTGGATTCTCTTGAGATGCGAACTATCGCCGATTTTAATGCGTGGCACATTGCAAGTAATCGCGCAGGAACAAAGGTATTGTGCGATACGGTTCACCCTGATATTGGGTTGCGGTTGGCTGATGTGGAAACGGGAGAACATTCGCCTATCTGTTATCCTCAGAGTTCGTCAAGCGGAAGTCAGTGGAAAAAAGATAGATATGCCGTTGCTGAAGATTGGGCAGCTGCGCAACAATCAGGTGATAGAGAAAAAGCGTTGAGTTGGATGGAGATGAAGGTGGATACCGTGTATGGACCACAGTGGACACATCCGCATCCATCGTTTAGTCCTGACGAAACATCCGTGGTATATACATCAGATGTATCGGGTCATTCACAGGTTTATGTTGCAGTGATTCCGTGATAATGGTAGAAGAAACGCACTATAAGGTAGAATGCTATTAGTCAATCAGGAAAGGTAGAATCTGTTGTAAAGCATCCTCTTGTTTCGCAAAGTCTTTTAGTTCAGGATTAAGGCTTATCGCTTTTGCTAAGGATTTTACAGATTCTGTTGCTTCATCAGTAAGTGCATAAGCAATTGCCAGATTATAGTGAAGAAGAGGTGCATCAGGAAAGGATTGAAGCGCGTGGAGACATATCTCACGAGCATTTGTCGGTTCGTTCATCCGTAAATAAACAGTCGCGAAATTCACATAACCTTCAGGAATGTCTGGATTCATTTGAATTACTTTTTTGAAGGTGTCAACCGCTTCTGTAAATTGACCAGCAAACATATATGCTTGTCCCAGATTGTTATATGCCGAAGGTTCATTTTTGAAGAATATTGTACGACTTTTGTTTTTGATAGCTTTCTGATACGATTCAATTGCCTTTTCGTGTTCTCCGTTTCGCATCAAGAATAGTGCTTTTCTATAGTTGTCATTGAACAGCGATTGATGCTGCCACACCCATAAGAATAGTACAGTCGCTGCAATACAAAATGTCATGCAACCGATTCTGAATCCTTTATTTGTAGGTGCTTGCTCAGTATCAGAATCTTCTAATGCATCTGTTTCATTATTGATGTTAGAGTCTGATACAACATTTTCTATAGGTTCTTGACTCTGATTTGAAGTATCGTTATTATTCATAATTTGCTACAATATAGTAATTGCTTTTTGAGTATAATCATTTTTTCTGAGGAATATTACAAGTAATGAAAACTTACGGTTTTGGTATCATAGGCTGCGGAATGATTTCAGATTTTCATTCAGCAGCAATTGCTGATTTAGAACATGGAAAGTTAGTAGCAGTGAGTTCTCGTAATGCTGACAATGCAAAACGACTCACTGATAAATACAATGTTGACGGTTATACTGATTACAACGAGATGCTCAAACGCGATGACCTTGATATAGTGTGTGTCTGTACTCCCAGTGGTGCACATCTTGAACCTGCTGTTGCCGCTGCAGAAGCAGGTAAACATGTTATCGTAGAAAAGCCGCTTGAAATAACATTGCAACGTTGTGATGAAATAATACAAGCCTGTAATGATGCAGATGTTCGTCTATGTGCCATTTTCAATTCCCGTTTTACCGAAGGTGCTCAACTCATAAAATCTACCATTGATAGCGGACGGTTCGGTAAGTTAACATTAGGTAGTGCATATATCAAATGGTACCGTTCTCAAGAATACTATGATAGTGGCGGTTGGCGTGGCACTTGGAACCTTGATGGTGGTGGTGCATTGATGAATCAATCTATTCACGCCATTGACCTGCTTCAATATTATATGGGTCCTATCAAGTCTGTACATGCATTTACAGATACTTTAGCACACGAACGCATTGAAGTAGAAGATGCGGCAGTTGCAGCGCTTCGGTTTGAAAACGGTGCATTAGGTGTTATTGAAGGCACGACTGCTGCTTATCCCGGTATGTTCAAAAAGACCGAAATCTGTGGTACGAAAGGCACTGCCATATTGGAAGAAGAGGACATTACAAAATGGGAATTTGATCCTGAACTTCCTGAAGATGCAGAGATACGTGAGAAATTCGCGCAACACACTGATACCGGCGGCGGTGCATCCGATCCACGCGCAATCAATAACGACAATCACAGAAGACAGATGGAAAACTTTATCTATGGTCTTGAAACTGATGCATCCCATTTAGTTGACGGTCGTGAAGGTCGAAAAGCAGTTGAAATTATCCTCGCTATCTATCAGTCAAGTCATGAAGGTCGTATCGTTGAATTGCCTCTCTAAATAACTGTTTCATAGTGGTGCGATTCATTACGCCTCGGACATTCAAACACACAATTTTAAAGCATTTATTGGATTTGTAATTCATAGACATTACGGATAGTCAAACACTATCTTAACCGCTTCGTTTTTCTTATGAAGTGCCATCTCAAAGCCCTTCTGTGCTTCGGTAAATGGTAAATGATGTGTGATTATCGGTGATACATCTATTCGTCCCTGAGCAATCATATCCATTGCTAATGGGAAGTCATTCAATACATCTGGTCCAACAGAACCGATAAATCTTATGTTCTTTCTGAAAAACTCAGAGAAGTGAAAATTATACACCTCATCGTCCGGCACACCAAATGCCAAAAGAGTTCCGCCACGTTTTAGTAGTTGTAGACACGTGTTAATTGTCTCAGTTTGATGTCCCACAACTTCAATAACAAGATCAGCCATTCTCCCATCTGTAATCTCTGTTACAGCAGAAACAATATCTTCATTCGCAGAATTTACCGTATGTGTTGCACGCATCTGTTTTGAAACTTCAAGACGAAAGTCAACCAAATCGGTTGTGATGATAGTTTTTGCCCCGAGATTACTAATCATGTGAGCAATCAGTAATCCCATCGGTCCTTGACCAATAATGACAACATCCTTATTGAGTAGGTTGTCTAACTTGCGACAAGCCCATACCACTGTCCCTAATGGTTGTGACATTAGCATGCAATCTTTTCTATGAAAATCTACTAAAGGAATAGTCACACTCTCATCAGATAGAAAGTATTCTGAACATCCGCCAACATGTCTTGGGAGTGCGAGAACTTCATCTCCCACTTTGAATTTCTTTGACTTACTACCAACGATTACACCAATTGCTTCATGAATTGAGAGTCCCTTTCCAAGTGGATACTGCTTAGAGGGTTTTTCCAGAACGAAATGTGGCATGTCACTTCCACAGATTGCACTATGTAGTGTTCTAATCATCACTGTGCCATCAGGATAATCTGCAAGATCCGGTTTGTCAATATCAATTATTTCTATTTGAAACGGGGCAACGACCTGTCCTGCTTTCATAAAAACTCCTTTTTTCTTCCTCTAAAACCATACTAAATACTATATTTATAAGGCAGAAATTGTAGATAATGCTTCAGCATGTAATATCCCGTTAGTAGCAACCACCCCTCGATTGTTTATCATCCGTCTTCCACTAAGATAACTGAGCGGGGTCCCATTTGCATCTGTAACTTTTCCACCTGCCTCCTCAACAACTATCTGTCCTGCAGCGTGATCCCAGATACATTCTCTATAATCAGGATATTTAGGATTCGGAAGACGAAGATAAAGAGAGGCTTCACCACGCGCTACAACACCATATTTCGCTTGGCTATCTATTTGTAGTGGTGGTTTGTTGAGACCAAGTTGCTTTGCAATTTTTATATGTGTATTGCCGTCACCGTGTGTGGATTCAAAACTTTCTGCCAATCGTGAGGAATCTTCTGATACATTTGCTTTTCCTATATATGCTCCATTAGATGTATAAATAGATGTTCCTTCACCTTTAGCAGCGACAAAAAGGCAGCCTCGATCAGAATCCGGATCGTCCAATAATAGAGGGAGATTTGGACAACCTAAAACACCCAGTTGTGCTTCACCATTGACTATCCAGGCTAATGCAATTGCATACTGATTTTGCCGCAGAAAACCTTTCGTTCCATCAATCGGATCAAGTGTCCAGAAACTATCAACAGTTTCACCATCTCCCAAATCTATCCAATCACAGACGATATTAGGCGAGATAGTGTTCTTTTTCTGTGTTTCTTCTGGAACAAAACAATTTACGTATTCTGTCACACGTTCAAGAAGCTCTGGATTTTGTTTGAGGGAATACGAATTTTCTTCAGCAATAATGATGTCATTAGGAAAGACCTCGCTTATTGCTTTGCATATCAGGGCTTGTGAACCGAAATCAGCAACGGTGACAGGACTTCGGTCTTGCTTTCGGATAGCATCGGATGATACCATCTCTGATTGCACTTGAGAACAGAGTTTACTTGCTATATTAACTGCATCAACTGCAATCTCAGTTTTTCGCTTAAGCATGTGTTAATGTGTTAATTCCAAATTATTATTTGGAACCGCCTTCTGTCTTCATAAACTGAATGCTTGCGTGGATCAATGAGTCAGTTGCTCCAAACGTCAATTGGTATATCGGTTTACCCCAACTATACTTATATTCACTCCCATACGCTGATACCCCTGTTGGGATATAGTTTTCAGGCACATGTATAAATACAGAACCTTCAACTTGACGAGGAGGCTGACAGATGACAAGGTAACTTTGGCTATAGTCATCCCACCCAGCAGATAGAATCTCAACACTTCCTTGTGTATAATGCATATCTGTTGAAAGTAATTGAGGTGTTTGTTGTTGTTCTCTCAAACACAATAATTTCGCTGAACGAGGATCCATATTCAACAAGGTTACATTTTTGGATACAATACCTAAATAATGACACATCCAAAAATCGTGTACAAGGTAATCTTTTCCAGGATTAAGCCCTATTTCATCTAAATTCAATTGCAAATCATCCTGTTGATCTTTCCAATTAAAGATACCTATGAGTTCCCATGATTCTCTATCCGTTTCAATAGGTAAGTACCATATACGTGGAAGAATTTCATCAAATACGTCAACTGATTTCGCTGCATGTCCTATAAGTGGAAATATCTTTGCAGCTAATTCAGCACGATGCTTTGAAATTTGATTAGGATTGTTTGCAAATTGTACCGATCCACCACTCATTGCAGCAGCGGTCAACTCAACCATTGTCTCATTCACAGGACGAGGTTCGTCAACAACTAAGTCCCCAAAAACATGTTTCCACAAAACATCATATTCGTTTAAGTAACCTGCATAACGGCAGAGTCTATGTTTTGTCCCTTTTTGTTGATGCCAACTTTCCGTGTTTTCAACATTCTTCAGTCTCAGTTGCGGATAATTTACAGCAAAACTGCCAATACTAACACTATCAATTGCATTATATCCTGCAAGGGTCACCTCATTCTTGGATGATGCGGATGCATCTTTCAGAACTTTTATCGCACACCTGTATAGTTCTGCAGATGACAGAGATTTTTCATACCAAGTTGTATTCTGTGCAACAGACATCATTCCACTTGTATAACTTGATAAATCAACCTTAATCTTGTCAAAACCCCATTCATCTACCATCCTTTTAATAACATTTCGGATGTGCCTTTGAACTTTAGGGTGTGAAGCATCTAAGATAGAAACAGCATTATCTCTATCAGGCAGATGAACTTCAATAGGTTCATTTGCTTTGATATGCGCAGATTTTTCATTAGTTTCTGAATGTCCAGAAGACTTGTACCGTAAACAGGCTTTAGGATTCCTCTTAATAAAATCAGAATTACGATCCATAGCATAAGGATCAATACAAATTCCTGCTTTATAACCACTCGTATGAATCATATCAACGACAGATGCCATTCCTTCTGGAAAACTATCTCGGTTAAGAGATAAGATACCTGGATGTAGTTGCCACCCTGATTCTATATGAATGTAATCTATTCCTCCAGCGAAATCAGGATTAAATAACGGACTATTGGAGATCGATTCTACCTCTCTCCTAATCGTTTTTGCACTTACATTTCCTTGCATGTTGTCAATTGCAAAACTCCATCCAACATCAGATTTGTTAGTTATAACATAAGGTGACTTGTTGCTGATGTTAGTATCTTGTTTTGTTGATATATTACCTTCAGCTGCTTGTCGTTGTATATAGCGAATGTAGGATGACTTGGCATCATCTGTAAAATCTATATATCCGATTTCTGATGAGATTAATTTACCTGATGGACACTCTGTATCTTCACAATCGTTATAGAGTGACCATGATGTCAGCCCTTGTTGAGTTTTACGCTTTGATTTTTCATACCCCATTTGCATCCGAGGCCACCACTTATCAGTCGTGATGAACCCAAATATTAGTGACTTTTTACTAACTGTGTCGTGAAGTATTCCATCCTGACATGGCTGTACGGTGTTATCACGATTAAAGTGAAATCCGTCGTAGATCTTATGACGCGCACTAGAACTGGGAGAAATCGGAGGTACCCTCAAGAATAGATTATATTGAGAGGGATGACTATCCAATTGGATTACACCATGTTGGGGAGAAATATCAATCAATGTGATATTTGCTAAAGATATCGGTGTGTTGTTACGGTTTTCTACCTCAACTTTCAATAAAATATATGGTTGGTCCACATAACAGTTAAGGTATGTATGAATACGGACACCGGATTCATCGGTCTGATCATCCTTACCGGTTGAAAATTCTTCAGAAGAACTTGATTTGGAAGGATTTTCTAAGTTGTCTGAATTACCGTTTGAGGTGCTTTGTTTGGATTTCCTTGTTCGTTCAGGATCTGTAGTTGTTTCGTAGGTAAAATGTAGTGTTTGGTAAGTTCCATAAGCATCTGTGTTTACAGGTTCAGTATGGAATTCACGAAACCCAGGATTCAGTGTTTTTAAAGTGGTTCCATCAGCAAAACTTATATGTGTGAATCCATTCTTTATGATAGACTTGCCATTATTATCACTATAATTCCACGTTCCTTTTGTTAGATTATATTCAATTTTGTATTTTTGATGGTTAATTACAACGAGTTTCCCTTGTCGAGAAATGGATAGGTCCTCAAGTTTCATGCACGTTTTCCTTTGTCAGACAATTAAACACGATATTTATATTTGTTAATCAGAGAATACTCAATGCTGTTTAATTCGGTAAAAACTCAAACATGTATCTCCATACTGCATGTTTCTATAACAACTTAGTCTATTAAATACAGATGGTAGTTCTCTCTGTTTACGATGCTCTAAAAGAAGTATACCGGATGCGTCAAGAACACTTGTGTCAGAAATGTAGGATAGGCAGTGATTGTATAGATTAGAATTGTATGGAGGATCTAAATAGATAAGTTCAAATGACTTGGATTGTTGATGTAACTGATCAATTCCCCGTATTGCATTTGCACGTATCATCTGCACCTCAGGTTGGTTGATATCTAATCCTATCACTTTTAAGTTCTTTTCAATCAGCCGAAGACACATCGGATTTTTATCTAAAAAGGTAACCTCTTTAGCACCACGACTCAGTGCCTCAATTCCAATATTACCAGTTCCTGCACACAAATCTAAAAATTTTGCATCAATTACACGATCTCGTATAATACTGAAGATAGACTCTTTAACCCTATCACTTGTTGGACGCACAACTGTGCCTTTAAGGGAAGTAAGACTTCTTCCTTTGTATCTCCCCGCAATTACACGCATTGATTACACCTTTGCAAGGAATACATAGTATAATGGTATAGGTAAGACTGATGCATTTTGGCAAAATAATTGCCTAAATGTATCTGTAACCGAAAAATTAAACAAACAATTCTTCAATTACACTACCATCATCTACGACACGAATTGGTCTTCCAGAACGCGACATGTTCTCTTCCTGATAATCAATGCCAAGTGCAAAGCAAAGTGAAGCAAACAAGTCAGGGACGGCTACCTTGCCAGAAACGACTTTAGTACCATCTTCATTCGTGCTGCCAACAACTTGTCCACCACGTACGCCACCACCTGCTACGACAGCAGACCAACCATTCGGGTGGTGATCGCGTCCATCATTCATATTAATTTTCGGTGTGCGACCAAATTCACCAAGCCAAAGCACAACTGTCTCATCAAGAAGATCACGTTCACTTAATTCTTTAATAAGCATAGCATAAGCCGGGTCAACAACATCAAGAAGGCCTTTTGTTCTTTCAAAGTTATTTTCATGCGTATCCCAACCATCAAGTGTGATTTCAACAAACTTTACACCAGACTCAATAAGTCTTCGTGCCATCAGACAACCTTGTCCAAACTTGGTCTTACCGTAAGCTTGCCGCACTTCTTCCGGTTCCTCATCAAGTTCAAATGCCTTGATTTTTGGGGAGTTAATCAACTCATCTGCTTTCTTGTATATGGCTTCGTGAGTCTCTGTACCAATACCAGATCGTTTGCTGATGAAATCTTTTTCCAGATTCTTAAGCATTTTGAGACGTTCACGGAAACGGTGTGTATCCATCTGTTTCGGATACTTAATATCTTCAACTTCTTCCATAGGGTTATTTACCACAAAAGGATCGTGTGATGCACCCAAAAACCCACCAGAATAGGTTGGAGAACTAATATTAACACATGCGGGGAGTTTAGACTCATCGTCATCAAGATAATATGAAGTCAATGACCCTAATGTAGGATGTCGTACAGCACCACCAGGTGCATAACCGGTATGTAACAAATATCGCGCCCGTTCATGATTACCTTCGCGGGATACCATCGACCGAATAATAGAAAGGTGGTGTGCTTGTTCTGCAAGGTTCGGTAAATGCTCTGATATTTCTATACCCTTAACACTAGTAGGAATCGCTTTGAAAGGTCCACTATTTTTCTCCGATGGATCTTTCGGATCAAAAGTATCTAATTGACTTGGACCGCCACTCATAAACATTACGATACACTGTTTAGCGCGGGGTATCACTGATTCTAACTGTGCGTTTGCAGTAGTTCCAAAATGCTGCATCGCAACAAGTCCCAGAAAACTACTGACTCCGTATTTAAAGAAACTACGACGGGAAATTTCATTATGCCATATCTCAGGTGTGTCGTATTCGGGCACCCAAATTTCTGTTCTCATTCCTCTCTTCAGCATATCTTAGGCAAGTAATATCACCTTCGAATGCATCTCCTTTATTTTTGTTACCCGCAACCAACGTCATCAGGAACACACCTGCGGGAAAGATGTCAATTTGACGCAGTTTTGCACGCGGACTTTACAATTTTCGATCTGCTATGATTTTCAACGAACTAACAATTCCATTGGTAAAGATTAAATATATAGTAACATAATAATTATACGTAATCAAGTAAAAAGTTTGAAAGTGTAATTTGGTGTGTGTAAAGTTTTTGCACAAGTCTAAATTTAGGTCTATGTTGCGATGTATATAGAGAATGGTATCCATTCCAAATAGTCTTAAAATAAAATAGGAGAGGATACCAATAAGCCAATTTATCTCTTAATCTTCATTTGGTGTCAATTTAAGTGAAACACCTTTAACCATTAGTCACGTATGAAGATAAATCTATTAAAAGGGTAATCATAACCACCCCGGAACTTGTTGGAGCACTTTGTAAGCGCGATTGTCAAACCCGTAGGCGGGGAATCATGGCGAATACCATACGCGTATTCGCCAAAGGCATTCATACCGTTGATTTGTCGCTTTGTAAGCGCGATTGTCTTTGATCTCAAATTACCCAATTTATTACTTAATCTTCATACGGGACGATATGTGGGGTCAATGCGATAAGTTTTAACATATCGTCCCTAATGAAGATTAATTTATTAAACGGGTAATCTTAATCACCCCAAACTCCGTAGGCGCGCTTTGATGAAGATTAATTTATTAAACGGGTAATCTTAATCACGCCAAAACTTGTAGGAGCACTTTGTAAGTGTGCTTGTCCAACCCCTGTAGGAGCACTTTTTAAGCGCGATTGTCAACTTTTTCCACGCACTACACGCTTACACGCCAAATAATGCTTACGAGACGCACGAATCCGCCTGCCGAACTCACGAAGCAAACATTCATAAGGTGTATCAACTGCATTCGGAACACACCCGCGCGAAAGCTTACGAGACTCCCAATACCAACGATAATACGAACCAACACTCACACCCGCTTTTTCACATGCTAAACTCACAGAAGTACGCCTTAGCAACACAACCAGATCAGCAATAACCCTTGTAGCAACCGCATTCAACCCTCCTTTTTCGCGAAGGTTTTTATTATCATTTTTTCCAAAAACACCAAATTATAATGCAATTAATGCAAAATATTTCTTGCAAAATATTTTTATGGACACCATATTTTCAACCCAAAACATAACATAGAGTGTGTAAAGTTTTTGATGCAGATACAAACTTCTGTTTTCTTTAGTCGCGTATGAAGTTTAATTTATTAAACGGGTAATTCTCATTTTCTCAAACACGGTAGGAGCGGTTTCCTAACCGCTCCGGACTTCTCAAGGAAATTACCCGATTTATTTTTTAATCTTCATACGGGACTAAAGAGTTTGAGGTTGTTCGTTTTCTATAAACATTCCATCCCTACGGGACTAAAGAAACAGAAATTTATATCTCTGTGCCAAAAACTTTACACTCCCCCAATTACACAGGGTTATTTATAGTAAGACTTACAATTAATGAAACATATTGTCCCAATTGCAAATTTATAGAATGTCCGAGGCGCAATGAATTGCGCGACTACAAACGCGTTATTCTAAATGTAAAATGTATTGTTAATTTCAAATTTTACTATAGTTTTAGGTATTTCTGCTGTATTTCATTACAAACGTTAATGGTTTTGAGATACGATTTAGCTTGTGAACACAACATGGTAGTAGGTACGCTCAGCGTGCCGTCCATACAGATAGGATTACGGCACACGGAGTGTGCCTACTACTATGCATCGCTACAAGTCAACCCTAACTCTTAGTAAAACTCAACAACGTGCAATTTATAAAACTAAATAACCCTGCCAATTACATCATACTGTTGATTTTTCCATAAGTTTCTGCTATACTGTGCATTTATAGTAGATTTCGAAATTGCTTGAATACTCTGCATAAGCGAGGTTAGGAACCTCCAAATCAAGGTTGAATACACTTATGGTATTCAACGCCTACTTGTAAATGTAAGAGACGCAATGTTGAAGATTAATTTATTGAACAGGTAATCTTACACATCCAAAACTTGTAGGCGCGCTTTGTAAGCGCGCAGGACTTCTATCTCAAATTACCCTATTTCTTTCTTAATCTTCATGAAGTTAATACCCAAGACGGTTGAGGCGGTTTCCTAACCGCTTTGGAACCCACAAGAAAGCTGACTGTGAAAGGTTTTAGCTCAAATTCGGTAGAATACGCGTATGATATTCTGCATTGGTTAGGAAACCACACCTACTGTCTTGACATTTAGCATTTGTAGATAAACACAAGAAAAACCGAAAACGAATTAATCTTGTAAAAATGGTATTTCTCTTTACAAACGTTAGGTAGTTATGTTAATATATGTGAGGTAATTATAGCTAGAAATTATAGGTAATTAGGCTGAACAGCAACTATCAAAGTAGATTTTTATACAGCTGCTCCAGATAATGACAGTGTATGCAATTTGGTGATAAAGTTGATTGATAAGAAATTATTTCTTCAGAAATATCTACTCCACCTTATTAACAATCCATTTACCATTTACCCATTTGCTGCGGGAGTACTTGGGGTTTTCGCTTCATGGGTTTTCAATTTAGAACCACAGATATTATATTTGTTTGCTGGTGCTGTCGTCGGTCTTGGGTTACCAATAGGGGCATTGATAACGAAGTGGACTTCTGGCACAGATGACATTGCAAAAAAGGTTCATGAGGAACTTCTTCATGATGCACATCAAAAACAGGAAGAGGAACTGAACGCACTGCATCAGCAATTGCTGAAAGATGGTGATCAAAGAACAGAACAGATGCTTGAAGAACTGCGGATGTTACACGAATCTTTTCAAGAAGAGGCAATGGATACAGGTTGGATGGCTTCTTTACCACTTACCGTAAGTGCTGAAATCGCGGGTAAAGTCTCAGATCTCTTCAATCAAGCAGTTCAATGTCTCAAAGACACTTTGAAGATGTATGAGAAATCAAAAGATTCAAAATTAGCGACCGTCAAACGGGTGCTTCAGCAACACAGAGAGCAACAAATTGTTGATGTTCAGCAGACAATAGTTCAACTTACAAATCTATATGCTCGTGTAATAACGCTTAGTCCTGAAAGCAATGAGACTGAACTCTCACGGCTTCGCACTGAACTTGATGAAAGCCTTGCATTTGCCAAGAAAGTTGACGAGCAAATACGAGAATCTACACCAAATATTGATGTTGATTTGTCTAATGTGGAAACTTCAATTGGAGAATCAACAATTACAACGCATCAGAATGTTGAATCTACGGAAGAAAGCAATTATCAGTGAATATGATTGATATGAATCCATTTTTAACACTGGAGGTAATCAATGCAAAACGGAATCACGCGTTTATACAATGCTATCTGGTATACACAAGTTGGACGTGCACTTGAACAGAAGGATATAGAAAAAACAGAAAAAGAATACATAGATATTACACATGATACTCTTGTTGTCGACTTTGATAAGAACCGTGAAGATACTCAAACCAGAAAACATGGTAAAAGCCTTTGGAGTAAATCTGAAGTTTTACCCGATTCCAAAGTTAACAGCAAAACATCCGGGATAGTAACTCAGAAAGTCCTTATAGATAATCTTGATGCTGTCAGACAGACTTATGAAGACATAATCAACGATAAAAGGAATAATATTCAACGATACAAACTTGCAATAGGACAACTCATTCCTCTTATAGAACAGAAAAAGAATTCACTGAAAAGTATTTTAGATGATATGGATAAGCTTGAAAAGTTGAAGAAGGCAGCAATTGCTAAGTCTAAAAACATTTCCTTAGAACTAAAAGAATCTGGTTTATCAGATAGAGAGATAGAACGGCATCCAGACTATACACGATGCCTCAGTTCATATAATGATTTCGATTCTACCGTCAAGGAGAAAAACGTTCGTGTGGACGAACTTGAACAGGATATTGAACGTGCACAAGCAGATATTGAACATCATAAATCTAATATCACACACCTTCACCGTGATGTAGAAAAGATAAAAACAGAACAATCTGAAGCGATAGCAGACCTTATTACTGCTCGTGAAAAAGGGAAAATTAATGAAGTTTTATCGGATATCAAAGTAGAATGATATTAAATCAAGAAATAACAAATTGTGAATAATCAATTCATTTCATATAGGAGGATTTACTATGGCAAACGGATTCACCCGTTTTTTCAAAGCGATCTGGTATACACTTACTGGTCGCGCACATGATCAAGCTGACAAATTGATGGAAGACCCTCATGCTATCCGCGGAGCTTATGAGGGTATTATCCGTGATAAACAAGACAATATCCAACAATACAAGCAAGCAATTGGCCAACTAATTGCACTTGTTGAACAGAAAAAGAACTCACTCAAGGCACTTACCGATGATATAGACAGACTCGAAAAGATGAAGGCAGGTGCAATTGCTAAGGCAAAAAGTACGGCTGCAGAATTGCAGCAGGCTGGTACACCAGATGAAGAGATCAAACAACATCCAGAATATGTCCGATGTGTTGGCTCATATAACGATTTTCATTCAACTTTGGAGGAGAAAAACGCAAGAATCTCCGAACTTGAAGCAGATATTGATAGGGCACAAAATGATATTGAAGCACACAAACTTCAAATTACTGGACTTGCCCGTGATCTTGATAAAATTAAAACAGAACAATCTGAGGCCGTTGCTGATCTCATTACTGCCAACCAACAAGAGGAAATTGCAGATATGTTGTCTGGTATTAGCACAGATGGAACTTCTGCAGAATTGTCACGTATGCGTGAAATTCGTGAAAAAGCAAAAGGACGTGCAGTCGTAGCACAAGAACTCGCTGGTACAGACACACGTGCAGAAGAAGAGGAATTTCTTGCTGCAGCAAGGACTACTTCTGCTTCCGATGAGTTTGATTCGCTAATTTTCGGAGCACAACAAACCGATACACCAGCACAAACTGATGAGGCAACGAGCGAATCACAGAGTGATTCAGAACTGCCGTTATAATTCTCTAAAATAAGTTAATTCATATCTGCGGGTAATCCTGCCTATTCAATACATACTGTATTTGGGGCATAGATACCCGCTTGATATGTTACTATAACCTAAGTTGCCACCATTAGTTGGAGTGGTTTCCAACCACGATTGTTATGAAGAGGCACTAAAATATGCAGAATTCCTTTGTTTCTTCGTTTGACAAAGTAATTCGATGATTAATATTCAGTAGGTAGCAACTTAGGTTACTATATCAAATATAAGAGAGATTGTTAATGAACGTAAACACATGGCATCAGGAGAATACACCGAGTTGTTGGGAAAGGGTTTTAGAAAGGCTTAAGTCGTTTGAGGCACAAGTACACCACATAAAAGAAACAAAAAGGCTATCAGCGATACCGCCTCAAATTCTAGATTCTTTCTACCAGTTTCACGATGACTTGATTGCTGAAACAAGTGATACTTTGCGTTCATATCAAAATACTCAGTCTTTAGACTCTCTACATACAGTATTGGATAATTCATTCGTTGAGGCAATTTGGTTATCACTTGACCAATATCCCGAACTTGTCAATCACAAAGATATAGAAAACCTTGACACTGCAGGTTCCAAAATCTTCACACGCTTTTCCCCTGATGCCCCAACAGATGTCGCTGATAGAGAGAAATTAAAATCTAAGATTCAACAGATTTTTAAATTATCTTCGGATTCATTAGAAAAACTGACAAGTAAACTTGGTAATCGGACTGCACCATTACAACACAGGCATCAAATTATGAGATGTCTACAGACACGATTCAATCTGGTATCTGGAAATCCTGAATTGGATTGCGATGCACTCAGACTGTTTCAAGAATTATATCCCACTGCCCCTTTTGATGTCGGGGAAGTAAAACTGATAAAAACCTGTTCCGCACTTTATTTCTGTTTGCCTTCTAAAGTGAAGGAGATTGACACAGAATCTTCAGGTAATATAAAGTCTGAAGAAACAGATAAATCTCATAATGTAAAGTCAGATAATAAATTAGGATACGCGCAATTTCTCAGAAGGATTTGGCAGGTTGAACCTTTCGCACACTTTCCAGTCTTTGGTACATTTAACGCAGAGGAACTTGATCCCAGTTTCCGGTCAATGATTGCTGATGACACTGGTTTATCTATTGATTTGGTAACAACGACACTCACACGGATGATCGGCTTTCTACCCATAGAGGAACTGGATAAATACCTTATTCATGACACTTGGGGACATCAATGGCAAGAGAGTTTACTTGATTTTGAGGATCTTTATACAGAATTATCTCTTTTTGATCGTCCACTGTCTGTCATGGAATCTGCTTCTGTCTTAGGTGAACATACTACATTCGGAGATGCGTTTCTCAAAACTGCTTCGGGGAAAATACAACTGGATCCGGAAATTCTTACGAAATTTATAGATTCTGAGTTGTATGAACGGTCTATAGTCGCATTTACACCTATTTTAGCTGAAATGTTAGCGGATGTTGTAGAATACAAATTCCTAAAACTACATCCTGAACAGGTTGACTTAATGCCAAGTTCGTCCCTACTTAAGGACTATCCAAGCAAACTGGATTTAACGCTTGAGGATCTACACAACTGTTTTGAACGCGCATCTGAAGCATTTCAAACGTGGGTCGACTCAGATGAAGCAAAAAATAGATTACATAATGAGATATGCGAAAAATTTGATATTCAAGATAGTGAAAGTAACTACAAAGAATTGAATGACATTCTTGAAAATGCCGTCGTGATTTGTAAAGAACGACTTGAAAGGTTTTATCAACCTGAATGGTATTGGGAAAGAACCGAAGACAACAGTCTGAAACTCAACGCATTTAGTTTCGCCGCACTCAACTTTCTCCGTATTCATACCGCTTTCTTACATACATATCAAAGACTTTCACAGATTGAAACTTCGTATGGTTTTATGGATGCACTTGTTCTGGCAATGGGAGCTTTCTTTGAAAAGGAACCGCAACGACATATTTGGCAACTTGACAGTTTTTTGACTGAAGGTTTTCTACCACGATGGGAAATGTTTGCTCAGGCAAATTAACACAAAAGACTGATCTTTCTTGAAGGGTGGAGGACAAGACGATCGCTATCAAAGACCCTACCTACAAATTCCGAACAGAAGCTGGATTACTAATAAATTCCGGCACATCGCGTAGCATCGTACTTCACGGAAATATACACGACATTTTTTATGTTTCCGATGAAGATACCGAGGATTATATCCCACTCGTGTCATTTCTGACACATAGCTGGGATATTTCTGGTTATATCTTAATAGTCTACGAACTCAATGGACCTCTCCGTTTTTTACATACAAGCGATCGTGAAAGGGTTAAGAACGCTTTCAATTCTTGGAGAGGAACTGCTGAGCCTTCCAAATCCAAAACTCCCAGCCATTTCGCAGAACTAGGTAGTATAGAAGAGGCAGGAAGCAAGGCAGATAAAACTGAGGACACATTTGAACAATATCTTAACGAAGCCATCGGTAGTCCCACATTGGCTCTTGAACTTCTCCGACAGTTCTGTTTGATTTCTCGTTTTACGAATGTCAATGGTGATCGTTTATTGGATGAAAAACTACTCATCCTTATAGAAGCAACTGATATGTTATTGCCAGAAGGTGAGATACGAACTTTAAGTTTGGCTGACAGACATAGGGTTAGTATCATTCAAGATTGGGTTTCTGATTCTGAGTTCATGAAAGGAACAGATACCGTTGTCTTTATCTCTGAATCTAAGAGTCTAATTAACTCCAGAATCACACGCCTTCCACAAGTAGTTGATGTAGAAATCCAATCTCCAGATGTGGAAGCACGGAAACACTTTATTTCATGGTTTAATAGAACGCAAAAAGAAAAGAAAAAAGAACTTAATCTATGGGGGAGTCAATCTCAACTTGCAGTCCTAACTGCGGGATTATCATTACAAGCATTACGGCAGATGCTTGTATCTGCTTGTTATTCTGGTGAGAAACTTCAACCTGATATTGTAATTGAGAAAGTATCAGAATTCATACAAGCAGAATTAGGTGAAGATGTCGTTGAGTTTAAAAAACCTGGACATACACTTACAGATATAGTTGGTAATAACAAACTGATTGAGTTTTTGAGATCACAGATTATACCGCGCATCACTTCTACTGGAAAGGATTCAATATCTGGACTAAGTGTCTGTGGACCTATTGGCAGCGGAAAGACATTCATCTTTGAGGGACTTGCGGGGGAATTGGACATACCTGTTTTAGTTCTGAAGAACATCCGTAGTATGTGGTTTGGTCAAACAGATGTCATTTTTGAAAGACTCAGACGGCTACTGATGGCACTTGTAAATGTGCTTATTTTTGTTGATGAAGCAGATACACAATTCGGCGATGTTGGCAAGGATGCACATGCAACGGAACGGAGACTTACTGGTAAGATTCAAGCGATGATGTCCGATCCGCAACTACGTGGGAATATCACATGGCTATTGATGACTGCGCGTATCTATAATCTCTCGCCAGACCTACGTCGAGAGGGTAGGGTTGGTGATATTGTTATTCCAGTTCTTGATCCTTCGGGAGAAGATCGGAAAACTTTCCTTCAATGGACATTGAGCAATGTCTACACTGAAACAATATCGGACGAGGCATTTGAACTCTTGTTATCGCACACTGAAGGGTATTCTGCTGCGAGTTTTGCATCACTTCGTGCAGACCTTGAGGCTGCAAAAAATCGTCAAGGTGAGTTAACTGTTGACGAGATCATTGATGTCATATCAGATAGAATTCTACCCAATATCGGTCCAATTCGACGTTATCAAACATTGCAAGCGTTTCTGAATTGCACACGCAAATCTCTACTTCCAGTGGATTATTCACCAGAAACAAGGGAATCATGGTTAGAACAGATTGCACAATTGGAAGTGATGGGGATTAGAGGGTAAAATAAATTCAATCAAATTCACATTATACCTCCACCATTAATCTATAGCATTAGCAATTAACACAAGGTCTTGTATATTGACAACACCATCTCCGTTCACATCGGCACGATTCAATGTTCCTGTTTTACCAAAACTGGTAGCAACTTTTACCAAATCCAATATGTCTACTACACCATCGTCATTTATATCAACTTGGATTATACTATCTTTCTCAATTTTGTGCCATTCTTGTACCACGTTTCCTAATACATCAACGACTTGGAGTCCAACAGATGTCTGAGGTGTAGCATACGAATCGGATACAATGAATTCAATCGTTTCGGTTTCACTGTCCAATCTTTTACATCCTATCACCTTTGTTCCTTTTATAGGGTCCTCAAATGCTGAAGGTGTAAGTAGCTGTGCTTGATGTAACCCATCAGAGTCCGACACCTCAAAACGGAAACGGACTGTATTGCGTGAAGTGTAATGTGGTAATAAACGGAGGATATTTGTTGTCACATCATCATCGTTTTGAGTTGCGTTGAATGCCGGATGTACACTCAAAAAATCAGCAGAACATGTAGTGAGTTTTTCAATATAACCACTACTCGCAGACATTAGATTCGGTTCCCGAAAATCGTGATATAAGCCAAGAGCGTGTCCAAGTTCGTGAGCAACAATGCGAAAACTGAAACAGTCATCTACGGCAGGAAACATCGCAACTCCTCCGCCAGATGGATGGACACCACCCAACCCGCACACATTGATGCCAAAAATGTTCCCACTCATCTCCAGAAAAACAACAAGAATGTTTTTTGATATGTCAAATCTTGGACTGATTTCCTCAGTAATTTTTATAAATGCTTGGTCTCTATAGTATGCTTCTTCGTATCTTCCTACAATATGATGCACAACTAAGTTGTCATCTGCATCAGTTTCATAAGTAAATGTGTTTATACCAAAACCGTGATCTTTCATCTCTTGAGCATAGAATGATTTGACATTCACCATGACTCTATCTACCTGCGTATTTATTCTTTGTTGAAGTAGACGGTCCTTTGGACGAAAGTAAATAATCCGTACATTCGTATTGTTTTTTCTTTTTTGTTGAAGTTGTGAAATCCCTTCCAGCAATTCTTGATTTTGTTCGCGCAATCTCCCGAAATCCCATAGGATGACTGTACCATCTTGGCTTGCGCTCGTAAGTGTTGTGCCATCTGGAGAAAACGCAACGGAACGCACTGTGTGGGTATGTCCCGTTAGCGTATCAACGGAATATCCAGTCTTAGTATCCCACAATCGCACAGTTCCGTCCTCCGCACCGCTTGCAATAGTACTGCCATCTGGTGAAAACGCAACTGATCGCACACTGTAAGTATGTCCTACTAACGCAGCTTTAGTCTCTGTAGTCTTCGCATCCCATAATCGTACAGTACTGTCTCGACTTCCACTGGCAATAGTATTGCCATCTGGGGAAATGGCAACACTAAAAACCCTATCGGAGTGGCCTCTAAACGTTGCTTTAAGTTGCTTCGTTTCTACATCCCACAAACGTACTGTGTTATCTCTACTACCAGTTGCGATTGTATTTCCATCATCAGAATATGCAACACTTAGAATTCTCCAAGTATGTCCCGGTAACGCAGCAATAAGTTGCCATGTTTTAGCATCCCATATACGTAGCATTTTATCTTCTCCGCCACTTGCAAATGTGTTTCCATCTGGTGAGAACGCAACACTATAAACAGCAAAACTATCTCCCATTAGTGTAGATTTGAGATATTGACTTTCCGTATCCCACAACAGAATTTCGTTGTCACGATAGCCACCACTACTGACAATTGTTTTTGCGTCAGGTGAAAACGCCATTGATACAACGCGAAATGGATGTGCGGTAAAGGAAGATAAAAGTCGACCTGTTTCCACATGCCACAATTGTATTTTGCCATCTTCACTTCCATTTGCAAGAAGAGCACCATCTTTTGAATAGGCAATAGAGATTTTGCTGTTGGTATAGTCCATTAAAGTTACGGAGGGTTCCCATGTGTTGACATCCCACACTATGACCGTCCCATCTTCACTTCCACTGGCAAAGATTGTGCCATCAAGAGAAAATGATACCGAGGTCACACCTTTTGTATGTTCAATGAGCGTAGTGACAAGATAACCCGTTTCTGCATCCCACAAACGTACTGTATTGTCACTACTGCCACTTAATATCCATCTACTATCAGGAGAATATGTGATTGATGTTACTGCATCTGTATGTCCTTTTAGTGTGTTGATTAATTCTCCTGTATCAGCATTCCATATACGTACCGTATTATCACTACTACCACTTGCAAACCATCTGCCATTCGGAGAAAATGCTACAGAATGTACCCATCCGGTATGATCTGTAAGCGTAAAGAGAAGCTGTCCAATATGAGCATCCCAGACTCGTACCGAACTGTCTTCACTACCACTGATAAGTCTTCCACCATCAGGTGAGTAGGCAATGGAAGTCACCCAGCGCGTGTGTCCAGAAAGAGTTCCAATGAGTTGGTTTGTACGAACATCCCATAGGCGTATTGTATTATCCCAACTTCCACTTGCAATTGTACTCTCAACAGGTGAATAATCCACTGTACTCACTCTGTCGGTGTGTGCAGAGAGGATTGCAATCCGTTCACCTGTTGCAGCATTCCACAAACGGACGGTGCCATCTTCATTTGCGCTTGCCAGAACGCTACCGTCTTGTGAAAACGCGGCACTTGATGTAGAACCCGCATATCCTTTGAGTAAAGGTAGTTCATCACCGGTGTCTATATTGTAGCTCCATATCCCGGCAGAAGTAGCGATGATAAGCCGTGTCATGTCTGGAGTAAAAGTGATTCCATTTATTCTACCTTTCCCTAAGCGCACTTTCGCATTTTCAGGAAGATACGAATATGGACCGTTCTGTGCAAAACTCAAATGTGAAATAGTTATTGAAATGAGACATAGGCTTGATACGAGAATAAGAGATTTTCTCATGTGTTTTCCTTGAAGGGTAAACCAAACTACTTGTACCTGAGTGGATTAGGACAAGTTACAGACGATATTGGAAAGAATACATAGAAAGAAAACATACGGGGCAAATTCCCGTCTGTTCAATTGAATAAATTATAATCTGAATACACTTACTTCAGGATTAGCATTTTCCGGGTTGCAGAAAATTTTCCTGCTGTGATTCTATAGAAATAGATTCCACTAGCAACAGACTCACCTATATCATTTGTGCCATCCCAATACGCAGCTTGACTACGAGTTTGATATAAGCCAGCAGATTGATGACCAAGGTCAAATTGACGCACAATACTACCATGTGCATCATAAATGCTGATTTGCACCTCACTCGGTTTTGCTAAACGATAAGGTATCCATGTCTCAGGATTAAATGGGTTTGGGTAATTTGGTAGTAATGCTGATGATTGCGGAATTAAGGTTGCTAAGAGTTGTTCAAGTACCTGAATCCCTCGGTCATACGTTCGCTTGGGTTGATGTACAGACCTATCAATCGGCAAAGGTGACAATTGCTTTGAAACCTTTAACGACTGTTTCATCTGCACAGTATTAAGCTCCTGCTTAGCAAGCTGCAGCCACTGCTGTACTTGTGATGCGTGTAGTCCTTTAGCTGATGGGGCAGCAAGATTGCCATTCCCAAAGCCGTTCGCTACTATGACCAGATCTTGAAAATTCACCAATCCATCACCATTGAGGTCGGCTTCCAGGGCACTTGAATCTCCGAATTTAGATGCGACCAATACTAAATCTAATATGTTGATAACATTGTCGTCGTTCAAGTCGCCAATCAGTGGCAGCCGATAGCCGGGAGTGCCAAGACTCATTTCTTCTGACACACCATCATCATATCCGAGACCATCTTTGTAGCCACTTTCATCCCATGCTTCTGCTTGATATCCGATAATATCAGGTTTTGACCGATACCATGCGACATCAGTAGTTAGTAGAGGTGCAGTTACGGGTTTCACAGGACGATTCGGAAAATAATTACCAACGGTATCTTCATACCCACCATCAGCACTTTGCAGGAATAACGCAAAATCAGTTGGTGGTAATCTGAAGGTTTCATCAATGACATAACTAACAGAACCGTCTCCAGGATCTGCTAATAAACTATCAGATGAATTCGGATCTGTATTTACAATCAACATCACCTCACCAGCAGGAATCGTTTCTCCTGTGGGAAATGTAATTGTAGTCATTCCTGAACCCGCGTGAATTGTCATCTGCCAACCAGATAGGTCAATATCTTTATCACTAATATTTCGGAGCTCCAACCAATCATGTACATCGTTTGCCCCGTTATACAATTCGTTAAAGATAATTCTATCCATAGAAAGCAGCGGCACCAGTTGATCAATTTCAACACTACTGACAGATGGCACCGCATCAACTTCTCCGAAACCTACTCCATGCACAATAAGAAGACAGTCATTATTTGAGAGGGTATAACCTGGAGGACAACTTGTATCAGTTGAATTGGTAACATTAATAGTAACACTGATTGAATCCTCACTATTTGTCTGTTCTCCAGCGAACACATTAACAGTTACCGAATAGGAATTCTTAACTTCATAATCAAGCGCGGCTTCTGTTTTCAACTGCCCTGTACTTCCATCAATCTTAAATGAACTCGCATCTGTGCCACTAAGTGTGTACTTATCAAGATTGCTATTAAAGTTACTTGCGGCAACAGGATTACCGATGTTTGTATTAGCAGCCGTATTTTCGGCTATAGAGCGGGTTGTACTATCTCCATCTGAAAACTGCAAGGATACATCAGTGACATTGATGGTGACAGAGATTGTATCTGTATCGGTGTAATTAGTAACTATCGGACCAGTAATTGAATCTGAAAGAGGACTAAGACGGCCTTTTTGTGCCGCAACCGTTAATGAATAAGAAGACTTAGTTTCATAATCAAGTACAGTATTCGTTTTCAATTGTCCTGTACTACTATTAATAGTAAAGGAACTTGCATCGGTTCCCCTAATGACATATCGTCCTAATGAGGTACTAAAATTATGTGCTGATACAGCACTACCAACATTCGTATTTGTTGAAACATTTTCTGCAACGGATCGGGTAGTACTATCATCATGATAATGACCGGAGTCACCGCTATGTGCAAAACAAGTACCCACAATACTCCAACACAGAAAAATGCCTACAAATACTTTTGCATAGACTCTTCTTTTTACAATCGTATGCTTCATAAAAGATTCTCCCCGATAAAATAATAGCCCAAGGCTTTATTTATATCTAATTGTTACAAAACGATTAGTTTTATTAATATTGAATGAGGATACAATATCTTATAAGGTATCAATAATTCATTCAAACTTTGTGTTTAATCAGCAAATTAAATCATGATTTTACCTGATTGTCAAATAAAGTTGGGTTTGAATCGGAAGAAACGCACATTATTATCAAAAACATTCAAATTCTTGAACTGATATTATATCAGTAAGCTAACCACATCACCACTTGCAGCGGAACGGTAGCCAGCACAAATAATCTCAATGGAGTGCGCAGCAAATTCAGCATTCATTTCACTTTCAACACCATTTTCAATACAGTCAACAAACGCACTGAACTCTCGTTGTCCGTCATTTTCACTGACCACATCTATCCAATGTTGTTTTGGTCGCATTCCAATTTCTGATTGTGTGCTGCTCCACATTCCCATCGGATCAAGTGGGTGTGGAGTTGGTGGTTCAAATGCAGGTTCTGCAGCAAACACCTCCAATCTATTTGATGAAGCATCAAATGTCAATGTAGAATCACTTCCAACAAGATGTACCTTCCTAATCCCACCTTGTGGATGACTCTGCCACCCATATCGTCCTGCAGCAATCGTACCAGTAATCCCACCTTCTAATGATAATACCATAGCACCGAAATCTTCAACATCACAACCATCATGTTCTTTGAAAAAATAATTTCCAGTACCACAGAATACTTGCTCCACTCGTTTACCTGTCAACCAGTTCACCATTGACACAGCATAAACACCGATATCAAACATCTCTGGTTTTGCTTCCACGAAGCTATACCTTTCTAAACTCGGGTATTGTGTTCGTTTTTGTCCAACAGGTGCACTTCCCGGATGTCCTTTTGCAAACATAACATCACAATGAATTGCTTGAAGTTCCCCAATGTGTCCACTATCCAGTGCTTGTTTCACCGTCCGTGCCCACGAACTATGTATGTTGCTGAACATCTGTGTCTTTACACCACTATTTGTAACAGCATCAACGATTTGTTGTACATCTTTTGCATTCAGTGCCATCGGTTTATCAAGATAGATATGCTTTCCTGCTTCTGCACATTTCGTCCCAACACGACCACGCCGTTCAACTTCAGTGCATAAACTAACAATATGCACATCTTCACGCGCTAAAGCTTCATCAAGATTAGGAATGAATGGTAACTGTCGTTCTTTTGCAAGTGATTGGGCTAATTCAATCCGTTCCACAGGTGCATCCTGTTCATCTGCAATTGCTATGAGTTGACATCGGGAATCATTGGCAAATAATACCGAATAATTTTCCTGGTGTGTCCGATGTCCACCGAGTAATAGGACTCCGTATTTTCCATTTGTTGCCATGCTTATCCCTCCACCCTAATAGGTTGATCGCTTGCAAGTGCCTGTGTGATAGTTTCTGTTAGTGCCTCTATCCTTCCAAGTTGTGGTGGTGTCCCACTGAGATAATGTCTCCCAATCGGTGTTTCATGATAGATCACACCTTTGTTTCCTACTAACATGATGTCAATCGCTGTTTCGGTTTCAACGCGATTGACACTCAATATTGACATCTGTCCATCAACATATTTCACCATTACTGTCACTTGTGTTGCGTTTGCATCTTCCTGTGCATAAACAGTCTGTGGATTTGATTGTATCCATCCATTTGACAGTGCTGCAATTTCTGCTGCTGGTTGAAGTAGAGTGGTATTCTCACTTGCAACATTGAAGACACATCTCAAAAACACAGGACTCCCAATCCGATCCTTTTCAATAACTGATTCAACCGACTTTTTTAGTAATTCCATATTTTCTCCTTCCGATTCTGTAACATGGGTGTGTAAAGTTATTGGCAAAATATGCCAGTCACCATTGTAGGAGCAGGTCTCTGTGCCCGCCCGTTGCCTGACAGGACAAGGAATGGCGGGGCACAGAGACCCCGCACTACAATTGGTCACAGGTCCTTCACTTGAATTGACGCCTACGGTGACAAAACTTTACACACCCAGTACCGTATTATAATTGACTGTTCTAACTTTTCATGCTATATTTACATGATGTTTGGTAGTAATCCACACCAAACTGACTTCACTCATCATACACAATTTTCGGAGGACAATTATGCCATTAAAGACTTTAAAAGAACTTGTTGCAGAAGCAAAAGATAATGTTGGACACATTTCACCTGATGAACTTACGGATGCAGGCGAGTCCGTCATCCTTATTGATGTTCGGGATGAACCAGACTATGAAGAAGAACATCTACCAAATGCTGTCTCACTCCCTCGCGGTTATCTTGAACTTGACATTGATGAGATAACAACTGATGAGAACACGCATATTGTAACCTATTGTGGTGGTGGAACTCGTGCTACCCTATCTGCAAACACCTTAAAAAACATGGGTTATGAGAATGTCTCAGTACTAACAGGAGGCTTTCGGGGTTGGAAATCATCAGGACTACCAACTGAAAAATCTGATATCTAACAATCTATATGTGTAGATTAGCATAAATCAATTGCCCTGTCAATTTCAGGATTATTGGTATTCTGAACGTTTCGCATCTATGATATGAACGTCCACAAACTTTTACATGGATACTTTGGAGGCTTATATGCCATACATATCAAAATCTTATCTCTATTTACGTTATACCGTCAATTCTTTACTAATTATATGTATGATTGTTTCGCTATTACTGATAAGTAGTTGTAGTGATCAAAAACAACAGCTGAACGTCTTTACATGGTCTGGCTACGTCAATGATGAGATACGAACTGGATTTGAAAAGGAATTTGGTGTTAAAGTTGTTGTTGACACCTATGCTACAAACGAAGATCTTCTTGCTAAATTATCGGTTGGTGCTTCAGGATACGATATCATTATGCCATCAGATTATATGGTTTCTATCATGATTAAATCAAATCTGTTAGCTGAGTTAAATCGAGATAATATCCCTAATTTTGATTCTATCAGTCCCGATTACCTTGACAAGTACTTTGATCCTGAAAACCGTTATTCAGTTCCTTACACATTTGGCACAGCAGGAATCGCTTATGATTCAGATGTAGTTTCTCCCGCACCTGATAGCTGGACAGTACTATGGAATGAAAAATATAAGAATCAATTCAGTATTCTTGATGACCCGCGTGAAACACCTGGATTAGCATTAAAAATGCTTGGATATAGTCTCAATACAACCGATCCAGAAGAACTAAATCAAGCTAAAGAGAAATTAATTGAGCAAAAACCACTTGTAAAACAATACAAGAATGAGGCTGAAGAACTTCTTATAGCAGGAGAAGTTGTAATGGCACACTGTTGGAGCGGTGATGCATTTCGCGCTGCAGCAGAACGTCCCTCTCTACGTTATGTAATTCCTAAAGAGGGGTCAAGTCAATTCATTGATAATGTCTGTATTCCAAAATCTGCACCAAATAAAGACCTTGCTGAAAAGTTTGTCAACTACCTTCTTCGTCCAGAGATCAATGCAAGTGTATCTGCATTTACCAAGTATGGCACTTGTGTTCCTGCGGCTAAGGAACACCTACCCGATGAAATACTAAAACACGAATTTATCTATCCATCTGTCGAAGTGTTGCAATCCCTTGAATGGATAAAAGACCTTGGAGATTTCTCAACCCAATACAGTCGCGCATGGGAGGAAATAAAGGCGAAATAATTCATTTTTAACAAACAATCCTTGTAGATTGAGTCTGTACAATCATCATACTCAATCTCTATCGCCTCTCAGAGATATTAAATTGTTGAGATTCTGTATTTTCTGAATCACAGATTTATGCCGATTGCACCAAATCAACGGTATAAATGTATTTGCGATATACTTCGGGAACCTCTTGCTATAATATTGAGACAGAATTTTGCGAATAGCTTCAAATAGTCTATGAAAAATAGGTTAAGTCATCCATAGTTTTCTGAAATATTTTGGACATGTGAAAAAAGCGAGAATAACATAAAACAAAATCGTCCAGGCAATGAAATCCAGAGGTACTCAATTGGTAAATAATTGCGCATCTTGATATAAACCTAGTAGGTTGGGTAGAGGAACGAAACCAATGGGGTAGAGAAATGAAACCAAACATGTTTGGATTTTCAAAGAAATGTTGGGATTCGTTCCGCTACCTAACCTAAAGACTTGACAATTGAATGTCTCTGCTATGAAATATGAATTTCTTTCTTATTATGAAATAGTATGGTATAATTGTTCTTAATAACATACATAATTTATGGAGGATTTGGATTGATAAAAGTATCAAAGTTTGGCGGGAGTTCTCTCGCCAAAGGAGAGCAGATTCGTCAAGTCTGCGACATCATCACCGATGACCCTGCACGCAGAATAGTCGTTGTATCAGCACCCGGAAAACGACACGACAATGACATCAAAGTCACCGACCTGCTTATTGCAGCTGCCTCTCAACGATTGATGGGAAAGATCGGTGCATCCGAATGTGCAGAAGTTATTGAACGTTACCGTAATATTGCTATTGAATTGGAACTTCCCTCAGAGATTATTGAAGCTATAGCACACGACTTCACCGAACGTCTTGAGGGCAACACAGATGATGCGGATCTTTATATGGATACGATGAAGGCGGGTGGCGAAGATAATTGTGCCCGTTTGATTGCTCAGGTGTTGCAGTCACGTGAGGTTGAAGCACATTATGTAAATCCGAAAGATGCTGGACTACTCCTTTCAGATGAACCGGGGAATGCACATGTACTACCAGAAGCATATAACCGTTTGCGTACGTTAAATGAACGTCAAGGTATAACCATTTTTCCAGGCTTTTTCGGTTATTCAAATGACGGACACATTGTAACTTTCTCTCGTGGTGGTTCTGACATTACAGGAGCAATTCTCGCCAGTGCCGTTCGTGCAGAAGTATATGAGAATTTCACAGATGTTGACTCTGTGTTCGCAGCAAATCCATCTATTATATCAGATCCTGCCGCAATTTCAGAACTTACCTACCGTGAAATGCGCGAGTTATCTTATGCAGGATTCTCTGTGTTTCACGATGAAGCACTTGAACCTGTTTATCGTGCTATGGTGCCTGTCCACATCCGTAATACAAATAATCCTGAAGCTGCTGGCACACTGATTATTCCTGAATGTAACTCAAGGAAAACCCCAGTTGTCGGCATCGCAGCAATGAGCAATGTCTGTTGTGTATATCTCAGCAAATATCTGATGAATCGTCAGATAGGATTCGGAAGACGTTTATTACAGATATTGGAAGCAGAAAACATCTCTTTTGAACATGTTCCATCAGGTATTGACAACATGTCAGTTATCATACGCGAAGAGAACCTACCATCAGAAAAAGAGAAACGTGTTGTAGAAAAGATAAGACAAACACTTGCACCAGAAGATGTCTCTGTTCAACGAGGATTATCTCTCATCATGGTTGTTGGTGAAGGGATGCAGCATACTGTTGGAGTAGCCGCGCAGGCAACCTGTGCCTTAGCAAGGTCTGATGTTAATATAGAAATTATCAACCAAGGTTCAAATGAAGTCAGTATGATGTTCGGTGTAAAGTCATCTGATATGGAAGTTGCAGTTCAAGCACTCTACAAGGAATTTTTTGATGGTCATAACAGTTAAACCAAAAGAATTATCTGCGGGTAAACTCTCAGATAAACATGTCAAACAAGCCATTGAAGCGATCCTTATTGATGGGTATGTTGTTCTGGAGAACATTATCAAACATGAACATTTGGATATCTTGAGGGAACGCATGGATGCCGATTCGCAAAAGTTGATAAAAGCTGGAAAATGGGGTGGGGCAGGAATGCTCAAAGGACATCTACAACAGGGACCTCCACCGTTTGCTCCTTATATTTTTAGCGACATTGTTGCGAATCCCTATGTCATACAGGTGACAAAGGAATTGCTTGGAGAGGGAGTCTACAACAATTTTTACAACGGAAACACGAATTGTCCAGGTAGTGGCATACAACCGCTTCATCGAGATAGTGATCATTTGTGGCAAAATCAGGAAGTTGCTCATCCAACGGCTGAGGTTGTTGTGAATATATCTCCTCAGGATACAACGGAGGAAAATGGGAGTGTAGAGTTGTGGCCGGGTTCGCATCTGGATGTGAGTGGCAGACATATTGATGATGACCATGAAGCTGAACGTCGTGAAACAGCACCACCGATACGGGGAAGTGCGAAAAAAGGGAGCGTATTAATACGCGATATGCGTCTTTGGCATAGAGGTGTACCGAACTGTTCTGACGAACCACGACATATGATTGCGATGATTCACCGAATCCGCTGGCTCCGTTCAGGGAGACGCTTAAAGTATCAAACTGGATGTGAAAAAGCATTTGAGAACAGTGAACTTGATCATAATGCCGAATTTGTTGATGAGAAATTGGATGACTATCTCTTCACTCCTAAATTCTAAGTAATTGACAACCATGAGGTATAGACGATGAGAAGATTCGGAACTCAAGGTCCTGTTAATTCTCAAGAACACTATGTAGTGTCACGTAGTAATGAACTTGCTGATTACATTGACCGTGTGAAACAAGGCAGATACATCGTACTTTTTGCTCCACGTCAAAGTGGAAAGACGACATTCTTCAAAGACGCACTCAAGGTGCTTTCGGAAGAAAACGAATCTTTTTTTCCAATTCAACTCAATTTTGAGATTTATAAAAATTGTTCACCCGAAGTATTCTATCAGGATATACTTGAAGACATTCGTGAAGAAATTCAAACGATCTATAGTAAACGGGGTGTTAATCATTCATCTAAACTTATAGAATATTTTGAGAGTACACAATTAACGAACCATATTGATTTTGGTCGTTTTCTTAGACAATTAGCTAATTTTCTCATACAAGAGTCAGATGCATCTATAATTCCGCGTGTTGTTATAATAATCGACGAATTTGATGGAATACCACAAACTGTTGTGAGCGACTTTCTACATACACTCCGAAGGATTTATCTTTCTGATAGAGTGGTTCGCTCCCCGTATAGTGTTGGTATTGTCGGTGTAAAGAGCATTACACAACTGAACTATGATCGCTCTGTTTCACCATTTAATATTCAAGACGAGTTCACGTTACCAAACTTTTCACATCAACAGGTACGTGAATTGTTCGGTCAATATACGGATGAAGTTGGACAATTAATTGCTCCAGATGTCTTGGAGTTACTTCATAAACAGACCTCTGGACAACCCTTTCTCGTTAATCGACTTGCTCAGATTCTAACTGAGGATCTTGATATTGCAAAGAGCGATACAATTGAGATATCACACTTTCTGCAAGCACACGCTATTCTCCTTGAAGAACGAAACACAAACATAGACCATCTGACAACAAATATTCGTAGGGATCGTAAGTATGAATCGATGTTGATGGAAATAGCTTTTTCTGATGATGGAAAACGATTTAACTTACGAAATGAGACTATTAGTGATCTTGTAACATACGGTGTCATAAAAAAAGGTGAAGATGGACTATGTGAAATATTAAATCCGATTTATCTGTATTGTATTATTCAAACATTTCAACCACCTGGAAATGGTCTTGAAAGTGAATATTTCTCTGATGACGGTCCATTAGATTTTACTGGATATTTGACTTCATCTGGGAAGATACAGATGGATGCATTGATAGACAATTTCATTGCGCGTGTTGGATATAAAATACTACAAGTTCCAGATACACCACAAGAATTTGTTGGACAATATTTGCTTTCAGCGTATTTAGACCAGTTTGTTCAGACAGTAGGTGCATCAATTCGTTTAGAAGTTCAGACAGGGAGAGGTCGAGCAGACATTGTCGTCTCTCATAACGGTGATCAATATATCATTGAAACAAAGGTATGGCGAAGCGAACGACGTTATGAATTAGGAAAACAGCAACTTGCAGAATATATGAAATTGGAAAATACTACGCAAGGTTACTATGTAGTATTTGACCATCGTGAGAACCCAAGTCCCTTAGTTGAAACTGACACCATGGATGACTTGACCATTCGGAGTTATGTAATTCCAGTTCTACAAAAGCCGCCTTCCCAACATCTTTCTGAACAGCAATTCTCGTATTTAAGTCAGGAAACACAAGATTTGGTGACGAGTATGAAATATGAAACAAACTGGCTGCCTGCTGAACCCGATCTTAAAACAGTTTGTAAAAACTATGAAGACCCAATCTATTCCCTTTCACAAGCAGAGATTCCTGCAATTATCCTTCGTAATGCCTATTCACCAGAACAATGTGCAGGTCTTATAAATCGCTTTACCAATATGGGATTGATGCGAGATGAAGCTGATATGAACTCAGCAGACAAACGGACGAGAATTGATATTGGAACAAGCCTTGGTAATCGAGGAAACGACAAAGAAGATTTTTTGGCACACGCGAAAGCCACACACCATCTTTTTAAACATATGTTTGATGGATTTGCCAATCCAGTTGACCTGATTTATGAATCACTTGCAGCACTTTCTCCAGGAAAGGATGTAAAGGTTGCACGTGAAGAAGATGGTTCTCTCTATGGTCCTGCCATCTTTCGCGTTCATTATGAAACGCATAGTTACAAACCACACATTGACAGCGTAAAATATCGCGAACAACGAACTGATTATGCTGTCTATCGTTTTGAACACCAATTCGCGGGTGTTTTGTGTATTCAAAATGCAGATGCAAATGGGAAAGGAACTCAAGCCATATTACACCGTTGTCTATGGTCAGAAGCTGTTCAACCTTACATTGCTGAAGAAACATTCGACCAATATGCTGCTGAGAATAGTATAGAGAACTGTCAAGTTGATTTGAAACAGGGTGATCTCTACTTTTTCAATACACGATGTATCCACGAAGTTCCTGCTGTTCAAGGAACTCGCGCCAGAATTGTTTTGGCAGTATTTATCGGTTATTCTCCTGATGAAGACGAAATCTATGTTTGGTCGTGACACAACGTCTTATGGCTATCAATTTTCAGACGACTAAGATTCAAACAATAGAGACCTTCCCGTCATTGAATGACCTTCAAGTACATAATACTTCTTAAAGGACATTATCAAATGCTAAACCCCAACTCTATTTGGAATAATACAGAAAAGGATATCCTCCATAATGAAAATAGATAGAATAGTTTCTTTGCTAATTTTACTTACTATTTCACCACTATTCCTGACTAACGTCATTGCTCAAACTTCAAGTCAATTTAATCTACCTGAGAATGCAACTGCACGACTTGGTAAAGGTAGGTTGAGTGAAGTCGAATATTCTCCAGACGGTTCACATTTGGCAGTGGTCAGTTCCATCGGTATTTGGCTCTATGATACACAAACTTATACAGAAACAGCACTACTTACAGGAGATACTGAGACAGTCTATTGTGTTGCTTTCAGTTCAGATAGTCAAACGCTTGCAAGTGGCAATGGTGATGGTTCTATATTACTCTGGGATGTTTCTACAGGTACAAATCTACATACATTTACAGGACACACGGATGTTGTCTTAAGCGTAGCATTTAGTTCGGATGGACAGACTCTTGCAAGTGGTAGCGGTGATGGGACAATACGACTTTGGAATTATTCAACACGCGAATATCAGAGAACACTTTCTGGACATTTTGATTCAGTTACAAGTGTAGTGTTCAGTTCAGGAGGGACAACGCTTGCAAGTGGAAGTTTGGATACATCTGTTCAGATATGGGATGTTGCCACAGGAGAACAGGAACACGTTCTTATTGGTCATGAAGATTCTATATATAGTGTCGCCTTCAGTCCAACTGAATCGACCCTGGCAAGTGCGAGTCGTGATGGAACAATCCGGTTGTGGTATACTGCCTTTGGTGTATTAAAGCAGACATTAATCGGACATGAAAGTTCTGTATATGATGTTGCATATAGTCCCAATGGCAATACAATTGCCAGTAGTAGTGCTGATGGATCTGTACTTTTGTGGGATTCCGTTTCTGGTCAAGCACAACAAGCCCTTATTGGTCATACTCACGTTGTGCTGAGCGTTGCATTCAATTCCACTGGCGGAACGATAGCCAGTGGTGGCGCAGATGGGACTGTCCGATTATGGGATGCAACCTTTGGTGGACAACGACAAGCACTTACTGGATATACAAGTTATATCTTAGATACTGCCTTTAGTACCGATGGTAGTACAATTGCAAGTAGTGGATCGGATGCTGCAATTAATTTGTGGAATGCAAATACAGGTCAACATAACCAGGAATTGTTAGGACATGAGGATTGGATTTGGAGTATTGTATATAGTCCTGATGGTAGCACAATTGCAAGTGGTAGTGATGACGGCACAATACGGTTATGGGATAGCTCCACAGGTGAACCTCAGAGAACTTTTGAAGGACATACAGATTGGGTCTGGAGTGTAGCATATAGTCCTGATGGTAGCACAATTGCAAGTGGTAGTGAAGATGGGACAATACGGCTATGGGATGCAGTCCTGGGTGGTAACATCATGACACTTGATGAACAGGGTGGCTCAATACTTAGCGTCGCATTTAGTCCCGATGGTAAAATGATTGCAAGTGGCAGTACCGATGAAACAATACGATTATGGGATGCAGTTACTGGTGAACTTAAACAGACGTTTATTGGACATACGGATTATGTCAGAAGTGTTGCATTTAGTCCCAATGGAAATATCCTAGCAAGTGGGAGCGATGATGGTACTGTGCGACTATGGGATACTATTTTTGGTGTAGAATTGGAGAGATTTACTGAACATACAGGTTTAGTCTGGAGTGTAGCATTTAATAGTAGTGGTGATATTCTTGCAAGTGGCAGTAACGACAGGACTGTTCGCCTATGGGATACTATATCTGGTCAACTCCTACAGACTTTAACAGGACATACAAGTGGTATATTAAGTGTTGCATTTAACCCAAGTGGAAACACGCTTGCAAGTGCAAGTTCTGATGGCACAGTCCTTGTATGGAATTATACGCCACCCTTAACCTCATATCCTACTGTAAATCTTTCTCCAACTCCCGTACAATCCTCAGCGATCGGTGGACTCTTAACATTCAATCTCAATATAGAAGATGCAGGAAGTATTTTTGGATATCAAGCAACCATCAGATATGATGAATCCGCATTGCGTTATGTAAGTAGTTCAAATTCAGATTTCCTTGCATTTGGAGCCTATTCTGTCTCACCTATAATTCAAGACAATTCTGTCACAATTGCTGCAACATCTCTTGGTGGACAAAGTTTTGGTGCAGGGACATTGGCTAGTCTTACATTTGAAGTGGTATCCCTAAAGCCCTCCACAATAACTGTTTCTAAGGTTAGATTGACTGACTTCTCAGGGAAAGTATATTACGCTAGGGTTGGTGTGGCACAGATAACTGAACCTATGCGGCAACAAGGTGACCTAAATGGTGATGGCGTTGTGAACATTCAAGATTTGACTTTAGTTGCATCAAACTTTTCACAGGAGGGAGAAAATCTGGCAGATGTCAATGGTGACGGTATTGTTGATATTGTGGACCTAACAATTGTAGCCGCAGCAATGGTTTCTTCTACTCCAGCTGCACCCGAAAAATGGATGGACGGTGTTGAGTATACTCTTACAAGATCAGAAGTGCAAGCGTGGTTGGATGAAGCAAAACAATTGACATTGACAGATCCTACTTTTCAACGCGGTATTTTAGTCTTGGAACAACTACTTGTAGTATTAACACCGGAAAAAACTATCCTGTTACCAAACTTCCCGAATCCATTCAATCCTGAAACTTGGATTCCATACCAACTGTCTGAATCCGCAGCTGTGGCTATCCAGATCTATGCTACGGATGGACATTTGATACGCACATTAGATATTGGTAATCAATCTGCTGGACATTATCAACACAAGGATAATGCAGCGTATTGGGATGGAACAAACAACTTAGGTGAACTCGTTTCAAGCGGTGTTTATTATTATACATTAACTGCTGGAAAGTATACTGCAACCCGTAAAATGTTGATTTTGAAATAAGTAATTCTCAAATCTATGGGCAATGTATGAAAGTAGGATTATTCATTGCCAGGGTTATTTAGAATTTGGTCATTCTTGTGTTTTTTCACAAATGCTAAACGCTCCAAACCGGTTGGTGCGGTTTCCTAACCGCACTATAGGCGTCAATTTAGCAATTACCCAACCCCGCTTCCATTGTTGGAGTGGTTTCTAACCACGATTATGTGGCTTTTCCATTGTTGGAGGGGTTTGTAACCCCGATTATCAGGTTTTTGCTCAAAAAATCGGGGTTACAAACCCCTCCAACAAATGCGGTTATCCTTAAATTGACGCCTATGGTGCGGTTTCCTAACCGCACCAACCGGTGTCTATTTAGTGGTTTCTAGTTGTCTGATATTGATGCCTTCAGTCCCGTAGGGACGATATATTTATAGAAGACGTTATCCCCATCCTTCTTGAGTTCCGTAGGAACGGAATGTCTATACTTTGTTTGGGTTATCCACATTCCGTTCCTACGGAACTCAAGAGATTCATTGCTCTGTTTTCTATAAACATCGCGTCCCTACGGGACTGAGGACACTAATAAAATGGATTGATCTTCTTAAATTGACGCTCAAATAACTAAGAATTCGTAGGCGGGGAATGCCAAATGGCATTCATACCCGGGGAACGCCAAAGGGCGTTCCATAGGCGTCAATTTAAGGATATATTTATCTGTGAAGGATTTTGGATGTCTATTTTTATCATACACACCTTTCGCACCGCTGGTGCTTGGTTTCTTGTGGTCAACATTTTCTATACACCTTTCGCACCGCTGGTGCTGATATGCGATTTATAAAAGCCTCAGAGAGGCGACAGGTGTATAGCACGTAATATCAACACGGACGAAAGCCCCAGCGGGGCGACAGGTGTATAAAATGCACAAACTTTACTCACTAAATTGACGCCTATGGGGAACGCCAAAGGGCGTTCATACCGTTGATTTCTTGATTTGGCGCTTTGTAAACGCGCCTACTTCGGGTTGTGGTTGTTAAATTGATGCCTATGCCAGAATACGCCAAATCAACGGTATGAATCATGGAGCATGCCGCACGCGCATGCTTCTTTAGGCATTCCCCGTGTGGTATTCTGCATTGGTTAGGAAACCGTACCTACCGACTTGTGTACTAACATTGAGTAAATCTCTATTTTGGAAAATACTTAGAACTAAATAGCCCTGCTTCATAACCCATTGTTTATGACGCATTCCTCTCTTTTCAATTACCTCATCCCTGTTGACTATGGCATAAGTCTGTCCTATTTGCAAAATCCAGAATATTCTCAAGTTCTATTCCTTCTAAATGCACTAATCTGTGCAGCATGCTAATTGTATGCACATTTTGGTGCAGAATGACTATTTCCAATAGCAATTCTGATAAATAAGACTTTAGAATGCAATTGTAGGTTCACACTGCGGGAAGAATGTAGGAGAGGTAATGAATTCAGCGAAAACAAATGTGTCTTCAGTTAATGAGAAGTAGCGAATTAGAAGTCAGTAATATGGCAACTGGCATAAGATTTGCTATGATTATGTAGGAGTTCGCGTTCATTTTGAATTGACAAGTTTGATAAAAAGCGGATGTTAACTTCTAATAATATTCCTTAGTAGGTCATCCTTAGAACTAAATTGTCCTGACTCTTACAATCTCTCAGCAGGAGACTAATCTGCAACGCGTTGGGTGGTCATACGAAAAGAGGAGACATAGTTATGAGAACATTACATCTATCAATTGCATTATGTATTTCCATTCTTGTTTTTCTTCCCTCAAATGCCTTTGCTGAAGATTATTCTAACTGGAGTTTGCCAGAGGGGGCAAAATTACGTATTGGCAAAGGAAGTGTGGGTAGTTTACGGTTTTCAGATGATGGCAATCGACTAATTGTTGGTGGTAGTATAGGTTATTGGATATATGACGCGCATTCTGGTGTGGAACTTGATTTAATTCCAGCGAATCCAAATAACATAATTGGCATGAGTCCTCATGGACAAATGTATGTAGAAAGAACTCTTGACCATACAGTAAATGTCCGAAATTTATCAGATCGTAGCGTCATAACAACTTTACAAGGGGATAATTCTGATATCTATTATGTGCGATTTAATCTTGAAAAGAACATACTTGCAAGTGACATTGGTGGTGAAATACGTGTATGGGATCTTAGCACAGGTGAACTAAAGACCTCTATTGATTTAGAAACAGATTGGATATATGATGTTGTCTTGAGTCCAGATGGAACAAAACTTGCGAGCATCAGTAAAGATTCAGATGATCGTGTATTTCAATTATGGGATGTCGCTACAGGTTCACATATAACCACATTATCCACATTTGCGTTCAATATTCGCGAGCTTGTTTTCACTCCCGACAGCAATATGATTATAAGTGGAAGTGAAAATTCTATCCAATTTTGGGATATTGCTGCTGGGAAAAGAACCCTTAATTTCAGGACTCCATACTTTCATAAACTTGCTGTAAGTCCAGATGGAAACAAACTTGTGACTCGTGGTCAAGGAGGATTACATTTTTGGGACATAGAAACAGGGAATTATCTTGCTAATTTTGGTGAACATCAGTTGGGATGTTGTTCTATTGCATTTAGTCCAGATGGAAAAACGTTGGCAAGTGGTGGTGGTGGGAGTAGTGAACTGTATCTGTGGGATATAGCAAGTGGTGATCGTAAGTTAACGATTTTTGGACATATAAAAGGGGTTGCGAGTTTAGCAATCAGTCCAAATGGTAATATCCTCGCCTCATCAAATTGGGATAACATCCACTTTTGGGATCCTAACACAGGTGAATACAAGCAGATGATATATGGACGTGGACGGCACTCATATCATACTAATTTAGTTTTCAGTCCCGATGGAAACACACTTGCCAGTATAGATTATGGGGCAATTCACCTTTGGGATATTTCAAACAAAACACAAATAACGACCATTTATAGTTGGTATGGACATGGACCTGGACCGGAAAACCCACCTACATCATCAGACGGATATAACTCAGTTGCCTTTAGTCCAGATGGTCAATACATTGCCTCTGGACATGGTGATAATACAATACATTTTTGGTATAAAGGACGAACCTATATAGACGTGCTTAAAGGACATACTGACAAAGTAACTTCAATTGCATTCTTTAATGATAGTCACATGCTTGTTAGTGGCAGCCATGATGGCACAGTACGTTTATGGGATTTTAATTCCCGAACAAATTTAGAAACTTTTACCGGACATACAGATAAGATTAATTCTATTGCATTAAGTCCAGATGACAGTATTGTTGCAAGTGGAAGTGATAATAATACGATTATTATAAGGGATATTACAACTGGTCATCAGAAGGTAATACAGACAGATCATACTGAGGGGGTACACGAACTTACATTTAGTATTGATGGGAAGACACTTGTCAGTTGTGGAAATTGGAAGGATTCGATCATACAGATATGGGATGTTACCAATGCAGAATTGATTACAAACATCACAACACATACTTATGGAGGTGGCGTAGTTGACTTTAGTCCTGATGGTAGAACTCTAATAAGTGGGAGTCGTGATGGAACTATTCTGTTTTGGGATTACAATCAGTTAATTGGTGATGATGTTGAAACACAAGAAATAGCTGAAGATGCGAATCGTGATGGCATTATAAATCTTCAGGACTTGATTTTTGTTGCGTCCCAATTTGGAGAAGTCGGAAATTCCAATACAGCTGATGTCAATGGGGATGGCGTTATCAATATCGCGGATATCCTACTAGTTGCTGCTGCACTTGCTAATGAGAATGCAGCACCATCTAATTATTCTAAATTAGATAACGTATTAGATGCTGCAGTAGTTGAACAATGGTTAATTCAAGCACAACGTCTCAACAGGAATATACCGAAATTCCAGATAGGTATTGCAGTTCTTAGGCAACTATTAGCTGCGATGACACCAGAAAAGACGATGCTTTTGGCTAACTATCCAAACCCATTCAATCCTGAAACTTGGATACCGTATCAGTTAGCAGAGCATGCGGATGTAACACTACGCATCTATTCTTCTGATGGACAGTTGATTCGGACAATAGCATTGGGTAATCAATCTTCTGGGATGTATCAGAATCGTAGCCGGGCAGCATATTGGGATAGCAACAATGAAAATGGTGAACCTGTCGCAAGCGGAGTCTATTTCTATACACTAACTGCTGGGAACTTCACAGCAACACGTCGAATGGTCATACGAAAATAGGAGGTAAGAAATGAAGACAACACGATACATTATTATACTGATTGTTCTGTTTTCAACTATCTTTTCATCAAGTGCTTTATCGCAAGATTACATGCAGTGGGGTTTGCCAGAAGGTGCGAAAATGCGTATTGGTAAAGGGGAGATATACGGTAAAATCGCTTTCTCTCCAGATAGTTCTTTACTGGCAGCCGCAAGTTCTATCGGTGTCTGGATTTATGATGGACATACGGGAGAAGAACTCAAATTGCTAACAGCAGATTTAGATTATTACTCAAACCTTGCCTTCAGTCCCAATGGTAAAACTGTTGCGTGTAATAATTCCAACGAAGTTTATTTATGGGATGTTGACACTGGTAGTCTCAAACTGACAATATCTGATCATAGTCGACCTATTTCAGGTATAACATTCAATCCGAATGGCGAAACGTTCGCGACAGGTGGTAATTATGACAAAGATGGCACGATCAAATTTTGGGAAGTCTCAACGGGGACATTAATCAGTACAATCGTTGCTCATGATCGTAGTATTAGAACCATCACCTTCAGTCCAGATGGAACGAATCTGGCAAGTATCGGCTATGAAGGTGAAATTACAACGATGAAATTATGGGATGTTGAAACAAATGAACTCAAAACATCTTTCATTTTGGCAGAAGATAGGTTTCCATACGATACTGAAATTGCATTTAGTCCGGACGGTAACACGATTGCCACTTGTGGTGGAAGATGGACAGCACATATTTTCCTTTGGGATATAGCAAGTGGTTCACTAAAAGACACCCTGATAGGACATACAGGTGGTGTCTTCGATATTGCATTCAGTCCAGATGGGAGCACACTTGCAAGTGGTAGTTTTGATAAAACAGTCTGTCTGTGGGATGTTTCTACAGGTGACCATAAATCTACAATCATTGCACATACTGACTACATTACGAGTGTTGCATACAGTCCTGATGGATCTACATTAGCAAGTTATGGTCAGGATGGAACTATCATTCTGTGGGATACAGAGGATTTTGAACAGAGAACAACAATCACTGGACATATTTCAGGTTACCCAAGGATAGCATTTAGTCCAGATGGAAACACAATTGTAAGTGGAAGTAGTGATAAAACCTTGAGACTATGGGATACTACAACAGGTAGAAATATAAAATCATTTGTTGGACATATAGGTCCAGTTATTTCCATTGACTTTAGTCCAGATGGACGGACTATAGCAAGTAGCGGAGGAACTGTTGTTGGTGATAGATGGTTCGCTGAAGACTACCCGATTAGGTTATGGGATGTTTCCTCTGGTTCTCAGATAGCAACAATAATTGGCCATGAGAGAGATACTTACCGTGTCAACTTTAGTCCGGATGGAGGGTTACTCACGACTTACGCAACTGACAGAAAACCGATTTTTTGGGATGCAACCACAGGCAATTATCTATGGACATTCACGGGAAATTGGGAAGATGTTGGGTCTATGGCATTCAGTCCAGATGGACAGAAAATCGTGTATGGAAATACCGATGGTATATACCTATGGGATATAATTAGTCGGAAACAAATTGCAAAATACAATGGTTCTATACCTAAAACCACCAACATCGTTATTAGTCCTGATGGGAACACTATTGCTGCCGGTGGTAATGGTCAGGAAGTGCATCTGTGGAAGGTATATACTGGAGAAAGAAGAACCTTTATGACAGGGCATGAGGGTCTATTTAAAACAGTACTTTTCAGTCCAGATGGAGAAACCATCATAACTGCTGGTGGATGGGAAGATGGAAGACTGCAATTTTGGGATCCGGAAACTGGTGTTTTCAAATTTATGTTACGCATGCCACTCGGTGTATATAGGTTAGCATTTAGTCCATATGGTAAGACACTTGCTTCATCGCACGAAGGTGGTACAATACTTCTTTGGGACTATGCGTCCTTCTTCAACACAACAAGACATGCAGCAGATGTCAACAACGACGGTGTTGTCGATATAAATGACTTAGTAGTGGTTGCTGCAAATTTTGGGAAAACTGGAATAAACGATGCGGATGTGAATGGAGATGGAGTCGTTGACATAGCGGATCTAATTTTAGTGGCAGGTGCTATTGAAAATGCAGCTGCTACACCTTCCACTTTACGTTTTAATAGTGAGTTTTCTCTCACAAAATCTATTGTGCAAGGCTGGCTGACACAAACCCAAGAACTTGACATATCTGATGTAGGAATGCAAAAAGGAGTTCAATTTCTTGAACAATTATTACTCGCATTTACTCCACAGAAAACCACACTACTTCCCAACTATCCAAATCCATTTAATCCTGAAACTTGGATACCGTATCAGCTGTCCGAGTTATCGACTGTGACGATAGAGATATATTCATCTGAAGGACAGTTGATACGAACTTTAGATATTGGAGAAAGGACTGCAGGACAATATCAAAACAAAGGGCGCGCTGCCTATTGGAATGGAAAAAATGAGTCAGGTGAACCTGTCGCAAGTGGTGTGTATTTCTATACGTTAACTGCTGGACAGTATTCTGCGACGCGTAAAATGTTGATACGGAAATAATTATAATTGCAGAATTGAGATGGCATATCTTTGTGTCTGTCCACTATTGTTAACATTCTCATCTAATAAATCGGGGTTACAGTCACTCCAACCTATAATAGGTGGCAACTTGGTATCTATAGTAAAGCGTCTGCCAATTCGGTAAAATCATTCACTGTCACATCGGGTTGAAAATGCGTATCCTCATAAGGTAAATCGTAACGGTTGACATACGCACCACTGTATCCACAAGAACGCGCTCCCATGACATCAAACGAATTTGCTGATACCATCAAGCATTCGTTCACTTCAAGACCTAATCTGCCTGCCGCACAACGATAGACTGCGGGATGTGGTTTGAATGCCCCTACAGATGTAACTGAGATTACATTGTCAAAATCCCATTCTACTCTTTGCATTACAAGATGATCTAAAAAATCTGGATCTCCGTTAGATAATATGACTAACTTATATTCAGATTTTAGGCGTTCAAGCGCAGGTAATACCTCTGGAAATGGGGATAGATGCTGCCACCCATGCATAAACTCATCAACAGTATCATTTGAAGTAGCAATTCCGTTCAGTCTAAGTGTCCAATGAAGTGCACGACGTACCACTTCCAGATATCCACTATGTCCGAGCATCAAGATCGTATCCTGATATTGTTCAATCCGCTGTCTATGTCGCCACTGTTCCCAAAAGGCATCAGCAGTTATCTTTTTAAAATCACGAACATCTAAAGATTCATGGATGAAGGGTATTAGATTTCCACCTAAATCTAATATTGTACCAAATAAATCAAAGGTAAGTACTTTTGTGTTATTGATTTTAGTCATAATATATCCATAAATGTGTATCACCATTTGTTGGAGGGTGTGTCAACACGATTTGTAAAACCTAAACTGTAAATCGTGGTTGGTAACCCCTCCAACAAATGATAAATTGTGGTTGCAAACCACTCCAACAATGGTCAGATTCTTAAATTGACACTTGTTATGTTAATTCAACTGTTTTTCCTGTTGCCATTGCCTCAAATGCTGCGTCAATCACACGCATCTGATTGATGCAACTTTCTGGTGAAATACGGTGCGGCTGTCCGGTTTTCAAACATTCACACATGTGCTCAAGCTGCATTGCGAACTGATTAACAGGATCAATATCTATCACTTGATGGCCTTCTCTGTTCTGTAGAACAATTTTGACAGGAGAACCTCCATTATTCCATGCAGCATCAATGCGAAGCATGCCACCTAAACCAGTCATTTCAGCATATTGACCACCAGCACAATTGAAACCAGTAGAAATCTGGGCAGTCTTTTCATCAGGAAAAACTAAGAGTAAGTATGAGGCATCATCAACTTCCAATCCTGCTTGTGATGCGCCTGATACCCGAATCGGTTCTGCCCCGAACATAAACCGAGCATGGTGGATATTGTAGCAAGCCAAATCATATATACTACCACCACCCTTCGCTTTATTGAACCGCCAATTTGCTTCTGGTTTACGTGTTTCAGCACTGCCTCCTCCACCACCAGTACAAAAGGTACTGCGGAGTGTCATAAATTCACCAATAGCCCCAGAATCTATTAACTCCTTCGCCTTTATGTGCATCGGATGATGGCGGAACTTAAACGCTTCTGCTACGAGGATTCCGTTGTCTTGTGCTGCACCAACGAATGCCTCTGCTTCTGCGGCTGTGGATGTGAACGGTTTCTCACACAGAATTGCTTTCACTTGACGTGACTTTGAAATATGAATTCCGACTTCAGCATGAAAAGCACCCCACGTACATATTACAGCAATATCCAAATCCTCTTTTTCCAACATCTCATCCAAATCGGTATAACGATTTTCTTCAGGTACATCAAACTGCTCACCGAACCCTTTCACTGCACCTTCAGAAACATCACAGATAGCAGCCAATTCAGCACTGGGTGCATGTTGACACGCGCCACCATGTGCACGGGCAATTCCGCCAGTTCCAACAAGTCCAACTTGGTATATTCCATCTCTTGGCATAATTGTTCCCCTCTTTATAAGGTATATGTGACTATAATGTTAGTGAATATCCATTTTCAACGATAGCTTCTTGTAAAAAACCAAATGGTAATTCACAAGGTCGGTCCACCCGTTTCCAACGTTCAACCGCCTCTGGACGGACAATTATCCGACCTAACGGCATATCTAAGAATTCTTCTAATTTTTCAAGTGTTTCATCTTGCTTTAACACAAAATCCTCAAAACGGATTTGAATAATATGTTGCGGTTTTGGTGTAGCTTTCATCAACTGGTATTGATAGTACCAAGATATTGCGCGTCTTTCGTAGACATCATCAGTCTGTTCATATTCAATGCCAAAGTCGCGTAGATTATCTGTTTTGTGACTACCTAATATACAATCTCTTGGATCCCGAATCCAATGAATATATTTTATATCAGGAAACATTCTTGTTATCCAAGGGTATACAAGTGTTGTCTCAGGTATCTTCCATCCTTTGTATGCAGATTTGTCCTGTAACACATCCTTAAGATATGTGTTAATTAACTCCTCAAATTCAGGGTCAATGAACTTCGTGAAAAGTGGATCGAAATTCCAAGATAATCCTCCTTTCCATTTGACATATTTTGCCATGACTTTGCAGGCGTCGTACATAGTAAAAGGTGGGATCTTATCTCCAGATGGATTTAGTTGACTTCCCATATAGACCCCGCTTGCATACAATGTATGTGAAATGGCACGCGTGCCAGAATGTCCTCGTCCTATCACTGTGATTATGGTTTCCATAGATTCTTATTCAATCCAACAAACTAAGAAATAACTTGCTTATCTCATTCATTTTATGATATAAATTATTAGAGTATATTCCTTGAAGTTATCCTCCAAATGAACTATGTTAGTAGATAGTAGAGGAACACTGTCAGAAAACGTCATTTAATTTTAACAGAATTTTGATAGAAAGAAAAGGATTTTTTTGAAAGTTGACTTTCTAATTGAAAGGGGACCAAATATGCAGAAGTTGTTTGCGATATTATTTCTATGTGTAATCGTATTTTCATCCTTGAATTGTGATAACGTAAAAAGGGTTCTGACTCCTAAACCTGAACCGACTATAAAGATAGGTTTTGTTGTTGCTGGTCAACGTGTGACTTATCCGAATGGTGCTGAGATGGCGATTACAGAAATCAATCAGCAAGGTGGTCTATTTGACATGCCTGTTGAATTGATAGGTCATATTAACACAGAGGCAGTGTTGGATGATTCTGTCCAACTTGCAGAGGAACTAATTGTTGAAGACGGGATAGTTGCACTGATTGGTCCTAATCGGTCTTCACATGCTGCAGTAGTAGGACCGGTCGCACAGAAACATCGAATACCGATGGTGACGACAACTGCCACCAATCCTGCTGTTACTCAGGCGGGTGATTTTGTTTTCATGGCTTCCTTCACGGACAGTTTTCAAGGTGCTGTCATGGCACAATTTGCGAAAATGGAACTCGGTATTGAGACTGCAGCTATCATTACTCGAAAGGGTGATCTCTATACGGAAGGTATTTCTGAGTTCTTTGCTACAAACTTTAATATGCTCGGAGGAACTGTGGCTATACATGAATTCTATGAAGCAGACACTACAGACTTTACAGACCATCTAACGCGCATTTCTGATATGCAACCTGATGCTCTCTTCACTGCAGGTTTTGTTCAAGATATTGCATCCATTACGCAACAAGCACGTGCAATTCCAATGAAGAATTCCGATGGTGAATCGACTATATTTCTTGGGGCAGATTCTTGGGACAGTATTTTGTTATTTGAAGATGAAAATGCAGAGATAGAAGGAAGTTTCTTCAGTGGACACTTTTCACCAGATACTGATCAACCAAATGCACGCGCATTTGTAGACACTTATGAATCAATCTACGAATCCACCCCGACGGGTGGTGTTGCAGTAAGTTACGATGCAGTAAAATTGCTGTTTGAAGCAATAGAAAGAGCGGGAAGTCTTGATTCAGAAGCAATACGAGATCAACTCGCAGCCACAAAGAACTATGTTGGTGCAACAAATATCGCAAGCTATAATGAACTCCGTCAACCCACTAAGAGTGCGGTGATTTTCACTATTAAAGATGGAGAAAAACAGTTCTATATGCAGATTGATCCATAAAGACTGTTATTTTTGCCTGAATTAGGATTAGATATCTGAATAAATTCTACTTCAGTGTACCTCATGATTAGTTTTACCATATTCACTACAGAATCCAACATCATTGTAGGTCGTGATCTCTGTTCTCTGTCGTAACTTTCGAATAATTTAAGACATGACAGATAGAGACCGCGCCTACAAGTGATTTATGAGAAACGCTTTAAATCCTTCAAAGAAGAGTAGACAAAATAGATGTTTCAGAATGTAGCCGAAATTTTCAGACTATTTACTTCTGCACTCGTGCAGTGGATATTGTATGCTCAAAGGTTACCTAAAGATTTTTCACCAACTCGTATACTTGTGGTAAAACTTGATCACATCGGTGATGTTTTATTAGCAACCCCAGTTTTTTCCAATCTTAGACAGGCATATCCAAATACTGAACTTCACGCTCTATGTGGTAAATGGAGTCGCGTTATTCTAGATAACCATCCAGATGTTGATAAGACGATTGAATATAATTCTCCCGTATTTTGTAGATCTGAAGTGCCTACATCTCTAAAGCAGACAGGACAACTCTTAAAGAACTTGCGTCATCAAAACTATGATTTGCTAATAGAACTACGCGGAGATTGGCGTATTATCTGGTTTTCTTTCTTAAAGGTAAGTCCAAGACGATTATGTCGTGCTTCCCTTCAGGTAACAAAGAAGTTAGGTTTTCAAAAGTTTAGCAGCAGACATGATTCAAGTAGAAATTTGGATATCCTAAAGCAAGCTGGTATTCCAACACCTATACTCAATACTACGTTTTCTATATCTGCAGAAAACGAAGAGTGGGCATCCAAACTTCTTGAAGAACACGAAATAGAACGTGAACTTCCTATAATCACAATGCATCCAGGATCCCCAATTAGTATAAAAAGGTGGCAACCAGAACGATTTGCCGAATTGGCGGATTGGTTAATTGTCAAGAAACGCGCACAAATCCTGTTTGTAGGAGTTCCAGATGAAATTCCAATAATAACACAAATACAAGAATTAATGCAGAACATGTCTGTTAGTTTAGCTGGTAAAACAACTATTCCAAAGTTGGCATCCATTTTAAAGAATAGTAGTATGTTTATTGGTAATGACAGTGGACCTATGCATCTTGCTGCTGCTGTAAATATACCAACGATTGGAATTTACGGTCCAGGAGATCCGAAAAGGTTCGGACCTATAGGCGAGAAGTGTCATACTATACAGAAAAAACCTGATTGTCCGCCATGTAAAGGTGATATATGTAAATTTGGAGAAGAAGGATGTATGGCTAAAATTCAAACAATTGATGTAATTGAGACAGTTGAAAAAGTGGGTTATATTGGATGATTTGTCTTTTTCTATTTGAAAAATCTGAACAACAATGATTAAGAAATAAATTGTTTACAAATTTAACTAAATCTGATATATTAAATCAACAATATACATTTTGTGTGCCGTAGTTAAGAAAGCTGCCCCATTTTGTGCAGCTTAAGATTTGAGATGCACAGAATGGGGCAACAATAGATCACTTATATGCCATACTACCACATATACTTAGACTTCAGTTTTGGCATACAAATTGCATAAAACATTCGTAGGTTTAGTATTATACTTTTTTCAAATTATTTTAGTAGGTTATATTAAAAACGATTTCTAACATCATTAGTATTAGTAGGTTGTATCAAAAACTAACAAGATACATTATTTTATGAGGTGAAATAATGAGTGCAAAAAGAACATCAGCAGCGTTAATGACTGCATTGCTGATCCACGGACTCCTTATTGCGATTGCGGGTCTCTATTTTGTGACGACAACGCAGACCTTTAAGGATTTAGTTGGGGTGGAAACACTTGAACCACCAGAACCACCGAAACCTAAAGTGCGGAAACCAATCGTTGAAAAGATTGTTAAACCAATAGTACCGGTAGAAAGCACGGTAGTTGTTGAACAGGTACAAGTTCAACCCCGTTTAACAACCGCATTTTCGCCAAAGGTTACCGAAAATGTAACGCAAACATCCTTACAATTTTCTAACCAAGCAGTGAAGGTTGATGCCCCCATCAATCCAAACGTGCCGAAGGTTGTTAATCCAAATGCTCCAATACCTGAGGTAGTTACACATACGGATCTTCCAGTGTCTGATGCACCAAGTGCTTTAGCATTTGCTGGACCCGCAGCGAGTGCGCCTTCCGCAGGTCCCACAAACATTGTTCGTGGTATTGCAGGAAGTCCAGTGCAGGTGAAAATGACATTTAAACGTCCCGCTGGCTTAGCTATGGTTGAAAACGTTGGTGTCGCACGAGATGCGTTGGGTGATGTTGCTGAAAGCATCACACTTGGTAACGTTGAAGTTCCTCCATTACCCAAGGGCGAACCGGGTGGACGTGTCATCGGTAAAGGTCGTGACATTCGCGGTGTGCTTCGTTTCACACGAATTCGTCATACACTTTCTGACTGGTGGGCAGATTCTTCATCCTTGAACGCGCTTACAAAATGGCTTAACGAGAAAACCAAAATTAAAACAGACATGAACGTTGAAGGTGGTTCTCTCAAACTGACAGATGCAAACTTATACAAAACACCACTCGCATTTTTGACAGGTCACGATCCCGCAATGGTGCGTTCACGTAACTTGCTCGGTAAACAGTATGGTGGTGGTAAAATGGATAGCAGATTTACCGAATCTGAAGCCGCTGGTCTCCGTAAGTACCTTGTTGAAAAGGGTGGATTCCTTGTCTTTGATGACTGCGGTGTGAATGCTCCTGCACAAGCAATGGTTCGGTTGTTCATTTCACAGATGCGTTATGTCATGCCCGAATATCAGATTGAACGTGTTGACAACCAACACGAGATCTATGATAACTTCTATGAAATGGGCGGTCCTCCCGTTGGATTCGATATTTTCTGGTGGGGCACAAGACCTCCGAGACGGAATTATCTTGAAGGATTCTCGGTTGGTGATAAATTGTCAGTTCTCGTCGTTCGCCGTGATTATATGTGCGCAATGGAATCTGTCAGTCTGCCAACACGGAGTGTCCACTATTCACCTGGTGTCTATCGCTTTATGACAAATGTTGTTGTTTATGCATTGACACACGGTAAAATTTCCGATTATTCTGGTTATGTTCCCGAAGATACTTTGGCACAGAAAGAACTTCCGACTCGGGCACCAGAAGCAGCTAAAATTGGCGCGACTAAATAGCGAATTACTTTCGTTATATTCAGTTCTAATTCAAACGATATGATTTCTCCCGATAAAGACGCTTAGTCCTTATCGGGAGACTTTTTTGTAGGGTTTACAACATTGTTGAAAATTGAAAACACCTATAGATATTCAAACAGATTTCATCCTATTATATATCAATATAAATGAAAGAGGTAAAACACAAATTGAAACTCGGTGTATCTACATATTCTTATTGGCATTTCACTCCTGAACGAATACCTATTGAGCACGTCATAGAGGAAGCAGCACGGCTTGAACTAGATGGAATTGAAATCTTACATCAACAGATGTCTTCCGAAGCAACTCCATATTTACAGAAACTCAAACGACACGCATTCGTTCATGGACTTGATCTCTATGCACTTTCTATCCATCAAGGTTTCGTGTCGCCGGAAGAACAGACGCGGCAAAGAAATATCAATCATACTATACATTGCATACGTTTAGCACATGAACTTGGAATCCCTTCAATCCGTCTCAATTCTGGACGGTGGGGAACTATCAAATCATTCACAGATTTGATGAATACTGAGGGACAGGAACCATCACTTCCAGATCATACGGAAGATGAAGCGTTTGAATGGGTTATCGCTTCTATCGAAGAATGTCTGCCAGATGCAGAGAGATATGGTGTAATTCTTGGTCTTGAAAATCATTGGGGATTGACATGCACACCAGAAGGGGTTAATCGGATAGTTTCTGCAATTGACTCTGAATGGTTGAAAGTTACTATGGATTGCGGAAATTTCCTCTCTGATCCTTATGAAAAGTTGGAACAGATTGCACCTGATGCAGTCCTTGTTCATGCAAAGACATACTATGGCGGTGGAGAATGGTATACGTTAGAACTTGATTATAGTAAGATTGGTGAGATACTAAGCAGTGTCGGTTTCAACGGCTATGTCTCCATAGAATTTGAAGGCAAAGAGGATGCACACAACGGGGTTCCACAGAGTGTGGAGATGTTGCGTAACACCCTCAAGTTATAAGCCAATCAGATTCAGCATCTGAACTGCAACAGATACTTATAGATCTAACTGGTTTCCCAAGGTGCGACTTCACCAACTTCCGGTGGCGCGGGAAAACGACTCAAGACATCAACAGGTTTTCCCAAATCTGATGATTCAATTACACGTTCACATATCTCTATCACATGGCGCGCCTGCGCGCCATTGCACCGCGGGTTACGATCATTTCTAATTGCATCAGCAAAATCAACTACACCTTTTCCCCAATCCAGACCCGTATGTGATTTAGGTGGAGAATCTTCATCTTGCCACCCTGACTGCGGTGTGAATTTCTTTATACCGCGTCCATCATCATGTGCTTGCAGTGAGAAACCACCTTTTGTCCCGTGTATCTCATACGGTGGGATCTGCGAAGTTACAGTAAAGCTGTGATAGATGAAACCGTGTGATCCGCCGTCTTGTGGAACGTCAAACTCAAGCACAGCAAACCCGTGATCTTTTTCTGTTACTTCAAACTCAGTGCCTTGTCGTGGTCCTGTTGTTAAGACTCGTTTAGGTACAGCAACCCTTGCAAATCCGTGAACAGTTTTCACAGGTCCAATCATTGTTGTCATAGCGGTTAAGGGATATGGGGCAACATCTCTAAATGGTCCCGCATGCATCAAAAACGCATCTGCACTTGGATGCCAATGTTCCAAAGGTCCGCCGAAGTTGCCAATCGCAGAGATCACATCACCTATTTCTCCATCACGAATCCGTTTCCAAACATTCTGTTGCACATATCCAAGAATTGCCGATGGCGCACATGCAAGTTTTAACCTCATAGTTTCGGCAGTCTCTACAAGTTCATTTGCTTCATCTGTCGTAATCGAAATCGGTTTCTCAGAATATACATGCTTTCCAGCTTTCAAAGCCGCCAACGACACTGGATAATGTGAAATATGGAGTGTTAAATTAACAATGGCTTCTACATTTGGATCGTTGAATACTGCTTCAAGAGATGGATAGACTTTACCACCATTTCTCTCTGCAAGAGCTGACGCGCGTCCTTCGTCCTGATCATAAAAGCCAACCAATTCAATATGGTCTGGATATGCTTGACAACGTGGTTGATATCCACCTGCTGCAATCATACCGCACCCGACAATCACTGTTCGCAATGGTGTAATGTTAGACATATCATTCTCCTTGTTTATTCACACCAAATTTTTGCATTAGCATATCAGATTATTCGTTTTATTCCAAACTGATTCTATTTACTGGGTGCGTAAAGTTTTTGCACAAACTGCTCATTCTCCATTGTAGGGCGGGGTCTCTGTGTCCCGCCGCAACTGATTTCATAAGAGATTGCGGGTACAGGACACATAGGTGTTGTAAACATAAGGAAATATTGTTAATATGAACCATACTCTTCAGTCCCGTAGGGACGATATGTTTATAGAAAAAGAGTTCCCATGCCTTTTTAGTCCCGTAGGGACGATATGTTTATTTTTCTATGTCGTTCCTATGGAACTCAAGATAGGGTGATAACGTCTTTCTATAGACATATCGTCCCTAATGAAGATTAAAAAATAAATCGGGTAATTTCCTTGAGAAGTCCGGAGCGGTTAGGAAACCGCTCCTACCGTGTTTGAGAAAATGAGAATTACCCGTTTAATAAATTAATCCTCATACGGGACTAAAGAGAACAAAAGTTTGTACCTTTGTACAAAAACTTTACACACCCGCAGGCAGTGATCTGTTGATAACCGAGAGTAAAACCAAGAACAGATCGCACCATTAACACTAAAGGCAATGAAAAAACAGGTAGAGAAAATCAAAAAACAACATTGGTTGTTTTTTATAAAAAACCGACTAACAACAAAAACCCCAACAAACCCATACCACAACAAGCAGGCGAGCGACCCACAAAAAATTAAAAAAAACAACCAAAAAAACAACCAACCTATTTTGGACCTCCTTAACACATGTGAAAAATTGCATCAGAAATACCTAAAACTAAATATCCCTGGAGTGCTGGTCTTTTTCCTTGACATCTGAGACATACACAAGGTAAAATTGAGTGTAAAGGATGGACAAAAATGCGTTTAAATTATCATATAATACTCATTAAATTGATTTTTATATCTGCGATTATTGGTTGCGGATCCCATAACGCAGCGAGTGTTCATGATTATAATCAGTTTGCTATAAAAACTGCACAGGCAGGTCTTTGGAACGAAGCAATATTCCGTTGGAAACAGGTTTTATCCATTGATCCTGATAATGCAGTCGCACACAACAATCTTGGAGTCGGATATGAGGCTTTGGGAAAAATAGAAGAAGCAAAGGCAGCATATCAACGAGCCACTGAACTTGATCCTGATAGCAAACATTTTAGAATAAATTACCGTAGATGTCGGCTACATATTCGTCGTAGCGAAACTGAAAGTAAAGAAACAGAATCTAATTCCCCTGATAACTCTGCACAAGATTGACCTTGGATCCCACTGATGTACAAGAAAATATATACACCTCATCCATACTTTCATAGGTTCTGGATTAAATTACAGAGATACGCCTCTGTATGTGTTATTACTCTATTTATCTTAATGTTATGCGCCTGTGGAAACAAAGTCACGCGCGTTCCAATTCCGGTAAAAGTAGAATCAGAAATTGACATCAACACATATTCAAATTTTGCAGTGCTTCCATTTGTCGCACAAAACTCTTCATCAAAAATAGAGGATATACCTGTTGAAATAGGCGGCGAAATTGCCCAAATCTTAAGAAGTCAATTATCACGACAAAAACAATTTATGATTGTGAATAAACAGGAAACAAACCGACTCATGACAGGAGAGGAGATAGAAGAGGAAAAATGGTTGGAAGATACTGAAAGATTGAGCGAATTAGGTAAGTATTTTGAAGTGAAAGGACTTATTGTAGGTAGTTTTCTATTTCATACAGATACCCGTCCGAGACGTTATTACGGTGAGAGATACTCATATCAACAACAACGATATGTCATGGATTATCAGAATTATATGCAGAAAACATATCTGCTTTCACTCCGTGTGATGATACTTGATGTTGATACTGGAAAAATCATCTGGGATGAGTCTTATCTGCAAAGAACTGCAGAAGCTCATTCTCTCGGTTCTTTAGTCTTTTCGCAGTTGGCGCCAAAAGAATCTACGATGCGAGAGTTAAGCAAACGCGCCCTTGCTAAATTTACTCAGGACATATCGCCACACTATGAACAAGAGGATAGATTCTTGATTCGGTAATACTTATAGTAGATGCTTGAATTAATTATACATTTTAGATATGTAGGAGGGAACTCCGATTCCAAATTATCGTTGAGTTCAGGTGAGATTCGGAGATTACTACTACAGTGGCGTCCCACGGTAGGCGAGGTTTCCTAACCTCGCCGATGCAGAGTGTTCAAGTAATTTCAAAATCTACTATAAATACTGATATGCCGTTTAAAAAATACATTTGCTCTATTTGATTAGACCTTAAATTAAGGCGAGATGAGAAACTTACATTAGGAATGACACATGCATAGAAAAAGAAAATACACAATAAAATACAACACGCATCATAAACGAATCGTGATCCTTTTACTCTGTTTATGTTTCAGCACCCTTATAACAACAAACCTAATTGCTCAAGGTTTTGGAAAGAACAAGATTACAACAAAACGTTTTGATTGGCACATACACCGAACAGAACACTTTGACATACATTACTATCCAAGTGAAGCTAAACTTGTACCTGTGATGGCGGCTATTGCAGAAGAAGCTTATGAAAAACACAGTGAAGACTTTGAACACGAATTGGAGAACAGAACTCCTTTAATCCTTTACAAATCCCATAAGGATTTTCAAGAAACCAATGTTATACTGATGGAATTACATGAAGGTATTGGGGGATTCGCTGAACTCTTCAAACATCGGATTGTTATTCCATTTACAGGTTCACTTGAAGCATTTCGCGAGGTAATTGTCCATGAACTCGTCCATATCTTTCAATTTGATATCCTCTATCAAAAACCTCATGCAAGTATCTATAGTGGAGAGTTTCTCTATGCGCCTCCTATTTGGTTTATAGAAGGTATGGCAGATTATTTTGCTGAGGATAACGATGCCATCGGTGAAATGGTTTTGAGAGATGCAAGTTTCAACGATAATGTAATACCATTAACAGAATTACAGAACTTCAATCGTCTTAGTTCACCCTATATTGGGTATAAGATGGGACAGTTAGCAGTTGGATACCTTGTTCAGACCTATGGACGGGAAAAGATCGCTGAAATCCTGCGTGGACTCCGACAAAGTCGAACCAAGAATATAGATCAAGTCTTCAAAGATGTGCTTGGTGTCAGTCTAAAGGAGTTTGACTTAGGATATCGTCAAATGTTGCGGAAACGTTATTGGCCCCTGATTGAAGATAAGGATTTGCCAAACATTGTTTCAAAAAAACTTACGGAGGACTCAAGATTTTCTCATAACATCAAACCAGTTTGGGCACCAAGTGGAGATCTTATTGCATATATCACTGCTAATGATGGCTTTTTAGAGATCGTCCTGATGTCTGCCAAGACCGGTGAAAAGTTGGATCGTATTACAAAACGTTTTTTCCGTAACAAATATGAAGAAATCAGGACAGATTCCAGTGGATATGATCAAAGTCTTGCATGGTCGCCTGATGGTGACCATATTGCTTTCATCGGTAAACATAGAGATGCAAATTTTCTCATTGAAGTCAATATCCTTACGCATAAACTAACAAAGTACATTCTGCTTGATTTTGATAATGTTTATTCTCCAAATTACGATAGTAGTGGTAAACGTATCGTTTTCTCAGCATTAAAAGAGGGACAAACAGATCTCTACATTTTAGAATTAGATACTGAAGCGATTAACAGATTAACAATAGACCCATATAACGATACGCACCCTTCATGGCATCCCTCAGAAAATAAAATCATATATGCATCAGAACGCAACAGCAAGAGTAGACTTGTCATTATTGACATTAATCAACAGACAGAACAGATTGTTACTGACAGTTCCTCAAATGCAATCAGTCCTGTTTGGATGCCTGATGGGGAATCTGTGTTATTTTGCAATGATCGTATGGGGGTGTTTGATGCATACAAACTCAATATTACGAATATGCAGATGACTCGTCTCACCAATCTCATTACGGGTTGTTTCAATCCAACCTTTTCTCCTGACCAAGATCGTTTACTGTTTAGTGCTTTTGATAATGGAAAATATGACATCTGTCTAATGGAATCTGAGAATATACGAGATGAGAAAATAGAGATTCCACCTTATGAAACACAAACAATTCCTATCATTTTGGAAGCTGATATTCCTGAACCAAACTATAGAATTGCTAAACGCAAGTATAGTACACGGTCTTCCTTCCGACTTGACGCAATTTTTCCAGAGTTCAGTTATGGAGCAGATGGATTACTTCGCAGTCAAATTCAGTTGAGTGCGAGCGATATGTTGGGTAATCATCGTGTTGAAATGAGTGTGATCAATCAGTCCAGTGGGTATTTTGTCCCTGATTTTATCGGACAGTATGGGTTCTTGACACACCGTGCAGATATCGGTGCAGTCGTGTATAACTATCATCAATACCATTCACTTGGCTCAATCCGTAATCAACAAGGTGTCTTACAACGTATTACGGGGGCAGGTGGTTTTGTCAGTTATCCGTTTGATCGGTATCACCGCTTAGACTTAAATTTTTCTTTATATTCAACGCCATTTTCTTACAATTATCAGACGCGTGACCCATTCAATTATTATGAACGCGGATTCTTATCTCTCGGTTCCATTGCATTTGTCAGTGACAACACGATGTGGCGTGAGTATGCTCCGTATAGAGGCAGGCGATATCGTTTTCAAATTGAACGATCATTCCCTACACTTGGAAGTCAGTTAGCTCTTACCAACGCAATATTTGATTGCCGAAATTATTTCGGCATAGGCAGACGCACAACCATTGCTACAAGGTTATTACTTGGTGGCAGCTTCGGTCCTGACAAATCACTTTTTTATCTTGGTGGAATTGATACATTACGTGGTTATAATTACGAAGACATGGCTGGCTCTCGTCTTGGATTGTTCAACGTTGAGTTTCGCATTCCATTCATTGATGTCCTATATTTTGGATGGCCTGTGCGATGGTCAATCGGGGGTATTGGGGGTATCCTTTTCGCAGATATTGGTGGAACATGGATAGATTACGAATACGGACCAGATAATCCTTATAAGCTGTTTCATCGTGATGGATTACGGATTCAACTTGAAGACCTAAAAGGCTCTGTTGGCATAGGTCTTAGACTTCGACTTGGCATTTTCTCATTAGACTTTGCCGCCGCGCGACACACAGATTTGCGTAGCATAAAACCGGGTATCAAATATCATTTCGGTTTAGGACAAGCATTTTAGAGTAAAACCGAAAAAAACAATATTTTCATTTCCAGAATAGGAGAAATTATGGAACAACGACTAAAACGTTATATTATCTCTATAGGAATTCTAGCGGTACTCGGTGGTGTAATTGCAGCATGGGTCAATATCTTCCCTGATTTGCTATGGTTTGATATGGTACAATATCCCAGCGTATACATGAAGATACTCACAACAAAAATCTTCGTCGGAGTGATCGTTGGAATTGTCTACCTCATAATCCTTTTAGTAAATCTATATATCATTTATCGGTTTACCCCTGCTCATCTCAGTCCAGCATTCCTTGGTGGCACAGAATTTACTGGTGGAGACAAAAGTACCCGTAAGATGATTTACGGAGGACTCACCGTTCTCGCAGTTCTGTTTAGTGTACTAATGGGATATTCTGCAACTGAACAGTGGGAAGTTTTTTTACGTTATACACACGCAGAGAATCTTAATTTTCAGTCTGCAACTCCGATATTAGTTGACGAAAATTTAGATTCTAACGAAATATCTATACAGACATTGGAACTTGAAGCAAAACGTATACAAGTCGGTGATAAAGTAAGTATCTATATTGATGGAAATGATCCTATTGTTGCACAAGTCCAGAATGTGTTAACGCAAGATGAGATGCCGATTGGACTCCGATTAGATCAAAAAATTCAAGCAGAAATTGGACAGAAAGTATATCTAAAATCTCTCGCACGAGATCCAATATTTGACAAGAATATAGCTTATTATGTCTTCAAAATGCCGATGGAGAGATATATCATCGGCACATTGTTCGGTACTTTTCTATTAGTTACTATATTTGCAGTTATAATCTACTTTTTCCACGGATTAATCACAGGTGATACAAATCAATTTCGTTTTCAACCCCCTGCCCGTGTAAAAACACATCTGTTCATCTTAGTTGCATTGACACTACTATTCCGGGCATGGAATTACCTTTTTGTCATGTTTGACCTATTGTATACATCCAACGACATCGTGCGGGGTGGTGGCGGATATGCAGCAATAAACGCCCGACTCCCCATCCTATGGATTATGTTGGTCATCACAGGAATTTGTGCTGCAGTATTCGTTATAAACATCTTTTTCAAACGAAATAGATACGCATTTACTGCCCTCATAATTTTCATCGCTGCAGGATTCATTGGTCAATTGTATCCAAGGCTTATTCAGGTATGGCGGGTGGAACCTAATAAACAGGTCTTGGAACAAAAATATATCAACTATAACATTAAGGCAACACTGAATGCTTACGGTTTAGAAAATAATACTGTAACTGAGGAAGAATATCCCATTACAGAAACACTTTCTTATGCTGATATAACGAGTCCCGAAAACGAACCTGTTCTTAATAGTATTAGACTGTGGGACTGGCGTCCCTTACGCAGAACCTTCAGACAACTACAAGAGTTGCGTTCGCAGTACGATTTCTTTGATGTTGATATTGACAGATACTTAGTCAACGACAACATCCAGCAAGTGATGCTCTCGGCACGTGAACTCAATATCAACGAACTACCCGATGCTGTCAAGAACGATTGGTATAAACAGACCTATACATATACACACGGATATGGGGCTGTTGTCAGTCCTGTGAATGAAATTGACGATGGAAGTCCTAACATGTATATCAAGGGTTTACCACCGATTGAGTATGAAGATGAATGGCCGCATAGGTTCAACGCAGAACCAGGTCCCCGTATCTATTACGGAGAACGCACAGATAGGTATGCCATAGTACATCCAAAACGTACTGAATCTCTACTTGAGTTTGACTATCCGCAAATAGGCCAACAATACGCAGATTACGCTTATCAAGGCACTGGTGGCATTGAACTCTCATCATTCTGGCGTAAATTTGTATATATGCTCAAGTTTAATAACGAAATCAAGTTTGTGCTTCCTGGTGAAATTGATTCATCAAGTAAAGTTTTATATGAACGTAACATTAAGAAACGTATTCACAAGATCGCGCCATTCTTACGATATGATGGTGATCCGTATGCAGTCATACATGAGGGAAGACTTGTCTGGATGATTGATGCTTATACAATCACCCATCGCTATCCATATTCGGTCTCAATGCAAGAATTCATTCAACGTAGAAGACAAGCAGGCTCTGTAACGCAACGTGATGGGAAACCGTGGGGAAACTATATACGTAATTCTGTAAAGGTTGTTGTTGATGCATACCACGGTTCGGTTGATTTTTACTTGATCGATCAGTTACAAGATCCGATCGTTGAATGTTATCGCAAGATATTCCCTGATCTTTTCAAGTCGTTTGAAGATATGCCTGCAGACTTACAATCCCATATACGTTATCCCACAACGATGTTCCTCATCCAATCCCGCGTCTATCAAGATTACCACATGAAAGACCCAATTACATTCTATGCAGGCGAAGACCAGTGGGAAATTGGCACGGAAATGTATGACAATACGGACGCACAAACCCAACAGGTAACTACGCAGCAGCCTACCAGTCCACTTAGACCTCAAGTTAGAGTTGAGAGAAAATTACCAAGTAATGTCCAACCTGTTGAGCCATACTATGTAATTCTCAAACTCCCTGGAGAAGAGAAGTCGGAGTTTATGTTGATGCTCCCATACACACCACGAAACAAACCGAATCTCATTGCATGGCTCGGTGCACGATGTGATTTACCACAATATGGGCAAATACTTGTCTATAGATTTCCTAAACAAGCATTGGTTCCTGGTCCGATGCAGGCTGAGATCTTTATTAGTCAACAACCAGAGATTTCACAGCAGATTAGTCTGTGGAACACTGAAGGCACTCGTGTACTCAGGGGTAACTTGTTGATTTTGCCGATGAATAACTCGCTCTTATATGTTGAACCGATCTATATTCAATCGGATGATGAGGATACTGCAATACCTGAACTACGTAGGGTGGTAGTTGGCTATAAGAAAATAGAAGACGACAATCCCCAAATTGTTTGGGGTGAAACGCTTGATGATGCACTCAGAGAGATGTTCCTGAATAGAATCGGTTCACAAAACGAACCTTCTGCTGCCGATGATGTAACATTAGACACAGCCGATGATCCACAAGTGTCAACATCAGTACGTGGCTTGATTCAACAGGCGAACAGCTATTTCAACAGTGCTCTACAGGCACAACGTACTGGCGATTGGTCTGAATATGGACGTAATCAACAGCTCTTAGAACAAACCTTGAAACAACTTGAAGAAAGTTCTCAAGAGTAATCAATCTGTATGATGCAGGTATCACAAATCTAAATCCTGTAGGAGGGAACTCCGATTCTCAATTATCTCTGAGTTATATCGAGATTCGGAGATCGTTCCTACAGGTTTTGTGATCATATTTTCCAAAGACTTTACACACCCTAAAAAACAAAATCCCTTGACATTACCTATATTTTTTAATATACTATAGTGAAATTTGAAATTAACAATACACGTTACATTTAGAAAAACGCGTTTGTAGTCGCGCAATTCATTGCGCCTCGGACATTCTATGAATAGGCAATTGGGACAATATGTTTCATTAATTGTAAATTTTACTATAAATTTCACAAACGATACTGGGAGATAACACGATGCAGAAAAAAATACACGCTGCGCCGACAATAGTCTATCCGGAATCAGACGGAGAACCTATGGCTGAAACTGATCAGCACCGGAAGTTAATGATGGATTTCATCCTAATGCTTGAAGGCCATTACAAACACGATAAAGATGTTTACGTATCGGGAAACATACTGATGTATTACGTTGAAGGTAACCCTAAAAAATGTCTCTCACCTGATGTTTTCGTTGCATTCGGTGTAGAAAAGAAACTAAGACGAACATTCTTGATATGGGAAGAAGCGAATACACCTGATTTTGTATTAGAAGTAGCAAGTCCAAAGACTGTATCAAAAGATATTGGAGAGAAGAAGGAACTTTATGCCTCAGTTTTGTCGGTAAAAGAATATTACATATATGATCCGTTGGGTCAAATAATACCGAGTTTTGTCGGATATAGACTGATTGACGGTGAATATCAAGAAATTGCTTCAGTGAATGACCGGCTCCCTTCAGAAACTTTAGGTTTGGAGTTAGGTGAACATGCAGCAGGCATGTTACGGCTATATGATCCAAACCGTTCGCAATGGTTGCAACCACCACAAGAACGCGTAGATGCTGCTGAAGCACGCGCTGAAATTGCTGAGAAAAAACTTGCTCATGCTTTAGCGGAGATTGAGCGACTACGCACACAAACATAATATGAACTTACAACCCGTATAGTTAAGAGAACACTGACATTTCAAGAAGGAGGTGAAACAGATGTCACTTGATTGGAAACCACGGCACAGAGATATGATAATCGGAGGGATACCTTGGCTTGCAAGAATAACCGATAAAGCAAACGCAAAACTTCAAGGCATCATCGGAGAATATATATATCCGTGACCACAGGACAAAATGTTCCTGGAGGAACATAATATTTCAGCTGAAGATTTTGTTGAGATGGTAGAAAACAATCCGTCAGATGATGAAATGATTGCTGCAATGAATAAGTTAAGCAGCTAAATGTCATTTTTGAGTCACGGCAGTTTCTCGTTATCCGGTGGGTAATACTCCTGCCGGATACCCCTTATATCAATAAATGCAATGTACCCATATAATGCACTACATCTCACAATGGAGATAGTTACTTGGACTTGAAAGAATTACGTGAAGAAATAAACAATATAGACGAACAACTTTTACGATTACTTCAAGAACGCGCGGAGGTATCAAAGAAGGTAGGTTCCTTAAAAGCCGATACGGGTGGAGTCGTTCATGTCCCACATCGTGAGAATGAAATACTTGATCGTTTAAATGCGTTGAATCATGGAATATATCCTTTAGAAGCGATAGAAAAGATTTGGACAGAAATCTTTCTTGCTTCACGTTCTGTGCAACACCCAAATCGGGTTGCGTTCCTTGGTCCGTCTGGTAGTTTCGGACACATGGCAAGTCTCTCCTTTTTTGGAGCTTATTCGGTAATGGTTCCTATTACTCCGCAAACTGATATTTTTACGGAAGTGGAAACAGAACGCGCTGATTTTGGGGTAGTTGCAATTCAGAATTCAGTATTCGGGACTGTCCGTGATGTGTTGGAACGTTTTCAACATACCTCTCTAAATATTTGTGCGGAAATATACCAACCCATCAGACACCATCTCATCTCAAAGTCACCGCTTAATGAGATAAAACGTATCTATTCTCATAGTCAACCATTCGCTCAATGCAGAATATGGATCAATAAGAACATGAAATCTATTGAGCAGATTGAAGTGGTAAGTACATCTGATGCTGCTATGCGTGCAGCAGAGGAACCAAACACTGCAGCTATTGCAAGTAAGTTAGCAAGCGAGATATACGATGTACCCGTTATTGTTGATTCCATTATGGATGAGCCAGATAATGCGACTCGGTTTCTTGTCATCGGTAACCAAGTCATTGGTAGCACTGGGAATGACTGTACGTCTATCTTTTTTGCAATCAGGGATAGGGTCGGAGCGTTGTATGAAATTCTGGGTGTGCTAAAGAAGCATGACCTTAGTCTCTGTTATATAGAATCACTTCCATCACGTAGTAGTCCTTGGGAATACATCTTTTTTGCTGATATTGAAGGACATCTTGACGATGACAACGTCCATTCCGTGCTTGACAATCTTGATGACTTGTGTAGAGATGTAAAGATACTCGGTTCCTATCCCCGCGGTGCGAAATAAAGCCAAACTTTCACCAAAATATAGATTTGCAACTGAATAATCCCATATCTCAAATAGAGAACAATGGCAAACACACTCACCGAAAGAATTCAGCACCGGGCACATGAAATCGGTTTTGAACTTGTCGGTATTACTCCTGCAGAACAGAGTCAGACTATCCAACGTTACCGGAAATGGATTGACAACGGATATGCAGGTGAAATGGGCTACCTTGAAAGACACTTACCGCTCAAGCAAGATACCCGACAACTACTCCAAGAAGCCAAATCTGTCATCAGTCTTGCGATGAACTATTACACGAAGGACCCGCCTGACAATCTTGTAAAAGATCCCTCACGAGGTCAAATTTCCCGATATGCATGGGGAGATGACTACCACGATATAATTCGAGAGCGACTTCTTGAACTTGTTGAATATATTAGAAGCACTGCTGAGACTGAAATCAAGAGTCGTGTTTTTGTTGATTCTGGCCCCATTCTGGAACGAGAATTTGCTCAAAAAGCAAAACTCGGATGGATAGGAAAAAACACAAACTTGATCAACTGGCGTTCAGGTTCATGGTATTTCCTTGCTGAAGTTCTTGTCAACCTTGAATTAGATTACACATCCGAACCACTTCGGGGAAGTTGTGGCACTTGTACGTTATGTATTGAAGCATGTCCTACAGATGCGATAGTTGAACCGAATTGGCTTGACTCAAGGCTATGTATCTCCTATTTGACAATTGAATTGAGAGATAGTATTCCAGTGGAACTTCGTCCACAAATGGGTAACTTGATTTTTGGATGTGACATCTGCCAAGAGGTGTGTCCATGGAATAGCAAAGCAAAACCTACAACAGTACAAGCATTTCAACCGCGTGATGGCAACCTTACGCCTGAATTACTGTCCCTTGTGAACATGACGCAAACTGAGTTCAGTAGAAGGTTCAAAGGGAGTCCAATAAAACGAGCAAAACGAAAAGGATTCTTACGGAATGTTCTCATAGCAATTGGCAATTGGGGTTCTCAAACTGCAGTGCCTGCACTCAAAAAGGCATTACTTGATGATGAACCGTTGATTCGTGGACATGCTGCGTGGGCATTAGGACAAATCGGTGGAAAAAAAGCTAAGCAAGCATTGGAAAATCAATTAGCATGTGAAGTTGATCCAGATGTAATCTCTGAAGTTCAAGATGCACTCCAAGAATTCAACTAAATCTGTGCTTTCATCACATCTGCTTGTGTCTCACCTCTAATCTCTTCCTCTTCAGTTTGCTCCAAATATAAATGTGTCGTTAAGATTGCCCAGAGAGGTATCAATAGTGCAGAAACAAAGGTATTGACTGTATCTATCACTAATATTATCCAAAAACTGGGAGTTTGAGACAAAGACATAGTAATATTCCCCACAGATACATCTATATCGTTAAAGTTAAATGATATAGGTATTCCGTAAAATAGAGTAAATACCTCACCTGATAAAAATGATTCGCGAATTGGTACTAATTCTGTTGATATGAACGATAATATGAATAATGTAAATGCTAAAGTCAGATTTAAAATTAGTGATGCAATCCAGGTCAGTAATAAAAATCTACCAAAAAACTTCAGCCATTTCCCACTAACCAATTCACTGCTTCGTTGAAAAGTCTTTGCTGTACTTAGGTTTTCTACCATAATCCCCTGGTGAACAAGACTCAATCGGACACCAAAATATATTAGAATAGAGAAGAATCCAATTATGCTGATGATGGATCCTAATAGTCCTGAAAGAACCACCATGAATATTATAAAAAGAATGCAACCTAATAAACCTAATAAACCTGTACAGAAAATTGTGCCTTTTCTATGATATGTCTGTTTCCAAATCTCTTGAAATGAAACATTGTTACCACGATATAACCTATATATAGTTAGTACAAGCATTGACAAAGCAAACCATGCAAAGATAAAAAAAATAGAAGAAAACTGTATATTTAATGATCGCGTCAAATCTGTATATACAGTTAACCCGAATGACGTACTCACTTCCCATGATGAGTTTGGAAAAACGTAGCTAACTCCACAATAATACAATATGTCAATGAACAGACTGAGTACGAGAATTGGTATCATCAGTTTCAAGAAAAGACTGAAATGATTTTGATATAATCTTAATATACTTCGAAAGAGTTCAGAAACACTTACAAATTGACTTCTCTCTGATATAGTTATCATTTTCTATTTCTCGTGTTATTCAGTACTAATGTGAGCACTTTTGGTTGTATCTGATGTTTTGACTATATATACCTCTGCTAAAAATTTGTCAAAATTAATACCACCTTCACCACCCATCTTTTCTGCAATAGGTTTGCCAATAGTCCTGGCAAGTTCCAAACGGCGTATTGGAGATAACTCAGGACGACGACGATGGTATTCTTTTATCATGTCAAATTCAACGTCTGTCACCAACAATGGTTGTATCCACTCTGAATATAAATGTTCATCTGATGAAATGTTGATAGGTGAGATAGATTGATTTAAATCAACATTTGTTTTTCGATTGGTTTTGACCACAAGTGTTCCTGCTGCCAAATCACCCAGTCGTTGCCAATTTCCGTTGATCAACATTACTAACAGACCTGTCCCATAGCAGAACGGGAGAAAATCAACAAGCCTCACAAGGTTTCTAATCGCTGAGTCGCTAAAACTTATCGGATAACCACCTTCCTTAATTACCCGTAATCCGAGAGCAAGTTTACCGGGAGATTGTCCATTCGTTGTGATTTCGAACACCATAAAGTATCCCCAAAACATAGCAAAGATTAATATTCCACCAATAGCACCAAGCCAGTTCCCAAAAAATCCGCCAAGTTCTCTTAGAAAGTTGTAATTAACATAAACACCAATGAAGACGATGAGTCCAAGCAACAAAGTATCAAGCAGTGCTGCATAGAAACGCGACCCGATGCCTGCTTTCTGATAATTTATGCTGATTTGTTCTGGTGTTTCAACTGATAAATGGTCATTCATTACATCATCACTCCCATCGTGCCCAAGCATTTGGCGTGATATACCCCTCTTCGGCATAAGGGTCTTCACCCGAAACGACAACAACACCCCGATAATTCCTTTGTCCTTTCCATCCAAGCCAAGAAGCAGTTGAACAGTAATGACTTACCAGGACGCGCCGATAGGTGTTACTTCTATTCTTTTTTGAACGATGCAATAGATAACCGTTGAAAAAGAGGACGCTTCCAGCTGTCATTTCAATTGGTATTTCATCTGATTCGTCAAAACCAGCCGCTTCATGACAACTGTCAAACTCTTCGCGTTTGTTATGTGGATGTCTATCATAAATCACTCCTGATCGATGGCTGTCGGGTAGAACCCATATACATCCGTTATCAATAGTGGCATCATCTAATGCAATCCACGCACCAACGAGTGATCGGTCTCGTGTCGGTATAGGGTGTTCGTCCTGATGCCACGGGTTACCTGTATGGCCAGGTACTTTACCTAACATCATTGATTGCATACACTTTACGCCACCCTCCCAAAAGGGTATGTGTGCACCGACAATCTCCTGTAGAATAGCACAGATTTTGGGATGTTCAACATACCTTCTGATGAGAGGACTAAAAGAATGTGGTTCACCGACACACATTATTCTGTCTAAGATCTCTGTTTCAGTTGCATCTTCTGGCATCGGAGGAATTGCTGTGCATTCATAATCGCCACGAAAGATTTTCAACATTTCCAATTTTAATGCATCACATTCGTCTGGCGTGATTATATCTGGTACCATTAGATAACCATCATTGATATACCGTTCTGCCCAACCATTGAGTTTTTGTTGAGACACTGTTGGTTTCTCCTTTTAGCGCATTTGAACCTATCAATCATGATACCATATCTTGATATACAAGTCATATCAAATTAGGAATAATCTATCTGGATAGTTTTGAAAATGATATGTATAAGATTTGGAATTAGTGTGTGTAAAGTTCTTGGCAATTACTTCATACCATCCATTGTAGTGCGGGGTCTCCGTGCCCCGCAATTGCTTGGAGGAAAGATGGCGGGGCACGGAGACCCCGCACTACAATGGTTACTGAGATATCTTGCCAAGAACTTACACACTTTAAATTATCCTAACTTGACATTTGCACATCCTAATGTTATTTTATAAGCAGTTATTCGATAGGTAGTGTGTTATGTATTTATGGCAAATATCTTGATAAACAGGAAAATATAAATGTCTGCAGAATTTATTGAGAAAAAACAACAGAGTTGGAATGAATTAGAAGAATTATTGAATAAATCCCGTAATGCAAATGCCCAAGAACTCAATCGTCTTGGATATCTGTATCGTCGTGTAACGTCTGATTTAGCAGTGGCACGACGTGATTTTCCACAGGATCGATGTGTTATATACCTGAACGAATTAGTATCAAGGGCACATTCCACTGTCTACCAAACATCACCCTTAAAACGTGGTTCACTTCTTGAATTTCTCCGTTTTGGTTTCCCCACAGTCTTCCGCGAAAATCTCTATTTTATCGGTGCTGCTTTCCTGATGTTTGTTCTTGCTTATGCGGGAGCTTATGTGAGTGCGTTGAGATCCCCTGAATTCGTTGAAAGCCTTGTCCCTGAAGGTTACGTGACTCATATCAAAGAATTAGGACAAAACAAATGGAATTCTACATCTGCTGAAGCAAGAAATTTGCTCTCCTCTTATGTCATGACGAATAACATTCGCGTTGCTTTCATGGCTTTCGCCTGGGGAATCATGTTTATGGTTGGCAGTGTATACATCCTTGTTTATAACGGGTTATATTTGGGTGCCATCGCTGGATTGTGTCATGTTCATGGTGCCGCGTTGGCATTGTGGTCCTTTGTTTCACCGCACGGATACATAGAACTGATGACGATATTTATTGCTGATGGTGCTGGTATGAAGTTAGGATACTCCCTTATTGCACCAACAACTTTGACGAGAAAACAGACTTTAGTGAATGCCGCGAAAACGGCAATTAAGTTACTCGGCGGGTGTGTGTTCTTGCTTGTTATTGCTGGTATCATTGAGGGTTTTGTCTCTCCTTCTGACCTTCCAAATGCCGTAAAAATAGGCTTTGGTGCATTGACAGGGATTTTGTTGTTCACCTACCTTTTTGGTATGAAATCTCCTAATTCATAAGATAGAATCTCATATAAGAGGCACATTGAATTGCGCGACTACGAACCGAAATAGTGTCATAGCCTTGATTTTGCCTTCAGTTCTAAATACTTATTCACCACAGCCATAGTTAGTTGATGAGCGGGGACATCTATTGTTATAACACCGCGTCTGCGTAAGATTTCTAATGTAGATTGTTTTTCTTGCAGCATTCGTTCAGCTATTGCTTTTTGATAGACTGACTTAGAATTTGATGGTTTTTGTCCTGCTAATTCCACAATACCAGAATCTGTCAACGTTACACAGATAACAAGATGATGCTTGGAAAATTGCGAGACATAGGTTGCTATGCCTTCTGCTGAATCGTTGTCAAGGATATCTGTGAAGAGTATAATAAGTGCCCGTTTGCGTTGTTTTGTGGCGAGATAAGAAAATGCTGCTTCAAAGTCAGGTTCAACGGGATGTACCGGCAACGCATAAATCGTCTCTAACATTGTAAGGAACTGCTTTTTACCTTGCTTTGGAGCTAAGTATTGGTGAACTGTATCTGCAAATGCAACCATTCCTATTTTGTCTCCTTTCAATATTGAGACATAAGCAGCCATTAGTGTTGTGTTGATGGCGTAGTCTAATTTGAGCATCGCTTTTTGACTAATCGTTTCTGTATCCGTTGTATCTGATGAATCCAATAGGATTGGAGATGCCATGAGTCGACCAGTATCCAGCATAATTACTATATCTTGACTTCGTTCAGTTTCAAACTCAGTAACAATAGGTTTTCGGAGTCTTGCAGTTGCATTCCAATCAATACGTCTAAAATCGTCATCAGGTAGGTATTCACGCAATCTTTCCATCTCCGTTCCTTCTCCAAATTGTCGTGAGTTTTTCAATCCCATACGGTGAAGCATTCCACGTTTGACTAATAACTCGTACTGTCTAATAGCGTTGAGATTAGGATAGACTTTCACTTCTGTTTGTGCGGATACTTTGTGCTGTCGAATGACGAGGCCTATGACACCCAAACACCGAATATGTATATCTCCAAATTGATATATGCCTCTCCGCATCGGTGTGAGATAGTAAACCACACTATCCTCCTGCATAGCATTTACTTCCAAGCCATGGATTACTGTATCATACAAGAATTCAGTAGGAAAATCGTCCTTAAGCCTTATCTTCAAGCTATGTCGCGATCGGTTGGCTATATGCAATGTAACTGCATTTTCCACGCCTAATGAGAATTTTGTATTCATCAATCTGTTAACTTGAACACTTGTATAGAGAGGGTTTGTAACATAATCTATGATTGCAACGGTGAACAACAACAGCAGATATGCTCCACCAACATACAATAGAATGGGTGAGACAGTATACAGCAGAATGGGAATGGCTGCAGGAAATAAATAGAATAGGAATCGTTTGCTAATATACATAATGTCTATCGTGGGATTTCTACTTCTGCAAGAAGTCTATCAATGACTTCATCGGCAGTCAAACCTTCAATTTCTGCCTCAGGTTTCAATAGGATACGATGACGGTAAACAGGTGCTGCTAAATATTTTACATCATCAGGTATAATATAGTCTCGTCCTTGCATTGCTGCATAGGTTTTACTTGCTAATAAGAGTGCTATTGATGCGCGAGGACTTCCACCTAATATCAGTTCATTTGATCTGCGCGATGCTTCTGCCAGACCAACGATATAGTTGAATATAGTATCCTCTACGGTGACTGTTTGAATTGACTTTTGACATTCCGTAAGTGCCTCACTGTCAATCACACCTTCTATGCCGACTTCATCCAAGCGAGTAGCATTAAATCCTTGATGGTAATTCCTCAAGATTTGTGTTTCTAATTCAGGACCAGGATAGTCTACTTTGAGTTTGAACATAAATCTATCCAACTGTGCTTCTGGTAATGGATATGTTCCCTCATATTCAATAGGATTTTGTGTTGCTAACACTATGAATGGTGTTGATAGTTCGTGTCGCACGCCATCAAGACTGACTTGCCGTTCCTCCATACATTCCAAGAGTGCAGATTGTGTTTTAGCTGGAGAACGGTTGATTTCATCTGCAAGTAGGACATTCGTGAAAACGGGACCGTGCTTTAGATTAAACTGATTTGTCGTCAAATCGTAAACACTTGTTCCAATAATGTCTGAAGGCATAAGGTCTGGTGTGAATTGGACACGACTGAATTGTCCAGAAACAATCATTGCAAGAGTCTTTGCAATTAACGTTTTTGCCGTGCCCGGTACACCCTCTAATAGGACATGTCCTCCTGAAAAAAGACTGACAACCACGAGTTCAAAGATTTCGTGTTGTCCGACGATGATTTTCTCTGCTTCCTGTTTTATTCTTTCAAAAACTGTTTGTGCTGTATTCTCCATAATTTAATGATTACCTGTTTAGTGTTCTTCAAATATGAGTGTTTGTACAGTATGTATCAACTCTTTTTGCTAAATCCACAAGTTGTGATTCTGATATATTTCCTGATGTATCTAAATCTCTGATTAGGTTGGTAAGTTCTCCTTGTGCATCATCAACACCATGTTGTATCAATTCATCTAAGAAACCTGATGTTGCCAAATTAGGATTCACTCGCCACCGATTTCCTAAGTCTGCTCTGAATTTATCTCTAATATGTTTCAGTATATCCATACGTGTGTTGCCTTTTTGGTATAAGGCAGTCATCGCATGGACATATTCGGTGCTCAACCTTCTATTGTTCTCTCTTACATTTAGGGGTTGTCCGAATCTTCTTCCTCTCAATGTCATGAAGACGAACAGAATCAAGCAGATATATACTGATGCTAAGCCCCATGGTGTTTTGAAAACAAGGTTAACAAATGCACTTGAAGGTGTAATGCTTTGTGCATAGTAGTTTCCTTCTGCCAGACCGACGTGTGCTTTACGAGGGAATGTTGACATAAGGTTGTAAAACAGTGCAGCATTTCCACTATGTTTCAACCCATTCTCATTAAATAGATATGCCGAAGTAGTGAAATATGCACGCCCTTCACCATCTTGTATTGTTGCTACAACTGCTTGATATTCGGAACCATATAGTACCAGCATGTCTCGTTTATCAGATTCAATAGCAAAATATGTTTGGGGTCGTATTCTGTTAACTTCGTTTAGAGGAAAAAAAGGTTCTTCTTTATATCTATTTGCGTATTCCATTCTATTCGGTAAATTCTGTAGTTTCAATCCAAAAGCACCGACAAGTCCAGCCATTGTTTTATGATTTCCTCCACTTACTAACAGTGTTCCACCACCTTTGACAAAATCTTGCATATTTTGGATTTCTGATTCAGATGGAATTCTGAGAAGATCCTGTAAGAATAAGGCATCGTAGTTCTTAAGACGAGAAGGATATTGTGCAGTTATTTCTGTGACTCTAAACTTTAATTTTCGCAATAGTCTTGGGAGAAACCTCGTTTCAATTAACGAATCACAGGAAATGTGGGAACATGAGAGTATAAGCAAAAGAAAGAGATAAATTGGAACACGGTGAATTTTCACTGATTGTAACCTAAGGTGTTTTTTATATTGAACAAGTTTTTTGAAGATTATTATATTATACCCTAAGTTGCTACATAACGTGAGTTTGATAAATCAAAGTTTTGTATTCCATCAGAATACGCGTTTGGTATTCTGCGTTGGTTAGGAAACCGCACCATAGGCGTCAATTTAGTGAGTAAAGTTTGTGCATTTTATACACCTCATGCAGCATGCCACACGCGCATGCTGCCCCGCTGGGGCTTTTGTCTGTATTGATATTACGTGCTATACACCTCATGCAGCATGCCACACGCGCATGCTGCCTCTCCGAGGCTTTTATAAATCATATATCAGCACCAGCGGTGCGAAAGGTGTATAGAAAATGTCCACCACAAGAAACTCAGCACCAGCGGTGCGAAAGGTGGGTATGATAATAAGAGACTTCCAAAATCCATCACAGGTAAATATATCCTTTAATTGATGCCTATGCCAGAATACGCGTTTGGTATTCTGCATTGGTTAGGAAACCGCACCTACCGTTGATAGAAAGTGTAGATATAATGCTATGCTTCACCATAAATATGATTTTGTCACCCTTTAACATACACCTTTTGCAATAGATCACGATAGTTTGCAACGGTTTCGGCATCACAAGGTTTATGTCCATACCATATCTCATCAAAGACAGTAACTGCTGGACCAAGTGTCTCCTGAAGGTTGATGTCAACTTGTGATTGGTATAGATACTCGCGATTAGTCATGCTCTTATCATACGGTAAGATACCACGTTCTTGTAGGTGTAAAACTGCGGAAAGATAGAGATACCGGAGTGCACCCCGGAAGTCGTTTGATGCTTCTGCGGTATCTGCGTGTGCAAGTGCAGCTTTCTCAGTCCTCACATCTTCTTCAACAATCAACGTCTCAATTTCGCTAACTTCGCTTATCAAGTTAACCCGAATCTGTCGGATAAAGATTATCAAAACTATTCCAATTGCTAATATACCCAATGGGAATAGTACATACTTTAACTCAAATTTCTGAATTGGTTTGGGGGTAAGCAGCTTATCTAACTCGGTTTGATATTTCTCATAAGATATTACCGCTTCCGTATTTTTCTCTAACTCATCACGAAACAGCTGCTCCTCTGATGCAGTAGCTAACAAAAAGGGCAGACAAGTCAGACAAAAGATTATAATGAGACTACTATTAATTTTTAGTGTCATGATTCTTCGTTATGTTCAGTTGGAATTTGTTCAAGATTATCCGTAACCTGCATTTCCAGGTCCAAGGCTTCTTTCCGTATCCGCATGTCATAATATAGGAGCGTAGAACCAATTGATGCAATCGGCAGCAGTAGTGAAGTGATAGCTAATGCAAAAAAGGTGCGTATAAAATATGTTAACCAACCAATATCTTCTGGGGTTGGTGCAAAAATGAATAGAATAGTTTCAATAGGAGTAGCATTAGTCGGCAATTGACCTGTACCAGGAACAAGCATGAATATAATGGAAAATGTAGTAGAGAGAATAGTTGAGATCATATAGTAGATGAGTATAATAGCAAACATAATTCCACATACTCGCCACCAATTTCCTTTTACTAATTCTGAACTACGACGAAATGATTCACCTACTGGTTTCTCCTCTACCATAATGGGTAAAGCATATAACCCCCACCTTACAAGCAAATATATTGCAAATGGTATTCCAATGCATGTAATAGATAAGAGGGTAATAACCAACACATATAGGAGAGAACCACCAATTAACGATGTATAACGATGCAATGATTGCTGTAAGGCTGCTTCAACAGTTATGTCCTTATCCAAAAACACTTGTGAACTTGCGTATAATATTGCACCTACGACAAACAGCGACAATAACGTCGATGTTATGAGAGTAAAGAATAGACCTACCAGAAGGTCGTCTGCTGCATTCCTTAATACAAGATATACACCGATTTTATCAATCACATAACCGATTACAAAATATACTAAAGAAATCTTAAAAAAGAGTTGAAAGTTGTTGCGATATATTGAAAACATCCCATCAAGGATGTCGGTGAGATTCAACGGTTGCAGAGGTGGCAAGGATTCATTACTTTCAATCTCTGGCACTAGTGTGTTGTGTTCTTGCATATTCTCCTCAAGTATGATGTTCTTTAGATGTATGATTAGTTTATCTCATTTTGTTTTTTATTTCAAGACAATGTGATGCGGGACAGGGTTATTTAGTTTTAAGAAATATCAACTGAACGGCATTACTGAAAGTTTATATTGTGAGTCGTGTTTAGATCTACTCTCCTTTTCTTCATAAATGCATAGTAGTAGGCACACTCCGTGTGCCGTCTATATTGTGTTCTAAAGTATACGGCACACGGAGTGTGCCTACTACTATGCATTGCTTTATATTGATATGTGAACAAATCTATCAGAATTACCGAAAACTAAATAACCCTGCCTTGAATCAACTTGATTTGACAATTGCAATAGAATAATGTATAATATGAAATTATAGAGTTTGTCGGTGTAATGTTATACTACTGAACAGGAAACGTTCATGCATTCACAACAGGTAACAGAGCACTTTGAAAACCCGCGCAATATTGGCACAATTGCTGATGCGGATGGTTCTGCCACTATCGGTTCTGCTGCAAGTGGGGAGATGTTGAAACTTACCATAAAGATATTGGATGATTCTGTTGTGGATGTGAAGTTCCGTGCCTTTGGTTGTCCGACTGCAATTGCAAGTGGGTCTGTTCTTACAGAATTAGTGTCGGGTAACCGACTTGTTGATGTATTTGAGATTACAGCAGCAGATATATCAAATGCGTTAGGTGGATTGCCAGTAGACAAACAACGTTATGCAGAACATGCAGAACAAGCACTAAAGGAAGCTCTCGCGAACATAAATAAATAACAGGAGATAGACCAATGATTAATGTAACGGAATCAGCGGCACAAAAAGCGATTATACTGATTAATGGCAATGACAATGACACCGATGGTGACCTCGGTTTACGCATGCAGGTGGTCGGTGGTGGCTGTTCAGGTTTCCAGTATAGCCTTGAATTCGGTGAAGCGAAGGGAACTGATAGGGTGTATGAATTTCATGGGTTGAAGGTCTATATTGATCCCCGAAGTTCTCTATATCTTGCCGGTTCGGTGCTGGATTACAATGACGGTCTCATGGAATCAGGATTTAAGATCTCTAATCCAAATGCCAAAAACACATGTGGCTGTGGTGAATCTTTCAGTGTGTAAATGAAAATCCGGTAGAAATGCAATCTTTACATGTCTACCGGTATTTTAGGTATCATTTGCTATTTTCGTGATACAATAACATTCAGAGTGTTTTGTAGAGTTCTGCATGTCGTTTCAACACAGCATCTGAATCCTTAGGATTAATCACCTCAATAGAGATAAAACCTGTGTAATTATCTTCTGCGAGAAGTGTTAAAGAGTCTTTTTCAGTATCGGGCATCGGACCTTCGTCCCCAAAACTGACGTGTGCATGACGGACTTTGTTACGAAGATGTACATACGCCACATCCACTGGTTGTCCGTGTCGGACGTGGTGTCCTGCATGCCAATTCACATAGGTATTCTTCGCTTCTGAACGATATAACACTTCTGCTAAGTAACTTGCCAATAGATTTCCGTGAGTTTCCAAACAGAGTGCTACTCCTGCCTCACCTGCTATCGCATCACATTGCCTAATTCCATCAGCTTCCCAATCAAGGGTTTGATCGACTTCATTCGGTGTTTTCGGTACAGGGTCACCGAAGATACGGATATTTTTAGCTCCCATCTTTTCTGAGAGATCAATATATCGTTTTAGCAAGTCGACTTGTTGCTGCCGTTTTTGAGCATCTGGATCGATAAAACGCACACCTGTTGCGATACAAGATAAAGCAATGCCACTATCTTCAAATTGTGATTTTGCATCGCTAAGTTGTTGTGGTGATGAATCCAATTCTACACCGTGTCCGTGATCCCATTCTACACGGAGTTCTAAATGTTCATAGTTATAATGTTTTGCCTTGTCAATCAATTCTGTCACCGACAATGGTGGACAGACAGACGACATGAAACCAAATATCATGTGATTCCTCCATATTCTCACTAAAAGTTACTATTTAGTGTATCAATAACATGGTAGTAAGAGTTTATTCTTTTATTTCAATAGTGGATCTACCGTCACCTTTTTTCTTTACGTTGATTCTGACTGGTAGTCGTCTTGTTAATTCTTGAATGTGGCTGATAATGTAGATGTTTCGTCCTTGCACACGAAGTCCTTCTAATGCGGCGATTGCAATATCAAGCGTTTCTGCATCCAATGTGCCAAATCCTTCATCAAGGAAGAGAGAGGAGAGTTGTGAGCGACCTTGACTGAGTTCAGAAAGAGCGAGTGCTAATGCAAGACTTGTCAGGAATGATTCTCCACCTGAGAGTGTTTCAACAGGTCGTTCTTCATTTGCATTCCAACGGTCTATTACACTAAGTTTACCAATAGTTTCGACTTTCAATTGATAACGTTCCGATGTCAGATATTCCAACTGAACATTTGCTATCTTACTAACTTGTTGAAACATAATTTCCAAAGCGAAGTCTCTGAGTCTGTTTTGCGGAATAATGTCTCGTAAATTCTTCCATCTATCCATTTCCTGTTTTGCAGTCTTTAATTCTTTGTCAAGTGTTTTGCGTTTATCAAGTTTTTCTTCTAAATCCTTGATGCTCTGTTGTTTCCTGCCAATATCTTGTTGTAGATTTTGTATTTTTTCATCAATATCGGTTTCAGCAGAAATGATGTCCTGCAACTTGTCTGGATTAAATGGAGATTCTTCAAATTTCTTTGTTAATTCTTCTATAATGTCATTGAGATTCTGGACTTCGTCTTCATAATTGTCTATTTTTTCATAAAATTCTTCCATTTGTTCTGCGCCCCGAAATGCATTGCTATGATCATCAGGTGAGGCAAAACCCAAATTCTTTAATTTTTCGTTGTAAGTTCTACTTGCTGATTCAAACCTATCGGTAACCTCCTCTAAGTGTTTTTCACTGAATTGATGTGCAGTGGTCTTTTCTGTAAGGCGATCTTTGTTTTTTTGCAATTGTTGTTCTGCTCTATCGCTTTCATCCTCTTTTGCTTGCAGTTCAACCTCTAACTCAACGATTGCGTCGTTTATCTGATTTTCCGTATTTAAACCACCAGTCTTTTCTTTCACTGCATTCAGGATCTCGTCACCTTCGTTCTGGTATTGTTCTATCTCTGTTGTAAGCTCTATTTGTTGTTCTTCTACGTTTTTAAGGTTTCTTCTGTTGTTTTCTATTTCAGAGTTTAGCAAAGTAAGTTCGGAGTTAGCTGAGCTATGTTTTTGCTCATAGGAATCAACGTTTTTAATTGTGTTAGAAAAATTCGTAAAAGACTGTTCTGTTGAATCAGTATGAAAAGGATCAGGCATTGATTCCCAAAAGTTCGTTTCAAGAGATTCTATATCTGCATTTAAGTCTTCAATTTCCTCAGATACTTTATCTAAGTCCTGTTCTGTACCCTTCAAGAGTCCGCTTTGGTTTTCATGGTTGTTTTCACAGATTGTATGTTCCATGGATACGTTATTCAAGTCATTTTTTTCTTGGTTGTATGCCTCACGTGTTGTATTTAGATTGTCAATTGCTTTATCTGATTCCTTAATTCTATCTTCAATCCATTCACTTGAGATGTCTGTATCCTGATAGAGTTCTTGCCATTCTGTGAGATTATTTGCTACATCATTCTTCAGACTCTTAATTTCCTTAGTACATTCATCAAGTTGTTCTGTAGTGGTTAACTTGTCCTGCTGCAGACGAACTTGTTCCTGTTCAAGCTCTCTTTTGTGGGTGTGGACCTCTCTTGCATCCTTCTTGGCAATGCTTAATTGCTCATCTATACTTCTGATTTGTTGATCACTTCCAGATTCCACTTTACCGGCATAAGGATGTTCGGTTGCACCGCATACATAACACGATTCACCGTCTTCTAACTTGTGTCGTAGGTGGTTAACTGAGTCTGCTAACATTGCCAATTCCCTTTCTTTTTCCAATTCCTCAACTTTTACATCGCCTTTCTCACATATATCAGCTTGATCTTCAAGTTTCTCTTTAAGTTCTTCAAGCGACTCATCAAGTGTGGTAAGACGACCTTGTAATACTCTCAGATCCTCTTTTTCCTCATTGAGTTGACGCGAAGAAATCTCATGGTTCTGTACTATGAGCTGCGCACCTGTTGCAGTGCTTTTTATTTTTTGCCAATCTTGCAGACTGCCGTTGTCTTGCAGTTCATTATATCTTTGCTCTTCAATTTTAAAGGATTCACCTAAAGTTGTCATTTTATCATGTAGTTCATTCCGTTTGTCTGATAATTCTTGGACTTTTTGAGTTAGTTCACCTTTCTTTGTGTTGAGATCAGACTGGTCATCGATTTTTTCTATTAATTGTTCCTGTTTTCCGTTTATGTTTTGTTGAAGTCTGGTTAATCTAATCAATCTTGCATCTCGGTCAGATGGAAGTGGATTTTGCTCAATAAAGGTTTGTGCTTCTGAAATCTGATTTTGCAGCTCCTTTTGCTTTTGTTCTTTATTGGATAAGTCATTGGTCAATTCAACGATATCTGTATCCAGTTTTCTTAAGGAAGGTCTTCGTTTATTGACTTCTTCAAATCGATCGGAGGCTTTTCCTAATTCAGATTTTGCTTGTGTATATATCTTAGATTTATTCGAATGTGTAGCGGACAATTCTGTATACAACTTCTTCTTTTCATCATAGATGGATTGGTTGATCTTTACCTGCTTTTGCGTTTTATTCAACTCAGTTTTAGCATTATTAAGTGCAGCCGTTGACTTTTGGTGGTCTAATTGTGTAGTATCAAAAGCCTGTTTTTCAGCGCGAAGTTGGTTTGCAAGTTCTGCATTTTTAAGTTCTAATTTGTATTCAACAATCTTCGGTTGTTCTTTTTTAAGTTCATTTGACCGTTCTTTAGACGTTTCAAGTTTTTCATATTGATCCTTTCGTTCGGTCTCTTGTTTCTTGTCACTCTCAATTTGTTGAAGTTTTTCATTTAATTTTTTAGCCTTTTTCTTCATATTATTTAGTTCATCATTCAGTTCATTTAGTTGTTCTGGCGAGGAATCTGCAAAGAAATCTAATTCAGTTTCTTTCTGTCTATGAATAGCAGAGACCTCATTCACTTTATCATTTAGATGTTGTCTAAGTACATCGTAAATGTGGATTCCTGCGGTTGCTTCCAGAATTGTGCGTCTTTCTTCATCTTTTGCTCTAAGGAATGCAGCGAATTCACCCTGTGCTAACATCACTGAACGTCTAAAACTATCAAAATCAAGTCCCAAGATAGAAGTAATCTCCTCACTGATCGTATTTTCCGATGATCCTAATGATTTTCCTTGTTTTGATAGTCTATCAGTAATGAGTTCATCTGAATCCGCATAAAACAAACTTCCATTTGGAGAACCGCTCTGCTTGGCAGACCAAGTTGCGATGTATCGTGTATTGTTTGCAATAAAATGCACTTCAGCAAAGCATTCTTTTTCCCCGTGACTAATTAGACTTTTTGGATTTTGAGTGCCAGAACCTGTTAGGCGGGGTGTTTTGCCATAGAGGGCAACGCAAATTGCATCCATCAATGTTGTTTTCCCAGCACCCGTAGGACCGGTAATTGCGACAAGAGAAGCATCGTTAAGTGGAGTGTCCTCAAAATCAAGTTTTTCCTCACCGCGAAAACTGTTTATATTCTTGAGTTTTAATTTACATAGTTTCATTGATTAGTCTCTACCAATTGGAGTAGTTCTTTAAATGTCTCTTGCAATGATTCATCAGGAAATTCACCAAAATTAGTCTTGTGATATTGTTTGAAAATATCTTCAGGACTTTTCATCTCATCAACATTCAGTTGTGGACGATCTTCAGGTTCGGGTAACTCAATTTCAACACTTAGTACATCGCCGCCCCGTTCAGCAAATACCTGTCGTATGGTATCGTTAATTCCGGGGACAACTGTGTCTAATTTCAGTTGTACTTGAATGAATTTGTTAGTCCAATTTTCTGTAGTCGCTTGTAAGACTACAGAGGTTTCATCCCCTTCAACAGTACATAAGTCTTTGAAATTTGGAATTTTAATCTCTTCATCATTAATTATCTCCCCATCATCGGAAAACTCAAGTAGAAACACCTGTTTACTATATTTTGCTTCATTAAACCTAAGTGGAATAGGTGAACCAGAATAACGGATTGGGAAGTCAGTTTCATTGATACTTTGTGGCCTATGTAGATGACCGAGTGCGATGTAATCAACGTCATTAGGAAAATCGGATGCTTGTATTGCAGATGCCCCGCCTATCTGAATATTTCGTTCAGAATTCATCTCTTGTCCGCTGTGAACAAACAGATGTCCCATCAATATTTTCGGGAGTTGGATAGGCATTTGTGAGACACACTTTGCATACAAATCTTTGAGTCTTTGACGATATCGTTCAGTCTTATCTATATCAGATTCAAAAGAGACATGTGGGAGTTCATTTTCTGACAGATATGGCACAGCTGCAATAGCAATTTTGGGATCATCAGGGGGAATCTGGACAACGCATTCTTCTGGTGTAGTTGCTTGTCCTACAACATGAATGCGACCCATTTTGAGAAATTCTTTTGGTGCTTCTAAGTGACGTGCAGAATCGTGATTACCTGCAATGATTACCGTATATGTCTGAGTATTCTTGTATAAATTATAGAGGAATTGGTAATAAAGGTTGGTTGCTTTTGCTGAAGGAAGTGATGTGTCGAAAATATCACCTGAAACAAGGAGTAGGTCTATGTTATTCTCTTTGATAATCTGAAGTAACCATGTTAGAAACTGTTCATGTTCATCATGTCGTTGACGTTCATAAAGTCGCTGTCCGATATGCCAATCGGCAGTGTGCAGAATACGCATGTTTACCTCATTTTACAATGTCCTATTATTCATTATATGATATAATAGATTTACAATAATATCAAGTCCAAAATCAAAACTGTTTATAGGAGAGAGATATGCGTTATCCGCTATTGTTTTTATTTGCTGCTCTGTTTATCTCTTTCAGTGTCAAAACCCCGCTGCTTTAGCACGGGGATGTAGACACCGCTAAGCAATAAAACATGTGCAGGGTATCACTGACTGCCCAACGAAAGATTAGATGTAATACTACATCGTTAACCATGCAAGTCGGTGGAGAGCGTCTATATCATGCCAGTCGAATGTGAACTGGAACACGCGAGCGGGTTGATATGCAGCACACATCTGCGATATGCGTTACCAAAGTCGCTAAATAGCGAACTCTCAAAAGGAGCGAGTAGACATATTGTATAAAAGACCCCCAAGAGAAGTAAGTCATCTCTTGTTGTATCGGGGTGTCTGGTAAGAAGGACAAGAATGAACTGTTTCGGGTGAAACAGTGCCACTTCACAAAAAAGAATCTTGCCATCTAAAACAGGTGAAAATCTGAAATAGGTGAATGGGCGGGGCATCGTCCAGTGCAGTAGGTGATGGAAGTCGGATAAAGGCAATATTTTTTGCTGGTGTTCGCATTCACTGTTGATCGCAGAATTACCCAGTGCAGAGGGACAAAAGAATCCCCTGCTTTAGCTGGGGGAGTATGTCAAGAGATTGTGGCGGTGTTCCCTCCACAACCGCGAAATAACAGAACAATAGACAAAGTATCTGGGACGATTTTGGGGTAATAAAGTAGTCCCTGTTAGTCGTGTCTTGGCGGGCACCCCCACAATTGCTGTGCTGGTAAACTTGGCTTGAACCCAAGTGAGTAGTCTATAAGCCTATAAAAGATGCCCACATTTTCAAAAAACTCTCGGAGTGAGAAGATGACCTAAAAGAACCCCAATCCTTTAGGTTTGGGAGCCGTCAGACATCTTCATGTTGATGGTAAATCGCCTGCTACTATCGCAATTGTTGTGGCTGCGGTACGATGGTGGCTCAAAAATGAGAATAACGCTATAGAGTTGCCGATTACAACACGCACCTTAGCGGGGGTATCCGCAGGGAAGGTAAAGATCGCGGTAGAGGGCAAGTGAAGGGGCTGGATTGGCAAGCTACGGAACGGGTGTGCGCATTCGCGGAGTCTGATAAAACAATTTCGACATTAAATGAATATGGACTTGAAGAAGGACTACGTAGACTTGAACCAGATGATATTGAGATGATCAAACAATTAGAACAGCTGGTGCAACGTAAGCGGCCGACACGACGAAGTCGCAGCAAAAATTAAACTTTTGGAGGAACAAGTGAAAGTTATACCCACAGTTGTGTTAATTTTTATTTTATGCACGGTTGTATCCTGTGTTCAAACAATAGAGGCACCTGTTAACAAATATGAGGGACCAAGACCACAAACGCCTGAGACTATTCTTGAAGCATTTAAAGATGTTCCCAGTAAATGGCTGCGAAGAAGTTATGAGAAATATCCTGCAACTAAATGGTTCCAAATACTTATTGATAAAGGTATTGTGATTGAAGATTCTGATGATTTTGATCAGTATCTGATGCTGCGTGAGCGTTTAATACAGGAGGAGCGTAGATATTTATCTGAACCAGATATGTGGCTGCCAAAAAAATATTTCGGAAAAACATACAATAGCTGGGAAACCTATAAAGATGCTTTCATTGACAGAAAAATTTGGGAATACCAACAAATAAAAACTGCAAAACAGGCAGACCCTTCTGTATACCGAGTTAAATTCCTAGGCCCCGATGGTAGAACCGTTCTTCCGCTTCCCGAAAAAAGCGTTGTCATTAAGAGAGTACATCGGGGATATGCTGGAAATAGAGGAACAAGTAGCAATGCTAAACTTTCTGAGCAACAAATGTTTGACATCGTATATAAAGGGAAACACCCACGGGGTTGGAAAGTCGTTTATATTGATAATATGAGCAACATTCTTCCTGAAAGACCGACACCGATCAGCCGAGAGGAACTTGGACTTCCCCCTGATGTGCCGTGGCCCCCAAAAAGCCGAGCACACTTAGAGCGTATTTTTGAGGAAGTAAAACAAGGTCGCTATAACAACTATAACAACTTTGGGGATAATTAATAAGACTTTTTTTGATTTTAGGCGTTATCTCTTTCAGTGTCAAACCCCCGCTGCTTTAGCACGGGGATGTAGACACCGCTAAGCAATAAAACATGTGCAGGGTATCACTGACTGCCCAACGAAAGATTAGATGTAATACTACATCGTTAACCATGCAAGTCGGTGGAGAGCGTCTATATCATGCCAGTCGAATGTGAACTGGAACACGCGAGCGGGTTGATATGCAGCACATATCTGCGATATGCGTTACCAAAGTCGCTAAATAGCGAACTCTCAAAAGGAGCGAGTAGACATATTGTATAAAAGACCCCCAAGAGAAGTAAGTCATCTCTTGTTGTGTCGGGGTGTCTGGTAAGAAGGACAAGAATGAACTGTTTCGGGTGAAGCAGTGCCACTTCACAAAAAAGAATCTTGCCATCTAAAACAGGTGAAAATCTGAAATAGGTGAATGGGCGGGGCATCGTCCAGTGCAGTAGGTGATGGAAGACGGATAAAGGTAATATTTTTGCTGGCGTTCGCATTCACTGTTGATCGCAGAATTTACCCAGTGTAGAGGGACAAAAGAATCCCCCTGCTTTAGCTGGGGGAGTATGTCAAATTGACTACGTTAGTTTCAATGAAGGTATCAGCAGATTTGTTGTTTCATGACGATTTTGAGAAAGATTCAATAAACCAGGAACCGAATAACTGGGATATTGGGTTTGCTGGTAATACGAAGACAATAGTTGTTGCCGATCCCAAAGATGCTGGAAACAAAGTGCTGAAAACATCTAACAAAGCATCCGATGCCTCACGGCATGATGGTCCTGGTGGATCTATCTATGTTTGTGGTGAAGATGATTGGGACGATTATGTTGCTGAATGGGATATGATGTTTCCAGATGATTTTTATATGGGTGTTGTTTTTCGTTTTAACGCTCTTCCCGTCAAATCTCCATGCTTTAGCTTGTGGGATGTAGACGGGCAAAAAGGTTGATTTTGAGAAAGAAACACACTATAATACAATTACCTTTTCAGTTGTGGATGTCGTTAGCATCTGCCACACGACTAACGATGCGAAAAGGGTTCTTCACCGAGAAGACATACCATGAGAAAAACCTATAAATACAAGATACAAAATCAAAAGAATACGCTAAAACTTGGCAATCTGCTTGACGATATGCATCAGGTCCATGTGCATATTATGCGATTGCAGCAAAGGTATTATCGCATCTATAAGAAAAACATATCTGCCTATACGATGAATCGTCATATTGCGAAGTTGAAAAAGCGAACGAACGCACATTGGAAACAACTACCGAGTCAAGTTGTTCAAGATGTTGTATTGCGTATGGGCAAAGCTTATGATGCATTTTTCAGAAATATGAAAGATCGCAAGGCTGGCAAAACAACGTGCAAAGTAGGTAGACCGCACATCAAACCGCAACATAAATACAACTCTATGACCTTTACACAGGCAGGCTATAAACTTGAAGGGAACCGTCTCAAGATCAACTGTATAGATACGTGGTTCTCCTTTCACAAACATCGTGAAATAACAGGTGACATCAAAACAATAACCCTCAAGCGTGACAGGTGTGGCGATTACTGGATCTGCTTTTCTTGTGATAACGTTGACACATCGAAATCTTTTGCGAAGACAGGTGAAAGTGCTGGCTTTGATTTCGGATTGAAAACCTTTCTCACAACTTCTAATGGGAATAAGATTGTGTCTCCACAGTTTTTGAAAAAGTCCTTGAACAAGTTGAGAACACTGAATAAAAGCGTGAGTCGTAGAGTCAAGGGATCAGGCAATTGGTATCGTGCTCTCCGTGCGTTGTTGCGGCAGTATAGGAAGATAGCACGCCAACGTCTTGACTGGCAGTGGAAACTTGCTACAGACCTTTGCAGGCGTTTTGACACCTTGTGCTTTGAAACCCTCAATATAGACGGCATGAAACGCCTCTGGGGACGCAAAATCAGTGATCTCGCTTTTTACCAGTTCATTCAAGTGTTGGCATTCAAGTGTGCTAAACACGATAAAACTTACCTCAAAATCGGACAATGGACAACTACAACAAAACCTTGTAGCACCTGCGGACACACAAACGATAAACTAACACTTTCAGATAGACACTGGATATGTCCTACGTGCAAGACTGAACATGATAGAGACATCAATGCAGCTATCAATATCAAACAGGCAGGCTTAGCTGCCTAAAGTGGATATGACGTGAGACGGGTGATCCTTTTGGAGAAACGCTGTTGTCAAGGAAGCACAAGCCCCAACCTTTAGGTTGTGGGTCACTATGACAGATGGTGAACAGTTCTATTTGAGTGATCGACGTCAAGGGGGAATGAGTTATCAATTCTATAAACGTAAGGACGGGTGGCCTCTAATAGGAAATGGTAGTATTGATAATAAACCGCAAGTATGGTATCGTGCGCAACTCACCTTGGATGGCGATTCCTTCACCTTCAAACTTAAGGAACGTGATGATACCACCCCCTTTATTAACGTTGACTCGGCAACAGAAGCTAAAGATGCTGAATACAAGACTGGTAAGTTTGGTAATTACGGTCTGGTTTTCATCGACAATCTCTTCATTGGTGATTCCGTAGACGACTTGGTATTGCCAGTAGAACCGCAAAATAAGATAAGCACAACTTGGGGAACAATAAAATCCTCATATTAGTTTACATTTATAGAGGGTGGTTATCTTCATTTCTATCCTCACAACTTTCAGATAGTTATAAGAGATATACAAAATGTCAATCTACATTGCACATGGTGCACAAGAATCAATTATATCAACTGAAGAGAAAAAAGCATGTATTCATGAGGCACTGCTAAAGTTAGGTGGCATTCCGACAAAGATCTTGGTAATTCCACCTGATATTACGCGATTGCATTCAAATGCTGGTGAACTCACACGTATACTATATGAACTCTGGGACAGTGGAAATGGTCAAGCTTTTGACATACTCCCGGCTATCGGCACGCATGCACCAATGACTGATGAACATATTGCTGAGATGTATGGGGAACTTCCAAAGGCAGTATACCATGAACATAATTGGCGATCTGGTCTGTTCACTTTTGGTGAAGTGCCATCTGAGTTTCTCCGTGAGGTATCTGGTGGGAAACTGGATTATAGTATACCTGTAGCAATTAATCGTCGCATCGTTGAAGGAGAATATGATCTCGTTATCTCTGTTGGACAGGTGATTCCGCATGAAGTTATCGGTATTGCTAACGGATTTAAGAATATACTTGTCGGAACAGGTGGGGTTGAAATGATAAATAAGACACATTTCCTCGGTGCAGTTGATGGTATGGAGAAGCTAATGGGTCGCACGGATACCTCTGTTAGACGCGTGCTGAATTATGCACATTCCCACTATCTGAAACAACTCGGAATTATCTATATCATGAGTGTTATGGATGTAGATGTAGATGGCGAACGGATTATGCGTGGACTTTACATCGGCGATGATGCACAGACATTTGAAATCGCAGCGGAATTGAGTAGAAATGTAAATATGACATTTTTGGATGAACCTTTGAATAAAGCTGTGGTTTATTTGGATCCGCGTGAATTTAGAAGCACTTGGTTGGGAAACAAAGCGATTTATCGGACCCGTATGGCGATGGCTGATGATGGTGAGTTGATTATTATTGCACCGGGATTACGCGAGTTTGGAGAGGATTCAGAAATTGATAGACTAATCCGTAAGTACGGTTATCGTGGAACACCTGCAACACTCAAAGCAGTTGAGAATAATTTAGAACTCAGAGAAAATCTTTCTGCTGCTGCCCATCTAATACATGGGAGTACTGAAGGACGATTCAAGGTTGTCTATGCCACAGAACATTTATCTCAAGAAGAAATTGAATCTGTAGGTTATGAATGGATGCCATTGGAGGAAGTGTTGGAACTTTATAATCCAAAAACACTTTCAGATGGGTTCAATGATGATGATGGATTCTATTATATCAGTGAACCGGGACAGGGATTGTGGGCATTGCGAACACAGTTCTCTGAATAAACAAAAAGGAAAAGAATGCACCAGTTTAAGATCATTATAGAAAAACATACCGATGGTTATGTTGCTTATCCAATCGGTTTGAAAGGCATTGTCATTGGAGAAGGTGACACTTATGAAGAAAGCGTGGAAGACGTAACTTCTGCAATTCGGTTCTATATTGAAACATTTGGAAAAGAAGAGCTTGAAATAGAAGAAGCTGCATTAGACGTTTACGTCACCGAAGTCAAAATCTGATGTCACGATTTTCAACCGATGCCCCCAAAAACAAAGTCATCCAGACGTTTGAACGTTTAGGATTCCGTATATTACGTGAAGGGAACCATATTTGTATGGTACGAGAGAATGAAGATGGGGTAGGAATGTGTTAGTTCTACCGAATCATCGTCGTATCAAAGGCTCAACTCTACGTAGAATATGTACTCAATCTGGAATTTCAAGAAATATATTCCTGGAAGCATATAAAAATAAATAAAAGCAGAAATACACAAAATAACAAAGGGAGATGCGTTTATGGCAGATAAAAATGGACAATTCACTCCGTCAAAATCAACAGAATCCACTTATCGTCCACGTTATGCTCCGACAACAGATACGAATATCTATTATCCAGAATCGGATGGACAATCTATGGCTGAAACTGAACGTCATCGGGATTGCCTTATTTGGTCAATTCAGACGCTATCTTTACATTACATAGATGACAAAGACACCTGTGTATCAGGGAACATGATGATGTATTATGAGGAAGGAAACCCTCAAAAATCAATCTCACCAGATGTGTTTGTTGCATTTGGTGTGGGTAAGAAAGAGAGACGCATTTACCAGATATGGAACGAAGGGAAACCACCTGACTTCGTGCTTGAGTTCTCAAGTTCAAATACAAATCGTAAAGACCAAAATGAGAAAAAACACCTCTATGCGGAGATAGGAATTTTAGAATACTTCCTATATGACCTTGAAGGGCGTGTATTTCCAAAACCTATTATGGGTTATCGGCTTGTGGAAGGAAAATATGTGTCTATACCTACGGATGCAAATAGTAGTATGTATTCTGAGACGTTAGGATTAGAATTGTGTTTGCGTGGTGATGAATTAGGTTTTTATGATCTTAACAACGAGAAGTGGTTAGAAACACCTGCAACTGTAGCAACGATAAGAGTTGAAGAAGCAGAAAACAGAGCGGAAAAAGAAGCAGCGGCTCGTTTACAGGCCGAGGCAGAACTGGCAAGACTCCGAGAAGAAATTAGTCTTTTGAAATCCGGGACAACAACATCAGAGAACGATACTAATACTTGATCATAAAATACCTTTGTCAGACTAATTTGAATCTTTCAATATATCAGGAAGTTCAGCAAGACTCCGAATCGTCTCATGCCATTTGCCGTGCTGTGTGCCTTCCCGGTCAATTAGTATCGGACGTATGCCTACATCTCTTGCCCCGATAATATCTGCTTCATAAGTATCCCCTATGTGTACGGTTTCCTCTGCAGAAACTCCTACTGCCTTTAAGGTGTACTCAAAGATATATGGATCCGGTTTCGCAGACCGAACACGCGTATCGTGGGATGCGGTGATTACATCAAAATACTTTGCTATTCCCAAACGTTCTGCTAATGGGTCTAAGGGTGTATCCCAATTTGAGACGATTGCTAACTTGAAGCCATCATCCTGCAAACGTTGAAGCGTTGGAATCGTGTCGTTGTATAGTGAGGCAACATTTGCAGCAAAGAGCGAGTGACCTGCTTGAAGTAATTCCCATGCGATCTGGTCTGCATGTTCTTTAACACCAAGTTCTTGGATAAATGTACAATAACTTTCAACTATTTTATCTAAAGTATCTAACAATGAGTGATTAGATGGATCCGTATCAGATGCATCAGCAAACAGATTCTGAATTGCCTTAGCATATAGTTTCCAATCAATTTCAAATTGATATCTATCTGCAATTTTTTGAAGACTATCCTCCAACGGAAGTCCCCAAACACCTAATGTGTAATAAAAATCAAAGAATACTGCTTTTATCATATTTTTAAAATCTATGGTTGAGTATATACAGTTGGATCAGGAATGCCCGCATCTTCAAATCCTTTTCTACGAAGATGACAACTATGACAATTTCCACACGCTCCACCTTCAGGATCTGGATCATAGCAACTCAGCGTAAGACTATAATCTACACCCAAAGATGTTCCAATCTGGATAATCTCTGCTTTTGTTTTGTCAATAAGAGGCGTGCAGATTCTTACTTTCGTATTTCCTTCCACACCTGTTTGTGTCGCAAGGTTTGCCAACTTTTCATAGGTCTGAATATATTCAGGCCGACAATCTGGGTATCCACTATAGTCAATAGCGTTAACACCTATGAAAATTGCATCTGCAGTAAGGACCTCAGACCACGCAAGTGCATAAGAGAGGAAAATCGTGTTTCGAGCAGGCACATAAGTTATAGGAATGCTATCACTTTGTTCAGTTTTTGAGCATTCTTTGGGAACTTCAATATCTGCTGTAAGGGCTGATCCGCCAAATATACGAAGGTCTATGTCAATAATAGTGTGTTGTTTAACATCAAATGATTTTGCGATGTTCTGTGCAAATATTAATTCTAAATTATTTCGTTGTCCATATCGAAAACTCATCACATAGCAGTCATAACCTTCAGCAGTTGCGATTGCTAAGGTAGTGGTTGAATCTAACCCACCACTGAGGAGAACAACTGATTTTGGTGATTCTTGAGTGCTGTTTGCTTTTTCTCTATTTGTAGTCAAAGCCTGCTTATCCTAAATCAATGTGGGATGGCGTAGAACCACCCCACAACATTCTAACGATTTATTCACTTTCAAATTCAAGTTTTGCAAAACGGAGAAAAATGCCGCCTCCCGGTCTTGCCAGTGGTCCGTTTATAGCCAAACAGGCAAGGACATGTTTCGCACCGGGTTCAGCACTTTCGGATACAACGACCCGTTGTGGTGCATTGAATCCAGAAGCAGCACCACGTCCAGATTCACCGAAGGCTAAGTCAATTTCACCGTCTACCCAGACTTCACCATAGTCATCAATACAAGTGTGAAACCAGACTTTTGACCCAGCAACAGACTTTCCATCAACTTCTTCAGGAATTGTGACGGTAATCCGATACCATCCAAAACATAGACCGGAGAGTACGATTTCTTGAATATTTTCACAAACATCCCAACCTGAATCGTCATAATCAGCATTTCGCGCTGGTGAATCTGGCATCAGATTGACCAATCCGCCATTTGGTTCACCAGGGACAAGTCCCTCAGCAAAACGCCATTCCGATTTGGTAAGTTCAAGGTGTTCAGCATTTTCTAAATCAAGTTCAACAATATTCATAGGTGTTCCTTTCTAACTAGTGATTTTATATTAAATAGTTTATAAGCTATACAAGATGAACAAATGAGAAAAATTCCTGCGACAAGAAAAGGCAGATGAGTAGAAATTTTCAGTAAATACCCACTTGCGACGTAACCGAGAAGAAATCCGGTGCTCCAAGCTAAATGTGTTAGACCTACGCCGTGTCCCTTCTCTTGAGGCGTTGTAAATTCATTGATAAACCGTGGTATCGTAGTTGAAAGTGCCCAAGCAGCACCAGCACCGAGTATCCCAAACAATTCCAGTCCGAATAACGAGTTGTGAAAAAACACTAAGCCAAAAGCAAGAAGTGTGATGAATATATTTGCTACTAAAGCAGGAAGTCTATGACCTTTTGTATCGCAGATTTTACCAGTGACCAACTGACAAGCAAAGGCAAAAATTAGACTCATCGTTCCGTAATATCCTGCTGCTCTATTGCCAGCAAATTGAAATATCAGAATCGGCATGAGCAGATTGACTGACCCCCAATAATAGGTCGGAAAAACGCGTAAGCCTATTAACATCCAAATGTTTGACCTGCGACAAAGGTCGATATATTTCCCTATGTTGAGTGCCGATTTCCAGATTCCTTTTTGATTTTCATCAACAATCTGACTATTTTGTCGCACACGTGGTAAATAAAGAAATGCCCCCAAAAACAGTAGTCCAGAAAAAACAACTGAACTTACACCAAATATTTGAAAATTTATTCGATGAATGGTTTCGCCTGCGATAGCATTTCCTAATGCACTCCCGATAGTACTACTGATGAAATAGAGACCTGTTGCAAAACCAAGTTTGTTAGATGGTACAGCACTGATTAAATATGATTGTCCTCCTGCTGTTTTGAAACCTGAAGCGATTCCCTGATAACACAGAATACCCCATATAAACAGGGGAATTTGTGTTGTGAAGAGTGCCCCAATTACAACCGCGCCGGACATACCGATAAGTAAAGTTGGTTTCCTTCCGAAGCGGTCACTGAGTGTTCCTCCAATAAGAGCAGTAATTCCTCCGAGTCCGATAGGTATTGCTCGTAAAATTCCAGCAAAAAAGGCATCTCTCCCTAATACTGATGCTGCATATACTGGAAAGAAAAAGTGAACAGGACCCGTAATCAATCCGATTACAAATACGATGAGACAAAGAGATATAAATCCTCGTGTCCACATCAGAATATTCTGGAATAACTTGTCAAATTATGAACTACATTACACTTCAATTTCAACATATAATTTACGGAATCATTCGCAACAAACTATCCGACACATTCGGTGCAGCTGTCCCAAGTCCACAAGCACTTGTTGCCCTCATTACGTTACCTATTTCTGAGATAAGTTTTATTGATTTCGTATGCAGTGGTTCTGACAATAGTTCTGTTATTCTATGTGTTCCGATACGACAAGGGAAACATTTCCCACAAGATTCATCAGCAAAAAACTCCATCGCGTTGTGTGCTACATCGAGCATATCGCGTGTATCATCAAAAACCATGATTCCTGCTGCTCCGAGCATTGAGCCAACCATTTGAAAACTCGGTTCATCGATAGTAATATCAAAATCACTTTGCACAATGAATCCACCTGACAAACCTGCAGAAGTAATTGCTTGGAATTGTTTCCCATCCTTAGGTCCACCTGCCCAATCATAAAGAAGCGTTTTGAGTGGAAGTCCGAATGGTACTTCATAATTCCCTGGTTGTCGTGTATCACCTGACAAACTAATGATCTTTGTTCCAGCAATATCTTCATGGTAACTCAATCCTTTATACCACGCAGCTCCGTGTCGTATAATTTTCGTGGTGGCTGCCAGTGTTTCCACATTGTTTACAACTGTAGGCAAGTTTTCAAACCCATGCGTAACTGGATAAGGTGGTCTGTTCCTTGGAAAAGGGTGTTTACCTTCCAAACTATTTAACAATGAACCTTCTTCACCACAGACATAAGCACCAGCACCACGTCTAATATATATATGGAAATTGAACTGTTCTCCGAGAATACCATCGCCAACAAGACCTGCTGATTCTGCTTCCTTGATTGCTTGTTCAAGAATATTCAAAGTTTCAGGATACTCATATCTAAGATAGATAAATCCTCGTGTTGCACCCGTTGCATAAGCCGCAAGTGTCATCCCTTCAATTACCATGTGAGGCGTATAGTCAAGGATAACTCTATCCTTGAAACACCCTGGTTCCCCTTCATCGGCATTACATACAATGGTTTTTGGTTCACCTGACGCATTCAGGACCGATTCCCATTTCATACCTGTGGGAAATCCCGCCCCACCTCTACCTGCGAGTTGACTTTCTTTTAATAAATCAATTACTTCATTATGGGTCAATGTTGTAACTGCAAGTTTTAATCCTTCATATCCACCAGTAGATTGATATCCTTCAAGGGTATTTTGACCGGGTTCCCGTATATGTGCAAAAATGCACTCTTCTTTTTCACCCGGGTATCGCGGTGGTAATGGAGTAGGTTCTACTGCGAGTTCGTCAGCTTGTGTTCCAGTGAACACTTGATGTCCTTTTAGCACTGGAACATAATCGTCACATCTTCCAGCACATGCCATCGGTGTTGCCCTTTCTGCCTTTAGATTTTCAAGGATTTCCAAACCACCATTCAATCGGCAGACAGGACCGGTGCATACCCGCGGTGCGTCTTGCCCTGGAGGTCTTTGTGAAAAGTGGTGATAAAAAGTTAAAGTGCCAAACAGTTCAGCGAGTGGAATCTGAAAACCGACTGCAATGTCACGCAATGTTTCTTCTGAGATATATCCATCTCTGTCATGAAAAGCGTGTAATATGCCGAGTAGCGGTGCAGGCGCATCGCGCCATTTTTCAATGAGTTCAGCGTTTGTTGGCATCTATAACTCCACAGTACTTTCGCCTATATTGAAAATCATTTTCTGAATATAAAGATTACCAGATTTGATTGCTGTCGTCAACTTATTTATAAAATAATTCACAGGGTTATTTAGTTTTCGGTTTTGTTCAATATTATTCACTAACGTTAATTTGTTAGGGGTTTGTATTTCTATTTGTCTGAACTAGGATTTGCAGGATTAGTAGATTTACAGGATAAGAGTTTGACACACTGGAGTGCTTATTGAAAAGATGACCTTTATTTTGTGAGTAGCACTTGGAAACACAAAACACCTATCCTGGTCATCCTTGAATCCTGAAAATCCTTGTTCAAACAAGAATCAATAAATCCAATGATTAGGCCGATTTCAGTGATTTAACATTAAGCTAACCAGAATGATTACGAATCCTTAAGACTAAATAACCCTTGCTTTACACAGGGTGTGTAAAGTTTTTGCACAAGTCTATATTTAGGTATTTGTTGTGATGTCCATAGAAAAATGGTATCCTTTCCAAATAATCTTATAATCCAATAGGAGAGGATACCGATGATTAGTATAACATTAGATCGTTGTGAAATCAAAGAGAATCAAGAAGCGTGTGAAAGTTTTGTAGAGGCAATAGATGCCATGGCTCAAGATATTTTTTCTGAACCGAGTATATCATTTTCAGGCGCAGAGTCTCGTGTCTTTGAGGGTTTTCGTCTAATACGCCAAAAGTTTTTAGAGATGTTTTTATCTCATCAAGCAAATGAGGAACCGAGTGAACCTGTAGATTGCCCTAAGTGTGGTCAAGTGTGTCGTCGGCGTTATAAAAGAGAGCGTCGTATTACGACGCTCTGTGGTGTTATCCGTGTGGAGCGTTGGGTATACGGTTGTGCGGCGGGTCATTATCATGTGTTGTGGGATGATCAACAAAAGTTGATCGGTCAATATACGCATCGTGTTGCTGAGGCGATGTGTTGTCTTGCGGCACGTCTTGACTTCAGAGAAGCATCTGAGGAGTTGTCCTATCAAGGCATAAAAGTGAGGCATGAGACACTTCATCAAATCATGGATGAGATGTCAGAAGGGGTGAATGTCCCTGAACAAGTAGAAACCCAAAAGCTTGAAGAAAATCAGCGTTGGTATGTAAGTTGTGATGGATGTCATACGAACTCCCCGGACGGATGGAAAGAAGTAAAAGCAGGATGTGTTTACAGAGATTATCCGTTACCCCAGATAGTTCTGGTGCGATATCGCGTGCTAGAACAACGAGTATTCGTTATGTAGCTTCTCGTGAGGGGGTTTCCTATTTTGGTAAAGAGTTGTATAAGTTAGCGATAAACAGTGGTATCTATCAAGAAGATATTGATACCCAAGAGATTGTGCTTCTTGGCGATGGTGCTCCGTGGATTTGGAACATTGCGAAAGAATACTTTCCGAATGCCGTTCAGATTGTGGATCACATGCACGCCACATCTCATCTCTATAATGTTGCTAAAGTTGCCTTTGGTGAGACGGAGACGGAAGCTATTGACACTTGGATAAAAGAAACGGAACCACTTCTTTATGATGGCAATATCACAGCAGTTGCCTCAAACATTCGTGCCTTAACCACACAGCACCCTGAAGTGTCAGAGGTGTTAGAAAGAAAAGCGAGATATTTTGAAAAACATGCGAAGCGTCCGCAATATAAAGCATTTAGAGAAAAAGGCTATCAGATCGGTAGTGGCGTGATTGAGAGTGCTTGTAAACATGTTGTTGGGCAAAGATGTAAACAAGCTGCAATGAGATGGAAGCAACCGGGTATCAATGCCGTTCTAAAGATGCGGTGCCTGTTGAAAAATGGTGGATGGAATAAATATTGGTATCCAGACGCAAAAGCCGCATAATCTCTTGTGCAAAAACTTTACACACCCCACACTCCCAATTATTCAAAAAATTGCAGATCAATTACTTTGTATGCTATAATTTAGAAAATTGTGTCATATAAATACTCTAGAAGACTATAAAACTCGCATTAGTGTCAAACGATTATATTATAGATTTTAATGAGGATAAAAAGATGAAAGCAAAAAATGGTTTGGTATTAGTACTGGCTTTCTTGGTTTTACACACGAATCCACTTGAAAGTCAGGTTGTAGAAAAAGGTTTAGTTAGTTATTGGAGTTTTGATGATATGGATGTTCGAGGTAAAACCGTGATAGATCTTGTAGGAGGAAATGACGGTACGATTATAGGTGCACCCGAGCATCTCAAAGGTAGAATCGGTGAAGCGTTTGAATTCGGAGGAGAACCCGACGCTATTTCTGTTCCTTCTCCTGGGAATGGTAGTTTGGACTTTCATGCAGACCAAGATTTCTCAATGATGGCTTGGATCAAGGTTGACAAACCACCAGAATTGGACGGAGGACAGTCCACAATCATTAGCAAGGGTGATGGTGGTGGCAACGCCAGAATCCTCTGGAAAATTTTAGCGACTAAACTACAGATGACAATAGCAAATGAAGCTGGTGGTGGTCCCAAAATCGACTTTAATTCTGTCAGTGATGTTGTAGATGGAGATTGGCATCATGTGGTCTTTGTCTCCGATAGATCGGATACAACTCGCATCTATATTGATAACAAGCTTGATGCCGAAGGTGGACCTTCTGAAGGCACAGATGTTACCACAGACTCTCACTTGTACATTGGTGCATCTGTCAGAAGCGGCGAAGTCACACGTAGATATTTTGAAGGGTTAATTGACGAGGTAGGGATATATAATCGAGCGTTGTCAGATGATGAAATCAGACAGAATTTCAATGCAAACGGACTTGATGTTAGTCCTCAAGAGAAACTGGCTATTGTATGGGGAGCAATAAAGGTTTCAAGGTAACTATAATTTGCGAACTTATAAGATATGAAGTGAGTTTGATAATTCAATTCAGTAACCATAGGAGATCTGGTTGAATTATCCAACTCACGTTAGATACAAAATATGGCTGAACGAAGTGTCACAGTTGCTTTGATAGTACAACTGTGACACTTCTAAATTCTATGCGGGTTGCCCCTACTTTAAAATGACGAGTCCTCGTGTCTGTTGGAAGGATGGGGTTTCAAGTCTGTAAAAATAGACCACACTTGCAACCTTTTCTCCAAGTGTATTTCGACCATCCCAATAAGCAGCACGTTCCCGGCTGTTATAGAAACCGGTAGATTGAAATCCGAGCGGAAGTGTGCGAATCAACTGACCAGTAGAATCGTAAATGGTTACCGATACAGAACTGTCTTGCGCGAGTTGATAGGGAATCCATGTTTCAGGGTTAAACGGATTCGGGTAGTTCTGCAAAAGCTTGTTCTGATTCGGTCTACCAATGCCATCAAGATTGACAGTCAAAACAGCGTTTGTCAGGTTTTCTGCTGTTACTTTAACTTGTAGGTTCTGCGATTCAAAGTTGCCATCCGGGCAGATAACTCGTAATTGAATAACATCTCCAATTTTGACAACGCTCTTTTGCGTTAAGTCTACCGTTGCCGCTGCAAAGTATTCACCTTGTATCGGTGTGGTAATCACATCATTTGTTCTGAGGTTATGGACGATTACCTGATAGCCGTCAAAGGTTGCTTGACCTCCCAATTTTCCACTAACGACGAATGCCCACGTTTCCTTCAGATTGACTATGTTAGGTGCTGCAGCCGCACTTCGTTTTGGTTTGTCCACCGTGAACCGACCAAGGCAAAATTGCGAGTTTCTGGATCATTAACGATATAGCCTTGACCACCTTCAATGGAGAACCCATCGTTTGGTGCACTTGGTGTCCAACCTATAAATTGTTGATTTACTGCATCAAATGCAATTACAACTGTTGCACCTGCTATCCCAGCGAGTGATTTTGCAGTCATAGGATTTGGTGATGCTAAAGGCAAAGAAAGCATGTTCAACCCATTATTCAATGTGATGTTATAGATATTACCAAATTGATCACTTTTTTCCTTCGTGTCAAGTCTGGCGATAAATCCCTGTATACGTCCATCCACTGATTGATAGTTTCTGACAACAGAGCCGTCCTGATTGATATTTTAACCCTCCGTGCTAACGCTACCCGGAAACTGCAATTCAAAATATCCCGGAATGTGCCGATAGGTGCGCGGAACATCACCCACTTCTTTAGCTCGACCAACAGACACTCCCGCATCATTGATACCGTGAAAAAATATGTACTCCAAGCTGGCTGCGTCTGGCAAATCAATAGATCTATACCCACCGTCCGAGTCGCGCACATATGCGTGGAATATCCCTTCAGTGTCTATATAACTACCGACGAGACGTCCAGCAGCCACGAAATCGGCGAATGTTTCCAACGCTCCAGGGAACTCAATTATTGTCTCCGCTGTGAATCCGCGGCGGGTCCCAGAATTATCTATGAAATTACCCGTCAGTGCCCCTGTTGTGTCACTGATACCCCAGATCTCCGTTTCTACAGCCCCAGGGTAATAAAATTGCTGCAACTCGCCATCTTTCAAGAGGACACCGTGCCTTAGTCCGTCGCTATCTTCGTAGTAGCCTGCCGCATCCCCATTATTAGCAAGTGCAAAGAAATAAGTATTCTGCGAGCCGGAGAAATCATAAGTCATGAAAACGCCATCTATGAGCGTAAAGGCGACCTCTTTTTCACCATCAGCACTCTTCGTATAGCCTGCGTAATCTTCAAAGTCGCTACTCGCCGTCACCGCTAAAAAGTCTACATCGGGAACGTAAATCGTCTCAAAGGTATAGTTGTCGCTAGCGGATTCGACAACTTGTGCGGGTGTGTTAATTAGGAAAAAGGAATTGAAACAAATCAGCAATGTGAATGTATATAACGTGAGTTCGATAAATGAAATAGTATTGAATGATAAAAGGAGAACCCTTTGGTATAATGAGATAAGGAATCCATTATCAAAGGAGTTCTCCATGAACATTATACCACTTTTCTGTGAGATTGACGATGTTTTACAAGTTTATGAAAAACAGATTGCACAACGACAACTACCGATTCCCGATCAACCGAAAAAACGTGGATGCCCTCGGAAACTACATACAAGTGAAGTCATGACACTACTTGTTGCCTTTCATCAAAGCAGATATCAGACTTTCAAGGATTATTATACAAAGCAGGTGTGTGAGAACTTGCGATGGGCATTTCCACACCTTGTTAGCTACAATCTCTTTGTAGAACTTATGTTCGAGGCATTTGTTCCATTATGTGCTTATCTTTCAACACGATTTGGAGAATGCAGTGGCATATCTTTTATCGATTCGACACCGATCCGTGTTTGTCATAACCGACGCATTCACAATCATCGCGTTTTTGATGGGATGGCTGAGCGTAGCAAAACCACGCTCGGATGGTTTTATGGCTTCAAACTTCATCTCATCATCAATGAACGCGGTGAACTCCTATCCGTTTGGTTTACGACAGCAAATACAGATGATCGTAGACCGGTATGTCAGATGACCCAACGCCTCTTTGGCAAACTATATGGAGATAAAGGATATATCTCCCAGAAGTTGCGTGAAACTTTGGAAACACAAGGTGTCTCCTTGATAACCAAGGTTCGTAAAAACATGAAAACTGAACCTTTGTCAGTATCCAACGCACTGATGCTAAAAAAGCGGATGCTGATTGAGACTGTGATTGGACAACTCAAGCAGCAAACTGAACTTGAACAATGTCAACATAGGAGTGTTGCCAACTTTCAGGTGAACCTTGTGTGTGCGTTAATCGCATATACACATCAACCGAAAAAACCTTCCTTGGATATGTGGACACTTCTGAAATAAATCCACTGTCCAATCCATGGAACTCAAAAATATTTATCGAACTCAGGTTAGTATAAATGTGTGATATTATATCATCGTTGTCCAAAGAAAGCAATCCCAACAATTTCCTTGCAAACAAAACCTTAATTGCGTATACTTTATACATTACTGCCACAATCCACATCAACGGAGGTGTCCTTTTTGTCTGACAATTTATTAAGCTCCTTGAACAATATCCAACAGGAGGCTGTCCAACACACCGAAGGACCGCTCCTAATCCTATCTGGTGCGGGGAGCGGTAAAACACGTGTAATTACACACCGCGTCGCATATCTCATCAAACACCACCGTATCTCACCATTTCGTATCCTTGCAGTGACATTCACCAACAAGGCAGCCAATGAGATGAAGGAACGTCTGGATGCACTTATTGGGGAAGGAATGAGCAAAAACTTATGGGTAACGACTTTCCACGCATCGTGTGCTCGAATCCTACGCCGAGACATTGAGCATTTAGACGGTTTTACGCGCAACTTTACAATATTTGATAAAAGTGAACAGGTTACTGTCGTCAAAGAGATTCTCAGACAATGTAATTTAGACGACAAGATGTACAATCCACGTACTATACACGATTTGGTCAGTAAAGCTAAAAACGACTCTATAAAACCAGATACTTATGCAAACATGGCTGACGGTTTTTATGAAAAGATTGTCGCACAAGTATATCCCCTATATCAGGACACACTTCGTAAAAACAACGCCTTAGATTTTGATGACTTGTTGAACTTTACTGTAGAACTCTTTAGAAAACATCCAGATGTGCTTGAACACTATCAGCAGAAGTTTGAACATGTGCTTGTAGATGAATATCAGGACACGAATCGCTGCCAATATAACTTGGTACGCTATTTGACTGGTGAAAAAAAGAATGTATGTGTTGTTGGAGATGATGACCAGTCTATCTATGGATTTCGTGGCGCAGATATCCATAACATACTTGATTTTGAAATAAATTATCCTGATACTCGTGTTTTACGTTTAGAACAGAATTACCGTTCAACCAAAAATATATTGGAAGCAGCTTGGAGTGTCGTTCAAAATAATAAAGCACGGAAACCGAAAAAACTATGGACAAAAAATGATGTAGGCGAGCTTGTTACCTGCTACGAAGCGATGGATGAACGTGATGAAGCAGGTTTCGTCGGCACGAAGATAGAAGATTGGAACGCAGATGGTGTTGATTATAGAGACTTTGCTATTTTTTATCGGACAAACGCACAATCGCGTATCTTTGAGGAAGCACTACGTTCTGCCAATATACCTTATCAGATAGTCGGTGGATTGGGTTTTTATGACCGAATGGAGATTAAGGACTTGATCGCATATCTCCGAGTCATGTGCAATCCTTTTGACTCAATAAGTCTGAGACGGATTATAAATGTTCCAACTCGCGGTATCGGGGCAACATCGCTTGAACGTCTCATGAATTTCGCAAATGAAAACGATATAACACTTTTTGAGGCTATTGAACGGGTTAACGAAATTGATACAATCAACAGCGGTATAAAAACAAAAATCCGTAAATTTGCTAAAATTCTTGAGGGGTACGAACCAGATGATCTACCCGCGGATGCACTTGAACATGTTTTAGATACCACAGGTTATCTTGAAAACTTTAGAGGACAACGCACAATAGAAGCGCAAAATCGTGTAGAAAATATTGAAGAACTACGTAACGCTGTTTATGAATATGAAATGATCGCTGAAGAACCCACCCTGTCAGATTATTTAGAAAATGTCGCACTCATAGCAGATATTGACACAATGAAAACTGATGATACAGATGAAACCAATATCGTTACGATGATGACTCTACATAGTGCAAAGGGATTGGAATTTCCTTTCGTTTTCATCGTTGGTATGGAAGAAGGTTATTTGCCGCATAAGAATTCCATAAATTCAGAAGCGGAATTAGAGGAAGAACGTAGGGTATGCTATGTTGGAATCACGCGTGCGATGGAGCAGCTTTATCTGGTACATGCACAAGCACGGAGAACTTGGAGTGGTGCTGAGTATAGAGTTCCATCCCGATTCATTGAAGAAATCTCACCAGATGTAATAAGGCATGTTGACAGATACAACTCAACATTTTCACAACCAAACTCAGAATATTCACAACAAGAGATTAATTACATCAAAGAGGAAAAAGAAGAAATTAAAGAAAAAGAAGATTCCTATGGGGTTGGTCAAATTGTATTCCATCCGAGTTTTGGTCGGGGAAAGGTGACGAAACTCACAGGGACTGGTGAATCTACTTATGTTACAGTCCGCTTTGACCGTGCTGGTTCAAAACAATTTGACGCGGAATTAGCACCATTGCAAGCTGTCTTGTAGATGGATTGTTGAAGCATTTACACCAGTCTGTATTCGCGACGATTGCAAGAAAATTAGAATATACAACAAACAAAATCTCTCTACAACAAATTTAGGAGAAAAAGAAGACTATGAAAATGTTTTACATAATCCTTATAGCGATTGTTGGGGTAAGTGTCTGTTTAGTTATAGGCTTTTCTGACGAGGATGTAGCAGAAGATATAAAAGAAGTGGTATTTGAAAATCTAAGAGCAACTCAAGTAGAAGATATGGATGCAATGTTGGCTACAGTGCATAGCGAATCTCCTAACTATGCACAGACAGAAAAATTAGCTGCTATGGTGTTTGAAAATTATGATTTAAGTTATGAAGTGCTGTTATTTCGATACATTGAACAGGATGGTGAATACGCGATCGTCAGATTAAAATACTCTGCGCAGAAGTTGGCTGGAGCGGAATTCAATGATAACAGCATTGACACCTTTCATGTATTTCGTGAGGAAAACGGTGAATGGAAGATATGGGGTATGGCAATTTTGGAAATTGAATACATCTAATTGTCAGGCTTTTTCTTATAGGCGTTTTGATAAAATTCAGAATATATAAACAGATAGGTAGGGAATCAAAATCACATGGCAACCATAACCACAGAAGGTGTTTTGCATGTTGCAAACTTGGCACGGCTTGAGTTCAACGAAGACGAAACACAAGATTTCACAGAGCAACTTGCACGAATCTTAGACTATATCGGTAAGTTGAACGAATTGGATACGGATGACGTTGCACCAACATCACATATACATCCGTTACACAATATCACTAAACCGGATGTCGTCAAAACTTCATTACCACGCGACGAAGTTCTCGCAAATGCACCGGAGCCTGAAGAAGGATATTTCGGTGTACCCAGAGTAATTGACACGGAGTAAGGAGCAGAACGAAATGTCGCTAAACCAATTGACTGCACATGAACTTCATGACAAACTAAAGAACCGCGAAATTACTGCTGTAGAATTGACCGAGTCTGTTTACCAAAGAATAGAGGAGGTGGAGTCCAAGGTAAAAGGATATCTGACATTAACCAAAGAGATTGCATTGGAACAAGCGAGTGCTGCGGATACAGGATTTCAAAATGGCGATGATATGCCGCCTCTCGCCGGCATCCCAATCGCAATTAAGGATGTGATATGCACTAAAGGGGTCCGGACAACCTGTGCTTCAAAAATCCTTAACGACTTCGTCCCACCTTACGATGCAACTGTCATGGAACAATTATATGAGCAAGGTGTGGTCATGATTGGGAAAACAAATATGGATGAATTTGCAATGGGGTCATCTACAGAAAATTCTGCGTATCAGATTACACACAACCCGTGGGATTTGGATACGATACCAGGTGGGTCAAGTGGTGGTTCCGCAGCGGTTGTTTCCGCAGATACCGCAATCTGTTCGTTGGGTTCAGACACTGGTGGTTCTATTCGTCAACCCGCAGCACTTTGTGGTGTAGTTGGGATGAAACCGACTTATGGACGTATCTCACGCTACGGACTTATCGCATTTGCTTCCTCGCTTGATCAAATCGGTCCATTTACCAAAGATGTTACCGATTGTGCTTTAGTCCTCAATGCAATCTGTGGCAAGGATGAAATGGATTCTACCTCTGTTGATGTTCCGGTTCCAGATTTTACGCAGAGTCTTGTGAACGATGTTAAAGGACTAAAGATTGGTGTTCCGAAAGAATATTTTGCTGAAGGTTTAGACGATCAGGTCGCGGCGCATGTGCAGAATGCAATCGCTGATTTGGAGAAACTTGGTGCTTCTGTTGAAGAGCTATCGCTTCCGCATACAGACTATGCAATAGCAACCTATTATATAATCGCACCGGCAGAAGCGAGTGCAAACCTTGCACGTTACGATGGAGTCCGCTACGGTTTTCGGAATAAGGAACATACAGACTTGATTAGTATGTATAAAAAAACACGTAGTGAAGGTTTTGGTCAAGAGGTAAAACGCCGCATTATGCTGGGAACTTTTGCTCTAAGTGCTGGTTATCAAGATGCATATTATCGGAAGGCGCAGAAAGTCCGCACCTTGATCAAGTCTGATTTTGATGCTGCATTTCAAAAGGTGGATGTCATAGCGACACCTACAACTCCGACACCTGCATTCAAGATCGGTGAACGCACTGATGATCCATTGCAAATGTATCTATGTGATGTTATGACAACACCCGCGAGTCAAGCAGGATTACCGGGTATCTCTATACCTTGTGGGTTCGTGGATAATGGATTGCCCGTTGGATTGCAATTACTTGCACCACCATTTGCTGAAGATGTGCTTTTTCGTGTTGCTTATACTTATGAGCAAAATACTGAACATCATTTAAGAAAACCTGAAATCAATAGTTCAAAAGGACAAATATGAAGGTACTACTTATTCCTACAGGAGGATTGTTCGGGGCGATGTTGGGTGGTGTCCTCTGGGCAAAATCTATACAGTGGACTGGAAGCATTTCTGGCTTCGCCGCTGTCGGTATTGGTGTATTGACAGGGATCGGAATGGTGTTAGCAGCTTCACAAGTTATTGATCCAAATGAGCAGAAACATTGGTTGATACTTTCTGTTGGTGCTATATTTTTCGCTTTAGTAGGAATTGTTATTGGCAAATATCTTGATGTCCGATGGAACGCTATTGCACAAATAGCGGAGCAAATAATTGAAAGTGAACCATTACTATCAGAAGAGGCAGCCACTGCAATAGCACAAACCCAATATTCAGGAACTTCAAAATTGGAACTCATGAAAAGCAGAATGGATTGGTTTGACCTAATCTTTAGTGTTATCGCGGTATTTGTCGCATTTTACATCACATCAAACTCACGTATACGAAGAATTTTATACAAAATAAAGGATAACTAACATTAATAATTGCTTATCATAACCTAAGTTGTTACCTATTATTTGTAGGAAGGGTTCTAACCCCGATGGATAACAGAAATGATAGAAACAACCAATTCTGATGCTAATTATGGTGAATCGGGGTTAGAAACCCGACAAATACCAAACGCGTCTTTGGAGTTGATTCACGTCTACAAGCCATAGGTGAAATCTTGGGTTATCATAGAAACGGAGTCTGACATGAAAAGTAAATATACATACATCACAGTATTAACATTTCTCATCGCTTTATTTCTATCTTCTGGTATGATTCTGGCTGAAGACACAGATAATCTAGAGGATGTTCTAGATAATTCAGAGAATGTGCTATTAGAAAACATTGCACTTTTTTCTGAAATCCTCGCGAGCGTTGAGCAACATTATCTTGAAGAACCGAAGAAAAAAGAACTATTGGAAGGAGCAATCAAAGGAATGCTTCGCACCTTGGACCCATACAGTCAATTTATACCGGATTATATTGCCTTTCGAACTCAAAACCAAGGGAATTACGGTGGCGTCGGTATGACAGTTGGCATGCGCGAAGATATGATTACCGTCATCACTCCTTTCAAGGGGAATCCTGCATCACTTGCAGGTGTACAGAACGGGGATATTATCAGCCAAATTGATGGAGAATCAACTGCAGTCATGTCATTAGATGATGCAGTTGATCTGCTACGCGGTGAACCCGGTACATCAGTATCCGTAACCATCCGTCGTCCAAAGGTGAGTCAACCTTTAGAAATTACTATCACACGGGATGTCATTCGTATTCCAAGCGTGGAGAAAGAGATTATCGGTGATAACATCGGATATATCAAAATCAATAATTTCCTGCAGACAACTGCTAACGATGTTGATATTGCTCTTGAAGAGTTCAATCAAAATAATATTAGGGGTGTTATACTTGATCTAAGGTTTAACCCTGGCGGACTTCTCGGTTCCGCAGTTGAGATTTCCAGTGATTTTCTTGAACCAGGACAACTCGTTGTTTACAGTCAAGGAAAAGAGGAACGGAAAGACTTTACCGCACAAGGTCCTCCGAGAGACACATTTCCATTAATTGTTCTAGTGAATAACGGCAGTGCAAGTGCGTCTGAAATTGTCGCTGGCGCAATAAAAGACCATAGTAGAGGTCTTGTGATGGGTAGTCAAACCTTTGGAAAAGCATCAGTACAGAAGGTCTTCTCGCTTAGCAACTCAAAAGCAGCAGTAAAATTAACCGTTGCAAAGTATTTCACACCTAATGGTGTTGACATTGACAAAATAGGCATCTTACCTGATGTTGAATCGGCATATTTTAGTCGGTCAGAAGTGCAAATGCAGATAAAATTGCGAAATCACCAAGAAATAAAAACTTTTGTTGAAGAAAACGGTGATGATGTCCTTGAAAAATTATATGCAGCTGAGCACGCACCAAGGGATGACCGACAAGCAGGAAAATTATTACGCGCATATAACCGGTTGACTGATGCACTCACTGAAGAACAAATTATCCTTAGTGATATTGGGATAAAATACGCTATTGCATTGGAAACACAGAATACCAAAGATGAAATAGTGCATGACCCACAGGTTGTCGCTGCTATGGAACAACTGAAAGTCCTTGAACTCTTTGCAAAGCAAGACTGATATAAGGTTTACAGCACAACAGTTCAAGACGAACAGATTACAAAATCTTACAAAGGTTGTCATTCAATGAACCAACAGACCCCAATTCTGAACTATATTAACAACACATGGCATAAGTCAGAATCTTCTGAATTACTTGATGTAACAAACCCCGCAACGGGTGAAGTCCTGACACAAGTGCCTATATCACCCACAGACGAGGTTAATCAAGTTGCAGCTGCTGCAGCTAATGCCTTTGACGAATGGAGACGCACACCTCCAGTACAACGTATTCAATATCTTTTCAAACTGAAAAATCTTCTTGAGGAGAATATAGACGACATTGCCAAAACGATCACCCTGGAGTGTGGAAAAACACTTGCAGAGGCAAAAGGGGAGATGAGACGGGCAATTGAAAACGTTGAAGTCGCCTGTGGCATTCCGACGATGATGCAAGGCACGAATTTGGAGGACATCGCAACCGGTATTGACGAATTCATGATCCGTCAACCTGTCGGGATCAGTGCTGTCATCGCACCTTTCAATTTTCCCGGTATGATTACCTTCTGGTTTCTTCCCTATGCTATCGCTTGCGGTAATACCTACATTGTAAAACCATCGGAAAAAGTGCCACTTACCATGCAGAAGATTTTCCAACTCCTTGAACAGACTGGGTTACCAGAAGGAGTTGTCAATCTTGTCAATGGTGGACAAGAGACAGTGAATGCAATCTTGGAGCATCCGGAAATTCGTGCAATTAGTTTTGTCGGTTCCACAACCACAGCAAAAGCGATCTATGCCAAAGCCGCTGCACACGGAAAACGCGTTCAGTGTCAAGGTGGAGCAAAGAACCCATTGATTGTTCTTCCAGATGCAGATCCGGAGTTTACGGTCAATGCGACTGCGGATAGTGCCTTCGGTTGTGCTGGTCAAAGATGTCTCGCCGCTTCACTGGTTTTTGCTGTTGGTGGTGCTCGGAACTGGTTTCCAAAAGCAATAAGTGAAACGGCAACGGATAGAGTGGTTGGTAACGGATTAGATGAAGATGTACAAATGGGACCTGTCATCACGGATGATAGCCGGAAACGCATTGAGGGTGTTATTCAGACAGGAATTGATGCGGGGGCACGCGTCCTTGTGGATGGACGTTATCCCAGTATTTCAGGATGTGAAAACGGAAACTTCATCCGTCCAACCGTACTTGCTGATATTGACCCAGAAGGTGAAATCGCAAAAACTGAAATCTTTGGACCGGTATTAGGACTGATTCATGTTGATTCAATTGACGATGCTATCTCACTTATCAATAGCGGCAGTTATGGCAATATGGCATGTCTTTTTACAAGCAGTGGAGCATCAGCACGCAAGTTCCGCTACGAAGCACAGATTGGCAATATCGGCATAAACATTGGCGTCGCAGCACCGATGGCTTTCTTCCCCTTTAGCGGTTGGAAGGATAGCTTCTTCGGTGATTTGCACGGACAAAGTTGGGATGCTGTTGACTTCTTTACACAGAAAAAGGTTGTTGTGGAAAGGTGGAATTAGTTCGTTTGACGTAAAGTTACTGTCAGGTTTAGCATTAATAAAAGTCTACCTATTCAATAAAGGATGTCATATTCTAAAGACAATGAACACTTTTAGTTTTATAGATCTCTTTGCAGGAATTGGTGGGATTCGTATTCCATTTGAAAGGTTAGGTGGAACGTGTGTATTTAGTTCCGAATGGGATATACACGCTCAACAAACCTACACATATAATTTTGGTGAAAAACCCGCAGGCGACATTACAAAGATTAACGAGGCGGATATCCCATGCCACGATATTTTATTGGCGGGTTTCCCGTGTCAACCTTTCAGCATTATCGGTGAAAAACAGGGCTTTGAAGACACACGTGGTACATTATTTTTTGATATTGTTCGAATATTGAAACAGAAACAACCGAAAGCGTTTCTTCTTGAGAACGTTAAGCAGCTGCTCACGCATGACAAAAAACGAACCTTTTCTATTATGCAAAAACACCTTTTACATCTTGGTTATACTATCTATTATAATGTGTTGAATGCGTTAGACTTTGGATTGCCACAGAAAAGAGAACGTATTTTTATCATAGGTTTTCGTGAACCGAGACCGTTTAATTTTCCGATAGGGACTAGCATTTACAAACCTTTGTCAGAGATACTTGAATCTGATGAGGATGTTGACCCTACGCTGTTTGCATCATCCCGTATACGTGAATCGCGTCATGCCAAATGCAAAGGTGTCCCGTTTTTTCCATCTATTTGGCATGAAAACAAGGGAGGTAATATTTCAATGTTGCCCTATTCGTGTGCATTGAGAGCTAATGCATCCTATAACTATCTTTTAGTTAACGGTGTGCGACGACCTTCCCGTAGAGAAATGTTACGCTTGCAAGGTTTTCCTGAAGACTTCAAAATTGTTGGGAATCTAACACAATTCCGAAAACAAATAGGGAATAGCGTGGCTATTCCGGTAATTCATGCCATCGCCGAAAAAATGTTGCAAGCATTAGATCTACGAAAACCTATAATAAAACCAAGAGAGCAATTATCATTATTCAATACCATTGGTAATCTAATGCCTAATGGACAATAAAACTGCTAAAAAACATCTGGATACCGTTATCAATAGGGCTAGGGTTCATTTTTACAAACCTATACAAATAGCAGAAATACTTCATAGAGACCGGATAGAGAGGGATATTGATCTACACGATTTGGAAACTTACCGAACACCCTCTAGAAAATGGCGAGATGTGATTTCACTGAAGTTTGTTGGAAATATATCTACATCAAGTTCGAGATTCCAAGATAATCTTTTTGAATCCAATGCTACACCTCCAGTGGTTTTGGCACAATTAGGTATAATAAACAGAAACAACCACGGGGCAGTTGAAGCTTATATTTATGATGCTTTGAAAGACAGACTATCTCAAATGTCTGCAGGATTATCTTATGTCTTAAAGTCAGGTAAAGAATCTTTTGTCCTAAGCAATTTTGTTGAGCAATTTACGCGAAATCCTGGGCTTTCACGCAGTATTGATAAGATATATGAAATAGTGGTTTATGCATTATTTTCAACACTCTTGGAAGTACTAGATGTAAATATCGGGGTGAAAATCAAAAACATAAATGAAACAATTCTTAAAGAGTTTTCTGATTTTGTCCAGAAGGTTCTTGGATTGTCAGAAGAGATCCCTGAGATATACCATACAGCTCAGGTGTTTCGTGTAGGTGTCACAAATGCTGCTGACAGAGGGATTGATATGTGGGCAAATTTTGGTGTCGCTCTACAGATAAAATATATCTCTTTGACTCCTACTGTAATTGAAAATATAAGTGGTAACATTTCGGCAGACCGTATAATAATTGTCTGCAAGGAATCCGAAAAAAATGTACTTGTATCTGTTCTAAAACAATTTGGAAATGTCGGACGAATTCAGAGTATAATAACTTTGAATGAACTTGAAATATGGTACGAAAATGCTTTACATGGTCAATCATCTGATTTAATTGGCGATAAGATATTACAAAAACTTGCCAATGAAATCAAGATTGAATTTCCTTCAACTTCACCTGAATTTGCTAATTTTTTCAAAGAACGGAAATACGACAAAATTTCAAATGTAGATTTTGACCAGTAGCAATCATAATATATGGCACATTATAATGAAATATAAAAAAAGCACAGCCCTATTCGTCTCATTCGCCTTACATCTCATCGTTGGGATTATTGGTTTCTTTTATTGGTTTAACACCATGCCAAGCCACAATCCAGACAGCATTGATGCGATCTTCACCACTGTGGAACAACCGAAAACCAAACGGATCACGCCTCCAAAACGCACACAGATCCGAAAAGAAACCTCCCAAACCACAAATCAACCCAACATGAAGATACTGACAAGCAATCAACCCGTTTCACAACACGGTGTCGTTTCTGCATCTGAGCCAACGGTGTTTCAACCTTTTGAAAAAGTAAATCTAAGTGATGGAGTCGCACCCACTGCAGTTGACATTAAGTTTGAAGGTCCAGTTCAAATTCCGAGAGGCGTTGCACAACCCATCAAGAAAGAAAAGAAAACACCTGAACGTCCCAAAAGCAGGTTAGTAAAATTCATTGAAGCACAAGATGGACCGCAGCGCATTGTCTACTGCATTGATCTGTCCTCAAGCCTTCAGAACTTAGCGCATTACAAACTAAAAAAGGTTGTTGACATCATGCGAGATTCATTGACTTTCCTTGAACCACACGACACTTTTAATATCGTCGCCTTTAGCACGGAGTATGTTGTTTATCATGACGATTATGTACCTGTGAAACAAGAATCAGTGGAAGCATCGTCTGCCTATTTAGCGGACATAAAATCGCAAATACACACAAAAGGAAACGATTACGATATGCTCACTGCGTTGACAAAGACTGCAAAAACCTCTCCCACCATTGTCGTTCTCTTCAGTGACGGTATTCCTACAAGTATTGAAACACCAGATTTGAAATTTGTAGGTGAACACGCAAGAGGCAATGGAAAGATCTTCGCGATGAGTATAGGGATTGCACCCGATTTTCCCGGTGCCGTGATGCTAAAGCAGCTGAATATTGTCAGTAAAGGCGATTTCTGGCTCGTAGATAGAGATTGAATAGAACCTGAATTCACAAGGATTAATACATGCAGCACACAGGAAAAGATCGTGCTGAAGAAATTGCAAAGGGACTGTTTCCACATCAAATAGAAGGAATTGCCTTCTTATTAGGACGGCGTCGTGCACTCCTTGCTGATGATATGGGTTTGGGAAAAACCCGCCAATCTGTGTTAGCAATGGTCGAAGCTGAACCCGTCGGTCCCTACCTCGTTATTTGTCCCGCATCTATCAAACGGAATTGGGCACGCGAAATCAATATCGTCCTACCAAATGCAGAACCTGCCATCGTTGGCCCCGCACCGCTCCCACCAACTGATTATCAAGATTGGGTCATCATCAACTATGAAATCCTTGGAAAAAACCTTGAGCAACTTCTGGAGTTTGATTGGAAAGGCGTTGTTTTTGACGAAGCACATTACCTAAAGAATTACCAGAGCCAACGAAGCAAAAACGCATCAAAATTGATTAAAGAGATTTCTGATGAACCTGTTGTCCATGCACTCACTGGCACACCGATGACAAACCGTCCCCGCGACCTTTTTCCATTACTACAGATTCTCAACCACCCACTTGGTAAAAGTTTCCTTAGTTTTGCAAAACGATATTGTGAAGCATATCAGGGAGACTTCGGTTTAGTAGCAGATGGAGCGAGCAATATTGAAGAATTAACTGTGCAACTACACGGTGTAATGCTACGACGCACAAAAGATGAAGTTTTAGACCTACCACCTAAAGTTCGTACTTGGTTAGATGTAGAACTACATCCTTATGCTATCCAACACTACAACCGATTACTGCAGGATTTCCTGCATAAGTTTGAGTCACCAGAAGAATTGATAGGATTACCTGAATCTCTTGAACTCACATCGGAACAACGCGATGAATTTGAGGAATCGATAGACCTAACAGATGTCGGAAATGCTATGGGACGAGTAACACAAGTTCGCAGGGCGATTGCCTTCGTCAAATGTCGGCACACAATAAAATTCGTTGAAAATGCTTTAGAACAGGGCGAAAAGGTCATTATTTTCACTTCTTTTCTTAATACAATGCAACGTTTCCAAAAACACTTCAAGGACAGAGCTGTATATGTATCAGGTAATGTGCCAATACATCAAAGACAGGAGAGGGTTGATAGGTTTCAAAACGATGAGAACATTAGATTATTTATCGCAAATATGCACATAGCAGGGGTCGGTATAAACCTTACTGCCGCACGTCAAGTCGTTTTTAACGATTTAGATTGGGTTCCTGCTAACCATTGGCAGGCAGAGGATCGCGCCTATCGTATCGGACAAACTGGTACTGTCAATGTAACCTATATGATCGCATCAGGTACCGTCGATTCCTTCGTTAAGACTGTATTAGAAACGAAGGCAGCATTGATGGATTCTATCGTTGAAGGTTCAATATTGGTGCCAGGCGGTGAAGCAGCGATTAAGTTAGATGTCCTCAGCGAACTCAAGCGGATGATGAACGCACTTTCTGTTAAATCTGATGATATTAAGGAAGATAATATACAAGAAGTATTACAGAATGCGGGGAATGCATACATTGAAGAAAACGCATCACACCTTGAAGAAGCCACACGCCAACAACTTGTACCCTATTCTGATGAAGCAATCCGTATTTTAGCAGAAGTCCTTACCGGTCCCCAACGATCCGTCTATCACGCAGAAAGTTCATCACAAAAAGGCAAGTTTTACACATTAGAGGTAATTGGTGCTGATATAACCTGTGATTGTCCTGGATTTCAGCATCGTGGGAGTTGTCGACATGTCCGTCCTTTGAAAACAGCACTTGTCGGAGGAAAACCATTGCCAAAAGGATATAAGGAAGTCAAAGAATAGAACATATTCGTAAAAAAGCCAAAATTCATACAAACCACCTCAAACTTAAAACATACAGGAAATCCATTGTTCCCAACCACAAAAACCCTTGTCTTTCAGATTCCAACCCAGATATAATACCATTTCTGATAGACAATACACCATTATAGAAAAACCACAATTATTTACACACTACGGTAGGTTCGGTTTCCTAACCGAACCGGATTTGTGCCAATGGCGTTCACAATGGTTTTCTCGGAAGATCGGGTTCGGTTAGGAAACCGAACCTACCGGCACTGGAAGGACGGTAAATTACGTCTATGGTGCAGCTTATCTCATCTATAGCACTGTGAAACTTCAGATCCATAATCCTGTACATCTACTGATCCTGAAAATCCTGGTTCAGACAAAATAGAATTAAACTAACTTCAATCATTGTAGGGGCGGGTCTCTGTGCCCGCCCGTTGCCTTACAGGGCAAGGAATGGCGGGCACAGAGACCCGGGAATCATGGCGAATACCAAACGCGTATTCGTCTAAGCGCATTCATACCCGACAAATGCCACACGGGGAATGCCTCAATGGCATTCATACCGTTGATTTGGTGTATTCTGGCATAGGCGTCAATTTAAGGATATATTTACTTGTGAAGGATTTTGGCAGTCTCTTATTATCATACACACCTATCGCACCGCTGGTGCTTGGTTTCTTGTGGTGGACATTTTCTATACACCTTTCGCACCGCTGGTGCTGATATGTGATCTATAAAAGCCTCGGAGAGGCGGCATGCGCGTGTGGCATGCCGCATGAGGTGTATAGCACGTAATATCAACACAGACATAAGCCCCAGCGGGGCAGCATGCGCGTGTGGCATGCTGCATGAGGCGTATCATAAGCACAAACGTTACTCACGAGATTGACGCCTATGGTTCGGTTTCCTAACCGCACATACCGGCTTGGGACATTTAGCATTTGTGAAAAAACTCAACAAGAAACCGAAAACTAAATAACCCTTCCTTTTTGCTATTTGATTTGACAAAGATGGTCTGACTAAGTATAATATAAACGGTCAAATTTGTATTACATGATAAAAGTGCTAAGTGGCACCGAGTCAATGAATAGAGTGCATAATTTATTCTAATCTACCGTGAATGGTATAAACATTTCTGTTTTCTGAACTTGCAGGATATATCGGTGTCTAACAAATACACTGCAATACATAAATGAGGAAAGTGTTGTGAATACAAAAGTATACTTCAAACTCGGTGTCCTGATTCTCCACTTGGTTCTCCTAAGTGCAGTATTTAGTGGTTGTAACCTATATGAAGGTTGGAGAAATGACACACCTAAAATTAACGGTTTTATTGTGCCAAGTGAGGTGCATTACGGTGAAACTGTAGAGTTTAGAGTTACCGCTTTTGACCCAGAAGACGACACCTTGTCCTACTTATGGGACGTAACAGATGGTGTCTTAAAAAGTGCAACTACGTCAAAGGTCGAATGGATTGCACCTCCTTTACCCGATGAGGAAGTTGTTGCTCCAAAGACGATTACGGTGTATTTATCAGTACGCGACGGTGGAGAAGAAGAAGTAACAAAATCTGCGACTATTATTGTATATTCTAAAGCTTATGAAATTGCTAACACGCTGAGAGGCGTATATGAACTTATTAGAACGCAAGTAAATGGTGAAACTGTGCAATCGTTAGGTGGGTCAATGCGGTTAACTACAACTACCTTTACTCGGCAGTTTGAAGATGCATCACAATTTTTCTCCGGTTCCTATAATTTGGTAGAGCCTTATGGTAGAAATAAAGGAACAATCAATTGGTATCCTGACGGAAGCCAGGCACTTACTGTTAGCACATATACATGGGACGGTCGACTTCTTGTGATATATTGGGCGGATACTTCTACGACACATGTGTATGAGAAGAGGAATTAGAATATTTCGTTATTTCAGAACAAATGGATATTCAACGGTATAACAGATAATTGGCATTCAAAGACTGAAATTTTATTTTCTTATTCATAATATATAGGATGAATGCCTTATGGAAAGGGAGAAATATATGAAGATATGTTCCAAATCTCAGTTCTTGATGGTCATCATTTCCGTATTATTGTTCTGTGTGGCATCACAAACACCAACTTCTGCACAAGAGCAACCAATAGACAGGTATGAAGTTCAGCGATTACCTTCAGGTAAAGTTGATATTATTATACCAGGACGGATTGAGGGTAAAGAAGAGGATATACCATCATCAGATGAGGCACAAGCAATCGCTGATGCCAAAAAAGATGTTAAAGCACATTTCAATCAAACATTGTGGTTCACAACAGGATGCTTTCTTCCGATCATCGGACCTCTGGTTTCACAAAGAGATATGAAATCAGTACCAGCAGCACGGACACTTGGTAAGTCACCGCAATATGTTGCCTTTTATATTGACAATTATGAGATCTATATGAAAAAACACCGATACAATTGGGCATTAGGCGGGTGTATTGTTGGTGGATTGGTAGATGCCTGTTTATTGGGAATACTAATCAACGCAAATTCTGACTGAGATAACAGCATCGTAATATATTTTATATGATACTACTCGGTGGAACTTGATGCGCAAAGGGAACTGGTTACCAAAAAATGTCCTTTAGTTGTCCGAAATGCAAAATTATCTATCTTTTTACATTTATAGCACTCTTATGTATTTATAATGCTTTGCCTGTATATAGTCAATTTGCTGACTTGCCGACCGATGCGAAGACAATGGACTTTGGTATTTCAGGTGATGGCACGTCACAAACACTCTCCTTAACCGCAGTCCTCCCATTCAAAAACATCAATGGATGGGGAGGTATCTTTGGTTCACGTGCATCAGGTGAAGACGGTGTACATTCTGAAATCATCAAGGCACGTATACAAGGAGGAATGCGAATTAATAAACTCGGTATTGAAGCATTTACAGATTTAGAACGCAACATTAGTCAAGGAAGTGCTTTGACATCACAAATCGGAAGTTACATTCGTCCTGGGATATATGAAAAAGGAACGCTACGGATCTCAGGGGGAATCGGTTACTTCATTGAAAACATACAACCACGCAGTGGACTTACTATAAGAAGATTTGACCCTACCTCATTTCGATGGTTAGCGTTTTCATCAATAGGATGGCAAAAACTAAATGTAGTACTCAAATTCACACCAGAAGTCGGTTTCAAGAATTATCGCTTTTCAGCTGAACCCGCATTAACATTTGACCTTACTACTCGACTTGGGTTGCGTTTAAGTGGGTCTTTAGCATATAATAGCGAACCATTGACCGAAAATTTCAATTATAAATATCTATCAATTTTACGAATTACGCTTTAGCATTGACTTAAATACATGATAAACATAACTGAATTATCCTCTATATAATTCACAAGGAATCATGATATGTTTTCTAAATTTAGACAACAGAACCAATCAGTGACTGATCGAAACAACTTCGCTGAGGAACAGCATGGACATGGGTTTGGAACAGCCCCTGTCTTTCTCGCATCCATCAGCACAATATTGGGGGCAATCCTCTTCTTACGTTTCGGTTATGCCGTCGGACACGTAGGTTTCTTGAAGAGTCTGGCAATCATTGTACTTGGACATCTTGTAACCATACCGACAGTCCTCGCCGTCTCCGAAGTAGCAACCAACCGCCGAGTTGCTGGTGGCGGTGCATACTATATCGTTAGTCGATCCTTCGGAACAAGTATCGGTGGCACTATAGGAATCGCCTTATATCTTTCTCAAGCAATATCAATCGCATTTTACATGGTCGCTTTTGCTTCAGCTTTTGAACCTGTACTGGATATGTTAGGCACGCAATATCCGGATTTTAAGAGAATAATTGATGTTCGCTGGATAAGTATCCCCAGCACGCTTGTTCTTATCATAATTATGTTGACAAGAGGTGCGAATATGGGGGTTTCTATATTATGGTTAATATGTGGCATTTTGGCAGTAGCACTTGTTACATTTTTCCTGGGGAGTCCTGAAGAATTTGTCACCATTGATGGAGTTCAAAAGCGATTTCGTCCTGAAACTCTAAATATCACGGAAGGTATAAAAGAAGGGGCGGATAATTTCGGCATAGTTTTCGCTATCTGTTTCCCCGCTTTTACAGGGATGATCGCAGGATTAGGTTTATCGGGTGATTTGAAGAATCCGCAACGGAGCATACCACTCGGAACAATTAGTGCAACGCTTGCAGGTATGGTAATATATATTCTGGTGGCGTATAAGCTTTGTCAGAGTGCCGTCCCCGAACTACTTGCTAATGACGAATTCATTATGGCGAAAATATCTGCTTGGGGACCCGCTATATTCATTGGGTTGGGAGCAGCTTCGGTATCGTCTGCACTCGGTTCTATTATGGTCGCACCAAGAACACTACAGGCACTCGCACGGGATGACGTTTTACCGATTCCTGGATTGAACCGACTCATGCAATTTGGTGTTGGTAAAACCAAAGAACCCATTCCAGCTACTTTTGTTTCTGGAGTTATCGCAATAGTGTTTGTCGCAATAGGTGAATTGAATTCTATTGCTATGATACTGACGATGTTTTTCTTAGTAACCTATGGTGCGCTGTGTCTCGTCTCATTCCTTGAACATTTCGCAGGAAATCCATCTTACCGTCCAACATTCCATTCACGGTGGTATGTGTCATTGTTAGGCTTCGTCATGTGCGGTCTGATGATGATTCAGATTAACGTCTTTTATGCAGTCATATCAATTGTTCTCATCTTAACAATTTATATCGGACTCAGACGGGGACATCGTGAACAACGCGGTATGTCCGGTATCTTTCAAGGCGCAATGTTCCAATTGACACGTTGGTTGCAAACGACACTACAAAGGAACAGGGCGAGTGCAGCGGAGAGTGGTTGGAGACCAGCAATTGTCGCAATTACACAATTCGGAGACAGACGACTCGGACATTTTGACCTCTTACGATGGATTTGCCACAGACAAGGATTTGGACACTTTATCCAGTTCTTCCCAGGAGACTACTCCATTCAGGAAGAAATCTCAGCACGGATTCACGTTGAATCACTAATACAGCAGACAGAAGCAAGTGGAGCAGGGATATTCGTAGATTCTCTTATTTGTCCAACTTTCCAACAAGGATTAGCACAAGTATTACAGATGCCCGGAATCTCTGGTTTATCAAACAACTCAATACTTCTTGAATTTGATAAAGAAAATCCCGATGAAATCGGAGAAGTCATGCTTGGGACTCAACTTGCAGCGGAATCTCTTTTCAATGCACTCGTTCTACGTTCTACGAAATATCGCTTTGGATATAGATCTTCAATACATGTGTGGGTAACGGATGATAATATCAGCAATGTACCTATGATGTTATTACTTGCATATATATTGGTGGGACACCCTGAATGGAAAAAAGCAAAGATACGTTTATTTGCATGTTCAGGTTCTTGGGATGCTGAATTGGAAGCCGACAAACTTTCAACCTTTATAAGAGATGGAAGACTACCTATATCAATGCAGAATGTAACTTCCGTCTCTTACGACAGTTTGGAAGGATTGGAGCACGATGTCGCGCAAAGATCTGCTCAAGCTGATTTGGTCATTGTTGGTCTAACTTCAGAGGATATAAATTCCAATGACTTTCCTGATGTACTACAACGATACCAAGGCGTTAACGATGTCTTATTTGTCCATTCTACCGAGCAAATTGCTATTGATTGATAATGTGATGTACCTATGTAGATAGAGTTGGTTAAAATGGGCGAACTTTTTCAGCAAATATGGGATTTTCTAAATACTAAGGCTATAACCTTAGATGATGAGGTGAAAGCTTGGCAGATAATTGCATTTGTCGGCATCTTGGCGTTGACCTTAGTTATTGGTGAATTCTTTCGACGGTGGGCACGCAAATTTCTAAATCGTTTGAAGATGCCACAAAACATTGAAAATCGGATGATCGCAATCCTATTCCTGATTATCTTGATTGCGGGGATAATTGTAGCATTAAATGTGGCGGGAATTAGTACAGGACTATTTGGCAGAATATTCAACTACCCAATCGCAGACCTATTTCAACCACCCAAACAACAGGTAGAAGAAACAACAGGTATTTCATCTTTCTTTCAGACACTTTTAGGAAGAAAACCAGAAGTTGTTGATGACAGTGCACGCAGATTAACATTAGCAAGTCTATTTTATGGATTTGCCATTATCTTCGGTATGTTTATTTTGTCCAAGTACTCACAATATATACTTAGACAGCAGGTGTTACAGGCATTTCAAATTGAGAGACATACACAATTCATCCTTCTTCGCATTCTTCATTTCAGTCTTATCACTATCGGAATCCTTATTACATTTAATACACTTGGAATAAGTCTCACGAGCATTGTATTAATTTTTGGTGGGTTGAGTATCGGTATCGGTTTTGGTATGCAGACTATGGTCTCAAACTTGATATCAGGATTTATTCTCATTTTTGAACGACCTATCAAAATAGGGGATTTAGTAGAAATTATGGATGTTGGTATATTTGGTAGAGTGAGTAGTATTAATCTCCGTTCCACAGTCATTATAGCAGTTGATGAAAAGGAGGTTATTGTTCCTAATTCGCAATTAATTACCGAACCTGTCCATAACCTTACACATTATAACAATCGCTTTCGGATTAGTATTAAAGCAAGTGTTTCATTCAGTGCAGACCCAGAACTTGTCAAGAAAGCCTTGATTGAGGTCGCACATGCACATCCTGATGTGATAAAAGAACCAACACCTGAAATGGAAAACGTTACGCCTCCTTTTGTTAGATTTACTAATTTCGGTGAGTTTTCGCTAGACTTTGAATTATTAGCATGGATTCCAGATACATTTGAGCGTTTTGATGTTGCAAGCGATTTGCATTTTATGATTTGGGAGAAGTTTAAGGAATACGATATCAAAATACCATTTCCGCAGCGAGATGTGCATTTTTTTCCAGCAGAACAGAAATAGAAATCTATGGAAAATGCTATCTTCAGTGTGGCAAACTGGATATTTTACCATTTCTAATTGATAATCTAACATTAACGTGAGTTCGATATATAGGTTAGAAAAACCGATACAATATATCACATTTATCACAGATTTGATGACGGGCATGTTCTTGCACTCCAGTGGAGTGCTATGTCTATAGAAAATCCAAACACAAAGTTCTAGCACTCCAGCGGAGTGCTATGTGTGATAATCTCACATACCGCTCCGCTGGCGCGGAAACACTGGTTCGGATGAATACTATAAACATATTGCTCCGCTGGAGCAAAGAAGGTGTTTGGGTTACGTTGGAACTGCTTTTGTTCAATTAAATTCCCTTGATGAACCAATCTATTATATTCGAACTCACGCTAACATTAAGAAAAAACGCGTTCGTAGTCGCGCAATTTATTGCGCCTCTTACATTCAGCAATTGAAGATAAACCTACGAATGCTCAATGACACCTTATCTTTTAGAAATAGTATTAGACAATTTCCGTATGACGAATCACTTCACCTTCAACAAGGTAATATACCTCTTCACCAATATTCGACGCCAAATCACCCACCCGTTTCAAATGACGGAAAATAAGTAGATGACTTATACCTGTCTGGATGTGCTGCGGTTGGGCAGACATCAGAGAACAAAGTTCACCATACATCTGTTCGTAAAAAGCATTCACTTTGCTGTCACGCTCACGCAGTTCTCGTGCAAGTTCTGCATTTCTATTGACTAATGCGTCGAGGCCATCTTTCACCATCTCCTGCATAAGACGGGTTACAGACGGTAGGTCAACAAATGGTTTCATCGGTGGATATTCTAACAGTTCAATACTTCGTCTGGCAATAGATACGCACTTATCCGCCATTCGTTCTATGGTTCTATTAACCTTCAATGTCATCGTTAAGTAACGTAACTCAAAAGCAACAGGTTGGTGTCGTGCAATGAGATGTATACATCGTGCTTCAATTTCATTTTCTAATTTGTTCACCGTATCATCAACAAGGATTACACGACGCGCTAATTCCTCGTCCCGATTTAGGACAGATTGGACAGCATCACGCAACATATTCTCTGCAATCCCACCCATTTTAAGCAGTTGGTGTTGTAGTGCTTTGAGTTCTGATTCCAGATAATGTTGCATCGGTATCTCCTGTCAGATTTTGAATTATCCTAAACGTCCTGTTACATAGTCTTCAGTGAGTTTGTCTTTTGGATTCGTAAATATTTGTTCAGTATGTCCAAATTCTATTAATTCACCGTTATATAGAAATCCAGCTACATCAGACACACGGGCTGCTTGTCTTCTCTTGTTAGTGACGAATATGAGTGAATATCGGCTTTTGAGATGCTGGACAGTTGCTTCCAATTTTGGAGTTTCCGTAGCATCCAGTTGTTCACACGGTTCGTCAAATATCAGTATGTCAGGATTGCCTGCTAATGCGCGGGCAATGCAAAGTTGCTGCTGTTGTCCGATAGTTAATATATCGGGAGATGTATCAAGATCATTAAAGACTTCATCCCAAAGTTGTACCTCCCTTAGACATTCTTCAACAATAATATCAAGTTCAGAGGATTGTTTTATACCGCGAAGCCGTGCAGGATAAGCCACATTTTCATAGATAGATCTTCGGAAAGGAATCGGTTTATGAAATATCATTCCTATTTTTTGGGAAATATCAATGACATTTACTTTGGACGAATATAGATCTTCTCCATTGAATTGGACCTCACCAGAATACCTAAAGTCTGATTTCAGATCATTCAGACGATTCAAGCAACGAACTAATGCTGTTTTGCCACATTTTGACGGTCCAATAAATGATGTCACCTGTCTTGGAAAAACATCAAAAGTTAGGTCTTTTAAAACATGATTTTTCCCAAACCATACATTCAAACCGTTGAGATACAAGGTGGGTGCATTTGTTGGTTGTTGCATTTGTAAGTGTCTCCTTTGTCATCTGTGTCACTTTTTCCAATCAAGCAAACTTGAAAGAACACTGACTATTACTGCACCTGTTATCATCAGAATAACACTTTTCGGGATATTAAATGAGTTTGATACGTAAATCCATACGCCAGCAACAAGTAGTGCCGCAACTGCCAGAATTCGTGAAATCGCAGTGCCTATTACAGCCAATATCTTAGGAAAGGTATGTGGAAAAACATGACTAGTAACCACACGCCATCTGGTTGCTCCTAACGCATACGCTGCTTCTCGCACAGACATATCAACAGTTTGAATTGCCTTTTGTGTGGACCGAATGGTAAACGGCATCACAAGCAACACAACAGTCAATAATAGACTATAATATGTGATGTTTTGAAAATGAAATAAGATAAAGTAAACAGCCAATATGCCAACAACAAGAGACGGCACTCTTGCCAAAATCGCAATATACCGTTCTATTATTTGGTATTGCCATGATGTTTGGTGCAACCATTCTTCCAGATAAAATGAGATAGCAATACTAAACAATATCACCCCACAGAAACTCGGAATCATTCGGTATAGTAGACCATATATTGTAGACACAGTCTCTTCTGTCATCACATCAGAACTGGTTTGATCTTCAACATAAGACACATCTGAAGTGAAGTTCCATAACAGAATAATGAATATTGCCAGTGTTACTATGGCAATGGTATGATATATTAATTCTGACCTGTTCATGATATTTGCATTCATCAAGGAATGCCTTTTTCCGGACAGGTTGGGATAATTGTTTATGGCATCTACAAACTATTGTATCCCTTTAATGTTATCTATCCGTAACGCATTTGCACATAATCAGCAGTTTTTGGATGTTCAGGAGTTTCAAATAATGCCTGCGTCTCTCTATGTTCAATGAGTTCACCGAGGAACATGTAAATACACTCATCGCTAACTCGTTTTGCTTGTGCCATATTATGCGTAACAATCAAAAAGGTGTATGAACCAGCGAGTACTGACATCAATTCCTCAACAGCAAGTGTACCTTTGGCATCAAGTGCAGAACAAGGCTCATCCATCAATATCACCTGCGGTTTGAGTGGCAACAGACGTGCAATACATAGTTTCTGTTGCTGTTCTAATTGTAATGAGGTCGCACGCATTTTTAATTTATCCTTCAGATCATCCCATAGAAAAACTGCAGTGAGTGCTTCTTCTACTATCTCATCGGCTTGTGTTCGATTTAGACTTCTAAAAGGTGAATGTATTCGTAGACCGAAAAGGATATTTTCATATACCGAAATCGGCAATGGATTAGGTCGTTGAAACACCATGCCTACTGTTTTTCGCAATTCAAGCAGAGAAACATCAGGATCGTAAATGTTTTTTCCTAATATCTTTATTTCACCCTCTGTTGTAACGTTCCCATATCTTTCATTGACTCGGTTAAAACAGCGGAGAAGTGTTGTTTTGCCACATCCAGATGGTCCAATCAAAGAAGTTATTTTACCAGTAGGAATGTTAACACTCACATCAATAAGTGCTTGAAAATCACCATACCACAGACTAAGATTCTCTGTTTCTATAGAATAGTTGTTTGTATCCAATTGAGACACTCCTCTTGATGTTAGCCAAAAGTACCATTTACATAATCATAGGTGGACTGATTAGTCGGATTCTCGGAGAAGATAACATCGGTCTCATCAATTTCAATTAAATCTCCGTTGAGCATAAATGCAGTGCGGTTTGCTAAACGCTTTGCCTGTTGAACCAAATTCGTTACAAGTAAAATAGTCATCTCCTCTTTGAGTGTTTTGAGGACATCTTCAATACGCATCGTTGTAATCGGGTCAACGGCAATAGAGAATTCATCAAGGCAAAGGATTTCTGGTTGATGTGAAAGTGCTCTTGCGATAGTCAATCGTTGTTGCTGACCACCTGAAAGTTTAGTGCCGAGGCTGTCCAAACGATCCTTTACTTCATCCCATAAGGCAGCCTGCTGCAGACATCGCTCAACAATTTCATCTAAATCTGTCTTATTGCGAAGACCCGCAGTTCTTGGGGCAAATGCCACATTGTCATATATGGATAACGGTAAACCCACCGGCAAAGGCAACACCATTCCGATACGTCTCCGCAACCCATACACATCACTGATTGAATTGATGTCAATGCCGTCTAACTTCACTGTGCCTTCAATAGACGTGCCTTGTGTAAATTCCAAGGTTCTATTGATAACTTTTAATAGAGTCGTTTTTCCTGATTGTGCTGGACCGATAATACCAAGTATTTCATTTGGATAAACGTCCAATGATATTCCATTCAATGCTTGCGTGTCTTCATAGAACACTTTTAAATCTGAAATTTCAATTACAGGTTGCACTATGTCCTCTATTCTCTAACTATTTCTTATATCCATTCATATTCTTCTATAGGATGATACAGACCTAAATATCCAAACTACTATTCCTATAAATATTAAGACACCAAGTAAATTGCCTAATATGGGTACTCCGATACATATTAGTTTTCCACCGAAAGATACAGGAGTTATATCTGAATATCCTACAGTGAAGAACTCTAATGAAACATGTCTTATAGTGTCAGCGAGTGAACTGAACTCTCCATGATGTGAATCTTTTTCAAAGAAATAGAGAGCAACTGCAGAAATGAACAGTATGTTTAGCAACATGAAAACACACACACAAATCAACAAGAGAGTGCCAGTTTTATTTTTCATCGCTTTCACCATTCTCTTCGCCTTGCATTTCTTCTTCGACCCTCGCTTCAGTTAGAACAGATGCTAACAATCCAGATGGGATAGCAATAAGTCCTACACCGACTAAAGCAACTAATGCAGTAAAGATTTTGCCACCAGTTGTAACGGGATACACATCACCATATCCGATTGTAGTTAGAGATACGATTGCCCACCACATCGCATCCGGAATTGAGCCAAATTTCTCTGGTTGAACATCTTTTTCAAAAACGTAGATACCGCATGCAGCTAAATAAACAAACAGTGAGCACAGAATCACAAGTGCCAGAAGCTCTCTTCTAACTTCAGCTAATGCCTCAATCATTCTATCCACTGCTAAAACGAATCGTGTGGCTTTAAAGATTCTGAAAATCCGTAAAAATCTGAGAACACGTAGCACACGAAACCCGGGTATCAGCATGAGAGCCGGTAAAATCGCGAGTAGATCAACAATGCCGAAGAAACTGAATATAAACGCTTTCCTATCAGGAGCGGTATAGACACGTAATATGTACTCTAATGTAAAAAGTGCCAAAAAAGTCCAATCTAATATTAGAAAAGAAGTCTCATATTTATCAAAGGCAGATTCAGTCTCAAGAACAAAGGCTACTGCAGAAGCAAGTATCAAAAATTGGATAATTCCGCTTACAACAGGTCCTTCAATTATTTCGTAAATGTTCTTTCTGAAACCAGTATATTCATCGTTAAGATCATTCAACATGGGTAACATCCTATTTTACGTCTTTTTAGCGAGATAACAGACCTCAGTGCTGAGGTAGATGATGCCAGCAAATGACACCTGCACCTCAAATTACCAAAGCCTACCATTTCTTTCGCGTTCTAAGATATACCCGTAACACAATTGACGCGGCATTAACCAGAAGAACGCTCCCCACCAGCACAATAGCTGTACCGTAGGGTATGCCCTCTGCTACATCCGGCACCTGTGTTGAAATCGTATAGAGGTGTAATGAAAGTGCCATACATTGGTCAAATATATTATATGCCAAAAGGTCACCTTCTGCAATAGCTTTATAGAATACCGCTCCTGTAAACATAATCGGTGCAGTTTCGCCTGCTGCACGCGAGACTTGTAAAATTACGCCTGTAAGAATGCCGCTGATAGAGTTTGGCAGTACAATACGACGGATCGTTTGCCAACGTGTTGCTCCAAGATTCCAACATGCCTCACGGAATGACATCGGGACCGCTTTCAGTGCCTCCGTTGTGCTTGCGATAATCACTGGTAACGTCATGATTGCTAATGTTAAAGATGCAGCGAGGATTGACTCACCCAATCCTGCAAACAACACAAATGCACCTACTCCGAACAAGGCATGCACAATACTTGGCACGCCTGCAAGGTTGACGACTGCTAAATTAACTATCCGGGTGAACCAACTATCCCGTGCATATTCGTTAAGGTATACCGCAGCGAAGACACCAATCGGTGCTGCTGCCAAGAGTGAGACAACTACCAAATAAATTGTGCCGAGAAACGGTGCCCATATCCCACCTGCACGCATGTTATCTTGTGGGTTTGATAACAGAAAGTCAAAAGATAGCACAGGTAATGCTTTATAGATAAGGTATCCAATGATGAATAGTAACGGAAGAATCATGAGACAAGTCATGATGAGAAAGAATATTTTGACTATATTCTCTATGTATCTATTCTGTTTGCCTACTGCAGTTTCAGTAAACATATCCTGTGCAGATATTTCTGTATTGCTATTCATCTATTCCTACGATGTTGTGTCCATTAACTTTGACGTATACCTTTGATTACTAAATCAGCGATGAGATTTACGATAAATGTTAGGGAAAAAAGTAATATGCCGATAATAAATAAAACCTGATAGTGTTCTCCACCTCTTGCAACTTCACCTAATTCCGCTGCGATAGTAGCAGTGAGTGTGCGTATCCTAGAAAGAGGTCCAGTTGGTATATTGACAGAGTGTCCAGTAGCCATCAAAACTGCCATTGTTTCACCGATGGAACGCGCAGCACCGAGTAATACTGCAGCAAGTAATCCATTTTTCGCAGCAGGTAACAGCACACGGAAAATCACCTGCCAACGTGTTGCTCCGAGTGCTTCTGCAGCCTCTCTATAGGAATCTGGTACTGCCTTTAATGCGTCTTCAGCAATGGATACGATGATCGGCACACTCATTAATGCCAACATTATCCCACCGTTTAGCATTGTTAAACCGATGGGTGCATTAAATACCTTTATAATCATCTCATTCATCAATGTCAAACCGATGAATCCCCATACAACGGAGGGAATTGCTGCGAGAAATTCAATAACTATCTTGAAGGTTTCTTTTAGCTTGGGACTAGAAAATTCGGATACGTAGATTGCCGCACCGAGTCCAAATGGAACAGCAAGCAGCATGGCTAATACCGTCACACTAAAAGTTCCAAGAATCAGTGCCAATGTGCCGTATCTTTTATTGTTCAGAGAAGTTGGATACCACTCTTCACTGAACAAAAACTCCCAGATATTTAGTCCACCAAAGAGAAAACCTGCCCCTTCTTTAAATACAAAAAAGAATATACCAAAAACAAAGAGAATTGCACTTATTCCGCATATACTAATATAGACATCAATTATAGACTCCGAAGAGGTCTCTGAGTCCGGTCCGTATTCATTGTCACCTGCTGTTCCTTTGATTATGCCCAATTCTACGACTGTCCATAAACCATTAATGACAGCGATGAGATGAATCAGTTCCCACCATGTTGAAGACAGTTTCGCTGCGTATATACAGATTGAACAGATAAGCGGAATAATATGAAACAGCAAGTACCACGCTGATTTGTCTTTGTCATGCCAACGTTTAGCTGATACCGCAATATGCACACAAACTAGGACTAAGAGAATAAGTAACTGTATTTGTTCAAATAATAAAGTTGCTGGAAAATCAAATGTTGTAATGGATATTGCCAATATAACAAATATAGGAAGATTCAGTAACCACCAACCGGCTCTATTGATACGTCCATTAATTGAAAACAAGATATGGATAAACTTCATCTAAACAAACTGTCCTCTTAGTTTCTTGTTAATGGCACAAAGCCAAGTTCCTCAACAATCTTTTGTCCCTCATCGGAAAGAATCCAATCTAAATATACCTTTGCTTCACCGGTAGGTTCACCAAGAGAATACATATACAACGGACGTGCAATTGGATATGTTTTGGCAATAACGTTGTAAAGGTTTGGGGAGTAATATGGTTGATCTGATGAAGTTGCTACATCCAACATTTTTACATGGTCAGTAGCATATCCCATGCCACTATACCCTATAGCACAAAGTGTCCGTCCGATGACTTCCACTACATCTTTTGAACCGTGTAAATCTAACGATCCTGACTCAAAATCTCGTTCTTTACCAAGAAGTGCTTCCCGAAAATAAAAATAGGTGCCAGAGTTTGACTGCCGACTGATTCGGATGATTTTATCACTGCGGCAACCCGCATTTGCAATTCCAAGTTGAGTCCATTTTGTGAACTTTCTGTCTTCACCATAAATTTCAGCGAGTTGTGGAATTGTAATTTTGTTGATCGGGTTATCTTTATGTACATAAACAGCAAGCGCATCATAACCGACAATAAACTCAATCGGTTCTTTACCAGTGTTTTTCTGTGCCTCTTCCTTCTCTTTGGGTTTTATCTGTCTGCTGCAGTTTGCAATATCGACTGTACCATTGATCAACGCAGCAACACCTGTTCCCGAACCACCCCCTGATACTTCTACAGAAACTGTGTCTGAAATACCAGAATATCTTTCTGCCCAAGCCTGCGCCAAATTGACCATAGTATCGGAACCTTTATTCTTGATGATGGATTGTCCCGATTCTTCCCCCTGCTGCTTATCAGATGAACCATCTCGGATGACAAAACCGTATATAAAAAAGACAAGTATGCTTAAGGCAACATAAATGATGCGTCCTCTATATTTCATATAAATAGTCCTTTGCCTAAGTCTATGTAAGAATTATAACGGTGAAATGTTACGAAAATAAGACAAAACTGGGTATAATTTTTGTCATGTCGTGTTATAGTGGATTTTGAAATTACTTGAACACTCTGCATAGGCGAGGTTAGGAAACCTCGCCTACCATGGGACGAAAGTGTCAACTTATATTTATAATTCACATAGATTGGGGTACGACTATCGAATTGTTGTTAGGTTGTCAATGCTATCTAAGAGCTGGTTGCTGTCGTTGTAGACTTCCAACCCGACCTGATTACCTTCTATAGAGAATAAGCAGAAATGTTTATCAATAGTAAATGCTTTTACCTTATCAACCCAAGGCACCGACTTGTCTTGCACATAATATGGTGCACCACAACCACCACTTATTATCTGCCAAACTGGAAACCTAAAATCTGGGTGTACAGATGAATCGATTAAAGTGCGACTGTAATTATGTTCATCACCACAAAGCACTGCTAACACTTTTGATTTGCTTGAAACTATCTTCCAAAATCTGTTTCGCATATCAAGGACATCTCCTAAGGGCACATTTTTGTCGTTGTATCCACCAGTTCCACCTTCACCGGGTGTCCCCCAATACATTGCATCCTTGACATGTCCACCATTTGGAAAGGGAGGTTCATGTAGTATGATGAATACCCAATCCACACTGATGTCTTTTTGTGCTGCATCCAATTCGTTTTTTAACCACTCCATCTGATTACGCATTACATATCCTTCCCTATTACCACCGAGATGCTTTAAGGCAAGATTTATCGCAGTTTTATCCTGAGATTTCTGGCCAAACTCGCTTATATTCCTATAACCTGTTCCCCAATAGTTGGTATTCAGAGAAATGAAATGTGTTCTACCGTAAACGAATGAATAGACATTTTCACTGTATGTAGGTCCAACATCAGCACCATCCATTTCTTTGCTTCCTTTTGTCTCTGGATTTGGAATTCCTAACTCATACCGACTTCCTGTAGGATTGACAAATTCTTTTGCGAAAATCGCCTCTGCACTGTTCTCTCCTATTGTGCCAGTGAATGGGATATAGTATTCGTTCTGCGGTAAATGCGGTGCAGTCATCTTGTAATACGAACCTACTTGTTCATGATTACCCATAGATTCATAAAATGGGATATTTGCAGCAACTGGTTGGATGGTTCGTTTCCATGTTTCCAGCTGCCACTCATAGTCTTTGGGGTCAGAGGTATAACCGTTGATAAGATCACCACCGAAACATACAAAATCTGCTTTTTTATTATAGAGTTCTATTGCGAACCGAGCGAGGTCTTTAGCATTGACACCGTTCTGGGCGCGTTCTCCACCACCAACACCCGCGCGAGAATCGGACATAAATCCGAACTTAATACTTGTCCGTGTGCCAATGTCAGGTGCTGTTTTAAATGTATATTTTGGTGTATAAATGTCGTAATTGACTTGATATGTATAGACTGTATTTGGTTTTAGTTTCGTGAGTTTGACTTCATGCCGAACAGAAGGTTGTAATGAAAGAAATTCCCTATTTGCAGACAGAACAGACCCCTTTGTCGGAATATTTGTCTCCCAAGAAATAACTGCAGAAGTATGTGTTACAAGATCCACAAATGGACCTTCTGTCAAAGTCACAAGCGATGTATATTTTCCTGTTTTAGGTTCACCATCCCTCTTGTAACGCAACCGTCTATCATAAGCTCGTGCTGTCTGTATACGTGGATCAAACACCTCAATACGATAGACTATTGTGCCACCACTATTAGCAATCAAACCTGTATCATAGTGAACATCCTCAAGTTTTGATATATCCAGTGCAATACGATGTTTCGTTTTGTTGTCATCAATGTGTATACCTTTCACTGCTTTACGGTATCTTGGCGTAGTCAAGTATCCCTCGGTATGTGGAACACCGTAATATGCAACCGCTGCGGGGGTATCAATCAATGTTTCAAACTCAATTATCGCTAATGCTCCTTCAAATCCTGTTATTTTTGGTTCATTTGCCAATAACATATCTTTCCGATAGTCAATTGATGTCAAGGTTATTCCTTGTGCAAGGACTGTTGTAGTAATAATTAGTAATCCGACACAAATTAAAAGATGTCTCATTATTGTTTCCTTTCGTTTAATATATCATAAGATTTTACACGAATTTTGTTAATTAAACCACTGTTTTGTAGCTTTAGTTTTACAATAGTTTGTATTTGGTGTTTCTTGCTTGTACAGGCACTTCAGGCAGGGTGATTATTTTGAGCATCAACACTTTTCTAGGTGTGTTAAAATAGAATATAAAAGTTGTTGCACACAAAATTAAGATAGTGTTTAATGCAACTAATACCATTTCTAAAAAATAACATACCCTTTAAAAAATAGATGGTTCGTAGTCGCGCAATTCATTGCGCCTCTTACATTCTAAGTCAAAAGGCAAATTCATTAATAGATTGTGAAGTGCCATCGATTTTTTAGACCATAATTTCGTAAAGTTAAGACAAGTTTTTTTGTTCAAATTCAATAGGAGTTAAATAACCTAATGCCGAATGAGGTCGTTTCTGGTTATACACTTGTTCAATAAAATGTCCAATGCAAGCATTAGCATCTGCAATATCATCATAGTCATTCAAGTAGATTTCTTCCTCTTTGAGAGTTCGGATAAACCGTTCCACATAACCGTTCTCCCAAGGCCGTCCTCTATGAGCTAACGAAATCTCAATCCCATGATCAGTGAGAGTAGAAATATAGGCTTCTGATAAATACTGAACTCCCTGATCACTATGATGGATCTCTGGAACGTTTTCTCGTAATGCTTGCTGTAAGGGTCTCAATGTTAGAGGTTGTGTCAAATGCCGGCTCAGTTGCCACCCTCTTATTATTCGAGTAAACACATCAAGGAGAACTGAAACATAGACAAAGTTTCCTTTGAACCGAACATAGGTGTCATCCGCAACCCAGACCTGATTGCGCCGACAAATGTCAAGGTTATCAAGTCGGTTGACCCATTGACATTTACCATCAACGGATTTCGTGGTTTGACAAGAGCGTTTGAAAGAGACCAACAGATTAGCTGATTTCATCAATCGTGCGACGCGTCGGTATCCAACGGTGTATCCCATACGTAACAGTTCCTCTGTGATACGTCTATAACCATATCTTGGATAACGGGCAGATAACATTTCTATCTCCTGTTGGAGTTGTGCTTCGCAAGGATCCTTTTTGGGTTCATAATAGAGACTACTTCTATTGAAACCGAGTGTGTCGCAAATCTGTCGCATTGAGTAATCGGTTCGCAAAGTTTGGACAATCCTTCGTTTTTCAGCAAGGGTCAACTCAGCAAGGTTGAGACTTTTTTTGGATATCCAATTCCAAGGTCAATCTACCAACAAGTTGTTCAAGTTGAGTGATCCGTTGTTGAGACGCTTGGGTCTGTTTATCATTAGTTTCAAAGAGGGTGGTTTCCGCATTTTCAAGAAGTTGGCGTTTCCACTTTGAGAGTTGAACATCGCTGATGTTATGTTTGCGACATAGTTCCGCTTGTGAACTTTCACTACACAGTGCCTCAAGGACAACTTCAGCTTTAAATTCTGGGGTAAATCTTCTTCGTTTGGTCTCCATCGGATTTCTCCTTCTAACAAGATTGTAATTAGATCACAATCTTATCTTAGGTAGTGGTCTAAATTTCCGATGTCAGTACAGTCGTTTTCCTCACTATGTGAAATACTTATCAATGACTGTATATCTCTCATTAGCATTCGCAATTTTCCTGATAAATCAGAGGGGGTTATATTAAGGGACATTCTATCTAAATTACCAAATGTTAATGTAGAACAGATTGAATATGCTATGCAAAAATATCGTGAATCAGTATATGTATCCTCATGGCATATCTCCGAAAATGAAAACGCTGCTATGTGGGATAGATATACACACGGTGGAGAGGGAGTAGTAATAAAAACAAATGCCAAATTACTGTTAGAACGTATACCGCAACAGAGTGTTATATCCGACAGCGAGCTGAGTCCACCTCTGCCGATACCCACTACTAAACCAATAAAAGGTACATTTCAACCTCAAAGGGCTATAATTAAGCCAATTGAATACATAGATAAGAGCCCTTCGGAATTTGAAATGAGCAAAGAAGATTTCAAAAACGGATACGATAAGATTTGTTTTTTTATAAAATGGTAGAATTTAAAGACGAAAAAGAAGTACGTATTTTGACATCGCTATTTCTAGATCCATATAATTATATGAGGATGGATTCAGAACAATTTTACGAGCATAGTATAATCAAACCTATGTCTTTTAATAACTCGCTGTTAAGAAATATAGAATCGGCAAATAAACTTATAGAACAGGTCGTAATATCACCACATGCACATAACAATTTTATTTATACGGTTATACAAATTATTCAAGCTATTAACAAGTATCGAGAATCGCCACCATCACAATGTGAAAAGATTCAGTTTGATATTGATGAATCAAGAAGGAAAGAATGGGTATAAGGAAAGTATCGTATTGGTACTGCCATCGAAAGTTTGTGCCATTTACTAAGTGCTTTTCACTTTAATCCATTCAAAACATGCTACTTCTTTGAGGAGTAGTACCTGCCCCAAAGTTGCTTCATGCCAAGATGCATATTTACTTGATTTTAGATAGACCTGGACGTTGTCTCCATACGGGTAGTAGGTCCCATGTCCGACCTGCTGCCTGTTTTCGTTTTTAAGGATGAAGGTTTGCGAGGGCTGTCGGCTTGTGTCATAACCTTGTTTGATTTTTATATTGTTGGTTGGTGCTTGATGAGGTCTAATAGCGTGCCACCTTCGCGAACAAGAATTGCTTTATAGTAGATTTTGAAATTACTTGAACACTCTGCATCGGCGAGGTTAGGAAACCTCGCCTACCGTGGGGCGAAAGTGTCAACTTATATTATAATTCACTATAACATCAAAGGAGATAAAATATGTCACGCAACTTGGCAGAATTCGCCGAAAAGATAATACAATCTACCTTGAACCCGAAGATGTCAAACGTATCCCTATCCCAGTCGAAGACATAGACGCACTCTATTTTTACGGAGAACTCGACCTCAACACCAAACTGCTCAACTTCCTCGCACAAAAGAAAATAGCGTTCCATGTTTTCAACTATTACGGCTACTATTCTGGAAACTACTATCCGAGAGAATATCTCAACTCCGGTTCACTGCTTGTTAAACAGGTGCAGCACTATGAACAACCGGCGAAACGGATGGTAATCGCACACGAATTCGTCGCCTCCGCAGTCTTCAATATGCTCCGAATATTGCGGTATCATACCAATCGTGGCAAAGATTGCAGCACACAAATTCAAACAATAGAAACGTTACTTGACGAAAGCCAATCCGCAAAAAATACAAACGAGTTGATGGGATACGAAGGGACAATCCGAGACATCTACTACTCCGCTTTCAACACAATTCTGGAGTTGAAAACACCATTTGAACGGCGAGTTCGTCGTCCGCCAGACAATCCAATCAACGCCGCTATTTCATTTGGTAATTCGCTGATGTATCCAGCGTGTCTCACAGAGATCTACCGGACACAACTCAACCCGACAATCAGTTTCCTGCATGAACCGGGAGAACGTCGTTTCTCGCTTAGTCTTGACCTTGCCGAAATCTTCAAACCGCTGATTATTGACAGAATAATCTTTCGCCTATTCAACCTCGGGCAGCTGAACGAATCCAAACATTTTGAAACAAAGGTTGGTGCGTGTTATCTGAATGAACAAGGACGCAAAACCTTTGTCTCGGCATTTGACGCTCAACTCAAGGAGACCATCTCACATCGTAAATTGAAACGGCATGTTTCGTATCAGAGACTAATTAGGTTGGAGTGTTACAAACTTATCAAGCATCTTGTTGGGATGGAGACGTATCAAGCACTCCGTCCGTGGTGGTAGGAACGATCTGAAATCGTAGGGGCGAGGAGGTCACCTCGTCCGATATACAAGGAGACGATAACAATGTATATCATTCTCGTCTATGACATTGAGGTAAAACGTGTTGCAAAGGTATGTAAATATCTGCGCCAACATCTCAATTGGATATAAAACTCAGTATTTGAGGGACAATTAACCAAAGCACAATTCGCCCGAGTCAAATCGGGATTAGCAGACATCACTGACCCAGAAAAAGACTCTGTGATCATCTATCAACTGCGTGATGCCAAATGGATGACCAAAGAGGTAATGGGTGTAGACAAGAATCCTGCTACAAACCTGCTTTAGATATGGAGTGGCAGCAATTATCGTTCAATAATTCTGCCGTCAACCTCCGAATTATGACGATTTTCTGACTGTCATATTTTGTGAATTATCCTCAAAATTGCCCGTTACCCCTTGCTACTTCTACTGCCGTCAATCTCCCAGAGAATGTGCACGATTAGAGGTTGACGGCAAGTGACTCTAAAATTGAATTTTAACTTGACAGAAACTGTAAGGGTTTGTTATGCTATTAATGCTGTTTTTGTATAGTCTTCTAATCGAACCAATTTGGAATAGAAACATTGGTGTTCCGTTGATTACTGATACTGAAGTTGTGCTTCTAATCGAACCAATTTGGAATAGAAACTGTTTCAGTGGCAGGCGTGTTGTGTGTGGATCGCGCTTCTAATCGAACCAATTTGGAATAGAAACAAAGGATTTACTTATGTTTGAAGATTTAGCCTTCTAATCGAACCAATTTGGAATAGAAACTTCAAACCTTCCACACGCCCAAAGAGCTGACCTAATACCTTCTAATCGAACCAATTTGGAATAGAAACCTATAATTGACGCACTGGATGCCCTTGCACTCCAACGCTTCTAATCGAACCAATTTGGAATAGAAACCAGGGAGTCGGTTCGCTGGCGGCGGGAATTCAGGAACTTCTAATCGAACCAATTTGGAATAGAAACTTCTGCCGCACCTGTTAGGGTTGGCGTTATTTCCCTTCTAATCGAACCAATTTGGAATAGAAACGTGCTGTTTGCCAGCTGTTGTCCCCACTCCATATATTTCTTCTAATCGAACCAATTTGGAATAGAAACTGTATTTGGTGATCCCCGCATGTTTCATCTCGCTCACTTCTAATCGAACCAATTTGGAATAGAAACGATATTAGTGATGTAGTATCAAAAGCATCAGCATTGTCTCTTCTAATCGAACCAATTTGGAATAGAAACGCTGCGATTGCTGAGTCTACTACTTCCTGCATTTCCCCTTCTAATCGAACCAATTTGGAATAGAAACGACTCTACCGCGCTTGGGATCGTCTTGTTTCTCAAAACTTCTAATCGAACCAATTTGGAATAGAAACTGGCACGAATGGTGCGGATGGGTTCAAATGGGTTGAACCTTCTAATCGAACCAATTTGGAATAGAAACTGAAGTAATAGTCATTGATAAGGGATTGGTAGAAACACTTCTAATCGAACCAGTTTGGAATAGAAACGCTAAATCCCATAAAATCATTTCTTGATCGTCTTCACTTCTAATCGAACCAGTTTGGAATAGAAACTCGCGTGAGGGATACTGCACTTGAAGTTCACGTGCAACACTTCTAATCGAACCAGTTTGGAATAGAAACATACTACGCTTGGTGGTAGAGTCATCAGCATTCACTTCTAATCGAACCAGTTTGGAATAGAAACTGCTATGAAATCAGCATACAAACACAAAGATTTGTACTTCTAATCGAACCAGTTTGGAATAGAAACAAGACTTCAAAACTACGCTACGTTCCTGATTATTCACTTCTAATCGAACCAGTTTGGAATAGAAACCAAAATGTTTATACCATGCCAAAGGTTCAGTTTTATTCTTCTAATCGAACCAGTTTGGAATAGAAACCAAAGTATATTTCACGTTGGCGGTGTGGGGCAAGTGCTTCTTCTAATCGAACCAGTTTGGAATAGAAACTCAATTCTGTAAATTCAGCGTTGGGGGTGTCAATGAACTTCTAATCGAACCAATTTGGAATAGAAACGGGAATAGCCTTCAGAAATCAGTTATCAGTCATCAGTTATCAGAAACACATACTACTGACTACTGAACGCTGACAACTATTCTCAATCGAACCAGTTTGGAATAGAAACTTTCAATTATTGATTTACCACTTGCCTGACCATCAACCTTCTAATCGAACCAGTTTGGAATAGGAACGGGTATAGCATTCAGCCATCAGCCATCAGAGACACGTTCAACTGACAGCCGACTGCTGATTACTGACAGCCATTCTCAATCGTACCAATTTGGAATAGAAACGGTTCGGGCGTGGAAACCACGCCCCATAGGCATCAATTTAGTGAGTAAAGTTTGTGCTTATGATACACCTGTCGCCCCGCTGGGGCTTGCATTGGTGGGGGCACATTTTTCTATACACATTCCGCCCCGCTGGGGCTGTAGATCGTTTGTGCTATACACATTTCGCCCCGCTGGTGCTTGCATTGGTCAGGGCACATTTTTCTATACACCATAGGCGTCAATTTAGTGAGTAAAGTTTGTGCATTTTATACACCTGTCGCCCCGCTGGGGCTTATGTCTGTGTTGATATTACGTGCTATACACCTGTCGCCTCTCCGAGGCTTTTATAGATCACATATCAGCACCAGCGGTGCGAAAGGTGTGTAGAAAATGTCCGCCACAAGAAACCAAGCACCAGCGGGGCGAAAGGTGTGTATGATAATAAGAGACTTCCAAAATCCTTCACAAGTAAATATATCCTTAAATTGACGCCCCATAGGCATCAATTTAGCGAGTAAAGTTTGTGCATTTTATACACCTGTCGCCCCGCTGGGGCTTATGTCTGTGTTGATATTACGTGCTATACACCTGTCGCCCCGCTGGGGCTTATGTCTGTGTTGATATTACGTGCTATACACCTGTCGCCTCTCCGAGGCTTTTATAGATCACATATCAGCGCCAGCGGTGCGAAAGGTGTGTATGATAAAAATAGACTTCCAAAATCCTTCACAGATAAATAATCCTTAAATTGACGCCTATGGGGCACATTTTTCTATACACCATAGGCGTCAATTTAAGGATATATTTGCATGGCGATAACGTTCTTTAGTCCCGTATGAAGATTAAGAAATAAATTGGGTAATTTGAGATCAAAGTCCAGCGCGCTTACAAAGCGCGCCTACGGGTTTGACAATCGCGCTTACAAAGTGCTCCTACTACCAGTTTTGGCGTGATTATAATTACCCGTTTAATAAATCAATCTTCATTAGGGACTAAAAAGGCATGAGAACTCTTTTTCTATAAACATATCGTCCCTACGGGACTGAAGAGTATGGTTCATATTAACAATATTTCCTTATGTTGACAACACATATAGGTCCTGTTCCCGCAATCTCTTATTTAATCAGTTGCGGCGGGGCACAGAGACCCCGCCCTACAATGGAGAATGAGCAGTTTGTGCAAAATCTTTACACACTGGGCTTGCGGACGTGATTTTTATGTTAATATAATTTTTATGATACCTGATTTTCAAATATCTCATAATGGAAAGTATCGGACGCAGCACCGGTGTCCGGTACTTTCCACTATATTTGTTATTGACAAGTCCTATGCTGATAATTGCGATTTTCATCAGTATTCATCGTCATTTTCACGGATTTTGGGATTTCACCGACTGGACATGCGTCATCTAGTTTGGATTGAAATCTCTGGTAAATCTGAAAAAGTCGGTTTTAGTGCATTAGAATCGTGCATATACAACGCCATTAGGCGGGTTTAATATGCACCCTTGTCAGAATGAACGCAATGTAGTAACGATCTCCAAAATAAATCCCAAACACAACTTTGAATATATTTAATAAAAACTATTGAAATTAAAACAATAGTTGACTATTATAAAATTAAATGTTATTATAAAATAATATGACAACTCTTTATTACAAATTTTGAGTAATCGATTATCTGTATTAATCATTCTAGTATTTACCTTAACAATATTTGGCACAGCAGGAAGTGTAAGTCTAACGTCCGTAGCATCCTACACAGGGCAAGTTAGAGATGCGATCGTTAATGCAATACCGAATACGAATACTTCAACCGATGTTATGGCAGCGCAGCTTGCTACCATTACCGCACTTGATTTACGTGGTAAAGGTATCACTGTGCTCCAGTCAGACGACTTTTCTGGTCTCATTTCACTTACGAACCTCAATCTGTATAACAACGAGTTGAGTAGTCTTCCAGACGGTATTTATGAAGGACTTACTGCCTTGACAATACTCCGATTAGGTGGGAACACAGTTACTCCCCTCCCCTTTACTGTGTCCCTTGAGAAAGTTGGAGATGGACAATTCAGGGCAGTTGCCCCCGCAGGTGCGTCGTTTGACATCGTATCTCCTTTCAGTGTGGCAAACGGCAGCATCAGTGGTGGGGAGACTGCGCTTACTATCACAAAGGGTAGCACTGAAAGTAATACTTTCACTGTCACCCGCACAGCAGGTTCATGGGAAAACCCAGTAAAAAAGATACCTATAATTAAAAAATAAAAAACACATTCAACATTAAAGGAATATCATGAGAAATCTAATACTAACACTAACCACATCTATATTGTTAACTATATTGTTAATCTTAATAATTATTATGGGCTGCGATATACCGTATACACGCACTTTCAAATTTGATGCTATCAAAAGCAAACACACTCAACAAGATTCGTTTGTTGAAGCACTTAAAGAAGCTGGATATGTTTGTGATCGAATTGATTACGGATTCAATATGATATGCCGCAAACCTAATGAAACAGAAACAGGACTAACACTTATATTTTGGGATGGTTTTGATGAAACTCACGTAGTCATCTCAGAACCAACAGAATTTATGCAAGCCGTTGTTGAAGAGATAATATCTCCTCAATCTGTTGAAGATGATGTTGTAGGCCAAATTGTAGACGACATTCTTGACAAAACAGATCATGAAACAAGAGAAGATATAGCAGACGATATAATTGATGTTGTTGAAAATATGATACCCAACACAGATATAACTGATGACAAAGTTATTGTCATCATTGAAGATCAAATAACAACACCTGATACTGAACAAGATGATGATAACAACCAACAACAAGATAATGATAACAACCAACAACAAGATAATAACACGCCAGGACAAAATGATAACAATCAAAACAACGTGACACCACCACCAGCAAGTAATACTTATTACGTATGCTATATATCCCGATTTCCATATCTAAAGAATAATGACTACACAGTCAAAGATATTGTATTTGAAGTAGAGACTGAAGGACGAACTAATAACAGCATATGGGGCATTAGTCTTACACCTATACCCATCAACTTTGACCTTAGTTATTCTGAATATACCAATGTAGTTAATAATGGGGTGTTTGAAAAACGAGAAAAAGTCCATACAGAGCGTTTAAGCAAAGATAAATCATACCGTGTATTTCGTTTGCCGTACTTTCCATCGGAATATGTAGAACCATGTGAGTATAAATCATATGACAATGACGCAAACCTTATAGAGACTAAGACTGTGTTGGCAAAGAGAATACACGCGTCTGCTGTTATTGATAACAAAGTAGATGGTAGTACTATAACAGTTGATACATATACCATCGGTATTCTTCATAGGAATGGATTTGTCGTTACGGATCAAGAATGGGATTACGAATGATTCAGCAATGCTGACATACTCCCAAGCATAAAGGCGTGGGTTCTTTGTTCTTATATATGACGTGACAACTGGAGAACCTCAGCTATTATCAATCTTCGGTGTCATGACCCCGATGCTTTAGCTCGGTGAGTATGTCAAATCGTCTGTGTCCTATGCCTCTGTACCCCAATAACAAGCGGACAGATACATTAATGCTTAGCGCACTCCTCGGCGGAGGCTCATGTATAGGCCTTTGTCTGTATGGTGCCTCAGGCATTGATGATGTATCCAGTGAAGGTGTCGGCAGTATAGGCTCCGTAATCGACTTTGCTACAGGTTGTAGTTTCCAAAACAAAGGAATTCAATATGGATTTTGCTTGTGGTATTCTAAGATTTTGGAAGCGTATACACTCCCCGTTTGACCCGGACAATTTCCCCTTTATCAACAAGCCGCGAAAGTGCATAGTTTATCGCCTGAGGCATCCCATCAAAGGCATCAACTAATTCAGCTGTTTTCTTCTCACCATCAGCAAGCAAAGAGAGTATCTCATCACGATATGGTGAGCGTAGAAGCGTCCTGCCTCTGATCTTTTGAAGGAAACGGTATGCCTGACGGACAGAGCATCCCAAGATACGTTGCACTTCTTCTTTGCTTGTTTCGGTAGTAATATTTTCACGTTCAGTTTCATATCGCTGGCGTGTAAGTATCGTCTCTGCAAGCCTATCTATCCCACCAGCAATCTCAAAATCTTCCCAGTCAAAAAATAGCACTTCTGGTCTGTTCGTGATGTTCGGTAGTTCTAAACTTGAAATTAAAACGATCTTCTTGTCCTTAAAACGATCCAATCCCGCGTAACCGAAAATCTGAGTGAATATTCTTATTACCTCTTCTTCATAAACACTCTGTACGCGTTTGTCTTCGTAGTATCCTGTTTCTAGATCTCTTTCATAACGCAACGGATGTGTGTCATTGCCAAACAGAATATGTGCTCGTGACCAGACAGCCCGTGCCCCTACTGATGGTGTGCTGACACCCCAGATGACATCTGCTGCCTCAAAACCATCTTTTAGTCCGTTCAGTTCCTCAAAGTGTGTTACGAGACAGACATTTTCTTTTTGGACAGCACCTCTTATGTGGCTGATTAATGTGCTATGTGTAATAATTGCATGCTTTACACTCGGTGTTTTTTCAATTTCTGTCAGAATCGAAAGAAATAAATGTAGTCCAAGTTTAGACATACCGATATATTGCCAATTATTGTCCGTGCCTAACAGCATGTTTCGAGGAAACGTGCCTGTCCGAATTTGAAAAACACTGTTCCCCGATATCCACGGTGTGGGTTTTATGCGGACGATTTGTACTTCCTCTTCAGGAAATACTTGTGTAAGATGTTTATCTAAGTTAGTAGAAGATATTAACAATAGACGTTTCACATCTTGGTGCAGCTCGGGTGGTACCCGGAACTTTAGTATTTCTCCATCCCATTCCATCGGTGGATTATTAGCTGTCGAATAGTGCGCATAAAAACGTTTGAGTTGATGCCAATATGTCCAATTCTGATTATGACAAACTGACGGAAAGTCTTCTATGTTTTTAACGGTTGCTGTGTTCAAAATGCCCAACTCAATGGCTTGTGTCAAGGACATCGGTATCTTTATGTTTTCATTAGGATTGAACGATTCAAGTTGGAATGTAGCGTGTTCCATCTTTACAAGTTGCGCATCGGCTTGTTTATTTAAAGGGATATAGGCTGAGCGTCCACTATCAAACACAACAGTAAAATGTGCCAATTCTTGACCGGTTTCGGGATCAACGTATCCTTGCTTCACCACTTTTCCATCAACATTGACCTGACACATCTGCTCAACAAGCGTTTCTTCCTGCCATTCAAACAATTGGATTACCGTCCGAATCCTATTCACAGCATCGTGCTGCGATGTAGATTTGATTTCTAAGACATTCAATAAGACTGTTGCAAAATCGCCTAAAACATCTCCCTGCCAGTTCATAGTCCATTCCTCTATCTGTTTTCTTGAAAGTTCACACTCAGGGAATAATTTAAAAGAACGTATTCCATTTATGATACATAACCGTTCTGTATTATCCACCCGTTTGAGCATTTTTCTGGCAATTTCAGCGTATTGTGGATTAAAAAAGAGTTGCGGTATAGACGATATTTGTGTTTGTGCATGTTGTAATGTGTGGTATTGCGATAAATAACCGTGATCCTGACATTCTGTATGAACAGGACACTGCGGGCAGATACTTTCACTCGCGTTTCCACCCCTTTCCTCAAGACTATCACACCGATCAGCGTCTTCACACATATTCCCATGTTGGAATGGGGTTGCCATGCGTTCATCAATGGGGTTGTCTTTCACCTTTTCCCACAGATGCTTATGAGGTTTCCAGCGAACGACTGATTGTAAATTCTTCTGATATCGTTGTTCTGTCGCTACCGCCAATTTGTTACTTGGCAGATTTATGCAAGTTGTGTAATTAGTGAGGAGATCCAATTCTAAAGCAGCGTTTTTTTCTTCATCGTTTTCAGTCATCAGCGCGATAACGCGGGCATTTTGATCAAAAACTTGTTGCAGTTGGTCAATGATTTGTTCTGTAGTATTTTCTACTGTTTGGATTGGTTCAGACTTCTGTAGTATCGGGGAAGTACGTTTTATCGCTAAAGGACTCAGTTTTCCTTCTCGCGCAGCTAACATCTCATCACTAATAGGTAGACCCGTAGCAGGTATTTGTGGCAGGAGTCCCGTATCGTCCCAGACATCCGTCATCCGCGTAGCAGTTGTTGGTATACCAAAGCCATCTTTGGATGCACATATCCAGACAGTGTGTTCGTTTTCCCATAATGCAACATGCCCATCATTGACTTTGTCAATGTTTTTGCTCCAAAGGTGTGCATTGTTATCTTTTCGGAGATAGGTAAAACCACGTTTTAAAAATGCTTGCTTTGCGATGTTAAGCAGATACGAGCCGAGAGATAAAGGAGTAGCATTCTGTTGAATCTTCGGTCTATCTGTTCCCGTTGAAACAGGTTCGTGAAGTTCAGAGCGGAGTGACTTGATAGGTGCGAACAGAACCTCTTTGATAGTAACAGGTAGGTCTAATAAGTTTCCAAGCAATATCTCATAGCGTGCATCCCAGCAGCTATACCCTTCTTTCCCGAAGATTTTAAGAAAAACGATGCGTTCATCCGGTTTTTCCGATGTAGGTGTGCCTTTTTGTACATAATGTATTGCCTCATCCGTATTTGGGTGGAGATAATCCTTTACCCTACAAGAAAAACGTAAACCCCCAGACTTTGTTAGCACCAAGAACGGATTCTCAACGAAACTAACAAGTGCTTCTATACAGCGAAGAATAGCATCGGGTGCAGCACAAATTCCCTCATAAGGGAATACGAGATCATGCCAGTTTGCACCACTGTGTCCAGAGGAAACACCAGTGTAAACGTTAATTCCCCACGACTTATCCCACCGTTCCATCGCCCAGTTTTCTATCCCTTGACGTTCATAAAAACGCTCTCCACCAAAAAAACTCGGACCTTGATCTTCTCCCGGAGCGCGTCCTATCGGCATAAACGAAATACCAGCATCTTCAATATCATAAAGCAGCACAGGATAATTCCGCGCACAATAGACTGTGTGTTGATGCGGATAACCTCTGTTGTACGTCGCAGGCATTACCTCTGTCCTACGTTGCCGAAGTGGATTCTTGTGCCGTTCATGGCAAAGTGATATTAGATTTTTTAAGATATTATTCATAATTCTATAGTAATACAAATTTGCTTTTTATTCAAGAAATCATCTTGAATAAAGTTCTAAAACTCTATCCCACCTACGAAACAAGAGAGTCAAGAGAAAACAATTATTTTGTAATTATAAATAGTTGACTAAATTATAAATTAAATACATAATATATTATATTGACATATATTTATAATAATCTCACGTTTTTACAAGAGGAAAGTGATAATATGTTGAAGAAACAAATAGTTTTTCTAATGTTAGCATGTCTGTTAACACTCTTGGGGACAGGGAGTTATGCTGATATAACAGCAGTTGTTGATCGGACACCAGTAGTGCGGGATACAATTGTCGCAGCCATATCAGATGTAGATAACGCGGCAGACGTAACCGAAGCACATCTTGCTACCATCACTTCCCTGAACCTGCGCGGTAAAAGCATTACCACCCTGCAATCAGGCGATTTTTCTGGACTGACCGGACTGACGAGTCTCAATCTGTATAACAACGAACTCAGCAGCCTGCCGGATGGCATTTTTGAAGGTTTGACTGCCTTGACGACCCTACGTTTAGGGGGTAACACCGTTGATCCTATGCCGATTACTGTGTCGCTTGAAAAAGTCGGAGATGGACAGTTCAAAGCGGTAGTATTGACAGGTGCCCCTTTTGATGTTGTTTTACCGATTAGTGCTACGAATGGCAGTATCAGTGATAACACCACGAGTATTACAATTGCCACAGGTAGCACCGAAAGCAGCACTCTTACAATAACCCGCACCGCAGCCACAACGGCTGCCGTTACCACCAATATCGGCACATTACCGAGTCTACCCGCAAACCATTACGGTTATGTGTTATCCACATCTGATACTTTACCGCTGGAAGTTATTTCGGAGTTAGAAGACCCTCCTCCCGTAGAAGAAACGCCAAGCACACCAGAAACAGACGATAGCCCCACACCAAACGCCGCACCGATATTTACTGATGGGACTATCACAATACGATCTATTGCAGAGAATACGGTCGCGGATGTCGATATCGGCACAGCAGTGGGGGCAACGGATACAGATGAGGATACACTTACTTATACGTTGAGCGGCACCGATATGGCATCATTTAGCATTGATAGCAGTTCGGGACAACTGAAAACAAAATCAGCGTTAGACTATGAAACGAAAAGAATATATACAGTCACAATCACTGTTTCGGATGGGAGTCTCACTGCCACAATCTCTGTCATTATTAACGTTATAGATGTTGCGGAAACGACTTTGACTCCGATAACACTGTCTGTAAGTAACCGCACACCAGCAGTCCGTGATGCAATTGTTTCCGCTGTACCGAGCATCAGCACAGCAGAAAATATAACAGCAACTAACCTTGCTACAATTACATCGCTCAATCTGCGGAATGCGGGTATTACACATCTAAAATCTGGTGATTTTTCAGACCTAACCGCACTCACTGACCTCAATCTTTACGGCAATATGCTGAGTAGTTTACCAGATGGCATTTTTGCTGGACTTACGTCGTTGACGACACTCCGTTTAGGTGGAAACGTTGTTGATCCTCTACCTTTAATAGTGTCTGTGCAGCAGGTTAGTCCTGGACAGTTCAAAGCAGTGATACCGACAGCGGCACCTTTTAATGCCAATTTATCCATTAACGGCAGCACTATCACAATATCTAAAGGTAGTATAGAAAGTGCTACCTTTATGTCAAGTAGTATCCCCAGCATTGACACACTGCCTACACTGCCATCTAATCATTACGGATATACCCTTGCAAAATCAAAGGCGTGTAATCGCACGTTAGCAGTGAGAAATGGTATTGTTGCTGCTCTCACAGGTATCACCGATTGCCAAAATGTTAGCGATGTCCACCTTGCACAGATAACCACTCTGGATTTAAGCGGTGCATCTATAACATCACTCGCAGCAGGCGATTTTGATGGCATGCTTTCACTCACAACGCTTAATTTGAGTGATAACCAACTCAGCAATCTCCCTGATGGTACATTTGCATCTTTATCATCGCTAACAACCCTTAATTTGAGTGGAAACACTGTTGAACCATTGCCAATCAGTGTGATGCTTGAAAAGGTTGGCACAAATCAAATCAAAGTGATTGTCCCGAGTGGTGCGCCATTTGAGATGATGTTGCCGATTAATGTGATGAATGGAGGCATTACAGGTGGGATGAATACTGCCATAATATCCAAAAACGGTTATCAAAGCCAGCTAATGACAATCACTCGTAGACCTAACAGTTTTAATGTTGTCACAGTGGATTTTGGCACAATGCCGAGTCTACCGATCAATCATACCGGTTATCTGCTTACCAAAACTAATGATATCCCCTTGAAAATATTTGATGCAATCAATGTCGCACCAATATTCACTGCAGGCGCGGTAACGACTCGTTCAATCGCAGAGAATTCCGAACCAAGTACAACTATTGGCCAGCCAGTTACAGCAACAGATGCAAACAATGATACACTCACCTATACTTTGAGTGGTCCTGATTCAATAAGGTTTGACATTGATAGCACTACTGGACAACTGAACACTAAAGAGGCACTTGACTATGAGATCAGAACATCCTATACGGTGACGATAACAGTATCCGATGGTAGTTTGACAGATACGATTGACGTGACAATTAACATCACAGATATAGACGAGGTAGAGACTGACGTTGTAGGAGAAGATGACGTAGAAGAAGATGACACGGTCGTTGTACAAGATGATACGCCGCAAAATCATGCCCCAGAGTTTACAGAAGGAACCACTACCACCCGATCTATCCCTGAAAACACAGTTTCTGGTACTGACATCGGTAATGCTGTCAGTGCAACAGACGCAGATGGCGATACCCTGACCTACACACTTGGTGGAACTGATGGATCTTCGTTTAGCATTGATAGCAGTTCCGGACAATTACGCACGGAAGCTGCCCTCGATTTTGAAAAGAAGGACTCTTATTCCATCACAATCTTTGTCTCGGACGGAAATGATGGGAAAGATTTAATTTCGGTTACTATATCTGTAACAGATTTAGATGAAGCACCAGATAACACGGATCCTGTATTTTCTGATGGTGATAGCACGAGCCGTTCTATTGCGGAGAATACTGGTTCCGGTGTGGATATCGGTAATGCTGTGTCTGCAACAGATGTAGATAATGATACGCTCACTTATAACCTTAGCGGCACGGATGCTGCGGCGTTCAGTATTGATAGCACATCCGGACAATTGCGAACGAGTTCTGCTTTAGATTATGAGACGAAGAATAGCTACGCCGTCACGGTATCTGTTTCCGATGGCAATGGTGGTAGTGATTCTATATCGGTCACAATAAACATTACGAATATAGATGAAACCCCGACAAACAGTGCGCCTGAGTTCACTGAGGGTGTTAGCACAAGTCGTTCTATTGCGGAAAACACAGGTTCTGGTGTGGACATCGGTTCAGCAGTTTCAGCTACAGATGTGAACGGGGATACGCTCACATACACACTGGGTGGCACAGATGCCTCCTCCTTCAGTCTTGATAGTAGTTCTGGTCAATTGCGAACGAGTGTAGCCTTAGACTATGAGACAAAAACTTCCTATTCTGTGATCTTGACAGTTTCTGATGAAAATGGAGCGAGTGATAGTATTCGTGTCACTATTAACGTTACAGATGTTGACGAGTCACCTATTAACAATCCTCCTGTGTTTGATTCAGACAATATCACAACGTTATCTACACCCGAAAACACAACATCTGACACAAATATCGGTAGTGCTATCACCGCAACCGATTCGGATAACAATACGCTTACTTATGGACTGGTCGGCACTGATGCTGCGTCATTTGATATTGTCAGCACATCGGGACAACTGAAAACGAAAGCAGTCCTCAATCACGAAGCTAAAGACTCCTATTCAGTAACGCTCACTGTGTCAGATGGACAAGGTGGTAGTGATAGCATTGGGGTCACTATCAACGTTTTGGATGTGAATGAATCCCCCTCATTTTCAGGAGAAAGAACGACCCGTTCTATCGCAGAAAACACAGCATTGAACACGAACATCGGGGCAGCTGTTGTTGCTACCGATCCAGATGTCAACACAACTCTTACATACACACTTGATGGCACGGATGCTGCTGTGTTTAGTATTGATAGCAAAACCGGGCAGTTGAAAACGAAGGACAGTTTGGACTTTGAAACCAAACAGACTTATTCGGTGACAATTGTTGTCTCCGATGGAAGTCTTTCGGATAGGATTACAGTCACTATAAACATCATAGATCTTGACGAAACGCCCTCTAACAATCCACCCGTTTTCACAGATGGTGAAACCACCACCCGCACAGTAGCAGAAAACACAGCAACAGGCACCGATATTGGTGATCCTATTGCTGCGACCGATGCGGATCGAAACACACTTGCTTATGCTATGAGTGGAGACGATGCGTCAGCGTTCAGTATTAACCTCATCACAGGACAACTGAAAACCAACGCAGTGTTAAATTATGAGGTCAAAAAAGTCTATGAGGTGTCAGTTACCGTCAATGATGGTAGCAGCACAGATAGTATTGGCGTGACGATCAACGTCATGGATGTCAACGAAGCCCCCGTATTTGAGGAAGATACCGTAACCCACACCATCGAAGAAAACACGGCTGTGAATACGAATATCGGCACTGTTATCACTGCGACAGACCCAGATGGCGATGAATTGGCATACACGCTTGATGGAGATGATGCAGAGTCATTTGATATTGATGAAAACTCCGGACAACTGAAAACAAAATCAGCTTTGGATTTTGAAACTAAACAAGTCTACAGAGTACTTATCATAGCATCCGATGACGAGTTAGAGGATTCGCTCAAAGTAACGATCAATATCACAGACGTAGACGAGAATCGTGCGCCTATCTTTGAAGATGGTAGTGCCACAACCCGATCTATTGCAGAAAATACAGGCTCTGGTGTGGATATCGGCGCCCCAGTCTCTGCGTCGGATGCAGACAATGATTCACTTACCTACACACTTGGGGGCACGGACGCGGCATCGTTTGAAATCAATAGCACAAATGGACAACTCCGAACAAAAGGCGCGTTAGACTATGAAACCAAACGCACCTATTCTGTAACAGTAACCGCATCCGATGGAAAACTATCAGATAGCATCACCGTGACAATCAATGTTACGGATGTAGATGAAAACAACGCACCTGTGTTTGCCAGTGCAAACACAACCCGGTCTGTTGCTGAGAATACAGGTTCTGGTGTAAACATTGGGAATGCAGTCTCTGCTACCGATCCTGATAACGATGACTTGACATACACACTGGGTGGAACAGACGCGGCATCGTTTGAAATCAATAGTACAAATGGACAACTCCGAACAAAAGACGCGTTAGACTATGAAACCAAACGCACCTATTCTGTAACAGTAACCGCATCCGATGGAAAACTATCAGATAGCATCACCGTGACAATCAATGTTACGGATGTAGACGAGAACCGATCGCCTGTGTTTGCCAGTGCAAGCACGACCCGGTCTGTTGCTGAGAATACAGGTTCTGGTGTAAACATTGGGAATGCAGTCTCCGCTACCGATCCTGATGGTGATGATTTGACATATACATTGGATGGCACTGACGCGTCTGCGTTTAACATCGTTAGTTCATCAGGGCAGCTGAAAACGAAGGCTGCATTAAATTATGAGAATAAAGACTCATATTCTGTGACCGTTACTGCTTCTGATGGAAAACTTACGGATTCCATCACGGTAACAATTAGCGTCACAGATGTAGATGAAAACCGACCACCGGTATTCACTGAAGGCCAAAGCACGACACGTTCTATCGCTGAAAATACGGATTCGGGCACAAACATTGGCAGTCCTATCTCAGCGACCGATGCGGATAATGACACGCTCACCTATACACTTGGTGGAACAGATGCATCATCATTTGACATAGCAAGCACCAGTGGGCAGCTACAAACAAAGGTGTCATTAGACTTTGAGACCAAAGACTCCTATTCTGTAACTGTCTCTGTAGCAGATGCCAAAGGTGGTACTGATAGTATCAACGTCACAATCAACATAACGGATGATACGACAGAAAATCACTTTCCAGAGTTTAGCGAAGGCTCTAGTACAACTCGTTCTATCGCTGAAAATACGGATTCGGGTACAAATATCGGCTCGCCTGTTGCAGCGACCGATGCCAATAACGATACACTGACATATAGTATCGGTGGCACGGATGCAGCGTCTTTCTCACTCGTGAGCACCACAGGGCAGCTGAAAACAGTAGCCCCGCTTAATTATGAGACTAAGTCATCTTATTCTCTTATAATCAGTGTCAACGATAGCCGAGGTGGTTCAGATACTATTACCGTTACAATCAATATTACAAACGTTCACCCAGAAATATCCGAACAAGGTGGAGTAAACAATGCACCTGTATTTGACGATGGTCCTTCTACAACGCGGTCAATTCTGGAGGGAACGACTTCAGGGACAAATATCGGTAGTGCTATCACCGCAACGGATTCAGATTCTTCAGATACACTGACATACACGTTGAGCGGTACTGGTGCCAATTCGTTCACGATTGTTAGTACAACAGGTCAGCTGAAAACGAGTGCGGCACTGGTCTATGATACGAAGAGTTCATATTCAGTGACGGTTACCGTTTATGACGGTGAAGGTGGTACTGATACGATCTCTGTCACGATCAATGTCCTTGATGAGGATGCAAACAACCCTCCTGTATTCGACGACGGCGAAACAACTACACGTTCTGTTGATGAGGGTTTGAATAGAAAATCAAAGGTTGGTAGTCCAGTCTCTGCCACAGATGCCGATTCAGATACGTTGACTTATTCAATCGTAACAGACGGGGCAAAGGGAACTGGCAGTGCTGGTACTAATGTATCTATAGATAATATTACAGCTTGGTTCACAATTGACAACAATGGACAGATCAAAACAAATTCTCCTATAGGTTACGAAACTTGGCATTCTTACACATTCACCGTTAAAGTGACTGACGGTAACGACGGCAGTGACACGATCATTGTTACGGTTAATGTGAGGAATATCAACACCGCTCGTCCATCTTTTACCGAGGGAGACTCTACAACGAGGTCAATTCCGGAGAATACGGCTGCCAATGTTAACGTGGGCGCACCTGTCACGGCAACAGATGCCGACAACACGAAATTGACATATACGAAGAGAGAAATATATCCAGGTTTAATTAAGCCACCAGATTCCTTCAGCATAGACGAAGATACCGGTCAACTAAAGACGAAATTGCCACTGAATTATGAATCAGTGACTTCCTATAGAATATTTGTCATCGTGTGGGACAGTGATCCTGAATCACCAGGTGTACATACTGATCGCATTATAGTAACTGTCAATATAACAGATGTCAATGATCCACCCGTTATCTCGCAAGGCTCTCAACGGAGTACAAGTGTGGATGATGGAAAGGCTGCCAATTCCAATGTCAGTTCCCGTTTCTTGGCTACTGATGAGGATGGCGATAATATAACTTGGTCACTTGATGGTACAGATAAGGATTCATTCTCGATTAATGAAGGAACTGGTCAGATAACGACGAAAATAGCAATGGATTATGATACAAAGAATTCATATTCTGTGAACGTGGTTGCGAGTGATGGGAATGGTGGTACAGATACTCTTCGACTCACAATAAGAGTGAATCCACCAGAAACTGATCCGGTTGTTCCGCCCGTTGTTTCCATTGAAAACCCCTTGCTTGTGGACCGTACTACCGAAGTTGCAAAGGAAATTATTAGGAAGTTTGATAAGAGTGAATCTGAAATAACAGCATCTGATCTTGCAGGCATTTCGTCTTTGAGGGTTCGCGGCACAGATTTAACAACGTTAAAGGAAGATGATTTTGATGGACTTTCAGGACTAAGAGACTTATTTTTAGGGAGCAATGAACTGACAAGTCTACCTGATGGAATATTTGATGGTTTGTCAAATCTCAGATACATTGAATTATCAAGTAACGACCTGACAAGTCTATCATCAGATGTATTCGATGGCTTGTCAAAACTCGAGTCTCTTGAGCTTTATAATAATGCCAATCTGTCAAGTCTTCCTGCAGATATATTTGACGGCTTATCCTCACTGAGTTATTTAGAACTGAGTCACATTGGATTGAATAATAGTCTGCCTAATGGAATATTTGAAGGTCTTTCAATGCTGGATACATTTGATCTTACTGGTAATGGTCCTGTAGGTGATATTGGCTATTTTTTAATACCCGTGATATTGGTAAAGGATGGTACGGGTGTGAAGGTAACTATTCCTATCGGTGCGCCGTTTGATGTAAGTATTCCTATCACGGTTGTAAACGGCACCTTGAATGGAGATGTGACGAGTATTACTGTTTCAGCGGGCTCAGTGAATAGCAGCACTGTAGGTGTGACACGGACTACCGGTACAACAGCACCAGTTACGGTAAACACAGGTGAATTTCCAAGTATCCCAGAGGATCATGATGGCTATATGTTCGTGAATGGCTTGGAGTCAGCAGTCGTGATCATACCACAGGATGCTAACAACGACGCACCTGTATTCTCTGATGGGGCAAGCACAACGCGACTAATTGCCGAAAATACCGCTGCGGATGTCACAATAGGTACACCGATTGCAGCGACAGATGCAAATGACGATACACTTACCTATACGTTGAGTGGAACAGATGCAGCCTCGTTTTCAATTGTCAGTACAAGCGGTCAGTTGAAAACAAAGAGTGCATTAGACTTTGAAACAAAAACCTCTTATTCAATAATTGTTTCTGTTGCTGATGGGGAAGGTGGTACGGATAGTATCAGTGTTACTATAAATGTTACTGATATAACTGTTAACAACCCCCCAACTTTCACAGAGGGCACAAGTACAACCCGCACAGTCCCTGAGAATACGAGTGCTGGTTCAAATATCGGAACTGCTGTTGTTGCAACGGATGTAGATGCAGATACATTGACTTATACACTTACAGGTACAGATTCATCATCCTTTGCAATCGTCAGTACATCTGGTCAGTTACAAACGAGTGCCTCTCTTGACTATGAGGAAAAGAAATCTTATATGGTCACCGTAAATGCTATAGCTGCAAACGAAGGTGGTAATGCCTCAATTGATGTTACAATCAACATCACGAACGTTGTTGAAGACACCTTGCTTGTGAATCGCACTTCAAAAGTGAAAGAATTACTTATAAATGCAGCAAATGTGGAAAGTGCTGACTCGATAACACCTGAGAAACTTGCACAAATTACTGTGTTGAATTGGAATGATAAGCGGATCTCCTCATTGAAGGAAGGTGATTTTGATGGATTATCGTCTGTTGAGTCTGTTTATTTGAATCGTAATATTTTGACAAGCCTACCGAATGATGTGTTTAAAGGCTTGTCATCAGCCACCGCTATCTACATATCCTTTAATGAAATATCAAGTATTTCAGATGATGCTTTTAATGGTTTATCCACCTTGGAAACACTTCATCTAAACGATAATGAGTTGTCAATAGACTCAGCAATTTTTGATGGGTTGACAGCATTAGAGACTTTGAATTTAAGTGATAATCCATTGTCAAGTTTAGACGAGAACTTGTTTGAAGATCTAACTTCTCTTATGTCCCTGAATATTGAACTTTGTGACCTGACGAGTTTACCATCCGATATTTTTGAAGGATTAACCTCGTTAACGGATTTAGATATAAGCGGTAACAACTTGACGAGTTTACCATCCGATATTTTTGAAGGATTAACCTCGTTAACGGATTTAGATATAAGCAATATCAGCTTGACGAGTTTGCCATCCAATATTTTTGAAGGACTGTCTTCTCTTGAGGATATTTACTTATATGCTAACAACTTGACAAGTCTACCAGATGGTTTGTTTGATGGACTTACATCATTGATAACATTTGGTGCTAAATATAGTAATACCAATCCACTAACAATAACGGTGTCGCTTGAATTAGATGGCAATGGAGTGAAGGTGAAAATCCCTGTCGGCGCACCGAAGGACGTTGATATACCAGTTAACGTAACGAACGGTAGCCTGAATGATAATGTGACTACTATCAGGGTTACTAAAGGTTCGGTTGAAAGCGAAAGCGTCACTGTAACACGCACCGCAGGAACTACAGGTGCAGTTACAGCAAATATCGGCTCTTTACCGAACATTGCGTCTAGCAAACTTAGTGGAATTGCACTTGTTAAACCCTCAACGGGTTTGCCATTGACTGTGATTGCAGCTGTCCCGGCTGGTCCAATTGTAGATTCCGACGTAATCCCAAATTCCACTGCGCTGTTCTCCAACTTTCCTAATCCATTTAATCCGGAGACGTGGATACCTTATCAGCTTGCTAAACCTGCAGACGTGTCTTTGAGGATTTATAACATACGTGGTGTTGTTGTGCGAGAGATTACGTTAGGACAGCAACCTGCAGGATACTATGCAACACAGTCACGTGCAATTCATTGGGATGGACGGAATGCTGTTGGTGAAAAAGTCGCAAGTGGCGTGTATTTCTATATGTTGACCGCAGACGATTATAGAGCACTCCGTAGTATGTTAATTGTGAAATAGTGTGATGGTAGATTTTGAAATTACTTGAACACTCTGCATCGGCGAGGTTAGAAAACCTCGCAAAATAGTATAAAAGCTTCAAGAAAATAGTGCTTAGTGGAGTGTCGATTCGGACATTGTAGGTCGGGATTCGGAGATCGCCCCTACCGACTGACCAATTATTTGTAGGAGGGAACTCCGATTCCCGAATACTATTATGTTCATCAGTTAACACCTGACTTAGCAAAGGAGAATATTGTGAAAACATGTTCTATAAATCGGAAATGTATCCAATCTATTATTATAGCAATTGTGTTTATGGTTGCAGCGACATCCTATGGAGACATAACCCCTGTAGTAGACCGCACGTCAGAAGTTAGGGATGCTATTGTGGCAGCCATATCAGATGTAGACAACGCATTAGGCGTAACCGAAGCACATCTTGCTACCATCACCGCGCTGAACTTACGTAATCAAGGAATAACCGAACTAAAATCAGGCGACTTTTCCGGTCTGACAGTGCTGACGAACCTTAATCTTTATGATAATCAACTCAGCAGTCTACCCGATAACATTTTTAAAGGACTGACTGCCTTGACAACGCTCCGTTTAGGTAAGAACACAGTTACTCCCCTACCCCTTACTGTGTTGCTTGAAAAAGTCGAAGATGGACAATTCAGGGCAGTCGTTCCTGCAGGTGCACCGTTTGACATCGTAGTGCCGATCACTGTCACAAACGGCAGCATCAGTGCCGACACAACCACGTTCACCGTGACAAAAGGTGACACAGAAAGTAGTCCTTTCAATGTCAACCGAACAGTAGGTGCAACGGGTGCCGTTACTACAAATATTGGAACGTTACCAAGTCTACCAAGAAACCACTTCGGTTATACTCTAACAGCATCTAATAATCTACCAATTGAAGTAGCATCGGCATTACCAACCCCTCCAACAACGGAGGTGTCCCCTCCAATGGAGACAGAGGACACCCCATCTGAAAACGTTGCGCCTGTCTTTACCGATGGTAGTATCACCATCCGATCAATCGCAGAGAACACCGGATCAGACATCAACATCGGGAGTCCAATATCCGCTACAGACACCGAGACGCTCACTTACACGTTGGGTGGAATAGACGCAACATCGTTCAGTATAAACAGTGATACAGGACAGTTGTTCACAAAAGCAAGCCTTGACTATGAGACAAAACGTGTCTATACATTGGTTGTCACCGTTTCTGATGGTGCACTCACAGACACAATTACCGTCATCATCAATGTCATAGATATTGCAGACACCCCAACTGTTTCAACCATGCTTCCAGTGAGTGAACGCACAATGCAAGTTCAGAATGCAATTGTAGCAGCCGTATCCGGTGTGGATTCGTCAGATGCTATAACCGCAACACATCTATCAACAATCACAAGCCTCAATCTACGCGGTGCTGGTATTACAGAACTCAAATCAGGTGATTTCGGTGGACTCACAGCACTTACCAGCCTTAATTTATATGGCAATATGTTGAGCAGACTACCGCATAGCATTTTTGATGGATTGACATCTCTTGTATCACTTCGTTTAGGCGGCAACCTGTTTGACCCACTGCCGATAACCGTTTCATTAGAACAGGAATCCTTGTGGACATACCGAGTAGTTATCCTCACAGGTGCACCGTTTGATGTTGTTGTTCCGATTACGAATACGAATATAATGGTTACGATTCCACAAGGTAGCGTGAAAAGCACCAGTCTAATAACTCTTAATGATGACCTCCTCAGCCATCCTCAAGGTGGAATTGACACTCAGCCCTTTTTTTTAGATGCATCGGTGGCTATCGGTGCGTTGCCATCGTTACCAGGCAACCATTTCGGATATATCCTCGCCAGATCCGATGTATGTAACCGCACACAACAAGTGTCAGATGCGATCACCGCGGCACTCCCGACCATAAACGATTGTCGTAATGTGACCGAAGTGCAACTCGCCGCTATCACAATTCTTGACCTGAGTGGTATGTCAATTGCCTCACTGAACTCGCGCGACTTTGCAGGTATGTTGAACCTCACAACGCTCAATTTGAGCAACAACCAACTCAGCAATCTCCCTAGTGGTATATTTGCATCTTTATCATCGCTAACAACCCTTAATTTGAGTGGAAACACTGTTGAACCATTGCCAATCAATGTGATGCTTGAAAAGGTCGACACAAATCGTATCAAAGTTGTTGTTCCAAGCGGTGCGCCTTTTCAGATGAAATTGCCGATAAATGTGGAAATTGGAGGCATTTTAGGTTTCACAAATACCATTACACTCATGCAAGGAAGTATTGAAAGTGATCCACTGACAATCATACGTGTGCCTAACACGTATGATTTTGTCACTGCGGACATCGGCACAATGCCGAACCTTCCAGCAAACCATGCAGGTTATGTATTTATAAATGCTAATGATGTGCCTTTGCAAATCTTTGAACAAATCAACGTTGCTCCTGTGTTCACAGATGGTGCTACCGCTACACGTTCCATAGCAGAAAACACGGAGGCAGGCACAGAGATTGGCACTCCAATATCTGCGACTGATGTAAATAATGATACACTCACCTATACTTTGAGTGGTCCTGATTCAATAAGTTTTGACATTGATAGCACTACCGGACAACTGAGCACTAAAGAGGCACTTGACTATGAGTTCAGAACATCCTATACGGTGACGATAACAGTATCCGATGGTAATTTGACAGATACGATTGACGTGACAATTAACATCACAGATATAGACGAGGTAGAGACTGACGTTGTAGGAGAAGATGACGTAGAAGAAGATGACACGGTCGTTGTACAAGATGATACGCTGCAAAATCATGCCCCAGAGTTTACAGAAGGAACCACTACCACCCGATCTATCCCTGAAAACACGGTTTCTGGTACAGACATCGGTAATGCTGTCAGTGCAACAGACGCAGATGACGATACCCTGACCTACACACTTGGTGGAACTGATGGATCTTCGTTTAGCATTGATAGCAGTTCCGGACAATTACGCACGGAAGCTGCCCTCGATTTTGAAAAGAAGGACTCTTATTCCGTCACAATCTTTGTCTCGGACGGAAATGATGGGAAAGATTTAATTTCGGTTACTATATCTGTAACAGATTTAGATGAAGCACCAGATAACACGGATCCTGTATTTTCTGATGGTGATAGCACGAGCCGTTCTATTGCAGAGAATACCGGTTCCGGTGTGGATATAGGCACACCTGTCTCAGCAACGGATGTGGATGATGGTGATACGTTATCTTATAGTTTAGGTGGCACGGATGCTGCGGCGTTCAGTATTGATAGCACATCCGGACAATTGCGAACGAGTTCTGCTTTAGATTATGAGACGAAGAATAGCTACGCCGTCACGGTATCTGTTTCCGATGGCAATGGTGGTAGTGATTCTATATTGGTCACAATAAACATTACGAATATAGATGAAACCCCGACAAACAGTGCGCCTGAGTTCACTGAGGGTGTTAGCACAAGTCGTTCTATTGCAGAAAACACAGGTTCTGGTGTGGACATCGGTTCAGCAGTTTCAGCTACAGATGCGGACGGGGATACGCTCACATACACACTGGGTGGCACAGATGCCTCCTCTTTCAGTCTTGATAGTAGTTCTGGTCAATTGCGAACGAGTGCTTCCTTAGACTATGAGACAAAAACTTCCTATTCTGTGATCTTGACAGTTTCTGATGAAAAAGGAGCGAGTGATAGTATTCGTGTCACTATTAACGTTACAGATGTTGACGAGTCACCTATTAACAATCTTCCTGTGTTTGATTCAGACAATATCACAACGTTATCTACACCCGAAAACACAACATCTGACACAAATATCGGTAGTACTATCACCGCAACCGATTCGGATAACAATACGCTTACTTATGGACTGACTGGCACTGATGCTGCGTCATTTGATATTGTCAGCACATCGGGACAACTGAAAACGAAAGCAGTCCTCAATCACGAAGCTAAAGACTCCTATTCAGTAACTGTCACCGTGTCAGATGGACAAGGTGGTAGTGATAGCATTGGGGTCACTATCAACGTTTTGGATGTGAATGAATCCCCCTCATTTTCAGGAGAAAGTGCGACCCGTTCTATCGCAGAAAACACAACGTTGAACACGAACATCGGGGCAGCTGTTGTTGCTACCGATCCAGATGTCAACACAACTCTTACATACACACTTGATGGCACGGATGCTGCTGTGTTTAGTATTGATAGCAAAACCGGGCAGTTGAAAACGAAGGACAGTTTGGACTTTGAAACCAAACAGACTTATTCGGTGACAATTGTTGTCTCCGATGGAAGTCTTTCGGATAGGATTACAGTAGCTATAAACATCATAGATCTTGACGAAACGCCCTCTAACAATCCACCCGTTTTCACAGATGGTGAAACCACCACCCGCACAGTAGCAGAAAACACAGCAACAGGCGCCGATATTGGTGATCCTATTGCTGCGACCGATGCGGATCGAAACACACTTGCTTATGCTATGAGTGGAGACGATGCATCAGCGTTCAGTATTGACCTCATCACAGGACAACTGAAAACCAACGCAGTGTTAAACTATGAGGTGAAAAAAGTCTATGAGGTGTCAGTTATTGTCAATGATGGTAGCAGCACGGATAGTATTGGGGTGACGATCAACGTCACGGATGTCAACGAAGCCCCCGTATTTGAGGAAGATACCGTAACCCACACCATCGAAGAAAACACGGCTGCGAATACGAATATCGGCACTGTTATCACTGCAACAGACCCAGATGGCGATGATTTGACATATACATTGGGTGGAACAGACGCTGCCTCTTTTAACATTGGTAGCACAAATGGACAACTCCGAACAAAAGACGCGTTAGACTATGAAACCAAACGCACCTATTCTGTAACAGTAACCGCATCCGATGGAAAACTATCAGATAGCATCACCGTGACAATCAATGTTACGGATGTAGATGAGAACCGATCGCCTGTGTTTGCCAGTGCAAGCACGACCCGGTCTGTTGCTGAGAATACAGGTTCTGGTGTGAATATCGGCGCCCCAGTCTCTGCGTCGGATGCAGACAATGATTCACTTATCTACACCCTCGGGGGCACGGACGCGGCATCGTTTGAAATCAATAGCACAAATGGACAACTCCGCACAAAAGGCGCGTTAGACTATGAAACCAAACGCACCTATTCTGTAACAGTAACCGCATCCGATGGAAAACTATCAGATAGCATCACCGTGACAATCAATGTTACGGATGTAGATGAAAACAACGCACCTGTGTTTGCCAGTGCAAACACAACCCGGTCTGTTGCTGAGAATACAGGTTCTGGTGTAAACATTGGGAATGCAGTCTCTGCTACCGATCCTGATAACGATGACTTGACATACACCCTCGGGGGCACGGACGCGGCATCGTTTGAAATCAATAGCACAAATGGACAACTCCGAACAAAAGACGCGTTAAACTACGAAACCAAACGCACCTATTCTGTAACAGTAACCGCATCCGATGGAAAGCTATCAGATAGCATCACCGTGACAATCAATGTTACGGATGTAGACGAGAACCGATCGCCTGTGTTTGCCAGTGCAAGCACGACCCGGTCTGTTGCTGAGAATACAGGTTCTGGTGTAAACATTGGGAATACGGTCTCCGCTACCGATCCTGATAACGATGATTTGACATATACATTGGATGGAACAGACGCGTCTGCGTTTAACATCGTTAGTTCATCAGGGCAGCTGAAAACGAAGGCTGCATTAAATTATGAGAACAAAGACTCATATTCTGTTACCATTTCTGTCTCGGATGGGAACGGAGGTAGCGATAGTATTACCGTTTCAATCAATATCTCAGATGTTAACGATCCTCCTAAGTTCACCGATGGCAGTAGCACATCTCGTTCTGTTGAAGAAGAGGTTGAGACCGATACCAACATAGGTACCCCAATCGCTGCAACAGATGAGGATGGTGATACACTTACCTATTACATGACTGGTGATGATTCAAATTCGCTCAGCATTCATACTGGTACTGGACAGTTGAAAACAAAGGATTTATTGGATTACGAGACGAAAAACAGTTACGCTTTTTCTGTGTGGGTTACTGATGGAGACAATACAGATGTGATTATTGTGACAGTGAATGTTACGAATGTAGATGAGAACCGTGCACCTGTGTTTGCGGATGATAGTGTGACGCTATCTGTTGCTGAGAATACGCCAGCAAATACGAATATCGGAAATGTAATCACTGCCACCGATCCCGATGGGGATGACTTGACCTACACACTCAGTGGAGATGATGCGAATTCTTTCTCAATTGTAAGTACGTCAGGCCAACTGAAGACGAAATCATCTCTTGATTATGAGGATACGAACTCATACTCCGTCACTGTCATGGCATCAGATGGTGAACTTGACGATAGCATAAATGTGACTATCAATGTCACCGATGACACGACAGAGAATAACCCGCCCGTGTTCACCGATGGCGAAACGACTACGCGTAGTATAGCCGAGAACACGGCTTTAGGAACAAGTATTGGCACGCCTATTGTAGCGACAGATGCGGATAACGATACGCTTACCTATACGATCAGCGGTACTAATGCAGCGTCGTTTTCACTTGTTAGTACTACAGGACAACTCAAAACTGTTGCCGCCCTGGATTATGAGCAAAAAGACTCCTATTCTGTCACAATCTCCGTTCACGATGGCAATGGTGGGTCGGATTCTATAGTTGTCACGATCAATATCACCAACGTTCACCCTGAAATAGCCGAACAAGGCGGGGTAAACAATGCGCCTGTATTTACGGAGGGTGACAGCACGACTCGCTCTGTTCCCGAAAACACCTCCTCTGGTGAAAATATCGGTGTCCCCGTTTCAGCTACTGATACGGATGGGGACACGTTGACATACACCCTTAGCGGTACGGATGCAGCCTCGTTCAGTATTGTTAGTACTAGCGGACAGTTACAAACGAGTGCAGCCTTGGATTATGACATGAAAACGAGCTATACGGTAACGGTCACTGTCTTAGATGGTGAGAGTGGTACAGATATGATCACTGTCACGATAAATGTTGAAAATGTAAACCTGATATCAACTCGCACGCAAGCAGTGATAGATGAAATTGTTAAAAGAGCGATTGTGGAATCTGCAGATGATATTACAACTGAGCACCTTCAAAAGATAACATATATGGATTTGGCTGTTTATAGACTCACGTCTTTGAAAACTGGAGATTTTGCTGGACTTACGGGTCTTGAGGAGCTTTTGATGGATAGAAACAGCCTAACGTCTTTACCGGCTGGAATTTTTGACGATCTCACTTCATTGGAAAGACTTTCTCTGTGGGCCAACAACATCAGTTCATTTCCCGATGGACTGTTTGATAATCTGACAAAACTTGAAGTGCTCCAAGTAGGATCACAAAGTATTACACTTCAGTTAACATCAAATATGTTTGATGAACTGACGAAACTGAGGACTCTCAGCTTAAGTGGAAGCCATCTTTCTTCACTACCAAATGATATTTTTGATGAACTTACAAGTTTGACTGATTTACGTTTAACACATAACAATTTCACGACGTTCCCTGATGATACATTTGAGGGTCTTACAGCACTTGTTAAACTTGAACTTGGTTACAACGATATAACTACATTAACGAGTGACATTTTTAGTGACTTAACGAATTTGGAACGTATTCATCTGTATGATAATGATTTTACAAGCATACCTGGAGATATATTCGAATCTAATACAAAATTAATATTCATTGAAATGTTTGATAATCAGTTAAGTTCAATCCCTGATAACCTTTTTAAAGGTCTCAGTGTTTTGTTTGGTCTTGATATACGTTCTAAAAAAGTTAACCCATTACCGATAACAGCCTCGTTGGAGAAGGTTACAGATGGACAGTTTAAAGTGAAAGTGCCCTCTGGTGCCCCCTTTGAAGCGGAGTTCCAATTGAGTGTTTCGAATGGCAGTATCAATGGGGATTCAACGCGTGCCACTATAGATGTGGGGAGTGTGGAAAGTAGTACGTTCACCGTCACGCGTACCTCTGGTACAACTGGTGCAGTTACTGTGGATATTTCTAAATTACCAAGGAAACCGTCTGAGGTCGCTTATTTAGGTTTCGAATTCGTGAAATCTGCCGATCTTCCGTTGACGGTGATTGATGCGTCTGCAGCCCCTGCAACTCCTGTTTCTGATCCAATACCTGATCAAACTACCTTGTTGTCCAACTTTCCCAATCCCTTTAATCCGGAGACGTGGATACCGTATCATCTTGCTAAACCTGCAGATGTGTCTTTGAGTATCTATGACATACGTGGCGTTGTCGTGCGAGAAATTATTTTAGCACAGCAACCGGCAGGATACTATGCCACACGTCCTCGGGCAATTCATTGGGATGGAAGGAATGACAACGGTGAATTGGTCGCTGGTGGTGTTTATTTCTATAAGTTGACTGCCGGTGAGTATAGTTCGGTGCGTAAAATGCTAATTTTGAAGTGAGTACCACCTAATATTGTTTCTAAATGATAATTTACCATTATAGAGCCACGCGTTCGTAGTCGCGCAATTCATTGCGTCTCGGATATTCTCTATTAGAAAGTGTATAGTCTAATGTCTCTGCAAGGATTAATTATGAAGACAGTGTTTATGGTTCTTTTACTTTCATCGGTTCTCACGTTCGGGATGACACATGCCGACGTCCTCCCTATATCTGACCGGACACCAGAGGTTCGGGATGCCATCGTTGGTGCGATTTCAGGTGTAGATGCTGCAGTTGATGTAACTGAAACTCATCTTGCTGCAATCACAAGTCTCAATCTACGGAATGCAGGTATCACTGAGCTTAAGACAGGTGATTTTTCTGGGATGACCGGACTGACAAACCTCAATCTCTACGGGAATGAGTTGAACACCCTGCCTGACGGTGTATTTGAAGGTTTGACTGCATTGACTACGTTACGGTTAGGGGGAAACACTGTTGATCCGATGCCAATATCTGTTTCTCTTGAGAAAGTATCCGATGGACAACTCAAGGCAGTCGTTCCTGCAGGTGCACCGTTTGACATCATAGTGCCAATTTCGGTAACCAACGGCAGTCTGGCAAATAGTGCGACTTCACTTACAATCACGAAAGGCAGTATAGAGAGTAATGCTATTTTCGTATCCCGCACTGCCGACACAACAGCAGCAGTTACTGCAACTATCGGAACGTTACCAAGCCTCCCGGCAAATCACTACGGGTATACCCTTAACAAAGGCACAGGATTACCTCTTGAAGTTATCAGTGAAGTAAGCACAACAACGCTAGATTCTGAAATAGATGATGAACCAGAAACACCCGCACAAAACGTTGCGCCTGTCTTTACCGATGGTAGTATCACCATCCGATCAATCGCAGAGAATACCGGATCAGATACCAACATCGGGAGTCCAATATCCGCTACAGACATGAATACGCTCACTTACACGTTGGGTGGAATAGACGCGTCATCGTTTAGTATTAACACCGATACCGGACAGTTGCTCACAAAAGCGAACCTCGACTATGAAACAAAACGTATCTACACAGTGATTGTCACTGTTTCTGATGGTGATCTTACAGATACTATTACCGTCGTCATTAGCGTTATAGATGTATCAGAAACCACATTTGTTTCAACAATCCTTTCTGTGAGTGATAGAACACCCGCAGTGCGCGATGCTATTGTTGATGCTGTGTCAGGTGTGGATTCTGCTGATGACATTACCGCAACGCACCTTGCATCCATCACAAGTCTTAATCTGCGGGGTTCGGGTATTACAGAACTCAAAACAGGTGATTTTTCTGGTCTCATAGCTCTTTCAAGTCTTAATTTATACGGTAACATGCTTAGCCATCTCCCCATTGGTATATTTGACAGCTTAACAACGTTGACATCACTCCGTTTAGGCGGTAACCTCTTTGACCCGATGCCGCTTACGGTATCATTGCAACAAGTTGGAACAGGACAATTCCGAGCTGTTATCCTCACAGGTGCACCATTTGATGTTAGCCTCACAATCGGTAATATGATGGTCACAATCTCTAAAGGTAGCCTGACCAGTGAAAACTTCACCGCAATAGGCATACCCACTATAAGTGCGTTACCGGCACTACCTGACAAACATTTCGGATATATCCTTGCTAGATCCAACGCCTGCAACCGGACCAAACAGGTGAGTGATGCGATTGTGGCAGCAATTCCAGACATTACGGATTGTCGAAATGTAAGCGATGTTCACCTCGCACAGATAATCCATTTGGATTTAAGTGGTGTCTCTTTAACATCACTTGCAGCAGACGACTTTGCAGGTTTACTCTCACTTACAACGGTTGACCTCAGCAACAACCAACTCAGCAATCTCCCTAGTGGTATATTTGCATCTTTATCATCGCTAACAACCCTTAATTTGAGTGGAAACACTGTTGAACCATTACCAATCAATGTGATGCTTGAAAAGGTCGGCACAAATCGTATCAGAGTTGTTGTTCCAAGTGGTGCGCCTTTTCAGATGAAATTGCCGATAAATGTGGAAAATGGAGGCATTTTAGGTGGCACAAATACCATTACACTCATGCAAGGAAGTATTGAAAGTGATCCACTGACAATCATACGTGCGCCTAACACGTATGATTTTGTCACTGCGGACATCGGCACAATGTCGAACCTTCCAGCAAACCATGCAGGTTATGTATTTATAAATGCTAATGATGTGCCTTTGCAAATCTTTGAACAAATCAACGTTGCTCCTGTGTTCACAGATGGTGCTACCGCTACACGTTCCATAGCAGAAAACACGGAGGCAGGCACAGAGATTGGCACTCCAATGTCTGCGACTGATGTAAATAATGATACACTCACCTATACACTCGGTGGGACAAATGCAGATGCGTTTAGCATTGACAGCACATCAGGACAACTGAAAACGAAGAAGCCATTTGACTATGAAACCCAAACATCTTATTCGGTAATAATAACGGTTTCCGATGGTAGTTTGACAGATAGTATTGATGTGACGATAAACATCACAGATTTTGATGAGGCACCCTCTGTCGTTGTAGATGAGGAGGAGGAAACAGATATTGATGAGGCATCCTCTGTTGTTGTAGATGAGGAGGAGGAAACCCCGCTAAATCGTTCTCCAGAGTTTACAGAAGGTAATAGCACGACCCGGTCTGTTGCTGAAAATACAGCTTCTGGTGTCAACATAGGCAATTCTGTGAGTGCGACCGATGCGGATGGCGACACGTTAACATACACACTCGGTGGAACTGATTCCGCTGCCTTCACCATAGATAGCACAAATGGACAATTGCGAACGAGTGCAGCACTTGACTTTGAAGTCAAGAACTCCTATTCCGTCACAATCACCGTCTCTGATGACAATGGTGGTTCTGATAGTATTAGCGTCACCATTAACATCACGAATGTAAACGAAGATATTCCAAACAACAATCCTATATTTAGCGATGGGAGTAGTGCCATCCGTTCTATTGCGGAGAATACCGGTTCCAGTGTAGATATAGGCACACCTGTCTCAGCAACGGATGTGGATGATGGTGATACGTTATCTTATAGTTTAGGTGGCACGGATGCTGCGGCGTTCAGTATTGATAGCACATCCGGACAATTGCGAACGAGTTCTGCTTTAGATTATGAGACGAAGAATAGCTACGCCGTCACGGTATCTGTTTCCGATGGCAATGGTGGTAGTGATTCTATATCGGTCACAATAAACATTACGAATGTAGATGAAACCCCGACAAACAGTGTGCCTGAGTTCACTGAGGGTGTTAGCACAAGTCGTTCTATTGCAGAAAACACAGGTTCTGGTGTGGACATCGGTTCAGCAGTTTCAGCTACAGATGTGAACGGGGATACGCTCACATACACACTGGGTGGCACAGATGCCTCCTCCTTCAGTCTTGATAGTAGTTCTGGTCAATTGCGAACGAGTGCTTCCTTAGACTACGAGACAAAAACTTCCTATTCTGTGGTCTTGGCAGTTTCTGACGGACAGGGCGGGAGTGATACCATCAGCGTCACAATAAATATTACAAACATAGATGAAACACCCGCGAACAATGCCCCTATCTTCACATCTGACAGCACCACTCGGACTGTAGCGGAAAATACGGCGGCAGATACAAATATTGGTGCTGCCATCGCTGCAACGGATGACGATGACGATAGCTTGACTTATGGACTGACTGGCACTGATGCTGCGTCATTTGATATTGTCAGCACATCGGGACAACTGAAAACGAAAGCAGTCCTTAATCACGAAACAAAGTCATCTTATTCAGTAACGCTCACTGTTTCTGATGGACAAGGTGGTAGTGATAGCATTAGTGTTACTATCAACGTTTTGGATGTGAATGAATCCCCATCATTTTCAGGTGAAAGTGCGACCCGTTCTATCGCAGAAAACACAACGTTGAACACGAACATCGGGGCAGCTGTTATTGCGACAGATCCGGATGACGGTGCAACTCTTACATACACACTTGGTGGCACGGATGCTGCTGTGTTTAGTATTGATAGCAAAACCGGGCAGTTGAAAACGAAGGACAGTTTGGACTTTGAAACCAAACAGACTTATTCGGTGACAATTGTTGTCTCCGATGGAAGTCTTTCGGATACAATTACAGTAGCTATAAACATCATAGATCTTGACGAAACGCCCTCTAACAATCCACCCATTTTCACAGATGGTGAAACCACCACCCGTTCAGTTGCAGAAAACACAGCAACAGGCACCGATATTGGTGATCCTATTGCTGCGACCGATGCGGATCGAAACACACTTGCTTATGCTATGAGTGGAGACGATGCGTCAGCGTTCAGTATTAACCTCAACACAGGACAACTGAAAACCAACACAGCGTTAAACTATGAGGTGAAAAAAGTCTATGAGGTGTCAGTTATTGTCAATGATGGTAGCGGCACAGATAGCATTGTGGTGACTATCAACGTCATGGATGTCAACGAAACCCCTGTATTTTCGGGTGAGAGCGTAACGCACACTATCGCAGAAAACACCGCAGCGAATACAAATATTGGCAGTGCCATCACCGCTACCGATCCTGATAACGATGATTTGACATATACATTGGGTGGAACAGACGCTGCCTCTTTTAACATTGGTAGCACAAATGGACAACTCCGAACAAAAGACGCGTTAGACTATGAAACCAAACGCACCTATTCTGTAACAGTAACCGCATCCGATGGAAAACTATCAGATAGCATCACCGTGACAATCAATGTTACGGATGTAGATGAGAACCGATCGCCTGTGTTTGCCAGTGCAAGCACGACCCGGTCTGTTGCTGAGAATACAGGTTCTGGTGTAAACATTGGGAATGCAGTCTCTGCTACCGATCCTGATGGTGATGATTTGACATATACATTGGGTGGAACAGACGCTGCCTCTTTTAACATTGGTAGCACAAATGGACAACTCCGCACAAAAGGCGCGTTAGACTATGAAACCAAACGCACCTATTCTGTAACAGTAACCGCATCCGATGGAAAACTATCAGATAGCATCACCGTGACAATCAATGTTACGGATGTAGACGAGAACCGATCGCCTGTGTTTGCCAGTGCAAGCACGACCCGGTCTGTTGCTGAGAATACAGGTTCTGGTGTAAACATTGGGAATGCAGTCTCTGCTACCGATCCTGATGGTGATGATTTGACATACACACTGGGTGGAACAGACGCTGCCTCTTTTAACATTGGTAGCACAAATGGACAACTCCGAACAAAAGA